>NZ_FNGV01000048.1 GCF_900103215.1 Kriegella aquimaris
GGAGCAAGTTATATTAAAATAAAAAAGGTGGTTTAAGGCAAAAAGAAAATATTAATTAACTTTAGAGAACTGGACTAGGGCTTTTCATAGGATACATTGTTGCCCACAGTATTTTATCCGCAATCAATTTTGCGTTTTTATTGGCTGAATTCCAACAACTTTATCGTTATCATCAAACACCATTTTAAGCAATTCTTTAGCTGGTTCAGTAAAGTCATCTTTATACTTAAAATTTAGCATCGTGAAAATTTTTCCATCAAGTCCAACTTGAATACCGCTATAAACTAATTCAGTTTCCTTCGTGAAATCCCAATTCTCAATTAGAGTATTCAGTTGTCCGTCCGTTACGTTTTCTATAATCAAGGTCGATAAATAACCTTTTGATTTGGCAATGTTTTTATTCCCCAAAGTTTCAATGAACTCTGATGAGATTATTTTCAAAGTATTCAGCCTTTTCTCACTCAATTTAGGCTCAACTTTAGCTTCTTTTTTTGTGTTCCTAATGTAAAGTCTAATTCTATGAGTTGGCGCAATTGTCATCATTCCTTTTTTCTCATAATAGTTTGATACAGAAGTGTACATTTCTATTTCTGTACTGTCGTTTGGAAACCATTTTACATTCTGTTTTAAACCGCCTTTTTCATTAGCTTGTTTTAGGTTTGATAAATCGCCTGTGGTTTTTGGTTCACCATAAATATCTGCAATCATTGTTTCTAATTCGTTGAATTTACGAATAAGCGCCTTTTGATATTTCTTGGATTTTTTGTCGTTCGTATTTGCTTTCAAAGTCAGCAAACTCTCGTCCCATTCATAAAGTATATGAGACATTGTACTATCTTTTTTCTTGAAATAATAATATCCAACTAAATCTGAAATTATCTTTTGTTCACGCTTAAATTTTATCGGTTGAGCATTTTCAACGGAAACGTGATTTCGGATATTCGGAATTTGCTCACTTCCCAATTTCCGCTCCATTTCAAGATATTCGTTTAGTGTCGTATTTTGAATATCAAAATTAAATTCTTGTCCATAAACAACAATTCCAATTAATAAAAATCCAAGTGTAAAAGTCTTTCTCAAAGTTTTTTTCATATTCCAACTAACGTCAAATTTAATTGCTGATATTCAGTGTATTACCAAATCCGATGTCTTCCGGTTTGATTTCAAATTTAGCAATATTCCTTTTG
>NZ_FNGV01000022.1 GCF_900103215.1 Kriegella aquimaris
CTTCGTGGTAAAGGCCAAAGCTTTTTTTACCCTTGAATTCTTGAACTTGTACAAACGGGCAACTTCAGTCTTGCTCTCCAACTTAACTTCTTTGGTATCGGCCATTTCAACCTCAACTACATTGGTATCGATTTTAGCTTCTTGGGCTTGGGCGGCCATTCCGATAAAAAGAACAAAAGTGATAGTTAAGATAGTTTTCATGACTTGCGTTTTATATAAATAAAACGCCACAGGCCCCATTATAAGGGGTTTCCATTCGTTCAAAAACCTTTTAAACTCGTTAAGTTGCCCAACTTCGGATTAAAGGCAAAAAATGTTCGATGAGCGTAACGGGCCCCAAAAACACCTTATCGGAAGAAGGTGTTTTTTATCGATACGACAGTGAACAATGTCATAAATCGACGCGAATGCGAGATATCATATCTACTATTAAAAAGAATGGGGTACTTTAAGGAGCGCTAAAAGGAGTAAAGCTTATAGTAAGGAGAAGAGCTAAATTAGTAAATTTTAACCGTGTTCATTGTTTTTTCAAAAACGTTACAACATGCGCTCTGTTTGTTTCAGGAGTTCCTTGACACGGATTTTTAGGGTTTCAGGTTCCAAAATTTTAGCATGGTCACCGAACATCATATACCATCTGGGGAAACCGTGTACCAAGTCGGCGCACATAAAGGTCATTTCAACCTTATCATCTTTTATTTCCTCAGAAACGAAACCAAATGATTTACTTCCACTTTTAATATATCGGGCAACAGTTCTATCGACAAGAATCCTGATCTTAGTTTTCTTACCCTCGCTTTTTTTGCTCCGGTATTCATCAATTGTACCGTGTAGCAATTCAAAGGGCTGTCCAATGCATCGAATGGCCATCATCCGATCGGTACGAAATTGCCTATAGTCTTTTCTTAAATGGCAATAGCCCAATACATACCAAAAGTTGTTCTCGTGAAACAATCCTACAGGTTCGATATGTCTTTCAGATGGTTTATCGGCTTCCAAAGATTGATATTTTAAAAATACCTGTTTTTTTTCTGCCATACTCTCAAAAAGAACTTCAAGTGCATTTGGTATCTTTTCATTGAACAGCACTTGGGCGGGATCGATAATGACCTGCGACTCCAAAGCGGCAATCCAATCCTTCTCTTTTCCGCGTAGTACGGACTTTATTTTATACATCGCCGATTTGTGATATGCTCCAAGCGATGCATCGGTGAACTTTTGCATCAGCTTCTCTGCGGCAACAAAGCTACCGGCCTCTTCACGGGTGAACATTACCGGAGGAAGTCGATACCCATCCATAATGGAATACCCCACACCGGCTTCGCTTACTATCGGAACACCAGAAGCTTCTAATGTTCTTATGTCACGATATACGGTCCGAAGACTTACGCCAAAGCGATCGGCAAGTTCTTGAGCTTTTACAATACGTTTTGATTGCATCTGAATCAATATGGCGACAATGCGATCAAAGCGTTTTACAGTATCAATACCCATAATTGAATAACATATACTCCAAAGATAGGACTTCAGATTAAAGCTTGTCTTGAAGAAGGGTTTCATTTTTCGCTTTCATTACAGTTATCCGACCCGCCATTTTAAAATCAGTCGGTCGCATTATTTCGAGAAGTATCATAGGTTTTTTTTCAGTTGCAACACAAAGAAAGGTATGGTTGGTGACAACCCTTCGTCAGCAGCATATAAACAATTCAACGTACAGTCGAAACTACATAAACAACTAATATTAAGTCACTTAAAAAATACTATGACGTTTATTTTTACTACTGACAAAGGGCTGTCACCTACTGGTTTTAGTTTTGTTCATAACATTAGTAATCACTTAAAAACATATCTTATGAACACAATAGTAGAACAGCAAAAAGAAACTGCCCAAGTTATTACCCCTTCAGAATTGCTAAAACATTGGCAAGGGCATAGAAGTCTAACACGACGGGTCATCGAAGCATTTCCTGAAGAAGCTTTTTTCAACCACTCCATTGGCGGTATGCGCACTTTTGCGCAACTTACCATGGAGCTTCTCGGTATCGCGGGACCGGGAATCCAAGAAATTGCGACTGGCAACACCTCCGACTTAAAAGAACATTTTGACCATGACAACAGCAAAGCCAAAATTCTAGAGTTATGGGACAGGGCTACGGAAGAAATCAATGCGAATTGGTCACAAATTACTATAGAAAAATTTCAGGAAACCATTAAAATTTTTGGACAGTACGAAGGAACCGTCATGTCTTCGATATTCTATTTTATTGACAATGAGATACACCATCGCGGACAGGGCTATGTATATTTAAGATCTTTGGGCATTGAGCCACCAGCTTTCTGGGAACGATAATCAAGCGTATTAAGGCTATCATATGAAAACAGTTTTGGTATTTAAGACATCGGTCACCAGAAAGAAGCAAATACGAAGGCTTCGCCCACTTTTGAATAACTTGATAGACCCTAATGATTATTGGAATTTTGACTTGGAGGATTGTGATAACATCCTCCGGGTCGAAACCCAACAACTTGGGGCTGACATTATTTCTACCACATTGAAAACCCAAGGATTTTTTTGTGAAGAGCTCCCTTAAGGATACTAAATAGCAATATCTTAAACATTAAGCAAAAGATTGGGATCAGGGCAGTTTTCGGAATAAAAGGCTACGTCTTCTTTGGCACAGACGCCAGGATAATCACCTAACCAATTATTCATATCGATTATAATTTGAAAATGAAGATGCGGTGCATAGTTTCCGTTGACTTCTTTATTTCCAAGAGTTCCCAAAACAGTTCCTGCTTCGAACGATTTTCCTACTTTGAGGTTCTGTAAAGATTCCAAAGACAAATGACCGTACAGGGTATGGAACCTGAAACCAGCTATTTCATGAACAAGAATAATTGTTGGGCCATAATCACCTCGCCTATCATTGTTTTTGAAACTATGTATCTTTCCCTTGAGGGGTACTAAAACGGTCGTTCCGGCTTTCGTCCAAAAATCAACCCCCAAATGAATTGTTCTTTTTGACTCCCCTACTCGTGAAAATTCAGCCTTGTCCGAATAGAGGCTACGATTTTCCAAATAGCCGCCGTAAGCGACTTCTGCATCATTTCTTTTTAGCTCAGCGTTGATATAACTTTGACAAACATCGGGTTCCGTAACCTTCAACCCAACTAAATCACTATTTTCAGCAGACAGATTCAAGGGAGTATACTGCTCTCTAGTTATTGTCTTATCTAGAATAGGTATAGATTCAATTAAATAACTTTGGAACAACTTTGTCAACGGATTCATGAATCAAATATATTGAACAATAAGAGAAGTAACGGTTTTCTTTTTTAGGGATGTACCAAACTTTTTAGACCTATTTTTCGTAAGTATTTGTATATTATGGATACTAAGTATAAAAATTAATGCGATGCTAAGAATACAGATACCCATTTTAATACTGACACTTTTATTTGCAACAGGTTGCCAATCGAATACTAAAAAGAACGGGGATAATAATGTTGCGGAAGTTACTTCAGAAATTACCAAAGAGACCATAAAATTGGCTCCTCAAGACTTGGCCAAATATGAGACCGC
The DNA here is from genome assembly GCF_900103215.1 of Kriegella aquimaris. GTDB lineage: Bacteria > Bacteroidota > Bacteroidia > Flavobacteriales > Flavobacteriaceae > Kriegella > Kriegella aquimaris. Next base: position 3,584 of record NZ_FNGV01000022.1, read on the forward strand.
CTATTTTGCCAGCGGTTGTTTCTGGTGTGTAGAGGCCATATTCGAAAGTGTAAAAGGTGTGAAGGAAGCTGTTTCAGGTTATGCGGGCGGTACAGAAAAAAATCCTACCTATGAACAAGTTGGCCGTGGACTTACTTCGCATGCCGAAGCCGTAGAGGTCTATTATGACCCAAAGGAAATTACCTTTATCGAATTGGTACAAGTTTTTTTTGGTTCGCATGACCCCACCTCTTTAAATCGTCAAGGCCCCGACAGAGGGCCCCAGTACCGGTCGATAGCTTTTTATAAAAATGAGGAAGAAAAGAAAATCATAGATACCTACATCGCAGCACTCAAAGAACAACATATTTATGATGCCCCGATTGTGACCGAAGTTACCAAATTCACCAAATTTTACGACGCCGAAGACTATCACCAAGACTATGAGAAACGCAATCCTGACAATTCGTACATTCGAAACGTTTCGATTCCAAGACTAAATCGGTTCAAGCAAAATTTTCCTGAGTATTTAAAAAAGGAGGCACATTAATTAAAATATAGCGAGAACTGACGAGAAAATTGAGCGACCTAAATGGGTCGCTTTTTTTGTTTGTTGAGAATTACGTTTATCTTTAATGGCTCAAATAAAAAACAACATGAGATTAAAATCAACCTATTATTCAATTTCTATGGCCATGGTGGCCGTATTCTTATTTGTTGGCTGTAACGAAGAAAAAAAAGACGATACCCCCTGGGTGTCACTTTTTGACGGCCAAACTTTAAACGGATGGACCCAAAAAGGAGGGGTTGCCAAATACATGGTTCGTGATGAAACGATCGTGGGTACTACCGTAAACAATACGCCCAACTCCTTTATGACATCTGACAAGATGTACGGAGATTTCATTTTGGAGCTCGAATACAAAGTCGATTCTTCGATGAACTCGGGTATTCAAATCCGTAGCAATAGCTTTCCTCATTATAGGGATGGAAGAGTGCACGGCTATCAGATCGAGATTGACCCTTCTGAGCGAGCCTGGAGCGCTGGAATCTATGATGAAGGACGTCGTGGTTGGTTGAATCCGCTTGATAATAACCCTGAAGCCCAAAAAGCTTTTAAACAAAACGACTGGAACCACTACCGCATAGAAGCTATAGGTGACACCTTGAAAACATGGATCAACGGTGTGCCCGCAGCGCATCTTATCGATGACAAAACGGCAAGTGGCTTTATAGGTCTTCAAGTACACGGTATCGGTAAAGACAAAACGCCAGGAACCGAAATTATTTGGAGAAACATCAACATCTTAACAGATAACCTCTCGAAGTATTCAAAAAAATCTCCCTTAGCACCAATCGTGACTAAAAATAACTTGACGGTGTCGGAGAAAAAAGATGGATTCAAAATGTTGTGGGATGGAAAAACCACGGATGGATGGCGCGGAGCACGTTTAGATGAATTCCCAGAAAAAGGCTGGAAAATAGAAGACGGTGTGCTAACCGTACTATCTTCTGGTGGTGAAGAATCTGCTGCCGGAGGTGATATTGTTACTAAAAATCTTTACGGAAATTTTGAACTGATGGTCGATTTCAAGCTTACTGAAGGCGCCAATAGCGGTATCAAATATTATGTGGATACCGACATTAATAAAGGTCCTGGTTCTTCTATTGGTTTAGAATATCAAATTTTAGACGATGCCAGACACCCTGATGCAAAACTGGGCAACCATGACGGTAGCCGTACCGTAGCCTCGCTTTACGATCTTATTCAAGCAGACCCCAGCAAACCTATCAATCCTATTGGGGAATGGAACACTGCCCGTATCGTTGCCAAAGACAACCATATCGAGCATTGGCTTAATGGTGCCAAGGTTTTGGAATACGAACGAAAAAGTGATGCATATAGAAAACTCGTGGCTGAAAGCAAGTACAAAAAATGGCCAAACTTCGGCGAAGTTGACAAAGGTCATATTCTCTTGCAAGACCATGGGGACGATGTTAGCTACAAGAATATCAAAATAAAAACGATGGATTAGTATCGATTGGTAACAATACTATGAAAGTTCAAAAAGGGCGGCTTCAGAATTTCTGAGGCCGCCCTTTTTATAATCGTTACAAAGCATTGCTTGTAGCCGTACAAGAAATCATTTATTCTAAGGTAACCTCACCGAATTTAGAACCGATGCTAATCGAACGACCTCCATTGTTCTTAATATTATAACCTTCATACAATGTATTTTCTTGATCTTTTGTCGTATTCAACACCAAGTTCGATGGATACATTACTTCCGAAGCCGTGGCGTTCATATTAATATTTATCGAAGAGCTAGGTAATTTAAAGTACAATTCGCCAAATTCAGAAGTTACAGTAAGATCGGAAAAATCGGGAGCTATCGAGTAAATTCGAACCACCCCCATTTTATTATTTATAGAAGCTCGGTTCGCCAAACGCTCAATAGAAACTTCAGAACTATTCGAGCTTAACGACAGGTTCGATACCTCGGTAAGTTCTACCTCGTCGGAATAATCAATTTTCAATTGCCCATAATTCCACTTTTCCACCAATACCGGTGAATATGAGGCAGTCACCGTCGTTTGCTCACCATCAATTGTTGCTGCGAAAAGACTCGCATGTGATAGTGTCGCATTGATATTTTTTGTGTTTTCGGCTAATTTGACTTCCCCGTGACGCACGTTCATTTTTAATTTTACCGACTTTGGCATTTTCACTTTAATTGTTTTTTTAACCTTTATGTTTTTACTCTTACCACCTGAATTGAAATAAAAAACATCAGGACCATTATTTCGCAGGGTATCGTCTGCCCTAACAATATTTTTTGTTACCGCCCTATTGACCAAACGTTGTACATGGGCCTCTGCCCTTTTTGCATGCAGTTCAGCCCTTTCCTCATGCATTTTCGCCCTTTCCTCATGAAGTTGTTTCATTTGCTCTACCCGTTTTTGGGCCAACTCACGGTAGCGTTCTCCTCGTTCTTCCATTCTTTTGCCCCATTCTTCCATTTTCTTTTGATGTTTCTTGTCAAATCCTTTTTCAAAATCCCTTTGCCATTTCTTCATGTATTTTTCTCCATCCTTTTTATAAGCCTCGTAATCGAATTTCATCATATTCATATTAGGAAGTGGCGGTGTATCTGTCATTTCTACCAATTCGTTCAGTTCTGCCACCTCAGGAATTTCAATTATTATTGGTTCTATGTCCGGAATTTCAAAATGAAAATCTTGCCTAAAGTCTCCCATTGCATGACGTATAGAGAATGAATTGTTCTCTTTTGTCGTTATTTTGATTTTTGAACTATTTCCCAAAATCTCCACAACATCATCTTCAAAATACGTATTCGCCTCGTCAAGGGTGGCATCTTCCATAGTTACCGTAGCCTCTACCAAGACTTCGTTCTTCTCCCATGTTTCAAACTGAATATCTGCATAGCTGGTATTAATTTCAATGATGGCATCATCACCAACTCCAAATGTCTCCGTATAAGTTCTTGACTCTTTTTGACCGTATGCCAATACGCTGACAGTAAAGAAAAAGAGCATAATTGCTTTAGATAATAGTATTTGCTTCATTTTTTGATTTTAAGTCGTTCAACCTCATTTTTAACTTCTGCAACAACTGTAATCGCAGTTGCAGGTTTTTTATCAGAGCTGCTATAGTCTGGTCATTGGGGCCTATGTCATTCAACTCTTTATTTAAAATGCCATACTCCCGATCTAATTCTTCCATGCGTTCCATAAAACTGTCGACCAATGCTTTATTATCAGCAGTGAGATCTAGTTTTGAAAGCTCCATATTTATGCTTGACACATAATAATTTTCTACCTTCTTCAAATCAGGAGATAAGTCGCCCAATGATATTTTTTCCAATACTACATCACGCTTCTGTTCGGCTGACCCAACATTGGTTACTGAATTGTATAGGTAACCACCGATGCTGACCAAGATTAATACCGATGCCGCTATTTTAAGAGCAAGGAAAGAAGGCTTGGCCTTTTGTGGCAATTTCGTATTCAGTCGTGCCAAAAAGCGTTCTTTATGACCCTCGCTCAGCTGTTCAGCTCCGGGCCTCTTTTTTTTGAACATTTCCCTAAGGTCTTGTGCCATATACTTTGTTTTTTAATAGTTCCCTCAAATATCCTTTCCCTCGAAGTAATCTCGTTCGGCATGTGTTTTCTGTCAAATCAAGCACTTGGGCTATTTCACCATGATCATAACCTTCAACCAAATACATCATAACAACGAATTTATATTTCTCGGGAAGCAAGGTTATGGCCGATTTGACCGCTTCGACAGTGACATCATTTTCTACCGACCAATCTTCATCTTCTACGATATATACGTGGTTTTCGTTCAGGGCAACCAAATTCTCCTTTTTCGATTTTACAAAATCAATGCTCTTATTGATTACAATACGCTTCAACCATGCCCCGAACGTAACTTCACCTTTAAATTGATGTATTTTCTCAAAGGCTTTAATAAACGATTCCTGCATAACATCTTCAGCATCATCGGCATTTCCAACAAAACGCAAGGCAACATGAAACATGCCATTACAATATTGCTCATATAGCTGCAATTGCGCTTTTCTATTATTAGCTTTGCACTGATTTACGACATCAATTGGAAACATTGGATTCGTTTCGTTGTTGGTTTAAGCTTGTTGTTATACTAAGGACGAGGAAAATATTCGGATGTTGCAAAAAACGATTACTTTTATAAAAAATTAAATATTTCCGCTTGAAACAAGTTACGCTTACTACCCCATATATTACATTGATCGTATTAGATTATGGTGCTATCATTCAAAAGGTTTTGGTGAAAAATAATCAAGGAAAATATACCAATATGGTAGTTGGTTCCAATTTTCCCGATGACTATTTGACCGATACCGCTCACCTCGGAGCGTGTGTAGGTCGTTTTGCAGGACGCATTTCCAAAGCCCGTTTTGAGCTTGACCGGGAAACCTATCCGTTGTACGGAGAACACGGAATGCATCTTCATGGAGGAAAAGAAGGGTTTGGTAAAAAATATTGGACTATCGAAGAGGTCAACCATGGTAATCGCCCCTATGTAAGACTTTCGTATTTCAGCAAACATTTGGAAGAAGGGTACCCTGGCAATTTAAAGGTCATGGTCACATACCAACTGATCAATAACAGCCTACGTATATTACATCAAGCAAAAACGGATCGTACAACGGTGGTAAACCTTACCAATCACTCTTACTTTAAACTTGACGAGAGCGATAGCTTAGAACATTATGACCTTCAACTAAACTGCCCAGCACGAGTTGAAACACATGAAAACCTTTTGCCAACAGGCAAAGTGGTATCTGTAAAAGGATCGAAATACGACTTCACCAACAAGCGGCCTATGGGTGATACAACCTTGGATACACCCTATGTAATCAACCCGAATACAAAGAGGGCGGCCCACATACATTCACAGAAATCTGGTATTTCTATGGATGTAAAGACAAATCAACCCGCCGTTGTAGTCTATACTCCACCACATTTTACCGGCATTTGTTTCGAAACACAAAATTTCCCCGATGCGCCAAATCATAAGAATTTTCCAAGCAGTGTTCTCAGACCTGGCGAGTTGTATAAAAACGAGTCTGAATTTAAATTCACGACACACGAAGCCCAGCTACCTTTGTTCTAGATTTTGTTTAGCCGCTTTGCGAGATATATCAAAATCAAGAATCGGAATAAGAAAATTCTTTAAGAGCCTAGTAGTGTCTTTAAACGTCAACCAATAAATTTAACCGTACTGTAATATTGTCTCGAGTGGCTTTGCTATAAGGGCAAATCTCATGTGCGGCATTTACCAACTCCTCTCCGGTTTCGGTATTTACCGTCGGCAAATAGCAATCAAGGGTCACCCCAATAAAAAAGCCATCTTTATCTTTATTGAACGCGACAATCGCTGTAACACTAAAATCACCAAGATCATCAACGTTTTGCTCTTTGGCAACCACTTGTAAAGCACCTGCAAAACAAGTTGAATAAGCGGCAGCGAACAATTGTTCGGGATTTGTTGATTTCCCATCCGTTTTCCCTTCACTATCCGGCATTTTTATGGCGAAATCAAGTGTACCGTCTTCACTTGTAACATGGCCAGACCTTCCACCTTTATTGGCCGCTTTTGTTTTGAATATTGTTTTCATGATCAACATTTAAAATTAGGTTTTAAGATAGTAAAGATGATTATCAAAGACGCAGTGGAACTATTAAATTTGTGTGAAACTTTATCCGTTATTGAACGAAAAAGGTATCATTTGGTTTTGTAACTTAGTAGTTGATCCCAACAAGGATTATAAAACTTCCAAATTTTCATCACCTAAACCGAAGAAAATGAAAATCTTAAAATGGCTTTTAATAGTTTTAATTGTTCTGGTTGCCCTTTTCTTCACAGTTGGTCAACCCTATTTGAAAGGACAGACAAAAAAAAACAGTCCAGAAAAAACAGTTACCTATTCAGAAAATGGAATAGATCTTTCGGTAAACTATTCGAGCCCCGCTAAAAAAGAACGTGAAATTTTTGGGGCTTTGGTCCCTTATGATGCTATTTGGCGAACAGGTGCCAATGAGCCCACCACCTTTACTACCGCTTCCGATATCAAGATAATCGACAAGAACCTACCTGCCGGTACGTATTCATTGTGGACGGAACCCAACCCTGAAAGCTGGAGCATCATTTTTAATAAAGAGGTTCCCGAATGGGGCGTAACACTTCTTAGCGGAGGAAAGAAAACGACTCGTGAACCGCAATCGGATGTGGTTCGTGTAAATGTACCAACAGAAAAGTTATCGAATGTTCAAGAACATTTCACTATTGCTTTTGAAGACGCGACTTCCTTATATTTAACGCTCAGTTGGGACCGAACAAAAGTGAAAATCCCCATTAACAAATAAGATTGGCCCTTAAAAAAAATAGTGAATCTACGAGCATTTCCAAACCGGAGCATAAGCGGAAACAAATTCCATCTATCGATGAGCTCTTTCATGGCATTCAAAAAGGTGATAAGACTGCTTTAGCCAGAGCGATAACATTAGTGGAAAGCAGCAACGCCGAGCACCTTGCTAAAGCGAACCTAATTGTTGAAAAATGTCTGAATCAAAATAAAAAAACCTTACGAATAGGCATAACAGGCGTTCCTGGCGTCGGTAAAAGTACTTTTATTGAGGCCCTCGGCAAGAAATTGACTTCGTTGGGTAAAAAAGTCGCCGTACTTACGGTCGACCCTACCAGTTCGCAAAGCAAAGGAAGTATTTTAGGTGATAAGACCAGAATGTATGAGTTGGCAAAAGACCCAAATGCTTTTATACGCCCCTCGCCCTCTAGCGAATCTTTAGGAGGGGTAGCGCGAAAAACCCGAGAGACCATTATATTATGTGAAGCTGCAGGCTATGATGTCGTTTTAATAGAAACGGTAGGTGTAGGCCAAAGTGAAACCATGGTTCACAGTATGGTCGATTTTTTCTTGTTGCTGAAACTTGCCGGCGCAGGTGACGAACTGCAGGGGATTAAACGGGGAATTATCGAAATGGCCGACGCCTTGGTAATAAATAAGGCCGATGGGGAAAATATTAGATCTGCCGCAATAGCGAAACAAGACTTCTCGAAAGCCTTGCATTTGTTTCCTTTAAAAGAAAGTGGTTGGAAACCGGAAGTTCTTACCTGTTCAGCTTTAGAGAATAAAGGTATAACCGAAGTTTGGGAGTTCATCGAAAAGTTTTTCGAACTGACTACTTCAAATGGCTATTTTGAAAAGAATCGTAGAAAACAGAACAAAAATTGGTTGCTACAATATATTGATAATCGAATTACCACTGATTTTTATCAACACCCCCAAGTTGCCCATGCATTACCTTCTGTGATAAATGAGGTAACCCAGGGCACAACATCGCCTTTTACCGCCGCAGAGAAGCTGATCAAGGCCTACAAGGCCCAAAAATAATAATTCCAAGTCGCTGTGAAGTCGGCAAATAGAGAGATTACCGACTATAACCAAGTATTATGAATAAAAACATAACTTTGCCGAACCCAAATAATCTTGGGTATTGACATTCAAGCAAAGAACCAAAACGACATTCCTATAAACCCATCGAATGAATCCTGTAACTACTTTAGCACTTTCCGTAGTCGTCCCGCTATATAATGAAGAAGAAAACGTAACACTCTTGACCCAAAAGATTCATGAGAGCCTAAAGGGGTACAACTATCAGATTATTTACGTTGATGATTTCTCCAAAGATGCGACCCGCAAAGTGGTAAAAGAGATGAAAGACGACAAGGTGCACTTGATCGAACTTAAAAAAAATTATGGGCAAAGTTTGGCTTTGGCCGCCGGGTTGGACTATGCCGAAGGAGAATTCATAATTACTATGGACGGAGACCTTCAAAATGACCCGAGCGACATTCCGCAAATGTTGGAGCAGGCATTAAGTGGGGAATATGATGTTATTACAGGAATACGTCAAAAAAGAAAAGATTCGCTTGTTAAGAAAATTCCTTCAAAGATTGCCAATTTTTTGGTTCGCCGTATTACAAAATTAGATATAAAAGACAACGGTTGCGCTCTAAAAGTGTTCACCCGTGACATTGCCAAAGACCTCAACCTTTATGGTGAAATGCATCGCTTTATAACCTTATTGGCCCATTTGGAAGGTGCACAAATAAAACAAGTACCCGTAAAGCACCATGCACGCCACGCAGGCGTATCAAAATATGGTTTGGAACGCGTTTTCAAGGTAGTCGCCGATATGATGCTGCTCTTGTTCATCAGAAAATATTTTCAACGACCGATACACCTCTTCGGTATTTTTGGTGTATTGCTCATCATGCTAGGCTTTCTTATCAATGTGTATTTGCTCATCGTAAAATTCGGTATGGGCGAGGATATCGGAACCCGGCCCCTACTTATTTTCGGAATGATGTTTATTTTAGGTGGTATACAATTATTTACGATAGGCATCGTAATGGAGCTTCTTATTCGAACCTACTACGAATCACAGAAAAAGCGGCCGTATAGAATAAAAAAAATATCGATAGGTGGTGAATCGTAAAAAACTGATGACGGCCCTTAAAGTGGTCGTAAGCATTGCGCTTGTCTATTTTATTTTCACCAAAATTAATCTTCAGGAAATAGGAGCTGTGCTAAAACGCGCAGACCCAACCTATCTGGTTCTGGCGCTTTTACTATTCACGGTATCAAAAATTATTTCCGCCGTGAGGGTAAATCTCTATTTTCATCGTATTGGCATACCACTCACACAAACGGCAAACTTAAAACTCGCTTTTTTAGGTATGTTCTACAATCTCTTTTTTCCCGGAGGAATCGGTGGCGATGCTTACAAGGGTTATTTGCTCAAGAAAAACTTCGACATCAAGACGAAACGCGTTGTCTCTGTCTTGGTATTAGACCGTCTCAGCGGACTTTTGCTTTTATTCATCTATGCCTGTATTCTTGCCCTTCTTTTAAAAAACGACACCCTGACCCCTTTTAATTGGTTGTTCGTAACGGCTATCGTATTGAGCGTTACGGTTTTTTGGTTTTTGAACAAAAAATTCTTCCCGTATGTGCTCCCGATATTCTGGAAATCGTTTGGTTTTTCAGCTTTGGTACAGTTGGCCCAATTGGTCAGTGTAATGATGATACTCAAAGCTCTGGGTATAGCGGCTACCACGTGGGCCTATCTCTTTATTTTTCTGATCTCCTCGATTGTGGCCGTACTACCGATGACCATCGGTGGAATTGGAAGTAGGGAAGTAACTTTTTTCTATGGCGCCTCTTTATTGATGCTCGATGAAAATACTTCGGTCACCATAAGTATGATTTTCTTTTTGATGACCGCCCTAGTATCACTGTTTGGAGTTTATTTCCATTTTAAGAAGATTGCCTTGAAAGTTGTCGAACCAGCGTAAACCCTAGGGTATCCCAAATTATTGCAATCTCAATAAATATGAACAAGATGCATTTTTCGCACTACTTTCTTACGAGTATTTGGATTAAGGAATTTGGCCTGTAACCTGGTAATCCTGAATTGATTTACTGAGTATTGTCGATCCCAATCAAAGCCTTTTTGGTGCAGTTCACGTAGTTCCTCATCACTTACATAGACCCAAATATTTTTTTTGCCTTCTATGTCTTTAAAAGAGGAAATTTTTACGGGACTTTTATTATAGAAATCCAAACCCCAGGTATGCGCTGGCGAAAGTTTACAAATATCAGCTACCGGAACTCCATTCTCTTTAATTTTTTCCGCCATGGAAGAACCCGCTTGATATTTCAATAGCGAAGGATAAAAGTGCATATTCAATATGGCGTTCAAAAAGACGGAACTCAATACAGAAATTGTAATGATTTTAAAATAATAATCTTCTTGTTTGAGAATGTAGTACACAATTGCCAGTGCCAAAGACACTTTCCAAATATAATTGTAAGGGTTGTCGAGTTTAAAAACCAGATAGCATATGAAAGCGGAGGCGATGAAGATCAAACCAAGAATAAAATATTGTATTCCCAATAAAGTCTTGATAAATTTTCTTTCAGGATTATTATAAAGTCCATAAATATAGGACGCCGTAAGCACTGAGAAAAGCGGAATTACAATGTTCAGGTAATGCGGCAGTTTGAACTGTGCAAAACTGATGATTATAAATATCAATGTGATTCCTCCTATTGTGAGAATTTCATTGTTAGGATTAAAGGCAAACTTCGACTTTACCAGTGTCTTTGCCCGGTTCCAATACGCTAATAATCCCAAAACCGTCCACGGAAGAAATACCCACAAAAAAGTATGGAAAAAGAAGAAATAATCACTGCTATTCTTCCCTACCCCTTCTCCACTCAATCGCTCAAAACTCTGCTCCCAAAAAATAAAAAAGATACCACTTCTATTCCCTTTTCCCCTGATAATTTTCTCAGGATGCATATCGAACTGGTGATAATAGGCATACAACATGGGCGCGATTGTCAAACCAAAAACGAGTAGGCCAACTACTACGCGCCAATTTAAGAAGGCCATCCACTTTTTGGTATAGCCCAAATGACACAACAACGGTAAGCCAATAACCAATAGTGCGATTTGACCTTTGGTAGAAAAAGCTATTCCAGCTCCGAAAGCACCTAAAAGGATACTACTTAATGTTCCTCGCTCAATATATGTGGCAAGTTGCCAAATAGCAAAAATGGCCGACCCGGTAAGCACGGCATCGGTACGGACATCGATTACAGAAAGAACGATAGTCTGTGCCGTCATGAATATCAAGACCGCTAACTTTCCGGTCTCACGGTTGTACAGTAGTTTGCCCAGCCCAAAACAACTATAGGCACCAAATAACGTAGCCAAAAGGGCAGGGATTCGGTAGGCCCAATCATGAATACCAAAAATCTTAAAGGAAAGCGCAGCTAGCCAATAATGCATATGGGGTTTATCAAGATACTCTTCAGTGCCCTTGAACAAGCTTAGAAAATCATTCTCTTGAACCATTCGCATGGCCATGACCGCAAATTGTGCAGAATCGTTTTCAAAAAGCGTTGCGAACATTCCGGCTATGTAAACCAAAATAATCAAAACCAAAAAAAACCAATACCTCATGTTAGAGATCATAGGCGGAATCTGTGAGTTGCAAATATAAATAACTTTGAAAACAACCAGCTCAAAATCAAACCTATTCCTATTCCTGTGAGTACATCCAACGGAAAATGAACGCCAATATATATCCGACTATAAGCTACAACAAACGCCCATAGCATCAAGAAAATTCCTATGTAGCGTAGTTTTGACTTCAGCAAAAAAGTAAAGAAAAGTGCTACAGCAAAAGAATTTGCCGCATGGGCCGAAAAATATCCGAATTTACCCCCGCAAGATTCCTTGACCAAACGCATGAGTGTATTTACCTCTGGATCGTGACATGGCCGTAAACGTTGCACTCCGTATTTGAAAAAGTTCGCCAGTTGGTCCGTAGTAAGAATTAATATGGCCATGGTGACCAGTACAAGCAGCGTTTTTTTCAGACCATAATATCTGTATGACAAGCCGATTAGGGTTGCATAAATTGCTAAACTGACAAAATTCCACTTATAGGTGATAAAGAGCCAAAAACCGTCCCAATTAGGGCTACCCATATTATTGAGCCATAAAAACAGGTCTTTGTCATAATGTATTAAATCTTCAAGCATAGGCCTATCTAATCCTCATAACGTGCAACTTCCCTATCATAGAATTCGGTTGCCTGGACTATAAGGTTTTCGGTTTCTGTTTCCAATTCCTTTTCATCCTCTTGAGAAAACTCTTCGAACCATTCTACCTCATCGTTTTCTAAATTAATAATAAATCGAGGATATTCGGTGTGCACCACAAAGACAGCGGTAGGATAATCGGTATTGTCACCTAATAAAAATTTTGGCAATTGCATTTTGAATTGATTTATAGGGTTAACGGTTTTCCGTTCTTTCTTTTAAGATTTGCTTCTATTCCTTATTTAACGAAGTATCAAGTGAGTTGGACACAATCAGTTTTTTCGTCAAATAATTAAATCGAATATACAATAATATGGCCGATGCCGTAAGTCCGGTAAGCAGACCGATCCAAATGCCCGTACTTTCCAACTCGGTATAGAGCCCTAAGTAGAATGAAATAGGGAAGCCAATCAGCCAATAGGCAACAAAGGTCATCCAAGTAGGGATCTTCACATCTTGTAATCCTCTTAAAGCTCCCAAAACAACTACTTGGATACCGTCGGAAATTTGGAAAAAGGCCGCTACAAATAATAATTTGGCGGTTAATTCAATGACTTCGGTGTTATCGATTATATTGACCAAATCTTTCTCATCTAAATAAAGTGTGGGGAACCAAAATCGGCCCACCAAGAACAAAATGGCGAAAACAATTTCTAGAAGAAATGTGAGGAAAAAAATAGAAATCGCGATGCGCCTAAGTTCTTTGAAACTCTGTAGGCCCTTTTGATTGCCTACCCTTATCATGGCCGCAACCCCTAAGCCCATGCCTACCATAAAGGTCATACTACTTAAATTCAAGGCTATTTGATTTGCCGCTTGCGGATTCTTACCCAATACGCCACTTAACCAAATGGCGGCGGTAAAAATAGCAACCTCAAAAAACATTTGAAGTGCCGATGGAAAGCCTAAACTTATGATTTTGTTCATCACCTTTTTTTCAATTTTCTTAAAATTGAAACCGGTAACATAATCATGAAATTTTTTCTTATTCTTTAGCAAGATCCAAATGAATATGAGCATTACGATTCTAGATACCAATGTACCGATTGCCGCACCTACAATGCCCAACTTTGGAAATCCCATTGACCCGAATATGAATAGATAGTTCAAGACAATGTTGACCACATTCGCGATAATCGTCGCATACATGGGGTATTTTGTTTGGGAAAGACCCTCAGAAAACTGTTTAAAGGCTTGGAACATTATCAAAGGCACCAATGAAAATGCCACCAAATCTAAATAGGGCAGCGCCAGTTCAACCACTTCAGGCGGCTGTCTCATTAAATGTATCAGCGGTTTAGATAACAGAATAAGGCCGAAAAGCGAAAGTCCCAAAAAGGTACAAAGTACCAATCCGTGCTTCAGCGCACTTTTTCCATCTGCTTTGTGTCCTGCTCCGTCTGCTTCGGCCACCAAAGGGGTTATCGCTGTCGAAAACCCAATACCCAGCGACATAGCAATAAATACAAAACTATTGCCCAGGGAGACTGCAGCCAGTTCTGCAGTACCTAATTGACCGACCATAACATTGTCGGCAAAAGCCACAAAGGTATGCCCCAACATCCCAAGGATTACTGGAGTCGCCAATTTTAAATTATAACTGAATTCTTTTGTATATCGTTGTAACAAAATCTCTTTATGGATTTGGTGTTAGACACCTATTGTTTTCTTTAATTTGGGGTTCTACTTAATGCTCATTATGTTTCGCTTCCTCCCAAAAAACATCCATTTCTTGTAAAGTCATCTCTTTTAAAGATTTTCCCACCAATTTCGCACGTTCTTCGAGGTATTGAAAGCGCTTTATAAATTTTTTATTGGTGCGTTCTAGCGCATTTTCGGGGTTAATATTCAGAAAACGGGCGTAGTTTACCATTGAAAATAAAACATCGCCAAACTCCGCTTCCATAGCATCGTGTCGGTTTTTATCAATTTCGGTCTGAAGCTCGGCAAGTTCTTCCTGCAACTTTTCAAAGACCTGTTCGGGTTTTTCCCAATCAAAGCCGACCCCCGCGACCTTATCTTGAATTCGGTTGGCCTTCACCAAGGATGGCAAACCATTTGGCACTCCTTCCAAGACGCTCTTTTTTCCCTCTTTTAATTTTATGTTTTCCCAGTTGCGCTTTACTTCTTCCTCATCGGCAACCTCGACATCACCATATATATGTGGATGTCTATTAATCAATTTTTCGCAGATTTCATTGGCAACATCGCCCATATCAAAGGCTTCGGTCTCGGAACCAATTTTTGCGTAAAAAACAATGTGCAGCAACAAATCTCCCAATTCCTTTTTTACCTCATCAAGGTTGTCTTCTAAAATAGCATCACCAAGTTCATAAGTTTCTTCTATGGTCAAATGTCTCAAGGTCTCCATGGTCTGCTTTTTGTCCCAAGGGCATTGGGCGCGAAGCTCATCCATAATAGTCAATAATCGATCAAAAGCCTTAAGTTGTGATTCCCTAGAATTCATAAACTGATATTTTGGCAAAAGTACGAATCTAAGATATTAGACCGTGTTGTATTATTTAGTATTTTAGAAGATTGAAAAAAAGGCCATTTTCAATTCGATTCGCCAACAAATGCGATATATTGTAGGTTCTTCTTTTAATAAACCACGTACACTAAAATAATCTTAAAACAAATTACCACCGAACATGAGAACATTTAGAAAAGTAGTTCTTCTTATAATTTTTTCATTTTTTTTAAGTACCGCTGCCGCCCAAGACCTTTCAGAAAAGGCCAATAACTTTCTTGGTACACTGTCAAAAGAATTAAAGTCAGAAGCCTTTTTCCCGTTGGATGATGCGGAGCGAACAAACTTCAACTTCGTTCCCATGGACCGCAAGGGGCCCACGTTCCACGATTTCAATGAAGCTCAAAAGCAGGCCGCTTTAGATTTATTAAGGGCTTCACTGAGTGAAGATGGTTACCGCAAAACAACAGACATCATGTCGCTCGAAAAGGTTCTTAACGAACTGCTTAACGACCCAAGCAAAAAAATGTCTGACGGAAGACCCTACCGAGACCCCCTAAACTACCACTTTTGTATTTTTGGCACCCCCTCACCCACCGATTTTTGGGGCTGGCGTTTTGAAGGCCATCATGTATCCGTGAACTTTACTTCAACAGATGGAAAAATAATATCCTCGACGCCGAGTTTTTTCGGGTCAAATCCCGGTATTGTGCAAAGTACGGCAGCCAAAGGCAAGGAAGTATTGAAAAGAGAAACCGACCTTGGTTTTAAACTTGTAAATTCTCTCGAACCAAATCAGTTAAAAACAGCGAAATTCTCAGATGAGGCTCCGTACGAAATTATCACCACCAACAAACAAGAAGTTGGGATTATAGAAACCAAAGGAATTACATACTCGGCGCTTTCCAAAAGCCAGAAGGAAATATTCATGGAACTTTTAAATGTGTATTTGGATACGTATGAATCTGACTTTGCCGCACATTTCAAAAAAAGAATAAAAAAAGCGGGGATGGAAAACCTACGTTTCGCATGGGCAGGCAGTCTAAAAGCTGGCATACCGAATTATTATCGCATTCATGGGCCTATTCTCCTCATTGAATATGCCAACACACAGAACAATGCCAATCATGTACACACCGCTATTCGCGATCTGGAAAACGATTTTGCCAAGAGCGCATTGAAGGAACATTACGAAGCACATCACCACAACTAAAAACAGCCATGGCAACAAGAAGAGATTTTTTCACGCAATCGGCCTTACTGGCTTTAGGAACAATGGTACTACCGTCATACGCCATTTCTCCTCCAAAAAAATTAAAATTAGGGGTTCAATTGTATACGTTTCGAGATGAAATGACCGCAGACCCCAAAGAAACCTTAAAACAGATTGCGGCAATCGGTATCAAAGAAATTGAAACGGCCCGAAGTTCTAAAGGCCATTATTACGGACTTTCGCCAGAGGAAATGAAAAGAACATGTGCCGACTTGGGCATGAACCTTAAAAGTGGTCATGTGGCGCTTGATAAAAAATTTCAAAAAACCATGGATGAAGCCGCGGCATCGGGGCAAGAATACCTTATCTGCTCATCAATGCCCTCTGATGGCCAAACGGTCGACAATTATAAAAAAGTGGCGGAAGCCTTCAACAAAGCTGGCGAGGATTGTAAAAAAATGGGGCTTAAATTCGGATACCACAATCACGGTTATGAGTTTGAAACTGACCAGGGTAAAGTGCTTTACGATATTCTAATGGATAACACCGAACCCGACTTGGTACATATGGAATTAGACCTCGGCTGGGTTGTCATGGGCGGTAAAGACCCGCTTGACTATTTTAAAAAATACCCTAAGCGTTTTCCGTTGTGGCATTTGAAAGACATGAATCTAAAGGATGGACACAGTACCGAATTCGGAAAAGGTGCACTAGACATTCCAGCAATGATAGCCAATAGAAAAGCTTCAGGGGTAAAACATATTTTTATAGAACAGGAAGAATACGCCAATACTCCCCTAGAAAGCATGCAGTACAACATGAATTATATGCACCATCTATAAAGCCAGGTCGCTCGCCCCAAATTTAAATTTCGGTCGTGCCTTTATTTAAATTAAGAGCTAAACCCATGTTATTTTTAGTGTTTTGACTTCCTTCGTTCTTTATAGTCGGAAATTAAAAAAAATTTTCGATCATGGTGATAGCCATGAAATTTCTAGGTTTGCTTGAACGCGTGATTTTAGTTTGAGTTTCAGAGTTACTTTGCCCTTAGTGCTATAAAAACGAAATTATTTTAAATTTCTCTTCGTACATTAATACCCAAAATTGCAACCCATATGAAAAAAGGCAAAAGGCATTTTTTTACTACATTCCTATTCTCTACAATGATTTTGTCGATTAGTGCTCAAAAAACACCGCTTATCGCAGATGGTGCTGAAATTACTTTGGTCGCTTCCGATTACAAGTTCACTGAGGGTCCCGCAGTAGACAAAGAGGGCAACGTGTTCTTCACAGACCAACCCAATGACCGTATTATCAAATGGTCGGTGGTGGATGGTTCGGTATCGGTTTTTATGGAGCCTTCTGGGCGTGCCAATGGACTTTACTTTGACCGCCAAGGAAATTTAGTGGCCTGCGCCGATGAAAAGTTTCAACTCTGGCGTATCGATCCCAAGAAAAATGTAACAGTTCTTGTTGATGGGTTTGAGGGGAAGAACCTGAACGGCCCCAATGATTTATGGATAGATTTAAAAGGAGGCACCTATTTTACGGATCCTTTTTACAAACGTGATTATTGGGAACGCACAGAAAAAGATATTCAAAACGAGCGGGTTTATTACCTTACCCCTGACATGGATAAAATTAAAATTGTCGCCAACGACTTTGAGCGGCCAAATGGCATTGTAGGTTCCCCAGACGGTAAAATTCTGTATGTATCCGACATTGGAGCCAAGAAAACCTATTCTTATAGTATTAGCGAAGACGGCTACCTTACCAACAAACAGTTGTTTGCCGATATGGGTTCTGACGGCATGACCTTAGACAATCAAGGTAATGTCTATTTAACAGGAAACGGGGTCACCGTTTTTAATTCCATGGGTGAGCAGATTCAGCATATACCCATAGACCAAAAATGGACTGCCAATGTCACTTTTGGAGGCAAAGACCAAAAAACACTTTTTATTACCGCTATGAATTCGCTCTACACATTGCAGATGAATGTTCATGGTGTCACACACCTAAATTGAGCTATAAAATGTCACTGTACCATCTATACAAAAGACTTGGCACTATCATTATTATAATGATACTCATAACGACCCCACAACTGGTAAATAGCCAAACCGAAGCTCCATTAAAAGTAGGCATTGCCGGTATCACCCACTCCCATGTGCACCAACTCTTGCGAAGACCTGAACAAGGTGATATTAAAATCGTAGGTATTGCCGAATCCAATAGAGATCTAGCAAAACGATATGCCGATCGCTATGGGTATTCCATGGATATTGTTTTTAGTACCGTAGAAGAAATGATAGCCGCTACCCATCCTGAAGCGGTTACCGCTTTTGGAAGCATCTATGATCATTTAGGTGTAGTTGAAGCCTGCGCTCCCAAAGGTATACACGTTATGGTCGAAAAACCTTTAGCTGTGAGTATCGCGCATGTTAAGAAAATGGAAGGCCTTGCGAAAAAACATAAGATTCATTTATTGACCAATTATGAAACAACTTGGTATTCATCGAATCATAAGGCTTATGAGATGGTCGAGAATAACGCTATTGGCGAGCTACGTAAAATAGTAGTGCACGATGGGCACGAAGGCCCTGAAGAAATAGGTGTGAATCCCGAATTTTTAGAATGGCTCACAGACCCTATAAAAAATGGTGGTGGTGCAGTGATAGATTTCGGATGCTACGGTGCCAATTTAGTTACTTGGTTGATGAAGGGTGAACGACCCATCTCCGTATTGGCCATGACCCAGACTATAAAACCTGAGAAGTATCCAAAAGTTGATGATGAAGCCACCATTATATTGAAATTTCCAAAAAGTCAGGCTATCATTCAAGCCTCATGGAACTGGCCCTTCTCCCGAAAAGATATGGAAATATATGGCAAAACAGGATTCATTCTGAGTGATAACGCTACCAATATCCGTTACAGGCTTGACTCAAAAGAAACAGTAAAAAGTGAAAAATTAGAAAAAAGAATAGCGCCTTATAATGATCCATTTTCTTTTTTATCGGCCGTCATAAGGCAAAAGATTACCCTGCCACCCTACGCGCTATCTTCCTTGGAAAATAACGTCGTGGTAGTAGAAATTTTAGAAATGGCCAAGGAGAGTGCAAAAACGGGCAAAGCTGTACAATTTAAGAAGTAAAGGAAATTAAAGTTGCAAGCGCGTCCGACCAATGAATTATTTAGAAAAAATGTTGAAACCAAAAATTGAACAACTTTCAACAAAGACGGTCGTTGGTAAATCGCTAAGAATGTCATTGGCCAACAATAGAACCTTTGAATTGTGGCAAAGTTTTATGCCCTTACGCAAAACAATTAAAGATAGTCCGAGTCCCCATTTATATTCCATACAGGTTTACGACAATGACACTTACTACGAAAACTTTAACCCGCAAACCGAGTTTACAAAATGGGCAGCCATAGAAACCGTGAATAATGATAGTTTACCAGAAAATTTAGAAACCTTGAAATTAGATGGAGGTCTCTATGCGATTTTCCATTATGAAGGCTCGAGCACGGATCCTAGTATTTTCCAATACATTTTCAAAACTTGGTTGCCACAATCAAGTTATGAGTTAGACGAAAGACCCCATTTTGAAATTTTGGGAAACAAGTATAAAAATGAAGACCCAAATTCAGAAGAACAAATTTGTATACCTATCAAATTAAAAAAATAACTTTAGTAGAACGCATTGATAAAGGCCCAATATTTTAAATTCTAAAAATCACGATCCATGACCATCCGTAATCTTTTTGACCCAAAGGAATCACAGGAAACCATTGTACGCATAAACAGTTTAAACTCAGAAACTCAACCTTTATGGGGAAAAATGAGCGTAGCACAGATGTTGGCCCACTGCAATGTGGCTTACGAACTCGTTTATGAAGATAAACACCAAAAACCAAAAGGATTCAAGAAGTTCTTAATCAAGCTTTTCGCAAAAAATATTGTAGTAGGGCCAAAGCCATATAAGAAAAATAGTATGACTTCTCCGATATTTATAATCAGTGATGCCCGTGATTTTGATAAGGAAAAGAAACGTTTGATTTACCATATCGAAAAAACGCAACAATTAGGGGGCTCTCACTTTAACAACAAAGAGTCTCATGCTTTTGGTCCATTATCGGAAAAAGAATGGAATACATTATTTTCTAAACATTTAGACCATCACTTACAACAGTTTGGGGTTTAAAAAAGTTTTCTTCTGATAATTATTCTATTTTGGTTTAAGCCATGATAGCTAGAAACCCTATTCTTAAGTTGCTAATTGACCACTGTCGTTCACTTATCAAATACTGATGAGAAAAGTTCTTGATTTCCTATCAAATCATGATTTTCGAAATACAACATCTTAAATTATGGGTGGATAAAGTATTCAACATTTTTTCTATCTTACGCATTCCTAATTAAACGACCACAACCATGACAGCTTATATTTTTGAATTTATAGGAACCGGTATGCTAATTCTTTTGGGCAATGGTATTGTAGCCAATGTAGTCTTGAAAGGAACCAAGGGATCTGATGCCGGTTGGACAGGTATCTCTTTGGCATGGGGTATCGCTGTTTTTGTAGGTGTCTTTATAAGTGGCAATGTTAGCGGGGCTCACCTGAACCCTGCAGTGTCAGTAGGTTTGGCTGTCGCCGGCAAATTTGAATGGGCATTGGTCCCGGGTTATGCAATTGCCCAAATTTTAGGGGCTATGATGGGCAATTTACTCGTATGGTTAACGTATAAAAAGCAATATGATGCCACTGAAGACCAAGGGGCTCTTTTAGCTACGTTTTGCACCGCACCGGCAATCCGAAGTCCTCTTTGGAATTTTGTAACCGAGGTCATTGGTACATTTGTCTTAGTTTTCGGAGTGTTTTATATTGCAGGAGGTTCATTTTCGGAAGAACCCGTCTCATTAGGGTCTTTAGACGCCCTGCCTGTAGCTCTTTTGGTAATGGGGATAGGTTTCGCCCTTGGTGGCCCAACGGGCTATGCCATTAACCCAGCTCGAGATTTCGGGCCACGTCTTTTGCATGCATTGCTTCCGTTAAAAGGAAAAGGCATTAGTGACTGGGGCTATGCCTGGGTTCCTATTATCGGTCCGTTAGTGGGAGGTTCACTAGCTGCCGGGGTATTTCTTTTGCTCAGTGCATAATTTCTAAAATTTTATTCCTAAATAATTAAAATGGCTTTTCTGCGCATATTATCGATTTTTTTAGTGTTCAACTGGGGTTTCGCCCAAGAAAAGGAACCCGCTTTGATCTTTTATGGAACGGAGAATTTTTTAATAGAAGGCACTCAGGTCGATGCAACGCGTAAAGAAAGTCCATATGACCGATTACCAGCTTCGCATAAAGAAAAAGTTAGGGAAGCCGTCTGGAATCTTTCAAAAAATTCCGCTGGTATATCCATTCGCTTTCATACCACTTCAACCCGTATAGCTGCGCGATGGACATTATTGAACGACAACAGTATGAACCATATGGCCGATAGTGGTATTAAGGGAGTTGATCTGTATGCCAAGAACGATAATGGAGATTGGCAGTACGTCAATACAGGTCGCCCCACCGACAAAACAAATGAAAGCATACTTATTAAAAACATGGATGGCAAAGAGCGGGAATATAAAATTTATTTACCCCTTTACGATGGCGTAACCCAATTGGAAGTAGGTATCGATGAAAGTAGCGAAATACACAAGGCAGTACCAAATAACAACAAACCATTAGTCTTTTATGGAACGAGTATTACCCAAGGGGGTTGTGCTTCGCGCACCGGAATGGCACATACCAATATAGTCTCTCGCAAACTAGGTCGCGACTGTATCAATTTCGGGTTCAGTGGCAATGGTAAAATGGAGCATCCTGTAACCGAGGTCATTTCAGAAATCGATGCTAAGATTTTTATAATCGAATGCCTCCCGAACATGACTCCTGAACAAGTAACCGAACGTACTGTTCCATTGGTCAATTATATTAGAGAAAAAAGACCCGACACTCCAATTTTATTGGTAGAAAACTTTTTCTATGAGGGAGCGTTCTTAGACCACAGTAAACGGGCTAAAACTATTGATAAAAACATAGCGCTAAAGGCCGAATTTGACAGCCTAGTTGCTCAAAATACCAAAAATATTTTTTACATCGCAACTGAAAATGTGTTTGGCCAAGACCATGAGGGTACTGTCGACGGCGTACATTTTACCGATTTGGGTTTTCTAAATTATGCTGATTTCTTGGTTGCCGAATTCGACCGATTAAATTTGCTCGATTAGGATCCAGAACACCTCCAATAGAACACTATTCAAAAAAAGGAACTCCTTTTTCGGCATATTTCCGCATTCCCTCTTCATTGATATCTACGCCGATGCCCGGTTTCTCGGAGAGTGTAATAAAACCGTTTTCTACCATAGGGCCATCAAAGGTTACGATTTCCTTGAACATTGGATTTTTATGGAAATAAATCTGCCATTCCAAAATCATAAAATTAGGTACCGAGGCACATACGTGACACGATGCCATAGCACCTAGATACGAGGCTACCATATGCGGCGCGAAGGGCACATAATATAAGTTGGCCAAATTTGCTATGCGCTGCGCCTCACCTAAACCACCGGCTTTTTGTAGATCGGGCATAATAATATTTACAGCACCGATTTCAAGCATTTTGCGAAAGCCATAAGCCAAATAATGGTTCTCTCCAGCGCAAATGGGCGTAGATGTCGAATCGGTAATTTGTTTATAGGCATCGATATTTTCTGCGGCGATGGGTTCTTCTAGCCACATCATGTTCAGAGGTTCTAAAAGCTTGGCCACTTTCATACCTGTTACAGCATCGTATCGGCCGTGCATATCGGCACAGATATCTATATTCGGCCCCACTTCTTGACGGGTAGCTGCCATTTGATCGTACATGCGCTGTAATTCTGCTGGGCTAGCTGTCCAATTGTAGTGGTCGTATTTATTGGGATCATTGGCTTGGTCCAAGTCAAATTTTACCGCTGTAAAGCCCATATCTACAGCTTCACGGGCCGCAACTGCAAAATCTTCGGGTTTCGGCAACCTATTCTGATAGAGGGCGGTATCCATATAGACCCTAATCTTATCCCTGAACTTACCTCCCAAAAGCTGATAGACCGGTACATCAAGTGCTTTTCCTGCCAAGTCCCACAATGCAGTTTCTATAGCGGTTAGAACAGCTACGTACATTCCCGATTGTGCTCCTTGAAAAAAGCCTGATTTACGAATATCCTCGAAAAGACGGTGTATATTCAACGGATTTTCCCCTTTGATACGCTCACCCAACTTCTTGACCAGATGATAGGTACCCTGCACCGCATCGGCCCCTTCGCCACAACCATAAATACCCTGATTGGTATACACCTTCACAAAAAGAGCACCGCCGTTTCGAATATAGGCAGATTTGACATCGGTTATTTTCAGGGTAGATGGTGCCGAACGCTTGGGCGCTTTATCAATTGCCGATTCATAGCCTTGTCCATAACTAGACATAAAACCGAGACCGGTACCGGCCAATAAACTTTTCGAAATAAAAGCGCGCCTATCGTTTTTCATATTGTAAACTTTACCAAGTTCTTGTTTTTAGTAATTGTTGTATTTGTGCCTTGGGTACCGGCAATGCATCAATATGGTCGTTCAACCATTGGGAGAAATCCTTTTCTATGACATCAGACCATCGTGAATCAATTTGTCCGGCTGTATACTTCTGTTCGCGTAGTCTTTGATGTCCGAACATATCCCTAAGTCGCACCAGTTCCGATACGTTGACCACTTTTTCAGCCAAATGTGGAGGAATAAAAATGACACCCCCATCGCGGCCCAATACCACGTCTCCCGGCATAACCGTAGCCATACCGATTCGAGTAGGTGTATTAATGCCCACCAAAGTGGTATTTAAATCACCGTCAGGGTTGTTCAAGTGGTGTGAAGGATGATAAGTTTTAAAAAAAGAGGTAAATGAGCCAAGTTCCTTGAGTCCACTAATATCTCGAATTGCCCCATTATAAACAATCCCATTTCCCGATTTCGCAAAAATGGAATTGGCAAGGTTGTCTCCAATAGTAGGTCCGTCTATGTGTGCCCCAAATTGGTCGACAACATAAACATCACCTTTAATTAGCATATCTATTGCCCAAGAATTCTGCGACTTGATACGACCATCATCTTGATGGCCCTTATCGTCGATTACCCTATGAATATCAGGTCTCCCCGGCATAAAAGTAGCGGTCACCGCCCTACCGACCAATACGCTGTCGGGATTGATAACTTGCCAATCTTCCGCATATTGATACTTAAAATTTTCACCTTTCAAAACGGCCCAAGCCTCTTCTAAGGTTACCAACTTCATTCGCTCCAATAATTGATCTGCAACATACGGGCGGCCATCCTCGAGACGCTGCCCTTTCCATTCAGGAGTTAAAAAAACGAGATTTTCTTTAGAAATTTGTTGGGAATATGTCATAAACATTGATCCGAACAACAGCAGTGCCACCATTTTCTTCATTGGATACCAATTTTAATTATGCCTCGAAAAAGGCGATGGTTGTATCAAATATATAAAAAACACATCCTTATTTTAACGAAAAACCAAACTATTGATGAATTATTCAATAAGTCGATAATCGTAATATTTTTTGATGGCCAATCTTTACAGCAATCAGAAACTCTATGCTATTTTCATAGGGCTTTATTAAAAAAAATTCAAGGTTGAGTCGCAAGTTGAGATAGGAGAATAATTTGACCGATTCCTAAATTAAGAGTACCTTAATCCTCTTAAAATTGAGAATCAATGAGGCTTTGTTTAATTACATTTTTTTTTATCGGATTTCTTGCAAACGCCCAAGACCCTGATCGTTTTGCTGATCAGGTGGCAAGTATACAACAGAAGTATGAAACGCATTGGGATGGATCTAAGGAAACCATTGTGTTTACAGGAAGTTCTACCATTCGTATGTGGAAAAATCTTCAAACCCTATTTCCCGAACATCAAATTATAAATTCCGGTTTCGGTGGTTCACAGGCTTCCGATTTACTGGCATATTCCGATGAACTCATTTCTAACTATCGGCCCAAAAAAGTTTTTATCTACGAAGGTGACAATGATATTTTCGCCAAGAAAAAGCCGAAGGAAATCATAGCAACGTTTGAACAACTAATTGCTCAAATAAGGGATAAGAATCAAAATATACAAATCGTACTTCTAGCTGCAAAACCCAGTCTAGCACGGTGGGAACTAAAACGTAAATACAAACAACTCAATCGTAAGTTCAAAAAACTGAGTAAAAAAGACGCAACCGTAGAATATGTTGATGTTTGGCATCCCATGTTAGACGGTAAAACGGTAAAACAAGATATTTTCATTGAAGACGGATTGCACATGAATGCCAAAGGTTACGGACTTTGGTACGACGTGATCAAACCATATGTGGAAAAACCATGACCCACGTTTCAACAGAATCCCACTGAACGACCAACAAAGGAAAAATAAAAAAACATGAAATCACTCCTCATAAAAACAATACTTTCTATTACCATATTGGGTGCACTTGTAGCTTGCACAGAAAACAAAAAACCTGAAATCAATTTTCCACCAACTGATCTGACCGTGGCGAACATGATTCCAAAACCGTTAAAAACTATTGCCACCAATAATGCTTTCGGTCTCGACCAATTTACCGCAATCTATACCTCACAAACTGAAAATGGCTTTGCTGAAGTAGGCCAATATCTTTCGGATAAAATCAACGAGGTCACCAAATTAAACTTGCTCGTAAATGAAAGATCGGAAAATAGTGTGGACCGTATTATTTATATCAATCAATCTGATAGTACTGATCTTGCAACTAACGAGTCGTACCAGTTGTACATAACCAAAGATTCCGCCATTATCAATTCTAAAACTGCGGAAGGTGCCTTTAGGGCGGTTCAGACGTTTCGCCAAATCATTCCTGAAACCAGTAATGATACGCTTGCCGAACAACCGATTTGGCCAATTCCCACTGGAAAGATTATAGACGCCCCTAATTTTGAATATCGAGGCAGCATGCTTGATGTTGCCCGGCACTTTTTCAGCGTCGAAGATGTGAAGAAATATATTGACCTATTGGCATATTACAAATACAGTATTTTGCACTTGCACCTATCTGATGATCAAGGCTGGCGCATTGAAATCAAGTCTTGGCCCAAACTTACCGAAGTTGGTGGAAGCACTGAGGTAGGTGGAGAAGGCGGTGGATTTTACACTCAGGAACAATACAAAGAAATTGTCGATTACGCAGCCGCCAATTACATTACCATAGTTCCTGAAATCGATATGCCCGGCCATACCAATGCCGCATCGGTTTCCTACCCTTTTTTAAACGGCAATGGAAAAAAAGTAAAATTGTACGAAGGCACCCATGTAGGCTTTAGTACTTTCGATACGAGAAAAGATACGGTTTATGCCTTTATTGATGATGTTGTTCGTGAAATTTCGGCAATTACGCCCGGCCCCTATTTTCATATGGGGGGAGATGAAAGTCATGTGACCAAAAAGAATGACTATATCCATTTTGTGAACAAAGTAGAAAAAATCGTAAAAAAACACCGTAAACGCATGATCGGTTGGGACGAAATTGTGACGGCCGATATCGACAGCGAAGCCGTTGCCCAATTCTGGGCCAGTAAGGAAAATGCTGATTTGGCCGTAAAAAAAGGAATGAAGGTAATCTTGTCTCCCGCAAAAAGAGCTTATCTCGACATGCAGTATGACTCGCTATCAAAACATGGTTTGCATTGGGCCGCATTTGTTCCCGTAGATAGCGCCTATATCTGGACGCCAGAAAACTACGAAGGTATTCCTACCGAAAATATTTTAGGTATCGAGGCTCCATTATGGTCTGAGACCATCAGCAATATTGACGAATTGGAGTATTTGGCATTTCCACGAGCCATCGGCCATGCCGAACTTTCATGGAGCACCCAAGAAAACCGTGATTGGGATAATTACAAAGTACGTTTGGCGAATCAGGCACCTTACCTCGACCGTATGGATGTCAAATATTACCCGTCAAAACTTATCGATTGGAAAAAAAGTAAGTACTCGTATACCGAAATTAAAAAGGATTAACATTACGCTTTAGACTTACAAATTATATTTATAAAAATAGGTTACCTATTGATTTAATAAGAGATGTAATTTTAATAATCATCAACTCGACACTTTGTATCAATGAATAATGATAAGCCAAAAATATTCATAAGTTACTCCTCGGCCGATAGTGATTTTGCCGAACTGATGAAGATGAAATTGGAGGGGTCTGACATAATCGTTTGGCGCGATATTCACGAAATTGCCGCAGGTGAAGAATGGCGCAATGAAATTGATTTCGGCCTTTTAAGTTCCGACATACTAATAGTTCTCCTCACAAAAAACTCCGCAAAATCATCATATGTTACTTACGAATGGGCGTGGGCACTGGGAAATGGAAAAAATATTATCCCCATTCTAATCGAACCTTGTGAAATACATCCTAGAATCAAAGTGTTGCAATATCTAGATTTTCAAAATCGTAAAAGGCCTTGGAACACTCTTATTGAAAGGGTTACTGCGCTACACGCTAAAAAATCAAATAGTACATCAGGTGAAGGGCAGTTGTCTATGGAAGCGATATTCAACGGAATTAAGGCGTTAGCCAATGCGAATGCGAAACAAAGCAGCAGAACAACTAATGCCAATGACGTAGCGCAAGCGACCGATCAAATGGTGAGCGCCCGAAATTATTTGAATACCGTAAGTAAAAAATCAAATACTATTCTATGGGTTGACGACAACCCTGACAACAACAAATATGAACGGGAAGCTTTTGAAGCGCTAGGGTTTCAGTTTAATTTAGCTCTTTCAACCAATGAAGCCTTAGAACTTCTAAAATCTAATACCTATGCCGCTGTTCTTTCCGATATGGGAAGAGTCGAAGGGCCACAGGAAGGGTATGTATTATTAAAACAAATCAGGCAATCAGATAAAGAAACTCCCTTTATTATCTATGCCAGTTCAAACCTCTTGGAGCATAAAATTATGGCGCAAGAAAGAGGCGCACAAGGCTCAACCAATCGCGCAGACGAATTGATTGATTTGGTAACGACACACGTCGGAAACATTCCAAAGAACATCTTTTAAAAAATAGTAGTATCGCTTTTAATCAAATTCTCAACCCTACTATTGATCTCCTAAAAGCTTTAGATATTTTTTATAATTATAACGTGCAATTTTTCGGCCCAGCTCCAAGCCTTCGATATTTTCTGCTTGAATATGATAGCCCCCCATCACCCTGGAGATACCCGCCATTTCCGCAGCTTCCGTGAATGTGGGAAATTTAAGTACCACTGGGTCATCTAGATTATTGGGTTCGGTTAGTGCACCCGGCACCAATTCAACCTCTGCACCAAACCTATCTTCTCCTTTGAACAAACGCAATGCCTCGGCACATCCACCGCTGATGGTACTGTGACCCGATACATAACTGGGAAAAGGAGGGCACAAAAACGAATCGGGGGAATAAGGGCGCCATTCTTTACCTTTCATTTCCATCATGCCCTTTTCAGGCCCTCCCCATGCTTTTATAACCTCATCTTGGTAGTATTTATGCACCAGGGCATAGGGTCTTGCAAAATCATAGAACATTTTAGAGTCCCAACAAGCAATAAATCCATCCATAGCCACTGATTCTACCAAAAAATACATTTTTACGTCTTCGTCTAACGTATGCTTATCCCTTAAAGACACATCTTGTGCAAATTTCAACCAATGCCCTGCTTGTTGGACCGATTTTGGTCCATCTCTCATGAACTCTACCAAAGCCTTGTTCTCAGGTGTAAGTCCGGCCTGAAGATCAATAACCTCTTTTACTTCCCTTTGTAATTGTTCAGACCCCATCATGGGTGGAGGACCTGGGCGAAACTGATCGGCAGTTTCAATCAAAAGAGGGGTCACCTCTTGCCAATAGGGTGTCAAACAGCCTGGATCATATTTCTTACCACTCTCATCAATAAAGTATTTTGGCTGCCACCTGTTAATATCCACATTATTGTCGATGTCATTTACCGGCGTATACCCCGAATAATCAAAATAAGGCTCCCCATTAGATCCGGCAACCTCGCCATATTGATTGGCACCATCATTTTTGCGCATCGCTATGACCTTTTTAGCTGCTAGGTTACCGATACCTTCCGGAGTATTCGGATCCAAAGACTTATTATCAGGGTCGAAGCCCAATTCTATCATTTTATTTCGAAACATGGTACTATCGGAATAGTAATACTCGCATAAGGCTCCATAAGCCGCGTAACTAATGGCTATCTCTTTATTTTTTAGGGTTCTCTCATCTGCCGGCCGACGTTCTACATTACTTAGATAAACCGGACTCGCTTTTTTATCAAATCGCGTCCAGGCATCGAACATGGAGGTAAAAATCAAACCGAGGTATCTAGAGGTTATGGTCGGCCTTGGCTTAAACCTATCAGTATCATTGGCCGTGCCCTCTAATGCCATAAAGCCCCATTGAAAAGCTACGTTGTCTTTTCCTCTAGGCTCTTTCTTAACATCTTTTTCTATGACTGCTTGGGGTTTCTTTCCCGTTTCCTTGCCAATGGTCACGAAATAGGAGAATAGGGCGACTAAAGATAATAGTACTATTTTTGATTTCATATAATTCAGTTTTCCAAGCTCAATACTAAATATTTGAACCGTGCAAAACGTAATTATTGTATGGATCATGTATATTGGTTGATGAAATCCACTATTTATGGGACGAGCCATGAAATGTCTTATTGTTGACGACGACCCTTTGATCTGTAATCTTCTGGACCATTTTTGTAGTAAAATTCAGGATATTTCAGAAACCACAATCGCTACATCGGGTTTTGAGGCACTTAACTTGATCAACGGTTCACATTTCGATCTCATTTTACTCGACTTTGATCTGCCCGACATTACGGGTAAAGACATTTTAAAAAATATCAGTCCCCAAAGTGCCGTCATCATGGCAACATCAGACAGAAATTTCGCTTCTGAATCTTACAACTATGACCATATTGTTGACTATTTGGTGAAACCGATCGACTTTGCGCGATTTTTCAAAGGTTTCCAAAAAGCTCAGAATTTTGTTCTGGAAAATCGGAAAAAAGAATCGAGATTATTTATCAAAGAGGGAAACAAATTGGTAAAAATAAAACTCGAGGATGTTAAGTATTTCAAATCCGAATCAAACTACATCGCCGTCGTACTGAAAGACCATAAATTATTGACCCTAATGACTTTAAAGGACCTGGAACCCAAACTCCCCGATTTTTTTCAAAAAGTACATCGCTCCTACATTGTTAATCTTAATAGAATAGATTTTATAGATGGTAATGCCATCGCTATCGACAACGACCATATCCCGGTAAGCCAGAGTTATGAAAAAGAACTGCTTAAGAAGATAAATCTTTTGAATTGATATATTCTTCAAATCTAAAACAGCAGAGGTAATAGGCAAACAGATTATAAATCTTGCTCAGCTCATCACTTTCTACAACTACAATACGCTCGGGCATCGCATTTTTAAGGTCGGTCAACCCTAAACTATTTATATGG
Organism: Kriegella aquimaris; assembly: GCF_900103215.1. GTDB lineage: Bacteria > Bacteroidota > Bacteroidia > Flavobacteriales > Flavobacteriaceae > Kriegella > Kriegella aquimaris. The sequence goes on from NZ_FNGV01000022.1 coordinate 34,152, forward strand.
GCGACAAGTTTATGCTGAATCGCTATCCATTCTTTTTGGTCTTTGGAGTTGGCTACTGCTTCTATTCTATCGAGATAGGTCTTGAATTCACTTTGAAGAAGTTTGAGCACCTCAACCATTTTAAAGGCATCAGCATCATAATTGCTATATATATTCGAAAAATCGGGAGTATTGATTTCTTTTGACCCTAAAATGCAATATACACAGTCTTTTAGTGCCTCTATATCAAATGGTTTTTGAAAATTTATTGTGCTAAGCCGATTCATGATTTCTGGTTCTAAGGCAGAAACAAGAATTAAAGGGCAGTTGATTTTTTTAGCTACTTTCCATTTCTTAAGAATCTCAAGTAGATTTTCATCGGCTAACATCAAGTCACTTATAATCAAGTCAGGAGGGCCATCGTTTATGCTTTTCATTATATCATCCAACTTATCGTATTGATTTAACTCAATTTTTTCATTAGCTAAAATATGCTTCATCAGCTCCACTGTGGAAAGATCATCCTCTATAAAAAGCACCTTGTATCGATGGTGTAACCGTGGCCTAAAGTATTCCTTAGTGGGCGTATTATATCTTGATTTCGTTACTTCGGCCACTTTTACAGGTATAGTCACACAAAACTCTGAACCCACACCTTTCTCAGATTTTGCTTTTATTGAACCTCCGAATAATTCTACTAATTGTTTAACAATAGAAAGGCCAAGACCATAACCACCATACCTACCCGAAAGCCCCTCTTCTTCCCTGAAGAACCGTTCATTGATTTTTGCGATATTCTCTGGCAATATTCCGACTCCCGTATCTTTTAGACGTATCTCCAATAACCGAACTTCACCAGACAGTATCTTTGCAGTCAAATTTATTTGTCCCCTTTGTGTGTATTTTACAGCGTTTACTACAAGGTTGGTCACAATTTGGGACAATCGTAAAAGATCGGTTTCGAACAGCTGCTCTTCAAGATCTTTCTCTAAATCTAAACTAAAAACCAGTCCTTTCTGCATGGCTTCAAATTCATAACTTGAATGAATATCTTTTAATAACATGGCTATATTTGTTGGTCTATTTACAATTTGCACCTTTCTCTCAAGCAACTTCTGGTGGTCTAAAACGTCGTATATCAGACCGGCCAAGTTGTTCGCGCTTCGTTCCAAAGAATTAATTATAGGGAGTTGCACATCTGAAGGTGATTGTTTGTATAAGAATTGGGTAAGCCCTAAAATAGTATTCAGCGGAGTCCGCATTTCATGGCTCATATTCTGCAAAAACTCATCGCGTTGTTTTTTTGCTAGTTGTTCCTTTTCAAGTGCGACGTTCAAATCCTTTACATTACGATCAATCTTGGTTTTCATCTTGACAAAAGTGTTTGCCAGAACCCCAATTTCGTCTTTTCTGTTTGTTGGAAGTTCCATACCGTCTAAAACACCTTTGTCGTAATTCGCGATGGCCTTGGTAATTCGATTTATCTTCCTTGAAAAGAAATTTGTGAAAAACCACGACATCAAAATAGAAAACAAACAGACCCAGAGCAGTGTTCTAAAACTTTCGGAACGAACGCCCCTAGCACTTTGTAGCAATAAATTTTGCTCGATCAATGAAATTAGATAAACATTTCGTTTGCCTTGAAAATAGGTCAACTTCTTAAAATAACTTAGATATGTATGGTCGTACAGCCCTTTCAATTGCCCTATAATTTTTTCTTTAGAAATGAGGGTATCGCGCCCAATCTCAAAATCGGAATAAAAATCGTAGTCTTTTTGGGTCTGTAAGCCGAACGTCTTCTCAGGCTCTGGGCTATACAAATATTGCCCATCGTCATCGATCAAATAGAGTTGGTGTTCTCCCCCTGAAATTTGCCCGAATGTTTTATAAAGTTCACCCAAGTCTACATTAATGACCAATACTCCCACAGCTTGATCGCTGGTATTAAAAATTGGGCTTGCAGCCCGTACCGTCGGAGTGGGCGGATTACTGACTACCCCATATTCCTCGTTCAGGTTTATTTTTGAAAAGTAAAACTCCCCTTTGCCAATTTGAACCGTTTGCTTAAAATAATCAAGGTCTCCTTTCTGTTGGAGGATGTCAGATTTAAAAACCCGTGCGTTGCTTTTATCGAAACGTATGACTTCTCTACCATTATCTTCAACGCCGATCAACCTAATTTGAAAGTAAGACGTCTTATTTTCAAGGGTTGCCCGAAATAGGCGGTCAACATCCCTAACCGTTTTTTCCGTTGGATTGTTGATGTAATTCCTCAAGGTTGGGCTAGCGGCAATAACTGCTATATCATTCGAGACTTCATTTAAGAGCGAATAAAATGACTGCTCCGCCATTTCCGAAGTATGAATCAAACGATCCTGGGAGTATTCGACTATGACCCCTGAGGCCTTCTGAAAAACAAGGTACCCGGTTAAAAGAACTGAGAAAATAAGAAGCCCTGTAAAAAATAGGGCGAATTGGGTCACTATAGAGTATCGAAATTTCATTCAGCAGAAACTAAAACGCTATCAAACCTAAATGGTTATTATCTCTCTCATAAACAGAAAAATCTGCGCTCATAAATTACATAAACTTGAATATACATAATTTCCACATTTTTGACTCTTAAAGATTTTATTTTATCCTATAGAAAATCTTTATTAAATTTAGGTGTCATCACCTTAAAACAAAACCGATATGGAAAAAGTACTTCAGACCATGATCGAAAATATGCCCGAAAAAACGGGAAAATCACTTGACGAGTGGAAACGGATTTTGAAAACCAAAGATTTCAATAAACATGGAGAGGCTGTAAAATTTCTAAAGGAAGCTCACGGCGTAACTCATGGTTTTGCAAATACCATTGTCACCTTATCCAATGAAAAAAAGCACACACCGTCAGATTTGGTAACCAATCAGTATACAGGAAAAGAAAACCTAAAACCTATTTACGAAAAACTTATTTCGGTAACGAAAAGTTTTGGCAACGATGTCATTGTAACCCCAAAAAAAGGAAGTGTAAGTATCATTAGAAAAAGACAATTTGCACTGATTAAGCCCGCCACCAAGACTCGTATAGATTTGGGCTTAAAATTACCCGAAAAACCAAATACTGATCGACTTGGGCCTTCTGGTCCCTTTGGCACTATGTGTACGCACCGTGTACAACTTACATCAATTGATAAAGTTGACAAAGAACTAATCTCCTGGATCAAAGAGGCTTATCAAAAAGCGGAATAGCAATAAACCACTATCCTTAAAAGTCATGAACGACTTAACCGAGTTTAAGAAGGCAAATTAAATGAGCATTTGAAGGTATCTATTTTTTGGAAGGGAATTTTTATTTCCATTCAAAATCGCCGTTCATAATGGACCAATCGTTTCCAAAGAAACCAGCGCATTTTACACCTCTTATTCCATTCGGCAGTACACTTTGATCAAAAAGGATAAAATCAGGGAAGGTAGTACCATTTACCAAATAATGGTTGGCATAGGCTCCTTTCATACCTTCTGTTCCACTGGCCGTAACTACACCGACACTAGCTTTTGCACTGTCTTCGCGAGGAAAAATAAAGTAAAGTCCCCATTGGTTGCCTTCAATTTTTATCTTTCCAAAATCGACTACGCCATTCGTTACTTGCACCGGACAATTTTTTAGTAATTTCACCCAAGCTGAGTTGTTGGTCTTATTTCCGTATAACACAATATTTCTGTCAGGATAATTACTTGGTTTGAAATCGACATCCTTTACCAACTCAACATTACCATTGGCTCTGTACCAAAAAGTTTCCGCATCGAACCGCGCCTTGTTTAAATACCATTCATTTTCCTCTGTGGTACCATTTGTCGCAAATACGAAAACAACATTATTTCTAAAAACATCTTTAAACCCACCGTTTCTGTGCGGACCTTTTTCTTTTAAGGAAGGAGCTGAAACTGTTTTCCAATGTTCAGATGTTTTCTTAAAAAACAACCTGTTTTGATCTGTAATTGCAATCGGCTGCTCATCTATATGAAGACTATCAACAACCTTCGCAAATGGTGCAACCTCGACTTCAAGCAACTCGATATTCGCTGTTTCTATGAATGCATTATTATCCCCTTTTGAAAATTTGACCGTACTTTTTTCAAAAGGTTTTTGTTGCTGATGGATAGTAATAAAGTGTGATTTTGCAGATACACCGGGAGATCCTGTACTAAACTCCAATTTGTCAATAGTATGCGTTTCAGGAATGGTATGCCTCTGAAAAAAATCAAAAATAGGAGGCCAATCGACACTATGGTCCCCATACCAATGGGTACCACCAGGATACTCGTAATAAGTAAAATCGGGGTGAAATTTACCTAAACGTTCCCGCATATCGCGCGCCAATGCTGTGGGCACCACATTATCCTTTTCACCGTGGAGCACATACACTCCATGGTGCAAATAATTACGAATAAGATCAAGTGTTCTACTCGGCGAACCAGCCCTTTCCACGATTTTTTCAAGAGGTGTAGCCGTAGGTTGAAAGGTCATTAGTTCTAGCTGTTTTGTGGTTATGCCAAAACGTTCTCGACGTTCTTCCGACATTTCCAATAATCTATTTCGGAAACCATCGCGATACCTCAACAGATCCGGATAACCGGCACAGGGGGCGATGGCCGCAAACTGATCGGGGTAAGTTGCGCCCAAATACCATGTTCCGTGCCCGCCCATAGAATGACCGGTCAAATATATTTTTCTTTCGTTCGGACGGAAAATTTTCTTGGCGTCTTCTAGAACTTCCAAAGCGTCCAACCGCCCTAAATCTTCCCAAGCATAACCATACGGCCGTCTATTGGTCGGTGCCACCAAATCGCCCCATTCTTTCTGTTTGTAAGCATTTGCCTGATTCACGGCTTCTACCGAAGCACCGTGAACCGTCAAAAAGAGGGCAAGGGAATCTTTAGTTTTATCGGTAGCCGGAGCTACGCTGTAGTATTGTATACTTCCATCAACAGCACTTACAAAGGTTTTCTTGTGATGCCTGTATTTTGATTTTAGATTTAATGGAATTGTAGTCGTGTCAACAGATTTACCTTTTTTACCTATCAGTTTTACGTCTAAATCAACACTTTTTACGGTGCTATCCAAAACGGCGGCCGGTATGGTAAAAGGAACTTTTTGAACACTTAATGGGGGAATTGGTGCTATCTCGGTCATAGCTTCCGACGCCCCAAATGATATATTGATCAAATGCTTTTCAAGCCAGTCGTTCGAAGCATTTATAATCCTAACAGCACCCCTGTACGCCTTGTTTTCTTCCCATAACAAATCGGGAAGGGTAAGGTCTCTTTTGGTAAATTGAACTGGGGCATGGGCATCTAACAAACGTGCTCGTACCCTTGAAAATCGCCCAACTTTTAAAACAAAGACATTGGTTCCTTTTTTTAACTTAATGGGTATCAGGGTCCAGCCAAAATCATAATGATCACCTTCATGAGGCAATCCATTAATGGCCACAAGGGAATGTCCCGACCCTTCGAAAAGGGCAATTTTTTCGGTATTGGAGCGATATGTCAAATACACATAGGCAGACCGTAGCCCACGACCTGAAAAACTATTGGTACTATCAACCTCAATTGGTACCCAACGTTGTTCATTGCCCAGCGCATCGATACCGAATATCTTGTTTGATTTAATGTCGTATTCAGGGTCGGCAAGTGCCTGTTGAAAAACAGGATCGTTAGGAAATGTCGATGAATCGATACCAAAATCTTGAATTTGTAGTGCCCATCCTTTTTTAAAAAGATGTAAAACCTCTCCTTCGGTGATTTTGGCTACTTTCTCCTTTCCAAAATATTCGACGATATTACCTGTTCGCTGCTGAGCGCTTAAAATCATCGATCCTAGAAAAACAAATACGGCTATTAGCGTACAGGCTTTACTTTTATCATATATTTTCATACTTATACTTTTGAATAGTTGAATATAATATCCACTAGGTCAAAAAACAATGAATAAGCTGTAATGATGCGAACAGCTATCAAAAGCGATAAGTAAATCAATAGTGCCTAGCGAAAGCAAAAAACAAAAAAAGGTAATTTTTACTCTTCCTCGGAAGAACCTTTCTTTTCAGAAAAATCGGTAATGCCGTTGTCATGAAGTAAGTTATACCATTGGATTACCTTTTTGATGTCGCTGGCATAAACACGATCTTCATCGTAATCAGGCAGCACCTCGAAAAAATATTCTTCTAATTTCAGTTTCTCCTCTTTGTGTCCTACGGCAGTTTTAGCTCCCTTTTCCTTTACTTGAATTCTCAAGAACACTTCGCGCAATGGCAGTTCTTGTTCTAATGTGTAAATGGCAATCTCAGAAAGCACACTTACATTGCTACGTAAACCAACAGTAATTCGTTTGCCGTCGAGCAACGATTCTGCAACGAACCCTGTACGGGTCTGGGTTACTAATTTATAAAGGCCAGGTTTACCGGCAATGGATAAAATTTTGTCTAAACTCATTTGAAATATTTATTTCAGGGCGCAAATATTACATTTTTCCGGTAATAAAATTAAATTTTAACGTCCTTTTTTGAGGTTTGGAAAACGCATGCGATACTCTACCTTAATATTACCTTTCGAAATATTGGCAAGGCGTTTTTTTAATAAGCGTCTTTTTAGCGATGAAAGCTTATCTGTAAACAACACTCCTTCGATATGATCATATTCATGTTGAATTACACGAGCCAAAAGTCCATCATAGGTTTCTGTATGCTTCTCAAATCTTTCATCAACGTAAGTGATGTTAATTGTATCTTTTCTGTTTACGTCTTCCCGTACGTCGGGTATGCTCAGGCAACCTTCGTTAAAAGCCCACTCTTTACCGGTTTCCTCTTCTATCTGGGCGTTGATAAATACCTTTCTAAATCCCTTTAATGCTTTTTGCTCTTCTTTTGAAAGTTCATCATCATCGGCAAAAGGAGTTGTATCAACAATAAACAATCGTATGGGCTGTCCTATTTGCGGTGCGGCAAGACCAACACCATGGGCATTGTACATGGTCTCCCACATATTGTCTATCAATTCTTCCAAATTTGGATGGCTCTTTTCAATAGCCGTAGCCATTTTTCGTAAAACGGGGTCTCCGTAGGCAACAATAGGTAATATCATGTTAACTTATTCTAGTTAAGTACGCTTGCAAAATCAAAGTCGCACTAATTTCATCGACCAAGGCTTTATCCCTTCGCTGTTTTTTTTTCAGTCCACCGTCGAGCATACTTTGAAATGCCATTTTAGAGGTGAAGCGCTCATCTTGCCGATCTATGGGAATATCAGGAAATGTTTTGATCAAACGTTTTAAAAAAGGCTGGATCAATGCTTCCGATTCTGATGGGGTACTATCCATCTGTTTTGGCTCTCCAACAATAATACGTTCTACGGCTTCCGTTTTGATATAATTCTGCAAAAAGGGCAATAGTTCGTGTGTAGAGACAGTGGTAAGTCCGGAAGCGATTAATTGCAATTCGTCGGTAACAGCAATCCCCGTTCTTTTTTTTCCATAGTCTAAAGCCAGTATTCTTCCCAATCCTAAATTTTTGGCAAAAATAGCCATAAAATGTTATACGTGTAAAAAGAAATATGAATTCCGGCCCTACCCGTGTATATTTGTGAAAATTAATAGGACAAAAATGAATGAATTAAAGAACACCATAGAAAAGGCCTGGGAGAACAGGGAGTTATTAAAAGAAACGGCTACTCAAGATGCCATTCGTCAAGTTATTGATTTATTGGATGCCGGAAAGCTGCGTTGTGCAGAACCTACAGCAAACGGTTGGCAAATAAATGAATGGGTGAAAAAGGGTGTGGTGCTCTACTTTCCCATTCAAAAAATGGAAACTTGGGAAGTGGGAATTTTTGAATACCACGATAAAATTCCACTAAAGAGAGGCTATAAAGAAAAAGGCATACGGGTAGTTCCGCATGCGGTTGCCCGACACGGCGCCTATATTTCTGCTGGCACCATCTTGATGCCCAGTTATGTGAACATCGGCGCCTATGTTGATGAAGGCACTATGGTAGACACATGGGCCACTGTGGGTAGTTGTGCCCAAATTGGCAAAAATGTACATTTAAGTGGTGGTGTAGGTATTGGCGGTGTTTTGGAACCTTTACAGGCTGCACCGGTAATTATAGAAGATAATGCTTTTATAGGTTCACGATGTATCGTCGTTGAAGGTGTTCGTGTGGAAAAAGAAGCTGTGCTCGGAGCGAATGTAGTGCTTACGGCCTCGACAAAAATTATAGATGTTACAGGAGACGAACCTGTTGAACGTAAAGGGTTGGTACCCGCCCGGTCAGTTGTGATTCCTGGAAGTTATACCAAAAAGTTCCCTGCAGGGGAGTTTCAAGTTCCATGTGCTTTGATAATCGGAACACGAAAAGAAAGTACCAACAAAAAAACATCGTTGAACGATGCACTTCGCGAATACGATGTAGCCGTTTAAATATCAATATTACATTAGCGGAAATAGAATACGGTATTGGGCTGGCCATGGAGAATAACAAACTTCGGGACCAGCCCATTTTCATATAAAACGTGAATTAATCAAAGTAAGATTAGATGAAATTAAAAATAGTATTTCTATTTATTTTTTGGGCTAATGCAATAAGTTATTCTCAAAACAGGGACATAGAAGGGACAGTTAAGGGTTTTGAAGACAATGAACCACTACCTTTTGTTAATATCGGAATTGCAAATAAAACAGTGGGAACGGTTTCCGACAAAAATGGTTTTTTCCATCTTTCCTTAAACAACAACGTAACTCAAAAAGATATCGTTGTTTTCTCTTACGTAGGTTTTCGAAAAGAAATGTACTTAGCCTCAGAACTAAAGAATAAAAACAATAACATTTTACTACACCCACAAAATGTTGAGTTGAACGAGGTGGTAGTTAGTTCTAAAAAAATTAAACTAAAAACAAAAAAAATTGGGCGGACCTCCAAAGGTCTTGGCTTAACCCATATGAATTTCTATTCTTACAATGAAAAAGATGTTGATGACAGATTGAGTAAGGAAGTAGGTATGAAGCTCAAAATAAAAAGGAATTGTCATATTAAAGACCTTAACTTTAAAATAACCTCAAACGATTTTACTTCCCTAAAATTCAGGCTGAATTTTTACAAAATAAAAAACGGACTTCCAACAGAGTTATTACTAAACAAAAACGTTGTTTTTGAAATTAAGAATAATTTCTTAGGATGGTTCAAGGTAAATTTAGAACCTTATAAAATCTATTTGAAGAATGAAACCGAAGAGGTTGCAGTAACTATACAATGGCTTGCGAGTGTTAAAGAAAGTGACAAAAGCAAGTATTTTGCTATAGCAACCGCTGCCTCACCCTTGAATACAGCCTACTACAGAGAAAAAGCGATGGACACTTGGTTAAAAAGCGGACAGAGTTTAAGTTTTTACTTGAATGCTTTATGTGAATAAAAAACAATTTCAAAAATTAGTAAAAAAAATACCCAACCATTTTTAAGTTTTTGCATCTCAGGTAAAGACAGTGAATATATGCTGTCATCGTTAAGATGTAAAAGCTTTATTGAGATTTAAATTCTCGGAGAGCTTGTAGGATTTCACTTGTTATAAACAATTTTTTCTACATTTTTTTGTTATACTTTTGTATTAATTAAAATTGCTTTGTTAGCCCATGCATACTTCGTCAGAAAAAATATCCGCAGTCATCATTACGTTCAACGAGATGGGTTACATACAAAACTGTATCAAATCAGTTGAATTTGCTGATGAAATTATCGTTGTAGATTCTTACAGCACTGATGGTACTTTTGAATTTTTACAAGAACACCCTAAGGTAAAAGTCATTCAAAACCCTTTCGAAAACTTCACTTCACAGAAGTCATTTGCATTAAAGCAAGCCGCCAATGATTGGGTATTGTTCTTAGATGCCGATGAAGTGGTGCCAGATGCCCTTCGCGAAGAAATAAAAACAACGCTCGACAATGGCACAGATATCGCTGCCTATTGGTTTTACAGAAAGTTTATGTTCAAAAATGATTTGTTACGCTTCAGCGGCTGGCAGACAGACAAAAATTATCGACTTTTCAGAAAAAGCAAAGCCAAATTTTCCGACAAAAAAATAGTACATGAAACTTTAGATGTTAATGGCGCCTCCGGCATCATGCAAGAAAAGCTCATTCATTACTGCTATAAAGATTACGATGATTATAGAGCAAAAATGCTCAAATACGGAAGATTAAAGGCAAAAGAAGATTTTTATAAGGAGCGAACTTTCAATTATCTGTTCATGTTGGTAAAGCCTACATGGAAATTCTTCAATCATTACTTTTTAAGATTGGGAATCCTAGATGGCAGAAAAGGAATGGTTATCTGTCACTTGAATGCCCTTAGTGATTTAGAGCGCTATCGCGAACTGAAAAAATTAGAGAAAAAGAACGAATTGGCGTATTATTTACTAATGCCATAGTAGGTCCAGACCGACCGGCTTTTTTTCGTTTCTTTTCGAATAGCCATATTCTTCTCAATAGATGCTGGTGTTTTATATCCTCTTTTATGATCTAAGTGAACACAAACCGCGCTGTACCGTAATTGTTTCGATTTAATACCGAAATTGAACAACCGTTCGCCCAATTCACGATCTTGCCCTCCATATTGCATTCGTTCATCAAAACCGTTTACATTCATTATATCTTTCTTCCAACCAGAAGAATTATGACCGTTCCAACTTGCATTGGTCGGGGTAAACGTGTTAAAGAATTTTGATATGAATCCCCTCGCGGTCAGTTTGTTGTTTTTAAAGGTCTTGGGAATACCCATACTCCTCAACCACTGAATATTAAAACAATTTTGCGCTTCAATATCTGAAAAATCGATAGCTTTTGAAATATTCATGGGCAGCATATAATAACCTCCCGATATAAAATAACCGACTTCCTTATTTATATAATGTACCTCTACAAAGTCTTCCCGAGGAATACAATCACCATCCGTCATGATAATATAGGAAGCATGACAGGCGACTACCGCCTTGTTCAGAATACGGGATTTTTGAAACCCTTCGTCTTCTTGCCAAACATGAACTATCGGATAACAAACTTCTTTGCTAAATTTTTCGATCAGTTCTTTGGTTTTTGGTCCAGATCCATCATCGGCAATGACAACTTCAAAATTTTTGAAAGTTTGACAATTAAACCCCCAAAGCACCTTCTTCAACCACTCTTCGGAATTATAGGTACTTACGATAACAGATATTTTAGGAATCTCCATAGTCGGACAAAAATATAAAAGTCTTATTGTATATCTTTGCTTTCCTCTCAATTTTTATGGGCAACTATGCTGAAAAAGATAATTTACGGACTTCTTAAAAAAATGAAGTTCCTTCCTACTGATTTTTATTTGAAAATATATTACGAATATTATGTCGGAAAAAAATTGGATTTGGAAAATCCCATCGAATTCAATCAAAAAATTCAATGGTTAAAAGCATATTACAGGCCGCCTATTCTAACACAATTAGTAGATAAATATGAGGTACGCAAATATGTTGAAGAAGTTGTCGGGGCAAAATACCTTAATGAACTTATCAAGGTCTACGACCGAAGTAGCGATGTTAATTTTGACGAACTGCCCGAACAATTTGTAATAAAGGCTGTTCATGGATATCATTTTAATTTAATTGTAGAGGATAAATCTAAATTAAATAGAACAAAGGCTAGATTCTTATTTAAAAAATGGATGTCTAAAAACCAATATTCGCGGGGAGGCCAAGAATGGGCCTATAAAAATGTAAAACCCCGTCTGATTGCGGAGAAATACTTGTCGGAAATGGGAAAGGCCGCCATAAATGATTATAAATTTTTCTGTTTTTCAGGAGAGCCCAAATTTATTCAGGTAGATCTTGACAGAACGACGGGCCATGTTCGTAGTTATTATAGTGAAGACTGGAAAAAATTAGACCTAGCTACGATAGGTATCACACCCTTTACTGGAGAACTGGAAAAACCTAAAAACTATGAAGAAATGATAGAGGTCGCCACCAAGTTGGCGGATAATTTTCCTTTTGTTCGTGTTGACCTTTACAATGTTGATGGAGTTATCTTATTCGGGGAAATGACGTTCTATCCTACTGATGGACGCATGGACTTCGTCCCTGATGAGTATAATTACACTATTGGCGACTATATGACTTTGCCCAAGGTACCCGACGGACAAAATTTTATTACCCATGTCTAATTTATTCTTTTAAACAGCCTCCATCCTAAATTATCCGAAAGTCTATAAAACGATAACCTATTCTTTTCAATAATTAAATTCTTTAAAATTGACCGAAGAAATTCAAAGATGTATAGAAGTACTCGAAAAAGGTGGTCTTATTCTCTACCCTACCGACACGGTCTGGGGTCTTGGTTGTGATGCCACCAATAGCGAAGCGGTACAAAAGGTGTATGCCCTAAAACAGCGTGAAGACAGTAAAGCGCTCATCTGCCTGGTTGCAAACGATTTTATGCTCGAGAAACACGTAGAGCAAGTTCCTGAATTGGCATACGATATCATGGATCTTGCCACAAAACCAACAACGATCATTTATGACAAACCGAAAGGTGTAGCTAAAAATCTGATAGCTTCAGATAACAGCCTTGCAATTCGCGTAGCCTCCGATAAATTTTGCCGTTACCTAATCAATAAATTTAAAAAGCCTCTCGTCTCCACCTCCGCCAATAAATCGGGCTCTCCAACACCTCTGACCTTCCACGAAATAGGCGCCGATATTTTAAAAGGAGTAGACTATGTAGTAAGTTTGCACCAAAATGACAAAAACGGACAACCCTCGTCTATCATCAAATTAGGAAATGACGGTGCTGTCAAAGTCATTCGCGAATAAATTAATTGAAATCGTCATCCAAAACCCTGTGCTCAGTATGGGTGTTAAAAGTTGAGAAGGGCAAAGCTCTCGCCACATAATCTGAATAATGCCACAAAAAAATTACAAACAAGCAATTCAAGATCCTATTTTCTCGATTGTTACGGAAGCTTCCGAAAATCTTCAAGTGGAGTGTTATGTCATAGGCGGTTTTGTCCGTGATTTCCTTCTCGGGCGAGGAAACCCTAAAGACATTGATATTGTTGCCGTCGGAAGTGGTATTGAACTGGCCAGAAAAGTAGCATCAAAATTACCGGGCAAGCCTCAGGTTTCAATTTTTAAAAATTTCGGTACGGCCATGATAAAGCACGGTGATCTCGAAATTGAATTTGTAGGGGCACGAAAAGAAAGTTATCACCGCGATAGTAGAAAACCTGTTGTTGAAGACGGTACTTTGGAAGATGACCAAAAACGAAGGGATTTCACTATAAACGCTCTGGCCCTTTCCCTGAATTCTTCAAATTTAGGAGATTTGCTTGACCCTTTTGATGGCATTGGCGATTTAGAACGAAAAATAATCCGTACCCCTTTAGCACCGGATGTAACCTATTCCGATGACCCGTTACGAATGATGCGGGCCATACGATTTGCCACCCAATTGAATTTTACGATACAATTGCAATCCCTTCAGGCGATAACGGAGAATAAAGAGCGCATCAAAATTGTTTCTAAAGAACGTATTGTCGACGAATTACATAAAATCATCGCAAGCAAAAAACCGTCTAAAGGGTTTGCATTGCTTCACAAAACGGAACTACTGCCCATCATTTTACCTGAACTTACGGCACTTGAAGGGATAGAAGAAATTGAAGGCCAACGCCACAAAGATAATTTTTGGCATACCCTAGAAGTTGTAGATAATATTTCGGAAACCACCGACAACCTTTGGTTACGCTGGGCGGCATTGCTGCATGATATCGGTAAAGCCCCGACCAAAAAGTTCCATAAAAAAATCGGCTGGACGTTTCATGGACATGAGTTTGTAGGTTCTAAAATGGTCTATAAATTGTTCAAACGTTTGCGCCTACCACTAAACGACAAAATGAAGTTCGTTCAAAAAATGGTATTGATGAGTTCTCGGCCCATAGTACTTTCAGAAGATTTTGTGACTGATTCGGCAGTTCGCCGTTTGGTTTTTGATGCGGGCGACAACGTAGATGATTTGATGACACTTTGCGAGGCTGACATTACCACAAAAAACCCGAGAAAACAGAAAAAATACACCAATAATTTTAAATTGGTAAGGCAGAAAATTGAAGAAGTCGAAGCACGCGACCATGTCCGTAACTTTCAGCCTCCGGTCAGTGGAGAAGAAATTATGGCAACCTTTAATTTATCCCCTTCAAAAGAAATCGGCATCATCAAAGATGCCATAAAAGAAGCCATTCTTAATGGCGATATCCCTAATGAACCCGATGCGGCTAAAGCGTATATGCTAAAACTTGGAAAGGGAATGGGTTTGTAGCCGACTTAAATATTCTATTGAACTTACACTTACTTCCTTAATTTTCACGACAAAACGTAGGCGACTTTCGTATTAATTGTCAACAAGAAATAGATGGTTGACCTTACCTTTCCCCTTGTTGGCAACATAATGTTTTTGTTGTACTGGTACACTGCTATATTTACATTGCATCAATAGCTCTAAGCGCTTCCCATTGCTAGCAACAATCCTATTTATGGCAATTTACAAAAAGAGTAAATACAGTTTGCAAAGACTAGTCAAAATAGTCATATGTCCGACAACCATAAAAAAATGGTTGTCGCTCGTTTTTTTTGCGTTGCTAATTACCAATCTGGCCGAGGCACAACAAACCACTACATGGGCATCAGCGGGACCTGGCGTATGGGAATCCGTCACCTCCGACGGTCTAGTACGGGTAGAAGGTAGGGTTTCAGGTGGGGCATCCATTCTTGGTTCTGATACCATGGGATGTACAAGTGCCGCCACATACAGTGATCCAGCCATTTTTAGTAGTCCATCTCTCGAAATTTCAGCAAGCTCGACAAGCAACGGAACAATAGAGTTTCACTTTTTTGATGCAACTTCCGGAGATCCCGTGTATATCATAAACCCTATCCTTCATGTCGATAAGGTAGGTACGTTTGCCGTAGTCGCCATCTTTTCGGACGCCGCTACTGGAAACTTCGATATCACCAATGGTACTTGGACGAAACTTAGTTCGAATGGACCAATATTTCAGTCTACGGCCACACGATTCAATATCGATGATAATGCGCTATTGGTCAGCGGCGGCGGAGAATGCGGTAACGGTATAAATACGGGTAGTGGTGGAGGAAGCATGCGCATTGATGGGGTTACCACTTCCATTGATATGGATGTAGATGTAACAGGCGGATTGCTTTCATTGCTTACCGCTTCTGATGAAGTAGAATTTGTATTGTCTGATTTAGTTATTGCAGATCCTTCTCTGGAAGTCATAAAAACTGTTGTTGAAAATTTCACCGATCCCGTTAGTGTTGGAAATACCGTTGACTACACTATTACAATTAAAAACACGGGAAATGTTACCATCGATAATATTCGTCTTACGGATACATTTACCGACGCCGACCTAACTACAATTTCATTAACCTCTGGTCTCTCTTTTAACGGGGCGACCTTGGGTTCTTCAGCTGGAACACTACTTCCTGGAGAAGTGGCCACGTATTTGGCTAGTTTCACCTTAACCTCGTCTGAATTAGAAGCCGGTGGCGTTATAAATCAAGTAGAAATTCTGGGAAATAGTCCATATGGAACTGATGACGTTGATGATGTTTCTGATGATGGGGATGATACGGATGGCAACACAGAAAATGACCCAACGGAAAGCTTTTTTCCTTATGCTGTAGATGATTCGGAAACAGTTTGTGAAAACAGTACTATTGATATTACGGTACTCACGGATGATGATTTCGGAGGAAATGGTCCTTCAACAGGAAATATATTTGTAGTTACCTCACCTACCGCTGGAAATGCAGTGATCAACGACAATACCACCCCCGCCAACCCAGCCGATGATTTTATTACGTATACTTCGAACCTTGGCTATGTAGGATCCGATACTTTTGTATATGGTATTGCAGATGAAAATGGAAATACCTCACATGCAACGGTATCTATAACGGAACAGGCAGCGCCAGACGCGGGAACAGACGATACGCTCACCATATGTGAGGGGACGACCGTAACGGCGACACAACTTTTCAACGCCCTCGGGGGAAGCCCACATCCCGGCGGAAGCTGGGCACCGGCACTCGCAGGGGCGGGAACCTATACCTATACCGTAAGCGC
>NZ_FNGV01000011.1 GCF_900103215.1 Kriegella aquimaris
TTTTTTGCCTTTAATCCGAAGTTGGGCAACTTAACGAGTTTAAAAGGTTTTTGAACGAATGGAAACCCCTTAGAATGGGGCCTGTGGCGTTTTATTTATATAAAACGCAAGTCATGAAAACTATCTTAACTATCACTTTTGTTCTTTTTATCGGAATGGCCGCCCAAGCCCAAGAAGCTAAAATCGATACCAATATAGCTGAGGTTGAAATGGCCGATACCAAAGAAGTTAAGTTGGAGAGCAAGACTGAAGTTGCCCGTTTGTACAAGTTTAAGAATTCAAGGGTAAAAAAAGCTTTGGCCTTTACCACTAAAAGAAACAAAGCTAAAATGGCTTAATCCTTTTCTTCACCGCTTAACTGTTTTATTCTTGCTGAACGATATCCTTTAGAACATCCCATACATTTTGCGCCAAAATTTTGTGTCCTTCAACGGTGGGGTGTATGCCATCGGTTTGATTCAAATCAGGAACCCCGGCTACATCTTCCAATAAAAAGGGAATTAATGCCGCATTATTCTTTTTAGCCAGATCGGGAAAAATATTTCTAAATTCTGAAGTATACGCCTCGCCCATGTTAGGGGGAATCTGCATACCGGCAAGAACTATTTGTGTTTTTGGATTTTTCTTTCGTACCATATCGATAATGGTTTGAAGATTGCTTCTGGTTTCGTGTAACGGTATTCCGCGAAGACCGTCATTGGCTCCTAATTCCAATACAAAGATAGCGGTGCGTTGATTCAGTACCCAGTCCAACCTATTCTTTCCTCCCGAAGTTGTTTCGCCACTCAAACCCGCATTTACTACGGTGTAATCGAGTTGTAGCGAATCCAATCTTTTTTGTATCAGCGCAGGAAAAGCATTTTCAGGATTCAGTCCCATTCCCGCTGTCAAACTATTTCCAAAGAACAAAATCACTTTACTTTCCGAAACTGGTGTGGCTTCCACCTGCAAGTTGGAATCTTTTACATCGGTACTTTTTGGTTTTTTCGATGCGGTATCCCCACAGCTTACGATAACCATAAATATCAAAAAATAACAAAACTTTAATAGGTTGCGCATAATACTATGGTCTTAAAATCAAAATCATTTCCTTATTTTTCCCTGTGTTCAAGAAATAGGATTAAAAAAATTATATGACAAAGATATTAAACGTTCGCAATCTTGGGAAGATCTATACGAGCGGATCAAAGAAACTTACAGTATTGGATGATATTTCTTTTGACATCACCGAAGGTGATACATTTGCTATTGTTGGACCTTCTGGTAGCGGTAAAACCACCTTGCTGGGTCTTTGTGCCGGACTCGACCGACCCGACTCAGGTTCTATTGAACTATGCGGTGTGTCACTAACTAGTTTGAGCGAAGATGAAAGAGCCGTGTTGCGAAATCAGAAAGTAGGATTTATTTTTCAAGATTTTCAATTGTTGCCCACACTGACAGCTTTGGAAAATGTAAGCGTACCTATGGAATTGCAAGGGTCGAAAAATGCAAGCAAAATTGCCATCGAACTCTTGGATAAAGTAGGTTTGGCAGACCGCCGTCATCATTATCCCTCACAACTTTCGGGCGGGGAACAGCAGCGGGTAGCCCTTGCACGAGCTTTCTCGAACACACCGGCCATATTATTTGCAGATGAGCCTACAGGAAATTTAGATGAAGAAACAGGGGAGAAGGTTGTGCAGTTGTTGTTTGATCTAAACAAAGACGCCGGTACTACTTTGGTTATTGTTACACACGACCTTGACCTTGCAAAGCGAAATCAACACATCTTGAGACTAAAGGGTGGTAAAATTTTGGTCGATGAAAACACCTTGGTATCGTGAGCAATAACCTTGGTGTATTTTCAAAGGCGGGTGTGAGGTGGCTGTTAAAGATGGCATGGCGTGATGGTAAGGCCAGTGGTCGACGACTCTTTCTTTTCATGGCATCGATTGTTCTAGGCATTGCCGCAGTGGTCTCTATTCAGTCATTTAGTGATAATCTCAAACAAAATATCGCACTACAATCAAAGGCGTTGATGGGGGCCGACTTTATCATTGATAGCAGGCAACCGGCTAATGAAAGAGTCGTGGAAATCATTGATTCGCTGGGTGGGGCAGACGGTAGGGAGGTGAATTTCGCTTCTATGGTCGCTTTTCCAAAAAGTGGTGCTACTAAGTTGGTTCGCGTTCGGGGTATCGAAGGAGGTTTTCCTTTTTATGGAAAATTGGAAACGGAACCCTTATCCGCTGCAAAAAAATATCAAGATGGGGGAGGTGCTCTCGTGGATGCCACGGTGATGCTGCAATTTGACCTCAATGTAGGTGATTCTATAAAGGTTGGTGAGATAACGCTGCCCATTTTAGGAGCTTTGGAATCCGCACCGGGAGATAATGCCATCTCCAGTTCGGTAGCGCCCTCGGTCATCGTAGATTATGGACTTGTTCAGGGAACGGGACTGCTGCAAAAAGGAAGCCGTCTAGAGTACAATTATTATTTTGTGGCGGATGCCAATACGGATCTTAATAAATTGGATAAAACAATTGATCCGATTCTCGATGCTGAAAATGCCGATTTAGATACCCATACTTCGACCAGTCAGCGCTTAGGCCGCAGATATGAGAATGTAGGTAAATTTTTGAATCTAGTAGCTTTTATTGCTTTGTTATTAGGGTGCGTTGGCATCGCTAGTTCTGTTCATATTTATATCAAAGAGAAATTAAGATCGGTTGCCGTGCTCAAATGTCTGGGGGCAACCAGAAAGCAAACCTTTTTGATTTATCTGATACAGATAGCAGGAATGGGACTTATTGGTGGGATTATAGGAACGATAGCAGGATTGTTATTACAACAGGTTTTTCCATTGTTTTTACAATCGTTTCTACCTTTTGAGGTGCAACTATCGTTTGCAGTTCAACCGATAATTATGGGACTTTTGCTTGGTGTTTTTATGTCGGTGCTATTTGCACTGCTACCGCTTCTTGGTACTTGGTATGTATCTCCCCTTCAAGTATTACGCGTTCAGGAAGATGCCTCTCTGCGGTCACGTAAGGCCACGGTCTTGGTGCTTTCTGCTATTATGTTGTTCATTTTTGCATTCTCTTACTGGTTGTTGGATAATTTGCGGTTTGCTCTTGCCTTTGTGGCAGGTATTTTGGTTACTTTTTCCATTTTGGGGGGAATTGCCGTCCTTTTTATGAAAGGGATTAAAAGATATTTTCCTTCTTCTTGGGGCTTTCTGGCCCGTCAGAGTTTGTTGAATCTTTTTCGGCCCAATAACCAGACAATGGTATTGATATTGGCAATAGGTGTAGGGGCTTTTCTAATCAGTACCTTATATTTTACAAAAGACATTTTGTTGGCGAAAGCAACCTTGGAAAAGCAAGATCAAAGTCCGAATCTAATATTGCTTGATGTGCAGACCGCGCAAAAGGAATCCGTAGCCAAAAGTATTACCCTGAAGGGGTTACCAATACTTGATAATATACCGATTATCGCTATGCGCATGCAGCGTATCAATGGCCGTTCGGTAGACGACATTCGATTAGACTCGACTTCTACAATCAATCAATGGATATTGAACCATGAGTTTCGGGTGACCTATAGAGACTCTTTGGTATCGTCTGAAAATTTGGTCGCTGGTGAATGGATCGGTTCGGCATCTCCCAATACACTTATTCCTATTTCTGTGGCCGAGAACGTGGCCGGTGATTCACAGGTTGTCGTAGGTGATTCTCTTGTATTTAATGTTCAAGGTGTATTGATGAATACCAGAGTGGCAAGTATTCGAGCTGTTGATTGGAGTCGCATGCAACCTAATTTCTCGATTGTTTTTCCATCAGGGGTATTAGAAAATGCACCGCAGTTTCATGTGCTTTCGACTAATGTGCCAAATAGGACGGCTTCAGCAGAATTGCAGCGCGAGCTTGTAGGTAAATTTCCTAATGTGACCATAATCGACCTTCGTCAAGTGCTGGTCATTATAGAAGGTATTCTCGATAAAATTTCTTGGGTCATCAATTTTATGGCCTTCTTCAGTATTTTAACCGGTATTATTGTTTTGATCGGTTCGGTACGAACCAGTAAATATCAGCGCATTAAAGAGAGTGTCTTATTACGAACGTTAGGAGCGAAAAGTGCACAAATTCTGAAAATCACCGCGTTAGAATATCTTTATTTAGGGGTTTTGGGCAGCGGCATAGGTATTTTATTGTCTTTAATAAGCAGTCTGTTGCTGGCCAAGTGGGTTTTTGAAACGACTTTCGTACCGTCTTGGGTTCCCTTTGGATTATTATTGCCGGGTATTACGATATTGGTACTGCTCATTGGTTTGGGGAATAGCCGTAGCGTATTGAACAGTCCTCCCTTGGAGGTGCTCCGAAAAGAAGGGAGTTAGGTACTTTTGCATACATTTTTGGATAAGTACTACTAAATTATCTCTTAAGTCCTTAAGAGATTATTCTTTCATGTATTAATGCGAATTCCTTTCAAAAAAAATCTGAAAGATATATTCTTTAAAATTCTTATTTAAAAGAAGGATATTTCGACCTTTTAACAATTCTTACCATTAGGAAATACTTCTAAAACATCGACTAAAAGCAAAGTTTTTCGATAGCGTGAATTTTGTACTTCAAACGTTTATCGAACCTTTTTTACACTTTATGGATATTTTTGTCAGTCGCCTAAAATAAGGGGGTTTCAGCGATATGTAATCAATTGGGGCCTGCTTTCGAGGTTATCTTTATGTAACCAGATCATAAGTAAAAACCTACAGATGAAAGCATTTTTGACCCTACTAATAGTTCTTCTTTTTGGAGCGACGGCTCTAGCCCAAAATATAGAAAACAATGTTGACGTGGAAACTTTTAAAATGGATCTTGTTTTGGATAGTAGCACTACTACTATTGTCCCTGGTATCGAAATTACGAAATCAGAACAGGATCAAGTGGCGCGCCTTTACAAGTTCAAAAATTCAAGAGTAAAGAAAGCGTTGACCTTTACTACCAAAAGAAACAAAGCCAAAATGGCCTAATTCATAGATTTATGATAACAATACTTTTATTGCCCGTAGTTTTGTTTTATATAGTAATTTCATTTTCCAAACGGAAAAAACAATTGTGCTTAATTAGAGTACGCGCAAAGAGGCGTTAAAAAGATTCTACTATTGACTGTACCTTTTTGAGGAGTATAGTAGCTATTAGTCTACAGAGTGAATTTGTTCACTCACTTCTTTAAAAGTTATAATGTAATGGGTTCCTTTCTTCGTGTAATCTCTATCTACCGTTCCTTTCAATTGTCGGGCAAGATTATAAATTAATTTTAAACCAAGTGATTTCCTGGTGGTTGGCGATGCTGCTTCTGGGAAGCCAATTCCATTATCGCCAATATTTAACTTATAATCTTTATTATTATGGTGCTCCATTTCAATGTGGATAACCCCTTGACTGTCATCTTTAATTCCGTATTTTAAAGAGTTCGTAATTACTTCATTGATTAGGAGCCCAAGGGGAATGGCCGTATCGATATCTAACTTAATTTCTGGAATTTCTATTTTTAGTTTTACATTATTGTTCGCACCCTTGATCGAATTAATAAGATATTCTGCCAAATCTTTTACGTAAGACCGGTATTCAATTTTTGCAAGATCATTACGCATATAAAGCATCTCATGAACCATGGCCATTGAAATAACTCTGTTTTGACTACTTTTAATAAGACTCTTTATGTTTTCATCTTCAATACTTCTAGATTGTAAGTTCAACAAACTTGAAACGGTCTGTAAATTATTTTTGACCCTATGATGTATTTCTTTTAACAAAGTTTCCTTTTCCTTGATGCGCAACTCCACTTCATTTCTAGATTTATAGAGATTATGATGGGCTTTAAGTAAATTTTTTCCCAGAACATCTCCCATGAGATACACTGAAAAAAAAACACTAAGGAAACTGAATAAATTCCGGGATGATTCGGGGACCATATTTTCGGTAAATGACAAATCTGTGGTAGACTCAATATAGAGTATAATAACGATCAACATGTTGAGATACAGGTACACTTTTCCATAAAGTCTTGTAGTTGCATATCCTGTCAAAACAATAAGGGCCAAAACGAAAATGAAAGGGCTGTTAATGCCGCCACTAAAAAGTGTTATAATTACGGCACAAATTAGAGCGACTATCGATGTGATGTTATAAGTTATAACAAGGTTTTTGTGTTTATAATATGCCAGGGTATTGATGATATTAATCACACTATATGCAAAAAAAGCAAAAGGTAAAATACGATAGATATCTAAGGTATATAAACACATTAACCCTAAAACCACCGAAATAATGGAGGAAAAGTAATTGACACGCAGTGTGAGTTGAACTTTATCTTTTAATCGATAGGTGTCTTTGACAAATAAGCCCATAACTTCAGCATTTTAGTTGGTATAGCGGGAATAGTTCGTTAACCTTACTAATAGGAAAGATAAATAAAATAATAGTCTTACAAAAAAGCGCAACATATAGCTAAAGTTGGAGTCAGCGTATGGTAGAAACGAAAGGGGTCGACTAAATTTTAGTATAGCGTACCAACTCTTTTCTATTTCAGGTAGATTGAATTCGAAAGATTTCTAGGTTTTATCTTGATACGCTTATTAAGTAATAAGCAATTTTAAAATGAAAAGGTAGTTCTAAGTGGTTGGCTTAAAATGCTTGTCCTTGTCTTGAAATGAGATGCTATAGTTGGTTCCTTTTTTAGAGAAATCACGTTCTATGGAACTTCTTAATTGTCTGGCAAGGTTATGAATTAGCTTTAGACCCAACGAATTGGCTTTCTTGAAATCTAACTTATGCGAAAAACCTACGCCATCATCACTAATTTCTAGGGTGTACATGCCCATGTCTTCCTGTTTCTTAAGAATAATATCTATTTGTCCTACATCATTTTTATCATAACCGTATTTAAGGGAATTGGTAACCGCTTCGTTAATTAAAAGGCCTAGGGGAATGGCAGTATCAATTCCCAACATGATATCCGGTATATCTATATTTACCGAAATATTCACATTTTTTTTATTTGCCGATTTCATCAGGTATTTTACCAATTCTTGTACATAGGGTTTAAAATCGATTTTTGAAAGATTATCTTTCATATAGAGCATTTCATGAATCATAGCCATGGAGAGTACCCTTGTTTGGCAACTGCCCAACAATTCCTTTACTTGCTCGTTTGCCGAATATTTTGATTGAAGGTTAAGTAGGCTTGAAATGGTTTGTAAGTTGTTTTTGACCCTATGGTGTACTTCCCGCAACAACATTTCCTTTTCCACTATGCGATTTTCAAGTTCAGATTTTGATTTGTATAATTTATGATGGGCCTTAATTAAATCTCTTCCAAATATATTGCCCAACAGGTAGACTCCGAAGAGTACGCTTGCCAAGCTAAAAATATTCTGCGATTCCGAAGGTATTTGATTTGTAATGAAATCTAACTGAAAAAATCCCATGACATAAATCAAAATAATAATCATGAGAACAATGTACAGATAAACCTTGCCGAAGAAACGAGTAGAGACATACCCCGCCAAGACAATAATGGAGAGAATGAAAATAAAGGGACTATTTATACCTCCGCTATAAATAGTTATTATAAAAGTACTTACTAATGACAATAAGGTGGTGGTAAGGGCCATTACGGTCAAATTACCATGCTTTTTAAAGACTAAAGAGTTGAGTAGATTAAAAATCGAATAAAGGAAGAATACGTAAGGAATGGGACCATGGATATTTAAAAAGTAAATGCATAAAAAAGCGAACAATACACTCAGGATCGATGAAACATAATTGAATTTTAAGAGCAATCGAGTTTTGTCCTCAGTCCTACTTTCATACGTATTTGTAATTCCCACCATTTTCTGTTTGAAAATATATGTTAAAATTTACCTGGTTTTTTGCATAAGACACTGTTTTTTCGTCAGGGCAATCGAATTAGTCGTTGAAAAGTACTCTTTTGTAAGCTATTATGTCTTTTGAAAAGTTGCTTCATACAAATGCATTTTTGTAAATCCATTCATTTTTTATAGTATTTTCTTACAATTACGTAAAAAAAATCGTTAAAGCAAGATTGTATTTTCTTTTAAAATATACTTTTTACTTATTTTATTTTAAAAAAATCGTTTTTAGCCTTTTGAAAATTTGAAAAGCGGAGAGGGCATGGAGGGGAATGGTCATAAAAAAAACGGCAATCGTTGCGATTGCCGTTCGTAAATTAAATGCAGTGATTAATTTTAAACTAATCTTCTGTTAAAACCCAATCTCCCTTGTCAATTAGAGGTTCGGCTTGTTTGTATTTTACGGTTTTATTTTCACCTGAAATAACATTTTTAATCGTTACGCGATCATTTCGCCCAATCTTGGGTCTTTCGCGAACAATAGTTTCGGTAATTTGCGGACGTTGACCTTGTGTTTGCCCCGCCGCACGGCTTCGGGCAGCTAACTCATCACTGTTTGGAATTTCGTCCTTTTGTGTTTGAAGTTGCTCTTTTGGTCGTCGAATGTTTTTTTCTTCTTGTATTTCGTTAGGGTTGCCACTTGGTAGTTCCCCCTTGAATAAAAAGGATACTACTTCTTTGTTCACCTTCTCGATCATTTCCTTAAAGAGTTCAAAAGCCTCAAATTTATAGATTAACAAGGGGTCTTTCTGTTCGTGTACGGCCAATTGTACAGACTGCTTTAATTCATCCATTTTTCGCAAATGCGTTTTCCATGCATCGTCGATAATGGCCAAGGTAATATTCTTTTCAAAATCGGTTACCAATTGCTTGCCGTCACTTTCGTAGGCATCTTTTAAATTGGTAACGACGTTCAAACTTTTTATCCCATCGGTAAAGGGTACTACGATACGTTCAAATTTATTGGCACTATCCTCGTATACTTTCTTTATAACCGGAAACGCCGTTTCAGCGTTACGTTCCATTTTATTTTGGTAATGTTCGTATGTTGCCGTGTATATTTTGGTGGCAATCTCTTGAACTCCCATTTTTGAAAACTCCTCTTCGGAAATGGGAGACGTAATGGAGAAATATTTAATCAGCTCGAATTCGAAGTTCTTATAGTCGCTAGCGCCTTTGTTTGTCTCTACAACAACCTCACACGTATCATAGATCATATTGGCAATGTCTACCTTCAGACGTTCGCCTTGCAGGGCATGGCGCCTTCTTTTGTAGACTACTTCACGTTGGGCGTTCATGACATCATCGTACTCCAATAATCGTTTACGTACTCCAAAGTTATTTTCCTCTACTTTCTTCTGGGCGCGCTCTATTGATTTGGTCATCATGGAATGCTGAATGACTTCGCCATCTTCCAAGCCCATTTTATCCATCATTTTGGCAACCCTTTCCGACCCGAACAAACGCATCAGGTTATCTTCCAAGGAAACATAGAACTGCGAGCTTCCTGGGTCTCCTTGACGGCCTGAACGACCTCTTAGCTGCCTATCTACCCTACGGGAATCATGGCGCTCGGTACCTACGATCGCAAGACCGCCCGCTTTTTTGACCGCGTCGGTCAACTTGATATCGGTACCCCGGCCAGCCATGTTCGTTGCAATCGTTACTACACCCGGATTTCCGGCTTCTGCAACAACATCGGCTTCTTTTTTATGCAGTTTAGCATTCAGTACATTATGTGGAACCTTACGAATGGTCAACATTCTTGAAAGTAATTCGGAAATTTCAACTGAAGTAGTACCGATTAACACTGGTCGGCCTTCTTGAGACAACTTGGTGACTTCATCAATAATCGCGTTGTATTTTTCACGTTTGGTCTTGTAGATCAAATCGTTTCTGTCGTCACGTGCAATGGGCCTATTGGTAGGTATTTCCATCACGTCTAACTTATAAATTTCCCAGAATTCGCCTGCCTCGGTAACGGCGGTACCCGTCATACCTGACAATTTTTGGTACATTCTAAAATAATTCTGAAGTGTAACCGTGGCGAAGGTCTGTGTCAAGGCCTCGATTTTTACATTTTCTTTAGCTTCAATGGCCTGATGCAATCCATCGGAGTATCTTCTGCCATCCATAATACGGCCAGTTTGCTCATCTACGATCATCACCTTGTTGTCCATTACTACATATTCCACATCTTTTTCGAAGAGGGTATATGCTTTCAACAATTGGCTCATGGTATGAATACGCTCACTTTTAATTGAAAAATCTTTAAAAAGCTCTTCCTTAAGTTCGGCTTCTTTCTCTATTTCAAGATTTTGATTTTCAATTTTGGCGATTTCACCTCCGATATCGGGCATGACAAAAAAGTCTTTGTCCTGTTCTCCTGATATATATTCAACACCTTTATCGGTAAGCTCGATCTGATTGTTTTTCTCATCAATAACGAACAAAAGCTCTTCATCCACTTTGGGCATTTCGCGATTGTTGTCTTGCATATAGAAATTCTCGGTCTTCTGAAGTAGTTGTTTTATGCCCTCTTCGCTCAAGAACTTTATAAGTGCCTTATTTTTTGGTAGGCCTCGATGCACACGCAATAATAAAAAGCCACCTTCTTTAGTGTCTCCTTCACTAATCAACTTTTTGGCTTCTGCTAGAACTCCGGTCAAATATTGGCGCTGTTTCTGAACAATATCACCTACTTTGGGTTTAAGCTCATTAAATTCATGACGGTCTCCTTCCGGTACCGGTCCGGATATGATCAAAGGGGTTCGGGCATCATCTACCAACACCGAATCGACCTCATCTACAATAGCATAGTGATGGGGGCGTTGAACTAAATCTTTCGGCGTATGCGCCATATTGTCGCGTAGGTAATCGAATCCAAATTCATTATTCGTACCATAGGTGATATCTGCATTATAGGCAGCTCTTCTACCTTCAGAGTTTGGCCTGTGCTTGTCAATACAGTCGACTGAAAGACCATGAAACTCAAAAATAGGGGCCATCCATGCGCTATCCCTTTTCGCCAAATAATCGTTTACGGTTACCAAATGGGCACCATGGCCTGAAAGGGCGTTGAGATAAAGTGGTAAGGTCGCCACAAGGGTTTTACCCTCACCTGTATGCATTTCTGCGATTTTGCCTTGGTGTAATGCTATACCACCGATCAGCTGTACATCATAGTGTACCATGTCCCATGTAACTTCCTTGCCGGCAGCGTCCCAGGAGTTCTTCCAGATGGCACTGTCACCATCCAGGGTTACATAATCTTTGTTTCCAGAAAGTTGTCTGTCATATTCCGAAGCGCTAACCGTAATTGTTTCGTTGTTTACAAAACGCTTGGCAGTTTCTTTGACTACAGCGAAAGCTTCTGGTAAAATATCATTAAGTGTATCTTCGGTAATCTTGTAGATTTCTTCTTTCAGTTTGTCGATTTCTCCGTAAATCTCTTCGTTTTTGTCAATATCTTTTGAAGCATTCACTTCGGCGGTGAGTTCTTCTATTTGATCGTTAAGCGATTTGCATGCCTCCGTAATTTTTGCCCTGAATTCAGCGGTCTTGTCTCGAAGTTCGTCATGGCTCAATTTTTCCAATGCTGCTTCGAAAGATTTTATCTGAACTACCAAAGGCTGCAACTCCTTTACATCCTTTTTCGATTTATCTCCTACGAATGCCTTTAAGACGGAATTTAAAAAACTCATACTATTCTTTTTATATTGAAAACCTGGCCAATTAGTTTATTGTGCCATTTGTTTTGTTATCGGAATCAGTTTAAAATCGATTTCTGATGCCATTGTTAAAGCAAAAGGCATTCCAGTTCATGATTTTAGGGTAAAAGACTTTAACCCTCTGCCAAAATTACATAAAAAAAAAGCCTCGGAAGAGACTTTTTTGTTGCAAATACGTTAATATTATTAATATTCATCCTCGTTCCAGAGGTAGTCTTCTTCTGTAGGATAGTCTGGCCATATTTCTTCAATGGACTCATATATCTCACCACCTTCCTCTTCCATTGATTGAAGATTTTCAACGACTTCCAAAGGCGCACCGGTGCGGATTGAATAATCGATCAATTCATCTTTTGTGGCAGGCCAGGGTGCATCGCTCAAGTAAGATGCTAGTTCTAATGTCCAGTACATGGTAATAGTTTGATTTTAAATTTTTGCAAAAATAATTTTTAAACTTAAATAGCCAAGCTATTTTTAAAGTATTTCGACTTTTTTATGTTATTATTCTTGTTTTAATAATTTTCATAACGAAGAAATAACGAATTTATTAGAGAATACCAAATTAAACCGCTGTAAATTCAATTTTTAATGCTTATCGCAGTGTTTGCTATTCTTTAGTAGGAATCCACTTTATTTCTTTCGCCTTTAGATCCATTGACAACTTCCGTGCCAACACGAATAAATAGTCTGATAACCTATTGATAAATAACAATACATTTTCTTCGAAAGGTTCTTGTTCGTAGAGATGCGTTGCCATGCGTTCGGCCCTGCGACATACGGTTCGGGAAATATGACAGTATGACACGGTTTGATGCCCTCCGGGAAGTATAAAATGTGTCATGGGTGTAAGAGAAGCTTCCATGGTGTCTATTTCTTGTTCCAAAAGCTCGATATCCTGCGTCTTTATTTTTTCAATATTCAGACGTTGTTTTCCATTCTTCAATTGTGCTTTTTCGGGATCGGTCGCCAAAACGGCGCCAACTGTAAACAACCTGTTTTGAATTAGCTGTAGGGTCTCTTTGGTATGCAAGTCGATTTTTTGATCGCGAACCAGCCCTAACCAAGAATTTAATTCATCGATGGTGCCGTAGCTTTCAATACGAATATGATGTTTTTTTACCCGTGTTCCCCCAAATAGGGAGGTTGTACCATCGTCACCGGTCTTGGTATAAATTTTCATGTGTTACTTTGTGTTTTGAAGACTTTGGTGAGGATTTAGCCTTTGAGACCACCATTCGATTTATTATCAGTTTTCAGCTTTTTTATCACCATCATTTTTTCTTTCCGTACTGCGGTAACCCTCCATGAATTTTCTTGATTTTCGATCTTTTGATTTTCTTCTGCTGTTCATGGATATTAACAGATAGGCCAATAAAACTCCGCCTAAAACGTAAAAAATTGTATAGTCCATAATTGTAAATACTGTAATTTAAAGTTACGGGTTTATATTCTAATCTTAAAATGCTCTTTTACCTGTTCGCTTCTCGGAAAAATTACGCCACAGTAAAACATATCTAGGGTAACCCTACTAATTTCAAGTTGTTTATAGCTTTCCCAAAGAGCCATATTTTCTTTGTTTTTCTGTATAGCATCGATAAGTATCATAGCATCGTTATGTGTCTTGTTTGATATAATATCAAGATATTCCTCTAAGTGTGGAGCTCCGATATAGATAAGATCATAAGTTGGCGCATTGAATTCAACGAAAGGAAAGGCTTTCTTTATTTTTTGTTTTAAGTTTTCATTGGCGGGGGCAATCCATATTGTTTTGCATTTAAAGTAGGAAATACTCTTGAATAATACCTTTTCCGTTTTCCCTGTCCTGTATTTTGATTTTTTATAAAGACATTTTGTAAGATAATCATATACAAAAGGGGAGTGTACCCCGTACTGATTGGTAGATGACAACAGAAACTTAAAATATGCGATTAATTGATGCATGGCAATTGTACTGGGCTAGCTGCATTGGTATCTGAATTTTTCCCCTGTACCTCTTGGCTACTCCATGAGTGCAGAAAGTTCAAACCAACGTTCGGTTTTGGTGTCAATGGCATCGGTGATTTCTTTAAGTTGAATGGAAAGGGCGTCGATTTCTTCCCCTGATAATGAACTATCGGCGAATTTGTGTTGGACTTCCCCCTTTTTTGCTTCCAATTTTTTAATGTCCTTTTCTAAGGTTTTGTATTCTTTTTGTTCTAAATAAGACAGTTTTGGTACTTTTTCTTCACTTTTCCAGTCATTTTTAACGTTTTTTTGTTCAGAGTCATTTTCCTTCGCGTTTCTTTTTTCATCAATGGCACTGTCTTCGTAAACTCGGAAATCGGAATAGTTTCCAGGAAAATCCTGTATCTCTCCTTCACCTCTAAAAACAAAGAGGTGATCAACTATCTTATCCATAAAATAACGGTCGTGAGAAACAACGATAAGGCATCCTGGGAAATCCAACAAGAAATTTTCCAAAACATTCAACGTAACAATGTCTAAATCGTTGGTTGGTTCATCTAAAATCAAGAAATTAGGATTCTGAATAAGCACGGTACACAAATAGAGTCTTTTGCGTTCCCCACCACTTAACTTGTCTACAAAGTCATATTGTTTTTTACGGTCGAACAGAAAACGCTCAAGAAGCTGCTGGGCCGAAATCTGTCGCCCTTTTTTCAAGGGAATATAATCGCCGAATTCGCGAATTACGTCTATGACCTTCTGTCCTTCTTTTATATCGATGCCATTTTGTGTGTAATAACCAAATTTAAGGGTCTCTCCCGCGACAACTTTACCTGAATCTGGCTGGTCAGCACCTGTGAGGATATTAAGAAAAGTAGATTTTCCGGTTCCGTTCTTGCCAATGATTCCTATACGTTCCCCTTTTGTAAAGGTGTATTCGAATTTGTCTAGAATAGGTTTGCCGGGGTAGGATTTCGATATTTTATGAAGCTCCAGAATTTTACTGCCCAAGCGTTCCATATTGATCTCCAGTTGCACCTCATGATCTTTTCGGCGCTGGTTGGCCTTTTCTTTTATAGTACTGAAGTCATCGATACGCGACTTTGATTTTGTGGTTCGTGCTTTGGGTTGGCGGCGCATCCATTCCAGTTCTTTCTTGAAAAGACGTTCCGACTTATGTTGTTCGACACTTTCCGATTCGATACGCGCTTCTTTCTTTTCTAGATAGTACGAATAGTTTCCTTTGTACGAATACATAATACCATTGTCCAGCTCCAAGATTTCATTACATACGCGCTCTAAAAAGAAACGGTCGTGGGTAACCATAAATAGTGTAAACTTTTCTTTGGCGAAATACTGCTCTAACCATTCGATCATTTCAAGATCCAAGTGGTTGGTAGGCTCATCTAAAATCAATAACTCTGGACGATTGATCAAAGCATTCGCTAAAGCCAAACGTTTCTTTTGACCACCAGACAACTTACCGACCTTTACGTTAAGGTCTTCAAGCTTTAGTTTGAAAAGAATTTGTTTGTACTGAGTTTCAAAATCCCAAGCGTCAAAACGTTCCATAGCCTCAAAGGCTTTTTGATACGCTTCGGCATCGTCGGGGTTGATCAATGCTTTTTCGTAGCTAAGTATTACCCTAAGCACCTCGTTATCAGAAGCGAAAATAGTCTCTTCTATGGTCAGCTCGGGGTTGAGGTCAGGTTCTTGTTCTAAGAAGGAAACCCGAATTCCCTTTCGAAAATTTACTTGTCCAGAATCGGCGGCATCCTTACCCGATAGAATATTTAAAATGGATGTTTTTCCAGTCCCATTCTTAGCGATAAGGGCAATCTTTTGGTCTTTGTTGATGCCAAAGGATAGGTCTTGAAAAAGAACGCGTTCGCCATATGATTTGGCTATATTTTCAACAGTTACTAAATTCATTTATATGGGAATGTTATTGAATATTTTTTATATGTGCCGATAACCGAAATAAGAACAGATATCGAACGGCTAGAAGTATTAATAGTGGAATAATCATTGGGGAAAATACCTGTACTTTTAATATCCCAACCAAAACGGTTGCTCCAAGAAGCACAAGCAAGAACACTAGGTATTTCGAAATCCAAGCAGGTAAGGTTTTCTTGGAAATCATATAAAAAGCAACTATCAAATTCAATGGAAATACCCAAAGAAGATTAAAATTGCCGACAGTTGTTGTATGCTCGGTCAGAAACCAAAGATGAAACAATAACAGCCCGGCCAGCCCGGTGATAAAGAATAATGAAAAATCGAGCCATTTGGTTCGCCTTTGTTTTTTGAAGTCTTTGTACGTGACCACAAGAACAAGTATAAGCACAACGGTTAGCCAAAATAGGGGAGAAGCAAAAAAGTTTGAATCTTTGATTTTGTTGACAGGTTTATACACCGCCGTAGTTTTACCGGACAACGGTTTATCGTTCAATGTGGCATGCGTTAGCTGCTTCATCACATAAACGGGCAAATACATGTGTTCTTGGGGGGTAGCCACCTTGTCTATCACCGACCCAAGCGCCAGATCGATGCCAAAGGCCGCCCATGAATTGAACTCCAAGTTCTGATGGATCAATTCACGAAATGTATATTGTTTTTCTAGGTAGTTAGGGTCGAATGTCAATTGATCTTCAAAGTTTTCTTTAAGAACGTCCCATATTTTAGTAGCACAATTGTCATAAAAGAAATCGTAGCGGTAATCTCTATTTTCAGGTAAATAATTGTTTTCTAAAAAACCAAACAGCTCATTGCGTTCTTCTAAAGTTAGGTTTAACGTATTTTCACTCACCCATCGGTTATAATATTTATACTCGGCAAGAAAACGTTCCATATGTTGTCTGCCTAATGAATAGATGAGTTTGCCTTGTGTGAACTCCAGATAAAACCACGGAGGATTGAAATCAAAAGTTCCGTAATTGTAGACTGCATCTATACCCAGTGTTCGATCTTGAACCCGAAAAGCACTATGACCGAACGAGGTGTAAAGGTCGTCACCCGGACCACAGGTCAAAACGCTTATCTCTGATAAGGGCGAAAGTTCGATTTTCTGGGAAAAACCAAGGGTAACCAAGGTCAGAAAAAAAAGAAAAATGATGTTTTTTGATAACATTGAAAGACGGTACATATAATTGAGGGCAAATATCCGAATAAATAATGGACTAAAGGGTTACTGAAAAATTGTCTTATTTTTACGAAAGTGATTTTTGTGCACCAAACCGGTCAAACACCTAACTTTCTTTAAGATGAAACAGTATATTCCAAATCTAATAACCCTGCTCAATGTTTTCTGTGGCTGTGTAGCCACCGTTTTCGCGGTAATGAACCAACTTGAGCTGGCGGCACTTTTTGTTTTTTTAGGAATATTTTTTGATTTCTTTGATGGATTGGCTGCTAGAGTTTTAAATGTGCAAAGTGAATTGGGGTTGCAACTTGATTCTTTGGCAGATGTAATTACAAGCGGATTGGTTCCCGGTATTGTCATGTTTCAGTTGTTGGATATGTCGCAAAGCGGTGGATGGAATGCTTTTGACAACGCTACCTTTGCCGAAGGGTCACAGATATCGATACTTCCCTTTTTCGGATTTCTGATTACTATGGCCTCGGCGTACCGATTGGCTAAATTTAATTTAGATGAGAATCAGGTGTCTTCTTTCATTGGACTTCCGACTCCCGCGAATGCTTTATTGATTTTGTCGTTTCCCTTAATTTTGTTGTACCATAACAATGATGCGCTGAATTCGATTATTCTAAACCAATGGTTTTTGATAGGGATGACAGTACTCAGTGCCTACCTGTTAAATTCAAAAATCGCACTTTTTGCCTTGAAATTTAAAAACTGGAGTTTTAAGGATAATACCCTTCGCTATATTTTTCTTATTGTTAGCCTTGCACTTCTGGTGACCATGCAGTTTTTAGCGGTCCCCATTATTATTGGATTTTATATTTTGGGTTCGGTCGTCGACAGTTCTGCTAAGAAGAAGCAGGCATAAATAGTATTGAATGGGAAATGTTTGAAAGAAGTTTTTGAACTTGAAGTATTGGTTCTGTCGAATTGTACTAAAAATCCAGTTTCTTTTTTCTGAGTTCAAAGTTCTGTCCCAAATATACTTTTCGAACCATTTCATCGGCCGCCAAGTCTTCGGGAATACCCGATTTAAGAATTCCGCCTTCGAACATAAGATAAGATCGTTCGGTTATCGCGAGGGTTTCCTGAACATTATGATCGGTAATAAGTATACCAATATTTTTATTTTTCAATTGGGCAACAATACGTTGAATATCTTCGACCGCCACGGGATCTACCCCGGCAAAAGGTTCGTCCAATAGAATAAAACTAGGGTCTGTAGCCAAGGCACGGGCAATTTCCGTACGTCTGCGTTCGCCACCAGAAAGTAAATCTCCCCTGCTTTTTCGAATATGACCTAGTCCGAACTCTTCGATAAGCGACTCCATTTTCATATGCTGTTCTTTCTTACTCAACTTAGTGAGCTGCAGAACACTTAAAATATTCTTTTCGATACTTAATTTACGAAATACAGATGCTTCTTGTGCTAAATATCCAATGCCATTTTGAGCTCTCTTGTACATGGGGAAATTGGTAATCTCCATATCATCCAGAAAGATTTTGCCTCCATTGGGCTTGATGAGCCCTACAATCATATAGAAAGAGGTCGTCTTACCGGCACCATTGGGGCCTAGTAACCCGACAATTTCGCCTTGGTTGACCTCCAGCGAAATTCCCTTGACCACTTGCCTACCTCGGTAGGACTTCATAATATTTGTAGCGCTTAATTTCATTTTTTAGGCTTCTGGTTTCGGGTTTCTTTGATTACAGCTCTATAACTTCATTGAACAGATAAAGACTAAAGAAACAAGAAACTTTTGACACTTTATGCTATTTACATTTTCTTTAACCCTTTTTTCTTTCTTTCTTTTTTGGCTTCCTTACGCAAAACGAGGCCCGAAATATAGATGCTCACCTGATACAATAGTATCACGGGCACAGCAACTATGATTTGGCTTGTTACATCGGGAGGAGTAATTACCGCAGAAAGAATAAGAACGACTACCAATGCGATTTTTCGATATTTTTTGAGGATATCAGGGGTGACTATGCCGACCTTCGTTAAAAAGAAAATAATGATAGGTAGTTCGAAAAGTACGCCACATGCTAAAACAGATGTCTTTATATTGCCGACATAGGAATCAATATCGAATTCATTCGATATAATTTCGCTGACTTGGTAGGTACTCAAAAAGTTAATTGAAAGTGGTGCCACTACATAATATCCGAAAAGAACACCCGTGAAAAACAAAAACGATGCAATTAGTATGAAACCTCTTGAGTTTTGTCGTTCCTTCTCGTAAAGTCCGGGACTGATGAATTTCCATAATTCATAAAGAATATAAGGGAACCCAAGGATAACACCTGCCCAAATTGATGTCCAAATATGCATCGAAAACTGTGCCCCCATCTGACGACTTTGTATAGTAAAGGGAAGTTTATCGGCGCAAAAAGCAGAATCAAACCCCAACCACGTGGCAATATCGCAAAATAGACGATATGTGGGGAAATCCATTTTTGACGGCCCGAAGATAACCGTATCGAAAATAAAGCTCTTCATTAAAAAAGCCCCACTTCCTATGATTACTACTGCAAAAACGGATCGTATCAGGTGCCATCGAAGTTCTTCCAGATGGTCTAAGAACGACATTTCGTTATGAGGCTTGGTGTTTTTTGTCTTCGCCATTATAATATGCCTTCATTTATTAAATTATGTAGATGTACTACTCCCTTGTATGTTGTGCCCTCAACGGCCAATAATTGTGAAATGCCGCTATCTTGCATGAGTTCCAGTGCGCTTACGGCGAGTTCCTCGATGGATATGGTCTTCGGATTGGATGTCATAATATCGTGTGCAGTCAACGTGCGAATGTCGTCATATTTGTTCAACATTCTGCGAATATCGCCATCAGTAATGACCCCCACAATTTTATTGTTATCTAAAACTGCCGCGACCCCCAACATTTTTTCTGAAATCTCAACGATGACCTGTTTTACGTCTGTTTTTAACCCTACGCTAGGTTTTTGATTGTTTTGGGCAATATCTGCGACGCGTAGGTAAAGTCGTTTGCCCAAAGCTCCGCCAGGATGGTACTTTGCGAAATCTTGACTCGTGAACCCTCTCAGCTTTAACAGGCTGATGGCCAGGGCATCGCCCATAACCAGCTGAGCTGTGGTACTGGTGGTAGGGGCCAGATTATTCGGACAAGCTTCTTTTTCCACGAACGTATTTAGTACAAAATCGGCTTGATGCGCCAAAAATGAATCGGTATTTCCGGTCATTCCTATTAACTTGTTCGTTCCCCTTTTAATTAAGGGAACCAACATCTTTATCTCTGGTGTGCTACCACTTTTTGAGACACAAATTACAACATCGTTTTCTTGAATAGTGCCGAGATCACCATGAATGGCATCGCCCGCATGCATAAAAATGGCAGGGGTGCCGGTCGAATTCAATGTTGCTACAATCTTAGTAGCTACAATCGCGCTTTTGCCAATACCTGAAATAATAACCCTACCTTTAGACTCTAGAATGCAGTTGACCGCATTGGCGAAATCGTTCGTCAATAGCGACGCTAAATTGCCGATAGCTTTGCTTTCCATATCAAAGGTTTGCTGTGCCAGGGCAAGAATTGTTTTGCTATCGTTCAATGTAATTGTTGAGTTATGAATTGCAATACTAAAAGAATGTCTTATATTTAAGTTTACAAAACTACGTAAAGTTAATTTTAAATAATATTTTAAGTTTTAGGAATTTATTTTGGTACAATTTGTGGTTTGGAAGTCTAAGATTCCTTATCTTATTGTATAATTACTAAGTGTGGCCCCATGCCATGATGAGCATATAATTTTAAATGATATTAAACGGAATGGAGTTGGAAGAGATTGATCTGCACGCCTCGTTAAAAAAATATTTTGGGTTTTCTCAATTCAAAGGTCTTCAAGAAGATGTAATAAAAAACACATTAGAGGGTAATAATACTTTTGTTATAATGCCTACGGGCGGCGGCAAATCACTTTGCTATCAACTTCCTGCATTAATGCAGCCAGGTACGGCCATAATAGTTTCCCCGCTAATTGCACTCATGAAGAACCAAGTCGATGCGATTCGAGGCATATCTTCAGAAAATGGTGTGGCGCACGTATTGAATTCTTCCCTTACTAAAACCGAAATAAGACAAGTAAAGGAAGATATTCTTAACGGCATAACAAAACTATTATATGTCGCCCCCGAATCTTTGACCAAAGACGAATACGTTGAATTTTTACAAGCACAAACGGTGTCTTTTGTAGCGGTTGACGAAGCCCATTGTATTTCAGAATGGGGGCACGATTTTAGACCTGAATATAGAAACTTAAAGAATATTGTAAACCGATTGGGCGACAATATTCCTATCATCGGGTTAACAGCTACGGCAACACCCAAAGTGCAAGAAGATATTATTAAGAATTTAGGTATTACCGATGCCAAGGTTTTTAAAGCGTCGTTCAATAGGCCAAACTTGTATTATGAGATTCAACCAAAAACTGCGGCCGTAGATAGTGATATCATTCGGTTTGTCAAACAAAATGCCGGTAAGTCGGGTATTATTTACTGTTTGAGTCGAAAGCGGGTCGAAGAGTTGGCACAAGTACTTCAGGTCAATGGCGTAAGCGCTGTGCCTTATCATGCCGGTTTTGATGCGAAAACTAGATCGAAATACCAGGACATGTTTTTGATGGAAGATGTTGACGTCGTTGTCGCAACGATTGCATTCGGCATGGGTATTGACAAACCTGATGTGCGCTTCGTCATTCATCATGACATACCTAAGAGCATTGAGAGCTACTATCAAGAAACGGGTAGGGCCGGTAGAGATGGAGGTGAGGGTCACTGTCTTGCTTTTTATGCCTATAAGGATATAGAGAAGCTGGAAAAATTTATGTCAGGAAAGCCTGTTGCCGAACAAGAAATCGGCAATGCCTTGTTACAGGAAGTGGTGGCCTATGCCGAAACTTCAATGTCTCGTAGAAAATTCATGTTACATTATTTTGGGGAAGAATTTGACGAGATTAATGGAGATGGGGCGAAAATGGACGATAATACCAGAAATCCTAAAGCGAAGGAAGAAGCCGAAGGTAATGTTGTTAAGCTGATCAAGGTAGTAAAGGATACCAGTGAAAAATTTAAATCGAAAGAAATTGTAAAAACACTTACCGGAAAGGTAAATGCCCTTATTTCATCCCATAAAACGGATACAAAGGAAGTTTTTGGTTCGGGTGCCGATCACGACAAGCATTATTGGATGGCCCTGATTCGTCAGGTATTGGTAGCTGGGCTCTTGAAAAAGGAGATAGAACAGTACGGTATTTTACATGTAACTCCAAAAGGGCATGAGTTTTTGAAGAAGCCGCATTCTTTTATGATGACTAAAGATCACTCTTATTCCGGTGATAAAAATGTAGCGTTCGGCGCGGCATCAGGTGGCGTTTCCGATGAAAAATTACTGAAACAATTAAAGGATCTTCGTAAAGCACAGGCAAAGAAATTGGGAGTACCGCCTTTCGTGGTTTTTCAGGATCCATCGTTGGAAGACATGGCGTTAAAATATCCTATTTCCATGGATGAGCTAATTAATATTCATGGGGTAGGTGAAGGCAAAGCTAAAAAGTATGGAAAGCCATTTGTAGCGCTAATTTCTACTTATGTTGAAGAGAACGAGA
Organism: Kriegella aquimaris; assembly: GCF_900103215.1. Lineage (GTDB taxonomy): Bacteria > Bacteroidota > Bacteroidia > Flavobacteriales > Flavobacteriaceae > Kriegella > Kriegella aquimaris. The sequence continues at coordinate 22,379 of NZ_FNGV01000011.1, forward strand.
TTATACGTCCTGACGATTTGGTCGTAAAGAGTACGGGGGCCAATTCAGCATTGAAATTGTACATCATACAAAATGTGGACAGAAAACTGCCATTGGATGATATTGCATCTGCCAAAGGCTTGAATATTTCTGAACTGATAAAAGAAATGGAGCAAATTGTATTCAGTGGTACTAAACTGAATTTAGGCTACTGGGTCGATGAAGTACTCGATGAAGACCAGCAAGATGAAATACATGAATATTTCTTGGAAGCGGAAACCGATGACATTGAAGATGCCCTAAAAGAATTTGACGGAGATTATGAAGATGAAGAGCTGCGATTATACCGCTTGAAATTTATTAGTGAGGTGGCTAACTGATATTCTAACATTAAACGATTGCCTCGGGTTTGCCGACTAAATACAGCTAAGGCCTGTGTACGCATCGTTGCCAATAGCAACTTCTAGCGCACAGGTTTTTCTAATAATTGTAATATCATTTGATCCGCATTCAGTCTGGCAGAAATGCCAATGGGGAAGGTGAAACTGCTTTTAATATGACCAAAGCTCATTCCATATACCGCAGGAATATTCAAAGGCTTAATTCGATCTAGAATTACTTCCTTTAAATTAAAAGAAATCGGATTTGTAGAAGTGTTACAACCAGCGCAGACCCCAAAGATTATGCCCTTGGCTTTTGAAAATGTGCGGCCCGCAATCAATTGGGTAAGCATACGATCGATACGATAGGGCGCCTCTTCAACATCTTCAATGCATACGAGGGCGTCGGTAAAATCTATTTCGTGGGGAGTGCCGATCAGGGCATTGATCAGTGTGAGGCTACCCCCGACCAATTTTCCACTAGCGTTTCCTTTGGTAATCGTATAACGCTCGTATTCGGGGTTTGTTTTCAAATTGTCATCCGTAAGAATTGAATTTTGAATAATTTGTTGATTTTGCGGATGCATGACAACCTGCTGTAGTTGCCCGATGCTATAAGGATCGTTCAAGGTGCTTCCCACAGGGCCGTGAAAAGTGACTAGCCCTGTTTTTTGGTGTATTCCATTTAAAAGGGCCGTAATATCGCTAAACCCTATTAATGCCTTTGGATTTTTTCGAATGTTTTCATAGTTGATCATATGCATAATTCGGGTACAACCATAACCACCGCGAGCACAGAGAATACCGTCAACTCTGTCGTTACTGAACATCTCGTCAAGATCTTTGGCCCTCTCGGTATCCGTACTGCTGAAATATCCGTAATTTGATAAAATACGGTCTGTATGAAATGGGATAAACCCCATGGTTTTAAGTGTTTGCTTCGCCTCTTCCAAAACGGTACTTTCAATAGCGTAGCCAGGAGCAATCAAACCAATGGTATCCCCCTTTTTTAATTTTTTGGGAAGTATTGTATCATGAATTGGATTTCCTCCATTATATATATTGGTATTTCCGGAAATTAAGGTCGCAAAGGACAGCCCCAGTGATGTAGCAATAAATCGTCTTCTTTCTATTAACATAGCAGCTAGTTCTTGTTTTTAGTTTACTTTTTATTTTTGGTATAGTGAAGAATTTGTGGGTTTTTATTCATGTAAAGTAATAATAATTTTCAATCATTTCATATCACTGTATTGGGACTCAAAAAGAGTGGAACCTTGTTCAATTCGTAAAAAAATGGTTTTACATTTGTTAATTATTAATATATGATGGGCTTTTAATACTTTTTTCTATCCGAAATCGTTATGGTCATCAAATGAGGTCGTGGTTTTGTAAGAAATAACGCTGTTGTTATATAACTGCTTCCTGACAATAGTGAATTCCCGAAATACAGTATTATGAAACCCCCCAAAAATCATGATAGAGAATCTGAAAGGCTAAAGCTTTTAGAATCATATTCCATTCTCGATACCCTACCCGAAACGGAGTATGATAACTTGACTGCCCTGGCGTCCGAAATATGCAATATGCCAATTTCACTTGTCAGTCTTCTCGATGACAAACGTCAATGGTTCAAGTCACATTTTGGTGTTGATGCTACAGAAACTCCTAAAGAGTATGCCTTTTGTGGCCATGCTATAAATTCTTCATCAGATGAAGTCTTTATGATTGAAGATGCGAGAAAAGACGAGCGGTTCAATGATAACCCCTTGGTAACAAATGACCCCCATGTAGTTTTTTATGCTGGTGTACCCCTTAAAAATTCTGAGGGATTACCTATTGGTACTTTGTGTGTTATAGACAACAAACCCAATAAACTGAGTAAGAGCCAAATCAATGCCTTGACAATTCTATCTGATCAGGTAATGATCCTCTTGGAGTTAAGAAAGAATAAGATTGAACTGGAAAAAGCGAATAGAGAGCTTAAGGAGAATAATATCGAATTGGAACGATTTGCACATGTCGCAGCCCATGACTTAAAATCACCATTAAATAATATCTCGGCTTTGGCAGAGTATTTGGACAAAGATTACGGGGCAAAGATCGATGCTAACGGACGCACCCTTATTAGGTTGATCAAAAATTCCTCAGAGACCCTCAAAAAGTTAATTGTGGGGCTACTTGAGTATAGCAAATCGAGTCAGCTTGGTAAAGAAAATGATTCTAAAATTGATCTGAAAATTTTGAGAGATGATATTGCGGGGCTTTTTTCTGCCGAATTTAAATGTGATATTATACTCAAATCTGATTTAGAATACATCATTGCGAATAAAACCGCCATAGAACAGATTTTAATAAATCTTTTGGCAAACGCTCTTAAGTATAGCGATAAAGAACTTACTGAAGTTGAGTTGGAAATCAAGAAAGTGATGGTCGGATATCAAATATCTGTAAAAGATAACGGCTCAGGTATTTTAAAGAAAGATCAAGAAAAAATATTCCAAATATTTGAAACACTTTCCCATAAAGATAGATTGGGGCGGTCTGGGAATGGTATAGGCCTCGCGACGGTCAAAAAAGTTGTCGGAAATTTAGGTGGTGAAATTTTTGTTGAGTCTGAAATTGGCAAAGGCTCAAAATTCGTCTTTACCGTTGCAGATTGATTGCAATGCTCAAATCTAATCAGTCTTTTCGGATAAAATAGATTCAGCATTAATTTTAGAAAGAGGCCTTTCAAAAAGACCGGCTACCAACTCATGTGAGCGTGCTTTCTCGCGGGTTTTTGCACTTGTGAAAGTAGAAAGCACATAGATTGCAATCTTATTTTTCGGGTATGCTATCGTTTTGAGCTGCGCTAGAAAATCCCATCCATCCATCCCAGGCATATTCAGGTCCAATAGAATGACATCCGGAATATTTTTACCTTTTTTAATTGAATCCACAAAGTTTTCCAAACCTATTTCAGCATTATCAAATGAGAAAATATCGCATGCTATTGATGACTGTTGTAGTACCATTTTTGTAGCAAATTCCGATACCATGTTATCGTCAATGATATAAACAACAGATTTCATAGGCTAAAGATAATTTTTTGAGGGAAAGTTTAACACTTTATTAGCAAAAAAATAATTTAATAAACTTTTTTGAGAAGGTATTTGTCTATCGAGTACATTATCGAATGTAGCTACACCGCTTCATTTGATTGCTCAATAATTATGTCACAGACGGAAGTATTGAATGATAATTTCATACGGAAGGCAGATAAAATCAAAGTTCCCATCAAATTCTTTATGCTTAGAAAATAGGGTAAAATAAAAGAACCGATTTTTTCAAACCGGTTCTTTTTAATATTTTTTTAGATGAAGCGTATTAACGTCCTGCTGCCCCGCCAGTAGATTTCGTACGCTTTAATTGGCGTTGAATTTTCTTAATAGCCGATTCTATAGATTTCTCAGGTTCGATAATGTTGTATTCTCCCCAAAAGTCAGGATCTGTAAAACCAGTGGCAGCATCTGCTAGAATTATAGATGATTTGATTCGCTGCTTGGATTTGGGAAATCCGTCAGAATCATTCTTTTCCCAATCGGTAACCGCCATTTCGCAGGTCATGCTATATACTGAATTGAACAGTCGTCTGTCCCAATTTATTTTAAATTCGAGTAAAACATTACTATAGCCATAATACCAACGCCCGTTTTTCTCTCGATAATCGACTCTGTAAGCAACATCTGTGGGCCATACATTCGCATTTCTGGGCTTTTTACGAACGAATAATCTCGCGGCCATATCACGGTCGGTGATGTTGAGGGAATATATGGCACTAGTCAAAATTTTCTTGTCGGCATCGATGTATAACTTTCCCTGATACAAAGGATCAATAATATCTTCACGCTGCTTGAAATTAATTACATAGATAAGTTTGCCGTTTACCTGTGTCGAACGGTCAAATTCAAAAATGTAGTTGTCAAGTGATTCTTCCGCAAAAATATATTCCGGATATTTCATAATATCCACAAATAACGCATTGAAAGGTCCGCCCTGTAATTTCAGGGCTATGGTGTCAAGTTTATCGTAGTCTGTGCTTTTTCTAGCCTTGTACAATTGCACCGCATCTTTACGCAATGAGGTATACGGGGCTTTGTATATATTTACTACAGCCTCGGAAAGCGAAACGTTTTTTCTCCTTTTCTTAATCGTTTCACGATAAAAGGCAGTCATTAAGGTCGGGTCTTCAAAATAGTTCTCGCCCTTCTTTTTCAAGGTTTCCCTGACCAGTGCACCTGCATCTTTTGGGATGGCAATGTTGACCTCTGAAAGTTCAGTAATGGAAACATCCATTGCTATTCGGTTCTTTCCATCCTTAAAATCGGATAGGGGTAAGGACAAGTCTTTATATCCCAAGAAAGAAATCAGCACATTCGCTTCCTTCATCGAAGAGGGAACTTTTAAAAGAAATGTTCCTTCTGTATTCGATATGGTGCTAATGTTGGTGCCCACAACGGTCAATGTGGCAAAGACCAATGGTTTTTTCGTATCTGCATCGACGACTTCACCTTTGTACTCTGTGAATGCTATATCATCTTCCTGTAAGTTGTCTTGAAAGAAAGCTGAGGCCTGTGGAATTCCCGCTACTCCTAAAAGCATTGAAAGCAAGAGCAGGGAGACAAGTTGTTTTTTGGGTATTTTAAATATTGTGTGTATCATGGTCCGAGTGTTTATATGAGTTGTTTCATCCTAAGTTAGTGATTTTTAATCACATATACTGTTAAAGTAACGGTAATAAAACGAGCTCCCCAGAAAGATTTTTATGGCAGTATTTTACAAAGTTTTAAGCGTCTTTGTGCGTTTTTGAAGATGTTGAGACCAAACGGTTAATTTCTTTAAGTTCCGCTTCGGTGAGATTTCGCCACTTGCCGACGGGAACATCAAGTTTAATGTTCATGATACGAATGCGTCTTAGTTTTTTCACACGGTAGCCCAAGTGCTCGCACATACGGCGAATTTGTCTATTCAACCCCTGTGTAAGAACAATTTTAAATTGATAGGCACTGACTTCCTCGACTTCACATTTTCGGGTAACGGTATCTAAAATAGGAACGCCGCTACGCATTTTTTTTAAAAATAGCGGCGTGATAGGTTTATCTATAGTTACCAAATATTCTTTCTCGTGGTGGTTTCTTGCGCGCAAAATTTTATTGACGATATCACCATCGTTGGTCATAAAAATAAGGCCCTCGCTAGGCTTATCTAAACGGCCGATAGGAAAAATACGTTTAGGGTAGTTGATGAAGTCGATGATGTTATCTTTTTCAACACCGGTGTCGGTAGTGCAGACAATTCCTATGGGTTTGTTGAAGGCAAGATATACGGGTTTTTCATTAACTTTAGAAACGGGCTCACCATCTACTCTTACTTCGTCTCCGGCCACAATTTTAGTGCCCATTTCCGGCACTTTGCCATTGATGGTCACCCTACCTTGTTCGATAAGCTTGTCAGCCGCCCTACGTGAGCAGTAACCTACTTCACTAAGGTATTTATTGATACGGGTCTTTTCGGAATCTTGCACGTTCTTTTTTTGGATGGTGCAAATTTAGGGGATTCTATCTACTTGGCATAAAAATCTACCTTTTCCCTAAAATTTTTAAAATAAACTACCTCGATAGGGAAACTACAGATATGATAATTATCCACATACAAGTCGACTGCCGAAAAAAGTGGTTCTTAAAAAAACCATTCTATAATTACGGGCTTTTTCGTTTCAGCTCATATTGGTACAGACCGCTGCCCAGTGCAGAAAGAAAAGGAATGCCTACTTCTTCAAATTCATAGGTATCATCATTGAAAATACCATTTTGATTTACCAAAATGGTAGCCGTTAATAGAAAGTCAATATCGTTTTTCGAGTCGGTAATATATGCGCAATCGGTTAGTGTACCATAGGCAAAGCCTACCTTGTTGTATATTTTTATATGATCGGGAATGTGAGTTTTGGTGTCGCCGTACATAAAAAATTTGCCATATGCGTCATAGTAGGTGTTCTCGTCATATCCAGCGTTTCTAGGTAAGGTTTGCATTGTATTCATCAAGAATTTTCGCTGTGCCTCACTTATGTTGAACCGCTTTTCCTTTGAAAATTGTTCGGGGAATAGTACACGCTCTAAAACACCGTGTTGGGCGTCAATGGAATAATAATTTTTAAGCCCAAAGTCAAAGGGCGCGTCAACAAGTAAATCATCCTGATAAAAACCGATACCTTTCTTCATCCCATGAATTTTCAATGAATCGGGAGGTGTGTTTATAGTGCTCTCTAAAATGGTGACGGTGCTGTCATTAAGATAGATGACCAAGGGTTTTGTGGTTACTTCGTCGGCATCTTTCATTCCGAGGCGATGTGAAATACGTGCATGGCTAATTCCTTTTTTGGTTAACCTGTCGTTAATGTCATCTTGGCCTAAAAACTCCATCAATCTATTGTTGGCATCGTTATCACTAACTGCGAAAATTTTTGAGATTTCGGTTGCGAAGGTAGTTTCGAGCGAATCTCCCTCCACATAAAAACGAGTGTCTGTGGTCAACGTGCCAAGTTCATTTATTTTTTCTAGCGTAAGGGCTGCAATAGGTAGTTTGATAGTACTGGCGGGATAGAAATATTTTTCATCATCGACTTGAAAGTCATAGTCGGTAAAGATAACTTCCCCATTAATACGGTCGATTTGTGTATATCTAATTTGAATTTCATATTGGCCGACACTATCCATCACCCTTTTTATTCTAAAATCTTGTGAACGAAGAACGTGTTCCAACGGATTAATAATTGACGTTTCCGTTGCGCAAGAAACTAGGCAAAAACAAAGGCAATAAAATAATAGACGCTTAATCAACATAAAATCTGCTTGTGTGTATCAACTTTGATAAACTTCTGCGCGATGTGGTTTCAGGGTATCCCGAATGGATATCATTTGGTCTTCTTCGATGACCATAAAGGCTAAACTGTGCATTTCGCTCACATGTTGGAAACCTGTAATGTTCAATTCCATTTGTTCAATGGCAATGAACTCTTTAAGGTGTTTTTCATGGTGTTCCGCTGTATTCCGCGCTGCAATACCTCTAAAGTCCCAAATCAATTTAATTTTCCTGTTCGTACTCATAATCTTCTATTGCTGAGATTTATTGATGCAATCGGCTTGCGCTTGAGCATCTTATTCTGTTTCTATGCCAAACATGTTGAACAAACGCTATTAAATGGCAAATTTCATTAATTGTTACGATACAAGCATTACAAAGTTGGTGGTTTATAAGTTTTTGAGTGGCAATGATTGCACTATTAAGTCGGATCCGGTATATCTGGCAAAGCATTTTGCGAACATGCACAAAAGAAATTAATCTTGTTCAGTGCTAATTTTTTCTAGTTTGTCACACTAATGTAGTAAATTAAGCCCATGGCCGTCAAAAATGTGTTAATGAAAGTCTATATTGCTTGTACACGATATTCTAATTAGTATTTTTGCCCGATGTTTTTTCCATTTCAAATTATAGATTTCTTTAAAGTGCGTAGCATAGTAGTAGCAGTATTGACTACTGGCATAATCGTTTCGTGCAATTCTTTATGGAAAGAAAGGGTAGATGACCAGCCTTTGGCTCGTGTAGGAGATGCCTATTTATACAAGAAAGATGTATCGCCTTTTCTGGGCAAGGGTATGTCTAAGGAAGATAGTGCCTCATTGGTAGTCAACTATATCAACAATTGGGCTTCAAAGCAATTATTGCTTGCCAAAGCCAAAATCAATCTTCCGGAAGAGAAACTGACCGAATTCGATGCTTTGGTATCCGATTACCGTACAGATCTTTACACCAGGGCCTATGCAGAGGCATTAGTAGGGCAAGGAAGTGATTCTGTAGTGACCGATGCACAGCTGCAAAGTTTTTATGAACAAGAGAAGGAAAACTTTAAGCTCAAAGAAAAATTGGTGAAGTTGCGCTTTATCGAATTGCCTGTTCAATTTATGGACAAGAGTACGGTAATTGAAAAAATGAAGCGATTCGATGAAGATGACGTTTCATATTTAGACTCGATAGGCGTTCAATTTAAAAAGCTGAATTTTAACGATTCGATTTGGATAGGGATGTCTAGAGTGCTAGAAGAAGTGCCGCCATTGACGCTGGAAAACGAAGGGCGATACTTAAAAAAATCACAATTTTTTGAATTGGAGGATTCATTAGGGGTATATTTGGGGAAGATTATCGATGTTCGTGAGGTCAATGAAATTGCCCCTTTGTCATTTATACAGCCAACGATTGAACAAGTTTTGTTGAGTCGAAGGAAATTGAATTATATGCGAAGATTGGAAACAGAAATCATTGATGAAGCTACAAGGAAAAATGAATTTGAAGTATATACATATGATGAGGAGAACTAGTTTTTTGATGTGTTGTTTGGCCGTTTCTGGATTTGTTATGGGGCAGGAGTCCGATCAAATTCCAGATACCCAAGTGGAACCACAAGAACCTGTACTTGAAGCAGACATGGGGGTTGTGAAGGATACTTCCAAAACTTATGAGAAAATAAAGCTTGACGGCATAGCCGCAGTTGTTGGCGATTATGTCATTCTGGATTCGGATATCGAAAAAACTTTGATCGATTTAAAAAGTCAAGGTGCTTCGGTCGAAAACGTAACCAAGTGTTCTTTGTTGGGCAAATTGATGGAAGATCGTCTATACGCTCACCAAGCGGTTCAAGATAGTCTTTTGGTTTCCGACGATGAGGTAAGTGCCACTACAGATAGACAAATTCAAGGCTTCGTCGGTCAGATAGGTTCTATGGAGAAACTATTGAAGTTTTACCGAAAGGAAGATGAGGTAAGTCTTCGCGAAGACATCAATAAAATCAATAAACTGCGCATGCTTTCCGAGAAAATGCAGCAGAGTATTATTTCCGAGATTGAGATTACGCCTGAAGAGGTAAGACAGTTCTTCAATAAAATTCCGGAAGACGAACGTCCCGTATTCGGAGCCGAGATGGAAATTGCGCAAATCGTAAAGCAACCTAAAGCTTCGGAGGAAGAAAAGCAAAAAGTCATCGATAAATTGAATGGCATTAAAGCAGACATAGAAGATAATGATGCGAGTTTTAGTGTTAAGGCGATTTTGTATTCTAAAGATCCGGGGTCAAAACCCAATGGCGGTTTTATCGGAAGTGTTACAAAACAATCGGGTTATGTAAAGGAATTTAAGGATACCGCCTTTAGCTTAAGGGAAGGTGAGATTTCAGAGCCTTTTGAGACCATGTTCGGATATCATATTATTTATGTTGAGAAAATAAGGGGTCAAGAAATCGATTTACGCCATATTTTGATGCAACCGGAAATTTCTCAAGACAAATTGGACGAAGCAAAGAAAGAACTTGACAGCATTCGAAAGAATATTATTGAGGGCAAGTTTACCTTCGCAGAGGCCGCTATGAATTTCTCTGATGAAAAGGAAACAAAGTTCGATGGTGGTCTGTTGCGTAACCCTATCGATTATGGATCTAGATTTGAGCTTACCAACATGGATCCAACCCTTTACAATCAGGTTCGTAGTTTAAAAGACAACGATATTTCCTATCCTATTTTAGAGCAAGACCCTAGGGGAGGTGGTCCAAAATACAAAATTTTAAAAGTGACCAATCGCTATGATGAGCATGTAGCCGATTTCGCGAAAGATTATCTTAAAATTCAGAAACTGGCATTGACCGAAAAGCAATTTAAGGCTATTAAAAAGTGGATGGACGAACATATTGACGATACGTACATTAGTGTCAGCGAAAGCAATCAAGAATGTGATTTCGCCAATAACTGGGTCAAAGATTAAGTATGTCAGATGTAGCTGCAATTACCAATCTTGTACAAAAGCATGCTGACCTCAAGAAAGAAATTGCCAAGGTCATCATTGGACAAGATGAGGTCGTAAACCGTATTTTACTTTCAATCTACGTCGGTGGACACTCCCTGCTGATCGGAGTTCCGGGGCTCGCTAAAACCTTAATGGTAAATACTATTGCCCAGACCTTGGGGCTCGATTTCAAACGTATTCAGTTTACCCCAGACCTTATGCCCAGCGATATTCTTGGGAGCGAGGTATTGGATCAAAATAGGAATTTCAAGTTTATTCAAGGTCCTATTTTTTCCAATATTATTTTGGCGGATGAGATCAATCGTACTCCTCCAAAAACCCAGGCAGCACTTTTAGAGGCGATGCAAGAGCGCTCGGTGACCATCGCCGGAAAGCGTCATGACTTAAAATTACCGTATTTTGTTCTCGCTACACAAAACCCTATTGAGCAAGAAGGTACATACCCCTTGCCCGAAGCGCAGCTTGACCGCTTTATGTTTGCTATAGAACTTAAGTATCCATCGGTAGCCGAAGAGATGCAAGTTGTAAAGCGTACTACCAATGACGAAAAACCGCAAGTCAATGTACTTTTCAGTGCATCGGAAATCTTGGAAGTGCAACACTTGGTACGAAGAATTCCAGTACCGGACAATGTAGTTGAGTACGCCGTAAAATTGGTGAACAGCACCAGGCCCAATCAACCTGATGCGTCCGATTTTGTAAAGCAATTCATTGATTGGGGAGCGGGACCAAGAGCTTCCCAAAACTTGGTGTTGGGTGCCAAGGCCAATGCAGCTGTCAACGGTAAGTTTTCTCCAGATATCGAAGATGTTCAAGCGGTTGCCATGGAGATTTTAAGACATCGGATTATAAAAAATTACAAGGCAGAAGCAGAGGGTATATCCGAAGAAGATATTATCAATAAACTAATGTAGTACAAAAGATTTCGTTCGTAAGATTATCGTCGCCATTGGTTGGGCTTTATGCTGAATTTTTAATAATAGAACAGGGTTCAATTCAATAATTCCTCAAAATAGCGGTAATACTTTGGAAAAATTTTATTTGCCCCTTGGATTTTATTAATTTTAAAGAATTTTAGTAACCAAAAACTTATAAGATAATGGCATTTGATATTGACATGATTAGGGAGGTTTACGCAAATATGGCCAAGCGGGTTGATATGGCTCGCGATATCGTTGGTAAGCCGCTAACACTTTCCGAAAAAATTCTATATTCCCACTTGTGGGAAGGAAACCCTACAAAGAAATTTGAACGGGGTAAGGACTATGTGGATTTTGCTCCCGATCGTATCGCATGTCAAGATGCTACAGCGCAGATGGCCCTATTGCAGTTTATGCAGGCTGGCAAGCAAAAGGTTGCTGTTCCTACTACCGTGCATTGCGATCATTTGATTCAAGCAAAGAGTGGTGCCGCGGCCGATTTGATTTCTGCCAACAGTACGAGCGCAGAGGTCTTTGATTTCTTGGAATCTGTATCTAATAAATACGGAATTGGTTTTTGGAGACCCGGTGCAGGTATCATACACCAAGTGGTTTTGGAAAATTATGCATTTCCCGGAGGTATGATGATCGGTACCGACTCACATACGGTTAATGCCGGTGGGTTGGGTATGGTAGCCATCGGGGTCGGTGGTGCGGATGCCGTAGATGTAATGGCCGGAATGGCCTGGGAATTGAAATTCCCCAAATTGATCGGAGTAAAATTGACCGGTAATATTTCAGGTTGGACCTCTGCAAAAGACGTTATTTTAAAGGTTGCCGGAATACTTACGGTAAAGGGAGGAACCGGAGCCATCGTAGAATACTTTGGTGAGGGTGCAAAGAATCTATCGTGTACCGGTAAAGGAACCATTTGTAATATGGGAGCGGAAGTAGGTGCAACAACCTCTACTTTTGGTTATGACGATTCTATGGAGCGCTACCTAAGGGCTACCGATCGAAGTGATATCGCAGATGCCGCAAATGAGGTTAGGAAACATTTAACTGCTGATCCAGAAGTATATGCGAACCCAGAGGCTTATTTTGATGAAATAATTGAAATCAACCTTGATGAGTTGCGACCACACCTTAATGGACCTTTCACTCCAGATTTGGCTACTCCTGTAGGTCAACTGGGAGCCAAGGCAAGAGAAAATGGCTGGCCTATTCAAGTTGATTGGGGGTTAATCGGTTCATGTACCAATTCTTCATACGAAGATTTGACCCGTGCAGCTTCAATTGCACAACAAGCGGTCGATAAGAAAATTAAACCAAAATCAGATTTCGGAATTAATCCTGGTTCTGAACAAATACGCTTTACAGCGGAAAGGGATGGTCTTCTCCAAATCTTTGAAAACCTTGGAGCAACAATTTTTACTAATGCTTGTGGTCCTTGTATTGGGCAATGGGATAGAAGTGATTTAAAAGGGGATGAAAAGAATACCATTGTGCATTCTTTTAACCGTAACTTCTCGAAAAGAGCGGATGGTAACCCGAATACCCATGCTTTTGTAGGCTCACCGGAAATGGTAGCTGCTATCGCCATATCAGGAAGGTTGGATTTTGACCCAATGAACGATACACTTCTTAACGAAGATGGCCAAGAGGTGAAATTGGAGGAACCAAAAGGTATTGAATTACCTCCACAAGGGTTTGATGTAGAAGACGCTGGTTATTTAGCACCTACAGAAGACGGTTCTAGTGTTGAAGTAAAGGTTAGTCCGACTTCGGAACGATTACAATTATTAAGTCCCTTTGTGCCTATCAAACCTGAAGAGCTACAAGGTGTAAAATTATTGATAAAGGCCTTTGGCAAGTGTACCACTGACCACATTTCAATGGCGGGTCCATGGTTGCGTTTTAGAGGACATTTAGATAATATTGCCAATAACACCCTAATCGGTGCGGTAAATGCTTTTAATAAGAAAACAAACTTTGTAAAAAATCAACTTACTGGCGAATATGGTGGAGTTCCTGATACACAAAGGGCGTACAAGGCTAAAGGGATCAAGACCATTGTAGTGGGAGACCATAATTATGGTGAAGGTTCTTCAAGAGAGCATGCGGCCATGCAGCCCAGACATTTGGGTGTTGCGGTTGTATTGGTTAAGTCTTTTGCCCGTATTCACGAAACGAACCTCAAGAAACAGGGAATGCTTGGGCTTACCTTCAAAAATGAAAACGATTATGACCTCATTCAAGAGGACGATACGTTTAACTTTGTTGATATTGCAGATTTTGCACCGAACAAACCATTGACCATTGAGGTGGTTCATGCTGATGGTAGTAAAGACACCATTATAGCGTTGCATACCTATAACGATGCGCAGATCGGTTGGTTTAATGAAGGATCTGCCTTGAATGTTATTCAAAGGGAGAATGCATAAAAAGATGCCGTGAAGTTATAAAAAACTCCCAATGGTCATCATTGGGAGTTTTTTTATTTTTTAGGGATATATTTTTGGTATGAAGATATATGTCGCTCTGGGATGTTAATCAGTTTTTTATTGAAATGAATATATATCCAGTTAATTAGTAAAATCCAGTCTTGTGATAATAACAAAAAAGAAAGTACTTAATATATTACCTATTTTGGTAGTACTTGCATTTTTTGTTACGCCTTTAGGCTATTATGGAAAGGTGCTGCTTAATAGAATATTCGCAACGGAGCCCACGATTATTCAGTCGACCAATAGAAATCGCATTACCGATTATGATTGGAAATTAAGAGATGAGAGTTCAGATTACTTCAATTTTAAAAAATCTCAAGGAAAGGTCGTTTTTATAAATTTTTGGGCGACTTGGCAGCTGCCTTCCGTGGCACAATTGAATGACATTCAAGAGTTATATGACCGGTATCGTGACAAGGTGGATTTCTATATTATTACGGATGAAGAAAATACTCCTGTAGTGGAATTTATGGAAAAAAATGATTACACCTTTCCGATAACGTATCAAATTATAGGAGAAAGCAGCCCGATTACACTGCTCAAGCCTTCGGGGTCTTACATTTTAGACAAGAATGGCTTCATTGTTGTTCACCAAACGGCCATATCAGATTGGGACAATAAGAAAGTAACCACATTACTAGATTCCCTACTTTCGGAATAGTCGCTTTTTAAAAAATTCGACAAGAAACAGGTTGGTCAATAATAGGGCAAAGGCATAAATTGTGTCTTCTACGGGAATAGTAAAAAGCCGTAACCCTATGTTCTCATCATTATTGTACCATACGACTTCATCTACAATAAAACTTCCTGTCAGCGTACCGTTGATAAGAAAGAAAGGCAAAAGAATCACTACGAAAATCGGATAAAATTTGGCGAGTAATCCCGGATTCCATTTTTGTGCTGCCAACGTACAAAAAAGTGCATAAACCGAAACTGTAAAAGTGTACCATCTATCATGGTAGACAATTCCCAGCACAACTAGGAAGAAGGCTATGAGAAGGCTTATTATTTTAGTATTCTTCGCAGAGAGGCCTAAATTAGGGAAATAGTATAAGAGCGCATAAAAGGTAAAAATACACGCATAAGGAATGCAGATAAAAAATAGCCATTCTTCAATCGGAAGCCCAAGAAGACGATAGTCTAGATAATAGGCTTCGTTGAATCCCCAGAAACCATTGCTGGTAAAAATAGCATCCCAAGGGATAAAAATGAACATGGTACTAAAAAGCGCCAAACCTATGGATTTCCAGTCTTTGTATAACTTTAGTTTAGGATGAAAACTATACAAAAAAGGAACCGATAACGAGCTTAAATCTAATAGCAGATAAAGATACTTCATCAGCCCTTCTTAAAATATTTGAAGGGTACCATCAACATTCCGAAGCATTCTCCTTCTTCCTTACCTGCATGTTTATGATGCATTTTATGTGCGCGGCGAACACCCTTGGCATATCGATTGGGTGCATCCCTAAATATCTTGAAGCGTTGGTGTATAAATATATCGTGTACTAAAAAATATATGGCACCGTAGGCCATTATACCGAAACCAATAGGCCATC
Organism: Kriegella aquimaris; assembly: GCF_900103215.1. Taxonomy (GTDB): domain Bacteria; phylum Bacteroidota; class Bacteroidia; order Flavobacteriales; family Flavobacteriaceae; genus Kriegella; species Kriegella aquimaris. Next base: position 37,612 of record NZ_FNGV01000011.1, read on the forward strand.
CGAACCAAAAGCCTTTGTAGACGGCCGCACTGAAGAAAGACATGCTTACTATAGCATAGAAGATAAAGAAAGTGTCATTTCTTTCGAACCATGAATCGTGATCTTTTTTATGATGGTCTTTATGAAGACTCCATAAAAAACCGTGCATAATGTATTTATGGGTAAACCACGCCATAAACTCCATTGCGCAGAATGTCAGGAAAAAAATTAATATCCAGTACCCTGTTGTCATGTTAGACCAAATTTAGTTTATAGTGGACGTATGAATGGGCCAATAGTCCTATTTTATGATGATTGGACACTCTAATTCTGGTGTTCATAATTTCTAGCGGAGGTGTTTTCTGTAATTTTCGTAATAAGGAATAGTAATAGCGATAAGCTGTATAAACTCCAAATTTAGCTTCAGTCGGTAATTGTAGGATTCCAGAATATCCCAGTTTAAAATCATTTTTTATTTCTTCAATTATTTGATTTTTAGAGGCTTCGTCAAGTTGAGCTAAATTCGTAGATGGAAAATACGAGCGGTTAAGGCTTTCGAAGTCAGCTTTTAAATCTCTCAAAAAATTGACTTTCTGAAAAGCTGAACCTAGCGCCATGGCCGAATCTTTTAATTCTTCATAGGTTTCTTGATTTCCATTTACAAATACCTGAAGGCACATCAGCCCCACGACATCGGCTGAACCATAGATATATTCACGATACTCCTCGTCGGTTGCATACACATTTTTAGTGAGATCCATGCGCATACTTTTCATAAACGCATCTACAAGATGATATGGAATACCGTAAGCGTGATAGGTATGCTGAAAAGCGTTTAGGATCGGATTTAAACTTATTCTTTCCTCTAATGCTTCTTTTAAATCATCCTCAAATTTATCAAATAGTTTTTCTTTGTCATAATCATGAAAAGAGTCGACTATTTCATCGGCAAATCGAACAAAACCATAAATATTGTAAATATCGGACCGAATTGAGGTGCCTAGCATTTTTGTGGCCAAAGCGAACGAAGTACTATAGGTTTTTGTAACCAGTTTGCTGCAATCGTAGGACACCGTATCAAAAATCGACTTCATTCTTTTATAAATTATTTTTCGCGATTAATTCAGAAACTAGCTTACCCGATATCAAAGCAGGTGGAACACCGGGTCCAGGTACCGTTAGTTGGCCTGTAAAATACAGGTTTTTTACTTTTTTACTTTTCAACTTGGGCCTCAGAAAGGCTGTTTGGTCAAGTGTGTTGGCCAAGCCGTAGGCATTTCCCTTATATGCATTGTATTCTTCTACAAAATCGTTAACGCAAAATGACTGTTTAAAAAGAATATGGTTGCCTACTTTTTGATTTGTCTTTTCTTCAAATCTTTTCATAACAATATCAAAATATTGTTTCCTTAATTCCGGAGTATCATCTAGACCAGGCGCTATGGGTACTAGAAAAAAACCTGTTTCACAGTTCGCTGGTGCCATACTTTTATCGGTAACCGAAGGAAAATTGGCATAAAACAAGGGATCGGAAGGCCATTGGGGATTGTCATAAATTTCCTTGGCATGGGCATCAAAGTCTGTGTCGAAGAAAAGATTATGGTGATTAACATTCCTTAGCTTCTTGTCAAAACCAATGTAAAAAAGCAAAGAAGAAGGGGCAAAGGTCTTTTTTTGCCAATAACTTTCTGAATATTGTCTGTACTCCTTATCCAACAACGTCTCGGAATGGTGGTAATCTGCGCCGCTGAGCACCACATCGGCAGCTACTGTTTTTCCATTGGTTACTATACCGACTGTTTTTCCGTTTTCTACATTAATTTTTTCCACGGAATGATCTGTATAAATCGAAACGCCCAATTCTTCGGCAAGACTTTGAAGGGCTTTGATTATTTCATACATTCCGCCTTTAGGGTGCCAAGTTCCCAATCCGAAATCGGCATAGTTCATAAAATTATAGAACGATGGCGTATTGCTGGGTTTTGCACCAAGAAAAAGCACCGGAAATTCCAAGGCGGATATTAACATCGGATTCTTAAATTTTCTTCGTACCTCGGAACTGATAGATTTAAAGAACTGATCAACATTTACAATGGTATCTTTAGTAATCAATTCAAATGGCGAAATACCTGGCTTTAACACTACTTTGTTAATGGCTATTTCATAATTTTTTTGTGCCTTGGCCATAAACCTCATGAGGTGATCGGCACTTCCGGTTTCGATACGCTCAAATTCTACACTTATTTTCTCCAATGTATCTCCAATCGAAATCGTATTGTCGGCAAAGAAAATTTTATAGGCGGGGTCTAATTTTTTTAATTCGTAATAATCCGAAGCTTTTTTGTTGAAATCATTGAAAAACTTTTCGAAAATGTCGGGCATCCAATACCAACTTGGTCCCATGTCAAATGTAAAGCCATCTATCACCAATTGCCTTGCCCTGCCACCTACGGTACTGTTTTTTTCGTATACGGAAACATCAAAACCCTTTTTGGCAAGATAACATGCCGCGGAAAGTGATGAAAACCCTGAGCCGATGACGACGACTTTTTTACTCATTTTTTATGACCTTACTGATTTACATTTCATCTACAAGTTGTTCAATTGAGGTGAAAACAGATATTGTTTCGGGTAATTTTTCTTTTTGCAAAAATTGTACTTGCCTTCCTAGAATCCAGAAATTAGGATTATTATAATTATTTCCCATTTGCACAAAATCATGAATATACTTTTCAATCTTATCCTCGGAAGGTTGTAATGTGAAGTAGGAAACGAAGCATGCATTCTGAAAATGTTCCATTAAGCCCGCGAGATTCTCTAAAGGAACCGCTGGCCCAAGAAATATTGTTTGGTAGCCTCTTCTTACTATCTCGTAATTTATAAAAAGTAGCCCAATATCATGAATTTCATTTTCAGGTAAGAACAGTACAAATACCTTATCTGTTTTAAAAGGTTCGAGTTGTTGGAATTTTTCGGTATTGATTAGAATTTTTTGTTTAATCAATTCCGTAATAAAGTGCTCTTGAGCTGGTGTTATCGTATCCGTTTGCCACAACAACCCCATTTCGTTAAATAATGGGATAAAAATATCATAAAAAATAGTATGAAAGTCTTTGTTCAATAAAAGTGTATTGTAGGTGTTCATGAACAAAGCTTGATCATAATTCACCATGGCGAACTTGAATTCATTTATGATTTGATTATCGCTATTTTTATTAAGTTGTATTTCATTGACCAAAGCAGGAATTTCCTCTTCCGAAATTTTTGCAATCTTCGATATTTTATATCCATCATTGTATAAATAAACGATGTTCAGCAATTTTTGAAGGCTAGTCAAGCCATAGGTGCGTATGTTAGTGTCAGTTCTTTCGGGTTGCAACAGACCATATCGTTTTTCCCATATACGTATGGTATGGGCCTTGATTCCCGATAGGTGTTCCAAGTCGCGAATGCTGAAACTTGTCTTTACAGTGTTCATCTATTTTTATAAAACATTAAACAAAAATACACTAAAATACGAGTGGTAATCATTTAGAAACGTTAATTTTTAGAGTAATTTTCTTAACCATCTTGTTTGAAAAATTTAATTGAAGCCTTGATCATGAAAAATACGCTAGGCTTTAGCAATCCAACCTTAGCACATAAAAATAACAATAGTTACGATAGAATACAGGAAAACGGAAGAATTATAATACAATTGCGTGAAATGTTGCAGAGTTTGTAATTATGTTAATAAGGCTGCTATTTCAGTGGATGCAAATCTAAAAGTACTTTGCGAACCTAAATTTAAAGAAAAATAGCGTTTTACTATGCCCTACAATGATGGATTATAAAGACCATAAAAAAGCCTCCTAAAAATTAGGAGGCCTGGTGCCCACGACTAGATTCGAACTAGCACGTCCTTGCGAACACTACCCCCTCAAGGTAGCGTGTCTACCAATTTCACCACGTGGGCAAACGTAAAAAGTGTGGCAAATATAATAAAGTATTTTCACCGAGAGTCGGTTTGATTAAAGATATCACGATAAAAATTTATAGACGTCAAATGAACAAAGCATGGCTGACACCACCCATGAACCTAGTTCTTCCTGAAGTCAATCATGGCATCAAAGAGGGCTGCAGCAAGTACAATCTCGTTGTTCAACAACAAACGCTTCATAAGTCACATCGGGTTATTCCAATTGTTATTTTATAAGTTACTGGCTCTTGCGCTTTTTTTGGGCTAAATTTATGACCATGAAAAGAAGAGATTCCCTCAAAAAAATAATGTTGGGTGCTATCGTACCCTGCGTTTCACCTTCCGTATTGACCAATAGTAAATTTCAAGTATGGCCATTTTCAAGAGGTGTCAGTTTTAAAAGTGATTGGCAAAACTGGCCTGATATGAAATGGGTCGGTCCTCAATATTGGGGGAACAGATTGCAAGATTGGCTTCTTAAAGATGGAAAAGTTACATGCGATGTTACCGCGGCCAATAGAAACCTACATTTGTTAGCTGTACAAAAACCTGAACAAAATATTGCTTTCACTACTTCGGTGGCGGTTGAGATTATAAATGGAAAATTTGCTTCGCTTGAAGATGGATGCCTGGGTATTCGTTTGGGGGCAAAAGGGCCTTTTGATGACTATCGGTCGGCAGCCGTATTTGGTAAGGGGCTGGATATAGGCCTTAAACCGAACGGAAATCTTCAAGTAGGGGAGACTATTTTAAAAACAAAATTGAATTCACTTCCTGAGAAGTTCGGATTACTGATTGAGGCAAATCCCGATAGAGATACCTGTTCCCTTAAAATTTGGCTTACGGCCATTGAAACCAAAGAAATTTATTTCGAAAGTGCGGCAATCAATATTTCTTCATCCGAATTAACGGGTAATTTTGCGTTATTGGCCCATTGTCCCCAAGAAAAAAAGAATGCCGAAGATTTGGCCCCATCGGTAACCTTTGGCGATTGGACCATCACTTCCGAAGAACTTCGCTTGAATGAAGAGCAATCTTTTGGTCCCATATGCTTCGCTCAATATACGCTTAACAACCGAAAATTAAAGTTGACATCCCAAATGGCTCCTATAGAGGCTATCAGAGACCATGGCGTAGATTTTCAAATTAAGGAAGGAAGTGCATGGAAAACTTTGGCTACGGCTCAAGTTGAACATATTGGTAGGGCAGTAAATTTTTCCATCAACGATTGGACTAAAGACCAAGATGTTCCGTATCGAATTCGGGTAAAACTTCCATTAAGAAATAGAATTGAAACCTATTATTATCATGGAACCATCGCCCAAGAGCCCCAAGCCAAAAACAAAATAAAAACGGCGGTATTCAGTTGCAATTTTCACTACGGCTTCCCTGACAACGATATTCCATCGAATACAAAAAAACTGGACCCTGATATTATTCTATTTCTTGGTGATCAATTCTATGAAGCCACAGGCGGTTTTGGAGCTATGTACCGTGGTGATTTTGATAAAACATGTCTTGATTATCTACGTAAATGGTATATGTTCGGATGGTCGTATCGCGATGTTTTTAGACACCGGCCCTGTGCGATTATTCCCGATGACCACGATGTGTATCACGGTAATGTGTGGGGTGAAGAAGGTAAACAAGCTGATGTCAGTGAAGGGTTTGGGGCATCGGCCCAAGACTCGGGCGGGTATAAAATGGCTGCCGATTGGGTAAACATGGTACAGTTCACACAAACTAGTCATTTGCCGGATCCTTTTGATGCTACACCGGTAAAACAGGGTATTGGGGTGTACTATACCCAATGGAACTACGGAGGAATCAGTTTTGCCATTTTAGAGGACAGAAAATTTAAATCGGCCCCAAAGCATGTGCTGCCAGAAGAAGCTGATGTATGGAACGGGTTTATAAAAAATCCGGATTTTGATATAAAGGAGCATAAAAATTTGAAGGCCGAACTGCTCGGGGAACGGCAGCAGAAGTTTCTAGAAGAATGGGTAGAAGACTGGGGTAATGACGCACAAATGAAAGTAGTGTTGTCACAGACTAATTTTGCGACGGTTGCGACACTGCCCAAGGAGGCCCAAACAGATGAGGTGGTGCCTTCTCTACATATTCCTCAAAAAGGGGAATATGTGCTGGGTGATAAGCCTACGGCAGATATGGATTCGAATGGATGGCCTGCGAATAAGCGCGATGAAGCGGTAACAATAATAAGAAAGTGTTTTGCTTTTCATATTGCGGGTGATCAACATTTAGGCAGTTTCATTCAATACGGCGTTGACGAGCATGGGGATAGCGGCCATGCATTTGCCGGTCCCGCACTCAATAATATTTGGCCTAGAAGGTTTTGGCCAGCGGTAAATAGTGCCGAACATACTTATCAAAATCCCGCCTACACGGGAAACCATGTTGATGGATTTGGTAATAAAATGACGGTTAAGGCTGTTGCTAATCCATATAAAACAGGACATCAGCCCGAAATACTTCACGATAGGGCAACGGGCTATGGCATGGTAACTTTCAACAAAACCGATAGAACCATTAAAACTGATTGTTGGTCGAGATTTGTAGACCCGACGCAGGGCGAAGCCGTTCAAAATGCCGGTTGGCCCATTACCATAAAACAAGAAGATAATTATGCACGTAAACCTGTTGCATGGTTGCCCAAACTACAAATAGCGAACGAAACGACACCTGTAGTTTCGATTTATGATGCTAATGCCACGTTGGTCTATTGCGTTCGGTTGGCCACTAGCAGTTTTAAACCTAAGGTGTTTGCACCAGGCAAGTACACCATTGTTGTAGAAGATACGGATAGGAAAGTAAAAAAATCCTATGAAAAGATTAAGGCAAAAGAACGAAATAAGAAGATTATCAAGGTCGATTTTTCGGTTTGATAAGACGGCTATTAAAGACACATGTTGAATATTTCAATGTACTAAAAACGAATACCGCCAAATTCATAATGTAATGCGAGCAATACGACATTCCCTTTCCATACTCATCCTAAGTTTGCTTTTATATGCCTGTAAAGAGGATAATCAAAAAATGGAGGTTATTTCCACAAAACCGAATATTCTAATCATCAATATCGATGATATGGGTTGGAAGGATGTTTCCTTTGCCGATGCTCCGTTTTATGAAACTCCCAATATCGATGCCCTGTCAGAGAAGGGAACGTGGTTTGTTAATGGGTATGCCTCGGCGGCCAACTGTGCGCCAAGTAGGGCCAGTTTGATGACCGGAAAGTGGACACAGCGCCATGGTATTTTTACGGTCGGAAACTCAGACAGAGGGAAATCTAAGGATAGAAAACTAATTCCCATTGCCAATACCACCATTCTGCCTGATAATTTCTTAGTGCTCCCCCAAATTTTCAAGTCCAACGGCTATGCCACTTGTCATGCCGGAAAATGGCACATTTCTGAAAATCCGTTAGAAAAAGGTTTTGATGTAAATATTGGCGGTAGCCATGCAGGGCACCCCTCCAGTTATTATCCCCCCTATAAAAATGTAGACTTGAAGGCGGCCGAGGGCGAGCGATTAACCGATGTGGTTATGAACGGCGCAATTGATTTTATTAGCAAAGTAAAAGAACCATTTTTTATCAATTATTCCCCATACGCTGTGCATACTCCAATTCAACCAGTGCCTTCACTGGTCGAAAAATACAAGAAAAAGAGGGCTTCCATAGGTCAAAGTAATGTAGACTATGCTACGATGATCGAGAATCTTGATGATAATATCGGGCGCTTGATCAATGTTTTAAAGGATACCGATAAATTAAAGAACACCTTTATTGTATTTACTTCCGATAATGGAGGGCTTTTCGCCGTCAGCAATCAGCATCCGCTTAGAGCGGGAAAGGGAAGTTATTACGAAGGAGGTATTCGCGTTCCGTTCTTTTTTGTTTGGGAAGGAAAAATTCAGGAAAGCAAACAAGATAAAACTCCCATTTCCAATTTAGATATCTTTCCAACCCTCTTGGAAGTCGCCGGAATCAAAATACCCGATGAAGAAAATGATGGAAAAAGCTTACTGCCTATCTTGGTAGAAGGTAAAAAATGGGATGATCGACCCTTGTTTTGGCACTTTCCAATTTATCTACAGGCAGTTGCGGCTAAAAATGAGAATCGGGATCCAAAATTTAGAACACGACCCGGTTCAATGGTGCGCTATGGCAAATGGAAACTACACCATTATTTTGAAGATGATGGTTTGGAACTTTACAATCTCGATGAAGATTTAGGTGAGCAGCACAATTTGGTCAATACACAGCCTGAAAAAGCAAAAGAGCTATTCACTATGTTAGAAGAGTGGAGGACACGAACCGATGCCCCGATACCTAAAGCGGAGAATCCCGGGTTTGTGCCTTTGAAATAACAAGAGGTGCTGTAAATATGCTGCTGGTGTAGTTATTAAATTTTAAGATTCATTGGGTTATTGCCTTTACAAATATCATTTCAGAAAACGGGCTGTAATAGATCAAGTTTTAGAAATTGAACACAATCATTTTGGGTCTAAGGCGAAAATTCCATTTTGTGAACCCTTAGATACATTTTATAAATTCACGCCAACATGTCTTTCATCATAATTGAATTGATTTGCTCCAGCAAAATTGCAAACCTTGATTATTATAAAAATTGCAAACAAAATGTTAGTATTAAAAAAGTATATGCGTATTCCGCAGATAGCCATTACTGTGTTTTCGGTATTGTCGATTTTTAGTTGTGTAGATAAAAACGAAGAAAAAGCACCGGAGGGCCAGGCTGCCAAACCAAATATTATTCTTTTTGTTTCAGATGACCACGGTACAGATGCACTGGGGTCTTACGGAAATAAGGTTATCAAAACACCCAATTTAGACAAGCTGGCGGAAGAAGGTGTGCGCTTCACCAATGCCTATTGTACGAGCGCCAGTTGCGCGGCAAGTAGGTCGGTAATATTAACTGGAATGTACGGTCATGCAACAGGTTCGTACGGACATGTGCACGACTATCATCATTTTAGTACATATGACAATGTGCGTTCGTTGCCGGTATTGCTCGAAAAAGAGGGGTATGAAACTGCCCGTATCGGTAAATACCATGTAGCACCGGAAAAGGTCTACCATTTTCAGAAAGTTTTGGAGGCTGACCCTAGAAATACTGTGGAAATGGCAGAAAAGTGTAAAGACGTTTTGTCATCGGACAACCCCTTTTTTCTATATTTCTGTACTGATGATCCGCATCGTGGAGCACCCTTTCAGTCAGAACCATGGAACGAACCCAATAGTTTTGGAAATAAGGCTGAAGGGTATGCCGGTGTGGAGACAGTGACTTATGACCCGAAAGATGTGGTAGTACCTTCCTTTTTGCCCGATACCCAAGAAACGCGTGAAGAAATAGCCCAATACTATCAGAGTATTTCGAGAATTGACCACGGTTTCGGCAAATTAATGGGAATGTTAAAAGCAGCCGGGAAAGCCGATAACACCATTGTTATTTATATTTCCGATAATGGAATGGCCTTTCCGGGAGCAAAAACCACCGTTTATGAACCGGGTATAAAACTTCCTTGTATTATCAAAGATCCTTCTGCAAAGACGAAAGGAACGGTTAACGAGGCCATGATTTCATGGGCTGACCTTACGCCGACAATTTTGGATATGGCCGATATCGAAACTACCGATGTTGCGTTTCACGGTCGGTCGTTCAAAGAAATTGTGGGTGAACGATCTCCTCTGGGATGGGATGAAGTAAAAGCCTCCCATACCTTTCACGAAATTACCATGTACTACCCTATGCGGGTAATTCGCAATAAGAATTACAAACTCATTTGGAATATTGCCTGGCGTTTAGAGTATCCTTTTGCTTCCGATTTATGGGCGTCGTCTACCTGGCAGAGTGTTTATCGCAAGCATGGGGAATATTTCGGTGAACGGAAGTTACAAGATTATCTTTTCCGGCCTGAATACGAATTATATAACCTTGATACCGATCCTGGTGAAATTGTGAACTTGGCCTATGATGAAGATTATGGGGAGGTACTGGAATCGATGAAGCAAAAAATGAAAACATTTCAAAAAGATACTTCTGATCCTTGGCTTATCATGTGGGATCATGATTCTTCCCTACAAGGCACAGGTGTTGATTTATGATACCCTAGATTAAAGCATAGAATATACATAGAACTTAAGTGAAATAAAAAATGATTCATAAACAACAAAGATACCTACTTCTATTTTTGACGATAGCTTTGAACGCAGTAAACGGATATGCTCAAAAAACCATAGAAATCCCGTATCAGGTGGGCGATATGACACCAGTCATTCAAACGGCCTTAAAGGACATTTCAGAAAAGGAAGTAAAGCTTGTGTTTGAAAAGGCGAAATACACTTTTTTACCTGATTATGCCAGACAAAAGTATACGTATATCACCAACCATGGCAATGGTCTAAAGAATATTGTTTTTTTATTTGAAGACTTTGATTCTGTAGAAATTGTAGGTAATGGTGCCGAGTTTATCTTTCATGGTCAGGTCGCTCCGTTTCAATTCAATAACTGTGGGAAAGTGACCGTCAAAAATTTGACTCTGGATTGGGACATCCCCTTTAGTTTTCAGGGCGAAGTCCTGGCCGTAAACGAAGAAGAGGGTTGGCGTGATATCAAACCTTTTACCAAAGGCTATTCTTGGGAACTGAAAAATGGTCGAGTGCAGTTCCCGAATATAGACGGATTCACATTTCCAGAATTGGGTAGTACCCTTGCCTTTGATCCTTTGCATAAACGTGTATCGCATGGAGCGTGGGATATGACGAGTCGGCCGAGATGGGTGGAGCAACGACTGAATGGGACACTTCGTTTCCATGAAAAATTAAAGCACTATCCCCCAGTCGGTTCCGTCTTGCATTCCAAAGGTGATCACGACCATAACCGATATGCGCCAGCCTTTCATGTTAAATCGTCGAAGAATATTCATTTTGAGGGAATCACGATCCACCATGCCCTGGGCATGGGATTTTTAATGGAGCGCACTGAAAACGTCACGATATTAGATTGTGGTATCTATGTACGTGAAGGTTCTGATCGAGTAGTCTCTACCATTGCCGATGCCACCCATTTTTGCAATTGCAAAGGTGATATTTTGGTCGAGAACTGTACTTTTAAACATATGTTGGATGATGGCACCAACGTGCATGGTACCTATGTAGAAGTCGATGAAATATTAGATGACCATACGGTTCGTGTCGCTTTAAAGCACTTCGAACAAATGGGTTTTGAGTTTGCAGGTGTGGGCGATGATATATGGTTTATTCAAAATCCGAGCCCAAAAAGGGCTGCTGAAAATGTAGTGGTCGCCGTATCTGTTCTTAATGACCGGTTTACAGAACTCCGATTCAAAAATAAACTACCCGATGGTTTGACCAGTGGTGATGTGCTTGAAAACAAAACATGGAACCCTACCTTTACTATGCGAAACTGTACCATAAAAGACCATCGAGCCAGAAATGTAGTTTTAAAAACACCCAAGAAAACGGTAATAGAGAACAACGAATTTTCATCGATGATGTCTTCCATCTTTTTTCGAGGCGAAACTTATTTCTGGTACGAATCAGGAGCGGTCGAAGACGTTGTCATTCGTAACAACCATTTTAAATATTGTGCTTATAGTGGTATGGAGCACGCCATTTTATATATTACGCCCCGTTTGGGAAAAACTTTTGATAAAACAGAATTGTACGACCGAAATATCCGTTTTGAGAATAATACCATTGAGACGTTTGATAATCGTATCGTTTGGGCCGATCGGGTAGACGGATTGCTTATTTCAGGTAATACGATCAAGAAAACAACTGATGCTCCCTCGCTCTACCCAAATGCGCCTATTTTCGATTTTCAAAATTGTAAGGATGTTGAGATTTTAAGAAATAGTTACAATGGGAACCATACCAATACCTTAAATTCAGACCCTTATTCCAATAAACGTTTGAAATTAAAAGGGAACAAAGGGTTTCTTGGTATGAATCAATAGAAAAAGTTCAGTTTAAAAACATGGCACAAATGAAACTAAAATCGATTTACTTCCGAATTTGTCTTATAGCCCTAGTCATATTACCTATATACGGTACCGCTCAGAAAAAACCGAATATTTTACTTTTTTTGGTAGATGATATGGGGCTGATGGATACTTCTGTACCTTTTTTGACCGACAAAAATGGAAATCCGCAAAAGCACCCGCTCAATGATTGGTATAGAACGCCGAATATGGAGCGGTTGGCTAAACTGGGTACGCGCTTTTCTACTTTTTATGCACAAAGTGTATGCTCTCCTTCTCGCGCTAGCCTTTTGACGGGTCAAAATGCGGCAAGGCATAGAACCACACAATGGATCAAGCCCAGCGAAAATAATCGAGGAGAGTTTGGCCCCATGGACTGGAATTGGAAAGGGTTGAAAGCTGCCGATAACGCCACACTGCCCAAAGTTTTAAAGGCGGATGGTTATCGTACTATTTTCTTGGGTAAAGCCCATTTCGGTCCTTTGGGGTCAGAAGGGGAAAACCCATTAAACCTTGGGTTCGATGTCAATGTAGGAGGCGGGTCTTGGGGACAACCAGGGAGCTATTTGGGTATGGACAATTACAAAAGAACGAAAATAAAACCCGGGATTTTAGATTATCAGGTTCCGAATTTGGAGAAATATCATGGCACCGAAACCTTTCTCACCGAAGCTTTAACGCTAGAGGCGAAAGAGGAGATTAAGAAGGCGATCAAAAGCAAAGAACCCTTTTTTCTAGAAATGTCCCATTATGCGCTGCACGCTCCCTTTATGACCGATTCGCGGTTCATTGAAAATTATACTTCCATGAAATACGGTGAAACGGAACAGCGGTTCTCGGCACTCGTAGAAGGTATGGATAAATCTTTGGGAGACCTTTTAGATGTTTTGAACGAAGTGGGAATTGCAGAGAATACGCTGGTGTTATTTGTTGGTGACAACGGGTCCGATGCCCCGATTGGAAATATGTACCAAGTAGGGAGTTCGGCCCCATTACGGGGCAAAAAAGGAACACATTATGAAGGCGGCATGCGCGTACCGTTTATCGCGGCTTGGGCAAAACCGGATGTGAATAATATTTGGCAGAAAAAACTGCCCATTGTACAAAATGCCATTCAAGAACAAATGGGAACCATTATGGATATTTATCCTACCATTTTAGATTTGTTAAGCATCGAAACTCCTAAAAAATATGCCGTAGATGGTTTTTCTTTAGGTGAGAATTTAAAAGGGAATAGAAATACGAAGAAACCTGAAATGTTTCTCATGCATTTTCCGCATCAACATCGAAGCAGTTATTTTACAAGTTATCGCAATGGCGATTGGAAGTTGGTATATCATTACTACCCAGAAATGAACGTAGAAAAAGTGAAGTATGAACTTTTTAATCTTTCCAAAGACCCCTATGAACAAAAGAATTTGGCAGCTGTTGAACCCGCCAAACTTAAAAATATGGTAAAGCAGATGAAGACTCGTTTAAAAAAGGAAGATGCACTATATCCCATTGACAGTTCGGGTGAATCCATGATTCCTTTTTTTGAATAAGATTTGTGTGAACATAAAAGTCGGGCCTGAAATCATAATTATAGATTGGAAAACCTTTTTATTTATGAATACATTTCATGTACCTATAAATACATTCCTTTTGTTTAAAATTGTTTCCTTGTCCCATCATAAAAATATTTCAATAAAATAATTACGTAAAGCAAAATGAACTACTTGGGGTTTAAATTTTTTATAGCACTATTTGTCTTGTTTTTTTTCAAGAATACCAACGTTGAGGCGCAAGATAATAGACCAAATATTCTATGGATTACCATTGAAGATTGGAGTCCGGATCTTTCATGTTACGGAACCAAAGGAATTTATACGCCAAATGTTGATAAACTGGCTTCCGAAGGCATTCGCTACAATAGGGCCTTTACTACTTCCCCGGTATGCTCTACTTCGAGATCGGCTATGATGACCGGTTTTTATCAAAATTATATTGGTGCCAACCAACACAGGGAACATCATAAAAAACCATTGCCGTATGGTATCAAACCGGTTCCCAAACTGTTTGAAGAGGCTGGCTATTTTACGACTTTAATGAGTTATAAAACTGATATGAACTTTCTTCCTGACACGAAAGAAGAGCTGTTTATGAACACCAATGACTGGTCTGACCGAAAACAGGGCCAACCCTTTTTTGCCCGTATAACGTTTGGCGGTACGCACCGGTCTTGGAATCGTGATCCGCAACGGCCCATCGATATAAAAGATGTAGCGTTGCCCCCGTATTATGCAGATACTCCTTTTATCCGTCGTGATTGGGCCAACGGTCTTGAGCAGATGCAATTGGTAGACCGAGAAGTGGGAGCGTTACTCAAACGTTTGGAGGAAGAAGGCTTGGCAGAAAATACCATCGTCTTTTTTATTGGTGATCATGGCCGTTGCCACATTCGGGGCAAGCAGTTTTTGTACGATGGTGGTACACGAATTCCGATGATTATGCGCTGGCCGGGCAAGGTTGAACCAGGGCAGGTAAATGACGATATGGTGATGTCAATTGATATAGATGCTACTATTCTTGAAGCTGCTGGGATCACTCCACCTGTTCCCTTGCACGGTCAAGATCTTTTGGGGGAAGAAATAAAAGTTAGAAAATACACCTTTGCCGCTCGAGATAAAATGGATGAGACCCATGATGCTATGCGGTCTATCCGTTCAAAAGAATACAAACTCATTCTAAATTTAATGCCCGAGCGACCTTATCTACAATACAATGAATATAAAGAGGGTGCTTACCCGGTGTTGGCCGAAATGAATATTATGAACCTTAAAGGAGAACTCTCTCCAGAACAAGCTTTGTTTTTCGCGCCTTCTAAACCTGAAATTGAGTTATTTGACCTACAGAATGACCCATATGAGGTACATAACGTCGCTAATAATCCCGAATATGCAGCGGTTAAAAAAGAGCTGTTGGCCGAATTGGAAAATTGGCGCATGAATGTAATCAAGGATCAAGGGGTCTCCGAAGAATTTCGGGCAACGGGTATTTTCCCAGAAAAGAATCCGTATTCGACCGTAGATGAATGGGTAATCAAAAATCAGGAAAATTATGATTTTAATAGGGTAGGATGGCCGGCATGGTACCCGACCCGTACTTTACAAAAATGGGAGGAAGTGCGTGCCAAATGGGAACCCTATGTGATGCGCAAAGCGACACAAAAAGTTTCTAGGCCCGATATTGGTTTAAGGGTGAAAAAGAAAAAAAAGAAATAGGATCGCACATATATTTCAAATCTCTAACGCATAAAAATAGTAAACAAAAAATGGGGAAGTTTTATTTCAACGAGGAACAAAGTTCCTATGATGCCATTGTGGTAGGTACCGGTGTCAGCGGAGGCTGGGCAGCCAAAGAATTGTGTGAGAACGGACTAAAAACTTTGATGCTCGAGCGGGGCAGAATGGTCGAGCACATTAAAGATTACACTACGGCCCACATGGATGATTGGGACTTTCCCCATGGCAACGAAATTTCTATTGCGGAAAAAGCGAAACGACCCAAGCAAAGTAGAACAAACAAAGGAAGGAGTGCCGATTCTTATAAGTGGTTTGTGAATGACCTTGAGCACCCTTATAATGAAACCAAACCTTTTAATTGGATGCGCGGCTACCATGTTGGAGGACGTTCTATAACTTGGGGGCGTCACAGCTACCGTTGGAGCGATATTGATTTTGAGGCCAACAAAAATGATGGCCATGGTGTTGATTGGCCTGTACGATATAAAGATATCGCCCCATGGTATGATAAAGTAGAAAGTTATATTGGGGTTTCGGGAGAGAAAATGGGACTAAGGCAACTGCCTGACGGGCAGTTTCTTCCAATGATGGAGTTGAACTGTGTAGAACAACACTTTAGGGATAAGGTTTATGAAAACTTGGACGGGAGAATCGTTACATCGGGCCGAATAGCCCATATCACGGGAGATAAGGAGTTTGAAGGGCGTACAAAATGCCAGTTCAGAAATCGCTGCTCCAGGGGGTGTCCCTTTGGTGGTTATTTTAGCAGCAACTCTTCTACATTACCAGCGGCCGAACGTACCGGTAACCTTACCCTAAGACCTGATTCCATTGTAACTGAGGTCATTTATGACCCCGATACTAAAAAAGCTACGGGCGTTAAAGTAATTGACCAATTGACCAAAGAAGAGCTGGTGTTCAACGCCAAAGTTATCTTCTTGTGTGCCTCTGCAATTGCATCAGCCTCTATCCTATTGCAATCGAAATCAGACCGTTTCTCCAATGGAATGGGGAACGATTCCGACCAAATAGGTAGAAACATTATGGATCACCATTTGGGTGCGGGTGCAAATGGGAAAATCGAAGATTTTGATGACAAATATTATAAAGGCCGTAGGCCGGGCGGAATATATATTCCCCGTTTTAAGAATATAGATGCCAATTCAAAAAGCAAAGATTACATTCGAGGCTTCGGGTATCAAGGAGGGGCAAGCCGTAAAAATTGGAAAGATGCCGTAGCCGAACTGTCCATGGGGGCAGAGCTTAAAGATGCGATTCTCAAACCTGGCGGTTGGACGATGGGTGTGGGTGGTTTTGGAGAAATTTTACCCTACCAAGACAATCGTATGATTTTGGACTATGACAATTTAGATGGCTGGGGATTGCCGACGGTTACCTTTGATGCCGAAATCAGGGACAATGAATTCAAAATGCGTGAAGATATTGTGGTTCAGGCAGCGGAAATGTTGAAAAATGCTGGATTTAAGGATATCAAAACGAACAACAGCAAATACAATATAGGACATGGTATTCACGAAATGGGTACCGCCCGTATGGGTAGAGATCGCAAAACCTCGGTACTGAACGGTCATAATCAAGTGCATGAAGTACCCAATGTATACGTTACCGATGGTGCTTTTATGGCCTCTTCAAGCTGTGTCAACCCTTCTTTGACCTATATGGCCTTCTCTGCAAGGGCGGCCAATCATGCGGCGCAAGAACTTAAAAAAGGAAACATATAATGGATAGAAGAAAAGCATTGATGCAAATAGGAATGTCTATGGGCTATGTAGTAGCTGCACCGACATTTATGAGCGTTTTACAAAGTTGTAATGACCCCAAAGCTAATGTCTGGGTGCCACAATTTCTTAGCCTAGACCAGGGCACGGTACTTAGGGGGTTGGTAGACGCAATACTTCCGAAAACCAATACTTTATCGGCGTCGGAAGTAAACGTGCATATTTTTTTAGACAGTTTTGCGAAGGAGGTGATGCCTCCGAAGCAAAAGGATCAATTCAAAGCAACTTTGAACCAGTTGGCGGCCAATGCGCTAAAAGGTTCCAATAAGGAGGTAATAAGCGAATTGACCGCAGATGACTTAGCTCCTGAAATGAGAAAGGCATTAACTGGCAATACTGCAGAAGGTGTGCCATTTGCCAAAAATATTAGGGACTTGACCATTTGGGGCTACAAATGCACGGAATATGTAGGGGAAGAGGTTTTGGCATATGATCCAATCCCAGGACAATATATAGCCTGTGGAGACCTGAATGAAATGTCTGGCGGCAAAGCTTGGTCTATTTAACTGAAAGTTTGAGGCCAGTATAGGAGCCAGATTATAGTCTTAGCGGCGCTTTAAACTGTTCGTGCAACGCTTTCTATATTTCTACATATCATGGTGGTTTTTCAGATTGTAGCGAGACCTAGGTCTTCTAGTTTTTTATAGGGTATTGCTATAAATTTATAGTATTTTCAACACCCATTTTAGAATAATAATATGAAGACATTTATCGCAAAATTCTATCTTTTGACAATTACATTGCTTGTAGTGTCAATTGCCCAAGTCTATTCTCAACGACCTAATATCGTTATTATTTATGCCGATGACATGGGGTACGGCGACTTGCAATGTCAGAACGATGCTTCTAAAATACCTACCCCTAATCTGAATCAATTGGCTTCCGAAGGTATGCGGTTTACAGATGCCCACAGTTCTTCGGGTATTTGCTCGCCCAGCAGATATGCATTGTTGACAGGTACCTATCACTGGCGTAGACAGCACGGTATCGTAAACTCTTTTGGCGAACCTTTTTTTGATGAATCGGATATTACGCTTCCTCAAGTCTTAAAAAACAACGGTTATAAAACCGCTAGCATTGGAAAGTGGCATTTGGGCTGGAATTGGAAATTCAAGAACGAACCCACCGGCGAAGTATTTCAATGGAATAAAAAGCGAAAATTTTACCGGCCCGAAGATATAGATTGGAGCCAGCCCATCTCTGGTGGACCGTTAGACAGAGGTTTCGATTATTATTTCGGGGATGGTACTATTAATTTCCCTCCCTACGCATGGATGGAAAATGATAGGTTTATTGAGTTGCCAACTGCGGTTATGGATGTACATAAAGTAGGTTTTGACATCAATGAAGGCGAATGGGAATTCCGGCCCGGACCGAAGGTCGAAGGTTGGAATCCATATAAGGTACTTCCAACACTTACCGAAAAAACAGTAGAGTATATTAAACAGCAGGAAACAAACAAGCCTTTCTTTCTCTATTTCGCATTGCCCGCGCCTCATGCACCCATAATTCCAAATGAAGAATTTATAGGTAAATCGGAAGCAGGTCCTTACGGTGATTTTGTTTATCAGACTGATTGGGTAGTTGGTCAGGTCATGAAAGCACTAAAGGAAAAAGGTCTTGAAGAAAACACCATTGTCATATTTACGGCCGATAACGGGCCAGAGAAGTATGCGTTTGAACGCGGCGAGAAATATGGCCATTTTAGCATGGGTGATTTTAGAGGTTTGAAACGAGACGTTTGGGAAGGCGGTCATCATGTTCCTTTTATTATTAAATGGCCTGGAAAAATCAAAGCCGGAACCGTTTCTAAAGAAGTTATTTCTCAAGTAGACATTATGGCCACACTTGCCGCAATTACAAATACAGAATTACCTAAAAAAGCAGCGCCTGATAGTTATAATCTTTTACCACTTGTAAGTGGCAAGAAGTATAAGTCACCGCTACGAGAAGCAACGGTGCATAATACTTTTGACGGTGTATGGGGCCTTCGAAAAGGTCGATGGCTCTACATAAACAAACCTTCAGGGCAACATACCAATATGCCCGATTCCTTTAAAAAATTAAGGGGATATAAAGATTTTGAAACGCCTGCCCTATTATTCGATATGAATATAGATGCAGCTCAAAAAAATAGTATCTATGAGAAACATCCCGATGTTATTAAGGAAATGGAGACGACTTTGAAAAAATACCAAGAACAGGGGTATTCAGTAAAACGTTGATAAAAATAGTTTCCGCCTAGAGCGTACTCATATCTACTTTGTGTTTCAATGGGTTGTACTTCTAGACACATAAAATTTATGCTGGAATACATGATTTTATTGATGTCCACTAAATTTATGGTCTTAGACTCTGAGGCGACTTTATCCTGAATTTTTCTCGCATTTGATTTGAAACTATAAAAATGAAAAAAGTAATACTTGGTTTTATATTATTAACTGTACCCGTGGCGGTATTTGCGCAAAAAGAGAAAACGGAAAAACCCAATGTGGTTCTCATCTACGCTGATGATATGGGTCGTGGTATGTTGGGTACCTACGGTCAGAAACTGTTTACTACCCCCAATATTGACAAATTAGCCACCGAAGGCATACGTTTTGATAGGGCCTATGGCGCCATGTATTGCGCTCCGGCGAGGGCCAGCCTGCTGACCGGTATGCATGATTGCCATGGTGGCGATGCCATGACCATTGTGAAAGCTGGTATATACAAAGAACTGGACAATGGCCTGACCCTTGACGAAATTAAGTCGAAGATTCACACCGTTGCTTTGCCTGCCGAGAACGACGAAATTTTCCTCGGAGAGGTCGCCCAAAAGGCGGGGTATATTACGGCTCAGTTCGGAAAATTGGAGTGGGGTTTCGCTACAACCCCAGAACGTATGCAACGCCACGGTTGGGACCATCATTTTGGCTATTATGACCACTTGCGCTGCCATGGGTTTTATCCACCTTTTCTTTTTGAGAATGGAAAAAAAATCGATATTCCAGGGAACACGCATGTCGATTGTGCCAAGACTACGGAATATGATTCACCCGAAAATTTCAAGCAGCGTTGGAATATGGAAGGCAAAGCAGTGTATTCCGAACATATTATTATGGATAAACTATTGGCTTTTCTGGATGCCAACAATCCAAAGAAAACGGACAAGCCTTTCTTTCTATATTTTCCTTCACAACTTCCGCATGGCCCCACAATGGTTCCAGAAGTCCACCCTGAATTAAAGAACAATCCGAAATTAACACAATGGGAAAAAGAGTATGCTTCCATGGTGAAAATGTTAGATGATGATGTAGGTCGAATTTATGCGAAATTGGAAGAAATGGGAATATTGGATAATACTATTATCGTATTTACTTCTGATAATGGACATGAGATTTACTATCCCGAAAAAGGGCGTACTTCGAAAAACAATGTGAATGTAAAAGGCGAGGAGTTCGATAATATTGTTACACGTTTCAACAGTGTTGTAGCGGGAGATGTTTTTGATGGCAACAATGGTATGTCGGGTAAAAAACGAGACAACTGGGAGGGTGGCGTTCGCGTTCCCTTGTTCTGGTACTGGAAAGATAAGATCAAGTCTGAAAAGGTCTCTGATCAAATGGTCAGCAATTACGATTTTTTAAACACGTTGGCAGAAATTGTTGGCACACCACAAATTAAAGAAAAAGATGGGGTTTCTTATGCCAAGACCTTATTTGGGGAAAAATCGAAATCTAGAAACTACACGGTGTACTCTTCGAAAATGGGCCCGGCACTGGTTACCCAAGAAGGCTGGAAATTGAGATATTTTCTCAAAGCCGATATTTTTCAGCTTTACTATCTTCCAGAAGATTATAAAGAAGTTCGAGATTTGGCCAAAAAACAACCCGAAAAATTACAAGAACTAAAAGCCATACTTTTTAAAGAGTGCAATGAAAACTGGCAAAATGGTCTCGGTCCCATTCAAAAAAGAGTATAAAAATAAGTCGTATGAAAATAATAAAAATGTTCCGGTTCAACCTCATCTTGCTATTTGCCATTACTTTGGTGCTAACGGCATGTTCGACAACAAAGTCTGTAGTTACAAAACCGAACCCTGCGGCCGAATCGGTTCAGAATGATAGTGAATGGTGGGGAGATAGGCACAAAACAATTTTAAGCCGACTAGACACCGACCCGGAATTGGTATTGGTCGGTAACTCCATTTTTCACACTTTGGAAAATGAGGATCGAGATGAGGTCTGGTCAAAATATCTAAACCGGTACCGAACAGTAGATATGGGCATTAGTGGTGATCGCACCGAAAATGTGATATGGCGCCTTCAAAATGGCGCATTGGAAGGTATAAGTCCTAAAGTTGCACTGGTTTTAATCGGTACGAATAATACAGATGGCAACCATTATTTAAACATTAGTACACCCGATGAATTGTCGGGTGGTATATGGAAGATTTGCGAAATTATCCAAGATAAACTTCCTCATACGGAAATTGTTTTAATGGGTATTCTTCCTTACGGATACAAGCCCAACCACCGCGACAATATCAATAAGGCAACAAATAAAATTATTGCAACTTTCCCTAAAAAGAACTCAAAAATCCACTACGTCGATATCAGTTCGGTTTACCTTGATGAAAATGAAAAAGTAAAGAAAGAATTGATGCCTGATTATTTGCATCCCAATGCAAAAGGGCACTTGCTTATGTTCGAGGCCTTGGAGGGTCATATCACAAAATTTATAGATAAATAACTGAAAATATCCATGAGAATACAATCAATCATCTGTCTCTTTATTCTTTTGGGAAGTGTCAATTTAAGGGCGCAAGAGCTTTTGAAAAACGATATGCCCGGCAAGAGTGCCCAAGAAATGGTTGTCGAACGTCAGAGACCATCGGAATGGGGCGATTTAATTTTCGGTGGTCGTTTTATGGACCGGTTTTTACCGATGCCCGATTTAGGTGGAATAACAACTCAAACATGGGGTGCCTTAGCCGTAATTCCAAGAGATGTCAAAAATGGCATAGAAGCTCCTGAATGGTCATACTGGGGTGGCAATACATTACTTGGGGCCGATGGAAAGTATCATCTTCTTGTTTGTCGATGGCCTGAAAGTGCCGAAAAGGGGCATATGGCTTATCACAACTCTGTAGTTGTACACGCGACTTCTGACACGCCCTATGGTCCGTTTAAGGTGTTGAACGAAATAGGACCTGGTCATAACCCCACTTGGTACGTGACCGAAAATGGAAAATATGTACTTTACGTTATTGGAGCTTTTTACGTCGCTGATAATTTGAATGGCCCATGGACAAAAACAAATTACACGTTCGACATTCGAGATAGAGAGAAGGAATCTAGCGGGAATTACCTCCACAATCTTACGTTCGCCAAACGGGAAGACGGCTCTTTTTTGATGGTAAATCGCAAAGGTGATATCTGGTTTAGCAAAGATGGTTTGGCCATATGGAACCGTGTTACCCAATCGAATGTATACCCTCCTGTAGAAGGTAAATACGAAGACCCCTTGGTATGGAGGGATAGTGTACAATATCACCTTATTGTGAATGATTGGTTAGGGAGAATTGCATGGTATTTACGTTCAAAAAATGGTGTGGATTGGAAAGTGGAACCGGGGGAGGCCTATATGCCCGGAATTACCCAATATAAAAACGGATTAAAAGAAGACTGGCACAAATATGAGCGTATTCGAATTTTGCAAGATGAAAAAGGTAGGGCGATTGCGGCCAATTTTGCGGTCATTGACACACTAAAATACGAAGACCTGCCCAACGACAATCACAGTTCGAAATTAGTGGTCGTGCCTCTCGTGAAAGATAAATTATTGACCTTGTTGGAAGAGCATAAAATCACCCAGAAAACAAAGGAAATAAAACTGAAAATTGCGGCTGAAGCCGATTTTAATCCATATACGGACATCAACTTGGAGTCCTTGCGGTTCGGGGCTTCGGAACAGGTAAATTTTGGGAAGGGGAGTGAACTATCTCGAACCGAAAAGTCGGGAAAAGATCTAATTCTTGTTTTCGATGGAAGAAATAATGGTCTTACGGATGACAATTTTGCAGGAAAGCTTCTGGGCAAAGACAAAAACGGGCAGTTGCTTTTTGGTTATGTACGTTTGCCCGAAGTCAAGTATGTAGAACCTATCCTTTCGGCACGCGCTCCTGTATTCGCCAAAACCGCCAACGGATACAACGTAGAGGTTAAAGTAAGTAATTTTGGACAAGTAGCTTCTAAAGATGCCAAGATACAACTGACTACTGTGGAGCACGGAAAAGAACATTTTATAGCAGCGGGTGACGTTCCGGCGCTCAACCCTTTTCAAGAAATAACAGTATCACTTTCGAGTAAAATAGCATTTCGGAAAGGAGCCTCTTATAGTATAAAAAGTACGATTACTGCCGAAGAACTTACTCCAGTAGTTTTTACCAAAACGATTACAATTCATGAGTAGCCAAAAAGGAAATAATAGAAGGAATTTTATTAAAAAAGCGGGAATGGGCGTAGCGCTCGCTGGATTATCAGGGACAACTATGGCGAAGGCCGCCAATTCTGTTCTGGGAGATTCTTCTAAATCAAATACGGTCAAGAACCAGAATAATGAAAAAGTTACCATCAAAGTAGCGAAACCCCTATTCTGTCCCTATCATAGTACTAGTAATGGCGGACCAAAAGGAGGCAATTCGCAGTATTTCCATAGTAGTGCGTTTACCCATAACCCGTTTACCATTCCGGCAAGTGGCATGAGCGGGTCACCGGTAATTATGGATGCTTTCGGAAAATTCGTTGGGTTTATGACCACTTTCGCCTATGAAAATTCTACCTTCAGTTTTGACGGAAAAGAAACATTGACCATAAACATACCAGAGGGTCAAGAGCTGTTCATTGACGAAAGCGGAATAGGGGATAAGGCCTGGAAGAAGTATAACACCCAAATGATGACGCGATTGAATTTTCAACCGTTCACCACGCATCCGCATTTTTGGGCAGATGTTGAATACTGCTCTTGGGTAGAGCAGAAAATACAGTCCAAGGTGCCAAAAGGACATTTCAATTTATTGACCCACGATTTTGTTGCCGACTATTTGGACAAAATTATAGAATATGGTTATCCGAAAGGAAAAATGACTTTGGACCATGGTTGGGGACAATTTCCTGACGGTTCTTTAAATTCCGGATATGGCTCTTGGTACCCTGACCCGAAAAAATTTCCCGATTTCAGAAAAACCATGGATATGATAAAAACGAAAGGGTTTACGCCCGGACTTTGGATTGCATTTCCTAAAATTCACGGGGCGAGTACCATTGCGAAAAGATATCCAGATTTACTTGGAGCTCAAAGGACTCAAGGCAAAACGGAATACGATAAGGGAGTTCGTTGGTTGAACCCGAAAGCCGATATTTTCGAATACGCCTCAGAAACCATCGAAAGGTTTCATAAAATGGGGGTTAAAAAATTTAAGATCGATATGTCGTATAACACCAAATCTGATATGTTGCACATTCATAAAGAATTGTACAAAGCAGCAAAAGGTATTGACGAAACCATCGAAATGGAATTTCACGTGCCCGATATTTTCTTTACGAAGTTTACCGACGTAACGCGTACCAACGACGTTTGGTTAAATGACAACTATGACTGGCCGGGGCGCGTAAAAACGCACTACGAGATTAGTTATAAATCTTCGCCGGGCAGGGCAATCAACCTTGATCATATCGGTGGAAATGCCGAAAACGATATTACTGAGCAGAAATATCTGCAACATTTAGAGATGTTTAAGTCAAAGACCGGTTATCCTTTGGTGTCACTGCTGCCACATCACATCAGTCAAAAGTGTGTTGATGAAACAGGCGATTATTTATGGGATTATGAAAGAGGAAATAAGAATATTCTATCCGATTTCTACGAGGGTTGAAATGAATTAAATAAAACATTGAAAGTATGTGCCTATTGGCCGCTTAGTACGTTTATTGTTTTCGAGAACATATACTATTAAAAAAGAATTCGAATATGAATTATTCTAAATTTAAAGGTCATTTGGTAATCACCTTATTAGGTCTGATGCTCAGTTGTAATTTTTATGCGCAGGAAAAGCGTCCCAACATTTTGTTCATTATTGCCGACGATGCCTCTAAGAATAGTTTTGGACCCTACGGTGCAACATATGTAAAGACCCCAGCTGTTGACCAATTGGCAAAAGACGGGGCAGTATTTAACAATGCCTATAATTGTAACCCAAAATGTGCTCCGGCGCGAGCTTGTATCGTAACCGGAAAATATAGCTGGCAGCTCAAAGAAGCCGCTGACCATAACGGTCGATTTCCTTCAGAGTTTAAAACCTATCCGCAATTACTGGAAAAAGCTGGTTACAATGTTGGATTTACTGGCAAGGGTTGGGGGCCTGGGGTATATGATACAGCGCATAATCCGGCAGGCCCGGAATATAGCGACATAAAACTTATTCCACCCTATAAGGGAATTAGTAACATTGATTACGCCGCTAATTTTGCTGATTTTTTGGATAAAAAAGGCGATGCGAAGCCTTTTTGCTTTTGGCTTGGAGCGAAAGAGCCCCACCGCTTTTATGAGTTGGATTCATGGAAAAAAACAGATAAAAAATTGACCGATGCCGAAGTGCCTCCTTTCTATCCGGATAACGATATCATTCGAGGCGATCTTTTAGACTATGCAAACGAGGTAGAATGGTTTGATACGCAAATAGGTAGGGCAATCAAGATTTTAGAATCCAAAGGATTATTGGAGAATACTATGGTAGTTGTAACCTCGGATCACGGAATGCCATTTCCGCGTGTAAAAGGTCAACTCTATGAAGAAGGTTTTCATGTGCCTTTGGTAGTTTATTGGAAAGGGGTAGTACAGCCAGGGCGCATCATTGATGATTTTGTGAGCTTTCCTGATCTGGCACCCACTTTTATGCAAGTTGCTGGGGTGACCCCCCATGAACAGATGACGGGTATGGGTTTTCTAAATTTACTACAGTCCCCGAAATCAGGACAATTAGATTCCAATCGAGACCATGTGCTTTTGGGTAAGGAACGTCACGATGTCGGTCGTGCTAACGAAGAGGGCACCGACTTGGCGTACCCGGTTCGGGCCATTCGAACCCATACCTTTTTGTACGCGCGTAATATTAAACCCGAACGATGGCCCGTAGGTAATCCTGAATATGGCTTTCTTAACTGCGATGGTTCCCCGACGAAAAGTTACCTTACAAATCTAAAACCCAATGATGGGGAGTATCATTTTTTTGAAATGAGTTTTGATAGACGACCGGTCGAAGAACTCTATAACATAAAGGAGGATCCCCATTGTATATACAATTTGGCCGCACGTCCTGAATATGCGGAACAAATGAAACAATTGCGCAAACAGATGGAGACCGAGTTAATTGCGCAGGGTGATCCACGTATGCTTGGCGATGGTGCTGTTTTTGATACTTACAAATACTACGGAAAGGGAATGGATTACAAAACGGGGAAACGTTTGCCTCCTCCTAATTACATAAAAAAGTAATAGGCGCGTTCACCTTATGAAGTTATTTTCTGTTACTGTTCCGTGTACCCAAACAATTTCATGGTAATATAGTGCCAGTGGCAGCTAATTTCGGTTGCAAGATGTTGCTGAAATTCATATAAGTTTGTTGGTAATCGATTCAACTTCAGTCGAGTCTCATTTTTTTTGAAGTAGAACCGGTATTTAAATCAATTGACCATTTAGATCATGACCGGGCTTTTAATATTGATTTTATGCATTGTACTGTTGATTGCCGCTATTACGGTTTTCAAGGTGCATCCTATTCCGGCACTTCTGATATCGGGCCTTATTTTAGGATTGGCTACGGGCGGTTCTGTAACTGGGGTCACTGAAAGTTTGTTAAGTGGTTTCGGGAGCACTTTAAAATGGATAGGTCTCGTCATTTTGTTCGGTACGCTTCTGGGCGAAATTCTTGCAGAAACTGGAGGTGCTGATTTGATTGCCGACAGTATTATAAAATTATTCGGCGTCAATCGATTGCCGTTGAGCATGGCCGTCATTGGTTTTCTAGTGGGAATTCCTGTTTTTATGGATGTCGCCTATTTGACGTTATTACCGACCATATTGGCCTTGTCTAGAAAATCGGGACATTCAGTTTTGGTCCTCGGATTGTCCCTTGCCATGAGCCTCACCGTGGCACATGCCTTGATTCCTCCAACCCCGGGACCCCTGGCGGTGGCCGCTTTATTGAACGTTGAGGTAGGCGCCATGATTCCTGTCAATGTTATTGTTGCTATTACGGCTATAGCTGGAGGTTTGATTTGGATCCGGTTAAATTCTAAAAGTCTCAAAATGACGGCTGTTTCCAATGCAGGTCAGCCCACTTCAGAAAAAAAGGAACTACAGGGGTATCGAAAGGTTTTACCCTTTGTCGCACTTTTATTGCCCTTATTCCTTATGTCGGTAGGTGCGTTGTTCCCAGGTGATAATCCAATTATTGATTTTATCAAAAATCCTGTTTGGGCTTTGATGATTGGCGTTGTTTTCTCATTACCCTTGTTGGGTAAAGCCAACTTTACCGCCGACCTTGATCGTTATTTTCAGACCTCCGGTGCAAAATCGGCCATCGTTATATTAATTACCGGTACCGGGGGAGCTTTCGGACAGGTAATTAAGGATACCGAAATCGTAAATTCACTCTTTTCGAATATGGATAGTAGTTTTTCGGTTATGGGAGTTATCATTCCATTTTTGCTCAGTTTTATGTTTACCACGGTAACAGGATCGGTAACGGTTTCTTTAATAACGACAGCGTCAATTGCCGCTCCACTGGTAACGAGTGGTGTACTTGATCCAGAATTAACCGCTGCGGCGATTGGAGCTGGTGCATTGGGA
The DNA here is from genome assembly GCF_900103215.1 of Kriegella aquimaris. GTDB lineage: Bacteria > Bacteroidota > Bacteroidia > Flavobacteriales > Flavobacteriaceae > Kriegella > Kriegella aquimaris. Next base: position 65,571 of record NZ_FNGV01000011.1, read on the forward strand.
ATTATTCATGTCAATAGCAGTTTTTTCTGGCTCTTTAAAGAAGTACATGGGGTATCGGTTCCTAAACTTTTGAAGTCATTCAGTTTGTTAACCGCAATAGTGGCATTATCCGGTGGCCTTATGGTCCTGCTATTATATCTTTTGGATTTTTAGTCTTACACATACCTTCTTGCAAAAAAAAAGGATAGAATAATGTTAACGTGGGGTAAAATCGACTAACAGCATAGACAGGGAATCTATTTTCTTTGCATTGAATGATAATGTCGATGGTTAAGATTATCGCCTAAATATCATAACAATCATTTTATATGGATACGTACTTCTTAGCGATAATTTTAATTCTATTTGCCAGCTTTTTTCAAGGCACTTTTGGACTGGGAATGAAATATATGGCACCCTTAAAATGGGAAGCTTGGTGGCTATTACATTCTTTCATTGCCATGATAGTTGTCCCAGGTATTTGGGCCTTTATTGCAATTCCTGATTTGTTAGCTGTGATTGCACAGACAGACAATGATACATTATTGTTAGCCGCCTTCTTTGGGTTTTTGTGGGGTATAGGCGGCATATTGTTCGGTGTAAGTGTTGAAAAAACGGGTATTTCAATCACCTATGGTATTGTTATGGGTTTGGCGGCATCAATGGGGTCGGTTATTCCTTTATTTCAAATTGAAGGTGCATTATCGCAACCTTCTTTTCCTACAATTATGATTGGCGTCGTACTACTTTTGGTCGGTGTGGCCATCACAGCAGTGGCGGGTGTTCAAAGAGACCGGTTAAAAGCTGAAAACGATTCAATGGATAAATCTATAAAATTGGGGGTAATCATTGCGGTGGCTTCTGGTATACTTTCCGCATTTTTAAATATCGGATTTTCAAATGCTGCTCCCGTAGCGCAAGTTGCTGTGGCCGAATATGGGGTAGGTACTCAAAATGCAAGTTTGGCGTCTTGGGTCGTAGTTCTTCCTGGCGCTTTTGCAATGAACGGAGGTTATGCCATTTTTCGGTTGATACAGAATAATTCATGGGGTTCATATAAAAATCCTAATAGTGGTAAAGCTTATAAATGGGCAATTCTAGCCGGAATATTCTGGTTTGCCGCTTTAGGTGTCTATGGTCAGGGAGCCGCTCTAATGGGCAATCTTGGCCCTGTGATAGGTTGGCCCATTTTACTGGGCTTGGCACTTATAATAAGTAATATTTGGGGGTATCGTTCCGGTGAGTGGAAAAATGCTGCTAAGCCTTTTAGAGTACTGTTGATCGGTTTGGCGGTGTTGATTATCGCCATTTGTATCCTAGGTTACGCCAATTATTAAGGTTGCAAGAAGAATGTTTCAAAACTAGAGCCAATATTAAATTCTTGGTGATAAATAGATAAAAGATTAAAATTAATCGATACTGAAATGAAGATAGCAGAAATAGTTCCCTATGTAATCAGCCATACCTTGGACACACCTTTCTACTTTTCCCAATGGGAGTATGATACAAGAAAAATATGCATTGTTAAAATAGTGTTGGAAGATGGTACTTATGGATGGGGCGAAGGCTATGGTCCTGCGAATGTGCTCAAGGCAGGTATAGATTTTTTCAAACCTTTTTTGATAGGAAAAAATGCACTCGAACACGAAACCCTTTGGCAAGAAATGTACCGTCGTTCCATAGATTATGCGCGGAGTGGTGTTCTTCAAGCAGCAATAAGTGCCATCGATGTGGCATTATGGGATATAAAAGGAAAAGTCTTTAATCAGCCGGTCTCGGTTTTACTGGGAGGTGTTAAAAACCCCATCATAGAACCGTATGCCACGGGTTTGTATTTCACAAGGGGAGAGGGACAAAAGGAAAAATTGGTAGAAGAGGCGCTTTTGTATAAATCACAAGGTTTTAAAGCCGTTAAGATGAAAGTTGGTCTAAACATTGAAAAAGATATCGCTTATGTTGCAGCGGTGCGCAAAGCTATCGGTCCTGATATGAGGCTGATGATCGATGCCAACCACGCCTATTCATATAGGGAGGCCCTTAAATTATCAAAGGAAATCGAGAAATATGATATAGGATGGTTTGAAGAGCCGGTGTCCCCCGAAGATTATGAGGGATACCGAAAACTTCGAGAGAATACTTCAATACCCATATCGGGTGGGGAATGTGAATACCTTAAATTTGGATTCAGACGTCTTTTGGAAAACGAATGTGTAGATATTGCACAACCCGATATCTGCGCTACCGGTGGGCTTACCGAAGCAAAACGGATTGCGACCTTGGCACAAACCTATGGTAAAGACATTGTGCCACATAGTTGGGGAACATGGATCGCCATTAGTGCTGCGGTGCATTTTGTGGCGAATCTCGATAAGAATCCGGGACGGATGTATAACGATTTGCCAACCATGGAACTAGATCGTACCGAAAATGCATTGCGCGATGAGGTGACCCGACATCAATTAAAAATTGAGAATGGATTATTATATGTGCCCGATGCTCCCGGCTTGGGCGTAGAAGTATCGGAGGTAGCGTTACAAAAATATTCAGAATAAGAAACAAGCTAAAATGAAACATATAAGAACGTTCGGGCATAAAAAATTATATATCGATGGTCAGCTTGTCGATGCTTCAAACGGTAAAACATTCGGTGTAATTTCCCCGGCTCATGAAACCGCGATTGCGACAATTGCTTGGGCCGGCATGGACGATACCGAAAGAGCATTGAAATCTGCTCAAAAGGGATTCGAATCGTGGTCCGCAATGCCAATGGTAGAGCGATTGGATTGGATCGATAAACTTCGTAACAAAATTATTGAAAATGGTGACTTGTTACGAGAAAGTATCATGTATGAAATGGGTAAGACTTGGGAAGGCTCCGAGGAAGACCTCACCAGTATAACCAATTCCCTGAAATACTATTCCGAGGAGATTCAGAAACGGAAAGATATTCCTATTAAAGATAAGGAAGGTAGTCATGAACATCGCATGGTCTCCCAGCCTTTGGGAGTTGCGGTAGCCTTTTTGGCCTATAACTTTCCACTTTTGAATTTGGGTTTCAAACTGGGGCCGGCCCTGGCTGCTGGTTGTAGTATTATTTTAAAACCATCCGAATTTTCGCCATTGTCGGCTTATATTGTTGGCGAACTCTGTGCGGAAATTAACTTCCCTAAAGGTGTGGTCACCGTTATTTGTGGTGATGTCACGGAAGTGGGTATTCCGCTCTGCGAAAGTAAAATTCCGAGGTTGATTACCATGATCGGGTCAACCGAAACGGCTCAAAAACTCATTGCGCAGAGTGCACGTACTTCCATAAAAAGATATAGTATGGAGTGTGGGGGTAATGCTCCGTTCATAGTATGCCAAGATGCCGATATGGAACTTGCGATAAACATCGGTGCCGCTTTGAAAATTGGTAATTCAGGTCAAATTTGTGTGGCCCCGAATCGTTTTTTTATACACGAATCGGTAATCAACGAATTTACCGAGGGCTTAAAGAAAAAGTTCGAAAATGCCAAAATAGGCTTTGGTAGGGAAAACAAACCTGATATGGGACCTCTAGCTAATGCTAACTCGGTAGCCAAAGTGCAAAGTATCGTTCAAGAGGCAATAAAACAAGGGGGTGCACTGATTTACGGAGGAAAACCTTTCGATACAACAGGGTATTATTTTGAGCCAACAATCATTCTATTGGCCAATAATAATTCAGAAATCTTGCAGCATGAAATATTCGGTCCCGTGGCGCTAATCACATCCTTTAAAACAAAGGAAGAGGTTATTGAACTGGCCAATAATACAGATGCCGGTTTGGCCTCTTATGTCTTTTCGAAAGATAAGGACATCTTAAACTTTTTTGCTGAAAAGTTGGAGTTTGGCGAGGTGCAACTGAACGGTGTAAAGTATGATATTTACCTTCCTCATGGCGGTGTCAAGAATAGTGGAATAGGGGTAGACTGCTCAACTTATGCGCTTGATGATTATCTTGTGAAGAAAAGGATAACTAAAGCATTATAGAGTTTATGAATGTACCAGAAATATTTATAAGTTGTGATTGGGGCACTTCCAATTTTAGGCTCCATTTGGTCGATACAAATTCCTTGAATGTCTTGGCGGAACACAAGACCGATATGGGAATCAAAAAACGATTTCAAGACTTCAAGATGCAAAATGAAGTATCTCAAGAGGTATTTTTCGCAGAATATCTAAAAGAACAGATTAGTGCACTCAATTATGCTAAAGGCAATAACCTAGTCGTGGTTGCCTCGGGAATGTTGTCTTCTTCCATAGGAATGCGAGAGTTGCCTTATGCGAAAATGCCCATTGCCTTTAGCGGTAAGGATTTGATTAGTACATCGATTCACAGGGATAATGGACCAAAAATAATACTTGTTTCGGGTGTGAGAACAGAAACGGATGTCATGCGCGGTGAAGAAATCCAAGCCATGGGATTGGCCAATCACCTTCCTAAAGAAGACCGTGGTATTTTATTACTGCCAGGTACCCACAGCAAGCATATAACTTTTGAGAAAGGCCGTTTTGAAGATTTTACCACTTATATGACAGGCGAACTTTTTGAAATTATAAGCAAGACCAGCATTTTGGCGGCTTCGTTGAATCAAGTAGACTGGAAATCATCTTTTCAACCTGCGTTCTTGGAGGGAGTGAAGAAAGGAATTTCCAACCAACAAATGGCTTCATTGTTCGCTATTAGGGCAAGTAGTCTGATTAGCGATACAGCGCCGGAGCAAAACTATTTTTTCTTGTCAGGACTCTTGATCGGAGGGGAGTTGGCCAACCTGAAGGATAAAAATGAAACTGTATATCTGGCAGCATCTGGTATATATAATGTACTGTACGAGTTGGCTTTACTTTCTTTTTTGCCTAAGAAACGAGTGGTATGTTTCGAAACGCAAATAATAGAGAAAGCATTATTGATAGGACAAAGAAAAATACTGGAGAGCTATGGCTGATCGATTGTTTTCATGGGAAAAATTTTATAAAAATCCGATTGTTGGCATTCTAAGGGGGTTGACGACTGAACAGGTATTTGAAATTATTCCCATCTACCTTAAGAGTGGTTTTTTTACGGTTGAGATAACGATGAATTCGCCGGAAGTCTCCCATACTATTGCCAAATTGGTAAAAGATTTTCCAACATTAAATGTCGGTGCAGGTACGATTTGTAACATGCAAGACTTAGAGGTCGCTTTAAAGGCAGGATCTCAGTTTATCGTCACTCCGATTATCGATGAGGAGGTGATCAAATACTGTGTCACAAACAATATTCCGGTTTTTCCAGGCGGATATACCCCAACAGAAATCTATAAAGCATGGTCTTTGGGGGCTTCGGCGGTAAAAATATTTCCGGCTACACAACTGGGGGTACAATTTATAAAAGACGTTTCCGCCCCTTTAAATAAAATCAAATTATTGCCAACGGGTGGTGTATCCCAAAAAAACATCAAATCGTTTTTTGAAGCAGGAGTCGTTGGTGTGGGTATGGGCAGTTCCCTTTTCGACAAGAAATTGATCGGTGCAAAAAATTTTGAAAACCTCGGGAAACATTTTGAAAAAATTCGTGACGAAATAGGGATGTTTTAAAAACACCTTAAGTAATTGCGTGGGCAAATTGATGTAGAACAAACCATAATAATATATCGGCAAAATGAAAATTAAAATACAAAGAATAAAAACTATCAGTCTACTTTTAGTAGTCGTTTTGTTTTCGGGATCAAATGGTTTTGCCCTGACTCACAATGATATTGAAAAGAATAAAACTCTGGAATCGGCTGTTTTAGAAAATGAGGTGCTTAAGGTATCGGTTGATGTTAAAAGCGGTTGTTTTACCGTTATTGAAAAAAAATCAGGACAGGTTTGGGGAAGCGACCCATGGGAGAACGCTGCAGGGCTTCTCACAATATCCGATACGAAGGGTAAAAAGCAAACCGTTAATCTTTCAAAAAGTAAGAAGATAGAGGTCACGCGCCTGAATGAATACACAGTGTCGATAAAATTTATAAATCCGATTATGGGCGACGGATCTGAGGCGAAAGGAATAATAATTGTTTCCGAAATAAGGTTAGATAAAAATGCCCCGAAACTCGATGTTCAGGTCGTCGAACATAGCGCGGGAAATTATAGTCTTTTCGATCTGCGTTATCCGTCTAGACAATTCAGCCTAAAGACTGATGAAGATAAAGGGGCTGCTGTTATCCCCCAGAAACAGGGAGTTATTTGTCCATCTTATATTTTTCCCATGAACGGAGGACGATTTTGTAAATGGGACGATGCCACATATAACAACAAATCGGTGGGGGCCTTGCCGTTGTTCAATAATGGAACGGGAATGTCAATGCCCTGGTGGGGAACTTATAATGAGAAATCGGCTGTAGTTGGCGTCGTAGATGAATCGGCAAGACCAGAAATGATGTATAATATTAATAATAATGGTCAATACCTTTTCAATTCAAAAGGCGAGATGTCAACTTTTCAACGTATCGTTTTTTTAGACCCTGTCTGGAAATTGGACAGTGAAAAGGGCAAAATGGAAATCAGCTACCATTTTATTCCCGGTGGTGATTATGTCGACATGGCGAAAATTTATAAAAAGGAAGCTGTCAAGCGAGGTTATTTTGTAACCTTGAATGATAAGGCGAAACGGAACCCCAATGTAAACAAATTACCGGGAGCCATTTATATGGGTGTTTATGGAGGGTATCCCCATTATGTAAATATGCCGGGCATGGCTTTCACTTTTGATGAGTTGAAAGAGATGATCCGTGTAACCCATGATGAGTTAAAGGTAGAGAATGCTTTTTTCCATGCGTGGGGTACTTTTTCAAATTTCGTACCGCATGACTGGCCAATCAGCACAGAACTCGGTGGTACGGAAAAACTGAAAGCGGCCGTTGATTTGGCCAAGAAATTTGGCTATCTGTATTCTTCGTACCATGCCTATTCTCCTATGCTGGAAAACGATCCCGATTTTACTACAGATCTAATGCAAAGGGATGAAGAAGGAAAATTAATGAATACAGGAAGTCGATGGGCCCGTGTAGACCCCAAATTTCAACTGGGTCTCGCTCAAGAGAACCTTGAGAAAGAAATTGCCGCTCTCGGTCTAGAGGCCGACATTACCGACATCACCTTTGCTGCTTACCGTGAAGATGGGAAAGAAGGGCGGTTGGCCTTGGCCAAATATATTGATTCATTGAATCTCGTGAATGGCACCGAGCACGGTCAACAACAGTGGATTCCTTATTTTGATATGTTCGAGGGTATGACCTATCTTGAAGACCACCCACTATCACAAATTTCACACAGGGCGCCTTTGTTCAGTTTGGTATTCCACGATGCAATTGCAACGTTTGGTAAAATTCAAGACCCAGACAATGAGATCACAATTAATGGCGATTTCAGAAAGAAAGCCTTGCGTAGTATGCTTTTCGGAAGGGGAACAACCATATTCTTTGCACCTTACGAGTTTAATGGCATGCGACCGATGATTAAAATGGCCAATGAATTGGTGAGTCCTGTTCATAGGGAAACGTTCTTTTCAGAACTGAAAAGCCATGAATACCTCAGTGCTGACTTTAAAGTACAGCGAAGCAAATTTTCAAGCGGTACCGAAGTAATAGCAAACTTAGGTCCCGTAGCACAGAAGATTGAAGGAGGTGTGTCTATCCCCGGTTACGGCTATCGAATCACCATGAAAGATGGTAAAGTCAAGAGCGGTCACTTTGAAGTGGGACTATCTGTTGATTGAGAAAACCAAATCTTTGTGTAGAATGATAGTGCCTAAGTTGATCTTACAAATAAACATCTTGTTGAAAATAGTTTTTCTAAAATGCATAAAGGATAAAATAGTGTAATCAGTAGGTAAAATCAACTAACTTGATAAACGCAGTTTTGATTTTATTTGTTCGACCAAATTTTAATTTAATGCACAGTATCATGATTTTCAAAGTGATGGTCCTCATTGAATTAAAAAAGAGGTTTACGATAATACATCTTAGAAAGCAGAGGGAAATGAAAAAGTTAGCAGTTGTTTTTAGCAGCTTCATAGTAGTTGTGGGTTGCACCGATAAATCGAAAAGTACAGTTGAAGAAGTCAAAATAGAGAACAAGAATACCGAAATAGTTATGATCAAAGACAACGCTCGGGGCATTATCAACAATACCAACAGCCCACATGTGAAACTGAAAAGTATCGATATAGGAGATTGCCAATGGACGGAAGGCTTTTGGGCCGACAAATGGAGAACTGCCGAGAAAGTAATGCTTCCTTATATGGGTACATTGTTGAAAGGTGATACGGGCCATGGGTACAACAACTTCAAAATTGCCGCCGGATTGAAAGAAGGCGAACATAAAGGCTTTTGGTGGCACGATGGTGATTTCTATAAATGGATGGAGGCTAGTATGTACATCTATGCCGTTAATAAAGACGAGAAAATAGTTGAGGAAATGGATGAAATTATTGAGGTCATCGGCAAAGCTCAACAAGCAGATGGTTATCTCTCTACGCCGATTATCATCCGCGATGATATCGAACCGTTTTCCAATAGAAAATATCATGAATTGTACAATAGTGGTCACTTGATGACCAGTGCATGTATTCATCACCGTGTGACCGGTAAAAACAATTTCCTTGAAATCGCCATCAAGCATGCCGATTATCTGTACAAGTTGTTTTCGCCCAAACCAGATCATTTGAAACGATTCGGGTTTAACCAGACGCAGATTATGGGCTTGGTAGAATTGTATCGCACCACTCAAGACAAGAAATATTTAGAATTAGCAGAGCAGTTTATTAACATGCGCGGCACCTATAAAATTGAAGACGATGATACTACTGTTGGATACCCTATTGGTGATATGGTGCAAGAGCGGGTTCCTTTTCGTGAAGAAACCGAGGCTGTGGGTCATGCCGTGCTGGCCTTATATTACTATGCTGGGGCTGCCGATGTCTATGCCGAAACCGGTGAAAAAGCATTGATCGAATCGCTTGATCGACTCTGGGAAAATGTAACGGATAAAAAAATGTATGTCACTGGTGCCGTTGGCCAAACCCATTATGGCAGATCGTCTCGTTTAGATAAAATAGAGGAAGGGTTTATCGATGAATATATGATGCCTAATATGACGGCCTATAATGAGACCTGCGCAAACATCTGTAATTCCATGTTCAATTACCGAATGTTGACCCTTAGCGGTGATTCGAATCATGGTGATATAATGGAATTGGTGCTTCATAATAGTGGGCTTTCGGGTATTAGTATTGAAGGTAAAGATTATTACTACTCAAATCCCTTACGTAAGATAGACGGGGCCCTGGACTACGACAATATGAATGTGGAATTTGCGGAACGTCAGCCTTATTTAGAATGTTTTTGTTGCCCCCCCAACTTGGTGCGCACCATTGCAAAATCGCCGGGTTGGGCGTATAGCAAATCGCAAAATGGTATCGCTGTAAATTTATATGGAGGTAATAAATTGGAGACCACTTTGCTAGATGGCACTAGAATTAAGCTTACTCAGCAAAGTAATTATCCTTGGGACGGCGCGGTCAAAATAACCATTGATGAAAGCAAATCGGACCCTTTTGAGATGCTTTTAAGAATTCCGGCTTGGGCGAAAGGAAGTAAGCTGAGCGTGAATGGTAAGGCCATTGAGGCTGTAACTCCCGGAAGCTTTGCGAAAATAGAACGTAACTGGGTTGCAGGAGATGTAATTTCTTTGGATATGCCTATGGAAGTAAAATTCATAGAAGGGCATCCGAGAATCGAGGAGATCAGAAACCAGGTAGCGATAAAGAGAGGACCGGTAGTATACTGTATGGAATCTGCAGATCTTCCCAAAGGAACTAAAATCACCGATGTTTATGTATCCGGAAGCAATGATCTAAAACCAGAATATCACCAAGATGTTTTGGGTGGTGTTACCACTATCAAGACCGATATAATGATTCGAAAAGATATGTTAGATGGTATGTACAACGAAGTGAGCAAACCCAAAATGGTTTCTTACACCACATCGCTTGTACCTTATTTTACATGGAGTAACCGTGGACAGGGGGAAATGTCAGTTTTCTTGCCCGTAATTTGGAACTAAACGATATTTAACCAAAACCTACCTAAAAGCAATGTACCATGAGTTCATATAAAAAAAATGCATTTTCATATGCAACTATCGTTGCTATGGGCGGTTTCGTCTTTGGAATTGATGCCGCTTTGATTTCTGGTACGGTAAATTTTATTTCCGAAGAGTTTTCACTGACCGACTTAGAATTGGGAACAGTCGTGGGAGCTCCGGCCTATGGAGTGTTGTTGGCTCTACTTTTTGTCGGTTACGCCTGTAATGCCTACGGTCGTAAAAAGGCTTTACAAATATCAGCGGCACTTTATGTTATATCTGCTTTGGGCTCTGCCTTCGCAACTTCCTATTGGACATTGGTTGCGGCCCGTTTTTTAGGAGGATTGGCATTTAGTTCCATCTCGATGGCTTCAATGTATATTGGCGAAATTGCGCCTCCTAAGTGGCGAGGGAAATTAGTCTCAATGATTCAAATCAATATTGTTGTCGGTTTATCGGCGGCCTATTTTCTCAACTATCTTATTTTGAACCTGGCCGGTTCACAAGCTGCATGGGTAGTGGCCTTGGGAATCGATGAAAATACTTGGAGGTGGATGCTTGGTTCTGAAGTGCTATTTGCGATAATATGGTTCATATTCCTATTTTTTATTCCGAGAAGTCCGGCATGGTTGGTCTTTAAAGGAAGAATAGAGGAGGCAAAAAATGCCCTACGAAAAGTGATTCCAGAAGCCGAGGTACCTGAGCAAATTGTAGAAATGCAGCGAAGTTTGGAAAAATCAGATTCAGACCGTTCTACAATTGCACAATTGAAGAAAATTTTCAGTAAACCCATGCGAGTAACTATGATAATAGCTATGACCATAGCTATTGCCCAACAGGCTACAGGAATTAACGCCATATTGTTTTATGCGCCAACAGTTTTTGAACAATTAGGTATGGGAACCGATGCCGCTTTTGCACAAGCCATATGGATAGGGGTCGTAAGTGTTGTTTTTACCATTCTGGGCCTGCTCTTGGTAGATAAGATTGGTCGTAGACCTATGATTATTGGTGGAATGCTGTGGATAATTATAAGTTTGGGTATCTGTTTTTACGGATTTAAGACCGCCAGTTATACGATTACAAAAGATGCTATTCACGAGATGACCGAGATAGATGATTCCGGGCGGCTAAGTGGGCTAGTCGGAATAGAATATGGGTCGGATATTGAATTTAAAAAAGCTCTTATCGAAACTTTGGGTGAAGATGATGCCAGAACCTATTCTAGCCTATTACTACAAAAGGCAGTAGATATTAACGCAATGTTGATTCTTATTGGAATATTGAGTTTTATAGCAGCATTTCAATTTTCGGTAGGCCCGGTAATGTGGGTGCTCTTTTCTGAGATATTTACTATTTCGATTCGGGGTATTGCTATTCCCTTTTTTACGCTGGTAACAAGTGTAACCAGTTCGTTGGTACAGACATTCTTTCCTTGGCAATTGGCAACCATGGGTATCAGTGCCACCTTGATGTTTTATGCAGTCGCAGTGGCTATCGGTTTGGTGATACTCTTCATCTATTTGAAAGAAACTAAAAACATGACCATTGAAGAGGTGCAATTGGCGTTGGCGTCGAAATAAAAATGAGGTAGCCCTACTCTTTAAATACTTGAAATAACTATGAAAAATCTTGTTCTCGTTTTCTCTACTTTGTTTTTTCTCTTATCCTGTCAAGAGAAAAAGGAAGAAATGATGGTTGCGAAAAGGCCGAACATCCTTTTTCTTGCCATTGACGATCTTCGTGCTGAATTGGGTGTCTACGGTTCTGATATTGCCATTACGCCAAATATGGATGCGCTTGCGAGTGATGGTCTGCTGTTTAATAATGCCTATTGCCAACAAGCCATTTGCAGTCCATCACGAGCTAGTTTAATGACGGGGGCAAGACCAGAGTCTATTCAGGTAATTGAGAATTACACTTATTTTCGAGAACAAAATCCAGACATTGTAACATTGCCTCAACATTTTTGGGCAAATGGCTACGAAACGGTGTACACTGGTAAAATATACCATAACCGTAAGTTTGGTGATGGTGAACTTTCCTGGAGCAGAAATCCGGTCGAGACCGATAATCCAAAAGTTCAATTTGGATTTAAGCTTCCAGAAAACCAGAGAATGCAAGAGGAGAATGCTGCCGCCATGGTGGCAAAGTATGGAGAAAATGCATTGAGAAATGGGTTGGGAAAAGGACCCGCCTATGAGTTTGCCGATTTTCCGGATAATGAATACGAAGACGGACATAATACCGATTTGGCGATTGCTACCATGAAAGATATGCTGGAAAAAAATCCGGAGAAACCATTCTTTCTAGGGCTAGGAATGAAAAAACCGCACTTAGATTGGATAGCTCCCAAAAAGTATTGGGACTTGTACGATGAAGAGAAAATACAGCTGGCGACACAGGAAGAAGCACCGAAAGATGGTGCTACGATGGGCCTGCATGCTTCCTTTGAATTACGGGCAAGGGCAAACATTCCAAAAAAAGGAGCAATCGATAAAGAACTCGCACGCAATTTGAAACATGCTTATCTCGCATGTGTAAGTTATGTAGATGCCCAAATTGGGCGTATGCTTTCAGCTCTAGACGAAGCCGGAGTTCGCGATAATACCATTATTATACTTTGGAGCGATCACGGTTGGCATCTCGGCGATATGGGAATTTGGGGGAAGGCCACCAATTACGAAATTGCGACTCGGGTTCCGCTGATTATTTGGACACCCGATATGGCTAAGGAAAATCGCGGAAAAACTACCGATGCCCTGGTAGAGTTGGTTGATATGTATCCGACGCTATGTGATTTGGCGAATATTCCATTGCCGGTACATCTTGAAGGACAAAGTTTCGCCCCTTTACTTTCTGACCCAGACCAAGGTTGGAAAAAGGCTGTTTTTAGCCAATTTCCAACGCCGGCGTTGCGCGAATGGGCGGCCAACCCACTGTCTAAAGGTATGCGAGAAACGTCGTTCGGCCCTTTAATTGAAGAAGTGGAAGGGCGTATCAAGACGCAACAAGGAGACAAATGGAATCGAGATCTGTTCGAAAACCGTCTAATGGGTTATGCCATGCGAACCGACACCTATCGATTTATCGTATGGAAAGATTATACAAAACCCCAAGTAGAACCTGTCTTTTTCGAATTGTATGACCATCAAAACGACCCGACGGAGACGGTGAATATTGCAAAGGCGAATCCAGAGATTGTCAAACAACTCTTAGAACAATTTAATAAAGGATGGAAGGGCAATCTGGCAACAGTATCAGAATAGATAGTATCCATTTTAATTCCATTTTAAAACATGAATTATGAAAAATCCATTCAATAAAATCAAATTGCTTTTTTTTGCGGGTGTACTGTTCATTTTCCAATCGGGCAATGCCCAGCAAGAGCGGCCCAACATTTTATTTGTTTTATGCGACGACTTAGGTTATTCCGATGTTGGCTTTAACGGATCTACCGATATTGTTACTCCCGCGATGGATAAATTGGCACAAAACGGAACAATTTTCACATCCGCCTACGTAGCCCATCCCTTCTGCGGGCCAAGCCGTTCCGCTTTGCTGACAGGGAGGTATCCACATCTTACGGGCACGGCTTATAATCTATTCCATAATAGTAGTGAAGATGATAATGATAATATGGGAGTTCCCGTTGAGGAAATCTTTATGTCGAAGTTGTTGCAAGAAGCGGGGTATTATACAAGTGCCATTGGTAAGTGGCATCTTGGAGCAGCACCTAAATATCATCCAAACAAAAGAGGATTCGATGATTTTTACGGATTTCTCGGAGGAGGACATGACTATTTTCCGGAAAAATATCAGGAGGAATATGAGCAACAGCTAAAGGCAGGGAATGAAAATATTCGTGATTATTTGCATCCTTTGGAGCATAATGGAAAACCGGTACAAGAAACCGAATATTTAACGGACGCTTTTTCTAGAGAGGCGATTCGGAACATCAAAACCGCTTCGAAAAAAAACAGCCCCTTCTTTATTTATTTAGCTTATAATGCGCCTCATGTTCCCTTACAGGCAAAAGACGAAGACCTTCAAAAGTTTGCCGAGATCAAAGATAATGATAGAAGAACCTATGCGGCTATGGTCTATGCCGTTGATCGGGGTATCGGAAAGATTGTAGAAACACTAAAGGAAACCAAACAGTTTGATAATACGCTAATCGTTTTCTTAAGTGATAATGGGGGCAATACCGATCATGGCGCCAATAATTATCCGCTGAAAGGAACCAAAGGAGATACTTGGGAAGGGGGCTATCGCTCACCGATGTTCTTCCATTGGCCTAAGAAAATTATACAAGGAGAACGATTCGATTTTCCTGTATCATCTTTGGATCTATATCCCACTTTCGTTCAAATTGCTAGAGGTACTGTGCCAAAAAGTAAAAAATTGGATGGAAAAAATATCTTGGATGATGTATTGACCGGTTCGGAACCTTACAAGAACGAAATGATCTATGCGTTGCGCTATCGCGAAGGATATTGCGATGTTGGTGGGCGCAAAGGCGATTGGAAAATAACCCGAATGGGGAATGAACCTTGGGGACTCTTTAATATTACGAACGATTTGGGCGAAAAGAAAAATTTAGGCGGCAGGTATCCTGAACGTCTTAAACAAATGGTTGCAGAAACCGAGGAATGGACAAAGAGCTTTGTTCGCCCCTTATGGTACTACTCCGTTAAGGATCAAGAATTATGGAACGACGGCCGCATGCCGCAGTACGACGAAACTTTTGAAATCGACAAATTAGTTCGCAGTCCGTACGAGAAATAGTTTCTGATGTCCCTTTACGGTAAAAGCTTGTCTGGGAAATGAATGAAAAAAATCGAATTTTTGTTAATTGAGTGTAGTAGGGTCTTTTATTTAATATGAGGCCCTATTACTTTTTTGAAAGCTGGGGTGTTTTCTAGAATTCCACCGATTTATCCCTAATCGAAGACTCCCTGACATTAAGCACTCCGTTCAATAATACGGTTTCCGGTTGGTCGCTTCCCTCATTGATAAGCTTTAAGAGTAGCTCCGCTGTCTTTTTTCCCATTTCATAGGTGGGCTGAAATATACTGCTCAACTGTGGTGTAATCAATTCGGCCATGCGTGTCTCGGTGTGCCCCATTATAGCAACATCTTCGGGGACTCTTAGACCATTGCTTTTCAGTTTTTTAATAACACCCATGGCTACTTGGTCATTAAAACAGAAAATAGCGTCGGGCATATCCCGATTGTAAATAAGGTCTTCTATGACTTCCATACCGTTTTTTGCGAACAAACCGGCCTCAATTATTTTAAAGTTGTCCTTCGAAATTTTATGCTTCGCCATGGCCTTTTTAAATCCTTTGGTTCTTTCCGTTGAAACACACAAAAATTTGGGTCCTGAGAGATGATATATTTTTTTATAGCCCTGTCTGATAAGGTGTTCGGTTGCGAAGAATCCCCATTTCTCGTTATCCAAAAGCACCTTTGATGCAGGCAAGTTCTTTTCTACACGACTCATGAACACGATAGGATATCCATTTTGATACTGTTTCAAATAGAAATCCATATTATTACTTTTCAATGTAGGTGCTATAATTAATCCATCGACCATGCTGTTTATCAATGTTTTGACATTTCTTAGCTCTTGATCCGTATTCTCATCGGATTGCATGATGAGTACCTGAAATTTATGGGCCATAAAAACTTCTTGTATACCGATAATTATTTCAGAATAATATTCATTGATAAACTCCGGTACGACCACACCAATATTGAAAGTTTTGTTTTGACTTAATTTTTGAGCAATAGGGTTAGGGTGATAGCCCATTTCCTCGGCAGTCTTCAATATAAGTTCCTTCGTTTCTTTCTTAATGTCGTACTTATCATTGAAGGCTCGAGAAATCGATGATATCGAAACATTCAATCGCTTGGCTACATCTTTTATGGTTACATGTTTCATTTAGTAAGTTTTGATGCCGTAATGATTTTTGATGATAGTGTATTCAATTTCCGAAAACATTGAAAGTTATTTTTTGAAGATAATGAAATCTCGTTCAATATCAGATAGGATCTAGTTTATCAGTCAGGCGGATTTTTATTAAAACTATTTTATAACAATGTAGAAAATGTGTTGGAGGCTATGATATTGTTGGAACCTATTAAATAGATACGTTTTGTGAAATTGATAATTCTAGTTGGTAATTATTAATAATTTCTTTTTCGGAAACGTTTCCGAAAATTTAAAACGTTTCCGAAAGCGTTTCCGTAAAATTTTACATTTCATTTTAATTGCTCATTGCATAATGAACGTATTTTTCAGCGATTAACTAAAAAATAACCAACTCATAACCAATTGATAATCTATGAAAAATAAGCATTTACTATTGATGATTTTTCTAGGCTTTAGCGCGATGCTATGGTCACAGGAAAAGACGGTTACCGGAACGGTAACTGATTCGGAAAACGTGCCGCTGCCAGGGGTAAACGTTATCGAAGTAGGAACAACGAACGGTACACAGACCGATTTTGACGGAAATTTTTCGATTACCGTAACGCAGGGAGCTGCCCTGCAATTTTCGTATGTAGGTATGGTTTCCCAGACCGTTGCGGTCGGTACCCAAACCACGATTGATTTAACGCTATTGGAAGATGCGGCCCAACTTGATGAGGTTGTTGTCGTGGGCTACGGCGTTCAAAAAGCCGTAAACCTTACTGGATCGGTTGAAACGGTTAAGGCAGAGGAAATCACAAGGCAACCAGTCGCACAGACATCCCAAGCCCTTGCAGGCCTTGTTCCCGGGCTCACGGCAACACAGAGTAGTGGACAGCCTGGTAGTGACGGGGCGACCATACGCATTCGTGGTATAGGGACCTTGGGAAATGGCAACAAAAATAATCCGCTAATATTGGTTGATGGAATACCAGATGATATTAATGGTGTCGATCCGAGCGATATTGAATCCATATCGGTACTAAAAGATGCCTCTGCGGCGGCAATTTATGGATCTCGAGCATCGAACGGTGTAATATTGATTACGACCAAAAGAGGAAAAGAGGGTAAACTCTCAACGACATATAGCACCTATACAGGAATTCAGAGTATCTCCCAGAATTTAAAGTTTCTTGACGCCGTAGGCTTTATGGAAGCTTTTAACTCAGCAGAACCGGGCGCTTTCGATCAAGCCACTATCGATGCTTATAAATCAGGAGTTAACGTTGGCACAGAAGTAAGACCTGATACGGATTGGGTAGACTTGTTGTTCTCTCAAGCAGGTATTCAGCAGTATCACAACTTGGCTGTACGAGGAGGTTCTGAAAAAGCAAAAATTTCTACTTCCATTTCGTATATGGATCAAGATGGAAATATTCCGAACTTTAGCTTCAAGAGGTATAGTGGGCGTTTCAATGCAGATTTGAAATTGGGAGAAAAAATAGACTTGGCCTTTGACCTGAATTTTAGACGGGAAAAACAATTGGCTCCAGGAGGTTTAAATGATATCACAAGAGCGGCCTATAGACTTCAACCGTTATTCAATGCATATAACGATGACGGTTCATGGGGCGCCGGTTTTAGTGGGGGTAACCCTGTGGCTCTCGTGAATTCAGGTAGTTTATATGATGAAACCACAAATTATTTTAGAGGATTGCTCAAAGCAACCTATAGACCTTTTAAAGATTTGTCTATAGCTGTAACTTATGCGCCGCAATATGTCGATCGTGATAGGGACAATTTTGATGCCACTTGGCAGTATAAAGAGAATTCATCTGCTTCACCCCAAGTTCCTGCGGGAAGGTTCAATAAATTGTTTAAGCAAACGTATACCTCTTTTCAAGACAACTTTAACGCTATAATAAATTATAACAAATCGTTTGATGACCATTCCGTTTCAGCTTTGGTCGGTTACGAATTCTTAAAATTCAATTCCGAAATCTGGTCAGCAGAACGAAGAGGTTTTGTGTTAGAGGAATTTAGGGGACTCGATAATGGCGATGCCGATACGCAACTCAATTCAGGAAGTTCTACTTTAAACGGCTTGGAATCTGTTTTTGGAAGAGTCAATTATTCCTATAAAAATAAATACTTATTGGAAGCCAACGTTCGTCGCGATGCATCTTCACGTTTTGCCCCGGGTTTCCGATCGGCAACCTTTCCTTCCTTTTCTTTGGGGTGGCGTGTTTCCGAAGAGGGTTGGTTTCCCGAAGATGCTTTTGTTTCCAATCTTAAATTTAGGGCTTCCTGGGGGCAATTGGGCAATCAGTTCATTTTCGACAATAGTGGAAATCCAGTCAATTTTGCCTATACTTCCCTTTTTGGTCTAGGTAATGCCAACCCGACTATTGGGGGCGTACCCATCGTTGGTGGGGCTCAATCTGTTTTGTCCAATCCGAATTTAAGATGGGAAACCGGTGAAACCTCGAATATAGCCATGGATGCAGGTTTTTTTCATGGTAAAATGTCATTGACGGCTGAATATTATGTCAGAAAAACAAAAGATATTCTTTTGGGGGTCACCATTCCAACTTCTATCGGTTTCGATGCTCCCGTACAAAATGCAGGTCAGGTAGAGAACACCGGTTACGATATCTCATTGGGCTGGCAAGATATGATCGGTGAGAACTTTAGGTATGGTTTTAATGCAAACTATTCCGATTTTGTTAACGAAATTACAGATTTGGGAGGATTGGATGAACTTCCTCCCGGAAATACCATAAACCGTGTAGGCGAAGAAATAGGTGCTATCTACGGACTGAAGGTAGAAGGGTTATATCAAGAAAGTGACTTTAACGATGACGGATCTTTAATTGCCGGTTTACCCGTTCCCCAATTCGGGGCGGTTCAGGCCGGAGATATTAAATATGAAGACTTTAATGACAACGGTGAAATCAACAACGATGACCGTACTATAATCGGTAGTAATTTGGCCACCAAGAACTGGGGCTTTGATGTTTTTGCTGAATACAAGGGTTTAGATCTTTCCGTCTCGGTACTGGGATCGGAAGGCAGGGATGTTGTATTGCAAGGAGATGCAGGTTACGCTTTTTTCAATGCAGGTAAAATTCAAGAATGGCAGGCCGATTATTGGACTCCACAGAATACCGGTGCCCAATACCCTCGTCTAACACCGGGTAGTTCACACCCGAACTGGCGTACTAGCGAAACATGGATGTTCGATACTTCGTATGTGAGATTGAGAAATGTGACCTTGGGGTATAATCTACCAAAAGATTTTGTTGAGAAAATAGGAATCGCCAATTCCCGTGTCTATTTATCTGGGCAGAATTTAGTGACTTGGGACGATATGCCCGACGGTATCGATCCGTTGATTCCTAATTTTTCCGCAGGAGCATTTTATCCAGTTACCAAAGTATATTCCTTGGGCCTAAGCATAACCTTTTAATTCGTAAAACTTGTTCAACATGAAAACTATAAAATATATAATTGCATTGGGTATGGGTCTTATGCTGATGACGGCCTGCGAAGATACCGTCTTGAATTTGGAGGACCCCGGAAGCCCTACAGATGCTACCTTTTTTCAAACCGAGGCTCAATTAGAGGTCGCATTGGCCGGAGCCTATCAGAGTTTAAACTATGTAAGTTCGGTGCCTTTTCCGCAAATTTTAGACCATGCCACCGACTATGCCTTCAATAGGGGCAACGTTGCTGGTACGGTCGATGCTACCACCGGGGGGTTGACCTCTACTGGAAATCTTAACAATGGCTTTTGGTCTAGATTTTATACAGGTGTGCAACGTACAAATAACCTTTTGACGAATATGGGAAAGGCCGAAGCTGTCGCAGATTCCCAACGTTTCAATCAGATTCGTGGCGAAGCTTTATTCCTAAGGGCTTTTTTCTACAGCTATTTGATAGAACTTTTCGGAGATGTACCTTTTCACACCGAGGTAACGACCACTTTAGAAGACTTGGGGATAGCCAAAACGCCCAAGGCTGAAATCGTAGCAAGCCTTGTAAGCGACTTAGAAGAAGCGGCCGATTTGTTGCCTGCGGTTCAACCCAGTAGCGGAAGAGGTAGGGCATCGGCGAATGCCGCAAACGCCCTGATTGCTCGAATTGCTTTATATAATAGTGACTATGCTATAGCGGAAAGTGCAGCATTAAAGGTAATGAACGCTGACCAAGCACCGAGCTTATTTCCTGATTATGAAGCCTTGTTCACCGATGCTGGTGTGGGTTCGTCAGAAGTACTTTTAGATATGTCTTATACGAATGGTACCCAAACCCACGGGTTATCGCAAAGACAAGGAACCCGTTTTGGTGGGTGGTGTCAGTATGTACCGGCCCAACAAACGGTAGATAGTTATGAAACTATCAATGGCCTTCCTATCGACGAGGACCCTGCTTATGATCCTGCGAACCCTTTTGAAAATAGAGATCCAAGGTTAAAAGCATCTATTGTAATTCCTGGAGAGGTGTGGACAGGTCATGTTATTCAGCAACATAGTGATAGTATTGCCACATGGAGGGTCGAGAACGGAGTTAATGTTGAGCGGGTTTTCAACGTGAATGCGGCCAATCCGGCCGGTAGGGAAATCGTAGACCCTGTTGATGGCGCCCAATATGTGACCGGAGGGTCGAACCGATTTACTTCCTTCACGGGTTATTTTTGGAAAAAATTCTCCGATGAACCGTTTTTAATGGGAGAAGGTAGTCCTTTAGAATCTGAACAACCCATATACTTAATACGTTTTGCAGAGGTACTCTTGAATTATGCAGAAGCTAAAATAGAGGCAGGAACAATCGATGCCAGCGTGTTGGATGCCATCAATCAAGTGCGTGAGCGAGCCTATAATGGAAGTGGAATTTCATATCCCGAAGTAACGACGACCGATCAGGCCGAATTAAGAACAATTATAAGAAGGGAACGAAAAGTTGAACTGGCTGATGAAGGTTTGAGATTGTTTGATATCAGAAGATGGGGTATCGCCGAAAAAGTGATGAATACCACTTTATTGGGCGGGCCCGCAAATGGATTCAGTAAGATTGGTGGTGAGATGGGTTTTGTACCCGCCATTGACCAAGATGGTTTCATTGATTATTCTGGTGCGCCGTCCCAACCAAGGGTAGAATTGGGCAATTTAGATTTTAGGGAACTTGAAGTTCGGGTTTTTAATGCCAATCGAGATTACTTATGGCCTATACCACAAGCCGAAATTGATGCGACCGATGGTGTCGTAACACAAAATTCAGGTTATTAAAGAGTGTTGTTTGAGTTAGTTGTTGATATAGGGGGTGGGCAACCGCCTCCTATTCTATAAAAAATAACATTCAAATTTTGAGCACTAAAGATTGTAACCTAATTCGTATTTTTTGAGAATGAAAAGAGATAAAGTCATGACCGTGATGAATAGAATCGTAATATCCATTTTTACATTTTTCCTTGTAAATATTGTAGGGGCCCAAGATATTTTATTGGAAGCTGAAAGTTTCGATAATCCAGGAGGTTGGGTCGTGGATCCGCAGTTCGTTGAACAGATGGGATCCCCCTACCTCATGGCCCATGGTATGGGAGAAACCGTGCAAAACGCGACCACCCAAGTAAGTTTTGAAAAATCTGGACAGTACCATATTTGGGTTCGTACCATGAATTGGGCTCCAGGTGAATGGGATGCACCTGGTCGGTTCAACCTAAAGGTAGACGATACGATGTTAGAGAAAGCCTTGGGTCTGCGTTCGGGCTGGGGCTGGGAATATGTGGGAGAAACCAAAATCGGAAAAAATAAAAGTGCACATATTGAACTTGTCGATCTGACAGGTTTTAATGGTCGGTGCGATGCCATTTATTTTTCCACTTCTGATAAAGAACCTCCGTCATCAGCGAAGAAGTTGGCAGAATGGCGAAAAACGGTTACGGCAGAGTCCAATGCCCCGGAAGAAATCAAAAACTACGACTTAGTGATTGTCGGGGGAGGTATAGCCGGTTGTGCCGCGGCCATTGCCAGTGCCGAACAGGGTCTGAAAATCGCCCTTGTACATGACCGCCCGTTGCTGGGCGGTAATGCCAGTAGTGAAATCAGGGTGCATACGGAGGGTATCTATGGAAACTTTGAGCGGATACTAAGGATGCTCGATACGGAGCATTACCCGAATGGGCATGTTGAAGCGGAAATCGATCAAGAAAAAAGAGACAAGAACGTTAAGAGCTACGAGAATATTGATTTATTCTTGAATTGGAGGGCCTATGATGCCAAAGCGGAAAATAATACGATACAATATGTAGATGCTAGACATACTTCAGATGGGAAGCGTATTCGTTTTACCGCACCTCGCTTTGTAGATTCGACAGGTGATGGGTGGATCGGTTTCTGGGCCGGTGCAGAATTCTCATACGGGCGTGAGAGTGTGGACACCTATGACGAAGCCTGGGAGAAACACGGGGAACTATGGAGCCCGAAGGAAGCAGATAATGCCGTAATGGGGTCTTCGGTATTGTGGGGATCAAAAGAAATGGAGACTGATCAAGATTTTTCTGAAGTGCCTTGGGCGATGCCCGTGGCAAAGAGCTATAAAGAAGTGAAAGGAGAATGGCAGTGGGAGTTTAGTCGTAACGATTTGAACCAAATAGAAGATGCCGAAGAAATACGGGATCACATGTTGCGGGCAATCTACGGGTCGTTTAGTAATGCAAAAAAAGAACCTGAAAATGCAAAGCGTAAATTGGAATGGGTTTCGTATTTGGTGGGCAAACGGGAATCAAGAAGGTTGGTCGGTGATCATATATTTACCTTTAAGGATGCGGTTAATGAAATTAAGTTTCCAGATGCCGTAGTAGTTGAGAAGAGAGCCATTGATGTGCATTATCAAACAGTTTTGGAAGATGAGAACAATCCTGATTTTATATCCGAGGCCTTATTCTATAAAGGTATTCAGTATTACATTCCGTATCGAAGCCTATATTCGAAAAATATCAGTAATCTTTTTATGGCCGGACGTAATTTTAGTTGCTCACATATCGGTCTTGGAGGGCCCCGTGTAATGCGCACTACGGGTCAAATGGGGGCTGCAGTAGGTTTTGCGGCTTCACTATGTGAAAAGTACGATGTTGATCCCAGAGACATTTATACAGGGTATTTGCCAGAATATTTAGAACTTATAGAATCTCAGAAATATAGGAAAATACCAGAATCGAAAAAATGAGGTATAGGTTGTTGAACTTATTTCTGTTCGTGCTATGGTACGGAAATGCGCAGTTTGCATTGACCGATATTGGCGGAGCAGTGCTGCAAGAAAATGGTCTAGACCGACAGCCGGAATTTTTTAATATGCCATGGGAATACGGAACTAAGCTTGTAAAAAAGGAAACTTCAATGTTTATAGAAGTAGATTCCATAGGCAAACAGAACATCGGGCTTTTAGTCGACCAGCGCGAACGACCCATATTATATGTCTCTGATATTGAAACACCCGTATGCGCCGACGGCGATTGCAAGTTGATGAACATCCGTTTATATTGGACTCTTTTGGGTGACTATGCTGGTTTTGACCGTGATTCAAAGCTGCCCTTGACCAAAAATGACCATGATGAATTTTCAATGGCCGATTATCTAAAGTTGCATCTATTACTTACCGATGCCAACTCCATTCTGAAACAGAGGAAAATAGATGAGTTGATAGAAAAACCAAAACCTTCGGAAGGTAATGGACCTGATGCGCTTTCTGGGGCTACGATCAAAGAGGTTAAGGAAACGGTTGTTTCCGGAGCGTTATATTCCTGTTATGTTGCCTGGCATTTGGTACACGGCCAATTAAATGCCAAACTCAGGGAATATACTTCGAGTCAAGTTACCGATGAAACGGTCTTTCAGATGTTGCATAGCGCTAATAGCAATTATCAAATGTTCGCGCTTGGAAGATTCGATGAAGCAAACTATAAAGAGCATTATGCTAGAATCGCCAATATATTTGAGACGGGTATTCCCATGGTCCGTGGTTTTATTTGTAAGAACTTGCCCGAAAAATTTTGGAAAACCCCGAAATTGCAAAACCTGTTTTGGAATGCGTTTGCTGATGTTGATATCAATACACGCAGTCTTTTATTGGAACATTTGAATTCCGCTTCGACGGAGACTTTGGAGCGTATCTCTACCCATCTCGGAGTAATGACAAAAAACCAGCTGAAAATTTTTCTGGAACAAATAGGGGAGAATGGATTGGTAGAACCTATTAGAAAGAACCTGGTTGTTTTTGCCAATGATGAAAAACAGACCTACGGCTATATAGTAAATCAATTTTTAGAGGAATACGAATTATAGGTTACCGCAAATGCGATACGTAAAAAATACCAAATGAGTACTATTGATATTGGAGTTATACTGGCTTTTACATTGCTCGTTTTTGTATGCGGACTGAGCTTTGCGAAGTCGGGTAAAAACATGAAGTCGTTTTTTGCTGCAGGTGGTGCATTGCCCTGGTGGATGAGCGGGCTTTCTTTGTTTATGAGTTTTTTCTCGGCCGGAACCTTTGTAGTTTGGGGATCTATCGCCTATACCAGCGGTTGGGTAGCGATAACCATACAAACAACAATGTGCATTGCCGGGTTCATCATCGGCTTTATTATCGCCCCAAAATGGCAAAAGACAAAAGCGCTAACTGCGGCGGAATTCATTACAGATCGCCTTGGCTATAAGACCCAAAAAACGTATACCTATCTTTTTTTAATCATTTCGATTTTTACTACAGGATCATTTTTATACCCGGTCGCTAAAATCGTTGAGGTTTCGGCAGGAATACCAATTTCTACAAGTATTATTGTGCTGGGTATTTTAATATTAATCTATACGGCCGTTGGCGGTCTTTGGGCCGTAATCGTCACCGATGTACTCCAATTTGTTGTCTTGACTGCCGCGGTGTTAATTGTCGTTCCGCTTTCGCTTGAAAAAATAGGGGGACTGGATAATTTTATTGCAAAAGCTCCGGAAAGCTTCTTTTCCTTGGTCAACGAAGAATATTCTTGGGGCTTTATGGTAGCCTTCGGACTATACAATCTTTTCTTTATTGCCGGTAACTGGGCTTATGTTCAGCGTTACACTAGTGTTGCCACTCCAAAAGAGGCCAAAAAAGTCGGGTTCCTTTTCGGTGGTCTCTATTTAATAAGTCCGATAATTTGGATGCTGCCTCCCATGATTTACCGCGTTCTTAATCCGGATTTGGGCGGTTTGGCCGATGAAGGGGCGTACTTGCTTATGTGTAAAGAAGTGTTGCCCATCGGAATGTTAGGGCTCATGCTCGGTGGGATGGTCTTTGCCACTTCAAGTTCGGTGAATACCACCTTGAATATTTCCGCGGGGGTTCTTGCCAATGATATATACAAGCATTTTCGACCTGAATCTACAGGTGATCATTTGGTGAAAGTCGGACGTTTGGCGACGATTATTCTGGGTGTTATAACTATTATGGTTGCGCTCTTGGTGCCTTTTATGGGTGGCATCGTAGAAGTCGTTATGAGTTTGGCCGCAATTACAGGGGGAGCCATGTTCCTACCCCCGATGTGGGCCTTGTTTTCAAAATATCAAACAGGTAAAAGTGTTCTGGTCGTTACCATTATTACTTTATTGATCAATGCTTTTTTCAAATTTATAGCACCGGGTTTATTAAACTTTTCTCTAAACCGTGAAGATGAAATGGGGCTTGGGGTGGCAATTCCCATAATAATGTTGACAGTTTTTGAATTTTATGCGCGTACTAAAAAAGCTGATATTTCACAATACACTACCTATATGAAATTGGTTGATAAAAAGGCATCCGAGCAAGTTGATGAAACTACCGAGGGCAATAAAAGGGGAGGTCGTGTCATTGGCATCGGGGTCTCATCAACCGGACTATTGATTCTTGGGCTATCTGCTATTGCGGAAACAGGAGTACTACTTGTTGCCTCAATGGGCTTCATCGTACTTGTTTTGGGTGTTGTGATTATTCTCAGGAATATTGAAAGGAAAGTAATTTAAATAAAAACATTAAAAGCCTGATAGGCGAAAGCTCATCGATTAAAATAGAATGTAATAACATATGATATTAGAAAAATACAGTTCTAAGAAAAGAGCAATAAAAACCATTACTTTAATAACTGACCTTGTCGTTATTGGCGGTGGTCTTTCAGGTGTTTGTGCCGCGATAACTGCAGCGCGATCTGGTCTTAAGGTAGCATTGCTGCAAGATCGTCCAGTTCTCGGGGGTAACGCATCCTCGGAAGTACGCCTTTGGAGTCTGGGGGCTACGTCTCACATGGGCAACAACAACCGTTGGAGCCGTGAAGGTGGATTGATCAATGAAATCTTATTGGAAAATTTAAAACGTAACAAAGAGGGCAATCCTTTGATTTTTGATACGGTTTTGCTCGAAAAAGTGTACGAGGAAAAAAACATTACGCTATTGTTAAATACGGCGGTCTATGAAGCGGAGAAGGGCGCAGATGAAAAAATAAAAAGTGTTACGGGTTTTTGTAGTCAAAATTCTACCAAATATATTGCAACGGCGCCCTTGTTTTGTGATGCCTCGGGAGATGGAATTGTAGCCTTTTTGGTTGGAGCTTCTTTTCGTATGGGAGCTGAGACTAGAGAAGAGTTTGATGAAGGGTTTGCTCCGAATATAGAGGATTACGGTAATTTGTTGGGTCACTCACTTTATTTTTATACGAAAGACTTGGGCAAACCGGTGTCGTATACGGCACCTTCGTTTGCAATAAAGAATGCCGAAGAGCTTCCGCGTATCAAAAATTACCAATTGGGCGACCATGGCTGTAAGTTATGGTGGGTAGAGCATGGAGGTCGATTAGATACCGTACATCAATCCGAAGATATAAAATTCGAGCTATGGAGGGTAGTGTATGGAATTTGGGATTATGTAAAGAACAGCGGTAAATTTCCGGAAGCGGAAAACCTTACTTTAGAGTGGGTAGGCACCATTCCCGGTAAACGTGAAAGTCGTCGTTTTGAAGGTGACTTCATGCTGTCTCAAAAAGATATTGTGGAGCAGCGTGATTATTATGATGCCGTTGCTTTTGGGGGTTGGGCTATGGATCTTCATCCGGCCGACGGTATTTATAGTGAACTGAATTCGTGCACACAATGGCATGGCAAAGGAGTATATTCAATTCCGTACCGATGCTACTATTCAAAAAACATCGACAACCTTTTTCTAGCGGGGCGAATCATTAGCGCGACACACGTAGCCTTTGGTTCTTCACGTGTGATGTTAACCTGCGCGCATGGGGCACAGGCCGTGGGAAAGGCAGCAGCTATTTGTATTGAAGAAGGTTTGATGCCCAGTGATATTGCATCCAAAGAAAAAATAGAAAAATTACAATTAGCCTTGAATAGGGATGGTCAAAGTATTCCACGATTGTCACTGGAAGATACTGATGACTTAGTTGCAAAAGCGCATATTGAAGCTAGCACTACACTAGAATTCAAAGGTTTTTCGCCTGTGGATGATTGGCAAACCCTAAAATTCGGCCTTGCACAAATGTTACCGCTCAAAGCGAATGAAACGTATAGTTTTGAATGTGAAGTAGATGCTTCGGAGGCTACTATTTTAGGGCTACAATTGAAAAGTAGTTCGGCCTGTACCCATTTTACTCCGGATATTATTGTTGACCAAAAGGAAATCAAACTCATACAAGGAAAGCAAAAAATCACTTTTACAACAACCAAAACGCAAATGCAAGACCACTATTCGTTCTTCTGTCTTATGAAAAACGAAAAGGTAAAAGTGCGTCTTTCAGATGAGCGCATAACGGGTTTAATGACTGTTGAAAATAAAATAAATAAAGCAGTTTCCAATTTCGGAAGACAGGACCCACCTTCGGATATCAATGTTGACAGTTTTGAATTCTGGACCCCTGAACGTCGCCCCAAAGGTAAAAATATTGCCCTACAGATGACAAAGGCCCTGCCTGTTTTTGGAGTGGATAATCTAAAAAACGGTAATGTACGGCCTAATTCAAATGGAAATACCAATGCTTGGGCGGCCAAAATTGAAGACAAAAAACCGAGGCTTGTCTTTAATTGGAAGGAGAAGGTTAACATTAAAACTATAACACTCTTTTTTGACTGTGACTATGACCATGCTTTGGAGACCACGCTTATGGGTCATCCGGAAGATAGCATACCCTTTGTGGTGGCAGACTACCAAGTAAAAGATGGGTCGGGCAATATTCTAAAGCAAGTAAAAGGTAATTACCAAGCCATAAATACAATTGAACTTGAAAAGGCTATCTCAACCGATAAACTCATATTTGAGTTTGTCAAAAAGGAAGCGCATATACCTGTTGCCGTTTTTAAAGTATCAGCTTACAACTAAATTCTATGCAATGATTAAGAACGTATTAGTTCTTTCTATGATACTGATTTTGGGCACTGTGCAATTAGTGGCCCAAGAAGATATCATTGTCGAATTTCCTGATATTGAATCATTTCAGCAAGACCTTTTTGTTCCTGAAATAACAGAAGCAGAACCCGAAGCGGGCAAAAGGGTACGACAGACATTGAAGCCTTACAAGAACACCGAGGTGTATCACTTGGTCTACCTTCCTATAAATTATAAGGAAGGCAGAAAATACCCTGTCATTGTTGAATTCCCAGGTAATGGCCCATATACCAGTACTTATGGAGATATTTCAACAGGTCGGGTAGAGGGTTGTAACTTAGGATATGGCGTTAGCGAGGGCAAAGATTTTATTTGGATAAGCATGCCATTTATCAGTGTCGACGGCCAACAGAATCAGAAGTGGTGGTGGGGAGACATAGAGGCAACCAAGAGATACTGTATCGATACGGTCAATGAAGTTTGTGCCAAATACGGGGGTGATAGAGCCAACGTTTTCTTGGCCGGTTTTTCAAGAGGAGCCATTGCCGTAAATTATATTGGTTTGCATGATGATGAAATTTCGGGGCTATGGCGGGCCTTCATTGCCAACTCCCATTACGATGGGTTAAAAAGTTGGAACTATCCCGACTCGGATAAAACGTCGGCACTTGAGCGATTAAAGCGTTTGAACGGGAGACCTCAATTTATCTGTTCCGAAAAAGAAGGAACGGTAAAAAGTAAAAATTACATCAGGCAATCAGGTATTCAGGGAGACTTTACTTTTATGGATATCCCTATTAGAAACCACACCAACACTTGGGTGTTATACGATTTAGAAGAGCGAAAAATTATCAAAACATGGTTACTCGAAGTAATCCAAAAGAACAGGGTAAAATGAAAAAAACAATATATGGATCAACAGTCATTCTTGGTATCTTGATTATGACATGGGCTTGCAATACTGTTGGCGAAGAAAAAAATAAGAGCCAAGCATTAAGCCATGGCAATATTGAGCTATCATTGTTTGCATCAACAAACGGTCAGTTGGCTTTTCAAATTCGAAAAGCTAATAAGATTGTTCTCGACACTTCCCATTTGGGCATATTGGTCGGGGATAAACAATTGGGGAAAAATGCCGAAGTAGCCCTTTTAGAGCAAAAAGAAATAAAAATAAAATATCCGCTAAACGGTACTAAAAGTGAAGCTTCGTATAGTGGGAATTTGTATACCTATAATGTTTCAGAAACGGATGGAACGCAGTGGAATTTGGAGTTTCAACTATCTGACGAAGGTGTAGCATATCGCTACGTGGTGCCAGGCCAAGGAACCCAGAATGTGAAGGGCGAAGAAAGTACTTTTAAATTGCCGAGCCAGACCAAAGTTTGGTATTTTGAACGCGATAGCGACTGGAAATTGAAATCACATGCGGGTGAATGGCTTTCTGCCGATATTTCTGAAATGCCTACGATATCTAAAATGGGGCCAATACAAGGTTTGACCCTTACTTGCGAACTTCCGCAAGGTGGTTACGCCTTAGTGGCCGAGGCAGCCCTTTATAACTATAGTGGCATGCGATTGGAAGCCGTTGGCAACAACACGTTCAAGGCTAACTTTGAAGAAGGTGAAGGCGGCTTTGCCGTGGATGGAAATGTGATGACTCCATGGCGATGTATTCTTTTGGCCGACAACTTAAACGATTTGGTCAATAACACAATGGTAGCATCATTGAACCCTGCCCCAGACCCTAAACTTTTTCCCGATACCAGCTGGATCAAACCTGGGAAATCCGTTTGGCACTGGTGGTCGGGGAAGTATGTTGATTTTAAGGAAGAACACGACATGGTTGATGATGCCGTAGCCTTGGACTTTGAATATAATATGGTCGATGATGGATGGGAAGCTTGGGAAAACAAATGGGAAAAAGTAACCAAATTATGTTCCTATGCCAAAGAAAAAGGTGTGGGCATATTTGTCTGGAAACACTCCAAGGAAATAAATTTCCCTGAAAACGACTATGCAGTTATGGGCCATTTTTTAGATAGTGTGAAGCAGGCGGGCGCCGTTGGGGTAAAAGTAGATTTCATGAACGGCCAGAGTAAATCTTTGATTGCTTTTGATGAAATGTTACTCAAAAAAGCTGCGGAACGCCAATTAATGGTGAATTTTCATGGCTGTCAACAAAGTTCAGGAGAATACCGAACCTATCCGAATGAGGTTACTAGGGAAGGCATCAGAGGATTAGAAGTGAACCACATGAAAGAAGGGCCTTTACCTGCTTCCCACAATGCGGCATTGCCATTTACGAGATATGTAACCGGCCATGGCGATTACACCCCACTTGGCTTTACTGAACCAGGTGAAACCAGTTGGGCACATCAATTGGGTACGCTGGTGGCATTTTATTCGCCATTTAACTGTTTGGCAGAGAACACCCAGTTTCTTTTGAATGATAAAAACGTTCGCCCGGCACTTGATTTCATTAAAGCGGTGCCTTCGGTTTGGGATGAAACTGTCGTACTCCCAGAAAGTAAGATCGGTGAATTGGCAGGAATTTCAAGACGGAAGGGAAACGATTGGTATATCGGTGTGTTAAGTAGTGGGGTCGAGAAAGAATTGACCATCGATTGTAGTTTTCTAAAGGATGGTGAATATACTGCGGAGATTTTTTCAGATGATATCAAGGCAAAGCCTATTAATCTTGATGGTTTGAACAAAGAAGCCAATCTAAGACAGTGGGCTACTGCTATTCCTTTTAAAAGGGAGACTAAGACGATTTCATCTGACTCCAAAATCACAATTGATTTGGCTGCGAACGGGGGAGCTGCTATTCAATTTATAAAAAGATGAAATGTCTTGTAAAGGAAAAGAGCTATTTCATTGTATAGATGTGGACATCAGTATCTAAAAGAAGTAAATCAAAAAAAATACTTCGAAGTTCAATGTCCACGAACGACCGGTTAATGTGAAATTAGATTGACAACTAAAGCAATATGAACATGAATTATTTTAAAACACTTATTACAGTTATGCTTCTGGTTTTTTTCTGGAAACCGGTTATGGGCCAAACAAAGACCGAGCGCCCGAACATCATCTGGATCATGCTTGAAGACTGGAGTCCTGATTTGAGTTGTTATGGCACGAAAGGTATTGAAACCCCCGTAACGGATCAATTAGCTTCTGAAGGTGTTCGCTATACCAATGCCTTTTGTACGTCGCCAGTGTGCTCTACATCACGGTCGGCCATGCTCACCGGGTACCATCAAAATTATATTGGGGCAGAGCAACATAGAACCGAAAAAGATGAAAAAAAGCCTTTGCCCCATGATATTGAACCAATGCCGTTGCTTTTGAAAAAGGCTGGCTACTTTACGGCCCTGATGATTTATAATAAGACCGACGCTAATTTTAGTGGGGATTTGGGTTTTATGGGCAAGGATTGGAAGGAACGGGAAAAAGAACAGCCTTTTTTTGCCCAGATTACCTTGGGTGGAACCCATAGAAAATGGAATAGGGATCCTATAAATCCTATAAACCCCGATGATATTGAATTACCAGCATACTATGTTGACACTCCATTTGCGAGACGCGATTGGGCGAATGGATTAGAACAAATGCAGGTCTGTGACCGAGAAATCGGAGATATCTTAGAGCGATTGAACAAAGAGGGTTTGACCGATAATACCTTGATTTTCTTGATTGGCGATAACGGACGATGTCATTTTCGCGGAAAACAGTTTTTGTACGATCCAGGCCTGTGGGTGCCTTTGATTATAAAATGGCCCGGACACGTAGCTTCCAAACAGGTAAATAATGATATGGTACAGACCATTGACATTACAGCAACGATTCTAGATGTGGCCTGTGCAGAACCAAAGCATCCGTTACAGGGAAAAAATTTATTTAAGGAGGAATCCAAAATTCGGGATTACATTTTTGCGGCAAGAGATCGTATGGGGCAGACCCATGATGCCATGCGGGCCATCCGCTCAAAACAGTATAAATTGATTCATAATTTGATGCCGGAACGCGCATGGTTGCAGTACAGTGGGTATAAAGAAGATATGTACCCTATGTTGGCAGAAATGAATGTGATGAACCTTGAAGGTAAACTCAATGAAGATCAAGCAAAGTTTTTTGCTCCTAAGAAACCAGAATTTGAGTTGTACGATATTGTTAAAGATCCCTATGAACTGAAAAACCTTGCTTCCGATCCAAAATATGGTGACATAAAGGATAAAATGTTGGAAGAACTGTATGTTTGGAGAAAATCAATTAATGATAAAGGGGTTTCCCAAGAATTTCGAGAAGGAGGACTTTCCTCCAAATACCCTACGAGAACGCTGGAAGGATGGAAGCAACGGTACGAAGCTTGGAAGCCTTGGGTCTTTCGCGAACCAAATTCTAAAGTGCAACATCCATTTGTTAAAAAAGGGTATTAGAAATTAAAGACCAATGCCCTTAAACTATTTGGTATTCCACCTTTTTATGCTGTTACTAGGGATTACCATGCGTAAAAATTCAGTGCTAATATGAAAAACATCAATCTTATAATTATTCTTTTTCTTTTACTGGTTTCCTGTAAACAAGAAAAAAAGATGGTTTCTCAGGAAATGGTAAAATCTTCGGACTATAAAATAGAATTTGGGCAGGTCTCACCTAAATCCGTATTCCGAAATGATAGCCTAAGTATTTGGGGAGGATCATTGGTCAAAGGCGAAGATGGCCTTTACCATATGTTTTATTCGCGTTGGCCAAAAAATATTGGATGGGAGTGGGTAAATTATTCTGTAATTGCACATGCAGTTTCAGAATCTCCATTTGGCCCTTTCAAGCCTAAAGATGTTGCACTACCAGACCGAGGACAAGAATTTTGGGATGGCTCTACAACCCATAATCCAACTGTGCATAGGTTTAACGGAAAGTATTATCTGTATTATATGGGAAATACGGGAGATAAAAAAATTGTAAGTGTTCCTGGTAAACCAAAAATCAATTGGGTACACAGAAACAACCAACGTATCGGGGTAGCCGTTGCCGATTCTCCTAACGGACCATGGAAACGTTTTGACAAGCCCGTTCTGGATATTTCCCCGAATGACGATGCCTATGATGCCTTAATGACCTCAAACCCATCGGTCTGCCAAATGCCCGATGGGAAAATACTGATGGTTTACAAAGCTGTCGGCAAAAAAGACCCGTTGCCTGGAGGTGGCCCGGTGGTTCATATGGTAGCCATTGCAGATTCTCCTACCGGTCCTTTTGAGAAATATCCTGACCCGGTCTTTACCTTTGAAGGCGAACGCTTTCCTGCGGAAGACCCTTATATCTGGTACCAAGATGGTAAATTCAGGGCTATTGTAAAGCGTATCAAGCACGAGGGTAACATAAGGGAATTTTCTTTGGTTCATTACGATTCTGAAGATGGTATTCGATGGAACAAAGCCAAGAACTTTGAAATCTCAAAGCGTATCGTTGAATGGGAAAACGGACGCAAACAGCAGTTTTTGCATTTAGAAAGGCCACAGGTGTTTATTGAAAATGGAGAACCAGTCGCTTTGTTATGTGCTGCTGATACCTTGAATGCAGAGGGGGCTCGTGATTCCTTTAATGTTCAAATTCCATTGAAGATCACAAAGCAATAAACATCGATTGCCGCCTTGTCAGATTAATTATGACGATTCTAAAATGAATACGAAGCAAAATACCAAACATTCTGTGATATGAAATCGAAGCAAAATTTACCACAACTTCTTTTAAGCTTTTTTATAATAAGTACGGTCTTCTCGTGTATCGAGTCGAAATCAGAATCAAATCCTAAGTCAGATGCAGAAACCGTCGAAGCCGAAATCTTTCCGCACAAAATGCCGACCGAAAAACCGGATTTTCCCATGAGTGCCGCAACGGAGCGCATGTTCAGTTATCCTGCACCCCGGGTACAGGATAACGAGCTTTTTTCGCAATTTAAATATACACGCCTGAAAGGTTTCGATTACAATGATGGCGATGGCACGATTTCTCGCCGAGATCCCTCAAGGCCGATTTTGGTAGCTGGTAAATATTATATTTATTACACCAAAAGGGATACCAAAGTCCCCCCAATTGGTTGGAACAGGGCTAAGGAAGCTACGGATGAAGTTCCCTCAACCGACTGGGACCTGTGTGATATTTGGTATGCCACCAGCGAAGATGGAACTACATGGAAAGAAGAAGGTGTAGCCGTAGCAAGGCCAGAAAAACCCAATGCCGGATGGCGCTCGGTCGCCACACCCGATATATTGGTATGGAAGGGTAAATACTATCTCTACTATCAAGCATTTGACGAACCAAGTGGATTACGCGGCGATTGGTGTCCGGTATCGGTTTCGTACGCAGATTCGCCAGATGGACCTTGGGTGCATGGTGGAGATTCCGTCATCCCTTTTGGTAAAAAAGGGGAGTGGGACCAAGATGCGACCCATGATCCCCACCCCATTGTTTACAACGGTAAAATTTACCTGTATTATAAAGCCGCCTATAACAAGTGGCCCGACATTCGTGATAAATATGCGGTCGGTCATGGATTGGCCATCGCCGAAGACCCATTGGGGCCATTCGAAAAACACCCGCTCAACCCCGTTATGGCTTCCGGTCACGAAACGACCTACTTTCCGTTCAAGGAAGGGGTGGCGGCATTGGCGATAAAAGATGGTAACGAAAGAGAAACGATGCAATACGCAAAAGATGGTGTCAATTTTGAAATTGCTTCAGTAGTATCGCTAACCCCGACAGCTGCGGCACCTTTTGCAGCCGATGCCTTTACCGATACTAGTGACGGAAGGGGTGTTACCTGGGGCCTTTGCCACTTTACCAACGCCGGATCACCGAAAAAGGGCTATTCCAGCATGGCGCGATTTGATTGTGACCTAAGCCTCGATCTTGATGAACCATCCTATAAAAAAACCGGGGTATGGCATAGTCCGGAAGTATACTTTGCCCAGGCGCCCAACGAAAACAAAAACCCTGAGGGACGATGATTGAAGATTTATTTTAAAATTTAGAAAGAAGCACAAAAGATTCCTGATATGGCCATGAAAAAAAGTAATAATTTCTTCAGTTTTATTTTTTTACTGTTTTTTTATCTTGGAGCTTCACAAAATTCAAAACCCAATGTAATACTTGTTTTAACCGATGATCAAGGTATTGGCGATTTAGGCTGCCATGGAAACCCATGGTTAAAAACGCCCAACATCGATAAATTCTATACAGAAGCCGTTCGTATGACAGATTTTCATGTGAGCCCTGTCTGCACGCCTACACGTGGCGCGATAATGACCGGTCAATATCCTATTAATAATGGGGCATGGGCTACCTATAAAGGTCGCGATGCCCTTTCTGCGAATGCAACGACAATGGCTGAAATATTTCGCGATTATGGTTACAAAACGGGCATGTTCGGTAAATGGCACTTGGGGGATAATTATCCCGCCCGACCTACGGATCTAGGTTTCGATGTTGCTGTTCACCATAAAGCAGGCGGGGTAGGTGAGCTTTCCGATTACTGGGGGAATAACTATTTTGACGACACTTATTTCGTAAACAATGAACCCGAACAGTTTAAAGGCTACTGTACGGACGTTTGGTTTAATGAAGCCATGAAATTTATTGAAAATACCCAAGAACCTTTCTTTGTCTACTTAGCGACCAACGCACCGCATAGTCCACATTACGTGGATGAAAAATTCGCCAACCCTTATAAACCTTTCGTAGGAACCGAAATACCAAATGCCGAGTTCTTTGGAATGATTGCCAATATCGACGAAAATTTCGGAAAGCTTGAAAAATTCTTAAAGAAGACAGGGTTGGCAGATAATACCATTTTAATTTTCATGACCGATAACGGGGCCACTGCCGGGTTTGATAGCCATAGAAATCTAGGAT
The DNA here is from genome assembly GCF_900103215.1 of Kriegella aquimaris. GTDB lineage: Bacteria > Bacteroidota > Bacteroidia > Flavobacteriales > Flavobacteriaceae > Kriegella > Kriegella aquimaris. Next base: position 101,908 of record NZ_FNGV01000011.1, read on the forward strand.
ACAACATGGGCTTACGAGGTCGAAAAGGCGATGAAACAGAAGGGGGACATCGGGTGCCATTCTTTATCCGTTGGAAAGACGGAAAAGTAAGCGGTGGTTGGGATATTGAAGAAACTACGGCGCATGTTGATTTGATTCCTACCCTTGCAGGATTATGTGATATTTCCATTCCCAAGAACACCAAACTCGACGGGCTTGATATTTCGCCTTTGCTTTTAAAAAAAAGCAAGGAACTGGCAGACAGAACACTGTTCGTACACATCCGTCAAGACTGGCGACCACCCCATGACGTCGCGCAAACCTGTTTAATAAAAGACAAATGGCGCTTGGTTAATGGTAATGAATTGTACGACATCGAAAAAGACCGAATGCAGCTAACCAACCTAGCCGACCAACATCCGGAAATCGTAAAGGCTCTATTGGCAAAAAATGCTGAATTCTTGAAGGAAACAAAAAAGAACTATGCGTATACTGAATTCCCAACGGCAATAGTAGGCAACCCCGATCAAGAGAAAATTAAACTTACCATTCAACATGCCATCGGTAATGATTTGCCAATTTGGAAAAGTGAACAAGTAGCAGAAGGAAACAAAAATCAGAACAACATACATCCCATTCAAATTGAAAGGGAAGGTCGATATAAGATATCTTGTAGAAGGTGGCCTGAAGAAAATCCCGGACCGATACTAGGTATTCCTGAAAAAAATCCCAAAAACTGGTTTACCTATAATTCGATTTCCCCGGAGAAAGTCCGGCTTCAAGTAGCCAATCAAATCCTTGAAAAAGAAATCAACGCTGCGGATGAAGAAGTGAATTTTGAAGTATATCTGGAAAAGGGGAAAACTTTTCTCGTGAACGATTTTGTCGAAGGGAATGAAAAATATGGGGTATACTATTCTTACGTAACTTTCTTGGGAGAAAGGTAATGGAAATTATGGACTACAAAAAAAACAACAATGATAACATTTAGAAAAATCATAGCTCTATTGGCCTACTTGCTACCGTTTTTGGTCTTGGCCCAACAAAAGAAACCCAACATTGTTTGGATTTTCTCCGACGACCACTCGTACCAAACTATTGGGGCTTACGGGGGCAGATTAGAAAGTCTCGACCCTACCCCGAATATTGATAAACTTGCGTCAGAGGGAATGCGGTTTGACAAGGCCTATGTAGAGAACTCCATTTGTGCACCCAGTCGGGCAACTTTGTTGACAGGAAAAATGAGTCATATGCACAAGAAGTTGGACAATACTAAAAAATCGGTATTCGACCACGACCAACAGCAGTTTCAGAAAATACTTCAGAAAAATGGTTATCAAACGGCCATGATCGGTAAAATTCATTTACCGGGAAAAATGCAAGGGTTCGATTATTGGGAGGTATTACCAGGCCAAGGCAAGTATTACAATCCTAATTTTATTACAGAAGAAGGCGACACAAATTACAAGGGCGAATACGTTACAGACGTCATCACCGACCGTGCTTTAAACTGGCTAGAAAACGAACGTGACCAAGACAAGCCTTTTATGATGATGGTGCACCATAAAGCCCCACACCGCAACTGGGATCCAGCAAAACGTTATATGAGTAAATACGAAGACGTTGAAATTCCGGAACCGGCTAACTTGTTCGATGATTACGCTACACGCACTACAGCGGCACATAACCAAGAAATGGACATTACCACGAGTATGAATTTAGAAAGAGACTTAAAAGCTTCTGGCGATTTGTATGCCAAAGACCCTAGGTTTAAAGCGCGATATGAAAAAATCGCTTTAGAAAACCTGAAGGGAAAAGAGCTCACCAAATGGAAATATCAGACTTACCTGAAAGACTATTTACGTTGTATTTGGTCGGTAGATGAGAGTGTCGGAGAAATAATGAAGTCGCTTAAAGAGCAGGGGCTAGATGAAAACACCATTGTAATTTACTCATCCGATCAAGGTTTTTATATGGGAGAACATGGCTGGTTCGACAAGCGTTTTATGTACGAAGAGTCATTTCGCACGCCACTTATCGTAAAATGGCCGGGAACCGTAAAACCAGGAAGCGTGAATACCGATTTGGTACAGAATATCGATTTTGCCGCAACCTTTCTTGACATAGCAGATGCAGCTATACCTAGTGATATGCAGGGTAAAAGTATTGTTCCGTTGTTAAAGAATAAAACCCCAAAAGACTGGCGTACCTCATTGTATTACCATTATTACGAATATCCTGGGGCACATATGGTACGTCGTCACGAAGGTGTTGCCGATATGCGATTCAAACTCATACGTTTTTATGGTCAAGATGTAGCCAACGGTGAAGAATGGGAGTTTTATGATTTAGCAATTGATCCTTCTGAAATGAAAAATATTTATGGTACAGCGGCCGTAGCCAGCAAAATTCTCGAAATGAAAAAAGAGTTGGTGCAGTTGCGAGCGGAATATACCGTTACCGAACAATAATCACTTAAGATTGATCAAATGAATAAACAAAAGCTCTTTACTTTTCTATTCAGTTTATTCCTCTATACCTTGGTAGGTCAAGAGAGCACAACTGAAAAGGTTATCAATACTCCTTTTGTAAATCAATTGGGCTATAATTTAGGGGAATCAAAACGTTTTGTTTGCTATGGGGCAGCAGATGGCACCCCCTTTCATATCATTAATACGACCACTTCAAAGGTTGTGTTTGAGGGAAAAATGCTAAATAACGAGGGATGGTTTTCTACTTACAACCCCCAAGAGGCCAAAGATGAATTCATTATTAAAGTAGACGGGCACGGGAATTCGGTTCCTTTTTGGGTTGCGGACCATCTACTTGAGAAAGCATCCTCTAAATTGGCCTACGATTTTTTTGTGGATGCCAGGGGAAGTGGAGATTTAGATACCTATGATCCCACTATCGTTTATGGTGGAGGTCCCACGAGAGATGTCGGTGCCTACGGACTTGAAACTATTTTTGAAATATTGCAGTATGCCAGCAACCCCGCTTTATACGACAATTGGAAAACCGAAGTCGGTGATGAAAAGGTAGCCGACCTGATCGATTTAATCTTATGGCATGCCGAATTTGCATATCGGTATGTTTCATACGACGGACCGATAAAAACTAGGCATGGTACCCTTGGTTATGAGGGGCAACCAAGAATGGCGTATGACTATTGGAACACTTTAGATCAGCTGGCAGCGGTATGTGCCGCTTACCATTCTTTTTTGAAGCCTTACCTCGCTGAAGAAACTTATCGAAAATATAGAAAAGTATGTTTAGACAATTGGGAGAAATATGACCGTCATAAGGTTGTTCGGTTTTGGACATACAGTACAAAGTGGGTCGATCAAGGCTTTCAAGAATTCAATGAAATGGGTAACGCGTATGGGCAATCCGTTTTTCGTAACCTATTTATGTATTGGTGCGAAAAGAATGAAGAGGATGGTAATCCCGATAGATTTTTAAAATGGGCCCAAGAGGGAGCCGAAGATATTATTGATAATTGGGATTTTGATAACCCACGTCACATGTGGTGGATTCGAAATGCCGAACATATAACCCCACAGGCCTTGGCCTATTTCCTGTTACTTGTCCCTGATGAAGCGCCGGAAGGTTCCAAGGAAAAATTAGGGGCATGGGCGCTTCATATGAAGCAGAAGACCAACAACTTTTGGAAATATCGCAAGCATAGCGAAACAGAATGGGCACATTCGAAAACCAAAGAATTGGGCGGAGCCCCAGCTTTGGGCGGTTCAATGTTTGCAGTTGCCCACGTCTTAAAAGATGATCGATTAAGAGCACTGGGTTGGGCACAAACCGATTTTGTCTTTGGGGTGAATCCTGTTGGGGTACACTTGAGCAACAAAAGTGAAGACCGCATAAATATAAATGGTTATTGGGAAGGTGTTGAAAACGGTTGGCCACAATCACACCCGCATGGCTATGGTGAACTTGGCCTTGTTAGAGGTACTTTAGATGGTTCTCCTTTGGATAGCCAATTTCCCATTGCCCAGACCATAGAAGAAATTGAAGGAAAAAACGAAGGAAAAGTTTTTGGTAAAAATGCTTATGCCACGGAAGGTTGGGGTGTTTCCAATCGGGGTTGGCAGGCAACATTGACCTTCGCTACCTTGGGTAGTCATCATCTTAAAGTTTTCGACGAAAATTATAACGATGAAATTGAAATTGTTAAGCGGGGTCAGTCTATCGTAATTGAGTTAAAAGCCGCCCTTAATCAAGATTGGAATAAGCAGGATAAAGGTTGGGTATTGGTCCATGGCGCTGAAGATATACAGAGAATTGCCGTAATAGAAACCGATGTCAATAGCGGAATTTTTACGGCTAAATTTAAAATTCCAAAAAGAATGAATACCTCGAATTTGTTAGTCACTTATGGGTATTTGGGACTTCAAAAAACGGTCGAATTAAAGATTACCGAATAAAAACCATAGATTTAATTGTGTTAGTCCAAGTAATGAGTAAACAAATGAAGAGACCTTTTATAGTAGTACTCGTATGCTGCTTTTTTCTTTCCGGCCATGCACAGAACGAAATAACCCATGGTCCTATTTTGGGCCATATTACGGACGAGTCGGTACGAATTTGGGCCCGTACCTCAAAGTCAGCGCAATTTTATATTGAGTATATGCCGATTACCACGGATGCTCAACCTACGGCGGTTGATTGGTCAAAAGCCATGAAGAGCAGGGCCATTCCTACCCTACTGGAAAACGATAACACCGGGTGGACAACCTTGTCAAGCCTAACTCCTGAAAACAAATACATTTTTCGTGTGTTTACCGAAGACGGGAAAAACAAACCTCACGGATCCTTCAAGACCTTGCCAAACGCAAGTGCTTATGAAAATGAATATAATCCTAAGGGACTGTTTAATTTCAGCTTTGAGTTCGGGTCTTGTGCGAGCCAAAACCCAAAGAATGGATTAGGTCCTTCTCTTCCAACTTATACCACCATGCTTAAAGAAGTAAAGGATGAGGTGCAATTTGCTATAATGAATGGTGATTGGTTGTATGAAGATAAAAGGGATTATCCGGTAACGGAATGGCAAAGGGTAAATGGCGTATCGAACCAACAAAAACCTGATATCGTAAACTATGCACCAACGATAACCGGGGTATGGGAAAACTACAAATCATATCTTTCTGCAGCCGATAATTTGGCTGAATGGCATCGAAATATGCCTTCGTATTTTACTTTTGACGATCATGAGTTGATTAATGATATTTGGGGTGCTGGAAGTACGGGCCACCGCAATCGAAGAACGGTTTTTCGTGACATTGGAGTTGCTGCATGGTACGATTACTTAGGATGGGCAGATCCGGTCACCTTTAAACAGGATATTCATTTTGGAAAGGCCAAATTCAAAAAAGGTTCATCAGTATTAAGAGACTCCAAAGCAGATTTTTCCGCATTGAATTTAGAAGAAATGGCTAATCTACATGTGCATTGGGGAACACCTACGGCAGGAGTAGATGATACAAAATACGATGTCGACGAAGAAGGTGATCCTAATTCCAAGGTATACGCCATAGAAAAAGTACAAAGTAAAAATAGTTTAGAGATAAGCCCTAAAGCAGTAGCCAATGGTATGCAATCGTATTCGATCGGTCGGCAATCCTACAGTAAATTTACGGTGGGCAATTGCGATTACTTTCTATTGGATACCAAAACTAATAGGGAATATCACGACACAAGTAATCGCGATAAACCAGGTCTGAGTCTTTTAGGAAAGCAGCAGTATGATTGGTTGGTCGATGCAATGAAAAAAAGTGAGGCGGACTTTCTATTTGTGTTTTCTTCCGTGCCTTTTATGATACCCCATGTCGGGGCGAGTGGTTATGCCATGGCAGATAATAAAGATGAATCTTGGACTGTTTTTATTGACGAACGCGAAAAATTAATCCAAATATGGGAAGATTTGAACAAACCGGTTTTTGTGTTGACCGGTGATCTGCACAATAGTTTTGCTGTCAAGATTACGGATCAAATATGGGAATTCTGTTCGGGCCCGCATAACTCGGTGAATCATAGATTGTCTGATGAAGGTGGACGGCCCAATTCCGGATTGTTTCAATTTGACAAACGACAAATGGATATCCGTTGGTCATCTTTCGTGATGGATGACATCCCCAGAACAGAGCGAATGTTTCCACATTATTGTGTCGTTCAGGTCAATAACGTATTTAATAATCCGATAAAAAGAGGTGACAAGCGCTGGGTCGCCTACCAGCATCCGCAGGTTATATTTAAATTTTATGACGGTTATACCGGAGAACTGCGTTATGCCGAAACGGTTTCGACCAAACGATGAAGTGGACTAATACGAAGTGTTTTTGATTCATAGTATGATAAAAGATAAAAAAAAATAGGACTGCGAATTTCAAAATGAAAAGCCAGAGAAACAAATTTCATAAATCAGCTATTGTTTTTTTAGGGTCACTGATTTTATTCGGATGTAAGACGATTGAGGTTGCCGGGGTGCAGGAAGAGCAGTGGGGAGAGATCGATGGTAAGGAAGTATTTCACTATACATTGACCAACAGCAATGGGGTACAGGTCAAAATAACCAATTTCGGCGGCATCATAACCTCAATATTAGTGCCTGACAACAAAGGAGTATTGGGTGATGTAGTGTTAGGTTTTGATAATCTAAAACAGTATCAAGAGGGTAATCCGTGTTTTGGTGCGACTATTGGCCGATTTGCCAACCGAATCAGAAATGGGCGTTTTGAAATTGGAGGCGTCATCTACCAACTTGAACAGAATGCGGGGGCATATACGCTCCACGGTGGAAACGAATTTGATAGGGTAGTTTGGGATGCCCAAGTGGTGGAGAACGGGGATACAAAGGCTGTAAAATTGCATTATTTATCTAAAGACGGGTCAAAAGGATTTCCGGGGAATTTAGAGACCTATGTTACCTACACCTTGACCGATGACAATTCGGTTGAAGTACATTTTGAGGCCACTACCGATAAGACCACGAATGTAAATATGACGCAACACAGTTATTTTAATCTTAATGGGTGTCGAGAACCAATATATGATCATTCGATTAAAATAGCGGCCGACAACTATACCGAAATAGATGATGAAATTATTCCCGTAGGTACTATTGCTACCGTTAACAACACTGATTGGGACTTGACCACAATGACCCGTATCGGTGAGAATATTAAGAAATTGGATTTTAATGGTTACCATTATTGCTATGCTTTCAATAAACCTTTGAACAAGTTTGAAGAGGTGATTGAGGTCGTAGAGCCCAAATCAGGTAGAACGCTAACTGTTTCAACGACACAACCGGGAGTACAGTTTTATTCTGGCAATACTATCGGTAATAAATTCATTGGAAAGAATAATATTCAATATGCGGATAATATGGCATTTTGTCTTGAAACCCAGCATTTTCCCGATAGTCCAAACCATACAAACTTTCCGTCTACCTTGTTTAAGCCCGGAGAAAAATATGATGAATTGGTAGTTTACAAATTTGGTGTTACACCTTAGTGTCTCGTGCTTTGAGAAATATAGTATTGAACTCTTAAAAGCATTTCAATTTTTCATTGTATTCTCAAAAAGAAAAACGCCGTTTTTGTTGGCAATTACAATGTCGGGTTTATTGTCTTTGTTCATGTCACGAACTGCAATATTTAGACCTGCACCAGAATCAGAATCGATTAAGTGTTCTTTGAAATATGGAGGAGTTTCCGGTGTAAATTCTATCCAGAATAAGTACGGGGTTTCGGCATCACCTGCATCATTGCCGTTATGGGCAAGAAATCGTTTGCCTGTTATATAATCTGCTCGTCCGTCATTATTTAAATCGGCCATTATAGAAGCATGGGTTTGTGCAGTTGTTGTGCTTATTAAATGAGTGTTGAAATTGTGGTTTTCGTCTTGTTCGTGCCACCAGACCCCTAGTTTGTGGGCGGAAGCGCTTACAACATCTTTGGTGCCATCACCATTGACATCAAGTACTTGCATATGCGAACAAGGTTCCCCTAGATTGGCGGCATGAAATACCCAATCTGCAGAGTTCTTATCTTTTTTTCCTTCAAACCATCCTTCGGTAACGACTACATCTTCAATACCATCGTTGTTTACATCACCATACCCGATGCCATGGGAATATTGTTCCGTTCCGGGAACATTTTCCATACTGAGTGCAAAACGCTTCCATTCAGTTTCACCTGTGCGTAATGGCGCCTGTAACCAGACGATTTGTTTTTTTGCAACATCACCACAGAGAATATCGAGTCTTCCATCTCCATCTATGTCTATAAAACCTGGTGATTCGTTGGAGATTCCTATAGAATCTGCAATAATATGTTTTTGCCATACACCTTCCTTATTTTTAGGGTTTTCAAACCAAAATCCTGGTTTGCCCGGGTAGTCGATAATGACAACATCGTCCCATCCATCTAAATTTACATCCATTCCTAAATTCAAAAATGATTCACTGTATTCCTTATGGGGATTAAATAATCGTGAAGGTGCCATTTCATGTCGCTCCCAAGAAGGAGCCTCGAACCAATAATATCCCGCTACAATATCTAATTTTCCATCTTTATTCAAGTCGGCAACCGCTACACCCTCCGAAATAAAATCGCGGGTAATAACAGTTTTATTAAAATCCGTCGAGGTTTTCGATTGTCCGCAAACTAGTTGTGCCCCTACAAAAAAGAGCATTATAATACTCCGTATACCAAAACCAGTTTTCATTGCATTTGTTTTTTAGTGTTGCTATTTATTTAAAATGGAATCGATCATCCTCCCATATATACTAACATTTTCAGAACCTTGATTTGCGAATCGTTTCTTTGCATCTTGAAGGGCTTTTTTTGAAGCGGTAGTGTTGATTGCTCCTATTCTTCGAATGGAATAGTCAAGAAAATTGGGTATTTGGGTGTTCTCCGCCATTTCTAATAGACGTTGTGCATCAATGGCCGCCAAAGGTTCTGCGGCATACCATAGCATCAAGGGCAGATTATGGTCATTGATGTCCTCCGACCTTTGAAGAAGTCCCTCTAAAACTTCCCACCGTTGTTCAGGCGTCAACCTTAGCGTGCCCGAAGTTAAATAGAGCCGTACCAAGGCCGAATTATCGTTTTTTGATATATTAACGAAGTGCTCGAGGGTTTCAGGGGTAACCTTTTTATTTTCTGTAAGCAGTTGAATGGCCCAGCTTCGTATGTTTTCATCGGAATGATTGAGCATGTCGCGTAACTCGGCTTCGGAAAGGCCATTGGTTACATGCAGCGTCCACAGCGCCCTTAATTTTCGTGTCACATCAAAGTTTTCGGCCAATATTTTTTTGAGGGCCTTATGTGTTTCCGGATTTCCGCCACGCTCTTGAAGCAAGGTACGTGCCTGACGAACATACCACTCATTTTCATGCAACTGATAATTCACGAGTTCGATATCGGAGGCTTTGTTCAAGTCAACTTTTACCCACTTGTCGTTTTTATGCGTAATCTTAAAAATACGGCCCAACGTTTTATCGTGTACATCTGGGTTCGGACTGTGGCATTGGTTTTGATCATACCAATCTATGGCAAATACCGAACCGCTGGCGTCATATTTAAAATTCAACCACTGCGACCACGAATCGTTCATTTCTAAAAAATCCTTTTTATGGGAAGCTAAATATCCCGAGCCGGATCGTGTCAATAGATCATTATTTAATATCGACCCATTGATATTGTTCATGAAAATGGTATTATGGTATTCTTTGGGCCATGTGGTTCCGCCTAAATAAATCATGGCACCTGCATGAGCATGACCTCCACCAGCGGCTGCCGATCTAAAATTCCCTGCATGCGGCCCACGATCACCCAAGTAATGCACGTGGTCACCAATTGTCTTAATGTCGTCATAGGTGTATGGATTAAAGTGTTTACCTGCCTGGCGTTGGTATCTGGCACCTTGAATAACATGATACATGTGCGGAATGACGCAGACGGTAATAAAGGGGTGCCCGTGGTCGTTGAAATCAATTCCCCATGGGTTGCTCGTACCTTCTGAGAAGACTTCAAATTCATGTTGCGTAGGATGGTATCGCCATACCGCACCATTCAACTTTGTACGTTCGTCTTCGGTGGCGCCGGGTTTACCGACATTGGAATGGGTGAAAATCCCATGTACACCATACAACCAGCCATCGGGTCCCCAGCGTAGGTTGTTAAGCACTTCATGTGTGTCGTCGAGCCCCCAGCCATCGAGTAGTATTTCAGGAGGTCCGGCCGGTTTGTCATTGGCCTTGTCAATCGGAATGAACAAAAGATAGGGAGCGGCACCGACCCAAACACCGCCCATTCCGACTTCAATACCACTGGCCATGTTCAAACCTTCTATAAAGATTTTTCTTTTATCTAAAGTTCCGTCGCCATTGGTATCCTCAAATATCAAAATGCGATCCCTGCCCTTACCTTTGGCTGCGGGAACAGGATAGGTATGAGCTTCTACGACCCAGAGTCTTCCGCGGGCATCAATAGTAAAACTGATAGGGCGAACGACATCAGGCTCGGCCGCTGCCAAAGTAACTTTGAATCCGTCTGGAAGTGTCATGGCTTTTGCCGCTTCTTTACCCGATAGTCCCGAGTTTACTATGGGGTCCAAGGGAGGCATTACGATGATATCTTTTTGAAAGAGCTCATTGGGGAAACTGGGACGGGTCGGGTAAAACAGAAAATCGTCGAAACTGATGTGTGCCCAAATATCGTCGCGGATATAGGGGATAGGAGAAGTACCGCTCTCATTATCGATAATTCGGATAAAGATATTTTTTTTAAGGTAATCATTCAAATCGACCACTACAGGTTGCATCGTCACGCGACCTTGACCTGATGATTTAAAAATGACTTCGTCTGTTTCGGCCTCGACGATTTCTACCCGTGTATCGGCCAAAGCACCACCGGAAACCCTAAAAGAGGCAAATGGGTAGGTGACCTCGAAGGGTACCGAAGTAAGGGTTCCTTTTAGTTTGTAGTTTGTCGTTCCCCCACTGCTCAGAAAGAAATCGCCATCAAATGCAAGAGGTGTATTTTCCTCATGTACGGGAGAAGACCTGTTGAAAAGTGGGTTTTTAAAGGCTTCTCCTTCGGCTTTCCAATCGCTGAGGTTTCCTCTTTCGAAACCTACATTTAAAGGTTTTCCATCTTCCATGGGTACGATTCCCGTAACTACGGGAGCAGACAGGTCACCTTCTACAATTCGAAAATTTCCTACCATTCCCGCGGCTCGGTGCCCGGGAACCGTACAATAATAAGTATCATCGTTCTCGGCCCAAAAGGTGATGTTCGTAGTGGAGCCTTTCTCAAGCAATGTACCACTTTTTATACCTGTCTTTTCCATAGCAATGTCGTGGGTCATAGTCTCACCATTGGTAATGGTAATACGAACACGATCACCTTTATTGGCGCGTAAGGTGGGGTTTCTTGTTCCATCTTTAGCGAAGTAACCCAGCATACTTGCTTCAAGTGAATATTCACGGTCAATAATCGTAGAATCACGTACTTGATTTTCGCCGGTCTCTTCTTTTTTATCCTGTCGACAGGCTGTAAATAAGGATGCAAAAAGGAGCATGGGAATAATGACTCTAAGTAAATAACTTTTTTGCATAAGTATGGAATTCAAATTTTGTAGTTCGGTTGTACAGCGACCTTGTATTTTTTTATTTCAATTCTTTGATAACAATGTCTTTAAAAGCTACTTCTGCCTTACCTCCCCCGTGAATCTGAAGGCCTATGAGTCCAGATTGGGGTATATTAAGGTCTTCCTCGGTATAGTCTACCGTTTCATGCCCATTGATATACAATCGAATCCTTCGATTTTCGGCATGTACTTCGTAATCGTTCCAATCGTCTTTCTTTATCCACTGAAGTACCTGAAGTGAATCAGGGGCGACCAGTGTTTTTCTCCTACGGGATTCATCATAAAGACTTGCCCAATAATTTTCGCCCCAATCTGCTTGATAGCCTATCATTTCGTAATCGGGGTCCTTCATCCTAACACTTCGAAATTGAATTCCCGAATTGATAAAGCCCTCTTCTCCGGTCAATTTGATTTTTAATTTTAAAATAAAATTGGCGAAGTTACGATCGGTGCATAAGAAATCATTGTGGGGTACGGTTTGCTCAAGGGAACCGCCAATCAACATCCCATTCTCGATTTTCCAAATATTCAGGGTATCGCCCTCCCAGCCGGTAAAAGTTTTACCATCAAAAAGCGAATGGGTTTCGGTAGCCGGAGACTTGCAGCACGCGACGATTAAGAGTAGTATAAAGAGCGTAGAACGATAGTATCGCAATGCACTTTTGTTAACAATCCATTCATGGAATTTCACTTTTAATTTTTTAGGAAAATTAAATTTCATTTTATTTATGGTGTTGGAATGTTTTGGCTGAAACTACATATGTTCTAAAATTAGAAATTTAATTTTGATGTGCTGCATCTTTCCCAACTTTATGAAATACTAGAGTTGTCAAGGAATCGATTTTTAATAATTTTCTCGTTCAGGTTTTTAACATTTGACGAGATGAGACAAGGGGGTATTGCCATTAGCTGTATTCAATTGTATCATGAAAACACACTTTGTAACCCGTTGTCGTTTAAAAACGACATGGTGGCAATTGAAAAGTGATTATTATAATTTTAAGGTCGAATTAACGGTCTTATTCTTTTAAAGCCAGGAGATAATTATCATACCGTTTCAAAGTATAAATTTTAAACAAAAAGAGAGGGAAGAAACCATGGTTTTTAGTGGGTCGATCATCCTAAGTAAATTTTAAAGTGAAAGTTTTTCAGTTTGTTGTAAATTCAAAACCATTTTTAAAATAAATTATTAATGAATATTGTTATTGCACCCGATTCTTTCAAGGAATGCCTTTCAGCAAAAGAAGTGGCGACTGCCATTGCTATGGGCGTATTCGAGGCAATCTCTGATGTGGAAGTCTTTAAAATTCCAATATCGGATGGTGGCGAGGGACTTTTAGAAACGCTAATGCAAGGTTCAGGAGGCAAGTTTGTTGAGGTAGTTGTAAAAGATCCTTTGATGCGAAGTATAAAAGCATCATATGGAATATTGGAGGATAAAAAAACGGCGGTAATCGAGATGGCTTTAGCATCGGGTTTGGAACTGCTGAAAGAAAATGAGAAAAACCCCATGTTGACTTCGACTTATGGTACGGGACAATTGATCAAAGATGCGTTGGACAATGGGTGTACTAAAATAATAATTGGTATAGGTGGTAGCGCAACAAATGACGGGGGAGCCGGAATGGCACGGGCATTGGGCGCCAAGTTCCTGAATAAAAAAGGAGAAGAATTAAACGAAGGTGGTGGAAGCTTAAACGAATTGAATAACATTGACTTGAGCAATTTTGATGATAGATTATCACGTTGTGAAGTGGTTGTTGCCTGCGATGTTTCCAATCCCTTGACCGGTCAGAACGGAGCTTCCATGGTATACGGGGGTCAAAAAGGCGGAAGCCATGAAGACTTGTTGAAATTGGATAAAAACTTGGCTCATTTGGCGGCTATAATTAAATCCGAACTCCAAATAGACATCGCAGAAACACCTGGCGCAGGTGCTGCAGGAGGAATAGGGGCTGCACTTATGGCGTTTATGAAAGGCAGACTCGTTAATGGGATCGAATTGGTCTTGGAGACTTTAAAAATGGAAGAGTATATCAAAAGTGCGGATTTGGTGATTACCGGCGAAGGAAAAATAGATGGCCAGACCTTACACGGAAAGACCATTGCCGGGATAGCAAAAATGGCAAAAAAATATAGGGTTCCGGTAGTTGTGATTACAGGCAAAATAGGGGAGGATATAGAACCTATTTATGACATGGGAGTTTGTGGGGTGTATTCGATTGTAAATGAACCCATGGATTTGCATCAAGCCATAACTGAAGCTCCTAAACTCATTCAAAATAGCGTAAAAAATATTATAGGAACTATAAAATGCTTCCGATAGATGATGGGGTTTAATATGAAAATGATGGTATAAATGGGTGCCGAACCTAAAACGCATATTTTAAGAAATCGTCAAATAGTGATGATTGGTTGCTTTGATACAAAGGGAGAAGATTTCGGTTACCTCTATACTTCTTTAATACAAATGGGGGTTGAAGTTGTCTCCATAAATACGGGAATTTTAGGAACCACGGAACTTTTTCCTATCACATATGAAGCTGATACGGTTGCTAAGGCAGCAGGAACTGAAATCACTATTTTGCGAGAAAATAAAGATCGTGGCATTGCGATTAAAAAAATGGGCGAGGGAACCGCTAAAATTATTACCGAACTTTTGTCTGATAATCGTATCGACGGAATTATTGGAATGGGCGGTGGAGGCGGCACTTTTATAGCACTAGAAGCGATGAAAGCACTACCTTTTGGTATTCCTAAACTTTGTTTGAGCACGTTGGCGACTAAAGACCTTTCTGGTCACATAGGCAGCAAAGACATTACTTTAATGCCATCAATTGTTGATGTAGCGGGCTTGAACCGTATTAGCCGCGTATTGATAAGTCAGGCAGCGGGTGCCATTTGTGGTATGGCCAATGCCAAAATATCGGAAGTAAAAGATAGCGCTGGTAGCATCGCTATAAGTGTTTTTGGAAATACGACCCTATGTGTCGATAAATGCTCTGAATTGCTGAAATCCAAAGGGTATGAAGTGATGGCCTTTCATTCGGTGGGCGTGGGCGGCATGACGATGGAAGCATTGACCCTTGATGGCTGCTTCGATGCGATTCTCGACATTACTACTACCGAATTGGCCGATGAACTTTGTGGTGGTATCTGCAGTGCTGGTCCGAATCGTTTAACGGGCGGTTCGCTAAAGGGACTCCCGCAGGTTGTGGTGCCGGGATGTTTAGACATGGTGAACTTTGGAGGTTTGGATACGGTGCCTGCAAAATATAAAGACAGACAGCTTTATAGTTGGGCTCCCGATGTCACGCTAATGCGGACAAATAAAGAGGAGAACAAAATATTAGGTGAGCTCATTGCCGAAAAAATAAATGTATCGAACGCGCCGGTCACTGTATTATTACCCTTGGGAGGACTTTCAAAAATAGGCGGTAAAGATGAGGTGTTCCACAATCCTGAAATAGATCAGGTTTTGTTTGATGCAATTAAAAATAACGTGAACAGTTCGATTAGAGTTGTAGAGGTTCCAGAAAATATCAATACTGTTGCATTTGCAAAGAAAGCCACCGAATCGCTATTAGATATCCTTAAGGATTGAGATAGGGAAGAATAAAATAAGACTGAATTAACAAGAATAGAAAAAATAACCAAATATCAAATAAAGAGAATACTATGCCAAATCCATGGACAGGGAAAGGAAACCCTTACACAAAACAAGAAGTCAGAGACCGCTTGCAGGCCGTTGTCGATCAAAAGAAGGCGATTATAGCTGCAGGTGCTGGTACGGGAATTAGCGCTAAATTCATAGAGAAAGGCGGGGCCGACCTTCTTATAATTTACAATTCAGGCCGCTTTAGAATGTCTGGTCACGGTTCTACTGCCGGTATGATGGCTTATGGCGATGCCAATGCTGTAGCCATGGAAATAGGTGAATTTGAAGTGTTGCCCGTAGTTGAAGAAATTCCTGTAATCTGTGGTGTTCACGGTAGTGATCCGCGCCGAAGAATGTGGCATTTTCTGGGACAGGTGAAGGATATGGGTTTTTCCGGAGTAAACAACTTTCCGACACATTCCATTATTGACGGACATTTCAGGAACGTTCTGGAAGAAACCGGAATGGGTTTTCAGAAAGAAGTTGAAATGGTAAACTTGGCCACTAGAATGGATATGTTTTCCATCGTGTATGTAGCCAAACCGGAAGAAGCCGTACAAATGGCCGATGCAGGCGCAGATGCCATAATTGCGCATGTTGGTACCACGGTTGGTGGTTCTATAGGAGTTACTGGGGCGACGGTTTCAATGGATGCTGCTTTAGAGCGCACACAGGCGATTGTTGACGCGGTTAAAAAAGCGAACCATGATACTTTTTTCTTGGCGCATGGCGGACCCATTAATACCCCCGAAGATGTACGCTATACTTTAGATCATGTCAGTGGGTTGCATGGGTTTGTGGGTGCGTCTTCTTTAGAAAGAATGGGAGTCGAAAAGTCACTGACCAATTTGACAAAAGAATTCAAATCTTTAACTCTTTAGTACTTTTTGGCAATGGCTAAGAACTGGAAGTTTGTCAAGCAAAAAGATATGATGTTCGAAGAGGCCTTCGGACGAGATCATTACTGGCACTATCACCCTGAGATTATTAAAAAGGCCGACTCTTATATGGTGAAGGTCATAGTGCCCGAGGGTGCGGGGCATGACTTTCATGTACATCCTAAAATGCATGAAATTCTATATATTTTAAAAGGGCGTGCAGAACAGTGGATCGAAGATGAAATGCAATTTTTGGAAGAAGGCGATTCCGTATATATTGATGCCGATGTTGTTCATGCCACTTTCAATGCCGGTGAGGGCGAGCTGGAGTTTTTAGCGGTTTTATCCCCTCCTGACGGATGGGAAGCGGGTACCCTTGATGTAAGTGATAAGGAACCTTATGCCGGCTATCGATCTCGAAAATAGGAGAATTTACTAGGGGGTAATACAGAATTGAAAGTATCCCAAAAATTAAAAATCAAACAATGAAAAAATCACAGTTTCACGTTTCATTAGCGTTAAGTGTCTTGGTCTTTATATCGGCCTGTACGGGTGAAAAAGAACCGCCTCCGGCGTTGACCTATACCGAAGGTACACCACGGGTTCAGTTACCATTGAGTCCGGAAGATTCTCAAAAACACATTCAACTCCCAGAGGGTTTTACTGCCGAGTTGTTTGCTGCCGAGCCGAATATTATTAATCCCATTGCTTTTACTTGGGACGAAAGGGGAAGGCTTTGGGTCGTACAATCGAAAGATTATCCCCATGGTCTGAGCAATGACGTTGGTGGTGACCGTATTACGATATGCGAAGATACAGATGGCGATGGCGAGGCGGATAAGTTTATTGATTTTGCGACCGATCAAAGTCTGTCGACAGGAATAACCGTTGTCAAAGGTGGGGTTATTGTCGCCCAGGCGCCTGAAATGGTGTTTTTACAAGATACCGACGGCGATGATAAAATGGACAAACGCACGGTGCTTTTTGATGGGTTCGGAACTTTTGATACGCATGCCGGTCCTTCCAGTTTGCGATACGGTCTTGATAATGCAATCTGGGGATCCGTAGGCTATTCTGGTTTTGAAAATCAATTTCAAGGAGCTCCCGTTAATTTTAAAATGGGCGTCTATCGATTCGCAAAAGATGGTTCCTTTTTGCAGCCTGTAGGTCAGTTTAACAACAATACCTGGGGGCTGGGATTCAATGAGAACTTCGAAATTTTCGGATCCACGGCAAACAATAACCATTGTTGTTATGTGGGTATTCCTCTAAAATATTACGATTATTTAGATAAAATGCCCTCATGGGGCCAAAATGCCGATTTCATTCAAGGGCATTACGAAATTTCCCCGGTTGATACGATTCCATTACAACAGGTCGATGTAAGAGGAGGCTATACGGCTGCTGCCGGAGCTAATTTTTATACGGCGAGAAACTATCCCGAGGAGTATCAAAATCAAATGTATGTAAGTGAGCCTACCGGTCATTTGGTGCATATTGCTAAAATTATAAAGGATGGAGCGGGCTACAAGGAAGTAGACGGAGGCAACATTTTCGCCAGTACCGACGCGTGGACGGCTCCGGTGTTTGCGGAAACCGGTCCCGATGGAAATATATGGGTCGCCGATTGGTATAATCCTGTAATTCAGCACAACCCTGACAAACGCGGAATGGATAACCAAATATGGAATGCAGATAAAGGGGAGGGAAATGCACACATCAACAAGCTTAGAGACTATGGCCACGGCCGTATTTATATTATAAGATATAAAGATGCAGATGAATCGGAAATTGAAAATTTGGCAAGGAATGATGACGAGACATTGTTGGCGGCATTGCAAAGTGATAATATGTTCTGGCGTACTACTGCGCAGCGCTTGATTGTGGAGGAGAAAAAAGTAGCACTGATTCCCGAACTTATTGTTTTGGCGGAAAATGATAACAAGACGGACAAAAATGGACTGAATGCAGGTGCATTGCATGCACTGTGGACACTCGATGGGCTAGGCGCATTAAATGGTTCGAACGACAATGCCAACGCGGCAGTTACAAAGGCATTGTCAAGTAATTCCTATGCGGTTAAAAGAGCTGCGATTTCCTTATTACCGGGGACGATGGAGGGGAGTGCGCACTTGGCAGAATCAGGACTTTTGACCGATGCAGATCCTAAAATACGATTAGCGGCAATCTTGAAGGCGGCAGAGTTGCCAGAATCAAGTGAACTGTATACCGAAATGGAAAAAGTATCGAACGACGCCTCCAATGTTGATGACAAATGGCTAAAATCCGCTATGAAGATTTATTTTAGAGAGCTCGACTATGAAACGGTCGCTGCTGCCTCGGTTGAAATTTTAGTGCCTTCCGCAGCAGAAAAGAAAGTGATGTGGAGTTACACGGAAGATAAACCTGCCGATGATTGGATGTCGACCAATTTTGACGATAGTCCATGGAAAGAAGGAGAAGGGCTATTCGGCAGCACAAATACCGAACAGACAAAAACAAAATGGACTTCAAGAGACATATGGCTGCGGCGTACAGTGAATATTGATGAAGAGCTGACAGAACCGGTACTCAAAATTTCCCATGACGATGATTACGAGGTATTTGTAAACGGCACACTCTTGATGGAAGAAAAAGGGGCTAGCGGTGATTATAAATATTTAAGGCTCAACGAAGAAAAAGGAAAGTTGTTTAAAAAAGGCAAGAACGTAATAGCAGTACATTGCCGAAATACGGGCGGAGAGCAATTTATTGACCTTGGAATTGGAAAAATCGGAAAAATCAAGGCCGATGTTACGCTGACCCTGAATACGGTCAGTCAAGAAATGGCATTCGATAAGAAAATTTTAAAGGCCCGAGCGGGTCAGACCGTTGAAATAAAATTGAATAACAAAGATCAAATGCCCCATAATCTTGTTGTGATACAATCTGGAAGCTTAGAATTTTTTGGCCCCATGGTCGATAGCTTTGTGACTAAACCTGAAGCGGAAAAGATGGGGTACGTGCCAAATTCTAGATACGTATTAGGAGCAACAGCGATGTTAGGGCCGGGTGAATCGGGATCGGTAATCATCAAACTGCCTGATACGCCAGGTCGATATCCATTTGTTTGTACATTTCCCGGTCATTGGAGAATGATGCAGGGCGAAATTATAGTTACCGCTTCCGAATCAAATGGTTCAGGCGATACCGATGTTTAGAAACGATTGAAATGTACATAAAAAATATATTGAACAGTTAATAAGTATAAAATGAAGAAATTAACGATTGTATTATTGGTATGGGGGATGGCAATTGGTTGCAAGACCCAAAAATTACCGATGGCTTATAAAACGGATACATCAGCCGGACATTTTGTTTCCACTAAAAAGAATGCCGTAAAAATTGCCGTAACAGGTGGTGGTGGTTCACATGATTTTCTGAAATTCTTCGGTATGGCCGATGGAGAAATTATGAGTCAAAACGGAAGCAATACGGTTATCTATACCGAAGATGTTGGAGAGATGGGGGCATTGGTGCCGGCAGTAGATGTTTTGATGCTGACCAATAACCAGCCCTTGGACGCTACAGCAAAAAATGCCATTTTCACCCAAGTAAACAACGGAAAATTGAACATGCTGATTTATCACCCAAGTACCTGGTATAATTGGGAAGATTGGCCCGAATACAACAAGCAATTGGTTGGCGGAGGTTCTCGGTCGCATGAAAAGCTACAGGAATTTGAAGTCATTGTAACGAAGCCCGACCATCCCATAATGAAAGGTGTTCCCGCCAATTTTAGAATCGTCGATGAATTGTACCGTTGGGAAAAAGATTCCCAGGGTACGGAAATTGAAGTGCTGGCCATTGGCAAAGGAATTGAGTCGGGAGAAGAGTTTCCTGTAGTATGGATTGTAAAACACCCCAAAGCAAAAATAATCGGAAATACCCTAGGGCATGACGAAAGAGCACATGGACTTAAAGCCTATCAAACCCTCCTTAAAAATAGTTTGGACTGGGTTAAATAGGAGTGATGGGCAATGATTAAACCTTACTTTTCAAGCAGCACAAATCATTTTTGTATTTTACAATCGATCCGTATTAAAAGGTGATGTCGGTACGTCACCTTTTATTTTTTCAGTTAAGGTTGTCTTTAATTCGTGGATGACTTCGGTATAATCAGGGTTTGAAGCAAGGTTATTAAATTCTTCCGGATCCGTAGAATGATCGTACAGCTCGGTTCCAAGTTCACCTTTGTTCCAATCTGTATAACGCCATCTATCGGTTCTCAGACTTCTTCCTGTAAAAGGTTCATCATCACCAGGTCTTAGTATTTGGGTAAATGCTGTTCCTTCCCATTTTTGCTTCGGATTTTCGAGTAAGGGAACCAAACTTCGCCCATCTTGTTCCCCGGGAATCGGCAAATTGCAGAGTGCCGCAATGGTAGGATAGATATCGACGAATTCTACAATTTGGTCACTTTTTATACCGTTACCTTTAGCATTGGGATTGTATATGATCAATGGTGCATTCGCCGATTCTTCGAATAGGGTACGTTTCTGCCATATCCCGTTATGCTCCCCGAGATGATAGCCGTGATCGCTCCATAAAACTATGATGGTATTATCGGCAAGTCCTTGTTCGGTGAGTGCATCTAAAATTTTTCCTATCTGTGCATCGACAAAAGAGACACTGGCATAATAGGCTTGCATGGCTTCCAAGCAGACGGCTTCGCTTAATCCGTAATTTGAAATAGGATTATTATGTGCAAAAGCAGCGGCCGGAATATCATGGCGGTCATCGGCGGGAAAAGCGGGCAATTGTAATGAATCGATAGGGTATAGGTCGAAATAATGTTTTGGAGCAACGTAGGGTGTGTGTGGTCTAAAAAATCCGACACCCAGAAAAAAGGGGTTATCTTTCTTTTTTTTGAGGAATTCAATCGCGATATCAGCGGTCATACCGTCGGTTTGTTCCCCATCTTTTCCATCTGCCTTTAACCAGCTGAGCGCTGCACTTATCTTTTTATGGGGTTCGGCATTGGTAATTAGGTTTTCTTCTTCCGTATCTCGACCCTTGGGGTTAAAGACTTCGTCCCATGATTGGGGGTCGTCCAAACCATTTGTGCCAATACCTGCGGGTACATTGTAATGGTAGAGTTTGCCAACTCTTCCTGCCCACCATCCGTTTTGACGGAAAAGCTGGGGAAGGGTAACTACATCAGGTACTTCGTCTCGAAAATGACGGTCTAAATCATATACTTTGATTACATCAGGGCGCAACCCCGTGAGCACCGAGGCTCGTGTCGGGTTACACAAAGGAAGTTGGCAATACGCATTATTGAATTGAACACCCATTGCAGCCAATCGGTCAAAGTTCGGTGTCTTAGCCAAAGGATTCCCGTAACTATTCACTTTTGAAGCAAGGTCGTCAACGGCAATGAATAGAATATTTGGTCGATTTTCTATAGGAGTTTGGCATCCTGGCAATAAGATGGCACAAACCAAGGATAACGAGATTAATTGTAATTTTCTGTTTAAATCAAATATCATGGCCGCTGTTTGAGCTGTAAGATAACCCTTTTTAAAAAACGCAATTCGGTGATTTTTAGGAATTTCCTTTAGAGTCCTAAACTAAATTTACGTATTGCTTTAGAATTCTAAAGTCCGATAAGGGGTACTCCAGTGATTACGAACAATAATTATCGCAATACGATTAATATAATGCCAGGGGACCCGTACATTTAACCAAAATCTGTGGTTATGAAGGGTAATGCCCGATCTAAATTCAAGTTTTCCGATTTTCCTTCTTTACTGGTTGAAACTTATAAGGCCTGGGATTCCGATAATCCGTTTCGACTCAGTGCGGTTGTAGCTTATTACGCCGTACTCTCGCTACCGGGGCTTTTGGTAATCATTATCAATCTTGTGGGTTCGGTATGGGGAGTTGAAATCGTTCAAGGTCAATTGACCAGTGAGATTTCAGGAGCCTTGGGAAGGGACGCCGCTGATGCCATTCAATCTATGATGATAGAAACCCAAAATCATGACAAAAGCACTATGGCCACAATTTTGGGTATTGGTACCTTAGTCTTCGGAGCTACCGGCGTCTTTTATCATTTACAATTGTCACTTAATCAAATATGGGAAATCAAAGCCGGTTCCAACGCCAGTATAAAGAAGATGTTTTTTGATAGGGCGCGAAGTTTTGCATTTATATTAGTTATAGGTTTTCTGTTGCTAGTAAGTTTTTTGATTACAACTGCCATCTCTGTCTTGAACAATTACATTCGAAGTATTCTGCCCGATGTTATTGTATATATCGCCTATATAATTGATATAGCGGTGTCAATAGGCATTATAACAGTTCTTTTTGCACTGATTTTCAGGTACTTGCCCGATGCGAAGATACGATGGAAAACCGTTTGGATCGGCTCACTCATTACGTCAATACTTTTTGTCCTCGGAAAATCTTTATTAGGCGTATATTTTGGGGAAGCCAATCCCGGGTCTACTTATGGCGCCGCAGGAACCATTGTTTTAGTACTCCTTTGGGTTTCATATTCGTGTTTGATATTGTTTTTTGGTGCCGAATTCACTTTTGTTTATGCAAAAAGATATGGACTTGGTATTGAACCAAGCGACATTGCAGAGAAAATAGAAGTCAAAAAAGGGGATGCGAAGGTTTAGGGTATACTCCGAAAGCACCCACCTGAAGGAATAAGAATATAAAAAGGACTGCTCTGGAAGCTATATTTCCAAATGCATAAAAATTCTAAAATTGATACCTTTTTTTTATAAATAAATCAGGAAAAGGAAACGTATCGGTATAGCGGTCATACAAAAAAAGTCCCCAGCCGAAGCTAGGGACTTTATCCAACACCAATCAAAAAATGGTTTCTACCACTCTTCAATCTCCCTTTTAATTTCCTCTTTCTTTTTTCCAGTTTTTTCCTGGAGTTTACCTAACATTTCGTCAAACTTTCCTTCGGCAAAGGTGACGTCGTTATCGGTAACATCTCCATATTTCTGTTTGAACTTACCTTTAATTTGTTTCCATTTGCCTTCTAACTGATCACTATTCATAGTTTCTAATATTTTGGGTTAATAAATTATTAATTACTTCCTCTAAAGTATGTACATTTTAGAATCAAAATTGACTGTTTCAAACGAATTTTTGACGTGAACAAATTAGGGTAAAACAGTTGGCCAAAGAGTGGGTTTATACCTACCTTTTGGGATAATAATAGGATTGAATGGATTAAAGGGCTCTGCGGATATTTAATAAACTTTGATGCTTATTTTAATGTATTTTAGTTATAACCGATTTTTTAATTAAATTATCTGATAATGCCAAATTCAAGTATAAAAAACGAGGCACAATATGAGGCACTGCGTGACAAAGGATATAGCAAGCAAAAGGCAGCACGTATTGCCAACACTCCTGAATCAGGGGAAAGGGGCGGCAAAGCAAAGCCTTATGAAGAATGGACAAAGAGTGAACTTTATAGTCAAGCCAAGAACGTGGGTTTAGAAGGTCGTTCTAAAATGAATAAGAGCGAACTGATGGAAGCCTTGAGAAATAATTAAATTAGATAGAACTTGACATTATGAAGTTTATAGATTCAAATGTAATAAGACAAATTTTTGTATTACTACTGATTGTAATATTGGGCGGCTTGATATTCCATGCTATGCTACCCTATCTTTCGGGTGTTCTTGGCGCAGTAACTATTTATGTGCTTTTACGGAGGCCCATGTCAAAATTGGTCAAAAAAGGTTGGAACTCCAATGTTGCAGCGGCCCTTTTGTTACTACTTTCCTTTGTTTGCATATTGGTGCCTGTAGCAAGTGTTGTACTCTTATTGGGTAATAAAGTAGGGGAAGCGGTCGATAATTCGGAGCGGGTCGTCGAGGCGGTAAAGCAACAGTTGGGAACTTGGGAAGAACGTCTCGGTTATGACCTTTCTTCGCAAATCGATGTTTCAGGGATATCTTCTTGGCTTTCCACAAATTTGCAAAGTTTGGCAGGGGGAACATTCAATACCTTTATAGCCATAGGTATCATGTATTTCATGTTGTACTATATGCTAACGAACCGTCGACAGTTACGTGAATCTTTGTTCGAGTACATTCCGGTAGGTAAAAACAATTTGGAAATAATTGGGAAGGAAATACGGGCCATGGTTCGCTCCAACGCCCTTGGAATACCTTTGGTCGCTATAGCACAGGGAGTTGTAGGTCTGATAGGTTTTCTCATTTTCGGGGTCAAAGAACCTTTTTTCTGGGCCGTTATTGTAACTATTGGCTCTATGGTGCCCTTGGTTGGAGCCATGCTGGGTATTATTCCCGTATTTATACTGACAATTTCTAATGGAGATGTTTTTCAAGCTTGGGGTATCTTACTCTATGGTCTTTTAGTCGTTGGTTCTACAGATAATGTTTTTAGAATGTACGCATTGAGAAGATTGGATAATGTTCACCCCTTGATTACTGTAATCGGAGTAGTTGTAGGCGTGCCCATATTTGGTTTTATTGGGCTGATTTTTGGCCCCTTGCTGATAAGTCTATTTCTTGTCGTTGTAAAAATTTATAAAAGTGAATATGGGAAAAGAGATGCTGTCGACGAAGAACGACTCTAACTTTTCCTAAACTACCACTACTTCATTTCTTGTCTCTTGTTCCAAATGTCATTGCAAACGCATTAATATAAAAAGGTTTTGGGTCAACCAATGGTTTAAACAATATGTAATATCGTTCGTAGAATTCCAAACCTTTAGCTTTTTAAAATGTACTGCTAAAAAGCCTTGCGAAAAAAGAAATAATGACAGAAAAAGAACAAATTCGGCTAAGCAAAATTGCGGATACGCAGCACGAAATTTTTGCCTTACTGAAACAACGTTACAGTCCAAGAACATTCAAAGACGAGCCTATAAAAAAAGAACATCTAAAACAACTTTTCGAAGCCGTACGTTGGTCGGCCAGTTCTGAAAACACACAGCCTTGGCGTTTTATTTATGCCAAAAGGGGGTCAGACGCTCACGGGAAAATTATAGCGTGCCTCAGTGAGGACAACCAAAAATGGGCGCCTTTGGCACCAATGCTATTATTTAGTGTTTACAAGGAGAAATTGGACAATGGAAGCGAAAATTTTCAAGCGCTGTACGATTTGGGGTTGAGCATTGGAAATATGACCGTTCAAGCTCAGTATTTAGGTATTGCGCTGCATCATATCACAGGGGTTGATCGTGAAGTTGCAGATCAAGAGTTTGATATTCCCAAAGAATATCATGTATGTACGGCGATCGCCTTAGGTTATTATGGAGGGGAATTGAAACAATTACCTGCCGATTTACACGAAAAGGAAAAAGCGACGAGAGAACGAATGGCACAGACGAGTTTTGCCTTTGAAAATAGCTGGAAAACCTGATATCCGTTCGAAGGAGACAAACTTTGAACTCGACTGACTATGGAATTAGACATTATTCTGGTATTTCTGGTGTTGCTAGTTACGGTAGTGCTCTTTGCTTTGGAAATATTTCCGGTAGACAAAGTCGCTTTTTTTATAATTGTATCGTTGGCCCTTTTGGGGTTGGTTTCCCCAGAGGAGGCAATAAGCGGTTTTTCCAATAATGCCACAATAGCGGTCTTGGCGCTAATGATGTTGGCAATTGCCATGGAAGAGAACGGGGTTATCAATTGGCTAACTTCTGGAATGGGTAAAATAAAATCACTCCCCCTTTATTTCATGGCCCCAGTTTTTATGATGGTTACTGCCGGGATATCGGCTTTTATTAGCACCACAGCGGTAGTTATCGTTTTTATTAAAATAATCAATCAATTATCGGAAAAATTCAATATCTCACAACCTAAATTACTGCTGCCGATTTCTTTTGCGGGTATAATTGGTGGATCCTGCACTTTAATGGGTACATCGACCAACTTGCTTGTTAACTCTGTAGCAAAAGATTTAGGGGCCGAAAAGCTAGGTTTCTTTGAATTTACAATGTTGGGCCTTGTTTTTCTTTCAGTGGCCATAGTATATCTAACCCTAGCACTTCGCTGGTTGCCTTGGGGGAAAAACCAGAACATTAAAGAAGATTACGATATCAAAAATTATATCACTAGTATTTTGATTAAGGAAGGTTCACAGTTGGTGGGTAAGAAAATTGAGGAGACTTTTTTATTTAATCATTCCGAAATATCGCTTTTGAAATTGACCCGAAATAATAGGGTGCACAATTCCCCGGGAAAATATATTACCTTGAAAACAAATGATGAGTTGTTGGTCATGTGTGATTTGAAGAATTTATCACGGCTGAACGAATCTGAAAACTTGGGTATTAATGAAAATCAATATTGGGATAGGGAAAAAGATGATACAAAGGAAGACCCAACATCGAAGCCTTCGGAATTGGACGAACGTATTTTCGTGGAACTGCTCATGTTACCAGGGGCTTCCCTTTTAGGAAAGACGCTTGGCAATCTAAGACGGTATATGCTGCAAGATGCCATACCCATAGCGATCAAAAAACGAAAAACATTGACCAATATTAGTGAAAGATTGGTGCGCAGTAGCGCAAATCGATTGGTACTCAAACCCGGTGATCGTTTGTTGGTCGAAGTAGAAAGACAAAATCTTCATTCTCTAGAAGCAATTGAAAATGTAATTTTGTTGCAATCGTTTGACACGGTCAATATAGAATCTCCTTTTAAGCGATACTTTTCACTGGCGGTTCTGGTACTGGTCATTGCTTTGGCGGCAACGGGCGTAATCTCGATTATGGTGAGCGCATTGACAGGGGTTTGTTTGTTGCTTTTAACCAATAACCTCGATCTGAACGTAATTTATAAGAAAGTCAATTGGCAAATATTCTTTCTGCTAGCGGGTATGATTCCCTTAGGTATTGCCATGCACAATACTGGCGCCGATATGTGGGTGTCTTCAAAGTTACTTGGGTTTTTAGAAGGCCAATCGAACATTGTAATAATCGGTACCCTGTTTTTTATCACTATGGTCATGAGCGGTGTAGTCAGCAATAATGCTACCGCAATTATAATGACACCAATTGCCATTGCGGTGGCACAAGGTTTGAAACTCGATTTCAAACCTTTTATATTAGCAGTTATGTTCGCAGCTAATTTTAGCTTTTTTACGCCTGTAGGCTATCAAACAAACGCATTGATTTACGGGCTGGGAAATTATAAGTTTAAACACTTTTTATTAATTGGGGGCGTACTTTCCTTGATTCTTTGGGTATTGGGAACACTCCTTCTAACTAAATTATTATAACATGAGCATCATATTACAAAGCAAATTTTCTGTAGAAGACTCCGTTAGCAAATTATGGGATAAGTTAGATGGGTGGTTGGATGCCATTATTCTTAAACTCCCAAATATCGCCATGGCAATTTTGGTGATGGTGCTCTTCTATTTTATTGCAAGGGGTGTGCGTAATCTATTACGGAGATTGCTGCTCCATAGAATTAGTCAGGTTTCCATTCAAAATATAATAGCCAAAGTCGTTTTTCTAATTGTAATTTTAATCGGCTTCTTTATAGCTTTGGGAGTACTAGAGCTCGATAAGGTTCTTACCAGTATTTTGGCAGGTGCAGGGGTCATAGGTTTGGCGGTGGGCCTTGCCTTGCAGGGCACCTTGAGTAATACTTTCGGCGGATTGATACTTTCGTTCATGCCAAGGTTGAATATCGATGATTATATCGAGACGGAGGGCACTTCCGGTTTTGTCTCGGAAATAAGCCTTCGCAATATTGTCATCCGACGACCCGATAATAACTATGTAATTGTCCCGAATTCGAAATTTGTTGAAGGCTCTTTTGTGAATTACTCGGTTAGCGATAGAAGTAGAATCTCCGTCACTTGTGGGGTAGGTTATGAAAGTAACCTACAAGAGGTTGAAGACTTGGTAGTAAAAGTTATTGCAGAGAATTTCAATCAAAAAGACGGGGAAGAAGTTGAATTCTTTTTTACGGAGTTTGGAGATAGCTCAATTAATTTCATGACGCGTTTTTGGATTGACATGGTAAAAAGTAAACAAGAACATGCGGCTCGTCACAAGGCGGTAAAGTTGATTAAGAGCCATTTCGATGCAAAAGGTATCAATATTCCTTTCCCTATCAGAACATTGGATTTTGGAAAGAACAACCTAAACTTGGTTACCCAAGACAAGAACGAGGAATCTTAGATAAAGTAACACGCATATAATTATTATGGAAGACCCATAGGAAGAGACCTTTCTTATGGGTTTTCTGTTGGGGCCTCAAAAAATACGCCTGAAACTACGATACCTATGACTACCAAAATCAATAAAATAGCGATAATAAGTGCCCCTGACTTCGTAATCGTGTTTTTTTGAAAAATATAGTTTCTCGTTTTTTGATTTTCCTCCTTTACAAACTCGGTATCCAATTCGGTTTCTTTCTTATCACTGTTTTTAGTGTTCATAGTAATCCTTTTTTTAAGTTGATATATTTTTCTATTGCTGCCTTAATTCAAAATCTCAATTTTTTTATTTTGAATCATGCGCGTTCCTATAAGTCTTGCAAAATAAGTTGGCAAATACGATTCGTCTGTTCCATTTAAGAAAAATAGTAGCTTAATTGATTTATACACAAAAAACGAAATGACCCCAAACACGTTAACTATGGTTTTTTTTAAGCGCAGTTTATCTGATTGCATAGCGTAGTTTTATTCACTATTGAAGCACTCAAAGCTCCAGCCTAATTCTCATTTAAAATGACTTTAAAAGCAGCCCAGACGAAACTACTTCGGCAGTTGATGACTTCACCTGAGGGTGTTTTGGCACAACTAGACCTTGTTTATGTAGATGACAAAAAGCTGTCTATAAGTCGTTTGCGAAATGGAGAAGAATTTGTTTATAAACTGAAAAATAAGGCGGTCAAAGATAAAAAACAACTCCAACGAATTGAAAGCCTTGTTATTCCCCCTGCCTGGGAAAAAGTGAGGATAACCCATTTAGCCAGCGGTCACTTGCAGGCGGTAGGTAGAGATGCGAAAAGTAGAAAACAGTATCGCTACCATCCCAATTGGGTGAAAATCCGCAATCAAACAAAATTTTATAAAATGGCCCAGTTCGGTCAGCATTTACCCAAAATCCGAAGACAAGTCGACGCTGATCTGGACCAAAAAGGTTGGCTCAACACAAAAGTAATTGCCCTTGTTGTTAGACTAATGGAAGAAACCCATATTCGAATAGGCAATATGCAGTACGCCAAGCGAAATAAGTCGTATGGTCTATCAACGTTACGAAAGAGGCATGTAAACGTTCATAAAGACAAACTCAAGTTCGAGTTCGTAGGGAAAAAGGGAAAAAAACATAGTGTGACAGTGCGCAATAAAAAATTGATACGGTTGGTCAGTCGTTGTGAAGAGATACCGGGTTGGGAGCTCTTTCAATATTATGATAGCGAGGGCAACAAGAAACAGCTCAATAGTTCAATGGTCAATGAATACTTACATGAATTGAGCGGTCAGTTTTTTACCGCCAAAGATTTCAGAACATGGGCCGCATCGGTTGTATTTTTTGATACTTTGATGGATATGGGAATTGAACCAGATCCCGAAAAAAACCAGAAAAATATCTTAATAGGTTTCGATACTGCCGCAGCCGCACTCGGTAACACTAGAAATGTATGCCGAAAGTATTACGTACATCCCCTTTTGGTTTCTAAATATAAAGATGGGTCTATTGAAACTTACTTTTCATCAATTGAGAACGATACAAACACCGAAGAATATTTTTCTGCGACAGAGCGCGCTATGCTTAAATTAATGCAATCATATGTACCTGAGCTTTGACAGTGTGTAAATCAAATGGAGCAATAATTTTATTATTAGAATAAAGCCGGTGATTGAAGTGACTGTAATTTTACGGAAGTCGGTGATGTAAAGCGGTAAACATCCTAAAAGAAATTACCACTAATTAATACTACAATACGATGAGTACATATACAGAAATAGTTGGCGAAAAACTGAATGCATTACTAGAGAAAACCTATGATGCCGAGAAAGGTTTTAAGAAAGCTGCAGAGAATGCAAAGGGCTATGATTTAAAGGCCTATTTTAAAAGAAAGTCTATCGAAAGAGGCAACTTCGGACAAGCTTTACGAAACGAAATTCAAAATTTCGGACAAGAAATCGAAGAAGGTGGCAGCATGGCCGGGGCAATGCATCGTACATGGATGGATATTGAAACATTTTTCAGTTCAGATAATGATGAGTCAATGTTGACAGCAGCAATCGCTGGCGAAAAATCGGCCATAGAAGAATATGACGATGTGCTCAGGGAAATCAATCTACCACCGAGTACGGCCACCTTACTTGCACAACAAAGAAATCAGATTGCAAGTGACTTGAATACCATTAAACGGTTGGAAGATATTTCTTAATATAAACCACTTCAATCAAATCTGAAGATACTGTCGAAAAAGTCTTAAAAACTAATGTCTATACAATTTCCAAACAATCAGTTGGCATTTGATATTCAAGTTTAGTATTACTCTTGGTTAAAAGGACTTTTTCGACAGTTTTTTACGTACTAAAAAAGTCCTGAATTTGTGGAGCTGTCCTAAAAATTCAACTGCTATTTCTCTTCAGAACTTTTCCGTATTTGATTATGGTATTCCTTTGGGGAAACGCCATATCGTTTCTTAAAAAGCTTTGAGAAATAACTTCTAGAATTGATTCCTATTTTATAACTTATTTGGGTAATGTTCATGTCGGTATTCTCAAGCAGTTCTTTTGCTTTTTCTATTCGAAAATTCCGAATATATTCATTGACCGAAGTTTTGTAAAGCCTTTTGAAGCCTTGCTGTAATGTGTTCTGGTTCAGTCCCACTCTTTTTGCAATGGTCAAGATATTGTCCATCTGGTCTAATTCCGACTTAATGATTTCCGCTGCATTTTCGATTTTATCCAACGTAGCCTTTCGGGTAATCTTATGGTTTCCTGTTCCATTAAGATCATCAAGGTACTGCTGCAATTGATGTGATAATATTTCGTAAGTTTTCCCTTCTTGATACACCACTTTCATAAAATCTAAAAGCTCACATTCGGTAAACTCTTCTAGAAATTTTGCTATGTCAAGGCTGTAATACTCTTTATGGTAAAAAATCTGGGTACCGTTTAAATCCCTGAATAAGGTCATAAGATCATCATTCATGTCGGTCAAAAATTCGCTGATTTTTTCTTCGAACAGTTTTCTATCGATTTCCAAGCTATAAATGCAAATGGGCTCATTGGCCGGGAAAGTGAAAATATGGTTGTTCTGAGGGGTACTTGATAATATTGCGCTTTCCAATCGATGTATTTCTTGTGCTTCTTCTGACGCTTCAAATTTGTGTAAAATAGTAGATTCTCGGTTGAACAGTAATTTCAGCGGATGGATTAATCCTTTTTGAAATTCCATTACCAGTTGGTCATTCAATAAAAAATTAAATTCTAATACTCCGATACCATGAGTGAATTGTGTGCCTTTTATAAACCCAGAACCTAAATTTTCTGGTATTCGAATACAATATTCGTTCTCGGAAACTTCAGGGTCGAACCCGAAATTTTCGGCCAAATCTAGAATAGCTTCTTTGATACTTGAATCGTGTAATGCTATAGTAAGACTCATTGGTCGATGGTCGGTTTTAATTAATTATATCACCAGGGGGGCGATGCGTTTTGATTAAAGCGATAAAGTCGATTACAGTATGATACGCATTTTTAAATAAAGAACGTAGGTTCCTTATCAAGGTTAAGAACGGCTATTTTTCACTATCTCACAAGAAAAATTCAAATGAGTTAACATAAGATTTGATGTAATCATTCTGTATTACAGAATTACATCAACTTTGGTGTATATCATAATAGATAATCAACAAATTATAAACCACTTAAAAAAGAAAATTATGTTACGTTGGACAGTTACATTTATCATATTAGCCATCATCGCCGCTATTTTTGGCTTTGGAGGAATTGCTGAGGGAGCCGCAGATATCGCTAAAATACTATTTTACATATTTCTGGTGTTGTTGGTGATATCATTGATTACCGGAAGAAAAAAACTTTAATAACTTAAAATTAAATAAAAATGAAACGAGTTGTATACATATTTCTATTTGCACTTATGACATCGATGTCGCTTTCTACATTTACAAGCTGTAGAGAGGATAAAAAGGATGCTGGCGACAAAATCGAAGACGCCATGGATGATGCCGGAGATAAAATTGAAGAAGGCGTCGAAGAAATCGAAGATGAAATCGATGATGCTACCGATAACAATTGATTTATGCCTAATGTTACAAAGATAAAATTGTAAAGAGGACGCCCTCTTTTAATGAGAGCGTCCGTTTTTACTATAATTAGAACTAGAAAAATAATTGCTATGGAGAATAAGTTCCCAAAACACGAGAAAAATTTAATAGAAAAATATCAGGAAAAAGGCTTTTCGGCCAACTTCTATTTTAAATCGGAGAAGTTGGTTGCTTCCGAAAGCAAAGCCGAATTTTCGCCCAAGGAAGTTTATATTGTTGCAGAGCACCGATACGAGGGCATGAGCAATCCTTCAGATATGTCGATCTTGTATGTATTAGAGACAAAGACAGGAGAAAAAGGAACCTTTTTACAGGCGTATGGCCCTAATGCGCAATCGGAAGCGGCAGCGTTTTTTAATGAAATTCCGGATGAAAATATTTCCGACAGTGCCAATCTGAATCTACAACACCAGTAATTCGGGCACATGTTGTCTAACGTCAAATATTTTGCACTCACAGTCTTGTTTTTCCATTCGCGATTGTATCTATTCATGTCGGTAAATGGCACGGCACCCAAATTTGGTTTCTAAAAGCGGCTGTATTGCTGAGCCCCCAATTCATTCTACGAAGCTTTAATTTTCAAGTTGACGCTAAATAGCAAGGGCCATGACGGTTATTCAAAGCTATTTCTGTTCAATAAGAGGTTCAATAGTGGTCAAAAAGGCACGTAATTTGTTACAATAATTTCAGATTTTATATCATATTTGTCACTATCTTTCCAAAAGTACCCTTAAATGGGCCTAAAATTGAGTGATGAGGGTATGTATTAAATATGATTCTGATTTTATTTGTCGAGCTGTTTTAAAAGAACAATTCGAAGAATTGGGTATCCCATTTAACATACATAGTTTAGGGGAACTGGAAATCAACGAACACCTTTCTGCCGAGCAACGCAGTGCTTTGATTGCGGCTCTGAAAAAATACGGTATAGAAATCATTGACGATCCCAAAATGGCTTTGGTGCAGCGCATCAAATATGCTATTGATGATATGTTGGAAGATGATATGGCCAAACTGCAAAAGATTTCCACCTACCTGGCTGATAAATTAAACTATTCGTACACCTACCTTTCAAACCTGTTTTCGGAAAGCACATATACGTCGATTGAAAATTTTATAATACTGAGGAAAGTTGACCATGCCAAAGAATTGATAACCAATACCGATCTTACGCTGACCGAAATCGCATATCGATTGAATTATAGTAGTGTAGCGCATCTGTCGGGTCAATTCAAAAAAACAACAGGATTAACACCAACAGCTTTTCAAAAGATTATTGAAAAACGGAAACAAAACAGCATACGACCCGCATGAATAACACCCCGAATACGAACGTCAAAATTCTTAACGTAGCGCTTGCCGACGATGATGAAGATGATAGAATGCTGTTTAGAGAGGCTATTGAAGAAATAGAGATGCGTACCAAGCTTTCTACTTTTAATAATGGTCAAGAACTTATGGACTATCTTACCCTACCCAATATCTTGTTGCCCAATTTGGTGTTTTTAGATCTAAATATGCCGATAAAGAACGGAATGCAATGTCTGATGGATATTCGTAATAATCCCCTGTTGAATACAATGGCGGTTGCCATCTACTCAACATCATCTTCAGAAAAAGATATTGAACAAACCTTTGTTAATGGAGCCAACATATACATAAACAAACCTAATGATTTTAGTAAATTACGAGAGGCCATCGAAAAGGTATTGCAAATTAATTGGCAATACCACACATCGAATTTGAACAGAGACAATTTTTTATACCGTATATAGAATGGAATGGATTTTAAGCGTGTCACTTCTTCCTCAAAAACCTATGTAATTCTGCTAATCGTGGCAGTGGCCATATTATTATTTACGGCCAGTATTACGTATAAACAAATTAAAAGACTTCAACAATCTGCCGATGGCATAGCCTTGACATTGGAGATAGACAATGCTATTGAAAAGTTATTTTCACTTTATGCACGAATGGAATCGGAGAAATTCAGGACTGTTCTTTTAGGAGAGGAGATTTCAAATTCATCATGGCAAGACTATAAGTTGGCGGGTACGACGGCATTTAACGATTTACACGCGCTCTTAGAAAACAATAAGATTCAAAAAGAGAGACTTGACAGTATCGGCCAGTTGCAAGAGACCTTTTACGGCGCATTGAACGATATCGAGAACAACGCACCTAAAAAATTATCCCAAGAGGATATTCGCAAACAACTAATGTCCGTTTCGGAGATATTGGAAAAAGTACGTGCAATTAAAGACCAAATGTTATTGGAAGAACATCGGGTCATGATTCAAAGAAAAGTAGATTATGCTTCAAGAAGGTCATTGACACCGTTGACCTCGCTACTCATGGCATTTTTTGCCCTGGTGGTTTTTGGACTTTCTTTCAGTAAAATATATGCGAACAAAAGACAACTTCGCGCATCTGACGCCTTCCTGAGAAATCTTTTGGCAAGCACCGATAACATTGTAAATTATTACGAGCCGGTATACGATGGGTCAGAGAATATTGTCGATTTTCGAATTGTGTTCGCCAATGAATGTAATAGAGATTATTTGGGCTTGCCACCTGAAGAAATAATGGGCGATTTGGTAACTAAGGTGTTTCCCCATTTGTCCCTGAATGGAGAGTTTG
This sequence comes from Kriegella aquimaris, assembly GCF_900103215.1. Classification (GTDB taxonomy): domain Bacteria; phylum Bacteroidota; class Bacteroidia; order Flavobacteriales; family Flavobacteriaceae; genus Kriegella; species Kriegella aquimaris. Next base: position 137,055 of record NZ_FNGV01000011.1, read on the forward strand.
AAGATTTGGTACGAAGTTTCGAAGATCAAACAAAAGTAGGTTTTGATAGGGAACTTTCTGTTAATGACAATAAGCTGTGGTTTAAATCAATCGTAACCCCGGTTTCTAAGGGAATAATGGAAACTGCAAGAAATGTAACTATAGAGAAGCAAGCCGAAGAAAAGTTACGGTCACTGAATCAAGAACTGGTTAATCAAAACCAAATATTAAAAGATACCGAATCGTTTTTGGCCGGTATATTACGAAGCACCGAAAATGTCATCATGTCTTTTGAACCGATATTGGATGATTCAGGATTTATTGTTGATTTTGAATTTTTGTTTATAAATGAACAGATTCGTGACGTACTTAATAAGCGCCCCATCGATATTTTGGGTAAAAGGGTCTCCGAAGTTACGCCCACGGTATTTAGTACGGGTGTTTTCGAGAAAATGGTGGCGTGTTATATGGAAGATAAAAAAATGGATTATGAAACCTCCTATATAAGAAATGGGGAGAAAATGTGGTTTCATGGTACAGCTATAAAATGTGATAATAGTGTTACTGTAACTTCTAGGGATATTACTAAAGAAAAAAAATCAAAAAGAAAGATTCAAGAAGTAAACGAAAGGTTGCGGGTACAGAACTCTATATTCAAAGATGCAGAAAGTGTTGCGAGCATAGGTAGTTATATGTGGTACCTTGATGACGGCAGTGCAAATATATCTGATAATTTTTATAATATTTTGGGCTGTGAACCAGGTTCTTTTGAAGTCACCTTTGATCGATATCGTGAATTTGTTCACCCAGATGATTTGGATATTTATGATACTTTGGGCCGTCAAACCACTAAAAATGGACAGTCAGAAGTACATGATTATAGAATTGTATCAAAGACCGGGGAGGTAAAGCACCTGCATCTAGAGGGTCGGTTTATTAAAAGAAACGGTAGACCGGTATCAGTGGGAGTGGTACAAGATATCACCAACATGGTGAAGGCTGATGAGGATTTGCGAGCAAGAAATTTTGAGTTGAAACGTAACAATGCAGAATTGGAATCTTTTAATCGAGTGGCCAGCCACGATTTACAGGAACCGCTGCGAAAAATACAGTTATTTCTTTCTCGTATAGATGATGAAGATCGAGGTAGGCTTCGTGAAAAGTCACGTAACTATTTAGATAAGGTGAATAACGCAGCAAACCGTATGCAATCGCTTATACGAAATTTATTGACGTATTCGAGAATAGACGTTACCCACGATGATTTTGAAATGGTCGATTTGAATTTGGTGATTGAAAAGGTTGAAGATGATTTGGCCGTTACCATAAAAGAAACAAAGGCAAAGATTATCTATGAAAAACTACCCACTGTAAGGGGGGTTGTTTTTCAAATGGAACAGTTGTTCTCGAATTTAATTTCGAATGCATTAAAGTATCGAGATACTAAAGTTGATTTAAAGATTGTTCTGAATTGGGAAAAGGTGCATCGCGAACAAATACCACAAGATTTTATAAAATCTAATAAACATTATCACAAGATTACCGTTCTAGACAATGGCATTGGCTTTTCCTCTGAAAATTCCGAAAAGATATTCGAAGTCTTTCAGCGACTGCATCAAAGAACCGAATATTCGGGAACGGGTATCGGTCTGGCCATATGTAAAAAAATCGCTGAGAATCATCACGGCTTTATTTATGCGACCGGTGAGCTTGGCAGGGGTTCTGCATTTATCATCTATTTACCCAGTTATTAACCTTCGTACAGTATTGACTATTTACATCTTCCAACTACATCTTTTGAGCATTTCTTTCTCTTCCTGATCAATAAACGAGTTCGATTAAGAATATTTTAACGGCTTTTTGACCCGAAAACAATAATTCTATAACACAATGCGAAAATTGTGTAAGATTAAACGGGGTCATCCTATCGATCTTTACAGTATTAATCTCAATAACTCCGTTGAACGTTCAAAATAATCGGATAAAGTGCACCAAAATAGAGATGTGGAAATGAAAAATCTATTAAAGTTAAAATTGAGAAAGTATTTGCGTATGATTCATTTGAATCAATAAAAGGAAATCTGTGCCGAAGTTGATGTGTCTATCTTCATTTCAAGTTTTTAGAATGATAAATCATCAACAAATGGCCCACGGGTATCAACCGAAACATTAGTAATAAATATTTAAAGCCGATTCAAGCCAATGTCTAGAATTTTTTATTTGATAATTGTATTGTGCTTGATTAGTTGGGCAATAGGATTCTTCCTGTTTAGTTTGGGAATTCTGGTTCATATTTTACTGGCAGTAGCGGTCGTCATAGCGATTTGGCAAGTGCTTCGAAACAGGTAGATGTAGTTTAGAAATATTAACTTTTAAAAACAACACCATGAAATCAATAGTTTTAGAAACAGCGAAAATAAAAGATATGTTTAACCAACTTCAGCAAAATTTGGGAGGCCAGTTGAATGTAGATTCAAAAGAACATATTCTAAGTTTAGATAATGAAATAGGATGCGGAAAAATTAAAGGACAAACCTTTAAAGGTGGTTTGTCATATCTGGAGTTCGATATGGTTTTTTCCGAAGATTTTGTCTTGATTACACAAACACCTGAAAACTCTCCGATATGTTTCGCGTACTGCTCAAAAGGAAAGGTAGGTCATAGTTTTGGCCAATCTAGCGAAGTACGGGAGTTGGAAACTTTCCAAACTGGAATCCTAACAAACGAGCCCCACCAAGATAATGTCTTATATTTCAAGAAAGATGTTAACCTTATAACGTCGTTAATCGTGGTCAGTACTGCTGGCACCGCCGCCACCAAAAAGAATTCCTATAATTATAGGATGAAAGAACTTTTTTTCAAAGATAATGTTTCTGAAAATTCACTATATATAGGGTCATACAATCTTAAAATTGCCGAGAAGTTTGAAGAACTGAATGCCATCTCACAAAAAGGAATCGTTAGAAGTCTTTTGATAGAGGGGTTCGTGCACATGATTTTGGCCCTAGAAATACAACAGCATTCTGATGATTTGGAAAGTGAAGCCAATAAAACCGGTTCTTTGAGCCTAAAAGAAATGGATGCCGTAAGGGAACTCTCGAAATTTATTAGCAACTACCCCGAAACTCAACTGTGCATCAAAAAATTGAGCCGTATGTCAGGCCTTTCCCCTTCAAAATTGCAAGAGGGATTCAAATTAATGCACAATCGTACCGTAACAGATTACATTAGGGAGGTGCGAATTCAAAAGTCGGAAGAACTTATTAAGAATACAGACCTGAATATTTCAGAGGTAGTTTATAGCATTGGTTTTACAAGTCGAAGCTATTTCTCGAAAATATTCAAACAGAAGTATAACTGTAGTCCCAAGCAGTATAAAGACAATCAAAATAGAGTAGCCGTTATGGCGTAATCAGTTTTGAGGTTCCCCTAGAAACCAGCCTATATCAGGCTGGTTTTTTTATGCTTTTTGTTAAATGGATTTATGGATTGAATTATGGTTGATAGTCATTATGGACCGAGTGAAACATGGCAGTCATCTGTGGTTGAATGCAACTGAATTTGGGGTATTATTTAAAGAATTGACGAAAAGGTTAGATTTCAAATAAAGAGTTCAAATTTCGTTAATAGCTTTTCGTGTTAATCGACCTTCGGCCAATTTTCCCATATTATTATCGGCGTCGTATTCTTCGTTTAGGGTGGCTTGTAAAGTTTTGGCTATATTTCTGTAACCCAATTCTTTGGCATACCGAACAGCGGTTCCATAACCTGAGATTTCATAGTGCTCGACCCGTTGCGCCTCTGCAATCAAACCAATGTCTATCACCTCGTCATCTTCCGCTTGGCTAATAAAAGTTTTCGCTTCTTTGATCAGTCTCTCCATGGCCTTTGAGGCCGTTTGTTGAGGCACAATATGCAACTCCTTTAAAATTGACCCCATACGACTCCTTTGTACCTTGGTCTCTTGCAAATGATTTTTGAAAGCTGCTCTAAGTTCATAGTCACTGGCCATTCTTGCCATGGTCGACAAGGCTGTGACCAATTGAGTTTCGACGCTATATAAATCTTGAAGTTGATGTTCAAATAAATCTTCCAATGTTTTCATAGTAAATTTTATTCACTGTTAGCTAATTCTAAACTTACATCAAGGTAAGTCGTGTAATGGGGAAGCCTTGCCTTGATAAGCTAAAACATTGATCCTAAAATAATTTGGTTCTCTGAGGGTGAGTGTAATGCACTTTTTAATGCAATCCATACTTATGTTGCTTCGAACGATTTTCCGTGTTCTTTCCGATTTTCTTTTTATGTAATTTTAGCAGCAAAGCCTCAAAAACATGCAAAAGCCGAACGAAAGATTGAAAGAACAAACCTGTATTGTTACAGGAGCCAGTTCAGGCATTGGAGAGGCAATAGCCAAATCTTTGGGCATGGAAGCTGGCAATGTGGTCGTCAACTATCGTAAAGATAAAGAAGGGGCGGAAGTAGTGGCCGATTGGATAAATAAGAATTCCGACTGCGGAAATGCCATTACCCTCCAGTGCGATGTTAGTAAGGAGGATGAGGTAAAGGCCATGTTCAAAAGTACAATCGACCATTTTGGTACTGTAGATGTTTGTGTTGCCAATGCCGGTATTCAAAAAGATTATCCACTTCACGAGATGCCATTGGCCGCTTGGCAAAAGGTCATTGATGTAAATTTGACCGGCCAGTTTTTGGTTGCGAAAGAAGCCATACTGGAATTCCTTAAAAGAGGTATGCGTCAAGATGTTTCCAAATCATTAGGGAAAATTATACATATCAGTTCTGTGCATGAGGAAATTCCTTGGGCTGGCCATGCAAATTATGCGGCATCGAAAGGAGGCCTGCTAATGCTTATGGAAAGTATTTGTCAAGAATATGCTCCTAAAAAAATACGCTGTAATAGCATTGCACCAGGGGCGATTAAAACCGACATCAACAAAGAAGTGTGGAGTTCGAATCAAGGAATGGACGATTTATTAAAGTTAATTCCCTACAAACGAATTGGCATACCTGAAGATATTGGAAGCGTAGCAAGTTGGTTGGCCTCGGATGAATCGGAATATATAAACGGCACCACTATTTTTGTCGATGGAGGTATGACTTGTTATCCCGGTTTCACAACAAATGGCTGATTTTATTTAAAGAATCGATATGGACCAAAATGGTGTACAATGGGAAGATAAAGCCGAAGACCTACTTGCAGAAATTAGGGCGGGCAAGAAAGCATATAGTGTTTTTGTAACATCCGATAGATATCGCCGCAAACAAATAAAACCTGAAATATTGGAAAGTAACTTGGTGAATGTCGGAGTAGATGCATTGCTAGTTCAAAAGAGCAAGATCTTATAATTAATTATAATATTCTAAAATCATAAAGGCATGAAAAAATTATTAAGAGTGCTTCTGGCAGGTTGGGGAGCAAAGAAAATCGGTGGCGGCAAGTGCGGCTGTATTGGAGCCGTTATTGTATTTATAATTTTATATTGGCTCCTAGGCTATGTATTGAATTGAAACGACATTTCAGGCTGCCCTTTATCATAAAAAAATATATAAAAGTCAATTGTGTTAAAACTTATAGGTTTTGAATCAATCGGCTTTCTTGGTAATCGATAATTTAGTAACTCATATGCAGGTTAAGCTTCATTTCTACTAGTAGAAATGATTTATATGAAGTTGTTTAAGAAAGGGAATGCGGGGGCGCATTCCCTTTCTCCTTTGATATTCTTTATCAGAGTAAGTTTAGTACTGAATAAACAGATGATTGGGTTGAAAAGACAAGATTCCTGGTTATCCATAACTACTGAAATTAATAGTCTCTTAGAATTACTTGAACTATTTGATTACAAAGTCAAGCAATTCGCTGTTTGCTTTATCCAATGATAAAATACTGCGTTCAATAGAAGATTTCAATTGATTAAATGATTTGGGCTTTTGTAAATAACGGTCTGCCCCTTTTTCTTGCAAGAGCGTAACTTTGAACTTATCAAAAAATGTTGAATATATAACAATGGGAAGAGCATAAAGCTCTGGCTCACGTCTAATATCGGCCAAACATTCTTCCCCGTTCATCAGGGGCATGTTCAAATCAAGAAAAATAATGTCCGGTAATTTTTTCTCCCTATCCAAAAGGTCTGCCATTAAATCGACTCCGTTGTTGAAAGTCTTAACCACGGATTTGATCGTTAATTCGTTCAGCGCATCGGTAAAGAGCTCTCGGTCATCTTGGTCGTCATCTACTAAAAAAATGTAAGGGGCCTGTTCTTCCATATTAGTAATAAGTTATAGTTGATATCAAAAGGGGGGACTTTTATGAAATATGATTTAAATTTTGAAATATTCTTTCATTGCTAATACCAATGTTTTCTTAAAAACCCTGTCTCGTCTTAAAAGTAGAAATAACGTCGGAGCGTCTTTCTATATCGTCATTTATACCAAACATTTTTAAATAATTTTTCACTGTTGTCATTTAGGAAACTGCCATTCTTATAAGTTTCATGATTCATGATAAATGTAACGCAAGCAAGAATATAAGGTTTGCTCTAAAGGAGGAATCATGAACTCGAAAGCATTCATTAACCATTTGTCAATTGAAAAATAATGTTAATTTTAGGCACGCTTCGAATCAATAAAAAAGCAATTATGCGAGAAATGGACAAAGTGGTACCGAATTTAGGGAGTAAAGGTGTTTTTGTAGGTCGATGTTTTGTGTCGGATACCCAGGCATATAAAGGTATTTACGGACCCCATGTCGTCTTGGTAAAGAACAACGAGGTATTTGATTTGTCCGAATATTTTTCTTCTACGGCTCAACTTATCAATACACCGAATGTCGTTTCCAAACTGCTGAAATTGGAACATTTGAAAAGTTTAGGGAAGTTAGATGACATTCTTGAAAATTCCATTTTCAGTGAACGAAAAAGTGAATTACCATATTTTGTGGCACCCAATGACATTCAAGCGGTGAAAGCCTGTGGTGTTACTTTTATTGAAAGTTTGCTCGAAAGGGTCATTGAAGAAAAGGCAAAGGGAGACGCTAGTAAAGCTTCGGAACTACGAACGGTAATCATCGATAAAATTGGTGAGGACTTAAGTACCGTTACACCCGGCTCAAAAAATGCGATGTTATTAAAGAAAGAACTACAGAACCAAGGGTTGTGGTCACAATATTTAGAGGTCGGTATCGGTAAGGATGCCGAAATATTTACCAAAAGCCAACCGTTGTCATCCGTAGGATATGGTGCCGAAGTCGGAGTCTTGGAAGATTCTAATTGGAACAATCCCGAGCCCGAAGTAGTTCTGGCCGTATCGAAAGAAGGCCGAATCGTTGGGGCCGCTCTTGGCAACGATGTAAACCTACGCGATTATGAGGGCAGAAGCGCCCTGCTCTTGGGCGAGGCAAAAGATCAGAACGGTTCTTGTGCCATTGGGCCATTAATCAGATTGTTTGACGACTCATTTACCTTAGATACTATTAAAAAAGAAACTATCAATTTAAAAATCACCGGGGTCGATGGCTTTGAACTTATAGCCTCTTCGCCAATGGGTAAAATTAGTAGGGCACCTGAAAAGTTGGTAGCGCAGGCCATTGGCAAAAACCACCAATACCCTGATGGATTGGTTCTTTTTTGTGGAACCATGTTCGCACCGACAAAAGACCGCGATATTCCGGGTAACGGATTCACCCATAAGGTAGGCGACAAGGTTGAAATCTTCTCGGAACACTTGGGAACTTTGGCTAATTGGGTAAACGATTGTGATAAAATAGCCCCTTGGGAATGGGGAATTTCATCCTTTTTAGAATTTCATACAAAAAGAAGTTTGGCATAGGCCATATAGTTTTCACGTAGAAAATACCATTGTAAATTATCTGTAAATGACAAAGAGAAGAAATTTTATTAAAAAAAGTGCGATGGCCTTCGGTGCCGTTACCATACTGCCGAACCATGTTGTTTTTGGTAAAAAACCAATCTACAACAGTAAGGGAGAGGTCGTCAAGAAAGGAACCGTTCTGCCCAATGATAAGGTGAATATGGGTTTTTGTGGTATCGGAAACCGTGGCGGACAGATATTCAATGAATTTGTAAAGACAGGCATGGTTAATGTTGCCGTATTTTGTGATACGGATATGGGAGCCGAACATACGCTAAAAAATCTCGAAGCATTTCCCGATGTTCCCAGGTTTCAAGATTTTCGTAAAATGCTGGATAGTACCGCTGGAGATTTAGATGGAGTATGTATTGGTACTCCTGATTTTTCGCATTTCCCGATCGCTATGCTTGCCATGTCATTGGGTAAAAACGTTTATGTAGAAAAGCCACTGTCACGCACCTTTGAAGAATCAGAACTTTTAATGGATGCTGCAAAAAGACACAATGTAATAACCCAAATGGGTAACCAAGGCCATTCAGGTGAGAATTATTTTCAGTTTAAGAGTTGGGTTGAAAACGGAATTATAAAAGACGTGACCAAGGTTACGGCACATATGAACGGTAGACGACGCTGGCACGGTTGGGATACGTCGATGAAACAGTTCCCAGAAGCTCAAAACATGCCTGATACCTTAGATTGGGATACTTGGTTGGGTACGGCCAAACACCACGGTTATCACGAAGATTTTATTAATGGCCAATGGCGCTGTTGGTACGATTTCGGAATGGGTGCCTTGGGCGATTGGGGTGCACATATTATGGATACGATGCACCAGTTCTTAGATCTTGGTCTGCCATCGGTAATCGATCCGGTAAAAATTGAGGGACACAACCTCTTGTTTTATCCGCAGGCATCAACCATTGACTTTAAATTTCCAAAGCGGAAAAAAATGCCTCCACTAACGATATCATGGTATGATGGTATGAACAACATTCCTGAAATTCCTGAAGGCTATGGCAAATCAGAATTGGATCCTAATATTCCAGCGGCCAGCAACGGGAAAATTAAGCCTAACAAACTCAACCCGGGTAAGATAATTTACAGTAAAGATTTGACCTTTAAAGGCGGAACACATAGTAGTCCGTTATCAATTATTCCTGAGGAAGCCGCAAAAGATATGGCACCGAAGTTGCCCGTGGTTCCTGAAAGTCCCTCGAATCACTTTGAGAATTTTGCTTTGGCCTGTCGCGGTGAGGAAACAACGCGTTCCCCATTCGAAATTTCCGCCCCTTTAAGCCAAGTTTTCTGTTTGGGAACCATTGCGCAACGACTTAATACAAAGTTGAAATTTGATAGAAAAAAGAAACGCATCACCAATAATGAACTTGCGAACCAATTATTGGTAGGTGCCCCGCCACGCAAAGAATGGGAAGAGTTTTATAAACTCTAATTCACTTAATAGTACGCTTTATACAATTTAGGTAGCCCGATCAAGCCTTACAGGTTTGATCGGGCTTTTTTTATTCAACGTCAGAGGTATTTATAGATGTGCGTAGCTACCCATGTTGATGATTTTTGTTTCTATTCTATTGCTATACAATAACTTACCGACCCTACTTAGATTTATTTAAAAACTTCTGGTCGCATGTTGCTTGATCATCCTTAACGGAAGCATAAACATTTGATGTCAAAAAATTTAACTTGAAATAAAAATATTATCGTTTTTTTGCAAAAAAATTTACTTATATGATATATATGGGTATATTTAGTCAAAAAAATATATTATAAGTAAAATTTTAATTCTAAAGTTTTTTAACATTTATAAACCAACCAAATTCCAACAACAATGAACAAAAGTAAAATTAGATACTTCCTGCTGCTATTTACGGGAATGGCACAGGTGCTTTCGGCCAATATTCTGGGTAATGGGGCAACTGCCAAAATGGATGTCGCCATAGTGTCGGAAATAAGTTTTCAAGGTATACTTCAAGGCACCGTAATGGATGATCAGAATCTTCCGTTGCCCGGCGCATCAATAGTTATCAAGGGTACTACCGACGGTGTCGTGAGCGATTTTGACGGAAACTTTAGTATAACGGCATCAAGTGGCGATATTCTCGTCGTATCGTATATAGGGTATGAATCAAAAGAAATTGCGATTGCCGATCAAACCCAGATAATAGTTACTTTAGATACATCAAGTAGCGAGTTGGAAGAGGTTGTAGTCACCGCTCTGGGAATTAAGAAAAGTAAAAAACGCATCGGTTACGCTACCCAAGAAGTCAAAGGAGCTTCAATTCAGAAAGCAATTACCCCTAATGCCTTGGAGTCTTTGTCTGGTAAAGTTGCCGGACTTACCGTAATTAGTAACGGAGCAGATTTTTTCTCTGATCCAAGTATATTTTTAAGGGGAGAGAAGCCCTTATTGGTGGTAGATGGAGTGCCCCAACCAAATACCGATTTTTGGAATATCAGTTCTGATGATATCGATAATATCAATGTACTTAAAGGGGCAGCGGCATCAGCCCTATACGGGTCTCTAGGTAAGAACGGTGCCTTGCAGATCTCAATGAAAACGGGAAAAGGTACAGATGGTACTGTAGTTTCTGTTAATAGTTCTACAACTTTTCAAACAGGCTTCCTAAGAATTCCGAAATCGCAGACCCAATATGGTCCGGGAAATACCGGGCGATACGAGTTTGGTACTGGTGCTGCCGGTGGGGGAGGAGTAAATGATTTTGATTATTCAATATGGGGGCCTAAGTTTGATGGTAGGCTAATCAAACAATCTGACTCACCCATCGACCCAGATACGGGTGAACGTATTCCAACACCTTGGATTTCAAGAGGCCCCGATAACCTCGGGAATTTTGTAGAGACCGGTCTAGTTACTTCTAATAATTTTACCGTACGCTCGAGTTCTGAAAAGGGCAGTTTTATTGTTTCGAATACCTACAAACATGCGAAAGGCTCGATTCCGGGGCAAAAGCTTGATATTAATACCATTAGGCTCTCCGGGAACTTGAATGTTTCCGATGCGATTACCGTTGATGCTTCATTACAGTACAACTATCAATATTCCGATAATAGAATAAGGGGGAGCTATGGCCCTACTTCGCCTGTTTATTTGTTGAGTATTTGGGGAGGGGCTAATTTTGATGTGCGAAATTTGGAGCATGTCTGGGTTCCGGGCAAGGAAGGTATAAAACAAGATTTTGTTGAAAATTGGCGGTACAATAACCCTTATGCCTTGGCCTATAATTGGAAAAAGCCATGGACCAAACATGATATACTTACGTACGCAAAGGTGAATTTTAAGCTTTCCGATAAAGTTAATGCCTTTGTAAGAAGCTCGCTCAGCACCTATTCCCTGACCGATAACGAAGAAATTTCCATGGATATTTACAATTATGACATTCCTGACAGGGGAGGGCGGTTTAGGTACAATGCTTCGCGTCATTTTGAGAACAATACCGATTTTTTAATAACATATAGCGACCGATTCTATAATGATGATGTTTCTGTAGAAGCCACTCTCGGAGGTAATCAGCGCTATTACAACATGCAGAGAGAAAGCGCAAGTACAACTCAGTTAATTGTACCTGAGATTTTTACGCTTGAGAATTCAGTAGATCAAGTAACGCCTACCAGTTCAAAGGTGTCACAAGGGGTCTACAGTGCCTATGCCGTTTTAGACTTCTCTTATAAAAATCAAATATTTTTTGGAATGACGGGCAGGGTAGATAGGTCATCGACGCTTCCGGAGGCAAACGATACATTCTTCTATCCGTCCATTTATTCGAGTATCGTACTGAGCGATATGATTAAATTTCCAGATTTTATCAATTATTTAAAATTAAGAACGGCATATGCTCAGGTAGGTGGTGATTTAGGTATATATGAGGCTACAAATTCGTATTCCACAGATAGATATAGAAATTTGCCGACCGCAAATTATCCCAGTACTTTAGAGAATCCCGATTTACAACCCTCATTTACCAATTCTTATGAATATGGATTTGAAATGAAATTTTTCAAAAGTAGATTGGGTATCGACTTTTCATATTATAGAAACCAAAATGGCCCGCAAATCTTTACACAACCATTTTCCGACGCTTCGGCCTATAGTGGAATTTTGTTGAACGGAAGAACCACGGAACGAAAAGGACTAGACTTCTCGATAACCGCCTCACCGATACGAACAAAAAATTTCAATTGGAACGCCATTATTAATTTTGATAAATCTAAGAACTACTTAACATCCTTGCCAGCATTACCAGATGGCACCGTGCCAGAATGGGAGGGCGAATCCGATGCTAATTTTAGAACAAAGGTGGGTACGCCCATTGGTGATTATTGGTATTATGTGTGGGAGGAATCCCCAGATGGTGAGCTGATTATTTATGAAAATGGATTGCCTAAAAGGACGGATTTTAAAGTGAATACAGGAAATACGCAACCTGATTTTATTGCAAGCATTAATAACTCTTTATCGTATAAAGACCTAACTCTTAGTTTCTTGTTTGATGGTAGATTTGGTGGAATAACCCAAGATGCCTATGAACGCGATCTTTGGAGGGCAGGAGGTCATCCTGATGCTATTCATCCAGAAAGAGAATTGTCGAATATTGCCTATATCAATGGAGGTGATGCCAAAACAATGCAAATAGAAGGGGTGACCATTATATCCGGTGATGCAACATACGACCCAGATGGAAATATTCTTACAGATACTCGGGTGTTCGAACCGAGTACCTACATGGTAGATTACCAGTCTTGGGCAAGCCGATATAAGGCAGATTGGCCCAGTGTTATTAAAGACAAAACCTTTATTAAACTTAGAGAGGTAGCGTTAACGTATAATTTTACTTCCAAAATATTAGATAAAACCTTCTTTGATTCTGCCTCGTTTTCGATAATCGGTAGAAACTTATTGTATTGGACAAAAGATCACTATTACGGGGATCTAGACACCTATACTTTAAATCAAGGAGATACGGGGTTGCAACTACCTTCTCAAAGATCGGTTGGTTTTAATCTAAATGTTTCATTTTAATACTGTTAATCATGATAAAAAATATAATTTTCAAGTCCACTATGGTGATGATGCTCTTCGCGACCTTAAACAGTTGTTTAGATTATGAGGATTTAAGGGATAACCCCAATGAACCCAATTCGGTACCTCCCAGTTTAATTTTTACCCAAATCGTTCCAGGGCCGACCACCTCCTTCAGTGGAACCTATGAGAAAATGCAATACCACATGTGGATTGCTACGGACAATGTGTTTTCCCCAAATTTCAATGATGGGTATGATGGCTCGTTTGATTATTCTACATTAAGAAACATAATTCAAATGGAGGAAGAGGCCGAAGCTGCCGGTGCACCTGCCTATATCATTCTTGGAAAATTCTTAAAAGCTAGGATTTTTGTTGAAATGAGTAGGCGAATGGGGGATATTCCGCTATCGGAAGCAGGTCAGGGCATTGATATTCCACAGCCTAAATATGATTCCCAGAAATCCATTTATATACAATGCCTAGATTGGTTGAATGAGGCCAATCAAGAGCTGGGCGCTTATATTTTAGAGAATCCGGGAGTTACCATCGATGGAGACCCCTACTATGGTGGGGACCTAAAACAATGGCAAAAATTTATCAACGCCTATGCCCTTCGAGTGCTGATTTCTCTGAGTAAAAAAGAAAATGAAGCAGGATTGAATGTTAAAGAACGTTTTGCCGCGATTATTAACAACCCTGGCAATTATCCGCTCTTGTCAGGCTTGAGCGATAACGCGCAATTGGAATATAGCAATGAAGATGGTTTCAGGCAAACGTATAATCCTGATGAAGCGGTTCGAAAAGAGGCCGTGGTACTTACTAGCACCTATTTAGATATCCTCATAAACAATGAAGATCCAAGGTTAATGAAAGTGGCAGACCCCACAAAAGATGCCCTTGAGGCCAATCCTGGAAACGAAGTCGCGGTAAGGGCAGATTATAACTCGTATGCGGGAGCTGATATTTCGGGGTCGGCAACGGAAAACTCCTCTAAGAAATTAGATGGCGATTATTCATTTCCAAATGATGAAAGGTTTTGGAACTACGTGGGGCAACCGGGTGTTCTTATGAGCTATTGGGAACAGGAACTGCACATTGCCGAAGCGGCCCACCGTGGTTGGGTATCTGTTGATGCTAGTACCCATTATGATAATGGTGTAACGGCTTCAATGGAATTTTACGGAGTTGATCCTGCTGAAATAAACGATTATTTAACTAATAAGCAGCCCTATTTGGCGGGTGATGCGGGTTTGACCAGAATTTTGGAACAGAAGTACCTGGCGTTTGCAGAAAACTCGGATCATGAATCGTTTTTTACAACACGCAGAACCGGTGTACCCTCATATTTGTTTACTCAAGAACACAATAGTATCGACAGATACCCTGTTCGATGGACGTATCCGGAATCTGAAGATTTGAACAACAAAAATAACTATAGGGCGGCTTTGGTTGCTCAGTTCGGTTCTGAAGTAGATGATAGGGATCAAGTAATATGGATACTACAAGATTAACCAACCTTAAAACACTTATGATGAATAGAATATATATACTAAGAAAAATTAAAAGGATAGCACCGCTATTTCTTTTTACCGTTTTGTTTATTCCCTTTGGCTGTTCTGACAAAGGCGAAGGGTGGAACGATGAAAGATATCTGGAAAATTTCGAGTTTTATCTTTATCATACCAACCCGCTTACCGGAGAAGATTATACCCCTGAAGAATTGGCTGAATTGACCTATGATCCCAGAGAAAAAGAATCATATGCAGAGGGCCAAACAGTAGATTTGGCGGTAGTAACCTCTAAGTTGCCTTCAGAAATTAAGGTCCTCTCTGGAACGGATTTGTCCGTTCTCGAGACTCTGACAGATTTTCCAACTTTTGGGGATCAATTTAAATCTAAGAGTTTTGTATCCAGTTTAGACGCACTTGGTCTCTTGGAAATAGGAGATAAAACTACCCTTAAGTTTGAAATTCTATATGTCGATGGTTCAATTGGGGCCGCCAGCTTTGAAATTAAGAAAGACAAGTTTTTTGATCCGAATGCAGTGATTGATACTTTTGTTTATTTAAAGAAGAGTACTGGCGAAACGATTCCTTTGGCAATTGACGAAAAAGTAACTTCTAGAGTAAAAGATGCGGCATATGGATCTATAGTAGAGTTTAATGGTAGCGATAACCAGGTAGAGATTTTAGAGGTTCCTGAATTGAGTTTTAGGCATGAAAGTGATTATTCCATTGGGTTTTGGGTAAATACGACATCAACGGAAAGTGATCCTGTGATGATCGGAAATCAAGACTGGGGCAGTTCTTCCAACCCGGGACTGACCATAGCCTTCCGTGGTGATAACTGGCGAGTAGCAACCTCAGACGGTGTTACGAAAGCAGATACTGATTATGATGGCAGCTTTAATGATGGTGATTGGCACTACATAGTCACCACTTTTGATCGAGATGGTAACATGACGTTGTATCAAGATGGTGCTTCGGTTGCCACCGCAAGTATGGCAGGTATTGGAAGTTCAAACAGTGGAAACCCACTTCGTGTGGGACAGGATGGTACCGGTGCCTATGGTCAATTTTTTGAAGGAAGCATTGGGGAAATCTCCATCTTTGATTATGTTTTGACTGCTCCACAGGTGGCTGGTATTTCTTCGCCATTGACCGGAGTACAATTAAAAACCCAGGACGGAATCGTCAAGAATTTGTCGGTATCCAACAGCGGAGCTGCCATGGGTAGTGAAAATGATATGTTCGGCTATACATTTAACGGGGCAGATCAATATGCTACTATTGATGACTCAGAATTGGCATTTAGACATGACAGTGATTATTCTATCTCCTTTTGGGTAAATACCACTTCCTCCGACAGTGATCCTGTAATGTTGGGCGATCAAGATTGGGGCAGTTCCAGTAACGATGGCTTGACTATAGCATTTAGGGGTAGTAATTGGCGTGTAGCAACCTCGGATGGAGAAGGAAATAAGGCAGATACCGATTTCAATGGTGGCTTTAATGATGGCCAATGGCATTTGTTGACAGTGGTATTTGATAGGGATGCCAATATGACCATGTACCAAGATGGTAAAGAAGTAGCCAGTACTAGTATGGCCGCGGTCGGGAATACGGAGAGTGGTAATCCGTTGCGATTAGCTCAAGATGGTACAAGTAATTATGGCCAATTTTTCGAGGGTAAAATTGCTGGTGCAGTGATTTACGATTATGCACTTACGGTCGAAGAAGTCGCCTTATTGTTTAATTAAGAGCAAAACCTAATTAGTTGAAAATAGAGTTGAGTTAGTTTAGTTTTTTAAATGAAGGGGAGTCTTAACTGCTCTCCTTTATTTTTCTTGTCTATTGGCCACTCCTTGTATTCAGTGGTAAAGCACAAGTATTTTAAGATGGTTCTATAATTGGTAACTGAATGAATAAAAACAACGTCTTGATAATAATGATGGCATTATCGAGTATAATGTCGTGTTCAAAAAAAGATGCCTCGACAGATTCGGAACAAAATCCAACCGAAGAAGCTATTGTGAAAAAAGTATTGATAATTGGTATTGATGGCTGTAGACCAGACGCGCTTACTAAGGCGAACACCCCGAACCTTGATGCGTTGATGGCTAATGGAACTTATTCCTTGGATGCAAGAAATTCGGGGATTACCTCTAGTGGCCCCGGATGGTCGGCAATGTTGACCGGTGTGTGGGAAGACAAACACAAGGTTGTTGATAATTCGTTCACCGGCAATAATTTCAGCAAATACCCACATTTTTTTAAAAGAATCAAAGAAGCGTATCCAAGTGGTCGTACGGTGTCGGTATCTCAATGGCATCCTATTAATGAACATATTGCGGAAGGCAATGTCGACATAATGAGGAATACCCAAGATACAAGTACCGATGTGAAAAACAAGGCCATTGCCGAAGTTGGGATAGACGACTTGAGCGCCCTGTTCGTTCATTTTGACGATGTAGATCACGCAGGCCATAGCTCGGGTTTTAGCACCAATAATCCCACGTATTTAAATGCTATCGAAACAGTTGACAGCGCTTTGGGAGAAATCGTATCTGTCTTAAAAAAACGGGATAATTATATTGATGAAGAATGGGCGATAATTGTAAGTACCGACCATGGTGGCTTTGGCACTAGCCATGGTGGAAACTCGGAAGAAGAGCGAACCATATTTATGATTGTCAGTGGAGACGGGATTCCAAATAGAAAGATTGCCAAAACAACTACAGAAATAACCCTGCCACCGGTAGATAACTGTTTGGCGAGTACTACGGAACTCCATTTTGATTTGGATACAAGTGTGGAAATATCGAATAATTCAGGATACAACTTTGGTGAGAATCAAGATTTCTCAATAGAGTGCCGCGTTAGAACAAAATTACCTAATGATGTAAGTATCGTTGCCAAAAAGAATTGGGAAAGCGGACTATTGCCTGGGTATGTTTTTTCATTTAAACCCAGCACTAAAAATTTCAAAGTCAATGTCGGTGATGGAAGCCATAGAGTTGATGTCGAGGCGGGAATTATTACCGATAACGAATGGCACACCCTTAGCGCAACTTTTAATAGAGACGGTAATTTATCGGTATATGTTGATGGCGTTTTAAAAAATAGTGCTTCCATGTCCGTGATAGGAAATATAGATAATAGCCTCCCCTTTACTATTGGTGCCGATGGCAATAATGCCTTTAGATATAGTGGTTACCTTGCCGAAGTACGGGTTTTTAACACTTTGTTGAGTGGAGTTGATATTGAAAATTGGAAATGTAAAGTATTGGATGTCACCCATTCAAAAATGGAAAATTTAGTTGGATATTGGAAACTGACGGAAGGGATAGGCGAGATTATAGAAGATTCAAGTTCTTTTGGGGCTGAGGGGGTGCTTGCGGGTGGCGCTTGGGAAGATGCGACTGTTGATAAAATCAATGTGGTCTCCAATTATGAAAATACCCCACGTACGGTCGATGTTGTAAAAACAGCTTTAAACCATCTCTGTATACCGCTCCAACGAGATTGGAATATTGAAGGAAAGTCATGGCTAAGTACAGATTGTTCAAATTAGACATTGATTGATGCTTGGAATAATAGAAAAATGGGATTGTTACTCAGGGTAATTGTTAGTGAATCATTTAACAATTGTAATTTTATTGAGGTATCTAATTGAATTCCGATTCTAATGACGGCAATCAAGAAGTGTGATTATTAGATAGTTTATAGAAATGAAAAGTAGAAATAAAGAATAATCAAAATAAATTCTTAACCCCATATTTATATGTGTTTTAATAAATTGCAAACTATGAAGAAAATAAAAAAAATAGTGTTGGTTTTGTCTGTAATCTTTGTGTATTCCATTAGTAGTGCGCAAACCGATATGTTGAAAAGACGCGTCAAACATGTAGTGGTCATCGGATTTGACGGACTTAGTCCTGATGGTCTAAAGAATGCCAAGACCCCCAATTTCGATCAACTTATTAAAGAGGGCGCCTCAAGCATGCATGCGCGGGGCGTATTACCTACAAGTTCGAGTACCAATTGGGCCACTATGATTATGGGGGCAGGCCCTGAGCAGCACGGTATCACATCCAATGGTTGGAAAGTTAAAGATCATGTGTTGCCTCCTGTGGTCGAAGATGATGAGGCCATATTTCCTACGATATTTAATGTAGTGAATAAACAACTGCCAGATGCCGAGATAGGGGTCATTTATGATTGGGGTGACTTCGGTCGTCTGTTCGAGAAATCTGCCGTTGATTATGATATAAATCCGAAAACGGCGGAAGAAACGGCGAAAACAGCAAGTGCTTATATTGAAGATAAAAAACCCACTTTTACCTTTGTTCATTTAGATCATATCGATCATGCAGGTCATGAGTTCGGTCATGGTTCAGGGGAATATTATAAATCGGTTGAGGTTGCTGATGAACTATTAGGAGAAATAATGAATGCTATTAAAAAAGCAGGAATGTCAAAAAATACATTGGTCATTCTTAGTGCGGACCATGGAGGTTTTGAAAAGGGACATGGGGGCGAAACGCTGGGTGAAATTGAAATTCCTTTTATTCTTTGGGGAAAAGGAATAAAGAAAAATTATAAAATTCCGAATGCGGTCTATCAATATGACAATGCAGCAACTGTTGCATTTGCCTTGGGGCTGAAAAGACCCTGGGCGTGGATTGGCCGGCCATTGATAATGGCCTTTGAAGGTTTCGAAATTGATGACTCCTATCCAATAGTTGAAAAAAAATAAGGCATATCAAATAATAAAAATAAGGCTTTTTTAATCTGAAAAATGGATAACAATAAAAGAACGGAAGGGGATATCAATTCAACTCCTGAGCGGAAAAAATGGGACGCCAAGATTGATGAAAAAACAAGAAAATTGCTGGAAAAGGATGCACGTTATTTTTTGCACCAATCCATGTCAACGCCTTGTTTAGACGTTTTAAAACAATGCGAAGGCTCTTCTATCGAAAACCTTTCGGGAAAGAAGTACCTAGATTTTCATGGGAATAATGTACACCAAATAGGGTTTTCACACCCAAAACTCATCGAGAGAATTACCGAACAATTACAGACGCTTTCTTTTTCCACTAGACGATACACCAATGAGCCAGCCATTGCCTTTGCTGAAAAATTGGCTTCTTTGGCACCTTCTAACTTAAATAGAATATTACTGACTCCCAATGGTAGCTCGGCTGTCGGTATTGCATTGAAATTGGCTAGGGCTATCACCGGAAAACACAAAGTGGTTTCTTTTTGGGATTCTTTTCATGGCGCCTCTTTAGATGCCATCAGTGTAGGTGGTGAATCGGTTTTTAGAGATCGAATAGGCCCGCTTATGCCGGGAGTGGTGCGCATTCCTCCGCCGGTAGCATATCGGGGAATTTTTGAGGGTGATGAATCTAAAAGTTTAGAGTATTTGGAGTATGTGCTTTCCAAAGAAAATGATATTGGTGCTTTTATCGCCGAGACAATTCGTAACACCGATGTGCAGATACCATCGGCCAACTTTTGGAAAACGGCCCGCCAACTTTGTGATAAGCATGGGGTCTTATTAATTCTTGATGAAATTCCAATTGCTTTAGGGCGTACAGGGAAAATGTTCGCTTTTGAACATTACGATGTTGAACCTGATATTCTCTGTTTGGGAAAAGGTCTAGGTGGCGGTATATTTCCCCAAGCTGCCATAATAACTCGTGACGACTATAATAAATTCGGCGATATTTCATTGGGCCACTACACCCATGAGAAAAGTCCGTTGGGTTCCGTAGCTGGTTTGACCGCTTTGGAAATTTTGGAGGAAGAACACCTCATGGAAAAGGTTGCCGATGATGAGGTCTTTATGCGTAGTGAACTCGAAAAACTTAGTGACAAATATGAAATTATTGGAGATGTTCGAGGTATAGGATTGCTTTGGGGCGTCGAGTTGGTGGAGAGTAGAAAAACTAAGGTAAAGGCAATTGATGCGGCCGAGAAGGTAATGTATGCTTGTCTAGATCAAGGGCTTAGTTTCAAGGTGTCGGCAGGTAATGTGTTACAGCTCTCACCGGCGCTGACAATTTCTAGAGAGGATTTAGAGAAAGCACTTCGAATAGTGGATAAAAGTTTGTCAATAGTAGAAACTAGTAAAAAAAATAATGGATAAGTACGATAGTAATTTTACTAATAGTAAAATTATTGTATTTTAGTGCAAAATTAAACGATAACAGACTACATAACAAATGAAAATCAATAACAGAGATTATCCGGTCCAGAAGAAAACTATAATCGGCATTTGTATGGATGGTACTTCCTATCCATATTATGAGGGAGCAAAAGACGTAATGCCCAACTTGCAACGCTTTATTAAAGAAGGTTCCATGGGAATGGTCAAAAGTGTCATTCCTTCCTTTACCAATCCGAACAACATGGCGATTGTTACCGGTGTTCCTCCCAAGGTCAATGGAATTTGTGGTAATTTTTACTGGGATACCGAACTTCAGGAAGAAGTCATGATGAATGACCCTAAATACCTGAAAGTACCGACTATATTATCTGAATTCAGTCAAAGCGGACGTAAAGTGGCCGTCGTAACTGCCAAAGATAAATTGCGTAAAATGTTGGCGCATAACCTTGATGGTATCTGTTTTTCTGCTGAATTTGCCAATCAGGCGACCAAAGAAGAAAATGGTATCGATAACGTAGAGCAAGGTTTGATGGGAAAAGAAAGACCTGGGATTTATGATCCCTATATATCTGTCTACTGTATTGAGGCTGGTGCCAAATTATTGAAAAAGGAACACTTCGATGTGATGTACCTGACCACTACCGATTTTGTACAGCACAAATATGCACCTGGCAGTGCCGACGCAAACGACTTTTTGTCAAAAATTGACTATTGGTTGGGTGAATTGGATAAGCAGGGTGCTATTATAGGTGTAACCGCGGATCATGGCATGCAGGCAAAAACAAATGCCGATGGTTCCCCAAAAGTACAGTTCATCGAACAACTGTTGAACGAACAACAAATTAAAGCAAGGGTAATATTGCCAATTACTGACCCCTATGTTGTTCATCACGGAGCACTTGGGGGGTATGGCACGCTATATTTAGAAGATAAGTCACAATTAAATGCCGCAAAAGATTACCTGTTAGGTCTTGATGGTATCGAAACGGTATTGACAAATGCCGAAGCTGTAGAGCGGTATGAACTTCCCGGTGACCGTATAGGCGATTTGGTGGTTTTGTCAGATGCTGCTACCACCATCGGTAGAACCCCTGATTGGCATGACCTAGAAAAAGTTAAAGAAGGTCTTCGTTCACATGGTAGCGAACATTCACAAGACGTACCCATGATTTTCAATAAAAAGCTGAATGCGGAATACCAAGAGAAACTAAGCTCGGGAAAAAGCCGAAATTTTGATTTGTTCCATTACTTGAGCAACGGATTTTAATTTACCAACTTAATATTTAACCATGATAGAATTTGGAAGTATAATCAACGGAAAGCAGGTAAAAGGTGACGAATGGATAGATGTTTTCAATCCCTATACCAAGAAAAAGGTTGGGCGTGTTTCATCGATAAATCTAAAGGACCTCGACAAAGTGTTGAAAGACACTAGGAATACGAAAATTACACTTACCCGTTACGAACGCTATGACATCTTGAATAAAATAGCGAATGCCCTTGAAGAACGGGTCGAAGAGGTAAGTAAAATGATTACCGACGAAACCGGACTGTGCTATAAAGATACCCGCTATGAGGCGAGTAGAGTTTCCGATGTGTTGCGATTTTCTGCCATGAAAGCGCTAGATGATGACTCGCAGGTTTTTCCCTGTGATGTTTCGAAAAATGGTAAACCAAGAAGAATATATACCACAAGGGTACCCTTAGGGCTGATTAGTGCCATCACCCCGTTTAACCACCCTATGAATCAGGTGGTGCATAAAATTGCCCCGGCGATAGCCACAAATAATACGGTGGTGTTAAAACCTTCGGAAAGAACACCTTTGTCAGCGTATTATTTTGCGCAATTGGCATTAGATTGTGGGCTGCCGCCGAATATGTTAAATGTGATAAACGGCGCCGATGTTGAGGCAACGGCCGAAATGATGACTGTGCATCCTGACATTACGATGGTTTCTTTTACAGGGGGAAGCAGGGTAGGTAAAATAATTGCTTCCAGGGCGGGATATAAAAAGTTGGTTCTAGAGCTTGGTGGAAGTTCAGCACTGCTTGTTTTGGAAGATGCAGATATTGATGAAGCAGTTGAGGTGACCATGTCGGGAACTTTTAAAAATTCTGCACAACGGTGTACAGCCGTTCGCAGAATACTGGTACATGAAAGCATTGCCGAAACCTATGCAGAACGATTGGCAAATCGCGTCAAGGCTTTAAAGTATGGAGACCCCTATGATGAGAATAACGATATGGGTACGGTAATTACCGAAGCATCTGCCAAAGAAATGGAAGCACGGGTACAAGATGCCATCGATAATGGCGCTGTCTGTCTTGCAGGTCATAAGCGAGATGGAGCTTTGTATGCACCGACTGTCTTGGATCATGTGCAAAATGCCCATGAAGTTGTTGCTAAAGAAACGTTTGGTCCCGTAGCGCCGATAATAAGGTTCAAAACATTGGACGAAGCTATTGAAATAGCCAATGATACGCCTTACGGCCTGTCGGGTGGGGTGGTGAGTAACCATTGGCCATCCATTCAAAGGGTTATTACCGAGTTGGATACGGGAACCGTTAATGTCAACGAAGCACCCAGTTACCGATTGGAATGGACGCCCTTTGGAGGTGTGAAAGATTCCGGACTTGGTTACAAAGAAGGCGTGATCGAGACGATGAAAGGATACACCTACGTAAAAACGTATTCCCTGCCTTGGGATATCGCTTAACCAAAAACTCAGCATGAAAATTAAAAGAAATGTATTATTGAATCCGGGTCCGGCTACGACAACCGACTCGGTTAAATTGGCGCAAGCTGTTCCCGATATTTGCCCGCGGGAAAAAGAATTTGGGGATTTGATGGAATTTTGTGCAACAGAAATTACAAAATTTGTCGGTGACCCTAAAGATTATGCTACCGTCCTTTTCGGAGGGTCGGGAACCGCGACCGTTGAGGCTATATTAAATTCGGTAGTTCCTGAAAACGGCAAAATACTCATCATTGACAATGGTGCCTACGGAAAAAGAATGCGCCAAATAACGAGTATTTATAATATTGATACGGTCGCTTTTGAATCGTCTTCGATCGTTCCCATTGATTTAAAGGCTTTAGAGGTTGTTATCGAAAAGGAAAACGGATTGACCCATTTGGCCATGATCCATCACGAGACCACAACGGGTCTTTTAAACGATATTACGGCCGTAGGAAAACTTTGTGAGAAATACGGGATTAGTTTTATTGTGGATTCAATGAGTGGTTTTGCAGCGATTCCTGTTGATATGAAAGCCATGAATATCGATTACTTGGCGGCCAGTTCGAATAAGAATATACAGGGCATGGCAGGTATTGGTTTTGCTATTTGCAATAAGAAAGTGCTTGAAACAACGGCATCCATACCACCAAAAAGCCTATACCTGAATCTATATGCTCAATATGCCTATTTTGAAAAGACCCACCAGACAAGGTTTACGCCTCCTGTACAAACTTTTTATGCCTTGAAACAGGCGATATTGGAAACCCAGGAGGAAACCATAGAACAAAGGTATGAAAGATATAGTCGATCTTGGGAAACATTGCTTGAGGGATTGGAGAAATTAGGATTGGATTATTTAATTGACAAGAAATACCATTCGAAGATCATCACTTCTATCATCGAACCCAATAGTCCGAAATACAATTTTGAAGAAATGCATGACTTCTTTTTCGATAGAGGTTATACGATATATCCGGGAAAGGTAAATAACTACGACACTTTTCGTATTTCGAACATTGGGCAAATAGATTATACCGACATACAAGGTTTTCTGAAAATACTGGAAGCTTATTTAAAGCAGATAAATTTTATATAGACCATTATCGAATATATTTGAATACGTAAAACCAACCCAACCCGTATATGGCATTGACAGCAGACCAACGTTCTTGGAGAAAAAGAATCTTTATTTTAACATGGCTTGCATATGCAGGGTTTTATTTTGGAAGGAAGAACCTTTCTGTCACATGGAGCTCCATGGAGGCGGATCTCGGCCTCGATAATTCGGACTATGCCACGATTATTTTTATTTACAGTCTTGTTTATACGATAGGTCAATTTTTGAATGGTTATTTGTCAGATACTTTCGGTCCGCGTAAAGTGGTTTCGATAGGACTCTTCTTGGGCGCAATCGCAAACTTGTTTTTGGGATTCTCATTTTCCATTGGAATTATTATTTTCTTGATAGCGGCCAATGGTTATGGGCAATCGACGGGATGGAGCGGACTTATAAAGAACATGACTCCCTGGTTTCGAATAAATGAACGCGGTATCGTTATGTCGTGGTGGTCGACCTGCTATGTTACCGGCGGATTTTTAGCTACCGTTTTTGCGACTTATGTAGCTTTTGATATGGATTTTCTTTCTGAATTGGGATGGAAAAGAGGCTTTATTTTTCCTTCGATAGTTCTTTTCGTGATTGCACTGCTTTACCTTCTTTTTACTAGGAACAATCCTGAAGATGTAAATGTGCCCGTAATTGTTGAAGATAAATACAAATTCGAGGGGGAATCTAAAGGAGAAAAGTTGAAAATTTTGGCCCTCCTTATTAAAAATAGATCTCTTTGGATTTATTCCAGCTGTTACTTCATCCTAAAAATGACCCGCTATGCTTTTCTCTTTTGGTTGCCTATATATCTTGAAAAAGGATTGAATTATGAGGTTAGCGATGCCGGGTATATTTCGTCGGTCTATGAACTGATCGGCTTTTTTGGGGTAATTATTGCGGGATATAGTTCTGACAAACTTTTTCAATCAAGGCGGTTCAGTACGGTTTCCATCATGCTTTTTGCCCTCGGCCTGGCCTGTTTGGCACATCCGCATTTAGCTCCTTTGGGAAAATGGGCAACCATACTCAGTATAGCGATGATCGGTATATTTACTTATGGCCCCGATTCCCTGATTTGTACCGCTGGATCTATGGATGTTGGTGGAAAAAAAGGCGCCGCCATGGCCGCAGGCATCATCAATGGTGTTGGCTCGATTGGGCAAATGATTTCCGGATTTGTCGTTATGGCGATCAATGTACGTTTCGGCTGGGACAACCTTTTTAATTTCTTTGTCATTATGTCTTTTGTCGCAGGTGGGTTGGCTGCGCTGAAGTGGAATCATAAGAGTGTTGATGAACATATTGTAACCTAATTTCGATTCCTGAACTTCAAGGGAAACGAAGCAACGACCAACTATTTTGAATAAAAATAACACGACCATTCCAAAAGCCGATCTTGTAATTGTAGGTGGGGGTATTTTTGGCTGCGCCATCGCCTACTATTTCTCCCGTAATAATCCTGATAAAAAAGTTATTTTATTAGAGCGCAATGAGCTTAATAATGCTGCGACAAGTAGGGCTGCAGCATTGATGACGATGGTACGTTCTAAACGTTCTTACATTCCCCTGACCATAGAGACCTTTAAGGTGGCGAAGGAAATGGAACGCGAGTTAGGGGAAACTCTCGATTTCAAAAATTCCGGAATGCTGCATGTAGCTGCAAGTGATGCTAAGGTGAAAGCGCTTGAAGAGTTGATGCAAATCGCAAAGGAATACAACCAAGAAGCTTACTACATTTCGCCCGAAGAGGCACGTAAAAAAGTTCCTTGGCTCAAAAC
Source organism: Kriegella aquimaris (assembly GCF_900103215.1). Classification (GTDB taxonomy): domain Bacteria; phylum Bacteroidota; class Bacteroidia; order Flavobacteriales; family Flavobacteriaceae; genus Kriegella; species Kriegella aquimaris. The sequence goes on from NZ_FNGV01000011.1 coordinate 163,287, forward strand.
GGATGAGGCTTTGAAAATCGGATTTGTTCCTAATGAAGCCTATTGCGATCCTTATATGCTGGGTACTTTTTTTGCACGTTGTGCCAAAAGACAGGGCGCTGAAATTCGGTTGGGTGTTGAGGCCCTTGGATTGTTAGGGGAGGGTGACAAAATTGTCGGGGTCAAGACTTCCGAAGGAAATATTCATACTGAATGTGTCATCGATGCAGCAGGTGTTTGGGCACCTATTTTGGCTAATGAAGCAGGTGTCGGACTTCCCATGGCTCCGGTAAGAAGTCAATACTGGATTACCGAACGCTCCGAGTTATTTCCTGTTGATTCACCAATGGTATTGCTGCCCGATGCACAGGCGTATGCCAGACCGGAAGGAGGAAGCCTCCTTTTTGGTATAAGGGAAAGTAATTCTGTAGTGGAATCGCCCAAAAAGGTGCCACGTGATATTTCTGATTTTGTTTTCAGTGACGACGACGGCATGAATGATTTGATTGAAAACGGAGAAAAATTGGCGCGCTTTTTTCCGGGATTCTACGATATAGGAATAAAATACTATGTGGCAGGATTTTCAGGGTATACCCCCGATTCGCAACTTGTACTGGGAGAAATACCGGGTGTTAAAGGTCTTTTGATTGCCTCCGGTTGTTGTGGTGCCGGCATTTCGGTTGCAGGTGGAGTAGGGCTAGGTATGGCTGAATTGGCAGCGGGAAGGATAAATCCATTTGATTATTCAGAGTTTAGCGTAAAAAGATTTGGAGAGATTGATTCTTTTTCGAACGATTGGCTTGAACGATGTGCCGCTGCCCGTTCAAACAAAGTAAGCGGTTAAATTGAAAAAATATGGAAAGTAAGGATAGGAAAGGACGTCGCAAGTTTATCGCAAAACTCGGCCTAGGGACCACAGCATTGGGCTTGGGCACTATAAATACATTTGCTTTTTCTCCAAAGAAAAAAGAAACCAACCTGAAGTCGCAGCCTGTGAACGTAGGGTTTATTACCGACGTACATCACGGTTTTTGCAAAGATGGGTTACAACGTTTACAGGTGTTTATCGACCATGCTTCCCGAAGGAAACTTGATTTCATTATCCAAGGAGGCGATTTTTGTCATCCCACTCCCGAAGGCAATGAATGTATTGATCTTTGGAATTCATATCCCGGCGAGAAATACCATGTTCTGGGCAACCATGATATGGACAAAGGGACCAAACAACAGGCAATGGATTTTTTCGGGATGAAGCATAATTACTATTCTTTTGATAAAGGTGATTTTCATTTTGTGGTTATGGACGGTAATTATATTCTGGAAGATGGTGAATATAAAGACTATGGTAACGCCAATTTTTATATTGACCAGCCCAATAGAAGTTTGGTCAATCCTGAACAAATTGAGTGGTTGCGCGAAGATTTGGCGAAAACCGATAAACAGTGCATCATTATATCGCATCAGGCTTTTGATGAAATTTGGGACGGTTGGTCTTCACCCAGCAGGTTTGCCGTACGTAAAGTGATTGATGACGCCAATAATCGTACCGACTTTCAAAAAGTAATTGCTTGTTTTTGTGGCCATCATCATGTCGATGACCATAGTTTTATCAATAATGTACATTACTTTCAAATGAACAGTGCATCCTATTTCTATGTGGGTGAGGGGTACGGCTCTGACGATAGTAGGGCCATGTACGAAGATTCATTATTTGCGTTTTTAACTCTAGATCCGAGAGGAACTATTAATATTGAAGGAAGGGAGAGTAAATTTGTGCGACCGACACCAGCGGAAAAGAATCATCCCGATGCCCCGAGATTGTCGGCGTCAATAAGTGATAGAACCGAAATATTCTCTGAAAAAAGATAAAAGCGACGCCACATATGAATTTAAAAAGAATTCTTGTTTTTATAGTGATCTTATTAACTTTTATAAATCCCTCAAAGGCGCAAGACCCCATTTTTTATTTAAATTTTGACGATAAAGAAGTCAAAGAGACCATCGTGTCAAAAGAAGAGGCCGTTTATATGGTCGATTTGCAGCAATCGCAATTCACTCAGGGTTTAACAGGAAAAGCATTGGATTTATCGGCGCATGCAGCATTGCGAAGGCCGATAAAATTGGAGAAAGGGAAACTTCCAAATTTTGATGCACAGACGTCTTTTTCTGTACAGATTTGGGTCAAAACCTTGCCCGATGCCCGAATGGGTACACCCATTATGGGTAACAAAAAAGTAGATGATGAATCCACAATTGGCTGGCAGGTCTATACCGAGAATAATGGGGCTTGGGCACTACTTCTGAATGATGGAAAAAGCATCTATACTTACAAGCCAACAGCGAAAAGGCAACGAATAAATGATGGGGAATGGCATCAGATAGTCGTTACGATTCAGCGGGATAAACAGGAAGTTTGGATATACTTTGACGGAGAAAATACCGCCATTTACAATACCCCCGGTTTGGGTGGCTTGGAAACCGAATGGTCAACAGTGATAGGTGGGTCTGACGAAAAATGGGAATATGGCTCCAATGGGCAATGGAATGCCTTCAATGGATTTATAGATGAGGTAAAGATGTGGAAGCGGTCACTGACGTCAACGGAGGTCAATAAGTTGTATACTCGATTTTATCCCAAGACACAGCGTAAAGAAGAACAGTATAACCCGAAGCATTTAAAAGTATTGGCATGGAATATTTGGCACGGCGGACATAGATATGGCCAAGAAGTGGGAGTGCAACGGGTAATCGAAACCATAAAAGCTACCAATGCCGATATTGTCGGTTTAATTGAAACCTACGGTTCTGGTGAGATTATTGCCGATGCGTTAGGCTATCATTTTTATTTGATCAGTTCGAACTTGTCAATAATGAGCCGTTATCCTATTACGGAAACAATCAAAGCTTTTAAACCCTTTAACTTTGGTGGTGCCAAATTAAAAATAGGTCCGACAAAAGAACTTATCTTTTTTGATACTTGGCTTCATTATTTACCTGACTACAGCTCGAGCATTATTAAAGAAAACAAAAAGACTAAAGAGTTGATTGCGGATGAAGCGGCCACCCGACATTCGGAAATCAAACAAATACTAAAAGAAATAAATCCTTATTTAAAAAATGCAGAGGCTTTACCTATTATTATGAGTGGCGATTTTAATATAGGTTCCCATTTAGATTGGACAGAACGTACGAAAGCCATTCACTATAATAAAATAGTAGCTTGGCCCGAAAGCAAGGAAATGAAGAAGTCTGGTTTTATCGATAGTTATCGCGAACTACATATTGACCCACTGCGGGACCCCGGTTTCACGTGGACACCTAGAGCGGCAACATCATCTGATAAATATGGATTGAGGGACAGAATTGATTACATCTATTACAAAGGAACATCACTTGACGCGATAGAATCTAAGGTCATCGATTATCATCCTATAATGTTTCCCTCAGACCATGCTGCGGTTATTACGGTTTTCCAATTAAAATAAACGTACCATATTATGAAAGGTTTGTATCGGTTTTTTGTATTAACGGGTCTTGTACTGCTCATTACATCGTTTTGTCTTAGTAAGACTCATGAATTTTCTGTTATCTCCTATAATGTCTGGAATGGTTTTGAAAGCCAGGTAGAGCGTCGCGATGCGTTTGTACAATGGGCTATCGGGCATGATGTAGATGTAATTGCATTTCAAGAGCTGAATGGTTTTACTCAAGCATCCTTTGAGCAACTGGCTAAAACGTGGGGGCATCCCTATGCGATAATTGTTAAGGAGAATGGATATCCGGTCGGAATATCTTCTAAGCATCCGATTACCAATATTTACCGATTTATGAAGGGTATGCACCATGGAGGGTTGTACGCCGAGATAAAAGGAATCAATTTTTTCGTTGTACATTTTTCACCGTTTAGTAGCGCAAAAAGAACGGAAGAAGCCAATGCCGTCATTGATTTTTTGGAAAGGAAAGATAAGTTACAAGAGCAGACTATAATTTTAGGTGATTTCAATGCTTTTACTCCACACGATAGTTCGTTCTATGCACGTACGGGCATACGAGATAGAATGTATCTCAAACAGAAAGATAATGAGATTCTTCGGAATTTGAATAGTAAGAACGAAATCGACTATCAAGTCATTGATTCATTTCTAAAAAAGGGATTTTATGATAGTTTCTCTCTTTTTCATAGCGCATTTGAGTCCAGTTTTCCCACCAAGGTATTTCCCACAGTATCACCCAACGATTTTGTAAAAATTGACCATGCCTTAATTTCAAAAAAGTTAAAAAGAGCTTCTAAGGAAGTAAACTTAATTAAAGATGCTGTAACCGATACCCTTTCCGACCATTACCCACTGAAGGTCATTTTTCGAATAAATAAATAAGGTCTTATTTTGTTTCTAGTACTGTTGAAGGCTTTTTGGTATATCGACCTACTTGCATTTGGGAGACCCGATTCAGGTGACTATGCCCAATTACAAAGCGTATAATTCAAAGATACAAATGTCTTTCATTCAATTTTTTTGGACTAAAATTGCATATATCGGACTTTAAACTTAACATAAGTATTTAAAATATAATATATATCAAGAAATGTCTATTTTTGTAGCCTAAACACAATCAAGGTCTTAAGGGTCTTGAAACCAACCAATATAATAAATGGACGATATATTAATTAATATCGGTAGACAGTTAAAACTGGCCCGCCAAAAAAGAGATTTGACCTTGCAACAAGTAGCACGAAGAACGGGTGTTAGTGCAGGGTTAATTTCAAAAATCGAAAACCTAAGAACAACGCCTTCCTTACCGGTACTCCTAAAAATAATGCAGACCTTAAGTATCGACCTTGCCGAATTGGATCTTTCTTCCAATATCAGTGGTAACTATATTCACGTCAAAAATGGACAAGGCACGAAAGAGGACCGGGAAGATTCCAAAAATCTGGAATATACACACTTACTTTCCAGCACTACTTCAGATAATAGTCTGCGTGTCTATATTGTGAAAGTAGCGCCGGGGTCTTACCGCAAACCTATTTCCACCAACGCAAATGAACTGGTATATGTGCTTAGTGGACAATTGACGTACATGATTAAAAAAGACAATGTATACCTAGAACAGGGAGATTTGTTATTTTTTGACGGTTCTGTACCGCATGGCCTGTCGAATGAAAGCGATACTCCGGCTATTTTATTGAAAATTTATCTGTTGAACTAAGCGGCGTTTTATCCTATCTTAAAAAATTTAGTATAGCTAAGATTGACTTGGATGTTCCCATGGACCTCGGTAATCACGTTTTAAGAGTTGGGTCGCCGCTGCATCGTCGATTATTATCTTATTTTTTGGATCATAAACTAGGGGCCTTTCGGTCTTCATGGCCAAGTTGGCCAAGATACAACTGGCGGTAGAAATATGCCCTTCTTCAATGTCGGCAACAGGCCTTGTTCCCTTTTCGATGGCATTTAGAAAATCAAGCATATGCAAACGTGTAGCCGGTGCCGCATTTAATTCAATGTCTTTTTCAGTAAGGTCTTCAGGATATTTTTCCTTTTCGTACAATACATCAAAGTGTATAGGGTCACCACCACCTTGAGGTATAAAATCGGCTTTCATGGTGCTACCCATTAATGTTCCTTTTTCTCCAAACAATTTAAATGACCATGGGTATTCTGGGTCGGCCGGTGTGCCCCACGTACGATGGTTCCAGATACAATTAAGTTCTTCATATTCAAAAATAGCGGTTTGGGTATCTGCGATATTTGATTTACTATCCTTTTGCACATAAATTCCGCCCGTGGCACTAATTCGTTTCGGCCATCCCAGGTCTAACATCCATCGAACGGTATCTAGCATATGAACACACATATCTCCAGTAATGCCATTGCCATATTCCATAAAGGCGCGCCACCAGCGCCGGTGTGGCAACCCGTCGTAAGGGCGAAGGGGTGCGGGTCCTGTCCACATATCATAATCTAAATACTCGGGAACCGGTTGTACCGGAGGGTTATCTTTGGCCCGCATATGATAATAACAGCACATCTCGACATGCGAAATTTTACCTAAAAGACCTGCGTCAACGATTTGCTTTTTAGCATCGATTAGATGGGGTGTACTTTTTCGTTGTGTTCCAACTTGAACCACTTTATTATATTTTCGGGCAGCGGCGACCATAGCTTCTCCTTCGAGCACATCAACGCTAATGGGTTTTTGTACATATACATGTGCGCCCGCTTTTAGGGCATCGATACATTGCAAGGCGTGCCAATGGTCGGGAGATCCAATGAGTACAATGTCCAAATCTTTTTTTGCCAACATTTTTCGATAATCGGAATACACTTTCGGCTTTTTTCCCGACTTCTGCCTTTGACTGACCAACTCGGCAGCTTCGGTCAATAAATGCTCATCAACATCACAAAGTGAGATAACTTCCACATTGGCAACCTGAATGAGCCGGAAAAGATCACTTTTGCCATACCATCCTGTTCCTATTAGTCCAACACGCCAAGTTTTTTCACTGGGAGTAAAATCAAGACCATAGGCTCCAAACGAAGATAATACCATGGCTGCACTGGTGCCTTTTAAAAATTTTCTCCGATCGAAATGAATTTTGGTGTTTTCCATAATAAGTTTTTGTTGTTGGTTGTATCTTAGTGATGCATTGTATGTAGCTTCTTCAAGCCAAAATAGTAATGCATTTGAAAGGCATAAGTTAGCAAATGATTTTTTATTGGTGAAACCTTATTCATGCAATCTCTTTGTACCTTGAAATGTAAAATATATCTATAAACAATTTCGGTTTTCAGTGTAGGCATTGTCGAATTCCTTCTAAGAAGTTTATCTTAATTTCCGCATAAGCTAGGTGTCAATCGTATAATTCTTACTGTTGCTATAAAAGAAGTATTTTAGCAAGATTAATTGCTATGATAAAAGATATGATGTATAAAACATCCAATACGAGTATAATGAAGGCAACCCTATTGTCACTAGTGTTTTTATTTTCTTGCAAAGAGAATACCGGTCAACAAGATTCGGGGCATAAATACACCAATGCCCTGATCAATGAGACTAGTCCGTATCTTTTGCAACATGCCCATAATCCCGTAAACTGGCAACCATGGAGCCAAGAGGCGTTGGACACTGCAAAAAAGGAAAATAAATTGGTCTTGGTAAGTATCGGATATTCGTCATGTCATTGGTGCCATGTTATGGAAGAGGAGACTTTTGAGGATGAAGCCATCGCTAAAATCATGAATGAAAATTTCATTAATATCAAGGTAGACCGCGAAGAACGTCCTGATGTAGACCACGTATATATGACCGCCTTACAGTTGATAAAGGGAAACGGGGGATGGCCGCTGAATATGATTGTTTTGCCCAATGGTAAACCTTTATATGGTGGTACTTATCATACAAACGAGCAGTGGGGCGAGGTGCTTACGAAGGTGAGCGAATTGTATAAGAACGACCCTAAAAAAGCTGGGGAATATGCCGATATGGTCGCTGCCGGTATTGCCGAAGCCAATGTTATTGAACCAACGGATAACAAAGGTATGTTGACCCAAAATACTTTGGACGAAAGTGTCGATGTTTGGGCCAAAAACTGGGATTTGGAATGGGGAGGTGTTCGAGGACCTCAAAAATTTATGTTGCCCGGAAATTTGGATTTCCTTATTGATTACGGAAAAATAAACAATAGTGAAAAGGCTAGAGCCCATGTAAAAAATACGTTGGACAAAATAGCCCAGGGTGGAGTATACGACCATCTTGCCGGTGGATTTTTCAGATACAGCACCGATAAGCAGTGGAAGGTACCCCATTTCGAAAAGATGCTGTATGACAATGCGCAATTACTAAGCTTATATGCCAAGGCTTACTTAACTTTTGAAGAACCAGCGTATAAAAAGTTGGTTTCTCAAACGATAGCCTTCTTAGATCGTGAAATGAAAAATCCCGAGGGAGGTTATTATGCGGCTATCGATGCAGATAGCGAAGGAGAAGAGGGAAAATTCTATATATGGACGGAGACGGAATTAAAAGCAGTTTTAGCCAACGATTTTGAATTGTTCGCCAAGTATTACAATATACAACCTGAGCACCTTTGGGAAGATGGTAAGTACGTCTTGTATCGCACAATGACCGATAAAGAATTTATGGAGGAAAACAATATCCTACCGACCGATTTAGAAACTTTCAAGAGGCGGGTGAATGATTTGCTTTTAAAGACAAGGGAAAAACGAGTGCGCCCCGGTACCGATGATAAAATTTTAACTTCTTGGAACGCATTATTGATTAGTGGTTTTGTAGATGCCTATAAAGCATTTGACGAAAAGGAATTTCTTGAGAAAGCCGAATCGGTTTTTAGTTTCATCAGGAAAAAAAGTTTCCAAAACGGACACTTGCGCCATTCCTATAAAGAAGGTGACAAACGTACTGATGGCTTCTTAGAAGATTATGCCTATATGATCGATGCTTCACTTAATCTATATGAGGCGACCATGGATGAAGAATATCTGAATTTTGCCGAGGAATTGAATAGTATTACTGAAAGGGAATATTCAGATTCGGCTTCTGGCATGTTTCATTATAGCAATAGTGATGAACTTGTTGCCAAGATTATAAAAACGGATGACGGGGTATTGCCTTCGCCCAACGCGGTTATGGCACATAATTTATTTCAACTGGGGCATATTCAATATAACAGGGATTTATGGAATAAATCAGAATCTATGCTATCATCGATGGTACCTTTAGTAAGTGAGCATGCCCAGAGCTACGCGAAGTGGAATGCCCTATTGCAAAATATAGCCCTCCCGTATTTTGAAATTGCGGTAGTCGGTAAAAATGCGCCTGCGCTTGTTCAGAAAATCAACAAATTGAACCTATCGAATGCCTTGGTGGTGGGTAGTGTTTCAGAGAGCGAATTACCATTGTTTAAAGGCAGGTACGTTGATGGCGAGACCTTTATCTACGTCTGTCAAGATGCCACTTGTAAGCTTCCGGTAGCGACTGTGGAGGAGGCATTAATTCAAATGGCTAATTTTTAAACAACTCTTGATTTTGTTTCATTTATAGTACCATTTGTGTCAAACAGTGAGGAATAGTTAATTGTTTGTATAAAAAAAGGGATTTTTTAGTTTAAATTTCTAATTTAGGCCATCTAAGAAAAACCATATTATGCAAATTAAAGAATCCTCAGAAGTTTATGACGTGATTATCGTCGGTTCAGGTGCGGGTGGCGGCATGGCTACCAAGCAATTGGCCGATGCTGGTTACAATGTTGCCGTGGTTGAGGCAGGTCCGTTTTTTGACCCGGCAGACCCCACTACAATGACCCAATTAAAATGGCCCTACGATTCACCTCGACGAGGTGCTGGAACCGATCGGGCTTTTGGAGAATGGGACATGTCTTATGGCGATTGGAAAGTTGAAGGTGAACCCTATACCCATGCCGAAGGAACTACATTCCGTTGGTGGCGTTCAAGAATGCTTGGAGGTCGAACGAACCATTGGGGAAGGATTTCACTCCGTTTTGGACCAAAAGATTTTAAAGGAAAAACGCGCGATGGCCACGGTGAAGATTGGCCGATTGGGTATGACGACGTAAAACCATATTACGATAAAGTAGATAAATTAATCGGGGTTTTTGGTACTAATGAAGGGTTAGAAAATGATCCGGACGGTTTTTTTCTTCCGCCGCCAAAACCAAGGTTGCACGAACTTTTTTATATAAAAGGCGCTAAAAAATCGGGCGTTCCTGTAATTCCTGGTCGCCTTTCAATGCTTACCAAGCGTATCAATAATGAGCGTGGAGTTTGTTTTTATTGTGGTCAATGCAACCGGTCGTGCCAAGTATACGCTGATTTCTCCGCGGGTAGTTGCTTAATTTTTCCTGCACAGAAAAGCGGCGGAAAAGTGAAGATATTCGTAAACTCTATGGTGCGTGAAGTGACCACGAATGCCGAAGGAAAAGCTACAGGAGTTTCGTATATTAGTAAAGATGATAGAAAAGAATATAAGCTAAAGGGTAAAGTTGTAGTGCTAGCAGCTTCGGCTTGTAGTTCTGCACGAATTCTTTTAAATAGTAAAAGTAAACAACACCCGAACGGTTTAGGAAATAGCAGTGACTTAGTGGGTAAATATTTACACGATTCTACGGGTAGTAGTGGTTCTGCATTTGTACCTGGTTTAATGGATCGCGATGTTTCTTACAACGAAGATGGGGTAGGAGGCATGCACGTTTATAGTCCTTGGTGGGGTGATAATAAAAATCTAGACTTTCCAAGGGGGTATCATATTGAAGTTTGGGGTGGTATGGGCCAACCCAATTATGGATTCGGATTTGACCAGAGTAATTTTAATAAATTATTAGGATTGCCAACAGGTGGATATGGAGATAAACTACGTGGTGAGGTTAAAAAATACTATGGAGCCATCGTAGGCTTTGGTGGTAGAGGTGAAGGTTTGGCGGTAAAGGAGAATTATTGCGAAATTGACCCTACAACAGTAGATGATTATGGTATACCTGTGCTAAAGTTCAATTATAAATGGTCAGATATAGAAGTACGTCAGGCCAAGCACATGCAGGACACTTTCGAAGAAATTTCACATAATATGGGTGGAATTTATTTAAACAAACCAGGAAAGGATAGAGACTATGGGTTACATGCTCCTGGTGAAATTATCCATGAAGTAGGTACGACCCGTATGGGCGATGATCCGAAAACGTCGGTAACCAATAAATTTAATCAGTTACATGATGTAGACAACGTTTTTATTGTTGATGCCGGACCCTTTGTGTCGCAAGCCGATAAAAACTGTACCTGGACAATCTTGGCCTTATCTTGGAGGGCATCCGATTATATTATCGAACAATTGAAACAACAAAATATCTAATGATGGACAGAAGAAAGAGTATACAAACGATGATTCTTGGTGCTGGCGCATCTGCTATCGCCTTTCATGGATGTAAGCCTGAAAGTGGCGAGGCTGTAACACAGGAAGTTGCTACTACTGACACCAAATATTTTGGCCGGACGCCTAAAGAATTGGAGCGCATTGAAAAATTAAATGCGGAGCAGTTGTTCAATGCCCATGAAATGGAAACCATTGCCGTGCTAAGTACTGTAATTCTTCCGCCAAAAGAACCACATGGTGGGCCTATCGAAGCTGAAGTTCCTGAGTTTATCGAGTTTATCGGTAAAGACATGCCTCAAATGCAAAATACCCTCTTGGGCGGTTTAATGTGGTTAGACCATAAATCGAATACCGATTATGGGGTTGAATTCAAGGCCGCTACTTTAGAGCAGCAAAAGGAAATTTTGGATACGATTTGTTTTCATGACACTGAAAAGCCATTGGATGACCAAGCTTTGGAAATTCAATTTTTCGCACTCATGCGTAACTTGGTTGTTACCGGCTATTATACATCAAAGGTTGGTATTGCCGACTTGGGGTACAAGGGTAACTCTCCCAATGTTTGGGATGGTGTTCCCGATGAGGTGCTAAAACAACATGGCGTAGAGTATGATCCAGAGTGGATTGCCAAATGTGTTGACCAAAGTAAGCGTAATGAAATCGCCGAATGGGATGAAAAAGGAAATTTATTGACTTAGGTAAATTCTTGGTTATAATAAATAAAATACTTCCTTTCCATGAAGGGAAGTATTTTGTATTTTAGGGTGTTTTCAATTGAATACTAATTGTTTATCATATGCGTAAAGCCACAATACTTTTGTTTTTACTGCTGTTCACCATATCTGGGTCGGCTCAAGAAATAGGACTACAACTGTATAGTTTGCGAAATGAGTTCAAGAAAGACGTTCCCGGTACATTCGCCAAAATTAAGAGTTGGGGTATTACTAAAGTGGAAGATGGAAATGATGGTACCCAAGGGTATACCCTAAACGAATACAAGGCTCTTTTGGCTAAAAATAACTTGGAAATCGTCAGTGCAAGTGCACCCTTTGAAGAATTAAAAAATAGTCCTGAAACGGTTATTAAAAGAGCCAAAGATTATGGGTCAAAATATGTAGTCTGTTTTTGGATTCCGCATAAGGATACTATTTTTACCATCGATGATACCAATCTGGCCTTGGATGTTTTTAACAAGGCAGGAAAAAGAATGAAAGCAGCCGGCATTACCTTGGTTTATCATCCACACGGTTATGAATTTCGACCTTATAAGAATGCTACTTTGATGGATTATATGATTGAAAAATCTGAATATTTTGATTTTGAAATGGATGTTTATTGGTTCGCCCATCCTGGGGAAAATCCCGTCGAATGGTTGAGGAAATACCCGAATGAATTTAAACTGATGCACCTAAAGGACTGTCAAAAGGGAGTGGTCGGAAATCAAAACGGGCAATCTGATGTAGAAACGAATGTAACCTTGGGTTCGGGCCAGATAAATATCGCGGAAATTGTGACGGAAGCAAAAAATAGGGGACTACAATATTTGTTCATTGAAGATGAGTCTTCAAGGGTAGTGAACCAAGTACCTCAAAGTTTGGAATATTTACGAAGCTTGGAAGAATAGAAAATACAATCTTAACAATACAGCTATAATGAAAAAAATTACAACACTTCTTTTACTGACTTTATGTACCATATCGATTAATGCACAAGAAATTGGTATTCAACTTTACAGTTTAAGAAATCAATTTAAGACCGATGTGCCTGGTACTTTAGATATAATTCAATCTTGGGGCTTGACTAATCTCGAAGGGGGTGGTACTTATGGGCTATCAACGGAGGATTTCAAAAGTGAATTAGAAAAAAGAGATTTAGATGTTGTCAGTGTCGGTGCCTCATATGATGATCTGAAGAACGGAAAGGTCGATGAAATCATTAAAAATGCGAAGGCCTACGGCGCAAAATATGTGATGTGTGCATGGATTTCACACGACGGAAACAATTTTGATATCGAGAAAACAAAAGAAGCCACCGAAGTATTCAATAAGGCAGGCAAACAATTGAAAAAGGAGGGTATTACGCTAGCATATCATGCCCATGGCTATGAGTTCCGCCCGTATAAAGGTGGAACCTTGTTTGATTATATGGCACAGCACGCCAACCATTTTGCTTTTGAGATGGATGTCTATTGGGTAAAGCACGGTGGTGCGGATCCTTTGACCTTGTTGAATAAGTATCCTGAAAAATTCGTGCTTTTGCACTTAAAAGATCTCGAAAAAGGAGTGAAGGGAAACAATACGGGGCATGAAGATGTAGAGACCAATGTAGTGCTAGGTACTGGGCAGATAGATATTGCCGGCGTTGTCAAACGAGCCAAAGAGTTGGGTGTGGTCAAATACATGTTTATTGAAGATGAATGTTCACGTGTAGTGGAACAAGTACCACAAAGTTTGAAGTTTTTAAGTGAATTGGAATAACGAACTACTTTTATAAATTTTGCACTTTCCCCAAGATTGATGACTCGGCCTAATTAGGTATTCAGAAATAGAGTATATCGGTTACATTAGAACTATTATTTTTATAATATCAACGCTATATTATTGATCTATGAAACAAATGACCTTCCTCATCATTGCTGCATCTTTAATGTTAAGTTGCGCCGAGAAAAAGGAAATTCAAATAACGAAATCAACAGAGAATCTCCCGAATATTGTATGGCTCGTGGCTGAAGATCAATCCCCCGATTTTTTCCCGATGTATGGAGATAGTACGATTGCATTGCCAAATTTGGAAGCTTTGGCCGCCGATGGAGTGGTGTTCACAAATGCTTATGCACCTATACCCGTATGTGCGCCTACACGCAGTGGTATTATTACGGGAATGTATCCAACTACACTAGGTACCCACAATATGCGCACCTATTCACCTGGTGACCCAGGTAATCAAATGCAAATAGGTATACCATCTTATTCGCCCATTGTACCAAAGGGAACGGTTATGTTTCCTCAGTTGTTACGAAAAAGAGGGTATTATACGTCCAATAATTCCAAAGAAGATTATAATTTTAAAAGATTGGAGTCTGCCTGGGATGAGAGTAGTAAGAAGGCCCATTGGCGCAACCGCCCGAAAGACGTTCCTTTTTTCTCCGTTTTTAATTTTGAGGTATGTCACGAATCGGGTATTTGGAAACATGGGAATAGTGAACTTTTTGTGAACCCCGATTCGGTACCGGTGCCACCCTATTTCCCGGACAACGATATTATACGGCACGATTTGGCGGTCAACTATAGCAATCTCAAGCGTATGGACGACCAGGCCGGTGAAATTATAGCCCAACTCAAGGAAGACGGACTTTACGACAATACCATCATCTTTTTTTACGGGGATCATGGTGGACCGTTGCCACGACATAAGCGTGCGTTGTATGAAACAGGAACTAAAGTTCCGTTGATTATTAAGTTTGACGGAAACGAGAGGGCAGGGGAACGCAATGACAATTTTGTCAATTTTATTGACTTTGCCCCTACACTTTTATCTTGGGCAGGTGTGAAGCCTCCTGAAATAATGCAAGGAAAAGCGTTATACGGGGAATTTCGTGATAGTTCAAAAAGCAAATACATCTTCACCACTTCCGATCGTTTTGATGGGGTTTACGACCGATTACGAGCGGTACGTTCGCAACGCTATAAATACATTAAGAATTTCAATACCAATATTAGCAATGCCTTACCGGTGGTATATCGAGAGCAGATGCCGATGATGAGAAAAATGAAAGCGATGTGGAAAAACGGAGAATTGGACTCCGTGCAGTCCTTATGGTTTCGCACACCAAAACCAGAGGAAGAGCTTTATGACCTTCAAAACGATCCCTACGAATTGGAAAATTTGGCGGATAGCGCAGAACTAAAGGACACTCTAAAACATTTGCGTGGAGTTTTAAAAGATTGGATTTTTGACACGCACGATTTAGGGATATATCCTGAAAAGGATTTACTGGCAAAATGGCTTCCAAATGGCAAACAACCCAAATTAACGCCATTGGAAATGGAAAAAAAAGTAAGTGGTGTTGCTTTATATTCACATCGACCCGACGCTACTATTCTTTATAAACAGCCTCAAGATTCTATTTGGCAGTTCTATACACAGCCTTTGCCCGGTGATACTTCGTTTGTTGCCAAAGCGGAGCGCATAGGGTTCGAAGACAGCAATCTTTTGGAATATAAGGTAAATTGATGGTAAAGTGATTATCCTATTTCAGCCTTCTGAATATAAAGGTTGAAATAGGATAAGCCTAAGGGACGGCGATTCGAGACTATCGCTAATAAAATACCATGAAAACGATAAACTTACAGTAGTCTGAAGGTAACGGGAATGCTATAGGGCACGTTTACGGCTCTCCCCCTTTGCTTGCCAGGGGTCATTTTTGGCAGGGCTGCGATAATTCGTTCGGCTTCCTGCTCTAAAAGCTTATCGGGACCTCGCGTTCTAATATTGGTCACATGGCCTTCGGTGTTTATAACAAATTGTACATAGACTTTTCCCTGTATTCCCATCTCTAAGGCTATGGGAGGATATTGGAAGTTCTTGTTAATATGTTCCTGTACCTTCTGTTGAAAGCAAGCCCTTTTCTCGGCATCGGAACCTTGCTCACAGCCCGGAAAAACAGGAATATTCTCGATTACGGCAAAAGGTACCGTAATTTCTTCCTCCTCTTCTTCCACTTCTATTTCATCAACGGAGACCACTGCATCGTCAATTATGGTCTCTTGATTAATTTCTGTACTTTGTATAACCGTTTCCTCTATATCCGAAACATCTTCCACCACTTCGATAATAGCTGGGGCGGCAGGTGGAGCGGGAGGAGGTGGCACATTTAAAATTTCCGTTACGGGTACTTCTTCCCGTAAATCGGATTCGGCGGTATGGGCAATTATTACCTCTTCCGTCGTCGTATCGTAACTTTTGAACTCTAATGCCCTCCATACTACAAAGAGCACCAGCGCAAGCCCAATGACAAAAAATAGTCCGCTGTCTCGGTTCAAATCGGCTTTTGGGTTCTTTTTTAGTTCCATCACCTAAAAATTTAGTATTCCTTAAGGTAAGCCAACCTTTCCTTTTTAAATATGATATTGGTCAGTTTTGGATGGGGGCAGTAATGCAATGGTTTTGCCATTATCATGTGTTAATCGGAATTAGTAGCGGAATCGAAGAAGTGGGTTTGACCCGTACAAAAGCCTTTGAACCCCTTAAAAGGGCAAAGTTTACTATGGTTGGATAATGGAATTGGAAAAACTACAAAATGTAAATTGTGAGTTATTTAAAAATTATTTCTGAATGATTGAACGAATTTCGGAATGGCTTCAAAATGGCACAATTTGATTTCATTTCTTTTTGAGTGCGCTTTCAATCACCTGAAGTGTGTATTCGTAGCTTTTCTTTAATAAGGTTTCCGCATCCATGGTCGACCAATATTCTTTATTAAAAAGCTCCACGGAAAAACCACCGTTAAAACCTGCCTCGTATAGTCTAGGAATAACAACATCAAACGGGCAAACACCTTCACCCGGCAACACCCGATGTGCATCAGTTAATGATTCACGTTCGGGACTTGCGGGATAGTCGTTCATATGAATAACCGGTAGTCGTTTTCCATTAAGACAATCGACGGTGTCCCAATCGTTACCTCCGCGGTATACATGGTAGATGTCTAGAAGCATAGTGGCTTTCGGATGGCCCGTAGAAATTACAATTTGAGCACAATCGGCTAAATTGTGCAAAGCACCGGCACCCCAAAGCTCGATAATAGGGGTTACTCCTGTTTCTTGCTCTAAAGCAAGTATATCATTATACCTTTGGGCGTATTCGTCATACTTTCCGCGGTCAAGGGAAGAGATGCCCTGTACCGGGGCTGCGATATATTTTCCGCCCAAGCTAGCGGTTATATTCATTTCTTTGCGGAGCTGATCAATAGCTTCCTGTCTTTCCTTAGGGTCATCACTGCACCATTTTGAAAAACCAATAATGTTTTCCAAGACGAGTTTACCGGTTTCCAGCTTTTCCTTTAGCTGTGAAGTACTGCCTCCTTTATCCAAATAGGCTATGATATCCCGCATCCATAATTCAATACCGTCAAAGCCCGCATCGGAAACCATTTCAATCTGCTTATCGACATCCAATTTATAAGCCATGATTGTTGAAGTGTTCAGGCTTATTCTAAAAGGCAACTTCTTTTTTGGTTGAATACTTTGATCAAATGTTTGGGGCGAATCATTTTTCGTAAATGCGAACCCTGTCAAGGCCGCGCCAGAAATTTTGAGGCTATTTGCAATAGCTTTTCTTCTAGAAATTTTATCCTGCATTTTTGTAGTTAATTTTTATTACGAGAAACCAAAACACTTAGTTTTTTAGTTAGTCCTATTTTGATTCCAATTGTTTGTTTTTAGGGTATTCCGTCAGATTATTCTTTTCGTTTAAACAATAACAAACGTACATCGACCGCTTCCTTTCCACTAATATTTACCGCCTTTAGTGTTAGCTGGCCTTTTCCTTTTTCAAGTTTTATTTCTCCCATTGTAATTGGCTTAAAATCTTTCACATATGATTCTATTCGGGGATCACGATCATTTTCCATTCCTTTC
Organism: Kriegella aquimaris; assembly: GCF_900103215.1. Classification (GTDB taxonomy): domain Bacteria; phylum Bacteroidota; class Bacteroidia; order Flavobacteriales; family Flavobacteriaceae; genus Kriegella; species Kriegella aquimaris. The sequence goes on from NZ_FNGV01000011.1 coordinate 180,809, forward strand.
AATGGAGGGTCATGCGCTTCTGTTATAGTTGTGGTCAATTGGTTATTTCCATGTGTAAGCTGTACTGTGGCCCCCACATTTTCTGCTTTGCAGGTGTAATATAGCTGTACTTCGAATACACCATCGGCTAGAACAGCGACATTCCACGTAATGGAGTCATTTACATTCTTCCAGTTCGTAAAAAAAGTATCGTTCGGATGGCGGTTACTTCTTTCAATATTTCCGTGGGGAATACCGTCACGAGCGGGAATCTGCGTATACATATAATCAGGGTGACCCAAAGTTAGGGGGCGCTCTTCATCGGTCTTTTTGCTAGGCGGAATTGCTGTTAACCAATTGGTCTTGGCCTTTTTAAGTGAATCGGCAATATCAGGAAATTTATCGGAAACATCAGAAGTTTGACCGATATCATCGACCATATCATAGAGGCGGTCGTCGGTATCTAAGCGGTAGCGCTGAGAACGTACACTTGTTTTTCCACTCCAATGATTATAGACAAAACGCTCTTTCCATTTTGTATTTTTTGAAAATATTAGTGGGGATAGGTTTTTACCATCTATCGGCTTTTCGGTTTCGACCTCGATGCCGGTCAAATTAATCAAAGTTGGTAAGATATCTATGGCAGCTGCTATTTGGGCTACCGTGTTTCCGGCAGGGATACTATCTTTCCATTGAATGAAGAAAGGTGCCCTAACACCTCCTTCATCAGTGGATCCTTTTTTGCCCCGCATACCACCGTTCCATCGCCAGCCATTGGGTCCATTATCGGAAAGATAAACCACGATCGTGTTATCCTCTAAATTAAGCTCTCGTAATTTTTCGCTGATACGACCTACATTAAAATCGATATTCTCGACCATGGCCAAGGCGGCGTTCGTGAAATTTGTATTTTCTTTTTCTTCCCCATGATAGGTCATATCAAGCGGTTTGTCTTGAAAACGATCCCAATAGGCATCCGGCACCTGCATGGGGCTGTGAGGAGTGTTCAAAGGGAGGTATAAAAAGAATGGGTCATCCTTATTTTCATCTATAAACGATAAGGCATGTGCTGTAAGATCGTTGACCAAAAATCCATTTCCTTTAACAATTTGCCCATTATGTTCTAACATGGGGCTGAAATAATTGCCCCAATGACCGGAAGCAAATCCGTAGAAATCATCAAACCCTCTGGCATTGGGGTGATACGGTGGCTGCATACCATTGTGCCATTTTCCGTAAGCTGCGGTATGATAGCCGGCTTTTTTTAGAATTTCGGCAATGGTGGTTTCCCCGAGATTTAGCCGTTCTCCGCCGGCCGAGGTAGAATAGACCCCCAAACGGGTAAAATGGCGACCTGTCAACAACTCTGCGCGCGTAGGGGAACAGACCGGCTGGACATAAAAGTTTTCAAAAGCCACTCCATTTTTGGCAATAGCATCGATATGGGGTGTTTTGAGATTGGTGTTGCCATTGAAACTTAAATCACCCCAACCCTGGTCATCGGCCATGATTAGAATGATGTTGGGTTTTTTCTCTTGAATTTTACTTTCTTTTTTGGGAGCTTGACAAGCCCACATGGAAAGAATCAAGGCGACCGGAAGAATACGTTGAAATAGAACTGACATGGTCTAAAGTTAATCCATATTATTGTGAATTTGATGTTCACTAAACCAAAATCCCAAATTTTTCGAACTAAAAAATTGTGTTATCTTCCAATCGGAATTTTGGAGCTTTGAGAATGAGAAATTTGTGTGTGTTTTTTTAGATTGGGAAATTTAATTTATAGTATTACCCAAATGTGCAGAGGATTAATCGATTTTTTGTTTCTCCTATGCTTATATAAAAATAAAGCAGGGAATCGAATTATAGAAACAGCAGTTACATGAAGTATTTTTTAACAGGTTTGATGGCCTTATTTATTTTTGGATGCAAAGAACAGCCGTCTAAAGAAGAGCAATCACATAAACAAGATATTATACAAAAGGCAGTGGATACGGTAATCAAGAAGGTTACTCCGCCCAAACCGAAGTTTAGATCGTTTGAAGGTCTAGCAGATACCACCTTTATTCGATTGGCTGATTTTAGTGATGGTTTTGCCTATGACCTACGCTATGCCACAGAAAATAATTTTCTAAAAGCCAAAGTATATGATTGTGCCGAATGCTATACCCGTGTAAAAACAGCAAAGGCTTTGATTAAGGCGAACGCTGAATTTAAACAACACGGAGTTAAAATTAAGTTTTATGATTGCTATCGCCCTAATTCTGTACAGTATAAAATGTGGGAAATTGTACCAAATCCCCAATACGTGGCAAACCCAAAAAAAGGGTCTATTCATAACAGGGGAGGAGCGGTGGATATTACCTTGGTAACTTTAAATGGTGAAGAACTGGATATGGGTACCGATTTTGATTTCTTTGGAAAAAAGGCCTACCATGATAATTTCGATTTGCCCAAAGAGATTCTTGATAACCGTAAATTACTGAAGGAAACGATGGAACGTCATGGTTTTTGGAGTATCAGAACCGAATGGTGGCACTACAACCTTTCTTCCGCTAGCAAGGATAAGGTGGCCAATTTCAAATGGAATTGTGATTAAACTGGAAATTGAGCTATGAACCAATAGTATTTTATAATTTTAACAAAACGACCAAAGCCTATGAAAACAATTCTTAAGAACAGTTTGATTATTATATTCCTTACTTTCTATTCTATGCAAGCCCAAGATACTATCATGCCTTTATGGCCAGAAAACAAAATTCCAAACCGTATTGAATCGGATGAAAAAGAAGTAAGGGATTACACGAATATTTTGAGGATTAGCAAGGTACAAGAACCAACGATAGAAGTATACCTGCCATCAAAGTCCAACGCCAACGGGCAAGCTGTGTTGATTTTTCCGGGGGGAGGTTATCATATTTTGGCCTATGATTGGGAGGGTACCGATATCGCCAAATTTCTGAACGGAAAAGGTATTGCGGGTATTGTGGTGAAATATCGTTTGCCATCGGATGTCTCACAAAAGGAAAAATATAACGTTCCTTTGATTGATGCCCAGCGAGCGATGCGAATGGTACGGAGCAAAGCAAAAGATTGGAATATTCAAGAAGATAAAATTGGTATAATAGGTTTCTCTGCTGGAGGACATTTAGCCTCTACTTTAGGCACGCATTTCAACGAAAAGGTCTACGCCGCAGTAGACGAGATGGATGAAGCAAGTGCTCGCCCCGATTTTATGGCATTGGGGTATCCCGTAGTTACCTTCACTCAAACGACGAAACACTCTGGTTCTGAGAAGAACCTTTTGGGAGATACGGATAACGGAGATTTAGAAAAACATTTTTCGAACGAATTACAAGTAACTGCTAATACACCACCGACATTTTTAATTCATGCCACGGATGATGGGAGTGTGCCAGTTGAAAACAGCTTGCTCTTTTTTCAAGCCTTAAAAGACAAAGGAGTTTCGGCGACTATGCATATCTATCCTAAAGGAGGTCATGGATTTTCTTTGGCACGCGAAGACGTACATTTAAGAGGTTGGACGGAGCGTTTATTCGAATGGATGGAAAGCTTGGAGTGAGTCTTTAGCCAAATTGATATAAAAAATTGATTGAAATGAAATATACTGGTGGTCTACTGATTTTTGTGCTTTTGGGATTATTACAGGCTTCCGCTCAAGCTACGATCATACCTTTGTGGCCCAAAGATAAGATTCCGAAACAGATAGCTTCTGATGATAAGGAAACACATGTTCAAGGTGAAGACCTTTTACGGATTAGTAAAGTGCAAGAGCCGACAATAGAGGTATTTCTGCCGTCAAAAAAGAATGCGAACGGACAAGCTATGTTGATTTTCCCGGGTGGTGGTTATCAAATTTTGGCCTATGATTGGGAGGGTACTGATATAGCGAAGTTTTTAAATTCAAAGGGGATTGCAGGTATAGTGGTGAAGTACCGATTGCCTTCATCGGTATCCCAAACCGATAGTCATCTGGTACCCTTGATCGATGCTCAGCGTGCTATGCGATTGGTACGGAATAAGGCAAAGGATTTTAATATCGAAGCCGACAAGATTGGGGCTATGGGATTTTCCGCAGGTGGTCATTTAGTTGCCACGCTGGGTACTCATTTTAATGAACAGGTATACGATGCTATTGATGATATAGACAAAGAGAATTCACGGCCCGATTTTATCGCATTGGGCTATGCGGCTATTTCCTTTAAAAATCGTAGTTCTAGCAAAGCGTCACAAAAAGAGTCGTCAGAGCATAAATCGAAGCCTTTTATAGGCGAATATTTTTCTATCGAGAAAGCCGTGACAGAAGAGACACCGCCAACCTTTCTATTTCATGCGGGCAATGATCCGGGAGTTCCTGTAGAGAATAGTCTTCGTTTTTTTCAAGCCTTAAAAAACAAAAATGTACCTGCCACCATGCATATCTACCCAACAGGAGGCCATGGGTTTTCTTTGGCCAGAGATAATGTACATTTACGAGGTTGGACGGAGCGTTTATTCGAATGGATGGAAAGCTTGGAATAGTTTTTTGGTTTTTTATTGAAAAGAAGTAAGGTAATCTGCTTAACTTTTCTATTTTTGCAATCCGAATTCGGGATGTAGCGCAGCCCGGTAGCGCACACGCCTGGGGGGCGTGGGGTCGCAGGTTCAAATCCTGTCATCCCGACTCAACTAGTTTCATCTAGTTACATAACGTTGCAAATCACCTGATTTGCAACGTTTTATGTTTTTAGAGGGTTCAGATGAAACCTCATGAAACCACATAAAAA
>NZ_FNGV01000045.1 GCF_900103215.1 Kriegella aquimaris
GGTACGATATACAAACATCCTTTACAAAGTTATAGAAACATCGTTTACACTTTTTAAGTTGCATTTGAAACCAACATTCAGATGCTATGCCTTGGAAAGAACATACGATTATGGAACAAAAAATTGAATTTATCTGTGAATGGCGAACTGGAAAATACACCATCACGGAGCTTTGCCGAGTCTTTAAAATTTCAAGACCAACAGCTTACAAAATCATTGCCCGGTTTGAAAATGAAGGTTATGAAGGGCTTAGGGAACTCTCCAGAAAACCGCGTAGCCCACACCCTAATGCCACCAATGAAAAAGTGGTGGACCAAATTCTTAAATTGAAAGAAAAACACAAGGCATGGGGCGCTAAAAAGTTGCACACCTTGTTGTATAAAGATTTCCCCGATGAATTGATCCCATCTGTCTTGACCGTTCATAACATTCTCAAAAAACACGGTTTGGTATCGCCTCAAAAAAGGCTTAGAAGAGTCAAACCCATTCACCCCATCTTTGACCCAAAACATTGTAACCAAGTATGGAGTGCCGACTATAAAGGCAAGTTCCTTATGGGGAACAAAATCTATTGCCATCCCCTTACGATTGCAGACTCAAAGAGCCGCTTTGTATTTACCGCAAAAGGCCATTACAAAGAAAACCTTGCATCGGCAAAGGCAGAGTTTAAAAGGGTTTTTAGGAAATTTGGCATCCCCGGACAAATCCATACCGACAATGGAAGTCCATTTGGTTCAGTTGCTGCGATACAACGATTTACCAGGTTATCCTATTGGTTCATCGAACTGGGAATCATGCCCGTGTTTTCCGATCCGGCACAGCCACAACAGAACGGACGGCATGAACGAATGCACCGCGACCTGAAGACCGCCTGTGCCAAGCCTTCAGCTTATGACCTGAAAGCGCAACAAAGACGTCTGAACCAATTTGTAAAAGAATATAATCACATAAGGCCACATGAGGCATTGGACATGAGAACGCCCGCTTCGGTACATGAATTTTCAACAAGACCATTCCCAGAAAAAATACCCCACTTTGATTACGATTCCAAAATGAAAGTCTTAAAAGTCACCCAAAATGGAGCTATAAGATGGAAGGCCTATAATTGGGTTTACCTTTCCGCTTCGCTCCAAGGTAAACATATCGGGGCCTTAGACATTGGCAATGGTATTTGGAGGGTATTTTATAGAAACGTATTTTTAGGATACTTTGATGAACATGTGTTTAGAAAGAAAGAACAATCAGTAAGGTTAGAAACAAACTTAGTGTAAACCCTAATCTATAACTTTTGTAAACAATGTATATTAACGAACATT
>NZ_FNGV01000018.1 GCF_900103215.1 Kriegella aquimaris
GCGTAGTTGCTCTGGCGTTTTTTTTGGTGTAGAATTAGTTTGATATAAAAGTAGGGAACCAAATTCAATTAACCCTTTGAAAGCAATTACTTATAGCCATTGTGGGCGGTTCGTTTTTATTCCTTTTTTCACTTCAAATATTTTGTCCAAATGTCAATAAATTACTGTCTGGGTCAAGTATCGAAAATTCCTTTTGTCCCCAAGGTTTGATTTCCAATTTTCCATTTGGGTGAATTTCAGTCTGTTTGTCCAATAATGATTTATAGAATTCGTCAATATTGTTGGTCCGAATATAAACTTGTCCATAATTTTCTTTCGGGTCGATTTCTTTGAATTCAAAGAAATGAATTTGGATTTGGTCTTTTTCCATCATCAAATAACCGTCAAAATCGGCACTTCCAAATTCCTTAAAACCTAATCGGTTTGAGTAAAATTCCCGAGTCACTTTTTTGTCACGCATCGGTAATTTCGGATTGATGTCCGTTAGCATATTATTATCTTAAATTTTAAATCTAATATTTAATTAGCCCAAGTCAGTTCAATATCCACAATTTTTTATTGGGTATTCTTAAATGACCGCCAACGTCGCGGCTCGTTCGTTGCTGTGATTCGTCCGCAGGACAATCCAGCCGAACTCAAAGTTAACTTTTTGCGCAGGATTTCCGTTAGGAAATCCGCAAGCGATGAACTTTAGGTATTGTTAGCGAACGGTTTTTCATTTTTTTGTCAGGCAGTGCAAGTTCCGCTTACTCCAAAATCGCAGGCCTATCTACAATCGTCAATAGACTTAGACCGGTTTTTGTGGATAGGGAGAAGAAATTAGAATCTAACCCTGAACGTGGGTTAGGATGGTACAATCCCTTCTGTCAGCGCTTATTATTTTCTCCAAAAATCCGCGGTTTTGGTAATCGTGGATGTTAAAAAAAGCACGCTGACCAAATAAAAAAGCAGTTACAAAATTTTGTAACTGCTTGATTTTTAAGTGATCCTGACAAGATTCGAACTTGTAACCTTCTGATTCGTAGTCAGATGCGCTATCCAGTTGCGCCACAGGACCAATATGTCATTCTTTTACTTCTCAAATGCCGCCCCGATTCAAAATCAAATCCGCTATTTTTTCAACAGTCGTTGTAGCGTTAAGAGGTCATTTTGGCCCGCTTTTTATATAGCGGGGTGCAAATATATTTCTTTTTAAATTTACGGCAAAATATACTTACCTTATTAAATGGATTTGAAAAGCTTTATTCGAGATATTGACGACTTTCCGCAACAAGGAGTCACATTTAAAGATATTATCCCCTTGTTATTAGATGCCAATGCGATGCGTAAAACATCGAAAATGCTTTTCGATATGATCGGCGAAACGAAAATTGACAAGGTCATAGGAATGGAGAGTCGCGGCTTTTTCTTTGCTCCCTTACTCGCTGATAAACTCAATGCAGGTTTTGTACCCGTTCGTAAACCCGGAAAACTACCTTTCGAAAAAATAAGTCATGCTTATGGACTGGAATATGGCACCGATATTCTAGAGATGCATACCGACAGTATTTTAAGAGGGGAAAAAGTGCTGATTCACGATGATGTTCTGGCTACTGGTGGTACCGCTGCGGCCGTTTGTAAATTGGTTGAACAATTGGGAGGCGAGATCGTGCAGTGTAATTTTTTAATCGAACTTGAGTTTTTAAAGGGTAGGGAAAAGCTCAGTGACTATAACGTAAGATCGTTACTGAAGTATTAGTCCAAGGCACGGGTGGTCACAAAATAGCGCCATGCTGTTAGGGCCAATTGAAATTTAGAAGCCTTGGCCAAATCCAGTTTCTTTTTAGAATAGGAGGGAAGTAAGGCTTTGTTCACCTTGGCTAAAAATTTAAAAAATGCTTTTTTCATTGGTATAAAGATAGTTAGAAAGATAAAGCCCTGAGGATGTCCTCTGGGCTTTTAATTTATATAGGCCTATATATGATACTACTTATGCCAATAGTATGATCAGCGATAATAGCAGGGTCAACAAGAATTTGGCAAGTGTCATCATAATATGTTGTTTTTAGGTTAATCCCCCATTGAAGAGGAGTGAGCAACTATTGCTCGATAATCGATTATCCAATCAAGATATCAAATTAAATCAATCATTTCCAAATAATTGGTGTGAAATCAATACAAGTGAATACAGTATTGTGACTTAAAAAATGAATAATGTTTCAATATTTTTTATAATGCCTTGGTTAATGTTTTTAAATGAAATATAATTTTGATTTTATACTTCTAAATTGAAATATATGTAGGGGGTTTTTTGGACAGATTTGAATTTGTAAGGTAGTTTTCATTTAAAAAATAATCAAATTCTACACTTTCGTTAATTGATGAAAAAAACCGATTCATTTTTGGAATCGGTTTTATGTTTGAGCAGATAATTATCTACAAAGATGATGAGACCGTAGGTTTACCCTTAAGCCTTCCCACCACAATGTTGGGTATCGTCGTTGAATTATCTCTTCCATCGGAGAAATACGCACTTCCCTCACTAGAAGTTAACTTGTCCTTTAATGTCAGTTCAATTTTAATTAGCTCACCTTTATTGTTTCGCTCAATTAATGCATAAGTGAACGTCATGCCCTTCTCTAATAACTTTTGTTGGATTTTCTTTAAATCCTTTTGGCTAGTGTTCTTATCAATTGTGATTACATAATCTTGAATTGCCATAGGATTGTTTATAGACGAAGTTTCCAGAGTTTTGCTGGTAATCAATAGCACACCATATTTCCCCTTTTTACCATATTTTTCAAGGGCTTTTTCTCCCTTTAAAACCCGAATTTCTTTTATGTTGGTATTATCCAGTTTTTCAAATACTGATTTGGGGGCCTCTTTCCCATTAATAATATAAAGGGGAGGATTAGGTTTTGTGTAAATATTCGAACGAATAGTAAGGCCATGGGGAAAGTCTCCGGAACGCTCTTTGTCGTAAACGATGGGGTTATATTTACTGTTTTTGGTACGTATTTCTATGACGCCGTCTTTGGCTTTTTCGCCATACATCGATATCGCCGTTTGGCCCTTCCAGACGTTCATACTTTCGATTTGGTTTGGAGATATGAGGTTGGTTGTAGCATGCGGCACTTCCTTTCCATCTAAAATTATCAAAGGATTTTTATCTTGAATACCTAATTTTATACCAGAGGCGACTCCGGTGGCAATGGGGTTTCCTGTGATAGAATCGTGAATGATTAAAGTAGATTGGGGCTTTTTAGCCGTTTTTGCAATATCGTTTTGAAATGTTTGGATATTTCTCGTCGAAGCGTTTAAGTCATACCCTAATACCGTTTGTTTGTCGTTCCAAGCGTTGTTCATACTTTTGACATGGTCAGGGGCTGCATAGTTAAGCCCAGCGCCAGGTGCTTCCTTTCCATATCGAACTTCTACAGGTTTCTTCCCTGGGACATTAATTGTATAGCCCGAAGTCTTTCCCGTAACCGAATCTTTATAAAGCTTTTGAGAAATTTCATCCTTTTTGGCACCAGATTCCATACTTGAAGTAACATTTGTTGCAATAGGCTTGCCTGATATCGAATCGTGAATAACGAGTTTCGAAAATTCCTCTTTCGCGGCTTCTTTACTTTCCGAATTCTCCGATGTTTTCAATATCTTGGAATTTGAGGTTTTTTTCGTGCGTGAACCGATATAAATTCCACCATCATTGCCTATGCCGAAATCAATTGGACTAATTCCTTCTTTATCGTTGTAATTTCCGGTTACTTCCCCACTTCCGTCTACTTTATATTGTACTGCTATTTCTATGATGAGACCATTTTTATCCCGTTTCAGATTGGTGATTTCGAGTGTTGCGTTCTTGTGGTTTATTTCTTTTTCAAATGCTTTCAGTTCGATATCCGAAGTTTTGCTCGTGATAAGATATGATTGCTCGACTTCTTGTGTTAACGTGGTATTTTGAGTAACTATTTTATGCCTTGCTTCAGTCTTGATATTGAATAGAAGTACAAATACGACAAGAATCGGAAGAACAGTTCCGAATTTGACATAATTCCTTTTTCTTGATTTTCTTTTGTTTAACATGACAATTCGTTTTTTGATTGATGAGATCGATGAATTAAAAAATGGATTTACAAGGGAAAAAAGATGGTCCCCGACATGTGATTTGAGCAATACATATTGATAGTCTTTGGTAGTGTCTTCTGTTTGCTGTGCATGGGAATCGGCCAAATATTCTAAATTTTGCTGTATCGCAGATCGATACAACCACGCGAATGGATTAAACCATTGAAAGATTAGAAAGAGGTTTGCCAACAACACGTCGATTGAATGTAGTTGCTGGGCGTGGCACTTTTCATGGGCGAAAATGGCAGGTAGTGAAGTTGCTTCTATTTTTCTGGGATTGTAAATAATACGATTAAAAAATGAACAGGGCGAAATATCGGCTTCGATCTCTACTATTTTAAGACTACCTTTTTTAAAGCTTCGCCCTCTTATTAACATGTTCACAAGCGAAAATGATTGTACCATTAAACGAAGGACCATAACAGCTACCCCAATTAAATAAATAATCAAAAGTGCCTGCCACCAATTAAAGGACTCTTCGACCATGGTATGTTGTACAGGGAGTAGGTCTGTGTTTGTAATAGTACGCTGAGGCACGACATCGATCCATACGGTGTGCACGATACTTACCATTGGTAGACAGACCGATAATAAAATGCCGGATAACAAGAATATACGATTAGCGCTAAAGAAAGTCTCTTGTTTGAGCAAGAGTTGATAGCACACAAAAAAAAGAGCTAGAATTCCCAATGATTTTACAAGATATAGAAAGAAGACTTCCATTTAATCGTTCTTTTCGATGAGTGCAATAATTTCTTTAAGTTCGGCGACCGAAATTTTATCTTCTTTTGCGAAAAAGGAAACCAAGCTTTTATAAGAGTTGTCGTAAAATTCGCTAATGGTAGAATCAATGAATTTTTTACGGTAAGCGTCTTTTGATATCAGGGGGTGATATCTGTGCGTATTCCCAAAAGCTTCATGACCCACATAGTTTTTGTCCTCAAGATTGCGCACAATAGTAGAAAGCGTATTGTAATGTGGTTTATCACCTTTTAATTCGGCCCTAATTTCTTTTACAAAGGCTTTTTTCAAATGCCAGAGTATTTTCATGATCTCTTCCTCTTTATTGGTCAGTTTTTGCATGGGGCTTTTGTTTGAATCCAAATCTATTACTATTTTTTTAGTTGAACAACTATTTTTTTAGTTATTAAACTGTATTGGTAGTTGATTTGTTCCGTAGGTTCCCATAAAGATAGGCCGATTAGTTAAAAATCTTGGTTTATATTTGCGACGAAACTTTCGATATCCCCATCAATGCAAAATCTTCTTTTTATCGTTCTAGGTCTGGGCTTATTAATAGCCGGGGGAAATTGGTTGCTTAAAGCTGCCGTAGGGCTGTCTTTGCGCCTCAATATCCCAAAAATAGTTATCGGAATGACCGTGGTGTCTTTCGCAACGTCGGCTCCTGAACTAATCGTAAGTATTCAGGCTGCCTTAGATGGCTTTCCTGATTTGGCATTAGGAAATGTAGTTGGGTCAAATATTGCTAATTTGGGATTGGTTTTAGCGGTTACCGTACTTTTGGGAAGTATCGATGTTAGAAAAAGTTTTTATACTACCGATTGGCCGGCAATGATGGTGGCTTCCTTTTTATTCTTCGGTTTTATTTATTTTGACGGGGAGCTTCAACAACATGAAGGGGTGATTATGGTTATCGTCCTCTTTTTATTCCTGGTTTATCTTTTGCGCTTTCAAAAACAGGCCGTTGTTGATGAGGCGCCTGAAGATGATGTGCTTTTACCTTTGTACAAGACGGTTTTATTCTTGGGCCTCGGAGGCGCTGCCCTTTGGGGTGGATCGGAGTTATTGATTAACGGAGCCGTAGGTATGGCAACAATTTATGGGGTCAGTGAACGCGTAATAGGAATAACCGTGGTGTCTATAGGTACCAGTATACCTGAATTGGCCGCGTCGGTGATTGCTGTAATCAAAAAGGAAAAAGCAATTTCTTTAGGAAATCTTATCGGTTCAAATATTTTTAATCTTCTTGCGGTATTGGGAATTACCTCTATAATAACGCCTGTTCGCGTAATGGATGAAGGGCTCTTAAGTAGTGATATTTTTTGGATGTTGGGCATTTCATTCTTGATTCTTCCATTGGTGTTCATTCCCAAAGGGTTGCGTCTAGGCTGGCGCGATGGTATTATTCTTTTGCTTGTTTACGCCACATTCCTATATTTTACGATTTCTTAAGGGGTAAAAAAAATCGCCGTTGACAAAGTCAACGGCGATAGGTAAAATGTATAAATCAACAATTAATTCGTAACAGCTTAAACCTTTGCAGATTTAACGGTCTTGATGATTCTGCCTGCAATCTTGTATGGGTCGGCGTTAGAAGCTGGTCTACGATCTTCTAACCAGCCTTTCCAACCTTTTTCTACAGTAATAATCGGAATTCTGATAGATGCACCTCTATCGGAAACACCATAGCTGAAATCGGTTATTGACGCTGTCTCATGTAGGCCTGTCAAACGTTGGTCATTGAACTCACCATATACTTCGATATGTTCTTTAACAACTGGTCGGAAAGCTTCACATATTTGTTCATAAATCTCTCGAGATCCACAAGTTCTTAAGGTAGTGTTAGAGAAGTTGGCATGCATACCAGAACCGTTCCAGTCCATATCTTTTCCAAGTGGTTTCGGGTGGTATTCGATGTAGTATCCATACTTTTCAGTAAGCCTATCAAGCAAATATCGCGCTATCCACAATTCATCACCTGCTATTTTGGCCCCTTTTGCAAATAATTGAAATTCCCATTGTCCGCAAGCTACTTCCTGGTTTATTCCTTCGAAGTTGAGTCCGGCTTCAATACAAAGATCGGCATGTTCTTCTACCAATTCCCTTCCGTGTGTGTTTTTTCCACCTACAGAGCAATAGTACATTCCCTGTGGTGCAGGATAACCTCCAACAGGAAACCCTAAAGGTAGTTGGGTGTGGGTATCCATGATAAAGTATTCCTGTTCAAAACCGAACCAGAAATCATTGTCATCGTCATCGATAGTAGCTCTTCCGTTAGATTTATGTGCTGTTCCATCGGCATTCATAACTTCGGTCATTACCAACCATCCATTCGTGCGCTCTGGATCAGGATAAATGGCCACGGGGATCAATAAGCAATCAGAGGAACCACCTACTGCTTGTTGAGTCGAAGAACCATCAAAAGACCAATTTCCGATTTCTTCGAGGGTACCCTTGAAATCTTCATGTTCTTCTACCTTGGTTTTGCTTCTTAAATTTTGTGTTGGAAAATAACCATCCAACCAAATGTATTCTAATTTAATTTTGCTCATAACTTTCAAAATTTTTAGGATTTTCTAAAATGGCGTAACAAAAATAACTTTTCTGAGGAATGAGCTGTTATTTTAAGGGATAAATCTCAAAAAATTCTGTTTTATGGTGGTATCCCCCTATTTTTTTATGGGTATTATAAATAGAACATTGTTTTTTTATAAAATGCATAATGAGTATTTTTGCCGCTTTAAATTATATAGATTATGCCCAAGTTGCGTTTTAGTGCTATTTCGGAGAGTTTGAAAAGGCAGAGAATTACGATTGAAGAGACGGGAAGACGGTCGGAAATATTCGCCCAAAACGTTTTCAATGAAGACCGAATGTTGCAATATCTGACCAAAGATGCACTAGAAAGCGTAAAGGGCGCTGTTTTTTCGAGTTCTAAAATCGATAGAAAAATAGCGGATCAAGTAGCTGAGGCTATGAAAGGATGGGCCATATCAAAAGGTGCCACTCACTATACACATTGGTTTCAACCTTTAACGGGTTCCACAGCTGAAAAACATGATGCTTTCTTTGATCTTTTGCCAGATGGCCGGGCCCTAGAAAAATTTGGTGGTGGGCAATTGGTGCAACAAGAACCTGACGCTTCAAGTTTTCCTAGCGGAGGAATTCGCAATACTTTTGAAGCCCGGGGCTATACCGCTTGGGATCCGACTTCCCCTGCTTTTATTTACGGTACGACACTTTGTATACCTACTATTTTTGTTTCATACACAGGAGAAGCACTTGATAATAAAGCACCTTTGCTTCGGGCGTTGAATGCTGTAGATGAGGCTGCGACTGCCGTAGCTAAATATTTTGATAAAAATGTTACCAAGGTAAATGCAACTTTGGGTTGGGAACAAGAATATTTCTTGATCGATAAGGCTTTGGCCCATTCGCGCCCAGATATTCTAATGACAGGAAGAACGTTGGTAGGTCATTCCGCTGCAAAGGGGCAACAACTCGATGATCATTACTTTGGTGTCATTCCGCAACGGGCATTGAGTTTTATGAGTGATCTAGAACAACAATGTACTAAATTGGGTATTCCTGTTAAGACCCGCCATAACGAAGTAGCACCCAATCAGTTTGAACTCGCTCCAGTTTTTGAGGAAGCCAACTTGGCTGTTGACCATAACCTGCTGCTCATGGATGTTATGGAGAAAATTGCCGACAAACACCATTTTAAAGTGCTTTTTCATGAGAAACCTTTTGCGGGTATAAATGGATCGGGAAAACATAACAACTGGTCGTTGGCTACCAACACGGGGGTTAATCTATTGAGTCCTGGTTCGACACCCATGAAAAACCTGCAGTTCCTTACCTTTTTTGTAAACTCGATTAAGGCGGTAGATACGTATGAAGAATTACTTCGGTCATCGATAGCTTCGGCAAGCAATGACCACAGACTTGGTGCCAATGAAGCGCCCCCGGCAATTATCTCAATTTTTGTCGGTACTCAATTGAGTAGTGTACTTGATGAGTTGGAAGGCGTTTCACAGGGAAAGCTCTCCCCTGAAGAAAAAACGGAGTTGAAACTCAATGTGGTGGGTAAAATTCCTGAGATTTTGCTCGATAATACCGACCGTAACCGCACATCGCCCTTTGCTTTTACCGGAAATAAATTTGAGATTCGTGGCGTAGGTTCAAAAGCGAATTGTGCAAAGCCGATGACCGTAATGAATACGATTGTCGCAAAACAATTGATAGCTTTCAAAAAAGAGGTCGACACGCTTATTGACAAGAAAAACTTAAAGAAGGATGAGGCTATATTCAATGTGCTGCGTGAATATATAAAGACATCAAAAAGAATTCGTTTCGATGGTGATGGGTATAGTATTGATTGGGAAAAGGAAGCCCAAAAACGAAAGCTGAGTAATAATAAGTCCACGCCAGGGGCATTGCAAGTAATGACTTCGACCCAAAGTTTGGAGTTGTTCAAGTCGATGAACGTATTGAGCGAAGTAGAAGTGAGAGCTCGGCTAGAGGTAGAATTGGATGCCTATATCTTGCATATTCAGATTGAAGGCCGCGTTTTTAGTGAATTGGTCTATGGGTATATCATACCATCGGCGGTTGAATACCAGAATCTTTTGATTAAAAATGTCATGGGATTAAAAGAGGTTTACGGAGCCGCCCATAAAAAATTGTCTTATGGGCAATTGACTATAATCGAAGAAATTGCAGAACATATATCGGCACTAAAGAAAAAAACCGATGCGATGACCGATGCCAGAAAAAAGGCCAATGCCATTTCTGATACGAATAAAAAGGCTGCTGCCTACTGCGACAATGTAAAACCTTATTTTGAGGAAATGCGCTACCATTGCGATAAATTAGAGAGATTAGTGGCTGACAGTGGCTGGCCCTTGACTAAATATCAAGAGTTATTATTTATTAAATAAAATAGCCGGTCGAACTTGTTCTGGTTTTGAAAAAGTGAAATTTCCGTAAAACTTTAAGAGGGTGAATTTCTCGGACGCGAACGGAGTTTATAGTATGCGGATGTGGAATTGCAATAATCTAAAATCAATTAAAGGGTTTAAAATGCTATCTTTTTTATCTAATCTTCTATTTTTGCCCAAAATAACAAAGAGATGAGTACGTCAGCAAGCAAAAGATATGATCAAAGGGGGGTTTCGGCCTCAAAAGAAGACGTGCACAACGCTATAAAGAATATAGACAAGGGACTATTTCCTAAGGCATTTTGTAAAATAGTGCCTGATTACTTGACCAATGATGCTGACTATTGCCTGGTAATGCATGCCGATGGTGCTGGAACAAAATCTTCTTTGGCTTACATGTATTGGAAAGAAACGGGTGATATTTCCGTTTGGAAAGGGGTTGCCCAAGATGCTCTGATCATGAACATCGACGATTTGATTTGTGTGGGTGCCACTGATAATATCATGCTCTCGTCGACCATCGGAAGAAACAAGAATTTGATTCCCGCAGAGGTTATTTCAGCCATCATCAATGGAACTGAGGAGCTGATTTCCGATTTACGCAACCATGGTATAACGATTCATTCAACAGGAGGCGAAACAGCGGATGTTGGTGATTTGGTACGAACAATTATCGTAGATTCTACGGTAACGGCAAGAATGAAGCGTACCGATGTTATTGATAATGCCAACATAAAGGCTGGTGACGTTATTGTAGGCTTAGCCTCTTTTGGTCAGGCCACCTATGAAAAGGAATATAATGGTGGTATGGGCAGCAACGGATTAACTTCAGCGCGACACGATGTCTTTTCGAAATATTTGGCTGACAAATATCCCGAAAGTTTTGATGCATCCGTACCATCGGAATTGGTGTATTCGGGTCAAATGAAATTGACCGATACTGTTGCCGATTCTCCTTTAGATGCCGGTAAATTGGTACTTTCCCCGACACGTACCTATGCGCCGATTGTAAAGAAAATTCTTGAAAAGTATTCCTCTGAAAATATTCATGGTATGGTGCACTGCAGTGGAGGGGCACAAACCAAGATTTTGCATTTTATCGACCATCTCCATATCATAAAAGATAATTTATTCCCCGTACCACCCTTGTTCCGATTGATTCAAGAACAATCGGGTACCGACTGGAAAGAGATGTATCAGGTTTTTAATTGTGGTCATCGACTTGAACTTTATGTTGACCAGTCGATAGCCTCTGACCTGATTCAGATTTCTAAAGGTTTTGGGGTAGATGCCCAAATCATCGGTAGGGCTGAAGCAAGCTCTGTAAAAAAACTTACAATCAATAGTTCCGAAGGAGTCTTTAGTTATTCCTAGAAACTGGTATAAGTGCTGTTTATACACAGTGTTTATTCTTAATATATCTATATACTCTCTTAAGTATATATGTTAAATTATACAGCATTATTTTTATACGAATACATTGATTCGTGCGTTTTTATACTATAAAAGTATGGAATGGAACGAAAGGAATTTCTCAGAAGTTTGGGGGCAGGAGCTGCTTTTGCCCTGACATTTCCCTGTTTACAAGGGTGTTCTAAAGATGACACTAACGGCGCGATTAAACCGGTACCTTCAAATATCGATTTTACTATCGATTTGAATTCTGCCGAAGGTGCCAAATTGGCCGATAATGGCGATTTTATTTTGAAAAATGATGTTGTTGTGGCTAAAAATTTAGAAGGAGAATTCATTGCTGCCAGTCAAATATGCAGTCATGAGGCCTATGATCAAGTTCGTTTTGTTGCCATTGATGGTGGTTTTTTTCATTGCGAAGTACATGGTTCTCGCTTTAGTCAGACGGGTAGCCCTTTGAACCAAGTGGATAGTAAAACGGCGAAGCCCTTGAAGATTTTTAAAGTTGAAGTGTCAAATAATACGCTTCGTGTATTTGAATAACTGGCACTGATTTTGCTATTTTAGTTTTCATGAAATACAGCATATTTTTACTCTTT
Source organism: Kriegella aquimaris (assembly GCF_900103215.1). GTDB lineage: Bacteria > Bacteroidota > Bacteroidia > Flavobacteriales > Flavobacteriaceae > Kriegella > Kriegella aquimaris. Next base: position 11,807 of record NZ_FNGV01000018.1, read on the forward strand.
CTTTTTTATTCCGTTATGGCTTCGAGTCAAGATTGGCAGGAAGACTATAACGTGGCGCTCGAACAAGCCGAGGAACAACACAAGCCATTAATTTTGGTTTTTTCGGGTTCCGATTGGTGTGCGCCTTGTATCAGGCTCGATAAGGAAATATGGCAGTCTGAAAACTTCAAAAAATTTTCAAAGGAAAATTATATACTATATAGGGCAGATTTTCCGAGAAAAAAAGCCAACAAACTGAGTCCCGAACTAACCGATCAGAATAACAAATTGGCGGCTAACTTTAACTCAAAAGGTTATTTTCCCTTGGTTGTAGTTTTAAATGAAAAAGAGCAGGTCTTAGGTGAGACAGGGTATAAAAAACTTTCTCCCGATGAGTACATATCACTTCTAAACTCATTCTTAAAATGAGAGTAATTATTGTTTTGATCATTGGTTTTCTGACGGTTACGATACAAGCTCAAGATAAAAAGCTTGTGACGGTGCACAAGTCAATGGAGTTGATGGGAAGCCGTTTTGATATAACCGTTGTAACTGATAATGAAGAGGTTGGCTATATAAATATTGCCGAAGCCGAAGCTGAAATTTCTAGAATTGAGAAACTGATATCTGCTTGGGATTCAAACTCAGAAACTTCATTAATAAACAATAATGCGGGAATAAAGCCGGTAAAAGTGAGTTTAGAGCTTTTTATGTTGATAGAAAGAGCCATAAAAATTTCTGATTTAACCGACGGGGCCTTCGATATTTCCTATTCTTCGCTCGATAAGGTCTGGAAGTTCGACGGCAGTATGAAAGAGAGGCCGACTGATGAACAAATCCGTAATTCCATCGCCAAGGTCGGGTATCAAAAAATTATTTTAAATGCTGAGGAAAAAACCGTTTTTTTAAAACAAAAGGGAATGAAGATTTCGTTTGGCGCTATTGGTAAGGGTTACGCCGCCGATAAGGCCAAAGAACTTCTGGTTTCTAAGCAAGTTGAGGCCGGTATTATAAATGCAGGGGGCGATCTTACCACGTGGGGTACCAAGGCTACGGGCGAAAAATGGTTGATAGGTATTGCACATCCATTGAGTAAAGAAAAGATTTTTTCATGGTTGCCTATCGTCGAATCTTCTGTTGCCACTTCTGGAAATTATGAAAAGTTTGTATTGTTCGATGGAAAAAAGTATACTCATATCATCGATCCCAGAACGGGTTGGCCTGCTTCTGGCGTAAACAGTGTGTCAATTTTTGCTATAAGTGCCGAGTATTGCGATGCATTGGCGACTGCCGTTTTTATTATGGGTAAAGAAGCCGGACTTTTTTTAATAGATCAGCTTGCGGGTATTGAAGCTATTTTGGTCGACGACAATAATAAAATCCATAAAAGTAAGGGCATCCATTTCGAAAGTAATGAGTAACTTTAATTTATATTAGATTCATACACGTGAAAAGACTGTTCTTCTTTTTTTTTGTGCTTCTTTTTTCATCGTCTTGCGTGGCGGTAAAAGAATATGAAAAAGTATTTGTCAACGATGCTGAGATGCAATTGTCGGCAAAGGGAGATGAACGTTTTGAGACCAATTTTCAAATTTATCGTGAGGCTGCCTCGGGTGCCAACGGCGGAAGATCTGGTGGTGGTTGTGGATGTAACTAGTTTGGGAGGTCAATATACCAAGAACACGACTAATTTTTCCTTTTTGAAAGAAACCGCTTTACTCTTTGCACTGCTAACATGCTTTTGGGCCGTCGGTCAAGAAGAGGATACTTCGTATAAGAAAAGAGTTTTAGAAGCCAGCGAAGTAAACTTGGTGTTCAGCTATTATGGTCAAAAAGGGGATCATGCCGCAGTTTCAGGTGGTGAAGGCACCGAAAAATTAACCGATGCCGCTTCAAGTATTATTGTTCAGCTTCCTTTGAATCCCGATGATGTATTGACAGTTGATGTAGGAATTTCTGCTTATACATCGGCGTCATCTAGCAATGTGAATCCATTAGACGGTGACCCATCTCAAATTGTAAGTCCTTTTAGTGCTTCTTCGGGTGCTTCACGTAGCGACCAACTTGTTCATTTTAATCCGTCATTGGAACATAGCTCGGAGGACAGAAACAAAATTTGGAACATTAATGCATACATCGCCTCTGAATACGATTATTTCTCATTAGGTATTGGCGGGGGATATACGTATGCATTCAATGAGAAGAATACGGAATTATCGCTGAACGGTAAATTGTATTTTGATAAATGGAATCCTCAATATCCAATTGAATTGAGAGCAGGATTTTTTGACAATCGTATTTTGGGAAGCGGAAATTATGAACCATCATTTACAGCTTTCGATAAAGAGAACCGAAACTCTTATTCGCTCTCCTTGGCGATTTCCCAGATTCTAGGTAAAAGACTTCAGGGTTCCGTTTTTATGGATGTGGTTATGCAGAACGGACTGTTAAGTACCCCGTTCCAACGTGTCTATTTTAGAGATACGAACGATTTTTTTATTGATGATTTTCAATTGGCCGATGATGTGGAGCATTTACCTGATTCACGTTTTAAAATTCCTATTGGTGCCAGACTGAATTATTATTTGAACGACGCTGTGGTGCTTCGCAGCTATTATCGATACTATGCCGACGATTGGGGTATCAGTGCCCATACCGCAAGTCTAGAGGTGCCCGTGAAATTGGGAGATTCATTTACTTTGTATCCCACCTATCGATTTTACAGTCAGACCAAAGCTGATTATTTTTATGAGAAAGAGACGGCACTTTCAACCTACGACTTCTACAGTTCCGATTATGACCTTTCAAAATATACGGCGCATCAGTACGGTGTCGGTGTTCAGTACAAAGATATTTTCACGAAAACCAGAGTGTTCATGTTTGGTCTAAAAGCCATACAGCTCCGTTTTAGCAAATATGATAGAAGTGACGGACTTGGAGCTTTTATAACGACTTTGGGAACCACTTTTATAGCCGATTAGTCAGAGGGGTCTAAATTTATATAACCTTCTTCTTCCAAATCTTTCTTAGTCCTTATCTCTTTGGAATAGCCGTTTTTCAGAAAGTATATACAATCACTGATTTCTAAAATGTCGCGATAAAAATGGTCTGTAACAATGATGACGCTATCCTTCTTCTTTTTATGAATGATGGTCTTGAATTTCTCAATGTATACGGGAGCAATAAATGAAAAAGGTTCATCGAGCAAGATGATTTTTTTATTGGATGTAAGTATGAGGTAAGTTTCTACAATGCGAAGTTCGCCTGAAGAAAGGGCATTAGGGTGCGCACTGGCGTAGCCTTTAAAAGCATCAAAAAGATTTAAGAATTCCGTCCAATTCGCGCCAAAAAGTTGAAATACCGATCCCAATTTGAGGGAGTTGGGCAGCAGTTGATGTTGAGGTAAATAGGCGATGTCGCGACCGAGGTAAAGGTTTCTTTTCTGGTGTTTCCCGTCTTTTCGAATGCTTTTATATTTTGGGGTAAGGCTTCCGAAAATAATGCGTAGTAGACTGGTTTTTCCGCAACCGTTCCTGCCCAGAATTCCGGTGATTTTTCCTGTTTCCGCCCTAACATAGATTCCCCTAAGAATCGTCTTGCGATCAAAACTGAGCTCTATATTGTCGGCTTCGAGAATCAAAATAATTCCATTATCAAAAATATTAGTGTGCTGAATAGTGAATCGATTACAAAGAAAATTATAAAAAGACTTGATTTTGAGATACCAAAATTCTTATAAAATACAAGCTTTTGCGCCAAACTTGTTTCGTAATAGGCAAAGAACAAGAATTTGCTCAAAGCTAGTTTGACAAAGAGAAGTACTAAAAGCGTTGTATTGAAGAAGATTAGAAATGTGGTAATCAATAGACTGGCCCAGAGATACTTTTTGTAAAAGTTAAAACCGAGCTGGTACGTTTTTATTCTCAAGATAATATTCATCTGATGAAGTGATTCTATCTAAATGTACAAATTTGTCGTAAATTCGCAATCCAAGTGATACTAGACGATGATAGATAAATTGAATATTGTAAAACAGCGTTTCGACGAGGTTGCCGACTTGATAATTCAGCCCGATGTGATTTCGGACCAAAAGCGGTATGTGCAATTGACCAAGGAATATAGTGACCTAAAAGACCTTGTTGAAAAAAGAAACCAGTATGTCGCCCTAATGGATAACATACAGGAAGCTGAGGAAATTATTAAGGACGGGAGCGACCCCGAGATGGTTGAAATGGCCAAAATGCAAATGGACGAGGCGAAAGGGGCCTTACCGCAATTGGAAGAAGAAATAAAATTGATGCTCATACCCAAAGATCCCGAAGATGCCAAAGATGTGGTCGTCGAGATACGTGCCGGAACTGGTGGGGATGAAGCGAGCATTTTTGCCGGGGACCTTTTTCGAATGTATACCAAATACTGCGAATCGAAAGGTTGGAAGACCAATGTTATCGATTTAAGTGAGGGTACTAGTGGGGGATATAAGGAAATACAGTTCGAAGTCATGGGAAAAGACGTTTACGGAACTTTGAAATTCGAGGCCGGCGTGCATCGTGTTCAACGGGTACCCCAAACAGAGACTCAAGGCAGGGTTCATACCAGCGCCGCCACGGTTATGGTATTGCCCGAAGCTGAAGAGTTCGACGTTCAAATAGACCCAAAAGACGTTCGTATTGATTTTTTCTGTTCTTCAGGTCCGGGTGGTCAATCTGTAAATACGACCTATTCAGCGGTACGTTTGACGCACATTCCCACAGGATTGGTGGCACAATGCCAGGATCAAAAATCGCAGCATAAGAACAAAGACAAGGCTTTTCGTGTATTGCGTTCAAGGTTGTACGATATGGAACTGGCCAAAAAGCAAGAAGAAGATGCGGCGAAACGAAATTCGCAGGTAAGCAGTGGTGACCGTTCGGCCAAGATTCGAACCTATAATTATCCCCAAGGTAGGGTGACCGACCATAGAATCGGGCTTACCCTTTATGATTTACAGAATATCATCGATGGTGATATTCAAAAGATTATAGATGAATTGAGTTTGGTCGATAATACGGAAAAATTAAAAGAAGCTTCCGAAATTTTTTAACGAATTCCATTCTATAGGGCGAGAAGATCTTAACGCAGTCGAGAACTCGTTCGCTCTTTTATTTCCTTACTTTCTCGATTGCGCTGAAGAAGTTAACAGTTTTATGACGACCAAAGAACTAGTAGCCCAAATTCGCAAAAAAAAATCTTTTCTCTGCATAGGATTGGATACCGATGTAGATAAAATTCCTCAGCATCTTTTAGAGGAAGAAGATCCCATTTTTTCTTTTAACAAAGCTATTATAGATGCCACACATCATTTATGCGTCGCCTACAAACCGAATATTGCTTTTTATGAGGCATACGGAATAAAAGGATGGAAGGCTTTGGAGAAAACAATGAAGTATCTGAACGATAACCACCCGGAAATATTCACGATAGCCGATGCAAAACGTGGGGATATAGGAAATACTTCGACCAGGTATGCAAAGGCTTTCTTTGAGCATATGGGCTTCGATTCAATTACTATAGCTCCTTATATGGGAAAAGATTCCGTCGAGCCATTTTTGGCGTTTCACGACAAGCACACCATACTTTTAGCTTTGACATCCAATGAAGGAGCTTATGATTTTCAAACAAAATTAGTTGAAGGAAAAGAGCTTTACAAACAGGTTTTGGCAACCTCTAAAACCTACAAGAATTCAGAGAATTTGATGTATGTGGTAGGAGCAACAAAGGCAAGCTTTTTAACGGGAATTCGAGAAATTGTACCAGAGAGCTTTCTATTGGTGCCGGGGGTTGGGGCACAAGGAGGAAGTCTAGAAGAGGTCTGTCACTACGGAATGACAAAAAATATCGGTTTGCTGGTAAATTCTTCCCGAGGAATTATTTATGCATCCAATAAAAAAGATTTTGCGGAGGCTGCCGCAGAAAAAGCGGAAGAACTACAAAATCAAATGGCGCAAGAGCTGCAAAAAACGAATTGATCAAAGGAACTTCGATTCAATTACGCCTGAAGCATGTTCTCTAATATTTTTTGGATTTTCTCCGCCTTTTGTTCAAAAAACTCAACAAGTTTAGCATCGGTATATTCCATGTTGCTGGCCTTGTCTAAAAAGTTCTGATACTGGTATTCTAACATCGTTACGGCGTTTCTATTTGCGGCGATCGGTGTTATTGTTCCTACTTTGCAATATTGCTTTTCCATAGTCTTACAATTAGTTCTTTCAAATATACGGAGCAAAAAGAATTTTGGATCTTAGCATTCGTTGTATTTGACTAAAAATCGGTTCTTTTGATGATTTATTAACAAGGTGGTAATATCGTAGCTGATGATTTCGCTATTATAGTGTTAAAAGAAATGAGCATAGGTTAAGATCTCTGGTTAAAATATTTTGTCAAAGACGTTGGGAAATTTCAATTATTAATTCATCACAAGCTTTTGTTTTAGCTATAAATACTCAAATCAACATTTTTAAGAGGACTTATCTTACTTGATATGTTTTTTTATCCTATGTTGATGTGTATCTTCAAAATTGTTTGCTTTTTTTGTTCTCAAAAGAGCTACTGGATCGAAAGATTTAATACATTGCAATAACCCTTTTATCAGAGGGTTACGAGAGAACACTTTGCTTAATTACAACACATATCTTCATGAAAGTTCACGAACTTGGGTGACCTTCGTACATGGTGCGGGAGGCAGTTCTGCTATTTGGCACAAACAGATTCGCGAATTTAAGAATCATTTTAATGTTTTATTGTTAGACTTGCGGGGCCATGGTGATTCAAAACCAAGTTTTAAGGATGCTTTCAATGAAAGGTATGATTTCGATTCTATCACCAATGACATTGTCGAGGTCATCGACCATTTAGAAATTATCAAGTCACATTTTGTCGGTATTTCGTTGGGAACTGTCTTGATTAGAAACTTGGCCGAGAAGTATCCTGCCCGTGTAGAAAGTATGGTGCTGGGTGGGGCCATTTTGAAACTGGATTTTAAATTTAGGATGCTCTTAGGCTTGAGCGCTATTTTTAAATCTGTAGTGCCCTATATTTGGTTGTACAAGTTGTTTACGTTTGCCATAATGCCTGATAGTAATCATAAAGAGTCGCGCTTGTTACTTGTACGAGAGGCTAAAAAATTATATCAAAAAGAGTTTATACGTTGGTTTAAGCTAAGCGCCGATATTAATCCCTTACTGCGTTTATTTAGAGCTGCCGATATTGGTATACCTACACTATACGTTATGGGCGGGGAAGATCATCTTTTTCTTCCGTCAGTTAGAAGAATGGTAGAGCAACATAGCAAGTCTAGCTTGTTGCTGATTGAGCACTGTGGTCATGTGGTCAATGTTGAGCAATCACAACTATTCAACAATTTTGTTATTGGATATGTTTCCGATTTGAATTAAAAGGATTGTCGCACCGAAATAGGTTGTGGAAATCTTAAAAAGGCAAAAAAATCCAATAAAAAAACCGGCGCTCCCACCGGTTTTAAACTAACTAACTTAAAAAATTACTAACTCAAATAACTCGGTACAAAAGTCCATTAGAACTACGTAACAAAGGTTAACTAAAGATTAGCAATTTGTTACTTTTGTATGTGTAAGATTAAACGACAGAAAGCACTTAATATTGTTGATTGACCAAGGTTTTTACATGCGGTCTTGCAGTGCAAAAACCTTTCTTAAAAGGTCTGTGGTTCTTGAAGAAGTCTTGGTGCGAATTTCATTTTCTTCGACTGCAATCATCGTGTAAACTCCTTGCAATGCTTCTTGGGTTACATAGTCGGTAAGGTCAGGGTTCACACTACTCGTCAAGGGTAAGTTGTTGTATTTGGTAATCAAGTTCGCCCATATTTTGTCAGCGCCCACTTTTTCAAAAGAGTTTTTGATTACGGGGCTAAACTTATTATAAAGTTCGGCCTGTGTGGCTTTTGTCAGATATTGTGTAGCTGCATCGTTACTGCCTAAGAGAATATTTTTGGCGTCATCAAAGGTGATGCCTTTTACGGCATTGACAAAAATAGGGGTAGCTTCTCCCACAGCATCTTCGGCAGCACGGTTCAAAACTTTTAGTCCTTCATCTGCCAATTTGCCTAAACCTATATTGCGAAGTGTATTATCTACCTTTTGAAGTTCCTCTGGCAACATTATTTTTACCAGTTCATTCTTAAAAAAACCATCGGGCTGGGTAAGTTTGCTGACCTGTTTATCTATTCCCTTATCCAGTGCTTCTCTCAATCCACTAGCAATTTCTGCATTGCCCAGTCCTTCTTGAGGTAATTGGTTTATGACTTGTTGTAGTTCTCCGCAGGCCAAAAATTGAAACGCGGCAAATAGTAAAATGATTTTTTTCGACATGATGTTCAAGTATTTAATAGGCTTTGAAAGCCTTCTACTTTTACATTACGAAAAAATAACTGTTTTATTGTTGTAGACCATAGTCTTACGTTGCACATGAAGCCGTACTGCTCTGGCGAGCACGATTTTTTCGAGATCTCTTCCTTTGTCCATGAGGTCTTTAATTGTGTGGGAGTGTGATACGGTGGTTACATCTTGTTCGATAATAGGGCCGGCATCAAGTTCTACAGTAACATAATGACTGGTTGCCCCGATAATTTTAACACCCCGCTCAAAAGCGGCATGGTAAGGTTTGGCCCCTGCGAAGGCAGGTAGAAAAGAATGATGTATGTTGATGATGTTGTTTGGATATCTGTTTATTATTTTATCGGTTACGATTTGCATATACCGGGCAAGAACGATAAAATCAACACCATGTTCTTCCATAAGTTCCAACTGCCTCGCCTCGGCAGTTTCTTTTGTTGCCTTGGAAACTGGAATATGATAAAAAGGAACATCGAATTGTACGGCAATAGGTTCTAAATCAATATGATTGCTTATGATGAAAGGGATTTCTACTGCAAGCTCCCCCGAACGAAATCGACTCAATAAATCATATAGACAATGGTTGTATTTTGATACGAACAACGCCATTTTTGGTTTCACATTTTGTAAATGGATCTCGTACTGCATTTGGTAAGGATTGGCCAGCGTTGAAATAAATTCGTTTTCGAACATTTCCATTATTGGTGAATTATCCTCAAAATCACATTCCAGACGCATAAAAAATACACCTGCCTGCTTGTCAACATGTTGGTCGAGGTATACGATATTCCCTCCTTTGGTGTGAATAAAAGTAGTAACGGCACGTATAATTCCCGATTTATCGGGACAATTGATAAGAATAGTCGTTTTCACGGTGTTCGCTTTTGAGTAGATAAAAGTAGAATATTTAAAATTTAGGTTTTCCTTTCAGGAAACTTTTTTAAAATTCTGATTGGAACCGATTGTTAGTTGCACTTTTTGCAAAGCATAGCAACAAAAGTGGTCTTTTCTTGAAGATGAAGCAAATTTAACATCATAGTCCCAGTTATAATGTTCGTTTTCAAGTGCAAATTTAATTTATAGCCGGCCATTATGACTTTACAATTAGGGCGAAACCCAATGTTTTTCATGACCTGAATTAAAATCAATTATATGGTTCAGAGGCGCAATACACCGGAAATAGATGATTGTGCTATTCGAGTAGGGATGAATTTCATTTTATTAAGGTAGACACAATAAATTTTAAAGATATTTGTAGGATTTACTTCTATTAGCGGTTAGTGTCGACCTATCTTGTAGTAATGATTAATAGATGTAATTATAGATCTCCTCCGTTGCGAAGTGATTTTCGCCATTCCTTAAACGATTTTCGAAAACTTCTGACTTCTTGACGAAGCAGGTTTAGGTATTCTTTTTCTTTAACGCCATCGTGTTCAAGTCCTCTGCAATACGAATTGATATTGCGAATCATGATATTAATAAAAGTGGCACTTTTCATTCTTTCGGCAGGACAATTGGAATATTCCGCCTGCGCAATTTTTTTGGGTATCAAAATAGCATCGGTGAGTAATGAATCGGCAATAATATCTCTAAGGCTGTTAGATTTGTAAAGCTTCAATAAATCCTTGTTAAAGGAAACATACGAAGCAATTTCCCTGCTTATGATACAGAGATCCAAAGCCTTCCGATAAACCGGAATCGAACGTAAAGAATTGTGGGACATCTTGTTATAGCAATTTAATAGTATAAAGTTACGGCCGAATCATGGATTTTGTCTTTATAATCAAAAGCATTTTTGTAATTTTACTTTATATTATAAAATATTTTGGGAGAATGGCTTCGAATGTAAAGATAGATGATTTAAACTGGAAGATACTCAAATGTCTTCAGCAAAATGGTCGTGAATCTTTTGCAAATATTGGTCGTGAAATAGGTCTTACGCCCCCTGCCGTGGCAGAACGTGTAAAGAAGATGGAAGATGTGGGCATTTTGCAAGGGTATAATGCAAAAGTTTCTCATTCGTTGACAGGCCACCATCTGAAAGCAATCATTACCCTTCGTGCTTTCATGGGGAAATTAAAGCCTTTTTTGTCCATTGTCACAACCTACAAAGAAGTAATCAATTGTTATCGAATAACGGGTAATGAAAACATTGTGATGGAAGTTGTGCTCAAGGATCAATTCCATTTAGAAAAGTTTATAGACAAGCTTATAAAGTATGGTGAGACCCGAACGCATATTATATTGTCGAACGTGATTTCAAATGCCCCCATCGAAAGGGGTGATTTTTGAATTCAATTTCATTAGTTGTAAGGTATGTAGGCTTGCGCGATGTCAATAATGACCATCTCTACTGTTTGTAAGATTTATGTTGGCTCGAAAATGCGCGGCATATAAAAACCTCTAAATGTTTGTCGGTAAACAATTTAATCATTTATTTTAGTCCATGGATTGGAACAGAATGGACGAATACCTCCAAATAGCCGTAGATAAGGCTGTATTCTTTTTGCCAAGAATTGTTGCTGCAGGCGTTATACTTTGGATAGGATTTAAGATAGTAAGGAAAATTGTCGATTTGACTAAACTGGCGTTGACCAAGGCTGGGTTCTCAGAAACTATACGTCCTTTTCTTTCGTCTACTGTAGGAATAATTCTCAAGGGTGCCGTGCTTTTTATCATTGCTTCGGTTATTGGTGCAGATCTTACAGGCTTGTTCGCTATTCTTGCAGCCGCGGCTTTTGCCATAGGTATGGCATTGCAAGGCAGCTTGGGCAACTTTGCGTCGGGTATATTGTTATTGACCTTGAAACCTTACAAGGTCGGGGATTGGATCCAACTTGAAGATAAGTTCGGAAGGGTTCAAGAAATTGGTATTTTTAGTACAGACGTATTGACGCCTGGGAATAAAATATTGATTATTCCCAATTCTAAAATAACCGATACGGTGGTAACCAACTATTCAGAAAAAGGGATGATACGTCTCGAGCTAATGGTCTCTATGCCTTATGCCGAAAGTTTTCCGAAAGTTAAATCGATTATTGAAGAAGCACTCTTTCCAATTTCCAAAATACTGAATGACCCCCAAGTTGAAATAGGAATCAATACGTTTGACTCCCATAGTATTGAACTATTGGTTCGACCATATGTTTTGCCCGATGATTTTTGGGAAGTCACATTCGATGCTTACGCCGCGATTAAAAAAGCATTCAATAATAATAACATTAGTGTTGCCTACTCTGAAGGTATTGAAATTGGCGCGATAGGGGAGTAGTTGTCCGATGTAAATATTCTGCCAAAAAATGCGCTTCGCACAAATAGGTAAGTATTTGTTGATGCGCAGAGAACAACAATACAATATGGTACATCTGTTTCTGAAAATATCGATGGTTATCTGTAACTTTGTTTTATTGGCCTTTGGCTAGATTTTTGATGACTCCTTTTATATGAAGCGAATCTTAGTATTGTTAGTCCTCGGTATAACCTTTTCTTCTTCCGCGCAGCAAATGGCATTAAAGAAGGGGGTGGTCATTGACGGAATCAAGGTTAACGATTCCTTGCCTGAAAGTTATGCCCTTTTTCTTCCTTCTAATTTTGACACCTCCAAGAAGTGGCCCGTGGTCTTCATCTTTGATATGGATGGAAGGGGTAAACAGGTCACAGGTATGTTTAGTCGTGCCGGTGAGCAGCAAGGGTATATTTTGGCTGCGTCGAATAATCTTCGTGACAGCCTGTCGATTTCCCAGAATGTCTTGATTGCCAATCGTATGTTCCGTTCTTTGTTATCGTTGTTGCCAATAGCCGAAAAAAGAATATATATGGCCGGGTTTTCTAGCGGGGCCCAATTGGCTTCTTTGATACCAACATTTATAAAAGGTGTGGGCGGCGTGATTTCCTGTGGTGCTACAATTGCCAATATGGATGTTTTGAGTAGCAAGAACCCCTTTCATTATATCGGTATCGTCGGTGATGAAGATTACAACTATCAGAATATGCTCAATGCCGCACAATTTTTGGATAAATTGAAGTTTCCGAACCAACTTTTGATATTTGAAGGAGGCCATGAGTGGCCAACCACTGATTATTTATCGAAGGCCATGGAGTATCTTACGGTGTCTGCCATGGGTAAGGGTTCTGTACCAAAAGACAAGACCTTTATCGATGAAAGTTTTGATAGAAATCTGGGCGATGTCAGTGCGCTGATTACTTCGAACAAGCCATTGCGGGCGAACCATGCACTCGAAGAATTGATGGAGTTGTATAAACCCCATAAAAGTATTGATTCTTTAAAAGATAGTGGCAAAACACTTAGAAAAAGTAAGTTGTTCAAAACCCAGAACCGCAATCAAAATACCATTTTCTTTAAGGAGAATCTTATTAAGGACGATTACTCTTATTATTTGGAAGAAGATATTCTTACCTATAATTATAACAATCTGGGTTGGTGGAACTATCAGATGGAAGAATTGAAAAAATATGATAGAAGTTCCAATTTATTCGAGCGAAAAATGGGAAAACGGCTTAAAGGGTATTTGAACGCTCTTATCGCTGATAATATAGATATGTTGAGGGCTGAAGAAGTTATAGATGAAGAGGCCCTGAACTTTTTGTGGATGTTAAAAACCATAACGGACCCAGCGGATTATTCGTTCTACCTTAAGATTATTTCATACAGTGCCAAAAATGAAGATTATGGTACATCGCTATTTTATCTCGAGGAATTGTTCAAAAACGGGTATACCGATAAAAATGAGTTATATGCGTTGGAAGGTACGGCCCTATTGCGTATAACTCCTGAATTTAATACTATTGTGGAAAAATATCTAAAATCGGCACGATACGATATCCTTGAAGAATAACGAGAACTTAAGGTTGATTGCAGTCCAAAAGAGCTACGGAAATATATTCCTGATAATGTTCATTTAGAATATTATTGATTAATTAGCGAAAAAAATAAGGTTTGAAACATTACGTACTCCCTCTTCTTTTAATACTCTTTCTATCCTGTCGACAAGAGAAGAAATACCATGACTTGAAAGAAAAGAACGAAGCTGTCGGCCAGAGCAATACCGTTCAGCTGATTTTTGAATTTCAAAAAGGACTTGATGAAGAATTCAAAGATCCCGAAGCCTCTCCCTTGCCAGATCGTTATCGAAAAAATTTTGAGGGATTGGATTTTTTTGCGCCTGACACCAATTATGTAGTCAAGGCTAAATTTGAAAGAACTCCTGAAGCACTGCCCTTTTTAATGCCGACCACGACCGGCGAAAACTCGGAAGAATCTGTTTATGGTATTGCGCATTTTGATTTGAATGGGAAATCGCACCAGCTTGAGATTTATCAAAATAAAGAATTAATGTTGCAAGACAGGTATAAAGAGTATTTATTCTTGCCATTTACAGATCAAACAAATGGAGAGGAGACTTATACGGGTGGTCGGTATATTGATTTGTCAATACCCGCAGGTGATACCATTATCATTGATTTCAACAGGGCTTACAACCCCTATTGCGCCTATAACAAAAAATACTCTTGCCCGATAGTACCCAGTGTAAATGCTTTGGATACCAAGATTCTGGCAGGTGTAAAGGCATTCAAACAAAAACCCTGACACGGGTTGTGTCAGGGTTTTGCTACTTAAACTTAATATATATTCAACTAACAATCAATTAATGGTTGTCTTAGAAAGAGTAAACGGCAGCCAATACAAAAGATGATAGGCTCTTTTGAGGATTTAAATCACTATCTAAAAAGAGAGCAGAATCATCAGAAGCGTTATCTAATCGTAATTCAGGCTTGATCATCAAATTTCCAATGGTAGCACTTCCAGTAAGTGTTACAGCAAAGACGCTAGAGTCTTCGACACTTGTTCCGATGGCACCGAAAGCACCTGTCTCAACAAAATACTCACCTCTAAGTCCTAATGTGAACGTTTCCGAGGTTTTTAATTGTGGGTAAAGTGCGGCACCTGCGAAACCAGTATCATCCGCTCCATCGAAATAAGCAGCATTAATACCTAAAAAGAAATCATCCGATAAATCAAAACCGCCGGTATAATCTACTTCGTACGAACCGTTATCGATTAGCAGGTTCAAATATTGGCCACTGTACCCAAGCTGTGCACCGTAGGCGTATTTTCCTGTAATGTTCAACTCGGTAACATCAGTTTGGTTCATAAAGGCCAACATCAAGCTAAAATCATCTGACAAGGCAAAATCAGCTTTAATCCCAGTATGTGAGAAGGGGCCGTATGAGAATAAATACGAGGTGCTGTAATTGAAATTAGCAACCGGAGAAATAACCTCATATCCTAAAAAGGTGTTAAAGTTACCCACAGTTAATGTAACAGCGTCACTTACATTCCAGTAGGCATATAATTGATTGACAATATTTCCTGTTGCGGAGTAAATTGGAGATGCAAAAATAGCATCTGTACCTCTTGGTCCAAAGACTAAGTCAGCAACGAAACCGGCCTTTTCTCCTTCATATGAAGCAATAATGTTGGCCATACCCAAGGCAAAACCGGGTAGATTGGCAAATGATGATCCTGGTGCGGCATAAGGTGCGCCTGCCTCTTCATCAAAGCTGTTGTTCGCATTAAGATTCGCTCTGTAGTAAGCATCGATAGAGCCACTAAGAGAGAACTTTTTAGCATCTTCACTTTCGTCGTCTTGGGCAAAAACTGTAGTTCCTAAAAGTATAATGGCTAGAAAACCTAAATTTTTTATGTACTTTGTATTTGTAATCGCTTTCATATTTCAATGATTTAGATATCCTTGGTTTAAGGATGTTTTATTAGTTTGTTTGAAATTTTGATATTGATTTATCGAAAAGAGGATTATGTAACGGAGCGTTCTGCCAAACGCTCCGTTTTTTTTTTTTATCTATCGTTCATTCTGAAATCGGCATAAGAGTCCATGCCGTGTTCGTGAATGTCTAGTCCTTCAAGTTCTTCTTCTTTGGAAACCCTGATTCCCATAGTCGCTTTCAAGGTGTAGATAATAATAAATGCTGTGATCATGCAGAAAACGCCTGTTGCACCAATACCAGCTAATTGATAAAGAATCTGGTCGATACCGGCCTTGTCGCCGAAGATACCCACGGCCAACGTACCCCATATACCACAAATAAGGTGTACGGTTACTGCGCCCACAGGGTCATCTAACTTAACTTTGTCTATTAAAGCGACACCAAAGACGATTACAGCTCCTGCAATAACCCCAATGGCTATTGCCTCTAGAGGCGACATAAGGTCGGCACCTGCCGTTATACCTACAAGTCCGCCTAAGATTCCGTTGAGCATCATGGTCAAATCAAAGTTTTTGTACATAAAGGTCGAAATAGCAAATGCTGATACCCCACCTGCAGCTGCAGCCAATGATGTAGTTACGAGTACCAAGGAAGTTAATCCTGGATCAGCTGAAAGTACAGAGCCACCGTTAAATCCAAACCAACCCAACCAAAGTATCAATACCCCGGCCGCGGCCAAAGGAATATTGTGGCCAGGAATGGCTTTCGCTTTTCCGTCGCTTCCAAACTTGCCTATACGAGCACCTAGTAGATAAATGGCGACTAAAGCGCCCCAGCCCCCTACGGAGTGCACAAGTGTTGAACCGGCAAAGTCATGAAATCCACCGTTCTCACCACCAATGGTAGAAAGGAAGCCTCCGCCCCACTGCCAAGACCCTACGATGGGGTAGACGAGACCGACATAAATAAGTACGAATATCATAAAAGCACCTAATTTGATACGTTCTGCGACGGCGCCTGAAACAATTGTAGCTGCCGTGGCGGCAAACATGGCCTGAAACAGAAAATCTGTCCAATACGTATAACCTCCATCGGCATAATCAGGTGTCAAGCCCCCCTCGGGAAGTGCAATGCCAAAGCCTGCGAAACCAAGAAAGCCATTGAATTCACCTGGGTACATTAAATTAAAGCCCCCGATATAGTAAAGTAATATGCCGACGCATATTATAAAGACATTTTTAAAAAGTATATTGATTGTATTTTTTTGTCTGGTCAATCCGATTTCTAGAAAAGCAAAGCCGGTATGCATAAAGAAAACCAAGGCTGTGCACACCATCATCCAAACATTATTTGCGGTAAATAGTCCTGCATCCATAATTATAAAAGTTTTGTTAAGTTTTAGATTAGTTTATTCCAGAATGGCCACTTTCTTTCGTTCTGATTCGGTAAGCTTCCAGAACGTCGGAAACAAATATTTTGCCATCGCCAACATTTCCGGTATAGGCTGACTCTAAAATGGCGCTTACAGCTCTGTCTAAAAATTCGTCAGAGACTACTATAGAAAGATACCGTCTCTGAATGTCGGTAGTACTATAGGAGATGCCTCTGTAGACATGGCCTTGTTTTTCATTTCCTACTCCGGTTACATCCCAGTAACTAAAGAAGTTCACCTCGATTGAATGCAATGCCTCTTTGACATCGTCAAATTTGGATTTTCTGATAATTGCTTCGATTTGCTTCATAATTGTTTGTTATTTACTCGGCAAATATAAATTAAAACACAATACCCCATAAAAAATGAGGGGGTGCATCGTAGATTTTTATTCATATTTCAAAGTATACCCTAAAATTTTATGGGTATGACATTTTAAATGATGAAAATCGGTTATTTTATGATTGACCTATGAAAGATGTGCTATAAAAACTTTAAAACGTAGGAATACCCATCGGGTTTCTGCAAAACTCTTGAGAATTTCGCATTTGAACCCGCGAATTATTAAAAAGTGATAAAAAATAAAGTATGGTTTATAGGACTTTTGAAAGCCAAAGGCCAAAAGCGACCGCGGCTATGCCCACGATTATGCTCGATAACATATATATCGAAAAATGCAAAAGTTCGCCTGCAGTCAATAATGAATGCTTCTCAAATGCAAATGTAGAAAATGTTGTAAATCCACCGCAGAACCCGGTAGATAGTAATAAAGTTTGGTTCTGGCTGAGTAAATTGCCCTTAAAGGAAAGTCCTAAGATAATTCCTATCAATACGCAGCCTATAATATTGACTAAGAATGTTCCTAAAAAAAAGTATTGAAAATACGGATTGAGCGTTTTGGAGATTACATATCTCAAAAGGCTTCCCAGACCACCACCGAGAAAAACGAGTAATAATTGTTTCACACCCTAAAGGTATAAAACTATACGGCTTTCTTGTATTCGGAAGAAATTAAATCTAGAGGATAGATTTTTGATTCTGATGCCGTTGAGACGTTAGAAGTTGTTTTCTTAGTCACTTGGTTTGTTCCCTTAAGACTGAAAACCATCATTATGGCATTTAAACCTATTAATATGAAAAGTATAGTAAAAAAAGTTATCATTTTATTGCCCCTTTGAATGAATAACGCAAAATTATGTTATTTGTTATGTTATACGTTGAAAATCGATTTTATGTTGTCAATAATCAAATTTTTGTGGGAAAATCAATTTTTTTGTTATTTTGTAATTGATTACGCAATACAGAAAAGGATTATTAAAGGATTAAGAAGAAATACACGATCTTTTATGAGAACATCTAACTTTTGAGAGGTTAAAAATCACTTTTATTTGAAGGAAATAGAAGTCTCTATCAAAAAAAAGCCGCTGTCGCGACGAATAACCCCCTAGCTTTTTTAATATACCTAAGGTAATAGAACTCTATTGTGGGGTGAAAGTAAGGGTGTTAAGAGAAATTAAATTACTTTTTCTTCTTAGAGGAAGTGAAGCGTTTTCTATATATTTCTGACAATGCCGTATTCAATTTTTGGTTTTCGTTTTGGTCTACACCTTGAACTTGATTATGATTTAAAATGAATAGTACGCTGTTGATAATTGCCAAGAATAACAAAATAATTAAAAAAATAGCCATTTGTTTAAATTTTATTCAAATATATGACTATATATTGTTTTTTTCTAATGTTAAAGTAAAAATTGTTGTGAATTAATCAATTTCGGCATAAATACTTATAGGGGTAGTAGCTAAAATCTTTATTAATAAAGTAAAGTAACCCCTGATACATAGGGTGGGCTAAGAAATTTTTTTATTCCGAGTTCTCTTGGAAAAATAACGAGTCTTAACTTAGTTTTAATTCTTCAGTGCATATTTTATAAAAAACAGAATACCAATAAAAATAAAGAAAGCAACAGCGACCCACACAGCTCCCTTGTAGTTTTTGGCATGTAACTTTTTATCTTTCCGGTATGTGAAAAAAATTGCCACAGCGAAGACAATTACGAAAAGCCCGGCGAAAATCATTTGTCCTTTACTGAACATATTGTTTACTTTTACGCAAAGCTAAACTAAAAGCATAAAAGATGAAGCAAAAGATTGCAGCTGTTGAGGTTTTTCATAAATCGTTCGGATTGGGAGTATCAGAAAATATGAAAGCCAATTTGGGGGCCGATAAAAATTTGTTGCGGTTTAACCTAATGGACGAGGAGAACAAGGAATATTTTGAAGCAGCGAACAATAATGATTTAATTGAAGTGGCCGATGCTCTTGGTGATATGCTCTACATTCTTTGCGGAACCATTTTGGAACACGGTATGCAGCATAAGATAGAAGAAGTATTTGAAGAAATACAGCGAAGTAATATGAGTAAATTGGGTGCTGACGGCAAACCTATATATAGAGAAGATGGTAAGGTGCTAAAGGGCCCTAATTATTTTAAACCTAATATTCAAGATGTCTTGGATAAATAATCTTAAAAAAAAGAGCACCCGAAAGGGTGCTCTTTTTTACTCATAAAGTTCACTACAGAAATTTTAGAAACAATAATAGTTTCCTTGAACTTAATTTAAACCTTGTAGCGCCATCCGAATTTATCTTCCGCTTTGTTATATTGAATGTCCGTAATACGTTTTTTCAACCTACTTGCGTAGCTATTCTCTAGTTCTGGAAGGTCATAGTCGGCATCTCTATAACCAAAACTGGATATTGGTGAGACAACTGCGGCGGTACCTGCCCCGAACATTTCTTTAAGTGTTCCGTTTTTCGAAGCTTCAACAACTTCACTTACCGTAATTTTTCGAACTTCTACAGGTATGCCCTCGTCTTTTGCAATTTCCAATATGCTCTTGCGGGTAATGCCATCTAATATGCGGTCACTGGTGGGCCCGGTTATCAAGGTGTCATTAATTCGAATAAAAATATTCATGGCGCCAGCTTCCTCGATGTACTCGTGGTTGTTATCATCTGTCCAAATAACCTGCTGGTATCCTTTTTCATTCGCCAATTGGGTAGGATAAAATTGTCCTGCATAATTACCACCCGCTTTGGCATAGCCAACGCCGCCATTAGCTGAACGTGAGTATTTTTCTTCTATCAAGACCTTTACCTTACCTGAAAAATAGGATCCCGAAGGTGCACAGGCAATAATGAATTTGAATTCATTGGCGGGAGAGGCATGGAAACCTGTTCCAGAAGCCAACATGAATGGTCTAATATAAAGTGAACTACCTTCAGAAGTCGGAATCCATTGCTCGTCGGTTCGCAATAGGGCTTTTAAGCCTTCCATAAAATATTCTTCCGGCAATTCTGGTATGGCCATTCGATGTGCCGAAATATTCAATCTCTTCTGATTTTCCAAAGGCCTAAAAAGCCAAGTAGCACCGTCTGCATCTTTATAGGCTTTCATTCCTTCGAATATCGACTGGCCATAATGAAAAATCTTCGCTGAAGGTTCTAGGCTAATAGGTTGGTAAGGCATTACTTTAGGAGTTTCCCACACACCATTTCGGTAATCACAGACCAACATATGATCAGTAAATACGTTTCCGAAAGATAGATTATTAAAATCAACTTGCCCGATTTTCGATTTCTCGGCGCGCTCAACTAGAACTTTTAGTGTGGTAGTATCCATTGTAATTAAATTTAAAAGATTAAAATTAATTAATTATGACAACTAGTTCTTCTTTTTTAGTGCAAAATTGCCCAGTTTTGTGGTAGTTGCATTAATTTCACGGTATATGAGAGATTTTACTATTTTCCTGCTTGTTTTGCTAATCTTTTTCTCTTGTGTTGGACAAGAAACCAAGAAAGCCCTAAACAGTGTATCGAACATAACCGGTAATTTTTCTTCTTTTGGTGAGAAAATACAGGCAGATGCCTATGTTTCAAGCGTTGTGATGTCAGAGAAATATGCGTCCTTGGCTATAAATGATACCGTAGCAAGTAAATTTTATGGACAAGTAATCGATGTTTGTCAGGCCAAAGGTTGCTGGATGCGATTGCAGCTGAACGATTCTTCGACAACTATGGTGCGTTTTAAAGACTATGGATTTTTCATGCCAAAAGATATTGCCGGGAAAACGGTTATTGTGAATGGATTGGCCTTTGTGGAAGAAATGACGGTAGCCGATCAGCAACATTATGCGACCGACGCAGGAAAGTCTAAAGAGGAAATTGCCCAAATTACCGAATCAAAAAAAATGTACGGTTTTGAGGCAAATGGAGTACTTCTAAAAAAGTAATGTGGAGCGCGAAATAATTACTACTGGAGATGGTTCTAAAACCATACATATTAAAGAATGGAACGAGCAATATCATTCTAAACATGGGGCTATACAAGAAGCTTATCATGTATTTGTCAAACACGGACTTTCCCTTTTTGAAAATCGTGACCTATCTGTTCTAGAGGTTGGTTTTGGAACAGGGCTCAATGCGTTCATCACTTTCTTAGAAGCGAGAAACAATGGTTTGAAAGTGCGGTACACGGGGGTCGAGCTCTATCCTATTGAAGAAGCCGAAATTCAGGCACTCAATTATACGGCTCAATTGAAGGTTGATAATTTTGCCGACGTTTTTTTGAAAATGCATAGTTCTGATTGGGAACGGGAAATAAAGATTAGCGATGATTTTTTTCTGCGTAAAGAACAAAAAGATTTCAAGGAAATCAATGCCGAAAATGAATTTGACCTTGTATACTTCGACGCTTTTGGGGCAAGGGTGCAACCGGAAATGTGGAGCGAAGCTATTTTTTTAAAAATGTATCAAGCCATGCGCAAAAACGGTGTTTTGGTCACATATGCGGCAAAAGGAAGTGTGCGCCGTGCGATGCAAGCCGTTGGGTTTGTCGTTGAAAGACTACCGGGCCCACCTGGCAAACGAGAAATGCTTAGGGCAAAAAAATAAAATTTTCACATCGATAAAAGTTAAATACCAGCCTTAAACCTTTGGAAATTAACACAAGTTTAAAGAACACTGTTAAATCGAAATTAAACCTGAAGCTTTCCGTTACTAAAACCCCTATTTTTGATGTATGAGGGTATTGATTACAGGAGCAACAGGGTTAGTTGGTAGCGAAATAGTACGCTTGTGTCATGAGCGTAATATTTTTGTAAACTACTTGACGACCAATTCCAAAAAAGTGGTCTCGAGAGAAAATTATCAAGGATTTCTCTGGAACCCAAGTCGCGGTGAAATCGATTTGGAATGCTTTAAAGATGTAACTGCTATTATCAACTTGGCAGGTTCTACTATTTCAAAAAGGTGGACACCCCGAAATCGAAAGGCAATCATCAAGAGTAGGGTCAATTCGTTACGAACGTTATATCAGGCCCTTGAAAAAATTGATAAGAGCCGAATTGTTTCGTTGGTGTCAGCCTCTGCCATTGGCGTGTATCCCCATTCATTTGACAGGTATTATGTGGAGGATGAAAAGCAGGTAGATGATAGTTTTTTAGGTGAGGTTGTACAAATTTGGGAAAAAGAAGTGGATGCCTTTAAGAAGCTTGACTTGAAGGTTTCGAAAGTACGCATAGGTTTGGTAATGTCTCTGAAAGGTGGCGCGCTACCTGAAATGGCAAAACCAATAAAGAACTACGTTGGGGCACCTATAGGTAGTGGTGAGCAATGGCAATCGTGGATACATATTTCCGATTTGGCCCGAATTTTTTTATACGTAGTTGATAATGAGCTTAAAGGAGTGTACAATGGGGTGGGTCCCAACCCTGTTTCTAATACAAAATTGGTAAAAGAGATTGCGAAAGTATTGGATAAGCCTCTTCTTTTGCCGAAAATCCCAAAGTTTGTTTTGCAACTATTACTCGGTAAAATGTCTTATTTATTATTAGCCAGTCAACGAGTAAGCAGTAAGAAAATTGAAGAAGAAGGTTTTGTTTTTGAATACCAGAATATTTGTCGTGCTCTTGATGAAATTTATGAAGGTGGCGAGGGCATGCTATCGAATTCGGTAAGTACCAAGCAATATGTGCCTTAAAAGGGTATTTTGATTTCAGTTTTAGTTATTATATCCGCCACTGGCGGATTTTTTTTTAAAGTTTGGTGACATTATGACATTTTTGAAGAATTGGCAGTACTTTTGCCGTCTGAAAATTGTGTATTTAAACTTGTATTAAATGAGCAAAGAAAGCAAAGCAGAAGATATAGAAGACGTGTTATCACAAAAGGAATCTACAGAAGAGACGTCCTCTGATAATACTGAAAATCGAATGGAAGAACAAGACGAAAGATCTGAAGAGGAGAAACTTCGGGAAGAGCTCGGAAAAGAGAAAGATAAGTTTTTAAGGCTTTTTGCTGAATTCGAGAATTATAAAAGACGCACCTCCAAAGAACGTATGGACTTGTTTAAGACTGCAGGCCAAGAAGTTATTGTAAGTTTGTTGCCTGTGTTAGATGATTTTGATCGTGCTCTTAATGAGCTTGCGAAGTCAGAGGATAAGGAAATGTTCAAAGGTGTTGAACTTATAAGGGTGAAATTCCGTGAAACGCTGAAATCAAAAGGTTTGGAAGAACTGGAAGTGGAGCAGGGCGATACCTTTGATGCAGAGGTTCATGATGCCATTACGCAAATACCTGCACCTAACAAAAACCTTAAAGGAAAGATAATAGACGTCGTTGAGAAGGGCTTTAAATTGGGCGACAGAATCATTCGTCACCCAAAAGTGGTCGTCGGAAACTAAAATAGCGGGATGAAGGAAGACTATTATGACATATTGGGCATAAGTAAAAATGCCACTGCGGCCGAAATAAAAAAGGCGTATCGAAAAAAGGCATTGGAGCACCACCCTGATAAGAATCCAGGGAATACCAAGTCTGAAGAGATGTTCAAAAAATCTGCTGAAGCCTATGAGGTTTTGAGCAATGCCGATAAAAAGGCTCGTTATGATCAGTTCGGTCATGCAGCCTTTGAAGGAGCTGGTGGTTTTGGCGGCGGCGGCATGAACATGGATGACATTTTCAGCCAGTTTGGTGATATTTTTGGAAGTGCTTTTGGTGGTGGAGGTGGATTTAGTGGCTTTGGAGGCTTCAGCGGCGGTGGTCAACGAAGGGTCAAAGGGAGCAACCTAAGAATTCGCGTAAAACTGACCTTGGAAGAGGTAGCTAACGGTGTTGAAAAGAAAGTTAAGGTTCGCAGAAAAGTACAGGCGGAAGGTGTTACATATAAAACATGTAGTACATGTGCTGGTAGAGGCCAAGTAACGAAAATCACCAATACGATTTTAGGTCGCATGCAAACAGCTACTACATGTAATGTTTGTGGAGGTAGTGGAGAGATTTTAGATAAACGTCCCAGTGATGCAGATGCCCAAGGGCTTCGTATCGAAGAAGAAACGGTGTCTATAAAGATACCTGCAGGTGTTGAAGAAGGCATGCAGCTGAAAGTGCCTGGGAAAGGTAATGAAGCGCCGGGCAATAGTGTTCCAGGTGATTTATTGGTGGCCATCGAAACCAAAGATCACGATACCTTGAAAAGGGAAGGTGATAATCTCCATTACGACTTGTACGTCAGCATTTCTGAAGCCGTTTTAGGTACTTCGAAAGAAATTGATGCCGTAGGGGGTAAAGTCAGAATAAAATTGGAACCGGGCATTCAGTCGGGTAAAATTTTACGTTTACGCGGAAAAGGTATTTCTAGTATCAATGGCTACGGAAGTGGCGATTTGTTGGTGCATGTAAATGTGTGGACACCAAAGGAGCTGAACAAAGAACAAAAAGAGTTTTTTGAGCGGATGAGCGGAAATGATAATTTTGAACCTAAACCCGAGAAATCTGACAAGTCTTTCTTTGAAAAAGTGAAGGATATGTTCTCCTAGGGAATATTAATTTTGATTTTAAATAAAAAACGTATATTTGATTTAATATTGGGAAACCAGTATTAATTTTCTTTTTCATAGCAATTTTTTTCCCATCCTTAAATTTTTAAGGGTGGGTTTTGTTTTTATGATAATTTCTCTTTGTAGTGAAAAAGGTTGAAAATTAAATCGACTAGAGTAGTCTTGCTTGATATTTTTTGGAATTCGCTGATGCCGTTTCATACTTTCCAATTATCGATATTTTGTTTCGGAATTGAATCCATTACGCATATAAGTCGTCGTCAATCCTTTTAAATTATTCTAAAAATGGAAGGGTTTTGAGCTATCTATTATAACACGGTTCGCTTACAACATATATTCGAAAAGCGAAAGGCTTTTTAAAGCATTTACATATCTTTGGCAAAATTGCTTACATGAACAACATTTTGGTCACGGAAGAGGTTACCAAACGATTTGGCAAGCATATCGCTCTCAATAAGGTTTCCTTAGAAATCCCCAAAAACAGTATTTACGGACTTTTAGGTCCCAATGGAGCTGGCAAAACGACTCTCATACGTATAATCAATCAAATTACCTTTCCCGATAGCGGCAAGGTTTTTTTTGATGGAGAACTATTAAAGCCCCAGCATATTGCCATGATCGGGTATTTGCCCGAAGAAAGAGGGTTGTATAAAAGTATGAAGGTCGGGGAGCAGGCTTTGTATTTGGCCCAACTAAAGGGATTGAGTAAAGCGGAAGCGAAGAAAAGATTGAAGTTTTGGTTTGAACGCTTGGAAATCGGGGATTGGTGGAACAAAAAGGTACAGGAACTCTCGAAAGGGATGGCCCAAAAAATTCAGTTCATAGTTACCGTACTTCATGAACCAAAACTGCTTATTTTTGATGAGCCTTTTAGTGGTTTTGATCCCATAAATGCCAATATTATTAAGGATGAAATCCTCAGACTTAAAGAAAATGGCACTTCCATAATATTTTCCACACATCGAATGGAATCGGTAGAAGAGTTATGCGAGTATATTGCTTTGCTACATGAATCTGAAAAAATATTGGACGGAAGGTTATCTGATATTAAAAAGGCCTACAAAAGAAATATCTTTAAAGTGGGTTTAGAAGTTGAAAACGGTGATGAACTTTTGAAGGAGCTTATGGAGAAATTCGATATCGCCACATCAACATATGATTTAAAAGAAAGACAATTAGACTTTACGGTTCAATTGCCCTCTAACGATTCTGGTGAAATGTTGTCATATTTATCGAATAGGGCGAATGTCAACTTATATTTAGAAACTATACCTTCGGCAAACGAGATATTTATTCAAACGGTTAAAAATAAAGGTATTCATGAATAAGCTGCCTTTAATAATTAAAAGGGAATATTTGGCGAAAGTCAGAAACAAGTCCTTTGTTGTCATGACGTTCCTTAGTCCGATTTTAATGGTCGGCATGGTAGTACTTATAGCCTATCTGACTAAAATTAACGATAATGAAAAAAGGGTTATTGGGCTGCTAAATGAAAGTGATTACTTTTCAACAGATTTTAACCCAACCGAAAGCGTATCTTTTGTCCGTTTCGATGATATTTCGTTACAGGCGGCTAAAGACTCTACGGAACGTATGGGTTTTTACGGACTGCTCCATATTCCCAATGAAAACAACTTGAAGATGGTGACAGAAAATTCCTTTTTCTACACCAAAGACGCGCCGAGCACTTCGGTGCTTGATCGTATAGAAAATATATTTCAAGATAGGTTGCGTAAAAGAAGGCTTCAAGAACTCGGGGTATCAACAGAAGAATTTGCCACTATGGACAGTGCTTTTGAGCTCAGAACCGCCACCTTTGCAGGGCAAACAAACTTAAAAGGCATCAACGAGATCAAAGCATTTATTGGCGGTGGTTTCGGGTACCTTATTATGATGTTTATTATTATTTACGGTGGGTTTGTCATGCGCAGCGTTATTGAAGAGAAAACAAGCAGGATTATTGAAGTGATTATTTCTTCGGTCAAGCCTTTTCAATTGATGTTGGGCAAAATTATAGGTACTTCTTTAGCGGGTATCACACAGTTCGTTATTTGGATTATTTCCGGCGTCTTACTGCTATTTGTGGCCTTTTCGATTTTCGATATTGATCCGTCAGCATTGAGTAATGGCCCAAATACGGCTAATATGGTTGTCGGTATGACACCGCCTGTTCCGACTGCAGATCAAACCATGAAACTCTACGCACAGGAGCTGTTTCAAATTCCTTGGGTTATGCTGATCAGCTTTTTTATAATATATTTTATTTTGGGGTATTTGATTTACAGTTCGATTTATGCCGCTATCGGAGCTGCAGTTGACAATGAGACCGATACCCAACAATTTATATTTCCTATAATTCTGCCATTGATGCTGGCAATTTATGTAGGGTTCTTTTCCGTTTTTAGCAATCCACACGGGCCTATTGCCGTAGGTTTTTCGCTTTTTCCGTTGACTTCGCCTATTGTCATGCTTATGCGGTTGCCAGGAGGCATTGGTGAAGGCGGCGTTCCCATTTGGCAAGTGGTTACCTCTATACTTTTGTTGATAGGTACTTTCATTGGCATCGTTTGGTTAGCGGCCAAAATATACAGGGTAGGTATTCTTATGTATGGAAAGAAACCGACTTATAAAGAACTACTTAGGTGGCTAAAATATTGATATGGAGTATTTTAAAGACATAATGTCTACAATAAATAGGTTCCTTTCCCGTAGAATTATCGATACGGATAATATCGACATTACCATTGGCACATTGCTGACGATAATTATTGTATTGGTCGTAGTAACGTATGTACTCCGTTTGGTTCATAAATTTGTTACGGCAAAATTACCCGAAGCGGATAAGAATAAGTTCGTTAGCATTTTCAATTTCCTAAAGTATTTGCTCTATATCCTTATTGTAATTACCGTCCTTCATGCCTCCGGTGTTAATCTCACCGTATTGTTAACGGCATCGGCGGCCTTGTTTGTAGGTTTAGGTTTTGCCTTACAATATCTATTTCAAGATATTATTTCGGGTGTCCTTATAATTTTAGATCAATCGCTTCATGTGGGCGATGTAATTGAAATTGATAATAAAGTCAGCCGAGTATTTGAAATCCGGTTGCGTACTACCAGAACTTTGACTCGTGATGACAAGGTCATAATAATTCCCAACCATGTATTTTTGACCGATAGTATTTATAACTACACGCAAAACCATAACATTACACGAGAGTCTTTGAAAATTGGTGTGGCATATGGTAGTGATGTTTCAAAAGTCACCCAAATTCTTGAAGCGGTTGCTGAAGGTAATGAAGATGTTCTTAAAACCCCGAAAGCATTCGTACAATTCGATGATTTTGGAGATTCGGCACTTATGTTCTCGCTTAATTTTTATATAACGAATAGCTTTGGGGCTCCCGGAATAAAAAGTCAAATGAGATACAAAATTGACACTGAGTTCAGAGATAATAACATTAGTATACCGTTCCCTCAAAGAGATGTGCATGTTTATCAGCATAGTCCTTTTCAACACAGTAGGGTCGAAAACTCAACAAAGGAATGGGGATTAGGAGACGATTGAGTTACGGCTGTTTTTTGTGGTTACTCTTCACTGGTGCCTTTTGCCTGGCCCAGACACCGGATGTTTTTAGATTGGAGTATATGTTGATGCCTAGAAATGATTCAGATGTTGAATTATCACGAATAAAATTGGTGGCGAATATGCCCATAAAGGTTAAAGATTCTAATGCCATTATAATCGGTGGCGAGTATAACCGTTTAGCTTATGACCTGCAGCGAAATGATATAACGATTGGTGAACAAGAGGGCCCCAATCATTTTTACATAGTAGATTTTAATTTGGCCTATGTAATGAAATATAATAAAGACTGGCGTTTCATTGGGGTCATAACACCGCGGTTATCGTCAACTTTGACCAATAGGCTTGAAAATGGCGATGTATCTATAAATGCTACGGTCGGAGCTTTCAGGGATAGACAAGACATTGAGAAACCGACGCGATTGGTACTTGGCTTGGCCTATAATTCGACAGTTGCTTTGCGCATTCCGTTACCGGTCGTTTATTTCGAAAAGCGGTTTCATCCGAATTGGACGTATGTTGTCGGTGCCCCAAAAACGGGTATGAAATATCACTACAAACAAAAACATATTATTCAAACGGAGTTTATTTTAGATGGATATTATGTTAACCTGCAGAATACGTATACCTTGCCCGATGCCGGTTTTGCATCGTCAATTTCTTCTTCTGCCGCGTTGGTTACGCTTGGGTATTCTTATAACTTTACAAAAGTGATGTCGATATATGCATTTATGGGGCATACCTTATTTCAATATGGCGTTTTGAGGGATACCGATAGAAATGATATTTTTACATTGAACGATGATCCGGCCTTTTATTTCAGGACAGGATTTAGAATAGGACTTTAAAATAGAATTATGTCAAAAATTTTGGTAATAGAAGATGAGGCGGCCATTAGAAGGGTGTTGGTGAAAATTCTTTCGGAAGAGAACGATGTCTATTCGGTAGAAGAGGCAGAAGATGGTTTAAAAGGATTGGAAACTATAAAAAACAATGATTTCGATCTTGTGCTATGTGACATTAAGATGCCCAAAATGGATGGGGTCGAAGTTCTTGAAGCAGCACGAAAAATCAAACCCGAGATTCCGTTTATAATGATTTCTGGTCATGGCGACCTTGATACGGCCGTAAATACCATGCGCTTGGGTGCCTTTGATTATATTTCAAAACCGCCTGATCTTAATCGACTTTTGACAACTGTTCGAAATGCCCTTGATAGAAAAGAGCTTGTAGTCGAAAACAAGATTTTAAAGAAGAAGGTCAGTAAAAATTATGAAATGATCGGTGACAGTCCCGAGATAACGGTCATCAAAGAAATGATCGAGAAGGTGGCACCCACCGATGCCAGGGTTTTGATAACAGGATCTAACGGTACCGGAAAGGAATTGGTAGCACATTGGCTTCATGAAAAAAGCCAACGTAGTGGTGGTCCGTTCGTAGAGGTCAATTGTGCGGCTATACCGTCAGAACTTATAGAGAGTGAGTTGTTCGGGCATGTTAAAGGAGCCTTTACTTCTGCGGTAAAAGATAGAGCCGGAAAGTTTGAAACAGCAAATAAAGGCACCATCTTTCTAGATGAAATAGGTGATATGAGCCTGTCGGCACAGGCAAAAGTGCTTCGGGCCTTGCAAGAGAACAAGATTTCAAGGGTCGGCTCCGATAAAGATATCAAGGTAGATGTTCGCGTGATAGCGGCGACCAATAAAGATTTAAAAAAGGAAATAGGGGAAGGTCGCTTTCGTGAAGACCTTTATCACAGGTTGGCGGTTATCTTGATAAAGGTTCCTGCATTGAACGACCGCCGTGATGATATTCCTTTGCTAATAGCCCACTTCACAAAAAAAATTATATCTGAACAGGGTATGCCTTCTAAAACATTTTCCGACAAGGCAATAACACTCTTAAAAGGGTATGATTGGACGGGAAATATACGTGAATTAAGAAACGTGGTCGAACGTCTGATTATTTTGGGAGGTAATGAAGTTAGTGAAGAAGACGTTAAACTATTTGCCAGTAAATAATTCCGTCAACAGATGCCAAGGCGATTTTTTTAAATGAATTTCATCTCCAAGATTCCGTACAATCCTTTAACTGATTCAAGGCATTCTCAGTGATTTCCTTTGTTTTTAGATTGTAGTATTTCTTTTCTTCGGAGAGATTTTCAAGGAGTAATTTTTGTTCACAGTTTTCATAAATACGCTGTGCAAAGGCACGTGCTTTTTTGCAATCGACGGTTGCGATGACATTGTTCATCGAAATTTCGTATTTCCTCAGAGATTCGTCTATTCTTTCTTGAAAAGAGCGAGGGTCCAATGGTTCGTTCAAATCATTGTGCCTTTCTTCTTCCGGTACTGTATTCATGACAAGAGTATCATTCTCATACTCCCCTTCATGAAGGTCATGTCTTTTAAGTTCTTTTAGGCTGTCCTTTGTTTTTTGTAGCGCTTTAGTCAAAAGTATACGAGTACTATCTAAAGTGCTTGCCCTTGTGGCCATGATAAGATTTTCGAGGCTTTCTTCAATTAATTTGGTGGCCGGCGTGCAACCACAATTATCTAATTGTTTTCTAGACTTCTCAATGGCCTTTAAGGCCCTGTAGGCATAAAAGTGCGCTTGATTTATATCTTCCTTATCTATTGCTTTTTCGGTCTGGTCTCTCACAAATCCCATGTTCGAGCCTAGGTAGTCGCATGCAGTACTTGGTCTAAAAGAAGAAAATAAAACCATAGCAATGACCAACGAGAAAGACCTAACGAAATATTTCATCATAGCACTGTATTTAACATGTAAAATCTGGGACGATTTACCTTACAAAGGTAGGTATTCATTGACTTTGTGCCTTATTTTTTCGATGGAACGCCTATGGAATCCAATAACTTGGACAAACTGAATATTAGATAGGATGAATGGTTCTTTTTTTTAGACATTGATGTATTTCAACGGTAAAAAATTTTATCTTCAACCTATGAAGAATATAGATTTAAAGGATTTTAAGGTCGAAAAAGTAATAAAGTTGGACGATTATCCTACATCGGGAACGTTGAAGGCATCTGAGAAGAAGCTTAAAAAAGAACTCGAAGATATCAGGGAAAAGCTGGGTGATTTTCAAGATACCCTTTATGCCCATGCTAAATATAGTGTGCTTGTATGTCTTCAAGGAATGGATACTGCAGGTAAAGACAGTCTTATTCGTGAGGTTTTCAAAGATTTTAATGTCCGCGGTGTAGTGGTGCATAGTTTTAAGGTGCCCACCGAGCTTGAGCGTAAACATGATTATTTATGGCGTCATTATATTGCCTTACCAGCCAAAGGCAAGTTTGGTGTTTTTAATCGCACGCATTATGAAAATGTTTTGGTGACTAGGGTGCACCCTGAATATATTATGGGTGAGAATATTCCCGGTATTCATAGTGTAGCTGATATTGATGAAAATTTTTGGGAGAAACGCTTTGTGCAAATCAATAATTTCGAACGGCACTTAGCCCAAAATGGAACTATCATCTTCAAGTTTTTTCTACACATTTCCAAAGAAGAACAACGGCAGAGATTGCTCAGAAGATTAGATTTAAAGAGAAAAAATTGGAAATTTTCCCCCGGTGACCTAAAAGAGCGCAAATTATGGGACGACTATCAAAACTGCTATGAAGATGCTATAAACCACACTTCAAAACCCCATGCCCCGTGGTTCGTAATTCCTTCAGACAATAAAGAAGAAGCCAGAGTCATTGTGGCTTCCATTTTGCTAGAAGCGTTAAAAAAATACAAAGATATAGCTGAACCTGAACTTGATGAAAAAATAAAGGCTAATTTGGAGACCTATAAACAACAATTGGAAACCAAAGAACTATGATCAAGAAGTTATTTCTTTTATTTCTTTTGACCTGTTGGTCCGGTATTGCGCAGAGCGAAGATCAAAAACAGATAAAGGCACTTTATGAAGCTGCGTTGACCGAAGGCAAGGCCCATGATTGGTTGAATCATCTATCAAATCAAATAGGAGGTAGGCTTTCTGGATCAATACAGGCCCAACGCGCGGTCGATTATACGAAGGCGCAATTAGATTTACTAGGTTTAGATCGGGTCTGGCTCCAGCCCGTCATGGTTCCTAAATGGGTACGCGGAACACCTGAGTTTGCTTATTTGGAAACTGTACCTGGCATGTCTACCAATGTTCCTATTTGTGCTTTAGGAGGTTCTGTTGCGACGCCTTTGGGCGGATTGAAGGCCGAAGTAATCGAAGTGAAAGGTGTCGAAG
Organism: Kriegella aquimaris; assembly: GCF_900103215.1. Taxonomy (GTDB): domain Bacteria; phylum Bacteroidota; class Bacteroidia; order Flavobacteriales; family Flavobacteriaceae; genus Kriegella; species Kriegella aquimaris. Next base: position 44,109 of record NZ_FNGV01000018.1, read on the forward strand.
AATTAAAAGCATTGGGCAACGCTAAAATATCGGGAAAAATTGTTTTCTATAATAGACCTATGGACCCCACCTTGATCAATACCTATGCTGCATACTCTGGTTGCGTTGATCAAAGATATTCAGGTGCCGAGGAAGCAGCTAAATATGGCGCGGTAGGCGTTATAGTCCGATCTATGAGTCTAAGGCTTGATGATTATCCACATACGGGGGCTATGAGTTATGGTGATACTCCGGTGAACCAACGTATTCCTGCTGCGGCAATTAGCACCAAAGGAGCGAACTTATTGAGCGCAACGCTTGAATTGAGTCCCAATACCCAATTTTATTTCAAACAAAATTGTCGACAGCTAGAAGATGTTCAATCTTACAATGTGGTTGGTGAGATACGCGGCAGTACTTATCCTGAGGAAATTATGATGGTGGGCGGACATTTAGATTCTTGGGATCTTGGCGACGGTTCCCATGACGATGGGGCCGGCTGTGTGCAGAGCATGGATGTATTGCGTTTGTTAAAAAAGACGGGTTATAAGCCCCAACGAACATTGCGAGTGGTTTTGTTCATGAACGAGGAAAACGGACTTCGAGGAGGTAACAAATACGCCCAATTGGCAAAAGAAAAAGGTGAGAAACATATATTTGCCTTGGAAAGTGACGCTGGTGGTTTTACCCCAAGGGGATTCTCATTCGATTGTTCAGATGCTAATTTTGAAAAAGTACAAAGTTGGAAAGAACTTTTTGAGCCATATTTGATTCATCTATTTGTAAAAGGGGGAAGTGGTGCCGATATTGGTCCATTGAAAAACGATGACATGGTCTTGGCAGGTCTTCGGCCAGATTCGCAACGTTATTTTGACCATCACCATGCCGAGAACGATACCTTCGAACATGTAAATAAACGTGAATTGGAATTAGGGGCGGCCACTATGGCAAGCTTGGTTTACTTATTTGATAAGTACGGTATTGTTCCTCCGAAAAAAATTAAGGGATAATATATTTTCTTTTTTTCAAGGTTTGTAAGAATTTCAAGGCGCCAAATAATTGGTACCATGGTGCTATTTTGGTCCGTGTCAGCATTTTTCAAAACCTGCTGCGGTCAACTCACAAACTCCGAACAAAATTGTATATTTGCAGCTCACAAAAAATGAGTAAAATGCAAGACGGAATCTACGCAAAATTCAATACCTCGAAAGGGGAAATCTTGGTCAAATTAACCCATGACAAAACTCCGGGAACGGTAGGTAACTTTGTGGCACTTGCCGAGGGGAACCAAGAAAATACTGCAAAATCGAAAGGAGAGCCTTATTACGATGGTTTAAAATTTCATAGGGTGATACCTGATTTTATGGTTCAGGGAGGATGTCCTCAAGGAACGGGAACGGGAGATGCCGGTTATAAATTCGATGATGAGTTTCATCCTGATTTAAAGCATGACGTACCAGGCGTACTTTCAATGGCCAATGCCGGACCGGGGACCAACGGAAGCCAGTTTTTTATCACGCACGTACCTACACCGTGGTTAGACAATAAACATAGTGTTTTTGGACGGGTAGAAAATGGGCAGGAAATAGTTGATGCCATTGCTCAAGGCGATGCCATTGAGTCTCTTGAGATTATACGCGTAGGCGAGGAAGCTGAAAATTGGGATGCTAAAAAGGCGTTCGAGACATTTAAGAATTCGGGAAAAGAGCGATTGGCCGAAGAAAAAGCGAAACAAGCTGCCGAACTTGATAAGGTTGCTGCTGGGTTTGATGAAACCGAAAGCGGACTTCGTTATAAAATCATTCAGAAGGGCGCGGGTGCCAAAGCTGAAAAAGGACAAAAGGTTTCTGTACATTATGAAGGATCTTTGTTAAACGGACAAGTGTTCGATTCTTCTTATAAAAGAAATCAGCCCATTGATTTTCAATTGGGTGTTGGACAAGTAATACGAGGTTGGGACGAGGGAATCTCCCTTCTTGAAGTAGGTGATAAGGCACGTTTTGTTATTCCTTCCGACTTAGCTTATGGCAGTGCAGGAGCTGGAGGGGTTATTCCTCCGGATGCAACATTGATTTTCGATGTAGAATTAATGAACGTCGGCTAGATTTATATGCGTTTGAAATAAACAACCGTTTTGATATATCAAAGCGGTTTTTTTGTGCCTTAGTTTTAAACGGTTTGCAATTGACCTATGTCTTTTAGAGTAAGATATTTGTAAGAATATTAGTTAAGTAACCTAGAATCGGGGGGTGTGTACTATCGTGGAGTGTTGATGCTGAAAATCAAGAGGAGAATATTGACGATTACTAAGAATAGTAAAATTCCAAAAAAAGGAAGCATAGAAAAAAAATTATATGGTTTCAAAGGGATGGTATCCATCCACCTATAAAACAACCGACATATAATAAACCCTACCTTTTATCGATAAAGCCCCGAAAATTAACGGGGATTCTTGCGGGCCGGCACACTGACGACCAATAAGACTATATTGATAACAAGTAAAACTAAAAGTACTCCAAAGAAAGTTAGCATGGCTATAATGGTTAATCAACTGGTTAACGTGGGGAAAACGTTTTTGTTTTACTTGTAGATGTTTTTTTTATATAATGGTTGCGTTGAAAGTTGAACAAAATTACAAAAAAGTATCTTATTTCCTACATTTAGGTAAAATAAGTGCAAAAAAAACCCCGACTTAGAAGTCAGGGTTTTACTATAAAAAAGTTTATGCGTACCTAGTCAATTACCTTCACATTTACGGCGTTTAATCCTTTTTTACCTTGTTGTAGTTCAAATTCTACAACATCACCTTCACGAATTTCATCGATCAAACCAGAAATGTGTACAAAGTGATCTTCGCTTGAACCATCTTCAGTAATAAAACCATAACCTTTGGAATCATTGAAGAATTTTACTGTTCCTTTACTCATAATAGAAAATTAAATATTAAAAATTAAAGCGCAAATATAGTGTTAAAATTTTTAATTGCATGATTTTTTGGAAGTTATATTTCTGTAAAGATGATGTTAAGTGCAAATATTCTTAAATTTTGGTTTACTCCATTAGGTGCTTACATCATCGGTAAAAGGTGATTTTTTAGGGTTAAGGTGCTTAAATTTAACTATCGGGAGCCAGTAATTTTTTTACCGAATTGGTAATTCCTTTTGCATCTAGAGTTATTATGGCAGTCGCTAGGGTTAAAACTGAAGTGGCCCTGTCCAGTACTTTTTGAACCCCTACCAATTTTTTATAGAGCTTTTTGGTTTCTAATGTTATGGTGTTAATTTGGGCCAATGACGTGGCAGCATCATCTAAGACCAAAATGGCAGATTGGGTATAGAGCTCCGTCGTATGTGATAATGTCTGGGCGTGTAGTTCCTTGAGCCTTAGATTTTCTTCATTGGTAAGGTTTTCAAAGTTCTCGTAGCGATAATCGCCCAGAGCATTGGCCATATGTGCAAAATCATCGGCTAGGCGCTTTACTTGTTCGGCAGTCAATTTTCCCATGGCTATTGATTTTTATTGTTCAAGGAGCGTGACAAGTTTTTGAGTTGGGTGCCCTGTATAGCCAATTGCCCCTTTATCTCATCTTCGGTTAATTTGCTTATGCTGTTGTAAAGAATAGTATGACCCTCTGCAATGGTCTTTATTACTTTAGAATATGTTTCAAGTTCTTCTTGCTTTGCAGTTAATTCCGATATACGTCTGAAGTAGTCTTCGGTGAACTTCGTGCGTTCATAGATTGACAGCTCAGTATTCGATATCAGGTCAAAATAGAAGCTTTTGATACTGTTTTTTTGCACTTCCATTTTTCCTATTAAATTGCCAGAGAGATTAAGGTCTAGAAAATGGAGCAAAGTTTGTAACGGTTCATTCGCCCGTGTCACATATTCTTTTATTTTTTTTCTTCGGTAACCATCGGTAAACGCTCTAAGAATAATGGTAGAAATACTTGAATAGGCTTTTACATCTGTCTCTTTCAGCGATAGAGAACCATAATCTCCAGTTGCCAAGGTCTGCGTAAGTTCTTCTGTTTTGTAATTGGTAAGCTGATTTTTAGAAATATCGGTAAGGCCGTAGAAATAATCTCGGGTACTACTGTAAATCAATGTGGTAATACTATCGGCCTTTTTATCGGCAGTACATACACAAGTCTGACCATGTATTTTTAGTTTCTCAATACCTTTTTGAAGGCATTCATCTGTGCAGTTTCTTTCAAAGTTATAGGAAAGAGCTTCGAATTTTTCAATGCCTTCGATTGAAGACTCCGAGAATTCACCAACGTGCTTTAAATTTACACAGCTCGTTGAGGTGATGGCGGCTAGAATTAAAACAAGAATATTCGATAGTAGTTTTTGCATGAAAGTGCTTGTATAGAAGTTGGCAACATCAATTGTTACAATTTAAAAATAAAGCTGCACTTTTCTTACATAACATCTAAAAAATTAGGGTGCGTTGTTTGTGCGTTGATGAAAAAAAGGCAAAAAAAAACCTCCCATATTCAAGGGAGGTTTTTAATAAATTATTTTCCGTACGACTATGCGGTCGGATCCGGAGTCATTCGCAAGTAAGGTTTAATTTCTTTAACGCCTTTTGAGAACATTTGTTTCGCATCTTCGGTTGAAATCGCTGGGCTAACTACGACATCTTCACCATTTTTCCAATTAGCTGGTGTCGCCACTTTATGGTTTGCCGTTAATTGCAACGAGTCGATTACGCGTAAAAGTTCGTAAAAATTACGACCTGTCGAGGCAGGGTATGTAATCATCAATTTTACCGTTTTGTCAGGTGCAATAATAAATACCGAACGTACCGTAAGACTATTGTCCGCTTTTGGGTGAATCATGTCATAGAGGTCAGAAACCTTTTTATCCTCATCGGCAATAATCGGAAAGTTTACCTTGGTATGCTCAACTTCATTAATGTCTTTTATCCACTCGTTATGTGATGCGGCCCCATCAACACTTAACGCCAACATTTTTACATTGCGTTTGTCAAAATCATCCTTAAATTTTGCCGCAGTACCTAATTCGGTAGTACATACCGGTGTGAAATCAGCAGGATGCGAAAATAAAATACCCCAGCTGTCACCGAGATAGTCATATAAATTTATCATTCCTACGGAACTGTCAGCCGTGAAATCAGGGGCTTTGTCGCCCAATCGTATTGTTGCCATAGTCGTATTGTTTAAATGGATTAATTGTTATCCTACAAAATTAGTAGATTAAGTGGAAAATACTTCATTTTAAGGTTAAAAATGTATTAAAATTTACTTCTCCCTATTTTCATATTTGTGTGCCATAGCGATAGATTGGAGATTTTTTAAATATGTTGGTAGAACTTCATTAATTTTAGGTCATGAGAAACAATACCTTAGAAGAACTTCGCTATCCTATCGGTCATTTTGCTATGCCCGATGACATCACAGACCTAGAAGTGAAAGATTGGTTAGCACAATTGGAAGCATTGCCCATAGTGTTGGAAGATTTGGTCAAAAACCTTTCCGAAACACAGTTGGATACACCGTATCGACCTGGTGGGTGGACGGTTCGCCAGGTAGTGCACCACATAGCAGATAGCCACCACCATAGTTACATTCGTTTCAAGTGGGCGCTTACTGAAAACAAACCTATTATTAAGGCGTATGACGAAAAGGTATGGGCCAGTTTAGAAGATGCCGTTTCTGCCCCGATAGAACTGTCGATTGCCCATATAAAAAGCATTCATGCAAAACTGGTTTATCTGCTAGGGAGTCTGCGGGATGACGATTTAGAAAAAGTGTATATTCACCCCGATGGAAATGTGAAAGTTTCGGTGAAAGAGAATATTGGAAGATATGCATGGCACGGCAATCACCATTGTGCACATATTGAAAGACTGATACGCAGGGAAGGTTGGGTTTAACACCCGATAGGCCCAAAATTCAGCACTTCCTATCCCTTGGCTTATTTTATCCATTTGATATTACATCCGATACTTGGCTTTTGATCTGGGTTTATTTCAAGCCCTGCCAATAGGGCATCCATAGCGTTGCGTAGGTCGTATCCGTTCAGGGGAATACCATTTCCGGGTCTCGAATCGTCCAATTGTCCCCGGTATACCAGTTTTAAATCCTTATCGAATAAATAAAAATCAGGGGTGCATGCCGCATCGTACGATCGGGCTACTTCTTGGCTTTTGTCATACAAATAAGGAAATGTATAGCCCTCCTCTTGGGCAGTTCGCGCCATAAGCTCAGGAGCATCTTCCGGATAATTTTCAGCGTCATTACTGGAAATAGCAATAAAACCAATTCCCTTTGCCTGATATTTCCGTCCCAATTGAGAAATTTCTGGGTTCACATGTTTTACGAAAGGGCAGTGGTTGCAGATAAACATAACTAGCGTTCCCCTGTCTCCTTTTAAATCATGAAGGGCTTGTGTTTTTTTAGAAACGGTATCAAACAAATGAAATGATGGGGCTTGCGTTCCCAAAGGTAACATGTTGCTGGGTGTTCGTGCCATATTTTTAATTTTAGTAACTGCTACATATGACCATCACCAATGATGGTTTTTACTAACATACGAACAAAGCGTCAGAATTAAAAGTAATTTAAAACACTTGTTTTTTTATTGCACATTGGTTAACTTAAAGAACCCGTTTCAACGCTCCGTCCGTGACGGAATTTCTGTTTCCGAATCGGTAGAAAATGCACGCACGTATAACCTTAAATTACGCATATCATGGATAATTCATACACATCATTAGCGGAGGCAATTACCAATTTACAATTAGAAGGTTTTACCGCAGATTTTAATTTATGCGATGCGGGTGTAGAAAACAAACATAAAAAAGAAGTGCACTCCGGCGATGATCTCAATGTGGTCAAGTACTATCGATTCGAGGGGATGAGTGACCCAGATGATAATACGGTATTGTACGTGATAGAGACGAACTCCGGAGAAAAAGGGCTGCTTATGGATGCTTACGGAGCTTATTCTGGCAATGTGTCAAAAGAACTAATGGACAAGCTTAAAATGTCGAGATGATGAAGCCTTGAGACGAATTGGATTTTTAGAAGGCCGAAATGCGCAACTTGAAAATTATTCTGATTCTTACAAATAAAACATATGAAGTGAAAAGCTACTACAAGCTGTAAAAACCTATCTAAAAAATGCACTTTCTGATCCGCAGTTAACGATTACTTCTTACTTTTCGAAAACTCAAACAATCGATTTTATGCCCGAATGTCTTATCTTGGGAGCAGCGTAAAAAAATGGGACTATCCTGTTTTAATTGTGAATAGGTGTTCTTAGTACGCTCAAAATCTCCAATTTTTTTGACAGAAACAACTTTAGATAACGTACAAATCAACTTTGATGATCAAACGCTATGGATACTGAACTTGGCCTTGGCCTTGGTCATGTTCGGTATTGCCTTAGATATTTCAGTAACGGACTTTAAACACTTACTGAAAAGGCCTAAACCTGTTTTTACCGGGGTTTTTAGTCAGTTTGTATTGTTGCCGGCGGTAACCTTTATATTGGTTTGGGCGATTGAACCCTTGCCGAGCATAGCGCTCGGAATGTTTATGGTCGCCGCATGTCCGGGTGGTAATATCTCGAATTTTATTACGCATTTAGCAAAGGGCAATACCGCCTTGTCGGTCAGCCTGACTGCGGTGGCTACGTTGCTCGCCGTTTTCATGACCCCATTGAACCTGCAATTGTGGGGTTCGTTGTATGCCCCGACATCGGCATTGTTGCAAGAGGTGGCCATAGCACCTTTCGAAATGGTAAAACTCGTGTCTTTGCTATTGGGTGTACCATTACTTCTGGGAATGGGTCTACATCATATCAGACCGGTGATGGCAAAGAAGATGGCGAAGATATTAAAAGCGGTTTCTTTACTCTTTTTTGTTGTTTTGATATTTTTGGCGCTTTACAACAACCGCGATATATTTATGGATTATATCTTTTACGTCTTTTGGATAGTGGTACTTCATAATGTCATAGCCTTTGCTACAGGTTTTTCCTTAGCAAATTTTATGGGGCTGTCGCAAAGAGATATCAGAAGTATAACGATTGAGACGGGAATACAAAACTCGGGTTTGGGACTTTTGCTGATTTTTACTTTTTTCGATGGCCTTGGCGGAATGGCGTTACTTGCTGCATTTTGGGGTATTTGGCATTTGGTTTCAGGTTTGTTGTTGGCGTTTTTCTGGGGCTTTAAACCTGTTGAAAAAGAAAAGTTGGCTTGAAGGAGATAGGATATAATTTAACAAGATTTTGGATCAAGTGCGGACTGTATTTGTATTTCGGGAGGATAAAAATTTCAGGTCTGGCCCATGTGCCGAGTGACAAGCCGTTACTATTTTTACCCAATCATCAAAGTGCCTTGCTCGATGTATTATTGATTGGCATGAAATGCAACAGGAAACCTTATTTTCTAACTAGATCTGACGTATTTAAAAGTAATCTTCTAAAAACTGTTTTCAATTTCTTTCAAATGATTCCGGTTTACCGCATTCGCGACGGACGGGAATCGTTAAAAAACAATCAAGAGGTCTTCGAATATTGTGCTCGATTGTTGCAAGAAAATAATGCTATTGTGATGTTCCCGGAGGCCAACCATAATCTGCAGCGCCGCGTTCGTCCCTTGAGCAAGGGTTTTACAAGAATTTTATTTAATGCACTTGAAAGGCGGCCTGAATTGGATATTCGACTGGTGCCTGTCGGATTAAATTATAGGGATGCTAAAAGATTCCCCGATCGGGTAGCGGTATGCTACGGGGAAGCTATTGCAGTTCAAAAATTATATGACCCTGAAGATCTTGGTAGATCGGTGGATCGAATTAAAAGCGAAGTTTCCAATGGTCTAAAGACCCTGACCACCCATATTGAAGATAAAAGTAAGTATCACCATACTGAGGAAAAGCTGAACGCATTAGATGTCGATTATTTAAATCCGCAACAAGCGAATGCGATCTTGGCATCTTTGGAAAGTTCAAATTCGGAACACATACGGAAACCAAAACCGATATCAGAGCCCAAAATTTTAAAGGTACTTTTCGTGCTATTAAATTTCCCGGTGTGGTTGTTATGGATCTTGACTTTAAAACCGAAAGTACCCGAAATGGAGTTTATGGGCACCTTTCGGTTCGCTTTTGCCATGCTGGTTTATCCAGTTTATTATCTTTTGCTATTCTTGGCCGTAGCACTTATTTGGGGCGGATCAATCGGTTTATTGGTAGTTGCTGCACTGTTTTTGTTTAATGTGGTGTATGTTCGAGTAGGTTGATTTTCATATCTTCAATAGCGGTATAGCCTTTATAAAGCATGGAAAATTAGCTTTCCATTTCTGACTTGACACCGAAAAAGTCTTTAAAAGAAGGGGGAATAAAATTCTTCTTTGCTGAATTAACGGCTTGTGCAATGGTTATTTTGTTCGTAGTCGAAATTGTTAAACCTTAAAATATTTTCATAAACCCAATATTATCAATAGCGACTACCCCGCTTTCATTTTTATCAAAAATAAATTTAATGTTTTCTATGTTGGAGAGATTAAAGTTTGGATTGATTTTTTGAAAGTCATTAACTGGAAAATAGAATGTTTGAAATACCATTTCTGACTGTTTGTCGTCTTTGATGAATCCAGTTTTCGTAATAATCACTTCAATTTCTCTTTGTAAAGGAGAAAATTTACTCAAGGGAAAAGAGACTTCTTGCCCAGAAGAGTCACTTAGTTGAATGGTGAAATCTATAGGCTTTTCGGCCTTCATTTTGTCTTCTTTATCTTCTTTTTTTTCATCATCGTTTTTATTAGTATCCTCATTTTTCTTGTTACTATTGTTTTTTACCCATTTCCCTTCTGATTTGGGGTTGGCGGATTCCTTAGATTCTGCCATTGAGAAAACCAAAACTGAAGAAGAATCTAAAGATGTTGAAGAAAGACTCATAGTGTAGCTAGCAATAAGAGAGTCCGGAACTGATTCAATCGATTTCTTTTTGTTTTCAATATCATAATACCAACCCGCGATAAGGGCTCTACTTCCTTTTTTCTCCCATTTGAGTTTTATTTCTTGCTCACGCCAAACGGATAGGTTCTTGGTATTAACTTTTCCACCATCACATGTCATTGTAGAAACATCAAAGTCTTCATCAAAATTGGCAACAGTCTTTAAATTAGAATCCTCGAATTGGTTCAAGTAGATAGTTTCGGGAAGCCAGGCTTTACCTACTCTAGAATCTACAAATAGAGGTAGGTACTCGTTTTTATTTCTTAATGTTATATCTAAGAAAGAACTAATATAGACCTGTGCAATTTTTATTTGATTTTCAGCAGAAATCAGTTGTTTGAGATTAAGAAGGCCCAAAAAAGGATTATAGGTATCGTTGTTGCCCCAGACTGTATTAAATTGGCCATGATTAGCCCCATAAATATAAAGTCCCGATTTAAAATGATAAAGACTGTCCTTAAAAGTTATTCTTTCATACTGTTGAGAGCCCATATAAGAGCTAACATCTGCGTCTTGTGATCCATGAATTACAAAATAGTCAATATCCTCTATTTCTGTTCTACTTCCTGCTGGTTCATATTGCCCGTCCATCGGAGCTATTGCTACAATCGATTTTATATTAAAATTGTAATCAAATTTAATTGAAGCATCATCTGGATAAAACGGTAGTTTATTAAACATCGCGGCATGAGCAACGGCTTCGCCACCTCTTGAGTGGCCAATAAGTGCCAATTTGGAAGTATCAATTTTTTCATAAAACAGGTTGTCTTCTTTCTTATTCCATTCATGCCAAACCTTTAGATGCTCGAGTAATAACCATCCCCGTGCATCATTTTCCTTAGCTAATGCTCCAAAATGTGAACCATTTATAAAATTCTGATCTACCGATGCGAGAATTATTCCTTTGGAAGCCAGTAATTCTCCAAGATATTCATATCCAGCATCTGAATAATAATGCATATCCACAGCTCCGTGGACAATAAGAGCCAAAGGAAAAGGACCTTCTCCATCAGGATACCAAACACGAGCATTTAAAGGCAGAGATCTGGAATCGAATCCGAAGTATTTTTCACTATACCAACCGCCTAAGCCTTTCCAATTATCAATAAAGGCAAGGCCGTTAACAGAATCAGTTTTAATATTGACTTCTGCCCCATATTCTGGTCGGTGTAAGTCCTTCCCACTTCCATACGTTAATGTCCTTACTGTGTAAAAACCTTTTTCGGAAGGAGAAATCGCCCTTATTTGTTGAATGTTTGAATCAGAGGATAGTGCTGCATTTGTAATTGGATCAACATCAAAACCATCTTGATAATATAAAACCCCAAGCGCAATGAATCCGCCAAAACCTATAATTGTTCCCAAACCTGTAATAATCTTTTTCGACTTTGATAAATTTTGATATTTGGTTCTTTTCAAAACTAATATAACAGCTCCACAAAGTGACGCCAAAACTATAATTAAAGCAGAGATAATCGATTTAGAGCTCATAAAAATCAGCAATGGCCACGTGATAAAAAGTGCCAATTTGTAAAAAGCTGGCACATTATTTAAAAGTTTGAGAACCCATCTAATCACAAAGGCAAACAATATGACAGCTAGAACAACGACCAAGCTTAATAAGAGTATCCATGGATCATTAAGCTTGTTATAAATTCTAATAGAGTATACTAGCCAAAAAAATGCTGTTGTCGTCAGCAAACCTAATGAAGCCCCTTTTACCGCATTCTTTCCGGGTGTGATAGCTTTGATTTGAATATTTATCCATTGGATAATCTGTTTGTGTTTCTGCTTCATATTTGAGGAAGGGTCAGTTTGATTGCTAACGAATAAATAGAACTATTACATCATCTTCCCAAAGAAAATTGCATTCATCAACAGTTTGTTTGTTCCGTACCAAAACGCCCTAAAGTTTGTATTGTCGGTAAAAACTATGATTCTTCCTTTGCCAATGTATTGTACTTGAAAAGGAACACTGTTCTTTAATAGCGCCAGATTCTCTTCCGAAATATAACCACTCAATAACGGGTTGTTGGTATATTGAATAGGGTTGTTATAGCTGTTTTTATCGGGTTCGATATAAATGTTGGTATTCCTGAAAAAGGGTAATCTGTCATCTTTATAACCAAAATTAATGGGATGGGAAAGATCGAGCTTGGCCTCAAAAATGGCACCTCCAGTGTTTTGGGCACCTTTAAAATCGTTTTTTTGACCAAACGATATATGTTTACCGACCAAGGTATCTTTTCTTAATTGTAATTTGATCAATTCGTTCTTGTTCAGCCAATTGATGGTTTTTTGATAGCCGATCAGTGTGCCACCTGCTTCGACCCATTCCTTCAGTTTTTTTGACTGATCTTTTGAGAGACTGCTCCCCATATTCGGAATAATTAAATCGGTATACTTGCTCAAATCCACGGAATTGAAGTAGGCGATATCGATTTTGGTAATCTTCATATCATAGCGCGTATCGAACAAGTGCCAAATCTCGCCAGCTCCGTGTGCATCGATTCCACTGCCGACCAACATGGCAACCCTTTGTTTGCCAAGAGGACTAAAACTATTGCTGCCTAAATCTATTCCTTTGGTAAGTCCGGAGTTTGCCGCCGTTATTTCAATTTTACTTTCTTGGGCAACTTTATTTAAAAAGTCGTACAATTCACTTGCTGCTAGTACTTGGTTTTGAACGGGGACCATAATCGTACCATAGCCGTAGTTTTTTCCATCTAGGCTAAAAGGTTGTTTTGCCACCTTGGCACGTATACCTTTGTTCAAAATCTTATTTAGGGCTTTTGGCGTGTAGTACTCGTTCCACTCAAAAAGGTATGCATAATTGCTTTGCGAATCGATTTTACCGCTTAAGGGTGTAAGACTTACGACTTCTTTTCCTGCAATCTTCAAAGAGCGGGATTCCGAATAGTCTAAATTAAAGGCGAGCGGAAAGGTCCAAGCTGAAATATCATAAAACAGGCTATCACTGAAGGTGGTTCTTTTTTCGAACATGGCCTTTATCAGGTTTTGGTTCTTTTGATTCATGGGAACGACATAGCTATAGCCTTTTTTATACGATTTACCGTCAAAGGAGATATCGTTCGAGAGTTCGTGAAACTTTATTTTATGTCGCTGTAATATTTCGGCTAGATGCCATGTTTTGGCGGCATCTTTGTTATCTCCAAAAACTAGGGCCTTGGTTCTGCTTATCGCCGACATTAGACCTACGTTTTTGAAAAAGTCTTGTTGGTACCTTAGAATTTTTACCCGCATCTCTTTGGCGGCTTCGATGGTAGAAAGGGCCGTTGTGAACTGATTGCGAATAGTAAAGGGGAATGTTAGTATTCCGTTTTGTGATTCCTGAATATGGCCTCTAGAGCTGGCTTGTTCAAAGAGAATTCCTATGCCCCCGTTCACATCGGGGAAAGTCGAACCCTTGCCATAAAAATAATCATCGTACTGTTCTTCGGAATAATATAAAGAACCGATTTTATCCAAAGCTTTGGCGTGGTATGTCGCAATTTCCGTAGTTAGTTCTTGATTCAGTTTTGGTGTCAGCGGATGTACCCGGTCTGGTTCTCCAGGTTGAAAGAAGAAGGTAGAGGAGGTGCCCATCTCGTGATGATCGGTAAGAATATTGGGCATCCAATTATGATACGTTTCGATACGTGCACGACTTTCGGGCAATTGTACCGGAAGCCAATCTCGGTTCATATCGAACCAATAGTGGTTGGTACGGCCACCAGGCCAGACTTCATGGTACTCGCGCTCATTGTTGTCGGCATTCAGATTGATGCTTTTATTGGTATTGGCCCAATATGCAAAGCGCTGCAATCCGTCGGGATTAAAGGCTGGGTCAACCAATAATATAATGTTTTCTAAAATACGTTCAATTTCAGGCCCCTGTGCAGCCGCCAAATAATAGGCGTAGGCCAGAGCTGCATTCGAACCACTTGGTTCGTTACCATGTATTGAAAAACCTTGGTAAACAACGATGGGCATGGTCTCGATATTCAGCGAACTGGTATTGACCTCGGTCAAGGCCAAATGGTCTTCACGAATCTTCTCAATGTTTTTATGGTTTTGCGGTGTGGTCACCGTAAGTAAAAGAAGCGGTCTCCCCTCAAAAGTCTGCCCCCTGTTTTCAATTGTTATGCGGTCGCTCGCCTTGGCCAACTCATGCATGTAAAATACAAGTTTGTCGTGGGTAACATGCCATTCGCCCACTTCGTGGCCGATTACTTCTTGTGGCTTGGGAATGCTTTGGTCGTAAGTGATATTATCTGGAAGGTAATAATCCAAGTCTACCGACTCTTGTGCATTTATATTTTGAAAGAGTATCAAAAGTAATGCGAATAGAATGTTTCTCATGCCACTTTGAATTTAGTCAGGTTATAAATGTAACCAATACTAGATGTTGTGTCAAGACTATTCGAGCAATATAATCAAATGGATTTACTACAAATAAATCAAACAAAAAACGGCCCTCATATTGAAGGGCCGTTTTTATTCAAGAATTTTTAATATTAAATATCGTCGAAACTGACATCGGTAAAGCTTTCCGTAGTCTTTACTTCGCCATTTTGAATGGGCTCTTCTTTTTTGAAATCTGACTGATGCCGCTCTGATATAACTTCGGTTCCTTTTTCATCGATGATAAAATCCATCATTTCCTCAACATTTTCCTTAAAGGCCGCAAAGTCTTCCTTGTAAAGGTATATTTTGTGCTTTTTGTAATGAAACGATCCATCGTCGTGCGTAAATTTCTTGCTTTCGGTAATCGTCAAATAATAATCATTTGCCTTCGTACTCCTGACATCGAAAAAATATGTCCTTCTTCCTGCCCTTAAAACTTTGGAGTGAATCTCTTCCTGGTCCATTAAATCTTTTTCGCTCATTTGATGTGGTGTCTATTGTTCATACTTCATTATCATATCAAAAATGTAAAAAAAAACTTGATTCAACAACAAATTTTCAGTTTTCTTTCTCAGATAGTTGGTTTAAATAAAGTGATTTATAATAACCCTCGACAGCAATTAAATCATCATGCGTTCCTTCTTGAAGCAACGTTCCGTCTTCAAGCACTAGAATTCTATCGGCATTTTTTGCCGATGACACCCGGTGGCTCACGATAAGTGTGGTTCTATTTCGGGAGGCTTTTTTTAGATTTCCTAGAATTTCTTCTTCCGTTTCAGTGTCTACCGCAGACAGACAATCGTCGAACAAATATATTTCCGGGTCTTTCAGCAAGGCACGTGCTATAGAAACACGTTGTTTCTGACCTCCACTTAAAGTGATACCTCGTTCTCCAAGAACGGTTTCGTATTTCTTGGCAAAGCCCATAATATTTTCATGAACCGCTGCATTTTTGGCTACTTTGACCACATCTTCGTCGGAAGCGGTATGATCTCCGAATTTTATATTATTTTTAATCGAATCTGAAAATAAAAAGGCATCTTGAGGTACTGCGCCTATAGCTTCCCTTAAACTATTTAGGTTCACTTTTTTAATGGGTATATCGTCGATACGGATTTCTCCTTCGGTAACGTCGTACAATCGGGCTATTAAATCTAAAATTGTCGATTTTCCAGAACCTGTTTTTCCGAGAATCGCCACTGTTTCTCCTGCCTTAATGGTAAACGAAATATTTTTTAGTGCGGTAATATTGGTGTCTTCGTAAGTGAAAGAGACATTTTTAAACTCAATTTTACCGGTAATGGGGGTAGCCTCAATTTCTTCATTTTTGATAGCTGGTTCTGACTTTAGAAACTCGTTGATACGTTTTTGAGAAGCTTCGGCGCGTTGAACTATAGAGGTCAACCAACCTACTATGGCAACGGGCCAGGTCAACATATTTACATAAATGATGAATTCGGCAATGACCCCGACAGACTCGATTTCACCGTTAATATACTGTTTGCCCCCTACATAAATGACAAGAATATTACTGATTCCTATTAATAGTACCATGAGTGGGAAAAACCAGGCATTTACTTTGGCAAGGTCCATACTTTTTTCCTTTCCCTCGACCGCCAAAAGCTGCAGTTCACCATTTATCTGTGGTTCTAGGGCGTAGGCCTTTATCACAGAAACTCCTGAAAAAACCTCTTGTGTAAATGTAGACAAGGTGGAAAGATATTCTTGAACAATGGTACTGCGCTTATGAATGACCTTGCTAATATTATAGATTAAGACCGATAATATGGGCAGGGGAATCAAGGCGTAGGCCGCTAGGGTGGGAGCGGTGATGAACATCAATGGAATGATACATACAAAAAGAGTGACCGTATTAATACCATACATCAAGGCGGGGCCGGCATACATTCGAACCTGTCCCACATCTTCACTAATTCGGTTCATAAGGTCGCCCGTTCTGTTTTTTTTGTAAAAATTTAAACTTAGCGACTGGTAGTGGTCAAAAACTTCATTTTTTAAATCATATTCGATATATCGTGACACATTTATTATGGTCTGTCGCATCAAAAAGGTAAAAAAACCAGATAACAGAGCAGCCCCAACAATGATGAGAATAAACTCCATGAGCAGATTCTCCGCAGAAGCATCCGTTATTTTTCCGCTTAAGGCATCTTCAACTACATTGATCGATTTTTTGACATAGGTGGGCATTACCAATTGAAAAACCCGGGCGATGATGGTGATGATAATACCGATCAGTAGTTTTGACCAATATTTTTTGAAGTATTTGTTAACGTGTTTAAGTTCCTTCATGTAATGTGTTGGCTATCGGAATAGGTTTTAATCTTCAATTTGCCAAAGATAGGGGTTTGCAGTAAAAACAAATGTTATAAAATACATAAGATAAAGACGCTTTCTTATGGTAGGTATTAGAAAAAGGATTGTTATTTTTGCGCCCTAGTAGTGAAACCAAACTCAATCTAAAAGTTCTTTCTAAATGCTTACAAGAAGGCATATTCGGGTAAAGGTGATGCAATGCATTTATGCCTTGACACAATCTAAAGACGATTCCCTTGAAAAACAGGAAAAGTTTTTAAAGGTAAGTATTGAAAATATGTACACTTTATATCTGCTGAATCTCAGTCTTTTGATTGAAGTACAGCAAATGGCCGCCAAGCAGGTAAAGCTTTCTTCGAAGAAGTATATGGCCAGTGCTACGGATGCTTATCCTAATAAAGAAAAATTCGTTCAGAATAGGGTGTTGGCGCAAATTGTGGGCAATACGCGTTTAAAGAATGAGTTTGACAACAGAAAATTAAAAAACTGGTATCTCAACGATGAATATGTAAAACTCATTTATAAGGAGATCGTTGAAAGCGATATTTACGCCAAGTACATGACGAGTGCATCGAGCACCTATGAATTGGATAAACAATTTATGTTGCAACTTTTCAAAGAGATTATTGCGCCGAACGAGAAAATTTATGAATATCTGGAAGATGATAAGCTGACTTGGGTCGACGATATTCCGATTGTGAACACTTATATCGTGAAGCAGCTTAAAAAGGTAAAAGAAGACCAAGATGATGGCTTTTTTCTGCCTAGGTTACTGAAAGATGATGCTGATATGGATTTTGCCAAAAAACTCTTGACCAAAACATTGCTGAACGATGCGAAATTGGAAAAAGAGATTGAGGGTAAAACTCCGAATTGGGACAAAGATCGTATTGCTGATATCGATTCTATTCTTTTGAAAATGGCAATATGTGAGGTTCTTAATTTTCCTTCAATTCCAGAAAAGGTCACAATGAACGAGTTTCTTGAGATAGCCAAAGAATATTCAACGCCCAAGAGCAGTATTTTTATTAATGGAATTCTTGATAAATTACTCAAGGAATACAAGGCCGACGGCAAACTAAATAAAACAGGTCGAGGGCTGTTATAAAATATTTCTTTAATTTTGCAGTTTAAATAAATTGAATAGGTATCTCTCAATTAATTAATATTAAAAATCCTGAGTTATGAAAAGAATAATTTTGGCATTTGGTTTAGTAGGTCTGTTTATTACAGCATCTTGTAAAGACAATGCATCAAGCAAAATAAAAAGCGACAATGTGGCCGTGGCCGCAGAGCGTGACGAAGCTGGAAAACAAGTTCCTGTGATGGAGTTCGAGAAAGCGGAGCACGATTTCGGTACTATCGATCAAAATACACCACAAGAAACCGTTTTTAAATTTACCAATACCGGTAATGCACCGTTGATTATCACCGATGCCAAGAGTAGCTGTGGGTGTACGGTACCAGATCCACCGAAAGACCCAATTGCTCCTGGTGAAACAGGTGAGTTAAAGGTGAAATTTAACGGATCAGGGCAAAATCAAGTGACTAAAACAATAACTGTAACCGCGAACACTGAAAAAGGTCAAGAGCTTTTGCGTATTAAAGCTTTTGTTACCCCTAAAGATGCCGCACCAAAGGGTCCTGTTGCCCAATAATTAATTAACTAAAAAGAACACATACATGGGTGACATTGGACAATTTCTTCCGATGATTTTGATTTTTGTCGTAGCTTATTTTTTTATGATACGACCTCAAATGAAACGTCAAAAAGATGAAAAGAAGTTTGCCGCAGAATTAAAGCGAGGTGATCGCGTTATCACCAAAAGTGGTTTACATGGCAAAGTGGTCGAACTGAACGACAAGGATTCTTCTTGTGTTTTAGAGACCATGGCCGGAAAGCTAAAATTTGATCGTTCGGCCATTTCTCTAGAGATGAGCAAAAAACTAAGTGCACCCGAGAAAAAATAAGGGCACGATAATATTTTTAAAAAAGCACCAATTTTGAAATTGGTGCTTTTTTTTGCCAAAATTTGAAGGTTACACGATTTTTTTATGTTCATTGAACATCTGCGTGTAACTTATTTCTGGTCTTAAGGGAAGTGAATTTAAAAGGTTTCCCTCGTTGTTTATTGTAGTTGTTTAGCGCTAAAATTGCTATATTCATAGCCGTAAATACTGTAATATGCAAAGCAATCGACGCAACTTTATCAAAAAGAGCACCTTGGCAATCGCTGGTACCAGCGCCTCTGTTCTCTTTCCTATGGAATTATTGGCCACTATACGAAAAAGAGTAGGTCCTAATGATCGAATCAATGTAGGTTTGATTGGGTGCAATGGTATGGGTTTTAGTGACCTGACCTCCATGTTGAAGATTAGTGAAGTAAACGTAATCGCCCTATGTGATGTAGATAAGAGTGTTCTTGAGGCACGTACGGCCGACTTGGAAAAAGCAGGTCTTAAAAAACCGATGTGGTATCGAGATTATAGAAAGTTGCTGGAGAACCCTGATATCGACGTGGTCCTTATCGGTACGCCGGACCATTGGCACTGTCTGCAATTGACCGATGCTTTAATGGCGGGCAAGGATGTTTATTGTGAAAAGCCAATTGCAAATTCAGTTCAAGAAGCCAACATCATGCTTAATTATGTGGGCTCTAGCGATCGAATGGTTCAAATTGGTCAATGGCAACGAAGCCAGCCTCATTTTGTCGATGCCATTAATTTTGTACATTCAGGTAAATTGGGTGAAATACGGTTGTCTAAAGCTTGGGCCTACCAAGGTTGGATGAAACCTGTGCCTATACTTCCCGATAGTGCACCACCTGAGGGGGTAGATTATCAAATGTGGCTTGGTCCCGCGCCAGAACGTTCCTTTAATCCCAATCGGTTCCATTTTAATTTTAGATGGTTTTGGGATTATGCTGGGGGACTTATGACCGATTGGGGTGTACATCTTATCGATTATGCGCTTTATGGTATGAAGGCCGGTACCCCGAAATCTGTAATGGCCCTTGGGGGAAAATTCGCCTATAAAGATGATGCCTCTGAAACACCTGATACCCTGCAAACCGTTTACGAATATGACGGCTTCTCGATACTTTGGGAGCATGCCACTGGAATAAGTAACGGTAATTACGGCCGAGACCACGGAATTTCTTTTATTGGCAACAATGGAACACTTGTGTTGGACCGCAAGGGTTGGGAAGTCATTCCCGAGGACGATCGTATGGAGCGTATCCCGCTACAAAAGAATGAAGGTAGCGGACTCGACCTGCATACGGTGAATTTTATCGAAGCAGTTAAAAGTAGGGATGCTTCAAAATTACATGCGCCTATAAAAGTGGGATATGATGCTGCACTTGTTTGCCATATGGGTAATGTAGCCTTTAAAACCGGAAACCGTATTTATTGGGATGCCGAGACAGGAAATTTCAAAGAAACCGCTGCCAATGTACATTTAAAGGCAAACTATCATAACGGCTGGAAACTACCCTTGGTCTAACATTTTATAACCTTCGGATATTTAAGTTCGAACTTCAGGGATGATCTACGGTTTTTTAGGATTGTTGGGTACAGGAATTTTTTGCGTGTTATACGCAATGTCCGTTATTTTAAGTTTTAACCATGTCCAATCCCCATTCTCTAATTTCCAATTTGCTTTTAATTCCACGGGTATTTTTATACCCTTGATTTCTTCGGTCTTGGTTGCGAGAACAGACCATTGCGTGGGTTGGGAATCTTTTTCATCTTTGAATCGCATAGTTACGAACTTTTTGAAATTTCCGCTCGCGTCAAAATGAAATACTCCCGAACCTTTTGTACCATTATACTCCATTGTTGCTCTGGCCGAAAAATCATCTACAGGATCCCAAGTGATATCACGACTTAAAGCAGCGGAGGGAAACCACACAATTTCAGCTAAATACCGCTGTAATGTCGCTTGATTTATTTTTTCACTGTTTTTGGAATTTACAATTGGAATAAGGGAAAATAGCTTAATTGTCATCTCTCCCTTTCCATTCTCAAATTTATCTCTACCGACCAGTGACAGACCAAGGTTCATCTTTAGGTTTACGGTCCAATTAAAACCTGGTGGTTGAATAGTAAAATACTGTCTTGCTTTGGCATTGTTCCAATTTTGTTGTTCAGGTTTCATGAGCATTTGCAAGTCTTGCTCTAAATACACGTTTTGCACAAGTTCTTTGCCTAAAATACCGCTATTGACAACCCACTTTTGAACTATGGTCGGCAAGTCAGTAATCATTTGTTCTGAAACGATAGTTTTTTTTGAGGCTTCGGAAGAAGTAAGCATTTGAACTGTTTCTCCATTTATCTTTTTCTTAAAGTCGTATGAGGAATAAGCAATAAGAATGGATGTAATGATTATCAAATTTATAAGTGTACCGAACTTGGCATCTTGCCAATATAATATAATCAGAAACTGTGAGAGTAAAACGGCTAAAATTCCAATCATCCACCAGCCATTGTGTTGAATTAAGAATAAAACTAGAGTTGTTAGAAATAGAATGAATGCCATTAACCAAATAATTCCGAAAGGTTTGGAAATCGGTTGGGTTATTGCATTAAATTCGGAAATGCCAAATGCTTTCAGAAATCCGAACAAATGTATAATTCCGTGTATTGAAATCAATATGGCTAGAAGTATGCGCATGGTCTTTTCTGTCTGTAGCTTGCAACTGAAAAGTGGTCTAAAAGTCCCTCGATTGCTCTTTAAAATTACTGATTTCTTATAAATAGAACTCACATTAAATAAAAAATAAGGTTGGTGGTCGCTACTTTTTAACTAGGGAGCACACGGGGGAAATCTTTATTTTATGGTAGGCTATCAGATTTTATAGCCGGAAACTCATTTAGTCTCTTTCTGCAAAAGGCACTATTTTTCCTTTCTCCACATAGAGTTTTAATCCGCTTAGCAACATGGCCCAACAAAAGGATGATCTTTTAAAATGGTCGTTGCATGATGGCCATCCTATATGCCAGAATTTAATTTGAACATTAGCTGTTTTTTGTTCCAAATCAAAACCGAAAGAGGTTGGGTCCCAGTCCTTATCAGATTTGGTCATCTTAATGTAGAAAGCTTTGTCTTTCTCTACTATTATAACTTTGCCATACCAATCGTATTCCGGTGTAAAGAAAAAATTATAGACTTCGTTTTCGACAGGAACTCCTTCACATTTAAAAGGCCACCAGTTTTCAAGATGTTTCGGTTCGGTTATGGCCTGGAAAATCTTGGAGATAGGCGCATTTATCTCTAAATTGTGGTAAATCGCGTATGTCATGTCTTTAGCTTTCAGAACAATTCCTATTAGCTACTAAGGCTGTTCACCAAAGTTGTTTATTATTGATGTAAAGAATCGCATTGTTCTTTCCATATGACTTAAAAATACAGTTTACAGGTTTAGTTTTCTAATGTTAACCATTATCCCTGGCAACTGGTTTCACCTGTAATTTTTTCTTCCAATATACAATGTAAAAGGTGCCAAGAATCGTTGGTGCCAACCATATAAATATGGTTCCGATGTGAAGCCCTGCAACCATAAATGCCGTGAAAGAAGCAATGAGCGCACCAACCATGCGGCTTAGGTGATTTTTGAGCCACATATTTTTGTTTTTGGTAAAATTCATGAACATTTGGTAATCTTTTATGGTCAACAATGCGCCGAACCCTCCAAAGAACAAATACAGAATTGAAGCGTCATTTTTCTGAAATAATCCAATCATTCCAATAACTAACATACCCATTGAAGCGATTAGCATTATGCCCGAGATGCCTTGGTCTAAGATGTTCGCTTTGTTTTTTGCTTTGTTCTTGAATGTTAAGGCCCTGTTGCCGGCCAACACCATATATATGGTAAATATGCCGATTAAAAATAAAAATAAATTTTCGTGATTGGGCATCCGGGCTATAATTAGAGAAATCAAAGAACTGGTAATCATCGCATAGGAGAATATCTTCCCCATTTTTTTATGAGGTTTGCCTCCTTTTTTTGCGATGACGCTTCCAATACCTGTAATAAGCCCAAGTCCACCTAAAAATGCATGAATGTAGATTAAAATTGTAATTGTTTCTTCCATCTGGTTTTAATTGAATCTATGCATCAAAATTCTAGATATAGCTTAGCTTTTTAAAGTTTAAATCTCTGAAGTGTTGTATTTGGAGACCGAGCTGTTATTAGAATACTTCATAAATGGCTGAAAATGGCATTTAGCTTTCTTCTGGAAAACTGGGATAATCGGTTTTTAGATATCCTTATTTTGCACTAAACATTCTGATTTTTTGATGCAGTGAGTTCGCAAATTTTTACAATAACTTCAACCGCCTTTTGCATACTTTCTACAGGTACATATTCGTATTTCCCGTGAAAATTATGACCGCCAGCAAAAATATTAGGGCAGGGGAGCCCCATGAAACTGAGTTGTGAACCGTCGGTACCTCCTCTAATGGGTTTGATAATGGGGGTTATGCCAACTGCTTCCATAGCTTCTCTCGCAATGTCAACAATGTGCATAACGGGTTCTACCTTTTCACGCATATTATAATATTGGTCTTTTACTTCCAATTGAATGCAACCACCATATTTACTGTTTAGTTCTTTGGTAATATCGTGTAACAACTGTTTGCGTTTTTCAAAGTGACCTTTGTCATGGTCGCGAACAATCAATTCGAATTCGGCATGTTCTATTTCTCCTTTCATATGATGTACATGAAAAAAGCCTTCCCTACCTGAGGTTCGTTGCGGTGTTTCGTTTGGAGGAAGTAGTTCCATAAACTCATTGGCGATGGTTATGGCATTTACCATTTTATCTTTGGCATAACCAGGGTGTACACTTTTTCCTTTAATTACGACTTTGGCACCGGCCGCATTGAAATTTTCAAATTCAAGTTCACCCACTTGGCTACCATCCATAGTATAGGCCCAATCGGCGGCAAACTTCGAGACATCGAACTTATGGGCTCCACGGCCTATCTCTTCGTCGGGGGTAAAGCCAATTTTTATTGTCCCGTGTTTTATTTCGGGATGTTCGATCAAGTGTTCCATTGCTGTAACAATTTCGGTGATACCAGCTTTGTCATCGGCCCCCAGTAGCGTAGTACCATCTGTAGTAATAAGGGTCTGGCCTTTGTATAGCAATAGGTCTTCAAAATAATCAGGAGACAAAATAATGTCCATCTCTCTATTTAAAATAATATCACCGCCATCATAATTGGTGATGAGCTGCGGACGTACATTGGTACCCGAAAAATCGGGAGATGTGTCAAAATGAGAAATAAACCCTATGGTAGGTGCTTCGATATCAATGTTACTCGGTAAGGTCGCCATAATATAGGCGTTGTCATCAATAGAGACCTCGGGCATACCGATTTTCTTTAAGTCGCTTACAAGAAGTTTGGCCAAGTGCCATTGTTTTTCAGTACTGGGGGTTGTATTTGAAGTTGGGTCGCTTTGCGTGTCTATCGAGATATAGCTGATAAAACGATCAATAATATGTTGCATCAAAAATTTTCTTTAAAAATACAATAATGGAATCTACCTATCATCGTACAACGTAAATACTGAATGATTTTTACGTGTTTTCCTTAATCAAGGGTAAAATTCCGTAACTTTTAGGCAATATTAATTCAAAAAAAACAACTATATGAACAAGCACTATTTTTTTATTGTCGTTTTCTTATGGGGTGTTGGCTTTGCCAATGCACAGATAACGGGGAATGTATTAGATGACGATGGAGCGCCGCTGCCGGGCGCATCCATCGTCAAGAAAGGAACTACAACGGGTACCACATCCGATTTTGATGGTAATTTTACTATTGATGTAGCCATGGGCGACACTTTGATCGTTTCCTATATCGGTTTTGAAACCAAAGAAGTCACTGTCAATAGTACCGAGATGAGTATTCAACTAACATCTGGTGTGGCACTATCCGAGGTTATTATTGTAGGGTCGAGAAACCCCAATCGAACAGCTACCGAAAGTACGGTTCCTGTTGATGTAATCGATATTAGTGAACTGAATAATGTGGCTCCGCAGGTAAATTTAAACCAAATTTTAAATTTTGTGGCTCCTTCGTTTACCTCGAATACCCAAACAATATCCGATGGTACTGATCACATTGATCCCGCTTCTTTACGAGGGTTAGGCCCTGATCAAGTTCTGGTCCTTATTAATGGTAAACGAAGACATACTTCGTCTCTTATCAATGTAAATGGAACTTTTGGAAGGGGAAGCGTTGGAACCGATTTAAATGCTATTCCTGCAGCGGCCATTCAACGTATTGAGGTACTCAGAGATGGTGCGGCTGCACAATATGGTTCCGATGCCATTGCTGGAGTAATCAATATAATATTGAACAAAAGTGTGAACGAATTGACCACTACGGTTACCACGGGAGCCAATTTCACAAAAAATGCCAATGATCAAACCGGTGGTGTAGATGGTGCAACCACGAATATTGCAGCTGGTTACGGTGTTGCCTTGGGAGATAACGGAGGCTTTATCAATTTCTCCGGTGATTTTGATGTACGGTCGGAATATAGCCGAATGAAAGAATGGGAAGGTGAAATATTTAATCTTTACAATACGGTAGAAAGGGTTGCCAATTCTGATGGCTACGATATTAGTAATTTGTTGGATGATGACGTCGATGATGTTATTCAGTATGCGAATCAAGCCGGAATCAATTTAAATGGGGCAACGACAAAAGAAGAGTTGGGTGAAGTACTAGGTGCCGATGCGACCCAAGCCGAACTTGCCGCACGCGGGCAACAACGAAGCGATTATAATATGCGGGTGGGCCAATCTGCATTACGCGGGGGCCGGTTATTCGGTAATTTCTCACTTCCGTTAGACGATAATGGAACAGCAGTATATGCCTTTGCCGGAATTAGTTCGCGTACTGGAAATTCAGCGGGCTTTTATAGACTGCCAAATCAGAGCAGAACCTATACCCCAGCATATATCAATGGATTTTTACCGGAAATCAATTCGAATATCAAAGATCAATCGCTATCTGTAGGAATAAAGGGTTCTATTGGCGATTGGAGTGTTGATTTGAGTAATACCTATGGTAAGAATGCCTTTTTATACACCATTGGCAATACATTCAATGCCTCAATGCAAAATGCCTCTCCAACTTTCTTTGATGCGGGTGGATTTTCTTTTTTACAAAACACCGCAAATTTAGATGTGACCCAATTCTTTGACGATGTGATGTCGGGATTGAACATTGCTTTTGGTGCTGAG
This sequence comes from Kriegella aquimaris, assembly GCF_900103215.1. GTDB lineage: Bacteria > Bacteroidota > Bacteroidia > Flavobacteriales > Flavobacteriaceae > Kriegella > Kriegella aquimaris. Next base: position 70,093 of record NZ_FNGV01000018.1, read on the forward strand.
TACCGGGTAGAAAACTACGATATTATAGCTGGTGAAGAAGCATCTTATGCCCAATATACTGCAAACGGACAGCGGATTACCTTAGCTTCCCAGCAGCCTTCACAAGATTTCTTTGGAAATTCCAGACCGGGAGGCTCACAGGTATTCCCGGGGTTTGCACCAGTGAATGAATTGTCTAGAGGGCGCAGTAGCGTTGCAGGTTATATAGATTTGGAAGCTGATTTTTCTGAAAAATTCTTGGCTAGTTTTGCATCCCGATTTGAAAATTATAGTGATTTTGGTTCGACTATAAACTTTAAAATCGCATCGCGTTATAAGGTTTCCGACAATCTGAATATTCGTGGTGCCGTGAATACCGGTTTTAGAGCACCTTCATTACACCAAATCAATTTTAATTCCACATCCACTATTTTTGATAATGAAGGTAATCCGCAAGAAGTGGGCACTTTTGCCAATGATAGTAGGGCGGCAAAACTTTTGGGTATTCCCGAATTAAAAGAAGAAACTTCGAGCAGTGTCAGTTTGGGGCTCACCGCAAAAATTCCTGACGCGAATTTGACACTAACTGTTGATGGTTATTACGTTGAAATCAATGATAGGGTAGTTTATACAGGCCAGTTTGAAGGGCCAGGGACAGGTACGGAATTGGATAATTTGTTAAGGCAGGCGAATGCTACGGCAGCTTCGTTTTTTGCCAATGCCATCAATACTGAATCCCGAGGTTTAGATGTTGTCATTACCCATAAAACTGACTTAGGAAGTAACTGGCGGTTGAAATCTGATTTGGCGGGTACATTTTCCAAAACAAATCAAATTGGTGATATCAATGCTTCCCAAGTATTGCGAGATGCCGGTTTGGTCGGTACTTATTTTCCTGAAGACAGTAGAGTGTATCTTGAAGAAGCGGTGCCTAGAACAAAAGTAAATTTATCGAACAGTCTTACCTCTGATAAGTTCATCATTTTTTTAAGAAATGTTTATTTTGGGGAAGTTACCGAAGCTACCACTACAGTTGCCAATCAACAGGTATTTGGCACCAAATTGGTAACCGATCTTTCTATAGGGTATAAGGCAACTGATGCCCTTACCTTTACCATAGGGGCGAATAATTTGTTCGATATCTATCCTGACAGGGCAGAGGATGCCTTTGGCAACCGAAGTTCGGGCCGCTTTGATTGGTCGCGTAGGGCACAGCAATTTGGTATCGGAGGACGGTTCTTGTTCGCCAGATTAAGTTTCTCGCTCAAATAGTTTTATTACTTTTACTTTGGAAAAAAATGATTAAGGCTGCTTCACGCGGCCTTTTTTATTAGGTTTGATATAAAATGTATTATAACAGATTTAACAAAAAAAATGGATGAGTTCGGCGATAAATTTCAAAATGGACTATATAATTTTTAAAGAAAAATTCTGTTTATAGTAGTGCAAAGACCGCACTTGATTTCTTAAACTAAAATTATGTTTGTAAAAGCCTTGGCGTCATTTTCAGTTCTTTTCTTTATTTCATTTCTCTGTCATGCCCAACTACCAGATTGTACCTTGGGCCTCGGTAGTAGCAAAACGGAGAACATTATTACAATTTTCCAGCTCAATGAAGCGCAGATAGCCGTTTTAGAAGAACTTCAGGGCAAGGCTGAGGTTTCAAACAAGGTTTTGGAAGAGGAAGCCAAAAAACTCTTTGCCGAACATCCGCAGAGCACAGAAGCAGAAATGATCGTACTGGCACAGAAATACAAAAAACTTCAACTGAAAATGGTCGAACTTTCGAAAGAAAGCGACACAAGACTGTTAGAGACCTTTAACGAAAAGCAGTACCAGCGTTATAGAAGCTTGTGTAAAGAGGCTTTTCGCGACCCTATCAAAGTCATTCCCGCAGTTTATACCGATAGCATCTCCCCCGAATGAAACTTTTTCTAGGTTGTTGAAAAAATCACGGGCTTCCATAAGATTACCATACTTAAGTTCGTATTTTTGAAAAAATCTCACGGTAACCCATGTATAAAATTTTTGTACGTCCCTTTCTATTCTTGTTAGATGCGGAAAAAGCACACTATTTGACCTTTTCGCTGGTACGATTTCTTTCAAGGTTGGGTTTTTCCGGCCTTTTCAGATCACTTTTTGTAATAGAGGACAAACGTCTTGAAAGACAGGTTTTCGGGTTGACCTTCAAGAATCCCATTGGTCTTGCTGCAGGTTTTGATAAAGATGCTAAATTGTATAATGAATTTTCGAATTTCGGTTTCGGTTTTGTTGAAATTGGCACCTTGACTCCGAAACCCCAAAAAGGAAATCCTAAAAAAAGATTGTTTCGTTTAAAGGCCGACGAGGCGATTATCAACCGAATGGGATTTAATAATTTGGGTGTTTTTGATGCGGTGGAACGGTTGAAGAAAGAGCATAAAGTATTGGTAGGAGGTAATATCGGAAAGAACAAGGTTACCCCCAATAAGGAGGCGATCAAAGATTACCTGATTTGTTTTGATGCCCTTTTTAATTACGTCGATTACTTCGTGGTAAACGTTAGTTCGCCGAATACCCCAGGTTTGAGGGAACTTCAAGATAAGGAACCATTGACCGCTTTGTTGCTCGAACTTAAAAAACAAAATTCAAAACAGGCCGGAAAGGAATCGGTACCCGAAAAACCCATACTTCTAAAGATAGCACCTGATCTCTCTGAAAACCAGTTGATGGATATCATCTCTATTGTCAAAACGACAAAAATTGATGGAATTATCGCTACCAATACGACCATTGAACGTCGAGGATTAAAGTCCGATATGGTTTTAACCGAGCAAAATGGAGGGCTAAGCGGAAAACCTTTGACCCAACGAAGTACCGAAGTTATTCGGTTCTTGGCAGAAAAAAGTAACAAGGCATTTCCAATAATCGGGGTGGGCGGAATACATTCCGCAGAAGACGCACTTGAAAAATTAGAGGCCGGTGCCGATCTGATACAACTCTATACAGGTTTTATCTATGAAGGGCCGAGCCTTATCAAAAGAATCAATAAGGCGATTTTGGCGCAACAGAAAAACTAGGGTTGGTTATATATAATTCGACGACTGATCTTTACTTTGAAGCCCAATAATCTACGACAGTAACATCATCTAAATGACCTGATAGTAAGGCTCCAAAAGCTTTATGGTCAGGGTGTGGTAAATATATCGCACGGTCTTCCTCAGATTTGAATGTCAAAAAGAAACAATGGGTCAAGCCTTTGTTCAATCCTTCGGGGCTATTGTTCAATCCCCATTCATAAGAAATAATTTGTGGAATTTTCGAAGGTAATGCCGCAAAGGCATCCTCGATTTCCTTAATTTTTTCTGGGGCTGTTCCTTCTTTGAACTTAAAAAGTACCACGTGACGTAAAAGACTATCTTGAGCCATTGAATTTTCTATTTTTTCTGTGGATATATCATTTTTTTCTTCGCTTCCCGAAAATCCGAATACGGAAAACGACATCATAAATAGTAAAGTAAAACCTATATTTTTCATCTGGTTTATTTTAGTTTGTTGGAAAGATATAAAAAATGATGAATACTCTCTTGGGTTTTGTAGATTTAAAGCCAGAAGAAAAGAAGCCCAGAATCAATACAAGTAAATTTTAAGTTGTAACAACTTAACTGTAGCCTTTTATATTGAACTACGAAATTTTATACACTTTTATCTTAGCTACAGCTGCTTTGGCCATTACCCCGGGCCCGGATAATATTTATGTCTTAATGCAGGGTATGGCACATGGTAAAAAGTATGGTTTGGCCACTGTTGCCGGATTACTTTCGGGCTGTTTGGTGCATACGAGTTTGCTTGCCTTCGGAGTATCGGCACTACTTCGAGAAAATGACCAGCTTTTTTTTGCCATAAAATTGTTCGGAGCGCTCTACCTATTTTACTTGGCCTATAAAGTGCTAAAAAGTGAAGCCAGCTTAAAATTGTCTGATGATATCGTTCCCAAAAAAGGGGTTTGGTCATTGTTTAGACAGGGTTTTATTATGAACGTGTTAAACCCAAAGGTGGCCCTTTTCTTTTTGGCTTTTTTTCCTGGTTTTTTATTTAGCGATACGTTGGGCACTGCGGCACAATTCTTTATTCTCGGTTTGCTTTTTATTGTAGTCTCTTTTTTTGTTTTCGGATTTATTGCCCTTCTGGCAGGTACCATTTCAGACTATGTAAAAAGAAACGAAAACATAGCTGGATACCTCAAATGGTTTCAGGTTTTTGTGTTTATCGGCATTGGTGTCTTTATCTTGTTATCGAATAATTAGTAGTATTTTTAAGGGGTAGTTTTAAGGTCTATGTCTGAAAAAGTTAAACTTATTGAGTGCCCACGCGATGCCATGCAGGGTATTAAGACTTTTATTCCAACGCCGGAGAAAGTAAAATATATTCAGTCACTGCTAGGGTGCGGGTTCGATACTATTGACTTTGGTAGTTTTGTATCTCCCAGGGCCATTCCCCAAATGGTGGATACGGCCGAAGTTCTTTCTCGATTAGACCTATCAAAAACGAAGAGCAAACTGTTGGCCATCGTGGCAAATGTACGTGGTGCTCAAGACGCTTGTCAACATGAGGCAATTTCATATTTGGGGTATCCTTTTTCTATTTCAGAAAACTTTCAAATGCGAAACACCCATAAGACGATAGCACAAAGTATTGAAGTTTTAAAAGAGATTTTTGATCTCGCCAATGCGGCCAATAAAGAAGTAGTGACGTATATTTCTATGGGCTTCGGCAATCCTTATGGTGACCCTTGGAATGTTGAGGTTGTGGGCGAGTGGACAGAAAAGATGGCCAAAATGGGCGCAAGAATATTGTCGCTATCCGATACAGTGGGTACCTCTTCCCCAGAGACTATCGATTACCTTTTTTCGAATTTGATACCACAATATCCTGAAATTGAATTTGGAGCACATTTGCACACTACGCCCACCAAATGGCATGAAAAAGTTAATGCGGCTTATAAGGCCGGTTGCCGAAGGTTTGACGGTGCTGTCCAAGGTTTTGGTGGCTGCCCCATGGCTAAGGATGAACTTACTGGAAATATGCCTACGGAGAAAATGCTATCCTATTTTACCGCGGAAAAAGTTGATTCTGGTGTTAATTGGATGGTATTCGAGGCAGCTTACAATAAAGCCTCCGAGCTGTTTTTAAAGTATAGATGATCAAGGTGTATACGCTAGTAAGTTTTCTTGAAAGTCTCCCAGTCCAACCTAAGATGACCTTTTTTGTTTTTAATAGTTATATTTAAGGTATCCAATTATAAACCATTCTATGTCACTTCCAGCTACACATAAAGGCTTCTGCATTATTTCAAGAATTTGTCTTAATGCCATTATCTCATTTACCTTCTTGGTTTCCTTTCTGGTTTATTCTCAAGAGGAATATCCCCATGGTCCAGATTCTGACAAATATGAAGGTATTCCACATGGAACAGTGACAAAACATACTTGGGAGAGCACAATTTTTCCGAATACCATTAGAGATTACTATGTTTATGTGCCTGCCCAATATAAACCTTCGGAGCCGGCAGCGCTTATGGTTTTTCAAGATGGACACACTTATGTAAAGGAAGATGGGGACTTTAGGGCACCCACGGTTTTTGATAACTTAATAGCCCAACAAAAAATGCCTGTTACTATTGGCCTGTTCATCAATCCGGGGCATGATAAAAATATGCCGACACCGGAGAATCCGTGGAGAGCTTCCAACAGAAGTACGGAGTATGATGATGTCTCCGATACCTATGGTCGGTTTTTGTTGGAGGAAATGATTCCGGAACTAAAAAAGAACTTTACTATTTCTGATGATCCAAAAAAGTGGGGAATTGGTGGTATTTCTTCAGGTGGTATCTGTGCATTTTCAGCGGCGTGGTTCTTTCCGCAGCATTTCAATAAAGTATTGAGCCACATTGGTAGTTTTACCGATATACGCGGAGGGCATGCCTATCCCCCCATGATTCGACAACAGGATAAAAAGGATATAAAAGTATTTCTACAAGACGGTTCTCATGACCTTAACAACCAATATGGCAATTGGTGGTTGGCCAACTTGCAAATGGAATCAGCATTGAAATTTAAGGGGTATAACTATAAGTTTGTCCAAGGTACCGGTGCTCATAACGGCAATCATGGCGGGGCTATCCTTCCCCAATCATTGAATTGGTTATGGAGTGATGTGGTTCCCGAATTAGCAGATTCGGGGGTTTACTCTTTTCCAAACGACAATGAAAACAAGGTAATGATGGCTGGTGAAACCTTCTATTTCGACGATATGGAACTAAAGACAGTCCATTTGACGAATGCTTCCGCCCCCATAAGCTTGAACGATTCTCAAAACGAGCGAATCGTTATTGTAAAGGAAGGCGAACTTCGGGTTTCCGTAAATAAAAAAAAGAAAACTATTGGCGCCAATAGTGTGATGGTTTTACTGCCTGGTGATAAAGGGTCTATTACCTGCGCATCAACAGACGCTACCTATTATACCATGGTTTATCGTTCGAAAAGACCAATGGACCAACGTCGTGGTAAAAAAGATGGCGGCTCCTTCATAATCGATTTTGATGATTTAAAATTCAAGGAACATGATAAAGGGGGCATTCGAAACTATTTTCACCGCGCCACGGCAATGTGTCCTTATTACGAAATGCACGTGACCAATTTGAACGCAGGAATAAAGAGTCATGAACCCCATACGCACAAAGCTTCGGAAATTATATTGATGATAAACGGCGATACCGAAATGGAGATAGGAAATGAGAAATATACTGCTCAAGAGGGTGATTTTTATTTTGCTTCCGGAAATATTCCCCATGCCATAAAAAATGTAGGTAGTGAACAATGTATGTATTTTGCCTTTCAATGGGAGTGACATAATTGTTAAGCGTATTAGTTAAAATGTACACTCAAAAATTCACTGAAGCCTCCGATAATCAATCGTTCTTCGCTCTACTTTAGAACTCCTGTATTCTTTTTGTCTTTTCAGGCAATTGTAAATTGCTATTGGGAATTATTGTGTTAAAAGTGAAGATTTATTTAGATTTAATATAAGTTAAATTTGCCATGTTCATTTTTGGGATTAAATTTGCCGCTGAATTTTACTAGCTATTTTAAATCGGTCTAAATAAAATCAACCAAAAAATGAGACATACTTTAGTTCTTTTCGCTTTCTTGAGCACTTCAATTTTATTATCTCAAACAAAGACGGATTCGATCATGTTGGATCCCCAAAAACAACTGAACGCTGCCCAGAGAATAATGTCAGGAAATTATGGTTCGGCCGTTACCGTAGGTGCCTACGGCGAAATGCTATACAATCAACCCGAAGGCGATAATGGAGAATTGGATATACAGCGCTTGGTATTATTATTGGGATACCGGTTCAGCGATGAAGTTCAGTTTTTTACTGAAATCGAGTTCGAACATGTTGAGGAAGTATTTGTCGAGCAGGCCTTTGTAAATTATAATATAGCCAATAATGTAAACCTTCGTGGCGGCTTGATGCTAGTGCCTATGGGTATTATCAACGAGTACCACGAACCGACCACGTTTAACGGAACCGAACGCCCAGAAATGGATAATGCAATTGTACCGACGACGTGGCGTGAACTTGGTTTGGGTGTCAGTGGTCGTTTTAACGATATTTCGTTAGGCTACCAAGCTTATGTTTTCAATGGCTTTAAATCGACCGAAGCTGATGGAGAAGGCGGTCTTTCAGGATTTTTAGGAGGCTCTAGCGGTTTGCGCGGGGGTCGCCAAAAAGGCATTAAATCAACTGTTGATAGCCCTAATTTTTCTACCAAATTAGATTATTATGGTATCTCAGGACTTCGTTTGGGACTATCGGGATACTTTGGAAAGACGCAAGCGACCGATAATGTCGAAGAAATTGACGGGGCCAATGTCGGAATTTCTATGATCGGCTTTGATGCACGTTATGCCTATCAACGCTTTACGGCAAGGGGTCAATTTGTCCACGCTGCCCTATCCGATACCGAAGCATATAACACCGAGACAGGCAGAGACTTGGGTAGTGCGCTTCAGGGTTGGTATATTGAAGGAGGCTATAACTTGCTTCCAACCAATAAGAAGCAAAAACTGTTTGCTTTTGCACGTTATGAGCAATATGATACACATGCCGATACGGCAGGTTCTTTAGCCAAAAATGAGGCCTACGATCGTACCGATGTTACTACAGGTTTGACTTATCACATTGTTTCGGGTGTCGTGGTAAAGGGCGATTACCAATTTCGCAGCAATGCCGTTGATAGTGGTGATGTAAAGAATAGATTGAATTTTGGCATCGGAGTTTGGTTCTAATGAAGTGGCTTTTCAATTAACTGGGCTTAGACGCTACGTGAAACTGTAGTTTATTTTTTCGATTTTTATGAATTCAGGCTAAACCGTACGGATAAATTATTTGGCCTTAGCTTATTGAGATTGAGTCTAAATTAATATATTTGCCTATGCGATACGGAAAACACACTTCTGCTATTTTATTGATTGCCACATTTTTCTTGTTCGGTTTCGGACTTCCGAAAAATTTGGAGAAAAGGGTGCAAAAAGAAATTGAAAAAACTTTTGAAATTGCCGAATTTTCCTGGCAGTCTGTTACGGTATCTAATACGTTGAACAATCAACTTCCGGCAAAAATAACTGCTGATAATTTTTATAGCATTAGTAATAATAAAGAACTTTTGGGTTATGCCTTCGTTGATCAGGCCCCTAGTAAAACGGCAAAATTCGACTATTTAGTAGTGTTTGATACCAATCTTGTAGTGATCAATTCGAAAATACTCATCTACAGGGAAGAATACGGCGGAGAAATAGGAAGCAAAAGATGGTTGAAACAATTTTTAGGGAAAACAGGTGGAGATCGCTTAGACCCCAGAACCAATGTAGACGGAATTTCAGGGGCTACGATTTCTGTACGATCGATGACCAAAGCAATGGACAATCTTCTGCAGACTATTGAGATACTTCAGAAAAAGGAAATTCTGAAATGAAATATAATGGATTGCTTTCTACCTTTCCCAAGGAGATAAAAATCTTTATCGGATCCTTTGTGTTAATATTATCTTTGGGTTTCTATACCGGACTTTTATTTGTCGGTCAGACGAGTACCAATTCGCCAACTGGAATTGAAGAAAATTACCTGGGCAACGAAGATCAAGATAGTGACTTAGGGGTAGAGGATGAGGTAACTGAAATGAAATTTAAGAAGGGCGAGCGTGAAATGCTCACCATTATACACACACATATTCTCTCCATGTCTTTTATCTTTTTTTTATTGGGAGGGTTAGTGTGGCTTACTAAGCTTCCAAAAAATTGGAAGTTGTTTTTGACAATTGAGCCGTTTTTGTCCGTTATATTAACTTTCGGGGGTATTTATATGCTTTGGGCCGGTATGCTTTGGATGAAATACGTGGTACTTTTTTCAGGTATATTAATGACTACAACCTTCACATTATCGGCTTTTTTGGTACTATATCAGTTGACTTTGAAACCTTTGCCCCGCAACTAAAATTATCCGAAATAAATCAGTACATTTGCACGCAATTAATCCTTAATTGCCATGCAAGCCCACATAAATAAAATTTTAGGAGAAGGTCTCACTTATGATGACGTACTCTTGGTTCCCGCATTTTCCGAAGTACTTCCTCGGGAGGTCAATATTCAATCAAAATTTACCCGTAACATTACTATCAATGTACCTGTAGTTTCTGCCGCCATGGATACGGTGACCGAATCACAAATGGCCATTGCCATGGCCCAAGAAGGTGGTATCGGTGTATTGCACAAAAACATGAGCATTGAAAAGCAGGCCATGAAAGTACGAAAGGTAAAACGTGCCGAAAGTGGTATGATCATTGATCCAGTAACGCTTCCGTTAGATTCCGTGGTACGCGATGCCAAGGCTTACATGAAGGAATACAGTATTGGGGGTATACCTATTGTCGATGACGCAGGAAGATTATTGGGTATTGTAACCAATAGGGATTTACGCTTCGAAAAAAATAACGATCGTCCGATTTCCGAGGTAATGACCTCAAAAAAATTGGTCACCGTTAGTGAAGGAACTTCTTTAGGGCAGGCCGAAGACATTCTTCAAGAAAATAAAATCGAGAAACTACCGGTAGTCGATAAGGACAATAAACTAGTCGGACTTATCACTTTTCGGGATATTACAAAATTAACTCAAAAACCGAGTGCCAATAAAGATCAATACGGTCGTTTGCGTGTTGCTGCGGCAGTTGGCGTAACTCCGGATGCTGTTGATAGGGCAGAGGCTTTAGTCAATGCGGGGGTCGACGCGATAGTTATTGATACGGCTCATGGTCATACGAAAGGTGTGGTTATGGTTTTAAAGGATATTAAGAAAAAATTCCCTGATTTAGAAGTTATCGTGGGCAACATTGCCACTGGTGATGCAGCAAAATACTTGGTCGAAGCTGGGGCAGATGCCGTAAAAGTTGGTATTGGCCCGGGCTCTATTTGTACTACCCGTGTTGTGGCAGGAGTCGGTTTTCCACAGTTTTCGGCGGTGTTGGAAGTTGCGGCGGCCATAAAGGGCAGCGGTGTACCGGTTATTGCGGATGGCGGTATCCGTTATACAGGAGATATTCCCAAAGCCATTGCGGCGGGGGCAGATACGGTGATGTTGGGGTCCTTGCTGGCCGGTACCAAAGAATCACCGGGAGAGACCATTATCTACGAAGGACGAAAATTCAAATCTTATCGCGGTATGGGGTCTGTTGAAGCAATGAAAGAAGGTAGCAAAGACCGCTATTTTCAAGATGTGGAAGACGATATTAAAAAATTAGTACCTGAGGGGATTGTGGGTCGTGTACCCTACAAAGGAGAACTCTATGAAAGCATACACCAATTCGTTGGAGGGTTACGTGCTGGTATGGGCTATTGTGGCGCCAAGGATATTGCCGCGCTTAAGGAAAATGGAAAGTTCGTGAAAATTACGGCCAGTGGTATCAACGAAAGCCATCCCCATGATGTAACCATAACCAAAGAGTCTCCGAATTATAGCAGGTAAATGACATCTATATCTGGTAGTATAAAAAAAGCCCTTTACAAGGGCTTTTTTTATAGCTTATTTTGAAAATCTTCTTCCTAAGAGACTATACCAAAATTTTGAAGAAGATAGCTTCTGAAAGACTTTGAGGAATAGGTAATTAAAACTTTTCTAAATTTAACTATAGTTAAATAATCAAAAATGAGATTCACACGGGTTTTGTCAAGTGGAATGTTTTTGGTCAGTCTCTTATCCAAATGAAGACAAACTTTCTTTCTCCATTGTCAAAGATATTTTTCTGCCGATGCTAATTGAGTTGAACAAAGATTAGTACTTATTTGCTTCCTTTTCCGCTGTAGGCCTGCCAATCCTTTTCCTTATATATGTTATCACCAAAATATCTAGCGATATTTAGAAAGGGCTCGGGTTTTTGGTAACCTGGTACAGGAGAAAGCATGTTCATTCCTTCATCCAAAAATATGGTTGTCGGGTAGCTCATACGACCCTGCATCAATGCAGCCGCAAATTCATGATACCCTTTTCGTCCCGATGGAATAAATTTATAAGTTTTTCCTTTAAATTCGATAGGCTCTTTGCCCTCACCATCCAATTTTACCATATAAAAGTTTTCGGCCATGTAAGCCGCCACTTCGGCATTTTGAAAAGTGTCTTTGTCCATTTTTTTACACCAACCACACCAATCCGTGTAAACATCGATAAATATTTTTTTCGGGCTTTCGTCTGTAGTGGCCAATTGCGCGGCCTCGTTCCAAGATAGCCATTTTACTTCTTGGGCATTCGAAACCATACCCATCAACATAAGGCATAGTAAAAAAAAGGTCTTCTTTGAGGCAATTTTAGCGATTCGTTTCATTCGAGCACGTTTTTGGTCATTAGTCCAACAACTATACCAAAACTAACGAAAATAAATGAGGTTTATTTTACCGCTTCCTTTTCCTTTTTTGTGGAAAACAAATCTTTAATATCGACCTGATTTTTGATGAGGTCGTCGAATGTTTCCCGCTCTCGAATCAATATTGCTTTGCCCTCATGCCACAAAACTTCCGGTGGCCGGAATCGTGAATTGTAATTGCTCGACATGGTAAAGCAATAGGCACCAGCATTTCTAAAGCAAAGAATATCGCCTTCGGAAATCTCGTTGATACGCCGATTGCTCGCAAAGGTATCCGTTTCACAGATATAGCCCACTACCGAATAGTAGCGTTCCCTACCTTCAGGATTTGATATGTTCACAATCTTGTGCGAAACTCCGTAGAACATGGGTCTAATCAAATGGTTGAATCCAGAATCTACACTGGCGAAAACCGTCGAGGTTGTCTGTTTTACAACATTGACCTTAGCTAAAAAGAATCCGGCTTCACTAACCAAAAACTTACCTGGTTCGAAAGCTAGAGTGAGTTCTCTGCCGTATTCTTTACAGAATTCATTGAATCGGCTTCCTAATTTTTTTCCGAGTTCTTCCACATTGGTTTCGATGTCACCTTCTTTGTAAGGAACTTTAAAACCACTTCCGAAATCGATAAAATCAAGATTTTTAAAGTTTTTTGCTGTTTCGAAAAGAATTTCAGAAGCATAGAGAAACACGTCGATATCTAAAATATCGCTGCCCGTATGCATGTGTATCCCATTGATATTCATTTTAGTAAGCTCTACGATACGCAAAAGATGCGGAATTTGATGAATGCTAATACCAAATTTTGAATCGATATGGCCTACTGAAATATTCGAATTGCCCCCCGCCATTACGTGCGGATTTATTCGGATACACACTGGAATATCAGGATGCTTGCTTCCGAATTGCTCCAAAATGGAAAGGTTGTCTATGTTGATCCGTACGCCCAATGCGGCAGCTTCTTCGATTTCTTCAAGAGAAACACCGTTGGGCGTAAAGATGATATCTTCTGGATTGAAGCCTGCCATGAGTCCCAGCTGTACTTCTTGAATGGAAACTGTATCAAGTCCGCTTCCCAAACTGTTCATCAATCGCAAGACCGTTATGTTTGAAAGTGCCTTGGCTGCATAATTCAGTTTTAAATTCTTGACACTTTTAAAGGCATTTGTCAATCGTTTGAACTGCGCCGTTATCTTTTCAGAATCATATACATAAACGGGATCTCCGTAGGTTTTTGCAATTTTGAGCAAATCAGCATTCTTCATAGTACTTCAATATTTAATGCGAATTTAGGATGTTACATTTGTATCTACAAAAAAATCGGCCACAACTATTTAAAATACAACAAAATGTTACATTTATAACAAATAGTGTTTATTCTTTAATTTGCTAATACGCTTCGGCAGTCGTAATTTTATACCAAATATTAAAGCATGAAAATACCTTTATTTCCATTACGGTCAATCTTTTTTCCAGGTGAAACTGTGCCGCTGCATATTTTTGAGGATAGGTATAAGCAATTGATCAGTGATTGTAGGAAAGAAGCTATCACATTTGGAATACCGGTTTATATTAACGACCGTATTGAGTTTGGAACGGAGGTGCAGCTTGTCGAAGTGGTGACGACTTATGAAGACGGGGAAATGGATGTTGTTTGTGTCGCCAGGCAGGTATTTGAAATTGTTGAATTTGAAAGTAATTTAGAAGGGAAGCTTTACGCAGGGGGCACGGTGAATTTTTTGGATACGGTCAATGATGGCGAAGAGTCGGCAAAACTCAAGGTGTTGGAAGGTTTGGAAGAGCTCTATGGTTTGATGGACGTTCCTTTTAGCCCTGTTCCCATAGATAAATTTCATAGCTATGTACTGGCCCATAAAATGGGACTGTCTTTCGATCAAGAATATGAACTCTTGCGAATAGCTAAGGAAAGCGAGCGTCTTGAGTTTTTGAGAAAACATTTACGAGCTACCATAACCGTGCTTAAGGAAGTAGATAGAACTAAGAAGACAATCGAACTAAATGGTCACTTTAAAAACTTCGATCCCCTCGACTTTGACGGTCTTAAATCGTAGCACCATTAATTGTTCAATGCGGATACGACATGTTTTAGCTGTGTTACGGACTAAAACAAGGTTCCGAGCAAACGAAATTTTAGGAGCTTCCCTAGAGGTTATCTTGAAAAATAGAGCACCTCTGATGTTCTGAAAATTCCTTACAGTTTTTCATTAGGGTAAATCGGTTTCGTTTCCTATTTTTGCATCCGAACCCAATACCTTTAGACAATATGAATCTTCACGAGTATCAAGGAAAAGAAATTTTAGCCAGTTTTGGTGTGCGAATACAAAGAGGTATTGTAGCACATTCTCCAAAGGAAGCGGTAGATGCCGCAAAACAATTGACGGAGGAAACCGGAACGGGTTGGCACGTAATAAAGGCTCAAGTGCATGCTGGGGGACGTGGAAAAGGTGGCGGTGTTAAATTGGCCAAAAACCTTAAGGAAGTAGAAGAGATTTCCGGACAGATTATCGGAATGAATTTGGTAACTCCTCAAACTTCGGCCGCAGGTAAAAAAGTACACCAAGTCTTGGTCGCTGAAGATGTCTATTACCCAGGTGATAGTGAAACCAACGAGTTTTATATGTCGGTATTATTAAACCGTGGAACAGGTCGCAACATGATTATGTATTCTACCGAAGGAGGAATGGATATTGAGGAAGTGGCGGAAAAGACTCCACATTTAATTTATACTGAAGAAATCGATCCTGCCACTGGTTTATTATCTTTTCAAGCCCGAAAAATTGCTTTCAACTTAGGTCTTTCAGGAATGGCTTTCAAGGAAATGACCAAATTTGTTACGGCACTCTATAAGGCATATTCGGAAAGTGATTCGAGTATGTTCGAAATCAATCCCGTGTTAAAAACCTCCGATGATAAGATTATGGCCGTCGATGCCAAAGTTTCTATAGACGACAATGCACTTTTCAGAAGAAAGCAATATGCTGAAATGCGCGATCTTAGAGAAGAGAACCCCATAGAAGTGGAAGCGCGAGAAGTGGGCTTGAACTACGTTGATCTAGATGGTAATGTTGGCTGTATGGTAAACGGTGCCGGGTTGGCAATGGCTACTATGGATTTGATTAAGATGGCTGGTGGAGAACCCGCTAACTTCTTGGATGTTGGTGGTACTGCCGATGCAAAAAGAGTAGAGGAGGCCTTCCGCATTATATTGAAAGATCCCGCTGTAAAAGCTATTTTGATTAATATTTTTGGTGGAATCGTTCGTTGTGATCGTGTGGCCCAAGGTATTGTTGATGCTTACAAAAATATGGGTGATGCTATTAAAGTGCCTATCATTGTTCGTTTGCAGGGTACAAATGCAGAGCTTGCTAAAGAAATTATAGATAATTCTGGTTTAGCCGTGCATTCCGCGGTACAATTTCAAGAAGCGGCCGATAAAGTAAAGGCCTTATTGAGCTAAAACTTCGTTACCTAATAAATGATAAAAGACCGTGTGCAAGCATGGTCTTTTTTTTGCTTTTATTTTTCCTCATTCAAATCAGACCGTAAGGTCGCACAACCCTTTGTTCGGTTATGTTTAGATAAAATTTCTCAATAAAGCACGTCTTGTTTGTTGAGCAGAGCGTCTCCATTTTATCCTTTTAAAATACGGTAATGGCGAATAAAAATATTATGAATACCGTCTTCAAGATGTAACATTTTTTAATCAGAGCCGTCTTTTAAGTAGAGTATCATCATCAATCAATTAATAATCAAACCCAGTACACCTATTTCTTATGGGATTTTGGTAGGACGGGGTAAAAACAACAAGTCATGAGAAAAATTAGTTTGATGCTAATAGCTGCAATGCTATTGGTAACGGGAAGTATGTGGGCGAATGGCCCGGAAACGGAAAAGCCAACAAAACAACTAACGGCAAGAATTTGGAGTCTTCTGAAAAAAAACGCATTTGATGCTGAATTGGTGGATCAGACCGCAGATGTACGGTTTATCGTAAATCGGGATCATGAAATTGTCATTTTGACCATTGATTCCAATAGTAAGGAATTGGAATATGCAATAAAGTATAAATTGAATTACAAGAAAGTTGAATTTTCAAGCTATAAAGAAGGGGAGACCTATATAATCCCTATTCGTGTAGTGGCCGGTAGAATATGAATCTGTAAAAGCTCTTAAAAAAGGCCCTGTAACTCAGGACCTTTTTTTATTCTTGTATTTCACGGGAGTAATGTCCTTATCCATACGTTTTAATTGTTGTTCCTTAAAGTCAGGTCTTTTGCTGCGGATAGTGCTTGTCGAGGCTTTAATTAACACATCTCCGGGGTTTTTAGGGTTGTCCTTGGTGCCACGTAAATAGATGACTAGTCCGTTTAGAAAGTTACGCAATATTTGGTCGCCGCACTCCATATATTTGGGATGATCTTCTTTTCTAAAGAAGGCCCCGAGTTCACTTTTTGATATTTTGAAATCTACCAAGGTCAATATTTCTACGATTTCATCGTCGCGTAGCTTTAGGGCTACTCTCAATTTCTTTAAAACATCATTATTGGTCATATTCGATATCTTTTTTAGGTGGTGCAAATTAACTATAGTCAATTGATTAATAAGAAATTTGCTTTGAATATTTATCATAAACCTTGTTGGTGGAGAATATGCACCATAATGTCAGTGATAATTGCTGATTTTTTGACTGTTTTTCACTTCTAAACCAGTCCTATTTTGACAATATGGCAGTAGTTAAGCGTCTAAACAAGACATAAAGGCAGTAATTTTCATTTGGTATAGAGATTGTCTTTTACGGTGTGTAATCAAAGTTTAACAATTAAAATAATAATATCATGAGCATAGTAAAAAGAAACGACGCGATTTTTCCTTCATTGATGAATGAAATTTTTAGGCCCGATTGGTTCGGAGGAATGGAAAATGCTACCCATGTTGTTCCTGCGGTAAATATCAAGGAAAATGAAAAAGATTTTGAATTGGAATTGGCGGTGCCTGGAAGAAAAAAAGAAGATTTCAACATTGAAGTGGATAAAGATGTTTTGACTATTTCCTCGGAAGTGAAATCTGAAGAGAATGCTACCGAAGAAAATTATACGAGGAGGGAGTTTACTTATTCTTCTTTTAAAAGAGCTTTTACCTTACCTAAAACTATTGATGGGGAGAAGATAAAAGCAACCTATGAAAACGGACTTTTGAAGTTTGTTTTACCTAAAAAGAAAGAGGCACTTCCTAAGCCTAAAAGAATGATTGAGTTATCGTAAACGATAAAATAAATTATGCAAATTTCGCTTAAAAAAATTGCATAATGATTGTTTTGGTTGGTTAGTTAAGAAGGCGTTTCGAGAAATCGGAACGCTTTTTTTTATTTTCTTTTGTGGTGCCTCTAATCTAGAAATTGAAGAAGATAAATTCGATTTATTTGGCTATATTGTCATTTTTAGATAAGTCTAAAAATTAAAATAATTACTTATTAACCAGTTTTTTAAGGTATAAAATATAATTTAAATATTTAAGGTTTCAGTTTTTAGTCCTTAAGGTGAGAATTAAGTGATGAATTCAGGAATTATTCTTTTCCTTGTGCTTGTAGCACTTTAATTTGGTCTCTCAATTTTGCCGCTTGCATGAAGTCGAGATCTTTGGCGGCCTTCTCCATTTCCTTTCTTTTTCCCCGTATCATTTTTTCAATTTGGTCTTTGGTCAGATATTCCAAATCGGGTTCTGCGGCACGTAGTTCCTCCTTCTCGAAATGATAGGTCGAAACTGAATTTTTAGCCAGTACACTATCCAAACTTTTGTTCAAAGCGGTAGGTGTAATATTGTGTTTTGTATTGTAGTTCATTTGTTTTTCGCGGCGATAGTTTGTTTCATCAATCGTCTTTTGCATGCTGGCCGTAATTTTGTCGGCATACATTATAGCCTTCCCATTTAAATGTCGCGCAGCACGACCTACTGTTTGGGTCAATGAACGATTACTGCGCAAGAAACCTTCTTTGTCCGCATCCAAAATGGCCACAAGTGATACTTCCGGTAAATCCAATCCTTCACGTAAAAGATTAACTCCGATGAGTACATCGAAAATACCTTTACGCAAATCTTGCATAATTTCGACACGCTCCAAAGTATCTACATCGCTGTGAATATATCTACAGCGCACTTGTATACGGGTCAGGTATTTTGCCAATTCTTCGGCCATACGCTTCGTCAAGGTGGTTACCAATGTACGTTCATCCTTTTCTACACGCTGTTGTATCTCTTCGACCAAGTCATCGATTTGATTTAAACTCGGTCGTACTTCGATAATGGGGTCTAAAAGTCCTGTTGGGCGAATTACCTGTTCTACAAAAACACCTTGGCTTAGTTGCAATTCATAGTCCGCAGGGGTTGCGCTAACATAAATGACCTGATTCTGAAGGGCTTCAAATTCCTCAAATTTCAAGGGTCTGTTGTCCATGGCTGCGGGCAAACGAAAACCGTATTCCACCAAGTTTTCTTTTCTTGAACGGTCACCACCGTACATGGCATGTACTTGGGGTATCGTAACATGGCTTTCATCGACCACCATTAAATAATCATCGGGAAAATAGTCCAGAAGGCAGAATGGTCTGGTTCCGGGTTCGCGACCATCCAAGTATCTTGAGTAATTCTCGATTCCCGAACAATAACCCAATTCGCGTATCATTTCAAGATCGAAGTTCGTTCGTTCTTCCAAGCGTTTGGCTTCCAGGGGCTTGCCTATTTCCCTGAAATATTCCACTTGGGCCACCATGTCCGCTTGAATCTGATGGATGGCATTCTGCAAGACATCTGGAGAGGTAACGAACATATTCGCTGGGTAAATATTAAGGTTTTCATAGACCTCCACTACGTTATTGTTAAATGGGTCAAAGGCTTCTATTTCCTCTATTTCATCTCCGAAAAAATGAATACGAAAAGCGTGGTCTGCATAGCTGGGAAAGACATCTACAACATCGCCCTTTACCCTAAAATTACCATTTCTAAAGTCGGCCGTGGTTCGGGAGTAAAGGCTTTGAACCAATTGGTGCAAAAACTTCGTTCGTGCGATAACCTGATCTTTCTGTATGGAAATCACATTCTTTTGAAATTCCACCGGATTACCGATACCGTAAAGACAAGAAACTGAAGCAATCACGATAACATCACGTCTCCCTGATAATAAGGAGGAGGTTGTACTCAAGCGTAATTTTTCAATATCCTCATTTATTGAAAGATCCTTTTCGATATAAAGTCCCGAAGTGGGAATGTAGGCTTCGGGTTGATAGTAATCGTAGTATGAAACAAAATACTCCACAGCATTCTCGGGAAAAAACTGCTTGAATTCAGAATACAATTGCGCAGCTAAGGTTTTGTTATGTGCCAAAATGAGGGTTGGCCGCTGTACGTTTTCAATGACATTGGCTACCGTAAATGTTTTTCCTGAACCAGTAACCCCTAGTAAGGTCTGGTACCGCTCATCGGCTTCCATTCCCTCGACGAGTTGCTTTATCGCCTGGGGTTGATCGCCTGTAGGTTTGAATGTGGAAACTACTTTGAATTTCATACGCTAAAAATACAAAAGAAGTATGGTTTAGAATAGGGCTCGAAGAATAATGTGGAGGTCTTATCTTTTCAATGTAAAATGACCTTTAAATTCACGTCCATCCTGTAATTGCACACGAAACCAGTAGTCGGAAGCAGGCAGTAATCTACCATTCTGTTTACCATCCCAGCCATTGGTATTCGGACTTACGCGCCCCAATAAGGTGCCGTAACGGTCATAGATCGTGATGAAGGAATCTGCCTGTACCATATCATCGATACCTTTGATTTGCCAAAAGTCGTTGACACCATCGTTGTTCGGAGTAAAGAATTTATCGTGGCCCACAACTGAAACCGTCGTATTGATAAGACCACAACCATTTTTATCGCGAACGAACACTTCAATAAAACCTGCGGGTACATTTTGAAATACGTTTGTATCTTGATACGGGCCATTTTCATCGTGTAATGCGTATTCATACTCGCCTTCCCCTTCAACGAATATGGTAACTATATTGTTCTCCGATACATCTAAAATCTCGGGTTCTTGGGCAAAACTGGCAATATTAGATTCCGGTATCGTAAAGCTAGCGGTATTCGAGCAGCTATGTAGACCATTGGCATCGGTGTAGCTTCGGGTAATCTGTAAAAGATATTCCCCCCCTTGACTAAGATTCGCGATACGACCATCGGCGACTACCTCGTGCGTTCCGTTTTCCATAATACGAATCCATTCGTAACCTTGAAAACCTTCTTCTGCTTCTAAGAATATCGATGGGTCATTAAGGCACAATGTTGGAATTTCGATAGGTATGTTTACCACAGGTTTAGGGTCGATACGTAAAATTATTAGCTCGATATCGGCACATTGTCCATCATTTTCCAATCGTACGTAAATTGTAGTACCGTCTTCCAATAATTCAGTACCGGTCAAAGCATTCTCTTCGAAAGTTAAATTGTTTAAATCGGCATAGAATGATACGGCGAATCCTTCATAGTTCGATGCAAGAAAATCAAGGTCAAGGTAGCCGGCAAGTTGATTGTCCGTGGCATCTTCGTCACAACCATAAAAATTCTGTATCTCGGAGGGGACGATGGTCACAGGGTTGGTCTGCAGCGTTAACTGTGCCGTACCTGAACAACCTGCGTTATTGATTGCCCGTACCCAAAGCTGTTGTCCGTTTCCGGAGCTTTGATAACGTTCGGGATTTGCAATCGGTGCTTCATCGTCGACATCTTGTTGGTTCTCATAAAAAAGAAGTGAAAAATCGGTATCCGGCCCTGTGAGTACATCCAATGCTTGATATAAGTTGAATGTTGCGATGCCATCATTTGGGTCGGTATCGCTATCACATTGGATCAAAACTGCATTGACAGGGGCGGGTATGTCCTCCACGAGAATTTCACCCCTTCCTTGAACGGGGCATCCGCCAAAACCAGCCCTATCGATTTGTACACGGTACATGCCACTGGCCTCGATAGCTGCATTATCGATTTCCAAAAGATGACCGTTTCCGGGTAATTGTACATCATCCTTGTACCACGAATAGGTGCCGTCTAAAAAAATTGGGGCCTCCAAAGAATAACTGTCTCCAACGCATAAGGGTAAGAACCCACTGTTGGTACCGTTTCCTCTAATAATATCTATTTTATCAAAAAAGGATTGTACAAATGGAGGGAGCCCTTGTGTGGCGTAATTGCCAGTTCCTAAGTTAATGGCATCATGGGTGTAAGTGGTGTTTTGGTCATCGGGATTCTCGATCACACCTAGGTAATTGGTGCCGGACTGATAACTTTGGGAGAGTGCTCTATATATTTTTCCATTAGGCCCCAATTGTAGGGCGCCTCTAAAAATAGCCCGTTCATCCAGTACCCGACGGCTATTATTCGGGTTGGCATCGTCTAAATCGTATTGGATCAGTGAAGAAGAGTGCGGACCCTCAAAATTGTCATTGCTACTGTGAACGTATAAAAAGCGGTTGTTCGAAGAGAACTCTACCCCGTAGGGTGCAAAATTTGTAACATCTACCTGAAGGGAGAGTGGGTTGGAAACCCTTCCGGTATCAGCATCGAAATCAAAGAGAAACATACCCGATTCGCCATTGGCGCAGGCCAGTTTTTCCCCATTCGGTGATAGTTTCAGGTATCCTCTTTTGTCTGTAATGTTCAAACCCATGGAGCTCGTGACCGGCGGGCCCACTCCTTCTAAACCAACCTCATAGCTATAGAAGGTGTTATAGGTGTCTGAATATGAACTGGATGGGGCCAACGTAATTACCCAAAACGAATTTTCGTCACAATCTTTCACAACAGCGGATATTTTTTCGGAGCACCGTTCAAGCAGATTTTGGTTTTTGATGGTAACTGCTCCCAGCCCATTATCCAAGCTCATATCAACGTAAGAATAATTAAATCCGTTATCAATATCCTCTCTTTGAACATTGGTGTCTACCGTAAATACATAATACCCTAAGGTGTTTCCGGGGTCGGGTACGATGATGGCCGACTGTGAGCTTGAGGTGTCACCAAAGAGTCCGGTGCCATTCTGCATCACTGCGTGATCTGCCCGGTAGACGTTGATGCCATTGGTGTAAAAAAGAAGATTTCCGTTGGCATCGGAAATAGTAGTACAGCCTTCCACGGTGTTTAGTCTTCCTCCATCGAGTGGTGTAACACTGCCATCAACATTAAACTGAATGCCGGCACCGTTGCCAAAATACCAATTACGCGTTTCTCCTTGACCCCATAGTAAGGCAGGGCAAAGGATGCCAAAAAAGAAAATCGCGGTAATCTTGTTCATATAGTGTTCTAACTATCACAACAAGATACTACAAATCACGCTTTTTCAATAGGGCGTATGATAAATAAATGAAGATTATCGTCCACCCTATGACGATGAGCATTTCGTACCAATGTACGTGATAGTTTGACCCTAAATCCGCACCGAGTTGCTTTGCCGCCGATTTTATGACGTTGAGTCGGGTAATTGGTTCATCGATAAGATTGTACATTGACCGTAGGGGAAAGAACCCAGTCACCAAATCGGCCATTCCATTTTTTGTTCCGAAAACTTTTTGCTCCAAAACGACCGTGGCGATTATTTCGACTATTTGCCAAATAAAAAGGAAACCTAGGGCAAAAGCAGATCTTTTTACCAGAACGCCGAGAAAAAGACAAAAGGAGAAAAAAGCCGTAAGTTTTAGAAAGAAAGCCAAAATAAATTCAAGATCGGAAAATATGATGGAAACTTCATTGAAATCGGAATATAACAACCCTAAAATCAAGGAAACAACAAAGATGAAAATGGTCGAAATCAAGGCGAAAGCTATAACTGTCAAAAATTTAGAAAGTACGAACTCCTTTTTTGATAATCCATCAATAAGGTTCTGCTTTATGGTCTTATTGCTGTATTCATTGGCCATCATTGATACGATGACTATTGCTAAAAAGAGTTTGAACCAAGCGACAAAATAGGTGTTGAAATGCCAGATATATGGGAAATTAAAGATGCCTTGGCCAGCCAATTGAAAATGAATATCCCCAAAATCGAATTTAATCATTGAAACAAGGGCGATGGAAGTAATAAGCAGAAAATAGGTAAAAATCAATATTCTACTAGACCTGTTATTCCAAAGTTTAATGAATTCAATTTGTAATAAACGTACCATAAGAATCGATTAATTGGACTGGTTTTTAGTCAAAATGAGAAATTGTTCTTCCAGACTTTCTTTTCTTTTCACCAATTGGGAAAGGACAATGCCGTTTTCAAATAACATTTTGTTGAGTGTGTCTGCATCCAAAGCTTCGGTCAGGAAGGCTGTGATAAGTCCGTTTTCGTTTTTTACCTCCCCGAAACTGGAGTTATTCTTTAAAAAAGAAAGCAGTTCTTCGGTATGCGTTGTACGTAGTTCAAAAAATCCATGACTTGCCAGCATACCGTCAACGGAGCCGGCGTACAATTTTTCTCCTTTTCTAAGAATAATAACATGGCTACAGACTTTCTCTACTTCATCCAATAAATGCGAAGCCAATAGGATGGTGGTACCTTGGGATGCCACAGTTTTGATTATTTCCCGTATTTGGTGAATTCCTTGTGGATCCAATCCGTTAGTGGGTTCGTCAAGAATTAAGATTTCGGGATCATTGAGTAGGGCAGAGGCAATGGCCAAGCGTTGTTTCATTCCTAAGGAATAGGTCTTGAATTTACTTTTTTTACGATCTAATAATCCTACGAGTTCTAGTTTGTTATCGATATTTTCCTGAGATACTTGTTTAATTTTGCAAACCAGTTTTAAATTCTGCTCCGCGGTCATGTACGGGTAAAAATTCGGACGTTCAATAATGGCCCCAACTTTTTTTAGCGCTTCGTGTGTCGAAGTGTGTCCGTCGAACCAACTAAAATCACCCTGGGTTCTGTTAACTACGTTGAGCACTATACCCAGTGTAGTCGACTTGCCACTACCATTAGGTCCTAAAATGCCGTAAACGTTTCCTTTTTCAATTGTAAAGGATAAATTTTTAACGGCCGTCAACATTCCAAATTTTTTGGTGAGGTTGTTTACGGTCAATATGGTTTCCAATTCGAGAATAGTTTTGGGTTCTTTATAGTAAGTTGACGAAGAAATCGTTATTTTGTTACGATCAAGAAGTGAAATAACAAG
Source organism: Kriegella aquimaris (assembly GCF_900103215.1). Lineage (GTDB taxonomy): Bacteria > Bacteroidota > Bacteroidia > Flavobacteriales > Flavobacteriaceae > Kriegella > Kriegella aquimaris. The sequence goes on from NZ_FNGV01000018.1 coordinate 94,246, forward strand.
ATATCCTATGTCAGAAGAGCGATTAATGTCGAAGAAAAAACCAACGTATCCCGTGAGTTCGAAGCTGGATGCATATTTGGATAACTACAATCGGAAAATCGAGATTCCCATATTTTACGAAGATTTATTACGCTTTGCGGGATCTGTCGTAGTCTATGATGCCGATGAAGAAGATACTTTATGGGTGAGAGTATATTATTCCGATTCTGAACGGCAAGAAATCGATTTAAGTCTTAAAAAGGTATATTCTATTTTACATTCTGACGGTAGCGATCATATTTTTCAGTACCTGAACGTAGATGCAGTGGATTATTGCACCTTTGGCAACTCAAAACCATTCCGCATTCGTGTACGGAATGTTCTGAACGATAACTTCACCTATTTTTATGTCAAGAAAACGGATGCCTCACGTATTTACGGTTTAGAACTTGAGCATATGCTATCGCCCTATAACCTGAATTTTCTGGTATGCAAAGACACCCTAATCGAAGAGCATATTGCGGGAATCCCGGGAGATGTATTTATAAAAGACATGTTGCCAAATTGTACGGAGTCTGAAAAATCGCAATTGGCCAAAGAATTCGTAAAATTTAATGAACGCTGTATGATTCGTTTATTGGGTGATATGCGATCGTACAATTATGTCATTGTACCTGTTCACGACTTTGATCATGTAGTGTACCGTATACGGGCCATAGATTTTGACCAGCAATGTTTTGAAGGAAAATTAAAGGTATATCGCCCACAGTTTTTCAAAGAAAATTTTATCATGGTAGAATTGGTGCGAAATAAATTGCAGAATGATTCGGTAGATCAATACAAGATCGAAGAGCGATCGATAGTGGCAAAACGGATCATTAGTTCAGGAAATAGAATCAAACGTTTGCTCAACTCAGCCAAGGCTGATGATATTTCACTACCCGAAAACATTGAACAATTAAAAGCGGAGATTTACGACCTTACCTTGGATATGGATTTTAAAAAATGTAAAACCATGGGACAAGTGCTTAATTTGGCCCTTGACTTTGTGAAGAGGAATTACCAAGATGTAAGCATGAAACAAATTTTAGAGAAAAAAATCAGAATCTCTTAAACGATTAGGGTACGGCTTAGAAACAAAGAAGGCTAGAAACGTGCGTCGTTTCTAGCCTTCTTTGTTTCTGTCAATTTGTTGACTAACTTTTTTCTTCCTTATTAAAATAGACGAGGTAATAGTACATCTGTCGTTCTTCGTCCCATCCTTTTTCGACAAATTTCTGAGCAGATTCAGGATTTATAAAATCCAATTTAATTTGAATATGGGTATCTAAATTGATTACGTTTTTCATTTTTCTACGAGCATCGGAAACCGCCTTATTGGCGATATCGAAATTCGAAACGTCTTCAATACTATATTTTGGGCCTTTTTCTACTTTGTAATTTTTAAATTCCGGTATAAGTTCCGGGTTTTCCATCACTTCGTTCAAAAAGTTGCTTTCCTCAAAAGCGTCGTTTTTTGCAAAATGATTTACGGCTCGGTTCATGAACAGCACTTCTTGCTGCTTGTCTTCGGCAGGCAAAACCACATCTTTTGCAAAGTTCTGACAGAATTTAAGATAGCTTTTAGTGTAAAAGTTTTCATCGGTAAGGGCACTTGCACCCAAGAAATTTTCTATCCAATATTTAGCATCATAACGGTTGCTGTCAACTGAGAGTACCTTGTAGCCTTCTTCTTTGTTTATATTGAAAATAAGACAACCCTTATCCAATTTGTTGATATTGATTCCTTGTTGAATTACGATATCAAGATTACTTCCTTTTTCTTCAAATTGAAAGAAATCATGCTTTAGCTCACTTTTGAAAACTCCTATGGCATCGACTTTTTCATTATCTAAAAGTACCCCGCTCAAATAGGCGATGTATACTTCGCCATTTTTTATGTGCGGATGGTTTGATTGCTCGAACAGGTGTGTGGCAATTTTTTTTGAATTGTTATGAATGCTCGAAGGGTCGGCAAACGCATCGGAAACAATTTTGTGAATCTCGTTGAATTCAACGTCGACTTCATTGGCCAAGCGGAAATAGTTTTCTTCTTTCTCACGGAACGGCTTAAAGAAATACTCTTTTAGCAAACCTGAAGTTTCATCGTTTAATCGAAAGGGTTCGGCCGATAAAAATATACCTTCGCCTTTGTTTTTGTTGCCAACACGATGAAGTGAAAGGCTTTCGATTTGGGTAGCATAAAGATTGATCATAGTGTATGTTCCGTTTTAATCTCCAAGGATAGGAGAATCTTTTTTTATGTGGATGCAATGTTCGATTCGCAATGGAGCTGGGGAAGGTCAGTTCCAGTTCTCGTCGAAATCGAAATCATCGTAATTTTCAAAACTGTCTTCCAAATCAACCGTTTTTTCTGACTCGAAATTCTTTTCCGGTGGAAATTCTGGCAATTCGCCAAAACTAAATAGTAAATTGGGGTATGATCTACCGTCTTCCTTTTCTACGATATCGGCCAATTCAACAAAGAACGTCCACATACTCAAGAAATCATAGACATAGATGAGTTTCGGAGTATTCTCCGTTAGCACATCCTCCAAAAAACTTTCATTCATCAAACGTACATCAGAACCGCTTTCGTTCATATCAAAAAGAGCGATTTCTTCATCTTGGATCCAATCGGCATCACAGGTGTAGAAAGATGCCATTTCATTACCTTCAAATCCGAAGGCTTGCGTAATAGCATTGTGAAATTCCTCTAAAGAATACGCAGCATCAATCTCGATATCTCTAAAGATATCTTCTTCAGCATCTAAAATAACCCTGATTTTATAGATCATTCCCCTTCCATTTTTAGCGAATGCAAAGTTACAAAGTTTTATGACTTGTTTTAGCATAAACGACTTCTAAAACTAAATAATACTGAATTCCAAAAAGTAAGGAGGCCATTATCAAGTGTAGCGATTGACTTGAAAAAGGGAAGTCGGCATAAAACATGACCATACCCGAAATTATTTCGGCCAATATCAGTAACAGTACCCAATAGATTTTTGTAAAACCTAGTTTTTGGGAATAGATTTTGTAACCCAAAAACAGATTAAGGGCTACCACAGCTATCGAAAAAGAACGATGTAAGTAGAACAGCAAGTCAGGATTATGAAGCCATAGGTCGTTTGTGCCTGGGCCCAAGAGATCTATTTGTTCATCTACGAACTGGCGTACTTGGGTACCCAATACTATTTGGATCAATGTCAAACACAATGCGAAAATTATCCATTTTCCAAGTGTGGGGTCATAAACAAAATGCGACTTCGTACTTTTTGAAACAAAGATTAAATACAACACAAGGGCAACGATGACTAATGCCATAACCATATGTACGGTTATTTTTACAGGCTCCAATACCGAATAGACCACAGTTGCGCCCAGCCAACCTTGAAACCCCATTGCAAAAACCACCAACCAAGAAAGTACGGTTATTTTCTTATTGGTTTTCCAGAATTTTAAGGAGTAAAGGGCCAGAACAAAAGTAGCCAACCCCGCCAAGGCTCCGAAAAGACGGTTGATATACTCTATCCAAGTGTGGGTGGGGTTAAAAACGGCGTAATCATGTTTGGTATAACGTTCCCAATTTGTCGCGTCGTACGAAGTCGATGTTTTAAAATCGTCACGGGCAACCTGAAGTGTCTCATCGACAATAATGACCTGGCCTTTCTTTATCGAAATATTAGGATGCCACTCTAATTCGGATATGTCGGTCGGAGGAATGTAATGGCCGAAACATTTAGGCCAATCGGGACACCCCATACCACTACCGGTCATACGCACAACGGCACCCGCTACAATGACCAAATACACAAGTATCAATGAAACTTTTGCTATTTTTCTAAACTGGACCATAGGGTGATTTATCTGCAGTACAAAAGTAACCCTACTTGACGGATATTAAAAAAGAAAGGGATGGTAAAACATGCCCCATTTTAGTGAAATTTATTTATTTCTGAATGACTATAAACTCCGATCTTCTGTTGAGTTGATGTGCTTTATTGGAACAGCGAACACCGTTACTACATTTATTGATTAATTGGGTCTCACCATAACCTTTACCAGATATTCTGCTTTTTTCTATTCCCTTTGAGGTAATATATTCTACAGTTCTTTTCGCTCTTCGGGCCGAAAGCCATAGGTTGTAATCGTCTCCCTCACGGCTGTCGGTATGCGAACCTACGGCTATTTTTATATCAGGCCGCTTGCGCATATAATCGACTACCTTGTCGAGTTCTGCATATGAATCTGTTCGAACATAGGAACTGTTCAAGTCAAAATAGATAGGTTCTAATTTTAATACCTTGGTCAAATCGGAACCTAAATTGGCCACTTTTTCTTTTTGTTCGATTTCAAGCCGCACACCTCCAATGTTTGTTTCTGAGGGTGACAAATATAAAGTAGCATCAACATAATCGTTAAGGGTGCCTACCAGACGAAATTGTTCTTCTTGACAAGGTAGGGTCAATAAAAATGAGCCATCACTTTGTGTTTTAACTTCGGCCAATTTTGTTTGATTTTTGTCATAAGCCATAATAAGGGTTTCTGCCAAAGTTGACGCATCGTCTTTGTCAATTGCGATACCCTCCACAGTAATGAGACAGTCGGTAGTATTTTCAAATCGATAGATATCATCACCGCCAATGCCTCCATAACGGTTCGAGGCGAAGAAACCGTTTTGGCCTGTCTCGTCAATAATCAGGGAGAAATCATCATCTTTACTGTTCAACGGCCTACCCATATTAGTTACGATTCCATCGTTTTCAAGGTCGACAGAAAACAAGTCTAGACCTCCCAACCCAAGATGCCCATCGGATGAAAAATACAGGATACCGGATTCGGCAATAAAAGGAAAAGTTTCCTTGCCTTCGGTATTGATCTTGGGTCCTAAATTCTGCGGTTCGCCAAAGGTGCCGTCCGGATTAATATCCACATAGTAAATATCTGATGAACCAATGGTGCCCGGCATATCGGACGAGAAAAATAATTTAGTCTCATTGGCGTTCAATGTGGGGTGGGCAACGGAATATGTTTTGTTATTAAAAGGCAGTTCAGTAATATCCGTCCAAACACCTCCCTTTGAGCGAGCGCTATATATTTTTAACCTACTAACTCCTTTTTTATCACGGTTAAAGTTTCCTTTATTCGAATTATTTCTTGTAAAGTATACTGTATTGCCATCTTTTGCGAAGACCGAAGAAGATTCATTGGTTTTGATATTCAATTCAGTTGAAAAACTGGAGACATTACCGTATTCTCCATTCTCCAAAAAAGAGGCCAAGTATAGGTTTAAATAGGGTTTACTATTTTTCTTATTGATATGTTGCATATCCCGGTCGGTAGAGAATACTAAATCGTTCAAATAAAACGATGGTGCAAAATCAGAACGATCTGAGTTGACCGATGAAAGGTTTTTAACTGTATAACGAACCGGCATTTTTCGTATGTCATCTAAGTATTCTGGGTTATCTGAAAATTTGAGGGCACGAACATCGCTCCCCTTGATAGCTTCAAATTTTTTCATCCAGATATCCGATTCTTCATAATTTTCAATTGATTTCAATGATTGGGCGAACCTGTATAAATAATCTGGGGCAATAGTAGTTTCTTGTAATTCAAATAACTTGCCGTACCATATGGCGGCTTCTTCATATCGAGCGTTTAGATAGTTCGCATTGCCGAGATTTTTGCAAATCTCTTCTTGTGAGAATCCTTGTTTTGCCAACTCGTCATAAGTGCTTATCGCCTGCATATGTGCGTAATTGTCAAAATTATTGCTATCCTCTTGTTTTTTGCTTTGTGCATTGCTTGAGCAATAACTTAAAATAAGAATAGCGTATATATAGACAAATCTGACTTTCATTGTATAATTTGTTAGAAAAACCTAGGAGTTAGATCTACTTTCTCTTTTTTGATAAATTCATATCTGAGAAATATTTCAAATGACCCATCATTAAAGCGAGCACCACCCAGTTCTGTAATTTCATGATCATATGCCAGCCCCAATAAAAATTGATTTGACATTTGGAAACCAAAAAGTCCACTAAAAGCGGCATCCCATCGATAGGCCGTTCCCAGTGTGAATTTTTCGTTGAGTAAAAAGTTGGCCGACAAATCCATTTGCAACGGGGCTCCTTCAATTGCTTTGAACAGAAAGGCGGGCTTAAATTTTAGTGATGAATTAAGGTCAAATACGTATCCGGAAATTAGGTACCAGTTCATTCTTTCGGTAGCAATGTAGGTGGTCGTCTCTCCTGATTCTTGAAAATGTTCTGTTTTTAAGAAGTTGGGAATTGATAGGCCCATATAAAAACTTGAGGTATGGTAATAAATACCAGCCCCGAAGTTTGGTGAAAATTTCTTATATATCTCGGTATTTGTGGGTGAGAGAACATTGGCACTATAGTTTCTAAGGTTGTTAAAATCAATATTCAATGCGTGTCCTCCAGCTTTTAGTCCAAAAGAAAGCTTGGCAGTTTCCGAGGTTTTGATAGAATAGGAGAATGTGGCGTCAAAATAAGTGTTTTGGTTCGTATGGTTGCCTATTTCATCGTTTACAATAGAGAGACCTAAGCCCAATTTACTTGTAACCGGCCCATTAATATTGAAAGTTTGGGTGCTTGGTGCACCATCTAATCCTACCCATTGGGAGCGGTGCAATGCGGACACTCCCCATTGGTCTCTGGAGCCAGCATAGGCGGGGTTTACCGCTAAGGTGTTATACATATACTGCGTATATTGTGCATCTTGTTGCCCGAAAATCGGGAAACAACATCCGAAAATCAGAATCGTAAATAAAATAAGTGTTTTTCCCATATCTTATTTTTTAACTATTTTATCCGAATCAACGGATAAGGTATAAGTAACCGGACAGCAATTTTTCTTGACCCTTCGAGAGGTATTTTATTTCATAAAAATAGACGCCGGAAGGTAACTTCTGATTAGCCATGACGGTTAGTCTGCCTTTTGAAGTACCATCAAAGGCATTGGATCGATTATCATATCTTTTGGTTTCCCAAACAACTACTCCCCATCGGTTATAAACTTGTACATTGTTATTGGGAAAAAGATTGATATTAATAATTTTCAAATTTCCATGCTCAATATCTCCGGGTTGTACCAAATCAAGCTCAACATATACTTGACAGGATGATCCGGTAGGCGGTGTTCCGCCAATGGAATCACAGGGGTCTAAAGGATCTGTTCCATCAGTTACTTCTTGGCCGTCTTTTATTGTATCTCCATCAGTATCAGGATTGGTAGGGTCTGTTGCTAATTCTATTTCTTTCTGATTACTCAACATATCTTCGTCGCAATCTGATAGGTACCAGGCGTTTGATGGTGTTACTGTTTGGCTTTCTAACAAAAAGTCACAAATATCTAGAGGGTTTGTACTATCGGTTACCTCATGTCCGTCGATAACCCCGTCACCATCTGTATCGGGATTTGTTGGATCTGTACCTATTATTGATTCTTCCTTTTCTGTTAGTTCATCGCTATCGCAATTGCTAGTAGGTAATGGTGTTCCGCCGATAGAGTCACAATCGTCAAGAGGGTCGGTACCATCAGTAAGCTCCTCACAATCAATTATGCCATCACCATCGGTATCAACTGTAGATACGGTCACAGTTATTGTTGATGAGGCATCAGGGCATTGACCACCGGTAACTGTATAGGTATAGGATCCTGGGCCAGCATCTTCAGGATTGGGATTCCATATTCCGGAAGTATTTTTTGTTCCCAATAGTGTTAAGAGTTCAGTTTGTGTTATCGTTGCTCCGGCACATATTTCAAGCGTAGCATTTGATCCGGCGTCGGGTCTAGTTTCTTCGGTAACTACTACTTTAGAAGATACTGAACACGGATCTTGTGTCATGGTATAGGTATAGGTTCCCGCCCCTGCGAGTGCCGGTGCCCAGCTTCCGCCGGGATGTGGGCTTCCCCCGAGGGCGTTGAAAAGTTGTGTCGCCG
>NZ_FNGV01000006.1 GCF_900103215.1 Kriegella aquimaris
ATTAACTACTAAAGAAAACCAACCATAAGACTCGAAACAACGATGCGCTGAATATCCACAGCAACCTGCCTCGTATGCCGTCGACACTTCATAATCAGCGAAATGTTTATTAACATAATCTTTAAGTTGTTCCGGGTTTGGATTCATTGAAAAAGACTTGCCTGAAAACAAATCTGTAGCGCAATGCACTTTCCAACTTCTCTTGTGAATGTCGATGCCAATGTATAACTTCGGTACAGCAGTAATTTGAGTAATCATATCTTTAATTTTTCGTTCATTTTAAAGATACTCGACTTACTGCTTTTTCATCGATGCTATACCTCATAGCTAATTAGTTGCATAACCGAAGTTAAGACATATTTGCAAGTCCGCCAAATTTTTAATTTTGGCTTATTGATAAAGAAAAGTAATAAGAAAAATTTAAAAATTCGACTTGTGTTTAATCGGAAAAATTATCGCTTATTTTCAGCGCTACTTTTTATATACTGTAATAAGGAAATAAAATACATGATGAATAAATTTTTACTACTTGCCATTGCCGTGTTTGTTTCTTCCAACGGTGCTGCCCAGACTTACGACGGAAAATTTCTCGAAGCAAACTATGACGAATCTAAAGTGCCGGAGTACGAACTACCTCATGTCCTTTCCTCGTTCGATGGAAAAATTATAAAAACGGTTGAAGATTGGGAAAATTTCAGAAGACCAGAGATCGTCGAATTTTTTGCCCAAAATATGTATGGTGAAGTACCCATACCTTTGAACCCTATCAAGAAATCGTTTAAACTAATTTCTGAAGACCACACCATTTTTGACGGTTTATGCACCAGAAAAGATGTGCAAATAACTTTCGAGAACAAATCAGGAAAAGTGACGATGCCCCTAGTCCTTTTTGTACCGACCAACTCCAAAGAGAAAGTTCCGGTAATTCTATTGGCAAATGGCAGTGACATCAAACGCAAAGCCCTAAAATTAAACAACTCGCAGAGTTACGGTATTACCGAAAATGGAATTCCTTTACATCAGTTAATGAGTCGTGGAATTGGTGTTGCAACTGTCGATTACCAGGCATTTGGTATCGACAATGGAAATAAGGATGGAAAAGTAAGTGGCGGAATTTCAAATCTTTATTTTAAAGAGGGACAAGATTTTACAAAAGAGAATGAGTGGGGAATGATTGCAATCTGGGCCTACGCTTTACGCGCCGGAATGGATTATTTGGAAACGGACAATGATGTAGAGGAAAGCGAGGTGGCAACACTCGGCTGCTCAATAGGCGGTAAAGTCGCTCTCTGGGCGGCAGTAACAGACACGCGTTTTGGAATGACACTTCTGGCAACAGCTGGTCACGGAGGCGATGCAATCTGGCGCCGTGAATATGGGGAAACTTTACAAAATATGTGCGAATACCTGCCAACTTGGATTTGTAGAAATGCAAATAAGTACGCCAAAAATGTACATGCTTTACCTGTCGATCAACACTCATTATTGGCTACAATGGCACCACGTCCCTTTTATATTAGTAATGCACAACACGATTTATGGGCCGACCAGAAAGGACAATGGATTGGAACGTACAATTCAGCCCCTGCGTATCAGCTTTACGATAAAGATGTAGCCTTTACATCTGAAAATCAACCTGAGATTAACCAACCAATTATTAAAAGTACAATTGGATACCACGTTCGCTCGGGTGGCCATGGACTTGAATTGTTTGATTGGGAACAGTACATGAAATTTATAGAATATCATTTTTTGAATATTGAACCTAGGAGTGTGGAAGAGGTTTATAACTAGAATTTAAAAATTGCGAAACGAATTAACCAAATGTTTTCTTGCCACCGTACTACTCATAGAAATCAGCCATTGTACTTTAATTAATCTTTTTTATGCTTCCGTCTTATATTTTATAAATGGACGGCATAGTAATAATTATTACTGAAATTCTTAAACAATCATTCGTTTTCAAAAGAAAAATTAATAGAATTAGAAAAGAGCTAAAACGAGGTACAGCGAATATATCAAGAAGAGGCACTGCGAGCTTATTGGCGAGGTATGCGTATTTTTATGCGGCAGCTCTTTATATAAAATCATAGCAAATCATGGCTTCAGGAAAGAATAAACAGGAAAAAGCAAGGCTACATCCTCGAAATAAAAACCGAGAAAGGTATGATTTAAGTGCGTTGACAACTGCGACTCCTGAATTGAAAGACTATGTAATGCCGAATAAATTTGGTGTAGCATCGGTCGATTTTTCAAACCCTCTTGCTGTTAAACTTTTGAATAAAGCATTGCTAAATCATTATTACGGAATAAAAAATTGGGAATTTCCAGATGAAAATTTATGTCCCCCGATACCGGGAAGGGCGAATTACATTCATCATATTGCTGACTTATTGGGCGAGAGCAATTTTGGTAGGATTCCAGTTGGTGATAAAATCACTTGTCTTGATATCGGCCTAGGAGCAAGTTGTATTTATCCAATTATTGGAGTAATAGAATACGGCTGGAAATTTATTGGATCTGACATCGACCCAAAATCGATTACAGCAGCACAGCACATTGTCGATTCCAATCCATCAATTAAAGGGAAGATCGAGTGTAGGCTGCAAAAAAAATCAGGGGACATTTTTAACGGCATAATAAGTAGAGAAGATAAAATTGAATTAACGATTTGTAATCCTCCTTTTCATTCCTCGATGGAAGATGCTCAAAAAGGAACCCGAAGAAAAATTAAAAACCTATCGGGTAAAACAGTAAAAAAACCTGAGCTCAATTTTGCAGGAGTCAGCAATGAGCTTGTATGTGATGGTGGAGAGAATAAATTTATTCAGCATATGATCAGGGAAAGTGAAAAGTTCTCTAAAAATTGTTACTGGTTTTCAACTTTGGTCTCCAAACAATCGAATCTTAAAGGAATTTATAAACTATTAGGGGAAATTGGAACGAATCAGGTCAAAACGATTCCAATGGGAACCGGTAACAAATCTAGCCGAATTGTAGCATGGACATTTCTTTCTAAAGAAGAACAAAAAGAGTGGAGAGAAACAAGATGGAAAAAGATGTTGAAGAATTAACTAATCATCTCGACAGTACAAATACAATTGAAAAATTATAGGCCCCAACAACCCCTGTTAGACTATAAATGCATTATCTTTTTTATCTTCCCTTTATGTAATGCACTTACTGATTGAGGCGTAGCAAATGACAGAATTTTGGGAATCAAATTTTCGGGAAAAACAAATGATGTGGGGTTTTGAGCCCGCCGATGCTGCCGTTTCAACGGCTGATTTATTTCAAAAGAATGGATTAAAGGAAATATTGATTCCAGGATTTGGATATGGTAGAAATGCAAAGGTGTTTATAGCCAAAGGAATGAACGTGACCGGCATTGAAATCTCAGAAACTGCTATTGAATTAGCGAAAAACCATTTTGGTGAAAGTATAAAAGTATATCACGGTGGTGTTAACGACATGCCCTTTGATAAAAAAATGTATGATGGTATCTTTTGTTATGCGTTAATCCATCTGCTAAATGAAAAAGAGCGGGTTGCGCTAATCGATAACTGCTACAAACAACTTCAACCGGGTGGTTATATGGTATTCGTGGCCATATCAAAAAACACCGCGACTTATGGAAAAGGATCAGCGATAAGTAAAGATAGATACGAAACCACACATGGTATCAAACTATTCTATTATGATTACGTTTCGGTGGCTAGAGAATTTGGGGGTTATGGCTTGATCGAAGCTAAAGAGATAGACGAACCTGCAAAGAATTTAGAGAAGAAGTCCTCAATGAAATTCTGGAGGATTACCTGTAGGAAGTAAAGGTGAAAAATACCCTAGGCGAAAAAGGTTAACTTTAAGTTCAACTGCATTATCCTTCGCCGAATGATGGCTAAAGAACCTTGACAATACATTTTAGCATACTAAAGCGAGCAGATATCTTAATTCCAAAAAATAATAATAACGGACTTTTTTTATATTACTTTGTTTAAAGTAATTAGTACGCTTGTTTTATTTAAATACTTCCTTTTCATTTAACCTGTTTCACACCTTAAATGTGATAGAATCAAAAGAAACCCATATCGTACCGCAACTGACCACTCCCATAAGACTTCAAGAATATGGCGTGGGCATTTTTAATAGGGCATTGACCAAATCGGCCTTAAAGAAGGTTTTAAAGAAACAGTATATCACGGTTGATGGAGCCATTGCCACTACGGCAACGTTTATAAAAGGAGGGGAAATGATTCAGTTGGCGGTTCCTGAATTAAAAAGCCCTGGCGAGAAACTGGTCTTCCCCCTGAAAGTGCTTTTTGAAGACGAATATTTGGCGGTCATTTATAAACCTGCGGGTATTTTGGTAAGTGGTGTTGGTTTTAAGACCATTGCCAAAGCGTTGCCTCAAAATCTGAAGCCCAGTAATTTATCCGATGCCGCAGTGCCACAACCGGTTCACCGATTGGATTATGCGACTACGGGACTTTTGTTAGTAGGAAAAACGAGTAGTAGTATTCGTGATTTAAATCGCATGTTTGCCGATAAGGCCATAAAGAAAGTCTACTATGCCATTACAATCGGTGAAATGAATGTTAATGGGAAAATTACGGAACCAATTGACGGTAAACCATCGCTAACTAAATATGCGGTAAAAGATACCGTTCCCTCAAAAAGATTCAGTAAACTTAACTTGGTGCAATTAAAACCGAAGACCGGTAGAAGACATCAGTTGCGCAAACATTTATCGGGTATCGGAAATCCCATATTAGGCGATAGGGATTATGGTATTGAAAATTTAATCTTAAAAGGAAAAGGATTGTACTTGCATGCCTATTCGCTAAAGTTTACCCATCCGTTTACCAATGAAAATATTTATATAACCACCGAATTTCCTCAAAGATTTAAAAAAATATTCGAGCAGTTATAGTGGTGTGAGTTAGCTGCTAACAGGCTCCACCATTACTATTTTTATCACAAGCTTCTGTAGGCTTCCACTAGATAGAATTGCCAAATAAATCTTAAACATTTGTTTGTTTCAAAGCAAGTGCTTAGTTTTGTTCCGTAGTTTAGAAACAATGGCGAGAAAGAAGCAATATAACGAAGAAGAGGTGATAGAAAAGGCCACTGGTCTTTTTTGGCGGAACGGTTATGAAGCCACCACGGTACGTATGTTGGAAAAGGAAATGGGCATTAACCAATTTTCTATCTATTCGAGTTTTGGCAATAAACAAGGTGTATTTCTTGAAAGCATAAACGCGTACAAAAAGAGAATACACTGTATAACCGATAAATTGGCGAAATCGAATAATGGCAAGGAAGGTATTAAACAATATTTCTATGATTTTTTAGAATTTGCGAGTGAAGAGGGTGTAAATAAAGGTTGTTTAGTTACCAATACTGTGAATGAGGTAAGAGATGACACGGATCCGGTGATCATGAAAGAATTGGTGAAATTTGCAACTGAGGTCAAGCAATTGTTTATTGACAATCTATTGCAAGAAAAAGGTAAAACAAACGAAATTGCAGACCGTCAAGCGAATTATCTAATGAATGTTATACTGGGTTTGTCAGTTTCTTCAAAGGTTTTCGACCAAGAGCAACTCAAGGATAGTGTTGAAATTACGTTTTTAAACATTTAGAATTTTTTTATCCATAAACTAAGCAATTGCTTAGAAATAATTAACATATTAGTAAATAGAAATTATGAGCACATTAAAGAATCACACATTAGAAACAGCCCCAGAGGAAAGCAGACCATTATTGGAGAAATCGATAAAGGCCTATGGTAACATTCCTAACCTACACGCCGTATTGGCCGGTGCACCGGGTTTGTTAAAGGCATACCAATCCATACACGAATTGTTCGTAAACTCATCGTTCAATAATGATGAACTTACCGTTGTTTGGCAAACCATAAATGTAGAACACGAATGTCACTATTGTGTACCTGCCCACACGGCCATAGCAAAAATGATGAAGGTCGATGATGCTATAACCGAGGCATTGCGCAATGGTACTGAATTGCCATCTGAAAAGTTACAGGTCTTACATGAAACTACGCTTAAAATTGTACGCAACAGAGGTTATATCAATGACGAAGATGTACAAGTATTTTTTGCCGTGGGATATGAGGAAAGACAACTGTTGGAAATTATTCTAGGTCTTTCACAAAAAGTAATCAGTAACTACGTAAACCATATTGCAGAAACCCCTGTGGACGCTGGTTTCAAGAAATACGCTTGGAAGAAGGAAACTGAAATTGCCTAGTGTCGTTAGATAACGAAGTGTGATGGCAATAAAAGGCCTTCCGCCCCCCGCGGAAGGTCTGTTTATATTTTAAAATTATAGTCAAACCCTGGAATTCAGTATTAAAACTCGAATTATGGGTATTTCAACAGAAGGTAAAGTAGCATTAGTAACCGGTGCCAATCGTGGTATTCGTAGACGCTGGCTCAATCGAAGCTGCGTCTTTTACAACAAGGTATAACCCCAAAACAACACCGGGATTTTTGTATGGTTCTATACAATTTGAAGACTATAGGGATGTAAACGGAATTCAGATACCCCTTAAACAATCGGCTCAACTAGACAGGCCTAAAAATAACACAGAAGATTATGTGCATCGGCTGACGATTCATAATTTTGAATGGGTTAGTTTTCCAGTTTCGCAATTACAACCTTTATGTGCGTAAGCACAGGTAAAAAATTAAGTAATAGGACAATTAAAAAATAAAATTATGATCAAAGTAGCAGTTCTATATCCGAATAGTGAAGAAGTAAAATTCGATTTTGGCTATTATACCAACACGCATGTTCCTATGGTTCAAGACCTGGTAGGTGACGCCCTTTTAAAGGTTGAAGTAGAAAGAGGTCTAGGGGGCAGAGGTCCTGGTGAGCCCGCACCTTTTGTGGCAGCTGCCAGCCTTTACTTCGAATCAGTTGAGACGTTTCAAAAATCCTTTGGTCCCCACGCCGAAAAAATTGGAGCCGATGTGCCCAACTACTCGAATGTACAGGGTCAGATTCAGATCAGCGAGATAGTTTAACTGATTTTGCGAATGAGTATTGGGAAATCTTTCGTAAAACGGAGCTTCCCTTTGAGTGAATTTAAATTTACAATATGGCAGAAAAAATAAAATTAGATATCATATCGGATGTTGTATGCCCATGGTGTACCATTGGCTATAAACGTCTTGAGCGCGCCATTTCTGAAATGGGTGTCGCAGATAAAATTGAGATCGAGTGGCAGCCCTTTGAGTTGAATCCTCATATGCCGGTAGAAGGTGAAAATGTAATCGAACATATTGCCAACAAATATGGCTCGACGCTCGACCAACAAAGAGAATCGCAAGAGCACATGAAAGATGTCGGGGAAGAGCTCGGTTTTACCTTCGATTATTTTGATGATATGAGAATTGTAAATACTAGGGATGCACATGTGCTACTTGATTATGCCAAAGAAAATGGTAAGCAGACCGAATTGAAAATGCGTTTGGTCGCCGCTTTCTTTAGCGAACGAAAAGATGTATCCGACCGAGAAGTTTTGGCCCAAGAATTAAAGGCGGTAGGGTTGAATGTGAAAGAAGGGATGTCTCGATTGGACGATGACAGTGCGCGTTATGAGGTGACTTCTAAAGAGCAGTATTGGCAAGGTCTTGGAGTATCATCAGTGCCTACCTTTGTATTCGATAAAAAAAGTGCACTTACCGGAGCACAGCCTGTAGATGTTTTCAAACAAGTTTTGACAGAGTTGCTAGAGAAATAACCTTTGGTCAATATTACCTTGACGATGGTAGTTCTGGGAAAGTTTGATGTCGATGATCCGGTGGAAGTAATTTCATTTGAGTCAAGGCTCCAATGACGACTGTTTTAAAAAAAATCAAAATTTTAACTTGAAATGAAAAATGATAACCAAAGCGCTATGCAAAAGGAAGGTGTTAGAGCAATACGACCTAAAGTATTATTCTTTGATGTCAACGAGTCTCTTTTAGATTTAGGGAACTTGAAAAAGAGTATTGGAAAAGCTTTGGGGGGAAGAGAAGATTTGTCGCCCTTATGGTTCACCACAATGCTCCAATATTCACTGGTGTCGACGACTGCGGGTCAATATATAGATTTCGGGGCAATAGGTGCGGCTACCTTGAGAATGGTTGCAGCCAATCACGATATACAGCTGACTGAGCGTGAGGCCAAGGAAGCGTTAAGTCCGCTTCGTTCCCTTCCTTCGCATCCCGAAGTTAAGGAAGCATTGCGAAATCTACGAAATGCGGGTTACAAATTGGTTTCATTGACCAATTCATCGAACGAAGGTGTTGCCATGCAATTTGAAAATGCGGGATTGACCGATTTTTTCGATGAAAGCTTAAGTATTGAGGATGTTGGAAAATACAAGCCACATAGCGATGTCTATGATTGGGCCGCTAAAAAAATTGGTGTGCAACCCCACGAATGTTTGATGATTGCCGCCCATGGGTGGGACATTGCTGGAGCGCTTTGGGCAGGCTGGCGCGGTGCTTTTATAGCCCGACGGGGACAACAAATGTATCCCTTGGCGCCGCTTCCAGAGATAACCGAACCCGATCTTTTGAAAATTTCCGAGAAGCTTATCACCTTAAAAAATTAAGTGATAATATTGGCTTGGTTCGAGGAACTTGAAAAATGCCCATTACCTTTGTTCGTTTTATAAGCAAGAGAGAATAACCAAAACAATGGCGTGTCACCCTGCAGAAGAACAGATATAATCTCAAAAGTATGAAAAGAGTAGTTGTAACAGGATTGGGAGCTTTGACTCCGATTGGAAATTCAGTGGATGAATTCTGGAAAAACGCTGTTAGCGGAAAGAGCGGTGCTTCGAAAATTACCAAGTTCGATGCTTCACGGTTTAAAACCACCTTTGCTTCTGAAGTAAAGGATTTTAGTCCTGAAAAGTATCTCGATCGCAATGAAATTAAGCGGAGTGATCTTTTTACGCAATATGCCATTTACGCCGCATCCGAAGCAATAAACGATAGTGGTCTGAATATCGAAAGTATGTCACCTTTTGATTTGGGTGTCATTTGGGGAACCGGCCAAGGAGGCATGAAAACTTTTGAGGATGAAGTGGAGAATTATATTGAAAATGGTAAAAACCCACGGTTTAGTCCCTTCTTGATTCCGAAATTACTTCCGAATATGGCGTCAGGGCTGATATCAATGAAATTTGGACTTATGGGAATCAACTATACTGCAGTATCGGCTTGTGCTTCATCAAGTTCTGCTATAATGGATGCGTTCAATTATATCCGTTTGAACAAGGCCAAGGTAATCGTTACCGGTGGATCGGAAGCTCCAATAACCGATGCTTCGGTAGGAGGCTTTAGCTCGATGAAAGCGATGTCAACCAGAAATGACGAACCACAACAGGCTTCAAGACCTTTTGATGTTGACCGAGACGGCTTTGTGATGGGGGAAGGTGCCGGCGCATTGATTCTTGAGGAATATGAACATGCCAAGAAACGAGGTGCAAAGATTTATGCGGAAATTGGGGGAGCGGCTATGACAGCAGATGCCTACCATATCTCAGCAACGCACCCAGAGGGTATAGGGGCATCAAAAGCTATGCAATTGGCAATGGAAGAAGCGGGAATTGACACAGCTGAGGTGAACTATTTGAATACGCATGCGACTTCCACCCCCGTCGGGGATCTAAGCGAGATAAAAGCGGTAAACGCTACCTTCAAAAATCAATTCGCGAACTTGAAAATAAGTGCAACAAAATCAATGACAGGTCATTTACTGGGTGCGGCAGGTGCTGTTGAAGCTATTTTATCGATTAAGGCAATTCAAAATAATATTATTCCCCCGACTATAAATACCGTTATAATTGATCCAGAAATTCCGAGTTCAATGCCGATAGTGACTCAAGAAGCTATAGATTTCAAAGTAGAAGTCGCCATGAGCAATACTTTCGGTTTTGGTGGGCACAATGCAACAACCGTTTTTAAAAAGATTTAAGTATCAGGGCTATCGATAAAAGACCCCACATGGAATCAAAAAATAAAATCAAACCAAGGGCCCTTTCCTGAATTGGGAAGCTTAACTTTTACAACGGATAGATCAAATAATTTTCCCTTATCTTTTTGAAAGCCTCCAATTGAGGTTGCCATGTGGCCTTGATATCCTCTTCTGTAAGTCCCGCTTCGATTTGTTGTTGCAATTTTTTAGTGCCGGCATGTTTGGTGAACCCACTGGTTAGAAAGAATTTTCCTTTTTGTATGGTGTTGTTATAAGCGTCCATCAACCATTTTAGGGAAACCTCGTTTATTCTAGGGAGTTCCGATAAATCTTTTCCAAAACACTTTTTGCCATTTTCTTTTGGGGTTTTAGAACCAAAATTTGGTTGGGGGGTATAGGTGAAATTATACTGTGTGCTATCTAAAAAGGAAGCGCCATAACGTTGAAACTGGAATTCTGTACCCCGACCTGCATTAATGTTGGTGCCTTCAAAAAGCCCTAAACTCGGGTATAAGTTTATGGAAACGTCATTCGGTAGGTTGGGTGAGGGGCGAATTGGCAGACTGTATTCCATACTATGGGTATAATTTTCTAAAGGTACAACGGTGAGGTTTGCCTTTTTTCCTCCCTCAAGCCATCCCTCTTCATTGATCATTTTGCCATATTCTCCAATGGTCATTCCGTAAACCAAAGGAATCTCGGTCATACCCAGAAATCCGGTATGTGCTTTCTCCATCGTTGGGCCATCAACATATTGGCCGTTTGGGTTGGGCCTGTCTAGAACCACTAAGGGTATGTCATTTTCCGCGCAGGCCTCCATAACCAATTGCAAGGTGGCGATATAGGTGTAAAAACGAACGCCTACATCTTGAATGTCAAAAAGAACAACATCTAAATCTTTAAGCTGCTCACTTGAAGGTTTTCGGTTTTTCCCATATAGGGAAATTAAAGGCAGACCCGTTTTTTGATCGGTGCCATCAGCAACCTTCTCACCGGCATCCGCTTGGCCACGGAAACCATGTTCGGGTGCAAATACCTTTTGAATATTCATATCCAGGGCCAACAAAGAGTCGACCAGATGGGTAAATCCCTTTTCCTTTTGGATTTCATTATCGGATGTAAAGATTACACTCGTCTGGTTCGCTACTACGCCTATTTTTTTACCCTTTAAAAAAGGAAGATAAGTGCTCACTCGGTTAGCACCGACCACGATTTTGGGTTGAGGTTTAACCGCTGTTTGCACCTCGGTCATCTGCTCCTTCGATTTAGGTGTAGGAGCATGGTTTCCACAAGCTAAAAGTGAGAAAACCGACAATAAAACTGTACTTTTGAAATTAGACAAAAATGGCATAGGTTGAATTTAGAATATTTTATAGCCAAGCGACTTATTACGGGCAGTGATCATAAAATTAGCATATCCGCCCCAATAATAAAAATAGCAATTTCGGCAATAGCTCTAGGAATTATTATGATGCTCATTGCCATCGCTACCGGCGTTGGTCTAAAGAATAAAATCAGGGACAAAGTAACGGCATTTAATGGGCACATTCAAATCTATAATTACGATAATAATAATTCAGAAGTTTCCGTCGTACCCGTTGACCTGAACCAAGATTTTTATCCGGAGTTTAAATCGGTCGATGGGGTAGCACATGTGCAGGCGGTGGCTAGTAAGGCGGGTTTCATACGTACCGAAGAAACTTTTGAAGGTATAATCGCCAAAGGGGTAGGCCCTAATTATAATTGGAATGCTTTTGAAGAATTCTTGGTCGAAGGCAAGCTTCCCAACTATTCAGGGGAGCTTAATGATGATGTACTCATATCGAGCATCATGGCGAATCGCTTGCAACTTCATTTGGGCGACTCTTTCTTCGCTTTTTTTATAAAGGATGGTGACCCTTCAAAGGCACCCAACCAACGGAAATTCAATATCGTTGGCATTTATGATAGTGGTTTTGAAGAGTTGGACGGACTTTACGTATTTATCGATATTCGCCATATTCAACGCATGAATAAATGGGAGCCGAATCAGGTAGGTAATTTTGAAGTGTTTTTAGACGATTTTGAAGACATAGAAGAAAAAGGCAGGGAGATTCATGGACGCACAATTTCTACATTGGATACACGTACGGTAGAAGATAAATACTATAATATTTTCGAGTGGATCAGCCTTTTTGATTTTAATATAGCCCTCATCATTGGTATTATGATCATTGTAGGCGGAATTAATATGATTACCGCTTTGTTGGTGTTGATTTTAGAGCGTACCCAAATGATCGGTATCTTAAAAGCCATGGGGGCATCCAATTGGAGCGTTCGGAAGATATTTTTATACAATGCCGCCTATCTTATCGGAGTAGGCTTGTTATGGGGTAACCTTATTGCCCTTTCTATAATATGGGTACAACATAAATTCCGCCTATTCAAGTTTCCGAATCCTCAAGAATATTATATTGAATATATACCGGTGCATATCGACTTTTACTCGGTTCTACTTTTGAATATCGGCGTGTTGCTGCTCTGTTTGTTGATGCTTTTGTTGCCCTCTTATATCGTTACAAAAATTACTCCGGTCAAGGCCATTAAATTTGAGTGATGAGATACGGTAGCCGTAAATAGTACAACTAAAAGTGTAACTTTGAAAGTGCACATGAAATACGCTAAAAACATACTTGAAACCATTGGCAATACACCTTTGGTGAAGTTAAATCGGCTTACTGCAGATTTACCTTGTATGGTTCTGGCAAAGTATGAAACTTTTAACCCTGGCAATTCGGTCAAAGACCGCATGGCGCTGCAAATGATCGAAGATGCTGAGGAAAAAGGGCTTTTAAAACCTGGTGGTACTATTGTAGAAGGTACTTCGGGTAATACAGGAATGGGGTTGGCCATGGCAGCCACGGTAAAAGGCTACAAACTGATTTGTGTGATCAGCGATAAACAATCAAAAGAAAAAATTGACATTTTAAAGGCTATGGGCAGCGAGGTATATGTATGCCCTACCGATGTCTCTCCTGAAGATCCCCGCAGCTATTATTCCACGGCAAAACGATTGGCAAAGGAAATTCAAGGCGCGTGGTATGCCAATCAGTATGATAATTTATCCAATACCAAAGCTCATTTTTCCAGTACGGGTCCCGAAATTTGGGAACAGACCGATGGCAAGATTACCCATTTTGTATCGGGTGTCGGTACAGGCGGAACCATTTCGGGAGTAGGAAGTTACCTGAAATCAAAAAATCCGGATATTAAAATTTGGGGAATCGATACCTATGGTTCCGTTTTTAAAAAATACCACGAAACGGGTATTTTCGATAAGAATGAGATTTATCCCTATATCACAGAGGGCATAGGGGAAGACATTCTACCTAAAAATGTAAATTTTGAAATAATCGATGGCTTTACCAAGGTCACCGATAAAGATGCCGCAGTTTATACACAACGTCTGGCACGCGAAGAAGCGATGTTCTTAGGGAATTCCGCGGGAGCGGCAATTAAAGGAGTACTTCAGTTAAAAGAACATTTTACCAAAGATGATGTGGTCGTGGTTCTTTTTCATGATCACGGAAGTCGCTATGTTGGCAAGATGTTCAATGACGAATGGATGCGGGAAAAAGGCTTTATAGATGAATCTTAAATAGGAATTAAAACTATGGTTACGCTTACTATTGGAAATCAAAAAGTGAAAATAGACGCTGGGGAACTGGTTAGTTATTCGGTAGAAGGTCACGAATATATCCACCAAAAGGGAAATCCGGGATGGCGTAATGCCGATACCGAAATGTTTCCTATTATCGGTCCCACATCGGAAGCTAATTTTCGAGTGCATACGCCTAAAGGGAATGCCGTTCAGGATCAGCATGGTTTATTGCGTGAGTTGCCTTATGTTTTGGAAGATTCATCCGAAGAACATGCTGTTTTTCAAAAGAAATATAAGGCGGATAGTAAAGTCGGAAATTCAAAATTTCCGAAGAAATCAACGGAAAAAGAACTGTTCTGGCCCTATAACTTTCAATTTGAAAAACGTTTCGAATTAAAGGATGACCATCTTGAAATTACTTTTAATATTTCTGGTGATGAAGGTATGCCATTTATGTTGGGGTACCATCCGGCATTTTTATTACAAACCGAAAATCCTATTATCGGTGCCAACAATCAAGTGATCACCTTGGAGGAGATTTTAGCCGTTGGTAGTAGGGCTTTGTATGTACCTGATTGTAGTGAAATTACGCTAAAGGATGAAAAAGGGCTTGCGATTAAAACCGAAGGTTTCGGACAGTTTATGCTCTGGACGGAAGTCACCAATATGGTCTGCATTGAACCCATTAGCTTTTATCCCTATGCTGTTGAACAAGATCAATTAGATAAAGGGTTTGAATATTTGAAAGCCATCCCGAGGGAATTCAGGGTGTACTTAATACCGAATGGATAAGGTCGGATAAGAAGCGTAGAGCAGACTAAATATAAATCGGATGGATGTCGTATCGATTTTATTGATTTTCATTTTTATTATTCTTGCAGGTATCCATTTCAACTGGGCACTTGGAGGCAAATGGGGTATCGATATTACCCTACCTACGACTGCAGAGGGGCAACGTGTCTTGAATCCTAAGAAAATTGAAAGTGCTATCGTCGGAATGGGGTTGTTGTCATTCGGGTTGTTCTATTTATTCCGTTTGGAGCTTATGCCGATGTTACTGCCAGGCTGGACGATAAAGTATATTGGTTGGCTGGTCCCTTTGATCTTTTTAGCCAGAGCTATTGGCGATTTTAAATATGTTGGTTTTTTCAGGAAAATTAAAAACACCGCCTTTTCAAAGGCTGATGCCAAGTACTTCTCACCCTTATGTGCATTGATCGGGTTACTCGCTTTAGGGGTTCAAATTACGGGATTGTCCTGATTTTATATTGCAATGGTCGAGAAGGCACAAGTGATGATATGATACGGGTCATAAATATTTTTAAATATTTAGTACTAAATTTGTTAAGTTTCGCCTAGAGCTTGAAGAAGCCTAAGATTGCAAAAAGCCACTGAATATAGTTTGCTTGTTATGAAAAGGATAGCTTTTATTGCCGTTTTATTTATTATGGGGCCTTTATTGGTAAACTGTTCTGATGAGAAATCTAAAAAGGCAAAAAAAAAGGAGATTGCCAAAGTCTCTACGACCATAACGGCACTTCCTGAAGTTGTAACTCCGCCTGATGATAATCCTGCTACAAAGGCCAAAGAAGAATTGGGAAAATTGCTTTTTTATGACCCCATCTTATCAGGAGACAAAGATGTAGCCTGCGTTACCTGCCATCATCCAAATACCGGGTATGCTGAATTTCTCGATATTTCTATCGGTCCGAATGCAAAAGGTCTTGGTAGTAAAAGGCGTTTCAATAGTCCGAACGACATTCCCCATGTAAAGCGGAATGCCCCGACCATATTAAATTCAGCTTTTAACGGTATTGATACATACAACAGGTATGACTCTGAGAATGCCCCTATGTTTTGGGATAACAGGGTGAAAAGTCTTGAAAAGCAATCCCTAGAGCCGATCAAAGCCTTGGAAGAGATGCGGGGACATGGGTATAAAGACACTGAAATATTAGATGTCGTCATCGATCGTTTGCGACAAATACCAGAGTACCGTGAGTTGTTTGAATTGGCGTTTGGTGACTCGAACAGCATTACGATCGAGAATTTAGGAAAGGCTATCGCAGCTTTCGAACGTACTTTGATTACCAACAATACCCGTTTTGACCAATACATGCGAGGTGATAATGATGCCATCCTTATTTCTGAAAAAGAGGGTTTTGAGCTTTTTAAGGAAGTAGGATGTGCAAACTGTCATAACGGTCCGATGCTATCCGATTATAAAATACATGTACTCGGAACTCCTGAAAATGGCAAACTGCCCAACCCCGACGGTGGTGTCAAAGATAGTTTCGGTTTTCGCACCCCAACTTTGCGAAATTTGCGTTTTACCGCACCATATATGCATAACGGAAGTCTGAAAACATTGAAACGCGTATTGGAGTTTTATGAAGATATAGCCAATGGGAAACAACGAAACCCGCATGTGTCAAAAGAAGAATACGATCCTCTTGTAAAAGAGCTTGAACTCAGCGTAAAAGAGATGTCGTTGATTATATCATTTATGAATACTTTGAACGACGACGATTTCGACAAAGAAATACCTGAAAAAGTGCCCAGTGGTTTGCCCGTGGGTGGAAATATTCAGTAACGATGTAGTAGGTTTGGTTAACTTTGTACTATGCAAAAAATTCTTCCGTTTCTACAATGGTTGCCCTACTATAAAAAAGAGTATTTAGTAAAGGATCTTGTTGCCGGACTAACAGTTGGTATCGTTCTGATACCTCAGAGCATGGCCTATGCGATGATTGCGGGTCTTCCGCCTGTTTATGGTCTTTACGCTTCATTAATTCCCGTATTGGTATATGCATTCTTGGGTACGTCAAGGCAATTGGCGGTCGGCCCCGTGGCAATGGACTCACTTTTGGTTGCCGCCGGACTAGCGGCTTTTGCCATAAACGGAGGTGAATATTACGTGGCTATGGCGGTATTTTTGGCATTTCTTGTAGGTGCTATACAAATGGTTTTGGGCTTCTTGCGCATGGGATTTTTGGTAAATTTTTTATCCAGGCCCGTTATCAGTGGTTTTACATCGGCCGCAGCCGTGATTATTATATTTAGTCAGTTAAAGCATATTCTAGGTACCCCTGTCGAACGAAGTCACTGGATTCATGAACTGATTGCCAATATAGTTGTTGCACTACCCCAAACAAATGTGGTAGACTTACTTCTTGGATTGGGCGGAATTGTTTTGATTATCTTCATTAGAAAATGGAACAAGAACATACCTACGGTTTTGCTTGTAGTGGTGTTGGGCATTTTAACTGTTTATTTATTCGATTTGCAGTCGTTTGGTACGCATATCGTTGGAGCAGTGCCAGAAGGGCTGCCCCATTTTGAAATTCCACGCATAACCCTAAAGAATACAGCCGAAATTTGGCCTATGGCCTTGACCTTGGCACTGGTAGGGTATTTGGAAGCTATATCGATAGGGAAAGCAATGGAGGAAAAGAGAGGCATTGAAACCATTGACCCTAATAAGGAGTTGATAGCTTTAGGTTCTTCCAATATGATAGGGTCTTTTTTTCAGTCGTATCCGATTACCGGAAGTTTTTCGCGATCGGCCATCAGTGATTCGGCAGGTACTAAGTCGCCTATTGCGTCACTCTTTAGTGTGGCGCTCGTCGCTATAACGCTGCTCTACTTGACGCCCTTGTTCTATTACTTGCCCAAAGCTGTGTTGGCCAGCATTATTATGGTTTCCGTTTTTGGTTTGATCGATGTGGCCTACCCTAAAGTTTTATGGAAATATAGAAAGGATGAATTCACCATATTATCGATTACATTTTTGGTTACGCTTTTTATCGGTATTCCTCAGGGTATTTTGGTAGGAGTGCTGCTTTCCCTGCTTTTAATGGTTTATAAAAGTTCAAAGCCCCATTTTGCGGTTTTGGGAAAGATAAAGGATTCGGAGTATTATAAAAACGTAGATCGTTTCGGAGAGGAAATCGAGTTCAGGGATGACTTATTGATCGTCAGATTCGACTCTCAATTGTATTTTGGCAATAAGAGCTATTTTAAGAAACAACTTTTTCATTTTATTGACAGTAAGAAAGATACGCTTAAAGCGGTTATTCTAAATGCCGAGGCCATCAATTACATTGATTCGACGGCAACGGCTATGTTGGTCAAGACCATTCGCGAAATTCACGACCGTAATCTAAAGTTTTATATTTCTGGGGCCATAGGCCCGACAAGAGACATTATTTTTAGCAGTGGGATAATTAAGGAAATTCCTAAGGAAAGACTGTTTATCACCGTTAGGGATGCGGTGAAAAGTTTTGATAACCCGTCTACTGCAACGGCTTTACAAGAGCGAATAGCGTATCAAAACAGACCGAAGCAGTAATCGTCTCGGTCGAGACTTGATCTGTTCTTTTTTATTTTAACTTATGTTTCTAGGGAATACGTAGCTCATCGTTCTCAATTTGCTAAATCTTTCTACATTCTCTTGATATTCATTAAAGTCCTCATTTTTCGTTGTCTACACTATTTTTTTATTTGATTAAATGTTTGATAATCAAGTTTTTTTATGCACATAATGTATGTTTTGACAGAAATAAGTCAGAATACCATAAATGTTAAAATTATCCCAATGCGTTTAAATGCTGCTATTCCTTAATTCCTTATATTTAGTAGGAATATATTTACAATTATATGATAATGGATGCTTCTAGAAGAATTCCGGGAATGTATAATTTCTAAATAATCAACGTAGACCAACAGTGGACTTTATCTCGATATATGCTATTTTGGTGATGGTCATCTTCTTGTTTTGGTTAGTCTTTGTAATACGTATGTATCGCAAAATGAAAGATTGAAACATAGAATTAAAGAGCGTCGGTAATTTCTTGACCCTTCCAGACTTTTTGAGGGTTTTTGAATAGATATGATTGCACGATACGCTGAGTTTCCAATGTGTTTTTTTGTTCAATAACAAATGCCTCCAAATCAGTAAGTGTATTTATCGGAGTCTCTTTATCCACATAACCATATCCTACATACAAGCCATTTTTTATACGTACGAAGGCATCTTCTGAAGTTGTTCTACCTTTTTCCTTGATCCAGATATCATCATTTTGAGTAGCCATATGTACCAGTGCTTTTTCCACCTTTTCGTTATATGTGGGCATAGGTTCGGTACCTCGACAGATTCCATCGCATGTCTCAATGCTATAATGGGAACAAGTGGGCACGTTTTCCTGTAGATGGCAATATTTGGGGCATAGGAGAAACGTTTTGCAAATTGTCTCTAAAAAAAGGCGGCAGTCCGTCAGATTATAGAAGACCGCAACAGGATTAGGCGCCATTTTTATTTTATTATAGGCCAGATGAAGAATGCCATTGCGGTCTTCATAGCTAAAGATGCCATATCGTTGTCCATTGCTTTTCTGAGCCTTATTGTATTGGGGAAAATGATGTTTAATCGCTGCTGATTCCTTTAAAAGTGCCACTAATTCGTTCCCCGATAGATCGTAATCGATATCTGCCGTTTGGTTGCACATCCGAACTTCTTTGGTGGCTTTGTCATAAAAATGGCCCAATACCCTTTTTTTGATATCAATCGCTTTACCTACGTAAATGATTTTACCCATTGCATCTTTAAAATAGTAAACTCCTGGCTTTTTAGGTAGCTTATCAAAAACCTGCTTTGGTAGCGAAGGGGGCAGTGTAGCCTCTTGGGAACGTGCGTTTAAAAACGATTTAAAAATTTTTGCGGCATTCTCTTGTTGCATTAATTTTTTAAAGAGCAGTACGGTCGCATGAGCATCGCCACGGGCCCTATGCCTATCGGTCAATGGAATTTGTAAAGAAGAACAGAGTTTTCCCAGACTGTAAGAATTATAACCGGGCAACAATTTTCGTGATAACCGAACGGTGCATAGTTTTTTTCGAATAAAGTCGAGTCCTAAATTTTGAAATTCGTTCTTAATTACATTGTAATCAAAATTTACGCTATGTGCGACAAAAATGGAATCTTTGGTGATTTCCAGTATTTTAGGTGCAATTTCTGATAAAATGGGGGCGTCACTTACAAGGTCTTCGTCGATTCCCGTGAGCCGGGTTATAAAATAAGGAATCTCACATTCAGGGTTGACCAAGGAAGTATACTCATCGACAATTTCATTTCCATCAAATTTAAAGATTGAAATTTCTGTTATCTTGTTTCCCTTAATACCGTTTCCTGTAGTTTCTATATCAACTATGGTATACATTGGTAGAATTAATATCGTATAAAATTAGTAAAATGAGTACATTTAGAAGGTAAATCCATCATTTCATTGAAATCGATGAGAAAGATAAATAGCAAATTAAATAAATAATCCTTCTTATTATGGTTAAAAAAATTTTAGGGGTCTTGTTGTTGGTTTTAATCGTTATTCAGTTTTTCCGTCCAGAAAAAAATGATTCAAACGACCTGACCTATGATATTTCAACGAAATATAAGGTTCCGGACAATGTCAACCATTTGTTACAAGTTTCGTGTAACGATTGTCATTCGAATAAGTCGGAATACCCTTGGTATGCTAACGTACAGCCAATAGCTTGGTGGCTTAATGATCACATTAACGATGGGAAGCGACACTTGAATTTTTCTGAGTTTACCAAAAAGCCTATTGCAGTTCAGAACCACAAGTTTGAGGAGACCATTGAGATGGTCGAGGAGCATGAAATGCCCTTAAAATCATATACCAATTTTGGACTTCATGCCGAGGCAAATCTATCTGATGAGCAACGGGAAGATATCATTGTTTGGGCCAAGGAGCAAATGGCTTACTTAAAGAACAATTATCCGGCCGATAGTTTGGTACTGAAGCGAAGAGGACCACAGTCGCCCAGTAAGTAGCCTGGTTTGGTCTCTTTCCCCCAGTATGTATTTCGTAGAGATGGAATTAGCGGATTTCCAAATTACGATTCTCTTCACGCCCATACCCCATGATTTCTAATTTATGGGGATAAACTTTGATTGTACTGTAAGAAGTTTGCTCCGTATCGACCATGCCTTTCATAGTCACATAGTGTATCCCGTTTTTTTGACCATAATTACCTGCGTGGTTATGACCATTGATATAGGCTTTTACACTAGGGTAGCTTTCAATTAGGTCAATGACCGCATCAGCATTCCAGAGATTGTGTACATTCTCGGGGTAGACCGGAAAATGACAATAAAGAATCACCTTTTCTTCGTTTTTGGAAGCACTTTCTAGAACCTGCTTGAGCCATTTTAGTTGTTTTTTTCCTAAGGCGCCGTTCCATTTAGGGGATTCTATCTTATGCTTTGTATAATAAGCATCAGCCTTTTTGTAGTTCTTGCTCTCTTGGGGATAGGCATGAAAACTTACATCATTCCCGTTGAGTACAATAAAACGCCAACCATTTACTTCAAAATCGTAATAGGGCGAAGGTAGTCCCATACGTTCTGAAACCTTATGCTTTAGGGTATCTGCCACCGAAAAATCGTGATTTCCCAGAACATGGTATTTGGGCATTTTCAGGGTATTGTAAATGGGCCCAACGTCATCAAAACTTTTCCAATCTTTATCTATGAAGTCACCCAAATGTACCGTATAGGCTAAATCCATCGTATTCAGATGGGTCACACATTGCTGTAGTTTAGTGTCTGATAGATCGTATTTTCGAACGCCCGTACCAACTTCATCGCAGTACTGGCAGTCGGCAATAACCCCAAAAGAAAAGTGTTTTTCTTCTGGGTTCTTTTGAGCATAGCTGGTAAGTGTAAACAAGACTATGAAAACAATGGACCATTTAGGCTTTCCATCAGCGAACATGGAATGTAAAACTGAAAATCTTTGTAGCATCATTCTATTCTTATTCTCTTAAATATTCCAAAGCGATCCAATCGGTTTGAGCAATATTCTGTTTCGGATTATCCGCGTTTTTGAAGACAATAAAAATATCTCCCTTTTCGGATTGTGGTTTTACCGCAATATCATAATGTCTTGTCGTTTCCTTTCCAAAGTATTTCAGCTTTGTCTGTCCGATTAGCGGTCCGTCAACTGCACCTTCCCGAATTTCCAAGGTACCTGCAAAATGATAGTCCGTATTATAAAAAGTAGCAAAAAGGATGTTGTTGAGGTTCTTTAGATTTAGGTTGTTAAATCTTAAAAATGAATTGTCTGTTACCGGGCCTACAACACGGGAATAATTGGTGCTCCAGTCCCCTAATCCTTCGCTTTTTGCATCGGCATTTTCAGCTTCTATTTTGTTTATCCTAAAAATTAACTGTTCGTTGGCCACTAGTTCAGAATCGGGTTGTCCTGCTTTTCCTTTGTCGCGATAAGAAGCCATCAACACATAAACTCCATCGGCATCTTTAGCATTTAGATGCTTATTGAAATTAAGCGTACCAGTTAATGGCAAAGCTTTTGATGGTGCTTCTTTTTTTGGTTTTAAAGAAAGAATATACGAAACAATTTTACTCACCTCTTCAATCTTGAGCTGCGGGTGGGCCGACATAGGGCTCTCGCCCCATACTCCGGCACCTCCTTTGATGATTTTTGAAATAAGATAGGCTCGGTCATCTTCGTTGTATTTTTTCGCAACTTCGATATAACTGGGCCCATTTACTTTTTCATCGATGGCATGACAGGCTTTGCAGTCGGTTCCGTCGATTATCTTTTTTCCCTCCGGAGTTGTATTTTTCTGATGGCCTATAGTCGCTTTTACTAAATCTTTGCCCTCCTCTATATAATCAAAGGTCACCTTGACGTCATCAGGAGAAATACTGCCATCGACGGTGGTGCCATCTTGTTGGTCGGTAACGATTACCTTATAGTCCACCTTTTTATTATCCCAGTAAATACTATCGTTGGGCTGTATCTGAATGCTAAGTAATGGTGAGTCATTACCGACCCTAATTTCTGTATTGGCCGTTGCAAAATTCCCTTTACTATCGATTACTTTTAACCGTACGTTTTGAATGCCATCTTCCGAAAATGTGTAGGAAGGCTCTTTTTCTGTCGATTGAACTGTGTCATCGGTAAATGACCATTCGTAGGTAAGTTGGTCTTTGTCATAGTCTAAAGACTTATCAGCCGAAAATTTTACGGTCAATGGAGCGCCACCAACGGTTTTGTCTACTTCGATTTGTGCTACGGGATTTCGGTTGCCGCTGATGTAAGATATCGAACTCAATCGCGCATCGAGGTTTTGGGTATTCCATTTTTGACCATATTCCAAAATATAGAATTTTCCATCGGATCCGAAAATCATGTCCATAGGATGTGAAAACTCGGTGTTGGGCATAAAAGCATCCGCCTTTACATAATTATGGTTTTCATCTAAGGTTATTACGTAAATCCAATCACGGATCCACTCATAAAGAAATAATTTATCTTCGAAATATTCAGGAAACTGTTCTTTGGCATTGGGCTGGTCGGAAGCATGAAAAACTGGTCCGGCCATCGGGTTGATTCCGCCATCGCCCATCCAAGGAAATTCTTCGGATCGATAGTAGGTCATCGGAATCATCGATTTCTGTGCTGGAGGCAATTTTTGTATTCCTGTATTGTTCGGTGAGTTATTGATCAGGTTTTCGGGATCAAATTTTGGCCCTGATTTTTCAGCGGCAAAGTCATAATCGTTATAAGGTTCATTGTATCCCCTTGTGTAAGGCCAACCCCAGTAACCGGCCTTTCGGGCCTGGTCGTATTCGCCCATACCACTGGGACCTCTATCAGGGTCTGCTTTACCCGCATCTGGACCCACATCGCCCCAGTAAAGGTAGCCCGTTTTGCTATCTATGGAAGGTCTGAAGGGGTTGCGATTGCCCATAACATAAATTTCCGGTCTTGTTTTAGGGGTGCCAACGGGGAAAAGATTTCCTTCGGGAATGGAGTAGGTGCCGTCATCCTCGGGTTTTATACGAAGAATTTTTCCCCTTAGGTCGTTGCTGTTGGCCGCCGATTTCTGGGCATCCCAAAGTGCCCTGCCTTCACGTTCGTCGATAGGGGCGAAACCTGAAGATTCAAACGGATTGGTATTGTCGCCCAGCCCAATAAATAAGTTGCCGTTTGGACCAAATTCCAGTGCGCCACCACTATGACAACATTTTCGTAGGGTTGGTACTTCAAGTAGAATTTTTTCAGACTCGAAAACCAATTTCTTATCGATAAGATCAAAACGCGAAATACGTTGTTTTGATTCTTCACCCGCTACCGAATAGAATAAATAGATCCAATTGTTCTTTTGGTAATTGGGATCTACGGCCAGGCCTAAAAGACCGTCTTCATTACCATAAAAGAGGTCCATTTGTGCTAAAACCTCTGTCTTTTCAGCTTTGAAATCATATAATTTTAAAGCTCCTCGTCGTTCTATAAACAAAATACCTTGTCCTGGAAGTTCATCCAACTCCATAGGTTCATTGAGATTGAAATCAAGTACTTTTTTTACAAAGCGGTCTTCTGGAGGAACACGATCAGTTTTTGCCAATTCGTAATTCAGTGTATTTTCTCCCATGGCATATCGTAAACCACCAAGAAGATGGTTTAAAAATGTAGCATTCTCGTAGGTCTCGTCAGTATGGCCAAGTTCAGTGTAAAAGGCTCTTCCGCCATCAAAATCATGGTACCAAGAAATAGGATGATGTTCACCATTCTTACCGCCTTCATAACTGCTTTCGTCAACTTCCA
Source organism: Kriegella aquimaris (assembly GCF_900103215.1). Taxonomy (GTDB): domain Bacteria; phylum Bacteroidota; class Bacteroidia; order Flavobacteriales; family Flavobacteriaceae; genus Kriegella; species Kriegella aquimaris. Next base: position 24,292 of record NZ_FNGV01000006.1, read on the forward strand.
TTAAAACATTGATATCAGGATTGATACTTTTGAAATTGTACCATTCATCTGTTTTTTTCCAAGTCTTTTCCAAAGACTGTGTCGATGGATGGTTATTGTCGATGACCTTCAATGTTGCCTCCTGTATTTTGGGATGACTATCGAAATAGGCGCCTACCAATTTGTTGTACCACGGCCAATCGTATTCGGTGTCGGTTGCCGCATGTATGCCTACAAAACCACCTCCGGCTTGTATATAGCGTTCCAAGTCGGCTTGTTGTACATCATTTAAGATGTTACCTGTGGTATTTAAAAATATGACGGACGCATACTGCTTTAATGAATCTTCTACAATATACTCGGCATCTTCGGTAGCGACAACTTCAAAGTCGTTCGCTACTCCTAGCTTTTTTAATTCTGCTATCCCCGGTTCAATCGAAGCGTGTCTAAAACCTTCCGTTTTACTGAATACAAGTACTTTCTCTTTTTTAGTGCTGCAAGATAGCGCCAAGCTAAAAAGAAAGGAAACCAAGAGATATTTCGCAATAAAGGCCGCCTTTAAGGGCGACCTTTTGTATTTATAAGGGTTATTATTTGGTTGGTTATTCATAATTAATTTTGTTTTTCAAGATTTTTGATTCTTATATTTCGGAACCATAGTTCGGCACCGTGGCCCAAGAAACCGATATGCCCTTTATTTCGCTGTAGCCCAGGATGTTCTTTGTGGTCTGCTGGTCCGTTTTTGGCAGCTTCTTTCATGTTGCCTTCTAGGATGACCGTGCCGTTCAAGGTTACCTTTACATCATCGCCCTTGACAACAACTTCTTGGGTGTTCCATTCACCAACAGGTTTTAGAAAACCTCTTTTGGCAGGAATGATTCCATAGACCGATCCATGATATTGGTAGGGTTTCAGGTTGGCATAAATGTCGGCAGTATTATCAAGAATTTGCAATTCTTTGCCCTCATAGGCGGCATCGCCTCCTAATGGTGCATGTATGCCAAGGCCATTATTCGCTCCCGGGGTCAACTTGAACTCGAACCGGAATATAAAATCTGAAAATTCTTCGGCCGTAAATAAGTTGCCGTGACCTCCTTGTGAGGGGCGAACGGCTATCTCGCCATTTTCGATTAGATAATCGGTTTTGTTACCGATCCAATAATCTAAATGTTCACCGCTGAACAAGGCCTTAAAACCTTCCTTTTGCTCTGATTCGGTCAATGAAGTTCCTTCGGGGGAGATTTCCCGCACATAGACATTTCTAAAGCCCAGGTCCTCACCGTGCGCTTGTAGCTCGATGGCCTCCTTCGGAAAAATAGATAGATTCCGGTCCCAATAATTCTCTAGAACAACATTATCGGTAACCAAAACGCCATTAAGGTGAACTGTAACCCGGTCGCCCACCATTTTAATATGAAAGGTGTTCCATTCATCGACTGGATTATCGGCTACCGTTAGTGGTTTGCTCTCGTGTTTTTGGTTGTTATAAAGTCCACCACTACCGACTTCGGCCCCTGAATCAACGCGTGCAATATCCCAAATTTGAACTTGTGGGGTACCTCTAAGATAAATACCGCTGTCACCGCCTTTGGTTATTTTCCAATCGACCAACATCTCAAAATCGCCATAATCTTTAACGGTGCAAATGTTATTGTATCCATCCCCTTTAAAACCGATGACACCGTCTTTAATGAACCAATCACGCATCATTTGTTCGTTGGCCGCTTTTTGAGCCTTGGCTAATTTGCTTTTTGACATTTTGCCTCTGGCAATCGGATTCTCGACAAGTCCTTCCCATCCGGAAAAGTCAGTGCCATTAAATATCGAAACAAATCCTTTTTCCTTGGGCATTTTATCTAAAAACTCCTTGACATCGATTTTGATATATTGGCTATCTTGACCGGTAAGGTTATTGACACTTCTAGAAACAATGTCGCGAACGACCTCACCACTTAGGCCATTATTGACCCCTGGAGTAGGCAAAGCAATACGGATAGCGGCATTTGATGCCGTAGTTATCAATTCGCTATCGTTCAAGAACTCGGACACAAAAATCAAGCTTAAAAATGTCTTGGTTCTCGATGCGGATTGAATTATTAGTTTCTTTTCGGATATAGATTGCGCAAATAGCATCAATTTTCGAACCAATAGTAATTTTTGTTCGTCAGGGTAATGCGATTTTGAAACTTTTGCCAAGTACCTTGTAAAAGCCTTTTCACGCTCTGCACTATTGGTGGCGCTTTTTGCAGCATCGAACAAGAGCGGAATTGCTGCATTATTTTTCCACAGGGCCAACGCATCGGCTGCAGCTAACTTTTCCGCTTCATTACCAGACTTCAACTGTTGCGATACGAGTTCAAGTGCGTTGTCAGAACTTAATGCCGCCAGTACCGGAGCCAATTTTGATTTGTCGGAAGCTTGATCGTAGGCTTGATAAATTTGACTTCCTTGGGCGCCTTTCGTTGCCTCTAGTACACTGATAATGGCTTTTTGAATGTTGCCGATATTCGTTTCGTCCGTTGCGGTGGAAAGCATCTTCGTAAGATCCACAATATTGTTCGGGCCTGAGATGGAAGGTAGCGCGGCATAAACCGACCGTTTTATATCTTCATTGCCATTGTCGGCCAATTCGGTAATGGTATTGTATTGCGATGTTGCATTTCGAGCGGCCAATACATCTACCAATACGACCTTTCCTTGCGTATTAGTCTTATCTAGATTGTCAGCCAACGTTTGATTGTCTTCAGCACTGACAATTTTTAATAAACTTTGTTCCAGAGCAGTAAATTCTTCTGGTGAAGTAGCGGTATTTAAAGCTTGCAGTAAAACTGGAAACGCCTTGTCTTTTTCTTGATAGGCAAGGGCCTTAATTCCCGCTATGCGAACTTCTTTGTTTTTATCTGTTACGGCCTCTAAAACGCCCTTTTCAAAAACGGAAGCTTCGTTGCGATCTTCGAGCATTCCGATTAATAAGGCTTTGGTTTCTGGAGAAGCTTTTTTATAATACTTTATCCATTTTTCAACTTCTTCGGAAGACAAGTTTTCAGATGCGGCATCTAGAACTGAAGCAACGTATTTTTTGTCTGATTTTTTTGCCTCTTTAAGCAAGGTCTTATTAAACGAACTGCCTTCATTGGCCCGTAAAATATGTACTGCAGTAGATCTGAAATGCAATTGATCTTCAGCGCTGCAATTTTTTAGCATTAATCTGGCCACTTGTGAACTAAGGGCCTTATTACCTGTTTTGGCCAATTGATTGGCATAATGCGATAATGCGGATATCGACTTCGAGGCGTCTAATCTGTAGTTCGATGCCGCCGCTGCTTTTGTCAATGTTTCAAATGAATCGGGGCTGGCAATTTGAGCCAAGGCCATGAGCGCTTTTGCTTTTACTACGTTATTGCTATTTGAAGCATTCTCTTTTAATGCTCCTTCGGAAGGGGCATATTTTAATGCGCCAAGGGCATCGATAAATTCAGGAAGTTCTTTGCCGCTTGCATTTTTTGTACCATTAAAAATTGCTTTGGCAGCTTCAGATGTACCAATGTTGGTCAATGTGGCGATGGCAGGCTTATATAGTTGTTCATCGCTCAAATAATTACTAAGCGGAGTAACGCTGGCATTGCTTCCACAATGCATCAACCGTCGTATCAAAAATGTTTTTACTTCTTTATCCGAAGCTTTTTCAAGCGCTTTGAGCAAAGCTTCTTCTACGACACCACCCGTAATGGTCGGTGTTTTTCCACCGCTATAGATGGCAACACTTTCGATGGCGTATCTTGCCGGGGTATCATTTCCACTTCCTAAAGGAACGAGTTTGTCGGAAAACTGAAGAATGCCCTCAGTTCCCAGACCGATGATTTCCTCCATCAACCTATCGGAATGTTTTAGGTCATTGGTTGGCAATTGGGCCAAAATATCGGCAACCTTGGTTTCCAAGGTTCTGTTGATTTGACCTGTGAGTATGTTAGAAGTACACAGTAATAAAAAAAGTGCACTAATTCTTATGATTGTTTTTTTCATTTTCAAATAATCGGTTGTTGAACTTCTTTTTACTAATAGGCCCATGAAGAACGCATTGGTTGATCGATTAATCTATTCGCTTCCTCATCATTGATGAACTCTTGTTTTTCGGGGTCGAATTCCAAGGTTCTCCCCAGTCGCAATGCGATGATTCCCATGTTTACTACCGTTGCGGATCGATGCCCGTTTTCTTCGTTCAGTGCGAATTTTTGACGTGTTTTTACCGATTCTGAAAAAACGGTTATTTGCTCTTCTGGATCGGGGAGGCTGTCGATCAATCCTTCTATATTCGGAATGGTCGATTTGAATCCGTTAAAGATTTTGCCGTCGGGTCCTTCAATGTAGGCGGCATTTTTATCCTTGTTTTCACCATCAAGAATTATTTGACATCCATCGGCATAAGTGTAGGTAATTCGTCTCCAAGTACCAATAGCATCGTAATGCTGTTGCGGGGCATCGACTTCTACTTTTACGGGGCTATCATTGTCTTTTCCCAAAAAGTATTGTACGGGGTCGATATAGTGTTGGCCCATATCGCCTAGTCCACCACCGTCATAATCCCAATAACCTCGAAAGGTAGAATGCACACGGTGCGGGTTGTATGGTTTTTCGGGAGCTGGCCCTAGCCACATATTATAATCCAATTCCGAAGGAACAGGTTGCGGACTAAGGTTTTCTTTTCCTACCCAGTAAAATTTCCAGTTAAAACCGGTAATTCCACTAATAGTCACTTTTAGCGGCCAGCCCAAAGCTCCACTTTCAACAACCTTTTTTAGTTTTTTTACTGGGGTTCCCATGCCGTAGAAATTATCCTTAAAACGGAACCATGTATTCAAGCGAAACATTTTGCCATGTAAATTCATGGCTTCGACCACTTTTTTGCCTTCTCCAATGGTTCTGGTCATCGGCTTTTCACACCAAACGTCCTTACCTGCTTCTGCAGCCATTATTGACATGAGACCGTGCCAATGGGGCGGGGTGGCGATATGTATAATATCAATATCTGGCCTGGCGAGCACATCTCGAAAATCTCGGTATCCTTTTACACTACTTCCAACCTTTTCCAAAGTACTCGATAGGTGATTGGCGTCGGCATCACATATGGCCAATAATTTTGTGCCTTCATATTCTAAATGGCCCTGTCCCATACCCCCAACACCAATTACTGCTTTGGTCAATTGGTCACTGGGCGGGATAAAGTTGACACCTCCCATTACATGTCTAGGGATTATACTTATTCCTGCAGCTGCCACGATAGACTTTTTTACAAAGTCTCTACGGCCCGTCGATTTTTTATTCATAATAACTGTGTTCTTAGATCCTCAATTTTTTTTGGCAATATAGGTATTGAATAGTCTATTTCAAATTGAAAAATGGCCGACTAAAATATAGCCGGCCATTTTTAAAACTAAACTAACTCAAAACAAACTAACTAAAATTATATGTTTCATTTTCTGCGAGAGCGGGGTGTAAAGTGATTCTTGCTCCATTGCGGGTAAAATGAATCTTATTTTTCATCATTGAAACTAGCTAGGCATCATCAAACTCTAACAATACCATTTTATTACATTTCGAAATTAGGTCTATTTTGTACTATTTTCTACTATATTTTAAGCAAAATATGATACTATTTTTGCATTAAATCTATTTTATATGATTTTGGGATGAATTTGGTAGTAGCCTAAGCTAAAATTGCTCCAAAAAATTAGGTTTAAATAAGTCGGCCTTGAGACAATTTAAAGGAACAGTTTAGTTTATCAACGACTTATCACTGCTGTTTGAATTTTAATCCAAAGTGTGGATAGCGGCTTTGAAACTTTGTGTCAACCATAAAGACAAAGAAGAAGGCGATAAAAAAATGGTCGGTTACTCTGTGTAGCCGACCATCTTATAAAGAGTGAATCTTGTTTTTAGTTTCCTCCGCTACCAATAGTGGGGTTGTTCAAATCCCACCATAACCGTTGTGAATTCAATGCATCAGGACTTTCGTCTCTTGGGCTGGTAAACCCTTGGTCTGCATTGGCCTGTAGCCATTTTGCAACATTCAAGTCGCCAGGCTCTGGAGGTGGAATTCTCCTTGGGAACGGAATCTCAGGTGTATCGATAGGAGACCTTGCCAACAATGAAGATCCGTATTTAGGATATCCCGTACGCATGGAGAGAATCCATCCTTCATCCGGTAAGCGATAAAAATTAAGAAATTGTTGAATGTATACCTTCTCAAGGTCATCAACACCATTGAACTGAATAACGGGGTTAGACAAATAATCTGTCATTTCCGTTTCACTTATAGCTTGATAAGGGTATTCTTTATTAGCAACCCGCAATATCAGATCTTGTTTTTCACCTAACATATTATAAGTTTGCAATGATGATGCAATACCTTTGGAATACCAGTCCGCGGCGTCCCCGGTCGCATACCCTTTAAGTATGAATTCCGACATCATAAAACATACCTCTGCATAAGACAACATGACATCTACATAGTTGCCTTCAGCTTGTGGCAGACCACCATAGGTGTATCCACAATTTTGAAGTAACCTTCTATTATATTTTGACAACATTGTGGCATTGTTACCAACGGTATTCGGCTGGTCTTGATACAAATAATAATCAGGAATGCCAATGTTCGGATCATTTCGGAAAGTAGGCAGACCGATATAACGGTATCCTAAAATATCTTCCCCGTCATCGGTAGTGTACAATACAGCAGTATCATTGTCAATGTCTATTGCAGGTGAAATAGTAGCTGGGTCTTCAAAAGCATCAATGGTTTCTTGGGAATAGCCATTGGGTTCATAAAAGATACGAATTCTAGGGTCGGCCGTGGTCTTCATGAATTCTACCATGGGTTCTGCCGCCCACATAACGCCTTTCCATTCAAAATCAGCTCCCGCAGAACCTCGATAGGTGCCCCCTAAGTCGATGGTCAATTGATCATCGTTACTTTCAAATAATCGACCATCTGAGGTTACACCAGCAATTATTTCACGGGCTTTGGTTTCATTTTGGGTAAAAAGGCGTGTGGCAATTCTCAGTTTAACGGCGTTGGCCAATTTTATCCATTTGGCAACATCGCCTTGATAGGCTAAATCGCTTGAGGAAAAGTCAAAACTGCTCTCCACTTTCTCATCCATTTTCTGGATTGCATTGTTTAGTTCTACGACCAATTGATCCAAGATAGCCTCTTGTTTGTCGTAATTGGGGTCTAAAATTCCTTCCCTTCTGCCGTCGGAAGCTTGTGAATAAGGGACATCACCAAATTGATCCGTAACTCTAAGGGCAAAAAAGGCTTGTAAAATTTCTGATGCTCCGACTAATTTCTGGTAAAACTTCTGCTCTTCTTCAGGAAGACTGGCTATCTGAACCCGCATTTCGTTCAGGTGATTCATGATAGTAACGTAAAACGTTCCGTACTTACTGCCGGGTAAAATAGTGTTTATGTCACTATCGTTGGCTTTGCCCTGCACTAAATATTGGGCCCAAGTCATTTTTTGATGGTTCTCATGATACCATTCGCCACCACCTTTATAGGTGACCATTTCTTTTTGGGCGTAGGTAAAAAGTGTCTCCGGGGGAGGAACACCTATATCTGGATCGGTATTCAAAGCAGCAAAATCTTCGTCGCAAGAGACGAGAAGTATGAAGCTTATTGCTAGGTATATAACTTTTTTCATGTTATTTTTTTTGTAATTAGAAGTTGAGTTTTATGGCAAAGGACACGGACCTTACATAGGGTGAAGACTTTTGCTGTAACGGATTTGCCGCAGCGTTACTACTTAATGTCGGATTGATATTATCGGGTAACGAATTGTACAAGAATCCTAAATCTCTTCCCGTTAGGGATAAAGAAGCGCTTCTGATCAATAGTTTATCGAGTATTTCGGAGGGAACGTCATAGGTTAGGGTTACCTCGCGCAAACCTACCCAACTGGAAGTGTAAACACCGGTTATCGGGGTTCCCGTACTTGCAGATGTCCATCGGTACACATAACCTGACCAATGTGTTGGTTCGACCAGACCTTGGTCGTAGGCTTGTTGATAGGTCATTCCCCCTACCTCTACTGATGATCTATTGTCCGCTGGCCCGGAAGTGACCGTAGCTCCGTCTGGGAAAACACCATTGGGGATATATCCATCTTCGTATGTTTTTCCAAAGAAATTCTGTCCCTGCCCTTCACTTGTCCATGTGATGCCACCTTGGGAAGCATCCCTATTGGGTAAAGAACTATTAAGAACCCCTTGGTGCAAGCCGTACCGTGCATCTGCTGAATAGATTTCTCCTCCAAATTTGGCATCCACTATAGCGCTTAGACGCAATCTCTTATAGCGGAAGGAAGTATTCATACCACCATACCAGTCAGCCTGCATATTCCCCATGACATATAGGGAATCTTTATTTTGAATGCCAATAGGGTATGCCACAGACCAACCATTTCTGTTGGCCAATACCGGAATATCATGATTTTGTGTGTTTTCGCCATCGTAATAATCGTATCCCCTACGTGTTACCAGGTCGCCATAAGCGCCGCCTACATACGCATATGAAGCCGTTGCAGAGTTCGAATCGTCAGGGTTTCCGAAAAGCTGGAACTCGTTGATGCCCGGTGCCAATTCAATAATTTTGTCGCGGTTGCGGGTGTAGTTTCCTCCAATATCCCAGCCAAAATCTTCACCATCGACAACTACTAGATTAAGCGATGCTTCGATACCTTCATTTTGAAGATTACCGGCGTTGATCAATTGGCTTGAAATTCCTGATTCGGAGGGCACCTGTAAAGGTAATATCTGATTTTTGGTATTGTCTTTATAGTATGCCACATCAAGATTGATTCTGTTGTTCGCAAACCGTAAATCAATTCCTGTTTCGAATGAATACTTTTTCTCAGGTTTTAAGTCAAGGGGGACAGCGGTGCTATTTTCAAATTTAAATGCGTTGATATCGGGGTTCGCATTGAAATTGTCGGCAACAAACCCTGTAGAAAGGCGGTAAGGATCGGTGTCGTTGCCCACAATGGCATAAGAACCCCTTAATTTGGCAAAGGAAATAAACTCGGGCAAAGCAAAGGTCTCACTGGCGACCCAAGCTAAACTTGCCGAAGGATAAAAATACGAGTTGTTGCCAGTACCGTCAGGATAGACCAACGCGGAAGACCAGTCATTTCTTGCCGTAAGACTCAAGTATAAATCTCGCTTATAGCTGGTGTTGAAAAAGGCGTATGCCGAGTTGATTTTTTTTCGAGGCCCAATTCCGCCATCACCATTAATGGGGTTTTTAGAGTTTTCAAGGGCAAAGAAATTCCTGATTTTGAAACCACCGGAAGTGCTCCCATATTGACTCTGTTCTTTAGACGTCCAAAGTTCTCCGCCCAACAATAAATCCATTCGGAAGTCGTCATTAAGCTGTTTGTCAAAGAACAACTTGGCCGAAAAGCTATGTTGAAAGCGTTCGCCGTTGGCAAAATAGTAACCTCCGTTCAATCGATCTCTGTTGTCAGCGTATGTTTTGTCTTCTTGATTGTAGGTGTATTGATTTACGTTGCCTTCAAGGGTAGCCGTAATATTATTGGTAATAGTATAGTTTAATTTTATATTCGATATAAACGAACCTTCGGTGCGTACGTTTTCGTCTTTTAGGGCGTGTGACCATATACGGCTCATTCGGGTGTAATTGTAGTTGTCACCAAAGGGATGTGGTACACCGCCATCTACGTCAAGATAGTTATTTCGCCATTTGTTGACATCATAGTTTCTTGGAAAACCATCATGAAACCAATGTGAAAGTCCACCCGGATTCAATGGATTTTTTGCTTTTGACCTTGTGTAGTGCATTGCCGCGCTAATCGTTAGTTTGTCCTCGATTAAATCTTGCGACCCTTTAAAACTAATCGAGTTTTTGTCAAAATCGTTACCCAATTCAACCCCTGATTCTGAAAAGTTCGAATAGGAGAGTCGAAAGGTGCTCGTTTCACTACCCCCATCGATGGAAACATTGGTATTTCTAAGAAAGCCAGTGTTAAAATAATCTTGGTAGTTATTGGGTTGTGCTACCCAACGCGCCCGAGAACCATCATAGTCTATAATTTCTTGACCATTGAATCGTGGTCCCCAACTCGCCGCATGTTCTTCATATGAATCAAAAGCCATTGATGGAAGCCCCGTATCAAGGTCGTACGTGAAGAATTGACTAGTATCGTGGGAGTCATCACGGGTTCTCGTATTGGGGCCGTTGGTTACAAAACTAAAACCACCAGCTGTCAAACCCGAACCGTATTGGTTTTGAAAATCGGGTGAGTCATATACCGTTCGTATACCCACTGTTTGATTAACGCTAACACCAAGACCTTTTCGTTTTGACCCCGATTTTGTAGTGACTATGACGACACCGTTCAGTGCACGGGATCCGTACAATGCCGCTGCTGCCGCTCCCTTTAAAATAGAGAAGGTTTCGAAATCGTCCGGATTCAGGTTCTTTAGCTGGTTGCCCCAATCGGCACCTTGGTCCCCGCTAATGTCATTGTCTAAAATAACACCATCTACCACAAATATGGGTTGTGTGTTTTGATCAAAAGTAGAGTTGCCACGTACAGTGATTCGGGTGCCCCCAAATGTACCTCCGGCGGTAGTGCTGATTTGTACTCCGGCAGTTTTTCCTTGGAGTGAATTGACCGGATTGACCTGTACCGTTTTGGCAATTTCGTCACCTTGTATTTCCGATACGGCGTAACCCAAGGCTCTTTCTTCGCGTTTGATACCCAAAGCGGTAACGACAACTTCGTCTAGGGCGGCTGCATCTTCTTGCATGCTAACGTCTATGGTAGAATTAGCACCTACGGTAACACTTTGACTTTTCATGCCTAAATAGGAGAATAAAAGAATGTCGCCTGTGGTAGCGCTAATGGTATAATTGCCGTCAAAATCGGTTTGCGTTCCTGTTGTACTTCCTTGTACTACAATGTTGACACCGGGTAGCGGTACCCCCTGTGCATCGATAACGGTTCCCGTTACTGTGTTCTGTAAATCCTCTTTAACGAGGCTCGATTTCATATTGACGTTGTTTGTCATAGGTGTGCCCGCATGGGTATAAAGCATACTTAATGAAACAAGCGCCAAGAACAAAATAGACCCGAGCTTTGGGTTCTCTTTGTGGGTATTCATATAAGAATACCGTGGTTTTTTACTTTTTTTCATGTTTTTGAGTGAGTTTTAGTGATTTTAAGCGGATGTAAATAGCCTTTAAAGCATCATGCAAAAAAGGAATTCGTTGTTGTGGTGAAATGGTTTTTGATTTTAATGTTTTTCCATAGAGCGAAGGTTTAGGTTGAACTGGACTTTAAAAAACAAATTCGCATGGTTTATGGGGCCCATGCTATTATATAGCATCGAAATTAGTTTTATTTTTTACAAAATGTTCACATTTTTTGAATAAATACTGATATTTTTTTTGCTATTATTTAAGTTATTTCACCTCTTTTGAAGATAGTGTACTGAAAAATTACATAAATTGCTCTTTATTTGATATTCTATGAAGCTTCATCTACTTAATAGGGCCAGTTCAAAAGACAGTTCTTTCTCGGTTGCCTATAATCGCTACCCGAACTTTCTTAAAATTTGGCATCATCATCCTGAATTGGAGCTGGTCGTAATTCAAAAAAGTACGGGTACTCGCTTTATAGGTGACAGCATAGAAAAGTTTGGCGAAGGTGAGGTGATATTGATAGGGGCCCATCTGCCACATATGTGGCTTAATGATGAAATCTATTTCGATCCAGATTCGCACTTAATAGCAGAAGCCTTGGGAATTCACTTTAGACGTGATTTCTTAGGAGGGCAATTTTTTGATACCCCAGAAATGCAGTCGATTTCGAAGCTTATCGAGCGGGCCCGACAAGGTATTAAGTTTATAGATGTTGACCCCGACTTGATTAGAAGCATTGAAGACCTTGCTAATGTGGAAGGTTTTGAGAAAACGATGCAGTTCCTCAATACTTTGTTTCTCTTGGCCAAGCATAAGAACTTTAGGTTGTTGGCTAGTACAGGTTATGTAAACACCTTTAATCGTACCGATGGTAAAAATTTGGATGTAATTTATGCTTACATATTCAAAAATTTTAAGAATCCAATTCACTCAAAAGATGTCGCTGGAGTAGCCCATATGAATGCTTCGGCATTTAGCAGGTTCTTTAAGCGGGTTCATCGTAAGACTTTTACAAAATATCTCAACGAGATTAGGGTGGGGTATGCTTGTAAATTATTAATGGAACAAAAAAGTAACGTTTCTTTGGTTTGCTATGAATCTGGGTTTAACAATATTTCAAATTTTAATAGACAGTTCAAATCGATCATGCATATGTCGCCCACGGAATATATTCGACTCCATGCACAATGATGGAAATATAATAGTAATGAGAGCAAAAAAAGTATTGGTCAAAGCATTTTTTTAAGTAGAAAAATGGAGCGACAACGACTAGATTTGTGAAAATACTTTAATCAATGAGAGATACCATAAAAATTTCTGAAGTGGTGGTGAAAGATGTTCGCTTCCCGACCAGTAGGTCATTAGACGGATCGGATGCCATGAATCCCGATCCCGACTATTCCGCGGCCTATGTGATCTTGAAAACGGACCATTCGGACTATGAAGGGCATGGTTTGACATTTACCATTGGTAGGGGTAATGAATTATGTGTGGCAGCCATCCAGTCGTTGTCTCCGCTATTGATTGGGAAAACATTGGAAAGTTTTACTTCCAATATGGGTGATTTCTGGAAAATGATTACGGGAGACAGTCAATTGCGTTGGTTGGGGCCTGAAAAAGGAGTTATTCATTTAGCAACGGGGGCCATCGTGAATGCAGTTTGGGATCTTTATGCGAAAGTCGAGAAAAAACCCTTATGGAAATTGCTGGCCGATATGACTCCCGAAGAATTGGTTTCTTGTATTGATTTTACCTATATCACAGATGCCATTACACCTGCTGAGGCCTTGGCAATGCTGAAGGAAAAGGCAGATTCAAAACAAGAACGTATTGATAAATTGAAGGAAGACGGTTATCCGGCCTACACTACTTCTGCCGGATGGTTGGGATATTCCGATGATAAGATGCGACGCCTTTGTTGTGAAGCCAAAGAGGCGGGCTTTGATCATATGAAAATAAAAGTAGGTTCCGATTTGAAAGACGATATGCGGCGTGCTGCAATTATTCGTGAAGAAATTGGACCTGATTTGCGGTTGATGATGGATGCAAATCAAAAATGGGATGTTGATGAGGCCATTGCCAATATGGAACAACTTAAAAAGTTCGATCCTTATTGGATAGAAGAACCTACGAGTCCTGATGACATATTGGGCCATGCGACCATAGCTAGGGCCATAGCGCCTATAAAAGTGGCGACGGGAGAGCATTGTCAGAATCGAGTAGTTTTTAAACAGCTCATGCAAGCCAATGCCATTGGAATATGTCAAATCGATAGTTGTAGGGTAGGGGGTGTGAATGAAATCTTGGCCATTCTGTTGATGGCGGCCAAATTTAATATTCCTGTTTGTCCGCATGCCGGTGGTGTCGGACTCTGTGAGTATGTACAGCACCTTTCTATGATTGATTATATTGCCATTAGTGGTTCATTGGAGAATCGAATTATAGAGTATGTAGATCATTTGCACGAACATTTTTTTGACCCCGTAGTGATAAAAAATGGTGCTTATATGCCGCCGAAAATGCCTGGGTATAGTATAACTATGAAGCCTGACTCTTTGAAGGATTATAGCTTTCCCGATGGGAAAATATGGCAGGAAGAGGTGTGATAATTTTTGTTGCATCTTAGTTATGTTACATTGGACTTTTATGCAGTACTGATTTGAGTCTGTAAGATGATGTCTTCCAAACAAAGCTTTGGGACAAAGAGGAAAAATCAGGATTTAATTTGAAAATGAAAATATGAGTAGAAGAATTTTAGTTGTCGTATTGTTTGTAGTGATTATGGCCTGTAAAGAGAAACAAACAGGGCTGACCATGGCCACGGCAAGTACCATAGACATAAACGAAAGCGATACAAAAGACTCGATAATTGTTAAGGCTGCCCACGTGGTACCGACTCCGAATCAATATGAGGCATTAAAAGACGAGTTTATTGCTTTTATCCATTTTGGCCCAAATACGTTTACCCGTATGGAGTGGGGCAACGGTATGGAAGACCCGGCAATTTTCAACCTTCAAAATCTTGATACGGATCAATGGTGCCAGGCCATGAAAGAAGCAGGGATGAAAAAAGTAATACTGACCGTCAAGCATCACGATGGTTTTGTGCTCTGGCAAAGCCGTTACACCGAGCATGGTGTTATGTCTACGCCCTTTAAAGATGGCAAAGGCGATATTTTAAGGGAATTGTCGGATTCTTGCAAAAAATACGGATTGAAATTAGGCATTTACCTTTCCCCTGCCGATTTATATCAAATTGAAAATCCTGAGGGGCTTTACGGAAACCTTAGTGAATATACCGAGCGAACCATACCCCGCCCGGTCGAGGGTAGACCTTTTGAAAACAAGACGACTTTTACCTTTAAGGTAGATGATTACAACGAGTATTTTTTAAATCAACTTTTTGAATTATTGACCGAGTATGGCCCTGTTCACGAAGTTTGGTTCGATGGCGCCCATCCGAAGCGTAAAGGGGGGCAGACCTATAATTATTTGGCTTGGAAAGAACTGATTAATAAACTAGCGCCAAAAGCCGTGGTTTTTGGTAAACAAGATATTCGATGGTGCGGTAATGAAGCTGGTCGCACGAGAGATACGGAATGGAATATTATTCCGTATATGGATGATCCGGCGAAATTAAATCGATTCGCCGATTTGACTGATCCTTCCCTAGGGCAGCGTGAGCAACTCTATGAGGGTAAATTTTTGCATTACCAGCCGGCGGAAACGAATACTTCCATTCGTGAAGGATGGTTTTATAGGGACGATGTGTTTCAGACCGTACGCAGCACTGACGATGTTTTTGATATTTACGAAAGATCGGTCGGTGGCAATTCTACATTTCTCCTAAATATTCCTCCGAACCGGGAAGGGAAATTTTCTCCAAGGGATGTTGAGGTACTTAAGGAAGTCGGTGAACGCATTGATGCAACTTATGGAAAGAATTTGCTGGAGGGAGCTAAAGGACCGTCAACTATTTTAGATGATGATGTACTTAGCTATGAACTGCTAGATGGTGCATCCAAAGAAATAACAATAACGACTTCAGAAGCCATCACGCTAAATCGATTGGTTTTGCAAGAGGCCATTCCCACACATAGTGAACGTGTCGAGGAACATGCCATTGATGCCTGGCTAGATAACACTTGGAAAGAAATTGCGAAAGCCACTAATATTGGTTACAAAAGAATACTTCGCTTTCCAGAAGTAACAACAACAAAAATAAGAATTCGGGTATTACAATCGCGAATGGCACCGGCACTATCAAATGTGGCCGCACATTATTACAAGAGTAGACCGCCACAGTTATCGATTATGCGAAATGTTGATGGCGAAGTAACTATTCAGCCTAAAAAGGAATCATTCGCATGGCATTCTTGGAAACCGGATGCCGCTAATATTTCGAAAAACCTAAATGGAGGTTTTGAGGTACGATACACCACCGATGGTAGTGAACCTAATGAAAACTCCATGCTTTTTGAGGTGCCATTTAGAATCAATTCAGGAGAAGTTAAGGCAATTGCAACGCATGGAGATGAATTGGGCAGTGTTGCTTCCACAACTTTTGGTATTGTAAAAAAAGGATGGAAAGTATTGGCAACGGACAGTACTGCGGAAAAATCGGAAGCCGGGTTTGCCATCGATGCCAATACCGACACCTATTGGTCTTCAGCAGCAAATAGCAAGCCACATTTCATTGCCTTGGATTTGGGTGAAGAACATGTCCTTAAAGGTTTTGCTTACACCCCACAAACCGAGAGTGCAAGTGGAATGATAGAGAAAGGAGTCATACAAACAAGTACGAATGGTAAATCATGGAGAACCGTGGAAACTTTTGAATTCGGCAACCTTATCAATGATCCCACGGCACGTACCCACAATTTTAAAAATACTGTAATGACACGATATGTTAGAATAGAAGCTAAGGTAATTGCCGGTGGAGGCGATACGGCGGCTATTGCTGAATTGGACTTTTTCGAAGAATAAGAACCTACATTGTAAGTCAATGAGAAATTTGAATTATGTAATTGGCCTTTTGGTCTTATTATTTGTTGGTTGTTCGCAAGCAACAAATGATATTTATATAAAAGCGTCGGATTCTGAAGTATTCAGTGAGCCTGAAAATGGACCTGTTTACAGTTCTATTGAAGAAGGGCTTGACCAAGTGATTTTGTTACGTGAAAAGGGTTTCAACGATGACTTGACCGTTCATTTACTACCCGGTAAGCACAGGTTGAGGGCGCCCATTACAATTTCACCAAAACTGGGGGTCTTAAAAATAAAAGGGGCAGGTGCCGAGAAAACCGTGATTAGTGGCTCAGAAAAATTGAGTGCTTCATGGGAGAAGTACGATGATAATATCTGGGTCGCTCAATTGGATAAAGGCGTAAGTTTTGACCAGCTTTTTATGGAAGGAAAACCTCAAATTTTGGCGCGATATCCAAATTATGACGAGAATGGGGGGCATTGGCAGGGCCATGCAGCAGATGCTATTGCACCTGAAAGAGTGAAGACATGGAAGCACCCTGAAGGAGCTTTTGTTCACGCCATGCATAGGGGTGAATGGGGTGGTTTTCATTACAAGGTGTCCGGGGTCGACGAAAACGGGGAATTGATTTTACATGGTGGTACTCAGAACAACCGACCCTCAAAAATGCATGAAACCTATCGTATGGTAGAGAACGTATTCGAAGAATTGGATAGCCCGGGTGAATGGTTTTTAAGCACAGAAGGAAAACTATATTATTGGCCTTTGCCCGACATCGACTTAAATAAGGTATTCATTGAAACTGTTCGGAAAAAACATTTATTGAACATTATTGGAACGGAAGAGATCCCTGTAAATGGAGTATCTGTAGAAGGAATTCGTTTTGAGCATACCAAGCGAACAATATTCGAAAAATATGAGCCGCTTTTACGTAGTGATTGGACTATCTATAGGGGCGGCGCCGTTTTTTTAGAAGGTACTGAAAACGTTTCGGTGACGCATTGTGAGTTTGTAAACCTCGGGGGCAATGCCATCTTTGTGAGTAATTACAATAGAAATGTTCAAATCACTAACAATCATATACATGACTGTGCGGGTTCGGGAATCTGTTTTGTTGGTAGTCCCGATGCGGTTCGTTCCCCATCTTTTCAGTATGGTGAATTTGTTCCGCTAGCAGAAATCGATACGCTCAAAGGTCCCAAGAACAATACGTATCCGGCAAAATCGATAGTCGATAATAATTTGATTCATCGTACGGGGCGATTGGAAAAGCAAACGGCTGGTGTTGAAATCGCTATGGCGATGGATATTACCGTGAGCAATAATAGCATTTACGATGTTCCACGAGCGGGTATCAATATTGGTGATGGTACCTGGGGTGGACATATTCTCGAATACAACGATGTGTTCAATACTGTTCTAGAATCTGGTGACCACGGTGCTTTTAACTCTTGGGGGCGAGATCGCTTTTGGCATCCGGATAGAAAAACTTTGAATGAAATAGTGGCACAAAACCCCGAAATGCCAAAATGGGACGCCATTAAAACGACCATTATCAGAAACAATAGGTTTCGATGTGATCATGGTTGGGATATCGATCTTGACGACGGATCGTCCAATTATCATATTTATAACAATGTATGTTTGAACGGCGGACTAAAACTTCGGGAGGGGTTTTATCGTACTGTGGAAAATAATATCATGATCAATAATGGCTTTCATCCTCATGTTTGGTTCAAAAACAGCGGTGATATTTTTAGACATAACATTGTACTCGCTGAACATAAAGACATACGATTACAAGAATGGGGACAGGAAGTAGATCAAAATCTTTTTCCTGATGAAATTGCACTTGAGAATGCCCAAAATAAAGGGGTAGATACACATAGTATTGCAGGAAACCCCTTGTTTGTAAATGCTTCTATAGGCGATTATACGGTCAAAGAAGGTTCGCCTGCATTTGAAATAGGCTTTAAAAATTTCCCTATGGATGAATTTGGAGTTAAAAATCCACGATTAAAGGACTTGGCGAAAACCCCGACCATCCCATCACTGTTCTTCGGAGGTTCCGATAATAAAGATGCGGTACATGATTGGTTGGGCGCCAAAATCAAGAACCTGACGACTATGGCAGAACGTTCGGCTTCTGGCTTGAGTAAGACAGCGGGAGTTATTGTAATGGCGTTGGGTGAAAATAGTATCCTTGAAAAATCAGGGATTCAGGTCGGCGATGTGATCATCGAAAGTGAAGGCGATGCAGTCGATACTGTGGCCGATTTAATGAAATCTTTCCAAAGCCATAACTGGACAGGTAAAATAAATGTACAGGTTTTTAGAAACCAAAAACCATATAGCATCACTTTAAAAACAAAATAAGATGAAGAAGGAGAAAAATGAAAAGGAATTCGATTTGAAGGGTATGGGGAAAAACAGTCTTTTTTTATTATCTATTTATTGTCTGCTGCTGATTTTGGGAGACTGTTCGAACGAGAAAAAGGAAGCTGTCGTGGAAGAAAAGTTGCCCAATATTATTTACGTATTGGCCGATGATTTGGGGTATGGCGATATTCATGCGTTCAACCCAAAGGGAAAAATTAAGACTCCGAATATAGATTTGTTGGCGGCCGAAGGCATGAAGTTTGTTGACGCACACACCTCTTCCTCAGTCTGTACCCCTACGAGGTACGGAATCATAACTGGGCGCTATAATTGGCGTAGTCCATTAAAAAACGGAGTGCTTACGGGGGTTTCAAAGGCATTGATTCCCAATTCGCGAACAACCGTGGCCTCGCTGCTAAGACAAAAGGGCTATCACACCGGGTTTATTGGAAAATGGCATTTGGGTTGGGATTGGGCTTTAAAGGAAGGCGATAGTGTGGGGGGCGAGGGTTGGAGCCCTAATGATTACAAGAACATTGATTTCTCCAAACCCGTGAAGAATAGCCCCACTGATTTAGGTTTTGATTATGCCTATGGACATTCAGGTTCTTTAGATATGGCACCATACGTTTATGTCGAGAACGGCATGCCTACGTCGGTGCCTGATACGATTACCGTTGACAAAGGAAAGTATACCTGGTGGCGTGAGGGTCCGACAGGGGCTGATTTTCAGCATGATGATGTTACCCCGAATTTTTTCCGTAAATCTTTTGCATACATCAGCGAACAAGCAAAAAATGAAGACCCGTTTTTTCTGTATTTGGCGTTACCATCTCCCCACACACCCATTTTACCTACGGAAGAATGGTTAGATAAAAGTGGATTGAATCCTTATGCAGATTTTGTCATGCAAATCGATGCTTTTATGGGGCAATTAACGCAAACTTTGGAGAAGGCGGGCGTTGCCGAGAATACTATTGTGATATTTACCAGTGATAACGGCTGCTCGCCACAGGCCGATTTTAAAGTATTGGGCGAAAAAGGGCATGACCCCAGTGCAATTTATAGAGGTCATAAAGCCGATATTTTTGAGGGAGGCCATCGGGTTCCTTTTATTGTAAAATGGCCGGCCTACATCAAAGCTGGATCGGTATCCGAAAAAACGATTTGTACCACTGATTTAATGGCCACCTGCGCCGATATTGTGAGTACTTCGCTAAAGGATAATGAAGGCGAAGATAGTTTTTCAATGCTTCCATTATTTACGGACCCTGAATCTGCCGAATTTCAACGGGAAGCTACAATACATAGTTCGATCAATGGTAGTTTTGCCATTCGAAAAGGGAATTATAAGTTGGTGTTATGCCCGGGTTCAGGAGGATGGAGCGACCCCAAGCCTAATGCAGAAGGTATTCAAGAGCTGCCTCCCTATCAATTGTACGACCTTTTGAAAGATCCGGCGGAGGAACATAATATTGCCGATCAACATGCCGATGTGGTCGATGCTTTGAAACAGGAGTTGAAAGAATACGTCGAAAACGGACGTAGTACAAGTGGAGGTAAACAACCGAACGATTCCAATTTCGATAATAAACCTTGGAAGCAATTGACCGTTTTTGAAGCAAAATAAGTAACACTTTTAAATCTAAATAATGAATTTTATTGGCCGTTTTGCTGTTGTTTTTGCCCTTAATTTCTTTTTATCCGGCGAAGCTATCTGTCAGGATGTACGTTGGAACGAAATAGAAAACGGAATATGGAAAGCAAGTGTAGGGGAGCCCGAAGACATTAGTTTGTTAAAAGCTGCCGATATTCAACCCAAAAAGGAGGCATTGCAGCGATTACCTAAAGCCGATTTTCCTCTTTTGAAATCTGATATAAAGGCGGAAGTAATTGATGGAAAAACCTATCTGCGTTTTCCGTTATCCCGGGAAGAACAACTATTCGGATTGGGGCTTAATTTTAAAACGGTGCATCAAAGGGGGCGCATCATGCAATTGCATGTAGACCATTACGGTGGTAAGGATGATGGGCGAACACATGCCCCGGTACCATTCTATGTTTCATCAAAAGGGTATGGTGTTTTGATAGATGCCGCACGATACGTTACGGTTTATGCGGGTACGGGCGTAAGGGTCGATGCAAAGGATAAACCAATTGTGAGAGATCGTAATACCGATAAAAATTGGAATTCAAGACCCTATTCCGATGCCGTGGAAATCTTGGTTCCGACCACAGGTACCGATATTTATGTTTATGGCGGAAACTCGCCCATGGAGGCGGTACAACGTTATAATTTGTACAATGGAGGTGGATATATACCACCAAAATGGGGCTTGGGCTTTACACAAAGAGTGCCTACTTTATATAGTCAAGACGATATTATAAAGGAAGCCGAAGAATTTGAATTACATGACTTTCCATTAGACTTTATAGGTGTCGAACCGGGGTGGCACAGTATGTCTTACCCCTGTACTTTTGAATGGGATACGACCCGTTTTCCGCAACCAGAAAAATTCAATAGTGATTTGATGGCCATGGGGATACGTACCAATCTGTGGCTGAACCCCTATATTTCCCCGGTTGGATCTTTATATCCCAAAATAAAACCATTATCGGGGTCGCACACGGTTTGGAACGGTATTGTACCAGACCTTATGCTTCCCGAAGCTCGAAAGATACTCAAAACACATTTCTTGGAGAATCATTTGAATATCGGTGTCAGTGGTTACAAAATCGATGAGGTAGACGGTTATGATTTTTGGGTCTGGCCCGATGTTGCCAAGTTCCCCTCTGGGTATAGCGGTGAGCAAATGCGGCAGGTTTATGGTCTTTTGATTCAAGACATGACCGCAAAGTGGTTTAGGGAGAAAAACCAAAGAACGTATGGTTTGGTAAGAGCTTCAAATGCTGGGGCTAGTAGCATGCCTTATGTTATCTATAACGATTATTACAGTCACAAAGATTTTATCACAGCGCTTATCAATAGCAGCTTTATCGGGGTTTTATGGACGCCTGAGGTACGGGCTTCAAAAACAGCAGAAGAGTGGTTGAGGCGAATGCAATCCGTCTGCTTTTCACCGATGGCGATGCTGAATGCATGGGCAGATGGTACAAAACCTTGGACATTTCCCGAGGTAGAAACCGCCGTACGCGATGTGGCCAATCTGCGCATGCAATTGTTGCCATACATTTATAGCACTTTTTCACAATACCGTTTTGAAGGTTTGCCACCGTTTCGAGCCATGAATTTGGTCGATGGTTTTTCTTTTGATGCCACGGTTACCGAAGGGGCATTGGATTCTACCGATAATCCCTATAAGGTGGCGGTAAAGAGCGAAATAAAGGATCAGTATATGATGGGTGATAATATATTGGTAGCACCTATGTTTGCCGGTGAAAATGAACGAAAGGTGATTTTGCCTGCTGGAAAATGGTACGACTTTTACGATGGAACCTATGTGGGTGAAAATGAAATCATATCGGTGACACCGGGGTTGGAGAAAATTCCTTTGTTTGTCAAAGATGGTGGTATTATTCCCATGCGACCCGTACAAAGACAAGCGCCCAGGCCGGATGAAAAAGTAGATTTGATTCTTAGGCATTATGGGGAGTCGGAAGGTTCTTTTGTTCTTTATGATGATGATGGCGTGAGTTTCGATTTTGAAAAGGGAGCGTATTCGAAGGTTGATATCATCGTAAAAAAGGATAAAAAAGGAAGCCTAAAGGGGACGATTTCAAAACCCGAAAAAGGAAAACCTTTCGGGTATAATAAAAAAGTGAATTGGGAATTCATGACAAAATAAGCGTTTTATGAAGTATTTTAAGGGTTTATTGATACCTGTTCTCTTTGTTTTGATGCTTTATCCCCAGAATGGAAAAGCATCTTCTGAACAACAAGAACCTATAAAAATCGCCTGCATTGGCAATAGCATAACATATGGCGCGAGAGTGGAGAATCGCGAACATAATGCCTTTCCTGCCCAATTACAGTCCATGTTGGGTGATGGATATGAAGTAGGAAACTTTGGCGTCAGCGGAACGACTTTACTAAAAGAAGGAGACCGGCCTTATTGGGATACCGATGCGTACAAAGAAGCGCTTGATTTTGATCCCGATATCGTTTTTATCAAGTTGGGAACCAACGATAGTAAAATTCAAAATCGAGTTCACCTAGATCGGTTCGAAGAAAACTACGTCGATTTAATCATGAGCTTTAAAAGCCGAAATCTTGCGGCACGAATCATTTTGTTACTTCCTGTGCCTTCATTCAATACCGATCCGGCAAAACAAGATTCGACCAAAATATGGGGTCCGGTCATTAAAGATAGAATTCTTCCTATGACACAGAATGTAGCCTACAATACCAAAAGTGAGGTTGTAGATTTGTACCAATTGTTTATCGACCGCCCAGGGTTGCTTCCCGATAGGGTACATCCATCTTCCTTAGGTGCTACGATTATAGCGAAAAGGCTTTATGAAACGGTAATTCAAAAAGCCGACGACACCTTTGCCTTTTTTTCTAACGCAGGGGTCAGCCCTTATGAAAGTGGCAATTTTCAAGGTTTCGAATTGTTCGATTTTGAAATGAACCAAATTAAATGCAAAATTGCGGTGCCAAAAAAACCAGCTCCAAATCACCCATGGGTATTGCGGGCTCGCTTTTGGGGGCATGAACCCCAGACCGATGCCGCTTTACTCGAAAGGGGTTTTCATATAGCGTATTGTGATGTTTCCGATTTGTATGGAGGAAACGAAGCAGTTCAGCGATGGAACGACTTTTATAAACTGATGACACAAGCTGGGCTATCAAAAAAAGTCGCTTTGGAAGGTATGAGCCGTGGCGGACTTATAATTTACAATTGGGCGGTAGAAAATCCTGAAAAAGTGGCATGTATTTATGCAGACGCCCCTGTACTTGACGGAACAAGTTGGCCGGGCGGGAAAATAAATGGAAATGGAAGTGCGCCTGATTGGGAACGTTTTAAAGCGGTGTATGAAATTAAAAGCGAAGCTGAAGTTGATGATTTTAAAGGGAACCCGATTCATAAAACCAAGGAAATAGCTAAGGGAGGTTTTCCGATGTTGCACGTGGTGGGTGAAACGGACAAGGTGGTTCCTATTTCGGAAAATACAACACCATTCGCGCAAGCAATTCAACGAAATGGGGGGAACATAAAAATCATCTCCAAACCTGACAATGGTCACCATCCACACAGTTTGAAAAATCCCACACCTATCGTTAATTTTATTCTGAACGCCACAAATGAAAAGTTGAATTTCGCAATCATTCCTGCACCGTCGGGGGAATATCGCTCAGGGGCGGGCTGGCCAGAAGAAACAGATTGGTGGACACAAGCCAATGATATTGATTCCATTTGTAGTTCCGTAGAAAATATAGACTTACTATTGATCGGAAACTCGATTACCCAAGGTTTCGGGAACAGACCAAATATCACCTCAAGCCCGGGTAAAAATGCGAGCGAAAAATTCTTTCAAGGGTTGGAATGGATTAATGCGGGAATTTCAGGGGACAGAACCCAACAGCTGCTTTTTCGAATACAAAATGGGGAATATGAATCGGTAAACCCGCATACCGTGGTCTTGACCATTGGAGTGAATAATTTTTCTGATAATGACAGTGCTGCTGAAATCGCTGAAGGTATTCAGAAAATTGTAGATGTCATTGCAAAGAGGTTTCCTTCAAATACAAGAATTATACTATTTGGGCCTTTGCCAACAGGTGTTGACCCAGCTTCCGAACAACGGGTAAAATACAATGAGATACACAAACGAATAAAATCGCTAGGCGAAAGGTCAAAGGTGTCATACCATAATGTATTATCGCATTTTATAACGAAAAAAGGAATTTTAAATCCGCTATATTATTCTGAGGATGGCATCCACCTAAAAGCCAAAGGGTATGATGTCTGGGCAAAATATATTAAAGAACAACTAGAGAAAAATTAAAAAGAAATACATGAAAAAAATACTGATTGTACTATGTGTTTTAATGGCCAACGTAAGTTTTGGTAAATTATGGATGCCTTCCGTTTTATCGGATAACATGGTGTTACAACAAAAAACGGATGTCACTATTTGGGGCTGGACAACTGCTTCCGATGAAACCATTACCGTTACCGGTTCATGGAACAATACCCCCATTGAAATTAAAGCCTATCAGGGTAAATGGGCATTGAAATTGCCTACGCCCGAAGCTGGAGGGCCCTATACTGTTACTGTTGATGGTCATGAAAAAATTGTCATCGAAAATGTTTTGATAGGGGAAGTGTGGCTTGGATCGGGTCAGTCGAATATGCAATGGAGTCCTAATGCGGCACTTTTAAACGCAAAGGAAGAAATCAAAAATGCCAACTACCCTAGCATCCGATTCTTTCACGTTGAAAGGCATATATCCTCACATCCGCAAGATGATACGCCGGGCAGTTGGGTGGAATGTTCACCCGAAACTATGCAGCATTTTAGTTCTGTAGCTTATTTCTTTGGTAGAGAGCTTCATCAAGATCTCAAAATCCCAGTGGGTTTGATTCATTCGAGTTGGGGAGGTACGCCGGTCGAAGTCTGGATCAAGGATGAATTGATAAACGAAGATGATTATTTAAAAACGGCAGCCAAAAAAGTAAAGCCAACGGCGTGGTGGCCCAATGACCCTGGTTTGGCCTACAATGCCATGATCCATCCACTAATTAATTTTGAGATAGCCGGATGCATCTGGTATCAAGGGGAGTCGAACAGGGCCAACCCTTTTTCCTATTATAAATCATTCCCGCTATTGATAACATCATGGCGGGATGATTGGCAGAAAGAGCTTCCGTTTTATTTTGTTCAAATAGCGCCTTATAAATATGACCCCAATAACAGTTGGGATGCCGCTGTCGTGCGCGATGCCCAATTGCAGACAATGCTTAATGTGCCCAATACGGGGATGGCCGTGACCAATGATATTGGCAATTTAGAGAATATTCATCCTATCAATAAACAAGATGTAGGCAAGCGTTTGGCACTATGGGCCCTCGCCAATACCTATGGTAAGAGCGGTTTGGAATATTCAGGGCCTATTTATAAATCAATGGAGGTCAAAAAAAGAAAAGTAATACTTAATTTTGATCATGCGAATTCGGGTCTGATAGCCAAAGGAAAAGAACTGACCGAGTTTTATGTGGCAGGGGACGATAAAAAATTCTATCCGGCAAAAGCAAAAATCGTCGGTAACTCAGTAGTGGTTTCTTCCTCCGAAGTAAAAGAGCCATTGGCCGTAAGATTTGCATTTTCAAATACCGCCCTGCCTAATTTATTTAATAAAGAAGGACTTCCAGCTTCAGCATTTCGAACCGATGATTGGGCGTTGGAAGCGAATCAATAAGTAGTCGTCGAGTATCATTAATTTAATTTATGAAGAAATTACTCCTTCCTTTTTTTCTAATTGTGTTTTTGAATGTCAAGGCACAAAGTGAAGATGAATCCCAAAAGGAAAATCAAAAGATGGAATGGTTCAAAGATGCTAAATTGGGCATATTTATCCATTGGGGTTTGTATTCGGTAGACGGTATCGATGAATCTTGGTCGTTTTATAACGGTTATATTTCCCATAAAGATTACTTAGATCAGACCAAGGGTTTTACAGCAAAAAAATACAATCCCGCGGCATGGGCCCAATTAATCAAAAATAGTGGTGCGAAGTATTCGGTAATTACTGCGAAACATCACGATGGTTTTGCGCTTTGGAATACCAAATTTGGTAATTTGAATGCCGTCAAAGGTTCTGTTGCCAAAAAAGATTTGCTTACACCTTTTGTAAAGGCCTTGCGTGAAAACGGACTAAAAGTGGGAATCTACTTTTCATTACCTGATTGGTCGTACAACGACTATACACATTTTACACGCGATTCCGTTCGATATACGATTTCTGAAGCTCCAAAACGCTGGCAAAAGTATCTCAACTACTATCAAGGGCAATTAAAAGAGCTAGCAGACAATTATAATCCTGACCTTTATTGGTTCGATGGCGATTGGGAGCATAGTTCCGAAGAGTGGCAAGCACCCAAGGTACGCCAAATGTTACATGACAAAAACCCGAATACTATTCTCAACTCTCGCTTGAAGGATGAAGGGGATTATGCGACACCCGAGCAGGGTATGCCCATTACGCGCCCAAAAAACCCGTATTGGGAATTGTGTATGACCATGAACGACTCTTGGGGTTTTCAAAAGAACGATCATACCTACAAGACCACAGATCAAGTAATTGGTATTTTTGCGGATGTCATTGGCAATGGAGGAAACCTTTTGTTGGATATCGGCCCAAAGGCCGATGGTACCATTCCGGAAGAACAAGAAGAAATATTGAAAGGATTGGGGCGGTGGACGAATAAGCACAAAGAGGCCATTTATGGTACGGAAGCGGGCATCCCTAAAGAGCATTTTTATGGGCCTACGACCTTGTCAAAAGACAAGACCATGCTTTATTTGTTTGTAAAAGGGAATGCCGGAGGAGAAGTTGTAATTCGAGGGTTGAAGAATAAGATCAACCGAATTTGGGTGGTCGGCCAGGGCTCTAAATTGGAACATAAAGTAGTGGGTAAAGTGTATTGGAGCCATTACCCGGGCATTGTCTACATCGATGTGCCAGAACATGTTTTAGATGAAAATATGACCGTTCTTGCCGTACTTTTGGATGGTAAAGCCGATCTTTACAGAGAAGATGGGGCGGTAATCGAAAGTAATTGAATGAAATACCGAGTCTTATTTATACGTTTTAAGTGTTAAATTGGAATCAAGAATAGCTAAATGAACAAATACTTCTTTTTGATAATGCTAATCAGCTTGATTCTTTTCACGGCCTGTGAATCGGATGAAATAGTGGAGCCACCGCCTAATATTGTCTTATTTCTAGTCGATGATATGGGCTGGCAAGATACTTCGGTTCCCTTTTGGAATGAGAGAACGCCTTTCAATGACCGCTACCATACCCCGAACATGGAACGTATGGCACTGGAAGGTATGAAATTTACACAGGCGTATGCGACCGCTGTCTGCTCACCTACCCGAATAAGTTTGATGACAGGCATGAATGCCGCGAGACATCGGGTAACCAATTGGACACTCAAGAAAGATTCGTTGCAACCTATGGAGACCAACCATGAAATATTGCGTTTTCCAGAATGGAACGTAAATGGAATTAGTCCGGTTAGTGGAGATGAAAAAGCAGTACATGCTACACCTCTGCCGCAAGTACTTCAAAATGAAGGATATTTCACCATACACTCGGGAAAGGCACATTTGGGAGCGATAGGTACCTTAGGGGCGGACCCTTTAAAATTGGGATTCGATGTGAATATTGCAGGTCATGCCGCTGGTGCACCCGAGAGCTATTTGGGAACTGAAAATTTTGGAAATGGCAAAGAAGGGAAAGAAGACTGGGCCGTTCCGGGACTTGAGAAATACCATGGCGAAGATATCTTTTTGACAGAGGCAATAACACGGGAAGCTTTGGCGGCTGTAGATTCTGCCGTAACCGCTCAACAGCCCTTTTTCCTATACATGGCACATTATGCCGTACATACCCCTATTATGGGAGATGATCGTTTCGTGCAGAAATATTTTGAACAAGGCCTAGATTCTACCGAAGCGAAATATGCCTCGATGCTTGAAGGAATGGACAAAAGTTTGGGAGATATTATGGACTATCTTGAAGAGAAAAAAATTGCAGAGAACACCATAATCCTTTTTATGTCCGATAATGGAGGGTTGAGTGTGCATGGTAGAGGTGGTGAGCCCAATACCCACAATAAACCGTTGTCTAGTGGTAAAGGTTCTGCCCATGAAGGAGGTATTCGTGAACCCATGTTGGTCAAATGGCCAGGAAAAGTACCTGTGAATTCAACGACTGACGCACAGTTGATTATTGAAGATTTTTATCCGACCATACTTGCAATGGCCGAAATAGATAGTGTGGAAACCGCTCAGGTAATAGATGGTAAGAGTTTTATGCACCTTTTGAGAAGCGAGTTACGAAACGAAGAAAGACCTTTGTTCTGGCACTATCCCAACGAATGGGGCCCTTCGGGCCCGGGAATTGGAGCAAGTAGTACAGTGCGTCTGGGCGATTGGAAGTTTATCTATTATCATGTTGATGGCCGTATGGAGCTTTTTAATATTCGGGAAGATATTGGGGAAACCACAAATTTAATGGAAGACAATCAAGAAAAAGCAAAGGAGTTGGCTGGTGTACTTACCGATTACTTGGTCGAGGTAGAAGCACAAATGCCTGCGTTTAAAGAAACCGGGGAACAGGTGCCCTATCCCATCGCTTTGTTTCAAGAAACGGTTACGGAATGATAGTTTTTATGGTGTACGCTTTTTGATGCCGATTTGTGTTGGATATATTCTTCACTTTTATCTTAATAAGGTTTAGTCGCACCATAAATGTCCGGCCGTTTTGTTTGTCGTCCTTTTCAGTATAGGCTTGGTTTATTGGTTCGGGTTAATTTCCTTTTTTTTGAAGCGCAATTCCATGGTTCGATAATATTATTTTTACCAAAAAACAGGTATGCCTATAATCGGTAGTTTAATTAAGGGATTTATTGAGGTAAGGGATAAGCTTTCCGGGGAAAGAAATCCGATAGAAGAGCAGCAATCAGTGTTACGGCATCTTCTGGAAACTGCAAAGAATACTACTTTCGGGAAACATTATGACTTTGAAACCCTACTAACTACGGAGAATTCTTTTGAGGAATTTGCCAGAAGAATACCTTATTTCGACTACAACAAAATAAATGAAGCTTGGTGGCAGCGGCTGCATGATGGTGAAACCGATGTGACTTGGCCTGGAACCCCTGATTATTTCGCATTGAGTTCAGGTACTACAGGCAAAACAAGCAAACGAATTCCGGTCACGGATGAGATGGTGCAGTCAATTCGTCAAGCAGGTTTGGAACAGGTTTATGCGTTGAGCAACTTTGACCTTCCAGCCGATTTTTTTGAAAAGGGAATTTTGATGTTGGGTAGTTCAACCGACCTGAACGAGGTAGACGGTCATGAAGAAGGTGAAATCAGTGGTATAAGTGCAAGTAATATACCCACTTGGTTCAGAGGATACTACAAACCAGGGGAAGAAATTGCCGAAATCGATGATTGGGACGAACGTGTTCAGAAAATCGCGGAAGAAGCGCCTAATTGGGATATTGGAGCATTAAGTGGCATACCTTCTTGGATGGAGTTAATGCTACAGAAAGTGATAGCATATCACAACTTAAATAACATTCATGAGATATGGCCAAATTTTCAAGTCTATACTTCTGGCGGGGTAGCTTTTGGACCTTATGAAAAGAGTTTCAATTCCCTATTAGGAAAACCGATAACGGTAATCGATACTTATTTGGCTTCCGAAGGTTTTATAGCTTTTCAGGCCCGTCCTGAGACCGATGCTATGCAGCTGGTTACGGACGGTGGAATTTATTTCGAATTTGTTCCCTTTAAGCCAGAATATATTAATCAAGACGGCTCTTTGACCGATGATGCTCCTTCTTTGAACTTGTCACAAGTTGAACTAGATCAAGATTATGTGTTACTTATAAGTACGGTTTCAGGAGCTTGGCGTTATATAATTGGTGATACCATTGAATTTACGGACCTTAAAAAGGCTGAAATAAAAATTACGGGGCGTACCAAGTTCTTTTTAAATACGGTGGGTTCGCAGTTGTCGGTGAATAAATTGAACGACGCCGTGCAACATTTAGAAGAAAGGTTTGGCATTAAAATTCCTGAATATACCCTGTGCGCCAAACGAATTGACGATGAATTTTATCATTGTTGGTATTTGGGTAGTGAGGATACAGTTGATAATTCAAAACTTGTGGAGGCGCTTGATGATTTTTTAAAGGAAGCCAATAAGAATTATCGGGTCGCTCGGTCTAAAGCCTTAAAAGGGGTCAAAGTTACAACGGTCTCACCAATAGTTTTTTCTGATTGGAACGGAAAGAATAAAAAGAAAGGCGGACAGGTAAAAATGGAACGTGTAATGGGCGAAGAAAAATTTCAAGAGTGGGAAGATTTTGTCGCCGAGGGCAATTAAAAGTGCAAGCATCTTATTTTAGCGCAAAAATACCTCTGGTCATTTTCGGACTCCCGATGCTTCCAGATCGGCTTCACGCTCTTTGACAAGAACCATAATCTCTTCAGGTGACAAATAGTATCTTTTGATTCTTTGCTTATAACTTACATCGATGTCGGCATGGTTCAGAATGAAATTTTTGGTATCCATAATATACTGTCCCATACCATGAACGACTGCAAAGGAATCGGCAGCCCGTTCAGCTTCCTTGATATAACTTCCAGAAAAGGTGTACTTTATTCCGAACCAAATTAAATTTAAACTACTCCGGTTTTTATAATCCATAACATGACCAAGTTCATGGCCTAACCATCCTACCAGAATATCTTTCGGTACGTTCTCGGTCAAAAATTCTTTTCCCGAAATCTTGAATTTTTTGCTTATCAGTACAATATAGGCCCTTTTTTTTCTTGTTCTGAAAAGACTCCAAAATTTAGGCTGGGCCCGCATGGTAGATTTATTGATTTTATTTTTAAACTTAAAAGATATAGGTGTATTCTCTAATTCTGGATAAAAGTCTAGAGCAATACTCGCCTCATTTTTAATAGATTGGGGAGCTTTGTGCTGTGCATTCAATGAAATTAATGTCATAGTAAAAAGGAGAATCAAATGAAGCTTCATTTTTTTATTACTTTTTGAAACAAAAGACATGGCATTATATTCAAATTATATGCCAATTTGTTTCACGGGAATATAACGAAAACCTTGGGACCATTGAATCGATTTCGTCTTTACAGTTAAACAAATTGTTGAAAGGGGCATAAAATCGTTCTCTTATGTCGCATCTTGTTGGTTACAATAAATACAGGTTTGGACCATACCCTTAAATCTTCATGACGAAAAACAAAAAGAGAAATATAGCAGTTACAGTCCTAATTGCATTGGGTGCTATTATTTTGTCGGTATTTGCAGTGTCTCAGGTAATGGCCGAAGATATGATTTCCAATTTTCTAAAAAGGAAAATACCTCGGAACATTGAATTGACCTACGACAATGTACAGGTAAATATTTTTAAGGGAAATCTTCAATTTGAAAAAATCAATCTTGATTTTTATGAACGTGATTCTTCCCTTCTGCAATCTAATGTGCAAATCGACCAATTAACCATTGATGATTTTGGTTATTGGAATTTTTTTGTAAAAAATGCAATTCACGTCGATGCCATCAAAGTGTATGAGCCCAATGTGCATTATTTTTTAGATCGGATATTACCTCAAAAGGATACGGTTTCGAGAGGAATAGTACAACTTTTAAAGACTATTGAAGTAGACGAAATAGTGGTTGAAGACGGTAATCTCTTGTTGCTAAAAGATACAAAGGATAGTATAAAAGTAGCGGTAAAGGCCATCAATTTTTTAATGACCGGAGGTAAAACGAGTCCTGAATTGATAAAAAACAAGATACCGTTACAGTATGATCGATACGAACTGACGACTGATGATGTGTTTATTGATTTGGGTCTCTATGAGATTTTAAAGGTCACTAACTTAGAGCTGAAGCCGGATAAATCGACCGTGAAAAATTTGAGTCTGGTGGCAAAACTAAGTAAAAAAGAACTCTCGAAACAGCTACGTTCAGAACGGGATCATATCGACTTGAAAATTCCTCTGATTGAAATAGAGGATATTGATTTCGGTTTCAAAAGAAAGACTTTTTTCTTGAATATGGGTCAAGGGCTTATCAAAGCTCCCAATCTTGAGATTTATAGGGATAAGTTGGTGCCCGATGACTACAAAAAGAAAAAATTATATAGTCAAATGCTTCGTGAGCTACCCATTAATTTGAGTTTGTCTAAAATCAATATTGAAAATGGTCGTGTGTCATATAGTGAGCGCGTGACCGAAGAGACGCAACCAGCACCTCTAGTTTTTGGAAACCTAAAAGCTGTTTTGAAAAATATTTCGAACAATGGAGCAAATGTATCTGTCGAAGCGGAGGCAAAATTGATGAATGAAGCACAGCTAAAGTTAAATTGGTCGTTTGAAGACCCAAGCAAGAACGATCGTTTTAGGGCTTCGGGTGTTGTAAAAGATTTTAAAGCAGCAAGTATCAATGACTTTTTGACCTCAAACCTTAGGGCTAGGGCAAAGGGTACTGTTAATGAGCTGTACTTTACAGTAAGCGGTAATGCCATTTCTTCAAAAGGAGATATGAAAATGAAATATGAGAATTTTGAGTTCTCCGTACTAAAGAAAGACAGATTGGGAATCAACAAATTCTTGACCACTATAGGTAAACTATTTATTAATGATGGCTCGAAAACTGCGGCCGATGGGTTTCGATATGGTGTTATAGACGTGGAACGAGATCCGACAAAATCTTTTTTCAACTATCTCTGGATTAATGTCCAAGACGGTACTTTGTCAACCATAACAGGAAAAGCCAAAAAGAAGGAATAATATTAAATGCATACAATTGGAAAATTATAAATCACTAAAAATATCATTATGGGAGTAATAGCTAAGAACAAAAATAAAATAACACTGTACTACAGTTCAGAAAATTCGATCGGTAAACAAACTTATGCCTATGTGACACCCTCTGAACAGCGTATATTGGCCATTGATGTTTCAAAAACTAAAGTGACGGGTACACAATGGGCCGAAATCGCATCGAATCTCGATATTCCCATTGGGGAACTTATAGACCAAGAACACACCGATTTTATTGAGGAATATGGAGATGAAAAAGTAGATTTGGACGAACATGACTGGTTGCGGATTTTAGAAAAGAAACCATCCGTACTAGCATATCCGATAGTCATAAAAGGCAATGTTTTTTTACCGATCAAGAACCCCTCCGATTATGTGAAGTTCATTGAAAACGATAGTGCCGGAATAGATAAACCTTATGAGGAATAGTTAACAGCGATTCACAATTTTTTAGGCTATTTGGCAACGACCTGGCATTCTTAATAGATATGCTACATAGTTTAGAACATTTTCTAAAAATGGATGGATTCGTTTCTGAGAGGGGGGCGTTAATGATTTTAAATTTAGACAACAGCCATGAAATTAAGCAGATATACAAAGCGTGCCATTGCAGGGGGAATTATATCGATGTTTGTAATTCTCTTAGGTACCTTTCTTTTAGGAGCGTTAAGCGGTTATGAAGCTAAAGTTCTTATTAAAAATTCGTTGGCAGGTATCAATACATTATGTAATACCATTGTCTTGGCCTCCGCAACGATACTTGCCTTGCTACTAACGGTTTTGGGATTAAGTTCGGGGGCTGATTCTAAATTAAAAGCTGATCATTATAAACATATTTTGCAAATTGCCCAGCTCGATACTGTCGTTTTCATAACCTCATTGCTATGCTTTCTTTTATTTAACCTTCCGATTACGGAATCGGAGAATGTGCCCTCAAATTGGTTCAGTACGGTTTATTATATTTCTTTGGGGATAACCAGTATTTTAAGTGCAGCATTAATAGTGGTGGTTTTGATGCTCTATAATACGGTCGTTAATATTATTAAGATAGTAGGTTTGGGAATGCATGATCATCCGTTAGCACAGAACGACGAAGAAAAAGAGGAACAGGAGTAGTTTCTAAATTACAAAAGCAGAATAATTTCAAAGAAAAAAGGTCAAGTCGGGGGAACTTGACCAATGGTAAAAAAATTAATTAACTTTAAGTTCTAGTTGTCATCCACGGCATCATCAACTTCATCTTTGATTTCTTCGGCACCTTCTTCAATGCCATCTCCGACTTCCTCAATACCATCTTCCATCTTTTCACCTGCCGATTTATCTTCCCGACAACTTGATAGGGCGGTAGTGGTTACAAATGCGAACATAAATATATATGCTAATTTTTTCATAGTATTCTGTTATAAGGGTTTATAGTTATTATACTTTTTTTCTTCCGGAAATAAGTGAGATTACAAACAATATCAAGAAGATGAAAAATAAAATTTTAGCGATACTGGCAGCGCCTGCTGCTATACCACCAAATCCAAATATTGCGGCAATAATGGCCAAAATGACAAATGTGACAGTCCAACGTAACATAATTTTTAGTTTTAGGTTTAACAAAATAGCATTCTTGTTTTAAAGAATGTCGTAGCCTCTACTACTAATATTGATGTAAAGGTCTTGAAATAGAGTCGTTTGCCTTAGTCATATCAAATCAAAAATTGACGCATACCATAAAATGTTCATTAGGTTCGGTCAGTTATTCTAAGTTTTTGTGTTACCAAGACGGGAATGGAATAGTAGTGCAAGTAAAAAGGGATGCTTGTTTTGAGCATCCCTTGATTTACTAAGCTTCTTTTTTAAGATTATTTCAAATCTTCAAGACTTTTTATGGTATTAAGTCCACTATTTATCTTGTTCTTTTGAGACACGAGAAGGCTTGCGGTTGAAGGGGGCAAGCTGGTGTCGCCCAAAACGTCATCATATTCTTCAAGCGCAGCTTTTTCACCCTTTATTGCTTCTTCAAGCATGGCTTCGTCATTGTCAGTTGAAAAAAGAGCTTTAATGTCCATCCAAGAACGGTGTGCTTTGCTGGCAAAACTGTCACCTTTCTCCACTTCGGTGCCGAATTCGCTGATTTCCTTTTTTAAGGCATGTCCGAAATCGTAACGCTCTTGTGCTTTGCGCTCGAAATAATTCTTCAAAGGAATGTTATTTGCATTCTCTGCTGCTTTTTTAAAACCCTTTTCAGCGTCATATGTTTTCTCTAATAAGTCATTCAACTTGTTTCCTACTTTTTCTGTATATGTTATCATCTCTATAAATTTAAATTAGCAGTACATTTTATCAAAATGTGGATGCGCACTGCATTACATCCTTCTGATATAATTACAAATTTAGTTTGGGTTCTTAGATTAGATTTGCTCTAAAAGGAAGATTACTTGCTGTATTCGTAAAAAGGAAATATAAAGCTTAGTTTTTTTTCAAACCATTTGAGGAAAGCGTTTTAAAATTATCTTCGGACAGCTAGGAAAGCTAGAACTTTATAGCTGCAGGAATTCAGCCAAGCTTCTTTTCAATCATTTAGAAGCAAAAGTTTAAAAATGACTCCGGAGTATATAGGTTTCCGGAGCCATTCATAACAACCAACTAAATCATCTTATAATCATTCGATATGAACCTCAAATCGAATTGCTTAATCACTATAGCAATTTATGGCACAGGCCATTATATTATGGACTTAATCGATATTTAAATTGACGCTTTTAAATTGATTTTTGATGGTAGCAGTACTTCAGCGCGATTTATTGGGATAATAATCGTAGTGATAGTGTAATGTACTCCTTGTGAAACCACCTACCTTGTATATTGCTAAAGAGGGCATTTGGTTTTGGGATATTTCTAAAGCTTATGGAGCTAGGCTTTTTAGACCAATATCATTAACCTATAAAATTAGAGCCATTGAAAGAGCTACTTAAACCCTTGAAGAAAATTTATCATAATGTGCTAAAAAGCATTGCCTTCTATCCAGTTTTGATAAGTTTCGGGTTCTTTATGCTTTCTATAGTCATTCTAGAGCTTGAAAACACCGAAGCTGTAATGGCACTAAAGAAAAACCTATCATATTTATTTATTCAAGATTTCGAAACCGCCAGGTCTATACTCACAACGTTTATCGGCGGTATACTTTCATTAACGGTCTTTAGCTTTACAATGGTTATGGTCGTGCTCAACCAAGCATCTTCTAATTTCTCCCCCAGATTGCTGCCAAACCTTATCTCGAATAAAAAGCACCAGATTATTTTGGGCGTTTATATTGGCACACTATTATTTTGTACCATCGTACTTATATATTTGGGGGCCTATGGCATAGATTCTGAGTCGATGGGGCTTTCAACAATGTTGGCGGCGTTATTCGCCCTTGTTTGTATTGGATTCTTTGTTTATTTCATACATAGCATTTCAACGGCCATACAAATCAATCATATAACAAATCGCATTTTTGAATCTAGTATGAGACATTTAGATTCAGAGATGAATAGCACATCTGGTCAAGAAGTTTCGCTGCACTATATTGAAACTGAAAACTGGTATACGATTTATGTTACTGAGAATGGGTACTACAAAGATTTTGATGTTTCCTTAATGACAAATGCATTGTTAGAACAGAATAACCAAATAGAAGTTCTGCCATATGTCGGGCAGCATATTTGGAAGGGCATGCCTGTCTTACGAACGAAAAATATTTTCAACGAAGAAGAACAGAGAAATCTTCTTTTTTGTTTGGACATTTCGTCGAAACGGCATGAAGGTGATAAAGGCATAAGTGGTATGATCAAATTAATGGAAATTGCCGTTAAAGCGCTTTCTCCGGGTATAAACGATCCGGGTACCGCAATTGGGGCCATAGGTGACTTGGCCGAACTGCTTAGGGTGAGGTTACAGTTTTCAAAGGTCGTCTCAACTTATGTGCGCGATAGTGAAACACTATTGATAAAGAATAATATTTCGGCCTATGAAATCATGCGTATCATTGTGCAGCCCATCAGAAACTATGCTAAAAAAGACAGTGCCGTGCTCTTTGAACTAGTAGCCACCCTTCATTTTATTTCAAAGGCTCCGAATCTCTCAGAAGAAGACATGGCTGCTATTGCCGAGGAAAAAGAGGCACTACTATTTGATATTAAAGAGAATGTTAGCAATCCGATAGACCAAAAACGGATACTCGATTATTTACAGAACGGTTAATGTGAAAAAGATTATTTGCTTATTTATTTTGAGCCTATCATGGACATTTACACGCTCGTGTATTTAGGGTTGGTGTCTCACTTTTTTATATTTCAGTTCACTTTTTTCAAATATTCTTCAATACATTTAGCCTTTCATGTCAAAAGCTGGCGAATGGTGATTTCGGTTCAATTTTTATTCAGATTGAGATTGTCCTTTTAAAATAGCCTTAGGTTGCAGCATCGATATTTCAATTTTTTGTTTTTGGAATAATTTGTTAGCAGATTGAACGACCTAATGGTTATTAAGACGGATAGAAAGTGAAAATACGTCCTACCATACTTTATTAGGTCGATTTCCATTAGGGCATGTTATATTCTTGTTATTTTACCTTCATACGGAAGTATGATAGTATAAAGTGAAAGGGTTGAACAAATGAAATATCAGTTATAGAAATGCTAAAGATGCTTGATTTAAAAATGAACCATAAAGTTGTTCTTTTATTTATAATTAAGGTAGGAATCTGTTCTACAGTTCTATCCCAGACTTCGGTCGATGTTGGTGATTTGGAGATTGCATTGGGCAATCAGACCTATAGTGCCCCTATTAAAAACAAATCGATAACAGGAGAGGGATTATCTGTCGCTGGTGAAAAATTTAAGAAGGGCATTGGTGTTCACGCCGAGTCGCTGATTAAGATAAAAATGAACAACGGCTATCGATTTACTTCTAAAGTAGGCGTAAACGATTCTCAAATCGATTATTCGGGACCTCATGTGAAGACCATTCCTTTAACTGATGGCAAACGTATATTCTATAACGTCACCCCCACCTTAAAACAGTTTATAGGCGTAGAGGGCCAACAAGGCAAGGTTAACAAAGGCAGCGTTGTTTTTAAGGTTTTGCACGATGGTAAGGAAGTATTCAACAGCGGTTTGATGCATCAGGGTGATAAGGCCAAGAAGATTGATCTAGAGGTAAAACGCGGCGTATTGGAACTTGTGGTCGAAGATGGTGGTGATAGTGCAAGCGGTGACCATGCCGTCTGGATCGATCCTCAGATTGAATACATGGAAATTGCTCCAGCAATTGCCGAACAAGAATATACGGGGGAAAAACAAGAACTGTCTTCTAAGGTAAGCACCGCCTTAAAAAAAGCCATAGGAACACTTTCCGAAATTGCATTGCCATTAAAACAGCCCGATTACGATTGGCTGATCGATAATTCCAAGGTCAAAGCGAACGCTTACAAAACGGATACGGACGTAGATATTGTATTCTCCAATGGGTTGATTTCAAGAACATTTCGGTTGCTCCCAAATTTGGCGACCATCGATTATATGAACCAAATGACTGGGGAGAGCCTTTTGAGAAGTGTTTCCAACGAAGGTGTGCTGACCATTGATGGTATCAATTACTCTATAGGTGGACTAAGTAAACAACCCGAATACGGCTACACCCTAATGAAATGGGTAGATCAATTGTCCGTCGTGAACAATTCTTTTTTAATCGATAATTTTGAGGTAAAGGAACTGACCGACCGTATGGCATGGAAACGTGTACGATGGGCTTCCAACAAAGAAATGCCCAAAGGCAAGGAACTGGTCTTTACCTTAAAAAAAGACGACATAATCGTCAAAGTACATTTTGCCCTCTACGATGGTATACCGACCCTATCCAAATGGATAGAAGTAATCAATAAGGGAGAGCTGTTGGTACAGCTCAATGCCTTTAAGCTAGAACAGCTTGCCATGGTTGAAGGTGAAAATCTTGTGGGAATGCCAGATCACTGGATAAAACCGAACATCCATATCGAAAGCGATTATGCGTTTGGTGGCATGCAACAGAAAAATTCGGACAAGACCACCTATTGGGAAAGAGACCCGAGGTATACCTCACAGACAAATTATCCCTTGAATTTGCCCTGTTTGTTAGAGATAAAACCACCTTTGGGCCCCGATGTGGCGATACAGCCGGGTAAATCTTTGACCACCTTTAGGGTCTGGGAAACCCCAATCGACAGCAGGGATCAGGAACGTCGTGGGCTGTTTCTGAGAAAAATGTATCGTACCATATCTCCATGGGTTACCGAAAATCCAATTTTTCTACATTTGGTCAGTTCCGATGAAGAAGTAATAAAAACAGCTGTAGATCAATGTGCCGAAGTGGGTTATGAAATGATTATTCTAAGTTTTGGTAGTGGTGTAAATATGGAAGATGAGTCCGAAGCCAATTACGAAAAATATAAAAGGATGGTTGATTATGCCCATAGTAAAGGTATCGAACTGGGCGGATATTCGTTGCTATCGAGCCGGTGGATAAGCGATGAGGTCGATGTGATCAACCCTGAGACCGGTAAACGGGGTGGAATGATATTTGGATCTTCCCCTTGCCTGGCGAGCGATTGGGGCTATGACTACTTCAGGAAAATTAAAAAATTCTTTACAAAAACAGGGATGAACGTTTTTGAAAATGATGGCTCGTACCCAGGAAATGTATGTGCATCGACGACCCATGCCCATCACAACGACCTAGAAGATTCGCAATGGAAGCAATACGCCCAAATTCAGGATCTTTACAAATGGATGCGGGGCGAGGGAATTTACATGAACGTCCCCGATTTTTATATCAACTCGGGCAGCAATAAAACCGGTATTGGATATCGGGAGGTGAATTGGTCGCTGCCCCGCGACCGTCAACTGGTGCTGGGGCGTCAAAATATATTCGATGGACTATGGGATCGAACGCCTAGTATGTGCTGGACCTTTACTCCACTGACCCAATACCACGGTGGGGGCGCCGCGGCAACCATTGAGCCGTTGCATGAGCATTTAACCGACTATAAAAACCAAATGATCCAGAATTATGGTTCAGGGGTACAATCGTGCTATAGGGGTCCAAGGCTCTATGATACAGATGAGACCAAAGAAGTGGTAATCGAAGTAATTGATTGGTACAAAAAATATCGTGATCTATTGAACAGTGACATCATTCATTTAAAAAGGCCTTCAGGAAAAGACTGGGATGGTTTTATGCATGTAAACCCCAAACTTAAAGAAAAGGGGTTTGTCATGGTTTTCAATCCGACCGATCAACCAATGGAACGAAACCTAAAATTACCGTTGTACTATACGGGCCTGACCAAAACGGCAAAGGTTACCGAAATGGAGAAAAAGTCCAATTCGCATACTCTTGATCGAGCGTATACTATAAATGTATCGGTCAACATACCGGCCAACTCCTATACGTGGTTGGTGATTGAATAGTGGTGGTTAAAGAATGAAGGTAGTATGGTTAATTTTAAAAAAGAGTTTCAGAACTTTGAGTTTCAATGGCTACTTATTCGGTAGTTACACGACTATTTGTATATTCGATTGAAAGTTCGGCAGATGCAAAGAGATTATCTTATCCGCTTATTTTTTTATTTACTGACCTGTTCTCTTTCATGGGCTCAAGACTATAATTTCCAACACATTACGACTGTTGATGGTCTTTCCCATAATGAGGTTCGGAAAATTGTAAAAGATAGCAAAGGGTTTTTATGGTTTGGTACGCAAAATGGTCTCAACAGATTTGATGGTTATCGTTTTAAGATATTTAAACATACCCCCAATGATAGTACTACGATAATTGGAGATAAGATTTTTTCGCTGGTTTCTTCCGATGATCAGTTATGGGTAGGTACCGTTACTGGTCTAAGTATTATAAATACTAATACCCTTGATGTAATTCCTTCCAATGAATTGCTGAATACCATTGGGCGCAAAGAGATTTTACAACTTTTTTTTGATGGTGTGGGTAAAGTATGGTTGTCGACAGATACCACCAATTTTATAATCGACACCAAAACCTTTGAATCCCGTCCTATTTTAGAAGAATACATAATTGCCTGCATGGCAAAAGGGTATGGAAGTACCTATTGGATTGGAACCGATAAAGGGTTGTTATTGTATGACAATGAAAAATCTTCGATAGTAAAAGTATACGAAATCGGAAGTTTTAGCGGGTATGGTCTCGACAAGATATATACAAATTCTTATGGAGAAGTATGGCTAACCTTCGGCGATTATATTTTTAGATACGAATCAAAACAAGATAGATTTGTTCGAGAATACAATTCAAAGTTGTTAAATGCTATTGCCGAGAGCAATCATAAATCGATTTTTTTTGCAAGCTATGGTAATGGCCTGTTGAAATATGATAGGTCTACCGAACAATTTACACGATTTTTGGCAGACCCTGAGAATCACATGTCTTTAAGTAGTAATGATGCATACGAAGTCTATATCGACAGGGAAGACATTGTATGGGTAGGCACTCAAGAAGGGTTGGATTATTATGATTTTTCACGACATAAATTCAAAAGTTTAACCCATCTCCCGAATAATGAGAATAGCCTACGGAGCAGTTTCGTGCAGACGATATTCGAAGACACCGATGGTATTTTATGGGTAGGCACTCGGGAAGGTATCGACCAAGTAAGCTTTGAAAAGGGCTATACAAATCCGAAGATTAATCATTTTGAAATAAAGGAAAAGGTTTTTCAAGAGCTTAATGGCGCCTACGTATCCTGTATCTATCGAGACTCAAAGAATAGAATGTGGATTGCCACAATGAACGACGGACTGTTTTTGTGTCAAAATGGTAAGAAGGTTTCCAGGCAGTTCAAGAATATTGAAAACGATGGCAAGAGTATAGCCTCTAATTCTATTCGTTCGATATTGGAGGATCATCAGGGAAGGTTATGGTTTGGTACAGGTGGCGGCCTATCCTTATTAAAGGAAGAAGATGGTGATGACTATACTTTTGAAAACCTTGGTTATACGAAATATAATACTGGTTCGCTGCCATTGAATGATATTTACTCCGTATTTCAAGATAGCAAAAGAAGAATCTGGATTGGGATGAACAAGGGCGGTCTGGCTTTGTTACAAGAGCAGGGGGAGGGTAAAAGTTTTCTTCGATTTACAAATATTCCCGATGATCCGAAATCACTGAGTAATGATGATCTTTTCATTATTTATGAAGATACCGAAAACAATGTTTGGTTTGGTACCTCGGGTGGCGGAATTAATCTTCTTATGGAAGACGGTAGGCAAACAAATAACAACGGGTACTACTTTAAAAGATATACAGAGCTTGACGGACTTTCAGACAATGAGGTTAATGCCATTTTAGAGGATGGGGAAAAAAATCTATGGATTGCGACGAATAAAGGATTGTCGAAATTCAACCCCGATAAGGAAAGTTTTACAAATTATACCACTTATGACGGCGTTCTAAAAGGAAAGTTTAGAAAGAATGCCAGATGGAAAGCGAAAGATGGTACCTTGTTTTTTGGGGGTACCGCCGGAATAAATTTCTTTAACCCAGATGCTTTCGAAAAGAATACGATTGCCCCCAGACCGGTGTTTACCAGTTTTTTGATAGACGGAAAGAAAATTAAGGTAGGTGAGAAACTTGATGGTAGCATTGTCATGTCAAAACCTCTGGCCTCTGGATCACGGTTGACATTGCCACCTGATGATAATAGATTTGAAGTCGAATTTACATCGTTGTCCTATGCCTCTCCTTATCGTAATCAATATGCTTATAAAATAGAGGGTATTGACACTAGCTGGAATATTATTTCTGGAAAGAATCCGCATGCAGGCTATTCGAATCTTCCCGACGGTGAATTCCGTTTTAATTTAAAAGCTTCCAATAACGATCAAGTCTGGAGTGAAAACCCTATCTATTTTGATATTGTCGTCAAATCCGGTTTTTTTAATGGAAAAAGACTGAAATGGGCTATAGCATTGCTGCTTTTGACCACGGTCGTTTTAGGAGTATTGTTAGTTACTAGGTTTAAAAAGAGTTCGCGATTACGCCGATTTAATCGAAAAATAAGAAAATCGGTAAAATCAGTCGACCCCAAAACTGACAAAGAAAATTTAGAGGAAGTAGTCAGATTGAACAAGCTTATGAATACCGAACAATTATATCTCGATGCTGAACTGGGCCTAAATCAATTGGCGGAAAGATTAGGTGTTAGCGCAAATCATTTGTCGATGTTGCTCAATGAATATATAGGAAAAAACTTTTATGATTATGTCAATGCCTTTCGGGTCGAGGAAGTGCAGCGTAGATTGAAAGACCCTGCTTATAAAAAGCAAACTATTTCTTCGATAGGTGGTGATTGTGGTTTTAATTCAAAGTCGACGTTTAATAGAATTTTCAAGAATCTTACAGGTCAAACACCCAGTCAATATCAAAAAATGCATTTAAACTAGAGATTCATTGTTTTGACCTAATCTCTCATTAATTGAATTTGAATATGAAAAATAATTTTTGGATTCTGGCCTTTGGTTTGATTATGCTATCCTCATGTAAGAAACCTGAAAAGTACAATGTATCGCTTGTTGGGGATTTGTACGCTAAAAATATTGTTGGCCTTCCGTTAGATTTTCCAAATGGAAAAGAAAATCTGGAGTATAGTTGGTATATGGCGTCAGCTCCTTCGGGCGATTGGAGCGAATTGCAAGGCATTTGGACCG
Source organism: Kriegella aquimaris (assembly GCF_900103215.1). GTDB lineage: Bacteria > Bacteroidota > Bacteroidia > Flavobacteriales > Flavobacteriaceae > Kriegella > Kriegella aquimaris. Next base: position 68,171 of record NZ_FNGV01000006.1, read on the forward strand.
ATGAAATTGTTTTGCTCACTTCGTACGTGGGCAATTATATCAAATGTGACATTTCCTATAATGAACAGGGTAGTGATAAAAAGAAGCGCGTCTCCGTAGTATCGTCTCAGCCTGTAGAATACAAGGGTAATGCGAATACTGATTGGTTTCAAGACGCTGGTTTCGGAATTATGGTGCATTATTTAAAAGAGGCTATTGTTCCTGACGGAGGAGCGGAAGAGTGGAATAAAATCGTTGATGGTTTTAATGTGGATAAGTTTGCCAGTCAAGTCAATGAAGCTGGGGCCCGTTATGTGATGTTTACCTTGGGGCAAAACTCAGGATACTATTGCGCCCCTAATAAAGCATTTGATAAAGCTATTGGAATTGGGGCAGGTGAGCTATGTTCGGAAAGAGATTTACCAAAGGATTTAATAAAGGCCTTGAATAAATACAATATTCCATTGATTTTGTACCTGCCAAGCAATCCCCCAATAAACAATAAACATGTTTCCGAAAAATTAAAATATGCCTTCAAAAAAGATTCGGCTACAAGCCAATTTAATCAGCCGATTTTAGAAAATATGATAAAAGAATGGAGTTTGCGTTATGCTGATGGAGTTAAGGGGTGGTGGTTCGATGGGCTGTATGCTTGGAACGATATTAGAAGTACTCGTATGAATATGTCGTTGAGGCATAATATAAGTACCCATACTCTAGCTGCAAAGTCTGGAAACAAAAAGAGTATTGTGACCTATAACAGCGGCTTCGGAAAGATTCATGGCAATACTCCCTATGATGATTATACCTCTGGTGAAAAAGCTACGATTGACGAATATCCGTCAGGCAGATGGGCGGAAGATGGGGTTCAATGGTTTTTGTTTACCTATTTGGGAGAAAAATGGGGTGGTCATGGACAACAATTTAGTACCGATTCCTTAGTAAATAAGGCAGAGATTATTGTAAACAATAAAGGGGTGTTGTGTCTTGAGGTGGTAACCGATGCAACGGGAGAGATAATCCCGGGTCATTTTGATCAGATAAAAGCGGTTGGTGAAAAATTGAGAAAGTAAGGCATCCGTTTTACGCGCAATCATTACATAAGTAGGAACTTTCATGAGTTGTTTCAAGCCTTTTTTTTGGTCGAATAGGTCAAAGTGCGATTAAAAGAACCCTCATAAAAAACGAACTATATCTTCAATAGCTGATTTGGACTTGAAAAAAAATCTTTATATAATGTTATTTTTAAGAGATTCCATGGCCTAACACTAAGTCAATATTTCAAAAGAATGCCTAAAAATAAAGTTGATCTTTGTGATATGAGATTTATTCTTATACTATTTTAATGTATTGTAAATGAATATTTTACATTCTCAATTTTTTATGTCCTAATGCTCATTAGGACTTTTTTTCAGACCTTATTTATGTCCTAATATTCCTTATAGGTCGATTGCAGATTTATTATATGGTAACATCGTAAAGTTATTTTAATCTTCTGCTTCAGATTTTCAAAAGTTCCCCTTCCGTCAATTAAACCGTCGGCAATCTGATTGCGATTTTGAAGAAATAACCAACAACTGTAATAATCAATAAAACCTAAAAATGAAAAACCTAAAAATGCACAAAAGACCAAGTGCCTTTTGTACAAGGATGCTTTCTTTGATACTTATTTTGCTGGTATCATCGGTGAGTGCAAATTCGTTTGTTAAGAGAACAACCGAAATGGTGCAACAAACAATTTCCGGATCAGTAACGGATGAAACCGGCTCCCCGCTGCCAGGGGTAAACGTTTTGGTAGTAGGGACTTCTAACGGTACCCAATCTGATTTTGACGGAAATTACAGTATCACTGCAAATCAAGGCGATATACTGCGGTTCTCTTACCTAGGATTAAAAACTGTTGACCTACAGGTGGGTAGTGCCACTAATTTGAATGTCACCATGGAAGAAGATGTCAATTCCTTGGACGAAGTTGTGGTGGTAGGTTATGGTACAACTATTAAAAGAAACTTGACAAGTTCGGTAGCCTCGGTAAGCACTGAGGGTTTGAACGAAATTCCGGCTACATCGCTTGGTTCTGCCGTGGCCGGTCGAATTGCCGGTGTAAATATAAGCCAATCGGGGGGTAAGCCCGGTAGAAGCTCCGATATAGTTGTTCGAGGAGCTACCTCGGGTGAGTTCGCAGGTAATAATGAACCGTTATATGTTATTGATAACATTATTTCCAATAAATCACTTTTTGATGCTTTAGATGTTAGTGAAGTAGAGAGTGTATCGGTATTGAAAGATGCCGCATCAGCTTCAGTGTATGGGTCGCGAGCTGCCAATGGAGTAATATTGGTAAAAACCAAATCGGGAAAAAGTGGAAAGGCCAAAATCACCTTGACATCATCGTTGGGTACTACCGAACCGACGAACGTTCCACCTATGACCTCTGCCTATCAACAAGCCTTGATAATTGGACAGGTACAAGATTTTAACAATGTGGTTCAAGACGATCCCAATAGATTTTCGCAAAGTGAATTGGACTATTTAAAAAGTCAAAATTTAGGGTCTTTTCTAGATCAGGCCGAGGAAACACCCATATTGAATAGACATGCCGTTACGGTATCTGGAGGTACTGACGACATTAGATATTTTTTATCGGGGTCTTTTATAAAAGAAACGGGTTCATTTAGTAACCTTTCGTATAAAAAAACAAATCTAAGAGCAAAGGTCGATGTCGATGTTACCGAAGATCTTAATGTTTCATTGAATTTAAGCACGAGTAATGATTTACGGGAAGAATTCTATTGGCGATGGAACGGCGATGATGAAGATTTCGGTGATTTTTATAGAACGGCGAACAGAACAGGGCGATGGGGTCCTGGTGTGAGCAATGGGGAATATGTCGCCAATTTTAATGGTTGGAACCCAGTACATCTGGCTGAAGAAGGTGCGGGCTCAAACGATCGTACTTCAAGAAATATAGGAGGTATAATTGATGTAAATTATAAATTCCCTTTTGTAGAAGGTTTGACTGCAGGCTTGACTTATAACAAGCTTAATGTTAGAAACGATCGAACCTTACTCCGAAAAGTAGTGGAGGACGAAACATTCGCAGTCGATCCCAACAATAGGTTTCTTTTAACGAACGAAGTTGTTGGTACACGGGTGCGTAGTGATGATGGTGCAGATTCAGACAGTGTTCAAGAATCGACTGAAGAACAAGATTCGTACCAGTTCAACGTTCGATTGGGTTATGAAAATATCTTTGGTGACCATACCATAAATGCTTTCGTAAACTATGAGCAATGGGAATGGGATCAGAAATCATTTTATGCACGCAGAAGGGGCTTGCAGACGCCGTTGGTGCCACAGTTGTTCGCAACAGATCCAGCAGTGGAGAATCAATTTTCTGGAGGAGGGGCATCGGAATCGGGAAGACAATCTGTGATTAGTAGCTTGGGGTATAATTTTAAGAATAAATTTTTCTTGAATTCTTCTATCAGATTCGATGGGTCTGTTCAATTTGTGGAAGATCAACGTTGGGGGATGTTTCCATCCATCTCAGCGGCATATATTTTAAGTGAAGAAGTCTTTTTTAAAGACAACGTGAATTTTATAGATTTTTTTAAGATCAGATACTCCATCGGAAACACGGGGAATGACGATGTTACGGGCAACGGAAGTACTATCTTTCCTTATATACAGAGTTACAATGTGGGAGGGTCTGGACCTGTATTCGGCACCAGCGACGCGCTTTCCAATGCTACTACTATAGGGGCAGAACCTGATTTATTTATCACTTGGGAAAAACAGACATCCTATAACCTCGGATTTGATTTTCAATTTTTAAACCAACGGTTGTCTACCTCTTTTGATTTTTTCAAGAATAAGAAAACAGACTTGTATGGAAGTAGACAAGCTTTTATTCCATCATCCTCAGGGTTGAGTTTAGGGCCTGTAAACTACGGGGCTATAGATATAGCAGGTTTCGAGGTACTCACTACTTTTAAAGATAATATTGGATCTGACTTTTCGTATGAAGCTGGTTTTAATGTAGGCTATGCGAAAGATAAATATGTAACCCTTGATGAACCTGAATCTAGAAGGCCGTATGAATTGAGGAACAACCAAGGTACCAGTAGGGTATGGGGGTTGAAATCATTGGGAATAATTCGTACCCAAGGCGAATTAGATCAACTACTGGCAAGTGGTTACACCATCTTCGGACAAGACCCGCAAATAGGGGCATTGTATTTTGAAGACCTTAGGGGCAATCCACAGGATGACCCTGAAGGTAACACACCTGATGGCATAATAGATGGTAATGATGAAGCTGTTATAGGCGCTCGAAGTAACCCGTTGATAAATTATGGTATTCGTTTGAACCTGCGCTACAAGCGATTTAGCCTGCAAGCGTTTGCCCAAGGTTTCGCAGGGCATCAGTTATACCAACCCCAAAACAATAGGTTTCAATTGGCCAGGGTTGGTCAAGCAGCTCATACACAATGGTTGGATGCTTGGACCCCGGATAACATAAATGGTTCTTTTCCACGATTTGGATCTCCTAATGGAGATAGGAATTCAACACTTTGGTTAGATGATGCAGACTATTTGAGACTGAAAAATCTGAATTTTGCTTACGATATTCCAGAAAATATTATCCAAAAGATTGGCGTCGAAAGGGTCAGTCTGTTCGCTAACGCAACGAATCTATTTATGATTTACAGCAAGATTAAGACCTTTGATCCCGAAACGAGCGGAAGAGGTATTCCAGTAAATAAAAGCTACAGTTTGGGACTCAATATCACATTTTAAAAGAAAGCATCATGAAGACAAAATATATAAACAAATTCGTAATAATATGTTTCCTACTGTTCGCGAGTTGCAGCCAAGACCCTTTAGACAAGAGACCCTTGGGCGCAATTAGTGAAGATGTAGTTTGGAACGATGAAAATTTAGCCAAAGGGTTTTTAAACAATATCTATGATGATGCCTTGCCCGGCTGGCCGACCACCGCATCGCAGCAATCAGATGATGCACATGGCCAAAATAGTGTGATTTATGGGGAAGCCCAACCTGGTTCGCAAGATATATATGGAAATATGTATCAAACAATCAAAGACATCAATTTGTTATTGGCCAATATAGATACCGGTACCATAGATGTGGAAGCCCAGAATCTTATGGTAGGTCAAGCTATGTTCTTTAGGGCCTATCTTTATTTTAGGTTGGTGTCGACTTATGGTGGTGTTCCTTTGGTGTTAGAAGTAAAAGATAAATCTGATGTAGATGTACTTCGGGTACCAAGAAATAAAACATCGGAGTGTATAGCACAAATATTAAAAGATTTAGACGAAGCGGCCAGTCTACTGCCCGAGGTCTATGAAGATGCCGGATCTGATTATGGAAGAATAACAAAAGGTGCCGTAATGGCCTATAAGGGAAGAGTGCTCTTGCACTATGCCAGTGAGCAATTTGATCCTGCTCAAGACAAGGGAAGATGGCAAGCGGCCTATGACGCCAATAAAACGGCCAAAACCACTTTGGAAGCAAATGGTAAAGGATTACACCCAAGTTTTGTCGATCTGTGGTTTGATGAAAGCGATGCCAACCCCGAAGCGGTTATGATAAAAAGATATAACTTGGATTTATCCCATATAAGGGATGCCGGCGTACGTCCCTTTATTGTAGGTACCAATGGTGAATCGTATGACAAAGCTACATTAAACCTTGTTGAATCGTTTCCAATGAAAGATGGCCGTTCGATTGATGATGCAGCTTCCACATATACCTATGACCCGACTACGTTTTGGTTGAATAGAGATCCAAGGTTCGAAGCCACCATTGCCTGGAATGGATCAGATTGGCCTTTAAACAATCCAGCCCCGAACAGAACAAGTGATTTGGAATGGACATTTGATGAAAGCGCTATTGAGGCTCAGGCCAACAGCAGAATAAGCCCAACAAGTTTTAGCAACAGAAAAGCGGTCGACGGATCAATAGAAGGAGGTGCCGCAAGTTTATCATCTCCCACAGATTGGATTGAGATAAGATTTGCCGAAGTATTATTGAACTTAGCTGAAGCGGCCAATGAAGTTGGGCAGACCGCCGAGGCTTATGATATATTGATGCTTGTTAGGGCGCGTGCTGGAATAGATGCTGGCGGAGACAATCTCTATGGCCTTCAAGCGGGTATGGGCCCCGATCAAATGCGGGATGCCATTATGTTGGAAAGAAGACTCGAATTCGTTGGAGAAGGCAAAAGGTCATCCGATTTAAGGCGCCGCAGAATGTATGGCACTATCAATGGTACCCATAGAGCGGGTTATAGAATTACGAGAACCGCTGCTTTCGATGCCTTAAATCCTTCCGCTGAAATATTGGACGATCGAATTGCTTTGGAACAGGGCATTCTTGATGGTTCGATCGATCTGAACGACCCAGTAGTATATAATACATATTTTACCACGGAACTAAAAAGTGTAGAGCGCTTCGGTAGTATAACCGATGATGGTGACCCCATCAATTATTTAGAACATTATTACTTTTTTGATATTCCGCAAGACGATCTTAATAAAAATCCAGAGTTGGAGCAAACCTCAGGGTGGCCGGGAGGTAATTTCGATCCCTTGCAGTAAACGAACAACAATACTAAAGTCAGAGTTAGTAGTTTATAGTTAGTTTGAAAAGGGGGTGGTTTGGTCTGCCTCCTTTTTTTAAATACGTTGACGGGGTGTCGCGAGCAATCACTGAAATTGTTAAATTCAAGATGAATCTAAAATTGTTTTAAAAATGATGTTTTTTAAAATGGAAAATAGGGTTGATTTTTTGACGATGCTCATATGCTTTATTTTTACGGTCAATTCCATCGGACAACGTTCTGCCTCCCATACGTCATCAAGCGAATTGTTTACATTGCTTGATGCCTCCGAGACCAATATCGGCTTTCAAAATACGTTGGTTCAAACTTCAAAGGATAATATTTTTGTTTATAAAGGATTTTATAAGGGTGGCGGAGTTTCGATCGGTGACATAAACAACGATGGGCTTCTAGATATTTATTTTACAGGAAATCAGGTAGGTGATAAACTGTACCTTAATAAAGGAAATTTAACTTTTGAAGATGTTACTGATGCTGCGGGTATTTTGAACAAAGGAGGATGGTCTACGCATGTAAGTATCGTCGATATCAATAATGACGGATTTAAAGATATTTATGTATGCAAAAGTCTTTATGATAATCGGGAAGATTTAAGGCAGAACGAACTTTATATCAATAATGGTGACCTCACTTTTACCGAGTCTGCGGCAGATTATGGTTTGAATGATAGCAATAGAACAACGGAAGCTAATTTCTTTGATTTTGATAGAGATGGTGACTTTGATGTTTTTCTCGTAAATCAACCTAAAAATGCATCTTTTTTGGCACCGGCGAACGATGAAAAGAAAATAAGCCCCGAAGAAAATTACCGGTTACTAGAAAACAACAACAATCATTTTGCTGAATTCCCCAATAACGGAGGGGTAAGTAATTTCGGGTATGGATTGAGCTCGAGCATTGCAGATTTTGATAATGACGGTTGGCAAGATATCTACGTTGCCAATGATTATAAAGGGCCTGATTTCTTCTATGTCAATAATAAGGGAAGCTCCTTTACCAACAAAATATATCAAAATACAAAACATACTTCCTATTTCAGTATGGGCTCCGATGTTGGTGATATTAACAATGACGGTTGGCTTGATTTTGTGGTATTGGATATGGTTGCAGAAGACAACTATCGCCTAAAAAGTAATATGAGTTCCATGAATCCCGCAGAATTTTGGAATAACGTAAGCCGTGGTGGTCATTATCAGTATATGTTCAATACCCTACAGCTTAACAATGGCGTAGATGACCAAGGCGAAATGCTCTTTAGCGAAATTGCCCAAATGGCCGGGGTTTCAAGTACCGATTGGAGCTGGTCTCCCTTGTTGGCCGATTTTGATAATGACGGACTGTTAGATCTATTTGTTACCAATGGCATCCGACATGAAATAGGTAATACCGATGCCCTGAAAAAACTGGATAGTTATGTGGGAGAAATTGATAAAAAATACAACAGTGAAGACAACAAAAATTTTGATGCTTGGAAGTATATAGCACTTGAGAAACTATTGTCGTTTTTTCCATCCGAAAAAATTCAGAATTACATGTACCGTAACACAAACGGGCTACAATTTGAAAACATGGCCACTTCGTGGGGGCTTTCCCAAAAGACATTTTCCACAGGTGCGGCGTATGGCGATTTAGATAACGATGGTGATTTGGATCTTGTCGTCAATAATATCGATGAGGTTGCCTACGTCTATAAGAACAACGTGTCAGAAAAGAAAAACAACAATTATCTAAGGATAAAATTTGAAAAAAGTGGTGAGGAGCAGAGTTTTTTCGGAACAAGAGTAACCTTGTATCACAAGAATGGAATACAAACTTCACAATTGACCAATGCACGCGGTATCAATTCCTCTAGTGAAGAAGTCGCGCATTTCGGGTTGAACACCCTATCGGTTGTCGATAGTCTAAGGGTAGATTGGTTTAACGGAAAATCTTCTTTGTTGAAAAATATCAATGTGAACCGTACATTGATATTGGATATCGATAAGATGGAAGAAGGCCGATTGCATGATGCTATACGCCCCAAGTATCACTTCGAGGAAGTTACCGATTTGGCTAAAATCAACTTTGTACACAAAGAAAATAAATTTGATGACTATGAGCGTGAGGTTTTACTGCCCCATCGCATGTCTACCTTAGGATCTGGTCTGGCCGTAGGTGATGTCGATGGCAATGACCTTCAAGATTTTTACATCGGGGCCCCCAATGAAGGTCTGGGAAAACTTTACAAACAGCAAGAAAACGGAACTTTTGAAGAACACCCAGTAAAACTGATACCCGATTTGAATAGGGAGGATATGGGTGCTGTTTTTTTTGATGCAGATAATGATGGTGACCAAGATTTATACGTGGTTTCAGGGGGCAATGAATTTGAAGTTGGTTCAGAAGCGTATCAAGACAGGCTTTATCTAAATACGGGCAAGGGTGATTTTGAGTTGTCCGGCGATGCGCTTCCCAAAATCAATGCCAGTGGGTCGAGAGTGAAAATGGCCGATTTTGATGGAGATGGCGATAATGATTTGTTCATTGGGGGTAGACAGGTGCCGGGTCGCTACCCCGAACCTGCAGAAAGTTACCTGTTAAAAAACCAATTGATGGAAACCGGTAATCTTATGTTTGAGAAAAGTGATGAAACGCTTTTTAATGATTTAGGTATGGTCACCGATGCGGTATGGACCGATTTTGATGGAGATCAAGATTTAGATTTAGTTGTCGTTGGCATGTGGATGCCCATTACCGTACTCGAAAATATAGGGGGTAACTTCTCTAACAGTACCGGTAAATTTGGTCTTCAGGAAACCTCGGGCTGGTGGTTCAGTATTTCAAACGATGATTTGGATGGCGACGGAGATGACGATTACATCGTTGGAAACTTGGGACTAAACTATAAATACAAGGCCAAAAATAATGAACCTTTCTCGGTGCATTATGGCGATTTTGATGAAAATGGAAAGAACGATATTGTATTAAGCTACTATAATTATGGAACCCAATACCCACTTCGTGGTAGGTCATGTTCCTCCCAACAAATCCCGGATATAAAAAAGAAATTTAAATCGTACAACGCGTTTGCATCATCAAGTCTTACAGAGGTATACGGTAATGCAAACTTGGGAAATGCATTGCATTACGAAGCCAATACTTTTGCGAGTGTCAGCATTGAGAATTTAGGAAATGGGGATTATACTATTAAATCGCTTCCCAACTTGGCGCAGGTGTCAAATATTAATAGCTCGGTAATCTGTGATGTAGATAATGATGGAATTAAGGATGTCATTATCGCAGGTAATTTATATGGATCTGAAATTGAAACGACTAGGAATGATGCCAGTTTGGGTTTGTTTTTGAAAGGGAAAGGCGATTTTGAATATGAAGCGAAACCTATGGGTGCTAGCGGGTTGAATATTCCTTACGATGTAAAGGAAATCAAGCTTATTGAATATAACGGGGGTATGGCCATACTTGTCGCCGTAAATAATGGGCGCGCCCGATTGATACTTATGAAAGAGTGATGATTTTTAGTTGTTGTCATTAACGTCCTAATGCTTAGTAGGTGTTTTTTATACCTTTAAATAGGTACTGTTCTTCCTTTAAGGTCTAAATTATTAATAAGGTCGGTTATAATTGTACAAGATTTTAAAAAGTGATTTTCTTAAAAATTAAGAAACCGTTTCTGTGAACATAAGAAAATATTTTCGTGCATTATTTCTTTTTAGCTGTTGCATAATTTCCATACAGAAGTTAGCTGCCCAAGGGAGCGAAATAAATATATCGACTTTGTTAGAGGAGATGATCGACCGTGAGGCCATAACTCGTTTCCCACTCAATGGCTATCAATCAAAACAGGCAAGTAGTTACAATAGGGAGTCTGTTTCCCCTGATTTGCCAGGTTGGTTTGCAGATAGTGATGGAGTATCATTTGTCAGGATCGAAGAAACCAATGGTAAAAAGGAATGGGTACTTATGGAAGACAATGGCCCAGGGGTTATCACTAAAATCTGGGCGGTTTGTTTTTATTACGGTCTCGACAATACCACCGGGGCCAATATAAATATCTATCTAGATGGCAACCCTAAACCGGTAATTTCGACCAATTTTTTTGAGCTTGTAAAAGGTGAAGATTTTATTAAACCACCATTTGCCGATTATTCCACAAGGGCAGGTAATTTATATTTTCCGATACCCTATGCTAAAAGCTGTAAGATAACTATGGATCAAAAAGCGTTCTATAATATTATTAATTATAGGGAATATCCAAAAGGCACCAATGTAAAAACATTTTCGAAGAAAGACTTTGAAGAAGCACTCGAGACTAGAAACAAGGTCGCAAAGACCTTAATCGCTCCCAATCAATCCGAAGGAAATGAAATAATCAAAAAAAAGGTTGTTGCACCACGAAAATCCTTGGCCATTAAATTACCTAAGGGAAACAATGCGGTGCACGAATTGCGTATTAAAATGTCCGCGACTTCCGATTTTTCTCAGGCATTACGATCCTTGGTGTTGAATGCCAGTTTTGATGGGGAAGAAACTGTTTGGGTCCCGGTAGGTGATTTTTTCAATAATGTGGGGAAAGTACAAAGTTATGATATGTGGGAACGTTCGGTAACTCCCGATAGTACGATGATATGTCGATGGGTAATGCCATATGAAAAAGAAGGGGAGCTAAGTGTAAAGAATCTAGGTAAGAACAATGTGAACATTCAAATGACCGTTGTCACCGATAAAATGACATGGATGCCAAATTCAATGCATTTTTATGCTACTTGGCAGATGGATGAACCTACGCCTACTTTTCCCTTGTACGATTTTAATTTTTTAAGTGCCGAAGGAAAAGGCGTGATTGTGGGAGATGAGTGGGCCGTACTTAATCCGATTGAAGGATGGTGGGGAGAAGGTGATGAAAAAATATATATCGATGATGATTTAAAAAGAAATTTCCCATCACATTTTGGTACCGGAACAGAAGATTACTACGGATGGGCCGGAGGTGTCGTACCTACGCCTTCAGACCAATTTTCGAAACCTTTTTTAGGAAATATTATTGTAGGGGAGAACTCAAAAGGTTACAACGTGTGTACAAGAACCCGGGTTTTAGATGCCATACCATTTAAAAATCAAATCAAATTCGACATCGAATCGTCATGCGGCAAAAGAAGCAAATCCCATTTTCTACAATACGCCCAAACTACCTTTTGGTACGCAATGCCCGGGGTTAAACATAACAAACCTGCCTTACCGAAATTTGCCTCTGCGAAATTACCATCGGTCAATGATTTGAAAAAGGAAATCAAAAGAGCGGAAGGTTCACAATACATTGTTGAAAACGCTCTCGAGGCCGAAATACTTCCAATTGAGGGGAAAAGTGAAAAAGTGAAAGAAAACTTTGCTGAAATTCCAATGTGGGGTGAAACGAGTTCGGGTGCCCTAAAAAATATATGGTTCGAAGAACCTGGTGATTACGCCGAATTAAAGATTAGCGAACAGTTTGAAACTTCTAAAATTAGCCTTTGCACAGCGGTAGGGCCGAATAGTGGAATTTTTGACATCTATGTTAATGGGGTCAAAAAAACAACACAAGATTTCTATTCCAAGCACGAGGGCATCTCAAACCCCTATCTAGACCTTGGCGAAAATAAGCCGGTAAACAATGCCTTTATCATTCGGTTTGTATACAAGGGCAGCAACTTGGCATCAAGGCCGACAGAAAATAAACAGGCACTCGGACTTGACTTCTTCTTGGTCAAGAACAACTTTCTAAAAAATAAATGAAACCAACCCAATATCGAATGAAGTCAAGAAAATCAGTTTATAGTATTATTGTGCCAATAATCATCTTTCTATTGGTGAGTTGTGCTAGTAAAACCGAGTTCCTTATCGAGAACGAATCATTGGCAAGAACCATCGAAATTACCGATGGCAAGCTTCATACCGCTCAGATCTTTAATAAAATTGGAGGAAAGAAAATAATTCCCAATGATAAACAGGAATTTAAATTACGAATTTCCCAAGGTACCCATCTGGAAGGAACTGATGTGGAGCTGACTTCAGAAGATTTTACATTTGTGAAGGTACTTCATGAAGGAAATTCCTCTTTAGGCTTTCTTTTAGAGAATTCGAAATATGAATTACAACTGGAATTATACTATGAACTAGAAAAAGATGATTTTTACATTCGAAAACATTTGAAAATAGAATCGGCTAAACCGGTGACTTTAGAACGCATCGATGTTGAATCAATGGTAATTGAAGATATTTACCAACCCTATAAACTCAAGCAAATTACGGCACAAGGTGTTGCCGAATGGAAGCCAGGGTTGGGCCAACCACTTTATACCACTAAATCGGCTACGTTTTGGGGAATGGAGTTCCCCGCATCGTACAATTATGTGAAAGAGGGGAGAGGCCTTTGCGGTTATTTATGGGGCAAAGAAATCAAGCCGGGGGAAACGTATACTTCCTATAAATCAGTTATCGGTGTATGTGATGATCCCGAATTCGTTCAAGATGCTTTTTTTGAATATATCGATAGAATTCGGATACGTCCGCTACGATTACAGGTACAATATAATAGTTGGTTTGATTACTACAGTGGCGTAAATAGAGAGAAATTTATAGAAAGCGTTGCCACAGTACATCAAAAGCTAGTGGCTGAAAGGGGAGTGGTACCTTTGAACGCTTATGTTATTGATGATGGTTGGCAAGATACCAATGCCGATTGGTCTGATAAGACTTGGAAAGTAAACCAGAAGTTCGATACTGATTTTAAATCGTCTAAAGCACAAGTTACACTTGCGAAATCGAAGCTTGGCCTATGGATGAGCCCCGGTTGTTTATTGGGAGCAGAACCGGCTGCCAGAAAATATAAAGAGCAGGGGTTCGAGGTTCTAGCCAAATGGATGTCCTTGGCTGGCCCTAGATATATGCAACTGCTGGAAGATCGAATTCTTGAACTGACGGGGAACGGGGTATCCTATTTTAAACTCGATGGTCTCTTCGGACATCTTAACACGCGCGAATTCGAACTTCATGGTGATACGTATGGTATTCCGTATATGCCGCAATTGGGGACCGCAGATTTAATGGCTTCGGATTCTATTTTGAATAACCATAAGTTCGATGAACTAAAGACGTATTACCTAGTTGCCGGTACCGAACGTTTGATGCAAATCTTTGAAAAGCAGCATGAGGTGGATCCCGACGTATATGTTGTTATTTCCAATGGAGCTTATTTAAGTCCCTGGTGGTTAATGTATATCGATGCCGTATGGATGATTAATGCCGGGGATGCCGCCGGTGGAAGCAACAGAACAGAAGAATTGGTCTATAGAGATGGGGTTTACTATGACACTTGGCAGAAAGAAAATACACAGTTTCCCATCAATTCGGTATTCAATCATGAACCCAAAAAAACCAGCACGGGAGAATCACAAAAAGCCTTTAGTGAATATCTTTGGATGAACCTTTCTCGAGGAACAGGCTTTATAGAACTCTATATAAAAACCAAACAACTTTCAGAGACGGATTGGGATGTTTTGGCCCGTGGCTTAAAATGGGCCCGAAAGTCTTTCCCATATTTTAAGAGGTCACGAATGCACGGAGGTAATCCTAAAAATTTGGAAGTATACGGCTATTCTGGGTGGAATGAGGATGGAGGTTTTATATCCTTTCACAATCCTTCTGACGAACAAAGAAATTATACGGTCAAGCTTGACAGAAAGTTAGGTGTTTTACCCGAGAAAGAAAATTATAAAACTATGACGCCTTTAGACAATGCTGAGGAAATGGTAGGAAAAATCCAAACCTATGGCAGTGAATTAGAAATAAAGCTAGCACCGCGAGAAGTAAAAGTTTTGGACTTTAAATAAATACAGATTTCAAACCATTGTAAAACTGCTAAACCTTGTACATGAAAAATCAAATTTTAAAAATAACGGTATTTTGTTTCTTGATGATTTCCCTCGGTTGTCAAACCGATGCCAATAAAGTATATCCGGCAGGTAATTTAGATATTGCCTTTGATCAACAAGGCAAGGTTTCTATGTTGGCCGATAATTCAACCGGAACGGACTATCTGTACAAGAGCGCCGAACCTAAATCAATGTTGGCCATAAAGGTCAATGGTACTTTAGAATATCCATCAGCTATAGAAGTAGGTGATAGTAGCGATTTACTAAACCTAAAGTATGCCACAAATAATATTGATGCCGAGGTCAGAATAGTACAAAAGGAAAAATATATCACTTTGGAACTTGTCGCTATCAGTAATGAAGATGCAGTTGAATTGGTATTATGGGGGCCGTTCGAGACCAACATAAAAGAAACCATAGGGGAAACTGTCGGTGTTGTTAGAAACAAGGATTTTTCCGTAGGAATTCAAGCCCTGAACAAGCGAACCCTTGGCGGATACCCATCTAGTGATGATTCAACACCCTCGTATGATATTTTTGGTACGACAAGTTTAGTAGATGTTTCCGATTCATTGAATATTCTGTATCGGGGGCACACGGCTATGCCCAAAGAATATGGCAGCACTTTGCAGGCGTATACCAGAAATAGAAAAAAAGAGCGCATCGTCGCTTCAATGAACCATGAAAACTATGTGGCGCCTGCATACAATGATGAAGGTATTGTAGGTTCAAAAATTGCCCTGTTTGGCTGTGCGCCCGACGAAGTGTTGAATACTATTGAAGCTATTGAGCTGACAGAGGGCCTACCGCACCCTATTTTAGATGGCGTATGGAGCAAACGTTCGCCGACCGCTACTTCGGCTTATTTGATTCAAGATTTTGGCGCCCAATCTATTGATGATGCCATTGCGCTTACAAAAAAAGCGGGATTGAAATATTTGTACCATTCCGGACCTTTTGAGAATTGGGGGCATTTCGATTTGCATAAAGATGCCTTTCCCAATAATTGGGAGAGTATGAAAGAATGTGTCGATAAGGCGGAAAAAGAGGGCATTGAGTTGGGGGCACACACCTTATCGAATTTTATAACAACAAATGACCCCTACGTGACACCCGTTCCCGATAGCAGATTGGCTAAGGTGGGAACTAGCGTTTTGGTGAAGAATATTACAGCTGATGATAAGAATATCGAAATAAAAGATCCGACCTATTTTAACCAAATGAAGAACAACAGTCTTCATGCAGTGGTCGTAGGTAATGAAATCATCCGTTATGAAAGCGTTTCTGAAACAGCCCCTTGGATATTGATAAACTGCCAGCGAGGTGCTTTCGGTACCAAGGTGAGTGCGCATGCCAAAAATGAAAAAATATCCAAATTGATAGATCATGCCTATAAAACTTTTCTTACCAATACAGCAATGGGTATAGAAATGTCGGGCCGAATAGGGGACCTCTATAATGCGACGGGGTTAAAACAAATATCTTTTGACGGATTGGAAGGTAATTATTCCACGGGTATGGGTAGTTACGGTGAATTGCTTTTTGTCGATGCATGGTACAACAAGTTAAAACCGGAGATTAAGAACGATTATATTATGGATGCCAGTAGGCCCGGTCACTATTTCTGGCATATGTTTACCCGCATGAACTGGGGAGAGCCTTGGTACGCCGGGTTTCGGGAAAGTCAAACGTCATACAGATTGTTGAATCAAGATTATTTTAGAAGAAATTTTATTCCCTGTATGTTGGGTTGGTTCAGTATGCGCGACAATACAAGTATCGAAGATATTGAATGGATGTTGGCCCGGAGTGCCGCTTTTGATGCGGGCTATGCCTTGGTGACTTCAGTAGAATTGGTGGATAAAAATGGATTTGGCGATGCGATATTAGAGAAAATCAAGCAGTGGGAAAAAGCAAGAATGTCCAGAGCTTTTAGTGACGATCAAAAGAAACGAATGGAAAATATTTCTGATGAATTTTCATTGGAAAAGGTGTCTAACAACAGTTGGAATCTAATACCTTATTCGGTTCAAAGGTTTGAACACAAACTAAAAATACGACAACCAGGAGAGCTAGTATGGTCATCCTTCACCTTTAAAAATAACAATGAGACGCAGCCTTTACAATTTATTTTGACAACGAAAAGTACTTCGGTATCGGCCATAACATTAGAGATTGACAATTTTAAAAAATTACAACTAAATATATCTATAGGCCAAGATCAATATTTAAAATATGAAGGAGGAAAAGTAGCAGTATTGTACGACAAGTCTTGGAATAAAATAAAAAGCATTCCTATAGATCAAGAAGCCATGACCTTGAATAAGGGCGTACATGAAATCAAAGTAGATTGTAAATTTTCGGGGAAGGAAGAAGCCTCGCTAAAATTGGAAATGAAAACAGCCGGTGACAAAGAATTAGTACAAATGAGTGAGATACCTTAATAACCAATGGAGGATATGCCCCATATAGCAGGTATTATCCTCCATTGGTTATATGAAATGAATCTTACAAGCCCTTAATCTCTCTGATAAGTACATTCAGCATAGGGTTCTGAAACATTTTAGGTGTCTGTGAGGGTGTCAAAATAAAAACAAGTTAGACTTATAACAAGAATCATAAGTCTATCTTACGATTATTACAGGATATTTCTTAAATTGACCTATGTAAACTAAAAACGGTCTTGAACGATACTTCCCCTTAAGAAAGATAGTTTTTGGAACGGTTTACCCATTTATTTTCCCCCGATTATCAGCTTTAAGCAGTTGAAAGGCGTCTATTTTTTTAGAATCGTTTTTCATTTTGTTTGAGACTTTCTAAGAAATTTAAAAACCAACATCATGAGCACAATCTATCTCGGCAGTTGTGATACTGCCAAAAGACCCGCAGATCTGGTAAAATTTCTTTCACCGTATCATCGCGACGGTGTATTGAAAAATACAAGTTCATTTAGAGATGACGACCGCACCACGTGGCGTCGCTTTCGCGATTCACCCGGTGAGGAAGTAACTCGATTACAACAGTTTCTTTCTGAGGCAGGTTTTATGCCCAGGGGTGTGGTCGATGGTATTTTTGACTATGTGACACAGGCTTCGGCTCGCCTATTTCAAGAATATGTGAGAACTGTTGAGGGGGTTGAAGACATGGTTCCCGATGGTATTGTCGGTCAGGGCACTTGGAGCCATATTGATCGTTGGAAAGCCACAGGTACGGTTTCCGATTGGGGCGTAACTTCGACCGCAAAACCGACAGCTGAATACACAAAATGGATTAACCTATTACATAGGTCAAAGGAGCATTACCAACAAAATCTTCCCCCGATGTTGGCACAGGTAAACGATTTTACAAAACCAACGGATACGTTGAAAATAAGCGATTGGGCTTTCGATCCAAACCAAGTACATCTTATTGGAATTCGAAGAGGACAAGATTTGCGTCAGGAAAAGCGGATGAATGATGATATTTTTGTCCTCTTAATTCGGGGAATGGTCTTCAAATTTTGGGGGTCAACAGATGCCAGTCAAGGTATGTCTTCGAGAAGGGATGAGGCTTTTCTTGTAGAAGGGCAACATAAATATCGCTTCGGATGGCATAAAGTTTCGGTGGAGAAGAAAATCTATCGGGCACTTAAACCTTTTAAAAACGGGGTTTTGGTCTATCGGGATCGCGACGACGACAACGCGCTGACCGAGGCCGATTTGGTAAAAGGATTGGATGGCACGCCCAATCAGACCATAAATATACATTGGTCGGGTATGGGCACTTCAAACTGGTCGGCGGGCTGTCAAGTAATCGCCGGCAAAAGTTATATCAACCATTCGGGTAAGGTGGTCGATTGTTCGGGTTTTGCGGCTTCAAATTACAGTGCCTTGAATACTTCGGTAAAAAAGACAAAGGGAGCCTACAACGTTTTGGCCGATCTGATCGTCAGTTTTTCGCCTCCTGGAGTCAATCATATTTACTATACCTTGGGTAGAGAGGCATCTCTTAAGTTGGATGCAACCCTCGGGACTGATTATGCCAAGGAGACGCTAGACCGAATGCAACATATTTAAAACTAAAATAGTGGCAGCAATTACCATGGGTTAAATAATCACTTTTATTTCATATAGTCATACAGATGACGCTTTGGTAGCTACCATTACAAAGCTTTTGCTTACCCAAGGTTGAAAGGTTAGCTTGTTCAAGCTCTCGATTCGGTTACAAAGACCTGCGCACCTTTTAACCCAAAAATAGACGGGCTTCATTTTAACAGCTGTATTAGATTGTCTCTAGGCATTTTATCTTGTAAAAATTAGTATAATGGTTCATTTATTTGCGCTGGCAGCATTCAAGGCACTTCGTAGTTCTGCAATATAGATGGTAAGCTTGTCCTTGGAAATTGAGTTTCCGATGGGGGAGAAGCTAGTTGATTTTCCTTTCGCCTTATTCAAGGCATGGATAAGAAATTGAAGGTGCTCCAATTCCGCTATTTTTTTGGCTTCAGATCCCGCTTTTTTCCAGATTACCTTGAAATTATCCTCTAATTCGTTCCATTGTACACTATCAGTCTTTGTTTCAAATAGGAGCAAGCAAAGGTCAATGTTCAATAAAGCCACCATATTCCAGTAATCAAGTGAATAATTCTCTGTTTGTGCAATCAATTTATTCCTATGTTCTTCAAGCAATTTTTTGCTTTCATCGAACGATCTCAATCGATAGCTCATTTTGTCTACGGTAAAATCCCCTCCTGGTTTAACGCTATTGCTAAGATTTAAGAGTGCAGCTATTTCAATCGAATTGGAAAGGGAATATATCTTGTTATTGTTTGTTTTTTTTGCGTAGGCCATTTCATAATGCGCTATGGCGGTTTTATAGGCCCTAGTTCGCTTGGCTTCGTCAGGGGCAAGCATGGCTAAACGTTTATAAGCGCTCCCCAACAGATTTTGCCTTTCCGCCGTTTGGCCGGTTGACAATAGCACCTTTAAATCATTGATAACACTCTCTGTTTTTTGATACCCTTCTTCCAGCGCATCGTCATTAACTTTGTTTTCAAAAATGTCCCTAACAATCCGTTTTATTCTAGTATTGCAATAGGTCTCCATACATGAAAAGGAAAAATCGGCTTTCTCGGTACAGAGTAGCTCTTCAAATTTTTCGATAGCCTCGGTATACATAGCTAATTCTTGATAGATTCGTGCCTCTTTTTCGCGTATGGCGGGTGTTTTAAAATTATCATGTTCTGAAACGGCTTTCATAATCGTGAGTAGCTCATCAAGGGCTTCTTTTTTGGCCGTGGTTCCCATTTGCAAGTGATTGAGTAGATTGTCGAGATGTATTTCGGCTTCTTCTGGCACGATATAGCTCGGTGACCAAATACTCTTGGCTGAAGTTTTAAGTTTAAAAAAGGGATCGCCGTAACATTGGTAGGCCCCCCATGTATTAGTTTCCGGGAACTTGGCATATACATTACCACGCGCTACTTTCACCGCATCACCAAATGTTTTCCCGTCGAGAATATGTTCGTAAAATACGTTGGCAAACTCCAATGCCGCATTATCATTAACGGCCCAACCAGCTGCAATCACGGCTTTTACGCCAATCCGTATTAACTCTGTTCCGATATTGGCTGCCAGTTTGTACCGATTTTGATACAGCTGCTCATCTTCATTGTTACTGTAACCCAAATGGCAACAATTAACAAAAACGAGTTCAGGAACTATGGGCATTTGCTGAATTTCAAAAACGGTCAAGAACAATTCTTTTCCTATAACCATTCCCGATTCTTTGGGCGATTTGGGCTTGTATACCCCATGACCTGCCAAATGTATGATGGAATAATCTTTACAAAACAGCTCTCTGATTATTGTCGAAGCATTGGATCCGATGAGGTCGTTCACAGGATAACCCGACCGATCAAGTAATTCTTTTACCATTTGACCCTCTTCCCTGGCACCGGGTAATTGCCCGATATACTTATTAAGTATGGGATCGGCAACGATTAGGGCCTTGTGCTCTGAAACGCGTTTTATGGAATGACGATACTGGGAGATGGAGAGTTGTCGAATCATTCCCGAATTGACACAAAGCGGTTTCGCGTTGGCTGCGCTATCCTGCAATAATTCCCAAGGGTAAGACGCGGTTTTCGTGTCAAGTACCCAAGAAATGTTACCTTTTCGCTTTAATTTGTCTTTCAGCTGATTGGGAATCAATAACTCGAACAGCGTCTTCGCAGTACAACTAGACCATTGATTATTGGTCGATACTTCGGCTATAAATTGATTGATTAATGGCGTACTGCTATATATCTCATTTTCCTCTTCACGTGAGTCGCTCGTAGAAGCTCCGAATACCATGCTTTCAAGCTCTCCACTATCTTTGTTCACCTTTTTGTGTTTAACCGTTATTCGGTTCCACCAATCTTCGGTGACGTCTAAAGGAATCCGTTTTCTACTTCCTAGAAGTTGCTTTATTTTTTTACTGCCCAAGATAATGTTGGTGGCCGTATCTGCCCTTTGGGCTATTTGATTAAGGGCGTAGAGGCAATTGAGTGCCTTATCGGCATAGAGTTCAACAAATTCAATGTGCTGTATAGTGCCATAATCAGTTGAGGACAAGGTTTTTATTTTTTCATTTGCGCGATTCACCCCCGAAATCGTAGCCATCATAGAACTTTCGATACTTAGACCGCCATATCCACTTGAAATAACAAGTGAAGCTATTCCTATTCCGTTCGTGGGTGCCTTTTGCCCTCTCAAGTCGAGTAAATAGTTTAAAACCCCCTGTTCGACCGAACGGGCAAGTTGAAATGAAGTTAGTTGATCGGGTTCGCCCATTCCTAGAATAATGGCACCTTTAAAATCACTGTCCTCCATTTTTTTGAAAATGGCATTACTTCCTATTTCACCGGGATACAATCCTAAATTATGTTTAGAACGCAGGCTTCCTTTTAAATAGTTGTCAATTGCAATTTCTGCATTAAGTATCCCGTCGTTTAAAAAGTGACCGGCGAGTATGGGGTAAGAAGCATATCTTAAATCGCCATTGCTGATAGAGACCGTAATAGGTATCTGACTGCCGACGGGTTCGGTTTCATGGCGCAATCCCAAAACAGTTTCTGTGAGTCCGGTTTCTGAAAGGTCAAAATCGATGTCGGGTTCTGCACGAAAGATTTTTTCATCTCCGCGTACCATAGGTTTTGTATTGCGGAGTAATTTGGTTTGTCCTTTTGACAAAACTTCTTCAATGCCGTTAAAAATGCTCGTATCATTTGCAAGCGCACCGTGTGATACCCGAGTGTAGTAAACTGAATTTTCATTTAATTCTTTCGGAATTCCTGATTCCCAAGTGACGCTCTGGTCACCCTGTCCTGTATATAAAAAATAGAGTTCTGTAGGGGCAACATCATCTAAATGATAGCCGCAGGGAGTCATTTTATCCTTACCTGCGATATAGCTTATATTGGTATAATCGTCTAAGTTCTTCCAATCTTTTAGAACCTTGTCGCGATATTCCTTGAAGATTTTTAAGTCGTGTTCATCTGGTAAAGGCCAATCGGGTTTATTAAAGGCATCACGCATGTCTGTCCAGGTCTTCAATTTCGTAAAATCGTTCTTTGAATCCGTAGTCAAGGGCAATAAACTCAGAATACCCGGAAATTTCGAGAACATTTTAAGTAGCCCTTTTTTGGTGTGGAAAAGATCGAGCTTCGCTAGATTTTTGATAATGTTGTCTTGCCCGAAAAGTACGGTAAGTATGCGGTGGGATCCACCAAGGGGAGCACCCAGAAAAATGAGTCGGAAGTCTTTAGAAGCATTCAATTTTTGCCAAGTATCTCTATGATAGACCATAAAATCCCTTACTAGAACTCCGCCCATGGAATGTCCGATAATTTTTATAGGTTGGCCGTGACCCATGAGGCTAGTTATTTTTTGATTCAATGCTTTCGTACTCTCAGATAACGGCTTACGCCAATCGAACGGAAAAATGACCACATCATATTTGCCCGATAGCCACTTGTAGAGTTTGTAATAGGAGGTTTTTACAATAGAATCGGCCCGTATTTCGTCAACAAGGGTATATTTTAGATCCATAAGGCCTCCGACCAAAGCGTGGCCATAATTCAACCAAATTTCTTTATCACCTTGGGTAAGGTTTGAGCCCATGATACCCGGCAATAAAATAACAATGGGTTTGTTTCCGGTAGGAATTCCCGGTTGTGGCGGTAATTCACCATGTTCGATTATAGCGCGGTCTGTGGCAGGAACCGCATATTGTTTGACCGAAGTAAATCCTGGGATGGCTTCACCTTCATCAGTTTTTAAAACAAGTTCTATGGCTTCACAGGTCTTGCTGTTCGCAAAGTATTTAACATGGTTTACATCGGCCCCTTGATCGAAAAAATATTGAATATTGTTCTTTCTTTTGACCCCCAGATACATCGAATCTGTGTTTACCACCAAGTCATTGCGCTGCCAATAGAAAAGTTTGCCTAAGATGGTCAAAAGACCTTGCCCAGAAAAACTTACCCGGCCGTTGCCTGATATGACTGCCAAAGGTTTCCCGTCGATGGCATTTTTAGGATACGGGTCGTTCAATATTTTGATAAAAGGAGATTCGGGGTTCATGGCTTCCAGTCCGGGAAGTACATCAACATTATCCTTGCTATCGACCGCTGCCGAAAGTAATTCTTTTAAGATATCCCCAAAAACACCTCCAAAGAGGTTAAAGAAAACGTTAAGTATATGGTCTAAACGTTTTGAGGCTAATTTCGTACCTGCAGCGGGACAGGCCACCCGAATGAATTTAGTGATTTTAATCTTTTTTTCCTTAAACAGGGCATTAAGGGCATAAATATTGGCGATGTCATTTTCCCGATCTTCTTCTTTCTCTAAAAGGTCGGTATGTATATTGTTGAAGCCCGCAGGGGCATCTGTGTTGCTACTATATCTATTCAGAATATCCCCGATAAGTCCACCACGGGAATGGCTCAAGATATGCAGTTCTATATTGTTCGGAAGTAATGCGGCAAGTTCAGCGGTATTTTCCAGCGGACTTTTGGTAAGGGTGCGGTGTTGAAAGGCAATCACATTATTCCCATAAATATCATGTAGTGTAGACCAAACAGCACTGGATTGAAGATCGATAAATGCCCCACGGGTGTCTGAATTGGTTCCGTGAATAAAGAGAAAGTAGGGCTTGCTACTCGCTACCGTGTCTTTAAAAATATGAAATTTAAAATCTTTGTCGACGGTAAAAATGGCAGCATCTTTTTTAATAGCACCCTCTTTGTCGACTATTTCGTGCCATAGTTCACTTTTTTCGGTAATACCGTACTGTAGATGTTTGTCCTCAAGTTTTAGGGCGATTTTTTTTACCCCAAGGTCAATTGCCTTTTCAAAGGCTTTTTTGACAAAAACCCGAAGTATTTTGACCGCAATTTTACCGACGATTCCTCTTTCTGTGGCAGGTGCATCAACTGTGCTGGGCAGCACAAATGTTTCCGTATCCGAATCGCGTTTGCCGGCAGGTCTAAGCGCTGGGTCAAGCTCGGGGTAGACTTCATGCAGGGTAGATGCATCGCACATCCAGGTAGTGCCGTCTTCCAATTCAAATTCCAATAGCTTGTCATTGTTCTTTAAGCCAATATCGTGTTGATTTTCGGCATCACGGGTGCTTCCTGTCAAATCATAGGCTACTCCTTCTTTTTGCCCCGTGCTTTCGTCCGCGACAATTGCTTGTTTCGTGCCGAATACTATTAGTTTTTCAATGGGTTTCATAATTCTGGTATTGGATATTTATTCGCGCTGCATTGTTTTTAACGTGTGCTTTTTTTTATAAACTATCGATGATTTTTCCGTAAAACCGCCTACGCTAAGGTTCAGTATTATTAGGGAATAGGCCAAAAAGTCGGCGTACAACTTTAAGCAAGCCATATGCTCTTGACCAATAAAATGTGGGGGAAGATTTCTTTCTAAAGTTAAGGAAATTCTTAATAGGGTAACATACTTACTTCTTGACGCTTTCTTTTTAGGAATTGAAGGTCGACCAAGTCAGAAAAATTAGTTCTATTCAAACACTTTTTCTATATCCTTTATAAAATTCAGATTTACGGTAATATCCATAAAGTTGATATGGGTGTAGATCGGCGGAACTGCATCATAGGAAAAAGCCACAGGCAAAACGGTAATTAGTTTTTCGACGGAGCGTTTGTAGGCTAAATCCATTTCATTGCGGCAATGATTTTTGCCATAGTATTCTTCAGAAAAAACAGGAATAAAAAAGCGGGAGTCAACAATGGCCCACATATATTTTGCGGTAAAGGCTTCGCCAATACCAATACTATCCCTATCAAAGAAAATATTCAATTTATCGCCATTCGGTTTGCGGAATGCCTTTAGTGGTTCGTAAATATTCTTAATGACCCAATCACTATTACCACGTGAATAACTTATAAATACATCATATTTTTGGGAGCCTTCGGCAACCCCGGTCACCAAGAATTTATAGGCAAACCGCCAAGATAATATAGCCGACAGTAAAATGGCCATCAAGGGTAGACCCATTGGAATCACCTGCCCCATAGCGAGTATGGCGGCACCAACACCCAATAATAAGGCTATACTGGTAAAAAACGATAAAAATGCGATAAGCAGGGGCTTGGTTTGTAATCTTTTAAAGTATTTAAAGAACAAGGCAAACAGCAAGGCTGTAAAAAGCGCAAAAAATAGGATTAGGCCTACGTAAACAAAAGGCTGAGTGAGGGGTTGCTTTGCCAGGGTATTACCATTTAATTGATCCAACAAGGCCCAGGCCACCAAATGGGTCCCGGTTTTGTTGATTTTAGCAATTCTGTCGGCGGCCAAGCTTCCTATAATAATAATATTATCATCAATGGTCAAAGGGGAGGAGAAACTGCCTCCAGCGGTATTGTCACCAGTATGAAGAAATTGAACCGTTTGCTGTGCAATACTTTTTTCATTGCCCAACGGCAATACAAACCCCCGAGGTTCAGAAGGAGGTGTGTCTTTCAAGTTAACATTAACATCACGAGCTACTTTTGAGGCCACGGCTTCTATAAGTTCGTAACCACCGCCCTCTCTTGGGAATGACAATTCAGATTCATAAAACAAAACACCCATTCGCTCTTCGAACATCGAATGTAATCGAAACCCATCGAGGTAATTTTCATAAATGTCGACGGCCTGACTGCTCTCGTTTTTTTCAAAAGTGATTTGTTCATATTCACGCATGTCATATACGCCGTAGACTTTTGTTTTTTCCCGAATCCGTTTTAAAGAATTCTTTAAGGTCTCCAACTCTTGGGGCTCGTTCTCAAAATAGATATCCAATAAAACTGCCCTAGGGTTGTCTTTTGAGGCGGCTATGGTGTCTAAAAGATTGCTTAGTCGTTTTCTGTAATTGGCACGATCATAACTGGTCTTATTCTCGGCATGATGTGGTATGTCGATAAGAAAGATGCGTTTGGGAAATTCAATTTGCTCTGAACGATCTAAATAAAAGGTGCGATAGACATAGTAGTCCAATGATTGCCAGAAATTGGTAAGGGTAGCGACGGCACTTAAAATTACAACAAAAATCAAGAGATAAACCGCGAGACGTTTTAGGGTAGTCATCGTTTCGTTAGTATTGTTTCAGTTGGGCTTCCATAGCTTCGGCCATGTCATAGAATTTGTCGCTTTCATCATAATTGTTCAAAATATCATAGCACCAGCCCAGATTGTCGTAATTGTCGACTATATCCAGTCCGATACTCCAAGCGGTCTCATAATCTTCGATGCTTGAGAAATATTCAAAATCTTCTTTATTGAATTCAAGGTCTTCCGAAATTATAGCCAAAGCAATGTTGCAATGTTTAACGCCTTTATCATAGTTTTTTAAGTTATAGTTTGCCTCGCCTAGACCAATATGGTTTTCTGCTATACCGGGGTCATCGGGGTCCAGTTCATCCTCATAAAGTTCAATAGCAGTTTCAAAAGCTTCTACAGCGGAAGTTGGGTCGGCTGCATCGAGATAGAGTTCCCCTAGTAAAGTGTATTCGCCTACTATGGTTTCGGCATCAACGCCATTTTCGTAGGCCCGTTCTAATTCTTGCCCGAAAAACTGTATAGCTTGGTCGTATGATTCATAGGGCACTTCCTCTTCATAGCTATGATTGAACAGTTCTTCAGGGTCTCCAGCGTTTATAAGAGTGGTTTTAGTAGCCGTTAATTCACGCTGTTTTCTCAAGTTGTTTTTAGATTTTTCCTGAATATTTAATTTTACCTGTCGCTCAATGGCAACCGTCCCTTCTTGAGTGCTAAATTTGACGTCTTTCCCAATAGCTTCCACCGTAAAAATAGTGCCTTTTACAGCTCCTTGGTGTTTGCTGCTAGGGCCGCTGGCCTTGTAAAAATTAAGTTTGTTGCTTACGAAGTGCTCAACTTTTCCCCAAAAGGTCTGGTGCGATTCCCCTTTTGGCCCTGCTGATGCCAAATGTTTTGAACCCGGACCAAGGCGCTGTTTGTTGCCGTTACTAGCTAGCCATACCACCGTTTGGGCGGGTATTATAAATAAAGTGCCTGAATCGAATTTTTGATTTACCTGAACAGTGGCCACAGCCGGTTTTTGTTTAGGCAGGGCATAGCTTATGTTCAAGGTGTTTACCGGCTCGCCGTTGAATTCAAGTTTGGCTATGGTAGATTGTGCCAAGGTCAGGGAAGTTGATAGACAGCATATAACAGCTGCCATGGTCATTCTATAGCACGAAGAAATAGTGATGTTATGAACTTTAAAATGAGTCATTATTCTGATTGTTTAAATGTTGGACAATAGTTGAAAAACAAAAGGTTGTAGAGAAATTGATCAGCCCTAAGCAATGCATATTGCAGTTTTTATATCTTTTACTTTACCTTCTTTAAGCCACCTTATCATTCAAATGTTTTTCTGATCTTGACTTAGAGATTAATAGAATTACTCCCCGTTTATAATTATCGTATTGGGTACGTCACCGAAATTAACATGGGTGATATACGTAAAAAGACCAGTTCTCGAACCATGTTATTCATGGAATATCACAATTGAACCTTTATGCAAAAAAAATACGGGGGATTATAATTTTTAAAGTTATAGAAATTTTTGGAAAATGTCCGCCGTTCGAATAGGTATTGTAAATTCGGAAATAAAATTCTAACTTGGAAAGAATTAAACGGTGTCGGTACAGCCACCTACAGTTTGTCTCCCCCGTATTTGCTGTATTCATTTTGCGTCCTATAATCTTTAAATCAAGGAAATTTGTATGGAAAGTATTTTTCTTTCATATCATTTTGATCAAAATGTAGAATCATTGGCGGGTAGTATTAAAAGATTGATTCACAGCCATGATCTTGAAGTTATCGATGGCCATCGGTTAGAGGGGCAACAATTGACCGATGCGGTAGCGGAGCGTATTCAAGGTGCCGACGCCATGGTCGTATTGCTTTCGAAACGTGGAGAAGGAAAAACGAATGATTGGGTGCAGCACGAACGAACAACGGCCTTTACGCATAAGATCCCTTTTATAGCCTTAATCGAGGAGGGCTTACCTAATAATGGACCCTTTCAAACCTTCGAGTACATACGCTACAAGCCAGATGATTTGGTTGAAGCGCTTTTAAAGGTTTCTGAAACTATTTTTAAGTGGAAGCTAAGATTGGGAGAGCGGGTAGAGGCATATTTAGAGCCTGAGGAGATTGTAGCTTTAGTCAGATCTAATTATAACCAAAAGGATATAGTAAAATACCGATTTTTTAGTAGTAAGACCGGATGGAGTACGTGGAAGGAAGCACTTATCAAACCACAATCAGGAGGTTTAAGTCTTTTTCTTGAGGGGGTGGGCAAGAATACCGAAATGCAAATTCAAGTGACCACTAAAAATGGAATTTACACTTCTGATGTAATCAATAGAAACCTAAGAATTTCAATGTCGTTATGATTTACGCCAAAGAATTTACTATAGGACAGAGTTCTCAAAGAGACAAAAAAAGCAAGGACTATTTTGAATGGTCCATTTGGATCGAGAATGGGGAGCTTGATGTATCCGAAATCGATTATGTTGAATACTTGTTACACCGCACTTTTAAGAATCGGCTGCGTAAAGTTACAGATGTTTCGACAGGTTTTAAATTAAACTCTAAGGGATGGGGTGAATTTCGAATTGAAATATCCATTATCAAAAAGAACCGGGAGACCATACAAATGGCGCATTGGCTTGTGTTAAGGGATTCGTATCGAAGTGCCGAAGGGGAGAATGATATACCAAAGGTGAATCCGAAAAAAATATATATATCACATGCCGATGTCGATACGCGTACAGCGCAGCGGTTAGAGTTTATATTGACCGATTTGGGAATGGAGGTTATTTCGGCCAATGATTTAGAATCGGAAGGGAGTCTACAAGAAAATATCGTTAGTTCGATAAACGCATCCGACGCAATTATCACCATTAATTCAGGAACGGAGAATGAATGGCAAAATGCCGAGATTAATATTGCAAAAGAACTTTCAAAAACAATTATCCCTATGGATTCAATTATTGATTCCGACATAAATAAAGCCGACAGCAATATTTCTTCCCGCTTGAATTTAGACGAATCTTATGGTAAAACCCTAAAAGCGTTAGGGAATCAAATAAATAAATTGAAATTTTAAGAACACCAAAGTTTAACAAAACCAAACTTATGCCAACTACAACTTCTCACCTTTGGGGCGATTTAGCCGACCGTTATGAAAAGTCAAAAACCCATAAAATTCTCGCTTTGGATGGCGGTGGTATCCGAGGGGTCATTACCCTTGAAATATTAGCAAAGCTAGAAAACGATTTAAAAAACAAGTTGGGTAAAGACGATAGTTTTCGCTTAAGTGATTATTTCGATTACTTCGGTGGTACGAGTACGGGTGCCATAATTGCTGCCGGCCTTTCAATAGGAATGTCGGTTGCCGAATTGTTGGAATTCTACACCAAAAAAGGCAAAGATATGTTCGACAAGGCGTCTTTATTAAAAAAGTGGAAATCACTTTATGAATCGGGACCATTGCTCAATATGTTACAAGACACTTTTGGAAAAGACACCAATATGGATATTGCAAATGGCAAGTTCAAAACTCTTTTGACCGTAGTTACTATGAACCGTAGCACAGATTCCCCTTGGCCGATTAGCAACAATCCCCTAGCGAGGTATAATGGTAAAGATCGTCCTGATAACAATCAAAATATTAAGTTGTACCAACTGATTAGGGCTAGTACCGCCGCCCCTGCTTATTTTCCGCCAGAAACCTTGGAATGGGATGCGAAGGACCCATCAAAGACTTTTGTTTTTGTCGATGGTGGAGTGACGCCTTATAACAATCCTGCTTTTTTACTCTATCGTATGGCCACGCACTCGGCCTATAAACTGAATTGGGAACGTGGCGAAGACAAACTGTTGATAGTATCGGTCGGTACGGGTAGTGCAACCTCAGAGGGCGAATATCGTAATCTAGGAAATACGTTGATGGAACTACCCACAAACCTTATGTATGCCATACAAATCGATCAAGATATCAATTGTCGCACGTTCGGTAAATGCACATACGGCCCCGAAATAGATCGAGAACTCGGTGATATGGTTCCTGCGGCCAGTGAAGATACCAATAGAGATTTTACCTATGTGCGCTATAATGCCGACCTTAGTGAAAAGGGACTAAAAGCATTGGGTTTGGAGAATTTAGATGCAGAGAAAGTACAAAAAATGGACTCTGTTAAGAATATTAAAGACCTCCAATTGGTCGGCGCTAAAACAGCTATAGAACAGGTAAATTTGGACCATTTGGGAACTTTTGTTTAACATAGGTCAACAATGAACGCATTTATAGTTAGGCCCTTTGGGGAAAAGAACGGAGTGAATTTTGACGAGGTGCAAGCAAAACTTATTCTGCCTGCATTAAATAAGGCCGGTATAAACGGTTGTACCACAGGCGTTATCTTAGAGGCTGGTAACATACGCCAAGACATGTTTCAATTATTGCTTACCAGCGATTTGGTCATAGCTGATATATCAATTCATAACGCCAATGTCTTTTATGAACTTGGCATTCGTCACGCCTTACGCGCCAAGAAAACATTATTGATCCGCTGTCGTAAAGATGAGGTTCCCTTTGATTTGAAGACGGACCGATATTTGGCGTATGATAATGGTAATCTGGGAAAGGACGTTGATTTGTTGAGCGAGAGCATTAAGGCAACAATGCGATCGAACCAGCCCGATAGCCCGGTTTTTATGATGCTCCCTAAACTCGTTTCGCAAAACCCGGAAGATTTTTTAGCGATCCCAGCAGATTTTTCCAAAGAAGTATATGTCGCCAAAAAAACGAAAGATCAAGGCAAATTGGCCTTACTTGCCACCGAAGCGGCATTTTTCTCTTGGGAGTTACCTGCGCTACGGATAATTGCCGATATTCAATTTAGGTCAAAACTCTATGAAGATGCTAGACAGACTTGGGAAATAATACGAAAAAGGAAGGCTAACGATATTGAAGCCAATGAACGCTTAGCGACTATATATCATCGATTGGCAGAAAAGGAAACAAAGAATAATCCTGAGATTGCGGAGCAATTGTATGCCTTGTCCGATGAAGCCATAGATTATTTATTCAAAGAGTTTAGTACGCTTGATAAAAACAAACGAGCCGAAGTATTTGCCCTCAAGGCGCGCAACGAAAAAGCCAAGTGGATAGCCCAGTGGATCGATTCAGATTCTGAATTTAAAGCGTCTAAAGCACTCCGGCCTCAGGCATTACATGACGCTTACAAAAACTATTCTTTGGGTTTTCAAGAAGACTTGAACCACTATTATTCGGGAGTGAATGCTTTGGCGATGCTTAAGTTAATCATTTCATTGGCAGATAGTGAACCTGAGATGTGGGAAGCGAAATATGGTGATGAAGCTAAGAGTACCTTGCTGACATACAAAAAAGAGTTCAATGATTTGGCCATGGTCGTTGATTGGGCCGTTAATTCAGAAAAAAAAGCATTGGAGCGCAACAATCAATCTGATCCTTGGGTAAATATGACCATTGCCGATTTGGCGCTTTTGACCAGTGACAATCCTCAACGCGTTGCCCATCTCTACTATACAGCCATTGAATCCGGTTCGGGATTGAACTTCGATGCGGCCATGCGCCAATTGCATTTATATAAAGAGTTACAAATCATGACCGACAATGTGACGGCAGCCTTAAATGAGTTCCGAGACATACTAGTGAGTGAAAATGTCGAAACAAATAAAAAGGCAATTGTGTTCTCCGGTCATATGATTGACAAGGAAGGTCGTAAGGAACCCCGTTTT
Organism: Kriegella aquimaris; assembly: GCF_900103215.1. Taxonomy (GTDB): domain Bacteria; phylum Bacteroidota; class Bacteroidia; order Flavobacteriales; family Flavobacteriaceae; genus Kriegella; species Kriegella aquimaris. The sequence goes on from NZ_FNGV01000006.1 coordinate 100,048, forward strand.
CCTAAAGAGCGGGAAGGAGCGGTTCGCGAAAAAATAAAGAATAGTGTAAAAGAAATTTTGGGCAACGAAACACCCAAAGATTTCATTGGTATAGCTGGGGGGGCCTGCGGCGGAGATATCCTTTTTCATGAGGTTTGTAAAGAGTTGGGTATCAAAACCGGATTATATCTCGCCTTGCCAAAAGAAAAATTTATAGGTGAGTCGGTACGATTTGCAGGTAATTCATGGGTCGATCGGTTTTATGCGATACACGATGATGCAAATACGCTGGTTCAGCTATTGTCAAACGATATGGACTTACCGATTTGGCTACAGGGAAAAAAGGACTATACTTTTTGGGAGCGAAATAACCTTTGGATTTTAAATTCAGCCCTTTCATACGGTGGTCGTAATCTTACCTTTTTAGTGTTATGGAATGGAAAAGAGGGAGACAATCCGGGAGGTACAAAACACATGATAGAAGAGGCTGACAAAAGAGGCGCCAAAAGTATTGTTATCAGCCCTTGAATTCGGGTAAAAAATATTGCAGAATAACCAACCAAGTTAAAATTTTAAGTATGGAAGCAGAAGACTATGTAACAGAACGCCTAGATGCCCAGCAGAAATGGTATAGCAAGAAAAGTGGTATTAACAAGGATTACCATAACCGCATGAAAATTGCGACGATTATATGTGCCGTTCTGATCCCTTTGCTATCTGGCCTTGAATTGTTTGGGGTAATAGCGGGAGCATTAGGTGCCGTGGTGGCCATATTGACTTCCGTTTCAGGGGTGATGAAATTCGAACAAAAGTGGATCAATTACAGAACTGCTTCCGAACGATTAAAACGAGAGAAACTTCTTTGGCAGACCAAAACCCCTCCTTATGACAAAGACAAGGCTTTTACCCTGTTAGTGACACGGGTAGAGACTATTATAAATGTTGAGAATGGTGATTGGGGCGATTATATAGCCAGTAAGGAAAAGCCAGAGTAGTAGCTTCATTCGAACGAATATTTATAATCTCGCGTACACGCTTCCTTTTCACTTTTCCAAGTTTATCTTGGTGATTACAATGCTACAGCTATGGCAATCCATCCCCTCATTTTAATTGCTAAAAAGAGCGAAAATTTTATTTTCTGTATATTGGGGCGCTTTTTGGCATGAAATTGCGTTGACTATAAAGTAGATAATGTTATTTCTATATGCTAGCCTCGCTTCTATGAGTTATAAAAATTCCCCCATGAAATTTGAAATATCAGAAAAGTTGGCCATTGTACAGGCCGTTGATTCGGTCATCCTCGCTGATGGCAAGGTACATAATGGTGAAATAAATGCCCTTAGTGAATTGATGTATCGAATTGATTTCGAAACCAATTTTATCGTACAGGCAAGAAATGTAGAGCCTGAACAAGGTATTGTTATTTTAGATGGTATGCCAGATATAAAAAAGCAGGCTTTGGCTGGTATTTTAGAGGATATGGCGAATGCCGATGGCTTCTTCCATGAAAAAGAAATGACGCTTATACGAGGCATATTGGCCTCCATCGGCATTGGTCGTGAGTTGAATTAATGGCGTAGTACCATAACCATAACATTTTCAAATATCAAGATGGGCTGGGCCAGCGTATTCCTAGAGGTCTCTAAAGACGCCGTTGAGCATCACTTTTTCGACCGTATTCATAGCTTTGAGGTCATCCAACGGATTTTGGCGCAATAAAATTAAATCGGCAATCTTTCCTTTTTCGATACTTCCCAGTCTTTCGTCTATTCTAAAAAATCGCGCGTTCTGAAGCGTTGCTGCGCTAATAACTTGCATGTTGGTCATTCCTGCCTCTTTCAACAGCTCCATTTCCCGATAATAAGCATTTCCCAAATCTGCATAGGGTACAAAGGTATGAGAGCCTACAACAATCTTGGCGCCTCCTTTTTTAGCTTTCCCTACAAATTTAAGCATATTGGCAAACCCATTGACTTCAACACTGTCGCCTTTATCACTTTGGCGTTCAAAGACGGCCAATGTAGGACTAATGAAGGTTTCATTTTCTACCAAGAAGGGTATAATAGAGTCGACTTTGGCATTGTTGTCAATATCTAAAGTATTCCATACTTCATATCGACCCCTTCCCCGTGCACCATTATCGCCCAGAATTAGGTTCTTATAGTCTTCGGCCTCCCGCGGTGAAAGTAGTGCCGTACCGAACGAGGTAATATGTTCAATACCATCTAGGCCGGCATTGATCGCATCAATGGCATTGGTAATTTCTAGATGAGCTGTGACGGGTAGGCCTCTTTTAGCTGCGGTTTCGCAAATGGTTTGAATCATTTCGGTGGAAATTCTGAAATATACTTTAATGGCCGTAGCACCCTCGTCGGCAAATTTATTTACTGCAATCTCACCTTCCATGGCATCTTGAATAAGGTAAGAATTTTTAGGATATGCCGGCGGATAACTGTCAATATGTGGCCCGGTAAGGAACAACCGTGGGATAGCTTTTCCCGATAGACGGGCATCATCATAGGAAGCATTCCAGGCCCCTGGATCACGCACCGAGGTCACCCCTTTTTGTAAGAACATGGTGGTCATTTTTTCAGAGTCCCCATGAAAATGAGCATCGATAAGACCCGGAAGGAGTGTCATTCCAGTGGCGTCAAAGATTTTAGCGTCTTCCGGAATTTCATCTTCAGACGCATTTCCTACAAAATCTATAGTATTGTTTTTAACGATGACCAAGGCATTCTCAATAGGTTCTGAACCGTTACCGTCAACCAAGGTCGCACCAGCGATGGCAATGGTCTTATCTCCTTCCCTGATTTCATTGGTATTCAATGAATAGAGGGGCTTTACCACTTCTTTTATAATGGTTTCCTGCTTTGTCTGAGGCTGCTCAGCACAAGACACAGCTAAGATCAGGCAGATAAGATAGGTTGGTATGGTTCTCATTTCGAAAGGTGTATGGTTTGTAGTTGGTCGTATGAAATTACAAATTCGACTAAAGATAAGGGTAAGTTTTATTATATGGCTATTCTAGTTTATTTGTTCTTGTTTAGTGTTTTGGATATTACTCTGCAAAAGAACTTTTGGCATTAGAATGTATGGGGACATATTTCTCGATTATATACGGCGTTATCTCATCTAGCGTTTTTCCGCTAATAGGATGCAACCCCGGAGCGGTAAAATATTCTATTTCCCCTTTCTTAGTTTTGTGGTACCATATCAAAGGTCGATTGGTGTCTTCGGAAAAGAAAGTCGTGGCCATGGTAACTTCAATTTTTTTAAAATTGGAAAACCGTATGCGATCAAAAGGTTCGACTTGGGTGCCGTATTTTGAATACGGACTTATACCACAAGCGATTTCTTCATAATGGGTTTTCGCCCAGGTCATGCAACGGTTTTCAACAGAAATTTGGTGGTTGTTTGTAGTTTTTGACCATAGGCTTATGAGTATGATTGCTCCAAGTACAATTGAAATCGTAAATGATAATTTCCATTTGTTACTGCGCTTGGTTGTTTCACGCTTAGGAGAATTTAGAAGGATCTTTTCTTGATTCTTATTGTTATCATTCTTAGTGTTGTTACTGACTACTTGATTCTTTTTTACATACTCTTTATAGCCTTCAATCCCCAAATAGGTACAGAATAAATCTACGCTTTCAGCAGAGGGTCTACCATATTTTCTTTTGTTATTGATATATCTATCGTAGGCCCTTTCCAGTGTTTTGGCATTTATACGATTATATTTCTCGTTTAGTGTATCGGCTATGGCTTTGGATAAAGCACTTTTAGCATGGGAAACGCTTTCAATTTTGGCTTTCTCAAATGCTTTTCGAACAATTTCACCGATTCTTTTGTCTTCCATTGCATTAAAAATACAAATTTTAAACGGACAAATATTCGACACAATACCCAGCAGACTCTTTATTTAACGGGTGTCTAAAAGATGTCTAAAACAAGTCGATTCTTTGTCTGTAATACTCTTTTGAACTTCCATTTAATTTGTCCTCAAGAATGATTTTCGCCGTGTTAAGCTAACATAGCGATTCTAGAAAAAATCACTCTTACGGAAATCCACAATGCGGTCGGTGATTAATCCGACGAGAAGTAAGTTATGAGCTACCGCATTTGGATTTCTACTTCTCGAACAAGGGAGACGTCTCTTCACTTTTTAGCGCGATAAATCATCGCAGAATTCACGGAGTATTAACTCGGACGGCCACTGGCATGTCCAATTTTTAAGATAATAATTATGAAAAAAGTAATCATAGCCGTAATGGCATTAGTTTTTAACACGTTCCTATTTTCTTGTACCGACGACTCCATTGCAGAAAGCGATTCTCTTTATGAGACTCAGGCAACAGAGGGCGACGATGGAGATGTAGATGATGGAAGGGGCGATGGTTAATGCCATCGACCAATAATGAAGCGAGCCATATCTTCGGATATGGCTTTTTTATTTTATTACATTTATAGTCAAACTAATTTTGACATGGCATATGCCCGCGTTTTCTTCTTGATGATTTTGTTGGCTTGCATTGGATGTAAGAATTCGGAGGATTCTGAAACTTCAAAAATGAACGACAATGGAATTCAAGAAGTTTTGAAGCACAGTAAGAATACCGAACTTGATTTTGAGCAAAGGTTGAAATGGATCGATAGTGCTTATGCGAACAAACAAAAAACTGCACTAGATAAATTAACGCTCGCCCTTCTTTACGATAAGAGTGCCCTTCACTATAAATTAAAGCAAATGGATAGTGCTGCATATTATGATGCACTATTGTTTAAAAAGTCAAGTTTGCTGGGAGACGACTATTTTGTAGGAAGAGCAAGTCATCGATTGGCATATGATTTTAAAAATCGTGGTGTTTATGATAGCGCCTATTTCTATTATAACATTTCAAAAAATGCTTTTCAGAATTTAAGGGATAGCAGTCAAGTGGGCAGACGGTTGTTGAGTATGGGGCTTATTCAAAAAGATCAAAACGATTTTTTCGGAAGCAAGGAAACCCTGACCGAAGCTTTGCAATTCCTGAATCAGTATAATGATACCAAATATATTGCTTCTTGTTTCAATGCACTCGCCACCAATCATAGAAAACTCTTGAATTATACCGATGCCGTTGACTACTATTCGAAAGCAATAGAATTCACCGATTCGGAAAATGACAATTTAATCTATGCCAATAATTTGTCCGCTACCTATATCGACCACGGGGCATACGCAAATGCCATCGGCCTACTGCAAAAGGTGTTAAAGGATTCGTTACTGCAGCAAAAACAAAGGGAATATGCCAGGGTCGTTGATAACCTGGCCTACGCCCAATGGTTGTCTGGGGACAATGATACCCCAAATAGTCTTTTCCAGGCTCTGGGCATCAGAATTGCCGATGGTGACAAGCGCGGGCAAATAGCCAGTTATACCCATCTGGGGGAATACTATGCGGCAAGCGATCTTGAAAAGGGCCGCGCCTATTTTGATTCGGCAATTCGGTTATCTAAATCGTTAAGGATACCGAGAGCCGAGCAAGATGTTCTAAAATTCCTTATTGACTTGAATCCTAAAAATATAGCATTCAGAGACCGGTATACCTTTCTACAAGACAGTATGTATGCCCAAGAGCTCAAGGTAAAAACCCAATTTGCCAAATACAAATACGACGATAGGTTAAAACAAGAATCGATACTAAGGCTTCAGACCGAAAAAGCGGTTCAAGAGCTTGAAGTGGTCAAAGAACGAAACTATAAGATAACCTTTGTTTTTGCCTTTTTTGTCGCTTGCCTGGGGCTAGGATTTATTTATTACTACTTCAGACAACGAACTAAAGACCTTAAGAAGAAGGCAACCTACTTAGAGCAACGTAATAAAATTGAAAAGTTGGAAGCCGTTTATGAGACCGAAGCACAATTATCGAGACGGCTTCATGATGATTTTGGGGCGCAACTGAACCATACAATGCTTTTAATTCAGAACAATACCGAAAAATCGATACTACTTGATAAGATAGATGGTCTTTATCAACAAAGCAGAGACTTTTCTAGAGAAATCAACAATGTCGATACGGGAGCCTCTTATAAAGACGAACTTTTTGAAATGCTTAGGTTGCAAACACCGCCAACAACAAAATTATTTACTACAGGAAGTAAAGAAATCGACTGGTCGGTAATAAGTGGATTGAGTAAAACGGTGCTTTATAAAGTACTTCGCGAAATAATGATGAATATGGCGGCTTATAGTGAAGCATCTCTGGTTGCCATAACTTTTAATAGGGATGTAGATTTCTTGCAAGTCAAATATTCCGATGATGGGGTAGGGGCTTCCGAAGAAGCGCTGAATTCTAAAAATGGACTACGGAATACGGAAAAGCGTATTCAGGCGATTGACGGAACAATTATATTTGAATCGGAAAAAGGAAAAGGATTTAAGGTGGAGATCAACATCCCGAATTAAAAACGATTTATACCATGTTTAAAAAAGTTTTGATTGCCGAAGATTTTCAAGATACCAATAGAGGTATTGTCGATGCTTTACGCAATAAATTAAATATTCTCGAAATACAAGAAGAACTCTATTGCGATACGGCCTTTAATAGGCTTAAGCTTGCCCAAGAAAAAGCGATTCCTTTCGAACTACTGATTACAGACCTTTTTTTTAAGGAAAGCCATATAGATAGGAGGCTTTCTTCCGGCATGGAACTTATCAAAGCGGCTAGAACCTTGCAACCCGGGTTAAAGGTCATCGTGAACTCGATGGAAGACAACCCCGTTAAAATCAAGACACTTTTTCAAGAACAGAAAATAGATGGGTATGTCTGCAAAGGTCGGCACAGCTTGATTGAGCTGGTAAATGCCATTGACGCCATTCATGCCGATAAAACGTATGTTTCCCCACAAATAAATTTAAGCACCGCCAACAATGTTTTTGAGTTGGATGCGTTCGACCTGAAGATTTTAAAAGACCTTGCCGATGGTTTTAGTAAAAAGGAAATCGTCGAAAAATTTAAGCGACAGAATATTTCGCCGAATAGCGAAAGCACCATTGATAAAAGGGTTGGCAAGTTATTTGATGAATTTGGGGCAAAAAACACCACACATCTTATTGCCAAACTTACCCGGGAAGGAAAAATATAAATAGCAGTTTTCAAGAAAATGGCCGAACAAAAGTAAAGTTTAATCCCTTACGGATATCTGTAAGGGATTGTCTTTTTATGGGAGTAGGTTTGGGACGCAATTAATCTATAATCATGGAAATACAAAATCAACTTAAGGCACTTGCTGAAAAAATTGAACAGCTCAAAGATAAAATCGATACTGAAGAATCTACCAAACACGCTTTTGTATTGCCCTTTATCAATTTGTTGGGTTACGATACCTTTAATCCACTAGAAGTGGTGCCAGAGTTCACGGCAGATTTAGGGCTCAAAAAAGGAGAAAAGGTTGACTATGCTATTTTTCAAAATGGTCAACCGATAGTTATCATCGAGTGCAAAAATTGGAAAGAGAAACTAAATGCACATAATTCGCAGTTGTTTCGATATTTTCACACTACGAAGACACGATTTGCACTGCTTACAAATGGCATTGAATATCGCTTCTATACCGACCTAGAGGCAGCCAACAAGATGGATGAAAAACCTTTTTTGGAATTTAACATTACTGAGCTAAAGGAAAGCGCGGTACATGAAATTGGCAAATTTCATAAATCTAATTTTGATGTTGAGAAAATAGTCGATAATGCCAGTTCTTTAAAATACACCAAAGAAATTAAAAAGTTGATTGCGGAAGAATTATTAGCACCTTCGTATCATTTTGTAAAACTTTTTGCTGGTAAAGTGCATTCAGGTAGACTTACCGAAAAAGTGATGGCCGAATTTACAGACTTGGTAAGCAAAGCGTTTTTGCAGACCATTAGTGAAAAAGTAAATGACCGTTTAAATGCGGCGCTAAACAAGGAGTCTGAGAAACAGCAAGAAGAAGTTCAGGAACCTGAAGCTGTCAGTAAGATAATCACCACGGAAGAAGAGCTGGAAGGCTATCGAGTTATAGTGGCGATATTAAGAAGAAAATTAGCTGTCGAGCGTATTGTACACCGCGATACCCAATCGTATTTTGGCATATTGCTAGATGATAATAATAGGAAACCACTTTGTCGACTATATCTCGGAAGTTCCACCAAATACTTGGCACTAATGGACGAAAATAAACTTGAGATTCGTAAACCATTACAAACTGTTGATGACATATATCAATATGAAACGGAACTATTAAATACCGTTGATTATTATGAAAGTTAAACGAAAAGAAATGTTGCTGCGGTATACATAAATATCATTTTTAATCCAATTCTTTCTGCAGATGTATCGTAGGTCAAGGGTGTAATATGGGTAGTTTATATCACGGAATTGAAAACTCCAAAAAAACCGGCAGATGATCTGAAAGCTTTCGGGCTTTTTCCAGATTGTCACAAAACCTTACAAAATCAATTACACCGCTTTTTATTTTATAGATTCCTTGGGAATAGAAAATATTATCGATAGGGTGATTGAGGTAACCAGTGCCATTGCACCCTCTTTTAAGAGTTGTCTTTTGATCAGAAATGGCGGCTCGAAACCCTTTTGCCCTAAAATCATCAAAAACATGTTTAGCCTCGTCTACATTGAAATCGCCCGCAAGAATTAACGGGGCGACTAAACTAGTATCTATATACGTGGTTAACGCCTCTATTTCCGCTTCGGGATTTTTATCAAAAGGCCTTGAATGGAAATTCACCAAGGTCAACTTTTCCTGATTTATATAAAATTCCATTAAATAGGGTTCTCTGTCGATTACCGAATCTAGGGCGCTGATTAATTTACCTCTATTTTTTATTTTGATATGTCGGGTCTTCCAAATAAAAGCGTAGCGCTCGGTGACATATTTTGAACTTTTGGTAGGGTTGCTGATGACATAATCCCATTTGGCCCCTTTTCTATTAAGAATATCAGAAAGTTTTGCGACCGCTTGCGCACCACCGTAGCCGGATACTACTTCTTGAATGGCCAAGATATCAGTATCTTTTACAATGTCGGCAATTTGATTTAATTCTTCGCTGTTTTTAGTTTTGCCAAAATCGCGAATATTCCATGAAATTAAGCTGATGTTGTCAACTTGCGAAAAAAGAGCAAAATGAAAAAGTATGAAAAATAGAAAGGAAAGTTTTTTAATCATTTGGTCGTGGTTGTAGCATCACGAAAATAACGAAAAAAGGAATGGTTATTTACAGATAACCGTAATCTGACCAAAAGTGATGGGAGCTGAAATGTGCTATCTTTTCATCACTTGCATGATAAAAAAGACGGTTATTGAAATGATCAGGCAACTGATGGCTGCTATGATATTATCTTTAGTGAATTCTTTTTTGATGTTAACTAAGATGGCTTTCATGACATTTGTTTCCTACAAAATTAGTGCGAACTTGAACTTTTGAAGAAACTAGTCGTTCTAAGTGAAACATGTTCGTTTAAAGGTGTTTAGCACTGTTCTTGACGAAGAAAAAGGGTGTTGGCCGAAAAAGTGTGAATTTTAATTCTTTGTAAATTTTCTGCTATGAAATACTAAAAAAGTATGGGAGATAGTGAAAGTAGATGTAAATAATAATATTAGGAATTTCTATTTCTGTTAGGGACTTTGGTAAGCACAATTATCATTGGCTACTAATAAACGAGATAATCAAATTGATATAGTACTTATTTGTCACTGAGAACGGTTTTTTCAGTTTCTATTGACTCCGAAACGTCCACTTGTTTTACCGTTCTTCCCTTTGTGGCTAAAAGTCTGATATCTTCCAGAGTTAAGTAAAGACAGGGTACGATGACCAATATGATCGCTGTGGCAAATACTATTCCGAACCCCAATGAAATGGCCATGGGAATCAAATAGAACGCTTGGCTCGAGGTTTCTAGAATAATCGGGGCCAGACCCCCGAAAGTGGTCATCGTGGTCAACATTATTGGACGGAACCTTCGGAGTCCTGCTTCGTGAATGGATTTATAAATTGGGTCGCCCGCCCTGCGGCGTTTATTGGCATAGTCTATCATAATCAACGAATCGTTCACAACAACCCCTGATAATGCGATAACCCCCATTAAACTGACCAGTGAGAGATCATATCCTAACAAAATATGGCCTATTACGGCCCCTACAATCCCGAAAGGGATGGCGGTCATAACAATGAGAGGCTGCGTGTAGCTACTAAAAGCTATAGCAAGCAGGGTGTATATCAAAAGCATCGCAATGGCAAAGCCCGACCTAAGCGTATTGGTACTCTCTCGCATATCGGCCTGACTGCCCTCAAAAGTCCAGGTTATCCCGGGAAAATCTGCGCGTAGTTGCGGTAGCACTTCTTCTTGTACCGAAGCTATCACGCGATTGACCGTATTGGCAGGTTCTACATCCATGCCTACATTGACGACTCTGCGGCCATCCCTGCGGTTGATGCTGCTAAAGGCTTCACGTTGTTCCACTTCTACCACGTCCATCAGTGGAACCTCTATACCATTTGGGGTACGTATTAAAAAATTTTCCAAGTTGTTGATGTCTTTCCGTTCTTCCAAAGGCAATTTGACCCGCACCTCTATTTCGTTCATGCCCCTTAATTGACGCATTGCCAAAGCACCAAAAAAACCATCACGGACTTGCTGGCCCACTTCATTTGAGGTCAATCCAAGATTTCTTCCTTGCGGTAATAACTTGAAGTCGAACTGCATTTTTCCCTTATTGTAATTATCGGTGACGTCACGGGTGTTGGAAAACGCTTTCATCTTGTCCACAAAAGAAGCACTGGCCCTGGCCAATACATCAATGTCGGAATGGCTAAGGTCGATACTGATATCTTGTCGCGCTCCACCTGGACCCCGCTCCGCTTCGAAGGTAATTTGGTCTACTCCCTCAATATCCCCAATATTATCACGCCATAGGGCAATAACTTCCGCAGCGCTAACATCATGTTGATCAGGTGGCAGCATTACAATTTCGACATCAATAAAATTTTGTCCGCGTACGTTGGTCTTTATGCCCTCAGCTACTTCATAAAGATTGTGTTCTTCAAACATGCGTTGTGTAGAACTAGAAATAGCGTGTGCTACTTTTGCTGCTTGATCGGGTGTCGTACCTACGGGCAAACGAACACCGGCCTCAATTTCATCCGCGGCCACTTCGGGCATCATAATCATTCCCATATGGCCGCTAAGACCAAATCCTCCCACAATTAGCAAAAGGGTTATGGCCGCACTAAGGGTGATGTATCTGTATTGTAAACAGAGATCTAGAAAAGGGCGGTATCTTTTTTCAACAAACCGGTCGAAACTTTTGGCGAAAGAACGTTGCCACCCTTCCAGTTTAAGTACCCATTTACTTTTGTTCTTTTCTTGTTTAAGATGACCCAAGTGGGAGGGTAGAATGAAGAGGGCTTCGAGTAGGGAAACTGCCAAAATAACGATAACCACGGCAGGCAAAGGTTGCCAGAATTTTCCGGTTTCACCGGGCATGAAAAGTAAGGGAACAAAGGCGATAATGGTGGTGACAATACTAAAAATTACAGGAAAGGAAACATCTTTGGTTCCAGCAATTGCGGCTTCCATCGGGGATAGCCCTTTTTGGCGGTATTCATATACGTTTTCGCCAACCACGATGGCATCATCGACCACAATACCTAAAACGACCAAAAAGCCAAACATGGAAATCATATTTACGCTAATGCCAATTAGGGGCAATAAGATTATTCCGCCAATAAATGAAACGGTCATGCCCATCATCACCCAAAAGGCCAAACGATATTCTAAGAAAAGTGTCAATATGATAAGAACGATGACTATGGCAAGTATTCCATTTTCGGTTAATAATGAGAGCCGCTCCCGATAATCAGCTGCACGATTGCTATCGGTGCGGTATTTGACATCAGGTGGTAATTGAAAGTCTTTCAAGATGCTTTCTACTGCATCGGCAATCTCTAAAGGGGATTGGTTTCCAATACGATAAATACGGAGCTCCACATAATTTTCTTGGTTGAACTGTCCGTGAAATCCTGTTTCTTCAAAACCATCGGTTACGGTTGCAATATCCTTTAAGGCGATCTTTGCACCAGATTCTGAAGATATAACAGTAATATTCCCAAATTCTTCAGCCCATTGCTTTCGCTCTTGCATACGAAGCAGAATTTCACCGCTTTGGGTTTGAACAGCACCAGCGGGTACATCGTTACTACTCTGTTCGATAATATCGGCCACTTGGCCAAGGGTTAGATTATATTTTTGAAGATTGCGACGAGGGATTTCGATTCGGGTTTCATAGTCCGGTACATTACCAAATTCAATTTGGGTGATTTTAGGGTTGCTAAGCAATACATTGCGCAAGCGTTCTGCAAGTTGGCGGAGCGTCCAAATATCAGCTTTACCGTAGAGGCCTACCCGCAATACATCCCTTTGGCGCGATTGCAGACTTACTTCAGGTTGTTCAATATCATCGGGGAAGGTGCGAATGCGATTGATGGCCTGATCAATATCTTGAAAAGCTTTCATTCGTTCGGTACCGGCAACCAGTTCAATACTTACTTCAGCTGAGCCCTCGCTGGCTTCGGATACTATTTCCTTGATACCTTGAACAGCGCGAACGGCTTCTTCCACAGGTTGTAAAATACCTTGCTCTACTTCAGCAGGGGAGGCACCAGGGTAGGCAACGGAAACCTCTACAAAATCGAGCTGAAATTCTGGAAATACTTCTTTCTGAATTTTGAACATGGTAAAAATACCTCCGCCAAGTAATACCAACATGAGCAAATTGGTAGCAATGGAGTTTCTCGCCATATAACCAATGGCGCCCTCTTTTCTGGGATTTCCCTTTTCTTCTATTTCGCTCATGCTCTTCCTATTGCTTCATTTCTTTTTCGGGCGTGTCCGACGCGGTTCGTAAACCAATGCCACTACTCACGGTACTTAAATCGGTAATGACTACTTTTTCACCGGCCACCAAACCTTTGCGGATATAAGCATATTCATCATCGTTCAATACGATATCAACTTCACGGATTTCCAATTTACCGTCTTTCATCACCCATACGGTTTCATTGCTTCGAATGTAGTCTCTACTAAGCCGCACGACTTCTGCAACCGGGTTGGCCTGTATATATACCTCTACAAAGGTGCCTATCATCAGAGTGGGCATTCCTTCTTGATCTGCTTCATTGGCCAGAGGGTCGGTAACTTTTACCAGCACCCTCGCCAGACGGGTCTGATTATCAAGAGCTCCGATTTGCTTGTCTAAATATCCTTCTCGATAGGTGTCGGTAGACCATGCGGTAGAATTTTTTATACGTACAGGGGATCCTTTTTTAGAATCACTCTTCGGGAAACTTAACCATTGCAATTTAGACACGGGCACAGTTGTCATCACCCAATAATAATCGGTACCCACGATACGTCCCAAATTATCACCTTGCGCGACTTGAGAGCCTTCGGTTACATTTTGGCTTAAAATATGGGCGTCAAAAGGAGCGCGTATGGTGGTTCGCGATAGATTGAGCTTGGCTTGATTTACCGAAGCCTTAGCCCCGCCTATAGTCGCTTTCACCGCGTTAAGCTGTGGTTTTCTTAAGACAAGTTGTCGTTCTCCTTCGGAAAGCGGGTTGTCGCCGAAAAGGGAATCATCTGCAATAAGTTGCAAGTCTTGTTCTGCTATTTGCTGTCTTCCCATTTCAGTTTCCAGCGTACTCTGCGATTGTAGTAGTTCACTCTTTCTGAGTTCAAGGGTATTGCGATAGTCCGACGGGTCGATCTGCAAGAGCACTTGGTTTTTTTTGACGAAACCACCTGGAGTAAAAGCGGGGTCTCTTCGGATAACTTGCCCCGAGACCAGTGGACTCAAAGTAACATCTTCAACAGGTTGTACCGTTCCTGTTGCTACAATAATGGGTTCGTAAGTACCTTGCTCTGCGGAAATCACTTCTACCAACATGGCCGTCTCAATGCTGGCACCTTCCGTTTCTGCTTCCGGTTCCGTGGAAAAAATTAGTATGGTAATGGCCAGTCCGCCAACAAGAATGGCCAAACAGATGCCCACTATTTTTTTATTGCTCATAGTGCTATTTTGCTTTTTCTATCCCTAAAGACATTTCAAAAATCTTAATAATCGATGTTCCTATCCGTATCAAATCCCCCTGCCAAAGCCCGATACAGACCGATGCGTATTTGAATTTGCTGTGACTGTGCCGAGACGTAATCCCTGCGCAATTGTTGTTCTTGATCTAAACCGAGGAGGACATCCAAATACGGACTGAAACCATTCAAAAATTCTACCCGCAATTGCTTGTTGCTTTTTTCGGCTAGTTCGAGTTGACGACCAATGTTTTCCAAGCGCTTCTTTTGCATGATGTCTCTTACAAGTCCATCTTCGACATCTTGAAAAGCTTCCAAGGTGGTTTGCCCGTATTCATACAATCTTTGTTGTTTTATGGCTAGCGACCTTTCAACTTCTGCGCTTAACTGCTTACCATAAAACAGGGGGGCTAGAATATTACCTGCCAAAGAGTAGGCCCAGTTTTCAAAAAGGTTGTCAAAATTATTGGCACGCAGTTGGCCTCTACCGGATATCGAAATTCTTGGATATTTGCTGCGTACGGCAGCTGCCATATCGCGATCTGCAGCGAGTAAAATTGAAAACGATCGTTGTAGGTCGGGTCTACGCCGCACCAATTCCAAAGGGAGTCCGGTTTCGGGAAGTACCGGTAATTCAGGCAGATCGATATTTTCGAAAGTCATATCTAACTGAGGCTGTTTTCCTAAAAGAACGGCCAATTGATTTTCTAAAAGACGCACATTGGTACTAAAGATAATCTGTTGTTCTTTGGTGCTTTCCAGTAATTGGGCCTGTCGCAGAATGTCGACTGCCCGAATTTGGCCACCAACGAACCGGGAGCGGATCAATGTGATAATATCTTCGTTGGTCGTAATCTGATTTTCGGTAATTCTCAATTGCTTTTTTGCTGCCTGGAGTTGGTACCACGTGGATGCAATTTCTGCCGAAAGCGATATTGCAGCCGTACGATAATCGAACAGACTTGCTTCGGCCCTGAATTTTTCAGCTTGGACGGCGGTTCGTATCCTGCCCCATAAATCTAGTTCATAGGTTGCGGAAAGCCCTAACTGTGTGTTCTCTCCCCCGGTAAAATCATTTTCGGGAAAATTTACTGCCGACTGTGCAGAGGCTTCAATTTGCGGCCATTTGTTCGACGCTTCCCTGCTCACTGTGGCCCTCGCCGCCAAAAATTGTTGCCAAGTTGCGGCCAAATCGAAGTTTGATTGTAATGCACTATCGATTAATTGATTGAGTCTTTCATCTTCAAAGGACGTCCACCATTTATCTTCCACAACGCTTGCTCCATTATATGAGAATTCTTGTACATCATCTATAGGCAACGCTACATTTGAGTAACGGGGCGAACAACCAAAAAAGAACAAACCAATAGTAGCAATAAAAAATAGAAGTATGCTTTCTGTTCCTTTTGATTTGATTTTCATCTTGGTCTAGAAGAATGGTTTGTTGGTGTAATTGGTATGTCGAATATCGATACCCACCTAAAATAAATCTTTTTGTGGAACTATTGTATTAACAAAAACATAATTATCTATGAATGTACCCTTAGATTTGAGGCAGGGCCACCCTCCATTTTTCCTTTTGACTCATTCCATAGCGGGAAACGAACCGTTTGCTTTAAGGATAAGGAGCTTTCATTCTCGGTTGCCAAACAAAATTCGATTGTTTATAGAAGCTATTTAAACATATTCGATATTTGGAGGGACTATTCCATAATTTTTTTGCCTCAAAAAGAGTAATTTGCAAATTTAAAATGAACATTTATTACGTTCTCAAAGGTGTGAAATATTTAATAATATGGTAAACAAATTCGTCGCTATTACCAAGAGATTAAAATCCATTTTTCAGCGGAGTGGGATTGGCTCTAATTTGATTAGTTATAGAAGTAGTTGGCTTTTAACAGTAGTCCCCATATTGATTATGAGTTGTGGTAATAATGCCCCAACCAACTTCAAGACCAAGTATTTGGATATTAGCTTGAATGATAGAGGGCTAATTTACAGTATGAAGGACATAACCAAGCAACAGCCTCGCGAATTAAGTCCGTCAGACAAGCCATCCCCATTATTGACTTTGTACAATAGTAAACTGGACACCTTGTTTGAACCCATAAGTGCTGTTTATAATAGATCTAAGAATGTTTTAAACCTAACCTATGGAAACAATGCTGTAGCCGAAATCAGTGTTGAGCCAAAGGACAAGTATCTTAAATTTACCCTTATTTCATTGACCAACCGTGAAGATATCGAGGGAGTGCAATGGGGGTCCATCCATACGAACATCACCAATCTTTTTGGGGAAATTATTGGGGTAGCAAGGGATACCTCTGAAACCGTTAATTATTCCATCGGGATGCTTGCCCTCAACGACAATACGTTGGGCGGCACTTCAAGGACCATTGCCGATGCCGCACCTTTCCAATATATAATCCACTCCCCCGATAGCCTACAATACCCATTGCCGAAGGACCTTCATGAAGGACAGGTTTTTACACTTGGGGGCAATGGAATAAGTGATGTGGCATTTTACGCCCACAAGGAGCCCTATTATAGGATTGTTTACGGTAACGCAGCTGAGGTTGATGAAAAAGGAAGAATATCAATCACTTATAATTCAAGGGATAGGTCAAAAAAAAGAGAAGTATATTTTTCCTTGATACCCAATATGCCTGCCAACACGCCCAACCATCTGGAGATACAACCGCTACAAGGAGTCGATTATATAGGATCATCCGTAGCGTTATGGGGAAGTCCTGACAGTACCGCTCTTATGGGTGTAGTTCAGGATATTGTTTTGTCGGAAGGACTACCTTATCCCACTATAGATGGAAAATGGGTAAAGGATCCGACAGCTTATGTTCCCGATGCCATTACCAGTGGAGGTTTGTACGATAGTATAATATCCTACACCTCTCGATTAGGTTTTAAGGCAATCAGCCTATATGATCAAAGTTTCTTAAGACCAGATCGCGGAAATGAAGGGTATATTGATGGAAAGAATTTCGAGAAGAAACCATTAAAATTAACATCCGGGAATAAGTCGCACAAAGAATTCTCAAAAATGGCAGCAAAATATGGCATTACCATTGGGAGAACACCGATAACTAGTTCATTGGCACCTGGAACCAAGGATGCCAGCCCCATTCCTAGTGATAGTCTGTGTTATCAGCAAAAACGCTTGTTGATGAATAATATCACTTCTACAGATACTATAATTGTAGTGGACGATCCCAAATATATGGAGGAGATAGCCAGTTGGGAAGGGCATGCCGAAAATCTGAATATGGTGAAGATTGGTAAGGAGCTAATTCATTACCTAGGTATTTCCGATGCAGAACCATACAAACTTTTAAATGTCGAGCGAGGCTATTGGGGCACCACACCGACAGAACACGCAACAAATGACACCATTTACAAATTGCAAGTAACAATCAACTATGGCTATGACGGATTGATACCCAATATGCAACTTCAAGATAAGATTGCCGAATACTATGCCGATGTTGCTTTTATAAATGGTTTAGGATATTACGATTTCGATGGACAAGAATTTTTGTTCAACAACGGGCATGGTTATTACTCTGCCAAACGTTTCTTTAGAAAAATGTTCGAAAGGGCTACATTTCATGGTATTCCACCAATCCGTTTTACAGGTGCCACATTATCGGAAGGTTCTTGGCATTATCAGAGTATTTGGAATGTAGGAGGAGGAAAAAATCTTTATGATGTGGAAACTAGGGAATGGGGCAGTACCACTAGCCAAGGTAAAGATCTTAGAGATGTTACCTATGCAAATTATTTTCCGACGGGTATGGGAGGTAATTTTCCAATCAATGCCACTTCAACTGTGGATCAATACGAACATATACAAGCAATTTCTGTCGGTCTCGGAACCACTTATAGTCTGTATTTAAATCAGAAAGATGTGGAAAGCTGCCCTCACAAGGATGCCATTTTTAAGGTAATAAGGACGTGGGAAAATGCTAGAGCGGCAAATGCATTTCCACGTTACATAAGGAAACTTCTTATGAAACCCGATAGGGATTGGAAATTGGAACAAGTTGATAATAACAATTGGAATCTCTATCCTGTGGTCAATAAAACCTTGGGCACCGCAATAAAATTATCTAGGGATGTTGCCGAAGGATCTTAAATCAGATAATCTAGTGATTATGCAGCCGGCCTCCCTTTTAATCGTTTTTCGATTTTTCGTTTTTTATCGGTCAACCGCTTCATGACATCCATCA
Source organism: Kriegella aquimaris (assembly GCF_900103215.1). Lineage (GTDB taxonomy): Bacteria > Bacteroidota > Bacteroidia > Flavobacteriales > Flavobacteriaceae > Kriegella > Kriegella aquimaris. The sequence goes on from NZ_FNGV01000006.1 coordinate 118,394, forward strand.
AATCAGGGTCTTTCGTCTGCTTATAGATTTCGTTGATAGCCAAAATCAATTTTTTAGCTTCACGAGAGGCTACAACCCTATCGCTAGTGGACATATTATTCATTTTCATATCTTCCAGTTCTTTTGCTTTATTCAGTAAATCCATTTTGTATTATAGTTAACGGTTTGATTTAAAGTTAAGGATATTCCGTTTTATATCAGGGTATAACGGATTGTATTTGGTTATAATTCGATAACGATTCTTTATGACAGAAAGTCAGATTTTTGTGTAGTCGAAGGGATTGCTATGGGTTTTCTCTTTAAGAGCCAGTCCTGTAAATGCAATTTGTTGGGCGTTTAGCCCCGGGCAAATAACCTTAAATGTGCAAGTAAGTTACGCTTAATCGTGAAGCCCATAGCCATTGGAATGAACCAAAGCTCATCGCTGAAAAAATCTTGGACATAAGGCATTCCTGCAATAGGGTAACCTATACCAATTACGGGGGGGCTAATGTGTAGCTTTTTTGAAATTATTCCTTTAAAAAACTCTAAACCTATTGTTCTTTCTTACATCATTTTGTTGTCGGTACTTACATTAATATGCTTTGCATAGTTATGAATTCAATACATTGCAGAATTTGCTTAGAGGCTAAAAGCTAAATAGCGGTCACCAGACTTCGTGCCGGCTTTGCCACCACCACAGGCGATGACTACATACTGCTTGCCTTTTATTTCATAAATGCTGGGTGTTGCATAACCTGCGGCGGGCAACTTGTATTTCCATAATTCTTCTCCCGTATCTTTATCGAAAGCCCTGAAATATTCATCGACTGTCGATGCAATAAAAATGAGTCCGCCAGCGGTGACTACAGGCCCTCCATAATTTGCAAGTCCTGTTTTGGGAATGCCTCTTTTAGTCAATTCTTCATATTCCCCAAGCGGTACCTGCCATGCCAAGGTACCTTCGTTCAGGTTTATTGCCGAAAGTGTTCCCCAAGGCGGTTTTATAGCGGGGTAACCTTCTGGATCGTAAAAGCGATTATAGCCGGTGTGCCTATATTTCGAGAGTCGTTCATTGGCCTCTTTCCCGAATTCGTGCACGTTTTCGACCGAGTTTTCAAGTCCGAAAATGTAATTGACGACTGCCGTTTTTTCCTTTTCGGAAATGTGTTTGAACCCGGGCATAAATCCGCGGCCATTGTTGATAATTTCGATAGCTTCCTCCATAGAAAGTCTTTCAGCACTATTTTTTAAGGGTGGGTAGATTCCCGATGCGTCCCCTTGCATTTGCTTGCCGTGGCACATCACACAACGAGATTGGTATACGTACGCTCCCGGATTCGCGATTTCCTTTTCGTCGGAAGCTCTGGTTTCTTCCATGGTAATGATACATGGAATTTCCTTGGCATTGACATACAAAAGTCCAGTCGAAGGGTCAAAAGCCGCACCGCCCCATCCGCCACCGCCATCAAAACCGGGAAAAACGATTGTACCTTGTTCGCTAGGGGGAATAAAAGGTTCACCGGTACGTAGTTGTGCCAACCTTTTGGCAACACTATCATGGGAAGCCGGAGACAGATCGGTTATCTCCTCTTTAGTGAATTTCTGTCGTGTGAACGGAGGCGGTTTTATCGGGAAGGGCTGGGTCGGCGAAGCCATTTCTCCCTTAAGGTCGGAAGGGGGAATCGGTCGCTCTTCAACGGGGAATAGTGGTGTGCCGCTTTCACGGTCGAGCAGGAATATAAAGCCCGATTTGGTATGTTGCGCTACGGCATCTATTCGCTTGCCATTGTGACTGACCGTTACCAATGCCGGGGGGGCGGGTACATCTCGATCCCACATATCATGGTGCACTGTTTGAAAATGCCAGATGCGCTCACCCGTATCCGCATTCAGGGCAAGTATACAATTGGCAAAAAGATTATCACCTAGCCTGTTCCCTCCCCAAAAATCGAACGAAGCAGATCCTGTAGGAACGTAAACTATACCACGTTGTAAATCGAGACTCATACCCGACCAAGCATTTGCCCCACCTGTATTCTTATAAACTTCTTCGGGCCAAGTGTCATAGCCTATTTCTTCTGGTTTTGGAATCGTGCTGAACGTCCATTCGAGCGCGCCGGTATGCACATTGAACGACTGTATGGTGCCGGGAGCGGCATCGGCATTTTCCGAAACCCTGGTACCATAGATGATCTTGTCTTTGTACAGCACACCCGGTGTGGTAGATACTACATACCTGTCTTTTGCATTTTCCCCAAGACCATCTTTCAAAGATACTTTACCGTCAATGCCAAAGTCGTCTGCCAATAGTCCAGTTTTGGCATTCAAGGCGAACAATTCGGGTCCGGCGGTAAAAAAAATGCGCTCTTTGTCTCCTTCCTTAAAATAGGTCACGCCACGGTTGACGTTCATGCCAAAATTAATTTTAGCATTGGGATCGAATATCCATTTTTTTTCTCCTGTGGTCGCATCAAGGGCAAAAATATTCAGTTTTGGGGAGCTACCGTACAGTACGCCGTCGATTATTATCGGATTGCATTGGATCTGTGTTTTTCCATTCGGATCGGCATCGCCGGTGGCGAACTCCCAAGCAACCTTTAGCTCCGTGACGTTTTTCTTGGTAATCTGGTCTAGTGGCGAATACTGAATACTATTGTTTCCACCCAAATAAACCGGCCAATCCTTGTCTGCTTCTCCTTGCTCTTTACTGTGCTCACTACACCCTGTTAAAATTAAAACTGCGGATAAAGCCCAGGTAACACATTGAATTCTCATATCAATTTTCTATCATATTCTTGGTAAAAACTCCCGACTTAGGAAGTTGTTTGGCGTTAATTATGTTGTGCTACACAAATAAGCACAAGTTTTTATATTGATCAAAGGAGGACTCATTTGTTGATGATAAAATTTGATTTTTCCCCAATATCACTTAATTCCTTATCGGACAAGGCTCGATCAAAAACAGCCAAACCTCCAATTAAACCTTTAAAGAAATTTCCCATACCTCGTTTTAATAAGACAGCTCCGACCGTGAAATCGGAACCATTATTTCCCATGCCAGATGGAAAATAATATGGATTTTTTGTCTGGGTCAATCCGTTCGGGTAGCCTTCAAATCCGATGGTGTGATCAATCAGTTCTGGTTTACGTTTTTCGAATTTACCATTTAAATAGGATTTGATATAAGTGCCATCGTAGGTGAAAGCGATGCACTGCCATGCATTTTTTTTAATTTCACCCTTGCTTGCTGAATAATCAATGGAGTACGGAAAAGGAGGTGTTGGTTTTCCCGTATTGGATATGTGTCCGCACACTTGGTTTCTGCCATTATAATGGGGCAAGGAGGCAAATAAACCATATTGGCGCTTGCCCCCATCTTTGTATTCGTTCCACATACCTCCTACAAAGCCGGTTTGTTCTCCTGTCCATTTTACCCAGGCTATTACCGTAACTTCTTTACTTGGTCCAAAGATATTGAGCGCTCCAGTTTTTGAATTTGCCAGTGTCAAGAAATTCGACCCTTCAAAACTGGCTGAATAGCCTGATAACGGGCCTTCATTAATTCTTGTCGTTGTGCCTCCAGCTTCTTTTAGAGGGAAGTCGCCGACGCCATATGCGTTACGCTCTTGGCCTTCAGGTTCCTTAAAATCCCATAAAGCAATTAGATTAGCAGTTGCTTTCAGCTCTTTTGATAGTCCCGATGTATGCTGCGCAATTATGACTGAGGTTTGAAGTGTTAAAACACAAAGTAAATAAACTGATTTTCTATTGTTCATTTTAAAAACGCTCCCTCTTTTAGTTATGACTTGGATATTGCAATATAAGAAGCAACTTACGGAAACAGATGGAGAATGTCGATAAATTAGTCAACCTAAAAATAAAAACCCTGTAAATCAATGATTTACAGGGTTTGTGGGTTGAGATAGTATCATTTCAGTGGAGCCGGAGGGACTAGAACCTACCGATGGAAACGTCTATTGATAGGGGTTTGGAAGGAGTAGGGAAATTGTGCTCACCGAATAGGCGACTTTTCAAAAGCATTTCTAATAAAACTTTAATTTTCGTCTAAGTTAAGAGAAGAACTTTTTTAACATTTCACTGCATTTAGGGCAAACAGCTTCACTACATAGTCTTCGACACTAACCCCTATTTTAGTTTTACCGCTCCTTTGCCCTCCGCTCTTAAACTAAAATACATGAAATGACAGTCAATGGAGAAAAAGAAAAGTATGTTTTCTAATCTGCACCATTTGTCAAGGTATTGCACGCCGATTTCTTGGAAATCGAGAAAGTGAGGAGATTTTTGGACAATCCACTTTTGGATTAGAGACAAAGGATTAAAACTTAAAGGCAAGGAGAATAAAAACTTTGAATAAGGATGCGGTCATGCCGATCAATACCTTTTGGAAATATTGGGAATTTCCCTGGTCGAAGACGATAGTCAGAATATACCAAGAGAAATAAGGACCCAAGTTATTTCAATGACGAAAGCAAATAAATATATTCCAAATGGAAACGCCATGATTAAGGCCCTTATTTTGTAAAAGGATAATAAGAAGCCCTACAAAATCATAGGTATGATGGACGATTCCCAGAATAAATCCTATTTTGACTATGGTTTTTTTGCGATAATGTAGTGCCATAATTATTATGTCGAGGAAGATTTTAACTGGCCGGCACAGAATTATTAGGCCCATGTTTAAATCATCAACTAAGCCGATGACGAACAATCATAATAACATAGGTAATCCCTAGTGGAGGATTCCATTATACCGGTGTTTAAGAGAAGTCTGAGGGAATCATAATATTGCGGTTAAAGAAGCGGAAGAGATTTTGTGCCTTCAGGGATAAGGATTTAAATAAATACATTAAACTTTTGGAATAGAATGTCTATAGTACGGCCGAATGAAATAATATCTCTAAGGGTATTTGTATATATTATTGTTTTTTCCTACCTTTATGAGTATCCCCTAACAATTGTAGGGGTTTTTTGTTTGCCAACCACAACGCAATGAAATATTTTCGGTTTCAAAACTTAGGCTTTTTCAATGAGCCATTTATATAGTTTGAAAATATTAAGTTCGTATTGTTCAGAGAAAAAGATTAAGGATTATTGATCAAATTCCCCTGTTAGCCTTATTTGAATAAATTAATCGATTAAATCTAAGTTTTCAAGTACTATTACGCTTGTATCTTAAATTTTTATATTGGTTAATACCTAATTTATAACCTATTACGGGAATTATGAAAGTAAATTTATTTTTTAAACCCGAAGGAGATAAAATATTCGATGAGGCCACCGAATTTATTTATTCCAAAATGGGGAAAGACACACCCAAAAAAAGCTTTTAAAGCTTTATGGACTATATAAACAAGCCATGTGGGGTTATACTCTTGCAGCCGCCAATCAACTAGGGTGGGATTTTGACTCTCCTAAATTTCAAGCATGGAATGCTGAATCAGGTAAAACTCTGGAACATGCCAAAAATCAGTGAATTACATCAAACAAGGTTTTGCCTCGAACGATAATGCCTTCAAGTAGAATATAGCATCAAAATATCATTAACCTAAAACAATGCACCGCTATGTCAACTGTATTCACCGACCCACAATTTAAACCAAAAGAACATGGTTTTCATTTTCGCAACAGTTTTAAAAACTCCGTACTCTTCGGGGAAATTGCCAAGCTATTTAATCTTCCTTTTACCTTGCCAGACTGGATTCTCCTTGGCAATCCGATAACAACCTCAGGGCGATGCGGCGGGATGACCTTTTCGGCTCTGGATTTTTTTCTTTCCAAGCGTTTTTCCGTTCCTGAAGCCGCACTAGAAGAACTGCCAGATGGCAATAAGGTCGTCAATCGAAGGCCTCCCCCAGACGGGGACGTACTGGCGGATTATATAATGGAAAGGCAGTTTGACTCCTTTTTAGTTTTTGGAGACGAATATCTTTCAAATGTATTGATTAAAGGAAAAGGGACCCAATATTATAACGACTGCCTGCCTCCTTACGGCCATCACTTTAATTTTTATAAAGACAGAATTAAGGCTAATCAGTGTCGTCCATTAGGCTTGATGCCGGCTAAAGAAGGAAGCTTGATTGGTCATATAGTGCTGGGTATTGGTTATACCGATCATAAGGACCCTGAGAAAGTGCTTATTCATATTTATGATAACAATAATCCAGATCAAGAAATAGTTTTAAAACTTAATCAAAAAAAAGGGGTCTGGGAAAGTAGATTTGCCAATTATGATAAGGTAAAAATGGAATGGATAATTGGAAAAAAGACTGGTAAATATATCGCCTGGATACCTGCTGACGGGTATACATGCCAAGAGCCTGATATTTACGATAACGCTATTGGAATCAGAAATTACTCGGGAAGAGATTTACGGAAATGGCAGACACCAAGTAAAGAGGACCTCACCAAATACAGGTTTGTAGGGTCTAATTTCTTTGGAAATCAAACTCTTGAAAGTTGTGATTTTCGCAATGTACATGCAGAAAAGGCCGTGTTTTCCAGTACCAATGCAAGTAATTGCAACTTCACCAACGCCTACCTCCATTATTGTGACTTCACCAATGCCAATTTACGAGGCAGTACATTTAATGGGGCAGAACTTTATGGCGCAAACTTCTCCAAGACCGAGCTAAGTGAGGCGAGATTCGATGATATTCAAGGTGATGATAAAATAGTCTTATTCATTCAGGCTAAATTGAATAAAACCTGTTTAAATGGTGCCCATATTTCAGGCAATTTCATTCAGGCTTCTATTGCCGAATCCTCTTTCCTAAATGCGCAAATGGAAGACTCGCATTTTATCACAAGTCTTATCAGCATGACAGCATTCAATGGCTCTAATCTTGATGATACCTATTGGCGAAATGCCACGCTGAATACCTGTAAATTTATTAATAATGGAAATATTAGGACATCTCTGAGAAGAACAGACTTTAATACGTCTGCTATGAAAGACTGCTATTTTCAAGGGGCCAATCTCTTTAAAGCTGATTTCCGGAATGCAGCCATCAATGCGGTGGCATTTACAGACTGTGACCTTAGGTTTGCTAACTTTTCCGGTGCTGCTTTAAAGGATACCGATTTATCCAAAGCTAATCTTTCTTATGCCAGGTTTGATGGTACAGCATTCCATGATGTAGACTTTAGATTTGTAACTTATGCAAGAAGCAGCTGGAAAGGGGCCAGTGTACGAAAACCATTTCAAATGAGCTCATCAATGTATAATTATTTATTGAGACAAGGAGTGAAGTTTATTGGCTGAACAAGGATTGGGTTCATGAGCATTTTTAGAAAGTTATTACTTATATCTGCTTTTTGATGAGAAATACCCAAATTAAGTTAAAGCAGTAATTGAATAGCAAAATCTAAAACAATGGAGCATCCATTCATAAAAAATATAAGGTGGTGGGAAAAACCATTAAAGTTTGAATTAGTATCTGTAGTTTTGAAGGGTGGAGGGGCCAAGGGGTTAGCCTATATAGGCGCTTTGGAGGCAATGGAATTACAGGAATGTTGGTTTAAAGCTGTTGCCGGAGCTTCCGCAGGCGCTTTGACGGCGCTAACCATAGCAGCCGGACTTAAGCTCCGTGAAATAAAAGAAAAGATGGATAAAGTAATCCCGACCTTAAATCTTGGCTTTTTTGTTCCGTTTGAAGAAGATATTACGCCATATCTGGCATTTGGCCCGGGTTTGACATTTACCGGTGATAAAGTGAAGTTCAGTTTTGGTGGGGGAATAGCCTATGGAAGTGTCAATTCGATCGCAGAGAGATTTGTTGATGTGGATGTAACTTCTGTAACAGATGTTACTACTTTATCGGAAAAATATGGGACAGTAGTTGGTATGTGAGTATTGGGTTTAGCTATAAATTAAATTGAACGGAACCAATGGGGCGTGAAACAGACAAGATACAACTTGATGAGCTGAAAAAGCTCAAGGAAACATATGTTGCTAAGTTTCAATCCACAAAAACCAATTCAAGAAATATTGGGGTTGCATTAATCTTTTTGCTTATCTATACTTATTTGTACTCTTTGTTGCCCAACGTAGTACTAGCACAAAAAATAGTAGATATAAATGAGGATGTTCGTTACTTTGAGCAACTATATAAAAATGCAGAAATCTATAAGAAAAATAATCGAGAAGTTCTTTACGATAAAAAATCCTTTGATTCGAAGAGGATGGTTCTTATTGGTAGAAAAGACAAGGTAATAAATGAGCATCAAAAGACATTTCTTTATAAGAAAGGCGAAGCTTTGAAAGTTGCAGATACATTATCGAATGGTGTAAAAGTTTCTTATGAGATACCTACTTTGCCTCCCATAATATTAGATGCAAGAAATGGCATAGTATTTTGGTTGATTTTGTTCTTGTTTCTAATAATGTTTTATTTGATTGCAAAAGGGAAATTGATTTTCTATTTGAAGAAGATACTGTATATACATTTTGTTGAATTGGACCAAGGTTGCGAAGAGGTTCAAGACTTAGATTTGAATATACCATTTTGGTTGTCACCCTTGATGTTAAAGAATGATTTGAAAAGGCATCTTTTATATTCTTTGGGATGGCAAAATTCAAAACTCAAATTCGCTCAGTTGATTTTAACAGTTCTCATGCTTGCAATACCCTTTATTCATACAGCATGGTTAAGTTGGATTGTAAATTCTTTGGATATATATCATTCTGCATTGGTCTATAAGTTCGCAACCATTTCTTTATTTTCGGTTACACTTTTTGTTCTATTAAAGTTCTTTGAAGTAAAAGAATTGGATTGGCGTAATTTCTATATTAGTTCTCCCAATATGAATGGACGAAGAGATTTTTTAAAATTTGGTATCCCGTCGATAATCTCTTTGTCTATTTTTCCTATTTCAATAATTTTTCCCAATTGGGGAATTATACCAAATTTGAAACCTCAGATTCTACCTTATAAAAGAGTAAAAAGAGGAATAGATTTGAAAGTCAAATTGAAGGATGGCTTTTATGAACACAAAATATCTAAGAAAATTCATTATGTTTCCAAAAACAAGTTAATTGCTTTAAAAACCATTGAGGAATCTTTAAAGACAAAGTTTCTTAAAAACCTTGAAAAAATTGAAGATGAAAACATTTTGGACGCTCAATTTTTGAGAAGAATTGATAAAAATATAGTCGAATACTCCATAAGTGAATTCATTGTGACACGTTTTGGAAGTGAGAAGAAGGCTATTTTATTGGAATTTCTTGAAAAAACTTTTTTAATTTATTATCGTGACTTAAATTTAAATAGATTGGTTGATTTATATATTGGTTTAATGGTACGATTTGATAAAGATTCTTCGAAATTGCTTGATAACCCTGAATTGCAAATGTCAAATGAAGAATTCGCAAATAGTGCATTTTTGATAAGGCTAAGAGGTAGAATTGAAAAAGCTTTAAATAATAAGAAATTTAAAAGAAAATGGAAAACCTCCGAGAATATACCTTGGGGGTAACACAATAATTAATCCCTCGTATTTTAAGTAAAATATCGCGTTAGCGCGAAGATTTGGGTTCGAATCCGCTTCGAGGGATTTGTTCATTATTTTAAATTTTCGACATTGGGCACTTTAGAATAAGTGTAAATGATTGTAAAAATTGCCCCCTTTTCGGGTGGGACTGGTGGCATTTGTCTATCAAACGCATCGGTACTAGATTAATTTCTGTTTCCCTTCGGCGTGTAAATATTGAATTTATGTGTCTTTTTTGCTTAACAAGAGGACAATTCCTTTAGGGGTGAATTAGCGTCATGCCCCTACAATATTTCTTGTAACCTGCTTTTTTCATTTTCCAATTCCTTAATTCTCTCGTGCCCCTTTGCAACCTCTTTTTTGAGCTCTCTCAGCTTTATTTCGAAATCCCCAACTTTGAATTTACTGATTCAGTCAATAAGTTTTGGTATTGCAAACATATATATAATGATAAGCAGTATTACTACTTCTCAGAGAGAAGTATTTTCAAAAATTAGTTTTATCACCTCCATTTTTGCAATACGAATTGATTTAATAATTTAGGCGCTAATTAATAGGTGACAATTTATTGGTCAGAATCTTCATTTTTCCTTTGTAAAAAATTAAAGCCTATCTGAAACGAGAACCATGGCCTATCATTATAAATCCAATCTTTTCCAATCTCACCACCTGCTTTGTCCCACCCCATCACAGCACCTAATTGAAAATCATCTAGGGCAATTACAATTCCGGCAGAGACAGTTCTGGCAAATACCAAACCGTCTTTTGCATCTCCCGTATTTTGTTCAACAATTACATTGTCTTTATTTAGGCCAATAATTGTTACTCCAGCGGTAACCACGGGTAGATAAATGTAATGTGGTTTATACGGATTTATTCTTTTTCTTAAACCAAAGAATCCTCCAAGAGATATTTCAGGTGTTATTTTCATATTTAAATCATTCACTTCGGGTCTCATTTTAAAAGGTAGCGTAAGTGAAGCGCCCCAGTCTATATGAAAGTTACTTGTATCGTAACGCTTGCGAATGAAACCCTCATCCAATTGATATTTGAAATCGGTCATTCTCATGACATAAACTTTATCTTGATCCTCCTGATCAATAATATTTGGAGTATTATCGATATAATAAAAAGGAGTAGACTTACCTTTGTATTTCCCCTTATTCCGATATTTTCCCCGCAGTATCATTTTTACCTTTCCAATTGCCAAACTATCTTGAATAGAGGTTGTAGCAGTTTTGTACTTCCAGTTTCTTAATTGAAGCAGAACATATTCAATTTCAAGAGATTCTACTAGAGTCTTATACTTGCCTACTAAATCGTAGCCATATTTTCCAGAGATTTCGGCACTATTGGTAGGAACCTTGTATTCGCCTTCGAACAACCTAAGAGCCACTCTTCCATTTACTTGGTAAAGAAATGGCTCATCACTAATTTGGTTGTTTTCTTGTGAAAAACTAGGAAGAACGAAAATCAAAACTAATAGTATTGAAATAAAAATCTTAATTGATTTCATAAAATAAAATGTTGATTATTATTACTTCAATTGGAAGTTTTGTCTTGAATTCGGTCCTCAATTTTAAATATTAAATCTTTTGGGGCACCGTAATTTAAATTTCTAATAGCATGCTCTTGAATTTTTCTGATCTCTTCCTGATTATCAAAATTATTCTGATTGTTATCTAAATACCTATAAATCTCCCATACTTGATGGTATGTAGGGTATATCGAGTCCACCGTTTAAACGTTAATTTAGCCTTCTGTAAGTTTCCTGAGGCTAGGTAATTAAAGCCTCCCTTTCCTTTCTTTTAGCCATCTGGGTTTTATTCAGTTTGGAAATTACTATGTCTGAAGTTTTAAGATTTTCTAGCAAGGTATTGCCTGGCTTGGAGTAATTTTCTATTGCGCTTAAGACTTTGTTGAATTGGGTCAAATCTGATTCTTTAGCGGTTTTGGATAAGTGCGCATCGACCATAGAACTAATTTTATTTGCTATTTTTTCATCGTTCAAGATTTCATATATTATACTTTTCATGGCAACCGTTCTTTCATATATGGTATCTGTAAAAATGTCGCCTAGAATAGCCTGAGTCATCTTGAGTCTTTGCATTTTATTTTCAGATTCTTGTATAGAGTTTTGAAACCAAAAACCCATTACACCTAGTATAAGGGGGAAAATTAAAAATTGTAGCCATAGACCTTTGGTTCCTTTCCTTTCTAATTTGGCTACACTCTTTTTGATTTCATTAACTTCCATGATTTTTATTGGTGTTAAATATTCTAGTAGCTTTCAAGCTAATTATTGATTTTTATATGAAAAATTGCGATTTCTTTCGTTAATTGTATTTTTTAAATATTGAAAGGGGTTTATTCTGGCTATTTTATTAAACTCTTCTGTTGTAAGCCGACCCAAAGTATCCGAGACCAATCCTTTTTCTGATGAATGGTTACGAACGACAAAAAAATCTGTGCCAAACAAGACTTTTTCACCAAGTTTGGGTGTGTTTATTGTTTCCTTTAATAGAGGGAATATTTCTTGGTTATGAAGAATATAACTTATGTCTGCATAAACATTTGGGTACCTAATCAGCATGCTACAAATAATGGAGTACCAATCAACATACTTCCAACAATCTTCCAATTTCTTCCAACTAAACGCACCCGATTTTGTATGTATAAAATCGATTCCTTCATCAGGGTTTTGAATTAATTCCTGAGCATAATTATATCGGTCATGTTCCAGATATTTCTGCCATTGATCATCACCACCAAAATGTGCAAGACATATTTTCAAGTTAGACAAATCCCTCTTCAACTTTGTTTTTTCGTTAATAAAGCCAAAAAGGTCTTTAGTTGCCTGACTTCCTTTTGCAACCCATATTCTTAATAATTCCTCCTCAAGAAGTACCAGATAATTTACGGGATTAGTGAAGTTTGTACAGAAATCCATATTCTTCCATTGAGATAACAATAGAGGCCCTATTTTTTCATGTTCCAAATTGACATATTCCTTAAATACAGGATGTTCATCCCATTGCTTTTTCTTCTTTCCTCGATAGAAAATAGTACCAATGATACAATGAGTCATTATTGGTATTTGATTATCAGCGGCATATAACCACAATGGCAATAGGACTTCATCGAATGGATAATAACCTAGAGCTGGATAAATTTTGAAACCACTAAACTTTTTGTCCTCTATGTACTCCTTTATAAAACATTCGTTCAAAACTACTTTCCCAGAATTAGGGTCAAAGCTATAATCCAAATGATTTTCTTCTTCTTTAATCCGTCTAGGTTCGGCAAACACAAAAGGTAATATGGCATCCTTATTTTTACTTTCAGATTTAATAATGGCGAGTTCCGCCATCTGATCTTTATACTTACTTCCATGTTTTAATGGACCCCCAGCCATATATTCCATATCCATTGGCAGCACTATAAATTTACTCCCGGGTGAATACTGTTGAACTAATTTGGAGAAGGTTGTTTTTTGATTTTCGTAAATGGTAAATCGACCTAATAAGGTATAACGATTTATTAAGTCTCTGGTCATTTTCCCAGGAAGTAAGGACAAAAACTTCAATGCTTTTTTAGCTATAAACCACAGTAGATTTCGTCCAGATTTTACAAATAGAACCACCAATGAAACAATTGTAATTTGAAATATCAGATTTTTAAAAGGGAGTAATAACTTATTGTCGGAAAAAGAAGTTTGCACCTTGTCAACTATTCTGAATTCCTCTGTAATTCCAAACCAATCACAAACTATGAATATTGCATGAATAGTTAAACCTATTTTTAAAAATTTAATTATAGTTCGTAAAAATAAATTCCTTTGGATTTTTATTTTTCTATTTACTTTTTTTCTCTGATTTTCAATACAAGGGTCTTCATATTTTTTTCGTTTACGGTTAATAAAATTCTTAAATACCCAAAGTATGAATGGTACGGTAAATATTCTATGCAGAGGCCATGGAACGAAGGTTTTTGCCAAATAAGGTGGCACATGATTACCTTTAAATATATGGGTATGGCAATTTATTATTGGTTGGTTGGCTGGTGTGCTCATATTTGATTTTTAAAATACCTATTCGGTTGACAATTAATTTTCTAGATTGGTCTGTACAGTATATTGTTTATAAAGTTTAGTTTCTTTAAAAGATTTTTTGAACGCTTTTTGTTGCTTTTCATTCAATCTAAGTCGTTCGCTTTCAATTTTATCTTTTAAGGTTACTTTTTCATCAAAGTCATAAAACAGGTCTTTTTCATTCATTATGATAAGCCGTCCTTTGGTCTTATTTATTAAATCCTTTAAAATACCTCGATTCGGCATTGTACTTTTCCAATTACTACTAATAGCTTCAAAATCTAATGTAGCCATTGCCACCAAATCTGAAGATGTCATCATTTCAAGTCCTTTTTCTTTAGCAGTACCGTTGTGACTCAAATGATGCGCTACTTTATAAAAGACAGTTCGGTTCAATAAATCTTCAGTTAAGTGTTTACCCTTTTTACCTTTCTTGTTCCATTCAATATTATGCCAACTTTCCCAGCTTCCAAACTCAGCATCTCCCGGAAACAACATTACCCTTCCAGAATCTTCAAATTCGATAGCCATTGCCAAACTTAAATTATTGATTCCTGTATTAACCCTAAGAGCCAAATTTCCAGCTCCACTTACTAACCAATCCAAATCAATCGTTCTCCAAAAACTATCTGATTGATTATAATAATTTTTGGACTTTGCAGAGGAATCGTTATATTTTTCATCAAATGGAGATTGGCCCATCGCTGAAGATTGCTCAGTGATTACCGCAGAAAAGGAATCACTCCTTTTTAAGACTTTATTGTGATCATAAGTGTCTTCGCTTCCTTTTTTACCATGCTCCTTTTTTATTGCCTCAAAAGATTCTGGAGGACCTAGAATGTGAAACTTAATTCCTGGAAGTTTAGATATGGATTCTATTTCTCCGGGCTTACAATATTTGATATTATCTTTTGCTATCTGCTTTTTGATTATTTCCATTCCTTTTAAACCACCTTTATATTTCCCTGAGCTATCAACAGAGAAATGGAGCTCTTTAAAATCGTTAAGGGAGCTAGAAAATTTCTTAAAACGTTTCACCACTTCAGTTCCATTGAACCCTTTACTAAGTTGTACTGTCAATTTTTCATCCTGAATTGCCAAACTTATTTTATCAGAAGCGATAGCCAAGGCTTTCTTCTTTTGACCAAATTTATCCTTCCATTCTTTAACCAAATCATTCTGGTCATCTTCGCTCCAAGCCATCCAAACCTCATCTATAGTAAAATTTTTAGTAAACAAGTCTGAACATGCATCAAATAGATAAACATGGTCCTTATGCTCGTGTGTAATAACCAGTAAGTCTATATGGCCGGAGACGTACTTTTTTAGATTTCTAACATATTTACTCAAATGTGATTTGGTACCTTTCCAAGTGCCACCATCGATCATCATTGTGAATTTTTGTGATTCATCAGAAAAAAATTTGAGGACAAAACAGTCCCCTGTACCGGTTCCGTACATCCTGATATCTGCGTGTGTAATATTTGACATAACTTCTAATGTTGGTGTAATAATGCAAAAGGCTCAAATGCATGATCATTTATAGTTGCACTAAAATATTTTTGAAATTCGCTCATGGCATTAACGCTAGTTTCGTTTTGAAACAACCATTGTTTTTCAATTGCCTCCTTATTAAGTAGTGGATTTCCCTGATTTCTATTTTTCAACCTGAAGACTAACAAAGGTTTTTTAATCGAATATTTTAGTTTACGGGAATCTAAATCAAGAATCAGCGTACAACCCCCACGATAAATAAAAGCCTTTTCCATTTTTTCCAAGGTTAAATCAACATTTCTATCTGGTATAAATGTTCGTAGTACTTTATCATCTTTTATTATCACACCAGATTTTTGAATGATTGAAAAAACAACTTGATTTACTTTATTGCCATTTGGCCCAACTCTATTAACTAGCCTTAAATTTTGAACGGAAAACGAAGCTCCGTTTGAAGATGAGGTGCGTATACCAAAATTCTCGCCTATATTACCAAACATCAAACCAGTCATCTTAATAAAATCGTTTGACTTGTTGAACTTAACATTTATCCTTCTATGCAGACTCATTACATACTCATCTGGCTGTAAAAGCATTTTTTTTCTTAATTCAAGACTGATGTTTCCAGAAATGATTCCTTTAGTAATCTCATAAATATCCTTTCTGTTTGTATAATAGGCTACTTTATGGCTATAATCTCTTAAAAAATTAGCGATAATTTCTATCATAGAATTAGGACCTTCTGGAATAGAAATTTTCGGATACCATAAACTTTCTATACTCAATGAAACAATACCTTGAGGATAGATGCCCCTTTTCTTAAATGCCTCCATAAACGCCAGTCGGTAGGCATATGGATCGGAGCTTACCAAATCACAATCCGCAGTTATAATAGCCCTTAAATATTCTCCAAAAGTGATATCCGTAGGTGGGCAATAGTCAATTGCACGTATACACATGTATAAAACATGTTGAGCAGTTTTAGAAGCCTCCGTGGCTAACCGATTAACCAAATCCGGATGCAATTCACCTTGTGGTAATATTCCAGTTCCATTAGAAGCTATTCTATTTAAATCAGCCACTCTTCTTTCATAAATGGCTAGAAAAGCATCAAATACGGCAGCTACTAAAATTCCGCCCCGATGATGCGGTTCCATTACCTCGTTATATTCATTGGGATTGGGAATATTTTTTTCCCATTCACCTGTTTCTTCGTTTATTCCGCCTATTGCATCCCTCAAGCTGCCGTAATGTCCGATGGCGACTCCAAATTGCTGAGCTAATTCTCCCAACAAATTTTGTCGTGATAAATCACCTCTTGTAACAGCAATTTGATGTTTTAGTACATCTGGAAAAGTAAAGTGTTGGAATAAAGCCACCAAATCTGCAAAGCCTTCATGAAAAGCCAGAACGTCTGGATTGGACGGTTCGTTATAATGTCTTTGCAACCCGTCCAGAATAGCATGCGTAGTCTCGTGGGCGATTATATCGTGACTTAGGCATGTGTAAACCAATGTTCCGGGCATTTGGTCCTTTTGATCCATAGGGTTTGAATGGAAGTATCCAAAAAGTAAAGCCTTTTTTTGAGGACTATAATAAGCATTGGCCTCTCTTATAGCATGAGGATAAATACGAATTCTATCTATATATTCCTCATATTTTGATTTACCATTTTGTGGGTCATAGTCTAATTTTCGTGTAGACCATAGCATCTTCCTTCCTAGAGCACGTTCAAAGTTTTTGATTGTGGTCATTACAACAGCGTAAACCATTTGCTGATGGAATTTTGGGTTACTCTCACTTGGAGCTAAACCATTTTCTGCTAAAATACTTTGATTGTTAAAATCAATGGTTTCATAAAACTCTTTTACAGAGGGGTCGTAATCAATTATTTCAACATACTCTCCTCGCAAGGTCCCATCGGAGTAATCAATTTCCTCCCACGGAACTTCATAAGTGATTTCATTAATTTGATGGGTTTCTAAACGGATTGATAATGACGGGTCAAAAGCGTATCCACGCAATTTCCTAACGGATGGTAAATCCATATAAATGGTTGTTTTAGTCTAAATAATAATTCTGCTTCAAACTAGCAATTGGGGGAGGTGTAGGAACTCACGTTCATTGGAGAAAAACAAGATACTAAAAATAATTTAATTCTTACAAAATAAATTGATTTGATTCTTACAAATATAAAATTTAACTAGTAAGCTCGATTTTTTTTGAAATCTCGGATTTTGCGAAATAGGGTATGTTCTTATTGGAAAATTGGTTAATTTTTAAATTGGTAAAAAGACCAGAACCTAACCTTCAAGTAGCCAATATATAGAGTTTCACCAAACTTTAGTTTTTTATGCTTATCGAATAGCTGACTTTCTATTATGCGTAATGACACATACTTTGTTTTTTTCTTGAAATTATATGTTTTTACGTATAATTATATTTTGTTGCCTAAATCCCACTCAGTACATTCCCGCTCCATTACGTTGCACTGCATTCCAGGGAAAGAGCCTCGCTACAATAGGTTTTGGATACAACCCCGAAGTTTGAAATCTCCATTTCATTATTCCCGTTGAAAATACATGAGACGCAACATTCCCGACCTAAAACTTTGGGATTAAGTCCGCTTGGCCTGAATTGACATTTTCCTATTTTTTCTGCTTCAAGGAGGTTTCGAACTCGAAGAATAATGGTTTTCAACCTACTACCCGAATCTACACCCCGTCCCTTTTCCGATTATAAAGAAAACCGATTTGTTCTTAGATGAACTGCATAATCAGGCTCGTGCCTCGCTCTTTTTATAAATCCTTACTAAGCCCAAATCAGTTTTTAGTAACGATATCGAAAAGGAGAAGCGCAACGGCTCTATGGGAAGTAAAAGGAACAATTGACGGAAAAATCAATAGAATTTGTTGTCAATTATTCCTGTTTGTAGAATCAAAAAGGAAAAACGCTCTGGATATAAAAATTAAAAGGATTCTAATTTCTTATACTTGAATTTGATAGTGTTTAAAGGGCGGAACGTTTACATATTGGAGCGAGCTTTTGCGAGTGAGAATTGTAAAGCAAGAGGGTAACACGCTAAAGCGATGTCACGTATTTTATTTATCTCATTTTCAAGTACTTGGGTGAATATGCGATTTTTATAATTACTCATTTTTACTGTAAAAACCTTGGGAAGCCCCTAAACACGGCAAATTTTTACAGTAAAAACCAGATTCTGAAAATATTAGTAATTTATAATTCATAGAAAACCAAATAATTATGAAAATTCGAAATTTGGGATTATAAAGTTTTTGCGTTAAAAACGATGGGAACCGCGGTAAACATTGAAAAATTTTGACGCAAAAAATAGTATTTGCTTCAATATGTAGCCATTCGAGCCACCCTTTTTTAAGGATTTAATTTGGTGTCCTTTGGCGCTGTATGTTGGGTGAACCAAGAGATAATTTTGAAATGTAGGGATGATATGAGGCCATAGCAAGTGAGACGGGCATTATCGAAGGACAGCAGTTCCTTAAAGGTGTGGTCGCTCCCCTTGAACAGGCCCATATATGTGTTCACCGTGTTGCGGGAAATGCCGAGGGCGGTCCCGATCTTACGGTTGCTGTAACCGTCCAAGTGCAAGGTAATGATGTGTTTTAGGTCCATTGGATCAAGTGTGTTGGCCATATCGTGCTTTTATGTTAGCGCGATAAGGTAACTGCTTGATCTCCCGAAGTGGCACAAAACGAAACGTTACGGTGTCCGCCATAAATCAAAATGGCACAGATCGAAACGTAAATACTGGCACGTTTCGGACCGAAATGCCTGGCACAAAGCCTCCGAAATCAGTGGCACAATCCGAACCGAAATAGCCACTATTTTCTGAAGCAGTTAAAGACCGGTTGACGAGCTTAACGGTTTTCTGAAGGAACCCCAAAAACGCGGCATCGAGAAAATGCTCAAAGACGAACTCGATGGACATTTGGATTATGAAAAGCACCGAAGGGCCACCTGTTGTCTCAGCCTTACCTGACTATGGCCTAATGTAATTATGCTTTTCTGGTTTAATATATTTGGGTATAATTATTTTGATCTTCTTTTATTTGGTATCGGTCATAATCGGGGAATCTGAGCTGTTTTCGTTCATCCCATGTAATCATTGGGGATATATCCCCCAATGAGGCTGACTTGTTAGCTAAACATATTTAGAATTGCTAAGTTGTCTTAAGCTAATAAAGTTAAACAGCAAAGGCTTCGTATTTTTATCGTAGACCGTAACCTATAATACTATTCTGTTAAACCCCTTAATTTATCAATTGATGTAGAAATAGTGCCCAATGCGGCAGAAAAGCTTACTGTTGACGGGGCAATCGTGAATGTAGCAATTGAGGCTGCTGATGCTAATAAATAGATTATACCCCCAAATATCTCTTCAGACCTTTTTAATTTTTTGGCTACTTTTTTGAGATTTTCGGTTGATTGCTGAATTTCATCAATGTAATCTTCCATATCATCGATGATGATATTACTCTTATCGATTAGAATTTTAGAGGAGTAGTTCATCAAGGGCAAATAATAATTATCCATAATTTCTTTATACTCTCTATAGGTTAGGGAATTTTCTTTAACCAATACCTTTGCATTCTCAAATACTTTTGAGGCCATTTCATCAAAAGCATAGGAAATTTCAATCGTTTTCTTGATTATATCATCTTTTGCCATAATTTTTAATTAAGATATTTTATTCTGACATTAGTTTATCAAAACCCTTATAGATTCCTTTGAGATCTTTGAGTATTAATTGCATCACTTTAATATCATTTTTAGTTCCAATTGATTGGTAATTTGTTGCCAAAATGCTGTGAGCATCGCCCGATGCGGTTAAAAATTTCAATGAGTTATTTATAAGATCAATTTCATTTTTAATCTTATTCTGTAAAAACCTTATATTTATTTTATCCAATCTGTTTCTTTTGGCAAAACCAATCTGATTATCATTATTATCTATAATCTCTCTTCTGTCGGCATCGAAGTCATCGTTCTCATTCATATAGTCTTCAATAGTATTGTTGATTTTGACATAGAATTCTTTTCTTAATTCCAGATCCCCTTCTAATGAACCGATTATGTTTTGAAAAGAGTCATTATTTTTCAAAATCTCATTTCTAAGTGTCTTTTGCCTTACAGTGTTATTAATTAATGAAAATATAGAATTTACAATTCTTTGTGTTCCCTCGACTGAGTAATGTGATAAATGTGTCCAGTTGGCAGAATTAGAATTGTTCATCAGTAAATCAATCTGTTCATCAGCCGAAAAATCTGATTTTTCTGCAAATTCCTCCAGTGTTTTCCCATACGTAACTAGAAGGTCAATAGTCTTCATTCTCACGGAATCATTCAATCTAAATTTTTGGCAGTAATCGCTTTTTGCGTCATTAAAAACAAAATCTATGTCGCAAGGTTTGTTAACATAAGTTTCCTTTAGCCGGTTTAGATTTTGAGTTATTTTTCCCATACTCTTCACAGAATCAAAAGTTGCACAGGAATAGCATGAAATTAATAATGATGAGAAAAAAATATAATACAACTTCATCATAAATATTTTAAGTTACTTATTCAAAGCCAATCGAAAAATAAAATCCATTCAAATAATATTGCTTTCTCGATGTTGCTCAATCCATATCTTGAAATACTGATTGAAACTATCTTGGAACCTGACCCGCAAAGTGTGTAAATCAGAATGGCTAGGGTTTACTGCACGTAAAGTTGGGCCCTTTTTTCATAAATCGTTAGGAACTGATTCAGGAGAATGCAACAGTCCCTGATAGGCATCAATCATTATTTAGTCGCAACCCTTACCGCCAAATATGCAGATTTCATTACTGTGTCGTCCGTCGGGAGTGAGAGATTATTCTTTGTATAATTCCTGATCTTCCCATTAATGTAGGTAGATATATCAAATTTACTAAAGAAAAAAGCTTCCGACCACCTAATTGCATGTTTTTTTTTCGTAACTTATTGTCAGATTTCAGTGTCATCAATTTAGACAAATTCCTTCTAATAGATTCCTCCTTGATAATAGCTGAAATCGTTATAGAACTTCACATCCAATATTGGATGCATCGCTGATTTTTCTTATTTGATTTGTTAAGTGGATTTACGGAATAATCCCCCCTTCTCCCATTATTTCATAGGAGCATAAATATTAGGTGCCTACTCTTCAAATCAATATTTTAAATTTTAACAATTAACAACCAAAATTACAACGTGATGGCTAAAAAAAATGAAAAAAAGTCAAATTCAAATTCTGACGAGAATAAGGCAAAATTGGAATGGTTCAGGTCTTCTGATGATGTGCGAACTTCTTATATAAAGGGAGATACTTTTAACTTTAAGGAAGTCGAATACTCGGTTATCGAAGATAAAGCTATTTTCGAAGGTGATATCTGTCTAGGGTCGGTCGAGGACCTTGAGAGAAAATCCAGCACGGTTGACTCCGATCAATTGTCGGCAAGAGGAATAGCACATGGAGTAGGTATTACCGGCGAAGAATATAGATGGCCCAATGGTATATTACCTTATATTATTGATGATAATGTAACCGCTACCGCCAGGCGGAATATTGAGCGTGCTATTGAACATTGGAGACAAAACACCCATATTCGATTCATTATCAGAACCCCTGCTAATGCCAGACGCTACCCTGACTTTATTCGGTTCATCTCGGCCGATGGCTGTTGGTCCTACATTGGAAGAAGAGGCGGACGTCAGGACATCTCCATTGCTTCTGGATGTGGACTAGGGGCGGCAATTCATGAGATTGGTCACGCTGTTGGTTTGTGGCATGAACAAAGCCGCGAGGATAGAAATAGATTCGTGAGGGTTCAATGGGATAATGTTCAGCAGGGACGTGAGCATAATTTCAACCAGCACATAGCCGATGGTGACGATATTGGCAATTATGATTATGATTCTATTATGCACTATGGTCAGTTTGCTTTTTCAAGAAACAATCGACCGACTATTGTTCCATTGGTTGGAAACCCCAATATTGGTCAAAGAAACGGATTGAGTGCAGGCGATATTGCTGCCGTGCGAGCACTTTATCCAAATATTCAACCTCCTCCTCAAACTACTCGTGTATTCCGATACTGGGGCAATAGTGATCATTTTTATACGACAAATTGGAACGAGTTGGGTCGCGGTCGTAATGGGTATGCCCATGAAGGAGTCCAATGCTATATTCATCCTCGTCCGGTTACGAATACTGTGCCACTATTTAGATATTATAATGCCCGAATTAAGGACCATTTTTATACAACCAACTGGAGAGAATTGGGGGCCGGCAAATCTGGTTGGGTTTTGGAACAAATTATGGGCTACGTCTTTCCCAAAAGACATGCGGGGACCATACCATTGTATCGATATTGGAATTCAAGTATAGGAGATCACTTCTACACAACATCCTGGGGAGAACTTGGTCGTGGTAGAAATGGTTGGAAGTTCGAGGGAATCCAATGCTATGTATTCGCATTGCCACCTGCGGATTTTGAAGAAATACCTGCGATGAGTGAGTTTAATCAAAAGGAGACCGTTCAGGTGGTCGAGAACGTTGCAAATCTGTCGGATATGAGCAGTTTCCCGGAACTTGCCGAATTTGAGTCCGCCGATCTGCAATCTGATTCTTTTACTATTTCCAATGGTCATGGTAAAGATCGTTCCAATGGCGAATTGAAAGTTCAATCAAATGGTCAAGATCATGAAGAGAGGGCCAATCGCACATTATCTGTAAAGGTCGATTTGGATTAAAATGAATATCGAGGGATCTTTAGTATTGCCGGCATCTCATGAAAAGCTTGGAGATGCTAAGATTACCGTACGAATTTTGGATGTGAGTAAATCCGATAGTGTTTCGGAAACAATTTCGGAATTGACGCTTCACCTTCCTGATAAATTTGATATAGGCGATAAGCTTCCATTTCGATTTCATGATATAAATAGTGGGCAGGGTAAAGAAATCATTATTAGTGCTCATATAGATCTTAATGGAAATGGAAATATCGATAAAGGTGATTTTATTACCACCCAAAGTTATCCGGCATACTCAAGATCCCTCGATAATCAACATATTGTTGAGGTTCAATTAGTAAACTGAACATGATATTCAAGTGATTTAACTGAATGATTACTAGTATAAAATATCATAAATAAAATTTATTTTGAGTCCATATTCAGAATTTAGTGATTATTTGAGCCTCAAGGCCATGACCGTGGAAACCAAGTTTAATTTTCGCGCCCAAGGGAGTCGTACAGGTCATGAAAAGGGCCATTGAAGAAAATGCAATACCGGACTTAATCACTTTTGAAGTAAAAGGTGGTCCAATAGATAGTCCGAAAAAAGGGAGCGTTACAGTTCAATTCTACATTGTCATTAAAATCTGTAAATGGCATTTTAAATTTGAAATCATATTGTGCCATCAGTATAATAACAATAAAAATTAATTTTTCATAATGATTAAGCCATGAATGCTGACGTAACAAAAATTATAATTAATCAAATTAAAAAGATGCAATCCGAGAATGAAGATGAAGGCGAAATATGGGGATCTTCACTTTCCTCTCTTGGATTGAATCAAGAAGAAATACCAGGTTTAATTAAGATTGCAATCGATAAACCAAACACTTTGAATATTCAATTTGAAGGAATGAAAATAAGTCAAGGAGAATATCTTAAGTTAGTGTCAAAACTAAAAAGTCAAGTTTATAATCAACTAGACCTTAAAATCGGTGATATTTATATCAAATAACATTTCCTGAAATCAATGAAGAAGTATCAAGTAGAGCAACCTGATGGCACTAACGTCATTATAAAAAAGATTTATCAACAGGCGACAAGCGGTGAAAATCAGGTAGGGAGTACCAATGAATTTTATATCTTTTATCGTGATGAATATGGTGCTTTTCGATATGGTGCAGGCGGTAAGTATAGGTCTAGGTTAGCGCCATTTACGAAGTATTTGACAGAATTAGCTCATTTTTCTGAAAAAATCGCTTCCTTCCATAAGGGTAAATTAAAATTAGGAATTGCCAATAAAGATAGGGTTTACGCTCTTATTTCGAGTTATGTTGCAAGCTTCCTTAACAAGGAGGGTTCATTTGAAAACGGATCTTCGATAGAAAAAGAAAACCTTAAAGAACTGACAGAACTCAAGAAATATCTAACAAATGAGATTGACTCTTTAGCACGATATTACTATACGCTCAAAAGTTTGACCTTATTTTTGGTGTTCGTTATAGTCGCAATTTTCGTATGGTTTTATGAGAGCAGATTGGCCAATTCTGGAGAGCTTTTCATACATTTTAGTGAAAATTTTTCGAATTCTGTTTATTTGGCCGCAGCAGGAGCAACCGGAGCCTTTATATCTGTTACACAAAAGATCAATAACCTGAAAGCCGATCTGTTTTTACCACAGCTAAGGTCAAATTTAGATTCCAAAATTAGAATTTTGCTAGGTGCCCTTTTTGGAATTTTGTTGGTATGGATGATAAAGTCCAATTTTATACAAATTGTTGATGGCAGTAAATTGGGATTTAATTCTTTAGATAGTGCCCTTCTATCTTTACTTGTTGCAGCTGTTGGCGGTTTTAGTGAGCGAATAGTGCCCGATATTTTTAGTAAGAAAGAAAAAGACTACCAAAGTGAAAATAGCGGTAATGGTGACCAAAATAGATCACATGGTGGCGAGAGTGGCGATAAACCAAAAGTTACAAATGGAAAAAATGGTCAAGCAACACAAACTGGAACGTCAACCGAAGCTGGAAATAGTAATGGCAAGAATGATATTGGACAAAATGGGAAAAAGGGAAGCAGTGATGAGGTCGGACAAAAGGAACCAAAAGGCGATCAAACAAATGAGGAGATTTTGACTTCAACTTTGACGGAGGAGGAAAGAATTGAAACACCAAATTCCAAACAGTTTAATGATATCAAAGAATCAGAACTAGATCATTTCTTGAATCAAATTAAAGATTTAAACTTTGAAAGTTTATTTTCTGGACTAACTATTTATACAAAAGCCCTAGTCGAATATTTTGAAGAAAAAAATTTAGATACCGAATCATCCAAGAAAGTTCAAATAATCTTTAATCAAACCCTTGAGGAGGAAAAAGAACTGGTGGGTGGTGATATGAACAATCCTTTTTTCAAAACATTAAAAGGTATTAGAGAAATTGACTCTAATTTTAAAATACCGAAAAATTTGGTCGAAGCTGCCATGGAGAAAGAGTATAACTACATGGTTGAATTATGGGGAAGCGCCGAATGGCTCATGTTCCCTGGAGCGAGACTACTTTTCAATTTTTCAAATGCCTTTAAGGATACACTTAAAGAAAACGGTTTTGTGGTAGATATATATACACCAAAAGAAGCAGATTTAGATAGTTTAAAGTTTGCAAAAGATATTGGAATCAAGATTCTAACCAAAGAGTTTTCTGCTGAGCCAAAGTGGTATCCATTTGTTTTATTTATAGGGTATTTGATAGCTGAAATATCGAACAACAATTTAAGAACTTATTATGAATGTCTGGACCTGGAATACCTAAGGAAAAATATGTACAATTAACTGTTGTTTGAGTAAAGGCTTGATTTTAGGTGGCATAAGCGTACGATTAGTTTGTATAATGATTAAAAAGTTGAGATGAAAAACCATTTTCAGTTAGCTTTGAGCTTTAAAATATGATTCCCAAGGATTGTGAATTAAGAAGTCGATTTATTTAGGACTATTCCAAAAAGAGTAAATAGAAAATTGTCTGGGGCATGCCCCCACTAATTTTTTTTCTAATCTTGCCTGCCGGCAGACAGGTTTTAAATATTTGCACGCTATGAAGAAAGAGGAACCAATGTACATTATTCTTGTTATCCAATTTTTAAGTTTTTAGTGGTTGACCATTTTTACTTAAAGATTCAATAAAATTTGGCGGAACTTCTATATATTCGTTTAGTCCTGTCGTCGATAGAAAGTCGTTGGAGAATACCTTTGCCATTTCTTTAGAAAGCAACCAACTTCTGCATTTTTTCCAATTTTCCGAGGATTTTCCATACATTTCATTAACTAGATTTGGAAAAGCCCAATCGGCATTTTTACCCCAATGCAGCGTAAAGGGAATGTTATTGTTCTTTAATACTTCAATCATTTTTGTGGAATAGTCCATCAGAGGAATAATCTTATCCTTATCTCGCCACTGTATACCGTCTATCTCCACCATACAGGTAAACGGAAATTTAGAAAAGGCCAGTGTGCCCTTAGATTGCTTTATAAACCGCATAGCGAAAATACCTGGAACAGGATGCTCACGAGTTAGTTTAGCCAGTAATTCCATGGCTTTAGATGAATGGGTATGGTCTACTCCAAATGAACAGGCAAACGCCTTTCCCTGATATCCGGCATCCCAAAAAATTTCAGACAATTTCCCTACTGTTGTTTTTTCTTCTTTCGGTAGTATGGAAGATTTTAACAGATTTATGAGTTTGGGTATTGATTTTGGAATTTTTCCTGCAATTTTGATGAACAAGTATATAAGATCCAAATACACAAATTCTTTCTGAAAAGGTATAGGGTTTCCAAAATCTACCATATAATTCTCATAGTATTTTATTTTGTAAATGAACTCTACAGCATATTTTTTCTCATCGGTGTTGTAGGGATTCATAAATATTTTGTAATGAAATGGGCGTACCCCTTTGAAATCTGTATTGGGAATCTTGGGGTCATAGTTGCTAAAATCCAATGTATCTGCAAGTTTCAGCGCTTCAGCCCTATCTATCTTCCTAACATACCTATGGAGCAGGTACAAGTCTTCGGCCTCTATGACAACTCCGTGTACAAAACCCATTGATCCCAGGCCAACCAGGGCGGCATTGAAGATCTCATCATCTCGTATAATTTTAGCAGCGTTGAAGTTTGCAGCGTAAGTATCTCTCAGTGCTGGCTTTGACTTCCGTTCAAGGTAGATATTGTCTTCGGGTTTAGGGCCTGTAATCAGATTGAGCCCCACAACATAGTCCTGTACCGAGCCTACATCAATGGTAGAACCGTGTACTCCTGTAGAAATACAACCTGCAATGGTTTGCCCGTTACTCGCCCCTGTTGTCTTTAAAGATTTACCTCTGCGTTCCAGGTAGCCTGAGATTTCCTTAATTTTGTTTCCGCACTGGAACCAATGCAGATTACTGTGTTCATAAGTGGAATCCTTGTGTATTTCACCTTCGAATATGGGAAACTTGAGATTCATAAAGCTGTTATAATGCATCCTATCCTTACAATGCGCTATGTTGGACATTGACCATTTGGAACCAATGGCTCGAAACTGTTCATTGTTGTCTGCCGCTTGTTTTATCAGCTTTTGAATTTCCTTTGCCGCGTCATTGTATTTTTCAAAATCAGTAAGCCCTGAGGAATTTTTCTCCAGCTTTGTAGTTATAAATAATTTTAAAGCAAAGGGGCCATTCTTATGAAGGGTATTCCAACGTTGTCGCTTTTCTATAGTAGTTCTTGCCATATCACATGCTGTTTTCCTGTATACATACATATTTGATTTTCACTTTCTTTTTACGACCAAAAGTGATGGCATTAAGGAGAATGCCCCCAAAAGTAGTTCTGTATTCCACCGTATGCAGTGCTCCTGAATCGCAATCAGAAATATTAAAATAATGCTCGCCTGTTGTTAATTTTCTACTGACAACAGTATCCAATGTACGTACATTATACCCGGCCCAGGCGCTTTCTTCTTCGTCGTCTCTTGGTTCCCATTGTCCATTTGCTACCTGGAACCGCACAGAATAACAACTGCCCAAGGTTAAGGCTAGACCTAAACACAACAAAATTTTGAATAAACGCATAGCTGAAGTATTTAAAAATGTTAACTCCAAAAAAGCAATAAAATAGGGGGGAATCACTAAGGTGATAAATAAAGTTATCAATTTATTTGATAATCCTACAAGATTTGAAAGAAAGATGTGTAAATGGTTGGATTTTTTGTATAATTCGGAATTTTATTGACAAAAGAGTCTCTTTTGGATAAATATCGTCAAACTTGTATTCCGTATCATCCATATATGGGGCAAGCACGCTGGATATGCCATTTTAGTTTTACTATTTTGAAATTTCGAGCTTAGCTTTTACACGAATATTTAGAGAAATGAACGATATTACCCCATTTCTAAGCTGGAATTTAGCCTGATACTTTTTGGGAATGTTGTTAGTATCGCTGTCACTTAAGGCGGCGTAACAAACCATACTGATGGCATATAACGGTAAAATCCATTTGAAGCAAAAAAATAGGCCATACTCGAAGCTGTTTCCTGAACATCCCACAATTGCCAAATAAAAGATGATAACGGCAAGACTGATAAAGGCATGGCGGTAATAGCGATGCATCAGGAGTATCAAGCCCGAAGCCGAAACATAATATAGCAGGATGACCGAAAGAGTATTCATAAGCGTTTAAATGCCAATTGAACTGGATGACCGGGCCAAGTCCATGGCCTTCTTAAACTGTTTAATAGTTTTTAATGCCATTTGTACTTTATTCGTAGGAATGTTCACCTGCGGAACCCGTACACCAACTTTACCTAAAAGTTTGAATGCTGCACTGCGCTCATTAGTGGGGAGTCCGAGTAGGCGTGCGAAATACTCATGTGGATCTTTGATATAGGTTTTTCTAGCTTCGTAGGATTCTACAAAATTCCGTTTGTAGTTGAATAGGGTGTCAAAAGTGTTTTCAGCCCTTTTATAAAATAGGTTACGGTTAAAACCTCGTTTGACCATCTTACCGTTTAACTTGCTTTCCGATTCCATGTATTTGCTGCCAGGGGATAGGCTATACCGGTTGCTGACATCTTTTCTGCTCACGATAATATGAACGTGGGTTTGGAAACCCGGCTTTTTCATTCCCTGTTCAATGGGCTTTCCATATATTTTATGGGGTATTTCAGCTTTAAGGCTTTTAATTTTTTTGGTTTTTGATGAAATATTACCAGAAAGTTCCCCGCGCTCTATTTTGCGAATTTCATTTTCAAGTCTAACGATTTGTGCACGGTACGGTTGATTTTCTCGAACCTCCCGGTCAAAACCTTTGAAGGTTCGTTCGTGTTCAATTTTTGCGAAGTATTTAATATCTTCCACGGTAACCTGTGGGTCGCGATGAAATGAGGCAGCATAGTCCTTCATGACCTCCCTCACGTACTTCCTCAATTGTTCAGGGTCGTTGTTGATAGCCTTCAGTTCCTGTTGGCTCGGATTGATGGTCAAGGAATAGAACTTAGGTTCTTCCTTTTTGAGTTTGGCGGTATTCCCATCGATCTCTTTAACAACCTGTTCCGGTGGTATCCGGTCATTGTTTTGGTCAAAAAAATGTTCTTGCATCTCCGGCAGGACGCCCTCATTTTCTTTTTCCAAATAATCCACAAAATCGGAAGCGCTCTGAGAAAAATTGTTGTCTAAATGCTGTTTTGTAATGCTGATGTACATGATTCAAACTGTTTTAAGTGATGCTTTCAAATGGTTGTATTCCTCGAGGTTCATATTCAAATACAATTTTGATCTGCCGAAACTTGATCTTGAGACTTCTACTTTCTCTAAGGTTTCCATAAACTGTTGCTGCAGTTGTTCGAGATTTTGCTTTATTATGGTATTCTCTTTCTGCAGTTCTATGGTTTCAAATGCCGATTTAAAGAAGGCGTCATCTTTAACGGGCATGCTTGGTTTGATCGAAGAAGATGATTTTTGCTGCTTGTTCTTTTGTGGCGCATGTTCAAAGAGCAGTTCCATCATGGCCCTGGTGGGATTCACTCCATGCTTTTCAATATCTTTCACAACGGCTATAAGGGCATTGATGCGCTTTTTAATATTGGTTTCCATACCTCTGATATTAGGACCAAAATCCTGAAAGGGCGACATTTGGTATTTGGTAAAAAAGTCCATCATGCCCTCCAGTACATCGCTATGGGTCTTGCCATGTATCTTGGAGAAACTCCGGAATCTAGTCAGGGTATCCACTCTAAAATTAATACGGCCAAATTGGACTTTCATCGTTTTCTATATTGATTAGGATAGTGCACCTTAGTGTTTATGGGGCTTCACATAGGAACTATCCTATCGGTTCTGGTTTTTACGGTTGGAAAATAACCGTTTTGAAATTTTAAAACGCTGGAATACAGTGATTTGAATATTGATAAATCATTGCAACACTGCGCTAGCATGTTGCCCTCTTGCTCTTCCTTTTTCCTCCGCAGGAGAAAAATCCAGCTCTATCCCAATTTAGTTTACCGTATTTACAGCCAATCCGGATATCAAAATTTTAAGAGTTTTTGATTCGAACTTTTGAGGAATATTCAGGTTTTGGCACAAAAAGCTAAAAATTACCAAACGCAAAAAGGCAACCGAAAAAGGCTGCCTTGTATCGATTCAAGTAATACTATTTTAGATGGTAAACTTGAATTTGTAGTTATAGAGGTTCTTAATGGCTTCTTCTTCCAGGAGCGCATCGAAGTCCAGGGAATTTTCGGCTGCGTACGCTATTAAGTCCTCACCAAATTTCCGTTCGACCTCTTGCTTCGATAGTTGCATGAGCTTTTCTTGGGTTTCACGGTCCAGATTGTTGAAATTTAGACAAAACGGTATTTCAATAGTTAGGTCCATAATCGCTCAATTTTTCATTAACCCATTGTCCCTAAAACTAAAATAGTTACCATCGGGAAGTATGATCAGGTGGTCCAAAACCCGAATGTCGAAAAGTTCGGCAGCCTGTTCTATTTTTTTGGTCAAGGTCATGTCGGCACCACTGGCTTTGTTGGTTCCCGACGGGTGATTGTGGGCAAGGATAATAGCCGTAGAAAGGGTTTTAAGGACAACCGTGAAAAGTATTCTCAAATCTACCAGTGTCCCGGTCAATCCGCCCGAAGAAATTGAAAAGTACCTTTCACTTTATGGGCATTGTTAAGAAGTAGCACCTTAAAGGTTTCCTGTAATCCGATAGTGTTTTTATCCCAGGTTCGGTATAACAATTCGGCAACCCTATCCGACGAGTTCGCAGGTTCCGAATTTAGTACCCCTAGTTTTTCGCAATAACTTATTTGAATTTCATTAACTTCGTTTTTCATTGTTTTCTTATTAAGATTGGACGATGAAAAGGAGGGCGTAACTTTCCACGGGAACGCCCTCTTTGTATTTTAATATTCACTCGGTAACATCAGCGTATTATTTGTAAAAAATAGTCGGATTCGCTCCAAAGGGAAATCCGTAAGATGGTACTTCCGTGTCTCAAGGATAGTATTGTTCCCATCACTATATTCTATAATAGCTTCGTAGCCCAACGCTTCCTTCTTTTCTGGCGATAGCTTCTTTAAATCCACGGTTACGAAGGGGCTTCGGTCCATCAGGCTTTTGGCGATGACCGATGCATCGGTAACCAACCAAAAGCAGTTTGCCGTATTGGCCAGATACAGGATTCCATCCGTAATGATCGTATTTAGCAACGGAATCTTATGTAATGATTGAGTTCCGCTGAATGCTGAAAGGGCATTTTGTAATTGTTGTTCTCCTAGTGCTTCCATACCTATTGTTTTTAATTTGTGATAAGGATGCCATCCCGCATGAACGGCATCCATGGAATTGACTTTAATCGGTAGTTGTTTTATCCGTTTTAGCTCCCAATAGGAATATTTCATTCGCTACCACTTCGGTAACATAGCGTTCATTACCCGCTTTGGGCTCGGTATAGGTTCTGCTTTTCAGTTTGCCCGATACTGCAATCTGCTTGCCCTTGCCCGCATACCGTTCCACAATCTCAGCGGTCTTGCCCCAAGCCACAATGGTGTGCCAGTCGGTTACCTGTTGCTTTTCCCCCTTATTGTCCTTGTAGGTTTCATTGGTGGCCAAAGAAAACCGCGCCACTTTTTTACCACCATCGAGTTCCGTTACTTTAGGGTCATCCCCGATGTTCCCTAACAGGTGCACATAGTTTCTGATATTGCTCATAATTGAAAAAATTTAAGGTCCGCCTTTAAGCAGACGTGGTTAATAATTAAATTGATAGTTGCTTTAAGTGATTTACTTATTACACCTAGAGCGTTTTCCTTTTTGTTGTTTCCCGCCTGCCGGGCGGGCTGGTTAAACTTTTGTTCCGCTTCATTTTTAAGGATTTGATATGATTTCATGATTTCCGGTTTTGATTTACTTCCCACAGAGCCGCCGCTGTTACCTTTTTTGTTGCTTAACGCTTTACAATATTCAGGCTTGGTAAGGCGTATAAAAAGGGAAGCGGCTTTATGCCGCCGTCCAAGAATGAATGTTGTTTTTTCGCTTTCAAAAAAAGGAAAGGGTGGGGTCAGGTCGTAACACAAAACCCTTAATCGAGAAGTTTCTAATGCCTATGAAACGGAACAAAAACGGAATGAATAATTTAGGTCAAACCTGCCTTTGCCGGCAGGCAGGCGGACTCTATTCCAAAGTTTTATATTGGGAACGAAGCCTTCCTGCCAGTTTCGGCGGGATAGAGCGAAGTGGAAATATACAACTTTGGGATTGTGTCCAAGAGAATTGGGCACGAAGCGCTTTGCCCGGAATGGAGCACTGAGGAATGGAGCGGGAATGGGCTGAGGGGAAATTGGTAAGGCTGCAGTAGGAAGGCCAGATAAAATAATTTTTAGTAAAAGAATGTTAGAAGTTACTGTAAAAAAAACGTTTAGATCAGAAATACTCTAGGGTGAATAAAAGGTTAACTGAATTCATAGGTAACCCTCCTTCCTAGGCGTTAAAATAGCGACTGTTTAATAAAGCGATAAGTAAATTCAAAGAGTCATTTATCTCGACCTATAATTTTAAATTAAACGCTAACTTTATGGTATGACAAGTGAAAATAAATCCATTCAAATGGACTTCTCACAATTTGAGAAGGCGATATCAATCCTGAAAAAGGAGCAAAGAAATAACTTGTTTTCCCGTCGTCAGGATATTATTATTAAAGGTCAAAATATTGGCTTGCTAGTATTTTTAATAATTTCATTAGTTAATACATATCTCAAAGAATTTTTAGAATTAGAAAGTATAATTTTTAAGCTTTTACAGATTGTATTACTCCTCTCATTCATAATGTTCATTATTTGCCTGTTTTTAGGATTACCCTTTCACATAAGAATTTATAGATTTAACCGACAAATTAAGAGGTTGGGATTAAGTGATGTACTGGACAAACCTTGGAAAAGTGGAGAAAATAAAACAAGGATATCCAACACGCTTGATGGAATTGCATACCTACTTGGGTGGGGTTATATTTTATTGATACTGATAATTCCATTTATATTTTATTTTGTCACATTTGATGAAATAGGTTTAGTTCAATACCTACTACTTTTTTAGGGAAGGCTACAAGATGAAGACTTGCTAATTGAACTAAAGAAATGGTTGAAACCTTTGGAAAAATAAAATCTTGTCAAAATTTGGGATGACAATGAAATAAGAGCCGGGGATAAATGGCTTCAAGAAATTGAAAACGCACTTGATTCTAGACCTTTGGGCATTTGCTTTTTACTTCTGTATTATATTCCTATACTTTTTGGTCTGTCCACTGTTCCAAACATACTCTACATTACTCCTGACCATTCAAGACCGTTCAAAGCGCATCATTTAAAAGGTCTTGAACCTTATTCATTTTCGAAAATAAAAACGAATGAAGTTCGCTTTGATAATTATATCTTTAAGTTGAACTTTAAAAAAAATCAAAACCCTTGAAAAAATCATTAAAAAACACAGCTAATATAGGTTTTATTTCAAAGGGCTTTATTTATCTGGTAATTGGACTGCTTACCCTTTTGGCAGCCTTGAACATGGGTGGTGAGAGCTCGGGAACCAATCAAGCCCTGAAGTTTCTAAAAAGACAACCCTTTGGACAAGTGCTGCTGATGGTTTTGGGCATAGGTTTGCTGTGTTACTCGTTTTGGATGTTTGTACGATGTTTCAAAGACCCCGAAAATATTGGCAATGATAGAAAGGGCAAAATGATGCGTTTCGGGATTTTAATTACTGGGCTGGTCTATACCTTTTTAGCATTCCTCTGCTTTTACCACTTGTTTACTTATTCTCCGGAAGGCAGTTCGGGTTCCCGTTATATCAATTTATTGGGACCATCCCTCGTATCGATTCTTTTTATTGGTATTGGTGTCATTTTGGTGATTCAAACCATCATCCTAATGGTGGGTATTATTAAAGGCGGTCTGTTAGATCAATTTAACCTTGAAGGTCGTAAGGGATCATACATTATGCGACTTGTGGGCAAATTCGGCTTTTTTTCGCGGGCTTTTATTGTGGGTATTATCGCCTATTTCTTTTTACGGGCCGGATTGTATTCTGGAAGCCACGAAATAAAGGGTGTCCAAGATGCTTTTTCGTTCTTAGACCAATCTAACTTCGGCACAGTTTTGATGGTTTTTACCTCGGTGGGGTTTATTTCGTACGGCTTGTTTTTTATCTTTCTTTCCAGATATAGAACTTTTGAAGACTAATAAAGGCTGATGCGGACCGGACTTATTGGAACTGGGTATGATATAAAGCTCAAAAGGTAATGGGTTTATATTTTGAGTGGACTTTTGCGGGCGAAAATAATATAGCGTAAAAGGGCAACACGATATCATTTTAGAAGAATGTACGGCAGGACTATTACAATGGTATTTAAGTAAAGATAAAATTTTTAAATTTCTCGAAGATAGTCTAACGAATAGAGTCGAACTTCAAAAATAAATAAGAATAATTCAACCATTTGACTCTGCAAATGCATTTTCCATTTCTATATAATCTTGGGAATAAGTAAAATGATGCCTTCCTCATCCTCGGTCAAAACACCGGCCAAGGTCTTATTTGCCCATATTTCTCCCTGTCGAATCACTTATAGGTTTAGTGCTTAATTCGTGCCCGAAAAACAATAAAACCTGATTGATTTTATTCGTCATCAGATTAGGTTTTCCTTGCTCCAATTCACGCACAAATCGAAGCCCGACTCCAGTTGTATCGGAAAGTTTGACTTGCGTCAACCTAAGTTCTTTTCGCCGCTGGCGAATAAATTGGGCAATGGAATTATCTCTATTCCAATCATTCATTGCTATACCTCTTTGGGTACAAAATAGTCAAAATATATCATATTATACCTTTTTGGGTATAATATATACTTATTTATACCTGTATAGGTACAAATTATAGCCTTGGTGGTTTCTTGGTTGAATTCAATCTTATCTACTATCCTGTTGAACCTTTATAAAAAAACTCTAATGGCCTCCTGCAGTGAATTTCGTTTTTACTCATCATAGCTTATCCGGTCTCGAATACCGCCACTCTCTCGGTGAATAATCACATCGGACTTGTATTTCCGAGCTAATCTTTTGGCCTTGTCGATGGCCGTGCTCTGTTTTCGATGTTTGCTAGTTATACGTTGGTTGCCCTCGCGACGTACAGCCCAACCCTCTTCGTAGGGTACCACATGTTGGTGCCAAGTTCGGCCGCGTTTACTTTGTTGCGAGCTGTTAAAAAAGACTTCCAAGAGGTCTATGAGGGTCCGTAACCAAGATTTGACGTTTGTCATATACGATTATTGTTGTTTCGAAGATACCAATATTTCGTGTTTTATTGAGCGGTAAATTAAAGTGACGCTAAGCAGGCAGCTTGTGATGATTTTTGTCTTTGGCTGATACAATCAAAAATTCAGTGTATTGGGTCCTTCCGTATCCTGGGTTTTGAATACATTGGACAAAGGCCGCAAACAGTTGGCCAATAATATCATTAAAACACAAACTCGGAAACTATGAATACAGATGTAAAAAAGATCGAAAAGAGATTACAGGAAGTCGTTGAAAAAAATGAAGATGCCATTAAGGGTTTCGACAAGGCGGCCGAAAATTCCAAGGATGAGGCTATCAAAAGCTATTTTAGGGGAAGGATCGAAAATAGGAAGCTTTTTCTGGTACAGCTCAAAAACGCAGCTTCCGGACTTGATCTGGGCGACGGTGACATCGATGGAAGTACCAAAGGGAGCATGCACCGCACATGGATGGATGTAAAGGCTTTTTTTTCCGGTGATAATGATGAAGCTATGCTCGAAGAGGCGGTACGCGGTGATAAAGCGGCCATCGAAGAATACTATGAGGTGCTGGCCGAAACACAGGTTCCCGCCCGAATAAAGGAAATTTTAAGGGAACAGCGTGACTTTATTCAAAACGATCTCGAGACTTCCCATATTCTAGAAGAACATAAGTAGAAATAATTGATTGGTTAATCCAGAATCAAATTTAAATGACGGGGCCCTATTTGGGCCCCGCTTCTTTTTGGAGGAGTCGCTCTGCTAAGACATTCATTAAATGGGCAACTATTTGGTTTTTATCGGCTAAAAACTACCAACTGAAAACCTAAAAGCAAAATAGATTTTTGCCTATTTTTTCTACAACTCAAGAATTCGCCATCAAATATTCCACATTTTCTATATTGGCCCTATGGTATGCAACAAGCCGATTTAACGAGAGGGAGTAGCCAAGGTTTTTGATGGTGGGGCTGTGGTCGCTTTTAACAATATCATGAAGGTTTTCAGTGATTTCATTGACTATGGAGTCCGAGGTGTTGCCAGGGTTGACCTCCATTTTCCGTAGCATCTGGGAAGTCTGTTCTTCGCTCGCGCAACTAAATTTCGCATAACTGCTTAGAATAGTTTTCACTTTTTCATTGAGAAAACTGATATCACTACCATCGAAATAGGTATTTACCTGTTTGGCGATAGCATATAGGTTGCTCAGTTCTTTTCCTAATAATTCTTTCTTGGTCATATCATTTGATTCAAGTTCATATTTTTCTAACCCGAAATTGGGGTCTTTGGGAAAAATAAATATTCAAAGGCACTTCTACGAACCCATTACATACAAATAGTGACCCATTTGGCCCTTTTTAAGGTTACAGATTTAAAGCGTTCAAGACAAATTGTTTTCAAGTACAAATACCGTTTAAAACGTCATACCTTCAAAGGGAATAAACATAGATATGAAAAATATACGGTTAACACTTCCCATAAAAATTCCCTATCCCGTCTTGCGACAGTTGTTGGAAACCAAGCTAATTGGAATGGAAATCGGTACAAATGAACGAAAAAGGGGTCAAATTTCACGCTTGGGCCTACAGGTAAGCCCATTACCAGAATATGACATAATCTTAGGGCTACGCGTCGGACTTGTGCGCAAAGTGTTGTGGACCGAAGAAGTGCCCCTCTATCTTCACGCTGTCCTGGCCTTTGACCCCGAATCGGGTCGACTGTCGGTAGGCGCTTTTAAAATCGATTTTGAAACTAAGAACGTTGTGTTGGACAAAGCCCTGGCATTTTTGGCCAATCGCATATACTACCGGAAAGTGCTCGACAAGGCATCTGTCAATTTAAACGAAATGATAGCCTCAAAAATGGCAATATTGAACGAAAAGTTGCAATCGGGCATTTCCTCTTCACAAGGGATGGTTTTTAACGGAAATATGGAAAATATATCGATAACTCGAATTGAGCCGGGTCAGGAGTATATTGTCGTGTATGCACGTTTTAAAGGTGGGGCGGAAGTGACCCTGCAAAATCTCCCCGATATGGACTTTATATGGTAATTTTTATTTCAGACTGCCTGTCTTTTTGTGGGAACTCATCCCCGCCAATTTCTCCCTTAAAATCGCCATATCTTCCTCGACCTTCGAATCAATGATTTTGGCATAATGTTGTGTTGTCCTTAAATTCTTATGGCCTAACATTTTGCTAACCGTTTCAATGGGAACACCATTGGTCAAGGTCACCGTTGTGGCAAAGGTATGGCGCGCCAGATGCGTAGTAAGATTCTTTTTGATATCACAGCGGTCGGCAATTTCCTTTAAATAGGCGTTGGACTTTTGATTGCTCAACACGGGAATCACGCACTTTTTGTTGACCACTTTGGGGTGGTTTTTATATTTTTCTATAATGGCCATCGCCGTAGGCAAAAGCGGAATCGTAAAACCGGTATTCGTTTTAGAGCGTTTCGATTTGATATAATAACCGCCTTCTGCATTTTCTAGAATTTCGTCGGGAGTCAAAGTTTGAATATCGATATACGCCAATCCTGTAAAGCAACAAAGCACAAACATATCCCGGACGATGCCTAAGCGCGCTCCTTCGAATTCTTTGTCGATAAGTCGCTGTAGTTCTTCTTTTGTCAAAAACTCGCGTTCTACGGTCTTGAATTGCACTTTGTAGTTGTAGAAGGGGTCTTTGCTGATCCAATCATTACCCACGGCAATTCGGATGATCTTTTTAAAATTATTGACGTATTTTAAGGCGGAATTATGGTTACAGGCTTTGGTTACCTTTAAAAAGTATTCAAGCCCCTTGATAAATTTTAAGTCCACATCCTTTATCGGAATATCGTTTTTACCGTATTCGCTTTTAATATATTCCGAAACATGGCTTCGGGTAGTGTGATATCTTTTGTAGGTTCCTAAAGCGAACTCAATCCCGACCAGTTTTTTCATTTGCTGGTTGTGCTCATCAAAGAGTTTTACCAACATTTTTAGTTTGGCATTCTTTCCTAAATACTTGTCTTTGACATCATGAACCGTAAATGGACTACCTTCTTCAATCAGCTGATGCTGAATCTTGTTCACTTTATGTCGAATAGTGGTCATAAATCTGTTCAGCTCTTCCGCTTCAATAGTTTTTCCCTTCAATTTGTTCATTCGGGAATCCCATTTTTCAGGATCAATTTTACGATGCAAACTGATAGATGTTCGTCTCCCATCTACCGTAATTCTTAGGTATAACCCTGCTTTTCCGTTCTTGTCGCGGCGCTCATCTTTTAGGTAAAAAAGGGTTGAAAAAGAATTCACGTATTTTTAGGTGTCGATTTATACCAAATAAAGGTATAAAAAATAAATTATATAAATTTGTAATAATCTAAAAAAGAGTGAATTACAGAGAAATCGACACCACTTTTTAATTTTTAAAATAGGTGTCGATTTGGTGACTTGTTATATGGTTTCATGTACTTTCTTCTGAATGAAAATATAACAAAAAACCCTGTAAATCAGCGATTTATAGGGTTTGTGGGTTGAAATAGTATCATTTCAGTGGAGCCGGAGGGATTCGAACCCTCGTCCAAACAAGCAATTACAAAGCCTTCTACATGTTTAGTTTCTAATTGATTTTCGATGCGTACCTGACTAGAAACAGCCTAATACACACTTAGCTTCTTAAGGTTTTGGTGGCAGTACCAAAGCGAATACTGCCCTTATATCGACATTTATGGTGCCCCTAATTGAATCGCCGTCGACAGAGGCTATTCAGGAACATCTCGCTTCTCTACCTAGTAGAGACGAGGCTAAATCCTACTATAATTCGGATTAAGCGGCAAGAGCGTAATTGTTATCGCCAATTAAAAGTGTGAAATATGAGATTTACGAGCTGTATCCCAGCGCTCGACATGCTTACATTGCCATTGGTCTCGCTGTCAAAACCAGTCGGCCCCATAATGAGATAGGCGCGCTTTGCGTGCCTTAAACGAATAATGCCCTGAATTCATTTCAAGACCTTCTTCTCCCATTGTTTTTTCAAAGAACTTAACCCCGCCCCGCTGCTTTGGGGTCTCAGAGACTATTTATTACACTGCAATACTTGAATTTGAACTTACCCTTTATCTTAGTGCGTTACCCTTTGCGGCAAAAAGCCTTAAAAGGTCGGGCTATCGGCTGTACAAGGTACTTGCCTCTAT
Organism: Kriegella aquimaris; assembly: GCF_900103215.1. Taxonomy (GTDB): domain Bacteria; phylum Bacteroidota; class Bacteroidia; order Flavobacteriales; family Flavobacteriaceae; genus Kriegella; species Kriegella aquimaris. Next base: position 158,257 of record NZ_FNGV01000006.1, read on the forward strand.
CCCTAACGCATAACCCAGATTTTCAGTACACACCCATTTGCGAGCACAAAAAATATTGGGCAGCAAAGCTAAGAAAAGTTTGCTTACCCCTGATAATCCTGTTACATTTAATGCAAACTTTGTACCAAGTCTATACTATGAGCACTTGCATTGAAAATGAGGTTTCTGTTTGTAAAAAAAAAGTCTGGTATTGTTAGCCATTAAAAAGTAGAACGAGACATCTTTACAAGTCGAATTATTTTAATCTATTTATTATCAATCAATTAAGTAATTAGAAGAACGTGAAATTCGGAATCATTAAAGAACGTAAAACACCGCCCGATCAACGTGTGGTGCTAGCACCAATTGCCTGTCAAAAAGTCTTAGAGAACCATGATAAGGCCGAAATCAGCGTTGAAGCCTCTCCCATTCGCACGTTTACCGATGCAGAATATAAAGCATCAGGTATCAAAGTGAATAACGACATGTCTGGCTGTGAAGTGCTCCTTGGAGTTAAAGAAGTACCGATAGACGCCCTTATTCCGAATAAAAAATACTTCTTTTTTTCACATACCATCAAAAAACAGCCATATAACAGAGAACTTTTGCAGGCTTTATTAGACAAAAATATCGAATTCTATGACCATGAGGTCATAACAAACACAAAAGGTACACGCTTGGTCGCCTTTGGTCGGTATGCCGGTATCGTTGGGGCCTATAATGGTATTCGGGCCTATGGATTAAAGTTCGGACAGTTTGATCTTCCAAAGGCCGAGACGCTTACGGACCAAAAGGCACTGATAAATGAACTTCAAAAAATAGAGCTTCCTAATATCAAGATTTTACTGACCGGTAAAGGTCGGGTAGGCAATGGGGCCAAAGAAATGTTGGATGGTATGGGCTTAAAGGAGGTCGGTGTAAAAGCATATTTAGAAGATGCATTTAACGAACCTGTCTACTGTCAGATCGATATTTCCGAATATAACCTAAGAAAAGACGGCGTAAAAGGTTCGATGACTGATTTCTTTGAGAATCCCGAACAATATAAATCCAATTTTTTGCGATTTGCAAAAGTCACGGATCTCTATATCGCGGGTCATTTTTACGGTGATGGAGCTCCCTATCTCTTTACACGTGACGATGCAAAGTACCCCGATTTTAAAATTAAAGTGGTGGCCGATATCAGCTGTGATATTGACGGTCCCGTCGCGACAACAATTCGAGCTTCTACCATCGCCGAACCAATTTATGGTTATGATCCAAAGACCGAAAAAGAGGTAGATTATAAAAATGAATCTGCCATTGCGGTGATGGCGGTCGACAATTTACCTGCCGAACTTCCCCGAGATGCAAGTGAAGGTTTTGGCGATGCTTTTGTGAAATATGTAATTCCGTCATTTTTTAATAATGATGCCGATGGTATTTTAGAAAGGGCCCGTATGACCAAAGACGGAAAACTTACCGAACGCTATGCCTATCTACAAGGTTATGTAAATGGGGAAGAATAGATCTTGATTATCGCTTTTCCCGAATAAATTAGGGTATCTATGTTTTTATAAAAAGCCTCGACCAATGGCCGAGGCAATTGTATACTTCTTGTTAATACTTTTTCGTTAATCGGTCGAAAGCTTCCATTCGATAATGGGGTGCTCCTTGGGTGCGGTATAGGCTCCCAATGCTTTGAGTTGCAAGTCGATATTCTTCAAGGGCTCCAAGGTTTTAATCTGTAAGGTTTTGGTTTGGCCTGCTGCTACTTCAAAAACAGGAGAACTACTGTAAAAGGTATAGGGCATTTCATTTTCGAACAAAAGGTCACTGCTCGAGATATTCTCAATCTCAACTTTCAACACTTGCGTTTTCTCAATATAGGAGGCACTGTTCACCCTAATGCTAGCTTTTAACAATGGTTTTAGATATTCTGGGCGACCGACCAAAAGCGAATTGTAAACTGCTACGGTGCGGCCGGCAAAGAGTGCTTCTTTTAATCCTTCCAAGCTTTTATCCTTGGCGAAGACCAAGGTAATTGGGCGGTGGTTGCCTTTTTCGGTATAGCTCCAATCAACGAGTCCGTGAATATCACTCGTGCCCATAATGGTCAAGTTATGTTCTAAGGCCAGCGCCAAAGACTCTTCGGAGTAATCGGTCGTGTTGATGACCTCGATACCATGTAATTCCCCTTTTTTGGCTCTCTCGATTTGAAAATCGCTCCAAACAGGGTTGCCTTGGGGGCGTTGTCGGTGCCAAGCGGGATGATTCCAAAATACAAAAGCGCCCTGCTTATTCGCTTCGGCAAAGGTGTTTTCGGGCCTTTCTATTAAAAGTTTGTTCGCATCCGAAATAAAAATAGCATTATTATGACCGACAGGCGCAGAGCGCGTTATCTCCGAACCTCGAACAATCAGCAGGTCATGTTCTTTAGCTTCGGCCAATGCCAAATCGAAGGATCGGTTACGGTCTGGGTGCGGAATATCTTCTTTATGGGGCTGGTATTCTAAATGTTCGGTTAACGAAATGGCGTCCAAATTTTCTCGAAGGGCCTCTTGTACGCGAATTGTAGGCCATACATTTCCGTCGGAAAAAACAGTATGCATGTGTAAATCGGTCTTCAGGGTATTATATCCTTCAATATCGGGATATGTCATAGGTTTTGCCCCACTATGGGAATGCGATTGGGAATAACCGTTATATAAACCTAAAAGGACAAGGAACAGCAGTATTTTTTTCATGGTGGTATATTTTCTATAAAAATAAACAACCTGATGAAAACTTGTCTAAAGCTTAGATTAAGTAATGTTAAAGTTTGGCATCCCCTACATTTATGCCGTTGGAGCCACGAAGAAAAGCTTTTAATGCCCAAAAGATACCCAGATGAAACTTCCGAAGCACATGAAAAAAAAGTAAATTAGTCTACCAAATACAAACGGGTCAGGCCAGTATTTGCTGTTTTAAAAATAATTTTTACCGATGAATCCCGCAGAAGATTACATCTTACAACAATCCGAACCCCATCGCAGTATATTGCTGCATCTGCAGTCGGTTATTGAACGCACGGTTCCCGATGCAGTTTTAAAATACAAATACAAAATTCCCTTCTATTATGTCAATGGCAGACGGTATTGTTATTTAAACCAAAGCAAAGATTACGTAGACCTTGGTTTTTGGAACGCCGCCCACCTTACGGTCAACCTTGAATATATGACAACCGCAGGCCGTAAAATGATGAAGTCGTTACGTTACAAGTCGCTTGACGAAATCGACAATACTATTTTAATCGAAATATTGCAAGATGCCTGTTCGGTAGGTGATAAAAAGTTTTGGAAATAAAGTGCACGTTCAAGAATTATGTTGGAGTTGAAAAAAAATCCCAACTCCAAATTCCTAACTATTCCTTGATAAGCCCCTTATCTTTATATTCCTCAATGAACTGGTTATCAAGTTCATCGGAATCTTTATATTTTTTACGTAATTCCGTGAGTTTTTCTTTCATATCTGCAACGATATCGGCGTATTCGGGATCATTGTAAACATTGTTGGTTTCGTTGGGGTCTTTTGAGTGGTCATAGAGTTCCCAGACATCAACATCATAGTAAAAATGAATCAACTTGTACGCTTTGGTAGCTATCCCATAATGCCGTTTTACGGCATGTTCCGCAGGAAATTCATAGTAGTGGTAATACACGCCATCTCTAATCCATTTTTCTTTTTCTCCCTTTAACAGAGGTACTAGGCTTTCTCCTTGCATGTCTTCCGGAGCGGTGACACCTGCAACTTCTAAAAAGGTCTGGGCAAAATCAAGGTTCTGTACCATTTCTTCCTCAGTGGTTCCAGGGGTAATGACGTGGGGCCACTTTATCAGTAAAGGTGTTTTGAAAGACTCGTTGTACATAAAGCGCTTATCGAACCATCCGTGCTCACCCAAATAAAATCCTTGATCAGAGGTGTAAACCACAAGGGTATTGTCGCTGAGGTCGTTGTCATCCAAATAATCTAGTAAACGACCAACATTTTCATCTACACCAGCAATGGTTCCCAAGTAATCTTGCATGTACCGTTGATATTTCCAAACCATTAGCGTACTATCGTTCATCTCAGGAAAACGGTTCGCAAAGTCTGCGTTGATAGGATCATAAATGGCATCCCATGCCGCTCTTTGTTCAGGGTCGAGGCGCCCTATGCGGTTTCCGATAGTATTCCAATTCTTAATGTCAAGTTGTTCGGCAACACTGTCGGTCACCTTCAAATCATATGAAAGTTGCATATGCTTTAATATGTTCATTTCAGCGGGACCAGCGGTAGTTTCACGAGTCACATAATCATCGAAAAGTGTTTCGGGAAGTGGGAAAGTTTTTTTGGTAAATTCTTTATAATGTCGTTCTGCGGGCATCCAGGTTCTGTGTGGCGCCTTGTGCAAATACATCAACATAAAAGGTTTCTCGGCATCCCTTCTGTTTTCAAACCAGTCTATCGCCAGATCGGTAATAATATCGGTGACATACCCGGTAACCGTAGTATCTCCAGTTGCGGTAATAAATTTTGGGTTGTAATAATCGCCCTGTCCCGGTAATATTTTAAATTCATCGAAGCCTTTGGGGTTGTTGCCAAAGTGTAATTTTCCGAACATTGCCGTTTGGTATCCGGCCTTCTTCAATAGTTGAGGAAAAGTAACATTGGTCGTGTCAAAAGGGGAGATGTTATCAATTTTTCCGTTGACGTGCGAATGTTTACCAGTCAATATTACGGCCCGTGAAGGGGCGCAAATCGAGTTTGTTACCGAAGCATTGGTGAAAAGCATGCCTTCTTTGGCGATACGATCGATATTCGGAGTTTGGATTAATCGGTCATCGTATGCACTAATTGCTTGGTAGGCATGATCATCTGACATGATGAAGACAATGTTGGGTCTTTTTGCCTTGGTTTCTTTTTGAGATTTTTCCCCGCACGACAAGATGACAAGGCTTCCGATAAGCAAAAAATAGCATGTTAATTTCTTCATTCTGTTAGATTTATTTGGCGAATTGATTCAAGACCGATTGAAACTTAGTCACGGTGGCTTGTATTTCGATGGATTGTTCTTTTGTGTTCAAAGGATTTTTTTCCAAGGAATCTTTTGCAAGATTATAAAATTCCCCGTTACCGTACAATTTCCAATCTTTATTCTGTACATACCTTCGGGATTCGAATTTGCCCCAATTGGGAGCGTAATGGCAAAAAATCCATTCGCGGGTATTTTCATTTTCACCGAACAGTTGTCCGTAAAAACTGATTCCGTCGGTTTCTGATTTTGGTAAAGAGGGCTGCCTGGAAGCTTGTAACAGCGTAGGTAAAAAATCAGTAAAATCGATAAGGTGGTTATTAATCTCACCGGGTTTTATTTTTCCTTTCCAATTGGCAATAAAAGGTACTTGGGTACCGGCATTTGTAGTGTGCCCCTTGTCTCCTCGTAGCGGTTTTCCATTTACGATAGAGGTTACGTCCCTGTCCGTTCCATTGTCTCCGATAAAAAGAATTAACGTATTCTCTCTAATTCCTAGGTCTTCCGTTTTCTGTACAATGTCTCCTACCAACTTATCCATATAATTCACCATTTCACCAAAATAGATCGGGTCGTTGACTTTTGATTTGGCATCGAAACTTTTAAACTCAGGGTTGTCAGGCACGGGCACAAAGGGGTCATGGGTCAATACCATAGGGTAATAGATGAACATGGGGACGTCTTTGTTTTCCTCCATAAAAGCTTCAATATGCTTCACGAAAACATCCGGACCATATTGGTTTGGGAATTTGACCGTGCCTTTTTGGTATGTGCTCAGCAATGGGTCTTTGTAACGAGAGCCTATTTGGTCTATTTGCCATAAACAATGGGCATCGAAACCCGCCTGCTCTGGTGTTGAACCTATTTTCCCGCCTGCTAATTTTTGTTGATGGGCATTCCCCAACAACTGCCATTTTCCGGCAATAAAAGTTTTGTATCCCGTTGCTTGCATAAAGTGACCGAATGTTTTTTCCTTGGGGTCGAGCAATCCGAAACCAATATAGTTTTTATGATTATACTTGCCCGTCATAAGTTGTACTCTCGATGGTGTGCAGAGGGGAGTGGCATAACATTGGTCGAAACGCATACCTTCATTGGCCAATCTATCTAAATTCGGAGTGGCATAGCTATCGCTTCCGTAAACGCCTAAAGTCTCTTGGCCCAGGTCATCTGCCATAATCAAAATAATATTCGGCTTGGTCTGAACTTTTTTAACCTGTGCTATTGCAATTGGAGTATGTAAAACGGCTAGAAATAGTAAAATAGGAACTAGGCTTGTGCCAATTATGTGATTAGTATACTTTATAGAAAACTTCAAAGGCCCGAAATATTAGTGAATGTCTTAAATAAATTTCTTTCTGTTTATTAACCCTACTATGGCGTATGATTTTCCATACATAGGCTTCTAAAGACTTACTATGGTTTTCCGAATGGCTACCAAGTTGGTCAATAGTTTTTCCAAATGATCTAAATGCAACATGTTGGCACCGTCACTTTTGGCATTGGCAGGATCAAAATGGGTTTCCATAAAAATACCGTCTACCCCTGCTGCAATTCCTGCCCGAGCCATCGTGCTTATGAGTTCTGGTCGCCCCCCGGTCACCCCACTAGCTTGATTGGGTTGCTGTAACGAATGGGTAACATCTAGAACAACTGGCGCATATTGTTTCATCGTGGGGATTCCTCTAAAATCAACGATCATATCTTGATATCCGAACATAGTACCTCGGTCGGTAATAACAACTTGGTCATTTCCTGAATCAGTGACTTTGGTAACGGCATGCTTCATACTTTCAGGACTCATAAATTGTCCCTTTTTGAGGTTGACTACTTTTCCTGTTTTGGCGGCGGCCACGAGCAAATCGGTCTGACGGACCAAAAAAGCGGGAATTTGAAGTACATCGACATATTCGGCAGCCATGGCGGCATCAGAAATCTCATGAATATCGGTAACTGTGGGTACCTTGAAAGTCTCGGAGACTTTCCGTAATATTTTTAAAGCTTTTTCGTCGCCTATACCTGTAAATGAATCTACGCGACTTCGGTTGGCCTTTTTAAAACTTCCTTTGAAAACATATGGAATTTGAAGCTTATCCGTTATACCGACTATTTTTTCTGCAATACGTAAGGCCATTTCTTCTCCTTCAATAGCACAAGGACCTGAAAGTAGAAAAAAGTTATTACTGTCGGTATGTTTGATTTGGGGTACAAGGTCTAAACGCATTGCTTTTTGTTTTATACAAAGATACTATTTTGGGATATGAGTGGTTATATAAATTCCTCTCGGTTTCCATTCAGGGTGATTTGTAAGGTGGCTTACGATATGAAGACTAAGATATGGCGAGTGTATACTAAAAATTGATCCCAAATCAATCTACTATGCAAAAAATTATACTGATAACGCTGCTACTGTGCAGTGTGCTGACGATGGCCCAATTTGGTAAAAACTGCGAACTTCGACAGTTTAAGATTAACATTGCCAATCCGGGAATCGAATACGAAATGGCACTAGGTGTGAATACTACCTTTGATATAAAAGCAGGTTTACAGGTGGCTTTGGACCCTGCTGAGCCGGAACTTTATAAAGATTTAGGGTTCTTTCCGGCAATCGCTGGGCAATATCGCTATTATTATAATTTTGAAAAAAGACAACGTAATAGAAGGCAAATTTATGGTAATTCAGCCAACTATATAGCCCCAGTGGCGGCTGTTTTCTTTCCAGGTTCGCGAACAATAGACAACGCCGAAATTAACAATATTATAAGCTATGCCGGCTTCGCAACCGGATTGCAACGAAGCTATGACTCCGGAATTAATTTTTCAATTGATATAGGTGCCGCTTATTATTTGGGGTCCGCGAATGCAGGTATTTATCCCGTTGCCAATCTAAGTATTGGTTGGATTATCAGTGAAAAAAGATGGTGCATCGGTAAGTAATTGTCTAAATATTTCATAAAGTTTATGTAAACAGAACTGTCAAAAATGGGAATCGTGTTAGTTTTAAGGAATCAAAAAACACGGTCATGATCAAGAAGCTGCTACCACTCTTTACCTTGTGTTTTGTATCTATCTTCTATTTACACTCACAAAAAATCACAGAGAAAAATTCAGGAAGCCCCTTCGCATTGATTAATTTAGAAAGGCACCAATTTAATTTTAATCTATTAAGTCCGGGATTTACCTATGAAATCGGACTCTTCAAAAACCAAAGTGCTTCATCGAGTGTAGGTTTCGGTATGGCAACTTATGAGCCAGGTTATGCTATAGGTTTGGTGATGAATAACAGATATCGATATTACCACAATTTCAATCGGCGAATTCGTAAAGCAAAGAATGTTTCGGGTAATTCAGGAAATTATATTGCAGCAGCACAGGCTATTTTCTTTTCTCAACTTCGTTTGACTACTAATATATTAGGCCCCGATGATTTTAATGTGGGTTTTTATGGTATGGTGTATGGGGTACAGCGTACTTACACGAAAGGATTTAATTTTAATGCGGAATTAGGAGCGGGCTATTACAAAGGCGATGGTATTGATTCCGGATTCGGTCCGATGATCAACCTTACATTAGGTTGGGTAGCAACGAAGCGAAAATCACGAAAGCCTAGTTTTGAATGATGCACATCGTCAACTGCTATTCGATTAATTTCAAGTTTGGGTTGAAACCACCTAAAAAGAAAAGGAAACAAGTCTATGGTAAAATTGGCGATAATAACTTCTAGTCTATCGTGTTGTTTTTTAATGGTTTACGTTTTAACCAACCTATATTTGTACCTGTATTTTCTTTACTAAAAACATAGCCTGATCAAAATATCGGAACCTAAAAACGTAAGTGAAATGGATTTTGGTTACGACTACGCTCGACATTGGCATTGATAATAAACCTGGTTTGGTACCTCAGAAATCACTTTATAATAACTCCCTCAAAATCAACAACATAAAAATAACATCACTTTTATGCAACTAGAGAAAATTAGCAGTATCTTTGCACGCTCAAAATAGCTGCTCGTATTGCTATTAATTTTATAATTATGTCCATAACAAAAAATATTGCGATTATCGCCCACGTTGACCACGGCAAGACCACCTTGGTAGACAAGATCATGTATCACTGTCACCTGTTCAGAGACAATGAGAATACTGGCGACCTCATTCTAGATAATAATGATTTGGAACGGGAAAGAGGAATTACTATTACCTCTAAGAATGTTTCAGTTGTTTATAAAGATATCAAAATCAACATCATAGATACTCCTGGTCACGCCGATTTCGGTGGTGAAGTGGAACGTGTTCTGAATATGGCAGATGGCGTACTTTTATTGGTCGATGCTTTTGAGGGTCCTATGCCACAGACCCGGTTTGTGTTGCAAAAGGCTATTGATTTAGGGTTGAAGCCATGTGTAGTAATCAATAAAGTCGATAAAGAAAACTGTACTCCTGAGGAGGTTCATGAAAAAGTATTCGATTTGATGTACGAATTGGGTGCCGAAGAATGGCAATTGGATTTCCCGACCGTTTACGGTTCGGCCAAAAACAATTGGATGAGTGACGATTGGAAAAATGAGACCGACAATATCGAACCGCTATTGGATATGGTTGTAGAGCATATTCCTACTTTTGAACCTAAGGAAGGAAATACGCAAATGTTGATTACCTCTTTGGATTTTTCTTCTTTTACCGGACGTATCGCTATTGGAAGGTTGCAAAGGGGAAGCTTGAAAGAAGGGCAACAAGTTTCTTTGGTCAAGCGCGATGGAAGCATTGTAAAATCAAAAATAAAAGAACTTTTTACTTTCGAAGGTTTAGGCCGTTTGAAAGTGAAAGAAGTTGTTACCGGTGATATTTGTGCCATAGTCGGTCTTGAAGGCTTTGAAATTGGTGATACCATTGCCGATCTTGAAAACCCTGAAGGTTTGAAGACTATCGCTATAGATGAACCTACCATGAGTATGTTGTTTACTATTAACGATAGTCCGTTTTTTGGTAAGGACGGTAAGTTTGTAACTTCACGTCACATCAAAGAGCGTTTAGAGCGTGAGTTGGAAAAGAACTTGGCATTGCGCGTCAATGAAACGGACAGTGCAGATAAGTTTTTGGTTTTTGGCCGTGGGGTATTGCACCTTTCGGTTTTGATAGAAACCATGCGACGAGAAGGTTATGAATTACAAATAGGACAACCACAGGTTATTATAAAAGAGGTCGATGGTGTCAAATGTGAGCCTATCGAGCAATTGACCATTGATTTACCAGAGGAAGTTTCTGGAAGGGCAGTAGAAATGGTTTCTATTCGAAAAGGAGAGATGACCAGCATGGAAGCCAAGGGAAATCGTATGGTTTGTGAATTTTTGATTCCATCACGTGGTATCATTGGTTTGCGAAACCAATTGTTGACCGCTACGGCGGGTGAAGCCATAATGGCTCACCGCTTTTTGGAATACCAACCATTAAAAGGTGATATTCCACAGCGCCAGAACGGTTCGTTGGTTTCTATGGAGAAAGGAAAGGCAATCCCTTATTCTATTGATAAATTACAAGATCGAGGTAAATTTTTCGTTGATCCGGGTGAAGATATTTATGAAGGTCAGGTCATTGGTGAGAACTCGCGTGGTGACGATATGACCATTAATATCACGAAGACCAAAAAATTATCGAATGTACGTTCTTCCGGAGCTGATGATAAGGCCAAGATTGTACCGGCTATCAAGTTTTCTTTGGAAGAAGCTTTGGAATATATTCAAAAAGATGAGTATGTAGAGGTGACGCCGAAGCATTTGCGACTTCGAAAGATTTACCTGACCGAAGTTGACCGGAAACGGAATAAAATTACATAAAGCTAAAAACCCTGAACTTTTCAGGGTTTTTTTTTGAAATGAATTGGTTGGTTTAACGACTGAAAAGTTTAAAATTGAAGATATGCAAAAAGGACTATTTTTTTTAACCCTATTAGCTGTAGCAGGTGTTACCTCCTGTAAAGAACAAACTAAGCAGGCAACAGAAGTAGTTGCCGAAGAAAATGAAGTTATCGAGAATATAGCCTTGGTTCCCGAAAAATGGATAAATAATCGTGTGGCCAAAGCAAAGAATAAGTTGCAAGGTTCAGAAGCGGGTAAGGTGATATGGAATGCGATGGAAGCCCACGGTGGACTTTCAAAATGGTATGGGAATGGAGCCCTTGCTTTTCGTTTTAATTACCAGCCGCTTGATGGCAAAACGGCAAGGGATAGTTATCAGGTAGTCGATACTTGGCGTAACCGAGCCGTGCATACGAGCGTTACCGATAGCACAGCCAAATTTGGCTGGGATGGAAAGGCGGCGTGGGTGAAGGCGAAAGACTCCACAGCTTTTGCTTATGATACGAAGTTTTGGGCGTTGACGCCGATATATTTATTTGCACACCCTTTTGTGTTGGATGGGGAAGGTGTAAATTTAGAACTGTTGCCGCAAGCGACCTACATAGCGAAAACCAATGACGTTATCAAAGTAACTTTTGATGCGGGTACGGGAGACGCCCCCGATGACTATTATATATTGCATTTTGATACCGACACCCACTTGATGACGGCCATTAGATATATTGTTTCTTATCCCGCGTATTTTAAGGATGGTGGTCATAATCCGGAAAAGTTTATGGAAGTTGGAGAACTAGTGAATGTAGACGGACTTTTGTTACCTAGCGAATTGAAGACTCATTGGACGGTCGAAAATGGCCAACCAGGCGAATACATTACCAAGATTGAAGTGACCGACTTGCATTTTGAAAAAACATTGGAAAGTGATTTTTTTGATGTGCCGGAAGGTGCTAAGATTTTAGAATAGTCTTGATAAAAGACATCATAAAAAAGGGATAAAAAAGGCTTGTTTTACGACATTGCGAGGTACGAAGCAATCTGTTAATTATTAGCAGTCAATTAACAGATTACTTCACTTCGTTCTTGTTCTAACTTTTTAGCCCGTTTATTTTACGAATTTCATAAGGTGAAATTACTACCGGTTTTTAGCTAAAAATATTCTTTCTCGCCTGGCAAGCCGCTGCGGCTCCGATGATTCCGGCATGGTTTTGCAATCCTGCGGGAACTACCCGTGTATCTATAGTAATATAGTCTTTGAATTCTTCCCAATCTTTAGAAGTGCCACCACCAAGAATGATAAGGTCGGGTGCGACTATCAATTCAACAAGCTCTAGGAACTTATTAAAACGTTTGCCCCATTTTTTATAGCTGAGCTCTTCTTTTTCTTTAATAGAAGCTGCTGCCCATGCTTCTATTTTAACGTGTTTTTTATACGGAATTTGACCCAATTCAAAGTTCGGGATCAACCGACCGTCTAAAAAGGCACCGCTACCTAGTCCGGTTCCAATAGTAATCATGACAACCAATCCTTTTTCTTGCTGGCCAATACCATAGTTCATTGTGGCGTAACCAGCGGCATCGGCGTCATTTATTACAGTGACATCCAAGCCTGTTGCCTTTTCAAAAAGGGCTTCGACATCCGTATCCTTCCATTTTCTATGAAGGTTTCCCTGCGACTTGCAGACACCTTTTTTGATAACCGTCGGAAATCCGCACCCAACAGGCCCTTTATAATCAAAATGTTTTACGATTTGAGCAACTACTTCGGCCATTTCATTAGGCTTCCTTGATTTCGGAGTGGGTATGCGAAAGCGTTCTGAAACCATTTCACCGGTTTCCATATTTACCATTGCACCTTTTATTCCAGAACCGCCAATATCAATACCAAGAATTTCCATCAATACATTTTGTGATTATGGGCGCAAAGTAACAAAAAAGATTCGGGAGTATTTGCTCTATGACGTTCAGCAGCCGCTTTTATTGTTGAAATTTTCGCAAATATCGTTCTATTGATATGCCAAAGCAATAACTGCATAAGAAAATAGATACTTGAATTTATTCATTTTTTGCATAAAGACCCGTATTTCCTTCTTCCCATAAAGGCATTAGTTTTTCAACAATTTCAGGATTGTCATCGACTATGTTTTTGGTTTCCAAGGGGTCGCTAGTATGGTCGTAAAGTTCGACAGTCGGAATTTCTCCCCGGAAATATTTCGTGAGCCTATATTTTTCGGTCCGGAGTGAAATTCCATTTTTAAAGTAGCTATATGCGGCTTCTGTGGTTTGTTGTTTTTTCGAACTCATAAGGTCGACCAGACTTTCACCATCAAGCGGATAATCGTTGTCTAGGCCACAAAGGTCTAAAAGTGTCGGATAAATGTCTACAGCTTCTACAACACTTTCTACTTTTTGAGTTTGGTGTTCCAAGTATGGTGATTTTATGATAAGTGCGCTTTTTAGCGCATTTTCGAAAAGGGTATGTTTACCCCACACCCGTTGATCTCCTAAATGCCAACCGTGGTCTCCCCAAATAACGATGATGGTATTCTTTTCCATGTCAAGGGCCTTTAATTCTTGCCATAACCTGCCGATTTGCGTGTCGATATAACTTACGGAAGCAAAGTAGGCGTGACGTAATTTTTTGGCATATGCATCGGAAACGGAAGCCTGTAATGACGCCCTTTCTTCACCAAGTGCATACTGATTGAACTCCCCGCTCTCATGAAGACTTTTGAGATTTATGTTCTCTGGGATATTTGGGTTGGGAGATACCGGTAAAGTTGTCTCATCATAGAGGTCCCAATATTTTTTTGGGGCATTAAAGGGAAGGTGGGGTTTGAAAAATCCGACGCCCATAAAAAAAGGCTTTTTATTGTCTTTTAGTTCACGAAGCTTGGTAATCGCCAAATTTGCCGTTAACCCATCGGGGTAGCCGTCATCGTCTACTTCACCTGCCTCATAAGGTTTTACCTGTTTCTTTAAACTTTGGCGGTTTTCACCATCGGCATAAGCGAAAAAAGCGTTCCAGCCCGTTTTCCATTTTCCCGGATTAAAGACCAATTCGTCCCAGCTATGGGGGAGTTCCCTTTTTTCTGAAACGGGTTCTTCGTATCCATAGACATATCCGTCAGCGGAATGACTAATTTTTCCTATACCGACGGTATGGTACCCTGCCTGCCTAAAACGATGAATGAATGTCTCTGGAACTTTGCTTTCCGGTTGGCCGGAAATTTCTTTTTCAATGGCCGAATTGGATAAATGTATCGGTTTTGAAGGGCGCATTCCTGTTAAAAGCGCATGGCGCGAAGCTCCACATGTGGGTACTTGCACATAATGATGGTTGAAAAGGGAGCCTGAAGCCGCAAGGGCATCCATATTCGGTGATTGTATGTAATTATTGCCGTAGGCGCCTAGTTCGGTGCGTAGATCGTCGACAGCAATAAAAAGCACATTGGGGCGTGTTTCCTCGGGTTTCTCTTCCTTGCAACCAAGAACGAATAGTATAAGCAATGAAAATATGAGAAAATGGCAACGTTGTTTTAACATAGGTTGTGTGTTGGTCGTTAGTGTTTACAGGTAAATTTAAATATTTAGGGTTTTAAAGCATCAGTTAAGGTCTTCTTTATCCTTTAAAAAATCAAAAATCATTTGGTCTACTTCCGATACTAAGTGTCGATCTTTATAATTAAGCCAAACGATTTCAGCTATCTCCGAATTTGGTAGCAGTTTGCCTTCGTAGTTTCCCGAATAACAGGTCCTTCGAACCAAGATGCCGGGTTTGTGACCATCTGCCTGACCTTCGAAAATTCCTATAAAATCTAAAGTTGGAATGTTCAAGTCTACGCTTAGCTCTTCTTTGATTTCCCTAAAAATTGTCTGGGTGTCCGACTCTCCGACTTCCCTTTTTCCACCAGGTATATAATATGTTTCCTTCCCATGACTGCGTGTGCACAATATACGGCCGTCGACAATGTGGATCCATGCCAGTGTATCGATAATTTCTTTCGTTGGTTCGATATAATAATCGATCGAGTTGAGTGAGTGGTTGGGGTCGATGACATCCAATACCTTATCCATGGCTTTTCCTAGAAAGGTCAATGTGCCTAATTTTTTGTTTCTACCCAGCGCACTGGAGATGGTTTCATCCCTGTTTCCGAATTTATATCCCCCAGTTTTTATCCAGAGGGCATTTAGTAGGTGTTGCATCAGTACATTGCCCAATTGGTCGATTGAAATGGCAATCTTCAAAGTGAACTCCCCGATTCCGTTAATGCCTCTCGCAGTAAATTTGCGCAGTAATCCATAGATGAGTCCGAAGGGTGCAGTGAGAACAAATAGGATAATGGAAATCAAAAAAAGCAAAATACCGATAAATGGATTTGCTTTCTTATCGGCTTGGTATACTTGCTTTTTTAGGATCATGATTAAATACTAGGTCGTAATATTGAGCGCTAAACCGTACGTTGTACCACTTCGAATATTTTACCGCCGTCACACTTTAGGGTTTTGGAAGGGTATTTTAAAATAAGGGCATAATCGTGGGTGGCCATGAGAATAGTTCGGCCAGACTTATTAATATCTTGTAAAACTTTCATAACTTCGACACTGGTCTGCGGGTCTAGATTTCCCGTAGGTTCATCGGCCAAGATCAGTTCGGGGTCGTTCAATAGCGCCCGGGCAATGGCAACACGTTGCTGTTCGCCTCCCGATAGCTCGTGCGGAAACTTGAACCCTTTGGTCTTCATTCCTACCTTGTCGAGAACTTCTTCGATTTTTGCTTTCATTTTGCTATTGTCTTTCCAGCCTGTAGCTTTAAGTACAAAAAGCATATTGTTGTTGATATTTCGGTCGGGCAACAGTTTGAAATCTTGAAAAACAACCCCTAGTTTTCTTCGAAGATGCGGAATATGCTTCTCTTTCAGTGATTTTAAATCGAAACCGGCAATGGAACCTTCCCCCTGTCGAAGTGGCAGGTCGGCATAAAGCGTTTTCATAAAGCTACTTTTTCCGCTTCCCGTTTTTCCGATGAGGTAAACGAAGTCCCCTTTTTTTACGTCTAAGCTTACTTCGTTCAGTACCAGATTTTCTTTTTGAAAAATGGCAACATCCTTTAACTCCAATATGGTCTCGCTCATGGTCTTCGTTGTTGATATAAAAGTAATAAGTTATTAGAGATTTGCCCTTGATATTTAGGAAAAATCTTTTTCTTTAAATTCAAATTCTACCTGACATATACTTAGGTACGATATTTGCCGTTATAGAGGTTAAAACACGGTAATTATTAAAATAGTTAGAACACTATGCCAAAAAATATCACCGCTTTTCTACCCCTTTTATTAGGGACGGTCATGTTGGGAACCGCCCAAGAGACCAAAGTTTATACACATTCACAAAAGGAATACCAAGATGCCTTGGCGCTGTACAACAATGAGCAGTACCAGGCGGCCCAAACCATTTTTCAAAAGGTTAAGAAGACCACTAGGGACGAGGAGGTTCAGGCCAATAGTGCCTATTACGAGGCCAATGCGGCAGTACGGTTGAACCAATTAGGGGCAGACCATTTGATGGAAGATTTCGTTGAAAAATATCCTACTTCGACCAAACGTAATTCGGCCTTTGCCGATGTGGCCGAGTATTATTTCGCCACAGGAAAATATCCATATGCCTTAAAATGGTATAATAAAGTGGACCAAAGTGCACTTTCACGGGGAGAAATGGATAAGTTCAATTTCAACTATGGATACGCGTTGTTTTCTTCCAAGAAGACCAAGGAAGCCGAACGTTATTTGGGAAAAGTCACCGATTCTCCTATTTATGGCTCCCAAGCGAAATACTACTTAGGCTATATTTCGTACCAACAAGATGATTATGAGGCGGCCAACCAACGTTTTGATCAAATCACAGATCAAGAAGTACTTGAGGAAAAGCTTTCGTACTATCAGGCTGACATGAATTTTAAATTGGGCAAGTTCGAAGAAGCTATTACCCTGGCGAAAAAACAATTGCCAAAAGCCGACCGTAACGAAGTTTCTGAACTGAACAAAATAATAGGGGAGAGCTATTTTAATTTAAAACAATATTCGAACGCAATTCCCTATCTAGAAGATTATAAGGGTAAAAGGGGTAAATGGAGCAATACCGATTATTACTTGTTGGGCTATTCTTATTACAAACAGAACGATTTCGCCAATGCCATACAGCAGTTCAATAATATTATAGGGGGCACCAACAGTGTTTCTCAAAATGCCTATTACCATTTAGCGGAATGTTATTTGAATCTTGATAAGAAACCTGAGGCACTGAATGCATTTCGAAATGCCTCACAGATGGATTTCAGTCCGGAAATTCGAAAAGATTCTTATTTGAACTACGCCCGTTTGAGTTATGAAATAGGTAATGCCTACGAGCCGGTACCCCAAGTGATTTCTAATTATTTGGAGGAATACCCGAATGATGGTAATGCACAAGAGATGCAAGAGTTGTTGGTAGATTCCTATATCACTTCCCGAAACTTTCAGGGAGCGATGGAACTTCTGGAAAATAACCGCAACTATGCCAGCAAGAGTACGTATCAGAAGGTTGCGTTTTATAGGGGAGTCGAGCTTTTTATGGATGGGGATTATGAAGCTGCGTCAGAGAATTTTAAAAAATCGCTTGATAGTGCCGAAGATGGCATCTTCAAAGCAAAAGCTAGTTATTGGAAAGCCGAATCAGATTATTTGTTGAACCGGTTCGATGATGCATTGGCCGGATTTCTTCAGTTCAAACAAAACCCCGTTGCAGAAAGAACAACGGAGTATGCGGAATCAGATTACAATTTGGCCTATACCTATTTTAAGCTAAAAGATTATAATAAAGCGATTTTCTTTTTTGGGAATTTTACAGCTTCCGGTACGACAGATACCCAAAAATTATATGATGGGTATTTACGTATGGGTGATAGCTATTTTGTTACCAGCAAATATTGGCCAGCCATTGAGACCTATAATAAGGCTTTGGCGTTGACCGGTCCCGAGAAAGATTATGCGGCCTATCAAAAAGCCATAAGCTATGGTTTTGTTGGAAAGCAAAGCACTAAAATAGAAGAACTACAGAATTTTGTTTCGAACTATCCAAAGTCGACCTTAAAAGATGATGCCTTGTACGAATTAGGAAATACCTATATCGCAGCCGGGCAAGAAAATCAGGGGTTGCAGACCTATGATCGTTTGATTCGCGATTACCGTGGTAGTTCATTGGTGCCTCAAGCTATTATGAGACAGGGCCTTGTACATTACAACGCAAACCGAAACGAACAGGCCTTGGCCAAATTCAAGACTGTCGTGCGGGACTACGCCAATACCCAAGAAGCGATTCAAGCTGTGGCTACGGCCAAATTGGTGTATGTAGATTTGGGCCGTGTTGACGAATATGCCGAATGGGTTCGAGATTTAGAGTTTGTCGAAGTAACCGATGCTGAACTTGACAATGCCACGTTTGAGTCGGCCGACAAACAAAATTTAGAAGGTAAGAAAGATGCCGCCATTAGGGGGTACGAAAATTATATCAAACAATTTCCGAGCGGCCTACATGCCGTAAATGCCAATTTTAATTTGGCACAATTGTATTTTGGCAAAGGACAAAAGGACAAAGCTTTGACCAACTATATGTATGTAGCGAATAAAGGTGGCAGTGAATATGCGGAACAAGCTTTGACACGGGTCTGTGAAATTTATATCGCGAAAAAAGATTATAGTAATGCATTGCCATATTTAGAACGTTTGGAGGCCCAGGCAGATATTCAACAGAACCGTACTTTTGCCCGTTCTAATTTGATGAAGGGATACTATGGGCAGAAAAATTATGACCGTACCATTGACTACGCAGAAAAAGTATTGGCAACACCAACAATCGATGACCGTATAAAAAGTGATGCCCATGTCATGATCGCGCGCTCGGCCATTCAGACCAATGATGAAGCCATGGCACAAGCGGCGTATGCAGATGTACAAAAGATAGCAACCGGAATTCTTGCCGCTGAATCGCTTTATTACGATGCTTATTTCAAAAATAAGGCGCAACAGTACGAGGCTTCCAATGTATCTGTCCAGAAACTAGCGAAAGATTACGCGGCCTATAAAGAATGGGGAGGTAAGGGACTTATCATTATGGCTAAAAATTTCTATGCTTTGGATGACGCCTATCAGGCAACCTATATTTTGGACAACGTAGTTTCCAACTTTGCACAGTATCCGGAAGTGGTGGCTGAGGCAAGGGGAGAATTGTCCATTATAAAGGCAAGGGAGGCCCAAAGCAATTCATCGGTAGATCCTGGCAACTAAAAAATATATCAGACAGGAAACGTGATGCCGAAAATGTCGAACCAGACAGTCGTCATATTGAATAAATTACATATTAATTTCGATTTGCAAAAAGAACACTGCATGCACAAGAACATAAAATTAACGCTATTCACTTTTTTTGCCATTGCCCATGTTGTCGTGGCCCAAGATGAGAAAGAAGATGATATTGGAACCGAGACCGTAACCGTTACCAAGGCCTATACTCCCACGATTTCAGATGCTTTTAAGATTCGTTCGATGCCGACTATCAACGATTCTATTGTGCTTCAGAAGAAGAAAATCGATTACAGCATCTTTTCGGTCCCAGTGGCATCGACTTTTACCCCTGCGAAGGGCAAAGCTTCGACCGTGGAAAAGACACCGCCTCCAAAACTGTTTAATTCCTACGCTTCGGCGGGTGGAGGGAATCCGGCCAATATTATTGCTGACTTTTATACAAGTAGGGCAATTGACAGGGAAACCCGTTTAGATGTGGGGCTTACCCATAATTCTTCACGAGGTGACCTAGATGGGGTGGCATTAAGTTCTGTCTATTCCAATACCAAGCTCAATACGGCCTATACCAAAAGGGATAGCGATTTTGATTGGGGGGCAGATGTTGCCTTACAACATCAATTGTATAATTGGTATGGCATACCCGATGGTGAATTTACCGAAGAAGCGATACACAGTATTGACGAAAGACAAAATTATTATATGGGCCAAGCGGGGGGGCATATCAATGTCGAGGATTCCTATTTCAAAAACGCCGAGCTACAATACAGATGGTTTTGGGATGCTGCAAAATCAGGGGAGAACCGTGCTGTACTCAGCACAGGATTCGAGTTTCCTTTAAATGAAGAGTCTTTGGATATTAAAGTGAATGCCGATTACGTCAATGGTAATTTCAAAAATGCATCACTAAATACGACCACCAATGATGCAGGTATCAAATACAGCCAATTTCAAGTCGGTATCAACCCGAGTCTGACGTTGCTGCGCGATGACCTTTCTTTGAACCTGGGTGTTAACTTGGTTTATGGATTGGATACCGAAAATAGTGAAGGTAATTTTTATATATATCCGGCGGTAACGGCTTCGTATCGTTTAATGGATGAGATGGCCATTGCCTATGGCGGGGTTGTCGGTGAGTTAAAGCAGAATTCCTATTATGGCTTTGTTGAGGAAAATTCTTATGTGTCACCGACGTTGACTATTGTGCCGACCGATAAGCAATACGATGCTTATATTGGTTTAAAGGGGCAGCTCTTACCTAATTTGAGTTATAATATCAAAGGGTCTTATACAGCGGAAAACAGAAGGCCTTTGTTTAAACTGAACCCTCAGAATACGATACGTAATGACGAAAAGGGCTATAATTATGGCAACTCTTTTGATGTATTCTATGATGATATAAAGACCATTGGAGTCTTTGGGGAATTGAATGTGGATGCAAACCGAAATTTTACCTTGGGGGTAAATGCTGAAATCTATGATTATGATACGGAAACCGATAACCCGGCATGGAACCTTCCCAACCTAACGGCATCGTTGTTTTTGGATTATCAGATCGGAAAAAAATGGTACATGGGCGCTAATCTATTTTATGTGGGTGAACGTGAAGATGTGTCCTCGGAGGCCATCATTGGTCTGCAGCCTACAGATTTTCCGGCTACCATTGTCAATCTTGATGGCTATTTTGATGCCAATGCACACGTAGGGCACCGGTTGAACGATCAGCTTTCCATTTTCTTAAAAGCGGCAAATATTGCGAACAACAACTATCAAAAATGGTCTAATTACCCAGTCCAAGGATTGCAGATTCTGGGTGGGGCGACCTATAAATTTGATTTTTAATGACAAGAATTTTTTGTGTCATTTTTTTTCTTAGCGATAGATAGCTAGGTTCGTTCGTTTATAGTTAGGCATATTTTCAATGGGTCACCGTACTTTTCTTGAGATTATTTACTTCCAGAGATTTTAAATTCTCGATTGGTTGATTTTTTTATTTATAAGAGCTTCGAAATCCTCGAGAGGTATATTGTATCGTTACCATAAATGGACAAAAAACGTTACATTTAGAGCAAAGATCAGTTCAAAAATTAATGTGTTTAAAGAAGTTTTGTAATGAGGGGAGAAGTATTCAGAAATTTTACTACGTGTGTTGCTTTAATACTGATGTATATGTCCTTCGGTCAAAATAGTCCTGAAACTTTACTTTTTGTCGGTTCGTATACAGATGGGAAGAAAGACGATGGTATTCATGTGTTTTCTTTGGAAGCCGATGGTAGTCTTACCGAACAATACAAACAGTCAGATTTAGTCAATTCATCCTTCTTAACAGTTTCTCCCAATGGAAAGTACCTGTACTCGGTCACTGAATCGAAAATGGAAAAAGATGGGTCCGTTTCCGCATTTAAAATTGATAGCGTTTCAGGCAAGCTGACCTTTCTGAACAAGCAGACGACCAATGGAAGAAATCCAGTTCATCTTAATATCAACGATAATGGCAAGTATATAGTAAGTGGCAACTATTCTGATGCGGTAGTAAATATATACGAATGTGCGACCGATGGCAGTCTCAAGCCTTCAAGCCAAGTTATTGAGTTTTCAGGTAGTAGTATTTTGTCACCCAGTCAAGATGTCGCCCATGCGCATTCTACAGGCTTTTCCCCCGATGGTAACTATCTATATGTTATGGATTTGGGTACTGACAAAATTCATGCGTTCAAGTTCAACCAAGAAAACTCCACCAAATTAGAGGCATTTGGCGATGGCACTTACACGGCTACACCAGGTAGTGGGCCACGGCATTTTGCTTTTCATCCCAATGGGAAATATGGCTATTGCATTAATGAGTTAAGCGGAACAGTAACGTCTTTTGCTTACAAACAGGGCATATTAAAACCGATAGCCAATGATTTTTCATATGCCGAAAAACGGGAAAATTATCATGGTGCCGATATTCATGTGTCCCCAGACGGAAGATTTCTGTACGCATCCAATAGAGGAGAAAACACCTTAGCGATTTTTGCTATTGATAAAAGTTCAGGCAGCTTAAAATTGGTAGGGCATGAATCTACTTTTGGTGACCATCCCCGTAGTTTTGTAATCGACCCCTCGGGAAAATTTCTTGTGGTTGCCAATCAGATGTCGGGAAATCTGGTCACTTATAAAAGGAATATGGAAACGGGCAAATTGACCAAACTCCCAAATGAGATTCAGTTAAAGGCACCGGCCAGTTTGAAGATGAGAAAATATACCACACACTAATGTAAAATTGGCTATGGTAAAGGTTGTTTTGGCGTTTTTTTTAGGTCTTGCCACAATAGTAATGGGGCAAAACAACGTTACGGGCAATCAAAGTACATCGGTTCCACCGGATAGTTATATTTCCGATTATGATATTGTTAAACTCACTGCTGGCCCCAAACAACATTGGTTCGGTTACTACGACAAGTTACAGCTAGACCCTACGGGTAGGTATGTGCTGGTCGCCCAAGTCGATACGATACATCGATCGCCTACCGAGAATGACGGTTTGGTCATTGGCATGATAGATTTACATGATAATAATAAATGGATACCTCTTGGGGAAAGCCATGCATGGGGCTGGCAACAAGGGTGTATGCTGCAATGGATTCCTAACTCAAAGGAGGAAATAA
Source organism: Kriegella aquimaris (assembly GCF_900103215.1). Classification (GTDB taxonomy): domain Bacteria; phylum Bacteroidota; class Bacteroidia; order Flavobacteriales; family Flavobacteriaceae; genus Kriegella; species Kriegella aquimaris. Next base: position 181,105 of record NZ_FNGV01000006.1, read on the forward strand.
TATGGAACGATTTGGAGGATGGTAAATTCGTAAGCCATATTTTAAACGTATTTACCAAAGAAAAAAGAACGCTACCCAAAGCTGTTTATACCTTGAGTAATGATGGTTCTTTTGCGCTGGGAACCGAGTTCAACCGTATTCAAAAATTACGACCAGGCTATGGGTATGCGGGTGTTCCGGATCCCTTTGAGAATAATCGACACCCCGATGAAATCGGACTTTACAAGATGGATTTGAAAACGGGCCGTTCAGAACTTTTAATTTCTATCGACGAGATGGCCGGTCAAGAACATCAAGGAGAAAGTTTGAGTGGCTATTGGCACTGGTTCAATCATATTTTAATCAGTCCCGATGACCAGCGTTTTATATTTCTGCATCGCTGGCGGAAGGAAAAGGAAAATGGGACGAATAAAGCTACTTCTGGTTTTATAACCCGAATGATTACCGCTGATCTTGATGGAGGCAACCGTTATATTTTAGATCCTTCGGGGTACACATCCCATTTTATATGGAAAAACCCGAACGAAGTCTGTATGTGGACAAAGCCCCTTGGCAAAGATTCCGGCTTTTATAGTTTTACCGATAGAACCGATAGTATTGTCCCTGTTGGGGCGGGAATCATGACTGCCAACGGTCATAACACCTATGTCAATGGTACATCGGGCGAATGGATCCTTAATGATACCTATCCACAAGGAGAAGATCGTTTACAAGAGTTATACCTCTATCATGTACCGACCAAAAAGAAGGTGTCGTTAGGTAAATTTCATGAACCCCTAAAATACAAAAGTGAGGTACGTTGCGATTTGCATCCTAGAAATAGTCGTGATGGTAATTTCGTTTTCTTCGACTCAACACATGGCGGTGATGGCAGACAGCTTTATATGGTAGATATTTCTCAAATTATCAAGTAACCAAAGTATTTGGATTTCTAAATTTTAACGGTATTGTAAGTAGCACTTCCAGAGACTATTTTTGCGCTATCTCTAATCGTTCTTGCCAAGTGCTTTTAAAGTAGGGCGGCCAAATGATTTTGAACTTGTAAAAAGTGCCGAAGAGCGAATAGGGAAGATACTACTCGAGGCGTTCAAGGTTTAAACTCTCGATAATCAAAAGAAAATTTCTATTATGACTATATTTATCGACCGGTACTTTTATATTCGGATTTGATTGTTTTTGAATGCCTAAGGCACAAATTGATTTTCCCAGGAAATAAGAAGACCGACAAAATAATGGATTTCCATCCTATAAAATGATGAATCCCATTGCACACAATTACATATAACCGTTAAACAGAACAAAAAATGAAGATAGGCAAAGCTTCTTTATGGAGTATTCTTGGGGTGATTTCCCTAATATTATTTTTTACCTCATGTGAAGAATCTAAAACTGTAGAAACACCGGACACAGATTCCGTTGATTTTGTTGAGTTGGTATATCCGCAACTGGATACCGAAAATTCAAGATGGTTTTTCTTTTCATCCGCCAGCCGTCCGTTTGGTATGGTGAATCTAAGTCCAGATACAGAGGTCGATGGAGCATGGGGCAGTGGCTATCGCTACAAAGTCGATACTATTCAGGGTTTTAGTCACATTCATGCTTGGCAACTTTCCGGACTTTCTTTATTGCCAGTCACAATATCCGAAGAAAATAAGAACACCATTTTCAGAGATTATAAATCAAAATTCAGCCATGATAAGGAAAAGGTGTCCCCGGGGTACCACGCTGTAGAATTGGACAAATACGGAATAAAAGTTGAGCTTACCAGTACGAAAAGGGTAGGGCTTCATAAATATTCTTTTCCGGGTGATACGCAGGCTGCGATTCTATTTAATTTGAATGGGATGTTGGGGCCATGTGAGAATGAAGAGGGGGCACTTAACAAGGTGGATGATAAAACGCTTTCAGGTGAACTGACAATTGCCAAAACGCACCGAAGACCAAAACCTTCCAAATTGTTTTTCTATGTTCAACTAAATACTAAAATCGAAACACTTGACCGTGACGAGGAAACTGGAAATTACCTTGTCGGAGTTGATGCAAAAGGCAAAGAAGTACTGATGAAAGTAGGTATTTCATATACCTCAATCGAAAATGCCAAAGCCAATGTCGAGGCTGAACTGTCGCATTGGGATTTTGAAAAAGTAGTTTCAAATTCAAAAGAAGAATGGAACAATGTACTTGGTAGAATAAAGGTGAAGGGCGGAACGGAAAAAGCCCAACGCAGATTTTACACCGATTTATGGCATGCGTTACAGGGCCGAAGGGTAATCAGTGATGTAAATGGTGCTTACCCCGATAATACGGGCGATAGCTTTAGAGTGGGGCAGTTGCCACTTGATGACGCTGGAAAGCCAAAGTTCAATCATTATAATTCCGATTCTTTTTGGGGCGCACAATGGACAATAAATACCCTATGGGGATTGGTGTATCCTGAAATCATGGAAGAGTTTGTTCACTCTTTATTACAATATTACAAAGATGGAGGACTTGTTCCCCGTGGCCCATCCGGAGGAAATTATACCTATGTTATGACGGGGTCTTCGTCGACTCCCTTTGTGGTAAGCGCCATCCAGAAAGGCATTGTAACTACTGATTTAGAAAATATTTATCAAGCTTTAAAGAAAAATCACATGCCCGGAGGCATTATGGAAAAGGCCGGTTACGAGCATAAAACAGCACTCGGGGGCGGATTAAAATATTACATTCAAAACGGGTATGTACCTTACCCAATTCCTGAAGGTAGATTTGGTGGCCATCAAGATGGTGCCAGTCTGACAATGGAATATGCCTATCAAGACTGGACGTTGGCCCAGTTAGCCAAAAAGTTGGGGCATCAGGAAGATTATGATTATTTCTTGAAGCGATCGAAAAATTATAAAAATGTCTTTGACGAGGCTTCGGCGTGGATGCGGCCTAAGAATGTCGACGGTGTGTGGCTTGCGGATTATGATCCTTACCAGCATCAGCATGGCTTTATTGAATCTAATGGAGCACAATCTACTTGGTTCGTACCTCAAGATCTTCCGGGTTTGGCCGGAGAGATGGGTGGAAAAGAAAAAGCGGTGGAGAAACTGAACGCCCAGTTCGAGACCGCCGAAAAGCTCGGTTTCACTTCTGGTAATTCACATGCTCAGGAATTGCATCCCGAGTATCGACAAATTCCGATCAACTATGGCAATCAGCCTTCGATGCAGACCGCCTTTGTATTTAATCAATTGGGAAGGCCGGATTTAACGCAATATTGGTCGCGAAAAGTAATAGATAAAGCTTTCAGCGGATTGTCTCCTTCAACGGGTTTCAATGGTGATGAAGATCAAGGACTCATGGGCAGTCTGGCCGTATTGATGAAAATTGGGCTCTTTCAAATGAACGGGGGAACGGAGGAAAATCCGAAATACGAATTCGGAAGTCCTATTTTTGACCAGATAACTATTTCCCTAGCAAATGGAAAAGAATTCATTATCAATGCGCCTGGGACATCTGAGGGCAAGTATTATTTAAAATCCGTAAAATTGAACGGGGCTTCATCCGATAAAAATTATATAAATCATTCCGATATCCTACAAGGGGCTGTATTAGATCTCGAGATGGAAGATAAGCCGGAAAAGAGGTAAGGGTTCAAGAGTGTATTTTGTGAACTTTTGGAAACCAAACCTTTATAAATATTCGATAGAAATACGTCAGCCAAAATAGACGTAAATTTGTTTGACCCATTTGAGGTGGCTTTTCTTTGCGCTTCCGATGTTTCAATTATGGAAATTTTCCCATAAATGTTTTGAAGATTTTACAGTTTTATGGTTTCCCACCCCGTAAATTGATGAAATAGGGTTACCGATTTTCTGAGTTTAGATAAGTGTTACCTATGGTGATGTCTAAGTCCATTTTGAATTTTCTACTTTTAGAGCTACTAAACGCTCTAAATTGTTGTTCCGTATTAAACATATTATTGGTTCGGCCTGTTTGCTATATATGGCAATGGTTCAATCTCAAAACCTGGTTCAAAACCCGAGCTTTGAGGTATTTGAGAACTGCCCTGAACGGCTAGGTAATTTTGATGTAGATGTACGTTTTTGGTCGACTCCTACAGAGGGTTCGACGGACTATTTCAATGTTTGCAGTACGAAAATGGGTGCTCCGGAAAACTTTAATGGCCGTCAACACGTGAATTTTGGTGAAGGTTATGCTGGGTTATACCTATACGCTCCTGATGATTATCGCGAATACTTGCAAGGTGAATTGACCAAACCTTTGGTCAAAGGAAAAAAGTATCAAATATCGTTTTATGTGAGTTTGGCCGAACGGTCAGATTTTGCCATAAAGGAATTCGGGATTCTTTTTTCAGACGAAAAGTTGTACGTTCCTATTAAGAAAGAGCTTTCTAAAAAGCAGTTATACAAAATTAAAGGCAACACCTATAATTATTTGGAAATTGGGTATTCAAATTTTTATTCGGATACAAAAGATTGGGTTTTGGTACATACGCAGTTCGTGGCCAAGGGCACTGAAAAATATTTTGTCCTGGGAAATTTTAAAAACAATAATCGCACGCGGAAGTTTAAAACCAAAAAAGATGCTAAGCAAGGAAGTTATTATTACATTGATATGGTTACGATAAATGCAATTGATACATCGGTGGCGACCACCATTTTAGATTCAGGGTCTTTGGAATTGGATAAAACACATGTTTTTCGAAACATTCTGTTTCCATTCGATACTTTTCAATTGTTGGAATCTGCAAAAGCAGATATTAATAAACTATTTGATTTTTTAGGCAATGATTCATCATTGCAAATTACCATCGACGGACATACCGATAACGTGGGAACTGTAGCTTATAATCAACAGCTTTCTAGTCTTCGTGCCCAGGTCGTGGCCGAATATTTGATAGAACTAGGTGTGGCGCCAAATAAAATAAAGTGGCGCGGATTTGGCGGGTCAATGCCGGTTGCAACAAACAGCACCGAGGAAGGACGGCAGCGAAACCGGCGGGTAACGTTTGTCATTACCCGACAGCCAGTTCAATAATATTTAGTATTCGGAATATTCAGTGGGGTAAAGAAGTAAAATATCGGCTTTACTAACTGTGTTCTTATATTTTTGCAGGGCGGATATCTCCTTCCATTTTGGGGCTGAAAAAAAGGCATCCCAATGTTCGTCCCTGCTTTTTTGATCCGTAAATGTTGTCATATACATCAAATTTGGCATCCGGTCCCCAGATAGGACTTCGGCATAAAAAACGGCATTAAAACCTAAACTGTCGAAGAGGGTAACTTCCCCGCCCGCATTGAACATATCCACTTTTCGCCAATAAAGTGCTTCTGTAGGTGATTCGTAGCTGCGCAATTCATATACCCTATCTTTTCTAGGGCCTTTTACCTCAGATGCTTTCATTGCGGGCATCTCGGTGAAGGCACGCATGAAGGTAGAGGTGAAATGTTCATAGGGCGCATTGTTGTGGGCGGCATTGATGTATTCCGAACCAGCCGATTGGTAGGCTTTATCACTGGCAAGCGTCTTGTCCAACTTCTCAAATTGATCAAAAGAGTTAAAAGGAATCAAAACATAAATTTTATTTGCAGCAACATAGTTGCTAGGTCTTATTTTAAATACCCCAACAGCGCCAATGCCCATTCGCTTAAGTGCAGGTAGATAGGCATTTTTCAAGTAAGTGTCGGTTGCTTCTTCTTGTTTTTCATTGGCTAGAGTATATGTTTTAAGCTGGTAATATTCTCTTTTTTGTTCTTGAGACCATAGGCTCGAAGTTGTGATAAGAGTAAAAAGTAGAACAAAAAGGGGTGTTCGGACAATCGTTTTCATACGTATTTAGATTTTCGTGCGATATCAAAATTAGTGAAGTCAAGGCATATATCCTATGCGTAATTAGCCTAGTGCCGGTAGTTTGTATCTATCACAAGGCAGAAATGCCAAATTTGAATTTTTATTGGACCATTTTCTCATGGAAAAGCCCCAATTGCCAAAGACAACTTCGGTCTAAACCTTTACCTTTGCCGCTTTCTTTAAATTTATGGTTAGTTCCAATCGTTTTTCAATTGTAAACCCTAGTAAAAGTCCGATTTTCTATGGTTATGTCGTGCTCCTAATTGGAACCATCGGTATTTGGGCCAGCATTCCAGGACAGACTATTGGTGTATCGGTTTTTACCGACCCTGTAAAAGATGCTTTGGGGCTTTCTCGAAATCAGTTCAGCAATGCGTACATGATAGGGACTATCGTAAGTTCCTTGATTATCGGAAGGGCAGGTATTTGGTTTGATCGTTATGGAGCGCGCTATGTTGCTTTTTTTGCAGCAATAGTGTTGGCACTTGCTGTATTATTTTGCTCATGGTCGGTACAAATAAGTAATTTCTTCAAGCAGTTGCTGAACCAAGATACCTGGATGGTTCCCTTTGTTATAATGACCTTTTTATTCTTTATGCTCCGTTTTGCCGGTCAAGGGGTGTTGACCATGGCATCGAGGAATATGATCATGATATGGTTCGATAAGAATAGAGGAAAAGTGAATGCCTTTAGTAGCGTGGCACTTTCCTTTGGATTTTCTTCTTCGCCTTTGTGGATAAATGTGTTGATTGAGAGTAATGGTTGGCAAGGAGCTTGGCAAATTTTGGCGGTAGGGTTGCTTATTTTTGCATTTTTTGTGCTTCAATTGTATAAAAACAGGCCAGAAGAACATGGTTTGGTGCCTGATGGTGTAAAGACCTCAAAAGTACAAGATGCCGATCCTGTTACCGAAACCCTTCAATATACCCTGCCGCAGGCCAAAGCCACTAGGGCATTTTGGATGTATGGGCTTATTTTGGCTTTTAATAGCTTCTTTATTACAGGACTTGCATTTCATGTGGTTTCCATTTTTGGCAGCGAGGGCTTTTCTAAAGATGATGCGATTTCCATTTTTTTGCCGGGATCCGTCGTCGCAGTCACCGTATCTACCGTATTTAATTTTTTAAGTGATTACCTGCACTTAAAACTGTACTTGTATCTCATGATTTTTGGAGGATTACTTGCCTCGGTCGGTTTATTATTTCTTCCATCGGTAATCGGAATACCATTTTTGGTAGGAGGTTTTGGACTAATGGGTGGTTTTTTTGCGGTACTCAACGCTATGGTCTGGCCTCGCTTTTTCGGACGCACCCATTTGGGTGCAATTACGGGCAAAATCATGTCATTTTTAATACTGGCAAGTGCCTTGGCCCCACCGTTATTTAGTCTTTGCTTCTCTACTTTTGACTCATACCGCCCCCTAGGATATTTGGGACTAGCTTTTTTGGTGTTCTTGGGTATTGCCTCAATAAAAGCCAATAATCCGCAATAATTTAATAATTAGTTTTTTTGATTGGTTTCAAAGCGAATTTTTGACCGATTTCATAATTTTGCTATTCAACTCAAAACGCAGCCTTAAAAACCACCTCGGTATTCTGGTTTTGAAAGTATTTTGTTACAAAAAACCGAGTAACTTGCATTAAAATAAAATAAATTATGGATTTAAATATAGCGGTATTAATTGATGGCGATAATATTCCGTCGGCGTATGTCAAGGAGATGATGGAGGAAATCGCCAAATATGGTAATCCTACCATTAAACGGATATATGGAGATTGGACAAATCCCCGATTGGGCAAATGGAAAAATGTGCTTTTAGAGAACGCCATTACACCTATTCAGCAGTATGGCTATACGGTTGGTAAAAATGCTACGGATTCGGCAATGATTATTGATGCTATGGATATTCTCTATTCAGGTAAGGTCAATGGCTTCTGCCTCGTAAGTAGCGATAGTGATTTTACGCGCTTGGCAACACGTTTACGGGAAGCAGGTATGCAGGTATTTGGCATTGGCGAAAAGAAAACACCCAATCCGTTTATTGTGGCCTGTGATAAATTCATTTATATCGAAATATTAAAAGATCAGTCTGAAGAAGATGCTACAGAAACAACGCCCCAAAAATCAGCATCAAAAAGCAATGTAGATAAGATTACCGCAAAAGAAATTAAGTTGATTGCTAGTACGATAGAAGATGTAGCCGAAGATGATGGCTGGGCTTTTTTAGGTGATGTTGGCAGTTTATTGCAAAAGAAACAACCCAATTTCGATTCTCGTAATTATGGTTTTCAGAAGTTGACACCCCTAATTGGGGCTATAACTAATTTTGAAGTGGAGCGTCGCGAAGATTCTCGGGGACGGAATAAGCTTATTTATGTTAAAATAAAGGAGAAAAAACACGCGCGTTCAAATAAATAGGTGGTTAAACGGTTCTAGCATGATTTTTGAATAGCAAGTACAAATCGTTATATTTAGAGATAAATATGAACCTCAAACAAATTAAAATATGAAAAATACCGTGATGAAATCTGTAGGACTTATAGCCATGGCGACAATTTTGCTAAATATTCCTGTACAGGCCAATACCCCTAACCCTATGGGTGAAATGTCTTCGGATGTTGTTACTGTTTTAAAAGATAATCTTTCAGGTGGCTGGGCCTATTCTGTTGCGGAGGCTCCAGAGGGCTATGAAAAAGGATTTTTGCTGATTTTTAAAGAAGGTGACAGTTACAAGGTTCAGGTGCAGGTGGGTAACATGACTATGCTTGGTGAAAATGTCTCGGTAAAAAAGAATACAATCAGTTTTGAGGTTCAGGTGGAAGGTGAAAACGTTTCGGTAGTGCTTACGGCTGATGGTAGTAAGATTTCCGGTACTAGTACTTCATCTGCGGGTGTTCTAAAAATTAATGGCACAAAAAGCCTATCTGCTGGGTAATAAACCTCGAGTTTTAGTCGTTTCCAAAGTAGTTCGTGTTTGCACTTTATTAAATGCGATAGCGATATCCGTAAATTATAACCTATGAAACAAAAATTTTCAAATTCTGCGATAAACTTCCTATGTACCATTTTATTGTTGGTTTCCTCGGGCATGGTATCTCTACAGGCCAAAGCACTTAATGGAACAACGGGTAGCAAATTGGAAGCTACTATTGTCGATGATAGCGATGCTATTGTAGGGCGCTGGCTTTATACTGTTGCAGACGTGGCTTATGAATACAGTCATGGCGCACTTTACATTTCTGAAGATAATGGTGTATATCAAGTAGAGGTTCATGTTAATAATGGAACGCTGCGCGGTCAGGATATTGAAGTAGCGCAAAATAAAATAACATTCAGCTTGGAAATTGAGGGCAGCAATGTAGTGGTAACACTAAGGGCTAAAGAAGATAAGCTTTCGGGTGAAAGTTCTTCTGCTGACGGTATTTTTAAGATAAAGGGTAAAAGAAAAGCACAGCCTCAATAAAATCTTAATTTACATTTTGATCATATAAAGCACCTTACGGAACATAGTCTAGGTGCTTTTTTCATTTCCATACGCCCGCTCGGCACAAAATAAAAGTGGCCGTCTAAAAGTTTTAAACGGCCACTCTCAATCTGATGTACTACTACTTATATAGTGTTCTTTTTTTTGTTGGATTTAAAATGTGATGGGCAGTGAAGCTCTCGCTTTATCCCAGCCCATTAACATCGTAGCTCCGCCATTGGCTTCGTCAAATGCAATTGAAAATGCATCCAATGATTCACCGTTCGTGCTTACGCTGCCATTAACACGTACAACATCAGCGGCTTTGTCATATGAATAGGCTCCCCATTGATTCAAGTTACTGTTCAAGATAAAGGTCCATTCTTTTTCCCCAGGTATAGTGAAAAGAGCATAAGTGCCTGCTTTTACAGGTTTTCCTCCAAAATTAACATCTTTATAGAATGTGATTTCGGGGGCTTCATTGGCTCCGGTTCTCCAAACCTTTCCATTAGGTGCAAGTTGAGAAAGGGAACGACCCTTTAGCTGAGGTCGGCTATAAGTCACTCGAACTACTTTTACAGGTTCTTTGTAGCTAGAGGGATAGGTAGCCATGTCCATGGGACTTTTATCAAGGCCGTCGAACTTTTGAGCATTCGTCTCGGTAAAACATACCATGGTGATAATCAGAGTGGTAAGAGTAAGTAAATTTTTCATAATTTTTATTTTTGATTTTGCTAAAACTAAGTAGTATTCCATATACTATTTACTAAAAAGTCGTTAAATTTTACCCAGCTTACATACTGCGATAATTTTATCGATTGTTTGTATTTTTACTTATACTATTTTAATTAAAATAGTATTTTAAGTTTCAATATGATGCTAAAATAGTGTTTTGTGTTTTTAAATTGAAACATTAGTGTCATCTTTGTCTTTTATTTGAAACTAAAAATCAGGTTATGTGTGGAATTGTATGTGCATTTGATGTAAAGGAAAGTACCGAAGTTTTAAGACCTCAGTTACTCGAAATGTCGAAAAAAGTAAGGCATAGAGGTCCAGATTGGAGTGGGATTTATGCAGATGATAAAGCTATCCTTGCTCATGAAAGGTTGTCAATTGTCGATCCTGCGTCAGGAAAGCAACCGTTGTTCAGTCCTGATAATAAACTGGTGCTTGCTGCCAATGGGGAAATATATAACCACAGGGAGTTACGAAAGCAGTTTGAAGGAAAATATGATTTTCGTACGGAATCCGATTGTGAGGTCATTTTGGCATTGTACCAAGAAAAAGGGGTTGATTTTATTGATGAGATGAACGGTATTTTTGGTTTTGCCATTTACGACTCTGAGAAAGATGAATATTTTATAGCTCGCGATCATATGGGAATTATTCCTTTATACATGGGGTGGGATCAGAACGGCACTTTTTATGTAGCCTCGGAGCTTAAAGCTTTGGAAGGTACTTGCACGAAAATTGAACTTTTTCCTCCAGGCCATTACCTGCACAGTAAAGATGGTGAACTAAAAAAGTGGTATTCCCGTGATTGGATGGAGTACGATGCGGTGAAAGACAACGCAACCAGTATTCAAGAGATAAAAGAAGCTTTGGAAGCTGCCGTGCACAGACAATTGATGTCAGATGTGCCTTATGGGGTATTGCTTTCTGGTGGTCTTGATTCGTCGGTGACTTCCGCTATTGCGAAAAAATATGCACAAAAACGTATCGAGTCAGATGATACGACTGATGCTTGGTGGCCACAATTACACTCTTTCTCTGTAGGGTTGGAAGGGTCTCCCGATTTAGCGGCCGCTCAAAAAGTCGCCAAACATATTGGTACGGTACATCATGAAATCAAATTTACGATACAAGAAGGTTTAGATGCGATTAAAGATGTCATCTATAACTTAGAAACTTACGATATTACCACTATCAGGGCTTCGACTCCTATGTATTTAATGGCGCGGGTCATCAAATCAATGGGAATAAAGATGGTGCTTTCAGGGGAAGGTGCCGATGAACTTTTTGGTGGATACCTTTATTTTCACAAAGCACCGAACGACAAAGAATTTCATGAAGAAACCGTGCGCAAGTTGAGCAAATTGCATATGTACGATTGTCTTCGCGCCAACAAATCATTGGCGGCTTGGGGAATTGAAGGTCGGGTACCGTTTTTGGATAAAGAGTTTATGGATGTGGCTATGCGCATCAATCCGAAAGACAAGATGATCAATGGTGAGCGTATGGAAAAATGGGTTGTTCGTAAGGCTTTTGAAGATATGCTTCCCGAAAGTGTGGCGTGGAGACAAAAGGAACAATTCTCCGATGGGGTAGGATACAGCTGGATCGACACTTTGAAAGAATTGGTTAATGAAGAAGTGTCAGATGAGCAATTGGCCAATGCCAAATTCAGATTCCCTATTCAAACTCCCCAGAATAAAGAAGAGTTTTATTACCGTACGATTTTTGAATCGCATTTTCCTTCGGATGCCGCGGCACTTTGTGTTCCTCAAGAACCATCAGTGGCCTGTAGTACCAAAATTGCCTTGGAGTGGGATGAAGCATTCAAGAACATGAACGACCCATCGGGTAGGGCAGTGGCCAAAGTTCATGAAGATGCATATTCAAAGTAAAAGGAACCAAGATTCAGAGTTAAAAAAAATCCCGCAGTATGCGGGATTTTTTTCCTAGGGATGATGCCCTTCAATAACACCATCTAATTTATCTTGAACAAGTAACCATTACTCACGAGTTACTTTCTGAATTCTATGTTTTGTTTGATCTGCTACATATAAATCTCCTAAAGCATCAATCGTAATTCCATATGGAGAATTAAAATCTGTAGTAGTTCCGTCTCCGGCTATAGTAGTTATATTACCATCGTGTGATATTTTTCGAACACTATTATTATTTCTATCAATGACATAAAGATTACCTTGTTTATCTACTACAATGCCCGAAGGTCCATTGAATTGCGCAGCTGTACCTTGACCATCTGCAAAACCTTCGGAGCTTCCTGCAATGGTAGTTACATCAGCATTAGGCGTTATTTTACGTATTAAATGATTGCCACCATCTGTTACATACAAATTATTGGCTGAATCAACTGCAATTCCCCGTGGAAAGGTAAATCTGGCATTGGTGCCATTACCATCATTCATTCCATTCTGACCACCTGCAAAAAGACTTACCTCTCCGCTAGGGGTTATTTTACGTATACTATGATTATCGGTCTCAACGACAAACACATTGCCTTGACCATCTATAGCCATACCAGAGATTTGCTTAAATGTTGCACTCAAAGCAGGTCCGTTATTAGACCCATTTAGACCTGTACCAGCAAAAGTGGTTACCACACCAGCTGTCGTTACTTTTTTTATTTTATGATTGCCATTATCAGACACCAACATATCACCTGATTCGGTAAACACAATGGAGTTGACTCCAGTAAATCTCGCTTCTGATCCTGTGCCATTAACATCTCCAGATTCCGCAGCTTTACCGGCTAAAGTTGAAACCTCTCCATCTGGTGTGATTTTTCTTAATATATAATTATCCCTATCGGCTACATATATATTTCCGAGATCATCTATGGCAATCCCTATCGGTGATCGAAATTGAGCAGCGGTGCCAATACCATCATCAAATCCGATGCTACCGCTTCCGGCAAAAGTAGAAACTTCAATTTCTGATACGATATAATTAAAAACGGGCCCAACATATTCATCATCCTTAATAATCACTTTTACAGTACCTGAAAAGGCTTTAGCGGGCACTATAACTTTTATTTGGTCATCAAGTACACTTGTTATTTGAGCTTCTTTATCATTAATAAAAACAGTGATGGGACCCATACCAGCTATCGTTCTAAAGGAACTTCCGTTTATGGTAACTTCAGTTCCCTTAATACCACTTTCAGGCACAATACCAGTAATGGCGGCTTCTAGAACAAATTCGTTTCCAATAAGCTCGGTACCATCAACTATTATTGATATTATTCCCGAGACTGATTCATTGGGAATATCTACTTTTATTTCGGTGTCGCTTATAGATTTTATCGCAAGCTCAAGTTCTTCATCCAAAAACACCTGAACTTTAGTGGCATCGATTCCAAATGTGCTTCCAGTAATGGTTACCTCAGTTCCAACTGGTCCGCTTTCGGGAGTGAAACCTACTAAAGTGGGTGCCAAAAACGTAAACTCTGGGCCTGTAACAGAAGTGCCATTCACTATTACTTTTACCGCTCCTGTACTTCCATTTTCTGGGACTATTGTTTTAATTTGAGTATTGGTTACTGACTGTATGACGGCTTCCGTAGTATTAAAAAGTACCTTCACCTTTGTTTTATCCGTTCCAAAATTAGTACCGTTAATGGTGACCTCTGTATCCTTGATTCCCTGATCGGGACTAATAGAACTAAGTGTGGCCTTTTGAATGGGCTGTGTTTTTGGTTCCTCTTCATCTTTGGAACATGCAAAGAATAGAAAAGCAGTTAAAACGGATAAAAGGATAATTTTAGAGATTGTTTTCATCAGATTTTTATTTATTAATTAACAGCTGTAAGTTGCTGTTAATACCCGAGGAGTACATCAGGTAAAATCTGTGTTTTTAAAAGTCAGGGTAAACCCTAGTATGGGGTTGGTCAATTAGCTGGGAAAATTTTGATGCTAGCCAAGCAATCCTTTTTCAAGAGCTACCCTGATTAGCCCGGCGGTATTTCGGACACCTAATTTTTGAATGAGGTTATTGCGATGGCTTTCTACGGTTTTGGTACTAATAAAAAGCAGTTCTGCAATTTCTTGATTGGTGTGTTCTTTTGAAACCAGATGAAGTACTTCGGTTTCTCTTCGTGTAAGTTTGGGTATAAAGGTTATTTGAGAAGGGTTTCCAATGCTTTCATTCAACAATATATCCTGAATATTTCTTGGAAGGTAAGTTCCTCCTTTATGTACTGTGGTGATGGCCAGTATTAACTCTTGCCTATCCGTGTTTTTAAGTAAATATCCTTTCGCGCCATTTCTAAGCATATTTTTAATGAATCCTGTTTCACTATAGTTTGATAATCCTATTATTAGTAATTGAGGATGTTTTTTAATGAGTTCTCTACATAATTCAATACCATTACTATCTGGTAAATTAATATCTAACAATAGCACGTTCGGAAGGTTGTTATCAATTTCCGCCAAGAGTTGTTTCCCCAGATTATAGGTTGCGGTAATAATGATCATATCAGAATCTTCCAACATTGTTTCTATGCCTCTTAGCACCATGGTGTGATCATCACATATCGCTACTTTAATCATTTTTTATTCTTTTTTAAATCTATTTCGATACAAAATGTGGTACCCTTAGCACTGGAATTAATATCTAGATTCGCTTTTAAAAAATCAACACGTGATTTTATATTTTGTAAACCTATTCCATTTTCAGTAGATTTCGTATCAAATCCTTGACCATTATCTTCTACGGTAATAATGAGTTTGTCATCATGATTGTTTAATTGCACTAGGGCTTCAGTAGCATTGGCATGCTTCATAATATTATTGATAAGTTCTTGAATGATTCGATAAATAGCCGTTTCATTTTCTTTTTTCAAAACCAATCTATTTCCAAAATATTGAAAACTGATATTTATAGGATTGGAAGCATTTTGTTTTGAACAGAATTGTTGAATAGCCTCTATCAGATCAAAATTATGTAAGGAAGGAGGTGCAAGGTTATGCGAAATTCTTCGCACTTGTTCTACGGCATTGTCTAACATACTTATGGCATCATCATAAAATATCTTTTCTTTTTTTGAAAATTTGTCGGGTTCGATTGAGCTTATCTTATACTTAATAACTGCGAGATCGCCATTAATACCATCATGAAGGTCTTGTGCCAGTCTATTGCGTTCTTTTTCTTCACCATCTATCAATGCTTCTAATTTTACAACTTCTTGTTGGCTTTGAAGTGCCAATATTTCATTGTTCTTTATTTTTTGTCGTTGTCTATAAAATAACCAAAGCCCTAAACAACCTAGCAATATAAAACCACCTCCACCTAAGGCAAGGTTATATTGATTTTTCTTCTTAAGGATGTCATTTTCTTTTTCTTGTAATTGAAGCTTTTGTGAGGCTATCTCGTTGTCTTTTTTTTCGGTTTCGTATTGTTTTTCGAAAAGGCTGATCTGTTTTAAATATGCTTCATTGAGCAAAGAATCCTTGAAATTCATGTGAAGGTTCAAATATTTGTAGGCTCTTTGGTAATTCTTTTGGTCATTATCTATTTTTGCTAGCGTATAATAGGCTTTCTCTTGAATTTCCTTGATCTTATTTTTTTGCCCCATCTCCAAAGCTTCTTTCAAATAGGAATTTGCTTTTGAATACTCTTTGATCATGGCATGGGCTTCTCCGAGATGCGTTAACAGTAGACTCCTGTAATAGGGGTCATTAATCTTTTCATTAGTTTTTAAAGCTCGGTTCAAAAAAAGGATAGCCTTTTGATAAGAACCTGACAACAGATAATATTCCCCGAAATTACGCTGAACAAAAAAGTCAAGTTTTGGGTTGTCAACATACTTGGATAAACTGTCGGCTTTTGTAAAATATTCTAAGGCTTTAGGGAGGTTATCCATTTTGGATTGTGATAAACCCATATCCCCATAAATCATTCCCATAAGTTCCAGGTTCGCTTTCGGTACGATCAGCAAAGCTTTCTCAAGATAGCTCATTTCTTTCTGGTGCTGTTTTACCGAACTGAATAGTGCCGCCAGATTCTCGTAGGTTACAGCCATACTTGCACTGTCTTTTATGACCTCAAAAACTTTGATTCCTTTGAGATAATAGTCGGCTACTCTATCATAGTCGCCTAGAAATTGATATACATTACCGATATTGATATAGGTAGCCGCTGTTCCTTTCGGGTATTTCGCCTTATCGCTGAAAGCTAGGGACTTTCTATAGTAATGTAGCGCTGAATCATAATTAACCATGTTTGAATGCACAATACCACTATAATGTAAAGATCTAAAAGCTCCTAGGTCATATGCACTTTCTTCACTTAAATTATATGCCTTTCCATAAATTTCCAACGCCTTTGTTGGATCTGTGTCTTCATAGCCATATGCCTCATCCAACAAGGCTTTTACTTCAATGCTATCCCCTTGTGCTACTGCAATTAGAGGCAATACCGTTAAAAGGAATATGAATTGAAGCCTCATTATACCGTTTTTATAATTTAAGTAATACTATACTGAGATAAAGAAAGCTAATAACAATCAGGCCCATAATCGCCTTCGTACACTCTAAAATAGCGGTCGCCATTTAAAAAGGTTTTGTCATCTTCATCTGTGGTTACAATATACTCATAAACCTCCCCATTGTAAAAGTTCAGTTGTAGAACATCTTGTCTTTGGGCGTTCACATAGGTTTTCCAATGCCCCGTGCCCTTATTATTGCCCCCATACTTCGCACTGGCACCCCCGGTGTCAATTCCCATGCTATTATAGGCGGAGTGGTTAAAATACCCTTGACCACATAAATCTATTTTGATTTTTTTGCCATAGCCGCCCCCTGAGGTGTTGTAAGATTCCATATAGATCAAGCGGCAGTTTTTCAACAGTTCGCCCCATTCAGAAGGATTTTCATGTGATGTCATCGCAGTGGTTTGCGTTTGTGGTTCATAAAAATTCACGGATGCAGTTACCCATAGTCCAGCGTTTTGAAGATTTTCGGAATAGGCGCTTGAACTGGCAGTGCATAATATCGTCAGTCCGTACCCATACGGGTTTACCATTCCTACAATTAAGGCCTTGGAAGATTTTGCGTCTATGACACCTTCATATAAACCGGCAATAGTATTATCAGAAATTTTCTCCATACTATTTATAGGCTTAAGAAGCGTATTTTTCCCGATTTGAAAGCCGTTTTTAGCTTCTATTTCCATTTCTTGAATGTGCTGTACATCATGGGTGATGATCAGTAGTACACCTTCTGTTTTTAAGGAGGTGATGGCAAACCCCGATGCTACCGTAGTCCCTACCCAGCCTTCGGGTACGTGAAATGAGATGCCGAGCTCTGGGTAGTCTATTTTTTCCGATTTTTGTGCCTTGAGCGTACTTAGAAAAAACAAACAAAAAAATAGGAGGGATGCTGTTATGCTGTTAGTTTGTGATTTCATTATCAATCTTTTTTCGTTTTTTACTGAGATTTAATACCATCATTTAATTTAAGCTGTGTTCCGGTGTTGTTTAAATTGCAAATTGCTTGTGGAATAGGAGTAATCTAATTTCTCCATAAACTAACTTCTTAAGTTAGTTGACCCTTTTCTGCCGGAATATTTCTAACCACTGGGTTAACAGTTATATTTAATTCGGTTAACTTGCTAAGTTGGCCAATTTCTTCAGGAATTCTGTATAGCCGATTATCTTGAAAAAGCATTTTGGTTAGGTTGCTTTACTGTTCAATATGAGGAGGTAATAACTATAATTTACAAGGTGCTATAAATATTTCTTTCAAGTTGTTTAGTCGTCTAATTTCATCAGGATGAACTAATGGATAGTTATTATAATTTAGAATTTTTTCATTGTATTCGGGTGTTAATGTTATCAGTGCAAGTTGCTAACAATTAAACCTTCATATATCAGGTAAACTATGTGAATTTAAAACTCAGGGTTTTCCCTAAGTGGGCAAAAAAAAGACGCTTATATTTTCCACAATTATTGTTGATAACTTCAAGGTTAAAAAAAAGCCAAAGACCCATATTTCATGGGGTATTGCGTATATTTGCTAGATTGCCAAAATTAGAATGAAAACAACCTTTAATTTATGAGCGAAGAAGCAAAAAACGAGGAACCGAAAAAGAATAAGTATTCCGCCGATAGTATTCAGGCCCTTGAAGGCATGGAGCATGTGCGCATGCGACCATCGATGTACATTGGTGATGTTGGGATGCGAGGATTGCACCATTTGGTCTACGAAGTCGTCGATAACTCTATCGATGAGGCTATGGGTGGGCATTGTGATACAATCAGTGTCGTAATAAATGAAGATAATTCGATAACCACACGAGATAATGGTAGGGGTATTCCTGTAGACCTGCATAAAAAGGAAGGCGTATCTGCTTTGGAAGTAGTTATGACCAAAATCGGTGCAGGTGGAAAATTCGACAAAGACTCATATAAGGTTTCCGGAGGTCTGCATGGTGTTGGGGTTTCAGTGGTTAATGCACTTTCCAATCACTTGAGGGCTACTGTATTTCGAGACGGTAAAGTTTGGGAGCAAGAGTACGAACGAGGCAAAGCTGTATACCCTGTTAAGAGTATCGGCGAAACAACCGAAAGAGGGACGGAAGTAACATTTCATCCTGATGATACTATTTTCACACAGACTATTGAATTTAGTTATGAGACCTTGGCCAATCGCATGCGCGAGCTATCGTTCTTGAACAAGGGTGTTACAATAAGCATTACCGATAAACGTGAAAAAGACGATAAAGGCGAGTTTATTGGAGAAACTTTTTATTCTGACGAAGGGTTAAAGGAGTTTATAAAATTTCTAGACAGCAACAGAGAGCCCTTGATCCAAAGTGTTATCGCTATGGAAGGGGAAAAGAATGATATTCCAGTTGAAGTCGCGATGATTTATAATACATCGTACACTGAGAACTTACATTCTTACGTGAATAATATTAATACCCATGAGGGAGGTACGCATTTGTCCGGATTTCGAAGAGGGTTGACCACTACATTGAAGAAGTATGCAGATGCTTCAGGAATGTTGGATAAGCTGAAATTCGAAGTGCAAGGAGACGACTTTAGGGAAGGGTTGACAGCAATTGTTTCGGTTAAAGTTGCCGAGCCGCAGTTTGAAGGGCAGACTAAAACCAAATTAGGGAATAGGGAAGTATCGTCGGCTGTTTCACAGGCGGTATCTGAAATGTTGACCAATTATTTGGAAGAGCATCCCGATGATGCCAAGATTATTGTACAAAAAGTAATTTTGGCGGCACAGGCCCGTCATGCCGCGACCAAAGCACGGGAAATGGTGCAGCGAAAAACGGTGATGAGTATTGGCGGATTGCCTGGAAAACTTTCCGATTGTTCAGAGCAAGACCCTACGCTTTGTGAAGTATTTCTGGTTGAGGGAGATTCGGCAGGCGGAACGGCCAAACAAGGTAGGGATCGTAATTTTCAAGCGATTCTTCCATTGCGTGGAAAAATTCTCAATGTTGAAAAGGCAATGCAGCACAAAGTCTTTGAAAATGAAGAAATCAAGAATATATATACCGCATTGGGTGTTACGATTGGCACCGAAGAGGATAGTAAGGCACTGAACCTTGAAAAACTACGCTATCATAAAGTAGTTATCATGTGTGATGCCGATGTCGATGGTAGTCATATTGAAACACTGATATTGACCTTTTTCTTTCGATACATGAGGGAGCTCATTGAAGGAGGGCACGTTTATATTGCGACTCCCCCATTATATTTGGTGAAAAAGGGAAGTAAAAAACGGTACGCATGGAGTGATAAGGAACGCGACGAAATTGCTGAAAGTTATAGTGGCGGTGTTAGCATACAGCGTTACAAAGGTCTTGGAGAGATGAATGCGGAGCAGTTATGGGACACGACCATGAATCCTGGATATCGGACACTAAGACAGATAACAATTGACAATGCGACCGAAACTGATCGTGTTTTCTCGATGTTGATGGGAGATGAGGTACCGCCTCGTAGAGAGTTTATCGAGAAGAATGCAGTCTATGCAAATATAGATACCTAATATTTTATTTATTAGGATACCTTTTTAAGTCAAAACCCCACGATTTTAATTGTGGGGTTTTCTTTTTTTAGCATCATTCGATTCGAGAGCCCGAAAGTTTAATGTCGGGAGATGCCCAGTTTTCATTGTAGCGCTTCACTTTCTGCAACTTTTTCGTTGGCATTTAATTTTTTATAGGCCAATTTTAGACTATGCTTGACCCATCCGTTTTTTTGTATACGGTTATGAAATTAGTTACCTTAATTAATTTCTTAAAGGCTTTATTGATTAATAAGTGTACGAAAAATCAAAGAAATAATAATTGATATTGAAATATTGTGAACGTAATTGGATATCGCATAATGAAATGACAAGAACTGTTTGTTTCTCACTTTTCTAGAAAGGAATATTAACATCAGCGATATTCAGCTATAAGCAACAAAAAAAACCATGCGAAAGCACGGTTTTTTGTTACAATTCCCAAGGTTTGCCCGTCATCTAAGACGGACGCTGCCTCGGGGTTTTTATCTTAAATATTTTATTCTCTTATTGCTAATATATTGCCATCGGTATCTTCCAATTGTTCTCCTTTGGAAGACCTTTTTAAGACAGCGACATCATCGGCTTTTTCCAGCCCAGGATAGCTTATAGTGTAGACTCCATCGATTTCGATCCATTCGAAATCTGTTTTTGTTGTTATGGTTCCACCTTCGACAATTTGGTATCTTCCAAGATAGGCGTCGTTGAAAATCCATTCAGAACGGATCGAACGATCTTCGGCTTTACCCGTGGTTGTTGTACCGGTATTGGTCCAGATTCCTATTACAGGGTCATTATTTTCGGCTATTCGCGAACAGTTACTCAATGAGATAATCGTGATGATAGCAAGAAATGAAAATATTTTTTTCATTTTGTAGGGTTTTTCTTATTTGGGACTTCTAAATACGAACGCAGAAGGGCTAATCTGTATTGCTATTATTCGATGTATGACCAATTATTTTGCTTTTCTTCGTTGAAGCGTCGTTTTCTTTAACATTAAGACAGCTTAACTCGCCATTAAAGCCATTCATCTAAGCATATTTGCATCTCGACGAATTTTGAAAATCCTTTTTTCATGGGAGATTAATCCGTATTTCGGTCGCACAATTAAGTAAAGAATATGTATTTTTGTTCCTATTCAAAATGATCAATTACTAAAATTTAAACATATGAAAGTTACTGTTGTAGGTGCAGGTGCTGTTGGTGCAAGTTGTGCCGAGTATATTGCTATTAAGAATTTTGCTTCGGAAGTTGTTTTGTTGGATATTAAGGAAGGTTATGCCGAAGGAAAGGCAATGGATTTAATGCAGACCGCATCGTTAAACGGTTTTGATACCAAAATAACAGGGGTTACAAGTGATTACTCAAAAACAGCAGGAAGTGATATTGCTGTAATTACTTCAGGTATACCGCGCAAACCTGGAATGACTCGCGAAGAGTTGATTGGAATCAATGCAGGAATTGTCAAAACAGTATCATCTAGTCTGTTGGAACATTCTCCCAATGTTATTTTAATCGTGGTCAGCAATCCTATGGATACAATGACATATTTGGTACACAAGACAACTAGTTTGCCCAAACATAAGATCATAGGTATGGGTGGGGCCCTTGACAGTGCCCGATTTAAATACCGTCTTGCTGAAGCTCTAGAAGCTCCTATTTCCGATGTTGACGGTATGGTTGTAGGCGGCCATAGTGATACAGGTATGGTTCCATTAGTTTCGCATGCTACGCGAAACAGTATAAAGGTTACCGAGTTTTTGTCAGAGGAACGTTTAGATCAAGTTGCGGCAGATACCAAAGTTGGTGGAGCTACACTTACCAAATTATTGGGTACTAGCGCATGGTACGCGCCAGGGGCAGCTGTTTCCGCTCTTGTTCAAGCCATAGCCTGCGACCAGAAGAAAATGTTTCCTTGTTCTACGTTTTTAGAGGGTGAGTATGGGCTTAATGATATTTGTATCGGTGTTCCGGTAATCTTAGGTAGAAACGGAATTGAGAAAATCGTCGATGTGCCTTTAAGTGATGCGGAAAAGAATAAAATGCAGGAAAGTGCCGCTGGAGTAAAGAAAACTAACGGCTTACTCGAGCTCTAATCAGAGGCTTTCGTTTAACTTATATAAAAACATCCGCCTGCCTTTATAGGTTAGCGGATGTTTGTGTTTTACAATAACTTGTAAATATGTTGTTAAATCCTAAGGGAAAATCATATATTTGCACGCTGTTAGAAAAAGCATACACGTAATAAATACAATCCATGCAAAATAAAGGACTTATAAAGCTTTTTGCTTTCTTGTTCGGACTAGTAAGTATCTACCAACTATCCTATACTTTCATTGCCAATAAAGTCGAAAATGACGCTGAAGCCTTTGCGATAAGTCGCGTAGCCGATTCCTCAGAAGGCTATTTGGCGGAACGCGAAGCACTCGAAGCACGCTATTTAGATTCCATTGGGCACAACTCTCAATTTGGGTTTACTACCTATGATGAGGCCAAGAAAAAGGAATTGAACAAGGGACTGGATCTTAAAGGAGGTATCAATGTAACCTTGCAGATATCGGTAAAAGATATCTTGAAAGGTTTGGCGAACAATACCAAAAATCCGGTTTTCAACAAGGCGCTTGCCGATGCCGACCTTGCTTCTAAAAGTAGCGACGATAGATATCTCGATTTATTTTTTGACGCTTTTGATAAAATCAAAGGGGATACAAAATTGGCTTCGCCCGATATATTTTTCACCAAGGGTCTGAGTGATGAAATTCAGACGATGGATGCCGATGATGCCACTGTAAAAAGAATTATCGAGACGAAAGTCGATGAATCTATAGTATCGGCTTTCGAAGTTTTACGTGAACGTATCGATGGCTTTGGAGTTACCCAACCTAATATTCAAAGAGAAGGAAATTCGGGTCGTATCTTGGTCGAGTTACCAGGTGTTCGTGATATTTCACGTGCTCAAGATTTATTATCCAGTACCGCTCAATTGGAGTTTTGGGAAACCTATAGTTCTAGCAACCAAAGTATTTCAAACTTTTTGATTGCAGCCAATGAGAAATTAAAGACATTAATTGATACGGCGACCGTAGAGACACCTGCGAAAGAAGAATCGGAGTTAGACTCCTTACTTTCCGATGTATCTCAAGACTCTTTGGATCTGGCAAGTCAAGTGAATCCACTTTTAGATTTAATAGCGGGTCCGGGTAGTCAACATGCCGTAGCTAAATTTGCTATTAAAGATACTGCCAAGGTGGGCGCTTATTTACGCATGCCACAAATTCGGCGCTTGATACCAAATGATATTCAATTTGTAAAGTTTTTATGGGAGCGTCCCTCAACGGAAGATACTGAAGTTGTCGATCTTTATGCCCTTAAGTCGAATCGTGATGGCGTACCTAGAATAAGTGGTGATGTCGTAAGTGATGCAAGAGCTGATTTCGATCAATTTAGCAAACCGGCGGTCTCTATGACCATGAATACCAGGGGAGCTAAAGAATGGGAAGACTTAACGGGTGATGCTTATAATAACAAGACCGGTATTGCTATTGTTTTAGATAATAAGGTATATACCGCACCGGGTGTATCGACTGGTCCTATTTCCGGCGGTCGCTCTGAAATCACTGGTACCTTTACCGTAAACGAAACTAAAGATATCTCGAACGTACTACGTGCAGGTAAGTTACCCGCATCTGCCGAGATAATTCAGTCTGAAATTGTTGGACCTTCCTTGGGACAAGAGGCTATTGACAGTGGTTTTATGTCATTCTTGATTGCCATGGCCATTGTTTTGGTCTGGATGGTTTTCTATTATGGTAAAGCTGGGCTTTTTGCTGATATAGCGTTATTGCTCAACATCCTATTGATTTTTGGTGTATTGACCAGTTTGAGTGCGGTATTGACTTTGCCGGGTATTGCCGGTATCGTTTTGACCATTGGTATGTCAGTTGATGCGAACGTGCTTATTTTTGAACGTATTAAGGAAGAATTGGCCAAGGGCAAAGGTAAATCACAAGCTATCTCAGATGGTTTCAGTAACGCTCTTTCATCAATTCTCGATGCGAATATCACTACTGGGCTTACGGCATTGATATTGTTCGTATTCGGTTCAGGTCCGATTAAAGGGTTTGCAACTACTTTATTGATAGGTATACTTACATCATTGTTCACTGCTATATTCATTACGCGTTTATTGGTAGATTGGTATATCAGTGGAAAAACAAGAAGACTTGATTTCTCAACGAGTTTGACCAAAAACTTATTTACGGGTATCAATATCGACTTCTTGATCAAACGTAAAATAGCTTATATATTTTCTCTTGTACTAATTGCAATTGGCGTATTCTCATTAGCTACTAATGGCTTGCAGCAAGGTGTTGATTTTTTAGGAGGCCGTTCGTATCAAGTTCGATTTGATCAAGAGATCAATCCTTCGGAAATCGCATCGGAACTTAATGAAGTTTTTGGAAGTGGTACCAAAGTCAAAGAATTTGGTGATGCCAATCAAATTAAGATTACGACGTCTTATAAAGTAGATGTTGAAGGTATTGAAGTGGATAACGAAATTCAGAACAAGTTATATACTGTCTTGCAGAAATACCTTCCGAGCGGAACAACATATGACGATTTTGTTGTAGGCAGCGCCGACAAATCGATTGGTATACTACAATCGATAAAAGTAGGTCCGACTATAGCCGATGATATCAAGAACAATGCATTTTTGGCCATTTTAGGGTCTCTTGCAGTTGTCTTCCTTTATATCTTGTTCCGATTTAGAAAATGGCAATTTTCTTTGGGTGCTGTTACAGCGGTATTCCACGATGTATTGATTGTGTTGGGTATCTTTTCTTTAACCAGCGATATAATGCCCTTCAATATGGAAGTGGATCAGGCCTTCATTGCGGCTATTCTAACGGTGATTGGGTATTCATTGAACGACACGGTGGTAGTATTTGACCGGATTCGGGAAATCGTTGCGGAAAAAGGCTGGAAATCGGGAGAGAACATTAATTCGGCGGTCAACAGTACCTTGGGAAGAACCTTGAATACCTCGATGACGACATTGGTCGTGCTTTTGACCATCTTTGTTTTTGGTGGAGAATCGCTTCGAGGCTTTATGTTCGCCATGATTATTGGTGTAATCGTAGGTACTTATTCTTCCGTATTTATCGCTACACCTGTAATGTTCGACACGATTAAGAAAAAGATTTTGGCTGGTAAGGCAGATAAGATTGTAAAGTAACTTTTAACCTTACTTTACTTTAAAAATCCGTTTGACTTTCATCATGAAAATCAAACGGATTTTTTTTATTGCACTTTTCCTATTGAGCCTTGTTTCGATGTATTAAGTTCGTATATGTAGTCGGGCTCAAGGTCTTCTTCTTTTCTATGCGAGACAAAGACTATCGCTGTATCGCTTTCTTTGGCGAATTTGTTGACAAGGGCAACGAACATAGCCGCACTTTGATCATCTAAACCTGCGGTGGGCTCATCCAAGATGAGTAATAAAGGATGTTTTATCATTGCTCGAACACACATGACCATACGTTTTTGGCCCATCGTGAGATCATGAAAATGAACGTCCTTCATGTGCCACATATCCATAAGCATCAACCATTGTTGGGCAACTTTTAATTGTATTTCGGTGGGTCGAACATACAGCCCAATGGAATCATTAAGGCCTGAAATCAACATATGTTCAAGACTGTGGTAACCGGTAAATTTATCGGTCATAGAAGGGGTAAAGTATCCGATATGTTTTTTGATGTCCCATACGCTTTCCCCACTCCCTTTCTTAATCCCGAACAAATAGAGTTCTTGTCCGTACCCTTTTGGGTTTTCACCCGTAATCATAGATAATATAGTGGTTTTTCCACTCCCGTTTTTTCCGACCAATTGCCAGAATTCCCCTTTTTTTATTTTCCAGTTGATAGCTTTTAGTATAGGCTTCCCAGAATAAGAAACATTGATACCCCTGAGGTCTATAAGAGTGTCACCATCAAACTTCAACTGTTTAATGGGTGAAGGAATTGCTCCCATAAAGTTGATGGCATTTCGAAATGTATGGGCAGAAGCATCATCATCGTAAAATGTTAGCACTCTTTTTTCAAGTCTGGCAAAGGAGTCGATAAAGGGCAGTAGATCTCTTTTTCTGCTTATCAATTGAACTAGGGATGTCGTATCCGAAATGTGCTCTAGACGTTCTTTTAGTTCTGCCTGGGAGGCAATATCTAGATTGTCAAAGGGATTGTCAAGTACAATGAAATCAGGATTGTTTTCCAAGATGTAATTAAGAAGCGCCTTTTTCTGTTCCCCACTAGACATGGTTTTTAAGCTTTGGACCGTGCCAGAGGTGATAATTTTGGTGTCATGGCGGTCTTCCTCATCAATAAACCTTTCTAACATTAATTTCGAGAACAAGGCTCCGGAAGCCCCTTTGAGTTCTTCAAAGCCCTTCGGCATATCAGGATTAAATAAGCTGTCAATCAAATACTCTTTATCGGATGTATTATCGATAAAAACAGCCCAATGTGCAATTTGGGACATAAAATAGATTTACTTGCGAAGTTATACTTCTATTGGAAAATTGCAAAAACGAAACTTAGGGAATTTAAAATTGTAGCGAGAAAGCCTTTTGCCCAATAATAGTTTATGTAAACTGGAGTTTAGTTCTAAAGATGTGTACTGGGTTAGTGTTGTAAATTGTTGTCTTGTCTTGTGACATACCGATTTTTGAAGCTACTTTTTGAGAAGGAATGTTATCGATATGTATAATGGAAATTAATGAATCTGCCAGTTGGTTGTTAGCGGCATATGATTTGCATTTTAGAGCGGCTTCCGAAGCAAAACCATTTTGCCAGTACGCTGGAAGGATGGAATAACCTATTTCCAGTTCTTGGATTTTATCAACGTTCTGAACTAAAAGTCCACAAAGACCTACCATTGCTCCATTCTTTTTTAGAATTAGAACATTCATGCCCCCAAGATTTTTATCATACCGTTCAAAAACGCGTTCAAATTGCTCTTTGCAAGCTTGTACGGGATTAGAAGGCAGACCTTCCCAATATAGTGAGGACCTAGGATCTTGATGAAATGGGAGCCATGAATCAAAGTCTGAGGCTTTTAGCTTTCGAAAGAGTAATCTTTCGGTTTCTTGGTTCTCGAGCAATAGATGCATGGTACTAAAGTCTTATAAAAGAAATACTATCGCCTACTTGTAAAGACCACTGTTCCACCATACCGGCATTTACTTCAAGAACGTATTTTACCGGTACTTTCGATGATAGGCCCTTTTGGTTATAGGGCTCGGCATTTTCTTGAAAACTGGCAATGCGTAAATCGTCTCCGATAAAAATAATATCCAACGGAAACTCAGTGTTTTTCATATAAAATGAATGCATTGCAATATCCGGAAATATAAAAAGCATGCCTTGCTCTTTGTCCATTGAATTGCGGTACATTAAACCGGTTTGGGTCTCATAATCACTTTCGGCGATTTCAATAGCAAGGTGTACCAACACGGAGTCTTTTTCGGTCTGATGTATCGTAAGCTCGCCCTCTTTTTTAAAGATAACAGGTTCGGTCTTGATGGCTGCTTTTGGTGTGTCTTTGCAAGACTGAAGGCTTATAGATACGATTGCGAAAAGCAGCGCTATTTTAAAGCATTTCATGGTATTCTTTTTAAAATAAAAATAATTTCCAGTATCGAATTGGCAGCCTATTTTTTACTGCGAACAAAACTTGGTCTGAACATAAAGTACAGCCCTATGATAATGAATGGAATACTAAGCCATTGCCCCGTCGAAAGCAGTCCCAAAGATTCTTCGAAACCTCCTTGGCTTTTTTTGACGAATTCAACAAAGAATCGTATCGTCCACAACAACACCAAAAAGAGACCGAATAAATAGCCGGGCTTATTTTTCTTATCCGTCTTCCAATACAGATGGTAAAGAATTAAAAAAACAAAGATATAGCAGAACCCTTCGTACAATTGTGCAGGATGTCGGTAAGGTATCTGAGCCAGATAATCTGAAAACTGCGGATTGTTTACAAGGGCATCATAGGCTGCAGGTACCGATTTTTCTTGGGTGATACCCATAACTTGGGCCGGATGCATGTCATCGGAATCTCGAACGAATTTTGTGGCAAAAATGAAAGATTCATCGGTAACCTTACCATTGATTTCTGAATTGAAAAAATTTCCTAAACGCACACAAAACGCCCCAATCGCAACAGGAATTACGATACGGTCCAATATCCATAACATTTTGAACTCGGGAAATTTTCGTGTGTAAAGGTACATGCCAATGATGATTCCGATAGCGGCGCCATGGCTGGCCAAACCTGTAAAACCAGTAAATTCATACCCTTTGATTAATCCGAACAACAAGCTTCCGTCGGCACTTTCCCGAATGGGTAATAATATTTCCGTTATATGATTTTGATAGTAAGGCCAATCATAGAAAAAAACATGGCCTAAGCGTGCGCCCAACATGGTGGCCAGCACGGTATAGATGAAAAGTGAATCTAGCTGCTCCACCGTCTTTTTTTCATTCGTAAAAATTCGCTTCATAATAAACCACCCTAGGGCGAAAGCGACAATCCAAAGTAGATTGTAATATTTGATCTGTAAGGGGCCAAGATTGAAAATTGTCTCGTTCGGATTCCAGATAAAGCTTAAAAAGTGCATAGGGATTATTTTACGGCGCTAAAGATAAGAAAATTGATGTGGGGTTATTCCGTTTATTATTTTTAAAGTTGGCTGATGATGGTTAAAATTAACCTAAAATGGGCAAGAGCAATTCGAATACGCTAAGGCACTGGGTCATACCCTTTGCCTCCCCAAGGGTGACAGCTGAAAATTCGCTTTATCGAGAGCCAACCGCCTTTGAAAAGACCGTGTTTTTGGAGTGCTTCGAGCGTATATTGTGAGCATGTAGGGGAGTAGCGACAGGAAGCCGGAGTATAGGGTGAAATCGCATATTGGTAAAATTTGACCAAAAAAACAAAAGGGGCTATGAGTATTTTTTTCATAAACGCTAAACTTGTTTTGCCATTGGCCGCTATTTTCTTGGTACAAACGCTTATTTCTCGAAATGGGAGAAACTAGAGTTGCCTAAGAAACGCTGAATGTAGTACCTTCTTTTCCATCTTTCAATTGAATGCCCAAAGCAGTCAATTGATCACGTATTTTATCGGAGGTCGCAAAATCTTTATTGGCCCTGGCATCGTTTCGTAATTCGATCAAGAGTTCTACTACCCCTGAAAGTTTGCTTGAATCATTGGCGCCCATGCTTTTGTTTTCTAGCCCTAAGACATCGAATACAAAGGCATTTATAACCTGGGTCAATAATTCTTTATCTTCGTTGGTAATGGTTTCTTTTCCTTCTTTGATCAGGTTAATGTGCTTGACGGCTTCGAACAAATTGGCAATTAAAATAGGCGTGTTGAAATCGTCATTCATCGCATCGTAACATTGCTGTTTCCATTCCAGAATTTGAAAATCAGAACTAGTGCCGGTATCAAGACCTTTGAGGGTTTCAATAGCATCCATCAATTTGCCATATCCTTTTTCTGATGCGAGAAGTGCGTCGTTGCTCAGATCTAAAATGCTTGTATAGTGGGCCTGCATCATAAAAAACCGAACAACGGAAGGTGAAAAAGCCTTACTTAGAATTTTGTTTTCCCCAGAAAAAATTTCGCCAGGTAAAATATTGTTCCCCGTTGATTTGGCCATTTTTTTTCCGTTCAGGGTCAGCATGTTGGCATGTAACCAATAGTTGACCGGCGAATGTCCATGGCTGGCTTCCGACTGTGCTATTTCGCATTCGTGGTGCGGAAATTTCAAATCCATTCCGCCGCCGTGAATATCAAAAGTTTCACCAAGATATTTGGTACTCATAGCCGTACATTCTAGATGCCAACCAGGGAAACCATCTCCCCATGGTGAAGGCCATCTCATAATATGTTGAGGCTCGGCTTTTTTCCAGAGCGCAAAATCTTGTGGACTTCTTTTATCATCTTGGGCGGCAAGTTCGCGTGTATTCGCGATCATATCCTCTAATTTTCTCCCGCTGAGCTTTCCATAATCGTGAGATTCATTGAACTTCTTTACATCAAAGTAAACCGATCCATTTATCTCATAGGCGTACCCCTTGTCGAGAATTTCCTTAATGATTTCGATTTGTTCTATGATATGCCCTGTTGCGGTAGGTTCTATGCTTGGTGGTAGAAAATTGAACTTTTCAAGTATGTTGTGAAAATCGACGGTGTATCGCTGAACCACTTCCATGGGTTCCAATTGTTCCAGTCTGGCCTTTTTTGCAATTTTATCTTCCCCGTCTTCCGCGTCATCGACTAAATGTCCGGCATCTGTGATATTGCGTACATATCGCACTTTATAGCCCAAATGCTTTAAATATCGAAAAATCATGTCGAAAGACATAAAGGTTCTGCAATTGCCCAAATGTACATTGCTGTAAACGGTAGGACCACAGACGTACATGCCGATATGACCTTCGTTTATAGGTTTGAAAACTTCTTTTTTGCCGGTAAGGGAATTGTAAACTTTTAGGGTTTGGCTTTTGTACAATTGCATGGGGTGCTCAAACAATTAAAATTTGGTTTCAAGGTTGATATAGTCCAAAAATTCTCTGCGAACCGCTTCATCTTTGAATTTTCCGCCATATTCCGCAGTAACTGTGCTACTTTCAATGTCGCGTATGCCACGTGAATTTACGCAAAGATGCTTCGCGTCAATGACACAGGCCACATCTTCTGTATTCATGACCTTTTGAAGTTCCCTTACAATTTGGATGTTCAAACGTTCTTGTACTTGCGGCCGTTTGGCATAATAATCGACAATTCTGTTCATTTTGGAAAGGCCTACCACCGTTCCACTTGAGATATAGGCAATGTGTGCCCTGCCCACAATAGGAAGCAAATGGTGCTCGCAAGTAGAATAGAGTGTGATATTTTTCTCAACCAACATCTCTCCGTATTTGTACTTGTTCTTGAAGGTAGAAGATTTGGGTTTTCGATCGGGGTGAAGCCCGCCAAAAATTTCATTTACAAACATTTTGGCTACCCTGTTCGGAGTGCCTTTTAGGCTATCATCCTCTAAATCGAGTCCCAGAGTAAGTAAAATGTCTCTTACACTTTCTTTAATCCTTTCAATTTTGTCTTCATCGTTCAATACGAACGCATCATTACGCAAAGGGGTTTCTCCAGAGGTCGAAACGTGGTTGTTTCCCATTTCTTCAAAATGATCTTCCAATGTACTATCGATTTTCATGCTACTGTGGCTAAAACGAATGGCAAAGATATACATTATATGGCACTTTATAGTCCATTAGGCCTGTTACGCAACATAAATTAGTGTTAACATAAAACCCTATTTATTTTTACACTTTCCAAAAGTCATGCCTGCTCATGAAGCGTTCCTTTATAGTTATTGGTATATTTTATTTCTTATGGATGCCTGCATTATTTGCACAAGTTTCCCCAGATTGTATCAATGCTATACCCATTTGTAATAATACTCCGATCAATGGGGGTGTGAATGGTTTTGGTGACGACGATTTTAACGGGGCTTCTAGAAGTGGTTGTTTCGAACAAGATTCGGGAACGGTAGAATCAAATTCAGCATGGTACAGGTTTCGTACTGGCGCAGCGGGTCAATTAGGGTTTAATATTGGTTTTGATGCTGACGAGGATTGGGATTTTGCACTTTATAAGACCGGTGACTGCACCAATTTAGGAGAACCCGTTCGATGTAATTTTTTTGATAACCGCAATAAGGCCTCTTTTACGGGCATCGGTGAAGACCCGACAGGTATATCGGATACGGCCAGATATGACGAATGGCTGCAGGTCGAGGCCGGGGAAGACTATTATTTACTTATCAATAACTTCAGTAATAACAACTCAGGATTTTCCATTCAGTTCTCAGGAAATATATTTGTGACCAATCCTTCCGATGCCTTAGACTGTTCTATTATCGATAATCTGCTGGGGTCTCCCGTATCTGCTTGTGAAAACGACAATGTAGTACTTGATGCTACGACTCTTAGTGCTATTGATTATGATTGGTTTAAAGATACAGGTAACGGATTTGAACCCATTCCTGGGGAAAACGGACCTACTTTACAGGCCACCGTTTCCGCAATTTATCGTGTTTTGGTGATAATGCTTTCAGGAGTTAATACAGTAAGTGACGTGCAAGTCGCATTTTCGGAGGTTCCTTTGGCTTTTGCTTTGTCTGATGAAACTATGTGTTCCATAGATGAAACCTTTGACCTTAGTTTAAAAAATGGAGAGGTTTTAGGAAGTCAAATTGCGGATGATTATATCGTAAGTTATCACGCATCTATGTTAAATGCGATTAACGGCAGTGAAAATCTTCCAAAACAATATAATCCCGATTCAGAATTACAGACTATTTATGTTCGGGTAACCTCATTAAGCAATCCGAAATGTTTTGACGTCTCACGGCAATTCGAACTTAACGTTATGGTAACGCCTGACCTAAGTTTTTCCGAGGAAGTTTATTTGTGTCAAGATAGTTCAAGTATTATGATTGGCGCATCAATTTCCAATCCTGATTATACGTACAGCTGGGATTCTGGTGAAAGCACGTCCATGATTTCCGTTTCTCAAGAGGGAACTTATAGACTAAGCGTAACCAACCACCAAGGTGGCATTAGTTGCGTCAGTTCACGAACGGTGCAGGTAGTTATTTCAAAACCGCCCGCTATTGTCGATGTGATAATTGAAGATTTACAAAATAACAATTCGGTAGAAGTGCTAACCGACCGGCCGGGTGACTTTGAATACCAGCTTGACAATGGTGATTTTCAATCTTCGGATACCTTTGAGGGTGTTCTTCCTGGAATGCACACCGTTACGGTAAACAATCTTTCAGGTTGTGGTTCAATAACCGAACAAATAATTGTGGTGGGGTTTCCGAAGTTTTTTACCCCAAATGGGGATGGTGTCAATGATGGATGGACGATTACGGGAATTTCAAAGTTGGAAAACCCGATGTTATTCATTCATGACCGTTATGGAAAATTGCTATACCAAGTTGCGGGAACAGCTTCCAATTGGGATGGAACCTTTAATGGGCGCACTGTGCCATCTGCCGACTATTGGTTTAGACTGACCTATGAAGACGCCAACGGGCAGCGAACGGAAGCGAAATATATCAATAATCATTTTGCCTTAAAGCGGTAAAAGTTCAAGAGCTATAAGATCATATCGATGACCTGCATAAATCAACGTTATAATATACTAAATCGGGGGTGTTCGAGTTATACTATTGACCTATAGTTTAATGTTAGCCCCATAATGCTATGCGAACACTAATTTGTGGCGTTGGCCTTTTGCTCCTTTTTTCGTTAGGGGTAAACGCGCAAAACTCACCTGATTGTAGAACAGCTATTCCTGTATGCGCCGACGCACCCATAATGGGTGTTGCCGATGGTGCTGGTGATATTGAAGATTTCGACCCTGAGGTCATACGAACGAGCGGATGCCTTGAGCGAGGTAGTCTGACTCCGGGTGGAATCGAACACAATACCTCTTGGTTTGTATTTAGGGCAGGTACTGGAGGGCAAGTAGGTTTTGACCTTGAGGCTTTGCCGGTGACTGGCTCTGGAAGCCCCACCGCCGAATGGGATTTCGCCGTCTATGGTCCTGATGTAGATTGCGCCGACATAAGCAGTGGCGATGCCCAGCCGATCCGATGTAACTACGAAGTGAACAATACGAATTTTACGGGTATTGGAGTGAATCCGGAAAGTGGCCAAGTGGGCGCGCCAAATGTACCTCAAAGTCAAAATACCTATGACGAATGGTTGGATGTTCAGCCTGGGGAAATCTACTATATATTAATCAACAACTACAATACTAATTTTGACGGGGATCCTGAACCGTTCATGTTGACTTTTACCGGAAATTCCGTCGAAGATGACCAGAACACAGCCTTGGATTGCACGCTGAGGGATGAGTTTTTGGGGTTAGATATTATTGCCTGCGAAGGTGACCCAGATATTACTTTAAGTGCGTTGAACACGCCAGCAGGTCCTGATATTAATAATGTGGTCTGGACAGTAGATTATGAAGATGACGGGGTGGTTGATGATACTTTACCAGGTTCAGGACCCTTTGGTGCCGAATATGTGGTCACTAGTCCCAATTCAGGACGCTATTTTGCCGAAGTAACCACCGCTTCAGGTTCACCGCCTACAGTTGCCGATGTAGGTGGTATTTTAATTACTTTCTACGGAATGCCTGTTTTAGATCGTGTCGATATTTTAGATTCCAATTTATCCCTTGATCCCGATTTGAACAATATCGAGATTTTAATCGATGGGGACGGAAGTTATGAATATGCTATTAACGGAGGTGAATTTCAAGATGACCCCTTTTTTAACGATGTTCCTCCAGGAGTCAATACGGTTATAATTAATGATAAGAATGGTTGTGGTATTACCGAACCTATAGAGTTTTTGGTAGTAGGTTACCCAAAGTTCTTTACCCCCAATAACGATGGTGTTCACGATGTTTGGAGTGTATACGGTCTGGAAACAATAACTGAAGCTACTGTATCTATTTTTGACCGTTACGGTAAACTTTTAAGACAATTAAATGCCAATACAATTGGCTGGGACGGTACTTTAAATGGTCGTCCATTGCCTTCTACCGATTACTGGTTTCGCTTGGATCATGCGGGTCAGGAAGATGCTATTTTGATAGCCACCCCAGTAAAATCACATTTTACCCTGAAGCGATAATATAGTAAAAGACCAGCTATTGCCGGTCTTTTAAATCGTAAGTGTCTTTATTTCGGAAAAATTTTTTTAGAAGTTCAAAGTATAGCCTAAAGTAACATTAGTGTTGACCGTATTAATTAAAGCTGGTGTGGTCAAGCCTGTGTCGAACAAAAATTGGTCAACATCTTGCTCGCTTCTATTGAAAGCAAGGTCTATTCGGCTTCCGCGAAAACTGTATCCAATTCCAGCAGAAAAACCGTTTAAATCTCCAATAGTGTTCCCATCGGCATACGGGCTCTGCTCAAAGCGGTAGCCCCCTCGTAGGCTTAAACGTTTGATGCGATACTCTCCACCGACCCTAAAAGAAGATACGGCGCTTAATTCGCTATCGATATCGGAATTTACCGCTGCAAAGTTAGCATCGCTATCTGGCCGTAATTCGGCTTTTGACATGTCTTGATAGCCGTAATCAAAGCTTAGTAGTCCGTCTTTACCAAAAATGACGGCCATGCTGCCGGTTAGTTTACCGGGAGTTTTAATTGTGTAAGTATCAAATAGGTTTATCACATTCAAAGTGATAAAATCAATATCGTCTGCGGCAAGGTCAGAGTTGATACGTTGCGAAAAATCATCTTTCAGTCGATACCAGGTAGGGGATTGGTAGCTACCACCAAGTCTAACGAATTCATTAAGTTTTGCAATGGCACCCAAACTGAATGAAAATCCGGAACCTTCGGTATGCAAAAGATTATCAAATGTTGTGAATTGAATTTCGGAATCGGCGTTATATCCTCTTTCGGTAAATTCATCATATCTATCATAAAGAACATTATGAAAGTTAAGGGATGCCCCTAGATATAAACTTTCCTGAAACTGCGAAGACATGTTTAAGGTGAATTTGCTATTGTAACCAGAGGTGTTTCTAGAGAACTCTTGATTTACCGTCTGATAATCAGAAGTTCTAATATAGGCAGTGTTGTCGTCTTCCATGTCTACTGGATCGATTATTCCTCCATAATAACCGAGAAATGCCTGTTGATCGGAAAAGCCCTGACTTGAGCCAATATCAAGATAGGCATCCTCCAAGAATTCACCTTCCTGAGCCAAAATGGCGCCAAAAGGTGTACCCTGTGCAAAATTCAAGAAGTAATTATCGATTCCTTGATTACTGTTTCCGGTAATATAGATATCATCTTCCAAATTACGCACCACATCATAATTGGCCGCTATTGAGAATTTTTTCCACGGAGAATTACCATCGGTATTCTTAAAAACAAAAACGCCACCTAGTTGATTAATTTCCAATTGGTTCGAAGTGTTTTCGGTCATTGTGCCGAAATAGTTGGAGGTGTTGTTTCGGGAATAACTGCTGACCGAAACGGTGAACAAGCTATTGTTAAATACCGAAGAACCTGCGGGATTGATATTTAATGCCGAGAGGTCGCCCCCTAGTGCTCCAAAGGCTCCTGACATACCTTGAAATCGTGCGGTTCCTTGAATGTTTTCGGTACTGTACCGCAATACGTCATCGATATTTTGTGCACTTGCAAGGGTGCATACCAATAGTGTTATGAAAGTTAAATATTGTTTCATTATCGGGAATTTTTTAAATCAATTTTTAAAGATTTTGGATTTTTTAGTTACGTCCTCCTCTACTGCTTGAAGTTCTTGTTCCGGAAGAGCGCGACGAACTACTACTGCTTGAACTTCTGACGCTACCGCTACTTCTGCTGGAAGAAGCAGGAGTGGTCGATCGGTAGGTACTTGTTTTAGGAGCTGTACTACGATAGGTCTGATTGCTTCTTGAAGATGAACTTCGGCTATAGGTACCACTGTTTTGTGTTCGGCTACCAGAACTTCTATATGTAGATGTTCTAGTCCCGACTTTTGCAGGGGAGCTACTTCTCGGCGAAGAACTCCGATACGTTTGGCTGCTTCTTGAAGAACTGTTGTAATTTGGCACTGCCCTTGTGCTCCTACTTGTTCTATAAGACTGATTTCTATCTACGCCGACCCGTTGTCTCGAGGTTGCATTATTGCTGTAAGTTCTTGAGCTTCTTGAAGTGGTGCTTCTGCCCACGGTAGACCTCGAAGAGGTGCTAGTTCTATATCGTGGCGAATCTGTTCTTGAAGTGGTATTTATTCGGCTTCTCAATGCCCGTGAACTAGTGCTAGCTGTTAGGGAATTATTGTAATACCCCCGTCTTCCTCTGTTGTACGCATAGTTTCTATTTCCGTAATAACCATAATTGGCGTACCCATAACGTCTTGAACCATACCAGGGATTGTAATATCCTCCCCATCCATAACCGTAACCATAGCCATATCTACCCCATCCGCTGCCGTAGTATCCTCCCCATCCCCATGGGCTTCCGTACCAAGGGTTGTAATATCCTCCCCATCCATATCCATATCCGCCATAGCCCCAGTTGTTCCATCCCCAAGGACCTCCAAAGCCGTAATACCTAAAACCTGTTCCCCCATAGATATTGATGTTTACGCTTGTAGCATTGTCTCCCCATCCCGCATATCCTGGATATTCATTGCCATTGTCGTAGTAATCGGTCAATTGTGATTCGGGTATACTATCGCCTTCAACATCGCTTGAGTAAGAATCGATGTCGGTAAAAACCTCATTTTCTAAAGCCTGATCATATTGATTCGCCTTTTGACCAAAGTAATCCGCGTAAGTATTATTTTCCTCTTGTTGTTGCGGTTGTTGATTTCTTTGAACACGTTCCGTAGTAACGGGCTCGCTCCCCCGACTATAAATGCCGTCGTTGTCGTAGTATGAAGCTTGTTGGTAAGAACCACATGAAATTAAGAATATACTAGAAAGGGCCAGTAAGGTAAGCCCAGTGGCGGTTCTGATTTTCGGAAGGGGTAGCGAATATATCATCATATCAATTTTTATTGTTGAACAGGTTAAAAATAATTAGTTTTACCGAATTATTTTGCTATACTGAGCACAAGTTTTGTGCCAAACTATAAATGGATGGGTAAAAATTTAACGAAGAGAAACGAGGATTATTCTAAATGGTACAACGAATTGGTGGTTAAGGCAGATTTGGCCGAAAACTCCGGTGTTAGGGGGTGTATGGTCATAAAACCTTATGGTTTTGCTATTTGGGAGAAGATGCAGGCTGGGCTAGACAAGATGTTCAAGGAAACAGGACATGAAAATGCCTACTTTCCACTATTTATTCCAAAATCGTACCTGAGCAAAGAGGCTAGCCATGTCGAGGGGTTTGCCAAGGAATGCGCTGTAGTCACACACTACAGATTGAAAAATGCCGAAGACGGTAGTGGAATTATTGTTGATCCCGATGCAAAATTGGAGGAAGAATTGATTGTTAGACCTACGTCGGAAACTATCATCTGGGACACCTACAGAAAATGGATTCAATCGTATCGCGATTTGCCCTTGCTGATTAATCAATGGGCCAACGTGGTACGCTGGGAAATGCGGACACGACTTTTTCTGCGAACCGCAGAGTTTTTATGGCAAGAAGGGCATACGGCCCATGCCACGGAAGCTGAGGCCATTGCCGAGGCCGAGCAGATGATGAACGTTTATGCGGATTTTGCGGAGAACCATATGGCGATGCCCGTAATTAAAGGAATTAAAACGGAGAGTGAACGTTTTGCAGGAGCCATAGAAACGTATTGTATCGAAGCACTGATGCAAGACGGAAAGGCACTTCAAGCAGGAACCTCACACTTTTTAGGGCAAAATTTTGCAAAAGCATTTGATGTGAAATTTGCGAACAAAGAAGGAAAACAAGATTATGTATGGGCTACTTCTTGGGGCGTTTCGACGCGACTCGTTGGGGCCTTGATTATGACCCATAGCGATGACAACGGGTTAGTGTTGCCGCCAAAACTAGCTCCAATTCAGGTAGTTATTGTTCCTATTTATAAGGGATTGGATCAGTTGGATGATATTTCGGAAAAAGTAGAACCTTTAGTGAAAGAATTAAGGGCAAAGGGAATATCGGTCAAGTTTGATAAAAGAGATACCCACAAACCAGGTTTCAAATTTAACGAGTATGAACTCAAGGGAGTTCCCGTACGCTTGGCTATTGGTAAGCGAGATATGGAAAACGGAACCTATGAAGTAGCGCGAAGGGATACTTTGGAAAAAGAAATCGTACCTATGGATGAGGTAGTCCCGAAAATTGAGTTTTTATTGGAGGATATACAAAGAAATATATACCAAAAAGCTTTTGATTTTAGGAAAGATCGAATTACCGAAGTAGAAAATTATGAGGAGTTCAAAGAAGTACTCGAGCACAAAGGAGGTTTTATTTCGGCGCATTGGGACGGTACCGTTGAAACTGAAGAGCGAATAAAAGAAGAAACCAAGGCGACTATCAGGTGTATTCCTATTGATGCTAAGACCGAAGTGGGGGCTTGTATAATCACGGGCAAACCATCTTCTAAGAGAGTATTATTTGCAAAGGCATATTAATGATCAGAAAAAATAATATGAAGGAGTTGCGATAGTAAAAAATAATTGTATTTTTGCATCCGCAATTAAACTAAGTTGTAAGATCAAACTTTGTAAATGTGTCTAAACACACAGCGAATAATTTTTGAAATTTCACTTGTAAGTTTTAATGGCCCGTTCGTCTAGGGGTTAGGACGCCAGGTTTTCATCCTGGTAACAGGGGTTCGATTCCCCTACGGGCTACTGAGGAGCAATGAATAGTTGCCCGTGAAGATTAAAATTGAGTTTTTAATTTTAGTAAACTGTTTTAATGGCCCGTTCGTCTAGGGGTTAGGACGCCAGGTTTTCATCCTGGTAACAGGGGTTCGATTCCCCTACGGGCTACCAAATTCAAGAGCAATAGAGCTCGGAAAATATATAATAAGTAGAATAACAAAAGAAAGATGGCAAATCACAAATCGGCATTAAAGAGAATTAGAAGAAACGAAGCCGTACGTCTTCGCAACCGTTATCAGCATAAAACCACCCGTAACGCAATTCGTAAATTACGCGCGGAGGAAAAGAAGGAAGATGCCGAAAAATTGTTGCCAGAGGTTATCGGTATGATCGATAAACTTGCAAAACGCAATATTATTCATGCGAATAAAGCAGGAAACCTTAAAGGTAAATTGACGAAACACGTAGCGGGTCTATAATTTTAGATTTTCTACTTGTACAAAAACGCCCTGGCAGACCGTCAGGGCGTTTTTTTGTTTGATTGAAAGTTTTACAGATTGACCACAAAGTCTATAAAATTTTGTCTTGTCAATTGTCTTATAAGAATCGATAAGCGTAAAACTTGTCAAGTTGGGCCGTAAAATACAAAAGTTTCCGGCAGCCCCATTTAGCTAAGTTCCATTTGTTCACGTTGTTTTACGCTGGGTGGCAATCTCCTTTTCATTCGTAAAAGCCCTATAATGAAACAAAGGTACATGGCGGCGATCAATGATAATTGTATTCTTCTTACATAAGATGCCTCCCCCACGCCATTCAGACTATTTATATAGCGGTATATCTTAATTGGAATATAACCGGAGTAAAAAATTAACAGACCCGCACTTAGCCAACCCAGGATATTGTTTCTCAATTTCAAATTATTCTTCTCTGATCGGGCCTGTATCAAGTAAAATAATACACTGAGTATTAATATCAAC
This sequence comes from Kriegella aquimaris, assembly GCF_900103215.1. Taxonomy (GTDB): domain Bacteria; phylum Bacteroidota; class Bacteroidia; order Flavobacteriales; family Flavobacteriaceae; genus Kriegella; species Kriegella aquimaris. Next base: position 221,595 of record NZ_FNGV01000006.1, read on the forward strand.
CCGCCCACAACGTAGGTGAGAACTTGATTTTCGATTAAAATATTCTGAAAAAAGGGATTGATTGCTGCGACAATTAGAAAAACAATACCTCCGATAAGAATTATATCACGGTGCTTTTTGCTCTCTATATAACTCCAGAATAAGTAAAAGAAATAGCAATAGAAAAAAACATTATAAATATTATAAATCACTACGGTGTACGAGTCATAGGCGTCATCAAAAATTAGAGCGTACTCCTCATAATTCAATACAAAATACCCCAAAATTTCGTTCAAAAAGGTATACAGGACAATAATGGGAAGATACTTTAAAGGAGTATCGTAGTACTTTGAATACCTACTAATCGATAATATCAGCGTTATGCCATAAAAAGGTATGAATGAATTTTCTAAGATTAAGTCCAATAGACTGAGATACATCTGCAGTGAGGGGATTTGTTATACTACATGCGGAATTGTTTCTTAGTGTGGTGGCGGTGCCGAATTTCCTTCATTCATTGTCAAGCTTTTAAAGCCAAAGAAAACGGGCGCAGCGGTTGAGGGTACAGTGGACAGATTGGGTAAAACCGATGCTTCATTCCGTTGAACGGGGCCTTCGGTGTATCCTGTTTCTTGCCCGGGGTATTTGTCGAAATTATCGGATAAAAGTACTGCTTTTCGCTTGCCACCTTCTCCATCAGCAGTATAAAAAATATAATCGCGTTCCCCTTTTAAAGTGGTAGGGGAAATCATAACGGAATTTTGTTTGGGATGCACCACAGCTTTCCCATCGGGAAATTTATCCTTGTCTGGGTAATTTGAAAAATAAAAACGCAGTTGTGATATTTTTACATCTGCAGCCTCTGCTTCTTTCTCTATGTACGCTAAATATTGTTTTATGGTATCATAATCGTAATAGACATAGCGAGCGACATCGAATTTGGCAGCTTCATCGCCCTGCTCTTCCGTCTGATTGGCGTTCCTGCCTTTGTCTTCATAGGCTTGAATAAGGGGAACTCTATGCTTCCCATATGAATCGTACATTTCTTTTGCATGTTCTATGGTAACTATCTGCTTCGGTGGTTCTGCACTGGTTCTTGGATCTGCTACGACGGCATCATCCTCACATTTAGAACTGGTAAGACTTAAGAAAAGAACTGAAAGCGATAATAATTTCAGTAACCCATTTTTTGCATTTTTCATGTAATTGGTAAATTTAGTATTAGAATGATTTTATTTGGTTGTTTGCCGCAAAAAGGGGGAATTGTATGCGTTTGCCTACAAATATATTTGAAATTGCCGATTTTTTAACATTTGAACGAAGAATTCAAGTTATAATCTTAACATTTCTGAATTTTGAAAATATGGGCGTTGTACTTTGGGTTCCTAATAATTTTAAATTGAATGTGAAATTCCTGTAATCAAAAATGTGAATGTTCGATAAAAGGATGGCAAATTTCATGGATAAAAAAATCCCGATAACTTTTGAAGTTATCGGGATTTCTAATGTATAAGTATGTGAATACTATTGGTTCATGGTCATCAAGAACTCTTCGTTGTTTTTAGTTTGCTTGATGCGTTGTTCTATAAATTCCATTGCTTCCACAGGGTTCATATCGGCAAGATATTTTCGTAAGACCCACATGCGATGAATGGTGTTTTCATCCAACAGAAGATCATCACGACGTGTACTGGAAGAGGTAAGGTCGATGGCCGGGAATATTCTTCTATTGCTAATTTTACGATCGAGTTGTAGTTCCATGTTGCCGGTACCTTTGAATTCTTCAAAAATAACTTCGTCCATTTTAGAGCCCGTTTCGGTAAGTGCTGTTGCAATAATCGATAACGATCCGCCATTTTCAATGTTACGCGCAGCTCCAAAGAAACGTTTTGGTTTGTGTAGCGCATTGGCGTCAACACCACCACTCAATACTTTACCCGAAGCCGGTTGTACTGTGTTGTAGGCTCTTGCCAAACGCGTTATAGAATCTAAAAGAATAACTACATCGTGTCCGCATTCCACCAAACGTTTTGCTTTTTCCAAAACAATATTGGCTACGCGCACATGTTCTGTTGCTTCTTTGTCGAATGTAGAGGCTACTACTTCGCCTTGAACATTACGTTGCATGTCTGTAACTTCCTCAGGGCGTTCATCGATCAATAAAATAATCTGATAAACCTCTGGGTGGTTAGCGGCAATAGCGTTCGCTATGGCCTTTAAAAGCATAGTCTTACCCGTTTTGGGTTGCGATACGATCATACCACGTTGTCCTTTACCTATAGGAGAGAACAAATCGATAATTCGCGTAGAGATATTACTCTGACGATCTGCTAGATTGAATTTTTCTTCAGGGAACAAAGGGGTCAAGTGTTCAAACGATACTCTGTCGCGAACTACTTGTGGATCGATTCCGTTTATTTTATTCACCTTGATCAAAGGAAAATATTTTTCTCCTTCTTTTGGAGGGCGTACATTGCCCAGAACGGTATCCCCCGTTTTTAAGCCGAAAAGACGAATCTGAGATTGTGATACATAAATATCATCGGGAGAAGACAAGTAGTTGTAGTCTGACGAACGCAAGAAGCCGTAACCATCTTGCATAATGTCTAATACGCCTTCACTTTCAATGATACTGTCGAACTCGAACTCGGGCTCTTTGTATCTGTTCTTTAAATCTTTATCAAAGTTGCTTGTACGCTTGTCTTGACCATTTTTTTGATGATGGCTAGCTTTTTTATTGCTTGGACCCTTGTGGGGCGTGGGCGCGCTTTGATGGTCCTTTTTCGGATGATTGGTATTTGTGCTCGCCCGAGGCTGAGGTTTTTTGTTTTCAGGCTCATTTTCCGGGGCCTTGTCTGTATTGTTGGGCGCTTCTCTTTTTGCTAAGCGCTCTCTTTTAGGTTTCGGTTCTCTTTTTTCAGCCGGCTCCCTCTTTTCAGAAGGTTCCCTTTTTGCTGCGGGCTCTCTTTTGATAGTGGGTTTCGCCTTTGCAGCTGGAGCTCTTCTTGGCTTTTCTTCGGTAGGTTTTTCCTCCGTTATTTCGGTAACCACTGCGGCGGCGGCCTTAGGATTCGAAGCTTGTAGGTCTAGAATTTGATATACTAGATCCAGTTTTTTTAAAGTCTTGAATTTTGGAACGTTAAGTCCCTTTGCAATTTCCTGAAGCTCAGGCAGCTTTTTTGCTTTTAAATCTGAAATCTCAAACATTAAGTATGGTATAAATTATACGTCTTTAGATAATAGTAAGAAGTGTATTGTTATCTGGGTATTACATGGGAAAGATTTCCCGTTTGGTAAGGGCTATAACTAATAACGGTACAATAATACGAATTATTTTGATCAATTAGTCGATATTTTTTGAAAAGACATGTATTTTTGCATCTATAAAGGTAAAATTATAATGATCCAGCGTATACAGACTATTTTCCTCTTCGTAGTTATCCTCTTGACCGGAGTGTTACCGTTCTGGGTGAATTTGTGGTCAGATGCGAATGGTAACGAAATTTATGCTGACAATGAAATCATGGTATCGGGACTATTTTACGTTTCTGCCGTATTGGCCATGATTGCCATTTTACTTTTTAAAAATCGAAAAAATCAATTTGTATTAAACAGATTGAATATGATATTGAATCTTTTTTTACTAGGATTTTTCGTTTATCGGTCGCTAAACTTATCCGGAGAGACCTCGGTCTCAGAGAAGGGTATTGGGATGTTGATTCCTGTATTTTCTATCGTTTTTTTGGTCCTGGCCAACAGGGCTATCAAGAAGGATGAAGATCTCGTGAAATCTGTTGATCGTCTGCGTTAAACCTAACATCTTAGTAAGTATTAGTGCGTGTAAACCCCGATGGAAGCATCGGGGTTTTTAATTTTCAGAAAGTTACTTATTGCGAATAGACTTTTATTCCGCAGCTTTTGTAGCATCGTTCCAATCGTCAGTTCTAAATGAAGATGCCGGTAATAGGTTGGTGTCAAAAAGCGTACCTACGACCCAGTTGCGCCATGCATATCTTACAGCGGCAGGGTTTGGTACTTTGACGCTCTTCACTAATACATCTTTACGGTCTATGATGGTTGCTTCGGCAGGGTAAAAGACTTTGTCTTCTCCTGCAATCTCGAAGCCTTGTAGCTCGTCGTGGGCGAAAAGACCCGTTTCAGCGTTGTCAAATTTTAAAAGAAGACCTCCTTCTTGGGCCTCCAAAGAAGCAAAGGTCGGCCCGGCATAATCTATGGTCTTGAAACCGTATGTCTCATTCAGTGCATTGAAAAGCAAACGGTCGGCCACTTCTTTCTTTTTTGGAGGATGAATACAATAGTCATCGCCTATATCCATGGTGACGGCCATACCCGAATTCGGAATAAGGTCTAAACATTGTAATTGTGTCTCGCGAATAAATGCAGAGTTGTCAGATGTTGCGAACACTTCATTGTCACCATACATATAAGGTGCTATCTGTACATAATAGAACGGAAAATCGCCAATGCCCCATCGTGTTCGCCAATCTTTTACCATGGCTGGGAATAGGTTTTTGTAGTTTTCCGGTTCTCCCCGGTTTGATTCCCCTTGATACCACAATGCGCCTTTTATGGTGTATGGAATCAACGGATGGATCATCGAATTGTATAGTGCCGTAGGGATATGATTGGTGCCTTTTGTGATGTCAACGCCATCAAGGTCCACTTTTTGATAATTTTCCATGGCTTCTTTACTTAGCCAGGCCTGTACACTGCTTCCTCCCCATGAGGTGTGAATCATGCCCACCGGAACGTCTAAAATTTCTTGTAATCGTTGTCCATAAAAATAAGCTATAGCACTAAAATCTTTGACTGTCTCAGGACTTGCCGCTTGCCATCCGGTAAATTTTTCTATATCTTTTAAGGGGGTTTTAGAACCGATACGATCTACTGTAAATAGACGTAAATTCGGATTTTTAGATGAGGAAATTGCTTCTAGCGCTCCAAAAGTAGGTTGGCCGGTATAGCCGTTCAGCGGTTGTTGCATATTTGATTGTCCTGAACAAAGCCAGACCTCTCCAAAAAGAATGTTTTCCAGTAAAATATTCGAACCATCCCCTGTTATTTTTATCGTTTGAGCGTTTTTGTCGTTGGTGGTCTTTATCTCGGTTTTCCAATTCCCCGCCTTATCGGTCTTTATCTGTAAAGGGGTGTCGAGCCATGACGCACTGATGGTTATTTTCTCACCCGCATCGGCCCACCCCCAAAGTGTTACGGTCGTATTGCGTTGCAAAACCATATCGGAGGAAACAATGGCGGGCAATTTTACTTCCGCTCGGCCCGGAGTGGTAAGTAATAGGCATAAAAGCATTGCAAAATAAAATGGTGTTTTTTTCATTCTTTAAGGTTTTAATTGGAGCGTTGTGCTTCCTTTAAATTTAAGTGTTTCGTAGTATTTCTTAATTTATTCCCTAAAAATAAACAATCTTATCGCTTTCCCAATTCAATGACTTCCAAATCTTTAATATCGGCACCATTGATGACAAATCGCAACATGGTGCGTACTTGGTGAAAACCGTGTTTGCCGCACGCTCCGGGGTTCATATGCAAGACTCCAAGTTTTTTGTCCCACATGACTTTTAAAATATGGGAATGGCCACTTATAAATAGCTTTGGGGGGTTCTCAAGTATTTCTGCTCGTGTTCTGGCATTGTATTTAGGAGGGTAACCACCGATGTGTGTCATGTAAACGGCCACTTTTTCACATAAGAATCGGGCATTCAACGGAAATTCTTTTTGAATTATATGGTCATCGATATTGCCATGTACGCCTCTAACCGGTTTGATTTTCGCCAGGGTATCGGTTACCGCAAGATTTCCGATGTCGCCGGCATGCCATATTTCATCGGCCTGTTTGGCATATTTTAGAATAGCATCATCGATATGGCTATGGGTATCGGAAAGCAGTAGAATTTTTGTCATATATTAGAATTCATCGTCGGCCGCTCGGAGTTTATGGGAAGTATCTTGGTACTCCTAACTCCTAACTATTATCTTTGCACGCACAAAGCTAAAGAATCACGTTGAGATATTTTATAGAGTTTTCATACGTCGGGAAACAATACCACGGCTGGCAGAACCAACCCAATGCCATAAGTGTGCAACAAGTTTTGGAAGACGCGCTTTCAAAGCTTCTTCGGCAAACTATTGCGCTAGTTGGCGCAGGGCGCACCGATGCGGGGGTTCATGCAAAGCAAATGTTCGCGCACTTCGATTATGATTCGGTCGATGACACGAATGGTCTCGTATACCGATTGAATGCTTTTCTGCCAGATGACATTGCCGTACACTCTATATTTGAAGTCGAAGCTGGTTCCCATGCCCGTTTTGATGCCATTGAACGTGCCTATGAGTATTGGGTCTTACAAAAGAAAAATCCGTTTTATGCAGAAGCAGCGCATTATGTAAAGCATCCGCTAGATGTGAAAAAAATGAACGAAGCGGCTGCGCAACTTTTGGAATATGAAGATTTTGAATGTTTTTCAAAATCGAACACTGATGTTAATACCTATTTGTGTGCTATAAAAAGGGCGGAATGGGTCGACCAGAAGGGGGTTTTGGTGTTTACCATTGTAGCGGATCGCTTTTTAAGAAATATGGTCAGGGCCATTGTGGGCACGCTACTGGATGTGGGCACAGGGAAGAATAGTATTGAAGATGTTAAGGCCATCATAAAAAGCGGTGACCGAAGAAATGCAGGACCTTCAGTCCCTGCAAAAGGGTTATATTTGACGAAAGTTTTGTATCCAGAAACCATTTTAAATAGTACCAAAATTAATTAACTCTAGCCTTCTAAATCACGATATAAAATTTAGATTTGGTCGAAAGTTGGTCGATTTTAATAATAAATAAGTATGAGCACAGACACGGGGAAAGCTTTTGATACTCGACTCTTCAAACGGGTAATGGCGCATACCCGGCCTTACAAGTTTACTTTTATTTTAGTGGCCGTAGCGGCCATTGTTTCATCAGGTTTTGCAGTAATGAGTCCTTATATTTTGCAGAATATAGTTGATGATGCGATCATCAAATCCGATTCCGAAAAATTACTGTCACTTACCTTGCTTATGTTGGTCGTGTTATTAGGGCAGGTCATAAGCCAATTGTTGTTCAATTACTACGCGAATTGGCTCGGGGAATCTGTAATCAAAGACGTTCGTATCGACCTTTTTAAGCACATGCTTGGGTTTCGTATGAAGTATTTTGATAATTCTTCCTTAGGGGTTTTGGTTACACGGGCGGTAGCTGATATGCAGCGTATCGGGGAAATTTTCAGCCAAGGCTTTTTTGTCATTTTTGCCGATCTATTAAAAATGCTTGCTGCTGCCGCAATGATGTTGTACATGAATTGGAAGTTATCGCTTATCGTTTTCGCCATACTTCCGGTTATCTTGTATGCTACCCGTTTGTTTCAGCAAGCGATGAAAGTAGCCTTTATAGAAGTACGTGCCCAAGTCTCTAATTTAAACTCTTTTGTTCAAGAGCGTATTACGGGTATGAAAATCGTGCAGTTGTTTACGCGGGAAAAAATTGAGGCCGAAAAATTTCGTGAAATCAATGAAAAGCATCAAAATGCCTGGCTTAAAACGGTATGGTACAATTCCATTTTCTTTCCTATAGCAGAAATTGTTTCCTCGGTTGCAGTTGGTTTGGTGGTTTGGTACGGTGGTCTTCAAAACGTGACGAATATTGGTGATAACATTGCAGGAACGATATTCGCATTTATTTTATTTATTGAGATTCTATTTCGACCGCTCCGTCAAATCGCCGATAAATTCAATACGTTGCAAATGGGTATGGTGGCCGCAAATCGGGTTTTTAAGATATTGGATACCGAAAGCAATATTGAAGATTTGGGTACAGAAGTGAAGGATACAGTTAAAGGAGATATTAAATTTTCGGATGTACATTTTGGGTATTTGGAAGATGAAGAAGTGCTACACGGAATTTCCTTTGAAGTGAAAGCCGGAGAAACCGTGGCCATTGTTGGAGCTACCGGTGCCGGAAAATCTACCATTATTAATCTGCTCAACCGGTTTTATGAAATCAATTCCGGAAGCATTTCCGTCGATGGAATTGATATCAAAGATTACAAATTGGCTTCCTTAAGAGGGCATATCGCCGTAGTTTTGCAAGATGTTTTCCTTTTTGCCGATACCATAGCCAACAATATTTCATTAAAAGATCCTTCCGTAAGTGTTGATGATATTGAGCGGGCGGCCAAAGAGATCGGGGTGCATGAATTTATAAGCAGTTTACCGGGCGGGTATCAATACAATGTTAAAGAGCGGGGCACTATGCTTTCAAGTGGTCAACGCCAGCTTATAGCATTTTTACGGGCGTATGCCAGCAATCCGAGTATTTTGGTATTGGATGAAGCAACATCTTCGGTCGACACCTATTCTGAACAACTGATACAGCGGGCTACCGATAAAATTACTGAAGGTAGAACCAGTATCGTTATAGCGCACCGTTTGGCAACAGTTAAGAAAGCGGACAAAATTTTGGTTATGGATGCCGGTAAGATTGTCGAAACGGGTACCCACAAACAACTTTTGAAACAGGATGGTTATTACAGCGGACTTTATGAGGCCCAGTTTATGGCCGAAGAGGTGGCCTAATTAAATCAAATCCTCCTCCAACATGGTTTTGAGTTCCTCTAAATCTTTGAAATGGGCAAAACCTCCATTCTTTATATAAGATATGCCCCCTGTTTCTTCGCTTACCACTAACGATAATGCATCTGTCTTTTCTGAAATACCTAGTGCCGCGCGATGTCGCAATCCATATTTTAAAGGAATCTTACGTTCGTTGGAGACGGGAAGGATAACCCTTGTTGCAACGATGTAATTATTTACGATTACCGCTGCACCATCATGTAGCGTACTGTTTTTATAGAATATACTTTCTATAATGGGCTGGTTGATTTCAATGTTCATTTTATCCCCAGTAGATTTTATAAAATCCAAAGAATTATTACGCTCGATAACCAAAATGGCACCCGTTTTGGTCTCACTCAGTTTTTGGCATGCATTTACAATTTCATCAATATTTGTAGAGGTCGTCAATCCTTCTTGCCGTAAAAATTTAAAGTGTTTGAGAAAATTGCGCTTGTTGGCGAAATTGGTAGACCCGATCATCAATAAAAACTTCCGGATCTCTTGTTGAAATACAATAATCAATGCAATAAGGCCCACTTGCATAAATGCCCCGACCATACTGCTGATCATTTCCATACCCAAGAGTTCGGTGAGTTTCCAAAAGCCCCAAACGATAACAATGCCCAAAAAGATATTGATCGCAACGGAGCCGCGGACCAATTTATAGATGTAGTAGAGAAGTACTGCGACTAAAATGATGTCGAGGACATCGGTAATCTCGAAGTCGATAAAATTCAAAAAATCCAATTAGTACCGTTTTTGTAAAATTATGAAAAATAGATGAACAAAAATTCAAACCTTTTATGAAGCAAGTGCTTTTGCCAATTTAATACATTCTACAGCCTCTTTTACATCGTGCACCCTTAAAATGGAAGCTCCTTTTTGCAGGGCTACCATATTCAGTGCGGTAGTTCCATTGAGCGCGTTTTCGGCACTACCGCCTAAAATTTTATAGATCATTGATTTTCTGCTTAGACCGGCCAAGATGGGAAGTTCAAAGGTTTGAAACAAGTGCAACTGTCGAAGCAACTCGTAATTTTGTGCTATATTTTTGGCGAACCCAAAACCCGGGTCAACCATCAGGTCATTAATTTGCTTAGCTCTTGCCAAAACGATGCGTTCAGAAAAGAATTGAAGTATCTCTGTAAGTAAATTTTCATAATTGGTCTGCTGTTGCATGTTTTTGGGATTGCCCCGCATGTGCATCATAATATAGGGTACTTGATAGGCCGCAATAGTGTCAAACATGTTTTCGTCTAGCATTCCTGCGGAAATATCATTAATCATTGCCGCACCTACCTGCAAACATTCCTTGGCAACATTACTACGAAAAGTGTCAATGGATAGTAGGCTTTCAGGAAATTCTTTCTGTAGCGCTTCTATCACCGGAACTATTCTTTTTGTTTCGGCTTCTTCCGATATTTCCGTTGCCCCCGGCCGCGAACTATATGCGCCCACATCGATGAAGGTGGCCCCTTCATGTAGCATACTTTCCACCTGCAGTAAAATATTCTTTTCTTTGGTGTACTTTCCACCGTCATAAAAAGAATCAGGGGTTATATTGAGAATACCCATGACCTTGGGTTGGCTCAGATCAATTAAATTTCCTTTGCAATTGATAGTCATAATTTGATAAAGTTGGAGGAATTGGGCTTGATAAACCGAGTTTAAAACGCGAACTTTGGCGAATTGAAATTTTAAGCGAAATTTACCATTTAAGTGGTAGTAAAAAAAATAGATGCAGCAAACTTCTGAACAATACGATGCGGTAGTAGCTATTTGCCGGAATCTGTTTCAAAAAAAAATGAAGGATTATGGCAGCGCTTGGCGAATTTTAAGGCTTCCTTCCCTGACCGATCAGATATATATCAAAGCTCAACGTATACGAAGTTTGCAAGAAAACGAAGTTCGTAAAGTAGATGAGGGAGAACGTTCTGAATTTATCGGTATCATTAATTATGCGATAATGGCCCTCATTCAATTGGAAATGGGCATCGCCTCTGAACCTGATCTTTCCGAGGAAAAAGCCGTAGCACTTTATGATAAGCATATTTCGGAAACAAAATCACTTATGGAGAAAAAGAACCATGATTATGGAGAGGCTTGGCGTGATATGCGCATAAGTTCTTTGACCGACTTGATTTTGCAGAAATTGTTGCGCGTTAAACAGATAGAAGATAACAAAGGGAAAACTTTGGTCAGTGAGGGAATCGATGCCAATTATCAGGATATGATAAATTATGCCATTTTTGCACTTATCCATATGGATGAGCACCAATCTGAAAAGGGGTAAACTTTCATTAAAGCACGGTATGACCCTAGCATATAATTTACACTGCAATTCTTAATGTTAATCTAATAATCAGTGTGTCGGATAGCATAATATTCACTTAAAGAAAACATGAAATATATAGTCGGTTTATCACGTATAATAGTTGGAGTTCTTTTTATTATTAGCGGGTTCATAAAACTCAATGACCCTGTTGGTTTCTCATTCAAACTGCAAGAATATTTCAGTGCCGGCGTTTTAGATCTTCCGTTTTTTGAGCCGTATGCATTGACTATTTCTATTTTTGTTGTCATTTTCGAGGTGATGTTGGGCGTAATGCTCTTGACTGGCTTTCGGGTGAAGTTTACAGTGTGGAGCTTATTGCTAATGATTGTGTTTTTTACCTTCCTGACATTTTATTCGGCCTATTTCAATAAGGTGACCGACTGTGGTTGCTTTGGAGATGCTATCAAATTGACTCCATGGGAATCGTTCACAAAAGATATTGTACTTCTGGTATTGATTGTTGTTTTATTTGTAGGCAGTAAGCATATTAAGTCGGTTTTTGGCCCGAATACCAAAAGAATCGTTACTGTAATCGCATTGGTGTTATGCGGAATCTATGCCAATTACGTGCTAAATCATTTGCCGGTAATTGACTTTAGACCGTATAAAATCGGTGCAAATATCGAGCAGGGTATGGGAGTCCCCGAAGGTGCGCCCAAAGCTATATTTGAATATGCATGGAAATTTAAGGTCGATGGCGAGGAAAAGGTTTTTGTTACCCAAGGCGATTATCCGACGGTCGATGGTGAATTTATCGATGTCGAGACGACTGAAATACAAAAAGGTTATGAACCGCCCATACATGATTTTACCATAGAACAAGAAGGTGAAGACTTTGCAGCGACCTTACTTCAAAAACCGAAATTAATCATGGTGGTGGCTTACGATTTGCGAAAGAGCCATATGCCCGTTTTTGAACAAATAAAGCAAATTACCGATAGTGCGGTAAAGAAGGGATATAAAGTAATTGGTATGTCGGCATCCAATGATGAACAGACCCAACAATTACGTCAGACCTACGATTTGAATTTTGAGTTTTATTTTACTGATGAAACTACATTGAAGACTATAGTTCGTTCGAACCCGGGAGTTTTGGTGTTGGAAAAAGGAACTATCAAGCAAAAAGTACATTATAACGATTTAGGAGATTTGGAATTCAATTAATCGGATTTTAAAGCTGATGCATTGGATGAAATCAAAGAGTATAGAATTTTAGAAACTAAACACATCGAAAATGAGAAGTAAAATTGTTGCAGGAAATTGGAAAATGAACAAAAATATGAAAGAGACGGAAGCCTTGCTTACCGAACTTTCAGCAAAACTGCCCGATACAAAAGCCGAAGTCATGGTGGCACCTACTTTTGTTAATTTGGCCAAGGCCGTACGTACGTTGGAAACTTCGACTATTGAGGTTATTGCACAGAACGTCCATTTCGCAGAAAACGGAGCCTATACCGGTGAAATTTCTGCAGATATGTTATTGAGTGTGGGGGTCGAGACTGTCATTATAGGTCATTCAGAAAGAAGAGCTTATTTTGGAGAAACCGATGAGATTTTGGCTAAAAAAGTGGTTACGGCATTGGGCAAGGGCATGCGTGTCATGTTTTGCTTTGGGGAAGAATTGGAAGATAGAAAATCTGGCAACCATTTTAACCTTGTTGAAAGCCAACTGAAGAATGCACTATTTTCTTTGGATGCTAGTGTATGGTCGAAAATTATATTGGCTTATGAGCCTGTTTGGGCAATTGGTACAGGTGAAACTGCATCTCCCGAGCAAGCCCAAGAAATGCACGCCTTTATTCGAAAAACAATTACGGAAGCTTATGATGCAACTATAGCCAATAATGTTTCTATTCTTTACGGAGGAAGCGTTAAACCGGCCAATGCAGAAGAAATTTTCTCAAAACCTGATGTTGATGGGGGACTCATTGGTGGGGCGTCATTAAAAGCTGATGACTTTGTGGCAATTATAAGTGCCATTTAGAGCTAAAACGTCTTTTTAGGAGGTTTTTACTTCGAAGAAATGAGAACCTCCTATTTTTCATTCATATTATGAAGTAGCGCATGTCAAATACCATTTATGTAGAATATAATTTTAAGATTGAGCCTCAACAACCTGCTTCCGATATTTTAATTGCCGAATTGGGAGAGGCCGGTTTTGAAAGTTTTGTCGAGAATGAGGAAGGGATTTTGGCGTACATTCAAAAAACGGATTGGAACGACACTATTCTTAAAGGCATCCAGATTTTTGATAATAAGAATTTTAAAATTGATTTCTCTTTAAAAGAAATCGAACAAGAAAATTGGAATGCGACTTGGGAGCAGAATTTCGATCCTATTCAAGTAGGTGACCAATGTATGGTCCGTGCTCCTTTTCATGCAAAACCAACGACAAAATACGATATCGTCATTGAACCAAAGATGAGTTTTGGAACTGGGCACCACGAAACTACCCATATGATGTTACAGTTTATTTTGGACCACGATTTTGACGGTAAATCGGTGTTGGATATGGGTTCGGGAACTGGCGTACTGGCTATCTTGGCCGCAATGAAAGGCGCTTCTCATGTTGATGCCATCGATATTGATAATTGGTGTTATGTGAACGCCAAAGAAAACGTGCAACGGAACAACTGTGACCATATCAATGTGAAAGAGGGGGATAGTAGTCTGTTGGGATCGATGAAATACGATATTATTTTGGCCAATATTAATCGAAATATATTGTTGGAAGATATCCCGCGATATGCCGAATCACTAAAAAAAGATGGACAGCTATTTCTAAGTGGGTTTTATTCCGAAGACATTCCTACGATTTCTGCAAAATGTAGGGAGTTAAACCTAGAATTTGAAAAAAACATCGAAAAAAATAATTGGGTTGCCGTAAAATATGTATTTTAGGGAGTGTTATACTGGTAGAAATGAATGTATAAATGTTATCACTATGAGCACCAAAGAAAAAATATCGGAAGAGCTGCTTTTAGAGGAAAAAGTAGTGAAACAGAATGAAATTGTACTTTTCAACGACGAGGTCAACACTTTTGATCATGTTATTGAAACATTAATCGCTGTTTGCGATCACACTCCTGAGCAAGCCGAACAATGCGCTTTGATAGTTCATTACAACGGCAAATGCACTGTCAAAACAGGAGAGTACAATGATTTGGAACCACAATGTAGTGGATTGCTACAAGCCGGACTGAGTGCTGAAATCGTTTAGTGCGTAAAGCCTAACGTTATAGCATGGTTTTCCTTGGCTTATTGCAGGCCGTCACCATACCAAGATGTTTTTTGGTAGCCAAAAAGTATTCCCTAATTTCTTGTAAAATCTTTTCTTATTGTAGTACACTGTCGTGCTAATATTTTAGACGTTCTAGGGTCTGAAATCCACGGATAATCTTAAATCCGGCTACTATTAGTTGCATAATAAGGAATTTGAGATGCTGTCAACTTTCTATCCCTGATTCCCTGGTCATTTTCAAACTTTTAAATCATTTCATATTTCACGGTTAAAGCCCGTATTTTAGTAATTCGGCAGAAATTGATATTTGCCCAGAACTTAAATAATAGAATAACATACTGGCTGTTTGCCTTGGAAAGCTTTGTGGTGTGCGGTTTGCTTGCTATTGTAGTTTTCGATTAATGTAAGAAATATACCTAACCCTTTTCAGCTGCAAAAGTGGTATATTCCATGCCTTAAATGTTCGTAGTAATAATTGTGCGATGAATGGCTCTCTCAAAAAAATATAAGATTAGTTCTGGCGATTTCAACCTGCTGTTCAATACCTTATTTACGCCACTTTGCCTATTTGCAAACAAATTTTTGAACGATATCGAGATTTCTAAAGATGTCGTACAAGAGGTTTTTGTTCAGGTGTGGAATAAAAGAATTGAATTCAATGACGAAGTGGTGGTCAAATCGTATCTATACGCTTCTGTTAAAAACAAATCCCTAGATTATTTGAAGAGTAAACATTTCAAGGTGAAATCGGATGTCAAAATAGAACAGCTGAAAAAAGTGGAATCCAATTCTTTTTTCTTAAGGGAAGTGATGCTGTCGGAAACCTATGAAATAATTGCGGCCGCCTTGGAGAAATTACCTATGAAGTCAAGGGAGGTTACTAAATTAAGTGTTTTAGGTTTGTCAAATCAACAAATTGCCGAAGAACTTGATATTTCTGTGAACACTGTTAAAACGCAAAAACGCATAGCCTATAAAAAGCTAAGAGCAGTTTTAAAAAAGGATTACTTTCTTTTTCTCTCCATATTTTTGACATAAGTTAAAAAAATCACAATTTTTTTTCACCCTGTTTAACGTTTCTCTCGTCTTATTAAAAAATGAGGGGAATGTAACTGCATATTCCATCTAATTGAAGCATATGGGTTATTTAAGAAAAGTGATAGTAATGGCCAAATCGATTGCGGCAAAAGTTCTTAGCGGGGAACAGGTCGATGAGGCTCCTCTGAAGGAAATCTTTTCTGATGAGGATAAGAATCATATCCTTTCACAACTTAATGATAAAACTGCCTTAAAAACATATCAGAAGACTAGAAGCGATTTAAACAATGACAGAGCTGAGCAGTGGAAAAAGCTTGAGTCGTTGTCGGTGAAAAAGCCAAAGGTTTTAACACTTAGGTTTCTTGGGCGTTTAGCGGCTGTCTTTATTGGTCTTGTCGCATTATCGGGGTATTTGTTTTATCAGATTTCCGCTGATTCCAATGCTGACGTTCAAATTCCTGAGGATGTCATTACGTTAGAACTTGAAGATGGTACCATCAAGGTTATTGATCCTGAAAAAGGAAACAAGATAACGAATGCTAAAGGGGAAGTAATCGGGGTTCAAAACAAAGATTCTATAAGTTATAAAACTGCGTCGGCCGAAGAGAAACTTGCCTATAATGTTCTTAAAGTACCCTATGGGAAAAAATTCCTGATTTCACTATCTGATGGTACATCGGTACACTTGAATGCCGGTACGTCACTTAGGTATCCTATAAAATTTTTGAAAGGTCATAAGAGGGAAGTTTTTTTGGATGGGGAGGCTTATTTCAATGTGGCAAAGGACAAACAGCATCCTTTTTTGATCAATACGGGTAAACTGAACATAGAAGTATTGGGCACCAAATTCAACATATCATCTTATGAAGAGGACCCGCAAGTAAATACAGTAGTCGTTTCCGGTCTGGTAAAGGTATATGATGACACTTCTGATAATAGTGATTTGGTTACTCCGGGTCGCATGGCTTCTTGGGATAGGCTTACGGAAAGCACGATAGTCACCGAAACGGAATTGGATTTACATGTAGGATGGATAGAAGGAAAATTAGTGTTCAGAAGAACCACTTTTGGGGCAATGATAAAAAAATTGGAACGGTTTTATGATGTCGAGATAACCAGTACCAATGAAGCGCTCAATGAAACCGTATTCAGTGCCTCTTTTGATTTGAATATCGAAAGTATTGACCAAGTGCTGAACTACATATCTAAAAATTATCCTTTTACCTATACCAAAAATCAAAATGGGATAACCATAAATTGAATAATAACCTTAAAATCCAAAACGATATGAAATGAAAGTAGTACAAATCTTGTGTTAGGGAAGCCGAGAAATATGCGCGCAAAGGCATGGGGCTTCTTGAGATGAGTGAATTATGATTTTAATTAACTAAATTAACTACACCGAAAAATGAAAAAAAAGAAAAGAGGCACGCAACGCCCAAACCTTTTTAACTTTGGTCTAAAAATGAAGCTAACTACAATACTCTTAATTGTTTCGCTTTTTAAGATTCAGGCCAACACGTATTCACAGAACACAAAAATTACGCTCAACTTAAAGAATGTTAGTCTAGAAGAGGTCTTCAATGAAATTGAAGCAAAGACAGAATTTAGGTTCTTATATAATAATGAAGAGGTGGACCCTGATAGAAAGGTCTCCATCAATGTTAGCAAAAAACGTATAGCTATAGTTTTACGCGAAATTTTTCAAAATACTTCAATAGATTATAAAGTATTTGATAATCGCCAGATTGTACTGAGCGATGTCAAAGAGAATTCAACAATACCAGATAGTAATATCAAGGTTGGCAAAACCGTTCAAAATCAAGTTACCGGTACTGTGACTGATGAAGATGGGGTTCCTTTACCCGGAGTAAACGTCGTGGAAAAAGGTACTTCTAATGGGGCATCGACTGATTTTGACGGTAATTATGTCATTACGGTATCCGATACGGCTACTTTGGTATTTTCTTCTCTTGGTTATACAACAAAGGAATTGGCTGTTGGAAGCCGCGACACTATTAATATGGTGTTGGAAGAAGATGCTAGTCAATTGGATGAAGTGGTTGTAACGGCCTTAGGGATTAAGAAAGATGCCAAAGCACTGGGGTATTCCGTTGCTAAGGTCGATACCGAGCGAATTCTTGCAAGTGGTACACCTGTTAATGCATTGCAATCATTGTACGGTACAGCTTCAGGTGTTTCTGTGGCCTCCACGGCAATTGGCCCTTCCGGAGGTATGAAAATCAATATTCGTAACGCTGTTTCGTTTGACGAAAATTCTACGACCAGACCTTTGATTGTAGTCGATGGAGTACCTATTCACGATGAGAATACAAGTATAAGCTATAACGAGCGCAGCGGTAGGGACAACGGTACCGGCATTAATGATATCAACCCTGATGATATTGCATCCTTTGAGATTCTAAAAGGAGCGAAGGCTTCTGTGCTATATGGTAGTGAAGGGGCGAACGGCGTAATATTGATTACGACCAAGAGTGGTACAAAAGGCCAAGGGCTAGGTGTTTCTGCCTCATTTACCACTTCAATGGATAAAAGTGCCTTCATGCCCGAGTTTCAAGATCAATATGGTACAGGTAGAAGCCCAAGTAACACCCAAACCGATGCTCAGGGTTATTATCTTGATGATAATAACCAAAGAGCATTGGACGTTGCAGGTGCAGCTTTCGGACCTAAATTCGATCCAAACGTAAACTTGAATTGGTGGGACGGATCAAAAAAACCATGGGTAGCCAATAGACAAACAGTTTATGATCAGTTGTTCAGAACAGGTATTCAACAAACTGCCAATGTTGCCGTAAGTGGCGGTAATGACAAGGGATCTATGCGATTCTCTTATACCAATATGCGCTTAACGCCGGTGTTCTTAAATTCAGAGTACAAGAAGAATACTTTTAGTTTAAGTTCTACTTATAAGTTGAATGACTTTATATCAGTAAGGTACGTGGGTAACTACTATACGACAAATAATCTAAATTCGGCTTATGCGGGATCTTTTGATGCCCAAGGGGCAAGATCATCTTTAGGTGCATATTCTAGAGATATTGATGTTGATTTGTTACGAAGCACTATGGTAACCGATAATGGTTATAACTACTTTTCGAACCCTGATTTACAGAGCAATTTTATTTCTGGAGGAAGGCAATCTGTTATAGGTACATTATGGGACTGGACACAGAATGAATCCATTTTTAAGCGGGTTCACAGTATTCAATCGTTAACCCTTGACTTGACGTTCAATGATGTTTTTACTGCCACTGTTTTAGGAGGATTGGATAATACTACAGAGCACAATACTTACAAAGGGAAACTACAAGATCCTAGTTTGATTGGCCCAAATAGTGGCTCGGTTTATACAGATGACACTAGAAATATTCGTAAGACCTATGGTCAAGCCACTTTTAACTTCGATACCAGCATCAAAGAATTTGGTTTATCCGGTTTTGTGGGTGGAGCTATTAGAAACAATTTTACAGAAAGAAAAGGTGCTTCCGTTATCGGAGGAATGGTTATTCCGAATTTCTTTTCCTTCTCGAATCTTCCATCAGGTGTTCAGCCTGTATATACATTCGACAATGGAGAAGATATGCTGTACAGTTTGTTAGGTTCTTTTCAAGTCGACTGGAGAGATCAATTGTATGTTGAGGTTCAGGGCCGCCAAGATTGGTCTTCGATCTTACCTCCACAGAACAACAGTTATTTCTACCCTGGTGCCAGCGTAGCTTGGATTGCTTCCAACTCTTTTAACTTGCCAGATGTTGTGCAATTTTTAAAGCTTAGAACTTCATGGGCAGATGTAGGTCGCCCAGGACCACGATACTTCAGTAATGTAAACCTAGGTGTTTCGGCATCGGGAAGTGGCTTTATTTTATCGCCTCCTGGTGACCTTCCTCCAATCGATGACAATTTCGTTCCGAACTTAAAACCAGAACGTAAGCGTGAATACGAAGTAGGTCTTGAAGCATATTTATTCGATAAAAGAAGGTTGGGTATTGACTTCTCATTGTATCATTCGAACACTTACGATCAAATAATGAAAGTAACGGCACCTCCAGGTCTTGGTGTAAACAACATCAGGTTGAATGCCGGTGATGTCGCCAATACAGGTTGGGAATTGGCTCTTAAGACGATTCCTGTCCTTGGGAAAGATTTCCAATGGAATTTCGATATGACTTTTGCCGCTAGTAAAACCAAAGTTGAAAGACTTGATGGAGAACTTACTTCTTTGTCATTATGGGGAACAAACGGTTTGAACGCCGTGGCAGAAGTTGGTGGTGAATATGGAGTGATTTATCAGCAAAGGGGATGGCAGAACTATATCAATCCTTCAGATGATAATGATCCCAATAATGGCCAACGAATCGTTGATGGTGATGGGGCTCGTTATAGTTATTCAACAAGTAGCAATAGAAAAGTGGGTAAATTGTTGCCCGACGTCACCGGTGGTGCGTTCAGTAGTTTCAACTATAAAAACTTTGGTTTGGTGGTCAATTTAGACTACTCTTTTGGAGCTACATTTATTCATGAAGCCGAAACCTATATGATGGCTTCTGGTGTTTTAAATGAAACCTTGCAATATAGGGATGCAGAAAACGGAGGTGTTGCCTATTATTTAGATAACGGTGGACAGAAAGTGGCAGGTGCCAATCCTGGTGCTGGACCGACCTATAATGATGGAGTCTTGTTGAACGGTGTATATTCTGATGGTACTCAAAATAATCAAGTAGCTTCTGCTGAAGATTATTATTACCAGTCATACTTTTCAAATGGCTTTTTTCCTCAAGACCGTCTTTTTAAGAGTGATTATGTTGCCCTACGAAATATTTCATTGACTTATAGACTCCCTGATCTTTCTAAAAGAATAGGGTTGACCAATATAGAATTCTCTGTATTTGCCAATAACGTGGCTTATCTTTATAAGGCAGCTCCCAATACCATACCCGAATCATCAAACGGAACAGGATGGTCTAGTGGATCATATGGAACCACTGCACTTCCTGCTCAGCGCTCGGTAGGATTGTCGGTAAAAGCAAAACTATAATTAAACAAATAGAATTATGAAAAATATAATTTTTAAATCGATCTTGTCACTCCTGGTCTTGGTAAGTTCTGTGGGTTGTCAAGACACATTGGAAGAGTTGTACCAAGATCCAGACGGATTTTCTAAGCAGCAGGCTGATGCCGCGGGTATTAGTATCATTGCAGGTTATTTCACATCGCAACTTACGCGAGGATTTTTCTTGCGGGGCGATTATGGTTCGGCATATCATCAATTAAGAAGTGGTTCGCGTATCATGGGAACTGGGGTTCAGCTTTATTATACGGTTAGTGATTATGGCCTGTCATATACGCTTCAAGATGTTGAAAATGATTGGGGTTCCAATTCCTTCAATAGAGGCGTATTCAATAATGTGAATAGTGCATGGGTCAAACAAGTACTGTGGGCACAAAAGGAATATAATAAAATTTCTGAGGAAGACCGTACTATAATGGATGAGCTTTATATGAAGTTGCTGCACGTCATGAAGGCCTATGCGTTTCAGCGGGCAACTGATTTGTATGACGAAGTTCCTTATTTTCAAACAGGGTCGGCAGGTGCCCTTGACGGGGAAAAAGCGGAGTATCTTGGTCAAGAAGAGATATATCCTATCATTATTGAAGAATTGAAAGAGGTTGAGACCTATCTTGAGGGAGTTGTTTTGTCTTCGGCTGAGCAAGGGTCTTTTCAACAGCAAGATGTTATATTTGGCGGAAATTTGATGCAGTGGCGAAAATACATCAACTCGCTACGTTTGCGTTGGGCCATGAATGTTAGCGAAGTGATGCCTAGTCTCACCACTTCGGTATTGTCGGAATTGGACGGTAAGCCGTTGTTCGATCAGTACACTGATGTAGCCGGTTTGGCTGATATTGCAATCGTTGAGCCTTACCGTTTGCAAGTGGAATTGGGTATAACAAGGGCATTTCGGGAACGAGCTGATGAGTGTAGGGCCCCTAAACGATTTTTAGAAGACGTTATGCACTGTGTGCCAACGGAAAGTAGTGTCGTAGTTAATGGAGAAACCTTGTTCTACTTCGATGGTGACAATTCTGAAACAGGTCTTATGGATGGCACCGTCGACCCTAGAACAGCCTATATTTACTCAAAGGATATTTTAGGACGGTATGTGGGTGCGGAAACTACTTGGGACGATGGCAGTGATCCGAACAGTTATTTTAGTAAGGCGATGAGAGCATATTATATCAATCATCCTATAATGACTGATCCTGGTGTAACCGAGATAACTTTTGGTACCCCTGGAAATGAGCAGAAGATTACATTAAGCGACGAAGCTGCGGCCGATTTATCGCAAAGGGAAGCATTTTTGTTGAAAGCATTTAGGGAGCATTGTAGCCAATATAATGATATTAGTTGGACTATTGGTACCGACAAAAACATGATTTCGGAGTATAATGTTCGTCCACAATATAACTTTGATGTACGGTATCCCACGCTCCATGCGGTCGAAACTGAACTTTCATTGGCCGAAGCAGCCGTTAGAGGATTCGGTACGCTAAACGGATCGGCGGAGGATCATTATAGAAATGCTATAGAACTATCTTGTAAGTATTGGTATGATTTAAATACCGATAATAACTACTCTCAACAAACCACACCCTCATTTCCAAGTAACATGGATCAATCTAGAATTGATAGGGATAGGCCAAGTATGCAATACGACCCGGGCGCCTATGCGGCGAACGAGGCCCAGCGATTTGCCGGATTGAGTAGTGAAGAAAAGGTTAGAGCTATTTTTAATCAATTACAATTGCACTATAATATGTTCAATTTTGAGACTCCTTATGCTGCGGCACGCCGTTTGGTCAATTATCTTGGTGATAATCCTGGATCTCCCTACGAGGTATTCCAATGGAAAGAGCGGTTTCTTTACAACCCAAGTATTCAAGCGACAGATCCAGAAAATTGGGCAAAAATTAGCCAGCATGACGATTTTAATCTGCCACTTTGGTTTACAGGGCGTCAGACCAAATGGAAAAATGTGTTGGAATAAAAATCTATTAACTCTTTAATTTAGAAAAATGAAAAGAATATTCTTTTTAATAATATCATTGGTTTTAGTCACATCGTGTAGTAAAAACGATGAGGCTTCAATTATTGGAACAGCAAGTGCAGATGGTGGTAATGTCACATCGGGAATTACGGTGAAACTATATTCTGAAGGCACAGATTTGCTTATGGATACGACTACGGATAGTGAAGGTAACTTCTCTTTTACAGGGTTAGAAGCCGGCAATTACTTAGTGGGTGCAACAATAACAGTTGGCGATGTCGTGTGGGATAGTGGAAATACTCCGCAAATTTTTTACGTAAGCGGTGAAATTGTAAAGGAAGTAGCGTTGACACTTACGCAGAAATAATTCTTATGAGATTTTAGTAAATCTCTGTTTTGAAGAATTAACACAATAGCCTAGAACTTATCTACTTTAAATTCTAGGCTATTTACTACCAAGAGAATCCCGATTACGGGGCAGGACCTAAATAGTAACTATTGGGTTCGGTGAAATTTAAATGCTGCTCGATTTTGATTGAGCGTATTGATTTGAGTTAGTAGTTGAAAAGCCATTTTTATTTAAAAATGGCTTTTCTTTTTTGAAGAAATTCTTACGGTTTAGCCATCTTTTATTGCAGATGGCATAAATTTGTTTTGCAACCGGAAAATTGATAAATAACAGAGTTTAACTTAAATTATTCCAGTGAATAATAGAAAAAAATATTACGAGATATATATAATGTTGTTCATCGGGTTCTCATTTGCGCGAGGGCAACAGGTGCCAAGAAGCTATGTGGCACATCGCACAATCGATGTAATCGAGGTTGATGGCAAGGCAAACGAAAAGTCGTGGAAAAACGCCGAATGGTCAGAAGGTTTTATTGATATCGAGGGAGTTGAAAAACCGACCTACAAAACCCAGATGAAGATGTTGTGGGACGAAACCTATCTTTATTTTTATGCAGAAATGGAAGAGCCACACGTCTGGGCTACACTAAAACAACGCGATACCGTTATTTTTTACAATAATGATTTTGAAATTTTTATTGATCCAGATGGGGATACCCATGACTATATGGAATTTGAAATGAATGCCTTGAACACGGTCTGGGAGCTCTTTTTGACCAAGCCTTATAGAAATCACCCCAAAGTGATTGATGGCTGGGACATTAATGGACTAAAGACTGGGGTAGACATCAGTGGCACACTGAACGATTCAAAAAATACCGATAAGGGTTGGTCGGTAGAAATCGCAATGCCTTGGGAAGCTCTGAAAGAAGCGAATACACATGGTAAACTTCCCGTAAACGAATTTTGGCGCATCAACTTTTCACGCGTAAATTGGGACTTTGATATGGAAGACGGCCGCTATTCCAGAAAAAAAGGGAAAAATGGCAAGTTTCTTCCTGAATACAATTGGGTATGGTCGCCTCAGGGGGTCATAAACATGCACGAACCCGAACATTGGGGTTATGTTTATTTTTCCGATAAGCCTGTTGGTACCGATGCTTCATTTACCATTCCTGAAGATGAACATGTGAAATGGTTTCTCTATGAAAAATACAGGGAGATAAACGGGCAGGAAGATAAAATTGACATTAAATTAGAACCAAAAGAAATTTTAGGCAAAACGATAGCTCCGCAATTTGAAATGCATTCCTTAGGTTGGAATATAAGTGTTGAGAGCCCATTTACGGGTAACGTATTATCAATTCGTGAAGATGGAAAATTTGAAAGTAAGCCGGTAAAATAATGCTATTCTTAAGAATAAAAGGGCACGTTATAACGACGTGCTTTTTTTATAAATGAGGGCTTTCAATGAGTTCCGACTATCTTCGAAAATCATATTGACCAAATTTATGCCTGTAACATGAAATATTGTTCGAAGTTTGGATAAAATTGGCTTGGCTCACCTTTTCTAAGTGTTCCTATAACCGAAATCAAACCATTCCGATATGAAAATAAACATGCTTGTTTCCAACTTATTTATTAAAAACTTTTACTTCCCGATGGTACTTGTTGTGCTATCGGTACTGATGGTTTCTTGTGCCAATTCCGAAAAAAAAGAAGCAGTGGTAGTGCAAAGTCCTGATGGTCGGTATGTGCTGAACTTTGAAATTGATGCACAGACGGGTCCTTCCTATAACATCAGGTATATGGATAAAGAAATAATAGGAACTTCGGGGCTTGGTTTTGAAATGGGTGACGGGCAAAATCCCGAAGGCGATATTCAAATCGATAAGGTTGTACCACAGGAGGTAAATTCCAGCTGGAGACCTGTTTATGGAGAAAAAAACGAATATCCCGATAAATATCGCGAAGCATTGATTGTTTTAAAAGGAGCGGGGGCGTTTTATAATCTTAGAATTCGCGCCTATAACGAAGGAGTGGCATTTCGGTATGAATTCCCAAAAAGCGAGGGTAAGATAGCGAAAGAACTTACCGAGTTTTCTTTGTCTCCCTCGGCAACAGCTTGGGCCTCTTTAAGAGCACAAAGTGCAATAGAAAAAATTAAGGTTTCCGAAATCGATTCAGTCGTCGAAAGGCCTTTGTTGGTTCAGCTAGACCAATCTTTGTTTACGGCCATCGGGGAAGCTGCATTGGTCGATTATGCACGCATGAAACTCACAAATATACCAGACCGGCCCGGAACTTTGGTGTCTCAATTAAGCAGTGAAGTAGTGCTCGGGAGTACAGTAAATAAGACACCATGGCGTTTTGTGATGGCAGCCGACAACGCGGGCGAATTGTTGGAGAATAATTACTTGTTGCTGAACTTGAACGAACCGAATAAAATTGAAAATACCTCGTGGATAAAACCGGGAAAGGTAATACGTGAAACAACGCTTACCACCCAAGGCGGAATGGCATGTGTAGATTTTGCAGTCAAACACAACTTACAATACATAGAGTTTGATGCCGGTTGGTACGGTAATGAATATGATGATAGCTCCGATGCCACGACCATAACTGTTGATCCGAAGCGCTCTAAAGGGCCACTAGATTTGTTGGGTGTTATAAAATATGCGCGAAGCAAAGATATAGGCGTCATTTTATATGTAAATAGAAGGGCTCTGGAAAAGCAATTGGATGAAGTGCTTCCGCTTTTAAAATCGTGGGGCGTGAGCGGTATTAAGTATGGCTTTGTTAATGTGGGGCCTCAAGAATGGACAAGCTGGTTACACGAGGCCGTTCGTAAGGCTGCCGACCACGGTTTGATGATCGACGTACATGATGAATATCGCCCGACTGGCTATTCAAGAACCTATCCGAATTTTATGACCCAAGAAGGTATTCGTGGAGATGAAGAATCTCCTGATAATATGATGGTCATTAAGACAATCTTCACGAGGATGATTGCCGGTGCAGGAGACCATACAAATTGCTATTTTGCACCACGTGTCGACGAAAAGATGGGTTCACATGCCTCGCAATTGGCAAAAGCGGTATGCGTGTATAGTCCTTGGCAGTTTTTGTATTGGTACGACCGCCCACAAGGTTCCAAGCCCGAAGAAGAAGGTGCCGGGGGCAGTAAAGAGTTTATACACGAAGTACCCGAGCTGGCATTTTTTGATGCACTGCCCACGGTATGGGACGATACCAAAGTTATTGGTGGATACCCAGGTGAATTCGCTATCATAGCAAGAAAGAGTGGCGACGACTGGTTTATCGGTGGCCTTAACGGGCTTGCCGAGCGAACAGTCACCATACCCTTTAATTTCTTGGATAATGATAAAACGTATGGGGCAACAATCTATTCGGATGATGCAGGTAGCGATTCGGTTACAAAGGTTTCTATTACAAACAGTAAGGTTACTGCGGCAGATGTCGTTGACTACAAACTGCTCGCTAAAAACGGTTTGGCCATCCATTTAAAAGTTGCGAAGTAGAATTTACTCTAAAGCATAAAACGGATGTAGTATTGAAAGGGCCATATTTTAAGGTATTCTAAAATTGATGAATGTTATGTTTGAACTTACTTATGAATCGCAAGCTATTGACAAATTGACTTCTGCCGATATTGAAGAAATATTACAAGAGGCAAGAAGCTTTAATGATTTACATGAGCTTACGGGTTGTCTTGTTTTCTATAATAGAAAATTTATACAAATATTAGAAGGTGACCATCAAACTGTTCAGGAAATCTACTCAAAGATTAAAAAGGATGAGCGTCATACACATGTACGACTGATTTCGGAAGACATTATAGAAGAAAGAACGTTTCCAAAGTGGGGTATGGCCTATTATCCCATAAACGATGAAAATATAAACGAAACAGAATTGCAACAGTTTCGTAGAAACTTGGGGCTATTGGCTGATTTTGCCAAGCCTACTAGTGCGACGACCTTGCTTTTCTGGAAAAAAGTTAAGTTGCTCATTCTAGAATCGCCTGAGGACCAATTATAGCTGCCTGGGGCGTTTCATCACTTCGATTTTTGGCGCTTAAGCCATAAGGGAAGAATCCCTTACGATAAGGCTTGTTTTAATTTCTACGGTCTTGGTGATAACATCGGTTTTGGGGTTTTCAATCTCCTCGATTAGAAACTTGACCGCTGTGCGACCAATTCTATCGCCAGGCTGGTCGACAGTAGTCAAGGCCGGTTGTATGATCGTCGAATTCACCGAATTGCTAAAACCGACCACTGCGATTTCTTCAGGAATTTTGACTTTAAATTTGTGGAGTGCTTTGATAGCGCCAATGGCGGCGTTGTCGGTGATGGCAAAGATAGCATCGGGACGCTTCTTCATGCTCAAAAGAATATTGGTCAGGCGTCTACCGTGAGACAACGATATGTCTTCGGTACTTAAAATTATCTTTTCCCGAACTCGAAGGCCATAATGTTTTAGGGCCCGCAAATAACCGGCATACCTTTTTTCTGAATTATATGAATTTTCGGTTTCCTTGATGATGGCAATTCGTTGTTTGCCAAGTTCTATAAGGTGTTCAACAGCGTTAAAGGCGGCTTCCTCCTCATTGATTACGATTTGGGTGCAGGGTACCTTATTTGAAACTTTATCGAACAAGACCATGGGTATGCGGTTTAAGATTGGTAATACTTCATCTATTTTTTTCGTTTTTCTTGTCAAGGACATTAGAATTCCATCTACCCCGAATTGTGACATGGTATTCAACATCTCGATTTGTTTGGCCTCATTATTATTAGACTCTGATATAATGACCCGGTACCCGCGCAATTCGGCCTCTTCCAAAATACCTTTTAAGATAGTGGAGGTGAATAAATGGGCGATATTAGGTACGATTACCCCCAATATATGACTTCTCTGTGAGCGAAATCCTCTGGCAAAAAGATTGGGGGCATAATGCATCTGCTTCGCCAATTTCTTAACGCTTACCTTGGTTTCCGAGCTAATGTCAGGGTGATCGTTCAATGCCCTTGATACAGTGGAGATCGAGAACCCCAGTTCCTTCGCTAGTTCCTTTAAGGTGATATTTCGTTTTTTCTTCATTTCCTATAAAACTTCATTGTTCAAATATATAGCATTACACAAGTAATATCGAATAATGAATTGCAAACGATACCGCAAACGTTTGCATAAGTTTTTCTTAAAATTAATGTAAAATGGGTGTCATATCCATATAATTTTACCCTCATACTCAATAATATAATAATTACTTGATTCGAAAAACTATTTAAAACTTAATGATTATGAAAAAAATTGTTTTTGCGGTAATGAGTCTTCTTTTAGGAGTGAACACCTTCGCGCAGACCGAGATTACCGGTACTATTAAAGACAACAGCGGTGAGCCCATTCCTGGGGCGAATATTCTTCTGGTTAATAGTACTTCGGGTACTACATCTGATTTTGATGGCAATTATATTTTTACGACTGATTTGACTGGCAACCAAATTCTTCGTGTTTCTTACTTGGGATTTTCCACTTTGGAGAAATCGGTTGAACTTGACGGTACATCATTAAACGTAGATTTTGTTCTTCAAGAAGGAGGGCAACAATTGGATGAGGTGGTTTTGACCGCATCTAGTACGTTCAGGTCTCAAAAGCAGGCTCCGTTGTCTATCAGCTCGGTAAAAATGAAAGAGATAACAAAGTTATCTGCAAATAGCCAGGCCGATATTCTTCGTAGCGTACCGGGTATCACCGCTGAAGGTGGTGGTGGTGAAACGGCAACCAATGTATTTGTCAGAGGTTTACCTTCTGGCGGTCAGTATGTTTTTAACCCCTTACAATATGACGGTATGCCCTTGATGAGTACATTTGGGTTGAACTCTTCTGCGCATGATGTTTACGCCAGACCCGACATAGGTTTTAAAGGTGTTGAATTTGTACGAGGTGGTTCCGCTATTTTATATGGTGCGGGTTCTGTTGCCGGTATCATTAACTATACCAGTAAAACTGGAGATACCGATCCCGGAAATATTATAAACCTCGAAGTTGCCAATCAGGGAAGATTTAAAACCGATTTTTATAGTGGCGGTCAATTGGGTGGCGAAGATTCGAATACTTTTTATGCCTTTACAGGTTTTGTACGTCACGATAGAGGTCCGATCGATACGGGACTGCCTACGAAAGGGGTACAATTTAGGGGGAATATCAAAAAGAAATTTGACAAAGGTTCTTTTACTTTATCAGGACAATTTATAAATGATAAGGCTCAATTTTATATGCCGTTGCCTTTAAAAGGCGGAAGCAGAGAGCGCTTGAATGGAAACGATGGTAAACCTGTTGAACAGTTATTACCAGGAGACTTGGCGAATACTTCTTTTTTTACACCCGGAGGTACGTACAACAGTCCAATAGCTGATGGTGTTTCTACTACAGGTGGTTATATTATGGGTGATTTTGACTATAGATTTACCGATGACCTAAGATTTAAATCTAAGGTTAGATATGCTAATTACAAACATAACTTTGCCTTATATGTTGCTGGCAATGGTGATAACGGAAATCCGATTACATTAAACAATTATGTGGAGAGTATAGCCCCCGGAAACCAAGGATACACTGCCCGTTACCAAAGCGGTAACCCGAACCAGCAAATAAATGGTTCTGACCTTGTTATCGATAACTTACATGTAGATCGTTTGCGTCCCATGACCGACTATTCTGGGGAGGCATCTTTGACAAAAGCTATAGACACCGAAAATGGGGGAAGCCATAACATTACCTTGGGGTCCTTTATCGCTCGTACCGAGGCCGAAGATGTAAACTACCAATACAGGGTATTGACAGAGTTTAATAACGACCCCCGTTTGGTCAACTTAAATTATACGGATGCCGGAGGAAATAACGTTGTTTATTCCACTGGCGGACTTTACAATCGTATCGGGCAGACAGCGAATAATTTTCTATCTCAGAACCGTGTTGCATTTTATTTGACTGATGAGATGATTTTTGACCGGTGGCGTTTTGATGTTGGTTTTAGATGGGAGCATACTGATGGTGAGTTTAATAAAGGAGGTACAACCTCGGGAACGGTTTATGACAATACCGAACTGACAACAGAATTGCGCGACGTCGAGACCGCCGATGGCAGCTTTTTGCACACTACGGTGAACGCATCGGGTTGGGCAGTCTCATTAGCAGGTCTTTATGAGTTGACCGATGTTACCAATTTATACGCTAACTTCTCGAAAGGTTATTTCTTTCCGCAGATAAGAGGTTTCGGTCCTGTTGCAGGAATTTCCGAAAATGTCTACGATCCTGAAAATATCATTCAGTTCGAAGCGGGTGCCAAATTTGGAACATCGAAATTCTCTGGATCAGTAGCTGGCTATTATGTAGCCTTAACAGATAGAATTAAAATTCTACAGGCTATCGTCGGGGGTCAATTAATCGATCAGACCCGTTCTGAGCAAGATACAAGAACTATAGGTGTAGAAGGTACAGGGGATTATAGGTTTGCAGAGAACTTTAGTTTGCGTGGTACGGCGACCTATCAAGCCCATGAAATTACGAAGAACATCGATTTCGATTTGGTAAATGGTTCTTCTACTGAAGCCAACGTAGGTAATGAATTGGCACGGCAACCTAATTTTTTGGGTTCGTTGGGTATGTATTATGATAACAATGCCTTTGATGCCAATTTTGGTTTTAATTATACCGGCAAGAAATTTACCGATGACACGAATAATATAGAATTGGATGCGATTACAATCGCACGATTAGGTGCTGGATATACTTTTGGGCAACTCGAAAACAATCAGTCGGTTCGTATTGGGTTCTCTGTGTTCAATCTTTTTGACGACAGTGGTATTACCGAGGGTAACCCAAGAGCGGGATCGGCTGGTCAGAGTGAATCTGAATATTTTGTCGGACGCCCTATTTTGCCAAGAAGGTTTTTCGTTACGGCAACCTTCAATTTCTAAAAGAAAAAATGTTAGTTAGTTGTTTGAGTGTTTTTTTTAATAGGAAAGCACATTGGTGGAGAGTGGTGTTTCTGCCAATGTGTTTTTAACTTATCTAATTTATGAATGAAAATTTAATTGACAGGGCCATAGATGTTTTAGACGCCAATTTTCAAGAAGGTGGTTTCACCATTCCGAGTAAGGGGTTGTATCCGTTTCAATGGAAATGGGATTCCGGTTTCATAGCCATTGGTTTGGCCCATTATAACATAGAACATGCGAAAACCGAGATAAAAACATTGCTCGATGCGCAATGGCAAAACGGGTTTATTCCGCATATCGTTTTTCATAGTGAGAATGATTCCTATTTTCCAGGAGCCGATTTTCATCGTTCTGAACTACATCCATATTCCTCAAAAAAATATAGATCTACGGGAATGACACAACCTCCAGTAACGGGTTTCGTATTGCAGGAAATGTATCGAATTGCCGAGGATAAAGTCGATATGTTGAATTTTATAGAGGATAGTATAGATAAGGTGTATCAAAACCACGCTTATTTTTATGCAAACCGCGACCCACAAAACGAAGGCTTGATGTTTATCTATCACAATTGGGAATCAGGTACCGATAACTCCCCTGTATGGGATGATATCTGGGAAACTATGAATCCTCCTGAATATGAGTTTGAACGAAAAGATACAACCCACGTCGATGCCGCCCAGCGACCATCAAAGAGGGAGTATGACCACTATCTTTATCTTATAGATATTGCAAAGGAGCATCATTACGACGATGCGAGAATTGCAGAATTATCGCCTTTCTTGGTGCAAGATCCGTTATTCAATGCGATGTTGATCAAATCGAATCAAGCATTGATTGATTTATATGGATTGATTGGCGGCAAAGAAATTGAGATAACCATCTTAAAAAAATGGCAGAAAAAAAGTATTGATGGGTTCAATAATAAATTATTTGATGAAGAACTAGGGGCTTATGTTCATTATGACCTGAGAAACAACAGGCCTATTCGATTTGTATCATCATCTTCTTTTTCACCTCTTTTCGCAGGCATACCTAATCAAAAAAGAGCTAAAATATTAGTAGAGACGATGCTAGACAAATTTGGTGGAGATGATAAATATCTCTGTGCGTCGTTCGACCCGACCAATGAAAGGTACGATCCACGAAAGTACTGGAGGGGTCCGGTTTGGATCAATATGAACTGGTTGCTTTATAACGGACTCAAAGATTACGGATTTACCGAAGTTGCAGAGCGAGTCAAGTCAGATTCCGTAGCACTAATTGAACGCGACGGATTTTTTGAATATTTCGATTGTCGAAAAGATACTGGAGAGACGAATAGAGTGGGGTATGGGGGAGGAGATTTCTCTTGGAGTGCAGCACTTTTAATAGACCTTTTGAAGAATTGAGACGTTGACCTTTCAGAAACTTAAGTTCAATTGTCGAATGGAAAATTAGAGAAGATTAAAGAAAATTGATCGACCTAAAACAAGCACAGTTAATTCTTGAGTTTTGGGCACAATATATTTAGAAAGAAAAGGATGTTCAATGTGTCGATTGTTAATAGAGTCAGTTGGTCATATATTGGTGAATATCCCTATGTTGTTGAAAAGAAAGGCCTCGATATGGCAGATGGCGCGATTGTAGTCAAAAGTTCCCCTGCGACTCCCTGTCACATGGGGCCAATCTTTAAAATGGTATAAGAAAATTATTTTTTATTGTAGAAAGGAGATAACTTAATCTGTATAAGGCCTAAACCAAAAATCAACTAAACACATGAACTATTTAGACTACACTGTTATAATCGTTTATTTAATCGGCTTTTTAGGGTTGGGGTTCCTGTTCAAGGAAAATAATACTTCAGGAGATTATTTTTTGGGAGGAAGAAATACTTCTTGGTTGCCATTAAGCCTATCCGCCATGGCAACCCAACTTTCGGCCATTAGTTTTGTTTCCGCACCTGCTTTTGTTGGTTTGAAGCAAGGCGGTGGCATGCAGTGGTTGACGTATGAGTTCGGCGTTCCGTTGGCGATGGCTTTTTTACTGATTGCCCTCTTGCCAACATTATATAAATCTGGCATCGTCAGTGTTTATGAATACTTGGAAAAACGTTTTGATGCTTCTTCTCGATTGTTGATCAGTTTTGTTTTTCAGATAAGTCGATCGGTCGCGACTGGGGTTATGGTCTACACCATGGCGTTGATACTTCAAGCAACGATACAACTAGATTTTTGGATATCGGTTTTGATCATTGGTGTCATTACTATGATTTATTCCTTTCAAGGAGGTATGAAAGCGGTCATTTGGGGCGATGTGATTCAAATGAGCATTCTATTCTTAGGTATCATTATCTGTTTGTTTTATGGCTTTAGTGAATTGGGAGGCATTGATAATTTCTTGACCCATGTAGACAAAGACCGTATTACGGCCGTCGATTTCAACAAATGGGGTTTCAGTAATGCCGATGGCGATGACGAATTTGGCTTTTGGCCCATGGTCATTGGCGGGTTTTTTCTATACGCATCTTATTATGGCACCGATCAAACACAGTCTCAACGGCTATTATCTTCCAGTAGCATGTCTAATTTAAAGAAATTGATGATGGCCAATGGCCTTCTTCGATTTCCATTTACCTTGACCTATTGCATCATGGGACTTGTTTTGGGAACCCTTTTAATGCAAGATGTAAGTTTTCAAGAACAGATGGAAACAGTATATCAGGCCAACATTTCTTCCTTGGAAGGCAAAAAGGCCGATTTGATGGTACCGGTTTTTATCATTAAATATTTGCCCAATGGGGTAATTGGAATCTTAATAGTAGCCATTATGTCTGCCGCTATGTCGACATTGAGTTCTACGGTAAATTCCCTCTCTGCCGTCACGATGGAAGATTTTGTAAAACGTTTTAAACCAAACATGCCGGATAAAAAATATGTATCCTATTCAAGGTTATTATCCATTTTTTGGGGTCTGGTATGTTTGTTGTTTGCCTTTTTTGCCGGCAATATAGAAGGTACCGTCATTGAGGTTATCAATAAAATAAGCTCCGTTTTTTACGGTCCCATTTTGGCGGCTTTTATGCTCGCCATCCTTACCACAAGAGTACATTCCCTTGGCGCGAATATTGGCATTGTGGCGGGAGTACTGTTCAATATCTACCTCTGGTTGTATGTGCCCGAGATATTCTGGTTCTGGTGGAACGCTCTCGGATGCCTTATGACAATTTTGGTGGCCGTAATTGTAAGCTATACCGTTAAAAGAAAGACCAACAAAGGTTTGGAAGTCGTTTTTTATGCGGGCAAAAAAGAGGTGGCCATCTTATCTGGCTATTTTGTTGCTATTGTTTTGTTCAGTTGGTATTTGCCCAATCTATTAAACTAAAATTCACCATATGATGAAATTCGTAATCGCCCCCGACAAATTTAAAGGCTCCCTTACTGGTTTTGAATTTTGCCATGCTGTGGAAGAAGGGTTGCGCATGGTACTGGAAGATGCAGAAATTATTGCAATGCCCTTGGCAGATGGTGGTGATGGTACCATAGAAGTGGTCAAACATTACATCAACGGTGAAAAGGTTACGATAACGGTGAATGATCCTTTGTTTCGCCCTGTTCAGGCCTCTTATCTCTATGCTGAGGAAAATCAAATCGCTTATATAGAAATGGCAGAGGCATCAGGACTCAAATTGTTGAATGAAGCCGAAAGAAATTGTATGCATTCTTCGACTTTGGGTACCGGTGAACTGATTGCCGATGCGCTTCAAAAGGGTGCAATTGAAATTATTCTGGGTATCGGTGGCAGCGCTACCAATGATGGGGGCATGGGTATGGCAAGTGCATTGGGCTTCCGGTTTTTAGATGAGGATGATAAAGATTTAAGACCCGTGGGGAAAAATCTTATCGCACTTCGAAAAATCGATGCGACGAAAATACACCCGAGACTCGATGATGTCGGATTCAAGGTGGCTTGTGATGTGTCGAATCCTTTATATGGTGATGAAGGTGCTGCCAAAATTTATGGAGCCCAAAAAGGAGCTTCG
Source organism: Kriegella aquimaris (assembly GCF_900103215.1). Taxonomy (GTDB): domain Bacteria; phylum Bacteroidota; class Bacteroidia; order Flavobacteriales; family Flavobacteriaceae; genus Kriegella; species Kriegella aquimaris. The sequence continues at coordinate 256,326 of NZ_FNGV01000006.1, forward strand.
GTAATGGAAATCGAAAGTTTGGACTACGGTCTGAGAAATTATGCCAAAATTATTTTGGAACAATATAATATTGATCTTCAGGAAATCAAAGGATCGGGAGCTGCCGGCGGTATTGGTGGGGGTGCCATTGTCTTTCTTAAGGGGCACCTTACCTCAGGTATCGATTTGATTAAAGAATTGGCTGATTTTGATTCTGCTATTACAGGTGCTGACTGGATTATTACGGGGGAAGGCCAATTGGATGAACAGACGCTATCGGGAAAAACTATCGACGGGGTGGTTACCTCGGCAGCACAAAATAATATACCCGTAGCAGCACTTTGCGGCTCGGTAAACATTTCTGAAAAACAGCAAGAAAATTTCGGATTGACCTATGTGGTTTCTATTATTCGAGGTATTTCAAACCTTGAGAAAGCCATGGCTTCCAGTTATGCCAATTTGGTAAATGCCAGCTATAATTTTGCCAAACTTTTAAAACAACGAGCACAATAGTTCTTAAATTCACGGGCTAAATAAGTGATTTATGATGTAGAATCATATTCCTATCTTGGCAATAACTTTTATGATGTCTGCTATTTTAAAAATATTAGTGCTGAGAAACTTTCTAAGTGACGTGAATTATGAATAGTGATATTCAGAAATATGGTTTTAAAGAAGGGCTTCCGCAAGAATTTGAAATCGTAAAGCTTGCCGAATTATTTCAAGATTTTTCTAAAGATCTAACCTCCCCGCATAGAACCGAATTCTACCAAATTATTTGGTTTCAAAAGGGAACCCGCACCCATATGGTTGACTTTAACCCCATAAGCATTAAGCACAATACCCTTCTCTTTTTAGATAAAAATAGCGTACAGTGTTTTGATGATAAGGCTGCCATGGATGGTATTGTACTTTTGTTTACCGATAGTTTTTTCTGTAAGTCAGAGGCAGATACAAAATTTCTAAGAAGTAGTTTTTTGTTTAATGACCTACATTCGATTTCTACTATCGAGGCACGGGAACTGACCCCGATTTTCGCCAACTTCTTTCGGCTAATGGAGATTGAATTAAAAAATCCTTTGGACCACTACCAATCTGATATTCTTAGAAATTATTTACAGAATTTCTTGCTACTGGCAGAAAGAGAAAGAAAAAATCAGAACAGCACCACTGTTTATAAAGGGGCCGATCTTGAATGTGTTATCCGTTTTAGAGACCTTTTAGATCAACAGTTTCAAGAACAAAAATCGGTAAGCAAGTATGCGGTGCAAATGAATATTACCCAGAAACGTTTAAATCTGGCTACGTTAAAAGTTATGGATGTCACGCCCAAGCAAATGATTGATTCTAGAGTGCTTTTAGAAGCCAAGCGCCTACTTGTACATACTAGCGATAGTGTAAAGCAAGTGGGTTTCAAGCTAGGTTTTGAAGAGCCTACCAATTTCGTGAAGTATTTTAGAAAGCACCATAAGGTTACCCCTACTGAATTTAGAAATGGCTTTTTAGGGTAATATACTTTGGCGTAAAAGTACCATATTAAGCCCATTTTTTATCATTCGTGTTTTGCAGTTTCACCCCAAATTTGTTTTCTTAATTTATAACAAAACAAAGCGTCTGAAATGAAATTGGCAATTGATGTTATCGGCTGGTCGGGGTCTTCATTTTTGGTGATAGCCTATGGGTTTACCCTGATTGAAAATAAAAAATATTTGAATTACGGCAAGTATTTAAACTTGTTCGGGGGTCTTTTAATTGCGATTAATTGCTACTACTATAATGCAATTCCGTCTTTTGTGACCAACCTGATATGGAGTACGATGGCCACGCTAACTATCTATCGATCTAAGCGGAACTTTCTTCCAATGGCCAAAAAAAAATCTCGACTTCGTTCACAAATTAAATTTTAGGTTGTAGTCGGTTTGATTCTGAAGTGTTGAAACATATCATATAAAGGGCTTTTTAGATTGATTTAAAGCCGTTTTTCCGAAATTTTTGATTAAGCGATTAGAAACCCTATTCTAATCGCTTAATTTTTTTCAAGTAAATTTATCAAATGAAAAAGATCCTAATTCTGTTTGCTCATCCCAAATTTGAGAAGTCTAGGGCAAACTTGGCGCTAGTTGATCATATTAAGGAAATCGAGGGTATAACTTTTCATGATTTATATGAACAGTACCCTAATTTCAATGTCGATGTAGTTGCAGAACAATCTTTATTAGATCGACATGATGTGATTATTTGGCATCACCCGTTTTACTGGTATAGTTGTCCGCCGTTAATGAAACAATGGATTGACATGGTATTGGAGTTTAATTGGGCCTATGGCCCGCAAGGTAAAGCTTTGCATGGTAAAACCTGTTTAAATGTGCTTACAACTGGTGGCTCAAAAGAAGTATATTGTTCCGAAGGTTATAACAGTTTCACCGTGAGTCAATTTTTAAGGCCTTTTGAACAAACCGCTAATCTATGCGGTATGATGTATCTTCCTCCTTTTGCGGTGATGGGAACTCATAATTTGACTGTCGAAAAACTAACTGAATATGCCCACAGTTATGGAAATTTAATAGAACTACTAAAGACGGATATATCGGTTGAAGATTCTCAGGGCTATTCATTTTTAAACGACATTCCAAAGCTAAAACAGGTCAAACTATGACAGGAAGTTTACTTTTTCAAGCCATAGTATTTTTGGCGGGAGCTATTTTGTGTGTATCTATTGCGAAGCGATTTGGGCTCAGTTCCGTAATAGGTTATTTATTGGCCGGAGTTTTAATTGGCCCTTATGTTTTGGGGTTCATAGGCGAAGAAGGTCAAGATATTCTTCATTTTGCCGAGTTTGGCGTAGTTATGATGTTGTTTTTGATAGGCCTTGAAATAGATCCCCGAAACTTCTGGAACATGCGCAAATCGATACTGGGCATGGGGGGAATACAGGTCGGGCTTACCATGTTGCTCACATATATCTTTTTCAGTATCATGGGCTTTGAATGGCAAGTATCCCTGGTGATTGCCATGGCTGTAGCGTTATCTTCGACAGCGATTGCACTACAGACCATTAAGGAAAAAGGATTGATGGACACCACCTTTGGGTCATCGGCATTTTCAATTCTGCTATTTCAAGATATTATTGTCATTTTTATGCTGGGTGCATTACCCTTATTATCAAATACCGCGACAGATACGGCTGCAAATGAACACGGGTCTACCGGAAGTTTAATAGCAAGTTTACCTTTAGGGTTTCAAACGCTGGCTATTATTCTATCGGTTGTTTTAATTGTGGTAGCTGGTCGTTATTTAATTGTGCCCTTGCTTAGAAAAGTGGCAAAAACAAGTGTTAGGGAACTGCTGATTGCTGCCGCTTTTTTAATAGTATTCGGAATTTCCTTTTTGATGGAATTTGTTGGCTTGAGTCCTGCGCTTGGAGCTTTTTTAGGAGGTGTAGTACTATCCAACAGTGAGTTTAAACATGAACTGGAAAGCACTTTAGAACCTTTTAAAAATTTATTTTTGGGCTTGTTTTTTATGGCCGTAGGTGCTTCGATAAACTTTATTGTCATTGCTAAAAGCCCGTTGACAATCGGCGGAATTTTAATAGCCATTATTTTATTAAAAGCACTGGTATTATTCATTACGGCACGAGTGTTTAAGCTTAAAATGGACCAAAAGCTGTTGCTCACTTTTAGCTTGGCTCAAATAGGGGAATTTGCCTTTGTACTTTTATCCTTTGCATTTCAATTAAAAATATTAGATCAAGAGACCATAGATTTGATGTTGGTTATTACGGCATTATCCATGTCGTTGACGCCAATCATAGGGCTTATAAACGAACGCTTGATTTTACCGAAGGTGGGGACCAAAGAGTCTATAAAACGGCCAATGGATCACATTGCTAAATCCCACAAAATAATACTCGTAGGTTTTGGGCATTTTGGTAGTACGGTTGGGCGTTTTTTACGTTCGCATGGGGTAGAGGCAACAATTTTGGATCAAGATTCCAATCGTGTCGATTTTCTCCGGAAAATGGGATTTGAAGTCTATTATGGTGATGCCACTCGAATTGATTTGCTGGAATCTGCAGGTATTGCCGAAGCTAAAATATTAATTTGCGCCATTGATAATCCTAATATAACTAAAGAAGTCACTAAACTCGTAAAAGAGAAATACCCTCATGTTGAGCTAATGGTCCGTGCTAAAAATCGATATGATGCCTATGACTTATTGAATTTAGGAATAGAAAACATATACCGTGAAACTCTGGACACCTCATTGTCTTTGGCCAAAGATGTGCTAAGCAAAATGGGTTTCAGAAAATATACCTTAAATAGGCAAGTACAGAATTTTATCAAATATGATGAAGAAAGTATAAGGCGTTTGGCTAAGGAGCCCAAACGAGGGGATGAATACATTTTCAAGGCTCGAAAAGAGTTGGAAGAACAAGAGAAATTACTCGAAGACGACTTTAAAAGAGGTATCGTTGATTTAGACAATCATTGGGATAGTGAACACATTCGAAAAGCTCTCAATGAAAAGATTGAAAATTAGTTTAAAATACTTTCAAACGTGATGGGAATTGTATGAAACGGAATAGTTAGATTGGCTTCACCATGTTTATTATAACAACATCTTACCACATTAAAAATTGAAAAAAATTGTGAACCTATCAGAAAACAAAAAAAATGCAATCGCTTTTTATAAGACTGCTTATTTGGGCAATCCGAAAAAGGCAATAGCGGAATATGTTGGACAAGAATATATTCAACACAATCCCGCCGTTGCAAATGGCAAAGCCGGATTCATCGCCTATTTCGAGAGAATGCAAAAGGAATATCCCGAAAAATCGATTGAGTTTGTACGCTGCATTGCCGAAGGGAATCTAGTGGCTCTACACACTCATCAACTATGGCCTGATAATGATGAGTACGTCACCATGGACTTTTTCCGATTTGATGAAAACGGAAAAATTTGTGAACATTGGGATTCGATTCAGCAGGTTCCCAAAACTTCGAAAAACAAGAACAAAATGTATTAAAAAAGTGGTTCTTAATTGTTGCTGTTCACCATCCAGTTGATACCGTAGTTATCGGTACATCTTCCAAAATAACCCCATTCGCGTTCCCTAAAGTTGTGATGTATTTGACCACCACTCGATAGATTCTTAAAAAGTGTTTGGGCTTCGTCCTTGTTTCCGATTTCAACACTCATATGAATTTGGTTGCCATGGTTGATAGGAGTGTCCGGGGCAGCGTCATATGCCATAAAGTGCACATTCTTGCCTTTTAGTTCGGCATGCTGCAGTTTTTGTCGAAAAGAGGAAGGAACATCTATTTTCTTGTCCTCGTACGTTTGGCGATTCTTAATTTCGGCATTGAAAAGATCTGCATAATAATTAAGTGCTTCTTGACAATTACCATTAAAGGCGAGATAAGCTTGAAGTTTCATATTGTTTGTTTTTTATCGAAAGTAAGCGTTACTCGAATTCTAGCGTTGTTCAAAAAAATCAAGTTTTAACGCTAACCATCTCTGACGAAGCAACAGGTATCATTCATCTACATGTTTTATCATAATCTGTCTGATTTTACGGTACGGCTAAGATTACCCGAAAATTTGGCAACGAAATAGCCATTTAATGTTTAATGGCAAACCCATGAACCGAAAGGAAAGTGTGATTTAAGGGATTAATTTACAATTGAATCAATAAAATTTTGAATACCGATAATCACACCAAGGGCATCTTTCTAATTTTGCAATGGAAGGAGATATTATACGTATCGTATTTGATACTTTCTCCTCAATGGAAATTAATTAGTAATGTTAAATAGTAAAGCACTTATTATGAAAACTTTAAAATCAATTACAGTAATAATCGTAATATTTATGGCTTTTAGTGCCTTTTCACAAAACAACAATGACCAAAGGGTTATCAATGATGCCGAAAAGGCCAAGGTTAAATTAGAAGCAATAGATAAGGGGCTAGACCGATTTTTTAAGAATTCCTCCGGATATGTTATTTTTCCGAATGTCGGCGAAGGAGGATTTATTATCGGAGCGGCCTCGGGTAATGGGGTAGTCTACGAAAATGGAAAAGTTGTAGGTATGGCCGACCTTAAAAAAATAGATGTAGGATTACAGGCCGGCGGCCAATCACTTACCGAAATTATATTTTTTGAGACCGATGATGCCTTGAACGCTTTTAAACAAGGGGAATATAAATTCTCCGCAGAAGCTTCGGCCATAGCCATTGAAAAAGGAGTTGCGGCAAAAGCCAATTATGATGATGGGGTGGTCGCTTTTATAAAACCTAAGAAAGGATTGATGGCGGACCTGTCTATCGGAGGTCAAAAATTTGAATATAAACCCCTTGATATTCAATAAAGAGACATAAATGGATTTGAAAAAAAAGTCGGCAGTTATGCCGACTTTTTTATATTTCTGGTCAAAGATTACCGAAATGGGGGTTCTTATTATTTGGCCCTATTCTTATATATATCAATATAGCGTTGGTCTAATGCCGAAGAATCTTTGTATTTCTTCCGAAGTTCGTCCAATTCTGTGTGTAGCCTTTCTACCACTGACGCATATTCCGGATCGTTGTACACATTGTTCATTTCGTTTGGATCTTTCTTACGATCATAGAGTTCCCATTCATCTACATCATAATAAAAATGGACCAATTTGTATTCTTTGGTTACGATACCATAATGCCGCTTGACCATATGCACGCTTGGGTACTCGTAGTAATGGTAGTAAACAGCTTCACGGTCCCATTGATCGTCTTGTCCTTTCAAAAGCGGCATAAGACTTTCACCTTGCATATCATCAGGGGCTTCGATTTGTGCCGCCTCTAAAAAAGTTTGTGCAAAATCGAGGTTCTGTACCATTTCTTCGTTGGTGGTGCCCGCCTTGATTTCGTTGGGCCAGCGAATCAATAATGGTGTTTTGAAAGACTCGTCATAAATAAATCGTTTATCGAACCAACCGTGCTCACCGAGATAAAAGCCTTGATCGGAAGTGTATACGACAATCGTATTCTCGGCCAATCCGCTTTCATCCAAATAATCTAAAAATCGTCCTACATTATCATCGACCGAAGAGATGCTACCCAAATAATCTTGCATGTACCGCTGGTATTTCCAAATCATTTTTTCTTTATCGGTCATCGAAGGCCATCTGGTCTTGAAATCTTGATTGATAGAATCTAAAATTACTTTGTACGCGCTTTTTTGTTCTTCGGTACCTCTGTTGAATTCATTGTACACGCTGGCTTGTAGTTGTTCTACTTTGGGTTCTACACCTCCCATGGCTTCGATAGTCTCAGGCCATATTTTACTGTCGTGTCCATATTGCATATGAGTCAACAGATTCATTTCCGCAGTCTTGGCAGCAGTACCCCTATTCTCATAGTTGTCAAAAAGCGTTTCGGGCAGGGGAAAGGTTTTTTTTGAAAATTCCCTGAATTTGTCTGGTCTAGGCCACCAAGGTCTGTGGGGCGCTTTGTGAAGGTATGCCAGCATAAACGGCTTATCGGGATCTCGTTGTTTATCTAACCATTTGATACTTAAATCGGTAATGATATCTGTTACATAACCTGTAATTGTGGTATCTCCGTTTTTGGTTATAAAGTCGGGATTGATGTAATGTCCTTGGCCGGGTAAAATCATAAATTCATCTACACCTTTGGGGCTATTTCCGAAATGTAGTTTTCCGAACATGGCGGTTTGGTAGCCCGCTTTTTTGAATAGCTGGGGAAAGGTCACCTGTGTCGTGTCGAAAGGTGTGTGATTGTCTATCTTGCCATTGATGTGCGTATGTTTTCCCGTAAGGATGGTTGCCCTAGATGGGGCACAAATTGAATTGGTCACACAGGCATTGGTAAAACGCATTCCTTCGTTTGCAATTCTGTCTATATTCGGAGTGTTGATCAATCGATCGTCGTAGGCACTGATAGCTTGATACGCATGGTCGTCAGACATGATAAAGACAATATTCGGTCTTTGTTTTGTGGGCGCCTCTTTCTCCTTTTGTTCACATCCGAAAATGGCCAATACGGTAACTGATAAAAATAAAAAGTTAAGTTTCGTTCTCATTCGATGTTACTTTTTTAAGGTTTTGAATGTTGGTTTAAATTTCAGGGATTTAAATAATTCTGTCATTGTTTTTCAAATATAGCTATTACGTGTGTAACTTTTTTAAGGCATATGCATAAGCTCCAAGTGCTATCATAGCTGCCGTATCGTTTTTAGATACACCAACGCCAGTTCGTAGCATTGAATCGTAGGTTATTTTTTTATCGGTATTGGGTATTGCAATTTCCTTTTGGTTTCCCTCCAGTAGCTTTTGTTTCTGCTCTGGGTCTTCCAAGTTGAAAACCTGTTGGGGCAATCGCACCGCGGTATTACCGTCGGCCAATTGAAATTTTGATTGCATTTGTTGAAACATTGCGGGAGCGAAAAGGTCGAATGCAGCTGAAACACCTCCCCCTAGAACAACTACGCCGTCGATAATAGCAACTAAGGTTGCCAGGGCCTCGCCTAATACGGTGCCAAAATCATTGAAGGTAGCCATAGCCGCTTCTTGATTGCCTGGGGCTTTTCTTTTGGCGATATGGTAAATGTCGGCGGGCATGCCAACTTTCTCTAATGGTGTGCCTGCCTTTAATGCGTAGCTTCTCCGTATTCCCTCACGGCTGAGGTGCTCTTCAACATAAGAATCTGCATTAATAAAGTCGCGTAACAACCACCCTTCTCCTCCATTTGAATTATCACCTGTAATAATTTGGTTATTGCTCACTAGTCCCACGCCAAAACCGGTTCCAAGGGTTATGCCAATCAGATTTTTGAACCTTTTTAGATTATTGGCTTTCTTTAGGCTGTCGTTCAATTCGGGTAACAGACCACTAAGTGCTTCCCCGTAGGTAAATAGATTACCGTCATTATTAATGTATACAGGAATATTAAAGTGATGCTCAAGCATGGGGCCAAGTGCAACACCCCCTCTGAAGGCAGATAAATTGGGTAAATCTCCAATAATACCCCTAGGGTAATCTGCCGGGCCGGGAAATGCGAAACTAATGGCAGCCGGAGTGGTAGGTAGGGCTTTTTTCACCAATTCAAAACCCGAGGTGATAGATTCAAGGCATTTTGCCAAATCGTGCGAATTGGGTTCAAGTCTTATGGGTTCGATTATCGGCTTATTTTCTTGTATGGCCGAGAATATGAAATTGGTTCCTCCGGCATCAAGGGTCATTACAATACTCGGGTCTTTACTTTCCATATTTTTCATTAAGTAGGGGAGTTCGCTTTTGGTTGTATCAATACATATAATAAATTGGTTCAATCAATACTTTGAAAGGGCATTGCATTTTAATGTTTCCGTCAGTTAAAAGCCAAATATGCCATTCGTGTTGTAATATACAAATGATTGTGTATTTGCCATAGTCACTAAAAGGATTATGGTGATTGCGTGTTTAATTTTGAATGAGTTTTAGTTACTTCAGCCAATGAATATTCTTTGTTCATTTAGATAATTTTTGATGAATTTATGCTTTGTGTATAAAAACTATTGATTCTAAGTGATGATGTTTTAAATTTATCGCAGTTTTGGTGTCGCGATTGAAAATGGGTTACATCCATGCAATGCTCGTGCTTCTAAAATGTTTTATGTAAGTAAAACCTTTTTTTAAAAAAGAGCGTATTGCGGCAAGATTAGATGTTTTTGCGTCTATTCTTCCGAAGAAATAATCTTATCCTTGATCCTAAAATATATGGATATGAAAGTTTCATCATTAATCGGAATGGCCTCTGCCGTTGTTAGAAGCAAAAAGTTTAAAATCGTATTGGTCGGATTGCAATTGGGTTTTTTGACTATGAAGTACCTTTCGGAGAAAAAAGGGAAACCCGCTTCGAAGAAAAAGAAGAAAAAGAAAAAATTGTTGATAGGAAACTAATAATAGATAACAACATACTATGGCATCAGGATTTTTTGCGCTACTAGACGACATAGCTAGTTTGATGGACGATGTGGGGGCGATGAGTAAGATTGCCGGTAAAAAAACCGCTGGTATTTTAGGTGATGATTTGGCGGTAAATGCCGAAAAAGCTTCAGGTTTTATTGCATCGCGGGAAATTCCAGTATTGTGGGCCATCTCCAAAGGATCCTTGCTCAATAAAGTTATAATTCTACCCATAGCCTTTCTTCTGAGTGCCTTCTTACCATGGGCGGTCATCGTAATATTGGTATTGGGAGGATTGTATCTCGCTTACGAGGGGGCGGAGAAAATCTATGAATTTTTTGTACCTCATGAGCATTCGGTCATTGCGGCCCAAGCACCTAAAATGACCAAAGAAGAGATATTGACTTTGGAAAAGGAAAAAATAAAATCTGCTATTGTAACTGACTTTATACTTTCCATTGAAATTGTGATTATTGCCCTTGGTACGGTTGTAAATGAACCTATCTCTACCCAAATTTTTGTGGTATCGATTATTGCCTTATTGGCGACAGTTGGGGTGTATGGTATCGTTGCCTTGATTGTACGAATGGATGATTTTGGAGTCTACCTTATTCGGTTGAATGAAAGAGATAATAGTATCTCCGATTTTTTTGGAAAAATGCTTGTGGGCGCATTACCTTGGGTCATTAAAAGTTTATCGGTAATCGGAACTATCGCTTTGATTTTAGTCGCCGGTGGCATTTTTGTGCACAATCTTGATTTTCTACACGATTGGCTCCATGGAATACCGAGTATTTTGGGTGAGTTTCTCACAGGTTTGGTGGTTGGTTTTATCTGCCTTTTTGCAGTAATGTTATTTAAAGGTATTTGGAAAAAAATCGCCCGTTAATCGGCGTGGCCCTAAATCAAAAAAATCTAACATATTAGGGAAACCAGAACCTTATTATAAACCTCTCAGTGGTCAAGGTCTCGTGCTTGACTACCCATTGGAAGGTATTTAGAAATGTTTTTTTATAATGATGCTTCAGTAATAAATACCCATTCTTCATACAATTCATTTGAATGACAAAAGATTTGGCAATTGTAGATAGTTGCCACAGGCGGTGCTTTGGTGTAAATATCGTAATTGAATGTAGTTATGTGCCGATAATTTGTTTATTTTTCTACAATTTTATTACAGATATGGTAATTGAGAAAGGATTTTGCGTGGGACTATCCTTTCTGATTTCGATATTTTCAAGTCCTTTTGGTATTTTGGACCAGGACATTAATGGCTTTTAATTTATAATAGTAAGAACTATGCAGATAAAGGAATCCTCCGAAGTATATGATGTCATTATAGTAGGTTCTGGTGCGGGTGGTGGTATGGCGACCAAGCAACTGGCCGATGCGGGTTTAAATGTGGCGGTCGTAGAAGCCGGTCCTTTTTTCGATCCCAAAGACCCGAAAACCATGACGCAGTTAAAATGGCCTTATGAATCTCCTCGAAGGGGAGCCAGAACGGATCGCGCCTTTGGTGAATTCGACATGGCCTATGGAGGTTGGGAAATTGAGGGCGAACCCTATACGCGCGAAGAAGGAACAGAGTTTGATTGGTTTCGATCACATATGTTGGGAGGTCGTACCAACCACTGGGGTCGCATTTCATTGCGTTTTGGCCCTAAAGATTTTAAGGGAAAGGATAGGGATGGTCATGGTGAAAACTGGCCCATTAGCTACGATGACGTAAAACCGTATTATGATAAGGTTGATAAATTGATTGGGGTTTTTGGTACCAATGAAGGGTTGGAAGATGATCCCGATGGTTTTTTCCTTCCGCCTCCAAAACCAAGGTTACACGAACTATTTTATATTCAAGGAGCCAAGAAAACGGGTATTCCCGTATTTCCTGCTCGAAAATCGATTCTTACCAAACGAATCAACAATGAAAGAGGAGTATGCTTTTATTGTAGACAATGCAGCCGCTCTTGTTCGGTATACGCCGATTTTTCATCAGGTAGTTGTTTGATTTTCCCTGCCCAACAAAATGGGGGGCGTGTCAAAATTTTTGTCAATTCGGTGGTCCGCGAAGTAACCACGAACGAAGAGGGTAGGGCAACAGGTGTTTCCTATATCAGTAAAGAGGATAGAAAAGAATATAAATTAAAAGGTAAGGTGGTCGTGCTTGCGGCCTCGGCCTGCAGTTCTGCACGTATTCTATTGAACAGCAAAAGCAAACAGCACCCTAACGGGCTGGGAAATAGCAGCGATTTGGTGGGTAAATACCTGCATGATTCGACAGGGGCCAGCAAAGCGGGGTTTATTCCCGCATTAATGAACCGGAAGGTTTCTTATAATGAAGATGGCGTAAATGGTATGCACGTGTATTCCCCATGGTGGGGCGATAATTCGAAGCTGAATTTTCCTCGGGGGTACCATATTGAGCTCGGTGGGGGTATGGGAATGCCGAATTATGGATTTGCCATGAATACTAATGAATTCAATAAATTTTTCGGATTGAAAGTAGGTGGTTACGGAGAAAGTCTTCGGTCGGATGTAAAGAAATACTATGGTTCTGTAATTGGTATGGCTGGCAGGGGCGAGGCGATAGCCCGTAAGGACAATTTTTGCGAAATCGACCCGACAACTGTTGACCAATTTGGTATTCCGGTATTGAAGTTCAATTACAAGTGGTCCGATTTTGAAATCAACCAAGCAAAGCACATGCAAGATACCTTTGAGGAAATTATACATAATATGGGTGGTGAACCCATAAGTGAGACGCCCTCAAAAGAAAACCATTATGGTCTCGAGGCCCCAGGAAGGATTATCCACGAGGTCGGTACTACACGGATGGGAGATGATCCCAAGACTTCGGTCACCAATAGGTTCCAACAACTGCACGATGCCAACAACGTTTTTATTACCGATGCAGGCCCATTTGTGTCGCAGGGAGATAAAAACTGTACGTGGACAATCTTGGCGCTTTCATGGCGGGCCAGCGATTATATTATCGAACAATTGAAGCAACAAAATATCTAAGGCCTGTTAATTCTCGAGTATTTTTTTAGCCGTAGTTTTTTAATAAGTAAATACAGAGGAAACGGAGCCGCGCAAGTGATATAAAACAAAAAGCAGTTACAATATTTTGTAACTGCTTTTTTCGGTTTAGGCCGGTTATAAAAGGCTTTGGGCCTCTTGTTGTTCCGCAAAACAAAAAAAGTCCATGTGCTGAACCGGCATAAGGACTTTTTGCTTTAAGTGATTCTGACAAGATTCAAACTTGTAACCTTCTGATTCGTAGTCATACAAAAGATTGGTGCGAATCATTTCCTTAGAGAATATATTGATTGAAATCATATAAAAAAATGATTAAAAAACTGTCAGGCTGATATAGGTCATTTTACAAGATATATGGGAGTCGTACTTTCGGGATATCAATAAAACAAATGATTGTTTAACCTAAAAAAGATAAGTTATGCCGCTAGTAAAATTTAGAAGAAGACCTTTCGGAAATAGGTTCACACAAGATTTTTTCAATTTGCATGGTTTTTTTTGATGGCTGTATGTTGAAAAAAGGCGCCGTAAACAACCCTTTGTGGAACGGAAAGACTATGGAACTTGCCCCGAACATCAATAAAACCGACGATAATTTTGAAATCGAACTTACCGCTCCCGGTATTGTTAAAAAAGATTTTATTCTAACCATCGAAGATGGTTGTCTTAACATTACGGCCGAAAAGGAAAGCTCGGAAGAGGAAAATTATGAGAACTATACACGTAGTGAATGCAGCTACAACTCCTTCGAGCGGTCGTTGCATTTGCCCGAAAGCGTAAAAGAAGAAGAAATCAAGGCCAAGTACAGCAGTGGTGTTCTGAGCTTTAAATTTTCCAAAAAGGAAGTGTCCAAAAAGCGACCACCAAAAGTAATTGAGGTATCACAATGCTTTTTTAAAGATTTAGCTTTTTCAAAATGCCCTTCAACTACGGCCCAAATGTATCCAACTAAAGCGGTTTGGTTGGGGTATTGTTATTCCCTCATCTATCATTCCGAGGAAGGAGTAATTTCTTAGTCCATAGATCCGAAGTCAGCTACTAAAACACGACTTGCATAACAAATATTACCTTTTCTATGATCAAAACCCCATTCTTACGTACTGCCCAAGAAATCGCAACCGAGTTGCAAAGCGATTTAGACAACGGTTTGGATAACGAGGTTGCGAAAAAACGTATCGAAAAATATGGTCTGAACCAAATTTCACAAGAGGGGACGAAAAAGCGCTGGCGCATTCTTGTCGATCAACTCGCCGATCCCATAATCTATATTTTGTCCGTTGCCGCTCTCTTGGCCTTTCTCTTTAATGATTGGTTAGAAGCCGTAGCCATAGTAATCGTTATCTTGATTTCCGTCGGAATCGGGTTTTTTATGGAGTTGCAGGCCGTGCGTTCGTTGGAGGCGTTACGTAAAATGGGACAGGCAATGACACAAGTGCTTCGTTCGGGGAAAACGTTGCGTATCAAAGCATCACAATTAGTGATTGGCGATATAATCCTATTAAAAAAAGGAGATGTAATCCAAGCTGATGCACGCATGGTCTCGCAAGAAAACTTGTCGGTAAAAGAGTCCGCCTTGACGGGGGAAAGCGTTCCCGTCTTTAAAAAAATAGAAGTCTTGTCAGAAGACACTTTGATGGCCGATCAGCGTAACATGCTATTCAAGGGTACTATGGTCACCACAGGTTCAGGTAAGGCAATCGTCATCGCCACAGGCGCCAATACTCAATTGGGAAGGATCCAACAGATGGGCATGGACGCCGAAAAGACCATTACGCCCTTAGAAAAAAAATTGAAACAATTGAGTAAATGGTTGATTTGGCTTACCCTGATGTTTACCGTCCTTATCATTATTGCTGGATATATTCGGGGTAAGGATTTGTTGTTGATGATACAAACAGGGGTGGCATTGGCGGTTGCGGCTATTCCTGAAGGTCTTTCTATTGTGGCTACCATTGCTTTGGCCAAAGGAATGTTGCGCCTATCGAAAAAACAGGTCATCATCAAGAAATTGGAGGCAGTACAGACTTTGGGTGCTACCAATATCATCTGTACGGATAAAACAGGAACACTGACCGAAGATAAAATGAAAGTAGCTACCGTGCTCTTTCCCGGTGGAACCATTACCGATTTTTATCAGAAGAACGCGGAAGACTTTGATTTTGTAAAAGGGAAGGAAATTTTTGATAGGATGGTATGGGCAAGCATACTGTGTAATAATGTGGCTGTATCTGCCAAAGATAAAGTGGGCGATTCGGTTGAAATAGCCTTGCTCGATTTTGCACGACATGCGGGCTATGACCCTGAAACCATCCGAAGAGCAAATCCTGAAAAATTGGAACTGCCATTTGATGCCGATCGCAAATTGATGGCTACGTCCCATCAAAACAAAAATGGATTTTGTGTTTATGCAAAAGGTGCTTTTGAAAAAATCATTATCGATTGCAATTTTATTTTAAAGGATGGAAAAGTCCAGAAATTTGACCAAAAACAAGCATGGCATGCAAAAGTAGATAATCTCGCCGCACAAGGCCTACGGACTTTGGCCTTTGCCTATAAGGAAACCAAAGAACTTCCAGCAAAAGAAAAACTGACCCAAAACTTGGTATTTCTGGGCATTATCGGATTTATCGATCCCGCGCGGGACGATGTAAAGGCTACTATAGACATTTATAAGAAAGCAGGCATCAAGGTTATCATGGCAACGGGCGATCACCCCAAGACCGCACAAAAGATAGCCGAACAAGTCGGATTACTAGCACTAGATGCACCTTCTACCAAAGTACTACAGGGCAAGGATCTGTTGCATATCAAAAATGCCGATGAGAACCTTACCAGACAGCTACTCGATGCGACTGTTTTCGCACGGGTAACGCCAGAGCAGAAGTTGGATCTGGTAACTTTCCATCAAAAGAACAACCATATTGTGGGCATGATCGGCGATGGTATCAATGATGTGCCAGCACTTAAAAAAGCTGATATTGGTATTGCCATGGGCATCCGTGGCACCGAGGCCGCTCGTGAAGTGGCCGATGTTATTCTGAAGAACGATAAGTTTACGGCCATAGAACTGGCTATACGGCAGGGTAGGGTGGTATTTCAGAACATTCGGCAGTTTGTTGTCTATCTGTTGTCGTGCAACTTGGCGGAAATCATGTCCGTGGGAGTGGCCGCCTTAATGAACCTACCATCGCCTTTGTTGCCCTTGCAGATTTTGTTCCTCAATTTGGTTACTGATGTCTTTCCGGCATTGGCTTTGGGTCTGGGAAAGGGCGAGGAAGATAGTATGGAACAGCCACCTCGTGATTCTAAAGAGCCTATCATGACCCGAACTGATTGGTACGCTACCATCGTATATGGAGTCTCAATAAGTGCCTCCGTACTCGGTATCGTGGTCTATGCCAAGTTCGTTTTGAAACTATCACCGGACAATATTAATAATATGGCGTTCTATACCTTGGTACTGTCACAATTGGTCAATGTGTTCAATGTGCCAAAGTGGAGCGAATCTTTCCTTAAAAACGAAGTAACCAAAAACCCATGGGTGTGGGGCGCGATTGTTCTATCCTTGGCCATGACAGTTACCGCCTATCTAGTACCCCCTGTAGCGAGAGCACTAGAATTACGTACTTTATCGCCTCATCATTTGAGCCTTTCCGTTGTGTTCGCCTTGGGTTCCCTAGTGCTTACACAGTTGGTAAAGCGAGTGGGGAGAGCGACCCGATAGAATTTGATTTGAAAACCGTGTTAAGGCTTTTACAATGTACTATGTCACTAATTTATTTAGGGACAAACATAAATTTTATCTAATCTGCTCCTAGTTTACAGATTGACCTTCTCCCATATTTAGATACCGGTCTTAACTAGATTTTTTGTTTCGCGGGACTGTATTCTCAAATTGATGATGAAATGTTTAGTTGTACGATTATTACCGAGAGGTCAACGATTTTTTTGTGGAAGTACATAACAAAAAAGGCGGATGCCATTGGTACTTGATGAAGAATTTAACAAGGAATGTCTAAGGAACGATCTAAGTAGACCGCATATAGAGTAACTTATGAGAGCAGGGTTCCCTATAAAGGAATTTGAGGCCTGTTCCGTTACATGCAATTCCCGCTTACCTAGTTGCTATCGATCTTGTTGCGAATCAAGATTATAACTGTAGGGTGAATACCCCTGCACACACACTTCGACTTCGCTCAGTGCGTCGCCCCCTACCATAGGTCCCCCAACGGTCGTCGGTCGACGGAACGGGTATAGATTAACACCTTACTTTCCTTTTACCCACGGGCTAAGACTAATTTGTAAATTTAAATCATACCCGGCAGCCTTACTAAAACCCGATGATTTATCGGATTGGGGTTTTCCGCCTGTACGTGTTTCATTTTGGGGCTTTCCTGTTCTTAGTCCTTTTTCGAGGCTGTTCCAAAACGGATAAAGCCGATTGTTGGCCATTTCTAACATACCGCCCACATAACTCCGTTTATTCTTATCAAGAAAGAGCGCTGAATCTTTGGCATTGCTGTACGAAGCAGTTTCTTTCAAGCCGTTCCTTTCCAAAAACCCGAGCGCCACCAGTGTATCCAAAAAATCGTAAAGACTCCGATTGTGCAAACCCAATGCGCTTTGTATGTCTTTTCCAGACATCTCGCCGTCGGAAAGGTGCGTAAACAAGCCCATGTTAATAGCAGTCAATAATGTTTTTGATGCCCAAAAACCCATGCCAACTTGCATGATTTTTGAAGGATCTATCGATATTTCAATTGTTGATTTCATCTCTCTATTTTTAAATAAGTGATTATACTTTGCTGGTTAATTGCTCCTGAAAAAATGGCGCAAACGCTGCCTTGTTTTCTGTGAGCCATTGTTCAAATCCCTTTATCTCAGGATACATTTCATGACTCGATTTCAAATCTGCTTTTCTTTCTAGAATGTGTAATCGGTTGCAGGTAAACTGAGTGGCGAGGTCTTCTGCCCCTGGGAAGCCTAACGAGGCAAAGAACTCTCTTGAAATATGATTGTAATGAATGGTTTTCCCAAGTACCCTTGTAATTATCTCGGCATATTTCGCAGGCTCCAAGTCTTCAGCAACAGCACCTTTAAGTTTCCCGATGTAGACGGAAGGGTTGCTGAAAATTGCATTTACGATTCCACCTAAATCGGCAATAGCCAGTGCGGCTAATGGAGTGTTTCCCTGAGGAAACCCAAACCCATAAGTTCCATCTTCGAGTTTCATTGGTGGAAAGAAGGATAGAAAATTCTCGAAATGAAAGGCTGCATGAACATAGGTTGTTGGAGTGTCTTTCGATCTACTGTAGTTCTCCATAGCCGCTTTGGTTTCAAAGTGAGGCACGGATAAAGTTCCATTGGATAGTTGTTTGGCACTTGGAAGCGTACTGAAAACAAAGTGTTCAATATTTGCTGCTTCTACAGCATCTATTAGGTTTTAGGTATTGTTGTACTTGCGTTATTATTAATAAATTAGAGTACATTAGAACCAAATAAATTATTATTCACATTATGAAAATCTTTTCTAAAATTCTTATTACGACATTCCTTTTTGCAGGATATGCTGCTATCGGCCAAACAAAATCTCAAGCACTTTCTAAAATTAATACGGAAGGCTTCCAGAAATCACAGGTCATGAGTTTGATTTCTGACTTATCAGATGTTTATGGGCCTCGGCTAACAGGAACAAATCAATATTATGCTGCAGCGGAATGGGCAAAGAAAACTATGGAAAATTGGGGAGTCGATAAAGTGTATTTTGAAAATTATTGTGATGATTGTATGGGTTGGGAAGTAAAATCATTTAATGTAGAAATGACGGAACCTGCTTATATGAAAATTCAGGCCTATCCATATGCGTGGACAGAAAGCTCAAATGGTGTGCAAATTGGTGATCTGATTTGGATTCAAACTTATACTGATTTAGAAAAAGTAAAAAAACGATGGAGCGGAAAATTACGCGGAAAGACCATATTGATAGGATCTGCTCCAGAGCAAAATATGTTATTTGAGGCGCTTTCAACACGATTTACTGAGGACCAAATTGAGGAAGCAGAAAAATCAATTGTACCTGTACCGAACAATCCTTTGGGGCCATCTGCCGGAGATATGGATTTAGTAAAAGATTTGGATGTTATTTTCAATATGATGCTCAAAAAAGATGATGCCTTTTTTCAATTCTTAAAGGCTGAAGGTGCCTTAAGCATGTTAGGAACTACACCATTTTTCCCTGGGATCATTCATCCAAGCGGCACGTATAATTTTCGTGAAAGTGATGAAAAGCCAATTCCATATTTTGCAATTTCTCCAGAAAATTTTGGAAAATTAAATCGTTTGATTGAACGGGAAATGATTCCCAAAATTAAATTCCATTTAGATTCCGAACTGTACTTAAAACCTAAAAACAATGTGAATATCATCGCTGAAATTACAGGTTCGGACCCAAAATTAAAAGATGAAGTTGTGATGATCGGTGCCCATTTTGATTCCTGGCATCCTGCATCTGGAGCAACGGATAATGGCGCAGGATCTGCGGTGATGATGGAAGTTATGCGAATTATTAAAGCAACGGGCTTAAAACCCAAGCGAACCATAAGAATTGCACTCTGGGGTGGCGAAGAACAGGTGTTTTTAGGCTCATTGGCCTATGCGGAAAAGCACTATGGAAAAGTAAATGAAACGATGAGGAAAAAAGAGGTCGAAAAAATTTCGGCCTATATCAATATGGATAATGGTGCTGGTCAAATGCGAGGTGTATATTTACAAGGAAACGAAGGAGTAAGGCCTATTTTTGAAGAAATGTTAGCGCCCTACGCGCATTTAGATGTAAATAATCTAACCATTCAAAATACCGATTTCACAGATCACGATGTTTTCGATTACTACAAGATACCTGGGTTTCAGATAATACAAGATAAGTTGAACTATAGTACGGTAACGCATCATACTAATTTAGATGTTTTAGAATATGTTCCAAAACGTGATATGATGATTAATGCAACTGTAATTGCCGCACTTGTTTATCAAATTGCAGAGAAGGATTCGCGTTTGCCTAGAGAAGATTAATTACTTATGAACTTGTTTTACTAAATGTAGTATATTTTCATAGTTATGTTGCTCTTGGTCATAATTAAGCACAACGTTTCGTGTGAGCATCCCGCAGGGTGCTATGCTCTATACATTTTGTGTGTAGTTAATTAATTATTTTTTTAAACCACAAATTATTAACTCGTTCAGATGAAATTCTAAATCCTGTTATTTGTTGTTTATCATTTCTTTCAAATTTAAAGGTATAGTAACCTTCACGAAACATATCACTTTTGACAACTGATACTGGGAAATCTTCAGAGCGATAATGCGTAAAGGTAAGTTTGTTGTCCTTTATAATAGCTTTATAAGTAGTGCTTAATTCTGGACTAAAGTATTCGCCAGTGAATTCTTCAAGACTTGACAGAGAATTGCTAGGAGGGGTAAATTCATCATATATAATTGGTTCAGCATCATTTATTAAAACAATCATCTGCCGTTGATCATTAGATTTAGAAAATTTAATTATTACATCATCATTAACTCCTAACATTTTAAATTTCTTAGGCGAAACCGGAGCTAAAGAACTTTCATTTCCTTCACTTCTAAAATATCTTAATGTATCATTTTGAACATAAATTTTTCTGCCATAATTTCTATCATCATTCCTAAAATGACCACTGAATTTTTCTAATTGTTCATTAGTGAGATTTATATATTCCACCGCAGTTTAAGATGTTATAGTTGCATCTGATTCTTTTTCAAAAGAATCCTTTAAATAAAGGTCTGCAACTTGAAGTGATAAATTTATAGGGTTGGATTGGCCTAAGTTACCAAAGACCATTACGGAAAAGTTCTGATCAGGAAACCTGCCTAAATAACTGCGATATCCAGCGTCAACTCCGTCATGTTGAATTTGATTTAATCCCTTGTATTTGTTTATGAATTGACCGTATGCACCACCAAAAGTTTCTCCATTATTTAGTACTGCCAGCGTATTCATTTTGTTAAATATGTATTCATTACCTACTACATAAGACGAAAAATTCATAGACCAAAGTGCAAGATCTTCAACTGTTGTAAATAGACTAGTAGCCCCTACATTCGCATAATTTAAAACACTTTTTTTATAGACATTTTCTTTTACCGTTTTATATGAATAGGCTCTGTTTTTTACAATTTTCTCATGATCATCATAAAAAAGTGTATTAGACATACTCAAGGGTTTAAAAATATTTTCTTCAGTAAATTCTGCAAATGTCTTACCGGAAATCCTTGCAACTACTTCCGCTAATAAAGTAAAACCTGTATTACAATACATATAGGATTCACCAGGATTAAAATTTAATTCTTTTTGCTGAAAAACTAATTTTAAAATGTGCTCTTTAGTGATAATGTCATCTTGTCTCCATCCGGCCATACCTAGTAAGCCCCACTGATCTCTCATTCCACTTGTATGTGAAGCCAAATGTCTTAAAGTAATTGTTTTTCCGAAATCAGGAACTTGGGGAATGTGTTTGCGAATATCATCATCGAAAGATAACTTTCCTTCTTTTTCTAGTAATAGAATTGAGAATACAGTAAATTGTTTCGAAACAGATGCAATATGGAAAATTGTAGAAGGTGAATTTGGAATACCATATTCTAAGTTAGCGCTTCCATAACCTTTTTTAAAGACAATTTTCTGATTTTTAACAACAGCCACAGTTGCTCCAGGTTTATTTATATCATTGAAATTTTCAAAAATACTATCTATTTTTAGTTCCAATTCATTAGAAAAATTGGCTTGTGCAAATAGGTTTAGTGAGAATAGTAATGAAGAAACTATTAGAATTGAAAAAAAACGAAAAGCTTTAATACAATTCATAATTATAATTGTTTTAGAAAATGTTACGTCCTAAAATACGGCTACACATTAATATTAGTTTTAAGCGGCATATTGATGCACGTAATTAGGTTTTTTGTAATCTAAAGATAAATGCAATCTTTTAGAGTTGTATAACTTGATTGCGTTTTTGGCTGCTTTTTTAGCATGGAACACACTGGTAAAGGTTCGGTCAAGATAGAATTCATCTTTGAGGATTCCATTTACGCGTTCTGCCATTGCATTTTCGTAACAATGGCTATCTTCTGTCATACTAATATCAATCTTGTTTCTCTTTAAAATTTGAATGTATACATTGCTACAGTACTGTATTCCTCTTATCAGAATGATGAATAAGCTGTTTAATATTTTTAGCTTGGTATATAGCCTTATTTAAGGCTCTTTCACAGCCCTTAAATTCTAGGCTATTGCTAATATCATCTCTCCTAATTCAGCCGCAAGATACAGAGCCTGCAAAATTGCTTGTTTTTGACAAAGTAAAATTACCACTTTATAGCAGCCCAAATTGGTCGATGATCGGAAAGAGGTTTACCATATTTTTCCCATTCTACCTTATAACTCGGCATTGATTTATCCTCTTCCTTCGGATTTTTAGCATCCATTATAATTCCACCGTCGTAAACCTTTGCCTTAATCTTTGTATTGTAATAGATATGATCAATTACTCCACTTTCAACCCCAGTTTCAATATGTTGATGCGTACTCCTATGTTGCACATTTATATTCAAATCGTTCCATATATTTTGCATTCCATTTTGCTCCAATAAGTTCAAAGGAGCATCGCCTATATGGTTATTGAAGTCGCCCATTATTACGAACCTTTCATTTTTAATTTCAGGAAGAACTTGATTTGCAATAAATTCGGAAGCAGAGCCATTAGCTGTATCTGAAAAATAAGGCCGTCCTGGAATATGTAAAGAATAAACTAAAACAATTTCTCCCTGAATTTTAGTTTCTGCTCCAACCATGGATGCCGGTCCCCAGCCTACTGCATTTATTTCGATTTCATGCAGATTATAGAGCGGGGTACGGCTTAAGATAGATTTAAATTTATCCTTATGGTTAGCGGAAGAGATCTTTCCAACATAGGTATAATCCATATCCAGTTCTTCTCCTACTTTAGCAGTCCATTGACCATCCGGAACTTCAGAAAAACAGATTATATCAAGATTATACGGTTTAAACATTCTACCAATTTGTTTGGGAGTTCCCCAGTTACCAAAAAGAACATTATAAGCAGCCAACTTTATTTCAACAGATGCCTCAGGTCGTTTTGGATCAACTTTATGTTTATTTTTAGGCTTGCATGAAATTATTGCAATTACCACTAGGATCAAAGTTGCCAGAACTGTTGATTTTGTTATGAATTCTTTTCTTTTCATTTTACTTGGTTCAAATGTTCGTTAATATACATTGTTTACAAAAGTTATAGATTAGGGTTTAAGCTATGCGTAGTTTGGGAGCGGAGAAACAATTCCCGTTCCGCCACGCACATAGCGAAATCTTTTGGTTTTGTTTTTTCTTTTCCTTGTTTAAAGCAAAAATTGAATATTTCGCTGACGCGTAATTTTCAATTTTGCGGACATCATAAAAATACACAAACCCTGCGATTAAGCCCGAAGCCCGTATTGTTTATAGCTTTGTGTTACTTGCTGCCTTAATTTTATAGTTCTTGTTTGTTTTTTACTCTTCCAAAACGCTTTCGATTTGATTTATATCTCCATCAATTAATTTTGGAATTTCTAAGCCTAATATCTTACACATTAATGGATAAAGATGAATGTTTTTTATCGAAGGTATTTCATAATTATTTTTAAAGGCTGGACCATTCGCATAAAATATCCCATGCATTTCTTTGTATTTGCTATCATAGCCATGAACTCCAAAGGTTGTAACGCCCTCTTCGATAAGAGTGTCTTTGCATCTTTGATTCCAAAAATGATAACCGTAATCTGGTATTAATTGTATTGCACCCCAGTTTTTATTTTTTGGGATGTACTCAAAACCTGGTGTATTTTCAGTTTTATAAGCTTTGAAATTACTTTCCTTATTTCTTAAATACTGTAGTACAGAATCTATTTCAACATCTTTTTTTGGATGAATATTTACTATTGTACCATTTTCAATTGTCATGAATAAGTCATCGTTTTCGATAGAATCTATTGGTATTATTTTGTTAGTAGACTGATTTCCCATACCATGATCAGAGACTATCATAATATTTACAGGAAGCCCAGTTTCTGATACTCCTTTAAACAAATCTCCTAAATTTTTATCTAATTCAAACAATGCCGTTTTCAGTTTCTCGTCATTATTAGTACCATAATCGTGTCCAACTTTATCCATATCACTAAAATATAATGTAATAAAATGTGGTCTGGGTTTCTCTTTCAAGTTCAACCAATGTATTGTTTGATTAACTTTTTCACCATTTTTAACGCTATTATCAAATGTATAATAGTACGTAGGTCTTATTCCTTGAATATCTGCTTCTGTACCTACAAAGAAAAAACTGGCAGTTACAATATTTGCCTTAATTGCCTCTACCCAAATCGGTGAACCTCCATAAAAGCTTCCATCTTCTGCCATTCCCGGACTTCTTTTATTAAAGAGCGTGTCCTTCTTATAATCATAAAATATATTCCCTATTATTCCATGTTTTTCAGGATAAAGCCCAGTAGCAATGGTATAATGGTTTGGAAAAGTCTTAGTAGGAAATGAGGGTATTAATGATTCTGCCTTAACACCTTTTTTGGTAAATGAACTCAAATTTGGTGGATTGTATTTTTCCACGTAATCCCATCGAAAACCATCAAGAGAGATTAAGATTAAATAAGGATTTTTTCGAGCAGTTTTTGAGTCTGTATTCGCATTGGAATTAGACGGACTTAATATTTTTTTATTGCAAGAAGTCAATAATAACATTCCTATAATAAAAACTGATGTAAGTATTGTTATTCGTTTTATCAATTCGGTTGATTTTTAGTGGTTTCAGGTAACGTTTGGGCTCGTGCGTAGTTGCTCTGGCGTTTTTTTTGGTGTAGAATTAGTTTGATATAAAAGTAGGGAACCAAATTCAATTAACCCTTTGAAAGCAATTACTTATAGCCATTGTGGGCGGTTCGTTTTTATTCCTTTTTTCACTTCAAATATTTTGTCCAAATGTCAATAAATTACTGTCTGGGTCAAGTATCGAAAATTCCTTTTGTCCCCAAGGTTTGATTTCCAATTTTCCATTTGGGTGAATTTCAGTCTGTTTGTCCAATAATGATTTATAGAATTCGTCAATATTGTTGGTCCGAATATAAACTTGTCCATAATTTTCTTTCGGGTCGATTTCTTTGAATTCAAAGAAATGAATTTGGATTTGGTCTTTTTCCATCATCAAATAACCGTCAAAATCGGCACTTCCAAATTCCTTAAAACCTAATCGGTTTGAGTAAAATTCCCGAGTCACTTTTTTGTCACGCATCGGTAATTTCGGATTGATGTCCGTTAGCATATTATTATCTTAA
>NZ_FNGV01000017.1 GCF_900103215.1 Kriegella aquimaris
TCCGATCCGTCTGCCGCCGTTGCGGTCAAAATGTACGGATCTAAAGTTGTTCCCGTGCCGGTAACCCCAACAGTTGAATTGGTGGCGTCAATAATTGTTTCCGATCCATCGGAAGTATCAATACTGGTTAGCACGTAAGGGTCTAATGTTGTTCCAGTTCCGGCAACTCCCACAGTGGAATTTGTTGCATCTATAAGGGTCTCAGAACCGTCAGTTGCCGCCAATAATTCGGCATCCGTCGCAAAGATGAGGTCAAAATCTATTTCGTTTCCTGTAGTCGCTGGGTTTGTAAGGGATAGAATGGTGGTTGCTAATTGCAAATCTTGAAGTTCGTCAGTCGGGTTTCCTCCTCCAGATACAACAATACCGTCTACCTCATCTTTTAGTTGTTGCACGGCCCCTTGAACATCGGGAGAAGTAAGCGATATATAGGATGCAAAATTGACATCGGCGGCATCCGGTGTACCACCTCCCGTAGGAACAGGAGCCCATGCTACCGCACCGGCAGTATCTGTAATTAACATTTGGTCGGTTACAAAGGTTGCCGAAGGCTGTACTTTTATGGGGCTTACCGATGCATTTGCCAAATCGGTTTCCAAGATAGTTTCGTTTAAAATATCATCGGTGGTAATCGTACCATCGGCAATCTGCGTTGTGGTAATGCCTTCATTGGCCACTTGAAATTCAGTACCGACCTGTCCATCGCCCATAATCGTTGCCTGATCGGCCAGTTCTGTGGTTCCACCACCACCACCGCTAAGAATATAAGGGTCAATAGTAGTACCCGAACCCGTTACGGTTATCGTTGACAAAGTGGCATCAATAATCGTTTCAGAGCCATCTGCCCCAGATGTTGGGGGTACAGTAAGTAAATAATCGGTACCGTCTGGTCCGGTTGGGGTAATGGTTACCGATAAATCAGGAGAACTTAAGGTTTGAATTTCGTTGGTAATACTGCCATCGACTTCGTCATCGGCACTAATGACATAAGGGTTGCCGGTTGTACCATTTCCGCCTATGACAATATTGGCGCCGGCATTGATATTCGTATCGGAGCCATCTGCGGTCGGCAGCGTGATGGTATTTCTTCCCGAAATGGTAAGCTGATCTCCCGTAATCTCTAAAATCTGTAATTCGTTGGCCGGATTCGTGTCCCCATCGGCCGCTATGGTCGCGGTATTATTCGCAATAGCTGCTTGCAATGTACTGTCATCATAATATGCACCCCCGTTATTTGTAATTACATTGCCCGCGGCCCCACTGACCACCTCGTCGTCACGAATAAAGCCCGTACCGTTTTCAAAAAGGGCGAGGTCGATTTCAGTAGTGGCGAGTTGATCCGGCCCCACGGCATTTTCCGAAAGTTTATTCCGTGTTACCGAGGTATTGGCCAATTTACCCGAGCCAATAGAACTGTTCTGTATATCGACACCGTTGACGCTTCCGTCGGCAATGTGTTCGGTAGAAATGCTGCTGGGCGCTACTTCTACATTAAAATTTCCCTCATTGGGGGTGATAACGATCGTAGCGGTCTCGTTGACAATAGGCTCGGCCGTGATCCCATTTTCGCTAGTTTCACAAAGACTACGCCATGCGGTACCATCAAAATAATGTACGCAATTGGCATCGGTGTTGTACACCAAGGCCCCACGTTGGGGTACGATCGCGTTCATCTGCAGCGAATCGATGCGGGTAATGACCAAAACGCGCTCGGTACTTTCAAGTTCCAATACCGAAGCGGGATCGAGGTTTTGTGGATTGTCACCGATCTTGATCTGGGCCATCAAAGGCTGGGAAACAAAGAGTACAAAGAGCAGGGGCAATACTAATGTTCTCATACAATAGGTTTTCGTGCTGTGTCTAAATTGTTCATTTGATGCCGAGTCGGGTCTGGGCATTGTGTTCTCGTGGCGTAAATTTTCTTGTCCCGTTTTGCTGCGAATCGTCTTCGGCCGTACTAAAATAGCCGTTGCAAGGCGGTTGCTGGTTTTTAAAACAGGCAAAAAAATGTACTAAACAAAAATAAAACTATCTATGCACTTCCCTAATTTTATAAGTTAAAATACCAAAACGGGGGTTAAAGTGCCGATAATCTCCGCTGAAATGACGGGGGAGGGGTCACGATCTTTCCCTACACCCATTTCGGGGTGTATTTTTGTGTGTTTTTCAAGATTTTTGTGGTGTAGTAGGGAGTTGCGGAGGGGCCTCCTTTTTAACAAATTAACAAAAGTTTATTGGCCTCCGCTTTTTTTAAAGAACAAGTTGTATTTTCTTTATGCACTAGAAAAGGATGCTAATCATGATGCCATGGACTTTGTGATTTAGAACGGAAGAATTCCCGTAAATTGGCATACAAACGTTAAAATAACTGACCAGCGGTGTATTGAAATAGAGGAATGGGGCCGTAATTTTTTACAGTTTTTCCGACAAAATAAAGATAGCACCTCAAAAGAGACCCCGATGAAAAAATTATTACTGATCACCTTTGCTTTTTTTGCTATTGTTACCGTTAATGCCCAAGATGATGAGCGGCGGTTACTTCGCGGTACGGTACTCTATCGCGATGTGAGCGTACCCAACGAGAACGTAATCAATATCAATACCGAAAATGCCACGATAACCAACGAAAAGGGGCAATTTGCCATCAATGTAAAAGTGGGCGATGAGCTTGCTTTTACGGCCTTGAACTACAGTTTGCAAGTGGTTCGTATTACCGAGGAGATTCTGAAAAAGAACCGTTTGGTAGTCGAGGTCAATGAAAAAGTGACCGAACTTGACGAAGTGGTGGTGACCCCAGAACAGCAAGAACGCTTTTTACAGGTAAAAAACGAAGAGTTGAAAGAATTCGAATACGAGATCGATCGTTCTACGGAAGTCGAGAATATTGCCCTTTCACAAGCCGAAAGGGGTATGAAAGATGGTATAAACTTCGTGAATATTTTTAAGGCGCTGATGAAGTCTAATAAGGGCGAAGAAGACACCAAGCCTAAATTAAAAATGAGCGAGGTACTGCGACAGGTATATGATGATGAATTTTTTGTTGTCGACCTAAAGCTGCCGCAAGACCAAATCAATTCGTTTCTATTCTACTGTGATCATCAAATGCCGGCGCGCACGCTGTTGACCAAAGAAAACGAATTCGAATTGATCGATTTTTTGGTGACCCAGAGCAAGCTTTACCGCGAGCAGTTGAAGGAAAAGAACTAGTATCGCCCGGGGGGTTGACAGGGTCGTGATATGTAGTGCTGCGGATGCATACGGAATAGTACGGTTATCGCAATAAAAAAGTACCCAATTTGCATGATATCAAAAGCATACGGAAGCGATCGATAGCTTTTCAACTAGGCACCAAGGTGCTTTTTGTAGTTTTTGTAGTTTTTGCCCCGAAAGTGGAAGCGCAGACGCTTTTCACAAACCAATTGGAAGGTCGCGTTTATAGTAAAGATGGTGATGTGGCGGCCACCCACGTGCTGAATACGACTTCTAAAAAAGCGGCGATCACCGATATTAACGGTTTCTTCTCCATAACGGCCCACCTAAGCGACACGCTGGTTTTCTCCGCGGTGCAGTATAAGCGGAGAAGTATTGTGGTAACCTCCGAAATTCTCAATTCCAAATTTCTACAAGTGCCTTTGGAAGAGGCGATGACCGAATTAGACGAGGTTATTGTTATGCCCTATAATCTTACGGGAGATATGGCGGCCGACCTAAAAAGAATGGAACCTGGGCCTATCGTGTCAGGCTCCACTTTAGATCTGCCCAATGCCGGTGTAAGAGTGATTTCGCAATCGGAACGAAAACTGCACGAAGCGACCACCGGAGGGGGAATTATTCCGTTGTTTCCGATTATCAATGGTATTTCAGGGCGAACGAAAATGTTAAAAACCCGTGTAAAACGCGACCAAAAGTATGAACGCACCCAACGTGTGCGGGAATTTTATTCCGATTCACTTTTTACTGCGGAACTTAAAATACCCGAGGCCAAAATTTCCGATTTTATGTATTTCTGTGAAGTGGACACTGTTTTTCAGCGGATTGTTGATTCCCGTGACCAGATCAAGATTTTGGAATACATGGGGAAGAAGAGTGCGATTTACCGCGAGAATAATGAGCTGGAATGATTTTCTAACTCCCCTTTCTTGCGGTCTGCGCCAAAAGTGGCTTGCCCGCAATTCATTCCCCTTTTCACCTTGTTCATTTTATCACAATTTTGAATAATAAGAAGCTCCTCCCTTTTGCAAAGGGAGGTGTCCTGACATTTTGGTCAGGGCGGAGGGTTAGGTTTTTTGGAATTGTTTGAAATCTAACTCCCCTTTCTTGCGGTCTGCGCCAAAAGCGGCTTGCCCGCAATTCATTCCCCTCTTTTTCAAAAGCGGGGAGCCGCTCTGGATTTGACATTTTGCAAGTAATTGGAATAGTAAGAAGCTCCTCCCTTTTGCAAAGGGAGGTGTCCTGACGTTTGGGTCAGGGCGGAGGGTTAGGTTTTTGGAATTATTTTTTAGTTCTAACTCCCCTTTCTTGCGGTCTGCGCCTAAAGCGGCTTGCCCGCAATTCATTCCCCTCTTTTACAAAAGTGGGGAGCCGCTCTGGATTTGATATTTTACAAGTAATTGGAATAGTAAGAAGCTCCTCCCATTTGCAAAGGGAGGTGTCCTGACGTTTGGGTCAGGGCGGAGGGTTAGGTTTTTTGGAATTGTTTGAAATCTAACTCCCCTTTCTTGCGGTCTGCGCCAAAAGCGGCTTGCCCGCAATTCATTCCCCTCTTTTTCAAAAGCGGGGAGCCGCTCCGGATTTGATATTTTGCAAGAAATTTGAATAGAAAGAAGCTCCTCCCTTTTGCAAAGGGAGGTGTCCTGACGTTTGGGTCAGGGCGGAGGGTTAAGTTTTTGGAATTATTTTAAATCTAACTCCCCTTTCTTGCGGTCTGCGCCAAAAACGGCTTGCCCGCAATTCATTCCCCTCTTTTTCAAAAGCGGGGAGCCGCTGTGGATTTGACATTTTGCAAGTAATTGGAATATTAAGAAGCTCCTCCCTTTTGCAAAGGGAGGTGTCCTGACGTTTGAGTCAGGGCGGAGGGTTAGGTTTTTTGGAATTGTTTGAAATCTAACTCCCCTTTCTTGCGGTCAGCGCCAAAAACGGCTTGTCCGCAATTCATTCCCCTCTTTTTCAAAAAGCGGGGAGCCGCTCTGGATTGGGAATTTGTACTGAGTATTAAAGTGTTATGATTTAGGTACCCAGTTTGATGCGCGAAACCAAAGCAAAAAAAGGGGTAGACTGTTAATATGGTAAATAAAGTCCAATTATTTGATAATCAAATAATTCCAATGGCCCCTGTAGGAAAAGATTCTTTTTGGTACAAGGATTGCTTATTTTTGAATAATGAAAAAAGGATTAAAGAACTTCTTGAAGAAAGGCATATTGTTGCTGGTACTTCCGCTAATAGCCTTTAACGTTGCCCACAAATTTTATATCAGCGTTACCAATATCGGGTATTCTGAAACTGACGATGCCCTACAAATAACCACCCGCATATTTATTGATGATTTTAAAGATTTATTACAAGAGCGCTATGGGTTCGATGCCAAGCTAAACTCCGATAACGAATCGAAACTGACCGATGAATATATTGAAAAATATTTAAGAACGAAGTTCGTAGTATCGATAAATGGCGAAGCCAAAGCGTTTGATTTTCTGGGCAAGGAATATGAAGATGATATTATGATTTGCTACCTCGAAATCACGAATATCGATTTTCCGAACATCAAGACAATTGAACTTACCAATGAAGTTTTGATGGATCTTTTCGATGAACAGAAAAATCTGGTGCATTTTAAAATAAAAGGGAAGAAAACAAGCTTTGTACTCATCAAAGCGAATAATAAAGGAATGTTAAACTTGTAACAATTATTAACAAATTCCTTAAAAAACTTTAATTTTCCGCGATTAAAAACTAACTATTGCATATGTATCAAGTCAAATACTGTATAGCTTCGCTATTATTCTTATTTGCGGCCGTTGTAACCGCCCAGAATGAAAAGGCCCCGGAGCGGGAACCCGGTCATTACAATCAGAACAAATTTAAACAACTGTACGAAGAATTTTCTACTCCAAATACCTATCGTTCCGCATCGGGTGCCCCAGGCCCCAATTATTACCAACAGCAGGCCGATTATAAAATGGATATCGAGCTTGACGATAAAAATGCAAAAATTTATGGGGAAGGTACCATAACCTATACCAACAACTCGCCTGATGACCTGGAGTTTTTATGGTTGCAGTTAGATCAAAACGTACGGGCGAAAGACTCAAAGTCCCCTTTACGTGACGGCGATGCAGTACCCATGGCCGAACAACTCGGGAATTTTGCAAAAAAATATTTTACAGAACCTTTCGACGGTGGTTTTGTTATTGAATATGTAAAAGATAATTCGGGCAAAGCTTTACCCTATACCATCAACCAGACCATGATGCGTATCGATATTCCAGAGCCTTTGAAGAGTAAAGAGAAGCTGTCATTTTCTTTGAAGTGGTGGTACAATATACCGGAACACACTGTTAATCGGGCCAGATCGGGATATGAGTCTTTTCCTAAAGATGGTAATCGCGCCTATGTTATAGCGCAGTTCTTTCCAAGAATGGCGGTCTATAGTGATGTGGAAGGATGGCAGAACCATCAATTTTGGGGCAGTGGCGAGTTTGCACTTCCTTTTGGCGATTATGAAGTCAATATTACCGTGCCAGCGGATCATATTTTAGATGCTACGGGAACCCTTCAAAATAGAAAGGATGTCTTTTCAAAAGAAATGATGAGACGCTATGAAATGGCGAAAAAATCATATGATAAGCCAGTACTTATCGTAACCCAGGCAGAGGCCGAAGCTGCGGAAAAAAGTTTTTCCGAAAAGAAAAAAACGTGGAAATTCAAAGCAGAGAATGTACGTGATTATGGTTTTGCTACTTCCCGAAAGTTTATTTGGGATATGCAGGCCGTAAAGGTCGGTAATAAAGATGTGATGGCGGTATCGTTATATCCGAAAGAAGGAAACCCATTATGGGAAGAATATTCTACGAAGGCCGTTGCACACACTTTAAAGTCGTACTCGTCGCACACTTTTGATTATCCTTATCCGAAAGCGATTTCGGTACATGCGAAGAATCAAGGTATGGAATATCCTATGATCTGTTGGAACTACGGAAGACCGAATGAAGATGGTACGTATTCCGATCAAGTGAAGTATGGTATGATCAGTGTGATTATTCACGAAGTTGGGCATAATTTCTTCCCGATGATCGTGAATTCCGATGAACGTCAATGGGGTTGGATGGATGAAGGTCTTGATACGTTTATGCAGTATATGGCCGAGCAAGAATTTGGGGAGAAATATCCCGAAGCTATCGCGCCCAATGATAAATACCCTTCGCGAAGGGGAGATCCTTCAAAAATTGTTCCCTATATGAGTGGTGACCAATCTACGATTGCACCGATTATGTCAAACCCTGAAAACGTTTACCAATTGGGTCCGAATGCCTATGGCAAACCGGCAACAGCTTTGAATATCTTACGGGAAACGGTAATGGGAAGGGAGCTTTTCGACCATGCTTTTAAAACCTATTCACATCGCTGGATGTTCAAGCACCCGACGCCCGAGGATTTTTTCCGCACCATGGAAGATGCCTCTGCCGTAGATCTTGACTGGTATTGGAGAGGTTGGTTCTACACGACCGATTATGTCGATATCGGTGTCAAAGGGCTTAAGAAATACTATGTGTCCGATAAACCGAACAAACAAATGCGAGAGTATATGGCCGCCCGTAATTTAACGGAGAAAGACCTATTGCCGCTGGTTTATTTGATCGATGAAGAGAGTGAAGATTTTGACCCTAATATGAAAGGGAAATCGCCCACCGAAACCTCGCAGCCATTGAAAGAGTTTATGATGGATAATATGACGGCCGATGAGCGGGCGAAAGTAAAGGAGCCTAAATATTTTTACGAAGTTACATTTGAAAAGCCGGGCGGTATTCCGATGCCATTGATCGTAGAATATTCCTATGCCGACGGTTCACGTAAAAACATAACATATCCTCCTGAAATATGGAGAAAAAATGATGCCGAGGTCAAAGTGGTCTTGTCATCGCAAAACGAATTAACAGGTATTGTAGTGGATCCCAAGGCTGAAACTGCCGATATCGATACCACTAATAATTCTTGGCCCAAGAAAGAGGAGAAATCCGATTTTGATAAATTCAAGGGCAATATCAAAGGAAAATAGTTCTTAATCTTTTGCTAGGTATTTAGACCTGTCATGTTTTAACAACTTGACGGGTCTACTTATGTAAACTTGTTTATATTTGTGTCTATGTATTTGATGCACGTTTTATTCATTAGTGGGGCCGAAATATTCTTTATCATGTTCATAGTGGTCATGGTATTCGGGGCCGATAAAATTCCTGGTATTGCCAAGGGATTGGGGAAAGGTATGCGACAACTGAAAGACGCTACCGAAGATATTAAACAAGAAATTCAGAAGAGTGCCGATAAGCAAGGTATCGATACTAGTTTCGTAAAGGATATCAAAAAAGATATCGATGATGTTAAAGATAATATTACATCGAGTATCGGTAAAGATTTCAAAGCTGGTGTCGATCAGGTGAAGAAGAAAGTTGATGACGTCAGTGGTACGATAAAGCGCGGTTAATATCCTATGCTAGAGAAAATTCTTCAATGGGACCGGGATGCCTTTATTTATTTGAACAACCTCGGGATTGAAGACTATGACCTTTTTTGGTCGACTGTAACCAATATCTCTTCTTGGATTCCTCTTTTTGTTTTCTTTTTTGTCATTATTTTTCTCAAATACCCTAAAAAGGAAGCGATTTATGTAACCTTGACCGTGGTAGCCCTTGTCTTTTTTATTACGTTCGCTACGGACGTTACTAAAGGCTATGTGGCCCGTTTACGACCCAATAACAACGAAGAAATAAATACCTTGATCCGTATTCTAAAGAGTCCGACCAGCTATAGTTTTTTCTCGGGCCACGCGGCTAGCTCTTTTTCCATTACTACTTTAATGGTTCTATTTTTAAGAAAGCGTTTTACGTGGAGCTGGGCCTTTTATATATGGCCTTTGCTATTTGCTTCGAGCCGCATTTATGTCGGGGTGCATTACCCGGTAGATATTTTGGTCGGGGCTAGTGTCGGAGTGCTTTCCGCTTTTCTTTTCTATGGTCTTTATGTACGGCTTATCGCACCCTACTTAGGGTTAAGCCATCCCTAATGGGTAATAATACAGTTTCTACCCTTGGGTCTTCTTGAAGGTTTTTGTTGTATTCCAATAAAGTTTTGGTGGCGCGATCTTTTGAATTCAAAGGTTCGACAACTTTACCCGACCACAGTACATTGTCAGACAGAATAACACTGCCCGGTCTTGTTTTTTTTAGAACTGCCTCATAGTAATTGGGGTAGTCGGTTTTCTCTGCGTCGATAAAAACGAGGTCGAATACCGTTTCCAGATGAGGTATGATATCCAATGCGTTGCCAGTATGTTGAATTATCTGTTTGCCAAGACCACTGCTGTCAAAATAGCGGCGTTGCATGTCGTTGAGTTCTTCGTTGATGTCGATGGTATGCAGTTCCCCAGCTGGTTGAAGTCCCTCGGCCAAACAGAGTGCAGAGTAACCGGTATATGTACCGATTTCCAAAATGTATTTGGGGTTGATGATTTTTGCGAGCATACTCAATACCCTTCCCTGATAATGGCCCGTAATCATGCGGGGTTGTATTACTTTTAAATGTGTTTCGCGGGTCAACTCGCGCAGAAGTTGTGGTTCTTCTTCAGAATGGTCCCTGATATAATCTTCTATGGATGGGGAGAGGAAATGCATTATAGAATTTTTTTCAAAAATAAAGAATTACCCTTAGATCTAAGTGGTTTTTAAAATGTGCCGTATTTAAATCTTTGGCGATGTTGTATTTTTGAGAAAAACTACGCCATGCAATTTGAGAATACCTTGGCCTTTGCGCGACAACTTGATGCAGAAGACAAACTTAGAAAATATCGGGACGCATTCCATTTTCCAAAAATAGAAGGTAAAGATGTCATTTATTTTACTGGTAACTCGCTAGGGCTGCAGCCCAAAATCGCCCGCCAATATGTAGATGAAATTCTGACCGATTGGGCCGATTTGGCGGTAGAGGGACATTTTCATTCCGATAAACCTTGGTGGGATTATCATGAGCGATTGGCTGGCCCTTTGGCAAAAGTGGTCGGTGCCCATATCGATGAAGTTACGGTAATGAATACATTGACGGTCAATCTACATTTTTTGATGACCTCCTTTTATCGACCGACCGCAAAGCGATTTAAGATTATATGTGAAGAGAAGGCTTTTCCTTCCGATCAGTATATGCTGCAAAGCCAAGTGCGATTTCATGGTCTAGATCCTGATGTTGCCATAGTAGAGGTTAAAAAACGGGAGGGCGAGCACTTTTGGCGTACCGAAGATATCGTTGATAAAATTGAGGAAGTCGGCGATGCATTGGCGCTGGTTTTGATCGGAGGGGTCAACTATTATAGTGGTCAAGTCTTCGATATGGAAAAAATTACGAAAGAAGGTAGATCGGTCGGTGCTTTTGTAGGATGGGATCTTGCCCATGCCGCCGGAAATATTGAACTGAAATTGCACGATTGGGATGTTGATTTTGCCGCATGGTGCAGTTATAAATATATGAACAGTGGTCCGGGCAACGCCTCCGGTATATTTGTTCATGAACGCCATTTGAACAAAAAGGATATTCCACGGTTTGAAGGTTGGTGGGGAACGAAAAAAGAAACCCGTTTTTTGATGAAACCGGAATTCGAACCCATGGCCAATGCCGATGCTTGGCAAGTGAGCAATCCGCCTGTTTTGTCTTTGGCACCTTATCTGGCGGCTTTGCAGTTGTTCGAAGAAGTAGGTATGGAAGCCCTGATCGAGAAAAGAATACGTATCGTAGCCTATCTGGAATTTATTCTACATGAAATCGATGCAGAAGTCGATACGACTTTTGAAATTATCACGCCGTCGGAAAGGGGTTGTCAATTGTCGGTACTTTTGCACGGTGGCGGTAAAGCCCTTTTCGATTACCTGATGAAAGAAGGTGTGATTATCGACTGGCGCGAACCTAATGTGATTCGATTGGCCCCGGCACCTTTTTACTGCTCTTATGAAGATATGTTCCGATTCGGACAGATTTTGAAACAAGGTATTTTAGAAATCGGTTCGGTTTAACGTTACCACAATTAAGTGTCAACTTATATTTTTTCCATTTTAAATGAAATCACTTCAACTGATCTTATCGAACCCTCGTTATTTGGCTCCTGCATGGGTATTTGCCAGTTTGAACATTTGGTTCGGTACATGGGCTATTTATATCCCGATTGTCAAAGAACGGCTTGAAATCGATAAATCACAATTGGGGATTGCCATTTTTTTTCTGTCATTGGGAGTATTTACAGTGTTTCCCGTCGCAGCAAAGATTATCAATAAAATCGGGGTAGGTAAAGCCACTTGGTACGGCGTGATTTTAAGCAGCCTTGCGGCACTTTTACCGCTGATAGCGCCAAGCTATTACACCCTAATGGTAGCACTTTTTATGTTGGGTGCAGCAAATGGATTCACCGACATTTCAATGAATACCCTTGTCACCGAATTGGAAAAGGAAGACAAGCAGAATTTTATGTCTGCAGCCCATGGTTTTTTTAGTTTGGGAGGTGTCTTGGCGGGATTGGGGAGCTTTTTAATCGTATTTCTCGGTAGCCCGATACTTCATATGGGTATTGTTGTTTTTATAGTGCTGATCGTAAATTTAATATTGCGCAAGAACTACATACACATTATCGCGGCACCGGTCGAAAAAGAACCTTTTAGCATAAAACTGTTCAAACCCTTATTGGTTATAGGAATTGTATCATTTGTGGTTATGGGAGGAGAAGGGGCTATTGTTGATTGGAGCGGGCTCTATTTAAAGGAAATCAGTTTGGCCCCCGAGGCACTTTGGGGCACTGGGTTTTTAGCATTTTCGATAACCATGACCTTAGGTCGGTTTCTTGGTGATGGTATCAGTAAAAAAATCGGATCTATTAAAATAGTGGCCTTGGGTGCGGCCATTGCAGTTTTAGGTTACGTCAGCGTACTTTCAGGAAGTACATATTTTGCCATTCTCGGCTTTGGCCTGGTAGGTCTTGGCTTTTCGGTGATTATTCCTGAACTTTTTAGAATTGGGGGTACGGTAAAGGGCATCGATTCTTCACAGGGAGTATCTTTTATTGCCGGTACTGGCTATGCCGGGTTTTTGGCGGCACCGCCTATTTTAGGTTTTTTGGCCGATTCCTCATCCTTAAAACTGAGTTTTGTAGTTCTTTTGGGCTGTGCCATCGTTATTTTAATGGCCACCTATTTTTTGGGTAGACAAAAAAGTTAATTTGTTTTCACCTCAATATCCGTAAAATATAGTTTAAAACTACCGTCTCCTTTTTTATGGGTCTGGGCAATTTTTAATCCACCCTTGTCCACGTAGTCTTCCCAAGTGGTTATCATTGAAGGTTCTGCTTGATTCGATTTGCGATAGACCCATTCTTTGATGATAAAATCATCGCCAAAATAGAAATCGTAGGCATCACCAGGAGTATAGCCGCCTTTGTTACCATAGGTAATCGTCAATTTTTGCATATGCTGTTTGCTCATCGGAGCATCTGCTTTTGAAATATGCTCATAGGTGATGTTCTTACTGTCCCATATCAATTGAAATGGGGTCAACAGCCAGTATTTGTCATTGATGAAACCTGCATTGGCCTTGTAGGCGGTACTGTCCATATTCGACCAGTTGTAGTTCAATGTTTTTCCTTGGGCTATTGAGGTGATGTCATTGGTTTTTGGCTTCCAGATCCAAGTGCGTTCAAAATGTGACGTGTCACGGTCTACATTAAAAGTGAATTTAAGTTCCTTGACGTTCTTCCAATTTTGAAAACCATTGGCATTGGCCACTTTTTCTAAAATTGTAGGTTTTTGGGGTGTTTTAATAACTTTATCAAGGCTTACGAAGCTCGAGGCACTGCCTATGATTAGTATAGCTAAGAATAGAAACTTCTTCATTTTGTCGGTTTTATTCAAAGATAACCGAATTCAGTATTCCATTTTTAAAATCCGTGCATTTATTCGAATAGTATTTTGCCAGAAAATGATTAGTTTTGAGATGGAAAAAAAATAAACAATGAGTTCTAAAAAAGGAAAAGTACAGGAAGCGATTCAAGAGAAGTTGTTGGACGAGCGAAAGGTGTTTTTATGGGGCCAGGTAGACGATGATTCGGCCAAACATGTCATCGATCGTTTATTGTACCTTGATTTGCAAAACAACAAAGAAATACAGTTGATTATCAATAGCCCTGGAGGGTATGTAACCTCTGGTTTTGCCATCTATGATACGATAAAACAAATAAAAAGTCCGGTTTCTACCGTTTGTTCCGGTCTCGCGGCTTCTATGGGTTCGATTCTGTTATCCGTAGGAAAAAAAGGTCGACGGTTTATTCAACCCAACGCAAGGGTCATGATTCATCAACCTAGTGGTGGTGCCAGCGGACAAGCTTCAAACATCGAAATTCAGGCAAAAGAAATCATCAAGACCAAAGAACTAGGTGCCAAAATATTAGCGGAGAATTGCGGTCAACCTTTTGAAAAGGTAATGAAAGATTTTAATCGCGATTATTGGATGGGTGCGGAAGAATCTGTAGCATACGGTATTGTAGACGGTATTTTAGAATAGTCGTTTAGAATGAGTATATAAGTTGGTGAGTGCCTAAAAAGAGCACCATATACCAAAAACTTTCAGCCAATTTTATATGAAGTTGAAAAAGAAAAGTCCTTCGCACATCATGTGTGAAGGACTTTTGATATATATGGACGCCTAAGCGGGATATTAGATATACGATTTAAAAATACACACGGACTTTTTGCTTTTGTTAAAATAACATTAACAATTTTACTATTTTTACCGAGTAACCCTCTTTCTGCCCCAAACCAAGGTACGGCAGTCTTTAGAATTCCGTTTTACAGCATATGACAAAAACGCCAAAAAAAATCGCAATAGTTGGTTCTGGACTAGTGGGTTCGTTACTGGCAATATTCTTAAGAAGAAAGGGGCACATCATAACGGTCTTCGATCGAAGACCCGATATTCGTAATATTGAGTTTTCAGGTAGATCCATAAATCTGGCCATGAGCAATCGGGGTTGGAAAACTTTGGCGGCAATCGGTATTGAGGAAAAAGTGAAAGAGATAGCGATTCCGTTAGATAAAAGGGCCATGCATGTTATTGGCAAGCCCCTGTATTTTCAGAAGTACGGTAAGGCCGGAGAGGCGATATGGTCGATTCCGCGAGGTGTTTTGAACCGCACGATGATCGATTTGGCAGAGGATGCCGGTGTCCAATTCAAATTCGAGGAAAAAGTTTGGGATGTCGATCTTCCGGAAGCTAAGTTATTTACGGGAAATACAGAAAAGGGAAAGTGGAAAGAATATAAATACGATATTATCTTTGGCTGTGATGGAGCCTTTTCACGAGTGCGCCACAAGATGCAAAGAAGAAGCCGCTTCGATTATTCGCAAGACTTTATCGATGTGGGTTATAAAGAACTGACCATCACCCCGAATGAGGATGGTTCCCATAAATTGGACAAGAATTCATTTCACATTTGGCCTAGGGGGAAGTTTATGTTTATTGCCATGCCCAATTTAGACGGTAGTTTTACCTGTACTTTGTTCATGCCCTTCGAAGGGGAGGTGTCTTTTGAGAAAATTACCACAACAGAGGAAGCCAAGGCGTTTTTCAGTACTTATTTTCCCAATGTGATGCATGATATCGATAATCTGACTGAAGATTTCTTCACGAACCCTACCAGTGCCATGGTGACGATGAAGTGCTATCCGTGGACGTACTGGGACAAAGTAGCTCTTGTGGGCGATTCGGCCCATGCCGTAGTTCCCTTTTATGGTCAGGGCATGAATGCGGGTTTTGAAGATATTTATGAGTTGGATCTCTTGATGGAAAAATATGATGATGATTGGGCGACTATTTTTCAATGCTACCAAGAGCAACGCAAACCCAATGCCGATGCCATTGCTGAATTAAGTTATCGGAACTTTGTTGAAATGAGTAGTAAAACTGCTGATCCTAAATTTTTATTGCAGAAGAAAATTGAGAAGAGCTTTGCTCAAAGGCATCCAGATAAATGGATACCGGCTTATTCACGTGTCACGTTTTCCGACCGTTCTTATGCCGAGGCCTTGGCGGAAGGTGACGCTCAGGAAGAAATTATGCAACAGGTGATGAAAATGCCCAATATTGAAGAAAAATGGGATAGCGTTGAGGTTGAGGAGCGTATTTTGAGTTTGCTTTAGTCCTATTTATTTCGCATTTCTGCTCGTCGCATCGGCATGCTGTCAATTAAATCAAAGATAGTCTGGGGGTTCACTTCAAACTTTTCCTGGAATTTTTTACCGCCATCCTTACCGACTAAAACCACGCCCTTAAAATTTTCGGGAATATCGAGTTCGGTACGGATGATATTAGTATCGAGCTCATTAACTTCGGTTGCATCATCAAAAAACACGGCCCTATTTGTTAGAATAAGTAGTGTTAGATCTCGCTCGCTGCATTTCGCCTTTAAGCTGGTGAATCGATTCAATTGTGAAATCAATGCTTGTGTTTCATTTGATCGATCAAAAAAGAGCAATACTCTTTTTTTCCATTTGTACCCGTTCAATCCTTGTGCATTTAGTGAAAAGCCATAGGTACAGAAAAGTATTAAAATGTATTTGGATAATTTCATTTTTGGTTATAACAGAGTTACTCTATAATATAACAAAAAAAAGCCACCCGTTTAGGTGGCTTTACTTTTCTGTACTAGGTTTAACTATAGTTTGGCAAACATCTTAGCCATTTTTTCTTGCTCTTCTTCGGCCAGAACGGGGTCAACTAATATCCGTCCACTGTGTTCATCGGTGATGATTTTTTTACGTGATGCGATTTCAACCTGAACTTGGGGCGGAATAGTGAAGAACGAACCACCGGAAGCACCTCTTTCAATCGGAACTACCGCTAAACCATTCTTGACATTGCTACGGATACGGGCATAAGCCTTTACCAATCGCTCCTCGATTTGCTCTTGAAACTTGTGTGACTGGTCTAATAACGCCTTTTCCTCTTTTTCTGTTTCTTCCAAAATAGCGTTCAATTCACTTTTCTTGTGCTTGAGATGTCCCTCTCTTTCAGAAAGACGCTCTTTGGTCTCGGAAATAATTTCTTTCTTTTGCTCAATTTTAGCCTTGAACTCTTTTATGTTCTTGTCGGCCAATTGAATCTCTAGTTCTTGAAACTCCAATTCTTTACTGATAGAATTGAATTCTCGACTGTTACGAACATTCTTTTGTTGTTCGGTATATTTCTTGATCAAGGCCTTGGCCTCTTCGATTAGATTCTTTTTTGCGCCAATTTCGAAATTGATGGTTTCAACATCGGTCTTTAATTTATCCATCCTTGTCTTAAGGCCTAAAACATCATCTTCAAGATCTTCAACTTCCAACGGAAGCTCGCCCCGCACATTTCGGATTTCGTCGACACGGGAATCTATCAATTGCAAATCGTACAGTGCCCTTAATTTGTCTTCTACCGTTGCTTCTACTTTTTTTGCCATATGTTACTTATAAATACTTGACTGGATTGGTTTTACTTTCCGATAAACGGATTGCAAAATTAGGAATTTTTTTCGTAAGATAGTCAACTAAAAGGTTTTTTGTAAACTGCTCTGTCTCATAATGCCCGATATCGGCAATTATCATTTTATTTTCGGCCTGATAGAATTGATGATATTTAATATCGGATGTTATGAAAACGTCCGCTCCTGCTGCTTTAGCCGCCGAAATGGCAAACGCGCCACTGCCTCCTAGAACGGCTATTTTTTTTACCTTTTTACCCAGTAATTGAGAATGGCGTATACCCAGTGCACCCATCTTTTCTTTCACAGATTCGAGAAATTCCAACGGATCTAAGGGTAGGTGTAGTTCACCGATCATACCCATGCCAATATTTTGATCGGTATTTTCTAGTGTAACGATTTCATAGGCGACCTCTTCATAGGGGTGGTTTTGAAAAAGTGCTTGAAGAACCGTTGGCTCCACAGATTTTGTGTAGGTGATATTGATTTGTACCTCTTCTTCGTGATGTGTTTCGCCAATTTTCCCCTTAGTAGGGTTGGCATCTTGACCGGCACGATAGCTTCCTGTTCCTTCCACAATAAAACTACAATGGCTGTAATTGCCAATGTTCCCTGCCCCAGCTTCAAATAAGGCATTTTTAAGTTTTTGTGCATCTCCAATGGGTACGTACGTGGTCAGCTTTTTAATGCTTCCTTTTTGAGGAATAAGGATTTTGCAATCTGCCAGGCCCAAAACCTCGCAAATTTTTGCATTTACACCTTGTGCACAATTGTCCAAGGCGGTATGCATGCTATAAATTGCAATATTGTGACGTATCGCCTTTATAACTATTCGTTCAACGTAGGATGCTCCCGTTAGTTTTTTTAATCCGCTAAAAATAATAGGATGAAAACTTACGATGAGATTGCAGTCGTTCGCTATTGCCTCATCGACCACCGATTCCAACGTGTCTAGAGTTACCAGTATGCCCGAAACTTTAGTATCTGCATTGCCAACGAGCAAACCCACGTTGTCAAAGTCCTCTGCATTGGCCAAGGGGGCCAATTCTTCCAGTATTCGGGTAACCTCCTTAATAATCATTTGAAACTTTTATAGGGTCGACAAAGATAAAATATTATATTTTCGTTGCCGTGCAACTGTTAAGAAAAATAGCGTTTCCCATCTCATTGATTTATGCATTGGTCGTGTACGTTCGCAATTATTTGTACGATGTCGGAATATGGTCATCGAAAACTTTTGATACCCCTACTATCTGTATTGGAAACTTAAGTGTTGGTGGTACCGGAAAAACACCCATGGTAGAATTGTTGATTTCTGCTTTGAAAGATACACATAAAATTGCGGTGTTAAGTAGGGGCTATCGACGAAAATCAAAGGGTTTCGGTTTGGCTTCGCCAAAATCTACCGTGGAAGACTTGGGAGATGAGCCTTATCAGATTTACACCAAATTTCCGGAGATTACGGTGGCGGTCGATGCCGACAGAAGAAACGGAATTTCTATTTTGGAGGACAAAATAAAACCAGATCTTATTCTGCTAGACGATGCTTTTCAGCATCGCAAGGTAAAACCCGATTTTTCAATTTTGCTCACGGCATACGATACTATCTATACCGAAGATTGGTATTTACCTACCGGAAACCTGCGTGACAGCAAAAAAGCCGCCAAGAGAGCAGATGTCATTGTTGTAACCAAATGCCCCCCGGAAATGTCTGTTGATGAAAGGAAGGCCGTTACAGACCAATTGAACCCTATGGAAGGCCAAAGGGTCTTATTCAGTTATTTGGTTTATGACACTAACCTTAAGGGCTCTAAAGCAGACGTTTCTTTGCATGGGTTAAACAATCGGAAGATAACATTGGTAACGGGTATTGCCAACCCTGCCCCATTGGTATCTTTTTTAGAAAAAGAGAAAATGGTTTTTGAACACTTGGCTTATGCCGATCACCATTTTTTTACGCCAAAAGAACTTGTTGCTTTGAATTCTAAGGAAGTCGTGCTTACAACCGAAAAGGATTTTATGCGACTGAATAACCGCGTAGAAAATTTATTTTATATTCAAGTGGCCCATATGTTTTTTGACGATGGCCGGAGCACTTTAAAAGCTTTGTTGGAAGAACTTATGAAGAAAGATTGTTGATTTTTTTGCCGAAAATGTTTTCCCCTATTTTATGATAAAACACTTCGGGCTTAAAAGGTTTCGTTACAACATCATTACAACCGGCAGCATAGAAACTTTCTAGACTGTCGTCTAAAGAGATTGCCGTAAGGGCTATTATGGGTGTTTGAGTATCGAACTTTCTGATTTCGATGGTTGCTTCCTCACCACTTATTCCGGGCATATGTATGTCCATCAAAATCGCATCGTATTTATTTTTCTTGGTAAGCTCGATGGCATCGGTTCCGTTGCTGGCAATATCACTGGTAATGTCTTTTTTCGACAACATTTTTTTAGTGATGACCTGATTGATTTTATTGTCTTCAACAATCAACAA
This sequence comes from Kriegella aquimaris, assembly GCF_900103215.1. GTDB lineage: Bacteria > Bacteroidota > Bacteroidia > Flavobacteriales > Flavobacteriaceae > Kriegella > Kriegella aquimaris. The sequence continues at coordinate 19,246 of NZ_FNGV01000017.1, forward strand.
ATGCAAGCCGCTAAAGTTGTATTCGGCCTCTGTCGACTCAAAGGGAACATCATCAAAAATACCATCTTTTGATTTTACCTTAAGTTCAAAGAAAAAGGTGCTTCCTTTCCCAAGTTCGCTTTCCAATTGTATTTGGCTATCGAACAATCCCAACAGACTTTTTACAATGGTAAGGCCGAGACCGGTACCACCATATTCCCTATTAATTTGAATCGAACCTTGTTCAAATCCTTCAAAAATACTTTGTTGTTGGTCTTTTGAAATGCCAATGCCATTATCTGACACCTCAAAATAAAGGGTAACATCATCCTCTACTTTGTTTAATAATCGGGCTTTTACCTTGACCTCGCCATTTTTAGTAAATTTTAAGGCATTACCCACCAAATTCATAAATACCTGAGATAATTTCAGGGGGTCGCTCATTAAGTGGGATGGAATATCCTTGTCGTAATCGAGAATAATTGTGGAGTTATTTTCTTTGGCACTTTGTTTTAAAGAGTCAATAACTTCGTTCAGTACTTTTCTTAGATTGAAATCGATATTTAAAGGCTCAAGCTTGTTCGCATCGATCTTATTTATGTGTAGAATGTCATTGATAAAATTCAAAAGATAATCGCCAGAGAATTTTAATGCTTTCAAGTGCTCTTTTTGGTTCTCGCTCGGGTTTTCTTCCAACAACAGATGTGTGAGTCCTGTTACTGCGTATAAGGGGGTCCGGAGTTCATGGCTTACAGTCGAAAGAAAGTTGGTTTTGGCTTCCATGGCACTAACGGCAGCATCCCTTGCCGATTGAAGCTCATTGTTCTTGGTCTGTAGCAAGTCATTTGTTTTGAGCTTAATTTGGTTGTTTCTATACAGTGATACCGCTAATAATGAGATGATGGTCAAAAATGCCGAGGTTAATATGGCCGTAATTTCCGATCGGTTCTGTGACGCTGTAAGCTCCTCTATTTTTTGGTCTTGCCGCTTGATCTCGTCGTTCATAAATTCGAACTGAATCTTCTCTGCCGTTTTGGCTTCGGTTTTGACTTTTTCAATGGTAAAAAGCGAATCTTTTATCTCGAGTAGATTTCTAGTATTGCCAAGCGATAAGGAGTAGCGGCCTAAAATTTCATATAATTTGCTTAACTGTTCGTTAGCTTCTAAGATTTCCTTGGAGAAATTGTTTGCCTGGGCAAGCTTTAAGGCTTCTTCTGCATTCGCTACACTTTCTTTGTATTTACCGGTTAGATAATTCAACTCCGACATTCCAAGATTGGCCCTAGTAGCTAAATATTCTTTTTCATAAAGATCGGTATTGATAATCAGCGAATTAAAATTTTTGGAAGCATTGTCATACTTTTCGAGATTCAAATAGATATTTGCCTCGGCCAATAGAAGATTATTGAAAAAGTTCCGATCATTATTCAATTGTTTCGCTTCATTGAGCATAAAAATGGCTTGAAAGTTCTTGCCGTTTTTAAATAGTAGAATGCCCTCAATATATTTATGAACTGCATCTCCGTACGGATATTCGACTTCGCTTAGTAGCACTTGTGCCCGATCCCAATAAAGTAGGGTTGTTTCCTCTTTATTTAATTTTAGGTATAAAATGGCAAATTTGTGATAACAATCGATAAGGGACTTAATATCCTCTGTTTTTTCAGCTTCTTCCGCGGCCTTGTTCAGGGCCTCCAGGGCCAAATCGACCTTATTCTGGTTTTTGAGTGTTCTTGCTTCATTAAAATAATATTCGACCTTGGTTTGTACAATACTATCTTGCACCGGCAACGTATCTTGTGCCAGCACGTCTTGAGTTATGGTAGAAAATACCAATATCAAGACAGTATAAACCAATTTCATATGTCGAAAAAAGAATCTCAAACGTATTTGTTTTTGATTATTAAGTTAACGAGATCTACAATTCTGCTGCTGTATCCCATTTCATTATCGTACCATCCTATAATTTTGACCATTCTGCCTATCACAGAGGTCATCAGAGAATCAAACGTACAAGAGTAACAAGTATTGTTTACGTCGATAGATACTATGGGGTCTTCGGTATAAAAAAGGATGCCCTTCAGCTCGCCTTGAGAAACCTTATCAAATGTATCATTTATTTCTTGAATACTGGTTTCGCGTTTAACGTTAAAGGTAATGTCGGTCAGTGATCCATTGGGTACGGGTACGCGAATGCCACATCCTCCTATAACATCTGAGAGATGCGGGAATATCTTGGTAAGCGCTTTGGCCGCCCCCGTTGTCGTAGGTACGATGGACAGAGATGCCGCCCTGGCCCTTCGTAAATCGTGGTGAGGTTGGTCGTGGAGGCTTTGGTCGGAAGTATAAGAATGTATGGTCGTAATGTAGGCTTGTTCTATTCCGCAAAGATCATCGATCACCTTGATCATAGGTGCAGCATTGTTGGTGGTACAAGAGGCGTTTGAAATAATATGATCGTCTTTTGTCAGCGTAGTTTCGTTGATGCCATAAACTATCATTTTTATACTGTCATCGGCGGGAGGTACGCACAGAATCACCTTCTTTGCCCCATTTTCTATATGGTGCCGCAAGTCAGCCTGAGTTTTGAATTTTCCCGTACATTCGATTACAATATCGACGTCATGGTCTGACCATTTTATTTTTTCAGGCGCTTTTTGATTGGTCAGGGCAATAGAAGTGTTATCAACGGTTATAGTATTTTCGGTGTGCCCGATATTTTTTTGTAAGGTTCCGTGGATACTATCGTATTTCAATAAATGTGATAATGTCTTGGCGTCCGCCAAATCGTTGATGGCCACAACCTTTAAATGGGGTTGGTCTTCTAAAAGTCTAAAGAGGGTTCTTCCTATTCTTCCAAAGCCGTTGATGCCTATATTTGTTCTTTTCATTGGAGCAAGAATTGGGGAATGGAGATTCTAAATTTTAACTCATTGCTATTGGTGCGACGAATTGATTATGGATATATTGTTTGATACCCCGGCAAATAAATCCGAAGTAATTAACAAAAATACCTAGTGGATATGTTTATGGGCTTTGTACGAAGACCGAACCAGAGCACCGCTTTCAACATGCCTAAAACCCATTTCAAGGCCTATAGTTTCATATTTTTTGAACTGTTCGGGAAGAATAAATTCTTTCACGGGCAAGTGCTTCTTAGATGGCTGTAGGTATTGACCGATGGTAACAACATCCACATTAGCCTTTCTTAAATCTTCCATGGTCGTGATAACCTCTTCCTCAAGCTCACCCAAGCCTAGCATAATGCCAGATTTTGTGCGGTTTATGCCGTTGTCCCGTAGGTATTTCAGAACTCCTAAGCTCCTATCGTATTTCGCTTGTATACGAACTTCCCGTGTCAAACGTCTTACCGTTTCCATGTTATGGGAAACTACTTCGGGAGCCACTGCTATGATGCGGTCAAGATGTCTTTCGATACCTTGAAAATCGGGAATTAAAGTTTCTAAAGTAGTATCGGGGTTCATGCGGCGTATAGCCTTGACCGTTTCGGCCCAAATAATCGACCCCATATCTTTTAGATCATCACGGTCGACCGAGGTAATTACCGCATGGGAAATACCCATGATTTTAATGGAGCGGGCAACTTTCTCTGGCTCTGCCCAGTCGACGGTGTCAGGTCTCCCGGTTTGAACGCCGCAGAAACCGCACGAACGGGTGCAGACATTCCCTAGTATCATAAAGGTTGCGGTACCTTCTCCCCAGCATTCACCCATATTGGGACAACTACCCGAAGTGCAGATGGTATGCAAGTCGTATTTTTCTACCAACCCTCTGAGTTGGGTGTATTTTTTACCCGTCGGAAGCTTTACGCGTAACCATTTGGGTTTTCCTTTCGGAGGTTGAACGTGATCTAATGTATCAATGCTCATATTATGTTTTATATAAAATAGCTGGAACAAATATACGAACAATGAATTTCAGCAGTAAGCCCATTATTTTTTTATAGATTCCGCCAGTAGTTTTTTTGCTCTCAGTAACTTTACTTTAACGTTGTTTATCGGCTCGTTCAGCTCTTGTGCAATGGCAGCATAGCTTAACTCGTTAAAGTATCTAAGGTTAATGACTTTTTGATAATGTGGTTTCAGATTTTTAATGTGCTGAAGAAGCGTGGCTAGATTTTGTTCGATGATCAATCTGTCTTCTACAGATGGTGCGTCATCGAGCACTTTTTTAATAGCCTCGTTGCTTCCACCTGATTCTAGTACGTTCCGTTTTCTCTTTCGAATCAAATCGACATGCACGTTTTTCGAGATGGCAATCAACCACGTTTTGAATTCATAAGAGGTGTCAAAGGTATCAAGCTTATCAAATGCTTTTGAAAATGTCTGAATAGTAATATCTTCAGCATCATTTTCATTTTCGGTTCGCTTCAGTTGAAACCCGTATACTACATTCCAAAAAGTATCCAATAGTTTACTGAAAGCAATTTGACTCCCCGATTTGGCCTGGTTAATAGTAGCTTGAAGATTCTCGGTTGTATCCAAAAGAAATGGGGTTAATGATTTAGGTCAAGACATGCTTTTGGTGTTATCCAATTTTTGATGTGGTGTCCTTCATGCAATCTTGTTCGCTTGGGAGTTTGCCACACATGCCACAAGCTTCACCATCTTTGTTTAAAAATGGACTCTGGCTAGCACATGTACCAGCAAATTTACCATCTTTTTTAGCCCATATTTTTATTGCAATGCCTGCGAATGATAAAGCAAGAAGACCAATTGTCAATAATATCAACTTCATAAGGAAATTTTGTACAAAGATAATAAAAATAAAGCCCTGATAATAACATCAGGGCTTTAGAATATTTGTTGTTTGAGATGATTTAGTACGGTATATTGGCCACGATATTTTGTACAGTGGGCGTACTATTGCCACCTACGGGTTCAATAGTGATATAGCCCATTGCATTTTTCGAATAGGGTAGTGCCAATAATTTTTCTTGACTGCCGGCTTCTTTTATGATACCAAGATTAACCATTTCGCCATTGACTTCTGCCCACATCTGATAACATTGGTCTTTAGGTAAGTTCGGTAATTTGCTAACGTTGATGTACGAAAGTTTTTTAACCGGATTTACATAGGTTACCGCCTTTAGTTCTTTAGCTTTTTTGTTTCCTTTTACGGTAATTCTCTTGGTCTGTGGATTATTGAGTACAATGAACTGATTTCTAACATCCATCAGCTGCTCCCTCATATCCTCCTCTAAACTTTTAATCTTATTGTTCACCATGACATTCTCTTCTTGCAGGCTTTGATTTTGGTTCCAGAAAAAGTAGGAAGCCCCTGCAAACAAGAATGCTGTAAAACTGGCCGCTATCGCGTATTTAATGAATCTTTTTCGGCCACTGTTATGGCGCTGTGACTTGATTCTTTTAAGAATGGTTTCTTTTAACCCCTCTGGTGGGGCAAGGGCGTGCAATTTTGCGTACACTTCCAAGTTTTCTTGAAGTTCTTCGTAGGTTTCCCTTACTTCGGGATACATGGCGATATATCGTTCCACTTGAAAGGCTTCCGCAGAAGTCGTGTCGTCCAAAAGGTACTTTTCAAGCAAATCAGAATCTAAAAAGTCTTTTATTTTATCTTTCATTACATAAGATTTAGTAGGAGCGCTAAAATCATCGTCGGACCGTAAATTTTTCTAAGTTCCCTTAAACCGATTTTTAATCGTGATTTAATAGTTCCTAACGGTATGTCGAGCTCGTCACTGGCTTCTTGCTGGGTCATTCCTTGAAAAAAAAGTGCTTCGAGTACAATTTGATACTTCGACTCTATTTTTTCAAGATTTTCTTGAACATCCATGAATTCCGGCCGAATGCCTTCAACGCCTAAATTATATACGTCAGAAACATCCATTTGGATTTCCTTATCACTTTTTGTGTTGACACTTCTTAATTTATCGATTGCCGTATTTCGTGTAATGCGAAAAAGCCAAGTAAAAAGTTTGGCCTTGGAAGCATCATAAGAGTCCGATTTTTTCCAGATTTTAATAAAACTTTCCTGTAGTACATCTTGAGCAAGTTCTTCATTTCGCACTACTTTGTAGGCGACCCCGTATAGCGTATCGCTATAGTTTTCGTACAAAAGGGAAATGGCCTTTTCATTTCGCTCTTTGAGTAATTCTACAATGTGCTTTTCAAGAAGTGTGCTCATATAGTGTCTGGCTTACAAAAACTGGAAGCAAAAGCGTCTAATTTCCTTTTTAAACCGTATATCCCCTAAACGCTAATTTATAAAATTGATTGTTATAGGTCTCGAATTCTAAAAATTTTAATAGATAAATGTGCAACTGGTAATTGTGCATTTAGTTTTGGTTAGTTTGGTTTGGTATAGCCCCTTAAGAAACTTCTTAGGGGGTTATTTTTTGTTCAATAAATTGGGTTTTGTGACATACTACCTAATGATATTGACTTCAGGTGTTATGTGAATGCCAAATTTATCAGAGACACTATTTATAATGTTATTCGCCAAAGCCAGAATTTCTTGACCTGTGGCGTTACCGTAATTAACCAATACTAGAGCTTGATTTTTGTGAACCCCTGCATCACCGTAGCGTTTGCCTTTATAACCGCACTGTTCGATAAGCCAACCAGCGGGAATTTTATAGGCGTCATCGGAAATTTTATAAAATGGGGCGTTGGGGTGGTCGGAGATAAAGGTATCGAATGCCGAGCGGGAAACCATCGGATTTTTGAAAAAACTTCCACTGTTCCCTATTTCGTTAGGATCAGGAAGCTTCTGTTGCCTAATGGCGATAACTGCCCTAGAGATATCTTGAATGGTTGGTTCGCCAATTCCTCTGTCTTGTAACTCCGTTTCGATCGCTCCGTAAGAGGTGCTCTTTATATGGTCTCTTTTGGTAAGCTGTAAGTTTACCGAGGTTATAATGTATTTACCTTTGCCTTCGTTTTTAAAGTATGAATCACGATAGCCAAAATTGCAATCTTCTTTGCTGAATTTTTCAATATTTTGATTTGAAATATTCATGGCTTCACAGCCTACAAAGGTGTCTTTGAGTTCTACGCCATACGCACCTATGTTCTGAATGGGAGCTGTTCCCGTGTTTCCGGGGATGAGCGACATATTTTCCAAGCCGCCATAGTTTCGTGCTAAAGTCCATAACACCATTTGATGCCAATTTTCACCGGCCATTATCTTTATGACGACATAATCTTGATTCTCGGCAACTATTTCAATGCCCTTGAGGTTTATATGCAACACCAAAGCTTCGATATCTTTGGTGATAAGCATGTTGCTACCTCCGCTCAAAACGAATTTTTCAGGGTATTCTTTCAGTCGCAGTGCCTGTTTCAGATCTTCGGTCGAATTGATTTCACAGAAGAAATTGGCCTTGGCTTCAATGCCGAAGGTATTATAAGGTTTAAGCGATACATTTTTGTTAATTCTCATCAACCTATATAACTCTTTAAGGCTTCCTTTAGTATCGCAACGGCCCGTTTCAAGCTTTCCTTTTCTAAAACATAAGCCAAACGCACTTGGTTTTTTCCTAGTCCTGGGGTGGAGTAGAACCCCGCTGCCGGGGCCAGCATAACTGTTTCCCCGTTCAATCGGTAATCTTCCAATAACCATTGGGAAAAATCATCGGTGTCATTCACGGGTAGCTCGGCGATACAGTAAAAAGCACCTTGTGGTTTGGCGACTTTTACCCCTTCGATTTTGCTTAGTTCCGCTACTAAAAAATCTCTTCGGGAGACATATTCTTCTTTTACCTCGTCAAAATAAGACTGGGGAGTTTCTAAAGCGGCCTCACTTGCAATTTGGGCATAGGTAGGTGGAGATAATCGCGCCTGAGCAAATTTCATGGATGTGGCAATCACTTCCTTGTTTTTTGTAACCAAACAACCAATGCGAGCCCCGCACATGCTATATCTTTTCGAAACCGAATCGACCATTATGGCGTGATTCTCCAATCCAGGTTCTTGTAGTATAGAGTAGTGTTCTTTTCCCTCATAGGTAAATTCACGGTATACTTCATCTGCAATTAAGAACAAATCGTGTTTTTTTGCGATGACCGCCAATTTCTTGATTTCTTCTTGCGAGTAAAGATACCCTGTTGGGTTTCCCGGATTACAAATGAGTATGGCCCGAGTTGATGGCGTTATAAGTTTTTCGAACTCTTCTATCGGAGGTAATGCAAAATTATCTTCAATTCGTGATTCTACAGGAACCACGCGAACACCTGCAGCTATGGCAAACCCATTATAATTTGCATAAAAAGGTTCTGGTATAATTATTTCATCGCCCATGTCGGCAATAGTGCCCATGGCGAATGCCAATGCTTCTGAACCACCCGTGGTTATTATAATGTCTTGGGCATCGACTAAAATGTCATTTTTAGCGTAATATTTGGCGAGCTTTTCCCTATACGCGTCAGAACCTTCCGTTCTACTGTATTCTAAAATCTCTAATGTATTGTTTTTGACGGCATCCAAGGCGACCTTGGGCGTCTTTATGTCGGGTTGTCCAATATTGAGATGTATGACTTTGGCTCCATTTTTCTTTGCATGTTCGGCAAAAGGAACCAGTTTTCTGATAGGGGATGAGGGCATCGACTGCCCTTTATTTGAAATAGTTGGCATACACAGCTTATTTTCAACAAAAATGGGAAATCAAAACGGACAAAGCAATATTGCATGGGTTTATTTGAGATTGGCGGGCGATAGCCTAATATAATTCAACTTAAAAGTTTCCAGTTTTTAGATCTTATGTTAAATAACAAGTGCTTTGCCTGAATATTCTGTAAATTTAATAGACTTAAGTTGTTAATAACGAAAGTGTTGAAGAATTTTTTGACATATTACCTTTTTTTGGTATTGTGTATTCCCTTTGTTGGTTCGGCACAAGGGTATAGTATGCCCATGGGTCAACGATATGAGAAGGTCAGGTTTCAACTGGTCAATAATCTCATAATCATACCAGTTTCAGTGAACGGTACCGAACTTTCGTTTATTTTAGATTCTGGGGTGAGCAGCCCCATTCTTTTTAATCTTTCCGATCAAGATTCCGTTCAAATTAATAACGTCTCCGAAATACGCATCAAAGGGCTCGGTCAAGGGGAACCGATTGACGCATTAAGTTCAAACGGTAATGTGTTCGAACTTAAAAGTGTGGTGAACCGAAGTCAACCTTTGTATGTGGTTATGGATCGTGGTCTAAATTTTTCCCCATCCTTAGGTATTCCCATACACGGAATTATAGGGTATGACTTGTTCAAGGATTTTATTGTAGATATTAATTATGTAAAAAAGATTATCAAGTTTCATGATCCGCGGTTTTATCGTCATAGAAAAGGTAGGCAAGAGGAATCTCTTGCTTTGACGGTATTCAAGAAAAAAGCGTATATAAATGGTACCGTATATTTGAACGAGAGGGGTCAAGTTCCCGTAAAACTGTTATTGGATACCGGAAGTAGCGACGCCATTTGGCTTTTTGAGGATGAGGACTTGGGAATACCGGATAAAAATTACGATGATTTTTTAGGAATAGGATTGAGCGGTCAAGTGTTCGGTAAGCGAACAATGGTGAATAGACTTAGTATAGGTGGCTTTATCCTAAAGGATGCAAAAGCGGCGTTCCCGAGTAAGGAATCCTTCAACAATATCAAAAATCTTGGTGATAGAAACGGTAGCATTGGGGGGGAGATGCTGAAGAGGTTCAACATCGTTTTCGATTACCCGAACAATAAAATAGTACTGCGGAAGAATAAGAATTTCAACACTCCTTTTCAATATAATATGAGTGGCATAGATTTGCAGCACAACGGGGTGAGGTATATTTCCGAAAGTATTGCCGATTCACGTGGAGTGGTCCAAAAAGAAGGAAAATCATTTGGTGATGTTCAGATATTATTCGAAAATAGAACGCGTATCAGTTTGGTTCCTGAAATAATCGTTTCGGGTATTAGGGCCGGTAGCCCTGCAGACGAGGCGGGGTTAAAAGCAGGTGATATTATTCTATCAGTGAATGGTAAAAGTATACATCGCTATAAGCTTCAGGAAGTTATGCAAATGTTGAATGAAAAGGACGGAAAAAAAATTAAGGTGCGTATCGCCAGACGTCAAAACAACCTACTTTTTTCTTTTGTGCTGAAGCATATGTTCAAGTGACTGGAATGGCAACTAACTGGTACTTATTTAAACTAAAAAAGCCCCGATTCATCGGGGCTTTTTTTAAAATGATGTCATTCTATTTTGTTCCTCCAGAGGCTTTTACTTCTCCTTTGATTTTTAAAACCTTTGTAGGTGTATCGGCATTCGAAATAACCGTAATGGCCTTTCTGATCGGGCCAACTCTGTTCGTATCGTATTTAACCTGAATCTCTCCCGTTTTACCTGGTAAAATAGGGTCTTCGGGTTTCTTAGGAATAGTACAACCACAGCTAGAACTTACTTTGCTCACAATTAAAGGTGCATTTCCTGTATTTTTAAATTCAAACACACGAATACCGTCACTTCCCTTGGTGATTTCACCGTAGTCTACGGTCTCTGATTTGAATTCAATTTTTGCTGCCGTATCCTGTGCGGTAAGGCTTATACCTAACATTCCAATAAATAATACAAGTACTATTTTTTTCATAGTTTTTAATTTAGGGTAATTTCAAAAGTAAATCTTTTCAGATGAACCCCCAAAATTCTTTTGTTATCTATTAACGTTACTTATTTTTGTTTCGTATTTAAATTAGGGTCAATACCTCATAATTTAATAACTTTTAACATATCTTTTCGGCCAATTTAATAACCGAAGTTAAGATTTACCAAAAACCGTACCGAAATAATGGAAGTACCTTCAAAATATGATCCTCAAAACGTAGAAAACCGTTGGTATGACTACTGGATGCAGCATAATTATTTTCATTCTGTTCCCGATGATCGAGAGCCTTATACTATCGTAATTCCACCACCAAACGTGACAGGAGTTTTACATATGGGGCATATGTTGAATAATACCTTGCAGGACGTACTGACGCGCAGGGCACGGCTCATGGGAAAGAATGCTTGTTGGGTCCCCGGTACGGATCATGCTTCCATTGCCACCGAAGCCAAGGTAGTGGCCAGACTCAAAGAAAAGAATATTCAAAAGACCGATATTTCCAGAGATGAATTTTTAAAACATGCGTGGGACTGGACCGACGAATATGGCGGTGTAATTCTGGAGCAACTGAAAAAGTTGGGCTGTTCATGCGACTGGAAACGTACCGCTTTCACCATGGATGACACCATGTCAGCATCTGTTATCAAAGTGTTTATTGATTTGTTCAATAAAGGTTTGATATACAGAGGGTATAGAATGGTCAATTGGGATCCCCAAGCACAGACTACCCTGTCTGACGAAGAGGTAATCTATGAAGAAAAGCAGGGCCTACTTTATTACTTGAGTTATAAAATTGAGGGGTCTGATGAAACAGTTACTATCGCGACTACAAGGCCTGAAACTATTTTGGGTGATACTGCAGTCTGTATTAATCCGAACGATGAGCGCTATACGCATTTGAAAGGAAAAAAGGTCGTTGTGCCTATTTGCAATCGAATAATACCCATTATCGAAGATGATTATGTCGATATTGAGTTTGGTACCGGATGTTTAAAGGTTACGCCTGCTCACGATGTCAATGATAAAGCTTTGGGAGAAAAGCATAATTTAGAGACTATTGATATTTTTAATGCTGACGCATCTTTAAATAGTTTCGGTCTGCATTACGAAGGAAAAGACAGATTTGTTGTTCGGAAAGAAATTTCCAAAGAATTGGAGGAAAAAGGCTTTTTAGTAAAGAAAGAGTCATACACCAATAAAGTGGGCACTTCAGAGCGCACAAAGGCGGTAATCGAGCCCCGTCTTTCAGATCAGTGGTTTTTGAAAATGGAAGATTTGGTAAAGCCGGCCTTAAGGTCCGTTTTAGAAACAGAGGAAATAAAATTCTTCCCTAAAAAATTCGAAAACACCTATAGACACTGGATGGAGAACATTCGGGATTGGAATATTTCACGCCAATTATGGTGGGGACAACAGATTCCTGCGTACTACTTTGGTGATGGGCAAGATGACTACGTAGTTGCCGAAAGTATAGAGGATGCTTTGCGTTTAGCCAAAGAGAAGTCTAAAAACGATACACTGACGATTGCCGATTTAAGACAAGACGAAGATGTTGTAGATACTTGGTTTTCTTCATGGTTATGGCCTATGAGCGTTTTCAATGGTATACTGGAGCCAGATAATGAAGAGATCAATTATTATTACCCTACGAGTGATTTGGTCACAGCACCTGACATTATTTTCTTTTGGGTGGCCCGTATGATTATTGCAGGGTACGAATATCGAGATGAACGGCCTTTTAAAAATGTTTATTTCACAGGAATCGTACGTGATAAGCAGCGCAGAAAAATGTCGAAATCGTTGGGTAATTCGCCCGATGCCTTGAAGCTAATTGAGAATTATGGTGCCGACGGTGTTCGTGTCGGACTTTTATTAAGTTCGGCTGCAGGTAATGACCTCATGTTCGATGAAGACCTGTGCCAACAAGGTAAGAACTTTGCCAATAAAATATGGAACGGTTTCCGATTGTTGAAAGGATGGGAAGTGCAAGACCTTCCACAACCAGAGGCTTCCAAACTAGGAATTGAATGGTATACTGCGAAATTCAATCAGACACTGGTTGAAATCGAGGATCATTTTAGTAAATACAGAATTTCTGATGCCTTGATGTCTATCTACAAGCTTGTGTGGGATGATTATAGTTCATGGCTTTTAGAAATTATCAAACCCGCTTACCAGCAACCCATTGATAAAACAACCTTCGACGCGGTTATTCAGATTTTTGAGGAGAACCTAAAATTGTTGCATCCTTTTATGCCATTTTTAACAGAAGAGGTTTGGCAGCATATTGCCGAACGAACGCCCGAAGAAGCTTTAATCGTGGCGCAATGGCCAGCAGTTGAAAAAGTTGATCTTGATTTAATCGCTCAATTTGATTTTGCCGCGGATGTAATCGCTGGCATACGGACGATTCGAAAAGAGAAAAACATTCCGATGAAAGAGTCGTTGGAACTGGCTGTGCTGAACGGAGAAAAAGCAACTCAAGATTGGGATGTTATCATTAAGAAACTTACCAATGTGTCCGATATTTCATATGTCGATGCTGCTGTTGACGGGGCCTTGACTTTTAGGGTAAAAAGTAACGAATACTTCGTTCCTATCAGCGGAGCCGTAGATGTGGAAGCCGAAATCAAGAAAATCGAGGAGGAGCTTAAGTACACCAAAGGTTTTTTAATTTCCGTACAAAAGAAACTGAGTAACGAACGTTTTGTCAATAATGCTCCCGAAAATGTGATTGCCGTTGAGCGTAAAAAGCAAGCGGATGCTGAAGCTAAAATAGAAACATTGGAGAAGAGTTTGGCAAGCTTGTCTTAGGGTTCGTCAAAAGGTTTGAGAGGCGTTCAATTGGATAATCATGTTATCCCAACATGGCATGACATTTATGTATCGGATTGATATTCAAGAATATCGGCGGGCTGGCATTCGAGAGCTTGGCAAATTGCCTCTAAGGTACTAAAACGAATGGCCTTGGCCTTTCCACTTTTTAGAATGGAAAGGTTCGACAAGGTTATGCCCACTTTTTCCGAAAGTTCGGTCAGCGACATTTTCCGTTTTGCGAGCATGACATCGAGGTTTACAATAATTGGCATCTGTGTTCTTCTATATGGTTAGGTCGGCTTCTTTTTTTAATTCTGCACCTATACGGAACGCTTCCGCTATGACTAAAAGGAATAAGGCGTAGAATATTGTTTCAAAATAGAAAAAGGAAAAAAAGTTGACACTTGTAAATTCCAACCCTGAAACCTGCAATTTATCACTAAAAAAGTAAGCGGAAATCAGGAGCCCTGTTCTTTCCAATAAAAAAATGGCAATCCCTAATAGAGCGATCCACCGCAAACGAATAGCATTTTCAACAATTAAGAAAGCACCAGTTTTGGCCGATTCCAAAATAAGAAGAACCTGTCGCATTGATAAAAGTATACAGAGGTTTGCGAACAGGGTAATTATACTATATAACGCTAGAAAGCCTTTTGGAAGGTTTTCAGCCCTTATCATTCCCATAGACTGCATATAGAATTTAGATAATTCGCTAGTGTCGGGATTATTCCACAATCCCTGTTCGGTAAGCGAAAACATCACCGGAAAATCCATGTGGATGGTAGGGCTATCGGTGAAAAAGATAAAAATGTTATATATGACCCAAATGAATAATGAAAAAGCTAGGAGAAAAAAACCTATTCTAAAAAGATTGGCTAGAAAATTAATGAAGGTGATGCTCTTTGGTTTGCTAGTTGCATTCATGCTTAGGTTATTTATTATATATCGCAAAATAATAATTATTTATTGATAAACAATAAATAATTATTGTAAAAAGGAAATTTTGTTTTCTATTTAAACTTTTTCTGACTTACTGGAAAATAAAAATAATTATCATATATCCTTTCAGATTTTACACAAGCAGGCTGAGCTAGATTCCTTTTTTATGCAATCGCGGTCATTTTTAAATGTATAGCGTTAATCGCTGTGTATTTTTATAAGTAGTATTGATAAACTTTAAATCAAATATTATGAGAGGTCTTCTCTGGCTTGTGGCGGTTATATGTATAGTAGTCTGGCTTTTGGGCATGTTGAATGTCGTACCGGGCATTGGTACCAGTAATCTGCTGCATATTTTAATAGTAATAGCGGTAATCGTAGTGCTTTATAATATTATTTCTGGACGAAAACCTCTTTAAATCTAGTTTTTAAGGATATGTCTTTCACCTGGTTTTATATTTACAGCATATTTAAGTGGAATGAATTTGTTTATTCAAGGTCTTTCTGTTGGCGTAGCCGCGCTCAGACTAACTACTGAAACAAAATCACGTTCTGCCAAATAATGCGACGATAGCCGTATCTTAAGCCTTATTTTGATGGAGTCAATTTCAGAATTCTACATATTTCAAGATGAGGCACTTTTTCTATTTGGCAACTTTATAAATTTTCCAAAATATATTTCCCAGGTCAAACGGAAGGTATTTGGTTGCGAAACTTCTTGTTGAATCAAAAAAATACGTTTCTAATCAATGGAGATCTTTACTGGCAGTATGTTTTAAAAGATACTAATACGGGCCTTATGGAGTTTATTTCAGGGGCGATTAGCGATGAACATGCGCAAGGTTGGAATCTCGATAACATACTGTCCCAAACATCAATTTTTAAGGGTGAAGGGTGGCTTAATCTCTGTTTCCGTACAACGATAAAATTAGATACCAATAATTACTTTCACGCACTACGACTTCGATGGTAACAAAGTACACGAAAAGGCAATCGAGTCAAAACTTTAAAACTAAATTTACTTTTTGTCGCGCGAAACGAGGTAGATACATTTCGTTCTGATTTTTTTGGTATTCACAAAATCGAGTTCGCCAATAAAATCTGGATACACAGCGTAAACTTTCTCAAAGGAATAACCGGGTACAGAACCTTCAAAGGCATAGCCTGAATGTACATAATAACATGATGAGATGTTCTTCGTATTTAAAAATCCTTCTAGGTCATCAGAAGATTCTACAGTATACGAGCGCATATCCTTAGGCGTGTAGAAGGTGGTTTTTAAGTCTCCCATAAGGTTATAGAAATCTTTCTTGGTCGTGAGTACCATGTTGTTTCCAGCCTCCCTATTTTCATATAAATACTTGTAGAACAAGACAGTTCCCTTTGCGGGTCGAAATATCATAAGTACGAGAAAAATCATATTGAGAACCACGGCTATTTTAATCAAGGTACGCTGGTAATTTTTTATGTTCCTTCCTTTAAGAAATAAAGAGCTACCATAAACCGTGATAAAAATAAAAAGGTAACTCATCGGGTATAAGAACCTGAATTCTTTGTGGCCGATCAAAAAATGGATAAGCACGAAAGGTACAATGCTCCAAATAATGACATTGTGTTTCAATTTCTTAATTCCAAGAAAAAAGAAAAGGGGCAGTATAAGGCTTAAGGGAGGAGCAACGACCAGTAGAAAGAGTAATAGATAATACCAGAACGATTTAACGCCGAATTCTGCCGCTTTCCCTTCGATTAAATTGACATTCAGGTAGTTTAGGGGGGCTATGACAAATTCACCATAAAATAAGTAGTCAAGATAGGTACCAAAAATAAGAACGAGTACCATGGCACCTGCTATTGCCATAATCTCTTGAATTCTCTTTTTCTCTACAAACAACAGCCAGGCAAACACACCAGCAATGGCAACTCCCAATTGATACCGGAATAATATTGAAAACCCGAAACATGCCCCTATCAGAGCAAGATACCAGAATCGATGTTTATTTTTTATTAAGAAATACAGGCCTAATAAAAAGCAGATAGTTGAATAATTTTCTGAGGAAAATCGGACACTTATGTATGGTACATACCATAAAAAGAAAGCGCAACCACTAAAAATTAGCGCCCATCTCGAGTCTGGAAAATAGGTGTCATTAAGTAGTTTATTGAAATTTTTAATAATCAGCCACATCAATATGCCACTTAGCAACCTTAAAAAAGTGGTCAGACGAAAAGGGTCTGTGATACCGATTGCATTGAGACCCTTTACTAGCATCACCGTTATCCAAGGCTGCAACGATGGTCTTATTTTTTCATTAAACTCCCAAGGCAATTCATCTGCACTGATGTGTCCTAGTTTATATTGGGCAAATTCAAGTACTTGATAATGTTCATCCGATTGGTGATGACCCACGCTAAAAAGTGCGGTGAGAACAAAGAGAGATAACGCTAGATAGTTAATTTTTGCTTGAAGCGATAATCTCATTTGATTGGCTATGGTAGATGTTAAAAAAGATGGTTTGTGATTATAGACCGCAAAGTAAATAATTTAAAGGGTCAAATTAATATTTTTTTTGAACCATTTAAAATTAGGGCTAGTATGACAATTATAAATTTACATTAGGCAATGCTCAGTAAGGAAACAGTAGGGTTATGGCTTATTTTTCTTTAAATTTTTGGGAACTTAACTTATTTCGGGCGATACAAAGGCATTTTTTATTTCGGAAATCTTAAAAAGTTTCAGAGGTAATGTTATTTAAAAATTATTCGTAAAATAGTTATCTTTAGTAAAAACCTAAAAGTGATGAAAAATATAATAGTTGCAATCTTTATTTTGTTCTTTTTGCCAATTCTAGCCCAAGAGGGAAAACTTGAAATCTTGCCCACTGATATTCAGATAAAAACTGCGGTTTTGCCTGCTCCAGACAGTGATAAACAGGGTGCGATGGTATATGGCTATAACGCCTCTGGTGAAATGGTCGTCTTGCGAGAAGGCACGAATAACCTCGTTTGTATTGGTGATGACCCGGCCAAAGAAGGCATAAGTGTTGCGTGTTATTCTAAAGAACTTGAGCCTTTTATGAAAAGAGGTAGAGAACTTACGGCTGAGGGTAAGAACACCAAAGAAAAACGCGAAATTCAGGGCGCTGAAGTAGCTGCCGGCAAATGGCAAATGCCAATCGTGCCAAGTATGATGTACGTTTATTACGGTAGCGATGAAGCTTATGACAAGAAAACGGGCGAATTGGGTGATGGTCAATACCGTTACGTTATTTATACCCCTTTTGCAACAAATGAGTCTACTGGCTTGCCTGCCAAACCCCATGAAAAGGGAATGCCTTGGTTGATGGATCCCGGTACATTTCGAGCGCATATAATGGTCGGGCCATTCAAATAGAATAATTAAGATTTTCGTTGTAACTGAAAATGATAAATATCTAGATGGATACGTACGCAAATGCGCTTTTATATGCCATTCCTTTTTTTATGTTACTGCTCGTTGTTGAAATTGCCTACGGGCATTTTGTGAAGAATCAAAAGCATAAAGTCATGGATTCTGTTTCGAGCATTAGCTCGGGCCTGACCAACAT
Source organism: Kriegella aquimaris (assembly GCF_900103215.1). Lineage (GTDB taxonomy): Bacteria > Bacteroidota > Bacteroidia > Flavobacteriales > Flavobacteriaceae > Kriegella > Kriegella aquimaris. The sequence goes on from NZ_FNGV01000017.1 coordinate 37,191, forward strand.
CATTAAGGATTCATTGGGCTTAGGGTTAATTTTGGTTTCTTACCCCATTCTTCTTGAGTATATGGCCGTGACAAGTATAAAAGCAACTTGGGGCGTCTGGTTGGTTGCCTTTATTGTAATTGATTTTGCGGGCTATTGGAACCATCGGTTAAGTCATAAAATCAATTTTTTTTGGAATCAACATGTAATTCATCATAGTAGTGAAGAGTTTAATTTAGCCTGTGCATTGCGACAGTCAATTTCTAATTTGATTGGTTATTTCCCTCTTTTGCTGATTCCTGCTGCGGTAGTTGGTGTGCCTAATGAAGTAATTGCCGTGTTGGCACCGATTCATTTATTTGCACAGTTCTGGTACCACACCCAACATATAGGTAAAATGGGATGGTTGGAATATATCATTGTAACCCCATCACAGCATCGTGTGCATCATGCCATTAACCCTGAGTATATCGATAAGAATTTAGGTCAGATTCTATGTGTTTGGGATCGTTGGTTCGGTACCTTTCAAGAAGAACTTGAAGAGGTGCCTCCGCAGTATGGAGTGTTGAAACCTGCAGCAACTTGGAACCCTATTCATATTAATTTTCAGCACCTTTGGAGGTTGATTCAAGATGCTTGGCGAACGAAGCGTTATTATGATAAAATTAGAATTTGGTTTATGCCGACAGGGTGGAGGCCAGCGGATGTCAAAGAGAAGTATCCCGTGACAATAATAACCGATGTATATGATTTTGAGCGTTATAATACGCCGTCTTCGTATATGTTCAAGGCATATGCTATATTTCAAATGTTGGCGGCAACCTTTTTTCTGCTCTTTATGTTTTTTAATTTTACGGCTATCGGTTTTGACGGACTCTTACTTTTTGCCGCTTTTGTTTTTATAGGAATCTACGGGTATACCAGTCTGATGGACCGTAGACCGTATGCTATTTGGATTGAGTTGGGGCGCAGTATCATGGGAATCTTATTTGTTTTGCTTACTGGAGATTGGTTCGGGGTCAATACTTTTTTGTCATGGGGGAGTATGCTCGTGGTTATTTATTTTTTGATTACGATATTCGGAGGGGTATACTTTACCTATTTGGAAAAAGACACCATCAATTCTTCCTTGATAACTTGATGTAGCTGAATGTGCCGTTTGATAAGATCTAGAATTTCAATTCCTCAACTAATAGAATATTAATGAAGAAGCACGCATTTACGAATCGACTTCTTAAGTTTGTATAACTAAACCTAAAATATGAGACCATACATACTTGCCGAGACTAATTGGGAAGCCTTAAAAGACGCAAAATTCGATTTGGCAATTCTCCCATGGGGAGCTACAGAAGCGCACAACTATCATTTGCCTTATGGCACCGATATTATCGAGGCCGACCATCTTGCGGCAGAATCGGCCAGAATTGCATGGGATAAAGGGGGAAAGGTTGTTGTGCTTCCTACCATACCTTTTGGAGTAAATACGGGTCAGCCCGATATTTATCTCGATATGAATTTGAATCCGAGTACGCAATTGGCGATTCTCACAGATGTTGTTGAGGTTTTAAATCGACAAGGAGTTTATAAATTGTTGATTTTCAACAGCCATGGTGGTAATAACTTTAAACCTTTGGTACGTGAATTGGGATTGAAGTTTCCGAAAATGTTCATTAGCTTCTCGATGTGGCCCGATGCTTTGGATAAAACAAAGTACTTTGATGAAAAGGGTGATCACGCAGATGAAATGGAAACAAGTATGTTACTTTATTTAAAACCTGAATTGGTATTGCCGAGGGAAAAATGGGGAGATGGAAAGGATAAGAAGTATAAAATAAAATCTTTTTCTGAAGGATGGGTCTGGGCCGAACGCAAATGGTCGAAAATAAGTGAGGATACTGGCGTTGGTAATCCGCATAAATCTACCAAGGAAAAAGGCGAGCGATTCTTTAAGGACGTAACCGAGAAGATCGGAGCCTTCTTCTATGAGCTCTCTAAGGCAGATCTAGATGATCTTTACGAGTAGAATGAGTAGGACTTGGAGTTGCTGAAAAAAGCGCTTATAATGTAATTCGAGGCTCAGTAGGTCAAACTATTTTCTGATTTCTTTATTCACCAACATCGTATATTGCTCCATCGCCTCTTCCCGGCTTATATTTTTGGCCTGAAACAAGGCATTGGCCTTGAAGGCGTTTATAAGCGGTGTTTTGCTTCCAGGGTTATTGAAGTTCTTGTTGGCTATTTTATAATAAGCGTAGAGTTTCAGTAAAAGATCTGCAGGCAAAGGGTTTGTATAGTTGTTTACAAATTCAACAGCCTCTAAAAAATCAGTATTTATCTTTTTAGTCTTCATGATCTTTTCTCTCGATCGCGGCGGCTATGCAGGTCTTGGCGCCAATCACTTTTTGGTTTAATCGTACAGTTATCGCACAGTCTAAAGGTAAGAATAAGTCTACCCTAGAACCAAATTTAATAAATCCGGCATCTTCACCCTGTTGAACGTTTTCACCTTCTTCGGCATAGTTTACAATACGTCTTGCCATTGCTCCCGCTACTTGACGGTACAAAATGTCTCCAAATTTAGGCGTTCGCATTACTACAGTCGTACGTTCATTGTCAGTACTTGATTTAGGATGCCAGGCAACCAAATATTTTCCTGGATGATATTTAGAGTATTTTATCTTTCCACTAGCAGGATACCGTGTGACATGTACATTTACAGGTGACATGAAAATAGATACCTGTTTACGTCTATCGTGGAAGTATTCAGTTTCCTCGACTTCTTCTATAACAACTACTTTACCATCGACGGGAGCCAGAATTTCGTCGAAGTTCTTGATCGGATTTCTTTTTGGGTTTCTAAAGAACTGAAGAATTAAAATCAGTACCACCAAGGCCGTTATTTGAAGTGCCCAGCGTAACCAAGGAATTTCAATATAAAATTGTGCTAATAAAACTGTGGTAGTGACCAGAAAAAAAGTAAGCAATATTATTTTTTGGCCTTCTTTATGAAACATTGGCAATGATGTTAAGTGTTAAATAGGCAAAAGGCGCTGCAAATATTAAACTGTCTAAACGATCCAGCATTCCTCCATGGCCTGGCATGATGGCTCCACTGTCTTTTACGCCTGCGTCCCTTTTAAATTTCGATTCCACCAAATCCCCTAGACTACCTGCCACTACAATTATGGCAGCCAACGAGACCCATTGGGCTTGGTTAACGATTGGCTCATATTTGGCCATGAAATAGGCTGCAGCCAATGTGAAAACTAAACCTCCAATAGCACCCTCCCAGGTTTTTTTTGGAGAAACACGGGGGAAAAGTTTTCTTTTTCCAAAAGCTCTGCCTACCAAATATGCAAATGTATCATTAATCCAGATGAGAATAAAGATACCCATAATCAGAAATTTTACAAAGTCATCGTTGGTATATGGAATCATTGTCAAAAAGATGCATCCTCCTCCTATATAGAAGAGCCCGATCATAAACTTTTGAAAGGTATTAAATAATTTTTCTTTTTTTGAAAATAGATAAAATAAGAGCGCAAAATTTACGGCTATAGTAACAAACAATAACACGTAGACCACGAACATGTCGTGTACAAAATAGATGAAGGCCCACCATAACGCCAGATAGGCAATGAATATGTGGTATCCTTTTAGACCTACTAACCGTTTATATTCGTAGAGACAGGCAAGGCCAAAGACCATGAACAGAAAATCAAAGGCATCGGAACTAAGAAAGACAGCGGATAAAAGTAAAAAAATATACACTGCACCTGTGAGCGATCGCCTTAAAATTTCCCTCATGCTATAGATCTTCCAATAATAAAAGATATAGATTCTTAGAGCTGCTTCCGTAGGTTAGAAAGTCATCTGAATTCTCATTGGTCGCCTGAAAATGTTTGAGCGTGGTTATATTGGCAGGTATATTATGACCGTATTTCCTCTTAATGATTTTTAACCCTTCGCCAATAGATTCAACTAATTGGCTAGTGGTAGAAAAAACGATAATGTTATCAGGCAGTTCGTATAATTTTTTTTCATGAAGTTGATTGGAGCACACTAAAATAGAGCCATTTTGGGCAATCAAATGCTCACATGTAGTAAAAAATACCTCGCTGTTTTTTGCCGAATTAACAAAGCTCAGGTTTTCCTTGGAAAATTTGTTCTCGAGCTTTGGATCCATTACAAAGAAAGGATAGTCTTGCCAATCATTTTCTTTTACGATGTTTTTTAAGGCCTGCGATACTTCGGCAAAAGAATCGCAATAAATAAACTTACCACCATTTTTTCTAAAATGGATGGTAAATTTTTCATCTACGGGCAAATCCAAATCAGGCATGTGTACCCCACGAGTTTCCGAAGTTTCTCTGGAAACCTTTTTCTTGCCACCGCCAAACAACTTGTCAAATAGCCCCATTTGAATAATTAATAAACCCGCTAAATTAATACGTTCTTTGTTAAAGAACAACGATAAATACTGTTATTTATTTTCTTCGGTTTCTTCCTCAAGAGGCAAATCGTTTGTGTCTTCGTCATTTGAGAGTTTTTCTTGACCTTTTTTATCAAACACTTTGTCAAAAGGTCTCTTTCCGAAAATTTTCTCCAAGTCCTCTTTGAAAATAACCTCTTTTTCAAGCAAACGCTCGGCAAGTATAGTTAATTTGTCCTTGTTTTCTTCAAGTACTTCAATTGCCCTTTTATATTGATCCTCGATAAGAATAGAAATTTCCCGATCTATTTTTTGGGCAGTATCTTCACTATAAGGTTTAGAGAAGCCATAATCGGTCTGGCCCGATGAATCATAATAGGTAAGATTTCCGATTTTATCGTTAAGACCATATACGGTGACCATGGCCCTAGCTTGTTTGGTAACTTTCTCCAAATCACTAAGTGCACCTGTGGAGATTTGGTTGAAAATAACCTTTTCCGCGGCCCTACCACCAAGTGTAGCGCACATTTCATCTTTCATTTGTGCCGGGCGAACAATCAGCCTTTCTTCAGGTAGATACCATGCGGCACCCAATGATTGCCCCCTTGGCACGATAGTAACTTTTACGAGCGGTGATGCGTGTTCGAGCATCCAACTTACGGTGGCGTGCCCGGCCTCGTGATACGCAATCGTTTTTTTCTCCCCTGGCGTAATGATCTTATTCTTTTTCTCTAAACCGCCTACAATTCTATCTACGGCATCTAAGAAATCTTGCTTAGTTACTGCTTTTTTCTCTTTACGAGCAGCAATTAACGCAGCTTCATTACAAACGTTGGCAATATCTGCACCGGAGAACCCAGGCGTTTGTCTTGCCAAAAAGTCAAGGTCTAAAGTCTCAGCCGTCTTAATGGGGCGTAAATGGACTTCAAAAATCTCTTTACGCTCGCGAATATCAGGAAGGTCGACATAAATTTGTCTGTCAAACCTACCAGCGCGCATTAGGGCTTTGTCAAGTACATCGGCACGGTTGGTAGCTGCCAAGACAATAACATTGGTGTTGGTGCCAAATCCGTCCATTTCGGTCAGCAATTGGTTCAATGTATTTTCACGCTCATCATTAGAGCCTGTAAAATTATTTTTGCCCCTGGCCCTTCCGATGGCATCAATTTCGTCAATGAATATGATGGCAGGCGACTTGTCTTTCGCTTGTTTAAAAAGATCACGCACTCTAGAGGCTCCGACCCCTACGAACATTTCTACAAAATCAGAACCTGATAAAGAGAAAAAGGGAACCTTGGCTTCACCGGCAACCGCTTTGGCTAATAAGGTTTTTCCCGTTCCTGGAGGCCCTACCAAAAGGGCTCCTTTGGGAATTTTACCTCCTAAAGAGGTATATTTATCAGGGTTTCTTAAAAAGTCTACAATTTCCTCAACTTCTTCTTTGGCTCCTTCAAGGCCTGCAACATCTTTAAAAGAAGTACGGGTATCGGTCTTCTCATCAAAAAGTTTCGCTTTTGATTTGCCAATATTGAAAATTTGTCCACCAGCACCACCGCCACCGCCGCCAGACATGCGACGCATCAAATAGATCCAGATACCTATAATCAAGATAAAAGGAAGGATACCCAATAAAAAGTCGCCCAAATAATTAGATTCCGTATCGTAATCGACAATGGTGTCTAGATTATTTTCTTGCTTTATTTTCTTGATTTCATTTTCAAAATTCTGGAGATCTCCATAATCCAAAATATATTGAGGAACTATACCTGAAGATGGGAGGAACGGCTTTTCTGAAACATCTTTATGTACACCTTTTTGAAGTGCCTCGTCTGTTAGAAAAACCTTGGCCTGCCGCGTATTGGTGATAATCAATATTTTACTGATATCACCATTTCTCAAGTACTCTTGAAGCTCGGAGGTAGTCGTTTTTTTTGTGTTGGATAGATTACCGCTGCCAAAAAGTTGAAAAGCGATTACTAAAACCAGAATAAGTCCGTAGATCCACCACGAACTGAACTTGGGTTTTTTAGGATTTGTATTGTTATCTTTTGCCATTATTTTTTTTTACTGATTAATGCTATTTTCCACTTCGATGACCTTAGCATCGCCCCAAAGACCTTCTATGTCATAGAATTCCCTAATATGTTTCTGAAAGACGTGAACTACCACGTTGACATAGTCCATAAGAATCCATTCGGCATTATCTTCTCCTTCGATATGCCAAGGTTTGTCCTTGATAGCTTTGCTAACTGTTTTTTGGATAGATGAAACTATAGCATTTACATGCGTGTTGGAGGTACCATTACAAATGATAAAGTAGTCACAAACGGTATTCTCTATTTCCCTAAGGTCAAGTAAATTAATGTCGATTCCTTTTACTTCCTCTATTCCTTGTAAAATTAATGCAATTAACTCGTCTGCACTAGCTTTCCTTTTTTGCATTCAATAATTTTAGTTTGTACAAAGTTATTATTTTTTTGTTCTTTTACCCTAGTTTTTGACAATTGATTAAAGATTCACACTTCTGGGCTACGATGCAAATAATCAAACTTAATGCCACGGACTCGACCAATGCCCACTTAAAAAAAATGTTGGTCGGCCAAACCCTCGATGATTTTACCGTCGTAGTTGCTTCCGAACAAACCAATGGAAGGGGGCAAATTGGTACTAATTGGACTTCTGAAGCTGGTAAAAACCTAACTTTTAGCATTTTAAAAAAAATGAATGGTTTCGCCGTAGACCATCAATTTCTATTAAACATTTGTGTTTCTTTAGCTGTTTTTAATACTTTAAAAGCCATCCACATTCCCGATTTAAGTATAAAATGGCCGAACGACATTCTGTCAGGTAGCTCCAAAGTTTGTGGTATTCTTATTGAAAACACACTTGCAGGAAATCAAATTCAGGCATCGGTAATCGGTATCGGACTGAATGTTAATCAAACCAACTTTACTAACCTTCCTAACGCAACTTCTATAAAATTGTTGTTAGGGCGAAGTTTTGATTTGGATGAATTATTGAACATGGTTTTAACGAATCTCGAAAAGATTTTTATTTCCTTGGAAAAAGGGGGTAACAATACGTTATGGACGGCGTATGAAAATGTGCTATTTCGAAAAAATAAGCCATCTACTTTTCAAAATGGAGCAGGAGATTACTTTATGGGTTTTATAACAGGGGTTTCGGAAATGGGAAAACTCTTGGTGACTCTCGAAGACGATGTTCTAAAAGAATTCAATTTAAAAGAGGTTAAACTTTTATACTGATTAGTAAAACTTCAGAACTAATTATACATTTTCAAGATTTTCAGATAATGTGCCCATGAAATTTGTAATAGGGTTTTTTATCATCATGGCCATCATGGCATTGAATTGTCCATCGAAACTTAGGGCAACCTCACATGAATTTTCGCTTAAGGTTTTGATATCAGCGGTCAGGGTGAAAGGTAGTTTTTCACTTGCTGCACCAAGAATCAATTGACTATTAGGGGTTTCTTTCTTACGCTCAAGTACGATTTCAGGCATTCCTTTTAAGGCGAATAGAAATCGATCTTTGTTTAAGACTTCGAACTTATCGATAGTCTTGGGCATCAACTTTTCAAAGTTTTCTAGATTTGTAAGAAAATCAAAGACCTCTTTGTCGCTTTTGGCAATTACTTTTTTTTGGGTTTCTATAAACATAATATTATGGGTGCCATTGTGAAGGATTTTTTCTCCACTCTAATAATGTATTCAGTTGATCATTCTTGATATAGCCGGTCGAACAGGCCTGCTGTACGAGGTGGTTATAATCACTCAGCGTATGTAGTTCGATCTCTTTTTTTTCAAAATTCTCTGAAGCCACGTCAAAGCCATACGTAAATATGGCCAACATGCCCTTGATTTTTGCTCCGGCCTCATTAAGGGCATCCACAGCGTTTAAGCTACTTTTTCCGGTGCTTATTAAATCTTCAATGACGACTACGGTTTGATTTGCTTCTAATTGTCCTTCGATTTGATTTTGCCTTCCATGTGATTTGGCCTCGGGTCGTACATAGATAAAAGGAAGTCCCAAATAATCGGCTACCAACATTCCTATGCCAATAGCACCAGTGGCCACACCTGCGATTATATCTGGTTTGCCATACAACGCTTCAACCTGCTTTGCCAACTCTCCACGTACATAGTTGCGAATGGCCGGATAGGAAAGTATTATTCGGTTGTCACAATAGATAGGAGATTTCCAACCTGAAGCCCAAGTAAAAGGATTTTCGGGTTTCAACTTAATTGCATTAATTTGCAACAGAAGCTCTGCTGTTTTTTCGGCGCTGTTTTTGTCTAAAATCATTACGCAAATGTATAAAGTTTTTGTTAAAGAATCACCCCTCATTTTAACAAATGAATTATCAGAAATAGCAAATAGCAAATACTTCCCGCTAAATGGAGATGCTATGAAAGAAGCTATTGATGCTCTGGCGAAGAACAAGCTGACCGAAGCTTATATTTACCACCCGAACCACGAGGAAATTCTTAAGAAATTTAGCAAAAAAATTCCTATTGAGGTTGCCGCAGGTGGTGTGGTCACTAACAAAGAGGGGAAAGTTCTTTTTATTTATAGAAATGATAAATGGGATCTTCCGAAGGGTAAACTTGACAAAGGTGAAACCATTGAAGAGTGTGCCGTGCGAGAGGTCGAGGAAGAGACGGGTGTGAAGGGATTAAAAATCGAAAATTTTCTGAGTACCACGTACCATATCTTTAAAAGAAATGGTAAATACAAACTGAAACAGGTGCATTGGTATGCCATGAAGACTTCCTACGATGGTAAATTAAAGGGGCAAAAAAGTGAAGGAATCGAAAAAGTGAAATGGAAAGGGCCTAAAAAAATCAAAAAAGCCCTTGAGAATTCATATACAAATATTAAGACATTGTTTGGAGAGTGATATCATTGTGTTATTTCAAAATTCTATAGACCGGATACTGTAAGTGGGCCGGTTCGTAATATTTAGAATGAAGGTATATCCAGTTTAATTGGGCGAACCAATCATTATTGAAGGCAGGCTCCAAGGCTTTTTTTTCTTCGAAGGAGTCTTTTAAGAAGGAATTGTTTTCCAAGATTTCGGCGGCCAAATCTTCAAACACATAAGGGGAAAAACCTTCCTTTTGCTGTAAAATTGCATCAAAAAAATTCCAATTGAAAAAAGAGTCCTTGGTTGCCGGCTCCATAGTTTCCAGTAAATAGCGTATACCACTTTGGTCAGTTGGAACTACAATAGCACCTTTTGAAAATGTAATTTTCTTTAAACTACCAACGACTTTGGTATTGTCATGTAAATAATGGCCTTCATAAGGATGTTGAGAGGTTTTGTAATCGAGAATTTTGTACGATTCAACCATTAGTGAAGTATCTTGCTTGATGACCGAATATTTGATATGATTTAACTGTAGTCGTGAAATTACCTGCTCCCAACCTTTCTTGATAATATATGCCTTTGGAATTTTTACCGAATCTAAGGGCTTAAAATAATTTTGATAGGGTACTGGTTTTGTAAAAGGCCTTTTACGATTATATTTTAATCTGTTCAAGCCGGTTACCTTACTAATTATCGTGTCAGCTTCGAAACCTTTAAAATTTAGAATGGTCGTTTTTGAAGAATCTATACCCCATTTGGTTGGATAATATGTCCAATTCTTATGTCTTGTTTTTGCCTTGGTTCGTAAAGCCTTTATTCTGGTACCGTCTTTCTCTGCTATGTCGATTATTTTGTTTAGAAGCGCGTAAGTCCCGCGCACTCTTTTATTATAGGGTTTCAACATATGGGTCTCGACCATCATGCCAAAAGTGTTCCAAAGTGCGGCATAACCGGTGGAATATCGAGGATGGTCAATAAATTGTGAGAAGCCCCCTTCTGGAACTTTATTGAACACATTGACATAAGGGGTAATCGGCCAACCGTCTTTTTGCAGTGTGTTTTCAAGGGCGGGCATCATTTCTTTATGTATATAGGCTCCCAACTCACCACCCAATTTATTATGTTGCGTAAAAAGATGGGTCAAGGTATACTGATAGTCGGCGCCGTTGCTCACATGATTATCAATAAAAACATCAGGATCTACCATGTGAAAAATTTCCGTAAATGTGCGACTGTTTTTTGTGTCGTTTTTTATGAAGTCCCTATTGAGGTCATAATTTGTCGCATTGCCCCTAAAGCCATAAGATTTTGGGCCATTTTGGTTGACACGGCTCGTGCTGTTCCTGTTTAGGGCTCCTCCTACATTGTAAATAGGAATGGTGACAATGGTGGTGTTTTTGGGCGGATTGAGTTTTCCAAGGGCGAAATCTCGATATAGTAGCATGGTGGCATCTATGCCATCGCTTTCTCCAGGATGTATGCCGTTATTAATAAAAACAATGGTTTTATTTTTTTTCAATTTTTGAAAATTGAAATTGCCATCGGGATTATAGGTTACCATGTGTAGTGGATAGCCGCTGTCTGTTTCTCCTATAGTTTGAATGTTAATGGCAGAGAATTCTTTGGCCAATTTTATATAGAAATCGATAGCTTGAAGATAAGTTGTGGTTTCTGTACTGTCAGATTGCTCAAAAGGAGTTGGGAAACCAGCTGTTGTGTGGGTTTTCTTGCTTTCGCATGAAATTATCGATAAAATGAATATGGTAAATGCGAATATCCTTATTTTCATTTTTGATAGACTGAACCGTAGAGCGGCATAAAAATAGTAAGCCTAAAAAGGTCTTCATCCCTTAGGCTTTATTAAGCTTTAGTCGCTTCTATTTTTTTGTTACTCCCTTTTTCTATCGTAAAACTAAGAAAAATGATCTTCAGAACTTAAGCAATTTTGGTTATTTCGAAGAGATCTTGTTTTTGAAGAGGTTTGTAATTGAAGGTAATGTTATGGGTGGTTTTAAGTTTGTAATATTCCCATTTGGCCCGGTCTGCCGGGTCGATTGATGATGTTATAATATTTATTCTGGCCCTGTTGGATGCTGGTAGGGTAATGAATTCGTCTAAAAATTGCCAACCATCTATAATGGGCATATTGATATCCAAGAAAATAACCTCTGGAACCTGTTGAGTTGTTTCCAATTTATTTTTTATACCGTCCAGGGCTAGTTTTCCGTTGCTATACGTATCGATAGAATCACAATCTGAAACCGATTTTAACATTTTTTTTATTCCAAAAACTGTTATTGGGTCGTCATCTATAATACAGATGAGATTAATTTTTTTCATTAAAATAGATATTAAAAATAGTTCCTTTTCCGACTTCACTACAGACCATAACTTTTCCTCCCATTGCTTCGATTTGATTCTTGGCAATGTAAAGACCCATACCTTTAGCATCTTTATTAGTATGAAAGGTTTTATACATTCCAAAAAGTTTACTGCCGTACTTCTTCAAATCGATTCCTAAACCATTGTCTTCGATACTTACGATTGTGTAGCCATTTTTACTTGTTGAAGATAATTTTATGATGGGCTTTCTTTCAGGTGAACTATACTTTACTGCATTGGTTATAAAGTTCATGAATATGCTTTCAATATATGCCGGAATAGCTTGAATTGACACATCGTCAGAAATGGAATTGATAATTTTGGCATCGTAATTTTTAAGGAATACAGATAAGTTCTGCTCGATAGCAGTGAGCTTATTATTGATATTTACCGGTTCCTTTTCAAGATTGACATTGCTACTTATGGCAACCACTTCATTTAGATTTTCCAATGTTTCCAATAAATTGTCGGAAGCATGTGTGAGCATTCCGATAATCGTCTCCTTTTCGCTTTCATCATTTTCTTCGACCAAAAAGTCTAAGAGCATTGAAAAGTTGGCGGTATGAGACCTTAGGTTATGGGAAACGATATGGGCAAAATTTATTAACTTTTTGTTCTGAAGCGAGGTTACATTGATCAGGTTTTTTAGTTCTTCCTCCTTTTGTTTTATATTGGAGATATCGAGGCTAAAACCAATAATTCCTATAACTTCATCAACGTCGTTCATTAACGGAATTTTTGAAGTAAGAAAAGTAATAGATTTGCCATCCTTTCGGGTCACTACTTTCTCTTGGTCAAGAATAGGTTTTAAGGTGGTCATTACATAACGATCTTCTTCTTGGCTGCGTAGGGCCGAATTTTCATCCATAAAGTCGAAGTCATCTTTCCCTATAATATCTTTCTCATGTTCTACACCGCAGAATTTAAGTTCGTGTTTGTTGACCAAAACTTTTCTAGATTGAATATCCTTCATAAAAACATTCAAAGGAAGGTTGTCTATCAAGGTCCTTAATAATTGTTGGCTTTCTTTTGTCTTAATCTCAGAAACGACATGTTCATTAATATTTTGAAACGTGCCGATAAGGCCAATGAACTTGTTATTGTTGAACAAGGGCCTCCCTGCAGCGATTACCCACTTATCGTTACCTTTTGCTGTTGTTATCTGTAATTTTTCTTTCCATGGGGTGCCGTCTCTCATGGCCCTATCAACTGCCATTGATATCGTATTTCTACTATATCCTATTTTATAAAAATTTATTCCATTTTCAATGTTGGGCTCAAAGTCAGGGGCGGCCTCATGTATGGCCCTCGTACGTTCGCACCAATTAATTTTGTCTTGAACGGCGTCATATTCCCAACAGCCGATATTTCCATTCTCTGAAATTTCATCGAGAAGTAGCTCTCGTTTTTCAAGTTGAAGTTCAGTTTGTTTTAAATGCGTAATGTCTTCTGATTGAATAATGGCCCCAATAATATTTTCATCATCATCATACCAAGTTGAGTAAGTCCACTCGTATTGTTTCTCAGAGGCTAGAAAAAGGCTACGTTCAATTATAGATTTCTGCTTCTCACCTTGAAGGCAGGCCTTCAACGCTTGTCTACCCTCTTTGCTTGTTCTGCTCAGAAGTGTGAATATTTTTTTTCCAGATAAAATTTGGTCTGAAAAATTAAACTCTTCCAACCATTTATCAGAAACATAGACAATCTCTGACCTCATATTTACAAAGACAGTTGCTTTCGGCAACTGTTTTATAAGGTAGCTAATAGTCGATATTTGAGATCCCTTTAACATTAAAGATGTAATTTCCTACGAATATAAAATGATTTTTTAACAAAGCTGAAGGTTTGTTGTGAATCAAGCCCTACACGTTGTGAATTGTGTATATTGGACATTTATAAAAGAATATTGATAAATTTGTAAGGAATATTAACCTTAATAAAAATGCTATCTCCTATTATTTTCTTTGTCTTAAGGGATGAAAAGTGCGTGGACAAATTTTGAAAAACAAAATAATCTTGACCCTAACTATCGAATACCGAATGTTATAGATATATTTTGAATCGGGTTCTTTTATTACTAAACTTTAACAGAATCGGGTACCAATTCGGTGTAATCGCCTCCGTTGCGTATAACATCACGCACAATGGAAGAACTTATGTAAGATTTCCCTGACGAAGTTAAAAGAAAAACGGTTTCTATTTCCGATAACTTTCGATTGGTATGAGCTATAGCTTTTTCAAATTCGAAATCACCAGGGTTGCGTAGTCCTCTAAGAATAAAATTGGAATTTGTTTGCCTACAAAAATCGATGGTAAGTCCTTTGTAGGTTTTGACCGTTATTTTAGGTTCTCCTTCAAACGCCTTTTCAATAAAACCCATTCGTTCTTCTAAGGTGAACATATATTTCTTATCGGCATTGATACCTATAGCAATAATGAGCTCATCAAAGAGGGTGATGCCTCGTTGTATTATGTCAAAATGACCTAAAGTAATAGGGTCGAAAGAACCTGGAAAAACGGCACGGCGCATAGTGATTTTTTTTGTTGGTCTAAGTTACCTAATTTAGGCTAAAGCTTCTTCGATGGCGCTTTCAAACAATTCTGAAAGACTAATACCGGCCACATGTGCTTGTTGTGGCAATATGCTTTCTATCGTCAGGCCTGGTGTCGTATTTACTTCGAGCATGTAGGGCTCGTCGTCTATAAAAATGAATTCACTTCTAGAAAAGCCCTTCATTTTTAAGATATTATATATTCGAGCGGCAGTTTCCGTTACTCTTCGTTCTTGAAGAGGTGTTATCCTTGCTGGCGTGATTTCTTGTGATTTTCCTTCATATTTGGCCTCATAATCAAAAAAGTCATTTTCTGAAACAATTTCGGTAATGGGAAGAACTTTGGTCTCCCCTTTATATGTAATGACACCAACGGACACTTCAACCCCGTCGAGAAAGCTTTCGATCAATATCTCTTCATCTTCTTTAAATGCCTTTTCAATTCCCTCTTCCAACTTACCCTTCTCGTAGACTTTTGAGATGCCGAAACTACTTCCCGCTTTATTGGCCTTAACAAAACAGGGAAGCCCTACTTTTTCAACAATGGCATCCACATCTATTTCATCGCCGAGGTTAAGGAAATATGATGATGCCGATTTAATGCCATAAGGTTTTAAAACGCTTAAAAGATCACGCTTGTTAAAGGTCAGTGCGGCTTGGTAATAATCACAGGAAGTCTGAGGTATACCTAGCAATTGAAAATAAGCCTGTAGCAGACCATCTTCGCCTGGCGAACCATGAATGGCATTGAAAACACAGTCAAATAAAATGGTTTTACTATCCATTTTTATCGAAAAATCATGTCTATTTACGTTATGTTCTTCGTTATTTTCATCTACATAAACCCATTTCTCCTTAAAAATATGTATTCTATATAGGTTGAACTTTTTTTTATCAAGGTAGTTGTACACCACATTTCCACTTTTTAGCGAAATTAGGTATTCACTTGAATGTCCACCCATGATAATGGCAATATTAGTTTTCATACGGTCGTTATATTATGTAGCCTACATAAATATTATGGGAGGCCCAAAGTACAGAAAAAAGCAATCGGTTTGTTATATTTGTCAGGTCAAAAGTAATCAATGAGAAAATTTTTAAACTTTTTAAGGAGCAAGACTTTTTTGATACAACTCGGCCTAGCCTTGTTGGTATTGATAGTTTTAGTTTTTTTAGTACTACGTTGGTTGAATAATACAACCAATCATGGCGAGTTCGTCGAGGTGCCCGATTTTTCAAAAATGTCGGTAATGGATATGCGAAAGTCTGTTGAAGAAAGTAATTTACGTTATGAGGTACTCGATTCGGCAAACTATAATCCTGATTATCCTCGATTTTCGATAATTGAGCAAAACCCTAAAGCTGGTGAAAAGGTCAAGGAGAATAGAATGATTTACTTTACGGTCAATCCTTCCGGTTATAAAAAGGTAACCGTTCCCCAGATTATTCAGGTTACACAACGTAATGCGGCCTCAATGCTAAGGGCCGTGGGCCTAGATGTTGAAAAGGTATCGTATAGGGATGAATTAGGAAAAGATATGGTATACTTCATAAAATATAAAGGGAAACAGATCAAACCCGGTGATAAATTACCAAAAACTTCGAAGATCGAGCTTGTCTGTGGAAACGGAAATATTACTGAGCAGGCACGTATCAATGCAGAATCAAACTAAGTTATGGGGCCACAAGAAGACCCTGAACTAAGGGAAGATGAGCTGTTCGAGCATCATAGATTTGTAGCTTCAAAAGGACAAGACCCACTTCGTGTGGATAAGTTTCTGATGAACTTTATCGAAAATGCTACACGTAACAAAATTCAGCAAGCTGCGAAAAACGGCCATATTTGGGTAAACGATACCATAGTAAAACAGAATTATAAGGTAAAGGCGGGAGATGAGGTAAAAGTGCTTTTTGAGCACCCACCACATGAGAATTTACTGGTCCCTGAAAATATTCCCTTGAATATTGTCTATGAAGATGATGTTCTTTTGGTGGTGAACAAACCTGCTGGTATGGTAGTGCATCCGGGCCATGGTAATTATTCGGGTACGTTGATTAATGCCTTGATTTATCACTTCGACAACTTACCCGTGAATAGCAATGAACGCCCAGGACTTGTTCATCGTATAGATAAAGATACTTCTGGTCTTCTAGTAGTCGCTAAAACTGAGGCGGCAATGACACATTTGGCCAAACAATTTTTTGATAAGACTTCGGAACGTGAATATGTGGCGCTGGTATGGGGTAATATGGAGGAAGAAGAGGGAACGGTAGAAGGGCATATTGGCCGCAATCCTAAGAATCGATTACAAATGTACGTTTTCGAAGATGGGGAACAGGGAAAAGAAGCGGTGACCCACTATAAGGTGTTGGAGCGTTTGGGCTATATTACGATGGTTTCCTGTAAACTTGAAACAGGTAGAACACATCAAATAAGGGTACATATGAAGCACATTGGCCATACCCTTTTTAATGATGAGCGCTATGGAGGTGATAGAATCCTAAAGGGAACTAGCTTTACCAAATACAAGCAATTTGTCGATAATGCCTTTAAGGTCTTGCCACGACAGGCCCTGCATGCCAAGACATTGGGCTTTGTTCATCCCGTATCGGGGAAGGCTATGCGTTTCGATTCTGAAATCCCAAAAGATATGGTAGACTGTATTGATAAATGGCGTCATTATGCCAAGCACAAAGAGTAATTGACTACCAAAAAAGATTAAGTCATTCGTAAGTAAATTCCTTAAGTAATTTTTATTCTTATCAACCTTTCTACTTGCTAAACACGTAAAATGGTAGCATCTTTTACTGCCACTGTTTGTGCCTTAAAAAACAATTTCCATATTTTATATGAAATGGTTTCATGGTGTAAACTTATAATACTTCAAGATTGAATATTATAGGTTGACATACTGTTGTCATATTGCCCTCGTATTTTTAGGTCAGTTTTAAAAATATAGATTATGGAAAAAATTAATATCGAACCGTTCAAGGTTATCGGAATTTCGATGACAACCTCCAATGAACGGGTTCAGAAGACTCAAGATATCGCAAAGCTTTGGGGGCATTTTATAGCGGAGAAAATCTCAGAAAAAATCCCCAATAAAATTGATAATAGTATCTTGTCAATCTATACACACTACGAAAGCGATCACCAAGGGATTTATGACACGATTTTGGGTTGTAGGGTGAGCACTTTGAATGTTGTTCCCGATGGTATGGTCGGTGAAAGTTTCGGTGGCGGAGCCTATATGAGATTTGTTTCCAAGGGTGATTTCACAAAAGGAGCGGTTTATAATACTTGGACCGAAATATGGAATTCACCTTTGCATCGAATATATTCAGCCGATTTTGAAGTTTATGGCGAAAAATCAAAAGACCCGACGAGTGCAGAAATCGATATTTTTGTTGCAGTAGGGATATAATAATTGAAATCAATTCTAAAGCTGTCAAGTCAATGGCGAAATTTATTTTTTGGGTATTCAGGGGTGGTATTTTAATTATTTTTTGGTGCAACGTTACTTGGGCCCAAGACTTACCGGAAAGTCTTCCTGAAATAAAATATCATTTGACCTCTCCTGATTGGAAACCGTTAGAAACTCCCAAAGAAGCTTATTTGGAGGCAGTAAAGGGAATGGTCGATGTGGCCTATCGGTTTCAGGAAGGGAGTGGTGCTATTATTGATCCCTTTTTGCATCGTGAACACCAATATTCCACACCCTATTATGCGTTTGCTGTAGCAGCGCTTGTAGATTCCGGTTATGCTCCTGAAATGTTGTCATCGGGGGTTCTTGCCATGGAAAAGGCCTTAACCGACTTTTTCAATGGCAATGATAGCATCCCAGATCGACATGGAGAATTTTATATTGCGGCCCTGGCCGAAGCTATGGAGCTGTATAAAGACCATATCCCAAAAAAGAAATACCAGCAATGGGTAGAAATGATAGCTACACCATTAGATAGTATTTGGGATGGCATGAGCAGCCATTTGAACAACTGGCGGACCTATGCAATGAAAGGGGAGTGGGTACGCGCTAAACATGGTTTTATTGACAAGCAGAAGACCGTGGGTTTTATAGAGGATAATTGGAAGAATTATGGGCAGTACCAGCGTATCGGAGTTACCAAATGGAATTTATACGAAGATTGGAGCAGTGACCCCCAATCATTGGCTGTTGAAGCCGTCGGGCGGGGCAATTTAACTTCCATGGCATTGGCGTATGATGGCCCTTC
Organism: Kriegella aquimaris; assembly: GCF_900103215.1. Taxonomy (GTDB): domain Bacteria; phylum Bacteroidota; class Bacteroidia; order Flavobacteriales; family Flavobacteriaceae; genus Kriegella; species Kriegella aquimaris. The sequence continues at coordinate 55,660 of NZ_FNGV01000017.1, forward strand.
TGCTGAGCATCTAAAGAAGATTGTTCGCAGGGGAGGGGCGACATCGATGCTATTAATGAGTCCGGCAGGCCAATGCCCACCTAACGGAAGAACCGATAATCACGTATTCAATGACATTCTCTATCAACTTATTTTTGAAGTGCTGGCCGAAGATGCCCTAAGATTAAATCAGACAGAACTAGCCGGACAGTACCGAAGATCGGCCTTACTGGCATTCCAAAGTATTGGTCGGTGGAAACGTTTTAATTCGCCTTGGAGTGGATCATATTCAATCGCCAAAAACCATTTTGATTTAAAAAAACGAACGGGTTATCAGCCCGCAAGCCAATGGGGCAATTATAGTGGGGCCATGATGTTTCACCTTGCCGAGGCTTTTTTGACCCATGACTCCGAAATCAAAGAAGTACCTGCACCAACTGAAATCGGGGGCTACGCCATACAGACGGGAAATCGATTTTCAACTTTTACTGCCAATGCGGGGGGAATGCAGGTCTTTATAAATCTACGTGGGGCTTCCGTGCCTAAATATGATGAGTTTTGGACACCTTTGGGAGGAGTACGTTTTTCAAAAATGGGATGGGACGATCGCCTCGGTCCTTCAGATGGAAAAAGAATTAATGTTTCGGATGACCCTGTTCTCAATAGTAAGGGTCTTGGTAATCCGGCCGATGCGATATTTCCACAAACAGGTTTGACATTTGGCCCCACATGGGAGCAAGACGGCAAATGGGTTCGAATTGCCGATATGGCAACGCACTATCAAGGTACGGTGACAACTGAATTTGTACACCCTTTATTGGTGAAATTTAAAATTACATATGCAAGCATTACAGGCCGCGGAGGGCCTCAATTTGAACAAAGGTTTGTCGTCACACCCGATGGAGTAATGACCTATCTCTCTACCACCCAAAATACGCCGTTTGGTTTGACCGTACCTTTATTGACTAATGATGGGCGACCTTTACAAACTCAAATAAACAGCGAAATTGCCAGCACTGGATATACTCAAAGTGGCGATACACAAAATTTTATCGGACTGAACAAAAGTATGGATGTTAGTCAAGATGGAGATGCCATAGAGAGTACTTACGGTTCTTTGTTACCCGTAAAATTCCGATCAAATGACGAACAAACGATAGTCTTTGTATATCCAAAATCAATGGACGCTCCTAATGCAGTTGAAGTTAAAAAGAGTTTTCTGTTGACTGAAAATGGGTTTTCATCGCTGTTGGGAGAAGTTGAAGGAACACTATACGTTGGGAAAAAAACGGCTGGTGGCTATGGTCAATCGTTAGATATAGATCAAGATGGAACGTCGGAATTGGTTTTAAAAAAGGAATGTGGATTTGTGGCGCAACTTGAAAACGATAAAATTATAACGATAGAGACAGATAGCGATGTTATTGCTTCCGTTAACAATAAAACGTTCGAGTTAATGGCTTACCAGCCGATGAACATCAAGTAATATAACTAGCACAGATACTTAAACTCTGTTCAGCTTCAATTTTTGTGTTCAAAAAATAGGGGTGCAGCCATTCTATAAATTTTTTCGATAAGGGCATTGCGAATCTCTTTTTGGTTCTAGGGTTCAACTTAAAATTCTTTCCTATTTTTAAGCAAAATTTAGAAGATGAAGATTGTAATATCCCCAGCAAAATCGCTTGATTTTGAGAGCAAATTGCCTACTGCCAAATATACCGAACCCGCTTTTTTGGACCAAGCTGAAAAGTTGAACAAAATTCTTGAGAAGAAAAAGCCCAAGGCATTGTCTAAATTGATGGGTATCTCCGATAACCTTGCTGAATTGAATTGGGAGCGCAATCAAAATTTTTCTGTGCCATTTACGCCCGACAATGCACGGCCCGCTGTCTATGCCTTTAATGGTGATGTCTATCAAGGTCTTGACGCTTATACTATTTCTAAAGAAAAACTGGGTCAGCTACAAGATACCCTGCGCATATTATCTGGATTGTACGGTGTACTAAAGCCGCTTGATCTTATACAGCCCTACCGTTTGGAAATGGGTACCCAATTAAAAATTGGGCGAAAAAAGAACCTTTACGAATTTTGGAAAAAAGAACTTACGGCGCATCTGAACGCAGAATTGCAAGATGGTGAACTCTTCGTGAACCTGGCGAGTAATGAATATTTTGGTGCGGTCGATGAAAAACAACTCAAAGTGCCCGTGATTACGCCTATATTTAAGGATTGGAAAAATGACAAACTAAAAGTTATTAGTTTTTTTGCTAAAAAAGCCAGGGGATCCATGGTGCGATATATACTTGATTCCAATGCAAAAACGCTGGACGATATTAGAGGTTTCAATGCTGATGGATATGGGTTTAGTCAAGCACATACCTTAAAAGAAAACCAACCAGTTTTCGTTCGATAAAATATAATGCAAAAGACAGCGTTTATTAGATAGATGAATTGCTATCTAAAAATTGCTATGAAAAAGTTTTTAGTGCTTGCCTTTATTAGTTGTATCGTAGTTGTCGGTTGTACCGATTATGATGACAATCTTTCCGGAACCCAAATAAGGGTGCGCAATAACAGCGCTATCGACTTAAGTGAAATTTTTATTGATGAGATAGAATACGGCGAGGTAGCTCAAAAAGAGGCAACTCCCTATCAAAAGTATGATAGTAGCGATTTACCTGAATTTCTCCGTGTGAAAGCCGATTCTTTAGAGTTTGAAGAAGCCGTCGGTAATTTTGAGATCGATTCGGTAATGCTACGGTTATATACCTTTCAAATAGATACCGTTTCGAGTGAAGCGGGACTGAAATTCCGCATTTTAGAGGATTAATTCTCTATTTCTTCTTTGCAATACTTATTTTTTCCTCGACAGTTGGTCTTTTCTTAATTTTTCCCGGTCTTCTGGCACCATACGACTTATTCGCTATTTTACCCCTTCTCGATTTTTTATCTCCTTTTCCCAATGTGAAATTGCTTTATTAGTTATTCAAAATGTAGCAATTTTTATTGTAATAATCAAATTAGCGGCTTCAATATTTTTGTACCGTTATTTTTCTGCTGTATTGTAACAAATTCTCTCAACTTTATAAAGTTCTCGTATTGTTATACTTGGTCAAAAACAGTAGTTTTGTGACATTGCACACTGGCCTGTTATCGGCGCGGTAGTTCATTAATTAGAAGAACTTTATGGAAATTAAAAAGGTTTTAGTAGCGAATAGGGGAGAAATTGCCATTCGTATCTTTAGGGCATGTGTCGAAATAGGTATAAAAACGGTGGGTGTCTACACCTATGAAGATCGCTATTCATTGCATCGCTACAAGGCCGACGAATCATATCAGATTGGTGAAGATACTGAGCCATTGCGTCCGTATTTGGATATGGACACTATCATTAAAGTGGCCAAAGACAATGATGTTGATGCGATTCATCCCGGTTACGGGTTTCTTTCCGAAAATGCAACTTTTGCCCAAAAATGCGCTGATAACGGCATAATTTTTATCGGCCCGAAGGTTTCCGTATTAAAAGCACTAGGGGATAAGATTACGGCTAAGCAAGTAGCGGTTGCCAATAAGGTACCGATTATTCTCAGTAGCGATAAAGACCTTGACACTATTGATATCGCCTTGTCCGAAGCCGAAAAAATCGGTTATCCTATAATGTTAAAGGCTGCTTCAGGCGGTGGAGGTCGTGGGATGCGGGTAATTCGTACCAAAGACGAATTGCGAAAATCTTTTCCTGAGGCACGTCGTGAATCATTGAATGCGTTTGGCGACGATACGGTATTCCTTGAAAAATTCGTTGAGAACCCTAAACATATCGAAATACAGATTGTTGCCGATAACCATGGCAACATTGTTCACTTATATGAACGCGATTGCTCGGTACAACGACGCTATCAAAAGGTAATTGAGTTTGCGCCATCGGTAGGGCTTCCGCAAGAGACAAAAGACAGTCTGTATAAGTACGCTATTGATATCTGTAAGGCCGTTAATTATAATAACATAGGTACGGTAGAGTTTTTGGTCGATGATGACGGCAGTATCTATTTTATCGAGGTTAACCCTCGAATTCAGGTAGAGCATACTGTTACCGAGATGATTACCAATATCGATTTGGTAAAAGCACAGATTTTTATTGCCGGGGGATATAAGCTATCCGATCAACAAATAAAAATACAAGATCAAGATGCGATTCATGTTACGGGTTATGCCCTGCAATGCCGAATCACTACGGAAGATCCGGGGAACGATTTTAAACCAGATTACGGGGTAGTTACGACCTATAGAAGTGCTTCGGGTCTGGGAATTAGATTAGATGCCGGTAGTATCTATCAAGGGGTAAGTATTTCGCCATTTTTTGATTCGATGCTGGTAAAGGTTTCGGCAATCAGTCGAACTTTGGACGGGTCTTGCCGGAAAATGCGCCGGGCTTTGGCGGAGTTCCGCATACGGGGTGTGAACACCAATATGGCCTTTTTAGATAATATCTTGAAGCATCCGACCTTTAGGGAAGGAAAAGTAACGGTGAACTTTATAAAGAACGAACCAGATCTTTTCAAAATTACCGAGCCACGCAACCGTGCCAATAAATTAGTGCAATATTTGGGGGAGACCATTGTAAATGGAAATCCCGATGTAAAGAAATACGACCGGAACCACGTTTTTTCAAAACCTTTAGTCCCTACTTTTCCGAAGACGGAAGAGTATCCAAAAGGAACTAAAGATTTGCTTACTGAACTAGGTCCGGAAGGATTTTCGCAGTGGCTTAAAAATGAGAACAAAATACAATATACCGATACTACGATGCGCGATGCGCACCAAAGCCTTTTGGCAACACGAATGCGTACGGCCGATATGATGAAGGTGGCGGAAGGCTATGCCAAGAACCATCCTGAAATTTTCAGTATGGAGGTCTGGGGCGGCGCTACCTTTGATGTTTGTCTACGGTTTTTACAGGAAAACCCTTGGGAGCGTTTGGCATTGCTACGCAGGGCTATGCCCAATGTACTGTTGCAAATGTTGATTCGTGGTTCAAATGGGGTAGGGTATACCGCGTATCCTGATAATCTTATCGAAAAATTTGTGGAACAGGCCTGGGAAACCGGGGTCGATGTTTTTCGAATATTCGATTCATTGAATTGGATGGAATCCATAGCGCCATGTATCGAATATGTACGTACAAAAACAGGTGGCTTGGCCGAAGGTTCCATATGTTACACGGGAGATATCTTAGATGCCTCGAAAACCAAATACAATCTCAAGTACTACCTGCAACTTGCCAAGGATATCGAGAATGCCGGAGCCCATATTTTAGGGGTAAAGGATATGGCCGGGCTTTTGAAGCCCAATGCAGCTTATGAGTTGATTACAGCACTGAAATCGGAAATCAACATTCCTATTCATTTGCATACCCACGATACATCTTCAATTCAATCTGCTACGTATTTAAAAGCGGTAGAGGCGGGTGTCGATGTCATCGATGTCGCTTTGGGAGGCCTGTCTGGGCTCACTTCGCAGCCCAACTTTAATTCCGTAGTAGAAATGTTGCGGTTTCATGAAAGAGAAAATCCGATCAATACCCAAAAGCTAGCCGAATATTCAAACTATTGGGAAACGGTTCGTAACTACTATTATACTTTCGAGTCCGGACTCAAATCGGGTACTGGCGAAGTGTATAATCATGAAATACCGGGTGGCCAATATTCCAATTTGAAGGGTCAGGCCATTGCCTTGGGCTTGGAGGATAAATTCCCTGAGGTAACCAAAATGTACGGTGAGGTAAATAAGTTGTTCGGTGATATTGTAAAAGTGACCCCGAGTTCAAAGGTCGTCGGTGACATGGCGCAATATATGATCAGCAACAATCTCAGTGTAAAGGATGTTGAGGAGAAAGGTGACGATATTTCTTTTCCAGAATCTGTCAAGAGCTTTTTTAGAGGTGATTTAGGGCAACCTGTTGGAGGTTTTCCAAAGAAATTGCAGAAGATTATTCTTAAAGATGAAAAACCATATACCAGCAGGCCAAATGCCCAAATGGAACCCATCGATTTCGATAAGGAATTCAAGGCATTTAAACGAAAGTTCAATAAAGGTATGGGCCGAGAACTAGAGATGACCGACTTTTTGTCTTATAAACTCTATCCGAAAGTGTTTACCGATGCCTACAACAATCATGTGAAGTATGGCAATGTGATGAACATACCGACTAAAAATTTCTTCTATGGTATGGAAATAGGAGAGGAAATTATGGTAGAATTAGATCGGGGCAAGAATGTTTTGATTTCATTAATGCTGAGGGGTGAGCCCGATGAGGCTGGCAACGTTAGCATCTTTTTCAAGGTGAATGGGCAGTTGCGTAATGTAATCGTAAAAGACACTGCGGTTAAGGTGGACAAAGTAGAAAATGTCAAGGCCGATGCGTCGGATCCAAAACAGATTGGTGCGCCCTTACAAGGCTTGCTATCCAACGTATTGGTGAAAAAAGGAGAAGAGGTAAAGCGAAATCAACCATTATTCGTCATCGAGGCCATGAAAATGGAGACTTCGGTAACGGCAACGGAAGAAGGTGTGGTCGACAGAATTCAATTAAATGGTGGATCGTTGGTCAATAGCGACGATTTGGTGTTGGTGCTCAAATAATACAGAATTCTTTTTTTGTTTGTGTGACAAACCATCGAAAGGTTAAATGAATGCTGTGCTTTTTGAAATAAGGGTCGGGGCTGAGTCGCAGGTAAAATTGCAATAATTGGCGCTTTAATTCGTAACGAAAAAAATGTTTTTACATACCCATCCGTATGCCCCTTTCCTTTTTGAATCTGCCACGAAGCTGATTGTAGGCACCTTGCCCCCGCCACGTTTTACTACAGGAGACTTAAAAGACGGTGATGTTGATTTTTGTTACGGAAGCCGCGATGGTCAGTTATGGCCTATTTTGGATAAAATTTTTGATTTAAATTTAAAGTATGAGGCTTCAGACTTTGCTGTAGCGCAGCGAAAGGCATTCTTAATGCAGCGTAAAATCGGTATTTGTGATATTGTTTCCAGTGCGCAAAGGGATAAAATAGATGCTTCCGATTTGGGAATGCAAAATATCAAATTGCGCAATATATTGGGTTTTCTACAAGATTACCCCAATGTCGATACACTTTTGTTTACAGGTGGGAATAGTAAAAATGGTCCAGAATATTTCTTTAGGAAACATTTAAAAGAATCTGGATTAAGGCTTGAGGTTGTTTCAGATGTAGTTCCGCGAATTCATGAGTTTATGCTTCCTTCAGGTAATGATGAGATATCAAAGATAAAACCTGCCCGAATAGTCAAAACCGTTTCCCTGACCGCTCCATCGGGGGCGGCCAATAGGGCAGTAGGTAGTCTAGAAATGTATAAACAAATGAAAATCAAGAATCCTGAGTTTAATACTTTAGATTTCAGAGTCTTACAGTATCAAGATTTCTTTTAGTACGTTTCAAAAGAACAACAAACTCTCTTTTGAATTAAGCGAAAGCCCATAAATTAGTTTAGTTCAATTGATTTATTGTGAAAAACAGGCCAAACTAAAAAGAGCCTTATCTTTTATGATAAGGCTCCTTCACGAGAACACTATATGAAAATGAAAAAATTACTTCGTTTTATTTAACAAGTTAAAAGTATAATTTCAATAGAGTAAATTGAAATTTTTGTTGTGTATCGTGTTGTTTTTGTCATGTAGCAAGATAAATTTGTTATTTGCGTTAAAAATCTTCGAGCAACAGGGTATTTATACCGATATTTAAACATTCAATCGAAGGTTAGTTGATGTACGTTCGAACGTATGTTTTTCAATCCGTCTTATAATATTATATGCAGCAGTTAGAAAGATTAAGCGAGTTTAAGAAATCGGTTAACAATAAGTTCAATGTTTACAACAGTTTGTTTTTAAATCTTCCGTATCGGAATATCGAAAATGTCGGAATGTTGATTCCCTTGCTGTTGGACCAATGCAAACAGGGGTTTCGTTCGGGTCAGAATCCGCAAGAGATTTTGGAAGCTTTTTTTCAGAATTATGCCAATATCGAATCTGAGGAAGAACGTATCGATTTCATGTTTCGAATAATTCAGTATGTCGAGCGCCAAGTAGTATTGTACGATAGTGTCGAAGATGCTGCTTTTCCCAAATTGCAACAACATAGAAGGTCGTTATCGATAAAAGATTATTTTGAATTGGTAGACAAGAATAAAAGTTGGGACAAGGTTTCTAAAAAACTTTCTACTTTCAGCGCACGTATCGTACTTACTGCCCATCCCACTCAATTCTATACCCCTGCTGTTTTAGATATCATATCCGATTTGAGATCGCTTATTCTTGAAGACCGAATTGATGATATCGATATCACACTTCAGCAATTGGGGCTGACTTCGCTAATCAATGCTAAAAAGCCGACACCTTTAGATGAGGCCAAAAATATCATTTATATTTTACGCCATGTATATTATGATGCGGTCGGCGATCTGTATGCCTATATCAAGGAAAATATTCACAAGGAAAATTTTGAAAATTACAATATCGTCAAACTTGGTTTTTGGCCTGGGGGTGATCGTGATGGTAACCCGTTCGTGACTGCTGACATTACTAAAGATGTGGCCGATGAACTCCGCGTAAACTTGATGAAATGTTACTACAATGACCTAAAACAGCTTCAGAGAAAACTAACATTTAAAGATGTTCAAGAACCGCTTAAAAAGCTGCGTGGGAATTTGTATACGGCAATGTTCGACACTAAGAAAACGGTCACTTTTAATTCCATTATTGAACCGCTTTTAGAGATTAGAACCCTACTTATGGAAAAATATCATAGCCTGTATCTAAAAGAGTTGGATTATTTTATCGACAAGGTGAAAATATTTAAAACGCATTTCGCCACTTTAGATATAAGACAAGATAATAGTATGCACAAAAAGGTGGTCGAAGCTGTCTTAAAGAAGAATGACTACATAACCGAGGCTATAGAAGAGCTTTCTGAAAAGGAATTGATGGATATTCTTATTCATAAAAATATCGAATTGGATCCCAAGGATTATGAAGAAGATATTGTAAAAGATACGATAAAGAACATTTCGCAACTTAAGCGTATTCAAGAAACCAATGGTGAAGAAGGCTGCAACCGTTATATCATTAGCAATTCTGAAGATATCTTTGCCATACTTTTTGTTTATGGACTATTTAGATGGTGTGGTTGGGCCGGTAAAGAAATTTCTTTTGACATCGTTCCACTTTTTGAAACAATGAAGGGTATGGAAGCGGCAGAAGAGACCATGCAGACCCTGTTTGATTTACCGGAATATAGGCAACATCTTGAAAGCCGGAATAATAACCAGACCATTATGCTCGGCTTTTCTGACGGTACCAAAGATGGTGGCTATCTCAAAGCCAATTGGTCTATTCTTAAAACTAAGGAAACCTTATCGAAAGTTAGTGACAAAAATGGTATCAAGGCGATTTTCTTCGATGGCCGTGGTGGTCCACCGGCTCGTGGTGGTGGAAAAACACATCGTTTTTACGCGGCACAGACCAAGAATATTTCCAATAATGAGATACAACTAACGATACAGGGGCAGACTATTACCAGTACCTACGGTACGAAAGAGCAATTCATTCACAACAGTGAGCAATTATTGACGGCTGGACTTTCGAATAATCTCTTTGGGAAGGAGAACGTTATCTCCAAACAAGATCGCAAACTTATCGAAGAACTTTCCGATTTAAGTTTTGAGAAATACGATGCGCTGAAAAATCATGAAAAGTTTATTTCCTATCTCGAAAACAGGAGCACCCTGAAATATTACCAAAAAGCGAATATCGGTAGTCGACCAGGTAAACGTGGAAATAAAAAGAAATTGGAACTTACCGACCTTAGGGCCATATCTTTTGTAGGCTCATGGAGCCAGTTAAAACAAAACGTTCCCGGATACTTCGGTATTGGTACGGCTATAAAAACATTTAAGGATGCGGGCAGAATTCGTGAACTTAAAAAACTGTACAAAGAGGTGCCCTTTTTCAAGGCTTTGATGCTCAATAGTATGATGTCATTATCAAAATGCTATTTTGAATTGACAAGTTATATGCAACAGGATAAGGAATACGGTGCGTTCTGGAACATTCTACATGAAGAATATATGCTTTCAAAAGAGATGTTGCTTTTAATTTCCGGAAGCAAAGTATTAATGGAAAATGAAGCTGTTTCTCGAGAATCCATTAAAATTCGTGAAAGTATCGTACTCCCGTTATTGGCAATACAACAATATGCCTTACAGAAAATAGGGCAGAAGACTACTTATAAAAAAGAATACGAAAAAATCGTTACCAGGTCGTTGTACGGCAATATTAACGCAAGTAGAAATTCAGCTTAGCAAAAAGGCTAAACCTTTTACTATTTCGGTCAACGATTATTAATACCAAAGAATGGGTTTAATAATCGTTGATCTTTTTTTTATAAACGATAGCGAAGTAATGCATTCGATATTTTTATCTATCCCTACAATTCCGATGGTTCGCTTTTTTGTAAATAGGCCAGTAAATCAATGATTTCCTTGTCAGACATGGTTTCTAACAAGCCTTCGGGCATCATAGATACGGCTGAAACCTCCTGCGATTGAATATCCGACTTGTTGAGTACCAATTGATCTTGGCCAATAACGCGCAGGGTTAGCTGTCGTTCGTTTTCAGCAATGATATTGCCACTAAAGGTGCGCCCGTCCCGGCTGGTGATAACGACCATTCTATAGTCATCTTGAATATCACTGCTGGGTTCTATTAAATTATTTAGCAAATAGTCGATATCAGTTCTGTTGGAGCCGGTAAGATCGGGTCCTATAGAGGCCCCATTATCGAAAAGTTTATGGCAGGCGCTACAAGTGCGTTCGAACATCGCCTTTCCATTATTCAGATCTGGGGAGGCCAATACGTCTTGGGTCAGTAATTTTTCGTAGCGCCGATAGGCCAACGACTTATCATTGGATAGTTGGTCTATCGGTCCCCATACTTCAACAAAACCGTTGCCAACGACACGACGCAATTGACGGGCTACATAGGCCGGTACAGCATTCTTTTGAATGGCCTCATCTTTAATCGCCTGGGTGAGCAATCGCCCATAAGTTCCCCGAGATGCCAAGGTCTGAAGAGCTTCGCCCTGTTCCTTGGTATTAAATTTTTCAAATTGGTCGATCAAAAGGCGGCCAAAGGGTTCATGGTCAAAGGCAGCCATGGCTCTGATAACTTGTAGTCTCAGTTCTGGTTCGTTTAACAAGAAAGGTAAGATGGCTACAAGCTCTTTTCGTTGCTTCGAAGCCAAGCCTTGGAGGGCATCGATTCGCGATTGTATTGGTGAATCTGTATCGTTCAGCGTGGCTAAAAATTGCTTAGCCGCTTCGGTATCCCCAAAAAGCTGTGCCACTTTTAAGGCAAGCGGAGCACTTTCTTCTTTGGTTTTCAACTTAGCATAGACTGTTCCCCAATTTTTGGGTGCGATAATATCCGAACGACCTTCAAGCCCAGAAAGTATACCTTTTAATATTGATTGTGATTGGCCGAGGTATTTCGTTGTGGCACCTACCACCAAATCTAATTGGTCGGCATCTACCAGCCGTCGGCTAATAAATTCTGCAATTTGGGGAAGTTGGCAAGAAACCAACAGGTCAAGTGCCTTGGCTGGCTCTTTTGTTACCAAGTCCTCCATACCATACCAGATCATTTTTGGAATATTATGATCTTCACTATCGGTATTCTTGGAAATCAATTGTTGTACAATTTTCCATTTCGCGCCTTCATCGATTCGTTGCAAGGCCGCCGCTAAATAGAGGCGCACTACTGCCGATGGATCCGTGGCACTCATTTTTATCAAGGTTTCCAAAGACTCAGTAGATGCATCTTTATCTTCGCAGCGCATTTGAATCGCCCAAGCCCGAACATATTCATCGGAATCCGTAAGGGCTTTTTCCAATGCTTCCGAACTAAAACTTTGGGTATTATGAAGGGTCCACATGGCGCGCAATCTATGGTCCGGATTTTCACCTGTATTGAACAACTTCTTCAACTGTACCAAGGCCATTTCATCCAGCGCTCCTTTCGTGGCCCGATACTGTAAAATTACCCTAGCTCGCCGGGCATGCCAATCACTTTTGCTTGTCTGTAACCGTACTAATTGTTCGTCGTTTAGCTTCCTTAAATCTTCATATCTTCCCTCCCAGTCTTCCGCCAATGAATTTTTAGGACTTATGCGAAAGATCCTGCCGGTCTCTTTGTTGAGCACTTCTTTTCCACAGATATCCGCATCATGCCAATCTAAAACATATATATCTCCAGATGGACCTATTTCCATGCTGAATCCGATCCATTGCGCATTGTTGGCCAATAAAAAATCGTCTCCGTGATGTGCGACGAAGCCTGAGCCCTGAGGTTCTAAAATGTCGCTAAGTACCGCATGCTCGTGAATATTTGCCATAAAGAGGCGGTCTTGATGAATTTCAGGGAATGCATCCGATTGGTAGATACGTGCCCCTCCGTGCGCCGAGCGGTGCCGATGATCGACGATGGTCTGAATGTCGCTATACACATAAGGGTTGAAATGTTGTCCGCCCTGCCGATGATAGATGCCCCCTGGGATCACATGAAATAAATGGGGAATGACGCAGGCACTGATAAATAATTGTCCCTTACTATCGTAATCGATACCCCAAGGATTGCTGAACCCATGTGCTACGGCCTCAAATCTCTTTTTGGTGGGGTGGTAACGCCAAACTCCACCGTTAATATCGACCCCATCGGCTTCCAAAAGATTTTCGGGAAAGGCTTCCTTATGCTTATAGATTTTCCCCTTCCCTTTGGGTTTTCGAATCTTGGAAGGTGTGGCGAAGCCCTCTAGCCCGTAGAGCCAACCATCGGGCCCCCAATGAAGACTGTTTATCGTTTCATGTCGGTCGCGTATTCCCCAACCGGTCAAGAGTACTTCAATATCCCTAGCGTCAGCAACGTCGTCCCTGTTCTTATCGGGTACGAAGAGCAAATTTGGGGGTGCACCCAAAAAGAGGCCGTCAAAACCCACTGCAATTGCTGAAGGAAACGGAATACCTTCGAGAAATACTTTTCGGCTATCCGCTGTGCCGTCGTTATTGGTATCTTCTAAAATAATAATCCTGCTGTCACCTGAATTTGAGAAACCATCGACCCGTGATTCGTAATCGCGATTTTCGGCTACCCATAAACGGCCCCTGTCGTCCCAACAAAATGCGATGGGTTGTGTAATCATGGGTTCTCCGGCCCAAGCGTTGGCTTCAAATCCCGCTAGCATGGTCATTTCTGCAGCAGCCTCTTCCGGCTTTAAAAACTTGGCATTTCTACCTTCCTCTTGGGCGATATTCCATAAAGAGGCAGTGGAGTACATCGAATTGCTTCCTATAAAATCGTTATAAAGCGCTGTGAGTGCCAAATCATCATGTTCCCCGGTATAGGCTACGATGCGATGCTTTATGATTTCGGTCTCCCCTTTTTTAATATGCCAATCACCCATGCGCACGCGAACTGGCCCTACGCCCAATTGGCCATCTACGCGCCATGGTTGGGGAAAGCCAGCATTCTGGGGGTGGTCGTAAATGGTCATATGTGCTATATCTTCATGTCCTTCCAGTTGCATGCCGACATCCATCCACATGGCACGTTGCCCTTCCGCTTTTTCATTGCGCTGTCGTGCTGCATTAACAGCTTCTCCTTTTATGCCTTCTTTCCATGGCATACGCAAGAACAGTCCTCCGTAATCGAATTCGCCAATGGTAATGTCTTTAACGGCTTTTCCCTGCCATTCAAGATTTAATATGGTCTTACCTTCCTTTTCAGTCATTGTCCATATTTGGGTTTCTTGTAACATGGCGGTACCATCTGTATCCAACATATTGTAAACCGTTTGCCAAGAGACTTCGGAACCTTCTTTTTGTAAAATATCAAAAGACACCCTTTTCCAGTGATTACCATCGGGATGGTGAAAGAAGTCACGCCCTATTTTCTTTTGCATTTCGGGCATGTCATCCTTTTTATAAAAATATTTTTTGATGGTATCGGTTGGGGCACCTTTACCATTCACGCGGGTGAATCCCCAATAAAGCCCGGTTTGATGTTTATGATGACCAGGGCTATATTCGGTGAGCGGACCGGTACCATCGGGCGCCATAATGGGATGCAGAAAAGGACGGAAATCAGGTCGTGCATTTTGGGTTGCCAGTACCTTGTCATCTCCTTGTCGAAAGACTGATAATGTTCCAGCAGTCGTGTCTTGTTTGATCTGTAATATTCCCGAAGTGTTCGTAACCGTCTTTTTTTTGGCTTGATGACCGCAGGATGCCAAAATTAAAATGAGTACCCCGAGAAAGGGAAAAAACTTGAAGTGGTATGGCTGTTTCATTGGTAAAAATCTGTTGTGAATACTATTGAAGGCACTTTATTCCAAGTTACAATTTAGGAAATTTAGAAGTACAAAATGTTTTATGTATCGTGCTGCAATTTAGGAAGCCATCAAAAAAAGACCCCGAAGTAGATTCTACTTCGGGGTCTTAAATGTGTTATTGTTGTTAATTCTACTTTTTGTTTTGCTGACCTTTGATGGTTTTCTTGTCGATATCAAATTTGTTGGTATCCACATTGGTGTTCCCTGTTGGGTTCGTCGGGTTGCTTTGTTCAACTTTGCGCTTGAATTTTCTTTTATCATCTATCATTCCCATAATTCTTTGTTTTAAAGGTTCATAGATAATATAAGGGTCTCGGCTCCAAATGGCCGTTAAAGCACTGGTAAAGCTTTGTTAGCAAGTGTTAAGAAGGTTTGATATTCATTAATTTCAAAACGACCAACCGTATCAAAAGTAAAAAAGGCAACCCGTGAAAAATGACGTCGAACCAATCTTTGAACTGCATGCCGACAGCTCCACCCCTAATCCATTTAATTTTGCCCCAAATATGAGGTTCTGGGAAAAATGGAGCAAGGCCCAATGTCAAACAGAGTAGAATGACGATTTTCCAATTATTGACTAAATCTTTCACTATCTAATTTTTTTAATAAAGTTGGCAATTGAATCCACCCCATGCTCGGTCAGATGTTTGATAAAGGCCGACCCGATTATAGCACCTTTTGCCGACTTGGTAGCCGCTTGAAACGTTTCCGAGTTGCTAATACCAAAACCTACAATTTGCTGATTTGCCAGCGATAATGAGGCAATACGTTCAAAGTAGTCTTGCTGTTCTTGTCCGAAACCTGATTTGGCTCCGGTAACACTGGCCGAACTGACCATATAAATAAATCCTTTGGAAACACTATCGATGAACCGAATACGCTCCTCCGAGGTCTGTGGTGTTATTAAGAAAACATTGATCAAGCCGTATTTTTCAAAAATGGCTTGATATTCTTCGTGGTAGACATCGACAGGCAAATCAGGGATAATCAAGCCATCAATACCGATTTCTTTACATTTTTTACAGAACGTTTCTACACCATATTGAAGCATGGGATTAAAATAACCCATGATAATTAAGGGTATAGACACCGATTGACGAATATCTTTCAATTGGTCAAAAAGAATTTCAGTTGTCATACCATTTTTTAGCGCTTCTGTTGAACTCCTTTGTATGGTTGGTCCATCTGCCAAAGGGTCACTAAAGGGAAGGCCAATTTCAATAAGGTCAACTCCGTTTTTTTCGAGGTCTTGAATGATTTTTGCGGTATCGTTCAATGCAGGGTAACCTGCCGTAAAATAGATGGACAATATTTTTTTATCCTCTTGTATCTTTTGATTGATTCTATTCATTATTTGTAAATTTTGTTCCCGCAAAGGCGAGAATCTCTTTCTTTTAGTTTTATTTCTCCAAAGGGAGGATGCTCATTATTCCACTTCAGGAAATGAATTTTTCAATTGGTCATAAATTTTTTGGTTCGGCGTACTTCTGGAAGAATAATAAATACGTTCTCCATTTTTCTTAGTAATCAATACATAGGGTTTGGCTTCGCCATTGAGTATCAACTTAACGCTTTTTCCACCTTCTTGTTTAAAATATCCTTTGTGGACCGAGCCGGAAGAAAATCCATTGGTTCGTTTTTTTATTTCCGGTAATCGTTCAACCAGTTCCACGGACTGTATTTGCGAAGGGTCGATTTCTTCCCCATAAAAACCCTCAAGCGTAATCTGGTCTTTTTCAAGAAGAATTTTGTCTTCTTGATAGCCCAGATAAAATATAGCAGCAACAAATACTAAACTTGCCGCAATTATGATGATGCCTACTTTGAGTTGACTTTTATTTGATTTGACCTTTTCAAAATAACCGCGGCTGGTCCACATAAAATAACCATAAGCTAGAATTGGGTAGACGCCCAAGAAAATTCCTCCAATATTTGGGCTTATATAGTTTAAGAAAAGGCCAATGGCCATAAACGATAGACCCAAAAAAATATGGAATTTCCTAAAATAATGCAGATATGGTTTTAGTTCTACTTTTTCCTTCTCATCTTTCGACATGGTGTTATACCCCGAGAGTAGGTATTTGGCGTTTTTCTCTGTAATGAGATAGCCAATACCTATAAAAAGAAGTCCGGTACCAATTGTCACATAGAACATAACCATCACGTTTTAGGTCTTGTCAAGTCTAGGGTTATAAATTAAAATAGTCAATATAGGTGTTAAGATCTTTGTCGCCACGACCTGATAAGTTGATGACCACCACATCTTCGGGTTTGAATTTGCGGTATTCTAAAATCGCAAAGGCATGCGATGATTCTATCGCGGGAATGATACCCTCCAATTTTGATAGTAAGAGTCCGGCTTGCATAGCGTCGTCATCAGTGATGGAAATAAACTCACCGCGCCCCGATTTGAACAAATGTGCATGCATGGGGCCCACACCGGGGTAATCCAATCCTGCGGAAATAGAGTACGGCTCGGTAATTTGTCCATCAGGGGTTTGCATCAACAACGTCTTGCTTCCGTGAATTATACCAACTTTTCCGAGTGCCGAAGTTGCGGCACTCTCCCCCGAATCGATGCCTTTTCCAGCGGCCTCTACGGCGATGATGCCCACCTCGGGTTGGTCGAGATAATGATAATAGGCCCCAGCAGCATTACTGCCGCCACCAACACAGGCCACCACGTAATCCGGGTTTTCACGACCTTCCTTTTCTTGTAGCTGCGTTTTTATTTCGGCGGAAATGACCGACTGAAACCGTGCCACCATATCAGGGTAGGGGTGTGGACCCACTACGGAACCTATAATATAATGTGTATCGACGGGGTTGTTGATCCAGTCACGAATGGCTTCGTTCGTAGCATCTTTTAAGGTACGGCTACCGGAAAGAGCGGGCCGTACTTCAGCACCCAACATTTTCATGCGTGCCACATTCGGTGATTGACGGGCAATATCGATTTCGCCCATGTATACCACACATTGAATACCCATAAGTGCACATACCGTGGCTGTGGCCACGCCATGTTGTCCCGCGCCGGTTTCTGCAATGATGCGGGTTTTACCCAGCTTTTTGGCCATTAATATTTGCCCGATAGTATTGTTGACCTTGTGCGCACCCGTATGGCAAAGGTCTTCGCGTTTCAGGTAAATTTTGGTATTGTATTTTTCAGAAAGTCGATTCGCAAAGTATAAGGGTGTAGGTCGGCCTACATAATCCTTTAATAGTTGGTCAAACTCCTTTTTGAACGAGGGTTCGTTCATGATACGAATGTAATTCTGTCTTAATTCTTCGGTATTCGGGTATAGCATTTCCGGAATGAACGCTCCGCCGAATTCTCCGTAATATCCTTTTTCGTCTGCTTGATATGTCATTATATTATTTTTATTTCCGTGCACCCGGAAATCTGTTTGATTTATAGTTTTAATTTTCTACTAACTCGCAACGGTTACCCTATTGGTTGTTTTTCGCTCCAAGTTAAAACGCCTGCTTTTTTCGCCCAACCTTTCCATAAAGTCTCAAGTTCTGTTGCTTTCTCAGGCATTTTCTGGATGAGGTCGTTGATTTCACTTCTGTCCGATTCAAGATCGTACAATTCCCAATTGTATTCCGAATCTTTTTTCCATTTCGAGACGAGCTTATATTTTCCGAGTCGTACTGCCTTGTTGCCTTCGTGTTCCCAGAAAATGGCCCTGTCTTCTAGGTCTTGATTCTCAAATGCAGGTGTAAGGCTAATTCCCTCCAACGGGGTAATGGTATTGCCGTTGAATGTCTTAGGGTAATCACCACCGGCAACATCGATACAAGTTGCCATAATATCTATTAAATGCCCCGGTTGGTGTCGGAATTCGTTTTTTGCCGATATCCCCGAAGGCCAGTGCACTATTAATGGAGTTGCTATGCCGCCCTCATGCACCCAGTGTTTATACGTCCTAAATGGGGTATTGCTGGCATTTGCCCAAGGTTTTCCGTAACCGAGATACGTGTCGTCGGTTCCGGGCGTTAAGCCTTTGCCAACAAGTACAGGCCTTCCGTCACGCGTGTATCTCGGTACCATATCGGTTTGAAACTCACCCTTCTCCATAGGTTTTTTCTCGTCGGGGTTTATATCGTTATAATGGGGGGCAATCGTATCGACAAAACCGTATTCTTCGGCACATCCGCCATTATCCTGTAAAAAGAAAATGAGTGTCTTTTCTTTTATTCCTTTCTTGTCTAGCGAGGTCATTACTTTTCCTATGCCTTGATCCATGCAATCGACCATGGCCGCATACACCTCCATTAGTGAACTGTACCAACTTTTCCGTTCGGCATCTTCCCAATCGGGAATGCCGTCTTTTTCCGATAATTTCCATTCCGGTTTAATCAGTCCCATGGCAACCATCTGTTCATATTTCGTTTGACGTAGTGCACCCCAGCCCTCATCGAATTTGCCTTTGTATTTTGCAATGTCTTCCGGCTTGGCATGCATGGGCCAGTGGGCGGCGGTATATGGCAGGTACATGAAGAAGGGCTTGTCGGTATTATGTTCTTCTATAAATTTCACGGCATTATCGGAAATCGCATCGGTATAATAAAAATCTTCCGAAGGAGCGATAAACTCATTGCCGCGGGCAAGTGAATTTGGATCATAAAAACTACCTGCTCCGTTAATAGTGCCAAAGAATTTATCGAATCCTCTTTGTAAAGGCCAATTGTGTTTCGATTGATTCGCTTCTGAAGGTTTATAAGGAGTAACATGCCATTTTCCCGACATATAGGTTGCATAACCTGCTTGTTTCAAAACTTCGGCAATGGTGACTGCATTTTTGCTCAAATCGCCACGGTAAGCGTCACTGCCCCTGTCGTTCATCATGTGACCTATACCTGCCTGGTGTTGATAGAGTCCTGTTATAAGTGATGCTCTTGTAGGGCAACAGCGTGACGTATTGTAGAATTGGGTGAAACGCAGGCCATTTTCTGCAAGTCCATCGAGAACAGGCGTATTTATGACTCCGCCATAGCATCCGATATCGGAATAGCCCATGTCATCGGACATGATAAGTATGATGTTCGGTTGGATATTTTGTTGCTTATCGGTTGAACAACTTGCCAATGCAATCAAACTCAAAAGACTTACAATAACTAACTTGTGTCGTATCATTTTATCTATTTAAAATCAGCTGGAATAAAGGTCAATGTCTCTCCTTCGGTTGTTTCTTGCGAAACCAATTTTCCTTTATATCTTAAATTCAGCTTGCTTCCTGTGAGGGATTTGACCTCCACCATAACCAGTTCACCATTTTTCCATTCAATGGAAAGTTCAAAAGCGCCCCTACCTTTTATTCCTGAAATCTTTCCCGTGGAAAGTGCCGAGGGTAATGCTGGAAGAATATCTTGAAAATAATCGCCATTTTCATCCCGCAAATGCGATTGCAGCAACATTTCGGTCACCCCGGAAGTGGCACCAAAATTTCCGTCGATTTGAAAAGGCGGATGTGAATCGAACAAGTTAAGATACAGTCCACCTTTGTCATTCATTTCAACGCCTTGCTCGATTGAAGGCACCATTAAATTCTTGAGCAATAGAAAGGAATGATCACCATCTAAAAGTCGTGCCCAGAAATTTATTTTCCATGCCCTCGACCAGCCTGTGCCACCATCTCCGCGGTGTGCCAACGTAACTTTTGTCGCTTCGGCCAAGTCGGGCGTTGTTGAAGGGTGAATTTCATTGCCCGGATGCAACCCCCACAAATGGGAAACGTGACGGTGTTTGTTTTCAGGATCATCTTGATCGATAAGCCACTCTTGCAATTGCCCGTGTTTGCCAATTAAATTGGTCGCTATTTTAGCACGTTTCTCTTTCACTATTTTTATAAAATTCGCATCGACTCCGAGAATTTCGGCCGCTTCAATGGTATTGGAAAAAAGGTTTCTTATAATTTGATGATCCATAGTCGGCGCCATGACCAACCCGCCATTCTCAGGGCTGGTACTTGGTCCGCTTACTAGCCAATCGGGGTGGTTCGGATCGGGAACCAGGTACCCGACAAAAAACCGGGAAGCTTCCTTTAGAATGGGATATGCTTTATTTTTTAAATAGTCTTTATCATTGGTATATTGATAATGCCACCACAAATGTTGGCTTAACCACGCCCCACCGGTAGGCCAAAGTCCGTGATTTGCATTATTGATCGGGGCGGCACCGCGCCAAATATCGGTGTTATGATGTGCGACCCATCCCTCAAGATTGTAATGTTCTTTTGCTATATTTTTTCCGGTAACCGACAAATCTTCTACCATCTGCCGTAAGGGCTCCGATAATTCTGAAAGATTGGTCATTTCGGCCAACCAATAGTTCATTTCAGTATTGATGTTGATGGTGTACTTGCTATCCCAAGGTGGCGCTAGCTGGTCGTTCCAGATACCTTGTAAATTGGCGGGCTGTGTACCCGCTCTTGATGACGAAATCAACAAATACCGGCCATACTGATAGAGCAAGGAAACCAAATTTGGATCTTCATCTTCTTGAAAAGAAATCAACCGTTCGTTGGTCGGGCGATTTGAAATCTCCGATTTTCCCAGATCGATCGCTACCCGATTGAATAGTTCTCGAAAATCTTTGGAATGATCATTCTTTAGGGTTTGGTATGATTTGCCGCTTAGATTGCTGAGGTACTTTTTACATAGTTCCGTGGGGTTTCCGCTGATATCTTGATAGTCGACAAAGCTCGTAGCAGCTACTAAATATAAGGTGGCACTGTTGGCGTTACTGACTTTGATACCATTACCCTCTTTTACCAGTTCGCCTCCTTCATAAACCACTTTCAAGCGTGCCTCAAAGGTCAGTTTGCTTTTGGGATAGGGCTTGTTTTGGAAATCCAATTCTTTGGGGTAATTATTGGCTTTCCCTTTTAGAACCACTTCATCGCCCTCAACGGAAACCTCATATTCGGAATGCGGTGAATCTAGACCGATGTTAAAAGTTAATTCACCCTTTTTTGAGCTCTCGAGATGGGTGACAAGTGCTTGCTCTGGTTCCGAGATAAAAACCTCTCTTTTGAATTTTACACCCTTTATTTCATAAGCTACCGATGACAGCGCATCTTCTAAATCGAGTCGCCTTTGATAATTGTCAACCTCTGTATGATCGGGAAAATCTAATAAGATATTGCCGAAGGGTTGGTAGCAAAATTGGCCGAAAGGTTGTGACATAAAACGCTCATTCGCCAAGTTTTGGGCTTCTATTTGTTGACCATCCCAAAGTAGCTGGCGAAGTTCATCGAGAACTTCATAAGCCCCCTTATGGGCGTAATCATGGGGTTGCCCGGTCCAAAGGGACTCTTCGTTAAATTGGATGACCTCGTTTTCAACACCTCCGTAAACCATGGCGCCCAAGCGGCCATTTCCGATAGGTAGTGCTTCGGTCCAGTTTGCTGCGGGTTTATCGTACCATAGCATCAGTGATGGATCCAGTGACTTCTCAGGTTCGGCATGATTACACGAAAATAGGGTCAGTACGAATAATAGCAGTATGTATTGATGTAGCCTTTTTATCATTTTTTAATTGGTAATAATTATTTCTTTTTAAAGCTAAATCCTATCCCAATAGTTTTCGAGATATCGGACTTAGCAAATACATTCAAGCCTTCAAATTAGTCACTTACTTTCCTATTTGCCATATTCAAGATTGGCCACAGCTATTTCTTTAGCTCATTTGCTTTTAAAACCCTCAATATATTTCCGCCTAGAATTTTGTCAATATCTTCTTCGGTATATCCTTTTTCCAGTAATGCTTTTGTGATTAAAGGGTATGCCGTAACATCATCCAATTGCTTTGGTGGTAAAACGATTCCATCAAAATCAGAACCTATACCTACATAGTCAACTCCAACTAATTTAATGATGTATTCAATATGGTCAATTACGAGATTGAACGGAGCTTTTAATTCTTCTGCTTCGAGATGATATTTGGAATATATCGATTCTTCAGCGAGATATGGGTGCATACCAGATTGCTTGAGTGAATCTATTTCAGTCTTATGTTTTTCAAGAAATTCATTTTCCTTTTTCCCGACAGTTGGATCAATAAATCCAGAATTGAAATTAATCTGAATAACGCCGCCATTTTTGGCCATCGCCTTTATTTGCTCATCTTTTAAGTTTCGAAAATGAGGGCATATATTGTAAACTGAACTATGTGATGCAATAATGGGTTTTGTGGTGTTATCAATTACATCCCAAAAGGTTTGTTCTCCAACGTGGGAAATATCAATCATCATTCCCAGGGTGTTCATTCTTTCTATTACCTTTTTGCCGAAATCAGTAAGTCCTTTTTGCTCTAAATCCTTGTCTTGTGTTTCATCGAATGCGCTGGTTGCCCAAGCGGTAGAATTGTTCCAAGTTAATGTCATATACCGTGCTCCACGATTGTAGAGTGCATCTAACTTTGTTAAGTCATCTTCAATTTGGTGCCCGCCTTCTATTCCGATGAGGGCCGCTATTTTATGCTGTTTTTCGACTGTAAGAAGCGCTGCGATGTTGGCAACTTTGACAATTTTATCTGGATTTCTTTTGAGTACGGCATCTAAACTATCTATTTGTCTATTGGCGAAATTATATGGGTTTACTTGTTTGCCATCACTCCAAACGGAGAAAAATTGCACATCTAAACCACCATCTTTCATTCTTTTTAAATCACTATGAGTTTTGCCTTTTAAATCATCATCAATAATATAACCCTTTTCTATTGTCAGGGTGAGAATATCATTATGCGAATCAACGAATATGGCTTGGTTATGAATTTCTTCAAAAGTTTTGGGTTCAGATTTTTTATCCGGTGAATCTTTACAGGATACTAAAACAAAAAATAGCATTGGTAAATATCTCATACCCTTGAATTTAGAATGTTGGTTTTAATCACTGCCTATAATTGAATAGCATCAAGGACACTATCCTACTTTTATATCCAATCGTTTTTTAAATTCTTTTAGCTGCGCCACTTTCTTTACCCCCGGTTTCGATTCGAACTTACTGTTTACATCGATGACATGGCAGTATTTTGATTCCGGTTGTTGCATAAAGGTTTTGATCGCTTCGATTTCAGCGAGACCAATACCGCCACTTAAAAAATAAGGTTTGATCGATGGGTAGTTTTTTAAGACGCTCCAATCAAAAGTATACCCATTGCCACCCGGTAGTTTGCCCTTGGTATCGAACAAATAAAAATCACAAACTGCTTCGTAGGGTTGTAATTCCTCAAAATCAAAATCATTTTTGATGGAGAATACTTTGATGATTTGCACTCGGGGCGCAGTCGAGGCGTATTTTTCTTTCAGCGTACTACAATATTCTGGACTTTCACTGCCATGCAATTGCACGGCCTGTAAATTGTAATGGGTTATCTTTTCCACCACTTCTTCAATGGAAGCATTAACAAAAACTCCTACCTTTTTAATTCCATGTGGTAGCAAAGGCATTTCCCCTTCGAAAAAACGAGAAGATTTTTTATAAAAAATAAAACCCAAATAATCGGGTTGCAGTGCGGCCACTTCCGAAGTATTTAGTTTCATTCCGCAGACCTTAATCCCCACCCCATCCCTCTCCAGAGGTAAGGGAGTTTGAATTCTCGTATGTTTAGGATCGCTTTTCATTTACAAATCGTTTGATTTTCTTTGGTCATTCCGAGGAACGAAGGAATCCGTTGATCATTCCTTCGTGCCTCGGAATGGCGCTATTGTTTTAACTCATTGATAAATGCCGTGGCACTTTCTCCGGGATTATCCGTTTTCATAAAATTTTCTCCGATTAGAAATCCCTGATAACCATACGGTTTTAAGGCCGTAATAGCGGCAACCGAACTAATACCACTTTCGGAGACTTTGACAAATTCGTCGGGAATCAATTCCGACAACGACCTGCTAGTATCTAAGCTAACTTTGAAGGTTTTTAGATTCCTATTGTTTACACCCAGCATATCTAGACTGGGCATAATCGATTTGTGTAATTCTTCTTCATTATGAACTTCTAAAAGCACATCGAGACCCAACCCTTTTGCGGTTTCGGAAAGGGCTTTTATTTCTTCCCGCGTCAGAATGGCCGCAATCAACAAAATGACATCGGCACCGTATGCTTTTGCTTCCACAAGCTGGTATTCGTCAATTATAAATTCTTTACGAAGCAGCGGCATTTGTACCGATGCCCGTGCCAAGAGCAGGTCATCTAAAGACCCGCCAAAATATTTTCCATCGGTCAAAACCGACATGCCACAAACTCCGGCATCTTCATAACCTTTGGCTACGTCTTGTACGTTCAAACTTTGGTTGATTACCGATTTTGAGGGTGATCTGCGTTTGTGTTCGGCAATAATGCCCGTTGTACTTTTGCGAAGTGCAGTAGCTAGGGAAGGACTCTCTCGCTCAAAAAGTACGGAGTTTTCCAATTGTGAAACCGGTATAATCGATTTTCTTAAGTCGACCTCTTTGCGTTTGTCAGCAACTATTTTATCTAGAATGTTCATTTCGTATAGTTGTCATTGCGGGCTAGAAGCCATACGTCACATTTTAGACAGCTTACTTCGCTTCGCTCGTAACGACGTTTTCAATTTTTACTTAGTTCCTGTAATTTTTTCAATGCTCGCAATCCTTTTCCACTAAGGAGTGATTCTTTGGCCTGTTCAAAACCTTCTTTCGGTGTAATCGATTTTACTGTAGCTATTGCAATACCGGCATTGGCGCAAACGACATTGTTCTGTGCTTCAGTACCACGGCCGTTTAAGACATCAAGGAAAATTTGGGCTGAAGCCTCGATGCTTTCCCCGCCCACTATTTCACTCTGTTTTACGGTTCTTACTCCAAAATCTTCAGGTTTTAACATGCCTTCGGAATTATTGGAAATAGTTTTTGTATTTCCCGTCAATGATATTTCATCATATCCGTCAAGGGCATGCAGAATCGTAAATTTTTTGTCGGTGTTTTGGTAGAGGTAGCCGTACATTCGGGCCAACTCCAAATTAAAGACCCCCACCATCTGATTCTTTGGAAATGCCGGATTCACCATTGGTCCTAACATATTAAAAAAGGTCTTGACCCCGAGTTCCCTTCGAATGGGTGCTACATTTTTCATGGCAGGATGGAACAAGGGTGCGTGCAATACACAAATGCCAGCTTCTTCAATCGATTTCGTTAAAAAATCGGCCTTATTACTGAATTTGATACCTAGAAATTCCATCACATTACTGCTTCCACATTTCGAGGAAACCCCATAGTTGCCATGTTTGGTGACTTTTACATCGGCTCCGGCAGTCACAAAAGAGGCCAAGGTAGAGATGTTGAAAGTGTCTTTTCCGTCACCGCCCGTACCGCATAAATCGATAGGGTTATAGTCGGAAAGGTCTACCGCTAAACAAAGTTCCAAGAGGGCATCACGAAAACCTTCCAATTCTTCAATGGTTATACTCCGCATCATGTAAACGGTCAAAAAGGCCGCAATCTGGCTTGTGTTGTACTCACCTTTGGCAATATTGACCAATACCTGTTTCGCATCTGCTTTGGTAAGCATATCGTGGTTGATCAATTTGTTGAGTGTCTCTTTCATGTTTTTTTAGATTTTAGCAACAAGTAGTTATCCGTTCAACCAGTTTTTTAATATTTTTTTACCTTCTGGAGTCAGCACCGATTCTGGATGAAACTGTACGGCACATACGTCATAATCGCGATGCCTTAGCGACATGACCTGTCCGTTTTCATCGAACGATGTCGCCTCTAAAACTTCGGGTAGATTTGGGTCTACGACCCATGAATGATACCGGCCGACTTCAATCTCTCGAGGTATTCCCTTAAAAATCACATCATCTTTTGTGATTTGAATTTTAGTAGCAGTACCGTGATATACCTTGTCTAAATTAATCAAAGACCCTCCAAAAACTTCGGCAATGGCCTGTTGGCCCAAACAAACTCCAAAAATTTGTTTTGTCGGGGCATACATTTTGATAATATCTTTTAAAAGTCCGGCTTCATCGGGAATCCCTGGGCCGGGCGACAGTACAATTTTGTCGAAAGCATCGACTTCTTCAAGTGTCAATTGATCGTTACGCTTTACGACAACTTCGCAATCAAGGTCTTCAAGATAGTGAACCAGGTTGTAGGTGAAACTATCGTAATTGTCTATAACTAAGATTTTCTGCATTTTCATATCGTTTGGGCTATTTCGAGTGCTTTTGTCAATGCGCCCAATTTATTATAGGTTTCTTGTAATTCATCTTCAGGGTCGGATGCGGCTACCAAACCAGCGCCGGCCTGATAGTGCAACTGGTGATTTTTGCTGAGGAAGGTTCGGATCATAATGGCATGGTTGAAATTTCCGTTAAAATCCATAAACCCGATTGCCCCACCATAATAGCCCCTACTTGTCTTTTCGTATTTTTCGATCAATTGCATTGCCATGTGCTTGGGCGCCCCGCTCAATGTACCAGCCGGAAAGGTGTCGGCCACTACTTTCATGGTCGTAATATTGTCCTTTTTTTGACCTATTACTCTAGATACTAGATGAATAACGTGTGAAAAGAACTGTACCTCTCTATATTTGTCTACTTTGACCATATTGCCATTTCGGCTAAGGTCGTTTCGGGCAAGGTCGACCAGCATAACATGTTCGCTGTTTTCTTTGTCGTCTTCGGTGAGTTCTTTGGCGAGAATGGCATCTTGTTCATCGTCTCCGGTTCGTTTGAACGTTCCGGCAATGGGGTGTATTTCCGCCTTTCCGTCTTTTACGATAAGCTGGGCTTCGGGAGAACTTCCGAATATTTTAAAATCGCCAAAATCAAAGTAAAACAAATAGGGGGAGGGGTTTACGGATCTCAAGGCTCTGTATACATTAAACTCATCACCTTTAAAAGCTTGTGAAAACCGTCGCGACAGTACCAGTTGAAAAACATCGCCCCGTTGACAGTGTTTTTTTGCCAAACGCACATGTTCTTTAAATTCTTCATCTTCCAAATTTGAGACGACATCGCCCTCCATCTGAAAATTATAGGAAGCAAAATTGCGAACACTCAGTATATGTTCGATTTCGGCGGTATTCTCTTCGCATTGATAACAGTGAGAGAAAATATAAGCCTCGTTCTTAAAATGATCGATGGCAATTACATTTTTATAAATAGCATAGTAGACATCGGGAATCGCAACCGAATTTTCCTTTTTTGAAATCTTGACATCCTCATAATAGCGAACGGCGTCATAGGCCATATATCCGAAAAGGCCATTATTGATAAACTTGAAATCGTTATCCTGCACCTCGAAATTCTGTCCGAATTCATGAATAATGTTGACCACATCTGTGGTCTCATCAATAGGGGTCTCGTTGATGGTGCCGTCAGGAAACTGTTGTGTGACGACTTCATTTTCAATTTTTATCGATGCAATCGGATTACAGCAGATATAAGAAAAGCTATTGTCGTTGGCATGGTAATCACTACTTTCTAATAATATACTATTCGGAAAACGGTCTCGTATTTTCAAGTACACACTTACAGGCGTAATGGTGTCGGCTAATATTTTCTTCTGATGTGAATGGAGTTGGTATGACATATCTAATTACATAAAATAAGTAAGGCTTGTCGTGATGACAAGCCTTGTATGGATTAACTACAATGGTGCTTAGCTCACGAAGGTTGTCGTAAGTTGTTCCACCACCAAGTATTTGTTCTACATGTATTCATTGCCTCAAATATAGAAATCATTTTTAAAACCGACAATATACTACGCTTAAAAATAACAAAACCTGCTTTTCAAGTGTGAAAAGCAGGTTTTTAGTTTTGAATTGAGGTTTGTTTAGAATACCAAATCAACGACAAGATCGAATTCGTCGTAAATGGTTTTGTCACCCAAATTGTCAAAAAAGCTACCAGAACCGTATTTAACATCATATTCGGCACGATCAATTTTCATTGTTGCCGTAGCCTTGCTACCATAGACAGAAACATCAAAAGTAACTGGTTTTGTTGTCTGCTTTATGGTTAAATCTCCGGTTACCTTGTATGAATTTTTCCCGACAGCCTCTACTTTAGTGAAGACCAATTTTGAAGTCGGATGGTTCGCAACACCGAAGAAGTCGTCTGATTTCAAATGGCCTTCCAACTTTCCTTTATACTCTCCCTCTAAATCGTTAGAGACCAAAGTACTCATGTCGACCACAAATTCACCACCGACCAGTTTATCACCATCAAACTCCAATGCACCTTCTTTAAGGTCGATTGTACCGTGGTGTGAGCCGGTAACTTTATACCCTTTCCAGGTTACCGTACTTTCACTGACTTTTACTTCTTTCTTTTCACCATCGATCGGATCAGCTGCTGTACCTACAGCGCCTATTACTACGGCGAATACTAAACTCAATACATTTTTCTTCATAATTCTCATTTTTAATTGTTCTTGTTTACGTTGTTATATATGGGTAATTAAATTCTCTTTTGATTTTCGCACTTTTTTGTAGTGTTGCGTTTCGTCTTCTTCAGAGCGATAACCGACGGCCACTAAAACAGCGGCATTTAATCCTTTCTCGTTTAAACCGAGAATCTCATTGAACCGTTCGCTATCAAAACCTTCCATGGGGCAGGTGTCTATTTTCATATCCGCGGCAGCGGAGAGTAGATTTCCTAGTGCGATATATGCCTGTCTCGCTGTCCATATGGTCTTCTCTTCCTCTGTCAATGTCATTAATTTAGATTTCATGAAATCTGCATAACCTGTTAAATCTTCGGCGGCAATACCCCTCGTTTCGCTGACATTTTTCAAATAGTCATCAACCAACTCTTCGCCAAAAGATTCTTTGTTGGCAAGAACAATCAAATGCGACGCCTGAGTTATCTGTGATTGTC
The DNA here is from genome assembly GCF_900103215.1 of Kriegella aquimaris. Classification (GTDB taxonomy): domain Bacteria; phylum Bacteroidota; class Bacteroidia; order Flavobacteriales; family Flavobacteriaceae; genus Kriegella; species Kriegella aquimaris. The sequence goes on from NZ_FNGV01000017.1 coordinate 84,958, forward strand.
CCCAAGCTTCCGGTTGTAACTTAGATCTCAACTCTGGATCTTGTATGACCAATATTTCATAGGGTTGCAACCCATAAGACGAAGCGCTTAAAGCTGTAGCTTCCAGTAAAACTTCCAAATCTTTTTCTGATATTTTTTTACTACTATCAAATTTTTTAGTGGCGTATCGCCAATTTAGATTATCAATATATCTGCTCATGAATTTATGTTTTTATTTTTACTAATTCAAAATTTATCCAATAACTGATTCAAAACTTTTAGGTCTTCTTGGGTCAGGTTTTTTAAAATGTCATTTTCAGCCTTTTTCATTGCACTGTCCATTTCTACCAGCACTTTCTGGCCCTTTGATGTAATATTGATTTCAACCTTACGACGGTTACTCGGGCACGTAATTCTATTCACATATTCTTTACGGATCAACTTGTCTACCAATCGGGTGGTATTGCTCATTTTAGTTACCATTCTTTCATTTAATGTAGAAAGATTGGCCGGTTTGCCCTTTTGACCTCTTAAAATACGTAGCACATTGAATTGCTGTAACGATACTTCGAAAGGTTTAAGGGCGTTGGTCATCGTCTCGTGAATTCTATTGGCCACAAGACTGTAATGAATGAGCGTCCTGCTTTCCAACGGAATTTTTTTTTCGGTTTTTATTACTTCCTCTACATTCATGTCAATACAATAATTGTATATACAAATGTATGTCAATTTTTAATGATAGAGAATGTTGCCATGCCAAATTTTTGTTAAACATTAATTGGAAAGGATTTCCGCTAAAAACCGTATTTTTACATTTTAATTTTTGAATTATGGCAGATTTATCACAAGAAGAGTGGGAAGAACAACTGGAAAATGACGAGAACGCATTCATATTGGATGTGCGAACGCCGGAAGAGTTGGAGGAAGGTTATATTCCCAATGCAACCAATATAGACATACATTTAGGCCAAGGTTTTATAGATGAGATTGAAAAATTGGACAAATCAAAGTCTTATTATGTCTATTGCCGATCTGGTGCCCGAAGTGGGCAGGCATGTGCCATTATGAATAGCTTAGGTTTTGAAAAAGCTTATAATTTGAAAGGCGGTTTCATGAATTGGGAGGGAGAGGTTACCGAGTAACCTAACTATCTGTCTTTGCTCTTTAAATATCATCCGCTCTAGGGGAGATGTGTGTATTTGTTTTAATCAAAAACAATTAAACTACACCTATGCGCGAAGACTTACTTCATTTTATATGGAAATATAAAAAGCTTCCGCTAGAAGATTTGGTCACTTCCAATAAAGAGTCTTTAGTTATTGTTGACGTGGGCATGCATAATCATCTTGCTGGCCCCGATTTCTTTAATGCTCAAGTGAATATCAATGAACAATTGTGGGCCGGAAATGTTGAAATACATGTCAAGTCTTCAGATTGGTACGCACACAATCATGAAAAAGACCGCAACTATGACAATGTAATTCTACATGTAGTTTGGGAAGAGGATGTCGAGGTTTTCCGAAAAGATAATTCAGAAATTCCTACCCTTGAACTCAAAGACTATATTTCAGAAAGCCTATTAAGGGCCTATCAAGAATTGTTCGATAAAAAAGATATTCGCTTTATCAACTGTGAAAAAGATATTGGGCGAATAGCGCCATTCATTCTCCAAAATTGGCTTGAACGACTTTTTTTTGAGCGGCTCGAACGAAAATCTAGTTTTGTTTTTGGGCTACTTGAAGATTCCAAAAACGATTGGGAAAATGTCTTTTTCGTACTACTCTTAAAAAATTTCGGTCTTAAAATTAATGGCGATGCCTTTCTGAGTTTGGCCAGGGCCATTGAATTTTCGGTAGTACGCAAACTTCAGCACGACCTGCCGCAATTGGAGAGTGTTTTATATGGAATGTCGCACCTATTGGATGATAATACCATTGCCGATGAATACCATGTACTATTAAAAAAGGAATATCGGTATTTGCGGCATAAGTTTTCTTTAGAGGAAGAACGGGTACAGAAGCCGGAATTTTTTAAACTACGTCCGCCTAATTTTCCAACCATCAGGTTATCTCAACTGGCAAATTTGTATCACAAGCACCAGAATTTGTTTGGTAGGGTCATGGCCGCCAAAACTTTAGAGGAAATCTATACCATCTTTGATGTTTCTGCGAGCCACTATTGGGATACCCATTTTACTTTTGGCAAATCATCCCGTAAGGGAGTAAAGAAAGTGACCAAAAAATTTATTGATTTATTAATCATCAATACAATATTGCCTATAAAATTTTGCTATTCCCGTCGTTTGAATGGAGTGGTAGACGAAACAATAACGAGCATTGCCTCCGTCATTAATAAAGAAGAAAATAGTATTATCTCAAATTTTGCTTCGAAGGGGGTAAATGTCGAAAACGCCCTGGAAAGCCAAGGTGCTTTACAGTTATATAATGAGTACTGTACAAAAAACAAATGCCTACAATGTACGATTGGTACTGGTTTATTGAGTCAAAATAGCTAATTTTAAGCGATGAATTTGTTCTACCAGTTACTTTATTATTTTCAGAAACGCGGTTTTGAAGTCTGTCGCCGTATCGCTGAACGTATGGGAATACGGGCAAGGGTAGTGCGCACATCATTCATTTATCTTACATTCGTGACCTTGGGCTTTGGATTTGCACTATACTTGTTTTTGGCATTTTGGTTAAAAATTAAAGATTTACTCTATACCAAACGAACATCGGTTTTTGACCTCTGAATATGATAAAATTCTTTCGATCAAAAATTTACTTGGCAGAGCTCTTGATTGTAGCGGTTTTGGTCATTGGAGTGCTAGGTTACCGTTATATTGCCGATTTTTCTTGGCTTGAAGCCTTTTATATGACGGTCATAACCGTATCAACCGTCGGCTTTTCGGAAGTACGGCCCTTAGATCCCGAGGCAAAGATTTTTACCGTATTTTTAATTATTGCCAGTGTTTTCATATTTGCGTATGCCATATCGGTAATCACGGAATATATTTTAAGTAGAAACGCGCTGCAACTTTTAAAGAAGAAAAAAGTGAAGAAATTGATTAATAATTTATCTGACCATGTTATCGTATGTGGTTACGGGCGAAATGGTATGCAAGCTGCCGAACGATTAAAATCGTATAAAAAGCCCTTTGTTGTCATCGAAAGAAATCGGGAAGTTATAGAAAAATATGAAGACGAGGTGCTGTTTGTCGAAGGTGATACCAATGATGACGAAATGTTGGTGCAGGCAGGAATAGCAAAGGCAAAGTACCTGATCGTAGCCATGCCCGATGATGCTACAAATCTATTTGTGGTACTATCCGCAAGACAGTTGAACCCCAATTTGTTTATTGTTAGCAGGGCTTCTTTGGTAACTTCCCAGAAAAAATTGGAATTAGCTGGGGCCGATAAGGTTATTATGCCCGATAAAATTGGGGGTGATCATATGGCCTCGTTGGTGGTTATGCCCAATCTGATTACTTTTATAAATAAATTATCGACTGAAGGACAACATACCACGAATCTAGAAGAGGTGGCCATAGAAGATTTTCTGCTTAATTCAGAGAATAACTCGCTTCGCGACCTTGACTTAAGAAGAAAAACGGGTTGTACCATAATCGGATATATAGCGCCCAATGGCGAATACATAATAAACCCTGAGGCTGATTTACAACTTCAGCCAAAAAGTAAGGTAATTGTACTGGGGAGGCCTGAACAGATTCAAAAATTAAACGAAATGTTCCAGATCGAGCAAACATCTTTCAACGAGAATATTTGATTGTGATGCTTATTTTTAGGATATTGTCCATCATATTTAATAGATATCAAACATACCAAAACTAAATTTTTATTATGAAGAGATTCCTTTTTTTCCTTTTTATGCTATATGGCTTTGCATCTTTTGCACAAGAACTTGTAGTCAAGGGCAAAACCATAAACCCGTCCGATAATATCAATGACGGAGCTATCGAATTGGAAGTTGAAGGAGGAACTCCCCCCTATACTTATAAATGGAGTAATCAGAGTACGTCGCTTCACTCTAAAATGGCCACGGGATTGGTAGAGGGTATTTCATACACGGTTACGGTAATCGATGCCAATGGCCTTTCCGAAACAAAAGTATTCAAGGTGAAGACCAAAGCGATAACCGAGGTGTTCAACGGAACGATGACCCCGGCGGTAAGTGCCTTGGCCGCTGTTCTTTTTTGGGACCCCTTTGACGCACTCGGCATCTATGATCCTGTAGCCTATGCAGATATTAAGTTGGTAGGTACTCCTGGGTGGACACCCGAGGTTCAAGATAAATTTGTATTAAAAAAATGGTTCAAAGAAAATGGGGCCAAGGTTAAAAAAGGAGAACAATTAGCAATTATCTCCAAAGATAATGGTGTTGATGAGACTATTGTTGCCCCGGCTAGTGGAGAGCTAAAATATTTAGTAGCGGAAGGAAACGTTATATACAATTCCGAAAACCAAGAGCATATCATCGAAGCCGGAGCTCATAATCTGGCCGAAATAAAATATGATGAACCTGTGGTGATGGTACACCCCAATGGCGACCCTATAACCAAAGGAATTCCTTTTATAGTAATCTGGTTGGTTGTTGGAGCCCTTTTCTTTACCATTCGAATGGGCTTTATTAATATTAAAGGTTTTCGGCACTCTATTGATTTGGCCAAAGGTAAATATGATGACCCCAACGCCCCTGGTCAAGTTACTCATTTTCAGGCATTGGCTACTGCGGTATCTGGCACGGTTGGTTTGGGTAATATCGCCGGTGTAGCGGTCGCTGTTTCCTTAGGTGGTGCCGGTGCCACTTTTTGGATGATCGTTTGTGGACTGTTGGGCATGTCTTCCAAATTTGTAGAATGTACCCTTGGGGTAAAATATCGCGATATACTTCCTGATGGAAGGGTTTTCGGTGGTCCGATGAACTACTTGCGTTACGGACTCGAAAAAAGAAATATGAAGGGAATCGGAAAAGTGCTTGCCGGATTCTTTGCCGTGCTTGCCATCGGTGCTTCTTTTGGTGGAGGAAACATGTTTCAGGCCAATCAGTCTTTTGAACAATTGTCGGGGCAATTCCCTGCTTTGGTAGGTAACGGATTCTGGTTTGGTATCGTAACCGCGATTCTTGTAGGGGTCGTTATCATTGGGGGTATAAGTAGTATCGCTAAGGTAACAGGTAAAGTGGTGCCTATTATGGCATCTATTTATATTGTTGCCGCGTTGGCTATTATCATTATGAATATTCAAAATATTGGTCCGGCTTTTTCGGCCATTTTTGAAGGAGCCTTTAATCCCAGTGCACTTAAAGGGGGTATAATAGGTGTGCTTATAGTCGGCTTTCAACGTGCTGCATTTTCGAACGAGGCAGGTGTGGGCTCCGCAGCTATTGCCCATAGTACGGCTAAAACCAATCACCCGCCTTCCGAAGGTTTTGTTGCTTTGCTCGAGCCTTTTATCGACACCGTAGTGGTTTGTACTTTAACTGCCTTGGTGCTTATTTTTACAGGTATGCACGAAGTGGAAGGAATGGCAGGGGCCCAATTGACCTCCGATGCTTTTGCAAGTCAAATATCTTGGTTTCCTTATGTGTTGGCATTGGCAGTGTTCTTATTTGCCTTCTCCACAATGATTTCTTGGTCATATTATGGTATGCGTGCATGGACATACCTCTTTGGAAAAAGTAAAAAATCGGAAATGGTTTATAAGATGTTCTTCTTAATTTTCGTTGTAATAGGAGCCTCGGTAAGTTTGGGTGCGGTACTCGACTTTTCCGATATGATGATTTTGGCCATGTCATTTCCTAATATCATTGGCCTTTATATTATGTCAGGGGAAGTGAAAGCTGATTTAGATGATTATTGGAAAAAGTTAAAAGCGAACCAGCTTTTTAGAAAGCAGAAGCAGATAGAATAAAAAATGCCTTTTATAGGCCCAATACAATGAGAAAGTTTAAATCCCACTTCAAGTTCAGTAAACAGGAACGAAGCGGGATTTTCTTTTGGTTGCTTATCATATTCGTAATGCAAGTTGCTTTTTTTGTAGTCAAATCAAGCCCGATGAATAGTTCGGCAGGTCTTTTTTTAGTGGATGAGGCAACCCAATCGCAAATCGATATTTTAAAAAAGGAGGTTGTAACGAACGACTCCGTTGTTCGAATTTATCCCTTCAATCCCAATTTTATTACAGACTACAAAGGTTATACGCTAGGTATGTCGGCGGAAGAAATCGATAGGCTACATGCCTTCCGTAAACAGAATAAGTTTGCGAACTCGGCGGAAGAATTTCAAAAGGTAACGATGATATCCGATAGTTTGTTATCGGTCATCTCTCCTTATTTTAAATTCCCCGAATGGACTAAAACAGAAAATAAAAAGCCGTTCAAGGCTAAATTATATCCAAATAGAAATAACGAAAACCTCGCTACAAACGTCGTCCGATCAAATGTTCTTGATTTAAACAGTGCCACGGCCGAAGACCTACAATCTATAAGTGGTATCGGGGAAAAATTATCGGCGAGGATTGTGAAATACAGGGAGTTGTTAAATGGCTTTTTAATCGACGAGCAATTATACGAGGTGTATTACCTTGATCGAGAAGTAGCAGAAAAGGTCTTAAAGAAGTATAAGGTGCTCAGTAAGCCTAAGATTGAGAAAATAAACATCAACAAAGCTTCAATTGCAGAAATTTCGAAATTAACGTATATTAAATATAGTGTTGCAAAAGAAATTGTAGCTTACCGAGAAATCAACGGTAGTATTACCTCATTTGACGAGTTAAAGGATATTGTTGATTTTCCTGCGGATAAGATTGATAGAATTAAGCTATATTTGGCGCTCTAAAAAATTAGCAATGCAAAGTATGTACTTCACTGAAGAACATCATCTATTTAGGGAAAGCTTCAGAAATTTTTTACAGAAAGAAGTTGTTCCCCATATTGAAAAATGGGAAGCTTCTGGCACCATTGAACGTTTCATTTGGGAGAAATTTGGCGAGATGGGCTATTTTGGTCTGGCGACAGCCGAAACTGACGGAGGTATGGGGCTAGATCTTTTCTATACCGCTATTTTGTTGGAAGAGCTACAAAAAATTAATTCCGGAGGGTTCGCTGCGGCCATTTGGGCGCATGTCTATTTAGCGATGACCCACTTGAGTAAAAATGGTAATGACTTCCAAAGGAAAGCCTATTTGACACCAAGTGTTAAAGGCGAAAAAATTGGATGCTTAGGTGTTACGGAGCCTTTTGGTGGAAGCGACGTGGCAGGTATGCGTACCACCGCTATTAAAAAAGGAGATACCTATATCATCAATGGATCAAAAACTTTTATAACCAATGGGGTCTATGGTGACTATATAATTTTAGCTGCAAAGACAGACCCATCAGCGGGAAATAAGGGGATCAGTATATTTATTGTGGATCTCAATAGTCAAGGAGTTTCTTCAAGTAAACTCAACAAGTTAGGTTGGAGAGCATCGGATACAGCAGAGCTTGCATTCGATAATGTTATTGTACCAGCCGTAAATTTGATGGGTAGTGAAGGTAAAGGATTTGGTTTTATAATGGAAGCCTTTGCCATGGAGCGTTTAATAATGGGAGTTAATGCCCATGCAAGGGCAGAATATGCCCTAGAATATGCGTTGCAGTATATGTCAGAACGCGAAACCTTTGGCAAGACAATTAACCAGTACCAAGCATTACGACACAGATTTGTCGACTTGCATGCAGACATGGATATGTGCAAGCAATACAATTATTCCGTAGTTTACAAAATGGATAAAGGTGAATATGTGGTTCGTGAGGCTTCTATAGCCAAATTAAAGTCCACTGCAATGGCAGATAAGGTTGTTTATGAATGTCTACAGTTTTTAGGCGGCTATGGTTATATTGAAGATTATCCAATGGCACGTCTATTACGCGACAGCCGATTGGGACCTATTGGAGGAGGCACATCAGAGATTCTCAGGGAAATTATTGCCAAGATTATTATTGACAAAAAGGAGTACCGCGTATCAAAATAAAAGTAAATTTTTAATTTATCATCATTTGGTTGTGAGTTGTAAATTAATTTTTAACTTTGCAGCCCTAATCACTAAAGAAAGGAGGTTGTAGCCCATGTTAATAATACCAATTAAAGAAGGAGAAAACATAGATAGAGCTTTAAAACGCTTCAAGCGAAAGTTCGATAAAACAGGTACAATGCGACAGTTGCGTAAACGTCAGCAATTTACTAAACCCTCCGTTGAACGTAGACAGTTGATTCAAAAAGCCCAGTACATTCAGGGTTTAAGAGATCAAGAGGAGATTTAATCCACTTGTATCATAATCAAGATATAAAAATCCCGCCTATTGGCGGGATTTTTTTGTTTTCCATCATTGAAGAATATTCTTTAGTAACTTTACCTTATGAGCGTACCATCTTTTCTCTCGTATTTGTCTTTGGAAAAAAACTATTCCGAACACACGGTACAGGCTTACGGTAGCGATATTCATAGCTTTTGTCTATTTTGTTCGCAAGAATATGGCATAACAGAAATTGATAGTGTTGCGTATGGTCTGGTGCGCAGCTGGATTGTAAGTTTGGTAGATCAACGCCTTTCCAATCGTTCGATCAACCGAAAAATAGCATCTCTAAAGGCATATTATAAATTCTTGCAACGTATCGGCGCTATAGAAGCAAACCCTTTGGCAAAGCACAAAGCACTTAAGACTTCAAAAAAAATAGAGATTCCTTTTTCCCCACAAGAAATGGAGGCTGTGCTACTGGAAATTCCGTTTGAAGAAGACTTCGAAGGCGCGCGTGATAAGTTGATTATTGATTTACTTTATACTACCGGTATCAGAAGGGCTGAATTGATACATATGAAAATGACCGACGTTGATTTTGCCAATCAAACGGTTCGAGTATTAGGGAAAAGAAATAAAGAGCGCATAGTGCCGCTGTTGGCTGCAACGCAAAATCTATTTTCAAAATATTTCAAAGAACGAAATTCACTTGAAATAATCAATGACAAAGAGTATGTGTTTTTATTGAAATCGGGCAATAAAATATATGAAACCCTTGTTTATAGGTTAATAAATAATTATTTTAGTAGGGTATCGTCAAAAGTAAAAAAGAGTCCACACATCATACGACATACTTTTGCGACCCACTTGCTCAATAAAGGAGCGGATTTAAACTCGGTAAAAGAGTTGTTGGGGCATTCAAGTTTGGCATCTACGCAGGTATATACACATAACAGTATAGCTGAACTTAAGAAAATACATGCCACTTCCCATCCAAGAAGCAAGAAATAACGAGTCGGTTTTTATTTTTAATTTTTTTTAAATCTTCAACCTATGAAAGTAAACTCTCAATCAGTAAATTTCAATGCGGATGTAGAGCTCATCAACTTTGTGCAGCATCGAATGGATAAATTGGAAACATTTTACGACAAGGTGATAAGTTCAGACGTATATTTAAAGGTGCAGAAAACCAGCGCCAAGGAGAATAAGATAGTTGAAATCAAGCTAAATATACCTAGGGATAAATTTATTGTAAAAAAGCAATGTAAATCTTTTGAAGAGGCTATTGATTCTGCTTGTAGCTCTTTAGAAAGAAAGCTGATTAAAAGAAAAGAGAAATTACGTATCCAAGTATGATTAAAATTTTTCGAATTTTGTTTTGAATAAACAAAAAAACGTATACATTTGCAGTCCGTTAGAAATAGCGGGCTTTTTTTATACCAAAAAGCACTTAAAAAGCCGATGTAGCTCAGCTGGCTAGAGCAGCTGATTTGTAATCAGCAGGTCGTGGGTTCGAGTCCCTCTATCGGCTCAAAAAGGTCTTTAAAATATAGGTCGGGGAGATACTCAAGCGGCCAACGAGGGCAGACTGTAAATCTGCTGACTACGTCTTCGCAGGTTCGAATCCTGCTCTCCCCACAATTTGAAAACCCTAAATTTTCAAATATCGAATTTTCAAGGATTCGGTTTTTATTGATTGGGGTTGGAAGATAAGTTTTTTGATATGTTGGATTTAGAATTTCCTTTTTAAGGAATTTCTTGAAAATTTGCGGGAGTAGCTCAGTTGGTAGAGCGTCAGCCTTCCAAGCTGAATGTCGCCGGTTCGAACCCGGTCTCCCGCTCTAAAAGTTTTCTTGGTGTCATGTAATTGGTCTAAAGGTTGGTTCTGGCATTAGGGAATTTGGGATGCAAATCCCTTGTCGAAACAGGGCCGGATAGCTATCGGTCGCCTGACCAAGACTGAGTTGGCGTTTGTGGTTTTTGACTTGAAACTGAAAACTTTGAACCTGAAACCGAAATATGCCGGCGTAGCTCAGGGGTAGAGCGTTTCCTTGGTAAGGAAGAGGTCATGAGTTCAAATCTCATCGTTGGCTCAAAGAAAATATAATTTGTACACACTAATATAAACTTAAGATTAAAATTCATTAAACATGGCAAAGGAAACTTTTGATCGTTCCAAACCGCACTTAAATATTGGTACTATTGGACACGTAGATCACGGTAAAACTACATTGACTGCTGCTATAACCGAAGTGTTATCAAACGCAGGACTTTCTGAAAAGAGAAGTTTCGATTCTATCGATAACGCTCCTGAAGAAAAGGAAAGAGGTATCACGATCAACACATCGCATGTTGAGTATCAAACTGCGAATCGTCACTATGCGCACGTAGATTGTCCTGGTCACGCCGATTATGTTAAGAACATGGTTACTGGTGCTGCTCAGATGGATGGTGCGATTTTGGTTGTTGCTGCTACTGATGGTCCTATGCCACAGACTCGTGAGCACATCCTTTTAGGTCGTCAGGTAGGTATTCCAAGAATGGTTGTCTTTATGAACAAAGTCGACATGGTCGATGATGAAGAGCTTTTAGAGCTTGTTGAGATGGAAGTTCGCGAATTGCTTTCTTTCTATGAATATGATGGTGATAACGGACCTGTAATCGCTGGTTCTGCTTTGGGTGCACTTAATGGTGAGCAAAAGTGGGTTGATACGGTTATGGAGTTGATGAATGCGGTTGATGAGTGGATCGAATTGCCAAAGAGAGATATCGAAAAAGATTTCTTGATGCCTGTTGAAGATGTATTTACCATTACTGGTCGTGGAACAGTTGCTACTGGTCGAATCGAAACTGGTGTTGCAAATACAGGTGATGCTGTTGAGATTATCGGTATGGGTGCTGAGAAATTGAATTCTACCATTACTGGTGTTGAGATGTTCCGTAAGATTTTGGATAGAGGTGAAGCTGGTGATAACGTAGGTATCCTTTTGAGAGGTATTGAAAAAGCACAGATCAGTAGAGGTATGGTAATCTGTAAGCCAGGTTCTGTTAAGCCTCACGCCAAATTCGAAGCTGAGGTTTATGTCCTTAAAAAAGAAGAAGGTGGTCGTCACACACCATTCCATAATAACTATCGTCCTCAGTTCTATGTTAGAACTACTGACGTAACTGGTAACATTTCTCTACCTTCAGGTGTTGAAATGGTAATGCCCGGTGATAACCTTACTATTACAGTAGAGCTTATTCAGCCTATTGCATTAAGTGTAGGTCTTCGTTTCGCTATCCGTGAAGGTGGTAGAACCGTAGGTGCTGGTCAGGTTACCAAAATTATAGATTAAGAATATATTGATATTGCATTAAAGGGTGTCCGCCAGTAGGCGGATACCTTTCGATGTAAATAGAAACGGGTGTAGCTCAGTTGGTAGAGCACTGGTCTCCAAAACCAGGTGTCGGGAGTTCGAGTCTCTCCTCCCGTGCTTATGAAGTGGGGTTTACAGCGATTTATATTGGAAACAAATTCGCGGCTTTCTAGATTTCCTAGCGGTTTAAAACCTTTCTTTTCAGTGAAAAGTTATACGGAATAGATGGTTTAAACCACTTGCGGATATTTTTTTTGAATCCAAGAAAACGACAAAAATGTTAACATATATAAAGGAATCGGTTGAAGAACTAAGAAATAACGTCACCTTGCCTCCAAGGTCCGAATCTTCAAATCTTATGGTCATTGTGGCTGTATTTTCGATAGTGTTCGCTTTGGCTACTTGGGGAATAGATACGGTCTTCAGTAAATTGATACAGTTATATTTCAATAACGTTTTAAACTAAGTTCGGCGCTATGGCAGAAGTATTGGAAAAGAAATGGTATGTGGTGCGAGCGGTCAGTGGCCAAGAAAACAAAATCAAAGGTTACATTGAGAGTGAGGTAGAGCGGCATGGTTTTTCAGATTATTTGGAAGATGTCTTGGTGCCTACCGAAAAGGTCGTCCAGATTCGTAAAGGCAAGAAAATAAACAAAGAAAGAGTTTATTTTCCTGGATATATTATGATCAAGGCGAATTTAGGGGGTGAAATGATTCATATTATTCGCTCTATTACCAATGTTATTGGTTTTTTAGGTGAGACCAAAGGAGGTGACCCGGTGCCATTGCGTAAATCCGAGGTGAATCGTATGCTTGGTAAAGTCGATGAATTGGCGGTCAACACAGATAGTGTTGCAATACCGTTTATTCATGGGGAAACAGTTAAGGTTATTGACGGACCTTTTAATGGTTTCAACGGTACGGTCGAGAAGATAAATGAAGAGAAGCGCAAGCTAGAGGTAATGGTGAAGATTTTCGGAAGAAAAACACCATTGGAGCTTAGCTATATGCAAGTAGAAAAAGTATAAAATAATTGTTACATATTTATAGAGTTGTGTTGCTTCCCGTGAACACACTTTCAATTTAATTTAAAAGAATGGCAAAAGAAATAGGTAAAGTAGTTAAACTACAAGTTAGGGGAGGTGCAGCGAATCCATCGCCACCGGTCGGACCCGCCTTAGGTGCTGCCGGAGTTAACATCATGGAGTTCTGTAAGCAGTTCAATGCGCGTACACAGGACAAACCGGGCAAAGTATTGCCAGTTGTTATCACCGTTTATAAAGACAAGTCTTTTGACTTTGTCGTTAAGACGCCACCAGCGGCAGTTCAGCTTTTGGAAGCAGCTAAGATTAAAAAAGGATCTGGCGAACCTAACAGAGTAAAATCAGGTAACATTACTTGGGACCAAATCAAGGCTATAGCCGAAGATAAAATGGTAGATCTTAATGCCTTTACCGTCGAATCAGCAATGAGTATGGTCGCCGGTACAGCAAGGTCTATGGGTCTTAAAGTAGCAGGTAAAAGACCTTTTTAAAATCTTAAAAGCAATTTAAATGGCAAAGTTAACGAAGAAGCAAAAAGAAGCCCATGCCAAAATAGAGAAAGATAAACTCTATTCTGTAAATGAAGCTTCAGCTTTGATAAAAGAGATAACCAGTGCAAAATTCGATGCATCTATAGATCTTGCTGTTCGTTTGGGTGTTGATCCAAGAAAAGCAAATCAAATGGTACGGGGGGTGGTAACACTTCCACACGGTACCGGTAAAGATGTTAAGGTTTTGGCCTTGGTAACACCAGACAAAGAAGCAGAGGCCACTGAGGCTGGAGCTGATTATGTTGGGTTGGATGAGTATTTGGATAAAATTAAAAGTGGCTGGACAGATGTCGATGTCATTATTACCATGCCAAGTGTTATGGGTAAATTAGGTCCTTTGGGTCGTGTTTTAGGTCCTCGTGGTCTAATGCCTAATCCTAAGACTGGAACCGTAACAATGGATGTTGCAAAAGCAGTTTCTGAAGTGAAGGCAGGTAAGATAGATTTTAAGGTAGATAAAACTGGTATTGTTCACGCTGCAATAGGAAAAGCTTCTTTTTCGGCTGATAAAATTGCCGATAATGCCAACGAACTACTGGATACTTTGATGAAATTAAAACCCGCAGCGGCTAAGGGCATTTACGTAAAAAGCGTATTTATGTCTAGTACGATGAGCCCTAGCGTTCAATTGGATCCGAAAACCGTTAGTTGATCTGTAGTTCAAAATTTTTATTATGACAAGAGAAGAAAAAGCAATCGTTATACAGGATCTGACTAAGCAGCTAGCTGATAATCCTATCATTTATTTGGCGGATATATCAGGTTTGAACGCTACAGAAACTTCCGCTTTACGAAGAGCGTGTTTCAAAGCGAACATTAAATTAGCAGTAGTTAAGAATACCTTGCTTGAAAAGGCAATGGAAGCTTCAGAAAAAGAGTTTGGAGAACTTCCCGAAGTATTGAAAGGCAACACGTCCTTGATGTTCTCGGAAGCTGGTAATGGACCGGCAAAGGTTATCAAAAACTTTAGGAAAAAGTCTAAGAAACCTTTATTAAAAGGTGCTTTTATCGAAGAAGCTATTTATGTAGGTGATGACAAATTGGATGCTTTGGTTAGCATTAAGTCTAAAGAAGAAATGATTGGTGAGGTTATTGGATTATTGCAATCTCCTGCTAAGAATGTTATTTCCGGACTTAAATCTGGGGGTGGAAAACTCGCAGGTATCCTTAAGACATTATCCGAAAGATAATCAGTACGCACTAAAAACAATTATATTTTAAAATTTTATTAAACGATAGGAAAATGGCAGATTTAAAAGAATTCGCAGAACAGTTGGTTAACTTGACCGTTAAAGAGGTAAACGAGTTGGCTGATATATTGAAAGAAGAATATGGTATCGAGCCCGCAGCCGCTGCTGTAGCTGTTGCCGCTGGTGGTGCAGGTGCAGGTGAAGGTGAAGCTGTTGAAGAAAAAACAGAATTCGATGTAGTTTTGACCGCCGCTGGCGCTTCAAAATTGGCAGTTGTTAAATTGGTTAAGGAATTGACCGGACTTGGATTGAAAGATGCTAAAGACATCGTTGACAGCGCACCTAAAGCTATTAAAGAAGGTGTTTCTAAAGACGAAGCTGAAGGAATCAAAAAATCATTGGAAGAAGCTGGAGCAGAAGTTGAGCTTAAATAGTAGCTGCAACCATACTACTTTTGGTTTAGGTCTTTTCGCTTTTTGCGGCTAGACCTAAGCCTTTTTATAGACACTATAGTATATAAAGGTATATACGACCCTATTAGTACTCACGATAAAATACTGTCCTATAGATGTTCACACAACAGACTGAGAGAATAAATTTCGCATCCGCTAAGAATACACCGGCCTATCCGGATTTTTTAGATATTCAGATAAAATCATTTCAAGATTTCTTTCAACTTGAAACAAAATCTGATGAAAGGGGAGATGAAGGATTATACAATACATTTATGGAAAACTTTCCAATTACGGACACGAGAAATCAGTTCGTTTTGGAATTTTTAGATTATTTCATAGACCCTCCGAGGTATTCGATTCAAGAATGTATTGAGCGTGGCCTTACCTACAGTGTGCCATTGAAAGCTAGGTTAAAGTTATATTGTACCGATCCAGAGCACGAAGATTTTGAAACTATCGTACAAGATGTCTATTTAGGTACCATACCCTACATGACACCAAGCGGTACCTTCGTTATCAACGGGGCGGAAAGAGTTGTAGTATCGCAGTTGCACCGTTCACCTGGTGTTTTCTTCGGCCAGTCTTTCCATGCTAACGGAACAAAATTATATTCTGCCAGGGTAATTCCTTTTAAAGGTTCTTGGATAGAATTTGCTACCGATATTAATGGGGTTATGTACGCCTATATCGATAGAAAGAAAAAATTACCGGTTACTACCTTGTTCAGGGCTATTGGTTTTGAGCGTGATAAGGATATTTTGGAAATCTTTGATCTTTCCGAGGAAATTAAAGTTTCTAATGCCGGTCTAAAAAAAGTTTTAGGTCGCAAATTGGCCGCTAGGGTATTGAACACCTGGCATGAGGATTTTGTGGATGAAGATACTGGTGAGGTTGTTTCCATCGAGCGTAATGAAATTATCTTGGATCGTGATACGGTTTTGGAGAAAGATCACATTACCGAAATTTTGGAAGCCGATGTGAAGACTATCCTATTGCATAAAGAGAACAATGCCCAGTCTGATTATGCGATTATCCATAACACATTACAAAAGGATCCAACGAACTCTGAAAAAGAGGCCGTTGAACATATTTATCGTCAATTACGTAATGCCGAGCCGCCCGATGAGGAAACTGCGCGCGGTATTATTGATAAGCTTTTCTTTTCCGATCAACGATATAATCTCGGTGAAGTAGGGCGTTATAGAATGAATAAAAAATTAGGTTTGAATATCGGAATGGACAAGCAAGTCTTGACCAAAGAAGATATCATAACCATTATCAAGTATCTAATCGAGCTAATCAACTCAAAAGCAGAGATTGATGATATTGATCACCTTTCTAACCGTCGTGTAAGAACAGTTGGTGAGCAGTTGTCATCTCAGTTCGGTGTTGGTTTGGCACGTATGGCACGTACTATTCGTGAGCGTATGAACGTTCGTGACAATGAGGTGTTTACTCCTATCGATTTGATTAATGCGAAGACTCTGTCTTCTGTGATCAACTCGTTTTTCGGTACGAACCAGTTGTCTCAATTTATGGATCAAACCAATCCATTGGCCGAGATTACGCACAAGAGAAGATTGTCGGCACTAGGGCCAGGTGGACTTTCACGTGAAAGAGCCGGGTTCGAGGTTCGTGATGTACATTATACGCACTACGGTAGACTTTGTCCCATAGAAACTCCTGAAGGACCGAATATTGGACTTATTTCTTCACTTGCTGTATTTTCTAAGGTTAACCCTATGGGCTTCTTGGAAACTCCGTATCGTAAGGTAACCGATGCCAAGGTAAATACGAAAGAATTCGTTTACTTGAGTGCAGAGGAAGAAGAGGGAATGAAAATCGCTCAAGCCAACATTCCTTTGAAGGAAGATGGTACCATTGATAGTGAAAAAGTAATTGCGCGTGAAGAAGGAGATTTCCCGGTTGTTGATCCAGGTGAAATTAACTATACAGACGTTGCACCTAATCAGATTGCATCTATATCTGCATCGCTTATTCCGTTCTTGGAGCATGATGATGCGAACCGTGCTTTGATGGGATCTAACATGATGCGTCAAGCTGTACCGTTGTTAAGACCACAATCTCCGATTGTGGGTACCGGCCTTGAGCGTCAAGTCGCTTCTGACTCTAGGGTATTGATAAATGCTGAAGGTGATGGTACGATAGAATATGTCGATGCTAAGAAGATTACCATTAAATATGATAGAACCGAAGCCGAAAGGCTAATAAGTTTTGAAGAAGATTTCAAAACATATGAGTTGGTGAAATTCAGAAAGACAAACCAAGGAACAAATATCAACCTTAAGCCTATTGTTAAAAAGGGCGATAAGGTTAAAAAAGGTCAAGTGCTTTGTGAAGGGTATGCAACCGAGAAAGGTGAACTTGCTTTGGGTAGAAACTTAACAGTAGCCTTTATGCCTTGGAAAGGGTATAACTTTGAAGATGCTATTGTGATTTCTGAAAAAGTTGTTCGTGAAGATATCTTTACCTCTATCCATGTTGATGAATATTCGTTGGAGGTTAGAGATACCAAATTGGGTGCTGAAGAATTGACGCATGATATTCCGAACGTTTCCGAAGAGGCTACCAAAGACTTGGACGAAAACGGAATGATCCGTATCGGAGCTGAAGTAAAACCTGGTGATATTCTGATTGGTAAGATTACACCAAAAGGTGAATCAGACCCAACTCCTGAAGAAAAGTTGCTTCGTGCTATTTTTGGTGACAAGGCCGGTGATGTGAAAGATGCTTCTTTAAAAGCTTCTCCTTCTTTACGAGGTGTTGTAATCGACAAGAAATTGTTCTCCCGTTCAATTAAGGACAAGCGTAAAAGATCTGAGGATAAAGAGGCCATTTCGAATTTAGAATTGGAATACGAAGTTAAATTTGAACAACTGAAAGATGTATTGATCGATAAGTTGTTTACGTTGATCAGTGGTAAAACATCGCAAGGCGTATTGAACGATCTTGGTGAAGAGGTATTACCGAAAGGTAAAAAGTATACCTTGAAAATGTTGAATTCAGTTGATGATTTTGCCCATTTAATCGGTGGAAGCTGGACAACGGATAAGGAAACCAATACTGCTGTAGCCGATTTGCTTCATAATTATAAGATTAAACTGAACGACCTTCAAGGGAACTTGAGAAGAGATAAGTTTACGATATCTGTCGGTGATGAATTGCCAGCCGGGATCATGAAATTGGCAAAGGTTTATGTCGCTAAGAAACGTAAGTTGAAAGTAGGCGATAAAATGGCAGGGCGACACGGAAACAAAGGTATTGTTTCACGAATCGTACGTCAAGAAGATATGCCTTTCTTAGAAGATGGAACTCCGGTCGATATTGTATTGAACCCGTTGGGTGTACCATCACGTATGAACATCGGACAGATTTATGAAACCGTTCTAGGTTGGGCAGGTCTTAAATTGGGCAAGAAATTCGGTACGCCGATTTTTGATGGCGCCACTTTAGACCAAATAAATGCCTATACCGATGAAGCTGGTATCCCAAGATTTGGACATACCTACCTGTTTGACGGTGGAACTGGACAGCGATTTGATCAACCTGCTACGGTAGGTGTGATTTACATGTTGAAATTGGGCCATATGGTAGATGATAAGATGCACGCCCGTTCAATCGGACCATACTCTTTGATTACACAACAACCACTTGGTGGTAAAGCCCAGTTTGGTGGTCAACGTTTCGGAGAGATGGAAGTGTGGGCATTGGAAGCATATGGTGCTTCTGCCACGCTACGTGAAATATTGACGGTCAAGTCTGATGATGTAATCGGTAGGGCCAAGACCTACGAATCGATCGTTAAGGGAGAGACCATGCCAGAACCTGGCTTGCCAGAATCTTTCAATGTATTGATGCACGAACTTAAGGGATTAGGTTTGGATATCAGGTTGGAAGAATAATTAAAATACACACATTTAATTTAGTATCACCATTATATTATGGCTAGAATAAAGGATAATACCCCAGCAAAAAGATTTGATAAGATTTCCATTGGATTATCTTCCCCGGAAGCAATTTTGGCGGAATCAAGGGGAGAAGTTTTAAAGCCCGAAACCATTAATTACAGAACCCACAAACCTGAGCGTGATGGGCTGTTCTGTGAGCGTATTTTTGGACCTGTTAAAGATTATGAGTGTGCTTGTGGAAAATACAAGCGAATTCGGTACCGTGGCATTGTCTGCGACCGATGTGGTGTTGAAGTAACCGAAAAGAAAGTACGTAGAGATAGGGTAGGGCATATCAACTTGGTCGTTCCTGTAGCACATATTTGGTATTTCCGTTCCTTGCCGAACAAAATAGGATACCTCTTAGGTTTGCCATCCAAGAAATTGGATATGATTATATACTACGAACGTTACGTGGTAATACAGGCAGGTGTTGCGAAGGGTCCAGAGGGTGAAGAGGTTCAGAAGATGGATTTCTTGACAGAGGAAGAATACTTGAATATTTTGGAGTCGATTCCTCAGGAAAATCAATACTTGGAAGATTCCGATCCCAACAAGTTTATTGCTAAAATGGGTGCCGAATGTCTGATTGACCTTTTGGCACGTATCGACCTTAAAGAACTCTCTTACGAATTGAGGCATAAGGCCAATACGGAAACTTCAAAACAGAGAAAAACGGAAGCTCTTAAGCGTCTTCAAGTTGTTGAGGCTTTAAGGGAATCGCAAGATAATCGCGATAACAGACCCGAATGGATGATTATGAAAGTTGTGCCGGTAATTCCGCCAGAACTACGTCCATTGGTGCCTTTGGATGGTGGTCGTTTTGCTACTTCTGACCTTAATGATTTGTACCGAAGGGTAATTATTAGAAATAACCGTTTAAAACGATTGGTTGAAATAAAAGCGCCCGAAGTAATTCTTAGAAATGAGAAACGTATGCTTCAGGAAGCGGTAGATTCATTGTTTGATAATACACGAAAATCATCTGCCGTTAAAACGGAATCTAACAGACCATTAAAATCTCTTTCAGATTCTTTGAAAGGTAAACAAGGTCGTTTCCGTCAAAACCTTTTAGGTAAACGTGTTGATTATTCCGCACGTTCGGTTATCGTTGTTGGACCCGAGATGAGATTGTTCGAATGTGGTCTTCCTAAAGATATGGCGGCCGAACTATACAAGCCTTTTGTCATCCGTAAATTGATTGAAAGAGGTATTGTCAAGACAGTTAAGTCGGCCAAAAAGATTATAGATAAAAAAGAGCCTGTTGTTTGGGATATTCTTGAGAATGTATTAAAAGGACACCCTGTAATGTTGAACAGGGCCCCTACATTGCACAGATTGGGTATCCAAGCTTTTCAGCCAAAACTTATTGAAGGGAAAGCCATTCGGTTACACCCCTTGGTATGTACTGCATTTAATGCGGATTTTGATGGTGACCAGATGGCAGTTCATTTACCATTGGGACCAGAGGCTATTCTTGAATGCCAATTATTAATGTTGGCTTCCCATAACATTTTGAACCCGGCGAACGGTTCACCTATTACGGTACCATCGCAGGATATGGTCTTGGGACTGTATTATATGACGAAGGAAAGAAAATCTACTCCTGAAGTACCTATTAAAGGTGAAGGTTTGACTTTCTATTCTTACGAAGAGGTTGAAATTGCCTTTAATGAAGGTATGGTCAACTTGAACGCTGGTATCAAGGTAAGAGCAAAAGATTTCAATGAAGAAGGAGAACTGGTCAATCAAATCATACCTACTACAGTTGGTAGAGTATTATTTAATATGGAGGTTCCCGAAGCTGCAGGATATATTAATGATGTCTTGAACAAAAAATCTTTGCGAGATATTATTGGTGGAATTTTGGCCGTTACCGATGTGCCAACAACCGCTGATTTCTTGGACAAGATAAAAACGATGGGATATGAATTTGCCTTTAAGGGTGGTCTATCCTTTAGTTTGGGTGATATTATTATTCCGCAGGAAAAGCATGAGATGATTGCCGAGGCCAATGGTCAGGTTGATGGTATTATGGCCAACTATAATATGGGTCTTATTACGAACAACGAACGTTACAATCAGGTCATTGATGTATGGACGTCTACAAATGCCCAGTTGACCGAACTGGCCATGAAACGTATTCGTGAGGATCAACAAGGGTTCAACTCGGTGTATATGATGTTGGATTCTGGGGCTAGGGGATCTAAAGAACAGATTCGTCAGCTTACCGGTATGCGTGGTTTGATGGCGAAGCCTAAAAAATCGACCGCTGGTGGTGGTGAAATTATTGAAAACCCAATTCTTTCGAACTTTAAGGAAGGTTTATCGATTTTGGAATACTTTATTTCTACTCACGGTGCACGTAAAGGACTTGCAGATACCGCTTTGAAAACTGCGGATGCTGGTTACCTTACACGACGTTTGGTCGATGTTTCCCAAGACGTTATTATTAATATCGAAGATTGTGAAACTCTTAGGGGTATCGAAGTTCAACCTTTGAAGAAAAACGAAGAGGTTGTAGAAACCTTGGGCGAGCGAATTCTTGGTAGGGTTTCGTTACATGATGTATACAATCCTTTGACCGAAGAACTTTTGTTGACCGCAGGGCAACAGATTATGGAATCGGATATCAAGAAAATCGAGAATTCTCCTGTCGAAAAGGTTGAAGTACGTTCTGCATTGACTTGTGAAGCACCAAAGGGTATTTGCGCTAAATGTTACGGTAGAAACCTATCTACAAATAAAATGGTTCAGCGAGGTGAGGCTGTAGGTGTTGTTGCTGCTCAATCTATTGGGGAGCCCGGTACACAGTTGACATTGCGTACGTTCCACGTGGGAGGTATTGCCGGAAACATCTCTGAAGATAACAAACTCGAGGCTAAGTTCAATGGTGTAGCCGAGATTGAAGACTTGAGAACTGTAAATGGTAAAGATAGCGAAGGTAATGATGCTGAGATTGTAATTTCCAGAACCTCTGAAATTAAGATTGTCGATGGCAAAACAGGTATAACGCTGAGTAATAATAACATTCCATACGGATCTAAATTGTCGGTTAAAAACGGCGATAAGATTGCTAAAGGCGATATTATTTGTTCATGGGATCCATATAACGGTGTTATCGTTTCGGAATTTCCTGGAAAAATTGCCTATGAGAATATTGAGCAAGGTATAACCTATCAGGTAGAGATTGATGAGCAAACTGGTTTCCAAGAGAAAGTAATCTCAGAATCTAGGAACAAGAAATTAATTCCTACTTTATTGATTAAGAACAGTAAGAATGATGTCTTGCGTTCTTATAACCTTCCTGTAGGTTCTCACATTATGGTCGATGACGGTGAGAAAATCGAAGAAGGTAAGATTTTGGTTAAGATACCGCGTAAGTCTGCCAAGGCGGGTGATATTACCGGTGGTCTTCCAAGAGTTACCGAATTATTCGAGGCAAGAAATCCGTCTAACCCAGCAGTAGTTTCTGAGATTGATGGTGTTGTTTCTTTTGGGAAGATAAAAAGAGGTAATCGCGAGATTATTATCGAATCGAAATTAGGTGAGATCAAGAAATATCTTGTAAAACTCTCTAACCAAATACTTGTTCAAGAGAATGATTATGTTCGTGCCGGTATGCCGTTGTCCGATGGTTCAATAACTCCTGAAGATATTTTGGCTATCAAAGGTCCGTCTGCAGTTCAGCAATATTTGGTAAACGAAGTGCAAGAAGTATATCGCCTTCAGGGTGTTAAGATTAATGACAAACATTTTGAGGTAGTTGTTAGGCAGATGATGCGTAAAGTACGTATTCAAGATCCAGGCGACACTATTTTCCTAGAGAACCAATTGGTACATAAAGATGACTTCATTTCAGAAAATGATGGAATCTACGGTAAGAAAGTGGTTGTTGAAAAAGGAGATTCTGAAAACCTTAAAGCAGGTCAGATAATTACGGCGCGAGAGCTTCGAGATGAAAACTCTATTTTGAAGCGTTCCGATAAGGCATTGGTAGAGGCTAAAGATGCAATTGCAGCTACAGCAACTCCGATACTTCAAGGAATAACGCGAGCGTCGTTGCAGACCAAATCATTTATTTCTGCAGCTTCTTTCCAAGAAACTACCAAAGTGTTGAACGAGGCCGCCGTAAGCGGAAAAATAGATACATTGGAAGGCTTGAAGGAGAACGTTATCGTCGGGCACAAAATACCCGCTGGTACCGGAATGCGAGATTACGAGAATATCATTGTAGGCTCGAAAGAGGAATATGATGAAATAATGGCCCGCAAGGAAGCCTTGAAATTTTAAAACCAAAACCCTCGACTCATAAAAGTGTCGGGGGTTATTTTTTTTAATATGAGCGATCACAAACAAGAACAAAAGCAAATCAACATCGAATTGGATGAGAAAACAGCTGAAGGAATATATTCCAACTTGGCTATAATCAACCACTCGGTTTCAGAATTTGTTGTCGATTTTATCAGTATGATGCCAGGGGCGCCAAAAGCCAAGGTGAAGAGCAGAATCGTGCTTACGCCGCAGCATGCCAAGAAATTTCTCAAGGCACTAAACGATAATGTTAATCGTTTTGAAAAGGCACATGGGGTAATCAAAGATTATGAACAAACGCCCATACCTATTAATTTCGGACCTACTGGCGAAGCTTGAAAAACACCAAGCGCCTAGTAAAGTAGTAACAGTAGCCCGATAAAAGCTAAAAAGACCTGTCAGGTTCTATAAAACCTGACAGGTCTTTTTTTTAGTCAAATTCAGAAACGAAATGCAATTTTACAGAAGGGTATTTCTGTTGTGTCATTTGTAAAGAAAACTGGGAATCTGCTAAAAATACCAATTGTCCCCTTTTATCTTTAGCCAAAAACTTTTGCTTTACTCTTTTGAATTCTTTGAATTCCTCATTTTTAGGGTCTTCAGGTTCTACCCAACAGGCTTTGTGTACCGGAAAGTTTTCATAAGTACATTTGGCACCGTATTCATGTTCTAGACGGTATTGGATAACTTCGAATTGTAGTGCTCCTACAGTACCGATCACCTTTCTTCCGTTGATTTCCAGAGTGAACAATTGAGCCACACCTTCGTCCATCAATTGATCAATTCCCTTAAAGAGTTGCTTAGACTTCATGGGGTCTGCATTGTTGATATATCTGAAGTGTTCGGGCGAAAAACTTGGAATACCTTTATAATGTAATATTTCTCCTTCAGTTAGCGTGTCACCTATTTTAAAATTGCCTGTATCGTGTAAGCCTACAATATCCCCGGGATACGAAATGTCTACAATTTCCTTTTTCTCGGCAAAAAACGCATTAGGACTCGAAAACTTCAGTTTTTTGTTTTGCCGAACATGTAAATAGGGTTTGTTACGTTCAAAAGTACCCGATACAATTTTGACGAATGCCAGTCGATCACGGTGCTTAGGGTCCATATTCGCATGTATTTTAAAAACAAAACCGGTCATTTCTTCTTCATCGGCCACCACTAATCGTTCTTCCGATTTTTTAGGTCTGGGAGCAGGGGCAATTTCTATAAAGCAATCCAATAGTTCCCTAACCCCAAAATTGTTAAGGGCCGATCCGAAAAATACGGGTTGTTGGGTTCCCTTTAAATAACTTTCTTTATCAAACGCAGGGTATACGCCCTGCACCAGTTCTAAATTTTCCCGTAATTCTTCCGCAGCCTTGTTACCTATTATATTTTCTAGTTCGGCATTGTTCAGGTCATCGAAGGCAATGGTATCCTCTATATTTTTTTTATTGTCTCCACTGAATAGGTTGATATTTTTTTCGTAAATATTATATATGCCTTTAAAGTCATAACCCATTCCTATGGGGAAACTCAAGGGTGTTACTGCGAGCCCCAGCTTCTGTTCAACTTCATCCAAAAGGTCAAAAGCATCCTTACCTTCCCGGTCGAGTTTGTTTATGAAAACAATAATGGGAATATTTCGCATTCTACAGACTTGTACAAGTTTCTCGGTTTGCTCTTCTACACCCTTGGCGACATCAATTACGACAATAACGCTATCCACTGCGGTGAGTGTTCTAAAAGTATCCTCAGCAAAGTCTTTGTGACCCGGGGTATCTAGAATATTTATTTTTTTATCCTTATATAAAAAGGCCAAAACTGATGTGGCAACAGAAATACCGCGTTGTCGCTCTATTTCCATAAAATCACTGGTGGCTGTTTTTTTTATTTTATTATTCTTGACGGCACCCGCCTCTTGTATCGCTCCTCCGAACAAAAGTAATTTCTCGGTAAGTGTCGTTTTTCCCGCATCGGGGTGGGAGATTATACCGAAAGTCCGGCGTCTTTGAATTTGGTCTTTGAAACTCATGAAGAAATTTTGGGCAAAAGTAATCTAAAATATGTGGATTACCGTCATATTTGGCCATTCGAAGCACAACGAACAAGCTTGATTTTTTCTTACATATCAATTTATGAAAGGTGACATTCGAAGAGTTCATTTTCGATTAAATACCGATTTACTCGATTTTTAGATAACGTTATAAACTTTTAGCAAGATTTGTGCGTATTTAGATGGTGTGCAATGTAAAATTCCCACGCTTTAACGAATAATAAGGTGTTTGGTGGATAATGAACAATTTCAGGTTTATTACAATTTGATGATTGAATTTTTAAATATATATTGCGCTTTGTATGTGATTGCTCCCAATCTTACTGAATAAAATTCCTACAGCCATGGTGTGGTAAATTAAAATTACTATCGCTTATGGAAATTATTACGTCTCAAATTTTACCAAAAAAAAGAGTTCTTTATTTCTCGTTTAGAGCCCTTTTATTTATTGCATTGGTTTTCTTAGTGATCCCTTGGACAAGGGCTAATAACGCTTTTTCGGAAAAGAATGTATTGGTCGATGATGACGTTGAAGTTTTAGCCAATGTAGATATTGACGATGACGATGATGGCATATTAGATAAGGTCGAAGATTCGAACTTAGATGGAGATAATGACCATACTACAAATCCAACGGATTCAGATGGTGATGGTATACCTAATTATCAAGATATAGATTCCGATAACGATGGTATTTTAGACAATTATGAAAGTCAGCGAACTAGTAGATATGTTGCTCCTTCAGGTAATGATGCTAATAATAACGGTCTGGATGATGCTTATGAAGGTTCATTCGGCTTTGGCATAACCCCTATAAACTCTGACTACGGTTCCATTCCTGATTATTTAGATATAGATTCTGATATCGATGGTATAAGAGATAATATTGAGGCCCAATCTTTTATTGGGTTTATTCCACCTTCAGGCATTGATGATAATAATAATGGTTTAGATGATGCCTATGAAGGTTCCTATGGTTTTGGTATCAATCCCATAAATTCCGATAGTGATGCATATCCTGATTTTCGTGATTTTGATTCAGACGGTGATGGTATAAAGGATAAGGTAGAAGCACAGACCTCAGAAAGCTTTATTCCACCCAGCGGAGATAAGAATGATAACGATATTGATGATTCCTATGAAAATGGTCTGACTCCTATTGATACAGATGGGGATAAACTGCCTGATTACAGAGATATTGATACCGATAACGATGGTATTCTTGATAATATAGAGAGTCAGCCTTTTGATGGATATGTAGCCCCTACAGGTAATGATCCCGATCGTGATGGTTTGGATAATATTTATGGAGATACCGGTATCGAACCAACAAATAGCGATAGCGATACAAAACCTGATTTTAGGGATATTGATTCTGATAACGACGGAATACCCGATAATGTGGAGGCTCAAACTACTGCGGGTTACATTCCGCCCGCCGAAGCAGATGATGATGGTGATGGATTGGACAACGCTTATGAGGGTGGCGGTAACGATGGATTGACTGTAGTCAATACGGATGGAACCGATGAACCTGATTTTGTTGATGCAGATAGCGACAATGACCTTGTACCTGACAACAATGAAGGCAATGATTTCAATTTTGATGGATTACCCAATCAAGCCTATACTGGAACGGATACCGATGGCGACGGACTTGATAATGGATATGAGGGTGGTGATGTTAACGACGGTTTCGATGTTAACGACGAGATTAACGTTCCGGCCACGGATTTACCCGATACCGATGGTACAGAAGATGTGAACTATCGTGATTTGGACGATGACGGCGACGGTATCGATACCCCGAACGAGGATGCCGATAACGATGGAGACCCGACCAATGATGATACCGACGGTGACGGTACTCCCGACTACTTAGACCCTACCGATACCGATGGTGACGGTGTGCCCGATGTTACCGATCTTGATGACGACAACGACGGCCTATTGGATAGTACCGAGGACCCGAACCTTGATGGTGACGACGATCCCTTGACCGATCCTTTGGACAGCGACAACGACGGA
>NZ_FNGV01000016.1 GCF_900103215.1 Kriegella aquimaris
TCCATTATCGTTTCCCTGTCCAGGATAAGCTTTCTTAGGAAAGGGCCGACCGTTCCCCTTTTCTTGAAATCAAGGTTATAGGATTGCAGGATGGTCTTCACCTTTTCCAGTTCCGTACCATTGAACCGGAGCGTTATGGCATGCATCCTTTTCTTGTCCCCCAATCGTTTTCTGCCGCCTTTGTTCATTGCCTATTTTTACTCGATTTTAATCGGTTTCACTTCGTCAGAAGTAGGCGGTTTTGCGATGCGCGAAACATCACTTGCTATCCACCTTCGTGGATAAATATATACAATCAAATTGAATTATAATAATCTCATAATCAATATTTTATGTCGTAATATCATATCGGACCATATCGAATTATATGGGTACAGATACGAAATTTATCCGGCCTGATATGGTGTTGAAAAATTAGGGAAATATGGAAATTTCCCAGTTTTTTTGTGGTCAGGGAGAGAAAAGTGCAAGCGGTCTTTTCGCCGCTTGTTCTTTTGCGCGGCACCTAGGGGGTCGTGCAGAACCGGAACGGAAAGACGCGCCCTTAGGACCGGCGAAGCGTGTCCGTATGGGGAGGATCGCAGTGGAAGGATTGCATGACTTCCGCAGGGGCTTGGGGCATATATTTAAATAAACTCGGCCAAAAATATATTTGCATATATGAATATGTATATATGCGCATATGTATCAAGTCAATACAACAACGCAACGACATGCTACGTCAAGGGCTATAATGCCCAGAAAATTTTTACACAATATCAGATAAAATCCATATTTGTTTGGACAAGGAAGGGGCAAACGATTTTATGCCGCTTGGGCTTTTGAGCGGATGTTGGTACGAGTGAAGGGCTCAAAGGGCAACAAGGACAGGTTTACCCTTTTATCGCGTACGGCAATGAAAGACCTGCGTACCTATTATCGGGAAGGGAGACCACGGGAATATCCGTTCGAGGGACGCGGGGGCCGAAAGTACAGCCCGCAAAGTGTCCTTAAGAACGTGAAGGCACGGCGGCAGAAAAGGCAAGGGTCGCGCAGACCTTTACCCCGCACGTACTGCACCATAGCTTTGCCACGCACCTGTTGGTAAGCGGGGTCGAGCTAAGAAGGTTTCAGGGTCTTTTGGGCAATGGCTCTAGCAAACAACAGAAATATACACCCATGTGGCAATAAATACTTTTGAGAACATCAAAAATCCCTTAGATTAGTGGTCTGGACAAAATAGAAATATAGTCACTAGTGACTATTTACAATTTAGCATACATTATAGAACCACCAACCAAGAATGAAACTTTCAACCAAACTTCTTCCTATTGCCTTTTTTGCAACACTTGGTTGTTCGGACGGACAACTGAAAACAGACTTAGAGAAAACCAAAGCCGAACTAGAAAAAACAAAACAGGAATTGACAAACTGCTCAACAGAATTAGCAGATGTTCTAAACACACCTGACCAAAGAATTCTAACTGCCAAAAAACTATTTGCGGACGGAAATTTTTCAGGAGCAAGAAATGAGTACGAAGAAATCCAATCAAAGTACCCTGACACAGATTATTTCAAGACTGCATCTAAAGAACTTGCAGGATTGGACAAAGCAACTGAAAATAGAAAAATAGAGGCCGAAAAACAAAGAGCTGAAGTGGAGAGAAAAAAAGCACTTGGATTTAAAATATTAAAACCATCAACTACTGTAAAGTTTGGAGATCTTTCTTTAAGGTTTGAGAAAGTCTGGACAGGTAAGCGATGGTCATTTGACGACCACGGACGGGAGTATTCATTACGTGATGCAACGAGAGGAAATAAGCACGTTTTAGTAAGACTTTCGATTTCTTCCGAATCTAAAAATCCAGAATTACCACCAATTTTGGCTTATCAATATTTCGATGGCAAATTATTATTGCTGGGAACTCTTCGCTACGAATTTAGACGCTGGAAAGATTATGGTTCATATTTAGGGAACTATGCAGATTACGGTAACGATTTTGCACATTCTAAAACAATTCCTTTTAATTTAGGCTTCGAGACTAGCGAAGACAACTTGAAAAGTGGGAGAGTGTATGTTGTTATAAAAAAAACTAATTGTTTCAAGCGAGAAAACAAGGACTTTGGACGACCGGAAGTTCAATACAAATTGGGGAACTGTAGAGCCAAAAGTTCATTAGAAGTTGTGGATTTTGAAAAAGATTATGTGCTTGTCAAAACCCTATAAATAACATATGTTCACGAGGGCTATAGCAAAAAGGGCATCAAGGCCTTAATTTAATGGATTAGGGATACTCGCGACTTACGCAAAATCTTCTGGCTTTGCTTTGGCAAGGAAAAGAAAAAACAAAACCAAAAGATTTCGCTATTTGCGTGGCGGAATGCAAACGCCAATTTGCTCCCGTACTGTTCATAGGTAAAACGTTGCCATTAATTTTACTCAAAGTTGCGAATGCAAGAAGTCAGCAGAATCTTTTAATCCTCTATTTCTAAGTATATCTAAAACTTCATACTCATCTAAATCAGGATTCCGGCGATACAACACCATTTCTTTAAACGCTTTTACAGCTTCTTCAGGATTTAAGTCAATAATGTCAGTTAAGAAATCATCTGCAGTCTTAGCTGAAAGGCCAAAAGATGATAAATACTCTTTCGGAAAATCTTTAATATTGTTTGTGACAATTACGTTAGCATTGGTCTTAATTGCTGCGGCCAGCACATGACAATCATTTGGGTCAGGCAATTTCAATCCAGAAATCAACCCTGAATAGTTAGGTACAAAAGCATCTGGAAATGCCAAATTTGCTCTTGTCATACGTTTTGAAATTTCTTCTTCTGAAACTCCTTTTCTTTTCATAACATCCGCCCATTCAGCAAAAATATGTTCACTCCATTTAGGAGTATATAAATCATAATGAGCAAACCAAAAAAGTAAATCTCTTATCTCAATCGGATAAATAACATTTGTATCTAAGACACAAATAAAGCGAACACTATGTATCATACAGTCCGATTTCTTCGTCAGACTGCATAATTTCAATAATATGCTTTTTCTGAGCTTCTTTCATTTTCCTCTTATGTTTCATTACATCTTCAAACTTAACTCTACGATGTTTTCCAACTTTAGTAAAATCGATTTTTCCTTCTTCTAAAAGTTTAACAAAATGAGGTCTAGAACAACCTAAAATTTCAGCTGCCTTTTGCGTCGTAACTTCTGTTGCAATTGGCACCAAAGAAAATGGTTTACCTTTACCCATTGCTTCTAAAATCTCTCCTAAAAGTTTCAATGCGCTTAATGGAATTTTAATTCTTTCCTGGGTCTCATCTATCTCAATTTCAGGATTATTAGACTTTAATTCCTTAATCACAGACGAAAGAGCATCATAAGATTGAATCGCAACCTTTTGCTCCTCTTTTGAGGCTTTATTAACGTTATTGTAAGTTTCCATTTGGTTTATGAGTTTTCTTCTTTACAATATTAAACGAAATAAACGAAACAAGCTTACATTTGAAATGTTAAAATTAAAAACTAATGAAAACAATGCTTATAATAAATGTGAGGTTTGGCCTAATACGCCGAGGTCCTGTATATTTATGAGGTCGCAAAATCTTTAGGATTTTGCTTAAGACAAAAAAAGCAAATCAGAATCAAAAGCTTTTGCTAAGGGCTTGGCGGAAAGTAAACGCTGGGTTGCTCGCGAACTGTTCATGGCTAAACCATTAGTTGCAAATTGAATAAATAAAATGACATGTAAGCTTACCCTAGTTAGAACTCCTTAGTTTTCTAAAACTTCATTAAAGTTATTGTTTTTAATTCTTTTGAGGCTAGCCCCAAAAGAATTAAGTTCCGCGTATATTACTGGCGGTATCTTTCACAAACTCTTGCCTCTATAAATGATTTTTCTATAAGATTATTCCCAGAAAAAAACCCCACTTTGATTATGACCCTAAAATGAAGGCTTTAAAAGTAACTAAGAATGGATTTGTAAGATGGTGGGCCTATAATGGGGTATACTTGTCGGCATCTTTAGAGGGAAAATATATCGATGCTATGGAAATGGGAAACGGTATTTGGAGAGTCTATAATAGAAATGTATTTTTAGGATACTTTAATGAAAATGAATCAAGAACTAAAGAACAATCAGTAAGGTTAGAAACTAAATTAGTGTAAATTCTAATCTATAACTTGTGTAAACTATCTGTTTTAAGGAACAATACAATTAATCACAAGTTAAAACTTATAGTTAGTATTTACTCCAATATAGAGTTTCACTAATATCTAAGAATGGAATCAAATACCTTAAAAATATTTATTTCATACTCGCGAGAAGATTCTCTTTTCATAAATGAGTTAACTGCTGGACTCGAGGCATGTGGGTTCAGTATTTTAATAGATAAGGAAGACATTGTTTTTGGTGAGGAGTGGCAAAAAAGACTAAAAAATATAATTCATTCCGTAGATATAGTCATACTTATAATTTCATCTGAAAGTGTAAAATCTAGCCATGTTATTTGGGAACTTCAGGAGGCATTGAAATTAAATAAGAGAATTATCCCAATAGTATTTACCGAAATTAAAAATATTAAGATACCAACTTTTATTTCCAAATTGAACTATTGCTTTTTTACAAACAAAAGTTTTGGAGAAGCACTTAAAAATCTTTCTATAACCATTAAAATTGACATAGAATGGGTTCGCGAACATACTCGATTAAATATATTAGCTAAGAATTGGCTTCAAAAAAATAAACCTGATGAATTGTTACTTCGTGGCCAAGAGCTAGAAAATGCCAGAATTTGGAGAACGAGTGGATCTTATTCTGCACCAGATCTAACGGATACTCAGGCTGATTTTATTACCAAAAGTACATCCGCTTATGAAAATGCCAAACTAATTGAAAAATACAAACAACGAAAATCATTAATTACTATCTCTATAGTTGCAGTTACAATGACCGCATTGGCCCTGTTTGGCTTTTGGCAATGGCAGCAATCTTTACTAGCAAATGAAAAACTGAATAGGAACATTGAAAATCTTACGCAAAAGAGACAATTACGAATTGGCGTAACATATAAAGATCGGAGTTCGGTTGAATTAGATTCTTTATGGTTTTCAATAGCCTATAAAAATCAAAACTCGGTAGTTCTTGTTACGAGTGAAGATAACAGTATGGGAACAGGTTTCATTATTAATGGTAACGCATTACACCCTAATTGGTCAGAGGAGCCTGTTCTCGTAACAGTAAATTATGTATTAGGCTATCTATACTCTAAACCTGATGAAGCGAATGTAGATGATAATTTAAAAAAGTATTCAATTTCCTTTCCGAGTGTTAGAAGTATTTCAAAACAAAATTTTAAACTTAACAAACTTCTTTATTTAAGCCGTCAAAAAACTGGTGGAATTGCTGTTGTGGAATTATCACAAGAATTGATTGAACTAATTAACGATCAAAATCATGGATCAGAAATTAACCCTATAAAAAATGTTGTCCAAGAGAATTTCATAGATGATTTACCAAAAATTCCTACTGATTACGATAAATCGAATAAATTGCCTGATTGGGATCTTTCTAATAAATATGCACTTTCATATGCTTCTCTTTATGGCAGGCAGCCTTCTTTATTAATTATGCGAATTGCAGGGATTGACTCGAAAGTTCCAAATTTTGAAGAAGCTACAATTACGAGACAAGTATATATGCCACATACCACAGCTGGAGGTTCATCTGGAGCTCCTATTATTGATGCCAATTCTGGTAATTTAATAGGGATACATAATTAAAGCTATCCTTTGGGCATTGGATCAGGCAGTTTATGGATTCATGACTTGTTAGTTCAAATAAAAAAAGATAAAGTCAAAAATTGAAAAATAACGATGTCTAAGAATACATGCTATAATCCATTGTGGCAAATTTCCTAAACGGAAAAACCACACATATTTAGTATGTATAGTTTGCGACGAAAGGGAAAAGAAATAAAGTATAATGAATATGAAAAAGTGGATTAAACATGAGTATCACATAAATGATTTAATTATGGATACCTTATTGCGCAATCTTGAGTATAAAAAAAGTAATCAAATACAAGTTCATAGGGTTTATACGGAACTTGGTTTAGAGGCTAGAAAAAAATGTGATGAATTAGTAGAAGTGTAGCCTTCCCTAAAAATGAAGCCTTCCCTAAAAATAGGACAACTTAAAATTCAAGGCTTTTAAGATTAGCCAAATACGATACGTTGTTTAATCCTCATTTGTTGCACCTATGTTGTACCCAATAATTTAAAAAGCCCCTGACTTCAATGAAATCAAGGGCTTTCCGAGTTGGCCTACTAGGACTCGAACCTAGAACGACTGGACCAAAACCAGCTGTGTTGCCAATTACACCATAGGCCATTACCACATCTCATACTGAAACGAGTTCAGCATTTTGAGCGTGCAAATTTAAAACAAAGTTTGGTTTGCACAAACATTTTTAAGCACAATAACTGATTTATCTTTTTATGAAATCAACTTTAGCGCTCACATTTCCTAATCTAGACACCTACTTCGGGTGAATCTCACACCCATGATTACCACCTTATGGGTTGAGAAAACCTGTTAAAGGTTTATCAAAAATGCTGTCCCATATGTATTTAAATTACTAAATTCGCCGCATCGGTAAAATTTCGATCGCATGTTTTCAAAAAACTTCGAGAAATGGGATACCATCTTGGGATGGTCTGTTTTTTTTATAGCCCTTATTACGTACACCATTACCGTTGAGCCCACAAGTAGTTTCTGGGATGCGGGAGAATATATCGCAACTTCTGCGAAATTGCAGGTAGGTCATCCACCGGGAGCCCCTCTATTACAGATGATCGGTGCTTTTTTTGCCATGTTCGCGTTAGAACCTGATCAGATTGCGCGAATGGTAAACTATGTCTCGGGTGTTTCAAGCGCCTTTACCATACTTTGTATGTTTTGGACCATCACCAACCTTGTGCGGAAACTTATTGCCGCCGAAGGGGCTTTGACCAATAGCAAAGCAATTGCCGTTTTGGGTAGTGGCCTTGTCGGCGCTTTAGCCTTTACCTATTCCGATAGTTTCTGGTTCAACGCAGTAGAGACCGAAGTGTATGCTACAGCCAGTTTTATTATGGCATTACTGCTATGGCTTGGGCTTAAATGGACAGATGACTTAGATGACCCCAGAGGAAATCGCTGGCTCGTTCTTATTTCTTTTGTCGTAGGCCTGACCTTTGGTATCCAGTTTATGGGTTTCTTGGCCATTCCTTCAATAGGGCTGTTATATTTTTTCAAAAAATACAAGACCACCACCGTCAAAAACTTTCTTTTGGCCAATATTGCCGTTATCGCGGTACTTATGTTGGTCTATAAATTTTCGCTGACCTATGTCTTGGAACTCTTCGGTTGGGCCGAAGTCTTCTTTATCAACAATATTGGGCTGCCTTTCAATTCAGGCAGCATTATTATGGGGCTCATTTTTATTGGTGCATTTTATTTTGGTCTGTCCTATACCCGTAAGAACAATTATAAAACGGCAAATACTATTGTGCTTTGTTTAATGTTCTTGTTCCTTGGTTTTTCTTCATGGATATTGCTACCAATACGCGCCAATGCCCAAGTAGTAATCAACGAGAACAATCCTGCTGATGCTCGGGCCCTTTTAGCGTATTACAATCGGGAACAATATCCTGGTGTCGATAGCCCCATTTATGGCACCTACTATTCAGATATGTTCGCGCCCGCAGGGGAAGACAAAGATGAGAAGCCCAAGTACGAGAAAGACGAAGAATTGGGAAAATACGTCATCGTAAATTATTATAAAAATGCCCTTCAAGGTCCGAACCCCAAGCATGTAGGCATACTACCACGTATGTGGAGCAGTCAAAATGCAGAAAACTACATGCGCTATTTTGGTCCGCTCGAATTTAAGATGAAACAATCGAACGAAGAGCTCCGCAAAGCGGTCAATCAAGTAAAAACCGGCTATGCCAACGGAGAAATAGATGCCGAGCAGTATATCAGCTTTTTGAGACGATTCAATGAGTATTTAGAAGTTCAGCCACCATCGGTTTGGCAGAATATTCAGTATATGGTCGAATTTCAATTCGGATATATGTATTGGCGCTATTTCATGTGGAATTTTACAGGAAAAACAAATGATGTTCAAGGAAGATATGATGAAAACGGAAACTGGCTCAGCGGCATCGGTTTTATAGACAGTTGGCGCTTGGGCAGCCAAGATAATTTACCCAGTGATATAGCCGACAACAAGGCGCGGAACACCTATTTCTTTCTTCCGCTTATACTCGGTATCATCGGCCTTATCTTTCAAATTTCAAAAAACCCCAAGCAGTTTTGGGTGCTTTTGATTTTCTTTTTATTTACTGGCCTTGCCATACAATTTTATACCAATCCATCCATTTTTCAGCCTAGGGAACGAGATTATTCACTAGTGGGTTCATTTTATATATTTGCGCTATGGATAGGAATCGGGGTTTATGGCCTTTTTGACGAATTCAAAAAATGGCTTACCCCTAAAATACTGGCGCCTTTGGTAACCATTATATGCCTTTTGGCGGTTCCTACGGTAATGGCTTTTCAGAATTGGGACGATCATGATCGCTCAGGTCGCTATACAGCGCGGGCTTCGGCGAAATCGTATTTAGATTCTTGCCAAGAAGATGTGGGTGCCATATTGTTCACCATTGGTGATAATGACACTTTCCCGTTATGGTATGCCCAAGAAATAGAAGGCCATCGTACCGATGTGCGCGTCGTTTGTACTAGTCTTTTTGAAACGGACTGGTATATCGATCAGATGAAACGAAAAGCCTACGAGAGTGAAGCAATACCCTCACAGATAAGCCATGACAAATATCGATGGGGATCTCGAGACGTGCTTTATTTTCAAGGAATTACAGAAAATAGATGGTTATTACAAGATTTTATCGATTGGATAGATAGCGATAAACCACAGACCAAATTGAAGCATATACTGCAGCAACAAGGCGCCGATTTATCAGAATATTCTGAAAATAGCCAGAACATAGTATTTTACCCCACAAATAAAATCAGGGTTCCCGTCAACAAGAAAAACGTTCTTGAAAGTGGTTTGGTCAAAGAAAAAGATTCAGCCCTAATCGTAGATTATATCGATATCGACCTACCACAAAGTGCGATTACAAAAAAGAGCATGATGATGTTGGATATTTTGGCCAACAATGATTGGAAAAGACCTTTGTATTTCTCGGGTGGAAGTTTTGACGACGCTGAGTACATTTGGATGAAAGACTATCTGCAACTAGACGGACTGGCCTATAAGCTGGTCCCTATAAAGACCGAGCGGAGAAGTTCGTTTGAAATGGGCCGTATCGATACCGAACTCATGTACGGCATCGTAAAGAAATGGGATTGGGGCAATTCGGGAAGTCCGGATATTTACCACGATCCACAGACTAGAATTCAAGGACTTTCATTACGTAGCAATCTTGCACGATTGATGGAGAAATTGATTGAAGAGAACAAAATCGACAAAGCCAAAGACGTTATCGAAATTGCGATGACTAATATGCCAGTCGATTATTACGGCTACTATACTTTCGTAGAACCTTTTGTTGATGGTTATTACAAGGTAGGTGAGTCAACCAAAGGCCGCGAGCTTTTTGAAAAATTAAAAAACAAGTACCAAGAGCGGCTCGAGTATTATGCCAGCGTGACGTTAGACCAACAATACGACCGTATTGATGATATTATAGCCGACATGCAGGGGTATCGCAGAAACATCGACATTCTTATCACCAATAATGACCGCGAGATTGCCGAAAAGGAAACTTTGATTTTCAATGAGTATATCGACAAGTTCAGTCATTTTTACAAAGATGAGTTGATGGACGATATACCTCCGCCACAGGCACCGGTAAGCAATCCGGATATGGTCGACACCTTACCTATTTCTGATACTTCGGCCATCGATGCTACATCGACTGAAGGAGAGTTATTGGAGAGTGGTTCAGTACCGGAAGGGAATTAAAAGAATTGTCTTCAAGAGCGAAGTGAAAAAATCTGGTGCAGTGCTCTGAAACGTAAAATAGAAAGTATACTTCGTTCTGCTTGCAATAACTTCAGACCTAAAGCCTTGGTTGCAGATGCTACAAGCAAAGCGATTTAGAATATTTTTAAACGTATTCGTTTAGTATTCCAATAAGGGTATTGGCATCTTGTTCGCCACTTTGGCGCCAGACCATTTCTCCTTTTTTGTAGATCATGAGCGTAGGCAACCCTTTGACCCGTAACGCTTGGGAAAGTTCTTGGTTCTTATCTACGTCTATTTTGATAACCTTGCCCTTATCACCAAGAGCCGCTGCTACATCGCGTAAAACGGCGTGCATTGAGGTCGATTGTTCGTTCCATTCAGCATAAAAGTCCAACAGCACCGGAATGCTTCCTTCTATAAGTTCACCAAATTTAGACATATGTATAGCTTTGGGTTATGCGCCAAATGTAGTAAAAATTGTCAAAAAACAAGTAAGCCACCCACAATTGTAAAAAATTATAAAATGTGACGGCTTACGTTAAGGCCTTTTTTCTTAGGGTTATTACGGTGATTTCAGGCCAAATACC
Source organism: Kriegella aquimaris (assembly GCF_900103215.1). GTDB lineage: Bacteria > Bacteroidota > Bacteroidia > Flavobacteriales > Flavobacteriaceae > Kriegella > Kriegella aquimaris. The sequence continues at coordinate 10,608 of NZ_FNGV01000016.1, forward strand.
AACCCTTCCTGGGTAGCCCAAAAAGCCGAATCCTCGATTGACATTAATATATTGTCCCATTTCCTCATAAATACCTGCCCAATATTTATAGCGCCATTTAACAGGGCTCCATTTTACCCATCCAGGAATTTCGATACCGAATTGCATGCCATGGGTATGGCCACTGAGCGTTAAGTGATAGTGATAATCGTCATGAATCACTATGTCTTCCCAATGTGATGGGTCGTGACTCAATAGTATTTTAAAATCGTTTTCAGCAATTGTGGCACTGGCCTTTTTCAAATCGCCGGCTTTTTTAAATCCGCCCCTCCCCCAATTTTCAACACCGACAAGTGCAATTTTATCTTTCCCTTTCTCAAGGTAACGGCTTTCGTTCAACAACAAATCAAATCCCATATTCTTTTGAAGTAATTTTAAATCTTCAAGGTTTTGGAATTTTATTTCTTCGGATTCCCAATCTACATAATCTCCGTAATCATGATTTCCTAAAATAGAAAACACACCATCTTTAGCCTCCAACGTAGAAAAAAGGGAGGCCCAAGGCTGCATCTCCTCTGTCTTATTATTGACCAAGTCACCAGTAAAAAATATGACATCGCTATTTTGTTGGTTGACCAGGTCCACGGCATATTCTATTTCCTTTCTATTGTCGAAACTACCGCTATGAACATCGGATATTTGTGTAATCTGATACCCATCGAAGGCATCGGGTAAATCATCGAATTCTAAACTGTATTTCAAAACCTTGTAGTTGTATTTACCTTTATACATTCCATAAAGCAACGCACCAAAGGGAATGGTCGCAAGACCAAGACCGATAAGGCTGAGAAACCTTCTTCTTGCCGGGAGGGTAAAAGCATCCGATGAACCAGAAATTTTATAATAGGCTCCACTAACCACGCGAAAAAGGTCTTCAGAAAAAAGGAAGACAATCGCAATAAGCTCGAAAGCCAAAAAGGCGAGTAAAAAGCCAAAAGCATAACTTTTCGGCCGACTCAATACCCGACCTGGTGTATCGCCAAAGGCAAATTGATAGATAAAATTACAAAGCACCAATAACGAAACCGCTGCTGCCAAATAATAGACCCATTGGTATCTCGTGACAGTTCTTAAGGCTTGAAGCACATAAAAACTTAGTATACCATAAACAAGAACAAAAACAAACCAACGTAACATATTACTTTTTACAAATATATTTCATTAGTCGGCCATTTCACGATCTAATTACTATTAGTTATAACGGAATCGACTACACGACCAATAATTGAACCATCTGTAATCGCAATGGCATCGTCTTTTAAGAACGATGGTGAATTCATTGATACCTTTGGAGTAGTGTCGATTCGCTTTTCAAATTTGCTGCCTGAAAGATGTACGGCCCTAAAGCCCCCTGAAATAAAATGATGCACGTTGTCCGGGTTGATACCCGAACCTGGCATGATGGTAGTTTTTGAAGTTCTTTGATGTAGTTCCGACAATAAATCAAGTCCTTCAAATGCCGATTTTTGTTGTCCTGATGTTAAAATAGTGTCTACTCCAATTCCTTCCAATTGTCTTAAAGTCTCTAAAGGGTTTTTCACCCAATCGAAAGCACGATGAAAGGTGAATTTTAAAGGGGCAGATATGCGCAACAATTCTTTTGTTCGTTCTACATCGAGTGTGCCATCCGCAAATAGGACTCCAGAAACAATACCATCAAAACCCAGTTCAACACATAGTTCGATATTTCTTTTCATGACTTCAAATTCTATGTCAGAATAGGTGAAATCACCACTTCTCGGACGTATCAGAACATGAACGGGAATAGCGATATGCTGTCTTGCCATTTTGAGTAGGCCATACGAGGGTGTGATTCCGCCCACACCTAACTCAGAGCATAGCTCAATTCTATCGGCCCCCGATTTTTGTGCATTCAAGGCAGATTCAAGCGAATTGGCACATACTTCTACAATCATATTGAGTATATTTAAACCCTAAAATTAAGCATCCCTTTTTCATGAAACGAAGAAAGTTTTTAAAAAATTCCACAACAGGCGCAGCTGGCCTGATTTCCGCTCCCCTACTCGCTTCCTGTAACGAAAGCAATACGAAATTAGCAACTGATACAATTGAAGAAAAAATAATAAGACCTGTTGCTGTATGTACGTGGAATTTCCACAATGCTACGGCAAAGGCCTGGGAAGTTCTTAAGGATGGCGGCAATTCGCTCGATGCCGTAGAACAAGGTGTCATGGTCGAGGAAGCCAATGTAGACAACCAAACCGTCGGAAAGGGCGGCCGCCCTGACAGAGACGGTAACGTCACTTTAGATGCATGCATTATGGATAAGGACAGCAATTGCGGCGCCGTACTTTGCATGCAAAATATTGCTCATCCCGTTTCGGTGGCCCGCAAGGTCATGGAAGAAACCCCACATGTGATGCTAGCGGGCAAAGGAGCCGAAAAATTTGCATATGAGCAAGGTTTTAAAAAAGAGGACCTACTTACAGAAAAATCAAAACAGCAATGGCTCGAATGGAAAAAGACGTCGAAATACGAAACGATTATTAATATCGAAAACCATGACACCATAGGAATGTTAGCGATCGACAAGAACGGTGATATTGCCGGAGCTTGCACAACAAGTGGAATGGCCTACAAATTTGCAGGGCGTGTAGGTGATTCCCCGATTATCGGCGCCGGTCTCTTTATTGATAACGAAATTGGTGGCGCCACGGCAACCGGTGTCGGGGAAGAAGTCGTTCGCACTGTGGGCAGTTTTCTAATCGTTGAGCTTATGCGACAGGGTAAGTCACCCGAAGAAGCTTGTAAAGAAGGCGTAAGACGCATCATGGAAAAAAACAAAGACCGCGATGATTTTCAGATAGGTTTCCTAGCCATCAACAAAAAAGGGGAAACAGGAGGTTACTGCGTTCATCCGGGATTTACCTATAGTCAATATACCGAAGAAGGACAGATCAACCACCCGGCGGGATCCTTCATGAAAGGATAATACCATAATCAAAATTGCATTTTAACTCAGGAAAAAACATACGATGCCAGAACAAAAGAGACTCTTTTTACTTGACGCCTACGCCCTAATTTTTAGAGGATACTACGCTTTTATCAAAAATCCGCGTATCAATTCAAAAGGCATGGACACCTCGGCTATTTTAGGCTTTACGAACTCTTTACTGGACGTCATAAAACGTGAACGCCCTGACCACTTAGCGGTATGTTTTGATCGTGGCGGCAGTGTCTCACGGGTCGAAATGTTCGAAGATTACAAAGCCAATCGTGATGAAACCCCCGAAGGCATTCGATTAGCCATACCTTATATCGAGAAAATCTTGAATGCCATGTGCATTCCGGTAATCGTGAAAGAAGGGTATGAAGCCGATGATATCATCGGAACCTTATCCAAAAAAGCCGAAAAACAAGGCTATCGAACATTTATGGTTACCCCTGACAAAGATTTCGCACAATTGGTTAGCGAGAATATTTTCATGTATCGCCCAATGTTCGGTGGCGGTTATGAAACTTGGGGCATTCCTGAAGTCCAGAAAAAATTCGAGGTGGAGCGACCTGAACAGGTCATCGATTTTCTAGGAATGATGGGTGACTCCGTTGACAATATCCCGGGACTTCCCGGAGTGGGAGAAAAAACCGCCAAGAAATTCCTTGCCGCGTACGGAAGCATGGAAGGTTTGCTCGCGAACACCCATGAACTAAAGGGAAAAATGAAAGAAAAGATAGAGGCCAATGCAGAGCTTGGCATCCTGTCCAAAGAACTAGCCAAAATAATGCTCGATGTACCCGTTGAATTTGACGAAGCCGACTTTGAAATGTGTGCTCCCGATGTCGAAAAAGTAACGGAAATCTTCCAAGAGCTTGAATTCAGAAGGTTGTTGGATAATTTTCTTAAAACCTTCGCTTCAGAAGAAACCACTGCCAATGACACATCCTCAGAAACAAAACCTACAGCCAAACCAAGCAATAAAAGTACTGCAGGTGCCGGACAGTTTTCCTTATTTGGAGGAGATGGCGCAAGTGCATCAAAAACCATAACATCCGATACGGGAAGAAAAACAATCAAAACCACACCCCACGTGTATCAAAGCGTTGCCGCGGGTATGGCCCTAAAACTATTTATTCAGCAACTGATGAAACAAACTTCAGTATGCTTTGATACCGAGACCACGGGTCTTGATCCGATTACGGCACAATTGGTTGGGATTGCTTTTTCTTGGGAAGCAGGAAAGGGCTTTTATGTGGCTTTTCCAGAAAACATTCAGGAAGCACAGCAACTAATCGAAGAATTACGACCCTTTTTTGAGTCTGAACAAATAGAAAAAATAGGGCAAAACTTAAAATATGACATTAAGGTTCTGAAAAAATATGATATCGAAGTCAAAGGCACCTTATTCGATACTATGTTGGCCCACTATTTGATCAATCCCGATATGCGGCATAATATGGATGTATTGGCGGAAACTTACTTGAATTACACACCTGTTTCCATTACTGAACTTATCGGAAAAAAAGGAAAAAACCAGTTATCGATGCGACAGGTTCCGTTGGAGCAACAGACCGAATATGCGGTTGAAGACGCCGATATCACCTATCAATTGGCACAAAAATTCAGACCCGAACTCACTGAAGCCAATACCGAAACCCTTTTTAAAGACATCGAAGTACCATTGCTACGGGTACTTGCCGATATGGAATTGGAGGGTATCAATCTCGATAAGGATTTTCTGCAATCCCTTGCCAAAGATTTGGACAATGACATTAAAAATTTGGAAATCCAAATCTACGAAACGGCTGGAGAACAGTTCAATATCGCCTCCCCAAAACAACTCGGTGAAATTTTATTTGACAAAATGAAGCTTGTCGATAAACCAAAAAAAACCAAAACAGGGCAATATTCCACAGCCGAAGATGTACTCTCGTACTTGGCTAAAGACCATCAAATTATTCGCGATGTACTTGAGTTTCGCGGTTTATCAAAATTAAAAAGCACTTATGTAGATGCTTTACCCGAACAAGTAGAACCAACTACAGGCCGGGTACATACCGATTATATGCAAACGGTAGCTGCCACCGGCAGACTGTCAAGCAACAATCCGAATTTACAAAATATCCCGATTCGTACCGAACGTGGCCGTCAAGTACGAAAGGCTTTTATACCAAGAAATGAGAATTACACCCTTTTAGCTGCCGATTATTCACAGATAGAATTACGCATCATTGCCGCCCTCAGCCAAGAAACTACAATGATCGACGCATTTAAAAACGGAGAAGATATTCACGCCTCTACAGCAGCAAAGGTTTTTAATGTGCCTATTTCAGAAGTAACCCGTGAACAACGAAGCAATGCCAAAACAGTGAACTTCGGAATAATTTACGGCGTTTCCGCTTTCGGATTGAGCAACCAGACCGATCTTTCACGCTCAGAAGCCAAAGAATTGATCGATACCTATTACCAGACGTATCCGAAACTACGTAATTACATGAGCGAATTGGTTGATTTTGCACGTGATAATGGCTATGTACAGACTGTTTTAGGGCGCCGCCGGTATTTAAAAGACATCAACTCCCGAAATGCCGTAGTACGAGGGGCCGCCGAACGAAACGCAGTAAATGCACCGATTCAAGGTAGTGCCGCCGATATCATTAAGATAGCCATGATCAATATTCACAAAAAACTGACCCAAGGCGGATATAAGACCAAAATGCTTTTACAAGTGCATGATGAATTGGTATTCGATGTGCCGAAAACGGAACTCGATGAAATGAAAACGCTTATTAAATCAGAAATGGAAAATGCCTACCAGCTTTCCGTACCTCTAGATGTCGAGGTCGGTTTGGGTGACAACTGGCTTATGGCCCACTGACCCACTCAAAAGCTCGTTTCACAACATTTAATTGCAATTAACCCACTAACTGACTTAATTTTGGCCTATAGCAGCGTATTGCGCCCTATCAACCCATTGTCTTATGAAAAATATACTTTTTCTACTTGTTCTTTTTGCGGGCAGTTTTTACTGCCATGCACAAAGTGATACAAGACAGACGACATCTTCAGAAAAGGTTGGCACAACCCAGACCAAAGTCAAAGTTTTCCCCAATCCAGCGACCAATGTGGTAAATATTCTTGGACTCAAAAACAGTGCAAAAGCAGAAATTCTGATTTCAGATATGTATGGAAATCTTTTGCTTTCCTATCATTGGGAAATTAGAAACAATGCAGTGAACATTCCTATTTCCACGCTCGAAGCAGGCATTTATATGGTTGCCATTCATTCGCAGGAGCAAAATGTAAAAACAAAATTTTACAAACGCTAAACCTAGGATAATTACCAAAGTCATTACTTCAGAACAGGAACGAAAGTACTACCTAATGTAGATGTAAAGCGTTAAAACAACTTAACGACCTTATATTCTTTCAAAGACAAGTTCTCCATCTGAATTGAAGTTCGGAACATCTAAATCCCCTGCATCTAAAGTCATTATATCCCCATCGACCACGACAGTTACCTCTATTTTCTCACCCTCACTATCGACAATCGTTAGTAGACTATTCTCAAATGTGTACGTACCGGTATCGGCATCTTTTTCAGTAGGACACGGAACCAATTGCCCTGTGGAAGAGGCATTGAATTCAAGGTAGTTTACTGAATTCTCCGCTACCACACTTTTATCCTCTTTAAATGCAAATGTTATGATATAACAATCATTACTTGTCAGTATATCAAGAATTTGTTTTCCGAATTTCGCATCATCGCCTGCTGTTCCATCATCGATTTTCAATTCCGTCGCCTGCCATGTACCGACTATGTTATTTTCCTCTTCCATAGTTTCATCTTCCTTATCCGATGAACAGGAAAATAAAAAAATACTAAAGACCATAAGAAGCAATGCACTGTATTTCATAACACCTAAATTTCGAATTAAATATAAAACGCAATATGCGGTGATTTTTTCAGATGACCAAAACATTCTAACTTTTTCACTACAATGTGAGGGCGTAGCCCACAAAACCGCGTTTCTTTTTCGTACCATCATTACGAAACATAAAAACCAGAGCAGCGTATTCTTCGACCAGCCTTATATAATTAAAAGTGTAACGATTCAGAAAATGGATTAACCAAATACTTCTTAAAAAACTAAAAATAATCAAAAACAACCATTTGTATTTCAACTTAATAGTTGTACATTTGCAGCCCATTTATGGGGATTGGAGTATTAAACATTTAAAATAGCAGTAGTGGACACATTGAGTTATAAAACTGTTTCGGCCAATAAGGCTACCGTTGACAAACAATGGTTGTTGGTTAATGCAGAAGGAGAAACTTTAGGCCGTATGGCCTCTAAAGTAGCAAAATTGCTTAGAGGAAAGCATAAGCCAAATTTTACACCGCACGTTGATTGTGGCGATAATGTAGTTGTTATCAATGCCGAAAAAATCGTTTTGTCCGGCAATAAGTGGGATGACAAAACCTACTTAAGGTATACTGGCTATCCAGGTGGACAACGTTCAACCACAGTTAAAGAATTGTTGGAGAAGAATCCGGGACGCATAGTTGAAAAAGCTATCAAAGGAATGTTGCCAAAGAATAAATTGGGAGCAGATCTTTTTAGAAACCTGAAAGTATATGCAGGTACAGAGCACAACCAAGAAGCCCAGAAGCCAACGGAAATCAATTTAAAAGAATTTAAGTAATGGAAACCATTCATAAAATCGGCAGAAGAAAAACTGCTGTGGCCCGTGTTTATGTTTCTCAAGGAAACGGAAGCATTACGATAAACCAAAGAGACATCAATGATTACTTCCCAACTGCAACTTTGCAGTATAAAGTAAAACAACCTTTTGCCTTGACCAGCAACGAGGAAACTTATGATGTGAATGTCAATGTTTATGGCGGTGGAATTACTGGTCAAGCAGAGGCTATTCGTCTTGCTTTATCAAGGGCGATGTGTGAAGTTGATGCTGAAAACAGATTGGTACTTAAGCCAGAAGGTCTTTTGACACGTGATCCAAGAATGGTGGAACGTAAGAAATTCGGACAGAAAAAAGCCCGTAAAAAATTCCAGTTCTCAAAACGATAGTATTTTATTTGTCGAATCATTTCGGCATATTACCTATATATTGCTCAAATACTGAAACGAGTTCAGTATAAAACAAGTTCATTGAAAGTCCTTTTTTAAATAGGGACAATTAAAAAAGCAATCTCGATGCAAATCGAGCAAGCTTCGGGAGACCACAAACATAACTCTTGTTATCTTTAGGCCCCGTTAGTTTAGCATCTAAATGCCGAAGGCTTTCGCGTAAGCGGATACCACTTCGGCATTGCTAATTCATAAGAACGTAAACTAAAATTAAATATGGCTACAAAAGTCGAAGTAAAACAATTATTGGAAGCAGGTGTGCATTTCGGCCACCTAACCAGAAAGTGGAATCCCAACATGGCGCCCTACATCTACATGGAGCGTAACGGAATCCACGTTATCAACCTTTACAAAACTGTTGCTAAATTAGATGAGGCCAACGAGGCCCTCAAAAGCATATCCGCATCTGGACGAAAAATACTTTTCGTTGCTACTAAGAAACAAGCAAAAGACATTGTTGCCGAAAAAGTGGCCAATGTAAACATGCCCTACATCACAGAAAGATGGCCTGGCGGAATGTTGACCAACTTTGTAACGATTCGAAAAGCGGTAAAGAAAATGGCTTCTATCGATCGTATGAAAAAAGATGGAACCTTCAATACACTTTCTAAAAAAGAACGTTTACAGGTCGATCGTCTTCGTGCCAAATTAGAAAAGAACCTTGGTTCTATTTCTGAGATGACCCGTTTGCCGGGTGCCTTGTTCATTGTTGATACAATGCGCGAGCACATTGCGGTCAAGGAGGCCCAAAAATTGAATATTCCAATTTTTGCAATGGTCGATACAAATTCAGATCCAAGAGATGTGGATTATGTCATTCCTTCAAATGACGATGCATCAAAATCAATTGACATTATTATGACTGATGTGACCAATGCAATTGCAGAAGGTCTAGCTGAAAGAAAGTCTGAAAAGCAATCTGATAATGAAGGGAAAGAATCAGCTGAACCAAAAGCCAAGAAAAAGGCCGCTGCTCCAGCCGAGGAACCAAAAGCAAAAGTAGAAGAGGCCCCAAAAGAAGAAGTTAAGGCCGCTGCCCCAGCTGAAAAACCAAAAGCTAAAGTAGAAGAAGCTGCCAAAGAGGAGGCTCCAAAAGAGGAAGCTAAGACCGAAGCGAAAGAACAAGCAGATGATCTTACAAAAATTGAAGGTATTGGCCCGAAAGCAGCAGAAGCATTGACAAAAAACGGTGTTGACTCTTATGCTTCATTGGCAAAAGCAGAACCTGAAAATATCAAAGAAATTTTGACCGAAGCAAGTTCAAGAATGGCTCACCTAGACCCCACTTCTTGGCCAAAACAAGCAGAAATGGCCGCTAATGGAAAATGGGATGAGCTTAAAGAATGGCAAGATAGCGTCAAAGGAGGCGTAGAATAAGCTACCGATAATTATTTTTGAATTATAAATTAATTGATTGCCCTATATTAAAAATAGGACATAAAAAAGAGAAATAAAATGGCTAAAATTACCGCCGCAGAAGTAAATAAACTAAGGAAGACCACTGGTGCCGGAATGATGGATTGTAAAAATGCATTGGTCGAGGCAGATGGAGATTTCGAAAAAGCAATTGAAATTCTTCGTAAGAAAGGACAAAAAGTTGCTGCAAAGAGAGCCGACCGAGAATCTTCGGAAGGTGCAGCTATTGCCAAAGTAAATTCTTCAAATACCGAAGGTGTTGCTATCTCCTTGAATTGTGAGACCGACTTCGTAGCTAAAAATGACAGTTTTGTAACATTGGCAAACGAATTGGCCGAATTGGCCTTGGGCTTTGATAGTAAGGAAGCATTTTTGGCCGCTGATTTTAAAGGATTGAGCGTACAGGAAAAATTAACCGAACAAACGGGTGTAATCGGTGAGAAAATAGAAATCGGTAGCTTTAGTAAATTGAGCGCTCCATTTGTTGGATCATACATTCACGCAGGCAACAAAATCGCTACTTTGGTTGGACTTTCTGCTGTTGTTGATGGTGCTGATGTGGTCGCTAAGGATGTAGCCATGCAGGCTGCCGCTATGAACCCCGTGGCATTGAACGAAGATGGTGTCGATCAATCCGTGATTGATAAAGAAATCGAAATTGCTAAAGATCAATTGCGTCAAGAAGGAAAACCGGAAGCTATGTTGGATAATATTGCCAAGGGAAAATTAAAACGTTTCTTCAAGGACAATACTTTGGTAAACCAAGATTTTATCAAAGACAGCAAGCAAAGTGTTGCTCAATATGTAAAATCGGTAGACTCCGATTTAAAAGTAACCGGATTTAAAAGAGTTGCTTTAGGGTAACGATTTGTAATACCAAATTTAAAGGACCGCTCAACAACTGTTTGAGCGGTCCTTTTTTTTCTGATCCATTTTACTTATTGAAGGAATTCTAATAGTTGGTTCAACTTTCCTTCCTAGTGCAACGCTTCATCAAAATCACTTTTTTAATCTTTGTTCGTAAAGGGCGTGAAAACAACGACAAATTAAAAAAGCACCGCTCAAATTCATGAACAGTGCTTTGTTTCATAAGTGAATTTCACCTCTCTATCCTTTTAACCAAGCTTCCCTTAATTGTGATTGTCGTTCACTAATGTTTTCTTCCGGAATAATTGCCTCGACATTTAAAGTAGGTGCACCTACCGCTTTCGATACCGCTATCTCTTCTTCACCTCGCTGTAAGATTACATTTATTTCTGTTTCTGGAGTCCACCCAAAGCTTTGACCTATGATTGGTCGAATAGTCTCTAAATTTATTGCAGTGCCATTAATACTCTTAATAACATCTCCACCTTGGGCTCCCAAGTCAGTAAGAAAACTGTTCAATTCAATTCCTTTTCTAACAAAAACAGCATTATCATTGGCCTGGTCTACATCTATAAAAGGTACCTCGCCATTTAAGAAATAACCAGATTGCTCCTTTTCTTTGGCAGTGGTCAATCCTACTTTATTGAAATATAGGTTATAATCAATAGGCGTATTTCCGATTACATGAGCATCAAAGAATGCCTGCACCTCCGGATAAGTCATTTTAACAATTTCATTAATTAACTTGTCATCATCAAAAGGTGTGTTATTCCCATACTTTTTAGAGAGCTCTTTCATCAACCACAACACCCCTCTTTCACCATTACTTAACTCTCTGAGGGTAATATCGAGGGCCATATTAATCAAGGCTCCTTTCTCATACACATTAGCGTAATTCTCTTCATACGGCTCACTCAAGATATTCTTGCTCATTTCAGTGAATGACATGGTATCGTCATACGATTTAGCGTTGCTGATCTTGTCCATGATACGCTGATAAAACTCATCCTCATCGATTAAGCCCTGTTGTATCTGAAATAAATTGGCAAAGTATTCGGTCGTTCCCTCGTACATCCATAAATGTTGCGACATTTTAGGGTCATTAAAATCAAAGTACTGAACCTCTTCTGAATGCACATTCAAAGGGGTAACTATATGAAAAAATTCATGAGAAACTACATCGACCATAGCTTGTTCCAATCGCTCCTTGGTCATAGCTTCAGGGAGTACTACCACCGTTGACGTATGGTGTTCCAGAGCACCAAAACCCGTAGCATCGTTAGGCTCCATGGTACTTAGATACAACATAATATTATATTTTTGAGTACCATCAATATCGCCCAAGAAAGCTTTTTGTGCCGCCATCATTTTCTCCATTGGGTCTCTCAGACTTGAAGCTGTATAGGTTCCATTTGGCGAATACACACTCAAGGTTACGGTAATATCATTGATTTTGAAAGATTCGATATTAGGCTCGGCGTACAAAATCGGATTATCAATAACCTCAAAATAGCGCTCGGCAACAAAAGTATCAGATGTCGTATCTGTTTGACCATCTGGTTTTTTTGTCATTGACGTCGTTGCCACCAGTTTGGCCGGTTTGCTGATTTTCAATTCATAAGGCACTTCTTTTAAATCTCCAAAGTACCCTACAAATCCATGTAAATTCAGCATGAAATTCTCTCCTGCCAAAATATTTGTACCCGATGGGGAAAATACGGGATCATTCGTTTCTTCCTCGGTATCATAGGTGTCGTTCACGTAATAAACAACTTTATCAAGTGCCTTTCCATTAGATATGCCCCAAGTATTATCATCAATTTTGGAAACTGGCAACTCCTTTCCGTTATAGTCCAAAGCCCTAAACCCCTCAACGTATTTCCCATAATTATCCGCACTATAGGTGCCGGGAACCGTTTTAGGAATATAAAATGAAACACGTTCTGCAGTAAATGCCCCAGGATTTACTTCTACCATCACCTTGTCATCTTTAACGTTGATTAAATCGATAGCGACCGCGACGGGTGCTTTATCCGCGGAAACCAACCCTTTTGAGGATCCACAGCCATAAACCAACATTCCCACAAGGGATAGAACCAATAATCTCATCATATTTATACCTTTAAATTCAAAATGTAGGAAACATCGTCCTTTTTTAGTTTTGCAAGAATATAAAATAAAATAAAACCAGCACTTAACATTAGCAAATAATTAAGGTTCACATAAGGATTAAACACAAGGTGCATCCTAATTTTTTTTGATTATTTTTGCCACAAACAAATACACGGCATGCAATACAAAAGAATACTTTTGAAACTTAGCGGAGAAGCCCTAATGGGAGAAAAACAGTATGGTATTGACTCCAAAAGGTTGTCCGAATATGCCGAAGAAATTAAAGAAGTAGTTGCAAGGGGCATTGAAGTTGCTATCGTCATCGGCGGAGGCAATATTTTTAGGGGTCTTGCCGGAGCTGCCACAGGAATGGACAGAGTACAGGGCGATCATATGGGAATGCTCGCGACTGTTATCAATGGCCTAGCGCTACAAAGCGCATTGGAAATCAAAGGCGTACAGACCCGATTACAATCAGCCATAAAAATTAATGAAGTGGCCGAACCCTTTATTCGACGTCGGGCCATGAGACATCTTGAAAAAGGTCGGGTAGTTATTTTCGGTGGTGGAACGGGAAACCCTTATTTCACAACCGACTCCGCTGCGGTACTTCGCGCAATTGAAATAGAGGCAGATGTTATTCTTAAAGGAACCCGGGTAGATGGAATTTACACCTCTGATCCCGAAAAAGATAAAACTGCCACCAAGTTCGATTCTATTTCCTTTAACGAGGTATTAAAAAAAGGTTTAAAGGTTATGGATACGACCGCCTTCACCTTAAGCCAAGAAAACAATCTACCTATTGTTGTTTTCGATATGAACAAAAAAGGAAATTTACTTAAACTTGTAGATGGTGAAAACATCGGCACAGTAGTAAATCTTTAAATTGGTTCAATTTTTGTTAGTTTGGTTTTAAAATTGAGATTATGAACGAAGAAATAACCTTCATATTAGACACAACCAAAGAAGCTATGGATGCTGCCATAACCCATTTGGAAAAAGAATTTATAAAAATACGCGCCGGAAAGGCTAGCCCAGCTATGCTGTCTTCTGTATTCGTCGACTATTACGGCTCGCAAACGCCTTTGTCACAGGTTTCCAATATAAACACTCCCGATGGGCGTACTATTTCAGTACAACCATGGGAAAAGAACTTGTTACAAGAAATCGAAAAGGCAATCATGAATGCCAATCTCGGTTTCAATCCCATGAACAACGGTGACCTTATCATTATCAATGTGCCACCACTGACCGAAGAGCGTAGAATTCAATTGACAAAGCAGGCAAAAGCAGAGGCCGAACATGCAAAGGTTGGTATTAGAAGTGCGCGACAAGATGCGAATAAAGAAATTCGGGAACTTGATGCCTCTGAAGACCTTCAAAAAAATGCCGAAGTCGATGTACAAGGACTTACTGACAAATACATCAAAAAAATCGATAATTTCTTAGTTGCGAAAGAAGCGGAGATTATGAAGATTTAATTTCGATTCTAAGTAAATCATCCACTTACAACTCGGCGACACCAAAGCCGACTTTTTTAAGAAACCACCGTATGGAGTACCTTGAATAATTCACAAATTATTCAAGGTACTTTTTTCTTTTTCGAGCCCGTTTTAATTCCATTCCGCTTATTTAGGAACACATCCAATCATTTTCTACCTTTGCGCACTGAAAAACGACCAGGGTGGCAAAATTAACAAAAGGTTTTTGGGAAGCAACAGCACGGATAATTCTAAGAAATAGGATTTTAATATTAGTTCTGATTGCGGGCTTTACTGTCTTTTTGGGCTTACAATGGGAAAACATGCGATTCAGCAACTCCCAAGCCAACTTACTTCCTGATGACCATCCGGTCAACCTTGAATATCAATCTTTTTTAAAACAGTTCGGGGAAGAAGGCAACGCTATTGTTTTCGCCGTTAAGGATAGCGCCTTGTTTACCCCGGAAAACTTCAAAAGATGGAACAAATTTAGCAAGCAGGTCGACGCTTTCCCCGAAGTTGATTTTGTACTTTCCACAGATAACCTACAGGAGTTGGTACGGGACAAGGATAAAAATCAATTTGTTCTTGAGCCTTTGATAAAATCAGAATTGGATACCGAGGAAGAAGTTGACAGCCTAAGGAGCCACTTATTCAATGATCTGCCTTTTTACGATCGCCTGCTATACAACAAAGAAAGCGGCACCATACGTACAATAGCGAATCTCGATAAGGATATCGTGAATACTTCGGTACGAAAAGACTTTATACTGCGGGATCTGACAAATTTAATCACAGATTTTGAAGAAGACACCGGTTTAGACATGCACGTTTCGGGTATGCCCTATATACGTACCATGAACTCACAGAACATTATCGATGAGATAGGGAAATTTATTCTTGCCGCTCTTGGTGTTACTTCTTTGATCTTCTTCTTTTTCTTTAGAAGTTTTAGGGCCACATTTATATCGATGGGCGTAGTCATCATAGGGGTCATGTGGGCTTTTGGTTTTTTAGGGCTTTTACAATATGAGATAACCGTTCTTACGGCTTTGATTCCTCCATTAATCATTGTTATTGGAATTCCAAACTGCATCTTCTTAATAAACAAATACCAACAAGAAGTAAAGAAACATGGCAATCAGGCGCTATCGCTTCAACGTGTAATCTCGAAAATCGGGAATGCCACTTTAATGACTAATATGACCACCGCTTCCGGTTTCGCCACTTTTATCATTACGGATAGTAAGTTGTTAAAGGAATTCGGTATCGTTGCCTCTATCAATATAATTGGCATTTTCATATTGTCACTATTGATT
The DNA here is from genome assembly GCF_900103215.1 of Kriegella aquimaris. Classification (GTDB taxonomy): domain Bacteria; phylum Bacteroidota; class Bacteroidia; order Flavobacteriales; family Flavobacteriaceae; genus Kriegella; species Kriegella aquimaris. Next base: position 25,954 of record NZ_FNGV01000016.1, read on the forward strand.
ATCCCCATCGTCTATAGCTTTATGTCGCTGCCTAAAACGAAGCATCTTAAACATTTGAACAAAAGATGGATAGACACTTTTGTAAATTGGATGGAGCGCATTGTTCGAGAAAGACGCATTTCGGTTTATATTGTCTCCATTATTCTCTTAGTGGTCAGCATTATAGGTATTTATCAAATTAACATTTCCGGAAGTCCTATCGAAGACATGCCCAAAAATGCCGGTTTTTTTAAAGACATTCGATTCTTCGAAAAGGAATTTGATGGTATTATGCCCGTCGAGATCATAATTGACACCAAACGGCCCAAAGGTGTATTAAAATCTACCACCTTAAAAAGCATGGACCAATTGGGGGAAGTAATCGAAGAAATTCCGGAATTATCAAAGCCCGTTTCTGTCGTTAATTTGGTCAAATATTCTAAACAGGCATTTTACAATGGTATTCCGAAGTACTATCAACTGCCAACAACTCAAGAGAATAATTTTATTATGGATGTCGCCCGAAAATCGTCGGGCAATAGCAACTTGCTCAAAAACTTTGTGGATAGCACCGGGCAAACGGCCCGAATGACCACGTTTATGAAAGACGTGAAAACCTCGCGCATGGAGATTATCGAAGCAAGGCTCAAAGAAAATATCGATAAATATTTTCCACCGGATCGCTACGAGGTGTACATGACGGGTAGTGCGCTGCTTTTTTTAAAAGGAACTAAATATTTAGTAAAAAATCTTGTCATGTCATTGGCCCTGGCAATCGGATTGATCGCCTTGTTTATGGCCTATCTGTTCCGTTCTTTTCGTATGATTATAATTTCATTGATCCCCAATTTGCTTCCTTTGGTTGTTACGGCCGGGGTGATGGGTTTCGCCGGAGTTCCTATTAAGCCTTCTACCATTTTGGTTTTTAGCATCGCTTTTGGCATATCGGTCGATGATACGATTCACTTTCTGGCGAAATACAGGCAAGAGCTTATTGTAAACAAATGGCGCATTCAAAAATCAGTTTATGCCGCTCTAAGAGAAACCGGAGTCAGTATGTTCTACACGTCAATTGTGCTCTTTTTCGGTTTTTCAGTCTTTGTGATTTCCGACTTTGGAGGCACGGTCGCTCTGGGAGCCTTGGTTTCTGCAACGCTTCTTTTTGCGATGTTAGCCAACCTAATTTTGCTGCCCTCATTGTTACTATCTTTAGAACGAAATATAGCGAATAAGGAAGTACTCAAGAAACCGCAGATCGATATACTCCCAAAAGATGAAATCGATATAAACGATTCGGATAAGTAATAGGTTTTAAACAAGCTATTATACCATATATACTGCGGTTCTTTTTCTCAAAAAGCTATCTTTGCCAATCTAATTCCGATTTGATTAAAAATGAAGTCATTTAGCGTAAAAGAACTACTAACAACAACTCCGCTATTACAGGAGGTTGTAATAAATGGATGGGTAAAAACCTTTCGAAGCAATCGTTTTATTGCCCTCAACGACGGGTCTACACTTAATAATATTCAATGTGTGGTCGACTTTGAAAAATTTGACGAAAACCTTCTGAAGCAGATTGCCACTGGTGCCGCTATCAAAGTGAAAGGCACGCTAGTCGAAAGTCAGGGAAAAGGCCAAAATGTTGAAATTCAAGTTGACGACATTACGATTCATGGTAGCGCCGACCCTGAGACCTATCCTATTCAGCCCAAAAAGCATTCTTTGGAGTTCTTACGGGAAAAAGCACACCTTAGGGTACGTACCAATACCTTTGCCGCAGTAATGCGTGTAAGGTCGGCATTATCCTTTGCTATACACCAATATTTTCAACAGAATGGCTTCTACTACTTTCATGCGCCCATCATCACGGGTTCAGATGCCGAAGGAGCCGGGGAAATGTTTCGTGTAACTACGTTGGATGAAAAGAATCCACCACTCACCGAAGCGGGCGATGTAGACCATAAAGAAGATTTTTTTGGCAAAGAGACCAACTTAACCGTTTCCGGACAATTGGAAGCAGAGGCTTACGCCATGGCACTCGGAAAAGTATATACTTTTGGCCCTACTTTCAGGGCAGAAAACTCAAATACCTCAAGGCATTTGGCCGAATTTTGGATGATCGAACCCGAAATGGCCTTTTATGACCTTGATGCCAACATGGATTTGGCTGAAGATTTTATCAAAAAAGTGATTCAATATATTTTGGATAACTGTAAAGAAGACCTCCAATTTTTGGAAAAAAGGCTTCTTGACGAAGAAAAAACAAAGCCGCAGGCCGAACGTAGCGAAATGGCATTGCTAGAAAAACTAAAGTTTGTCGTAGAGAATAATTTCAAAAGAGTTACCTATACCGAAGCTATTGACATACTCAGAAATAGCAAGCCCAATAAAAAGAAGAAATTTAAATACCCTATAAACGAATGGGGAGCAGACCTACAAAGTGAACATGAACGCTTTTTGGTCGAAAAACATTTCAAGTGCCCTGTAATTTTATTTGACTACCCAGCAAAAATAAAGGCATTTTATATGCGTTTAAATGAAGACGGAAAAACAGTTCGAGCGATGGATATTCTTTTTCCCGGAATCGGGGAAATTGTTGGAGGCTCTCAACGTGAAGAACGTTTGGATGTTCTAAAGGAAAAAATGGCGGCATTAGGTATCGATGAAGAAGAGCTATGGTGGTATTTAGACCTTCGTAAATTCGGTACGGCGGTCCATAGTGGTTTCGGACTCGGTTTCGAACGACTTGTACTCTTTGCAACGGGTATGGGCAACATACGCGATGTAATACCTTTTCCCCGAACACCGCAAAATGCGGAATTTTAAAATTGATTTTTTAACTTTAGGGAGAAGTAGAATTTAAACTCTATGCTGAAACAACACTTACAATTCAAATTATCCCAAAAACTATCTCCTCAGCAGATTCAGTTGATGAAGTTGATTCAGTTGCCTACGCAGGCTTTTGAACAACGATTGAAACAAGAGCTTGAAGAAAATCCTGCTTTGGAAGGGGGTAAAGAGGAAAGTGATAGCATCGATGACGAATTTGATGAAATCTACGATGAGGATACCGAAGCCGGAAGTGAAGAAATCAATACCGAAGACATCAATATCGATGACTACCTCAGTGATGACGAAATACCTGATTATCGCACTAAAGCCAATAACTATAGTACGGACGATGAAGAAAAAAATGTTCCTTACGCCGCAGGTATCTCTTTTAACCAATACCTTCTTAATCAGCTCAACACGGCATACCTAAGCGACGACGAATGGGCCATTGCCGAATTTTTGGTGGGCAGCGTTGACGAAAGCGGGTACATTCGCAGACCATTATCCGATATTTTAGACGATCTGGCATTTACCCAAAATATCTATACCGACGAACAAACCATTCAAAAGGTTTTAAAAATAGTTCAATCATTAGACCCTCCCGGGGTTGCTTCAAGGTCTTTGGAAGAATGCCTTATTATTCAACTCAAGCAAAAAGAACTAACGCCGGGTGTTGAACTTGCCACCACTATTCTAGAAAAATCTTTTGAGCAATTCACTAAGAAACACTATAAAAAGTTAATTCAGAAGTACGGGATTACCGAGGATGAACTAAAAGGTGCTATTTCCGAAATTGAAAGGTTAAACCCAAAACCAGGTGGCTCCTATTCGGGAAACAATCGCATGGTCGAGCATGTAGTTCCAGATTTTTCCATCAGGATAGTAGATGGAGAACTTGAACTCACCTTAAATGGAAGGAACGCACCTGAATTACACGTTTCTAGAGAGTATAGTAATATGCTTAAAGGATATAAAGACGCCAAAGACAAATCTAAATCTCAAAAGGATACTGTACAGTTCATTAAGCAAAAATTGGATGCAGCTAAGTGGTTTATCGATGCAATCAGACAGCGGCAACAGACGCTATACATCACCATGAACGCCATTATGCACTATCAAGAGGAATATTTTATGACCGGCGATGAACGCAATTTGCGTCCTATGATCTTAAAAGATATTGCCGATGAAATACATATGGATGTTTCAACTGTTTCCCGTGTTGCGAACAGCAAATATGTCGACACTCCCTATGGCACCAAATTGATAAAGGAATATTTCTCAGAGTCAATGAAAAACGAACAAGGCGAGGATGTTTCCACAAAGGAAATCAAAAAGATATTAGAAACGGTTATCCAAAAGGAAGAAAAGAAAAAGCCGCTTACCGATGATAAATTAGCTGCTATATTAAAGGAAAAAGGATATCCTATTGCACGAAGAACAGTCGCTAAATACCGCGAGCAGCTGAATATTCCGGTTGCGAGATTGCGAAAACAAATTTAATGCGCCTGCTCGCTAAGTTGATTTCTTACTTTTCCCACCCGCTGTTCATTCCAATCGCGGGTACTATTAGCTATTTCATGGTCACCCCAAAATATAGCCCGCAGGAGGTACAGACGGGCAATCTACTCCCCATTTTTATTCTTACCGTCATCATTCCGATTATATCGTACTTTATATTGAGAAACGTTGGCATGGTAGGCTCTATATTTATGCCAAGTCTTAAAGAACGCAAATACCCGCTGTATATTCACATTCTATTGCTTTTGATGATTGTATATAAAGTTATTCCTAACTACTACATACAAGAACTCCACTACTACTTTCTTGGGCTTATTATCGCCGCAATGTCAACCCTATTGCTTCTTTTTTTCAAGATAAAAAGCAGTATGCATTTATTGGGCCTAGGAAGCCTGTTGACATTTCTTTTAAGTCTAAGTATACATTTTGCGATTAACCTTACCTTGGCCATTAGCTTAATTACCCTTTTAACAGGCTTAGTTTCTAGTGCCCGCCTATATTTACACGCACATACCAAAGCAGAAATCTTTATAGGCTTTAGCATCGGCATTCTTTCTCAATTGCTATTGATCAAGTTTTGGCTATAAGATATAGAAGATAAAACCGACCCTCAAGGGCTTATAATTTATGTTTTCCCCATTCAATTCTGCAGAATTATTGAATAGAGAATTTAATGCATAATGAATATGAATATTAAATGTATTGTAGCCGAAACTAAAAGTAGCGCCGTATTGAAACTTCTCGATATTCGTATTGTAAAATGAAATTTTCTCGGTATCCGAAACATATTTAGATCTTGCACCTGCGACGTAAGCAAGCTTGATACCCGCGTAGACACGCCAAAATTTATATTCCTCCGGGGTAGAATTACGCCATCGAAACTCGAAAGGCATTTCAATGAGATGTGTTTCTATTTTGTTCCGTTTAAAATCAGCATTGTCATCCAACACCGAATATAAAAACCCATCGGAAACTTCAGAAACCAACATATTCGTATAATACGAATTTAAAGCCAAGCCTAAACCCACACCTAGTGCCGTTGTTCGTTTTGAGTTTAAGGGAATATCCTTGATTATACCAGCCTGCAGACCGTATGACAAATTTCGTTGTGTCACCGTCTCCGGTTTGCTCAACAAAAAATTATAGGTAACCCCTAAATAAAACTGATCCTCCAAATAGTCCGAATCGCTACCTTGAGAATCGTTATCAACGGTCTGGGCATTTAGCGACACCAAGGAAAAACAAATTGCTAAAATTCCAACCAATATATGCCTCATAACGCAAAGTTACATAAATAAAAAACGCTCCAAATATGTATTTGGAGCGTTTTTATAAGTTTGAAATTATAAATCGAAGCTACTGCAAGTTATTAAATGCATCACCTTCGTAGGTAGTATAATTAACCTTTAAAGCATTAACCTTTCTAAGCTCTTGCTTGATATCGGAAATCAACCCCATATTCGCATTCTTATCTACTTTAAGTGCCGTGGTAAGAACGTTCTGCAACTCTTGGGCCTTTTTGGCGCGTTCTTGCAAAATATAATCACCAACATCTGTAGGATCCGAAAACTTATCGTTCAATTGAATTTTTGGCTCCGAACCAAAAGTACTCTGGTACTGCGCGGTAGGAGCCCCTACATAAATGTAAATTACCCTATCCTTTTTTTCCAGCTTTTTTGTCTCACTGGCATTAGGAAGTGTATTCTCAACTTTCAGGGTGCTATCTTTCATAACAGTAACCGTCATAAAAAAGAACAAAAGCATAAATACAATATCAGGCAACGATGCGGTGGATACCGCTGGTGTATCACCATCCTTTTTCTTATTGAATTTTGACATAGTCTTTATTTTAAGCTTTTATTAATTGGAAGTTGATGTTTCCGCTTCCGAAAGTTTTTGAGGAAATAAATCCTGTACTTTTTTGACTTTTTCTTTCAGCGCTTCTTTGGCTTCTGAAGAGGTCTCAGGATTTAAATACTCTGCTTCCATGTCGGTAAAGGCCCTTCCAAAAAGACGCTGTGCCTCCCTGTTCCGAAGATCGTTGTAGGCTCCGACAAGTTCATTTTGAACTGTGATATAGGTACCATATTTGGTCTCCCTATCATTTTTCAAAGAAATGACCGCCTTGGTAGGATTATCGGACGATTGCGCATCTTTCTTACCCTTACAATAGGTACAAGTACCGTCACCATTATTATCTAAAAATTCCTTTGCCTTGTCCCGCAACGTCTTCAAGTCAATCAATTCGTCATCAGCCAACAATTGACCACTCTTGTTGATATTAACTTCAAAGATGTTCTTTTCTTTGATAACTACATCAGTATCGGGCGGCTCAATAGGAGGCAACATACGATCCAATCCTGCATCTGTTTCTATGGTGGTGGTCACCAAGAAAAAGATAAGCAACAAGAATGCTATGTCTGCCATCGAACCGGCATTTACTTCTGGTGCTCCTGCTCTTCTAGCCATAATTTTTATTTTTATTTACTGTCCCATTTTCTTTACACCGCCCCATAACATTGCCCCAACGGCAACAATGGTAAGTATAAAGAACATATTAAGACCTGTTCCGATGTTTTTGATGGTACCTTCAGTGGTCGAGAGACCCTTGTCAGCCATCTCTTCAATACTAACATCGGTACCCGATGATAGCACGTAGGCTATAGCTACGACCAATAAAAATCCAACTACAACAAACAAGGTCTTTTTAAGATTGGCAGCGTTAGAAAACAAGTTCTTAAGCGCAAACACAAGGCTAAAGACTACAGCTATCCCAAGAAGAAGATAGGTAACCCAAAACATAGCGTTCATGGCCCCGCTTTGAGCTGCTTCTCCTGCCGGCATATCCCTTTCAGGAAGCATAAACCAGAGAACGGCTCCAATCAACCCCACTACAATTAATAATATTTTTACAATTTTATGCATGATTTTGTATTATTGAGTCCGACTTATTTTTTATGGTCTACCAACATATCAATCAAAACGATTGATGAATCTTCCATGTCATTTACGATACTATCTATTTTCGCAATGATGTAGTTATAGAAGATTTGAAGTATGATAGCCACAATAAGACCGAATACCGTTGTCAATAACGCCACCTGAATATCACCTGCAATAAGCGATGCACTCAAGTTACCAACCGCACTAATTTTCTGGAAGGCTTGAATCATACCGATTACCGTACCCATGAAACCAAGCATAGGGGCAATAGCGATAAACAATGACAACCAAGAAACGTTCTTTTCCAATCGTCCCATTTGAACTCCTCCGTAAGCAACAACCGCTTTTTCAGCAGAGTCGATGCTCTCACCAGCTCTATCCAAACCTTGGTAGTAGATAGAAGCAACAGGCCCTTTAGTGTTTCTACACACTTCTTTAGCCGCTTCAACGCCACCTGATGCCAATGCATCTTCAACTTGCTGCTTTAACTTCGCAGTGTTGGTGCTGGCCAAGTTTAAGTAAATAATTCTTTCAATAGCTACAGCCAAGCCCAAAATCAAACATAAAAGTACGATGCCCATAAAACCTGCACCACCTTGAATGAACATTTCTTTTAAAACTTGGGTAAAGCCTTTCTCAGCTTCTGGAGCTGCATCCTGCAAAACCATAACCGCTGAAGTCATATTTGCACTTACCGTATTTGTACCTGCCACAAATAACCCAGCTACAGCCAGGATAGAGAATAATCTTTTCATTTCTTTCAAACTTAAATTAGATTAGTTAATAGGGTTAAAGATAAAAAAAAATTGCAATAAAAAAAGTAAAACTTCGTTGCGGAAACCAAGGGTTACTAAAGATAAGCCCTTATATACCCACAAAGATAATATGAATCAAAAAAAGTTCTCACTTATGGTCAATCGCATAAAATCTTTGAAAATCATAAAATCATAAAATCAAATTTTATAATAAAAAAGACGCCAGACAACTAACTTCAAACTTTTTTGTCTTCGCAGAGAGGAAGGGATTCGAACCCTCGATACACTTTTGGTGTATACACACTTTCCAGGCGTGCGCCTTCGACCACTCGGCCACCTCTCTAATCAAGCCCTTAAAAGGGTGCCCAAATAACGAAAAAATAATTGGTTAATAAAATTTAACCATACTATTTTTAATTCATCTCTCCTCTCAATGATGTTTCGAACACGGTCTTGAACAATTTAGATGATACATTGTTCCCTATAAGGTACATTAATTTGGCCAGAGCCGCCTCGGTCGTAATATCCTTACCATCAACAACTTTCAGCATCTTCAGATGTTGACTTGTCTCATATTGTCCCATTATTACGCTACCTCCTGAGCATTGTGTAACATTAATAATATGTATGCCCTTTTTTTTTGCACGTTCCAGCTCTTCAGTCAACCAATTTTCGGTTGGAGCATTCCCGGCCCCGTAGGTTTCAAGAATCAGCGCCTTTAAATCAGGAATGTGAAGCACCCCAGCAAGAACCTCCCTAGTTAGACCAGGGAACAGCTTTAATACGGCCACATGGGAATCCATATTCTTATGGACTTGAAGCCTTTTTCTTGGATTCGGCCTCAGTAAATTTTCTTGATACACCTTTAAATGTACTCCCGATTCCGCCAAAGGCGGATAGTTCATTGAGGCAAATGCCTGAAAATGTTCGGCGTTTATTTTTGTCGTCCTGTTGGCCCGGTACAGTTTATATTCAAAATAGAGACCAACTTCTTGCACAACAGGCTTGCCTTTTTCCCTCAAAGCCGCAATCTGTATCGAAGTTATCAAATTTTCCTTGGCATCAGTTCGCAAATCCCCGATGGGTAGCTGAGATCCTGTAAAGATTACCGGCTTGGCCAAATTTTCTAGCATAAAGCTCAATGCCGAGGCTGAATACGCCATTGTATCACTACCATGCAAGACCACAAAGCCATCATGACTTTCATAATGGTCTTCAATTATTGTCGCGATACTCGCCCAATGTACCGGGTTCATATTCGATGAGTCTATCGGTGTTTCGAATGAAACACTTTCTATCTTACAGTTGAGCTGATTTAATTCCGGTATGTTTTTTAACAATTTATTAAAGTCGAAAGCCCTTAAGGCACCTGAATTATAGTCTTTGACCATACCTATAGTACCCCCTGTATAAATCAGTAAAATTTTCGTTTCAGGTTTCGACATCATAATTCGTTTTTAATGGCTTCACAACAAACTAACGATTTAAACACATCTTTTTACTGGAAACTAATTCTATATTTAACCAATTACAATTAGATTACCGGCAAGATTTCAACTTTTAGGATAACATACAAATTATACTCCAAAAACCACCTTGGAGTTTTCCGTGGTAATCTCAGCGATTTCCTCAGAAGTTATACCATATATATAGGACAGTTTCTCCAACACTTTGATGACATAACCACTTTCATTGCGTTTTCCCCGATATGGAACAGGCGCCAAGTACGGCGAATCAGTCTCCAAAACAATATGCTTTATGTCTATTTTCTCAAGAAAAGTATCGATTTTACCATTTTTAAAAGTAACTACTCCGCCAATACCCAGTTTCATATTATAGGATATCGCCTTTTGGGCTTGCTCTAATGTTCCAGTAAAACAATGAAAAATACCGAACAGATCATCTCCTTTTTCCTGTTCTAGGATTTCGAAAATTTCATCAAAGGCATCGCGGCAATGTATTACTATGGGCAACTTATGTTGTTTTGCCAATTTAATTTGCTGCGTAAAGGCATCTTTTTGTTGCGGCAAATAGGTTTTATCCCAATAAAGATCAATCCCAATCTCCCCTACGGCATAGAACTTATGACTTGAGAGCATCTTTTTTAAATGTTCCAACTCGTTCAAATAATTCTCTTTTACATGGGTCGGATGCAAGCCCATCATCAAAAAAACATTGTCAGGATAGGCCTTCTCCAAATCTAACATTGCTTGGGTATACGTGGAGTCAATGGCAGGAATAAAAAAACGTTCAACACCATTTTCAATGGCTTTTTTAATGACTTCGTCGCGATCCCCGTCAAAGGCTTCACTATATAAATGGGTATGGGTATCTGTAATTATCATGTGGCAAAAATAAGTCTATATCTTCTTTTGGATGCCAATAATACACATTAAATAAAATTGTCGTAAACTATTAAAACCCGTGATTACTTAACTTAAAGCGTATTTCGATATGCCCATGCGTTCTTTATTATAATTCCCTAAAGCGGCAACACTCTTAACCAAATTTAATTCCCTCGATCAACAAAAGCGGTATCTTTACGGCAAGAATAGCTCATATGACTTCCCTCAAAAAATTTCTGCAAAGAAAAAATTACATCAAAATCCCCTTAGTACTAACAGGCACAAACCATTTCGAGATTACCGCTAAAATAAATGGTGTAAAAGGTCGATTTATTTTGGACACCGGAGCATCGAATACCTGCGTGGGATTTGATAGAATCGAATTGTTCAACCTGACCTCAAAAGAATCAAAAATAAAAGCTGCCGGCGCCGGGGCCACAAACATGGAAACCTTGGTCTCCACCAAAAACAGAATTAAAATTGGGGATTGGAAAAAGAAAAAATTAAAAATCGTATTATTCGACCTTGTACATGTCAACGAAGCTCTGACAGCACACAAAGCAAAGCCTGTCGATGGAATTATCGGAGCCGATGTACTTAAGAAGACAAAAGCTATAATTGATTATGGCAAGAGTTGCGTTTATTTGAAGAAGAAATAGCATTTTAATGCCGATACTGGGCACATCAATTTCTGAATTGCAAAACTTTATCGACCTTAAACTAAAAACCTGCCAGATTTAACATCTGACAGGTCATATTCATTTACATTTCCAAAGCTCTCTTCACATTATTGTCCATCAACAATTCTTCCGGACTTTCCAAAGCTTCCTTAACAGCGACCAAAAAGCCTACCGACTCCTTGCCATCAATAACTCTATGGTCATAAGAAAGTGCGACGTACATGATAGGCGCAATAGCGATAGCTCCGTTTCTCGCAATGGGTCGCTCTACGATGTTATGCATTCCTAGAATTGCACTCTGTGGCGGGTTTATTATCGGTGTCGACAACATCGAACCGAATACCCCACCATTGGTAATTGTGAATGTACCACCGGTCATTTCATCAACTGTAATTTCACCTTCTCTAGCACGGATAGCCAAGCGTTTTACCTCGGCCTCTACCCCTCTAAAAGTTAGATTTTCGGCATTTCTAATCACGGGCACCATTAAGCCTTTGGGGCCAGAAACTGCAATACTGATATCACAGAAATCATAAGAGATCATTTCTTTTCCGTCAATCATTGAATTGACCGAAGGATATAGGTCCAAGGCCCTGACCACAGCTTTTGTGAAAAATGACATAAAACCGAGACTCACGCCATGTTTTTCCTTGAACGCATCTTTGTATTGTTTTCTAAGTTCAAAGATAGGCGACATATCGACCTCGTTGAAGGTGGTCAACATTGCAGTTTCGTTCTTGACAGAAACCAATCGTTCGGCGACCTTACGTCGAAGCATAGAAAGCTTGGAACGGGTTTCTCCCCTATTTCCGCCAGTCGGAGTACCCATCGAAGGCACCGCATTTACAGCATCATCTTTGGTAATTCGACCATCTTTACCAGAACCTTTCACGGCCGATGCATCGATTCCTTTTTCACTTAATATCTTTTTAGCTGCAGGGGAAGCGGCACCCGAAGCATAAGTTTCTTTTGCCTGTGGTGGTTGCGGTGCTTTTTCACTATCGCTCTTTTTTTCTTCTTTTGCTTGATCTTTTGCCAAATCTTTCTCAGCAGACACTCCTGAACCTTCATCCCCTTTAGCCTCTGGTTTTTTCGCGCTCGTATCGATTAGACAGACGACGGCACCTACTGCTACCGCGTCACCTTCTTCCGCTTTTAAGGTTATCGTACCACTTTCCTCTGCAGGTAATTCCAAGGTTGCCTTATCGGAATCCACTTCGGCTATGGCCTGATCTTTTTCAACATAATCCCCATCTTGCACCAACCATTCTGCAATCTCTACCTCTGTTATCGACTCTCCCGGAGAGGGAACTTTCATTTCTAAAATCATTCGTTTATAATTTGCTGTGTTATCTTGTCACTGTTTTTAATAAAATCTTCCTTAATTGGAAGGTAATCTTCTTTATCTTCCCCATTGACTACAATGGACTCGAAATATAATTTGGCACCCGTCGAACGCTCCATATCGGGAGTATTCTGTAGACTTAAATGTAAATGCGGTTCTGTTGAATTTCCTGAATTACCACATAACCCAAGAAGTTCTCCCTGTTTCACAAATTGCCCTTCTCGAACAACAATGGAACCATCTTTTAAATGCGCCAGAAGAACATATTCGTTATTCAATGTCTCCATAACTACCGTATTTCCCGTCAACTGCCTAGGATTCAATTCACCAGGTATATTATCATAAACCCCATTAATAACCTTTACCACCTTGGCATCACAAGGAGCGATAATCTCCTTTCCAAAGACAAAATAGCTTTCGTTACGCTTCGCATCCCCAGAATAAGATGCCCCATCTTGAACCATCAATAAATCAAAAGCATATTGTTGGCTTACCTCCGTCACATGGTAATTTTGTTCTACCGTGGTGCCTCCCCAAAAAACAAACCATTCTTCATTAAAAGGCAATATCATTTCTGTACTATTCCGCTCCAAAATTGGCATATCCAAGGATTTCGGAGGAGAGATATATAGCCCATTGATATTGTTTTTGGTATCTAACGAAATCAGAACATCTGCCACTGCTTTATCAAAAATCGTTCTATAAATATGTGCGCCCTGTTTTAGACCGTAGAATTGCATCTCCTTTATACCTCCCATAATACCGTTCACATTTTCGGTAAAAAATCGGACGGTCTTCTGTCTAGGAAGTGCCTTTTTCATATTTACATCGAACAATTCAAAAATACCTTCATAGTTGCCTCCATTATAAAGTGACCTAAAATCGGCGGCCACACCGGCGTAATTTACCTGTTCTTCTTGCGAAAAGACAGACAAAAACGAAGTAAAGAACACTATGAAAACGAACTTTATCATTGTGTATCACTACTTTTTGGTCGCGTCATATTATCTTTCGTTTTATCGAAAACATAATCAATAACTTGTTGATGACGTCGTTTCGAACGAACTGCACTACCGGCAGCAGGTGAGGCATAAAATCTTCTTGATGCCACCCTAAACCTATTAACATCTTTGTAATGCATCATCAAATGGCTCCAAGCACCCATGTTACGAGGCTCTTCTTGTGCCCAAACCAAATCATCGGCGTTCGTATATTTTTCAATCACCTTGTTCATCTGATCAGACGGTAGCGGAAACAACTGTTCTACCCTGACCAGAGCAACATCATCGCGCTTCTGTTCTTCCTTGACGGCCAATAAATCATAATAGAATTTACCAGTACAAAAAACTACCGATTTTACTTTCTTTATATCAGCTGAACTATCATCGATAACCTCTTGAAATTTTCCTGAAGCTAATTCATCAACAGTCGAAACGGCCTTTGGATGTCGCAACAAACTCTTTGGCGTGAATATAATCAACGGTTTTCTAAAATTCACCTTTAACTGTCTTCTCAAAATATGAAACATTTGTGCCGGAGTCGACACATCTGCCACATACATATTATCTCGGGCGCACAATTGTAAATAACGCTCCATTCGGGCGGAAGAATGCTCTGCACCTTGGCCTTCGTAACCATGTGGCAACAGCATAACCAAACCATTCTGAAGCTTCCATTTGTCCTCAGCCGCAGAAATGTACTGATCGATCATTATTTGGGCACCATTGCTGAAATCACCGAACTGCGCTTCCCATATGGTCAACGTATTCGGACTCGCCATTGCGTAGCCATAATCAAACCCTACCACGGCGTATTCCGATAATAAGGAATTGTAAATTTGAAACCGGCCCTGTTTATCGGAGATTCTATTCAAAAGCAAAATTTCTTCTTCACTCTCTTCGACCTTCATTACGGCATGTCGATGCGAGAACGTGCCCCGTTCGACATCTTGGCCCGACATACGAACCCCGAATCCTTCTTCCAATAAAGAACCATAGGCCAAAAGTTCACCCATTGCCCAATCTAATTTATCAGTCTCGAAGAACATCTTTTTTCGGTCACCTACCAATTTCTCAACCTTTCTTAAGAATTTTTTACCTTTAGGAAGCTCGGTAATCACCTTGGCAATGGCAGTTAACTTTTTCTTATCGAAGGTGGTGTCAACGGGATCCATCATTTCCCATTCCCTTACATTTTCGAATCCGCTCCATTCATCAGCCATGAAAGGAGTTATTTCCGTCTTATCTTCTTTCCGGGAATCTTCCAACTCTTCTTCCAAAGAGGCTTTATATTCTTCCTCCAAATGCTTCACATAACCTTCTTCTATAACTCCGGCCGATAACAGTTGCTCGGCATAGATATCCCTTGGATTCTTATGTTTGGCAATAGCCTTATACAATTTTGGTTGGGTAAATCGAGGCTCATCACCTTCATTATGCCCATATTTTCTATATCCTAATAAATCAAGAAAGACATCACGGTTGAACCGCATGCGATATTCCAGCGCAAATAGTGAAGCGTGTACCACGGCTTCAACATCATCGGCATTAACATGCAGTACGGGACTCAAGGTAACCTTGCCCACATCTGTACAGTAGGTAGAAGTTCGCGCATCTAAATAATTCGTTGTAAACCCAATTTGATTGTTTACAACCAAGTGTATGGTTCCATTGGTCTTATAACCATCTAAATTGGCCATTTGTACAACTTCGTAAACCAAGCCTTGCCCTGCAATCGCTGCATCACCATGAACTACAATTGGCAAAACCTTGGAAAAATCTTCGGGAAAATGCGCATCTTGCTTGGCTCTTGTAATACCTTCAACTACGGCACCTACGGTTTCCAAATGAGAAGGGTTAGGCGCAATATTCATCTTGATCTTGTTGCCATTGTTGGTCTTTCGTTCCGAGGTCCAACCCAAATGGTATTTTACATCACCATCAAAAATCTCTTGCTCATAATCTTTTCCATCAAATTCGCTGAAAATATCCTTTGCCGCCTTGCCGAAAATATTGGTCAAAACGTTAAGTCTACCTCTATGGGCCATACCCATAACGAATTGCTCAACACCCATTTCGGCCGCACGTTCGACCATAACATCCAAAGCGGGAATCAAAGATTCGTTACCTTCCAAGGAGAAACGTTTTTGACCTACATATTTAGTATGTAAAAAAGTTTCAAAGGAAACGGCCTGGTTCAGTTTCTTTAAAATATATTTTTTTCGGTCTGCATTGTAATTCGGATGATTGTCGTTAACGTTCAACCAGTTTTGAATCCATGCAATACGCTCAGGACTTCGTATGTACATATATTCAACCCCTATGGCGTCACAATAAATACTTTGAAGGTGCCTTATGATTTCACGCAGGTTGTTCGACCCTATGCCAATAATCTCACCTGCATTGAAAACCGTATCCAAATCAGCCTCGGAAAGCCCGAAATTCTCAAGATCCAGCGTCGGGGTATATTTCCTTCTATCACGAACCGGATTGGTTTTGGTAAACAAATGACCACGACTTCGATACCCATCGATCAATCGAATAACCTGAAATTCCTTTTGCAGCGACTGCGGCATTTCGACCTGATCTCCGTTGGCTATAGTCACCATACCATTTTGGGAAGAGAGATCTAACTCATCCAATGAGCTTTCCATACCAAAATCGAATCCCTGAAAAAAGGCACGCCAACTGGGCTCAACACTATCGGGGTTTTTGAGATATTTATCGTATAACTCCGCAAAAAAGGAAGTATGCGCGGTATTTAAGAAAGAATATTTGTCCATAGACTACTTTAATAACTATAGCACTCGCTTATCAAAAAGATAAACAGGGCCTATTTGATAAAAATGAAATCAAAAATACAACATTTACCATTTCTGGATGTAACTTAGTAAGCAATAATGGGAAAAATCAAAGATTTTGATTAAAAAACAGCCTATGTATCACAAAAAGATTTTTTTAAGCTTTATTTTTCTATCGGCGACACTTATTTGCTCATCACAAAACCCCAACGTAAGAAATGACTTTTGGAACAAGGTACGCTTTGGGGGAGGCATCGGACTCGGTTTCACGAATGGCGGCTTTAATGGCTCGATTTCACCCAGTGCCATTTATGAATTTAACCAAAAATTCGCTACAGGCATGAGTCTTAACCTCAACTACGCGAAATTTAACGATTATAAGTTTTTAGCCTACGGAGGAAGTCTACTTTCGCTATACAACCCACTACCTTATCTTCAATTTTCAGGGGAATTTGAACAATTGCGCATCAATAGAACATTTGACAGCGGCATCGGCACTTTAAAAGATAATTATTGGTCACCTGCCCTATTTCTAGGTGTCGGATACAGCAATAGCAACGTTACTTTTGGAATTCGTTACGACCTGTTGTACGATGACAACAAAAGCATTTACGCCAATGCATGGATGCCCTTTGTACGGGTATATTTTTAACATAAACAGCCTGTAATCAATGAACTCAAATGATTACTTGACACATTATTAATATCATTCAAAAGGTGATAGAATATTAACCTTTGCTTTCTATTTATTTTACTAATTTTAAAAAATTTGTTCAACAACTTAAACAATTCACTATCATGAAAGACGAGAAATCAAAAAAATCGACCACATCTCGCAGGTCATTTATCAAAACGGGTGCCGTAGCCTCCTCCATTTTTATTGTGCCCAGACATGTTCTTGGTGGTTTGGGATACATTGCACCGAGCGACCAACTGAATTTGGCGGCTATTGGTGCCGGAGGAAAAGGAGCAAGTGACATCGCCAATGCCTCGGTTAATGGACGCGAAAGGGTCACTGCACTTTGCGATGTAGATTTTTCTGGCTCTGCCAAGCGTTCTGTCGAACGTTTTCCGAAAGCAAAACTATATAGTGATTATAGGGAAATGTTGGATAAAGAAAAAAATATTGACGCCGTAACAATTTCGACTCCCGATCACGTACATGGCCCTGCCGCTTCCTACGCAATGCAACGTGGCAAGCATGTATACGTTCAAAAACCGATGACCCACAATATTCGGGAAGCACGCATGTTAACCGAAATGGCGCGAAGTAATAAAATCGTCAGTCAAATGGGTAACCAAGGCGGTTCTAACCCGTTATTGAACATGGTTCAAGGCTGGATAGATTCAGATGCACTTGGCAAAATTTCAAAAGTCCAAGTCTGGACCAATCGTCCCGTTTGGCCGCAAGGTGGGGCAATGGCTAAACCCGACCCAAGCAAAAAACCAAAAGATCTTGATTGGAACCTTTGGCTAGGACCAGCAGAGCAAAAACCATATACTCCCAATCTACACCCATTTAGCTGGAGAGGTTGGTGGGATTATGGTACCGGCGCACTTGGCGATGTAGGCTGTCACCTTATCGACATACCTTTCCGTACTTTGGGCTTAAAATATCCTACTGATGCCGAATGTAGCGTAGGCGCTGTTTACACCGATATGTGGAACGCAGATTACCACCCTGAAGGATGCCCTGCTTCCTCGTTTATCACTTTACATTTTGGAGCAACGGAAAAAAGCAAGTCGCCAATCGAAATGACATGGAGCGATGGTGGAATTAGACCGTCACACCCAGATATTATTCCTGCAAACAATGATATTGGAGGTCACGACAGCGCAAATGGCGTTTTGATTATAGGGGAAAAAGGAATTATCTCTACCAATATAAATGACAGTTCGCCATTAATGCCGAAATTATATCTTAACGACGGTACTACCGATTTTGGTCCTGAAACAGAACCTAATGACGAACCTGAATATGGTCACCAACGCAGATGGGTCGATGCTTGTAAAGCTGGCTTTAACAGCCCAGAACACAAAGGTCTTACCTCTTCTTTTGATTACGCTGGACCAATGACGGAAACCGTACTCATGGGGAACCTTGCCATTCGCAGTTATATGTTACAAAAAGAAAACAGTGAAGGTAAAATGGATTTCTTTGCCCGTAAAAAACTACTTTGGGATGGGGAAAATATGCGCATTACAAATCTTGAAGAAGCCAATCAGTTTGTAGGCAGAACTTACAGACCAGGCTGGGAAGTTTAGGCTTTTTAGCAGCTTCCATGCTGTAACATTCAAAGAAAAAACCGTTCGATAGTTTTCGAACGGTTTTTTTTGTTCTAGCTTCCGCTATATTTTTGTCTCAACCAAACCTTTTGGAATTCCCTCTTCAAAATCAAAAAAGAAACTTGTTCGGCAACTTCTACAACATCGGTCGCTACAATGCTCTTGACAACTCTTTCAGGAACATCAATAATATAAAGTAGATTAAGGTAGTCACTGAATTTTTCGAGAATGAGTACATAAATCTTCTCGTGCAAAACGGTTTTCAACTCCATAGGTTCTAGATCTACCGAAAATTCCATAGGAATATTCGCCAACCCAAAATCCTTTTCCAATTGAGCAACCATTTTAAGGTACAACTTATTTTTTGTTGCGCTTTGGATGAGCTCTGTGCTATTTGCAAAATTCAAAACCATACCTTGATTTACGAAAATTTTAGGTGATTGGTTTATTTCGGATATCATTAATGTGTACTACTCAATAAAATATAGAAACCTTCTTCCGATTATTTCCGAATTGGATTGCAAGATCTAACTTCGAATCTTTTGCTCCCAATCCCAAGCAGATTTCATGGCCTCATCTAAAGAATACGCTGATTTCCAACCTAAGACTTCATTGGCTTTGGTCGTGTCGGCATAAGCCGTAGTTATATCACCAGGACGTCGGTCAACGATTTTATAATTCAATTTTTTGCCTGAAACTTTTTCAAAACTTTGAATCACCTCCAATACGCTGCTTCCTTTACCGGTACCTACATTAAAGACCTCATAGTTATCGGAATTCTTATTCTCTAATAATCGTTTTAAGGCAATCACATGTGCCTTTGCCAGATCTACCACATAGATATAGTCGCGAACACACGTACCATCTTCTGTAGGGTAATCATCGCCGAAAACCGAAAGCTGTTCACGAAGTCCGGCACCGGTCTGTGTTATGAATGGCACTAAATTTTGCGGCACACCAATAGGCAATTCTCCAATTTCTGTGCTCGGATGAGCGCCCATAGGGTTAAAATAACGAAGTGCAATCGCATTAAGGCCCGGGGTCACTTTACAGGTATCGGCAATAATCTCCTCTCCCATCTGTTTGGTATTTCCATAAGGCGATTCGGCCGGTTTTACCGGAGCATCTTCCGTTATAGGCATTTGATCGGCCTGACCGTAGACCGTGCAAGAAGAACTAAAAATAAAACTGGCATTGTTCTTCTGCGAAAGTTCTTTAAGCAGATACACTAAGGTACCAATGTTGTTCTCATAGTACAAAAGGGGTTTTTCAACACTTTCCCCAACGGCTTTTGATGCCGCGAAATGAATAACGCCAACAACATCGGAATGTCTTTTGAAAAAATCCTCGACCTTCGATTTTTCCTTTAAGTCCAATTTTTCAAACAGGGGTCTTTTTCCTGTTATGGCTACGATACCATCCAATACATTTTCAGTTGAGTTGGAGCAGTCATCGATAATAACCACATCAAAGCCTTCATTTTGAAGTTCGACAACAGTGTGCGAACCTATAAATCCGAGACCTCCTGTTACAAGTATTTTCATTTTCTATTTGGTTTAATTTTTATGGCTTGGTCTTTTATTTGTTCACAAATTCAATTACCGTATCAGTAATATATGCGATTTGCTCATCATCCAATTCGGTATGCATCGGCAATGAAATTACCTCTTTCACCAATTGATTGGTAACCGGGAAATCATTCTCATTATAGCGTTCATCGGCGTACGCTTTTTGTTTATGTAACGGAATGGGATAATAAACACCACAAGGTATCCCCATTTCCCCTAAACGTTGTACCAAAGCATCTCGTTTTCCATTCGTAATTTTTAGGGTGTATTGATGAAATACATGGCAATCACAGGTTTCACATATTCCATCGCTTGTGCACGCCGTTTTTGGTACGACTATGTGCTCTTGTGCTTCAAATGCTTTCGAGTACTTTCTCGCAGCTTCTCTTCTAGCAGCGTTGTAAGCATCTAACCTAGGAAGTTTAGCACGCAAGACTGCCGCCTGTATAGAATCTAATCGCGAATTCACACCGACCACATCGTGATGGTAACGTTCGTACATACCATGATTTACAATACCTCTTAGCGTATGTGCCAGTTTATCGTCATTCGTGAAAATTGCCCCACCGTCACCATAGCAACCCAAGTTTTTGGATGGAAAAAACGATGTGGCACTGACATGGCCCATAGACCCTGCTTTTCTTTTTGTACCGTCCATTGCCGTATAGGTTGCGCCAATAGCTTGGGCATTATCCTCAATGACGTAGAGGTTATGTTTTTGGGCCAACTTAAGAATTGCATCCATATCGGCACATTGACCGAAAAGATGTACAGGAACAATGGCTTTAGTTTTAGATGTAATGGCCTTTTCAATGGCATTTACATCGATATTAAAAGTGTCTGGATACACATCGACCAAAACGGGGGTCAATTGTAATAATGCGATAACCTCAACAGTGGCCGCAAAAGTAAAATCGGCCGTAATAACTTCATCGCCTGGCTGAAGACCCAATCCCATCATGGCAATCTGAAGGGCATCGGTACCATTTCCACAAGGTATGACATGTGCAACATCTGAATATTTTTCAAGTTCCGCTTGAAAGGAATGCACCTCAGGTCCATTGATGTAAGACGAACTATCCAAAATCTCGGAAATGGCCGAATTTACTTGTTCCTTTATACCTTGGTATTGACCCTTAAGGTCTACCATTTGAATTTTCTTCATAGCTAGGAATTAGAATACCCCGGCAAAAATACAAAATGCCTATCAATGATATTGTCGAAAGAAGTGTAATTTAGCCCCAAAGAATTTCGCAGTGCATTTAATATATGATCTTATTGTGCGTATCTCGTGGGGGTTCCTCACTTTAATAGCTCCTTTCCATAATAAAATCAAGCTTTTTATAAATGGAAGAAAAGAAACCTTTCCCAATTTAAAAAATAATTTCACCAAAGACGATCAAGTAATTTGGATGCACGTAGCTTCCCTTGGGGAGTTTGAACAAGGTCTCCCAATACTTAAAAAAATAAGAAAAGAATATCCGTCCTACAAAACTTTGGTTACTTTTTTTTCCCCCTCTGGTTATGAGGTGAAGAAAAATACCGCAGATGCAGATGTTGTGGTTTACCTACCCATGGACACCATTCAAAATGCCCGAAAATTTGTCTCCTTGGTCAACCCTAAACTGGTTATTTTTGTCAAATATGAGATTTGGCCCAATTACTTAAAAGAGTTGAAGAAAAGGCAAATTCCGACACTTTTGATTTCGGCCATTTTCAGGGAAAGACAAATCTATTTTAAAGGGTACGGTAACTTTATGCGCAGCGCATTACGCGTTTTTGACCATTTTTTTGTACAAGATGAAAGGTCTCAAGAACTGTTGAAATCGATACAAATAACCAATGTATCGGTAAGCGGGGACACTAGGCTCGATCGCGTTTCCGAAATCTTGGATCGCGACAATACGTTGTTGTTTATGGAAAAGTTCAAAAAAGACCGATTGTGCTTTGTCGCCGGAAGTACTTGGCCAGAAGACGAAGCCATACTTATCGACTATATTAATAATTCACCTAAGAACTTCAAATACGTACTAGCCCCCCACACTCTTAAAACGGATAAAATTCTTGGATTGACCGGGGCCATATCAAAGAAAAAGGTGCTTTATTCCAAAATGGACGAAAACACCCTAGGTGAATACGACGTACTTATAGTAGATACCATCGGCCTGTTAACCAAAATTTACAGCTATGCCGACATTGCTTATGTAGGCGGTGCCTTTGCTACCGGGTTACACAACACGCTAGAGCCCGCTGTATTCGGAGTTCCTGTGATTATCGGGCCTCAATATAAAGGTTTCAAAGAGGCAGAGGAATTAGTTGCTCAAAAAGGAATTCTGACCGTTACTGATCAGTGGACATTTGGCGAGCTATTAAAAAAACTGCTCGATGATGTAGAATACCGCAAAAAAACCGGAGCGATCAATGCAAAATATATAGCCAAGAACAAAGGCGCTAGTATTCAGATCATGTCTTATATACGGAACATATTAAATTAGTGTATAACGAACTGAAGAATTTTAAAAATCGTTCTTGACCACCTAATAGATAGTCTATTTCGATATTATTACACATCTATTTGCTGCCCTTCCAATTTGTGTGACATTGCTAATCTTTAATATTAATGTGCATTTTTTTGTTAGTTTTACCAAAAACCAATACACATACCGATGAATTCTAAAATCCTTCGAATTTCTTTAATTGCGGCCCTAGCGGGCTTTTTATTTGGCTTTGATACCGTCGTCATTTCAGGAGCTGAAAAGAAACTGCAACTGCTATGGAATTCTACCGATACTTTTCACGGGGTTGTTGTCATCGGCATGGCACTATGGGGAACTGTAATCGGGGCGATTTTAGGAGGTATCCCGACCGACAAAATTGGACGTAAGAATACTCTGATTTGGATTGGGGTGCTCTTTTCCGTATCGGCGATTGGGTCGGCATTTGCGAACGACCCCATTATTTTTGCCATTGCCAGATTCATTGGGGGACTGGGTGTAGGTGCATCGACTGTAGCGGCCCCTGCCTATATATCTGAAATAGCACCTGCAAAAGACAGGGGGCGATTGGTGGGGCTTTACCAATTTATGTTAGTTTTCGGCATACTATTGGCATTTCTATCAAATTACTTGTTAAGCGATATGGGCGAAAACGATTGGCGCTGGATGGTCGGTGTAGAAGCCTTTCCTGCAATCATTTATACACTTTTTGTACTAACGGTTCCTAAAAGTCCAAGATGGCTTTTGACCAAAAACAGAAAAGCCGAAGCGGCGGAAATCTTGACTTCTATCAATCCGGAACTTTCCATCGATGAACTACAAAAAGAAATGGAACAAGGACAAAATTCTGAAAGCAAATCGGAAAACATATTTCTGAAGAAGTATCGATATCCACTTATATTGGCATTTTTAATTGCATTTTTTAACCAATTTTCAGGAATCAACGCCTTTCTATATTATGCTCCCAGAATTTTTGAAGCTGCAGGATTGGGTGAGAGCACAGCTTTATTGAGCAGTATTGGTATCGGGGTTACCAATTTATTGTTTACCCTGTTAGGCATCTTCTTAATCGACCGATTGGGTCGTAAACAACTAATGTATTTTGGTTCTTTTGGCTACATCATATCCCTATCTTTAGTAGCTGCCGCTTTTATTTTAGAATGGGAAGGCATGGCCGTACCAATATTTCTATTCCTATTTATAGCATCACACGCCATAGGGCAAGGGGCTGTCATTTGGGTATTTATAGCGGAAATTTTCCCGAATCACCTGAGGGGGGCGGGACAATCTTTCGGTAGCTCCACCCATTGGGTATTGGCTGCCATTATTCCTTCTTTGGTA
This sequence comes from Kriegella aquimaris, assembly GCF_900103215.1. Classification (GTDB taxonomy): domain Bacteria; phylum Bacteroidota; class Bacteroidia; order Flavobacteriales; family Flavobacteriaceae; genus Kriegella; species Kriegella aquimaris. Next base: position 49,843 of record NZ_FNGV01000016.1, read on the forward strand.
CCCGTATTGTTCACTAAAATTGGTCCAGGACCCGTATTTGCATTTTTTGCCTTTATGATGGTATTACAACTACTTTTCGTACGGTTCATGATGCCGGAAACCAAAGGCGTATCCTTAGAGGAGCTTAGCAGCAAGCTAAGCGGAAAATCCACCAAGAACTAACCAATGCCCCTTACAATTCAACGAATAAATTAGTGATTCAGCGAACAAACATACTAAACTGGCAATACAACTTAAAATACTGAAAAAGAACCCCATATTTTAAACAAATTTTTCTTAAATTCGGATAAACGATATGATTATGGAAAATGAACTGGATTTTGGCACCAGGGTGTTAAATGGGTTTCTAACCATTATGGTCGTGATTTTGATAGGCATACTGCTATCGGTGGTTATCGGTCTAATTTTGGCGGGCATAGGCATTCTTTAGCAAACAACAAATCAGGGTCACATTCAATACCAATAAAACATTCACTATTTGGAAATTGGCTTCAACAATATCCATACAGACTCTTTATTCTCTTAAGGGTCTTTTTTTTGCCACAAAATCTTAGGTAAAACCATTTGTTGTATCAATTTCTACATTCGTTCTCTACCAATAGTTATTAAAACAAGACCTTAGCCCCAGACTAAATCATTTTTGATAATTAAGTAAAACCTGAAATCCGCATTCCTGCACATTTTTATATGGGTTTGATAGTTCTCATCCCATCATAATAATTCTATCGCCAAAAAGACAAGAGGTGAACAGCAAATTGTGCTTGCAAAGATGACTAGTTACGTTAGTTTTTTTATAATTTAGGGCGCACCGAAAATGGAGCACTCTTTTAAAATTGAATTTTAATCAGAAGAATGAAATATATTGTATGTGAAGAACCGGGAACTTTTTTAATAAAAGAAAAAGAATTCCCTGTGAGGAAGAAGAACGAAGCTCTTTTAAAGGTAAACAAAGTAGGTATCTGCGGTACTGACCTTCATGCTTACTCTGGTAACCAAGCATTTTTTACTTATCCTAGAATATTAGGTCATGAACTGGCCTGTGAAGTAGTCGAGATCGGTAATAATCCGCAAGGTATAAAAGCCGGTGACAAGGTTGTAGTCATGCCCTACCTCAGCTGCGGCACTTGTGTCGCCTGCCGTAATGGAAAAACCAATTGCTGCACCAATATAGCGGTTTTAGGCATACATACCGATGGTGGCATGCAAGAGCAAATTACGGTTCCTAGCGACATACTATTACCAGCCAACCATTTATCAGACGATGAAATGGCCATTGTCGAGCCATTGGCCATTGGAGCACATGCGATACGACGTGCTGCCGTTCAAAAAGGAGAAACCGTAGTCGTTGTAGGTTGCGGGCCCATCGGAATAGGCATCATAAAACTGGCACAAATTGCCGGTGCGAAAGTCATCGCCATGGATGTTAACGATAGCCGGTTGGCGTATGCGAAAAATGAGATCGGTGCTGAATATATAGTAAACGTAACTGCCGATCCCGTTGCTCAAATCAAAGAAATAACCAATGGTGATATGGCCACAGCGATCTTCGATGCCACAGGGTTTAAAGGAGCGTTGGAATCAGGCACTGATTATATGGCGCATGGTGGTCGGTACATACTTGTGGGACTATCAAAGGGAGAACTTACCTTCACCCATCCTGCGATTCATGCCAAAGAAACCACCCTATTATGCAGCAGGAACGCCACTACGGAAGATTTTGAACATGTGATCAATGTCATAAAACAATTTCCTACCGATTCATTTGTAACACACAATGTACCTTTTACCGACATGATAGCAAATTTCGATAGTTGGACCAAACCAGAGACAGGTGTTATAAAAGCGACCGTTAAATTCTAAATCAAACACCGAACCCAGAGAACAACCATGCAGGATTCGATTGTTCTTATATGGCTTGGAACCTCATCTAGGAACAAAATAAATTTTAAGGAACAATCATAATTCAAAGTACAAATGGATTTAGGTCTTAAAGGAAAAGTAGTTGTCATTAGCGGAGCCGCAGGAATAAAGGGAAGCATTGGCGAAACGATTTTACAGTCATTGGCAAATGAAGGGGCAATACCCGCGATAATTGACCGAAATGCTCGTGGTTTCGGGTATGCGGAAGAACTTCAAAAAAAAGGAATCGATGCTTCATTTTTCCAAACCGATGTAACGGACCCCCAACAGATAAAGAAGGCTATGGACGGTATCATCGAAAAATATGGTCGCATCGATGCCGTAATCAATAATGTTGGGGTTAACGATGGTGTGGGTCTAGACGCATCTTACGAAGAGTTCATGAACTCCCTGAAGTTGAATATGGTCAGCTATTTCCTGATCGTAAAACATGCCCTACCCCAATTGATAGCCTCAAAAGGGAATATTTTGAACATTGGTTCAAAGGTTGCGCTCACTGGTCAAGGAAGAACTTCGGGCTATGCCGCTGCCAAAGGCGGGGTACTCGGCCTTACTAGGGAATGGGCGGTCGACCTTATAAAATACGGTATCCGTTCAAATGCTATAATCATTGCCGAAAGCTGGACACCTGCCTATGACAATTGGATAAAAACTTTGGAAAACGGAGCCGAAAAATTAAAAGCTATCGTTAAAAAAATACCGCTAGAAAACCGAATGACCACTCCCCAAGAAATTGCGGACACTTGTCTTTTCGTTATTTCCGAAAGATCATCGCATACTACAGGTCAATTTATCACAGTTGACGGTGGATACGTACATTTAGACCGATCGTTATTGACCGAATAATAAAAACCAACTTAATTAACAGAACATTATAGCATGGAAAAATCAGAAAATATCCCGGTAGTCTCGAAAAAAGTCCTGTTGCCCTTTATCCTTATCACCTCCTTATTTGCTTTATGGGGCTTTGCCAATGATATTACCAACCCAATGGTTTCTGCCTTTAAAAAAGTACTAGAGCTTAACAACACACAGGCTTCGTGGGTACAAATGGCATTTTACGGGGGCTATTTTACCATGGCGTTCCCTGCTGCGATCTTCATAAAAAAATACAGTTATAAAAAAGGAATTCTTGCCGGTTTGGTCTTGTATGCAATAGGTGCCTTACTATTCTATCCGGCCGCCGCGTATGCAGAATTTGGCTTTTTTCTTGCCGCACTTTACATTCTTACCTTTGGTCTCGCTTTTTTAGAAACCACCGCCAACCCGTTCATTCTTGCCATGGGCGATGAGCGTACTGCGACGCGAAGATTAAATCTTGCCCAGGCTTTTAATCCCATCGGAGCACTCTCGGGGTTATTCATTGCGCAGGCCTTTATTTTAGGTTCATTACAATCAGATGATATAGATGCCAATGGCAGTGCAGTCTATGATACCCTATCGGAATCGGCGAAAGCGACAGTGAGAGCCTCCGACTTAATGGTCATTAGAGATCCTTATGTGATACTCGGGCTTTTCGTATTGCTTATGCTCGTAGTCATTGCCGTAGTCAAGATGCCGGAAAGTAAAGATAAAGGCAGCGACTCAGTAGGAACTGGGGTCAAAAGACTTTTTAAAAACAAGCGATTTGTAGAAGGTGTTATCGCTCAAATGTTCTATGTCGGAGCACAGATTATGTGCTGGACCTATATCTATCAATATGCGGAAACACTGGGCATTGACAATAGAGATGCTGTTACCTATGCTTACGTTGCTCTTATTCTATTTTTGGTCGGTCGTTGGATAGCTACCTATATGATGAAATTCTTTGACTCTGGCAGGTTGTTGATGTTCTTTTCTTTTGGAGCTATTGCCTTTACCCTTGGTGCCATTTTCATTCAAGGAATGACCGGTCTCTACTCTTTGGTCGGCATTTCACTTTGCATGTCACTGATGTTTCCTACGATTTACGGTATTGCCCTTCAAGGCGTTGGCGAAGATGCCAAGTACGGCGCAGCATTTTTGGTTATGGCTATTGTGGGCGGTGCCATTATGCCAGTGCTGCAAGGTGCGATTTTAGATCTTGGTGGTGATGGTTACACCGATATTGAAATTTTAGGAGTTCCGGAAGTGAATTTTTCGTTTGTATTGCCACTCATTTGCTTTTTTGTTGTAGCCGCCTACGGCTACAGAACCCATAAAATTCATACGTACTAAAAGAATAAACTATGTCTACAAAGAGATATTGTTTTTCGTGTGATTTAAAGGATGACCCTAAATTAATAGCGGAATACAAAAAATACCACGCCCCAGGAAATGCATGGCCCGAAATTACCCAAAGTTCCAAAGACCTTGGTGTTGTTGATTTGCAGATATATCTCACTGGAAACCGCATGTTTATGATTATGGATGTTGATGAAAGATTCGATCCAGTCAAAAAAGCGGAAGTAGATGCCAATAATCCAAAGGTCAAAGAATGGGAGGCATTGATGTGGAAATATCAACAAGCACTACCTTGGGCAGAAGAGGGAGTAAAATGGATTCCTTTGGAGAAAATTTTTCAACAAGAATAAAGTTCTATTACACTTTTTTTAATAGTGCTATTTATTGTCTAAAAACAAAAACCAAGGTTTCGGCCTTGGCTTTTTCGTTCTTATCCAACCTTTATTTCAACGTGTATTCCCACATGAGATAACATCTCCCAATTTCCGTCCAGTCCGTACACGTACTGTAGAGCTTGTGTTTCCCTCAATAGTTTTTATTCTAGTATCTTCGGTCAAATTGTTAGGGTCGTCAACAAAGTCGATAAACAACCCGCTATGTTGACCTCCACTGGCCCATTCAAAACGAAGATAATCTCCGGGGTTCAAATCATAAGAGCCGTTCATAATTTCACTAATTTGATGGGCGCGACCTATGCCATCAAAATAATTCTCCATCAATTGAGAACCAAAATTACCCTCCGGTGTATCCCACATGGCCTTACGAAGCGCCCAACTTGCGAATTCACTGCACCATGCATTTTCGGTACCATACTTGGTCGAATCGGTTTTTCCGATTTCTCTAGCCGCCCAATGTATTTGGGCAATCCAATTGTGGTCAATCTGTTCTAATTTTGTCTGAAGAATCTGGGCTGTTAATGAAATGAACCTACTGGGTTCCATAATCGAATCATCTAACCACACGGTGTAGTTCCAATCAAGAATCGTTTCTCCACTGTGCACTACTTTGATGTTTTCTATTTTTATACCATCACCACTTTCGGTCTCTATCATCAATTCGTCCCAAGCATCGGTATCTATGTTTTCCATGGTATCCTGAATGGAATTGAAATCCCATTTTAAGGTATCTCCTCTTTGAAATTTGGTCGTAGGCCTTCCATTGAGCTGTATGGTGTGCCCATCGCCAAAATGCAATAATATATGGTCTGCATTACTACCATGGCTATTATTGCCGTCACTGATTCTTATTTCAATATAATTTTCTCGAATTAAAGGTGCCCCACCAACATCACCGCCCGCCGATCGCAATACACTACGTTGTGATAGCAACTTGCGCTTAAATTTAATGGGCCTTAGTCCTTTTGCAATAGTTTCATCAATGCGAACAGGTTGCCTTTTATTGAGGCTAGACAATGCCCATGCATTAATTTCAGTTTGTTCTGCTATGTCTTTAGGAATGTAAAGATCAATTGGTTTCGCTTTCTGGGCCAGAGGCTTTAAGCTGGCTGTTTTGGTACTACTTTTTGTCAACATACTATAAATATTTAATGGATTACTTCAACTAATTATAGGGGGAGACGAACCACAGTTTTAAGAGGGAGATGCCAAGGAATGTCTATAAAACGGTCTTGAAATTTATACATATTGATAAATTGCAAACACACCAATTGTATAGATAGCAGGAATCATTGTATAATCAGAAAAAAATAGGTCTTAGTTTTTAAGGTTCGACTTGGGGAATGGGATTTCAATACACAAGCATCATGTTCGTGTAATTATAATAAGGCAGGGCAATAGGAAGGGCTGAAAAACTAAATTCAACGGCTAACAGAACCAAACAAAGTCTCATTGAATCGCCCTCCGTCTTTTGGGAAGTTCCGAATATCCTGTCAATGCGGATTAATAGTAATAAGGATCATCATAAGCACCACCGATCACTGCTAAAAAAATCACAATTGCCATAATGATTCCAAGGATAAGCAAAATCACACCAGCCGTTTTATTTTCCTTTGTATTTAGCGCTATTATTCCGGCAATAATCCCAATTAGGGGAATGCAAAATGTTCCTAGGCCAAGCAAAATTACCAAACCTATATTCCATGGTTGGTGGGTGCTATCTTTTGTTACAGCTGTTCTGCTTTGTACAGGTTTGTGATAAACATTTGACGACGGAGGTGATTTGGGCTCTGGCCTCGGGCTTTTCACATCATCTGTTACCGGTTTGGGTTTGGGTTTGGGTTGTGGTGAAACGGGATATCGTTCTAAAAGTGCATCTATGTCTTTTGCCGTTGCAAACAATAATTCATCATGTTTTCGCAATCTATGCAATAAGAGTATAATATCTTCATGGTTTACCTGTGGGTCTTCCAATTTTGATTGAAGTGTTTTCACCAGACCAATCTGCTCATTTCTGGTCATCGTTGGTGCATCAACTTTCTCTTTGAGGGTGTCTAGGTATGATATAGGTATTTCTGGAGGTTCCGGTAAAGGATCCGGTAATGAAGTTGTCGGTGTAATTCCCTTCAATGATTTAATTAAATCAATGATAGCGTTTTTTTGGTCAGATTTCGTGTAGTCTGCATATTGTACGTTTGATATGTACCTTGGTGCTAGCGCCAACGACACATCATTCTTAATTAAAACAGGCAATGGTGCTTTTCCCAGTGCTTCGGCATACTTTAGTTCGCGTATACATGCCGTAGAGTCAATAGCGTCTTTAGCTATGGCAAATACGTAAATTTCGCAATCTCTAATTTGGCTTAAGATGTTGTTCCACCAACTTTGCCCTCCGCTTATATCCCTATCAAACCAAACCTCATGGCCCAGCTCTTCTAAGTCTTTAACCAATGATGCTACTTCCCGTTGCGTTGATCTACTATATGTGACAAATATTTTCATATCCTTTAGGTAATGCCCTAGTTCTAGCATTTAATTTTTAACTAAATGCTTCATTAAAATGTGTCGCAGATTTCCGCGTCAAATCTGCTTCAGTCTAAACAGATAGCTATTTTTTTAATTTAATAAGGCCAAATCCCTATAATTGGCAAATTGCAAAAAGTGTTGACCATAAAATAAAAGGATCTATCCTAATGTCAAGACATTTCCTAAAAGCCGAATTTTATTCTGTTTGATCTAAATTAAGAAAATAATTCCATAGCTAAAAGTAGCGTATTTGGCCTATAACGGTAATAAATTATGTGTCATTTACTTAAAAACCTGTACCGTTGGTTAATGAACTCGCCGTATGAAAGTAAGATATTTAGATAGAATCACCGAAAATCAGATATTTCCTCACTTAAGGCTACCATTAAATTTCAAATACAAGTGTTTATATCCCACCATTTTTCAAGCAGTTTGCCATTAATCACTTCCCATTCATTTCACGAATGATTTTTTCCATCTCCTTTTTCGATGGGCGTGGTCTTTTCCTAAAATCGTTCGATTTGCCCGTGTTTCTATCGAACTCATCGGGTGTTCTAAAATCAGGAAGACTATCATTAGAAATAGCCCTCATTCTTTTAAGTTCAGCACGTAAATGCAGTAGGGTTTCCTTGGCATCGGTACTTCCTGCAAGGTTTTTTAGTTCATAGGGATCATTGACCACATCATATAATTCTTCTTCAGGCCGTGGGGCATCAAAACAGGCCAATTGCGCGGCTGTTAATTCTCCTTTTTGCTTTAGTTCAAGCATGGAAGTGAAGGTGCCCCCCACAAAAGCATCGGCCGATGGTGTATTTGGCAAATCGGTATAAAAATTACGAATATATTTATGGGTTTTGGTACGGATAGCTCTCGTATAGTCTTCATAATCGTGCCAGTGATCTTCAGCATAAATTTCATCCCTGACATTTTTTTCAGGGTCGGTCAATAGTTCGGAGAAATCAACACCCTCGAACGAGGGAATCGATTTCAAACCCGCCAGTTGCATAAATGTCGGCGCTATGTCTACGGAACTCACCAAACTCTCGCTCACCGAGCCAGGTTTTATCTTCTTTGGCCATTTCATTATCCAGGGTGTTTTTATAGCGCCATCATAAAGCGTGGTTTTATCTCTTGGAAAAGGTCTTCCATTATCACTAATAAAGAGTATTAATGTGTTTTCTGATATATCTTGCGCATCCAACTCTGCCACAACCTTTCCAACATAATTATCCAATCGGGTAATTTCGTTATAATAGTGAGCAAAGTCTTTTCGCACTTCTTCTGTATCTGGAAAATACGGGGGAAGTACCACGTCTTCTAACCCATGAGGATTTTCAATAATACCTTCGCTATACGGGCGATGTGGATCTACCGCGGCCAACCATAGAAAAAAGGGTTGGTTTTCGGGCCGTTCTTGCATAACAGGCACCCAATTCTCGCAGCCGCTACCGTCTCCAATTTGAGCCGTTTTTTTCCCCGTGGGAGATAATTGAAACCCGTGAGTACCCACATCTTTAACGAGGTCGAATCGGTCTTTGACAGCCTCGCCCATATGCCATTTTCCCGCTTGTGCCGTCCAATAGCCTGATTTTTTCAAATGTTCCACAAAGGTTATTCGATCGGCAGGTAAGGGCCAGTGTAATTGTTCTGCATCAGTATTATGCGGATACATACCCGTTATGATACTGGTTCTGCTCGGGCTACAAGAACTTGTCGTTAAAAAAGCATTGTCGAAACGCATACCTTGAGCAGCAAGTTTATCAATGTTCGGTGTCTGAATATATGGATGCCCATAAGCACCACTATCATCCCAAGCCATGTCGTCTGCAATAATAAAAACGATGTTCGGTCTTTCTTCGCCAGCTTTATTTTCTTCCTTTTTCGAGGCGCATGAAGTCATGAACAATCCTTGAAGCACTAAAACGAATGCGACTATAAATATTTTCATTTGATTGATTTTAATTCCATTTAACAATGGATTCTATTTTATTGCTGCCGTCAAATTTTTATGCACCCCACGAGCGGCTATTCCTCCATTTTATTTGGAGTACGGAAGTAAATTTACACGCAATAGATAATCATCAGCCGTAATAAACAAGTGCCTGCCGTCATCACTGAACTCACAATTACCTGTTTTCTTATCTGTTCTGATAGTACCCAAATGTTTTCCTTTTGGTGAAATCACCAGCACGCCATCGGGTCCCGCCAAAAAGATATTCCCATTTTTGTCGATTTTCATGCCATCAGGTGATTGTTTACTGACACTGGCTTCCCGCAATTGTGTAGCATCAAAGAATGCTCTTTTGTTTTTAACATGCCCCTCACCGACAATATCATAGGCCAAAATTTTTGGGGAGCTGACATCGGAATCGGCTACATACAGCGTTTTGTTATCATTCGAGATAGCAATACCGTTCGGGGCTTTTACACTCTCATCCAAAAGGGTCAAGGCTCCATCCTTACTGAAGAAATAAACGCCATTAAACCCTATTTCACTCTGTTTGTCGCCCAACCCGAAAGAAGGATCTGTGAAATACAAATTACCGTTTTGGTCATAAACCAAATCGTTCGGTGAATTTAATTTTTTTCCCTTGTAATGGGATACTAGCGATTGAAATTTTGGATGTAACACATCGGGCAAACTTACTAACTTGCTAATTGTGCGATCGCCTTGCTGGCATAGAATCAAATTACCATCGGAGTCCAATGTCAAACCGTTCGAGCCTTTTCCTCCTTTTTGATTTTTATCGATTGAAGGCCCCGTATAACCTGAAGGAGTCATATAAAGTTCGAGTCCACTTATATCGTTCCATTGGTATATTTTGTTTTCGGGCACATCTGAAAATAGGAGTTTCTGACCTTGTGGCTGCCAAACGGGACCTTCGGACCAGTTAAAACCCTCCGCGACCAATTCGATCCTGGCATGTTCGGAAACAACCGAATCAAATTCAGGAGCCAAACGTTCTATCCAGCCATAGCTGGGATACTTTTTTAAAGAATCTATAATGACCCTAAAATGCTTTTTTGTTATTTTAGTTTGGTCATCGAGTAAGGTAGAGGGTATGGAATCTTGTTCTAATTCATCCTCCTCGATATTATAGAACCTGCCGTCGCCATATAATTTATAGGTGCTATTCATAACAAATTCCGAACGGGCAAATTGATCTTTATCCCACCCCGGTTTCGGGTTGTAATCCATATAAATCCAATCTCTTCGATGTGATGGCTTCCCTTCCAGAACAGGCAAAAAACTTTGCCCATCGGTGTGAAAATCTTCGGGAATCGGTTTTCCACCAGCCTCAAGTATCGTAGGTAAAAAGTCAATAGCGGAAATCAATTCATCGGTTGTAGACCCTTCTTTGATTTTACCAGGCCAATTCGCAATAAAAGGAACCTTAATACCAGCTTCGGTAGTCAATCCTTTACCACCTTGAACTACCTTTCTACCCATATTCGAGTAAATTTCGCGATTGGTGCCATTGTCGGAATAGAATAAAATCATAGTGTTTTCCCGCAATCCTTTTCTCTCGAGATTATCCACAATGTCTCCCACAATTTTATCGGTATATTCCACCATATCCTTAAAATAGCCCGGATTTTCATCAAATCTTTTTGTGGAGTCTTTCCATGTCATACTATTAGGAGTTGGCGAAAAGGGATTATGTGTAAGCACCATCGGATAGTATACAAAAAAAGGCTTCTCTCGCTGACGACTTACATATTCATTCAAATAATCACTGAATATATCTGGACCATATTTATCCTCGGTATTTTTCAAGAATTCCCCATTTTGAAAAATAACGGGATCGGCGTAACGCGAGCCTTTATCTTCTGTATGCCCCACATGCCAAGTGCAATATTGATCAAAACCCGCCATATGGATTTTCATACCCGTATCGCGTCTGAATTCAGAACCCGGATAATCAACGGGATCGTAACTCTGCAACTGCCATTTTCCAATGATACAGGTGGCATAGCCTGCATCTTGCATAAGATGCCCAAAAGTTTTCTCCCTGGGATCTAGAATGCCGAAGGAAGTCCAATTTCGATAGGTATATTTTCCCGTCATAATTTCTAAACGGGTAGGAGAACATAAGGGCTGGGCGTAGGCTTGGTTGAATTGCATACCGCCTGCCGCCAATTTATCGATGTTTGGTGTTTGATAGGAAGTACCACCATAACAACCCACAGCTTCATATCCCAAATCATCGACCATAATCAGAATTATGTTGGGTCTTTCCGAGGTATTGCCTTGGGCGTTTAAGGGACCAAAGCACAAAAGAAAACCTGCTAAACAAAGAATTCCAATCAAAAAGTTAGGGGTTCGTTCCATTGGGAAATTTATTATAGCGCTGGTTCTAAGATATTTCAATTATCTTTTTATAAGATTTAATTACCACTCCGAGAAATTCCCATCTTCGTTACGCCAAATAGGATTGGCCCAATTGTGGCCTACTTTCTGTCCTTCCAATAGTTTTTCTTCGTTGATTTCTACGCCTAGCCCTGGTTTCTTGAATAAATCGATATGTCCGTCTTTGACATCAAAAATTTCAGGATTCAGCACATAATCCAATATATCATACCCTTGGTTATAATGAATTCCCAAGCTACTTTCTTGAATAATGGCATTCGCAGAGACAAAATCTATGTGTAATGCTGAAGCCAAAGAAATCGGGCCCAACGGACAATGGGGCGCGATGGTCACATCATAAGCTTCGGCCATAGTGGCAATGCGTCGCACTTCGGAAATTCCCCCGGCATGACTAAGGTCTGGCTGAATAATATCGACTACGCCTTGATGTAATATTTCTTTAAAATCCCATCTAGAGAACATACGTTCCCCTGTCGCTATTGGAATATTGGTGTATGGGTAAATGTGTTTTAGGGCATCGTTATTCTCCGAAAGAACAGGTTCCTCGATAAACATTGGCTCATAAGGTGCCAGTTCATCGATTAATTTTTTTACCATCGGCTTATGTACCCTGCCGTGAAAATCAAGTCCGATATCTAGGTCATAACCAAATTCTTCCCGCAGCAGTTTAATATTGAGTGCAACTGTTTTAATGTCTTTTAGAGAGGAAACCCACTGCATTCCACCTGTTGCGTTCATTTTAACCGCTTGATAGCCCGCCTTGACTTTTTCATGTGCCTGCTCTAAAACAACATCGGGGTTATCTCCCCCGATCCAACAATACATTTTCATTTTATGGCGGACTGCCCCACCCAACAATTCGAACACGGGAACATTCAAAAATTTACCCTTAATATCCCATAAAGCCTGATCAATTCCCGATATGGCACTCATCAGAATAGGGCCTCCACGGTAAAAACCTCCACGGTATAAAATCTGCCAGATATCTTCAATGTCATTGGCATTTCTTCCGATAACATATTGCTCTAATTCTTTGACACAGGCTGCGACGGTATCGGCCTTGCCTTCAACAACGGGCTCGCCCCAACCTACAATACCACTTTTGGTAGTTACCTTAAGGAACAACCATCTGGGTGGCACTTTAAATAGTTCTATTTTCTCAATTCTTGAATCGTCCATTGCTTTTATTTAATTCGTTCTACAAATTGTCGAGCGGTATGTTTAATGGTTGCAATATCTTGCGCTGTGGTACCTGATTTGGTCAATACGCTTCCGATTCCCAAACCGGAAGCCCCAGCAGCCATCCAGTCGCGAGCATTTTCTAAATCAATGCCTCCAACAACAAAAAATTTGGTCTCTGACAATGGGCCTCGAATTGCTTTAAAATAATCAAAACCCATATTGCCTGCTGGAAAAAGTTTTACGATATCGGCACCATTTTCTACGGCCACACATACTTCCGTGGGTGTCAAAGCACCCATTAAAACAGGAATATTGTTTTTATGAGCCAATTTTATCACCTCCGCATTGGTATTGGGTGTTACCAAAAATTGGGCCCCTGCCTTTATAGCATCAGCAGCGATTTTCGTATTGGTCACCGTGCCTGCACCGATAAGTGCTTTATCATAAAGTTCTCTGCCTTTTGAAATTTCCTCTAAAAAACCAGGTGTATTCGATGTGATTTCCAGCACTTTGATTCCCCCAGAAACAAGTCCTTTTAATACATTTTTCACCTCATCTTGCTTGCGCAAACGAATAATGGCAACAATTTTTTCACGCTCGATAAGCGCGGTTATTTCATTTCTTTTCATCGCAGTATGTGTCAGGAAATTTAACCCTCCATTATAGAACAAATTTGTTTTTCGTTACTAGTATGCCGATCAACATATAAGGTACGCCCTAAGGCTACGGCAAAACTTTTGGTTAATTTATTGACCGTACATAGTTTGCCCGTGTTTCCAATAAGTGATTTTTCATAGCTTCTGATGCCGTTACCGCATCTTTTCGTTCAATCGCCTCTAGTATATTTTGGTGATGCTCGAGCATGCTATTTTTAGCCTCCAAAAGGTTGCCACTAGTAGGTTTGGCGAAGACACTGGTTTTAAATTTTGGCATCAGGGAAAAAATAGGCCCGAGCAGCAATTCTAACACTTCGTTACCTGTTATAGATAGCAGTGTATTATGAAAATCATTGTCTAACTCCGCTTCCCTTTTTTTGTCATCAAGCGCGCAACTACGCATATTCTTCATATTCTTTCTAAGCAAATCAATATGATGCTCGGTTCTACTTTTAGCAGCCCTCGCCGCCAACATAGGTTCTATAATCTGTCTGGCGTCGATTGTATGCAAAACAAGATCTTCGTTAGATGACAACTCAAAAAACATGTTCAATATTTCCGAAGCATTTTGCACGCTTACTTCAGAAACATAGGCGCCACTGCCCTTTCGTACTTTAATAATGCCACGGGCGCTCATTTTTTTAACGGCTTCCCGAACCGCCGTTCTACTCACATTAAATATTTGACAGAGTTCGCTCTCGGTCGGAATTTTTTGACCTGGCAGATACTTGCCAGCGCGTATCGCCGCGGTAAGCTCTTCTTCAACTTGTTCGGTAAGTGACTTTCGTTGTCCTAATTTTGAAAACATGTATAAAAACTATAAACACAAATATATAATTTATCAGACATCATACAAATTTACGACTAGAAATTTATTCAGTGCAAAGTTCAATTGCATTGCAAAACAACAGTAAATTTTGATTTGAAGTTAATCGCGCTTTATCTCGAAAATAAAAATCTGTCGACCCTATCGTCATTCCTGATTGGTGAAAAAGAATTGCTATGAACCCAGTTCTATACCAAAAAAACCATTCTCAACAATAGCAACGAGTTAATCAATCTTCCCAATGTGCATCGATTACTTTCTGAATATGTGGATAATTGGCATCGGTCTCATTAAGATTTTCCCGAAGTTTCACCAACCGGTCCTTTAAATTAGAGATAGTTTCCTGATATGCCGGATCGTCGTAGGCATTGTTCATTTCCTTTGGATCATTTTTTAAATCATAAAACTCCCAAGCTGGGGGCGTATGGTTCGTAAAATCGTTGCCCCAGCTATCTTTGTTCCATTCGGCATTCGGGTCATCTGTATCTACCCAGTACCGGCCGTAGAAAAATATCAATTTATAATCTTTGGTCCGAATTCCGAAATGAGCAGGATTTTGGTGCTTGTGCGCCATGTGCATCCAATACCGATAATAGGTCTCCTTTTGCCAATCGGCAGGTTCTTCACCGGTTTCCAATATTCTTTTAAAACTTTTCCCTTGCATATAATCGGGTGTTTCACCGCCAGCCAATTCTATAAGCGTGGGAGCAAAATCAGTATTGTTAATAATAGCATCGGTACGGCTTCCCGCTTGTATCGATTTTGGATACCTTACGAAAAAGGGCATTCGCATCGACTCATCATACATCCATCTTTTATCAATATAATCGTGTTCGCCGAGCATAAAACCTTGATCCCCTGTATAGACGATAATCGTATTCTCTAGAAGACCTTCGGTCTCGAGATAGTCCAATAATCGCTTTACGTTGTCATCGACGCCTTTGACGCAGCGAAGGTATTTCTTGATATAATCTTGGTATACCTTACTGGTATAATCCTTCTCTTCAGGTGACATTTCCCATTTCACATATTCTTCTGGCCGAATATCCTTCGCTTCCCGGTATTTTCGATATATCGTACTATCCTTAGTATATATATTCATGGCCTGATTACGAATAAGGTTGCGATGCGAAACCGAAGACCCAATGATTCTAGTCAACGAATCGTTTTTACCCCGCATAGCCACCGATCCATTGTTTCCGTTATCATACAAACTTTCAGGTTCAGGAATAAAAGTATCCGCTAAATAGTCGTCGTATCGGGGTGCATTTTCAAAATCATCATGAGGGGCCTTAAAATGATGCATTAAGAAAAAAGGTTTATTCGGGTCTCTATTATTTTTTAAATAGTCTAAGGTTGCATCCATAATCATGTCAGAGGAATGTCCTGTGGTTTTTACCACATTTTTTGGCCAAGGTTTTTCGCCCTGAACCCGAAATTCGGGATTAAAATATTTTCCTTGCCCGGGCAGAACGTGATAATAATCAAAGGAAGCAGGCTCTTCATGCAAGTGCCATTTACCGACAATCGCAGTCTGGTAACCCAATTTTTTCATTTCTTGGGGCAAGTATTGTTTTTCTATCGGTAGTATACCTTCTAAATCAAGCACACCGTTGGCCTGTGAATTCTGGCCGGTCATAATCGCAGCGCGACTAGGAGTACATATGGCGTTGTGAACGAAACAATTTTCGAAAATCATGCCCTCTTTTGCAATTTGATCTAAAACAGGAGTAGGGTTCAAGCCCGCCAAACGACTTCCATAAATACCGAAACCTTGTGTGGTATGGTCATCGGACATAATATAGATGATGTTGGGTTTTTTCTCGACGGTTTCCTGTTTTTCATTACAGGAGGAAAAAGCCATAAGAACCAATAGAAGATAGAGCGACCCGTTTTTATAAGATAACATATAAGAAATGATTTTGTCGGTTGGTGAACATAATTATTTGGTGTGAAAATACATATTATTGTACTACAGGAAAACAAGATATGTGTAATTATATACCACAAATGGTCTTTTTCAACAAGACAAACCACACTAAAGTATAAAACCTTCGCAAATCAAACTTGAAACTACACTCTTTCCAATTTTATCGGAGGCGTGTGGTGGGCGTTCCATTGACAGACATACAGATTCTTATCTTCATCTACAAAAACATCATGCCCGTGATTGAAAGTGGGTATTTCAGCCTGATACATTTTCTGAAGTTTTCCGTTTTTGTATTGCGGAGCTTTACCCCCGGGATTGGAGACCACTTTATTTTCCGCGTCTAAAATTGTCACGAAACCAGAGTCGCCAAACCTTTGTCCCGCCTCATTCTCAGACCAACAAACACCAGAATATATATTACTATCATCCAATACCGGACGACATACATATGCACCAGGTAAGTTGACTGTCTTTATATACTTTCCTTGCAAGGTGAAAAACTTAAAACTATTGGTGGCACGAGAAGTAATAACCAAAACAGGATTGGTTTTATCTCGGTAATCAACGGCCACCCCATGGGCATTGCTTAAGTTGTAATTTTCATCGGAATTGTCGTGCCCTCCCCATTTGCGTATAAATTCCCCTTGGGGACTGAACTGCAAAATAAAATCCGATCCATAGCCATCGGCCACATAAATATCCCCCGTAGGCCCTACTGCAGTCTCCGTTGGCAAATACTCCTGTTCTTTTTTGTACAAGCCGATTGTGTGTGGATCCGGTAGCATAAAAAGCAACCTACCATCGATTGTTGTCTTGCTTACCGTTCCTGCCTGTTTCTTCCATTTGCCCGTGCGGTCTTGAAACCACCCGCAATCAACGATATACAGCATATCTTCACCTCCTTCATCATGCAATGTCAATCCGTGCCCACCGGGATAACGGGTTCCCCAATAGTCCAACAATTTACCGGATTTATCGAAAACCAATATGTTGTTATCGGTATGATCGCCGAGCATAATAAGACGTCCCTTACTGTCCATTTGCATTTCATGGCAATTAAGAATGGGGTTATGCCCCACGCTCATTTTTGCCCAATCTTTAATCACTTTATACCTAAAATCACCATGGCCGATAATTTCATCTTTGGGCAGGTTGTTCTTAAGGATATTGAATCCGAATGATGGAGTTGCGGCTAAAGCGGCCCCCGCAATGGCGGTTCTTTTTATAAAATTCCTTCTATTCCCCATAAAATTTTCGTGCCTTTCAAGGTTAACCTATAAGATAGGTGGTATTTCGTAATGGATTTAACTAAGTCAATAGATCTTTCACTACATGACCATGAACATCGGTCAGACGGAAACGCCTTCCTTGATGCTTAAAAATCAAGCGTTCATGATCTATTCCGAAAAGATGTAGCAAGGTGGCATGAAAATCGTGTACATGAACAGGGTCTTTGACCACGTTGTAACTAAAATCATCGGTCTCCCCATAAATAAATCCTGGTTTTACTCCAGCACCTGCCATCCACATGGTATAAGCCTTAGGGTGGTGATCTCGACCATAATTTTCAGGGGTCAACTGCCCTTGGGAATATACGGTACGCCCAAATTCACCTCCCCAAATGACCAGGGTATCTTCTAACATACCTCTTTGTTTTAAATCTTTGATCAAAGCTGCATTGGCTTGATCTGTTCTTTTACATTGCGCCCTGACCCCACCGGGACAACCAATATGCTGATCCCACCCCTGATGGTACAACTGTACAAATTTCACATCTTTCTCAAGAAGCTTTCTTGCCATTAAACAGTTGGCGGCATAGGTGCCGGGGTCGCGACTGTCTTCCCCATACATATCAAAAATATAATCGGGTTCGTCAGACATATCGGTAACTTCGGGTACCGAAGTCTGCATTCTAAAGGCCATTTCATACTGCGCCATACGCGCATTTATTTCGGGGTCTCCGTAGGCGTCATGCTGAATACCGTTGAGTTTCCCCAAATAATCTAACATTTTTCGGCGATCGGTACCATCATAATTTTCGGGATCGCTCAAATATAATACGGGGTCTTTGCCAGAACGAAATTGTACCCCTTGGTGTTCTGTCGGTAAAAATCCATTACCCCATAGCCGGGAATACAGGGGCTGCCCCCCCATGTTTTTGGTAATCAGCGTAATAAAAGTGGGTAAATTTTCATTATCGGAACCTAGACCATAGCTCAGCCAAGAACCGATAGAAGGGCGCCCTGGCAATTGATTCCCGGTTTGCATAAACGTAATGGCAGGATCGTGGTTTATGGCGTCGGTCTGCATTGATTTTATAAAACAGAGGTCATCAACTACCTCGGCGGTATAAGGCATCAACTCACTCACCCATGCCCTAGATTCACCATATTGTTTAAAATTCATTATGGAAGGTGCAATGGGAAATACGGTCTGCTCGGCGCTCATCCCAGTCAAACGCTGTCCTTGGCGTACAGAGGGCGGTAAATCTTTACCGAACATATCTTTTAATTTGGGCTTATAATCAAACATATCCAATTGCGAAGGCCCACCACTTTGGAACAAATAGACAATACGTTTTGCTTTGGGCATGTGATGCGGCAAACCCAACCGATTTTTATTGTAAGCTTTTAAAACAGCATCGGCACTTGAACTTTTATTCACTGCACCAAATGCCTTTTCGGTATTGAGTAAAGAACCTAAGGCCAAAGCCCCCAATCCCATAGAGGTTTTAGTCAGAAAATTTCGCCTGTCCCACTGCTTCTCTATTTGTTGAAGGTCTTTATTGTTTGATTTTAGAATGTCATGATTATGGCACATAGACTATTAATTTTATTGACACTATCGTTTTGTAATTGCGGCATCGGAGTTCATAATGGCACTTGCTACGACCGCATTTGCTGCGACCATCGCACCATCATCGGCATTTGAGATTCGAAATTCCCCTGTATTGAGCCATCCTTCCGTCTTAGCTTTGTTCTTCTTAAATTTTTGATATTCCCCCTCGCGTAGGTCGGCTAGAAGTTGTAATTCTTCAGTCTCGATCTTTCTTCCTGTTAGCTTTCTAAAAACAGTCGAGATGCCTTCTTTGGGGTCTGAATAGGAGAGCATGCTTCCACCCAAAACACGAGACGCTTCAATATAAGTGGGATCGTTCATCAGCACTAATGCCTGCAATGGGGTGTTGGTCTCTTGTCGACGTACGGTACAGAAAGAGCGCTCGGGCGCATCAAAAGTGGCAATGGTCGGATGCGGCACAGACCGTTTCCAGATGGTGTACATACTTCTTCGGTACAATTTCTCACCCTTATCCTCTTCATAAGCTGCTCCGTTTATCTTCCAAAGACCTTCGGGCTGATATGGTTTTACGCTTTCTCCACCAATTTTAGGATTTAACAAACCCGATGCGGCCAAGGCATTATCCCGCAACATTTCACCCGTCAACCGTTTGGAAGGACCTCTTGCCAACAACCGGTTTCTTTTATCATTCTTCAACATTTCTTCGGAGGCTTTTGAGGATTGTTGATAGGTATTCGACATAACCATTAACTTATACAGTGCCTTTACATCCCACCCAGATTCCATAAAATGGATGGCCAACCAATCTAGCAATTCAGGATGACTTGGCAGCTCTCCTTGATTTCCAAAATCTTCCGTTGTGCGAACGATTCCCGTACCGAAAATATTCTGCCAATACCGATTTACGGCTACTCTAGCCGTAAGCGGATGCTTCTTGTTAGTCAGCCACTGGGCAAGCCCCAGTCGATTTTTGGGCAAGCTGTCAGGATACGCGAATATTCGCTCGGGAGTGCTGGGAAAAACCTGTTCTCCGTAGGCATCGTACTGACCCCTCTCGAGTAAAAAGGTCTCCCGTGGCTCTGGCATTTCTTTCATGACCATGATTTCTTTTATCTGATCCATGCTATCGACCATCGTACTGCGCACTTTCGCCAATTCTTTGAGCGCCTTTTTCACTTTTGGTGAATGCGTATGCACATAATAATCGGTTAGCATGTTTTGCTCTTCCGAAGTAAGATCGTCGGGCGATTTTACTACTATTTCTTTTAGTTTTTCAGGATTGGAAATCTGAGCGACTTCCAATGCTGTTAGTTCCTTATCAAATACCAAAATATCATCGGCTTTGCCGCCCCCGATACCTTTTCCGCGCCAAATAGCCCCTATTTGCAACCCGGGCTCAATAGGGTTTTTATAAATAATATCGGTGTAGCTATTGAAAATGATGTCTTTATATAAATTATCATTCACAATGGTGGTTTTCTGTTCCACACCATCCATGTAAATCTTTACACCTTTGGCCTTACTAGAGCCATCATAGGTCATGGTCAATTGCACCCATTTGTTTTTGGGCATATCATTCAAGGTTCGTTCAACAATGGCATTATCGGGCCAAACATGGGCTAACAAAACCTCTATTTTATTGTCTTTTACACTTACATGGTAGCCCCGATAACTATGTAGCTGTGTCGAATTCTGCTTGTGGAAGATGACCCCGTTTTCCAAATCCTCAGGAATAAATACACGAATACCAATACTGAAGGGATGACTTCGTTGAAAAATTGCCAATTTCCCCATATCGAGCCACGTATCGCCGTCGAACGAAATACCTTTGCCCGTAAAACCTTCGGTCAATATCACTTTTTGGTTTTCGGCGTATTGTTGCTTCATTTCCCCTTTATGATAGGGCGGCACTGAACTGTTTATTTGTCCATCGTTAAAATCAACCTTACCAATAAGGTTTTGGGGTAACGTTTTTGTATCGATTTTCTGATATTGTTGATCAGCAATCCATTTTTTTGCCTCTGGAGTAATATCTTGCTCCACGACCGCAACATTTTTGCTTTTATCGTTGACAAGTGCTTCAATATAAGCTGTAAATTCCTCCTGTTCTTCAGTTGGTAACCTCATGCTGGGCACTGGCATTGACCAATCCCACGGAATTTGACCAGACTCGTTCACGTTATTGAAAAAACTGTACATCTCAAAATAGTTCTTCTGCGAAATAGGATCATACTTATGGTCGTGACATTTGGCACATGCCATAGTAAGTCCCATCATACCCTCGCTCACCACATTTGTTCTGTCAGATACATACTCTACCCGAAATTCTTCGTCGACGATACCCCCTTCCAAATTCTGCGGATGCAAGCGATTAAATGTCGTTGCCAAAATTTGTTCCTTACTGGCATTGGGCATCATATCACCCGCTATCTGCCATCGTAAAAATTGGTCATAGGGCATATTTTCCTTAAACGCTTTTAAGACCCAATCCCGCCATGGGGATACATCGCGATAACGATCAACGGTATACCCATGGGTATCGGCGTAACGGGAAAGATCCATCCAATCCAATGTCAATTGTTCAGAAAAATGGGGTGAAGCCAATAACCGATCTACTTGCTTTTCATAAGCGTCGGGAGCCTTATCCGATAAAAAAGAATCAATTTCACCTATCGTTGGCGGTAGGCCCGTGAGATCAAAAGAAACCCTTCGAAGCAATGTTTCCTTATCGGCTCTTTCGGTTGGTTCTAAACCTTCTTGTTCCAATTTAGCCAATACAAAGTTATCAATGGCATTGCCTACTTTGATTTTTTGGGCCACTTCGGGAATCGTCTGTTTTTGCGGTGCCAAAAACGCCCAATGGTCTTTGTACTCTGCACCATCTTCAATCCATTTCACCAACATGGCCTTCTCCCTATCGGTAAGGGTAAGATGAGATTCAGGTTTAGGCATTATAGCATCGGGGTCTTCGGTAAGAATTCTATCGACAGTTTCACTTCTGCCCAAATTACCGGGAACGATGGCATATTTACCTGGAGAATCGGGCAGCTCGGCATAGGCCATCTCCGGAAGATGTAGTTGTAACCCTGCTTTTATCTTGGCCTTATCAGGGCCATGGCAAATAAAACATTTATCTGACAAAATGGGCTTGATATGCTGATTGAAATCAAGGGTTTTCGGAAGTTTTTCATATTCCCTTGCCACGCTTTCCGGTAAATCCGGACCACCACAAGACAAAAAGACAACGCCCATAAAAAATCCAAAACAATACTTAAGTAGCTGCATAAATCGATAGTAATTGACAAATCAATCAAATATACGTCTTGTTAGCCAATTAACTTTTTCCTAATCAGACCAAAAAATGTACATTTCCGACCTATAATATTCCTGTTTCAAATAAAAACTTTGTTAACTTTCATAAAATTAGGGAAGATATTTAGAATATAAGATGTTTATTTTAGTACAAATCCGATATAAATGAACCATTTACTACGCTCATTACAGGTAAGCCTATTGAACACGGGATATGCACAATTAGGCACCGATTGGAATTTTGACAACGTGTTCAGTCCTTTTACACGCATATACTACATCTCCAAAGGAACCGCCAAAGTATACCATAGCAACCAAGAATTTCTACTCAAAAAAGGATATTTATACTTGATACCGAGTTACACCTACAGCCGCTATAAATGTGATGTGTACCATGAGCAATATTACATCAGTTGTTTCGAAGGAATGGGTAATGGCCCATCGATTTACAATCTCTGTCATTTTGAATACGAGGTGGCGGCACGAGAAATCGATCTATATTATTTCAAAAGACTTTTAGAGCTAAATCCCGGGCGCTCATTGACAAACAACAACCCTCAAACATATGATAACCGCCCTACCTTAGAACGTTATGAACAAAGCAACGACAATTTAACCGCCCAAGATTATTTAGAAACCCATTCTATTTTAAAATTGTTATTATCCCGTTTTATACGGCATAGCAAAATATCTGATAAAGGGGCTCAGACACAACGGGAAATAGGTGATATTCTCAACTATATCGGGGAAAATCTGCATTTGCAAATCGATGTAAAACAATTAGCGGCCTATAGCCATTTGAGCATTGATTACTTCTCGCGAATGTTCAACGAAAAAGTGGGCATTCGCCCAAACGCCTATATTCGGTCTAAACGTGTTGAACGTGCTCAATTGCTGTTGCTCACTACAAATGATTCGCTGAAACAAATTGCATCAAAAATAGGTTTTGAAAACCTTTCCTATTTCTCAAGGGTCTTTAAAAAGCATGCCGGCAAATCACCCGGCAGTTTTCGACGGGAACAACTGAAAAATTGAGGACTAAACTAACCGTACACCAAGAAAGAAAATTTTCGTATTGGCCAATTTTCTATTCAAAAAAAACCATTTTCTAGTAAACCATTACTTATTTTAGTATTTTATTGATTCTATCTGCAACTAAAATAAACCGATGAAAAGACGAAAATTCTTGTATTCCACAATGGCCGCAGGAGCCGCATTGCCATTAACCTCCTTCGCAAATCAACCCACGCAGGAAACGAAAGAGAAAGAACTTTATGAAATCAGAACGTATGAGATGAAATTCGGTGCAAGTCAACAGGTTCTTCAAAGCTATTTGAGCGACGTGCTGGCCCCATCTTTAATGCGTATGGGTGCAACAACATTCAAGTTGTATGGTGAGTTGGGAAATTCAGCCCCGACTAAAATTTACGCACTGATATCGTACCCCAACAGTGAAGTTTACCTGAAAGCCCAAAATTTGAATAATGATGGGAAATACGTCACTGCTGCTGCCAAGTATAATGCCTTGCCCCCTGAAAAAACCTTGTACAACAGATTTTCGTCATCGTTGTTATTGGCCTTTGACGGTATGCCCAAAATGATGGAACCCATTGACGGGGCTTCCCTATTTGAATTACGCACATACGAGGGTTATAGTGAAGATGCCGTAAGGCGAAAAATCAAAATGTTCAATGACGGGGAAATCGATATATTTCTAAAAACAGGATTGCACCCCGTATTTTTTGGGGAAATGATTGTTGGTCCCTACAGGCCTTGTCTGACGTACATGCTCAACTTTAAGGACATGGATGAGCATGATGCCAACTGGAAACGTTTTAGTTCAAATTCCGATTGGGAATCTATGAAAACCAAGGAGGAATATGCGAATACCGTATCGAACATCAGAAAAATATTTTTGAGCCCCCTATAATATGCTATTATTAACTTTTAAACCATTTATCATGGCTAAATTTTTACAAAAAACTGCTAAACTAAAAATTAGTTTTGGTTATTGCATTTTAGTGATATTCCTTGCTTCGGCATGTAAAGAGGAAAGCAAAGATAAGAACGAAGCTCCAAGCTTGAAAATTAGTGCAGACAATGCGGGTCTAACCCTTCCTGAGGGTTTTGGCGCCCTAAAAGTAGCCGATTCACTTGGAAAACCCCGTCATATTGCGGTCAATTCCAACGGAGGTATTTATGTTAAACTAAGGGAACTTGTCGATGGGGAAGGTATTTTATATTTAGAGGACAATGACGGTGACGGGATTGCCGAAACGAAACAAGGTTTTGCCGATTATGGTGGCACAGGAATAGCACTCGACGACAATTACCTATATGCATCATCCGATGAAGAAATATTTCGTTATAAACTTGACGAATCCCAAAAAGTTATCGACAAGGATGCTCCCGAAAACATAGTAACCGGTTTAGTTGCAGGAGGTTCCCATGCTACGAAATCGTTTACCCTCGACGGCAAAGGTAATCTCTACGTGAATATCGGCGCTTATTCGAATGCATGTCAAGAAGAGGATAGAAAAAAAGGCTCCCCGGCCATGATGCCCTGCCCTATTCTTGATTCGGCAGGTGGTATTTGGCAATTCAAAATCGACAAAATGAAACAATCTTATAACAATGGTGTTCACTACGCTACCGGATTGCGCAATGTTGTTGGGTTGGATTGGAACAAAAGTAACGACCATTTATTTGTGGCACAGCACGGTAGGGATATGCTGCACACCTTATTCCCCGATTTGTACGACACAGAAACCTCGGCGATATTACCTGCCGAAACGTTGTACATGTTAAAAGAAGGAGACGATGCAGGCTGGCCTTATATATATTATGATCAAATACAGCAGAAAAAAATATTAGCGCCTGAATACGGTGGCGACGGTAAAAAAACGGGTGGAGAAAACGCCATTGATCCTGTTATTGCCTTTCCGGGCCATTTAGCCCCAAACGCTGTACTATTTTACACCGGAAACATGTTTCCTGAAAAATACAAAAATGGGGCTTTTATAGCGTTTAGAGGTTCTTGGAACCGCGCCCCGGAACCACAGGCCGGTTATATGGTCGCCTTCGTTCCTTTTGAAAACGGTAAACCAACCGGCGATTGGGAAGTGTTTGCCGATGGTTTTTCCGGCTCTGACAATATAAAATCGCCGAATGATGCCAAGCACCGTCCCACTGGTCTGGCCCAAGGCCCCGATGGGTCGTTATATGTTTCCGATGACGCAGGAGGCACCATATTTAGAATAGTTTACAGTAAAAAATAAAGTAATGGAATACAGAAAACTAGGAGAAACAGATTTAACGGTTTCAGCAATAACTTTTGGTGCATGGGCAGCAGGTGGCTGGATGTGGGGAGGAAATGACACCAATGAGGCAATCAATGCCATGCGAAAAGCGTATGACCAAGGGGTTACCTCAATTGACACTGCCCCCATTTATGGGCAAGGCAAAAGCGAGGAAGTGGTGGGTGAAGCCATTAAGGGTTTACCACGTGATAAAATACAGATTCTTAGCAAGTTCGGTTTGCGATGGGATTTGGCCAAGGGAAATTTCAAATTCAAGAGCGAAGATAATGATGGCAATAAAATAGACATTTACCAGTATGCAGGAAGAGAAAGTATAAAGCAAGAGGTTGAAGACAGCCTTAAAAGACTCGGTACCGACTATATCGATTTGTACCAAATTCACTGGCCCGATACCACTACGCCTATTCAGGAAACCTTTGAGACGGTTGCCAAACTAATCAAAGAAGGAAAGGTTCGCTACGCCGGAGTTTGCAATTACGATGTAGCCCAAATGAAAGAGGCCGAAAAATATGTAAAACTAGCTTCAAATCAAGTGCCTTTCAGTATGGTAGACCGAGACATAGAACAAGAAATCGTTCCCTACTGTATTGCGAATAACAAATCGATTCTAGCCTATAGCCCACTGCAACGAGGTTTACTCACGGGAAAAATGAAAACCGGTCAACAATTCGGGGAAGGAGACCATCGGGCGAACAACCCATTTTTTACCGATGATAGTATCTCCAAGACCAATGCCTTTCTTGAAAAAATAAAACCAATGGCAGAAGAAAAGGGAGCGAGTCTAGCACAACTTGTCTTAAAATGGACGATTGAACGCCCAGGAATCACCATTGCCCTTGCAGGTGCTAGAAATGCAAAACAATCGGTTCAGAATGCCGCCGCTGCGGATTTAAGTCTTACCTCGGAAGAAATTGATTTCATCAATAAGGAACTCAAAAAATATTGATAAGAAATTAATGGAGCGAAGGAATTGAAGTTTATAGAATCTCCGAGAGGCGGCCCACAGGTTTTTCTTTATGACGCTTTTGACCATGATTTCCATCAAAGGAACCCAAATAAATTCTAAAAACGCTCCCTTACTATTTGTGCTACTTGACCCATCCTTTATTGTATTGTGATAGGCATATATGAACTTGGCAACGCTTTCGCTTAATCTTGTGACGATAATCATTCTACATGTCTTAATTTTGCCTTGGCAAATATTAAAATTGATTCTATTATGAAAGATGGTTTGCACCGTTTGCTTTATGATTATTTATTAAAGACCGGGGTAAGTGAAAATTTTGCTGCTTACGTAAATGCGTTACTTTTATTGGTCGGGGCTTTGATTCTAGCGGGAGTACTAGATTACATTATTTGGAAAGTGCTACGCTCTGTATCGATAAAGTTGGCCAGAAAATCAAGGAATAATTTTGACAACTTTTTAGTTGCCAATAGGGTACCACGGTATTTGGCACATATAATTCCTTTTTTTGCGTTGTTCGAGCTAGTTCCCATCGCTTTTACAGACTTTGATTATGGTGAGATTATCGTGCTTAAATTGCTCCGCATATTATTTGTTGTACTCACCCTGCTGATTGTCAAAAGCCTATTCAGAAGTACAAACGATTACTTGAAGACCCGCCCAAGGTTTAAAGACAAACCAATGGATAGCTACATTCAGGTGTTTATGATATTTGCGTGGATCTTTGGTTTATTGACAATTTTCGCCATTATTACCGACACCACCATATGGAAGTTCTTTACCGCTCTTGGCGCCGCATCTGCCGTTATACTCTTAATATTCAAAGATTCTATTTTAGGGTTGGTGGCCAGTATTCAAGTCAGCATCAATGACATGGTTCGCATCGGCGATTGGATAACTTTTCAAAAGTACGGAGCCGATGGTGATGTCGTCGAGATTACCCTGGCTACGGTAAAGATCCAGAATTTTGACAAGACCATAACCACCATTCCCACCTATGCCTTGATATCCGATTCATTCCAAAACTGGCGTGGTATGCAGGAATCAGGAGGTAGACGTATAAAAAGAGCATTGATCATTAGCCAAAAAAGTATACGGTTCTTGACCGACGAAAATATCGAATCGTTAAAAAAAATTCAACGTATTGCCCCGTACCTCACAACTAAAAGTCAAAACATAGCCAGTTATAACAAAGAAAACGAAATAGACAAGACCTTGGCCATAAATGGTCTTAACCTTACCAATATCGGGGTATTTCGAAAATATGTGGAAACATACCTGAAAAACCATTCGGCGATAAATAAAGGAATGACCTTAATGACCCGACAACTGCCACCCACACCACAAGGTATTCCACTTGAGGTATATGCCTTTAGCGCTGATAAACGCTGGGAGAACTATGAATATGTTATGGCAGATATTTTCGACCACCTTTTGGCGGCACTACCCTATTTTTATCTTGAGGTTTTTGAATTGCCTGTTTCGTTGTCTCAAGCAGATAGTTACACCTTCCCTGGTTCTCCAGCCCCCAATCCCATGTAGAGTTTCAAAAATGCAATAACAAAGAGGAAGACCAGTGAATGCACCCAGCTTCCTGTAAAATCGAAGATACCACCAAAAATAATCGGTCCGGCGGCAGCAAGAATATAACCGATAGATTGTGCCATACCCGATAGCTCGGTAGCAGAGTCCGCATCCTTAGATCTAATTACAATAAATAGAAGAGCCAACCCAAACGTTCCGCCCAGTACCAGACCGATGAGTGAAACCCATAAAGGAACCCAGCCGACCTGCGGAAATGAGAGTCCCACCAAACCTATAACCTCAACAACGATTAAAAATAGAACCACAGTGCGTTGATTTTTTAGTCTTCCAGCAAGAACAGGAATAGTTAAAGACCCTAAAATACCTGTTGCCTGTGACAAGGAAAGCATCCAACCTGAGAATTCGGCATTGAACCCACGACTCTGCAAAATGGCCGGAAGCCAAGCTAATACCACATAGAATGTCAAAGATTGTAATCCCATAAATAAGGCAACATTCCATGCCAATCTCGATTTACCGAGTGTCTTCATCGCCTTAAGATAATTGCGTTTTTGGTCTGTTTTTTTTAACCTACTCAGTTGGGGCAACCAAATCATTAAGGCAACGGCGGCAAAAACCGCCCATATTCCTAAGGAAAAGCGCCAACCTAATTTATATTCATGGGCCAGCGGCACACTAATGCCCGCAGCCAGGGAAGCACCGGCTGCCATGAGACTGGAATACAAACTTGTAATTAACCCTGATTTAGAAGCAAAATGGCGTTTTGTCAAACTGGGCAATAGCACGTTGCCAAAGGCAATGGAAATACCAAATAGAAGTGTTCCCAGATATAGCATAAATATGCCTCCCAATGAACGAATGACAATTCCCGTTACCAATAAAAGTAATGCCCCGAACATTGTACTGCCAATTCCAAACCTACGTGTCAACAAAGGTGTTACTGTTGAAAAAACACCAAATGCCATGAGGGGCAATGTGGTCAATAGCCCTAACATAGTGTTCGAAAGCCCGGTAGCTTCTTGAATGTCGCCGATTAAAGGCCCCACACCTGCCAATGCAGGTCTTAAATTGAAGGCAATACATAATATTCCCGCAATTAATAAAACATTGATGGAACTTTGACCGTCGTTTTCAGAGTTGAATCTAGTCATCGCAATTCGCCGATTTGAGCATTTCCAATAAAAAACAACGAAAGTAAACAAAGACAGTCAATGAAATATTCTTAATTATTCGGATTATCTATTCCGGGCGCACTAGAATACAATGACATCTATTTTGAAGTACGCCTAAAAACCTTCATAAGTCCTTAAATCACTGTTAAAACCTATAGACCAACTTCCCTCGAAAAATAGTAACTTTAAGTCGCACATCAATAATCATTCGACATTATATGAATTCATGTCGTGGATGCAAATGGTAATGAAAAAAGTTTTTTCTTATTTCTTGATTTTTATAACTTCTGTTTTCTCATCAGTGGCAACGGCTCAGATTATAACGGTAAATGGCGCTATTGCCCCGAAAGAAATGGGTTTGACACTTATCCACGAACATATAATGGTCGATTGGATAGGTGCAGATAGCACAGGCTACCATCGTTGGGACAAGCGTAAAGTTGTAGCGCGGGCATTTCCATATCTCAACGCACTTAAAGAACATGGCGTGACCTCTTTTTTAGATTGCACACCTGCCTATCTCGGTCGTGACCCTTATGTATTAAAAAAATTATCGGACAGTACCGGCATCCATATTCTTACCAATACCCGTTATTATGGATCAGGAAATAACCAATACATCCCCAAGAGCATTCGAAACAATTCACCCCAAGAAATAGCCGCGGATTGGATTAAGGAGTTTCAATACGGAATAGACAGTTCGGGGATTAAACCAGGCTTTATAAAAATGGCTGTAGCAAATGAGGATAAACTTTCTGCAATGCACACGAATTTAATTAAGGCAGCGGCCCTTACTCATCTCGCAACCGGCATGGCGATTGTTTCCCATACAGGAGGTGTTAAACCCGCCATTGCTCAAATTGAGGTGTTAAAGGATATGGGGGTATCGCCGGAAGCATTCGTGTGGACCCATGCACAAAACGGCAATATGCCGGGCTACATTAAAGCAGCTGGTCTAGGAGCGTGGATTTCATTAGACAATCTTCATGATCGGCCCGACAACGAACCCGATAGTAACGGAAGCATTTCCTGGTTTATAAAAACACTTTCTGAACTTAAAAATCATGGAATATTGAACCATATTCTAATTTCACAAGATGCCGGGTGGTACAATGTCGGGCAAAAGAATGGTGGTAATTACAGAGGATACACTATTTTGTTTACAAAGCTAATCCCTCAGCTTAAAAAGCATGGTTTTTCGCAAGAAGATATCGATATGTTGTTAAAGGAAAATCCGAAAAACGCCTATTCACTTCGCATTAGAAGCGAATAGTTTTGCAGTGATTACTTTATCGTTACAATCGGAAACCTACTGGCACATAGCCAGAATACCTGTTGACCCAATAAATAACAGACAATGAAAAAAACAATTCACCTACTAATTTTGTTCGCCAGTATGACGACGTCTTTCCAATTTACGGGTCAGAACACGGACTCAGACGCTCAATACATTTATAAAAATGGAGATCCGCACGGTATCGGAAAGTGGTATATGGGTAGGGAAATTGCTAATGTAATGGGCTTTCAGGGGATGGATTGGCTGGAACGCCCCGAACGCCAAGAAGAAGAAAACACGAGTAGGTTACTTCTTAATATGGATATTGATATCGAGGATGAAATTGTAGACATTGGCGCCGGATCGGGCTACCATGTATTTAAGATGGCTCCAATGGCAGAAAAAGGAACCATTTATGCTGTTGATATTCAAGACGAAATGTTAGCTGAACTCCGCAGAAAAAAGGAAAAAAATAAAATCAAGAATGTAACCATCGTAAAGGGAGGTGGCAAAAGCATAAACCTGTCTAAGAATTCAATTGATAAGGCGCTTTTGGTCGACGTATATCACGAGTTCGATTATCCTATTGAAATGATAGCTTCGATTAAAAATGCCTTGCGCCCAAATGGAAAAATATTCTTGATCGAGTACCGAGGCGAAGATGACCAAGTTCCCATCAAAAAGGTTCATAAAATGACCGAAAAACAGGCAGTAGCAGAAATGATAGCGGCAGGCATGAAACTGGAGCGCAATATCGACAACCTGCCTTGGCAACATTGTATGGTCTTTGCCAAAAAATGATTTTAAAAAAACCTTGGCAATAGGGTTAAATGTTTTCATAAAAGTTATACATCAGAAACTTCTACTCAAAAAGCCTTTACACCTACCAATTTAAAAAAGACTTGAATTCTAGCCTTTAAATATTATAAAGACAACATACCAAATTAGTATCCGGCTATGGCAAACCAAAGGCCAGACCAACCTACCGACCGCTTAAACAAAGGTTTTTTAAAAAACATGTTCCGCCTTTCGTAAAATTTAAGGTTTTTCTTTCCACTTTAACAGTTCCGAATGCAATATGCTCTTGGACAAGAAAAGTGAATTACACTACAAAAGTATCCATGTATTGTAGTCCTTTCAATTTAATATCATATTTATGTCAATCTCATTATTTCTGCAGTAGCTGGATAGATTTCGGGCAATTGATTTGGAATTTAGTAGCAAAACCACTTAAATTTATAAGGTGTTGATGTATTTAAAGATATTGTATTGATGATGCATTGATATCATAGTTGAACAACAAAACCTTGTTCTAAAGTGGAAGTGTTAATATTCCAATTTTAGAACTACAAAATTGCAGGAAGATTATGACAGAAAATCTGCAACAAAATATTGAACTTGTTTTTAAGAAACATTATAAAGAGTTTTGTCTGCTATCCTATAGTTATGTATCGTCTTCAGCACTTGCAGAAGATATAGTACAAGATATTTTTGTTGAAATACTGGCCAAGAAAGGCTCAACCCCAATAACTAATCTAAAAGGATATATTTGGAGGTCAGTCAAATACTCAAGTCTTAAACAGGTAAAAAATTCAAAAAAATTAATTCCAATTGACGACACAATTGGATTTACTACACTTATTTCGGAAGAAGACAACAGATTAGAAATAGATTTAGGGCCTAAACTTCATGGTGCAATCGCAAAATTGCCCACGCAATGTAAAAATGTATTCATAATTTGTGCTTTAGATGGTCAGAAATACCAAACCGCGGCAATTTCATTGGGAATCTCAGTAAACACCGTGAAAACACAAATGAAAAAAGCCTATAGTATTTTAAGAAAAAACTTACATAATGCTTACTTATTTCTATTCATACTCGACATTATTACTAGGTTTTTAATATTATTTTTAATTTTCTCATTTTAGGCATCACCCTTTTCTACTTTTTTGGCACTTATAATTGAGCAGGTCTTCCAAACGACCGTTAAGCTTATATAACGAGCTATGGATATAGCCAAGATTATAGCAAAAAAATTAAATGGCAGCCTTTCTGACCAAGAACAGGGATATCTTGATCAATGGCTAAAAGAATCTGAAGAAAACAAGTCATTATATCTTCGTTTAAAAGAATCGGGCAATCTTAAAGATATTACCTCCATTACTGATATTGATGAAAACAAGCAATGGCAGGAAGTTCGGGACAGAGTCAAGAAAGCCAAGTTTAAGACTCGTTCGATTTTTCGGTTCAGATCGGTAATTAAATATGCAGCAATTTGCATTGGGGTCATCGGGTTGGGTTATGGGTATCAATATTTCGATTTTTTCGTTCAAGAACCCGTTGAATCAGAAGATGTCATCACTCTTAAATTAGAGAACGGGGAGGTACGCACCATATCATCTGAGAGTCACGAGAATATTATTGACTCAAAAGGTCGTGTTCTGGGCAAACAAATCGGAAATCAAATAAATTACTCAGACCATGCCGAATCTAAAGAGTTGGTCTATAATACGCTTTCGGTGCCTTATGGCAAAAGGTTCAGTGTTATATTGTCAGATAGTACTATTGTTCATCTAAATGCTGGCTCGTCCCTAAAATATCCTGTAAATTTTATTGAACATCACAACCGTCAGGTCTTTTTAATTGGCGAAGGATATTTCGATGTCGCCAAAGACAGCGCCCACCCCTTCGTGGTCACTAATGGCACTATGGATGTTAGGGTACTAGGTACCAAATTTAATATTTCGGCATATCCTGAAGATCGTGATATAAGCACCGTTTTGGTCGAAGGTTCGGTTAGTCTTTACAACTCAGAAGATGTATACGACCCCAAAAAGGCCAATGTGCTTCAACCCGGGTACAAAGCGGCTTGGGACAAATTTCATGAAAAAATAGAACTTGAAGAAGTTGACACTGATATCTATACAGGGTGGGTCAATGGTAAGTTGGTGCTTAAAGAAATGTCATTTAAAAACATAATCCCAAAATTGGAACGCCATTACAAGGTAACTATTGACAACAATTATGAAGCCCTGAACAACGAAGTATTTACTGCCACTTTTGATGTAGAGACTATAGATGAAGCCTTAAAAATATTTTCCGTAGAAACCCCCTTCGAATATAAATTCGAAAACAATGCTATTCTTATAAATGAACTGAATATTT
The DNA here is from genome assembly GCF_900103215.1 of Kriegella aquimaris. Taxonomy (GTDB): domain Bacteria; phylum Bacteroidota; class Bacteroidia; order Flavobacteriales; family Flavobacteriaceae; genus Kriegella; species Kriegella aquimaris. The sequence goes on from NZ_FNGV01000016.1 coordinate 83,405, forward strand.
ATTAATTTAAAACAATTGCCCATGGAATAACAATGCTATTTGAATATGAATCGAACAAACAAAAATTTGTCGGCTGTCATATGGAACAAAAATCAGAAATGTAGCACCATTTCCCGATTCATGATAATCGACGCGTATTGGTTAACCAATAAAACTACACAAAATATGGAAAAAAGTGAAAGAAAGGGCTTCTTAAAGCCTTATTCGCTAAGTCTTAAACTGTCTTTGAAATTAACCGCACTTCTTCTAATAATTTCTATCTTCTATGTTGAAGCTAACGTTTATTCCAAGAAAGACATGTTGACCCTAAATCTTGAAAGGGTAGAAATGAAAAAAGCACTGGAAAGGATCGAGTCCCTTACCGACCTAAAGTTTTTTTACAATAATAAAAAGATTGATTCCGAAAGATTGGTATCGGTAAAAGTTACTGACAAACCAGTAAATGAGATATTGGACATTTTATTTGAGGGTACCGCTATTTATTACATTCTACGTAAAAATCAGGTAATTCTCAAACTTGACGATACCAAAAATTTATCAACTAATGGTACAACAGGTAAATTGTCAACTGAAGATGAAACTCCAATTATAGAACACGAAATTGTTCAACAGACTGTCACGGGTTCCGTAATCGATTCGAACGACGTACCATTGCCTGGTGCCAATATTGTAGAAAAAGGAACTATCAATGGTACCCAGACCGATTTTGATGGCAATTTTTCCCTCGAGGTGGGCGATAATGCTGTTTTAGTAATTTCTTACCTGGGGTTCACGACCAAAGAAGTTAACGTCAACGGACAATCGAGTATAACCATAAGTTTGGAAGAAGATGCAGCGGGACTCGATGAAGTGGTCGTTGTAGGATATGGTACCCAAAGCCGGGCAAAAGTTACCGGGGCAATTAGTACAATTCCTACCGATGAAATTACGCAACGCCCTGTAACAAGCACGGCTAATGCCTTGCAAGGTCAAGTGCCAGGCTTAACAGTCTTTAATTCTGGAGGAGCACCAGGGGTTGAAGACACTAAAATTCGAATTCGGGGGGTAGGTACGCTCAACAATTCCAATCCATTAGTATTGGTTGATGGTATTGAGCAGGCCCTTAGTACTGTAGAACCTCAAAATATAGAATCAATATCAGTTTTGAAAGATGCTGCTTCTGCTGCTATTTACGGATCTAGGGCAGCAAACGGAGTTATTCTTGTGACAACAAAACGCGGAGCTTCAACTGGGGTAACGTTATCCTATAACACGTTATTCGGTTTTCAGCAGCCTAGTTTCTTTCCGGAAAAAGCGGATGATGAGTCATGGATGAGGTTAGAAAATGATGCGCAGGTAAATGCTGGTGGTAGTCCCACCTATTCCGAAGAGTATATTTCCAATGTACTTGCTGGCACCAACCCTTTACAATATCCTTTTGCCAATTGGGAAGAGGGTATCTTCAGAAACGGTGCGCTAATGAACCAACAAAGTTTTTCCATTTCAAGTGGAGGTGATATTGGAAAAATCTTTGCTTCCCTGAATTATAACGATACCGATGGTGTCATTAAGAACTTTAACAACAAAAGAACTACCATGCTTGTCAATGCAGATCTGTATGCTAACGACAAATTGACTTTTAAGGTAGGTCTTATGTATAGAAACGGAGATTTTACTGGGCCAGGACATGCCATAAATTCTTCGGGAATCGCAGGACAACAGATTGTTCAGGCGCTTCTACATATGAATAGAAACGTAGTAATGGAATATCCCGATGGCACGTATGATTTGATTTCAGGACAGTGGAATGCCGATGCAATGGCTACTGAAGGCGAAACGGTTCGGACTCAGAATGATGTCGTAGCCCAGGGAGGGTTTGATTATGCGTTCAATGATGCACTGACCCTTAAAGGAAATGTTACCTACAAATCGAATTATCAGGGCACGTCTACGTTTATGAATAGTTTAGCGGGCATGAAAAATTATCTTACCGGTGAGCCCGTTACGGTGTCGGGGTGGTTTGCAACAAATAAACTGACCGAAGCAACGATTACTGAAAAGGAATTGAGCCAAAGATTATATTTGGATTACAACAAGACTTTTGGTTCTCACGACCTTGGAGCGCTACTGGGCTATGAGGAGATACATTACAATTACAAAAACGTTGCAGCTACTAGGGAAGGTTTCTTCAACAATGACCTTAGAGATTTGAATGCCGGAGGAGTCGATAATCAGCAGATAAGTGGATATCGGGAAGAATGGCGCCTTCGCTCCTTTTTTGGTAGGGCAAATTATTCCTTTGATGACAGATATCTGCTTCAAGCCAATTTAAGGATTGATGGTTCGTCCAGATTTGGAGACGGTAATAGATATGGTTTTTTTCCATCGGTTTCAGCCGGTTGGAATATATCCAATGAATCTTTTATGGAGAACTTGTCAGATGGCTCGGTCCTTAGCAATCTTAAATTAAGAGCGTCTTGGGGACAATTGGGAAACCAGAATATTGGACTTAATAAGTTTAGAAGTACATATGATCTAAATCAAGGCTATCAATTTGGTGGGAACCCCGTTTCCGGATCAGCTATAACCCAAGCTGGTAATCCAGATATTACCTGGGAAACGGCTACAATCACAAATGTTGGGCTAGATGCTTCGTTCATGCAGGGCAGACTAGAATTCGTCGCCGAGTATTTCTGGAAATATACAGATGATATTTTATTGCAATTGCCTATTTCAAGTACTATCGGTGTGAACCCTCCTGTTCAAAATGCAGCAGCCGTCTCGAATAACGGTTACGAACTTAGTTTAAATTACAGTGGTGAATATAAACCCGACAATGGCTTCAATTACTCCATAGGTGTTAACTTTTCCGATGTAATTAATAAGATCGAAGATTTAAACGGAGCAGGACCTTACTTCCCTGATGCCTTTACTGTATGGCAAGAGGGGTACTCTATAAACACACTTAGAGGATTGGATTCGCCCGGTCTGTATCGTTCCCAAGCTGATTTGGATACGTATCCTGCGCGTTTAAGTTCCAGTGCCGGAATTGGTGACATAATTTATAAAGACGTTAATAACGACGGGGTAATATCACAATCCCTCGCGCCTGGAGGAGATCAGATTATTATCGGAAATGAGGATCCTAGATATGAATTTGGATTCAGGTTCAATGCTTCCTATAAAAGCTTTGACTTTTCAATGTTTTGGCAAGGTGTAGGAAAACAATATCATACGCTAGATGGTGCATTGGTGGAGGGGCCGGCTTATCAGAACTTTATACCTAAGGAAATGACCGATAACGCTTATAACCCAGTTAGCAATCCTAATGGAACTTGGCCACGGGCAATAGCAGGTGGTAACTGGAATATTGTAAAATCGAATTTCTGGTTGATAGATACCAAATATGCAAGACTAAAGAACTTTCAAGTGGGATATACGATCGACCAGAGTGTTTTTTCAAACTTCAGAATTTATGTAACCGGAGAAAACATGTTGACATTTTCCGCCCAGAAACTTTTTGATCCAGAAACCCCTAGAGGCAGAAGTCAGTTCTTTCCACAAACTAGGACTATGAGTTTAGGTTTAAACATCGTATTTTAAAAAAAAATTATGAAAAGATATAATAACATAAAAGGTGTAATATTCTTCGCTGCTATAACCTTCTTATCAGGATGTAGTGAGGGGTTTGATGAAGGTCTCGATATAGAGCCGACCGGAGCAGTTTCGGAAACTACCTATTGGTCTACCGTAGAAGATGCAGAGTTGGCAGTCAATGCGGTATACGCTGAATTGGATGGTACGCAAATGGTTATAGCACTTGACGGGGTTACTGATCTGGCATATCACAAGTATTCTAACGCTCCTACGTTTAATGATGTCCGCTTTGGCGAAATCGACCCTTCCAACGGTAGCATTACTGGTATTTGGAACCGGTACTTTAGAGGCATCAGAAAAGCAAACAATGTGCTTGCAAATATTGATAAAGTGGTAGGTGGTGATCAAGCCAAATTAGCACGGTTAACCGCAGAAACCCAATTTCTCAGGGCTTATTACTATACACAACTTTCTAGTTTATGGTGTAATGTACCTTTAATAACAGAGGTTCTTGATATAAACGATCAACGGCCTACAAATCCCAAGGAAGATATTGTCAGCTATGTAATCGGCGAACTGAACGCTATTATAAATTCAAATGCCTTGCCTTTAAGTTACTCGGCAGATGATGTGGGTAGGGTCACGCGGGGAGCTGCTTTGACTTTACTGGCGAGGGTGGCCATTCGTAATAATAATTTTGTGGTTGCACGCGACGCGGCTAAGGCGGTAATGGATTTGGGTATTTATGGACTTTATCCTGATTATGAAGAATTGTTTCATGTGGCAGGACAAAATTCCCAAGAAGTAATTTTTGACAGGCAATTTGCAGCCGGTGGAGATACGTATAATGCGTTTGGGTATTCTGCAGCTTCCTTGGGGGGAAGCTCGGGAGTGGAGCCAATGAACGGTCTTTTTGAGAAGTACGAATACACAGGCCCTGTGAATCCTGACAATCCATTTGAGAACAAAGACCCAAGATGGAGCTATATTGCTTTTTATAACGGGCAGCCGGTAGGAAACAGCATATATGATTCTTGGCCGAATAGCACGACCCCAGACAAGATTAGTAGTACTGAATTTGCCACGACTAATGGGTATAACCTAAAGAAGTGGATGGACTATGAATCTTTTGCTGCAAATTCCAATAATGGTGACATAAATATGATTTTGATGCGCTACGCAGATGTTTTACTAATGTATGCAGAGTCTAAGATAGAATTGAACGAGATAGATACATCTGTGTATGATGCTATAAATGCAATTAGACAACGACCAACCGTTGAAATGCCTGCAATCACTGAAGGTAAGTCGCAAGCGGAATTAAAACAAATGGTCAGGGATGAACGAGCAAGGGAATTGGCTTTTGAAGGTTTGCGTCTATTCGATATTAATCGTTGGCAGATTGGTAACATAAAGGCCGGGCCGGTCAAAGGAATGTATTATAAAGACGATTCCGGCCAATGGACACTTATAGATAAGGGAAGAATCGCTACTTTTAATGAAAGTAGAGACTATTGCTGGCCTGTTCCCCAGGCAGAAATGGATATTAACGACGTAATTACCCAGAATCCGGGTTATGTAAAATAGAAATTATGGTCAAGAAAAAATCTAAAATTGAAGAGGAAACAGACCGAAGGGCATTTATAAAAAAAGCGGGAGCTGCAACCCTGTTTAGCGCAACAACGCTAAACATGGGCTTTGCCGCTCCTTTGGCCTTCAGTACTAAAAACACCTTAAAAGTAGGTCTGGTCGGTTGTGGCGGCAGGGGCACCGGGGCGGCGGCACAAGCGCTGCAAGCTGACCCCGATACAGTCTTGTACGCCATGGCAGATATATTTGAAGACAGACTAAAGAGTTCTTTGGAGGTGCTTAAAAAAACGCACGGACAAAAGGTGCAGGTAGAAAAAGAAAGGCAGTTCATCGGGTTCGACGCTTACCAAAAACTAATCGATTCAGGAGTCGATGTGGTCGTGTTGGCTTGCCCTCCGGGGTTTCGGCCAAATCATCTTACCGCTGCAATTGATGCCGGAAAACATGTATTTTACGAAAAACCGGTAGCCGTCGATGCGCCCGGTGTCCGCAAGGTTTTGGCAGCCGCCAAAAAGGCCAAGGAAAAAAACCTATCAATGGTATCGGGATTTTGTTTTCGGTACGACCTGCCGAAACAGGCACTTTATGGTAAGGTACTAGCCGGGGAAATAGGAGATATCAAATCGATTTCCGCTACCCGAAATGGAGGTGAACTCTGGTACAAAGAAAAACAGCCGGATTGGAACGATATGCAATACCATATGCGAAATTGGTATTATTACAACTGGCTTTCAGGAGATTTTCTTGTAGAGATGTTCGTACATAGCCTAGATATGATGACTTGGGCCATGGGCGGCAAGATGCCCCTAAAAGCCACTGGAACCGGAGGAAGACAATGGAGAACCGATAAAAAATACGGTAATATTTATGATCATTTCGCACTAGAATACGACTATGACAACGGAGTCAAGGGCTACGCCTTTACGCGACAGCAAAATGGGGGCTCATCCCAAAATTCCGTTGATATTATGGGTACCGACGGTAATGCTCATTACGGAGGCAACCGGCACGAAATAACGGGCAAAAACCCTTGGCGGTATCGAGGGGAAGGGAACGACATGTACCAAGCCGAACATGACGCCCTATTCAAATCAATTCGAGAAGGAAAAGGAATCAACGATGGTGAAATGGCCGCCAACAGTTCATTATTCGGCATCATGAGTAGAATGGCCGCCTATAGTGGTCAGACCATTACTTGGGATGAAGCCATGAATTCTACAAAAAGCCTAGGCCCGAAAGATTTTAATTGGGATTTAGAATTTAAAGGACCCGAAATCGCGGTTCCCGGAATTACTCAGGTGCTAGGGTAAAAGAGTTTGAAGTTTAAGGCTGTAAACGTAAAAAATAATTTCTATGCCGCGAAAAAAAAGTGAAGTCCGCTCATCAAGAAGAAATTGGTTAAAAAATGCGGGGCTGTTAAGTGCTGCTTCGATGGCCCCTTCGTTAGTTATGGCCGGCACAAATGAAAAAAAAAAGAACTATATCTATGATAATCGGCCCATAAGGCTCATCGTATCTACCTACTCTTATTGGCATTTTAAACCAGAAAAGTATCCTATTGAAAAAGTTATCGAAAACGCTTCCCGGATTGGGTTTGATGGGGTAGAAATCCTTCACCGCCAAATGGAGAACGAAACGGTGCCGTACATGAATAAATTGAAACGCATGGCTTTCGAAAGGGGGTTGGCACTTCCATTTCTTTCCATCCATCAAAACTTTGTGGAACCTGATGCGACCAAACGAAAAGAGCATGTTGAACATACCCTAAAATGCATTAAACTCGCCGTACAGATGGGCATACCAGCCATACGTATGAATACCGGCAGTTGGAAAGGGAAAAGAACCCCTGACTATTATCAGACGGGTATTCAAAAACCAATCGAGGGCTATACCGACCAAGAGGCCATAAAGTGGGTGATAGACAGCATGGAAGAATGTTTAAAGGAAGCTGAAAAAGAAGGGATTACACTTTGCCTAGAGAACCATTGGGGTCTTTCATCGAACATCGATTACCTGGAAGAGATTTATAAAGCCTTGGCTTCTTCACCGGCAATGGGATTAAACCTTGACACAGGAAATTATGTTGGGGAACCATACCCACAGTTTGAAAGATTGATTGGATATGCCGATATTATCCAGGCTAAAACCTATTATGGCGGAGGTAAATATTATGATTTAGACCTAGACTATAATCGTATTGCCAGAATTATGCGTGCTGCTAATTTCACAGGTTATGTTTCATTGGAGATGGAAGGCAATGAAGACGCAGAAACGGCAGTTCCAAAAAGCTATGCGATGTTGCGGAAAGCATTTGAGGTTTAACCTAGTACGTTCACCTAAATAACTTATTTGAAAATGAAAAAATTAAAAAAGAGTATTGTTTTAAACGTATTCGTATTATTCATAATTGCTACGCACAGTGTTTGTTACGCCCAGCACGAAGCTTTCGAGTTCGAGTTCGGTACATCTACTACCTTGGAAAACTCGTTATCGGGTAGTTCGGAAGAGGACTCCAAGATCAAATGGATAAATGTCAATACCGTCAAAAAAGGCTGGACAGTCAATGATGAAGGCGTGTTGGTAAATTTAGGCCATCCAATCGGAGTTGTAAGATCGGAAAAACAGTATGAAAATTTTATTCTGCACGTAGAATGGAGACATATGGAAGCGGGTGGAAATTCAGGCGTTTTTGCCTGGAGTAATGGCAACCCCGAAGAAGGTAAGGAGTTACCGGACGGGGTCGAAATCCAAATGCTCGAACTCGATTGGGTTAACATCAACGCGAAGGACGGCGTCCAGCAACCCATAGCCTATGTTCATGGCGAAGTATGGGGTGTTGGCGGCGTAGTGACCGTACCCGATAATCCCAGAGGCGAAAGAAGCAAGTCAATAGAAAACCGTGCCTTGGGAAAAGGTATATGGAATACTTACGACGTTGTTTGTGTTGATGGGGTTATAAAACTGTCTGTCAACGGTAAGTTTGTCAATGGCATCTCCAAATCCACCCAAAAAAAAGGATATTTATGTCTTGAATCGGAAGGAGCGGAGATTCATTTCAGGAACTTTAAGGTTATCGAACTACCTCCTGGTGTAACCTCGTCGGAACAGACAGCTCCCATACTTAAATAGTATAAAACTACCAATCGATTATGAAACAGCTGATTTTTATTCTATCATTTTCATTGTATATGGGGTTTGCCTTTGCTCAAGAAAGCAAAAGTTTATTTAATGGCAAGGACTTATCGGGGTGGACCAAACACGGTACTGAATACTGGTACGTAGATAATGGGGAACTTGTTTGTGAAAGTGGCCCTGATGAGAAGTACGGATACCTCTCCACGAACAAACCCTACAAAAACTTTATACTAGACCTTGATTTCAAACTAGAGGCTAATGGCAACAGCGGTATTTTTATACGGTCGCAATTAGGCGGTCCAGATGATACGACCATAAAAGGATGGCAAGTAGAGGTGGCTCCCCCTGATATGCATACCGGAGGTATTTATGAATCTATTAAAGATGGTAGGGGTTGGGTAATCAAACCTGACCCAAAAGATGAAAAACATCTCGACGCAAGTAATTGGAACCACATGAGAATCGAAGCTAAAGATGATATTATCGTTACTTGGTTGAACGGAAAGCAAATGGTAAAACTAAAGGATGAAAAAATTGGGGAAGGCCAAGGATCCATTGCACTTCAAATTCATAGTGGAGGCGGAATCAAAGTAAGGTGGAAGAACATTAAAATTCAAGAAATTGAATAACACCAACTCTTTGCTAGACTTACTTTATTCTTATGCCACTATTTGCAAACAATTACAATGAGAAAATCGGTCAGACTACGTTTATCCGTTTTAATGCTGATGGAATACTTTATTTGGGGGGCTTGGTATGTTACGATGGGCACGTACCTTCTAACCTATCTGAAAGCTGATGCTTTACAGGTTGGTGCCGCTTATGCCAATCTTTCCATTGCTGCAATTATTTCGCCATTCTTCGTAGGTCTTATTGCCGACCGTTTTTTTTCTGCTCAAAAGGTTTTGGCCGTATTACATCTAATAGGGGCCGTAACATTGTACCACGTTAGTACCGTCGAAAATTTTCAAGATTTTTGGTGGCTTATCCTTTTGTACACTTTGCTGTACATGCCCACCATGTCATTGACAAATTCCATATCTTTTTCACAGATGGAAAACCCCGGTAAAGAATTCCCGCGTATACGGGTATTTGGAACATTGGGATGGATAGCCGCAGGACTCTTAATCGGCTTTATGGAACTCGAAGCTTCCTATATGACATTTCGCATTGCCGCTGGATGTTCTCTTGTTTTGGGGGTTCTAAGTTTCTTTTTGCCGAATACGCCAGCAACGAAAAAATCGGCCAGCGTTGCCTCTATTTTAGGATTAGATGCTCTCGTATTATTTAAAAGCAGATCTTTCGTCGTTTTCTTTATCAGTTCGATAATAATCTGCATACCCCTAGCCTTTTACTACAGCTTCGCCAACCCTTTTCTTAACGATATAGGAGTTGAGAACGCAGCAGGCAAAATGACTTTGGGACAAATGTCAGAATTTCTATTTTTGCTTCTGATGCCATTGGCCCTTAATAAATATGGAATCAAAAAAGTAATGCTGATAGGCATGTTTGCCTGGGCCGCACGCTACCTGTTTTTCTCTTTTGGCAATGTCGAATCGGCAATGTGGATGATTTATTTAGGGATTATACTACATGGAATTTGTTATGATTTCTTTTTTGTATCAGGTCAAATTTATATAGATAAAAAAGCCAAAGGTGCCTTTCGAAATTCTGCCCAAGGTTTAATAACCTTCGCTACCTATGGTGTCGGCATGCTCGTAGGTTCATATATTTCGGGTTCGGTAACTGAAAACTTTCAACACACAATCAACGGTTCACCGAGCTATATATGGCAATCGATTTGGTTGGTTCCGGGGGCAATTGCTTTAGCAGTAGGCATACTCTTTATGTTCTTTTTCAGGGAAAAGTCGGTAAACACATCAATGAAAGAAATAAATAGTGAAGAAGCCCTTGACAGTAAACTGGCTTCGGTAATAAAAGAAATCAAAAGTTAATGATTGATTTTAAAAAACCAACTACATATTCTAAATTTTGAAGACTATGAAAATAATATGGAACTCACTTATTCTAGTACTTGCCGTTTCCTGTGGAGAAGGCGAGAAATATTATACTTATGATGACTTTTCGAAAGTTGAAAAGATAGATGTGCATACACATGTATGGACAGGTCGTACCGATTTTGTGGATGTTGCGAAAGAAGATAATTTCCGACTACTGAATATCGTCGTTGATCTTTCCAAGGGCGATGAATTCGTTAAAGAACAATATGCCCATTGTATGGATCAAAAAAACAAAAATCCAGAAAATTTCGAAGTTGCTACCGCTTTTTCTATGGATGATTGGGACAATCCGGACTTTGCTAAAAACACAATCGCTTGGTTGGAGAAATGTTTTTCAGAAGGGGCAATTGCAATAAAGGTATGGAAGAATATCGGTATGGAATTCCGAGATAAGAACAACGAGCTGATTATGATCGATAATCCTAAGTTCGATACTATTTTTAACTATTTGGCGGAAAGAAAAATACCCTTGTTGGGTCACTTAGGAGAACCTAAGAACTGCTGGCTTCCAATAGATGAGATGACCGTTAACAACGACAAAGAATACTTTAAAGAACACCCACAATACCACATGCACAATCACCCCGAACTGCCCTCATACGAGGATCAGATTGCCGCCCGTGACCGGATGTTGGAAAAACACCCCGACCTGGTTTTTATGGGTGCGCACATGGGCAGCTTGGAGTGGGACACGGACAAATTGGCGAAACGTTTGGACAAATTTCCGAACATGTGTGTAGATCTCGCGGCCAGAATGGGACAAGTTTTTTACCAAACAATCGAGGAACGTGAAAAGGTGCGCGATTTTTTTATAAAATACCAAGACCGCATCCTCTATGCAACCGATAAGGCCGATGATGGTGAAGACGAGGGTGTCGAAGTTCAAAAAGACACCCATGAAAGATGGCTTCAAGATTGGCGCTTTTTTGTGACTGACGATACCATGAGCAGTGATCGTGTAAACGGGGAGTTTAATGGATTGAAGCTTCCGAAAGAGGCAGTTGACAAAATTTTCTCTGAAAATGCAAAAAAGTGGCTAGGAATGTTCAGCGATAAAGATGTATAATCAATATCCTTTTTAACCATTAAAGTTTAAGTAATTATGTAAAAAACTGTTATATAATTACTTAAACTTTGAAAATTGCCCTGCCATCCAAAAAAAGAGTCGTCTTATTCTTTCTGTGCCATTTATCTATCGAGCATATCAATAACTTAAAAAGCTAGTTGGTTTAATCAGGAATGAAGCTTTAAACTCCGAATCAGGGTTTCGACCGTTACTGATCAGAAGTCTTTGTTGTCACTTCTTTTAGTGCAATCAAAATTTGTTCCGGGGTCATCCTTTCCGTGTAATTTGCCTCAACATGGCAGGCTTCAATAATTCCTTCCTTATTGATTATAAAGGTAGCGGGAACAGGTAGGTTTTTTGAACCATCACCATTTAACAAGCTTAAGTCACGGCGTTGATGATAATCTTCTCCCGGGTCGAACTGTAAATTATAAGCTTTAATAACCTCTTGGTCTGAATCGCTAAGCACCTCAAAGCCCAAACTATTTTTTTGGATGGTGGTCAATGCATTTTCAGGTTTTTGAGGACTGATTGCCATTAGTCTAGCGCCGAATGCAGTGATTTGAGGCAGGTGTTTTTGTACCGCCATCAAATCTAGGTTACAAATGGGACACCATTCGCCACGATAGAATTTTATAATCACAATATCAGCCTTCAACGCTTCGGAAAGTGATACTTGTTTACCAAAAGCATTTGGCAAGCTAAAATCAGGTGCCTTGTCCCCTACCGAAAGACCTTTTACCTGAGAAGCATTGGCTATTACCAATTTCTGGAATTCTTGCAGACCGCTCATTCAATATGTTTTTAAGAGTTAATTTAATCCTTTTATCAATTTCCTTTCAATAATAAGAAAATCATCATTACCGCGGGCAATAGTAAATACCAGTAGAATTCTGAGACTTTGAACTAGCACTTGAACACGATTTTTTAATCCGCCAAGAATACGACGATATTTTGCTCCATATACTTACCAAAAACCGCTTAAGAATCATACTGCAGAAATTAGCATTTTCGATATCCTACACGATAAGCCAAAGGCAACCATTCAGTGTCAAAATATTTGTATTGCACTATTCCTTAAAATAGAGTTCGCCCATACCTTTTAAAGGGGTAAACAGGTAGCTATATCTTCATCAATACTACTATCAATGTAGTCCGTCAGAAAAAAAATAAAAATCGCTAAATACAAGAAATATAAAGTGTACTTATTCCTCCAGTTTTAAGACGGCAAATTTCCCTTTATTCCACCCATGTACAAGTAGGTAAAGTTGCTTTGATCCATTATTATCTTCTACAAAATGGGGCCAAACTTGATGAATATTCGTTAAGACCGGAATTTCCAAATCTCCAGGAACTATCGTCGATACAAGCTTTTCGCCTGTATGCACATATATAGGGGCCGATTTCTGTTCGCCGATCGCACTCAAGGCATTCAAAAAGAAATGCTCTGTTTTATATGAGACATTACAAACAAGGCTACCCTCTGGGATATCTTTAAATGTTTCTACAAACTTGCCCTTCTTCGTAAATTTCACAACCTGGCCTGCTGCACGATTGGCAACGAGAACGTGATTATCATGGGCATATACGCCATGTGCCGTCTGAAATTGTCCGGGATTATCTCCCTTGCCTCCCCAGGCAAGTTTTCCCCAACTCCAAACACCTTTCTTTTCTTTTATCGTCATTACAAAATCGCCTGCGGAGTAACCATGGGCGACATATATCGTCCCTTTTAGGTAGGTAACATCCGTTACCCCAAAATTGCTATCCTTAGATGAAAAGAATTCATTGGCCGGAGCAAACTTGAACTCGTTTCCAGTAGGCTTCAAGATTTCGCTTACTATCGTTCCATCCAAAGTCAACACAAGTACTCTTTTCCCCTCTTGTGCAACGGCAAGGTGTTTTACTCCTTTATGTATAAAGAAAACAATTCCATGGATGTTATCCTTTAAACGTTCATCAGTACCTATAATGTTCCAGTTTTTAAGATCAGGACTTATCGAACAAAGACCATACCCCGGAATTCCTGTATAAACGATTCCTGTTTCGGGGTCTTCATTAAATCCGCCATGCATTTTTGGTTCAAATTCATGGGCATTTTCGGGAAAAGCACTAGTCAATTCTTGGTCAAAGGAAAAAATAAACTCTCCTTGACCGGTTACCAGTTTTGCCAACCCTGTATTCTGATCCGATGCCATCGGGCCATGTTCGTGGCTATGCGCTGTGCCGGCATGCTCATGCGAATGATGTGTATGATCGGAATTTACTCCCTGTGCCATTGAGGTATATGAAAATCCCAAAAAAGATATGATTAGCAATACGATAAGTGGTGTGCTTTTTGTCATGGTTGGTCCAATATTATTTTTTTGAAAAGTAATCATTTCTATCTTAACATTCAACAAGAAATAACTTTGCTGATTTTTAGCCCTATTAACATCTTTGGACCATTTCAGTTAATTACGGCATTTTGCTTCCAGGTATCGGCACATTTCGAGGATACTTTTATCTATATATTTATATCTGTGAAAAGTTCAAATAAAGAATCTTAATTATCAACTTTTAAGAAAAAGTAAGTGTTCAAAGCGGCCGCTGGCGTACATAGATTCTTTATTACGCCATAAATTTTGAAATCAACGGATACCGTTTCTCGCTAAAAGTATCATTTTGCCCAATAAGTAAACCACATTATCCATACAGCATAAAATATCATTGGACAAATAATGGCGTTTGCAAAAAATAATTGGCCCAGGCTTTTTTCTTAATCTAGAGTAGCAATCCTATAACCAAATTAATTCCGAATAAAATTGGGATAACCATGAAAAGGTCAATGGAAGTCTTGGCCTTTGGTTTTGATTGGTAAAACCAAAGACTGATAATGATAATTTGAAAAAATAGAATGGCATATGTCAATAAGCTACTCTGCTTCATGATTTCAAATATGTTTATGGCAGTTGAATTCGACCAATAGTCACCGCTATTGTATTTTCAATCGTTTATTTAAACTTTACCATTTCCTTTATCTTCAATGCTTTTTCAAAATGGTCCAATTTGTTATCCAAAATCCACCACTTGGCCACCTCCATCAAGAGTTCAGGGTTATCATTCTTATTTTTAAAGAAGGCATAGAAAGAAAGACCAACATTCTCTCCCTTATTATCAATTTTGCTTTCACAAACCTGGATAATTTTTAATCTTAGCTCTTTATTCATCTTTTATTTAAACACTTAAATCTATTGTTTTAAGAATAGGAATTATTTTTTAAGCTCCATAAAAGGTTGTTTTTATGGATAGTTGAAATATTACAATTCTACACTTGTTATTTTTTGGTAAAAAATGGTAAACGACTCAGGGGAACTTCAATTTCAACAGTTCTATTTCCACTGAACACTTTTCCATCATCAGCTTGCCATTTACCTTTTGGCAAAACCACCTTTCGTTTACGTTCTCCTTTTTTAACTACTGGCGCAACCAATATATGGTTTCCAAGCATAAACTGGTCTTTAATCATTTCGTATCCACCACTAGGGTATGCCAATGCCATAGGCTTTACGATTGGCTCTCCGGTTTTTGAAGCTTCTTCTGCTAAATTTATAATCTGGTTACCCATTTTTGTATGCAGTAAAGCAGCTTCAAGACATAATTGATTATTTTCTTCGGATAAAACCCGCCAAGGCGCCACTGAGAATTGCATCATTGGCATTAGGGCATGTACCTGAGCCGAACGCACCACTAATTCTTCATCTATAGTCGTTGAATTTTCGAACGATTGGTATTCACCACCTCCGATCATATCAGGGCACGTATACGCATACCCCATCATACTTTGTGACATTAAATCAGGAATAAGTTTTTGTAGGACTGCCCAATTATGGTTCTTATCTCTTAGTCGCTGTGCCAAGGGTAAACCAGCCATTTTCCAAGAAGCGCGATATTCATTCAACGGAAATTGCAATCCTAGTTTCGCAAAGTAGGTAGTATGGTCATTAGGACTAATATCCGATTCAAACGATACAATATTGCCGGTATAAAAATCGGCGTCTCCCGCATCAAATTTAAAACCATCAACACCATACGCATCGACCAAGAATTTTAATCTTTCTTCGAACCATTTTTGTGTTTTCGGATTGCTTAAATCTAGACATGCACTGGCCCCGTTCCACCATCGAATGATCGCTGCCTTATTTTTTGTGTTGGCCCACAATATTTCTTGTGTTCTATCGGCATCTAACAATAACATTCCTTCTTTGGCCAAATATCTAAAAATTTCTGTGTCCGAACTTACAAATGGACATATCCACACCATGACCTTAAAACCCATATCATGAAGTTTTTTTATCATTCCCTTTGGGTCGTTGAACCTTCGCGATGAAAACTCCCAGTTACCATAGCTCTCCTGCCAATTATCATCTATCATAAGAACCCCGGGTGGGTAACCCTTATCAATTATTGCTTGGGCATACTTTAAAATATCATCTTCATTTTGATTATAGGTCAACTCTATCCACGTGTTGTATTGCGGTTTTGTAAACAATAGTTTATCCGGTATTTTTCCGTTCGGAGAGAAAAAGTTTGCAACGGCATAATCAAAGGAATCGCGCAAATTTTCACCAACTTTTGCAAATTTTATTTCACCCGCTCTTGTAGTGACAATTATCTTTCCCCTATCAAAGGAATATTTAATTGGAGATTCACTCCACACATATCTTCCTTTGCTTGACAGTAGCAAAGGTTGCGCTTGATTTCCTCTGTTATCCCCCCAAAGATCATGACTTTCAATGGTTTCCGAATCATAAGGTGTATCATGACCAATAGCACTAAGTCCGCCCCACCAATATTCCCCAGACAGTATATCTATTTCAACTTGTTCTTTATACTGCGAATGTGCCTTAAAAGCTATTGCTAAAATAAATGTAATTAGAAGTATTTTTCTCATTCTCTCTTTATTAAAGTCTTAGGCAATATGGTAAAAAATGCCTGTGCAACTTTAGTCTATCTTCAAATATATCATAATATACCTGTATTAGAGTATGCTTCATTTGTCTTCTGTACTAATAGCTTCTTAAACAATGCCTTGGTGGGCCATTTTTATTTTGCAACTTAGGAAGAAAGCGACCTCTAAGATATCTTCCATTGTATAAGTTTCAATAAAAAGAATTAAGTTTAAAACATTGAATAGATAAATAAATTTGAAAATTATGAAAAGAAGTATAGTCTATCTGCTCACTGTGCTTTTTGGAACCCTTATAATACATGCGCAAACCAATATCAATTCTGGCAAAAGCAGCGTCTTTCGCGCAGGTGCTTCCACCAGCAATATCACTCCACCACTCGGCACACCCATAATCGGTAATTTTACGGAACCACCGGCAATAAATATCCATGATGAGTTGCATGTGCGCTGTCTGGCGCTAGATGATGGGACGACGAAATTGGTATTTGTAATCGTGGATAATGTGGGAATTGAGCGGATGGTATTTGATGAAGCCAAACGATTGATAAATGAAAAAACAGGGTTACCAAAGGGAAACCTGCTAATGTCTGCGGTTCATACGCATTCTGCCACTAGTGCGGGGGGATTGGGAGAAAAACGAAGAGGATGGAATGTGGATGAGCCATTAGACGAATACCAAACCTTCGTAGCCAATAGAATATCAGATGGGGTACAAATTGCGCTCAATCGTCTTGAGCCCGCTCGCATAGGATGGGGAGCGGGCGAGGTTCCTCTGCACCTATTCAATCGCCGATGGATGATGAAGAAACCTGTAATGAATCCCTTTGGAGGCATCGATCAGGTAAAAATGAATCCCGGAATTGGGAACCCGGACCTTTTGAACCCGGCGGGTCCCATTGACCCTGAAGTGTCGTTCATTTCCGTTCAGTCTATTGCCGGACATCCCATCGCATTGCTTGGAAATTATTCCCTCCATTATGTGGGAGGTGTACCAAATGGTGATATATCGGCTGATTATTTCGCGGTTTTTGCTGATCGCATCCAAGAGTTATTGAAGGCAGACAGGCAAGATCCGCCATTTGTGGGAATACTGACTAATGGCACATCGGGCGATGTAAATAATATCAATTTCGGAGGGAAGTCTGAAAAACATGCGCCTTATGCCAAGATGCGAATAGTAGCTGATGATCTAGCTCAGGAAGTTATTCGTGTTTATCAAAACATACATTATCATGATTGGGTAAAGTTACAAGCAGCTGAATCTGAGCTGTCGCTTCAAGTGCGACGTGCTACTCCTGAAATGCTTACCAATATACAGAAAGTGCTTTTGAGACCGGATACGGCAAAGCCATTGTACAATAAATTGGAGAAATTTTATGCCAAAAGGGTACTACAGATGCAAAAGGAGTGGCCAGATGATGTGTCTATTATTCTTCAAACTTTCCGCATAGGGGATTTGGGAGTGGCTGCGATACCCTTTGAAGTCTTTGCTGAAACAGGCCTTGAAATAAAAGAGAAGAGTCCCTTTAAGTCCACTTTTACAATTGAACTGGCCAATGGTAGTTATGGGTATTTACCAACCCCTGAGCAGCATAAACTGGGTGGGTATGAAACCTGGCTCACCACCAACAAAGTTCAAATTGATGCATCAGCCAAAATTGTAGAAGAACTTATGTCTTTATTTTCCACGTTGAAATAATTGATTTGGATACCATTCACATAATAATTAAATATCACATGAGTATTAATTTTAGGATTCAAATCAATTGGAATCATTATATATTCCTTTGCTGTTCTTCACTGTTATTGTTTCAAAGTTCTGCATTAAACGGCCAAGTTACTTCAGAGGGCGTTTTCTTGGCAGGAGCGGCCACCAGCAATATTACTCCTAAGATAGGAACCTCGATCAACGGAAATTTCCGTGACGTTAAGGTTCAGAATATTCACGATGAAACTCATGCACGCAGTATTGTACTTGATGACGGTAATACCTGTCTCGCTTTCGTGGTTATGGATCTATGTATGGTTACCAGAGAAATACTTGACAAGGCCAAGGCCCGTGCTCATGAAGAAACAGGTATTCCTGTAGAAAACATGCTCATGTCGGCTATTCACACCCATTCCGGCGGAACTGCCGTTTCTGTTTTTCAGAGTGATCCAGATCCCGCGTATGTCGACCTACTAAGCGAACGTGCGGCAGATGCGTTGATCAGTGCTTATCGAAACCGCAGACCTGCACGTATTGGCTGGGGAGTTGGCCATGAACCTAGCCAAGTCTTTAACAGGAGATGGAGAATGAAGCCCGGCACACTGATGCCAAACCCTTTTGGAGGACAAGACCAGATAAAGATGAACCCTGGTGTTGAAAATCCTGATTTGGTTGAGCCTGCCGGGCCCGTCGATACCGAAGTTCCAGTTATTTCTGTTCAGGCGCTTGATGGAACTCCAATAGCATTGTTGGCCAATTATTCATTACACTATGTAGGTGGAACTGTTTCCGGAGATGTGTCTGCTGATTATTTTGGAATGTTTTCTGCCCGGATCGGTGAATTACTTGGTGTGAACGACAATAATAAAACGCCCCCTTTTGTAGGAATAATGACCAATGGAACGAGTGGGGATATAAATAACATTCATTGGGCAGGAAAGAAAAGTACTCCTCAGCCACCATATGAACAAATGCGAAAGGTCGCGAATATACTTGCAGATGAAGTTCATAAAACAATACTGGACATTGATTACAAAGACTATGTTTCTTTAGCTTCCCTTCAGAAAGAAATATCCCTTGGTGTTCGGCGCCCTGACAATCAAGAGGTAAAGCGCGCTCAGGAAATAGTTTCCAATGCAAAAGAGCCGGTTATGATGACTGCCGAGGAAGTATATGCACGGGAGACGTTGTTTATGAAAGATTATCCAGAACGGGTATCGGTAATCCTGCAAGCATTTCGAATAGGTGATTTGGCCATTACCGCCATTCCGGCAGAAGTTTTTGCAGAGATCGGATTAGAAATCAAAGCAAAAAGTCCTTTCAAACCAACCTTCACTATTGAGTTAGCTAATGGCTATAATGGTTATTTGCCAACCCCCGCACAGCACAAGCTTGGGGGATACGAAACATGGAGGGCCCGTTCAAGTTATCTGGAAGTGGAAGCTTCTCCTAAAATTACCAATATACTTTTTGAGTTATTAAACAAACTCCACAGTTTACAGCCCAACTAACGCAAATCATAAAGACGTAATAGGATGAATATAATAATGAGTCCAATTTTATTCAAAATCAAAGTGAGGTAAAAATGAATTTTATTAGGAGCCATTCTTTCTCATTTCTTTTCGTATTCCTTTCTTTGATGATCACTTCATCCTGCAAGCAAAAGAATCAACTTCCACCTTTTTCGCCGAAGGATGCAATTTCTACTTTTCAATTACCTGAAGGTTACCGAATAGAATTAGTAGCATCGGAACCATTAATAAATGATCCCGTTGAAGTAGCCTTCGATGAAGATGGAAAAATGTATGTTGTGCAAATGGATGACTATCCCTCGGAAGACATGAAAGACTATCCTGAGAACGCAGACCCAAAGAGTAAGATAATGTTATTGGAAGATAAGGACGGGGATGGATTTTATGAAACGGGAACTGTTTTTGCTAGCGGTTTAGAATATGCCAATGGGGTGATGCCATGGAAAGATGGGGTTTTGGTTACTTCGGCCCCTGACATATTTTTTTTAAAAGACACGGATGGCGATGGAAAAGCCGATGTTAAAAAGGTAATGCTTTCAGGTTTTGCGGTCACTAACCCTCAACTACGCATGGGAAGCTTGCGGTATGGCTTGGATAACTGGATTTATGGTGCTTATTCTCGGGCAGGAGGCGGAAAATGGCGTGAAGAGTTTAAAGGGAAAGGAAGTCCGTTAAATTTTCCCGAAAAGCCACATCTTGATTTACCACAAATGTTTCCAGGCACCAATTTCCGGTTTCAGCCCGATGAATATAAGTTAGAGCCTTCCGGGGGAATGTCGCAGTTCGGTTTGTCTTTTGATGCTTCGTGGAATCAATTTACAGTATGGAACAATGTTCATATTAGACATGTGGCTATCAATGACAACTATTTAGTAAACAATCCATTTTTGAGTGTAAATAGCACGATGGCCAAGATATCTGACCATGGAAATGCTTCTTCTGTACAGGCCATTACCAAAAACATGTTGAACCTTCACGAATCTGAAATGGGGCATTTTACTTCTGCCTGTGGTATTTGCAAATACACGGGTAATCTTTTTAAAGGAAAATATGCTAAGGCATCTTTTGTTTGCGAGCCGGTTTCAAATTTGGTGCACGCCGATATTCTAACACCAAGTGGGGCCACTTTCAAGGCTGAAAGAGCAGAAGAAGAAAAAGAGTTTCTTGCGTCCACCGATAGTTGGTTTCGCCCTGTTAATTTAACCGTTGGGCCTGATGGCGCTCTGTATGTGGTAGATTTTTATCGCAAGTTAGTGGAGCACCCAGATTGGCTGGCGATGGCCGATTCTACGGGATTCTATACCCATGCGGGAGCGATAAAGGAATCCGACTTTTTAGAAGGGAATGACCGGGGCAGAATTTATAGGATTGTACCCAAAGACTTTAAAGCTGAAAATAATAAAAAGCCGGAATTGAGTAAAATGGGTAGTAAAGGCCTGGTTGCGAGTTTGAATAATCCAAATATGTGGTGGCGAATGAATGCCCAAAGATTGCTTGTAAACCGTAAAGATGCAGCAGACCTATCATTGATAAAAGATATATTGTCCGAAGATATAAGTCCCGAAGGCACTATAAATTCTTTATGGACACTGGAAGGATTAGGCGCTTTATCAGATACTTTATTAAAAAAGGCCTTCCAGCATGCCAGCCCCCTCGTAAGAAGACAGGCAGTTTTACTCTCAGAAAACAGGTTGGGCGACAAGAATATTTTTGATAGTGTTCTCAGCGCCTCTTCTGACTCAGATCCATTAGTTCAATTCCAGGTAGCATTAACATTAAGTAATATAGCAAAACCAAATTCAGCTATTTTTCAGGCTCAGAACCGCATTATTTCCACACATATCAATGATGAATGGTTCCAAACTGCTGTTTTGTTAGGTGCTTCTGAGAATACCATTCAATGGTACGAAGCTTTTAAAAACTTTGAGGTTAAAGTTGATTCGCAAAAAGTCGATAAGCAGGAGTTTTTAAGAAAGATATCATCCATTATTGGAGTTAAATACAATGCAAATGAAATGTCTTCGCTTGTAAAAATAATATCCGCGGTAAAAGACACGGGCATAGTTGTTTCAAGTTTGCACGGGATGATAGCTGGAATGAAAAGAAATACCAATAAAGTCAAATTAACCCCCGATGGGCAGCATGAATTAATTTCAATAATTTCGGATAAGTCGCCAAAAGTCAGAGAAGCAGCGATTGAACTGGCTTCCAGAATACAATTGAAACCTTCGGATGAATTGACCAGTATTTTCAATACCGCAAAATCTATAGTACTTGACGGGAGCCAGCCATTGGAAAACCGCATCTTGGCCATTAAATTAATAGGATTGGATACTAGGGGCGATTCTTTTACTTTATTAGAAAAAATGCTTGGGCCCAATGAACATTCAGATATTGAGCTTGCAGCAGTAAATGTTCTCTTAAGAAATCAACAAGACACGGCCACCAATCTATTGCTCAATAAATGGAATCTGCTTAACCCTAAAATTCATGACGCAGTAGAGACTGGCTTTTTGGCACGGTCCGCTAGGTTGAAATCTTTGATGACAGCTATAGAAAGTGGTAAAATAAAACCATCTTGGATAAGTAGAAATGCCCAAAATCGCTTATTAAAAAATTCGGATTCTACCATCAGAAAAATAGCAAAAAGCATGTTTAAAGACCTTGCTGGGGGAGACCGCGAAAAATTGATTATGGATTACAATGTGTCTTCTACCGTTACGGGTGATCCGGTTAAAGGAAAGACTGTCTTTAGAAATGCATGCGCTGTCTGTCATAAACTAGACGAAGTGGGAGTTGATTTTGCCCCTGACCTTCATGCACTAAGCAACCAGACGAAGATCAATCTTTTGACAATGATCTTAGACCCCAATAGTACTATCGCAGCAGGCTATGAAGGCTACACTATCGAAACCACGGATGGCGGAACATTTACCGGCATAATAGAAAACGAGAACGATTCAAGCCTCATCCTGAAAAGTGCGGGGGGCGCTGTGCAGACAATTTTAAAAGGCAATATAAAATCAATGGCGCCCATGTCGGTTTCCTTAATGCCCGAAGGATTGGAAACTTCCGTCAGTAAAGATGATATGGGCGATTTGCTTGAATATTTGAAGACAATAAAGTAGTAGATGTATTTCGGTGAATAAGTTCGATTATTAATAAAAATCAGGAAGAAAAGTTCTGGTTTTGAATAAGATTATAAGCATTTGGAAGCTGGTCAGATGATTTTTTACGTGAAATTTAAGAAGAAAAATAAAAGCTTTTACCCTGTGAAATCTCTATTAAAAAAGCAACATTTTAAATCTGTCCTTTCTTTATCGTGCATTTTGTTATTGTTTACTGCCTGCCATACAAAAGAAAAATTGGGTAATGAATTGAACGGTATAAAGGTACCAGTGGGGTTCACTATTGAAAAAGTAGTCGATTCAAATTTGATCGACTATCCCATGTTTGCTTCATTTGATAACCACGGACGGCTCTTCTTGTGTGAATCTACAGGTGAAACATTTTCTACAGAAGAACATTTAAAGAAGCCGCCCTACCATATTCGACTTTTACAGGATCTTGATGAGGATGGAAAATTTGAAAAGAGTACCATTTTTGCTGACTCCCTCACGTACCCAAAAGGGGCTGTTTTTTACCAGGGCAGTCTTTATGTTGCCTCTGCACCTGATCTTTTAAAACTAACCGATACTGATGGCGATGGTGTTGCCGATAAAAGGGAAGTGCTTCTCACAGGATGGGTATTAAACCATAATGCGGCAACATTCGGCGGGCCTTTCATAGGACCTGATGGATGGTTGTATCTTACGGATGCGCGTCGTGGATTTGATATCACAACCAAAGAAGGCAAAGAGCTCAAGGGCAAGGGAACCCACATCTGGCGCTGCAAACCTGACGGAACCGAGCTTGAAACAGTAAGCGGCGGCGGCTTTGATAATGCCGTTGAATTGATATTTATGCCCAGCGGAGAAACTCTTGGTACGATGACCTATTTCACAGAACCTATGAATGGTTTCCGTGATGCACTGATGCACTGGGTATACGGCGGTGTTTATCCAAAGCCCTATCAAACGATTGAAGATGACAGCTTAAAACTAACAGGTGATCTCATGCCCGTAATGACCAAGTTGCCTCGTATTGCACATTCAGGATTAATGAGGTATGAGGGTGCAGCTTTTGGTTCTGATTTTAAAGGAAATCTCTTTAGCGCTCAATTTAATACAGGCCGTATCATGAGACACTTGATTACACCAATAGGCGCTACTTATCAAACAAAAGAAGCGCCTTTTATGACTTCTTCTCATCCGGATGTACATCCTACCGATGTTTTGGAAGATGGTGATGGCAGCCTTTTAGTAGTAGATACCGGGGGATGGTTTATTGCAGGGTGTCCACTTTCCGTAGTAGCTAAGAAAGATGTAAAAGCTGCCATCTATCGCATTAGAAAAACGGGTGCCAAAGAAGTTAAGGACCCCTGGGGCAGGAAATTGAATTTAATTAAGATGCCAAAACAGAAATTGGTTCGACTTGTAATGGATTCGCGTCCCTCGGTGCGAAGACAGGCAATTGAACAATTGGTAATTGAGGGAGCGCCTGTCATTGGCGAAATCAAAAAAACACTTCTTTCATCTCAGAACGAAGAGCTACGTTTAGCAGCAGTATTTATACTTTACAGGATTAACGGTGCGGCCGCAATGGGTATGTTACGGGAAACATTGGATGATAAAAGCGCCATGGTACGAACAGCCACAGCTCGGGTATTAGGACTTGCAAAAGATCAGCAATCAGTTACCAAATTAACGGACATGGTGCAGAACGACAAAGCACCCGTGCGACGTCAGGCTGCTACTGCTTTGGGTCAAATAGGGAACAAGCAAGCTATTGATGCGCTCTTAAAGGCATCTTCCAACCCGAAAGACCGTTTTGTTGAGCATGCCATTATCTATTCGCTGATTACACTTAAATCGCCGGAACCGTCAGTTCAGGCTTTAGCCGATAGCTCTGCGACAATCCGCAAAGCTGCGCTAATAGCACTCGATCAAATGGAGGGATCACCATTGAAAAAAAATCAATTAGCACCTTTCCTTAAAAGTAAAAACAAGCAATTACAACAAACGGGAATATGGGTAGCGATGCACCATATTGATTGGTCAGATATCGTTGTTGACTTTCTTAAAGGGAATCTAAATCTTAAAGAACTTACAAAAGAAGACGAAGTTGTTCTAAGTAACCTTATGATAAAGTTTAGTTCTAATGTTCAAATCCAAAATTACATCACCGATCAATTGGGCAATAAAAATTTAACCTTATCAAAAAGATTATTATTGATCGATGTCATCAATCATTCAGACATCAAGAAGTTACCTAATTCTTGGATTAAGCAACTTGGAAATTTGCTTCGTAGTAATGATTATGAAATCAGGCCGGCCCTTTTGAATTTAATTAAATCTCGCCGTGTATCAGTATTAAATAACGAGTTAAATCAAATCGTAAAAGATCCACAAATACCAACTGACTTCAGGCTTAAAGCGCTTAGTGCACGATTAATGTCAATCGCTAATTTGTCAAAAACTGAATTTGGGATGGTCCTAAATTATTTAGGCCGTGACCATGAAACGCCTATCCGTCAGGCGGCGGCACGTCTTTTGACACAGGCAAAACTTAGTGAACCCCAATTGGTCACCCTTGCGAAAGAAGAGGTTGCCACGGCAGAAGTCTTCCTTCTACCCGACCTTGTAAATGCCTATAAAGGCAGTAATAGCGAAACAGCAGGAAACGCGCTGATAACCGCATTGAAAACTTCGAAAGACCGATTAGAAAATCTTTCTGTCCCTGATATGGAGAATCTCTTTAAAACGTATCCGGAATCTGTTCAGACAGCTTCAATATCATTAATCCATACTTTGAAAGAGCAGCAAGCCTCACGATTTGAAGAGTTGGAAAAATTACAGTCACAACTTAAAAGAGGAGATGTGGCAGTTGGAAGAACAATTTTCTTTGGCAAAGGTACTTGTCTGGTTTGTCATGCTTTGGGTGGCAAGGGCGGGGATTTTGGTCCAGATCTCTCCAACATTGGGGAAATTCGCTCGCGTCATGATATTATTGAAGCAATCATGTATCCGAGTGCAAGTTTTGCAAGGGAACATGAGACCTCCAAAATAATAACGAAGAACACTTCCTATCTCGGTATTATTACGGAGCAGTTACCCGACGTTATTATTATAGCAACAGGACCTGGATCTAAAGTACGGGTTCCAAGAAATGAAATAGTATCCATAGAACCGGAGCGTGTATCATTGATGCCTCCCGGACTCTTTAAATCATTAAGTATCCAAGAAATATCAGATTTGATGGCCTATCTTGAATCACTACCTTCCGGACTAGGTCAAATAAAAAGCCATGAATAAAAGAGATTGACTCATTGCTAGCAGTTCTTATATTTTCGGGTTCTGTTTATGAGTTTGCTATTGATTGTTTAATATTTAGTTTTAACAATAAAAAAGATTTGAAAATGAAAAGAATCACCTTGGTAATCCTCACGTACGTTTGTATTATGTCTGGAGAAATTGATAGTGTAGTTGCACAATCGACTCAGCCGCAACAAAACACAATTCATCTTTTAAATGGTAAAAATCTAGATAGCTGGTATACCTTCATCAAAGACCGAGGAAAAAATAGTGATCCTAAAAATGTGTTTACAGTAAAAGACGGTATCCTACATATTTCAGGTGAAGAGTGGGGTTGTATCACGACCAATGAAGAATATAGTAATTACAAGCTGGTCGTTGAGTATAAGTGGGGCACCAAAACTCTTGGTTCACGAGCAGGGAAGGCACGTGATAGCGGTATTCTATTTCATTCAAAAGGAGATGATGGTGGCTATTCAGGTACTTGGATGCATTCGCTTGAATGTAATATAATCGAGGGTGGTACTGGTGATTTTATAGTGGTTGGCGATAAAAGCAACGACTTTTTACTAACTAGTTCTGTAGCTCCTGAAAAGCAAAACGGATCATATATCTATCAATCTGGAGGGGAACCAGTAACTGTAAACGGCGGAAGAATCAACTGGAACGGGCGTGATCCGAATTGGAAGGATGAAGAAAATTTTAGAGGCGTCAATGATCTGACCAATCCTTTCGGAGCGTGGAACAGGTTAGAATGTATCGTAAAAGGTCGTGATATCTCAATATATCTCAATGGCACATTAGTCAATCATGCAATATTTTCCAGGCCTGATGAAGGACGCATTCAAATACAATCAGAGGGCGCGGAAATATTTTACCGCAAAATTGATCTTACGCCACTACCGGTCACTCCTTACTATATTCCCGAAGGCTACAAAAGCATTTTTAACGGAAAAGATTTGTCAGGATGGAAAATTCACGGAACAGAAAAGTGGTATGTTAACAATGGTGAGTTAATTTGCGAAAGTGGCCCTGATAAAAAATATGGATATCTTTCCACAGATAAAACCTATAAAGATTTTACACTTGATTTTGATTTCAAACAGGAGGCCGATGGCAATAGTGGAGTGTTTGTACGATCCAATATAAAGGGAACCGCTATTACAGGATGGCAGGTAGAGGTGGCACCGACCAAAATGCATACAGGAGGCGTTTATGAATCAGGGGGGCGTGGATGGTTGATACAACCCAGTGCTGAAAATGAAAAAGCACTAAGACAGGGCGAATGGAACCACATGCGCATTAAAGTGGAAGGAGATGAAATAACATCGTGGCTTAATGGGATACAAATGGTACATCTAAAAGATGTGAAGTTCGGAACTGGAAAAGGGCATATCGCTTTGCAGATACATAGTGGCGGAGGAATTAAAGTACGCTGGAAAGATTTGTACATTGAGGAATTATAAACCGGCCTTCGGCACCGTCAAAACTCCGTATAAAAGCGGTCGATACTACAAGTCAGACTGGTAAAAAAGAGAGAAAATAGATTTAATAACGCTTAAAATTATTCATGATGGAACAAAACACAAATAATTTACGTGTCCTTGTAGTGGGATGTGGCAATATGGGAGCATCGCATGCAATGGCTTATCATACGCTGGATGGCTTTGAAATTTGCGGGCTTGTTTCCCGTGGTACAAGTAAAGAAGTTTTAAACAAAAAACTAGGTGGCGGCTACCAATTATTTGATGATTACGAAGAAGCCCTGACGATTACAAAACCTGATGCGGTCTGTATTTCCACCTATCCTGACACTCATGAAGACTACGCTATCAAAGCGCTGGAAAAAGATTGTCATGTGTTTATAGAAAAGCCATTGGCCGATTCCGTAAAAGGAGCCGAGCGAGTACAGCAAGCAGCTCATAACACCAATAAAAAATTAGTAGTGGGTTATATCCTTCGTCATCATCCCTCTTGGCAACGATTCATAACGATTAGCCAAGAATTGGGAAAACCATTGGTGATGAGAATGAATCTCAACCAGCAAAGTGATGGTGATATGTGGACACTTCACCGAAATTTAATGAAAAGCCTAAGCCCTATTGTTGATTGTGGGGTTCATTATATTGACGTAATGTGCCAGATGACACGCTCAAAACCTACCCAGGTCTATGCAATCGGCGCGCGTCTTACAGAAGAGATTCCTGATGGTAATTATAACTATGGCCAATTACAGATACGTTTTGAAGATGGTTCTGTGGGCTGGTATGAAGCAGGCTGGGGACCTATGATGAGTGAGACCGCTTTCTTTGTGAAAGACGTAATCGGGCCTAAAGGTTCTGTTTCTATCGTGGCGAAAAAAGCAGGAGGCGAGGGTGAATCGGGCTCAATTGAATCCCATACCAAAACTGAATCACTCAGACACCACCATGCCGATTTAGACAAAAATGAAAAGTTTGCAAAAAAAGATACTTGGATCAACCTTGAAGATGAACCAGACCATCAAGAACTTTGTAACCGGGAACAACTTTATTTTCTTGATGCTATTCGGAACGATAATGACCTTACCGATCATATAGAAGATGCAGTGAATAGCTTAAGGATTGCATTTGCCTGTGATGAATCTGTGCGAACAGGAAAAGTAGTTATACTGTAAAAATGATCAGGCATTCGCAACAAAAGCTCGTCCAGCGGACATAAAAATCGAAGTTATCGACAGCTTTCCGGTAAAAAAATAAATTTTAAAATCACTCCTCTATAATGACTAAATCAAACCTGAATCCAGAAGATGTACCTGCTGCTGTAGTGGGCCTAGGCATCATGGGATGCAGTATCACGGCCTGTCTACTAATGGCCGGCCACACTGTCGTGGCAATAGCTCCGATCCCCAGTGATATGATAACCGCTAAGCCACGTATTCTTGAACATCTTAAAAAGTCTTTGCAGGAAGGGATTACTACCAAGAATCCGGAAGACCTGCTTGCCAATCTTAGTATTACCGAAGATTATGGCAAGTTAAAAGAATGTAAACTGGTAATTGAGTGTGCACTGGAAGATTTGGACATCAAAAAAAATGTGTATGCTAAAATCGAAAACCATGTTAGCGATAACGCCATTATTACCAGTAATACATCTGCCATTCCTATTAGTATTTTGCAAAAGGTTACAAAAATTCCTTCTCGCTTTTTAGGATTGCATTGGGCAGAACCTTCTCATACAACCCGTTTTCTTGAAATTATCTGCGGCGATCATAGTGATATAAAACATGGGGAATGGCTTTATGAGCTTTCTTCTTTTTGGGGGAAGGAGCCTACCTTGGTACGAAAAGATATCCGCGGATTTATTACTAACAGGTTGATGTACGCGATGTATAGAGAGGCATTTAATTTAGTAGAGAATGGTTATGCCAGTGTAGAGGATGTAGATCGTGCCTGTCGCAATAATGCAGGTTATTGGATGACATTGGTAGGCCTTTTTCGTTGGATGGATCTGACCGGAATTGCCGCTTATCACAATGTAATGAAGGATCTATTCCCTACCCTTACTAATAATACTGAAGTGCCACAACTAATAGATGATATTGTAAAATCAGGAGGAAAAGGTGTGGCCAATGCACATGGTTTCTATGAGTATACACCTGAAGAAGCTAAGTTATGGAAAGAGACTTTCGAAGAATTTAGTTATGAAATACGCGAGTTGGCATTGAAATATCCAGCCGATATAGTAAAGAAAAAAATGGCTGCTAAAAAAGAGAATTAACTAAGGCATTTAGTTACTGACCTGAATGCCGTCTTAAAACAGTGCGATTTGACCAGACCTGATAAAATCATACTTGATAGTCAGCTTTCTCAATATCTTCTCTGGCCTCCTACGCGTTTTGGCTATGGTCGAAACATTTGAGACATTTTGCTTGACTTGTTATGGTTTTTCTTTTGCCTTTTCCGCACAAGAGACCAAGGCCAAGAACAGTAAAATGATTGGAAAAGAAATAAAATATCTTATAACCCAAAAGTTGCCAATTTTAATATGGTTGTCATTTCAGTCTTTTTTTAAGTAATATTATGAACTTTATTGAAGTGTTGCATGAAAACTGCCTTTAATGGGAGCTAATGATCTTGAGCTACTATTATCACCTCCGAACCCTTCA
The DNA here is from genome assembly GCF_900103215.1 of Kriegella aquimaris. Classification (GTDB taxonomy): domain Bacteria; phylum Bacteroidota; class Bacteroidia; order Flavobacteriales; family Flavobacteriaceae; genus Kriegella; species Kriegella aquimaris. The sequence continues at coordinate 113,544 of NZ_FNGV01000016.1, forward strand.
TATTCAACGTTTATCACCCTACTTCTAAGGCTTGCCTTTATAGCGCCATTTTTGAATACTATAGTATCTTTTGCTTGCACGAAATAGAGGGTAATGGGTTCCCTGCCATCTACTGAATTAAAATCGGGAAGTTTAAAATCATATTGACCTATTGCACTCCATCGTTCAATGGTCGGAAACTCAAAGATGATTTCTGGCAATTTGTCTTGACGCAATTCTATCCATATTCCTTCATCATAGAAAACCTTACTTTTATCCTTATCGATAATGTCATAATTATACCTTTTTCCATCTAAAAAAAGTATGGCAGACCACTTATCCTGTCCACTTTCTTCAATATTGGAAGGTGATCCCTTTTTTTGTTGGCTTTGCTGCTGTCTTTCATTATCATAATCTTCCTCCAATTCTTCCATATTTGCCATTATATTTCTAATTTGGGGAGTGTTCATTAAACTGTCGGCTATACGCTGCACTTCAGCGGCTTTTTTTTCGACCTCATCCATCATTTTTTTCTGTTCTGGGGTAATTTGAGCAAAACTAATTACGGTGAAAAACAGTAATACGCTGCTTATTTGCTTTCTAATCGTTTTCATTTTTGAAGTATTTAGTTATTCTTTAAATATGCCTGCAGTAATCAGCCCAGTAATCCCTTCAATCGCTTTCGGTGGTTTTAGCCCTTCAAATTTTATCGCATAAAAATCGGTTTCTGTAAAAACGGTCAAGGTACCGATGGGTCCGTCATCACATCCGGGACAACCTATGATACTGGGAAGTTCCATTATTTCGCTTAAGGAAAAGGAGTTCAGAATCTGTTGTCAATCTTCATGATCAAAATCGCATATCTCACTTTTGACAACCAACACACTAGGTTGCCCATTAGCCGTGCCAGGTATTCTTGTTACGGACTTTACCGTTTGGTCTACTTTAATATTTATAGTACAGTAGCCTTCGCACATACCAGAAACGTATTGCAGTGATATTACGGTAACTTTATCAATTCTTTGGGTGATGGCGAAGCCTAAACCCAGATAAAGCACTGTAAAGATGATGGTAAAGGTTTTCATAACTTATTTGGTCATGGTTGTTTCCATGGGCCTAAAGACCCACGTAGTATTATTTGGAAGTTCGTTGACCACTTTCCATTCCCTCTCTAGATAGTGTTGGGTCAATCCTACCCAAATATTGTCCACATTTTCTACCTGCACAATATTCCATCCTTTTTTATAGTGGAGGTCAAATCTGTCTTCGACAGGCATATTCTTATACGAAAAACTTTTTCCATCGGTCATGTCCATCTTTTTATAACAATCTATGGTGGCGGATGCATTACCATCGGCATATATCCATAAGTAAAAGTGTCCTAAGGTGCCGTTGTTAATGCCTCCCTGATTCAGATTGTAGGCTGCTTTTACCGGGTCAGCAGGCATAAGTTCACCTATATGCTTACCATTTTGGAACACAAACATGCGGTTCCAGGCTATTTTGACCCCAGGATTTTTGATTACCGCCTCCTCGGAATTTTCACAATCCTGACCATAAACATTTATTGGCACCCAGGTTTTTATACTATCTGGCATTTGAAAATCAAAACTACCGTTCGCTTTTATTGTACCTATGTTTTGTCTATCTTTTTGCAAATCGTTAGAAAAGACCGAGACAGCAATAATTTGTACCTCGCCTATATTCCAATTCCTGAACTTTTGGTCGAGACCACTGGTCTTTTCCGTCGGAACTGTTTGTGTTTCCCCCACGACCGCATTCTTTAGTTTTTTTAGGAATTGGGCATGACCGGTTTGTACTGTACCGAAAAGAAAAAAGAAAATACATATGCTCTTTGCCAGCTTCATATCTTATATATTTATTTCGTAATTATGTCAATTTAGATTGTCATCGTCAAGATTGGCAACAAAGCTGCCCGATACATCAACCAAACCGGTACGGCCATCCCGTTCAAGTTTTCCCGCGAACGTCCCTTTCAATAATATACCTTCTCGCTTGACATTCACAGTTCCTTTTTCAAATCGGAATAGCGATCCGTAGTGCAAATTATCCCCGTCAATTACATAATCGATTATCGCTTTTTTCTTCTGGTCCGCGCTCAAGTTAACATGAAAGGTTTGATAGGTGTCTTCAATATTCCAAATATTGGTCTCTTCTAAATTAGATATCGAAAAGCCGATCGATTCTTTTTTATCACTTGCAGTTTCATCTGCAGGCAGATGAATGGTTATCGTCAAGCTAGACCCATTTTGGTCTACTGAATTGAGTTCTACCTTATCCATGTTGATTGCCATTTCCTCAGTTACAATGATATGTGAATCAATGGCGCCATCAGGGTGTGAACCACTGATTTTTACCTCATAACTTTCAGAATAGCCCAGCTCACCCATGGCGGTACCTTCATTATTTTTGCTACACGAGAATGCTAATACTACAATCGCTACTATTAATACTATATTTTTCATTTTTTCATTTGTATATCAATGGTTCCGATAATTGGATAAAGGGCCGTACTATCTAAAGAAGGGCCTCCCTCGCCCTCAAATTCTACGTGCAGCCGGTCATTATCAAAATTGGCCCGCAAGGTGCCCTTACGCAGGGTTATAGCTTCCTGTTTTTTTCCTTCTTTCTCAGAATAAACAATAAAATTGAGCGTAATGGGCGAATGGTAGCCTGAGTATTTATCAGATTTCAAACCTCGCATTACATCCGGTATCTTGAACTCACTGAATTCAGTCAACGACTTGTGGATGTCTGGAAACCTGAACTTTACAATTGGAAGTCTCTTTTGGCGTATCCTTAGACTAACGTTTTCACCATCATATTTTACTCGGCTCTTTTCCCAGTCGATGTGATTATAAACATGGGTTTGGCCGTTCAGAGTCAGCTGCATGGCGCCTTTCCCAAGTTCTGATTTTGAGATTTGAGCCTTTGCAACAGCTTCATTTGTCCGTTTTTTTTCATTGCAACTCATTGCTATTAGCAATAGCATCATTAAAATATAGTGGTTTCTCATGATTGAAAATCTTGATTACAATTCAGTTTTTGTAACTCTGCCTTCCCATTTTCTATAGCTTTGAGAAACTCAGCCTCGTTTTCTTTCAAGATACAGGTATTCACTTTTTCCAAGGCCTCTAAATAATCGACATAGGCGCCCCGAAAATTCTCGCAAGTGCTTTTGCTAGGACTATTGGCGAATGTTCGTGCCGCGGTGGCAACGGCTTCGCTTTCTTCCTTGGTCTGTTCTCCCCAAGATCTGTTTCTATCGCATCCAGATTGTGGGTCTGGGGAATCATCATTACTACACCCAGTGGCAAATAGTGAGATGGCCAGTACAAACTGTATAAAAAAACAATGTGTTTTCATGATAGTAATTTTAAAGTTCATAAATTTTAATTACATTCTTTTTGATCCATTTCAGCCTTGGCTTCCTTTATTGCTTGGTCCATTTCTTTGACCGATCTTTTCAAGTTTTGACCCCATATCTGGTTTTCTTTAGTACGGTTCAGAACCGTTTTTAAATGATATGTAATCCGGATACTTGCTCAATTTGTTTTTTTCCGATAGCAAAACCTAGGGACAATGCGAGTTGCCATACCCATAATTTGTACACCCCTTCTTCTGAAGGTATATTGTAAATGAAAAAGAAAGATTCAAAGGGTAGGTTATACTTCAATGCTACCACCTTGTTCAATAAGCGTATACAGTTTAGGAATTTCTACCAAAGAGCCTCCCAAACTTCCGTTATTAACACTATTCCACTCAAACTGAGTCCATTCTGAGGCGATTACATTGGCATTACCATTCTCACCTTTAATTCCCTGTTCACCATGTAGGCCTTGAGGGCCTTGAGCACCATCCATGCCATCTATACCATACTCGACTGAACAAGATTGGGTCATTAACAATATCAAGGTTATTAATACATTTATATTTTTTCATGTTTTCTCCTTTTTAGTTTCTCTATGTGATTATTAATTACTCCCTATCCTTAGTTAATTCCTTTGCTGTTGCAAACTCGTTTGAAAACTGAAATCATATTCTGAAACGTTAATGTGCAAGGGTTCTTTTTCCAATGCTACACAGGTCATTTTTGCACTTTGCTTGGGTTTTCTTTTATTCTTAAAATCAATTTCCATCATAAGGCTGTTATCACCGATTCTTTCAAGCCATTTGGGGTCAAAGCCCTTGGGCAGTTGTTTGGCATTGTTGCCACTATACATGTTGTCGAAACTTACCGGGGTATCGAAGGCCACGTACATGGTAGTAAGGGCATCTTCATTTTCTATTTGAAAACCCTGACAGGTAAAACCCAAAATTTGTTTCGTTCCTATTTCCTTGAAATCATAATCCTCCATATTAGACTCTTTAGACACCGCGCCAGTTATGTCAGGATTTGACATGACCGTGCCGGTCTTTTTTCCTCCATTATCCATCAAGATCGTGGTAGTCGAAAGTGTCGGGTCCATAATCATCAGCATATTCCCCATAGGTGTACGACCTTGTGACATCTCCGGTTTGCTCCCGAAAGCTCCACCATTTTCCGACAAGACATAATGCATTTTAATATCTCCTTTTGAATGCGACATTTGCAGCGTATAGCGCCATTTGAATTCGTACGAACTTGGCAAGGTCGAGGGGTCGACCTGCCGGCCTCCCATGCCCATGGTGCTTAGGTCCATATCGAACAAGTTGTCAAGTGCCTTGTCGGTCTTTTCGGTGGCTTTTTGTTCTGTTTTTTTTAACACCGCCCGTTCAGCAGCTTTTTCTGCACTCTTGGTTACCTTTTTCCAGAATTGGGCTTGTGTGTTTATTCCTATAAATAAGAAAAGCAATAGTAGAATAGTAGTCTTTATCGTTTTCATAATACCGAGCTTTTAATGATTGTTCACCTATTTGTACCCATATTTCCAAAAGGTCAACACACCTATCTTAAAAATTTTATATTTAGGGTATGTCACCCTCCAAAAGACACTGGTACCAATAAGCGATGCGCAACTTATTTCTCAATTAAAACAGCTGGACAGAAATGAAGGGATATATCTGATTTTTTGGACTCTAGTTTTGAAAAATGCTGAGATTCCTCATCCAAAATCAGGGCATAAAAATCGTTTTCTTCATTGGTAATTATTTTAGGGATCTGCCCAAAGTAGCGGAGTGGACTTTCATAAGAAAGTCAAGCAAGTTTTTAATTAAAAGAATATTTTCTGAAGGATTAGCAGCGATTTTTGAAAATTGGTGTGAATTAGGCAACAAGCCACACTAATTTGATAAATAGATTATAGTAGGAGACATCAGAAGATGTTTTCAGCATGGAAAATAGTTTCAGAATACTACGTATTCGAGGATCGAAAGGAATCAATAGAGAAGTAATTTGTTGTACCACTTTCATAAAAAAAGGCTTCCATAAAACTAAAAGCCCTATAAACATTGGTGGCACTAGGGTCACCACAGTTAATCCTAGTGCCATCAATGTTTCCAATTCAAAACCATGCAGAGCGCTACGAGTTTTTCTATTTATTCCAAGGCCAAAGAAGTTTGGCTTCATTATAAATTAAAAAACCACACCAAATGGTGTGGTTTTGAGAGTGTAGTGATGGCACTAGGATTCGAACCTAGGACCGCCTGCTTAGAAGACGTCGGATTATTGATTTCATACAGTCTAAAAAAGATTTAAATACGTTGATTATCAACGTTTTATATTATACATGAATTCATATAAACCCATATGATACTCAATTTTGAGTGCAAATTGAGTGCAAATTTTTCGTATCTTCAATTTATGAAAACTAACATCACGCTCTCCGTTGATACAAGGCGCAAACGAAAGGACGGAATGTGCCCGATAATTTTTAGATTAAGCCATCATCGAAAAACAATTGCCATCGCAACTGGTTTGGCCGTACCACCCGAGTACTGGAATCAAAAGAACCGTGAGGTCAAAAGAACCTATAATGGTGTGTCGTCCGTCGCACGATTAAATAATCTTCTTGTCAAGAAAAAAACAGAATTGAGGGACGGTATTAATGAATTGGAGGAAAATGGGCAGTTAAAAGGATTAAGCATAACAGAACTTAAATACCGGTTGACCAAGCCGACCATCACGATTTCCTTTTTTGATTTTACCGAACAATTGATAAGTGAAATGGAGGAGGCGAATCGCTTTGGCAACGCTAAGGCCTATAGATGCGCTCTCGGCGCATTGAAGAATTTTAATAAAAAAGAGTTTCTCCGGTTCGAAGAGATGACCTACACCTATCTCAAACGATTTGAAACTGCGCATTTAAAAAAGGGAAATAGTATAAACGGGTTATCCATGTATATGAGAACGTTTAGGGCCATCTATAATAAAGCCATTCATCAGGGGGCAGTATCTGCGGATTCTTATCCATTTAAGAAATACAAGATAAAATCGGAGCCAACAGCAAAACGGGCAATTAGCAAGGATAAAATCAAGCGTATTTTGGATTTAAAATTGGATTACGCCTCTCCATTGTTCAACGCTAGGAACTATTTTTTGTGTTCCTACCTCATGAACGGTATTTCTTTTATTGATATGGCATTTTTAAAAGTGGATAATATCATAGATGGACGCATCCAGTACCGCAGACAAAAAACCGCCAGACACTACGATATCAAGGTGACTCCACAGTTATCATCGATTATGGACTATTATTTGATAGGTAAGGACAAAACGGCCCATATTTTCCCGATCATAAAGCGCAAAGATCTGCAAGATCAATTTAACGATGTACAATGGGAAAGGAAGCGATATAACAAGCGTCTAAAAGAGATTGCTCTGTTATGCGATATTGAAGAAAATTTGACCAGCTATGTAAGCCGCCATTCTATGGCAACGAATCTTATCCTCAATGATGTTCCCATAAATGCACTGAGCAAAATGCTGGGGCACAGTAAACTTCAGACCACAGAAATATACATCAAAAACCTACCAACTCATATCATGGATGAATATCAGGAGAGGTTGGAAATTTAGGATTTAGTGTGCATGAAGCCACAATTGACCCTGTGGTCCAATGCCGAACGGTGTCAGAGTTAGCGCCTTTCTGAAAGTTACTTTGCACGTCGCGGATTAGAGTCCCGTCCGGACCGCAAACGAGCAAAGGCCTTCGAGTAACCGAGGGCCTGTTATAATTTCTTGTGGTATGCGGATTGCACGCAATTTAGACGTTGCTTTTCATATAATCAGGGAGATAAATACATAATGGAATTTGCAGACACGCCGAACTTTGGTTTTAATGCCGCAAGGTGTGAGAGTTCGAGTCTTTCCGTCTGTACCAAGGGAAAAGCCGACTTTTTAAATGTCGGCTTTTTTTGATTCGGTAAAACAATGTTAATACAAATGAGCTTTTTACTCTATTCTCCAAAGAACCTTTGCTGTATTTAGCTAATCGATTAATCATTTTATAAATATTATATTTAGTACTGGTATTATATAATCGGATATTGAATGGTCTGCAAAATTTTAAATCTGTTATTTCTTTTTCTTTCAATTGGGCTTCTTTCTCAAGAACTACCTCCAGTCCAAAATTATAGCCCAATCGATTATGGAGCTGAAAACCAAAATTGGTCGGTTTCCCAATCCGATAACAAACACATTTATGTGGCGAACAACGGTGGATTACTTGAATTTGATGGGAGTAAATGGAAATTATACCCTTCTCCTAACGGAACATATATAAGATCTGTCGAGGTGATTGGCGCACGTATCTATACGGGCAGTTATATGGAGTTTGGATACTGGAAAAAGAACGAATTCGGTAATCTGGAATACTTTTCCGTATCCTCAAAAATTCAGAACCGACTCGTAGAGGATGAACACTTTTGGAATATATCGGAATTCAAGGATTGGGTGTTATTTCAATCTTTAGATCGCATATATATTTATAATACAATTGATGAATCATTTGAAATGCTTGATGCCAAAACTACGAAGGCTGAGATTCTCAAAGTTGGAAACAGTATTTACTTTCAAAAGATAAATGAAGGGATTTTTACCATTGAAAATGGGAAGTCCGTATTGGTCTCTGATAATTCCATCCTTAAGAAGGATATTGTAGTTGGGGCTTTTTCTATAGATGAAAGCACTTTATTGGTCACTGAGCTAGGTGAGTTTTATTTTTTGGATACCCATGGTCTTCGCAGATGGAACATCACGGCAGACGATGAGCTGGCATCGGTAAAGGTATATAGCAGTATTCAATTAAACGATAATTCCTTTGTTTTAGGAACGATTGCAAACGGAATTTATCATATTGACAAAAACGGAGATTTAGCTGCCCATATAAATCAAGAAAGAGGCTTGAACAATAATACGGTCCTATCTCTTTTTCAAGATGTCGATCATAATCTTTGGCTAGGTTTAGACAACGGTATGAGCGTCATAAACTTAGATTCGCCCTTCAAAGAGTATATTGATCAGGTCGGAAGAATAGGTGTGGTATACTCTTCAAATTTATTCAATGGTTTTAAATACTTAGGTACAAATCAGGGCTTGTTCGTCAAAAGAGAGAATGAAGAAGGTGTTTATAAACTTGTTAAACATACTGAAGGGCAGGTATGGGTATTAAAAAATATTGGTGGCACACTTTTTTGCGGGCATAATTCTGGAACTTTTGTAGTAAACGAAGATGTGGCAGAGCAAATTTCAGACCTCCCCGGAACATGGGATATTAAGCAGCTTGAATCTAACAATAATTTATTGCTCCAAGGAAATTATAAGGGGTTGAGTGTTCTTGAACGCACAAATGGCCAATGGCAATTTCGCAACAAAATAGAAGGATTTGAGAGCTCTAGCAGGTTTTTCGAGTTTGTAGATAGGCAACATATTCTCGTGAACCATGAATACAAAGGCATTTTTGATTTAAAAGTGGATACTGATTTTAAGAAAGTGTTGTCCGTTAAACAGAAGAACTCAAAAGGCACGGGGTCGAGTTTGATTAAATTTAATGGCGAAATAGTATATACGACGGTCAATGGAGTTTTTAAATTCGATATGGAAAGGCAAGATTTCGTATCTGACGTTCTTTTAACCGCTAAGCTTTTTAATGCTGATGAGCATATTATTGGGGTGCTTACCCCGAATGATGATACTGGAAAACTTTGGGGCTTTACCGATAGCAACATTATATATCTGGCACCTGGGCAATTCAATAACAAACTTGTAGCAAATAGAATTCCGATACCAAAATCCTTCAGAAATAGTATGGGGGTATTTGGGTTTGAATCTATAACCCATCTGAAAGATGATTTGTACCTAATAGGTATTTCTAACGGGTATATTACCCTGGATTTGAAAAAGTTAAAGACGCAGGAATATCATATCTCAATAAATTCGGTCTCAAAAGAGTTTTATGATGCCCCTAAAATAGCAGAAAAAGTTGTTGGTAATAACGAGTTCAACTATTCAGAGAACAATTTGAACTTCGGTTTTAGTGTTCCCGAGTTCGATAAATTTACCGAGGTTTATTATCAACATCAACTGAACGGAATTTATGATGAGTGGAGCATTTGGTCAACGGCGGCCGAAGTTTCTTTTAAAAATTTACCTTACGGTGATTATATATTTAAAGTCAGGGCAAAGGCAGGCAATACCTTTACCGATAATATTGCTTCATTTGAATTTACGATTGCAAGACCATGGTATATATCCAATTTGGCAATTCTTCTCTATGTTATTTCCATAACCTTGATAACGGTCCTAATTCATAAATTGTATAAAACGTATTACAAGAAACAACAAGATTTGTTGTTGAAGGAAAACAAAAAAAGGCTCAAGCGTAAAAAACTAAAGACGCAAAAGAAAATAGTTCAAATTAAGAATGAGAAACTGCAAAGTGAAATAAAAAGTAAGAATAGGGAACTTGCCGTGTCGACCATGAGCCTTATTAAAAAGAACGAATTTCTAAATGCGATCAAAGAACAATTAAAGGAGAGCAAAGATAATCCGAAAATAAAATCCGTAATACGAACAATAGACCGTAACATTAACAACGCAGACGATTGGAAACTCTTTGAAGAGGCCTTTAACAATGCAGACAAAGACTTTTTAAAGAAAGTGAAAACATTGCACCCCGAACTGACCCCCAACGATTTGCGCTTATGTGCATACTTGAGGCTCAATCTATCTTCCAAAGAAATAGCTCCGTTACTCAATATTTCTAGCCGCAGTGTAGAAGTAAAACGGTATCGACTTCGAAAAAAAATGGCCTTATCGCACGAAAATAACCTTACCGATTACATTTTTAACCTTTAGAAGGCACAACACAACCTCATTTTACCACAACATCACCCATACAAAGCGAGTTTTCATAATCTTTTGCTAAGGCTGAAGCACTCTTTATAAGATTGCGAAAGCCTTAATATTTTAAGCCTTTTACAACGATTCTTCAGTTTACCCTACATTTTTTTACAAGATGTATATTTTTTGTTGGGGTGTTCTTTTTGGATTGCGGCCAACTAAAAAATACATTGTGACTTCAAAACATACTACAAATGAAGAACACATTTATTTTTCTTATTATGCTATGTTGCATGTCAACATTATATAGTCAAGACCTTACCATTAGCGGAGTTGTTAAGGATGCCAGTTTTAATGAACCGTTGCCCGGCGTAAGTATCGTAGTAAAAAATACCACTACGGGAACTACTACTGATTTCGATGGTAACTTTGCGATGACCGGTCTTTCCACCGGTGATATCCTAGTATTCTCCTATATAGGGTTTGTTCCCCAGGAGATTGCCATCCAGAATTCCGACGATCTGACCATTGTGATGCAAGATGATGTAGCCGCCTTGGAAGAAGTAGTGGTAGTCGGTTATGGTACACAAAAGAAAAGCGTAGTTACCGGCGCAATTTCAAGTGTGAAAGCATCAGATCTTGAAAATTTGCCAATAGCAAGAGTTGAACAAGCACTTCAAGGTAGGGTATCAGGGGTTGTTATTGCCTCAAATTCTGGTCAGCCTGGTGATGCCTCTACAGTTAGGGTTAGAGGTATTACTACTTTTAATACAACTTCTGGTGGAAACAACCCACTTTGGGTTGTTGATGGAGTTATAGTAGATTCTGGGGGGATTGGATATTTAAATCAGTCAGATATCAAATCTATAGAAGTTTTAAAAGACGCAGCTTCGTTGGCAATTTATGGAGCTCGTGCTGCTTCAGGTGTACTTTTAATTACTACAAAAACCGGAAGTCCTGGAAGGTTGCAGGTTAACTATACAGGATTTACCGGTTTATCAGGCCCTGCAAATAAATTATCCTTATTAAATGCTTCTGAATACGGGGCCATAATGAATGAAAAATCTGTTGCTGCAGGAGGTGCTGTGCTGTATCCAAATTTAGGTGAATTGGGTAGTGGAACAGATTGGCAAGAGTTAATCTTCAATGACTCTGCGATTCGTACTTCGCATGAACTTAGCCTTAGTGCTGGCAACGACGTATCTACGTTTTATGCCTCGTTTGGATTTTTGGATCAAGAAGGTATAGTTTCAACAAATATTTCGAATTTCAACAGAAAGAATTTTAGGCTAAACTCTACACACAAAATTTCTGATGTATTTACGGTAGGTCAAACGTTTGGGTACGCCCATAAAAAAACTATTGGTTTAGGAAATACAAATAGTGAATTTGGTGGCCCTTTAAGTTCAGCCCTAAATTTAGATCCTATAACCCCTGCCGTAATTACAAATCCGAATATTGCAAACAGGTCGCCGTATAACGATAGTAATGGGCCTGTCTTTAGAGACGCTGATGGAAACCCTTATGGAATTTCTGAAATAGTTGCACAAGAAATGACAAATCCATTGGCTTACGAACAGACAAGGTTAGGAAATTATGGATGGTCAGATGATATTGTTGGTAATGCCTATTTACAAATAAAACCAATGGAAGGTTTGGTATTTAAAACTTCCGGCGGAATGAAATTATCATATTGGGGAGATGAAAACTTTAATCCGTCCTATTATTTAAACGCAAATAATTCCAGGGAATTAAATAGTATTTATAGGAGTAGGGAAAAGGGTTTTGGTTGGAATATAGAAAATACGCTTTCGTATAATAAAGTATTTGGTAAGCACGACTTTACCCTTTTACTGGGACAAGGATCTTATGTAGACAATATTAACAGTAAAGTAGATGTTACATTCACAGATTTGCCTGTTGATAATCGTGACGATGCCTCATTTAATTTTGATATACCTGCAGACCAAAAGACTGCCGGTGCAGAAACTAGTAATGATCATAGAGTGTCTTCCATATTTTCAAGATTGAATTACAATTTTGATGAAAAATACATCTTTACCGGAATTATTCGTCGTGATGGTTCTTCTAGATTTGGTCAGAATAACCGTTATGGTATTTTTCCTTCTTTTTCTTTAGGATGGAACGTTTTTAAAGAAGGTTTTTGGAAAGATAACAATAGTATTGGCCAACTTAAAATCAGGGGTGGTTATGGCGTAGTAGGTAACGATGCAATTCCGGATTTTGGCTATTTGGCAACTGTGAGCGGTGGCAGTAATTATACCAATGGTTCAGACGGTACTGTCGTAATCGGGTATAGCCCCGATGCACCAGATAACCCAGATTTGAAGTGGGAAGAAACAGCACAATTAAATGTTGGTTTTGAAGCTAGATTATTTAATGATTTAAGTGTAACATTTGATTATTTTAAGAAAACAACTACCGGTATTTTACAACGTTCCGACATTCCTGGATATGTTGGGGCTATAGAAAATCCGTTGGCGAATGTTGCCGATATGGAAAATTCTGGTCTTGAGTTGGAACTGGGTTATAGTAAAACTTTTGGCGAAATGAATTTTCGCGCAAGTGGAAATGTATCTTATCTAAAAAATGAAGTGACCTTTTTAGGAAACGATAAGGAGTTTATTACAGATGCAACAGCTTCATTTCAGTCAATGGGGCCAATTACTAGAACGCAAGTCGGCCAATCCTATAATTCATTTTATGGATTCAAAACTGATGGAATTTTCCAAAACCAAGCAGAAATAGACGCTTATACGAATACTTCAGGAGCTCTTGTTCAACCAAATGCAAGTCCGGGAGATATTAAATGGGTTGACGAAAACGAAGATGGAACTATCACAGATGACGATAAAACATTTATTGGTAGCGGTATTCCAAAATATACCTTCGGAGTGACATTAAATGCAGACTACAAAGGGTTTGATGCAATGGTATTCTGGCAAGGATCTGCAGGGAATAAAATTTTCCAGGGGTTACGCAGGCTTGACATTCCAACAGCCAATTATTCAAATAGGGCGTTAAGCAGATGGACAGGGGAAGGAACTTCAAATGACTTTCCAAGATTAACTGATGATGATACCAACGGTAATTTTTCTAGAGCTTCAGATTTTTATTTAGAAGATGGAAGTTATGTACGACTCAAAACTATTCAACTAGGGTACACCCTACCTTCTGATGTTGTCGGCAAGATTGGTGTTCAAAAGTTGAGACTTTACATTACCGGTGAAAATTTGTTGACTTTCACTAAATATACGGGCTATGACCCAGAAATCGGTGGAGACATTTTAGGAATTGATAGAGGATATTATCCCCAAGCAAGATCTTATATGGTTGGTGTTAACTTACAGTTTTAATAAAAATAGGAAACATGAAATTTATAAAAAATACTTACATTTTTGGTATAGGTGCATTAATCTTAGGTGCAATCACATCGTGTTCTGATGACTTTTTAGAGGTTGAGCCTAAAGGTAAATTCCTTACGAATAACTATTATGAAAACGAAGAACAGGCCTATACCGGGCTGATTGCTACTTATGATAGACTTCAGAAAAATACTGGTGGGTTTGATAATTTGGTAGCTATGATGAATTCGGGCTCAGATGATCATTTTGCTGGTGGTGGAAACGCAAGTGATGGTCAAGGACTTCAAGATTTTTCGTCATATAATATGAATTCCGTCTCTATGCCTCAATCGTATTGGAGTGATCACTACCAAGGAATTTTTAGAGCGAACATATTACTCTTACAATTACCTGATGTTCCAATGGATGCAAGTTTAATTAGTAGATTTAGCGCCGAGGCAAAGGCGTTACGTGCACTTTACTATTTTAATTTGGTACGCATGTTCAAGAACATTCCATTGATAACGGAACCCATAGACCAAGCTGAAATTTTTAATATACCTCAAGCAAATCCAGCCGATGTTTACGCACTCATTGAAACGGATCTTTTAGGAGCAATAGCTGTATTGCCAGAAACTATAACTTCTGCTTCCGAAACAGGTAGGCTCACCAAAGGAGGCGCTCAAGCACTATTAGGAAAAGTTTATCTGTATATAGGTAAAAATGCTTTGGCGGCAGCTCAATTTGCCGAAGTCAACGGCACACCAGGGGAGGTAAACCAATATGGTAATAAACTACTGGATAATTTTGATGATTTATGGGGTGTAAGTAATAAGTTCAATTCAGAATCAATTATCGAAGTACCACATACGAATGAAAGTCTTACAGGGTGGGACAATTGGGGGCAAGGCTCTGATGAAGGAAATTCTTATAACCAAATGGTTGGTCCAAGAACGTATTCTAAACTTAGTGATTCCGCACCTGACTTTGCAGCTGGTTGGAGCTTTAATCCTATAACCCAAGATTTGTACGATTTCATCAAAGATGACCCAAGATTTAATGCAACGGTATTCGACATGAAGGCTTTAAAAGATGCTGGTGATGCAGATTATATCGCAGGCTACCAAGACACTGGGTATTTTCTAAGAAAATTTATGCCGACTAATGCGGATAAATCAACGTTAGCAGGTAATACGGAATTAAACTATAGACAAAATTCTTATATCATAAGATTAGCGGACACCTATTTAATGGAAGCAGAAGCTCTCGGGGCAACTGGCACAAGAGCACAAGCATTATTGGACGCTGTCAGGGCAAGAGTTGGTTTACCATCTGTACCAGTTTCCATGGATGCTGTTATGGATGAACGCAGACTTGAATTGGTAGGAGAAGGTCACCGTTGGTTCGACTTAGTTCGAACTGGGCGAGCAGCTACAGTATTGGCCGATAGGGGATTTGTTGCTGGAACTCATGAAATTTTTCCAATTCCTTTTAAAGAATTTGAAAATACTATAATTGAACAAAATCCAAATTATAACTAAAGTATTTAAATATGAAAGCAGTGAAAAATATTTTAAATGTTATGGTTCTTCTGGCTGTTGTATGGAGCTGTGAAGAGAATAACTTTGACAATGTGGATTTTGTAAACTCAGTTGTGGCACCAGCCAATGTTTCTGCAGTATTCGAGGTTACGCAAGACAACACCGGGCTCGTTACAATAACCCCAAATAGCGAAGGAGCTTCGTCATATAGCATTTATTATGGCGATAATACTACAGAGCCCGAAGTAGTTGCACAGGGCGAAAGTGCCACACATACCTATGGCGAAGGTTCGTATAGCATACGAATTGTGGCCACTGGTTTGGGAGGTAAAACTTCTGAAGCCACAGTGCCATTAGAAGTATCGTTCAAGGCGCCAGAAAATTTAGAGGTCACTATAACCAATGACGAAGCGGTTTCAAAACAAGTAAACGTGACTGCTACGGCTGATGATGCCCTTACTTTCGAAGTGAATTTTGGAGATGGGTCTGAGCTTGTTCAGGCAGATATTGCAGAAACGGCATCTCATATTTATTCAGATGCAGGCTTTTATACAATAGTTGTTACAGCCATGGGGGCAGCTATCGAAACCACTGCGTTTACTGAAATAGATTTTGAAGTTACAGCCATACTACAACCACTAGAACCGGCTGCTTCGCCTTCAAGCACCCAAAATAACGTTGTGTCGATTTTTAGTGATGTCTATACCGATATTGCAGATACAAACTTTTTTCCAAATTGGGGACAATCAACAGTTTACACTCCTTTCGATTTGAATGGTGATATGATGATTCAATATAGTAATTTAAACTATGAAGGTATCGATATAGGTTCTGCCGTTGATGCTTCTGCAATGGAAATGCTACACATTGATATTTGGACCTCCGAAAACCTGTCAATTGATATTTTTCCACTTCCAGGTGGTGTTACTCCAGATGACGAAAGGTTTGTAACCAAACAATTGGTAGCCAATCAATGGAATAGTTTTGATATTTCGTTGACAGATTTTACCGAGCAGGGCTTACCATTGGATAATCTTATGCAGTTTAAATTTGTTGGGACACCTGCAGGGGAAACAATATTTATAGATAATCTATATTTCTGGAAAGTAGCTACGGGATCTTCACCATTAATAGGTACATGGAAAATAGCTCCGGAAGAGGGTGCGATTTCAGTAGGTCCTGGTGATGGCAGTGTATGGTGGTCTATGGGGGCTGCCGATGTTATTACAAGAGCGTGTTTCTTTGACGATGAATATATATTCGGTGCAGACGGAACATTCCAAAATAGTTTAGGGCTAGAAACATGGCTTGAACCATGGCAAGGAGTAGATCCCGAAGCTTGTGGTATTCCTATTGCGCCTCATGATGGAACAAGTTCGGCAACCTATGTAGATAATGGCGGTACGGTTATAGTTACCGGTGTGGGTGCTTATATAGGATTACCAAAGGTTCATAATAACGGGGAAGATGGAATGCCGGTAGATAATACCATAACGTATGATTATGTGCTGTCTTCTGGTGGCAATATTTTAGAGGTGACAATTTCTGGTTTTAATGGAGGTTCAGAAGTGTGGTATTTTAAATTGATGAAACAATAAAATAGATAAGATGAAAAATTTTAAACATATAAACATGCTTTTTTTGTTGGCGATTGTTATGTTCAGTTGTGAAGAAACAGAATATGAATTCGGCGATATTGTCGCCCCGTCAAATTTAGTAGTCAATACTGAGGTTGTTGGGCAGGATGATGAAAACCCTTATGGCGATGGAAGTGGCGTAGTAAACTTCACGGCGTCCGCATCGGATGCGCTGGCCTATAAGTATGTTTATAACGGTAAGGAAGAACAGGCGCCTACTGGTGAACTGACCACTAGTTTTTCGACAACGGGTGTCAATACCTATGATGTAACCGTTATAGCTTATGGCAAAGGGGGCGTGAGTTCTGCGAAAACCGTTCTAGTTGAAGTTTTGGCATTTTATACCGCTCCTGCCGAATTATTGGAAATGTTATATGGGGATGGAACAAAAACATGGAGGGTTAAAGCTGAATCTCCAGCACATTTTGGAGTAGGACCAACAGATTCATCAAGTCCGGATTGGTGGGCAGCCGCACCTTTTGATAAAGCCAATAAAGGTGGTTATGATGATAGGATTACATTCAATTCCGATGGTACGGTTATGTATGCAACCAACGGAACCATGTATGGTCAATCCGCAGTTCTGGATGCTGATTACGGAATTTCATGGGAAGCGAACGCAGATAATGAATATGAAAATTATCCTGTAGATGATTTCTCGGATACGTGGACGTTGACTGCCCCGGATGGTCAAGAAACGTTGACATTCAATGGTAACGGGTATCATGGTTTCTATGTAGGTGGCGATCACAGTTATGCTATCCTTGAACGTACTGAAACTGAAATGAGTTTAAGAACAACAGGAGCAGATGGATTGGGTTGGTTTGCCATACTTACTTCAGAGGATGAACCGGTGACCGAAGAAGGGGAAACGCTTCAAAGTATTTTTACGAATGAAGTTTGGGCCGATGAATTTGATGTTGACGGAGCGCCAAATCCGGCGAATTGGGGCTATGACCTCGGTGCTGGGGGCTGGGGGAATAATGAACTTCAAACGTATACAAACAATGCCGAAAATGTAATTGTTGAGGGCGGAATACTAAAAATAATAGCCAAAGATAACGAATCAGGAGGCTATACATCGGCCAGATTAAAATCGATTAATTTACAAGAATTTACATATGGTAGAGTTGAGGTAAGGGCCAAACTACCTGCTGCACAAGGAACATGGCCCGCGATTTGGATGTTGGGCGCCAATTTTGAAACTGTTGGATGGCCGGCCTGTGGAGAGATTGATATTATGGAACAAACAGGATGGGATAAAGGAAAAACTTCTGGAGCACTACATTTTCCTGATAATTCTGGTGGGAATGCACCACACGATGATACAGAAAATGAGACGGCTACCACGGAGTTCCATAACTATACGGTTGAATGGACCGCAGATGTAATCAAGTTAGCGGTGGACGATATGGTTTTCTTCTCCTTTGACAACACTGCGGGCACGCCTTTTAACGACGATTTCTTTTTTATTCTGAACGTAGCGATGGGTGGTAGTTTGGGTGGCACGATAGATCCTGGGTTTACAGAGGATACCCTGGAAGTAGATTATATAAGAGTTTATCAGTAATGAGTTGTTGTTAGTTTCAATGTAGTGTTAAAGGCTGGTTGTGTTGGAACTGGCCTTTTTCCTTACAATGTTTAGTGTAGGCAAGCATAAGCATGACCTTTTGTGCGGGCTGTTGAAGAAGGTAAAGAAGTATTAATTTGAAATAAAGTTAAAATGAAACAATCATTATTTGTTCTTTTTTTCTGTCTTGTTCTTTCATGCAAGCAAAGTGGGCAAAACAAGAGCGCCCAAGCAATGCTACAGAAAGGTGCAGCGGCACCGGCCAAAGTTGAAGTAAGCCAAAAAGGCAAGAAATATCGATTGTTGGTCAATGGTGAAGAATTTTTTATAAAAGGTGCAGGACTTGAATTTGGTAATGTGTCTGCATTAGCCGAACACAAGGCAAATTCATTTAGAACTTGGCGTACTGAAAATGGTCAAAAATCGGCCAAGGAAGTACTTGACGAGGCCCACAAAAATGGCATAATGGTGACCATGGGTATTGAAGTTGGTAGGGAGCGCCACGGATTTGATTACAATAAAGAAGAAATGGTACTAAAACAACTCAATGATATTAAGAAAGAAATAATGACCCTAAAAGATCATCCAGCCTTGTTAATATGGGGTATAGGTAACGAGCTTAACCTTCATTATAAAAACCCAAAAGTATGGGATGCCGTGAATGATATTTCCAAAATGATTCATGCTATAGACCCTAACCACCCTACTACAACCAGTCTAGCCGGTTTATCTCAAAAGGAGGTGGACTTTATTAAAGAAAGGTGCCCAGACCTAGATATTTTGTCGGTACAGATGTATGGTGATCTGCCCAACTTACCCAATTTGATCAAGAAGTTTGGGTGGGAAGGTCCGTATATGGTAACCGAATGGGGAGCTACAGGGCATTGGGAGGTGCCGACTACTGCTTGGGGAGCACCTATTGAAGAGAATAGTTCAGTTAAGGCCAATAACTACTTAAAGCGATATCAAGGGGGGATAGCTGCCGATTCACTGCAATGCATAGGCTCCTATGTTTTCTTATGGGGAAATAAACAAGAGCGAACGCCGACTTGGTACGGTATTTTTTTGGAAGATGGTAAAGAAACGGAATCCGTAGATGTTATGCATTATATCTGGAACGGCGAATGGCCATCAAACCGCACCCCCATCATAAAAGACTACACACTAGATGGAAAAACAGCTCATGACAATGTGTTGTTGAAAAAGGATAGACAATATGTAGCACAGATTGTAGTAAAGGATTTTGAGAAAGATACTATAGTATATGATTGGGAAATTATGCCAGAGAGCACCGATTTGAAGGAGGGTGGTGATTTAGAAGAAAAACCAGAGCCTATTAACGGTTTGATAGTGTCACAGAAACTAAATAAGGTTACGTTTAAGTCACCAACAAAAGGGGCGTATCGTCTATTTGTCTATGCCTCCGATGGCAATAATCAGGCGGCTACTGCCAATATTCCATTTATGGTCGAGTAAATTAGCCAGTGCTATGTATAAAGATTATAATACGAAGTTAACCATTTCTTTATGAATCTGTAATAGAGACCGTTTGGGGAATCTAGATTAAAATTAACTCAACGTTATATCCCTTGACATTGCATGTCGATGCCGCTGTTGGATCGACTTTCATACATATGTATTGGTATAGTAATAAATGCATATATATAGCCATAAATTCAAATATATTTTGGCCGAGTTCATTTCAATATTTGTCCCAAGCCCTGCGGAAGTCATGCAATCCCTCCACTCCGTTCCTTCCCATGCGGACATGCTTCGCCAGTCCGAAGGTTCAGTCTTTCCGTTCCAGTTTTTCACGACCCCCTCGCGGCCGCACAAAAGCACAAGCTGTAAAAAAAACCGCTTGCCCTTTCTTTCCCCTGCCCACAAAAAAACTTGAATATTCCCATATTTCCTTGATTTTCTGAATACCATATCAGACCATTTATATTTTGTATTTGTACCCATATGATTCGATATGGTCTCATATGATTTTATAAGTTAAATAATTGATTATAAGCTATTTGTATCCGAATATGATTGCCTATATTTATCCGTGGAACGGATAGCAAGCTGTATTCTAAGTAACTTAGAATTGTCTACTTCTGACGAAGTGTTTTGCCTTAAAAAGCAACGAAAATGGAACAAAGGAAAAGGGGCCGAAAACGATTGGGAAACAACAAGCGGTACCATAACGTGATGTTGCGGTTCAACGACAAGGAATATGACAAATTGAGGCTGATCTGCGAATCGTATCATCTTGATATTCTTGAAAGAGGAACGATAAGTCCGTTGCTGAGAAGATTGGTCCTGCAACAAGAAGCCGAAGAAAAGGAAAGGCTTCCCGACACTTCAAATCTTGCCTATCACATCAACAAGATAGGCAACAACATCAACCAACTGGTCAAGATAGCCCACCATAAGAACCTTAGAAGCCCCAATTCGAGCCTCGAACCGGAAATAAAAAGGTCCAACGAACTGCTGTACACACTTTTGGAAATTACGATGGAATTATTTACAAGATGATAGGACAGATCATATATGGCGAAACCTGTAAGGGCACATTGAATTATGTCTTCGGAAAAGAAGGTATGCAAATACTCGGTTACGGCAACACATTTTCCCAAAGTGTATCGCCAAAGTTCTTCGGGAGCGTGCTCCATTTTCAGGGACAGCGCAACGCCACCAAGAACCGCTATGCCCATATCAGCCTGAACCTTCCACACGGGGAACACCTTGATGACAATACTTTCCTTAAAATCTCCGAAGAGTACATGGATAATATGGGCTATGGGGAGCAGCCCTATGTAGTGGTCAGGCACAACGATACCAAACACGAGCACGTACATATCGTAACGACCAACGTGAAGGAAGATGGAAAAGTACTCGGCATCTTCAACAGCTATCGGAGGAACATCGCGACCCATCAATACCTGGAAAAAAAGTACGGACTATCCCCATCGCCAAGCACCAGGGAAGAAAGACAACTTCCGCTGTACAGATTGCCCGAACTACAGTTCGGCATGGATGCAGAAAAAGGAACGAAATATTATTTGCAGGACGTGCTGAACGGCATCAACCAAAAATACAAGGTGCAGAGTTTCGAGGAACTGGCAATACTGGTCAGGCCCTATCATATCGAAGTAAGAACCACCAAGAACGAAACGGGAAGGATAGGGGTCGCATACGGACTGAACAATCAAAAGGGCTACCGGACACGGTTCATCAACGGCTCTACGGTACACCGGGACCTGAGCGGCCCGAAACTGCAAAAGGTCTTTGATGTACATTCCAAATCGAAGCTATTGCCCATGCACCGCAAACGCCTGTTGAAACAGATAGGGACCACCTATGGCCTTTTTCAAACTATCCAACCCAACGAACTGGCGGATATCCTTAAGGAATATCAGGACATCGATATAAAACTGGACATGCAAGAAGAAGTTATCGAGGGGTTTACCATCTATGACAGATCACAATATGTTTTCAGGGAAAAGGAACTTGGCAAAAATATCCGAATGGATAATCGCAAGGATGTTTTCGGGAACTGCAACGAACCTACGAAAATCGATACCGAAAGCAAACAGTTCAAACTGGAAATCCAAAAACTGATAAAAGAGGCGCTAATAACATCCTATCTAAAATCTCCGAAACAGGAAGGTTTATTCTCGGAACATATAATGGCCAAGAAATCCGATGATATCTACAATACACTAACTGCATCCAAAACTTACAAATTCCTTGAGCGCTATATTCCAAATAACAGAAAAGTATTGTTCATGGAAGCGATTGAAAGGGAGTTCCCTATAGTAAAGGAAAGATTGCATGAACTGGAAATCAGAAAGGAAGAGGAAACCTTGGAAAATAAATTTAAGCTCATCGGGAAGGTGTTGAAAAAGGATATTTTCAATGTCGGTACGAAACAGGGGAGTGTTCGGCTCTTGTTCCAAGCTTTGGGCGTAAAGTATAGTGAGAATAAGTTGTCCTTTACCGATTCGAACAGGCATACAGTTCCCGTAAAGTTAGGCAAACTGCCTTTTTCCGAGGCCATGGAGAACTATGTAACCACTGGTTTCGTACGTCAAAACCATTCGGTGCTGGAAATGTTATCGGACCAGTC
Organism: Kriegella aquimaris; assembly: GCF_900103215.1. Taxonomy (GTDB): domain Bacteria; phylum Bacteroidota; class Bacteroidia; order Flavobacteriales; family Flavobacteriaceae; genus Kriegella; species Kriegella aquimaris. Next base: position 136,035 of record NZ_FNGV01000016.1, read on the forward strand.
TCCCGAAAAAAGCTCCAAGTTGACGGCATCGGCAATTTTCCTGCCCATGATATTCCCGAATCTTTATGAAAAAATGAATCCGGTTTACAAAAAGCAATATGAAATTACCGCTTTGGGTTCCTATGTAAAAAATGCCGAGCGGATGCACGCACCCTTTGAAAAATCCCCCAAGGACTATATCGCCCATTTCAATGCCAAGGGGTTCTATTTTGTAAAGGGGGAGAAGGGTTTCGAGGTCAAATCCATTTATACAAACAACAAAACAAGCTGCCCATTGCCGAAGAGAACGGGCCAGTATTTGAATACCGTTCCAAATCACACCGAAGCATTAAAAGGACAACGAAGCGTCATCAACGGCCTTGTTGAAGATGGCAGGAACAACCTTGAAAACCTATGGGCGGGACACCTAATGGAAAGGGGAATGTACAACAAGGTCGCCTTTATGCTGACGGCCGAAAAAGTATACCCGAATATGCATCGTGAAATGGTGCAGCACCATATGGATAGCGGACTTCGCGAAAGCGTGAACGCAGCATCGGCGAGGCATTCCAATATCCAGCAAAACCGAATGCTCAGAAAAGGCGTTTATGCCATCAGTTCGTTATTGGGAAATAGGAGGAGGTCGAAAGAGGTCTTTAACGGTTTCAAGGACGAATTTACGGATTGGTCGAAATTTAAGGGGAAAGGTATAGGACTATACTAGTCAAACTCAAACATTCTTTTGAACATGTAATTACGTGCTCCGCAGGGTACTTTCCGATGGATAGGGAGAAAAAAACTAAAAAGTTTTGAAATCTGGTTAAATCATTTCATAGTAAGAAAATGAATAAACCCTCTCAAACTAAATCATATAGCACCAAATCACATCAATTTATGAGTGCAAATTGAGTGCAAATAAAAAAAGCTTTAAAGATTTTCATCCTTAAAGCCTTGATAATGAAGTGATGGCACTAGGATTCGAACCTAGGACCGCCTGCTTAGAAGGCAGGTGCTCTATCCAGCTGAGCTATGCCACCATTATGTTCTCACTAGGTCTATTGCGCTTGCTTAGAAGGTAGATATTCAATCCAGCTGAGCAAAGCGACCTAGTTACCCATTCTTAGAAAAAATCCAAAAATGTGCCGCGAAGTTACTAAAAAATCTAGATTAGATACCAGCAAATTCGCTCAAAAAAGAAATAATTGTTAATCTTCGCCATATGCCTTGGCCGATTGCTTGCTAACCCCTAGTCCTTCAATACCCAATTCGACTACATCACCAGATTTTAGATAGCGTGGCGGATTAAAGCCCAGCCCAACACCAAAAGGAGTTCCCGTTGAAATAATGTCACCGGGCAATAAGGTCATAAACTGGCTGATATAACTTATCGAAGTCGGAATATCAAAAACAAAATCGGAGGTATTGCTATTCTGCAACATTTCTCCGTTTACCTTTAACCACAAATCCAAATTGTGCGGGTCACTTATTTCATCGGGGGTAGCGATAAACGGACCTAAAGGAGCGAACGTGTCACAACTTTTTCCTTTGACCCATTGCCCACTGCGCTCAATCTGAAACGCACGTTCGCTATAATCGTTGTGCAGCACATACCCAGCAACATGATCCATGGCTTCCGCTTCGGAAACATAAGATGCCTTTTTACCAATAACTACGGCCAACTCGACTTCCCAATCGGTTTTTTCACTGCCTTTGGGAATGATGACATCGTCATTCGGACCTACGATCGCTGAAGTGGCCTTAAAGAACAGCACAGGCTCCTTTGGCACTTCCATACCACTTTCAGCAGCATGTTTTGCATAGTTTAAGCCAATACAGATTATTTTTGAAGGACGGCACAGCGGCGCTCCCAATCGAACTCCCTCACCGACAACCGGACAGTTATCCGCATTCTTATTCAACCAACCTTTCAACTGTTCTAATCCGTCACCCCCAAAAAAGTCTTCATCATAATCATGTCCGAAACCGGAAACATCAAGTCGCTTTCCATCTTCCAATTGCACTCCGGGTTTTTCATTTCCTATCGCTCCAAATCGTATTAATTTCATAGTATTATAATTATATAGATTGTTCTAATTTCCATTAAGTCTAATAAATCCTCCATCAATTGGAAAATCGGTTCCTGTAATAAACGATGCCTCATCGGAACAAAGGTAAAGTGCCAAGTTAGCTACTTCTACGGGTTTTGCCATTCGGCCAATTGGCTGCGTTTTTGATAATTTCTGAAACATCTCCTCTTCCTTTCCAGGATAATTAGTCTTTATAAATCCATCGACAAACGGGGTATGTACCCGTGCAGGAGAAATACTGTTGCAACGTATGCCGAATTCAAGATAATCTTTGGCCACCGAATAGGTCATAGCGAGTGCGGCCCCTTTTGACATCGAATAGGCAAACCGGTCATTGATTCCTGTATGTGAAGCAATTGAGGCCATATTCAGAATGACACCTCCCTTTTCTTTCATGTTGGGAACAACTGCATTAATGCAGTTGTATACCCCTTTTATATTCACGCTATAAATCTTATCCATATCTCCCTCAGCAGTATTCTCAACATCACCAATATGGGCAATACCCGCGTTATTGATGAGTATATCGATTCGATTCGATTCAGCAATCGATGCTACCACTTTCCTCACTTCAGACTGTTTCGCCACGTTGCAACCATAGGCATACGCATCACCCCCATCATTAATAATAGCTTCTACAGCTGCTTGTGCCGGTTCTAGACTTAACTCGAAAATATGTACAGAAGCCCCTTGTTCAGCTAAAGTTTTTGAAATGGCAAGCCCTATTCCACTGCCGCCCCCGGTGACGATGGCCGTTTTTCCCTTTAAGTCAAATTTCATTTTTATGCGGTGTTAATATTT
>NZ_FNGV01000015.1 GCF_900103215.1 Kriegella aquimaris
CCCGTCGTACCGTCGACCGTGTACTCGGGGACCACAGAGCCCGGAGCGCAGCCGGAAGGGCTGACCTCCAGGTCAAGCGTGGCCGAACAGCCCGCCGCCGTGGTAAAGGTATACGTGCCCGCATCCGAAGGGGAAACCCCGCCTAGGTCGTGGGACCCAGTGGCGCTTCCGCCGCCGGGGAGCGAGATCGTCACATCGGAGGACCCGGAGACCGTACCAAGGACAACCGGATCCCCCTCGTCGACCACCAACGTGCCCGTACCGCTGCCCGTAGTACCGTCGACAGTATACTCGGGTACGACCGATCCGGGGACGCAATCTCCTACCGTCAGATTAAGGGTTATTTGACAACCCTCTGCCGACGTCAACAGATATGCTCCGCTATGTGAAACACCTGCGCTCGGAATATAGTAATTATCACCAACTGTACTCCCGTCGGGGAGCGTGATCGTGAGATCAATATCATTTGGTATCATACTTAAAGTAACCCGGGCACCTTCTTCCACTTGCAGTTCAGTTTCCCCTGAGGCCCATTGGCCATCTACATTATATTCAGGAAGAATATCCCCTGGAGGACAATTCAGAATCTGTTGTACTTGAAAGTCCAATTTTTCTACACATCCATCGGCCGAAGTGAAGGTGTACATACCACTTTGTGCAGGAGTGACATTTCCTAAATTATGGTTATCACCCACAGTACTCCCATCGGGTAATGTAATTGTCAGACCGACCCCATCGGGCAACATACTTAAAATTACTTCTTGTCCTTGGTTAACATTAAGGGTACCTCCACTACCTGTCAATCCATCGACTATATATTCTGGAATAATACTGCCAGAAGGACAATTTGCCGAAGCGTTTACTTGTAGAAAAAAAGTTGCTATACACTCATCGGCCGAAATAAAATTATAACTGCCCGACTGCGAAGGAGAAGCACTTCCTAAATTATAACCACCATTGACAATAGTTCCATTCGGAAGCCTAATGGTAAGGCCAGTCGTATCCTCTGCCGAACCAAGCATAACGTTTTGTCCCTCATCAACAGTCAGTGTATTTCCACTACCCGAAACTCCTTCTACCACATATTGGGGCACAAAACTACCAGGGGGACACCCTCCAACTGTAAGGTTTAAAGTAGTCTTGCAACCATTTGCAGAGGTCAACAAATATTTACCACTATCGGACTCACTAACTTTTCCGAGTAAATGGTTATCCCCAACTGTATTACCATCAGGTAACGTTATAGTTAGACCTATTCCGTTCGGTATCATACTCAAAGTAAGATCGGTTCCTACATCAACATGTAAGTCTTCTGCTCCAGAAGACCATGTTCCTCCTATTCTATACTCGGGAACAATACTTCCAGGTGGGCAACTGGCTGCATCATTTACCTGTAAATTTATTGTCTCCACGCAATTCTGTCCGGAGGTAAATGTATAAATTCCACTTTGAGCAGGAGTGACATTTCCTAAATTGTGGTTATCACTCACCGTGCTGCCATCGGGCAAAGTAATCGTTAAATCAACACCATCGGGTAACATGCTCAAAATCACTTCCTCGCCTTCATCGACTACCACATCTCCACTACCGCTCCCAGTAACCCCATTGATGGTGTATTCAGGAATCAAACCTCCGTTATCACAAATCGGATTGTTAAAAGATATAGTAATAAACACTGAACAGCCCTGTTCGGATTCAAGGCGGTAAGTACCAGAATCGGATTGAGAGATACCATTGATGGTATAATCACCCGCTACATTGTATTGGACTGTTCCGTTAGGTCTTGATACATTGAATTTTAAACCATTGGGTTGAAGACTAAGTCTTACGTTATCACCTTCTATCGGATAAATTGTTACGTCTTGCCCAGGGTTTCCTGTTTCATAGGCCGGTGCTGAATCGGTCAACCTCCATTCAGGAGATACGACAGTATCACCTGGATCACATCCGCCAGAAACATCTAATTCAAATACTGTAGCACACCCATTGGCCGTGGTAAGAACAAATTGCCCCCTATTGGAACCATCAACTATACCATTATTTCTATCTGGATTTCCGTTACGGTCAACATTCGTGTCGATTTTATAGGCGGTTGTATCTTCGAAATTTGGAAAATCATCCACAGAGCTAAGAGTCGGACCATTTACTTGTGGTGTAGTCACAAAATACTCTCCGCTTGTTTGCGCCCTAATATATACTTCACGACCCGCGGTAACATTTATGAAGTTTCCGGTTTGCCATTCACCATCATCAATTTTGTACTCGGCAATAATCGCATTTGGAGGACAGTCTACTATTTGCGGGTTTCCAGTCTGTTTACCCAAATTGTAGTAGTTCACTATCTCCTCAGAGCCCAATGCCTTATTAAACACTTTCAACTCATCCAAACGACCATCCAGTTCATCTGAGATGCCACTGGCGTTACCGTATGGCTTTACAGGACCTGGTCGTATGTCATAGAAACCAGAACTGGTAAAAGTGTCATACTCAGTTCCATTATTCATAAGTGTTATACTACCAGCCATATCCTTAGTGCAAATTTCAACACCATTTACATAAAGCCTTGCAACTTCACCATCATAGGTCGCCGCAATATGATTCCATGTATTCATAGGATCATATCCCGCATAACATTCAAGTAGGCCGTTTTCAGTTCTGAAGGACCATTTATATAGCGAGTTATGATAACCAAAGAAAATACTTGGATAATCATGCCCGAAAATATTGACGTTGGAAACCACACCCGTTTGGGGTATCACACTTCCAGAGTCTCTATTAACCCATGCCATCACTGTTATATTTTCGACAATAGAGGTCAATGATGTTGATCTCGGTATTTCTACTATAGTATTGCTCTGAAACTCGAGACCATCCATTTCCAGGGCCCCGCCAAAAACACCATTGTTATTCCAATAATTTGAATTTGGAGTAACCTCATTTCCGTTATCATCACGTTCCTTTATGACAGCATTATTATTATATTGAGAATTATCAGTGACATTCACCCCTGTTCCTTCGTCAAAATTTAAATCAAGTACCAAATTAGGGTTGTAATCTTGAGTCGTAGCGTTGCCAATCTTCAAAGTTGTCGCAATTGAAGGCACCCCATTTGCGTCCAATGCAAAAAGCATATAGTAACCAGGTGGTAATAAATTTCGGTTTGGGATAGTCAAAGAATGTGAGGTTCCCGCTGTTGTGGTCAAAGGAATTCTCCGCTGCTCATTATTGGTACTATGGGTTGCAGCAGAAAATCTTATTAAACTGAAATCACTAACACTGGTATTGGTTGTTACATTTAGGGTTTCTCCATAATCTACGATAGTTTCCCCATAACTCCCTGTTGCTGGCGAGCTAGGATTTGTTACACCAACGATTTGAGGTCTAGTGGCTAGATTACCTGCTGCATCAAACAAATAAGGAGGACTATAAATTTCTGCATCGAAATGGTTTACACAGTCAGGATTAGGACCAGAGCATAGCCCCCCACCTCCAACAAAAACCCTACCGTCGAGCATGAGAATACCCACACTATGATAAGTTCTTGCTATGGTCATTCCTGCAACATTACGCCAAGTATTCGTTGTGGGATTATACATTTCAGCTGTAAGACGGGCGCCTACATCAGTAAAAACATGGGCGATATCTAAACCTCCAGTAACCAAAACTTCTCCATTAGGCAGAACCGTACTATTATGCATGGTTCGCGAGTAAGAGAGATTGTTGTTGGTCGGGGTCACGGTCACTGTAGGCGCAGATTCATTTATGTCACCGGATCCATTTATGTCAATAACATAAGAATTATCCTTTGCGGGCGTATCACTATCATAAGACCTTGACCCCCCAACTTTTAAGATTTTTCCAATATCGAACATAACGGTAGTACCTTTCATAGAGTATGTGTCATTACCCCGCTGACCGGCATCCGTCCAAGAACCACCATTTGCAACATCAATCCAATGCATACGTTCGCCAGGTCCAGCATGAAATACTTTTCCATTTGGTGCAGGCCATAACCAAGCATGATTATCTACCCGATATATACCCCTACCTTCTTGTGATAGATCATTACTGTTCCAGAGCAATTCATTTTGTAAACCTGGCAAAAGCGTCCAACCCGTTAAAGGAGACCAAAGTTCAGCATCTTTATTGCCTTCCCCTCCACTCCATGATCCTCCAAGTGTAAAAACCGAACCGTCTGAAAGTGTTACATTACCCTGATATCCGCGAGGGATATTCATTTCATCGGCCACACTCCACAGCCCCGTAAGCGGATCATATATACTTGTACGTTCACTTGTGGTACCCCCGGAAGACAAAATACGTCCGTCTGGAAGGTTGTTAATTCCTGGACAAAACATGTCATGATCAGTATTGGATGTAAATTCACCCAATGCTTGACCATTCGGACCCAAGAAAGGGTCGAATATTTCGGTAAAAGTCGCCCCATCACCTTCGGCTATAAAAGTACCTCTGAACTGGGAAGACCAAGTCAAGAGTTTACCATCTGGAAGATTGGCCACAGCCACCGGAACTATTCCGAAAGATACCGGCGGACTCCATTGTCCTTCATCAGAAGGATTTTGGGCCGTCGAAACTAAAAAGTAAAAATTACAAAGAAGTAGAACTAAAGTTCGATAAGTGTAAAGATTTCCCATTCAGAAAATATTAGTGCGATTAAAAATTTGATTCAAGTATTATATTTACAGGGGAATCACTCGGGTCTCCAAAGTTAATGGGAAAGATTGCTTTTTCGACCAACCTACCGATTTAATCGATTTATTGGCTTAAATTATCGATAAAGTGCAATTTAACTTTTTTTTGTGCTAAACTGTAACAATTAGATAATCAGATAATCTATAATACAAACCATTCGTCTTTTGAGCCTCAAAAATGAAAATACAGATGCGTTATTAGAACTGTGTCTTAAAAATGACCAATGTGCACAAATGGAGATTTACAATCGCTATTTCAAAGCCATGTACAATACAGCTTTTCGAATTCTAAAAAAGAATGACGAAGCTGAAGATGTTATGCAAGAATCATTCTTGAGTGCATTTACCAAACTACATACTTTCAAGGGAGAGGTTGCCTTTGGAGCATGGTTAAAAAGAATCGTCATCAACAACAGCATAAAAAGCTATAGAGCCCAACAAAAAAAGAATGAGGTGGCTCTAGAATCAATTATTCACAAGGTCAAAGACTATGATGAAGTTACCTCTGACCATGCGTTTTCCGAACTGAAGGCTCAAAAGGTAATGGAAACCATGGAACAGTTAAGGGACAACTACAGAATTTCTTTGACCTTACATTTAATCGAGGGTTTTGATTATGAAGAAATCAGTTCAATTATGAACATTAGCTACGCTAATTGCAGAACCACTATTTCAAGAGCAAAGGAAAGTCTGCGAAGAAAATTACAAATCTCTCAATGATAGAAAAAGAAAAATTAGAAAATCTGTTCGCCGAAATTCGGGAATCCCTTGACTATCACGAACCGGATTCAGGACATAAAGAGCGTTTTTTTGAAAAATTAAACGCTAAAAATACCTCGATTTCTGATGTGCGAGGCAGAAGAATAAGGTGGATAAAATCGCTTTCAATTGCAGCTTCTTTGGCATTAATTATTGCCCTTGGCGCATATATTGGGAATGCCGAACCTACAATGGAAGAACAAGTTGCCAGAATATCACCTGAAGCATCGAATACACAATTTTATTTTGCGAATCTAATCGAAGAACAGGTCAAAAAGTTAAAGGAAGAAGTGTCGCCAGAAACGCTTAAAATAATAGATGACACCTTATTACAATTAAAAAATTTGGAGAAAGATTACAAAGAACTAGAGCGAAATCTTATACAAGGGGGAAATAGCAAATTGATCCTAAGTGCAATGATTACCAATTTTCAAACACGTATAAATCTATTGAACGCTGTTCTGAACCAAATCGAAACTATTAAAATATTAAAAAATAACAGTAATGAAAATACTATTTAAATCTATAGCCTTCCTTTTTTTAATAGCCCCACTAGCCCTTTCGGCAACTGAAGGGAAGCTAAAAGGCAAATACACCAAAGAAAAAACCATAAAAAAGGAATTCAATGTGAATGCCGATGCCTTGTTAAAAGTGAGCAATAGCTACGGAAACCTCCATATCTCTTCGTGGAACGAAAACAGAGTGCTAATAGAAGTGCATGTAAAGACGAATGGAAACAACGAGGAAAAGGTCCAAAGAAAATTGGATGAGATCACTATCGACTTTGAAGCGAATACGAGCGAGGTTTCGGCCAAAACCCTTTTTCACAACAATAAAAGTGATTGGAGCTGGAATTGGGGCAGAAGCAACAATGTCAATATGCAAGTAAACTATACGATCAAACTACCTATTAAGAACAGTGTGAACCTTAACAACGATTATGGCGGTATTAACCTAGATCGTATCGATGGGCATGCCAAAATCAGTTGTGATTATGGCAGGTTGGAAATAGGCGAACTTCGCGGAAGAAATAATAGCTTGAACTTCGATTACACCACCGAATCTCATATCGGATATATCAAAAGCGGTGAAATCAGGGCCGATTATTCAGGCTTTACGATCGACAAAGCGGAAAATCTTATAATTAATGCCGATTATACCAGTTCTACCGTGCTAGAAATGAAAAATCTTCAATACACCTGCGATTACGGGAATATTGAGGTAAAGGAGGTCAATAACATACAAGGCAAAGGGGACTACATAAACGTAAAACTCGGAAAAGTTCACGGCAATGTCGAAATCAAGGCCGACTACGGAAATGTTAAAATCGAGGAAATGGCGGAAGATGCCGGAAATTTAGCAATTTCATTAGATTACACCGGAGCTAAAATTGGGTATCACCCGAACTACCATTTTGATTTTGAAATCAGAACTTCCTATGCTGGAGTCAGCGGTAATGAAGATTTTGAAATCAGTACCAGTTCTGAGAAATCGAATGAAAAATACTATAAGGGCTTTTACGGAAAAGCCAATAGCGGCAATAACTTAACCATCGATAGTGATTACGGCGGAATATCGTTCCACAAAAACTGAATATCAATCAGACTTTGAAATAAGTTCAAGGCTATAAAAACGTAAAATCATGAAAAAATTTACTGTAGTAGCTTTAGTAACTCTAAGCATTTTGTCTTGCACTGCGCAATGGGGCAAAAAAGTAGCGGGTAATGGAAACATAGTTACCATAGAAAGAAATACTAAAGATTATGAAGATATCGGAGTGTCAGGCTGGTTTGATGTTGAACTGGTTGATGGCCGTGAAGGGGAGCTCACCCTTACCGGGGAAGATAATCTTCTGAAACACATTATCACCGAAGTAAAAAATGGAAAGTTATCGATTAGGGTAGAAAAAGGATACAATTTAAAACCTTCTTCTTGGAAAGATGGTATACGTATAACCATTCCTGTAGAAAGCATAAATTCTCTAGCCCTATCGGGTTCAGGAGATATTGTCGGAAAAAAGAAACTTAAAAGTGATGACCTTCAGGTGGCCATATCGGGCTCGGGAGATGTAACTTTAGAGGTAGAAGTAAGTCGTTTTTCAGCTGCGATGTCTGGGTCTGGAGACATGAGGTTAAGTGGAGAAGCTTCCGATTTCGAAGTAAGTGTATCCGGCTCAGGAGATATCGATGCTTTCGAACTCAATGCGGAGAATGTTGATGCCTCCGTATCAGGGTCAGCAGATATAAACGTTACTGCTCATAAAATGTTAAAGGCACGCGTTTCAGGGTCCGGAGATATTGAATATCGAGGAAACCCCGAAAAAGTCGATACCAAAACCTCGGGATCTGGTGATATTTCAAAAGGATAATTAAAAAACGGACACACTATGTCTAAAGACCTCTTTTCAAAAGAGGCTTTTTATTTGGGTACTTCTTCTTTTCCACTCGAGTCAATAGAAACATTCCGATTAAAAAGAATAGTCCCAAAAAAATAATCGCATTCCGCATATTACCAGTCACTTGGGCTACGTAGCCGTACATAAAAGTCCCGATTACGATTCCAATTTTTTCAGCCACATCATAAAATCCGAAGAAAGAAGTAGTATCGGTGGTTTCAGGTAAAAATTTTGAGTAGGTAGATCTAGATAGCGCCTGTATACCTCCCATTATGACCCCGACACATCCGGCGGCAATATAAAAATCCATGGGTGTCACCACAAAATAGGCGTACACACAAATGAAGACCCATAAAATGTTGACCACAATAAGTGTGTTGATATTCCCAAAGGTCTTGGACGCCATAGCCGTAAATGTTGCCCCGAAAACAGCCACAATCTGAATAACCAAGATACTTACTATCAAACCCATGGTGCGCTCTGAATCGGAACCCCAATGAATTTCTTCCTCTCCAAAAAAGGTAGCAATCAGCATAACGGTCTGAACCGCCATACTATAAACAAAAAAAGCACCTAGATAACGCTTCAGTTTGATTTCGTCGCCCAACTGCCTCCAAACCGCTTTCAATTCCCTAAAGCCATTGAGAACAATATTTTTACGAACACCTTCCTGCTTGTATCCTTTTGGTAAATGAAAAAAGGTATACTGACTAAAAATAATCCACCAAACTCCTACGGATATAAAGGAATATTTCATGGCCTTTATTTCAGCGGCTTCACCCGAATCGCCAATAATTCCGAATAATTCGGGCCGCATGACCATTGCCAAATTGAACAATAGCAATATTACGCTACCGATATACCCCAAAGAGAATCCTTTGGCACTAATTCGGTCTTGTTGCTCAGGAAAAGCAATATCAGGTAAATATGAATTATTGAAAGCCATACTGACCCAGAAACCCACCAATCCGAAAAAATAACAGGTAAGACCTAGATAAATATTATCTAGGGAGAACCAGTAAAGCCCTATACAAGAGAATGCACCCAGATAACAAAAAAATCTAAGAAACATCTTTTTATTGCCGAGATAATCGGCAATGCCCGAAAGTAAAGGAATACATAGTGCTATGAACAAGAAAGCTACGGAGGTCACATAACTGATTAATGGGGCACGCGCAATTTCATTCCCAAATACCGATACTTTTTCAATTCCACGCACCCTAAACAACGCCCCATAAAATATGGGGAAAATCGCGGAACTGATAACCAGACTGTATGTTGAATTGGCCCAATCATAAAAGGCCCATGCGTTCAACAGTTTTCTACTTCCTTTTATCGGTGTCGATTTTGCCATATCAAAAAGAAAGACCGTTCCATATAAGGAGCGGTCTTTTCTCTATTTCTACTTTATATTTATTCTCATTTCTGGAACGAGGTCACACCAAATTTCTTGGCCTCTTCACGTGCAAGGGGTGCCCATTCGGTCAAATTGCTGATACGGGTATCGTTCGAAGGGTGGGTGCTCATAAATTCTGGTGGCGCTTCTCCGCCGCTATTCGCCTTCATTCGTTTCCAAAGTTCGGCAGCTTCTCCAGGGTCATAGCCTGCAATAGCCATAATCTGTAAACCAATTCGATCAGCCTCGGTTTCATGGCTTCTGCTAAAAGGAAGCATTATACCAACCTGAGATCCAATACCATAAGCTTGATTGAATATACTTAATTTTTGGGGGTCTTGAATGGCAATATTACCGGCCACCGCACCCAATTGTTGCAATGTACCCGCGCTCATTCGTTGCGCTCCGTGATCGGCGAGGGCATGTGCCACCTCATGACCCATTACAACCGCCACCCCTGCTTCCGTTTGCGTTATAGGGAGTATACCCGTATAAAAAACAATTTTGCCACCTGGCATACACCACGCATTAACCGTTTTATCGTCTACAAGGTTATATTCCCATTTATAATCTTTAAGATAACCGGCATACCCATTTGCCGTTAACCAACGCTCGGCCGCCGATGATATACGTTGCCCCACCTTAGTTATCATTTTGGCATCCGAAGTGCCTGTAACCACCTTGTTTTCGGTCAAAAATTGATCATATTGCGCAAAAGCCGTAGGGAATACTTGGCTATTCGGGTAAAAATTCAAAACTTTTTTTCCCGTGAAGGGATTGACCTTACAAGCGGATACGCCAATAAAAATCAAAATTATTAAAAGTACTTTTTTCATCTTCTTCAGTATTTATTTTTCTTAAAATACAAAAAAACTAATTCCCCGTAATATGCAATTCAGTAAAATCTTTACTTATCTCTATGGTATTATTACCATTCAATTTTAAATCTTTTAAAGCTACCTTTTCGTTATCGACCTCTACATTAGCTATTTTAAATGGAAGGCCATGAAATTTAAAAGTAAAGTTCTTATAAGGGGTGATAAAAGAACCATCTTTAAATTGTTGTATAATCAGTTCGTTTTCTTTTCCTCGCAACCTAAATTTTCGTAAACTATAACGTCCCTTTTTGTAATCAAAACCATCTTGCCCATCTTCATAAACAGTTGAACTTTCGGCTCCTATTTTAAAATAAACATCCAAAACAAGCTCAGTTATTTCAATCTCCCCAACATACTGCTGTACGGGATATTTAGGAATAATGGCTCCTTCTTTGATAAATAGGGGTATCTTATCTATATCGGCGATCACCCATCTCTCTTTACCTCCTACTATGGTTTCTTCTGTCCAATAATTATACCATTTTCCGCGAGGCACATACATTCTTCTTCCTTTGGCATTGGGTTCTTGAACGGGGCATACCAAAATTTGCTTTCCGAAAATAAACTCATCTGTTCGGAAATGTGTTTGGGTATCTTCTTGATCATAATGAACCAACGGTTGCAACATGGGCGTACCATCTTGAATATAGTTCCAGAACATGGTATACAAATATGGAAGCAACTGATACCTCAGCTCAATGAACTTTCGTACAATATTCGTCACTTCGGAACCAAACGACCACGGTTCTTGATCTCCATGGTCACCACTTGAATGCACTCTACAGAAAGGGTGGAAAACACCTAATTGAATCCATCTCGCGAACAACTCACCATTGGGTTGTTCGGCAAATCCTCCAATATCTGATCCTACAAAGGAGAAACCGCTCATGCACATACGTTGCACTTGCACGTTTGCGATCCACAAATGTTCCCAGGTAGCCACGTTATCACCTGTCCAGGTCGACGTAAATCTTTGGGCTCCTGAATAGGCCGAACGCGTAATTACAAAAGGTCGCTTCGGATACACATATTTCTTAACCCCTTCGTAAGTAGCCCGCGCCATTTGGGTACCATAAATATTATGGGCCTTTCTATGGCTACACGGATGACCATCGTAATCGTGCCGAACATCAAGGGGGAAAGTCTTGGTAGGCACTTCCATCACAGCCGGCTCGTTCATATCGTTCCAAACTGCCTTGACACCGATGTCGCCAATTAATTCTTTATAAAGAGTTGCCCACCATTCCCGTACATCGGGATTGGTGAAATCGGGAAAATTACATTCCCCAGGCCATACTTTACCCCGCATGTAGGGACCATCTCCCCTCTTACAGAAGAAATCATTGTCTTTCGCCTGTTGATAAACCCAATAATCTTTATCTACCTTAATTCCCGGATCTATTATTGCAACGGTTTTGAACCCATCATCACTAAGCTCTTGTACCATTTTCTTTGGATCTGGAAAATAGTTGTTGTTCCAAGTGAAACACCTAAAACCCTCCATATAATCAATATCCAAATAAATAGCATCACAGGGAATTTTCAAATCCCTAAATTTTTTGGCAACCTCTTTGACCCTTTTTTCAGGATAATAGCTCCATTTAGATTGATGAAACCCTAGAACCCAAAGTGGCGGTAACTCAGGAGTGCCAGTCAAATCGGTATATGATTTAACCACATCAGGCATTTTGGGGCCATAAAAAAAGTAGTAGTTCATTTCACCCCCATCTGCCCAAAAACTAGTGACATTTCTTCTTTCATGGGCAAAATCAAAATAAGACCTGAATGTATTATCAAAGAATAACCCGTAGGATATATTATTATGAAGCCCAATATAAAAAGGAATAGCCTTGTACAAAGGTTCTTGGTCTTTACCAAAAGCATATTGGTCCATCGCCCAATTGTCGACCCTTTTTCCTTTCAAATTCGAATGTGTAGCCTTATCGCCCATGCCATAGAAACTCTCGGCACCTTGAGTAATCTTGCTCATTTTAACCACATTTCCGCCGTACTCATAATTTTCTTCCCAATGGAAACCAAGCTCATCTTCGTTAATAATATTTCCGTCTAAATCAGAAATCTGAACACGAAGTGTATCGATATCGACAAGGACCCTAATTTTAGATGTCTCGACTATATATTCAGTTTCTGTTTTCACCACATTGAGGTGATTGTACCCTATACCTGCATCATCATTAATTGCATAAGAAAAATCGGGTTCAAAAACATTTTCAGTGGCATACCTAAATCGAAGTACACTATCTCGTAAAATCGTTATTTGGAGTATTACGCCGTTGGCCGTGGTGAAGAAAAGTTTATCTGCATCTTGTAAAAAATCCACTATTTTATTAGGGTAGAGATTCCCCTTATATTCCAACTCTGTATTTGTTATCATGGTTTGGCTATATTTTAAAAAAAACCCAAATTACGGACTTTAGCCGAGATTCTGAATATAATATTATTAGCAATTATTAACTATTACGATTTCGTTAGTTTTAAGCGCCTAAAATTATCCAACAAATGAAAAAAAAAGTTGCTTTACACCTAAAAAGTAGGTAAATAATTTTTAAACCGTTAAGGTCGAACCATTACAAAAATGCCCAAAAATCAAGAATTACCACCCGATTCCTTGAGGTTATTTTGCTTTTACCGTGCCCGTAAATTTCGACCATTCTATTGTCAATTTTTGCATTTCACCGACCGCATAGATGTATGCTTGGCATAAAACCAAGAACTCCCATTAACTGGAAGTTAAGGTGTCGTTAGACATAAAAGATTTACTGAAAAATAAGAATACTTAAGGGAGGTATAGTGACCACCATAGATTTTTTTTGCCCATTCCACGCCTTGGTCGATAACTTTATCGCGTTATTTTGAATACCACTACCACCATATTTTTTGGCATCGCTATTGAAAATTTCCTTTATCTGACCTGATTTAGGTACACCTATTCGATAATTTTCTCGAGGTACCGGGGTAAAATTACAGGCAATCAAAATATCGTTCTTCTTATCATGACCTTTACGGAGATAGGTTATTACCGAGTTCTCATGATCACTATAGTCGATCCATTCAAAGCCCTCTGGACTAAATTGCTTTTCGTACAATGCAGGATATGCCTTATAGATATGATTTAAGTCTTTTATCAATTCTTGTACGCCAGAATGAAAATCGTATTGTGTGAGGTGCCATTCGAGACTCTGCTGGAAGTTCCATTCGGAGGTCTGCCCAAACTCACCGCCCATAAATATCAAATTCGTACCTGGATGGGTAAACATATATCCAAAAAGTAATCTCAAATTGGCAAAACGCTGCCATTCATCACCAGGCATTCGGTATACCAAAGATTGCTTTCCGTAAACCACTTCATCATGCGAAAAAGGCAGCATAAAGTTCTCGGTAAAGGCATATGTCATACTAAATGTCAAATCGTTCTGATGGTGTTTTCTGTAAATGGGTTCCTTCTGAAAATACTCCAAGGTGTCATGCATCCATCCCATCATCCATTTCATACCAAAACCAAGACCACCATATTTTATGGGTCGAGAGACTCCGGTAAATGCCGTTGATTCTTCCGCAATGGTCTGTACTCCAGGAAAATTGCTGTATACCGTATCATTGAATTCCCTTAAAAAAGATATCGCCTCTAAATTCTCATTGTTACCATAAATGTTCGGTTCCCACTCCCCTTCTTCCCTTGAATAATCTAGATATAACATTGAGGCAACTGCATCAACCCTTAGACCATCTACATGATACTTATCTAACCAAAATATCGCATTGCTGATTAAGAAAGCTCGCACTTCGTTTCTCCCATAATTGAATATAAGACTCTTCCAATCAGGGTGGTACCCTCTTCTTCTATCAGGATGTTCATACAAATGCGAACCATCAAAGAAGCCAAGTCCGTGAGCATCTTCAGGAAAATGTGAAGGCACCCAGTCAAGAATTACACCGATATCGTTCTGGTGCAGCTTGTCGACGAGCAATTTAAAATCTTCCGGTTTACCGAAGCGGGATGTTGGAGCAAAATAACCCGTAAGCTGATACCCCCAAGATGGATCGTACGGATACTCCATAATCGGCATGAACTCAACATGGGTAAAACCCATTTCCTTGACATATTTCACTAAATCCTCGGCTAATTCAATATAAGAAAGAAAAGTATTGTCAGCCTTTCGTTTCCAAGAACCCAAATGCACTTCGTATACAGAGTAAGGCTTATCTAAACCATTCTTGTCGGCCCGATAACCCATCCATTCTTTATCTTTCCAATCATATTCAGCATCCCAGACTATAGATGCTGTCTTGGGCGGATGTTCGCAATATTTGGCAAAGGGGTCGTTCTTTTCTGTTTGAACGTCCCAATTATTAGAGTGTATTTTGTATTTGTAAAGTGTACCCTTATCGATTCCAGGAATAAAACCTTCCCAAATACCACTGGCATCCCAACGTACATTAAGCTTATGGTCCCCTTCTATCCAATAATTGAAATCTCCGATTACGGACACTGATTTCGCTGTCGGTGCCCAAACGGCAAAATAGGTACCTTTTACTCCATCTACCTCTACGATGTGGGAACCTAATTTTTCGTAAAGCCGGAAATGTTTTCCTGCTTTGAAAAGATCAATATCAAACTCGGAAAATAAACTGTGCGGTACTACTTTGCCCATGTTTTTGTTATTAGTTGTTATTTATAGTTCGAAATAATCAACATCAAATTCATTCTGTCTTCTTATAAAAAATCAAGAACACGCATGTACAATGATATTAAATACTCGCCTTGTTATATGTAAAAATTTAATTCAGTTTCAGTCAATCAACTTAGAGCAGAAACCATTAAGTCTTCTCGTTTATAATACTCATAATACCCTCTAGGGGTATTACGGCCCACAAAGGTCTTGAATTCATTTCATAACCCAATTCATAAACTGCCTTTTCGAGCATACAATATTCCAAAATAAATATGCGCTCTTGAATATACCCTATATTCAGATTATTTTTTTGAATAAGCCCTACATAACTTCCCATAAAGACGCCTATGAAATAGCGATAAAGTAGTTCTCCTGCCTTGAACAGTTGTTTTTGAGATTGCGGATAGGCACCTGCATCATCAAAGATAGTGGCATATATCGCATAATGAAACGAACGAAAAATACCGGCCACATCTTTTAACGGCGGTTGTTTGACTTTTCTATCACGAATGGTACTTTCTGGTTCTCCCTCAAAATCAAGGAGATAAAAATCATCATCTTGTATCAGAATCTGACCCAAATGGTAATCACCATGTATGCGAATGCGCTCTCCCTTAAGCTTGGTCCAGTCAAAGTTCACAAAACGCTTTCGAATTTCGTTCTTGCGCTCTAAAAATTCCTTGGCCAATTCTAAAGAAAGCCCTTCCAAGCGGTGAATATTGTTCTCTACAATATTCAGTCTGTTCTGAAATTGGTACAACAACCTATTTTTCAACCAAACCTCATAATCGCCATTAAAGTGAGTAGGTGTAAACGCCGTATCACTGAACTCTGACCCTAGAGCTATGTGCATTTCGGCCGTTCTTTTCGCCAGCACCTGTAACTTCAAAAAGATATTAAGGCCTGCCCAATCGATAATTTCAGGCGGCACATCGTTGATGCCCAACTTCGAAAAAATCTTGGTTTCGGGTAGCGCATCAATATGAATACGTTTATATTCAAGGTTGGCAAACACTTTTTTAAGTTCTTTCAGCATGTAATCCCAAGCGTCACCTTGATTAGGCACCAGTTCTTGCATCAAGGCGATGGTGATGTTCACCTCATCGGAATCGATTACATTAATACTCCCTTGATAAGATGGCGTGTTTCGAAATCCTTTTTTCTCTGATAAAAATCTGCTCATTTCATAATCGGGATTCTTATCCGAATAAATCCGTCTAAAGAACTTGATTACATATTTATCATTAATGATTATTGAAGTATTGCTCTGCTCCAAGCCCATAAAACGGGAAGAAATATACGCTGTACCATCAAAATTGACACTTTTATGATACCTTACTTTTGTGGTATCATTTGGTACTGCCGTCATAATCCTTTCAAAAACCAGTTTTCGAAAAGCTTCTAAGTTCAGGGCATCGATAATAAACCCTTCCTGTCCATTAATGGTGAGTGGTAAAATCCTGTCTTTTTCAGCAAAGGTTTCATCGGAAACAAACGCAATAGGCAAAAAGTAATGTTGGTAAAAAGCTTCCTCAAAATTCACTTCCAAAAGCAGGCCATAATAAACCTCTTCGCGCTGCTGTATTCTAAAATATTCCTGTAATTCTATATACTTTAGTTTGCTAGCCTTACCACCGTACCACCGCTGCTGCACAATATAATTCTCGAGCACATCAGATAGAAAGACCCGAACAAAGTTCTCATCATCAATGAGTTCTTCCCATACCGTATCAAACTTATAGGGCGGCTGCAAAACGGAATCTTTCTTTTTCTTTGGCATAAATTACTTATTTATGTGGAATACGTGAAAGGGTAACGAGGAACTCAGTTCAACATAGTTCCATTCAGAGCTCCATGTATAACTGTTATCGGTTATCATGTCTTTCATTATTACAGGATGTCCCGCTGACACTCCTAACGCCTCTAATGGCAATTGTACCATACCTTGTTGTGAATTGTGGGAATCTAGATTTATGACCGTTAAAGTTTCATTTGTACGATCATCGTTCCATTTATAGAAAGCGATAAGGTAATCATTTTCCAAAGCGCAGAACATTATGTTATTGGTTTGTTGAAACGAGGTATGGTTCTTTCTCGTCGCGTTTAATCGTGTAATAAGGTAAGTCAATTTATTTTCATGTGTCCACTCCCAATGTCTGATTTCATATTTTTCGCAATTCAGATATTCCTCTTTCCCGGGTAGTGCGTCCGATACCATATATTCGAAGACCGGGCCATATATTCCCAAATTGCCACATAAGGTCGCCGCCAGCGCATAGCGTATTAGGTGCATGGCCTCATTGGCACCTTGTAAATGATACGGATTGATGTCAGGCGTATTGGGCCAAAAATTCGGGCGATAGTACTCCTTCATTTCAGATTGGGTCAGCTCAAGCATATATTCTATCAGCTCGTGCTTTTCTACGCGCCAGGTAAAATAAGTGTACGATTGCGAGAAACCTTGTTTGGCCAATTGTTGCATAACCTTGGGGCGTGAAAAGGCTTCCGCCAGAAAAAGTACATCAGGATGTTTCTTTTTTACCTCGGCAATTAACCAGTTCCAAAAATAATAAGGTTTTGTATGCGGATTATCGACCCGAAAAATAGAAATGCCACATGTAACCCAATGCAAGGTAACGTTTAAAAGCTCTTTCCACAGTTCTTTATAAGCTGTTGTCTCGAAATAAAAATTGACAATATCTTGATATTTTTTAGGAGGGTTTTCAGCATATTGAATGGTGCCATCGGGCCGTTTTCTAAACCACTCTGGGTGTTCTGAAATATAAGGATGATCGGGCGCCGCCTGAAAAGCGAGGTCCATGGCTATTTCAATCCCGCTTTCCTGAGCTTTTTTGATCAGGTGCTTAAAATCTTTTTCCGTTCCCAATTCTTTATGTATTGCCTTATGGCCCCCGAGCTTTGATCCTATGGCCCATGGCACACCAGAATCTCCTTCTTTTGCATTAGTGGCATTGTTTTTTCCTTTGCGATTGACCTCTCCTATAGGGTGTATCGGAGGAAAATAAAGTACATCAAACCCCATATTGGCTATTCTGGGCAAGAGGTTTTCACAATCTTTGAACGTACCATGTTTACCATATTGCGGCGATGTTGATCGTGGAAAAAATTCATACCATGTGCTAAAATTGGCCTTCTTCCGATCCACATACACCTGAAGCGTTTTACTGATTTTCGCAAAACTCCGCTGGGGAAACTCCAAAAATAAGCGGTGCAATTTTTTGGATGTAGCTATGGAAGTAGCCTTCTCATACCGCGAATCATCTTTAAATTGATCGATCCATCCCTGCAATTCCGTCTTTTCCTTTGCCGGAATCTTTTTTACAATGTATTCCAAGTATTGTACCCCATCTAAAAGCTCACTCTTTACATACTGCCCATCTTTCAATTTGGCTTTGATACCATGTTGCCAGTTTAGGGCATGATCCACCCACCCACGAACCTTATAGTCATAAAAACCCTGTTTGTCAACTGTAAAAGAAATCTTGTGCACATCATCGGCCAGATGTTTCATTCTGGCTTCGCTGAAGCCTTTTTCGCTTTCATGCTTAAACAATACTTCGGCTTGCACGATATCGTGCCCGTCGGGAAAAACATCGGCATATACGGTTACTTGTTCCCCCGTTATTCGCTTAATAAAAAAAGCTCCGCATTGCAATTGCGGATTAATATTCTCAATAACTACACGCTGTTGTAGCATAATTTTGGTTTGATTGATTTTGCTAAAAATAGGAATTAATAGTTAAAACAATATAGACAACCCAAGAAATTTGAAAAGGGTGTTGCTAATGGGAAAAACATTTTTGGAACGCTTTTTGAAAGCTTGGTTAAAAGTGTGAGAAAGAAATAATCACTTCTTATATTTACAAACATTCTAAAAATGACATCATGAAAAAAATAACTTTAGTACTAGGCGCATTTTTAACCTTATTTTTTGTTGCCTGCGAAGGTCCGGCCGGACCTCCTGGTTTAGATGGTTTTGATGGAGCTCAAGGTCCTGCAGGAGCCGATGGTTCCGAATTTGAAGCTATTGCTTTTGAGGTAGAGATCGACCTGACCGCGAATTCAGGAAATAACACCTATGAATTCGGAGAACCCTTTTCAGCACATAGTATTGAACTTTTTCCTGATGATGCCATTTTAGTATATCGATTGGAGGAAGTAGACAATGGTGTTGACGTTTGGCGACAACTTCCTCAACCTTTTTTTACTGACGACGGACTTTTGTATTACAACTTCGATTTCACGCTAGATGACTATAAAATATATGTTGAACCCGATTTCGATTCTGGCCTTGTATCTACCGACTTGGTATTGGATCAAGTATTTAGAGTATTCGTAGTACCAGCAAACTTGGGCCTATCTTCTAAAATGGATAAGTCGAATATTAGCGCGGTTATGAACAGTTTGGGATTGGAAGAAAACGATGTTCAAAAAATAAAATTAAATTAATACAACATTATGAATTCACAAAAAAGGCCCGTTTCCATTGAAATTCGGCCTTTTTTGTGGTTTTTATAAAAATTTATAAAAACTGTTGCACCCTAAATATTGTAACTATATTGAAAGGAGTTGCCGCAGGTTACGTCCAAATAACTAAATTTATAAAATGTACGCTAAAACATTTGTTATACTTTGTATGCTTTTTTCGAGCTGCATTGGTATTTCCCAAAAAAAGGAAACTTCCTCAAAAAAAGATAAAGCTTTTCCGATTACTAAAACGGAAGCCGAATGGCGCAAGGAACTCTCCGACATGGAATTTTATGTGTTGCGAAAAGAGGCAACTGAAAATCCTTTTACTAGTGAGTTGTTAGAAAACAAGGAGAAAGGGACCTATGTATGTGCCGGATGTGGCACCGAACTATTTAAGAGTGAAACTAAGTTCAAATCAGGTACCGGATGGCCAAGCTTTTACGAAGAAATAAAAGGAAATGTTGCTTATGATGTCGA
The DNA here is from genome assembly GCF_900103215.1 of Kriegella aquimaris. Taxonomy (GTDB): domain Bacteria; phylum Bacteroidota; class Bacteroidia; order Flavobacteriales; family Flavobacteriaceae; genus Kriegella; species Kriegella aquimaris. The sequence continues at coordinate 19,803 of NZ_FNGV01000015.1, forward strand.
TTACAAAATTGGTTATAAAAGAACGGAAGAACACTGCGCCAACTGTGGAGGCCACCTTGGTCATGTATTCGATGACGGGCCAAAACCCACGGGATTGAGACATTGTATTAACGGAGCCGCGTTAAATTTTGTTCCTGATACAAAATAAGACAATAAAGAATTCAGCCAGTACGCCTTTTAATAATAATGCCCGAAAAAGACCTTTGAAGTTGACTGTGATTCATCGTCGTTAATCCAAGACCGATGCCACAATTTTTAGGGCCTCTTCGGCTTCATCACCATTCACATACAACTCTTGGTCTCCCTGCATAGCGGAGGCAAATCCTGCAAGTAGGGCTGATTTAGATTCATCTTTAACAACGGGGGTTATTCCGATTTCCTGTAGTTTTTCAACTATACGCTGGGCCATTATAGAATTACCCGTGAATATTCTTTTATAATGCTGATCCATATTCTTTTTTCTTCCTATAAGATACGATAAAATAGTTCTATGTTTTCAAACTTAAACGTTTTAAACAAGATAGTCTGGCGTTGGTGTATTCTATTTCGAATTTAATTTTTGATGCGATCTTTCCATTTGATTTTGTACTTTTGCGCTTTCTTATAAATAACATAAAATCAAAAATATGAGCAATTTCGATGTTATAGTTTTGGGCAGTGGTCCCGGTGGGTATGTAACCGCCATAAGAGCCTCACAGCTGGGTTTTAAAACGGCTATAATCGAGAAAGAGAGTCTCGGAGGGGTGTGTCTAAACTGGGGATGTATTCCTACCAAGGCCTTATTGAAATCGGCTCAAGTATTTGAATATCTGAAACATGCGGAAGATTATGGCTTAAAAGCAGATGGCGTCGATAAAGATTTTGATGCCGTGGTAAAAAGAAGTCGAGGCGTAGCCGATGGCATGAGCAAAGGCGTGCAGTTTTTGATGAAAAAAAATAAAATTGAAGTCATCAAAGGCTACGGCACATTAAAAGCAGGTAAAAAAGTAACTGTAAAAGATGCCGAAGGCAAAGAATCTGAATACAGTGGCAATCACATAATTATTGCAACCGGGGCTCGCAGCCGTGAGCTTCCTAGCTTAAAACAAGACGGCAAAAAAATTATCGGTTATCGCGAAGCGATGTCATTGGACAAACAGCCTAAAAAAATGATTGTTGTAGGTAGTGGCGCCATTGGTATCGAGTTTGCCTATTTCTATAATGCCATGGGTACCGAAGTTACCGTTGTAGAGTTTTTACCAAATATAGTTCCTGTCGAAGACATAGATGTTTCGAAACAATTGGAACGAAGCTTCAAAAAGGCTGGTGTTAAGATAATGACCTCTTCCGAAGTGACCAAAGTCGATACTTCAGGAGAAGGCGTTAAAGCGTACGTTAAAACCGCAAAAGGAGAAGAGGTTTTAGAAGCCGATATTGTACTTTCAGCAGTTGGCATTAAATCAAATATTGAAAACATCGGACTCGAAGCTGTAGGTATTGCTACCGACCGCGACAAAGTCTTGGTAAACGATTACTACCAAACGAACATTCCCGGGTACTATGCTATTGGTGATATTACACCAGGGCAGGCATTGGCCCACGTTGCTTCGGCCGAAGGTATTCTTTGTGTGGAAAAAATTGCAGGAATGCATGTTGAAGCGCTCGATTACGGGAACATTCCCGGTTGTACCTATTGTATGCCGGAAATAGCCTCTGTCGGACTTACCGAAAAACAAGCTAGAGAAGCAGGCCACGATATTAAAGTAGGAAAGTTTCCATTCTCCGCCAGCGGTAAAGCAAAGGCTTCTGGAGCTTCAGATGGTTTCGTGAAGGTAATCTTTGACGCCAAATATGGCGAATGGTTGGGTTGCCATATGATTGGTGTAGGCGTTACCGATATGATCGCGGAAGCTGTAGTCGCCAGAAAACTGGAAACTACAGGGCATGAGGTTTTAAAAGCGGTTCACCCCCACCCTACCATGAGCGAAGCGGTGATGGAAGCTGTTGCCGACGCTTATGGCGAAGTAATCCACTTATAGAAATACTGTTGGTCGAGCGCAGTTGAAAACATTATGGTCTTCAACTGCGCTCAGACCGACAATTCATCCTCCCAAAAATATGCTTACAACGTTCAGAATAACAGCCATACTCGAAGGTATTTCCTATCTCGCTCTTTTTGCCATAACCATGCCCCTAAAGTATTGGGCCGAAATGCCACAACCTAACAAATGGGTAGGCTATGCACACGGTTTTCTTTTTATTAGCTATGTGATTCTGGCCATTGTCTTTTGGATGGAAAAAAAATGGAGCATTAAAAGGCTTTTCGTACTAATTGTAGCATCACTACTTCCCTTTGCCACTTTTTATGTGGATAAAAAATATTTACATCCTTTGCGCTAAAAATCGGCAACTGCAGTTTTAGGGGCATCGCTAAAGGGCGTATTTTAAAATTTTCATAGGTACACTGAGTGTTAGTATATTTGTTTTCATTCAGACAACTCCACCGATATTTCTCAGAAAAAAGAGAAGTCTCCTAAAAATTAAAATATACCTTGAAAATTCCGAACGCTATTCCTACCACGGCCCTATTACTAAGTCTTCTTTTTTTAGTATCCTGTAAGACGGCGCAACATTCTACAAATACTCATGAACGTCCCTTGATTGTTAAATCAGGTACCATAGATGTTGATCTGGTGGAAACCACCCCTATTGTCTTTAACAATGAAGTATATCGGTTTGAATATGTTAGGGAAAAATACTGGGACAATCATACAGGCGATTCATATTTCCGGTTTATAAACCGAAAAACGGGAAAACCCACTTCATCGTTCGCCAAGGGGTTTCATCTGGGGAGTGCATTCGAACATAAAGGGACCGTTTATGTGACAGCTGTCAACATTTGGGATGGTGATCAAATCCATATTTTTGCCTCGAATGATTTAGAAAATTGGGAACACTGGAAGGCATTGGAGCTACCGGGATATGGAATATTCAATACTTCACTTACTTGGGCCAAGAATAAATTTGTGTTGATGTTTGAAATCGGAAAACCCGAAGAAAGATCGGGAGAGCGATTCACCGCCAATTTCGCCGTGTCAAAAAATTTAAAAACATGGGAAATGTTATCTGCCGATCACAATTATGCCAAAGACAGATATACAGCCCCACACTGTCTACGCTATCTTGATGGGTTTTATTATAATTTTTACCTAGAGTCACATAACGGTTACGAAATGCGGGTAGTTCGTTCAAAAGACTTGATCCATTGGGAAGCAAGCCCCCTTAATCCTGTACTGAAAGCTTCGCCGGAAGACAAACAGATTGCTAATACAGAACTAAAAAAGGCATTTCAGGAAAAAATAAGGGACGCAGAGAACAGGAATAATTCTGACATAGATTTTTGTGAATTCACGGGAAAATTAATAATCAACTATTCTTGGGGCAATCAAAGAGGCACGGAATTTTTAGCCGAAGCAAGTTATGATGGTACTTTAGAGGAATTTCTTCTGGGTTGGTTTCCGAATTAATAGGGAGCAACATCATACCTATGACAAGAAATTTCACAATCGATTACCTGACAATTAGATTGGAATTAAAGGAATATGGCTTAGTACTCACGCTGTTTTTTCTAACTACTCTAGCCATGGCTCAAAGACCGGCTCAAGGTCCAATTTCCTCAGAGCAATATACACCTGTAAAGCTGGGTTACAAATTGGTTTGGGAAGACAATTTCAGTGGTACTGAACTTGATACTACAAAATGGAAAGTCCGTGGTGTGGGGCCAAGGGCCATTGCCTATGTTTCCGAAGATGCCGTAAAAGTTGAAGATGGATACTTAAAGCTTTTTGCCCTAGAAGAAGGTGATAAATTGTTAGGAAGTGCGGTAGGAACCCAAGACCGCTATATGCCCAAATATGGATATTATGAATGCAGGGCTAAACTTCAAAAGTCCCAAGGTGTTTGGGCGGCATTCTGGTTACAATCCACATCGATATCACAAGGGGAAGACCCTGCGATTTACGGTGCAGAAATCGACGTTATGGAGTTTTTTAAAAAGCTCGGAGAAGACATTGTATCACATAACGCGCATTGGGCCTATGGTCCCAATCAAAAAACTACCCACGGCATGCAAAGTTATCTCAAAGGAGTGAGCGAGGGTTTTCACACTTTTAGTTTGGAATGGATGCCTGATAAATATATTTTTTATATCGATGGTTATAAATTTTATGAGGTTACCCAAGGCATTTCCAATATTGAACAATACCTAATTCTCAGTATGGAATATCTTGGTAAACTAGAGGAAATCGAGAAAACAAGGTTTCCCGATGTCTTCGAAATAGATTATGTAAAAGTATATCAGAAATAAGGAACTCCCCGACCTTGCCCTTGGGCAAGCCCACCCCTCTTTAGAAAATAGGAGAGCTAAATCCTGACAAAAATGAATAGCTAACATAGCCCTAAAGCTGAAGGCTCTTCCCTTTAATAAAACGAGGTGTCCCGACCTCGCCATGTGGCAAGCCCACCCCTCTTTAGAAAAGAGGGGAGCTAAATACTGATAAATAATGAACAGCTGACAAGCCTTAAAGCTGAAGGCTCCTCTCTTTAAGAAAACGAGGTGTCCCGACCTCGCCATGTGGCCAGCCCACCCCTCTTTAGAAAAGAGGGGAGCTAAATACTGACAAAAAATGAATAGCTGACAAAGCCTTAAAGCTGAAGGCTCCTCCTTAAGAAAAAGGTGATGTCCCGACCTATAATCTGGCAAGCACATACTTTTTTGAAAAATAAGATGGGAAGTAGATTCTGATAAAACAGATAGCTGATAAGAGTTAAAAAAGTAGTAGCGCCTCCCTTTAATAAAACGAGGTGTCCCGACCTATAATCTGGCAAGCACATACTTTTTTGAAAAATAAGAGGGGAAGTAGATTCTGATAAAACAGATAGCTGACAAGAGTTAAAAAAGTAGTAGCTCCTCCCTTTTATAAAGGGAGGTGTCTCGACCCCTTTGTCGGGACGGAGGGTTTATCTATTTTTACCCTAAACCAAAATAAGACAGATTCCGTCAAAATTTGAATCCATGCAAAACCTTACCTATAAACCATTCTTCTTTCTTTTATTAATATCCGCCATTTTCATGGGCTGCAAAAGCACCCCGGAGAAAGGCCCGGGCAAGGAAATCACCTTACAATTACCTCCTTCTGCGGAAAACCCAAGAAACAGCGAAGGTGACTTCATAACCCTTAAAGACGGCCGCATATTATTTGTCTACACTCATTTTACCAGCGGTGATGGCGATCACGCCAAAGCCTATTTGGCAGGAAGATACTCTAGTGACGGTGGTAAAACCTGGAGCCAAAAAGATACCACCATTCTTCCTAACGAGGGTGGCATGAATGTGATGTCCGTTTCTCTTTTGCGGCTGAGCGATGGAAATCTGGCCCTTTTTTACTTAAAGAAAAATTCAGAAACCGACTGTATCCCTTATATGCGCATCTCCACCGACGAAGCTTTGTCGTGGAGCGACCCGATTCGATGCTTGCAAGACGAAGGCTACCATGTGGTCAATAATGACCGATTTGTGCAATTGCCCAGCGGCCGTATTCTATATCCCGCGGCACTTCATGGTTTTGAGAATTCGCGTTTGAACGCAAAAGCGGCAATTTTCAGTTATTATTCCGATGACCTCGGAAAAAGTTGGACCAAATCGGCACAGGTACCCAATGTTGATGGCGTTGTTTTACAAGAACCCGGGGTGGTGGCATTAGCGAATGGCAAGTTGATGCTCTTTTGCAGAACGGATGCCGGTGTTCAATATTTCTCGTATTCGGAGGATTGGGGAAAAACCTGGTCACCAATAGTTCCAGGAAATCTAAAATCACCACTTTCGCCCGCCTCCATCAAGCGCATTCCTCAAACCGGTGATTTGCTAGCGGTTTGGAATAATAATTATGAGGGAGGCCGCAACGGAGGAAAACGGACCCCATTTAATTTGGCCATTTCTAAAAATGAAGGGAAAAGCTGGGAAAACATTAAAACCATTGACAACGACCCCAACGGTTGGTATTGTTATACGGCTATCACATTTGTTGATGACCATGTGCTTTTGGGCCACTGCGCCGGAAATCGAGAAACAAGCAATGGGCTCGCTACTACCCAAATCACCAGATTAAGTTTGGATTGGATTTATAGTGAAACATTGAATCCTTAAATGGCGCCATTCTAAAATATAGTTGGTCAATAAATTTACAGTTCAAGTTTCAGTTCAACCTCAAGGAAAGTATATGCTGGCTACTAGAATCTATTTATAGAGATTATTTAAATAATTATTCTGGCCATCTACTTTTTTATATATCATTTGAAAAGTCCGATTCTCACTCGTTGTTCCGATGATGGAATTACTGTTTTTCATCAAACCATTTATTGATTTTATATCGAACTTGTTGGGATAATCCATATAAATTGTAATACTATCATTTTTCTGAATGTATCTGCCCATAAATAAAGTATCTGTAATGGACAATACAAATTGATTGTTGTACTCGACGAACAGCATGGGATCTTTAGTCTGCCATCCTTGACCAAGGCCCACTATTGAATCATTAATTTTTATATTGTGTATTTTATACGCACCCACAATATTCTCATTTACAGAATACTTTTTTTTGATACCAAAAGCAAATATGAAGTACGAGACCGAAAGAACAACAATAAATAAGTAAGGAAGTCGCGTCATGAACTTACTTTCCAATGAGGCCAGCGAATTATCGAATTTCCCTCCTATTTGTATAAAATATTTATATAAATCCTTACGGTAATTGAATAACAGCAGTGTGGTAATTGTCAAATCCAACAATACATGATTGATAGCAAAATCAACGTCAAATTCAATATTTAGAACTAAGATATTAACACAAACACCAAGTGATAGTAACAACGCAATCAACCTTGTTCTTCTAAAAACAATCAGTATACCAATAAGGAATTCTGTAAGGCCAATGAATAAATTGTAATGATACGACCTACCAAAAAACGACCACATGTGTTGGTGCTTTGAGATCTCTACCAATGGGGCATAAGATTGCCAATGTAAAATTCTGAATTGCATAAAAAGAAACTTCGGTATTGCAAAACAGATCATCTTTGCAGATAGATAGTAAATACAGAGGTATTTTAATATTTTTAAACTTTTTACTAGCGTTCTATTTTTCATAGCATGTCAAAACACTTCAATGGCTTTAAACAAAATCAGCTGCAATCAGTCAATATTTATGCCCTCATATGTAGCAGTCCTTTCCGAACACCATACTGATATAAACTACTCTGCTCCTTCTAAAAAACTTTGAATCGCCAAATCATAGCTTTGGAGTCCGAAACCTAAAATAACGCCCTTTGCACCCGGCGAAATATAGGAAGTATGCCGAAACTCTTCGCGGTTAAAGGTATTGGAGATATGTACTTCGACAACAGGTGTTTCTACTGCCTTTACGGCATCGCCGATTCCTACAGAAGTGTGGGTGTAGGCTGCGGCATTTAAAACAATTCCATCATAAGAAAAACCGGTTTCCTGTATCTTTCCGATAATTTCACCCTCGATATTCGATTGAAAATATTCGAGTTGTACGTCTTTAAATTTGAACTGGAGTTGCGAAAAATAGTCTTCAAACGTCTGTTTGCCGTAAACCTCGGGTTCTCGCTTTCCCAACAGGTTCAAATTGGGGCCATTAATTATTATAATCTTCATGCCATAAAAATAGCAAATACTTCTTATACTAAAGATGAAAACTTGAACAGAGAACTCCGCAACCTTGCCTTTTGGCGAGCCCACCCCTCTTTAAAAAAGAGGGGAGCTCAATTCTGGTAAAATTGAATAGTTGAAAAGTTCAACACAAGTGGTGGCTTCTCCCTTTAGTAAAGGGAGGTATCCCGACTCTTTTGTCGGGACCGAGGGTTAAAAATGTAAATTGAAAATGAACTATCTAAAATGCCGTGCAGACAAAAAGGTATAAACAAAGCCTACGGTTACAGTCGACCAAGTATCGTCACCGTTCTGGATAGCCGTATAAGATATGTTCAATTCAGACTGTGCGCCGGTTTGAAACCCTATTTGCGGACGATAATACAATCCGCCATCGTTGCCCTCATTGAGTCCGAAAGCTTGACCTATATCTCCTCCGATGGAGAAAGAACGTGATGGCCAAATTCGTACTGAAGCCGCCAGAGGTGCAAACTGAATGCTGGGTAATTTTACCGTTACAGTCTCCGATGTGAACCTTTCTGCAAATCCATGAATTATTCCAGCTTTTATTCCTAAGTCAAATATTTTGTTTGGCGCCCACATGTAACCTATATCGGCACCGATTACAACACCAACTAAATCATTATAATCACCAAGGGGGAGTCCGGCTTGTGCGCCAATCTTAAATCCTTCTTGTGCACTCAGGGTAGTGCCCAAAAATGTAAAAATAAATGCAAAAATCAATTGCTTCATGGGTATAGGTCTTAAAGTTTGGTTATGATAAAACTAGCCTCTTGTTTAAATTTCCCACAATTTTTGTTGCCAAAAAGCTTAAAATAGTTGTAGAAAGGCCAATTTCGAACTACTACGTGTACTGCACACAACGCGTGTACTTAGACAAGACCATAAAAAAAGCCGCTTAAAGCGGCTTTTTCACGTATTTTAAAAATCAGCTTATTAGAAAAAGTAGCAAGCCGATAGCTGCATCACGCGGTTCTTTGACTTGAAGTCTTCAATAACATTAACAAACCCTGGGTTGAAACGAATCTGGAAGTAAAAATTCTCATCTAAACGATAGCCTGCTCCAATGGCCAGACCTACATCCAAAGAATTTACATCGGGATCATTAATATAAGAATTACCGTACGTTTCTCGATCGATATTATGGGACAATAAAAGCCCTAATTGCGGACCTGCTTCTATATAAAGGGCATCCCACACATTATACTTGGCAATCAAAGGTATTGACAAATAAAGTAGGTTAATGTCATCATCAAAATACGCTCCGTTACCCTGAAAGGATAACAATGCTTCCGGTTGTAATAAAATTTCATCAGAAAAGGGAATTTCAACTAATCCGCCAATATGAAAACCAGGTTTCGCCGCATAATCATACCTGCTATCCCCTCCTAAGGAAGAGAGGTTAAAACCCGCTTTTGCGGCAAATGCCAAATCACTTCTGCTCATCGTAGAAGTTCCTTGAACTATGGTCTGGGATATCATTTGTTGCATTCCGAAGAAAACAATGGCAATAACGAAACAAAAATTTTGCTTTTTCACACGTTTAAAATTTAGATAATCTGTTAATAATAAATTAATACTATACACGCCTAAAAAGGTACTTGCACATCTGGTACCAAAAGTATTATACACTCTCGGAAATTTGGGTGAAAATTAATAAAAAAACGTTAGAAATAATCTATTTTCCACGTATGAAATAGATCATTATACAATTTAAGAGGATATAGGACTTTTATACTTAAGTGATTAAAACGAAACTAGAAGCAAATATAATCATTCAGTCGCTGGTCGCCCTCAAACTTAAGTTTTGAAGTAGGCACATAGTGGTTTCTAAAAAATTTCCGGACTTTCGTAAGTTGTGTGCCCAAGTACAATATTAGAAAAACAATACTAAGTATCTTTACCTTTATGAAATGGGAACAGGCATTACAAGATTTTGGTCACTATCTAAAAATAGAAAGGGGGCTTGCCGAAAATTCTATTATTAATTATCGACAAGATGTCGAAAAACTTGTATTCTTCATAAATCACCATAATATTACCGATGACCCCATACAAATACAAAAGGAAACTGTTCAACAATTCATTTATGAAATTGCCCAAATCGTAAACCCACGGTCACAAGCCCGTATAATTTCAGGACTTAAAAGCTTTTTTAATTATCTGATTTTTGAGGATTACAGAAAAGACAATCCGATGGATTTAATAGAATCGCCCAAAATCGGTCGAAAATTACCAGACACTTTATCGGAAGCCGAAATCAATGAGCTTATCGGTAGCATTGATTTATCAAAAACCGAAGGGGAACGCAATCGTGCCATGCTGGAAACCCTTTACGGTTGTGGTTTGCGGGTTTCTGAACTTATTGGTCTGCGCATATCGGATCTATATTTCGATGAAGATTTTATCAAAGTAACCGGTAAAGGAGATAAACAACGTTTTGTACCGATAAGCCCAATTAACAAGAAATATATCTCTATCTATCGCAACGAGGTTCGAGTACACCAAAAAATTCAAAAAGGTTTTGAAGATATTCTTTTTTTAAATCGACGTGGCAGACAATTGACACGTGCCATGATATTTACGATTATCAAACAACTTGCTGAAAAAATAGAGTTGGGCAAAAGTATTAGTCCGCATACATTTCGACATTCCTTTGCAACCCATTTATTACAAAACGGGGCCGACTTACGTGCGATTCAGCAAATGTTGGGCCATGAGAGCATTACTACGACTGAGGTATACGTACATGTCGACCGAACCCATTTGGCCGAGGTAATGAACAAATACCATCCGAGGAAATAAATCTTAAAACTTGTATTTTCCACCTACCGAAAACATAACCGGGGTAGTAAACTCACCGTAGCCCGTTTTGTTGAACTGTAAATCGTGTCTAGCCTCGATTGTGAAATTATCATCCACATCATAACCAACACCGTTCATCAAATCTAAACGGGGTGCTGCCGGTTCATTTCCATATTTTTCCAAGTCCTTTTCCATTTCTACACCTGAAAAGAAATACATTCTTTTGGTAACATACCATTTTGGTGCTATCGAGACTTTGAAAACATCGCCCAATAAATATGTATCATAAAAACCTTGAAGTTCAACCCGAAGTGCCCTGGAGATGTCATAATCAACTAAAAATGAAGCATGCCTTTCTCCATTTAAGAAATTTGGGTAAGAAAAGCTATCGACATTCAAGGGCTTTTGAGGGTTCCCTTTGCTATCTGGTACAACTTGTGGCTGCTGACCGTAAAGGATAGCATTACATATAAAAAAGGCAAGTATAGTACAAGTTTTTAGCATAACAATTCGAAACCAAAGAAGACGGAAATTATGAAATCAAAATAGAGCAGCAGTAAATATCGTGCGGATTATCAGAATTTTAACATGCACTTGAGTAGCGGCGCTATTTATCTTCTTCCTTAAACTGCGAATAATCTCTTTGGTAAGGACGAATTATCAAACGCGCCTCACGATCAAAACGGATATAATTGTAAACCCAATTCACAAAAACTACCATACGGTTTCGAAATCCGATAAGAAAGAAGAGATGAACAAACATCCAAACAAACCAAGCAAAGATCCCTTGAAAATGCATATTCTTCATATCTACAACCGCTTTATTCCGTCCAACGGTAGCCATACTCCCCTTGTCTTTGTAAGCAAAAGGGCGCATTGGCTTATTCTCTAAAAATCGTAGCAAATTATCACCCAAATGCCTGCCCTGCTGCATGGCGGGCTGAGCCATCATGGCGTGGCCCCTTGGGCTATCTTCAGTTTGCATACATGCAACATCTCCAATCGCAAAAACACCTTCGAGACCTTCAACTTGGTTAAACTCATTAACCTTCATTCGATTGCCAGCAGTTAATAAATCTTCAGCATCTAAGCCCTTGATCGATGCCGCCTTGACTCCCGCCGCCCATACCAGGGTTGCCGATTCAAAGGTAACATCAGATTTGGTACTTACCGTTTTACCATCATAATGGGTCACTCGAACATTTTTCCAAATTTGTACCCCAAGACTTTCCAAAAAATCTTCGGCCTTTTGAGAAGCTTTTTCGCTCATTTCTTTCAGAATACGGTCGCCAGACTGTATAAGGTTGATCTGCACCCTGCGGGTGTCAAGATCCGGATAATCTTTAGGCAGTATACCTTTTTTAATCTCCGCCAAGGCACCCGCCAATTCTACTCCAGTAGGCCCTCCTCCCACAATGACAAAATTCATGAGTGCGTCACGTTCATGGTATTCATCGGTCAACAGTGCCTGTTCAAAGTTCTCCAATATGAGACTTCGAAGATTCAATGATTGGGGTATGGTCTTCATTGCCATACTGTTTTTTTGAAGCTCGGTATTTCCAAAAAAATTGGTTTCCGAACCTGTGGCAAGCACCAAATAATCAAAATGCAAGGTTCCAATATTGGTTATAAGCGTCTTATCGGCATAAACGACCTGCTGTACTTCTGCCAAACGAAAGAAAAAATTGGGGTAATCTTTTAAAATTTTGCGAATGGGGTATGCAATAGAATCGGGCTCAAGTCCACCAGTAGAAACCTGATATAAAAGTGGTTGAAAAGTATGATAATTGTGCTTATCTAAAAGCACAACCTGTACTTCTTTATTACTGAGTTTTTTTGCAAGTGCAATACCTGCGAACCCACCGCCTATAATCACTATTCGTGGATAACTGGACTTTGGTATATTCATACTTAAAATTAAGTGGCAAAGGTAAACAATAGGTCATCACTGTAATTGGCAATACTATTTCAATTGCAAAACTCTTCTTTATATTTACAGTAAAAATACGACCGCCGCTATTAAAAAGGATACCTGAATCAAAAACATTTATTTTTCTTGTAACAAATAAGAAGTATACCTACTAATACTATACAACTACCAACGTGAACAAAAAACTGGAACATCAATTTGTGACAGAACTGGAGAACAATCAGAACATTGTTCACAAGGTGTGCACCTTGTATACCAATGATAGGGATTCACACAACGATCTGTTTCAAGAGATAACGATACAACTATGGAAAGCGTATCCAAAATTTAGGGGAGAATCGAAGTTCAGTACGTGGATGTACCGTGTGGCACTAAATACGGCAATTACATTATATCGTAAATCAAAACGTACCATTCAAACACAGGACTATGAATCGGTAGTTTTTAAAATTAAAGCTGATACCTATGACGAAACGGAAGAGCAACAGTTAAAACTATTGTACGGGGCTGTCAAGCAACTGGGAGACATCGAAAAAGCATTGATTTTTCTATACCTAGAAGATAAAAACTATACCGAAATAGCAGAAACCTTGGGGATTACCGAAGTGAATGCCCGTGTAAAAATGAACCGGATAAAAAATAAGTTACGAACAATCTTGAATCCTTAAGGATATGATGGATGAGTTGGAATTGTTAAAGAAAGATTGGCAAAAAAAGGAAGAACACCTTCCTAAATTGTCATATGAAGATATTTATAAGATGATATGGAAGAAATCTTCTTCCATCGTTAAATGGATGTTCTATATCAGTATTATCGAATTCATATTTTGGGCGGCCATAAACCTCGTGTTCACCGATGCCGAATCGTGGGAATTTTTCAAAACACTACACGTTTACGAAGTTACTTTGACCCTTACTTTGATCAATTATGCGGTGCTGCTCTACTTTATCTTCAAGTTTTATTCGAACTACAGGAAAATTTCTTTTACCGATTCTTCGAAAAAACTGATGAAAACCATCTTGAGCGTAAAAAAAACAGTCACCCAATATGTCTGGTTTAATATTGCAGTTTTTACCGTATCGCTTATAACGGGTCTCTATGGTAGTCTACGCTATGGGCCTGACAGTGAAAAAATTCTTGATGCCGCAGAGCAGGCCGGTAACCAAACCATTTTCTGGATTTTGACGATCGGAGCTACTTTGGTAATAGTAGTCTTACTGCTACTTCTGGTATGGCTGTTCTACAAACTGCTTTATGGCATCTTACTGAAAAGACTCAAAAAGAATTATGAGGAGTTAAGACAACTCGAAATTTAAACACTCAACTATCAAGGGGTTACGTATCAAGGGAGAAAGTTAATTTAGATCAAAAGTATTAGATTTTCTTACTGTTACGATATCTGCGCAGCTCGTTCTCCTGCTCATAAGCCAACAGATCCGCTTTAGAAATTACCTTTAAAAAAGATGGGTGTTGTTCAATGGCATATTCCAATTTTTCGATAATCGAATCAAAAGATTCGTTCTCATAATCGATTTCCAAAGGCTCTTTTATAACCATTGATTGAAGAATACCTTTTTTCTTGATGCGAAGTCCTTTTTTGTCAAATGACCGCCTAAACCCATCAATGACCACGGGCACTACGATAGGTTTATACTTTTTGATGATATGCGAAGTCCCTTTTCGTAGCGGCTTCCACGGCGTAGTTGTTCCTTGCGGAAACGTAATGACCCACCCATCATTCAATGCCTTACCAATGCTGGAAATATCACTCATTTTCACCTGTCTGTTCACATCTTGCCCCTGTGAGCGCCAAGTGCGTTCTACGCTGATTGATCCTGCATATGCGAAAATCTTGGTCAATAGACTCTTTTTCATTGTCTCGGCTGCGGCGACGTAATACATATTCAATTTCGGATGCCATATGTACCCAATATTCTTGATACTGTTGTCCCTTCCACTTAGACTTGCATTGAAAACATGAAACATGGCCACAACATCAGCGAAATAGGTTTGATGGTTACTTACGAAGAGTACATTTTTGTCAGGTAGATTCCTGATTATCTCAGAACCCTCAATTTCCAAGGTATTAAAACCCTTATAACGTTGGTGCGTGAAAATACCCAAAATACGGATAAGCCACTTCTTTAAAAATAGTATATGTCCGAACGGATTTTCCTTAAACAAGCTCATAGACGCAAATCTACAAAATTACGGCACTAAAATACCTGTTTTAAGAGCTCTTTGATTTCGCTCAACATCATGGCAGTCGCACCCCAAACGGTATAACCATTTAGTTTAAAGGCAGGTACATCAATATTCTTGGCATAAGATGTGGTCAAATTTTGCATGTAGTTATTGTTATCGTCCATAAAATCGGTGAAAGGTACCTCGACCAAAGATTCCACCTCAGTTTCCTGAATTTGAAAGGGTTCCGTTTTTGCATATAGTCCGATATAAGGTTGTACCTCAAAATTACTGGGAGGGATATAAACTTCGCTCAATGATTTTATAATTTTAACCTTATTGGGCGAAACCCCAACCTCTTCATGTGTTTCCCTTAGGGCAGTCTCCAAAAGGTTCAAATCGGTTTTCTCGGCTTTCCCGCCAGGAAATCCTATTTGGTTCGAATGTACACCTTGATAAGTTTTTCTTAGGATGAGCAACAATCGAGTATGATCAGCCGCATCACCATAAAACAGCGCCATAACTCCCGCTTTTTTTGGCTGTTTATTTTTGAGTTTGTCCTCCTTCATCAATTGAATACGAACAGGCGGAGCCATTTTATAATGCGATGCCTCGCCCGGAAGAGGTAGATTTTTTATTTTTGGTATCTGTTGCGAAAAAAAAGAAAAATCCATGATGTTTAAAAAGCTGGCCCAAGCCACAATATTACCACTATTTTTTTTACTTGCCTGTAAAGGGGAAACCGATAAAAAAGAAGTCATTGACGTTAAAGAGACAATAAAAAAAGATTCCGTTCAAATAGATAGTACCCAACTACAGCAAACCGAAAAGGAAGAATTTGAACTGACCGAGGAAAATGCCATCGAATTCTTCTTCGATTACCAAAAAGACCTCAAAGAAGATAAGGTTCGTTTAACAACGACCATGGGAAGTTTTGTAATTGAGCTCTTTGAAAATGTGCCCTATCACCGGGCAAATTTTATATTCTTGACCAAAGCAGGCTATTTTGACAGCACCCAATTTCACCGGGTCGTAAAGAAATTCATCATTCAAGGAGGCAATTCCGACGACAAAAGAACAGCTGAAAAACGAGGAAAAATAGGTCGATACCTATTACCCCCTGATACCCGAAAAGGCCATAAACACCATCGCGGAACGGTATCGATGCCCAGTAGTGAAATCAATAACCCACATATGTTGGCCTCGCCCTATGAATTCTTTATTGTGGTGACCAAACCCGGGTCTTATCATTTAGATGGTAACTACACCCCATTCGGCAGGGTTATCGAAGGTATGGATGTGGTAGATAAAATCAACAACGTTCGCGTAGGCAAAGGCGATTGGCCCTTTCAGAATGTGTATATTACGAAAGCAGAGGTAATTGATTAGTTATTGGCTGTTAATATACTAAATGCAATACTTCAACTCAAGATGAACACATTGTTCTAGCGTAATTGTGAAATCTGCAGCTACTTTTCAGATTGATATATATTGGGTAAGGCTATGTTGAATTTTAGGGCCAATAAACGTGTGGTAATAATAATCAAAATGGCTCCCATATACGCATAGGCTCCGTCAAAGGGTAATAATATTAATACGAAATAACTAAGACCCCCTAAGATGCATGCCGTGGCATAAATCTCCTTTCTTTTAAAAATAACGGGTATTTCATTACACAGCATATCGCGAATAACGCCTCCGAAGCACGCGGTAATTGTACCGAGGGCAATACAGATAATGGGTAACAAATCGACCGATAGCCCTTTCTCGATTCCCACCATAGTAAACAGGCCGATACCAATCGTATCAAAAAGAAGCAGTGTTCTACGTAAATATTTAAGTTGCTTTACGAATATAATACTAAAGACTACCGTCACCGATATCGTCAAAATGTATATGGGTTCCTGCATCCATAAAACAGGGGTGCTACCAATCAGCATATCGCGTAATGTACCACCTCCGGTAGCGGTAACAAAAGCGATAATAAATACCCCAAATAGGTCTAATTTTTTATCCATGGCCACCAAAACCCCAGAAATAGCAAAAGCGATGGTTCCTAAAATATCTATTATAAAGTAGAACATACCTTTTTAGTTAGTTAATCGCGGCAAAACTACAAAATGAAAGTCCGAATGAAGAAATAACAACCAATGCAATAAGTAAATGAATATGGTTAAAGAAAGTGCAAATTTCCAGAAATCAAATAACTATTTACATTAAAGCTGTTGGGTATAGAAATTATAATCTTTGATGACGATGTCGACAAAATCAACAGGTTTGAGTTCTGTACTTATCTGGGTAACATCTTTAATACGATCACAAAGCGAAAGAATAATCTGATGGTCCCCATTACGCTTGGCTGCGTCGAAAAGCTCCTTGATCGTCTGCATTTCGCTATCCTTAAAAACGGTTACTTGGGGAAACCTCGGCACATACCCTTCGGGCAATTCACGCAATAAGGTATCTTTAAGGCTTATCCGCTGCTTCTCACTAATAACGGTCGTTCCTGCTGCAATATCGCCCACACGTTGCCCCTTTCCTCTAATCAAAATGGTTAAAACTGCAACGCCTCCAGAAGTTAAGGTCACGTCGATAATACGCAAAATCCAGCGAACAAAGTAACTGGCAAAATTTGGTTTAGAACCATCGAGTTTCACTACCTTGATGTGCATCAAACTTTTACCTATGGTCTTTCCGTCCATAAAAGTTTCCAATAATAAATAATATAAAAATGCAGGAAGGCTCAACAATAGATATAATGCCCACATGTCTGAGAAGTCAATATCCATCGCTATCAATAGCCAAATCACGAGTATCATATATACCGTAACCACAAAACTATCGATAATATAGGCCAGCATGCGATCACCCAAATGGGCCGTGTTTTGGCTGATGCTTATATTTTGGGCTGTTTCTATTTGAAATTGTTCCATAGTTTCCGTTTCTTTGGCTACAAACCCTGTAAGTTAATGCGTGAAGCTGCCTTTGTAAAGCAAAATAAAGACAAATGGGCTACTTTTGAAAACGCACTGTCAAAGAAAACGAACATTGCGCCCGATGTATTGTCCGATCTTTATATTGAAATAACCGACCACCTCAGTTATGCCAAGACTTTTTACCCTCGCAGCAATACCGAATTTTATTTAAATGCTTTAGCCTCACAGGCACATCAAAAAATCTATAAAACCAGAAGAGAGCCCAAAAACCGGATTATCTCTTTTTGGAAAGTTGAATTTCCTACTCTTTTCTACCATTTTCATCGTGAATTGCTCATTGCATTTTTGGTATTTGCCTTTTTCGCCATTGTAGGTGCTTTTTCCGCCGCTAATGAAGGTGATTTTGTGCGATCTATTCTTGGTGACGGTTATGTGAACATGACGCTGGATAATATAGAAAAAGGTGACCCGATGGCCGTTTATAAGCAAATGGGCGAATTCAATATGTTCTTGGGTATTACCATAAATAATATCAGGGTAGCATTGCTGGCATTTGCCTACGGTATTTTTCTGGGAATCGGCACCTTGATGATTATGCTACAAAACGGAATTATGTTGGGTAGCTTTCAGTATTTTTTTTATGAAAAAGGATTACTTTGGGAATCGGTACGCACCATATGGATTCATGGTACTATCGAGATATCGGTTATCATCATTGCAGGTTGTGCCGGTTTAGTTCTGGCCAATGGTATGCTCTTCCCCGGTACCTACACCCGATTGGAATCATTTAAGCGAGGTGTAAAAAACGGACTCAAAATTATGGTCAGCACACTACCTTTCTTTATTATTGCCGGATTTCTAGAGGGGTTTGTAACCCGACATACCGAAATGCCCGATTGGCTCGCCATTATCATTATTATAAGCTCGTTGGCACTAATTCTCTTTTACTACGTTATATATCCAAAACAACTTAATAAGAAAATATCCTATGAAAAGTAATTACATCGAATTCAAAAGAGAACGCGAGTTGGGTGAGATATTATCTGACACCTTTGCCTTTTTACGTGACCAATTCAAGCCATTTATAGGTGTTTTCTTCAAAATAGTCGGTCCCTATTTATTGGTTATGATGATTTCTTTAGGGCTCTATCTTTACTTTATCGGAAACAGCTTTAGTATGATGGTGGGTACCTCGAGCGAGATACCTAATATATTACTCATGATTCCCATTGGCCTGCTATATATGGCCTCATTGGTAACCGTTTATGTAATGTCGCAATCAACAGTATTACATTATATTAAGTCATATGCCAATGGTAAGGGGGAAATAGATATTGAAACGATTAAATCTGGGGTATATGAGACCTTCTGGCGCTTCATCGGACTAGGATTTTTAGTAGCACTCTCTGTAGGTTTCGGACTTATGATCTGTCTGATTCCAGGTATTTATCTTTGGGTTCCCCTATCGTTGTCTTTTAGTATTATGGTCTATAACGGCATGGGAGCGTCCGAATCTTTCAGTTATAGTTTTACTTTGGTACGCGATTATTGGTGGATTACATTCGCCACCTTATTGGTAATAGTTATCATCGTCGCCATAGCCAGTTATGCCTTTGCAGTACCAAGCATGATTTATAATTGGATGAAAATGGGAATCTTTTCTGGTGAAATGGATGCCGAAAGTATGATGGACGTTTTTCAAGATCCCATCTATATTCTTCTGAATATGATAGGTACCTTGGCCCAATTTTTACTTAATATTATATCTATTGTTGCCGGCGTTTTTATCTATTTCAATTTAAATGAAAAAAAGAACTTTACCGGTACTTACGAACGCATCCAAAACCTTGGGGAAACACCGTCATAACAAGTATGCACAAATGCATTTTTACATTGCTACTTTACATATTGTATGTCCTTCCAATTCAGGGACAAGTCGATAGTTCTGCTGAAATTCAGTATGACGATTCTTCACTGACAATTAAAAAAATAGAGGCAAATGATTTAGATGCGTATCGGAATGATCCTGATTTTGACTATGAAGTTTTAAAAACGGACGCCACTTGGTGGAGCGATTTCAAGACTTGGTCGGGCAACCTGATGTTACAGTTTTTTGAGTGGCTTTTTGGTGTCGAAAAAGCAGTAGGTTTTTTGGCTTCCTTCTTTAGATGGATTCCCTACATTCTGTTAGGAATTCTCATTTTTATCCTCATCAAATTCTTCTTGAATATCAATGCAACTGCTATGCAACGTACCAAGAACAATCAAGGGTTGGTTTCTCTTTCCGAGGAAGAGCATATCATCAAAAATGAAGATATTCAACAATTGATTCAAAAGGCTTTGCAAAATCAGAATTATCGCCTTGCCATACGGTATTACTACCTCTACATTTTGCAGCTTATGAGTGAAGAAGAGTTCATCTCTTGGGAGCCTCAAAAAACCAATGACGACTACCTAAAAGAAATTGAAGTACAAGAATTAAAGTTACCCTTTGGAAAAATCACGCGGCTTTACACTTATATCTGGTATGGTAATTTCGATATTGACGAAGCAGGTTATAAAAGAGCAGAAACCGTTTTTTCATCCCTTCAAAAATTGGTGAGGCATGGGTAAAAAGGCGAACATTTATATTGTTATCTCTGTAGTAACCTTAATTGTACTCATGCTATTACAGTACAACAAACCTAAAGAAATCAATTGGTTTCCTACATTTGTCTCCCAACACAAAATTCCCTTCGGCACCTATGTACTCAAAGATGTCATGGGAAAAATTTTTCAAGACAAAGCGCAGCAGGTCAACGTTCCCCCTTTTGAATTCTTAAATCAAGAAGTGGAGGCCTCTGGCACTTATTTTTTTGTGAACGATAAAGTTGAATTTGGAGAAGCTGAATTGAACACCTTGTTGGATTGGACATCTAAAGGAAATACCTTGTTTATTGCTTCCGCTGGGTTCGAAGAACAACTTACCGACACCTTACATTTAAAAACTTCAAGTCTTTATGCCGACTTTGGGGATGAACAAAAGCAACGGCATCGCCTGACGAATCCGCAATTAAAGACAGAAGACGGTTATATTTTTGACAAAGATAATTACAGCCTATTTTTTAAAAGTATAGATACAATCAACACAAAAATTGTAGGCCTAGTTTCCACAATTTCAAAAAATGATAGTCTATCTAAAGAACAGTACAATGTGATAAAACAGCCTTTTGGAAAAGGTCAAATTATACTCTCTACTTTTCCCAAAGCATTTACCAATTACTTTATTTTAAAGGATAACAATAAAAATTATACGGCAGGCCTTCTATCTTATGTAGATTCATCACAGAACATCTATATCGACAATCATTACAAATCGGGAAAATCGTTCTACACCTCCCCAATGTATATCTTTTTGAATACCAAAGAATTCAAATGGGCCTATTACCTTGCCTTGTTTGGCGCTCTCATTTATGTAGTTTTCGAAGGCAAACGTAAACAACGTGCGATACCCATAGTAGCACCGTTGCAAAATCAAACTTTGGCTTTTACGAGAACCATCGCCGATATGTACTTCGAAAAAGGAGAACAAAAATCGATTATCGAACATAAAATCGCCTATTTTCTTGAATATATACGTACCCATTTTTATCTGAGCACCCTAAAACAAAATGATGTCTTTTATCAGCATCTGGCTATGCGCAGTAATCACACCAAAGAAGAAGTAAAAATACTGTTCTCTTATATGGAGCAACTGAGCACCTCCATAGAACCGACGGATGAATCACTTAAAAAATTAAATTCCTTAATAGAAAAATTCAAAGCTAGAGCCAATGGAAAATAATGAACCACAATCGACCGAACTTAATTTCAATAATCGCGTACCGTTGGAAAACCTACAGAAGACGGTGGAAGAAATTAAAGCCGAACTAAGCAAAATTATCATTGGCCAAGAGAATTTCATCGAACTGCTGATCGTTGCCCTATTGGTCGATGGCCATGTGCTTATCGAAGGTGTTCCAGGTATAGCGAAGACTATCACGGCCAAGCTGTTCGCAAAAACACTTAAGACTAATTTCAGTCGCATTCAATTTACGCCAGACCTAATGCCTAGCGATATTCTGGGCACCTCAATTTTTAACGTAAAGACGACTGAATTCGAATATAAAAAGGGACCCATATTCTCCAACATCATCCTAATTGATGAAATCAACCGGGCACCAGCTAAAACACAAGCGGCCATGTTCGAAACCATGGAAGAACGCCAAGTAACCATGGATGGGGCTACTTATAAAATGGATGATCCCTTTATGGTATTGGCTACCCAAAACCCTATTGAACAAGAAGGTACTTATGCCCTGCCCGAAGCGCAATTAGACCGTTTTATCTTTAAGATAAAAGTAGATTATCCGTCAGTGGAAGAAGAAATTAAAATCATACAGACCCATCACGACCGTAAAGGTTCTAAACCACAGACGCTCGTAAATCCGGTAATTACCCCAGACCAGTTACTTGACTATAAGTCAAAAATACAAGACATTATGGTGGAGGAAAAAATCATTAAATATATTGCCGATATTATTACAAAGACCCGCAACCATCCGCATTTGTATTTGGGGGGATCCCCTCGTGCATCGATAGCTACTTTAAATGCTGCCAAAGCTTTTGCGGCCATCCTTGGGCGGGATTTTGTTATTCCCGAAGACGTAAAGAGAGCTTTGGTGCCCGTGCTGAACCATCGAGTGATTTTAACGCCCGAACGTGAAATGGAAGGCATGACCACCGAAAGTGTGGTGAACATGATTACAGAATCCGTCGAAATACCCAGATAACCCGTGCGATTTCTTAAATCACTTTACATTCATAATACATTCTTTAGGTATATCGCCCTGTTGGCGGCCTGCTTTATACTTTCCTATTGGCTACCTATGTTATACCCTATAGCATGGCTTCTCACCTTGTTATTGTTTGCATTAGCCTTGTTCGATATCGCGCTCTTATACCGAGTGCCATCTCCTGTAACCGCTCAACGACGACTGCCGCAGAAACTTTCGAACAGTGATTTTAATCCTATTACCATCGAATTTCAATCGATGTATCCGTTTAAGGCATACCTCGTATTGATAGATGAACTTCCGGTGCAGTTCCAAAAACGGGATTTCGAATATCGTAGCCATTTGATCAAGGGCGAAAAAAAACAGTTTGAATATACAGTGCGACCTGTTGACCGTGGCGAATACGTTTTTGGTAACCTGAACATTTACGCCTCTTCTGCCCTACAGATCATCAAGCGCCGTTTTGTCTTTCAAAAAGACCAGATGGTGCCCGTGTATCCATCCATTATTCAAATGCAGCAATATGACTTTTTGGCCATCAGCAATCGGTTGACCGAATTCGGACTCAAAAAAATAAGGCGTATCGGGCATACACAAGAATTCGAACAAATTAAGGGATACGTGCAAGGAGATGATTTTCGAACGATTAACTGGAAGGCTACTGCCAAACAGAACCAATTGATGGTCAACCAATATCAGGATGAAAAATCACAGCCCATCTACTCCATCATCGATACCGGAAGGGTAATGAAAATGCCTTTCAATAACTTGAAATTACTTGATTACGCCATCAATTCAACGCTGGCTTTTTCCAATGTATCACTAAAGCGCAATGATAAAACGGGAATGATTTCCTTTTCAAAGCAAATCGAAAGTTTTATACCCGCCGTTCAAAAGCTGACCCATCTCAACACCATCATGGAAAAGCTCTACAATATCAATACGGAGTTCACCGATTCCGATTTCGGACTTCTCTATGCCCATATCAAACGTAAAGTCAACCAACGTAGCCTGTTATTACTTTATACCAATTTTGAACATATTTCAGCGCTAAAGCGACAGTTGCCATTTCTTTTGGCCATCGCAAAAAAACACGTACTGGTAGTTATTTTCTTTGAGAACACTGAATTGGAAAACCTTATTTCGACCGATGCCGAAGACCTTCAAACGATATACCACAAAACTATTGCCGAAAAGTTTTCTTTAGAGAAACGACTGATGCAAAAAGAACTACAGCGGTATGGCATACAGACTATTTTGACTTCACCTGAAAAACTTACCATCAATACGATTAATAAATACTTAGAGATAAAGGCAAAGGGGTTAATTTGAAAAAGGTGTAGTTTATTACCCTAGTATAAACCTAAAAAAAGAATGTTCCCATTTTTTTATAGTTCAATTTTCATTCTTTTCTTGCCCGTTCCAACATTAAAACTAAATTTGATCACTAAAGCCACGCTATTAAATAAATAGCTAAATTGAAATTTGCTTAAGCCATTACCCGCCTTCTAAAATGTTTATAAAATCGATATAACAATGAAAAATCTAAATTCACTCATCGCAATATTTTTGTTTACCACGCCTCTACTATTTGCAGGCAATCCCAAATTATTGCACATCGACAATGGTTTTTTGGGTATGTGGACATTTGATATCGATGGAGGTGGTATCGGTTGGTTGAATGTACATCAAGAAAAAGATTATTTAGATGCCGAACTCTTATGGATCGGTGGTAGCGTTACCCCTGTAAGCCATGTATATTTGGCCGATGAAAATACTTTAGTCGTTACGCGTACCAATGAGGTCAAAAGAAACGATGACCGTAAGCATACCATCACCAGTACGCTACGAATCACTAGGAACGGAGATGAAATAACAGGTACAATGTCGGGTCCTTCTCGGGAAGGTACCCGAGAAAACGTTAGCACCATCAAAGGCAAAAGACTCGCACCGGTTGGGGCTGCACCAGACCTATCACAAGTAAAATACGGTAAGAAAATAAAATTGTTCAATGGCAAAGACCTCAGCGGTTGGCGCCCCATTGACCCAAAAAAAGCAAATGGCTTTAAGGTAGAAAATGGCCAATTGATCAATAATCCCGTACAACCCAAAGACGGACATCATATCTCTTATGGAAATATAAGAACGGAACAAGAATTTAAAGATTTCAACCTTAAACTGGAAGTTAACGTACCCAAAGGAAACAACAGCGGGGTCTACCTTCGCGGACTTTACGAAATACAAGTTGTCGATTCGTACGGACAACCGTTAGACTCACATAACATGGGCGCACTTTACAGCAGAATCACCCCCAGTGAAGCCGCCGAGAAACCGGCCGGTGAATGGCAGACGCTAGATATTACATTGGTTGACCGTCATGTTACCGTCATTTTTAATGGTAAAAAAATTATTGATAACCAACCCGTTGATGGACCCACCGGTGGTGCTATAAGCTCTGATGTCTTTGCTCCAGGACCTATTTATCTACAGGGTGATCATGGTAATGTTGCCTATAGAAATATTGTTTTAACTCCCGTTCTATAATACACATTCCCTCTGTCACCCTATGTACCCGCCTGAACGATGAATTCGGGAAGGCAATTGAAGTGCAGTCAAAGCATACACTTGGCAAAAGCAAGAATGGGGCGGAACTTAGTCCACTCCATGACCTCATTCTTATGAGTATATGACTACGGTTTTCAGCTTCAACACCTTGAAAAACTGAAATAAAGCAACTTGACGACTCCAAAAACGCTAAGAATCCCTACCCCTACTTTTTTGTCTATCTAACTGAAATTCAGTATTTTTAGATATATAGAAAAGGACTTTTATTTACTTCCCCCATAAATTCCCCCTTAATCATTTAAAATTTTCAATGCGCAGCAGTGCATATTGTACCCTGTTAACAAAAAACAACTTAATGTTATCATCATGAAAACAAAACCAACCCTTGTTGTCGTAGCTTTAGTGCTGCTATCTATAGTTTATTTTACCTCCCGTGAAACGGAATCCGATTCGATTTCGGTGCAAAAGGCCGGGATGAATTCGATGTCGTGCACAATTGCCAAATTTTTGTTGAGCAATATTGATACGACTCAACAGATTTCTCCCTTATTCGAAAATTTAGGAAATCTCTACTTCCCCATCACCACGGACGTGGACAAAGCCCAGGTATTTTTTAACCAAGGGTTGAAACTCACTTATGCCTTTAACCATGCCGAGGCACACCGTTCCTTTATGGAAGCTTCGCGCCTAGATCCCAATGCGGCCATGACCTTTTGGGGGCAGGCCTATGCTCTTGGGCCCAATATCAATGACCCTATGCCTGATGATGAACGAAAGCAAAAGGCTAACGAAGCCCTAGTCAAAGCAAAAAAATCCGCCACCAATGCGACCCCAAAAGAGCAAGCACTAATTACCGCCTTAGAGTCCCGATACAATGAAGATTTGACGACCGATATCGCCTCGCTGAACATCGCCTACATGGAAGCCATGGCCACTGTACTCCAAAAATTTCCAGAAGATGCCGATGTGCAGACGCTCTTTGCTGCATCGGTAATGAATACCATGCCATGGAACTACTGGGACAACGAGGGCAATCCGGCCCCAAACACCTTAAAGGGAAAGGCTGCTTTGGAGAAGGCCATGCAGATTAATCCCGATCACCCTGGGGCACATCATTATTATATTCATATGGTAGAACTCCCCAAACCCGACCTTGCCGTACCTAGTGCCGACAAATTGGGTTCGCTGATGCCCGCCGCAGGCCATATCGTACATATGCCCTCTCATATCTACATTCGGGTTGGCCGGTATCAAGATGCCGTTAAGGCCAATGAAGCCGCTATTTTGGCCGATGAGGACTACATTTCACAATGTTATTCCCAGGGTATGTATCCATTGGGGTACTACCCGCACAACCTACATTTTCTTTGGTCGGCCTCCAGTTTGATGGGCAGTAGTCAAACGGCCATCGACGCCGCGAAAAAAACAGCGGAGAAAGTACCTATTGGCGAATTAAAAACTCTTCCTTTTTTACAAGATTTTGCTTCGACTCCCCTACTGGCCTATACGCGATTTGGAAAATGGAACGAGATTTTGACTATACCCTACCAAGGCGATGACTATAAACACCTAAAGCTCATTCGACACTACGCACGGGGCATCGCTTTTCTGCGAAAAAATAATATAAAAGAAGCCAAGGAAGAATTGGAAGCTATCAATACTATGAAAAACGATCCGGAACTCGAAAATCTGGTTGCCAACTATACCAACCCCAGTTCGAGCATTGCCAAAGTGGCCCATGCAGTGTTAGAAGGAGAGCTATCAGCCTCGGAGGGTAACCTGAACAATTCCATCGAGCTGCTGCGGAAAGCGGTTACCTTTGAAGACCAATTGATCTATAGTGAACCAGCTGCCTGGCACATTCCCGCAAGACAAACTTTGGGAGCCGTTCTATTAAAGGCTAAAAAATATGCGGAGGCCGAAAAAGTATTTAAAGAAGATTTGGATCGACTTCGCCAAAATGGCTGGTCTTTAATGGGTCTGTATAAAAGCTTAATGGCACAGCAAAAAATGGAGGAGGCCAGGGCCATTAAAAAAGAATTCGATACCGCTTGGAAACACGCCGATATTGAGATAACGACATCGGTGTTGTGATAGGTAGTGTGATTAACCATTGTATATTTCCGGAAGATAGGTGGCCGAAGTGTATAAGCTATATATAAAACTGCTATCATAGCTTTATCAAATCATCTCAATATTTGAATCATACCTAACTGCGTCATTTTTTCGGAATTATTTATTCACTGGTACTACCAGTCTCCTGGAATGAAAGTAAGAAATCCGTAAAAACCATTCTAATGGAAGAGGAAAGGCTGACTTTGGATGATGGTAAGATTTTGTAATAGATAACAGGTGAGGGCTTTTGTATTTGGATTGGTACAAATCAAACTAAAAGTAACCGACCCATCCCAACCTCATATAGCTTAGAAAAAGTATTAATAGGATTACTATCTTTACGTAGCAAAAAATAAATACAACTATTACCCATGAGCAACCAGCAATTAACCATTACCGCAAGTATTCTAGCCAAAACCGAGAAACGGGAGTTTGTTAAACAAGCATTACTTAAGTTGATACCACCCACACTTCAAGAAGAAGGTTGCCTTAATTACGATCTGCACCAAGACAACGAAAACCTTGATCGCTTTTTCTTTTACGAGAATTGGGAAAGTCGTGAGCTATGGTTAAACCATAATGCCAGTGCCCATATCGCGGCCCATAGAAAAAATACCGAAGGTGCCATTATAGAGGTTATCATCAGTGAATTGTCGCCGGTCAGTTAAATTATAATACTTTAAGGCCAGACGATATTATTATTAAGGAATTAGAAAATCTGCTAAAGCGAATTATTTAATATAGCGCTTTCTTCGCACTCCACGGATAAGTGTAAAGCGCATTCATCGATTTTCCTTTTGTACGAAAGCAGGTAATGGTCAACAAAGTCCAGTGTGCTAAATACACATTTGATATGAGGATAAGATCTCGTGCAATTGATAATGAATTCTTATTTTCGGCACTTCCTAATTCACCTTTTTAGAAAATTCATTATCTTAGTAGAAGTCTCCCTCTAGAGTTTCCTTTCCCCCATTATTTATTATTATCCCTTAGTGAAGAATCAATTTCAATCGTATTTACTTTTTAAAAGGGAATATGCGCTATAATTGAAGGCTATGAAAAAAACTCTCAAACTTCTAAATGATTTACTTCAAAAAGAAGATATGGGAGAAAATCCGGAAGTAATACTGGCTAAACTACAAGCGGCAAATCTGGAGAATAGCAACAATTTGGAAAAGCCTTCCCTAGAAAAACTATCTAAAGAAAACTCATCGAAAAACGTCTATAAAAAACTAGAAAAAAAGAGGAGAAGTGCTTGGGTTTTACACGGTACCAAAGACAAAAAAATATATGCTTGGTATCTTGAGTATTGTGACAAAAATGAAAAATGGCTAAAAATAAAAGATTATAGAGAGGGCAATAATTACAGAACTACACCTTTAAGCACGGCTTTGGAAGAAAATAATGAGCGTCTCGAAATACTTTATAAAGAAGTGTGCAATACTTGGCGTCAACTGGTTGGCGTTCGTTTTAAGTTATTGGGCTTTCTTCCTACCGTTTCAATTGCTGTTATTATAAATACCATTACTTCCGACATGCATTTATATGGTAAATTAATGGTCTGTTTTTTGGGGCTGATTTTTACCTATGGCATACGCATTTACGACAAGCGAAATACCGAATTGCATGATCAACTGATTAGCAGGGGAAGAAAAATCGAAGAAGAATGGGGTATAGATAATGGCGTTTTTATTGGCAGGCGAACGCCAAATAACTATTATCCTCCAAAACTAAAGTTGATTAAAATTCAACACGATACCGGGCTTACGATTATCTATGGGGCATGCTATTTTGCATGGCTTATTATTATCGTTTACTTGGTACTCAGGTCAACGGTATTCTAAAAGTCAACTCCCGTAAAACATGGAGCCTCCATTTGTTTTAGACTATCAATTTCGTGAAATTTGCAAAAAGAAAGATAATGACTACAATTACAAAAGCCAATCGACCGGAAGCATGGCTTCGCGGACCGATAAATAATATTCCAGCATTGTTACAACCTGCGGCACATGCTTTAATACAGTCGCAAGAAGAGGTAAAACGATATACCAAAAACTTCCCTGAAACATTACTATGGGAACGGCCAGCAGGCCGAGCCTCGGTAGGTTTTCACCTACAACACCTGACTGGTGTTTTAGATAGATTACTGACCTACGCCCAAGGTTCGAATCTCTCGGAAATTCAATTACAAACATTACGCAATGAAGGGAATGGAGAAACAAAGACGACCATTGATGAACTTATCGATCTTTTTGAAAATAAAGTGAACGAAGCCCTTACCTACTTCAAAACTCTTGCCAATGTTGATTTTACCCAAGCACGTACAGTTGGACGAAAACAGTTACCGACTACCTTGATAGGTCTCTTGTTTCATGCTGCCGAACATAGCCAGCGTCATGTGGGGCAACTCTTGGTGACTATCAGCACAGTTATGGCCATGAATAATCAATAACTTTAGGTTAATTAGTTCTCATTATGACTGGTCACCTTAACCAAATCAATATGTTCTCAAAACACTGTAACGAACGTCAAAGTTTAATGATAATAAGCCCTAAATCAAATATTTGGGCCCTCAGCACGTTTATTGATTTAATTTTCAACCCTTTTGTATCAAAAAATTTTAAAAGTGAAGTATCTTAAATGCGGAATAGCCAAACCTTGTCTGCCACCAGTTGAATTCATTGATTTTAAAAATCGATATCTGCCTGAATACTAAACAAGGTTTAAATAGCAACATGCATGAACGTATTCACCAAACTTACCAATTTAGGAGTCTCTAAGCTTGTCAATGAAGATACCATAAAAAAAGTCAGAATAGTCAATCAGATTTCTCTGTTCATACTTACCCTTTCCACTTTCATGTTAGCAACGGCTATAGTTTCTGACTTTCCGAGAATCGCCATAATACTATTTATCCCGGTTACTTTGATTATTCTATTACCCCTTGTACTCAATAACATGGGAAAAACGATTGCCTCACGAATCGTACTACTATGTTGCACCTACGGAATACTGTTTGTACAGTCCATTGTATATGGCCCCGAACTCCACATTCATTACTTTTTAATAGCCTGTGTTGGCGCGCCCCTTTTCTTGTTTAATGGAGAAATAGGCGTATTTAAATGGGTTTTGGTCTTTCTTATGTTTCCCCTTTGGCTATACCTTGAATGGCATTTCATCCATAAAGCCCCCTTGATAGCCATTGATCCAAATTCGCTATACTGGCCCCGAATGACGAATGATTTGTTATTAGTCGCCGTAATACTGTTTATGTTTTATACCTTCAGCGAACAAAGTAACAAGCAAATAAAAAATATTGAGGAGCAACGCCTGGCTATAGAAATATTGTTAAAAGAGATTCACCATCGGGTGAAGAATAATTTACAGGTTATTACCAGTCTCTTAGCACTGCAATCTATGGGAATCAAAGAGGAAAAAATCAAGAATTTATTCTCAGGACTTCAGAATAGGGTAATCTCGATGGCCCTATCCCATGAAATGCTATATCAAACAGATGATCTAGAGCGCATTGATTATGAAGCCTATATTCGAAAACTTGTTAACGGACTGATCAGTTCAATGAAAGAACAGGAAAATGAAATAGATGTTCAATTGAACATAAACCAGATATTTTTGAATATTGACACCTCAATACCTTTAGGACTTATAATTAACGAATTGGTAACCAATTCACTTAAATATGCCTTCGAAGACAACAAGGGCATTATAACCATTACTATTAAAAAATTGACCGATGAAAATTTCCTCATGGAAATCGGGGATAACGGTGTTGGTTTTACCGATGTTTCAAAGAAAGGAAAAAAGAGTTCATTAGGATTGACCTTGGTTCAAAAATTGACCATGCAACTTAGAGGAACCCTTAAAAAAGACACCTCGAAAAAAGGAACCAATTATAGTATCACTTTTCAAGAAATCATGCCAAAATCGTAAGTGATACCCGAGATTTAATAATTGAGATAGCCCCCTCCTCCATTTTAGCCTATCTTTCCCTATTTTAGTACTTTAATAAAGAGAAGACCAACCGAACATACCCACGCATGCGAGCAAAAACCATACAGGAAGTTCTTGATCAGTTAGATGAAATTATTGAGCATTGTATTGTAACCAACAACCGCCTCGGTCTCTTCGCATATATCTATCGACGTACCACCGCCGAAATACAGGCTGAAATTCAACGCCAAAATTTTGAGGACAACGAGCGCTTGGAACGAATGGATGTTGAATTCGCCAACCTTTATCTAGAGGCCTACCGGAATTACCATGGTGGCAAGCCCGCCAGTAAATCTTGGGAATATGCCTTTATGGCCAAAGATGAACCCTTGACTATTTTGCAGCATATTATGATGGGTATCAATACCCATATCAATCTCGATTTGGCCATCGCAACTAGCACTTCAATGACAAACCAAGAGTTGACCGACATCGAAAACGATTTTACCAAAGTGAACGATATTCTATTCAACATTACCAACGAAATGCAAGACCGACTGAGTAGGGTATCTCCCCTAATGTTTCTGCTAGATGTTGCGGGGAAAAACACTGACGAAAAAATCATAGATTTTAGCATGCGCAAAGCCCGTGAACAGTCATGGAACAGCGCAAATTTGTTGTGGAGTCTTGGGGTAAATCAACATAAGGATGCAATTTCGGGCATTGATAAACTCGTACTAAAACTTGCCGAACATATAAAATCGCCCAAATCGAGAGTTATTGGTTTTGCACTTAAAACTATTGGTCGCCTTGAGGAAAAAAACGTAGGAAAAATCATTTCACGACTTCAAGAAGAGTAGCGCACCTGATAAAATCCATCCTACATCCTTATTTCATTTCTATAAAATATGCTGGGATAAATCAGCCGTATAATATTTCACAAACAACTACTATACAATACATTAAGTAAATCTTAAATCAAATTTCTAAAAACTTTAGAAATTTGTCCAGCATACTCCAAAAGCTATAGTTAAGATTTTAGTTTGATATAAGACAGAAAAATATTACATTAATCTTGTTCTTTAGATTTAATAACTTGCTTATTGACTCCGAGGGGCGTAGAGCAAACTAGTCGTAGAACACTATTAGTATCGAATTTTAGAACCTTATCAACATACAGGTCGTGCATTAAGGCTTATAATAGCATACACCTATTGAAAAGGTTGAAATTTTAGAACAATGAAAATACTCACCAATATCATTAATTTGGGGGTTACATCCCAACTTGATGAGCATACCTCAAAAAGAGTTCGAATAGTAAATCAAATTTCAATTTTTCTATTTGCGCTTTCCATAGTACAGCTGGTTGTAGCGCTCTTATTGAGTTTTCCGAAAGTAACAATTGTATTGTTCTTAATGGTTTCCTTTGCAAGTATTATTTCCCCACTTTTGAATAAGTACGAAATGACCATTGCCTCCCGGGTATTTTCAATATGTTCGGCATATGTAATCTTATTAAGCCAAGTACTAGTCTTCGGACCTGAACTACATATCCAGTTTTTCCTAATTAGCACAGTGGCGGGTCCACTACTATTGTTTGACAAAGAAATAGGTATCTGGAAATGGATTTTAGTCGCAACCCCAGCGCTAATATGGATATACCTTGAATGGCATTTCGTTCATAGCCCCCCTCTAGTTGAAATTGCTCCCGATGCTATTTTTTGGGCTCGAATCGTCCACAATCTTATGTTGTTCACCATAATATTCGTTTTGTTCTCCACATTTACCCAGCAAAGTCGTAATCATATCGAAGATATTGAGCAACATCGCATGTCTATTGAGACGCTTTTAAAAGAAATTCACCACAGGATAAAGAATAATTTACAGGTCGTCACAAGCCTGCTTGCACTGCAATCCATTGGGATTAAAGAACAAAAAATTCAAAATCTATTTAAAGACCTCAAGAATAGGATCAACTCAATGGCCCTTTCACATGAAATGTTGTACAAAACAGATGATTTAGAACGTATAGATTACGAGGCATACATACACAAGCTTATTACTGGGCTAATTTGCTCAATGAAAGACCAGGAGAATGAAATCGACATCCACCTAAATATTAAGCAGGTGTATTTAAATATTGATACTGCAATACCATTAGGTCTTATAATTAATGAGATCGTCACCAATTCACTCAAATATGCCTTTAAAAATAACAGTGGCTCCATTACAATTTGTCTCAGAAAATTGAACCATCAGAATTTTCTAATGGAAATCGGAGATAACGGAATAGGATTCCCAATTACCGAAATGAAAGCAAAAAGAAGATCATTAGGGCTAACTTTGATTCAAAAACTAACGCGTCAACTTCGTGGAAATATTGTACGAGATACTTTAAAAGAGGGAACCAACTACATCATCCATTTTCAAGAAATCACTCCCAAATCATAATAAAAGTGGGTTGCTTAAAAAGTTGCCCCACTCAGGAGAAACATCAAGCAACCCATTAATAACCTGCAAAGAATATTTATCGTTTTACAGATTAATTCTTTTAATTACTCATAGTGGTAACCACGATATTGCGATACTCAACAGGACCGTGATCTCCCTGAATATAAAAAGGACCCGGCTCACCTTCTTTGCTGTCTAAGGCTCCTCCTGTAATCCCAGGAATTATTTGATCATTTATAATAGTCTTGCCATTGGCGACTATTGTCACCCTTCGACCGATAAGTGTAATATCATATGACTGCCATTCGCCTGCAGCTTTAGCAGCCATTTGATTAGGCGTCAGAAAGCCGTATACCCCACCGAACAAAATATCGGAAGGTTCTTCACCCTTACTGTCGATTACCTGCACCTCATACCGTCCGCGAAGGTAAACGCCACTGTTACTTCCTTTAGGTATACGGAACTCTATATGCAGTTTGAAATCGGTAAATTGTTTCTCTGACACAAGATTGGCACCGGATTTAGCACTTTTTAAAACTCCTGATTCTACTACCCATTGGTTTTCTGCACCCATGGCTTTCCATCCTTCAAGGTTTTTACCATTGAAAAGCTTTATCGGTTTGCCCCATACCGGATTCTCAACGTAGCTGAGTTTTGGTGCTCTCGTTGCTTTCCATTGGTATGATTTTCCATCGGTATAGACCATTGTTCCTTCTAAACCATCGCCCACCAATTCTCCTTCGAATATCATATTGCCATCTCCTGATTCCCATTGTGGAGGTATTGCAAAACTAAATTTTCCATCGGTCGCCTTTATTTCGGCAATGGGTCGCGCACTACCCATAGCATAAACAAATCGGCCTACAAGTGTACTCGTACCCGAATGACGAATTTCTAACCATGAAGGAAGTTCTTTACCATCTTTCATTACTACCATATCCCATTGCCCTTCCAACGGGTTAACTTCCAAGGCATAAAGTGATGTATTTATTGTTGCGAGCAAAAGGCCCAGCATTCCTAAAAATTTAATCGTTCCTCTCTTCATTTTAATTTCTTTATTTTTTTATTATTTTAAATCGGGGTAAATATAAGTAACCTCTAAGGCATTTTCTAGATTTTCAAATGGATTTAAGGAGCGATTTCTTAATTCGGATAGATTTTCGCAAAACTTTAATTTTTAGTGATAAAAACTCACTTTATCATAATCAGTTTACCATGTAGCTATTTCGTTTTTAGCGCGTTCAAACTCCCCCATCAATTCAGCTACAATTTGTGCTGCCGGTTTAATTTCATGGATCAGGGCGGCTACTTGGCCAATTTCTAATTCACCTGTTTCAAGATCCCCCTCGAACATGCCCCGTTTAGCTCTGCCTTTACCTAGTAATGTTTTGAGTTCCTCTACCGTCGCACCTTTACTATAGGCCTGTTGAACTTCCTTATAAAATGCATTCTTCAACAAACGAACGGGGGTTAATTCCTTTAATGTTAATTGGGTATCGCCTTCATCAGATGCTACCACTTTTTGCTTGAAAGATTGGTGAGAAGAAGCCTCTTCACTTGCTACAAACCGACTGCCTACCTGCACTCCATCAGCACCCAACACCATAACGGCCAGCATGGTCCGGCCAGTGGCGATACCGCCTGCAGCTATTAACGGAATATTTATTTTTTCCCTTACGGCCGGAACCAAAACCAAAGTAGTCGTCTCATCCCTACCATTATGCCCTCCAGCCTCAAAACCTTCGGCTACAACGGCATCTACCCCAGCTTCTTGCGCTTTTAAAGCAAACTTCACGCTACTGACCACATGCACAACGGTAATTCCCTTTTCTTTCAGATAAGATGTCCAAGTTTTCGGGTTTCCCGCAGAAGTAAATACAATTTTTACTCCGGAGTCCACAATAATCGACATAATCTTTTCGATTTCAGGGTACAACATAGGTACGTTTACCCCAAAAGGCTTATCTGTGGATTTTTGACATTTAATGATATGCTCTTGAAGTATATCGGGGTGCATACTTCCAGCACCTATCAAGCCAAGACCACCCGCATTGGAAACAGCTGAAGCCAAACGCCAACCGCTGGCCCAGACCATACCCGCTTGAATAATGGGATATTCAATACCAAAAAGTTTTATAATTCTATTTTGCACAAAAATATATTAGAAAATATATCGTAAAAGCCTATCAACAAAGTTTAGAGGTACATTTAAGAAATAACCCCAGATCCAATCAGTTCATCCGCTAAGTACCAAGCGACGAACTGCCCCTCGGTAATTGCCGACTGTTTTTCTTCAAAATCCACATATAGTCCAGCATCAACCTTATATAAGGTAGCTTTTTGTAGCGGTTGGCGATAGCGAATTCGGGCCATCACCTCCATTTTTCCATCCAACTGCAATGCCAAGTCAGGTCGTACCCAATGTAATTCCTCATTGCTTACGAACAAGGTATTCCTATAGAGTCCCGGGTGGCCCTTGCCTTGACCGGTATAAATTACATTTTCGATTACATCGGTTTCGATAACGAATAACGGTTCTTTGGTACCCCCTACATCTAAACCTTTGCGCTGGCCTTTGGTAAAATAGTGTGCGCCTTGATGCTCACCGACCACCTTGCCATCTTCGATATGGTATTTCGGTTTTTCCGATCTATAGGCTAATTCTTCCTGTAGCGTGGCAAACGCCGGATGTGACCTATTGTATTGCGAAACATCGGAAGGTACTTCAACGATGACTCCTTTTTTTGGTTTTAATTTTTGTTGTAAAAAATCGGGCAATCTTACCTTACCAATAAAGCACAGTCCTTGTGAATCTTTTTTTCCGGCAGTAATCAGACCTTTGTCAGCGGCTATCTGACGCACCTCAGGTTTGGTCAATTCGCCTATAGGAAATAAAGTTCGCGATAACTGTTCTTGCGATAATTGGCAAAGAAAATAAGACTGGTCTTTATTTCCATCTTCTCCCGCCAATAAGCGATGAGTTTCCGAACCGTTGACATTTTGAAGCGTTCCCTTACGACAATAATGACCGGTAGCTACATAGTCTGCTCCCAACTGCAAAGCTATTTTCAGGAAAACGTCGAATTTGATTTCACGGTTACAAAGTACATCAGGGTTTGGCGTACGACCTTTTTCGTATTCATCGAACATATAATCGACGATACGTTCTTTGTATTCAACGCTCAAATCTATTGTCTGAAATGGAATTCCCAATCTTTCTGCAACAATCAGAGCATCATTACTATCTTCCAACCAAGGACATTCTTCTGAAATAGTTACCGAATCGTCATGCCAATTTTTCATAAAAAGTCCGATAACCTCGTACCCCTGTTCTTGCAACAAATATGCTGCAACACTAGAATCTACACCTCCCGAAAGCCCGACAACTACTTTTTTCATCACTTGATATTAAAGTGCAAAAATACGAAAATGTAATTCATTTGAGATCAATAGAATTCTTTTAGGATTCATTTAAGAGTCACTACGAGCCCAACTACCCATTCGAAAATAGGCTCATTACAGCTGTAAAAAATTCTATTTATGATACAGGCAGTTCATTGCGAACAATTTTTGTTTAATATTTTATTAA
This sequence comes from Kriegella aquimaris, assembly GCF_900103215.1. Classification (GTDB taxonomy): domain Bacteria; phylum Bacteroidota; class Bacteroidia; order Flavobacteriales; family Flavobacteriaceae; genus Kriegella; species Kriegella aquimaris. The sequence continues at coordinate 56,876 of NZ_FNGV01000015.1, forward strand.
AAAATATAAACAAAAGTTAAATATTCTTTGTTTCCATTTTTATCTATTAGGTTTGTTTAAACATTATTGAAAAACATTAAACATTATTAATTTAACAACTACTATTATGAAAAGGATTTACTTAACAACTAAAATTTTATTTGTAGCGCTCGTGCTCTCGCTAACCATATCATGTAGTAACGATGATGATGATGCAGTTATGGAACAGGAAACCAATTTGAACATTGTTGTACTGGCTCAGGGCGAAAGCGGACTGAGTAATTTAGTAGCTGCACTACAACAGGCAGATGCGGGCTTGGTAGAAACCTTAGGCGGGAATGGCCCGTTTACGGTATTTGCGCCCTCAAATGATGCATTTGGCGATTTATTGGATGCCCTTGGTGACAACTACAACAGTCTTTCTGATTTTGATGAGGAAGCTGAGAAAAATCTTCTGCGGGATATTCTTCTATACCATGTAATTACCACTCAAGTGATGGCCGCTGATTTAGCCGAAGGAAATGTTGCTACGGCATTAAATGCCAACAGCATTGAAGTTATAGCCTCAGGAAACACATTTGTCTTGGGAGACGCGTCCGATGCTAATGCCAACATAACCGGTGCTGATATTACAGCTTCCAATGGAGTTGTACACCTTATTGATAAAGTGTTGCTTCCGCAGTCAGCTATTGATTTTGTAACCGAGTTAAATACCCAGAATATTCCCCAACTTGCAACGGCCACTGATGACTTGAGTTTGTTGGTCGATGCCTTGGTGCAAGCAGATGCCGATTTAGTAGCAACTCTAAGTGGAGATGGTCCATTCACCGTTTTTGCTCCTACCAATGCCGCCTTTGCCTCTCTTTTAGATGATTTAGGTGATGATTATAATAGCTTGGCCGATTTCGATACGGAAGACGAAAAAGAGCTTTTAGCAAAAATTCTTACCTACCACGTTGTGGGAGCCGCAGCGCTTTCTACCGACTTAAGTGAAGGTCAGGAGATTGCAACGGTTCAGGGCGAAAATATAGTCATTAGCCTTGATAATGGTGTATTTATAAATGATGCCAGTGATGATAATGCTCAAGTTATCCTTGCCGATCAAATGGCCAGCAATGGCGTTGTGCATGTTATTGATAAGGTTTTGCTTCCTCAAGAAGTATTGGACGCCTTAAAACCAAACATAGTCGAGTTGGCACAATCGGTTGATGATCTTAGCCTTTTAGTAGATGCACTCATACAGGCAGATGCCGACTTAGTTTCAACGCTTAGTGGAGATGGCCCATTCACGGTGTTTGCTCCTACCAATGCCGCCTTTGCCTCTCTTTTAGATGACTTAGGTGATGAATACACGAGCTTGGCCGATTTTGATACCGACGCGGAAAAAGAATTATTGGCCAAAATTCTAACGTATCATGTAGTTGGAGCCTCCGCGCTATCTACCGACCTAAGCGACGGGCAGGAAATCGCAACCGTTCAGGGAGAAAATGTAGTTATCAACTTGCATGGTGGTGTATTTATAGATGATGCCACTGATGTAAATGCCGAAGTCATACTTGCTGACCAAATCGCTAAAAACGGTGTGGCCCAAGTAATAGACAAGGTCTTGCTTCCACAAGAGGTTTTAGACCTACTGGGACACTAAGAGTTTGTAACACCACATGACTTTACAAATGGGTTGTTGATACTCCATCTTGCCAAGCTTTCGTGCACTGGAAGCGCAAGGTGGAGTTTTTTTATGGGTTTTCCATTGATTTCAGAAAACACAGGGAATTTCCCAGACCAAAATTATATTATAAAAGTTTTAGATTGTGCGCCAAATGAAATGAGCGGTTCCTAAAGACACTAAAAAAGCTACTAGAATTCTGTCATCAATACCCTTACATCAAAATAGCACAGCTTAGCATACAAAAAAAGATACTTTACAACTAAGTTTTTTTAAAGGATGAAATCTGCCCCATCTTCGTAGTCCCAAATCTTACCAAACTAACACTAACAATGCTGAAAGTCCCAACAAATATGTTGGGGCTTTTTTTATTCTCACCTTTCCCGTCATACACAGCAACACTTTTTAAGTTTTATCATAATACTATGGTTTGCCATACAAATATGGACACTTGACAACTAAGTTTTTTTAAAGGATGGATTATCACTCATATTTGTAGTCCCAAATCTTACCAAACTAATTCATACAAGGCAGAAAGTCCCAACAAATATGTTGGGGCTTTTTTTTATTCTCATCTTTCCCGTCATACACAGCAGCACTTTTTAAGTTTTATCATAATACTAGGGTTTGCCATACAAATATGGACACTTGACAACTAAGTTTTTTCAAAGGATGGATTATCCCCCATATTTGCAGTCCCAAATCTTACCAAATTAAACCTAACAGTGCTCGAAGCCTCCTATAAAATGGAGGCTTTTTTGTTATCTATTCCAAGAAATAAAAATAGTGCCTTCAGAATTAAATCAAAACGAGCGCTTAATCAAGAATTAACATACAAAAATCGACCATTGACAACTAAGTTTTTTCAAAGTATCGATTATCCCTCATATTTGCAGTCCCAAATCTTACCAAATTAAACCTAATAATGCTAAAAGCCCCAACATAAATGTCGGGGCTTTAATTTTTAATAATATCATTTGAAAAAATAGGTCAAAAAGCTTCGGTACTTGTTCTCCCTCAAAAAGAAAACTACTACATTCTAGAATTACTTCCCTGTTTTTTTCTGTTGTTCCGCTTGTTCCATCATTTCACGCATCTTCTTCTGAAACTTATTTTCCTTTTTGGGTTTTTTCTTGTTTTCCTGAATTTGAGCATGAATTTTATCGTTGTCGAGAATAAAGTTCTTTATGACAAGCATGATACCAATGGTAATCAAGTTAGAAACAAAATAATACAAACTCAAACCACTCGCATAGTTGTTAAAGAAAAACAACATCATAAAAGGCATCAAATACATTATGAATTTCATGTTGGGCATACCAGGTTGGGTTGGCATGTTTTGCCCTGTCGTCATCGTCATATAGAAGAAAATAGCAATTGAAGCCAAAATAGGAAATAAACTTACATGGTCTCCGTAAAATGGAATACTAAAAGGCAATTGGGCTATCGCATCGTAAGATGAAAGGTCATCGGCCCACAAAAATGGTTTTTGCCGAAGTGCGAAAGATGTCGGAAAAAACATAAACAATGCGTAAAAAATGGGCATTTGCAACAAAGCGGGAACACACCCACTCATAGGGCTTACGCCAGCCTTACCATAGAGTTTCATGGTCTCTTGTTGCTTTTTCATGGCGTTATCTTTATACTTTTCGCCCAATTCTGTAATTTCGGGTTTAAGCACTTTCATTTTCGCTTGTGAGAGATACGATTTATAGGTAACCGGCGACATAGCCAATCGTACCAAAATAGTCATCACTACAATTGCAATACCGAAAGGTAAAAACGAACTCAAAAAGGAATAGAATGGTGTAAACACGTAACGGTTAATCCAACCAAAAATACCCCATCCGAAATAAATTGTATCGTCTAAGCCATACTCTTCATATTTGCTTAAAACAGCAACATCGGTAGGACCGTAGTACCAATTTAAATTCTCAGTAATTTCACCACCTTCTAAAGTCAAGGGAATCGACACTCCAAAATCTTTGGTAAATCGTACCGCTTCACTCTCTTCTTCAACTAGGTTTTTAGATTCTAAATCCGCCGTCTTGAAGTTTTTCTTGGTTGCCAAAATAGACGTAAAAAAATGCTGCTTAAAGGAAAGCCATTTCACATCTTCCTCTGTCTCATTATCATCACTAGCGGCAGATAGGTAATCGATTTTACCGTCCTCGAAGTTATACATCATTTCTGTATAACGGTTTTCATACTCCACACTTTTACTGTGTCGGATTCCTTTTAAATTCCATTCCAAATTTATGGGCTGGTTGCCGTTGATGACCCTACTAAGTCCTTGGGAACGAATAGTAAAATCGATCAGGTAATCGGAGGGCTTGATTTCATATCGAAACTCGAGGAACTCACTTGCCGACACCTTGGCCTTTAAGGAAAGCACTTGATTTTCGCCACTTATTGAGAGTGAGGGTTCAAAGAACAAGTCTTTAGTGTTCAATACTCGGTTATCTGACGTGGAGAAACGAAGGCCGAAAGAAGCATTACCATCTTTTACCAAATATACCGGTATGGAGTCATAGGTATGAAATTGTTTCATTCGGGCTTCGGTAATATAGCCCCCTTTATTACTAATGGTTAAATGAACAAGGTCATTTTCTAAAGAAGTACTTGCATTTGACGGTGCGGTATACCCAAAAGCTCCAATAGAACTTCTATATTGCTCTACAGCGGTAGAATCTTGTAGATTTATCTGCGCAGGCGCAGTAATGGTCGCATCTACCTCATCATTATTACTCGTCTGGGCATCTACTTGTTCTTGTTTTGCCTTTTGAGCCTCCAACTCCTCAGGAGTAGGTCTATTTTGGTAAAACATAAAAATAAGTATCCCAAAAATCAGAACAAATCCAATTATCGAATTTATATCAACCTTCTTTTCTTCCATCTATCTAAATCAATTTACATTTGTTTGAACACAGGTTCCCGCTCATTTAGCTCCCCATTCCATATTATAACCATCGGGCAATCGGCATTTTAGAGTTTCTGTACCTTCAGCCAAGCAAATATATGTCCAATTCTAAATATTATGCCAAACTGGCATTCATTTGTTGTTTTTTATGTTGTAAAGCTGCTTTTACAAATCCTACAAAAAGGGGATGCGGATTGGCTACCGTACTTCGATATTCAGGGTGATATTGCACACCGATAAACCATGGATGTTCAGGAACCTCCACTACTTCTACAAGTCCGGTTTTTGAGTTTATTCCGGAAGAAATAAGGCCCGCACTTTCCAATTGTTCTTTATAGGCATTGTTATATTCGTAACGGTGACGGTGTCTTTCAGAGATTTCAGAAGCACCGTTATATACTTCCTGTACCAAACTACCCTCCAACAATTCACAATCCCAGGCCCCTAAGCGCATGGTGCCCCCTTTATTCACAATACTCTTTTGTTCTTCCATAAGGTTAATGACCGGGTCAGTAGTACCTCCATCCATTTCGGTAGAATTGGCATCGGTCAATTTCAACACATTACGGGCATATTCTATTACTGCCATTTGCATCCCTAGACAGATACCCAAAAACGGAATTCGGTTTTCACGGGCATATTGCACAGCCTTGACTTTACCTTCGATACCTCGCTCACCAAAGCCCGGCGCTACAAGAATACCATCTAGACCTTTCATTTTAGTTGTGAGATTCGTGTCGGATATATGTTCGGAATGTATGGATCTCACATTGACTCGAACTTCATTTACGGCACCTGCATGAATAAACGATTCCAATATCGATTTGTACGAATCTTGGAGTTCCACATATTTCCCCACTAAGCCTATGGTCACTTCGTGTTTCGGATTCTTATGTCGCTCTAGAAACTCTTTCCACTGTTCCAGGTCAGGTGCGGTTTCATCCGACAAGGCCAATTTCTTAAGCGTGACCGTATCCAAACCTTCATGCTGCATCAAAATAGGAACGTCGTAAATTGTGGAAGCATCAATAGACTGTATGACCGCTTCACGCTTAACATTACAGAATAAGGCCAATTTATCCTTTATTTCATCTGATATCTCATGTTCTGTTCGGCACACCAAAATATCGGCCTTTATTCCACTTTCCATCAAAGTCTTCACCGAATGTTGAGTAGGCTTTGTTTTTAATTCCCCGGCCGCGGAAAGATAAGGGACCAAGGTAAGATGAATGACAATACCATTATTATCACCCAATTCCCAAAGCAACTGCCGTACCGCTTCAATATAGGGTAACGACTCGATATCACCGACCGTACCACCAATTTCAGTAATGATGATATCATACTCACCACTTTTACCCAATACCTGAACGCGTTCTTTTATCTCGTTCGTGATATGAGGTACAACCTGTACTGTTTTACCCAAAAATTCACCTCGGCGTTCTTTTTCGATAACGCTTTGATAAATTCTACCGGTAGTAACATTATTGGCCTGCGATGTTCTTACATTTAAGAAACGCTCGTAATGGCCTAAATCAAGATCGGTTTCAGCTCCGTCATTGGTCACATAACATTCCCCGTGTTCGTACGGATTCAGTGTGCCCGGATCGACGTTGATATAGGGATCCAATTTTTGAATAGTGGTCTTATAACCCCTAGCCTGTAGTAGTTTGGCCAATGAGGCAGCAATGATTCCTTTCCCAAGAGATGAGGTAACTCCTCCCGTAACGAAAATGTATTTTGTATCTGGCATCTTAGTTTCCTTGTTACGGGGCTCAAAGATACAAATTGCAATAGGAAATTATAGGGAATCTTTCGGAAAATCTTTTTGAATTCTATATATCAAAGGCTCAAGACCATTAATCTTTATCTCCAGCATCGCCTCTAATAAATTTCCCAACTTACCTTGTGGAAAGCCTTTCTGCTTAAACCAAATCAAATAGGGTTCGGGAAGGTCTACCAAATAGCGGCCTTTAAATTTACCAAAAGGCATTCTATAATAAGCCAACTCAAGAAGCTTTCGTTTGTCCGGGGATATTTCCATTTGTGGGTTTAAAAATATATCTTTAATCCCGATTATTCATCATATCATGAAAAGAAGAACATTTATTGGAACATCGGCAGCAGCTTCAGTTGGCGTGCTAGCCTATAAAAATGGAAATGCAATGCCGAATGCCGAAAGCGACACCTACAAGCTAAAAAACAATATCAATCATAGTGTTTGCAGGTGGTGCTATAAAGACATTCCAATGGAAGATTTTCTGAAGAACCTAAATGAATTAGGCATTAAAGCCATGGATCTTACCGGACCTGAAGATTGGCCATTAATGAAAAAATATGGTATCCACTCCTCTATGTGTTGGGGTGCCGGTTTTGGGATTGAGAAAGGATGGAACGACCTTAGCTTGCATGAAGAACTTATTGCCGATTACACCCAAATGATACCGAAAGTAGCGGAAGCCGGTTTTACCAACCTGATATGCTTTAGCGGAAACCGTAATGGAATGGATGATGCAATAGGATTAAAAAACTGTGCCGAAGGACTGAAAAAAATAATGCCAGTTGCTGAAAAACATGGCGTTGTGGTTCAAATGGAACTACTGAACTCTAAAGTAAACCACCCCGACTATATGTGTGACAAGAGCGACTGGGGCGTTGAACTTTGCAAACAGATCGGATCTGAGAATTTTAAACTTCTATACGATATTTACCATATGCAGATTATGGAAGGGGATATTATTCGCAATATTCAAGACTTTAATCAATATTTTGGACATTACCATACCGGAGGCAACCCAGGGCGGCATGAAATAGATGAAACGCAAGAGCTATTTTACCCTGCAATCATGCAGGCTATCTTGAAAACAGGTTATAAAGGTTATGTTGCTCAAGAGTTTGTACCTTCATGGGATGACCAGATTGCAGCTTTAAAACAAGGGGTCACTATTTGTGACGTGTAAACTAGTAAGCAATCTTGATTCTTTATAGAAAAAATCTATAGAATTGGAAGCTTAGATCTTCTAAGTAATTCAAAGGAATTGCTTCTGGTACAATGGTCTGTGGCAAACTCGAATCCTTTCTGTTATCTGCCTTTTTTCAATTGGTCGATTTTCTTCTTCTACTCGTATTCTGCCCTATATTTAGTCTTCTTTTTATTCTCAGGTAATGAAAATGGCGGTTAACGACTATATTTTCCAAATAGAAGAAGATTCCCATGTAGGCCAAATTAAAGTTACTGTCGAAAATGGAATTGATTAATATCGAAAAAAAAGACATGGCCAAAACATAGCTTGCCCCGCCCACAAGACCACCAAGCAGGGGATATTTAAATACCTTGCTTTCCACTTTACTCTGCTTCGTAATTACCAAAAAGGAGAAAAACAGAAAAATAAGCAAGAGACTAACCACCAACCAGAATGAAATTTTAGGGTACCCTTTCTCCAAGGCTAAAAAAGCATTCAATAATATCAAATGTGAAGGTGTCTTTGCATCATAGACTGTTTTCTTGAGGTTATTATAATAATCACCGATAATGATAATTTTATCCTTTGTGAGCTCGGCGAGATGGGCATCATCAAACAATAAAATATCGCCGAGATCAATTGGTCGGACTATATCATCATTTTTTACTTCGTATTCAGGCGTAAAATCGTTGAATATTAGGGAGCCGTTCAATCGGCTAAAGAAAAACCCAGGATCTATCTTCTGGTCATATAAAGCTTCGTACATTATAAGCGGCATAGATTTTAAAACCGTATCGCCCGATTTCTCAAAAAGTCGATATTTGCTGAACGACCCCCCAGGCGTATAAATGGCATCCAAACCCAAATTAAGCCCTTTAAAGTCTAACAATACTTTATTAATATCCTCTCCTTGCGCCACAACCATGTTCTTAGCATTCTGCATCGACGAAAGCAAATCTCTGTCATAGTCAGAAGGCTGATCGAACAACACGTTACAAACGATATAGCGATAATTGCGAAAACGCTCAATACGTTCAAAGAATCGGGCCAGTTTTTCCCTGTCCAAAATAGCAACATTACCTCTTTGTATACCTTCGAAATCAGCACCTCCCCAAACGTTTTCATAATGTGGCACCAACATTCTATCATAGCTGGTATTGATAATCAAAAATTCCTTTTTATAGCCTTCAGGTGTCCCAGATATTGATATATTCTTAACCAAAGGCCCAAGAAAGAAAAGTTTGCTGTTTTCGCCCGGAAGAATATGACTCTTTTGAAGCACAAAAAACAACAGCAGAGCGCCCAAGGTATTGATTGCGCAAAATTTGATTTGTTTTCTGTTCATTGTAATTAATTCCTCCTGAAATCTGACAACTCAATATCAGACCCATAGCTCTCTTTTAGATACCCCATCAATTCAGCATCAATCTCCGATTCGGTTTTTCCTGTTGCTTCCAAAAGACCTTTGAGAAGCGTTAATTCATCTCTGACACTTTCAAAATCTGTAAAAACATAGGCCACACCCTTCATAATTTTGTCGGTACCCGAGGTAGCGTCATAAAAACCGATAGTACCATAAGACAGCATATCTGCACTGCCATCGCACCCTGCTTCCAAGATGTCATCGCCGATCAAAAGCATGCGCTCTTCATTTAATATGAGCTTTTTCCGCACTATATCTGCATCTTTTTTATATTTAAAAAAATAATAGGAATCGGCATCTTTTGGAACAAAAAAGACCTTCACTTTCTTGGGCCGCAGCAATTTTTTATTATCAACAAATAGGTATGAAAAGTTATTATCTGCCCCACGGGTAGACGTGTATTCTTTTTGCGATAGGATGCTCTTTTTTCCTACAGATCGTGAAGGATGGCACAAGAACATATACTCTTCTTGATCAATATTCCATAACCTGGCCATATCGTTCTTGGTGGAAAATTGAAAGCTATCTTTTGTAACAACCTTTAAGATATTCCCCCGCGAAACAGGTATGGAATCAGGACCATAGGTAATTTGCCCTCTAACCTGAAACACCTGAAATTCATCTGCTTGTGAAAAAAGCGGCTGCATAACAAGTAAGAGCAAACAAATGACAATCTTCATCAAATATAAAATTCAAGTTATTTTCAATTGTTTTGAGGAAAGGGATTTCTTCATTTTAAAATTAGGATTTACATATCGTAAGCCTTCCTCGAAATTCAACTAAAATGGAAAACTAAAATAAGATAATTATTGTAAGTTTAGTGAGTATTCTTTAACATCAGGCCAGAACAATGAAAGTATTTCTTTTTCTATTGACCACTTCCATACATTTCGGATTATTTTCAATCGACCATTCTTCCAAAGATTTCCAAGAAAACCTTCTTATAACCGCTTCGACCGAAATTCGAACGGCACAAACCCTTATTCAAGCCAAAAAATACGATGAGGCAATGACTTTGCTTGGTCAGATTAGAAAAAAGATTCAAGATTCCAAGCCACAAGAAACTTTTACGATGTTGACATTACAGGCAATTAGCTTGGAAAATTCTATCTATTTGGAGCAAAAGGAATACGACAAAGGCATATCTTTTTTAAAATCTTCGTTCAATACACTTTTACAATCATCTTACGAAAACGAAAATTTCCCAATTCTTATTTTTAGCCAAGCTACGGGGATGCTACAGGGCTATGAAAGAGCAAAACGATACGAAGATGTACTCGCCATATATCAGTTTTTTGAAGAAAAGGGTACTTTAACAGGCCCTATAAAAGACCTATATCAATATCAAATAGCAGCTCTTAATTCAAGTATTAAAAAAAGACAGGAAAAAGAAAACAGAAAGGCCAATACGGCCACTACTGAAAAGACTTCACCAACTAGAACCGAAAACAGTACCGAAAATAAAGCCCTTGCAGCTACACTGTCATTACAAGAAGCGGTAGATTCCAATACCTTTTCAAAAGAAGATATACTTCGTATGGCCGAATACTCCCAAGACGAAGATACAGACGCCGATATTGCCAAATTGTTGGCCCTGGCAGATTTAAAAGAAGAAATGGACACTAAAACCGACTTCACCAATAACGCGGCCCTTTTAGAAAAGCTACAACAAGTCGACCCCGATGGCGCGGATGAATTTAATGGGGAAATGAACCAAATCGCACAAAAAATAACAACCCTTTTGGGTATAGAAGACCTAAACGACCTCGATAATCTATCAATTGGCGATATGAACTTGAATTTTGAGGCTATTCAACAAATGGCAGCCGAATCTGACCTCGACATTTCGATGGATAGCATAAAATATGCATGGAACAACCTCAAAACAAACGACTCATTACTATACGATAAATTAAAGCGTACATCCCAGAAGAACCTGTCAGAAATGAACGATTCAAATACAACAGGTACATCAAGATTAATGGAAACCCATAATTTGTTCGGTGCAAACCTACGTTTGAAAGAATACGGTCTTGCCAAAAAAAATCTGGACGATTTTGCTTCCATTTACCAAAATCTACCTGAAATCGAAAGGGGAGACTATGACGAGAGTATCATCAACATCTCATACTGGAGCCTCTATTTTGCTCAAAAAAAGTATAGACAGGCATTACCCTATGCCGTTAATTTGACAGAAAACAATAAAGGTATTGCCCATACCAATAGTGAGTACACTGTGGCCCTTACCTATTTTCAAATGAAAGAATTTCAGAACGCCCAAAAATGGAGTGAAATAGCCATTACAAACCTAAAGGCGCAAGGCACAAAAAACAATAGCACCGATATACAACAAGCAAAAACCGTAAGAGCACAGTCACTCTTGGCACTTGAAAAGTACCAAGAGGCATTCAACAGTTTTGAATCACTCGAAATACAAACGCAAATAAACCCTAAGAGAGAACCTTCATTGCTAGACTTATATTTCTCTCCCCTTTCGGGGATGGCGCTTGCATGTGAAAAAATGGGGCAAAGTGAAAAAGCGGATAAATATATGTCGCAATACATCAATACGGTTACAGATGAAGTATTTGAAAGAAACATGAATTCGTTAGTTCGCCCGGAGGAAAATGAGGAAAAATATATTTCAGACAATATCTTCTATTTTTTAAGTGAACGGAAAAAAGAATCAGAAGAGGTCTTAGGGCTTGGATACAATACTGCATTACTGTTCAAAGAATTTCAATTGAACAGCGCCATGACCATGGCAGACAATTACCTCGACACCAATGATCGTGAATTAAAAAAGCTGTTCTATGACTACCTCGAGGTTAAAGAAAAATCGAAAGATTTGAATAGTAGCAGCAGACAAAAAGATTCATTGGCCGATTACGATCGGGCTTACGAAAAGATTTTGAAACAAAAGAATAAAGAGCAAATAGTTAAGTTATTTGACGTTTCAGACTTGAATTTTACACATGTCAAGTCCCAACTTAAAGTTAGGGAAGCTGCTTTGGAATTCGTTTCCTACTCCCCCTATGCCTTCTCTGAAAATTCAGAAGCTATATTCTATGGAGTTTTTATACTTATGCAAAACGATACCCATCCTGAATTCATACCTTTATTTCAAGATACCGACCTAAAATCATTTTTGGAACCCACAGATAATATGGGTAGTACGTTGGCACAAACAGAATACATCTACAAAACCAATGCCACCCAATTATACCAGCTTATTTGGAAGCCCCTTGAGCAACACCTAAAAAATATCAAGACCCTGTTCTACGCACCGACCGGCATATTGCATTCGTTGTGTTTCGATGCGCTTTCGAGCAGTAATGGTAGCTTCTTATCCGATCAGTATCGGCTTATCAGAGTCGGAAGCACAAAAAATATTGCAAAAACAAGGGCCTCTTACCAACCCTATAATAAGGTGGCCCTATTAGGTGGAATAGACTACGATTACAACCTTTCTTCAGAAACCTCAACACGTGGTGGAAAAGAACGTTCGGGCGAATTTACGGCACTAGCCGGCACAGCCGAAGAAATAAATCTGTTGAACGATTTGGTTAAATCACAAGGGCTCACCGCCATCATCAATTCTGAGCAAAATGCTACCGAAGAGCGACTTTATCATATCATTGAACAAGAACGACCCGATATTTTACATGTTGCCACACATGCTTTTTATGTTAAATCCGTTGAAGAGGATATGTTTACGGCTTCAGAAAATGTTGGGTATGGCATTATAAAAGAAAACCAAGACCCCATGAATCGTTCCGGTTTGGCCCTTGCAGGCGCAAACCGGTTTTGGAAATCTGGGAACAAAGTTTCTAATCAATTGGAAGACGGTATCGTAACCGCCAATGAAATGGCCAACTTGAACTTGAGAAATGTAAAATTGGTGACCTTGTCCGCTTGCGAAACCGCTTTGGGACGTTCGTCGTCCAATGAAGGGGTTTTTGGCCTACAACGCGGACTTAAAATGGCAGGTGCTGAAAATCTACTGCTTTCCCTTTGGAAAGTCGACGATATGGTCACTAAGGAATATATGACCGCCTTCTACTCGTATCTGTTACAAAAGAAACTATCAATGCAGGAGGCATATGCAAAAACAAGGGAAGATATTAAAAAAGCACATCCTGAGCCCTACTTTTGGGCCTCGTTCGTTTTGATTCAGTAACAACATTAGGGGAATAGTCGAACTATCTTACTTTAAAATTAGAATATAGTCGATTCAACAACCCGAAAATTAAAACAAGGGATCTAAATCGTCATCATCTTCCATATCATCCAAGTCATCTTCCTCCACCAAATCGTCCGGAACATCGTCATTATCATCCATAAAATCATCGATCAACATCCCTTTGAAGTCTAAAAAATTTGGAGCGGCCACAAATAACAATCCGAACCCTCCTAAAAAACGATACAACAGTGAGGCACGCCGCATTTTTTCTTCTGATGCCTTGATACGCGCTCTGATAAATTCTTCAAGTTCTGTGCGCATTGCCTCCGCTCCCTGATTCTCGACCATACCAGCTAGCCGTTTTTCCGTGACCGTATTTACGAACGATTCCAAAGAACCTTCCTTTAATTCTTCCAACAAACCCTCAAGTGCCGAAATATGTTCTTGAATCAATTCTATTTTTGATGGAACTTGTTCAAATACAATATCAAGTATCTTATCCGATTGTTCAACTAGTGAATAGTGAGCAACTATTTCCACCTTATTTTCCTTTTCAAATTTCAAGAAAGTACTGGGCTTCCCCTCAAAATAATAATTGGTAATAACGTTGAGCGTTTTAAGGGTTGGCTTGTGAACTTCTTTAATGGTCAATTGTGTTTGTTGCTTTAATTGTTCCCTTAAGTCAAATGCTCTTTGAATAGTGCGCTGATGGATGGTTTCCCTATCGAGGGTGCCTTCGGTTGCAATTTTCAAATAGATATTATCATCCTCCTTATAGACATCATCTTTTAGAACCTGATCCATGAGGTAAATAAATGCTGGAATATGTGCTCTAGAAAATTTCCATTTTGACATATCCAAAAATATGTAAAAATATACTGCTTTTAACCTGTAAAGACAAAAGGCATGACTTGACATGACTTGACATGTCAAATGTAACGGTGCATTTCGATGCAACTTGCGGTATGATTCAGAAACAAATATCACATTGGATCATACATGAGAGGCCTCTCATTTTTTAACGGAATTAATAACACTTAAATCCTAAGAAGATGAGACTCAAGTTTATCAAATTAGTAATCGCAGTTGTATTGTTAAATGTAATTTTCGTTTCATGTGAAAAGGTTGAAGAAGCAGTCATCTATGATGAGTTGGAGCTACTTTTACCCAAGGCACATGACGAGGATGCGGACACAGAAATGGAACCGAACATCTAGTTTCATACAACCCTGAACGTTCTAATAGCGTTCAGGGTTATTTTTAGTTCTTTTTTTAAGATGTTGTGCCTATCACATCGAAATTCTTCTATCTGTTTTAAGATTTCAATCTATAAGGCACCTTCCCTATTGGCATTTTTGTAACTCACATAGATTGAGATTAAATTTACCGTATTTCTCGCATCCAATTTTTGTGTGCAATTTTTTATATGGGTTTCTACCGTACGGATACTGATATAGAGTTTGTCCGCAATTTCTTTCTGGGTAAGCCCCTGCGCCAAAAGCTCTACAATTTCCTTTTCCCTTTTTGAAATTTCCATCCATCGCCCGATTTCGAGCATCGCCTTGATATTTTTGTCAGCATAAGTATTTCCTTCGGCCACGGTTTCGATAGCTTCCAAGGTCTCACCTACGCCCAGCTTCTTATCAAGATAGCCTTGCACCCCTATTTCTGAAAACAAGATTTCGTAACTGTCGATCTTAGCTTGCTGTGTAAGTACGATAATCTTTACCAATGGGTAATTTTCCTTAACTTTTCTAGCGATGGTAAATCCATCAAAATGGGTAGACTCAAAATTAAGGTCCAATATCAAAATATCTATGTCCGTTTCAGACAATCGTACTAAAGTCTCTTGGTAATCATGGGCTACGAAAACCGCCGATATCTTTTCTGGATACTGTAGCAGAAGTTGCTGTAGACCTTGCGAGAAAATGACCGAATCTTCGGCAATAAGAATTTTTAAAGGTTTGTCCATAGTTTTATACTAAATGGGGAAACTAAATTTCACCTCGGTTCCTCCGTTTACTTTTTGAATACTGCTATGCCCACCCAACAGCTCTGCTCTTTGTTTTATGTTCAATAATCCAATACCATTTTTGGCGCTATCGTCAAGCCCCATACCGTTATCTTTTATTCTAAACTGCAAAATCTTATTGCCGATGACCTCACAATCGATATCTAGTTGTGTAGCTTGGGCATGTTTGGCTACATTATGCAATACTTCAAGCAATATGCTATAGATGTGATTCTGAACCTCAAAATCCAAATCGTTCAAAACTGGGGGTAGCTCTTGCTCAAGTTGCACTTCAATCTTTCTATACAATTGGAATTCTGCCAGCTGCGATTTTATAATGGCGGTAAATGGACGCCCCTTAGCCATCATTTCTAAAGGAAACAACCTATGGGAGACCTTTCTTACTTGGTCATTGACTACTTCTATATCGGAAGCTATGTTCTCGGCTAGAACATTTTGATCTGAAGCCCGCGGCATGGCCAACACCTTTAATCGAAGCCCGTTAAAATTTGCAGCTACGATATCGTGAAGGTCCCTAGCTATTCTTTTTTTTATAGTTTCCTGACCTTGATATATAGCCTCCAATTTTTCTATTTTAAGCGCCTGTTCCTTTGCTTTTTGTTTCTGGGCATAAACGTAATAACTTATAGTCAGCAACAGCACCACAAGTCCTAAAAAGGCGAGCATCCAATTCTTATTAAGAAGATTCCCTCTTTGTTGCTCCAACAACAACAGATTATTTTGATTGGCAAGGGAAAGTTGAAGGTTTTCATTGACCTTTTTTTCATAGGCAAAACGAGATTGCATGGTCTGTATAATCTCCGTGCGTTCTAAATCGTAAACATTTTCAAAAAGTTCAGAATACCTTTTTTGATAATCGGAGGCCAATCTATAGGCTCCGACTCTCCGCTGATAGGTGACTTGATTCTTATAATAATCCAACAAAACCAATTGATTGGAAATATGGGGAAGAAAACTTGCAACCGAATCTAAATAGACCTTTGCCGATTTGAGATTACCCTGTATGAGCCTAAGATCGGCCATACCATTGTAACTATACATTACGGCTGCCGTGTCATTCTTTTTTTTCTTGTAATAAATTGATAATTCAAAATTTTCCCTAGCCAAATCGTTCCGCCCCTTTGATTTGTATAAGTTGGCAAGATTATATAGAATTTTACCATAGTTTACATTGTCGGACTCTAATAAATTGAGGGCCTGGGTGTAATAAACGATGGCAGAGTCTTGCTGTCCCAAATTTTTATAAACGATGGCCAGATTATTATAGTAGCTTGATTTTTCATCTTCTCCATTGTTTAAATTCCCCAATTCCAGAGCCTGTTTGTGGAAATCCAAGGCCTGATCATAGTTTTTCAAGTGGTTATGGATGTTTCCTATAGCACTAGAAACCTTGGCCAACTGTCGCGAGTCGTTCAAATCGGAAAAACCTGTATGTGCCAACAGCAATAATTCCAAGGCCTTATCATAAAGCTGGTTGTTCTTATAAACCGTACCGGCACTGAGGTAAGCATTATAGGTAGAGGCATCGTATTCCAAGTTTTGGTACAAGGCAATACTCTTTTCCAAATAAGGCAATATATTGCCTTGTTTCGGCAATTTTCTTTTTAATAGATAAAGATTATAGTAGGTATCGGCAGCTGTTTTAGTAGTACTATCAAGCTGCAGACTTTTCCTGTAACTTTCTTCGGCTCTTTCAAACTCCTTTTTAAGATAATGATAGACTCCGATTTTCTTATGTAAATCGGCTAGGGCCATTGTATCGTCAATAACAGCTGCCAAAGCCAATGCTTGTTGATAATTGTCAAAGGCCTGCTCTTTATGATTGTCCCTCAGCAAGCTGTCTCCTTGTTCCATTAGTACATCAATTTCCGATAACCCATCGGTTATTTGTGCATTAATGTTCAGGTTACATAGGAAAAAAATCAAAAAAACATGTATTTGCAATTTTCGCATTGAAAGGCTTTTGAGGTTTCTAAGGTAGAAAAATATTGGTGTCAAAAAATAAAGCCCCCCCAAATTACGGGAATACCCGTATTGACCCAAAAAAGGATAAGCCCTTATTTTACCGATAGAATGTTGAACCTAAATGAGCCAAAATGAAAACATTAAAAAACACACTACCCATTATCGTATTCTTGTGCTGCAGTCTCCTTATTGCTCAAAATACCGGTAGGAGCGAAACTGGAGATAAAGAACAGGAGAAAAAGACCATAAAGGAAGTCGATCAAATAAACAAAGCATCTGCAGAGATCAATGAAGTCTCGGAAAACACATCAGAAGCAGTCAAAAGTACTGTAGAGAACACCAAGGAAACAGCAAAGGCCATCGGTTCGCTTTTCGGTAGTGGAAACAAAGAAAAGAAAGACAAAGATACCCCAGATGTGGTAGTCATCATTCACAACGTCACTTATGATGATGATAATCTCAATGCACTCTATGAGAAAATCTCAAAAGCAAAAAACGTAAAAAAAGCATCAAAGAATTTCAGCGGAGAGACCGCGACAATAAATTTATCAAGTAAAGAAAACGCAGATGCCTTATGGCAAAGCGTTCCTAAACCGGTACGAAGTGCTTTTAAGATGATAACCATGGGTGAAAGCAGCATAACGGTACAACTTGCCGGAACTTCCTTTGAAGAAGAATAATGTTTCATCCAAAAAACAACAATTTAAAAACTCACTATGAGAAATAAAACATTGAAGCACTACCTATTTATGGTTGTTTTAATACTGGTGGTAAACATTGGTTGTACCCCCAACGGTATCGATACGCCATTCGACAACCTTGTTAAAGATGAAGTCAAGGATGACCAATTGGATAACGGAAATGATGGCGAAAATGAAGACGACAAGGGGGAGCAAGAAATCAACTCCTCTCTAACAGCCAAAGTCAACGGAAACGATTTTAAGACTACAACGGTGCTTCAACAATACATTGCAGGTGCCTCGGTAAGTGTAAATGAAAATTTCTACGGGATTGGGGTAATCGCCCTAGACGTAAAACTTGATATACGCAAACCAAGGTCTATATATTTATTCATGTATGGTGAAGATTTCAATGCATTAAAAGCTGGCACCTCTTTCACCACTGTAACCAATATTGTAATTCCTGAAAATGGTGGTGCCTTTGCGATTTATAGCGAGGATCCCGACACTAAGGTAGAAGACGATGAAATTTCTACAGAGATAGTGGAATCGATCAGCATAAAAATAACCGCTTTGGACAAAGTAAACTATTTAATTTCAGGTGAGTTCAGTTATACGGCTATCGACGAAGACACCAATAAAAAGTATATCATCACCGATGGTAAGTTTGAAGATATGAAATACGAAAATTGAACCAAAAAAATAAACCATATAAATTTGTTAACCAATAAGTTATGAGAAAATCTATTTTGATTGCGGCTGTTTTGTCCCTATTTGTTTTTACCGATTGCTCTAAAGCGAAAGAGGCCGTGGATACATTGAACAGCTTAGAGTGCTTAAGAAAAGTTCAGGAAATTAATGACAATGATGACCTCACCTGCTCCCAGACCATTGCGGAACTCGAAAAGCTGGAACGAAACTGCGGAGCTTTTGACCAAGAAACGCTAGAAAGCATTGCGCTGGCCAAATCAGTCTGTGAAGATTAAAATTCATCATTTTAAAACCAATTACACCCAAAGAAACATTATTTAGAAACGACTATTATGAAAAAATTATTTTTTTACACGACGCTTATCCTTCTTCTGGTCCCTTCATTCATGATGGCCCAAGAATTCAATAAAGGCACCAATGTTATCAATGCCGGTATAGGCATCGGTGGTAATTTCAATTACGGCAATTTTGGCACCTCATCGCAAGGTCTGGGCTTAAATGTGAGCTACGAACGTGGTGTATGGGAAATAGGAGGCCCAGGTGTTATCAGTCTTGGCGGATATTTTGGTACCAAAACCTATAAATATGACTATTTCGGAGGGAATGAAAAGTGGACCTACACCATTATCGGTGTACGGGGAGCTTACCATTACAATGGTCTAGAAGTAGAAAACCTCGATGTCTATGGGGGAGCCATGCTATCTTTTAATATCGTTTCGTATGACGGAAATAGCGGTGGTTTAAACAACAGGCCTAGTGGAACCGTTTTTGTAGGTGGTCGCTGGTTTTTCGGAGAAAACTTTGCTGTATTTGCTGAAGGCGGGTACGGAGTCGCCTTTCTTTCGCTAGGTGTTTCATTTCGATTTTAATACGTTGCAGAACAAAGACCTATGAAACATTTTCAAAATCACCTAGTTATTATATTGCTTTGTTTAATTTCAGTAAGCTGTAACCATCATGATAACGAGGTTGAAACACCTTCAAAAACCAGAGGGGAAGGTACAATTCTATTATCCGGCGACGATACAACGGTTGTGGGTAAAACCTTGATTGTCGGAGACGTCGTTTACGGGAGGGACGACCTGACGGGAATAAAGGAATCTATAGCTATTGTGAACAAAGGAGCCAAGATTTCGGAGGAACGTGCCACCGGCGGAACAGCCAACCCTGAGAATCTCAGTTCCATAATTACTGATGACAAAGACAATGGTTTCGTCATTGTTGTGGGCGCTGGGGCCGTTTCCATGGCAATTCTGGTAGATGGAACGCCTTATCGTTATGGGTGCATCTCAGAAGGGAGCACAACTACATTTTCCAATTGCGATTCATTTGATTTCGATATTTCTGAAAAAAAGATGATTTTTAGTGATACCGCAGTTAAAAATACAGAAACAGGCACCTTGTTAACCTTAGACGGAACGGTCACTTGGGAGTGACACCTCTTTTGAATTAAATATCAATAACCATTGACAAGGGCCTCGGCAATCATCTTGTTCCAAAAACGTTGTTTTTGCAAGTCTCTAGAGAAATTGGTCTCATGATCGTAACGGTTTTGAAACTGTCCCAATTCCCTATTTATCTGCGTAGCAATTGCTTTTATTTCTGACTTTATATTTTCTGTAAACTTCGTTTCGGCAAGTCTTTCTTGCAGCTTTCGAGCATAAAGTTCAGAGATATCAAAATGAAGTTGTTCGTGGCCCAATATAATAGAATCACACAATTCTGGACGGTACCATGATTTTTGAGGATAAAAATAGGTCACCACGCTAATCGTAAGTTGTGGAGCAGCTATAGTTCCAGAGGTCGAAAATTCATAAGATATTCCCGAAGCCGTTGTAGCCGCCGCCCAGGCTGTGGTAAAAGGCTTTCCCTTAAAATCGGTCCAAGCCAATTTTCTTTCCGAACTCCAAGGAATAATTTCTTCCTCCTGCGAAAAGACAAGACCAACTGAAAAAGTGCAAATAAAATAAAGAATGTATCTTATAGTTCCCATTTGAAGGAAATCACTTTTTCAATATCGGGATGCAAACTTTGATGCACTGGGCAGGTATTGGCCGTGTGCTCCAATATCTTCTGGTTCTTTTCAGAAATACCAGAGGGCAAACTTAATTTTACCTCAATCTTCGAAATTCGCCTAGGTGCTTCCGCCATGTACTTGGTTACCTCCGCAGTTGAATCGGTCAAATCAATATTAAGTCCCTTTGCCTTTATCCCCATAACCGTAAGCATACAACTAGCAAGGCCCGTGGCCACTGTATCGGTAGGCGAAAAGGCTTCGCCCAAACCATTGTTATCAACTGGCGCATCGGTAATAAAAGTATTCCCTGAACGCAAATGTTCACATCTAGTTCTTAAATTCCCTGTATAAGTTACTCTTGAAGTCATTGTTACATTTTCACCTCTTTGATGAGCATATCGTCAAGAGACATGATATAGGTAGACTGATTGAAATAACCAGAGGTATTATCTTTCTTATAAGAGAACTTGTTCCCCGCATATTCCGTTTCGCCAATCTCTTGTGAAACCTGCATCAAGTCACTCTTGTAGGCCAATTTCAATAATAAATCGTAGGTAATATCAAATCCACGTACAGCGTACCGATCCGGATAATCTCCGAACCGTTGGCGATACCGCTTGACAAATCCGTTATTGCCTGGTTCTTTATAAACTGAAGGGTAAGTGAAATGCAGATTTGACAAGTGCGAATTCGATATCACATCATTGTCAAAAGCCTTATTCTTGTTGGTCGTGAACATACGCATTTTAACCTTTACCCCATTTGTATCGGTAGGGTCTAACAAAGCATTTTGAAATGAATTTAGAATAGAGGTCACACTTGACACCAGTTTGAAATTATCGGTCTCTACAAAGACCCAATTATCGGTTTCCTCGGATACTAGTGATTTCAATTTTTCGATGTTAATGCCTATATTCTTCTCTTCTTCTTTAACTACAGCAACTTTAGCTTGGGGAAATTTCTCCAAAATGGCCATTCTTTCAGTAACATGGTCAGAATCTGCAATGATTATAATATTCTGATCTTCTACTACACCATCCATATAATTCAACATATCTTCACGAAGAATGTCATCTGATGTATAAGAAAAGAAAACGTTGTTGAGGCTTAAGTCACTCGTAGCAGGTATAGGGGCAATTACCGGAACCTGATATCTTGAAGCCTGAATAGCCACTTCCTTCAAAGAAGGAAGGTCTAGAGGCCCCACAATGGCATTTATTTGCGAAAGATTTTGTTGACGCAATATTTCCTTGGTCTTCGCCAAGTTCAATTGGTTGTCGAAAGTCTTCACTTCTACAGAAATACCCAACGATGCCAATGAATCAAGCGCTATCAGGGCACCAGAGTAGAGACCTAAGCTGAGCTTTGCATCTACCCTTGCCTCTAAAGACTTTTGAGCATTCTCTTTGTTGGCGACATCGATTCTATCTAATCGAAAAGGTAGCAGAAACATAAGCTTTGGAGTATTGGTACGATCAATGCTATCCAGCAGATTTATCTTATCGAGTACCAATGCATTTTTCACCTCAAAGTCACCTGTTTGGTCTTTTGGTAATTTTAATACCATACCTGCCTTTAAGCCGCCTTCGAGATCCGGATTCAACAATAGTAAATCCTTATAGCTAATCCCTAATTTACGGGTCAACGAGAATTCGGTTTGCTTTGGTTTTACCTCGTAAAAGATAAAATTATCGGTATTTATGTCCTGCGCATCCAATTTTTGCTGTGGAATACGAATAACCATACCTTCTTTCAACCCCTGTCGCTGCTGTATCTCAGGATTTAATCGAACTATTTCATCAGATTTTACGCCAAATTTCTTCTCTAACTGATAAAAGTTCATCTTCGGTGGCACCGTATACGACATATACAGTTGCGTTTCTTGCTTTTCAACCGTACTCCCCGCAATTATGGGCATTTTTAGTTCTTGGCCCTCCCTTAAATAATCGGATGATTTTGAAAGGTCAGGATTCAATAACAACAGACTGTCAATGGTAATCCCGTGTTTATTCGCTATACTCCAACGGGTCTCTTTGGGTAATACTTTGTACATCGTAAAATCATCCTCATTAACAGAGCCTTCGGCATTATGAGCATTTTTAAACTTCGGTATTTTAAGAAGCATTTTCCTTTTCAATTGACTGGAATACAGTTGCCGGTTATATTTCTTAATATCGTCTTCTGAAATATTAAAACGCTTTGCAATTCCATACAACGTTTCTCTCTTTTTTACGCGATAAGAGGTAAAACCATAGGGTTTTTCACCATTCTCCGTTTGCCCACTAACTGTCTCCTTCTGCTTAACGACGGTACTGTTCGTGGTTTTTTGTTCTGTAACACCTGAACTCTTAGGAATGACCAAAATCGTATTCGCTTTTAGGCTTTGTCCCTCCCTAATTTCTTTATTATAAGTAAGAATAGCTGCTTGGGTGACCTTATATTGTTTAGCGATAGCCTCTAATGTTTCTCCACTTTTTACCGCATGGGTAGAAAATTTCTGTGCAGTAGCCTTGCAGCCGGCGAAGACCAACAACAATACCACAACTGTAATCTTTAAAAATTGTTTCATATCATTCCCATTCTATGGTTGCTGGAGGCTTAGAGCTAATGTCGTACACCACTCTATTGACCCCAGGTACTTTATTTATAATATCGTTAGACGTTTTTTGTAAAAATTCATAAGGCAAATTTACCCAATCGGCAGTCATTCCATCGGTACTCTCAACCGCACGTAAGGCCACACATTTTTCATAGGTACGCTCATCCCCCATAACTCCTACACTATTTACGGGCAAAAGCATAGCTCCGGCCTGCCAAACACTATCATATAATCCCCAATCGCGCAGTCCGTCAATAAAAATGGCATCCACTTCTTGCAAAATGGCCACTTTTTCCCTTGTTATATCACCTAAGATACGAATGGCCAGCCCAGGACCCGGAAATGGGTGTCGGCCTAACCTATCATCTGAAATAGCCATGCTAGCACCAACCCTACGTACCTCATCTTTAAACAACATTTTCAATGGTTCTACCACCTTTAATTTCATAAAATCCGGAAGTCCGCCTACATTGTGATGACTTTTTATAGTTGCCGATGGCCCGCCTGTAGCCGATACCGATTCAATTACATCAGGATAAATCGTACCCTGTGCCAACCATTTGGCATCTTCTACCAAATGCGATTCGTCATCGAAGACCTCAACAAATACCCTGCCGATAATCTTACGTTTCTTCTCGGGATCGCTTTCTCCGGCCAATGCATCCAAAAAACGTGCCGAAGCATCAACGCCTTTTACATTAAGCCCCATACCTTCGTATTGCTTCAATACATCTTCAAACTCGTTCTTTCGCAACAACCCGTTGTTCACAAAAATACAATGCAAATGTTTACCGATCGCTTTGTGCAACAGCACCGCTGCCACCGTTGAATCAACACCACCGGATAAGCCCAATATGACCTTGTCCGTTCCAATCTTTTTCTTCAATTCTGCCACTGTCGTTTCAACAAAAGCATCAGGCGTCCACGTTTGTTTTAATCCGGCAATGTTCACCAGAAAATTCTCCAACAATGTCTTTCCATCAGTAGTATGATAAACTTCTGGATGAAATTGAATACCATAGGTATTCTCATTTTTAATTTTATAAGCAGCATTTTCTACATCATTCGTACTTGCAAGAACTACTGCATTTTCTGGAAGCTTCTGTATCGTATCACTATGACTCATCCACACTTGACTACCCTCGGAAATCGAATGAAAAAAAGCTTCCTCCCCCTTAATATACGATAAGTTCGCCCTTCCGTATTCCCTAGTATTGGAGGGCGCTACGTTACCCCCGTGGAAATGGGCAAGATATTGAGCCCCATAACAAACTGCCAATAAGGGCATTTTACCCCTTATACCCGACAAATCTGGATGTGGTGCATCATCGGCTCTAACCGAAAAAGGTGAGCCTGAAAGGATTACCGCGCCAAATGACGAGAGGTCTTTGGGCACTTTGTTATAAGGTTTTATTTCACAGAAAATATTGAGTTCCCGAACGCGTCTTGCGATAAGTTGGGTATACTGGGAACCAAAATCTAAAATCAGGACATTGTTTTGCATGGGCAAAAATAGCAATTTGAAAATTTTGGAAAAGGTTCTTTTGAGGATAATTAAAATATAAAATGAACATGTTGTTAAAAAAGCACTTATAAAAGAGTATCAACACTTCAATAAAACAGTGAAATACATGTTTCTCTTTCAAATCTTACGAGGTTTCATGCTAATTTCGAAAAAACCAATATATATAAACAAAAAAGTAAGATAACAGAACCTAAACTACTGGTTAACATTTGAATATATCTATTCCTACAAATCAAAGAAATTGGATTGTAAAGCCCTAAAAACGCTCTTTTACTATCATTTTCGCATTACATGAATTTCAAAACACCTTAACGGTCATTAAATAACTTCTGCTGCACAGAGCTATCAAAAAAACTATTGGAAATGGTTTGAAGTTATGATTTTTTGGAATAAGAATGGAGAAAAAATTCCATTAAAAAAGCCCTGGTATGAACACCAGGGCTTTTAATCAAAATCAAAAAACCAACCTAAACACATGAATCTTTATAACTAGCTCAAATTAAAATCTTGTTTAAAAAACTCCATCCTGACGAATTGGGGTGAATCAGGATGAAGTGTAACAATTCTTATTTCACAGTAATTTGTTTATAAAACAACCTTGGAGGAAAATACCCTACCCTGAAAAATAACTTTTTTTTGATTTCTATATCACTAATTCATAATCCACTTATTTCATGATGTTTACGTTTATAAAAAAGTTTTCTTTCTGAAATCAAGATTAATTAAATCCAGACTAGTCTGATGTTTTATCGCAAGTTTCATTTAACTTTAGTTAGACAATACATTCGAAAATGACCCAAGAAATTTTTAAGGAAATTAAAGAAGAGTTAAACGAGGCGATTAGTGGGCAAAAACATCCCTTTCGATTTTGCACTTTAGGAACCGTTGGTCTGGAGAACATAGCACGGCTGCGTACCGTGGTACTTCGTAACGTGGACACTAATCTGCAATTGACTTTTTATACCGATACCCGTTCGAAAAAAATAGTACACATCAAAGAAAACAAAAAAGTAAGCTTACTTTTTTATCACCCCGAAAAACTGATACAAATACGAATAGAGGGCTTGGCTACCATTGTAAAAGACCGCATGATCCTAGAAAAAAATTGGAAGGATGTCGGTAGTGCCAACCGAAAGGATTATAAGACGAAGACGGCACCAGGGTCAGGCATTTCAGACCCTAGTCAGATAGAGTACCTTGAAGATTCCCATTATTTCTGCATGGTAGCCGTTGAACCTTTTAAAATCGAATACTTAAAATTGCAACAACCGCACCACTTGAGGGTACGATTTTCAAAAGAAAATGCCGCTTGGGACAGTGAGTTTTTAGTCCCTTAGCATCAGTCTACAGAGAACCTGTTATCTATTCCATAGACTCCAGAATTGCGCGAATATCTTGCTCCGTAGTATCAGGATTAATGAAACAAAATCGGGCCACGGTTTCATAACTCGAGCCTTGTTTCCATTTGGTGGGGGTCACCAAGGCAAAACCTTCACGGTGATTTTTGTACGTCCAATTGCGATAATCTTCAGGAAACCAGCCTATTCTCCTAAACAGCACACATGACAGACTGGGCTTGCGCACAAGTTCTACAAGAGAGTTTTCCGTGATGATTCGACCTGCCAAATTTGCCAAATCAATACCTTGTTCGACCGCCCATTTATATTTATCGGTACCATGCATTGCCAAGGAAAACCACAAAGGCATACCGCGCAGGCGCCGTGTCAACTGTATTTGATAATCCGACGGATTAAAGCCTTGAGCCCCTTCATCCTTAAAAATATCTAGATAAGAACCTTCTTGGGCATGAGCATCTTTCGCCTGCTCAGGGTTCTTATAGATTACCGCACCACAGTCATAAGGTGAGAATAACCATTTATGGGGGTCAATGGTAATACTGTCGGCCCTTTCGATACCATTAAAAAGATGCCTTACGGAATCAGCTGCCAAGGCACCGCCTCCATAAGCTGCATCTACATGAAACCACAATTTTTCCTTTTCACATATTTGGGCAATACCCGAAAGGTCATCAATAATACCCGCATTAGTAGTACCTCCCGTGGCTACGACCGCAAAAAGTCGTTTCCGTTGGTGGGGGTTCAGTCCATCTATTTTCTCCTGAAGTGCCGATTTTGACATAAGGTCTTCCGTTTCTACCAAAAGTAAGTCCACATCGATTACTTTAGCCATGGTCTTGATGGAGGAATGAGCACCTATCGAAGTAATAATAAGTCCCTTCTCGTTCAAATTTTCAGAATGCTTCCGCCATTGTTCCCTGGCAGTGACCAACGCTGATAAGTTCGCCGCAGTGCCGCCGCTGGTGAAGACTCCAAAAGCTCCTTCAGGCAGTTGTGTAAGGGAAACCAACCACTTCATGGCCTCGTTTTCACAGAAAATACCTCCTGCACCTTCCATCCAATAAGCACCGTGAATACTAGATGCCGAAGTGACCAAATCGAACATAATTGCGGCACGGGTCGGAGCTGCGGGTACAAAAGCCAAGTGCCTAGGGTGATCTATTGGCACCGTGGCCTTGACGAGTACATCTTTGAACAATTCAAACGCGCGTTCACCTCCAATACCTTTATCGGTAACTGTCTCACCGACCAATTTTCGTAGCTCTTCCTCCTTTTTTGGTCTACCTAATTCAGGAGAAGTAGCCGTAATTCTTCCAATGGCATATTTCATGACATCCAAAGTCATTTCAACCAACTCGATATCTATATTATGCATATAATACGGTTTATAATGGACTCAGCTTTACCTACCCGCCAAGACACCCAAGTAAAATACTTCAAAAGTAAGTGTTTAGTCCTTTAAAACAACAAATTCCAGTTGTAGTGGCTGCAGCGCTTGGATCAACATAGGGATAAGATCCTCCCCATATTCCAGAAACAATTCGGAAAAATTAAGAATACGTTCTTGTAAATTTTTATTCGGAAAAAGTTCGTTCTGAATTTCGGTCATTCGACTCACCTGATCTTCCAACTTCCGCTTTTGGGCTTTTAACAATCGTTTTTCTAGGTGGTCCAATCCCTTTTTTTGCTTGATTTCTTGGGCCTTTACGGCACCTAAAAACGATTTATCGGTCAGCTCTGCTAATTCGTAGAGCGTCTTAAATTGTTGGTCTAACAATGCTTTCTGTGGAGAAAAATCGATATCGATGTTAGAAATTTCCCTTATTTTTTTATTGATGAAGCTATTTTGATCAAGAAAGAGATCTTTGGACGAAAGATTCATCTTTTTCAATTTTTTATCTTGCTTAGTAGTAATGACCAAAACAGAGTTGCGAAGCAGAAGAATGGGAAAAGGAACCCCCATTGCCTCAAAGGTCGACTTTAGCTCAAGCCAATAAGCGATTTCGCCACCGCCACCGATATAACAGAGATTAGGCAGTATAACTTCTTGGTACAAAGGTCTTGCGATTACGTTGGGTGAAAACCTTTCAGGATGTGCATCAACTTCTTTCAGCAAGTCTTCTTTGGAAAAAACAATGCCCTCCCCTTTTTCAGGAGTTACATGAAACTTGCCATTACTTTCAACAATTCGTTCTCTGACACCCGCTGCCAAATAGAAATAATTGATTTCCCTCGGATTAACTTGAATACCGTATTTCGCATCAAGACTTTCTAAATCTGAAATAGTTTCAGTGACCTTTTCAAACGAAACCTGCTCGAATATATCTTTTTTAGCATATGGTTTCAGCAATTCTTTAAGCCCCTTATCATCACCATCTAATATTACCAAGCCGTAAGAGCTAAAAAGTTCATTGACTAAATATCGGGTTGCATCGGTCAAATTATCATGTTTCAAATAGGCATCGGAAAACCATTTCTTTAAGGTTTCGGCATTCCCATTACTTCCGATTTCATTGGCGAAAGCGGTATAAACTTCCTGAAGACCTTGAGTGTCAAGTCGACCTACGGCCCCTGAAGACTCCCTATTCCATTGTAATTTTTTTGTCTTAAAATTAAAATAGTTGATTTCTTCGAAATCATGATCTTCGGTAGCCATCCAGTACACTGGCACAAAATCATATTTGGGATATTCCCTTTTTAACTGTTTGGTAAGATTGATCGTAGATACAATCTTATATAAAAAGTATAACGGCCCAGTAAACAAGTTCAATTGGTGCCCGGTGGTTACCGTAAAAGTAATCGGCTCCTTTAGTCGCTTAATATTACTCCCCGTTGGCTCACTTACCTTTATGCCTTCGTATTGTTTTTGCAAGGCATCGTAAAGAACTTCACGATGTGCTTGAGGAAAGTCCAATGCTTTTTCTTCAATCTGTCCACTAAAATTCTCTAAAGAAGAGAACCTATTATAAAAAGAAAGAATCGATGCTTTTTCATCGATATAGTCACTGATCAGCTTTGAAAAGTAGCCGGTTTTCGCAATGGGGAGACAGTCAATATCCATATAAGTTATAAAAATCGGAGTAAATATAAAACTCTTGATTTTCTCAATTCCTAAAAATACGTTAATTACCTTGCCCTTAGCTATTGAAGGGCCACCAAAAGCTTACTTTTTGATTCAAAGTTCGTTCAATAATCCATAGATTTGAACGTTATCAACCGAAACTCTCTTTCATGAAGTGGATACTGCTCCCAATGATGTTGCTTATTTCACTGACTAGCACTGCCCAGCAAGCACTACAGTCTCCTTCCGAATTTCTGGGATATGAACTCGGAACCCAATTTACGCGTCATCATGAAGTAGTAGACTATTTTAAACAGCTATCTGAAGCACGACCCGACCAAGTTGTGTTTATCGAATATGGGAAGACCTACGAACGAAGACCACTGTTTATCGTTTATTTCTCTAGTGCCGACAATATTAAAAATATAGAAAAAATTAGGCAAACACACCTTAAAAGTATCAGAGGTGAGAACAACTCTGAAAAAGCCATTGTTTGGTTAAGTTATAATGTACATGGTAATGAAGCTTCAAGTACTGAAGCTTCGATGCAAACCATATTCGAACTATTGACCAACAAATCGGAATATCTTAAAAACACCGTTGTCGTCATGGATCCTTGCAGCAACCCTGATGGTCGGGATAGGTATGTGAACTGGTATAACCAATATAAGAATACACCTAATAATATCGACCCTGAGAGCAAAGAGCATCAGGAAGGTTGGTGGAATGGCCGTAGCAACCACTATATGTTCGACCTTAATCGAGATTGGGCCTGGTTAACACAATTGGAGAGCCAACAACGCCTAAACATTTATAACCAATGGTTGCCCCATGTACATGTTGATTTTCATGAGCAAGGAGTAGACAGTCCGTATTACTTCGCCCCTGCCGCAGAACCTTTTCACGAAGTGATTACAGATTTTCAACGTAATTTTCAAGTTACCATAGGTAAAAACCATGCAAAATATTTTGATGCCAATGGTTGGTTCTACTTCACCAAAGAAGTTTACGACTTGCTCTACCCGAGTTACGGTGATACGTACCCCACCTATAATGGCAGCATTGGCATGACTTATGAACAAGGTGGTGGGGGTCGTGCCGGTTTAGGTATTATTAACGGACTAGGCGATACTTTGACTTTAAACGATAGGATAGAGCACCATCGCATCACAGGCCTTTCAACATTAGAGGTGGTTGCCAAGAACACTAAGACATTGAACGAGGAGTTCGTTAAATTCCACCAAGACAAAAATTATAAGTACAAAAGTTATGTGCTAAAAGGAAATAACGACAATACAGATGCCTTACGCCGTCTGTTAGAGCAACATCAAATTGAGTATGGCAAAGCCACTCAAACAAACATCAAAGGGTTCGATTATGACTCAGGAAAATCGGGAAATTTCAAGATTGACACAACGCATGTAGTCATATCGACGAACCAACCCAAAGGCACTTTGGTAAAAGTCCTGTTCGAACCTAACGCCAAATTAAGCGACTCGCTTACCTATGATATTACAGCATGGTCTTTACCTTATGCTTACGGATTAAATGCCATAGCTTCAGAAACCAATATAGCCTCTAGGCCTTTTTATAATCGCACGGTTGTCCAAGAAAAAAAATCAAATCTATCTAATGATACTTATGCCTTTTTAGCAAAATGGAAAAGTATTAAAGATGCACAGTTTCTTGCTGAATTGTTAAAGGAAGATATTCGCGTACGTTACACTAAAGAACCTTTTGTATTGGACAACCAAACCTATGACCGTGGAAGCCTGATCATAACTCGGGCCGACAACGTGAATAAATCAGACTTTGTAAAGCGTTTGAACGACATTAGCAATAAGCATAGAATTGTTCTGACCCCTACACGTACTGGTTTTGTTGATAAAGGAAAGGATTTTGGGTCTAAGAATGTAAAAGCCATAAAACCTGTAAAAATTGCGGTACTCTCAGAAAAACCAACAAGTTCACTGCATTTTGGAGAAATTTGGCACTTTTTTGAACAACAACTGAATTATCCGATAACGGTACTCGATAGTGACAACTTACTACAGACAGACCTTACGAAATATGATGTTTTGATTTTCCCAGGAGGTGACGGCTATAAAGAATTTTTAGACAAGGATGAACTCGAAAATCTTACCAATTGGATTAAAAATGGGGGTAAACTTGTAGCCATGGGGGGTGCTCTAAAAGGGTTATCAGATCAAAAAGCATTTTCCCTAAAAAAAAAAATAGTTAAAAGTGATAGTATTATCAATATGACATCGTTCGATATTAGTCAAAGGGAAGGTATTAAGAATCTGATTACGGGTGCAATATTTAAAACGGCTGTAGATAAAACCCATCCCCTAGCTTTTGGATATGATAAAACGTACTTCACCCTTAAAATGGGCAATGATGCTTATCAATATCTTGAAAATGGAAGTGTTGTCTATTTAGAAAAAAAAGATAGAAATCCCGTGGCCGGATTTGCCGGTAGTACTGCAATGGAAAAAATAGGGGAAACACTTGTCTTTGGCGTTGAGCGCCATGGTAATGGACAGATAGTTTATATGGTGGATAATCCCTTATTTCGAGGGTTTTGGGAAAATGGCAAGCTCTTCTTTGCAAATGCATTATTCTTGGTCGACTAGAAATGTACGGCCGCATTCTTCACCCCTTAATGGTTTTTGGGGCCGAGTTACAAGAAATATTAGTATAGCCCCATTTGGCTTTGTAAAAAGCCACTAATAAAACCACCTACTTCAAGGCGACTTTAAGAAGATAATCGTCTGCGGTCAAATACAACGTTTTCTCATCGGACGTAAAAGCACAATTCGCCGTGGCCTGGCCCGTATGTATTCTTGCAATCGGCTCGCCCGTTTTATTAAAAATCCAGAGACCACCCGGCCCCGTTGCAAACAAATAGCCCTTACTGTGCATTTTCATTCCATCGGGAAGGCCTTGTTGACCTTCTTGACCTACTAGGTCCGTTACGTCATAAAAAAGTTTTTTATCACTTATTTTACCGGGTGATACTACATTATACTGATACCACACCGCATGTTCGGGATCCGAAACGGCGACGTATAATTCTGTGTTATCCGGCGAAAAACAAATGCCGTTCGGCCGGGTCAAGGTATCGACCAAAACAAGTTCTCCGGAAGTCAACAAACAATAAACTCCTTGAAAATCGAGCTCTTTTTTAGGATCATCCATCCGTTTTGGAAGCCCATAGGGAGGGTCTGTAAAGTACAAATTACCCTTTAAGTCAAAGACTCCGTCATTAGGACTATTGAATCTTTTATTTTTATAATGCGAAACCAAAACTTCATAATTAGGTTTGGGTGCATTCAATGGCGCATCCATCTTAGCAATTCTTCGCTCTCCATGCTGCAGCAGTATCAATTCACCTTTCTTGTTCAAAAGCAACCCATTCGAACCAGGCTCTTCCCCCGTAAAATTCTCGCCCATATAACCTGAAGGGCTCAGGTATTCTGTAATCTTTCCCTGAACATCTAGTTTAAAAACTTTATTATTGGGTATATCGGAAAACAACAAATAATTGCCTTCGGCTACCCACAAGGGGCCTTCCGTCCATGCAAATCCACTTCCGACAGTCACTATTTCCGCATCTTCGTCTATAATTTGCAAAGCCTCATTATCTAAAATTTCAACGGAAAATTGATGCTCTTCTTGGCATGATGCCGTCAAATGCAAAACGGCGATTAAAAAGCTTAGAAATATTTTATTCATAATCTTATATTTAGTCATGCTTCAATTGTTGATGAAATCTCAAAACATCATCGCTATCCTAAAATCTGGGAAATACAAAATATAACGGTTATGGCCGTAACACCAAAAATCAAGGTACCAACCGTCTGAACTTGATTTCCTTGCTTTACATCCATACCGGTCAACTGTGTCAACACCCAAAAGAAACTATCATTGGCGTGGGATACAACCGTAGAGCCAGCACCTATTGCCAAGACCGTAAGAGTTTTAGAGAAATCGGCATCAAGCCCTAAAGCAGGCATCATGGGAGCAACAATTGATGCCGTCGTAATAAGGGCAACGGTTGAAGACCCCTGAGTGGTCTTGAGACAGGCCGCCAACAAGAAAGGAAAAAACAAACCTATCGACATCTCGGAAAAACTTGCCGTGATCAAGTCGGCAATTCCAGAATTCTGAAGCATTGCCCCAAAAATACCTCCTGCACCCGTAATCAAGATAATCGGTGCCGCAATGCGAACGGAATCACCCAACCATCCCGTAGCCGAATAAACTTTTTCATCTAACTTTTTCGGTAATAATAATGATAGTGCAATACCAACGAGAAGTGCAATAACAGGAGTTCCAAAAAAGGAGATTACTGGATACAACGCCGATGATTGCATATTCAATTCGGGATAATCAAAAATAGATTTCGTTACGATAAGAATTATGGGTACCACAATGGCTAAAAGCGACAACCATAATTTTGGTTTATGAAGCTCATTTCGTTCGACCTCCAAGTGAATAGGAAGATCTATGCGAGCCGCAATCTTTGTTGCAAAAAAGTAACAAGTCACCAATGATAATATACTTACGATCAACCCCCACATGATAACACTCCCAAGCTCCGCTCCCAATATACCGGCAGCGGCTATCGGTCCCGGAGTCGGTGGAACCATGACGTGTGTGGCCGTAAGGCCTAAAGCCAGTGCTGCGGTGGTACCCGCGTAAGAAACTTTTGCCTTTTGAGACAAAGCCTTGTTCAATGAATTCATAATGATAAAAGCGCTATCGGCAAATACCGGAATCGACAATAAATAACCGGTAAGCATCATGGCCAAATGAATAGATTTCTCACCGATGAGTTGCAACATACGTGTAGCAATAACCATTGCTCCCCCAGATTTTTCCAATACAGTGCCTATGGCTACACCAAAGAAAATTATCAGACCTATTTTTCCCATGATACTTCCGAAGCCGTCGTTGACCGAAGCGATAATCTGGTTAACCTCCATTCCCGTTATAAAACCATATGCTATGGCGGCCAAAAGCAAAACAAAAAATGGATGAATTTTCCATTTGACAATACCCACAATAATGAATGCCAGGGCTAATACTAATGCAATTACGTAAATCATAGTTTGGTTGTTATTTGTTTAAAGATATCGCTATTTGAAATAAAGTCCATTATAAAATCTAGTCGCTCTATCTAAGTTCATTAGTAAAACCTAGTTTTCATATACGCTTGATCAATGTATGTTTAATTATTTATAAAAATAGACATGAAATCCATAATCACAAATATATAATTTATCATACATCATACAAATTTTAAAATGAGAACCTGTACCACTGATAATTTCATACAAATTATGAGGTAGTAACTACGTCTAAATTTTACGATTCAATCAGCTGTAGCTCTCTTTTAAAACTTACTTTTCTATATTTTTTTTATAAAACTCTAATTCATAACAAAAACTAAAATATTTCTTTGAACTGGTCCTTAATCACTCAAGATTACGGACTGGAATTCCCAGTAGACCTTTATAGGTAAGAACTTCTTTAATACTTAAAAGCAAGTCAATGAAAAATATATACTTGAGAACAATTTTACTTTTTGCCTTAGCATTATTTTTAACAAACTGCACCCCTGAAGATGGCATTGATGGAATCAACGGAATAAATGGTACTGATGTGATAGCAGGGGTTGATGGAACAGATGGAGAAAATGGATCCGACGGTGCTGACAACGAAAATGGGGCTAACGGAATTGATGGAGAGAATGGTGCTGATGGTGTTGACGGCGAAGATGGCGTTAATGGGATTGATGGCGAAAATGGTCTAGGTTTTGATGAATTGACAAAATATGGTAGTATTACTATGACTTTGGACGGTACAAGGTTAGATGATGTAGCTTTTACCGATACAGCAGTATTTAAATTCACACCGGTTAATAACTACCATACCTCTTCTTTGGTAAGTACAGATCTCTCTGAACTAGAATTCACTTTATTGCGCTTTATAAGTGCCCCTGATGATGTTTTTCAATCAAGCCTTTTAAATTTAGGGCTTACGGTAATCGATGCCGGGGAAGAAACACAAGCCTTTGAATTTGATTTGGGTATAAATCAATATGCGGTTATTTCAGATGACAACAAATTCTTTTCAGTAAATCAGAACTTCTCGGAAGATGGAATTGGTATAACAAATTTTGTCATTTCGGAATACAGTTTTAATGAAACAACAAACCACCTTACATTTTCATTCGCTTTTGATGTAGACGGTGCAAACAATGTGACCACCAATAATCTTTCAGTTTCTGGTGAAGTAGATGTAATCGTTTTAAAGGGACTAGACATTCCCGACCCATGGGGCTGTTAATCGTACCAATGGGGGTCCGGCATAAAGAACAATCTCACGGTAATGCAAAGAACTAACAACTAAAAACCTGTTGACTAAATTTGTGTCACAGATTTTTTATGCACGGCAGGCATTGCACAAAATGGACTAGGTTTAAAATTCTAAAGCACTGGTGAACCGTAAAGGTCGAAGTCGGCGGCCTCATTTATTTTGATGTCGACAAATTCCCCCTGTTTCAGGTAATGTTGGGCAGCATCAATCAATACTTCATTATCAACGTCAGGCGAATCAAACTCGGTACGAGCTACAAAGTAATTGCCCTCTTTTCGGTCGACAATGCATCGAAATGTCTTCCCGATTTTTTGCTGATTCAGTTCCCAAGAAATTTGAGATTGAATCTCCATAATTTCGTTGGCACGCTCCTGTTTGACTTCTTCGGGCACATCATCTTCCAAAGAATAGGCGTGCGTATTCTCTTCGTGACTATAGGTAAAACATCCTAGACGTTCAAATCGCATCTTCTCGACCCAATTTTTCAGGGTTTGAAAATCTGCCTCCGTTTCGCCAGGATACCCAACTATCAATGTGGTACGAATGGCCATTTCAGGAACCGCCGCCCTAAAATCGTGTAGTAATTTGGTCGTTTTTGCTTCCGTAGTACCGCGACGCATACTTTTGAGAATAGGGTCTGCGATATGTTGCAAGGGAATATCTAAATAATTACAAATTTTAGATTCCTGTTTCATAACGTCCAGTACATCCATTGGAAAACCCGTGGGGAATGCGTAATGCAATCGAATCCATTCAATTCCCTCTACCTTTACCAACGCTTTAAGCAGTTCGGCCAGATTTCTCTTCTTGTATAAATCTAACCCATAATACGTTAGATCTTGTGCAATCAATATCAATTCTTTGACCCCTTTGGCGGCCAGTTTCTCTGATTCGGCAACCAATTCATCAATTGGTTTGCTCCGATGCTTGCCGCGCATTATCGGTATAGCACAGAAAGAACAGGGTCGGTCACAACCTTCTGCAATCTTTAGATACGCATAATTTTTAGGTGTAGTCGTCAAGCGCTCACCAATAAGTTCATGCTTATAATCGGCTCCCAATGCTTTTAACAGATTTGGAAGTTCACTAGTGCCAAAATATTCGTCTACATTAGGAATTTCCTTTTGTAAATCAGGTTTATAGCGTTCGCTCAAACATCCGGTTACAAAAACCTTGTCGACCTGCCCCACTTCTTTTTGTTGTACATATTCCAGAATCGTGTTCACACTCTCCTCCTTGGCATTGGCAATGAATCCGCAGGTGTTGATAACAACGATGTTTCCTTCCTCTTGATGCACCACCTCTTTATTGTTTGCACGCAACTGCCCCATCAACACTTCCGAATCATAAACATTCTTCGAGCAGCCGAGAGTGACAACATTAATCTTGTTCTTTTTTATGGATTTTGTACGCATATCTTTTTAATGGGATGCAAAAATACAACTTGATGAAAGAACTATCCTCTTTTAAGACGAATTCTTCCATTATACCGTTAAACCTTTGCAACACGTTGATGTCCAACACAGAAAAAATATGATGACAAGACCCCAAATTATAGCTTTAACCTCATTATTGTTTTTTATATTGATAGGATGTTCCACCGATTCAATGGACAAAGATTCGGTCGATGATGGCCTTATGACTGAAGGCGAGGAATTATATTTTCCACCTTTAAATTCCGATGATTGGGAAACCATTTCCTATGAAAGCTTAGGATGGAACGAGGCAGCGACACCATCACTTTTCACTTTTTTGGAAGAAAACAGTACCGATGCGTTTCTTATACTTAAAAATGGACGCATAGCGGAGGAAAAGTATTTTGGCGATTTTGATAAAAATAAAAATCACACCTGGAATTCCGCCGCAAAAACTTTGACCTCACTAACAGTAGGTATCGCCCAAGAAGAGGGGTTTCTATCTGTCGATAACCCATCATCCGATTACATGGGATCCGGTTGGTCATCATTAACTTCTGAGAATGAACTTAAAATTACAGTTAGAAATCACTTAACGATGACCACGGGCTTAGACTATACCGTTACCAACAACTTTTGTACAGACAAAGAGTGCCTTATTTATAAAAATGAACCGGACAGCTTCTGGTACTACCACAATGCCACGTATACCTTATTGGACAAGATTATATCGGGTGCCGTAGCACAAGACTTCGAAGCTTATTTCAACAGTAAAATGCGTGATAAAATCGGTATGCAGGGATCTTGGATCAAGGTCGGTTATAACAATCTTTACTTCAGCACGGCAAGAAGCATGGCCCGATTTGGCTTGCTTAATCTCAACAAGGGAAAATGGGAAGAGGAAACCCTATTATCAGATATGGACTATTTTACCGCAATGACATCGACCTCTCAAGAATTAAATAAGTCGTATGGCTACCTATGGTGGCTAAATGGGCAAGACAATTTCAGACTGCCCGAGTCGGAAGCACAGCTTCAAGGAAAACTGATACCTGCCGCGCCCGATGACCTTATTGCCGGTCTTGGGGCAGCGGATCAAAAACTATACGTTGTCCCAAGTATTGATTTGGTCATTGTTCGTATGGGAGGTGCTGCGAATTCAGCAGCATTAGGCCCCACATCGTTCGACAACGCACTTTGGGAGAAAATCAATGCTATAATTAATTAAGGGCAGCTATAGGAACCCTAAAACCCAAAGAACATTATTCCCTATAGCCAAAATGGCGTAAAGCAAAAAAGTGACTTTAAAAAAGCGCTTGATTACCGTAAAATTATCGGGACACATTAATAGCCCCATAAACAACAGTGTTGCGGCAAATTCGAATTCTGATACGACCAAACCAATTGAACCGACAAAAACAAGCAGAAAAACTAGGGTAAACTTTTGTTTTGAAAAAAAAGCGAACAAAAACGTCAGTAAAAATTCCATACCAATTATAGAATAGACGAAAAGCTGCTTCAGTGCCAAAAAAGGCAATATACCTGGATCTAAAATTATTCCATCGACAGCTGAAGGCTCTTTCAGTAAAAAATCTGAAATTTTTGCTCCATTCTGAGTCAAGGTTTCATTTATATCAGGCATAGCACCACTTATCAATATTGGTTGAAAAAAGTCTCCAGAGAGTAAACGAAGCGCAACAAAATCTCCATTCAAAAAATTAGGGTTTAACAACTTGTGAACTGTCGCCATGCCCATAACAATTACAAAAATCCATCGTAGGTTGTCTTTGAAAAGACGTTCTTCCTCCATATATAACACCAAAAGAGAAAGAAAAAAGAACAAAAATAAATGATTGGGCGCATTATACCATTTAAAGTAAATTCCTCCGAAAATACTCAATAAATAAATCACCTTTAAAAGTGGTGTTCGGTAGACAGAAATTTTATTTAAAAGAGATATGTCTATAACCTCTGGTAAGGATAAGAATAGACCTAATACCAATTGGGTAAGCGCTAAAGCTATTCCAGAGCGAAATTCGACCACGTTTACAATCAAGAGCATTAAATACCCTAGTACCAAGGTCTTTCTGAATTCACTCTTCATAACTATTTACTAAAACTTGGTTCAATTTTAATGACTCTGACGTAAAATTTAACCGCCAAGCCTCAACTTTGAAGTGCCCTTTATTTGTATGCTTGAAATAGGCGTGTAACTTTTTAAGATTATTGGTACTAGGATAGCTTCGACATTTCAGAACTAATTGCCTAAATTTTGCGTTCGTACTGAAAAGTTTGGTTTTTCGTGCTAAAACCTTGTTATCATCTATTTGAAACCAGACGAAATAGCTATCAGGATGGTAGTCAGAATACATACCGTAGCCACCTAGTTTCCATGGATTTAAATCACCGAACTTTGTGAAACCCATTTGAAAAAGAGCCCAAATCAATACGATAAGAGGCACCCCATATTTTTTTGTAAATACTGCGATCTTCAAGTGGAAGAATATTTGGATTCATTTTTATTTAAGCACCCTTACATCATATTCAAACATCTTGTTTTTATATGAACTTCAATTTTTGGTACTAAAGAAAGAATCAACAAACTCATGTTTATTGAAAACCTGAAGATCCTCTATATCCTCACCTACTCCAATGTATCTCACAGGAATCTGAAACTGATCCGAAATTCCGATGACCACACCACCTTTCGCCGTACCGTCAAGCTTGGTAACGGCCAGTGAGGTGACTTCAGTAGCTTTGGTGAACTGCTTAGCCTGCTCAAAAGCATTTTGACCTGTAGAACCATCAAGCACCAATAACACGTCGTGTGGTGTATCAGCGACCACCTTTTGCATCACTCTTTTCACCTTACTTAACTCGTTCATCAAATTGACCTTGTTGTGCAACCGGCCGGCGGTATCGATTATCACCACATCGGCATTTTGTGTTACTGCAGAGGTTAAGGTATCAAAAGCCACCGAGGCGGGATCACTACCCATTTTTTGTTTTACAATGGGTACACCTACTCGATCGGCCCAAACCTGCAGTTGGTCAATAGCCGCAGCACGAAAAGTATCGGCGGCACCGAGAACCACTTTTAACCCCTGAGCCTTGAATTGGTATGCCAATTTGCCGATAGTGGTAGTTTTGCCAACACCGTTCACACCTACTACCATAATCACATAGGGTTTCTTGTCCCTAGGAATACTGAATTCAGTTGCATCACCAATATTGGTTTCAGAAAGAAGTCCTGAAATTTCTTCGCGGAGAATATTGTTCAGTTCATCGGTACCCATGTATTTATCACGGGATACCCTTGCTTCAATACGCTCAATAATCTTTAGCGTCGTGTCGACCCCCACATCGGAAGAAACCAATACTTCTTCCAAATTATCGAGCACATCATCGTCAACTTTTGATTTGCCTGCAACGGCTTTTCCTAATTTTGAAAAAAAACTGGTCTTGGTTTTTTCTAAACCCTTGTCCAACGTTTCTTTTTTCTTCGAAGAAAAAATATTCTTGAATAAGCTCATAAGTTCTACTGAAATATTTACCCAAAGATATAAAAATAAAAAAGCCGCTTTCCAATGGAAAGCGGCTCAATAAAATTTTCTAACAAGTTTGTTATTTCTTAGATAACCACTCGTTCACGACTTCAGGCGTCATAACAGATTCTTGAAAAGTGTAAGCCCCTGTTTTAGGTGATTTTACCATTTTAATGGCCTTTGTCAATCTTTTTGAGCTTGTCTGTAAACTCGCTACGGTCTTTTTTGCCATGACTAATTAAATTTTATGTCATTTTCGCGAAAGCGAAAATCTATTTGATTTCTTTATGAACTGTCATTCTCCTTAAGATGGGATTGTATTTTTTAATCTCAATCCGTTCTGGAGTATTCTTCTTATTCTTTGTGGTAATATACCTTGAAGTTCCCGGTTGCCCCGATTCTTTATGTTCGGTGCATTCTAAAATTACCTGAACTCTATTGCCTTTCTTTGCCATTGCTAACTAAATTTTAAGGATTATTTTAAAAACCCTTGCGCTTTTGCTTCTTTCAGCACAGCTGAAATTCCCTTTTTGTTGATTGTTTTCAACGCTCTAGTAGAAATCTTAAGGGTAACCCATCGATCTTCTTCCGGAATGTAAAAACGTTTTTTAGAAAGATTTACATTAAATCTTCTTCTAGTCTTATTGATTGAGAAAGAAACATTGTTTCCGAACATAGCTCTCTTTCCAGTAATTTCACACACTTTTGACATCGCGTTGTCTTTTTCTTTTAAACAGGCTGCAAATTTATATCATTTTTACGGGACGGACAAAAATTACTTCAGATTTTTGTAATTTCTTTTTGAAGTAATTCCAAGGCCTTGTTTACAGCCTTCTGAATGATCTTCTCCCGATGGTTGCCCATATTGAATTCTTCGGCAAATACGCCGTTCGGAGATGCAATCGCGATGAAAACCGTACCTATTTCAGCATCTGAGTCTCCTTTTGTCGGCCCTGCGTTTCCCGTTGTAGCAATGGCGAAATCTGATTTCAAAAGGCGCTTTACATTTTCTGCCATGGCTTTTGCCACTTCCGCACTCACCACGGAGTGCTTTTCTATCAGACTTTCGGGAACGCGAAGCACTTCGATCTTTGTTTGGGTAGCGTAGCTTACCACACTCCCCTTAAAATAAGCTGAAGCTCCTGCAATTGCCGTAAGTTGTTCAGCAATCTTTCCACCGGTACAACTTTCTGCCGTCGCCAAAGTCATTTTTTTCGAAGTTAGTAACTTGGCAACAACCTCCTCGAGTGTTTCCTCATTCTCTATTCCAAAGATAAACTCTCCGATCAAGGGATATAATTTTTTGATTTCCTCTTCGACCCTAGCCACAATTTTGTCACGATCCACACCTTTTGCGGTTAACCGAAGACGTACTTTTCCCAAATTAGGCAAATAGGCCAGTTTTATATACAACGGCAATTCATTTTCCCAAATCGCTATACGTTCGGCCAGGGAACTCTCCCCAATTCCGTAAGTAAGTAAGGTTCTATGGATGATAAACGGTCTTTCGAACCGCGCTACTATTCGAGGAATAACTTCATTAGTTATTAAATTCTTCATCTCAAAGGGAACACCGGGAAGCGATACGTAAACCACACCATCACGCTCTATCCACATACCCGGTGCAGTACCAAAGGGGTTGTGAATTACCGATGCTTTGGAAAGCACCAACGCTTGTTGCCGATTCATATCGGAAATAGGCGTCCCGATATATTTGGCAAATAAGGTCTCTACATGTGCCAACACAATTAAGTCTTCTACAAGTATATCATCGAAGAACGAACACAGGGTATGTTTGGTAATGTCATCTTTGGTCGGCCCCAGCCCACCAGTAATAATGACCACCTTCACCCGTTTTTGGGCATCATGAAGCGCTTCAAGAATATGTTCGCGGTTATCTTGAACTGAGGTCATTTGATACACGGAAACCCCAATCTTGTTTAATTCCTTGGCAATATAAGATGAATTTGTATCAATGATTTGGCCGATGAGAATCTCATCACCAATAGTAATAATCTCAGCAAGCATTATAAATCGAAGTCTTTCTTTAGCTCAGATACCACTTGATTGATATCTTTTTTAAGAATTGGAAATACAGACTCAATCTCTGAGACATTGGCAGAATTCTTCCCTAAAGTTTCAATTTCAAGGGCAATGGCCCGCGTCTGTTCCATACCCAACAAATCAACATTGGGCTTTATTTTATGGGCCAACTGGTAGACCTGTTCGAGGTTTTTATTTTCTAGGGCAACTTCTAAAGCTTCTAGGTCTGTGGGAACCTCTTCTAAAAACACCGAAATGACCGAAGTAATGAAATCTTCATCCCCCTCCGCCATCTCATTTATCTTATCAAGATTATATATCATTACTTTATTTTTAAGGAAAAAAGTTCTTTTCCTTCTAATACCCCCGAAAGATAGTCATTTACACTAATTTTACCAACACCCGCAGGAGTTCCTGTAAAAATAATATCACCTTTCTTGAGCATAAAATACCGTGACACGTAGGAAATCAGCTCATCCATCTTCCAAAGCATCAGGCCCGTATTTCCCTTTTGAACCTCTATTCCATTTTTGAACAACGAAAAATCAAGGTCATTGAGATCTTTAAAATCAGATTTAGGCAACCATTTTCCGATTACCGCAGCGCCATCAAAACCCTTAGCCTTTTCCCAGGGTAGTCCTTTTTCCTTCAATTTAGACTGTAGGTCACGTGCGGTGAAATCGATACCCAAACCAACTTCATCATAGTATTTATGGGCAAAACGTTCTTCTATATGTTTTCCCACTTTTTTTATTTTCAACAATACCTCTACCTCGTAATGCACATCATTTGAAAATTCGGGAATGTAAAAATCTTGCTCTTTTGGAAGCACTGCCGAATCAGGTTTAATAAAAACTACCGGATCGCTCGGCCGCTCATTGGCCAATTCTTTAATATGGTCCGTATAATTGCGCCCAATGCAAATTATTTTCATAAAAGATTTTTTTGGTTTTGAATTCCGAAAAAATTCTACAACCATTCGTAACGGCAAAATTAGTCTTTAGTTTAGAATTTTTCGACCAATCAAAGTGAAATCACCTATTCTGTCTTTTTCAATGAATACAAGTACAACTGGCTTGGTTCAGGCCATGGTTTAGATCTAGGTCGATCAAAGTTACGATTCAAGGTTTCCCATTTTAACATATACCTCACTTCCCTTTCGTTATCATCGCCAATATCACTGGTGGTCTGCACCTGCAAGCCGGGAAAACTGCCTTCAATTTTCAAATCTGAACCAAAAGGTTGTGGTTTTAGCACTTTACCGATACGCTCAAAATCATCGTTCAGTAAAATCGTACCGTTCCCATATTTTATATGCCAGTAATCGATTTGGTAGTTTCCATCATCACGTTTGGTAAAATCTTTTATACGAACCTCAGTATTGATACTGCCGTTTCCTGAAAAATACCAGCGATAATCCCAATCGGTTACCTGAGTATACATCCATTTGTGAGCGTTCAATCGTGCCGTATAAAACTGAAGATTACCCTCCGCATCATACTTATGATAGGCAAATACAGGCCTATTTTTATCATCTAAACAAAGTTTTGCCGCTAAATTAATTATACCTCCCTTTACCGGAATGGGATCGACAATCAATTGTTTTTGATCTAAAG
Organism: Kriegella aquimaris; assembly: GCF_900103215.1. GTDB lineage: Bacteria > Bacteroidota > Bacteroidia > Flavobacteriales > Flavobacteriaceae > Kriegella > Kriegella aquimaris. The sequence goes on from NZ_FNGV01000015.1 coordinate 100,964, forward strand.
TAGCCGGCAATTCAATTTTTTCACCAAAAGCATTGAACCAATTTTTTAAATCGGGACTCTTCATATAAGAAAGGTCATGATTGGTCGAACAATCGGGAGTGTCGCGCCACACCCAATAAACATGATACCACCCGTCTTTCATAATCGTAGGTTGCGTTTGATAGGCGTTCATCAATCCCTGCCCATCGGTCAAAGGAACGTCGAGCATTCTAGACCAATCTTTGTTTTCACAGGAATAAATATTATAAATCTCATTTCCGTTGCCACTTCCACCATCGCGATAGTGAAAAAGTAATTCGCCCTCTTTCGTATTCATAAAATGGGGATAAGTGCATCGCTTTTCGTTACTACCCACCAATGTCATTTGTTGAACCAGTGTGGAGATATCATTCGGTTTTGTGCTTTTGAAATACGTAATCGGATTGACATGCATGTTGCCGGAAAGGTGAATGTAGCCTTCTTTGTCGATTCCCAATGTGACCGAATTGTGACTATCCCAACCTAAAACGGTGCTAGTACCACCTTTAGTTTTACGAGAAGTTGCGGGTAACACGTGCAACTGGAATTTATCATCATCAAGATTGCGCTGGCCAACCACCATATTACGATTGGCATTGTAGTAGGCAATATATTGTCTATTATCATGAGTATATAAACAGAAACCGACAGGGTGACCCGCCCACACGCTATCGATAGCAATAATCTGGTGTACGGACTCCGTATTCTTGGTTTCATCGATAACAATCTCTTGCCCCAAAATTTTTAAAGGAGATACAAAGAGCGAGGCAAATACAATTAAAAGAAGGTACGTTTGTGGTTTCAAAAGGATGTATTTAAGATTAATCATGGCTCACGGCAATAGCCTCATGGACACACCCTTAAAAGTCATATAAAAATATCAAGAACACAAGCATCTCAATTCAAAAGTTTATGATGCTTGACAAAGCACTCCTTTTTAATGAAGAATGAGGAAGTAATTGAATGGAAGAATCTTACCCTATAGGTTCGTTCCACCGACCTACTCATTTAAAAGCAGCAAAGGCAAGGCACCCTTTCTTTAATTCAACTTATTATTTAGTCTGCTAAGTTTTATCTGCGTTAACACTTTTTTGGTGTACAGCGGAAAGTCGGCATTGAGAATCCACCCAAAATACCCAGGTTCGTTATCCAATACATCGAGTACTTTTTTACCCTTATGTTTTCCGAAGGCAAATATTTCTTCGTCATCTTCATCATAACCCAAAAACCCAGCGAAATCGGCAAAGCGTCGGTGCGTAGAAAATTCAGCTAATTTTTTCACGTTGTTTTCAAGTTCAGGATAGCGATCGAGCTGCGAAAGCAAGACTTCGTATGTCGCTTTCGTATCTGCCGCTGCACTATGGGCATCGGTCAAATCTTTATCGCAATAAAACTTATAAGCTGCTCCCAAAGTACGTTTCTCCATTTTGTGAAAAATGGTCTGAACATCGACCGCAACCGTATTCTTCATATCAAAATCAATATTCGCCCGTAACATTTCTTCAGCTAGAAGGGGAATATCGAAGCGATCGGAATTGAAACCTCCCAAATCACTATCTTTAATCATGGCATGAACTTCTTTGGCAAGCTCTGAAAAAGTAGGTTCATTGGCTACTTGCTCATTGGATATTCCGTGCACGGCCACCACATCATCAGGAATCGGCATTTCAGGGTTCACCAACCACGTCTTACTTTCCTTATTACCATTTGGGAAAATTTTCAGAATCGAAATCTCGACAATTCTGTCTTTGGCGACATTGGTTCCTGTCGTTTCCAAATCAAAAAAACAAATGGGTCTTGTGAGTTTTAATTCCATGATTTTGGGCTTGTTTTTACAAATATAGGCCTAAATAAAATATCCCTTGACACCCTTTGTCTACAATCTGGTATTGATAATATTATTGAACGCAGAACCGAATGTATAGCTCAAACCTACACTTAGACCGGTTACAAAACTTGTAGCAATTTGCTTCTGTTGTAACAACACATCTTCTAGAGACGCATCACCTGCCGGCAGGTTTATTTGATCTTGGATCAATTTCATATTACCGGAAAACCGAACGGCTAATCCTTTGAGCACCCGAAGTGAAACTGAGCAGTCGAACTGTACCCTATTCTTTGAAAAATCACTTAAAAAAGTAGATGCTATCAATCGCGAATACATATTGCCCCATGGTTGCCGAAACCGTGCCTGAACATCCAATGAATGGCTAAACAAGGTTTCGGTGTCTTCACCGAATATAGTGGTCTCAATGTAATCATTATGAACAAGCCCGATTTTATAGGCCAATGTAATCTCACGTCGCAAAACCTCACGATATGGGAAAATATTATATTCCAGGGCCGGCGTCATTCGAAGTGCCAAATCAAGATTGGTATACGTATCATATCGTGCACTTCCAAAAATACCTACCGACCAATGATCCGTAAGGCTCCGAACAATACTTCCGTTACCAAAATATCGTTTTCGTTTGCTTATAAATTCTTCATCATCCTGTACAAACTTACTGTTCGCCTGACTGATTTCAATATCTGCCCTGATACGCCACTTTTCAGTTACTCGGTCACTTACAAAACCCGCTTCGTATCGAAATGAGTTTCTGCTCGACTCTTTATTCATTCGTGCCTCGCCCCGCACCTCGAACAACCAGTTGTTCCAAGGATCTTCAAAATCAATATCTTGGCGTTTTGCGAGACCTTCATCTGTAATTCTATAGACAACTTTGTCGGCCAAATCCGATGCCGCCACGTATTTCAACAATCCTGATTTTATGGTCTTCACCAATCCCTTACGGATATCATCAGCGGTCATGTTCGAGTTGGTATCGTACGACTGCTCATTAACAATATCTGCAAAACTATCTGTACCGATGTAATCCAATTTATAGGTTCGCCCTCCGCTACCATTAGCAATATCGTATATAAACAGCTTTACATTCGCTAGGGCCTGATCCCGAACATGGGAGGCAAAATTTATTTCCTGACGGATATAGCTCCGTTCACAATTACAATCTACAAAAAGCTTTATAGATTCTTTTTGTTCAACATCTTCTTGAGAGAAACCAATACTAACGAATAAAAAAAAGATATAAAGAAGAAATGACCTTGTGGTTTCAAGGATGTTTTTCATTAAGAATAGTGTTTGGTGATTGGCATTTGAATTACGAAGATCCAAATATAGGGGTTGAACTAAGGAAAAACTATTCTTTTGCGAAAATATAGATCATAAAATACGGATTATTAGCGCGCTATCGGAAAAGTCACCAACCCTTCAAAGAAAAATCATCAACCCATTACTACAAAATATGAGATTGTTAAACTTGGAGTTAAAAAAGTTTAATCGGCTATACTTCGCGATTGAGATCCCATGATTCTAAATAATCGGCAACCGCTTTCACAAACATACTGCCCAATGCACCATTCACCACACGATGATCATAGCTATGCGACAGGTACATTTTACTACGGATCCCAATGAAATCACCATCTTCGGTCTCTATCACGGACGGCATTTTGCGAATGGCCCCCAAAGCCAAGATACCAACTTGAGGCTGATTGATAATTGGCGTTCCGAAAACACTACCAAACGTACCTACGTTGGTAACTGTATAGGTACCATCTTGCACCTCGTCAGGTTTTAATTGATTGTTGCGTGCTCGATTGGCAAGGTCATTAACAACTTTGGCCATACCCACAAGATTCAACTGATCGGCATTTTTGATAACAGGAACAATAAGGTTACCGTCGGACAAGGCCGCCGCCATTCCTATATTAATGTTCTTTTTCTTTATGACCCGGTCTCCGTCGACCGAAATATTCATCAGAGGGTATTTCTTTAATGCCTTCGCCACTGCTTCCATAAAAATGGGTGTGAAGGTCAACTTCTCCCCTTCTTGTTGTTCGAAGGAGTTTTTCATTTTATTTCGCCAATTCACGATATTGGTGACATCGACCTCAATAAAGCTCTGTACGTGAGCGGAGGTAGAAACACTATCTACCATGTGCTTGGCAATCAACTTGCCCATACGGGTCATTTCAATTACCTCATCTCCACCAGAAACTTGAACCCTTGAAACCGGTTCCTTTTCTTGACCCGTAGCCAAAGCTACTTTTTGTATCACCTTACTCTCCTTTGTATCGGAAGTACCTGTTTGAACTATTTTGGCCGACTTTCTATTTTCCAAATAAGCTAAAATATCATTCTTTGTAACGCGTCCCTCATTACCAGTGCCCGAAATGGCATCCAACTCTTTTATTGTTATACCTTCTTCTTTGGCAATATTCTTGACCAACGGAGAATAGAACCGATCAGAAGTTTCTGAACTAGGGCTTCCTTGGGGTTTACTTACAGTTTCTTTAGCGATAGCAACGCTATCTTCCAATTCTGAAACGATTTCTTGATGGTTTCCTATTTCTTCATGCCCCTTCGCAATAGTGGCCACTCCGTTCTCACTCGGTGAGTTCGACCCGTTAAGTTCGATAATGGCCACAATGTCTCCCACCTTTACAATATCATCAACGTCAAAAAGCTTTTCTACCAAAACACCTTCTACCTCACTAGGCACCTCTGAATCGACCTTGTCGGTAGCAATCTCAAAAACCGCTTCATCCATCTCTATAGTGTCACCAACATCTTTAAGCCATGTGGTCAATGTCGCTTCTGCTACACTTTCCCCCATTCTCGGTAATTTTAGTTCAAACTTTGACATAATTTTAGTCTATCTATTTTTAGGACGGCTATCTTACAAAAATAAAGAAAAAACGACCTTGTATCAACATTATAATTATCAGCCCAGTCTTAATTCGCTTTTAACGACGCTTCGAATGGAATACGGTTTAATATACTTCTTCCCAAGGTAACCTCGTCAGCATACTCCAATTCATCGCCAACAGCGATACCCCGCGCAATGGTAGTAGTACTTACACCCAAGCCCTCCAATTGTTTATAAATATAGAAATTGGTGGTATCACCTTCCATGGTTGAGCTCAAAGCAAAAATAAGTTCTTTTACTTCTCCGTTTTTCGCTTTATGCACTAATGATGTTATGGTCAAGTCTTGTGGCCCAACACCTTCCATAGGGGATATTTTCCCCCCAAGCACATGATACAAGCCTCTATATTGTCCTGTATTCTCAATGGCCATTACGTCTCTTATATCTTCAACCACACAGACAAGTGTTGCATCCCTTTTGGGATTAATGCAGATTTCACAAAGTTCTGTATCTGAAATATTATGACAATTGTTGCAGAACTTCACCGTGTTTCGAAGGTCTTGCAATGCCAAGGCCAATTTATCAGTTCGACCTTTCGGTTGTTTCAATAAATGTAACACCAGGCGTAAAGCCGTGCGTTTTCCTATCCCAGGCAACTGAGACATCTCATATACCGCATTTTCCAGTAGTTTCGAAGAAAAATCCATGAGTACAAAATTACAATTTTATAGCTGCAATGCACATGATTCGAAATATCATTTCTGAGAGTGCATTTTAAAATTCGCATAAAAGGCAAAATAAAATGGGGTCCCTATAAAAACTAAGAAGCTGCCATTAGAGCAATGGCAGCTTCTCAAAATTAACCAAGTAACAAATAGGTTCTTATTCCTATTTCTTTTAATTCAAATGTTGTCAAACTTCATTTTTCAGGTCAGTTTTAACAACACTATTTATAACCCTAGTAGCCGGGGTTCTGTGGTGTTAAGTTAGGGTTGTTGATCATTTCTTGCTCAGGCAAAGGAAACAATAAATGTTTCTCTTGTAGCGCCTGATCGGAACTTAGATTTACATGACCAACAAAATCATCAAAACCTCCCGTTTCACTATTATAAACTTTTTTAAGCCTAACCATATCGAACCATGTAATCTGCTCGTATGCCAATTCGTGCCATCGTTCTTGCAAAACGGCATCACGGAAAGAAGCAGTGTCAAAAGCGCCTAATGCAGGAGTTGTCAATTGAGCCCTGTCACGAATTCTAGTCAAGGCATCGACAGCTGCTTGATTAGGGCCACCGGCCTCATTCTGAGCCTCGGCATAAATCAATAAAACTTCCGCAAAACGTATGATAGGCATGTTGAGATTATCTTTAGCCGTACCAGGCACACCCAAAGTACCGTTTGCAGTGACATTAAAATGTTTGAAAATGTACGGAGCACCCAAATCGAAAAGTTCTCCGGAACCATTAAGGTAATAACTGCTATAGAACCAACCTTCACGATCGACTGCCCTTAGGTCTCCATCTTCGTACGAATTGTAAAATTCGATTTCAGGTACTGTACTCCCTGTTCCTGAAGGCCCTCTGTAGGTTACAGGCTGAAAATTGGGAAACATATTCCCCATTGGATTTCCGGCCACTTCATCATTGTATTGCAAACTAAAAATGTGCTCAACGGTATTCCCCAAGTTTTCATCATGTACTTCGCCATAAGTATCGAATAAATCGATAGGTCCGGCATTGTCGATAACTTCTTTGGCTTTGCTAGCTGCATCGGCATACCGTGCCGTTTCATTAAGAGGGTTACCGGCCATAGTCAAATAAACTTTGGCCAACAATGATTTTACTGCTGATTGGGAAACTCTTCCACTATCATCCGTCCATGCCAAACCGGCACTTTCAGCTTCCAACAAATCGGCAACGATTAAATCGTAAACTTCTTTTTGCGGTGTACGTACAGGAGAAAAATCTTCTGAAGTGGCACTTTGAGACATTGTTATCAAAGGCACATCACCCCATAATCGTACGGCATAAAAATAGGCCCAAGCCCGAAAAAATCGTGCTTCACCCAAAACCTTGGCTTTTTCCGTTTCATCCATTTCGATATCCGGAACGTTATCAAGTACCAAATTTGCATTTGCTACGACCCTATAAACACCTCTCCACCAATTTCTTATGTGAAGTGTATTGGCATCATAAGACAAGGAATACAAGTTGTTCAAATCTGAATTTTGTGCCGTCTGGGTAGTTGATGTTCCCGTTACCGCCTCTAAAAGCTGCCAGTTTGATGAAAAAATACCCGCACCATCACCTACAAACCGTGCATCGGCATAAACAGCCGCAACTGCTGATTCAGCATGTTTCGCCGTCGTATAGAAACTGTCGGGCGTTAAATTCGAGGGGTCAGATTCGTCTAAGAAATCAGAGCAACCCACTGCCGCGAGCAATACCAGCGAACAGAGATAAAATTTGCCTATATGTTTTATTATATGAATTTTCATAATGTTTTATTTAAAATTTGACTAATTACAGGCCGACTTGTAGACCAATTACAAACGTTGTTGATTTTGGATATTCGTGCCACTTCATTCCCTGTGAGAAAACATTATTACCCTCACCACCACGAATAGGCGTAACTTCTGGGTCTCCGATCAATTCATCGTCGACCAATAAAAAGAAGTTCTGGGCAGAAGCGTACAATCGCAATTTGTTCAAGTGCAAATTATCCAACAAACTTTGCTCAAAGGTATACCCAAGCATAAGGTTTCTACCACGAACAAAAGAACCATCCTTAACCCAATGTGAATCAACATTGGTAACGTAACCCGCCCTTGTATCACGTACTTGGGCAATCATTGTATTTTGGTTGTCAGGTGTCCATGCATTCAAAACAGTGGCATAGCTATTGGCAAGTGCCTGACGGTCTTCACTCGAATGAAGGTTCATATCCATCACATCATTGCCCCAAGAGTATTGTAGCTCCAATGTAAGATCCACGTTTTTATAGGACACATAGTTGGTAAAAGTTCCCCAAGCCGTTGGATAGCCGTTACCGATGATAGATCGATCTTCATCATTTATAATTTTGTCTCCGTTAAAATCCTTGTACTTGATATCGCCCGGAAGAATAGTAAGACCGTTTCGATAACTTACAAAACTAGCAGCTTCCGCCGCTTCATCAGTACCCCAAGTTCCTAAACGAGTAAGCCCCCAAAAGGCACCTACGGGCTCACCGATTCTAATAATACTGGTTTCATTGGTGATACCTGGCCCACCTACACCGAATATATCAGAGGGCGTGGCCAAAGAAAGCACTTTGTTTCGGTTCATTGAAATATTGAATGTTGAATTCCAAGTGACGTTGGCCGTGGCTATATTCTTCGTAGAAAGTCCAAATTCAAAACCCTTATTTTCCATTGACCCCACGTTTCTTCGTATGGTCGCATAACCACTCGACTGTGGTACGGGTGCATCCAATAACATATCTGTAGTCTTTCTGTAATAATAATCAGCTTCCAAGCTTATTCTATTATCGAAAAGTCCCAATTCCAATCCAACGTCATACTGTGCTGTCTTCTCCCATTTCAAATTCGGATTTGCCAGACGATTCAAGCCTGTACCTCCTACACGGTTATCACCCCAAATAGTAGCATAATTTGAACTTAAAAGCGATAGAGAGGAATAGGGAGGAATTTCAGAGTTCCCCGTAACCCCATAACTGGTTCGTAGTTTTAAGTTGGAAATTAAACTGTTATCTACAAGAAAGTCCTCATCGGAAATTCTCCATGCAACCGCTGCGGAAGGAAAAAAGGAAAACTTATTGTTGTCACCAAATTTGGAAGAACCATCGGCCCTACCCGTAACCGTGAACAAATATTTACCATAAAGGTTATAATTCAACCTTCCGAAATAAGAATTCAACGCTTCCCTGTCGGCGAATGATTGTACCGCAATATTATCAGATCCAGCACCGAGGTTGTTGAATTTAAAGAAATCGGTAGGAAAGTTTCGCGAATCTGCGTTGACAAAGAACTGATTAGACTGTTGCCAAGATAAACCCAATAAGGCAGTGAACGAATTGTTTTCATTGATTTCCTTATTATAGGTCAAGTAGTTCTCAATCGACCAAAATGTCTGCTTCTCATTACTTGATTGTGCTCTGGCTACCGCATTGTTATCAAGTACGCTATTACGAAATTCATTATTCTCTTGGGTCAGCACATTGGCACCTATTACCGTTCGCATTTCCAATCCTTCCATAAAAGTGATATTCGAATAAAAACTACCTGCAGTAGTCTGTGTATTCAGAATGTACTCGTTATTCTCCAGCCAGTTGACCGAGTTTCGGGTACCTTCCGCAAAAGGGTAATCCCGGTTATTGGCATACAGACCTTCCAACGGACCCCCTGTGTGTTTAACAGGATAGAACGGATAATCTTCCACCATTCTACGCGGTACTTGGTCATTAGTATCGGCCAAATTCTCAGTTTGATTGTTATAACTTAAAGATCCACCAATTTTTAACCACGGTTTGATTTGATCATCGATTGAAAATCGTCCGGAATAGCGCTTCAAGTAGGTATTTTTCAAAAGACCCTGATCGTCTCTAATTCCAAGTGAAATCGCATAGGTGGTTCTTTCATTACCCCCTGAAAAACCTAACTGATGGTTTTGAGACAATCTGTGTTGTGTAACTTCCTTTGACCAATCGGTATCGTAGATGGCCCTACCATCGCTATCAAAAAGATATGCCACATTAGGGTTAGCTCTTTTAAGCCTAGGCTCGTACTGGGCATATTCACCGGCCGCCCAACCTTCAGGGTCGAATTTCTCAGTATTTTCCCAAGAAAGTTGCTCAATCATGGCATATTGCTCTGAATTCAGAACTTTCGCCTTGTTGGGGCCAAATTGATTGACACTATATTCTACATCATAGGTAATTCTACCTTGTCCGGCCCGGCCTCTTTTGGTGGTAACCAAAATAACCCCGTTCGCACCTCTTGCACCATAAATTGCGGTGGAAGATGCATCTTTAAGTACCTCGATCGAAACTACATCGTTCGGGTTTAAGTAATCTATCGCTGAACTAAAGTTAGCTTGATTACCTTGAGGCAACTGCACCCCATCTATGACATATAGCGGGTTGTTCGAAGAGTTTATTGAACTAAAACCCCTAACCCTGATATTCGATTTACCACCCGGGCGTCCCGAGTTGGTATTTACCTGAACCCCGGCAATTTTACCCGATAGGGCTTGGTTCAACGAAGTAGCAGGTCGTTCTTGGAGTTGATCCGCATCTACTTGGCCGACGGCCCCTGTAAGATCCGATTTTTTCTGGCTACCATAACCGATCAAAACCACTTCTTCAAGTTGGCTTGCATCTTCTTCCATGGTTACGTTCACGGTCGAATTACCATTTACCGCTACTTGCAAGGTTTTGTAGCCCAAATAACTAAAGACCAAGGTAGCACTGTTGTTCACATTATCCAATGTGTAATTACCGTCAAAATCAGTTTGCGTACCGTTTGTAGTTCCCTTAACCAATACGTTTGCACCTGATAGTGGTCCCATTCCGTCAGAAACGTTTCCGGATACTGTTTGTGCTTTTACCTGTGAGAAGCATAGAAATGCGCCCATAAGCAAACAGCTTTTCAATAGAGTGTTCTTCATAATATATGTGTTGTTAGTTGACCGATAAATGTAGTATTTTACCTTTAGCACCTCATGAAATTTCCGTTAAAGAATTGTTAATATTGTAAGAAATAACAGTGTTGCCGCCTACTCATATTTGTGTGAAAAGTTTTTGTACTTTGCGGTTTCAAACCGACTTTTTATGACATCGACCAATATACTTTTGCTCATTGGAGGCTACTTTCTACTGCTGATTTTAATTTCCTATTTCACGGGCAAAAACGATTCAAATGAAGATTTCTTCAAAGCCGGAAATCAATCACCGTGGTATTTGGTCGCCTTTGGAATGATCGGGGCTTCACTTTCCGGGGTAACCTTCATTTCTGTTCCCGGGTGGGTTGCCGATTCGCAGTTCAGTTACATGCAGGTCGTCTTCGGGTATCTGGTCGGGTATTTTGTTATCGCTTATATCTTGATGCCCATCTACTACCGTTTCAACGTAACCTCGATCTATGAATACTTGGCACAACGCTTCGGGGTTGTCAGTTATAAGGTAGGCGCAATCTCCTTTTTTATATCACGGGTCTTGGGCGCATCATTTAGATTATTTCTCGTAGCTATCGTACTTCAACAATTCGTATTCGATGATCTGGGCATTCGTTTTGAAGTCACGGTCACACTTTCTATACTACTCATTTGGGTCTATACCTTTAGAGGGGGGATAAAAACCATTGTCTGGACTGACACGCTACAAACCCTTTTTATGCTTTTATCGGTTGGATTTTCTATTTATTTCATCAATCAAAAACTAGATTGGAGTCTCTCTGAGTTCTTGGCATCCGATGAATTGGCAGAATACAATAAAATCTTATTCACCGATGATTTCTTCGATAAGAACTATTTTATCAAATCTTTTTTGGGTGGTATGTTCATCACCATATGTATGACGGGCCTTGATCAAGATATGATGCAAAAGAACCTCACTTGCAGATCGCTAAAAGATGCACAAAAGAATATGGTATCATTCAGTCTGGTGCTTGTAGTCGTCAATTTTGCCTTTCTACTTCTGGGAGCTTTGCTCTTTATCTATTCAAATAAATTCGATGTGGCAATGCCCCTAATGGACGGCACACCTAAATCTGATTTACTTTTCCCTGAAATAGCTTTGAACAGCGGACTTGATATGATTGTAGCCATAACATTTATGTTGGGGCTTATTGCCGCCGCTTACAGCAGTGCCGACAGCGCACTTACTTCATTGACCACTTCTTTCTGTGTTGATTTTTTAGGAATTGAAAAGAAACCCCAGAACATTCAGAAGAAAATACGCAAACGCACACATATTGGCATGAGTTTGCTTTTGATTATTGTAGTCATCGCTTTTAAGTATATTCTCGACAGAAACGTTATTGATGGTCTACTTACCGTTGCCACATATACGTATGGACCATTACTCGGACTTTTTGCCTTTGGAATATTGACAAAATACCAAGTTCGCGATAAATATGTTTGGATTGTCGCTCTAATATCGGTCGCAAGCATTGTGCTAATGGCCAACATTCCTGTTGAAACTTTTGGAGGGTATCAGGTAGGATACGAGCTTTTACCTATTAACGGACTACTCACTTTTTTCGGATTATGGTTAATCAGACAGAGAAAAACGATTTAATGAGGTACAAAAGCCTCAGCTTGAGGCCCAAAAGTTTTTCAATCAGGGTTAAATGGCTATGGGAATTTTCCTCAGGAAATACACTAAAAATCAGTACTGGTTTGTAGCCAATAAAACCAGTGTACAAGCCACCTCCACGGCTATTCCATTGTTTTTAAGTATTTTATAAAATTCTTCATTTTCAGTTCCAGGGTTGAAAATAACGCGTTTTGGTCTCAATTTTACAATATCATCGTAATAATCGGGTTGCCGAGCCGAATTAATATATAAAGTAATGGTATGTATATTTTGAAAACCGCTTAAATTTGTCTTTATTTGAACTCCGTCAATTTCACCAGTTTTTAAACCAAATGCTTTTGTCTCAATGTTATGGTTCAATAGGCGTTTTACAGCCAAGTTACTATAGCGGTTCGATTTTAGTGAAGCTCCGAAGACCAGAGTTTTTCGCATAAGGGGAGAAATTGTGTTAAAGTTTAGTGAAGACTGTTATTATTTCAAACAAATTACGTCTATTATATATGGGCACTCATTTAATAATATGGTCATTGATAAAGTTGTATGTTTATAGTTAATGGTTAGTGTTTAGTATAGCGGCATCAATGACAGAAACCCTGGCGGAAACGTCAGGGTTTTGTGTTTTTATAACTTTTCCAATATTCAAAATTACCATCTAATAATAGCGCTTGCCCAGGTAAAGCCACTTCCAAAGGCTGCTAAAACTACTAAGTCACCGTCGTTGACCATGCCAGCTTCCCACGCCTCCGTAAGTGCAATGGGTATAGAAGCCGCCGTAGTATTACCGTATTTCATAATATTGTTGAAAACCTGATTATCCCCCAACCTGAACTTCTTTTGAATAAACTGGGATATTCTGAGGTTAGCCTGATGCGGTATCAACATATCGATATCGGAAGGAGTCAAATTATTTTTCGTTAAACCTTCCATAATCACTTCACTGAAACGCACGACCGCATTTTTAAAGACAAACTGTCCGTTCATATGGGGCAAATACGATTCATCATTCGGATTATTATCAGCAATAATATCATTCACCCACCGCTTACCCATACCTGGGGCGATTAGTGCAAGTTCTTCGGCATGTTGTCCCTCAGAATGCAGATGCGTTGATAAAATTCCTTTACTAGTATCTTCTTCCCTACTCAAAACTGCAGCTCCAGCACCATCACCGAAGATTACGGAAACTCCTCTACCCCTAGTGGTCATATCCAAACCATGGGAATGCACTTCAGAGCCAATGACCAAGATATTCTTATACATGCCGGTCTTAATATATTGATCAGCAACGGATAGAGCATAAACGAAACCCGAACATTGGTTTCTAACATCTAGCGCTCCTACAGTCTTTATTCCCAAATCTCGTTGTACCAAAACTCCCGGACCAGGGAAATAGTAATCAGGGCTCAAGGTCGCAAAAACGATGAAATCAATGTCATCTTTATCGATACCGGAACGCTCAATAGCAATTTTTGCCGCCTTGACTCCCATAGTCGTAGTGGTATCTTCGCCTTTCACAACGTAACGGCGCTCTTTGATTCCGGTACGCTCCTGAATCCAAGCATCGTTGGTGTCCATTATTTTAGACAGATCATCATTAGTGACCACTTTTTCAGGCACATAGTACCCTAATCCTATTATTTTTGAATTATACATGTCTAGCTATTTAGTTTATGAAGCCGTCTGATTGTTTCCAATACAAGGTAGTAAATGCTAATTTTTAATCAATATAGCCAAAACAAAAGCCTCTTGAAAATTAGTGCTACCTTTTTTCGATAATTGATTAAAAATAGGAAGAAGGACGGAAATTATTCTCGGTATTTCTTAAAATTATTGATGTGCACTTGTGCTTTCAAATCATGGAGCAGGTTAAATAGACCGAAGAAAGTTCGATTCATATATAAGAAATGTTTTGAACCCCGATTACCGTTCATTTTTCTAATCTCGGTATCTTTCGCAAACCGATCGCTTAGATTGGCTATTTTATTCCAAAAATCATCGGCGCCAAAATCAAAAACTTCTGCGTTTAGCGGCTCGGTGAAAAGCGTCAACATTTCTTTGAACATGGCCGTGAAAAATTCTAATTCCTTAGGAGAATCCGTTGGTGTTAAAATTTCCAGGTCATACATTTTAGCCGTAAAAAGTTCTTTGCTCTGAATAACTACCTTTTTGGCCAACTCGAAATAGGGTATGTAAAATTCATCGGGAATTTCTTTTATACAACCAAAATCGATAGCAATAAGACTTTGTTCCTTGCTGACCAAAAAATTACCGGGGTGTGGATCGGCATGAACCTTTCTTAAAACATGAATTTGAAACATGTAGAAATCCCAAAGCGTTTGACCCAACTTATTCCCTACTTCCTGAGAAAAATTAGTTTTGGCGAAATCGCTTAAATGGGTACCATTCATCCAATCCATAGTAATTATTCGCTCGCTAGACAATTCATTATAATACTCAGGAAATTCTAAATATTCGATAGCGGCACATGCTTTCGTAATTTCTTTGCTCTGTTCAATTTCCAGAAAATAATTGGTTTCCTCAAGTAGTTTATTTTCTACCTCTTTGAAGTATTTGTCAGCGTCTTTACCTTTTATATTGAACATTTTTAAGGCTATCGGCTTCACCAATGCCAAATCGCTACTGATACTTTCTGCTACACCGGGGTACTGTATTTTAACTGCCAGATTTTTACCATCTTTGGTCGCTTTGTGGACTTGACCGATACTAGCGGCATTTACACTATCTTTTTGAAAAGAATCAAATACTTCTTCAGGATATTTACCCAAATATTTTTTGAATGTTTTTCGCACAAGAGGAGCAGACAAAGGGGGAACCGAGAACTGTGATAACGAAAATTTATCTACATAAGCCTTCGGAAGCATATTTTTCTCCATGCTCAGCATTTGAGCTACCTTCAAAGCACTGCCTTTTAGTTCTTTTAACCCGTCATAAATATCTTCTGCGTTATCTTCATTAAGTTGATCCTTGGTCAACTCAGAGTTTACCAACTTTTTTCCATAGTATTTTACGTAATTACCTCCAATTTTAACCCCCGTTTTCACAAGTTGACTAGCGCGTTCAATCTTTCCCGTTGGGATTTTATCTAAAGTCTTCATAGAACTTTATTGCTGTGGGTTAGGCCATTTTTTCTTTAAAAAGGAATTTTCCGAAATCGATGATATTATCTAATGGCGTATTCTCAAAAACATCAAAAACAGTATTCACCGATTTCTCAATGGCAATATCAGTTTTTTCAAAACCTGCAGAATCGTCATCCATCCAAAATTTTAATATAAACAGTAATTGCAACCAAGCTCCTTCAGAAAACAATCTTGGATTGTGTTTGGTTATTTTGAGAGACTTTTCGGCATTACCTTCCACGATGAGCTCTGAGGCAAAAGCCTTAAAATGCTTCCTTAAACCTTTCAGCTGCTCCATTTTCTTTAAAAGACTTTTGTCATTTTCTAAAGTAAAAAGTACATAACTTCTGTTTAAAGTAAGAAGCTCAAAAAAAGAATAATAAAAAGTCAGTAATTTATCTTTGTTCGAAAAAGAATCATACTCTTTATTACTGGTGAGCAAATTTTTAGTGTGCAAAAAAAACTTCGTCCAAATAGACTTTTGAACTCCGGCTATAGATCCAAAATTTTCATAAAATACAGCTTCATCAATACCCTTGTCGTTACAAAACTTATAAACTGATTTGGGTACAACTTCATTTTCAAGAACATAATCCATATACATGGATATAATCGTATCGTCCGTTACTTTTTTCGATTTTACTTTTGTTGCCATTTCTTTACAATTTTGTTGCTTATACAAATTTACCAATAAGGAAATAAAAACGTGCCCTTTTAGAAGAACACGTTCTTAAAACACCAACCAATAAAATTGTCAATCAAACTTTCTTTTTCAATAGTCAAATTAATCCCTATCAATACCATAAAGATACAATTTGTTTAACTATTTATAATATAAATTAAACAAATTTTAACTTAGTTTACTTCGAGTCATAAAAAAGTACTTTTAAGATGCCAGTTTGTCATTAACACTAAGTCTGGTATTTTTTTTGACTGATACCATGCAAAAAGAGGGCTCAATTCCTTTTTTAATTTAAGTAGAATCCAAAATATAAATTTATAGAACTATGGCTACAGGTAAAATCAATGTTTCAGTAGAAAACATTTTTCCACTCATTAAGAAGTTTTTATATAGCGACCATGAGATATTCTTAAGGGAGCTAATCTCAAACGCAACAGATGCCACACTGAAATTAAAGCATCTAACTTCCATTGGCGAGGCCAAAGTCGAATACGGAAATCCTAGAATAGAGGTAAAAATCGATAAGGAAGGTAAAAAGATACATGTAATCGACCAAGGTATCGGCATGACCGAGGAAGAGGTTAAAAAATATATCAATGAGGTAGCCTTTTCGGGTGCGGAAGAATTTTTGGACAAGTACAAAGATTCTGGAAAAGATTCCGGAATTATAGGGCATTTCGGACTTGGTTTCTATTCCGCTTTTATGGTGGCCGACAAAGTCGAGATCATTTCAAAAAGCTTTAAAGATGAGCCCGCGATTCACTGGACCTGTGATGGTTCGCCTGAATTCGACTTAAAAAAGGGTAAGAAGAAAGATAGAGGTACAGAAATCATATTGCATATTGCCGAAGATTCTACTGAATTTCTTGAAGATAGTAGAATCGACACCTTATTGAACAAGTATAACAAGTTTATGCCCGTGCCCATCAAATTTGGCACAAAAACAGAAACGCTTCCTAAACCAGAGGGTGCTAAGGAAGAAGACCCTGCGCCTACCCAAGAGGTCGATAACATTATTAATAATCCAAATCCAGCATGGACAAAGCAACCTGCCGATCTTGAAAACGAAGATTATAAGAACTTTTATCGGGAGTTATACCCCATGCAGTTCGAAGAGCCTTTGTTCCATATTCATTTGAACGTCGACTACCCGTTCAACCTTACAGGTATTCTTTATTTTCCAAGATTGACAAATGACCTGAATGTTCAAAAAGACAAAATTCAGCTCTATCAAAATCAAGTATTCGTTACCGATAATGTTGAAGGTATCGTACCAGAGTTCTTGACAATGTTGCGTGGGGTAATTGATTCACCCGATATTCCATTGAACGTTTCACGTTCTTATCTACAGGCCGATGGGGCCGTAAAGAAAATATCGAGCTATATCACTAGAAAGGTGGCCGATAAATTGAGTTCGTTGTTCAAAAACAATCGCGAAGATTTTGAAAAGAAATGGAACGATATCAAAATCGTAATTGAATACGGTATGTTGTCCGAAGAAAAATTCTTTGAAAAAGCTGACAAATTTGCCTTGTACCCAACAGTAGATGGCAATTACTTTACGTTTGAGGAGTTACAGGAAAAAATTAAAGGCAACCAGACCGATAAAGACGATAAATTGGTCATATTGTATGCATCTGACAAAGAAGCACAACACAGTTACATCGAAGCGGCCAAGGCCAAAGGTTTCGAGGTATTGTTGATGGACTCCCCTATTATAGGTCACTTAATGCAAAAGTTGGAAACATCAAAAGAGAAAATTTCTTTTGCACGTGTAGACGCCGACCATTTGGATAACCTTATCAAAAAGGAGGATGCACAAATCTCGAAGCTATCCGATGAAGAAAAGGAAACTTTGAAAAAGAATCTCGAAGAGGTAATCGAAAACAAAAGCTACACCATTCAGTTGGAAGCCATGGATAGCAATGCTTCGCCATTTATTATCACCGAGCCGGAATTCTTGAGGCGAATGAAAGAAATGCAACAAACCGGCGGAGGCGGTGGTATGTTCGGTATGGGCAGCATGCCAGAAATGTACAACCTCATCGTGAACACCAATCATGAACTCGTAGGTGAAATACTTAATACCAAGACGGCCAAAAAACGGGAACGTTTGATCAATCAGTCTTTAGACCTTGCGCGTTTGTCAAAAGGGTTACTAAAAGGTGAAGAACTAACAAACTTTATCAAGCGTAGCTACGAAATGGTGAAATAAACCGATTCAAATTATGAACATTAAAGAAAACCGCGCCATTCAAATGGCGCGGTTTTCTTTAATTCAGCCCGTTCGACTTGCGTTTAAACCGATAGTGTCAACCTCGGTTTCGATATCGCTCCTCTTTTAGCATAAGAATACTATTCTTTGTTCTTCAAAGACCTATTTTTGAACTCGGAACGTGACATGGTTTACCGAGGTATGGAGAAGAAGCGAAAAAAATATCGGAATTTAAGGCGAATAGCCCGAGTGCTTCTTGTGATATTGTTTCTTTTTGTTGGACTTATTCTTTTTATAAGAAGTCCTTGGGGGCAAGATATCATTGTTTCAAAAGTCACCAATTACGTATCAGAAAAGACCAAGACCAAAGTGGAAATAAAGCGTCTTTTCATAACGTTTTCCGGTGCAATTTCTTTAGAGGGCCTATACCTTGAAGATAAAAAGGGAGATACCCTTATTTTCTCCAATGCTTTAGAAGCCGATCTTCCCATCTTTCCCATTTTATTTCAAAACGAACTTCATCTAAAATCGCTCGATTGGAGTGGGGTTACCGCAAATGTCATCCGAAGCGAAAACGCTGAGACCTTCAATTTTAATTTTTTATTGGATGCCCTCGTATCTCAAGATTCTACTGCAGTCCAAAGTGAAAACACGTCAATGGCCATCAGTCTGGGGTCGTTAAATTTTTCCGATTTTAAGATTAAATATAATGATGCCTATTTGGGAATTGATAGCGACCTTAAATTGGGAAAACTAGATGTTGATGCCAATCAGGTCGACTTAGAACAGCTGCGATTTTCGATAGAGAACCTGAAACTAACCGATACCAAAATCAACTATAAGCAAACCAAACCTTTTATAACCAAAAAAGATACTACGGAAACAGGTCTGCCGTATTTATCTATTGCCAACCTCGAAATTAAAAATGTAATGGCTAACTATCAGTCTGTCCCTGATAAAGTTTACGCCGATGCCAACATTGGTCATTTTCTTTTGCTGTTACCGAAAGCTAATCTCGAAAACAATATTTTTGAAATCGACCAGATAGCTCTCGAAGATTCCGATTTTGACCTACGGATGGAAGAACAACAGCCGCTGGCAAAGGACTCCATTAGCATTTCCAGTACAGCATCAATATCCTTTGAATGGCGCGAATATCAAATCGATGCAGCCCGAATTAGTTTACAAAACAACACCTTCAATTATCGATTAGGAAACAACAGCCCCACCGATGATGAGTTCAACCCAAAGGCCATCTCAATCTCCGGTCTGGTTTTAGAATCAGATAAAATGGTTTATCGTCCAAAAACGGCAACTATTGAACTAGACGAATTAAGTTTTAGGGAGCGGAGCGGATTTCAATTAAAACATTTAGCCTTTGATGCCAATGTGGAGGATAATAAATCATCATTTTCTCATCTGGAAATAAAAACAAACAACAGTACGTTGTCTGGCGAACTAGATTTAAAATATGCCTCTTTTGACAAATTGATGAAAAATCCGGAAGAAACAATTGTTGCGTTGAATGTTCCCAACCTCAACTTGGCACTAGAAGACGCCTTTGTTTTCCAACCTGGTTTAGCAAAGAATGAATATATTAAAAAGGCAACGAAAAAACCCTTTCTTGGCCATGCCACTGCTAATGGCACACTTAGTTCCATTCAAATACCAGAATTGAATATGACATGGGGCGAGGGTACTTCTCTCATGATTAAAGGCAGGCTCGACAATATCACCGCAATAGACTCACTCTTCTTTGACCTTACTACAATAAAAGTAACTTCGCAACGTGACGATTTGCTTCAGTTTGTTTCTGAGAAAGAACTCGGCATAGAAATACCACAAACTGTTTTGGTCGAAGCAAGTGGAAAAGGGAGCTTCGAAAATTTCAGCACCGATGCATTGATGAAAATTCCAGAGGGTACCGTTCAACTCAGTGGAAATTTCAAAAATCAAGAGCAACCCAAATTTGATGGCACCCTAAAAGTTGATAGTCTGCATCTAGAAAAACTTTTGAAAAACGAACAGCTTGGTGCCATTTCCTTTACGATGAATCTCTCAGGAAATGGAAATAACCTGAACACCCTTAATGCGCAGATCTCATCAAAATTTAACCAACTGGAATTCAATAACTACGACTTTTCAACTCTTTCCCTTAACGGATCTATTGCACAAGGTAAGGGAACTATCGATTTACGTTTTAAAGACAAGAATTTAAACTTAAATGCCAATACTTACCTTAACCTTGATTCGCTAAACTCAAAAATAAAATTGTCGTTAGATGTTATTGGTGCCGATTTATATGCTCTGGGTATCACAAAGAATAATATAAAGGTCGGGGGCAAAGTGAATGCAGATTTCACAGGAAATACAGATGATTATAAGCTAAATGCCGGCGTATATGAAGGTCTCGCCGTTATGAATGGTGAACAATATCGTATAGATGCCATCGAAATATCGACAAAAATTAGCAAAGACAGCACCGATTTAAAGATTAACAGTGATTTTTTGAAAGGGGCATTACAATCCAATGCGGCACCAGCCCAAATAAGTACAGCGCTACAGAACCAATTTAGAAACTACTTTGCCAAGAGTGATTCAATTTCCAGTACCGAAGCAGTTAACCCTGTACGCTTAAAAATGAATTTATCGTTGCAGCCTGTCCCTGTTTTGACTGAAGTTTTTTTTAGCGGGATAGAACAATTGGATTCGATTACGATGCAGGCAGATTTTGATGCTTCCACCAAAAATTTGTCCGCTAAATTATTTCTACCCTTGGCCAAATACAACGGTAGTTCAATAGACAGTCTTTCTTTTGCGGCGACGGGCGATTCGACCAACCTAAATTTCAGTACCGGCTTTAATGCCTTGGTAACCGGACCCATCCGCATAAAAAAAACGACTTTAGAAGGACAATTAAAAAGCCAAGAACTTCTATTGGATTTCAATTCGTTCGACGACGATGAAAAATTAATGCATATCGCCTCTGAGATGAACTTGGCCAAAGACACGATTGGTTTGCACATCAACCCATCCCAGCTCATTTTCAACAAAAAGGAATGGAACATTCCACAAAATAATGCTATTAAGTTAGGTGAAAACTTTCTGGAACTTAAGAACATGGCATTAAGCAGAGATGAACAGAAACTAACCTTTAGCAATGCAGTAGCCGATATAAAAAAGGAACATGTGGGCCTTATATTTGAAAATTTCAAACTGCAGACTTTTTTAAGTTATCTAAACCCAGATGAAAACCTAGTTTCAGGTATGGTTCAAGGAAATTTGGTAGTAGAAAATCCGTTCGAGGCCCCGGGCATCATCGCCGATTTTAGAATTGACGAATTAGGAGTGCTACAAAACTCTTTGGGAAATCTATCGCTAAATGCAATATCTAAAGGACTGACGGAATATGACTTCGACCTATCGGTGAAAGAAGGTGCGTTAGATTTAGATTTGACCGGCGATTATAGTGCCGCCGAAACAGGTGCTAAATTGGATCTCGACCTGAATTTGAATGCATTGGAACTAAAAGCAATAGAGGGTTTTTCAAAAGATGCCATTAAAGAGTCCCATGGCTATATTTCAGGAAATATCAAAGTTTCAGGTACAACTACTGACCCACAGTATGATGGCAACCTTGCTTTTAACGAAACTGATTTTAAAGTAACCGCATTAAATGCTATTCTCAAAATTAACGATGAAACATTGCGAATAAACAACTCGGGACTTTACCTTGAAAACTTTTCTATCCGTGATGCCAATGAAAGTGCATTTACTATGGATGGAACGATTTTGACCGAGGAGTTGACAAATCCGGAATTCGAACTTTCTTTACAAGCAGAAAAATTTCAGCTCCTTAATTCCACCAAAGAAGATAACGAGCTATTCTATGGTGAAGCAAGCATAGATGCAGATGTTACGATCAAAGGAAGTTTGAACCTTCCGAAAATCGACGGAAGGCTTAAAGTTAGAAAAGTTACTGAAGTCACCTATGTAGTGCCAGAATCACAATTGGATGTTGAAGAGCGAGATGGTGTCGTCATCTTTGTAAATAGAGCGAACCCCGATGCCATTCTAACCCGAAAAGACCAAGAAGAGACCCCTGCTTTTTTCAGGGGAATCGATGTTTCGACCATATTGGAAATTGCCGACGACGCAGTTTTCCATATCATTATAGATGAGCGAACCGGAGATAATTTACAAGTCTCTGGCGATGCGGCCCTAAACCTGAATGTTGCCCCAAATGGGAATATCAGTTTGACCGGGCGCTATGAACTGAATTCAGGGCACTACGAGACAAGCCTTTATAATCTGGTCAAAAGAAAATTTGAGATCAACCCAGGCAGTACGATTACATGGTTGGGCGACCCCACCGATGCGAAGTTAGATGTTACGGCTATTTACAATGTAGAAACATCGGCAGCACCTCTTATGGCCTCGGTTACCTCTGGTGAAGATATCAGTGTCACGAGTAAATATCGTCAGGTACTACCCTTTTTGGTTTATTTGAATGTCGATGGAGAACTATTGGAACCGAAATTATCTTTTAAGCTTGACATGCCCGAAGATGAACAAGGTTCATTGAGCGGCGCGGTCTATGGTCAGGTGCAACAATTGAACGAGCAAGAATCTGAATTGAACAAGCAGGTATTTTCACTATTGGCATTAAATCGTTTCTTTCCAGATTCCGGCAGTGATGGCAGTAGTGGCGGAACAGTGGCGTTGGCGCGGGACAATGTGAACAAAGTACTCTCGACCGAACTCAATACTTTTTCGGACAAGATGCTGGGTAAAACAGGATTTGAGCTTGACTTTGATCTTGACAGTTTCACCGATTACCAAGGAGATAGTCCACAAGACAGAACACAACTTAATATAAATGCGAAGAAAAAGCTTTTTGACGACCGATTAATCGTTACAGCGGGAAGTGCAGTAGATGTAGAAGGAAGTGCGGCCGCAGGCCAGGAAGAAACGCCCATAATCGGTAATGTCAGTTTAGAATATTTATTGACCCAAGACGGACGATATCGATTAAAAGGTTTCCGTAAAAATGAATATCAAAATATTATAGACGGACAACTGATTGTTACCGGCATCGCATTAATTTTCAATCGCGAATTCAATGCGTTCAGTCAATTATTCAATCCGTTAAAAAGTAATACATTAGAGAATAAAGATACTAAAAAGGAAGCAACCCAAGAGACCAAGTCAAGCGGGAAAAAGGAAAACTAAATTGAAGAAGATTAGTAAATATCGACATATTTTAATGATATCACTTGCCTTAGTGTTAGGGTCTTGTGGTGTACAAAAGTTTATACCAGAGGGAGAAGTTCTATATACTGGCGCCGAAATACATACAAGTACAAAAAAGGATGTCAAAAATTTAAAGAAAATAAAAGCCGAGTTGAACACCCTACTTCGACCTGAGCCCAATTCACAAATTTTGGGCATGCGTCTAGGCCTATACTACCATTATAAATCTCAAAAGAAAAATCCCGGCTTTTTAAACAAATGGTTGAACAAAAAGTTTGGTGAAGAACCGGTATACTTTTCCGAGGTCGATCAAGAGCGAGTTGAAAAATTGATACTGAACCGATTAGATAACAACGGATTTTTCTACAGCAAAGTGGTATCGAAAATTGATAGCACCCAAAAGTTTGCAGGGGTCGCATATGAAGTTGATATAATAAGGCCTTATGAAATCGGAACTTATCAGATAGAAAAAGACACTTTGCCCATTTATAAGGCCATTCAAGAAACGTTAACGAAAACGGCACTAAAACCGGGCGACCGTTTTGACCTTTCGCTAATGAAATTTGAAAGAGAGCGAATCGATAATGATTTGAAACAACGTGGCTACTACAATTTCAACCCCGATTTTTTAATTTTTGAGGCTGACACCAATCGTTATGACACCAAAAAGATAGACTTGTTCCTTAGACTCAAAAAACAGACGCCCCCTAAGTCCATAATTCCATACACCATAGATTCTATAACGGTCTACCCCAATTATACGGTTGAGGATACCATTGTTTCCAATGAAAGAATTATTATTGAAGATATAGGTTTTGTTCAAGACGAGGAGTTCTTTGATCCCCGACAATTGAAACCCTATATTCTTTTCAAAAAAGGACAAAAATACAATGCGCGAACAGCACGGCTAACAAGCAATCGACTATCATCGATAGGAAGTTATAAATACGTCAATATCCAATTTACAGAAAAAGATACCACCACTAAAGATGGCGCCGGATCGCTATATGCCGACATCTACCTTTCACCATTGACCAAACGATCTATCAGGGCCGAATTGCAAGCGGTAACCAAATCAAATGGACTTGCCGGACCCGGAATTTCAGCGACCTACAGCAACCGAAATCTTTTTCAAAGTGGGGAGACTTTTAGCATCACCGGCGATTTCTCGTATGCGACACAGCTTTCTGGAGGGAACAACTCAGGGCTCAGTAGTATAGCAGGTGGATTGAAAACAGATTTGGTTATACCGAGATTGGTTCCTTTTTCGACTAGTATGTTCAAATATGCCGTACCAAAAACCAAAATCAGCTTGGGAGGTGATATTTTAAAAAGAAGCCAATTGTATACGCTCACTTCTTTTAATACCTCGTTTGGGTATACATGGAATGCGAACAAGTATGTCTATCACGAACTCAACCCCATCAGCATCAATTATGTAAACCTCGCCGATACCACCGAGGAATTTGAGACCATATTGGATAACAACCCCTTTTTACAGCTGAGTTTTGAGCAGCAGTTCATCGCCGGTTTGAATTATACGTTTACCTACAACGAGCTTGTAGATAATAAAAAAACCTTTCCCATTTATGTGTCGACCAGTTTCGATATTTCTGGAAACACCTTAGGGTTGCTCAGCGGAAATAGGAAAACTGTTTTTGGTTTGGAATATGCGCAATATGCTAAAGCTGATATCGATTTTCGCTATTATATGAAGTGGGGCCAAGAACAAACCGTTATCAGTCGAATATATGCCGGATGGGGTATTCCCTACGGAAACTCTACCACTTTACCGTTCGTTAAACAATTCTTCTCAGGAGGCCCATACAGCGTCAGGGCGTTTAAAATACGTTCACTTGGCCCTGGCACTTTTAAATCTGATGATGACAGTAGCTCTTCTTCCTTTTTTGACCAATCAGGAAACTTGGCCTTGGAAGCAAATCTGGAATATCGATTTCCTATTTGGTCTTATTTGAAAGGCGCAATATTCGCAGATGCAGGAAATGTTTGGCTCACCAATTCCATTGAAATCGATGAGGACGAATCCACCGAAAGTCGCGAACTTTATCAAGAACTTATGGATAAAGGAACTTTTGGCTCAAATTGGGCCAGGGAATTGGGGGTTGGGGTAGGCTTTGGTCTTCGTGTCGACATTCAAAGCTTTGTCATTCGCCTAGACCTGGCATCTCCAGTAAGGGTGCCCTACTTGCCCGAAGGTGAGCGCAGTAGAACACCATTTTTCGATGGAGGTAGCGACAACTTGATTTTAAATTTCGCTATCGGATATCCTTTTTAAAACACCTTTTCAGCCATTTGCACGGCTTTTAGGTCACGTCAAATTTTACCAGAAAATAGGTCCCTTGCCCAAATATTTTTCGGCAATGGGCTGGTAGTATTCCCGAATCTCTTCCAAATCATAGGTTTTCGGACTCTTCGTATAAAGATCGTACTTGTTAAAGTCTTTAATCCACTCGAGATATTGCTCGTCTTTTTTGTTCAAAAATTGCTTATAACTACCTCCTGAATGCCATGGGTAAAATGAATGGTATCGAATCATGGCCATCGCCTCTTCCGGCAACGAATTCTCTTTGTGGTTGTTCAGCACTTGGTAGAAATATTCATCATGCCCCCAAGCCAAATCAAGATTATCGATACCACACCCCTCTTCATAAACACCTAAAGGTGTATTGTAACGCGGGTCTTGCATATCTTTATTCAGCGCATTAAATTCGGGATATACACAGCTATCTGGCAAGGCACAACCTACTACAAAAACATCACCTACCATACCCCATTGTTCGGCTTGGCTCGTACCGTCTTCATCACTGCCCCATAGAAACATAACTTTACCAAGATCGTGAAGCAAACCCGTTAGTTGCATCCAATCGGGCCGGCCATCTTCGCGAATAGCCTCCGCACTTTGAATCAAGTGCTGTACATTCGGTAAATCGATATCGGGATCACTTACATCAATCAGGTCGTTCAGATGTACCATTGCTTCCCAAAGTGGCATTGGTTTATCAAAATTCAAGTATTTTTTATGCATACGCTGCACGTAATCTACCGTCTGATTTTTACGCATTTTTCGGTAATGCTCCTTTACTGCGGCCGATATATCAACCGCCTCGTAATTTCTAAATGTTTTTTCTTCCATAAAACAAGCAATAGTAGAACCTTGGGGTCCTAATTAAAAAATAATTCTTTTACAAATCATCACGTCATCAGTCTCCTTTCGGGGACTATACATTTCCTAGTACAAGGTACAAAATAATGGTAAATACGACCAAGAACAGGCTGAAGGGTTTAGCGTACTTCCACGGTTTTAAATTTAACACCCCCGCATCTTTCATTTCGAAAGGAGCTTCTTTAGGAAATAAGAGGGTAGCCACATGCATAACTATAATATTCAGCACAAATTCGATACCCCAAATATGTACAAAATGAATATCCAATTGCAGTCCATAATACATCACTACATAAAACACAAGACCAAAAAGGAGACCCGCTTTCGCACCGGAAGCCGAAACCTTAGGAAACAAAAATCCTGCGATAATGACACTGGCAATAGGGATAAAGAATATCCCGTTCAATTGTTGTAGCAGCTGATAAAGTCCTTCTGGGGCATTGGCCACAAAAGGTGCTATACCAATCGCAAAAATTGCCAATAAGGCTGAAGTCCATTTTCCAATGGCGACTAATTTTTTATCGCTGGCATCTTTTTGAATATATCTTTTGAAAATACCCAAACTAAAAACAGTAGCGGCACTGTTCAGTGCACTGTTGAAAGTACTGAGAATCGCCCCCATCATAACAGCCACAAAAAAACCAGTGAGCCACAGCGGCAATACTTTTTTAACCAAAAGGGGATAAACGCTATCTGGGTTGTCATATAAACTTTCCCCAAAATAATAAAAACCGATAAGGCCTGGCAACACAATAACCGCCGGGACCAGAATCTTTAACAAGCCTGTATATAGCAAACCTTTTTGGGCTTCCTTTAAATTGACCGCGCCCAACACCCGCTGTATGATAGACTGGTGCATGGTCCAGAAATAAATTTGATTCACCATTAATCCAGTAAATAACACCTCGAAAGGAAGGATAGCCGAACGTGCACCCTCGCCGATACTGGGTTCTTTACTGACCACATTGAATTTATCCGGGCTGTTCTCAAAAACCATTCCCATACCCTCGAACAGATTGCCATCGCCAATGCTCAACAATGCCAAAATCGGAACCAAAAGACCAGCGACCAAAAGACCAAAACCGTTAATGGTATCCGTATACGCGACCATTTTAAGTCCGCCAAATATGGCGTAAATAGCACCAATCGTACCCACAACCAGAATGGTAATCCAAATGCCTTGCGATTGGGTAACATTCAGCGCTTCAGATATTTCGAAAATAGCCTCGATGTTCAAGGCCCCGGTGTATAATACAATAGGTAACAGTGTAGCAACAAAAGAAATAATAAGCAAAAGAGCGACCAGGGTTCGGGTTACCCCATCAAACCGTTTTTCCAGAAATTCTGGTATCGTAGTCAGCCCCATTTTTAAGTAACGTGGCGCAAAATATAGGGCGGCAATGACCAACGCCAATGCAGAAGTTACCTCCCAAGCCACGATAATCGCTCCATTTCGATAAGCCGATCCATTCATACCTACTAAATGCTCGGTTGAAATATTAGTCAGTAAAAGTGATCCAGCGATCACGATACCAGTCAATGAACGCCCACCTAAAAAATACCCGTCACGAGAATCTAGCTTGTCGCGTCGTAATTTCCAAGTCGCATAAAATGCAACAAAACCCGTAAATAGAAGAAAAGTAAATAACGCCATTGGCCGTAAAAATAGGAATTTGACAAAAAGTTGAGGCCAAAGAAAGTAAATAATTAATTTTAAAACGATTTAATGCACAATAAATCGTTTATCAAACTGATGTTTTATCAACACTATTTGAATGCAAGCAAAAAATGAAAAGCCCAAAACCCCATAAATTAAAGTATTTGGCATGTTGAAATGAGGAAGATTCTTGAGCAAATCAAAATTGATTTGTCCATCAATATTCATAAGGCCCGACAAAGAAGTTTCCATTTCAACGCTACCGAAGACAACTAACAGACTACCAATAAATAAAAACAGGCCAATACCTGCCCATGCATACTTTGATATCAACGGGCGGTATGTAAAAAGTTCGTTTTGGGGCATAGTTTCTACCTGCTCCATAATTTTGGAAGTAAAATTAAGGGAGGGTGATTCAATGGGATTTTCCCGTAACAATTTCCCGACAAATTCATCTAGTTCTTTATCGCTCTCTTTGTCCATAACTTCTAATTGTTTCTGGTTCCAATTTTGTCTTTAATATTTTTGCCAACCGTTTTCTGGCTCGGAACAGTTTTACTTTCACATGATTAGAGGTCATTCCGACTATCGCTGAGATTTCTTCAAGGGACAATTCCTCAAAATAGAAAAGTGTCAAAAGTAAGCCGTAATCATTGGGTAAATCTTGTAAACTGTTCTGAATTAGTTTGGCCCGTTCACGTTGCTCTAGAAAATCGAGGGCGTTGTCCATTGTTTTCACCCCAGACTTATCAAACTCATCAAGGGTAACAACATAGGGTTCATTTTTAAGCTTTTTCAACCGATCCAAACAACCATTGTAAGTAATTCTATAAACCCAAGTCGAGAATTTAGAATCACCTTTAAATTTTTTAAGGGAGCGGAAAATCTTTACAAAAGTATCTTGAGCCAATTCTTCGGCCTCTTCCCGATTCTTTAACATACGAAAAGCCAGGGTAAACACCATATTCTTATAACGATTCACCAGTACCGCAAAGGCTGTCGTATCACCATTTAATATGCTGTCTATAATAAGTTGGTCGTCGTCGATTGGCATGTAAGTCTTTGACGGCGTAAAAAGACTTTCGGTTACGATTGCCTTGAAAAAAATTTCTGAAATAGATGTAACCATAACTTGTTTTACGTCGTCATAACCGATGAACCCAATAAAATTAATCATTTAAATATAAATATATGGCAGGTCCGGTATTCGTTTTCATCAGTTTATTTATTGTGATTTTTGGTATTTGTTACCTCTATTTTTCAACACGGAACAAAGAGCGCCTTGCTTTAATAGAAAAAGGTGCCGATGCCAGTATTTTTGTCAAGGGCAAACGCGAACATGCCCCACCGGTATGGAAAATTCTTATCCTCAATTTGGCATTGTTGCTTATGGGAATCGGTGCAGGTATTATTATTGGTGGTGTTTTAAGATCAACTTTCAATGTTCAATGGGATGTAGCAACGTTCGGATCTATTTTCTTAATGGCGGGCACAGGTCTTTTAATAGGATTCTTTTTGACCAAGAAAATGGATAAGGAGGAATCATAATACATCTACTAATTTATAGAAGTTAAAACCATGGCATTACAGCGATGGTTTTTCTATTTTTGGGTATGAAGATAATTTCAACCAATCTTGGAAAACCGACCACTATAATTTGGAACGGTAAAGAGGAACAAACCGGAATCTTTAAGTATCCCGTTCCGACAGCCTTACGTTTAGGAGAAACCGATGTAGAAAAGGACACCGTAATCGACCGGAAACATCACGCCGGGGTCAATAAAGCGTGTTTTCTCTTTTCTGCCGACCACTACCCTTTTTGGAAAAAACAATATCCGAACCTTAAATGGGATTGGGGTATGTTTGGCGAAAACCTTACGGTAGAAGGTTTCGATGAATCCGTCATTCGTATTGGAGACATCTTTAAAATGGGAACGGCCTTGGTACAAGTATCTCAACCTCGCGAGCCCTGTTATAAATTGGGCATCAGGTTCTCCGACCAATCCATTCTCAAGAAATATATTGCATATGGCTATCCCGGTACGTACGTACGTATTTTGCAGAAAGGTTTCGTCAGTACAGGCGATGAAATGGTTCTTGTTGAACAATCAAAAAACACATTGACGGTAAAACAATGTTTCGAGATAATACTCGCCCGAAAAAAGGATCCCGCAATAGTGAGATTGGCTGTCGAAAATCTTTCCCTTCCCGAATATAAAAGAGAGCGACTAAAAAAACACCTCTTTTAAAATGATGTCAAAAACAATAACTCTGAAAAAACGATAAGTTTTCAGTAACTTGGGTGTGTAGTTATCCGTTTCCTAAAGGTTTGTATGGCTAAATAGTACGTCATAATCCCCTAGGTAGATGGAACAGTAAAACAAAAACATGGAGCTCCCCTGGCATTTTTACTTAATGGCTATTACGTACATAACTGCGGGGCTGATGCATTTTATACGACCTAAAATGTATATGCGAATCTTACCAGGCTACTTACCCGGTCATAAGGCCTTGGTGACACTCAGTGGTCTTTCAGAAATAATTCTGGGTATTGCACTTTGTTTTTCATTGACCAAAGACTTTGCTTTGGTATGCATCATTTGCATGCTTACCTTTTTTCTACCGGTACATATTCACATGCTTTTAAATGAAAAAGCATCGATGGGGCTACCTAAATGGATGCTAGTGCTGCGCATTCCGCTACAATTCTTACTGATGTACTGGGCGTTTTGGTATTTGTAAACAAAGCCTCGATTAACAAAAATAAAAGTCCCCAAAAGGCGCTTTAGTGGCAGACCTTTTGAGGACAATTAACTCAACTTAACAACTCAACTTACTTAATCAACTCTTCTTCAATTAGTTTACAACAAAGTCTTTATAATAAACACCGTTGCTATCTTTTACCACTAAAGTATAACTGTCTTTAAAAGCATTCTTAAAATTAAAAGCTTTTTCTATTTTAAGCTCATCACTTACAACCTCTTCGAAAAGCGTTCTATTGCTGCTGTCATAGATTTTAATTTCTACTTTTTTTGCATCGAGGTTCAAAAGGTTTAGAAAAACCATTCCTTCAGCTACTTTGAAAACAGGCTTAGCATTCTCTTTTTTCTCAACTATTTTCACATCGGTAGCATCTACTTCCAAAGTATAAACAATTTCCCGAAGCGCATTATCTACCTTTAAATAGTAGCTGCCGTCCTTAAGGTCTTTCAAATCAAACTTCTTTGTATAAGCGTACTTTCCAGAAACAGCCTCGGAATACATGATATTACCATCAATATCAAAAAATTTGACTGATGTATCCTTTGATGACGGATCCAATTCAAAAACCAAACTTTTGGTGTTGGTATTTGACAACACGTTCAATTTAGGTTCGTTTGCCATGCCTTTTGAGGTAACGAACATAAAGGCCAATACTGCGGTTAATTTTAGAACTTTTTTCATAACGTTTTGTTTTACACGGGTTAGTGAATAATTTATGATACAAACTTACGTTCATATTCTAGCGCTCACTACAGCTGTATGTTCCAATTTGTGTTCTATTTTAACCACCAACAGGGTTAATTTTGTGTTAAATGGTAAAATAGAACATATTTTTGGTAATTTTGCAAAGTTTAAGGGTAAAAGCGTTATCTAATTTTATACTTTTTATATTAAAATCTATTTATGATTTCAACAAAACCTACTTTTGAAGCCATCAAACCCAATTTTGGTCACTCATTTACTTATCAAAGGTTCGATGAGGATCATTTGAACCATAATAACATATGGCATTTCCATCCAGAACTTGAATTGGTATATGTAAATGGAGGTTCGGGAAAACGCCAGATAGGCAGCCATATTTCGTACTACTCTGAAGGAGATTTAATCTTGATCGGCAGTAATCTGCCCCATTGTGGCCTTACCGATAGCCTTACGGGGAATACCAGTGAAACCGTCGTTCAAATGAAAATGGATTTCTTGGGAAATGAATTTTTCGACATTCCTGAGATGAAAAAAATTCAGGGTCTCTTTGAAATGTCTAAAAGTGGTATGGCATTTTCAGGAAATACCAAACGTAAAATAGGCGAAAAAATCGAAGTGCTCGAATATCAGACCGACTTTCAACGCTTACTCTCTATTCTGAATATTTTGAACGAGTTGGCAAAATCGGATGAATTCAAAATACTAAATGCGGAAGGTTTTTCAATTGAGACCGAAGTGAAAGACAATGACCGTATCAATATTGTATTCAATCATGTCAAAAATAATTTCAAGGAAGAGATTACTTTAGACGAGATTGCGAACATGGTAAGTATGACCGTGCCGTCGTTCTGTAGGTACTTTAAAAAAATCACGCACAAAACATTTGTACAGTTCGTCAATGAATATCGTTTGGTACACGCCTCAAAACTGTTGGCGGAAAAACCGATGAGCATTACCGAAGTTTGTTTTGAAAGTGGCTTCAATAATTTTTCCCACTTCAATAAATCGTTTAAGGCATTTACGGGCCAGAATCCCTCAGAGTATCGAAACCAATTGAAAACCATCTTGCAGTAGCTCGGCATGGGTAAAGAGCTTTTAAAGAAAATCGAACTCGACCTACCCGATAGCGCTATCAGCTATTACCCCTTCTTTATATATAAGGATGAGGCAACACAGTATTTCAACCGCTTAAGAAAAACTGTGCCATGGCAGCAAGATGAAATAAAGGTTTTTGGAAAAGTCTATCCCCAACCTCGGTTAACAGCCCTGTATGGAGACTCGAACAAGCCCTACTCCTACTCCAACATAGTTATGCAACCTCATGAGTTCACCCCAGATATACTGAAACTAAAACAAAAAGTGGAAACAATTTGTGCAGTTAAATTTACCTCCTGTTTATTAAATCTTTATCGAAACGGAACCGACAGCAATGGTTGGCACGCCGATAATGAAAAAGAATTAGGAATAAACCCCCTCATTGCTTCGGTGACTTTGGGACAAGAACGTTACTTTCACCTCAAACATAGAAATAACAAAAACCTAAAACATAAACTGCTATTACAACACGGCAGCCTTTTGCTAATGGCCGGACCAACGCAAGATCATTGGTTACATCAGGTTCCGAAAACGGCCAAACCCGTGCAAGAGCGCATAAACCTTACTTTTAGGGTTATAAAATAAAAAATCGGTCCTTTTGAACCGATTTTTTATGCCCATAAATTCCGAAACCGTGTACTGCCTTTAACACTCCGGGACAAAATGCTAATCTCCACGCACCCAACTTCTATAGTACCTAACTCAAAACGCATGCCATTTCGTTTACTCTTTAGACCTACGCCTTCTATTATACGATGACCTGCATAAAAAAGACTTCCGAAAAGAAAAGAATTTTACTTTTAGTAAACGCTGCGCATACCAAACTTTTAGAAATCGAGAAGTTTATGGTAATTGAGAAAAATCGAAGTGACCCGAGTACATCGGTACAATAGAATATTATATCTGAAAATTAGAATAATTCGTTCAAAACTTTTGCCAGTCGCAAGCCTCCCCTTTCAAGTTGAGTCTCCAGTGTACTCCACCAATCATAGCTGTAACGATAATATAACTTTTCACCTTCATCAACAGATTCGTAAACCTCATTGGCAATGTCTTGCGTTTCCTCAAGCCAATCATAAATAGTGCCTTTCTGTATGACGGCAACTTGCTTTTTGGTTAGCCGAGGTAGATTATCGGCAAGTTCGGTATAACTCATACCGTAATCATCGATCATGTTGGCATCCCATATTTTATGTAGATTGCTAGGCCTGTTGAACCATTGCAGCTCGATATCGTTACCTCCTTTATCTTCCAATCGGCCCACATGCATCGGTTGATGTAAATCGCCCATCAAATGCACCAGCATTTTAAGATAAAAAGCACGATTTGATTTAGAACTATGCTTATTCTTTACGATTTCAATACACTTTTGAATACCAATAACAACATCACCATAAGGGCTTGGTTCAACATCTTTATAAGACGCATCGGCCGGAAAATTAACGTAATGCCAAGCCGAAAATTTACGATATGTCGTATCGGCCTTTATTTCATCCGAAAAGTTGGCCACAGCCGCCAAACTTTCTCCGTCCAATAGTTTCAATATCTCCCTTTTGGTCTTTGCATTTAAATGGTCTTGCGCTATTTCCCCAATGACCCTATGACCGGTTTTAGACCAAAATGGTACATTTGATATAACTAATTGAGAACTAAGGAAAAATAACAAAACAATTATTTTTATAGTCTGCGGGGAGTTTACGGTGTTCTTCGTACTTTTTGTCATTTCAATTTTTATAGATCGAATTTTAATTCGGGGAAAGTTTAAAAGATTTGAGCAATGATATCCGCCAAATACCCGAATCAACTAGAAAATGGGCCTAAGCACTCATATCAACATCTTTAGAATGTTCAAAATTTCCATAAAAATAGAAAAAGGAACTTTAATCTATTGTTAAGACTGGTTCTATTTTAATTTTTAAATATGATCTTGCAGCTGAAAACATTATAATTTGATTTTGAAAAAAATAAAACCCCATTTTATAAAGTATGGCGCCATAGCCTTTCTTTCTGCGATAGCCTTGATATTGCTGTTTTTCCTAAGCGTCTATTTTGGGGCTTGGGGAGCTTTACCGAAAAAAGCTGAACTCTCCGATTTCAAATACCAAAGGGCTTCTGAAGTTTACACGGCGGATAGTGTTCTTATTGGTAAATTCTATTTATTCGACAGGCAACCCATTACGTTCGAAGATTTTCCCCAACATCTTTTAGAGGCGCTTGTCGCTATTGAAGATCAACGTTTTTATAATCATTCGGGTATCGACTACACTAGCTTGATGCGCGTTGCCGTAAAGACAGTGCTGATGCAAGACCAATCCTCAGGTGGTGGCAGTACCCTCACCCAGCAATTGGCCAAAAACCTTTATCCGCGAAGAGATCGAAAAAAAACGAATATTGCCGTAAACAAGGTCAAAGAAATGATTATTGCCGCGCGGTTGGAAGATCTCTATTCAAAAGAAGAGATTCTGACCCACTACCTGAATACAGTATCTTTTGGTGATAATGTATTCGGTGTAGAAAGTGCTTCCTTAAAGTTTTTCAACAAACGCACCATAGAACTTACAGTTGAAGAGGCGGCCGTCTTGGTTGGCATGCTTAAGGCCACGTACGGTTACAATCCGCGGGTATTCCCAGAAAATAGCCTTTCACGAAGAAATCTTGTGCTACAATCGATGTATTCGAACGAGTTTATTTCTGAATCCCAAAAAGATAGTTTAACAGAAATACCGTTGACATTGGATTATAAGGAGTATGACCATAATAGTGGACTCGCCCCTTATTTTCGGGAAGAGGTACGCAAACAAATGCTCAAATGGGCCAAAGCGCAAAAAGAAGAAGGTAACGATTACAATATTTACACCTCAGGTTTAAAGATATATACGACCCTAAACTATAAAATGCAGGCCATTGCCGAAGATGTAATGAAAGGGCATATGCAATCATTACAAAAAAGTTTTGAAAAAAGCTACGGCAACAATGCACCCTGGAAAACCGACAAAAATCTACTGGAAAAACTAGCCAAGAAAACCCCCGCTTTTCAAAAGCTGAAAAAAAACGGACTTGCCGAGAAGGCGATAATGGATTCGCTTGCTCGAAAAAAGAAAATGACCTTTGTCGATTGGGATGGTGAAAAATCGGTAGAGGCGAGCGTTTTAGATAGCATACAACACTATATGAAATTTCTAAATACCGGCTCTTTGGCCATTGATGCTAAAACGGGAGCAGTTCAAACCTGGATCGGCGGGGTAGACTTTGAGCATTTCAAATACGATCATGTGGCCCAAAGCAAACGACAGGTCGGATCAACCTTCAAGCCCATCGTATATACTGCTGCATTGGAAATCGGCATAGAACCGTGTACCTATTTTTCTGCCCAAGAAGTGGAATATAAAAATTTAAAGGGATGGTCACCCAGTAACTCCGGAGAAAAAGATGAAGCATACCTCAACTATTCTATGGAGGAGGCATTGAGCAATTCGGTAAATACCGTAGCTGTAAAGGTTTTAGAGAAAACTGGAATTGAAAATGTCATCGTTCAAGCGAAAAATATGGGTATTTTTTCCGAATTACCCCGTCAACCCTCGCTTGCACTGGGCACCGGTGAAATTTACCTTAACGAACTGGCTGGGGCCTACGCCAGCTATGTAAACGGAGGCAAAGCGGTATACCCGTACCTCATTCAAGAAATCAGAAATCAAAAAGACTCCATTTTAGAGCATTTTGAGCCAAAAAGAGCCAGAAAGCGAGCATTTTCTGAAGAAAATAGGCAGATTATGATTGAAATGATGAAATCTACCATAAACTCAGGAACCGCTTCTAGAATTCGCTCGAGTTATAAATTGAATAATGCTATTGCCGGAAAAACAGGTACGACCCAAAACAATAAAGATGCGTGGTTTGTCGCCCTTACCCCAAAATTAGTGCATGTTACTTGGGTGGGACTTGACAATCACGAAATAGGTTTTCGAAGTACCAGTCTTGGGCAAGGTGCCAACGCCGCGCTACCTCTTTTCGCTCTTTGGATGCAAAAACTGAACAAAGATCCGGAATTCGATGAAATTACGAAGGCCCAATTTAAACGACCAAGTTTCAGTGTGTTGGATAAATTAAACTGCGAACCGGTTAAAAGGGACGGTTTTTTCAAACGTCTTTTTAAGAATCCGAATAAAAAGAAAGAGTTCAGAACGAGAAATTCCAAGGCCTAGTCCGGAAGCTATTCCCTAAAAAAACTTGCAGTGAAATATAAAATTCTATGTTCCGATTTAGACGGTACGTTGCTTTCGACCAAAAGTGACGTATCCGACTTTACGATTGCCGAAGTTTCAAGAATCCGAAAAGAGACAAAAATAATCTTAGTCTCTGCCCGAATGCCACGGTCGATGACCTACTTACAGCGAAGGCTCGGTATCGAACATGAACCGATCATATGCTATAACGGTGCGTTAGTATTAGATGGAGAAACTGAAATTGCTTCTACGTTAATCGATTTGCATCATGTCACCCAAATACATACGATGGCTGACGCATTGCTCATAAAACTCGGACTTTATTATAAAGACGAATGGTATGTGGAGGAAGATACCGAACGCGTACAAAAAGAAATTCTTTATACCCGAGCGACTCCCATATTCAGGGCTACATCTGAAACTATCTCTGACTGGAAAGACAGAAAGGCCAGTGCTCACAAAATCATGTTGATGGGAACCAAGGAGACGGCCGATATACTTTATCCCTTACTCGTTGAAAACTTCTCCGAAAGTCTGAATCTTTATCGGTCGAACGACACCTTGATAGAGGTAGCACCAAAGTCCGTATCTAAACTTTCCGCTATTAAACAGTTACTGAACGAAGGCAGTACTATAAACGATGTGATTTCATTCGGTGACAATTACAACGACATAGAGATGCTAAAGTATTCGGGTTATGGGGTCGCCGTTGGCAATGCACGAGAAGAAGTTAAGGCCATTGCCAAAAGCATTACCTTAAAAAATACGGAGCATGGGGTAGCACAATTTATCAAAGAACACCTGCTTTGATTATATTTGGAAAATAAGTAGCTCCTATATGAATGAAAGCCTTTTAACCGAACCACTACTCACCGATGATACAGTCGTTTTTGGAGTATTGACACTTTGCTTGGGATTTATATTTTATACCTCATCGATAAAAACAGGTTTTTGGAGTAAGTTTTATGGTATCGTTCCGGCCGTCTTGATGTGTTACTTATTACCGGGACTGCTCTCTTCTTTTGGTGTCGTTGCCGAAAAATGGGAGACTATCAATAGTGCTGGTGATTTGGTCGTTCATGAATCGAGACTGTATTATATGGCAAGCCGCTATTTACTGCCTGCCGCATTGGTATTAATGACCTTGAGTATTGACCTCAAGGCTATTGCAAATCTGGGATCGAAGGCCTTGATTATGTTTTTGACCGGAACGGTAGGCATAATAATTGGGGGACCCATTGCTATTTTAATTGTTTCCATCTTTTCCCCGGAAGCTGTGGGAGGAAACGATTTTGATGCTATCTGGCGCGGACTTTCCACAATTGCTGGCAGTTGGATAGGCGGAGGGGCAAATCAAGCAGCCATGTACGAGATATTTAAGTATACACCTGAAAAATACGGTGCCATGGTGTTGATCGATATCGTTGTAGCCAATATTTGGATGGCCATTATCCTATTAGGGGTCGGGCGCACCAAACAGATAGATCGCTGGCTCAAAGCAGATACTTCTTCCATAGAAACATTAAAAATTAAAGTAACCGCTTTCGCAGAAAAAATTACACGGGTGCCTACGCTCAAAGACTATATGATGATGCTCTCCTTCGCCTTTACGGCCGTGGGGATAGCCCATTTTTTTGGAGGACACATCAGTGCATTTTTAATTGACTCTTTTGAAAGCGTAAGTGACAAAAAGAGCTTTTTGTCTTTTCTAGGATCTGGTTTTTTCTGGATGGTTGTTATCGCCACAACGGTGGGCATTGCATTATCGTTTACCAGCGCCAAGAACTATGAAGGTGCAGGTGCCAGTAAGATTGGAGGCATGTTCATATACATTCTGGTGGCGACCATCGGAATGAAGATGGATCTTGGCAAAGTTTTAGAAAACCCCGGACTCATAGCCGTTGGCTTTATATGGATTTCAATACATGCCGTACTCTTGATTTTGGTAGCAAAACTCATCAAAGCCCCCTATTTCTTTTTGGCGGTAGGAAGCCAGGCAAACGTAGGAGGTGCTGCATCGGCTCCCGTTGTTGCGGCCGAATTCCACCCTTCATTGACTTCAGTAGGAGTGCTATTGGCCGTTTTTGGTTATGTGGTAGGAACAGGGGGCGCCCTACTTTGTGCCTATCTAATGGAAATTGCCTCAAAAGTTTAGAAACTATCTAAAAGTTTATTGAACTTCCCACAAATAATATCAAACATATTGAACCTTTTCATTTTTGGTCTATTCGCATTTGTCTTTCTATTCCTGAGGTAAAAATTCACTGCCACGACACAAACGTCACCAGTAAAATAAAATGCTCAAAAAAAATAGTACATCTCACGACGTCGGTTGTGGTAGATTCTTATGATTGATTGGGAGGAAAAGCTATCTCTTACCACCAAATTATGGGCATATCAACTTTTTATCACATGGGGATAGGGAAGTTCTCAGTAGCGCTATTGCCCCGAATCATCTTTTTAGGGAAGCCTAGTAATATCTTTTGTAAAACCTTCTGCGTTAATACTCAAAAAAGAAGATCTAAAAACAAAATTTTGCAAGATAATTCCTATTGGCTATAAGGAAAATAATTTTTTTCGGCCATGCTATTACCGTTTTCGTTACCTTTATTTTCTCAGAATTAAAAATGGCCAAAACTGCATCAGATTCAGAATTTGAAAAATTTCCTATAGTCGGTGTTGGGGCATCAGCTGGAGGTTTAGATTCCTTTCAGAAATTTCTAAAGGCAGTTCCCGCAAACTCGGGAATGGCATATATACTGGTACAGCACCTCTCCCCTACCCACCACAGCATTCTTCCAGGGATTCTTTCTAAAGCGACCAGCATTCCAGTACAGGAAATCAGCAATGATTGCACTATCAAGCCAGACCACATCTACGTGATTCCGGAAAATCAAATGCTTGAGATATCGGACTATTCGTTAAAACTTACCCCTCGCAAAAAAAATGTTCAGAACATGCCGGTAGACGTGTTCTTCTCTGCGTTAGCAAGAGTACATGGTACTATGGCCATAGGCGTAGTACTATCGGGTACCGCCAGTGACGGCACAGTGGGATTGAAGGAAATCAAAGAACACGGCGGCATAACCTTTGCCGAAGACCCAAACTCTGCAACATGGGACGGAATGCCTAAAAATGCCATAGGTGCGGGGGTTGTCGACTTTGTACTACCCGTTGAGCAAATACCGACTAAACTGGTAAATGTCTATGCACTGTACGAAAGTGACCCTGTTAAAGACGAAGAACAGAAATCTAAAATAAATGAAAACAGCCTTAGAAAAATCCTTTCCGTATTACAACAGCATAGCGGGGTAGACTTTAGCTTTTATAAGCGACCAACAGTTTTAAGGCGTTTAGATCGCAGAATGGCGATCAATCAAATTACAGAACAGAAAGATTATTTGGCCTTTCTAATCAAAAACAGGGCTGAACGCGAATCCCTGTTCCAAGACCTTCTGATAAAGGTGACCTCTTTTTTCCGAGATCCCGAGATTTTCGATGAACTGGTCAAGACAGTCATTCCCCAGATTC
The DNA here is from genome assembly GCF_900103215.1 of Kriegella aquimaris. Taxonomy (GTDB): domain Bacteria; phylum Bacteroidota; class Bacteroidia; order Flavobacteriales; family Flavobacteriaceae; genus Kriegella; species Kriegella aquimaris. The sequence continues at coordinate 141,453 of NZ_FNGV01000015.1, forward strand.
TGAAGAATCAAGATCCGCAAGAACCCGTTCGTATCTGGATCCCTGCCTGTTGTACCGGGGAAGAGGCGTACTCTTTGGCCATCGTCCTTTTTGATGCACTAGGCGGGCTTACGTCAGGACACAACTTTCTTAAGACCAAAATTCAGATATTCGCTTCTGACATCTCGGATGTTGCCATTAAAAAGGCGCGTACCGGGGTTTACAGTGCGGCCGAGGTAGAACCCCTGTCGAAATCGCAATTGGCTGATTACTTTACAAAAGTTGACGCCAATTATCAGGTAGTAAAACCGATACGTGACAGTATTGTATTTGCCACGCACAATTTTTTAAAAGACCCCCCTTTTAGCAAAGTGAATCTAGTCAGCTGCCGCAATGTATTCATCTATTTGGATCCTTTCCTACAACGCAAGGCGCTCTCCACTTTCCATTATGCGCTCAAGGAAAAAGGATTTTTGCTGCTTGGCAAATCAGAAACCATAGGAATGCCGTCAGACCAATTCATTCCATTTTCTCAAGAAGGGAAAATATATATACGTAAATCAGGTTCAAGTCGTTTTCAGATTTTAGCTTCACCAAGTACAATGAATGAAACACCAAATAAACTACCTATACCCTCAATTAGGGCTTCCCGAACAGATTTTAAGAAAAGTGCGGAATCCGTGCTTGTTTCTAGATATACTCCGGCAAGCGTCATTGTAGACGGGCATATGGAAGTCGTACATATAAACGGCAGCGTTGCCCCTTTTCTAGAGCCGTCTTCTGGCAAACCCACGCATGAGCTGATGAAAATGGCACGTAAGGAACTCGCCTTCGAACTGCGCAATGCCTTGCACAAAGCCAAGGAAACCCAAGAATCGGTCATCAAAGAAGGTATTCCCATAGTAGATAACGGCCACCGTTCCTTGGCTACCATTGAAATCGTGCCATTGACCAATGTTGTAGACCCCTACTTTCTTATCTTGTTCCAAAAGAAATCGCAAAACGCTTCCCTTTTGGAAAGGGCTTGGAAAAAATTGAAACCGACCTTTTCATCAAAGGAAAGGAATTTCACCGAACAACGTGTCATGGCCCTGGAAAGGGAGCTTGAACAAATGCGCGAAGACATGCGCAGTATCAGTGAGGAGCAGGAAGCTTACAGCGAAGAACTGCAAAGTGCCAACGAAGAACTACTGAGTAGCAACGAAGAGATGCAGAGCCTTAACGAAGAGCTGGAGACATCTAAGGAAGAACTTCAATCCACCAACGAGGAACTCATCGTTGTAAACCGAGAACTACTTGAGAAACAGAACGAACAAAACCGTACGTTAAATTACCTCGATGCGGTCATCGCCAACCTACGGGAACCCTTTGTGGTGCTGGAAAATGATTACAAAATACGCACCGCCAATGCGGCATACTATAAAAGATTCGATGTCGATGAAACGGAAATTAGGGGCAGATCGTTCTTTGATATTCAAGATAAAATATGGAACAATGTCAAACTGCAGACCATGATAAAAAAAGTGCTTCCCAAAGCGATACGCATTGTTGATGAGGAAATTATTATCAACCACCCATCAAGCGGGGAATGGCGTTTTATGTTCAATGCCAGGGAAATTGTACATAATCATGAATCAAATAAATTAATTCTTTTGTCGATGGAAGATGTAACCGAAAGAAAAATAGCGAAAAGCTAGCTATAGAAAACTATCTTCCGTCCCAACAATGCTTATGAGAAAATAATTCCCTAGGGCAATCGCCAATTTCCCCATAAATAATCTCAGCTATTTCGTTTGCACCTTTCTTAAGAACACATGGTGAAGACCATATTGTGGTTTTGAGAAAATTACAGAGACATAAAGTCATCCAAAAAATAAGGTAAGATAAAACTATTGGCAATTTTTGGTAATGTAGTCGGACAACTGGGGACTTACTTTGCCGCTCTCTGATAGAAATTGCAGCAAAAGTTTAGAAACTATCTAAAAGTTTATTGATATTTGCGCCACAAACAACAAACATGAAAAACCTATTCTTTTTTGGCTTACTTGCACTGCTTGTTTTTTCTTGCGGGGAAAATAGTACCGATAATACCATGAAGGTAGTCGGTAACGTGAAGGGCCTGAAAAAAGGAATGTTGTATTTGCAACATATTCCTGATTCAACATTGGTGACCATTGATTCGCTTCAAATAGAGGGGGATGGAAACTTCTCATTTACTACGGAACTGGAGAGTCCTGAAATTTTCTATCTCTATCTTGATAAGAAAGACAACAACATGGTCAACGACCGAATTACATTTTTTGGCGAGCCTGGCAAAATTACCATAAATACTACATGGAATACTTTTGACACCAATGCTAAAATTACGGGTTCAGAAACCAATAAAAAGTTGGAGGAATATCGGAAAGTAATGTCAGAAATCAATAAAAGAGATCTTTTGATGATGCAGCAGGCTTCAAATGCAGAAGAGCCCCTCGATTCATTACAACTGGACTCTTTACGGATTAAGAGCAACCGTAACATAAAAAGAGGGTATGCCTATGCCCTTAATTTTGCCCTGAATAACAAAAATTCATACATCGCACCCTATATTGCACTTTTTGAAGTGGCCGACGCCAACCCCAAATATTTGGACTCGATCAGTAATTCATTGGCCCCTGAAGTTGCTGATTCAAAATATGGTCGAGCATTGAAAAAACATTTGGAAGAACTTAGAGCTGGTAACTAATGCTGGTCACAACGCAAATCAGAATTTAAGTAGTATCAAAATAGATAGCAAAAAAAATCCCGCTGCAGCGGGATTTTTTTATAGTAAAGCTAATAAATATTTAGCTTAATTTATTCACATCTTCAACTAAAGCAGTGGCTTCCTTTTCCAACGTTGCCCGAACTTCGTTCAAGTGTTTCTTTCTATTTTCAACATTCTTTTGATTGACCTTAACGATCAAAGCATCAAATGTTTCAATTGCCTTATCAACAATCTTGACACCTTCTTTTGAATCTTGCTTGCCATTCGCTGCCTCAACAATATATACCGCCTCGATTATATCGCCCAATACATTATTGATATCTTTTTTTAACGCTCTAATATTTGCCATGAATTAATTTTTTTTGCAAAAATAGGCTTTTTGAGATCAATCACCACAGAAAAATTCACGTGTAATCAAAGTCCTAAAATATTAAACCCATGATGATGTTAAAGAGAATCAAATGGTTACCTCTAAAAGTTTGGCACCATTTGTTTTTAAAAGTACTTTTTTTGAATCGGCAGACACCAAAACAGTCTCCCCCTTTTGAATGCTGGCCGAACCAAACTTGTTCTCAATAGTAGCCGAACCCCCAACGCACATATAAATAGTAAACGAATCACGATTTGAAATGTCTTGTTCCATGTTTTTTGTCAAATCGATATAATTGGTAGTAAAATACGGGCAAGCCACCATATCGTTCACAATATCTTTTTCTCTATCATAATCGACCTTAAAATCATCTTTCTTTTCGTAGTCAATGGCATCTAAAGCCTGTTCGGTATGCAATTCGCGGAGATTACCATTTTTATCGCGGCGATTAAAGTCAAATACTCTATAAGTTACATCAGAGGTCTGCTGGATCTCGGCAAGAAGCACTCCCGCCCCAATAGCATGAATTTTTCCGGTATTGATAAAGAACGTATCACCCTCTTTTACATTTTCATAGTTTAAAAGATCTAGAAGCGAATCATCTTCCAGACTTTTGGTATATTCTTGCTTTGATACATTTTTGTTGAAACCAACTATTAAACTGGCAGCTTCATCAGCATCCATTATATACCACATCTCTGTTTTACCAAAGGAATTATGCCGCTCTTTCGCCAGTTCATCATTTGGATGCAATTGAATAGAAAGATCTTGCTTGGCATCTATGAATTTTATGAGGATAGGAAACTCTTTTCCAAAGCGTTCTACAACACTTTTACCTAATACTGCCTCGCTATTTTTATCAATCAATTCCTGCAGTGAAGTTCCTGCCAAGTCTCCATTGGAAACAACGGATATATCACCAGGTACGGTCGATATTTCCCAACTCTCGCCTGTTATATCATTTGGAATATCTTTTCCTAGAACGTCTTTCAACTTGGTGCCGCCCCAAAGGCGTTCTTTTAAGATGGGATTGAATTTCAGTGGATACATAGGCTTAAAAAGGTTTTGGTTTATTAGGTATTATTTAAATAGTACATATTGTAGCATAACACTAATGATGTCATCCAGCATAGGTAACAAAATTTCTTGGGGTTTCATAGAGTACAACTTCCAACTCTTTGTTCGAAGCAATATGAGGGCGGAGCTTGTTCCAGATAACCACCGCAATATTTTCTGCTGTAGGATTCACCTCTTTAAACTCTGGTACCTCGACATTGAGGTTTTTGTGATCTAGGGCATCCTCCACCTTATCCTTTATCAATTCTTTCAATATTTTCATATCCATCACAAAACCGGTCTGTTCGTCTATCTCTCCCGAGACACTGACAATAAGTTCATAATTGTGACCGTGAAAATTCGGATTGCTACATTTTCCAAAAACCTCGGCATTTTTTGCATTGTCCCATTCAGGACTGTACAATCGATGTGCGGCATTAAAATGTGCCTTTCTACTAACCTTTACTTTCATACCCATCAAGAATTCGATTTAGAAATATGATCATAGAATTTCTCAAAAATAATTTTGAACCAAGCTGTATATTGCTGAGGGTCTGTTGCAATGCTTTTCTTGATTTCTTCAGGTTTCATCCATTTCCAATCAGCTACTTCATCAGGATTGATTTTCGGATTGCCATCGAAGCTCCCCATCATAACATGATCCAACTCGTGCTCGGTCAAGCCATTATCAAATGGAGCTTTGTAGATAAACGAAAAAAGCTCTTTCAATTCAACTGAAAAACCCATTTCTTCTATCAATCTTCTTTTGCCCGCTTCAAGGTTGCTCTCTCCCTCCCTTTGATGGCTGCAACAGGTATTCGTCCACAATAATGGGGAATGATATTTACCCGTAGCACGCTGCTGTAACATTGTTTCTCCTTTTTCGTTCATAATGAAGACAGAGAATGCCCTATGCAGTAATGCTTTTTCATGCGCTTCCATTTTTGGCATGGTTCCGATTTGCTGGTCTTGTTCATTGACCAAAATCACTTGTTCCTCTTCCATAGCGTAAAAATAAGACCTTTGCCCAATTTTACGGGTTAAGTCTATCATAAAAATAAGAAAAGAAGTAGCGTAATGGGTATTATTTGCGCAATGCGGTTGCTAGAAGAACCTTGGCGATTTTAGATTACCCTTGGTGCTGATAAAATCGTATCTGAGAACGACTTCGAAAGACCCATCATTGAAAGCGGCATTGCCCAATTCGGTAACTTCCCTGTCATAGGCAATGCCGATAAGAAATTTATTGGATATCTGAAAACCGGCCAATCCACTAAAGGCGGCATCCCATCGGTATGCACCCCCTAAAATGAACTTCTCGCTAAACATAAAGTTTACAGACATATCCATTTGCAGTGGAGCGCCACTTACTACCTTGGTCAACACGGCAGGCTTAAACTTTAAAGATGAATTGAGGTCCCAAACATAACCTGTAATAAAATAGAAATTCATTTGTTCTTTGGCGGTAGAAAGGGAAGCTTCGTCAAAATGGGAAGTTTCAAGAAACCTGGGCACCGATAGCCCTGCATAGAACTTTTGGGTGTGGTAATAGATTCCTGCTCCAATATTTGGAGAAAGCCTATTGTCGATGTCTTGTTGTAATATCTGATCCTGGGTATATTGATTTAGCTCTGAAAACCGTATGTCCAATAGGTTTGCACTCGCTTTTAATCCAAAACTCAACCTACCCTCGGTCGAAGTATAAATTGTATATGAGAAATCAATATCGAAATTGGTCTCTGATGTCGGACCAATTTTGTCGTTGACAATCGACAGCCCCAAGCCAACACCTCTATATCCTATTGGGGAATGCACATTGAAAGTCTGGGTCTGTGGTGCGCCTTCAAGACCTATCCATTGTGATCGATGTAATGCTGCAACGCTGATCTGCCCACGAGAACCCGCATAAGCAGGGTTTACACTTACTGTGTTGTACATGTATTGCGTATACTGAGCATCTTGCTGTGCGGACACCACACTTATCAGAAAAAAGCAGAACAGGCCAAATAATAATTTGATTTTCTTAATCGCCCTATTTTTTTGTTCAAACTTTATCATGCTGCTATCTGTTTATATATATGTATCCCGTTTTCGTTTTCATAGTACCAGTTCCATCTTCATAATCCAAGATATAGAAATAAGTACCTACGGGTAATTTGTTGTCCACATTGACGGTGACCCTTCCTTTAGAGCTGCCATCGAAATAGTTATTATTGTTATCGTATGCACTCGTAGCAAATACCAATACACCCCATCTATTATATATTTTCAACGTATTGTTCGGGAAATTCTCAATACTATTTATTCGCAATGTATCATGGGAACCATCTCCATTGGGCGTGACAATATTGAAAACCTCTAAATCTTCGTCTGAAATGTTGGGTTCCAAATAATCAGGAGTTCCATCACTATCCGTATCATCGTTCAGAAAATTACCATCTTTATCAGCATCTTCATTGGCCGTATCGGTTCCATCGCCGTCATCATCGATATCACGATAATCAACTTCGCCATCACCGTCAGTATCGGGCAAGTCGTTTCTTGGATCATCAATTTCATCGTTTACATCATCATCAATGATTGTAGACCCTTCGTATCCATCGTCTAAACCATCATTATCTTTATCTGATCCAATATAGGTCACTTCAGGGATGCCATTATGATCGTAATCATGACCTTCAATGTTATCGAGAACTTTATCGTCATCACTGTCTTCATCTAAATAATCGGGCAAATTATCTCCATCTGTATCTATGGGGAAAATACCAATGAAACTATTTCCCTCGTACGCATCATCAAGCCCATCTCCATTGCTATCGATTCCACTAGGCGGAATATAATTTACTGTTGATTGAGCCTCAACATTATCAGGAATTCCATCATTATCGGAATCAATGTCTAAATAATCTGGGAATCCGTCTCCATCGGAATCTGTTGGATTGGTTGATGGGTCACCATCATTGTCAAGGTTTAAATCTTCAAAACTATCAACGATGCCATCAAAGTCACTATCAATAATTCCTGTCGGATTGACCACTACATTTACTATGGCAGTGCTACAATTTCCGAGAGTGTCGCAAAGCGTATAGGTAAAAGAATCGGCTCCCAAATAATCTGTATTCGGCGTGTAGATAATGGTATCGTTCGTGATATCACTTGGTGTTCCGTTGTCATTAATGACTATCGTTCCGTTAGAAGGATTAGTTGTTGTCAATGTATCATCGGAAGAAAAATCATTATCATTAGACAAGATGTCAATTTCGACTGGAATATTTTCGGTAGTTGAAATAAAATCTTCGACCCCGTCTACAATTGGAAGTATTGTCACGCTGACCGTAGCCGTACTACAATCACCAAACGTATTGCAGATGGTATAATCGAAAGAATCAAATCCATTATAATCGGGGTTCGGAATATAGGTTACCACATCGTCGTTGGGATCGTTCGGTGTGCCATTGTTATCAATATCTACCGTACCATTCGTAGGTGCTCCAGAAATGGTCAGCTTTCCGGTTGCAGGCATATCGGAATCATTGCCGTAAATATCGACCACAACCGACATATCTTCGTCGGTCGTAACAATATCATCGACCAAAGTGGCCGCTTCGTACATACAGACTACGGTGAAATTAGGCAAATTAAAATCACAACCTGCTTTTGTCACCGTTGCAGTATACTTGACTACACTTTCTGTAGCGCTTACAACAGGTCTTGTCTGATCGCCACTAAGGACCGGATTCCAATTAACAGTTGCTCCAGTAGATATATCGACGTTCGCGGTTATATCCAAAGTGACCTGATTAAAAGGAGAATTACAATTAGTCAATATAAAATACCCTGTTGCATTCGACCCGCATAAAGTACCATCATAGGTAGCAAAATAGACTCCTCTTTGAGTTGCTTCATAAAATGAATCGGTGCCCAAAACTGTACTTGTATCCGATGCCTCAAACCACCTGTAATTTGATTCACCGCCACCATCGGGAGCCTGCAACAAAAATTGTGCATTAGCTACGACAACTCCCATCATTAAGAAAACGAGGCTGACAATTAATCTTTTATATGTCTGAATAAATTTCAAATCGATTTGGGCCGTTTCTGTTATTTCACTACAAAGACTACATTAATCAAAGAGTTATAATCTGCTGGAGTTCCTACTACATCATACTGCATAACACCATCAGCACTAATACTATCGATATTCAGAACTGCCGGATCTACATAGGTAACATAATAATAAAGTTCTGTTTTGGTATAGGTAGGTATAGCCGAAGGGGCACCCGCACTTGCCATGGTAGGGCTGCCAAATTGGTCTATATATTCTTGATATAAATCAATGGTAACATTATTGACAACTGTGGAAGCATCGACGGCTATCGAAGGCGGATAAAATATACGCGCGGCTTTCGAAGTAATCGGGGCAATATCCTGTATTACATCTTCTACCGTAGCCTCAGTATTGCCATCTCCGTCTACGTCTACGGGGGTATCTGAATTCACTTCAGAGGCTACTTGGTTGTCTGTATTGTCCAAATATGGACTTAAATCTACCTGATTCGTCGGAGTTGCCGGATTTGTTAAAGTAAGAATATCACTAGACAGGTCAAGATCCGTAAGTTCATTGGTTGCACTGTTATCATTATTCGCAGGAAAGTTTACTGACAAATCATAATTGTTGCTTGTATTGGTCAGGGTAACAGATCCGTCCGCGGAATCAAGTGTCTGAATTTCGTTACCAGAGTCGTTATCATTATCTGCAATGGAAACCGAACCTCCACCATTGGTCAAAGTTACATTGGTACCTGTTCTTCCAAGGACTTGAATTTCATTTGATGGATTAGAATCCGCATCGTTAACCAATGTACCCAGGTCCACCGTCACCGGGTCGCCGTTCTGTATCGATATCTCAAGGCTGTTCCCCGTCAGCACCGCGCCGGTAAGGTCCTGCTCGTCCGTGTTGATGAAGCCCGTCAGGTCCACCGTCGTGTCCGCGCCCGTACCGTTGGCAAACGTGATCGTGTTGCCCGAAAGGCTGATCTGCTGCTCGTCCGTATTGATATAGCCGCCAAGGTCGATGTCCGTCGCGCCCGCGTTGTTCGTGATCGTCAATATATCGCCCGTCAGGCTCAGGTCCTGTATCTCGTTGGTAATGTCGAAATCCGCATCGTTAACCAAGGTACCCAGGTCCA
>NZ_FNGV01000040.1 GCF_900103215.1 Kriegella aquimaris
GGCATAGCATCTGAATGTTGGTTTCAAATGCAACTTAAAAAGTGTAAACGATGTTTCTATAACTTTGTAAAGGATGTTTGTATATCGTACCAAATAGTGCACAACGGCTCGGCTATGGGCAGTACGGGGGATTTTCAAGCAAACACCTTTCCGTCTCGCAAATAGCAAAGCCCTGTTTTCGTTTTTAAAATTAACCATAAAAACTAACAATAGGGCTTTGTGGGGCTTGATTTACACGACTACCTTCCAGCAAGCACTAAAGCCCCGTATTGCCTATAGCCATTGTTATCTTCTGTAGCGACACGCAAGAGTAAGCACGTTTCGATTCCGTTCCCGTTTTATTCCGTCCGAGTAAAGTCCCGCGTAACAGTTGCGTTTGAGTGAAGTCCATCTACGAAAACTAGCTAATTCAGTTCGGGTAAAAGTACTTTGACTGCTTAATTGAAATTTTTTAGCAATAAAGTGTCATATTTAAAGGATTTGGGTAACTAAAATAGTAGAGAGAAGTTTTGACAATGAAAAAAGAACTGGAAACCATATTTCTAAAAGCTCTAGACCAGAATCAGGAGAAGCTATTCAGAATCTGCTCGATTTATTCTAAAGACGATGAAGACGCCAAAGACCTTTTTCAAGAGGTTCTGGTTCATATTTGGAGGTCGATGAGCACATTTAAAGCCAATTCAAATATTGGGACTTGGATGTTCAGAATTGCCTTAAATGTTTGCCTTCGTTTTAAATATAAACATACCAAAAATCAAAAACGTTTCATAAGATTAGATAGTGTCAAACTTACCAATATAGGTTCAGTCGAAAACAGCGAGGTAGAAAATGAAAAACTTAATAGTTTAAGAAAATGTTTGAAAGAATTGAACGAAGCGGATAAAGCGATTGTTGCGCTTTACTTGGAGTGTGTGGCTTACAAGGAAATTTCAATTATTCTCGGATTATCTGAAAATCACGTAGCTGTAAAAATCAAGCGAATCAAGTCGAAATTGTTGAATTGTATAAATAAAATATTATGATAGAAGATGAACTAATTAAAATTTGGCAATCCTCTAGTAATCAAGAACGTGTAAAGTTTGAAAAATCTAAATTGATGATAGAATTACAATCAAGTTTAGGACGTTTACACCGTTGGTGGAAGTATATGGAGCTTTTCGAGGTGGCATTGGCAATATTTGGGGTTTTAGTTGGTGTTTTTGTAATATTCAAGGTTCCTTTTGTTGTTTTAAAAATAGCTATAGCATTAATAGTAATTTTAGCTATTTATTTGATAATTAAGTATAAAGGCGTTCGTAGATTTAAGCCAAGCGATTTGGAAGAAAATTATCTTGATTATCTGAAAAAGAACAGGCAATATCTTGAAGTTCAAAAGAAGTTTCTTAAAACCTATTTATATTGGGGAATTTTACCGGTTTATCCCATAATGATATTGGCTAATATTGCTGTTTGGGAAAAGGTGCCAATACATTTTATTGTCTTTAACAATGTAGCTGCAATCCTAGTAGGGATTTATGGATATTTTTTAAATAAAAAAAGAGTGAAAAATGAAATTGATCCGCGAATAGTTCGGGTTGACGAATTGATTCGAAAGCTAAAGGAATAGCTGTTTGAATAATTTTTTTCGAGCTATAGAAGATAACGCCCGAGCTATGAGTAGTGCGGGAGCAAACTTGCGCTTAACTTCCGTCATTTACCTAGCAAAAGCTTTTAGTTTTGGTTTATCTTTTATTA
>NZ_FNGV01000012.1 GCF_900103215.1 Kriegella aquimaris
ACATTCCTCCCCTTGGGGCGAAACGTGCCTACGCTGTCTTTGCAATATTTCAATGAACTCCTTAAAAAACGTCCCCGCCATCGGGGCCGCCGCTCTCGATCTCTCCTGTCGTACAGGACCTGAATCCTGTCCCTGTGTCTCTAAGCGGGTGCAAATATACGACCCTTTTCGACACTGCCAAATAAAAATGAAAAAAACTTTTTTTATCCCTCTCCGGCAAAAACAACACGATCAATGAACGTGGCCCGAAGGCCGTTTCCCTACTACGACTTACATCGTTTCGGGCTGCAAATCTACAACCTTTTCAATACTACGCAACACTTTTTTCATGCGTTTTTTATTTTTCCGAAAAAAGGAGTTCTAATATACTGAATATCAAGCAATCCTACAAGGATAAAAATGAAAAAAAATATTGATTTGAGAGTACCTCCTTTTTAAACAGAAATAACATTCATTATAATAAGACAGCCAATTAGAGCCTCTCACATAATACCTATAAATCATAAGCAACTGAATCACAAATATGTACACTCGTAGACCCCTGAAAAAATGCCAAATAGTTTAATACAAGCAAAAGAAATCGGGGATTTACGTAAAATAGAATACTACATCACAAGAAATCACAATTACTAATTGGTAAACCTTACCAACTCCAATTAAAAGAGCCGTCATTTAAACGCTTTAGAATGGATAAAACGAAGTATTGAAGCAGTTTGTCAAGAAAAGAAATTCCAGACTAGCCCAAAACGGATAACAAAATCACGGTAGGGATAGTTGGGTGCAGCATAGAAATTATAACTCTTCCCAAACGAAGAATTAAAATGCTCTGCCTTTAAATAGATTCGTGTTTGCTGTATTCTGGCATTGATAAAGAAATCCAACATGGGGAAGCCACCCAATTTTTCTTTGTTTTGAATGTAGAACTCACCCAACACAGGATTATAGGCATCTATATTATAAGCCGTAAAGTATTTAAGGGTAATACCTGTTTGTAAGAACATAGCCTTCTTAAATACATCGGAAGAAAAATACAAGGTGTTTCTAGTTACAAATTGAGGCAGATTCAAAACATTGTTCGCCTGTGAGACATTTTGATACATTAAGGTATTGTTCAAAGCAAAACTACCGACCCTAAACTCTTTACGGTATTGTACTTTGGTATGGTTCAAGATATTCTTTTCTTGAAAGGGCTTTACCGTCGCTTGCTCTTGATCATCCTCTAACACAATACCGGGAGCTGAAGCGAAATAGGAATAATTACCGACTGTTGTATAATCCAAAGATAAATCTCCCCAAACCTTGGAATCAAAATTAACGCGGAGTCCATTTACCTTCTCCTTCTCAAAAGCCGACGTGTTCTGCCAATTATAATTGGTATAATCACTTTGATACAATAAAAAGTTGAAGTCTGGCATCGACGTTGAGGAATGCACCCCGAGTCTAAACTTGTTCTTTTCATTAAACTTATAGGTTGCCGAAGCATCTAAAATGCTTCCGGTGAGATCCCCGACCAGATTATACTTAACCCTTCCTTCTATACCTAGCTTACCAAACTGTTTCGAATAACTGCCGCCTAAAGCTATTTCCTCCCCATTTAATCGGTTTTGAATACGCTGGGTGGCCGTAATCAAGATACTATTGAAAAAATAATCGTAATTATAGAGACTAATATTTCCTTCTAGCCTGCCCAAGGTCAAATTATTAAATACTACATTAAATTCATTGAACATTGTTTTCAAGTTGGCCTTATCGTCAATACTACTTAAAAGGCCATCCCCGAAATAATCGTTTTGGGCGGTTTGCTGATATTGATAATACTTGGTTTCGTAGCTAAATTTATGCCCAATCGATAATGCCGTTCTTTCCGCCATACTAGAATCTTTTTGGCTTCGTAGCAGTTTATAGATATGATCGAGATAGTAGCGTTTACCCAATATCTTACTCTCGGCGTCGGCAAACCTAACATCAACTCTTATTCTATTTGTAAAATTATCGTCTCCGGATTCAAATTGCTCTTCTTTATTACTCAACCCCCCATTTTCTTCGCTTAGTATATCTTGTGCCGCTATATGTGCTCTCAATCGATACTTTCCGTTTTTGGTCACATAGTTGGTGGTCGTTCTAAAGTTTCCTGATTCGGCTTCACTCCATTGATATTTTCCCATAGACCGAAAACCCTTATAGTGCAGCGAAAAGTTGAGTCGCTCGGATGTATTAAAAGTCAACATGGCATCTAACAACTGGCCTTGCTCAAATGTCGTCTTAAAAAAAAGATCGGTCATCGGCGTAGCAACATTATAGTAATCAATACCTTCTATCTCTAAATAATTGAAGGTCTTTGCTCTTGCCCCCATTTTAGGATACATATCGAAACGTTCAAAATCAACACCCAATTTGGTATAAGGTTGGCCGACGTTTGCAAAAGGCATCAATTCAAAATCATCTTTTCGCAGGTAATTATACCTATACTCCTTCTGTATCGTCAAGGTGGTATCTAAAAAGGTAGTATCACGAGCATGGGAGATAATCTTATAGTCTTTAATCGTGACGGTCTTTTCATCTGGGCCTACCCTTTGCCCTTTCGCCAATTGTTCTCGGCTATTCATCTTCAGTTGCCCCGAAGAATCTCGATCTCTTTCAGGCGGTCTGGCATCATCTTGGGAAAATATAGAGAAGTTAAAAAAGATGGAAAGAAGAAAAAAGAGGATATATCTCATTAAAAAAATTAATTGCCCTGCGGGGCATTAAACTAATTCCGGGTAGTTGCTCTCTCATTTTGCACGTGCCGGTGGGATCAATTCAACCGAAGAACCGGCTCAGGGTTTCATATAGCCCCAAGTTAATTCAACTATTTTAAAAAAGGCCATAGACGGTTATTAAAATAATATCAATAACAAAGGTAATTTTTTTGTTGCTAATGAAATGTGAAAGTTTAACAACAAACTATTTAGCACCTATACAAGTGATATTAATTGCCGATTCGTGCGATTCATATTATCTTGTCACAGATAAAATTTTTAATGAGCTTGTTAAGACCCTACTACAAATTTGTTGACGAAATTGGCACTGACGAAGCCGGCAGAGGCTGTCTCGCAGGCCCAGTAACCGCTGCGGCCGTATTATTACCTAACAATTACTCTAATGAAATACTTAACGATTCAAAGTTGCTATCGCATAAAAAGCGAGTTTATTTGAAGCCCCTTATAGAAGAAGAAAGTTTAAGTTTTGGGGTGGCACATATATTTCCCTCCGAAATAGATGAAATAAACATTCTAAATGCATCAATAAAGGCCATGCACAAGGCCATAGACCAATTAAAAGACCCTCCGAAATTTATCATTGTTGATGGGAACCGATTTAAACCCTATCAAGACATTTTATATGAATGCATCATAAAAGGTGACAGCAAATACATGAGTATCGCTGCGGCATCGGTACTCGCAAAAACCTATCGCGATGCATATATGGAAAGAATACATGAAGAATACCCCATGTACAATTGGAAAAAGAATAAAGGATACCCTACCCGCGAACACCGCAATGCCATTCGAGAATTTGGGACTACAAAATACCACCGTAAAAGTTTCCGTCTACTACCAGATCAGCTGTCACTCGATCTTTAGACCAGCACACAATTGCGTACCACTTATACATAAAAACTACCCGATCGTACAAAAATCACATGAATATCAGACCACATGGATTATTTTTAGTTTAGATGAAAAACAGCGGTAAGAAAAGGGTTACAACCATAGTAATTTACTTTAATAAAGGCTTACAAACATCTCTTTTTTAGCGCTTTGAGACTTGAAAATGATTTTAACCCTAATTAAGTTTTTGTTACTTTAAAATACTAAAATAAATATCATGGAAGCTATTCCCCGCCTCACACGCTTAATGACATCTTTGTTACTAATGTTCGTGTTTTTTCCTGTAAACGGACAATTGTTAAAAAAGCTTGGTAAAAGGGCTGAAAAGGCTGCAGAGCGAACCATTGAGCGCAGGGTCGAAAAGGAAACCACGGAAAAAACAGATCAAGTGCTCGATAGCATTTTAGAACCCGGTCAAAAGAAAGACCCAACTCCCAAGACGGGCCAATCTGCCCCTATTCCCCATGATACTGGTTCCGCAAAAAACCCGGGAACAGGAAATCAAAAACAAATTGGAGAAAATTCAGGAATGCAGACCGGTGAGAGTGGTCCAAAATCGATTACCGTATATAGTAAGTTCGATTTTGTTCCTGGGGATAAAACGTTGTTTTTCGACGATTTCTCCAACGATTTTATTGGTGATTTTCCTTCGAAATGGAATACTAATGGAGGGGGTGAGATTGTAACCATGAACGATTCACCCGAAAAATGGTTCGAATTAATTTCGGGCTATGGTCTTTATTTCATTCCGGATGTACCCATTTTACCCGAAGAATATACTATCGAGTTTGATGTTTTGGCCTTGGGATTGGACAATAAGACTTCATCTACCGCCATATTGCGCGTTGCCTTGAGTGATGATGACAAATTTAAGGACGGGGCCAACTTTGTGCATGCCCACCTTCCTTTCTGCCAATATTCCGCAATTGGAATCACCATGGCAAACCACATCAATAACAAACGTGAAATATATAGTACAGTAAGAGCCGACCTTCGGGAAGAAGTATTGAATAGACCCCATATATCCATTGCCGTGAACAAAGAACGTTTTCGCCTCTGGGTAAATGAGGAAAAGCACATAGATATCCCCAGAATTGTACCTCAAGGAGCTGTCTTAAAAACCTTAAAATTCCATATGAATAACTTTAAGGATGGAAAGGAGCGCATCTTCATTACGAATTTAAAGGTAGCCGAAGGAGGTCTTGATTTAAGAAGAACCCTTATTTCAGAAGGAAAAGTGTCGACCAACGGAATCCTTTTCGATAGTGGTTCAGCCAATATACAACCGCAATCTATGGGCATTATTCGTCAGATTTCACAAGTTCTGCAACAAGAAACCACTATGAAACTAAAAATAGTGGGCCATACCGATGCCGATGGCGAAAATGCCACCAATTTAGAGCTTTCACAAAAACGGGCAGATGCCGTTAAGAACGCTTTAGTCTCAATATATTCGATCGGGGCCGATAGGTTGTCTACTGAGGGTAAAGGAGAAACCGAACCCATTGGTGATAACTCAAACGCCGATGGCAAAGCACAAAATAGGAGAGTAGAGTTCATTAAACAATAATCCGAAATATTTCAAATCAACTGTAACCTAAAATATGAAAATGAAAAAATTAGCATTGACCTCAATCTTATGTACGCTTATCGTCTTAAGTATCACTGCACAAGATAATTGCAGTAAATACTACCCTTTGGTCGAAGGGGCTTCTTTTCAATATACCATTTATAACAAAAAAGGGAAGACCGATGGGATTACCGATTACAAAATTACCAACGTTGCCAATTCAGGTGGTTCAACTTCAGCAACTTTTGACATTAAATTTACTGACGATAAGGGTAAAGATATATTTAACACCGATTATAATATCAGTTGTTCCGAAGATGGCATAAAAATCGACTATGCCTCGCTTTTTCCCTCATCAATGATGAAGCAATATGAAGACATGGGCATTGAAATGGATATTAGCGGTACTGACATTAAAATACCCAATGACCTCAGCGTGGGCAAAGAATTGCAAGATGCGAATGTTTCGGTTTCGATGAACATGAGCGGCATTAAAATGAATACTACTGTAGATACGTCAAACAGAAAAGTCGAGAAAAAAGAAAGTGTTACCACAGCTGCTGGCACCTTTGACTGTTACCTTATTACCGAAACCAGTACTTCAAAAACCATGGGAGCAACTATTGAGACCGACAATAAACTTTGGCTCGCCGAAGGGGTAGGCATGGTCAAACAAGAATCATACAAAAAGAACGGCAATTTAATGAGTCGTATGGAATTAACGAAGTTTAGCAAGTAGCGAATCATTAAGAAAGAAAGACCAGTCCACGTAATCTTGAGGTTGTGGCTTTTGATAAATATTATTGATCAAAACCGGAATCTCGGGGGGGTTAGATATTGGATGAATTTCAGGGTGATAATGATTAACAGATTAGCTAAAAACTTGAACCCAATAACAGTTAACCTATTTGTTTTTTATTCATAAACTAAAAAACAAACCCTGTAAACTACGCATTATGAAAATATACGTTTTGCTTTTTTTTGTCATTTTTTTGACCGCATGTGATAAATTGGATGACCAAAATACCGACAAACTACCCATCACAAAAGAGTCGACAATCAAATTCTCTAAAAATCAAATGATTGTTCAATTCGATGATTCATGGGAGGGGAATGACAAAGATACTTTGAGAGACAACTTCTCCTTTATATCTCCCCCGGAAAAATGTAAATGTGGAGACCCCAACATTGAATTATGGACTATAGACACCACCGCCACAGATACAGATATTGAAAGAGCAAGAGACCGCTTAAATAGAAATAGCGGAGGCGGAAGAGTCAAGGGTGATATCGATTTTGAAATTACAATTCCGATTGATAAACAGATTGCCGCAGGTGGTGATGATAATGGTTCATCTACCCTGGGAGTAGATGATGATGTTGTCATCGCCATTATCGACACAGGAATAGACTATTATTATGATAGTATCGATTATGAATATTTATTAGATACGGAAGGGCTCATTTGTGACAATAGTTATACCGGTTGGGACTTTGTTGACGATTCAGATAATCCAATTGATAAACATGGCCACGGCACCTACGTTACTAAAATCATTAGAAATATTCTGGAACCCGATGGGATCGGATTTAAAATTATACCATTGAAGGTCTTCAATGAAAATGGTAAAGGAAATTACTCAGACCTTGTCTGTGCTTTTGGCTACCTGAACAAATTCGAGGAGGCGGCAGGTAAAAATATCGATATTGTCAATGCCAGTTTTGGAGGCACCATGACCGTAGCTGAATTCAATGGCTTAACACTTTTGCCCGATCTCATCGAAAAACTTGGGGATGATACAGTAATTGTGGCTTCGGCCGGTAATGAAGGAAAAGAAATTGACACGGGCGACATACGTCATTTCCCTTCAGGATTTGATTCTCCCAATATCTTAGCAGTTGGAGGTTATGGCCTTGATTCGAGCGGAGCCATTGAAATACACGCTTCTTCAAATCGCGGAACCAGCAGCATCGATTTGGCCACGCTCTACGGGCCTTACAATCTGGAATTCAACGCCACCTCTGCACCAATTACCATAACCAATCTTCAAGGCACTTCATATGGCGCCGCCTATGTTAGCGGAATCGCCGCAAAAGAAAAAGGTAATAATATGGCTATACCCAACTTAAGAGGTCATGTTCTAAATTTAACCGAACCCATAAGTAGCTTAAACAGCTTTGTAGCCGAAGGGCGGGTTATAGAACAACCACCGACACCCTAAACATAAACAAGGATCCCGATTTTCAATCGGGATCCTTGTTTAATGAAAAATAATTAACGCATTTCGATTCTCATAGACCAATTGTAGGCATGGCCCTTTTTGTTGGCACCATGAATATGTACTATATTTAATTATGAGAGCAATTTTTCTATGTTTCCTTTTTCTTGGTTCTTTAAGCCAAGCCCAAACTCAGGTACTTCTTGACATCATAGATTCTGACTTTACCGTAGAAAATAAGCAGCGTAAGCTCGACTCATTGCTCAAAGTCGATGAAAAAACGCTATCTCCTATCGATCTAGCTGACTTGTACCATAACATAGCCAGTCAATGGTACTATCAAAAATGGCTCGATGATGGCAATCAATCAGATATTTCAAATACCATCTCCTATACTCAACAGGCAGCAAAGATAAAAAGGAAAATAGACACTTTACACATTGATTCGTTCGGGCAAACGTTGTACAACCTTGGCTTTTTCCAATCTATGAATGATGAATTTTTTCAAGCCATTGAAACTAATTTGGAACTCGTTGATTTAGGGAGTACAGGAGACTTTTACCTGGATGCCAACCAACAGCTAAGTATGCTCTACCTTACAGTAGGAGATTTTTATAAAGCGCTTAATCGCTTCAAAGAATTACAATTTCTCTACAAGAAAAAGGATGAGATGAGTCAGGAAGAACTCCTCAGATTTGCCGACCTGAACCTACTCATTGCCGAAACCTACGCTGAAATGGGATACATAGAACACTCTGATGAAATCAAAACCAACTTAATTCGGGCAGACTCCATATTAAATGAGATAAAAGAAGTGCCCCAAATATATCGCAGTAGCATTGACCACGTAGAAGGAAACCGCTTAGCTGAAGTTGGCAACCATTTGGAAGCTACCGGTCGTTTCCGAAAAGTCTTGTCCCGCGCCGAGTTTTTAGATTCTGAGAATTTAGGAAAAATTTACAATGGCCTCGCATTATCAGAAATACAGCTCAAGATGTATGATAGCGCCTTAATTGATCTTAACAAAGCCATCTCGCTTGACCCAGATTATACATTACCCTATGAAAGTCTAGGTGACTTGTATTTGGCGCAAAATAAATTTAAAGAAGGATTGATTTCTTACCAAAAAGCGATAGTCTACGCAATCGACAAGACTAGAGAAGTGAACTACGAAAACCTCATAAGTCTTGAAGATTTAGATTTAGCAACGGAAAAAATAAAGCTACTGAACCATATTATATCAAAAGCAAACGGCTGGCTAAAATATTACCAATATGACAACAACAAGAAGTATCTACTATATGCGTTAGAAACCTTCGCCCTAGCCGATCAATTGGTTGACATTATACGTTCAGAAAGTACGGAGTACCAATCAAAGCTTTTTTGGAGGGAAAAAGGAGCCTCACTTTATATGAAAGCAGTAGAAGTATCTTATCTATTGGACAGACCTGAAGATGCCTATTATTATATGGAACGCAACAAGGCATTGTTATTGTTAGAGGATGTTTCCAATGAACAGGCCAAGGATATTGCTCGGTTACCCGACTCCATTGCAAAAAAAGAATTTGATTTAAAACGGGCCATATTTTTATCGGAAAACGAACTACAGCTGAATTTATCGAAGTCTAGCAATGAAATTGAGACCCTTAGGCAAAAAGTTTACTCAAATAAGCGACACTATGAACAATTCGCCAAAGCTTTGGCTACGGCTTTTCCACAATATGCCAATCTTAAAAAGAAAGTCGATATACTCCCCCATAGCGATTTCAAGAAAACCTACCTTACCAATGACGAGGTCGTTTTACAATACATACTAAATGATGAGCAAGGCTATGGTCTTTTGAATTCTACTGATCAAACCATTTTTTTTAAGCTCGACGATTGCAAGATTCTAAATGGGAAAATATTCTTGTTATATGAAAAACTAACGGATTTTGTTTCGAGCAAGAACAAAATTGTCGAATACCAAAACCTATCAAACGAAATTTATAAAGCACTTGTACCTGAGAAGGTTTATCAGGCCATAAGAGGAAAAAAACTGACCATTGTTACAGATTATATTTTACAGCAACTGCCATTTGAGGGCTTAATGGTCAATGTTGACAAGGGCAACTATTTGATCGAAGAAGTAGAAACCCGGTATGCGTATTCGATGTCATATCTAGATATTAAAACAAAAGTTTCGCATAGGCCCGAAAACGAATTGCTCGGCATTGCTCCTGTTCAGTTCACCGCATTGGGGCTGCCTAGACTTGCATTTAGTGGAGCGGAAGTAGTGGAAGTCGAGAAAATCTATCACGGAATTTCTTTATTAAACGGCAACGCGACAAAGTCGACCCTGTTGTCAGCTGTGAACAATTATAAAATAGTTCACCTCTCAACACATGCCGATGTTGGAGAAAATGGCAATCCATGGATCGCCTTTAGTGACACGAAGTTATTTTTGAACGAAATATATGCCACGAAGAACCAGGCCGACATGGTGGTATTGAGCGCTTGCAACACCTCACTCGGCGAACTTAAAAAGGGCGAAGGTGCGATGAGCTTGGCACGTGGTTTTTTCCATGCTGGGGCAAAAAGTGTTGTATCATCATTATGGACCATTAATGATAAAGCCAGTAAAGATATAATGGTTGCATTCTATAACGGACTGAATGAAGGCCTGACCAAAGCTGCGGCCTTACGAAAGGCTAAAATAGATTATATAAATACGTATCGTGGCACCAATATATCACCATCATTTTGGGCGGCCTTAATTGTCATTGGTGATAATAGCCCATTACGCTCGAATAATGCCCCAATTATTCCTTGGCTTTGGTCTGTAACTGCAGTGATCGTTTTAGGTGCTGTACTCTTGCTACTTTATTGTAGAAGACGCTAGTTCAATTCAGAAAGAAGTTCGATTGCTTTATCCTTATTATAATCGTATTTCGAAATCAGTTCGTTCAATTGCTGTTTGGCCATTTCATTATCCTCTTGTTTTATGGCGATAAGCGCCAAGTACCAATGCGCTTCTGCGGCGAATTCTCCGTTTTCATCAATCACTTTTTGAAAATGCTCTTTTGACTTCTCCATCTGGTTTATCTGTAGATAAGATTGTGCCATGTAGAAGTCAACATAGTCATTTCTATCTTCTTCGTTTATCGCATGAAAATTATACAACGCCTTTTGAAAGTCACCTGTTTCATAAGCGACAAAAGCATCGCCCTCAATTGACTTGGCCGACTCCCCTCGCGTTATGGAATACACTGTATTCGGATATTGTTGAAAATTGTTCTCATAAAGTTCTTCATAATTAGTGCTGAACAAATTATTAAAAAACCAACCTAGTCCGACCAAAAGCACCACTGAGGCTGCTATTGACCATTTACCAAAATTACCGTACCACAATGTTCTAACAGCTTTCTTTTCGGAAATAGCCTTCTCAAAGCCTCCTAGTTTTGTTTTTAAATCTTTGTTTTCCTTATCCTTAATAATGCGCTTCAAACTACTCTCAAAATCGAACTGTTGCCTAAAGTCGCTATCGGTCTTTAAAAGCTCTTGCAGCTGCGTATTCTCCTGCTCTGTAAGCTGGTTCGAAAAATATCTATAAAGTAAAATTTCCTTGTCCATGTCTAAGAGGCATTTGCTTTAATACGTTCTCTAAGTGACTTCATACAGCGTGACTTTGCCGCTTTTACCACATTCTCACTATTGTAATTTTCTGATTCCATTATTTCTTGAATAGTAAATCCTCGATAATAAAACAAAGTCAGCAATTCGCGGCACTGCTTTCCCAATGCACCAAAATGTTGCCGCAACAATTGTTGCTCCCGGGTAAGTACAGGCGTATCGATTTCTAGATGGTCTATAGACGCTGCTTCATCTTTGACAATGGAAAGGTCAAAATTAGACCCTACTGTCTTCTTATTTTTTCTCATCCTGTCAAAAATCAGATATTTTCCGATACTGAAAAGATAGGTCGAAATGCTACTGGTGAACCGCTCGATCTTTCCGTTCATTACGTTATCATAAAAAATAACGTAAGCGTCTTGGTACACATCGACATTCTCGTCTTCCGACAGGTTGAAACGTCTGGCATAGTTCAAAAACTTATCCCTGTTCTCTTCGTATACCTTTCTAAGAACACTATCAGATCCGATGCGCAAATCTTCAAGTGTTACTTCCGCCTGTTCGTTTTGCATTTAATGTAAATCTAATGAGATGGTTAACAGTCAAGAAAGCTAATTTAATATTTTTTACATGCCTTCATCCTCAAAATTTAAGATAATTCCAACGAAATCAGCCCTTGTAAGACTCTTACTACTTTGTTCCCATACGCTTCGCTCCCGTTGAATTTGTAATTTTTCTACTAAAAAATTAGAAGTAGGTGTTAACCAATCAAAATAACATTCATAAAAAGACAAACCTTAAATTAAATAGTATGGACACTTATGAAACACTGGAAATTATAAAGTACGTCTTGGTAGCGGCATTAACAGCAACTGTCACCATCCTCATTTTCTTTATTACTAACCTAAATTAGGTACAACCTTTTTAAATTATACACAGATGAAATTAAGCTCAACCCTACTGACTTTTTGTTTATCAATCAGTTTTCTGGCCTGTACGGGCCAAACAAACCTTGAGAATCAAAATACACGTCTCGAGGTGGAGAATGCAAAATCAGACGCCACAAAATCTATAAATCTAATGGATGAACAGGTCAAAATACTCAATCAAGTTTTCAAGATCGGTGGAGCTAGGAATGAAAATCCTTTAGGCGGGGCTACGAATTATCAGGAGTTTTTAGACCAGTTGGAAGGCTCTAAAGAACTAAAAGAACAAGCTCAAAAAATATACGACGTGTACAACACGAGTTTAGACCCGAACAAAAAGAATGAACTAAGGCTAAAAGTCAACAAAATGCTGGAGGGTGCGATGGCAAAAAGCCAGCGCGACCAGTGAAACCAATAAATTCAAAAAGTCAAGCAGCACCTCAACTTTTCTTCCTCCAGCGTTAACCTATTCTCCGTTCTCGCATTAAAAGAAAAATAATCTTTAAACTATTTGATCATGAGAACAACATTGAAAATCTTTATTTATTCAATTATTACGTTTGCCTCGGTAACATTAAACTCTTGCCAAAAAGACAATTTAGATGAAGCAATTATACCGCAGGCCGTTCAGAATGGCAATGCGGCTACAGACATCAGAGGGCAAGATGGTGCCCAAGGAGTTGCCGGTGAAGACGGTGTCGATGGCGCTACCGGACCAACGGGCCCAAAGGGCGAGACTGGCGCCACAGGACCACAAGGCGAAACGGGACCAACAGGCCCTAAAGGGGATGCCGGCGACACAGGACCACAAGGCGAAATAGGTCCAGCAGGCCCACAGGGCGAACCTGGCACTGATGGACGTAATGGCATTAACGGGGAGGATGGTAATGCCAATGTACAATCTTTTACGTACGACCTTAACGCTGTGGCTTCATCATACTACGGTTTTGACATTCCAGAAGTTACCGCAGATGTATTGAGAAATGATGCAATTCTGACGTATTTACAATTTTCCGAACCCTTGTTATTTACCTATCCATTACCAAGTAAGGTGATGATCGGATTCGGTGGTGACCGCTACCTTAATTCAGACGTCAATATAGTTTTCTCCGTAGGTAGAGGAAGCATTTCATTTAGAGAAATTGGGGGCACTTTTAATATTCCGAACAGTGCTATTCGGGCTGGAGACCTAAAACGATTACGTATACTAATCATCGAATCTACTGGAAGTATATCACGTAAGGGAACCAAGCTAGATGTGTCGCAAGAATTAGAAGCTGCCGGCATAGATATCAATAACTATGACGAGGTGGCTCGTTATTACGGATTAAATTAACCTTTAAACTATAAAGAAAATCAAAAACCGAAAACCTACAACTCGGTTTTTTTCATGCATCGATGTTAACTTTGTCGGTTTGCAACCATAAAAGGGTAGAACAAATTATTCACTTAAATATATGAATCATGAAAATACTTAGTTTTTTAACAATCATGAGTCTTTCGGTCGTCTTCTGGTCTTGTACCAAAGAGGACTCATACCTACCCGAAGATCATCAAGAGGCCACGACCGAAACCACCAATTTTAGGTATACATTGCAAAAATGCATGGTGGAATCACGAGTAGAAAGAAAAACCGTGCCCTTCGAACAACTGCATTCAAATTCCGTTGTGTATTTCAAGGAGCACTATTGGAGCATTACCTACAGAATCGAGGTAGCCGAGGACGGCTGGGAATCAGCACGCTCTGAAGTATGGATCAGTAAGAACGGGAAAGATTGGAAATTACGAGCATCGCCTCAATTTTCGGGCAGGTTTGGACACTCCCTTATCGTTAATGACAATAAAATTTGGATGATTGGCGGTATGAGCCCAGTAGACGCACTTCCTGAACTCTCAGCGGAAGTATGGTATTCAGGGAATGGGGAGAACTGGGTACAAAATAGCAATGCACCCTTTCAACCTGACCAATCAAATGGCGCCGTGGTCTTTCAAAATAAAATATTCGTGTTCGAATATGGTCTTAATGAAAATAGAGGGTCACAAAGAGTTTTTTCGTCAACCGATGGAAGGAATTGGACCTTGGTCAATAAAAACGCTTTCCCATCTGCGAGCGAGGGAAAGGCAATCGGTTTTAATAAGCATATCTATTTTATAGGAGGCCGAAATTTCGATACGGGAATCTCTGATAAAATTTGGAAAAGTTCAAATGGACAAAACTGGGAGCTGGTTGAAACTAGAACCTCAGGATGCGTTCGATCAGATTTCCTTCCAAGATATGCACACGCCATAGTCGTACATAATGGGCAGGTTTGGCTTGTTGGTGGAAAAACCACTGATGGCACACAAAATGATATCTGGCATTCGAAGGATATGGTCAATTGGCAAGGCGTTTATGCCAATCCTCGAATTCCCAGCCTTTTCGGCCATACCTTGATAAGTACGAATAATGATATCTTAATACTCGGAGGACAATCGCAACCCGATCCATTACTTGCCGCCGATCCATTCCAGCAAATATGGAGTTTGACTACAAACTAAACAATCTTCAAACAAAATTAACCGAGGCACTACGCCTCGGTTTTTTGTTTTATGACTTCTGCTTCAAAAAGCACTTCGAAGTGTTTCAATAGTTTTTCCTTTACCTCATCAATATTTACCTCTTCTTTACCCAACTCTACATTTAAAGCGGTTACCGCCTTATCTTTAATTCCACAGGGAATCATTAAATCAAAATAGCCCAGATTGGTGTTTATGTTCAAAGCAAAACCATGCATAGTAACCCATCGGCTTGCACGAACGCCCATCGCACATATCTTTCTCGCAAAGGGCGTACCCACATCTAACCAAACCCCGGTTTCTCCCTTTGAGCGTTCGGCTTTAAGTCCGTACTCGGCCAAGGTAAGAATCACCATTTCCTCTAAAAGCCTAAGATATTTATGTATATCGGTGAAAAAGTTGTCAAGATCTAATATCGGATACCCTACAATCTGTCCCGGACCGTGATAGGTAATATCCCCACCCCGATTAATTTTATAGAATTTGGCTCCCTTTTTTGCCAGTTCATCTTCGGTTACTAAAAGATTTTCAAAGTCACCGCTTTTTCCCAAAGTATAAACATGCGGATGTTCAACAAAGAGCAAATGATTTGGGGTTTCCCTCTGTTCATTCCCTCTTCGGTTTTGAATTTTTAAATCTACCGTTCGCTGGAACAACTCTTCCTGAAAGTCCCAAGTTTCTTTATAATCTTTAAGTCCGAGATCTTGTATGTCTACCCTTTTGTTCATTGGTACAAAGATACGATGAAAGCCCGAGAATGTTTCATAAGCCAATGGTCATGACTACGTTGTGGGGAACAAGACCTAATTCGGATTGTTTAAAATAATCAACGCCGCAATTACACCGGGAACCCATCCGCAAAGCGTCAATAAAAATACAATTATAAACGAACCACATCCTTTTCCGATGACCGATAACGGCGGAAAAACAATGGCCAACAAAACACGTAAGCAACCCATTTTTGATTTTTTTGATTGATGTATCTGTAAGACGCAAAAATCGAGATTTTGTTACAATTATTTTAACTTGGAATATGAAATTTTAGCCAAGCAGCAAACCTAAACATCAAAAACCTCGTATCTAATTATATGCGGACAACTCATTTCTTTATGTCGATAACCAATATACTGGCACTCACCTTTATACTTTTGGCTTGTAGCAAATCAAAAGATTCACCGATACTGGCCACCGAAAACCTTTATGATATACAGCAGGAACCTCAGGTTACGGAAGAAAAGCGAGCCAAGTACAACTATCTTGCATTGGGCGACAGTTACACGGTAGGCCAAAATGTAGATGCTTCCGAAAGTTTTCCGGCACAACTAGAGAACTTATTGGAAAAGAATCTTAATGCCAAGATAAATACGGATATGGTGGCCGCCACAGGCTGGCGTACCGACAATCTCTATGACGGCATTAAAAGCAGTTCTTTAGAAGCTGTTTATGATTTTGTGACATTGCTGATCGGCGTGAACAACCAATACCAAGGTCAGCCATTCTCACAATACGAGGAAGAGTTTCCATTACTATTAGAACGAGCCTTAAAATTTACAGGTAATGACCCTAGCAAGGTAATAGTTATATCCATTCCCGATTATGGGTACACCCCTTTCGGTGAAAACGGTGGTATGCAAGCAATATCAAAAGACATCGATACCTATAATGCCTTTGCCGAAAGCACGGCCAGTCTAAAGAACGTAGCCTATGTCAACATTACCGATATTTCCCGGCAAGGACTTGACCAACCTGAACTGGTTGCAGATGACGGATTACACCCTTCCGGCAAGGCTTATAAAATGTTCGTCGATCGAATAGCTCCTTTTATTGTTTCTGCGTTGAAAGATTAGTTCAGACTCGCTATATTTGCAGCCTTAATAACGAATATGCAACTTTCCGAGCAAGAAATCATCCGAAGGGAAAAATTGGCCCAGCTAAGAGCTCTAGGCATCGACCCTTATCCAGCGGCATTGTATCCGGTGGATACCACTACAAACAATATCAAACAAAATTATATCGAAGGAAAAGAGGTGGTGCTTTCCGGTCGGTTGATGTCACGTAGAATTCAGGGAAAAGCTTCCTTTGCCGAACTTCAAGATAGCGAGGGTAGAATTCAGGTCTATTTCAATCGCGATGAAATCTGTGCGGGCGAGGATAAATCGCTGTACAACGATGTCTATAAAAAATTACTCGATATCGGAGACATTATTGGCATCGAAGGTATACTGTTCACAACCCAAGTGGGTGAAAAAACGGTAATGGTCAAAAACTTTTCGTTATTGAGCAAATCGCTTCGTCCGCTTCCCTTGCCAAAAAAAGATGCCGAAGGCAATGTATTTGACGAATTCAACGATCCCGAGCAACGCTATAGGCAACGCTATGTTGATTTGGTGGTAAATCCGAAGGTAAAAGACACTTTTATCAAGCGTACCAAAATCACCAATAGTATACGCCAATTTTATAATGAAAAAGGGTATCTCGAAGTAGAGACCCCTATTTTACAACCGATTCCCGGCGGCGCAGCGGCACGTCCGTTTCTGACGCATCACAACGCCTTGAATATTCCATTGTATTTGCGAATTGCCAACGAACTGTATTTAAAACGTTTGATCGTAGGCGGGTTTGATGGCGTTTACGAATTTTCCAAGGATTTTCGTAATGAAGGTATGGACCGCACCCATAATCCTGAGTTCACGGTAATGGAACTCTATGTTGCTTACAAAGATTATAATTGGATGATGGACACTACGGAGCAACTGCTCGAGAAAGTGGCCATTGATGCCAACGGAACTTCAAAAGTTACCGTAGGAAAAAATGAAATTGAATTCAAAGCGCCCTATGCCCGCGTACCAATATTAGAAGCTATTAAAATTCATACGGGATTCGATGTAGCAGGCATGAACCATGAAGAATTGCAGGAAACAGCAAAGAAACTTGGTATCGATGTTGATGATACCATGGGCGTTGGCAAACTTATCGATGAGATTTTTGGCGAGAAATGTGAGCACCATTATGTGCAGCCTACTTTTATCATCGATTACCCCAAAGAGATGAGCCCGCTCACCAAAGAGCACCGAACCAACCCAGCCTTGACCGAACGCTTTGAATTGATGGTCAATGGCAAGGAATTGGCAAATGCGTATTCTGAGCTTAATGATCCCATAGAGCAACGCGAACGCTTTAAAGAGCAATTGAAGCTCTCGGAAAAAGGTGATGACGAGGCAATGTTTATCGACAACGATTTTTTACGTGCTTTGGAATACGGAATGCCCCCTACGTCGGGCATCGGTATCGGCATCGATCGCCTAGTAATGCTTATGACCAACAATGCCTCGATACAGGAAGTCTTATTCTTTCCGCAAATGAGACCAGAGAAGAAACAGGTAGAACTTTCCGAAGAAGAGAAAGCCATTGTTCAACTCTTAAAACCAACGGGCAAAATGGAATTGAACAAGCTAAAAGGAAAAGCCGGACTTAGTGGCAAAAAATGGGACAAATCGATGAAGGCCCTTTCGAATCACGGCTTGGTAAAAGTAGTTGTGAATGGCGAATCAAAAATTGTAGAATTGAAAGCCTAGACAACATCCACATTATTATGTTTTTAAAGGAGCTTTTTTAGGCTCCTTTTTTAGTTATTACCTACTACCTATCGACAGTCTATTACACAAACCTTCTTCAAAAAGGGGAACGGTCGACTACTATTCACGTAATTATAAGACAATTCAGTATTATTAGCAGACTTCTAAGAGTATTGTCAATTTTTAATGAAATTAACTATTTATCTTTGAGTAATAGTTCATATTATTGAACAATTTCATAAATTGAAAGGTTATTAGCAAAATTCCCTATTTTCATCAATTGGATGAAATAATGAAGAAGATAAATAAATGAAAAAGGATAATTTTAAAGAAGTCCGGTGGCTAACCCTTGTAATGGTTATTTTGTTTATTAGCTCATGTCAATCGCCTGACAAAGTTGATTTCAGTACACAGATAAAGCCCATTCTTAACAAAAACTGCATTACCTGCCATGGTGGCGTCAAAAAAAATGCGGGGTTTAGCCTTCTTTTCGAAGAGGAAGCATTTGCAGACACCGAGTCGGGCAAGCCGGCAATTATTCCTGGAGATGCGGCAGGAAGTGAGTTTATCAAAAGACTGCACGAAGAAGATCCCGAATTACGCATGCCCTATGAAAAGCCAAAATTATCTGATGAAGATATTGACCTGTTGACCCGTTGGATAGACCAAGGAGCGGAATGGGGCGAGCATTGGGCCTATTCATTACCAGAGAAAGTTGAAATTCCGACGATAACCGATCAGGCTGGCTTTTCGCCAACGGAATCATCATCTTTCTTAAGAAACGGAATCGATAATTTCGTACTGACCCGATTAGAAAGTGAGCAGTTGGCGCCAAATCCTCCGGCAGAAAACAATATCCTTGTCAGAAGATTGGCATTAGATATTACAGGGCTACCCCCTACCCCACAAATGCTCAATGATTTCAATAAAGGAAACATCTCTTATGAAACCATGGTAGACAGTCTTTTGTCACTAAATACCTACGGAGAAAAATGGGCTACTTGGTGGCTCGACTTAGCGCGCTACGCAGATTCAAAAGGATATGAAAAAGATATGGGGCGATCCATATGGAAATATCGTGATTGGGTAATCAAAACTTTTAATAAAGATCTTCCCTATGATCAATTTACTACAGAACAATTGGCCGGCGACCTATTGCCCCAACCCTCGACCGATCAACTGATAGCGACCGCTTTTCACCGGAACACAATGAACAACGATGAAGGTGGCACCGACGACGAAGAGTATCGCGTCGCTACTGTTATTGATCGGATCAATACGACTTTTGAAGTTTGGCAAAGTACGACCATTGGGTGCGTGCAATGCCATAGTCACCCTTATGACCCCTTTAAACACGAAGAGTATTTTAAACTTATGGCTTTCTTCAATAATGCAAGGGACGAAGATACGCCTGACGAATCTCCAATTTTAAAATTCTACAATAAAGAACAGCAACAAAAGGTTGACCAAGTTTTAGATTGGGTAAGCAAAAATGGTGATGAGAAATCTCTATCTGTGTATAAGAATTTTATGCAGTTTACCGAACCTGTTTATAAATCGCACATTCTTGAGGAAATCACAAATGGCGCCTATGACGACCATGCATCGGTTGTACTATGGGACAAGGGCAACTGCATTTTAAGAAATGCCTACACCAATAATGCGGGCTATGTGTATCTCAAATATCGGTCGCATTATGATGGTACGATAATGACCATCCGTGAAGACGATGCCAACGGACCTGTTTTGGGGAAGTTTACAATTAACAAATCTCAAGGTTACAGCACTTCACAATTCCCTTTGAACAGAATAGACAAAACAACCGATATATATATTGAGACCAATAATCCTAAAGCTGCCAAGGAGGCCAATATCATGAATCTCTATTGGATTACCTTTTTACCCGATATGCCCGGTCAGGATAAAGATGGGTGGAAAGCGGTAAACCGTAGTTTTATGGAGACCTTGAATGCCGAGACACCTTCGGTTCCCATTGTAGCGGAGAACCCTGATTACATGAAGCGAACAACGCAGGTTTTTGACCGAGGAAGCTGGTTATCGAAAACAGATACGGTAGAACCCGCAACACCTCAAACCTTAAATGCTTGGAATGACAAATGGCCAAAAGATCGATTAGGACTTTCAAAATGGATTGTAGATAAAAAGAATCCGCTGACCGCACGAACTTTGGTGAACAGAGTTTGGCATCAAATCTATGGCAGAGGTCTAGTATCAACCATTGAAGATATTGGTTCCCAATCGGAAGCACCGTCTCATCCCGCTTTGTTAGATTGGCTTTCCCTCCGTTTTATGAACGAGCATAATTGGAGTATAAAGGCGTTGGTAAAAGAAATAGTGATGTCGGGAACCTATCGCCAGAATTCCGAAAGCACTCCCGAGATGTACCAAACCGATCCTCATAACGAATTGTTAGCCAGAGGTCCGAGAATTCGTTTAGGTGCTGAACAAATACGTGATCAAGCATTGGCCGTTTCGGGACTTCTAAGTGACAAAATGTACGGACCAGGTGTAATGCCCCCTCAACCCGATGGCGTATGGCAAACGGTATACAATGGCGCACAATGGGAAGAAAGTAAAGGTGAAGATCGATACAGAAGAGGCGTTTATACCTATTTAAAACGTACTAGTCCCTATCCATCTTTTTTGACTTTTGATGCCGGTAGTCGAGAGGTCTGTACCATTCGAAGAACAGTGACCAACACTCCTTTGCAAGCATTGGTTACGCTCAATGACCCCGTTTATCTAGAAGCATCGTACCATTTGGCCAAAAACACCCAAACTGTAGATGACATAGACAA
Source organism: Kriegella aquimaris (assembly GCF_900103215.1). Lineage (GTDB taxonomy): Bacteria > Bacteroidota > Bacteroidia > Flavobacteriales > Flavobacteriaceae > Kriegella > Kriegella aquimaris. Next base: position 20,928 of record NZ_FNGV01000012.1, read on the forward strand.
GAGCATTACCGACAGTTACGAAAGGGCCACTTATACCCAGATAACGCCAGCGACCTTGAAAACACTTCGGTCGCTATATGAGGAGTCGTTGAAGGAGTTTAAACGAAATTCCGGGTCTGCGGAATTATACCTTCACTTCGAAACAAAACCTAGCCCTGAATTAAGCGCTTTGACGATTGTCGCCAATGCGATTATGAATTTAGACGAATTTTTAACCAAGGCCTAATGAAAGACGTAATAGAAAAATTGATTCAAGAAAAACTGGCTCGGGAAGTAGAAGCAAAGACCCGCAGGCATTTTATTAAAAGTTGTGCCCAAGGAATGGGAGGCCTCGCCCTAAGTTCAATTTTTATGGGATGTGATCCCCTTGGTAAGCCAGCAGAAAAGAAACTAACCGCTTTCTCTGAACGTGATTTAAATCCGTTGGCTACGCTCGCACCTCCTTATGCCCCGAAAGTTAAATCGGTCATTTATCTTCATATGGCCGGAGCACCTTCGCAATTAGAAATGTTTGATTACAAACCGGCATTGCATAAATTGGACGGACAAGACTGTCCCCAATCCTTGCTAGAAGGAAAAAAATTCGCCTTCATTAAAGGCACACCCAAATTAATGGGTCCTCAGGCTGAGTTTTCACAAGAAGGAGAATCGGGCAACTGGGTCTCCGACTTTATGCCACATTTCAAAAAGATAATAGACGACGTAGCCTTTCTAAAAGCAGTAAATACAGATCAGTTCAATCACGGCCCCGCCCAGTTGTTTATGCATACTGGAAGTCCCCGATTGGGTCGTCCCAGCATTGGGGCCTGGGCCACATACGGTTTGGGCTCCGTAAATCAAAACCTACCAGGTTTCGTCGTATTGACCTCGGGCGGAAATACCCCTGATGCAGGAAAGAGTGTTTGGGGAAGTGGTTTCTTACCCTCCGTCTATCAAGGAGTTCAGTGTCGTTCCAAAGGCGATCCTGTACTTTACATCGAAGATCCCGAAGGAGTTACTCGTGATTTAAAAAAGAGCACCATAGAGGCAATAAATAAAATCAACAAAGACGAGTATGCCAAATATGCCGATCCTGAAATCTTGGCACGTATTAACCAATATGAGATGGCCTACCGCATGCAAATTGCGGTGCCCGAAGTCATGAATATTAATGACGAACCCGAGAATGTAAAACAAATGTATGGCGTTGAGCCTGGCAAGGAATCCTTTGCCAACAACTGTTTATTGGCCCGTAAACTGGTTGAAGATGGTGTTCGTTTTGTCCAACTTTTCGATTGGGGCTGGGATACCCACGGCAACATTCGTGCGGGATCCGTTGATTTAGGGCTCAGAAACAAATGTCGTGAAATTGATCGCCCGATTGCAGCTTTGGTTTTAGATTTAAAACAACGCGGCTTGCTTGATGACACTTTGATTGTCTGGGGCGGGGAATTTGGTAGAACACCCATGCAAGAAAACAGGGGCAATAAAAAAATGGCCTACAAAGGTCGTGATCATCACGGCGATGCTTTTACCATGTGGATGGCCGGTGGCGGCATTAAAAAAGGTGCTTCCCATGGGCAAACCGACGACATTGGATTTTCAGGGGTAGAAGGCCGGGTGTCTGTTCATGATGTTCATGCCACTATTCTTCATCTACTCGGTTTTGATCATGAGCAATTTACTTTTGATTTTCAGGGAAGACCTTTTCGATTGACAGATGTTGAAGGCGATATTATAAAAGAAATACTGGCATAAATCTCCAAAGCTCAAAAGGCAAATACTTAAAATTAACCAACCGATTTACCACTCAATGAGATTATTTTATACGCTGATTTTATTCATAACCACACCTTCCGCCTCTTCGCGAAAACAACAAGAACCCCAGGGGCCATTTGTTTTGAACACGGCATTTGGGCCACCAAGCAATGTACCCACGTTATCTCATACACAAATTTCGGTGGCCGACCAAAGCAAGGCCAATGTCCTTATCATTAAGGCGCTAAAGCGAATGAACATTGAATAAAAGCAACTTTTTATGGACGTTTTAAAACAACTTTTGGGGCGCCTGCACCCTCTTCTTGTTCATTTACCTATTGGTTTTATCATCTTAGGGTTACTGTTACAATGGCATGATCGCAAAAAAAGGGAGTACCGTTTCGTAATCGGATTCATATTTATGTGGGGCGCTATAGCTGCAGTCTTGGCTTGTATTACCGGATACTTACAGTATCTGGGTGAGGGATATGGTTTCGATACAATCAAATTTCATCTTTGGTCAGGTATAGCCACGGCGGTCTTCTGTCTCTTGATGTATTTACGTCTACGGGAACCTCGAAAAATAACCATCTTCAAAAGCATGCCTCTGGTCTATTTTTCGATAGTGTTATTGGCCATGATTTCCTTAACAGGGCATTTGGGCGGCAATATCACCCATGGGGAAGGGTATTTGACCGAACCGCTACCAAATTCGATAAAATCTACATTGGGCATAACGGCCTTCCAAGAAAAAGAAATCGCATTGAACGAAGAGAATTGGCAAGAAGCACAATTCTATACTGATATAATTGACCCTATTTTAAACAATAAATGTGCAAGTTGTCACAATCGTAAAAAAGCCAAGGGCGAACTTGAACTGCATTCTAAGGAAGGAATTTTAGAGGGAGGTGAAAACGGACCGGTCATCGAAACAAATAATTCAGGGGATAGTCCGCTTTATGCTCGGCTAATACTACCAAAAGACGATGAGGATCATATGCCCCCAAAAGAGAAGACCCAACCAACCAAAGAAGAAATAACATTGGTCAAAACATGGATCGACCTAGGCAATCCCTTTGAAGGTTCCATTGGTGAATTGGGCCTTGAGAAAAACTTGTTCCTCTCTTTTTTTCCGCAGAAACATGATTATGATTATCCAGATATAGAAATCGTTGCCGCTGCTCAAGACAGCGTTAACGTTATCAAATCAGAAGGCATACACGTGCAGAATATTAGCAAGGTCTCTAACTTTCTTCAAGTAACCTGCATCAACAAACCTTCATTTGGCGATACGGATTTTCACCTATTAAAACCGATCAGTCAACAAATTGCTATTTTAGACCTCGGGGGAACCCAAGTGACCGATGCCATTTTTAAAAAATTGGCCACACTTAAAAACCTGACTATTCTGAAATTAGACAATACAGCAATAACCGGTGCAAATATTGAACAATTGGCCCAGCTAGAAAATTTAAAATCAATCAATCTGGCGGCTACAAAATTTGAAGAAACCCAACTTGAAAAATTTGCTCAGTTCAAGAAATTGCAGGCCGTTTACCTGTTCAACAGCGGTTTACAAAAATCTGGAATTCAAAGTCTCAACAATGGTAAAATTAACATTGATTATGGCAATTACGAATTGCCGCCTATTCCATCGGACTCTATAATTTATTAATTTTCAGAACCAGAAGAAAAAACATAGATTAGAGGCACCAACCAAAACAAATGAATATTAGCAAAAAACTGGGACTGTTCATAGGCCCGATCCTTTTTCTCATTATCGTCAACCTGCCTTCACCTCTCATTTCCGAGATAGGCGATTCAGTAATTGCAGTTGCCTTATGGATGGTCATTTGGTGGATTACCGAAGCCGTATCCATTTCGGTTACCGCCCTATTGCCTATAATTTTGTTTCCCATACTAAATGTAATGACCGCGGCAGATGTTGGTGCCAATTACGGCAGTCCGATAATTTTTCTCTTTTTTGGTGGCTTTGTGCTTGCCTTGGCATTGGAAAAAGTAAACCTTCACAAACGTATTGCCCTGAATATCATAAAAATAACGGGAACAACACCGAATAAGGTTGTTTTAGGCTTTATGATAGCAACGGCATCATTGAGCATGTGGATCAGCAACACGGCCAGCACGGTAGTTATGCTTCCGATAGCTATGTCGGTCATCGGACTCTTGATCAACGATGCTGATGGTTTTACAAAAGACGACCGTAACTTTGCCTTAAGCGTAATGCTGGGTATTGCCTTTGCGGCAAATGCCGGTGGAATAGCAACGGTCATCGGCACCCCTCCAAATTCAGTCATGATCGGTCTTTTAGAAAACGAATACCAAATTGAAATCTCCTTTCTAAAATGGATGATTATCGGTCTGCCGTTCTCTATCGTCATGATAGCCATTATCTATTTCGTAATGGTCAAATGGATGTTTCCGAACAAACAACTTAAATTCACTGCCTCAAAAGAAGTCATTACCGACGAGCTTCATAAACTAGGCCCCATGAGCGGTAAAGAAAAAATGGTACTTGTAATTTTCGGAGTGACCGTTTTTCTATGGATCTTCAGAACCCTGATCAACAAAATTTTTCCTTCATTGGAACTCACCGACACCATCATAAGTATGTTCGCCGCAATTGCGCTTTTCGCACTGCCCTATAATATCAAAAAAGGCGATTTTATTATTCACTGGAAAGATACCCAAAAACTTGCATGGGGTATTTTAATCTTGTTCGGGGGAGGACTTGCGCTTGCTAAAGGAATGTCGGTCAGTGGTATAGTCGATTTGGTAGCCAATGCCATTGCTGCTAGCGACATCAGTGTTTTGATTACCGCCATTCTTCTTATATTTTTAATGCTCTTCATGACCGAATTGATGAGCAATGTCGCACTGATCGCCGTTTTAGCGCCCGTGGTCGCCGGTATAGCCATCGGTCTCGAAATACCGATTCTCTATTTATTGATTCCTGTGACCATGGCAAGTAGCTGTGCCTTTATGCTCCCCATGGCCACTCCACCCAATGCGATTGTCTTTGCCAGCGGCTATATAAAAGTATACGAAATGGCAAGAGTGGGTATCATACTAAACCTCATCGCGGTAGCACTACTCATACTTATGTTCAAGTTTATTATTCCATTAGTATTCTAACACTTCTGAATCAATAAATTTAATTTCAAAAAAAAAAGCCTTCGTTATTCACGAAGGCTTATCAGTTGTAAGTTAAAAAAGACTTATCTAGCGAACGCATCAAAGCCTTTTGGCAGATAGGTAGCAGTTTCTAAATCTAAACTAACGTTGTCATTTGGATCAAGGTAATTAATGCTTTCTACATCCGAAGGATAAGCATATGCATTGAAATCCAATGGCAAATTTGTTTGAGAACCATTCAAGTCAATCTCGTCGTTCTCAATATATTTCAAACCTTCTATATTAAAATAGAATTTGTAAGGGTCAAATCCTTCAGGTAAATAATCCGCAGTATCAAAACCCAATTCAATTTCGGGCTCTTCCTCCATATAGACAATACTATTGATATCAAATCTACCTTCTGTTTTCGGATTGCTTGCCAACATCCCGTTGACAATAAATAATCCAAATACGATACTTAATGTTAAAGTCCTTTTAATCATAACGCTTGTAGGTTAATTTATAAGCAAAGATATAACAGGGGTTTTCGACTAATATTGCATTTTCTTATTACTGGATTAAAGTGCAAAAATGCCCAAAACGAAACATTGGCAATATCTGCGTGTAAAAATTGTCAACTTCCTATTTTAACAAATAGTTCTTTAACGTCCTGACACTTTTTCAATGCTTTTTTTACGACAAAAAATTGAAGATTTTTAATGTTAAAATTGAGTTAATCGACTCCGAGTCGAATAATAACGTCGTAAACCTACCTTTCATCGATTCAACAAAACACTAAAATCAACCATTTCATAAGGCTATCCAACCAGAATTAAAGTGAAAATGGTGATAAATTGACTTGGCACAATGGGTAATTAGTACCCATAGAAAAAGCCACCTACATAGGTAGATGGCTTTTACCAAGCTAATTCAAATCTTTTCATGAAGATTCTCTACCTATAAGACTGTAGAAAACTATAAATGTTACATCATACCATCCGTCATTTCAAAAATCTGTTTATTTTTCGGTACTTTGAAACTTCAATAAACTAAATCAAAAAATGAGTAAACCATTACTTCTCAAAATCTTTATTGCGCTTGTATTATTAGGTTCCCATACGGGGGAAGCCCAGATTTTCAAAAAGAAAGAAACTAAAACATCGGAAGACTCCCCTAAAAAGGAAAAAATCAAACCGTATGACAAGGTGATCACAAAAACGGCCAAAACCGATAAAGGTCTTTTTGATGTTCATATCGTTGACGACAAGTACTTTTATGAAATACCCGATACGCTATTCAATAAGGAAATGTTGATGGTCAGCCGCATTTCCAAGACTGCATCGGGGCTAGGATTTGGTGGAGGAAAAATAAACACTAAAGTGTTACGCTGGGAAAAGAAAGCAAAACAAGTACTGCTAAGGGTTGTCAGCTATAACATTATCGCCGCTGATTCGCTCCCAGTTCATGAAGCTGTGCTGAATTCCAATTTTGAACCGGTATTGTACGCTTTTGACATCAAGGCCTTCAAAAAAGATAGTGTCTCATCGTCAACTGTAATCGAAGTCGACCCGTTATTTTCAAAAGATGCACCCGCCCTGGGTTTACCAGAAGCATATCGTGAAAGATATAAAGTATCAAAATTGGACGAAAGCCGTAGCTATATCGAATCTTTAAAAAGTTATCCTTTAAATGTAGAAGCCAGAAGTGTAAAAACCTATATCGCCAAAAAACCTCCCAGCAATGGCAGCCTAGGATCGATATCGGTTGAAATTAACAACTCTATGGTGTTGCTACCTAACGAACCGATGAAGCGTCGCTATTTTGATGAACGCGTAGGATGGTTCGCAAGAGGCCAGACCGATTATGGTCTTGATGTTCAAGAAAGTAAGACAATAAAATTTTTAGACCGATGGCGACTTGAGGTCAAAGAGGAAGATGTTGAAAAATACAATCGTGGTGAATTGGTAGAACCTAAGAAACCGATTGTTTACTACGTCGATAGGGCCACACCCAAAAAATGGATTTCTTATATCAAACAAGGTATCGAAGACTGGCAAACCGCTTTTGAAGAGGCGGGTTTTAAAAATGCCATCATTGCTAAAGAGCCCCCTACAGTACAGGAAGACCCAGAATGGTCTCCCGAAGATGTGCGTTATTCCGTGGTACGTTATTTGGCTTCCCCCATACCCAATGCCAACGGCCCACATGTTAGCGACCCTAGAAGTGGTGAAATTTTAGAATCCGATATCAACTGGTATCATAATGTAATGACCTTGTTGCGCAATTGGTTCTTTGTACAGACTGCGGCCATTAATCCTGATGCCCGAAGTCTATCTTTCAAAGATGAAGTGATGGGTCGATTAATACGTTTCGTTTCCTCGCATGAAGTCGGGCACACTTTAGGTTTACCACATAATATGGGAAGCAGTGTTGCTTACCCCGTAGATTCATTACGCTCGGCGACCTTTACAAAAAAGTATGGTACAGCTCCCTCTATTATGGATTATGCACGCTTTAATTATGTGGCGCAACCCGAAGATGGTGATGTAGCCTTGATGCCAGATATCGGTATCTATGACAAATATGCCATTCGTTGGGGCTATAAACCTATACTTCACAAAACACCTGAAGAAGAAAAACAGATTTTAGACGAATGGATTTTAGAACATGCAGGTGACCCCCTATATCGTTTTGGTCATCAACAAATGGGCGAGGTTATCGACCCTAGTTCACAAACTGAAGATTTGGGGGATGACGCCATAAAAGCCAGTGATTACGGCATACGAAACTTGAAACGTATTATGCCTGAATTGTTGGCATGGACCGCAGAAAAAGGAAAGAACTATGATGATGTCAAAAAACTATATGGTCAAGTAATTGCCCAATTCAGCAGGTATATGGGTCATGTGTCAAATAATATTGGAGGCGTATATGAACACCATAAAACGTACGACCAAGAAGGTGCGGTGTACACCCCGGTAGCTAGGGATCATCAGAAAAACTGCCTACTTTTTGTTCAAGAACAATTGTTCACAACGCCAGAATGGCTAATTGATGAAAACTTGTTTAATAAAATACAATACTCCGGTGCCATAGAAACCATTCGAAAAATGCAGGTAACCACACTAAACAACATTTTGAGTTTGGGAAAATTACAACGCATTATCGAAAACGAAACCATTAATGAAAGTAATGCCTATCTATTGCTTGATATGATGACCGACCTAAGAACCGGACTTTGGTCTGAACTTCGAAGCGGACAAGAAATCAATACCTATCGTAGAAATCTCCAAAAAGCATATATTGATAGATTGCATTATCTTATGACTGTCGGAAACGAAAACAAAAGGCCTGATTTCGGTGGATACCAAAAATCTACCGCCGTGAACACAAATCAATCGGATATTCGATCCGTAGCCAGAGCTGAACTTGCTGGTTTAAACAATCTCATTAAAAGAGCCATACCCAAGACATCTGATGCTATGAGCCTTTATCATCTACAAGATATCACAGCACGAATAGCCTTAATTTTAGAACCGAATTAGTTAATGACCCCACACAAGGAAAGACACAAAATCCGATGAACGGTAAAAATAGCCGATGAAACAAACAATTAAACCACATTTTTTCTACTTTTGACAACACTAAGGAGGGCATTTCACAACAATTCGCTTTTTTCAGCCTGTGCATTGCCTATCTTAGCTGAAGAATATTAAAAACCCCGAATCATGTCAGATAAAGTAAAAAGTCTTTTATATTTCGTTTGTTTTGTAGCTGCATTTGTTTTGTATTCTAATGTTGAAGATGAAACCACGGAAGCGAATTATTCGGAAGCCACAGAATTAGCCAAAACTAATTCAAATCAAATTTCTTCTACAGACCTACCTTTGGAGCAAATAAAATAAAAAATTACCAAACCTATCTTTATATAGTAAAAGGCGTGGATTATAATCCACGCCTTTTCTTTTTCCACTATTTCAAAAAGCGATTCGGTTAAAATAATCACAAAACAAAGGCTGTCTTTAAACCTTTGGGATAACCTCCTGTCTTACCTACAATATCATTAAAATAAAAAAATATGAAAAATGTAGCACTAGTAGTATTGCTATTGGTCGGTATGACGGCCATGGCGCAAAAAGGTAAAGGCAATCACCGAGGGGCAATGAAAGATTTGACCCCGGAACAAGTAGCAACCCTACAAACAAAACAAATGACCTTGGCCCTAGATCTCTCGCAAGCCCAGCAATCGAAGATTCAAGCAGTGAATTTGGAGAATGCAGAGCTTAGGAAAACAAAAATGGAAGAAAGAAAGGCGGCGAAAAAAGAGGGCGATGCCAAGAGGCCTACTTCTGAAGAACGTTATGCAATGAAAAGTGAAATGTTAGATCATCAAATTGCTCAAAAAGCAGAAATGAAAAAAATACTTTCTGAAGACCAATTTGAAAAATGGACAAAGATGAAGCATAGCAAACGAAACCATCATCGCGGCGATAAGGACAGACAACGCGCTAGAAAGTAAATAGCACTAAAAAGAAGGGTCAACTCTAAAAGGTTGACCCTTCTTTTTGTTTAAAAACTGTTCTAAAACCACCTTAAATGGCAAGATTCATTTCATTGATTTGTAAAGTTCAAAATCTCGCTCCGTTAATCAAGCTATTAATTCCATTTCCTTAATTGAATATTTAAGGGCATCTTTTTCGTCGACTATGTATCTTTAGGTCTCAGATTGGACCTATATTTCACCATGACGAATAGCAATAAAGAATTTAGTTTAGATAGGCGTAAGTTCATACAATCTTCATTGATCGGAGGAATTTCAATTTCTTTCCTTCCATTTTTCAATAGCTGCGAGCAAGAGACTTTGAATTATGAACTAGCATTAGACGCTCCCACAAAACTGTTTGATGGTAAAAGGTGTTGGACCCACCCACGTGCAGGTATAATACCTGGAATGGGAACCAATGGAAACCCTTCAGTGGTGATGACCATGAATAATCTTGATTTGGCGGGTAGTGACGTTTTTTACGGAATGTTCGAGCTGCACACCGAAGACTTGTCAAAAAATTGGTCCGCCCCAAAGGAATTAAAAGCATTGGCCCCAAGATTCGAAACCATTGATGGCATCGAACGACCGGTAGCGCTAAGTGATTTCTGGCCCAAATGGCACGTTGCGTCAAAAACCCTATTGGGCACCGGGCATACCGTAGTTTATACTCCCGATTGGAAGGTTTCCAATCCACGACCTAGACATACGGGATACGCTACTTATGATGTGCAAACAAAAAGATGGAATGATTGGCAAAAATTTGAAATGCCCAAGGGCGATAAATTTTTCAATGCCGGGGCAGGGTGCGTTCAGCGCTATGACCTCAAAGATGGTAAAATATTGCTCCCAATATATTTTAGTCCCAAAGGTAAAAATGCAAGAGTTACCATCTGTGAATGTTCCTTTGACGGAAAGAAACTGGAATATCTTTCGCATGGCACCGAACTTGATATAGATGATAAAACGCGTGGTTTGGGAGAACCTTCTTTGACAAAATTCAATGACACCTATTTTTTGACCATTCGGAATGATAAAAAAGGCTATGTGGCACGAAGCAAGGATGGATTGAACTTTGATGAATACCAACCATGGACATTTGATGATGGAACAGAACTTGGCAGCTATAATACCCAGCAGCATTGGCTAACGCATAGTGAAGCACTGTTTTTGGTATACACTCGAAAAGGTGCGAACAACGACCATATCTTTAGACATCGGGCACCACTTTTCATGGCCGAGGTCGACCCCGAACGATTATGTGTGATTCGGGATACCGAACAAATTCTTGTTCCTGAAAGAGGGGCTCGTTTAGGGAATTTCGGAGTCACCGATATATCTCCCTATGAAACATGGGTAACGGTGTCTGAGTGGATGCAGCCGGAAGGCGTTGAGAAGTACGGTAGTGATGGCAGTGTGTTTGTAGCAAAGGTTAAATGGAACAAAAAAAATAAACTTTTTTCACAAACATAGAATCACGCTAAAAGAACATCATGCACTTATTGACGCTATTGGAACAAGTGATCAATTGATACATATATCGTTGGCTGTTCTAGTTCAAGGACAAAAGGAAGGTGATTCCCAAATAAACAATACAATGAAAATCTTTTTTCGGATATTTATACTATGCTTCACGTTAACATGTGCTGCACAAACCAACGTTATTCTCGATACGGATATTGATTCTGATGTAGACGATGTTCAGGCGTTGGCCATGCTTCATTCCTATCAAAAATCAGGAATCATAGATTTGCTCGGTGTCGTTGTTACAAGTTCCGATTCCTATTCATACCAATGTGTTGATGCCATAAATACTTTTTACCAACGACCCGACATACCTATTGGATTTTTAAAACAGCAAGAAACACTTGACAATTTATCAAAATATACAAAACAGGTCAGTGCAGCCTTTCCGCACGACCTAACTTCTATTACTCAAACGACCGAATCTGCCCGCGTATATAGAAAACTCTTGATGGAAAGTGAGGACAATTCAGTCGTCATTGTTACAATCGGTCACTTGACCAGTCTTCAAAATTTACTACAGTCAGAAGGTGACGATATCTCACAATTGACGGGAAAAGAATTAGTCGAAAAAAAAGTAAAAAAGTGGTTGTGTATGGGAGGTACATATCCTGAAGGAAAGGAAGCCAATTTTTATCGGCCAGATCCTGCTTCAACGATATATTGCTTAGAAAACTGGAATAAAGAGGTTGTTTTCTGTGGATGGGAAGTAGGTAATCAAATCCTTACCGGTGGAGCATATCTTAAATTCCGATTGAACAAACACAACCCCGTTTACCTTGGATACGAGTTGTACAATAATTTTGCTGGACGACCTGCATGGGATCAGGTTGCAATAATGCTTCTAGATGAAGCTAAGATTTCGCTCTATTTTGACATCAACCACAATGGTTATGTATCGGTGCATGAAGATGGCAGCAACCAATGGAACTCGGACAAGCATTTACCAAATAAGCATCATGCCATCGTTTCGATCAAAGAGAATGTCGACCCTAATGCCATTGCCCGAACTATGGACAACCTTATGCTTAATGTAAAACTCCATTAATTGTTCGAAACCTCAAATCAAAAATTGGCTCAAAATCTCATCTATAAATACTAGAACGTCAAACTATCCAGCGCGGCAATGGTTTCATCCAAATCGCCATAACTAAGGGCATCGTTCAGAAAATAACTTTCAAAAGCACTAGGTGGTAGATAAATTCCTTTATCCAACATTCCATGAAAATATTTTTTAAAATGCGCATTGTTTCCTTTGGCCGAGCTTTCAAAATCAACTACCGGAGTATCTGTAAAATGTAATGATATCATTGACCCGTAACGATTGATTTGATAGGGTATGCCCTTATTTTTAAGCACGTTATCAAAGCCTTCATGTAAATGCTCGGTCTTATCTGCCAAGCTTTCAAAAACCTCGGGATGTTTTTCCAGTTCGGTCAACATGGCCAAACCTGCACTCATAGCCAAGGGATTTCCACTCAATGTTCCCGCCTGGTATACAGGACCTTCAGGAGCCAAATGCGACATAATCTCTTCCCTTGCAGCAAAAGCCCCTACAGGCAATCCGCCACCAATAACCTTACCGAACATCACAATATCTGCATTGATGTCCAAGGCTTCCTGAGCTCCTCCTTTGCCCAAACGGAACCCTGTCATCACCTCATCGAATAGCAATAAAATACCTTCTTGATCGCAGATATCCCGAAGTCCGGCCATAAATCCTTCCTGTGGAACAATACACCCCATGTTTCCGGCTATAGGTTCAATAATAATAGCGGCTATCTCATCTGTGTTCGCTGTCACCAAAGCCCTGACACTTTCCAAGTCGTTATACTTTGCCAAAAGGGTATCTTTAGCGGTACCCTGTGTCACCCCGGGACTGTTTGGACTTCCAAAAGTTACCGCTCCACTCCCCGCTTGAATCAAAAACGAATCGGAATGGCCGTGGTAACAACCAGCAAATTTGATAATCTTGTCCTTGCCCGTGTATCCTCGCGCCAATCGAACAGCACTCATACAAGCCTCGGTTCCACTATTTACGAAACGTATCTTATCAATATTGGGCACCATTGAAACGGCGAGCTTAGCCAATTCTGTCTCAATTTCCGTTGGCATGCCAAATGAGGTTCCCTTTTTAGCCTTTTCAATGACAGCATTGATTACGGGGGCATGGGCATGACCCAAAATAAGTGGACCCCAAGAGGCGATATAGTCGATAAACCGATTTCCGTCTTCATCATAAAAATAGGCTCCTTTGGCCTCTTTTACGAAAATTGGATCACCCCCGACGGCTTTGAAAGCTCTAACAGGCGAATTTACGCCACCTGGAATATATTTCTTGGCCTCTACAAATAAGGCGCTACTTCTTTGATATCGCATAAAAAACTAGTTATAAGATTCGGTCTTCACGGTAAGTTTCTGACCAATTGAAATTGTGTTTCCCATCATGTAGTTCCAGCGTTTAAGCTGATCGACAGAAACTCGGTATCGTTTAGACAATGAATAGAGCGTATCACCCTGTTTTACTACGTGTACCATGTTTTGGTGTGCTGCAATTTTAGAATCTCTCGTTGCAACTTCGTGCTTTCGGCCATACCCTTGTTTTACTATCGCTTTGTCGTATTTCCCCAAATCATACCGCTCGATAAGCTCGATCAATTTATGGGGATATCGTTTGTCGGTAGCGTATCCTGCCTGTCGCAAGCCTTTTGCCCATCCCCTATAATCATCGGTACGTAAATCGAATAAAAAAGCATAACGCGAGCGTGTGGTTAGAAAAAGACTGTGATCCCGATAAGAGTACATGGGGTGATTGTACTTACGAAAACACTCACCCTTTTCGTCATCGTCGTGGTGATCAAAATCACCCTGCCATCCGGTGTGGCATTTGATTCCAAAATGGTTGTTGGTCTTCACCGCCAAGGCCCCTTTTCCGAAACCGCTCTCTAACATACCTTGAGCAAGGGTAATACTGGCTGGTATTCCATAAGCTTTCATCTCGAATTGGGCAATTTCAGCGAAGGTCTCAATATATTGGTCGACTGTAGCTATTGGAAATTTTTCAAATCTTCCGTTATCTTCAGGAAAAGGATAATCGGTATTTTGGTTTGTCGATTTGGCAGGAGGTTTAGAGACCACGGCAGGAGTCGATTTTTTATGCGACTTGGCATAAGCCGTCTTTTTTTTCGCTTTACAGCCTATCAAGAAGATTCCTAAAACTAGCGCAACTATTAATTTATTAGTCATACGGCAATCAATGGTAAATTTTTCTTTTGCAAAACTGCGTTCATTCCCGAAATACCTTGTAACCCTCCTGTGTGAATAACCAAGATTTTAGTTCCTGCTACAAAATAGTCGTTTGTAATCATATCAAACAGACCGAACAACATCTTTCCTGTATAGACGGGATCTAATAGAATATGGGTATTCCGTTTGAAATCATTGATGAAACTAATGAGTTCCCGTGATACCTTGGCATATCCCCCAAAATGATACTCCGTTTGCAAAGTCCAATTTTCTTTATGTACAAATTTACGAATATCTTCGTTTAAAAAGTCGCCTTTTAGCGCCGGGAAGCCCAAAACTTGCTGTTTAGGACTTGAGGCCCTGATAATTCCCGATAGCGTACCGCCCGTACCCACAGCGCAACAAACGTAGTTAAAGGAAGCGTCCTGAGGGGTCAAAATTTCTTCACACCCGCGTATTGCCAAGCTGTTCGTACCCCCTTCCGGCAAGAGATAATATTGTCCAAATTCTTCTTTAAGCGAGCTCAAAACTTCTAGCTTTTCTTTGTTGCGATAAGTTTCCCTATCCACAAATTTAAACTGCATACCATGTGCACTTGCTAATTTCAGGGTTGGATTTTCAGTCCACTTTTCAACAAGTTCTTCTCCACGAATAACACCAACTGTCTTAATACCACTCAACTTTCCCGCATAGGCCGTAGCCGCAATATGGTTGGAATAAGCCCCGCCGAAAGTTAATAACGTATTGAACCCCTGCGACTTGGCCGCAATGATATTATACTTTAATTTTCGATACTTGTTACCTGAAATAAAAGGATGTATCAAGTCTTCCCGTTTTATAGAAAGGGATACTTGTTTTTCTTTGAGAAGAGGAAGGTGAATGGGTTGATTTTCAATCTCCAATGCGACTATTTTTCATCGCCAAAGATATTTAATAAAGCTGAACATATTCCGTTCGTTTAAATAATCAAGGTTCTTTTCATTGTCGTAGGCCTCCCGCTCAAAACTAACGTTTTGGTAGCCTTTGTATCTATCCATATAAAAAATGGATTTCAAAATCCACTCTATTATATAAAAGACATAAAAGGGAACGATTAAAAGTTCTCGCTGTTGTCTCAGATGAATTTTCTCATGGTTGATGAGCACTATATCTTCTTTGAGCGCGTCGTTCTTTAGAAAAATGAAAGGCCATAATGAAAGGCCAACATAATTTTTATAAAAGAAATGTTTAAAGACTAAAATCATAATCCAGCTTTTAAACGAGTGTTCACAAATTTAGTTACAAACAGACGTTGCAAATATAAGTAACCAATTTTTTTACCAACAATTGTCTTAAATCGTTCAACTACACAATTTCTCCATAAAACCGGCGGTTTAACGATTTAAAAAGACACTTTTCAACACAGATCTCG
Source organism: Kriegella aquimaris (assembly GCF_900103215.1). GTDB lineage: Bacteria > Bacteroidota > Bacteroidia > Flavobacteriales > Flavobacteriaceae > Kriegella > Kriegella aquimaris. Next base: position 36,524 of record NZ_FNGV01000012.1, read on the forward strand.
TAATTTTATAGGCGTATGAAGAAGATAATTCCTGTGGAAGAAGGTGATTTTTATCTATCAAAAGAAGGATACAGGGTTTTTACCGAACGTTACCACCTTAAAAGAGGCTATTGTTGCGAAAGTAGCTGTCGACACTGCCCTTATGGATATAACAATAAGACTACCACGAGATAGCTTTTCGTTTTAGGAACAATGGCTCAAAGCGTATTCGGCACAGTTTTTGAGATATTTTTAGATAAAATTAAACGTATTTAACTCAAAAAAAAATTGCTATGAGAAGAATAAAAATCTTAGTGCTTCCCGTACTTGCCATGGTGTTTATGGCTTCCTGTACTTCTGTACGCGTTTTATCCGATTTCGACAAGGAAGCTGACTTCACTACCTACAAATCGTACGCCTTCTACAAAACTGGTATTGACAAGGCTCAAATTTCCGACCTTGACAAAAAACGGATATTAAAAGCTATTGATGCCGAATTGAGTTCTCGAGGTTTTGTAAAATCTGAGGATCCCGACATTTTGATAAGCATTTTCACAAAGGAAAAGGAACAAGTTGATATTTACAACAACTATTGGGGCGGTTACGGCTGGGGATGGAACCCTTATTATTGGGGACCCGGTTGGGGAGGAAATAATGTAAGCACACGAACTGAAGGTTCATTGTACATCGATTTAATAGATGCCAAGAACAAAGAACTGGTATGGCAGGGCAAAGGCATAGGAAACCTTGGCAACATAGAAAATATGGATAAAAAGGAACAACGCATTCGGGAGTTTGTATCTCAAATTCTTAAAGAATACCCACCAAATGCCGTGGTTGCCAAATAATATTCACCACCAAAAAAGTAGCTCCACTCTATTATCACAAAGTCCCCACTTCTCTAAAAGCGGGGACTTTTTGTATCTTTATAATACGTCATGCGCCATAGCAGAGACGAAATATAAATGTACCGATGACCTACGAGAGCAACCCCATATTAGATAAATTACCCGAACACTTAAAACAGTTTATTAAACCGCAGAACTATACAGACTACACGGCCATCGACCAAGCTGTATGGCGCTATGTGATGCGAAAAAATGTCGATTATTTAAGTGCTGTAGCCCATGAGACATATACCGAAGGATTAAAAAAAACAGGCATTGCTATTGACCATATTCCGAACATGTATGGTATGAACCGAATTTTAAAAGAAATCGGATGGGCAGCCGTTGCCGTAGATGGGTTTATTCCGCCCTCCGCCTTTATGGAATTTCAAGCCTATAACGTGCTGGTCATTGCTTCTGATATTCGACAATTGGAACATATCGAATATACACCCGCCCCAGACATCATTCATGAGGGCGCCGGTCACGCTCCGATTATTGCCAACGCTGAATATGCCGAATACCTAAGAAGATTTGGCGAAATCGGGTGTAAAGCTATTTCAAGCGCCAAAGATTTTGAATTATATGAAGCAGTTCGACATCTCAGCATTATAAAAGAAGCCCCTGAGACCTTAAAAAAAGAAATTGCAAAAGCCGAAAAACAAATTGAACTATTGCAAGAGAATATGGGGGAGCCCAGTGAGATGGCCCTTATACGCAACCTTCATTGGTGGACTGTAGAATACGGCCTTATCGGTACAATCGACAATCCCAAAATATATGGAGCAGGATTGCTATCCTCAATTGGTGAAAGCGCTTGGTGCATGACCGATAAGGTGAAAAAAATACCCTATTCACTGGAAGCCGTGAACACTTCGTTTGATATTACCAAACCACAACCCCAACTTTTTGTAACACCCGATTTTGCATTTCTGAGTCAGGTATTGGAAGACTTTGCCGACACAATGGCTTTAAGAACCGGAGGACTCGATAGTGTTCAAAAACTCATTGATTCTCAATCATTGGGTACTATTGAACTAAGCACGGGCCTACAGATTTCAGGAAATTTCGACAGTGTGCTCACCCATGACGGGAAGCCCGTCTATGTTCAGACCAAAGGAGAAACGGCACTGGCCTATCGCGAAAAAGAACTAGTGGGTCATAGCTCAAAAAGACACTCTACCGGTTTCGGAACGCCCATTGGAAAACTTAAAGGCATCAATTTAGCCATCGAAAATATGAGTCCGCGCGACTTAAAAGCTTACAAAATTTATGAGGGAGAAACCGTTTCGTTAGAATTCGAAGGCGGAATTCATGTTGCCGGACAAATTATTACGGGCACAAGAAATCTGCAGGGTGAGATTCTTCTAATTACGTTTAAGAATTGTACAGTTACCCACAAAGGCAGTATCATTTTCACCTCGCCTTCCGAACTTTACAGTATGGCTGTAGGCAAAGAAATTGTGTCTGCCTTCAACGGACCGGCCGACCTTAAGAGTTTTGATTTAGTGACCCATACCCTAGCATCATCAGCCAACAAACCAAAAACTTCCGAGAAGCGAAAGTCACTTGAACGATACTACGAGCAAATTCGGCATTTCAGGGAAGGAAAGAATACTACAATTTCGCGCAATAAAGTTTTTAAGGAACTACAAGAGAAGCATTCCAAAGATTGGCTGCTACCCATCGAACTATATGAGCTTGCTAAAAACAATGGTGATGAAAGCTTTGCTTCGGAGATTGCGGCGCATCTCGAAAAAATTAAACACAACCGTCCGAAAGTCGGACATTTGATAGATGATGGACTAGCATTAGTGAACAAAAATTTAGTAACTTAACCCGGCAATTTTAGCTTAAAATAAGCTGCAAGTAAAATTAGTACAGAATGAAAGGCACAAATTTGACACGTAGAAAATTTATAGGTACCGGATTCATGACCGCTATAGGTGGAATTTGGTTGAGTAGGGGTTTTGAAAATCTGTCTTTTCATAATGAAGAAAACAAGTTGCCCGGTGGCTTTTGGCCGGTAATGATGACGCCCTTTAATGACGATTTATCTATTGATTACGCAGGATTACAACGATTGATTCGCTGGTATGAAGATGCTGGTTCAACGGGCCTATTCGCGAACTGTGGCTCTAGTGAAATGTACGACCTCAGTAATCAAGAACGCATCGATCTTACAAAGTTTGTTGTCGAACATAGCAATGTTCCCGTAGTTTCTACCGGAACCTTTTCAGAGCAAGTAGCTGAAAATGCAGATTTTATAAAGAAAATCTATGATACAGGTGTTCAGGCTGTCGTTTTGATCCCCTCCATGATGGTCAAAAAGGAGGAAAAGGATACTGCACTATTAAATTCGTTCGAAGGCATTATGAATCAGACCGGAAATATCCCTTTGGGTATTTACGAATGCCCTAGTCCCTATTCCCGGAAGGTCAGTCCTGTAATGCTGGATCAACTCCAAAAAACCGGACGATTCCTATACTTTAAAGATACCACTTGTAATGCGGAATTGGTAGCGCAGAAAATAGCGATAACTTCTAATTCTTCTTTAGGCATTTACAATGCGCATTCACCCGATGCACTTCATTCTATTCAACATGGTGGTGCGGGCATTTCATGTATTGCCGGTAATTATTATCCAGAATTATTCTCTTATTTATGGCAAAATGGAAGAGGTCAAGAAGTATCGCCATCCGTAAAAAAAGTCAACGACTTTATTCTCAAGAACAAATCGGTCATCGGTAAGAAATACTCAATCGGCGCCAAGTATTTCATGAACTTACGAGGCCTAGAGTTAACCTTAAACAGTCGGAAGAAACCCCAGTCCTTGGATAGTTCGGATAAAGCTCGTTTACACTTGCTTTGGAAAGAGCTTTCTGTCTTAAGCAAAGAAGTGCAAATCGACCTCGTAACATACTCTTAAATCGAAAGGAATGACTACCCGACCTGAGACAATTCTTACCCTGTCATTTCGGAAATAGGAGTACCGATATTCTTAATTTTAATGCTATTGATTAATTTAATTTGCTCACCATAAACACTAAGTAGCTACACTAAGCTCGGTTCTAAATATTACCCGCATAAAATGAAAAAACTATTTTTTATTGCCATCCTTCTTTTACTGAACACACAGCTCTCCTTCTCTCAATTTGAACCCAATTACGATGAGAGCAAAATTCCTAATTTTGATATTCCCGACCCTTTAACCACTTTTGATGGTCAGAAAATAACACGAAAAGGGCAATGGAAACGCATACGAAGACCTGAGCTATACACCTTCTTCGAGGAAAATGTTTACGGAAAGATTCCTGCCGAGTTCAATGATTTCTCCGCTAAGATCTTGGAGCAAGGGGAGAACGCTATAAACGGAAAGGCTAAACGCCGTCAGGTCGAACTTTCCTTCGATAGAAATGGTAGAACATTGCATTTCACCATGTTAATCTATTTACCGAAGAACGTAAAAAAGGCCCCCCTATTTTTAGGATATAACTTCTTAGGAAACCATACGGTTGCCGACGACGAAAATATACTAATCTCTGAAGCTTGGGCCAGAAATAGTGACAAATACGGAATTTCCGGAAACAAATTTACTTCGGCCACACGTGGTATTCGCACGAACCGATGGGCAATTGAGGAAATTATCGATGCCGGTTTTGGTCTAGCTACCATTTACTATGGGGAAGTCGACCCCGACAAAGATGATTTTACTGATGGCGTTCATTCTTTGCTCTACTCTCAAGGTCAACAAAAACCAAATGACAATGAATGGGGAAGTCTTGCGGCTTGGGCCTGGGGTTATAGTCGGGCTATGGACTATTTCGAAAAGTCAAAAGATATTAATTCGTCAAAGGTCGTAGTTTTCGGACATTCCCGATTAGGCAAGGCCGCCTTGTGGGCCGGTGCCACCGATGAAAGATTTGCTGCCGTTATTTCCAATGATTCCGGTTGCGGCGGGGCCGCATTGTCAAAACGGAAAGTTGGAGAGACCGTTGGGCGTATCAATGAATCTTTCCCCCATTGGTTTAGCGGTAATTTTAAAGCATACAACAATAACGAGGAGGCCTTACCGATAGACCAGCACGAATTACTAGCATTAATTGCGCCGAGACCCTTGTATGTCGCCAGTGCCCAAGAAGACCAATGGGCCGACCCAAAAGGTGAATTTCTTTCGGCTCACTATGCTTCCGAAGTATATAAATTGTTTAAAAAAGATGGTATTGCCACCGACGAAATGCCAATGACCAATCAACCTATTCCAAACACGCTCGCCTATCACATTCGAACCGGAATTCATGACGTAACCGATTACGATTGGGAGCAATATATTCAATGGGCACAGAAGCAATTATGACGATAGTAAGCTGCGATTTTTAATATATTTTCCTTGAAACCCTACTTCTCGTATACTTAAACATCATTTTTTGAGCATAAGTTCATGAAGATTTTGATCTACGATTTGATCTTGATAGACTAGCGTCCATCCCATAGAATTAGTCAAAATATAGAATTTTGAAAGTTCGCTTATTAATCGGTTCTGGGCATTTGTCTTCAAAGAAGATACCTCTACTTTTTTCATCAAAGAGGCATTTACACTCTTTTTAATTTTGTTGTAGTCCGATTCATTAAATTGATTCAGATAATCAGCGGTGACATCGTAATATTCGAAATCGGGATAAATTTTAATTTCAGGTTCCGGAATACTTTTTATGCGCAAGGTTTTCGTTTCTTGATCAATTTCTAAATCTAATTTACTGAGGTCGTAGGCTACGGTAACTTCTGCATTCACTACAACCAAAGCTTTTTTATGCGCCGTAATCAATGGACCAAAGAGCTGTTGTGAATCTTTATAATTATACACCTCGGCAAAATATCCTTCGGTAACAATCAGTTTTGATACGTTTTCGATTTGTTGCTGAATAAGCATGCTGTTTTCTTGAAGAATGGATTTGCTTTCCTTTTCCTCAGAACAGGACCGGAAGATGAGTACCACCGCCAATGTAACCACTACACCGATTAATATCTTTTTCATGGATGTCTCGAATAGTTAAGTCATGTGCCACGACTAAAAACTTGACACAAAATTTTCATTGTATATTTCAAAGGTACAGATTGCTTTGTACTCTGCAATAACCTAAACTTCACTCTTATTTTCATTCTTTTTATAGAAGGAAGTTAGAACATCATAAAGGGATACGCTCGTTGAAGATCTTTAATTTTCTCATCGAGGTTCTTTTCGAACTTTTTATGTTGTTCAGACGCAGCATTGAAGGGGCGGTGCAACCTTCCTTTTTGAATGACATCAACTTTGTCCATAATTGTATGGGCATTTTCGGCAATCGAGACAAACTTGAATTTCTCCCAGATATAATCAATTGCAAGTTGATTCGGATGTACCATATCGGTCTTATAGAAACGATAATCGCGGAGCTCGTCCATCATCAGTTCATACGAAGGAAAATACGCTTCGACATCGCTCTGCGTGACGGATGTATCAAGAACTTTATGAATCGCCGTAATCAGGTGTGCTTTACTTAGTTGATTCTCAACAAAACCATCTTTTAAATGACGCACCGGGGAAACGGTAAAAACAAAATAGGCATTTGGCTTTATCGTTCGTATAAGTTGCATTGTCTTTTTAATGCTGGTGGCAACCTCGTGCGCTGACAACAGTTCTTTTTTAAATTCTTTTTGGGGCACTTTATGACAATTAGCAACCAAAGTACCTTGTTCGATATGGCGGTAGGCCCATGCCGTTCCCAAAGTAATGACTACATGCGTCGCCTTGACAATTTGCTCCCTGGTGCGTTCCAGCCTTAAATTTAAATTTTGCAGCAATTTTTCTGCGGATAAATCGCTGAGATCCGAATGGCTATCGAAACAATGCCACCGTTCATTGTAAAAGAAAACCTCATCATGCGAATAAGGGATACCACGAACTGCTCTTGAAACTAGGTTCTCAATAGAAACGGGATGAAATAGAATTCCAAATGGATTTTGAAGGTTCCGAAATTTGAAATAATCCAGTTTACTTCCGATATGCTGCGCAAAACATGACCCTATCAACAACAGTTCGCTGTCGTAACTGATTTGATTTTTTTCGGGGTTTAGCGGTATTTGGGTCTGGAGTTTCATTTGAATTATCTCTTTCTTGAATATTTACGCACCAGTGTCACGATAAGACCATAATGCCTTATTCAGAACCAAATCGAAGAAGCTCGCACCGTTTCTTTGGCCGCTATGATGATAGATAATTTTTTCCTTTTTCTAAAGCCTCTGCAATACCTGCGGGATTTTTACCACCTGCCGTTGCAAAGAAAGGTTGACCGCCGCCGCCACCTTGAATATATTTACCGAGTTCCCGGACTATAGTTCCTGCATTCAAATTTTTCAGGGCAACTAATTCCTTAGATATATAGCAAGAAAGCAAAGCCTTTCCATTTTGCTCGGTTGCGAACAATAGAAAGAGATTGTCTCTATTATTACCCATTTCGAAGGAAAGGTCCTTAATTCCAGCCGCATCTAAATCTAGTTTCTTCGCAAGGAATTTGACGCCATTGATATCTTGCAATTCTGTCTGCAATTCACCCTTGAGATTTTTTGCTTTGTCTTTTAACAACTGTTCGACCTCTTTTTTGAGCTTGGCATTTTCCTCCTGTAAATTTACTACTGCCTTTACAGGGTCCTGCGCATTGTTCAGTAGATCTTTAATCTCGTAAAGCATTCTATTATTCTCAAAATAGAAATCTTTAACGGCATCTGAAGTTATGGCTTCAATTCGCCGGATACCAGCTGCCACGGCACTTTCTGAGCGAATTTTAAAATGCCATATCTCTCCCGTATTCTGTACATGTGTACCTCCACATAACTCAATGGATTGCCCGAACCGTATGGTACGAACCGTATCTCCATATTTTTCACCGAACAAGGCCATAGCGCCTTCTTCGATAGCCTCGCTCATCGTTGTATTTCTATTCTCTTGCAATGCCAATTGTCCGTCGATGCGTGCATTCACAAAATTCTCCACTTCTCGAAGCTCCTGGGGAGTCATCTTTCCAAAGTGGGAAAAATCGAATCGGAGATATTTCGAATGAACCGCAGAACCCTTCTGTTCCACATGTTTCCCCAGTACCTCTCGAAGAGCTTGATGCAATAAATGGGTAGCGGTATGATTCGCAGCAGTTCGATGTCTTTGTTTCTTATCAACGACAGCCTTAAAAGTGACATTTAAATTTTTGGGTAGGTTTTTGGTGAAATGTACGGTCTCGTTATTTTCCTTTTTGGTATCTAAAATATAAACGACATCGCCCTGTGAAGCTTCCAAGTAGCCCTTGTCCCCAACTTGCCCGCCACCTTCAGCGTAGAATGGGGTCATATTAAATACCAGTTGATACTGCTCGCCCTCCTTTTTCGAGACTACTTTACGATATTTCACCAATTTCACATTGGCATTCAACATATCATAGCCCACAAATTCTTGTTCTACATCATCGCTGAGAATAGTCCAATCTGTTTTTGATACCGCGGAAGCTGATTTCGAACGATTCTTTTGTGCCTGCATGGCGGTTTCAAAACCTTTTTCATCTAGGGTATAGCCCTTTTCCCCGAGAATCAATGCTGTTAGATCAATGGGAAAGCCGTAGGTATCATAAAGCTCAAAAGCTTTTCTGCCATCCACTTCTTTGCCTTTCGTACTGTTAATTATCGAATCTAAAAGAACGAGACCTTGATCCAAGGTATTTAAAAAAGAGTATTCTTCCTCTTTAACTACGTTCTCAATCAACTGACGTTGCTCTTTAAGTTCAGGATAAGCACTGCCCATAGTATTCACCAACACCGTGACCAATCGGTACATAAAGGGCTCTTTGGTGTTCAAAAATGTAAACCCATAGCGCACCGCCCTTCTTAAAATTCTTCGAATTACATAACCGGCACCGGTATTACTTGGTAATTGTCCGTCAGCAATGGAAAAAGCCACCGCCCGTATATGATCGGCAATAACGCGAATGGCAATATCAATCTCGGGATCTTGGCCATATTTTGTTTCATTTTGCCTATTCTTACCGTTTACGATTGTTTCTATCTCCCGAATAATTGGTGTAAAAACATCGGTATCGTAGTTCGATTGAACACCTTGAAGCACCGTACATAAGCGCTCAAAGCCCATGCCGGTATCTACATGTTTTGCAGGTAAAGGCTCCAAATCGCCATTGGCTTTTCGGTTATACTGCATGAAGACCAAGTTCCATATTTCTACCACCTGAGGGTGATCTTTGTTTACCAAAGAAGCTCCTGAAACTTTAGCTTTTTCTTCCGGCGTACGAATATCAACATGAATCTCCGAACAGGGACCACAAGGTCCTTGATCGCCCATTTCCCAAAAGTTATCTTTTTTGTTGCCCATGATAATCCGGTCTTCGGGCACAATTGCTTTCCAGAGACCAAAGGCTTCATCATCCATTTTCAGGTTGTCTGCATCTTCGCTCCCTTCAAAAACAGAGACATACAGACTATTCGGGTCTACTTTACAGACCGAAGTCAAAAACTCCCAGGCCCATGCTATGGCTTCCTCCTTAAAATAGTCACCAAAACTCCAGTTCCCGAGCATCTCGAACATGGTATGGTGATAGGTGTCTTTACCTACTTCCTCAAGGTCATTGTGTTTTCCACTAACGCGCAGACATTTTTGGGTATCGACAACACGGGTGCTTTTAGGAACTGTATTTCCCAAAAAGTACTCTTTAAATTGGTTCATTCCTGCGTTGGTAAACATCAAAGTAGGATCATCTTTGATGACCATCGGTGCAGATGGAACTATTTTATGGCTTTTTTCTTTGAAAAAGTTTAAGAATTGATTCCTTGTTTCCTTGGAAGTCATAGAAAATGCTAAGGTTTTACAAATTTTAACGGTTTCTACAAAACAATTTTTATATTTGTTTGTTTTGTTAAAACGAATGCACAAAAATAGGATAAAATCCCTTCATGTCTAAGGTAAAATATTATTACGATCCCGATACGCTCTCTTACCGAAAGATTGAACCCCAAAAATCTAAACGGTATCGCAATTTTGCGCTGTTTTTTTTAGGCTCTATGCTCTTTGGATTAGTGTGCCTTGTCTTGTTATTAAATACCAACCTTATCAACACACCAAGGGAATTATCGCTACAACGTGAATTAAAGAATTACGAACTGCAATTCGAACTTTTGGACAAAAAGATGGAGCAGATCGAAGAGGTCTTAGCGAATATCGAAGATCGTGACAATAACATTTATCGTTTATATTTCGAAGCCAATCCTATACCCGAAGAACAAAGAAAAGCTGGTTTTGGTGGAATAAACCGGTATAAATCATTGGAAGGATTCAACAACTCGGAAATGGTCATTGCCACTACCAAACGTTTAGACATCATTAAAAAGCAGATGGCGATCCAATCAAAGTCGCTGGATGAAATCACCAAACTGGCAGCGGAAAAAGAAAAGTTATTGGCGGCAATACCTGCCATACAGCCTATACGTAATGAAAACCTAAGACATATGGCTTCTGGCTATGGATGGCGTTCCGACCCCTTTACCAAAGCACGAAAAATGCACCGTGGTATGGACTTTTCAGCACCCAAAGGCACTCCGATTTATGCTAGTGGTGACGGCAAAGTGACCCGAGCCGACAATAACGCTTCGGGCTTTGGCAAACACATTCGCATTGAACATGGCTACGGCTATATGAGCCTTTATGCACATTTGAGCAACTACAATGTAAAAAGAGGTCAAAAAGTGAAACGGGGAGACCTTATCGGCTTTGTTGGCAACACCGGGCGCTCAGAAGCACCGCATTTACATTATGAGGTATGGAAAGATAAGGACCGAATCAACCCGATTAATTTCTATTACGGCAGTTTAACAGCAGAAGAATTTGAAAACATGCTGAAATACGCCAGCCAAGAAAATCAATCATTGGATTAATGAACATAGATTTACCTGAAAAAAGATATTACGGTATTGGTGAGGTGGCCAAAGCTTTTGGCGTGAACACTTCTTTGATTCGATTTTGGGAAAAGGAATTCGATGCCTTAAAACCTAAGAAGAACGCCAAAGGTAATCGCAAATTTACGCCCCAAGACATCAAGAACCTTCAGTTGATCTATCACTTGGTGAAAGAACGTGGTTTTACCCTTGAGGGCGCTAAAACGCACCTAAAGGAAAACAAACAAAAGACATTGAACAATTTTGATATCATTCAAAAGTTGGAGCGCGTAAAAACGGAGCTTGCCAAAATAAAAGACCAGCTATAATTCACTTTTAATAAACACTACCATGAAAAAAGGATTAATAATTTTAATAATTCTAGGGGTCATCGCATTTGGCCTTTACCGTTGGGCCGTTGGCTTCAACAATACCGCTGTTCAATATGAGGCCGATGCCAAAACCGCATGGTCGAATGTCGAAAGCGCCTACCAAAGAAGAAATGACCTTATTGGCAACTTGGTTAAAACCGTTCAGGGAGCTGCCGATTTTGAACGCGGAACACTTACAGATGTCATCGAGGCCCGAGCAAAAGCTACCTCTACCACTATCGACGCGAATAATCTTACTACGGACAATATCGCTGCTTTTCAACAAGCTCAAAACGGACTTACTGGAGCGCTCAGCAAATTGATGGTCGTCGTAGAGCGTTATCCTGAATTAAAGGCAAATCAGAATTTCTTGGAACTTCAGTCGCAATTGGAGGGTACCGAAAACCGAATCAATGTTGCCCGTGATCGATTCAATGAGGCGGTCAACATTTACGACGTACATACCAAGCAGTTTCCAGGCAAACTTTTGGCCGGGTTATTTGGTTTCGAAGAAATGGCACGTTATAAGGCCGATGCAGGATCGGAACAGGCACCTGATGTGAATTTCGATTTCAATTGATCCAATGTCAAGAGTAGAAGATTTTTTAACGGCAGAAGAAGAACAAGAGATTGTACAGGCCATTCTCGAAGCCGAGAAAAATACTTCGGGAGAAATACGGGTACATATTGAAGCACATACCCGCTCTGACCATTTTGTTCGTGCCAAAGAAGTTTTCCATTTACTTAAGATGGACAATACCAAAGAGGAAAATGGCGTATTGATCTATGTGGCCGTTAACGATCGGAAGTTCGTAATTTACGGAGATGGAGGAATCAACAAAGTCGTTCCCAAAGATTTTTGGAATACCACCAAAGATGCAATTGAACTACAGTTCAAACAAGGTAATTTCAAACAGGGTATTATCGACGGCATTTTAAAAGCAGGCAACGAACTAAAATCACATTTTCCTTGGAATTCCAACGACACAAATGAGCTAAGCAATGAGGTATCTAAAGGTTAGTCTTTTTGTATATATCATTTGTTGGTGTACCACTGCCGTGGCACAATTTCAAATACCCGAGAAGCCTTCTAAGCAAACGAGTGTTTATGATTATATCGACCTTTTACCAGCAGGCCAAGAACAGGCCCTTGAGCAAAAACTGATACGTTATTCCGATAGTACATCTACCCAAATCGTAGTCGCCATCATCGCTTCTACCGAAGGAGAAAATATCACCTATTTAGGTGCCCAGTGGGGACAGAAATGGGGCATTGGCCAAGCAGGTAAAGACAATGGGGTATTGGTTCTTTTAGCCAAGGATGACCGTAAAATTGCGATTAATACGGGGTACGGCGTTGAAGGTAATCTTACAGATGCCCTATCTCGACGCATCATTGAAAGTGTAATCGTTCCTCAATTTAGATCAGATAATTATTATGCCGGATTAAATGATGGTGCCGACGCTATTTTTCAAGCACTGAAAGGCGAATTCAAAGAAGAACGTTCTTTTGATGACAGCAATGGCTTTCCTTTCGGATCTTTCTTACCCATACTGATTTTCTTTATTATTTTAGTTATTCTATCGACTCGAAATCGCAGGGGTGGCGGAGGAAAAAATGGCGGCAAGCGCTCTTCCGGACTCGACCTTTGGGATATCATCATTCTGAGCAACATGGGCCGAGGTGGCTACCGCGGTGGTGGTTCAGGCGGCGGTGGCTTTGGAGGTGGCGGTGGTTTCGGAGGCGGCTTCGGTGGCGGTGGCTTCGGTGGTGGCGGCGCGTCGGGAGGATGGTAACCATCATAAAATCTGCCCCTACCCCAGAACTTAGAATTCAGGATACATACTAGAAGTCATCATCTACAAGTATTCTCTGCAAAAAAAGACTTCAGGCTACATTCTATAAGACCGACTTCCTCGATCCTTTTTTCCACCGAACTGATCAAATTTATAGGTGAAACTGGCCATAAAATATTGCTGCAAAACTGTGCCCTGATAATCTTGGATAAAATCTTCGCCCGTTGTTCTTCGGGTATTAATATTTTGGTCCAACAAGTCATAAGCGAGCACTTTAATAGTGCCCTTTTGTTCTAAGACCTGAAGGCCAAGGCTCATATTCCAGAACAGTGCATCTTTTTTAAATCCGGGACCCACATTGCCGTTATAGCTATATCGTAAATCGTTGCCCCAAATCAAGTTTTTCGGCCAATACGAAGTCATTCTTAAATTGGCATTCTGAGACGTGTACTTGACATCCTCTATTCCATCCAAATTATATTTGGTATTATTAAAAGACACTCCATATCCGGGCTCTATCTCTAAAAGTTCCTTAAAATTAAATGTGGTGGAAATGCGGGGCGATACGTCAAACCTTTTTGCCTTTAATTCTACACCATTTGTAAAACTGACCTGTTGACCAAAACTAAGACTTGGTCTTATGTTAAATTTGGCCGTAAAGGTGCTGTCCTTTTTTATCTGCTTTGAATACCCCATGCCAGCGTAGCCATTGTAATTGCCGTCAATGTTGGTGAATCTGGTGGTACGTAAAAAGTTATCGTCGGTAGTTGATATAGCCGATACTCGGTTCTTTTGCACCTCGATGCCCGAGTATGCATAAATTCCCGTACGCTCTTTCCAGTTGTAATCGTTATAATTAAAACTGATGTTATGCTCTACTCCCGGAGACAAGTTAGGGTTACCGATAACGATATTCAGCGGATTATTCACATTCGGAACCGGTTGTAATTGATTGACAGATGGTACGTCTAGGCTAGTACGATAGCGTGCGTAAAGCCGCTTGTTCTTACTTATGGTATAGCGCAATCTGCTGCTGAAAAGTAAATTTTCGTAGGCCTTGGAAAATGTGGTACTCTGTAAAAAGTCTTGATTGTTTAAATCTGTGAACTTATATGATGCCCTAAAGTTAAAATTGAGTTTTTCATCATTAATCCGTAATCCTATCGAGGGGGTTTGCTGTACATTCTTAAAATTGAAATCAGAACTTAGGGTCTCATCAAAGTCGGTATACCTGTTGGTCGCCTCTTCATAATTTAGCACATCTTTTTTATTGTCTCTATTGTCATGTCTATATTCATATTCAAAATCTAAAAACAGCTTTTCGGTCAGGGGATGTCGATATGATACTTCGAGGTCGTAAGAATCACGTTTGTTGTCAACATTAGAAAGCTGGTCAAGATTTTCTTCACTTGGATCATCCCCAAAAACTTGACGATTGGAAACCAAATTAGATATATTCTTATTCTCGGTATTTGTATTTGAAAAGGAGAAACTCACGAACCTTCCAAGGGTATCCAACTTCTTCATTATATTAAATTGGTTGGAGAAATTACGTTGAAATCCATCATCATCAGAGGTTCGTTCATTACTGTTGATCAACTCGCCATTAGCATCCGTTGAAGTGGCGTTGTTTATACTCTTCGAAGTTGTTCTATTCACACTCATGGAGGGCTCTATCGAAATTCGAAGTGTTTCATCAATATCATATTCAATATTGGCACCGCCACGGTTTGAATTTGTCGTACCCTTAAAGCTTGATTCACTATCGCTGAAGTATCTACGATCGGGCAAAATATTCTCTCGGCTAGTTTTTTGGTCGTTATAATTATCACTATAGGCAAAAAAGTAATTACCATCTATTTCATATTCCCCTTTCTTCGCATTTGCATAACTGCCCCCCAAATTTGAAGAGGTGGTAATACCATTGCCATAATTATTGATGAGACCTGATTCACGTGCACCGGAATACCCTCCCCTAGTATTTCCGACCATATCATAAATTTCGTCGAAAGAGAACCCTGAATTATTTATATTATTTGAACTTGCAATAAAGCTGATCCGTTCTTTATTATTAAAATAATTGAGAAGACCGTTCGCCTGATATCTTTCATCAGTGCCATAACCCGCGGCGACTCTACCCATATACCCTTTATTCTTATCCTTTTTAATCGTCAGATTTATACTCATGTTCTCCCCATCACTCTCTTCGCCCGTAAACTGTTGTTTCTTTGTTTTGGTATCGGTAATCTGTATTTTATCAATCACCTCTTTCGGCAAACTTTTTGTCACGACTTTAGGGTCCTTACTGAAGAATACTTGTCCATCGACCGTTATTTCATTTACTTCCTTTCCATTGACCGTTATCTTGCCATCACTATCCACTTCTACACCCGGTAGTTTCTTTAGTACTTCCTCAACTGTAGCGTCAGGACGTACGCTAAAAGAATCTGCATTGTATTCGAGTGTGTCTTTCTTTATAGTTATCGGTACGCGTTCTCCCAATACCTGAACGCCCTTTAATTCTTGAGCCTGCTCTTCCATTTGTACGGTCGCCAAATCAACCGACGGCTTAATGTTCAGTTTCATGACCAAAGTTTTATATCCATTATAGGAAAAGAAAATGTTGGCCTCCTTTAGCTTCGTTTTGCCCTCTAGTTCGAACGCCCCATTATTTTCTGAAATACTATAGGTAATCAGCGTACTATCCTTTAGCGATTCGACATAAACCGTAGCGGATTCCAGTGGCACTTTGGAAAAAGCGTCAACAATTTTACCCTTGATGATAAAATCTTGGGCGTTGGAGAAACTAAAAAATAAAATAAGATAGCAGAGAGCAATAGAAGATTTGTTCAAACTGAAGTGTTTTTGATCGATGATGGCTTGGTGGTTTCAAAATAAACTAATCTTATAGTTTAAAGGTGTACGGTTAACATAACTTTAATACTAACAAAATAATTCTTCATAACGAACGATTCACTATGCATAGAAAAAGACGTTTCTCAATACAAATCGGACATCAAAAAAACCGCATACCATTGCCAGAAGGTTTTTTACCACCAAATTGGTCGAACTTAAACGTAAAACTTGCCATGAAGTATCGTTGCAATACCGTGCCTTGAAAATCTTGAATGTAGTCTTGGCCCGTAGATCTTCGCGTATTGTTATTTTGGTCGAGCAAATCGTAGGCCAGTATTTTGAATGTACCCTTGTCATTAAACATTTGAACTCCTAGACTTATATTCCAAAGTAAAAAGTCTCGGTCAAAACTAGGGCCAACATTGCCATTGTAAGTATAACTTATATCATTACCCCATACCAGACCTTTGGGCCAATAGGTCGTAGTCTTAAATTCAGCCGTATGGGAAATAAAATTGATATCTTTAAAAGTATCGATATTGTATTTTGTATCGTTGAACGCAATACGATATCCTGGTACGATTTCCAATAACTCTTTATAATTAAAAGTAGTCGTAATTCTAGGGGTTATCGACCATATTCGCGCCTCTAGTCTATTGCCGTTATTAAAACCAATTTCTTTTCGATAACTCAAATAAGGGTTTACATCTACCTTTACGGTAAGTGTACTATCTTTTTTGAACTCTTTAGAGTACCGTGTTCCCAGTTGTCCGTTTTGATTGCCTTTGACATTTGTATAAGTGGTGGTTCGCAAGAAATTTTCATCTGTAACCGTAACCGGTACTACCTTATTTTGCTCGGCAGACAACCAAGCGTATATAAAATATCCCGTTCGCTCTTTCCAACTATAATTATTGAAATCTAAATTGACACTGTGGTTTACCGATGGAGAAAGATTAGGGTTCCCAATCACAACATTAAGTGGGTTGTTGATATTTGCTACCGGCTGCAATTGGTTTATTGAAGGGAGATTCAACCTGGAATAATACCCCATATAAATTCGTTTGCTCTGATCAATATTATAATTACCCGATACCCTGAACAAAAAGTTATTGTATGTTTTGGAGAAGGAGCTATTTCTAGAAAAATCTTCATTCTCGAGTTTCGTATTCATTAAGCTCGCCGTAACCCCGAGACGAAGTTTTTTTCCATTTCGGTTTAGTGCCAAAGATGGATAATGCTGTCGGTTCTTGAAGTTAAAATCAGAACTTAAAGTCTCATTGAAATCAGTATATCGACCGATGGAATCATCAAAATCAAAAACTTCCCTTTTATTATAATCTTTATTGTTCCGATATTCATACCCAAAGTCCAAAAACAGCTTATCGCCAAGAACCTCTCGATAAGTTGCCCCTAAGGTGTAATTATCGTGCTTATCGGTCACCATAGTGCGCTGATCAAGTATTTCTTGAACGGGATTATCCCCGAAAACTTCCCGAACGGACTCCAAATTGGTAATGTCTTCATTAGCCCTGTTATTATTTGAGAAGGAAAGCCTGATATACCGGCCCAAGGTATCCAGTTTTTTAAAAACATCCATTCTGTTGGTAAAATCACGCTGTTGGCCATCGCCCACAGTGCGGGTTTCATTACGGTTGATAATTTCTCCCGTCTCATCGGAAGAAACGGTGAAACCAGCATTTGATGAATTTGTACGGTTCACACTCATTGAAGGCTCGATCGATATACGTAAAGTTTCGTCGATATCGAATTCAAGATTTGCAGAACCTTGATTGCCAGAAGTAGTCCCTTCAAACCTAGACTCCGAATCGGTGAAAAAGCGTCCGTTCGGTAGAATATTCTCCCGCGAAGTTTTCTGGTCGTTATAGGAATCACTGTTCGCATAAAAGTAATTTGCGCTCACTTTATATTCCCCCTTTTTTGAATCTGCATAGCTTGCACCTAGATTTGAGGAAGTTGTTATACCCTCACCAAAACCAAAAGATAGACCCCCAACGGAAAAACCACCATTGCTATTCATACTTATCCCTCCCCTCGTTCTCCCCATCATGCCATAAATCTCATCAAAGGAAAACCCTGCACTGTTAATGTTGTTGCTTGAGGCAATGGCACTTATTCTCTGTTGACCATCGAAATAATTAAGAAGTCCGTTGGCCTGGTAACGCTCATCTGTACCGTACCCGCCCGAAAGCCGCCCCAATAACCCCTTATTCTTGTCTTCCTTAATAGTGAGGTTAATGGTCTTACTATCACCATCACCTTGTTCGCCGGTAAATTCTTGGGTTTTGGTTTTGGTACTGGTTATCTGTATCTTATCAATAACTTCCTTAGGCAAGCTTTTGGTCACTACTTTGGGATCTTTGCTGAAAAAAACCTGCCCGTTTACCAAAACTTGGCTTACTTCTTTACCATTTACAGTAATTTTTCCGTTGCTATCAACATCTACACCTGGTAGCTTTTTTAACACTTCTTCCACCGTCGCATCAGGACGCGTCTTAAAAGAATCCGCATTAAACTCTAAGGTGTCCTTTTTTATACGAATTGGAACCCGTTCCCCGGTGACCTCTACCCCTTTAAGCTCCTCGGCCTGTTCTTCCATTGCAATTTCACCAAGACTCAATGAGGGTTTAAGTACAACTTTTTTAAGAGTGGTTTTGTACCCATTGTACGAAAAGAAAAGATTGACTTCTGTCAAATTTGACTTTCCCTCTAGTTCAAAAAAGCCGGCTTTATCAGAAATAGTATAGGTTATCAGTGTACTGTCCTTTATCGATTCTGCATATACCGTAGTGGCTTCAAGGGGGTCTTTAGAAAAAGAATCGACCACTTTTCCGTTAATACTGAAATCTTGGGCATTGGTAAATGTGTAAAATAGAGTGAAAAAAAACAGGGCAATAGTAGACTTCCTCAAATTGATTTGATTTTGATTGATGAATTGATGCAATCAAATTAAACTAATCTTTTAGTTCTAATCACTAGGTTAACATAACTTTAATAGTTGAGTTACATCAATTACCTATAATTAGGGGGTACAGCTACGGGAAGTTCAAGGGCAAAATAAAAGGCCAAAAGTTTAAAAACAAATGGCCTAAAAATCATAATCTTTCAACTACCGATGCTACTTCTTGCGCATGAAAATGGTAACTGGAACCCCTGTGAAATCAAAATTCTCCCTTAGTTTATTTTCCAAAAAACGTTTATAGGGGTCACGAATATATTGAGGCAGGTTACAGAAAAAAGCGAATTGAGGGTACGGTGTGGGCAACTGGGTGCAAAACTTGATTTTTACATATTTTCCCTTGTAGGCCGGTGGCATATTATTTTGAATAATGGGCAACATCACATCATTCAATTTTCGCGTGACCACCTTTTTCGACCTATTTTCATAAACCTGGATTGCGGTCTCGATAGCTTTAAAAATACGTTGCTTGGTAAGCACCGAAATAAAGATAATAGGAACATCGGTAAAAGGTTCGATGGCCTCCCTTATTTTTTGAGTATACTGCTTCATGGTATTGGTTTCCTTATCTTCTACCAAATCCCATTTGTTGACCAGAATAACAATACCTTTATTGTTCCGGTGGGCCAACCAAAATATGTTCGAGACCTGCCCATCAAAACCACGGGTGGCATCTAAAACCACCAAACAAACATCACAGTGTTCGATGGCCCTTACCGATCGCATTACGGAGTAAAACTCTAAATCTTCCCTGACCTTGGTTTTTCGGCGAATACCAGCGGTATCAACCAAATTGAATTCAAAACCAAAACGATTGTACCGTGTATCGATACTATCCCTAGTGGTACCTGCAATATCGGTGACAATGTACCGCTCTTCGCCTATCAAAGCATTTATAAAAGATGATTTTCCTGCATTTGGCCTACCGACAACGGCAAATCGCGGTAAATCTTCAACCACCTCCTCAACATCGGGCAGTACCTTTACCAACGCATCAAGCAATTCCCCGGTTCCACTACCGTTAATGCTTGACAAGGTATAATATTCACCCAACCCAAGAGCGTAAAATTCAACGGCATCAGCAGCCCTTTGCGCGTTGTCAACTTTATTGATTGCTAAAAAAACAGGTTTATTTACCTTACGCAATAGCTTTGAGACATCCTCATCCATGCCGGTAACCCCGGTTTCAACATCGACCATAAATATGATGGCATCTGCTTCACCAATGGCAAGTTCTACTTGGATATCGATTTCTTTTTCAAAAACATCTTCACTGCCCAGCACATAACCACCTGTATCGATCAACGAAAACTCCTTACCATTCCAGTCACTCTTACCATAGTGCCGGTCGCGAGTCACCCCACTGACGGCATCAACGATAGCCTCTCTGCGCTGGATCAAACGATTAAAAAAAGTAGATTTCCCGACATTGGGTCTTCCTACAATAGCCACTATAGCACTCATTCTTTGTATTTTGCGACAAAAGTACTATTAAAAATCCGAGGAAAAAATGCTATCTCATAGAACCTGTTCAAATGCATCATGAAAAATGTAAAGGGAATCGCACTGGGTTTCATCCACTTTTCTGAAGTTATGTTAAGTCCGTTAAAAATTGGGAATTAGACTAGTAGATTTGATAGATAGAAACAGTATTAAAGACTATATTAATAATTACAAGAAGATTTATATCGTTGAAAGATTCTTTTGCAGGAATAACCAAAAGCCTTCAGACGCAAAAAATTCCACTAAAAGATATTCATTCAAAGCTACACTATTTGGAGTACCCGATAAATTCAGGAAAGCCTGTCTCAAGATTATGAAAGAAACTGGTATATTAAAAGGCAGCTGTTCTTGAAGGTTTTAATATTAGTCTTCGTTTATGGTCAAAGACAAAATTTGAGATTTGAAAGAAAGTTAAAAAAAATCAAGCTCTTTAATTGAACGGTTTAAAATGGTTCAGGCATTTAACTATTGTACCCAAAACGTTTCAACTGCCGCGCATCGCTACGCCAGTTTTTGTTCACCTTTACATAAAGTTCTATATGTACCTGTTTGCCGAAAAATTTCTCCAGATCTTTACGTGCCTCTACCCCAACACGTTTTAAAGCGCTGCCCTTATGGCCGATGATAATACCTTTTTGAGAATCACGTTCTACCATGATTACCGCCCGCATGCGAATGATGTCTTCATCTTCGACAAATTCTTCGGTCTCGATTTCTACGGAATACGGAATTTCTTTTTTATAGTGTATCAAGATTTTCTCACGAATGGTCTCGTTCACAAAAAAACGTTCGGGCTTATCTGTCAATTGGTCTTTGGGATAATATGGAGGTGCTTCTGGTAGCAGCTCGATAATTCGTTCAAAGACTCCTTTTACATTAAAATTCTGTAGTGCAGAAATGGCATGAATCTCGACACTCGGAAGTTGTTCTTGCCAATATTGAATTTGTTCTTCCAATATTTCCTGTTCTGAAGTATCGATTTTATTCAGCAACAACAGCACAGGTATTTTGCTACCACGGATCTTATCAAAAAAGCTTTCATCCTTTAACGCCTTTTCTCCTATTTCCACCATATATAAAAGCACATCGGCATCTTCAAAAGCCGATTTCACAAAGCCCATCATGCTTGATTGTAGTTCATACGCCGGTTTGATGATACCAGGGGTGTCTGACAAGACCACTTGAAAATCATCCCCATTGACAATACCCAAAATCCGATGGCGCGTAGTTTGTGCCTTCGAAGTAATAATAGATAATTTCTCACCTACAAAGGCATTCATCAAGGTCGATTTACCCACGTTAGGATTACCTATAATATTTACAAAACCGGCTTTATGCAACATCTTCTCTTTTTAGCTATTTGAATTGCAAAGGTAACCAAAAAAATTCTTGGACTTTACTTTCCCAAATAGCGCTGTTTCACCGTATCATCAGGTATTGAGCAAGTTTTGAGCTTATTACCAAATCCGTCCCAAATGCTTTCTGAATTCTAATTTACCTTACCCAGTCCCAAGCATCCAAAGGCTGAAAATAGTAGTTTGTAACTCTACAAAAGATTGATAAATAGGAAACTGCCACCCAAGCGGGGAAGTATCTCTACTTAAATAGGATCATTTATATCATAATTAAACCCAAAATCACGTAAAGAACAACCGTCACAATCCCCCCGATAAGGGCGTAGGGCAGTTGCGTATTAATATGGTCTATGTGATCACTGGCCGCGGCCATAGATGAAATAATGGAGGTGTCCGAAATAGGCGAACAATGATCTCCAAAAACCCCTCCCCCTAAAGTAGCGGCTACTATTAAGGGCAGTGGTGCCCCATGAATTTCGGCCATAGGCATGGAAATCGCCATCATAATAGCAAAAGTACCCCAAGAAGTTCCGGTCGAAAAGGCAATAAATGAGCTGATTACAAAAATAACAGCCGGTAAAAAAGCCGGTGACAACCAGTCTTTAGACCAATTGGCTATGAACTGTCCGGTTCCCAGTTCATTACAGGCATCGCCAATGGCAAAGGCAAGAAGCATTAACAAGGCCAAGGGCATCAACTCGCTTATCCCTTTTAGCACAAGATCGATCATTTCTTTGGTCTTCATTATTTTTTGAGACCTGTACAGTACCATGGCCACAAAGATTGCGGTAAGCACAGCATATAACACAGCCGATGAACCGGAACCTTGGCCAATTGCCTTAAAAATATGGTCTCCGAAAGAAGCCGCATCCTCCACGGCATCCCAACCCGTATAGGCCAAATATATTGGCATCATCAATACCATAGTAGCCAGCGGCACGATCATATTGTAAGCTTTTGCCTTGATTCCTTCTTTGGACTCGAAAGAGGTCACCTCACTGGACAACATGGGTTTGGCTGTATCACTTAACAATTTCCCTGTTTCCTTTGTGCGCTTTTCAGCTTTTGCCATAGGCCCTAAATCCTTTTTGGTAATAATGACCACAAAAACAATGACTATGGCAAGAATAGGATAAAAATTATATGCTATGGAAGAAAGCATAGTCCCGAAAGGATTTTCTATGCCTTGGGTGAGCAATAATCCCATTATAAAGGCTCCCCAAGCATTAAAGGGAATTAAAATAGAGGAAGGGGCAGAACTGGAATCGGCTATGTAGGCCAATTTTTCCCTGGGAATCTTCAGTTTGTCAAAAACTGGACGATATAGCGTTCCTACCGTTAAGGAACTTATACTGGTCTCGACAAACAACAAAAGGCCTGTTAGCAATGCCATGAGTTGCACTACCACCCTACTATAGCCGCTTTGCTTTTTCTCAAAATACAGGATTACTTTGTTGATTTGGTTTATAAATCCCTCTACCCCTTTTGAGTATTGAATAAATAGCAATAATGCACCTACCAGGGCACTGAACATAATGGTTCGGGTATTTCCCGGAGATTTAAAAACATTCACCATCCCCTCAATGGTTGCCAAGGTTCCAGTAAGAAAATTAAAATCATTGATGATGATCCAAGAAAACCATATCCCAAAAAGCAGGGCTATATAAACTTGTTTGGTTTTGAGTGCCAGTACAATAGCGATGATGGGTGGTAAAATTGAGAGAAAACCATAGTTATCCATAAATAATCGGGTGCATTAAGGTGAAGGATTTTTGCTTAAAATCGTTACAAAATAGCAAGATTTTGGAAATGGCAAACTACAAGTACGTCTTTTTAAATTTTTGATGAAAATTTTAACCGCTTTTTTTCCATTTAATTCAAAATAGATTTGGATAAGATCATCAAAGCGTTGTATCTTTGCCGTCCACATCGCGGGGTAGAGCAGTAGGTAGCTCGTCGGGCTCATAACCCGAAGGTCGCTGGTTCGAGTCCAGTCCCCGCTACTAGGCCACAGGCCAATTAAATCAACGGATCGCATGCGTGCAATCCGTTTTTTTATGTCCTCTATTTTTCTACATTTGCGAAACGTATACGAAAACGAATACGTTTTTTGCATGAAAATGAACTTTTCCGAACCTAAAATCTATACTGGAGCGGTCGATATTTCCCAGTGGTCCACGTTGTCTAAAAAGCAACAAAAAGAGTCACTAGGCAAGGACTGGTACGTCTATTATTCCTTCAGGGACCCCAAAACGGGAAAACTAAAAAGACAGTCCCAGATCAAAGCCGGTGCCAACAGGTACAAGGACAAGGAAAGCAGATACCATATCCTTAAACAAATGCAGAAGGCACTCGCCATTGTACTTCGGGAGGGATTCGACCCATACCAAGAAAATGCATCGCTCATCGAATATCTGGAAAATCGCCTCGATCCCCAAAAGGAAAAAGAGCCGGCCTTGGAGACTACTTTGAAGCAAGTTCCGGAACAAAAAATCCGGACGGAGAATGTTATCAGTATAGCTGACGCCTTCAGTCTTGTTCTGGAAACAAAGGAGCGCGTCTTGTCCGAAGGTTCTTTCCCACAATTTAAAAGCCGGATCGAAAGGTTCAAGAAATGGCTGGCCAGCGAAGGTTTCAAACTAAAGGAAGGCATTGACCAAATTGACAAAAAACTTGTAATACGCTACTTGAACAGTGTATTACAAAGTTCCAGTGCAAGAAACAGGAACAATACACGAACCGATTTGGGCTCTCTGTTTCAAACTTTGGAGGACAATGATGTAATACAGCACAATTTTGTTAGGAAAATCAATGTATTACGTGCGATACCCACCCGACATAAAAGTTACACACCTGAACTTTTAGAAACAATCGACAATCATTTATCGGAAAATGACCCTGTATTACGTCTTTTCATACAATTCATTTGCTACAACTTTCTTAGACCTGTAGAAGTATGTAGGTTAAAAATAAAGGATATCGATGTAACGGATAAAAAACTTTACCTAAAAGCCAAGAACCAACCAGTAAAGACAAAGATCATTCCTGATATCTTGCTAAAGGAAATTCCCGACCTGACAGAGTTCGACAAAAATGACTTCCTGTTCACGGTCGATGGTATAGGAGGCGTATGGTTTACTTCGGAATCGAACAAGCGGAATTTTTACACAAAACGGTTTAAGAAGGTCAAGGACCATTTCGGGTTGGGCGGGGACTATACCATGTATAGTTTCAGACATACGTTCATCACCAAATTATATAGGGAATTGGCGAAAAACGCCAGTCCTTTCGAAGTCAAAAGTAAATTGAAATTAATCACGGGCCACAGTTCGATGAAAGCCTTGGAGCAATACCTTAGGGATATTGATGCAGCGCTTCCCGAGGACTATTCAAAACTATTGGAATAAATGCAGTATAAATATTTCGGTTCCATAAAAAATCCCGCATTCTTTGAGATGACCAGGGACGAACAGAACAACTATTTGTTGGAGAAAAAGTTATTCCGTGTTTCTTATTCTGTTTCCTTCATCCCAAATCAACACATAGATGATAACGTACCTGGACAAATTAATTTTAAAACTGGTCTTTCGGAAGACAACAAGGAATTTATAGCTAGTGACGAGCTTACGGACAGCATTTACAAATTCATTCTAAATACTTATGAGGCATACTTAAAACACGCCCCTATTTTATTTCATGCCAAGTTCAACAATACGGTATTCGGATTTTCGGAAAAGAAAAAAAAGAAGTTGGCCTTGAAGGAATTTAAACGTATCTATAAAGAATGTCTTCCAGGTGAACTCGATGCCTACAGAAACAGATTCGGAGTCCTTTATGGAAAGCGTAATCAATTCAAGGAATTGCTTATAAGCCAAAGATCTATAATATTGGCCTTTTTACGAGGCGAAATCTACTATTTCAATCGTAACACATTTGAAAGCACCCCTATATTACATCAAATTATTGACTTTGAGGCTAATTTGGAAATATTGTTGAATTTAAATAAAACATATCAGTTCGAAGAAGATAGCCTTTTCAACGGAAAGGACGGCCTTAGACAACTGTATGAGAAATATGAAAAATTATTCAAGGATTTTACAACTTATAAATTCGTCCATCACCAAATAGAGAGTTTTGAAGATGTAATACCAGCCCGGATAGAAAGTTTACACGAGGTGCTCAGATCTAATAATCTATTAAATGGCAATAAAGAGGATTTTATGAAATTCCTTTTAGATGTTCATGGAATTAGGATTACCAAAATTAGAGATTACTCCAATTTGATCAATGACAAACACAGCGAACGGGTTGAATTCTTACAAGAAGAATGGCACAATTTCCCTTAGAATACCTTACCATTAACAATCTGGACAAACTTCCCTAGTTTCAGACAAGAAAAGACAAGCCTCGGACATAAATCGGGACAAGTGTTTTTTGGTTAATCGCAGTTACTTGCATTAACCAAAATTCACAAAATGAATACAACGATTAATTTAAGGGTCAGTAATGACCAGAAAACTACTTTACAGAATCTAGCCGAAGACTTTGGCTGCTCATTATCCGATTATATAAGAGATGTAATTACCACTCACTTGGAGGATTCCTATGAGGAACTGGATGAACCGAGCATTAATTTGGATCTGGAGCCAATAATATTGGATGAAGGGCGGCCTATCCCCGGTTTTGAAAAAAGTTATGAATTTACGACGCTTTTGGCTTGGCTGTTCTATAAATACATGCAGCCAACGGACAACAATTCTATTGAGGCGATTAACGGCATCAAGTACAAAGTCGAAAAGACCTTAAAGCGAAGTTCCTTCTCTCAAGACTTAAAGTTGGAATTTTTAAAAGTTCTAAGTGACTTAAACCGCTTCGTAGTAGAACCGGACTACTCGAACAAGCATTTCACCTTTCCCATTTCGGGCAACGCTCTATCCTTCGATTATTGTTTACTGATCAATGAATTATGGTCACTTGAAAATAAGGAACTATGAGCAGTAAACAATCAATTGAAAAAGTCAAGGAGACAATCCGTGAAGACATCAGGTCCAAAGAATCTCAGCTCCTTAAAAAGAAGGCGGACCAAAATTGTCTGATAGTAAAACCGGTCAACACATGGATAGACGAGGCCAAACGCAGACCGATCCCGAATATGCTATTCAGTGAATTCTGGTATGAATACGAACTTGCCATTCTCTATGCGGATACCAATGTCGGGAAGTCGATACTTGCCGTACAAATTGCAGAGAGTATTAGTAGTGGAATCCCTATTGACAACTTCAAGTTGGAAGCCGAGGCACAAGTGGTAGTATATACGGATTTTGAACTTTCGGATAAACAATTTGAAAATCGTTATTCCAAAGATTATAAGAACCACTATCGGTTTAGCCAAAATTTCCTTAGAGCGGAAATAAACCCGCTTACCGACATTCCGAAAGAGTATAAGGGAATCGAGGATTATTTATGTGACCAGCTCAAATCTATAATCAATAAAAGTGGCGCCAAGGTAGTCATCATCGATAACCTTACTTTCTTGGGAAACGATAATGAAAAGTCCAAACATGCCTTGGAACTGATGAAGAAGTTGAAAAAAATAACCAAGGAGTCTTCGGTTTCCATTTTGGTCTTGGCACATACTCCGAAAAGGGACGATTCAAAACCTATCAGCAAGAACGATCTGGCAGGCAGTAAAATGCTTATCAACTTCTGTGATAGTGCCTTCGCCATAGGCTTTAGCCAGAACGACCCTAAGCACCGTTATCTCAAACAGATAAAACAGCGGAATACGGAACAAGTTTATCATACTGAAAATGTCATTACATGCTCATTGGAAAAAGATGTAAACTTTTTAGAATTCAGATTTCTCCATTATAACTCCGAATACGATCATCTACGATGTAATACAAGTAACGGTAACGGACTTGACGAAAGGGATGAAGCCATGAAATCCCTTATTTCCCAAGGCCTTTCCAATGTCGAAATAGGTAGGCAATTGGGAATTAATGAGGCTACTGTTCGCAAAAGAAAGAAAACACTGGGTATTGACTAATGATAGCATCCGATGTATATAAGATAGCCAAAGCACTTTCCCTGAAAGAGCAGGAACGGCTATACTATATGCTCGGGCAAGATATTCCCAATAAAACTCCGATCAAGAAAAAGCGGAAGAAACTTCCGGATTTTACGGTAGAAGATGGTATCAGATACTTAATCGATAACATTATGTAGTTAACATCGTGTATTACAATAATATCAAATCGTACCCTCGTACCCCGAATAAAGGTACGAGGGTACGAGGTAAAAATTCAATAAGAAATGCAGTACAAATATTCATTGGACAAGTCAAGTAAAAAGTTCCTTTGCCCCAAATGTAACCGGAAATCCTATGTACGTTTTTTCGACAATGGGTCCGGTAATTATGCAGGTTATAATTATGGGCGCTGCGACCGCGAAAGCAAATGTGGCTATTTTACATCACCATCGTCCAATAAACCCTTGAACGATTTAAACTTCGTACCAACACCTAATAAACCCACGTTTTTGAACGAAAGTTTAATAGGTGAATTCGGTGTTGATTATGATCACAACCATTTTATATCCTTTTTATTGAAACACTTCGAAGAGGAAGATGTAATACGAGTAATAGAGGAGTATTACATAGGAACTTCTAACCATTGGAATGGGGCTACGATTTTCTGGCAAATTGATAATGAATTAAGAATCCGTACGGGCAAAGTCATGCTATATGACTGTAATTCAGGAAATAGAGTAAAAAAACCTTACTCACATATCAATTGGATGCACAAGGTTTTACGTGTCAAGGACTTTGTATTACAACAGTGTCTTTTTGGATTACACCTACTTGAAAATGACCGGAACAAAAATACCGTTTGCATTGTTGAGTCGGAAAAAACGGCCATCATCATGAGCATGGGGTTTCCCTCCTATCATTGGATGGCTACGGGTTCGAAATCAAATCTGAAAAAACCATTGTTACAGCCTTTAAAAAACCACAACATTATTCTTTATCCCGATAAGACCGAATTTCTAAAATGGAACGACAAGAAGGAGCTTCTTGAAAAAGAGGGCTTCGAAATAGAGTGTAGTGATCTTCTTGAAAGAAAAAAGAATATTCGAGATGGATACGATTTAGCGGATTTAATTTTGGCTAAGGAATGTCTAGTAACTTAATTAATCCTGCGAGTTGGAGATTGCCACACCTACTACTCTAATTTCGTCACTAAGGAAACGGCAATCAACCATTAAAAGCATCAATCAGATTCTATAATTAGAAAAATTATCAAGGAACAGCGACAAGAATTTCCTTTAGCCTCCTTTCGGCTTCCACAACAAACTTATCCTCCAATTGGGCCTCATACTTCATTAATCTGTTTTTGATTCCCCTACCACCTTTGAAGACCTCTAATCGGCAGATGTATTTATCACCTTGAAACCTATTATAGCATTCCACTTTAATATGAGTAAGGCCATACTTTTTCCACCTGAATTTTAAAAGGGTAT
Organism: Kriegella aquimaris; assembly: GCF_900103215.1. GTDB lineage: Bacteria > Bacteroidota > Bacteroidia > Flavobacteriales > Flavobacteriaceae > Kriegella > Kriegella aquimaris. The sequence goes on from NZ_FNGV01000012.1 coordinate 65,736, forward strand.
AAATCAATTTTTCCTGTCTATATAGGCTCATTATTTCTATTTATTTTCTTTCCTTACCATTATCCAATTTTCATTCGGCACACTCCAATAACCTAACACGGACATTATAAAAAGTGTTACATGGGACGGGTAGCGGTGGAACAGGCTTAAGTTATTTGTCTTGGTATCAAATTCTAAGAAGAATCCGTTCATTGTTATCGGGGGCTGCGTAATCCCTTCATCCATTAGGGCACTGTTATATCTAGCCTCCCCTATCTCTTTTAAAAGACTTCTAATTGCTTTTGTATCTCGGTTATGGAAGACAATTGTATGCATTGCAATTATAGAGTATTTGGATTATTTCCAAATTTATGGAATTTGACCATATTCTTTTGTAATTTTAACACATATAATAAAAACTGATATGGAATCTAATATAAATTTACATTGCAAGTGCGGCGAGGTCTACACTATCGAGAAACCGGATGATTTCCCCAATAAGGCGGTTGGTTTGGGATGCAACTTTTGTATGGAGTGTGCGGATGAAAACGAAGATGAATTTGTAGGTTATATGCAGTATTGGCTATATGATAATGATATAGTCGTACAAGAGCCTATTGATTCGAACCAATTGAGCTTATTCCCTAGAATAACGAACCCTGTTGATTCAATTCTGAGTAGTCCACAAACTTAATTGCCTCCGGTGTATTGCGTTCGTAGTTTGGCTTATATAGATTGCGTGTAACGGAATAGGCCTCGAATTCCTTTGTAGTGAACCCTACCCTCATAAGTTCCTCTATATGTGGTCTACTTAGATCGTTCCTTAGCCATTCCTCCTCAAATTCTTCATCAAGCACCAAGGGCATCCGCTTTTTTTTGTTATGTACTTCCGCAAAAAAATCGTTGGCCTCTACCGTAATAATCGTACAACTATAGACTTCATCATCAATTTGAGAATACAGTCCCGCGAAACAAAAAATGGAATTATCGGTGTAATGGCAAAAGTAAGGGTAGGCAGTATTCTTAAGGTGGTGGGGTTCGAAAAAACCGGAAGCTAGGATCAAACATCTATTGGTTAATGGAAACTCTTTATAGGAGCGCTTTTCAAAAATCGTTTCGGCCCTGGCATTGTTCGTATAATTCTTATTCAAGAACTCGCTAATATTACCCTTCATTGCATATTCGGGAACTAGGCCCCAAACAGCCGGAACGATCTCCTCTTTTTCCTTTTGGGGAACAATATATAGGTTCTCATGGTTAAAGGCAGATTGGTAGTAGTAAGGTCTGTACTCCAAGGGCACCTTGAACCGTCTTCGGATCCTTGCCTCCACTTCGTCATGTTCCTTGTCCAATGTAGTCGAATAACACATACTTAAATATACTAAAATCTCATTTATTACATCATTTTTCGATGGACTTAGCGCATTCTATCTATCATTATATCTGTAATACAGGAATTTTACCCTTTATACCTTTATTAGGTGGAAAACAAAGTGTATTACATGGGGTTCCTTTTTGTATTACAACAATTTTATAAAACGTCTCAGCAAAAAATCAACTAATATAAAAGTGGGGGGGGGTATTTTCCAAAAGTTCATGAGGTGCGGGCATTGCGTGAGGGTACGCCACCGAAAAACAAAGGAGCTTAAAAATTTGTATCAAAAGAACCTAAATAATTGAATAAAAATATAATGCAATACTTGGTATATATAGTGTAATGTCTATTTTTAATCTCTGTCCCCAAAAACACTTAAAAGATGAATCGTATAAAAGAGGTATTGGAAGAAAAAGGTATAAAGCAAGTATGGCTAGCGGATAAGCTAGGTAAGAGCTTTAATACTGTGAATGGGTATGTGCAAAACCGTAACCAACCTAGCTTAGAAGTGCTTTACGAAGTAGCCCATATTTTAAATGTAGATGCAAAAGAACTTTTAGTCTCTAACAAAGAAGAATAAACTTAAAAAAATAATGAACAAGCAACAACTAGCCGCCAAAATCTGGGAATCTGCAAACCAAATGCGTTCCAAAATTGAGGCAAATGAATACAAAGATTATATACTTGGCTTCATCTTTTATAAATACCTATCGGAAAAGCAAATACAGTTCGCTAAAAATCAAGATTTCACCCAAGAGGATATTGAAGCCTTGAGCGAAGAAGATACCGAAACGGTAGATTTCATTAAAAAAAACATAGGATACTTTATAGCCTATGATGATTTGTTTAGCACTTGGATCAGTGCTGGTAAAGATTTTGATGTATCAAATGTACGAGAAGCTTTATCTGCTTTTAGCCGACTAATTAGTCCTAAACACAAAAAGCTTTTTGATGGTATTTTCAATACTTTGGAAACAGGTTTAAGTAAATTAGGTGATACCGCAGCCAAGCAAACCAAAGCCATTGCAGATTTGCTGCATTTAATTAAGAGCATCCCTATGGATGGCAAACAAGACTATGATGTTCTTGGTTTTATCTATGAATACCTAATTGAAAAGTTTGCGGCAAACGCAGGTAAAAAAGCAGGAGAGTTTTATACGCCCCATGAGGTATCTGTACTTATATCAGAAATTATTTCAGACCATTTAAAAGACCGTAAGCAAATTGAAATTTATGATTCATGTAGTGGTTCTGCCTCATTGCTTATTAACATAGGTAACAGCATTGCGAAGTATATGGATGATGAAAACAACATTAAATACTATGCACAGGAGCTAAAGCAAAATACCTATAACCTTACCAGAATGAATTTGGTGATGCGTGGTATTTTACCAACGAACATACAGACTAGAAATGGTGATACCTTAGAAGACGATTGGCCATTCTTTGATGAGAACGACCCAGTACATACTTATAACACCTTGTATTTAGATGCGGTAGTATCTAACCCACCGTATTCACAAAAATGGACCCCAACTAATAAGGAAGCTGATCCTCGTTATGCTCGTTTTGGTCTTGCGCCTAAAACCAAGGCAGATTTTGCCTTTCTATTACACGACTTGTACCATTTAAAGCCAGATGGCATTATGAATATTGTACTACCACATGGGGTACTTTTTCGTGGTGGTGAAGAAGGTAAAATACGCAAACAGCTCATTGAAAAAAACCACATTGATGCCATTATTGGTTTGCCATCGGGTATATTTTTTGGTACGGGCATCCCTACTATTATTATTGTTTTAAAACAAAAACGTACCAATACCGATACCTTAATTATTGATGCTTCAAAAGGTTTTCTTAAAGATGGCAAAAACAACAAGTTACGTGCTAGTGATATAAGGCGTATTGCAGATGCGGTGCGTGATAGAGCTAACATACATAAATTTTCTAGAACGGTTGAGCGTGATGAAATACGTAACAACGAGTACAACCTAAACATACCGCGCTATGTAGACTCTTCTGAGCCTGCCGAAAAATGGGATATCTATGCCTCTATGTTTGGTGGTATTCCGGTAAATGAGATAGACGAACTACATAAGTATTGGGATGCGTTCACAGAGTTACGTGAAGCATTATTTGAAAGAACTACAGCCGTAAATGCTAAGTTGAAAGTAACAGCTATAAAAGAAAGCATTGTAAATCACGCTAATGTTACTGCTTTTGCGAATGCGTATACCCAGGCGTTTAAGGACTTTGACCAGTACCTAAGCCAGCAATTAGTAAGCAATACAGCTGCTGTTAAGGTAAACAAAGAGAAAACAATATTAAGCAACGAAATTTTTAAACGTCTAGAGACCATACCGCTTATAGACAAATATGAAGCTTACCAACTGTTAGATGATAACTGGGAAACTATAAAGGTAGACCTAGAAATTATACAGACCGAAGGCTTTGATGCTGCACGTGTAGTAGACCCTAATATGGTGATGAAAAAGAAAAACGGTAAAGAAACTGAAGTACAAGAAGGTTGGAAGGGTCGTATTATGCCATTTACTCTAGTTCAAGAACGGTATTTGTCAAAGGAGCTTGAAGCGCTCACTATAAATGAAAGCCGACTTACCGCTATTGCCACGGAGATTGACGAAATTATTGAAGCATTACCAGAAGAAGAAAAAGACAGTAGCCTGCTTAATGATAAAAGTGATGCCTTTGTAGCCAAGGAGTTAAACGAAGTGGTAAAGGAAGCCTATGCAGAAGTAGAAACTCCAGAAATTAATGCGATTAAAGCCTACCAAGAGTTACTAGACAATAAAGCACGTAAACTAGAAAAAGAAACTTTTATAAAAGCCAACAAAGCAATACAATGGAGCGCTATGGATGCTAATAAAGATGGCACCTATAGTAAAACTACAGTAAACAAATACCTGTCTCAATTGCAGAGTGTTTTTACATTTAAAGAAGACACTTTTGAATACCAAGTAGTAAAAGCAAGCCAATTACTTATAGAGCAAAAGGACCTAAAAGCAAAAATTAAAAAAGAAGCTGCTGCACTCCACATGCTCACTAAAGAAACTATTGAAAATTTAACCGATGCACAGATAAATGACCTGCTTGAACATAAATGGGTACAACCATTAGTTAAAGCATTAGAAAATATGCCTGATGCCATTATAGATACGCTTTCTCGAAAGTTACAGCAACTAACAGATAAATATGCTACTACCTATAGTGATGTAGCCAAAGATATTAAGCAAGCTGAAAACGAACTTGCAGGGCTATTGGGCAACCTTACAGGAAACGAGCACGATTTAAAAGCACTAAGCGAGTTTAAGTACCTACTAAAAACTAATATTTAATATGGCAACAGAAAATAAAAGCCCAGAAGTGCGGTTTGAGGGTTTTAATGACAAATGGAAAAAAAACTATCTTGAAGATGAAATTGATTTCTATAGTGGATTAACTTATTCACCGCTAGACGTACAAAAAGGTGAAGGAACATTTGTGATACGCTCATCTAATGTAAAAAACAGTGAACTTGTTAATGCTGATGATGTCTTTGTAAATCCCGAGATTGTAAATTGTCTAAATGTTGAAAAAGGTGATATTGCTGTAGTAGTAAGAAATGGTTCACGTTCACTAATTGGCAAACATGCTCAAATAAAGGAAATTTTAAAAAATACAGTCATAGGTGCTTTTATGACCGGACTAAGACCTAAGAATAATTCTGATTTTATAAATGCTTTACTGGATACTCAAACCTTTCAAAAAGAAATTCAAAAAAATCTAGGAGCAACAATTAATCAAATTACAACTGGTCCCTTTAAGAAAATGGAATTCTTCTTTCCTAATATAGAAGAACAGAAAGTTGTTGGTGATTTTTTTAAAAATTTAAATAAATCAATATCTGTATCTAAGATTAAACTCACAAAACTTAAAAACCTAAAAAAAGCAATGCTAGTTAAGATGTTTCCACAAGAGGGCGCTACAATCCCAGAGATACGTTTTAAAGGCTTTGATGGGGAGTGGGAAGATTCTACTTTAGACAATGAAGTTCATTTTTTCAGTGGTTTAACATATTCACCTCTTGATGTAGATAGTAAGGCAGATACGCTGGTTTTGCGCTCCTCAAATGTCAAACGAGATGAAATTATTGATGCCGATAACGTATATGTTGATTCAAGTGTTATTAATTGTACATATGTGGAAGTTGGAGATATAGTAGTTGTAGTTAGAAATGGTTCAAGAAACTTAATTGGTAAGCATGCACAAGTAAAAAGAGCAATGAATAATACGGTAATAGGTGCATTTATGACAGGAATTCGAGCTAAAGTACCATCCTTTTTAAATGCTATGTTAAGTACTCTATTATTTCAAAAGCAAGTCGAAGAAAACCTAGGAGCGACAATAAATCAAATAACAACAGGAGTATTTAAAAATATGGTTTTCAAGTTTCCTATTGAAAATGAACAAATAAAAATAGGCCAGTATTTTGAAAACCTTGATAACCTAATTTTAAATCACAATGAGCAACTGAAAAAACTTAACAGCATTAAAAAAGCCTGCCTTAGTAAAATGTTTGTCGCTTAAAACCAACCCAACTAGTACCGTTTATAAATATGATTTTTAATAAAGAAAGTGATTTTGAAGAAGCCGTTATAGAAGCCTTATCGCATAAAGGTTGGGAAAGTGAGGTCATTAAAAAACCTACAGAAAAAGACTTACTAGATAACTGGGCAAATATACTTTTTGAGAACAACCGCGATATAGACCGCCTTAATGACCACCCACTTACGGAGGGTGAGATGCAGCAAATACTAGAGCAGGTAAACACCTTACGTACACCACTTAAGCTTAATGGTTTTATAAATGGTAAGACGGTAGCCATTACAAGAGATAACGAAAAGGACACTTTGCATTTTGGTAAAGAAGTAAGTCTTAAAATTTATGACCGCCACGAAATTGCTGCTGGGCAAAGTAGGTATCAAATAGCACAGCAACCACAATACAAAAGCAAGTCTAACATACTAGGCGACCGTCGTGGAGATTTAATATTGCTTATAAACGGTATGCCGCTTATACACATAGAGCTTAAAAAAAGTAATGTTCCAGTAAGTCAAGCATACCATCAGATAGAAAAGTACGCACGTGCTGGTGTCTTTACAGGCTTGTTTTCTTTAGTACAAGTTTTTGTAGCCATGGAGCCTAACGAAACAAGGTACTTTGCAAACCCTGGTCCAGATGGTATATTCAACAAAGACTATTATTTTCAATGGGCAGACTTTAATAACGAACCCTTAAACTTATGGAGTGATGTAGTTACTTATTTACTCTCTATACCTATGGCGCACCAGCTTATAGGGTTTTACACCGTACCAGATACGAGTGATGGCGTTCTTAAAGTAATGCGTAGCTATCAATACTATGCAGCAAGTGCTATAAGTGATAAAGTAGCAAAAACAGATTGGAAGAGTAGACAAGCACTAGGCGGGTATGTATGGCACACTACAGGCTCTGGCAAAACAATGACCAGTTTTAAAAGTGCACAGCTAATAGCCAACTCAAAAGATGCGGACAAAGTAATCTTCTTAATGGACAGAATAGAGCTTGGCACACAATCTTTAAAAGAATACCGTGGCTTTAGTGATGACAATGAAGATGTACAAGCAACGGAGAACACTGGCGTTTTAGTGACGAAGTTAAAAAGTGACGACCCAGCAAATACTTTGATTGTCACCTCTATTCAAAAAATGAGTCTTATTACCGAGGAGGAAGGAACTAAAGGTGCAGACATAGCCATGATGAACAATAAGCGTATTGTCTTTATTGTAGATGAGGCACATCGTAGCACCTTTGGCGATATGCTAATTACTATAAAAAAGACCTTTCCTTGGGCTATATTTTTCGGCTTTACAGGTACGCCCATACAAGATGAAAACCAAAAGAAACTTAATACCACCGCTACTGTTTTTGGAGACGAGCTACACCGTTATAGCATTGCAGACGGTATACGAGATGGCAACGTATTAGGGTTTGACCCATACAAGGTTCTTACTTATAAAGATAAAGACCTGCGCAAGGCGGTGGCCTTAGAAAAATCTAAAGCATCTAGTGTAGAAGATGCCTTGGGCGATACAAAAAAGAAGAAGATATTTCTAAAGTACTTGAACGATGTGCCTATGGCAGGTTCATATAATGATGCAGGCACCTATGAAACAGGTATAGAAGACCATTTATCCAATGCCCAATACGACCGTGAGCAACACATCTCAAAAGTAGTAGAAGATATTTTGGGCAACTGGCTCATTTTGAGCCAGAATGGAAAATTCCACGCCATATTTGCTACCAGTAGTATACCCATGGCTGTGCGCTATTACAGAACATTAAAGCGTGTAAAACCCGACTTAAAAATTACAACACTCTTTGACCCTACTATTGATAATAACGGCAATTCTGAATATAAAGAAGATGCACTTATAGAAATTATAGAAGACTACAATGCGCAATATGAACAAGATTTTAAGTTAGCGAACTACGCTAAAATGAAAAAAGATATTGCTTCTAGAATGTCTCATAAAGCACCATACCTAAGAATAGAGAAAGAACCCGAGAAGCAATTGGACATTTTAATTGTAGTAGACCAAATGCTCACAGGTTTTGACAGCAAGTGGGTAAACACTTTGTATATGGACAAGAAGATGGAGTATGAAAACATCATACAAGCATTTTCACGTACCAACCGTCTCTTTAAACGTGATGAAAAACCACACGGCACCATACGTTATTACCGTAAGCCACACACCATGGAGCGCAATATAAACGCAGCCATAAAATTATATTCTGGTGATAAAGTAACCGGCTTGTTTGTGGAGCGTTTACCCCACAATTTAAAAGCAATAAATGCCGTGTATGATGAGATTGCACAACTATTTGAACTTGCAGGAGTTGCCAATTTTGAAAAGTTACCAGATGACCTAACGGAACGTGGTCGTTTTGCCAAGTTGTTTAATGCCTTCAATATGTACTTAGAAGCAGCTAAAGTACAACGCTTTGTGTGGGAAAAATTAGAATACACTTTCGGAGAAGGTAGAAAGAAAGAAAATATTACGCTAGCTTTAGATAAACATACCTATGATATTTTAGTTTTGCGTTATAAAGAGCTTTCAGGCTCGGGTGAAGGAGCAATGGGTTCTGGTGTTCCATACGAGATAGAAGGATATATCACAGAGATTGATACAGGGAAAATTGATGCTGACTATATGAATTCTCGTTTTGAGAAGTATCTAAAAAAACTACAAGATGAGGCTGTAAGGAAAGAAGATGTGCAACAAACACTGAATGAACTTCACAAGTCTTTTGCAAGCCTTACCCAAGAGCATCAGAAGTATGCTAATTTATTCCTGCATGATGTACAGCGTGGTAATGTAAAACTAGAAGCGGGCAGAACACTTAAAGACTACATTACACTATACCAGTACAATGCTAAAAATGACCAAATACGCAAAATAGCTACAGTGTTGGGTTTAGATGAAGCTCGTCTGCGTAGTATGATGGAATCAGGTCTTAGTGCAAAAAGCATCAACGAGTACGGTAGGTTCTCAGACCTTAAAAATACTGTAGACAAAGAAAAAGCCAAAATCTACTTTGGAGAATTGGAGGGTAAAAAGCTGCCTCAGTTTAAAGTTAATATACGTGTAGACAACTTGTTACAGAAGTTTATTTTGGAAGGTGGGTTTGAACTACCGAAAAGTCCAAATCTACCAAAAAATAGATATGGAAGTTGAGGATACTAATAACAAAAAAATTGCATTTTGCAATGCCCGAAAACGGGTAAGGCTACAAAACGGGTAAGGCTACAATTAGCCATCGTCATTTTATCAAAAAAACACCGTTGGCTTTTTACAAATAGAATCGACTTTTTCAGTGGTTCATTTTCGACCGACGCACGTGGTTCACTTTGACTAGTTTTGGGTGGCTCAGTTTAACGCGGCGAGAGTGGTATACTATCACCGATTTTTGCAACTTATTGAATTGTCTTGATAGTATAAATGTGATAACCACAACATAATCATATGTACGTCAAAATGAGTTAATTATACAGAATTAACCTACAACTATACATTGGTACATTATAATTTTCTGATAGATTATATTTTTACAATCAATTCTTGATTACATCATTCTACGCAATATGAAAACTTTGATTTGGCTATACTATATTCTTATGCGGAATGAAATGTTAAAAAACCTAACCTAGCTAAAATAAGCATTATGAATACAAATAAAATATGGTTCGTATTAATAGCAACAATTTTCCTTATTTCATGTGATTTGTCTAAAGAAAAGAATGATTACAAAAGTATTGTAGAGAAAACAAAAATCAATTCTGCATTCGAAATGCAACCTCCAATTGCTAAGGAAATAAAAATAGAAATTCTGGAAAGCCCAACTTCGGAAAATGAAAATATTAGATTGGTAGCAACTTTCGAAAAAAACGAAATCCAATCAAGCTATCTAGCATTATTAATTGATAATCAAAAAGTGGTTTTAAGAGATGATGGTAAAGGAGCAGATAATAATGCTCATGATGGTAATTTCTCAATTTTAATTAAAGAAAATATCAAAAAACTTCAATCCGAATTATTGAATCGACAGAAACAGATTATTAAAAATGATAGCTTGGTTACATTTGATAGAAGAAGAATGAAATTTCACCCAATAGAAGATATTAAGAAATTTCAATTTGGAATATTTACAAAAAACGAAGAAATTTCAATTCCGATCGGATTACTACCCTTGAACCGTCCCCCACGTACATTGTCGCAGCGAAAACAATACCTATTAATAGTAGATACAAAGGTCGTAGAAGATCCTACTCGAACTTTTAATCCATGTGCAACGTCGGGTAATCAAGGAAATCCAAACGGAGTATGGACTTTCGGAGAGTTAATGAGGCAGTTGGCATCTCCTTCTCCAAATTTAATTGCTAATGATGCTCAAGTGTCCGCTTTTGTTAGAGATTGGCTTTCTACTTGGACATCACAACAAACTATTAATGGTGAAACTGTTGCCGCAAGAAATATATCTAACGTGCTCAGCGAATGGGAAGATAGAAGCGGATTACCGCCTTCTGGAGTAGGAGTATTAGATATGAAATTCGCACCAATGAAGCTAACCGCGATAGTAAATAGGTTAGATTTGAGAGGGAACTCAGGATATGGGTTTTCTAATGCAGGTGAAGGAAGATTCGTATTCACGGTTCTAGATAACTGTCACTTCCTTGGAAAAGAATTCAATATTATTTTAGAATATGGAATTAATAAAACCAATTGTACGGATCTTGTTGCATATGCTCAAGAGTGGGAAAATTTGAATAACTTAACAATAGGAACACCGGCATATAATGCGGCATTAGAGAATATTACAAATCAGTTCACTCAATGTGGCACAAACACCAGCAAACCCAATGAAAGCTCTTTAAATCAACTTAGAACAAATGAAATTGCGCTTAACTCACCTTGGGAACTACGCGAGTTTGTTCTTACGAATACAGGATTGTCACCTACAACTGTAAAACAGGAACCAGCAGTAAAATATAATAATAAATTTCCAATAAATGCCGATGTTCAAAGGCTTGAAAGGTATATTAACTCATTCGCATTCTTGATAAAAAGAAATAAGCATACAGTTCCTGAAAAATTTGAAGGAGAAGATTTTTTAGGTGGGAAAGCCCATACAGAATTTCCACCTGTCGGCAATCACCCATCTTACTATGGAACAAGAGATTCCAGAACTCAAATTAACGACCACGAAGCTTTAAGGAGTTTTTCTGAAAACACATGCTCAGGATGTCATGCCGGTTCAACTCAAACCGCTTTTACACATGTTGACCCTGCAGGCTACGGCCAAGAAGCAGCTTTATCTGGGTTCTTAACTGGAATTGCGGGCTCGAGAGGATTCCCGATAGGCGGTATTGGCGGGGATTTTCCAACTGATGACGATGGAAATATTTCAAATAACATTATGACTGTTCTAGACCCATTTCACAATATTTTTACATATACATCGCATGCAGATATGGTTACAGAGTATAATGATTTGTTAAGAAGAGAAATGGATTTAAACAATCTACTGAACAATAACTGTACTATAGGAGTAATTGAATTAGCTGCAAAATTGACTTTTGATCCGTTAAGAATGACTCATTAAATGGACCGCATTAATCCTATATCACCTGAATTCCTTTAAATCTATAACAAAAAAGTATTCGACTACAACAATTTACTATTTAGATAACTTTCCATTTAAGTTGAAATCAACTTAAATAAACGTACCAAGGTACGCATAGTGGATGAGCCGGTCAAAGTGAACCACGTGCGCCGGATGAAAGTGAGCATAGCAATATTTATTGCAAACCCTTTTACAACATAACCTTAAACTATTTTTTATAGTGGTTCAAAAAAATCCGTTTTAAGTGGTTCACTTTGACCGTTTTTTGCACCCATTCATCCAATGGTAGGTTGTATCTATCCACTTTCATAATCCTACAAGAAACCAAAGGATATTGACAAACTAAGAAAGTACAGAATCGCGTGTTCTCTAAATATAAACCAGTTATATTCACAGGACTATTTGCTTTCAATATTCAAATCTCCAGCATACTTATCCACTAAAGATCGGGGGATGCTCACAGGTCCTTTTGATTTCTCTTTTTTCGATCCTGATTTTCGCCTAATAGTCAACAGGCACAGAAAAGTATTAAGACAGAAATTCAAAGATATCTACGCCGTTTTATCTCGACTACCCCAAGGAGTAAGGTCGAACATTTGTAGCCAGATTAGAAACAGTAATGACATTGAAGCAATTTGTCAAGTGTTTTAGGGAAGCCTACAAAAAGGGGAAGCCTACAAAAAGGGGAAGCCAACAAAACGGGAAGGCTACACCCGTTAGTCAGAAATAACGAAATCCACTTCAAGTAAGAAAATTAACACACACATTTTAAAAACATAAGGTTCCATTTCTTACATTTATATTATTGCTTCAGAGTTCAATTTCTTAACAAATCTGAATTATAATTGCAGCAATTATGGGAAAGCCTCCGCAATCCAATTAGAATTAATTAAAAAGCCTAATAATATGAAAAAGTATATTTTAAGTGGATTTATGATTTTTGGAGTATTACTTTCTAATGCCCAACAAATACTAGACGAGAGACCTGATTCAATCAGACGTGCCGAATTGAACGATTTTATTGGAAAAATAGTAGGTACAAATACAGAAACTCCCATAACCAGTTTCGTCTTTGACATAACACAAAGCCCTGAATTAAAGTTTAACATACCTTTAAACAATGGAGTCTTTAATCAATTTTATATTGACGGAAAAATAGGGTCTTCTAATGATTATACACCCTTAGTTAAAAAAGGTGAATGGTTACCTGACTTAGGAATAAATTTTAATTTCACGAAGTTTTTAACTACAACTACTAAATTTTATACATCAGATATTAATAGTCTATTCGGAGGAAATGTTGAAAATGGAACTATAAATGAAGCTTCTCAATTATTTTGGTCGTGGGTAAATTTTAAAGCAGGTTATAATTATTCAACATTGGAAACTTATAATAGAGATTTAACACTTTTAAATAAAGATAAGTTTTCAGAACAAAACCTAAATAGTTTAATTTTGAAATCAGACGTTAACTTTTTCTTCTACCCTTCTAAGAACATCACAAATTGGCTTTCTTTTAACGGTAAATTAGGCTTTGAATTCAAAACAAATGACAACAATTATTCTTCATTAAAATCAGTTAACATCCGTGAAATTGAATCGATAACTGATGCAAACGGTAATATCATAGAAGTTTCATCAGACGAAAAAAAGATTAAACAAGGAGAGATAATAACAAAGAACACATCCAACATTAATTACAATTTAATGGCATTGATATCCCCTTCTAAAGACTTTTATGTTGGATTAAGTACATATGGAAAACAAACACTTACTAAAGAATTAAAATCGACTGACATTGGTTTCGGAATAACAATTCCAATTACTAAGAAAAAGGGAACAGATAAAACACTTGCCAGTTTCACTTTAAAATATGAAATTCCTGATATTAAGAATAAGCTAAGTCCACTTACTTTAAAAGAAAAAGGAGCACTTGGATTTTCAATAGGTTTGCCAATCAACATCTTTGGAAAAATCTAAAGTTAACAATTGTAACGGTTGTAAATTCCGTTAATTCAGCAAAGGACAGATCCATTCAAGCCACTTTGTAGCCTTCCCTAAAAATGTGTAAGCTCCCCTTAATGGATGAGCCGGTTTGAGATAATATTACCTTTTTACGCAATAGGTCAAAGCAAGCCCTGCCATACATTTGTCTTTTTATACTCTTTATCCTGTTTACATGTCCTTCTACAGCACCAATGCTCCAGGGCATATTAATCCCATTTTTAACGGCTTTAATATCCCTTAGCAAACCATTGGCAAAAGTCGTCAATCCTGCCATCTTGTATTTTGAGCGTTTAATAAATTCGATCCATCGGTTTATATTACCGCGTCCTGTTCTTAACATCGTTCTGAAAATCTGTACCAATTTTTGAATTACCTGCAGTTCCGAGATATTATCCAATAGTGTTTGTAAATACCTTCGCTCATCGGGATCCTTGATAACAGTTGGACAGGATCCAATATATTTAGCGAGCTTCCTTGAGCTTAAGGGTTTTATATAGGGAATTCTCGCCTTTTGAATTTGTGCAAAATCCGGCGTGTATATTTCAGATTTTTCCTTTATGATATTTATATTGTGATAGGCCTGTGAAGATTCCCCAAAGTTTAGGACAGGTACTCTACATACAATTATTCTCAGTTTTTCAGGATGCTCTGATATGTATTACGGCAATGATGAATATGTATTACAATCAAAATATTAACCTATATTTGAATTCAGATGAATATTAATCAACGCATACGATTCCGAATACGATTTAGTTAAAAAATAGGGGGAAATAGGCCATTTTGAGTCATATTTTCAAACTCATAACCCGAAGGTCGCTGGTTCGAGTCCAGTCCCCGCTACTAGGCCAAAGGCTAATTAATTCAACGGTTTGTGTTCCCACAGACCGTTTTTTTATGCCCGCTATTTCCGTACTTTTACAGAACGTACACGAAAACGTACACGTTTTTTCAATGAAATTGAACTATTCCGAACCCAAAATCTATACCGGTGGAGTCGATGTCGACAACTGGTCGAAGCTATCGAAAAAGGAACGGACCGAGGCACTGCAAAAGGATTGGTACGTCTATTTTTCCTTTAGGGATTCCGAAACGGGAAAACTTAAACGACTTCCTAATATCAAGGCAGGTGCCAATCGGTACAAGACCAAGACCAAACGATTACAGTTCCTGAAGACCCTACAGCGCAACCTGCTCCTATTGCTCGAGTACGGGTTCGACCCTTATAAGGACAACTCGGAACTGGAGGCCAAATTTTTTGGTAAAACAGTTAAACAAGAGGAAACAAAAATTCAGGATCCAGAAACCGTTATTACCCAAGAACCGGAACCACGACCAGTCGTAAAAGAAAAGCCCTCTCCCCTGCCCCAGGCCGCACCCTCTGAAACGGGTGTCGGGACACCCCAAACACCCGTGCAGGGCGAAGAAGCTGAACAGGAGGAAAAAGTTTCGGTCAAGGAAGCTTTCGAGATCGGGCTACGTATCAAAAAAAGCATCCTTAACGAGAATTCCTATCCGAAATACAAGAGCCATATCCTAAAGTTCCAACGTTGGCTGGAAGAAAATATGGATGACACCTCCGATATCACCAAGATCGATAAAAAGACCGTTATCCAATACCTGAACGCCATTCTCGAAAAAACAAGTCCGCGCAACCGCAATAATGCCCGTGGCGCGTTGAGCTCGTTCTTTACCACCTTGGAGGACAACGAACAGATTACGGAAAACTTTATCCTGAAAATAAACGTGCTGAAATCCGTTCCAGAACGGAACAAAACGTATAGACCCAAACAGGTCGAGGAAATCGATCTGTATTTGAAGAAGAACGACCCGGTGCTCCGCCTGTTCATACAGTTCATTTCCTATAATTTTTTACGGCCCATCGAGGTATGTCGACTAAAAGTAGGCGACCTCGATATAGAAGACGGTAAATTATATGTACGCGCCAAGAACAAAGCGGTCAAAATAAAGATCATCCCCGAGATCCTATTGGACGAACTGCCCGACCTGTCGAAAATGGACCGGGAACATTCCCTCTTCACCCCTGAAAGAATCGGGGGCGTTTGGGACACCGCCGAAATGAACAAGCGTACCTATTTTACAAGTCGGTTCAAAGAGGTCAAAGAGCACTTTGGACTTGGGAAGGATTACGGGCTCTATAGTTTCAGGCATACTTATATCACCAAGCTCTATCGTGAAATGGAAAAGACCATGACTCCCCTAGAGGTAAAGAGCAATTTGATGCTCATCACTGGCCATACGACACAGACGGCACTCGAAAAATATTTAAGGGACATCGATGCGGTGCTGCCCCAGGATTATTCCGCACTTTTTAGATCGAGGGAAGTCGACAACTAAACAACTATATTTAAAACTCGTATGGATTATTTCGGACTTTTGGCAAAAACGGACCTCCTTTCACTTTCGCAGGAAGAACGTATCGCTTTTTATGTAGCCAAGGGGCTCTACCATTCGACAGATGTGATATCCATACCGTTGGACGGCACCCCCATCGCCATCACCAAAGCCAACAGCAGAAAGGTAACTGAGCCCCGTAAAGAACTTATGGATGCATTCTATAACTTCATTGTCTCGAACTATGCGGATCTGATCACCAATATGTTCATCGATTTCTTCTATAATTATAACAGGCAAACGACCCTTTTGGAACCAATGGAGGTCAAAAAGGTCGCCCGCGGCCATTACCTGTATATTGCGGAAAAAATACTTCAGGACCGTATCGATATGATCCGGATGCACAAAGGCCCGAACGGACGCCAACGGGTAAGCAATACTGAAAAGATGGAGCTCTTGGAAATACGACGTGACGTACTGCCCCAAAATTTGATCGTGAATTTCCCCGAAGGGCTGGCCCGTTTCCTTATGGGCGACAACCGCTTTTTCGCCAATGCCCTTCTTTTGGCGGTTCCGATACTGGACGAGATCGTTACTTTCGAGGCGTATCTAAAGGTCTTGCTCAACCTCAACGACGAATTCGGGTTCGAAAGGAACCGGGATATCGATACCGAGGCTACCAAAACACCCGAAGCGGATCCTGTTAAAAAGGAAACGGTGAATCCCAAACAAAAATCCGACAAGAAAAAAAGACCGGTATTGACCGATGCCGAAGCCATTCGATATCTAATCGACAACGTCTTTAAAAGAGCAACTTAAAATCTGTAAATAATTCAGATAGGGTATGCGAAAAACCGATAGGGTATAGCATAGGGTATGGATAGGGTATGGATAGGCTATAAAATAGGGTACGGATAGGGTATGATAATTTTATATTACTCAAAATCAATACTATACATGATTTACAAATAGGGTATGATCATACCCTATTCACATAATTAGGGTGCACTAGGGTGTCGTAGCACCCGAATCAGGTTTTGAGGTTGAGTTGTCAAAAACGTTTTTATAAAACATCGAAGGATATCTGTAAATAATTCAGTTAGGGTATGCGAAAAACCGATAGGTTAACCATAGGGTACGGATAGGGTATGGAATAGGGTGCACTAGGGTGCCGTAACACCCGAATCCTGTCTTGATGTTGACTTGTCAAAACCGGTGTTATAAAACAATGCAGGATATCTGTAAATAATTCAGATAGGGTATGTGAAAAAACGATCGGGTATTTGATAGGGTATGGAAAGGGTACGGCATAGGGTACGGCATAGGGTACGGATAGGGTATAATAATTTTATATTGCTGATTATCAACGCTATACATGATTTAAAAATAGGGTATGGTCATACCCTATTGATGTAATTAGGGTGCAACAGGGTGTCGTAACACCCGAATCCTGTCTTGATGTTGACTTGTCAAAACCGGTGTTATAAAACAACGCAGGATATCTGTAAATAATTCAGATAGGGTATGCGAAAAAACGATAGGGTATCCATAGGGTATGGCATAGGGTACGGATAGGGTATAGAATAGGGTATGATAATTTTATGTTACTGATTACCAATACCATATATAGTTAACAAATAGGGTATGATCATACCTTATTCGTATAATTAGGGTGCACTAGGATGTCGTAACACCCGAATCCTGCCTTGATGTTGACTTATCAAAACCGTTTTATAAAACACCGAAGGATATCTGCAAATAATTAAGATAGGGTATGGATAGGGTAAAATTATTTTGTACATATTAATATCAACCATTTACAAAGTAAAAGCTTTGTGCAAAGTATTAACCTAACCGAAAACAAGTTACTTCAATATCTGATATAGTCGCAAATGAAGATTGATAAGAACAGAAATCCATATACAGTTCTGAAGAAAAATTTCCAATACCCTATCTGTGCCGTTTTAATTTAGGAGAAACAGCAAACATGAATCGAGAATCTTTGTATTGTTTGCCATAGAATAAAAAATCCCATAAATTTTTAGGATTACACAAATCCGTATTGTACTCACATTGCTTTTTTAGTAATTTGTTAAAATACCCCGTGACATTTTATTGGAAATCGATATATTTAGAGGTTCAAGCTACTAACCAGTAACAACAAGTGAACAAATCATCGTAAAACAAACTGGCATCTTTTATTTGGCCCATTGTAGACGATTGCCGAAAAGACCTTTACATATATGCAAAAAGATTGAGGTCTTTAAATTCGTTCATTTATCGAAGCTTAGATTGGCATTTGGAGGCCACTCAAGAAGTTGCACTTTAAGGGAACGAAGCAAATGAATTTTAAATAAAACAAATAACATTGGAAACCGATGAATCGAATTAAGTAAATACTTATTGAAATTGCCAAAGTTTTAAGGTTTGTTCACAAGCACCAATTACACCAACATAGAATAATGACCAAAGATAAAATCACTCTCTCCCAATTAGAACAATATTTATCAAAAGCCGCATGGATATTAAAAGGACCTGTAGACGCTTCAGATTTTAAGGTATACATTTTTCCATTATTGTTCTTTAAGCGGCTATCTGATGTTTATGATGAAGAATACCGCATTGCTCTTGAAGAATCTGATGGAGATACAGAGTACGCTAATTTACCGGAATTCCATCGTTTTGTAATTCCTGAAGGGTGCCATTGGAAAGATGTTCGGGAAACTACCACCAACGTCGGACTTGCCATTGAAAAGGCATTACGAGGCATTGAGCAAGCCAATCAGGAGTTTCTATATGGCATTTTTGGCGATGCGCAATGGAGTAACAAAAACAAACTTTCTGATCGTTTGTTGATAGACCTTATTGAGCATTTCTCTCAATACGACTTATGGAATAGCAATGTGGATTCCGATTTACTGGGTACCTCTTATGAATACCTGATAAAGCACTTTGCCGATCTTACCAACAAAAAAGCAGGTGAATTTTATACACCGCGATCGGTGGTCCATTTACTAGGTTTGATCCTAGACCCACATGAGGGCGAAACCATTTATGACCCTGCATGTGGAACGGGCGGGATGCTTTTGGAATGTGTAGACCATCTTAAACATAACAACGAAGACTACCGAACATTAAAACTTTTTGGGCAGGAAAAAAACCTCACTTCAAGTTCCATTGCCCGAATGAACATGTTCTTGCATGGAATTGAGGATTTTCAAATAGTTCGTGGCGACACCCTTCGTAACCCTGCCTTTTTCGAAGTAGATGGTTTAAAAACGTTTGATTGTGTCATTGCAAATCCGCCGTTTTCATTGAAGGAATGGGGAGCAGAAAATTGGGCCAATGATCCTTACGGAAGAAACATCGCCGGCGTACCCCCCAAAGGGAATGGAGATATGGCCTGGGTACAGCACATGATCAAGTCTATGAACAGTACCGGTCGTATGACCGTGGTGTTGCCTCATGGAGCTCTGTTTAGAAAAGGAGCAGAAGGCAAAATTAGAAAAGCATTATTGGAGCAAGATATGTTGGAGGCGGTTATTGGCCTAGGACCAAATATTTTTTATGGCACCCAATTGGCGGCCTGTGTAATGGTTTTCAAACAGGCTAAAGAAACAGAGAAGAAAGGCAAAGTTATTTTTATTGATGCTTCCGAACAAGTGCGTGTAGGACGTGCACAAAATTTTTTGGAGCCGGAGCATGTAACCCAAATTTTTGAATGGTTCAAAACATATAAAGATGTTGAGAATTATGTAAAAGTAGCTACCAAAGAAGACTTACTCCAAAATGATTACAATCTAAATATCCCACTATATGTAGAAAAAATTATAGAGGACAATTTGCCGTCTGTAGATGAAGCTTTAGCTGATTTAAAAAAGGCCTGGAACAGAAGTTTAGTAGCAGAAGAAAAGTTCAAAACAATATTAAACGAATTTTTATAAAATATGAATTCAAGAAAAATGCCTTCTAGCAATGCCCAAGATAGACCAATCTCTGTTTGGTTTCAAAAAATTGAAAATGGTGAAATTAAGTTACCAAGATTTCAACGTCATCAAGCTTGGGACAGAAGACGGATAGCCAGTCTATTAGATACAGTAGTGCAAAATTTACCTTTGGGAGTAACTTTATTACTTAATGTGGACAAGGAGCAATTTATCTCTAGATACCTTGTTACAGCACCTCAAACAGGAGCAAGAGTAACAGAACATTTATTGGACGGACAACAAAGGTTAACCGCGTTATGGAGAGCTTTACACAATAATTATAAAAGTGAAACCTTTTTTATTTATTTGAGCGACTACGATGACACATTGGAGGAAGGTGATGATTGTTATGAAGATTATACAGTGTTCTACCTAGGTAGATGGATTGATAAAAAGGAAAGATTAAAACCATTATGGGTAGATATACCTAACGAAACATTGTCTCGCGGCTACATTCCCATGAATTTATTTAGGCCTGGAGATATTGCAGAAGAATATGAGAGTTGGGTCGAAAAGGCTATGTTACAGTATAAACCAATGAATTCGGAAGATGATTATGAGAGTTTGTTAATGGATTGGATGACCGGCAAGCAAAAACTTCTTAATATCATTAGAGATGTACGTGAAACAATTGCCCATTTTAATTTACCCTATTTAGCTCTTCCATCAGCAACCTCAAAAGACACAGCTTTACAAGTATTCATAAATATGAATACAAACAGCAAACCTTTATCACAGTACGACATTATTAGAGCTGAGATTGAGGGAGTAAAAGGAGTTTCACTTGATGACTATCAAAATAATCTAAACTCTAAGCATACAAATATTCAACATTATTTTGAACTCCCTTTTTTAATACTTGCAACCTCGGCTTTAATTCAAGAAAAATTACCAAACCAGCGGGGAATGTGGGATATGGAGAAAGATACTATGATTGCCAATTGGGATTCGATGGCAGATGGATTATCCAAAATGGCTAACTTCTTAGAAAGTCAAGGTATATATGATAAAAAAAGATTGCCCACCAATGCCGTCTTAGCGGTTATTGCTGCTCTTTACACCCATATTCCAGAAATTCTTGATGCACGGGGACAAGCGGAAATTCTTCTAAGAAAATATCTATGGTCCAGTTTCTTTACAAATCGTTATGAAAATTCTGCCGCCACACATGCTTATAACGATTTTGTAGCTCTAAAAAACCAGATAAAAAAATCGAAAGAGATTGTGATTTTATCCAAAGAAAGTGATGTTCCAGTTTTAAATAGAAATAAATATCCATTGTCAACCTTAGAAGAATTAATGCAAGTTGGTTGGCCCAACCGAGAAAATATTAGAGCTAGAGGGATTATGGCAATTTTCAATAAGTTAGGAGCAATAGACTTTGCAGATGGCTCACAAATCAACAGACAGCAGCTTATAGACAACAAAAGACATTATCATCATGTGTTTCCTCGAGATATTCTGAAAAAGGCTGATATAGAAACGGATCTTGCTTTAAATTGTGCTCTAATCACAGACAAAACAAATCTTAACATAAGCAATAAGGAGCCTTTTACTTACTTGAAGGATCGGTATGATTGGACAAGTGAGGACATTGTTAATACCCGTTTAAAATCACATCTTATTCCAATTGAAGAATTAAAAAATGGTGGATACGAAAACTTAACTTCTGAAATGAAAAAAGAGAAGATCAAAGCAGATTTTAACGCTTTCATTAAAAAACGTGGACAATTTGTAATTGCGGCTATAGAACAACTAACGAAAGGCAATGACATTAGTGCCAACGATATAATTAACTCAGTTTTGAAAACCATAGAGACTAAAACAAAAAATGAGTTTGTTTAAATCTTAAATATAGCAATATGTCATTAATACCTATTGCCCTGGTGTTAAAACTGGGATGTAGAATAATTCTGTCAATTTGATATGGTTTCCTCCGTAAATAGTGCACTGACAATATTTGTAAAACTAATGAGCGTATTAATAATTAAGAAGAGTTTCTCAGATGACCGAAATAGATTTTATCGATAAAGTGAAGTGCATTTCAAAAGATTCTAAAAATCTAATTTATAATGATGGTGGTTATACCATTCAGAGAGGAATGGCCCATTCGATATCGGGACATGTGGAGGATTTATTTGCCTTATACGTTGCAAAAAAAATAAATAGTACCGAGCTCACTTATTATGTTGACAAGGTTATTTCTTTTAGAGAAATGGACGGATCCAAGGCCATTTCTTTTAAGCCAGATTTAATGATAGTCAATAATGAAAATGTTATGACCCATTATTTTGATTTGAAAACAGACCTAGGTTGGAACCGTTATTTAAAAGATTACGTGACCAAGAAACATAATTTTATTGAGAAACTGAAGCAAAGAAATAAAGCTTGGATAAACCTAAAAAATCAAAAAGCAAGGGACGTGGTTGTTTCCGATACTTTAAAATATCATATGGTCGTAGTCTATGGCGGCAACATTAATGCTAAGACTATGCAAGAAAACAACCAAATAGTTATGGCGTTAGACAATGTTAAATTAGATGTTCTTTATCATGATATAGAAGGTAAAGGTTTTGAAGTAGACCACACATCATTTAAAAACATTCACACCTCCATTATAGAGACAATATGACCCAACAACAACTAGAAAAATACCTTTGGGGGGCGGCCACCCAATTACGGGGCACCATAGATGCCGGAGATTATAAACAATACATTTTTCCGTTGTTGTTTTTTAAGCGTATCTGCGATGTGTATGACGAGGAGTTTGAAGTTGCCCTTAAAGAAAGTGATGGCGATTTGGAATATGCCTCCTTTGCGGAGCACCACCATTTTCAGGTACCAAAGGACGCCCATTGGAACGATGTTCGCGAAACTACCGTAAATGTGGGCTTGGCACTGCAAAATGCCATGCGCGAAATTGAAAAGGCCAACCCCGATACCTTGTACGGTATTTTTGGCGATGCCAGCTGGACGAACAAAAACCGATTGAGCGATGAAACCCTCACCAACCTAATTGAGCATTACTCCCAGCACAAACTAAGTTTAAGCAATATTCCCGACGATAAACTGGGCAATGCCTACGAATACCTGATTAAGGAATTTGCCGACGACAGCGGCCATACTGCGGCCGAGTTTTACACCAACCGCACCGTGGTAAAGCTAATGACCATGATTATGGACCCGCAAGCCGGGGAAAGTGTATACGACCCTACTTGCGGAAGTGGTGGACTGCTATTGAACTGTGCCCTGCATTTGAAGGAAGAAGGCAAAGAATACCGCACGCTAAAGTTATATGGGCAAGAGATCAATCTCATTACCTCTGCCATTGCCCGTATGAACATGTTTATGCACGGCATAGAAGAGTTTAGCATTGTACGTGGCGACACCTTGGCCCGACCCGCTTTTTTGCATAACGATGAACTGAAGACCTTCAATGTAATTCTCTCCAACCCACCATATTCTATAAAAGCCTGGGACCGTAAAAGTTTTGAAAGTGATCCTTATGGCCGTAACCTTTGGGGCGTGCCTCCCCAGAGTTGTGCAGATTATGCTTTTCAACAGCATATACAGAAGAGTTTAGATTTAGAAAATGGCCGTTCCATATCCCTTTGGCCTCATGGTGTTTTATTTAGAGACGCTGAAGCCGGCATGCGCAGAAAAATGATTGAGGACGATTTAGTAGAATGCGTTATAGGCCTTGGCCCCAATTTGTTTTATAACTCTCCTATGGAAGCCTGCTTATTGATAACCAAGACCAATAAGCCTGTAGACAAGAAAGGTAAAATTCTTTTTATTAATGCCGTAGAAGAAGTCAAACAAGAAAAAACAATTGGTTTTCTCGAAGAGAAGCACATCAATAAAATATTTGATGCCCATCAAAAGTTTAAAAGTCAAGAACATTTTGCAGCATTGGTAAAGATTGAAGATGTTCTTGCCAATAATGCCAATATGGCAATAAGTCTTTACGTACAGCCGGAGAAGAGTAAAAAAAATCGGGTATTACCTTTTGAAACGGCTTATGAAAACTGGAATGATGCAGGAAAAAAACTGAAATCATCAATGAATGAACTATTTGAAATACTGGAAAGTTAATGGAGGCGTTGTTAGAAGAAAGATTATCAATAGACAAAACAAGATGGACTCTTGTGAAGTTCGGCGACGTCGTTTTTGAACCTAAAGAATCTACTAAAAACCCCATTGCTGACGGTATTGAGCATGTAGTTGGCTTAGAGCATATTGAATCGGAAGATATTCACTTACGAAATTCGGCAACCTTGGAAGAAGCCACTACTTTTACTAAACGCTTCTCAAAAGGTGATGTACTGTTTGGTAGAAGAAGGGCCTATCTTAAGAAAGCCGCACAAGCTTCATTTAGTGGAATTTGTTCAGGAGATATTACGGTTTTTAGAGCTAAAGAGAACTTGCTACCAGAATTGTTGCCCTTTGTAGTTCAGAATGAAAAATTCTTTGATTATGCTATAAAACATTCCGCGGGTGGCCTCTCTCCAAGAGTAAAATTTAAAGACCTGGCCAACTACGAATTCCTCCTCCCCCCAAAAGACCAACAGGCCAAACTTGCTAAATTACTTTGGGCTATGGATGAGGTGATTGAGAGGGAGAATGATGCTTTAAAAAAATTAGAATCTACTTTAAATTCAAATATTGAGAATGAAATTCATGGTATTTCAATTAAAGGTAAGGTGATTCGCGAGATTTTAGAAGAATATTCTAAAATAGGAGAACTTATTCCATTAATTAATTTAGGAGAATTACTAAAAGGTAAAGGAATCCCAAAAACAGCTGTTAAAGAAGAAGGTTTTCCTTGTGTTAGATATGGAGAATTATACACAAAACACCATAGAATAATTAGAGAATTTAATTCATTTATCTCTCAAGAGGATAAATCAAAAAGTCTACTACTTAAAAAGGATGATGTTCTTTTTGCAGGTTCTGGTGAAACTATAACAGAAATAGGAAAATCTGCTTCTTTTGTAGATAATATAGAAGCTTATGCAGGAAGCGATACTCTTATATTTAGGCCATATGATATGAATGGATATTATCTAGGTTACCTAATGAACTCTCAATTTGTTAGACAGCAATTGAATAAATATGGAACAGGAGCCACAGTCATGCATATTTATAATTCTGATTTAGCCAAGGTCAAAGTACCTAAAATTGATAAAAATAAACAGATTGAAATAGCAAAAAAGCTAGAATCAATTTCCAAAAACATATTTGGTTTAGAATCCAAAAAATCAAGCTCCAAAGCCTTACAAAAGAGTTTAATTAATCAGGTGTTTTAGGGTATGAATTGGTATAAACCTGATGATAGATGGAAGATATGGAATATAAAATCTAAAGATGATTTTGTTGAAAAATTTGTCGTAGAAGGAAAATTTCATTCTAAAGTACCAAGTGATATAGTAGAAGCTTTTAAAACAGCAACTTATCTAATGGCACATGCCTTCTTCTATTATCCCATTTACGACGAGGCTATGAGTAAGATATTACTTGTAATGGAAATGGCTGTAAAATTAAAAGCAAAGGAATTAGAAATTGATTTAAAATCACCTCCCAATAAGAAAGGAGATGTCTACGATAAAAAACTTTACAAAGTTATAGAAGAAATCTGTGAACGCAAATATCTAACTTTTTTACAACCCGAGTTTGATAGAGCCAGGGTTATGCGAAACTCTAGGATGCACCCTAATGAACATACTATTATGGGTGCTATGGGATTTACTAATGGGAATGCTATGCTTTTTGTCAACATTATTAATAAGCTTTTTTTAAGCGAGGAAGATTTAAATTATAATATGATTAAATACGATGAGCTAAGTGCAAAAATTTCAAAATTTAAACAGGGTTTATTTAGATTAGATTTTGAATTTGGACCTATTCTAATAACTACAATTTATGATTTTAAATATTTAAAACATAAAGAGTCTGAGATTTTGCTGCTTTATGTCCAACCTATATTGAACAATTTTAAGGAGAATATTGAAAACTACAATTATGAAGTTTTAGTGCTCGCTTTAAAAGAATTTGAATTAAAAGGCCATAAGTTAAAAGGGATGGGCATAAATAATAAACCTATAAATATCTATCCAAATCAAAAGCAGGAAAACATTGTTGTTTGGGAGAGTTTTTTGCAGGAATATGACAAAGTCAATTCTGATAACATAACGCAGTTTCAAATTCAAACGTCAAGAATGGCTCTTTGGCGCTATGAAGAACTTATTTACGAAAATTTTTGGGATTGAAAAATCATATTGATTAGGGTATTTAAAAATTAGAATTATGAATTTCTTTGTAGTTAGTGCAGGCAAACCAGGGTCAGATTATATAGAAGATAATTTCACGGACATTATTGAGACCAACGAATTTGCTTTACACCCTGACACCCAGCAAAAGGGCACTTATTATTCAATTGAATCTAATGATATTTTAATAATAAAATATGAGCGAAAACTAGTTGCTTTTGGAATTGTTAGCAAAGTTTATGAAGATAAATCTAAAGATTTTTCTCTTAGGGTAAAGGTGAAAGAATGGGTTTTACACATCCGTGACAATCCAAAATTAGGAGTTTCAAGATATGGAATACAAAAAGCGACCATCGGCGGTGGAAGATATGGAACTGTTAAAACCGTAAGACCCAATTTTGGTCTTGATAAAATTAAGGAAATCAATGCAACACACGCATCAATTGATATTATCCAGAAAAGATATGATGAAAGTGAATCCAACCTAGAAAAAGAAGGTGATTATTTTAAGCTACACGAAGAGATATTTAATTACTTATTAGAAAAATCAGAAACTTTTCTCGATTTACATTTTGTTGTTAGAGCCTCTAACAATAAAGGTAATCTTGATAAGGGCTATTGGTTTTATGGAGAAGAAACTGTAGCCATTTCCTTCTGGACAGGTATGGACTATAAAAAAGATAGACCAGCAATTTCTTTTTTAATCAACCCTAATGAACCTTGCAAACTCATTATACAATCAGACATCTATGAACGATTAAGAAACTTTCTGGTAAATAATGAGTTTTGGACGAACAAACTCGAATTAATTAAAGACGATAATGGTAAAAGTTTTTATAAAAATTATAATTACCCACTTATCGACTATATAAATTCTTTAGATAAATTTTTAAATAACGACTATCGCTATATCAATAATATTATTGAAACAATTAATAAAAGTGAAAATGAAGGATATCAGATTGATGAGAACATTATCAAATTCCCTGCAAAAGAATTTAATGAAAGAATAAATAATTTATTTAGGTTCCGCCAAAGTGAATCTGCCGAACTTACATTATACTCTGTAGAAGACGAAAATAGAGCTGACATACTTAATAAAATCGCTATTAAGGATTACGGGTTAATTAAAAATGAAGAGCTAATTTTCAGTGATTCAAATTGGGTATTTATAACTGGGGAAAATGGTTCTGGAAAAACAATGCTATTAAGAGCGATTGGTACCACTTTAGGTAACAGAACTCTATCCCCTCAAGAATTAAGAGATAAAAACTTTACCGTTAACGCAGAACTTTCATCATTAAGGCGAACAATACCTTTTAGCAGATTTGGTAACGAAAATGTTAAGCTTAAAAGAGCTATAGTCTCTAGAGGGTTGGCCATGTATGGACCTTATAGATTACAACAAACTTCTGGGAAAATAGAAGATCAAACATTTAAAAAAGCGCTAAGTAAAAAGGGTTCATTCCAATCTCTATTTGAAGATGGTTCTAAACTTCTAAGTTTTGACAAACAACTAGAATTATGGGACCGGGAAGGTAACAGAAGAAATTATAATTTAGATTCTAGAATGAATCAAATTGCATCTCTTTTGCCTCGTTTGATTCCTGACTTACGAACTATTAAATATAAAAGGAAAGGACGAGGTAAATTTGATATTGAATATCTAATCCATACTAAAGGTAGCGAAGAATTAACACCTTTAAAATGGAATGAATTATCGTCAGGTAATAAGAATATTTTAAATTTAGTTTCAGATATAATTATCAGATTATTTTACCAGCAACCAAAAATTTCAGACCCATCAGAATTACGAGGAATCGTATTGATAGATGAAATTGATTTACATCTTCATCCTAAGGCCCAAAGAGACTTAGTAATTACCCTTTCAGAAACATTTCCGCTTTTACAATTTATTGTTACCACTCACAGTCCAATTCCATTACTGGGAGCTCCTGAAGATTCAGCATTTTTTGTTGTCAATAGAGATTGTGATAAGGGCGTTTATACAACGAGACTTTATGATTTAGAAGAAAATTTTAAAAATCTTTTACCTAATGCATTATTAACCTCAGATTTATTTGATTTAGAAGAAATCACCCATAAAGACGTTAATGTTTTAGAAGTAAATACTTTAGATAGTTTTGATAAATATGAATTAGATATTGAACTTAACGAACAATTGAATATTCTAAAAGCTAAAGATGATGAAACCTTTAATGACTTCATTAAATAAATCTTAGAATGAAAAAAGTCACAAAAGATTTTATAAATATACCTTCATCTCTTACCTCTAATAATTGTAGGAGTAAAGTAATAAAATCATTATCTGAAAAAGGAAAGCATCAGTTTAGTACCCCATATTACGCCAGTAGCATTATTAAAACTAAGTTATCTCAGATATATAATAATAAATGTGCTTTTTGTGAGAATGACACTACAGCAGGAGCATCTTTACAAGTGGAACACTACAGACCAAAAGCTAAAGTTACAGAGGAGGCAAATCATCCAGGTTATTATTGGTTAGGTTATGAGTGGTCAAACCTGCTATATTCATGTTCCAAATGTAATAGATCAAAAGCAAATTTTTTCCCAATAAAATCAACTGGAACTAGAATAAATAATCCTTCAATCATATCATCAGGAGAACTTAACTTCAGCAAGCTAAGGAGTTATTATGTGGATTATTTAAATGAAGGTCCCTTAATTATTAATCCAGAAGTAACTTGTCCAAGAAAACATATTACATTTTTGCCTTCCGGAAAAATAAAGGGCAATACGGATGAGGGAAAAGAAACCATTTTGAAATGTAAATTATATAGAAACCCACTAGTAATTGCTCGTAAAAAGTTAATAAGTGATGTTTTGTTTGAACTTAAAAAAGTTGTTAATGATTTCAACAAGAATAATGTAGGTAAGGAAACTGTTCGATACGTAGTAAAAAATGAAGTTTTGAAACTTTTAAAGTTATATAATAACAATCAGTCTTTTTCGGAACTAGCGAGAACAGCCTTATTAAATTTTGAGTATTACTTTATTAGAAGGTTTGGTTTACAAAAAAATCAAGCCTTACTAAGAAAATATTTTGAAGAAATAAAGCTTAGCATATAATAAGGGGATGTAAACAAATCTTCATATTCTGATAAAGAATATTATTGTGAGTCAAGAAGAGATTCCCAAGTTGTTAATTACGAAAAATTTGATTAAATACAGGTAATATCGCATATCGCGATATGCGATAATTTTATATAATAAATTGTATATATGTATGTTATGTATTATTATTGCATATCGCGATATACGATAATTATGAAAAAAAACAATTTACACCAAATGAAACCACAAGATATCGTGGTGTTGGCAAAGTTAATTTCTTTAAACGACCCTGCGTATACACAAATAGACTTGGCGTTAAGCCTAGAGATGAGTCAATCAGAAATAAGCAGTTCTTTATCTAGATCTACATACTCAGGTCTTTTAATTAACAATGGAAAGGAAATCAATCGAAAACTATTTTTTGACTTTATAAAGTATGGATTGGCAGTCTCATTTCCACAACACCCAGGTCCTATCGTTCGAGGTACTGTAACTGCTCATAGTGCTCCTCCATTAGATTTGGAGTTCATAAGTGATGAAAAATATGTTTGGCCTTACGCCAAAGGGCAATCTAGAGGTCAAAGTATTGCTCCGCTATACCCAACCGTACCACAAGCAGTCATTCTAGATACAGATCTTCATGAATTATTGGCGCTCTTTGATGCCGTTCGTGTTGGTCGTGCTCGTGAGAAAAACAGGGCTTTAGCGATTCTAGAACAACGTTTATGCTAAAAAATACTTTGACAAATAGGTTAGCTACTATGAAAGTAGCATTGGCCTTAGGTGAATTAAACGAACAAGTAGTTTATGTAGGTGGTGCAATGGTAAGCCTTTATATAGATGATGATGCTGCAGAAGATATTCGGCCTACCAAAGATATTGACCTTACCTTTCAAATTGCGACCTATGCAAAATTGGAACAACTTCGAGAAGACTTAGTGGCAAAAGGATTTTCTCAAAGTGCGGAGGACACCGTTACCTGTAGATTTCATTACGATGATTTATTAATTGATGTAATGGCTACCGAAACCGTTGGATGGGCCCCTTCCAACCCCTGGTTTGAGAAAGGGTTCGATAAGGCCATAGCTGTAGCTTTAGAGGATATCATCATAAAAGTTTTACCACTACCCTATTTTTTGGCCACCAAAATGGAAGCTTTTTTTGACCGAGGTATCAAAGACATTTATGCAAGCCATGATTTGGAAGATTTAGTGTACTTATTTAACTACACCACTGATATTGAAACGCAAGTATTGGCATCTGATGAAGAGCTAAAATTGTATTTGTCCGAGAAACTCGAAAACCTTACAGAAAACCGTACAATCATGACAGCAATTAGAGGTAGCTTGTATTATGAACAGGCAGATGAGCGTATGGAAATAATTAAAGAAAGATTTCAAAATATTATTGATGGCATTTAACGAACTTAATAGCGTAGAACATTACATCATACACCAACTTACTGGGGTAAACTTAAATAAAGGCGATGTTCAAGAGCCTACTCCAAATTATACTCAAAATTGGGGATTTGTATTAGCCAAAGAACAACAACGAGGCGTTAATGAGGTCTTGGTAGAATCGGAACTAAAAGCCGCCTTGACAAGGCTAAATCCAGAGATTAGTAAGAATCCAGATTTAGCAGATGAAGTCATTTACAAATTAAGGGCAATTCTGTTGGCAGTAAACCAAGTAGGTTTGGTAAAGGCCAATGAAGAATTTTTCAAATGGATGACCGGTGAAAAAACTATGCCTTTTGGGGAGAACAATCGTCATGTGCCAATCCGGCTAATAGATTTTGAAAATCTTTCAAATAATCAATATACAGTTACCAACCAATTCCGTATTCATCATCGAGAAACAAAAATTCCGGATATCGTAATGCTGATTAACGGTATTCCAGTTGTAGTGGGAGAAGCAAAAACCCCAATTCGTCCTTCGGTAAGTTGGTTGGATGGTGCGCATGAAGTACATGATATTTATGAGAATGCCGTTCCACAATTATTTGTGCCTAACATACTTTCATTCGCTACAGAAGGAAAAGAACTGTATTACGGTGCTATAAGATGTCCGTTAGAATATTGGGCGCCCTGGCGGTTGGAAAATGATGAGGACGCACTATCCAAAAGACTGGGCCTGGGAGAAATTGGGAAAGAATTATCGCATTTACTAAACCCAGTTCGATTGTTGGATATTCTACGGAATTTTTCATTATTCTCTACAGATAAAAAGAAGCGCAGAATAAAGATAATTCCCCGTTTTCAACAATATGAAGGGGCCAATAAAATTGTAGAACGCGTAAAGGAAGGACGTATTAAGAAAGGGTTGATCTGGCACTTTCAAGGATCGGGAAAATCATTCTTAATGGTGTTTGCCGCGCAAAAACTAAGGCGGGATCCGGAACTCAAAAGTCCAACGGTAATCATACTCGTAGACCGTACTGATTTGGACACCCAAATATCAGGGACTTTTAATGCTGCAGATATTGCCAATGTAGAAACTACCGATAGCATCAAGGAACTACAGGGCATGTTGGAAAGAGATACTCGAAAGATTATCGTATCCATGATATTTAAGTTTCGTGATGCCAAGCCCAATATGAACACACGCGAGAACATCATAGTTCTAGTAGATGAAGCACACAGGACTCAAGAAGGTGATCTGGGGAGACAAATGCGCGCAGCCTTACCCAATGCATTCCTTTTTGGTCTTACGGGCACTCCGGTGAACAAGGCTGACAAAAATACCTTTTGGGCCTTTGGTTCAGAAGATGATACCGGCGGTTACATGTCTCGTTATACCTTCCAAGATTCTATTAGGGACGACGCAACCTTGCCGTTGCATTTTGAACCTAGATTGTTAGATGTGCATGTTGACAAGGAAAACATAGATAAGGCATTCAAGGAGTTTAAAGAAAGTACGGCCCTAACTGATGAGGAGGCGGATGCTTTGAACAAGAAATCGGCAAAAATGGCGGCCTTTTTAAAATCGCCTGAACGTGTTTCCAAAATAGTAGCCGATATCGCAATCCATTTTAAAGAAAAGGTCAATCCGCATGGTTTTAAAGCAATGATTGTAACCCCGGACCGTTATGCCTGCGTTCAATACAAGGAAGAATTGGACAACTATTTTTCAACGGAAGCCAGTAGGGTGGTTATTTCCACTTCTGCCAATGATGCATTAGAATTCAAGCAGAAGTGGGGAATGGACAAGGGCCAACAAGAAAAAATGGTGGATGAATTCAATGACCCACAATCCGATTTAAAGTTTATTATAGTTACCGCCAAACTACTTACGGGATTCGATGCTCCGATCTTACAGACCATGTATTTAGACAAATCTTTAAAAGACCATACGCTTTTACAAGCCATTTGTCGTACTAATCGTCTATTTCCCAGCAAGTCATTTGGTAGAATTGTAGATTATTTCGGAGTATTTGATGATGCGGCCAAAGCACTGCAATTTGATGAAGAAAGTGTGAAAACAGTTATAACCAATTTATCAAATTTAAGGGAAAAACTACCTAAGGCCATGCTTGAAGCGCTTAGCCATTTTAAAGAAACTGATAGAACCCTATCTGGTTTTGAAGGTTTGGAAGCAGCTCAGAATGCGATTAACACCGATGAAAAGAAAGATGCCTTTGCCAAAGATTATAAGTACCTGTCCAAACTTTGGGAATCCTTATCTCCAGATAATATACTGGATATTTATAATGAAGATTACAAATGGCTTTCCCAAGTTTTCGAATCTGTAAGACCAGCAAGTGATAATCTAGGAAAACTACTTTGGTTTTCTCTTGGAGCGCAAACTACCAAATTGATACACGAAAACATTCACGTTGGCAACGTACACCAATTAGATGAGTTTATTTTGGATGCCGATGTAATAGAGGGAATATTCAATAATCCAGACCCTAAGAATGCAAAAAAGCTGGAAAAAATTTTAGTAAAGAGATTTAAAAAGCATGCTGGCAACCCAAAATTCAAAAAGTTGAGTGAGCGCTTGGAAGAATTGCGGGATAAAGCGGAACAAGGTTTAATAAGTTCCATTGAGTTTGTCAAAGAACTCTGTAAACTGGCCAAGGAAACGGTCCAAGCAGAAAAAGAATTGGCAGACCTCGTTCAGGAAAAAACACCCCAAGCTGCATTGACCGAATTGTTTCTGGAATTAAAAACAGATAAGACGCCTGCCGTTGTCGAAAGAATTGTCACTGATATTGATACCATTGTTCGAATGGTAAGCTTTCCTGGTTGGCAACAATCCAATCAGGGGGAACGTGAAGTACAAAGCTCACTCAGAAAGATTCTTTGGGCCAAATATAAAATCAAGGACCAGACATTATTTGATAGGGCCTATGCCTATATTAAGGAGTATTATTAAGAATTTTGGAACAACACGATTCTAAAGTAAAAACAATTTATGTATGTTATAACCGCTGTACGAAAAGGGGCATGCCTTCATTCTAACAAGTAACAATATTATGTTTGAAAAAGTCAATAAGAATCACATCATAAAAGGAATTCTCGATTACAATGAAAGAGGCCTACCCAATGGCTTTGGCCCATCATCTACATACGACTTAATTTATGAAGGGGATACTTTTCCACCAAAAGCTATTATGGCTTATGCCAACTTTCACGCCGTCGGCAGGAAAATTGAGCGTTATTTTGCAGGGGGAGTCGATACAGACTGCTTTAAGGCATTTAAAAAAAATGGTTTTGACATAGTTCCTAAAAATCTAGCAGTGCAAAAATTGAATATGAAACAAGAATTCGCTAAATGGTTACTTAAAAAAGCCCCCATATCATATAAATCATATTTAGGTAAAACTGTTGATTCGGTAATCTCAAGGTTAGATGAAATAAATGAATTTTTTCCAGAGAGAGATCTGTTTTTAGTCGATGCGGAAAATTACAAGGGATTGATCAATTATATAAAATCTAAAAACGCTAAAAAAGAACGCTTAAAGAACAAAGGTTTTTACGATTATGATAGAAAGCATAGTAAAGGTATTCCCATTGCTATTTTAGGAAAGGAAAATTATTTCAAGTTTTTAGAAGGGTTTGATTTTGAAAGTGGTGTTTACAATATGGATTTAAAAAAAGCATTACAACCCTACATAAAAAAATATAAAGAATTAATTACGAGCTCAGGGGAGTACGATGAAATATACAAATGGGAGGCCATACAAAACTTTCAAAAGCATTGGAATCCAGAAGCGGATGATTTTGTGGCGATGTTGGAAGCTTCTTTTCCGGGAAATGAAAATTTGTGGGCCGGAAGTCATTTCCTGCCAATAAATACCCTTAAAGAATTTGCCTTGATCAATCAGAACGCAGTGGTTGGAGCCTTAAAGAACTTGCTAGATGAAGACAAGGACATAGAACAGCGAATTCCAGAGTATATTTCGGTGATGGACCGTTTACTCGTTGACTATAACAAGTCATCGGGAAGGGATGATAAGATGCATTACCAAGATGCAAGAGCTATAAGTATATTGCTTGGTTTTAAGTACCCTGCTAAATATTCCTTGTTCAAACACAGTGTACTTAAAAGGTTTTGTGAAGAATTCGAACTAGAGCCCCCAAAGGCCGGGCAAGTAGTAAAACAAATATTGATTAACAATAGTATTAACCAACAAGTAAAGCAAATTATATCCAGCGACCAAGAATTAATTAAACTTCATCAAAATAGATTAACAGCCGATTCTTATAGGGAAGATGATAATAACATCTTGACTCAAGATTTTATTTATTCAATTTTCGCTTACGCATCGAAAGAGCCAAGCTATTGGTTATATGCGCCAGGAGAAAATTCGAAGGAATGGGAAAATTTTTATGCCAATAAAATGATGGCATTGGGCTGGGATGACCTAGGAGATTTGACAAAATACAGTTCAAAGAAAGAAATGGTCAAGGCTCTCCAAAATTTGTTCCAGACAGATAGTTCAAAAAAGAATGATGCTACAGCAAACTACGAGTTTATGTCCGAAATGAATATTGGAGACATTGTATTTGTTAAAAAGGGAACCTCGAAGCTTTTAGGTTACGGAGAAATCGCATCAGATTATTATTACGAAGAAAATGACGAGAATTACAAAAGTCGTCGAAAAGTAAATTGGAAAAAGAAAGGAAGTTGGGATACCGGAGAATTGAATTTAGTATTGAAAACGCTTACAAATGTTACCAACTATAAATCAGAACACCCTGATTACGATAACTATTATGAACGCTTATTCGGTATTATGGAAAACAAAGACGTTACAAAGGCAATGGACTTTCCGCTTAATCAAATTTTATATGGTCCCCCAGGTACTGGTAAGACCTATAAAACAATAAATAGATCATTGGAACTTTTAGGTGAGTCGGTTGATTACCTTGAACGAGCAGATGTCAAAAACTTGTTCGAAAACAAAGTTAATGAAGGCCGAATTATTTTTACCACGTTTCATCAGAGCATGGCCTATGAGGACTTTATCGAAGGCATTAAACCAGTTGTCCCTGAAAAAGAAGGAGATCCCGTTGTTTATCGTATTGAGGAAGGTATTTTCGCTAGATTATGCATCAATGCCTCTTTCGCAATGGTAAAACAAAACGAATCGCAAGAAATTGAAAACGTACTTGATTTTTCGCTGGCCTTTGACAATTTTGTTCAAGAACTGGAAGAAAAATTGGCTACCCAGGAAATCGTTGAATTGGATACAAAAACTGGCGGCAAAGTGATTGTCGATAGTATTTCCCAAAACGGGAATATTATTGTGAAGCATCACGGTGGCTCTAGAACATATACAGTTTCCAAAGACAGAGCCTCTAAACTACAAAAAGCCATTACCGATTTAAACGAGCTTAACAATATTAACGACCAGTTCAGATCAATAATTGGAGGTAGCAATTCTACTACCTTTTGGGCGGTTCTAAATGCAATTCGAAATAAGAAACAACTTTCTAAATCGCCAAAAAATGAGGAAAGGAACTACACCTTCGAAGAAAAAATAGAGGTGGTAAGGGCCCTCAAGAATCAAGATTACAAGGATAGAAACGGAGAATCCTTTGTTATGATTATCGATGAAATAAACCGAGGCAATGTCTCACAAATTTTCGGTGAACTAATTACCCTCTTAGAAACTGACAAACGTTTAGGAAAACCGGAAGCACTCCAAGTACAACTGCCATATAGCAAACTACCGTTCGGTGTACCCCCGAACATTCATATTATCGGCACCATGAACACGGCCGATAGAAGTGTTGAAGCCCTTGATACCGCTTTAAGAAGACGATTTGTGTTCGAGGAGGTACTGCCGAAACCAGGTTTATTGGAGCATATAAGCTATGATGGTTTCAATTTAATGCAAGTATTGGAAACGATAAACGCTCGCATAGAAGCTCTATTGGATAGAGATCATACCATTGGCCATTCATACTTTATAAAATTAAAGAGTGGCGATACGAAAGCGCTTGCAAATGTTTTTAAAAACAATATTATTCCCTTGTTGCAAGAGTACTTTTATAACGACTATGAAAAAATTGCATTGGTTTTGGGTGAGGGTTTTGTCGAGGTAAAAGACTCTAAAAAAGTTGAGTTCGCACAATTCAAAAATATAGAAGTACCCGAGACAGATATAATCTACAATCTCATTTCTCCAATTGTTGATATAGAAAAAGCAATAAAATTGTTACTTGGCATTTCAAATGAGTAAGCGCAATTGCATATTGCAAGTTTTTGAGCATAGCACACTATACTATGGTCGTCAGTATAATGACGTTAAGTTTGAGGAAAAACACTTTAACGCCCTAGCGAAGCTGAATCAACTTCATAACAATCAATATTTCACCTTACTGCATAGAGGAATTAAATTCTCTCAATATGTCGGCGTCATTAAGTTAGACGGATTGACAATCGAGATTTTACCAAAAATAGACGGAGGTTCTTCGGATGAAGAATTATGGCAAAAAGTATTGATTAATATGCTACGTGCTACAAAGCGATTAAAAGTCAATAAAGTGGGCCAGGCCAATGTGAATAAACAGCAAATTCATTTGTTGGACATTTATTTCGAATGGTTTCTAAACGAGATACAGTTATTGGTTCGACAAGGTTTAATAAAACAATATCGTACCAAAATAGGTAATGTCAAGGCCTTAAAAGGCAAATTGGAGTTTGCAGCCCATATAAACCAAAATCTGATCCACAAAGAACGTTTCCATACCTCACATCAGATTTACGATCATGACCATCAAATCCATCAAATTTTATCCTTGGCAATGGATATTATCGGTCAGTTTTCAGCGGGAACGTACCTCTATTCAAAATGTAAACGGGTTCAGGCCGATTTTCCAGCAGTTTCCCAGGTTACTGTGAATGCCAATACTTTTAAGAAGCTGACCGTCAACAGAAAGACCCAACCGTACAAAACGGCCCTGGAAATTGCACGCCTCATTATATTGAATTTTGCCCCGAACATATCCAGTGGAAAGGAAAAGATGCTCGCCTTGCTTTTTGACATGAATGATTTATGGGAAGAGTATGTTTTATCAAAGCTCAAAACTGTCCACATGGAAGGCTTGTTAGTCAAAGGCCAGGAATCAAAATCCTTTTGGAACGGCATAAAAATCAGACCTGATATCGTAATACGGAAATCGGACAAAACATATGTTATTGATACAAAATGGAAAAATATAGGAGTCGGTAAACCGTCTGCCAATGATTTGCGCCAAATGTTCGTTTACAATAGATATTGGAATTCCTACCGAGCACTATTACTTTATCCTTCACTTTGGACAAGAAAACCGGAATTTATTCCTTTTGAAGGAGATGAAGACCAACAATGTGCTATCGGCAAATTAAATGTTTTGGATGATGGGATTTTAAAGGATAATTGTGGCGTAGAGATTTTGGAATGGTTTTTTTTATCTAGCTATTAAAATTTATAGTTGAAAAATTCTAATTTTAAGCTGTCCGGTTTGCCGGAAGGAAGTCAACTAATCTTACAAAGGATTATTATAAGCCTTTAAAAATCAACCCTATCGTACAAAGCATGAAAAGTCTTACTGATGTATCCTCTTTGATTTTTTTTCCTTCGACGGACCAGAGCTGCCCAGATGGATTTAAAGTAATAAGAGATAAACAATTAGAATTTCTATTTCAGGATAATGGTTCCGATAAGACAATTATCTGCTTTCATGGAAATGGTGAATCCGCATATGAGTTTTGGAATGCGTATAAAAATTTGTTTGAAATAATCAAGTCTAATTATATAATATATGAATATAGAGGCTTTGGAACTAGACAGGGCAATCAAGATTTAATCAATTTACTTGAAGATCTCCAATATTTTCAAGAAATAGACATTCTCAAAAACCAAAAGACAATAGTGTTCGGTAGGTCTTTTGGGTCATTACCCGCCATAGAGCTTGCAAGCAAAATTCAGGCGAAAACAATGATAATTGAGAATGGAATCCTTGATACTGTTGCATGGATAAAAAGAGTCATTGTAGAAGATCAAATGATTCACGGTGGACATAGTTTTATAAATACAAATGAACTAACCCTTGGTTTAAATGAATTCTATAACAATGAAGCTAAGCTTAATAGTTTTGCCGGGCAAATATTGTTATTTTACAATACGGACGCTAGATTCCCTAATTCAGCCAAACAATTCAACATACTCAATAATAGATACAATGGAGAAAAGACAAGGTATCACCTTTTGAAGTATGGAGACCATAACTGCATCCTGGATGCTAATTTTACAGAATATTCTTCAATCTTTAAAAAAGTAATCTTAGGATAAATGGAAATAGACTATAATTTAATTATTGGAGCCATAGCCGTTATAATTAGTTTAATTGCTTTATTGTACACAAAATCGTCAATAAAACTACAGAAACTACACAACGAGAAATCGCTCAAGCCTCTACCGATGATTGAAACTGGAGATTATGAAATAGATATTTATATAAAATTTATAAATAAGGGAAATGGTCCACTTATAATTAACTCTATTGAATTTATATCGGGTAATAAAAAATCAGAGTCGATTGTAAATCTCATGAATGATGATCTCAAATTTGAATACTGGAACACTTTCTATGTCCGAAACAATAAGGAAATTCTTCAATCGACTGATGAGATTACTTTGTTGCAAAAAAAACTTAAATCAGGAGTTAGTGCTAGTGAGAAGGAATTTTTATTTAATCTCCGTACTTTTTTATCGCAAGTGAGTGTCATAGTCGAATTTGAAGATATTTACAATAACAAATCCATTTTTAAAGAGTCCTTGAATAGGTTTTCAAGAAGGCTAAAAGACAAAACAGCAATCTCAAGAGTAGATGAAGTTGGCATTAGAGAGAAATGATAACAAATGACAACTACGGAAGGGGGACTTTGAATTAAACAATCTTACACACTGTAGGAGATAGTCCCTAAGTTGGTACTGCGAACTGCTACTTTTTTTCCATATTAAACAAAACATTAGTAACACTTTTCCATTCATTCCCCTTATTAACCGAAATAGAGTTTTCATAGACAACATTTCGATAATATTTATTGTAATTCGGCACGTCCCAAACGAACTGAATTGCCGAGTCGTTGTTAATACTAAATTCACTAGTAACTATTGCAGAAGTGCCGTTGGTCTCATTCCAAATATAAATCGTGCTATTCTTATCGTTTATTTTCCTTCCGGATAATCGATCCAATTTATATTTCTTTGAAATATCTGATTGGCAAAACTCACCCATATCGGTGGCTATCGAGGATATGGACATATAGCCAATAGCAATACAACTTTGTTTTTGCCAAATAATTCGATTTGTGGTTTTGTAGCCACTATTCCTAAAAGTTGATGTTTTCGAATGCACTCCCTCAACTTCATCATTAATATAATCCGTTTGTCCATTCTTTTTGGTCACATAGGTTAATGATTTTTGCTCATAGCTAAATTCGGTACAGGGCTTTAAAGAAAAGCCCTTAGACAATTCTATTTCAGACAATGCCCGGCCGTCTATAAAAAAATCGACTTCAGTCAACCTTTCATCACCATGCCAACCTCCTGTAAAGTCTATTGCGTCTAAAGTTTTATAAACGAATTCCGATTCCCCAGTGGCCAGTGCTTCCAGACCAGTTAAACGCATCCCTCGACCATCAAACTCATATATACTGGCTTTTTGAAGTCGATATTGATTAGTATTAATCAATAGTGAGGTGTCTACTTCATGAGAAATCTCGAAACCATAATAGTAAATAGGGTTCACCTCATCCCTGACATAAACTATGAATTTTTCATGTCCTTTAAAACCATTCTTTTGATAGGTCACGAAACATTTTTCCTTAGTACTCCCCATCAAAGAAATACTAACTAGGCCTAAAATAATTAAGACTGCTTTAATCATATATGAGCATTTTATTTAGCTTCAATAGGATAGCAAATGTCAGCGTGTCCAAAGCAATTCATTACAATTCAAACAAAATCAGAATTTTTCATGATATGAAAGTTTATTCATAGATCAAATATTTCTTGCGTACATTCTTGAATTCGTCTAACCCACTTTTCCAAGTTGCTTTAATTTCTGCGAGAGTTTTTCCCTGCTCAATTTGTTCTCTTAGCTTTTCTGAACCGGCCAACCTGTCAAAATGCTTATATCGTTTAAAGAAGTTTTCCTTGTTGGTCGTTAAGTTATAGGCATCTAAAAGCCATGAAAAGTTCAAGCTATCCAAGTCTTGTGTTTTTGACAAATCAAGTCCATAACATTCTTCCCCTAAATGCTTAGGAGTTTTGGCTCCGAAATTGGGTTCAGGCACAAAAGTGTGGTCATATGAAGCTTGAGGAAGAAATGGTGAGCCAAAAATTTGAAACTGCTTCTCTGTCCCCCTACCACTGTTGACATCAGTACCTTCAAACAAACATAAACTGGGATATAAGTTTATGGATTTATCATTTGGCAAGTTCGGAGAGGGTCTCAAAGGAAGGCTATAAGCAGTATTATGGGTGTAATTTTCCAAAGGCACAACCGTTAAATCACATTGTACCCCATTTTTAAGCCACTTCTCACCATTAATCATTTTTGCATACTCCCCGATGGTCATTCCATAAACAATAGGTACAGGGTGTAAACTGACAAAACTTTCATTCCCATTTTCCACCATTGGTCCATCAATATAATGGCCATTGGGATTAGGCCTATCCAAAACAATAACAGGTATATCATTTTCTGCGCAGGCTTCCATAACATAATGCATTGTCGATAAATAGGTATAAAAACGCGCCCCGACATCTTGTATATCAAAAACAACTATGTCAATACCGTCTAACTGATCTGCAGACGGCTTATAATTGCTACCATAAAGAGAAACCACTGATATATTCGTTTGACTGTCCTTTGAATCCTTAATTTTTTCCCCGGCATCGGCATCACCTCTAAAACCATGTTCTGGAGCAAAAACCTTGGATATATTAATACCACTTGACATAAGCGAATCAACGAGATGTGTATAGCGCTCTCCTCCGTTACCAGTTTTAAATATTACTGATGTATTATTCCCTACTACAGCTACGTTTTTATTTCTTAAAAGCTCTAAATATTCTTCGGTTTGATTTGCACCGACTACAATACCCTTCTCCTCGACAATTGTTTCTTTTTTAGAGGTTTTGGACCCTTGTCCGCAACTCAATATCGAAACAAATAATAACAGCATACAAGGTGCTGCAAACATGGTCAATTTGATAGTCTTCTTCATATTTATTTATTTTTAGACGAATAGTGTATTTATATAATTTTTCTTTAAAATCTCAATAAATGAAGTTCGTAATTATAAAAACTAATCCCTACTCTTCAGGATTAAGCTTATGTTCCTCTAATATCTTTCTAACACTTTTGTGTTTCTCCAATAGTATCAATGCAATTTTTTCATCGATGTTCAATTCGTCCACAAGCATTTTAACTCCACGATTAACCAGTTTCTTATTAGATAATTGCATATCTACCATTTTATTCCCCATCACCCTGCCCAACTTTATCATCACGGCCGTTGAAATCATATTCAAAACCAATTTTTGCGCCGTACCTGCCTTCATTCTAGTACTACCGGTAACAAACTCAGGACCTACTATTAATTCTATTGGATAATCCGCTTCGAAAGATAATGGACTGCCTTCGTTACAGGATATACTTCCTGTGATTACATTATTTCTCTTTGCTTCTTTTAAACCGCCAATTACATAGGGAGTTGTCCCGGAAGCGGCAATGCCTAACAACACATCTTTATGGTTAATATCAAATTCTTCTAAGTCCTTCCAAGCCTGATTCACATCGTCCTCTGCATTTTCAACAGCCTTTCTTAATGCTT
Organism: Kriegella aquimaris; assembly: GCF_900103215.1. GTDB lineage: Bacteria > Bacteroidota > Bacteroidia > Flavobacteriales > Flavobacteriaceae > Kriegella > Kriegella aquimaris. The sequence continues at coordinate 108,371 of NZ_FNGV01000012.1, forward strand.
TATCACCCCCGGCAATCAATCCTATTATCCAATTATCGGAAACTCCAAAAGTAGGAGGGCATTCAGAAGCATCTAACACGCCTAACCTACCACTTGTACCTGCCCCAATATAAAATAACCTACCACCATCCTGCATTTTTACAACAGCAGTACTCACGAATTCATCTATCTGGGGTATTGCTTTTTCTATCGCTAGCGGAACAGATTTGTCCTCCTTATTAATGTTATTTAATAATTCTCGGATACTCATTTTTTCGAGGTTGTCATATTTGGAAGGTTGTTCCGTTATAAGTTTCACTTTGTGCATCTTTTCATTTCTTTTTAATAATTAACAGTCCCATTATCGTTAGTAAACCATTCACGGCAATATTTATAAATCCAAAATCAAAACCCCAGTTATTTGTCAATAACATACTTAATAAATAGGTTGCTATCGGGGCCATCACGCAAATTAACGGCACCCATTTATCCCAGATTACAATTTTGGTAAACATTCCGAATAAGTAAAGTCCTAAAAGCGGACCATAAGTATAACCTGCTACTTTGAATATGAGCGAAATCACATCTCCCCTACTGTTTGAAAACAACATGATGATGACAAAAATCACACCTGAAAAACCTACTAGGACCCAATTTTTTAATTTTCTTTTCTCTTTACTAGATTTATGCGAAATATCAAGGAAATCATACGTAAACGATGTAGTAAGGGCGGTCAATGCAGAATCTACGCTTGAAAAGGAAGCGGCTATTATACCTAATAAAAAAAACATTCCAGCAATTAGGCCAAGATGGTTCAATGCTAAATCAGGAAATAATGTATCCGTGTCCAAAAATTGACCCTTATCACCGATGGGCAGAGAAATTCCTTTATTCTCAGCATAGAGATATAACAAAACTCCCAAACCCATGAAAAGAAACTGCGTAACGGCCAAGATCAAACTATAGGTCAGTGTATTCTTTTGCGCATCCCATTTGTTTTTACAGGTTAGCGTTTTTTGCATCATATTTTGATCTAAACCGATCATAGCGATGGCTACGAGAATACCAGCAATAAACTGTTTGTAAAAATTATTGCTTGACTTGCCATCCCAATTGAAGATTTCAAAGTATTTGTGATTTACTATTTCTTGAACTGACTGACCGACAGAGAGATTCAATGAAGACATTATGGTATAAATCGTAATAACAGCTCCCAGAATCAGAAAAGTAGTTTGCATGGTATCTGTCCATACAATCGTTTTTATACCCGATTTGTTGGTATATAACCACACCAATAATAAGATGATAATAACTGTTAAGAAAAAAGGAATATTAAATTTATCGAAAAGAGCAAATTGAAGAATTTTAGCTGCCAACAATAATCGTAATGCAGCACCAAAAGATTGGGATACTAAAAAAAACAACGAACCTGTTTTGTAAGTTTTGTTTCCAAACCTTTCTTGGAGATAAGAATAGACCGACACTAATCTTAATCGATAATAAAGTGGTATCAAAACAAATGTAATGAACAGGTAACCGACTACATTACCTAGAATAAATTGATAAAAATAGAAATTGTTATTCCCCACCATACCAGGTAGTGAAACGAATGTAACACCAGACAGGCCGGCTCCAACCATACCGAATGCCACCAAAAACCAAGGAGATTGTCGATCTCCTGTAAAATAGGTTTCATCACTTCTACCCTTTGACGTAAAATAGGATATCGTCATTAGCAAAACGAAGTAAATCACAATGGCAGAAAGCACTAATATTGGATTCAAACGACTATTTTTTATTAATTATAATTACTAGTAAATTTTTATGGAATCGAGCTGATTTTTGTATCCCTCTAAATTTTCAAAAGAATCAAGCATTTCTATAGCGTCATTCTCTTGCACCCAGTTTCTTAATTTGTCAGATCCGTTGATAATATCTATTGGCTCATTCTTGTGATTGTACTCATAAGGTGGTTTTAACCATTCGAAATCATCTTTTAAATGATGAAACAGCTCTCTCAGAAGCAGTTGACCAACTCGCCAAGGTTTTATTTTCTTCTTATCAGTTACATGTATTTGAAACCCACCACACACAACATCCTTATATTTATGGAATGTTGGAAGGAATGTGATAGGCCTAAAAACAAACCCCTCGAGACGACTTCTCTTGACAGCTTCCTTTAAATGATTATTATAAAAACCGAAGGGTTCAATGTTCGGATGCCCTATTATTTCCAAAGGCTGCGTAGTACCCCTACCTTCACTTAAGTTAGTTCCTTCAAAAAGAACTGCTCCTGGAAAGGTAAAAGCACTTTCAGCTCTTGAAAGGTTGGGAGAAGGTAATAGCCATGGCAAGTATGTATCCACAAAAGTCATTTCCCTTTCCCATCCATTCATTTTGATGATTTTTAAATCAACTTTTTCCCTGGCCCAATATTTTTGATGCATTAGGGCAACCTCACCAATTGTCATACCATGTCTGACCGGTATGGGATGCCTGCCTATAAATGACTCAAAATCAAGTTCAAGAATATTTCCCTCAATATCTACCCCATTTATAGGGTTTGGACGATCCAACACCAATATCTCAATATCCTTATCATTACATTTTTCAAGTAAAAGTGTAAGTGTATATATGTATGTATACATTCTACAACCGACGTCTTGAAGGTCTATAAAGAGATGGTCTATATCTTCAAGCATTTCATCCGTAGGCACCCGCGTCTCAGAGTAAAGAGAGTATACCGGGATTTTAAAATAAGGATGTATTGCGTGGTCCGTCTCAATCATATTGTCCTGCGCATCAGTTGAAAAACCATGTTGCGGACCAAAAATTTTTATGAACCTGGCACCGAATACTTCTTTGAATATAAAGGTAGCATGCTTACAATTGGAATCAACAGAAGCATTGTGACATAATAATGCCACATTCCCTTTAAAACGGGAATATTCCCCTTTCAAAACTTCAAGACCGGTAATTACCTTTTTCATCTGTATAATTTTAGGTAGAAGTAATGCATGCAATAAAAAGCTTCCTATAGTTCACGAGCACTCTTCTCTCAAACCTGTCATTTTTGTGTTGGATTATGAAGAAGGCACAACTTCAATAAAACTTACTTCCCTCGGTGATAATTCATAATTTATTTGAATATCCCCTTCGCTAAAGTCAAACAGTAATTCCCTACCCTCTTTATTGGTAATAAAAACTTTTCCTTTGCTTGGAAGTTTATAATCTTCCTTGTTAATGGTAAAATTTAAATCGATGCTTTTTTCACTAATACTAGCCAATGGTATGCCAATATTCCCATCATCAGCCTTCCAAGCACCTACATAGACTAAAGGGTGTTCCTTTTTATACGCAGTAACACCTTTCCCTTTTCTTCCAGCATATATTGATAGTTTGGAAATATTCAATTCTTCTTCAGGAATTTTAATTTTAGGCGCCCTCAAGAATTTTCCATAAAGCATATATTTTAATCCTTTGTATCTAACACGGGCTATATCCATTAAATAATCTATTTCCTCTTTTCGTTTGGAAGCTAAAAAACTATGGTAATTTGAAATAGTTGGTTGCATACCCCATACAAAAGACCTTGCCTGCTCCATCAGAAACTGCTTATTGAATTTCGGATCTAACGGCCGCTCTAAATTATCAGGTCTAAATTCCTCGGGCCAAAGGGCGTCATAGGGCGGTGTTACTAAGGATGAATAATTACCGTAAGTAATCGCATATTGATGATAAACAGCCTGAAAGAACGGTATAGTTTCCCATCGGCTTACTCCTGCGTATCTCTCTCTACTGACCTGCAGTGTTAGAAAGGCATTTAAATATGGCATCCAGCCTTCGGCACCGCCTTCACCTGCCAAAATAGATGGCTTCTCTTCAGAAAATTTAGACCGAATTTGATTGGTAAGTTTTCCAAAGTTCTTTAGCCAATAATTGCCTCCCCCAAGCGGATGATTGTGGTTGCTATCATAACAAGCTCTATTCATACAGGCTTGATCCATATACACCCCGCTCGTCCCGTACGTATTTACCACATCATCGGATAAAGATGTATATTTATCTTGCCAAAACTGTGTTGCCATACACATGTTTGTCAAAGAATTGCCTGTAAAAATATTATAAGAATGGGTTCTCATATTGCCATTAATATCTTTTACGGCATATTCTGAAGCATTTTCGGTTTTCCAACTTTCGGTAGAATTTCCCCATTGAAATGAATTCATATAAACAATAGCGTTAATATCCTTATCGCGGGCAGTCTTCATCGCCTGCACAAAAGATTCTTTCCCTTCACGAGGTGGCAAATATTCCGGGAAACCTTCGTCGTAAGAGCACCCGTGCCACCAATGCCAAAAAACGTTCACAGGCAGCCCCAATCGTTGCTTTAAATCAGCTGCTGGTACCAGAACATTTTCCGAATACCCCCTGTTCCACACCCATAGGGCCGTTTCTTCCAGCCATTTTGGATTCAAACCCTTTTCAAACCTGCTTTCCAATGACCATTTCTGGGCGCCCCCCCATTCTCTATATTGTTCGGCAGCCGTAATCCAATCTCCCTTAAATGATCCGATTACCCCTTCATAGGAGGGTGCATACAAGTTGACCTCTTTATCAAAGGAGGGATAGTTCAACATTCGGTACGTCAAATTATTTGACTTGTCAAGTGTGAACGAAAAGCTCTTTCTAAATGTTTCGGTATCATTGGCCGCAGTATAGAGACCTACTTTATCTGGATTGTATAACGCCAAGCATTGTAATGATAAAGGCCCAGGATATTCCCATGCCATTTTCTTTTCGTCTTTGGTGCTTTGTGAAAGATATTCCCTGGGGTCATCTAAAATTTGCCCCATCCATGTGGGAACCGCTAATTTTTCTTCTCCCATGTTCTTTAACCCTGATATTTTAGGAAATACAACACTATTGATTTGCTTACCATGAGTTCCGTCGAGGGATATTTTCCAATACGACAGCGCTTTTTCTTCATCCAGAGTTACTTCTGCCGTAATACCGAAATCCTTATGGGTTTCTCCTTTAAAGCCGCTCCATTTTAAAATTACTTTAAGAGGTCCCGATTTTGAATAGGTGAAATTTGCGGGAGCCGCCGTTAAAGAATCTTGGGATTCATTAAAATTGACCTCCCAAGGCAGTTCCAATGTCCCTGTATCGTCTAAAAATTCATAGTCATGGATTAAATCCTGGAAATCAACCAGCGAGCCATTTTCTGTACTAAAACTTAATTTTAATTTACCGTTGTCAATTGACAAATCCTCTCCTACATCGTTGGAACCACAAGAGACTAGGGATCCTAACATGATGAAGCACACAAGTAGACAGTAATATTTTTTGATTGTTTTCATCACTATTTGTTTTAGATTATATTTTAGTCTTCTAAAGGGTTCACTCTTAAAAGCACCGTTGATTTTGGTTTCAAAGTCAAATTGAACTGTCTGGTGGAATCGTATAATATTTTATTCTCCAATGGATCTATCACTTGGGCGTTAAATGGAAAATTGATGGTTCGTTCACCGCCTTCAATGGTATGGATACCCATCCAGTTTCGGCCTATATAGAATACATCATCGGTATCTATATACCTATGTACACCTGCTTTATCCCATATCCCTGCCAATTCCGGGGCAGACCATTTAAGTTTTCCTTCCATAAAAAAATCATCAGCATTTGGACTAAAGATTTCGGTTCCTTTACCATTCGTCCACAATACAGTTACACCCTGTTTGTTCCACTTTTTTATACTAGATTTTTCCTTTGCACTTAGCTCAAGTAAGCCCATAAGCCAAACTACCTTATATTGGGATGTTGGCATGCTTTCTAGATCTGTTCGAAGAAAAAGATCATAAGAGGTTCCTGTTTTCGCCAATGGATACCGGTTGGATAAAATATTCTCAGTAAGATGGCCATAAGTTGGGTCCCAAAAAGAAATTTCTTCATCCACCACTATCCCTATTTGTGGTTTCATCCTTATTCCCGGTGACAGTGAGAAATTGGTATATAATTGTTGAGTTTTCTCTAAAACATTCAATAGTTCAGGATGACTGAACCATCCTCCCCACATATCGAACCACCAGCCACCATAACCATAAGCAAGCATTCTTGCGGTATTTTTCCACAAAAACGATACAGATGTATCCATATCCTCTGGGCCTAGCCATACCCCGCTCTCATACTGCCCCGGAGGGGCTATGCCGTTTGAACGATCTTTTAACAAGGTGGTTATGGACGTCCTGGTATCGTTTTCCGTAAGCCATAATTTACCATGGAGGTGAACTGAATTTATCGCCGCCATAGCCGGCCAGTCCTCCCCTATCACACGATGATAGACATTGGGACTCGACAGATAGTCAAGATCCGGACAATCCAACAACTTTGCGAGGGCACCGTGTCCACGCCTAGCATCCCCTACATAATAATGGTATCCAGAAAAGGCTCCCGTTAAAAGATTACCATTGCTTTTTTCTTTAACGATTTTGCAGAAATAGGCAATATTATCGACCAAGACCTCTGCATGGAAGCGATATGTATCAATATAATTTTGATCCTGGTCGGGATTCCTCCATTCCTTTCTTATTACCGGTTCATCGACATTGGACAATTGGGCATTTTCAAAAGTAACTGAAGGCATGTTCCATGCCTTTCGCAAGGCACCATTGTTCCTATATTTATCTTTTAACCATTGCCTAAAAGCGTGTAATCGAACAGGGTTTTGATCTTGGTATTGTTTGGGATGATAAAACCATTCCTCGGTTAGTCCGCTGGCCACATGTATTCCCGCGAGATTTGTGTTATACGATGATTTTTGCAGCCATTCGATAAAATCTTCAAGCACTTTGCCCGTTTTGGCTTTCCATATTTCAGAAGAATAACACTGGCGAAAGGTACTTCCGTCAGGCAAATGGGCCGAAGCTTCGGGGTGCAATCTTTCCCACCACAATGGTGGATCCAGATAGAGGCGCACGATCACTTTGGCATGCGGATCCGCTGCTATGACTTTATCAAAATCGTCAATTACACTGGAAAAATCATACTCGTTCTCGCCAACCCAAATGGGTTTTCGAAAAGCTCCTATACCCGAAATTGAATTGATACCCCTATCAGCAAGGTAGGCAGGAATATTATAAATATGGATGCCTGCATCGGCGACCTCTTTATAATATTTTTCCTCCCCCAGGTATGACATATACGCGAAAGGCGGATAGGTTTTTCCGTCTATAATGAGTGATGGTCCACCCTCCGTCAATTTTACTTCTGCGTGGGTTTGGGCCTTGGTTATAATGGTTTGAAAGAAGAAAGAGCATACAACACCTATAAAGACCGCTCTTTGATTGAGTACATCTAGTAAATTATTTGTCATCCTCATTTATTTGAGCATTCCTTTTTAGAAATTACATTAACGCTCCTACAATCAACAATACATTACTATCCTATCATTATAATCGCAAAAACTTAGTGGACATTTTTCAATTTAGGGAAAACAGTATACGCCATTTTCCCAAATGGATTTTTATATCTTAATACTAATAGCCAGGGTTTTGATCTTCCTGTCCAATTTCTGGATTGGTATCAATCTCTTGTTGCGGTATTGGCCACAGTAAATGCACATCACTAACCGTTTTACCCGTGTTTGCTAGAATCAACTCCTTTACCTTGCCGGAGCGCTTAAGATCAAACCAGCGTTTGCCTTCCATATACAACTCATATGCCCGCTCTTGCAACACTGCATCTCTAAAAGAATCGGGTGTCCAGCCACTAGCCGGAAAATCAACCGGAGAAATTGCATTTGAAGGGTACCCATAACCCCTACGTTTAATCTTGTTCAAAGATTCCAAGGCCAGATCAGAAACTGAATTTTCGTCCATAACAGCTGCTTCAGCATAGATAAGCAGCACATCGGCATATCTTAAAATAGGGTAATCATTTGCATGTCCTTCCCTCTCCGGGGAATCAGGGTCTCTGAATTTGCTACAAAGTATTGGTGTTGAGGAAGGCAATGTCTCTAACTCTCCGGTATCTCTATTGATGTATTCGGTAAACACATTCCATTCTTTCCGCAAATCATCATCATTCCAATTATCAAAAAATGGTCCTGGAACAGAATAGATAACATAATTTCCAAAGGGAGAATATGTTGTTTCACTCCATAGAAGATTCATTGGCCAACCCCAACCATCCTGATGATTAAATTTCAAATAGAATATCTCTTCACTCGTACCATTTGCCGAGGGGCCAAAAATATTATTAAAATCTCCGGCAGCACTTATCTCTACCAAAGAAAATGCCCCGGAATCAATTACCTCTTTGGCCTTTGTTTTTGCCAAGCCCCATTCCCCAATTGTCAAATAAACTTCAGCAAGCAATGCCTTTGCCGACCACTTGGTCGGGCGGCCGAATTGAGTCGGAGAAGCAGGTAAATAACTTTCCCCATTTTCCAGATCAGAAATTATTGCCCCGTACAATTCAGCAGAAGTTTTCTTACTGGTATCTAGGTTTTCTGTATCAAGATACAACGGAGCACCATCCCAATGCCGCACTATATGATAATAACAGTAGGCTCGAAGAAATCGGGCTTCCCCAATTAAGGCATTCTTACTAGCTTCATCTATATCTATAAAATCAATCTGCTCAATGGCTATGTTTGCATTTCTGATACTTTGATAAAACCGACCCCACATCGTTTCCGCTCTGTTGATATTTGTTTGGTCAAACCCTTCGTATGCGCCCAATGGTTGAGTGGAGCCCCTTCCATCAGCATAGTCGGCCTGAATGTCCAACATCAACATATAAAGAGATCTAAAGTTATCTCTCATAGGCGAATAAATTGCATCTACAGAAGCAATGGCATCGTCCATATTTTGATAAAAGTTTGCTTCTGAAATTCGATCGTTAGGAACTTCTTCCAAAAAATCACTACACGATACAATTGGAAGTATAATTAGTATTGATAATAGTATTCTTCTCATGACAGTTTATTATACGTTAATGGTAAAATTTAAAAACTTGCTTGGATTCCAAGCATGAATGTTCTGGTATCGGGATATCCAAATTGATCAATACCTTTTGAAATTCCTCCACCTCGGGTATTTGTTGCCGGAGAATAAAAGGAATAATCAGTAAATGTTGCCAAGTTCTGCGCATTTACATATATCTGAGCATTTGTAAAGGGCAAAAATTTAAAATCATCTCCTTTCAATGAGTAAGAAAGTTTGATATTTTTTATTTGAACGTAAGAACCGTCCTCAATGAACCTGTCAGATCCCTCATATCTGGTATTCTTACTGATTTTAGGATATTTAGCATTGGGGTCAGGATTCTCCGGTGTCCAATAATTCCCCAAAACATCACTGACCTGGTTAATACCAAAACTAAAACCATCCGCCACATTGGCTAAATTATAATTTAAAATATCATTGCCCTGAACTCCATTTATCAGAATGTCTAAGCCAAAATTTTTGTAATTCAAACTAGAATTCAAGCCAAATACAAAATCGGGATTAGGATCACCAATAATTTGGCGGTCTAGACTATTGATCTCCCCGTTAACATCGGTGTCAACATAGTTAATTGCTCCATCATCGGTAAGACCATCCTCAACCAAACCATAAAAAACACCAACTGGGTACCCTTCTCTCACCAAGCTCATTGCTGGCAGAGCAGTGAAGCCAACGCCAAAAATATCTCCACCTCCCGGCAAAGAAAGCACCTCATTACGATTTACAGAGAAATTACCCCCTAAATCCCATTTAAATGCCCCGTCAAGAATCGTAGAATTCAAAGAAAGTTCAAACCCTTTGTTTTCCATATCACCCAAATTAGTGACTTGTGTAGAATATCCAGAAGACAAAACAACAGGTATTGAAGCCAATAAATCTTCTGTTTTTTTGATATAATAATCAAAAGTAAAAAGCAAGCGATTTTTAAACAGTCCAAGATCAATCCCCAAGTCGACTTGGGCAGTAGTCTCCCATTTCAAATCAGGATTGGATCTCGTGCTACCTGGTGCGTACCCTATATTCAAATTATCATCAAATACTGTCTGAACACTCGATAGAATTGATAGCGACTGATAGGGAGAAACAGCAGTATTACCTGTCTTACCCCAACTTGCCCTCAATTTCAAACTACTGATATCATCACTATTGTTCAAAAATTCCTCTTCACTCACACGCCAAGCAATTGCGGCAGACGGGAAATAACCCCATTTATTAGATTTACCAAAAACAGAAGAACCATCAGCTCGCATACTTGCTGTAAACAAATATCGTCCCTTGTAACCGTAATTCAATCTACCCAACCCAGAGAGAATAGAATATTCGCTATCTGCCGAACGTGGAGTACCTGGAGTATTTCCTGACTGAAGGCTGTAATTCTCGAGAACATCCGAAAGAAACCCGGTCGAACTAGCATTTAGAGATTGACTTGTAGTCTTTTGAGAGGTGATTCCACCTAAAAGCTTAAAATCATGATCCTCTCCTATCACATTTGTGTAGGTTAAGAGATTCTCGTTAATTATGTCTGTTAATTCACTATAGGATATGGACGCCGACCCAGTTGCAGAGGGTTGAAAAATCGAAGGGGAATAATTATCGCCCCTAGAACTATCGTGTTGAGCCCCTACAAAAGTATTAAAAACCAAGTGTTTCGTTAATTTCCCTTCTAAGTTTAAATTTAACAGTAATGAATTCTTAGTCACCAGCTGCTTTCTTTCCAAAGCCATAGCCACTGGATGTTCTAAAATATCAGGGCTAAACGAGTATTGTCTGACATTTGAATAATTACCCTCACTATCATAGACAGGTACAGTCGGAGGAGCAATCAATGCCCCACTTAAAACTCCGGCACCCCTCTCGGTATTATTACTAAAAATACTATTGCTTTTACTCCTATTAATGATATTACTTAAAGATACTTTCCACTTGGAATTAATTTTATGCTCGATACTGGTACTTAATTGCAGATATTTATATCCTGAATTCAAAATTATCCCATCTTGACTAAAATAATTACCTGAAATATTAAATAAGGTTTTATCATTCCCTCCTGAAACGGTTACCGAATGGTTTTGTATTATAGCTTCTTGAAAAACTTCATCCTGCCAATCGGTACCCTGTCCAAATGAAGCTATTTCAGAATCGGTGAAGAAGGCAGCGTCACCATCATTTGCAGCTCTAAGATTTGCAAGTGTTGCAAATTCTTTGGCATTTAACATATCAATAGTTTTACTCACTTTTTGAAATCCCGTGTAACCACTGTATTCAATTACTGTCTTTCCTTCTTTACCCCTTTTAGTAGAAACTATAATCACACCATTGGCTCCTCTGGATCCATATATGGCGGTTGAAGAAGCATCTTTCAATACTTCTATTGATACAATATCATTTGGATTGATTGAGCTAATATCCCCGATAATCGGAAAGCCATCAACAACATACAAAGGGCTGTTTCCCCCGAGTAGGGAATTTCCACCTCTTATCAGAACACTCAGATTACTCCCAGGCTGACCCGATTCCTGAAGAACCTGCACACCACTTGTAGTCCCTGCAAGTCCTTGTACAGGGTTGCCCACTGCTTGTAGACTGATATCTTCTCCCTTTATTGAAGAAACAGAACCTGTTAAATCACTTTTCTTGACTTGACCATAACCTACGACCACAACTTCTTCCAAGCTAGCCGCATCTTGAACCATATCGATTACCAGATTTGATTGACCGTTTACTGTCACTTCTTTAGTTAAATACCCCAAATAGGAGACAACCAAAACTCCGTTGTCCTCAACATTAATTGAGAAGTTCCCGTCAAAATCGGAGACCACACCTGTAGAGGTGCCCTTAACTACGATACTAGCTCCAGGAAGAGGAACCCCAACATCATCTTTTATAGTCCCGGACACACTGGGATTTTGAGCGGCAAGGATTTGTGCAAAAAACACCAACAGAAGAGTTGGCATTAGGTAAAACGTTCTTTTCATAATAGTGCGTTTTTGAAAGGTTTTGAACAAACATATCAATATAATTTTAAATAATGCAATAATATATTGCAGGATACTAAGCATATTTTAACCTTTTGCAATTTTTTTATGCAATTATTGATTTTTTTGCTTTATTTTATCGCATGCTCAAAACTAACTAACATTGGAAAAGAAAAAACGACATCAAATAATTCTTAATGAAGTACATATTCATAATCGTGTTTTACTAACAGATTTGGCCGACATTTTAAATGTTTCTATGGATACAGTCCGTAGAGACGTCAAAGAACTCGACATAGCAAAGAAACTGCGAAAAGTCCACGGAGGAGCGGTGTCCAATGGGTTCAACATTTATACAGATCGAACTAGGGAAATTTATGACCTTGGTAATAAGTCCATTATTGCTCAAAAAGCAATTTCTCTACTGAAAGATGGTGATGTAATATTGATAAGCGGAGGATCAACCAATTTAGAATTTGCAAAATTACTTCCCCAAAAACTTGATTTGACTTTTTTCACCCCCAGCCTACCCATGGCGATTGAACTAACTAGCAGGGAATCAAAACGTAACGAGGTTTATTTTATTGGCGGAAAGTTGTCATGGGATTCACAATTAGCGGTAGGGGGAAGTGCCATTAACACATTGAATGATATTAAAGCAGATATTTGTTTTTTAGGAGCCGGATACCTTGATTTGGAAAAAGGAATTACTGAAGTTGACTGGGAAATTGCTCAAATGAAACGAGCCATGATCAATGCTTCCAAACGATTTGTCTCCCTCTCCATATCAGAAAAACTCAATACATCCAATCGATACAAAATTTGCGAAATTCACGCTCTAGATACCTTAGTAACGGAACTAGACCCCAAAGACTCAATCCTCAGTGAATACCGAAAAAAAGGTATAAACTTACTTTAGATATAAAATAGGTTTAAATAATAATTAAAAGAATATATCACTATGCAAATTACAGGCCAATCAATCCAATATTTACAAAAGAAAACCCAAGCTTTTCTTATTATATTAGTCTTTATTTTCACGTCTACATTTGCACACGATTTTTTAATGGAAGAACCTCTTTCTTCCCTCTCAACGTCCAAAGGACCGGTCAAAGTTGGTGCTGACAGATTATTTTCTGAATATGCCCATCTCATAAAAGGGAAAAAATTAGCCTTAGTTTCAAATCATACAGGGCGGCTGTCAAACGGAGTACACCTCGCCGACAGCCTTTTTAATTACCCCCATTCTGAACTGATCGCCCTTTTTGGAATGCATTTCAATATCCGGACCAACGATTATTCAATACCAAAAGACAAAGAAGTAGATATAGATGTGGAAACCGGGCTCCCCAAATATTCACTTTATGGATCGCATCATAAACCAACACCCCAAATGCTAAAAGATGTTCAAGTCATAATATTTGACATACAAGAAGTAGGTGCACGGTTTTATGAACATGTCAATATTCTTGGTTTCGTAATGGAAGCTGCTGCTGAAAACGATATTGAAGTGGTAGTATTGGATAGACCTAATCCCATTACCGGGGTGAAAATGGATGGTTTTTTAACAGGTAAACAATTCCTATTTGGATTTGGTGCTTTTGGTAAAATTCCTGTCATTCATGGTATGACAATAGGTGAACTGGCTAATCTTTATAATGGAGAAAATATGCTCAGAGGTAGAAAAAAAGCCAAGCTCCATGTAATCGAAATGTTGGGATGGAAGCGTTCGATGTGGTTAGATCAGACGGGGCTAAAATGGGTTAAACCATCACCAAATCTTCCCTCTTTGGAATCGTTGATTGCCTATACTGGAACTTGCCTTTTCGAGGGGCTTAACATATCAGCCGGGAGAGGCACTGAAAAACCTTTTCAATATATTGGCGCTCCTTGGATTAATAATGACCGAGTCGTAGAATTATTAAATAATCTAAAGCTAAAAGGTGTTCAATTTGATACTGTCACATTCACACCGAAAAAAATGAGCTTTCACGGCAGCACCCCATATCTCGGAGGAGAAGTCTGCAAAGGCATATATGTCAACATAACAAACCGAGATTTTTTCGAATCATATAAAGCAGGCATTGCAATGGTTTGGGCAATTCACAAAGTTCATCCTGATCAAATGGAATGGAACAAGAAGGTTATGGACAGACTTATATCTACAAAACGATTAGAAGATATGATATACGGAGATGCCCACCCATATGAGATTTTTGCTTCATGGCAGCCAGAACTGTCCGAATTTAAAGAAATTGGGAAAAACTATTTTCTATACTAATATTAAGTGTATCCAATTGAGCATCCTTCAATGCTTGGCTTATACTTACCAAATGTGAACATGCTTACGGGTTATGTACCCCAACAATAAAGAGTACTTAATATGGTGAAAATTTTAATGTATATTTGAGTGAAATTTATTTCTAATCAGGGTACACGTTCTCGTACACGATTAATTAGAATAACGGTATAAATAGCATAAAAATTCGGGATTTTTTCAAGCTCATAACCCGAAGGTCGCTGGTTCGAGTCCAGTCCCCGCTACTAAGAGTAAAATATTTAAAAACAACGGTTTAGTTTTCGCTAAGCCGTTTTTTTATGACTAATTTTAACGAACTTGTTGCCCTTGAATACGAAAGTGCATACGATTTGCCCGCAAGGAAAAAATATAAAGCCCGACGACCAAAAGAGGCTATGAGAACAAAATCAAGAATTTTCTCAAATGGCTCAAAACAAACCGTCCCGAAATAGTGAACATCACCGATTGTGATAAGAAGGATGTTACTTCATTTTTAAACGATATTCTGTACTGTTCTACTTTTTCAAACTTCAAGGGTTTTGTTGGTAGTTTTGGTCGTTAACGCAATAGCTATTTATGTGCTTATTCTTGCTCCTGTTTTTTGGGTACTGGTATCAGAGATTTTCCCCAATCGTATTAGAGGCAAGGCACAAGTATACTCAAACCCACCTTACTCAGATTTCTAAACCACTTAATTTTTTAACTCCTAATATTTTGTTCTGTGTACGGTAGTATTTCTTCTTTTTGGTTAGGAAACTCTATTAAATTTCATGTGTTATCTTAGATACAAAGATGCATTTTACGGTTTCCAAGTGTAGGATTCCCCACGTTTTAAATCCAATTCTATAAATTGATTTTGATATCGTAAAACCACAGGTCGGCCGGTTTTGGAGGTTACTTTGGCCTCTATGTTTTTATTTTCTTTCCACCGAATATTCACTTCAAACCCTCCCCTAGCCAGTAACCCTTTTATTTCGCCTTCGGCCCATTCCGAGGGCAGGGCCGGTAGCAAGTGAAGTATCGGCGTATCGGCGGCGCTCTTCAATTTTTGAACGTTAATGTCTTTCGCGGTAAGATGCGATTGAAAAAGCATTTCGGTCACACCTGCACACATTCCGGTGTTTCCGTCCAGTTCGTACACATTGGATTGCGCCCCTGCAGTTGGTGGATGGATGACCATCAAATTGTCCTCCGTAAGTAATCTGAGCATATCGGTCAAGTTCTCATAGGCCGCCTCAGGTTTCCATAAACGTGCGGAATTCAATAGAAGCATCGATCTGGCCCAACCAGTATCCTCCCAGTTTTCTTTGGGTGTTTTTCGGAGCAAGACCGATTTCCAAGCGGCATCGGCAAATTCAGGTGTAACCTCGGGCGTAATGGAAGCGTACGGAAAAACACCCAACAAATGGGTCATATGCCTATGGTTGGGCAGCGCTTCTTCATAATCGAAATACCATTCTTGAAGCTGCCCTTTGGAGCCAATCTGATACGGAGGCATTTCCTCTAGATACTTCTCTAAACGGCCAGCGAATTCTTTATCGATTCCCAAAATTTTTGCGCTCTTGATACAGGTTTTTAGTATTTTCCTAATTACCACAAGGTCAGAAGTCGGCATTCGGCCCAATGCGAACCGTTCGCCATCGATTAAAAATTTATTTTCGGGGGAATAGGAAGGCCCGGTCATACAATGTCCGGTTTCAGAATCAAGAAACATATAATCCATAAAGAACTCCGCACTACCTTTAAGAACCGGATAAGCGCGATCTCTAAGGAAGGCAACATCCCCCGTAAAGGCATAGTGATCCCACAGATGCGAAGCAACCCATGCCCCTCCGGTCGGGTGTAGACCCCAGCCCGTATCCCAACCGGGAGCCGTAAACCCCCACGGATTAGATACTGTATGGGCTACCCATCCATTTGCGCCATACACTCCTTTTGCAGTTTTTTCACCAGAAGGCACCAAGGTATTCTCGATCCAAGAAAACAAGGGCGTAGCGCATTCCTGTAGGTTCGTGGTCTCGGTAAGCCAATAATTCATTTGGGTATTCACATCCAAGTGCATATCGCAGGTCCAGCCGATTTGGCAAGCGATGTTGTCATTCCAGATACCTTGAAGGTGGCTAGGTAAAACCGAATTTTCCCTACTGCTCGCAATTGTCAAATAACGGGCATATTGATACATTAGGGGAATGAGTCCGGTATCCGTTCCGCCAGCGGCAACTTTTTTCACCCGCTCATCGGTAGGCACTTCCGTTTGTAAATCCGAGCCTAATGCAAAACTCATCCTGTGGAAAAGTTTTCGGTAATCTTCTTCATGTGATTTTTTCAGCTGTTGGAATGATTTCTTTTTCGCCAAGGCCATTTTTTCGGAAATGTACTTTTTGGAGTCATTACCCATAAAAGAAGTGGCCATCGTAGGCACCACGGTAACATTGGAAGCCTTGGAAATAAGTAGTTTTCCATTTTCATAGGAAGTCGTGCCATCGTTTTCGGTAACCGAAATGGCACCATGGCCATCTACTCCCGTTCGCCCATCACTATGTTTTTTTTCCCACGCCTTACAGGTAAAAAACAAATTGCTGCCATCGCTCGAAACCTCCAAGGGGCGCTCGTAACCGTCCAGTTCCAAAGTAAAATTCAAGGCTTCTTTTTTATTAGCTGTAAAGCGGATGGCAATGACACCATCGGGGTTGGAGGCCAAATATTCCCGAGTATACGTAACGTTCCCTATATTATAATTAATCCTTACTGCGGCATTATTTAGACTTAAGGAACGCTTATAACCTTTTACATTTTCACCGTGTTCAAAACCAATTTTAAGGTTTGCCATGGGCAAATTGGTGCCGTAATTTGACTTCTCTCCCAAAATATTCTTGGAAAGGGTTTCCACGGTTTGGTGGTCATTTGACAATAAAGCCTTTCGAATCTTCGGCATATAGCCCGAGGCACCTTTTTGGATGTTCTGCGAAACCTCACCCGAATAATAGGTGTTTTCAGTAAGTGCTAATTGTTCTTCCTTTATTCCACCATAAACCATAGCTCCCTGCATGCCGTTTCCAATGGGTAGCGCCTCGAACCAACGTTCTGCCGGAGCGGAAAACCATAATTCATTTTGACCATTCACGTCCTGCATCGCGCAACAGAATATTACAAGCGAAAGAAATACTCTATAAATATTACTCATAAATCGATTTTTATTTATTTGACAATAACTTCTGCGATTCGCAGGGAAATAGTAAATAAAACCCCTAAAAAAATGGGGGCGTTTTTTATTGCGGATAGACTTCGCGTTTTCATAAAACTTCTAATTTTTTATGGATGGAATGTATTCTTTGAATTAGTGCTCTATTGTATTGTCGACCGAATCACATGATCGCCTCCCTGAACCATTTTTACTTTAACAATATCTCTCTTTTTGACTTCCTTCTCTATTACTGGGTAGGCTCCCTGATTCATTTCGAAATGGGAATCCCCAGGATATGCATATTTTGCGCTTCGATATCACTAACAGAAGGAAGTGAATGACAGGGCGTATTTAAACCATGCCTCGCAAGCTTACCCTCATTTACTCTGCCATTAGTTTTTTTCATAGTTTATCTGCGCTTTTTTTCTAAATACAAACCTCTATTTATTATCTGTTGTAATCCACTGCTCGATATTTATATAAACTGAAGTTTTACATTAAAACTCATGTATCCCAAAAATCTATATGGATAAACTTAGAAATTCCAAACCGATACTTATCTCCAATTGTAGGAACGCATCGTTTAATTGTATTAAAAAATGTTGTTTATTATATTCCTAAATATCGTAAAACTGTTAAAGCAACAAGATTAAAAAAATGTTTAGTTATTGCCAATAATTAACAAATCGGTGAAATATAGAATTTTATTTACGAAAGGAGTATCAGTCAACAAAATTTGTCGATATCGTTATGAAATCAGCCGTCTAGCTATATTTTTACATAACACCTTTTGGAGATATTTTTTATGATTGCAGTTATACTCCTAAAATATAATTAAAAAAACTAAAGCTTTCTTCAAAATCGTTAGGGAGCACAAAAAAACAGCGCCCATAGATAATATTGGCGCTGTATAATTATTCTGGTATTGGTTTTATTACCCCAAGTTGATTTCCCTTCCTTCCAGTTCAAGAATATAGGGTTGATGGTAGAGGCGTTTCCCTGTGGCCCTGTACAAGGCGTTGGCCAATGCACCGGCAACGGGTGGCAGGGCGGGCTCACCTAATCCGGTAGGGTCGATGTCGTTATCAATAAAGTAGGTCTCTACGGCTTCGGGTCCTTCCCCGTGCCGAATGAGACGATACGTGTCAAAATTCTTTTGATCGACGACCCCATCTTTAAACGTGATGTTTCCGTATAGGGCATGACCAATGCCATCCATTATTCCGCCTTCAACTTGGTTTTTGGCTCCATCTAAATTGATAACAATACCGCAATCGACCGCACACCATGCTTTTTTGATCACTGGTTTATTATCTTTCATTTCTATATCGATCACCTGTGCAATATAACTGTTGTGACAGTAGTAGGCTGAAATGCCCCGATGTACTCCTTCCACTTTGTTGCCCCATTCACATTTTTCCTTGATCAAATTGAGCAGTGCGATAAAGCGGTCAGGGTCGTAATCATTCTTTTCACCAACTGGGTCGTTTTTGGCCCTTTCGAGCAATTCCAATCTAAAATCCATTGGATTCTTTCCACAGGCCTCGGCCACTTCATCAAGGAACGATTGTTCGGCCCCGGCAATGAAATTTGACCGTGGGGCCCTCCATGCACCGGTCGATATATTAGATTTCAAACTGTAATTTTTTGCTGCATAATGGTCTAATGCACCCGCAGGAAAACGGTTGCTCGCCACTGGCCCTCCATTGGTCCCTGTACCGGAAACAGTAAGGGCAACGAGGTTATTATTTGCATCAATACCTGCTTTATACCTGACCCGATAATCGGGACGGTATGTTCCTTGGGTCATATCGTCTTCACGCGTGTAAATCAAATGGACGGGAGCGTTGATCCGCTTTGAGATCACAGCCGCTTCTACGCCATAATGCCCGTATAACCTACGCCCGAATCCCCCACCCGCGCGAAGGATATTGACAGTAATGTTTTCTTCTGGAATACCCATAATTTGAGCGGTTATATCACGTAGCCTTTGGGGGGTTTGTGTGGGTCCTTCCAATTCTATTTTATCACCAGTGACATGGGCATAAAAATTCATAGGCTCCATAGTATTGTGTGGTAAAAAAGGTGCTGAATACGTACGCTCAATTACCTTTACCGCTTTCCTAAAGGCCGCTTTCGGGTCTCCATCTATCCTGTCCGGTGCTGTCATTTTACCGCTGATCTGGCTTTCCATCTGTTTCATATGGTCTTCCGTGTTTTCACCGGGCGTCACCGTTTCCCATTCGATCTTTAGCGCCTTTTTTGCCTTCATTACGTTCCAGGTGCTTTCTCCGGTAACCACGACAAGTTCAGGAAACGCATTATTGCCCGACCAGCGTGTTTCGATATCTTCAGGGAAGACCGTAATCGTAAATACATCCTTGATGCCGGGAATGGCCCTAGCAGCGCTGTCATCTACAGATTTTGGCTTCATTCCAAAGGCCGGAGGGTGTGTGATCATTGCAATTACAGTACCCTCTTTTTTCATGTCCATTCCAAATAATGGTTTTCCTTCCACAATGTCACGGACGTCGACATTCTTTTTGGATGTTCCTATTATTTTGAAATTCCCGGGATCTTTCAAAGTCACTTCCTCGGGCACCTCGATATCGTTGGCTTTTGATGCAATGTCTCCATACCCTATGGAATTACCACTCTTCCCATGATTGATTATACCTTCACTCGTCGTTAATTCGGCTACTGGCACTTTCCACTCCCTTGCAGCTGCTTCCATCAACATCCTACGGCCTGCAGCTCCTGCGGTGCGAACCGTGGTCCACAATTGGCGAACGGCCTGACTACCGCCCGCACTTTGCCTTACGTACAAATCAGGTGCCAACGGCGCCTGTTCGATTATGACGTTGTCCCAACTTACATCAAGTTCTTCCGCTATGATCATAGGGATTGCGGTCTTGATCCCCTGCCCTATCTCGGGAACTGGTGACATGAGTGTTACCATACCATCGGACAAAATTTTTATATATGCATTTGGTTCAAGTACGACCTTTGCCGCTTCCGCTGGTCTAACAGGCGTACATCCGGCCCAATGGAAACCTAGTACAAGACCGCTACCTGCAAGTCCTGTAACCTTTATAAAGCCCCTTCTGCTAAGATTTATCTTGGTCATGCTACAACCCCTCCCTTCTTGATTGCCGTCTTAATTGCCGCTTTGATTCGTACATACGACCCGCAACGGCAGATATTTCCCCGCATGGCCGTGTCAATTTCTTCATCTGTCGGATTGGGATTTGATTTCAGCAATCCTGCCGCCGAAATGATCTGCCCCGCTTGGCAGTAACCGCATTGTGGCGTATCGTGCTCTACCCAGGCATCTTGTAGGGCCTTGCCCCCATTCTCGGCCAGGCCTTCGATGGTGATAATTTCTGCTTCGCCCAACGACTTTGCGGGCATCATACATGAACGCGTTGCCACGCCGCCAACAAGCACTGTGCAAGAGCCACATTGAGCAATGCCACAGCCATACTTGGTGCCCACTAGGCCGACATGATCACGGAGTGCCCATAATAATGGAATATCATCCTCTGCCTCGATCTGGTAGACCTTACCGTTTACTTTAAGTGATATTGAAGCCATAGAAATTTATTTTGTTCTTACGCTGATTACTTATAATGTATTGCATACCCTTGAAAATCGAAACGGAAAATCCAAGCATGTACGTAAAAAGGCGTTCCTTGCCGGAGACCTTGGGGGAGGCATTTGAAATAATGGAAGAGAAGATACAAAAAAAACGTCAAATTTTCCAGATACTAATTTCTTTAACAAGAGGATTATAATAGCTTTGGGGCCTAAAACTTTTCGGGGGAAATGGCTACTCCACGAGTACAGCGAAAAGAATAAAAATAACCCTGATTCCCTAGTTATGACCAGCAACTAAATATGGAGGAGGTCATAGTTACACAAATTAAAAGTGATGCAGGGTGTTCAGTTGAAAATTGTCAAAAATGAATCAAATTAACGATATACGGACGGTTAGGGAACGCTGTCTTAACCAAGACCTTTACTCCGTTGAAACCTTGCAATGGATCGAGCAGCACAACTATTGGAACCTTTGGGTGCCCAAAAAGTATGGAGGACTTGAATCTACCCTTCCCGAAGGTCTGAATACACTTAAATCTTTGGCCAAGATCGACGGAAGCCTAGGTTGGACGATCACGCTCTGTAGCGGTGCCAACTATTTTATAGGAAACCTACGGCCCGAGGTCGCCCAAGAGATTTTTGTCGATGAGCAAGGCCCCGTTTGTTTCGGAGGTAGTGGCGGGGCCTTCGGAACCGCGGAAAAACAAGGGAATAATTATAAGATTTCAGGTACTTGGAAATATGCCACAGGGGCACCCTACCTTTCGCATTTCACCTTAAATGCGAAAATTATGGAAAATGGTGAGCCGTTGCTAGACGAAAATATGGATCCTCTGATCCGTTCCTTTATTGTTCCCCGAAACCAGGTGACCATTTATGACGATTGGGATACTATGGGGATGAAAGCTACGGCAACGCGTTCATTTAGCGTGAACAATGTGGTGGTCGACCATAAATACAGTTTTTTGTACAATCGCTTTTACCTGCCCCAATTGGTCTATAAAATCCATTTTTCGGTATTTGCCGATTTAACCCTGTGGGTCAACTACATCGGAATGGCAGAGCACTACCTCGAGGAGGCTTCCCATAGCTTAGATGAGTGTAAGCTGACAACCCTGACCTCTATCGTCAACATCGCAAACAAACAAGTTGACACTTATGTTCAAGAAATAGAACAGCTATTGAGCGAAGAAAAGTCGTTCTCCGAAGAATTGATCCAACAAATTCATGATACGGCATCGCGCTCGGTACAAGAAATTTCTAAAAGTATCATAGCTGTATTCCCGTTGCTCGGTATACGATCTTGTAATGAAAACACCGTTTTAAACCAAATATTCCGGGACTACTTTACGGCAACCCAGCATCATATTTTTTCTCAAGATTAGAACTGTTACTTTTGTATTAGCCTCAGTGCCGTAAAAAGGGATTTCGTTTTTAAGCTTCCCTAAAAACAAGTTAGGGTTACATTCCAAAGATTAACTTAATAAGCGGATAAAAGAAAATCACACCCTATAGAAAGAGAAGAATTATTCCATTAATTATTCAACACTACAGTTCATTAGTATTTGGTCAAATGCGAAACCAATAAACATAGGATAATACCAATTTTTATATCTCCCCCATACATCCCCTTTATACTTCTCAAATTCATGCTCCACAACATTAACCAAGGGGCTCGCTTTTCTTTCAATCAATCTTGCGGTCATAGCGGCCTGAAGTACTACCGTTGGCCTCTCATCCTTAAGATATTTTTCGATTACAGGAAGTGCCCTATTTTCCATATTTATTGCACACAATGTCTCGGCAGCTATCAATGCAACTGCAGGTGAAGAATCGTCTAAAGCATTTAATAGTATTTGTTTTAGTTCCTTATTATTAGACAAACGCTGACGCAGAGCCACTATAGCCCAAAACCGCACTCCACTATCGTTGTCTCTTGCTTTAGCATATAATATCGCATTACTGACTTCTTTTCGACCTACCAGTTCTGCGGCTTCATAAATTTCATTAAGGCGATAATTCTTGCTTTGAGCATAATCATAGGGCGTTATATTCTTAGACCTCTCCATATATTCGGATTCATGTAAAAATCCGATATCCTTAGATTCCAAAATCTTAGTATGGAGTTTTTCCCTCATGTTTTTCAATACATCCTGGTATTTTGGATTATTGGCGATATTTATTACTTCTTCTAAATCATTTTTTAAATAATACAGCTCTTCAGTTGCTTTTGGATTCCAAAATTCTTCGGCTTCCGGGTTTAGCTTCCCTAAGGACTTTAACCTCAAAAGTTCAGCAAAACTGTTCTTTTTATCAGAAAATATGAGACTATTCTGTATATACGGAAGATGGGGCATGTAATTCCGTATATACATAAAATCTTTTGTTCGTATGGACCTAGAAATATCATAGACATCGTCAGCCCTACTGCGGGCCCCCAGTAAATGGTCGGTTCGATTATCTGGGGAAAAAACAGATTGTCCTTGCATATACCTCGTAGCATCAATTCCTGCTAATTCAAGAACCGTGGGCGCAAAATCAATAAAACTCACCATCTGGTTGTTGGTGCCATTTTCAATCCTAAACTGATCTCTGTATCTTTCAGGAATATGCATCACCAAAGGAACATGTAGCCCAGTGCTATAAAGCCACCGTTTGTATCTAGGCAAACCAAAACCATGGTCGGAAAAAACAAATATTATTGTATTCTCGAATTCTTCCGAAGCTTTAAGTTCTGCAACCAAGCTCCCCACCCGCTTATCAAATACCGTTATCAAATCATAGTATCTCGCCCATATCTTTTTGAACTCTTCTGTTTTAGGAAAATAAACAGGTAATTGAGCCTCTTGCGGATTATGTTTTTTCACTACTTCCTTGGTAAAAGTATCATCTGTACTATTTCCATTTCCCTCATGAGTTTCTCCAAAATTATAAACGCTGAAAAAAGGAGTTTGCCTTGGACGATTCTTCCAATGGGCCTCTTTCCCGTTCTCGTTCCAACGTCCTTTAGGATCAAAATTATAGTCAGTTTTTGAATTGTTTGTGCAATAGTATCCTTCCTCCCTTAAAATCTCTGGAATTGTCTTTAGGTAATCGGGGATATTTATCTCCGACCTTAAATTTTGAGTACCTGCTGAAGTGGCGTATAAACCAGTAATCAATGCCGAGCGAGAAGGGGAACAAATAGGGGCCGTGGAAAATGCATTGGTAAATACTAATCCATTCTTTGCCAACTCATCTATATATGGGGTTGTTGCATATTTATCACCATAACACCCAAAAGCCGGACTTATATCTTCCGCGGATATCCAAAGAATATTAGGTCTAGCCATTTCTTGAGCAGAACTATACCAACACACCATGAAAATCACAAAAAGTATATTGTATTCTGTTTTCATTCTATTATTTCTATTTGAAATTGAACCACAGTATTCCTTAAGTTTAAAACTCAATCATTTCCGAAAGAAACATGATTGCTTTGTAGGTATCCTATTCTATGGGCCAAGGCTGTGACACGTTCATTTTCTTTTAAAGAAAAAGGCTCTTTATAAACCTGCCACACATTCCCGACTTCTTCCTTATCCTTTAAAATTTGATACCCAATGGAAGCCCCATCCGTTTTACAACTAATTGCTATCCGATCATTTGTCCCGTCAATTAAGGGATCCTGTGTTTTAGGCTGGGTTCCAGAGGGCCAAATTGACGCTACATATTCTTTTTCGGGCATTAAGCCTTTGTCGTCTATTGATGTCATCCAGCGCTCACATTCGTTTCTCAGTTCTTCCAATTTTTCTTTAAATTCGGGGTTGCTTACCAAACTGTTCAGTTCGTAGGGGTCGTTCCAAGTATCGAATAATTCTTCGGGCGCCTTTTTGTCCCGAAACCATTGTGCCTGATTTTTATTAAGCTCCCCATTATCCCGCATTCGAAGTAATTCTTGCATAATAGGCATTTGCTCTCGATAGGCTACGGGCAAATAATAGCCCTGTTCCGTGCGGAAATTTTTTAAATATTTATAGCGATTGTCACGAACCGCCCGAATCATATCGTATCGTTTATCAAACCGGTCCGCTGCACCATATACATATTCTCTCCTGTCCTTGGATTCGAATTCTCCAGCAAAGGCTCTACCGTCAAGATTTTCGGGCGGTTGGATTCCCGCCAAAGACAACAAAGTGGGCTTAAAATCTACAAAACTTATCAAACGATCATCTATTGTACCCGCATTCTTCTTCTCCGGATATCGTATTACCAATGGCAATTTCATTCCCGAATCATACAAAAGACGCTTTTGCCGCGGTAAGGGTCCGCCATGGTCGGCATACCAGAATATAATCGTATTTTCCAATAAGCCGTCCTCTTCCAACTGGGCCAGTATTTCACCTACTTGATGGTCCATTTCCTTAACATTGGAATACATTCTTCTGACATCTGTACGCCCTATTTCATTGTCCGGCAAATAGGGGGGTACGGGCACATCTAAATCTTTATCCACCCACAGCGAATCTTTGGCTTTAGCCCATATCTGTGATTCATGGGTAACCCCAAGATTGAATATCGAGAAGAATGGCTGATTCGGCCCACGGTTTCTCCAGTGGGCTTTTTTACTGCTTTCGTCCCATGCTGTGACAGGTGCCATAAATTGATAATCCTCTTTACTGTTATTGGAACAGTAATAACCTTCAAGCCTTAAATGTTCACTGTGCATCTTTATATCGGCGGGAGGCATTGCACCATAAGGTTGAATTACTTCTGGCAAGAATTTTCCATTTCCCCTGGTTCTCATGTGTTGCGCCCCTATATGGTTCTGGTACATACCCGTGGCAATTGCGGCCCTACTAGGCGCACAGACACCAGATGGAGAAAATACATTTGTATACCTAACTCCCTCTGCGGCCAAACGGCTGATATTGGGGGTAACGACTGTGGAGTCTCCAAACGATGGCAATACCGGACTTAAATCTTCGGCCACTATCCAAAGTATATTAGGTCGCTGATCAACGGCAATTTTTGTCGGGTCACTTTCTTTCTTTTGATCATTGCAACCGAATAAGCAGAATAGACCAAGAATTAGTATACCAAAGTTCTTCATATTGAATGTTATTTTAATCGTTAAAACCATTAATTGTATTTCTACGCTCTCCCCCGTTCTGAACGCCCGGCATTTCTCCCCTGATATTAAAATTCTTCCCTATTTTTTTTCCTCCGTCCCTAGTGTACCAATCCTTTGTTAAGTTCCCGGGGATTTCGTCTCCCGTTTTCTCCATCCAATTTTGCAGTTCCCGTTTGAGTTCCTTCTGAACGGCTACGTAATCTTTACGGTCGATTATATTATCGAGTTGCAACGGATCGTTCTTGACAGAATATAGTTCCTCGGCTGGTCTGGGTGCCAAGAACACGTCGTACTGTGCGCCTGTCAAACTGTTGTTTTTGTTTTGCTCCTGCAGCGACCTGAAAGTAGGGCTGTTAAGGGCGTCGGCAGGGCCTTGGTTCGGAAACTGCGGCCTGGAATTAAGGATGTAGATAAAATCTTTGGTCCTCGCCATGCGCTCATGGGCCTCATGATCATGCCAATTGTGCTCGGCAAACGCATAGGTTCTAAATTCCTTTGATGGATCTTCGAAGAGTCTTTTAAAACTTTTTCCCTGAAAAGTCTTTGGCACGGCCACATCGCAGGCATCCAAGATCGTGGGGGCGAGATCAACGCTACTGATCAAGCTATTGCTTGCACCCTTTAAAGAACGGGCGGGCCAATGCGCGATAAAGGGCGTCTTCATTCCCGAGTCGTACATCCTTGTCTTGTCCCTGGGGAACGGGCGGCCGTTGTCGGCCATTACGAATATCAGCGTATTCTCATAGACACCCTGTGCTTTTAACGTTTCCACGACCTTGCCGATATGGTGGTCGAATCGCTTAATCTCATCATAATACTGCGCCAGGTCATAACGCGTACTGTCGTTATCTACCAAGGTTGGCGGAACACCGATCCGTGAAGGTTCGTGGGTATTGGAAAAACTGTTCTCGCCCCAGATCCTGTGGGCATCGTAAGCCGCGAACCAAAAGAAAAAAGGCTTGTTCTTGTCCCTATTCTCGATAGACGGGACCCACATGTTCTCCCCTCCATCCCCATTGTCTTCCTTCTTCTCATATATTTTATCGAATCCCTTACGCAGCAAACTGCCCATATGCCACTTGCCCGCTTGACCTGTATAGTAGCCATTGGCCTTTAAACTAGAGGCGATCGACCCGAAATCTACCTTTGGCTCGGTATGAAGTTCCGCTGCCCCGGTATTATGTGGATAACGCCCGGTCATTATGCTTATTCGGCTGGGGCTGCAAGAGCTTGCCGTCAAGACGGCATTGTCGAACCCCATTCCGTTGGCAGCCAATTTATCGATATTGGGAGTGTCGACGAACGTATTTCCGTAACAGCCAAGGTCGTTCCAGCTGACATCATCGGCCATGAACACTATGATATTGGGTGCCTCATTCATTACAGTCCCGCTCTGTCCTTGGGTATACCCAAAGACCAGAGAAGCGAAAATGAATAATACGAATGATATATTTAGTCTTTTCATGTAATAAATTTTCATCGGTTAATCTCAAATATGCTGTTTGACCATTTTTCGGTTAGAACTATTTTCGGAAATAATACCAAAAAAGGTCTTGAAATCATTAGGTTGAGTTCAGTCTATTACATAATTATACTCCTCCTCGAGACCTAAAACTATAATCGCTTCTTTGCTAGGCTTCGGATGCTTATCCAGTTCTTTATAATATTCTACGGCATCCCAATCAAAACCGACTTCTGTCTCCCTTGGGTCAAGTGTGGCTACTAAATAATCAGTGAGTTTTTTTGAAAGATAGTTCTCAACTCCTTCATATTCTAATTCCCCCGCAACGTTATTTAATTGATTTGGATCTTTCGCTAAGTCATAAAGTTCGTCACTTGGCCGTTTACCAAAGGCCGTTTCAAAGAATGGTTTGACAAGGGCATCCTCTTTGTTTGACAACATAAATATCTTGGTCGGCGAAGAATATTGTAACATATGGGCATCTACGTCACCATAAAGCGGGGGTTCACCGGCGGGCCATTCTTCAGGTCTATAATTTCTAATATAGAGATAATCGTCTGTACGTATAGCCCTCCCGGGATAACCTACACCACCCTGTCTTACAAAAGCATGTCTTTCCCTAGCTGTGACCACGAAATTCCTGTCTTCTTCTAATCTGCCAGACTTTTTTGACGATAAGATGTCTAGTAAACTTTTTGAGGTCATTTCTTTGGGAATATCAATTCCCGCAAGTTCTAAAAAGGTAGGAGCCAAATCATTCAAACTTGTAAAATCGTTTACTTTTCTGTTACCCATAAAACGACCAGGCCAAGAAATAATAAGCGGCACCCTGGTTCCAAAATCATATAAATTGGCCAAGCCTCTGGGCATCTGCCATCCATTGTCACTACAAACTATTATTATCGTATTCTCAAGTTGCCCCGTTTCTGTCATCAGCTTAATAAATGACGCTACTTCTTTATCGAACGACTCAATTTCATGGTAGTAGTCAATTATATCTTTCCTGACATTTTCATTATCCGGAAGGTACAAAGGAACCTCGATATCGCCCAAGGCTATGTTTCGTTTATTCAAACTATTCGCATCATAAGGCCTATGCGGATTTCGACTACTGAACCAATACATCCATGGGTTACCATTTTCAATTCCATTATAAAATTCTGTGAAAGAATCAAACCTTTTCCCACCAGGATTGTGCTTCCAACCATTTACCGTTGCATTGCCAGGGCCCCATCCTTTTCCTTCCGTACCGACCGTATAGCCCGAATCTTCCAATAATTTTGAGTAGACTTTTACCTGGGGAAAACTGCTCCATAGATTAGCAGCTTCCTTTAACCTCCATATATGCTGTCCCGTTAGCATCGCCGCTCGAGCAGGCGAACAAGAGGGTGCCGCACAATAGGCATTTGTAAAAAGAACACCCTCCTTGGCTACCTTATCAATTGCAGGCGTTTTGAGTACCTTGTTTCCGTAGCAACCAAGGTGATTCCAAGATTGATTGTCAGACATTAACAATAGAATATTTGGTCGTTTATCCACTTTTATATTAGTAGCTCTGATTTCCTTACAGCTTGTTAATAGAACAACGAACGTTGTAAAAAGAGCTACGTGGCATATACTATTCCTTATAGAAGTGTGTCGATTTAACATAATTGTTATCTATATGTGAAATGAAGATTTCAGTGGAAAATAACTTTTCTTAGTTATAACCGTTATTTTGGGTTATTTCAGGGTTAATGTCAATTTCGTTCAAGGGTATTGGAAATACTAATTTACTCTCACTTATGCTATACCCTTTTGACTCCATTACTTGAACTGCCCTATTGGTCCGGACTAAATCGAAAAACCGATGGAATTCAAAACAAAGTTCAATTCTCCTTTCATGCTCTATTGCCAAGGGAAGAGTTGGAAAATCACCAGACGGGTAACCTACCGCTCCAAAAGTTGGCATTCCAACCCTTTCACGCACCATATTCAGATACTGAGCATCTTGGGTAATCTCAGCATACATAAGTAGAATATCCGCATATCTGATAATTTCAAAATTCTGTCCTTCGTTCTCGTAATCTGGATCAAAAAATTTCATGGTAAAGGGATAGTCAACAAACTCTCCCGTTGAAAGGTTCTCATACCCAGGGTAAATGCTAGTTTCTTTACGCGGATCATTCTCCTCAAACTCGATTTCTAAATCTTCGCTGGGTGTGTTATGGCCATTTCCTCGAAAAGTGATATCTTGATCCGGAAGGTGAAAATCGAAAAAGAACGGTGTATAATTGACTTGATGGTTAGCGTTACTAGCATTGACTCCCGATAAATATTGAACTTCGAGTATAGATGATTTACTGTTTTTAGTATCAGATTTAAATAGAAACAAATAGTCTTCTTCGTTAACCGTACCATCGTTATTAGCATCTAAAGAATAACGGTTGCTGTTTATGATAATTTCGAGTTCTGTTTTTGCCGCAGAGCTATTGCCTTGTGTTAGATAAACTTTCGCCAAAACTGCTGACGCGGCATATTTTGTGACTCGTCCAATATCATTTCCCGTATAAGACTCTGGTAGGTTTTCTTTGGCAAAATTAAGGTCTTGAATAAGGTTTTGATATATTTCATCAGGTTCCACCCTAAGATAGCTATAGGATTCTTCCGGTGTTATCTTAGTATCGATATAAGGAATAGCTCCCCAAGCCCTAACCATGTTAAAATATAGTAATGCCCTAACAAAAGTGGCTTGGGCCTTTAACTGGTCTATTCTCGATGGTTCAATTTTAACCGATGTATTTTCAAGTTGATAAATGGCATTGTTGCAAATACCAATAGCACCGTAACACGATTCCCAAGCCGAACGAATTAGGCCGTTGTCTGATTGCAAAAAATAATCGGTAATTTGCTCTCCAAAATTATTTGCGCCCGTTCGCAATAATATTTGAGTATTATCTGAATACAACTCACCGAAAAGATCAGGTAATCCATTAGCATTATAAACCAACCCTAACTGGTGATAAATTTCATCAACTGTTTGTTCAATTTCTTGTTCATTTTGATAAAATGTTCCTTCGGTTTGTTGGGTAGTTGGATAAAGATCAAGTTTGTTACTACATGCCGAACCAACAAGCAATCCAATTATCAAAAAAATTATATATATGTATTTCATTGCGCTATTATTAGAATTTTACATTAAGCCCTAAGGAATATACCTTCGCAGATGGATAGGCAGAGCCACCTACACCTCGATAAAGCGGACTGGTCACATTTGCATTCAAGAAGTTTTCGGGATCAAAAATCGGAGCATCCGAAATCGTAAACAAATTGACCCCATTAAAAAACAATCGGGCATTTGAAATCCCAAAATTAGAAATGATGTTTTCCGGCAACTTAAACCCAATAGTCACATCTTTTAGTCTTAAGTAAGTTCCATTGCTGAGCCAATAACTTGATGCCGTCTTTTCTAAGCCATCAACATCTACGGAAACTTTAAAATGATATCCATCACCAGGGTCCTCCTCTGAACGCCATCTACCATTCACTTCTTCTAAATAATTACGTCCTTCATGATAAAACAATGACCTATGCGCATTGTCATCGTAGATTTCCCCACCGACTACACCTTGAAATGAAAAGCTTAAATCAAAATTGCCCATTATAAAGTTATTTGTGAGGCCCCATGTGAAATCGGGCTGGACATTTCCAATTATCGTACGATCATCGGAATTAAGGACTCCATCTCCATTCACATCTTTGTAACGACCGTCTCCAGGAGATGCCGATGCCGGACTCGAAGGGTCCTCATCTATTTCTGACTGATTCATATAGACTCCGTCATATTGATATCCATAAAAACCAAAAACAGGCTCCCCTATTTGATTGATTTTCTGCATCCCACCAGCCGTTCCAAGACTAAAAATCATTGGTGCATTATTTCTACCAAGCTGTGTCACTTCGCTTCTATTCATTGAATAGTTCAACTGCGTACTCCATGTGAGTTTTTCGTTTGAAACATTGATTGTTTGAATATCAACTTCAAGGCCCTGGTTTTCTACTTCTCCATTATTGGTGAAAGCACTGGTATATCCACTTGTTGAGGGTATTGGAATATCAAGTAAAAGATTATCAGATTTCGAATGATAAAAATCTGCACCTATGTTTAACCTGCTTTGAAACAACCCCAAATCCAGACCAAAATTTGATTGTTTCGTGCCCTCCCATTCCAAATCAGGGTTTTCAATGTTCGAGGGATAATAAGTGGTTATAAGACTGTTTCCTATCGCAGTTCTAGCTTGAGTCAACTTACTGATCCACCTATAGTCGGCAAAATTATCATTACCCGTGACGCCGTAACTTGCCTTCAACTTCAAACTACTTACATTTTTAAACGATTTCATAAAGTCTTCATCAGAAACCCTCCACGCACCAGAAAAAGAATAGAAATTTCCCCATTTCGTATTCGGTCCAAATCTTGAAGAGCCATCTCTTCTATAAGAAGCGGCTACAATATATTTGCTTAAATAATTGTAATTAATTCTGCCCAATACCGATACCAAATTGGTCTGCGTGGCTGCGTCGGTGGCTTCAATTATATCTTGTCCTGCAGAGAGTGAATGTATGTTATCATTATCATAACCTTGTCTTCTTGCCAAATCCATATAATAATCACGGTGGTTGTACTCAAAACCGGCAATTATATTTACACTATGATCATTAATCTTTTTATCAAAAGTCAAAAGGTTGCCCCATGTATAACTTAATGTTCTATTATTATCAACTGTGAAACGTGCGGTCGTTTTGAACGAATCACCTAAATTATGATCTCCGGCATTATAGTCCGTGTTGCCTTCATTTTTATAAAATGCATTGAATGATGTCTTAAAACTTAGATAATCGTTGAATTTAAATTCAGTGAAAAAATTACCCATTGTAGTGAACCTACGATGCTGGATATCATCATTAATACGGTATAAAGGATGGCCATTATTAGGTCTGAATAAAATTGCTGAATAGTTCTCAAATCCGTCTACCGTTAAAGGTCCTCCTAAATATCCATCATTACCATAAATTGGATATATGGCCGGGTATTGTACCGCCCACTCTACAATTCTTCGATACGGTTCATTTTCATGGTCATAAACAGTATTCAACATAGCACCCACGTTCAACCAATCTTTTATTCTAGTTTCCACATTCATATTTAAAGAATACTTCTGATAATCTGAAGTAATTACGATACCCTCCTGATTAATATATCCACCAGAAATACTATAATTTGATTTTTCATCCCCTCCCGAATAACTCAAATCAATTTTATGTATAGGGGCAGCCCTAAAAATTAAATTTTGAAAATCAGTGTTGGCTAAATTTTCCGGAGATTCTAGCTCAATAGGCCATGTATATTTATAGTTTCCCCTGGCTTCCAATGTGTTCGGGGCATTAGGGTCTCCTCCACTGTCTATCCATCCATTCTGGGCCCCATCAATAGCGGTCTGCGCATATTCCGCAGCATCCATAACATCTATTTTTCGGATTACCTGTTGAATACTAGTCGTATAATTTAGCTGTAGTTCTGGCTCACCTACTTTTCCAGATTTTGTAGTAACTAAAATGACTCCATTAGCACCCCTAGATCCATAGATTGATGCAGATGAAGCATCTTTTAAGACTTCTATCGACTCAATATCTGAACTATTTATGGAGTTCAAATTATATTCGGGCAATTGAACACCATCAATTACAATTAAAGGTGAGCTTCCGGCCGATATAGAATTAATACCCCGAATTTGAATCGATGATGATGTACCAGGCCTACCACTGCCATTAAGAACTTGTACTCCTGCAACCTTACCTGACATCGCCTGGCCAAAATCAACCACTGCCCTACTCTTTAAAGTTTCGTCCATCTTCAAAGATCCGACAGAACCGGTGATATCTCCCTTTTTCAAAGAGCCATACCCCACAACCACAACTTCATCTAGGCCTGATGCACTTTCTTCAAGTGCTATATTAATTGTGGCCTGCCCATTTAACAATACTTCTTTCGTAGCAAATCCTATATAGGAAACCACCAAAATGGCATTTTCATCTGAAACTTGTATTGAAAAATTTCCATCGAAATCGGCCGTCACACCATTGGTCGTATTCTTCTCTACAATATTTGCACCGGGCAAAGGCTGCCCGTTCATGTCTGAGACATTTCCATTTATTGTCTTCTGCGGTATTGTGGAGTTAATTATGGGCGGAACCACTAAGGCCCCCTTTTTTTCCGTTTTCCTTTTCAATAATATTTTACGATCCTCTAGCTCGTATGATGTATCTACTTCTTTAAAAAGCAGTTCCAAGACACGTTCTATAGGAACTCTTTTTACTTTAATTGACACCTTACGATTTAAATCTACTGCTTTGGTGTTGAATAAAAATTTGAATTCAGTGGTCGTTTCTATCTCATCGATAATGTCCCGAACCATAGCATCCTCCTTATCTATGGAAATTTTAGTTTTTTGCGAATAAGAAGAATTCGCCTGCATTATAAAGTTTAGGGTAACGAAAAACAGAAGTGACAACTTCATTTTTGCATTATAATTTAGACGCCAAGGGAAAACAGCCCCAGACTTTGGTGGTTTTTTCATAATTTTGAATGTTTATTAGTGGTTACTCAATTGGGTTTAATCACTTTTTGCAATCGGGAAATGTTACAGCATTTTCCGATTTTTTTATTCAATGTACTGGAGTAAAAGTGATGTTTCTTAAAAATTGGTTTTGTTCATTAGCGCTTGACTTTAATTGATGATAATTTTGTTTTCTACAATCTGATATTCTATTTGATATACTTTATTGAAATAATTGAAGACCTGCTCAATAGTTTCATCCTCTGTTTCTATAGTGGCATTAAAAGTTTCCTGACCTAAATCCTTATTATTGTTAATGATGACGACATTATAGTGCCGCTCTAGTTTTTGAATGATATTTTCGAAAGTAGCATTTCGGAAAACCAAATTTCCGTTCATCCATGAAGTATAGAGGTCTGTATTTACTTTTTTGTTGCTAATCTTTTTGTTCATTTTATTGAAAACGCCCATAAAACCAGGTTTTAAAAAGAATTCCCCGCCCTTCTTTCTGATTTTATCAGAATCGGATAGACTGACTTCTCCCTCTACTAAAACTACTTCAGCAGCATCATCTTCAGAATAATTTGAAACGTTGAATTTGGTACCGTAAACTTGTACATTAAGACCCTGAGTGTTTACAACAAATAAATGATTCTCATCCTTTGTGACCTCAAAGTATGCCTCTCCCGCAACCTGAACCTTACGAACCCTATCTTTTATAAATTCAATGGGATAGGTTAAAGAACTTCCAGAGTTCAAATGAACTTTAGTTCCGTCTGACAATATAACACTGAATCTTTTCCCATTGGGAATGCGAAGCGTATTGTAAACTAATTCCGATTGAGAATAACTTTTATTATAAATCAATCGGTCTCCTTTTTGCAATCCAACTTTATTTCCATTTGCTCTTATAACATAAGATTTATCATCTTCATTAATTATTCTAACATCCCCATTTCCCAACTGTAATGTAATTACATCTTCACGCGGAACTATTTCGTGATTGGAACTTTTTCCAAAAAAACTTTGTTTTACTAACAAACCAAGTCCTAAAAATAAAATGGCAATTGCAGCATATTTTGCAACGGACGAAAATCGGCGTCTATAGAAAGAACTTTTTTCCTTTCTAATTTCCTTAAGCAGCCGTTCTCTAATATTATCTTTATTCGGGTCGTCCATGGCCAGGTTTATCGCAAAATTAGTTTTTACGAAAGTTTTAAAAATCACTTGATTGTCCTCCTCCACAATCCATTTGTTTAGTAAATCCAAATCCGCAACATCCGCCGATTGTGATAGGTATTTTACTATACAATTTTCAATTTCCTTGGAAATCATTTTATAATCTTTCTTATATATACTACAAGACAAATTTCCAATACCCTAACTTTTTTTTAATATTTTTTTCATAATCCTATTATTTTTGGATTTATTTTGCGATATAAATACTTTATCATGGATTTTAGCGATAATCGAGTTTTGACAGAAAATCTCAGAATGGGAGATGAAAAGGCTTATATGTTCTTGTTGGACAAATTTCATAGACAGCTACATGCCTACGCCCTAACCCTGACACACGATCCAGCTATGGCTCAAGATATTGTTCAAAATGTGTTTTTAAAAACTTGGAAGTCGAGAAAAAAGTTAAATCCCAATTTTTCTATTCGTAGTTTCTTATACAAATCCGTTTACAATGAATTCATAAATACCTATCAGAAAAATAAGGCCATGATGCTTTTGCATCAAAAATATGTCGAGTCGACCCACGAAGTTGTAGAGAATACCGACGAAAACGCCATTGCGAAAATGATTACCATCGTAAATACGGAAATTCAAAAACTACCTCCAAAATGTCAAAAGGTTTTTATCCTCAGTAAAAAGGAGGGTCTTACCAACAATGAAATATCGGAGCACCTTGATATTTCTACAAAAACAGTAGAAGCTCAGATAACGAAAGCTTTCGGAATTTTGAAAAGAAAATTAGGAAATAGATATGAAACCATATTATTGTTGATTTTTGGAAATAATTCCCAAAAAACCCAATTTCAATAATGTTAGGGTTTTGAGGTTTGATATTGATGCCTAGACAATTGCCTTCACATCCAAGTAACTGAAGTAACCGCTTTATTTTGGGCCATGAGCGATAAAACTTAAACATAATCTATGGGAATAATGTTAATTTAGTCTAAGGGAAAGGGTTGGTATTGCCATGCAACACAAGATATGTTCGAGACACAAAACTCCTTTATCTTTTCTAAACGTTTGAGGCATTATTGATTCTAAATGTCGGGAGTGCATGAAAAAGAAATGGCAAACGCTATCACCCGTGTTTTTTTGTTCCTTGAAAGGAAAAAATCAGACCCTTGCTTCCTTGCTGCGGTATTTCGGAAAATGATCAAAAAAATCCGATATTATTGGTCGATATTGAGCTAATGGCACGGCAAGTTTAATATAAAATTGTAAAAATGATAAAACAGAGTTTAATGATAAGGCAATCTGTATTAGTTATTCTTTCTATATTTTGGCCAATTTTGACTTTTTCTCAATTTCTTGGGCCTAAGGTCACGGCGGACTTTAATCAATCCAACAACATCCGTCAATATCTATGTAAGGTTGCCAGTGATATCACCCATAATTCCTTAAAAGACATCAATGATCTAACGAGTTGGGAGGCCGTTCGCGAGGAACGACACAAACAGTTTCTAGAGATGTTGGGTTTACAGGGAAAGCCTTTTGGGGGAAAAAGGTCCCCACTTAACGTAACAAAAACGGGCACCATTCAAAGAAAGGGTTATAGGATAGAAAAGTTGTACTATGAATCCTTACCAGGCCTATATGTACCCGCTAATCTCTACATTCCCGACGGAATTAAAAAACCGGTACCAGCCATATTATATGTCTGTGGCCATGCCCATACACAAAAACATAACTATCAGGCGCACGCGAAAAGTTTTGCCGAAAACGGTTTTGTATGCCTGATTATCGAAACCATTCAGCGCGGGGAGGTAAAAGGGGAACATTTAGGCCAAGAATCGAATGGCTGGTTCCATTGGTACAGCCGAGGCTACAATCCTGCCGGTGTAGAAGTATGGAATGGTATTCGCGGTTTAGATTTGTTATCCGCAATGCCAGAAGTGGATAAAAATAACATGGGTGTAACCGGCATTTCGGGAGGTGGCTCCCAAAGCTGGTATCTGCCGGCTGCAGACCCTCGGATAAAAGCTGCAGCAGCAGTTGCAGGCGCAAGTTCACTAGAAGGTCAAATAGCGCAAAAAACAATCGATGACCATTGCGACTGTATGATGCCTATCAATACCTATGGCATCGACTTCTCCGACATCGGAGCACTGATCGCTCCGCGGCCGTTTATGATCGCACAGCCCGATCGTGATTTGTACTATTCCATAGAGGCGGTACATACCTTGTACGACAAAACAAAACGCATATATTCCGTCTACGGAAGACCCGAAAATTTGATTATGAAAGATGCCACGGGAGGACATAGTTATGGGTCGAAAGAAGAACTGCGACCTGAAATTCTCGCTTTTTTCATAAAGGAATTAAAAGGAAAAAATGTCAAACCGGAAGCCCTTGGCAAAATTGATACAACCAAGGAACTTTCCGAGGAAGAATTAAAAGCTTATGTAAATGGTGTGCCAAAGGACGATGGGACGAAAACCATACAGGATTCGTTCGTGGAGTTGGCCACACCACCTGTAATCGAAACAATCGATCAACTCGATTCTTATAGAAGCGAAGTAAAAACCTTTTTGAAAGAAAAGACATTCGGTGCTTTTCCCAATGAACCCCACCCGTTGGATATGCGATTGGATTTTATATCATCAAGTAAATCAGGCAATGAAAGAAAAGACTACAGCTTCGTTTCCGAGGAAGGCTGGCGCTTGAAGGTCTCTCTTCAAACCGGCCAACCAACTGATAAGAACCGACCACTTTTAGTAGTATTAAAAAATCCTAACGAAGAACGTTATGAATCGCCTTCCTTGACCGCTGGTCTCCAAGAGAAAATGATTGTTGCCTATTTTGAGGCCAGGGGAATCGGAGATACGGGCTGGTCACCATCACAGCAATGGCATATTCGAAGGGCAGCGGCTTGGACAGGAAGAACAATCGCCTCAATGAGGGTCTACGACGTGCTCAGGTGTTTGAAGGCCGTTCGTACTATTCCAGGAGTTGACTCTAGTAATATCAATATTCTCGCTCACGGCGAATTGGCGGCCATAGCTCCCTATGCGGCCCTATTGGACGGTAATGTAAAAACACTTTTGCTTAAAGATTCCCCAGAGACCCAGAACATGCCTAGCGACCCTACGGGTAAAGGCGAAGCCATAGAAATGCTCAATTGTTTACGGGTTACCGATTTGGCGCAAGTGGCAGGTTTGCAATTTCCTAATGAATTGGTTATCATCGGCAATCAGCCCAAAACATATGAGTGGACCGAAAACCTGTTCAAAAATTTAGATAGGCCCGATGCCTACAAGATAGTTCAAAAAGCATCCCAGTGGTAGAATCGCAGGTTTTATGAGTATTTTAAAAAGTCATTCCTAAATCAATGAATGATAAATTTTTTGGTATGGATTTTATTGATAATCCGAAAAATTGTAAAAAAGAATTTACTATTAATCAACGGATCACATGCGTGCAATACAATTTTTACGCCTTCAATATCCTTACTTCGACTAAACGTACACGCTTTTTCAATCAATCACATAAAACCTGCAGCCAAAATCAGGAATTATTGATTAGAAGTTAAATTCGTTTTTCCATATCCTATTTCATTTCAAAACGCAACAAATAGGTTTGTCCCTTTCCGCCATTCATGGCTATCCCCCAACCCGGGCTTTCTGTTTCCGGATTGCCATCTTCAAGATGTGGGCGGTACAATCCCGGTGCTTTGGGAATTTGCGTCAAGTTATTTTGGATAGCCGAAAAATGAACGCCGTCTTCGGCATAATTAATAGATTTACCAATAGAAGCTAAAGAGGCCACACCTTTATTTTTTTTCCAAATCAACACTTCGTGGCTTTTATCCAAAAGCGAACCATCATGCTTAACAAATGGCCCTTCCGGAATATCGGCATACGCGACTCCCATTTCTGTAAGCCCCGGTCCGTTTTCGCCATGACTAAGTGACCTTCCCTTATAATACAACCATATTTTGTCATCTTTAATCATCAAACTGGCGTCGTCAATTCGATAACTATCAAAATCTTCGGCAGAATCACTAATATTCAAAACAGGGTTGTTCTTCACTCTTTTGAAGGGACCGTCAGGACTATCAGCTACGGCTAGGCCTATTGCCGTAAAATCATTTTTAGAATTATTTTCAAATAGTCCTTCAGAGTTTCCCGGTGTAGGCTTTACTCCTGTATAATACAGATAGTATTTTTCATTGCGTACCAGAATATTGGGTGTAAAAACAGCGGTGTGGTCAAAGGAATCCGCTGGCCCCACATCCAAGGCCATACCCTGCTCTTCCCAAGTATAGCCCTCATCTTTTGAGGTAGCATACCAAATCGTTGCCCAATATCCTGCGGTCGTCGGACTGTCCATACGGGAGTACCAGACGTAGTAGGTATCCTCGACTTTTATAATATCGCTGTTGTCTCGTCTGTTAAAAAGGCTGTCTCGCCCAATACCCTTGACCTCATCATAGGTAAAACTAATCGGTTCGCTGTTGGTATTAGGGACATTTACAACTTCTCTTTGGGGTTGTTCTTTATCTTTTGATTTACACCCCAATAGAAAAACTAATGCAACCATAAGGCAGACACTTGTGAAATATGGTATGTCTTTTTTCAATATTGTCATCGATTTCTTTCTTTAATTTCTTTTAATCAAAAGCCTTTTCAATATCTTCAATACTTACCCCAAAAACTTTTTCAATAATTGGATTCAAGGCAGTAACACCGCCCTCTATATGACAGGTCATCTGCACATGGCTGCCACTTTCACCGGACTTCAAAGCTAAAGCCGGAGAGGAAGTCTCGAGTTCATAAAAGGGCCCTAGTGTTTTTTCCCCAGGTGAAGGTGGACCATCATTATAAGAATTCACTACGTCTCCCGAGTAGGGTTCGTCCTGTATTTCCCATAAAGAATTTACATACTCCATTACACCTTCTGGTTTGTCATATTTTATAATGGTCAAGATACCATTTTCGGTATCATACGATCCTGCGATATTTTTTGCCCGCATGGGAGACAGCCCTATTTTACTCCGATATTTGCCGTCACCACTAAAAAATAGTACGTTTTCTTTGACAATCAATCTTTCTGGCGGTACCTTGCCAAAATAGGTATCGTTAACGACCATGCCCAGTTCTTTTTCATCACCGGAAACATAAGGTATAACAATAGTCGTATTCGGCGATGGGTTGAACATGCCCAACAACCAAATAGACAACAATCCGGTATCTTTTTTCCAATCTTGTTGTCCTGTATTTATCAATGTATTTGTGGTTCTATAGGCGACCGCTCTTATTTCGCCCAAGGTGTCGATACCAAGTTCTTTTCGTATTTCTTCTGTGGATAGTAAAGCTACTTCACGTTCAATGCCCAAATCAAATCGAAATCCGGAATAATTTACCAAAGAGGCTTTCTTGGTAAATACAACCTTGTTCGCGGCACTACTTTTGATATCGAAGGGTTCCAAATCAATAAGTCTTGGCGTTTGCCAAGTATCCAGCGTAAACTCAGCTCCTTTTTCAAAAAAAATGGAATATTGCCCTCCCTCGGGACCCAACCAAAAGCGCTCTTCACCGCCAAAGGCATTGATATGACCCAGCGTATCTTTCGATTCGAAAAGTTCCCTATTGATCCACCCGTAACTTCTTCCGTTTGCCCCCGACGAACTACTGGTCATTACTCGGCCCTGTAAGTTTGGCGCAAGGGCAACTTTGCTACTGCCCGATGAATCGGACAATTCTATTATCGGAGTATGGCTTTTCATAAAGCTTAAATCATCCGTATATGGAATGTAGTCAATAGAATTCACCGCATTCGTCG
Organism: Kriegella aquimaris; assembly: GCF_900103215.1. GTDB lineage: Bacteria > Bacteroidota > Bacteroidia > Flavobacteriales > Flavobacteriaceae > Kriegella > Kriegella aquimaris. The sequence continues at coordinate 149,607 of NZ_FNGV01000012.1, forward strand.
GTTCTTCGGCTTGTTTTTCTTTTTTATTTTGTTTACAGGATGCGATGACAATCACAAGACCTAATACGAATACAAATTTGGCGCTATTTATTTTCATAAACTCTATACTTATTTATTAGATTAGGGATACTGTCTTGCCCCATAAAATGATTCTTTGAAATTATTTTTTACTACCCCACCAATCTTCATTGGGCCGCCAATCGGGGGATAACATTTCTTGTCGTTGTCTCTCCAATCTTGGCATTAAATTGTTCCTATTATCACTAAGCTTTTGCTTCCATGCAGCTTCATCCCATAAAGGATCTGCTGTTGCATATTGCGTATCCATTTTTTTAAGCCAACCCATCAGTTCTTTCTTCATTTCAAGCATCGTAGCTTCTTTTTCACCTGACAAATCATAGATCTCCCCCAAGTCGGAATCTAGGTCATAGAGCTCCGTGTGACCATCCTCCCAATACTGAATAATTTTCCAGTTACCCTTTCGCATGATGGAAACGGGTTCACCACCCTGGTTTCCATAATGCGGATAGTGCCAATACAAGGCTCTATCGGCTATTGACTTTCCTTTAAGAAGTGGTTTGAGACTAACTCCGTCTGCATGGTGTTCTGGTTGAAGTGGAATATCCGCCAAATCCAAAAGTGTAGGAAACAAATCAGCACCGGAAACCGGCACTTCATTTTTAGCACCTTCTTGTAGCATCCATGGCACGTAAATAAAATAGGGCACTCGCAATCCGCCTTCCCATTGATAGCCCTTGCCACCACGAAGTTCCAGCTGGTTGGTAGAAAAATTATCGCCCGAGGTTACACCTCCATTATCAGAAGTAAAAACGACTACCGTATTTTTGTCGAGATTAAGCTCTTTCAGGGTGTTAAGTACACTTCCAACGGCTTCATCTACTTGCTCTATCAATCCGGCATAGACAGGGTTGTCTTGATACTTTCTAGCAGGTAGTACCCGCTCCATTTCAAAGCCTTTTTCAGCAATGCCCATACTGTCGGCCTTATTACGGTATTTTCCCCATTTCGCCTGCGAGGTCTGTATTGGGGAGTGTACCGCATAAAAAGAGAGATAGGCCAAAAATGTCGAATCTTTTTGTTCACGGATAAATGCAGAAGTTTCTTTGGCAAGTTTCATAGAAAGAGGCATGCCTTTCTCCTCTGGATAATCTTTCATTTGTGGGTTGTTGAAAGGAGAAAAATAACCTCCGCTGTATGGCCCGCCCTTTTCATAACCCCCTTGATTGACATCAAACCCATGATCGGTAGGAAGTGAATGATCCGCTTCGCTACCCAAATGCCATTTACCCGCGAAAAAAGTGGTGTATCCATTTTCTTTCAGTACTTCGGGCAAGGTCACATCTTCCTGATTTAAATGATGTTTGTAATCTGGGGGCAACAATTTGGTGTGCCGGTTCAGCTTTTTCCAAGCCCGCCCTGATTTTGCCCCCTCATATTGTGTGAGACCATGTCTTGCAGTAAACTGTCCGTTCAATAAACTTGCCCGTGACGGACTACAAACAGCACAGGTTGCATAGCCATTGGTAAAAATGGTGCCCGCCTTTGCCAACTCGTCAATATGAGGAGTCTCGTAATACGAGCTTCCCATAACGCTTAAATCGGCATAGCCCAAATCATCGACCACTATAAAAAGTATATTCGGTTTCTTGGTCGTTTCCACCGTTTCCTTTTTGTTTTCACATGAAATCAAAAACGCCATGGAAATACAACTTAAAATATACTTTATACTATGGAATCGCATTATCATTCTTTAGTCTTTTGTTGGTCTGATCCACATGCAGTGTCCACCGCCGGGGGCTATTTTTGCGTTGATGACAGTTCCTTTTTTCACCGTTCCTTTTCGCACCCGATAGGCCTCAGGATTGGTCTTAAAGTGAGTTTCATCAGTATCTTCATAATAGGTGATATCGTATTCCTTTCCCACATCCAAAAAATCCAAGGTGACAGGAAGCGTACCCCCTGGCTCATTATATACCGAGCCGACAAACCATGATTCACCATGTCTTCGAGCTGTAGTAATATAGGCGTCCATTTTGGCATGAAGTATTTTTGTTTCGTCCCATTTTCCCACGGGCATTTCTTTAATAAACTCAAAAAGGTCGCTTTTTTCGGCATAGGCTTCGGGAGCATCCGGAATACAAACGAGACCGCTAAAAATAATCAAGGTTCTAGCTGCTTCAGCGGTAACCGTGGTATATAAGTTTTGGGCCTTCGGTCCTTTTTCCCGTTCCCCTGCATTGATTCCGGTAATATCAAAACAACCGTTGTTCATATCAAGCGGACCCTGCAAAGCATTTATCAATGCCATTCTGATAAAAGCTTGTGGGGTGAACGAACGTCTTGAATCTTGTTGGGCATGGCAATATTCCTTGGTTATGGCATTAGGATAGGTTCTTGTGACACCTGTAAACGGCACTGGACTATCATGAAAATCTATTAAAAGCTTACTTGCTGCGCTCAACTGAATAGCATCCCTGGTAAAGGGAACATTACTGCCCATAAATCCGTATTTTATGCCCTTTGCACCCAATTTTTGATAATACGGAAAAAGTGCCTCGTCACCATAACTCCCCTGGCGTCTATCATAGTATAACAGTACAGACACCCCTTTATCATTGGCATAGTCCATAACCCTTTGCAAATCCAATTTATCGGACATCTCGATTTTCCCTTCGGAAACATCGGTATACCAGGCATCGTCGATCATAAAATATTCAATACCGTTCTCTGAAGCAAAATCGATAAATCGCAAATAGCTTTCCGTATCGATACCATAGGTAAACCCATCTGCTGTGGTATACCCATGTACGCGCCAGTCCCATAATGTTTTTCCCGGTCTGATCCACGATGGGTCTTCAAGGGCCAAAGGTGCTGCCACATTTTGGGGCACGGTATTCGTGAGCAGATCACCGATTTTTTCCTCCAATAGTATCAAGCGCCAAGGGGTCACCAGTTTGTTTTCTTGAAAAGTAAATTCATTGTTCGAAATAATTTTTTTTCTTTCTCGGTCGTATTCAAAATCGATTACCGAAAAACCCGGTGCACTGACCAAATCAGACTCGAGAAGTGATATAAATTGATTTTGATTCGTCTCTATGACCAAAGGCACCTGCCAACGATAGGGAATGGAATCCATCTCTGCAAAATCATTTATAACAATAGGTCCTTTGGGCATACTTTCCCCAGCCGGCATATAGATTTCATCGGTATTGGAAAGACCGTATTCTATAAAAAAAGCAGGTTTTATCTCTGTAGGCAAGTCATCGATTACAAAACGAAAAGCACTACCGCCGTCATAAGCCCGAACATACAAAGTAGCCGGAACACCTTCATAATCCAAAGACAGCTGTAGTTCGTTATAATGGTCCGTGATTTCACTGAACTGCCCCCAAACCGGATTCCAACTGTTCTTCTCTTCCTTAATATTGGTATTGATAACCGATACCATTTGCCTCGGTAAGATGGAAAGTTCAGAACTTGAAATTAGATTCTTCCCATTTCGGTTTATTGAATAAGTCAATATTCCTCCATTTTCAAAAAGCTGTATTCGGATTGCTTTATCAGGAGAACTTACCAATAGCTCTTTTTCAGTAACATTGCTACAACCAATTAGCACAACGGAGAGTATTATCAGTTTAAGTGACAATAGAACACCAAAGTCATTTTTTACCATATTCATTATTGTTTGTGGTTTACAATAATGCTAACCACTTCGCCCTTGGCACCCTTTTGGTATGGCGCAGATTACTAGTTATTGTAGATCATTTTCCAAATTAAAAGACTCCTATAAATTTTGACTTGACAGCTCAATTATTTTTTGAATTAATAAACAACCAGCTTTTTACCCTGCTCTATATCAACAGCGATGCCATCACTAAGTTGCCCGCCAACATATGTGGTCGGTTGGGGTTTATCGAAATCTACAAGCTGATATTTACGGTCTTCGACTACGGTAAACCATTCAGGAAATTGATTGATCCGTGCCCAATCAATGGGTAATTTAAGATTTGTTTTATGTCTCGGCGTATCAAAATAAAGCTTCCCGGTCCATGGCTTTTCGGCTGTTATAGAAATCAATAGTGAGTCTCCTTTTTGTTCTGCCCCCAACAACAGATCTTCTCTCCAAGGCTTAACATACAGCCCTTTACTTTTCCAAAGATTATACATAATAGAAGTTCTGGCAAAGTTACCATCGCCATGCCACCCCTCGATAACTCCGTCATCTTGTTGCTTGCCCCACATCACTTTTATTTCACTATCCATCCAATCTGCAACCTCAGCTTCGGGCATACGATTGTACAAATTCAGAGCACTTTCTATAGCATCTGCATAACCATCAGAACTCCCATTTTCCCAATCATGATTTCTATACTTGTTTAAGTTGGAAAATACTTTTATGATTGCGTCTTTATATTCCGGCTTACCGTCGAGTAAAGCAATCGCATAGTAACCGTTCAGCGTATAGCCCCAATTATCGGCAATGCGCTCTTGAACGATTTGACCTGTCTGTGGGTTTATGGCATCATAAAAAAATCCGTCTTCATTTCTACCTACTTCCAAAATTCTGTCCAGCATTTCATGTAATGGCTTTTGGTACGCTTCTTTTTTTTCAGGCTTGGCGAAACTGGTTGCCACATATAATTCGCAGAGACCCGAAATCAACTCACACCCATGGTCGCGGAGTCGTAGATATTCAAGATTTCGAGTCGGGTGGTGATCGCCCAGTAGATAATGATCACCAATTTTAATAGCCCAGTTCAAAAATTCAGCATCGCCCGTCATCCAGTATATTCTGGAAAGCGTTTGCAACAGCTCACCGTTCACTTCTTCCTGTGTAGAATTGCCCGAGCCACCTCTTTGTACCTGACCGGCGACATCCACTTCATTTTTTAAGTCGTACATCATTTCAATCATACGCTCTGACCAAGGACTTTCTCCCAGCCATTCGGTTAAAGGCAGCAATCCGTCTTTTACATATTCCGAAGTTCCGAAAATGATGCTTCCCATATCCAATTCCTGATTCTCAAAATCATTTTTAGAAAAGGAGTAGGTGTCGGGAAGTGAGTTTAGCCGAGAGGTCAATTGCTTTTCGGTACGAAGCATATCCAGCATTTTTCCATCAAATAATTGTTGATCCACAAAAAAGGAAGTAAGAACCATAAAAGGATAATTATCGGCTGCGGCATCTTTTGCATTCCATATATCCGTATCCCCATCTAGATTTCTAGGAATAAGCCCTGATTCGGGATCGCTGTGATTCAACCAACCCTGAACAAAATTTTCACAGCGAATAAAGCCTTCGTTAGCTGCGATAGCATTCTCTTGGGCCTTGTCAAAAAGCAAGTTGTCTTTTGCAGATATTTTAACCTTCGATTTTAAATCTGAGCAGGCTATACCAATTAAAGACAAGAGTGCAAGAAATGTAACTTTATTCATAATATACTCGTTATTTTAAATAGATACAGCGCTATAGATGGGACATAAATACATCGAATAATTTTTGCAACCCTCGACCCGAATCATCGGTAACAATTGAAAGGTTTGCTTGCTTCCCTTTGGATGCGTATTGTTTTTTCACAACATCAGCGTGCCAAGAAGACTGATCTTCGTCCGCATCTTTTTCTTGAACAATCATCATTTTCTTAGGAGCGAAAGCAGCCGACAAGTCTGGTAAGTCATAATTAGGCAAAGCCCCGGCCACGGTGAAAGGAATAAATTTGGGGTCATAACCTTTATCGGAAACAATGTTCTGAAATGAAGGCATAGGGTTTATTAGCGCTATTTTATCGAAATCAACACCCAAAATAGAGGTGTGTAATAAACTAGAGGCAAAGCCGCCTTTCGCCATTCCTATAATTTTCGTGTCACCAAGTTTTAGTTCGTCCTTACAAAATTGAAGTAGCGTTATTATAACTTCGGCATGAAGCGCTACCGTGCTTTTCCCATTTAATATTCCGGCAAACCACTGGTTGTACGAAGTATTGGAAAAATAAGCATCTCCTTTTAAATATCCTGGACCTAATTCACCAAACCCCGGTAAATCGGGAGCAATTACCGTTGCTCCATTTTTTACCAGTTCTAAAGGAAGCGCGTAAAGTGAATCTGATTTTTTTTCGTTCAGATTATCCAGATAAAGAACGGTTTGTCCGGAAGCCTGTTTGGGCTCAAAAGTCACAAAAGGAATTATTTTATGTTCCGATTGTACAATTAAATACTTATTCAAAAAATACGTTTCAAAGTCAGTCTGGCCTGAAAAAATCAATTTTCCGGTTTTATCGTTTGCCTCGAAGCCCGATATTTCTTTCACCTTTTTCTTCAACCCTTGTAAATGCTGGTCAAGGTTACTACGTTTTTCTTCTAATATATCTTTGTTCGATTGGGCGACGTTCCTATTGATATCGAACAAAAATTTACTTTGCAATGAGGTAGCAAGTTGACCTGTTTCGGTAACATGCAATTCCTGTACAGGAAAAGGAGTGGTTTCTTCATCTTTTGAATTCCCCGGATTGTCAAGATGTTTTTGAAAAAAAGCATACATGGCTTCCCTGTTTTTCAAAGTCGATTTATGACCGGCATTGTCTTCAATCTTAACAAGATTTTCCTCTTGACCAAAAGCTTTAAAAGCCTTTCGCGCCTCATCATAAGTATCTCGTGCGCCCTGAATACTAAAAATATCACGCGTTGTTGTTATCATCAGAGTAGGCTTGGGCGCCCTCACCTCTAAAAGGTCGGCATGATCTAAACCAAGGCGAATACCTCTAGGAAAGTTTTGTTCGGCATCTTGTGGCCCGCCAGATTTCAATTGGTATTCTAGGGTGGTGAGGTAACATTCAGGGGCAGCTGCTTTAATTCGCTCGTCGAAGGCCGCAATGTGTGAAGACTGGGTACCACCGCCAGACCGGCCCGTAATACCAATGCGGTCTTTGTCGACTTCTTTACGCGTCAACAGATAATCTACGGTACGAATACCATCCCATATCATATATTTAGACGAAGAGGATCCGTTGATAAAAAGTTGTGCGCCAGGGTATGAATGTTCTTGTGTGGAGCCAAAGCGTGATTTCCCCATTCCCTCATCAAAATATTGTATTCGTTCACCCTGACCGTAAGGGTCAAAAGCCAAAACGGCAAAACCCTTTTTAACCAAATTGAGAATAACATGTTGATAGACATCACTTCGAAACGCCAGATCCGTATGACCGCTACAGTAAATTATGGTTGGCAGATTTTTTCGTTTTCCTTCAGGCAAGAAAAAGGCTGCGGTAACCTTTACACCGGGCATGGATTCAAAATACAGTTTTTCTACGCTGTACCCCTCTTTTTTTATTTTCTTTACGATTACCGGATTTAACGGTGTTTTTTCAGGAAAGGGCCCTACGGATTCGTTCAATTTTTCTTTGACCAGCTCTTGGCGTACTATCCAGTCATTTATTGTTCGAAGCTCGGCTATATCTTGTTTTCTTTGGTCCAAACTTTGAAAAGACAGTTCACTTTGCTGCTTGTAGAGCACATTTTCAGCATCGGAATAATAAGTCCAGAAATCCAATACCGAATAATTGGTTTGGGAATACCCTGCAATGGACGAAAATAAAAATAGGAGAACAATGAATAATTGGGAGGTGTTTTTTTTATGCACGATGTAGTTTTTAAGCATGAATAATTAAATCAATTCGAAGTGCTTTCATCGCTAAAAATAGCCCATTTTACATCACAAAAAAAATATGTCTTACAACTTTAAAAATATGAACTCATTAGATACAAGTTTCTTTAGTTTAAGCTATACAAAATAATCCGTTCCTATAAATTTTTAGCCGCAATTTCATTATCTTAAGCTCTAAATCTTCGTTATGCCACTATTCACCTTAAATATCAACAACAAAGAACACCGGATCGACGTTGCGAAAGGTACTTCATTGCTTTGGGTTCTGCGGGAACATTTAGGATTGACCGGCACCAAATACAGTTGTGGTATTGCGCAATGTGGCGCCTGTACCGTTCACATAGACAATGCGCCGATGAAGGCCTGTGTGCTACCAATCGATAGTTTTGCCGATGGACAACGGATAACGACTATCGAGGGTTTATCGGAGAAGGGCGACCACCCCGTACAAAAAGCCTGGATCGAGGCGCAAGCCCCGCAATGCGGTTATTGCCAATCGGGACAGATTATGCAGGCGGTGGCCCTTTTGGAAGAAAATCCAAATCCGACAAGGGAGGAAATCAAAGAATACATGAATGGTATTCTCTGCAGGTGTGGAACCTATCTTCGAATCGTAAAAGCTATTGAATTGGCTGCTGAAAATAAAACGCCAATAACTTAAGAGCCATTAAAGCATCATGAAAACAGCGACAAAACACAGCAGCCGTAGAGAATTCTTAAAAACATCGAGTGGTGTGGCCCTTTTTATTGGGGTATCCGGTATTTTGCCCCAACTGGTTTCCTGTAAAAAGACAGATAAAGTCCGCGCTCAATTAGCAAAACATGAGCTTACTGCATGGGTACGAATAACGGAAGAGGGGGAGATAACTATTTACAACCCTGCGGCCGAAATGGGCCAGGGATCCATGACCTCTTTACCGGTACTTTTTGCCGAAGAAATGGACGCGGACTGGTCGAAGGTCAAAGTCGAATTTTCACCACAGGAAGTAGAAATTTATGGTTCAGAAGGATGGGCACCGGGAAGCAAGCTTATGTTTACCGTTGGAAGTCGAACGACCAAAAGTAATTATCCCGTGATGCGAAAAGCAGGGGCCCAGGCGCGTCATGTGCTAATGTACTCGGCTGCAAAACACTGGAATGTTCCCATTTCTGAACTAACTACTGCGAACAGTAATGTCATTCACGAACCTACGCATAGGGAACTGAGTTACGGAGCGCTAGTTCCATTTTTAAAAATGCCCGACATTCTACCCGATTTCACCGAAGACCAATACAAAAACCCGAAGGACTATAAATTAGTGGGAAAGAGGATACCTCGAACTGAAATTCCGGTTAAGGTAAATGGTACGGCGCAGTTTGCCATAGACATTCGATTGCCCAATATGGTTTATGGTGTACTTGAACGAGGAAATCTACACGGCTCGCAGCCTACACTGAATAATCAAACGGAAATTCTAGCATTGGAGGGCGTTCTAAAAGTAATCCCGTTCGATTATGCCATTGGTATAACTGCAACCACCTTAGAAGCCGCATTGAATGCAAAAAAGAGATTGAAAATAGATTGGAGCGAGTCACAGGCTACAGGTTACAACTCTCAAGAAATCTACCATGACTATGAAAAAATTGCTGATAGCAAAAAAAACGGTAAAATAATTACAGAACAGGGCGATGTAAAAAAAGCGATGCGTACAGCTGCAAAAACATACCGTACCGACTTTAAAAACGACTATGTTTATCACGCCCAAATGGAACCTTTGAATGCCGTGATACAAGTTTCGGCCTATTTTAATAGCGCAGAAGTCTGGGTCGGCAGCCAACAAGGTACGGATACGAAGTTGGGCGTACCTAAACTTTTAAATATTGCTCCTGAGAATGTAAATGTGCATTTGCAATATTTAGGCGGAGGGTTCGGCAGAAGGAGTATGAACGATTTTGTTGAAGAATGTGCCCTTTTGGCAAAAGAGATGGCGCCACGTCCCGTAAAATTGATATGGACCCGCGAAGATGATGTTACGCATGGGGCCTTTCGACCCTTGACCTTGCAGCGGTTGACCGCTAGTACGGATAAAGATGGTGCAATTACCGGACTTTCCCATTTTGTGATAGGTGATGGGGGTAATCTGGTAGCCAGTGGCATAAAAAACCACCATTATAATATTCCCAATCAATGGGCCGAATGGCGGGAAACTTCACATGGTGTACGTCTAAAACATTGGCGTTCCGTTGGTCATGGCACTAATAAGTTTGCGATTGAATGTCTGTTGGATGAAATCGCCATGGACCAAGGAGCCGACCCCATCGAGCTTCGGAGAAAATTAATGGTGAAATCGCCAAGGGCATTGGCCACCTTGGAAAAAGCTACGGAAATATCGGATTGGAACGGACCAGAAAAGGCAGGACGCGCCAAAGGAGTGGCCTTTGCAGAACATGGATCCTTGGGTACGGGCGTCTGTGAAATTTCTGTGGACCAGAAAACTGGAAAAATAAAGGTACATCGGTTCTGGGTCGCCTTGGACGCGGGGGTAATTGTGCAACCTGACAATGTAAAAGCACAAATGGAAGGAGGCCTGATCATGGGAATGAGCAGCGTACTCAAAGAACAAATCACTATTGTAGACGGACGGGTACAGCAATCCAATTTTGATGACTACCAATTATTACGGATGGAAGATATTCCCGAAAGTATTGAAACCGCCTTGATACCCTCGACCTCAATTCCTGAAGGTGTAGGTGAAACGGCAACTCCACTTGTAGCCTGCGCTATAGCTAATGCTTTTTTACGATTAACGGGCAAACCGTTGAGGCACCTTCCTTTTACCCCCGAGCGGGTGTTGGCCGTTTTAAACGGTTAAAAAAAATACATTCCTCAAATGATAAACGTACATAAAAAAGCCATTTTAAAAAATTGTAAAAAGGCTTTTTTTATCATACAACCTTTCCAAACAATACCGTCCACTGTGCCGACACCTACCTCCATTTCATTTTGTATCGTACCCGATAAAAACAAAATTAGTTATTTCGTAAACTAACGGACTTGAGTAAATATTAAAGGAGCCGCCATTTTCGCTCAGTTTTCATTAGTTTTAAACCAGCTTGAGTATAAAACAAATTAACTGACTAGTACTCATTAAATTTTAAGATTAAACCTGATCTATTTTACAATGAACACTAAAATATCATTTTACAAAGTTATTCAGCGCTTTAAACATCTTAGTGATTGGTCCCTTAACCAGGAAAAACTACGTGTAAGACAATGCCTAGTATATTTTGCCTTTGTTCTTTTTATTGGTCTTGGAAATGTGTATTCGCAAGATATGCCCAAATTATCAGAAGAATTACGCTTACACCGGTTAGCACCGGCTACAGGCAAAATCAATGTCGTTATCGATACTGACACCTATAACGAAATTGATGATCAATTTGCCGTTGTCTATGCGCTGTTATCCCCGGAACAAATGAAAGTACAAGCGATTTATGCAGCTCCTTACTTAAATAATCGTTCGGTAAGTCCCCGAGATGGTATGCAAAAAAGTCACGAAGAAATTCTTAGGTTAATGGAAAAATTGGGGATAAATCCGAAAGGTTTGGTACATAAGGGTTCAGAAGATTTTTTAAAAGACTATACCCAACCATTGCAAAGTGATGCCGCGAAAGACCTGATAAAAAAAGCAATGGCATCTGAAGGTCCATTGTATGTGCTCACTTTGGGTGCACCTACAAATGTGGCTTCTGCCATTTTATTGGAGCCCAAGATTATTAACAAAATTGTAGTCGTTTGGTTGGGAGGTAAAGGACTCGATTGGAAAACTGCCTATGAATTCAACCTTAAACAAGATTTGCTGTCGTCTAAAGTACTTTTTGATTCCGGGGTGCCACTCATTCAGTTGCCCACCGAACCGGTAACCTCACATCTTCAAACGACCATACCCGAGTTAGAAACCTATTTAAAGGGGCAAGGAGCTATTGGCGATTATTTAATCGATATTTTCAAAGCTTACCATAAAGATCATTATGCATATTCTAAAATTATCTGGGATATTTCTGCAATTGCCTATGCCGTAAACCCCTCTTGGTTTCAATCAGAAATTAGGCATGCCCCCATTTTGACAGATCAAATAACATATAGTTTTGATAACTCAAGACATTTCTACCGTACCGTTACCTTTCTTAATCGCGATAAGATTTTCGGCGATATGTTTCGCAAAATACAACAGCATCAGAAATAATTGAAAACAAGAATGAAGCAAGTAAAAATATGTCTATCCTTTTGGATTTTATCCATAACTACCATTTTAGGTGTTCAGGGTCAGGCCCTCACTTTTGCAAAACCCTTAGATGTAAGTAATGGAACAGTGTCGGGTGTTTCTTGTGTTGATTCGGAAGATATTAATGGTGATGGTCTTATTGACATTGTTGTGCTAGAGGGCGGTGTTCACGCCGAAGACCGCGCGACCCTAGCTTGGTTCGAGCAAAACAAATCTGGAGAATGGAATCGGCATAATTTCAGTATTCCCACCGCTTTAGATGATTTTATCGGTTCCGCGCGATGTGGTGATGTAGATAACGATGGTGACATCGATTTGATTTTTAGTAACGATGGGCACTCAACCGGGCCTATAAATGTTTATCTCCTTGAGAATCCCGGTAAAAAGAAAGTTAATGACCCATGGAGTTTTCATCTAATATCAAGTATTGATGGGTTTCATGCCAATGATATGCGACTTGCAGATATGGATGCCGATGGAAAGCTTGACGTAATTGTAAGACATAAAAATCCAGAATCGGTAAAGATTGTTTTTCAGAATAAGATTGATGAATGGCAGACCGTAACCGCTTATACGGGCCAAGCAGGGGAAGGGCTGGCCATTGGAGATATTAATTCAGATGGTTCTCCTGATATTACCATGACCGGACATTGGTTCAGAACGCCTGAAAATCCGCGTACCGAATCTTACGAAAGATTTGATATCGAATCTGGCTATAAAAGCATAAACCCCGCGACTAAGGAAGAAGTGGGAGACATAAACAATGATGGCAGATTAGATGTTGTACTTTCGCCTGCCGAGCACTTCAAAAAATATGGTGGTGAAAATTATGACCTTGCTTGGTATGAAGGTCCTGAAAATCCGGAAGAAGTCAAGGAATGGCGAAAACATATAGTAAAATCGAATTATAACAAAGCACATTGCGCAAAATTGGCCGATTTTGACAATGATGGCGATTTAGACATCCTTTCTGCCGTAGCTTGGGACAATCGGGAAATTAGAATTTTCATCAACGACAAAGGTGAATTTAAGAATTCGGTACTAGTGGCCGAAGGAAAAGGAATTTATTCGGGTAGTGTTGTTGACATCGATGGTGATGGCGATTTTGATATTGTAGGAGAAGATAAATATGCTCAAGACGCAAAGCCTTGGATACATAGAAATATGATAAAAAAGTAATGTGTATGAAAAGAAGAAATTTCATCAAACATTCTACATATTCGGCGACGGCGCTTTTAATTTTACCACAAACAGGCTTGTGGCCCACCAGAGCCAAAAAATTAGAGCGTATTGGTTTGACCACCGTTATTTTTCGCAATCAATTTGAGTTGACCAAGCCTAGCAATCAAGAATTAAAGAATGAATTAACCCTTCATGAAATACCCGAATATTTCGCAGATAGATTCGGTGTGCATAATGTAGAAATCTGGACTAAACATTTTGAAACAACCAGCAAACCATATTTAAAAGATTTAAAGAGAGCACTTAAGCGAAACGGCTCCAAATTAATCAATTTACAAAGCGAAGGAAAATTCGACCCCTCTGATATCGTTGAAGAAAATCGATTAAAAGCTATCGCGGAAATCAAAGAATGGATAGACATTGCTGCCTTTCTTGAGTCTGAATCGGTTCGAATAAGAACCATGCATATATCTTATGAGAAAGCAGGGTCTTCGTTGAAGGAAATAGCAAAATACGCCCAAACGAGGGGCATTGGTGTGCTGGTCGAAAATCATAATGACCTATTTTCTGAAACAAAAAACCATTTGAAGATTATTAATGATGTTTCGCAAACTAATTTGGCATTACTCGCAGATTTTGGTAATCTCAAACCAGATATAAGATACGACGCCCTAGAAAAAATAGCCCCTTACACCAAGTTGATTTCCGCAAAGACCAAAGATTTCACCGATCAGATGCAACATATATCCTTTGACTTTGAAAAATGTATCCGAATTTTTGAAAAGGCTGGTTATAAAGGAATATACTCTTGTGAACAATGGGGAAAAGCCGACTTGAGCTATAATTATGAAAAAATAACGGATTGGATGATTGAAAGAACCGTAAATAATATTTAGATCAGTCATGATAAACTACCCAGAACTTTTCCAATAAAATATTTCCACCACCATACGTTCCATACCACCTACTTTTCTCAATACCAAGACTTAGGGAATGGAAAAATTCACTTCAAAAACACCAAAGATTTAGTATCTTGTAGAGGACATTTCCGTTTTTCGGGAATTTTGTTTTTAGGAAATCATGAATTTAATATAGCATTATTAGTCCGACCAAAGCAACCACCAAAAACTTTATGAGATGAATGGCTTAATTATGGATTACCCGCTTACCACGAACACCATTCTTGAATATGGAAATAGTGTTTTTCACCATAAAAAAATAATAACCTATTTACCCAATGGTACGCGCCATGAGTATTTGTTTGGCGACATGTATAAACGCTGTAAGCAACTGGCGAATGCTTTGACCCAAAAATTGGGCATTACCAAAGGAGATATGGTTGGCACCTTTGCTTGGAACCATGGTCCGCATATCGAGTTATATTATGGCATAAGCGGTGTTGGAGCCGTTTGTCACACGATAAACATTCGCTTGTCGGCACAGCAAACGGAATATATCGTTAATAATTCAGAAGATAAGGTCATTTTTGTAGATGCCACTTTAGTGCCTCTTTTAGAAAAAATTGCTCCGCTATTTGAAACAGTAGAGTGCTTTGTACTTCTTAATGCACCAAAAGATTTTGTGACCACATTGCCAAACACCATGCATTATGAAGATTTAATTGCCGACCAATCGGAAGATTTTGACTGGCCCACCCTAGATGAAAACGATGCTTGCGGCATGTGTTACACCAGTGGCACAACCGGTCTTCCCAAAGGCGTTCTCTATTCACACAGATCAACTTTTTTACATGCATCTACTATTCTTGCGCCTAATGCGGGAAATGTAAGTACGAGAGATATTATCCTGTTGATCGTACCCCAATTTCATGTAATGGCCTGGGGTTACCCTTACATGTGCCTATTATCCGGATCTGATATGGTTATGCCTTCCTCTAATTTAAAACCCGACGCCCTTATTAAAATACTCATCGAAGAGAAGGTTACCAAGGCAAATGGGGTTCCCTCTATTTGGCTTGGTGTTTACGATGAGATGAAAAAGAATCCCCCTAAGGAGAAATTGGCTTTAGAGGAATACCTCGTTGGAGGTTCGGCACTGCCTATGAGCCTCATCGATAATTTTGAAAGAGATTTTGGCATAAAAGGGGTTCAAGCATGGGGAATGACCGAAACATCACCATTGGGAACATTGTGTCGATTGCAACCCAAACACGATCAGCTCCCTTACCAAGAAAAACTCAAAATAAGGGCCAAACAAGGCATTGCTTTTCCCGGGGTAGAACTGAGAATCATGAAAGACGACGGTACCTTGGCTCCTAAAGACGGAAAAACCATGGGAGAGTTACAGGTCAAAGGAGCTTGGACGGTGAGTGCTTATTTCAAAACGAACAATCATGAAAGTTTTACCAAAGACGGATGGTTTAAAACCGGGGATGTAAGTACTATTGATGAAGACGGCTATATGCATATTACCGATAGAACCAAAGATCTTATCAAAAGTGGTGGTGAATGGATATCAAGTGTTGCTCTTGAATCGGCCCTTATTTCCCATCCGAAAATAAAAGAGGCCGCTGTAATCGCCATTCCCGATGCCAAATGGGTAGAACGGCCTTTGGCCCTTTTGGTTCTAAATAACACACAAGACCGCCCGACGGATAAAGAGCTGATTGCATTTTTGGCTCAGGATTTTGCAAAATATCAAATTCCTACGGACTATGTTGAAGTCGATGAAGTGCCCAAAACCAGCGTGGGCAAATTTGATAAGAAAGAAATCAGAAAATCATATGCGGAAGGCAAGCTGACAAAGGCTTTGTAAGCAAGAAGACCACATCACAGGAATGAGGTACATCATCAGAACATTACCAACTTTGGCTCCTTCTAATAAAAAAATCCCGATACAGTATCGGGATTTTCTTACTTCGTTAATCTAATGGACCTTCAACATTTATAAAGCACTATTTTTTTCCTCCTTGGCTAATAATTTTTCTTCGTTTAAACACCTCTATGATTGATCTATCTGAGCCCAAGGCTATATCATCCTCCGAAAAACTAGTTACCAATATTTGTTGATCGCCTTTACGTTTGTAATCATAGGTAATATAAATAGTTCCATCATTTGTTTGCTGACCATCTGGGTATGAAACATCTTTTCGTTCGTCCAGTAATAGCCCATTTGACCATGAATGTCCATCATCTTTTGACACAAAGGCCATCAGATGAGATCGGCCTATTTTCATATCTATTGGCCCATGTTTTACTAGTAAAAGATTTCCAGAATTAAGTCTATGAATAAAAAATCGAGCCGTTGGGTGTTGAATTTTAGAAGGTATTAGAGAAGTCCAAGAATATCCCTTGTCCTTTGAAATGCTTTCGCCTATCCCATATTTGGTTCGAACAAGCATCCACAATGTTCCATCTTTTCTCTCAACAATCATGTGTTCATCAGCATTGCGAAACAATTCCGGAACGTTAACAGAACCACGTACTTGCCAGCTTTGGCCATGATCAACTGATATAACTGCTTTTGTTCCATCGTTTATTTGCCATGTCGAAACTGGTAAAACCCATTCACCTGTAGATAATACGATTGGCTTACACATCATGATACCATCAATAATCCGTTTTGGTTTTGACCATGATGGGTTACTATCTTCTGCATCATCCACCGTCAAAACCCACACACCGGTATTAATGCCATCGTAATGCTTATCCATCTCCTTATGAATTGATTGTGACCAAAATACCCAGAGTTTACCTTCAGGGTCAACCCATAGCTCAGGATCAAATGCCCGAACAGGACCCTGTTCATCGGGATCTATTATAAGAACTTCCTCCCAAGTTTCTCCCTGATCCCCACTGGTAGCAACAACTACATAATTATTAAAATCTTCCCCTGGTGTTATACCGGCATACCATGTAGCCCACATACGCCCTTTAGGACTTATTGCTAGGCTGGAAATACCGGTGAATTTTCTGCTTTCAGGTGAATAATTTTCCACTGATGATGGATTCTTTATCAATTTGGGCGGGTCAAGAAAGGTTTTATCCATTTGACCAAGACACAAATTATGTATCATTGTGGTTATAAGAAATACGTAGCAAACTTTTGAATTCATCATATATTAAATTTATTTTACTCGGTCATTGCCTGAACATTAAAATACGTGCCCACAATTTCACTTTTCCAATGATCGTTTGGGTTGGTGCGGGAATAAACTACCAGCAAGACGTCTGGAGCTACTTCCGTCGCTGAAACATAATTCCCACAATCTGGGGGATAAAGATCATTGTAGAATGGAATAATTGGTCCCCAGGTATCTCGATCACCTTCGTTAAACATTATCCAGTTGCCAGGCCGCCCATAAGTTAATGCTGTAATTCCATTTTTCATCAGAGTAGCATCTGGCCAAACACCATGGTCAGTTATGGGATCCGGAATACTCCAGTTTTTACCGCCATCAACAGAAACGCTCTTATAAATAGGTGTTTGTTGCCCCAATCCGAAAGGCATTTTATTATCCCAATCGTTATTATTAAAACTACCTAAGGAGGCTTGATAACTAGCGCCCGACCTCATGAAGCAGTTGATTTTGCCATCGGGAAGAACCAATAGGGATGCTTCATTAAAACCCTCTCCCCTATTATCTTCTGACATATCGAAAGCCACGGTTGATAAATAATGCCAAGTCTTACCTCTATCCGAGGATTTTAGAACAATGTCACGAAATTTATTCTCAATGGTGTTCTTGACTCCACTTCTGAGGTACATACTCATAAGAAGGCTGCCATCATCAAGCCCAACAATATTGCGGCATAAAACTCCCGACCAATCCTTAAATTTTTCAGGTAGATAAATCCTGGCAGGGTCACTTATTCTAGTTAATCCATTATCCTTTGAACGAAAAAAGTTGGCTTCCAAAACCCCTTCCTCATTAGTCTTTTGCAAAGAAATTTCCGGTCTTCCCGCGCTAGTCGAACCTCCCGCCTGATTATCCGACTGAAACATGACCACTTCCCCTTCTGGCCCAGGGAACTGGTAGGTAGAATTTTCCAGAATATGGGGAACCTGACGCCACGTCTTTCCTCCATTATTTGAACGCCTATCAAATACTTGAATGTCTCCATTGTTATATTTGAAAACACTACCGGCAGGGCAGAAAAATTCTTGCTCTGGAACAATCACATGGGTCTCCCCTCTAATTACCTTAACCCCCGGAACATAACTCACCCTAGACTTGACTTTCTCATATTCAGAATTAAAAACAGAAGGCGCCTTGTTTACCATGGCGGGCTCATCTTTTGGGTTTTTCTGGGCAAGTATACCTGTTGTAGAAAAAGAAATTACAGCTAAACAAAGGAAAACGTCAAGCTTTGAAACGTTGAAAAAATTCATAAGTGTTCTGGTTATTTTTAATTTGTTTGTCTCTCCTGCTTCAATAAATCTAACATTAAGGACAGCTGTTGAAATTTTGGTTAATTATTTTTTTGCCCTAACCACCCGAGTTCCAACTTTTTCAATGGTACGCCTGTCATCTTCAAAATCGATTCAATTCCATAAGAAACCTAAAACATGAACTTTAAACCCTTTGCCATGTATATTCTTACATTAAAACAATTGGGCCGATACTTGACAGAGGTTTGTTTTTTTGTGCTATGGACAAAAATGGAAATATAACATGAAAAACTGCATACAACAACTTTCATGGATTTTTTATGGAAACAAAATGTATCCATTTGATAAGCGCCTAATTATTAACATGCAGCTAACGATGTTACACAATGCAACACAAAAAAGAAATTCTATAATTTAAATTATTACTATTCAGATAGTTATTCTTGTTACTAATATTGAATAAAAAAGCCTGCCTATCCACGAAAAAAATCTGGGTCGACTACTGTTTTTTTTACGAAAAAGCTATTGAAAATCAAAAAGTCATTGAAAAAGTTATGCAAGGTTTCGGATATCATCAATCATCCAATCCATTTTCACCATAATGCAAGACTCTTTGTGGTATAGGAAAATTTTAAAGTGGCTATCGCTCAACTTCGCCCTATTGATAGATTGCAAACAATCACGCACAAAAAAACAGCTATTGATGTTGGTGCATCAAAATACTATTTAGAACAATAAAATATGTCGTGCCAGAAAATAAAAAATCCCCTGATTTTATTAGAATCAGGGGATTATCACGTTGGCCTACTAGGACTCGAACTTATATGCTTTTAACCCCATATAAATCTATTTGACTGAAAACGTGCAAGTTAAGCGAACTAAAAAATCAAATAAGACCATATTAAACCAAGAAAAACCATCATTTGTTGTACCTATGTTGTACCCAGTTTTTGTATCTTTACCGTCCACAAGATCCGATATACGCTAGGAAGTATGGCAACAATTACTACGATATTAAGAAAAAAAAGCAACAAAAAAGGACTTTTTCCTATTTCTGTTCGCGTCACGAAGGATAGAAAATCCACGTATCTGTATACAGGACAGTATCTTGATCCGAAATACTGGGATGAAAAAAAGCAGCGTGTGAAAAAATCACACCCTAATTCATCACGTTTAAACAATCTGATCGCAATTAAGCAAGCTGAAGCGAATGCCATTTTATTGGATACCGCCGCAAAAGATGGTGACCATTTTTCTGTGCAAGAGCTGAAATCTCAATTAACGACAACGCTAACCGGGCACTCCTTTTTTGAT
Source organism: Kriegella aquimaris (assembly GCF_900103215.1). GTDB lineage: Bacteria > Bacteroidota > Bacteroidia > Flavobacteriales > Flavobacteriaceae > Kriegella > Kriegella aquimaris. The sequence goes on from NZ_FNGV01000012.1 coordinate 169,401, forward strand.
TACGCTGAAAAACACTTTAAGCAGTTAGAGGAAAGCAAGAAACTTTCTCGTATCGATAGCGAACGTCCACTGCTTAATCGAATTAAAGACTATGTTGGGGACAAGACATTAAGCTTTGACCAGATTACTGTTTCTTTTCTTAGAGGCCTTAAAAGTTATTTAAAGGCCAGGGGCACGCTAGGGGACAGAAGTATTGCAAATATTCTCATGTTCATCCGGACACTATATAATAGGGCTATACAAGAAAAACTAGTAAAACAGGAATTTTATCCATTTGGATCAGAGAAGGGCAAGATTAGAATCAAAATCCCTCAATCAGTGAAAATAGGTCTAACCGTTAAAGAAATTGCCCGTATCGAAAATTTAAACCTTTCAGAACATGCGCCTCTAAAACATGCTCGGAATGTTTGGTTGTTCAGCTTTTATTTGGCAGGAATGCGAATTGCAGATGTTTTGAAAATAAAATGGAAGGATATTCAAGAGGGGCGGCTTTATTATCAAATGAATAAAAACAGCAAGGTAATCTCATTAAAAATATCAGACAAGCTCCAAAACATTATCAACCAATATTCCGTCACTATTCTCGACATGGATGAGTACATTTTTCCGGAATTAAGAGGTATTGACCGTGACAATACGGACCGTATGCTTCGTAGCACAAAAAATGCGACCTTAAAATTCAATAAACATTTAAAGAAGATTGCTGAAAAGGCCGAGATTAGCAAAAAAATAACCATGCACATTGCACGTCATTCGTTTGGCAATATTGCAGGAGATAAGATTCATCCACTGATGCTACAAAAGCTCTATCGTCACAGCGATTTAAAAACCACCATAAACTATCAGGCGAATTTTATTCATAAAGAAGCGGATGAGGCTTTGGATGCAGTAATTAATTTTTAGTCCTGTATTATATATTGTTAAAGTTCACTATCTCACATTCGTTGGATTTGTGAAATGGATACTCGATAAACGGGACTTGAATCCAAGAATATTAGAACGAAGCATTTTGCTCGGGACGGAGCGTAGCGGGCATGTGCTGAGGGATAATACCATAGATACAGCAAAAAGTATATTTGATAGTTCAATAAAACCTTAATTTTCATAGAATGATTTTCCGAACAACCATATTTTATGGAATAGAGAATTATCTGATGATTAAGTGAAAATCTTTCGAAACGCTTAATTTGAAATGGCAAGCCCTATTCCACTGCCGCCCCCGGTGACGATGGCCGTTTTTCCCTTTAAGTCAAATTTCATTTTTATGCGGTGTTAATATTTATACGTGCTATTATGGTAATTCACAATACATATCAAATATACTTTATCGGGCATTGGATTGAAATTGAATCCGCAGAAAAATGATGGCCACCCCGGATTCCCAGTGCTTTCACCTCCGATTGCCTATCAATTATTGGATTGACTGTTCTACGTCCCCCGCTTTCGGAATGGAATCGGCGCCCACGAAAAATGGTTGAACGGCAGAATCAATCCCATTATCTATCAAAAGTACCGGGGATGCCTTTCTTAGCTCCTGCAATGCCACTTCCGATATGTTCGTATCCCATAGATACAAGCTTTTCAATTTCACCAAATTCTTAAATACGGCGATACTTTGGTCTCCGATGTCGGTACCGTATACTTTGAGGGTATGCAGGTTCGAGAGGTTCTTAA
>NZ_FNGV01000014.1 GCF_900103215.1 Kriegella aquimaris
TGCACGACCCCCTAGGTGCCGCGCAAAAGAACAAGCGGCGAAAAGACCGCTTGCACTTTTCTCTCCCTGACCACAAAAAAACTGGGAAATTTCCATATTTCCCTAATTTTTTCAACACCATATCAGGCCGGATAAATTTCGTATCTGTACCCATATAATTCGATATGGTCCGATATGATATTACGACATAAAATATTGATTATGAGATTATTATAATTCAATTTGATTGTATATATTTATCCACGAAGGTGGATAGCAAGTGATGTTTCGCGCATCGCAAAACCGCCTACTTCTGACGAAGTGAAACCGATTAAAATCGAGTAAAAATAGGCAATGAACAAAGGCGGCAGAAAACGATTGGGGGACAAGAAAAGGATGCATGCCATAACGCTCCGGTTCAATGGTACGGAACTGGAAAAGGTGAAGACCATCCTGCAATCCTATAACCTTGATTTCAAGAAAAGGGGAACGGTCGGCCCTTTCCTAAGAAAGCTTATCCTGGACAGGGAAACGATAATGGAGAAACGGATTCCCGATGGCCTCTCCACTTTAAGTTATCAGATCAACAAGATAGGGACCAACATCAACCAGCTGGTAAAGGTGGCCAACTATAAGAACATGCGAAGCCCGAACGCGGACCTCGGACGGGAATTGGATAGGGCGAACGAATTGATGCTGGAACTGATTGAAACCATCAACACCAAAAATCAAGAATGATAGCAAGGATACTATATCGCAGCAATGTACAGGGGGTGCTGAACTATGTTTCGGGCAAACCAAAAAGCACTATACTCGGTTTCCAGAACACCTATTCCGATACCAACACCGACATGAAGTTTTTCGGCAGGGTACTCTACCACCTTGGCAATCGCCACGATTCGGAGAAAAGGTATGCGCATATCTCCCTGAACCTTCCGCGCGGAGAGGACCTGGACGACACCGACTTTTTCGAAATCTCCAAAAAATATATGGAACACATGGGTTATGGCGAACAGCCCTATGTCGTGGTACGCCACCACGATACCAAGCACGAGCATGTGCATATCGTCTCGTCCACGATCAAAGAAGATTGTTTGCAGATAAACCTTTCAAATGACATAAGAAGGAGCATAGCGACCCAAAAATACCTTGAAAAAGAGTTCGGACTTTCCCCATCGCCCGATACAAAACAGACCAGGGAACTCCCGAAATACGAGATGCCCGAATTCCGAAACCGGGACATCAATGGGGTCAGGTTCTATATTCAGGACATCGTTAATATTGAGTTGCAAAAGCATAGAGTACGCAGTTTTAAGGAACTGGAGGGACACCTTAAAAAACATCACATTGAATTAAGGACGGTCGAACGAAATGGCAGGGTAGGAGTATCTTATGGAGTTGCTGCAAAAGATGGCTACAAGTCAAGGTTTATCAATGGCTATACCGTACACCCGCAACTGAGCGGCCCAAAACTGCAAAAGATATTCGAGCAGAACCGAAGGTCCAAACTCTTGCCAATGGTCAAAAAGAGGCTGGAAAAACAAATAAATACGGCTTATGGACTTTTTAAGACGATAAACCCAGAACACCTCCCCGATATCCTAAAAATTTATCAAAAACTGGATTGCAAGGTCGATTATAATGAAGAAGGCAACCCCGTGGATTTTACCATCTATGACAAATCGGGATATGTCTTAGAAAGCGAAGAAATAGCGCCTAATATCGGCATTCAACAAAACCCCGAACTGTTCGAAAGCAAATATACCCAGATGTATGCGGAAAGCGAACAACTGCAATTAGAGCTTCAACGGTGCATCAGGGAAGCTTACAAGAGTACCTATCAAAATTCGGGAAACAAAATTCTTTTTTCGGAACATATCGATATAATACCAATTAAAGCTCTAGTTGCGGAAATGGCCAAAACGGAACGCTTCCAGTTTCTCAAAAAGTACTTGCATACCGACGACCGAAATCTGGGCGAACTGATAAAACCACAATTCAATATTGTAAAGGACAAGCTATATATTTCGGAATCGGTCAAAGAAGACCGGCGATTAAAAGGCAAGGCCGAGCTTATAAGACAGGCAAGCGAAAAGCGATTGTTCGATGCACCAAGGCAAAAGGGAATCCTTTTCGAGCTTTTACATAGCTTGGGAACCAAATACCAAGGTGGCCAATTGACCTATACAAATTCTCGTCGGTATCAAGTCAAACTGAATTTAGGCCACATACCGTTGCCGGACCAAATCGATTTTTATGCTTCCCCCGGTTTTATCAAGGAAAACGAAAAAGTACTGGACGGGCTTTTGAACGACAGGACCGAAAATGAAATCGATCTACGGCCGTCGGCGATGTTCCTTCCATTGATGTTCCCGAACCTATATAAAGCCATGGCTGCACCATACAGACAAAAATTTGAAATGCTGAGCCTGAAATCCTATCATAAATATGCAGAGCGTATACAGGTTTCCTTCGAAAAATCCCCGAGGGATTATATAGCATTTTTCAATGCCAAAGGTTTCTATTTTGAAAGAAATGAAGAAAAGCTGTGCATCGGTTCGATATATTCCAAGTACGCTGAAAAAGTTCCGCTTTCGCCAAAAACACAGGCCTATCTGGAGTCGTCAACAGACTTGGACCAGGTTTTGGATAAGCAAGCAGAAACCTTGAAGGACATCGAAACATCTGGACGGGATAATTTAAAAAGTCTTTGGTCTGGATATTTGGTGGAGACCGGGCAGTACAAGAAGGCTGCCTATCTCTTTGTATTGGATGGGGTACGGCCAAATCTGCCTTTGCAGCACTTGGAATACCATATGCAGAACGGACTGAAGGAAGCCCTAGGTATTGTTTCCCAAAAGCAAGTGGACAAAAAACAGGCGCGTCTACTTCGAAAGGGAGTTTATGCGCTTGGCAATTTGTTGGGAAGTAATAGTTCTAGAGAGGAAGAAATGTTCAACGGATTTAAGGACGAGTTTACCGATTTTACAAAATATAGGGGTAGGGGGCTTTCGATTAAGATTCAATGAAACTATTTAGGAATGCAATTTTTGAATTCTTAAAGGGCGCTTATCTGTGGATAGGGAGAACAAAAAAATCAAAAGTTTTTCTAGGAGTTGTGAAAAGAAGGGAGGTCACTTAGTGAAAATCGAAACAAAAGTGATAAATCTTAATCCAAAAAAGCAATTAACGAAAAGTATATGGTATTGAAGAAGCCAAAGAAAAAATGATTTGTTGTACCTATGTTGTACCAAGTGCCTTTTTTAAACGAAAAAGCCGAGACGTAAATCTCGGCTATCTCCCTTGTACTCGAGACGGGACTTGAACCCGTACGGACTAATGTCCATTGGATTTTAAGTCCAACGTGTCTACCAATTCCACCACTCGAGCAGACGTTTCTACCGGCGGTAGAACGTGGATTAAAATTCGAGCGAAAAACGGGATTCGAACCCGCGACCTCCACCTTGGCAAGGTGGCGCTCTACCAACTGAGCTATTTTCGCATGATATAAGAACGTGCCATCTAAAACCGATAGCGGATGCAAATTTAATACAATTCTCTAAAAGGCAAAGAAATTTCGTTCGAAAAGTTTCTACCTGTAAAATCTTTCCAATTTGGCTGATTTAAGAGGTTGCTTTTTTGTTCTTTGTCAACAATCTTTTTATCTCGTTCAGCTTCATTAATGCTTCGACCGGGGTAAGCGTATTAATGTCTAAATGAGTGATTTCTTCCTTTATTTGTTCTAAAAGGGGGTCGTCTAAATTAAAAAAACTGAGTTGCATCTCGTTTTGAGCCGAATTTAATTTATCGGTAAGTTCTTCGCTTGAATGTGATTTCTCTAGCTTTTTTAGAATCTTGTTGGCTTTATGAATGACCTGTTGTGGCATCCCGGCCATTTTCGCTACATGTATACCAAAACTATGCTCACTACCTCCTGCCGTTAATTTTCGTAAAAAAAGCACCTTGTCTTTAAGTTCTTTTACCGAGACATTGAAGTTTTTAATACGCTCGAAAGTTGTTGCCATTTCATTGAGCTCATGATAATGGGTGGCGAATAAGGTTTTGGCTCGAGCGGGGTGTTCATGAAGGTATTCTGAAATAGCCCATGCAATGGAAATACCATCATAAGTGCTAGTGCCGCGCCCAATTTCGTCGAGCAATACTAAACTACGCTCGGATAGGTTATTCAAAATCGAGGCGGTTTCGTTCATTTCTACCATAAAGGTAGATTCGCCCATGGAGATATTGTCACTTGCACCGACACGGGTGAATATTTTATCGACATAACCGATTTGAGCCGATTCGGCGGGTACAAAGCTTCCCATCTGTGCCAAGAGTACAATAAGTGCCGTTTGGCGCAAGATGGCAGATTTACCACTCATATTGGGCCCAGTTATCATGATAATCTGTTGGTTGTCTCGATTTAAGATGACGTCGTTAGCGATGTATGACTCCCCTAGAGGTAACTGTTTTTCGATGACGGGATGCCGACCATTCCTAATTTCAATTTCAGTGGAGTCATTGATGATCGGGGCCACATAATTATTTTCTTTGGCCAATTGAGTGAATCCGCAGAGGCAATCCAATTTGGCAATTTGTTGCGCATTTTGTTGTACCGGCGCAATGTATTCTTGCATCCAGACCACTAATTGGGAAAATAGTTGCTGTTCGAGTTGCAGAATTCGTTCTTCGGCACCCAGTATTTTAGATTCGTATTCTTTGAGTTCCTCGGTGATGTATCGTTCGGCATTGACCAAGGTCTGTTTACGAATCCAATCTTCGGGTACTTTATCTTTGTGCGAATTACGTACTTCGATATAATAACCGAACACGTTATTAGAAGCTATTTTCAATGAGGAGATGCCAGTACGTTCGGTTTCCCGCTGCAACATATTGTCTAAATAGGTCTTCCCTGAATGGGCGAGACCGCGAAGTTCGTCAAGTTCATTGGAATAGCCCGTAGCGATAGTACTGCCTTTAAGCATGTTGACGGGGGCTTCCTCGTTGAGCATATCCTTAATTTTGGTACGCAACAGGTCGCAGTTATGCAATCGCTTTCCGATAAGCATAAGCGCGTCATTTGAACTTTCAGAGGTTAGTTGTTTTATAGGAACGAGTGCCTCCAAGGAGTTTTTGAGCTGTACAACTTCTCTGGGGTTAATTTTGCCCGTGGCGACCTTGGAAATCAAACGTTCGAGATCCCCCATTTGTTTAAAATAATGTTGCAATTTTTGAAGAGTGGTATCTTCTTGCGACAAATAAGAGATGACTTGGTGACGCTGTCGTATTTTTTCTATGTTTTTTAAGGGCAACGCTAGCCAGCGTTTCAATAAACGCCCTCCCATTGGGGAAATGGTTTTATCTATAATATCGATAAGGGTAACCGCATTGGTATTCGTCGAATGGTATAGTTCTAAGTTCTTGATGGTAAAACGATCCATCCAGATGTGTTCTTCCTCAGCAATTCGTTTTAGGGTGTTGATATGTTGCAATTGCCGATGCTGTGTTTCCGATAGATAGTGTAATACAACGCCAGATGCGACGATACCGTGTTTTAGATGATCCACGCCAAAACCTTTAAGGGTCTTGGTCTTAAAGTGCGTAAGTAGGGTTTCTTGAGCGTAATCTTCCTGAAACACCCAATCTTCCATATAAAACGTGTGGTAGTTGCTGCCAAAAAGTTCTAAAAATTCTTTCTTATGCGCTTTGGATACCAAAAGCTCATTGGGCCCAAAATTCTGAAGCAGTTTATCGATTTGCTCTTCGTTGCCCTCAGCGGTCAAAAATTCTCCTGTTGAAATATCAAGAAATGAAACACCCAACAGCTTGTGCCCAAAATGGATGGCACCTAAAAAGTTATTGGTTTTGGCTGATAGAATGTCATCGTTCAACGCCACGCCAGGGGTGACCAGTTCGGTAACACCTCTTTTTACAATGGTTTTGGTTTGTTTAGGGTCTTCCAGCTGATCACAGATGGCCACACGTTGCCCCGCTTTTACGAGTTTCGGCAAATAGGTGTTCAACGAATGGTGCGGAAAACCAGCAAGTTCGGTACGGTCTCCACCGTTGTTTCTATGCGTTAATATAATGCCCAAAATGCGGGAGGCCTTGACAGCGTCTTCACCAAAAGTTTCATAAAAATCGCCCACACGAAATAATAGCAAAGCATCAGGGTATTTGCTCTTGATGCCATTGAATTGTTTCATTAAAGGGGTAACCTTCTTTGTTTTTTCTGTTTTTCCCAAAGCGATTTTATTAACCTATTTTTGCAGCATTATCGTCAACTAACGAATGTACTGTTTTTGCCCTTGAATTTTATCCATTGTTGATATTTTGGGGATAAGTTTTCAAGCTTATAGGGCTTTGGCCGGCTATCACTTTTGTTGCTATAAATTATAAATCGGAATATGCGTAAACTCAAAAATGAAGAATTGGGCCGGCTCGATGTCGAAGGTTTCAAAAACGCCGAAAAAGCACCGATACTCATTATCTTGGATAATATTCGAAGCCTTAACAACATTGGGTCGATCTTCAGAACGGCGGACGCCTTCTTGATCGAGAAAATATACCTCTGTGGTATTACTGCAAAACCACCTCATAAAGATATTCATAAAACGGCTTTGGGCGCTACTGAAAGCGTCGATTGGGAGTATAGTGAAAGTGTGGAAGAAGTTATGGTCGATCTAAAATCTAAAGGGTATACCCTAATAGCAGTGGAGCAGGCAGAAAAGGCTACCATGCTCAATGATTTTCAGGTGGATGGGGAAAGCAAATATGCCTTGATATTTGGAAACGAAGTCAAAGGGGTCGCACAAAAGGTGGTAGATCAGTGCGCTGTTGTTTTAGAGATTCCTCAATACGGTACAAAACACTCTTTGAATATTTCAGTGAGTACGGGCGTTGTAGTTTGGGACCTTTGGTCTAAACTAAACATGAAAAATAAAACCCCAATGTTATAAACATTGGGGTTTTGGGTATAGTTTGAGTCGGTTAGTTTAAAATTCAGAGCGCAATAACGTGAATCATCTTCATCTGTGCAAGAAAATTACTAAAATTATGTTAAAAGCGATTGACCGATAGCAAAATCTTGAATTTTTGTTACGATGGTGTTGTAGTCATTTTCGTCCTCGACAAAGTCCATATCGGTAATATCGATGACGAGACTATTTTCTTCAGGATAACTTTTAAGAAAGTCAAAATACCCCCTATTTATCTGATTTAAATATTCGGGTGTAATACCTTGTTCGTAATCCCTTCCCCGCTTTTTTATGTTGTAAATCAAACGATCCGTTTGCTGATACAGGTATACATAGATCCGGGGTTTTGTTACCTCTTTGTACATAAAATTAAAAACCTTTTTATAAAGCTCGTACTCAGCTTTTTGCAAGGTTACTCCTGCAAATATCAATGACTTGAAAATGTCATAATCACTAATCATGAAATTCTTAAAAAGATCGTATTGCGAGGTATCGTCTGTGAATTGTTGGTAACGATCTGCCAGAAAAGACATTTCCAAAGGAAAAGCATAGCGTGTTTGGTCTTTGTAAAAATTAGGGAGAAAGGGGTTCTCGGCAAAACGCTCCAAAACCAGTTTGGCGTTGAAATCGTTGGCCATTTTTCTGGCCAAAGTGGTTTTTCCGGCACCGATATTTCCTTCGATGGCGATGAACTGGGTATTTGAAAAAAGTTCTTGCCGATTCTTGTAAAGGCGGTAATTCGTTTTTTCCGGGTTGGTCTTGTCCCGACTTTCCTGAATAAGATTTCGAGTATCTTTATTTAATATGGGGTGGTAAAACTGTGGTGCGATATCCGATAGCGGTCTCAGAACGAAACGCCTTTTAGTCATTTGCGGATGAGGTATCGTAAGTTCGGGAGTTTCTATTATTTCATATTCATAATAGATAATATCGATGTCTATATTACGCGATTGGTACCCGATTGCGGCCGTACGTTCCCGACCCATCTCTTTTTCGATGGCCAATATACGCTCCAATACTTTTTGAGGTGATAATTCAGTTTCGAGACCTACTGCGGCATTTAAAAAGTTGCCAGCTTCAAAACCCCAAGAAGGACTTTCGTAAACCCTTGAGATGGCCACGACGGTTCCAACCTCCCGATGCAGCGAAAAAACTGCCTTCTGGAGGTTGCGTAGCCTGTCGCCAAGATTGCTTCCTATAGAAAGGTATACTGTTTTGAGGTCATTCATAATCTGAAAACAAAGTAAACAAAACAAATCCACATTGGTTATCTTTGAGCCCTAATAATATGTAGTGGAACTATGAAATTTTTGAGAAATCTTTTGGCAGCCATTATGGGCTGTCTCATCGCCTTCGGAATTTTTTTCGTTATGCTGATGGTTTTTGTGAGTTTATTGGAGAGTGCCGATGAAGGTGTTACTATAGGAAAGAATTCAATTTTAGAATTGAAATTACAACAGCCTATTAGCGATTATGTAGGCAACAATGAACTAGATCCCTTTACTGGTTTTTTTGAGCAGTCGCAAGGACTGGATGAAATTTTGCACGCCTTGCAAGTGGCTAAGAACGATGATGATATCAAGGGCATCAGCATCAATAACAACTTTATCGTGGCAGGTTTGGCACAAACACAGGCCATCCGCAAAGCATTAAAAACATTCAAGGAAAGTGGGAAATTCATCTATGCCTATAGTGATTTTTATATGCAGAAAGACTATTACTTGGCGAGTGTAGCCGATTCCGTTTTTATGAATCCAGTAGGTGCCCTCGATTTTAGGGGACTTTCCACCGAAGTGCTTTTCTTTAAAGATTTACAGGAAAAAACAGGGGTTAAAATGGAAGTTATTCGGCATGGAAAATATAAAAGTGCGGTCGAACCTTTTTTGTCGAATGAAATGAGTGATGCAAATAGAATGCAGCTCAAAGAATTGATTGGTTCGTTGTGGAATTCAATGGTTTCCGAAATTTCGGAAGGAAGAAATCTGAGCGCGACCGATTTAAACATCATTGCCGACACCTTGGGCGGAAGAACGCCACAGTACGCAAAAACATCAGGTTTGGTCGATGGCATTCTCTTTTATGATGAATACGAACAACTATTGCGGAACGCCACAGCATTGAACTCGGAAGAAGATATCAAGTATGTAGCATTGAACGACTACGTAAAGCGTTCCAACAAGAAAATCACACAAAAGGGAGATGATAAAGTCGCCATTGTATTTGCTCAAGGAGAGATTCTTTATGGGGAAGGCGGACCAAATGTCATCGGACAGGGAATTATCAATGAAGCCCTTATAAAAGCCCGTGATGATGAAAAAGTGAAAGCCATTGTATTACGGGTGAATTCCCCGGGAGGCAGTGCATTGACTTCCGATATTATTTGGCGGGAAATTCAATTGGCAAAAGAAAAGAAGCCTGTGGTCGTATCTATGGGTAATGTGGCAGCATCAGGAGGCTATTATATTGCGGTAGGAGCAGACAAAATATTTGCGGAGCCAACCACAATTACGGGATCCATCGGTGTTTTTGGTACTGTTCCTAATATTACGGAATTGGCTGCGAATATCGGTATCAATGCCGAACAGGTAGGCACAAACAAGAACTCGGTAGAATATTCATTATTCGAGCCTATGACGGATGATTTTAGAAATGTAGTGCTCGAAAGTATAGAGCAGACCTACGATACATTCTTGCAGCGTGTTGCAATGGGTAGGGGCATATCGGTGGCAGAAGCAGATAGCTTAGGTCAGGGCCGGGTGTGGAGCGGTGTCGATGCCAAAAGACTGGGCTTGGTCGATGAACTGGGTACTTTGGATGATGCCATTGCCGAAGCCGCAAATCTTGCCGGGCTGGAAAACTATGGAATAAAAAAATTCCCAAGATACAAATCAGGTCTTGAGCGATTTTTGGAAGACATGTCAGGTGCACAGGCGAAACAACAGTTTATTGAAGAAGAAATAGGTACAGAGGCGTATACCATTTTAAAACAGATAAAGTCTGTCATGGAACAAAAGGGAGTTCAAGCACGCATGCCTTTCGTTCTAGATGTAAAATAAAAAGACCGGTCACAAAATTAATTTTGTGACCGGTCTTTAAATATAAGTTTAAGGTAGAATTTTTTAGGTCAATTTATTTGACAAGATTGATTTCTACACGTCTATTTTTAGCTCTACCGTCTTTATACATATTGGTGGCAATGGGTTTGTCTTCCCCATATCCTACCGCTGATAATCGAAAAGCGTCAACACCATTCTTAACTAAAAAATCTTTTACCGAAAGTGCCCTGGCCTCTGATAGTTGCTGATTGGTCGCTTTACTTCCAATACTATCGGTATGTCCTTCCACCGAAAATTTAGCATCAGGGTATTCCTTTAAAATATTGATAATGTCTACAAGCGCACTTGTCGATTCAGCTTTTATACTCGCCGTACCAGAATTGAAAAGAATGGTCTTGGCATAATCATTAAGTTTTTTCTGTACTTCGGCAGTAACTTGAACTATTTCGGGGCACCCGTTGTTGGCAACTGTACCATTTTTATCAATACAATTGTCATCTTTGTCGAGTATGCCATCTCCATCGGTGTCAGGCCACGGACAACCATTGTTGGCGGCATCACCAGCTTCTTCTGGGCATTTGTCGTCTTTGTCAAGAATAGAATCCCCATCGGTATCTATCCAAGGACAACCGTTATTTTCAATTTCACCTACTTCTTGAGGGCAATTATCATCTTTATCCCAAACTTGGTCGCCGTCGGTATCGGGCCATGGGCATCCGTTATTTTCGATGGGACCGCTTTCTTGTGGGCAATCATCCATCTTATCCAACACACCGTCATCGTCTTTATCTTTTGGCTTACCTTGATAAACAGGTATTTTAAGGCCTGCGTATACATCAGCGGCTTTTGAATTATCGCTCATCAATAAAGAAAGTACCGATCCTGATCCTAAATACAAAGGTCCTGCTCTAAAACCAGCTCCCCATTGGGCGCCTGATCCCTGAATAAGACTTACGGGCATATAAAAACTGAACCATTTACTTTCAAAACGAGGGGTTATAGAGGCGACTGTAGGCACACGGTTGGCATTGGCCTTTGAATTCGAGCTCAATGAAAAATCAGTGTTGAGGTTCAAATAGAATTTCTTATGTAAATTATAGTCTACATTTAAATGCAATGCCGTCGGTAATGCAGACTTTGCTGCTTTTCCTGTCCCTGTTTGTGAATAGAGGGTGCTGAGAATATCTTCAATTCCATCTTGATTATCAAAGTCGTCTTCGGTAACGGTTCCTGTAATATCGTAAGCATTTTCGGTTCCGTTTTTATATTGTATCGACCCTAAATCGGTCAATGAAAGTCCGAGCTTCAATTTGTATTTGTTCAGATATTTTGGAGCGTAGGGGTTGCCCTCACTATCTTTCGAAGTGTAGGACGCATAATTAGGCCTCCATTCATAAACTACACCAAGGTCTGCACCGAAACCTGTGGCACCATCTACTATTTCAAACTCGAAATCATCAAAATCGTCGTTGATATTATCGCTATGACCGTAATTCACAGTACCTTGTGAGGTAATGCTTCCGGTGGTTTCCCCTCCGCCAAGATCCGTGCCGTCCGCATCATAGTTAATGTTGACGTTTTCACCATTGGCATAGGCATTGCCCATTCCTTGCAGATATTTTAAAGAGACCCCCGCTTTTAAAAAGTGCTGCTCTTTATTCATGAATACTTTAGCATAGGTAATACCTACTTCGGCCCAAGCATTCGCCGTTAAGTAAAGGTCATCTTCATCTACTATAAAATCTTCATTTTCATCAAATTCATTAGATATATTTTCAAACGTCGTTCCATTTATTTTATTCACGTTATAACTAACACGGCCCCTCGTAAAGACAGCTAGTGAGCTAGTTCTATTAATATTGAACATGAACGATGGTCCCATGACATCGGCATTTCCAAAAAAGTTGTTATTTTCTTTCGGGTATTTTTTGCCATCCGTATCAAAATCGAAATCAGAGGTGACGACGTCTCCTAATTTTAATCCATAATAGTCATTGCTAAAAAAAGTACTGACCCCTACAAGGTTTACGTCAGTTTTGAAACGCGAATCGACGATATTGGCGGGGTTGGCAATCAGGCCGTGAACACCACTGTAATTATCGGAAAGGTAGCCAATGTATGATTGTGCTTTTACACTCAGGCCGCCAAGCACCAATAATGAGGTCAAAATTGTTTTTTTCATGTTGGTCTAATTTTGGTTTACTTTTGTTTTGGTTTTAACAGTTCATGCATAACGACCGTATATCGAGATAATTGCACGTTTTATCGACATTATTTAATAGGAAAATACTTATGGTTTTAAAAGACAGGCAGTTGGCCTACCAAATTTATCTTTATCTAGGCGCACTGTTTATAACCTCTTTAGTAGTGTCGAATTTAATTTTCCAGAAGTTTTTTTATTGGAATCCGTTTGGAGATATTACCGTATTTGGTGCCTCGTTGTTTGAGGTTTCTGTGGGAATTTTACCATATCCCATCACTTTCTTGATTACTGATTTGATTTCTGAGATTTATGGAAGGAAAAAGGCGAATCAGATAGTAACAGCGGGTATTTTTGCCTCTTTTTTTTCCATGGGTATCATACTGTTGGCCGAGGTTGCCCCGGCCATTACTTCATCACCTATAAACGATGAAATTTTCACCAAAGTCTTTGCCCTTTCCCCAATCGCCGTTTTGGCATCCATGATTGCCTATCTCTTTGCCCAATATGTTGATATTGCGATTTATCATTTTTGGAAGCGGATTACAAAGGGCAAACATTTATGGGTTCGGAACAATTTTTCTACTTTTCTATCCCAATTTATTGACACCTTTACCGTTGTTGGGCTCTTATGTGTATTTCAAGTTTTACCGTGGAGTTTGTTTTATGGTCTCGTTATCAGCGGTTTTCTTTTTAAGGTTTTCATTGCTATAATCGACACCCCTTTCCTGTATTTTTTCGTATATCTTCTCAGAAAGCGTTTTAACCTAGCCGTGGGAGAGGAAATCGACCTCGAGGCATAATATTTATGCTTTTTTTCTGTTGTTATCGAAAGCATCAACAAATTACACAATAGTGTCAATTTATAAGAAAATATTTGTCGTAGTTGCGATAGGTTTTCTTCAGGGTTGGGTTATGCTTTAAGTGTTTCACTTAGTAACAAAGAAACGAGCTGAGGTTTATCAAGATTCCCACTTTGTTAAAGGAAGCTGGAATAGATCGATATAGAATTTCAAAGGCTATAATTGGCTTTAAAGGATAAAAATTATATGAAAAATAAGATATTTAAAATTTTAGGTGTCATTTTAATTTTGGTTATAGGTGTGTTGATTGCGGCGCCTTTTTTACTCGAAGCCAAAATCGGGGATATTATCAAGAACAATGCAAACAGCAATCTGAACGCAACGCTTGATTTTACCGATGCTAACTTGAGCTTGATTCGCAGTTTTCCGAATGCCGAGGTTAGTCTGAAAGGGGTAACCCTTATCAATAAAGCTCCCTTTGAAGGTGATACACTGTTCGGAGCAAAAGAAGTAGCCCTAAAAATGGGTATCGGTGAACTTTTCAAGGGGGCTGGAGAACCTATTGGAATAAAAAACCTTTCTGTTGATGGGGCCGTTCTGAATATTACTGTGGATGCTGACGCGAACGCCAGTTACGATGTGGGCAAAGATTCAGGTTCAGAAGCTACGGCACCATCGGATGATGCTAGTGGATTTAATCTCGATCTTCAATCCTATGAAATTACGAATTCAAGAATAACCTATAACGACAAGGCTACGGCAATGTTCTTTGAACTCACCGAGTTCCAGCATAATGGTACTGGCGACTTGTCTCTTGAAACCTCGGAATTGGATACGCATACCGATGCCTTTGTTTCTTTCGAAATGGACAGCACCAATTATTTAAATAAAAACAAGGTTCAGTTAGATGCCTTGATTGGAATAGATTTAAAGCAAAATAAATATTCATTTCTAAAAAATGAAGCCATTATCAATCAGCTGCCCTTGGTTTTTGAGGGTTTTGTAAAAGTGAACGAGACGAATCAAGAAGTTGATATTAGCTTTAAAACACCATCCTCCGATTTTAAAAATTTCCTAGCGGTTATACCAGCAGCGTATTCAAAAAATATTGAAAATGTAAAGACCACAGGTGATTTTATTGTTGAGGGCAAATTTAATGGAATTGTAGACGAAACCCATATTCCCAAATTCAATATCAAGATAAATTCAGACAACGCATCGTTTAAGTATCCTGATTTGCCGAAGTCTGTACGCAATGTTTTTATCGATACAAAAATCAACAATACTACTGGTATCGTTGAAGACACCTATGTTGATATCGATAAGTTGTCGTTTATGATTGATGAAGATAAGTTCAATATGACTGCCAAGATTAAAGAACTCATGGGCAATATGAAGGTGAATGCGCATGTTGACGGCAAAATGAATTTGGCCAATATCTCACAAGCCTATCCTGTTCCGGCCGATTTTAATTTAAAAGGGATTTTAAATGCAGATATTACTACGGCCTTCGATATGGTTTCGGTTGAAAAGAAACAATACGAAAAAACCAATACTTCTGGCAAGCTAGGTGTTAGAGATTTCGAGTATACTTCCGATGAGATTCCCAACCCTGTTAAATTGAGTGCTACGGCCTTAACATTCAATCCGAAAACGGTAACCTTGAATGAATTAAAAGGTACCACGGGCAAGACAGATTTTAATATCACCGGAACCATCAATAATCTTTTGGGATTTGTGTTTAACGATGAGAACGTAGAAGGTAATTTCAATCTAGACTCCAACACTTTTGCTTTGAACGATTTTATGGTCAGGGAGACAAATACACCTTCTGAGCGTGAAGGGGACAATAAAATACCTGAAAACACAAGTACATCGGAAGAGAAAATTAAAATACCATCTTTCTTGGATGCGACTATCAATGCATCGGCCAATACGGTGCTTTATGATAACCTAACGCTGAAAGATGTAAAAGGAAACTTGCGTATCAAAGATGAGAAAGCCAGTTTGAGTAATATGACTTCTTCCATATTTGATGGTAAAATGGCATTTAATGGTGAAGTTTCCACTAAAAATGAAACTCCCACTTTTGCC
This sequence comes from Kriegella aquimaris, assembly GCF_900103215.1. Taxonomy (GTDB): domain Bacteria; phylum Bacteroidota; class Bacteroidia; order Flavobacteriales; family Flavobacteriaceae; genus Kriegella; species Kriegella aquimaris. The sequence continues at coordinate 15,110 of NZ_FNGV01000014.1, forward strand.
ATGAAATTGGATATGGAACAGTTGCAGATCGGCGAAACTTTTAAAGCTTTGGAAATGTTTAAAGTTTTAGCTCCTATCGCTCAAATTCTCCAAGGGAAATTGGATTCCGATATTCAGTTGGCAGGAAATCTTACCGATGATTTCACCCCTGATCTATTGACCTTGACCGGGAACGTCTTGGCAAATGTTATGACCCGAGAGATTAATACCGATAAGGCTCCATTATTATCTGCCTTGGATGGTAAACTTGATTTTATAAACCTAAAGGAATTGAATCTAAAGGAACTAAAAACAAAGCTTTCTTTTGAAAACGGACTAGTCAGTGTGAAACCTTTTACGTTGAACTATAAAGATATTGCCATCAATGTGGATGGTAACCATACTTTTGATCAGAAGTTGAATTACAAGGCCACCATGGAGGTGCCTGCCAAATATCTTGGTAAAGAAATAAACGCGTTGATTGCTAAAATTGACGATTCGTCCCTTGAAAACTTGACAATCCCCGTAGTAGCCAATATTGGCGGAAACTATGATAGCCCCGAAGTTAGTACCGACCTTACCGCAGGCGTTAAAAGTTTGACCTCGAAATTGGTGGAGATAGAAAAACAAAAATTGATTAACAAAGGAAAAGATAAAGCCAAGGACCTAATAGGTGGTATTCTGAATAAAAATCAACCCAAGACCGATTCCACCCAGCAAAAAGAGGTGAGCAAAAGTGACGAAGTAAAAGGAATTTTAGGTGGAATATTGAATAGTGGGAAAACTGAAAAAGATACGACACAATCAAAAACGGACACTGTTGCACCTAAAAAAGATGAGGTGAAAGAGAAGGCAAAGGATATTTTAGGAGGTTTGTTCGGAAAGAAGAAAGACACTACAAAAACAAAGAATCCATAAAAAAGCCATTATACCTTAACAATCATTTTGCCCTTGTTCTTTCCATCGAACAAATCTAGAAATGCCTGAGGTATGTTTTCAAATCCTTCAACAATTGTTTCCGAGTATGTAAGTTTACCTTGCTTGATCCATTCTGCCAATTGCTGCATTGGTGGTGCGAATTCTTTAACATAGTCCCGAACTGTAAACCCTTGCATGAGCACGCTTTTCTTTATAAAAGTGCCTTCATGTCGAGGTCCCATTGGTGTTTCGGTTTCATTATACAATGATATGGCCCCACAGTTGATGATGCGTCCGAATTTATTAATATTGGCAATGGCGGCATCGAGTATTTCCCCTCCCACGTTATCAAAATAAACATCAACTCCACTGGGGCAAGCCTTTGCGATAGCTTTTATCATATTGTCGGTCGTTTTATAATTGATTCCTTCGTCAAACCCGAATTTGTCCTTTATTAGTTTGATTTTTTCATCGCTGCCAGCGATTCCAACAACACGGCACCCTTTTATCTTTCCTATTTGTCCTGCCACGCTTCCCACGGCTCCAGATGCACCAGAAACAAGTAATGTCTCCCCTTCTTTCGGTTTTCCTATTTTATCGAGACCCATCAAGGCCGTTATTCCTGTCAGCCCTAAAACTCCAAGGTAGGCGGTAAGTGGGGCTTCAGACGCATTTACTTTATTGAGACCGTTACCTGTAGCGGTTTGAAATTCTTTCCATTGCAACATGCCGTTTACGTGCTCACCAACGCTAAAATGGCGGTTGTTCGACTTGATAACCTCGGCAATAATGCCTGATTCTACAGGTTCATTGAGTTTGAAAGGTTCAATATATGATTTTTGGTCACGCATTCTTCCCCTGAGGTAAGGGTCGACAGAGACATATTTAGTCTTCAACAAGATTTCGCCATCACCGGGCTCGGGCATTTCTTCTTCAATAAATTGAAAATCGTTTAAACTGGGTTTGCCCTCCGGTCTGTTCTTAAGGTAGATTGTCTGATTCATTTTAATAGTATCGGTTAACGTATTCCTAGGTTGATATAATACCCTTCGTTGCCTCTTATGTTAAAGACCGTTCCGTCTTCGAAAAGCAGGTATTGACCCTTAATTCCTTTTAAAACACCTTCAAAACTTGAGGTCTTTCTAAGGTTTAGACTTTTTATTTTTTTTGGATATTGCAGTACAGGAAAATTCAATTCGGTCTCCTTATTATTTTCGATATAATAGGGTAAAACTTGCTCCGGTATGTAGGGTAGCAGCTTACTTCTCCATTCTACCAAATTCTCGTCATCGACATCATTGGTCACCATTTTGCGCCAGTTGGTCTTATCGCCCACATGCTCTTTTAGGGCGACCTCGGTAATGCCGGCCAGATAGCGATTGGGTACTTCTACAATTTCAATGGCCTCGTGCGCCCCTTGGTCGATCCAACGTGTGGGCACCTGTGATTTGCGGGTAACACCCACCTTCACATTACTCGAGTTTGCGAGATAAACAATATGTGGCTGTAGTTGAGCTCTCTTTTCATAAGCCAGGTCACGGTCCTCTTGGTCCAAATGGGCAGTACTCAGCTCTGGGCGCATAATCCAATCTCCTGCAGACGGAATTTCATAAAAGCAAGACTTGCAAAAGCCTTGCCGGTAGATGGGTTTATCCAATCCGCAATTTAGGCATTGATATTTTATAAAATCGATTTGCAGTTTTTTATCCAATACTTGGTTCATGTTGAGGAAATCATTTTCGAAAACCAAGTAGTATTGAATGGGATTGCCGATTTCCGATTGCATTTTTTTTAGAACTCCCTGGTACTGCATCCTTATTAAATTTGAATAAAATCGATTTGAAAATGATATCTTTAAAAACTATTTTTAACAGGATAAAGATACCCAAAAATGCCAATAACCCTATTTAATTCGATAGCCTCATGGTTGCTGAAAAAACGCTATCATCAAATAGAACTTTTTTTAAAATACCCCGAAGAGGTACAGGAAGAAGTGCTATTTCAATTGTTGGAGATTGCCGAGGAAACTGAATTAGGTAGAAAATATGATTTTCAATCAATCAATAGTTATAAGACTTTTTCAGAGCGGTTGCCTATCGTATCGTATGAAGAAATCGAGTCTACCATCGAACGTACGAGAAAGGGAGAGCAAAATATTTTTTGGCCTACCAGCATTAAATGGTTTGCCAAGAGCAGTGGTACGACCAATGCCAAGAGCAAGTTTATTCCAGTAAGTTCCGAGGCTTTGGAAGATTGCCACTATAAATCGGGTAAAGATCTACTTTGTCTTTATTTGAACAACAACGAAAACTCACAATTGTTTACGGGTAAAAGCCTGAGGTTAGGGGGCAGTAAAGAATTATACGAGGATAACGGTTCCTTTTTCGGGGATCTTTCGGCCATTTTGATCGATAATATGCCCCTCTGGGCCGAATTCAGTAGCACACCCAGTAACAAGGTTTCTTTAATGAACGAATGGGAAAGCAAATTAAAGGCCATAATTAGAGAAAGTACCCAAGAGAATGTGACGAGTTTGGCGGGTGTTCCTTCATGGATGTTGGTGCTGTTGAATAATGTACTTGAAGAAACCGGAAAGCAAAATCTTTTCCAGATATGGGAAAACTTGGAGGTGTATTTTCATGGAGGGGTGAGTTTTACCCCATACAAAGAGCAATATGAAAAATTACTGCCACGTAAACGTTTTAAGTATTATGAAATTTATAATGCCTCGGAAGGTTTCTTTGCAATTCAAGACCGAAACAATGCCGATGACCTTCTGTTAATGCTCGATTATGGCATCTTTTATGAATTTATTCCTATGGATATTTATGGTTCGCCAAATCAACAGGCCATTCCTTTATGGGAGGTTGAAATCGGGGCGAATTATGCGATTATAATTACCACTAATTCTGGTTTATGGCGCTATAAAATCGGCGATACCGTACGATTTACCTCAAAGAGTCCATATCGGATAAGGGTTACGGGGCGTACAAAACATCATATCAATGTTTTTGGGGAAGAGTTAATTATCGAAAACGCTGAAGAAGCCCTTAAAAATATCTGTAAAAAGACCGGTGCCGAAATCAAAGATTATACGGCGGGTCCCATTTTTATGTCAGGAAAGGATAAAGGTGCGCATGAATGGATTATCGAGTTTAGAAAACCTCCGGAAGAAATTGCCTATTTCACCGAATTTCTAGATAATGCCCTGAAATCTTTAAATTCAGACTATGAAGCCAAACGATATAATAATATTACCTTGAAAATGCCGAAGGTTCATGTGGCGAGAGAGAATTTATTTTACGACTGGTTGAAATCAAAAGACAAACTTGGCGGACAACACAAGATTCCAAGACTTTCGAATAGAAGGGACTATATTGAAGAGTTACTGGAAATGAACAAAATTGGCAGTAAATATTGAAACCGTATTTACTGCCAAGTCTGCATCTTAAATGGTGGTCCGAGAATTACTCTACCGCTGTCGCCATGAAGGTGAACTCATCGAAATTTGCAGTGGTTTCGCCATTTATTGAAGATATACCGACCACTCTGATGTATCTGAAATTTGATGCATTTTCTGGAATATCCGCCTCAAAAGTCTCTTGGGTGTTGTCGGTTACCTCTAGTAATTTGACCCAGCCTTTTGTGGTTGCATCTGCTTCCCAGTCTGCTATTTCACCTGCGTCTATGTCTACGGTCTCGGCTCCGGTCAGGTCATTTGTTCCCCAAATTTGATAGGCGCCCGGACTTCTTCCGCCACAGCAAGATGATCGCTTGTCCAGCCGAAACCCCCTTAAGTTGGCGGTCACACCAATATCAAAACTCATGACAAACGGATATAAATCTTCAGGTATATCACAGCTATGCCAAAATTCGCCGGTGGCACCATCCGTGAGTTTTTCATAGGTGGAACCATAGCACCCATCGGATGCGTCAAAAGGTAATTTAAGAGCGGTTATTAACGTATTGTCAAGCTGAAATTTCTCAGGAAACATGGCTTCTGATGCAGAGGTAAAAACCTCAATGGCACTTGCGGTAGGGGCATAGGTGCTCTCAATCATGATTTGCCCCCCTAGTTTATAACTGTCCAAAGTTGTTTCTGCCATGTCATCGGGAATCTCAAGTATCTGTAGGGCACCGGTAGCATCTTCATAGGTAAGAGAAGTCGAAATACTTCCGTCTGGCGCGTTTCTCCATTCAATAATTGCAGTATTCTCAAATGTTTTAATTTTGGAAATGCCTCTGCTAATAAGGGCCTCTTGGTATTTAGGGCCATAAACAACAGTATTTACTTCACGAGGAATGGATTGATGTCCGGCGTTATCTTTTAAAAAGACGTCGAAGTTATATTCGCCTTCTTCAAGATCTACGGTAAAGGATATGGTGTCTTGGCCATTATTTTTACGTACTACGTCAAATTCTTGAATAAATGATTTATCCTTTGTCTGTAGAACACCGCTGCTAATTTTGGGGTCGGCATTGATAACTACGGAAAATTGCAACTTTTCGAAACCCGGAGCTACTAAAACGGTATCTGGTGTTCCTACGTATATGATTTCTCCATCTTTGGTAAATTCGCTGTAGGTCTCGGCGGACTCCTCACAAGCTGCAATGCCAATAATTGCGAACATTACCATAAGGGCGAGATATATAATTCGTGTTGAGTTCTTCATTGTTTCAGTGATTAAGGTTTTGCGCAACTGGTACACTTTTTAGATGCATTTTATTTATTTTTTAAGTGGGCTTCTCCTTTTACTCGGCTAGCTGTCCCCAAAAATTAATTTCCATGATATGAATAAACTTTCCTTCCGACCAGTTTTTAAGGTTTACGAACCGGATATAACGTACGGGAGGGGCATCGATCGGAAATTCAAATTCCTCACCCGACGCCGCTGAGGCTGCATCTTCCGCACTATTAAGACCTATGGCACCACCTGACGGTTTTATGACTTCGCCATTTTCAACTAATCTAGTCCATCCTTCAAAAGAATCCCCATTATCGGCTGGAAGCTCATCGATTCCCCATACCTCAAAATATCTGGGGTTACCATGTGTAAAAATCCAGGAACCTTGTCTTTGCCAGAATTTGAACCGGCTGAGTTTGGCTGTTACACCGAGGTCCATGGTGAACATATGGAAGGGTTCGGTGTAGGGGGCAATGGTTACACCAGCCTCGGTTTGGGAGGTGTGATACCCCGAGCCATCAATAGAGCCGTTCCACATATTGGGCATAATCCAGCCAAATGCATCTTGCCTGTCGCCGTTGAGAAAAAGATTGTCAAACTCTTGAATATCAAGCTCTATTTCGGCCAGGGGCAATACCTTTGTTTGTTTCACGCTCGTGATATTGTTCCACCTATCGATTGCGGCCACCCCGAAGGTTTGCAGCGTGGGTTCAAAAGTTCTATAGGTGAAGTGGGTACGATTGTCATTATCTATAAATGCAGATTGGTTATAGCTGATCGAGCCATTTTCGTCTGCGGCATACAAAAGCAATTCGGCCTTAATGTTATCTTCATTGTTGTATTTCAGTCGAACGCCGCCGAAGTCAGGCACTAGTTCAAAGGACGAAAAGAGTTTGTCTATGGGGGCCGTTTCGGGGTTTATGGTAACTTTTACAGAGGCTGATTTGTTATTGCTTCTGTCGACTACAGCTAGGTTTACATCTTGTGGAGCGGTTTCTTTAAGTCCTTCAATACTTATAAAATTCTTAAAAATAGAAGACCTTGCAGAAATCAACTCGCCATTTCGAACATAATTGGCCTCCACGAGAAGTGCATCTTCATCTTGGGGCAATTTATATTTGATTAGGGCACCACCGGGCAAATTCTCGACGGTGACGTCCGTGATTACATTTGGGGATACATCATCGCCAATTAGCGGGCCTTTTTCTTCTTCCTCACATGAAATTAGGACCATACCAAGGGAGAAGGCCGTTAAACAAAACAATTTGAGATTTTTCATGGGATACTTATTTTTTAAAGTGCACATATTACCAACCAGGGTTTTGTACTAAATTGCTATTCGTTATAATATCGTTTTCGGCTATTGGCCAAAGATAGTCCCTGTTTAAAAAGCGATAGCTGCCTACTGATATGACCTTGTAATAATCTTCCGTATTTTCGCCTTCGGAATTCCAACCACGGATGTCGCTGTTCAAAAATTCCGCTGCTCTTTTCCATCTTCTCAAATCCCAAAAACGTTGTCCTTCGAAGACCAGTTCGATCATTCGCTCGTCTTGTATGATGTCTCTAAGTCCATCTTGCGTCGTTGGTTTGTCGGGGTTTCTAGAAGCTGCCGCCCATGATTCTACCACGCCGTTAAGGCCTGCGCGTTCCCGTATCAGGTCGATCCATGGATAGGCTTCCGTAGTCTGGCCCGATTCGTTGAGCGCTTCCGCATATAATAAGTAAAGATCGGCCAAACGTACGACAGGAAATGGATAGGCCCTATTGCTATAGCCTGATGAGGTGCCCCGTTGCACATTTTCGTAATAGACCAATTTCTTGGGCCAATAACCGGAAACTCCCCAGCGATTGGCATCAGTTTTGCCGGTTCTTTGTCCTTTTTTTGCCTCAACGATCAGTTCGTTGTCATCACTAAGTTGGCCGTGGCCGAACCACGTACCTCCATCGAAACCTAGTGAGGCATAAAATCGAGGTTCGCGGTGCATATTAAGATTTGCCGTTTCAAATCCGGGTCTGACATAATGCTGATGGGCCTGATCTGCGGCAGATACTTCAAAACGATTGGTGTAATCATAGGTGTTATCCTCGTCTATAGGGACCCCGTTTTCGGAATAGAACATTTCCGCAATTCTCATTGGGGTGTTATAGAAAGATTGAACGCTTTCCCGTGTCTCTGCGGTGAGGTCAAGTGCAATTTTGGCCTGAGACCAATTTTGCAATGTTGACATTGTACGGCCCGAAGCGCCCCAAACGATTTCCTCGTTCCATCGTTCCGAAATACTGCCTCTAATGCTTAGTTTGGTTACTGTAGTGTCGGACCAATCTGCCGGGGCCCCTATGAATCTGTATAAAAAGTGTCCGGCATCATGAGCCATATCTATGGCGCTTTTGCAAGCCGTGGCCGCACGAGTCCATTTTTCAACATCATAAGCAGTGCTGATCAACTCATTACCTTCAGCGTCGGTAAAACCGGCATAATCGCCATTTCCGTTAAACAAAGGACTGGCAACCGTCATTAATGTGCGCGCTTTGATTGATGCGGCTATCGGTGCGGTAATTCTACCGAGTTCGGTGCCTTGATCTTCTAACACAGCAGGTAAATCAGCAATTGCCTCATCTAACAATTCTACGATATAATTCGCTACTTCGTCAACAGGGGCCCTGCTTACTCGTACGGCCTCAACGCCGGCACTTACCTCGATATTCTCACGAATTATCGGAATTGGCCCATACATGCGCATCAAATAAAAGTGATAGTACGCTTTCAAAACCTTGGCTTCGGCAATCCATTTTATCTTTTCGTCCTCCCGAATATCGAAGGGTTTGTCTACATTCTCTAGAAAAATGTTGCAATCGCGAAGTGCAATGAACAAGTTGGTGACACTGTTCGAGCCCCAATACCCTAAGCGGGGGTTTACTTTTGATTGGCTTCCGCGACCTATGGCACGGCCGGCCCAATTACGGGATACATTGTCGTTGACCGCTATTTCGTCTCCTGCCACTAGTGCCGGGTTGTTAATGCTGTTAAATGGGGGAAGGTAGCCGTACAAAGTTGCCAGAAACCGCTCTGCCGCATCTCTAGTCTCGAAAGCATCTTCAATAACGGCGATGTTGTCAGGGACTACATCGACGTACTTGGAACAGGACCCTCCCATGAGTAGGAGTGTTATGGTAAGTAAACCGTTTATCAATTTTATTTTCATCTTTTTCTTTTCTTTAAAATTATAGCTATTGTAGAAACTAATCACCACTGCTTAAAACCCGAGTTGCAGACCAACATTGATGGTTCGTTGCAATGGGTAATTCAAACCTCTACCCTTGAGTTCCGGATCCCATAATTTGAATTTGCTCCAGGTCATTAGGTTTGTTCCTGTAATATACATTCTAAGTTTTTGAATTTTCAGTTTATCTTCCATTCCTTTGCCAATGTCAAACCCTATTTCAAGCTGTTTTAATCGCATAAAAGAACCGTCACGCAACCACCAAGTACTTGTTTGCAGGTTGTTTTCTATCCGGGTGGTGGATAGCCTCGGCCATAGCGCGTAAACATTCTTATTGTCTTCTGACCAATGGTCGTCGGCATAGGCCTGTAGCAATCCATTTTCAGAAAGAAAACCATTGCCGAGCTCTATTAAAAGGTCTGTTTCATCCGTCTGAGAGCCTATAACGCTATTTATAAAAGGCCCTGTTCTATAGGGATCGATAAAAAAAGATGTCTCGGCAAGGCCTTGAAAGAACATACTAATGTCAAAACGTTTATATCCCGCTGAAAGCCCAAAACCATAGGTAATCTTTGGTACGTCAGGTTTGCCAATTGCCGCTTGGTCTAAAGAGGTAATCAGATTGTCACCATTAAGATCTTTATACTTGATATCTCCTCCACCATAGTCAATTCCCGGATTTCCGAATTGTACGGGTGAATTGCGCGCTTCTTCATCATCGACGAACAATCGCTCGGCGATATAGCCTTGTTTAGTACTTACATTGTTGCCAATGTTTGAACGCCAGGGAGCGCCGATTTCGGCATAATTGGGTTCTTCAAAAACGGTAAATTCGTTGTCGGTATAGACAAAGGTAGCTCGTCCCTGTATCCAAAAATTCTCATTAAAGGAGTGATTGATGTCCAGAGAGGCATCTACACCCTGTAACTTTACTTCGCCAACGTTGGTCTGAATAACGGACTGCAACCCTAGCGTAGTAGGTATGTCTGACCTTGTCTGCAAAATGTTCGATCTGTTATCTTGAAATACATCGGCCCTGAACTGAACCGCGTCGTTGAATAGATTTAGGTCTAACCCTATATTCATTTTACGCGCCGTTTCCCAAGTGACCAAAGAATTTGCATACCTGCTTATAGAAACCCCGTTTATGTCCTGATTCAGGTCACGACCGAAAGTATATCCTCGATCATCGTTATTTATATCGACCTCCGAGAGGTAGAAAAAGCGGTCGTTTCGAGTATTACCGATTTGATCGTTACCGACCCAACCGAACGAGCCTCTAAATTTAAGTCTAGTAATTAATTCTGACGTAAAGAATTTTTCATTCGACACCAACCAACCGACACCAAAGGAAGGGAAAAAACCAAAACGATTTTGCTTGGCAAACCGTTCCGATCCATTGTACCCAAAATTGGTTTCTAAAAAGTAACGGTTGTCGAAATCATAATTGAACCGTCCCGCCAAGGTCAGGTTTCTACTCGGTAAGGAAAGCTGTACTGTGTTGGCATTGCCATCTAAGAACTCGCGAGCGGTAAAGGCCAATAAGCCTGAAACGGTATGCTTTTCGGCAAAGGTGTTATAGTAATCGGCTGCAAGCTCCATATAGAGCACCGAGTTGTTCACGGCCTTGTGGTCGGAATCCAACTCTAATGATTCATCGCCTTCGGAAGTTCTTGTCAGGGTATATTCCTCTGTATTGGAATCAAATGTTGAAACCCTGTAGAAGTAGGGTCGGTAAGACCTTCGGTTCTCAAAGGAAGAGGTAGTGTTGGCGTTACCCAAGAAACGGGCAGAAAGGCCTGATAGAATGGATTTTAAATCCTGCTTAAATTCCAATTGTACCAGCGATAGTTGTCGTCTATAATCTCTGTAGCCTCTTTGCAGTTCGGCATACGGGTTATACCAGATTGCTCCATTATCACGGTTTCCACTTTGCCTAGGTCCTAGATCATTACCAAAGGTAATGTGAGGTACACCTTGGAGGGCTGCATCAGGTTCTAATACAGCGGGGAAACGCACGGGACTGGTACGCACGGCGGCATTATAAATAGCATTACCCCCTTGCAACGGACCTCTGTAGTCATCTATTGTAGAATGTAGCCGCACAATCATTTCGGTGTTTTCGTGTAAATCAATATTTACGTTTGATCGCAATACATATTGATTCAATTTTATGTTGTTGGTAAAACTATTGGTGTCGTCAACTTTCAACAGGCCATCGTCCGAATTAAGTGCGCCTGCCACATAATAGCGCACCTTGTCACCACCACCGCGAACATTGAGGTTTATACGACGTGACCCGGCGTAATCTTGAAATAATTTGTCGAACCAATCAACGGCAGGATAGATATTAGGATTACCGCCCCTAGCGGTGCCGGCAATTTTTTCTTCTGTAAAGGTCGGAAAAAGCCCTCTAGTTCGATCCGCTTCGTTCTGCAAGCGCATATGTGTAACGGGATCGGCCAGATCAATTACCGAAACAGGGGAGTTATAGGCATTTTCATACCTTAGGTTGACGACTACCTTACCCTTTACACCGGTTTTGGTAGTTACCAAAATAACCCCATTAGCACCACGAGCCCCATAAATTGCGGTGGTGGTCGGATCTTTAAGAACCGAAAAACTTTGAATATCATCGGGTTGCATGCGGGCCAGATCATCGACGGTCAATTCTACACCATCAATTAAGATCAGTGGACCGTTCTGTCCGTTGAACGATGCTACTCCACGAACAAAAAACTGAGCATTGTCCGCGCCCGGTTCTCCACTGGTCTGATAAGAGACCATTCCGGATATCCTTCCTGCAAGCGCTGTTGTCAAGTTACTTGACGGGATCTTAAGTTCCGATGGCGTAATGGAGGTCATGGCACCTACGACGGCTTCTTTCTTCTGCGTACCAAAACCCATCACTACAACCTCGTCCAGCGCCGAAGCATCTTCCGATAAGGTTACTGTAATTGTCGTTTTTCCACCGAGAGGGACTTCTTGACTGGCAAAACCCAGATAGGAAACGGTCAAGATTACATTGGTATTGGGTACATCTATGGAAAAGTTACCATCGAAATCTGCCGTTACCCCGTTGGTAGTTCCTTTTTCAATAACGTTGGCACCGGGAAGGGGTGTTCCACTACCGTCAGTTATGGTTCCTGATACGGTCACATCTTGGGCATTTATGGTATGCAGACTTAGCAGTGCCAAAAATGTTAAAAGATGATAAAATCTTAAATTCATAGAATGGGTTTTTGTTGGTTAGTCATCGCAACCCTGTAAATAGAATTCCGATTAAATTTTATACGTAAGTAAAATCGATTGGTAGTGTAGTGTTATTCCATATAAATTATTAAATATTTATTATGTCGTTTGATTCTTTGATATATTTCCAGTCAAACAATTAAAAAATTATGTAATTATTAGTTCGGGATAAATATAGTTGGCTTACCTAATGCTTTCTACCTCGATTGTGGCAATTAATGGTATTTTTTTGCCTTTTTTAAGTTAATTATTCCTTAAAATCCGAAAATATAATCTTACGTATCAAAAAGGGAAGAGAAGGGCAATTTGATTTTCGACGAGGTTTCTTCTATATGTGTCCGGAATTTAAGAATGGAGTTGGTACATAATTCTTGTACGTTTATTGAAGTGACGAAATATTAGAAGGGCTAAAACCAAATTGACAGGTTGAAACGTAAGTACGTCGAGAAATTTGTTGTGATAAACAATTAAATATTGATTTTCACCGTTAATTGTCCATCTTCGACTAATGATTTAACCTATAACAAACCAAAAAAAAATTAATATGGCAGAAAGACTTGTAGTGGTATCCGATATGTGGGGTGCAAAAAAAGGACTTTGGATAACTTCTTACCTCGGCTATTTACAGCAATATTTTGATATTGTTTTTTATGATTGTCAGCAACTCGCAAATTTAGATTTAAGGTTGTACACAGAAGAGAATGTTCATAAGGCTTTTGTTAATGGAGGGATCGATACTGCAGTGGCCCACTTATTGCGAAAGGAGTCGGTGCCTAGTCATTATTTGGCCTTTAGTACTGGTGGTACCATAGCTTGGAAAGCGGGCCTGCAAGGTGTGCCTATGAAATCACTATATGCTATTTCGGCTACGCGTGTGCGATATGAAACTATTAGGCCAAGTGGCAAGGTTGAACTGATGTATGGCGATAGGGATGAAAATAGACCGTCGGGAGAATGGGCGAAAAAGTTAGGATGTGAAATGGAGCTTATCGAAGGTTTCGGCCATACTTTATATTCTGACGAAAAAATAATTAGAAAAGTTTGTCAAGATCTTTTGGCCACAGTCACCCATAAAGTTAGGGAAACCAAAAAGGCCGTTTAGGACAGACCGGCTAAAAGATAATTAATAAAAAGAGCGGGGCAAATCCATGGATTTGCCCCGCTCTTTTTATTTTATATGAGTACTCAAGTTGTTATGAAACAGCTTTCAGTTTTTTAATGGTGTCGTGCGAAATTTTATTCTCGGCATACGGTTTGGTAACTTTAAATTCGGTTTCACCAGAACTTGGCATATCGAACATTGCGTCTGTAAATATGGCTTCACACAATGAGCGTAGACCTCGAGCACCTAATTTGTATTCGATAGCTTTTTCAACAATATAATCTAATGCCTGATCTGTAATTTTGAACGAAATACCGTCCATCGCAAACAGCTTTTTATATTGCTTAATAATTGCATTTTTCGGTTCTGTAAGTATTGCCCGCAGCGTTTTTTGGTCTAGAGGATTCATATACGTAAGTACGGGAAGCCTTCCTATGATTTCAGGAATGAGTCCGAAATCTTTTAAATCCTTGGGTATAATATATTGTAGAATATTGTCTTGGTCTAGATTTTCATCTGCTTTAGAGGCGCTATAACCTACCGCTTGCATGTTCAACCTTTTTGTAATCGCACGCTCTATGCCATCAAAAGCACCGCCGGCTATAAACAAGATGTTTTCGGTGTTTACTTCTATAAATTTCTGGTCAGGATGTTTTCTTCCTCCTTTTGGCGGAACATTTACCATTGTGCCTTCAAGTAATTTAAGCAACCCTTGCTGTACCCCTTCGCCAGAGACATCCCTAGTAATGGAGGGGTTGTCACTTTTGCGGGCGATTTTGTCAATTTCGTCAATGAAAACAATACCACGCTCCGTTTTTTCGAGATTGTAATCTGCTGCTTGTAGAAGTCGGGTCAAAATACTTTCGACATCTTCACCGACGTAACCGGCTTCGGTCAGAACCGTTGCATCTACAATGGCTAGTGGAACGTTCAACATTCTCGCAATGGTTTTGGCCATCAAGGTTTTACCGGTACCCGTTTGGCCTACCATTATAATATTGCTCTTTTGAATTTCGATATCGTCTTCTTTCGAGCTAGGTTGCAACAATCTTTTGTAATGATTGTAGACCGCCACCGCCATTACTTTTTTGGTGCGTTCTTGACCAATTACATAAGTATCTAAAAACTCTTTTATCTCGAGGGGTTTTCTTAGAACCAACTCTGATGAAAGGTCATTGGTCTTGGTTTGCCGAGATTCCTCGGCAACAATACCATGGGCCTGCTCAATACAACGATCACAAATATGTGCATCTAAACCAGCAATCAATAGATTGGTTTCCGGTTTTTTTCTTCCACAGAAAGAGCATTCCAAATTTTCTTTTGCCATAACAATTATTGTCTTTGAATACTGCGAACTAACTTAACGCAGTATTTTCCTTTTTGGTCTATTCTGGATAATGATAAATAAAAGGTAATTGAAGAATTGGTCGAAATTAATCTTTATCCCTTACCAAAATTTCATCTATCATGCCGTAATCCTTAGCTTTGTCGGCTTTCATCCAAAAATCCCTATCGCTATCTTCGTTGACCTGTTCTACGCTTTGACCTGAATGACGGGCGATGATTTCATAAAGCTCTTGCTTTAATTTTAAGATTTCACGAGCCGTAATCTCTATATCACTGGCTTGGCCTTGTGCACCACCCATTGGCTGGTGGATCATAACGCGTGAATGTGTTAGACCGCTTCGCTTACCTTTGGCGCCTGCACATAGCAATACAGCTCCCATTGAGGCTGCCATACCCGTACAGATAGTAGCTACATCTGGTTTGATAAACTGCATGGTATCGTAAATGCCTAAACCTGCATAAACACTACCGCCAGGTGAATTGATATAAATCTGAATGTCTTTGGAGGCATCTGTACTTTCTAAAAATAGAAGTTGTGCCTGCACAATATTGGCGACTTGGTCATTGATGCCCGTACCTAAAAATATAATACGATCCATCATCAGCCTTGAAAAAACATCCATGGCTACCGCATTCAGTTGACGCTCCTCAATAATATTGGGAGTAAGGTTCACAGGGTAAATGCTAGAGACAATTTTGTCATAGTAAGTACTGCTGATTCCTTGATCTTTTATTGCGTAATTTTTGAATTCTTTTCCGTAATCCATTACTTGTAGTTCGAATTTGTAGATAAAAAAGGCCGAAAATCATATTCTCGGCTTCGTAAAGATAGGTATTCTTAATGAGAATTAAATTTCAAAAGGCCAATTTTGGCCTTTTGAAATTTGCTCTTTTAAAAAGATCCGCACGAGCTAGTGGGTCAATTTGTTGAAGACGAAATATTTATCCGTAGACCTCTTTGACAAAATTGTCGTAAGTAACCTCTTTTGCTTTTAAATTTACCTTTTCTTTATAAAGATTGAGCAGTTTTTGGCTCATCAATTGTTCAGAAAGTCGTTTTACTTCATCTTGGTTTCCAAGAACGCGGGCGGCAATATTATCCAATTCCTCTTCTTGAGGGTTGAGTTGACCATATTGTGCCATTTGAGATTTAATGAACCCTTTGGCAAACTCTTTAAGTTCATCAAACTGGATTTGGATATCGTTATCTTTTATGATTCTACCTTCGATAAGTTGATATCTCAGTCCTTTTTCCGATTTTTCATATTCGGCATCGGCCTGTTCTTGGCTAAGTGGTTCCTCACCGGTCATCTGTATCCATTTGGTCAAGAATTCGGTTGGCAGCTCGAATTTGGTATTTTCGATAAAATACTCTGTCACGTCGTTCAAGAGCTTTTGGTCTGATTGCTGCTCGAATTGCTTTTCGGAATCTTCTTTGATTTTAGCCTTAAGTTCCTTCTCGGAACTCACTACATCTTTACCGAACAATTTGTCGAATAGGTCTTGGTTGAGTTCAGCAGGCTGTCGCTCGTTTATTTCCTCAATAGTGAAAGTTGTTTCAATATCAAGTGTTTTAGCTTTATCACCTGGTATTCCCAAGGCACTGGAAAGTAGGTAGTCTTCTTTGAAAAGTCCTTTTGTCTTCAGGGTGACAGTATCGCCCACCTTTTTTCCAACAAGGCTGCTCACTACTTTTTCAGAATCTATCTTGTCTAGTTCAACCGTGGTTTTATTGTCGATTTCCTCTTCCTCATTCTTAAAGGTGCCATTGACCTCATCGGTTTTTCCTACTTCAGATTTGGAAACAAGCTTGCCGTACTGTTTCTGAATTCGTTCGACCTGCTCGTTGATCATTTTGTCGTCGGCAACGATTTTATAATGAGTTAAGGGCTTTTTTGTCTCTAATGGCACTTTGAAATCAGGCGCCAACCCTAATTCAAACTCAAATGCAAAATCATCTCCGTCCCAATCAAAATTATCTTGTTGTTTTGGTAGCGGATTGCCGAGAACATCTAATTTTTCTTCAGTAAGATATTTGTTAAGGTTGTCTTGTAATAATTTATTTACTTCATCAACAAGAACTGCCTTTCCATATTGCTTTTTGATAAGTCCCATCGGAACTTGTCCCTTTCTGAAACCTGGGATATTGGCCTGCTTTTTGTAATCTTTGAGTATTTTTTCAACCTTGTCTTGATAGTCGTCTTTTGTTATGGCGACTTTGACTACGGCATTCAGTTCATCAATCTGCTCTTTCGTAATATTCATGCTGTTTTCTTTTTACACATTTCTTTGCCTATTTCAAAGCTAAAAGGGTTATGTGGACCAATATACTTGAACAATTTTCCGTGTGATTCTACGGAAAACGCGTCCTTAATTTTTCCGCTAACAAATTACGGGATGCAAAAATACCACATTTTATGAAGCCCGACAAGTTTTAAATTGTTGTATTTCAGAAGTGTGTCGGTGCTTTACTTATCCTCCTTTAGCAAGGAAAACAGAATGGATTGCAGAAATGATAATAGCAGGCTGAATAGAAGCGCCCACCAAATGGTGGTTACCTGAAAACCATCGATTAGCGAGTCGGCCAATAGAATGATAATGGCATTGATTATTAATAAAAAAAGACCGAAAGTTATTATGGTAACAGGCAGCGTCAGAATAATCAAAATAGGCTTCACTAAAAAATTTAGAAGGCTCAGTACAATGGCCACGATAATGGCTGTGGTGTAAGAGTCAACACCTACCCCAGGTAAAATTTTTGACAATACTACAACTGCCAAAGCGCTCAAAAGTATTCTTAAAATGATTTTCATAGGTCTTGGTTTAGACATTAAATATAATTATAAATATTCGACACTTCTCTTTAGGTTGCCCATGGCGTCACTGCTTTTTGCTTTTCCACCTTTGCGGTCTATGCTTTAAGGAACCGAATGGATTTTTCAAAAAACTGTTTCGGATTTTCGGCATGCAACCAATGTCCGGCATTTTGAATGGTCTCCAACTGGGCTTGAGGAAAATGTCTTTTTATTTCCGGTAGGTCATTTTCCATGATGTATTCCGATTTTGACCCTCTAAGAAAAAGTGTAGGGCCGTTATAGTGA
The DNA here is from genome assembly GCF_900103215.1 of Kriegella aquimaris. Classification (GTDB taxonomy): domain Bacteria; phylum Bacteroidota; class Bacteroidia; order Flavobacteriales; family Flavobacteriaceae; genus Kriegella; species Kriegella aquimaris. Next base: position 32,718 of record NZ_FNGV01000014.1, read on the forward strand.
TCGGCCGCACCAATATTTTCTCCGACTTCTTCCATTTTGTTGGCAAGTACTTCCAGGTTGAAACGAAACCCTAATTTTTCTTTGGAAGCCCAATACAAATTTTTCAAAAGAAATTGCCGTGTTCCAAAATCAGAAATATAGCCGCCTAAGATTTTATCGGCCTCGGTTCTTGATTTTATTTGGTCAAAATTCAACTGTTTAAGCCCATTGATGATTTCTTGGTGGTGTGGCGGATAATATTTGGGTGCAATGTCGGCTACAATTAGTTTTTTTGTCAAATCGGGGTAGGAGCAGGCGAATTGCATGGCAGCCTTACCACCCATGGAATGACCTAAAATTAGTGCGCTTTGAAGTTCGTTTTTCTTGATATAATGTTTGAGGTCTTCGGCGAGAATGTCATAATCAAAGACTTCCGAATGAAAACTCTTCCCATGGTTTCGCTGATCTATTAGGTGCGCTTGAAGTCCATTTTCAGCGTATTGTGCACCAAGGGTTTTCCAATTGTCGCCCATGCCAAGAAAACCATGCAAAATAAGAAGTGGTGTGCCCTGACCTATGATTTTTGAGTATAATTCCGCCATTATTTCAATTTATTCAAGTACATGTTCACAACATTTTCAAGTCCCAAATATAAGGACTCACAGATAAGTGCATGGCCTATGGAAACTTCCTCAAGATGGGGAATGTTGTTTTTGAAATATTCTATATTATCCAGACTTAAGTCATGACCCGCATTGATGCCGAGTTCTAGATGATGGGCCAATTTGGCAGCTTCGGTAAATGATTTGACACCCTCTAGATTGCCGGCGGCATACGAATCGGCATAACTCTCGGTATACAGTTCAATGCGGTCTGTACCAGTTAGGGCTGCGCCTTCGATCATTTTTAGGTCGGGGTCTACAAATATTGAAGTTCTAATACCATTTTGCTTAAAGGTGGCAATAACATCCTTAAGAAAGTCTTTATTTGAAACGGTGTCCCATCCTGCATTGGAGGTTACCGCATCAATGGCGTCGGGTACCAAAGTTACTTGTGTCGGCATTGTTTCGAGCACTAGGTCGATAAATTTCGGTATGGGGTTGCCCTCTATATTGAATTCGGTAGTTACGATGTTCTTTAAATCGCGTGCATCTTGATATCGAATATGTCGTTCGTCGGGTCGGGGGTGGATTGTTATTCCCTGCGCCCCGAATGCCTCTATATCCGAAGCTACCTTTAAAACATTGGGTACTTGACCCCCTCGGGAATTTCTAAGGGTGGCGATTTTATTTATATTTACACTGAGCTTTGTCATGGTGAAAATTGCTTTTTAACAATGACAAAAATACAAATTAGGCATACCTTTTGATATATTAAATGAGTATTTTGCGTTATATTTAAACTTATGCACATCCAAACCCACATAATTACAGACCTTCCAGTTTTTGATATTCATGATTCCCTTAAAAAGGTTATTCGTTTTTTTAAGGAGAATACTTCATCGCATGTTTCTATTACCGAGAATGGTATTTTCTTGGGGGTGTTGAGCGAAAATGATTTTGATACCTTTGAAAAGGATAAGAAAATTGAGGATTATAGGTATAACCTTGAGACCTTTTTGGTTCATAATGACAGTAATTGGCTAGATGTTGTGGAAACTTTCGCTAGAAATGAAGCTAACCTTTTGGCTGTTTTAGATGATCAGAATAAAATCATCGGCCATTATGAACTTTCCGATATCGTAGGGGCCTTTATAGATACACCGTTTTTTACAGAGCCTGGTGGAATTTTGGTTGTTGCCAAAGGCGCCAATGATTATTCCTTTAGTGAGGTTGCCCAAATTGTTGAGAGCAACAATACGAAGATTATTGGGGCTTTTATTACCGATATCCGAAATGATGTGGTGCAGATCACCCTTAAAATAGGGTCTTCAAATCTTAATGATGTTGTTCAGACCTTTAGACGATATAATTACAATATTTTATTGGGTAATAAAGATGATCAATTTCTCGAAGACTTAAAGCAACGGTCTGACTATTTAGATAAATATCTTAACGTATAGAATACATGAAGGTTGCTATCTACGGTCAAACGTATTATGATAACTCGGTAGATTATGTAGTGCAACTACTTGATGAACTTCAAAAAGTAGCTGCAAATGTTTTTATAGAGCGTGATTTCTACAACCTCTTATGTGATCAGAAAGGAGTTAAAGGCTACGGAACTTTTACCGACAAGGAAGGTCTTGATTCATCTTTTGATATGTTCGTCAGTTTTGGTGGTGATGGCACTATGTTGAGGGCGGCTACTTACGTTGGTAAACTGGGTATTCCGATGGTAGGGGTGAATACCGGTAGGCTAGGTTTTTTGTCTACCTTTAAAAAAGAAGATGTAAAAAGAGTCGTAGATGAATTCGTAAAGGGTGACTATCATATAGTAGAGCGCAGTGCGGTCGAGGTAGTTTCTCCAGACCCGATTTCGGAATTTGGTATGCTCAACTTTGCTTTGAATGAAATAACGGTAAGTAGAAAAGATACTACTTCGATGATTTCGGTTGAAACATACCTTAATGATGAGTATTTGACCAACTATTGGGCAGATGGACTCATAATTTCTACGCCTACCGGGTCTACAGGGTATTCGCTGAGTTGTGGTGGCCCCGTAATCGAGCCCACTGCAAAATCACTGGTATTGACTCCTATAGCACCGCATAATTTAAATGCAAGGCCTTTGGTGGTCTCCGACGATACCATCATACGATTAAAAGTTTCAGGAAGGGAAGAGAATCACCTATTATCGTTAGATTCGAGAATCGCTTCCTTGGAAAACGGAAGGGAGATAATTGTGAAAAAAGCCGATTTTTCGATACGAATGATAGAATATACTTCAGAAAGCTTCTTGAAAACGCTTCGAAACAAACTCCTATGGGGGCAAGACAGGCGCAATTGAAGCGGATCGAAGCAATAAAAAATGCTAAAAGCTGTTTATCAAAAAGAGAACAGGAATATAACAATGAAATAGGCCAAACGGCTGAAATTGCTATATTTGCAAACTTTTAGAATCTATGGGAAGATGTGTCATCGCCATTCTTATTTTTAGCTGCTTTACCATGAGCGCACAAACTTATGAAATAGGATTGTTTGTAGGAGGAGCCAATAATATTGGTGATGTTGGGAGAACGAATTTTATTCTCCCGTCAGATTTGGCGTTCGGCGGACTTTTTAAATGGAATAAAAGTCAACGTTACGCCTGGCGCGCCAGTATGATTTACGGAAAATTCACGGCAGACGACTCAAAATCGAGTATTTCATCAAGAAAACAAAGGGGGTATGCCATGGATAATTCTATTTTAGAAATGTCAGCTGGTATAGAATTTAATTTTGTTGAATATAATTTGCATAAATTAGGCCCAGCATTTACACCTTATTTATATACCGGTGTTACCTATTTTAGATATGATTATAATTATTTTGATGCAGGTGTCTTTCGACAGCTTAATCAAAGAGACGGTTCTTTTGCTATCCCAATGACAGTGGGTGCCAAAATGAGGTTGAACCAGTTTTTGATACTAGGGGCCGAAATAGGGGCGAGGTATACATTTACCGATAATTTAGATGCGAGCAATCCTGAGAAGTCAAACGTCAACGATCAGTTGGATGTTGCTTTTGGGAATATTTTTAGTGATGATTGGTATGTATTTTCAGGAGTTACGTTGACCTATACATTTGGCAGAAAACCCTGCTCCGATTGTTTTGAGTAAAGCACATGGACACGATAGAGGATATAAAGAATAAAAGTTTGCCACGACACCTTGCCATAATTATGGATGGAAATGGTAGGTGGGCCAAACAGCGAGGGAAACTCCGGGTTTTTGGTCATGAAAATGGCGTCCATACCGTGCGGAATACAGTTGAGAACTGCGTGAAATTGGGGTTGGAGTATCTAACACTATACACATTTTCCACTGAGAATTGGAAGCGTCCAAAGATTGAAGTTGATACTTTAATGAGATTATTGGTTTCCTCATTGAAAAAGGAACTCCCTACCTTCAATGATAACAATGTGAGACTCAACACGATAGGTGACATAGCCTCCTTGCCCAAAAAAGCTCATAAAGAATTGCTGGAAGTGATGGAGAAGACTGGTAAAAATACTGGAATGACCCTGACATTGGCATTGAGTTATGGGGCGCGAGAGGAGCTGAAAAATGCAATAAAGGAGATAAGTATCAAAGTTAAAAATAATATAATTTCTCCTGAAAATATTGATGAAACCATTATTAATACTCATCTTTACACGCACGATTTGCCTGATGTAGATTTGCTCATACGCACCAGTGGTGAACATCGGATCAGTAATTTTTTACTGTGGCAGATAGCATATGCAGAATTATATTTTATAGATGTGTTTTGGCCCGATTTTAAAGAGCATCATTTGTTGGAGGCCATTAAAAATTACCAGAACAGAGAAAGAAGATTTGGAAAAACCAGCGAACAACTCAAATAGCGGCATGAAAATGTCCTTGTCACTAGGACTTTTATTTACCTTCCTACTAAATTTTACGACAACTACCCTAACTGCACAGGAGGTTTCCTATGACGACGGTAAAAAGTATATCTTGGGGGGCTTAGAGGTAACTGGCCTTCAGAGCTATAATGAACAGACGGTAAAAACCTATACCGGACTTAGGGAAGGTCAGCCGATTACTATTCCAGGCGACGAGATTAGTGAAATCATAAAAAAGTTATGGGGGTTGGAACTTTTTACCTCTATTGACTTTTACTACCATGTCGAAGATAATGATAAGGTCTTTTTAGAACTTAGGATATTCGAACGCCCCACACTTTCGAAAGTTACTTTGAACGGAGTGAAAAAGGGCAAGATCGATGGTATTCTTGAAGACACCGACCTTAAGAAAGGAAAGAAGATTACCGAAAGTCTTATTGCCAATACCAAGAACTACTTGCAGAATAAATACAAAAAGCAAGGTTTTTTAAACACCAAGGTGAATATCGCGACAGCCAAGGATACTACCGGTACCAATACCCAGAGTATGGTCGTGAATGTTGATAAAGGTGATAAGGTCAAAATCAAGCACATTATTTTTGAGGGTAATGAGGAATTATCGGATAAAAAGCTGGCAAAGGCCTTAAAGAAGACCAAAAAGAAGAAAATTTATCGTTTTTGGAAGAAATCGAAATATATCGAAGATGATTACGAAAACGATTTGACGCTTTTAATCGATAAATATGCCGAAAACGGATACCGCGATGCACGTGTCGTTTCAGATACTATCATAGAAGTTGATGATAATAATATAGATTTAAAGATTGCGGTCGAAGAGGGAGACAAATATTATTTCGGTGATATAGATTTCGTTGGTAATACGGTTTACAGTGATCGACAGTTGAGCAGGGTGTTGGGTATTAAGAAAGGTGACACTTATAATGGGGTATTGATGCGCGAACGAATTGCCGATGAAAAACCCGATGCACAAGATTTAACCAATTTATATCAGAATAACGGTTATCTCTTTTCAAGTATTAATCCTATTGAGATTTCTGCTGAGAACGACACCATAAATTTTGAGATACGCATTATTGAAGGTAAAGAGACCTTTTTGGATCATATCACGGTTCATGGTAACGATAAAACGAATGACCATGTTATTTTTAGGGAATTGCGCACACGGCCCGGTCAACGATACGATAAATCGAACATCATTCGTAGTATTCGTGAATTGGGGCAGTTGGGCTTTTTTGATGCGGAGCAAATAGTGCCCGATGTTCAAAATCCAGATCCTAATGCGGGTACGGTTGATATTGCTTATAACTTAGTAGAATCTGGTTCTAGTCAAATAGAGTTGCAGGGCGGTTATGGCGGCGGCGGCTTTATAGGTACGCTGGGGCTTTCCTTTAGCAATTTTTCGATGCAGAATTTGTTCAAGGGAGAAGCATACAAGCCGGTGCCTATGGGAGATGGCCAAAGTTTTGCTTTACGTCTTCAAGCGAGTCGATCATTTAGGGTGTATAGCCTGAACTTTTCGGAACCCTGGTTGGGCGGTAAGAAACCGGTTCGGTTTAATTTATCATTGTCTCGAACCCAACAATTTGGAACCTCGTACACCAACACCGGAAGAATTGACGTCGATAAGGATCGTGGCTTTTCTATAACAGGTGTTTCTCTAGGTTTGGCCAAGAAAGTTTTATGGCCCGATGATTATTTTGTTGTTCAACATGCCTTGGGGTATCAGTTATATGAGTTCAATAATTACTATACGGGACTGTTTAATTTCGGAAACGGTGCTTCCAATGCATTGACCTATACGTTTGGTATAACAAGAAACTCGCAATTGGGAGGTCGTATTTTTCCTAGAGGAGGCTCTAACTTTGAAATTACCGCCAAACTAACTCCACCGTATTCACTTTTTAGCAATAAAGATTTCGAGGCACTGCGTGATCGTAGTGAAGAATTGACACCTGTCGTTTTTGCCCAGGGCAATGCAGATACGGCCGAAAGAAGAGAATTGGAAGCGGTCGATGGCGAACGTTTCAATTGGTTGGAATATTATAAGATTAAGTTTAAAGGCGACTGGTACACTACCTTGGTAAAAGACTTGGTGTTGCGAAGTAACACGGAATTCGGTTTTCTAGGTAATTATAATAACGACGTAGGTGATGTGCCTTTTGAACGCTTTTTTGTTGGTGGTGATGGTTTAGGTAACTTCACATTGGATGGAAGGGATGTCGTACAGTTAAGAGGTTATGAGAACCAATCCCTGACCCCTGTAGACCCCTTGACAGGAAGACAAGAAGGCGGTTTGGTATACAATAAATTTTCATTGGAATTAAGATACCCATTAACACTGAAGCCCTCTGCTTCTATTTACGGACTGGCTTTTTTAGAAGGTGGTAATGCCTTCAACAATTTTCAAGACTTTAATCCGTTTCAAATAAAACGATCGGCTGGAGTGGGGCTACGTATTTTTATGCCAGCTTTTGGGCTACTTGGTATTGACTTTGGCTATGGCTTTGATCCAGATGCCTCGGGAACACCGGGTCCAAGTGGATGGCAAACACACTTCATTATTGGCCAGCAGTTTTAATTTAAGAGTCGTGCAATGAGCTAATCGGTTCATTTTAAATTATTTATTAATTTTGGCACGATATTTTCTTTAGGATAAAACGAATAGTAAAATGAAGTCAAAAGTAAAAGTTCTTGTTATTCTGACCGCAGTGTTGTTCGCTGCAAACGTTCATGCGCAACGTGGCGTTCGAATCGGCTATGTCGATATGGAATATATTCTTGAAAATGTTGAAGAATATAGAGACGCTGGTGAGCAGTTGGAAGCGAAGGTGCAAAAGTGGAAGGTCGAGATTGAGCAAATGCAGAGCGACGTAGAACAAATGAAGAAAGATTTGATGGCCGAGAAGGTGCTGTTGACCGATGAATTGATAAGTGAGCGCGAAGAGGAAATTGATATAATGGAGAAGGAAATGTTGGAATACCAGCAAGACCGTTTTGGCCCACAAGGAGATTTGGTGTTGCAAAAGCGTCGGTTGATCCAGCCGATACAAGATCAAGTTTTCAATGAGGTTCAAAAAATTGGTGCCAATAAAAAATATGATTTTATTTTTGATAAATCGGCGGATGTTGTAATGTTGTATTCTGAAAAAAGGCACGATATAAGTGACTTGATTCTCAGAGGTATTGCAAGAACAAGAAAAGTTAGTCAACCAAGGAAGAAAGCCGACTCTAGAAGTCGTTTAGATAATTTTGAGGAAGAGCCTGATGAAGATGTTATAAGTGATGCGCTCAAAGAGCGGCAGCAAAAGGCTGCAGAGGCAATAGAAGAGCGCGTTAAATCAACAGAAGAGAAAAGAGCCGAACAGTTAAAGCTAAGGGAAGAACGAAAAAAAGCGTATGAAGCCCGTAGAACAAAACTTTTAGAAGAGCGTGAAGCTAAAAAGAAAGAGAAGCTCGAAGAGCGCGGAGCGAGTACAGAAGATGAAAATTAATTATAAAGAGAGCCTGTCGGTTGAACAGGATTAGAAATGAATTAACCAAAACGAGAATACATCAACCAAAAATTAACACTAAAATATTTTTAACAAAAAATCATGAAGAAAGTAAAGAAAATAGCCGTTGCCCTAGTATTATTCGTAGCCGCTACTGGTTTTGTAAATGCACAAAGCAAAGTTGCCCATATCGATGTGACAAAATTATTAGCGGCAATGCCAGAGATGAAGTCGGCCGAAGCTGAACTTAAGAAATTGCAAGAAACTTATGGTGCCGATATCGAGAGTTCTATGACCGAATTACGTAACAAGGTAACACTATATCAGAACGAGGCTCCCTCTAAAACTCCAGAGGAGAATGAAAAGAGAGCTCAAGAGCTTCAAGGTTTCGAAAAAAATATCGGTGAGGCAGAACAGGCAGCTCGTCAAGAGCTTCAGAAAAAGCAAGGTGAATTGTTCGCCCCTATTTCTGCAAAGGCAAAAGCGGCTATCGAAAAGGTCGCTGCGGCTCAAGGGTTTGACTATGTTGTCGATGCCCAGCCCGGTGGAGGTTTGATCGTTGCTAACGGTAAAGATCTTTTGCCTGACGTGAAGAAAGAATTGGGACTTTAGTAAAGTTCTCTTAAAAAATAAAAAAGACCGCTCAATGCTTTGAGCGGTCTTTTTTTATGCCAACAACTTGCTGTTTCTTCCTGCATTTCAAAGTAACCTGAGTCTTTCACTCGGTCATTGGAATTGTTACAGGTGCAATAGTAGTTGAAACTAATTACTGGCTAACGGTATGGTGTTTAAATCAGCTTCCTTCTCATATTTTTCCAGCGTAATTTTCTGATGAACTTTCCTTGGTCTTTTGAGGTTAAAAATCTTTTTTTTGCCTTTTCCGCAACAAAATAACCCTCCATATTATCTAGAAAGGCATGTCCCTTTTTCTGTTTCCATGCCATTTTTAAAGACGCGATCAAAGTTATTGTAAGCCCATATCTCATGCGGTACATGGCTTCCCCTTGCAACAGCTTAGCTTCTTTGTTATACGCTGCACCAGTGGCCCGCAAGTGTTTTACTTTTAAGGTGTCATCGGTAAAAATATCGAATCCATGATATTGTGCCAACAATTCGTCAACAGTATCCCATCCCATGGCATTCTTGAGCCCTCCAATTGATTTGAAACAGTTTTTTGAATAAGCCTTAAATGCTCCACGTACATGATCTTTGTTCATCGGGTGGTTTAACTGCCACGTTCCGCCTGAGTCTTTTTCGTAAATAAAACCTCCGGCAATACCCACTTCAGGATGTCCTTTGAAGATGTAGGCGATACGTTCAAAATAATAATCGGGTAAGATGATATCTGCATCCAACTTTACCAAAAAATCATAGTCCTCATCCAGTAATTGTAAGCCTTTACCAAAAGCGGTGATGACTTTACTGCCGGGCATATGTGCTTCCGAAGAAGTGGTATTCAGTTTTTGAATAATAGGGCTCAAAGTTAGAAATTCATCAATAATTGCTTCTGTGGTATCTGTAGAATTGTCGTTGACTACAATAACTTTTTTGGGTTGTAAAGTCTGTCGCAATACGGAATTCAGGGTATCTGCCAAGAAGGCCTCTTCGTTATGTGCCGGAATGACTATATAAAAGTCCATATCATTCAAGTGTCAATTGGTAAATGCCAAATTGGAATTCCTTATTAATCTTTTTTCCGCGTGGCGTAAACAATATAATATCTCGGCGTAAAACTACGCAGTAAGGGGCGTATTCCTATTTTTTTAACCGGGTTCGTCCACTTGGCTCGGTCTTTTATGACCCATCCAGACTTCTCTAATAGCCAATCGAATTGCCAATCTTCAAACTCGTGGTAATGTCGGTCCCAAGGGTCGGTCTTGCTTTTGTAAGCCGGTGAAAACCATAACTTCAATGGAATACTTGCTACTAATTTGTCCCCTTTTATTTCCCGTAACACATTGAAAGGTGCCAATAAGTGTTCGAAAATTTCAAAGGCCGTAATAACTTGGGCATTTGATTGGATTACTGTGGAAAAATCAATATCTAAATCTTCACCTTTGGTGTTTTCGACTGCATATCCCTGTTCTTCCAATATTTTCGAAAAAGGATTCTCAACCCCCAAATCGAGAATAGTCTCATCTTTGGAAATATGTTTTTGAAAGAAAGCCAATGTGTGTTGGAACCTTTTGCTCGGAAATGTATTTTCGTACATGCTATCTCAATATCTGTAAACCATCGCATTGACGTTCATTCCTGCGCCAACACTGGCAAAGATAACCACATCTCCTTTTTTGATACTGTGATTTTCTAATTTTCCACGCTTTACCATGTCGAAGAGCGTAGGTATCGTAGCCACCGAACTATTTCCCAATTTTTCTATGCTCATGGGCATGATACCGGCTGGCATGTCAAGTGCATACAATTTATAAAAACGTTTGACAATTGCCTCATCCATTTTTTCGTTGGCCTGATGAATGATTACTTTTTTTACTTGTTCAATCGGAATGCCGGCAGAATCTAGGCAATCTTTCATTCCTTGGGGTACGTGCGTCAAAGCAAACTCATAGATTTTTCGACCATACATTTTTATATACCGTGTATCATTTTGGGATGATTCGCGATACGAAGGCCCGAAAAATAAATAATTTGCTTCTCCGTTGGCGTAGGTAGCTGAATTATGGGCTAAAATCGCACCTTCATCGTCGGTTTCCGCAATAATGGCCGCACCGGCCCCATCGCTATAGATCATAGAATCTCGATCGTTTTGGTCAACGACCCGCGATAGTGCTTCCGCACCGATAACCAAACACTTTTTGGCTATTCCACTTTTGATAAATGCGTTTGCCTGTATAACACCCTCGATCCAACCTGGGCAGCCAAATAATATATCATACGCTACGCACTTCGGGTTTTTTATTTCGAGATGATGTTTGACCCGTGTCGCCAAAGTAGGCACGGTATCTGCTTGGGATTTTCCAAAAGGAACGTCGCCAAAGTTGTGTGCAAAAATGATATAATCTAACTCTTCCTTATCGATATTTGCATCGGCAATCGCTTTTTCTGCCGCAAAAAAGGCAAGGTCGGAAGTGTTTTGATGGTTTTTTGCATATCTTCTTTCACCGATGCCCGTTATCGATTTGAACTTCTCTATAATCACGGCATTGGGTTGCGGGATAGGGGAGCCATCGGCCTTAAAAAAGTCATGTTTTGCGAAGTCGCTGTTTTCAATAATTTGGGAAGGAACATAACAACCCGTTCCTATTATTCCAATATTCATGGTATTCATGTTTTGTTACTTACAAGATATCGAAACGTTTTATAAATACGATTTCTATGGCGCCACGAATATGATGTTCATAGGAAAAGGAGAGGTAAATAAATTCTTACCAAAGAACGGTTGATAACTTCTTATAGCCCGAAATTATTATAACCTTTCTATTTTCTATGCCTCTACATAGGCTTCTATGGGCGCGCAAGTACAAATTAAATTACGGTCTCCATAGGCGTCATCTACACGACGTACCGAGGGCCAAAATTTGTTTTCTGAGACATAAGGCAACGGAAAGGCGGCTTTTTGTCTTGAATAGGGAAAGTCCCAGGCGTCGTTAGTTAGCATAGCTAATGTGTGCGGGGCATTTTTTAAAACGTTGTTCGGCTCATCGGCCGAAGCGGCGTCGATTTCTTCACGAATGGAAAGTATTGCATTGCAAAAACGGTCTAGTTCAGCCAAGCTTTCACTCTCGGTAGGTTCGATCATGAGCGTTCCTGCTACCGGAAAAGAAACCGTGGGCGCATGAAAACCATAGTCCATCAATCGTTTCGCAATATCGGATACTTCAATACCATTCTTTTTAAACGGCCTGCAATCGATAATCATTTCATGTGCGGCCCGACCTTGCTCACCGGTATAGAGTACATCGAATTTTCCGCTTAGACGTTGCTTGATGTAATTGGCATTTAAAATGGCAATTTTAGTGGATCGGGTTAGCCCGCTTTCCCCTAGCATCTTAATATATCCATAGGAAATCAAACAAACCAAAGCACTGCCCCAAGGAGCTGCGGAAATTGCAGAAATTGCTTTTTCGCCTCCAGTTCTTATAACGGGGTTTCCGGGTAGAAATGGGGCCAATTGTTTGGCTACGCAAATAGGGCCTACACCTGGTCCGCCACCACCATGAGGAATGGCAAAGGTTTTGTGCAGGTTTAGGTGGCAAACATCCGCACCTATCGTGGCCGGGTTTGTGAGTCCGACCTGGGCGTTCATATTTGCACCATCCATATATACTTGTCCGCCATTGTCGTGAATCAACTGTGTAACCTCTTTTATGGAAGATTCAAAAACCCCATGGGTCGAGGGGTAAGTTACCATTAAGGCGGCTAGATTATCTTTATGAAGTATTGCCTTTTCCCTCAAATCGGTAACATCAATATTGCCCCTTTCGTCCGTCTTCGTCACTACGACCTTCATGCCGGCCATAACGGCTGATGCAGGATTCGTGCCGTGTGCCGATGCAGGAATGATACAGATGTTCCGGTGCCCATCGTTTCTCGATTCGTGATAGGCTCGAATGGTCATCAAACCTGCATATTCGCCTTGCGCACCGGAGTTGGGTTGCAATGAAGTCGCTGCAAACCCTGTTATGGTCGTCAGGTCCTTTTCCAATCCCTTCAACATGGTTTGATATCCTTTAGCTTGATCAATGGGCACAAAAGGATGGATCTTGCCCCAATGGGGCATGCTCAAGGGCAACATCTCGGAAGCGGCATTTAATTTCATTGTGCACGATCCCAACGAAATCATGGAATGATTTAAGGCAAGATCTTTACGTTCCAGTTTTTTGACATAACGCATGAATTCTGTCTCTGAATGATAGGAATTGAAAACCTCATTCTCTAAATAAGGCGATAAACGTAGCATAGCGCCCGAAATGATAGGTTCATCTAGTAGGCTATCTATTTGTAAAGGTGGTTTGTTCGAAGCTTCGGCAAAAACAGTAACAATTTGTTCAAGGTCTTTTAGCGAGGTCGCTTCGTTGACAGAAATTGAAATTGTTTTTTCATCCACATATAAAAAATTCACCTGATGACTCTCTGCTATAGGTCGAATGACATGTGCATCGGCCTTTATGAGGATGGTATCAAAATATGCGTTGTTCAACTGCTGGAATCCCAATTGCTCTAACTTGTTGGCAAGTGTAATGGCGGTTTTATTTACTTTTTTGGCAATGTAGCGCAATCCTGAAGGGCCATGGTAGACGGCATACATTCCGGCCATGACGGCCAATAAAACTTGGGCAGTACAAATATTTGAAGTCGCTTTGTCTCGCTTGATATGTTGTTCACGGGTTTGAAGAGCCATTCGCAGGGCGGGATTTCCATCCGTATCTTTTGTTACACCAATTATTCTACCGGGAATATTTCTTTTATATTCTTCTTTTGTGGCAAAAAATGCAGCATGGGGGCCTCCATATCCCAAAGGAATACCGAACCGCTGCGTGGTACCGACAACAACATCTACACCGAATTCACCGGGAGGGGTTAGTAAAACAAGACTTAAAATATCGGCTGAAACGGCAACCTTAATGTCGTTTTCCTTAGCTTGAGCTACAAAATCGGCGTAGTCATATACTTCACCATATTTTCCGGGGTATTGTAGTAAAACACCATAAAAATCAGATGTGAAAGTGAATTCGTTGTGGTTGCCAATAACCAACTCGATGCCCAACGGCAGGGATCGGGTCTCTAAAAGTGACAGGGTCTGGGGCAGCACTTCTTCCGACACAAAAAATTTAACGACATTGTCTTTTTTCTGTTGCCTGCTGCGTACATCGAAAAGCATGGTCATGGCTTCTGCAGCCGCTGTACTTTCGTCTAATAACGACGCATTGGCAAGTTCCATTGCCGTAAGGTCGCATATCATGGTCTGAAAGTTCAATAGAGCTTCTAATCGCCCTTGCGCTATTTCGGCTTGATAGGGAGTATAGGCGGTGTACCAACCGGGGTTTTCAAGAATATTTCTTTTTATGGCCGATGGTATTAAACATTCATGATAACCGAGACCTATATATGATCGAAAAAGTTTGTTTTTTAGGGATAACTCCTGAATATGAGCCAGAAATTTGTGCTCGCTCATCGCATCTGATAGGTCGAGCGACTCTTTGAGTCGAATATCATGAGGAATCGTCTCGTTGATGAGTTGTTCCAAATTATCGACACCAATCGTCGCTAACATATGTTGAAGATCTTCTTCTTTGATGCCGATATGGCGCGTTGCAAATACGTCCGTTCTCATAAATAATGCTGTTGTCTTAAAATAAACGTGAACAAAATTAGTTATTAATTCTCGTAATATAGATACCTTAGAACGGTCTAAAGGATAAAGTTTTTAACCAAAAGGGAAGGTTATAAACACTCCACGTCTTTTATTTGATGAAGAAACTAAAGCATTTTTTTGATTTTTACATTGACGCCAGTATACATGTCGCTTTGGCGGTTTATTCATTGCTATGGGTTTCTGCCAACTTTTTGAATATCACGGTTGATTATTATTTGTTCGGCTTTGCCTTTTTCGGGACCATTGCTTGCTACAATTTCATGAAGTATGGCGTCGAGGCCGAAAAATATATACTAGTAGCCAGCCGTTACCATAAAACCATTCAATTTTTTAGTTTACTCTGTTTGGGTGTCGCTTTGTATCTCGCCTTCTTTCTACATTATGACGTTTTGCTGGTTTTGGGAGTTCTCTCATTATTAATCGGACTTTACGCACTGCCCGTTTTACCCGGCATCAAAAATTTAAGAAGCTTTGGTGGTCTTAAAATTTTTCCAGTAGCTCTGGTGTGGGCTGGTACTACTGTGCTTTTGCCCGTGTTGGAGGCTAAGATGAATATTTCTTGGGATGTAGTTATAGAACTAATACAACGATTTATTTTGGTTTTAATATTAGTCGTGCCCTTCGAAATTAGGGATTTAAAATTTGATGCGCCCGAAATGAATACGTTGCCTCAACGATACGGCGTAGCAAGAACTAAAATTTTTGGGGCTTTCGGGACCTTGCCTTTTTTCTTTTTGACACTCTTAAAAGATGATCTGAGTCAGCTTGAGATAATAAGCAGAGGTGTTATGTTCTTGGTTTTGGGAAGCATGATGTTCATTACACAAAGAAACCAATCGAAGTATTTTGCATCTTTCTGGGTGGAGGGGATACCGATTTTTTGGGGAATTCTAGTGTGGGGCCTGTCTAAAGTACTTTAAACTTTGTTATTTAATTCATTCTTCATTTTAAGTTTTTCACTTTCTGTAAGGCTATGCAAATTTGCTTTTTCGCACAATGAAGTTAGCTGCGTATTTTTTTTGGAAAATACTGAACACGTTTTACAAACTAATAAGTGAAACTTTAGCTGAATTTTTTCTTTAAGGCTGGCTTCTTTGTACTGCATCTTATCGCAGATTATTGCGGCTTTTTCACAAGAAATCATATTTTAAACCAATTTTGATTAAGGCACCCCATCAAGGCAGCCCTTGCCCTGTGGATCATCACCCAAAGGTTAGACGGGTTAATGCCGAGTTCATTACAAATATCTTCAGTGCTCATACCTTGAACCGTCTTCATTGTAAAGACTAACGATTGTTTCTTGGGTAATTTCGATATGCAATCGTGTATGGCTTCCCCTAACTCTTCGTTTTCAATGGCATTGTTTTCAAAAGTGCTAAAAGGGTCGGCTACTTGTTCTTCCAGCCAATCACCTTCCGCCTCAGTGTGGTTGCTATAACCCATTCGTACTTCAGCCTTACCTTTTTTTGAATTTATTTTGCGATAGTAGTCTATAACCTTGCGCTTTAGAATGGCAATGAGCCAAGTGCGTTCGGCTGCATCACCTTTATAATTTTTGGCAGATTTCAATCCGGCAAAAAAAGTTTCTTGCACCAAGTCTTTAGCGATTTCTACATCGTTGACCCTTGCTATTGCATAATTGAAAAGGTAGTCTGCGTATAGGTCTACCCAAGTATCCGGTTTTAGCTGATGCACTGGTATGCTGTTTTTTAGTATTATCAAAAGTAGGTGAATTTTAATTAAACTTCGTTTTGAATTTTTGCAGAAAGTGGTGTTGAATAAATATTATTTTACTTATATAATTTTTAAAATTCTGACTGTGAATCAATTATGTTGTCATTAATGGTGGCTTTTAATATGATAGTAAATCTTTGTTTCTGAGAAAAAAGAAGACTATGATACAACTCTTTTATAATCTTATGTTATTTTCCTGATAAGTACTTGTCAGTCTCAAAGTACGTCAAAACCTATCACAGAATTCTCACAAAAAGATTGGGAAAATGAGATTTTGCAGAATGTGCTTACACTTTGAGAATTTACAGAGGCACATTTGAAAAATGGTATCAACATTAATTGCTTCTATAACGATTTGAGAAAGCAGGGGGAGGGGTGATAAAAAACGGTTCGTGTATATTGTAAAAAAGGATAGCGGCCCACGTTCTCGATGCTTTGGGTGATACAGTTTTCGTGAAGTTCTTGGGCGCTATTGGGCCCTGCCAAAAAATGAATGTATATAGATATTGACTGCGGACTATAATAATTTAAGCGCGACTTCTTGCCAGTTGTTAACGCGCTCGAAACCATTGGAGTTTACATTATGCGGCGAAGTGAACAAAAGTGACCTTCCTTCAAAGCTTTCCAGATTATAACTTCTGTCATCGATTAAAATATCACCTTTAAGAATGTGCTTGTGGCCGCAGAGGATTCGGTTTTGCCAGGGTACGAAAGGAAAATGCTCATCAAGCCATTCCGATTTCTCAATCAATGAATTGGGAAATTGCATTGCAGCAGAAGCAATGAACAGCTCATATTTTTTTGAAAGTTCCTTTAAGACCTCTTTGCTGTCGGCGATTGGTTCAAGGTTACGAAAAAAACCGACGTTAGTCGCATGTTGTCGAACACTGTTTTGACGCTCAACAGGAACTTTTTGCCAAACTTCGCTACCCATGCAGATATCATGTGTTAGGGATTCTTGGTAGTCACGGTTGTAAATTTCAATGTGAGCGCCGTACGTGTCGGCCATCACTTCGTCCATGTCAACAAATAAAGTCATGAATATCGATTTTCTGCGAAGTACGTAAAAAAGAATCTACGTATGAAACGCATTTTTAAGAATTAAAGATTTGATAAATAGTAAAAGCTATAAAAATTATCGCGATAATCGAAACTGTCAAATTTTAGTACTTGACAGACCCGTTGTCTAGGTTTGATATTATCCAACTTTTTTGATGAGTCCTGCCCGTTCTAGAAGGGGTTCTATTTTAGGTTCGGCACCCCTAAAACGCTTGTATAATTCCATTGGATTTTCAGTACCTCCTTTCGAGAGTACGTTATCTTTAAATTTTGTTGCGACTTCGCGGTTGAAAATCCCTTTTTCCTTGAAATACGCAAAGGCATCGGCATCTAAAACTTCAGCCCATTTGTAACTGTAATAGCCTGAGGCATAACCTCCTTGGAAAATATGGGAAAAAGCTGTACTCATGCAAGTTTTCTTGGTTTGAGGATATAAATTAGTGCCTTCAAAAGCTTTATCTTCATATGCTTTTACATCGGTGATAGGTGTTGGGTCAGTACCATGCCATGCCATATCCAACAGCCCAAAACTTAGTTGGCGCAAGGTTTGCATACCTTCTTGAAATGTGGCGGATTCTTTTATTTTTTGAACCAAATCCATAGGTATTAATGCACCGGTTTCGTAATGCGTGGCAAAAAGTTCCAAGGCTTCTTTTTCATAGCACCAGTTCTCTAAAATTTGACTTGGGAGTTCAACAAAGTCCCAGTAGACGGAAGTGCCTGAGAGACCAGGGTAGATGGTGTTGGCCAACATACCATGAAGTCCGTGCCCAAATTCATGAAATAAAGTGGTGACCTCATTAAAAGTCAATAAAGAAGGTTTGCTCTCGGTGGGTTTGGTGAAATTACATACGTTAGAGATATGTGGGCGAACATTTTCTCCGTTGCGTACATATTGAGATTTAAAGGAGGTCATCCATGCACCACCACGCTTCCCGGCCCTGGGATGGAAATCGGCATAGAACAAGGAAACCAGATTTTTATCCTCATCATAGATACGGTACGTTTTTACGTCTTTGTGATACGTATCGACATCATAAACTTCCTCAAATTGGAGACCATATAATTTTTCGGCCACTTTGAACACGCCGTCAATTACGTTTTCCAATTTAAAATAAGGCTTCAGTTTTTCGTCGTCAAGTTCGAACAATTTCTGCTTCAGTTTTTCGGAGTAATACGCGCCGTCCCATTTTTCCAAGCGGTCTATAGCGTCCAATTCCTTTGCGAAATCTTCTAGTTGTTTGAATTCCTTTTCGGCAGCTGGTTTTGCCTTTTCTAAAAGTTCGCTTAGAAAAGCATGCACTTTTTCCGGAGTTTCGGCCATACGTTCTTCCAAAACAAAATGGGCATGGGTCTTATATCCTAAAAGATTGGCCCTTTCGTGCCGAAGGTTGGCAATTCTTAGAACATTTGCCTGATTGTCTAAATCATCATTATGAAAACCTTTACTTCCGAAAGCCATAGAAAGGTCTTTGCGTAGCGCCCGGTTTTTGGCATATTTCATAAAGGGTATATAACTCGGGTAATCTAGAGTTATCAACCAGCCCTCTTTGTTCTTTGATTTGGCCAGTTGAGCGGCTGCTTCCTTTTCCCCTTCCGGCAATCCTTCCAAATCTTTCTCATCGGTAAGATGCATTTCAAACTTGTTGGTCTCGGCCAAGACGTTTTCGCCGAATTTCAGTTTCAACTTTGAAAGTTCGGCATCTATTTCGCGTAGGCGTTTCTTTTTGTCTTCCGCCAAATTAGCGCCGTTTCTACTAAAGCTTTTATATTTTTTGTCGAGCAGCGTATCTTGTTCGGTGGTCAGCTCAAGGGTATCTCGCTTGTCATAAACGGTCTTGACCCTTTTGAACAAGGCTTCATTTAGGGTAATATCGTTGCTGAACTCTGAAAGTAAGGGTGAAACTTCTTGGGCAATTTTTTGTATTTCTTCATTCGTCTCCGCCGAATTTAAATTAAAGAATACACTTGAAATACGGTCTAATTGTTGTCCTGAGAAATCAAGTGCTTCAATAGTATTCTCAAAAGTGGGAGCTTCTGAATTTTCGGTAATAAGGTCAATTTCTTTTCTAGCGTCGGCCATGGCGGCGAGAAAAGCAGGCTTGAAATGTTCATTTTTTATTTTTGAGAACGGGGCGGTATCGAATGGAGTCAATAAGGGATTCATATATTTTCTTGATAATTAATGGTCGCTGTACTTGTTACGGGCGACTCAGTTCTAATTAATTGGAGTTAACGGTGGGTTAAGAGTTACCTTTGTATGCTATCTATTTCTTTTCGGAGTTCGTTACTCGTTTTTTAGTGATTTAGCGCCTTGAATAACTTTTTCTTTCAAACTTTCTTTGTAGGAGATTATTCGCTCTAGTACTTCACTATCGGAACTGCCGATAATTTGAGCCGCCAAGATTCCTGCATTTTTTGCTCCGTTTAACGCAACGGTAGCCACGGGAACGCCACCTGGCATCTGAAGGATCGAAAGAATAGAGTCCCAGCCATCAATAGAGTTGCTGCTTTTAACAGGAACACCGATAACGGGGAGTGGAGACATTGATGCGACCATTCCGGGTAAGTGGGCCGCACCTCCTGCACCGGCAATGATAACGGCATACCCTTTTTTATGGGCATTTTTGCTGAAATCGAAAAGTTTTTCAGGAGTACGGTGCGCGGAAACGATGTCGACGTCTACGGCAATATTGAATTCCTTCAAGATGTCAACGGCTTCCTGCATTACGGGAAGGTCGCTGGTGCTGCCCATTACTATCGCTACTTTGTTCATAAAATTCTAAATTTTTCCGTTGAAATCCAATCCCAATACTTTGATGTTAAGATTGGTCTTTCTGATTTACTTGCTGATTACTTTAATTGTTTCTTTTACCATTTGTGCAATTTCTCTAGCTTTTGCAATATCTTGGTTTACAATCGTCACGTGACCCATTTTACGGAAAGGACGGGTCTGTCTTTTGCCGTAAATATGAGGCGTGACCCCTTCCAATTTCAAGATGTCTTCCATGTGTTCATAAACCACATCTCCGGTATACCCTTCGGCACCCACCAAATTCACCATGATTCCGGCCACTTTACTATCTGTGCAACCCAAGGGCAATCCTAATATGGCGCGCAAATGCTGTTCGAATTGGTTAGTGTAGCTCGCTTCAATGCTATAATGACCGCTGTTATGAGGTCTGGGGGCCACTTCGTTCACCAAAATTTTATCGTCTTGAGTTTGAAACATTTCTACTGCCAATAGACCTACATGTTGAATTTTTTCCGATACTTTTAGGGCTATTTCCTGAGCCTTTTGGGCAACTTTGGGCTCAATACGAGCCGGGCAGATGACGTATTCCACCTGATTGGCCTCCGGGTGAAATTCCATTTCGACCACGGGATAGGTTTTTATTTCGCCGCTCACGCTTCGAGACACGATTACCGCTAGTTCGTTCTTGAAGGGAATTAGGTCTTCAGCAATACATTCCCCGGTTGGCAAACCTTCTAGGTCTTCCAGTTTTCGAACGACTTTGACGCCTTGCCCGTCATAACCGAATCTCGCGGCTTTCCAAATAAAAGGAAAATGGAGTCCGCCATTGGCGATACTGTCTTCGATTTCGCTTTTGTAGGCGAAACGATGGAAGTCGGCCGTAGGTATACCGTTGTCGATATAAAAAAGTTTTTGTTTCGCTTTATTCTGTATGATGCGCAAGGCCTTGGTCGGTGGGTACACTTTTTTACCTTCGTCTTCAAGTTTCTCGAGTGCATCCAGATTTACATTTTCAATCTCGATAGTGAGCACATCAACGTCGTTGGCAAAGTTGTATACCGCATCGAAATCAAGCAAATCACCTATTACAAAGGTGTTGCAGGCTATTTTACAGGGGGCTTCGCTAGAGGCATCCATTACCTTGGTTTGAATATCCCATTTTCGAGTTTCTTGCAAAAGCATTTTGCCTAACTGCCCGCCACCTAAGATTCCTAGCTTAAAATCGGAAGAAAAATATGACATTGTGTTTTTTTTAGTCCAGCTGTGGGACACACCACAAAAATACACCGAATTCTTAAAACGAGTCCCGTAGGCGTAAAAAAGAGAAATCAAAATGTTATATTTGGCATCCTGTTAAAATTTTACCATTGATAAAATTACACGACAAGTATTTTGAACCCTATCTGACCGAAGAGCAGATTGCAACGGCCGTTAAAAAAATTGCCGATGAAATTGCCGCTGACTATAAAGATCAAGTTCCGATTTTTGTGGGAGTGCTTAATGGTGCCTTTGCCTTCGTGTCCGATTTTTTAAAGCATTATCAACATCCGTGTGAGGTATCATTTATAAAGTTGAGCTCGTATCAAGGTTTGACTTCTACGGGTATTGTCGAAACTCTACTTGACGTTTCAGAGGATATTGAGGGGAGAAGTCTTATAATTCTGGAGGATGTTATCGATACTGGCAGAACACTTCAAGAATTGGTGCACCTTTTTTCACATAAGAATATCAAGGAATTTAAGGTGGCCACACTTTTTTATAAGTCAGCAATATACAATGGGGAATATACCATCGACTATTTTGGTATGGATATACCCGATAAATTTATAGTGGGTTACGGACTCGATTACAACGAACTGGGGCGTAACCTACGTGCAATTTACCAATTAAACCAATCGCATATGATCAATCTTGTGCTGTTCGGTAAGCCGGGCGCCGGAAAAGGCACCCAAGCCGAATTTTTAAAGGAAAAGTATAATTTAAAACACATTTCTACTGGTGATGTGTTCCGTTACAATATTAAGAACGGAACCGAACTCGGAAAGCTGGCCAAGTCGTACATCGACAAAGGTGATTTGGTGCCTGATGAGGTTACCATAAAAATGCTTCGCGATGAGGTCGAAAAGAACCCGGATGCCAGCGGTTTTATATTTGATGGATTTCCTAGAACAGCGGCACAAGCCGAAGCTTTGGACAACTTGTTGGAGTCAAAAGATATGCAGATCGATGCCACAATTGCTTTAGAGGCTAACGATGAAATCTTGATACAACGTCTTTTAGAGCGCGGTAAAACTAGTGGTCGTAGTGACGACGTTGATGAGGCGAAAATCCGAAACCGATTTGATGAATATAGTCAAAAGACGGCTCCTTTGCGTGATTACTATGAGGCCCAAGGAAAGTTTCACGTCGTTAATGGTATAGGGGAAATAGATGAAATTACAGAGCGCCTGCATACCGTTATCAATCAGTTGCAAGAAGCTTAAGCCTCATTATTTATTTTGAATAGCGAATTTGAATAGCTTTTATGCTGTTCTGTTGCTACTTTCCACGTGGTTCGTATGCTCGAAGATTACCACGTTGGCACTGATGAATCTCGATTGATATTCGGTCGTTGGTCGTTTGAATTGTGTACTTTTACAATCTTAAGCGCTTAATTTTCTAAGAACAACATGACTGAAGGCAATTTTGTAGATTATGTAAAGGTATCTCTTTCTTCCGGTAAAGGAGGCAAAGGC
The DNA here is from genome assembly GCF_900103215.1 of Kriegella aquimaris. Classification (GTDB taxonomy): domain Bacteria; phylum Bacteroidota; class Bacteroidia; order Flavobacteriales; family Flavobacteriaceae; genus Kriegella; species Kriegella aquimaris. The sequence continues at coordinate 55,332 of NZ_FNGV01000014.1, forward strand.
TCAACACACTTACATCGTGAAAAATATATAACAAAAGGCGGACCTGATGGTGGCGATGGAGGGCGTGGAGGCCATATTATCTTTCGCGGAAACAAAAATTTATGGACACTCGTTCATTTTAAGTTCAAGAAACATTTTAAGGCAGGTCATGGTGAAAATGGTAGTAAAAACCGAAGTTCGGGCGGCGATGGCGATGATGTTTATGTCGATGTGCCTTTAGGTACTATCATCCGTGATGCAGAAAGCAACGAAATTTTATTGGAAATTACCGAAGATGGTGAGGAGAAAATGGTCATGGAGGGCGGTATGGGCGGCCGTGGCAACTGGCATTTTAGAACGGCTACCAATCAAACACCAAGATATGCCCAGCCCGGGGTGTCGGGACAAGAAAGAGAGGTTATACTAGAACTTAAGGTTTTGGCCGATGTGGGCTTGGTAGGGTTTCCAAATGCCGGAAAGTCGACATTACTTTCAGTAATCACCTCGGCTAAGCCTAAAATAGCAGATTATGAGTTTACAACATTAAAACCCAATTTAGGTATTGTAGAGTACCGAGACTTTCAGAGTTTCGTAATGGCCGATATTCCGGGTATTATTGAAGGTGCGGCCGAAGGCAAAGGCTTGGGACACTATTTTTTGCGACATATCGAACGCAATGCTACCCTGCTGTTCTTGATTCCTGCGGACAGTAACGATATTTCGAAGGAATATGAGATTTTGTTGGATGAGTTACGTAGATATAATCCTGAATTGTTGGATAAAGATCGACTGGTGGCCATTTCAAAATCAGACATGCTCGATGAAGAACTTATGGATGAGATGCGGGTCGAACTTGATAAAGATTTTTCAAGTGTGCCTTACATGTTTATTTCTTCTGTGGCCCAGCAGGGCATTCAAGAGTTAAAGGATAGGCTTTGGGCAATGCTCAATGACTCGCCTGATTAGACTTCTTTTCTCTGAACTGATCTTTTTTGTAATTTTAATTACTACAAAATCTGGAGAATGAGAACTTGGCTCTTAGTATTATTGATTCTCGGGGCGTGTAAGTCAAAACAAACGCTTGTCGAAGATGATCAGATCAAAGATGCGACTGCGGCTGAAGAATACTGCGTGCTTTCCAAACTCCCAAAGACCCTGAATTATGTTGATGAGATAAAGGTCCTCAAAGAAATTTATAAAGATACTATCGTTGCGTTGGAGAATTATTCAGTTGATGATGTTCGGTACGATGTAATATTTGATTTGAAGCAATCTTCTCATTCACTCTGGTTGATACAGCGTTATGGTAGCATGAAGGTTGATTCAATACTGCTCGAATCTTTGGAAGAAACCATTTCTGTGGAATCATATTTTGATGTGGAACAGTGTACTATTGAAAAAATGATAACTGAGTTCTATGAAAACGGAGACCCCAAAAGAGATTTCACGGAATTAATTAAACTAGCAAAATGAAACATAAGACACTTCTATTGGTGCTGTTTGCAGCCTTAACTTCATGTAACACCATTCGTGTCAACTACGATTACGATAAGGAAACCGATTTTACGAGCTATACGACCTATAACTATTATTCGGATATGAATACGGGGCTCAGCGAATTGGATGCCAAACGACTATTGCATGTGCTGGATGATGCTTTAAAATCTAAAGGTTTACGGTTTTCTTCCGAACCTGATTTTTTTGTGAATATTCAAAGTACCACTTTTCAGACGCCTAAAAAAAATACTGTAGGAGTAGGTGTTGGTGGTACCGGCCGGGGTGTAGGAGGCGGTGTTTCGGTAGGAATCCCTGTTGGTCGCCCTGATGTGTTTCGCGAAATTAGGTTCGATTTTGTCGATAGTCAAAAAGATATGTTATTCTGGCAAGCCATTAGCGAAAGTTCTTTTAAAGAGAATACTTCTCCGGATATTCGCGAAGAAAACCTTCGGCAGATTGTTAAAAAGGCATTGGCTAAATATCCACCAAAATAATTACTCCGTATTTTAGATTATGAATATCTCCTTCGTTTGCCGGATCTATAAACTTTAATGCTATCCTTTCAACAATATTTATGCTGATTATTGTTGCAAGTTCGGATAAGGCTGTTTGTGAAATTTTATCAGGAATAATAATTACTAACAAACCTCTATACTGCCTACATATTGCTCTGATTTTTTTCTAAAAACCAAATTGGCATAGAAAAATGGCGATTAGTTGATTCGGAAATTAAAGCAAGCCCTTTGTTAACAATGATTCGTTCTTAAGTGGATACATTGATAATATGAGGGAATTTCGGATTTGAAATACAAAAGTCTAGGGTTTAAACTCGCTATTAACATTATTAACCAACGATGTTTGTAAGAATATTTCTTTTGTTGAAAACTTTCGTTTGCAGTTCTTTTTTAATTTTCTATTTTGCGTCTCCCAAATAGGAAAACCTCTTATTTGGAATCCCCGAAGTTAACAGTGACTGTTTTGTAAATAGTCTCAGTATTTTTTTTCATTCAATTTTTGAATGATGTTTTCGTGACCCCCGAAGAGTAGATTTTTTTTAATATTGACATACTTGTTTTGTACTATGAAATGCGCGGAATACTATATTGAAAATCATAAAATAGAAGTCTATAATACTTCTTTCGGGAAAGAGCGTATTTTACTTAATGGCAATGAAATTTCTGAAAAGAAATCCGTTTTCGGAAAGCACCACCAATTCACGATAAAAAACAACGAATATACAATTCGTCCAAAATTAAGTATTACCGAACCGCAAGGAAGGTATTTTGAGGTATGTAAAAATGGTACCCCCTTAACCTTGGTGAACTTTACTACTCAAAATTCGAGGGGGCTTCTTTACCTTCTTGTTTTTATTGGTTTGGGAGTGGGTTACTTGCTAGGGATTTATTTGTTTGACATTTTGGGTCTTTAGTATTATCATAAGATTTTATTTCGAAAATTAAGTTTCAAATTATCTATCACAAAAAATAGTATACTCGTAAAAAAGGAGCGGATTCATTTGAATCCGCTCCTTTTTTACATTAGAAATTTTTGTTCAAATTTTTCAAGGTCTTAGAATGTCTGTATAGCGATCTTTGTATGAATAAAGCATAACGATATTAAATAGAAGTAATACTACAGCGCCCCAAATTGAACCAGGCTCTAAAAAGGCATGGAACAATAGGGCATTTATTGAAATGATCATTAAAATGATCATCATAAGCGCTCCGAACTTATTTATCAAAAGGGAAACACCGGCAAGTATTTCGACGATTGCCACTATATTAAGCGTGTTTGTGCTCATAAGTGCCGAAAAATAGTTCATTGCGGCTTCTGACATTTGGGCCGCTGGCATAAAATGAAAAAATTTATTGGCGCCCATTACGATAAGAAAAACACCAAAAACGATGCGAATTGCTAATGAAAATGAAGGATTCATGCTATTGAATTTTTAGTTGTTGTATGTTAAATTAATAAAAATAACAATGCATTGTGGTGAATTCTTCGTAAAATACTTATTTAATTTGTAGTCTAACTCCTTCACTGTGGCTGCTATATTCCGGAGCGTACATGCTTTGTATTGTTGTAATGCCATTGCTGAAATCTCCCGAATTATTCACTCGCAAATCATATTCGAAGACATATACCCCTTTCGTTAGATAATCGAAAAAAAAGTTCGTACTAGCGTCTTTGGTGCTTTCGTAATATCCCAACCCATCTTGCCTTTTGTATTGTGATAGTACATTTATAGGTTCGGTGCCGGCGGCACGCATGTCTTTCATATGTACAAATTCCATGGCACGGTCGACACGTAGTTCTATTCGTATGCGTACAAGGTCACCTACTTCCAGTGTCGTTTGTGAGGTTATTTCCCAGATTTCTTCACCTGTATCTGTATTCCTTTTCAAGAACAATTTCTTTTCCAATTGTAAAGGGGTTTCTTCAGACGTAATCTTATCCAAATCTTCAAAATATTGCCAGTATAGGGCACCCCATGCGATACCTTCACCTTTTTTATCAAGTTGTACCCAAGCCATTTCGTTGCTTATTTCGTTACCGTTCCATGTGGTTTTGAAATATCCGGTGCCGGCCTCCACTTTCACATTTTCTAATTTTGACGGGTCTATTTTTTTACCACCCACTTCGACATTTACGGCGTCGTTGACAGAAAGCCAATCGCCTCCTTGAAGTAAAAGCGCATAAACCGCATCGGAGCTAGCTTTGGTAGTTTTCCATTGGTTGGTCTTTTTTTGCTGCAATAACCAAATTTTGAGGTTGTCTATGCTGGATGAGTCGTCGGTGAGTTCTGAAAACACTTCAATCATCAAGGCTTGGGTTTCAACAGGTGCTTGATACCAAAACCAAGAGTTTGTATTTTCTTTCCAATACATGCCCAACTCTTCCGAGTTTATACTATTTTCCTTGAGCGACCGAACTATTTTCTTGGAAGTGTTGTTGTCTCCCATACGATTCAAGCTTAAGGCTAACAGTCCTTTGGTATAAAGATTTTTCTTAGGCCAATATTTTTGTGCCTGACTTTTGTAATAGGCGATTGCGTTTACTACGTCGCTTGATTTGGGAATATCCTTGAAAAAACTGCGCATATACAAATAGTGCGTCTGTGTATGGCTTAAATGGTCATCATTTATGTTTGAGGTTCGTTTTTTCATTCGATTGTATTCCTCAACAAATTCTTTGTCTAGAAATTGCAGAGCCCGCTCAATCATTTGTTCAGTCTGATCATTTGCATCTGTCACATTCAATTGTTTCAAGTGCCCCAATCCGGTAATAATGTGTTGGGTTATGAATCGATTTTCCCGTCCGCCATTAAACCAGGCCCAGGCTCCCGATGACATTTGATTTTCTTTAAGCTTATTCAAGGCATTTCGTTGTTCGTTTCTCATTTTATTGAGATCGAATAACAGGGCGATGCGTTTCTTTTGTTCCGTTTCAGATTGGGCATCGCGCAACCATGGGGTCTCTTCAATTAGCATTGATTTTAGTTCCTGATTTTTTTCGAGACCGCTCAATAAAGCCTTTGAATTTGACCACTGATCAAAAACTTCGCGAATTCTCGGATTACTGTTGGCTATATGACTAGCTAGGGTATTGGCATAGTATCTCGAGAAAATTTGTTCGTTGCAGTCGTATGGATATTCCATTAAATAGGGCAGGGCCTGTACCGCATACCAAGCCGGGTTGGAGGTTAGTTCCAACGTTAGCTTATGGTTGCTAAGTGTAGTCGAAGTATTGTCTAGCAACTTTTCAAGTATAAAAGTTTTGGTTTGGTTACTACGCACCCACATGGGTAAGGTTTCAGTGACCAACATTCGATTTGTCAATACAGGTAGTATACTTTGTTCCCCATCACTAAAGCTTCCTGCTTTTGCCGTAATCGTATATTGAACACCTTGAAGACCTTCGGGAATTTTTAACCGCCAAGATACTTGCGTATTGCCAAGAGAATCGACCGAGAAAGATTTTCTTGCCATTTCTTCCGAAGAAAAAGGAACAATCAATTTTTCGGTTACGTCATTACCTGTAACAACATCAGTTAATTTTAGGCTTGACGCTCCTGAAAGTACATTCTTCGTAAGGTTCGCGATTTTGGTGCTAATCACAATTTCATCGCCCTCCCGAAGAAAGCGAGGTATGTTGGGAATGACCATTAATTCTTTTTGGGTAACGGTCTCTAAAGTCGTCAAGGCATATTGCAAAGTCTTGGTATGGGCTAGCAGCTGTAGTTTCCATCGGGTCAAGGCTTCAGGTGTTGTAAAACTAAAGGAAACATTTCCTTCAGGATCAGTATGCAATTGCGGAAAGAAAAAGGCGGTTTCCTGGAGGTTTTTACGAATCTGGACTTTTTGATCGGTAGCCGCGTTTTTGTCGTTTTCCATCTCTTTATCAAAAGGCCCTTCTTCTTTCTTTTCGCTTACATCATAATCTGTAGTTACAACTTCGTCTAAACTTTCTGACTCGGGAGCCATCATACCCATAGCGGCAGACGGAGCACCTTTTCGCATGGCCATATTACTATATAGGCGTTGTCGGCCATAGCCAAAATGAAACCCGAACCAATTAAAACTATCAAAGCTTTGAAGTTCATAGTTATATGCAGTTTTATAATTGGAATATGTTAAAAAGGAACTGGTTCCATAACTTTGATTCGCATTGCTATAAATAGACGAATAATAATTCGAGCGATAGTTGGGGTCAAAACTCCAATTATGCCCACGGAAGGCGTCCAGTGAGGCATCGTACATACTCGCCAATACCTCGGAAGTTACTTGCTCGCCCTTGGGCCCTTTTATTTTAAAGGTCCATGTTTCATCCGTACCCGGCAGTAATTTGTCACGAAAAGTAATGGACTCTATTTTTAGATCGGTTGGTGGATAGGGGACTAAAACGGGTACTGTGCCCGATTCAAAAGAATTGAAGGCAGAAAAGCTGTAGTTAATAGCGAATCCACCTAAATCATCGGTGTTTACCGGTATATCAAAAGTTTTGGAGTCCCCGTTCAGAAGAACGGTTCGAGTGTCAACAATTTTTTGGTTTTTTTCTACAAATACCGACACGGTAAGATTTTCGGCACTACTCGATAATGTAACTTCTACCTTATCTCCAATATTGTACGTCTGCTTGTCCGTTTTTATTTGGAAGAGTTGGTGATCTGCCAATTTTTTGTCTTTATTACTGAATAGTCTTGTGTGGGCTACATCTTTTACTTTTTGACCGAACTTATCCTCGGTTTCCAGTTCGATTACATAATTTCCAGAGGGCCATTTTTTGGTGTTGTTCAGGATGACCTCTTGCGATTGTTTTGTGTCAAATTTAGTTTCCCAAACCAATTTTCCCTTTTCCCAAGTTGTGGGGTCATGTTCGTTTTCAAATGCATCGTGGGGATAGCGCTTTTCAAATTCCGCTCTTGAAAAACCTTTGTAATCTGGGGCTGGCCAAGGCCTACTTCGGAGTACTTCTTCGGGACCTTTTAATTTATACATTTTTAGTGTTCCCTTGGTAGCAACAAACTGCCCATTAAGATTGTTGGTTGAAATCGTAATCTTAATGTCACTTTTGTCCTTGTCCAGAGTGTTGGCAACTCCGATATTGGCGGTCAAGACATGGTAGCCCGCCCTAACTGTTGTAGTCGCACTATGTGTTTCTCCATTAATGTCGGTTACGTCGGCGGTGATTTCATAGTTAAAAGTAGGCTGGGTTTCCCGGTCTAGGCTTGTATCAGGTATTGCTTTGAATTTAATGCTGTAGTTTCCTGAAGCATCGGTAACGGTTTCGCCATGGGCAATTTCTTGGGGCGTACCGTTATGATGTGGTCGCCCCCAATAGTACCATCTCGGAAAGTTTGTCACGCGTCTTACCCTATAGCTTACCTTGGCGTCGGTGATATTGCTTCCGGCGTAGGCAATAGCCTTTCCGTTTAATGAAATACTGTCATTGACTTTATATGTTTCGGTCACCGGTTCAAAAGAAGTTTCAAATTTCGGTCGCTTGTATTCTTCTACCGAGAAGTTTGCATTTCCATGGAGATTGACCATTTTTGAGGTTACTTCCATTGAAAAATTTCCTGTGAGTCCGGCAGACGGAAGTAAAAATTCCCCGTTGAAAGACCCAAATTCATTGGTGATGAATTCTTGCTTATCCACCTCTTGACGGTTTACGTCATATAAAGTAACCGCAACCGTTGTGTTTGTGAGTACAGAAGAGGTATTCTTATCTTTTTTTATCGCAATACCTTTAAAATATAATGGTTGCCCAGGTCTGTAGATGCTTCGATCTGTAAACAAAAAGGATGTGTAAATAGTACTCGGCGTATTATTGTCGTGTTTTTGATTGACGTAATAATCTCCGAAATAGGCTTTGTCTGAGCGATGTGTAATCTCTGTCTTTACATTGGTCCAATAATCGTTATCCAATAAGATTTCTACCATTCCCATTTCGTTCGTAGTAAAGGTATTGGTCAAATCGGGACCATTGTAGTTCTTTCGGTAATTGAATTTCACTTTCGCTCCATGAACGGGGCTTCCGTTAATTCTGTTGATTACCTGAAATTTGTGATGGACGGGTGTTCGTGTTTCTATAAGCGCCAAATCGGTCACTTGTATCGGGCTATAGGCAAAGGCAGAATCCCCATCCTCTTCAGGAATCGCTAAAATCACATATTGGCCGTTGGGTAAAGAGGGAATGGAAACTTCGGTTTTGTGCGACTGATAATCTTTTTCATTTTTTAAATCGGTACGCCATTCCTTAATTGTATTTAATTTTTTAATGTAGGCTAATTTTTCAGGCTCTGGGTAGAGCGTGTTCAAATGTTGTAACTCATTTTGCGATATGGCATAGGCTGTAAGTTGCAGACCATTATGATTCTTGTAATCTACTAATAATCGAGATGGCGTATTTACCGGTACGTGCTGCTCAGTAGTAAGTTCAAGGCTTTTTTTGAAAATATCGAACTTCAGGGCGCTGCATTTCTTGGCACCCCTACTTTCAGGGAATTTGGCAATAATTTCTTCGCAAAGTTCCAGTGCTTCTTTCTGTTTCCACTGGTGCTCGTCGTTAACATTCGGTGTATAGCTATTCCCCCATTGACGATACAAGGCGGCTATTTCATAATTATAAAGTGCAGAGACTTCACTGTGTGATAGACTTTGTGCCGATTGCTGCAATACTTCTAGATAAAGTTGGTCTTTGTTTTCGAATACGGCATTTTCATGAATATATTTTAACCTTTCGATATCAACCTCGACAAGAGCATACATTTGTGCATCAGGATAATGGAATTGTAACAGCTGCTGGTAGATGAGCAAGGCTTTTACTTGAAGTGAGGTACTATCTACAGTTGAAATTTTCAGTTGTGTAAATTCATACGCCCCGCACAATATTTCTCGCGCATCGATTTCAAACTTATCAGCAGGTCGGGTAATATTGTTTTCGCTTGTCTTATAAAATTGGAGTGCTGTATGGGCCAAAATGTCAAATAGGGTGGGGCGGTAGGTTTCAGAACTTGGTTGCGCGTTTAAAATATCTTGAAAACTGGAAGTATCTAATTCTTGAAGAGCCTTAGGGTTTGCCAGAGATTTATCGAAAAGGCTACTGATTTCCTCGAACAAAGTGGTAAGGTCCCATGTTCTGAAATCTGTATTGTTTGCCTTTGTCGTAGTTTTCGTTCTATCGTAAAATTTATAGCGATTTTGTTGATAATACTGCCAGTACATATTGGCCAAATAACTTTCTAAAATGTTTTTGGTGGGGAATTCTGCCTTTTCCACTTCCGTTTTGAAATCGCCAATGATTTTCAGTTGACTATCCTCTTCCAAGGTCATGGCATATTTTGAGGAATACAAAAGGGCCTTGATGAGCTGTGCCGAATTATTTTCTTTTTTGGCCTTCTCTGAAATTGATTGCACGAGTGTCAGTGCAGACTTCGTCAGGGCCTGGTCTTCGAGCTTTTGTACCTTTTTCCAAAGGTTCTCATATGATTCACTATTTTGTTGTGATTGTGTCATTTGTGAAAACAAAATTATGGTGAACAGTGTTGCTATGTATTTCATTATCAAGGATATTTAAGCCGTGGTAACCGTCCTTTTCGGATAAACGGGGTATAACGTAAAATTACGGAACAAATATGGTGCCGATTGTTTTATTGCCCAATATTAAACGAGGGAAGAGGTGCTTTGGGTTAGGGAAGAGTTTTATTTGAGTTAGGCAAAGCGAATTGCTAAACGCTTTTCAATAAACCACCATCGATCGGTATATTGGTACCTGTGATATAGGCCGCTTTGTCAGAGGCTAAGAATGTTACAAGATATCCATATTCTTTTGGATCGCCAATGCGGCCTACGGGCACCCTTGCTTCCATTTCCGTTAGTACTTCGTGTGGCTCTATCCCCATTTTTTCCGCTTTCTTTTCGTTGAGTTGTGCAATGCGATCTGTATCGAAATAACCGGTCAAAACGCTATTTACGGTAATTCCGTATGGACCGACGTCAGATGCCAATGTTTTTGCCCAAGTCGTTACGGCCGCGCGAATACTGTTTGATAAGGCCAAGTACGATAGGGGTTCTTTGACCGATATCGAAGCTACATTGATGATACGGCCCCATCCGCTTGCTTGCATGTGTTTGAGGGCTAATGCGCTAGTGAAGACAACGGTCTTGAAGAGCAAATCAAACGCATTTTGATAATCGTTTACATTTTTTTCCAATGCTCCGCCCCCTGATGGTCCTTGGGTGTTATTGATTAGAATATCGACTGTATTGTTTTCGAAATAGGCTGAAATCTTCTTTTTATATCCTTCGAAATCACTGAAATCAACCACAAGATATTGATGTCTTTGTCCGTCGGCTGAAGGTAATTTCGATAGAATGGCTTTTAATTTATCTTCATTTCTTGCCATTAAGGTTACACTGGCGCCGCTTGCGGCCAATTGTTCCGCTATGGCTTTTCCGATACCACTGCTGCTTCCGCCAATAAGCGCTTTCTTATTTTTTAAAGATATTTTCATAGCTATGGATGTTGGCTCTGCAAGATAAAAATAATCCGACCATTAAAGAAGCAGTTTGTGATCACCTTTTCAATCTGTATCTTTGGGCCATAATTTTTTTCCATGCAAATTCATTTTATTGCCATTGGGGGAAGTGCAATGCACAACTTGGCCCTCGCACTTCATCACAAAGGGTATACTATTACGGGTAGTGATGATGTAATATTTGAACCTTCAAGGTCAAGGTTGGACGATAAAGGGTTACTACCCGAGACATTTGGTTGGTTTCCTGAAAAAATACACGCTGGTCTAGATGCTGTTATTTTGGGGATGCACGCAAAGGCGGATAACCCGGAATTGTTAAAAGCAAAGGAATTGGGGTTGACTATTTACTCGTATCCCGAGTTTCTCTATGAGCAGTCGAAGAATAAAACAAGGGTCGTCATAGGGGGTAGTCATGGTAAAACGACCATAACCTCGATGATTCTTCATGTGTTGAATTATCACAATAAACCGGTAGACTATATGGTCGGTGCCCAATTAGATGGGTTTGACCGTATGGTTCATTTAACCGAAGAAAATGATTTTATTGTTTTGGAGGGTGATGAGTACCTGTCTTCGCCAATCGATAGACGCCCGAAATTTCATTTGTACAAACCCAATATCGCACTTTTGAGCGGAATTGCTTGGGATCATATTAACGTTTTTCCCACTTTTGAGAATTACGTAGAACAGTTTCAAATTTTTGTGGATAGCATTGTAAAAGGAGGAAGCATTACCTATAACGAAGAAGACCCAGAAGTGAAAAAGATCGTGGAAGCTTCGGGGAATGCCATTAGAAAATTACCCTATCGAACTCCTGCTTATTCTGTTGAGAATGGTCAAACACTTCTAGAAACGCCAGAGGGTCCTATGCCAATTGAGGTGTTCGGAAAGCATAACTTGAGTAACCTTGCCGGGGCAAAATGGATCTGTCAAAATATGGGTGTCGATGAAGATGATTTCTATGAGGCCATTGCCACTTTTACAGGGGCATCAAAAAGGTTGGAGAAGATTGCCGAAAATAAAACTTCCGTAGCCTATAAAGATTTTGCCCATTCACCAAGTAAAGTTGCAGCCACGACCAATGCGGTCAAAGAACAATACCCTGATCGTAAATTGATTGCATGTCTCGAGCTTCACACCTATAGCAGTTTCAATGCTGAATTTTTAAAGGAATATAAAGGGGCTTTGAATGCAGCAGACCAAGCCGTCGTTTTCTATTTACCGGAATCGGTTAAAATCAAAAAATTAAAGGAAGTAACTCCCAAGCAGATTTCAGACGCTTTTGAGCGCGACGATTTGCAAATTTTTACCGATGCTGCCTCATTTCAAAAGTTTCTTTTTGATCAAAAATTTGATAATAGCATACTGCTGCTGATGAGTTCGGGCAATTATGGCGGCTTGAACTTGAACGAATTCACCAAGCATTTTACGCGATAGCATTTTCTTAAGTAGGTGCGACAAAAATAGTTTTTGGAGGGTTTCTGGCTTTACCGTCGCTCGTTTTATTTGATGGGCATTTTCGACCATTCGATTTTTGACCAAGGTTGATATGAGACCTTAAATAATTTTTGAAAACAAGTTAACCGGTTAGGCCGGCATTCCCAACTTAACGACAATTGGCTATATTTACTTTATGCAAGAAAAACCAACATCTTTTTCCATAAAACACTGGTCCGATGATGACAAGCCCAGGGAAAAGTTGGTGAATAAAGGTAAGTCGGTATTGTCTGATGCTGAACTTATTGCTATTCTTATTGGTTCGGGAAGCAGAAACGAAAGTGCAGTAGAACTCTCAAAACGTATATTGGCGTCGGTCAATAATAATTTAAATGAGTTGGGTAAGCTTTCCATAAAACAATTGATGCAGTTCAAGGGAATAGGAGAGGCAAAAGCGGTCACAATTGCTGCGGCTCTGGAAGTAGGAAGGCGAAGAAGAGGGGAAGATGCAGTGAAAATCACAAAAATAAGTAGCAGTCGCGACGCTTTTGAACTATTGCATTCGGCCATGGGAGAGTTGCCCCATGAAGAATTCTGGATAGTCTACTTAAATAATGCGAATAGCGTGTTACAGCTATCCCAACTAAGCAAGGGCGGTTTAACAGGTACACTGGTCGATATACGTATCGTGATGAAGCAAGCTTTAGAACTTGGTGCCGTCGCCTTAATTTTGGCACATAATCATCCGTCGGGTACCTTAAAACCAAGTGCAGCCGATAAACAGATTACCCAAAAGTTGAAATTGGGTGCTGAAGCTTTAGATATAAAAGTTCTTGATCATTTGATTATTACCCAAAAGGATTATTTTAGTTTTGCTGATGAAGGAGTACTCTGATCATCGGCAATTGGTGGTGACCTATAAATAGTTTGAATTTTTGGAAAATTTAGCGCTCTGAAACTTTTTTGAATTAGAATTTAATCTTTGAACTTTCGACAGTTATGTTGCTTATCTATACCCATAAAATAACGCCTCGATTTACCTATATCATGAGGCAACTGTTTACGCGGATTTTGGGCATAGAAGTATCATATTGCACCAAGGTAGAAGATTTTATAAAGCATACAGGTCCGAAGATAACCTATACCAAACAGCCTCTACAGAACGAGTTTTTTATACGAAGCAATGATTTGCTGTTCGAACAGGGCATCAATGATTTTAATATCGTTATGGGAGATTGGGAGGGTGTTCCTTGTTTCTTTTCGGCAGGGGAACGGAGTAATGTTCCTTTCGATATTTTTGCGGCCAGTTTTTTTCTGCTCAGCCGATACGAAGAATATTTGCCCCATGTAAAAGATGTTCACGGCCGATTTCCTCCCAAAGAAAGTCTGGCGTACCAAAATGAATTTCTACAAAAGCCCGTAGTTGACATGTGGGCGCTTAAATTGTTGGAGAAGTTGATTGAGCGTTTTCCTGATATTGAATACACTGGCAAAACCTATAAATATACTTCAATTATTGATGTTACTACATCACACTGTTTTGCATATAGGGGCCTTGGTCGTAGTTTGGCCGGGTTATTTCTTGATTTGTCGAACCTTAGGTTGAAAAGGGTTGCGCAACGTATAGGGGTTTGGTTCAATGTAGGTAAAGATCCCTATAACAATTTTGATTACCTCGTGGAAACGCATAAGAAATACGGTGTGAAGAGCATTTTCTTTTTTCAATTTGCTTCTTACTCAACTTATGACAAGAACGTATCTCCCAATAATAACAACTTTCGTTTTTTGATAAAGTATATTGCCGATTATAGTTTAGTGGCCTTGTCAGCTTCCTATAGTTCCTTTAGCGATGTTGAACTATTAAAAAAAGAGAAGAAAAGTTTAGAAGCCGTTATCAACCGTACTGTTAATTACGCAAGACAACGCTATAATCGAGTAGACGTTCCTGAAACCTACCGAAATTTGGTCGAGGCTGAGTTTACTGACGATTACACCATGGGGTACACGCATGAAGTCGGTTTTAGGGCAGGTACCTGCAGCCCTTTTTATTTTTATGATATAACGATGGAGATTCAACAGCCCATAAGGGTTCATCCGTTCGCCGTACACGATTACGCATTTATAAACACAAAGGACAAAGAGGTCATTTTAGAACAAGTCGATGCGTTGTATCGTCAAATAAGAGAGGTAAATGGCAATTTTGTATTCATTTTTTCAAATGAATTATTGGGTGGTAATGCCAAATTAGATTGGAAAGGGCTATATCAAACAATAATCACGAAGTACCATGTATAAAGAAGTAGTAACCGATATTTTTTTTGACTTAGATCATACGCTCTGGGATTTTGATAAAAATTCAGCACTTACCTTTGGGAAAATTTTCAAAGACAACGGAATTGATGTTGATTTGTCCGATTTCTTACGGGTATACGTCCCTAAAAATTTAGCTTATTGGAAATTATATCGGGAAGAAAAGATTACGAAGGAGGCCCTTCGCTACGAACGCCTTAAAACCGTTTTCGATGAGTTGGCCTATGTTGTCCCCGATGATACGATTCATGTCTTGTCGGAAGATTATATTGTCAACCTGTCGTCTTTTGATCATTTGCTGCCTTACACCATTGAGGTATTAGACTATTTAAGTCCCAATTATAAACTTCATATTATAACCAACGGTTTTAAAGAAATTCAAGAGAAAAAACTAAGGGGTTCGAAAATACATGGATATTTTGACCAAGTTGTCGATTCCGAAATGGCCGGGGTAAAGAAGCCGAACCCGCTTATTTTTGAAATTGCTTTGCGAGGGGCCAATGTGCGACCTCAAAATGCGCTAATGATAGGTGATAATTTAGAGGCCGATATATTAGGGGCGAAGGCTGTTGGTTTTCATGCAATACATTTTAACGCACATAATGAACCAGTGCACGAAATTTGCCAAATGATTCACGATTTACGTGAAATAAAAACCTATTTATAGAGTTATATAAACGTAACGCCTTTTTCGATTCGGAATCGGTGTATATCGCGCATTATTTAAAATGAAAAGTTTCAGAACCTATTTAATCACAAGTTTGGTACTGGTCTTCCTGCTGAATTCTTGCATGGAAGAACAGAACTTTGATCAATACGAAGATCTTAGGTTGCGCCCTACCTATGAAGCTAGTATTCTCTATATCGAAGCCTCTGAAAGAGCTATTGATGCAGCCTCTTCTGCTACTTTTTTTTCAAGAGACTTTAATTTTGACGCTTTTTCAGAAAGTGTTTTTTCAGAAAGGGTCCGAAGTGGTATTATTACCTATGAAGTGGAGAATACGACCAATCAAGAATTTGATGAGATTCTCGTAGAGTTTTTAGATGAAGCCGGGAACGTTCTGTACACTGAAAGCTTTTACGTACCACCTGCCCCGACTGCAGTTTTGCAGCGAGAGATAACTTTTGGTCCTGGTGGTGAAAATATAGATATTATACGAAATACTTCAAGCTTTAGGGTAAGCGCCACGATTGGTGCAGATTCCAGCACTTCTACTTTGTCGGATCCCAAAATCACCTTAAAATCAAGTGGTAAATTCACCGTTGCCTTAAAATGAGATTTCAAAAGACTTTTTTAGCGACCATTTTGTTGGTATGCGGCTATATGCATGGCCAAAATAAACAGCTCTTATATGATTTTGGTGAAGTTCCGCAATCTTTGATGGTCAACCCCGGTACGAAAGTAGATTTTAAGTGGTATGCTGGTATTCCAATGCTTTCAGGCATTTCACTTCAAGTAGGCTCCAGCGGAATTTCGGCGAATGATATTTTTGCGGATGACGGTCTTGATATCAATGACAAGGTTAGGGACCGGGCAATCGGTGGTATGAAAATCGAGGATGAACTTAGTGGAACCTATCAACTTGAATTATTAAGCGGTGGATTTCAAGGTAGAAATCCCAACAACTTTTATTCTTTTGGTATTTATAACGAAGGCGATGCGATTGGGTATTGGTTCAAAGATTACGCTATTCTGGCTTTTGAAGGTAATGCCGATTATTTAGATAAAAGGTTTGACCTTAGCCATTTGAAGACTCGGGGAGAAATGATGAATGTTTTTCATTTTGGGGTGAATAAGCGTATGGGTAATGGCTTGGTTTTAGGTTTGAGAGGTAAGCTTTATTCCAGTATCTTGGACTTCAATTCTACGGGTAACAGAGGGTATTTTGTGACTACAGAAGGTCAGAATAACCTATTGGCAAGTACATTGAATGCAGATATGCAGCTTAGAACTTCTGGGCTGAGTGCATTGGATGAGGCCAAAGATGACGGAAATTTAGCATCAACGATTATTAAACGAGGTTTCTTTGGTGGTAATTTGGGTGTCGGTGTGGATTTAGGTTTTTCCTATAATATAAATGAGCAACTTGTAGTTACGGGTAGCTTGTTGGATCTCGGATTTATTTACCATGCAAACGACGTAAAGAGTTATTCCTTAAATGGAAATGCTACAATCGAAGGAATCGAAATTATTTTACCAAGTGCATTATCAGATTCCAATAGGGATTTTTGGCAAGATTTTGTAGATGAAGTGGATGCCTTGGTGCCCTTTGAAGATGATTCGGAAAGTTACGTTGCTTTTAGGCCGACCAAATTATATGCCTCGTTACGGTATAATTTTGGTAAACCTGTTCGGTCTAGACAAGACTGTGATTGTAATTATTCAGTGTCTTCTAATAAGGGCAGCTTAAAGTACGCAAATGGGGTGGGTGGTCAAATTTATATGATAAATAGACCCAGAGGTCCGCAAACTGCACTTACTGCTTTTTATCATCGTCGATTTGGTGATGTTATGGCTGTAAAAGCTACGTACACAGTAGATAAGTTCTCTCTTACAAATGTAGGTTTGGGTGTAAGCATGCAGGCTGGCCCGGTAAATCTATATCTTATGGCCGATAATCTTTTGGCTTATCAAAATTTGGCAGCTAGCCAGTATACTTCTTTTCAGTTAGGATTAAATATCATATCTTGGGGAAAGAATTGATATTTTGAATGCATCACTGATACCTTCATTTCAATTTTATAAAGAAGGGCATGCTTTTTGAATACTTCAATAGGAAGTATTTGACGGGGATGTTTTTTGTTGATGCATTGCATCTTTCCAAAAATCTTCTTGATTCAATGTTCAGTTTTTAATGTACTATTTTGGTTTATTATAATCCATCTAATTAAATGTACCCCTATATGAAAAATATGTTTTTTGCAATTCTCTTTATTGGAGGTTTTGTAGCTACTGTCAATGCCCAATTAAATGATTACAAATATATAATTGTCCCCAAAAAATTCAATGAATTTAAAAAGGAAAACCAATACCAGACCAGTACACTGGTGAAGTATTTATTTGAGAAAAAAGGTTTTACTGCATTATATGGTGATGAGTTGCCCGATGAGTTGAACAATAACAGATGTTTGGGGCTATGGGTCGATTTAATCGACGGTTCTTCCATGTTCACGACAAAAACTAAATTGATTCTTAAAGACTGTGCGGAGAAAGAAGTCTTTAGTACCAAAGAAGGTAAAAGCAAGAGTAAAGAGTTTAAGACCGCTTATAGCGAGGCTATTCGCGATGCTTTTAATTCGTTCAATACCGTGAACTATGCTTACAACGGCAATTCGCAAAAGTCTGCTCCAATAACCGTGAGTTTTAAGAACGATGTCAAGAAAATAGAAGAAAAGAAAGAAGTGGTTGCTCCAAAAAACACCGAAAGTGTGGCGGTTATTAAACAAGAGGCTTCAACAGCGCGACAAACCTACAAAAGTGTGGAGCCCGTGCAATCTGATATTAAGAAAGTAGAAGTTATTACCGGAACACTATATGCTCAAGAGTTACCCGATGGCAATGGGTATCAATTGGTGGATAGTACGCCCAAAATTTTAATGAAGGTTTATAAGACATCAATGCCAGACTATTATTTGGGAAAGAGGGACGGTACTGACGGAGTGCTGCTCAAAAAAGATGGAAAATGGTTTTTTGAATATTATGAGGGTGGTGTTTTGAAAGCGGATGAGCTCGACATTAAGTTTTAATTCCAAAACTCATATTTACCCTGTTTTTAGATGGGGTCAGCGTATGGCAGAAATAACAAATCTCGAGAAGGTTTACCCAAATTTCATCGAAGTCGTACATTGCTGATAATGAAAAGTTTTATATCAGTTTTTTATTGATACTTATCTTTCCATCGTTTTTTGAGAAAGTCTTGTATTGCGTTTTCACGCTGATTGTTACCCGGCTTGTAGAAAGAAGTACCAGTCAATTCTTCCGGTAAAAATTCGGCATTCACAAAATTATTTTCAAAGTCATGGGCGTATTTGTAATCTGCGCCATACCCTAAGTCTTTCATTAACTTTGTCGGAGCGTTGCGCAAGGGCATAGGAACCGAAAGGTCTCCCGTTTGTTTTACGGCCTGTTGGGCTTTGCCTATCGCCATATAGCTGGCATTGCTTTTTGCTGAAGTGGCCAGGTAAATGGCGCATTGACTTAGAATGATACGTGCTTCAGGGTAACCAATGGTGGTGACGGCCTGAAAGGCATTGTTGGCAATAACAAGGGCCGTTGGGTTGGCTAGGCCAATATCCTCCGAGGCAGAGATAAGCAATCGTCGGGCAATAAATTTTACATCTTCCCCCCCTTCGATCATACGCGCCAGCCAATAAACGGCTCCATTTGGGTCACTTCCCCGAATCGATTTGATAAAGGCGGAAATAATATCATAGTGCTGTTCGCCGGTTTTGTCGTAAAGAACGGTGTTCCTTTGTACCTTCCCCATGACCATTTCATCGGTAATAACTATCGTATCCGAGGCTTCCGATGTAATAACCAATTCGAAAATATTAAGAAGTTTTCTGCCATCTCCCCCAGAAAGTCGTAGCAAAGCCTCTGTTTCTTTTAAATTTATCTTTTTAGATTTCAGAAAAGTGTCCTTCTCCATTGCACGATGAAGTAGGTCTTCGAGGTCTTTTTTTCCGAAGGGGTTAAGCACATAAACCTGACATCGCGACAATAATGCGGGAATTACCTCAAAACTTGGGTTTTCTGTGGTAGCGCCAATCAAGGTTACCCACCCCTTTTCGACAGCTGCCAGCAACGAATCTTGTTGTGATTTGCTAAACCGATGAATTTCATCAATGAATAAAATCGGATTTTTAGAGGTGAAAAGTCCTCCACTTTGTTTAGCCTTTTCAATGACTTCACGAATGTCTTTCACCCCGCTATTGATAGCGCTCAAAGCATAAAATGGGCGACCGCTCTCGTGGGCGATAATATTGGCGAGGGTCGTTTTTCCCGTTCCCGGTGGTCCCCAAAATATAAGGGACGGCAGAAGGCCTTTTTTAATCTGTTGCGTCAATGAACCATTTTCCCCAACCAGATGGAGTTGGCTAATGTAATCGTCTAAAGTTTTTGGGCGTACCCTTTCAGCTAGCGGTTCGTTCATGCGATAAAATTAAGATAAAATAACAGATGACGATTTGTCGTTATTATATTTATGGAGAGGTTCTTGGTTTTTGAACCTTGAGTTTAGCAATTGGGCTAATCAATTGCAATTTTTTACAATCTCAATAAGAGAATAAAGCAAAAGAAAAAAGGGTTGTCTTAGCGGGCTATTTCACAATAGGTGTATTTTTAATTATTATGTCTGAACATCAGTATTTCAAATTTACTAATTCGGTGGTTTTGGCACCTATGATTGCTGTACTTATGATTTGGACGGTGTTTTGGCTCGAACTACGTTTTCAGGTCAATCTGAACCAATTTGGTGTTATCCCCAGAAATTTCGTTGGGTTACGCGGCATAATTTTTAGCCCTTTTATTCATGGCTCTGTAGAGCACCTTTATAACAATACGATTCCCTTGGCGATATTATTAGCTGCTTTGTTTTATTTCTATAGGAAGATTGCTTTTCGGGTTTTATTTTGGGGGATATTGCTTTCAGGACTCTTTACATGGGCAATCGGCAGGCCTTCATATCATATTGGGGCGAGTGGGGTAATTTATGTTTTAGTAAGTTTCACGTTTTTTAAGGGCATTTTTAGTAAGTACTACCGCTTAGTTGCACTTTCATTAATCGTCGTTTTTATCTATGGAAGTTTACTATGGTATATTTTTCCGATCAAGGATGATATCTCTTGGGAAGGCCATTTGGCCGGATTTGTAACCGGATTGCTTTTGGCCATATTGATTAAAGCCAAGCTGCCCTCCACCAAAAAATATGACTGGGAATCAGAGGACTATAATGAAGAGGAAGACGAGTTTCTACAGCAATTTGACAAAGATGGAAATTTTATAGAACGAAAAACGGATGAAGTTGAACTTGATGACGCATCTGTAAAAATCACCTATCACTACAAGAGCAATGGTGATGATGTCAATTCGTAAGTTTTTACTTTAGGGTTGTAAATTTTGACGTTGTCGTACAGCCTCATATAGAAAAACACCACACGCTACAGATACATTTAAAGAACCAATTTCCCCGAGTAAGGGGAGTTTGGCGCTATGATCCGCGACCTTAATAATAGAGGGTGATATCCCTCTATCTTCCGAGCCCATGATTATAGCACATGGCCCATCAAAAGGAATATCATAGACCATGGTCTCTGTTTTTTCAGTCGCCGCGATGACTTTAATATCGGATGCTTGAAGGTAAAAAACAGCATCTTTGATGTGATCGACTTTTGCAATTGGAACCTTAAATGCGGCACCTGCAGATGTCTTTATGGTGTCAGCGGTTACGGGGGCGGCACCTTTTTTTTGAATTATAATACCGTCCACGCCAGTGCACTCTGCTGTTCTGATAATAGCCCCAAAATTTCGAACATCTGAAAGCTGGTCCAGTAGTAGGAATAGGGGCAGTTTTTTGCTGGCCGTTACCTTCTCCACTAATTCTTCAAGACTATAAAAGCTAATTGGTGATATATTGGCTACAACTCCCTGATGGTTGTTTTGGGTCAAACGGTTCAATTTTTCAATGGGAACGTATGAGGCATTGATGCCTTTTTTACGGAGTATACCTTCGAGTTCCTTAAAAAGGTCGCCCTTTAGTCCTTTTTGAATAAAGACTTTGTCGATGGGCTCTCCCGCATTGATAGCTTCAATGATGGCCCTAATTCCGTAGATTTGGGTTGTTTTTTGCATGGGGACAAAGGTAAATAAAAAACCACCTCGATCGAGGTGGTTTTTAGATGTAATTAGCTTAAAGCAATTTTCTAATGCTCATCTTCTAATAGACCTGTTCTCTTATAGCCTTCCAAATGATAAATGGTTCCTGGGTCATCTGAGAATTCTGCATCAAAAGAAATTCCATCAACAGTATTCCCACCTGATGAAGTAGCTCCCTTCTTAGTCACAGAACCATTGGTGATGCTTACTGTTATTACATATCCATCAACATCACTGTCCAAAGTCTCTCCGGAAAAGTTTAATGTACTGACATTAACGGGAGTCTTGACTTTGAAATCCCAAAAATTGCCATGGTCATCAATCCACATCTCTGTGCCATCATCGGCTGCGGTATTGTAGGTAGAAATTTGTAAATAGTCAGCAATCATCTCTCCATCTAGAAACCCTTGCACATACCAATCACCTGCCATTTCAACAACACCAGTTGCTCCTGGATCTGGATCGCCCCCTTCATCACAAGAAACAAACAAACTAATGGCAAATAGGAAAATTAGTGGTTTAATTATATTTTTCATTGTCTTTATTTTTATTTTATTGTCTTTCGAAAACTCTTGTGAATGTACCATAGAAAGTACTGGCGTTTAAATTCCAAGTAAAGTTGTCGTTGTCTTCAATGTTTCCATCTAAACTTTCGACACTGATGCCCGATTCTGAGGCACTAGGATGAAAGGGGATGTACAACAACTCATCATCTACATTATAAAAGGTAACCATCAATTGGTTTTCCCCTTCGACACCACCTGCATTACTATGGGTGTATTCACGATCGGAAATTTGTACTACTTCTGCAGGGCTGCCATTTGTTCTAGCCCAATTTCCACTTAAGTCGTATGCGCTAGGAGCTGGGTCAAGAACGACGACTACCCTTCTGGCCGAGGCAGGAAATCCGTCAGCATTGATGGTTTCGTATGTAATGGTATAAACCCCAGGTGTATTCGAGTCGACGCTTCCGCTAGTAGTATATTCAGCAGGACTACCTGATATCTCTGAAGTTGCCCCTGGATCAGTATATGATTCACCGGCATTGATTACAGTAGTAAACTCTCCAATAATTTCTACCGTGGCGTAGTTCGTAACAAGGCTTACATCATTTGTTTCTTCACCATCACAAGAAATGAATATGAAGGGACAAACAATAAATAGATATATAAATATTTTTCTCATCATTTTTAGTATTTGCAATTATTACTTATTCCACCAAACGGGCGCAGTCAGTTCAACAATGCTTGGAGCATTGGAGTTTCTAGAAAGTTCTAAGTTCGGATATACCATGCGCTGTGGAAAAACACCGCCCGTAAGACCTTCTACAGAATAAGCCCATTCTCCAGCAACGTATGTTTCATCTGATTGCGGAATTGGCGAAACTTCAGGATAACCTGTTCTGTGTTGTTCGAAGAAAGACTCATATCCGTTATCGGGGTAACAAGAAACCCATTTCTGGGTGATAATAGCTTTCATCTTATCATCCATACTACCTGCAGAAGGATATTCGTATGCACCTCCTGGGGCTATAAACGGAGCTCCATCGAAAGGTTCTGATGCAATCCATGTTTGACTACCTTCCCCTAAAGAGTTGTCGTAAAAGCTAGGGCTTTTTTCAAAAGCAGCTAAAACGCCCGCGTCATAGAGCTCTTTAGCACCTACACCTCCGTTATACCTTTCCATTGCTTCCGCCTGCATAAAGTAGCTTTGGGCTGCGCTTATGAAGTAAATGGGAGACAATGGGCTAATATCTGCAAGAGATACGGATGAGGGAGATGCCGAGCTGTTATAATCACCTTGATTCATGGGCCCGAGACCTGCTCCACTTGCATCGGCAGTTGCATAGAAAGACTCTAGTCTAGGATCTGAATTAGCAGAAAGAAACGACCACATAGTCGTACTAGCTCTTAAGTTATTTTGCGTATTTAGTTGTCTTCTGTCATGTTCATAAAGAGGATTACTTAAATTGGCCTCATCTTCAAATACACCACCTCCAAGGCCAACGGCTGCGTCCACAGTTAAAAAAGGTGCCCCGGCATTCAACATGGCGGTTATGCCTTCTGAGGCAACATTTGGTCTAGCTTCTGTTTGTCTTAGAAAGATTCGGAGTTTCAAGGTGTTTGCAAATTCTATCCAGTGAGTCATATTGCCCCCAAAAATAAAATCATCACCACCTGGTGTCGGAAGTGCAGAATTTTCTAAATCACGTCCAAGGGCATCATCCAAATCAGCTATCATGAAATTGTATACTTCTTCGCCTGTATTAAAATTAGGAGAGAAATTAGTAGGGTCATTAGCTTCGGCATAAGGAATGTCACCGTAAAAATCAGTTAAGATTTGTGATGCATATACCTCTAAACAAGTTGAAATCAAATAATAATTCCAGTTTTCCCGTTCCAAAGAGATTTTCTTCGCATTTCTGATGTCACTTAATGCATCATACATATTAGACCAACCTCCCTCAAAATCAGAAACTCCTATCGTGTAGTTATCTACCGATCGGTATTGGCTCGAATTAAGGCTTTGTGCCCAGAATTGGGACCATATACCACCCACAATGGAGTAATAGGCCCCCTGGGTTCCCGTAATTCCAATTATGCCTACCGCTATTTCCGAAGAAATCGCTACACCCTCTGGATCCAAAAGATCAGGATCTCGATTGATGTCTAGTTGGCTATCGCATGATACGAATAAGATTATCATGCTAAGTGCGCTAATTAATATTTTTTTCATATCTATATTTTTTTATTATTAAAAGGATACCTTAAGTGAAAATCCATAAGTTCTTTGCGTTGGATTTCCAGCAAATTCTCCGAACTCACTAGCTAAATCATCACCGAAAGTAGAAACTTCGGGATCAACGTACGGATTGCTATTGGGTGTCCATAAAGCTAAATTTTTCCCGTAAACGCTGAGGGAAGCGGCAGTGAGACCCAACATCTCGGTAAAGCTGCTCGGAATTCTATAGGTTAACGATAAATCTCGTAGCCTTACAAAGGTTTTGTCTATAACATGGGTTGATTCTATACTTCCATTGTTCGAAGAACTGTAAAAGCCTGTAACATCGATAAAATTAATCGGAGTTGTATTCTCTGAGAAGGTACCGTCTTCATTTTCATTAACCGAATTTGGCACAATAAACGGAGCCCTATCATTGTATGTGGTAGCAATAGAGTTTCCCGTAAAGCCTAACAATCTGTTGGTATAAGAATACATCTCCCCACCTTGTTTCCAATCTAAACTAGCTGCAAGAGTGAAGTTTTTATATCTAAAGGAATTTTTAAGTCCCATAATGAAATCTCTTTGAGAAGTTCCGATTTCCTCTTCATTATCCACTTGAGTAGGTATTCCCGAAGCCGCATCAACTATAACCTGTCCACTGTCCGTTGTGGCAGCTACCCTTGTTTTGTAAACACCAAGTGGTTTGCCTTTTTCGGCATAGAAGTTAACGGCATATGCGCTGTTAATTAAAATTTGGGGAAGACCTTCTGCAATATCGGTTACCTCGTTCTCATTTTTGGTAAAAGTATAATCCAAATTCCAAGAGAAATTATCTGTCATTACCGGAATCAGGCCAAGGCTCAATTCGTATCCTTTATTATTAAGGTCAATAAAGTTACCTGAAATAAAGGCAAATCCTGTACTTCTAGGCAATGGTCTATCGATAATTACGCCTTCGGTATCTTTATTGTAGTATGCAACATCAAGATTGACCCTTCGGTTGAATAAATTGACTTCCGCACCGAATTCATACTCCTTAGTGATTTCTGGTTCTAAATTTGGGTTTCCTAAAGTTCCACTTAACTCAAAAGCATTTTGCCCTGCAATAGGAAAACTAATTTGTCCTTGATTGGCCTGTGCTATTCCTTGAATCAATGTGTTTCTTGTGGCATAAGGATCTGTATCTTTCGCTACTCTAGCGAAAGAACCACGTACTTTTACAAAAGTATCGGCATTGTCTATGACAATACCACTTAAGGCAACAGATGGATAGAAGAAAGAATTCGACTCTACTGGGAGTGTTGATGACCAGTCATTTCTTCCGGTCAAGGTTAGGTATATCCTTTCGGCAAAACCAAGTTCAGCGGAACCAAAAAGACCGTAAATTCTTCGTTTAGTATCCGATTGCGTTGCAATTTGTCTGCCAGCAGTGTTCGTTAGTTCATAAAAGTTAGGTACGCTAAGATCCGTAATGGAAACACTTAAAAAGTTTGTAGATATCTCATTAAATGCCCCGCCTACAGTAGCGTTCAAGGAAAACTTCTTAGAAAGCTGCTTGTTGTAATCTAAGGTAAAAAAGGTGTCATACTCCTTTCGGTCATTTTTCCTTTCTGTTACACCACCTGCGTTATTGGTAGCGCCATCTACAAAGTTCGGTGAGCCTGGCGTGTAGTTTATGACAGCACCATAACTTTTAAGCGTATTGTTGGTGATATCAACTCCGGTTTGGAATGTTGCGACCAAATCAGGTGTAAGATCATATGAAAGATTTACGTTCCCGAAAAAACGATTGTTTCTGAATGAGGTTTTATTCTCGTTTATCGTCCACCACGGGTTTCTTGAATATGGTGTGTAAAAATTATCATTCGTATTGAATTTATTATTTTCATAATCTTGCATATCCAGTAGACTTATGTCTCTTGGGACTTGAATCACTTCTTGAATTAAAGCCTCACCTTCCCCTGCATTATCACCTTGACCCGTATTCACGATATTCTGGTCTCTGGTAACAAAATTTGCAACCGTTCTTGCTCTAAATCTCTCACCTTTAATTCCACCAGAGAAGTTGAATACTTTTCTATCCAACGCGTCTGCTTCCGTAGGTATAACCCCATCACTATTGGTATCTGTAAAGATTAGCGAGTAGTCGGTAACTTCACCACCACCACTTAATCTGATGGAATTCGTGTAATTGGTTCCCGCTTCAAAAAAGTCTTTGACGTTGTCTTCGAGAGCGACATACGGCTTTATCTGTTGCGAATTGTCAACAATATTACCCCACACCCTTATCTGGCCGTCAAATGGGGCGCCCCATGAACCATTTTCGTTACTGGCATCTGTGCCTCTAGAATAACTCTGTCCGGCCCATCCTTGTCCAAAATCGTTTTGTAAATGGGGTAGTCTTGCAACCTCTGAAAAATCAGTTGATGTAGAAATATCAACTCTTAATTTTTGACCCCGGGAAGCTTTTTTCGTAGTAATGATTATTGCACCATTTGATGCTCTTGACCCGTAAATTGCTGCCGCTGCGGCACCTTTAAGTACTGTCATGCTTGCAATGTTGTTCGGGTCGATATCATTTAAGCCATTACCTGCGTCGAATGTTCGAGTGGCATCTGTACTTAAATTATTTGGGTCACTACCCCTGTTATTGGCATTACTTATAGGGGAGCCATCCACAATGTATAATGGAGAGTTCGAACCTAATGAGCTAAACCCTCTTAAAACTACTTTCGCCGAAGCTCCAGGCTGGGCGGGTACGGTGATGTCTACACCGGCTACTTTACCTGAAAGTGATTCGAAGGGGTTCACATTGTTCACCTCCGTTAAGTCTTTAGCTGTAACGGATACTGTTGAATAACCAAGTGATTTTTTCTGTTGGGTTTTACCAAATGCGGTTACAACGACCTCTTCCAAAGCCTGTGCGTCCTCCTCCATTTGAACATTAATGGTGCTGGAAGATCCGATTGTCTGGCTCACATCTTTTTGTCCGATAAAAGTGAACAATAATACTTGGCCCGTTTCTCCTGAAATCGAATAATTTCCATCGAAATCGGTTTGTGTGCCATTCGTAGTTCCGTCAACAAGGATGTTTACTCCAGGAAGCGGTAGACCATCTTGGTCGGTGACCGTACCCGAAATTGTTTTTTGCTGTGCAAAAGTAAGGTGCACGGCTAACGCTAGAACGAGCGTCAAAAGTCCATTCAGTTTTGTCTTCATTTTATAATTATTTGAATTAGCTTAACGCAAAAATCCTAAAATAGTGTTAACAATCCAACTTTTTAGGCCAAAAACTATGCACGCATAGTTTTATACGTGTTAAATACTGACTTAAAAAGCATATTTTTAAGATATATTTAACAAAAAAAATTAACAATAATTTAAATATAACATATTTTCCTACTTTTATGGAGGTGTAAATGTTATTTATTGTTAAATTATTATGAAAATCATAATAAAGGGCAGTTTTGGTAAATTGTGATGAAAGTATGTGATGTTTGGAGCCTATTTAAGACAACAAAGGGTTTGGTCATGCGCATACGTACTATTATTGCCGCTCGCCGTAATCAGGTTCAAATGCCCTAAGCTCCAATAAATGTCGTATTGTGAGTTGTATGTAGGCTGCTTATAGTTTTGGTAATCAACAGAAGGCCTTAAGAGGGCGCCTTGAATTTTGTGTTTTATATATAAAGATTCTAATCTGAATTTCAATATCCATTTGATGGGGCCCATAAAATAGGAACGCCGTGGAAGAAAATTTTCTTCCACGGCGTTCTTTTATGATTCCGTAAATCACTTATAGAAAGCGGTGATTTTTAAAATAGATCCCAAAAAAGTTTAGTCTCTGCTTCATCGCCACCTATGGCGGAAGAAGCCGAACCATAATTGGCTCCGTTCAAAGACTGTTCTAAAATTGGATAGGTATATCTGTTAGGAAAACCAGAAACGGCCTCTGCAGGAGTTGCCATAAGTGGGTAGTCCAACAGCCTAATAGAGGTCCAAGCTTCTAGTCCCCTGTTGTAAAGTGCAATCCACTTTTGGGTACCGATTACCTCTTTCCAAGGCGTGGCGGCCGTACTTGCTGCAATAGCCGTATCATAATCTACAGAAGGTTCGGCCAAATAGGTCGTAGCCTCTGCGTCAGAACCTCCCCAGTCAAGAATGGAGGCTGTAATAGCAGCATCATAATGCTCTTTTGCAGTTCCACCAACTTCAAATGACCTAGCCCGTGCTTCGGCCAATAAAAAGCGTACCTCTGCATAGTCTAAAATGATACCGGGAAATGTTGCTTCTTCTAATTGGGCAGATACATGGGTATGGGAGGCATAATTTGCAGTGCTGCCAATTCCTCCTCCAATATACACCACTTGTTCAACTGAAGGATCCACATCTACGTTGGATGCGAAATAATACTTCATTCTAGGGTCAGTACTTGTTACCGAACCAGGTACCACGGTACGGTCATCATCTTCATTTATCTCCCCGTCTTCATTGGAATCTTCCAAATACTCATAGCTTCTGGGCTGCATGATATCTATAATGGTCGTTGCGGCAACAAAATCTTTCCTTCCACTTAAGACTAAATTGTCATAAATCGGATTTGTATTTGGATCGGAACCTAAATATTCGTAAGATGCATTATCCGCATTACTTTCAAATACACCTGTTGCAACGGCACTTTCGACAGTGCTCTTGGCAAAGACCTCATCAACATCGGATAAAAGAATTCCCATTCTTAATTTTAGGGAAGCAGCAAACTTCTTCCATAGGGCTACGTCTCCATTATATATTCTATCGGCACTTCCAAAACTTTCAGTGCTCTCATCCAAAGCATCAATAGCGGTAGTCAGTCTTCCTATTAAATCTTTATAGGCCGTTTCGCCATCATCATATTTAGGTAGAAGATTGTCGATATCCAATGCTTCAGTATAAGGTACATCGCCAAAGGTTTCTATTAAAAGACCATAAGTGTAGATGTTAAGAATCTCGATAATGGTCAACTTATTAGGTTTCAAGGCCTCAAGCTCAGTGGTGGTATATGTCGTTGCCTCGATAACTTTCTTGGCCTCATCCAAATCCTTTAGAACATTCTTGTACAAAACACTCCAATGTGTTGCAGGAATGGTTCTGGTTACCTGATCGTAGTTACTTTCGTCAGTATAGGTTGTTTCCTGTAAATACTGGGCCCAAAGTTTTGTGTTGTTATTGTTAACATTCAAATCAACCACCTGGTCGACCAAGTTTTTCTGCGCCCCGGTAAACAAACTTTCACCAGGTACGGCCAATGGATCTTTGATGTTCTCGTTCAGACTTTCCAGCTCACTGGAACAAGAAGCAAAAATCACGGCAGTAATTATTATTGCTAGTTTTTTCATTTTTATATTTTTTAGAATTGTAATTTAAGATTGACACCAAAATCCCTTGTAGTTGGCAAAGAACCAACTGAATACCCTTGAACGTTGCCTGCAGACAAACCACCTTCTGGATCTTCATGCGGAATATTTTTGTCTATTATCCATAGGTTGGACCCAATTAAACTTAAACTGGCATTGGTCAAGAAAGTGTCTGTCAATAATTTGCTGGGCAGATTATAGGTAAGTGCCACTTCACGTAATTTTACATAGCTGGCATCATAGACAAATGCTTTATCCGGTAAACCTCTTCTATATCCCCAAGCACCAAATACACTGGCGTTAATTCTGGAAGTGTTTGTTGTTCCATCTGGGTTTACACCTTCATTGATAAATCCTCCACCGTCGGCCAAGGAATTTCTAACAGGATTGCCCAAATCGTTGATAAATACGGTTTCTTCGTATAAGCCGGTTGCAAGACCGTAGTACTGGTCCAATGAAAAAATACTACCTCCCTTTTGTATGTCGATTAAAAAGCTGAAGGTAAGATTTTTGTAGTTGAACTTGTTGGATATTCCCATCATCCACTCTGGGTTGGTATCTCCAATGTTTTGATCAGACGTAGCGGTTTTTATATATTGGCCATTAGAGGGGTCAACCACTCTTTGTCCATCGAGATAGGTGTAGTCGGTACCGTATATGATTCCGTAAGGTTGTCCGACCTCGGCATTGAGGGTTACCCCACCTTGGAAATCCCCTAACTGTAAAGTATTAATACCATCTTCCAATGATACCACCTCATTTTTATTCTTTGTCCAGTTGACCATGGCAGTCCAACTGAAGTTTTCCGTTCTTACAGGATTTCCAGATATGGAAACCTCCACACCTTTGTTTTCAATTTCACCTGCATTTAGAATTTTTTCCTGATAGCCGGTAGCTCTTGATACGGGTACCCCGAAAATTTGATCGATGGAATTGGTTTGGTAATAGGCCAAATCAAAACTTAACCTATTACGTAAAAACTTCATTTCCAATCCGACTTCAAAACTTTCTGTTTTCTCAGGTTTTAAATCTGGGTTCTTCTTTTGATTATCAACGGATGTACTTGGCGCCCCTGGAGGAATGTTTACATTGTATGTGTCATAAAGAAAATCGAAAGGTGCACTGTTACCTACTTCTGCATAATTGGCTCTTAGTTTACCAAAGGTTATGAAATCTGTGTTCAAAAGATTTGAAAACACAAAACTCGTGGCAATAGAAGGATAGTAAAAACTACTATTGTCTTCAGGCAATGTGGAAGAGTGGTCTCTTCTTATGGTGGCATCTACAAAAAGTGTTCTGTCGAAGCCTAAGGATGCACTTGCATAAATACCATCGACGCCTATTTTTTCAGCTATTTCAACAGGTAGTGAAAGTGGACCTGTACTGTTTTGTAGCGAATACAGTTTTGGAACACTCAACCCTCCACTTGTGGCGGAATAAATGGATTGAAACTCACTTCTTCGAATATTGGTACCAACGATTCCTTTTAAATTGAATTTCTCGGAAAGGTCTTTTTGAAAGTTAAACATGAAATCGTAATTGGTTTCCGTAACGTCTAGATTTCTTCTTCCGTAACCAGAATCCACATTTCCTCGGTTTCCGCCACTATCGGGAATACCAAAACTTGTTGGTACACTACCGTTTGCCCTTCTTTCCTCCTGTATTTCGGAATAGGTGTCGGTGGCTGCCCTTGCGGTAAAGTTTAGCCAATCCGTAAATTTATAATCCAACGATACGTTACCTATAAAACGATTTCTAGAATCATTTTGGTAATTTTCATAACGAGTCCAATAGGGGTTGTCCCAAAAGATAGGTGCAGAACCGGGATCGCTAGTTGCAGGGTTCCATGTAACATTCCTTTTGGTGGCGAAATAAATATCCCTTTGCTCTTTAATATCAACATTGGTCTGCCACCATTGTTTAAAATTACCGATGATGTTATCACCGTAACCTGTTGAGTTACGACCCAGTGCATTGGTGTTGATGTAATTGGCGTATCCTGTAATCGTTAAGCGATCTGTTAAATTAAAAGACCCGCTCATAGAAAAGTTATGCTTTTTAATTGAGCTGTTAGGCATCAGGCCACTTTGATCAAATCGTGTGTAATTCAATCGAAAAGATCCATCATCGTCGTAAGACCTTGCAAAAGAAACTGAATTGGTCGTTGTGATCGGGGTTTCAAAAAATGTTATCGGTCCATTTTTGGCATTGACCCAAGGAGTTGCCGTTCTGTAATTTGGAGAATCTGGGTCAAAGGAGTCCCACTGATATACTGACAGGTTTGGATCAAAAGGCGCTCCATAAGAAGCATCTTCGGTATACACGGAAACCTGATCGTTACTTCCGTTGCCTGTAATATCTTCTTCATACCAGAATCCACCAGGGCCATCGTAATAAGCCCCATAACCGGCTCCGTATTGATCTTGATACTTGGCAAAAGTACTTTTGTCAATAGAACCTATGGTAATTCCTGAATTAACGGTAACCCCAATTCCCTGGGCGTCTTTTCCTTTTTTTGTGGTGATCATAATGACACCGTTGGCAGCTCTAGAACCATATAGGGCAGAAGCGGCCGCACCTTTTAACACGTTGACCGATGCAATATCATCGGGGTTTATATCGGAAGCTGTATTACCATAATCATAATAGTTACCGCTTGCCTCACCTTGATATTTCGAATTGGTGTTGGTGTTATTCACCGGCACACCGTCAATAACGAACAGGGCCTGGTTGCTACCGGTCAATGAGGCGTTTCCTCTAATAACCACATTGGTAGAACCGCCTAAGTTGTTGTTCTTTTTGATTTGAATACCTGAAGCTTTCCCTGAAAGAGCATTAACGAAGTTGCCACTTTTTACGGTATTTAAATCTTCGCCTTGTACCTCTTGTGTAGAGTAACCCAAAGATTTTTTGTCCCTTGAAATACCCAAAGCTGTAACCACTACTTCCTCAAGAGCTTCAGCATCTTCTTCCATTTTTACATTGATGGTACTGCTATTCCCTACAGCAATTTCTGTGGTTTTTTGTCCTATATAGGAAAATACAAGAAAATCCCCGGTATTTGCCGAAAGCGAGTAATTTCCGTCAAAATCGGTTTGTGTTCCCGTTGTAGAGCCCTTAATAACAATATTTACACCGGGCAAGGGCAGGCCTACTTGGTCGGTAACCGTACCTGAAACGGTTTGTTGCGCAAACGATAGTTGCGCGACCAACGCTAATAGTAGCGTTAGCATTCCACTTAACTTTGTCTTCATCTTATAATTATTTGAATTAGTGGCATAAAAATCCTAAAACCGTGTTAATATTCCAACTTTTTGAATGAAAAACTTATGCATGCATAGTTTTTGAGTTGTTAAATAATGTCAATTATTGGAATGTTTTAAGATTTATTTAACAATAAACGGAAGGCTTATTACAAATACAACAGAAATTCCTACGGTCTTAAGTGAAAGCCGGTTAATTTTTGTTAAATAATTAGTAAAATGATAAAACGCTAAGAAATGTGTTGTTGAATCATAAATCTCAATGTTTTTTGTTGGGTTTTGATTCTTTTTAATGTGTTTTGGGGGTGTCGTCTTTTTTTAGAGATGATTTAAAGGGGATAGAATCGGAAGTTTATTTTCATTAGGGTTTTAAAGGAGGGTTTCATGGTTTTTTTATGGGGTGCAGATTAGAGCAGTGTCGCTTTTCAAATAATGGAGAGAATAGGGTCCATTATGGAACAATGCTCTGATAGGGTATTGGTGAATTAAGATGGGCGCTTGATTTGAAATTCCTTTTCATTTAAAATTTTAATTTCTTTTAAGTTTGAATTCAGTTTTTTTTAAAACGCTGCATTAGCTATTTGATCTTGTTGTTTCAATGTTTGGTGTCCATTTTAGCACTGTTAATTGAGGTGTTTTGCGATGATTTAAAAAAATCCAATAAAATTAATGGAATAGGATTTGAATTATTGCTAAATATCATTACATTTGCCAGCCCTAAAACGGGGCTAAGTTTTTTTATACATATATAATAGTATGCCAACAATTTCACAATTAGTACGAAAAGGAAGGGCCACAATTACCAAGAAGAGTAAATCGGCTGCTTTGGATTCGTGTCCACAAAGGAGAGGGGTATGTACCCGTGTATATACGACCACTCCAAAGAAACCAAACTCAGCAATGCGAAAAGTTGCTAGGGTAAGGTTGACTAATGGTAAGGAGGTTAACGCCTACATTCCAGGAGAGGGACACAATTTACAAGAGCACTCGATAGTATTGGTTAGAGGCGGAAGGGTGAAAGATTTGCCAGGAGTTAGATACCACATCGTAAGAGGTGCTTTGGATACTGCAGGTGTTGCAGGAAGAACCCAAAGAAGGTCTAAATACGGAGCAAAACGCCCTAAGAAGTAAATGAATTAGGGTTGTATGGGTCCTTGGTTTAATATAGGGGAGCGTTGAGCTTCTTGATTAATAAGCCAGAAAAGCCCGATGCAAACCGCAAACTTTGAAAAATGAGAAAAAAACAGGCAAAGAAAAGACCGCTTTTACCAGATCCTAGGTTTAATGATCAATTGGTTACGCGTTTTGTAAACATGATGATGTGGGATGGTAAAAAATCAATTGCGTTCAGTGTATTTTATGAAGCAATTGATATTGTTGAGGAAAAGAAGACTGATGAAGAAAAAACGGCATTGGAGTTGTGGAAAGACGCTCTCTCGAATGTAATGCCCCATGTTGAGGTTCGTAGCCGACGTGTAGGTGGTGCTACATTTCAGATTCCGATGCAGATTAGACCAGATCGTAAAATATCGACGGCTATGAAGTGGTTGATTAGTTTTGCGCGTAAACGTAATGAAAAAGGAATGCCACAGAAATTGGCTGCCGAAATATTGGCTGCCTCTAAGGAAGAAGGTGCGGCCGTGAAGAAAAGAACGGATACGCATAGAATGGCGGAAGCTAATAAGGCATTTTCTCACTTTAGATTTTAATCAGAAATGGCAAGAGATTTAAAATATACAAGAAATATTGGTATCGCTGCGCACATTGATGCTGGAAAAACTACGACTACGGAACGTATACTTTTTTATACGGGTGTTAGTCATAAGATAGGCGAAGTGCATGATGGTGCTGCGACTATGGACTGGATGGAGCAGGAGCAGGAGCGTGGGATAACCATTACTTCGGCCGCTACTACATGTACATGGAAGTTTCCTTTGGAGAATGCAAAACCATTACCTGATACTAAAGATTATCATTTTAATATTATTGACACCCCTGGGCACGTTGATTTTACCGTTGAGGTAAATAGATCTTTACGTGTATTGGATGGTTTGGTTTTTCTTTTTAGTGCAGTTGATGGTGTGGAGCCTCAGTCTGAAACGAACTGGAGATTGGCCGACAACTATAAAGTGCCGCGTATCGGTTTTGTGAACAAAATGGATCGTCAGGGCGCTAATTTCTTGATGGTGTGTAAGCAAGTCAAGGAAATGTTAGGCTCTAATGCTGTGCCTATTGTATTGCCAATTGGTGATGAGGCTGATTTTAGGGGTATTGTTGATTTGGCCAAGAATAGGGCTATAGTTTGGCATGAAGAGGGTTTTGGTGCCACTTTTGATGTGATCGACATTCCTGAAGAAATGAAAGCTGAAGTGCGTGAGTACAGAGCGGCTTTAATTGAGGCCGTAGCTGAGTATGATGAAGAATTGATGGAGAAGTTCTTCGAAGATGAAGATTCGATTACAGAAGAAGAAGTGCATGCCGCTTTAAGGGCTGCAGTGATGGATAGGGCTATTATTCCTATGATTTGTGGTTCTTCCTTTAAAAATAAAGGTGTTCAATTTTTGTTGGATGCTGTTTGTAGGTATTTGCCATCTCCGATGGATAAAGAGGCAATTATAGGTACGCATCCAGATACTGGTGAGTCAATAAGTCGAAAGCCGGACGTAAAGGAGCCATTTGCTGCTTTAGCTTTCAAGATTGCAACAGACCCTTTTGTTGGTCGTTTAGCTTTCTTTAGAACATATTCTGGCCGTTTAGATGCGGGTTCTTATATTTTGAACAACCGTTCAGGTAAAAAGGAACGTATTTCGCGGATTTATCAAATGCACTCGAATAAACAAAATGCAATTGATTACATCGAAGCTGGAGACATTGGAGCTGCGGTAGGTTTTAAAGATATTAAGACGGGAGATACAATGTCTGCTGAAAAGCATCCTATTGTATTGGAGAGTATGGACTTTCCTGATCCGGTAATTGGTATCGCTGTTGAGCCTAAGACCAAGGTTGATGTAGATAAGTTGGGTATGGCTTTGGCAAAATTGGCTGAAGAAGATCCTACTTTTCAAGTAAAAACTGATGAGGCGTCAGGTCAGACCATTATTTCTGGTATGGGTGAGCTTCACTTAGATATAATCGTTGATCGCTTAAGGCGCGAATTTAAAGTTGAAGTTAATCAGGGTCAGCCTCAGGTTGAATACAAAGAAGCGCTTACTAAAATGGCTGCTCACAGAGAAACTTATAAGAAGCAATCTGGTGGTCGTGGTAAGTTTGGTGACATTGTATTCGAGATGAGTCCTGCTGATGATGATTTCGAAGGAGATGGGTTGCAGTTTGTTGATGAAATAAAAGGTGGGCGTATACCCAAAGAATTTATTCCATCTGTACAGAAAGGTTTTGCGGCAGCAATGCAAAATGGACCTTTAGCTGGATTTGAAATGGACACTATGAAAGTAGTTTTAAAAGATGGATCTTTCCACCCTGTGGATTCTGATGCATTATCATTCGAATTAGCTGCCAAAATGGGTTATAAAGCTGCAGGTAAAGCTGCTGGAGCTGTTATTATGGAGCCAATCATGAAAATTGAGGTGATTACACCTGAAGAAAACATGGGTGATATCGTAGGTGACCTTAACCGTAGAAGGGGTACTATTACGAATATGAGTGATAGAGCCGGAGCGAAAGTTGTAAAAGGTACAGTGCCTCTTTCAGAAATGTTTGGTTATGTTACTTCGTTAAGAACATTGTCTTCAGGTAGGGCAACGTCAACTATGGAATTCTCTCACTATGCAGAAACTCCATCGAATATTTCAGAGGAAGTCATTAAGGCAGCTAAAGGTGTAACTGCATAATTTTTAGAAGATGAGTCAGAAAATTAGAATAAAATTAAAATCTTACGATCATAATTTGGTAGACAAGTCTGCTGAGAAAATTGTAAAAACGGTTAAAACAACCGGAGCTGTGGTGACTGGACCAATTCCATTGCCAACTCATAAAAAGATATTTACAGTTTTGCGTTCTCCGCACGTAAATAAGAAATCTAGAGAGCAATTTCAATTGAGTTCGTATAAAAGGCTTTTGGATATTTATAGCTCTTCATCTAAAACTATTGATGCACTTATGAAGTTAGAGCTTCCAAGTGGTGTCGAGGTAGAGATCAAGGTTTAGTTTTTATTCCCGAAAAGCGGGAGTCTCGTCAAATTATAGATGAGAAACGAAACACATATTCCCATGGCGTGGGAATGAACATGTCCGGAGCTGCGTGCAAAGGAAAAACGGAAAAAGAATACATTCAGGGCTGGATGATTTCTTAGCCCTGTTTTTTTGCAAGAAATTTTGAGTAATAGTTGAATAATAAATATAAATAAATTATGTCTGGGTTAATAGGAAAAAAAGTAGGCATGACCAGTATTTTTGATGAGAACGGAAAGAATATCCCGTGTACTGTCATTGAAGCTGGACCATGCGTGATTACCCAAGTCAGAACCGAAGAGGTCGACGGGTACAGTGCCCTTCAGCTTGGTTTCGATGACAAGGCAGAGAAACGTGCTAATAAGGCCGAATCGGGCCACTTTAAAAAAGCAGGTTCTTCTCCAAAGAAAACAGTCGTTGAATTCCGAGATTTTGAAGGTGAATACAAATTAGGTGACACTGTTGGTGTCGATGTTTTCCGAGAAGGAGAATTTGTTGATGTCATTGGTACATCAAAAGGAAAAGGTTTTCAAGGTGTTGTGAAAAGACATGGCTTTGCCGGTGTCGGTCAGGCTACTCACGGTCAGCACAACAGGTTGAGGGCTCCTGGTTCTATCGGTGCAGCCTCAACACCCTCAAGAGTATTTAAGGGGATGAAAATGGCTGGTAGAATGGGCGGTGATAGAGTTACTGTTCAAAACCTGAGAGTGTTAAAAATAGTTCCAGAAAAGAATCTTTTAGTAGTAAAAGGTTGTGTGCCTGGTCATAAAAACGCTTACGTAACTATTGAGAAGTAATGAAAGTAGCAGTTTTAGATATTAAAGGAAAAGAAACCGGAAGAAAGGTAGACCTTTTGGATGAGGTTTTCGCAATAGAGCCGAACAATCACGCAGTGTATTTGGATGTCAAGCAATATTTGGCGCACCAACGACAAGGAACGCATAAATCGAAAGAGCGTGGTGAGATTGCTGGTAGTACCAGAAAGATTAAGAAACAGAAAGGAACGGGTACTGCAAGGGCAGGTAGTATAAAGTCACCGATTTTTAGAGGTGGTGGTAGAATATTCGGACCAAGACCTAGGGATTATAAGCAAAAGCTTAATAAAAACTTGAAACGTTTAGCGCGGAGATCTGCGTTGAGTATCAAGTCAAAAGAGCAAGCTATTTTAGTCGTTGAAGACTTTAATTTTGAAGTGCCTAAGACTAAAGATTTTATGCAAGTTTTGAAGTCTTTGGGCTTAGAAAACAAAAAATCTTTGTTTGTGTTGGGCGATTCAAATAATAGCGTATATTTGTCTTCGCGTAATTTAAAGCGTTCTGAAGTGATAAGTAGCTCAGAATTAAGTACTTACAAGATATTGAATGCAAATAATATCGTATTGCTTGAAGGCGCTTTGGAAGGGTTGCAATCGAACTTAAATAAATAGGAAAACCATGAGTGTGTTGATAAAGCCAATTATAACGGAAAAAATGACCGCGGATAGCGAGTTGCTCAATCGTTATGGTTTCATTGTAGATCCAAGAGCGAACAAGATACAGATTAAAGATGCGGTTGAGGCAACGTATGGTGTTTCTGTTAAGAAAGTACGTACAATGAATTACGGCCCAAAAAGAAAATCACGATACACCAAAACAGGTGTGCAGCACGGAAAGACCAATTCGGTCAAGAAGGCGATCGTTGATGTAGTAGAAGGTGATATTATTGATTTTTACAGTAATCTATAGAGACTAAAGATGTCAGTTAGAAAATTAAAACCAATCACTCCAGGACAGCGTTTTAGAGTAGTAAATGGATTTGACGCCATTACTACTGATAAGCCGGAGAAAAGCTTGCTTGCTCCGTTAAAAAAGTCGGGAGGTAGAAACAGTCAAGGAAAGATGACTATGCGCCATAGAGGTGGTGGTCATAAAAGAAGGTATCGTGTAATAGATTTTAAAAGGGATAAGCAAGATGTTGCTGCGACCGTAAAGTCTATTCAGTATGATCCGAACAGAACGGCGTTTATCGCTTTGTTGGAATATGCTGATGGTGAAAAGCGATATGTAATAGCTCAAAACGGACTTCAGGTTGGTCAAGAGGTATCTACAGGTTCTTCTGTTGCGCCGGAAATTGGAAATGCACTTCCTTTAAGTGCTATTCCGTTAGGTACTATTATTTCATGTATAGAGCTGCGACCTGGTCAGGGAGCGGTAATGGCTAGAAGTGCTGGTACGTTCGCGCAATTGATGGCCAAAGACGGAAAATTCGTTACCGTTAAATTGCCATCGGGGGAAACAAGATTGATCCTTTCGGGTTGTTTGGCTACCATTGGTGCGATATCTAATTCAGATCATCAGCTGTTGGTTTCTGGTAAGGCTGGCCGTAGTAGATGGTTGGGTAGAAGACCAAGAACAAGACCGGTAGCAATGAACCCTGTCGATCACCCAATGGGTGGTGGTGAAGGAAGGGCTTCCGGAGGGCATCCGAGATCTAGGAACGGAATTCCTGCAAAAGGATTCAGAACCCGTACCAAGACTAAGAGCACCAACAAATATATTTTAGAACGTAGAAAGAAATAAAAAAGTAGAAAGAAATGGCACGTTCATTAAAAAAAGGACCTTACGTTCATTATAGCCTGGAGAAGAAGATTGAGCAAAATGCATCTTCTGGAAAGAAGACGGTTATCAAAACATGGTCAAGGGCATCGATGATAACACCAGATTTTGTTGGTTTGACTATTGCGGTTCACAACGGAAGACAATTTGTTCCCGTATATATTACCGAAAACATGGTTGGTCATAAATTGGGTGAATTTTCTCCTACGCGATCCTTTAGAGGACATGCGGGAGCGAAAAATAAAGGTAAAAAGTAAGCTATGGGAGTTCGAAAAAGACAGATGGCCGAAAGAATTAAGGCTGAAAAACAACAAGTGGCTTTTGCTAAATTGAACAATTGCCCAACATCTCCTAGAAAAATGCGTCTTGTGGCGGATTTGGTTAGAGGGGTACAAGTTGAAAAGGCTTTGGCGATATTAAGGTTCAATCCTAAAGAGGCGTCACGTAGATTAGAGAAGCTTTTACTTTCAGCTTTGGCCAATTGGCAAGCAAAGAATGAAGAGGCAAGTGTTGAAGATGCAGACCTTTTTGTAAAAGAGATACGGGTTGACAGTGCAAGTATGTTGAAAAGACTGCGTCCGGCACCCCAAGGAAGGGCCCATAGAATACGAAAACGTTCCAATCACGTAACATTGGTGTTGGGGTCTAACAATAATATAGAAAGCTAGAATGGGACAGAAAACAAATCCGATAGGAAATCGTCTAGGAATCATCAGAGGATGGGAGTCTAACTGGTATGGTGGAAACGATTATGGTGATAAA
This sequence comes from Kriegella aquimaris, assembly GCF_900103215.1. GTDB lineage: Bacteria > Bacteroidota > Bacteroidia > Flavobacteriales > Flavobacteriaceae > Kriegella > Kriegella aquimaris. The sequence continues at coordinate 95,393 of NZ_FNGV01000014.1, forward strand.
CTTGCCGAAGACGATAAGATAAGGAAATATATCCATGCTCGTTTAGCAAAGGCAAGTGTTTCTAGAGTTATTATAGAGCGCACGCTTAAACTGATTACGGTAACAATAACAACGGCGAGACCTGGTATTATCATTGGTAAAGGTGGTCAAGAAGTTGATAAGCTAAAAGAAGAGCTTAAAAAAATTACCAATAAAGAAGTTCAGATCAATATTTACGAAATTAAGAGACCTGAGCTAGATGCTAATTTGGTTGCTGCCAGTGTAGCACGTCAGATTGAAAGTAGGATATCTTTTCGTAGAGCTATAAAAATGGCTATTGCTGCGGCGATGCGAATGAATGCTGAAGGAATTAAGATTCAGATTTCAGGACGTTTGAACGGAGCTGAAATGGCGCGTTCCGAGTCATATAAAGACGGAAGAATTCCATTGTCCACTTTTAGGGCTGATATTGATTATGCTTTGCATGAAGCACATACGACCTACGGAAGATTAGGTATTAAAGTGTGGATAATGAAGGGTGAAGTATATGGCAAACGGGATCTTTCTCCTTTGGTCGGTATGTCGAAAAGTCAAGGTGGTAAAGGAGGCGGAAAGCAGCAAGACGGTGGTAGAAAACCCCGCCGTAGAAAGTAATTTTTAAAGAATAAGAAATGTTACAGCCAAAAAGAACCAAGTTTCGTAAAATGCAAAAAGGCCGCATGAAAGGTGATGCGGGTAGAGGACATCAACTTTCAAATGGTATGTTCGGCATTAAAACTCTGGATTCTAATTTTTTAACATCGCGTCAGATAGAAGCGGCACGTATTGCTGCTACTAGATATATGAAAAGGGAAGGACAGCTATGGATTAAAATATTTCCGGATAAGCCAATTACCAAAAAGCCATTGGAGGTTCGTATGGGTAAAGGTAAAGGTGCTCCAGAATATTTCGTGGCCGTGGTCAAACCAGGTAGAGTTTTATTTGAGGTCGCCGGAGTTCCTATGGACATTGCCAAAGAAGCATTGAGATTGGCTGCACAAAAATTACCGGTAAAGACAAAGTTCATTGTCGCTCGAGACTATGTTCATCAAGATTAAATTTTAGGGAGGCATGAAAAAACAGGAAATAAAGAAAATGTCGGTCGAAGAGCTGAATGAAAAGCTTGCTGAATTCAAAAAACAGCATACCGATTTAAAAACGGCCCATTTTGTAACTCCGTTGGAGAACCCACTTCAGATAAGAAAGGTAAGAAGAACGGTTGCACGATTGGCAACGGAATTAACTAATAGGGAAAACCAATAATTGGTTCGGCTTTATGGAAAATAGAAATTTAAGAAAAGAGAGAGTCGGGGTAGTAACCAGTGACAAAATGGAGAAATCAATTGTGGTTTCCGAAGTTAAGCGTGTAAAGCACCCGATGTACGGTAAGTTCGTGTTGAAAACAAAGAAATATGTTGCACACGACGAGAAGAACGACTGCAATATTGGCGATACTGTAAAGATTATGGAGACACGCCCTTTGAGCAAGACTAAATGTTGGAGGTTAGTAGAAATCCTAGAAAGAGCTAAATAATTATGTTACAGCAAGAATCCAGATTAAAGGTAGCAGACAATACAGGGGCCAAAGAAGTTTTGACCATCCGAGTTCTCGGAGGTACAAAACGGAGGTACGCTTCTATAGGTGACAAGATTGTTGTTGCCGTGAAAGAGGCGACACCCAACGGCGGTATTAAAAAAGGAGCTGTTTCTACTGCGGTGGTAGTTAGAACAAAAAAAGAGGTTAGAAGACCCGATGGTTCTTATATCCGCTTTGATGACAACGCTTGTGTGTTGTTGAACCCTACAGGGGAGATGAGGGGTACACGTGTTTTCGGACCGGTGGCCAGAGAGCTTCGTGACAAACAGTTCATGAAAATTGTTTCATTAGCTCCAGAGGTGCTTTAAACTATTAGAATGAAAAAGTTAAAGATAAAAACAGGGGATACCGTAAAAATTGTTGCTGGCGACCATAAAGGTACGGAAGGCAAGGTTTTACGAGTTGACATTGAAAAGAACAAGGCAATTGTTGAGGGAGCTAATTTGGTCTCTAAACATGAAAAACCGAGTGCTAAAAACCCACAAGGGGGCATCACTAAAAAAGAAGCTCCTATTCATATATCCAATTTGGCATTGATTGATTCCAAATCTGGTGAGACGACTAAGGTCGGTTATGAAGTTAGAGATGGTAAGAAAGTCAGGTTTTCCAAAAAATCCAATGAAGTAATTTAGTTATGGCTTACGTTGCAAGATTAAAAAAGGAATATAGGGAGCGTGTAGTAGATGCGCTTAGAAAGGAATTTGGCTACAAGAACGTCATGCAGGTTCCGAAATTAGAAAAAATCGTTGTCAGTAGAGGCGTTGGTGCCGCTGTGGCCGATAAAAAGCTAATCGATCATGCTGTAGACGAATTGACCAATATCACTGGGCAAAAGGCGATTTCTACAATGTCGAAGAAAGATGTTGCGGCATTTAAGCTACGAAAAGGTATGCCGATTGGAGCGAAGGTTACACTTCGTGGAGAAAGAATGTACGAATTCTTAGACAGGTTGGTGACTTCTGCGTTACCACGTGTAAGAGATTTTCAAGGTATTCGCGCTACTGGTTTTGATGGTCGTGGCAATTATAGCCTTGGCGTTACCGAACAGATTATTTTTCCTGAGATTAATATTGATAAAATCAATAGAATCAACGGAATGGATATAACTTTTGTGACTACGGCCGAGACGGACAAGGAAGCGAAATCATTATTAACAGAACTGGGATTACCTTTTAAAAAGAACTAGTATGGCTAAAGAATCAATGAAGGCCCGTGAAAGAAAAAGAGCAAAAACAGTTGCTTTATATGCGGAGAGAAGAAAAGAGTTGAAAGAAGCAGGTGATTACGAAGGCTTGCAGAAACTTCCGAGAAACGCTTCACCTGTACGTTTGCATAATCGTTGCAAGTTAACGGGAAGACCTAAAGGTTACATGCGTACTTTTGGAATTTCCAGGGTTATGTTCAGGGAGATGGCGAATCAAGGCTTGATTCCTGGGGTAAAAAAAGCCAGCTGGTAAGACAATTGAATAACTGGTTTCAGGTTTAGCAATGATGCTAAAAACCGTTACCGAATAAGATAAATATGGTTACAGATACTATAGCAGATTATTTAACAAGAATTAGAAACGCCAGTAGAGCGGGTCATAGAGTTGTTGAGATTCCTTCCTCAAAAGTAAAGAAGGAGATAACTAAAATATTATTCGATCAAGGTTATATTTTAAGTTATAAATTCGAAGACGATAAAGTGCAGGGTTCTATCAAAATTGCACTTAAGTACGATAAAATGACCAAAGATCCGGTTATTAAGAAATTAGAGCGCATTAGTAAACCCGGTCTACGTAAGTATACAGGTTCGCAAGATTTGCCTCGAGTTCTGAACGGTCTTGGTGTGGCTATAGTGTCAACATCGCATGGAGTAATGACCAGCAAGCAGGCCAAGAACGAGAATGTTGGTGGCGAGGTATTGTGCTATGTATATTAATGTGATAAAGAATTAAGAAATGTCAAGAATAGGTAATAATCCAATAGCGATTCCTGATGGTGTGACCATAGAGGTAAAGGATAATGAAGTTACTGTAAAAGGTAAGTTGGGTGAACTGGTCCAAGAGTTTTCAGGGGTTTCCATTAAGGTCGAAGACGGTCAGGCATGGGTAACTAGGCCATCAGATTCGAAAGAGCACAAGGCGAAACACGGTCTATACAGATCTTTGATCTTGAATATGGTTGAAGGAGTTTCCAAAGGATGGACCAAGGAACTGGAGCTGGTTGGAGTTGGATACAGGGCTAGTAATCAAGGTCAGAAATTAGATTTGGCAGTAGGTTTTTCGCACAATATTGTGCTAGACATAGCGCCGGAAGTAAAAATCGAGACTGTCTCTGAAAAAGGTAAAAACCCTATCGTAAAGTTGACATCGCATGACAAACAGTTAGTGGGTCAAGTAGCGGCAAAAATACGTTCATTTCGCAAGCCTGAGCCGTACAAAGGAAAAGGTATCAAATTTGTTGGTGAACAATTAAGAAGAAAAGCGGGTAAATCAGCATAATAATTAAGTATCATGGGATTATCGAAGACCGAGAGAAAATTTAGAATTAGAAGGAGAATACGTAAAGTTTCTTTCGGAACTGCCGAAAGACCAAGACTCTCCGTTTTTAGAAGTAATAGTGAAATTTATGCCCAAGTTATTGATGATAATAAAGGTGAGACTTTACTGTCTGCCTCATCAAGGGATAAGGATTTGGCTAAAAATAAGGGCACTAAGTCTGAATTGGCTACCCTTGTAGGAAAAACTATTGCTGAAAAGTGTAAAGAATCAGGAATAGAGAAAGTTGCTTTTGATAGAGGGGGTAACCTTTATCATGGCCGGGTGAAATCTTTGGCCGATGGCGCAAGGGAAGCAGGACTAAAATTTTAATTGAGAATATGTACCAGAAATACAAAAACGTAGAGACCGTAAAGCCTGGAGGGTTAGATCTGAAAGATAAATTGGTCGGTGTTCAAAGGGTTACCAAGGTAACTAAAGGTGGTAGGGCATTTGGCTTTTCAGCTATAGTGGTCGTTGGTGATGAGAATGGTGTCGTAGGGCATGGTTTGGGCAAGTCTAAAGAAGTTGCTACTGCAATTGCGAAAGCTATTGAAGATGCAAAGAAAAATCTTATCCGTATTCCTTTGAACAAAGCTACCGTTCCGCATGAGCAGAAAGGAAAGTTCGGAGGTGCGCGTGTCTATATTCAGCCAGCATCACACGGTACTGGAGTTATTGCAGGTGGCGCCGTTAGGGCGGTTCTTGAATCTGTTGGAGTACAAGATGTACTTTCCAAATCTCAAGGCTCATCAAACCCCCATAATGTCGTTAAGGCTACCTTTGATGCACTTTTACAGCTGAGAGGTGCTAGCACGGTTGCAAAACAACGTGGTGTTTCTTTGGAAAAGGTTTTTAAGGGATAAAATAATAGTATTAAGTGCCGGTGAGCTGGTTACTTAGCTACGAATTACTAAAAAGATGGCAAAGAAGATAAAGGTAAAACAGTTGAAAAGTGGTATCAAGAGACCTCAGAATCAAAAGAGGACACTTGAAGCACTTGGTTTGCGAAGAATTGGTCAAGTCGTAGAGCATGAGGCGACTTCCAATATTGTTGGCATGATAAATAAAGTTAAACACTTAGTTTCTACAGAAGAAGCTTAATTATAGGTCCAATGAATTTAGGCAATTTAAAACCAGCGGATGGCGCTGTTCAGAAAGAAGGAAAGAGAGTAGGAAGAGGTCAGGGCTCCGGAAAGGGAGGTACTGCCACTCGAGGACATAAAGGCGCGAAGTCGAGATCGGGTTACTCTAAAAAAATCGGTTTCGAAGGTGGTCAAATGCCATTGCAACGACGTGTTCCTAAATTTGGTTTTACGAACATCAACCGAAAAGAATATCAAGGAATCAACCTGGATAAGTTACAGGAGTTGGTAGACAAAAAAGTTGTTAAGGATACCATAACACTTGATACACTTATTGAGAACAGATTGGTTCGCAAAAACGATTTGGTGAAGATTTTAGGTGGTGGTGAATTAAAGGCACCCCTAAAGATTTCAGTACATAAATTTACATCTAGTGCCAAAGCTGCTGTTGAGGCCGCTGGTGGAGAGGCAATAAGTTTATAACCAAAGCATAGCATGAAGAAATTCTTTGAGACAATAGCCAATATTTGGAAGATTGAGGAGCTAAGAAATAGAATTATTCTTACTCTAGGTCTTCTTTTGGTGTACCGTTTTGGTTGCCAAATAGTGCTTCCCGGTATCGATTCCAAACAATTGGCAGAATTGGCCTCTAGTACTGACCAAGGTATTTTTGGTTTATTAAATGCTTTTACCGGTGGTGCGTTTTCCAATGCTTCCATTTTTGCATTGGGTATCATGCCTTACATATCGGCATCGATTGTTGTACAGTTGATGGGTATAGCGGTTCCTTATCTACAGAAATTGGATAAAGAGGGTGAGAGTGGAAGAAAGACAAAGAATCAAATTACACGTTGGTTAACAATTGGTATTTGTATCGTTCAGGCGCCAGCTTATCTTTATGGATTGGAGGCGTTCGGAGTACGTGATAGTGCTTTTCTTTTAGGAAAAGGACTTGACTTTATGATTCCAGCGGTAATTATTCTAGTTACTGGTTGTGTTTTTGCCATGTGGTTGGGAGAAAAAATTACGGATAAAGGTATCGGTAATGGAATCTCTTTATTGATTATGATAGGTATAATCGCCACCATGCCGCAATCGTTCGTTCAAGAATTTATTTCAAGAACTGTCGATAATAATGGAGGTTTAATGTTCATTTTGATTGAGATCATCATATGGTTCTTGGTCATCTTGGCAAGTGTTCTGCTGGTTATGGCGACACGTCAGATTCCAGTACAGTATGCGCGTAGAACCGCATCTGGTGGATACGAGAAAAATATTATGGGATCACGGCAATATATTCCCTTAAAATTGAATGCTTCTGGGGTAATGCCTATTATCTTTGCGCAGGCAATTATGTTTGCACCGGGTTTATTGGGTAAAACATTTAATGATACGGCTGTCGGACAATGGATGGAGGTACAGTTTAATGATATTTTTGGTTTAGCATACAATTTGTTGTTCGCTTTTCTAATTATTGTCTTTACCTATTTTTATACTGCGATTACAGTACCTACGAATAAAATGGCCGATGATTTGAAGCGCAGTGGAGGTTTTATTCCGGGTGTTCGGCCAGGAAAGGAAACAGGCGATTTCTTAGATAAAATAATGTCTTTGATAACATTACCTGGTTCCGTATTTTTGGCGCTTTTAGCGGTACTTCCAGCAGTGGTGGTCAAGCTTATGGGTATTCAGGCAGGATGGGCTTTGTTTTATGGTGGTACATCGTTACTGATTATGGTAGGTGTGGCTATTGACACCGTTCAGCAGGTGAACGCTTATTTATTGAACAGGCATTATGACGGTTTGATGAAAACGGGCAAAAATAGAAAAGTAGCATAACGTTATGGCTAAACAAGCAGCAATAGAGCAAGATGGATCTATAATCGAAGCATTGTCGAATGCGATGTTTCGTGTAGAATTGGAGAATGGGCATGTGGTAACGGCGCATATCTCGGGAAAAATGCGAATGCATTATATAAAACTGCTTCCTGGGGATAAAGTTAAATTGGAGATGAGTCCTTACGATTTGTCTAAGGCGAGAATAACATACAGGTATTAAGAATAAGAAAGAGAGAAAGATGAAAGTAAGAGCATCAATAAAAAAGAGAAGTGCCGAGTGCAAGATTGTACGTAGAAATGGCAGGTTGTACGTAATCAACAAAAAGAATCCTAGATTTAAACAAAGACAAGGATAATTATGGCTAGAATTGCAGGTATTGATATACCAAAACAGAAGAGAGGCGTAATCGCCCTTACCTATATTTTTGGAATTGGTAATAGTAGGGCTAAAGAAATTTTGGAGAAAGCCCAAGTGAGTGAAGATACGAAAGTTTCGGAATGGAACGATGATGAAATAGGTCGTATACGTGAGGCAGTCGCTTCTTTTACCATAGAAGGAGAATTGCGTTCAGAGACTCAATTGAATATTAAGCGTTTGATGGATATCGGATGCTACAGAGGTATACGTCATAGATCTGGGTTACCATTGAGAGGACAACGTACCAAGAACAATTCTAGGACAAGAAAAGGAAAAAGAAAAACAGTTGCCAACAAAAAGAAAGCAACTAAATAATTAAAAGTCATTAGTATTTGGTAGTTAGATTGAATCTGTTTGAAATGTAAAAGTCTAGGATTCTAATACTAACAACTAACAACTAGAAACTATAAAATATGGCAAAGGCAAGTACAAAAACAGCAAAAAAGCGTAAGGTAATTGTAGACTCGGTAGGTGAGGCTCATGTTACTGCATCCTTTAATAATATCATTATCTCATTGACCAACAAGAAAGGCGATGTAATCTCTTGGTCATCGGCCGGGAAACTTGGTTTTAGAGGTTCTAAGAAAAACACACCTTATGCCGCTCAAGTAGCTGCCGAAGATTGTTCCAAAGTTGCTCATGAAGCAGGACTTAGAAAAGTGAAGGTATACGTAAAAGGTCCTGGTAATGGTAGAGAATCTGCAATTCGTACCATCCACAATTCAGGAATTGAAGTAACAGAGATTATTGATGTTACACCAATGCCACACAACGGTTGTAGACCTCCTAAAAGAAGAAGAGTTTAATCCAATATTAATATATTTCACAGAAGTGTAGATAACGATTATCGAAGGATAAGCCTTAATTCATAATCACACTTCAAATTAAAAGAAAATGGCAAGATATACAGGACCAAAAAGTAAGATTGCACGAAAATTCGGTGAAGCGATTTTCGGAGAGGACAAAGCTTTTGAAAAAAAGAGCTACCCCCCAGGACAACACGGTAACAACAGACGTCGTGGTAAAAAGTCTGAGTACTCTGTTCAGTTAATGGAGAAGCAAAAGGCCAAATATACCTATGGTATTCTAGAGAAACAATTTAGAAACTTGTTCACCAGCGCCAAAAGAAAAGAAGGTGTTGCCGGTGAGGTATTACTTCAATTATGTGAATCTCGTTTAGATAACGTCGTGTACCGTATGGGTATTTCTACATCTAGAAGAGGTGCGAGACAATTAGTATCTCACAGACACATTACGGTTAACGGTGAATTGGTAAACATTCCATCATACTCTCTTAAACCCGGTGATGTTGTCGGTGTTAGGGAAAAGTCAAAGTCTTTGCAGACTATTCAAGATGCGTTGTCGGCGAACAGTAGCGTTTATGAATGGATTACCTGGAATACTGAAAAAAAGGAAGGAACCTTTGTAGCGGTTCCCGAACGTATGCAGATTCCGGAGAACATCAAAGAACAATTAATCGTCGAGTTATACTCAAAATAAAACAACACTGATCCAATTATGGCATTATTTAATTTTCAGAAACCCGATAAAGTAATAATGATCGATTCCTCAGATTTCGAAGGGAAGTTTGAATTCCGCCCTTTGGAACCTGGTTATGGATTGACTGTTGGGAACGCATTAAGAAGGGTATTGCTTTCATCTTTGGAAGGGCATGCCATCACTTCGGTTAGAATCGACAAAGTAGAACATGAGTTTTCGGTAATTTCTGGTGTTGTTGAAGACGTGACAGAGATTATTTTGAACTTGAAACAAGTTCGTTTCAAAAAGCAAATTGATGATTCAGAATCAGAAGTTGTTTCTATTTCCGTAAGCGGAAAAGAGCAATTGACTGCCGGTGATTTTCAGAAATTTATTTCTGGATATCAAGTCTTGAATCCTGATTTGGTTGTTTGCAACATGGATCCTAAGGTGAGTATCAACATGGAGATAACCATTGATAAAGGTAGAGGTTATGTTCCTGCTGAGGAGAATAAAAAATCTGACGCACCTATTGGAACTATTGCAGTAGATTCTATTTTTACACCTATCAAGAATGTTAAATATAGCATTGAAAACTTCCGTGTAGAGCAAAAGACCGATTATGAAAAATTGGTTTTTGAGATAGTTACCGATGGTTCAATACATCCGAAAGATGCATTGACAGAGGGAGCAAAGGTCTTGATACATCACTTCATGTTATTCTCCGATGAGCGCATCACTCTTGAAGCTGATGAAATAGCACAAACAGAGACTTACGACGAAGAATCGTTGCACATGCGTCAATTGTTGAAAACTAAATTGGTAGATATGGATCTATCGGTTCGTGCCTTAAATTGTTTGAAGGCTGCAGAAGTTGATACGTTAGGCGATTTGGTTTCTTTTAATAAGAACGACTTGATGAAGTTTAGGAATTTTGGAAAAAAATCCTTGACCGAATTGGAAGAGTTGGTTATCAATAAGGGACTTAGCTTCGGAATGGACCTATCAAAATATAAATTAGATAAAGATTAAGTAATCATATTTTGCTCCTCGGTCTTACGAGTTTGGTAGCAAGATGATAAAATAAAAGTAATGAGACACGGTAAAAAAGTAAATCATTTAGGGAGAAAGAAAGCCCACAGAACGGCTATGTTGGCCAATATGGCTTGTTCCCTAATAGAGCATAAGAGAATTAACACTACAGTAGCCAAGGCGAAAGCCCTAAAACAGTTTGTAGAACCATTGATTACCAAATCAAAAGCTGAGAATAATCAAACTGCAGATAAAGGGACGCATAACAGACGTATTGTTTTTAAATACTTGAGAGACAAGTATGCGATTACAGAGTTGTTCGGTGCAGTTTCTGAAAAAGTAGGTGATAGACCAGGTGGATACACGCGTATAATTAAGTTGGGTAACCGTCTAGGGGATAATGCTGATATGGCCATGATAGAGTTGGTCGATTTTAACGAACTTTACAACGCTGGTCAACCTAAGAAGAAATCTACTAGAAGAAGTAGAAGAAGCGGCGGTAAAAAAGAAGAGACACCACCAGTGGTTGTAGCTGATACTGAAGAAAAGGCTGTTGAAAATGTTGCTGATGCCGAAGTTAAAGCAGATGATTCTGAAGAATAAAATGTTAGTATATTTTAATAAGTATAAAAGGATAGTCTTTGAAGACTATCCTTTTTTTATGTTTTTTTGTCAAATAAAATAGAACATGAAATATCAATCTAAAAGAAAAGCATTATTGTTGCTTGCAGACGGGACCATTTTTCATGGGAAGTCTGTTGGCGATAAAGAAGGTACGGCCTTTGGTGAAGTATGTTTTAATACGGGAATGACGGGCTACCAGGAAATATTTACGGATCCTTCCTATTTTGGTCAATTAATGGTCACTACCAATGCGCATATCGGAAATTATGGAACCAATGCCGACGAGGTGGAATCGGACTCGGTTAAAATTGCAGGATTAATCTGTAAGAATTTTAGCTATAACTATTCGCGACCAAGTGCGGATGCCAGCCTCGAACAATTTTTAAATGCCAGTAACTTATTTGCCATATCAGATGTAGATACAAGAGCCCTGGTTAGCTATATTCGGGATAATGGGGCCATGAACGCTGTGATTTCTACCGATGTTAAAAATATTGATAACCTCAAAAAGGAATTGGAAAAAGTACCGAGCATGGAAGGTTTGGAACTTTCTTCAAAGGTGTCGACCAAAGAGCCCTATTATGTGGGTGATGAAAATGCAACTTATAAAATAGCGGCACTTGACATCGGTATCAAAAAGAATATTCTGAGAAATCTCGCAAAAAGAGATGCTTATATAAAAGTGTTTCCATACGACACTTCATATGCCGAGATGGCCGAATGGCAATCAGATGCCTATTTTATTTCAAATGGTCCTGGGGATCCGGAACCATTGACAGCTGCTATCGAAACAACAAAGGGATTGATTGCCAGTGAAAAGCCACTATTCGGTATTTGTTTAGGGCACCAAGTTATTGCCTTGGCAAATGGTGTTTCCACCTTTAAGATGCATAACGGTCATAGGGGTATTAATCATCCCGTTATGAATTTGGTTTCAGGTAAAGGAGAGATTACATCCCAAAATCATGGTTTTGCCATCAACAGGGAAGAAACCGAAGCCAACCCTGAACTTGAAATCACACATGTACATTTGAATGACAAGACCGTTGCAGGAATACGTATGAAGAATAAAGATGTGTTTTCCGTTCAGTACCATCCTGAAGCAAGTCCTGGTCCGCATGATGCCGATTACCTTTTCGATCAATTCTTTGATATGATCAAATCGGCGGTCAACTAAAACGTTGTAGTTTAAATTAATGTTATTTCCTATAGAATATAGGGCGATAAACCAATTCGCAAAAGGTATGCTTTTGTATATTTGTGTTTTCGTAAAGCAATCAAAATAAAAGAAATCCATATGAGTATTATACTTAGTGTACACGCAAGACAAATTTTAGATTCAAGAGGTAATCCTACGGTAGAAGTAGATGTAGTTACCGAAGATGGTATATTAGGAAGAGCTGCCGTACCTTCTGGGGCCTCTACTGGTGAGCACGAGGCTGTAGAATTACGTGACGGTGGAAAGGCTTATATGGGAAAAGGAGTAAGCAAAGCTGTCGATAACGTAAATACTGTCATCGCGGAAGAAATCTTGGGAATGTCAGTTTTTGAGCAAAATTTGGTCGATCAGACTATGATCGAGCTTGACGGTACTCCTAATAAATCTAAATTGGGGGCGAATGCTATCTTGGGTGTTTCATTGGCTGTGGCAAAAGCGGCTGCGAACCAGTTGGGCATGCCTTTGTATCGCTATGTGGGTGGTGTTAGTGCAAATACTTTACCAGTACCAATGATGAATATTATTAACGGGGGGTCACACTCCGATGCACCGATTGCTTTTCAAGAATTTATGGTGATGCCAGTGAAGGCTGAAAGTTTTTCACACGCCATGCAAATGGGGACTGAAATTTTTCATAACCTGAAAAAAGTATTGCATGATAGAGGTTTGAGTACTGCAGTAGGTGATGAAGGAGGGTTTGCACCCAACTTGGCCGGTGGTACTGAAGATGCATTGGATACTATCGCTAAAGCTGTTGAAAAGGCCGGTTATAAACTGGGTGATAATGTTATGATTGCCTTAGACTGTGCTTCTGCCGAGTTTTATGTTGACGGTAAATATGATTATACCAAGTTTGAAGGAGATAAAGGGGTAATACGTACTTCCGAAGAACAAGCTCAATATTTGGCTGAGCTATGTGAAAAATATCCCATCATTTCCGTAGAAGATGGTATGGATGAAAACGACTGGGACGGTTGGAAAGCATTGACCGAGAAAGTAGGTGACAAAGTTCAATTGGTAGGTGACGACCTGTTTGTTACTAACGTAGAACGGTTGTCTAAGGGTATTGAAAATAACATCGCCAATTCTATTTTGATCAAGGTAAATCAGATCGGTACATTGACCGAGACTATCGCTGCGGTAAATATGGCAAAGAATGCAGGCTATACTTCTGTTATGAGCCACCGTTCTGGCGAAACAGAAGACAATACAATCGCTGATCTTGCAGTGGCCCTGAATACAGGACAAATTAAGACGGGTTCTGCTTCGCGCTCCGATAGAATGGCAAAATATAATCAGTTGCTACGTATCGAGGAAGAATTGGGCAGTATGGCATACTACCCAAAAGAGAAAGCATTCAATATCAAATAGTTTTCGAACCGGAAGAATAGGAGCCTTTCTTGATGTCAAATCAAGAAAGGCTTTTTTTTGATATTTTGTCAAAGTTTTCTGTAACTTATTGTTTATATTGAGGAACATAAAAGACCATTGATTGATATGAATAATTTTCTTTTTGTTGCCGCTGAGAATGATGGAATTGCAAACTGTAAGGCTGGTGGAATGGGAGACGTGGTGCGTGATGTTCCGAGACAGATTTCGGAGCGTGGAGATAGGGCTCACATAGTAGTACCCGCTTATTCGCGCCTTCATAAAAATGGTGTTTTTAAGAGTAATCTTAATTTTCAATTGCGCGGGCTCGATTATACAGCGGAGCTTTATGAGGTGGCACCAAAAAAGGAGTTCAAGAATTTATTTCATTACGTTATTCATCATCCTGAGATAGAGGGGGGTGAAATTGCCCATATCTATCACGACGACCCCGAAGAACCTTTTTTTACAGACGCCGTAAAATATATTATCTTCTGCACAGCGGTGGCCGAAGCTATAAAATTGGGGGCTTTTGGTAAGCTCGATGTGGTACATTTACATGATTGGCACTCAAGTTTACTGCTTTTTCTTAGGGCTTATCATAACGAATATAGGTCGTTAAAAGAGATTCGTTTTGTGTATACCATACACAACTTGGCAATACAGGGCATTAGACCTTTTGACAACAATTATTCTTCACTCAGAAATTGGTTTCCTGATATCGAGTTCAATACAGAAGATTTGATGGACTATAGGTATCAAGATTGCGTAAATCTTATGGCCGTGGGTATTCGGTTGGCCGATGCGGTGCATACCGTATCCCCATCATATAAGGAAGATGTTCTCAGGCCGAGTACACCACCCGAATTTATTGGAGGAGAAGGACTTGAGAAAGATTTACAGCAGGCAGACAACGAAGGAAGATTGTTTGGTGTTCTAAACGGTTCAAATTACAAAAACATAAGAGCCGCCGAGAAAGGATTGATATACCGAAATACGGTCAAAGCACTGTTTAGATGGTTGCAGGAAGAGTCAAAAAAATACAAAGCTGATTTCTTGGCCCATACGGGAGAAAAAGTGATGGAGTTTGTAGGGAAGCGCCCAAAATTTATAGTTTCTAGTGTTGCCCGATTGACGGAGCAAAAATTCTATTTTTTCAAACGGTCGCCGGAAGCATTCGTCGAAATTCTAAAGAAGCTGGAAAAAATAGACGGTATTTTTATGTTGTTGGGTACTGGGGCACCGGAGTACGAAGCGCTTTTTAGGGATTTGAGCTACAAACACAAAAACTTTATTTTTACGAACGGACAATCAGAAGATTTAATCGATTCGATTTATCTAGAGTCCGATCTATATTTCATGCCCAGTCTTTTTGAACCCTGTGGTATCAGTCAGATGTTGGCCATGCGAAACGGGAATCCATGTTTGGTGCATCATACGGGTGGGTTAAAAGATACTGTCGAGCATATGAAAACGGGCTTTAGTTTTGATGGAAAAACCTATGATGAGAAAATTAAGAATATGCTCTTGACTTTCGATGTTGCCTTGGATATTTTCGTGAACGATAAGGATAAGTGGAAGGAAATTCAAGACAATGCCAAAAAAATGCGGTTTACTTGGGAGAAATCGGTCGACGGATACTACGAATTTTTATATGCCCTAGGGGTAAGGGCAAGTTAAGGCCAAAACGTTATTACCAATTTGCTATACTCCTACCACTTCTGTTAAGAATGCCACAAAAAAAATAATGAAATTGTTAACGTGAAGTGTTTTTCATAAATTTACAAATTACAGACTTAACAAGTAAACTATACAAATGTCAGATAAAGTTACGCTAGACTACAACGGAAAGAAATTTGAATTTCCAGTCATTGAAGGAACAGAGAAAGAGGTTGCAATCGATATAAAAACATTGCGTTCGACGACGGGGCTGACGACTTTGGATCCTGGGTATAAAAATACAGGGTCATGCGAAAGTGCCATCACTTTTTTGGATGGAGAGAAAGGAATTCTTAGATATCGTGGTTATGCGATAGAAGAATTAGCCGAAAAGGCTGATTTTTTAGAGGTGGCGTACTTGCTGATTTTTGGAGAATTGCCCAATAAAGAACAGCTAGCAAAATTTCATCGTGATATTCGTGAAGAATCACATATCGATGAAGAAATGAAAAAGATTTTGGACGGTTTTCCCAAATCTGCTCACCCGATGGGCGTTATTTCTTCGTTGACAAGTGCGCTTATTGCTTTCAATCCTTCTACAGTTGACGTTTCTTCTGAAAAAGATATGTACCATGCCATCGTGCGTATCATGGCGAAATTTCCTGTTTTAGTAGCATGGACTTTACGCAAGAAAAAAGGCTTGCCGTTAGATTATGGTGACGATACTTTGGGCTATGTTGAGAACATACATAAAATGATGTTCAAGAAGCCAAACCAAACCTATAAAAAGAATAGTGTGGTTATCGAAGCTTTAGATAAACTGTTGATTCTACATGCCGATCATGAACAAAACTGTTCTACTTCTACAGTACGAATCGTAGGATCATCGCACGCCGGATTGTTTGCTTCGCTTTCTGCCGGAATATCTGCCCTTTGGGGACCACTGCATGGAGGTGCCAATCAGGCGGTTCTTGAAATGCTTGAGGCAATTGAGGCCGATGGAGGTGACACAAAAAAATACATGGCCAAAGCCAAAGACAAGGAAGATCCTTTCCGTTTAATGGGCTTTGGGCATAGAGTCTATAAAAATTTCGACCCTAGAGCAAAGATTATCAAAAAAGCGGCTGATGAAGTTCTTAGTGATTTAGGTGTCGAAGATGCGATATTGGATATTGCCAAAGGGTT
This sequence comes from Kriegella aquimaris, assembly GCF_900103215.1. Classification (GTDB taxonomy): domain Bacteria; phylum Bacteroidota; class Bacteroidia; order Flavobacteriales; family Flavobacteriaceae; genus Kriegella; species Kriegella aquimaris. The sequence goes on from NZ_FNGV01000014.1 coordinate 111,435, forward strand.
GGAGAAAGAAGCTTTGGAAGATGAATATTTCGTAAAACGAAAGTTATATCCTAATGTTGATTTTTACTCGGGTATCATTTATCGAGCATTGGGTATACCTACCGAAATGTTTACTGTAATGTTCGCTTTGGGTCGGTTGCCAGGATGGATTGCTCAATGGCGTGAAATGCGTTTACGTGGCGAACCAATAGGTCGACCTAGACAAGTTTATATTGGCGAAAATCTTAGGCCTTTCGTCAATGTCGATTTGAGATAGTCTACAAAAGAATAAGTCATAAATGCCCTTTTAATTATTTAAAAGGGCATTTTTTTTACCCTGATAGTATACCCTATCTTTACCTAAAATTGAGTATTATGCTGCAACTACACATCACTGATGAGACGTCACGTTTAAAGGCGGTGCTTTTAGGTACTGCAGTTAGTTGTGGGGCGACCCCAACACCCGAGGAGGCGTATGATCCGAAATCATTAGAGCACATTTTAAACGGAACATATCCGGTCGAGGCTGATATGGTAAAGGAAATGGAGGCTTTCGCCGCGGTTTTTAAAAAATACGGGGTTAGGGTTTTTCGCCCGGAAGTGTTATTGAACTGTAACCAGATATTTTCTAGGGACATTGCTTTTGTTATAGAGGATAAATTGATATTGGCTAATATCCTTCCGGATAGGGAAAAGGAAATTGAGGCCATTCTTCATGTGTTGGACAAGATTCCTGAAGATGATATTCTTCACCCCCCCAAAGAAGTACATGTTGAAGGAGGCGATGTAATGCCTTGGAACGATTATATCTTCATAGGCACGTACACGGCAGATGATTATGCCGACTACATTACAGCACGTACCAATAAGGAGGCCGTTAAGTACATTGCTGAATTATTTCCTCATAAAAAGGTCAAGTCTTTTGAACTTAGAAAAAGTAATACCAACGCCAAAGAGAATGCGTTACATTTAGACTGTTGTTTTCAGCCCTTGGGTAGAGGAAAAGCGATTTTGCATAAAAATGGTTTCTTGATTGAAGAAGAATACCAATGGCTCGTTGATTTCTTTGGAAGGGAGAATATTTTCGAAATTACAGCGGATGAAATGTATCAAATGTTCAGTAATGTATTTTCGATATCACCCGATGTTGTTGTTTCCGAACGTGGTTTTACAAGGCTCAACAATTGGCTCAGAACCCAAGGTTTTACGGTAGAGGAAATTCCTTATGCCGAAATTGCAAAGCAAGAGGGGTTGCTTCGCTGTAGTACCTTGCCTTTGACAAGGGAGTGTATTGAGCTAATGTAAATAGTGATGAATACGAAAATTCAAAAAATAATTTGATGCAAATTACCAATACGATTCTAATGATTCGTCCGGTCAGTTTTCGAATGAACGAACAGACTGCGGTGAACAATTATTTTATGGAGGATCTTGAAATCCAGAATCAAGCAATAAATGCCAAGGCACAAGTTGAGTTTGATGATTTTGTTACTGTTCTTCGCAGTAAAGGGGTAAACATTATTATTGTCGATGATACCAAATTTCCCGATACCCCAGATTCTATTTTCCCCAATAACTGGATTTCTTTTCACGCCGATGGAACCGTAGTTCTTTACCCCATGTTCGCTGAAAATAGAAGAAATGAGCGTAGGGAAGATATTCTGGATACAATGGAAGAACATGGATTTCTTATTGAAAACATTGTAGATTATACTTCGGCAGAGGAAGCTGATGTCTTTCTAGAGGGTACCGGTAGTATTCTGTTAGACCGAGAAAACGAAAAAGCGTATTGCGCCCTATCTGAACGTGCAGACGAAGAATTATTTATCGAATTCTGCGAAGATTTTGAGTATTTTCCAGTCTTGTTTACGGCAAATCAATCGGTGGATGGGAAACGTTTGCCTATCTATCACACCAATGTTATGATGTGTCTAGCGGAACAATTTGCCGTAATTTGCCTCGATTCCATAGATGATAAAAAGGAACGTAAGAATGTTCTTGATCACTTGAAGAAAGATGGCAAAGAAATCATTGCGATTTCCGAAGCACAAATGCATCATTTTGCCGGCAATATGCTACAGGTTTTTGGTGATAATGACAAGCGATTTTTGGTAATGAGTTCAGCGGCCTACCATAGTCTTACCAGTTCTCAAATTCGGCAAATCGAAAAGCATTGTGAAATTGTCCATAGTTCTTTGGAAACCATCGAGACCTGTGGGGGTGGTAGTGCCCGGTGTATGATGGCTGAGGTGTTTTTGCCGAAAAGGAGTTAGTTGTTCTCGAAATAAAGGGTAATTTAAAAAATTACTAAAAATGAATTTTGTACTATGAACCGTGAAGCGTTGGATCGTGCCGTAGGCAAATATGCACCTCATTTGTCATTAGGCGCCCGCAACGATTTGGCAAATTTAGGGCACGAGTTTTTTTTGGAAAAAGGCGCATTTCTTTTTTGTCGGAATACTTCCGATGATTATGAATATATCTTGTTAAATGGCATCGCCAGAACATACCTACATAATACGGAGGGGACTGAGGTCACTCTTTCTTTTTTTGAGGATAATACGGTTTTACCTCCCTATGTGACCCGTACGAATAACCAAAGGTCTTTACTTTTTTGTGATGCAGTCACCGACTGTAGATTGATTCGTTTTAGAGCTGCGGAATTTGAAGCGCTTATGATCGATAATCTAGAGATACGAAATTTCGGGAACTCAGTACTCCGAATAGAGCTTCAGAATAAAGTGCTCAAGGAAATAAGAATGGCTTCATGGACGGCCAAGGAAAGATTACAGCAGTTTCGCAAAGACTTCTCAATGTTGGAAAATCAGGTGCCTCATCCTATGATAGCATCCTATCTGGGCATAACCAATGTATCGTTAAGTCGCTTAAGGAAGGAAAGCTAAATTGCTTTTTATCATTTGTTAATGCACTATTTCTTCAATCATCCTTCCTTTGTAAAAAGAATTAGGGAATGGATATTAAAAGTTATTTGCTCAAAAAAAGTAACGGTAAGACCGTATTGTTTCTTTTTATAGTAACCAGTCTTGTTTATTTGGTGATGTTAACGGTAACCATACCAAAGGTGGCGAGCTACGCCGACGGGCTACGTATTTTAGATATGATGCCTACAGGATATGATTTGGCATATGTAGAACAATTATTTGGTTCATTGGGTTTAAAGGGAAGGGAGTGTTATCTTTTTTATCAGCTTCCACTTGATATGATCTATCCCTTTCTTTTCGGATTTAGCTACTCACTGCTTTTGGTTTATTTTCTAAGGAAATTGGACAAGTTTGAAAGTCCTCTCTTATATTTCTGCATACTGCCCCTTGTGGCAGCTGTTGCAGACTATGCCGAGAATATCGGAATTCTAAATTTATTATTGAATTATCCCGAGCTTTCCGGCACAGCCGTAATGCGAACCAATATATTCACGCTTATAAAAAGTGTGACATCGACCATTTATTTTATGGTATTAATGGCAGTCTTTATTTGGTGGGGCCTTAGAACTCTTTTTTACCGAACTCGCTATCGATAAACTTAGATTTGTTCTTCGTTGTATTGAATAGGTACGATAAGTTAATCGATACCATATCTACTTCATACCTATAATTGGTAGTGGTATAAAATTCATTGGTCTTAAAAGTTGTTATGCGCTGCTCATTCGTTTTTAAAAGCCCCATATCAATATTTTGCCATTGTAGGGTGGCCGTTAATCTATTATCGAGAAATGTTTTTCGAAACGTAAGATTCGGGGTGTAAAATCTAGAATCTTCACCTTGAGCTGTGTTTGTATCCGAGAGGTAATTAAATGTAAACTGTACCGATGCATTTTCCCAGAATGAGTAAGTAGAATTCACATTGAAAGAATAGACTGTGGCACTACTATTAACATCATAATTTCTAGTGATACCATCTCGGTGTCTGAAGACGAAAGTGCCATCAATATCATAGGAATACACATTTGCTCCGATATAATTGGACCAATTTTTAGTAGGTTTTATTTGAGCACCCACTTCCAATCCTATAGCATTGCTTTTTCCTACATTGGAATAGACCCTATTAATAATGCTATCTAACACTGCCCCATTGGCTTCATAAGCCAGCGTGTTCACACGGTTTATTACATTGTCTACATGTCTGTAATATGCTGTTGCGCTTAAAGAGTTGCCACCTTTGAAATTTTTGACAATTCCAAGTTCGACCAAATCGATAAATTCGGGCCTTAATTGATTGTCTCCTTGTTCAAAAACCTCTGAATGCTCCCGTTCTGCAAAACTGTTCATTTTAAGTGTTGTCGTTCGTTCGACCCTTTTGCTGTAGGCGGCTTTGATTTTTGATGTTTCATTAACTGCATATTGCATAGAAGCAGACGGGAATAATTTCACAAAATCGTATTCATAGGTTTGTTCCGGGTCCGGTGTTTTTAAATCTTCTTTATAGGTGCGATTCATTGATTCTAATCGTAAACCCCCGGCGTAGTCCCACTTATCCTTGGCACCGGTCAGTTGGGCGTAACCGGAATGCAATATACGTTCAAGACTTATGTCACTAGAAAATTCAGGAACAAGTACGCCGTCACGTTCATATACAAATTCACCAGTATGATCTAAGGCCCTAAATTGATACCCTGTTTCCAAGGTTCCTATGGACAGCGGTTTCCATTGATAATCTATATTTAAACGATATCCGCTTAAAGGGTTGTCGTTTGTGTTGTACTCTTGCTGGTAAACGATATTCCGATCGGTAAGCCCGAGGTTGTCATTATAAGTAGGGCCTCCTAAAAAAGTATATTCATATAAAAACGATGTAGATAACTTTGAATCGTTTTTGAATTTATGTGAATAATCAAAACTGCCCAATCCGAAGTCTCCTTTTCGTGTTCTTAAGTTGTGGTTGTAATATTGAAAAGTATATTCCCTGGTATTGCTGCCTATTGGAGAAATTGCGTGATTATCAAAATAATTGATATCCGCCAATCGGTCTACCGAATGTTTTCCTCCGTAAAATCCTAAAGAATAGGTATCTGCATCATTAGGAGTGAAATCTACATTAAATCTTCCGTTGTAGCTAATGTCATCAAAACTGCGTTCACCATCAGATGGCAGAAAGGTTTGCTTGTTTTCTGGTTGATTGATGACAAAAACTTCTCCTTCCCTTCTTCCGGTCTTATCATTACGTTGGTAACTGGCACCGAGGGAGAAATTCCATTTATCGGTTCTTTTGTTCAGGGTTGCATCTATCCCATATCTTTGGGCAGCCTCTTGAGTGTCGTAAGACTCTATAGAAGGAAGTCCGCCTCGAACATTCACTTGGGCATATGTGCCGTTTGTAGCTCCTTTTTTTGTGATAATATTGATGATGCCACCTTTCCCTTCCGGGTCATATTTGGCAGATGGGGCCGTAATTAATTCTACCGATTGTAATGCGTTAGCGGGTAACTGTGCTAATATAGCGGTAGCATCGCCTTGTGTAGGTTTTCCATTTATCAATACGGCAAAGCCTTTACTGCCTCTTACGCTAATTTCTCCTTGCCCGTCAACAGTTACCGATGGTATGTTCTTTACAATATCAACGGCATTTCCCCCTTGACTGCTTTGAAACTTCTTGGTGTCAAAAACTTGACGGTCTATTTTATGAATAACCGTCGAACGTTCGCCCTGAACAACCACTTCACTAAGTTGGTTCTGGCCAATTTTTAAAGAAATAGTCCCCAAATCATTCACCGTATTTCTATTTTGAATTTGGATGTCGGAAATGGTTTCCTTTTGAAACCCGATAAAAGAGGCTTCCAAATAATACTTGCCTTTTTTAATATTGTCGATGGAGAAATAACCTTTGGCGTCTGTAATTACACCGGTTACTACAGTGCTATCTTGTTGATTGTAAACTGCCGCTGTTGCATATTCAAGAGGCGAACCATCTGCACTATCTACAATTTTTCCGGTAAGTTGACCGAAAGTAAGATGGGCTACAAACAAAAGAAATAAACTGCTAACGTATTTTAACTTCAAAGTACTATGTTTTTGAATTATACTGCAAACATAACCCCTTTGAACGCTCGAAAATGGTCTATTTGCAAAATTAATGGTACTTATAAAATGGCTTCTTTTTTAAATTGTAGCGGTGTTTGTCCTACTTGTCTTTTGAAATATTTTATAAAATGGGAAGCATCTTTAAAATCGAGATTAAATGAAATCTCCGCAACCGAAAGGTCTGTATAAAGTAGTAGTCTTTTTGTCTCTTGAATCATATGGGATGCAATGACTTCCGAAGCCGTTTTTGAAAGCCGTTTTTTGCATAACGAGTTGAGGTTCTGCGCCGTAGTATTGAGGCATTCTGCATAGAAGCCGACATTGTTTTTGGGTTGGTCTTCCAAGAGTTCAGTGAATTTTGTAACCAGATCAACCGATTGATTGATGGCTCCCTCGGAATAGGAAATGATTTTGGCCAAGAGAGCCTTTAAGCTGCCTTCGAGTATTTCCTTTTGAACCGGGGAGTTGATTTTTTTTTCACGACAAAGTATTTCGAATAAAGCATCTATAGAAGCATCTTCGGGAACCTTTGTGACCTGCAGGTCGTGTAACTTTGTTAAAAGTAGGGCAAGGCTCTTGTCAAAACTTTTTTCAAGAAACTCTTCTTTTATTATAATTACATAACCCTCTGGCATCGTATTAATTTCCCAATGGTGCACCTGTTCTTTCCAAATAAAATAGAAAGTGGGCGGAGTTATGGCGTGACATTTCTCATCCATATAATGGAAACCCTGACCTTTTTGAAAATATACGAGTTCTAGATATTTGTTGTGGCGATGGGGTTTTGTATAACGCTTGTTGGTGTCAAAGGGTTCGATTTTGATAGCATCGAAAGCCGAAATCTTATTATAGGTGGCTATTTGTTTTTCCATCAAGCAAAACGTTTTTTTGTATCAAACCTTTGTTAGGTAAATAGGAGGGGCAATATAACCATTTTATAGGCGGAAGTTTTCTTCTTTAAGAGACAGTTAGGAAATTTAACAACTCGCTTTCTTGTCAACTTTCATATGTTTAGCTAGTATAATTAATTAAGAACAGCTTTGTTATATTAATTGCCGGCGCTTTAGTTAAAGCAATCTTTTAATTACATTGGTTTTCTTAAGTCTTTTTTCAAGAAAATCACCGTCATCGCTACCATAAAAAAAGCAAAGGGTAACGATGTGACTATCAATAGTTTTTGAGCGGCCGTCAACACATCGATATCAGGTTTGGCATTGCCCAAAAGTATTAGTGCCACGGTAGCCAATAGAATAAAAACCGACCAGATCAAACGATGCTTTTTGCTAGGGTTCTTTTTTCCTTTATCCGTGAACATACTGAGTACAAATACTGCGGAATCAACCGAGGTAACCAGGAAACTTATCAAAAGAAAAATAGTCGTGAAATTGAGTAGCATGGCCAAGGGGTAATTTTCAAAAAACACAAAAATAGATGAAAATACATTTCCGAATTCATTGCTATAGGCACCCCAACCCTCGATTAGTTGAAATGCCGATGCCCCAAAAACCGAGAACCAAAAAAAGGTTCCAAAAGATGGTATGAGCAATACCCCAAGTAAGAGTTGTCGCAATGTTCTTCCTTTCGAAATTCGGGCAATAAAGATTCCTGTGAAAGGTGCCCACGCGAGCCAAAAGGCCCAATAATAAAAAGTCCAGTCGGTCAGAAAATCGATTCCGGGGTCAAAACCTCCATAAGCAAGGCTCAAAGGAATAAAGTTGATCAAGTAGTAAAATGTCGAAGAAACGAACGAACTTAATATGAAGACCATATCACTTGTGAAAAACACGTAGAGCAGCACTAATAGGGTAATCAGAATATTAAATTTTGAGATAATCTTTATGCCTTTGTTTACACCTTGCCAAGCTGAATAGAAAGCGATGGCGGAAATTAAAAGGGCTAAGAATAGCGTTGTGCCCAATCCAAACTCTTTTTCGAATAAATGGTTCAGCCCCCCGTTGATTTGTGTGGTGCCCAAACCTATTGCGGCAATCAACCCCACTACAGTAGTGATGATGGTCATTACATCTATTCCGTTTCTTGCAATTTTACCTGTAATGGAATCTTCAATAGTTGCGCTAACCAATACTTTCTTTTTCTTTACAAAAAGAGCATAACCGACTACCATTGCGAAGAGGCCGTAAAACGCCCATGCGGTAAAACCCCATTGGTAAAATGTGAATTGCAGTGCCAATACTTCAGGTTCTAGGTTTGACGGGTATGGCGGGAATTGTTGCATGAAAACAGGTTCTTGAACGGCTCGCAGCAAAATTCCCGCCCCCATGCCGGCACTGTAGAGCATGGCCGTCCAGGCCCATAGGGAATGTTCCGGCTTTTGGTCTTTTTTTCCCAATTTGATCTTTCCAAAAGGCGATAGGGCAATACCAAGAAGAAGTAACACACATCCCAAGCCTAAATAGAGATAAAAAAAGCCGAAATAGTTACGAACCCATAGCGATGCATATTCAATGGCTCGATAGCTTTCTTCGGTGGCGGCAACTGTGATAAGGGAAAAGAGAAATATGATTCCCACAGCGATAGAAAGCAGTTTGTTTTTTTTAATGAAATCGATGTTTTCGATAAATGCTCGTTTTAGGTTTTTGCAATATTGCGAATCATTCCTCCAAAGATAAAATAATGGAAAGGGAGTATGCTGTACCAATACAATCGCCCCCATAATCCTTTCGGTCTAAAGGTAGCGGTCTGGTGCAAGATATTATCCTCATCAATTTTAAACTCTAGCCAAGCTTCCCCTGGTAAACGCATCTCAGCAAATAGAAGTAGACGCTTTTTCTTTTTGTCAGCTAGTAAAACTCGCCAGAAATCGAGTGAATCTCCTGCGTAAATGCGGTTGGGATGCGTGCGGCCTCTTCTTAGGCCAACACCTCCGTTAAACTTGTCTAGAACCCCACGTATTTTCCAAAGCCAATTTGCATAGTACCAGCCGTTCTTGCCTCCAATTTTCCAGATATTCTCCAACACTTTGTCAGCATCTTCGACTTTTATTTTTTTCTCATCTTTTAAGACACCATATTTAGGAACTTGAATATACTTTTCAAGATTTTTCTTAAAACGTCCGCTCACCATACTATCTTTCCAACTGCTCAAGACTAAATTTTGTTCAATTTTTTTAAAAGCCATGTCAATGGCCTCGGTGTAGGTGTGCGTTTTGATGCCTAATAAATCTTGTAATCGACGGTCTCTGGCAACAACTTCCATCTTCATACTATCGACAAGGTTTATAGCCAACTTATAAGATGTCGATGTTACAAAGTACAACCAATATGAGGAAAGCTTTGGCGTCATTATGGGCACGGTAAGAATACGATTGGTGAAGCCTCGTGCCTTGGCGTACTGCTGTAGCATTTCTTTGTAGGTTAAGACATCTGGACCCCCAATATCGAACGAGTCACCATACGTCTCTTTATTACCTATTACACCGATTAGAAATTCTATAATATCACGAATAGCGATGGGTTGGGTTTTGGTCAACACCCATTTTGGGGTAATCATAAAAGGCAGTTTTTCGCATAGATCACGAATGATTTCAAATGAAGAACTGCCCGATCCGACTATAATCCCTGCCCGAAGAACAGTAAGGTTGAAATTTCCTTGGTACAGAATGTTCTCGACATTTTTACGGGAGTTTAAATGCTTTGATAATTTTTCGTCATTTATAATGCCACTTAAATAAATGACCTGTTCGACCTTTGTTTCCCCCATATATCTATTGAATAATTCAGCTGATTGGGCCTCCTTTTCATCAAAATCGCTGGTCGAAGAACTCATAGAATGAATAAGGTAATAGGCTATTTCAATGTCTTTTGGAATCAAATTGGTTTGGAATTCCTGTAAAAAATCAACTTCAATAATCTCGACTTTTTTTTTGGTTTCTCCGTCAATGGAAAATCGATTGCTATCACGAACAAGACAAACTACCGTATGGCCTAATTCTAGTAATTGGGGCAATAGGCGCATACCAATATAGCCGTTGGCGCCTGTCAATAATATTTTCATAAGTCTTCGATTGAGGTAGGCGTATTATCTGCTTTGTGGTCAAGCATTTTTTTAAAGAATTTTTGAACTGCTTTTGTGTCTGCTTGCACCCTTATGAAATAATGATCTTTATAGACTCCGTAAGTTGCGAGATTGCCCTTGTAAATAGAAAGTTTATAATAGGGTATCACCAAAGCAAAGGTTTCTAACAGCGAGCGAAAGCGTACAATGATACCTTTGGGTCTCAATTCAATATTGCAACTATCCGTATTATTGTCAAGAATCAACAGATTTCGAATCTCTACACTTGTTTCAGAAATGAATAGTTTTGGTGATCCGATACCTTTCATTGCCCAACGTTCTTTTAAAGTAAAGGGCTTGCCCACTTCAGCATCGACTTTACGGGTAATCGATTTGTCGGTATAGGATACGTTTAGGAGCATTGGCTTCTTTTTCGAAAGATGATTATAAAGTTAGTCAAAACACATGGGAATATGGAGACGGCAAAAGATATATTCTTTGCTCAAATGGTTTTCTTGATTATTTTGGATACTCCCGTATTTATTGAATTTTCAAAAAAATGTTCCGTTAAAATACGTAGTTTTGCAGCCTTAAATATCGTGATTGATGAATTTGAAGGAAGTCTTAAGAAATACTATTAAAGAAGCCGTAAAATCAACATACGAGGTTGAATTGCCTGAAGTTGAATTTCAACCCACACGTAAAGATTTTGAAGGAGACATTACGGTGGTGGTTTTTCCTATGCTTCGATACGTAAAAGGAAACCCAGTTCAGATTGGGCAGCAAATTGGCACGTATTTAGAAAAAACGGTCGACGCCGTTTCTAGTTTTAATGTAGTTAAGGGATTTTTGAATATCGTTATTGATGATTCGTTTTATCTTGATTTTTTTAATGGGATAAAAGACCGTGCCGATTATGGTTATGTCACGAATGCAAGCAGTGAGGCCATTCTCGTTGAGTATTCTTCGCCCAATACCAATAAGCCCCTGCATTTGGGCCATATCAGAAATATTTTATTGGGTTATTCGGTAGCCGAAATCTTAAAGGCTTCGGGAAAAAAAGTATACAAAACCCAAATTGTCAATGATAGGGGTATACATATTTGTAAAAGTATGTTGGCTTGGCAACGTTTTGCTCCAATAGGAAATGATGATAAGAGAGAGACTCCCAATACAACCCTAAATCCTCATTTAACAAAGGGAGATAAGTTTGTCGGCTATTATTATGTTCAATATAATAAAGAATACAAAAGACAATTAAAAAAAATAAGTGAGAATGCCCAAATTGAATTTAAAGAGCTTGTTGAGGAAGCAAAAATAAGTGGGAAATGGGATTTTATAAATCATGAGAACCCTAATTTATTAAGATTGCAAAAGGCTTTCCAAAGTGCTATGACTGAATACTTATCCGTTGAATTGGATATGAATCCATCTGAGTTAAAGACTAAGGATAATTATATTTCAGATTTTACCTTAACCGAAAACAGCAAACAGGATCAAGAAATCTTAGAACTTAAATCTAGATTTAGAGGTATTTCCAAAAAATTCAATTTTATAGAAGGAAATATAAAGAATCTTTCGAATAAAGAAGAAAAGAAAATCATTCAGATTTGTTTAAAGCATATAGAGCAAGTTGTTGAAATTTTTGAAAGTGCAAAAGAAATGCTCAGAAAATGGGAAGCTGGCAATACCGAAGTGGTCGCTTTATGGAAAAAAATGAACCAATGGGTCTATGATGGCTTTGATGTGACCTACAACAATTTGGGCGTCGATTTCGATAAATTGTATTACGAAAGTGATACGTATCTTTTAGGTAAGGATGTTGTTGCTGACGGACTCGAAAAAGGAATTTTCTATAAAAAGGACGATGGTAGCGTATGGATCGATCTTACCGATGAGGGCCTTGATGAAAAAATTGTACTCCGTTCCGATGGTACCGCGGTTTATATGACCCAAGATATTGGTACGGCCATTCAACGGGCCAAAGATTATACCGATATAGGCGGTATGGTATACACTGTGGGCAACGAACAAGATTACCATTTTAAGGTACTCTTTCTTATCCTTAAGAAACTCGGATTTTCGTGGGCAGATAGCCTTTACCATCTGAGCTATGGAATGGTAGATTTGCCAAGTGGAAAAATGAAAAGTAGGGAGGGGACGGTAGTTGATGCCGATGATTTGATGGAAGACATGACGACCACCGCCGCCAATATTTCAGAAGAACTCGGTAAATTGGAAGGTTATTCGGAAACCGAAAAACTGGGTCTATACCAAATGATCGGGCTAGGAGCATTGAAATATTATATCTTAAAAGTGGATCCTAAAAAGCGAATTTTGTTTAATCCAGAAGAATCGGTAGATTTTCAAGGGAATACAGGTCCGTTTATCCAATATACCTATGCTAGAATTCAATCGATTTTAAGAAAAGCAGAAGCGGGAGAACAAGAGTTTGATATTGAAAGCCTGAAATCGCTGAGGTTGCATGAAAAGGAAAAGGAATTGATCAAGCAGCTTCAACTTTTTCCTGAAACCATTCAACTGGCCGCCGAGAATTACAGTCCGGCATTGCTCGCGAATTATACCTACGACTTAGTTAAAGAATTCAACTCGTTCTATCAACAAGTTTCCATTTTGGGCGAATTGAACCAAGATAAGAAAGTTTTGCGGGTTCAGTTGTCCAAAAAGGTTGGGGAAGTCGTGCAATCTGCATTCAAACTTTTGGGTATAGAAGTACCTGATCGAATGTAGATAATAGCTCGGTTCTATCAAAAACGGAACAATTTTTCCGTAGTACTTCAGTTTTAGGTATGACAAGTTTTAGTTTACATTGCTTTTGAAGATGTTCTGAAACCTAAACCCTGCGTATGTTGACAGCTGATATTTTTGGTATTTTGGCCATAGTATATATTCTTGGCCATGTGCTCTATATGCTGTACTGTGCCATAGGTCTCTACCATTTGAATCCCTTTATAAAACTAAAACCGCTGTCGACGAGCGAAAGACTTTTATTGACTGAAAATTTTCCCATTTATGGCAAACTCGCACAAGAACTGAGAGCAAAATGTGAGCAAAGAATTGTATGGTTCAGAAGTAGAAAAAAATTCGTTTTCTATGGCAATGTCACCGACAAAGAAGAACTTAGGCTCATTCTAAGCGCTGCCGCAGTATTGATGACGTTAGGTTTAAAGGATTATAAAATGACGCGGTCGTTGTTGCGAATTTTGGTCTACCCGTCACAGTACTATTCCCGAATCAAAAGACGACATCATCTTGGAGAGTACAGTCCTCATTTCAAAACGGTTATATTTTCAGCAGAAAAAATACGGGAGGGGTTTGCGATACCTGACGATAATATAAATCTGGCCATACATGAATTTGCGCATGCGCTGAGCTTTGAAATGATAAAGAAGAGCTCTTGGGAGGCACGAAAGTTTAGGGTCGGCCTAAAAAAGATAAAAGAACTTTTTTTAGACGCGTCTTTTGTAGAACAATTGTCGTCGTCGCAATATTTCCGTGAATATGGGATGACCAATTTGCAAGAGTTTTTTTCGGTCACAGTCGAGAATTTTGTTGAAACACCAACAGTTTTCTCAAAAGACTTCCCTCAGTTATATGACATTATTCAGCGTATGTTGAATTTTGATTTTCAGTCTTCCACGTTTTCGGCTTCCTCTAAAAATTTATTCTGAAACTGGCATTTGGTGTTAAACCCAAGGAAACACTTTTCACCGTTTCAATCTCATCGTTTTCGTTCAGTCTGTAATAGGTGTTCAATGTATTCTTCCGGTCGGTAAAATTCAATACCGAAAGACCGATGGAAGCTTTTATTCCAGAATTTATAGAGAAATTATAAACAGCTGAAACGTCTGCCCTGAAATATTCGGGCAATCGACTACTGTTAGCACTCGCATAATTGATTCGATATGGAAAAAAAGTTGCATCGATGGGGTCATCTGATTGAGGTTCAGTAAAGGGTTTGCCCGTTCTATAGTTCAGCCCCATGCTAAATTTCAAACGATTGAAAGTATAGTTTCCGGCCAAGGTAATGCTGTGTCGAACATCTAAGTTATTCGGAAAAGTACGCGGTGTTGTTTCATTAAAAGTATAGTTGTTCTGGTTGTAAGTGTAGCTGAGCCATGTGCTGTAATCGGTCGATTTTTTATTAATCAAGAACTCGATGCCCTTTACATCGTATTTGCCCAATTCTCCATTAAACTGATTCTGGTTTTGAAATCCTTGGGTGGCCGTACTAATACCTGTGACTTCTTTGTAAAATCCTTCCACACCAATATATAGGTTTTCGTGGTCGTAATTGATGCCGGCCGATCCTTGCTTACTCTTGGTTATGGGCAGCGCTTCCCCATCAGAGAGAATCCACCTTCGTTTTTCAATACCAAGGAAATTCTGTTCGAGATCTACAACTTGATTCGTGGCCTGACTTTTAAACTCACCCATGAATTCAGCCTTTATGTTTTCTGTGAAAGAATAATTAATGTTCAATCTAGGTTCGATAATGAATTCGTGGTAAGTCGCAATATTTTCTAAATAGTTCAAACGGGCACCACCACGGGCGAACCATTTTTTATTTTTCGGGGTGAAGGTCAATTCTGAATATAGGGCATAGGTGCGCATTACTCCTTTTACATCACTTTTAAACGGAGGCTGGGTGACATTGGTGGCATTGATAATGCCGGTTTCACTCAATTGATATCCATTAAGCCAACTCAATGTGTTGCTCAACGTATAATGCGTGTTTAATTTGATTGAAGTCTCAAGAACCTCATTGTTCTGGAATAGCTGTTGTTGTTCGCTGGACGTGTTACTCAAGGCATTGAGCATATAACTTGTGTAATAAATGTTCAAATGGGTCGAGAATTTTGGAGTCCATTGACTTTCGAGACTTCCCCCGAAAGAGAGATTACTCTGATTTAGTTCGCTATTGGATGTACGCTCTGCCCCAGTGTCTGTTTCGGTATAATTCAAATCGTTATTAATGTTGATTAGGCTAAAACGAAATTTTTGTTTGGCGGTGATGTCGTACAACAATTTTGCACTAAAATCGTAGAAATAGAAATCTTCTTCCTTTGTAATAGCTGATGTATAGCTGTTCTCCGAAACTTCACTGTCTTGAAATGCCCTTTCAAAAAATTGATTGTAAGTGGGCGTATTAAAGAAATCGGTCAGGGAACGACGTGCGGAAAATTGAAGGGCCAATTTTTCCGATAACGGAAATTGACCATAGACATCACCTCCAATAAGGTTAAAGCCACCACCACCTGTGAATTCAGCGTTGATTTGGTTTGCTGTTTGCATGCTTATAATACCGCTCACACCGTCGCCGTATTGGGCGCTGGTGCCATTTTTGACAAGAACGACCTTATCGGTAAGATAGGGATTGAAAGCCGAGATCAGACCAAAAAAGTGACCTGATTGATACATTTTGATTCCATCCCACAATATTAGATTCTGATCGTTGGTGCCTCCTCTTATATTTATATCGGAAACCGTTTCGTCTATACTTTTAATACCTGGTAGTGCTTGTACGGTCTGTAGAACATCGGGTTCCGTTAACCCGGGTAAAAGTCCGAATTCTTTAGTATTCATTGTGACGCTGGCATCCAATTCTTTTGTTAGGCCCGTTGTTAAAAATTTGTAGACGACTACCTCGTCCAACAGCTGATAGTTGACTGCCAATAATAGCGTAGGGCAATTGGGTGCCAGCAAATCTTCGACATTGACAAACAGTGTTTTGTATCCAATATGACGTATCTGTATGGTTGCAGACCTTGGAACATTGGCGAACGAGAATTTACCATCCAAATCAGTGACTGATGCTACGTTACTTTGCAATACTTCAACTGTGGCACCTGCGACGGTATTGTTTTCGAAATTATCCAGTATAATTGCACAAATATGAACAGTTGTAGTTTTTTTGAGTGTATAATATCGTTCGCTCAGCTTTTGAATTTCAATTTGAGTCTGGTCTCGAATATCCTCTAAAATTTCGGAAAGCTTCGAAGATTTCGGTATGGTTATTTGAATGGTCCTAAGATCATCATCAATGTACGAGAACTTTACATCAAAATCCTGTTCAAGTAGTTGTATATATGAGCTGAGGTAGGTGGTGGCCGTATTTTCTTGTGCCTGGGCTATTGATGAAATGAAAAATAGCATGGGGCAAAGAAAAGGAAGAACACGCTTACGGAGTGTTTTCAGCATAGAATAGCACTTTATTCCCCTCAAATTTAAACTTTATTCGGAAAGGAACGCTAATACTCTGAACGGCCAATTCGGTATCGGTATTACTAAAAGTGCCGGTAAATAACTGATCGGTGTTAATGTTTTTGGTCTCAACGGTAATATTATGCTGTCGCTCAAATTCTAACAAAACATATTTTAGGGGAATGCTCTTAAAAGTACTTTCGTTGTTCATCCAAGAAGGCTCGGTATCGGCAACTGTATTCTCCATTATTGTTCCGTTAATAGCTATAAAAGAATTGCCTGCAGGCAATTTTGTTTCTATACCATTGAACGTTACACTGACCAGCCCCTCGAAACAGGTGACTTCGAAAAAACCTTTTCTGTTCGCTACGTTAAATTGTGTACCCAGAACGGCAACAATGCCATCTTCTGTGGCTACCGTAAAGCGCTTGCCTTTGGCAACTTTAAAAAAAGCTTCGCCGTTTAGCTTAATACTCCGTTTCTTGTTCCAGTTTTTGGAATCATACGAAATTTCTGAAGCGGCATTCAACGTTATTTGAGAATTATCGGGTAACAAAACTTCTTTACTTTCGGCATACTGTGTAACAACGGTATCTTCTAAAGAATTTAAATAGAAATAAGAACCGGTAATAAGAATGACAACGGCCGCGGCTACCCGCAAAAATTTCTTAAAAGGATGGAGCCGAACGACTTTGGGCTCATTGAGAATTTGCTGGTTTTTTATGGCCATTAACGAACCTTCGATATCGAATTCGGGAGCTTCTAGATGGGTAGAAGCCTCAGCTATTCTTTGGTAAGAAGCGTACGTATCGGACTTTTTAAATTCCGACAATTCCGTCTCGGTAAGTTCATTGTTCAGCCATTTCGCCAAGTAATTCTCCTGCATATTTTTTAGCTTTGTACCTTAATAACAGTTTGTTATAAAAAAACCCTACTTCTTTATTTTAATTTTTAGCACCGTAGGAGATTGAGCTCCAAATTTTTACCATTAAATACCTTCAATTTGCTCCCGCAATGATTTCAGTGCCAAATGCATCCTTTTCTCTATTGCTTTCACGCTTACTCCCTCCATTTCCGCAATTTCGGCATACTTCTTTCCGTCTATACGATTTAACAGAAAGGTGGTTCGCTGGTTTTCCGGTAAACCATCAAGTGCCCTATCCAATTTTTCCTTGAATTGCTTTTCCTCCATCAAGAACTCTGGAGACTCATGGGTCGTCTTCAAGCTCTTGTCAGCATATTTAAGGCGTACCTTTTCCGCTTTGATTATATTCAGATATAGGTTGTTGGCGACTGTGTAAACATATGACTTGGCTTTTTTTGGGGATACTTTTCCGCAATTTTCCCAGAGCTTTACGAAGGCTTCCTGCACGGCATCATAAGCTTTTTCCTCATTGCCGAACTTATAATATATATAATTGAACACCGTTTTAGAATTATCTTTAAAGATGGTGCTGAACACTTCTTCCTCACATACGGTATCTTTGTTTTCGGTATTCAAAAGGTAGATTTTGTACCAAAGATATTTTAAAAAAAATAAACTAGGAGTAGGGTATTTTTAAAGTGGGTTGTTTCAAAGTTGAAGAATAAGTAAATCCAAATCGCTATGAAAAAGTTTTTAAATTATGTCATGTATACGAGCCTACTTGTATCGACATTGA
Source organism: Kriegella aquimaris (assembly GCF_900103215.1). Classification (GTDB taxonomy): domain Bacteria; phylum Bacteroidota; class Bacteroidia; order Flavobacteriales; family Flavobacteriaceae; genus Kriegella; species Kriegella aquimaris. The sequence continues at coordinate 129,349 of NZ_FNGV01000014.1, forward strand.
GTCTAGGTTCTTGTCAAAAGGAGCATGAAGAAGTAGATCCGGTAAATGAACAGGAGACGCTTATGGCCAGTTCCGCTACGGCTAAGTTGATTGAACAAACCGTTTCGAACGACGGTTCGTATGATAATATCGTTGATGGTTCTAGTTGTTTTGATATTCAGTTTCCCTACAAGGTGAATGTCAATGGATTGGAGCTTGCAATAGATTCTATGGAAGACCTTGAGTTGATCGAGTTGGCTTTTGACGCAGTTGACGAAGATGAAAATATCTTGGATATCTTTTTTCCGATAACCGTAACTATGGGAGACTATACTGAAATCTCTGTCAATGGAATGGAAGATTTACGGGCACTTGCCGAACAATGTATAGAAGGCGGTGATGATGATGACATCGAATGTATCGATTTTGTTTATCCCATTTCGCTGTTCACCTTCAATACGAATAAGCAGCAAACAGGTAAGATCGTAGTAAACAGCGATAGGGAATGGCGACGCTTTTTCGCCGGGTTGGATGACGACGACTTGGTCAGTATTGATTTTCCTGTGGTGTTGGAGCTCTATGATGAAACTGAAGTTGAGGTAAGTAGCAATACCGAATTGGCATCAGCAATAGAAAGTGCAAAAAATGCCTGTGATGAAGATGATGACGATGATTACAATGATGATGATTTTACACAAGAACGTCTAGAGGAGTATTTAGTGGAGTGTCCTTGGTTGGTTAGGGATGTTGAACGGGATAACCAGACCCAAACAGAACAATATTTCGAGTATGCCATGAATTTTACGGAAGCGGGAGAGGTAACCGTAATCGATAGAGCGGGCAACAGGATAACAGGAACTTGGGCAACAAGGGTTGCCAACTACAATGTATTGTTAAGTCTTGAATTTGATGTATTGGTCGATTTTAACCTTGAATGGTATGTCAATGAAATAGAGGATGGAAAAATCAAACTTTACTCGGGTGACGATAATAAAATTGTCATGAAGAAAGCGTGTGAACTGTTCTCCGATGAACCTGATACTTTACGTGGGATATTGCGTGAATGTAGTTGGATAATAAAAAAGGTAAGGAACGACGGGGAAGAAATGAGAAGGCTTTTGGGCTATGAGTTCAATTTTATGGCAGAAGGTGTGGTAACGTTGAGCAGCGGCGATAACATTTTAGATGGTAGTTGGGAGATTACGACCAATGCGCAAGGCCGTTTAGTTATGGCAATTAATATGGGGCAAGAGCCCGGTGTTAGTTTTGAATGGCCTTTGGCTGATTTGAGAGATGATCGGTTGAAATTTGAAATTGAAGGAACCGATTATGAGCTAATACTTGAAAGAAATTGTGACAACGACGAAGATGACGAAGATGTTGTTATGATCCGTGGCTTGTTCAATAAATCGCTTTGGGAAGTTGCTTATTTCGCAGAAAACGAAAATTTCTCCACCGAACTTTATGATGGTTACATGTTCAGTTTTGAACCGAACGGACAACTTTCAGTCCTAAATCCGAACGAGCAGGAAGCCGATAGCGGCAGGTGGTTCGTGTATAGAAATAGTGAACAAAAACTTGAAATGATTATCACCTTTGGGACGGAAAGCAATTTTTACGCTTTGGGCAACGATTATCATATAGCCGAAGTATCGGATAATCGTTTGGAGCTAAAACACCAAAATGACTGGGGAGGTTTCAATGATCTTATTTTGGAAAAGTTATAATTAGTAATGGGGTAAATAATATTAGGTGTTTCAACGTTATGGTTTAGATGAAATAACTAAAATTCAAAAACATGAAATTCCATTTTTTAAAAGTATTTACTCTGTCTCTCGCCATGGTCGTGTTTATGGCCTGTGATAAAGACGATGACACGACAGAAGATCGGGTTACTGCCGAAGATATTGCCGAAATCAAAACGATTATTAATAGTGGAGAATGGCACGTATCGTATTTCTTCGATACCGATGAGGACGATACCGATAACTTTACCGGTTATGGATTTACATTCAATGTTAATGGTGTTTTAGGTGCCACCGATGGCAATGCGGCCTTATCAGGAGCATGGTCGATTGCCGTTTCTGATGCCGATGACGCCGATGATGTTGATTTTAACATCGTATTCAATGCTCCAGATGATTTTGAAGAATTAAGCGAAGATTGGCACATTGTAAAATACACGCAAAGCAAGATTGAACTTAACCATGTCAGTGGCGGTAGTGGTGATACCGATTATTTGACTTTTGAAAAGAATTAACACCTTTTTTGCCCCACATCCCCGAAAAGGGCATCCATCCTAGATGGGTGCTCTTTTTTTTCTTGTTAACGACTATCTTTCCCGCTGTTATTAGTAAATTTGCTTTCCTTCAAAAGAACGCAAGACGATGTTTGATAATTTAAGTGAAAAGCTTGACAAGGCACTGCACGTACTCAAAGGGCATGGCCAGATTACAGAAATAAACGTTGCAGAGACCACTAAAGAGGTCCGTAGGGCCTTGCTCGACGCAGACGTCAACTTTAGAATAGCCAAAGAATTTACAAATCGGGTCAAGGAAAAAGCCTTGGGCCAGAATGTTTTGACTACGTTGCAACCAGGGCAGTTGATGGTCAAGATTGTGAAAGACGAGCTTACCGAACTTATGGGTGGCGAAACCGAAGGTATCGATCTTTCGGGTGATCCCTCCATCATTTTGATGTCAGGATTACAGGGTTCGGGTAAAACGACTTTTTCGGGGAAACTCGCCAATTTTCTGAAAACAAAAAAATCGAAAAAACCCTTATTGGTAGCTTGTGACGTATATCGTCCTGCGGCCATTGACCAGTTGCATATTGTTGGTGAACAAATTGGGGTCGAAGTATATTCAGATCGCGAGAACAGCGACCCTATCGCTATTGCCAAGGCTGGGGTGGCCCATGCTAAAGCTGGCGGATATAACGTAGTCATCATTGATACGGCAGGTCGTCTGGCTGTCGATGAAAAGATGATGGATGAAATTTCGAACATCCACAGTGCCATAAAACCTCAGGAAACTCTGTTCGTAGTTGATTCTATGACAGGTCAAGATGCGGTAAACACGGCCAAGGCATTTAACGATGTCTTGAATTTTGACGGGGTTATCTTGACGAAGTTAGATGGTGATACCCGCGGTGGTGCGGCCATATCGATAAAATCGGTTGTCGACAAGCCTATAAAATTTATTGGTACAGGTGAGAAAATGGAAGCCATTGATGTTTTCCATCCATCACGAATGGCCGATCGAATTTTGGGAATGGGCGATGTGATTTCGTTGGTCGAACGTGCCCAAGATCAATTTGATGAAGAAGAGGCCCGAAAGATCCAAAAGAAAATTGCCAAGAATAAATTTGGTTTTGATGACTTTTTAAGCCAGATCCAACAAATCAAAAAAATGGGCAACCTGAAAGATTTGATGGGGATGATTCCTGGTGCCGGTAAAGCTTTAAAAGGATTGGATATAGATGATGACGCCTTTAAGCATATAGAAGCCATAATTCACTCGATGACGCCCGATGAGCGTTCGACTCCTTCAAAATTAGATGTTAGCCGTAAAAAACGTATCGCCAAAGGTAGTGGTCGTACCGTGCAGGAGGTCAACCAATTGTTGAAACAATTTGACCAAATGAGTAAAATGATGAAAATGATGCAAGGTGGCGGTGGCAAAAAGATGATGCAAATGATGGGAGGCATGAAGGGAATGCAATAAGTTGATAAAAGGCAAAGATTCGAAAATTAAAAAGGCATAAGCCGAAAATTTTATAAATGGAATTACTAGACGGTAAAAAAGTCTCGAACGAGATTAAGGAAGAAATCAAGGCCGAGGTTGCCAAAATGAGGGAACGGGGAGAGAAGGTTCCGCATTTGGCGGCAGTTTTGGTAGGCAGCGACGGTGCAAGTCTTACGTACGTAGGAAGTAAGGTGAGGTCGTGCAAACGCGTCGGTTTTGAGTCGACTTTGGTACAGATGCCGAGCACTACTTCCGAACAGGAACTCTTGAAGAAAATAGAGGAACTCAATCAAAATGATGATATCGACGGCTTTATCGTTCAGCTTCCCTTACCCGAACAAATCGATACCCAAAAAGTAATCATGGCAGTTGATCCCGATAAAGATGTCGATGGATTTCATCCTACCAACTTCGGAAAAATGGCGTTGGACATGAGTACGTTCATTCCTGCTACGCCTTTTGGTATTTTAGAACTGATCGAGCGTTATGGTGTAGAGACCCAAGGCAAGCATACTGTGGTCATCGGTAGAAGCCATATCGTTGGTCGCCCCATGAGTATTCTTATGGGCCGTAAAGGTTTTCCCGGTAATTCGACTGTTACTTTGACACATAGCCGAACAAAGAATATTACTCAAATCATATCGCAGGCCGATATTATTATCTCAGCATTGGGTGTTCCTCATTTTTTAAAGGCTGAAATGGTTAAAGATGATGCGGTAGTTATTGATGTGGGTATTACCCGAGTAGCCGATGATACGAAAGAGAAGGGGTACTATATAACGGGTGATGTCGATTTCGAAAATGTAAGTAAAAAAGCTTCTTATATCACACCAGTTCCTGGTGGAGTGGGGCCCATGACAATTGCGATGTTGTTAAAAAATACTTTATTGGCAAGAGAAAGGCATCGTAGTAGAAAATAGGTAGATATCTTAAGAAAAGGGGTGTTCTCATGTTCATCCCTTTGACTTCTTACTATTTTAAAGACGGAAGAATGGTTGTTTTCCCCTTAAAAATTGATTTCTTTAAGGAGTATTGGCTTGGTCAAAAGTTAAAGCTCCTGTTGTTTCTTGAGTATCATCCTTTGGTATGAGCAAATCAATATCTTCACTATCATCATAATTGCAACTGCTCATTCCGAGTATTGCCATCAAGAGCAATCCTGCGATTGAAAACTTTTTCATACAAGGTAATTTAGTAGGTGTTTTACCCGATTAATGCTAAATGATAACGTTTAAAAAGCAGATTTCTTGTTTGTTTTTTTCTGTAAGCTATTGATTGTTTATTCCCTATTAATAATCCCAACCCTTTTCTTATCTTGTAATCCGTTATAATCGAACCATTTTATGAAATATTTTTTTGTGCTGTCCCTACTTTATTTGGGCACATCCTTCACCGTTTTCTCTCAATCGGGAAAAGTGTACGACAACCTTTCCATGACCAGTGAAATTTTAAAAGGCGACAGAAAATACGCTGTTTATCTTCCGCCTGATTATGAAACTTCCGAGCGTAGTTATCCGGTCCTTTATTTATTGCACGGCGCCGGAGATGACCAAACGGGATGGGTGCAGTTTGGTGAGGTATTACGATTAACAGATAATACTATAAAAGACGGTACGGCAACTCCCATGGTCATTATAATGCCCGATGCAAATACGGGACAACGTGGTTATTTTAACGAAGGTGAAAACTGGAGGTATGAAGATTTCTTTTTTGAGGAGTTTATGCCTTACGTCGAGAAGAAATACCGTATCAAGAGTGAAAAAAGGTATCGTGCCGTAGCCGGACTCTCCATGGGAGGGGGCGGTTCTTTTATGTATGCGCTGCACCACCCAGAATTATTCTCGTCAGCTTGCCCTTTGAGTGCCTATATAGGGCCTTTGACTATTGATGATTTTAAGGAAAGGCTTAAACGTGACAATAAGAAGTATTCCGATAAAGAAATAAAAGAAAAATTCGCCCGGCACAATGCCCTTAGTTTAATAGAAAGTGTACCTGTGGAGGATATTAAATCGGTGCGTTGGTATATTGATTGTGGCGATGATGATTTTCTTTACGAAGGAAATAGCCTGGTTCATATTGCAATGACAAAAAAGGGGATTCCACATGAATATCGGGTACGGGATGGTCGACATAGTTGGACGTACTGGCGAGAAGCACTTCCAACCGTTTTAGAATTTGTATCGGACACATTTCATCAACATTAATTCCATATCACACCTATTACAACAAACTTGGATCAAACCAATAAAATATGAAAAACTACGGCATTGTAAAGCTATTGACTATTCTAGGAGTCGTTTTCTTTATTTCAATTTCCTGTGAAGACAAACCTAAAAAACCAAAAGAAATTCCTTTGGTCAAAAGGGAAGATTCTGTAATAGGCTTGCAGCGAGCCAAAGAAACGCGCCAAAATGTGGCCGCACAGGTAGCTGAAGGACTAGAACTTTCTTTATGGGCATCCGATTCATTGGCGCCCGACCCCATAGCAATGTCTATAGATGATTTGGGCAGGGTTTACCTGACCCGTACCAATCGACAAAAAAACTCGGAATTCGATATTCGCGGTCATAGGGATTGGATGACCCCCTCCATTGCATTGCAATCTTTGGAAGAGCGTCGCGCATTTCTCCGCAGTACTTTTGCCCCGGAAAAAAGTGAGGAAAACGAATGGCTATCCGATCTGAATAATGATGGGGTGCACGATTGGCACGACCTTGCTGTAGAGAAAGAAGAGGTATGGCGTTTGGAAGACAAAAACGGCAACGGTATAGCCGATGAGTCGACACGAATTTTGAGTGATTTCAACGAAGAAGTTACCGATGTCGCTGGAGCACTATTGGTACGAAAGGAAGACGTATTCGTTGGCGTAGGTCCTGATATGTGGCGATTAACAGATACGAACGACGATGAGGTATTGGATAGTAAAACTTCCATATCGCATGGGTATGCAGTTCATATTGGTTTTGGCGGACATGGCATGTCAGGGGCGATCGAAGGCCCCGATGGTAAAATTTATTGGGGTATCGGTGATATCGGTTTTAATGGTACCTCACCAGATGGAATACAGCACAAGTACCCAAATCAAGGTGTCATCGTAAGGGCGAACCCTGACGGTAGTGATTTTGAAGTTTTTGCCGCAGGTTTGCGTAATACACACGAATTCGTTTTTGATGCCTATGGTAATATTATCTCGTCGGATAATGATGGCGACCACCGCGGTGAGAGCGAGCGTTTGGTGCATATTGTTGAGGGGCATGATGCCGGTTGGAGGTCTAATTGGCAATACGGTAAGTATACAGACCCTAAAAATAATGGGTATAATGTATGGATGGATGAAAAGTTATTTGTGCCTCGTTGGGAAGGTCAAGCAGCCTATATTATTCCACCCATCCAAAATTTTCATAATGGTCCTACAGGTATGGTGTTCAACCCTGGTACGGCGCTAGGTAAAGATTGGTTGAATAAATTCTTTTTGGTTGAATTCGTTGGAACCCCGAGTCGCTCCCATATTTGGTCGTTCGGGTTAAAGCCTAAAGGTGCTTCGTTTGAATTGAACGGAGAGCAAGATGTACTTAGTGGAGTGCTTCCTACAGGAATTCGTTTCGGACCTGATGGGGCTTTGTATCTGGCAGATTGGATCAATGGTTGGGATACGAAAAATTATGGCCGGGTATGGAAATTGGATGTGACCTCGAATAAAGATGATTTAAAAGCCGAGCGTGAGGAAACACAGCGTTTGATGACTTTGGATTATGACAAACAAAGTATCAATGAATTGGTGAAATTACTGTCTTATAAAGATATGAGAATCCGCCAAAAAGCACAGTTTGAACTAGTCAAAAGAGGTAACAAGGGCTTTGATGCTTTTCAAGAAGTTATCACGAATAATTCGAATCAATTTGCCCGAATCCATGGAATTTGGGGTATCGGCCAACTTGCAGGAAAGGATAACGGCAAGGCTGCCCCTTTGATGGAATTGCTTACTGATGGAGATTTGGAAATCGTGGCACAGGCCAGTAAAATTTTAGGTGATGTACGGTATGCGAAAGCAGCCCCCCAATTACTTCCATTGTTGAAAAACGACAATCCGAGAGTTCAGTTTTATGCGGCTCAAGCCTTAGGAAGGCTTGCTTATAAGGAAGCGGTTCAACCCTTGCTTGATATGATTGCAGAGAATGGTGATGAAGATATCTATATCAGGCATGCTGGAGTTTTGGCACTTTCCCGAATTAATGAGATTGAGCCTATTGCTGCATTGGCCCATAGTCCAAACCGGAGTTTAAGAATTGCCGCCGTATTGGTTTTAAGACGTTTACGGAGTGCCCGAGTATCCGATTTTCTTAAAGATAAAGACGAGTATATTGTCACAGAGGCAGCTCGCGCCATTAATGATGATTGGTCGATTGAGGAAGATTTACCAGCTTTGGCATCCATTTTGTCAGAGCAACGGTTTTCTGCCGAGCCCTTATTGCGCCGAGCGATAAATGCTGCGCTTCGCGTAGGAGGGGAGAAAGAATTGGATGCACTCATCAATTTTGCCAAACGAAGTGATATGTCCGGTGTTATTCGCGGAGAGGCACTTGCGGCTATCGGTACTTGGGCGGAACCTTCCGTGTTGGACCGGGTCGATGGCCGATATAGGGGCGAGGTTAAGAGAGATTCTGCTCTGGTAAGAGAAGAGCTGGATGGTCTTGTCGTTCCTTTCCTAAAGGAAAAAGATGAGGATATTTTGGTCGCAACCTCAAAAATGGTGAGTGCCTTGGGTATTCGTTCCTATAACGATCAACTAGCATCCATAATGACCAAGAGCAAATCGCCGGAAGTGCGAATGGCCATGTTACAGGCGTTGGGGGAACTGGGTTATGGTAAAATAGCTACGGTTATGCAGTCGGGCATGAAAGATCCAGACCCTATGGTACGAACTGTGGCCATTGGTCTAATTACCAAGATGGACGTGTCCAAGGAGGCGCTATCGGGTATCGTAAACCCTATTTTTGAAACGGGTTCGGTACGTGAGCAGCAGAAAGTATTGAATGTATTGGGTGAACTTCCAAATGAGAAAACCGAAACGTTACTGGCGCAATTGATACAAAAGGCAAATGCAAAAAAACTGTCTTCATCGGTAACTTTAGATTTGGTCGAGGCAGTTGAAGCTTCCGGTTCGGAGAAAAACATTGCACAGTTAGAAACCTTGAAAGCGACGGGAAATACGGTTGAGGCTTTTCAAGAAACGTTGAATGGAGGTAATTGGAGGGAAGGAAGGGATTTCTTTAATAAAAACTCTACAGGTCAATGTGTGCGATGCCACGCCGTAGGTGGATTGGGCGGCAAGGTTGGGCCCGAGTTGGATAATATTGGTAATATACTCAGTAGGGAACAATTACTGGAAGCAATAATCAATCCAAGTAAACGCTTGGCACCTGGTTTTGGTACGGTCACAGTTACCCTTAAAGATGGTCAGGTCGTTACCGGACTCCTAGAGGAAGAAACGGAAAAGGAACTCATTTTACGAACGTCCGATGCCGAACCTATGGAAATTGCCCTTTCACGAATTGGCAAACGGGAAAATATGCCCTCAGGCATGCCTCCAATGGGTGGTGCATTATCAAAACGTGAAATAAGAAATGTCATTGAATATTTGGCGAGTTTGAAGAAACCCTTGCCATAAGCCTAATATTTTTAAAACAGCACCTCCTGTTTCGCGGTTTTGTTTAAACCATTAAAAAAGGAGATGATTTGCTGGTTGACTTCATCTTGGTGCATAGAATGACCTAGGCCTTCTGTGGCAATCAAGGTGCTGCCTTTCCAATTGGCATGTACGGCTTCCGAGGCGTGAAATGGGGTGATGTTATCGAATTTATCATGGAACAATAACCCCTTTTTCGTATTGGTCTTGACAAATTTAGAGGTAGAAAACTCTTGTATGGTAAACCCAAAATGTTCTTTAAAGTGCTGATTCAGGGCCTCCATGACTGTGTCGTTTAAGTTTAAGAGCTTTTGGTAATGTTCCATAATCTCATGGTATTCAGAAGGCGACCCGATAGTTGCAATTTTTTCAATCGAAGATATCGGATGTTTGTATTGGTGGTATAGGGTTGTCATGCCCCCAACAGAATGTGCGGCGATATAATTAGGTTTGTATTTTTCGACCATGTGATGTAAGCATATCGTGTACAAGGGTACATGTAGTCGCTTCCCCGAAGAATGTCCGTGTCCTGGTGCGTCAAAGGCAATAATGTTATAATCTTCTCTTTGAAGAAATTCGATGAGTTTGTGCCAGCGAAAGCTGTTGCTTTCCCAACCATGCACCAACAGCACAGTTTCTTTTGACCCCCGCCATAGATAAGATTGCAACTGGTGGTCAGCGACCTTTTCGACAGCCATTCTTGCCCTGTTCAAAAAAGCGGTCTGTTCTGGCAAAACCCTTCCCTTACGTACCTTGGAGAATGTTTGGAAGGCTTTTTTAGCAGCGTATTCTTTGGAAAGACGAGACAGTGCATTGAAATATTTGCCATAAACCAAGGGCGAATAGGTGGAAATCAATTTTTTCATAGAGGGAGCTTGAGGCAACTTTGGAAACCTGCATTTTTGATGCAAAAAGACCTAAGTAATCTACACAAAAATAACAGTAAATTATTAGATGGAAAACCTTTTACGAAGAAGGAAGCTAATAAGAAATAGGAAAAAGATACAGATGAGCGGAGGGTACGTTAATCTTTCAATGGTTTTTTCTTGATCATACCGCCTTTAATATCGGTGATGACGTTCATTACGATAAAAGCTCTTTTATCTATTTTATCTATTTCAGTACTTAATCGGGCAATTTCAAGACGGGTCATAACCGTATAAACGATTTCGGTCGATAGTCGTTCTGTGTCATCTTTGCTATAGCCTTGTCTGCCTTGATAAATGGTGCAAGCCCTTCCCATGTTTTGGGTAAGCATAATCCGTATTTCTTCACTTTTATGTGAGACAATGGTAACGCCGATATACTCTTCTACTCCGTCGACCACATAATTAACGGTCTTGGCAGCTACCAAATAGGTTAGAATAGCGTAAAGTGCGGTTTCTATGGATAACAGATAGGCTCCTGCTGAAAAAATCATGATATTGATAAGGAGCAATACATCACCAATGGTCAAGTGCCACTTTCGGCTAAGATAAATAGCAAGTACCTCAGTGCCGTCGATAACACTGCCACCCCGCATGGCCATGCCAATACCGAGACCAAGAAAGAAACCGCCAAACACAGCTATTAGAAGCTTATCATGGGTTATTATGGGGTAATGTACAAAATGAACGACCAATGCCAAGGCTACTATGGCCAGAATACTCTTAATCGCAAATTTTTTACCAATGGTTTTAGCGCCCAAAACTATAAATGGTAAATTGACAAATAGCAAAAGGATTCCTAATGAAATGTTCGATTTGACTTGTATTAGAAGGGAAACCCCCGTAGCGCCACCATCAATAAACTGGTTGGGAAGCAAAAAACCTTTAAGACCAAATCCCGCGGCGAAAACCCCGATAGCAATAAATAGTATTTCTTTTATGGCATGTGCAAACTCTACTTGTCCTGAACGTATTTCAGAGACTAGTTGTTTTTTAGAAGGTTCTTTAACTTCCTTGTTCTTTAATTTGTTTTTGGCACGCCGTACCAAAAGATAGTGTAGTAGCGAATTCATGAAGTCTAGATTGCTATGATCAAAAAAAATTCTTGATGTGTGTCAAACCTCAAGACTGGTTTTATTACAAATTTATTTTTATCAAGAGAATACAACTAAATCCTAATCTCAAAATCGGGAACTGATTATCAGTCGTCACTAAATTAAAATTTCTAAAAAGAGCAATAGGGCATCCTTAAAAGTGTAAAGGTGGCGTTTGACCGCCGACTTTTGAGGCTATATTTCGGATTAATAAAATCAATCCCAAGCGACCATCATGTACTTGATTTTGGCTTTGTCCGGTATTTGAACGGCCTCAATATTGACACTTGATGAATAACGTAGGCTTGAGGGCAATTCGGCTTTGTCAATTGTAAAGTACACTTTGCTATCCTTCAATATAACTAGAATATTATTGGTAGAGGTAAGTATTTTTTTTATAGTATGCTTTTGTTTGATATCCTTAAAAGTGCTTAGGGTGCCCACCCCTTTTTCAGTGACGAAACGCGGGTCGTGGATCCTGACGTTTTCAATTGTTGGAATGCTATCGGAACTTGGTGTCAGGGTCAATAGAAGTTTTCCGCCTTTTTCAAAAACTTTAACTTTTTTTGACCTATTGGCCAAGTTCAGGATTAATGTATCCTTGACAATGGAATCATCGGCGTAGATGAGGTCAAGGTCGCGTACAAGGCTGGTTCGGTCTAATTTTCCAACACTATTTTTGGTTATTAAGAAGGTGTTTTTTTCTTCCTTTTGGCAATTGAATAGCAAAAAGGTAGTGAAGATTACTATGACCGCGATTATTCTTTTCATTAACGGGTATACTTTGTTTTTAAAAGTTGTTGATCAAGATATTTTGCAAATTAACGCATAACTTTTTTCAAGACCCCCAAAACCCCACGAATAAATGTTGCGCTGGTAAGCACTTTAATCACCGGATTTTGACGTGTGCTTCTTCTGCTACTGGTGCGGCCCCGCGAGGTTGTCGTCTTTTCTTTCTCTTTTTTTGCTGCAGCTTCGGCCTTTTCAATTTTTTCATTTAAAATTTCATAGGCGCTTTCACGGTCAATGACTTCGCCGTATTTCTTAACCAGCTTCGATTCGTCGATAACCGCTTTCAGTTCACTGTCGGTCAAAACATCCATGCGACTCATGGGCGCACGGAGCAGGGTTGCTGCCAAAGGTGTGGGCCTTCCCTTTTCATCCAATGCCGAAATCAATGCTTCCCCAATACCTAAAGAGGTGAGTACCTCTTTTGTGTCGTAATAGGGTGATTCGGGGTAGTTCTCGGCGGTCAATTTTATAGCCTTTCGATCGCGAGCGGTAAAGGCCCTTAGCGCATGTTGTACTTTCAGGCCCAATTGAGCCAATACCTCATTTGGCACATCGGTAGGGTTCTGCGTGACAAAGTAGAGTCCGATTCCTTTGGAACGAATCAATTTTACAATACTTTCTATTTGCTCTAAAAGTGCTTTCGAAGCTTCTTTGAAAATCAAGTGGGCTTCATCGATAAACAAAATGAGTTCGGGCCTATTACTATCACCTTGTTCTGGGAATGTAGCATAGATTTCTGCCAAAAGACTTAGCATAAAGGTCGAAAAAAGTTTGGGTCGATCTTGAATATCGGTCAAGCGAATGATGTTTATATAACCCTTTCCATTTTCATCGATGCGGGTCAAGTCATCTACCTCAAAAGATTTTTCCCCAAAGAAAAGGTCGGCTCCTTGTTGTTCCAATTCGATGATCTTTCGTAAAATAGTACCCGTAGAACTTGTTGAAATACGGCCGTAATGCTTCTGAAATTCTTTTTTGCCTTCGCCCGTAGCATATTGAAGCACCTTTTTGAAATCCTTCAAGTCCAACAAAGGCAACTTGTTATCGTCGCAGTATTTGAATACGACGGCTACAATGCCCTCTTGGGTTTCGGATAAATCTAAAATTCGCGAAAGAAGAACAGGACCAAATTCAGAGACGGTGGCCCTTAGTTTAACACCATCTTGTTCTGAAAGGGAGAGTATTTCAACCGGGAAATTTTTTGGCTCAAAAGGAATCCCAATTCTCTGGTGACGTTCGTCTATTTTTGGGTGACCCGGACTCGGTTCCGCAATACCGCTTAAATCGCCTTTCAGGTCCATGAGCAACACTGGGATACCCTTATCCGATAAATTTTCGGCAAGCACCTGTAAAGTTTTGGTTTTTCCGGTACCGGTAGCACCGGCAATAAGTCCGTGCCTGTTCAAGGTTTTTAAAGGAATTTTGACGAAAGCATCGGTTACGGCTTCACCATTTAGCATGGCTGCTCCCATGATTATAAAATCGCCTTTAGTTGTGTAACCTTTCTCGATATGTGCAAAGAATTCTTCCTTACTGCCCATTGCGTCTAATTTTTTATAAAAATAGGGGAAAATTAAGTAATGTAAAGGATTTAGTGGCAATAGGAACGAAATTATGTCAATACTTGGCCACCTTAATATTCGATTTTTAAGGCATATTTGCACCGTATTGAATTAGCAGGGTGGAATCTAAAATTTGTGCTTTGCACGACTTATCTTTGCGCTATGGTAAAAGAAGATGTTTTGACGTTGGTCGATAAGGGTGTAATGCTTCCACTTATGGAGGAGTTTTACACTATTCAAGGAGAAGGTTTCCATAAAGGTACCGCAGCTTATTTTGTGCGTATCGGTGGTTGTGATGTGGGCTGTCATTGGTGTGATGTCAAAGAGAGCTGGAATGCGGAAACACACCCACCAACAGCTGTCGAAAATATAGTTGAAAATGCCGCTAAATATTCCGATACTATTGTAATTACTGGCGGAGAACCTTTGACATGGGATATGGGTCCTTTGACTTCGGCCCTCAAAGCGAAGAACCTAAAAATACATATTGAAACATCGGGAGCTTATGCCTTGACGGGTATTTGGGACTGGATTTGTCTTTCACCAAAAAAAAACAAACTGCCCGAAGGAAAAATTTATGATAAGGCCCATGAGCTCAAGGTCATTGTTTATAACAAACACGATTTAATTTTTGCCGAAGAACAGGCCGCTAAAGTTAATGGTGATTGTATTTTGTACCTACAGCCCGAATGGAGTGTTCGCGATAAGGTAACGCCTTTGATTGTTGATTATGTGATGCAGAACCCCAAATGGAAGGTGTCTTTGCAGACCCACAAATATCTCAATATACCGTAAATATCTTATCGGTTAATAGTGAATGCTATAGGAGCTGCATATAAAGTATTGCCAAAGTACGGTTTTTAGAAATTTATCTTCCGCCGTTTGATTGCAGATCGAGAATGCATTCGGGGTCGAGGCCTGGTGCAGATGATAGGCCTTTTGACACCCTGCTTGCCAACATTTTTTTCATGCCGGTACCAAATTGCAATTCGGCGCGCATTAAACAGTTCTCTTCATTACAGTGATTTTCGGCCTCGGGGTCTTCATGTTCGTTGACGGGGGTTGTGCCCAAGTCTACTAAGCCGAATAAATGACCAAATTCGTGATTAAGGGTTGCCGCTTCAATGTCGGCTTCCGATATCAAAAAACTCTGTTTCGCCAGTTTTTTCACAGTACTTTCATGTATGACCATCGAAGTATTGCGATATACCGCCCCCAAGGTTACCAAATCTTCGTCTTCATCGTCTGTTTCTGATGGGGCATCGGCAAAATAAATATAAATTGCCAAGGTCTTACCATCATTGTATGCCGTTCTGTTTTCCTTCTCTAGATCGGCAATCTCGTTTAAAGAAAGACTATCTTTTTCTGGCGAAGGCAACTCATTGTACATTACTTCAATATTGTCTTTAAAAGTATGTTTTTTGAGGAATGCTTCAAAATCGGTAATGGCATCCGATTTTGGTCTAAAATCTTCCACATAGGCGACCTCTATCAAAAGCTTGTCGAAATTATCGTTAGAAAGAATGTCATTGGCAGATTCCCCTGCCGCTTTAAGGTTAGCGGTTTTATCGACTGCTTTTGGAGTTTCATTTGTGCCGTCTGAATCTTTTGAACATCCTATAAAGAATAGGGTGAATATTAACAATGAAAGGATTGCATGCTTTCTTATGTTAAAAAAATATCGGAGGCCTTCGTATCTGTCTTCAGTTTTCATCACTAACTGTTGGCTATTTTGGTTACTGCTGGAACCAGGTTTTTTAAATGTAACTTGTTCAGGTTCTGCAAATAAAGCAAAAATAGTGCCTATTTACCTATTTTACTCGCTAATCGGGCCAAATAATTGTAATGATCGCCTTTAAATACAAGGTCACAGGTCAAATTATTGTCATTTGCGGCTCTTTGAAGCGTATCGAAATCTAGGTACAACCAGCGAAAAGAATTGCTCTCTTTTCCCTTATATTTCATAGTGAACGTTACTTCACCATAGTAGTTTTCAGGGTCAAATTCGAAACTTTCTTGACTTTTGGAATCCTCATCATCAATAAACATATAGATGATATCACTTGAATCAAGCAAAATTTGGCCTCCAGGTTTCAAGAAAGATTTTAAATGGTCCAAAAAATTGTTTAATAGTTTCAAATTACCCACAATGCCAATACCATTCATAAGGAGGAGAAGCGTATCGAATTTTTCACCTTCAAAGGCAGATATATCGGTATGCAAGGTGTTTTTAATACCACGAAGTTTACAGGTTTCAATGGCACCGGCAGAAGTATCGAGTGCGGTCACGTTATAGCCTTTTTGTTGTAAATGGAGGCTATGGCTTCCGGCACCGCAACCAATATCGAGCACTTTCCCTTTGCAAAGTGCTAGCGCCCTTTGTTCCAACAAGGGCATAGTCTTAAAATCTCGGAATAAGTAGGGTAGGGGCATCACATCTTCTTCGTCGAGTGAAGAATAGGTATAGATATCTTCGGAATAATTCCCGTTCTGATAATCTAATAAGGCCTTACCGAAAACATCTTCCATATAAATTCGTATTTTACGAGTCCCTTCTTTGTGTTTTTTATAAAGAGAACAACAAAAATAACGTTTTAAGGGGATAAGGAACTAAAGGATACGGCATGGATAAAATACTTGAAGAATTACCTAAAAAGGCAAGTGAAAAGCATGCGGAAAACAAGAAGTTCTTCGTTAAGTTAAAGAAGAAACCTCCGAAAAACCTTGATTATGTAATGCAAGAACTTCACGAGAACGAATTTGAGCGAACCGATTGTCTTAAATGCGGCAATTGCTGCAAAACTACTGGGCCGTTGTTTACGCGCGCCGATATTGAACGTATTTCAAAATACCTGCGTTTAAAGCCCCAACTATTTATTGAAAAATTCTTGCGTATCGATGAAGATAGAGATTATGTCTTACAAGAATTGCCCTGCCCATTTCTTGATAACGAGAACTATTGTGGCATCTATGATGTAAGACCTAAGGCATGTCGGGAGTTTCCCCATACGGATCGGAAAAAATTTCATCAAATCAATAACATCACTTTAAAGAATGTAGCTATTTGCCCGGCGGCTTTTAATATTGTCGAGGAGATGAAAAAAAGAGTGGCGGGGAAGTAGGGCGATTAATAATTGGTACTTAACAATAGGCAATGAATGATGGCCGTCGAAAGGCAGTCATTGAATTAGATATTTCACTGGAGACTGTTAGAAAAGGAGTTCAACGAAAAACAGATTTTCGTATCTTTAAGCATGGAGTCGATTCTATCGTATTTTGAGACCATACCTTCGTCACATCGGTCGTTACTGTTAGTTGGGGGAATTACCCTTTTTTGGGTATTGGAAGGTTTTGTACCACTCTTTAAATTCGATTATAAAAAATGGCGACATGCCCTGCCCAATTTGTTTTTTACCGTTACGACCGTAATTATTAATTTCTTGTTAGCTTTTTTATTGCTTAAAACTAGTGATTGGACGGTTGCCAACGATTTTGGAATTCTGAATTGGTTGCCCTCAATGCCCTTGTGGGCCTATATTGTTCTCGGTGTATTGCTATTGGATTTTGTAGGAGCCTATCTGGTCCATTATGTGGAGCATAAGGTAAAACCCCTTTGGATGATTCATTTGGTACACCACACCGACCATACTGTCGATACGACAACCGCTAATCGACACCATCCCCTGGAAAGTATAATTCGGTATGCATTTACCTTGTCCGGCGTATTTCTTATTGGAGTTCCTATTGGTATTGTAATGCTCTACCAATCACTTTCATTAGTGGCTACGCAGTTGGGACATGCCAATATTCGATTGCCAAAAAAAGTTGATGAGGTATTGAGCTATATCATCGTGTCACCTGACATGCATAAAGTGCACCACCACTATGTTTTGCCTTATACCGATAGCAATTACGGGAATATATTCTCGATATGGGACCGGCTTTTTGGTACGTTTATGAAATTAGATCGCGAAGCCATTGTCTATGGTGTAGATACTTTCAGGGACAGCACCGAGAATGGGAGTATTAAAGGTTTGCTCAAGCAACCCTTTCAAAAATATCGGAAACCGACGCAGTGATATTTTTGATGCTGCGTAACAATTTTTTCTTAATTATTGAGCAATGATTATCGATTATGTTCATGTCTTAGGTTGATAAAGAGTAACATTTTAAAAAGAAATGGGATGAAAAAAGAAATCGCCCCAGTTATCTTATTCTTCACACTGCTATTTTCGAGTGTAGTTGCCGCACATCCTGGAATTGGAATAGTGATGGATAGCAAGGGAAATGTATTTTACACAGATTTGACACATGTATGGAAAATAGCACCTGATGGTAGCTGCACTATTGCGGTAAAAGATGTACATACCCACGAGTTATATCTCGATGAAAATGACAACCTTTTTGGAGAACATGTATGGTACGAGGGAGAGGCTACCGACAAGTGGGGCTATTATATTTGGTGTTTGAAAAGCAACGGTAGTTTGGAACAAGCCATACCTCCGACGGAAGGATTTCCATTCAATAACACTTTGGTACGCGATTCAGAGGGTAGTATGTATTGGCCGGAAAAGTCAGGCGACATCGAAATTTTGAAAAAAGAAACTGCAAACGGGCAGACTTCACTTTACACAGATTACAAGTTTAAGGATATTCGTTGGCTACATTTTTCTGAAAATAATAACTTGTATGTAATAGATTATCTTAAAATAAAAAAAGTGACACCGAGCGGTGATGTGGTGGTCATATCGGATAAGTTGAAGGAAACTTGGCCTTCACATGCTGAAGTGCAAGACCATCACTATCTTATGGGACTTTGGTCAGATGCACAACAAAATATTTTCGTAGCTGTCTATGGTGCAAGAAAAGTGAAAAAAATCACCCCAAGCGGTAAAATTGAAACGGTTTTTGAATCATCAAAGGATTGGTCTCCGTCGGGTGGACTGATTGGCCCCGATGGTAGTTATTGGATTATGGAGTTTTCCGTGAAAAATAAAACTAGAGTTAAAAAAATAAGTCCGTATGGGGATGAAGTGGTCTACGATCAAAATTGATGTTTTTATACTTCCATGTTTCCTGTTAATTTATACGAAACCAGACCCTTTACGTCAAAGAGCTTCGAAACTAAATTGCAACCGATGAAAAAACTCTTAAAACCCGCCAGTCTACTATTTAACTTACTTTCACTCTTGGTTTTCTTTATAATTGGAATGTATTTTGCCGGATGGATCGAAGCAGGCAAAGACCAAGGACTTGCCGGTGGCGCTATTGTTTTGGGTTGGGGCTTATTATTCGGCGTGATTGCGTTTATCGCCTCTTTTTTCGCAACTT
Source organism: Kriegella aquimaris (assembly GCF_900103215.1). GTDB lineage: Bacteria > Bacteroidota > Bacteroidia > Flavobacteriales > Flavobacteriaceae > Kriegella > Kriegella aquimaris. Next base: position 148,465 of record NZ_FNGV01000014.1, read on the forward strand.
ATCATATTGCACATAAAAAATTGATTGTTGGCAATTGGGTACTTTTTATAGTCTTATTGTTCGGTTATGGTATTACGCATTATCGTTTCAAAAAACGGGATAAACTACAGCAGGAAAGAAACAAGCCATATCATAAAGAGACACCTGCCAAACCTAAACAGAAAGCCGAATCCTTTGCACTGCTAACCATTTTCTGATCGAGGTAAGAGTAATAGTGAATAGGGCAAAATACCTAGATCCAATTCCTTTATATTTATGGGCTTTCAAAAAACAGATGAAAAGGGGACTGGTCAGGTATAGAAATAGCGCACTGCGCAAATTTATTAGAAGGCATCAAAAATACGCGCCGATTATTTTTTTTATCGGTGGATTTATTTTTGATACGTTGACCTTGGGCCGTATTGATCGGTTGTACGATTTGGTTGTCTTGTGCCTGTACATGAGCCTGCTGACCATCACACTTTATCTTTATAACTTGGTCGACGATGGTAGGTGGCAAGGCACTATGCTTGAACGCTACGAAGAATATTTACCGTTGGCCATTCAATTTTTCTTTGGTGGACTTTCAAGTGCGTATGTGATTTATTTTTCAAGAAGCGTTTCGCTCTCGAAGACAATGTCCTTTTTTGTCATCTTGGTGGTTCTGTTTTTGGCCAATGAATTTCTAAAACGAAGAATATCGAACAAGTATTTACAATTTAGTGTGTACTTCTTTATAAACTTTACTTTCTTCACTTTTATCATTCCTGTCTTTATCAAAGAAATGGATACCCGCATTTTTCTTTTTTCAGGCTTGGTAAGTTTAATCTGTACCCTCGTCTTGATTATAGTTATTTATGCCCTGAGTCCGAGCACACGTAAAGAAATACACATCGCAAAACTATTGGGTATTGTGATATTCATCTATGCCGTAATCAATGTATTTTATTATTTTAAGCTTATTCCGCCTGTACCCCTTGCTATGGATACGGGTCTTGTGGCGCATAACATTGAAAAAAGAGACAACACCTATTTTGTCACCTATGAAAGAGATGACTGGTTCGTGTTTTGGCGCGACCATAGACTTGAGTTTATTATGAAACCTAATGAAGATGTGTATGTATTCTCCTCTATTTTTGCACCGACCGATTTAAAAAAAATGATGTTTCATCGATGGACGTGGTTCAACCCCGATACCCGAGAATGGGAGATTGTCGAAGATATAGGATATGATATCACCGGAGGTCGGGATAACGGTTTTCGTGGTTATACCTATAAAAACAATGTAAAAAAAGGGCTCTGGAAAGTTGAAGTAATTACCGAAGAAGAATTGGTATTGGGGGTCATCGATTTTGAGATTATGATTAACCCGGGTTTGAAACCGCGACGGATTATTGAGAAACGATTCTAAATAGTGCGGGCAAAATGTTCGCTGAATTATTTATGGATGAAAAGTGAGGGTACTAGAAGTTCTACTGGAATGTGGAAGATGACCGGTTTTGTAAGTAAAGTTTAATTTATTGAACTTTGCGAGTAGCGGAAAGCGAATTCTCCCTTCCCTCAAATCATAAAAATTAAAATGAGCAGAACAACAACAGAGATTTCGAAGCAACAAGCAAGAAAGATAGTATTGTTGTCACAAAAACTACCTCCGACAAAATCGACAGGAAATGCGCTTGCCAATACATTATCTGCTATTGAACATTTGGGATACATTCAAATCGATACCATTTCAGCTATTCAGCGGGCGCATCATCATACCCTTTGGAACCGTAATCCCCGTTATAAAACAAGTCACCTTGGTCAGCTCGTTGAAAATAAAACGGTTTTTGAGTATTGGTCCCATGCGGCCGCCTATCTGCCCATGCGCGATTATCGGTTTACCTTGCCTCGTAAATACGCCATAGCGAACGGGCATCAGAACCACTGGTACAAGCGCAACGTACCACTTATGAGATCGGTGTTGAAGCGCATTGCAACGGAAGGCCCTTTGATGGCCAAAGATTTTGAACATACCGGTAAAAAATTGGGAGAGTGGAAGACGAAACCGGCCAAACAAGCTTTAGAATACCTGTTTATGCAAGGTGACCTTATGATTCCGTATCGGGTGAATTTCCATAAAGTTTATGATTTGACTGAAAGGGTTTTGCCAGAAGACGTAAACACTGCGGTGCCTAGCACTACGGAATATGCACGTTTTCTTATAATTCAATACCTCCGAGCCAATGGTTTGGGGCAAGCAAAAGAAATGGTATACTTGCTAAAAAACACCAAGGCCGTTGTTTTGACCGTCATACAGGAGATGGTTGAGCATAAAGAATTGGAAGAGGTAGAGGTTGCCGGAAACCTGTATTATGTTTTACCGTCGGCACTTGAATTGTTGAAAAAACCGTTGGCCCGAAACAAATTGAAAATACTCTCCCCATTCGATAATCTGCTGATACAGCGTAAACGTATCGTCTCCTTGTTTGATTTTGACTATTTGTTGGAATGTTATACCCCCGAAGCAAAACGTCAATACGGTTACTTTTCGCTCCCCATATTATGGGACGGAAAGCTAGTGGCGCGAATGGACTGCAAGGCGGATAGAAAGAATAATCTTTTACAAATCCATCATTTGGCATTGGAGCCGAAGATTGTCAAATTCGATGCATTTGCCCATGCATTAGGTAAAGAGCTCAATGCATTTATGGTATTTAATGGGTGCAGTAAACTTCAATGTTCTAAAACAAGCCCAGAAAGTTTTAAGTCAATGTTGGAAAACATTTAAAAAGATAGTGTTCCTTTAGAGACTAGAGTGTTATTCGATTTACAACCCTATAAAAGAAGCGCATTTGATTAGTTTTGTTCCGATTTAGCGGTATAAAACCGTATTTTACAGCGATATAAATAAGTTACCAACAATATGAAAAGACTGCTTGCAATAACATTAATTTTAACTTTAAACTCTTGTTTTTTCTACAAAAAAGATGGAATTGAGATGAAAATCAAAAATGACTCAAGCGAACCGATAACAAATGTGGAATTTACGAGGACTGAGAGATTGGAATTAATAAAAATTGACCGAATTGAAGCGAATGAAAGCGTTACGGAATTTTTATCAATGCGTAAAAACAAATCTGACGGAGCTTACTCTCTGACTTTTAATCGCGCAAGTGGAAAAAAGGAAATTAGTGGTGGAGGATATTATACGAATGGAGGTTCGCTTGACCATTGGGTTGACTTTATCGTAGAAAATGATACAACAATAGTAAAATTTGACGCACCAATTTATTGAGGAGAAACCAAGTGAAAAAGTGGACAATTTTAAGAGCCTATTTTCTTATCTTTTTGGCTTGTTGCATAATCTATACAATAGCTAAATGGAAGACTCTATCATATGCAGAAGGTTGGGGAGTTGTGTATATGTTCGGACTAATCGGACTTGGATTTTTTGGTTTGGTAATTGACTTTATTTTGACTTTAATAATCAAGAATAAAAAAATACTCAACGGAATTGGAATTTTAATAGCAATCGGATTTTCAATAATGTTGATAATGGAATTTAAACAATGACTGAATTAATAAAAATACTGTTGGCAACAATGTATAACCGCAATTACGGCGGATTCGACTACGTCCGAATCCACTCGGAATTGCTAAAGTCAGTGTCAAACCGAAAATTAAAGCATATTAATCCGTAACTGACGGTTATACGAGACCGTTGTGCGTACATATTAAAACCGAACCGAAAATGAAGATTTTACTTTTAACATTATTGACCATTTTATCAGTTTCTTGCAATTCCCAAGAGAAGAAAATTGCCGAAATTAAAAATCCAACGGAAAAAAATAATGCTTCACAAATCGGACAATATGTAGTCGAAACATTTCAAGACTCGAAAGGAAATCTGTGGTTTGGAACTTTAGAAAAAGGAGTTGCAAAATATGACGGAAACAAATTGACTTATTTAACGACAAAAAACGGATTGCCAAGTAACAGAATAACAAACGTCATTGAAGATAAGGCAGGAAATTTATGGTTTGGAACAGGTACTGGAATATCGAAATTTGACGGAAAAACTTTCACCAATTTTTCCAAAAAAGACGGGCTTTGCAGCGATATGATAAGCAATTTATTAATCGACAGTAAAGGAAATTTTTGGATTGGAACTTGGGGCGGAGTTTGCAAGTTTGACGGAACTCAATTTGAAAATTTACCAATTCCTTACCCGAAAATAGAAACCAAAATCAACCAAGACACAAAAGATTGGATAACTACAATTAGAGAAGACAAAGAAGGAAATATTTGGTTCGGAAGAGACGGTTATGGAGCAAGTAAATTTAATGGAAACTCATTTGTCCATTTCACAACGAAAGAAGGTTTGAACTCAAACAATGTTCAATCCATTGCAGAAGACAAAGAAGGAAATATTTGGATTGGAACGCGAGTGGCAGAGAAAGACAACGCTGATACCGACAAACGAATTGGAGAAGGCGGATTGAATAAATTTGACAGAAACAAATTCGTTCATTTCTCTGAAATAAATGGATTGAGCAAAAGTGATGTTTTCACAATTCACAATGACAAATCAAATGATTTATGGATTAGTTCAACAAGCAACGGAGTTTACAAATACACAAACAATGAGTTCGTAAATTACAAAGTTCCAACTTCAACTATGAGTTTTCTGAAAGACAAAAAAGGGATTATTTGGTTAGGTTGTGCAGGTGGCCTATACAAAATTGATAAAGACGGGAAAACAATAAATGTAACAACGAATGGACCTTGGGAATAAAAATACGAACGCACAACAATGGTAATCGTTGCACAAGCCGTTAGTTTATACAAAACGGATCCGTTCAAGCCTCTTTAAGAGGCTTTTTTCGTGTCAGGTCATAAATGGGAAGCCAGTTTTTGGTGCCTTGTAAAAGCGCTGAACAGGCATTCAAAGGAGTTTTCCACAAATGCCATTAAGCCAAGTCGGCCTGCCCCGCTCTTGACCGGTTTTTGTTCGAATTTCAGATACTTTTTGAGATTGTATGCCATCGCCGCGAGGTGCATCACCTTGTTGGCCTGCTTTAGCCCAATGGTATTGATCTTTCGCAGGCCCATGAACTGGGTAAGGGTACCGAAAACGGGTTCTACCGTGCTCTGCCGTTTGCCCTTCATGTACCCGCCCTGTGGGCCGTTCACCCTTGTGTTGTTGCGTTCGTACTCCTCCCTATA
>NZ_FNGV01000013.1 GCF_900103215.1 Kriegella aquimaris
GCCGTTTCCTTGGCCAACTACGGGGTTCCCGTTGATTTCGTGACCCGTTTGCCCAAGAACGATATCGGCGACTGTGCCCTTATGGAAATGCGCAAAAGGGGCGTAGGTACCGACAACATCATATTCGGCGGCGACCGCTTGGGCATTAATTTCTGAGCTCCGTCGTAGTTGGCATCAGAAAAAATAAATGAGTACAGTTAGGTAAACCCAGAATTTTGGGATATTTTTCATTCCTAGTAAAATTAATTAGCATGACCATAGCAACGATTGCCGAGTGAGCGCACCCAGCAAGCCTTATAATAACAAACTTAAACGCTGTATAGTGGTTGTAATAGATTAAGATAATGACCCGTTGCAGGTATAAAGCATTATAATATGGCCCCACTTACATCAACGCTTTCGAACAGATTAAAAAGGGTACTGAAAAATTATGGCCCGGCGTTTTTTATAATTGGGTATGTAGTGGGTACCGGGAGTGTAACTTCCATGGTTATTTCTGGTGCCAATTATGGATTGAGCCTTTCATGGGCGCTGTTACTTTCCTGTTTTTTCACCTACTTCCTTATTGTTGCTATCAGTAAACTAACCATTGTTTCGGGGGAAACCCTGATGTATAATTTTAGAAAGGCTTTTGGAAAACCTTTGACCATTTTTATAATTACAGCACTAGTTATTTCTATAGTTTCTTCCTGCATTGGGGTTATGGGAGTAGTGGCCGAAGTTGCCATGGAATGGATTTCGGTCAATACCTCGGTATCGTTTTTAAACGGTCCGATTATCGCCAGTGTACTTATTCTTTTGTTAGTAGGGCTTTTTTGGACCGGAAAGCACGAAAATTTCATCAAAATTATGAGCATCATGGTGGCTTTTATGGCCTTAGCATTCATCATCACGAGTATCATGGTCGTTCAGGAAGCAGGTACATCTATTCTTGAATTCTTTCCTAAAATAGAAGGAGGAGAAAGTACAGGACTTGTAATTGCGGGGGTTGTGGGCACAACTATGGCCGGGGTATGTTTAGCGTCTAGAAGCATTTTGGTACAGGAAGAAGGCTGGGGATTGAACGACTTAAAGACTGAGAATAAAGATGCCATGTCTTCTATGGTCATGACATTTTTAATAAGTCTGGCCATTATGATCAGTGCAACAAGCACCCTCTATTTCAACGATATACAGGTAGATGACGCTACCGATATGATGCACGCATTGGGACCTTGGGCGGGAGATTTTGCCCTTACCCTGTTTACACTCGGAATCATAGCCGCAGGTTTATCTTCTATATTTCCCAATCTGCTATTGTTTCCTTGGCTAATCGCAGACTACACCGGAACCAAGCGCGACATGAAAAAACCCCTGTACAAACTCATCGTCGTCATTGTAGCCCTAACTGGATTAATAGTCCCGCTTGTGGGTGGTAAACCGGTTTGGATACTAATTGCTTCCCAAGCCCTTAGCCCTTTTATAATGCCCTTGATTACGCTTTTCTTATTGATTTTGCTAAATAGGGACGCCATTATGAAGGAACACAAAATCAAGACAGGAATGAACATTGCGCTGGGCGCGACCCTTATTTTCAATTGCTATATGCTCTACGTAGCATTAAATGGATTCTTAGATTTGATATAGTACGAAAAAAGAAGTTCTACTTTTAATCAGTCAATGACAACCTGAAAGTTCTTTCGTTGTAATTGCGAACAGCAGTCAATTTTACCGTCTTGCCACGGTACTTTTCGAACAATCGCTTCAAATCATTGATATTGCTAACGTTTTCACCGTTCACTCCCTGAATTACCCAGCCGCTCATAAGTCCTGACTTTTTCCAAATCTTATCGGAATCTGCACCAAGAGACTTTATGAAACATCCAGAATTATACCCTCCGGAGGCATCTATCAAATCTGGATCATCAGCTATATTAATCATAGTAGCTCCATAAATTTCAATGGAACGCTCAGTATTATCTACTACTGCTGTTTTTGGGCCTTTGTAATTGCCGGAAAGAAGCGTGCCCAACCAACTTGGATGAATTAGTTTATCGACCTTCTTATAATCTGTTGAATTCACAAACCCTACAGCATGGCCCTGTTCGTCAAAAGAACAAAATTTCAAATGGATGGATCGGTTGAATTTTAAGGGTTGAGTATATAAAGGGGATGCTTTCGTAGGTTCTGAACCATCAGTCGTGTAACGGATACTTCCCGATTTCTCGATTCTGTTGTCGGCAATAAGCTTAACGGTTATTTCTTTTTCGAATTCACCACCAAAAGGAACTGCCTTTGTCATTTGATGACCGAATTTATCCATCGGAAAATTTTTAAATCCCAATTGCAATGCGGGGGAGTTCTCCGCGACTGTATAATCACCATGTTCGGGGTCTACAAACATCGGCTTGACAATTTTGGAATTCTGATCATAACCTTCGGCCTTCCATTGTGCAAAATTCTTTTCTTTTAGAATCTGGCTTGTATTAGGGAAGTTTACATTCCAATATAGATTATGGTCATAGTGATTACTCCACTTCGTATTTTCCGGTAATCTTATGGGCCGTATGAAGATATCGGTAGGTGCTTCTTTACCCGGTACACTTCCAGAAATAACAAAAATATTCTTATAGACCTCATCTTCCGAAGCCCGGGGCCATACATGCCAACCGAGAGGTACTGCACTGACACTAATATTGTTGAACACTTTACGGAACATGCCATCTCGTAACTTTATAGTAGAGCCTAAATTCAGGTTATTATATATTTCATAGAAACTAGAGCCATCGTCCAAATCAATTGTCCAGTTTCCCGCACTTATCGATTTTCTATAGTTGGCGATACGATTATTTCTAACGATTACGGGGTCAATGGCATCCAACTTTACATATTCCTTTATAAAATCAGTATCGGCGCTCCCCCCTGCCCCTAACCACTGACGTTCTCGGCCCCAAGAATTAAACGGACCATGCTCGCCCGTTTCGCGCACCGTTTCCCAAATATCGTTATGCTCGATAATATGGCCGCCCCACGTACCATCATTGATACAGATACCTGCTCTTGGGCAATCATAAATGGTATTATGCGATACGCTGATTTTATGACTCATGGAAATGTACACCCCGGCCACCTGTTTGCCGTAGTCTCCAAAATCATGCATAATATTATTTTCTACCGTACAATTTTTAGGATAATCGGGCGACTTAGGACCTGGTTCCAGATCCATACCTTTTCTCATTTCGTTCCAATCTTTTCCGTTTATTTCCTTATCGTCCCAGGTTTGATAAAAACGTACGGCTTCGGGAGAACCGACCAGGCATACAGCGCTTTCCCCAATATGGTAAAACCGACAACCTCTAACCGTATTATTACGATTGTAGTTGCTCATAAAAATTCCATTGCCTCCCAAGTATTCGAAATTGCAATCGGTAACGATACAATTTTCGGCACCTTCCAAAAAAATGGCGCCTCCCCGATGAATCGCCCAATCTCCGCGATCGAGCGGTTCATAATCCTCCATAAACGTGGTGTTGCTCTGGGAAAAGTCAAGTCCCGTTATGGTGATGTGTTTGACCGGTTTTTTACTGTTTCCTTTTATCTGGATCAAATCTTCAAGCACGGGAACTTCAAGCACCGCATTGCTTAAATCAATACCTTCTTCGGGATAGTAATAAAGTAATTCTTTCTCCGTATCAAAAAACCACTCACCGGGCACTGTCAGTTCCTCAAAAATATTTTCAATAAAAAACCAAGAGGCGTTTTTCCCTTTTCCGCCAATACCGAATGCCCGTTGCAATTGCCACCCGCCTTCTCCCAGAACTATTTTGTTTTCACTTTTTTCGACATGCTTTATACGGTATTGCATATTGCCCCAATTGTGACTTTGAAAAGCATGAACGATACCAGTACTGGGGTTTTTCCAGTTCTTGTTTTCAAAATCTTCGGACTTCAGCGTAATCCATTTATCATACCGGCGATCGGTACCATCTGCCACTTGTAAATAACCTTTTCCGTCACGCAAAGGGTTTTCATAATCAAAATCGGGAAAGCGGGAACGCACCTGCCGTTGACCGTTTACAAACAACTGATCAAAGGCCATACCCGACGGAAGACTCGTTACGTAAATTCCATTTTTGTAGGGTTGCCACTGTAATCCCTTCAAAAGACGTGATCCTTTAATAATAACCTCAGCACCAGGTTCACCGGAAAAAACAACGGGGTTCTCTGCGGTACCCGATAATTCTGGCCCCAAAACAATCGTTTCCTCCAAGTAGTAGGTGCCTGACTCGAACCAAACAATTACCGGTTCTTTGCCCGCAAACTTGTTCAGCTCTTCTACCGCACGTCCGAAGGTGGCAAAAGGTGCCGATTTGGAGCCTTTATTTTGGTCATTGCCCTTTTCCGATACAAATATATCTTGGGATCCGTATATCTGCACAGAATATAGCAGGATAATGAATAAGCACATTTTAGCCATCCTTTTCATATGCATACCAATTTGATTTGAGTTTTTTATTTTGCTTGATTCCAAAGTCGGTATGGGTCGCCGTGAAGTTCCATTTGCTCTAAAAGCAAGGTTTCCATTTCGGCAAGCTTTTCTGCATATTTCGGATTATCAGCAAGATTCGTTTCCATTTCACCTTCCTTATGATGTTCTTTTAGGTACTCATTGGGGTTCTCTGCCAAATTAAACAATTGTGTTTCATGTACAGCTCCGTTCATTACATCATATTTGATTAATTTCCAATCGCCTTTTTTTACAGTTCTCATTCCTGGTTTTGTACCTCCCGAATACACCCCGTACATCACCTCTCTAACGGTTTCCTTTTGTCCATTTAACACAGGTTTAAAGCTTGTACCCTCTACTGTCTTTGGAATATCAATACCCGCCAAATCGCAAAGTGTCGGTAAAACATCGAGCAGATAAATATTTCCTTTCACCCTTTTACCCGCCTCAATACCAGGGCCTTTTACGATAAAAGGTACGCGCCACGTATGCTCGTACAGGTTTTGTTTCCCCATTAGCCCGTGTCGCCCTATCGACATACCATGGTCAGAAGTATAGATAACGTAGGTATTATCCAACTCGCCCATTTCCTCTAATTTTTTAAGGACCTTGCCCAATTGAATATCAATATTCTCCGAACAGGCATATTCGCGCCCCAATTCATTGCGAACGGTTTGTTCATCTCTATTTTTCCATACGCCACTCACCCGTTCTTCGTCCCTTAGTAAGGGATGCCCATGAAAAAAAGGATGAGCCTCTAAATAATTATCCTGTAATGGTGGTTGGTTCGCATTGCTCGGAGGAAGGTTAAGGGTATCGGTATGATTGATTGCCCCATATTTTGCCAAAAGTTCAGGAGTGCCGTCGCGGGTATCATGTGGATGCGAAAAGCCAAAGTAAATCAGAAACGGGTCAGTCTCCGTTGCACTTTCACGATCATTTAAATAACTCATTACTTGTTTGGCGTGCCAAGCACTACCGGTTTCTTCTGTACCGCCTCTCTTGGTGGCATCATGTACTACCGTGAATTGCTCGTTTGCCGCGGGGTACGAATTGCCCCTTTTGCAGGTCCGCATAGTTTTATACCCCGCACGGTTGAAAACAGCTCCCATGGTTTGTTGTTCTAATTTCACTGGTTCATTTGGATTTTTGAAATCACCTCTCGAAGGAAGGTGCCAAAGAGTGCGTCCGCTCATAATCATATGCCGCGACGGAGTACAAACGGCCCCCAGCCAAGAACCCATATTTCTTGCACTTTCGAAGACCATGCCTTCGTTGGCAAGTTTTGAAATAGTCGGTGTCTCCAATATTGATGCTGGATCATAGGTCTGTAAATCAAAAGGTGATTGGTCGTCTACCAATACGAACAAAAAATTGGGTCGTTTCTTCTCTACGATTTTCTCCTCTCCATTCTTACAGGAAATAAGAATAATCATCAAAAATAGTGGCAATATGAAGCGCTTTATACTAAAATTCATACATGTAGTTTTTTATTCCGATACTAGTTTGTAGACCCTGAAATTATCGAGGGTCATATGATTATTGACCGTTCTGAACCCAAAATGTCCTGATTTGTAGGGATGGGCGTCATAAAAATCGACAATGAGTTTCCCATCGCGATAATATTGAATGATACCATCGAACGCTATAATCTTGATTTCTGTGACCTTATTCGGTTTTATCAGAAACTTTCGTTCCGAAAGGTCATGTTCGGGCAGCAAGGGTCTATTACCATCGCCTACATATCGCCGAAAACGAGTCTTTGAATTATTATGCCCGCCTACACCCATATAATAGAGTTGCAAACTATCGTAGTTTGAAAATTTGCCGCCCCGTTCTTCGGAGTTTGCAAAAATGTTATCAGGATACTCGATATCCTTGGCCATCCAAAAGCAATTCAAATCGGATACGCGATCCTGAGGACCTTTTTCATCGATTACATAGGCATCATAGGTTATCATAATTGGCCCTTCCAACTTCTTTTTTAGCCAAATGGTACACCCTGAAACATCAGTAATTTCCAATTTTCCGTTTCTTGGTTCTACCGTACCTCCCGGCATCTGCTCGACTACCCAATTTTGCAATCCGACCTCAAAAGAATCAAAATACACCATGGTTTTTTTTACCGTTAGCGTATCATTGATACGTTCGCTTACTTCTTGTGCGAATGCTGCTATCGAAAGGGATACAAGCATTAAGGTCAGTAGCACTTTACATTTCATCTGTTCAAATTATCGGTTTATAAATAGGCCTACTACAAAAGATCATTCTCAAATTTCATAAGGGGTGCCAAAAAACGTAAAGCCGTAAGTTAAAAAATGAGCGGCAAATCTATTCTAATTTTAAGACAACTCGTTAGTGATGTCCTTTCGATAAAAAACAAGCTACTACATAATGGCCTATTAAACATCAGCATATTTTTTAATCTTTGACCTTTATACAATCTGTATACCCTTTTGGTAAGGGCGGTATATTTAAAACTTCTTTTTCATCTGGAAACCTGTTTGATGTTGTTTGTTTATCACCATACCAATATACCCCTACACCGTAGCCCATTTCACAATCTGTCCAGCTCCAAACCTCCATATCTAGTTGTAAAGCGCTACTAAACGGCATAACATCCAAAGCGCGGGACCTTGTTTCTGTACTGTAGCCCAAGGTGTTTTTTTCTTTACTTATTTTCCGATTCAGTTTGTTGTAGACAAAGCTTTTCGGTTGGGCATGAAAGGGATGTTCATAGAAATCGGTGCTTCTACCTCCCCAGGAATAGGCATAATAATCTTCGGTTCCGGTTCCAAAAATGGATGGAAAATCCTCTCCGTCGACCCATATTTTTTCATCCCCTTCGCCCCACCATCTTTCTACGGGATTCATAATCGTTAGGGCATCGCCCACATATACGCCACGCCCTTTAAGGGTTACGTAATTCCAATCCAAAAACGGTCTAGTCGTCACGGGGTATTGCCCTCTCCAAGCTGCATTAAAGTACATGCTTTCACTATCCCACTTCCAGCTTCCAACGGTAGCCTTTAAATCGATATTTATGGCTGTTTCACCTAAATTGACCACGGATATTTTACCGGATTTTTGATAAGGCATTGTCCATCTGCAAGTCATTGTTCCATCTTCACTTACCGTTCTGTACCACCCTTGAAACGGATTTAAACCGATACCACTGCCGAAAAAATCACCAATTGGCGTCCAAACCGTTTGCATGCCATCAAATTCCATTTTTAAAACGACCGAACGGGTTACCTCGGGATTTTTGTAATCGGCCAATTGTAAGCTTAGTTCCCTGACCGCAGCATTTCCAGAAGGTAGTGTTATAGATTTCTCCTCTTTAGCCCCTAACTCTCCATTGAATGAAATTTGTTTGCCTTCGTGCCGATTTTTTGGGTGTAATAACAGTTCACCTACCCTTTGGGTCAAGGGCATCGTTTTGCCAAAATCAGTTTTTGTAAAGGTTTTTATAGCTGTGTCCTCGTCATAGGCCCTATAGGTAAACTGATAAAAAAACGGTCTGGCATCTGTGGTAATTTTGCAACTTTTAGCATAGGGTATCGGAAAAAAGGATACCGCAGATCGTAACGATTGATGCGCCAATGGATATGGAATCAGCCCTGAGCCATCAAGCAGGCCCAACATATTTCCTTCTAAGGCCGGTTTAGGGTTTCCGTCTAAATAAATTCTGATTTGTATGTCGGTATTGGGTTTATCCGCACTTAAAAACGGCATCCACGTACGTACAATGGCGCCTGGGCCCGTATGATCCATCAACACCCATTCTTTTTGTCCGTTTTTTTCTTCTATCCTAATAAAGTTGCGATCTTTTTCATTGGTGTTAAAATCCCTATTCGTAAACCAACCAACGGTGTCGGCAGGGGTTTTAGAGGCCCTGTTATAGCTACTTTCCTGTTTTAACCTAAAATCAGTGCTGGGAAAACGTGCCACAGCATCACGATTTACCATCTCGTTTAATAGCGATTCGATAGAAACTTTATCCTCATCTTGAGCAAAAGCAATAGAAGCAAATGCCATTACCGCAAGGCCTAGAATTGATTTTGTTAATTTCATTTTCATAAAAGTTTCCCCTAACATATAAATAAAGACCGGTTATTTGGCAACTAATTGTTACTGATGGCGGACTCTAGCGTTGAATTTTGTTCAAACGCCCTTAGGTAAAAAGAGGATTGTTTTAAATACCAAAAAAAATCTACCCCATGATTCGTAGAAATCATTTACTTTTCTAATTCCGCCAACGTCCAATATTCTTCTCTATCGGCAGTCTGCTTTCTAGCATTGGCAACGAACCTTTTATGAACACCTCCTTCATCGTTCATTGCTCTAATGTAGCTAAGGACGTCTGCAATCCATTGGTCGCCATTGCTTTTTAAAGGCATCATTATACCATAATCCTTTCCATCAATTGGCCCAATTAGACCATTCAACAGTATTTTGCTCAGTTTTTCTTTATCACCGGTCACACGCGGACTCCCTATTAGTGAAGGAGCAATAAGAGAATTATCTGCAGTAGGCAATCCTTTTAAATCGGGACCATGACAGGTAGCACATAGCTGCTTATAGGAGTCATATCCCCTTAAAACACTTTTTTTACTATCGGCATCTCTAGCAGAAATTCTTTCTTTTAAATTTGCCAGTTCTAAATCATCTTTTTTAAGACTTTCTGTAATAGCATGCAACACTATTTCATTATCGGCATACTTGTTCCCAATTTTATTTAGCACATCAGTAGCCTGTTTGTCTTTACTGAATCTTAAACTAAGTGCAAGCTGATTTACCACCTCCAAATCTTTGTCGTTAACTAACTTTTCTAGGTTGTCAATAATATCGGTATCACCTGATTTTAAGAAATTTTCGCTTAATCGTATGGCTGTTGATCTTACTCGGGGATCTTCATCCGATAATTTATCAATAATTAGATTTCTATCTACAATTCCAAGTCCTTCCAAGGTCCATAGCGCATGGACTCTTTCTATTCCAAAATCTTTAGCGGGATTGAATATTCCATCAAAAATTGAAGTATTGTTTTGAGCAATCTTTTTTAATTCGGGAATTACGGAAGCATCATCCTTTAAAATTATAAGTTTTTGTGCCGTATTACGATACCAGCCATTAGGATGGCCTAGAAACTGTATTAAGTCGGATGCTTTTTTATTTAAAAGTTCTGGTTTTTTATCAGGTTTTATATCCTCATGAACGATTCTATAAATCCTCCCTTTTCCAATATTTTTATCCAATTTTTTTCGAATGATCACGGGGCGGAGAAAACTGCCTTCTTTTGTCCAATTGCTTTCTTGGATTATTCCACGATACATATCTACAATGTACAACGCCCCATCTGGACCTGTTTTAGCCTGCACAGGTCTAAAATTAAGATCGGTCGATGCCATGAACTCGGTTTTGTCATAGGCATTATAAAGCACTTTTTTACCCTCTTCAATTTTTACTTTGGCACGTCTAATAAGTCTGCCAACGGGTTCTGGTATAAATAGGTCGCCATAGGTGGATGGCGGCAACTTATGACCCCGAAATATTTCTTGGCCCGCGACACCTGTAAAATAGTTTAGGGTGTTATCTTCCCGAAGTCTTTTCGTACCCCCCTGTACATCTGGTGTGCCCACAATTGGCCACGGCTGTACAAAGTCGGGCGACAACCTTTCGGGCGGTGAATAATCTCCATAAACTGCAGGCTGTTGAAAGCCATAAGCCGGATTT
The DNA here is from genome assembly GCF_900103215.1 of Kriegella aquimaris. Taxonomy (GTDB): domain Bacteria; phylum Bacteroidota; class Bacteroidia; order Flavobacteriales; family Flavobacteriaceae; genus Kriegella; species Kriegella aquimaris. The sequence continues at coordinate 10,223 of NZ_FNGV01000013.1, forward strand.
TCGCCACCCGCAGTTGAATAATACATGACCCCCATATCATCTTGCGTCAGTCCCCATTGACCACGAGGCATGATGTCGAGGGAATCAACCAAAACTTCTCCACCTTTAAATTTAAATCGCACTGGGTTATAGGTTGTATATACCCAATTATCCAAATTCCAAAGCAACCCACTTTGTTGGTGTTCCAAATTACCCCCTCGACGATTAGGATTATAATATACGCGCTCTTTCTTATCAGCTACACCATCATTATCGGTATCCTTATAGCTCCACAGGTCATAAGAATATGTTTCATTTACGATAAGTTCATTTTCCAAAGGCAATATCATACGGGGTAACAAAAGGCTATCAATAAATACCGTGCTTTTATCCATTTTACCATCACCATCAGTATCTTCCAATAATTTTATTTTACTAATAGGCCTATTTGTTCCAGAACCGTTTACGTCTTGCATGTAAGTATTCATTTCTGCCACATACATGCGGCCATCTCCATCCCAGGCAATTGTGGCAGGCTCGTCGATCATGGGTTCGCTCGCCACCAACTCTACTTTATACCCTTCAGGAAGGTAGAAAGTTTTCATACTTTCTTCCGGGGAAAGAAAATCGGAGGCTGCATCTTTTATAATCTCTGGTTTTTCATATATTTTTTCCGAGTATTCTTTTTCTTGGCAGCATGACAGTAGGGCGACGGCCAAAATCAGGAATAATTTTTTAAAATAAGGCATCGTTATGTTCATTTTTGGTTCTTATGAATTTATCTTTTCCATCGATGGAATCATTCTCGGAAAACAATAATAGAAATTTTATATGTATTATCCATTGAACTGATTCAAAACAGTAAAAATGCCTTCCTGTAATGTCTTAATGCCACGTAATTTTAGCCTTCGTTGTCTCGGTATTGCCCCATACGCTCGTAAGCTCAAATTCCCTGTAAATATCCATCCATCTGTTTTTCACATTTAAGGACTCCTTTGGGGCTCCCAAGTGGTTTTTGTTTGGCAGGATAATTCACTAGGTTGCCATCTTTCAAATTACAACCCCAATTCCATAGAAAATACGAATAAGGTTGAGCCCCGATAAGGAAACAAGCATGGTAATATTCCAATTGATCTTTAGACCTTTGTTCTATTCCATCTGTTTTTGTGAAGCCTACGTTATAAAGTTTCATTCTTTTCCTTTGGCACCGAATCGATAGATTGAAATTTTTCCCGCATTGGCCACCCGAACCATATCACCCCATTCTTCGAGTAGATTTTCTTTATTGGTAACCGTAGCATTGTAATGCTCGAACATAAAAGCATCACAGTAAGGGAAAACATCTTTAGTACGGGCACCATTGTTACCGACCAATATTTTATCCGGTCCCATTTTTGTTTTAAGGGCGGCCATCATTTCACCTTTGGCTTTTGCGATTGCAGCCAAGTCTTCTTTCGGATAACCTGCATTATCATCTACATTCATACGGTCGATAAAAACACCGTCGGCCCCAGAAATTTTAACGCCTTCAACGGCCGATGCCACCCACCATTTGCGAAATTCAGGATTTAAAGCATCCAAATAGTACGAAAATGCAGGTCCATTGGTTTTTTCCAATAGTTTCCCAGTCTCTGGATCAACGGCCAAAAATTTCGCCAATTCTTTATTTTTAGCAATGCCATCAGGGGTCAGATTTTTATTGAACCGGGGAAAAGGCCACGCCACGTATGAATTATAGTAGAACAATACTTTGGTTTCCGGCTTTATTTTATGAAACGCCTCCACTTCATGTTTTGTGCCCAATACTTGGTCACCGAGCCGGTTGTACGCATGTGATTTTTCGATACAGATAAAACCGGTTCTATCTGCAATGAATTTAACCTCTTCAGATTCTAATACGCGGTCAATATCACCAAAATGATAGTACATCGGGGTCGTATCCCAAGTAAATTCTGGAAAATAGGCTTTCGATTCAAAACTGGAACCGTCACTAATCTCTAGCGACGATTTTTGTTGTGCGTACGAAAACAAGCTAACGGAGATTAGACTACATACACTACTTAGTGTTTTAATGGACGAAATCCGAAAAGGCACTATTATTTTCATACATTCTAAATTTATTCCAATACAATTTTACGCAGTGCACCGGCACTAAATTCCTTTTCTGAGTTATTGTGTCTGATTGTCACGGGTACTTCGTTATTCAATAGTAGTTCCTGTTGTTTGAATTCCAAAACGATATTACCGACTTCGGATGCCGAAATAGTATACCCTTTGGCTATAACTTCTGTTCCGTTACCCACAAAAATTACCCAGTCCCCATTCTCTTCATTGGCGATCAACGTATAAGTGGCATCGGTCGATAGCTCTTTGTAATTGACTTTATTAGAATTGGCCAATGAAAAAACAAGATCTTGCCGACCTGATTTATGGGTAATGTGTAGCCCTACAAATTCTTTGTTTCCGCTTTCATCTTCAAAACTTGAAATTTTCACGATGCTTTTTCCTTCACCAGATGTAAAAGGTTCATAAACCGAAACGAATGGCTGCTCCCAAGCCGCCCCATGTTGTCTTGCCGCCAGAGTTAAATAAGGTACCTTGTCAACTTCGTAGGGCAAGCCGTGGTTTGCTCTAAAAGCTTTGTTGGGTGGCGATTTAATGGAAAATACCTCACGGCCTTTGGCTCCTTTCATCCATAAACTCATAAATACGTCATCTTCCCCTTCCGGCATATCTATTTTCCATTCCGCTTGATAGTCATCTTCCAGCTTTACAGATTTTTTATCCCACATATAATCGAAAGCGTACAGATGACCTCCTGCAAATCCCATTTCCTCGCTTGGAGCTAGATTTAAAGGAGTTCCATTGGCATCCATAAAATTCATGGTTTGACCGAGGTTGTGGTAAAAATAATCGTGGAATTTATCGCCTTGACGCTGCTTCTTAGAACGGAAAATATCAATGTAATACCCCGTTTCTTTACCTGTTTTTACAATACTCACCAAACGCTTTTGGTCGCTTCGGGTCTCTGGTTCCAAAAAATAAACATCGGAATAGGTAATGTCTGGATAATAGCCTTCCTTCTGTTCCGATTTTGGATATTGTCCCATTAAATCGAAAGCGTGGTAACTCAACATTTCGGTGTAAGAAGAAGCTCCGTCAACCATCACCGTGTTATGTGCCGGAAACTGCGAATAATACTCTAAATAGATCGGTTGTAAATAGCCTGACCCCTTTCCCGGGTCGGCACCTTGCACAAATCCCTTACCGTATAGCTCCATGTTGATTCCATTGGCATGCATATGGTTTCCCAAAGATGCGTTCAACGATACCATCATGCCATCTTTACCTTGTCCCATGCGTTGCACATGCCAACTCACATTCGGGGCGTAGAAGGTTTGGGTTATGTAATCGCTTAAATTTCCTTTAGAGTACTTCGGATTCAGCACCAAAGGCTTGCTTGCAAAAAACGAACCGATATCAGCTCTGGGCTTTCTGTTGGGATTCGATAGTTCGGGGCCATGGGTGAGCAAACGATATAGTGCGGTAAACTCTTTTTCCAATGCGGCATCTCCATTTTTTTGTGCCGTACGGATCATATCGCCTATCGCCCCAATTTTTAGCGATTCGTAATTGCTATCACCGAAAGCGACGGTCTGACCGTTGGGGAACAGATACTGCGGAAGAACTTTTACGGCTTTCTGCATGATTGGCATATAAGGCAATATATTGTGGTCGAAGGTGTTGTCGAAATCATTGACAAAGTGGGTCAAATCGCTCGTTACCCCGAACGAATACCCGGGGCACTCGGCCCAAACCCCGTTGGCCGGATCATAGCCATAGTCCATGAACTTTGTCAGCGACCATTGGCGAGGGGAGGTAACGTTGAGAATGTAATCAATGTAGTATTGACGCCCTTTTTTATCCGCATACGTATCATCGTTTTGCAAGACCATGGCGGCCTTCAATATGATTTTTGCCTGATGCAGGTTCCAGTTGTTCTGTGGCACACCGTTTTTTATGATTTGGTTGATCCATTTTTTTATGGTTGTGTCATACTTTTCAATTTTATCGGGATGGTTTCCTTCAATGTAGTGATGTAGAAAATCATAGAGTTCCGACGCATATACCAAGGTGTTTTCGTGAATGACCTGAAAACATTCGAGCCCCACCAAGGTCTGTATATGCCCGTTCATCAGGTCGATCGGCTCGTTACGGTAGTACATACCCATCATGTACGAATCGAAAAGGTCGAAGGCAAATTGGGCGAAGCGGTCGTCTTCTTCAAGCCAATACAGAAATGCGGCATCGCGGGCCAACCCCATCATTTTTTGATTGTGCCTGTGGATAAGCCCCCCGGTTTTGGACTGCTCGACCCATTCCAAAGGCTCTCCCTCCTTGGTTTTGTTACGAAGGTACAGGCCCCGTTCATCGTCCATGTAAGGTTCAATGTCTTCCAATTCCGGCATGGCATAATTGGTGGTATAATCGCGTGAGCCAGTAAAACGGACCGTTGGGACCGGGGCTTCGCCATCGGCATGCGAATAATTGATGCCGTTGATGTATACGTTCGTAGCTTTTGTTTTCCAGTACATCATCAATCTTGAAACCATCCATTCGGGGTCGGTTTCATGGCGTTCCACATGCACATCGATACGTTCGTGAATGCCCTGTAGCACTTCTTTTGCCCACACTTCTTTTTTAATTGTTTTTTCAAGGGATTTCTTTTCTGATTGGGTAATGTATAAGCGGGGATATCCTTGCTCTAAATTGGTTGGCAGCGGGATTTTATCAAATGTTTGCGCCCTTACGATGGTGCCTAAAACACATAAAACCAATACAAGGGCATAAGGTTTAAAAATAGTTTTATTCGATTTGTAAAGTGTTGTAATCATATTATTCGTTTGCTTGCTCTACTTCTCCCTTGCTTTTTATAGTCGGTTTTTTTGTTCCGGGAAACAAAAGCACTTTCGTTGCTGTTTGATTTTCCAGTTTAATGTCAGTGGCATGCATTTGGGCATTTTTATTAAAATTGCCGTAACCTTCCCAAACAGACAGTTTAATGGCCATATTTTCCGGTATGAAATCTGGATTGGAGGTTTTAATAATAACTTCATGTTCAGAACCATTAATTTTTGCCAGTAAGTCATTTGCCAGTCCGTCTCTACTATCCAGAATGTTCATTTCAACATAGGCTCTTTTGGCATTGGTGTAGGGAATGCAAAAGGCTTCTGCATATTTGGCATCGGCGCTACAATTGATTAAAGTATCGGCATTGCCCACATTATAACCGGTTGCCACACAGTCTTGGACCACGCAATCAATTATTTTGTCACCTGAAGTACTTAGTCCGGTACAAATACCCCTTCGCATTTTCGTTACGCTACAGTTCTTAACTGTTGTATTTTTAGTTCTATGTCCGTTATATTCGGGGTACATTCGAATACCATCTTCACTTAGCGATATGATTTCCCCCGGTAGAATTTTTCCGTCTTCATCAACGATCGTGCCCTCTACATAGCCTCCTTTAGCCGCATAAAAGTTTTTGTCAAATGCATAGCCAGATGTTTCGGAAAGAATTGCATCGGTAGTTCTAAGCAACCCATCTACATGACAATTTTCTATTAATGTATTTTCAGCTCCTTGTATAAAAATGGCATGCCCCATAGCTCGCATATGAACGGTGCATCCTATCAGTTTGGCATTTTTTGCGGGATAGCCAACCCGGATGCCGTTCATCTTACGCACCCCGCTATTACCACCGATGCCATACAGACTTCCGTAGCCCCACGGACTTGAACCTGCCGTACGAACCTCAATATTTTTTAAGGTTACATCCTCCCCTACAACATTAAATATCTTGTTTTTGCTCTGTCTGCCCGGTTTATCGCCATAGGTCTCGATGTACAGACCTTCAAGCGTAACATTCTTACCGGAAATTTCAATGGCACAATACATACTGTTGCCATCGTCGCTAATGGCCAGATCATCTCGACTAAAGAGTTTGGTATCGACCATAAAGCGTACTCCCGTCAGGTCAAAATGGGTGTTGTTGCCCGTAAATTCCATGAACCGAATTTTCTTGGCATCATTTATTTGATAGTTGCCGGGCGCAAGTCTGACCTCCACATTATCCTTGTCCAGATACTTTTTAAATTCCAAAAGAGTAGCTACTTTAATGACCCCATTCCGATTTCCGGTCATAGAAGTCTTGAACGATGAAACCACAATAAATAGGAATAGAACAGAAGGGAGTAGCTTTAGGTGCTTCATGGGAATATTATTTCGTACTGATTTCAATTGGGATAATCGTTTTAGTTTGCTTTTTGAACATGCTTGCGGGTCTATTTATGAATTTGTTCATATGGGTGTATACTCAATGGTATCTCTTATTGAATAGCAAAGCCTTCACTTTTTATTGTAATTCCAATTTAATTACACTCACCGATTTGTCGGGGGTTTCTTTAGGAAGCTGAACCACATTGTCTTCAGCAGTCAGTTCGGAATTTTGGTCAGTCAGTAGCGATGCCTTTTTTAGCTTGATGTCTTTATTCAACACCAATTTTCCATCCTTTGGCCAGTCAAAAACATGTGCAAACACTACACCTTCCTTTTTGGTATAGCGACCCCAATCCGGCATATCATACGGACTAGCAGTTGCGCCATAAATGGCTTCTCCATTGGCTTCGGTCCAGTCTCCCATGGCGTTCAAACGGCGAATACTCTGTGAAGGAAATCTTCCGAATCCATCAGGACCAATGTTCAATAAAAAGTTGCCCCCTTTGGAAACAATATCTACCAATTTTTGAATAAGATCTTCACTACTTTTCCATTTGGTGTCGTCGGGCTTATAGCCCCAAGTGCCGTTCATGGTCATGCACGACTCCCAGTCTTCGGCTATTCCCGTAGCGGGAATTTCTTGTTCTGGGGTGCCAAAATCTCCGGCAAAATTCCCTTCCTTGTCCATACCTTCCATGCCCATACGGCCTTTGTCGACACGGTTGTTGACAATGGTATTGGGTTGTATTTCCATAATAAAATTGTACATATCCTTGCCCATTTCGGTGGTATAATCCGCAATCCAATCTCCGTCGAACCAGACCACATCAATATCACCGTAATTGGTCAATAGCTCTTTGACTTGGGGTTTTAGGTAATTTTTAAAGTATTCAGGAAATTCAGGGTTGACCACGCTTTGGTCTTTTTGACCCGCATTGTAATTCGGAAACAAATTTCCCTGGGCCTGCGGATGGTGCCAATCGACAATCGAGTGGTATACTCCAAATTTAAGACCCTGCTTTCTAGATGCTTCGGCCAATGCTTTTATGATATCTTTTTTATAAGGTGAGGTATCCATGATATCATATTCTGTTACTTCCGAATCCCATAGGCAGAAGCCGTCATGATGTTTGGTAGTGATAACGATATATTTCATGCCCGCATCCTTGGCCATTTTTACCCAGGCATCAGCATCGAACAATTCAGGATTGAACATTCTAGGGAACTTTTCGTATTCCTCAATAGTATAATCCAATTTGTCCATCGCCCATTCGGCACCACCGCCGGCAATTTGTTCTCCCCGTTCGCCTCCAATAATGGAGTAAGCACCCCAGTGGATAAACATACCAAATTTGGCATCGCGCCACCACTCCATACGTTCATCATCGGATAGTTTTTCCGTTTGGGCACTGCGCTGTGCTACAAGGTTGCCCATGGCCACCACCATCGCAAATACTAGGGTTATTGATTTTTTTAATGTTCTCATGTCGTGGTTCTTAAAAAATAGGTTCTTTATGGGATTATAATATAATAGTTCAATGTTTCGCAACGGACAACAACGATTCGTCAAGTGTTTTACCGGTTTTTAGCCTTTGCAATCGCAACAAGGCTTCTACATAATAATAATCTGCGTAATTTATTGAGTAATCGATTTCGGTTCCACCGGGTTTATGTCCGGTGGAATGTAGCAAAAATGCCGAATTTTCATCCCTACTTTGATAGTTGTCAGAAAGTTCGACCAACATTTTCTCTGCCTTGTCGGCATACATCTGGGCCAGATCAGCATCTTTGGTAAGTGTGGTCAACTCCAGTAATGCCGATGCTACCAGCGCGGCGGCAGAGGCATCCCTAGGCTCGTCGGGAATATTGGGGGCATTGAAATCCCAATAAGGAATAAGGTCATTGGGCAGACGGTCTAGATAGACTTGTGCCACTTTTTGGGCAAAGTCCAGATATTTTTCGTCCCCCGTTTCCCTGTAGACCATAGTATAACCATAAATGGCCCACCCTTGTCCGCGCGCCCACATGCTGTCATCGGCATAACCCTGATGGGTTACCGCCTTAATTTTTTCTCCTGTTTCCCGATCATAGATTACTACATGATACGAAGTGAAATCGGGCCTGAAATGATTTTCCATGGTCACATCGGCATGGCTGACCGCTAAATCATACAGCGATTTATCGCCCCCATTTTTAGACGCCCAGAACAAAAGTTCCAGGTTTATCATATTGTCCATAATAGTGTTGTGCTGCGGCCATTCCATATTGGGTACCTCGCGTGGCCATGACAGGATCGTGCCCACATTTGGGTTGAACAAGGTTGCCAAAGTATCCGCCGTTTTCAGAATAATTTCCTTGTATTCGGGATTTCCCGTAAGCCTGTACCCGTTCCCAAAACTATTGTAAATCTGAAAACCAAGGTCGTGGTCTATAGCGGGGATTACCGAAAGCGGCGTAAGGTACCTCGAGTATTTGGCCGCCTCCTTTTCCCATTTTTTATTACCAGTACCTTCATATAAGTACCAGAGTGTACCGGGCCAAAATCCGCTAGTCCAGTCAGTATATTTTATAAATCGCCATTCTTTGCTATCAGGGGCTATATTTCTTGGCAGACTACTAGAATCGTTGGGAATTAGCAGCAAAGTTTTGGCGGCTTGGTCGTTACAATATTCTATTTGTGCAACGATATCAAAGGCAGCAACCTCAGCCTTTTGAGGTGGCTTATCACCACAACCAATAGTGAAGGACAATAATACAAGGCTACTAAATACTAATATGGTGTTTTTCATATTTGGGGATTATCCGTTTTATTAATTCTGTTTACCCGTTCATTAACTTTAGACCTGGAAACTACCTGTGCAATTATACCCACATTACGCTTAAAATTGGATAAAGCATTACTCAAAGACTATAAATTATAGTTCTTTTTATAGCACAAGCTATTAAATAGCACCCACTTTCCCTAAGCACTCGATAATTACCGCTTGGTTTTTTAACAATTTAATTCCATGTTTTACGGCTAGATCAATTAAACGGTTTCCATAAAACCGAACGAGGCAAAAGGGTTATATCCCTAAAGAATCAGGTAATGCGCTGTATACAAAATTCACATGTACCTGATGAAGGAATTTGAAAGAATTGCACTGTAGTATTTTCATCAATAAATTCTTGTGAATTTTGTCCTTTATTAATAAAAGTGTAGCAAAATGGGGTAGTAACAGCCGTAATGAACCATAATTTATAGTCTTTGCATTATAATTTATCGATTGCGGATGGCATTTTTTTTAACATTGCCTTAACGATTTCAAAGCAAAAGTCTTGGTCTCTAAACTTTGTTAAATCAACTCAACTTTTACGAACTATTAAATAACACTTTATGAACACAATTAAAAACTATCAAACCAACCTAAAGTATGTGGCGGGTTTACTAGGAATCTTAGGATTTCTAATCAGTGGTATACAAACATCGTTGTACGCTTCAGAACCAGACACAAATTGGAAGAACCCGGTATTAAATCTGGAGATAACACAAAATCTTACCATTACAGGTACGGTAATCAGTGCCGATGATGGTTTCCCTATTCCAGGGGCCAATGTAATCGTAAAGGGTACCACCAACGGAACCACGACCGACTTTGATGGAAATTATACGATTAATGTTCCATCGAGCAATACTGTACTAATCTTTTCATCCATTGGCTTTACCAGCCAAGAGATTACAGTGGGAACCAATGACACAATCAATATTTCATTGGAGACCGATGTTAGCGAACTTGACGAGGTAGTGGTCGTTGGCTATGGAACGGCAAAAAAAGAAACCTTAACAGGATCCGTAGAACAAGTAAAGGCCGAAGCTTTTGAAGATTTAGCGGTGGGTAGCCCTGCGTTGGCATTACAGGGTAGAACTCCTGGTTTAACAGTTACCCGTAGTTCCTCAAGGCCTGGTGATGAGGGTATAAATTTTCTTATTAGAGGTGCCTCTTCAATAAACGGAATAGAACCTCTAATTGTTATTGATGGTATTCCTTCAATAAATTCATCATCTTTTAACGATATGAACCCAAATGATATTGAAAGCATTAGCGTTCTAAAAGGTGGGTCTGCATCTGTGTACGGTTCTCGTGCCGCTGGGGGTGTTATTTTAGTTACAACAAAAAAGGGAAGAGGGGATGTTAAAGTGGACATAAGTACCATAACCCGTATGGGTACCATAGGTATTCGTCCACCATCACCAAGCATGTCTGAATATGGACAACTTTTTTTAGCCGCAGCTTCAGAAGATATAGCTTCGGGTAAACCTCCACGTTATTTCTTTTGGAATGATTTTGAAACGGTAGAAAGAATCGCTGCCGGTGAAGAAGGATATTATGACTTACCTATAAATGGAAGAATATGGTTGGGTGATGCTGCCAGGTTTGATGAAATGTTTGGTAACTCCTACTCTAGTCAACATAATATTAGTGTATCTGGAGGTACTGAAAAAAGTAATTTTCGTATTTCTGCAGGCTATGACAATAATGTTGGTGGTTTAAAAGTGGCAGATGATAGTGCCGACAGGTATAATTTCTCATTGAATTATGGTGTTGATATAAGTGATAAACTAAGTATAAACACTAATGTTACTTATTTTCATAATAAGTTTTCAGGACCTGCAGCAGGTTTAGCAAGGGAAGCAGCTACATGGGACGCACCCTTATTCCCTACCTATAACCCCCAAGGGCAATATTACGCTAATTTTGGAGGTGTTGAGATTACAGGTGATAGAAATGCAATAGCACAGGTTAAAGATGCAGGCCGTGAAAACAAGGCAATTGAGCAGTTCAAAATAGCTGCACAGGCTACTTATAAACTAACGGACCATTTAAACCTTACCGGATCTTATGCCATTAGTAAGCAAAATAGCGAATACCAAGTGTATGCGGTATCAGTACCGCTTTATAGTTGGCAAGGAGGTTTCTCCAATAATATAAATAATACAACTTTTATTGAAGAAGGAACTGGGCCAGATAACAACGATGGCAACATTACTTACAAGAATTATAAAGGTGCCTTAAACTATACGAATAGCTTTGGTGATCATAATGTGTCTGGCCTATTGGCAGTAGAAGCAGAGAAAAATGTAATTAATGAGTATCGTGTTAGGAGAAATGGCTTTGTTGATTATGGAGTGTACGATTTAGATTTAGGTGCCACGGATCAACTTGTTACAACTGCAGGTGGGGGTAATGCCTGGGGCTTTTTCGGTTATATCGGACGTCTAAATTATGATTATAAAGGCAAGTATTTATTAGAAGTACAAGGCAGGCGAGATGGATCTTCAAGGTTTGCAGAAGGGGCCAAATGGTCTAATTACGGCAGTATTTCCGGTGGTTGGGTTATAAGTTCTGAAAATTTTCTCGAAGACAGCAACTTTATATCATTCTTAAAATTAAGAGGTGGTTATGGTGAATTAGGAAGTACCTCCGGTATTGGTAATTTCGGCTATTTATCAACCGTTGGCTTCGGTACTACGGTTTTTGGTGAAACAAACGCCAATCAACAAGCAACTTCAAGAGCCAGTAGTTTATTTAGTAGTAGTACAACTTGGGAACGCATTGTTTCTAAAGAAATTGGTTTAGACTTTAGATTATTAAATAACAAGATATTCGGTTCTTTAGACCTCTATCAGAAAGACAATGTTGGAATGCTTGTTAGAGGTATTACACCAGATGTACTTGGTACAGCAACTCCATTTACCAATATAGGTACTTTAGAGACTAAAGGATGGGAAGTCATGTTAGGATGGCAAGGTAAAATTGGTGATGATTTAGACTTTACGTCAAGTGCTAATATGAGCGATACTAGAAACGAAATCACTGAATATGACGGGGCTCAAACAATTTTTGAAAACCTAAATGATGCAGATAGCGGTCGAAACATTTTAGGCAAACCGATCAACTCATTTTATTTATGGGAAACTGATGGTTATTTCGATTCTCAAGCCGAAGTTGACACCTATTATGCTAGTCTTAATGAAGGAGGCATATTGCCATCGCAAGATTCAAACGATGCATTACGTCCCGGGGATATGCGCGTTGTAGATTCCAATGGAGATGGTAGCCTAAATAACGATGATTTAACGTTTAAAGGAGATGCAGCCCCTCATTATGTTTATGGACTTAACTTTGATGTAAAATACAAGAATTTTGATGTAAGTGCATTTTTTCAAGGTACGTTAGATCATAATATATACAGAACAGGTTATTTCGCACAACCTTTTCAAGCAGAATGGCAGAACCAATCCAATACGTGGTTAGGCAGAACTTGGACAGAAGATAACCGAAATGCAGAGTTTCCTAGATTAACTACCCAACGTGGATTATCTGCATGGAATTACAGAAGTAAAGACCATATTTTACAAAATAATAGATATATGAGATTAAAATCCCTTATAGTAGGATATAACATAAAGGGCTTGGAAATAGGCAGCACCCCTATAGATAATGTACGCATTTATTTTTCAGGAAACGATTTGTTTGAAACTACCAGTGTTAAAGACGGTTATGACCCAGAATTTCAAGCCAGTTCAAATAACAGCGCCTATCCATTTATGCGCACCTGGGCCTTGGGTTTAAAAGTATCATTGTAATAACATGAATTTTGTACGATAGTTAGTAATTAAAATATAGACAAATGAAAAATATAAAATATATACCCCTGTTAGTAGCAATGGTATTCTTTACCGGATGCGAAGACGAATTTATAGACTTAACACCGCCAGCTTCGATTACGGACGGAGTTTATTATACCGAAGCCGAGCATTTTTTAACAGGTTCTAACAGATTCTATACAAACTTAATAAGATGGCAGGATCAGGGAATATATGCGGATCACGGTTCCGATTTAGTCGGTTATACTGAAGATGGTGGTATGCAAGAATATAGTAGAGGAGACACTCAGGCACCAGAAGCCGATGATTATTATTCAAATGCTTACACGGCTATCAGAGACATGAACCTTTTACTTGAAAGAGCGGAGAGTTACGAAGGAGACGATATTGGCGAATATGTAGCTGTAACTAAATTTCATAGAGCTTGGCAGTATTTCTTTTTAGTACAACGATTTGGAGGTGTTACTTTAGTAACACGACCATTAGATGTTGATTCGGAAGAGTTGAATGCCCCCCGTAATAGCAGATATGAAGTTGTCGCCCAGATTATAGCTGACTTAGATGACGCTATAGCGGGTTTGCCTACAGAACAGAATATTAGTTCTGCTGATAAAGGAAAAATCAGTAAATGGGCAGCCATGGCTTTTAAGGCCGAAGTTCTATTACATGAAGCCACATGGATGAAGTATGTGAATACGACCACCGATGGCGATGGCACTTCGTCTGGGGCAGGTAGTGCAGGGTTTGATGCAGGTAATATAAATCCATATTTACAAGAAGTCGTTACCTTGACCAAAACGGTAATGGATCAAGGCGGTTATGAGCTTTGGAATTACAACGATGTTCTTGATAACTTGAGTTCAAATTTCTTATTTAATCTAGAAGATGGCGGGTCTAACCCAGGTGGATTGGACAAGGCGACAAACAAAGAATTTATTTTTTATAATAAATACGATTTTACTTTTAGACAAGCAGGTACATTAGTAAGTCATGTTTTCGAAGGCAGAGTAAAACCCAGTAGAAAAATGATGGATATGTTTTTATCTGCCGATGGTTTACCTATAGATCAATCTCCATTGTTCCAGGGGTATGCCAATACCCCTGATGAGTTTCAAGACAGGGATTATAGAATGAGAGCTTATTTTACGTATCATAAAAACCTTGGTGAGATACCTGAAAATGGAGACGTGCTTTTAAGCGGAACAAACAATTTCGGTTACTTCAATTCAAAGTTCATGAGTTGGAAATGGGGAACAGATGAAGCTTATAGAGCGACAACGACCGAAGCCTATGACATGCCATTTTTACGCCTGGCAGAAGTATATTTAATGTATGCGGAAGCTTTATATGAGTTAAATGGAAGTCTAACGGATGCTGAAATGAATGAGTCTATAAATTTGGTTAAATCTAGAGCTGGCTTACCCCCTCTTTCCAATGCTTTTTTAGCTGCTAATAATATGGATATAGAAACAGAAATTAGAAGAGAGCGTACCATCGAGCTTTATGCAGAGAGCGCAACACGGTTTAATGACTTAAAACGATGGGGTATTGCCGAGGAAGAATTGGGTCAAACCATATATGGTGCTGTTATTGAAGGTACTATTTACGAAGGAAACGCTGATCTATACGATTCAGCCGGATATGGTTTCGGAGAAGAAACCACCACAACAGGAGTTGGCCCTAGACGGTGTCTCATTGTACAGCCCTCGTCGATCCGCAACTTTTCTAGAGATGATTATTTATTCCCTCTGCCGACATCTCAAACGGGGTTAAATGAAAATTTACTTCAAAACCCAGGGTACTAATGAAAATATATCAAAAAAATTGAGTTAGTTGATTGAGTTAGTTTTTTTGAAAGCGGCTGTGGCAAAAACCACAGCTGTTTTTTTTTTAAAAGATACCATCCCGTTGGCAGGAAGCGTACCAACTTAAAAGTGAGTAGCGTAAAAATGAATTGTTTAATCATCCTAAACATCGGACTTTAATTTGCCTTCCATAAATTCAGTAGGCGTTAAATCAAATAGTTCCTTGAAAGTTTTGCTAAAATAGGCGGTAGAATTAAAACCGATCATATAACTCACCTCTTTAATAGAGTACTCCTTTTTTCTCAGAAGTTCAGAAGCATATCTCAATCGGACCGTACGTATAAAATAACTCGGGTTGTTTCCTGTTAGGGAACTTATTTTTCGAAACAATTGTGAACGTCCCACCCCTAATTCCTTTAAAAGATGATCTTGTTTGAAATCCATATCGCTAATATTATCCAAAACAATTTTCGTAGCCTTGTCTAAAAAAGCCTCATCGATATTGTTCGAGGTTACCTCGCTGGAGGGAAAGATACCCCCCACTTCTGAAAACCGTTGTCTGAGCCTTTTTCTGGCCTCCAGCAAATTGCTGACCCTAGCCTTCAAGACCCTAGTTACAAAAGGTTTGGCCAAATACGCATCGGCCCCGCTATGGTAACCGGTAACCCGGTCATCGTCTTGACTTTTTGCAGTTAACAGCAATACGGGAATATGGGAGGTTTCAAATTCGGTCTTGATCTGTCTACACAGTTCAAACCCATCCATCTTCGGCATCATCACATCACTAATAATGATATCGGGGTAATATTTTCTCGCCATCTTCAAGCCTTTTTCGCCATTGGCGGCCTCTTTAACATTGTAAACACTTTTCAAATCGTTGGTCAAATGTATTCTTAGTTCTTTATTGTCTTCTACAATGAGTACCGTTTGGAGGTTCGTTTGTTCTGACTGTGCTTTCTTTGGGACTACATCAATTTCCTCATTCGCTATCAGCATATCGTATTCTGCCGCCTTCATCGAGTTGATGCGAAATTCATTCTTGACTGTCTCGACCTTTTCCCGTTGCGCTTTGAGATTCAAGGGCAATCGTACCATAAATTTGGTTCCTTTTTTATGCTGGCTTTCTACCGAAATATCACCTCCGTGCATTTCAACCAATGCCTTCGTAAAGTTAAGCCCTATACCGGTACCTGATTTGGTAACATCCAAATTATAAAATCGCGAAAAAATATTTTTCAATTGTTCTTTGTCTAAGCCGACCCCACTATCCTCGACAATTATTTCAACATAATCGCCGAGTTTTTCCCTTGTAAAGAATAGTGAGTCGTATATTTTTTCTGTCCGTGACACCTTCTTCATCGAAACGGTAATGACTCCCCCATTATTCGTAAACTTGATGGCATTGGAAATTAAATTGGTGATTATTTTTTCTACCTTATCCTGGTCAAAAAGCGTAGTAATATTTTCCGAACCCGATTTGAACCGGTAGTCTATTTCCTTTTTACTGGCCAAACCCTCGAAAAGCGAAAAAATGTCCTCGCAAAACCTAACGATATTTCCCTTTTCAAGTTGTAGTGGAGACATGCCCACATCCATTTTTCTGTAGTCCAACAATTGATTCATGAGATGTAACAACCGCCTAGCGCTTCTCTGAATGGTCAGCGCCGAAGATTTGATCGGGCTCGTTTCATTTACGTTAGAAAGTATATTATCTATCGGGTTCAGTATCAGGGTTAATGGTGTTCTAAATTCATGCGACACGTTCACAAAAAACTGCAGTTTCATCTGATCTAACTCGTGTCGTTGGTTTTCCCTTACTTTTTGGGTATAGTAGTACATTATGGCCCAAAAAAGCAAACCGCCTACGAGCACATATATACAGTACAACCACCAAGTTTTCCAGAAAGGCGGTAAAATCTCAATATTCAATCGTGTCGCGCCGGCATCTACCCACTCGCCGTCAACAGATGCCTTGACCTCAAAAACATAGTTACCTGGCTGCAAATTGGAGTGGTTTACAACCCTATTGTTGCCGATATTGAGAAAATCATCATCGAGGCCGTGCATTTTGTACGCATACTGCACTTGCTCTGGATTCTCGAAATAAAGTGCTACAAACTCAAACGAAATATAATTTTCATTGTACCTCAATTTGAGTTTTTCTTCAGAATCCAACGCATCATTGATCAAGACTCGCCCATTTACAGTGTCGCCCTGAACCACTTTTTTGTTGTTCAGTTTAAAATCGGTGATTTGGGGTTTCAACACAACGGAAGAAGGAAATGTGATATCATCTGGATGAAAAATATTAAACCCATTAATACCACCTACCAAAATACGCCCGTCCCGGGTCTTTTCAATTGATTGGGTCTGAAACTCGGAACCCTGCAAACCATCATGCACGTTAAAGTTTCTGAATTGATGGGTGGTCGGGTTCAAAAATGATAGTCCGCTTTTAGTGGAAATCCAAAAATTATAATTATCATCTTCTTTAATACCTACCACAAGATTGTTGGGGAGGCCGTTTAGGGAAGAGTACGATTTTATCAATTTTAGGCCGCTATCGAGTTTCAGTATGCCGTTGTCGGTGCCCAACCAAATATTTCCGAGATGGTCTTCGGAAATATAATTTATTCTATTGCCTTGCACGCCGTTTTCCCTTACCTCCGAAAATTGCATTTGTTCAGGAGCATATTCTTGTATTTCATCAAGTTCAACGACATTTAATCCGAGCGTAGTACCCACCAACAAACGGTTCTTAGAATCAATGAATAGACGTAGTACAGAATTACTGGACAGGCCGTTTTCGTTCAATGAAGTGTTCTTATAATTATGGAAGATTTGCCTATGGGGATCGAATAGACTTAACCCTTCTGTTCGCAGGCCGAGCCACAGTCTTTTTTGGTGGTCTTCGACCCCCGCCCAAACAGAATTTTGACCTATGGAGCTTGGGTCAGTAGGACGATACGCATATCTCATAAACCTCCCCTTTTCAGGGTCGAAACTGTTCAGGCCCCCATCTAAAGTACAAATCCAAATTTTACCATCAGATGAGTCAAAGGTGTAAAGTATTTTGTTTGAGCTTAAAGAGTTACTATTGCCATACTCGTGGCTGTAATGTTCGTATGTCTTTTTTTCTTCGTTAAAAAGGTTGAGACCTCCGTCATAGGCACTAATCCAAATTCTTCCCTTGTCATCTTGTAATACGGATTGTACGATTTTTTCATTAAGGCCCTGGGCATTGTCAGGTTGATAATAATAATGGCCGAATGAATACTTTGAGGGGTCTAATTTGCTTACGCCTTTGTCATAACTCCCTATCCATAGAATACCGCTATCGTCTTCTAAAAAGGTCGAAGGTTTATCATTTGGCAAGGAAAACGAATCAAAGTGATTGTTTACGATTTGCTGCTCCACTTTTTTTTCCTCTTTGTTGAGAAGAAAAAGGCCGTGACCATCTGAAGACACCCAAATGACACCGTGATTGTCTTGATGTAGATTTCTATAGGGTATATGGACATCTGCGAACGAGAGATGGGTAAAGGAATTATTTTTCCGGGACCATAAAATTAGGTTCGAAAGGTCGTTTCCGATCCAAAAATCATCATCGGAATCTACAAACACATTTTTAGGCAAATGATTTAATTCATAAGGTCGCTCATAGTCGATATGTACCCGCTCAAAATTATCCGTCTTCCCGTTATACCGATTAAGATATCGGCCACCGGTAACCAGCCAAACCTCATTTTGCCCATCTACAATAATCGAATTCACACTATTGTGGTCCAATGAATAGGCATTGGATTCATCGTTCATATAATATGAAAATTCTAATTTATCTTGAGTTATTAGATCGCCCTGAAACATTATTTTTATAGCACCATTATTCGTTGCCGCCCATAACACATTGTTTTTTTCATCATACAATACATCGTTAATAACTTTTCTCGGGCTATTTGAAAGAGACAATTGCCTATATAGGCCTATTCGGTAGAATTGATCGGTTTTTTTATTAAAAACATTCAGGCCGTTGTTTGTGCCAACCCAAATGTTACCATACTTGTCTTCAGTTATTGCATTTATTCTATTATTGCTTATCGAGGTTGAATCATTCAAAATAGAACGGTAGATTTCAAACTCGTATCCGTTATATTTATTCAGTCCATCTATGGTGGCAAACCATAAAAACCCTTCGCTATCTTGAAATATTTCAGTACAAGTACTGCTGGACAGACCCTCGGCCGTGTCAAGATTTTCAAATTTAAGGTTAGGAAATTGGGAATACGTAAGAGATATGGCCGATAGCCATATCAGCAAATAAAAGACAATCTTCACTTTTCCCAAACTTCTGCGTCGTTCCATATCATGCACAAAAATACGTTCAAACCAATAAGACATGAGGCTTGAGCTTATTCTACATACAATCAAAGTTATTGAAAAGAATTGGTTTTTATTTATCCTTCCGAACCCATGGCATTATGTGTAGATTTCAAAATTTACTATTAAAATGTTTGTCGGGAAGTCTGAAATTGAATCTGAAAATGAGAAAAATCAACCATTTGAAAACTATTCCTTCAAAGTGGACTTCGATTTGGAAATTATAATACGTGAAGTTTTAATGTTTCCGTCTATTCTAGCTTTCTTTATCTTTCAAAAAAATATTCAATAGGAATAAGGCTAACCTCTTTGTGAATACAAATCGATAATATGCAATGGCATAGATCCTTCGTTCTTCACTATTCGGTGGAAGATACTATTTATTTACTATTTCTTCTATTTTGTTGAGCAGATTTTCTGGGTCGAAGGGCTTGAAAATAAAGCCGTCCATACCACTTTCATGCATTTTGTCTTTCACCTCTTGAAATACGGAGGCCGATAAAGCAAGAATGGGCACAGTGGTATTAAATTTTCTTATTTTTTCAGCTGCCATATAACCATCCATTACGGGCATTTGAATATCCATCAAAATTACATGATAGTTATTTTCCTGTGCTTTGTTAACGGCAACTAGACCATCATAAGCAACGTCTACCACTAAGTTGGCCTTCTCTAAAATTTGTTTTCCCACCATAACATTGATTTGATTGTCTTCTACCAACAATACTTTTTTTCCCTTTAAATCATGTACTCTCTTTTGGGTGATTTGGTCCAACTCTTGACTTGAGGCCAACTTTAGTTCCAAATTGAAATAAAAGCGACTTCCGACTCCCATTTGGCTTTCAACCCGTACCACCGAGCCCATGGCTTCAATTATACCTTTAACAATAGGCAACCCAAGCCCGGTTCCACCGTATATACGATTCGTATTACTTGAGGCTTGCGTAAAGGCCTGCCAAACTTTTTTTTGTTGTTCTTCATCAATACCAATTCCTGTATCTATGATTTCGGTGCGTATGCGTACGCTGTCATTTGTCTCGGTTTCTTTTACGATTTTCAAAGTCACGCTACCTTCGTCGGTGAACTTAATAGCGTTGGAAACTAGATTATTGATTACCTGATTGAAACGAACAATATCTAACCAAACAATAGGAAGTTCATCA
This sequence comes from Kriegella aquimaris, assembly GCF_900103215.1. GTDB lineage: Bacteria > Bacteroidota > Bacteroidia > Flavobacteriales > Flavobacteriaceae > Kriegella > Kriegella aquimaris. The sequence continues at coordinate 30,475 of NZ_FNGV01000013.1, forward strand.
TCAATTTCCAATTCCAAAGTAATTCCTTTACGTAAGCAACTGGGCTCATGAATCTTTTTTATCTGTTTCACCGCTGCTAAAATGTTAGTAGGAATTGGATCAAGCTCAATTTTTGTTGATTCCATTTTACTAAAATCCAAAACATTATTCAGTAAATTCAGCAGTATTTTTCCAGAGTAATTTAACGCCTCTATATTCTGCATTTGGTCCTCCCGAGGATTCGAATCACCTAATATATGCGAGAGACCCGTGATTGCATTTAATGGAGTCCGTATCTCATGGCTCATCATACTTAAAAACCTAGACTTGGCATTTGATGCTTCAATGGCCTCTTCACGCTGATTGTGTATTTTAGAATAAAAACCAGCATTTATAAAGGAGAAATATATCAATTGATACGTTACTAGGATAATGGTGGTAAAAATGGAAATGGGATAAATATATCTTCCTGCCAGTACTGGATCCATATGGGTACTGGTAAAGAGATTAAAATCGGTAAAATATAAGAGAAACCAAAATATCATCGACAAGCCTGAAAATATTGCGATAAAAAGTTTTTCCCGTCTAAAGGAAAACAATACAAAAGGCAATGCCATGGCAAACATCAGGATAAATTCTACACTACCGGCTTTTCCAATAAATGAGGCAGTCAGGGTAACACTAAAACTAAAGGCAATCATATAGATAAAACGTGCCACTGTAAGATTTCCTCTTCTGGAGATAATTGCGGAAAGGATAAAAAGAGTCCCTGTGAAGGCAATATAGGTGCTTAATTCATTCATATTAAGCATTCTAGATACAATAAACCAAATTATTGCTATAGCGGTAGTCAATAATGAAAGTGTAAAGACAAGGCTTACCCTTCTTTTAGAAAATTCTGACATAATTTAGGCGTTTTTATGTAAGACAAATATAAGGTAACGGTTCCAAAACCAACTTACCCCCTTTCAGTTGTCTGATTTTTATTTTATCAAAATATCACTTTCTGCTGCCATGTCGTTCTTCTTATTTTCTAATAGTTATCCAGCGGATGGAAATCGAAACAATAATTGAACTTCTATTGGTGACGTAGTGACTCCCCAAAGAGGTTTTACAAATACAAAACGCTTTTTGGGGTTTGATATTTGATTAATTCTAAAAATTTATTGACCAAAATGCGATAAATCTGCAAGGACCATTTAGAAATAGAATCAAAAATTTCTACAAATACTTCCTGAACAATGCATCCCATATTCTTAATTTGGGATGAGGGTTACGAATGGCTTTGGGCCATATCAAAATAACAACTCATTGTTTCCTATCGCTTATTGAAAAAATTTAGTTTTCCTTCATATCAACAGTTTCTTTCTCGCGTATAAGATTTGAATCGTTGTGAATATGTTCGACTTCTAAATTTTCAGCCTCGCGGTTTATATAGAGGTTTTGGGAAAGTTCAAAAAGATGGGCTTCCGTTTCGTAGAAATGCATCATATAGCCCGCAGTATTAACAAAAGCGACATAGTCGCCACGGGACGGCAATCTCGGAAAGACCAGTTTTCTTTTGAGCAATACATCTTGCTCCAAACAGTAAGCCCCCGTAAAATAGACCTCAGCGGATTCGTTTTCTTCGGTTTCAGAACGATAAATGACGAACGGATCTAGCAAAAAATCTGCACTTGAACTCTTTAACTGACTCATATTCATCTCAAGACCCACTAACCAATTGCCCTTGGCATCACGTTTTCTATGTGCGACTGTGCCCAGTGTTAGACCCACTTGATTCAGTAAAGAACGTCCCGGCTCGATACGCATTTGAATGTTAGCTTCTTTTATTAGCTCTGCCACCGTTTGACCATTTTCATTTTTATAACTCAAAACTTCGCTTAAAAATTTTGCGCCGTTGACCTCATTGTAATAGGGATAGGTTTTCAAATCACCTTGAAGTTGATACTTATCGTTCAAAGAAAACCCCAGCCCGTTATTATTAAAAGTTATTGCCTCCCCTTTTCCCAATACAGCATCTTTTAGGTTATTTTGAAAAGTCACCCATTCGGCTTTCGACTCTAAATAGTTCATCAATATTCCGCCACCTATGTCCAAAAATTCGATATGGTGACCCATCTGACGAAATTGTTGAACAATCGTTAAACTTTGAATTGTAGCCTCGCCCCGCTCCTCGATAGAATATCCATCCAAGTGAAAATGAAAACCAGTCAATTGTAAGTTCTTAAAAGTAGATGAATCAGAAAACCAAACTTTCAAATTGTATACATCTTGCTCGATATCAAAGCCGAACCTGCTATACAATTTTTGCTTCCCGACTTGAAAACCACTTATGCGTAAACCAATGGTTGCTTTTTGATTCAAATCTCCGGCAACTTTGTTTGCCAATTGCAATTCGTCTAGATTATCAATGATTATAGGAATCTGATTTTGTATAGCCAGTCGCATGAGTGCCTCATTCTTTATAGCTGCGGTCAGCACTACATTGTCGTTCGTACCTCCTAATGAAATCGCCTGTTCCAACTCCCGATAGCTGGCCGTGTCTACACCTATGCCAAACTCTATGGCCGACTTGACGAGAATTTGGCTTTTGTTCGCCTTTCGGGCAAAGTATATTTGACCGTTGACCTCAAAATTTTCAAAAACTTCTTGATACTCCATTATATTTTTATGGAACGAGGGAATATGATGCACATTAATAGGCGAACCATATTTCTCGACGAGTTCTTCTACTAACTCCGAATTGCCCATGAACTGATGCATCCACGTACTTGTTATTGGCGTTAGTTGATTTTTTCCAGTTGATTTAAAATAGGTATTATTATCCATTATAAATTTTTGATTTCTTTGATTTAATTGTGGTTGCCTTGTAGTTTTTCAAAACGTTCAGGGCCCATTGTGAGGCAAAATTATTTCTGGTTCGCGAGAGTGTATCGTTATCATAAGTAATTCTTTCGGTCGGCGTACCATAAAGTGATATATTGAGTATAGGATAACCGTTATGGTCAACGGCCCTACCTTGTCTGTCAATTTCGGGGCAACCAGCCTCATAAGTAGTATCATCGGAGATTGTGAACGGGCGTAACAACCCATTTTTTCGCATGTTCGAAAACAATAAAGACCAATCTTTAGTTGAATCTAAGGTGGGAATTCTTGCATCTATCAATACATCAACTTTTTGAAAATTAAACTGATTTGTACAGATACCCCACCCTTCATTCAAGGTTTGAACTTCCGGCTTCTCGGAAAAATCTAAATCAATAAGGCCGGTTTCAACGAGTGCCACCATTTTTTTCATATTCAGCAGCGGCGGACCATAAGAAATTCTGTTCAATATTGAGCGGTATTGCGAATCGAATAGGGCTTGCGAATCAGCTGTCATTCCCCCAAAACTATAAATAGCATTAAAAGTTTCACTTAATCTGCCCCAGGTCGTGGCTGCTGCCATAAATGCACTTGATTCGGAACCGAGCGCCGCCTCTTTTAAAAGATAATGCCAATAAGCAAGAGCACCAAGCTCTGACACGGATTCATCAAAAGGTTTGGCTTTAAATAAATCTGTAAAATTAAACCTGTAAACTTGAGGGTACTGCTCATGAAAGACCCTGATCTGTTTATCTAAACTTCTTAAGTTCTTATCGGGATAAAAACTCAAGTCATGGCTCTCGAATACAATTCGATAATAACGATACTGCATCTCCGAAATTAGTAGCGGCAACATATGTTTAGCAAAACTGATTTTTTGGTTTGAACCTGCTTGTGCCTTGATATTTTCGGGAGTAAAATATATGGGTTTATAAGGAAGTAAACCCTCATTAGCGTTGCGCGGAATCATGGGCATACCACTTCTTGAAAAGGGAAATATCTTGCTTGGCTCTCGACCAGACGGCATGTAAATCAACCTTCCGTTCTTCAATTTTTCAAACCGGCCTCCCCTACCTTCCGTCAGGGCCAAAACGGTGTCAATAAAAGTTAATCCAAGACCTTTTACGGCTACTCTGGTATTTGCCTTTATTGGTGCCAATTTTTCTTCAACAGGATAAACAAAAGGGATAAAAGCTTGGTGATCTATATCCGGTGCACAACTATCTTTATCCCTTTCAAGTTTGGCCTTGCAACTTGAGTGTCCCGTTGTGAGCAATACTTCATTTACCTTCAAAGTTGTTGATAGTCTACTATACTGACTTACATACCTTAAAAGCAATTCATCCCCATGAGGTTTAACATCAGTTACCTCTGTTTTATGTTTGATAATTTGAATGGACTTTTTTGCATGCTTCTCCAATAAATTGAAACAATAGATAAGATATTCACCGACCGTTCGTCGTGGGGAGAATCCATTTTCAGAATCACCTATGGAAGGACCACCATTTTTATCCAACCATGCTACAAAATCCAACCTTTCGGGAACGATTGATTCAGGATGTTCCTTTAGCCAGACATTTATATTTCTATTGGGATAATTCATTAACAAATATTCCGGTTGATTGGGATGATATATTTCTCCCGCCCCAAAAACCCCGGTTTTCTCAAAGAGATGAACTTCGATGTTTGAATCATTATTCTCTTGGTGCAATCGTGCCAATAATCGCTCGAATGCATAAAGCCCTTTTGGCCCCACCCCAATAATAGCTATACTATATGGACGCATTTACAAAGGTTTTGAATTTTGTTCTTCTTAGTGGGTCAGAAAATGTATCCGGAGTATTTTCCCCATCAATATTTTCCCTTACCCAATCATCATTATAAACTGTATCTAAATAGCGTTCCCCCCTATCGGGAAGTAAAAGAACGGATGTCGAATTCTTAGGTAGGCGCTCGGCATATTTTAAATAGGCCGATACAATTCCACCAGATGACCCTCCGCAGAGTATCGCTTCTTCCTTTAGCAGCTTCCTACAACCTTTTATACATTCTGCATCCGATACATGAACCACATCATATAGTTTCGATACATCAAGAAATTTTGAAGGCATTCCCGCACCATGGCCCGGAATTTTTCGCTTTCCTTCTTTATCTCCGAACAAGATGCTCCCGACCGCATCTACTGCGATTAATTTAGTTTTTAATTCATTCTTTTCAATATAGTTGGCACAACCCATTAAAGTACCACAGGTGCTCGTAGCAATGAACAGATAATCTAAATCATTGTGCAAGGCCCGCATAATTTCGTTCATTGTAGCATGATGGGCTTTTGGGTTATTCGGATTTCCGTATTGGTTCGACCATATACTATTAGGTATCGTAACCAACAACTCTTTTACCTTTTCTAAACGGGCCGCTAGTAAGCCTCCTTCTGGATGCGGCTCTTTTACCATTATGATTTCAGCTCCATAGGTAGTCAATAACTTATGGGTTTGTGGGTTCAAATTAGGGTCAACGACCACCATAAGTTTTAAACCATAAAAGAGACAGGCTTGGGCCAGGCCAACTGCCATGTTTCCCGAACTCGACTCTATTATAGTACCTCCCCTACCGATTATTTCATTTCTCAGAAGTTCGGAAATGATTAGATATGAAGTTCTATCTTTCATACTACCAGCGGGATTTGAACCTTCGAGTTTGGCAAAAACGCGCTGTTGATCGTCGAAAATGTTATTGAGTCGTACCAGTGGCGTATGGCCGATGGCATCTAATATGTTTGTTGCTATATTTCTCATTTTTCTTTTTTTAACTACAATTACCAGATTGAAAATCGTGAATTTCATACGCTGTAATTGTACACTACGATATTATAAAAAGCGTATGATAGGCCTTAACTGCATACAGTCAAAATTTAATGCAATTCGAAATATTTTGAGCAATGGGTTATGTAGTACGCTTTATCCCTATAGATTTAAATTCAATTCCTGAAGCGCAATTCCGTAGTTAATTATTCAATTTCTTTGACTTCTCAGCCCACTTAAGGTTCTTTTAATGATACAGTCAAATACTAAACTTTTTGAGTTACAGTAATCGCATTTTCATGACTAGATTTCCTCCCATTTAAATGACATCTAATAATATATTCATCATGGCAAAGAAAGAAGAACACACCAAAAAAACAGAACAACTGAAAAATTATACTGACGACGCGCAGGGTCAACCTTTGACCACACGCCAAGGTGTCAAAGTCAATGACACGAACAATTCATTAAAGGCCGGACCCCGTGGCTCCACACTTTTAGAAGATTTTTTACTAAGAGAAAAAATTACAAGTTTCGACCATGAACGCATACCCGAACGAATTGTACATGCGCGCGGAAGCGGGGCACATGGATATTTCGAACTCTATGAAAATCAAAAGCAATATAGCAAAGCGGGTATTTTCAACGATACCGGTCGAAAGACTCCTGTTTTTGCGCGATTTTCTACAGTCGCCGGTTCCAAAGGTTCTCCAGATCTCGCACGTGATGTTCGAGGTTTTGCCGTAAAGTTTTATACGGAAGAAGGTACTTGGGATCTCGTAGGCAACAATATGCCCATCTTCTTCATTCAAGATGCTATGAAGTTTCCCGACCTTATCCATTCGGTCAAACCAGAGCCCAATAATGAAATTCCTCAAGCTGCATCGGCGCACGATACATTTTATGATTTTATTTCGCTGACACCCGAAACCCTACACAATCATATTTGGGCTATGAGCGACAGGGCAATCCCCAGAAGTCTTCGTATGATGGAAGGTTTTGGTATTCATACATACAGGCTGATCAACGATAAAGGAGAATCCCATTTTGTCAAATTTCATTGGAAGCCTGTTCTCGGAGTGCATTCCGTTACTTGGGACGAAGCTGTAAAAATCAATGGAGCGGATGCAGATTTTCATAGACGTGATCTTTGGGAGGCCATAGAAAGTGGACAATATCCGGAATGGGAACTTGGATTTCAAATCGTACCCGAAGCCGATGAACATAAATATGAATTCGATTTATTAGATCCCACGAAACTGATTCCGGAAGAGATGGTTCCGGTCACCATTGTCGGAAAAATGACCTTGAATCGCAACCCTGAGAATTTCTTTGCAGAAACAGAACAGGTCGCCTTTCTTCCCGGAAATATTGTACCTGGAATCGATTTCAGTAACGACCCGTTACTTCAAGGCCGCATATTCTCTTATCGCGATACACAGTTATCTCGTTTAGGAAGCCCTAATTTTCATCAAATTCCCATAAACCAACCCATAAGGGAAACACATAACAATCAACGTGACGGACATATGCAGACGCGTATTCCGAAAGGCCAAACAGCTTATTTTCCAAATACCTTGGGCGGTGGTTGCCCACACCTTTCAAAAATCGCAGAAGGTGCATTTTCATCTTATGAAGAGCGCATAGATGCCAATAAAATCCGCACCCGTAGTGAAAGCTTCATCGACTTTTTTTCTCAACCTGCCCTATTCTATAGAAGTTTGGCCGACTGGGAGAAGCAGCATGTTGCAGACGCTTATTCCTTTGAACTCGGAAAATGTAAGCAAGCGCACATCAAATCGCGAATGCTTTGGATGATTGAACAAATCAACAGTGATTTAGCACAAAAGATCGCCAATAACCTAGGAATGGATATTCCAAAAAGCATTGAACAACCTATTAATCAAGCTATTGGAGCCGACAGCAATGTAGAAGACTTTCAACCGGGAAAAGCAAAGAATTATCTTGAAAAGTCTCCTGCTTTAAGTCAATCGAATACAAAATTTGACAGCATTGCTACACGACAGATCGCCGTACTCGTCGGCGACGGATTTGCCATGAAAGATTTTGAGGCAATGCAAAACGTCTTGGAGAAAGAAAAGGCGGTAATCAAACTGATCGGGCCACATGGCGGTACTATCAAATGTGACACCGGTATGGAACACCATGTCGATGCTTCAATAAGTACGACAGAAAGCGTCCTTTTTGATGCTGTCTATATTCCTGGTGGGAAAAAATCGATAGATAAAATAATGTCAAATGGTAAATATTTAAAATTTATCAACGAGGCCTTAAAACACTGTAAGGCCATCGCCGCGGATAGTGAAGCGGTAATGCTTTTGGATAAAACCTACGTAAAAGATTTTAAAGATGACAAAGCTATCTGTATCAATTGCGACCCAAAAGATTTTGTAAAGGCGATAGCCAAGCACAGAAACTGGGAACGTATGAAGAAAACGGACGCTATTCCCGTATAGCGAAAGGAATTGTATCTAAAACAGATTATGCCATTTATCTGAAAAATGTAGTATACTTTAGCGTTTAAACTTTAGGTTTCGAACTATTTGAACCGCCAATTTTAATTAAAAATTGGCGGTTCTTGTGTATCATTTTCAGCGGATCAAAGTTTTTTCGATTCAGATAATTTTAATATGGATTGGTGCATTTTTAGACCTACCGAACGACTAATTTTCATGTATTATTCAAGTGTTAAACTTAAAAAAAATACATATCATGAAAAACTTAAAAGAATTATTCGAACATCAGTTAAAAGATTTGTACAGTGCAGAAAGTCAGTTGGTATCGGCATTACCGAAAATGGTAAAAAACGCCTCGGATTCGAAGCTAAAAAAAGCCTTTGAAAGTCATTTGAAGGAAACCAAAGAGCAGAAAAAACGATTGGAGGAAATCTGCACAGAATTGGGAATCAAACCCGGGGGAGAAAAATGCAAGGCCATGGCCGGTCTCATCAAAGAGGCTGAAGGTTTTATCGAAGAGGCTGAAAGTGACGAAGTAATGGATGCAGGTCTAATCGCCGAAGCCCAGCGTGTCGAACATTACGAAATCTCGGGGTACGGTACCGCTGTGCGATATGCCAAGGAACTCGGTCATAAAGAAATTGCCCAAAAACTTCAAAAAACTTTGGATGAAGAATATGATGCCGACAACAAACTCGACAAGTTGGCGGAAGGCCGTCTTAATGAAGAAGCTATGGCGTAATTAAAAATAAATATTGTATACTTTATAGAAGCACCCTTTTATACTAGGGTGCTTTTGTTATGAAGTTACTAAGAACTACCTTTCATATCTAACTAAAAATCATGAAAATTTTCGATTGTCCCAATTGTAGCTCTCCATTATTTTTTGAGAACACTAAATGCGTTTCTTGCGGTAGTAGTTTAGGTTTCGATCCGGACGAATTGCTCTTCAAATCTGTTTCCGATGATTGGAGTGGCTATTGCAAAAATCATGAATTAGGATTATGCAATTGGTTAATTTCGGCTGGTTCGAAAAATACTTTTTGCCCGGCGTGTGCACTGAACCGAAAAGTACCCAATGCCAGCGACGGCGAGAATTTCGAAAAGTGGAAACCGCTTGAAACGGCAAAACACCGATTGGTGTATCAACTGCTTAAACTGGGACTTCCCTTGGTACCCAAGTCAGAAGCAGATGAGGGTCTAGCTTTTGACTTTCTAGGAAGCGATAATGACGACAACAAAATGACTGGTCACGCCAATGGGGTAGTCACCATAATTTTGACGGAGGCGGATTCGGTACATCGTGAGCAATTGCGAAAGCAAATGTCTGAAGCCTACAGAACCCTTTTAGGCCATTTTAGGCATGAGATCGGACATTATTATTGGCCATTGTTGTTTAAATATAAAAACCTTGATCGATTTAGGTTCTTTTTTGGTGATGAAAGGAAAGATTATGGAGCATCTCTAGAACAGCATTACGCCACAGGTGCTCCCAAAAACTGGAATGAAAATTTTATCACTGCCTATGCAAGTTCGCACCCATGGGAAGATTGGGCCGAAACTTGGGCGCATTACCTGCATTTAATGGATACTTTAGAAACTGCTGGTTCGCTGGGACTATCTTTGAAACCAGAAATCGCAAAACCTTCTTATTTAGAGATGGTAAAAGCCCAAGACCCTTACACCATTAACGATTTCAAAATAATCTTCGATGCCAGTATTTCCTTAACCTGCGCGGCCAATAGCCTTAATCGATCGATGGGACTTCCCGATATCTATCCATTTATCATTGCCGATACAGTATATGAAAAATTGAATTTTATCCATGAAATCCTTAAGGATTACAGGCAAAGAAATACTTGAATAGCCTAGGAATTATAGACGAGCATTATATCGGATGATTTTCGCCTAATATAATCTATCAAAATGGGTCTTATTTTTTGGAATACTACTATATCGGTTAAAGCCTAAATTTTAAAAAAATCTCGTGGGTCCCATTATTCGTAGTTGCCAAAGCCGATTCAAGAGAAGCCTCGTAACCGTAACCGATATAAATATCATTGGCTAGATTAATAAGGAAATAACCAGCTAAACCCTCGCTCCAACGGTAAGCTGCTCCGAATTCGAATATTTCGTTATAGTTGAGGGCCAAGGTCAAATCTATCGACAAAGGTGCGTTTTCCACGTAGCGAAGCATTGCCGAAGGCTTCAAAAGTAGTTTCTCGTCCAGTTGCATGTCGTACGCCCCCATTAGATACATATGTATTTTGTTGCTGCCCAACTTGGCCGAACTGCCTTCTTGTTCCAATCGCCGGTGTCTCAACACTTTTGGGATTGAAAACGATAAGGCGAGCTTTCTATTCTGAAAATAGATACCGGCACCCACATTAGGGGTAAATCCCCCATCAATATTCATCAATGAAGGGTCTGAATCGATACCGAAGGTTGTTAAACCAGCTGTATTGACATTATAGGAATTACCTGAGGCCTTCAATCCAAAGTAAATATTGCTAACGTCATCCCATTGCACCTTGTAAGAGAAATCAATTGCCAATGAAGTTTGAGTCTCGATAAAAGTCTTGTCGTTGACAATACTTACGCCAAGACCTACTTTCTTGCCCAAGAAAGTACTGGCCATTAAACTCTGGTTCTCCGGAGCGCCCTCTACCCCAGACCATTGACTCCTTATATTTGCTGCAAATTCCGTTCTCGCCTCAGCACCAGCATAGGCAGGATTCACAATGTTCATAGCGTATCTATATAAGATGTAGTTTGGATCCTGCTGAGCCTTAACGCCAGTAATAACTAAAAATAGTAGTATAACGAAATAAATATGGTTGGTCTTCATGTTAGTCCGGGAATCTTATTTTTAATAATTGATGAATATCCATCCGTCGATGGGTGTTGAACCATTTCTCAAGTTTACCACATAGTAATATGAGCCTGGAGGTAAATTCTCTGATTTGGAACCATACCTACCGCTCCAATCATTTCGGTATCCTATGGTTTTGAATACCTCATGGCCGTATCGGTTATAAACACTAACGACAGCATTAGGGTAATTTTCGATGCCTTTGATGACCCATGTATCGTTGATGCCATCACCATTGGGTGTAAAGGCTTCGGCCGACAAAACTGACCGTTTTTCACCAACTCTCGCATCATTATCATCTTGATCGGTATTAGCGCCTATGCCGTCACCATCAAAGTCTACACTTTCAGTCGCATCGTTCGGGAACGCATCTTCGTTATCGGGTACTCCATCTCCATCAGCATCTGCTGTGTCGTCGATGGTGTCGTTTGCATCGTTGATACCGTCGCCATCACTATCGTTACCGTTGTCTACTATACCATCTCCGTCAACATCTGCATCCTGACCGTCAGGGATGTCGTCACCGTCTGTATCGGAATTGTTGTCATCGGGATCCTGCGCATCGGAAAGACCGTCATTATCATCGTCGTCATCTTCATTGTCTCCCGCGCCGTCTCCATCGAAATCAGTATCTTCGTCTCCGTTCAAAGGAAAAGCGTCTTCCGTGTCCGGGGTTCCGTCATCGTCATCGTCGGTGTCTTGGATATCTGGAGTGCCATCGCCGTCAGTATCCAATTGGTCACTATCAGGGTCTTGGGAGTCCGGAATACCGTCTCCATCGTCATCGGTATCTTCATTGTCGCCTGTTCCGTCTCCGTCCGTATCCGTATCCTCGTTTTCATCCAATGGAAAAGCATCTTCCGAATCCGGGGTGCCGTCACCATCATCATCGGTATCGGCATTATCGCCAGTTCCGTCTCCGTCCGTATCCGTATCCTCATCTTCATCCAAAGGAAAAGCATCTTCCGAATCCGGGGTACCGTCACCGTCGTCATCGGTATCGGCATAGTCACCGGTTCCGTCTCCGTTTGTATCCGTATCCTCATCTTTATCTAGGGGGAAATCATCTTCAGTGTCAGGCGTTCCATCATTATCGTCGTCTAGGTCTTCATTGTCACCAGTACCGTCACCATCGGTGTCGGTATCCTCGTCTTCATCCAACGGAAAAGCATCTTCTGAATCTGGGGTACCATCACCGTCGTCATCGGTATCGGCATTGTTACCAGTTCCGTTTCCGTCCGTATCCGAATCCTCGTCTTCATCTAATGGAAAAGCATCTTCCGTATCCAGAGTGCCGTCACCGTCGTCATCGGTATCACAAACATCACCTTCACCATCACTATCGGTATCTACTTGATCCGCATTGGCAATTAAGATACAGTTATCTACCTCATCTAAAATGCCATCTAAATCAGTATCACAGTATTTACCGCTATCGGTAATGATCCAACCAAAGTCGGTTACCAAGCTACTTTTCGCAGTTTCTCCAGCACAATATTGGCTAGATCCTGCATCAAAAGCAATCGTAGTAGGAATATGTGTTTCACCGGAATCTAAAGTACTCCAACCATTCAACAGACTGTCATAGTTAGCTATAGACAAACCTGCATCGGTAAACATATCACCCATACTTGTCACACTACTAATATCCCAAGCCCCTAAATTCTGGTCAAACTGAGTAGCTTCCTTGAACATTTTAGCCATATTGGTGACTAAAGAAACCTCCCAACCGCTGATATCACTATTGAAATTATGGGTATCCTCAAACATGCTTTGCATATTGGTTACCTTGGCCACATTCCAACTACTAATATCTTGGTTAAAAGCAAAATTTCCATTGAACATATTGGCCATTGTGGTCACCTCTGATACATTCCAACCGCTAATATCTTGATTAAAAACGCGGGCAAGATTGAACATAAATGACATGTCTTTTACAGCAGATACATTCCAATTGCTCAGGTCTTGGTTAAAATTTACGGCACTTCTAAACATATTGGTCATGTTGGTTACCGCAGCAACCGTCCAACCACCTATGTCTTGGTTAAAACTAGTTGCCCCAAAGAACATATTAGACATACTCTTTACTGCCGTTACATTCCAAGTGCTCAGGTCTGTATTAAAATCATTTGCCAAGTGGAACATATGTGCCATGGTTGTAACAGCCGAAACATTCCAACTACTAATATCTCCATTAAAGTTACGGGCGAGCCAAAACATATAAGACATATCTGTAACCTTGGACACATCCCAAGCATTAAGGTCTTGGTTAAAATTGGTAGCCCCTGTGAACATATAAGACATATCTGTAACATTAGACAAATCTGGAACATCACTTGTATTACCTTGAAGGTTAGCACAACCATAGAAGGCATTATTCATACTTGTCCACGCTATATTTCCCCACTGTTCTATAGACAATAATTTATCACTATCATCATTGCTTCCAGAAAAATAGATTCTAGAAAAATCACCTTTCAGTTGAACCGTGTAGGTGCCAGCTGTTCCATAGTCATGGGTAGCCACGCCAGATAGGCCAAACTCGTCAAAAATTCCATCACCATCCCAATCTACATCATAACTATGGCCACTGCCTTGTATAGGGATGTTTATAGAGGTGCTATTGGAAGTCCCATCATTATCGGTTTTCCAGGTGGTAACAAAAGCGTCGTCATGTAAGCCGTCGTTATTTACATCTGTATTGATTACAGTTACCACAGCGGTTTCAGAATCAGAATTACCATTTACATCTGTAACAGTTAGTGTTACTGTATTTTCACCGGTATCACTAGCCGTAAAATTTTGTTTGTCTAAGGTCATGGTATCAATACCACAGTTATCCGTTGAGTTGTTATTGATTTCTGCCGCAGTGATGGTTGCCTCCCCATTGTGATCTAGGGTAACCGAAATATTCTGGGTTACCACAATAGGATCATAAGTATCTGCCACGGTAATAATTTGTGATTCGTTTACCTCATTTCCTTCCGCATCCGTAGCGGTCCAAACAATGGTATTTTCACCTAGGTTCAGGGTTGAACCGTCTAGCGTATTGCTCCCTGTTTGGTACTCTTGAACTATGGCATGAGCTCCAATACTTATTTGAATATCATCCCATGAAGCTGAATTACCACCAGCGAATACCACTCTATTAGATCCTGATGAATAGTTAGAATTGAAAGTGAATGCGTGCGAAACATCAGTAACCAAATTGGTCATGGTTACGTTCACAGTAGCCCCGTAATCTATAATTTCAAACCGAACTGCATTTGTATAAAAGGCGTTTCCTGGGCGTGGAGACAGGTCAAAACCTGTTGAGTTTCCTGTTTGGCCATTATTAAAATTATGGATACGCAGGTTTAACCCTACTGGCTCTGCATTGAATTGCCCTGAAGGCTGTTCACCGGTACTTCTTGTCCCTACAAATGCAATTGCCTCACCACTAGAAAAACGCAGCGTTGCAGAAACATATAAGGGATTTTCCAGGCTAGGCACAAACTCTGCTACAGTTCTAAGTGTTCCTCGGCTACTGGTATCACTTTTATAGGTGCCATCTACTACAGAACCTGTATTGGTGCCGAGTTCAAAATTATTGGCATCCCAGCTACCCGAGTTAAAATCTTCCGAAACCAGATTAGGATTTGGCGCTAATTCTTGGAGGGAATACGTTAACGAAGCCAAACTACCGCTATTATCGGTTGCGGTGCTCGGATCAAACTCGGTTCCATCTACGGTATACACACAATTGGCTACACCGGTAGCTCTGTTGGCATCACCCGTAAGGACTAGAACAGGGTCTATTTCATCACCATCTGTTAGGGTTACGGCTACTGTTTGATTGTCTAGGGTATCATAGGCATCATCTGAATCTGCATCGTTTACCGCGATGGTAATCGTAGCAGTATCATTTCCGATGTCATTGTCGTCAACACCAGTTATTGTAATGGTTTGTGGTACACTCCAGTTAGCAGCAGTAAAGGTCAATTGTGCTGGTGAAACTGTTGCCTCTGCGATAGCATCACTTGAGATATCAAAGACTACGTCGCTTATTGGTTCACTGTCCAATACGACCGTAAAGGTTGCCGTTCCAGCATACTCCGCAACGGTCAAAGCTGTTTCACTTAGCGTATACCCTGTGGTATCATCATCGGTGACCGTTATAACCACAGTCTGATCGTCTAGTGCATCATAAGGATTATCCGAATTATCGTCGTCTACGGCAATAGTAATTGTCGCAGAATCATCACGGTCAAAAGCATCGTTAACTCCTGTTACGGTTACAGTCTGTGGTGTATTCCAATTGGCAGTTGTAAACGTTAACTGTCCTATATTAACTGTGGCTTCGTCCGTATCTTCACTTGAAACATCAAATACCACATCGCTGGATGGCTCCGTATCCAGTACTACCGTAAAAGTAGCAGTGCCTCCATTTTCGTCTAATGTTAATGTTGTTTCGCTTAAGCTGAAGCTGTCGGCAATAAACGTAAACCCATTGGCCGTTGCCGTACCGCCCGCCGTCGTAACCGTAACATTTCCTGTTGCCCCCGTACCACTAACCGCGGTAATCTGGGTAGCGGAATCTATGGTATAGGAGGTAACATCTATGCCTCCAAGAGTTACTTGGGTAGCGCCTTCAAAATTGGTTCCGGTAATAACAACGGTGTCTTCTTCTCCTGCTTCAGTAGGGGTAAAAGAAGCAATCGTTGGCTCAGGAAGTGCTGTTACTTCCTCAATCTCTAAAGCGGTCAAGGCACGGTCAATAATGACCATATCATCAATACATCCTTCAAAATATTCCCAAGTGGTGTTGGCCGGTGTATTATAGGCTTGTGAATAAGATAACCCTAACTGATTATAATTCATTGATAAATGCACAACAGCGTCACCACTTTTACTCGCTTCTAAATTTCCATCCAAATAGATTGCTACGGTATTGGTGTCTGCTACAAAATCTACTTGATGCCAATTGCCATCATTTACAACATTAGCAGAAATAGCCTGAATAGCACCGCCTGTACCGGTCCAAAGCGTTCCTTTTAATTTTCCGTCAGAAGTAATTAATAAAATGGGAATCCACTCCGATGGTGAACCACTTAGCGATTCGACATTTTGATAGCCCAAAATACTTCCTGTTCCTGTTGTTTTAAAACGAAGGGAAATTGTAAATTCAGATAAGCTACTAATTAAATTATCCGGAAGTTTAACATACCCAGGGCCATTGTCAAAACAAATGGCTTGCCCTTGAGCACCCGTATCATAAGTGACTGCGTTAATTGCTGTTCCATCGTAGTCATTATCGGTCGCATCCAAGGCATCGTTCTCAAAATCATATTGAGCTACTTTGTAAATAAAACCAACTTCTGTATCGCTACCTTGTGCATTGGTAACGGTAATTGCACCTGATGCACCTGTATCTACCACAGCAGTAATTTCAGTACCTGATACCACCGTAAAGCTAGATGCTTGAGTGTCGCCGAATGCTACTGCAGTTGCTCCTGAAAATCCATTTCCAATTATGGTCACCGTTTCTCCTTTGCCCGCCAGTTTTGGTTCAAAAGACAATATGGTAGGCGTCGTATTGTTCGTGTGCAAGGTGAGATAATCACCATCTTCCAAACTAACTCCGCTTATTTCTCCATTGGCATCTAAAGTACCTAAGGAACTAGCTCCGGCCGAAAAATCGCCGTCACTATCTTTTAGTAGTTCCCAGGTTTCATCAAAGCCATCAAATTTTAGGTTGATGTTTTGCGTAAAATTGGCTGTTTTATCTACTTTCCATTCTCTAGTAATACGCGCCCCAAAAGCGGTAGCATCAATTTCTGTAGTTTGTGTTGTAATGGCTCCGTTATTATTGGCCAAAAACATAAATTGTTTGTCATTCGTATGCACAGTGGTACGACTAGCATCTGTATTAGCTACCGTAAAATCAGCGTCTAAAGCTGCAATTAGAATTGCATCCGTATTCATAGAGGTGGCTACTTTTTGGTTTAGACCGCTCGCATCATCTCGGCCTATACCGAATATAGCCGTAGCATAGCCCACATTATTTGTTGCCGACCAGATAGTGGCGCCATTCGAGGCCAGGTAATCATTCGAGGCAGTTTGATCAAGGGCAATGCCGTACTTAAGGGCCAAATAACTATCTATTTTCTGTTGTTCAGCTCCTGTTATATCAGCATCATAGACAATGACTTCTGCAATGTTTCCTGTCCAGAACTGTCCGGTTATTAATGCCATATCTGCTCCAATACGCATTCGCGTATTTACCGTGTTCCAAGTTGGAGGTGCACCATCAGCATCGGATACTAGTGTTGCCCCATCGGCCTGTAAGTACGTTGTAGAAACACCGTCATATCCCCCACCTATAATATGCGGAACATCTAACTCCCAAAAAGTAGTACTTGTAACATCGTTTACTGCGCCCCAGCTACCATATATCAAACTATTGTTAGTAGACGAACCAGCAAAAACATTTGCTTGGCCATCTGTTTCTATACCATGCCCAAATGGCACGTGATTACTTGTAAATGCAGCTGTTTGAGTAGCTACTACACGCATTAATCGTGCATTAGACCCTGAAGGCATACCCGTAATACTCAAAGCATCCATAGCCTGTGTGCCATCAAAATACGATTGTGGGTTAAAATTTATTGAATTATCTAAATAGATTGGTTTTTCCGGATTTGTTTGGGTGAAATGATTGTTGTTGGAAGATTGGTCATTCCATAGTACTATTTCGTCATTATTTGCCGCATTTGTAGATCCCAAATCTGAGAAAACTTGTTGATCGGAACTGATCCAAAGAGCAATTCCATTAGTAACACCACCTGGTGCTTTTTGAAATTTTGCCAAAGTAAATACGGTTCCATCTGCAGGAGGATTAGGTGTTGTTAATTCGCCATCGGCATTTAAAGATCCAACAATTTCCACGTTTGAACTAAAATCTCCGTCTACCGTGGCTATCACCGTCCAAGTTTCATCAAAACCTTCAAATTTCACACTTACACTTTGATTGAAGTTAGTTGCATCTATTTTCCATTCACGTGCCAACCGTAGGTTAAGACCCGACGCGGCATCTAATATTTCTGTATTTTGTGTGGTTGTGGTGGCCCCATTATGAGCAACCATTACAAATTGTTTGTCATTGGTATGCGTCGTAGTACGACTTACATCACCATTTTCAGACGTAAAATCAGCATCCAAGGCAATTGTGAGAATAGCATCTTGGTTGACGGATTTTGATACCTTTTGATCCAAACCAGAATCATCGTCTCGGCCGATACCTAATATATTGTTTGTATATCCGGTATTTCCAGATGCATCCCAGATGACAGTGGTTCCATCAGATGCTATATAATCCGTAGCAATAATCTGATCTAATGAAAGGCCATATTTTAGGGCCAAATAAGAATTTACTTGTTGTTGTTCGGTCGTTGAGAGTTTACGATCGAACATGATTATTTCCCCAATGGCTCCTTCCAAATGATTATCACCATCTTGAGCCTGGGTTCCATCTGCATCAAGACCGATCAATATAGATCCATTACCAGGCAGGGTGGCCATAGCTGTGGAAGTTGCTATTTCTTTATCATTTACATAAAGTTCCGTAGAGGAGGAATTACCAGTGAAACCAAACAAATTAGGCAGGTCATTGTTTAAAATATCATTCGTAACCTCAATTGTCAAACCTCCTGTTAGCGCTACATGAAACCCATAGTCGTCAGGGTAGGCAAAAAGGGCAAAATCGTTTCCGCCAGTAGCGCCATAGTGCCAAATGGCGTTACTTTCGCTAGTGGTGTTTGCCAATACCTGTTGTACAGAGAAAGCCGTGGTTTCTGAAAAATTGAAATTCGCTGCATTTAAAGCAGTAGCAAGACCATTATCTACCCCATCAAATACGATGGCCGGATTGAAATTTGTATGGTTTGCCAAAAAAGTAGGTGCGGAGTCTGAATCTGGGCCTTGGACCAGATTGGAATTTAGGACCAAAACATTCGTCGATTGATCCAGCCACTCCGCATCGGTTATAGAGTTATAGGTAAAACCAGTATCTGCTTTGAGCCAAAGTTCTAGACCCGTCGAGACCCCACCAGGGGATTGTGCTACTAGCGTTTGAAAACTACTAATTAGTACTAGTAAAAAAATGAATCTAAGAAAGGATAATTTTTTTGTTAACAGTATGGTGAAGATCATGTGCCCCGTAAGAATTAAAATTAATCTATAACCACAAAAATCAACGTTTTACGTAGTACAATTCTTATTTTTGTTGCGTAACACCTTGTTCTTGTTGTTAAACATCGGATATCAGGTAGAAGATTATCGACGAAATACCGCTTTTTCTAAGAATTGGTCTAGTATTGGGGATAATGTGCTGAAGAATTCTTGTAGAATGAATTTCTTTCTTCCACCATAAATCAATTATTTTAAATAGGGTGAATGTGAAATAATACAAGAGCGAAAATCAATGAATCAAACCACCACGGTTGTTAGTGATTTGCAAGGCTTATCATCAAATTTGATAAGATTATCTCAAAAATTGTTTTACTTGCTTTCTCCTAAAAATAGCGTCGAAATGATTTACATGTTCTAAAACTTTGTAGCTACATCATTAAGCCCATAAGACCCTTCAAAACTCATAAAGCTATACTCGTAAATATTGCCTATAAGTTTAAAAAATAAGATAGCAAATTCTGATTTATATAAACAGAACTTCAGAGGCACGCCCTTCTCCCCTATTTCATTAAGAGGATCAATAATCTTTGTCAACCTAGAAAGAACCTCGATTTCATATTCCAAATGTCTCTTAAATATGATGGCTGAGTGGCTATAAAAGCTAAAATAAATTAATTTTTTGGATAGCTTATAAACAGGGAAGTCCGCAGTACAGAAAATTATACAACATAAACACTTTTCATTCAACTAATTGTCATATAGTTAGTTAAAATCATTTCTTATTGATGTATTGTTGTAAAAAAAAGGAGAGACAATTTTAGTAAACAGATTTCCTGAAAGTCATGCAGAAATCTTTTTCACCACATAAATTGACCAATATGATTATTAGAAATACCAATAGAAACCTAGTTCGTTTTCTATCAATTTTGCTTGTAGCAAAATAACAATTGCCAGAAGAATTCCTTATTTATTTAATAATAATACAAATTATTAACTATTAGTTAACAAATAATTTATATTTTTAAGAAAATTTACCTGTACATTACCTCGGTAAAAAAATCGGGAAATGCTGATACATTTCCCGAAAACATAAAAAGCGATCAAAACCAATGTCTAACCACCTTAAGCACTACAAAGTAATGAAAAAACTTCCATAAACTCTCGGGTTAGCCGCCCTTTTCTGGTTAATTCAATTTTTAAAACCACCATTTTCAGCTTTCATTCCTGAATTTTCAGCGTGATTTATCACGATTGAATAGTTGTGAATTTGAGTATGAAAATGAAACGGCTATTACCACCAATTGTAATCAAACAGTTTTACTTTTTTGAACAAAAGTTAAACCGTCTTCTATAGTTTTAAATCCTATAGAACAATTTCTTAATACTAGATCAGCAATACTTTATTTCTAGGAAATATGAGTTTAGAACACTCATTTAGCATCAGTACCGTATATGCTTTTTCATATATACGCCAATTCAGAAATAGATAGAATAATCAACTTAATAATTTTAATGGAAATGAAAATTAAAACAAAATTTAGACCGATGGCCAGGGCAGGAAGTTTATTCTTGTTCGCCATGTTCTTTGCGTCAGGAATTCAAATCACTTTTGCCAATGCGAACGTCGTGAATACAACTTTAGCAACTGATAATCAATCGACTACTGTTACAGGTGTTGTAAGTGATGACAATGGAGTACCGCTACCAGGTGCAAGTGTGGTTGTCAAGGGCACTACCACGGGGACAGTTACCGATTTTGACGGTAATTATTCCATTGAAGTAGATTCCGACGGAATATTGGTTTTTAGCTATATAGGTTACAAAACTGTTGAAGTGGTTGTAGATGGAAAGTCCATTATTAACACGACCCTACCCATCGATGCTACCCAGTTGGATGATGTGGTGGTGGTGGGTTATGGTACCCAGAAAAAAAGTGAGGTAACTTCTTCCATCTCCCAGATAAACGGAAAAGATTTCCAAACATCAACAGCTTCCAATGCAGCGATGGCATTGCAGGGCCGGGCCTCGGGGGTTGAATTCGTGAATTCTGGAACACCGGGAAGTACACCTAGTATTAGGATAAGAGGAATTGGAACAATTAATAACTCTCAACCTCTTATCGTTTTGGATGGGGTGCCTGTATCTTCTGACATGTTATCGCAACTGGCTTCATCAGAAATACAATCTGTGGAGATATTGAAAGATGCAGCATCAGGTGCCATATACGGTACCCGTGCAGCCAACGGTGTTGTTTTAATTACTACCAACAATGCTAGGTTCAACGAGAAAACAACGGTTAGGCTTAATGCCTCCACTGGTTTTAACAGCATAATAAAGAAATATCCGGTCACCAATGCCGAACAGCTTTACGAATTAAAACGTGAAAGATACGTAATGGACGGTCTTCCCATTGACCCAAATTCACCATGGGCAGATGAGTATTACAATCAGACCAGGACCGATTGGCAAGAAGAAATGTTCAGAGATGGTGTCTTTCAAGATTACAATATGAACATAAGCGGTGGTTCTGAAAAATCGACCATCAATGCTAATATCTTTTATAGGGATGAAGAAGGTACCCAGATTAATACCTACTTCAAACGTTTGGGAATTTCTTTAAGAGGTACCCAAAAAATATCCGATCGTTTTAGAATTGAAGAAAATATAAGAATAACCAACAACCACACCTTATTAACTCAGGATGATGGGGGAACGGGAACATCTCAAACTATTTATTCTTCCTATCGATTTATGCCGGCCATTCCAGTGCTTTACGAAGATGGAAGCTATGGTTCCGGAAAAGCGTCTACCCAACTAGGAGACATGTGGAACCCAGTATATAAGGCTAAAGAGGAGTGGCGACATCGGTATAAATTCAACACGCTTATAAGCATGAAAGCTGATTATGATTTTACCGATTCTTTAACGCTTACAGCGAGGGCTTCTTACCAAAAATCGACATCGAAATACGAAGCATTTCAAGACATCACCCCAGATCAGTCTAGAACGGAAAATCTACCCATTCTTAGAATCAACACCGATGAAACTACAGTCACTTTAGGTGAATTGTTTACAAGCTACAAAAAGACTTCAGGATTGCACAATATAGGTGCCGTGCTAGGGGTATCGGGACAAGTAGATAAAGGTCATTTCATTAATATGTCAGGAGAAGGCTTTGCTTCTGTAGACAAAAACCAATTGGTTATGGACAATGCTTCTATAATAAAAGGCGATGGCAATGATTATTTAGCCACAGGTTTGGCATCGGCCTTTGTAAGGGGAACCTATAGTTACAATAATAAATATTATTTATCAGGTATTTTTAGGGCAGATGGTTCTTCAAGATTTGCTGACGGCAATCGTTGGGGGTATTTCCCATCAATTTCTGGGGGATGGAGAATTTCCAATGAAAGCTTTTTAAAAGATGACCCAACAATTTCCAACATGAAACTGAACGTGGGTTGGGGACAGCTTGGTAATCAAAACGTGAGTGCATTCCAATATCTGAATGTGTACAATAAAGACACCGAGTATATTTTAAACGACACTAATTTGACAGGAACCCGATTGGCGTCTTTTGCCAATCCGGATATTACTTGGGAAACAACAAGTGCTTTAAATATCTTATTGGAACTAGGCCTGTTTAATAATAAATTCAATTTGGATGTAGCCTACTTCGACAGGTTAACTTCTGATATGTTGATTCCTTTACCAGGTTTAGGTACGGCAGGTTTGGTTGCAATACCGGATTCCAATATTGGGGAGATGCACAATTCAGGGTTTGAAATAGAGCCCTCCTATGCCGGCCAAGTAGGAGATTTGAATTTTGAATTGGGGGTGAATGCCACAATAATTAAAAACGAAGTCACCAAGCTTTATGGCTCTAGCAAATTTATTTCTGGAGGAGAGCAAACTAGAACTTATGAAGGGGAGCCAATTAGTTCATTTTATGGCTGGAAAACCGATGGCATATATCAAAACCAATCGGAAATAGACAATGACCCCAATATTTCAAACGACACCCGAAGAACTGATATTACACCAGGTGATGTTCGCTTTGTCGACACCAATGGCGATAACATTGTCGATGAACAGGATAGGGTACATATAGGAGATGCAAACCCGAGTCTACTTCTGGGCTTTCATGCCGATCTTAATTACAAAGGCTTTGACTTTTCAGCCGTATTCAGTGGTGCATTTGGGCATGATTTGTACGATGCTATGATGATGCGGGGAATTGACCCGACACAAAGTGCCAACATGGATGCCGTAGCCTACCAAAGATGGACGGGCGAAGGAACCTCCAATACCTACCCTCGAATGTCGACCATTCGCGCAAATGACAATTACAGAGTTTCCGAATTGGGCCTGAAGAGCGGCAACTATCTTAGAATGAAAGATGTGGTATTAGGTTATACAATACCTGAGACCATAACAGAACAAATAGGTGTGAGTAATATGAAGTTTTATATTTCAGGGCGTAACTTATTGACCTTTACTAAATTTGATGGAGTAGATCCTGAAGAAAGTGGAACTGGTAATTTGGCACGCGGTGTAATTTATAATAATTATCCTCAGTCTAAAAGTGTTGTTCTTGGGGCAAACATTACCTTTTAATTTTAAAGCTATATAACGATGAGAAACTATATAATTATATTATTCGCAATCATCATTTGCACTTCATGTGATGATATATTGGAACAAGATTTAGTCGGTAAGCGAACTGATCAAGATTATTGGAGCACCGAAGCCGATATGGTAGATGCATTGGCAGGTGCATACGGGCAATGGGCCACAAGGGCTCTGGGCATGCATGATCTATTTTTTGACAATCAAGGTGATGACCATTGGAGAGCGGGTGATCATGCTGAAGATGAAGAGATCGAAACCTTCAATACCAATCCCTCCAACTATAAACTAAGGGACACCTACAAGTATAAATATGAGGTGATCAGTAGTGCCAATGGTATATTGATCAATGGTCCAAAAGTAAAGGATTTAGGGGCTATAGGTGATGCTTCTTATAATTCCATTATGGGCCAGGCTTATTTTTTACGCGCCTATGCTTATTACCGGTTATACCTTATACACGGTCAAGTACCTATAATTACCGAAGAAAATGTATTAATCAATGAATATAATATACCAAAATGTGAGTCTCCAGAAATATTGAGCGATTTCATATTATCCGATTTAGAAAAGGCCGTTGACCTTCTTCCTATGAAGAATGTGGCGGGCAGTGTTGGCAAAGGTGCCGCTTGGGCGGTAATGACTTCCATTTATATGCATAGGGCCACAGAATATAATAATACTGAATTTTTGAACAAGGCAATTACCGCTGGTCAAAATGTAGTTGACAATTATCCTTTAGCAGATGATTATCTGTCTCTTTTTCGTGAAGGCAATCAATATTTAGAGGAGAATCTTTTTATTATGATGAACGATATGGAGTGGATCAACCAAAGTATAATGTCAAAACACAGAGGTCCTAGACCTTGGGGAATGTATGGATTTCAAGAACCTTTGGATGATTTGGTAGATGAATTTGAAGAGGGAGATGTCCGAAAAAGTGTTACCATCATTTCAGATGGCGAATTCGCCTTTCAGGGTTCACTGGGTTTAGTTGAGCACACTTCCGATTTAACCAATACGGGCCATAGTTATTTTAAATATATGGATTGGACGGAATCCGGTAATTTTAATCATGGTCTAAATATTCCATTTTTAAGGGCAGCCGATACCTATTTGTTGGTGGCGGAAGCACAAATACGACTAAACGGTGCGGGTGCGGGTGACGCTCTGATCAATGCCGTTCGGCTTAGAACTGGTTTAGGGCCAGTTTCAGGAGCGGACATAAATGACTTGATCCATGAAACACGGGTAGAATTGGCCGGAGAGAATTTCCGCTACCAGAACCTGATTAGATGGGATAAGGCAGGCATTTACGATTTGGAAGAATTCTTGGCCAGACCTGAAAAAATGATTCCTAGTGATGTGGGGAGAAAAGTTTGGAATGGTCCCAAGAATTATTATCAGCCGTTATATCAAACTGACATTGATAATTCGGATGGTGTACTCGTACAAAATCCAGATTGGGTCAATTAAAGAACTTAGATTAGTCAAGAGTAATTGATTGTTCTTTTACTCTTGACTAATATATTTTGTTACAACAAAATGGCTATCCTAATGGACTTGTAGGTACCTTATTTTAATATAAGATTTCTACAAAAATAATATAGGACTGAGTTCCACCCATTAAACCAGACAGAATAAAACTTTAGAATTTTAAATATATGATTGAACCAAGTGTAAATTAAAACAATTTGTGATAATGAGATTTTCCGGTTTACTATTGCTCTTTCTATTAATTGTATTTCATGGTTGCACACCGATTAAAAAGACAATTGAAAAGCCAAAACTGGCCATCATTAGTTTTGTATTTGATGATTTGAACACAACGGATTCGGTTGTTAAATCTATTTTTGATGCGTTTAATTTTAAACCCTCATTTGCCCTTACTACCAATAGGCTAAGCTCAAGAACTGCATCGCTCTACAAATCTTATTCCGACGAAGGTATCAGTATTTTATCGCATTCGCACTCCCATATTAAGATGCAAGATCCCGCCTCAGTAAACAAGGATACCCTACTCCACGAAATTAAAGTATCAAAACAAATACTTGAAAGCTACGGCATACCGGTTCTTGGTTTTGTTACCCCCAATTCGTACATGCATCCTGATTTTTTACCGTTGTTAAAATCGGATTACACTTATGCTTTTACCAACAACAACGATGACAATTATGACAATTCGGTTCAAAAGCATCAGCTTTCACGTTATGGTATTGAAAGTAATATTTCAAAATCGGACCATAACATAGACACCATTAAAGCACGTATAGATAAAGCTATCATTAATAAGGAATTGTTAGTACTGTATGGTCATGCATTACCCTCCAATTATATGGATGATTTTGACAAACCAAGGGTAAATGAAAATGACTTAAGAGCTATTCTTACTTATTTAAAAACAAAGTCTAGTAACCACGAATGCCTCGTTTTGACCTCGGATTTAGCGATACAGGCGTATTATCGGCAAGGATTTAATTAAAAAAGGTTATCCCATAAAGTACGCAATTAGAAAATGGAAGTTTACCCTAACATCTTAGCAATTTTCTAATAACTAATATCGTACTCGCCATAATTATTTGAGACAGACAAACCACCTATTTTCTCTCTCCCAAAGCTCTGGTCTCCAACGCGATATAATCGACCAAACTTACCATAGCATACTGTCATCTCTCCACCTTAAAGATTGAATAATTGTTTGGTGTAGGTCAACAAGTGAATTGATTTTATTGAGCATCTCAGCATATCAGCTGCAATCCACTCTCATCATTCTTTTATGGATAATGCAAAAAATAAGGAATAACACAATTACCATTCAAATTTTAACCCAAAATACTTACAGATAAAATAATATTTGGCAATTAATATTATATTTATTATAATTGTCCTACAAATAGAATTGGTACTAATTGACCATATAAAAAAGAGATGATTTGTAGCCATATGCAGTTCTATTTTGTTCCCAAGTGCATCAATTCAGTCTAATCTTAAATATTAATTCCAAATTCAATTCTTTCAACCTTAAAACGCAATTATGAAAAAAAACAATCCTAAAAGGAAGGAATGGTTCTTCTGGAGAATATCTTCAAGGAAACTTATTTTTGGTATTTTCGGCGTACTATTTTTCACGCTTCCTTTTGATGCAATCGGCCAAGATGAAATCACCGTTCAAGGGTTGGTTACGGGTACGTCTGGTGAAGTTTTACCGGGAGTAAATATTATAGTTAAAGGTACCAGTAAGGGCACGATGTCCGATTTCGACGGAAACTACAGCATCGATGTAAGGCCAGATGCTGTTCTGGTTTATTCATACGTGGGCTACGAAAGCCAAGAGGTAGCTGTAGAAAATAGAACTACTATCAATACGGTGCTTTCTGAATCGGCCTTTGGACTGGATGAAGTAATCGCTATAGGATACAGCACTCAATCAAGGGCAAAAGTTACCAGTTCTATTTCAAAAGTCGGTGATGAAGAATTAAGAAACATCCCCTCGGTCAGTCCCGCACAGGCTCTTCAAGGAAAAATGGCCGGTGTGTCAGTACCAGTGTTAACAGGCCAACCAGGAGAAAATCCAAATATAGTTATTAGGGGCGGCACAACTTATAGCCCATATGCTACAACTGAAACGGGGGGCGGACGCCAAGCAAGTGATCCTTTATATGTTATTGACGGTGTATTTCGCAGCATCGGTGATGTCAACCCTGACGACATAGAATCCATTCAGGTAATGAAAGACGCCGCATCTACCGCAATTTACGGGGCCAGAGGCGCCAATGGGGTTATCATCGTCAAAACAAAAACCGGTAATTCAGGTTCGAAACCAAAAGTTACTTTCAGGTATCAGCACGGTATCGAAACCCAAGCCCGTAATTTCGAATATTTAAGTGCAAGGCAATATATTAACACCTTTAGACCTGCCAAATTGAGAGGCATAGATAATTACGACCCTCAGGTCTTTCTTCAATCCGCAGGTTCGACCGGAGTACCCACATTCAATAATCCAGGAGAATATGGTGAATTCAAATTTACAACTGCGTCTCTCACTAATTTAATTGATGTAGAAGGGCAAGCTTATGTCGATAATTTATTGGCAAACGGATGGGAAACCATGCCTGATCCCGTTGACCCAGCTACAACCCTCATTTTTAAAGACAGTCATTATCAAGATGTCGTCTGGAATACGGCCAACACCAGCAATTACAATCTTGGAGTTAGCGGGGGATCGGAAAGTGTAGATTATAATGTGTCATTGGGTTATGTCAATCAAGGTGGTGTGTTCCTAGGAACCAGTTACGAACGATTCAGTGGTTTGGCCAATATTGGATTAAAAGTAACCGATAAATTGCGATTGAATTTAAATACGACCTACTTATGGAATGACAATCAAAATTCTCAAAGTACCCAAAATGACATTACAAGGGGAACGAGAATACCACCCTTAAACAGATTATATAATGACGATGGCACTCCGAACCTAGGAGAAAGTAATAACCCTAGAAACAGATTGCACCAATTATACTATCAAGATTATAACAGAAACACCAACCAGTTTGTAGTGCGTCTATCCGCAGACTATACCATTTTTCCAGGGTTGTCTTATCGACCTTCCGTATCGCTGAACACTGATCTCTATACGAGGATGGATTTCGAGAAATTTTTCCCACAACAAAGTAGTCCCCGCTCTAAATACCAAAGAATCGATGATAGAAAGCAATTGATGACGGATCATATTTTCCAATTTGATAAAAATATTGGGAACAAGCATCATTTTATGGCATTGGCCGGGTTCAACTATACTCGAAATAAATTGTTTAGGGTCATTGGTACATCCCAACGTTCTGCCACGGATATAATTACCACAATAACCGGAGATCCCGTAAGTACGACATTACCTGGTGGAGTTGTTTCTCCAAACATGAGCTCTTCATCGCTTTTTGACGTGGAAAAAAGCGCCAGTTATTTTGGCCAATTTAGCTATGATCTAAGTGCCAAATATCTATTTTCCGCTTCCATTAGACGTGACGGTTTTTCCAATTTTGCCCCAGAGAACAGATGGGCTTTGTTTCCATCGGTATCTGCCGGATGGGTCGTTAGCAAAGAGAATTTTTGGCAGGTTGATTGGATGAACAATTTAAAAATTAGATATAGTTGGGGAGAAACGGGCTTGTCCAATCTCTCAACAAGTGACACCTATGGCCAGTATTCAACTACGACCTATGCGACCAATTCGGCCATTTATAGGAACAACCTTCCCAATCCAAATTTATTATGGGAAACCACCTCGGCTTTTGATACCGGTATCGATGTCGGCCTTTTCGGTAATAGGTTAAGTATTGTTTTCGATTATTACAACAAGCTAACATCAAACAGATTGGAATCTCTTCCATTACCGGCCGAAACGGGTTTCAGCAGTATAAAATATAATGTAGGGTCATTGCGAAATAGCGGTGTCGAATTGGAGCTAGGCGGCTTTATTGTTGATAACCCAGACTTTTCATGGCACTCTAATTTCACTTTTGCCTATAACAAATCTGAAATAGTCGATTTACCAGAGAACACGAGAGATAAAAACAGAATTGGAGGCGGGGTGGCTTATGACCCCAATCTCGGCAAGGAAGTTGAAATTGGCGGCTTCGCAGAAGGTGAAAGACCATTAGGCCTCTGGGCTTGGAAATCGAATGGTATTTTCGCTACAGATGAAGAAGCTGCTGCTAGTCCGATAAAAGATTTGATGGCCATTGGAGCTCTGCAAGATCAGCCTCGCCATGGTGGTGATGTAGATTGGGCCGATTTAAATGGAGACAATGTAATAGATGGTAAGGATATCGTATTCATGGGTTACAGAACACC
The DNA here is from genome assembly GCF_900103215.1 of Kriegella aquimaris. Taxonomy (GTDB): domain Bacteria; phylum Bacteroidota; class Bacteroidia; order Flavobacteriales; family Flavobacteriaceae; genus Kriegella; species Kriegella aquimaris. The sequence goes on from NZ_FNGV01000013.1 coordinate 60,120, forward strand.
TGACAAGATAGGGGGTTTCCAAAATACGATTCGCTATAAAGGTTTTAGTCTTCGCGTTAATATGGATTATGCAATGGGCCACGTAATCAACAATGGTTCTCTTGCAAGAGGGTTGGGCCAAGGTAGGTCTTACAATGAGGGGGCACCTGTAGAGGCGATAGGTAACGAAATTTGGCAAGAGCAAGGAGATGTCGGAAAAAAATATCCTAGAATTGCCTTTGGTGATTGGGATGTAGGAAGAAGAAATCATTTACGATTTCTTGGAAACCTGACGGGCTATTCAAATACAGGGCTTTCGAGTGGCTATGGTGTGGATAATTCAATATACTATTCAAAAGGAGATTTTTTAGCATTTAGAGAAGTTTCCCTATCATATAACTTCCCGACCGAATGGTGTAACGCTTTAAAAATCAGCAACCTTGTACTTAACGGTGGAGTATATAACATAGGATACCTAACAGCCTATGATGGATATAACCCAGAAGTATATACAGGATATGATGGCGGTGCCTATCCGCGCCCTAGACAATTTACTTTTGGAGCAACATTAACTTTTTAATTAATACCAGTTAAAACAAAACGATGATGGAAACGAAATATTTAAAATACATACTGGTCATTTGGGCTCTGGGAATTACTCTCTCATGTGAAGATATGTTAGATACAGAAATCAAATCCTCCATTACAGGGCAGAATTACTGGAAAACAGAAAATGATTTTGTGCCTTATCTTTTTTCTATTTATCAAAGAAATCGATCCATGATGGCCGATAATATGATTCGTATTGGAGAGGAACGGGGTGAAATGTGGGAAGAAGGATACAATAATAGGTTTCAGTTCTGGGACCAGAATCTAACCCCTGGTACGACATACGATTGGACCGCATTTTATGGCACCATTGGTCATTGTAACTTACTTTTGGAGCAAATTGAAAATTTTGATTTTTCAAATCAAACCCTTAAAAACCGTGTCAAAGCTGAAACTTTAGCACTTAGGGCAAATACTTATTTTTTTCTTGCAAGAGTTTGGGGTGATGTTCCTATTGTTCTAAATTCAGTTGAAGACGAAAATGCACCCTTGTACCCGAGGTCTCCAGTAGCCGAAGTTTTTAATCAAATCAATACAGACATAGGTACGGCATTAGAATTATTTCCAGAAAACGGATACCAAGATAAATATAGATTTTCAAAGCCCGCGGTATACGCACTTCAGGCTGACGTTAAAATGTGGACTGGCAAAGTTCTAGGAGGGGGAAATACAGATTTTGATGCGGCCATTAAAGCTATTCAGCAAGTAGAGGCTTCAGGTGTTGTTTTGTTGGATGACTATGGAAGTATTTTCGACACGGATAAAAATGAAGAAATAATACTTAGTATCTATTGCGATAGATACGAATATACAAGCCCAAGAATCAATGAAGCTTTTCTCCGTTTTGACACCAGTAATGGCGCCGATAATATAGATGAGCTCCCCATTAGGTTGGCTGCCCAACAGGCGTATGCCGTCGCCCCCAGATTATTGGAACTATTTGAAGAGTACCCAACGGATAAGCGTATTGAAAGAACCTATATACCAGAACTCTATGAGGGAGTTCCCAGAAAATATTGGGCGAATAAGTATAGAGGAACACAATATAGTGATGACCGAACACCCGATAGCGATATAATCGTCTATAGATTATCGGGTCTACTGCTTTTAAAGGCGGAAGCCTACCTGGCAATGGACAATCTAGAAGATGCTCGAATCGAGTTGAATAGGGTTCGAACTAGAGCGGGCTTACCAGATGTAACTGAAACCGATAAAACCTTGCTCGCTATGGAAATTTTAGATGAAAGAGGTCGAGAATTATTCCATGAAGGTAAGCGTTGGCTAGATTTGAGGAGAGCACATTCATCTGGGCTGATAAATGTTTATGAATTCGTTCCAAACCTTTTAGGAAAAAGCACACCCCTATATTGGCCGGTCCACACGAATGTTCTAATAAAAAATGAGCTGCTTACAGACCCGGAATATCAATAAGGTCAATTGTTGACACGACTTTAAACAAACCACGATGAGGGTATACGCTCACATTTTAAGAACGGATATGCTATTGAGTATCCTATTCCTTGATTGTTATTAAAAAAAGAAGAAAAACAAGTACAGGATCAGCATGTGTCTTCCAAGAAGATCGTACCTCTTAAAATTTAGATTTTAAGCCACATAAATTTATTGAATAACTATGTTCAGACCAATCATCGCACTTCTACCTTCAATTTTTTTGATTGTTTCTTGTACGCATAGATATGGGCAGAAAGTTCATATCCTTGATTCAGAACTATCTAAAAACTATACCATACCTTTTCTAGACATTTCGAACGAAACAGAACGTCATGTAATAGTCGATCGGGATAGCACCAAATATTTTGGTCATCCTTCTACCCTATTAATGAACGATGGTCACACGATGTATTGTGCTTATTCATTAAACCATGGCGGCCCCCCACTCTTTTTGAAAAGAAGCAATGATGGGGGGCTGAGCTGGTCCGATTATTTACCAATCCCTGGAAACGCCAACATAGCGGATAATTGCCCATTTTTATTTTATCTACCGGATAGCCAAGGTGTAAACCGCTTACTTATGATGGTCGGCGGTGATGACGGCGAGGCCAATGGGATGTGGCAAGCATCGTCTTACGATGGCGGTCAAACATGGTCGAATTATAAAAATAATGGCCGTACAAGTGTTGTTGCAAGTCCGACAATAGTAGCGGTCGATAGTGATGGAAAACTTCTGATGTGGCACCACGCCTATGCTAACGCAGAAAGGAAAGCAGGAGACAGATTAGCACTCAGTGTTTACCAAAGTGAATCAATAGACGGCGGTGAAACATGGGGCAACACCCATCCCATTTGCGAAATTGAAAACGCATCACCTTGCGAACCCGCTGTTGTTGTTTCCCCTGATGGCAAAGAATTGGCGTGTTTAATGAGAGAGAATTCTCGACGCTTAAATTCAGTGGTCACCTTCTCAAAGGATGAAGGCGAAACTTGGATTGCCCCAAAAGAATTGACAGCTTCCCTAACAGGAGACAGACATCAACCAAAATACACTAAAGACAAAAAGTATTTATTGGTTACTTTTAGGGACATGGCCTTTGACAGCCCCACCAAAGGAGATTTCGTGCTATGGATCGGTACATACGATGATATTAAAAATGGTACTGAAGGTATCGGACGGGTCAAACTACTGAACCAGTATCCACCTAAAAATGACACAGGGTATTCTGGTTTAGAACTGCTACCAGATGGTACTTTTGTAGCAACCACTTATGTTAAGTACAAAGAAAAAGACAAATACAATTCGATTGTGAGTGTCAGATTTAAATTGGAAGATATATTGACCAGATTACAATAGGAAATTAGATAGCCGAAATTAAAACGAGCTTTCACATTGAGAAATTTCCAATAAAAAATACACCTATTAAATAAAACCTTATTATGAATTTACGATTTGTGACTGCGGCTACTTTGATTTTGGGTCTATCCGTTTCGTGTAGTAGTACCAAGAAAATAAACGGATGGCTAAATAAAAATGCAGAATTTGAAGTACAAAAAATTTTTGACGATGGGCGATTTCCAAATATTGTCGTTGCAAAGAATGGTAATGTTGTGGCTACGTGGGGAAGAGATGAAATAGTTTCTAAAATAAGTGAAGACGGAGGAAAAACATGGAAACCCGAAATTCTGATTGCCGAGAGCGGTATACATAGTGGCGGTACGACGGTTGATGACCAGACAGGCGATATTTTTGTTTTTCTTGAAGAAGGTCACCCACCGGCACCAATAAGCATTTATGTAAGTAAAAATAATGGCGACACTTGGGCGCGGCATAATGCAAAAATTACACCTGACAAAAATGGCAATATGCCCGCGATGCACATGAACGAACACGGAATAACCCTTAAAAGCGAAAAGTATGCCGGAAGAATATTACGCCCTTCACGGTATTATGGGAAAACCAACGAGCGAAGTGAATGGCCAGCTCATTACACCAATGCAATTTACAGTGATGACCATGGAAACAATTGGAAGACCAGTGATCCCTTTCCCGCAAACGGGACTGGTGAAGCGACCCTTGTAGAATTATCAGATGGCACGGTATATTACAATTCGCGCAGGCATCTGTCAACCGATGGATTAAATCCTCGCAGAAGGCATATTGCTAAAAGCTATGATGGCGGGGAGACATGGACAAATCTTTCAGTATCGGAAGAATTGCCCGATGGCGATCAATATAGAGATTATGGTTTGATGGCAGGTTTAACCCGAATTCCAATCGAAAATCATGACATTCTCCTTTTCAGCAATATAATTTCAGAAAAAGGGAGAAAAAACGGCCATGTATGGGTAAGTTTCGATGGAGGTAAAACATGGCCTGCTAAAAAACTTATCGATGCAGGCAGTTTTGGGTATTCTTCAATGATCGCTGGTAGAAACAACACAGAAAGCGAAGGGTTAATATATCTGTTTTACGAAAGCGATGACGGTGGTAAAATTGCTAAGTTCAATTTGCAATGGTTCTTAGATGGAAAAAATTTGTCTGATTTTCTAAAATAAGACTTCTATAAGCATAGTAATCATTAGAGATGAACTAACGTTATACACCTTTCAAAAAACAGTTATGGTACCACTTGATCATACAGAAATATTCGGCAATTGGGCCACACTTCTTCTTGCAACAGATTTGTTTGGAAAAATAGATTACACAAGACTTTCAGAAGAAATAGATGTACTTATTGACAGCAAACCATCGGGAATTTATTCCAATGGTACCGCTGGGGAATTTTATACACAAAGTGATGAAGAATTCTACAGAATAAATGAATTACTGGCCAATAAATGTGAAAAATCACAAACCCCCTTCCAGATAGGGATCAGTCACCCGAGTCCCCAATTATCCTTGGAACGATTAAAAATCAGCAAGACCTTAAATCCAGGGGCAGTACAGGTTGTGCTACCCGATTGGTTTCCACCAACATTGGAAGAATCGTCTGACTTTCTTGAAAAATTAGCCGTTGAGTCTGAAAAAATACCGCTAGTTCTCTATAACCCAACACATTCCAAAAAAGTATTAGTTCCTTCGGAGTGGAAGTATTTAAAACAAAATGTTCCAAATTTAGTAGGTTTGAAAGTTTTTGATAACAACAGAGACGCTAATTGGTATTTGGAAATGATTAAAAATAGTAATGGGCTTTCCGTATTTATTCCTGGCCATCATTTGGCTACCGGAATTTCAAATGGAGCCCATGGAGCATACTCCAATATGGCCTGTCTTAATCCGTATGCTGCCCAAGAATGGTACGGTTTAATTCAAACAGACTTGGAAGCGGCGTTGGAGTTAGAGGTTAGGATTAACCAGTTTATGAAAGAAGCAATTGAACCTTTCATAACGAAATATCATTTTTCGAATCCCGCATGTGATAGATTTATGGCGGTGGTAGGCGGATGGGCGGATGTGGGGCATAAGTTAAGGTGGCCGTATAGGTCTATACCCTTGGACTTAGCTTCAACCGTAAGGGAAAAGGTGAGAAATTTGATTCCTGAATTCGCTATGGGTTTTTAAAAAATATAAGGGATTATTAAAAGAAACAAATTGATTGTCCGTTTTGACCGTAAATGATTAATTGCACATTACGTAATATTAATTTTTCGCGAACGGTGAATTTTTATGTTCATGGAAAATATTGAAGATAAATTAAAAACATATAAATGAGAGGTGTATGTATTTCGAGAAATTCCTTTATATTCTAGCCCACTAAAAGGCCTTGCTATTTTTGAAAGCAAAATGTGATAGCTTTAAATTTAAGAAATCGATTCATTAAATAGAAATTGGACAATCTAATTAAATGTAGTTTGATGTATGTAAACCTTATACCTTAGAAATTTAAATAATATATTTGTACTACAAATAGTATAAATAGAAGTGACGTGTTAAAAAGCATTCGAAATGTTCAATTCGTATTAATAAATTCAATTGCTCTTTAAGAACAGATGCCTCCTTATCGAAAAGATTATTGATGAGTTGAAACAAGCCGATACTATATGAAAGATAAGACAATGAAATTCAAAATAGATTATCAGTCCAATACTTTGGTAGACCAAGTTGAAGAATCGATTCTCGATTATATTAAAAGAAATAAACTGGTGCCTGGTGATTCATTGCCAAATGAGATGGCACTTACGACCGAAATAGGTGTTAGTAGAAATGTTTTAAGAGAGGCTTTGAGCAGACTTAGAATGCTTGGTATAATTCAATCTCGAACCAACAGAGGTATTATAATTCAAGAACCTTCGCTATTTACGGGTTTTGAAAAAGTAATCGAGCCCCACCTATTGAGCGAATCCACGATAATTGAATTGATGAAATTACGAATTGTTCTCGAGATAGGGCTAACAGATTTACTTTTCAAACATTTAAATGACAATTATATTTCTGAACTAGAACGAATAGTTTTATCGCATGAAGCGGTAAATTATAACTTGACACTTGAACAAGAGACCGAATTTCATAACAAACTTTATCAAATCACTGGAAGTGAATTTCTAATCTCTTTTCAGAAGATTATTCATCCCGTTTTTGTTTATGCTAAAAATAATTATGACAACTATTTTGCACCGACAAACGAACGTTTACGGGCCGAAAAAAAATTGATAACCCATAAAGATTTATTCAATCTAATCAAGGCAAGAGATATGGAAGGATATCGAATGGCAATAAAGTTACACTTGGCCACTTACTCAGATTTTATTGAAAAGAAGACTGAAAAGTAACATAGAAGCTTTTATGAAGATGCTTCAAGATACTTTTCAATTTCAAACAAATACTTCCAATAATAGATAAGTTTTATGCAAAAAATAAATGGCCTTTTAGCCGCAACTTTCACCCCATTTTATAAAGACGGGTCCTTAAATCTGTCAGTGATACCAGCTTATGCAAAAAAGTTGAAAGAGGATAATGTTACTGGAGCTTTTATATGTGGAACCACTGGAGAGGGAATGTTTTTATCCTTAGAAGAACGCAAATTACTAACGGAGACTTGGATAAAAGAGCAAACAGATGATTTCAATATAATAGTTCATGTAGGCACAACTTCTGTCCTTCAATCAAACGATTTGGCGAAACATGCACAACAAACTGGAGCTTCTGCAATATCGGCTATGGGTCCCGTATTCTTGCCCCCGTCCAAAACCAGTGATTTAGTTGATTTTTGTGCATCGGTGGCCAATGGCGCACCCGACCTCCCGTTTTACTATTATCACATACCAACGATTTCCCACGTCAATTTACCAATGACCGAGTTTTTACAGGCCTCTAAACAAAAGATACCCAATCTTGCAGGAATCAAATTTACACATCGCAGTATGATGGAAATGATTCAGTGTTTAAGAATGGATGATGGGAAATGGGATATTCTCCATGGTTTCGACGAAGAATTATTAATGGGATTGGCTGCCGGAGCCGAAGGTGCGGTCGGAAGCACCTATAATTACCTAGCCCCACTATATAATAAAATCATTAAGGCATTTCGAGCCGGGAACCTTCAAGAAGCTCGTGAATTACAATATAAATCAATCAATTTTGTTGAGATTCTTATCAAATATGGTGGCGGAGTTGCAGGCGGAAAACCAATCATGAAATTTATGGGAATCGACTGTGGACCCCTCCGCACACCTGCACATAATATTTCAGAGGATGAGACGGCAAATTACCTGAACGAATTGCGGAAACTAGACTTTTTTGGTTTGGATTGAACCATCCGAAAATTCAATATCTAAAAATTAAATTTTGCATAGCGTCCGCCTAAAATTGAGGTTTTTAAAGGTAAAGCCTGCATATATCGGGTAACGGCAGTATGTATTAGATTCTAGTGAATAATGCCTAACGAATAATAGGGCAGAAAATGATCGTTCATTAGCTGTCTGAACTCCGCAACAGTGCCCTCCTCCAAGCACTTTACAAGACGAGAATGATCCACTTTCGGCTCATCGATTTTATTGGCTCCGCTTTTTGCTTCAATTTCCAAAACATAATCAAAGACTATTTTCAAATATTTTTGAAATCCGAAAAGTGTTTCGTTTTTAGATATTTTATACAGGTAGGAATGAAAATCAATCTCGTAATCAATTTTGTTTCGCTTCGTACTGGAAGATTCAAAAGAAGCTATAATTTTTCTCAATTCTAAAATGTCTTCTGATGATATATTTCTAAAAAGGGCATCGGCCATGCCAACTTCCAGCATAATTCGAAGTTCAAATAATTCGTGTAAGGTATTTTCATCCAAAACAGTAGGATCTAAAACTCGTTCAAGAGCCGGAAAGAGATTAAATTTCTTTAGCTGAATACCTTTTTTCTTATTCGATACAATCAACCCAAGCATTCTAAATCTGCTCAAAGCCTCCCTAATTACATTACGACTTACATTCATACTAGAAGCCAGTTCATTTTCAGTAGGCAAGGTATCGCCCGGTTTAAAGCCTTGCTTCTTGATATAGTCACGTAGGTTATTTTCGACCTGATCCACCATACTTTCAATCTTGACAGGCTTTATTTTATGATTTTTTTCCAATTAACAGGTTTTAATTACTACTGAAATAAAAGGGCTTTGCCTGCGGGCTCTAGACCTAACAACGACAAATGTACCAAAGATTAAATTAAATAATATCACAGTTTCAAATAAAATATTATATTAGCACAATAATATTGTCCTACAATATAATATTTTATCAAAATTTGATTGCCCATTCATCATTAACTAGTCCTAATATGGAAGAGTTGTTCAACTATCGTAAATTAACAACTAAGGAATTACAACAGTACCACGATCAAGGTTTCTTGAATATTGGTTCTACATTAACAAATAAAGGTCTCGAAAGATTGACTAAAGAATCGATGGAAGCTTGGCACTCAGAAAAGCGAGAATTTAAAGATTCAGCCACTTGGCTACAAAATTCGCTTTTGGTCGATATACATAAGAAATCCCATGTCGCCAAATCTTTCTATTTTAATGGCCCCTTAGTAGACATTATGGAACAAATTATTGGATCAAACATTAAAGGCGCCACCTCACAGTTGACCTTCAAGATGAAGGGGAACACCAAGGCTTTTGGCTGGCATCAAGATAATGGTTACGGAGAACTAGACCCCTATAATGCAGTTACTACATTAACTGCTCTTGACGATACCGATGAAGAAAACGGATGCCTCCGAATTATTCCCGGTAGTCACAAAATGGGGCAAATCGACGTAAGCAATATCATTAATTCCACAACCAAAAAAAAGCAAGTTTCCATTGATTTAAAAGTTGATGAGAGCCTTGCGATCCCCGCACGTATGAAAGCTGGTGAAACGTTAATTTTTAACTCCTTTTTTCTACATCAATCCCAAGGAAATTTTTCAAAACACAGAGATCGAAGAATTTTGTTTTTAAGGTATGCCGATGCAGATGCCGTTGAAGTATATAATGAAAGAAAACCGAGGCTAGGCAAACTTTTAAGAGGCCAGACTCGTTTTCCGGAAGTAGCTAGCTATGAGGAGGAATTATAGCAAAACATAACTGTATAAAAATTATTTTCATTCGAAAAGGTCGTCCAAAATATTCTAATTACTATAACATGATACACTTTGATCGCAACGCGTTATTACTCTTATTAAGCATTTTTATAACATCTCTTAACGCTCAGACAGGGGTTAACAATCCTATTGAATCAAAAGAACTCAACTACATTTTCGAAGGCAACCAAGAGGGTTATGAATGTTTTCGTATCCCCGCTGTAGTAAAAACAAATAAGGGCACACTATTGGCATTTGCCGAAGGGCGCAAAAATGGATGTAGTGATACGGGCAATATTGATCTAGTGCTAAAAAGGTCTGTCGACCATGGAAAAACTTGGAGTAACTTACAAGTAGTTTGGGACGACAAGGATAATACCTGCGGAAACCCATCTCCCGTAGTTGATGTATCCACAGGAACTATTTTCCTATTATCAACTTGGAATCTCGGAACCGACCATGAATCAGAAATTATAAAACAAACTAGTCAAGATACTAGAAGAGTATTTGTTTTAAAATCTAAAAATGATGGGAAACGATGGAGCAAACCTGAAGATATTACCGCTGAAGTAAAACTGCCAAACTGGACCTGGTATGCTACTGGACCAGGTTCCGGAATACAGATAACAGGTGGCAAGTATAAAAATCGTCTTATGATTGCTAGCGACCATATTGAGGCTAAAACAAACAAATACTTCTCTCATGTCATTTATTCTGATGATCATGGAAAAACTTGGCAATTGGGCGGCACGACGCCAAACGACCAAGTGAACGAATGCGAAGTAGTCGAATTATCCGATCACAGCCTTATGCTTAATATGCGCAATTATAACCGAAACAAAAATATGCGTCAACTCGCCTATAGCTACGATGGGGGAAATAGCTGGGAGAATATGGGTCATCATGATGAACTTATTGAACCAATTTGTCAAGCTAGTATACTACGCCACAAATCACTAGGCAAGGTCAATATCTTCTTTCTTAACCCTGCGAACGCAAAAAAGAGAGTGAACATGACACTACGAATGAGCGACGATGATGGAAAAACATGGGGCCAATCACGGCAAATTTTTGCAGGACCCTCAGCTTATTCTGATTTAACCCCGATCGACGACGAAAATATAGGGCTCTTCTATGAAGCTGGTCATAAAAGTCCTTATGAGGGAATTGCTTGGGAAATCCTAAACGTTCGAAACGGTTTAGAAAATTAGATTAAAACCTAAAATATACAATCGAACATATTTAAATAAATGATACAGGGAATTGAAAAAATTAAAATACAACAAACTTGAAGAAAGTACACCCCTCAACTAGTACGTTGATTTTAATAAATAGGGCAAGTCAAAAGAGCTTTTGTCTCATCGTTTTAACATTGATTTTTCTTTGTAGTCCAACTACGACCTACGGTCAAAATCAAAATTTCTTATCAGACCTCAGTTCTTCAATAACATCGCTACCCGAGCTTCCTTCAGTTAACGAACGTACGAAGTCGTTGGGCTATGCCGGAATGATAGGTGGCTTGCACAACGGGGTTATTATAGCGGCCGGCGGGGCAAATTTTCCAGACAAATTACCATGGGAAGGTGGAAAGAAAGTCTGGAGCGACGCTATTTTCCTGTTAGAGAATGGTGTTTGGCGTCAATCAAACCTTAAACTGCCCACAACCCTAGCCTATTCGGCAAATGTACAGACACCCTATGGCATAATCTCTATCGGAGGTAATAATGAGGAAAAAACTGTTGACAGTGTTTTTTTACTGAAATATAATGATGATATAAAGGATGTAGAAATAACTTCCTACCCCCAATTACCTCAACCTTTGGCAAATATGTCTGCATGTTTTGTTGATAATGTAATTTATGTTGCAGGAGGCAACGATGGGGAACGGAGCTTCAACTCACTATATAAGCTTGATTTGGGAAAAATTGATAAATGGGAAAAACTAAATGACTTTCCTGGGGGGCCGAGAAGTTTTCATAATGTGGTTGCTCAGAATACGCCCCATTCAAAAAAAATATTTGTCATCGGGGGAAGAAACCAGACCAAGGGTCAAGAATCACACATACACAACACATATATTACTTATGACTTAAAATCTGGCGAGTGGGATAAACAAAATACCATAATTGTAAATGGAGAGGCGAGAAAAATTATGGGCGCTTCCGCAACAGCCGAGGGATCAATGGGAATTTTGGTTTATGGAGGCGACGACGGAAAGGTCTTTCTAGAATTAGAAAAATTAGAAAGTGAAATCAACTCCGGGCAAAATGATTCAATAGCGCAAAAACGCATCATCAAAAAAAATAAAATCCTAAATAATCATTCTGGTTTCAGTAATGAAATATTGGCCTTCAATACCATTACTGAAAAATGGTTTGTTTACGGAACTTCAAAGACAAGCCTTCCTGTAACAAGTCTATCTTTTTCTGACAAAGATTCATTTTATATTATTTCTGGCGAAACTTCGCCCGGAATAAGAACTGCTGAATCGAGTAAAATTACTTTATTGACCGACAATCATAGTTTTGGCTTCTGGAACTATGTGGTTTTAATCGCCTATTTGTTAATAACCATTCTCATTGGACTCTATTTTGCCAATAAACAGCGATCCACTGCCGACTATTTCTCTGGAGGTGGCCGAGTGCCTTCGTGGGCAGCTGGGATAAGCCTTTTTGGAACCTTACTAAGTGCACTTACTTTTATGGCAATCCCGGCTAAATCATTTTTAACGGATTGGTCTTATTTTTTCTTGAATATTACGGCAGTATTGATTGTACCCGTGATCGTTTTTATATTTATCCCCTACTTCAACAAGCTAAATATTACAACTGCTTACGAGTTTCTAGAAAATAGATTCAACTACTTGGCAAGGGTATTGGGCAGTCTTTCTTTTATTCTGTTCCAGTTGGGGCGAATTGGCATCGTTTTGTTGCTTCCTTCTCTGGCAATTGCTATTGTCACCGGTATATCTGTAGAAGCTAGTATTCTTATTATGGGAATATTATGTATCCTATATACCACCTTTGGGGGTATTGAGGCAGTAATCTGGACAGATGTCTTACAGGTAATCGTCTTAATGGGAGGAAGTATTTTGGCTATTTTTTATTTATTAGCACAGCTAGATATGGATATGGGAGAGGTATATGATTTCGCTTATAATCATAATAAATTCAATATTATGAATTTTGATTTTAAGTTTACTGAATCTACTTTTTGGGTGGTATTTTTAGGCGGGCTGGCTTCTGCCCTTATAACCCAGAGTACCGACCAAACTGTTGTACAACGTTACCTTACCAGTTCTAGCGTGAAAGGGGCTCAAAAGGTATCTTATGTCAACGCTATTCTATCGTTGCCCGCAACTTTTATATTTTTTGGAATCGGGACACTTTTATTTGTCTTCTATTCAAAAATGCCTGCCAAGCTACCCATGGAATTATCGAATAATGACTCCATATTCCCATTGTATATTGTCAATGAGCTTCCGATTGGTATTTCAGGTTTATTGATCGCTGCTGTTTTTTCAGCAGCCATGTCGAGTATAAGTAGTAGTTTAAATTCAGTATCTACTGCCTTCTGCAATGATTTTTACAAGCATTTTAAACCAAACACACCTGACTTAAAATTACTGAAAATCGCTAGAATTACAACCTTGGTAATAGGTTTTCTTGGAATAATACTTGCACTTTGGATGGCCAAATCTGAAATCAAATCATTATGGGATCAATTCCTTTTATTCATTGGGCTTCTTACTGCTGGGCTTGGTGGTATGTTTCTCTTGGGCGTACTGACGAAGAAAGCCAATGCAAAAGGAACATTACTCGGAGTATTGACTAGCACCTTACTTCTTTACTATTTAAGTACCGCTACGGACATCCATATTCTGATGTACTCATTTATTGGCTTAGTTACTTGCTATTTAAGTGGATATATCTTTAGCCTCATTTTTACAGATAAAAAACGTCATACCAACTAATACGCTAAAAATTTAAGGTCTATTAAAAATATTAGAAATGAAAAGAATAGAAGACTTAAACGACAAAGACAGACAATTAGAATTACGCTCTAACTTCGAAAGGGATGGTTATATTTTTTATCCTGGATTTATCAATAGTGAGGAAGTAGATTTAATAAAATCTAAAATCGATGAATTTATCAGAAAAAAGGTAGGCGATATGCCCAAAAGTGAAGTTTATTATGAAGATGTCAATGATTTAAGCACTTTAAAGCAGTTACAAAGACTTTTTAATTATGATCCTTTTTTCTTTGACATGATGTTTGGAAGTAGATTTGAGAAATTGGCTTCCATACTGTTGAATGATGGTGTTCAGGGCAAGAATATTCAATATTTCAATAAACCCCCTAAAATTGGAAAACCAACCCCACCACATCAAGACGGATACTATTTTATGTTAGCACCAAATGAAGCAGTAACGATGTGGCTAGCCCTTGAAGAAGTGAATGAAATAAATGGTTGTGTGAGGTACGTCAAAGAATCTCACAAATATGGTATGCGCAGCCACGGCAGAACAAAAACCTTAGGATTTTCACAGGGCATTTCTGATTACGGATGCCCAAATGATCTAAAAAACGAAATATTCTTTCCAACAAAGGAAGGTGACCTACTCGTTCATCACTCACTAACTATTCATAGGGCTGACGGAAACACAAGTGACCGTACCAGAAAAGCTATGGGTTTTATATATTATGCGGATAAGGCGAAGGAAGATAGGGAAGCACGGGCAGCTTATGAAGAAGAACTATCTAAACAATTGGCCATGGAAAAAAAGATTTAAGAAACTTTACCTGATTTGTTCGCACATGCAAGTCAAAAAATTACCCTTAAGGAATGTTATTGTCTACTCTTTCAGAAGACAAGAAAGCTAACCCTACACCATAAACCATCCGGTATACAGTCTTATCGGATTTTACCAGAATGGCGCCAAAATTCGAGTTTTTTTTAACTAAAAGAACAGGTCACCATCAATAAACTTTCATCCATAGAAAATATCGAAGGCAGAAATGAAGAAATCCAACTATAATCGTTCTTCAACTACCGGTCAAGGCATCGCAAAACATTACAAAGAAACGGACCATTACGGATTAAATTTCGGATTGCGGCGTGCGCATAGCGAGATAAGTGAACCCGTTAATTCTTAAGAGCCGTAAATCCTGAAGTATCCGTTAGCGTCTCCATAAAGGCAATAACATCTTGAATTTCTTGCTTAGACAAATCCAATGGCGAATCAGACAACGTTTGATTTTCAACCTCTAAGCCCATACCTGCGCCTCCACCCAAGTTGTAAAATTCCAAGACATCTTCTAAAGTACCAAATAGACCATTATGCATATAAGGTGCTGTTAAGGCTATATTTCTAACAGAAACTGTTTTGAAGGAATTTTTAAAATAAGGATGTTTGTCAACGCTCAGACCATTTTTCATTCGCCCCAAGTCCGTATCCAACTTTGGGTCAACAGCATCAAAACCCTCTGTAATCCCTAAAACTTCCGATTCAGATTCTAAATAAAAAGGAGGAATGGTTCCATTAAACATCGGCGCAAAATGACAACTGCCGCACGCTCCCTTCCCCATAAATAAATTGAAACCCCGTTTGGCATTCTCAGGGTACTCATTTGTTTCGTTCCGCACATACTTATCAAAGGGGCTGTTCAAAGATTTCAACGAGTTTACATAAGCTGCAATAGCGTTACTTATGGAACGCTCATTAATATCTTGTTTGCTTATTCCTCCAAAAGCCTCATTAAATAATCTTACATAATTAGGACTTTTATTCAGTTTACTAACAATAGCATTAAAATTGGTGTTAAATTCCAAACTATCATCAATAACATGCACTACTTGTCTCTCCAGGTCAATTTCTCTCATGTCCCAGAAATACCGCGTGGAGAAGCCAGCATTTATGATCGATGGCGAATTTCTAGCTGTAAAAAAACCCTCCTTATTTGATTTACTTTTTGGCAACCCATCCGTAAAAGCTTTGTCCGGATTATGACAGCTAATGCATGCCAATTTATTGCCCGCAGAAAGCTGAGTGTCTTCAAACAAAAGCCTCCCTAATTTAATGGTCTCAGGGTTATCTAATGGTAGATAAACCAATTCCGAATAAAAATCAGTCTCCAAAAAATTAATATCAAATATATTTGTTGCGTTATAGTTTTGAGCATGTTTTTTAAAAGGTTCTAACTTTATATTGTTTGCCTTCTGAAATTCTAACAACGCAGCATACAAGGGGTTCACAACTTCTTTTAAAAATGCTAAACGGTCAAAATCATTAAAATCGGTATTGGCGCCTAAATTTTTTATTCCTTTATCAAAAAGTTTTGTGATGGTTTCAAATTTATATTTTGCTGCTGGAGAAATACCTGTTTCAAAATATAAAAATGTGGTCTTCATACTGTTCAAGCTCACATAACTCTCTTTCAAACCATTCACAGAACCAGGAGTATCGTACCCCGTTAACCCTAAAGTAAAGATTCTAACAAGGCCCGACCGAATACATTCTATTATTTGGCTCGACTTTAAATGAATTGGTAAATGTACTTTGGAAATAAAATCAACACGATCTTTAAGTCCGTTTGCTAATTCAGTAATGTGCTGTAGATTTTCCGTGGTAGCCTCTTCAAAATCAGCCTCATCAAGTGCTTGCAAGCCGCAAGGAGCTATAATATCTCCTGCTTCAAAATACTCACTTACTCTAGGTAGAGGTGCACCATTAATATACGTTCCACTGTAGGTGGTTTGGTAATAATCAAAAATAAATTCTACCTCTTTATAAACCAACCGGGTTTTCTCAACCTGCCTTTTTAGCTGTACTATGTTTGAAGGGGTTGAATTATTGGCAAGGACCGCTAATAGTTCAACTTCTTTTTGAAATGTTCTAAAATTAGCATTATATACTGCGGCTACTTTTTCAGGAACCGTATCTATTGGATCTAGAATTGCTGTTTTTTTACCAGACAACACCAAAAAACAAATGGAAATTAACCCTAATAAAATGCTTGTTTTTTTCATTTTTAATTAGCGCTAATTTCCATTCTGTTAATCCCTTTTAACCTGACCGATTTTACTTTGCGCTATTGCGAAAATCCTTTAATTAGTTTAATACTTATCGACCTTTGACCGCTGTATTATTCAATGGTAAGCGATTCGGTGAATGTTCTTTTATTTGTAATGACTTCAACAAGATACATTCCTTTTGGCAGCGTGCTCACATTAATTGCTTCTTTTCTACTCTTTTTCACACGCTTCCCAATGCTATTATAAAACTTAACTTTCTTTAGTCGTTCCCCGGAATTCACAGTAATGTTCACCATGTCCGTATCAGAAACATAAGTAAGGGCATTCCCCTTCTGTATCGAATTATTTCTACCATTTTTGAGGGCTAAACCTGCTTTATTTATGGTGAAATAATCATCAATCTCCTCATTTTCTCTAATAAACTTTACAGTCAGGTTTTGTCCACCATTGCCATCATCTTCAATCTCCATAACACTAGACCCTAGTTTATTTAAAGACACATACATAGCTTTATGATCAAGTGAACCACCAGATACTTGACCAGCGGAGCCCGTAAGTAAGTAAACAGCACCTTCTGTATCCACATTAGTTTTTTGGTATGCTCCATCTCCGTCTTCTTTTCCGTCTCCATTCCCGTTTGAACCAACGGTATGACCCCCTTTGGTAATTTCAGCTGGGTTAAAGGTTTTGGAAAGTCCATGATGCCCATTTATGAAGTAAGAGCGCTCATATGAGTGACTATGTCCGTTTAAAATAAGATCTACGCCATTATCTTCCATCATCGGCATAAAATTTTCTCGCATTTCAATAAGTCGATCTTCTGTATCTGAGTCATGAGACCCTTTGGTGTATACAGGATGATGAAATAAAGTTACAATCCAATCTTGCGTTGTATTTTGTATATCGGTTAGTGTCCAATTATACATGGCACCTCCAACTTCGCGACTAGTATGATGAGAGTCTAGTATGATGAAATGAATATTGGCATAATCAAAAGAATAATAGGCCTCGGTACCTGAGGCAGTTCCCCCAGCTTCCGCCTCTTTTGGGAAGGTAAATATATCATAATATGGACCAGACTGTTTTGCAGAATCGGCAGTCTTACCATCATGATTTCCTAGACAAGACCATGCCACTGATTTTTTGAGCATATCATCATACATATCAAAAAAGGCATTTTGATATTCCTCATCGGTTCCACTGCCATAAGCGTTGTCTCCTAAAAACAGCATCATATCTGTTTTATCTGTCTTTGTTGGAGCCGCAGCAACATATTTGTAATATGCATCCCGAACATCTCTCTGATTGGAGTTTGCTTTACCCGCGTCACCTAAAATCCATGCCCGTACAAATTGTCTAGTGCCTGCCACAGGAGCTGTTATAACATACATATCTCCTGAAGCACTTTCAGATAATACTTCTTTTTTGTTGCCAATATTGAAATAATATTTTGTATTCGGTGTTAGCCCAGACAAGGCAACTTCATGTTCGGTTGTTAGCTTAGTATTTGATTCTTTCCTAGCTAATGACCCAATTTTTTTACCATAATTAACAACAGATTCGATTGCAATATCCGTTCGCCATTTGACAACAACACTGGTTGGTGTACCACTTTGCAAATAAGGACCTCTTTCTACAACTACAGAAGGTGAATTCTGCGGAAGATCAACCTTTTTAGAGTTTTGGGCGACACTAACGCTTGGAATTTCTGCTATCGCTGTTTGTGCAAATGAATATACCGTAAAAAGCAGTATTAGTATTTGAGTAATTTTTCTAATCATAATTTCTGGTTGTTTAAGCTTTCTAAACATTTTATTCGTTCTTTTAATTTGATTATAGAGTTCATATTTTTGAACCTAGCGTCTAACTGCTCAATTGCACTTGTAGCTAGTATTAATGATATGTTTGCCTCTTGTGGCTTATTTACTTTTACTAAATACTCCGCTTTTTTATAATACCAGAACTCTTTTCTTTTGTATTCAAGAATAAAATAATTGTATTGGTCCAATGCTTTGTCAATTTGACCCGAATCTTTTAGATAGTCCAATTTCCTAAGTTGAAGGGATAAGGTATTCGGTCCGACTTGGTTTAAGCCAGATTCAATCGCATTTAAAGCACCCGCATAATTCCTATTGTTTTCGGCAAGTATAATGTCAGTATATTCCAAAATATCTTCTGGTCGAACATCAATCATAGTATCCATAACATAGCGGTAAGCCTCTAATGACTTTTTATATGCCCCAAGTTTGAATAATATTTGAGCCTCAAGTTTTTTAGCTTTTACGTCAATACTATCTGCCTCTAGATAAGTTGTTATACTTGTTAAAGCATCGTTGTAATCTTCGGTTAAATAATTAACCTCGGCAATTCTAAACTGTAGCTCTTTATCTGTATTTCCTAAAGAAGTAGATTTAAGATAATCTTCAAGGGCTTTGACGTATTCAAGGTGCTGTTGATACAAGAACCCCCTTTCGTAGTATAGTTCAAAATTATTTGGACTCTTTAATATTTCCTGCGTTTTTTTTATTATCCGCTGAGTTAAGTCACCGTGCGCGAACATCTGCACAGATAACAGTAAAACGGTAATAGTGAGTAGTTTTTTATTTATAACGTGACCAATAACGTTATTAGGCGTACGCTTTTTAAACATTAGAAATGATAATCTTGTAAGAAAGCAAATGTACTTATATTAACAGTAAATAAATTCTCTGGAAAACTTAAAAAATTGGTAAAACATTGAGTTTTTTAGTGAAATTTCTAAAAAACAAACGATAATCATAACTTCCTTTCGAAAATCGAACCACTCAAAACTAAAAGGTTCATCGAGAATAAGGTTTAAAAAAATTAAAGGGATGTAATTAAAATAATGATCAAACAAAAGGTTTTTGCTATTGACATAGACGGAAAGTAAATACTTTTTTGCTTCCTCCCGTACTATTTATAGCCAAATGGTCGGGGCTTTCTTTGACTTTAAGAGATGCCTATTTCTGAAGACTTTCTTTGTTTTCTGCCAACAGGTTTTGTTCCATGATCTGTAAATCATCGGTGATTCTATTCAGCATTACACCAAAATCATCTTGACTTATGATTCTGCTTTCATGACCTGGAAAAATTTCTTCTACTGGAAACCTATAATTCAGATCAATGGTGAATTGATAAAAACCGGTAAGTAATTCACCCTTCGTATTTAAAATAGGCACATCTAAAATAATTGGGTTACCCCTGTTGCTAGTCTGATTAGGAATTATCCATGGGCGACTTGAATGAAGTACATCGGGATCTCGCTTTAACGTAATATTTTTACGGGGTATTCGTTTCTTATTCGTATACCATTTATTATTCACCGCATTATAGGCATCATACGTTTCTTTTACTGTTTTTACCACATCTAAACTATCTAATGTTGATTCGATAATCTGAGTTGCTGCGACGTTAAATGGCTGCTTTGAACGTAAAGCTTTCATACCTACATGTACCCCAAGTAAATTCGAATATACATCCTCAACAGAAAAACTAGAAAATTTTTCTGACATCAAGGGAATTGTTGAAGCACCAAACCAAGTAGAGATTTCGTGCCATAGTGAAAAATCGTACGCTATTTTTCCCGCTAATAGAATGCAATCATTATTATCAAACTGTGCTGGCACATTCAAATATAAAGTCTTACGACCTGCTTCGTTGCGTAAGGGCAAAATTACTTCACCTTTACCTCTACTATTTAAAATGGTGGTATATAAATAGCGTGTCCAATCAATTTGATCTCGTAAGTGACCCATATCGATAAAGCCACCTTTATTGGTATAGATAGTTCCAGTGCCTTCACTCTTATTACCCATGTAGTGGTGTTCTCCCAAATCGTCAATACTAATCACCTGATCAATATTAACAAATGGCACACCCCATAATTTCAAGTCATATCCGAAAGCACAACAGGCCCTAATAATGCGCGGCGGAATTTTGTCTAGATTAACACCTTCATCGTGTGCACTTTGAGCATGTATAGTTACAGAACTAATAACAAAACTTAAAAGCATGCAGCATTTAATGCTCTTTAAGGTTGTTTTGTAAACGTCAAAATTCATAGGGTCTGGTGCTAAATATTATAGATTGTGACGCTTCAGCATATCAGGGTAGAGTTCATCTTCAACCCACATGAAATTGGGGAATATGCGAATTATTTTTTCATAGCATAACTTGGCTTGCTGTATTTGATCGGTTGCTTCGTATGCTTGCCCTAAAGCAGTCATGGTATTTATGTACATCCAATTATTGACCACCAGTCCTTGTTTTTCAAAGCTTTTAACTGCCCTTACGTAGTATTCAATGGCTTCATTCTTATCACCACCAAAAACTGAGGGACGATAATACATTGAGTTTCCTTTTTCAATATTACCTTGAATATTCTCCGGGTCTAGTTCGATAGATTTATTTATATATTTAACGCTTTTCGGACCCAGGTAAATAGCTTTTAAATTTGAGATACCAATGGTAAACGCAATGTAGGCCCCTTTATATGCCATTAGGGTTGCGTTTTCCGGTGATTCTTCTAATAACTTATCAATAATTTCTTCCGATTTTTCAATGTATTCTTCTGCCGTATCATTTTTTTTAGCCCCAATTAACCAAGCCGTATAGCCGTAGTAATAACTCAGAAGTTCCAATTGTTCCTCTAAATTATTCTGATCTACATTCTCTTCGCAAGTATGCATTAATTCATACCACTTATCCATTTTACCTCGTGAATAGGCTTTGTAAATTGCATCATTGTAGGGACTTTGAGAAAAACCCGATTGCATTGAAAACAACAAAGTGATTACAATTATTAACCTTGTAATATATTGCGGCCTTTCCATAGTAATTTCTTCCGTTGGTTATTAATGAGTCCTTTTATTATTATTCCAAGAAAAACGAGGTGTTGTGGGATTGCTAATAATACGTTTTGAATGACCGATTGTTGGCTAGCCAAACTTACAAAAATTCGAATTGCCACTATGCCAAAAATATAAGCAGTTGCCCACCATACACCCATGTAAAAAAATAAGATGAATGGAGCCACTGTAGTTATAAATCCAAAAAGAATAGTCACTAAAATACTATTCCCAAAGAATTGAAATATATTTTTTGTAAATCCCTCAATGGCTGCATCTAGCCCCACGTACATTCGGCAAGAAATATCGTTATCTCCTAGTCGCGTATCACAGGTAAGGCGCTTCTGTTTAAATAGTCTCATAATTGCAATGTCTTCAACTCTATGTAACTTACATTTTTCATGAGGCCATATTGCCTTATAAGTAACGGCATTAAACATCATGAATTGTCCATTGGCCGCCGAAAAGGCTTCGTTCTTTGACTTTCGAATTAGAGAAAGTGGAAGTAAACCCAGTAAAATCCAGTTCATTAGCGGTACTGAAACTTTTTCTCCTAAAGAGGTAACTATTTGCTTTGGAAATATAGATAACAAGTGAAGTTCGTATTTCTGAAAATGGCTAATGCTGCGTTTGATCAAGTCTTTTTTAACGCTTACATCTGCATCTAAAAAGAGTAATATTTCACCCTTTGCCGCTTGCGAAAGTTGATTACATGCATGATTCTTGCCCAACCAACCCTTCGGAAGCACACCTCCATTTATAAGTTTAATGTTCGGGTTGATGGCTTCCCAATTCTTAACGATACTTTCCGTTTTATCAGTTGAATGGTCATTGTAAACGATGATTTCATGGGTACTATATTCCAATGCCGATAATTGCTCTAACAAGGTTCCTATGTTTTCTTCCTCATTGCGCGCGGGTATTAAAATTGAAACATAAGGCGCTGTAGCTAATGGAGTTACCTTTGGCAAATAAGCGAACGAAAGATAATTTACGAATGCTACAAGCAACCTGATAATTAGAAAGCTTATAAGAAAATAACAGAAATAAATCATTTAGCACCTTGTTTTGTAAAACATGCTTTTGCAAAATGATTAAACGCTCTTTCTATATCCTCGGCATTTGTATCTGCATTTATGTGCTGCGTTTCGTAATACACACATATATCAGGTTTAAGTTTGTTGCCATAATTAATAAGGTTGATATTAAAAACCAATTGAAAATCAGTTTTTAGGTTTTCTAAGATATATGAAAGCAAGCCTTTTTCAAAAGTAAACTCTCGTGTGTAAATACTATTAATTTTTCCTTGCGGAAAAAACAGAAAAAGGTTCTCTTTATCCTGTAACATTTCAACGGCATATTGGAGACTCTCTAAACTAGAACGTTTGCCCTTGCTGATAGAACAGGCACCTATTTTAGTTAATATCATGTTTTTACGTAGCTCTTTCTCAAGCATCATAAAATTAAACCTTCGCTTAAAAACTTTAAGGTTTAATAAGATTTGAATAAAGCCATCATAAAACGAGAAATGATTACTGATCATAAGTATAGGAAGTCCTTTATCTTCATAATGACCCGAGTACTTAACACTTCCGAAAAAAAATCCTATTAATATTCTCGTATAATAATTAGAAAATTTTACGACGAAATTACTATGCTTGGCTCGTATCATTTTTTAAAATATGTTATGAACAACTATAATTATAAAAAAGCCGAATTGGATAAAAAATAACCAGCGAGCAGGTCTATTATTCGTATCTATTTTAAATTGCTGAATAGCCCAATTAAAGATTAAAGCCAATAAAAACCAGACCACATAGTTACTTATAGGCGGCTCGTTTTTTGAAAATTGCCACATGTCCATTGAGGGAGCTACTTTTTCAAGTAATATATCGTAAAGAATCATTAGTGATGCTGCACCTATTATAATCGGAATGTTTTTTGAAGTATATTTAGAGATAATACTATTTGAAGTATAAACTAAGAAAACCCAATTAAGACCAATTACGACCGGTACATCAGCTATTTTGAGACCAAGTCCTTTCCCATAAGCATATTCACCAAATAATTTGCCCGTTGTTACACCAATAATTTCGACTATAATACTCAGTATAAAAATACTTGCTAAAACTACAATCGTTTTTGTATTCCATTCTTTATGATGTGAAAAGATGGCTGCGGTAACCAAAACCAAGGTATACGGAGTAATTAGTTTAAACAGATTGTGAGTGAGAGGCGTGAAATATAAAACCAAACCAACACAGTAAAAAACTATAAAAGTTTTTGGAAGCCCGTCGTTAACTAAGTATTTAATTGTCCGATTCATCTATGATGCAGGTATTTCATTAGCAACAATTTTAGCACTGGCCAAACAGAGTGGTATTCCGCCACCAGGGTGAACGCTTCCGCCAACGAAATACAAGTTTTTTACGCTTTTAAGAAAATTTGGGTGTCTTAAAAATGCAGAAAACATAGAGTTAGATGAATTGCCGTACAGTGCTCCTCCTTTGCTCAGCGTATTCTGCTCGATCGTTATCGGTGAAGCAATCTTCTCATGTTCGATATAGTCTTCAATGTTTGTTTTAAGGCATTTGTTGATTTTGTTAATGATATTCTGTTTGGTAGTACGTATGAGTTCATTCCAATTCTCCTTACTATTAGCGGGTGCGTTAACCATTACAAACCAGTTTTCACAATTTTTTGGGGCATCACTTTTTACCATTTTAGAACTAACAAAAATATAGATGGTAGGATCGGTATCAATGGTTTTTTTTTGAAATAGATTATTAAACTCTTCTTTATAATCACCACTGAAAAGAATGTTATGCAAATCTAACTCAGGAAATTCCTTATTAACGCCCCAATAGAATACCAAGGCCGATGATGAAGGTTCTAAACGCTTGATTTGTTTTTTTCGTGGGTGATCCATCAGATTATTAGCAACATAATTGATATCTGAGTCTGAGACTATTCTATCGAAGGCGAAAGTCTTACCTTCTACGCTTACCCCTACAGCCTTTTTGTTTTTTATATCGATGGACGTAACCAATGAGTTAAAATTAAAACGGACACCCTTTTTTAGGGCAAGTTCATAAATGTGCTGCACAATGGAATACATTCCCTGTTCGGGAAAATAGGCTCCCAAATTATTTTCGAGATGTGCTATTACGTTTAGTGTAGCGGGTGCTTTGTATGGATTAGAGCCATTATAAGTAGCATACCTATCGAACAATTGAATAAGCAATGGGCTTTTGAAACTGCTCTTATTATCACCATGCATGGTTTTGTAAAATCGAATCTTATGCACCTGAAACAGCGACTTCAAAACCGAAAACTTCAATAAATTTTTAACTTTATGCAAGGAGTTAAAAAGGAAGATATCTGCTGTGATTTTATATATTAATGAAGCTTTCTTAAAATATTTGGTGATATTTGAAGGATCTTCCCCTAGTTTTTGAACACATTCATCAGTGAATTTTTGCTGATCTGACCAAGCGATTAGGTTTTCACCACTGTTGTAGAAGTACTTGCACAGCACCTCAAGTTTTTTGTAGGCAAAAGTTGGTGGAACAGGTTCCCCTGCCGCAATGTAAAGTTCATCCACTAATTCTGGTAATGTGAATAAGGATGGTCCGGTATCGAAACGATAACCTCCCATATAGATTTCGTCAATTTTTCCCCCAGGAGACGCGTTTTTTTCAAATACGGTTACTTCATGTCCCTTGGATGCTAACCTGCAGGCAGTAGCCAAACCACCAATTCCGGAACCAATCAACGCAATGTTCATACGTTGTTCGTTTTTTTAAATCGCATTTCAAATATATGAGTCAACGCCAAAGGTGATAAAAGCAACGAAAAATTATAAAACATATCTTCGAGCGGAATTGAAAAAACACGAATTCCCAATATGACGTCAGGGTTGTAATCAAAAACAGCTTGTTCGATTCCTGTACCCGTTAAGACTCCATTTATGATAAAAAATGGGATGAGTAAAATCGGATAAATCGCCAAATAATACTGTACAACTTCTCTGGCAAAATAATAACTTAATAAAAGTATCGTCGGCAGTACAAGAAAAGTAACAAAAGTATAGGTAAGGTCTCGATTGAACAATGAAACTATAAGCGATACTACTACAATTAGAAAAGTTGAAATTTTCGTCCATCGCTCATTAAACTTGAATTTCGGGAAATGAAATTGAACTGCGTAAAACGAGAACGCGCATGCATATGGAATGACAATAAAAAACAAGTATTCTTCTAAAGGCAGCTTATTTATATAAATTCCCGAATTATAGGTTGGGTTGAAAAACCAATATCCCATATGCGTAAAGATGATATCCCAAGAGACAAAAATGAACATCGTTATCAAGATTGCAGGAAGCAGGTATTTCCACCGTTTATAGAGTCTTAGGTTTTTCTCGAAACTCAAAGCTAGAGGCCCAGCAAGTGAAATAATAAGTATTATTAAATAGAGTGACATAGTTCGTGATTATCTTGTGTTCTATGCCAGTACAAGTTTATTGATGGCGTAAATAGAAATCAATGCCCTAAATTTGACCCTATTAGGTATTCGAATTCGCTTATTAAGTTTCTCTACAGGATCGGAATTTATCTTAATTGTAAGTTTACCGTAAGAATTATAGGCTGTATACATTCCGTTTTTTGAATTTTTATGCAGTAGCTCGAATCTCTCTAAAGCAACGCTGAAATCTTCATCAATATCTTTATCGAATTTTTTCTTTGTGTCTTCATTTAGTTCGTTATTTCTTACAATTGGAAATTCGTGGTAATCGAATGTATTTCGATTAAAATGAGCAAAGAAGCGATTGAAGACGTCGGGCAACCAGTAAAACAGTGGCCTTATACCAAAGCTGAATCCATCTTTCTTAAATTTGTCAGCCCTTGCACCAATAGTCTCATTTTTTTCGAACATGGTGATAGCATTACCTGCTTGTGCTAAATAACACGCAGTTGATGAACTCGAAAACCTCGTACCTATAATAGCAATTTTTTTCATGCAATTTCACACTGATGCAATATGCTCACTACTTAAAAGGATTACCTCAGTCCATTTCCTTGTATGAGAGATATATGCTTGAAGAGCTGGTTAAGCATTAAAACTATTTAGAAAGCTATATGATTCTTACTTCTTGTTAGTTTGTTTTTTGACAAGATAATATCTTTAACAAAAGTAATAATCTTTTTCAAACACGCCTATTTTTAAAAAAAGCGCTTACCCTATTCTATAAACCTTTCTGAGTATATCTTAGTCATCTTCAGAGTTTAAGCAATTTTAAAACAGTACCTAAAATAGACGGCTATAAGGACGATTCATCTAAAAGATTTACACCTCATATAAAATAAGGTTCGAATACACAATCTACGGTATTATTATAAAACTTGGAAACTGGAAAACTTACCCTTTTTAAGCAAAACCTAATGAAAGGTATAACGTAGGAATTCAAAAAAATGAAAAATGTGTTTTAAAGTTAGGTATAAGAAAAGGCGTTCCAGCCCCTGACACTATTGACTTTTACCCGTTAGCCAGACGAATAAAGGTTTAATTATAGTGAAATTATTACGGTAATAAACGGCATCTTGAAATCATCAACTTCCATGAAAAAGCATATTTGATGGAATTTCTACCTTCCCAAAATCGTCACTTTGCCAAGACAAGGTCAATTTACTTCCCCCACCCTGCTGAAAATAGTTGAGCGAGATTTTATGCATTCCGGTTTTTAAAGAAATGGAGCCTTTTTTCTCGTAATTGCCATGTGCCCCATCGTTGTCAATGAGCGCGTCATCATTAAGAAATAGTATACTTCCATCATTTGATTCGAGAAAGAAAGTGTATAATCCATCTTTTGGTATATTTATATATCCATCAAAGACGAAACCAAAATTCTCTGCTTGCTGACTGTCTTCAATGGAAAACTGGGGGATTACACCTGATGTTATCTCCTGCTTTTTTTCAAGGCCTTTTGCCTTGCTATATTCTCCATTGTAATATTTATATTGAAGCCCGGGTGTCGGCTTCTCCGTCAGTTGCTGCGCCTCTTCAAAAATGTCAGTGCCAATTTCTACAGCTACGATCTGACTGGGCGTTTTGCCTTGCGAAAATGCCTGCATATGCAACCTGGTTTTCTTAGTAATGTCGATTGGTTCGTTATATAGTAATCCATTTTCTTGCTTTGGCAGAGCGCCATCAAGGGTATAATAAATTTGGGTCGTTTCGTCGTTGGATGCTAATTCGATTTTGCCATTTTGATCTGATGCCACTTTGGGTTCTTCGGTAGCATTCTGATAAATCCAATCTAAGCTAAGGCGCGTGATTTGTGTAGTAGCCAAACCATGCCCACCCTTTCTATCGCCTGCACAGTGCCCCAGAAGCACATGATCATCCATGAATTCTATGGCAGTGTAGCAATACCATCCATCAGGATCACTTTCTATGGCTTTTATTTTCTCCCAGCTTTTTCCTTCATCTTTAGATATGGCAAGGTTGTAGGGAGTTCGATAGCCGCCGTCTCTTGAATTTTCGTAATTGTTGTTCCAGACCAACAATAAGTCTCCTGTTTTTGGAATGCGCTCGATTGAAGCTGGCGATAGCGGAGATTTTATATTTCCCGCTACGATTGGCGACCAGGTTTCTCCCTGATCTTCCGAATAAGAGAAGTATTGCACACCGGCATCTGTTCGACAAAAAAGCATCATTCTCCCATCTTCTAGTTCCACGATTCCTGGCTCTTGCAACACGACGTTGTTTGGATTGGGAACCTCCTTGGATTTTGACCAGTTTTTTCCGAGATCATCGGAAAAATAGCAATATATCTTTCCATTAGCAGTCATTCTAGATTCAACCTCACCGTGTAGTGAAGTGGGATAAATAATCCTGCCATTCGGCAATTGAACCAATCTGTCGTTGTTGACAACATGGTATCCTTCGTCATTCATACACCTAATCGGATCACTCCATGTTTTTGCCTCATCAGTAGAAATACGCATAAACGGTATACAGTCCGTTTCGGAGTTTTTTCTAATGTAAAATAGGGCCAAACTATCATCACTTAGCCGCAATAATGAAACGGACATCACATTCATTCTACCTTCGTTGGATAGAATGGTAACGTTTTCAGGAGTCCAAGATTTACCGCCATCACTGGAATATCTCCCTGCCAGATAAGCCTTGGCGTGATCACCCGCTCCTCCGGTAAAATGCGTATAAACAAACAATATCCGACCATCTTTAAGCCGGATAAAATCACCTTCGCTATTCCTGGGGTTATCGGAAGTTGGGGTTAGGCGTAAAGTTATTTCTTTGCCAGAATCTTCCTGTGGATCGGTTTTGCAACTTGTAAGAAATAAAGTTATTATAAGGAAAAGGAAGTAGTAATTCTTGTTTGTGTAGTTCATATGTTTTTAAACCTGGAATAATTTTATTTTAGCGCCTGAAATTAGCCATTTTAGACCATTTCACCTTGCAAACGAATAATAATTTTACTATTGAAAATATCTGTAAGTAAGTTTCGCCATCAACACAATTTGAATAGTGATAATTATTATACCGTCGAACTAAAATAATTGTAGTTGTCCGTTGTCTTGAACAACTATTTTTTTTGAATTCATTACATCAACTTAAATTTTAATCTCAGTCTAATACAAATAAACTTTACGATTCTTACCTCTAAACCCTTTCATAATTATATAATTGCACCTGCCCTTTTCGTAGTATTCAATTTTGTGCTCTGACAAAAGCTGCGTAATTATCTGCATGGTTTCGTTATCTTCAAATCCAAGAATTTCCCCAAGGTCTAATTCATTTAAACGACCACTATTTTTACTTAACGCTAAGTAATATCTTTTTTTATTTTCCATATAATTATTTTTTAACCGCTATCATCATATGTGGACTAAACATTAAAAGATTAGTATCGTTTTCAGTAAGTCCGACAAGTTCTATCAAGGTTTTCTTCATTTTTTCGTCCGTCTAGCGCTTGGCCCTCCTCGTTTATTTACATGGGGTCCAATTCAATTTCATTGAGCCCATTGGGACCCGCTTGAATGGATTTTAATAAAAGCTTCATTGAATTTGCCCCGGAATATTCAAGGTCATTAATTACCTGAACCTCTATATTCTCTATTTCACTACCTGAGGTGCCGCCAATAATTTTTCGCTTGACGGTTTGATTACAGGCTTCACAGGATTCCTCCACCTCATAGTTCAACTAATGTCAACGACTGGGGATTTCGACAATTTTTCGGCAACCAAAGGGTCGCTTACCTTAAAAATCGCGCCCGGTTCTATTTTGCTCCGTCCAAGATCGATCGTCTCCAAATACAAAGTGGAGCCATTCTTGTTAAGGACGGTCATCTTGTTGGGGTACATTGGGTAGTTCAAATGATTGGTGCAACCTTCCAGCAGTTCGCTTGCTGTATCAAACTTTATTTTTCCAAAGGTGTCACAAGTATTCACCTTTAAAGTAATGCCAACACTCTTTACAGATATTCTATCTCCATACGGTATAAAATGCATCATAGCACCTACGGACCGGTTAAGCACGGCCCCCGACAAGACTAATACCTATCTAACCCTACAAATGTATAATTCGGCCTTCCTCTGCAGATTGGTAGGCCGCATAAATTACATTTACACAATCGACGGCCAAATCGATGCCAGCAAGAGGTTCGCGATCATCTTGAATTGCATGTATAAAATCTTCAATCTCTTGTGCAAACCCACGAAACCAGTCTTCATCACAACTTGGGCGGTTCCACCCGGCTTTGGTTTCTAGTTTTTCTATAAAATTTTCGCTTGCAAATGTATTTGGATCTACTGCATACGTTTCAATAACATCATTTGCCGTCATGTTGGCTTTTATGACCCCATCAGTCATATAAGCGGTAACACGAGTGTTGAGTCCGCCAAGTCCCACATCACTTACAAGTACCGTTGCTCGAGATCCGTCATCAAATCGAATCACGACATTTGCCCAGTCTTCAACATCCACTGGATCAGAGCTAATCCATTGATGGGCATTTTCTTTTCGAGCTCTATCAGAAGCATCGGTATGAATAAGATCGGCAGTATCTGCTATGACAGAAACCGGAAGAATACTTTTTCCTCTGCGCTGTTGTCCTTCCCATTGTTTTAGATATAGACAAGCACCAACAGAATGTGCTCCCATTCTGAGCAAGGCGCCTCCACCCATCGATTTCCATTCTTTTGAAAACACGGAATTCGAACCGGAGTGATTTTCTTCTGCCCTAAATTCTAGTACGGATCCTTTTGACGCTGCAATTAAATTTCGCATTTTCACAATAGGAGGTGCGTAAACCCAGTTCTCAGCATAGCAAAAAAGAACGTTGTTTGCTCGAACTGCATTTCTTACCGCTTCTGCATTTCGCCTGGCCCCTTCTCTCATTTTTGAACGTGCTACGTGTAAACCGATAGGTTCGGGATCTCCTGGTTCCCCAAAGTATCCGGTTAGCGGCTTTTCCATAATAATATGCTTTCCAGCTTTAGCAGCTTTAATAGCAATTTCATGATGTGTTGCAGGAGGAGAACAGATATCAATAACATCGATGTCATCACGCACGAGAAGTTTATCAAGCTCGGTAGTAGCAAAAGGTATTCCCATATCATGTGCAAATGCATCTGCGCTTACTTTCGTCAATGAGCAGACACCTCGTATTTCGACTAAGCCAGGAGTTAAATTCATATAATTCGCATAATGCATTCGAGCACCATACCGGGCACCAACCATTCCGATTCCAAGCGTTTTCTTAGCCATTTGTTACTGTATATAAATTATAATATTGTGTCTTTTTATATTTATTCTAGGACTTCTAAAAAAGCCACGCATTGTCTATTCCCAGGAGTTTCAAGACCAATGATGCCTTGGTATCCCCAATCATGAATGCCCCCTTCCCATTTAACTTCAACAATTTCAGGTTCTGACCACTCTAGATTATTGATATCTAACCATTGAAGTTTAAGTTTATTTACATATTTCCAGGGATCAAGATTTATAGTATAGCGTCCTTGTGGAAAATAGATAGCATACTGATTTCCAATATTTGCAGTAGCATATGCCTCCATTGTAGACGGAACCGGAACACGCGGCGAGAGAAGGTCATTATGGGGCGTGCATGAAGTGATGTCTAACTTTTCAAGTAGCATTTTCATTGCTTTCAAGTTGGTCTGAACACGCTCGTTCAAACCTGACCCCCAAAGCTTATTTGGTACAGACGGACGATGAAATCGGGCTGTGGCACAGCCTCCAATAATATTCCGCCAAAATCGGTCGATTGCTTCAGTTTCTGATCCTGCAGAGTAATTTGTTCCTCCATCAGTTGCTCCGTAAATTTTCACATTATTCATGGGAACAGGACCAGAAGATGCAATTTTTTCCCGTAGATACATCAAATTATCCCAGTGGGCTTTACCTCGCCCTCCCTTAGAATCTTGGTTATTCTGTGAAACATCGACATAATCGAAAATATTAGGATAAGTCATCACATGTCGCACAGCATTTGAAGGTGAAAGTTGCATGGTCGTAACATAAATCTTCTTCCCTGCTTTATCAGATAATCCTTTAATATAATCTGCCCAATAATTTTCCCATTCCCCCGCTTCACTACTTTCATTATTGATATTATATAATACCGTATCGTACTTTAAGGTAATCGAAAGCAATTTATCAATGAACTTTTGTTGGAATGCTATTTCATTTTTGGCTTTTTTATTTACTGTAGCGAAGAAATCATCGCTGTTGTTCCAGGTACCTGGTTCTATATTCTTATTGTTGGCAGGATTCCATGGATGGTTCCCCCAACGACTTGAAGAGCGTATATCAAAGATATCCCAAAGGGTTAACTGAACGATGATGCCTCTTTGAGATGTTTCATCTAGAAAAAAAGTGAGTCTTTTCCAATATTCATTATTCCATTGGTTCAGGTCATATTTATTGGCGCTAGTTTCTTTAAATGCATAAACGTTTCCTTCATCTCTATCAGACATAACGTTTCGAAGGTAATTACCTCCTACAATACGAAGCAAATCAAGGTGGTCTGTCAGTTGTTTTCCCGTCCATTGAAAAGGGTTATCATCGTCACTTCCTCCAATCAGAATGATAGCATCTCCGCGATATTGCCAATACCAAGGGTTTTGAGAATAAGGTTTGATGCCTTGAAAGTCATCCTCCTGAACAGAATTATTTTGTGCTATTAAAACAATAGAATGCAGCATGAGAAGCACAATCAATAAGACCATCGTTTTAGTTTTCATAAGTCCTTAGTTTTCAGTAGTTGTTTCTTTATTTTCAAGTTATAGTAAGTGAATTAAATTTCTTTAGTATACAAAAAATTGAATCTTAGCCAAAATTGAAATCATCTAGACTAAAATAATGGACAACATTTTACGCAATTACAACCTTTTTTAAGGAATACCTGAATTCAATTTTTTCTACAAATTCAAAACAATAAGCTTAAGATATCCAACAACCCAAATACAACAATTTATTCCAATAATTTTGGTATTGCGCAAATATTTGCTCAATAAATTTATAATATTAGATATCATATTTTAATTATAATTTAATTAATTAGCTATATTTATCAATATATATCATTAAAATTCTTGTGATAAAAATCATTTTGCAAATATTTGCACAAAATAATAATCAATAACATTGGATAATTTGATATGAAAAAACATACAAAATTTCAGTAACAAACGGAGATGGAATTAATGTACCGAATTCAGGTTCCCAATCGTGATACCAACACTTGATCAAGAAAAGCATTTATTTTTTATAAACGAAAAATATAATTAATAAAAGAAAATAAACAATATCAAAAATTACTAAAAAAACAAAATAAAACAAAATAAAACAAAACAAAAGAAAACAAAAGAAAATAATCACTATATTTCAATAAATAAAAATCAACCAAACTCTATTTCATGGATAAACAAAGATTTAATTACGCCTCTCGACCTAGAGAAATTTATTGGGGGATGATTTTGATAGTGATGGTATCATTTAATTCATTCGCTCAATCAACTGTGACCGGAACAGTTACGGATGAATACGGTGGACCTCTTATTGGTGCAACAGTACTAGTAGCAGGAACCACGAACGGCACAGTAACAGACTTTGATGGTAGATATTCCATTGCTGTACCTGATGGCGCGACACAACTGGCTTTCAGCTATGTAGGGTATCTAACACAAACCGTTGATATCAATGGTCGAACGGTTGTTGATGCATCAATGCTTGTAGATGCAGAACAACTATCTGAGGTTGTCATTGTAGGTTATGGTACGCAACTTGAATCTCAGATAACAGGAAGTATTGGAAAAGCTGAACCTGACGATATGGCCAGAGTTGCCACCCCAACAGTCGGTCAAGCATTACAAGGTCGAGTTGCCGGGGTTTTTATTAAAAATCAAAATGGCCAGCCTGGTTCAAACAAAACAAACATTAGTATTCGCGGATTCGGCACACCTCTTTATGTTGTTGATGGCTTACCAGTTGATGAAGCTGTTTTTTCAGCATTGAATCCTAATGATATTGAAGAGTTAAACGTTTTAAAAGACGCGGCATCTGCAGCTGTATACGGAGCGCGAGCTGGTAATGGTGTAGTGCTCGTAACAACTAAACGAGGTACGGTCTCTGGCGATATACAATTTTCTTATAAAGGCGATATGGGGTTTCAAGGCCTAACTTTCTTACCAGACGCTATTGAGTCATGGGAATATATGTCTTTGTGGAATATAAGACAGATTGATAGAGGCGAGGACCTTCGCTGGTCACCAGAGACAGTTCAAGATTTCAGAACCAATCAAGGGTTAGATGATGAAAACTATCCAAATGTAGACATGTATGATTTAGTTACTCGCAATAATGCCCCAATGTCTACTCATAATTTATCTGTGCGGGGTGGAGGTGAAAATGTCCGTTATTTTATTTCTGGTAACTTATTCGATCAAGAAGGTCTTGAAAAGAATGTTTTTGGGGGTACAGACACAAATTTTGAGAGGTATACTATCCGTGGAAATATTGACGTGAGTGTTACTGAAAAATTGGACATCAACTTAGATATGAGTTATAATTTTCAAGATTTTTTCGGCCCTCGAAACCAATTTGAAGGAACCAATTGGTCACAAGGACAAGGTATTTTCGCGCGTAGTTTACGTTGGCGTCCATTTCATTCTATTGAAGAGTTACCTGGCGGACATCTAGATTTTCCTAGAGGTGCTCCTGAAGGGCAAACCGTAAACCCACTGAATTTAGCAAGTGCAGATATTGGCGGTTCTCAAGAGTTTAAGAACCAATTTATTGATATTAAAGTGGGGGCTAAATACCAACTTGCTAAAGGACTAAGTACTCGAACCGTTTTGAATTACCAAACTATCAATTTACAAGATAAGTTATTTCAAAAGGAAGGTAATGAGTACAGATATGATGCAGATTCAGGGGAACATATTCGTGTTCGCGCTCTCAATGCCGACACAAGAGTCGAAAAAAGAAGTAGCCAAACACAAAATATAAATTTCCAATACTTTTTAGAAGGGGATCATTCTTTTGGAGCGAAGCACACCTTAAAAAGTATGTATGTATTTGAATTTATACAGTCAGATTTTGAATTGTTCGAAGCGAGTCGTATTCAATATGAGTTTCCTATTTCACAATTAAGCGCGGGACCACCAAGTCAGCAATTTAATAATGATGATATCACCAGAAACAAAAGAATGGGTCACATTGGAAGACTTAGTTACAACTACGACGATAAATATTCATTGGAGGTAAGTGCGAGATATGATGGGTCAATAAAGTTTCCAAAAGATTCCAGATGGGGTCTTTTCCCTTCCGTTTCAGCAGCATGGAATGTTTCAGAAGAATCATTTTTTGAAAACATTGATTGGGTCGAGACCTTAAAACTTAGGGCTTCTTGGGGTCGACTTGGTTTTGATGGCGAAGGCGACTTTCAGTTCTTATCAACCTATTCATTTAATGACTTTGTCATCTTCAATGACAATAATCTTAGAAGAACAATCGTAAGTGACGGATTAATTAATCCACAGATTACATGGGAAAAAATGGATCTTTTGAATTTTGGTCTAGATGTTAATGTCTTTGATGGAAAATTAGAAGGCTCTGTAGACATTTATCAAAGAAAGCGTTTTGATGTATTAGGTCAACGGCTATTAGAGGTTCCGCCTGTAGTAGGTGCAGATTTACCTCTACAGAATTTCCAAGAATATAAAAATAGAGGAATTGATGTAGGTCTTCGTCATAATAACAGAATCAACGATAATTTCAATTATTCTATCGGTGGCAATATTGGGTTGAACGAGGAGATTATTGAATACACCGATGAAGTTGATTTTATCAACAAAGAAGTTGAACGACGTGAAAAACAAATTGGCCGACGCACAGTTACTGGTGGGCGAGATAATGTTAGTACATTTTACTATCAAACTGACGGACTCTTTGAATCTCAAGAAGAAATTGATAATTGGGCAGATATTGACGGTGATGGAAATCGCTCTCTTCAAATAGGAGACGTAAAACCTATTGACCGGAATGGCGATGGACGAATCACTGATGCTGATAAGTATATTGCTACCTCAGGTACTACGCCAAGAATGACATACGGATTTCAAACCCGTGTCGCATGGAAAGGTTTTGAATTTTCTTCCTTCTGGCAAGGAGCTTCTAAATTTGCCTGGAACTTAACTTGGAGTGAGTATGAAAATCCATTCCCATCTAATGGTACAACGCTTCAACATCATAGACAAGATGCTTTCATCCCAGAAAATCAATTTGGTCTTCCTACAGTAAGTGCAGCAGATGCAAGATGGCCGAGAGCATCAGGAATAGTTAACGGTGATTATGACACCTATTTAATCAACGGATCTTATTTGAGACTCAAACAACTGCAAATCGGCTATACGTTCCCTGAAGAATTTATTAGCCTTCTAGGATTAAAAAGGATGAAAGTGTACGCTGGAGGCACCAATTTAATAACGTTCTCTGATTTAGACTTTCTAGACCCTGAGATTGATGAAGATCCCGCTCAATTTTTCGGAAACTATCATCCACAGACACGTGTGTATAATTTTGGAGTTGAAATTGATTTCTAAAATGGAATTATGAGAATAATGAGAATAATTTTCTTTACTATGAAAAACATTAAAAAATTAAATATACTGATTACACCGTTCATAATTTTTCTTGTGGTGTTGGTGGCTTCTTGTGATTTGGATGAGGACCCTAGAGACCGAGTAAGTGGTGAACAAGTGTTTCAAGATGAAGCTTTTGCTGACGCATTGGCTGCAGACTTGTATGCAAGATTTCCTTACGTAGCCTTTGATAATTTTAACGGCAAGCTTGGCGAACATGATTTAGGCACTTCAAGAGGAGGTAATTTTCAAGGTTGTTTCACACATGGTGGTATGACCAATAATAAAGATTGTGAAGGCTTATGGGACTATGAGTATATGAGAGATATGAATGTCTACATTGAAAATCTGCGCGCGTCTGAATTATCTGATGGCTTTAAAAACCGACTTGAAGGCGAGGTTCGAACTTTAAGGGCTGCGGTCTATTTTAAAATGCAAAAAAGGTACGGAGGCGTACCGATTATAGATGTTGTTCTTGATCCTTTTGAAGAGGTGCCTGAACAATATCGGGTAAGAAGTACCGAAACTGCGGTAGCTGATTTTATAGATAGCGAATTGGCGGCATCAGCGGTTTTACTAATGGCCAATGGCGATGATCCGTCGCAGACAGGCCGTGTTAATCAATATACTGCTTTGGCGTACAAAGCACGAGCAAATCTTTTTGCTGCTTCCATTGCTCAATTCGGTACTCTGGCGGCTAACGAATTAACGGGCATTGCAGCATCTAGAGCAGATGAATTCTATGGAAAAGCTAGTGCCGCAGCTCAAGCTGTAATCGCAGGCCCATACACATTACTTTCTGGTGGCGATCCGGTTCAAACCTATCGAAATATCTTTATTGAAGATTCTAATTCTGAAATTATATTTGAAAGAATTTACAACGGTGTTGAGATCGGCCATAGCTTCGCTCATCAAAATCAACCGACACCATTCTCTGAAGGACAGGGCTCGGAAATGAATCCTACATTAGGGCTTGTAAATCAATATGAAAACCTAGATGGTACCTTCAGCACCCCTGCTTTTGGGACTGGCACTTTATACGCAACTGGTCGGGCCCCTTGGGAAAATAAAGATCCTAGGTTACACGCATCAGTATTTTTTGAAGGCGATAACTATGCAGGTAATATTGTAGAATTATATGAAGGTATAGATAATGGTTCTGAGATTATTTCGGAAGTTGGCGTTAGTGTCAGCGGAAAATCTTCTGTTGGGACTGCAAGCCGAAGACAGGCAAATCAATTTTTTCCATCGACTGGTTTTTTACTTCATAAATACATCCCCCCTACTCCATTTATTCCTGCCGGTACAGAGAGCAACAATTGGAAAGAATTGAGGTTGGCAGAGATGTACCTAATAGCAGCGGAAAGTGAATTCGAATTAGGCAATTTGACTGATGCGGCTACGTGGCTCAACTTCACACGCAATAGAGTTGGTTTAATAGATTTAGACGAAACCACAATAACACGTGATCGAGTAAGAACAGAAAGAACCAGCGAATTGATTTATGAAGGTCATCGATGGTACGATATACGAAGATGGAGAACTGCTTTTGATTTATTAAATGGGCAAGTAGTGCAGGGGCTCCGGGTTATTTACGATGATGCTTCAGGGCAATATTATTTTCTTCAGATTGACGGAGAAAGCGTTCAACGTCAGTTTCGCCAAGAGCATTATTACAATCCTATAACTCAGAGCAGAATTGAGGCTCAAGGAGAATTAGTAGAGAACCCTAATTACTAACTGAGTTTTAGATAAAAAAATATGAAACTAATTATACCAAAAATAAATACTATGACAATTAAAAAAATTCCGCTTTTAGCATTGATGGCAATCTGTGTAACGGTTTTTTCAAGTTGTAGCGAAGAAGTTACAGATTTTGGGTTTGATGGTCAAATCAGTGGAACAGTTCTCGATCAAAATGGAAACCCAGTAGCGGGTGACGCTTCAAATTCAGAGTTAACTGTATTTCTTTTAGGAGAAGAAGACCGGGTTCCTCTTGAACTAAGGGTTAATAATGATGGTACTTTTACCAATAATCAACTGTATCCTCAGTCGTATACCCTTACGATCACCGGACCTATTAACGCTCCCGCGCCACAAAACGTAGATCTTACAGGTAGTGCTGTAAAAAATGATATTACGGTCACACCCTTTCTAGTTGTTGAACAGCCATCAGCTACTATCTCTGGAAGTGTAATTTCAGTCAGTTATGTGGTAAGCCCCAGTGCAGGACATGCAGTAGACGAAATAAAAGTATTAGTCAGTAGCGTCAAAAAAGTTGGTGTAGATACCGGTAACGGACCTAGATGGCAAACCCGAGAAGCGAATCCGGTGGATAATTCAGGAACAGCAACAATAACCCTTGATGCAGAGCTTTTGGCAGCAGCAGCGGTTGGCGGTAATGGCGCCTTAACTGTTCGGGTTGCCGCAAAATCTGATCAGACTACTGCTTGGAATTTAAGCCTTCCAATCATTGTTGATTTATAACCTTTATTTTCTTATCAAATAAAAACACACATAGTGAATAATACCTTAACGTGTTTTATTCACATAACTTTTGAGGTTCGCTATTTGAATAAAGAGTTCTATGAAAGAATAAAAATCCTTCATATCCAGAACTAAAGTAGAATAATTTTAAAAGATCAAGGAGACACAAAAACGTAATCTATATTTCTTGATACCTAGTAAATAGTAATTTTATGAATAAAATAGTTTTATTATGTTTCAGCCTACTACTCATTGCGATTTTTCTTACCGAACAAAAAACTGGTATTGCAGAAATAGATAGTTCTGGTGATTTAGCACTTGCCAACAAATCGCCAGAGGCTCAAATCCCCCTTATTAAACATGCCGATACCACTGTAATAGAGATGAAAACTGACGGTATCAAACTCGGTTATTCAATTACAGAAATACAAGCTAAAGCTGGTGATATTTTGCTCATTAGATATGTTAACAAAAGTGATATGAATCACAACATAGTATTAGTTAGAGAAGAAGCAGATATCCGCCCTGTAGGTATGGCGGCTCTTCAAGCAGATGCTGTGGCTAATGATTGGATACCCAAAAAAGAAATGCAACGCATCATCGCCCACAGTGATTTGGCTTATTCAGGAGAAACTATAGAATTCTCATTCAAAGTACCACCACCAGGCACCTATCCGTACATATGTACCTATTCTGCACACTGGACGCAAATGCAAGGTCGGTTAATATCAACAGAATGAAATTTTAATTGTGTCAATTTATTAAACCAACGACAAACAAAAATTTACAATAAAATTAATCCCTATGACTTTAAAATATAATATCACCCTAACAATAAGTAAGTATTTAAACTATACGGTTGTTTTACTACTGGTACCTATCATGTGTTCAACAGTTACTGTTTTTGCACAAGGCAGTAAGAAAAAAATTGATTTCAGAACCCATATTATTGATGACTCCCTAATTGGAGGTGCATTTTCAAATACTGGCATGGCCGATTTCGACGGCGATGGAAGACTGGACTATATCATGAGTTCACGTGGTACAAATAAAATATACATATACAAGTTTCATGAACCTGGTCATTGGTCTAAATATATCGTTGGCGAAAACCCACCTACAGATGCCGGTGGTACCGTACTTGATGTAAACGGTGACGGGCTGCCAGATTATGTTGTAGGCGCAGCTTGGTACCAGAACTCTGGAGACTTAAACATCCCCTATGAGCGCATTATATTCGATGAAGAGATTGTGAAAGGTGGTATTCATGACCAAGTTGTATCTGACGTAAACGGAGATGGTCGTATGGATGTAATAACAATGTCAGATAAAAATACGCTGCGTTGGTATGATATTCCAAACAACCCCAGAGATCCATGGGTTCGTCACGACATTGGAGCTCCTGTTCATGGCGGCGTAGCACCTAAAGGATTTGGAGATCTAGATGGCGATGGTGATACTGATGTTGTCAGAACTGACGTTTGGTTTGAAAATGTAAATGGCAAAGGAACCAAATGGAAGCAACATGATTTAGGGCCGTTTATGCCCCTTCCAGAAAATGAGCCGGGATTTGCTGCAAATGCAGCTAGATCATGGGTTGATGATATAAATAAAGACGGACGTTTGGATGTTGTTCAGACTGTTGAAGAAATGCGAGGCGGAAGAATATGGTGGATGGAAAATCT
Organism: Kriegella aquimaris; assembly: GCF_900103215.1. Lineage (GTDB taxonomy): Bacteria > Bacteroidota > Bacteroidia > Flavobacteriales > Flavobacteriaceae > Kriegella > Kriegella aquimaris. The sequence continues at coordinate 100,977 of NZ_FNGV01000013.1, forward strand.
TGGTGCTGACAAGAAAGGTATTATTCAATGGTACCGACATGAAATTGCAGGTGCAGACCGCATAATGGGAGGTTTACACTCTCTCGGTGTAGCAGATTTCACAGGCGATGGAATACCAGATGTAATTACCGCAGAGCAAGATTGGCAAAGAGCTCGCCCAGGTGCAAATGGCGAAGAGAACCCACGATATTTCCTATATGAAAATCTTGGAGTTGGCCCTTCTTGGTCCAATAATCCTAAAGTGGAGTGGAAAGAACATATTATTGCTGATGCAAATCTTGGCGGCCACGAAATTGTATTTGGAGATGTTACCGGAGATGGTATGTTAGATATTATAGGAAAACCATGGAGCCCATCTGACAATAATGCGCTAGGTGGCAAAGCTTTTGTAATCTTCTTGGAGAACAAATCTGTACTTGATTAATACTTGACAAATTCAATTCATTCAACTATTTACTAGTAGAATAAAGTCTCCCTACAACTTGTATTTTCCAATATATAATGGATGACCTTACCTTTTTATTGACAGAAGTAAAACATAAAAATAGCTGTTACAAAAAAATGATTAAAGCAATCAAATCAATGAACATCACTCTAGAACATAAAATAAACTTACCAATACAGCTATTAATGTGCTCAGTATTTGCTTTGGCTGTGATTCTTAGCCCAGGTACTTCATTGCAAGCACAGGTTCAGCCCTCTCTTATACCTGATAATATGAATGCAATGGATCATGGTCCATTCGCTACCTCAACAATTGCATATGACCCAGTGACAACGAACAATATTGCAGTTCATAAAGGTATTGCTGTTAAAGTGGGTAATAACTCTCAAGCAGTTATGGTTTTTGATACAGATTTACTACGCGTTTCAAGTGCTTGGACCGGCGGCTTTCTTTATTGGAATATGGACGAGCGGAATGGGCTTGAAGATTGGCCTACACCTAATGGTTTTACCCACTTTGAAACAGGTAAAGCAACAGGATGGTCTCTTGAAAAAGAATTTGATGATCCAAGAACATGGCCATACGGACCGATCAAAAAAGAAAGAGGCAACTATAATGGGCTATATGTTAATGATAAAGAAGTTCTTTTTTCATATTCTATTGGCGAAAGTGAAATTCTAGAAACACCAGGTTTTGAACAAATTGCAACCCATGATGTTTTTACCAGAACGTTTAAAGTGAGCCCTACTCAAAAAGAAGAAACACTGTCTTTACGTGTACTTCAGGCACCTAGTGGGGCTTCGTTAGAAGTAGTACCCGTTGCTAATTCTAAAGGATATTTGAAAATAAAGGCAGGAAATAATACACGTGTTATCGGATTTCAAGGAGCTGTCGGTGATGTAAAATGGAGGATAAAAAAGAGTCATCTTATCCTCGACCTTCCTAAGCTAACGCAACCCGTTCAATTCAAGCTTGCAATCGGACCAATTACCTCAGGTGAGGAATCAGGTTACATGAAAAAATACCTTGAGCAAGCTTCTACCTTAAGAGACATATCCGAATTAAAAAAACCTGGACCAGACCAGTGGAAAACCTTACAAACAAAAGCGGTGATGGGCCAAGAAGACGGACCGTTTGCCGTAGATGAACTTACACTTCCAATACCTAATCCATGGAATTCATATTTACGATTAACCGATATCGATTTCTTCTCAGATGGTCGTGCTGTTGTTACTTCGATAAGCGGTGACGTATGGATCGTTGACGGGATTAAAGACAATCTTGAAACCCTAAGTTGGCACCGTTATGCCACTGGTCTTTATCAACCTCTTGGAGTTAAAGTCGTAAAAGGTCAAGTGTATGTTACCGGACGTGACCAGATCACGCGGTTACACGATTACAATGATGATGGTTTTGCTGATTACTATGAAAGTTTTAATAATGATTTAATGGCTTCCACCAATTTTCATGCGTTCACTATGAATTTAGAAACGGACGCTCAGGGAAATTTCTACTTTGCTAAATCTACCCCTTGGCCTCCATACGTCCAAGGGGAAGGACTACCCAAGAACGAAGAATTGACACCACATCAGGGAGTGCTTTTTAAATTATCCCCTGATGGTGAAAATCTTGAAATAATCGCTAGTGGACTTCGCAATCCTAATGGATTAGATATAAACACTGATGGCGAAATGATTTATTCAGACAACGAAGGTAATTGGGTACCCACAAGTAAAGTCCATAGAATTAAAAAAGGAGGATTTCATGGCTTCATTCCATCCGCCCATCAACCTGATAAACCCAAGTCATTTGTACCCCCAATTAGCTGGGTACCACATTATATGGACAACTCCCCAGCAAAACCAATGTTCATAACCAGTGACCAATGGCCCAAAGAACTTCAAGACGACTTGATATTGGCTTCCTATGGAAGGGCTAATCTTTCTTTAATCTTGAAAGAAGAAGTGGACGGTGTATGGCAAGGTGCACACCTATCTCTTCCATACATATTTAAATCAGGACTTGAACGAGGACGGTTTCATGCAGATGGTAACCTTTATGTGACAGGTATGACCAGTTGGCAATGCATAGGAGAGGATTGGGGTTCTTTTCATCGAATGCGATATACAGGAAAGCCTTTAAATATACCCGTTGCAATTAACACAAAAGCTGGTGGAATTGAATTACGATTCAGTCAAACTCTCGACCCCAAAATAGCTGTAAATAAGGAAAATTATGCTTTGAAAAAATGGACATATCCATGGACAAGGCAGTACGGTACGCGTGGAAAACTCTATTCAGTAGACAAGCCAGGTGTTACGAAACCTGACCTGGTACAAGTTAGATCGATTCGGTTATCAAAAGATCGGAAATCAGTATTTCTTGAAATACCTGAATTAAAACCCGGCAAGATATCCACATCTATTGGAGTACTAGAAGAATTACCAGAAATGATTGAAGCCTCACTAGGGTTGGTTATATCAATAAATTACCAGATTTCTGCAGATGATGGTGTCGAGTTGAATCAATTTATTCATAAAACAATCCATAGGGTTCCGACTGAAGAGTTTAAAAAATAAGTTAAGCCCGTATATTTTAGCAACACAATAAAACTATGAATATGAATAAGTTAACACTACCAATAGTATTAGCACTAGTAATTCAAGCAGATTTTTTGTTCGCTCAATCTAATGTTTCAATTGATGGAGAATTAAAAAAATGGCATCCAATCGTTATTACGTTTGACGGTCCAGAGGTAAGTGAAATAGATGCTTACAATCCATTTTTGGGTTATAGATTGAACGTTACATTCCGTCATGAAAGTGGGGAGTCAGCATATGTCGTACCGGGCTATTTTGCTGCCGATGGAAATGCAGCTGAATCAAGTGCAATCTCTGGGAATAAGTGGCGTGTTCACTTTACACCTGACAGAACTGGGTCTTGGACTTATATAGCTTCTTTTCGCATGGGAGAGGATATTTCAGTGAATTTGAGCAACACGGCCGGTAAATCAGTAGCTTTTGATGGTGCGACAGATACAATACATATTGCTGCAACAGATAAAAGCGGGAGGGACCACCGTGGCAAGGGCATACTTCGATATGTTGGTGAAAATTATCTCCGTTTTGAAAATGGAGAATGGTTCATGAAAGGTGGTGCGGATGCTCCTGAAACGCTGCTTGCGTACGCAGATTTTGACGGTACCTACTCTCAAACGAAACCTTCCACTCATTCCTATGGTGATGAACTTTTGTGGGGTAGTACGCAACACAAAGATCGTCGTGGTGCTTTTCCCATTAAAAATTATACCGCTCATATTAAGGACTGGAATGAAGGGGATCCCGTTTGGCAAGGTGATAAAGGCAAGGGTCTAATTGGTGGATTGAATTATCTTTCGGAAAAAGGGATGAATGCTTTTTCATTCCTAACAATGTCGGCAGGCGGAGATGGTAAGAATGTCTGGCCATGGATAAATCACAAAGAGCTTTCCCGATATGATGTTTCGAAATTGGCGCAATGGGAAATTATCTTTTCTCACGCCGATCAAAAGGGTTTGTTTTTACATTTTAAAACCCATGAAACGGAAAATGATCAGTTGTTAGACGGTGGCTACCTCGGGTCTAATCGCAAATTGTATTATCGGGAACTAGTGGCTCGTTTTGGACATCATCATGCCCTCAACTGGAATCTTGCTGAAGAACATGACCTGTTCCAAGAGCTAAAAGATACTGAGATGGATATCGCAAAAGCAGATGCCAAGTACATCCATTCAATTGACCCTTATCACCATCCAGTGGTCATTCATAGTTACCCCAATCGCTATAGTGAGGTATACGGTCCATTAGAGGGATTTGAGTATATAGAAGGTGCATCTGTACAAACAAGCAATATGCGCCCTTGGAATAATTTTGAAAATGTTCAACTCTTGGTGGAAAATGCAAGCAAAGCGGGTAGAAAATGGGTTGTTTCACTTGACGAACCCGGCAGTGCTGGATTAGGTGCGAGTACCGATGATTGGGATGATAATTATAATCAAGACGATGCACGAGCTGTCTATTGGGGAACCATTGCGGCCGGGGGTGCCGGAATCGAGTGGTATTTCGGATATAGAGAAGAGCAGAATGATATTGTTGCCGAAGAATGGCGAAGTAGGGATGCCTTATACGATTATACCAGAAATGCAATGGATTTTTATAAAGGAAACAAAATTCCTTTTTGGAGAATGCAGAATGCAAACAAGCTAACGCGCAGTGAAAAAGACTTTGTCTTTGCTGCACCTGGTGAGGTTTATGTGATATATCTTCCTGATGGAGGCGCGGCAACCCTTGATCTAAAGGATAGTAAAGATACTTATACTGTGCATTGGTACAACCCACGCACAGGTGGAGAATTGCAAAGGGGAAGAGTTCAGAAAAAATTACCTGTTACATATTCAAGAAAGCCTGCAAGCGTACTTTCGGCAGTACCAAACGTAAAATCTCCTGTAGCTCAGCAAGGACGCGTTGTTAAGGTAAGCGGTCCAAGCAATGTTTCACTTGGTATACCGCCTGTAGAAGCTGAAGAAAGAGATGATTGGGTCATATTAGTTAAAAAACAGTAAAAGATGAGTGTTTATTGACGCTAAAAAATAATAGGAAGCATATCTAAAAGACCTAATTAAAAAATTAAGTTGAGTTAGTTTGAAAATCCGTAATTCTAGGTAAATAAGAAGTCTCATCATATTCTTATTTTGCTTAATTACGGATTTCCTATGTTTTCCGTTGTCAAAATTTTGGATAAGGGTAATTCATGATGCTTTTCAATCATTATTTGTTATAGGAATAATGATTCTGCCGCATTTCCATCAGCGCAAAATACCCAGGTAATGTGTAGGTAGGCACACCAGATTTGTGCATGAAGGTTACCTCATAACGATAGTCGGTAAACGGATTAAGATCAGTCCCCTTTTCTTGAGCGAAGGGTTCGGCAATATCAAGAATGATTTTATGTCATTTTTGCAGTTCACCCGAGACTATCACTTGCCCATCACCTTCACTATTTTGATCAGTATTGGATTGTTTTGAGTTGTTAGTACAAGTCAATAACGTACCTGCACAGACAGAAGTAAACAGAAAATTTATACACTGTTGATGCCGATACTTGATTTCGTAATATATCTTATTTAAGTTTTGCTGATTGTTCAAATAATTTAAAATCAACTATTAATTTAAGCATTCCCGGTAGGACCCATTGTTGTATAATATTCAGCTTTTCAGACTAATGGAGGATCTCTAGAATTGCTCTTCTATTCCATATTTTCATGATAAAAGGTGCCAATCAGTTTCATTGACCGACCTATTTTATTGCTTTAAATGGATTCTTCAGTCGTGATTCTATAAATTTGGATGTTTGCTTATGAGAGCCTTTTTTGTAAAAACCAAAAACACAAACAGCATCGGTACCTGTATATGCCCTTTTGTCTTCATCTCTTCCAAAACTAAAAATTACCATATTCAGTCCTTGTCTCCAACCTTCGTCACCGGCCGTTTCAGGACCAACGTTTTTAACTCCTGCATAAAAAACTTGTTTGTCTTTTGGGTCACTATCCGCCAAGTAAAAGAATGGGGAAGGAAATTTATTTCCGAGTTCCGGTTCGAGGTACCCCAACCCTCCGGTCTTCAATTCTCTATGAACACCGTCTTTTAAAACGTAGTAGTCTTTGGCAATAACAGCTTCTTGTTCCCCTCCTACAGGTCCTTCATAAAGAAATGCATACTTATCATCGGCCTTTATTATTTTGATTGCACAATGCGAAGGAAAGAAGTGATACTCTAATTCATAGGTTTCGTTAGAACTTCTCATAATCAGATGATCACCTTCTAGTTTACCTTTGAATTGAACATCTCGACCATTCTCGTCAACCCATCTCGATGTGGAGTTGCTTTCTCTTTGAGGATGATTAAAATTGCCTTCTCCGAAATTAGGCCAGCCACGGTATTCATGTTTTCCACCTTCACTTGAAGATTTATTATATCCCCTATCTGCATCGTTGCCAATCCAGTCGTTTCCTGCAAGATCAAAAGCACTGTTAAACCCTGATTTTCCATCGGTTTCTCCATTTTCGAAATACCATGTTCCTCCAGCAGCAGCAATCTTCCAGCACATATTGTCAAAATGTTCAACTTTAGTTACTACCACTTTATCAGGATATGGAGAATATCCCATTCCTGCAATAGGTTCACTTATACTCTGATTTTGTGCAATTAGCAACTGAAAACTTAGTATTATCAAACTAAGCGTTGAGATAAGTAACTTTATCATAACAGTATCGATATTTTTTGTTTTTGTATTAAAAAACAAATAAATACAAGAATAACGAAAATAAACGTAAATAGAAACTGATTTTTATACAAGTTGCACTACGAATTACTCTAACTTGATATAAATTATTCTTGAGCTAATATTGTAGTCTTTTATAATGACTCTAACCTAAAATTATTTCCAACAGAATAGCATTGCAGCAATATAAAAATGATCATCATCAACTTATATAGATTTCAGTTTCGCCGATGGATAGGTATAACATCTGTGGGGAAAAATTGGCTAAATTTTGAATTTTTGCTTGCTTTTAACCAAGTACTTTCATCCAATAAACCATCTAGTACAATGCTATCAGTTTTTGAATAAAAATTTGGGGAGGATCACTATTTTCAAAAATTGAACTGACATTTTGAAAAAGTTGCAGTACTGGTTATTAATCTATATACAATTAATACGAAAAACCACATATAATAAATTAATGCAATTTGTCAGTTGGCGTAATAATTGAAAAAATATAAAAATTTCTGTTTAATACTGATTTATGGTATTACGATTTGGGTGATTTGTTAGCGAAGCTTTTAAATAGTAAAAACGAATTATTTTTTATTGAACTCTATTTCTGTCCACCTTCCCCTTGAATAAGCAAACCCATCTCCCTCGGGTATTTTATCATTCGAATGACTATTGAATTTAATTTCAATATGCTGATCTTTTTCTAATTTTATATTCTTTAACAAATGTGTGTTAATTTCATAATCCACCTCAGTATCAGGGTTTTGAAACTTTCCTATTTGCTCTTCATCAACCGATATTACATATGTTGATTCTCCGTCTAACTCTTTAAGGCTCGTGAATTTTATATCATACATTCCGCCTTCTCCAGTAAATTTGACAAATGCAGATGAAAACTTATTTTTAAATTCTACTGCATTTATTGCCAGCGCATTTCGAGCACTATCCCTATAAAATGGGACGCTATTTTCATTTGATTCATATTCAAAGTCGTGCAACGCACTATATACTATTTTAGTAGTTTTTATCGCACTTGAATTTTCAATCTTTTCCTCACTTTTTGTTTTACATGAATTCGATATTAATCCTCCCAAAACTAATAGTATAATTATTTTATTTAGTTTCATTTCTTTTATTTAATAATTTTTATAGATTTTTCTTTTGACTAATAATTGCTGGTTCAGACTTTTTATCCGGTAGTTTTCTCGATTGCCATAATTTCAATAGAAACGAGCAATTCTCAACTTTAGTTTTCAATTTGAATACTTGCGCTTTTGATCGCTACTTTTTCTTAAACCCAGATTTTCTTTAGCCCATCGGTCATACCTAAAAGTGGATCGGCAACAGGTATGGGTAAGGAGGCAATATTTTTATCAGCTTTTGGTCGCTCTCCTGGTTCCCCTTTATTTAAATCCCAACTGCGCCCATCAGGATAGGCGCCAACCACCCCTAAATTTTTACTTCCCAATTTCTTATGCCCTACACCAGCAGGGATAATTACAATATCCCCAGCTTCAACATTTACTTTTTCGCCTTTTTCACCTCCGAAATGGACCAATGCACTACCTGAGTAGATGCCTAAAACTTCATGTGAAGTGCTATGATAGTGGTGAAATGGGTAAATTCCATTTCGCCAGGAATTTGTCCAATTATTTTCGGAAAACCTTTTCTCTAACCATGTAGCACCGCTGTTCGACCTTTCCTTAAATGCGTTTTTATAAAGAATAAGCGGATATTTGCTGTTTGGTATTTTACCGTCATCTTCAAAAAGCAATTGCTGGGGTTCTTTGTCCATGGGCCAGATATTTATTGGTAGAAAAATGGCCAGACCAATCTGCCCGGTGGTTGTTATAAATTTTTTACGGTTCATGTTGACTTTTCTTTTTTGGGATTAATCAAGCTAAATCACTGCTATAATTCTTTAATAAGAGACTTAGATTATTCATCATTGTATTAAATTCTATACACAGGGAATAATATTAAAAGTCAAAATCATTTGAGTTTGGAACAACACGCTTTACTTCATTCAATGAATATAATAGCATCATGTCTTCATTGGATAGTTCAAAATCAAAAAGCTGTGCTAAATATAGAAAATTTTTGTCCTGACCAATGACTATTTGATTTGCATCTTAGATAACAGGAAGTGAACGTCAATGTTACATTGCAACTTCTAACAAAAAAGTTCTCATTAATAGAGAACAATTATCGACTTAAGTTCTTTTTGATTACTATAGAATCAAAAACATCCCAAATTTTCGAAAGGCTTGATTCCAGTCATTGTAAACTAGTCAGGCATGTATTCTTCAGATTTTATAAACTATTCTTGAAAATCTTATTTGTTGCACCTATGTTGTACCTGAAATAAAAAAGCAGACTCCTTAAAGTCAGCTTTTGCTCGTTGTACAGGCGGAGGGACTAGTAATCCCACACCTTGCGGCACTAAATCCTAAGTGTAAGGCCGGAATAGTAGGACCAATTTTTTTTTGAAATAAAAAATAATTCACATAAGACCATTCAAAACCAGTATTGGAGTGCGAATTGAGTGCAAATAAAAAAGAGGTCTATAAAAATTAATTCATAAACCTCTAATTTTCAAGTCGGGGTGGCAGCCAGCCACGTATCGTTACAAATAATTGACTATCAGTATTTTAATCGTACTTATCTAAACCTAATCCCTATATGTACACTTGGTCTAAATAGTAGCTTAAGAACGTATTGATTTTGTGTTATTTACATCATAAAATTAAGGAATAAATGCCAAATACGTTCAAATGTGATATGGTAAACTCAAAAATTCTACTAAATTGATGACTAGGCACAGAACACCTCTTTTTTTATTTCACTCTCCAATTAAAGCCTGTAACGCTTCTTAATGGTGACAAAAGCCCAAAACACTTCTTCTTCAGTTGGAACCCCATTCCCCTTAGTCTATAGTTAATATACTTCGCAGCTGTTTCCATCCAGACTTGCTTGTTTTACCGTATAGCTCTAGTTATATTTTTGTTTCGTAAAGAACTACTTAGATTATCTGCATTGTATTTTTTCAATTCATTGTTACTTGCTCATTGTTCTTTCAGCTTAAAATAAATCCAGATTCCTATATTTTTTTTGAAGTTCAGAGTTTTGATATTTTCTTGGAAATTCGAAAGGTACTAGTTCTTATCAACGGTCACAACAAGCGGATGGTTCAAGCGCTCTGAATAATAGCGCACCACCCCGTCAGGCCTCTTTGGTGTTGAATATAAATACGTATCCTTTTAATGGCACATACTGACTTTTATGGTTTCTACCTTCTGATTTGAGAAACAAGTTGCAATAGTATAATGATAATTGTTTTAACACCCATTACTCTTTTAATCCGCTTTCCATATTAATTTATAGCACTTTAACCTTACCTGGAATAGGGATACTATAGTTGCCGTCGGGGCCGGGGGCCGAGGGCATATCCGCATCCCAGCTGAATTCCTTTGGCAGAATACTCCTGTTGGATTTCAGGGCCTCTTCGACCGTGATTATTTTCCCGGAGTGGATGGCCATTCTACCTATAATGGTAGTCAAAGTAGATTTCGCGCCATAATCCAACTGGTTCAGAGGTTTGTTGTTAATTACCGAATTAATAAAATCAGATTGGCATTTTTGGGAAGGCCCAATCATCTCATCCTTATCTCGGTGTGCCCAAATCAATTCTCCTTTGGCATCATAAATCCTAAATTTTTCATCTGCATAGCCTTTTGAACCTTGAACATGGAACCCTACCCTGTTCCACGTATTGTTCATATTGGTGGACTGAACGTGCAGCTTAATCTTATTGGGATAATCAAATTCGGCATAATGATGGTCATAGGTATTCCCTTGATCAGGACCATTGAAGGTCTGCCTTCCCCCCAATCCCTTGGCCACAATAGGGTAATCGTTCATGAACCAGTTCATTAAATCTATGGGGTGAATCGTCTGACCTGCCAATTGACCTCCCCACAACCATGTAAAATAACGCCAGTTACGCATCTGGTACTGCATCTCGGTCTGGTCGGGCGTGCGCGGGTAAATCTTGGGTGCACCCACATTATAATAGACATTTAAAGAAGTGATGTCTCCAATGATACCTTCTTCAAATTTTTCCTTCATTAGCTGATAACCCGTTTCATAGCGCGATTGAAGGCCAACAACCAGACTCAGATCTCTTTGTTTTGCCAGTTCGTTAGCATCCATTACTTTATGATATCCGGGAATATCGACAAACAAGGGTTTCTCAATAAAAACATGTTTATCTGCTTTCACAGCGGCTTCTAAATGGAGAGGGCGAAACGGTGGTGGTGTGGCCAACAGCACCACATCGCAATTTGCGATTACCTTCTGGTAGGCATCAAAACCCATAAACTTTCTAGAATCCGGTACTTCCACTTGATCTCCATATGTATTTTTCAAGTTCTCATAAGCACTATTGAGTCGATCCTCGAAAACATCTCCTAATGCCACCAACTTGACCATCCCGGAAGTCTTAAGTGCCTCGTGGGCGGCACCTTTGCCTCTATTGCCGCAACCCACAAGTCCAATCCTTAATTCCCTTTTACCGCTTATATGAAACGCGCTCATGGGAAAACTGCTCAGCAACGCCCCTCCGGCAAGTGCCGAAGCCCCCGATTTTACAAAATTTCTTCGCCCGTTATCCGTAATCTCTTTCTCCATAATTTCTGTATTTTAAAATTTATCGCTGCCTCCTTGTTCCCCAATCTCCATGCAGGGGCATCATACGTCCGTAAAATCCATTTCGCTTTTCACCTTCAGAAAACGCACCCTTACGATCAGATACACCAGACCGACGGCAAACCAAATACCGCCCATTATCATCGCCATAGACGGCAAATTGATCCAAATCGCAAAACAGACCAGAAAACCTAATAAGGGTAGCACGGCGTCAACACCAAATTTTCTCTTCTCCCCTTTTGGGCGAAGAAAGTAGAATTGCCTAAACGCAGCGACATTCACACCCATGAAAGCAAGAAAAGCCCCAAAATTCAATAATTCTGCAGCACTTTGATAGCCAAGAAAAATTGAACCAATAAAAGTAAGCACCCCCATAAAAATAATATTATAGACCGGTGTATTACTTTTGACACTTAAATATGAGAACATTTTTTTGGGCAGTACACCATCTCTTCCCATCCCAAAAAGTAATCGGGCCGCACCAACCTGACCTGCTAGCCCACTTCCGAAGCATGCAATAAAAAGAATTACTGCCATGGCATTGAAAAGGACATCGCCCCCAACTCTCTGGGCAACATCAAAAAATGCAGTTTCGATATTGGGAAATGTACTATAATCAGGCCAAACCTGTTGTGCAAGATATATTTGAATTATACTGAAAACACCCGTAAACAAACACACGAGCACGGGAGCCAAAAGCATATTACGCTTCGGATTCTTAACATCTTCGGCAAGTGTGGTAACACCGTCAAAACCAATATAAGTAAGAACAGCAAAAGATGTAGCCGTTAACACCGAGCCAAAATCAAATGTTTCAGGATTGTAGAAGGGTTTGGTAGATACCAACCCTGCCACACCATCAATTCCAATTATATACTTAATAGCTAAAACGATAAAAGCCCCGATCACCACCGTCATTACCAACAAAAGGAATTTGTTGGACTTGTCCGTTGTTCGGATACCTCTCAGGTTCAAAAGTGTAATTCCTAATACAAATAAGAAAACCCAAACAATATAGGGTATGCCAGGTATTAAACGTTGTAGGGTAATAGATGCATAAATTGTGTTGATTATTGGTACGATCAAATAGTCAAGAAACATCGCCCAGCCAGCCAAAAAGCCTAAATTTTTATTAAGTCCATTGCCAACATAGGTATAGGCGGAACCTGCAGAAGGATACAAGGAAGCCATTCGACCATAGCTTAGCGCGGTTAAACTCATTGCCACAAGAGCAATCAATAAGGTAAGTACCATGTGACCCTTTGAATCTCTTGACGCTATTCCGAAAAGTCCAACCGCGGCAATGGGCTGTATCAAAATTATTCCATAGAATACTACGCCCCATAAACCCAGAACCCTGGTCAATTTCGGGCCTTCCTTTTTCTTGGTTTGTTTAGAAATTCCTGTCATGCGTTTCTCTTTTATTTAAATTCCAGTTTTCCAAAAAATTCGGGTTGGTGAAAATCAGGGATTACTCCTCCAATTGGTGACCAAGTTATATAATGAGGATTGGAATTGTTTTCGGCAATTTTATAAAAATTTGCATACCAAACTGTGCCCGTTTTTGGCACGTCAAAAGCTGAATATTGCGATAATACTTCTAGGGGAAGTTTGTATTCCAATGTCCATGTAGTGGGTTCTTCTATTTCTGGATCGATAAATTCGGGTAGGGAATGTGCTATTTCAATCCTTTTTAGAACCTCAGGTGGCAATGATTTAGATTTCTGACCAGAAGCATTATAGCGCATAAGAGGTGTTCCCCCACAATTTATTTCGAGGTTAAAATAATCCATTGGAGAAGCTGTTGTCGGAGAAAAGAAAAACTCGACACAGGCATCCTCCCATACCGGCCCATTGTATTCTGTGGTCGTACAGCGAACATATCGGTCTTCAACCCTGAAAATAACATATAGATTGGTAGCATCATACACCATCTTCATTTGCGTTCTCGGTTTGAATTTGGGCGTATCTCCCTTGAAGTTGTTAATTATTAATGGTTTAACTTCTTGCCATTCAGGTTTATTCCAATTACCGTCAATTTCAAAGGAATTTTCTAGCCCAACCACTTCATATCTTTCCTTTTCCTCAATCTCATTTTTTATCAGACCATTGCAAGACACAAGTATTAAGGGGACAAAAAAAACGAGAAAATCTAATTTCAGCATTTAATAATTCAATTTTCAGTTAATTCTTTTAATTAATTTTTTTACAAATATCACCCTACCGAAAACCTATAATTTTTATTCTTATCGAAACATTGCCAGAATTTAATTGAATTCTACTAATTACACCCAGCTGAATCCCGCAGGTATTCCTTTGGGATTCATAACTAAGCAAAAACTAACTCAAACTAACTCAACTCTTTTGCTGGGTGATAAAAAACAATTTATGATGTGTACTAAATTAAGCTTAGATCAGTGCTTTGACCAGTACTTATAATTATAATGCCAATACAAATATTTCAACACCAAAGGTTGCGCTGAAAATACTATTGAAATAGTGAACCCTTCCCGCCAATTCAACTATGTTTCCCGTTTGATTGTCTATTGTAGAAAACATCAACAAAAAATACAACACAGTCTACTTGCGCTATCTTATTGATTTTAATGGATATAGATATTTTTTTTGATGTTTTAAAACCCGAAACCTCACAACAGACTACATGGAGTTTTGCTTTAACAACCTGGCCTCCCTCGAAATCGACAAAGGAAAAAATACTAGGCACTGCCCCTTCCCTTTAAAAAGTATCAGTATTAGTATATTACGTTACTCTTAATTGTGAATTTGTCGTACGATTCCGAATCTATCGTTGTCCGTAATATTTCCTTTTGATTATAATGCATTTATGGGCTAATTAATTATGATTTAACCCATCATACATTCTAGCCATTTCTATCACCGGGTTATGCCCCAAATAATCTTTGCAAGGACTATTTTGATCGGTGTCGGGCTTTCTTTCCAAATTTTCCGGTTTTCCTCCCAAAGAATCATAAAATTCCCAAATTGTACCGGTACGGTCAAACTGTTTGGCAGTGTCATCCAATGCCATTTCGAGCAACTTTTTAGCAGCTAAAGGACGATTATACCTAAGACAGCCAATTGCGGCCCAATAGGTCATACTGTTCCAAGCAGGTCCACGCCACATTCTTGCTTCAAATTTGGGGTCCGTTTTGCCAACGGTCGCAATTGGATGCTCTGTCAGAAATAGTTTTTCATTCATTAGATAACGGTCGATATATTGATTAGCCTGCTCTTTACTTGCCGCTCCCACTACGATAGGCCACATACTTTCAAAAACCAGATGTCTTTGTGCAGGATTCTTTACAGCCCAAATATCATAGAACATTTCTTCCTTTTCTACATAGAGGTCTTTCATGATAAATGCACGAAGTTCATCGCGTCGCTTCTCAAAGTTTCGGGTATCCATACCCATGATCTTTCCCCATTTTACAGCATGGTTATACAGCGCATAGATATGGCTTGTAGCATCGACACAGGCCCAAGGGCCCATACCAGATTGATCGAACCGAACCCCTTCGTCAACACCACTTTCCCATTTCTTCAATAGAATATCATTGTAGTAAAAGCCTTCCCCTTCTGCTTTTCGGTTATTTTCGAACCAGGTAATCTGACGGACAAGTGGTGAAAAAAAGTGTTTTAAAATTGAATTATCATCGGTAAATTCTATGTAATCCTGTACGGCAAACACCCAAACAGGAGGGTGCCCTTCGGTACTCTTATTCCACTCGGTGGTATTCCTCTGCGCATTTCCCCCAGACATCCAAATAGAACCGGGTATCATTCCACTGGGTTCTTGATTTTCAATATTATTAAGCAATTGATGGAGCGCATGCTCTGGGTAAGAACGCATTTCATCCAAAGCCTGATGAATAATATCCCAGTGCCCGAAGGCAGGCGACATATTATAGCCGGGGCCAATTTCCTCCCATTCGTACTGAAAAGGCCAGCGTGCAGGATGGGTACTTTTTTGGTGAAGTTTGGCCGTATAAACCAGCATATCACGCCAAGCGGGCTTACCGTAACTTGCTGCGTCTTCATTTAGCTTCTCCCAACTTCCCTTATTGCTCAAGCTCTGCGCATTGGATTTTATACAAAAAAGAAAAGCCAGTATGCCCATCAATAAAATTCGTCTAAAAAGCTTTTTATTTTGAATCATTCTATTTTTTCAATGTTAATTGAACTGTTGTCCTCTTTCTTGAGGTTATTTGAGGCTTGATATGATATAGGAATTATTAAATACCGCTTGACGCGAGTTTTCAAATTTATAGCTACTCCTATTATAATCTTTATTGTAATATTCCCTATCACGGGCGTTGCCAAGGTATTATTCGTGCAAATTTCGCTTATTTATATAGATGAATAGGGTTTTGTTTTGTGCCTCTCCCTTATAGGATCCCGAACCCCCCAAGTTCTTGCTTTCGGAAACAAATATATCCTCTAAAACTAAAGTAAATTGGTAGTTCCCCCTTGTTTAAGGGAAATATCCATCCCCCGTTCATTGGTTTTCCATGCCCCGCACGTAAAGTCAGGAATTTTTACCGATTCTCCTTGCCGTGCAACCGACGATTCGCTGAGGGGAGTTATTGCACTATATAGGGCCGCATCATACACGTCCATTTCAAGGGGAAGCCCATTTCTCAGGCAATCTATTAAACGCCAATCACTTGCTGTAACGCGTTCATAACTTCTGTTCCCATGGCCCTCACCGGCCTTTTTTCGAATCTTATCGAATTTTTTGGTAATCTCAGGTGTGTACTGCTCTTTTAATGAATTGAATTCTTCTTGCCCGAGCCATTCTTCGCTGGTAGAAATTCTGTCAGGACGTGCCCTATATATACCTTTATTTCCGCTGATCAGATCAAAGCGGTGACCCGGACGTGGAGAACTAATGTCGTGTTGCATCATTATGGTTCGTCCTTTATGGGTACGTATGATTGTCGTATTCATATTGCCCCTAAAGTTCAATCCCACATAGGGTTTGTAATAATTATCGATCTCGGCCATTTCCTTCATTTTATTGGACATGGTAAAATCATTACTGGAAATCGAGACCATATAATCCATTTTGTCTCCATAATTAACATCCATCATTTGGGCAACCGGTGCGATACCGTGTGTCGTATAAAGATTTCCGTTTCGGTTAACATTTTCCTGTAAGCGCCAAGGCCGATAACCAAACCAATTATTATTTTTCTTATCCCTTTCCCATCTTACCTTATTATCTGAAACCCTATCATGAATATAGTGGCCTTCACCATGGATGATTTCACCAAAAAATCCTTGCCTGACCATATTTAATACCACTGACGCCATTCCGTCTTGCGCAGAACTACAACCCATAAAACAATGTTTTCGGGTACGCTCTGATGTTTCAACTACCTGCCAGCATTCTTCAAGAGTTATACCAACAGGGGGTTCGGTATACACATGCTTTCCATGCTCCATGGCATAAACGGCAATGGGAGCGTGTAACTCCCAGGGAGTAGCAATATAAATTAGATCAATATCTTCACGATTGCAAACCTCTTTCCAGTCATCTTTGTCTCCACTATAGGAGGTTGGATTCTGGCTGGGAAATTCCCTTTTTAGGTATTTGATTGTCGAATCGATCCTTTCGGAAACGATATCACACAGCGCTTTAACTTCGACTCCCTCAATACTGGATAAACGTACAACGGTCCCCGATCCACGACTCCCTATACCTATAAAACCTATCCTTACTTTATCTAACTTGGGCGCACCGTACCCGTGCATATTGAATTTTTGAACATGGCTTTTCGAAAAAGGTAAATTGCTAGCTGCCCTGCCTGTTTTTATGACCATTCCTACAGCAGCCAGCCCTGCAAGTTTTAAAAAATTTTTACGGTTAATTTTCATATGTTTCAAAATTTTATATCAAAATAGCTTTTTCAACTATTGAAAATTTTCTTCGCTATATCCCGGTATAATGCCTTCAAGGATAAATTGGCAATACAAGTCCGTAATACCTACGGCCACCACAGTCGGGGGTGTATTCGTGAAGGGTTTCCCGTAAGCACCTATGAATTTGGCACCTACTTTTTTTCCTTCCCCCGACCCTACCTTTGGCCCTGCAATAGATTAGTCTACCTGATACTGCTTCGCTATTTGCAGCATTTTTTCCGCATATCCTGGAAAATCCATTTCTTCTTCAGCTATAATCAAATATGAAAGATCTGCGGTTCTCCCTGCAAGATAATTGGTCTGAAGATTTAACATATACCCTTCGCCGCCTTTGGGATACCGTGTGACCTCCCAAACCTTTTTAAGGTCTTCATAGCTTGCAACATAGGCACTCCATGAATCATTGGCGATAGACGCCATATCTTTAAGTCGATCAGCCATTTCTTGATTTTGATTATTCTCTTTGGCAGCTATAGCTTTATCACAATTAGTGGCAATTTTTCCAATAGCGAGTACAAGATCACTATAGGCTTCCATAAAACGACCCATCGAAGCAAACACCTCAAGATTATAGGCGTTAGCTTTGACATTTGGCATATTGCTTTCCATAACTTTTGTCCCTTCGGCACATTTCGTCTTCTCTGCTACAGCCTGTTCCATGAGCGGTTTGAAATGTTCGGCCCAGCTACCCTCTGGAGGTGTATTCTCTAAGTCTGGCAATGATTTAAGCTGATACGTTTTTCTACGCTTATTCCCTTTTTTCATCAACCCGGTATCCCAAAAATCGACCCGCTCGGACAGATTATGAAAAGCCGGAATAAGCCCGTCGGTATCGGGACCAAAAAACCTATGGATATACTTTTCCCAATACGCATCAATTGTCTCGGGACTTTTACTACTCCAAGAATATTCAGAAGAGGCCAAAAAGCCTAACCAATAGATTTCAGAATGGTTTCCTGAATCATCTCCCCAAGCCGTGCATAATTGCCCCATGGCCCCTTTCTCAGCTGCAAGGGTAACAAAGCTTTTGATATTATTT
This sequence comes from Kriegella aquimaris, assembly GCF_900103215.1. GTDB lineage: Bacteria > Bacteroidota > Bacteroidia > Flavobacteriales > Flavobacteriaceae > Kriegella > Kriegella aquimaris. The sequence goes on from NZ_FNGV01000013.1 coordinate 119,423, forward strand.
GGTGTCCAGTCATATTTCGGTATTAAGGGATAATCGCCAATAATAGCCGTGGCTACCATTGTTTTGAAGTTATTTTCCCTGTACCAATCCAAGATTTCAATATTTCCTTTGTCCCTACCAAGTTGATAGTTCCACCTCATGAAGACACCATCGGTTGGAAATTTGTGGATTGTCTTATTTAACTGTGTTATACCATTACTCCAAATAGAATCAAATTTTTCATCGGCTTTGTTATACGTAAGTTTATATATTCCACCCGCCTGCTTTAACGGCATATCATCCCAAAAAATGGGAATCCGTCCGTGCTTTTCCATAAAATCGCGTGCTTTGTTCAACCAAACCAAGTACAGACCCAGTTCACCGACCTCAGCTATTTTCTTTTTACAACGGTCGCAAATTCCTATGTGATGAACTTCATCACCCCCTAAATGAAAGTATTTGACCCCTGGCGTAGCTTCTATAGTTTCCCTGTATAGATCAAATATCAAATCATAGGTTTCCTCATTCATCGGGCAAAATGACTGGTTACTTTCAGGGTCTTCCCGCAGGTGCTTGATTTCATCATGTTTGAGCAGATAGCCAGCATGGCCGAACCCCTGTACCAGTGGTACTATTGCAACATTATATTTGCTTGCAAATAGGGTAAGCTCCTTTACCTGTTCAGGAGTAAATGAATTCGGAGCGGCTATGAAGGGATGGGATTTATAATTGAACTTGTCTTCAAATTCAAAGACGATACCGTTTATCTTATACTTTGCCAATTTTTTTATCGATTCCTCGAGGTATTCATAGCGGTCAAGATGGAAAAAATAATTGTAATGCACCCACCTTTCTTCCATATCTGGCCAATCTTCTATTAGAAGTCCGGGCAAATTTTGCTCGTTCCATTTTACTTCTTCAAAAAGCTGCCCTAGGGTCTGAACCCCATAAAAAAGTCCGGCTTCGCCTCCACCAGATACTGTAATCATATCATTCTTGGCTTCTAAAACATAAGCTTCCCGATTATCCTTTTGCGGAGATGGGAGCTCTGAAACATAACTTGAGAACCCTTTATCTTTCGAGGGAATTCCCAGAACAATAGCCGGGCTTGAAAGGTCGTCATACGACTCGGCCAACGCTACACTTACATCGTGATTAAAGAGTTCCTTTATTTTCATCCTCAATTCATTGGCCGCAAAATTGGCATCCTCGGTATCGGATGCGATGTATATGACTTTAAGAGCTTCCGGATCGATGAAACTACCCTCTTTAATTTCAAAATTTTGAGGGGCAGGAAGCAGCTCTGCCCCTGTTATTGTATTTGTCTGTTCTTCTTTGCATCCAATTGCGCCTGCCAAAAGCAAACCGTATCCGATAATTGAACAAAGCCGAATTTTTTTTAAAAACTTTCTCATGAATAACATTGATTTATTATTGTGAATGGTAAAATCGTTCATAAAAACAGATTTAGCGATTAGTATTTTAATGAATCTTAGAAAAGGGCTCAATTGACTTAACAGTTGTTTCTGACCGTTACTTACCTGTTAATATTTTAGCTTGGTCGATCATATTCTTTGCGAATCCCTGAAAATCCATTTCCTGTTCTGCCAAGATCAAATATGAAAGATCTTTGGTTCTTCCCGCCATATAGATGGTCTGGGGGTTTAACATATATTCTTTCCCTCCCTTGGGGTAGCGTGTTACTTCCCATATTTTTTTTAAGTCCTCATAACTGGCAACATATTCGTTCCATGAATCATTGGCTATGGACGCCATATTCTCAAGTCCTTCGGCCATTTCCTTTTGTTGTCCCTTGTCGTTTGCCTCTTTGACCTCATCACTGATGCGCGACATTTCCCCTATGGAAAGAACCAAGTCGGTATATGCCTCCATAAAACGGCCCATAGAGGCGAATACTTCTAGGTTATAGGCGTTGTCTTTGACCTTCGGGATATTGTCCACGATAATTTTGGTTCCTTCGGCGCATTTCGCCTTCTCTTCTAGTGCCTGTTCCATGAGCGGTTTAAAATGTGCTGTCCAACTACCTTCTGGAGGAATTTCATTAAAGTCAGGCAGGGATTTTAGCTGATAGCCTTTTCTGCGCTTATTCCCCTTTTCCATCAACCCAGTATCCCAGAAATAGACCCTTTCGGAAAGATTATGAAAGGCGGAAATGAGCCCATCGGTATCGGGCCCAAAAAACCTATGGATATATTTTTCCCAATATTCCTCTATAGTTTCGGGGCTTTTCCTGCTCCACGAATATTCGGATGAGGCCAAAAATCCTAACCAGTAGATTTCGGAATGGTTCCCGGAATCGTCGCCCCAGGCCGTACATAATTGCCCCATGGCGCCCTTTTCTGCCGCAAGGGTAATAAAACTCTTGATGTTATTCGGCGTCCAGTCATATTTGGGGATCAATGGCCAGTCCCCTATAATGGCCGTTGCGGCCATTGTCTTAAAGTTATTCTCTCTGTACCAGTCCAGTATTTGTATATTTCCCTTTTCCCTGCCAAGTTCATAGTTCCATCGCATAAAAACGCCATCGGTAGGAAATTTATGGATCGTCTTATTAAGCTGGGCAACACCGTTGGTCCAGATGGAATCATATTTTTCATTGGCCTTCCTTCTTGTAAGGTCATATACCCCTCCCGCTTGTTTCAATGGCATATCGTCCCAGAAAATAGGAATCCTTCCGTGCTCCTCCATAAAATCGCGAGCCCTATTCAGCCAAACTAGGTACAGACCAAGTTCACCGACCTCAGCTATTTTCTTCTTACAACGGTCGCAATAACCAATCCGGCGGACTTCATCCCCCCCTAAATGAAAGTACTTGACCCCTGGCGTAGCTTCTATTGTTTCCCTGTACAGATCAAATATTAAATCATAGGTTTCCTCATTCATGGGGCAAAAAGACTGGTTACTTTCTGGGTCTTCCCTTAGGTGTTTTATTTCATCATGTTTGAGGAGGTAGCCTGCATGTCCGAAACCCTGTACCAACGGTACGATTGCCACGTTATATTGGCTCGCATATTTTGTAAGCTCCTTAACCTGTTCGGAAGAAAATGAATTCGGCGCCGCAATGAACGGATGGGATTTATAATCAAACTTATCTTCGAATTCGAAAACGATCCCGTTGATCTTATACTTTGCCATTTTTTTAATGGCCTCCTCAATGTACTCGTACCGGTCAAGATGGAAAAAATAATTGTAATGCACCCATCTTTCTTCCATATCCGGCCAATCTTCTATAAGAAGTCCGGGCAAATTTTGCTCTTTCCATTTCACCTCCTCAAAAAGCTGACCCAGGGTCTGGACGCCATAGAAGAGGCCTGCCTGGTCTCCCCCGGATAAGGTAATCATGCCATCCTTGGCCTCTAATACATAGGCCTGCGAATTATCCTTCTTTGGGGCCGGGAGCTCAGAAGTATAGCTTGAAAATCCCTGGTCCTTTGAAGGGATTCCTAATACGATGGCCGGGCTTGAAAGTCCGTCATACGATTCGGCGACCTTTATTTTTACGTCATGTTCAAAGAGTTCATTTATTTTCATCCTCAATTCATTGGCCACAAAATTGGCATCCTTAGTATCGGATGCAATGTATATGGCCTCAAGGTCTTTTGGGTCGATGAACTTTCCTTCCTTTATTTCAAAGTTTTGAGGCGCGGGAAGTATTTCCGCACCGCTAATCGTATTTGTATCCGGTTGTTTTTCCTCACATCCGAATGTGCCCGCCAATAGCAAAAGACAGGCGATAATTTTATAGGACGAATAAAGCTTGTTTCTTTTAAATGACGTTCTCATTGGGTAATATTTGATATTGATAAATTTTATATTTTTTCAATGGGTTTGACAGCTGAGATTAGATTTATTTTCTATCTATTTCTGAAAACAGCTCCATTAATTTGGCAACAATCTTGGTAGAGGCATCGACCTCGACGTTGTTGGTTCCGTACCAGGTTTCATATCCACCGAGTTTATGTTGTTCCGGAGATGGGAGATACCCATATCCACCATTTGCCAATTCTATGGTGAACGATTCCCCAAAAGGACTCTTTGCCTTTATTTCGAAACCTATTTCGGCAAAAACTTCGAACGGTATTGCCGCTACTCCCAGATCACCTATTCGAAAAGCCTGTAAAACAACAGCTATATCATTTGGCCATTTTTCCTGTAATTGAACCATACGGTGCGCATAGGTTATTTCGTGAACATGTACCGGCTTATATGACTTGGGTTTCTTAATTACCTCCCTAGCCCGTGATAATTCCTTGGAAGAGGGCTTTCGCACTTTGAGTGTAAGCTCTTGGGTAGCGGCCCCTAACGGAACCCATTTATGGAATTTTATTTCTTTATGAACCTGGAATACTTTTTCAGCTACATCAAATGCTACTTCCCGCATTTGAACATAGGGGTCTTTCTTTATCCTTGGTTTGCTAAAATTAAGATTGTTTACGTCACCCGAAGTGCCATTCGACATCATTCCAACGAAAGGCGGGTCTTGCCGGTCAGCTTTCAACAATTCCTGTATGCGGTCTGCAAATACGGCAAAATAATCCGCTGACAAATGATCATTCGGTACTCCGCCAACATAATGAAGACCGTAATTGGCCAAAAGGGCAATATTTTTACCGTCTTTTGCACGCACAGAAATAAATGACACTTCTGGATCTGGTTTTGCCGCAGGTTCAAGTAAATTTTCACTATACCCGGGATTCATGACCACTTTGTCCTGCCCCCCAAATGGATTGGGCATTGGTGTCCCCGACTTCATTTTCCATCGACGAACAAAAACATGCTCCGGTACATTAACGCCGCCCCAACCAATCTCGGCCGGTTCAAGGTTTAAAAGTGCTATTCTGACGACATCTGCTATACGTTGAATCAGTAGATTCTGGTATTCATCAAAATCGTTGCTATCATCAAATTGACGTCGTTTTTCACCGATTCCCATACCACTAACAGAAGAGTGCGTATGCGTAGCGGATATAAGAATGTTTTCCTTCTTAACACCGGTTTTCTCTTGGATAATCCGTTTGGTTTCATCCATTAGGTTACGCCCCAAACCGATATTATCTACAATAACGAATATAAGTTTTGTGCGTCCGTCATCAAGTATCAAACATCTTGCATGCAATTCATCATGTACGTAAGATGCCGGAGGAGGTGTCCAAAAATTACCTACAATCGGCCCATCTAAATATGGCGTTATATTTGCCGTTGCGGCCCCGGCCCTAAATACGGATTGGTTTGTGGCCTCTTGAGCACTTACCGATTGTATTCCTGTCAATAAGATGGAAATAAATATACCTACGACAACCCAAAAGGACAGATTTTTAATTTTCATTATTTCATTTTCAAAGTTTGTTCTACAATAAGATGCTATGCCTTTTAGCGAACCGACGAAATGTTTAATTGGTCATCCCTAACATTGACACTATATTATTATAGCTTTACTTTATCCGCCAAAGGAATGTTCAGTTGTTCTATTTGAGTTGCAACTATACGAGCTATTTCCGTTGCCCCTTTAGATGATAAGTGAACGTTATCTTCTACTCCATCAGGATAAAATTTGATTTCACCTGGTCGATAGTGTAAATGCAGTTCTTTTGATTTTTCCGGGCCATATAATTCTTCCAACTTTTCAGAAAAGTATTGAACATCTATGAATGCAACATTATATTCTTGCGCAACCAAACGCGTTTCAAGCGGATAGGTTTCCAAAGTATTGATAAGCGTACCTTTATCATTAAATTGTCTTCCTGAAATTGATGTGAGAAGAATGGGGATGGCTCCTTTTTCCCTTGTTTGTTTAACAAAATGTATCAAGTTGTAACGGTATGCCGTATGGGGATTCGAAAAACGTCTAGCATCTGTCGCTTTTTGATCGTTATGCCCGAATTGTATGAGTACATAATCACCTGGTTTTAAAATTCTATAAACCGAATCCCATCGATTTTCAGTGATATAACTGCGGGAACTTCGACCACTAACAGCTCGGTTCGCAACAGTAATTTCGTCAACAAAAAACTGCTGTAACATTTGTCCCCAACCTCTTCCCGGGTATTCTTTGTCTACATCTTGTTCGGCCATGGTCGAGTCGCCGATGGTATAAACAGTGCTATTTTGCCCAAAACAGATGGCACAGGTCATTAACGTGATAAGTGTTGCCCTTCTCATTATCTTATTTTTAGCGGTATTATTTTTAATACAAGCGGAAATTAACTCCCGTAGCCTTTTGTTCATTTCTATAGATTTACCGCACCATACAGGTCACTTCCCATCAATTTCCGAAAAAAGGTCCATCAATTTTGTAACGATTTTTGTGGAAGCTTCGAACTCGACATTATTGGTTCCGTACCAAGTTTCATATCCGCCAAGTTTGTGTTCTTCAGGTGTGGGCAGGTATCCATAAAGACCATTTGCCAATCCGACAGTAAAGGATTGTTTAAACGGGCTCTTTGCTTTTATATCCATACCGATTTGCGCGAAAACTTCAAATGGAATAGCGGCCACTCCCAAATCTCCTATACGGAAGGTTTGCAGGACAACATCTATATCATTTGGCCATTCATCCCTTAATTTAATTAAACGGTGGGCATAGGTCACTTCATGACGGTGTACAGGTTTATATGTTTCAGGTTTATTAATAACCTCTTCTGCACGGGATAGCTCTTTAGGTGAGGGTTTCCGTACATGGAGTTTAAGTTCTTCCGCAGCCGCGGCCAAGGGAACCCATTTGTGAAACGTTATTTCTTTATGAACACGGAATACTTCTTCCGCTACATCGTCTGCAACCATTCGCATTTTCACATAAGGTTCTCTAATATTTGAATTGGCTATCGCATAATTATTATTGTTCACATTACCCGAAGTACCGTTTGACATTATTCCCACAAATGGTGGGTCTTGCCGGCCCGATTTTAACAATTCTTGTATACGATCTGCGAACATGGCAAAATAATCCGCTGATATACTCTTGTCCCCCACATAACCAACATAGTGAAGGGAATAATTCGCTAATAGGGCGATGGGTTTTCCGTCACTAGATCGAACGGATATAAAAGACACCTCCGGATCCGGTTCTGCCGCAGGTTCAAGCAAATTGTCACTGTGCCCCGGGTTCATGACCACCTTGTCCTCTCCACCAAATGGGTTGGGCATCGGAGTTCCAGGTTTCATTTTCCATCTCCGGACAAATACATGTTGTGGCACACTACCAACGCCCCAGCCTATTTCTGCCGGTTCAAGATTAACAAGTGCTATTCTGGCTACATCGGCAATTCTACGAATGATTAAAGTCTGATATTCATCAAAATCCTCGCCTTCCACGAACTCACGACGTTTTTCTCCTTTTCCATGACCACTAACCGCAGAGTGCGTATGGGTAGCGGAAATCATTATATTTTCTTTTTTTATACCGGTTTCCTCTTGTATTATTCTCTTTGCCTTATCGATTAAATTGAAGGGCAACCCTACATTATCAACGATAATAAAGACCAGTTTTGTTGTTCCATCATCCAAGACCAAACATCTCGCATGCAATTCGTCGTGCACGTATTCCGCAGGTGGTGTTCCCCATCCCCCCACGATGCCTCCGCCTAAAAACGGAGTTATATTGGCAGTTGCCGCTCCTGCGCGAAATACGGCCTGGTTTTCGTCTTTCCCCTGGGCATGTGCCGTTTGTGTACCAATCAGCATTACTACGGCAAACAGCCATACTACCATATAACTAAATGTGTTCTTAAGTTTCATTTTTCAAAGAATTTAAATAGTGGTTATTGCAACGGTATAACTAACATTGCTGTTTTGTTCTCTCTTATATTTTAGCATCACCCAGTCGAAATGAAGTTTCCTCAATATTTGTCACTTGACTTGATTTGCCAATGGAATTTTCATTTTCTTTATTTCGCCAGCTACAATGCCAGCTATGACATTTGCCCCTTCTATTGAAAGATGCGTATTATCCTCAATTCCTTTTGGATAAGAAGCAAGTTCGTCTGGTTTAAAATGAAGATGTAGTTTCTTCGATTTTTCAGGTCCGTAGGACATCTCCAATACTTCTGTCAAATATTCAAGATCGATAAATTCCACATCATATTCCTGGGCCGCCAAGCGGGTCTCAAGGGGGTAATACCCAAGCGAGCTTATCAAGGTTCCATCTTCATTAAATCTCCTTCTAGCTATGGAGGAGAGTAATACAGGTGTTGCTCCCTTTTCTCTGGTCTCTTCAATAAAACGTATCAAATTATGACGATACGCCGTATGCGCATTGGTATAGCGCTTCGGGTCATCCACCTTTTGATCATTATGTCCAAATTGTATGAATACATAGTCACCAGGTTTCAAAATTCGATAAACCGAATCCCACCGATTTTCATTGATATAACTGCGGGAGCTTCGCCCACTAACTGCTCGGTTCGCAACAGTAATTTCGTCAGTAAAAAATTTTTGTAACATTTGTGCCCAACCTCTTCCTGGATATTCTGCAGTGACATCTTGCTCGGCCATAGTCGAGTCACCAATAGTGTAAATCGTACTATTTTGTCCAAAACAGATGGAACATGTAAATAATAAAATAAGGAACACTTTTCTCATTATGATGGTGTTTGACACTAATCACAAATTATTAAAAACATTTTTTTATGGGCCAAATCACTTGGTCATCTCATGAAATGCCTGCTCTACAGCTTCTTGACCCTGCAATGCATTACTAGGAAATGGGATGTCGTCAGTAAATGACAACATATCGACAGCACCTTCCAATTCGCTTTCATGCTCATCAATTTTTCCACTTTCGTCCGTCACAGCTTTAAGGTCCAACCCAAGGTGCTCGGCCATGAATGCATAGACAGTAGACCTTTTATCATAGTTATAATCATGTACGCCATGAGGGAAATGTTTGTTTTCAACATTGTTTTCGGCATTATAGAACGAATAGGTGCGTTTTATAAACGGGTATTCGACCTGTGGTACATTTTTGGTCCAGTCAGCTCCATCGGAAATCAGCAACATTGGCTTTGGTGCAACCATTGCCGCTATTTCGGTGTTATTTGTAAAATGTTCGGCACTTTCGTGAATGGGAAGTCCGCTTTCACAATTACATCCTCCAAAAAAATGGCATGATATCATTACCACAGGCAAACTCACACTGACACGATCGTCTACCGCCGCCATTAAAAAAGTTTGGGTACCACCTCCCGAAGCTCCCGTTATGGCAATTTTTTTTGGATCGACATCGGGCAAGGTCTCTAGAAAATCAATGGCCCGTATACTGTTCCATGTCTGCATGGTCAATGCCAATGGTACATGGTGGCTTTTGCTTTGTTGGTCAGTATCTGGATTTTCAATACTGCCCTTGGCATTTAATTGCCTAAAGCCTTCACCCCAACCATACATACTATAGCTCAACACAACTGCGCCCATTTGGGCCAGGGTGGCACAACGTTTCTGTTGGTCCTCACGGAACCGGCCAGATTCCCCAAGATTATCACCAGGAAAATGCCCGTGCGGACTAAGAACTGCAGCATGTTTTTTAGTGCTATCGAGAGGACGATACAAATTTCCGAATACGTAAAACCCAGGAATACTCTCGAAATAAACATTCTCGACAGAGTAGCCATCCCTAATTCTTTTTGAACCGATTACTTGATTCAGGGGCGTACGATTCGGCAGGGGAGATAAATTCAACCCTTTCAAAATTTGAGATTTGAGCATTTTCTTGCGTGGTTCCCATGCTTCCTTATTAGAATACATTGATTCTAATTCGAGAAGTTCGGCCTTACCCTCTTCTTCCGTAAAAAAAGCTCCTTGTCGCAAGGTCCCTTTTTCGGCCTTTCCTTCTTCTTCCACACTAACATCATCTTGAGGTAGCGTCTTTTTTTCGTCTTTGCAAGCCACAGCCAACAGAACTGTAAAAAGTAAAATGGGAATTGCTTTCATCCTATTATGTTTTTTAGATATTAAACTTTCTAACATTTGATTTTTTTAATTTGTATTCCTTAAAAAAACAGTTTCCGGCCAATCAATTATCCCATGGTTACCTTTGGTATCGGACATTTCCAACTTCAAATCGTAAAAATAGGATGGGCGGTTTTCTATCCTCCTACTGTAAATGCCATCTCCCTTAATGGTATCGCCATCCAACCCAGTATCAACTAGCTCTACGCTAAATTCCTCAGGAACTTTTTCCCATTTTATATGTGGTATGGTCGCCTTTTCCGTGTTGGCAGCAAATGTAAGCAGTACCTTATCTACAGAAAGACCGTCGTATATTCTTGCCTCAATTCGATCGTCAGTAAGCACTTGAAGCCATTGTATTTGGGGCGGCGTTTTGTCCTCGCCTTTAACCTGAACTTTTACCTTACCTTTTTTTATAATATGCTGCCCGCTAATGATATGATTGGCCGGTAGCCAATACTCTATATAAAACCAAACCTCTTTTGCTGAAAATTTTTCTGAAGATATTATAGGCTTAGTATACTTTACGGCCCCGCCTATATGATCATAATCTTGCCAAGTATCGGCTATACGCATATGAATCCCATTCTCATTTATTCCTGGGTGGTGTGAAATGGCATTTGTTCGAATATACTTTCCATCTTCTTTGACCAAAATCACAATAGTTTCTCCCGGGTTGGCTATACCATCGCCATTTCCAGCCCCAACAATACCGGTAAATGAATCTACCGCACCTTCAACAACGGTCATTTCCTTGCCATCAGCTATTACAAAATCTGTAATCTCGTCTACTGGATCCTTAAAACGTAGTTCAAATTCTTCTTGCCATTCATTTCCTGCATCATCCTTCAGAATCAACTTGAACTTGGCAATTTCAACTCCTTTTTTCTTGTTTCGGATTTCGAGCTTGCCCTTTAAGTTATCCTTCGTTAAAACAGGCAAAGTCTTTAATTTCCCCATACCGGAAATTATTTCCAAACTATCACTAACCGCAATCAACTCACCTGTAATCCCCGCTGCCCCCTTATTTCCTTTATTTAATATATCTATGGATAAATCTAAATTTTTACCGGTCTCGGCCCATTGTTGGTTAACCATGGAAAAGTTGGCAATGGCGAGATTCGGACTTTCTTTTTGCCCACTGATTCCTATTTGATGTAAACTTCCAGTGGTATGAACATTCAATCTGCCTTCAGAATCACTTTTAACCGTATAGGTTTTTTTATCAAAATTTCTTAAATCAATATCGGTAATGACATACCCCGTGCTCTTTTCGTAAATGGGTGCTGTGGTAACTTTTACCTTAACATTTGTCATCAACTCACCGTCGGGCAGAAAATTACGTATCGCTATTTTGAAGCCATCTTTATCAACATTTTCTAAAATGGTAAACCCGGCACGGTTTCTATCAGTCTCAATTTTATAATCGCGTATTTCAAAAAAGGGGTAAATATCGATGTAGTCCCATCGTTCGGGCAAGGGTAATGGGGATTCAAAGGCCCGCATAAGAAAATCGAACATATCTCCAAGTCCACAAGTAACGTGCGAAGCTTCGTATGCCTTAAATTCATACTGGGGAACGACATTGAACCAATACCGATTAAGGTCCTGGTGGTAAAATCGTAGACGATCTCTGGTTCCATTATGCATTCGAACACTTGTGCCCTTGAAGCTATCGAACATTTCAGCATGTTCATACCGTGCCGGAAATTCAAGTGGGCCGGCCATAAATTCCGTAGATCCACAAAAATTACCTGCCGCACTCACAATATCAGGGTATTTGGCGGCTAACCAAAAGGTCATAAACCCACCCATTGACAATCCAGATACTGCCCTATGTTCCCTGTCTGCTATGGTCGGATAACGGCTATCTATGTGCTGAACTAATTCTTTAAAGTAGTAAGGAAACTGTCGAAAGGTAGTAACATCACTTGTATTGTATGTACTGGTATTATAAGGTTCACTTGGAAATTGATTTTTGCCATCTATTTTAACGATAATTACATCATTTTCCGATACGAATTTTTCAATATTATCACCATCATTTTCATCTCCTTTATCATAGTCGGAATAGCCTAAGCCCATTGATCCAAAATAGCGTTGTGCCCACCCATGAAAAAAGTAGATTACCGGATATTTTTTCGGGCCAACCTTTTCGTAATCCACAGGGAGAAAAACCCTATAAGATCTATTGTCGGTAAAACTTTCACTATAATGGTACTCGTCTATTATTTTAACCTTCTCTACCTCGGAAACCGGTTTAGATTGTGAAAACACCTTCAACATACCCGAAGAAAGAAAGAATAAAACGCCAAAAAAACCTATAATCGACCTCATAATGGTTCTACTAATATTGATTATGCTAGTTAGATAAATTGCATCATTTCAGACTGTTCAGTTGTTCTAGTAGCCTTTTGGTTATTTTATCGGATGCGTATTTTTCTACCGTTCTAATACTCAGCCAAGTTTCGTAGCCACCAAGCTCAACTTCTTGCGGGGTGGGCAAATAAAGATAGTCTCCATTGGCAAGTTCAATAGTAAAAGTATCCTTAAACGGACTTTTATCTTTAATTTCCAATCCAATTTGGGTAAAAGCCTCAAAGGGTAGCCCGGTAATTCCCAAATCACCAATTCGCAAAGCTTGCAATTGCACCTCAATTTCATCAGGCCACTCCAATTCCATTTTTAGGATGCGTTTGGCATATATTTTTTCCCTACTTGAATACAATGGTTTATCGGAGTCTGGCCGATCTAAAATCCTTGCCACATTGGCCATCACCTCGGGGCTTGCCCTATGTGTTTTTAAAGGCAATACAGAAAGCTCTCCTCCTAAAGGCACCCACGAGCTATACTTTACTTTTTGCAAGGCCTTATATACTTTTTCCGCAACATCTCTGGCCACATAGTCCATTTGTTCGTAAGGCCTGTCTACTGACCTCGTTTCTCCACGTGGTTTACCATAATCATTGTTGTTCACATTACCGGAGGTTCCATTTGACATGATACCCACAAACGGCGGGTATTTCATATCCTCATCTACGGATAACTTTTGGCCTAAATAAGCACCAAAGAGTGCAAAATAGTCTGCAGAGATATCACCCTTGGGCACCCACCCCACATAATGCAGCGAATAATTGGCCAATACTGAAATAGGACGCCCAGATGTAGCCTGTAACGATATAAAAGAAACTTCGGGGTCTACCGGGCCTGAAGGCTTAACAATGTTCGGATTCATAGTTCCCGGATTCATTGCCACAATATCCTTAGTTCCGTAAGGGCTATACACCGAATCTTTCATAAACCATCTGCGAACAAAAACATGTTCGGGAACAGCTACTCCTCCCCAGGCAATCTTTGCAGGTTCCAGATTATGATGTGATGTTGTAACGCCATCTGCAATCTTTCTTGCCAAGAATTTACCGTATTCAGTCAGAGGTTCTGTTTCTGACATGTAGAACTCCCCAGCATCCGGTCCGGAATGGGTGTGGGTCGATGCTATAAGGACATGATCTTTCTTCAGTCCAATTTCATTCTGTATGTATTCTTTGGCCTGTTCAAATACCTTCTCCGTTACGCCTAAGTTATCGACTATGACAATAGCAATTTTACTGTTGCCATCGTCTAGCACCAATGACTTGGCATGTAACGGATCATGGATATTGCCCGCAAAATTCTCAGCGAAGTTGCCAATAAGCTCTAATCCCAAGGGAGGGGTTATATCAATTTGAGAGGCCCCCGCCATAAAAACCTTCTCTTGGCCCCGAAGGTTTGAAATACAACCTAGAAGGAATAGAATCAATACAATTTTAAATTGCCTCATACTTATTATTCTAATTAATCTTATTTATATGTTATAGAACATTGTAATAAAATAACCATTATAGTTATCAATGTAACACATAACCCTGTAAAAAACCATCAAACAGTTATACCTACTAAGATTCAATTAATATCGCAATACCATACATGATTCTCACAGTGCTTACCAACCCGGATTTTGTGTCAAACTAGGATTAAGGGTCAATTCCGATTCGGGCACACTATTCAAATAATCCTGTCCAGGTCTGAATCCGTAACCATTCGGAATTTCATTTTGTAATACATCAATCAACCCGTTTTCATTAAGAATAGGATTTTCTCCCGGAAACTCACTTTCATTAAATGGATATCCTAACGGTCTTTTACCGGCAAATAAACTATGAGCCGCCCAACGTTTCCAGTCCTCTTGCCGTAATTGTTCAAAAGCTTTCTCAACACGTCTTTCTCTTCTTATCTCATATAATTCATCTGAAATAGAATATCCATAATCTGCTACATTGGGGTCGGCGCTCTGTGGGTTAACCATAAAATCAGGCATTCCTACCCGTGCACGCAATAAATTAAGCTGATCATAAGCCACTGTGCCGTCCAGTTCATATTTAGCCTCTGCATAATTGAGCAATACTTCAGAGTAGCTAAAAAGTATGTAACCGGCATCATTCGCATTTGCATAATCTGCTGTCGTGTTAAGATTATTAAACTTTTTAATTTGAAAGCCTGTAGAATTATTCTGGGTGTTCGCCTCGAATATTGGAGATTGGTTAAATATCACACCCGTTCCCGAATTCATTAAATCACCTGGAATCCAAATACTCTGTTTTAATCTTGGATCGCAATTGGCAGCTATTTCCGTTAAAAAGTCTACTCCTTTGCTGGTTTCTGCCAGGTCCAAATAATCAAAAGGTGCGCCATCGACACCAAGGAATGTAGAAATATACGACCAAGTTGCCCCAATTTGATTGGGGGCAGTGGCGGTATAATAATTTTGGTTATGCCCTATTCTTTCGGTTGCATTGTACGCTCTGTACAACAGTATTTCATTGACAGGGCCCATATCGCCCAACCCGAACAGTTCGAAATAATCGGTGTCAGGGTTTCCGGTATTATAAATACCAACATTATAGTTGCCACTCATTAATTCTTCCGCTGCATTTACACTTGCTTGGAAATATTTATCGGAATCGGCCCCCGCCGTACCAAAGGGAGTGTCTTTATGGTATTTTTGCCAAGTTGCCTCGTAAAGGGCCACTCGAGTAGTAAAAGCAAGCACCGCTTCTTTATTTATCGAATTATTGTTCCAAGGGGCTTCATCCCTAAAATCGACATTCTGGGCGGCTTCATTCAACAAACCAAGTATTGAATCTACTACGACCGTTCTAGCGTCTCTGGGTCGCTGTAATTCAGCTTCCTCATCGGGGGTCAGTGCGTGGGTGTACCAAGGAACATCACCATATTTTTGAACTAGGCTAAAGTAACTCCAAGCCTTAAAAAACTGTGCTTCGCCCAAATATTGCTTCCATATCTGAAAATCATCTTCACATTTTTGGTAATTATCAAAAAAGATATTGATGCCCCGAATGGCCGAAAAATCAGATTGCCATGAACCCGTATTAATTACAACTTGACCATTTAGCAAATCGTCAGTATTTCGAAAAGTAAAATCATCATTAGATTCCAGCCCCTCTGTATAAATGCTGTTTTGATGCCCCGGTAGGTTTTGATAAAACTGGGCGGTGTAGTTTTGCAAATCAACTGCAGATTTCCAATAACTTTCATTGTCTATTTGATCCAACGGTGGTCGATCTAAATAATCTTCACAAGCTGTGGCAAAAACTAAGGTCAAAATCAATACTATATAATATCTTGTTTTCATCGGTTATATGTCTAAATGGTTAGAATCAATTAAAATTTCAGGTTTAATCCGAAGGAATAGATCCTGTCTGCCCTATAGTCCTTGCCCGCATTGTCTCGGTAGCCCCCTTCAGCGATAGTAGGGTCTATGCCTTTCGGCAAGTGGTCGAAAGTCAATAGGTTGTCACCAGAAAGGTAAAACCTGATATTAACCTTTGGGAAAGCCTTTTCAGGCAACGTATACCCCAATTGTACATTCTGAAGCCTTATGAAGGAATAATTTGCCAAAAACCAAGAATTATAATTTTGATTTTTAAGGTTTGACGCAAGATCTAAATAGGGCCTGGTATAATAGGCATCGGTGTTTATATTCGCATCTCCTTCGTATAAACCAACATATTCAGTTCCCGGCTGGTCTCTATAGTAATCCATGTGGTCATCTTTGGGTTGTGACCAACCCGCCCGAGAGAAACCATAAAATGCATAGTCTTGATTTCCATAATTTCCTTTTTCTCTTTTTCCAGTTCCCTTCCAAACCATTGAAAAGTCAAGGCCTTTAAAATTTGCACCCGCATTAATTACATACTGGTAACGTGGGGTGGTACTACCCAGCAATACCAAATCACCATGGTCATCCATAGTACCTTCGCCTTGATCAATCTTCCCATCACCATCTATATCATCATATTTAAGGTCACCGGTATTCCATTCGTTGAAAATATAAGATTGGTCGACATGGTTATCTATTTCTTCTTGGCTTTTAAACATTCCTTGAGACGACCAGCCCCAAATTTCGCCAATTTCCTGACCTTCCCGCCAAGTCCAAGAATTAAGAATCCCGGTGGGGTTATTGTATTCGGTTACGATGGTTTTCGCATCATAAAGACTAAGGTTAACAAAGTAGTTCAGACCATTTTGAAAAGATTGTTTCCACTTCAATGCCATTTCCCATCCTTTTGTACTTAAAGAAGCATTATTGGATCGTGGTGCAGATGCCCCTAAGACCCCTGGCAGGGCCACGGATGGACCAATCATATCGGTAGTGTTTCGCTCAAACCAATCAAAATCGAATTGTAACTTATTTTTAAATAATCCTAAATTCAGACCTAGGTTCGTGGTGGCCGCTGTTTCCCAGGTTAGACCGGGGCTCACTAGACCAGGGGTCAAGGTGTACCCTACTTGTCCTACTTGGTTGTAAGCGGGAAGCCAACCCAGATTAGATTTTGTTGTGGGTATTAAAGCAAGATCTTGATATGAGGCGACATTTTGATTGCCCAGCTCGCCCCATGAACCCCTAAACTTAAAAGTGTTGACCACTGGGCTAATAGCTTCCCAAAACGGTTCGTTACTAACAACCCATCCAGCAGAAAGGGAGGGAAAGAATCCCCATCGTTTTCCATCTTGGAACCTCGATGTACCATCGTATCTTATATTTGTTTCAAACAAATATTTTTCTTTGAAGTTGTAGGTAAGCCTACCAAAATATCCTTCCGTAGACCAATGTGACAAAGACTCTTGAAGTGAAGGTTCTCCCGTAGCTGTTGATAATGATATTACCTCGGGCACAATTAAGCCTCTAGCTTGTGCATTTAAAGATCTAAATTTGGAAGTCTCTAATTGCATACCACCCATCAAAAGGAAATTATGTTTTTCATTCAAACTCTTTTCATACGAGGTGTATAAGTTTGTACTCCAGTAATAATCACTGTAATGGTATTCATTTACCTGAGTCGGGTACCAGCTACTGGTATTTTCCCCTGTCAGCCAATTGACCGTAGTAAATTCTTGCCCATCATGTAGTTCGTACTTATCGACCACTTGATATGCAAAATCGGCATTTATTTTCCAACCCTTCGCAGGTCTTAACTCTGTACCAACAATTTGCCAGTTCTCTGTCTTTTCATCATCGTTATAACCAGCCCAAAAGAACTGTCTTCCACCCTGTGTTTCTTCTCCGAATCCCGTATAAAAAGGATGTGTAGGGGGTGTGTTGAATATTATATGGAACAAAGCATTATACGTATCTTGGTCTTGTGGACGCGAACCGTTTGGAAAGTGTCTTTCACTCTTCATAAACCGGGTTTCATATCTAAAATCCCACCAATCTGTAAGTTCAGTGTTTATTTTGGCCGACACATTGAATCTTTTGAAATAATCGTTTCCTAATTTTAGCGAACTAGGTTGATCTAAATATCCCGCAGAGAAATAGTAGGAAGTTTTTTCGGAACCTCCGCTGATAGAAAAATTTTGCGAAGTACCAATATTGGTGCCGGTAAAATAATCCCACGGGTCTTCATTATTAATACCGCTCCAGCCTCCTCCTTCAGTTGGGAAAGCCTCCCAATTGGTCATTTGACCTACTGGAAAGTCTGGAAATTGTTCGGTTATTTGCGAACTGAGATAACCTGTATCTCCTCTTTGATAAGCTCTTATTCGGTCAATGGTTTCTTCATTATAATTTAGCGATGAAGTTTTATTGAGTGACGCCTCGTTAAGTACGCGAGCATAGGTATAAGAATCAAGTGTTCCAGGCAAGCGTGCAGGTGTAATTATATTCGTAGTTACAGAATAGGAAACACTTAATTTCTTATTCTTTGCACCAGCTTTTGTCGTAATTAAAATAACACCGTAAGGTGCCCGAGCACCATATATGGCGGAGGCCGCAGCATCTTTTAAAATAGAAATAGATTCAATGTCTTCAGGGTTCAGTCTGTTCATATCTCCCGGGAAACCATCTATAACCACATAAGGAGCACCACCATTTAATGAACCTGTACCTCTTACTTCCAAAGATGCTTCTGCACCAGGTTGATACCCATTTCTGTCATAGTCAAAACTAACACCAGATGCAGAACTAGCCAACAATTGAGATACCGTTGAAGTTGTTCGGTTTTGAAGTAGGTCACTTGAGATTACATCTACCGCTCCGGTAAGATTAATCTTTTTCTGTGTACCATATCCAACTACCACAGCTTCATCCAGAAGACTGGCATCTTCTTCCATCTTGACTTCAATATATAAAGAAGAACCAACTGCATACTCTTGGGTTTTCATCCCTAGATATGAAATAATTAATATATCTCCTGATTTTGCCTTAATTGAAAAATTTCCATCAAAATCACTTTGGGTTCCTACGGTTGTACCTTTTACCAAAATATTCACCCCTGGCAATACCATTTGGTCCATATCCGTTATCTTTCCTGTCACCATATCGGTTTGGGACAGAAGCAACTGCGTACCTAGTACTATTAATATAAGCTGTACGGCTTTCACAGAATTAAATAAGCATTTCATTTTCATAGAATCTGTTTTTGGTTATTTTTATTGGTTTTCTAAAGGTTAATACTTTTATAATTCTTCGAATGAAATGATTCTGCTCTATTTGTCCATAAGGGCGGTGCGCACGAAACCTATTTTAGTTCATTTCAATCCTCAATTAATTAATCATTAACATATGGTTAAAGGTATTCTACAATCTATGTGGTTACTAGTACGATTATTTTAAATACTAATACCTTTATTCATGATTTTCAGTGTGTACGGGTTATGACCACCGAAATGCATGCAATTTTGCCAAACAGAGTGTATATTTCTGTTTGCGGTAACAACCACTTGTTCTTAGCGGTAGGATTTTAGCAAGAGCTTTGAAGACTTTGTAGGGTTTTGGTTAAGTTTAGGTGAATTCTAATGCAGTTTATACATTTGATTTTACCGGGCCAGGAATGAAGATGTTTAAAAAATTAATTTTTCAATTTCTTTTTCAAGCGCTTCGAACATAAGTAAGTGGCCTGTAGCGTTGGGATGTAAGTAATCTGGCATACGTTCTTTTTCACGTTGCCGTCTGCATTCAGATAAATTGGTGAAATATCTATATAAGTGATATTTGTATTCCTCCCCGGGAATTTCGAAATAAGTTCGTTTGTTGATTTATTGAGTTCGTTGCGATGGTTCGGATTATAACCATAGGGCAAAATACCCATTAGAAGAATTTTTGTATTGGGAAGCTTTTCTCCTATAATGTCGCAAATTTTCCAGATGCCCTCAGCAAGTTGTTCAGGTTTACTAACGGTCATGTAATGATTACCATCAGTATTATTCGTGCCAATTAAAACAATAGCCACTTTAGGTTCTACTTTTTCAAGCGAACCGTTTTGAAGACGCCAAATCACATTTTCCGTGCGGTCTCCACTTATGCCCATGTTGACGGTATGATATTTATTAAGATACTTAGTCCATACCTCTTTTCGATCTTCATTATCCAATGTATGAAAAATCGAATTTCCTACAAGAATTAATTCAGGTTTCATACCTAAACGGCTCAAAATGGTTTGATGACGTTCAGCCCAACCACGCCCGCTTTTCTTTAAAGCCACAGCAGCCGTATTTTCGCTAGATTTAAAAACGGTCGCTTTCTTCTGGGAAGAACACCCCACAACGAAACATAATACCAGAAAAAGTAATTTTGATTTATTCATAATCACTACAGCATTATACTGTTCTTAATTCTTTACCCTAAGAAAAATTATAGCATGACTGCTTTTGTTCTCTCCGGTTCAACTTGATACTTGAAAAGCGCAGTTTTCAATATCGATTTCTTAATTAATTGAAGTATGAAAATCTGATTAATATAGTGAGCGGCCTATAGCTATACCCTTCATCATTTTTCAGTTGGGTACTTCTGTTCAATTGACCTTTTAAGATCGTACAGCTGTTGGCACAAGCTCTGTTAGATCCTTGATCTTTACAACCGTACCCTCTTCGATACTCCGTACTGCCGCGATACCGATCAAGCACGACATGGCCCCGTCCCTTAGACCGGCGGACCTGCCATAAGGGTCTTGCTCCGATGGATTTAAAAAGAGACTGTCCTGTAATCTTTTATCACCCCCGCCATGGCCCCCTTTCTCGCTAACTACGTTCAAGTTGTCGTAATCTTTCCACAACCGGTGTATTATTATAGGCTGTTGTTCCATACCTTCATTTCCGGCCTGATCCATCTCCTCTGTATGCAACTTACTCTGATCCAACTCTATATTCTTGTTATAGGGTATATCGACCCAGGCCTCGATTCTTCCTTCGGTACCATTAAACGCCACCCGCCAACCTTCGAAGGGCGAATATGTCGTCAATGAATAGTTCAATACCACATTGTTCTCATATTTGATCTGTGCGGACATTTTGTCGTAAATATCGATCTCTTCACGAAAAAGGCATTTATCCGGTGCATAACCATCATGTTTTTCATTGGCTACATACATCTCCATAGAGGTCTTGTTTTTGGTAATATCATAGTGAAAATCACATTTCGAGCTATGTGGACACGTTCTACAGTTCACCCCCCTGAAATCACCATTTTTCCCGTAAAAATCCAAATCACCATAGGCAAAGACCTCTTTGGGCTCGGAATCGAGCCACCAATTCAGTATATCAAAATGGTGCGTGGCCTTATGCACCCATAGCGAACCGCTATTCTCTATTTCACCGTGCCATCTTCTAAAATAAGATGCCCCGTGATATGTATTCAAATACCAATGAAAATCAACAGAGGTTATTTTTCCTATGGTATTTTTCATTAACAGTTCCTTGATCTTTGTACTATAGGGCGTCCATCGATAATTGAACCCGACGATGACCTTCTTTTTTGATTTCTTTTCGGCCTCCAAAATAGCTTGGCATTTAAAGGCATCGGTTGTCAGCGGCTTCTCGGTAAGTACATCACAGTCCTTCTCCAAGGCCTTAATGATGAATTCATGATGCGTGCTATCTTTTGTGGTTACTATGACCAGATCGGGGCTTGACTTTTCCATCATGAGGTCAAAATCGACATAGGTCGGGCAGTCGACCCCCATACGGCCCTTCGCATATTCCAAACGGCCGGGATTAATATCACAAAGGCCGACAAACTCAAGAATTTCAGAATATTGATCGACCAATCTTTTCCCCC
Source organism: Kriegella aquimaris (assembly GCF_900103215.1). Classification (GTDB taxonomy): domain Bacteria; phylum Bacteroidota; class Bacteroidia; order Flavobacteriales; family Flavobacteriaceae; genus Kriegella; species Kriegella aquimaris. The sequence goes on from NZ_FNGV01000013.1 coordinate 140,976, forward strand.
AGAAACTAATGCCCCGACTCCCTGTTCCCACCAATACGATTTTCAGCTTTTTGGATTTTGTGAACGCAAAAGCACTAATTGGTACCGCCGAAGAAGCGGCAAGCATACTGATCGAGGTTATAAAATTTCTTCGTGAATTGGTCATAAACTATTTATTAAATGTTCATTTTTTAACTTTCTTTGTAGGCCTTACTGAATTATATGTCTTGCGATTGTATGTCATATATAGAATACCGAATTGACCCATCTTGCACCTAAAAGGTTTTAGTTTTCTTCATCCAGCTACTCTTATCTTTCTTGAAACTTATCCATTTTAACAAAACACCTGTTAAAGGTACTTTTTCAAAGATATTCTGTTACAAGGCCCTCTACCAATACAAATAATCTAAATATTGATACTAACTCTTCATTAGTAAGAAATCTTACAACACTAATTGAGAAACAAACACTCCTTTAATTCAATGAAACCTTAAAAAGGCCTTGCGATAAATTATAAATATCCATAATGAGAATACCAATACTACAATATGAATTATTTGTATTTAGAATTGAAAAGATTAGCGCCTAACTTTAGTTGATTGAAATCGGTACCCGTAAATATAATTGTTAAATAAACGAACCCTCTCAATACTGTGGACAATAAGACAACAAAACATAAGCGGTGGGTGAAAATTTCTCATTGGATTATCACCCTGAGTTTTCTATTTCTAACCTATAGTGGATACGAGATTCTGATGGTTCATCCGCGACTTTACTGGGGGGAGGTCGGAAACGACCTTACACCTGCACTATTTGAATTGCCCATAAGCAGAAATTACAAGCATGGGGGTTGGGATGAAAGTGTGCCCTTTTTTGATAATGCAGAATCTCCGGTTTCCTCAAGTCGTACAATTAATATTTTTAATGAGAATGGTTGGGGTCGAAGTCTTCATTTTATATCAGCCTGGTTTCTTGTGATTACAGGGTTGATCTACCTAATTACGGGAATTGTCTCGAGTCATTTCCGAAATCATATTTGGCTGAAGCTAAAAGAGTTCTCTCCCCGGTTGTTTTTGCAGGATATTAGCGCGCATTTTCGAATGCAGGTTGATCCTGCAACTAACGGACCTCAATATGGTCTCTTGCAAAAAACTGCCTATACGTTTGTAATATTTATAGTTTTACCGTTAGTAGTTATTACAGGTTTGACAATGTCACCGGCCATAACCGCGGCATACCCATTTCTTTTAGATATCATGGGAGGGTTTCAATCTGCCCGAACAATTCATTTTTTTGCATCCGTAATACTCGAAATATTTCTTTTTGTGCATCTATTTATGATTTATAAGTCAGGATTTAAAAAGAATATCCGTTTTATGACTTTAGGAAAATAATATGAAAGAGAATAAAATTTTCACAAGACGTCAAGCAATTGCCACTGGGCTAACCGCGATAGGAGGATTATTATTACCGGGTTGCTCCAAACCATTGCCGCCAACTTATGGTAAGATTCTGCGAATGGCCGATCTGCTTACCTATACTTCCCAACGTGCACTTTTGCCCGACCAATCGCTAGTTAAGGAATATCATTATGGAGATATAACTTCGTTTCCTGCCACAGGCACCACTAATCCTGCAGATAATAAATTAAGATCTAATTCCAGTGAGGAGTATGGACGCTTACAAAAAGATGCGTTTGCGAAATGGCATTTGTCAATCGAAGGACAAGTGGCACGACCAGGAAAATATTCGATCGCGGATATCCAAAAGTTCCCTTCACGAACCCAAATTACGCGACATACTTGTGAAGAAGGATGGACCGCTATAGCTCAGTGGACCGGCCTACCCCTTGGCCATTTGCTCGAAAGTGTAGGAATACTGCCCAGTGCACGTTTTGTAAATTTCTACGCCTACGATGGCTGGAAAGACAGTATTGACCTCTTCGATGCATTTCACCCCCAGACGATATTGGCATATGGCATGAACGGACGTAGTCTAGCTATACCGCATGGAGCTCCTGTCCGTTTAAGGGTAGAGACACAAGTTGGTTATAAGAGCATGAAATATCTAAAACGAATCGTTGTTACCGACGAATTTTCGGAAATGTTAACTCCTGGGTTTTCTTGGTATGCCGGTATTTGAAACAGCCCTTATACTTTACTAACTTCGCAACCTCTTTAAAATTTGTATATAAATCCCATTCTTTGAACGATCGTGTTTTTGTACTCAAAAGTTATTTCTCCCTATTAAAATGGGAATCAATTGGAAGTTGCTGGATGCAACGGTACTTAAACAAATTGTAAAATAACTGCTATTCACCGATAATTTCAAAAGATCCAGAACCACCGGAAAATTTAACGCTTGATTTCGATATATCTTCTGTTTCCACTGACAATCCACCACCACAAATGACGAATGGTCGTGCTTTGAAAGGCAAACTAAACTCCAGAACCTCGCCTCCCGAAGCCAATCCGGTAACTCGACGTTCAGCATCACGATTCGGGCGTACATCATAACTAAACACCCCAAGAACCTTAACTGCAGAATTTTTTGCTTCCAGACGTACTTTGTGCATTCCGTAGCCCAGATTCAATATGCCTTTTCTGTTCTCTAGAAAATTAGTTTTCCTATCAATATCCACAAATCCAACATTTGACGGCTGTGATAGCTTTAGCTCACCATCTATGTACACGTCAAGAATGCCGCCGTGAGGGTTGTCTACATATGCAATAGATAAGTCAGTACCCAACACATCTATTTCAAGATACTTTCCAGGCTTTAGTGTCATCATTTTAGACCCGTATGGGGCGCCCCATTCAGAAACAAACTCTTCCGTATTGATTCCGTTAATATTCCAATTGGGATTGTCCATTGGAAAAAAACGCCGATTGGGATTAATTTTTGAATCAACATAAGTCAAAACCGGGTTATCACCTTTAATTTCAAGAATATGCCTATCGCCCAGTCTTGTACGGCCATGTCGGAACATGGAATTCCGGAGATTTCTTGTCGGGGAAGACCTGCGTGAGCTGAACTCAATTCCATCGATATAAGGTATAGGCGGCTCGCTGTCCACTTTTCCCCAACAATTGATGGCATTATCCTCAAAAATGAACTTGTTACCTCTAATTCTTGTACTGGTAGAATCAAAAGCTACCATTTCACCCTCCCAACCATAGGTGTTTTCATGAAGACGTTCAGGAAGTTGTAGCTGCGCCTGGCCCGTTTCTATGGGATTCCATGTCTCAAATGCTTTTTCAATTTGCTTAAACCAAACGTAATGGGCGGCTGCTTGTGGATGACCATCTGAAGGGACAAAAGCATACTTATTAGTCCATCTAACTAAATCATCTCCTATTTTACCGTAATCAATATATGGAATTTGATACCTTAAAGACAAGGCTTGCATATCTCCAGGGCTTGGAGTATAACCGCCGTAATTTTGAAATTGGCAAAACAGAAATTCTGTATTGGGATAATGTTGTTGAATATACCGAATCGAACCTTCAAATACTGCCACCTCATCGGGAGTATCCGTTTTTTCATTGGCCCCACTACCAAAAATCACCAAGTCAGGTCTTGGGCCTTCATTACGAGCAAATAATTCAGGATATAATTCCTCCCAGGTGCTTCCTTCTTTATGGCCGTTGGACCCTGGCCCTGGCGGAATCGAAAGTGAGCAATACTCCTTTAACCCTGAATGTGCCTCCCCTATCGAAGAACCGCCAATTGCCATAAAGTTTAGGCATATCTGATCAGACCTGAGGTTAAATTTTCGCATTAATTCACGCTTTAACCTTCCTGAGTAAGTAAAGTAATGCCGCCATTCCCCAAAATAACCATCCAAATCGGGACGATTTACTTTTTCCGAGTCGAATAGTCCCTCTGCTACAGGAGTTTTAAAACTGCCAGATGATGCATTTTCATCATAAAGATACATAGGTGGATTGGCGCTTCCAACGTCTATACTCGAGCCCATGACGATAATATGAATTGGCTCCCCTTTCCATAATTTTTGAATAGTCCTAGGTATGTGTTTATAGTAACTATTCATTTTTCTGGGTTCGGGTGGCCCAACTGTATTGGGTGCGGTACGGGAAAGCTTCGGTGCGTATACCCATACCGTATCCGTTGCTGCAACATTCTCAAATTCTACCTGAATCCCTATGGCATTAATATCCTTGGAGTTTGAAATATCTCCCTTAGAAATTTTCCCATTAATTACTACGTCCTTAATGTCTATATAAGTAGAGCCTTCTTTTTCGTCTACGCCAACATATTCATCCGCAACTACCAGTTCTCCTCTTGAGTGTCTAGGGAAGGTTCTTTTGTCCGTCATTCCAAAATCCTGTGGACTCCATTTACCATCTTCACTATCCAATTTCATGATTTTGACTTTGGCCTTGATTTGATTCCCTTTCCTTTGATAACCGTGAACCGAAAGCATTAATTCATCACCATGTGCAAGACCGGCTTCAGGCAAAGTAAAAAACTGCCAAAGCTTTTTCCCCGGATAAATTGCTACCATGTTATGAGTGGAGAATTTTGGACGAATCGCATCAGAAACATGTGATTCTCGAATTGTTTCGATGTCTCCCCATTCACTAGTATTCCAAAAGGCAACGTTGTGGGAAGAAAAGCTTTTAGGTTCCCCAAAACGATGGTTTTGAAAGGAATGGAAATCAAAATTCGAATTTAACAATAGGTTAACCGAATTGGAATCGACCTGGGCAAAACACTGAAAAATAGAAACCAAGCTGAAAATGGGAACCATCAGCAGACACTTTAATTCAAGTTTTTTTAAAAGTGATCTATTTAATAACTTCATTTTCTCTGGTGTTATTGGTTCGCTTGATTTTATATAAGGACTAAAAAAATAGAGGATACCTCTTTCGGAATAAACCCCGACCAGAAAAGTATTAAGATAAAACCACTACCACCAGTACAAATGATTATAAAAACAATACTGCTCTTCGCAAAAAATGATTCAAAAACAGCGCGTATTGAGAAGCAAAATTCTTGCTGATTTCTTGATGTACTTGGTTTTCATTTTTCAACCGACACTAAAGTTTGAAAGATATTCAAGACCTTACGCCTATGCAAATTGTTTAATATTGAATGTCTTATCAGTTACCAATTTACATGAAAAACCAATACTTGATCACAACATATAACTTTTCTAAAGATGTCATATCGTTAAAAGGGTAATTCTCTACAGAAGAAGGTAACAAAGGCTCAGCTCAGCAATAAAAAGCATATTTAAAATATAATTAAAAGCACAATGATACGTTCAAATATTAAGCTTCTTCAGGTCAAGAATTTTCTTTATCCTACGTTCATTTTAGGTTTTATATAAAGAACCTCATCTTCACGATGTATCCAACCAGATCTCAAATCCATTCTAAACCAACCTTCAGAGTTTTTATAGTTCAACCTGGCAATCGACCTTGGCCCAAATTCTTTTAAATCATATTGCCGCCAGGTTTTTCCTAAATCGGACGAATAAATAATTCCAAGTTTATAAGGTGAAGCGGTAGCATAATGTCCTGCGATAATAATACCGTCCTGAATAATCATATGTCCCACCTCATAGTCAGGCTGAAATAATAATTCATGTTTTTCTATATTTAAAAAATCAGCAGGATCACAACGAAAAATTCCCCTATCATAAGGTTCTTTTCCGTTGGCATCACTCGTAAAATATAATTTATTATCCACAAAATTTATACCTCCGCTCTTATACCTTGAATTAAATTCAGCTTCAATAAGCACCACCCAAGTCCATTCATCCGCAGCTGCATCGTATCTCCCTTTCAACCATTTGACTTCCTGTTGTGCACCAACACTAGGCCTTCCATCACCTGTACAGGCATAAAAAGCATCTTCCTCAGGGTTATAAGAAACATTATGTACGTGGCGACAGAATTTAGGGTTATCAGGATTTCCAAGCAACGTACCGTTCGATTTATCCTTATTATCGCCATAATCTTTAAAACGGGGATTCTGGCCAAAGGAATACGCAATTTTAACCGTTTGCCCATTATCTATGGAATAGTAAATATTTACAGGAACGGATCCTCCTTCGACATTAGAATAATTTCCCCAAACAAGCATTTCCTTGCCGTTTATCATCCAAGAATCTTCGCCCGGCAAGGTAAAAAAATACCATCCTGGATAATTAGAATCCTTAGGTACATGTGGCAAATAATCTGAACCATCAGAATTTTTAACGGCAATTTCCTCTATAGTCTTAAGCCCATTCGTACTTAAGTAAAGCCTATTTCTTGTTCCGACCAAAAGATTTCCATTCTTGAAAATGTGGCTAAAAGTAATATGCTTCGCATCCCAAAAATCTAACTGATTAGACCAAGTAGCGCAGTTATCATGGGACAACATAATTTGCTTATCTGTAAAACCAAAGGCTAGACTTCCAAGTTGAGTATCAATGAATGGACCACCCTTTACCCGCTTATACCAAAAATCTTTCGTTGACGGAAAATCATCTTTTTCCATGATATTAAAAACACCACCCGTAGGCAAAATAAGACCTGCGGCCGCTGTGGTGGTGGTTCCTATAAAACTTCTTCTATCAATCATGTTTTTATTTTGCATAGCAATACTTTCCTTTATAAGAGACTATTAACTTTAAACGGACCAAGAAGTCTACGAGAATACTGCTTAGAGAGACATAAGATAGAATTACGATACAAAATTTCGGCGATACTCCCTAGGGGTACAACTTTTCTCTTTTTTAAACTGCCTGTTGAAGTTGGAAATGTTTTCAAAACCTGATTCATAGGCAATTTGTGTAATATTCAATGTCTCATCGGTTAACAATTTACAGGAATAACCTATCCTCAATCTAATCAGATAACTTTTAAAGGACATTTGTGTGGTTTTTTTAAAAGTTTTAAAAAAAGTTGTATTGCTCATATTAGATATTTCAAGCAACTCCTCAATTCGTATTTGTCGTTGAAAGTTGGTCATAATATATTTTATGGCATTCTTTAAGGGTATCATTTCATCCGATCGATAATTTTCCACAAAAGCGGGAGAAGAAAGCAAACTGTATTCCGTAGTAGAAGATAAAACCTTGAAAATGGCCAATAACTTATAAAATCGGTCGGTCTCGCTCAGGTGTTTCATTGCCACCATTTGTTCCGTTATTATTCTTTTCGTTTCACCAAACAATAGACAGCCTTGCGAGGATGTATTCACAAAAGATTTCAAACCGGCATTTTCCGGAAGATTAAAAAAGTCGGAGCCTAAAAAATCGGAGAGGAATTGTACGACCAGACCTTCACCGGAAAAGGTATGGTTTTCGTTAAAATATTTCTTATCACATTTCCATTCGTGGGGCAGATAGGAACCCAAAAAAACCAAATCTCCATCTTTAAATTGATCAATAGAATCCCCGACCATTCTTTTTCCGCTGCCCTTTGTTATCAAGACCAGTTCATATTCGGGATGACAATGCCATGATGAAAAATTTTTCTCTTCGTGGTAGAAAATAAAAGACTTATCGATTCCTTTAAAAAGACGTATCTCGGCTACTTTCATATGCTACGTATCACTATATTAATTAAACATAATTTCAATTAAACGTTTAGCCTTTTACTAACGCGAAGTATGCCCGCTTAGAAAACCGTTGTTGCTAAACGATACAAATATTCCTTACAAATTAATAAAATAATGGATGTTTCAACGTTTTTGGAATATTAATATCATTTTTATAATTAAATGTATAGATGATTGACTGATTCTAACTGTAGATAACTAGAAAATATAGATTATTTATTCGAAAAAGAACCTTTAATAATTATATACAATTTCTGTGACATACTTAATCTCATTTATTACCCTTATTCACGACTCTTCACAATTGCCCTCTTTTCTTTAAAAGTTGATAAAATGATAAGTATCATAGAATCGATTTTTAATACTATTTCTCGCAGTCAGATTGAAATATCTTTGAATTTCAACCTACCAATTGACATTTACAAGTTTAAAGGGACTGGTACCCCATTCAATAAACAAGCAATCAAAACTCAATGGATACTTCAAAAAAAATCAAGGTCATACACCCTCAAAGAAGTCCTGACTTTAATACAGGCGCCTATTCGGACGGAATTATAAGTGGCGGTTTTCTGTTCTTAAGCGGGCAGGCATCGGTGGACTTTTCGAAATCCTCTTTTATGCTGGGAACCATAGAGGAAGAGACCGAACGCACGTTGAACAACGTAAAAACGATCATCGAAACCGCAGGGGGCAAAATGGAGGATATTGTAAAATCTACCGTTCATATTTCTGACATAAACGACTTCGACAAATTCAACAAGGTATATGCATCCTATTTCGAAGATTGTATTCCGCCCGCGAGAACTACCGTACAGTCCGTTTTGGGGGAAAATATTAAAGTTGAAATAGATGTCATCGTAAAATTGTAAAACTGTCCGGTACCAATGGCAATAACTAACAACACATACCTCATTAATTCAGTGGAAGAAATCGATTCTCCCGCGTTATTGGTATTTCCCGAAATTGTGCAGCAGAACATCCGCAATGCCGTGAAAATAACACAAATGACGGATTGCAACGCCTTACGGCCCCATGTAAAGACCGTAAAGTCTGCGGAACCCATTGAGATGTGTATGGCCCAAGGGATATATAAGTTTAAATGTAGTACCATAGCGGAAGCCGAAATGTTAGGAAATGTCGGCGCCAAGGATGTTCTTCTAAGTTACCAATTATCCAGGCCCAAAGCCCTACGTTTTAAGGAACTCAGCAAAAAATTCCCGTCCACGATTTTTTCATCACTTGTCGATAACCATCAGAGTGCCCAAATTCTTTCGGAAGTGTTTGAAAATAGGTCCATTCCCATATATATCGACATCAATATCGGAATGGACAGAACCGGCATAAAACCCGCCCATGCTTTAGCGTTATTCAAACATGCCAACAGATTATCGTCTATCGAAATAGTCGGGTTCCACTGCTATGACGGCCATATTTCATCGACCGATCCCATAGCTAGAAAGGCCTCGGCGGAAGAAGTATTTTCTCAATTAAACGATTTGAGGGCAAAGGCCGAACGGCATATCGACAAGTCGTTAAGCCTGGTTCTGGGTGGATCCCCCACCTTTACTTTTTACGCAAATAAAACGAATGTAGATTGCAGCCCCGGTACCATTTTTCTTTGGGATTCCGGTTATGGCAATACATATCCCGAGTTGCCTTTTAAACCGGCAGCGGTAGTACTTAGCCGTATTATTTCTATTGTGGACGAACGCAAATTATGCCTTGACCTGGGGTACAAGGCCGTAGCCTCCGACCCTCCCTTGCCCCGGATTACTTTTCCCAATATCAAGGATTATGAAGTTGTGGGGCAATACGAAGAACATATGATCGTCGAAGTGCCCTATACTTCGAAATATAAAATAGGTGACCCATGGCTCGCCGTTCCCATCCATATTTGCCCGACCGTAAATCTCTATGAAGAGTTGATTCCGATTATAGATGGGGCACAACAAAAACCTTGGAAAGTAATCGCCAGGGACAGAAAGATAACGATTTAATTTTCAAACCAAATGAATTATACCGAGTCGAAAAGGCTATTGGAGCGGGCCAAAATGTCGCTTGCCGGAGGAGTATCGTCAGAATTTCGAAAATACGCCCATCCGCACGCGCTTTTCTACTCCCATGGCGAAGGCGTCCATCTCTATGATGTGGACGGCAACAAGTATTTAGATTTCACGCTTAGCCAAGGGCCTTTGATCCTTGGCCATTCCCATCCCCATGTTCTAAAGCGCATACAGGAATATTCGGCAAAGGGCCAGCTCTTTGCAGGGCAGCATCTTCTTGAATTGGAATTGGCCGAAAAGCTGCAGCAACATATTCCGTCCGCCGAATTGATCCGCTTTTGTCTAGATGGCTCTACAGCGGTGCAAACGGCCCTTCGTGTATCCAGGGCAAAAACGGGCAAAGGGAAATTCATACGTTTCGAAGGCCACTATCATGGTTGGCTCGACAACGTATCCTGGGGGCTGACCTTGGACGAGGAAAAAATGGGGCCGAGGGAAAACCCCCTATCCCTTCCATGGAGCGAAGGCCTTCCGGCCAATACAAAGGACGATTTCATCATTTTGCCATGGAACGATCTTGAATTGCTCAAGAAAACAATGGAGGAACACCACCAGAATATCGCCGCCATAATCACGGAACCCATCATGTGCAACAGTGGGTGCATATTGCCTAGGGAAGGTTTTCTCGAAGGCCTCCGGGAAATTTGCAATGCGTACGGTACGGCACTTATTTTTGATGAAGTCATAACCGGGTTCCGAACATCATTGGGAGGTGCCCAAAGTTATTACAATATCACTCCCGATATCTCCATTTTTGCGAAAGCCATGGCCAGTGGCTACCCGATATCGGCAGTGGTAGGCAAAAAAGAATGGATGAGGTCATTGGAAGATGGCAGCGTCATTCACGCAGGGACGATGAACGCCGCCTGTGCCCTGACCGCCGCCGCATTGGGCACTATCGAGGTCTTGGAGGAAAAAGGCACCCACGAGAGAATACATGCGCTGGGAAAAATGTTGATGGACGGTCTACGGGAAATCTCGGCAGATCTCGACCAGAACCTTTTGGTACAGGGGCTGGGCCCTATGTTACACACCGGTTTCACCAACTTGAAAGAGACCCATGAATTCAGGGATATGGCGACCTACGATGCGGTCAGATCAAAGCTGTTCGTTACAAAGATGCACGATAGGGGCGTTCGCATTATAGGACGGGGGCTCTGGTATATATCCGCCGTTCATACCGAAGAACATATTGAACATGCAATTTCAGTGGCCCGGGAAGTACTGCAGGAAATGCGGTAAATAGGCCATGGAACGCACATTTGAACAAGAACTAAGAAAATTAAGTATGGAAGTAAAAGATAATGGTATAATAGGTGTTGTAGGACTTGGGCTAATGGGAGCCAGTATAGTATCTTCCCTCCTTATAAACGGCCAGAAAGTGATCGCATTGGCCCCCATTCGATGCGATCTGGACATGACGGCCAAAAAAAGAATCAAAAAATCCCTTCAGGAATGTAATGCCCAGGGCATTACGGACGAACATCCGGAGGACCTGTTCAAGAATATGACCTTCACCTCTTCATATGCAGACCTGAAAGGTTGTTGGATCGTAATGGAGTGTGTTTCCGAAAACCTCAAAATCAAGAAAGACGTATATCAAAAAATCGAAAAGGTAGTTGCCGATAATGTCATCATTACCTCCAACACCTCCGCCATCCCCATCAGCATACTTCAGGAGCACCTGGGCATACCGGAACGGTTCTTTGGGATGCACTGGGCCGAACCTGCATATACTACAAGGTTTCTGGAGATTATTTGCGGGGATAAAAGTCCCGCTAAAATTGGAAAAAAACTACACAAAATTGCCATTGCCTGGGGAAAAGAACCTACCCTGGTCCGTAAGGACATTCAAGGTTTCATAACCAATCGTCTCATGTACTCTCTGTACCGAGAGGCTTTCTATCTAGTAGAAAACGGATATGCTACCATTGAAGATGTTGATAGGGCGTGTAAAAACGATGCGGGACATTGGTTGACTTTTTGTGGGCCGTTCCGATATATGGACCTTACTGGGCTACAGGCATACCACGCCGTTATGAAGAACCTTTTCTCAGACCTTAGCACCGGAACCCAAGTTCCCAAATTGATCGATGACATTGCTAAAAAGGGGGGCAATGGTGTTTTTAACGGAAAAGGGTTTTATGATTACACCACTGAGGAAGCCAAGGCCTGGGAAGAAGCTTTCGAGAAGTTCGCCTTCGATATCAATCGCCTTTCAACGAAATACATGGCCGAGACCGCTGCCATTTCAAGTTATAATATGTCAGAAAAAGAATAGGACCTATGACCGAAAAACGAAATTTTATCATAGATGCCCATTTGGATCTCGCGACCAATGCCATGACACTCAATAGGGATCTGACCCGATCGGTTCATGCGATACGCAAAAGGGAAAAAGACCTTCAATTGACCGATTATCAAGATCGTGGAAATGGAACCGTCGCATTTCCCGAAATGAGGGAGGGGAACATAGGACTGGTGTTCACCACAATGATCTCCCGGGTCTCGGAACAGGGAACGCCCCTGGAAACGATGGCCCTGACGGGGTGGAATTCCCCACGACAGGCCTATGCGAATGCCCAATGTCAGCTGCAATGGTACCGTCAAATGGAAGAATCGGGCGAATTGGCCCCGATAACCACCGCCCTTGAACTGAAGGAACACTGTGATATGTGGATCTCGGACGCCGGACCGGAACCGGGATCCAAAAGGCCCATAGGCTATATCCTTGCCCTGGAAGGCGCCGACTCCATAGTAGACCTGGATTATCTACATCGTTATTACCAACAGGGACTGCGATCTATCGGACTCTCCCATTTCGGGCCCGGAAGGTACGCCGCCGGGACCCACTCCGACGGTTCGGGACTGACCCCGAAAGGCTTTGAACTGCTCCGTGAGATGAATCAACTGAAGATCCTTCTTGACACGACCCATTTGACGGACAAGGGCTTTTTCGAGGCACTCGAAACCTTTGACGGCCGGGTACTGGCAAGCCATCAGAATTGCCGGGGCCTGGTTCCGGGCGAGCGCCAGTTCAGCGATGACCAACTTAAACTCATCATAGAAAGAAATGGAGTAATCGGTGGAGCCTTGGATACCTGGATGTTGGCCCCCGATTTTAAGATGGGAGTCGATAGCCCCAGACAAAGAGGAATCGATTTAGAAAAAATAATCGATCATTTCGACCATATCTGTCAATTGGCGGGAAATAGCGACCATATTGGCATTGGCAGTGATTTAGACGGTCTATTTGGTCTCGAACAAACTCCCTATGATATGGATACCATTGCAGATATTCAGAAGCTATCGGCACTACTTGAAAAGAGAGGCTACACCCAAAACGATATGGATAATATTTTCTTTAAAAATTGGTTAAACTTGCTAAATCGAATTTTTGATTAGCAGGTAAAAAATACAAGATAAAGAACCTTTAAGGACTACCTCAAAATAAAAAATACTATGGGTGTTGATTGCCGATTTGAACACCAAAGAGGTAGTTGGAAGAGTGCTATGTGGCAGTAAGCCACGTGCCGTTACAAGTGATTGATTTTCAGTATTTTAATCGTACTTATAAAAATCAAATCTCGCTATGGACACTTGATACAAAAAAGCAGCTTCAGAACTTCAACTCTATGTGTTTTTTACTAGACTAAAATTACGGAAAAAATCGATATTAAATGTTTGCTATCGGATTTAAACTTTCTGCTAACTTTTGAGTATTTCAAATAGTTTTACGTTCAAAAATAAATTCTCTACTCCTATCTTTTGCGATTTGAGGATGCCTATCTTTTCCAACTCTTGCAGATATTCTGCCGCGGTTTGGCGTTTGGCGATGTCTTTATCTACTAAAAACTTGACCTTGCAATAGGGTTGCTCAAAGAGTAATTCTATCAATTCCTTTGAATACACACGAGAGGGTAACTTCTCCTTAGCCAATGAGATGGTTTCCTGCATTAGCGAATTGATGGCATTTATCTTCTGTAACGTATAAATGGCCGTTTCTTCGACTCCTTTTAGCATATATAAAAGCCATCCTTCCCAATCTTGTTTTTCTGTAACTGCTTTTAACCTTTTATAATATTGATTTTTGTTTTGTATGATATATCTGCTCAAATAGAGGATCGGGGTATCCAACAAACCTTTATCAACCATGTAGAGCATATTCAAAATAAGTCCGGTTCTTCCGTTACCATCCGGAAATGGATGTATAGCCTCAAACTGGTAATGCATTACCGCCAATCGCACCAAATCATCCAGATCATTTTCCGAATGGATAAAATCTTCTAAATTCTTTAACAAGTCCCTTATGATTGTTTCGCCCTCCGGTGGTGTATATATCGTTTTATTGTTGCTCGTTATTCGAGTACCTGTTGTTTTTCGTATACCGGCGTTGTTCTCTTTGATTGTCCGTACAATGGAAACAAATGTATTTGTTGAAAGTGGTCTTTTATCCAAGTTGTTGTAACCTTCCCATAGGGCTTGTCGATACCTCAAAACCTCCTTGGTTTGCGCATCTGTCGTATTGGTTTTGGAGGTAAACGCCCGGTACAAATTATCTTGGGTAGTAACTATATTTTCAATCTCGGAACTGTCTTTTGCTTCCTGTAAGGTAATTGCATTGCCCAATATAGATTGGTTGGGAATTTCATCGGCCCTACCCTTTAACTCGGCCAAAACTCTTGTAGCAGCGATTGCTTGCTTCAACACCTTCTTGGTTTCAAGTTCCCCTTTTGGTGGTACTAAGGGTAAATTGTTATAGGGTTCTTTTGGGTTGTACATGATTTCGACATATGTATATCAATATGTCGATGATATCGACACAATACAATTATATGTCGAAATTATCAATTTTTATCGACATATATTGAATTTAGTTATAAAGTCAAATCTTGGAGTTTTCTACCAAATCCATCGTCCGCTACCAACTTCAAAAAATCATCCTGCAATCTCAAAGTTCTCAACACATTAAAATATGCACCAATACTAACACTTGTTACCCTTTTCTATCTGATATAAAGTTTTTCTATCTATCCCAGCCAGTTCAGATACTTGAATAGTGGTGAGCTTTCTTCGTTTAAAGTATCAGGAAGTAAGGAATATACGGTAGCGTTTAACGGAAACATCGAAACCTTCTTGTTTGATTCTACTTCAGAAAGAGAGATTAAATTGTATGATTTAAAGACCGATAATAAAATCTTGATTTCGGGTAAAAGCGATTGTCAAGGTAAATTAGAAGATACCGTTTTACTGACTGATAAGGCCATGCTCTACCCCACCTTTTCATCGAACAACATATACATGGTAAACGAGGAGCCGGGTACCGAGGTATTCGTTTACAACCAGTCCGGAAAGCTTTTATTACACAAAAAGACAGAAAGCCTAAAAAGCAAATCTATTGACCTTACCGGTTATGCTTCAGGTCTTTATATCGTGCATTTAAGATCAAAAGGGACAACCGAAACTTTTAAAGTAATAAAAAAATGAAGCTTTTTCACAAGAAATCCACGGTTTTAATGCTAGTCCTTTTTGGATTGTTGGCCGCTTGTACAAAATTGCCCCCTTCAGAAGGTGAAACGGCAAAAACCCCACTAGAGGAAGAACCTAAATCACCTGAAAAAGCCGACGTGTTAGTTCCTGTCAATGGTGATACCTGTTCTGAGTTTGAGAACATAGAGAACGAACCTGAAAAAGCATTGGTATTTTTTAGCTGGTCACTGGCGGCCCACACCGAGAATTACCTTTTGGAGGTTTTTGAATCCGATACTTTAGTTAAAAGTATTACAGTTGATAGAACAGATACCAAGGTGCTTCTTGATAAAGGAAAATTATATGTTTGGACCGTAACATCAAAAAATACAGTAGGGGAAATGAAAAGTGACACCTTTTCTTTTACCACGCCCGGGACACCGATAGGGAATTTTGTGCCTTATACCGCTCAAATAACCGTGGATTTTGATACGACCAATTCAGAGATGACCATTTCATGGGTGGGCAACGATGAAGATGGAGACACCTTATCATACGACCTTATTGTTAAAGAAGATGAAGAAACCATAGTGGAACAATCGGATATTACGGAATCAGCATTCGGACCTATTGCAACTATTCCCGGTAAGAATTATTTGATTGAAGTCGTTAGTTTTGACTCCTACGGTAATTATTCTACGGCCAGGTATAGCGAAGCTGCACCAAACTAATAAATATCACCAAAAATTAGTTTCATTTTCTGAAACAGAGTATTTAAACTCCAAATCTTACCGAAAAACATTTCGCGTGGATCCCGTCCGGTTTTTTTAGTTCCGGCAGATAAGCGTGAAGCTACAAATACTGTTCCAAAAGTACTGCTAAAAAATTTGATTAAAGCGTGGTTTTCTTTCGTCTTAATTGTTATTCAGCAATTATTAAATGAGTTTTATTCTTTCAAAATTATCATTTTGACACACTCGGTCAATTTATTGAAGGTCCTAGTCAGTTAAAGTACATTTATTCTCGCTAGTTTTGATTCGTACAATAGTAGTAGACCAATAATAATGATAAATATTTTAACTATGCTTAAAGAAAAAAACCTTAAACTAATGAAATTAGCTGCCTTAACCCTATTATTTACCATGGTTCAAGGTTGTGGTGAAAATGGGGATAAATCTGAGAAAAAAGAAGATCCAATAGCAGCACTTTCTCCCGACGAAAAAGAAGAATCTCATAGTCACGATAATATAACGCATTCAAACCCTAGTAAAAGAATAGTAAAGCCAGAGGAGGCTCGACAATTATGGATATTTCCAGAGAGCGCAGACAAACTTGGGTCTGGAGGACTGCTACAAATTTATATGGATCCTGAAAGTCACCCCGATGCTTCTTCAGGTTTTTCAAAATACGAGTTGGGTGTAGGTGGAGCCTTGCCAGAACACAAGCATAATAAAACGGAAGAGATTGCTTATTTTCTTTCAGGAACGGGTATCGTAATAAGTTATGAGAACGATGAGCGAAAAGAAACAGTTGTTAAAGAAGGCTACGTATGGTATACGGCACCGGGAGAATGGCATTCGTTCCAGAATACGGGTAATGAACCATTAAAACTGGTATTTGCCACTGTTCCAAATGCCAAACATGGGTTGTTGGATTTTTTCAAAAAAGTAGGGGTAGCGCCGGGAAAAGAACCGTCTAATGCCATGAGTGCAGAGGAATTCGCCAAATTGGCATCTGACAACGACCTGATTTTAAAACCTGCAGAAATCGATTAGCAATCCGTTTGCTATACACTACTCTGAAAGAGCACCTAAATGAACACCTATTTAAAAAAGAGACATTTGATCAATTTAGTAAGATAAATGGTCGATTATTGCCCGAGATGTCTTTAATAGGCTCATTCTCTTAAAAAAACTGTACTTTACAAAGGATAAAAAATTTACATAAAAATAATGGGTAACGGTTACGACATCGCAAAAAGCACCCCTACGTTCAGAAAAATTGAAGTGTCGTCACTAATGTTTTCGGAGTATCGATGTATGCAGGAGAAATCTATATTCACTACTTGGAACCATCTAAATTATTTTATTTATGTGCTAGAGGGTAAAAAGAAATGGCGAACGCTAGAGCATAGCTATATGGTGAATGCCAATGAGGTGCTTTTTGTGAAGAAGGGAGCAAATATTATTGAAAAGTATTTTGACTCGGATTTTTGCGCCATGGTAATCTTTATTCCCGATTCTTATGTCAGGGATTTTATGTCACAAAAACCTGAAATAGGTGCCAATCAAAAAAGTACTTTTCAAAGTGATAGTGCCATTCCTCTGAAAATGGATAGAACGTTAAGTACCTATTTTACTTCAATGTTAGATTATTTTTTTAATCAAGAAATGCCTTCAAAGTATTTGATGGAAATTAAATTCCAAGAATTATTAGTCAATATTCTTTCACTGCCTTATAACCCTGAAATCGGGAGCTATTTCAAACAGATTGCCCAAGAAGTTAAACCATCGGTTAAGAACATAATGGAATCCAATTTTATTTACAATTTATCCCTAGAAGAATTTGCTAGACTTTCGCACAGAAGCTTAAGTACTTTTAATCGGGACTTTTATAGTGTTTATGGAACATCACCAGGGAAATGGCTTACTAAAAAAAGGCTTCTCCATGCGAAACGATTATTGGAGAATACCAATCAAAAAGTATATGAGGTAGCTTTCGATAGTGGTTTTGAAAGTCCTGCGCATTTTGCAAGAGTATTCAAAAACGAGAATGGTATTACCCCTTTAAAATTTCAAAAAGCGCAACTATCTGTTTGAGAGGTGTCATAAAAAAATTTCAGCCGTATTATGTATAGTCATGAAAACAAGGTAAATGAAACCCCTTCAAATCAATGGTTAGATTTAATAGACCAGCTTGGGCACCAGTTGTCTGCAAATGGAATTGCCCATGATCAGGCCGAGACTTTTGTAGCCGATAATTATCAGTTATTGAAAAAACAAGGATATCTAACTGCCATGATACCCAAAGAATTGGGAGGTGCCGGAGTTTCCTTTACCGATATGTGTGCCATATTGGTTAAAATAGGGCAGTATTGCCCTTCTACGGCATTAGCATTGTCCATGCACCAACACCTTCTTGCGGCCAATATCTGGAAATATAAACACCAAGGCACAGGTGAAGAATTCTTAAGAGAGGTAGTGGATAAAAACCTGGTGTTGGTCAGTACTGGTGCACGTGACTGGCTATCTTCCAATGGTACCATGATAAAAGCCGACAATGGTTACTGGGTTTCTGCAACAAAACAATTTGCGAGTCAATCTGCAATAGGAGATCTCTTGGTGACCAGCATACCTTATAATGATCCAGAAGAGGGATGGCAGGTACTACATTTTACAGTGTCTATGAAATCTGAGGGGCTAAAACTAATGGATGATTGGCAGACGTTGGGAATGCGTGGAACAGGTTCACAGACTGTGATTCTTGATAATGTATTTATTTCAGAAGACTCCATAGTGATGAAAAGAGCAAAAGGCGAATTCCCTCTGTTTTGGAATGTGGTATTAACCGTAGCATTGCCCTTAATAATGGCTCCGTATGTAGGGATTGCAAAAAAGGCTATGAAAATTACTTTAGAAAAATCAAAAGCGAAACAAACAAGACCAGTTGACACTACTTTCTTGCTTGGGGAAACTTATAATAGCCTAACGTTAGCCCAAGTGCTACATAAGGATATGATTGAAATAGCAAATAATTTAGCTTTTCAGGCTGACGAAAGAATAGGTGTTGAAATGTTGACTAGAAAGACATTGATAGCAAATGCTTGCACAGAAGTTGTCAATAAAGCAATGGAAACAGTAGGTGGACAAAGTTTTTATCGAATATTTGAGCTTGAGCGACTCCTCCGGGACATGCAAGCGGTTGGTTTTCATACATTACCTGAAAAAAAACAGCAGTATTTTACAGGAGAATTTTTGTTGAAATAACGAATTAGTGCCAACTATCATATAAAGAAAATAGTTTTTTAGAAAGGTGTCCCCAAAATCTTACCCAAAACTTTGCGCGTGGATCCTGTCCGGTTTTTGTAGTGTTCCGGCAGATAAGCGTTAAACAAAAACCGGATAGGGCGCACCCCTACTTTTGATTTGAAACGCTATCTTTTTTTCTGGCCCACCTCACGAAATCCTTGTAGACTATTGGATGGTCATTAAAATAGCTTCGTAATGTGTCCATTCCCGCCTCCTTGCCCATAATAAATGCAGCTTCCTTTTTATCTTCGAATTGGATAAAATAATAGCCAAGGTAACTGAAAGCGATAGTATTCATGCACAGGAAAATGTACAGCACAATCCCCTCCAATTTAGGCATTAATCTCGCTTTTTTGACAGTAGTTAGTATTTCCTGCGTTCGCTTCTCACTGGAATCCTCTTTTCTTTGTTGTAACCTTAAAAAGTCCTTTAGGTAAGCTTCTATCATACTTGAATCCGCCTGTACCTTTACATTATTAAGTTTTTTTGAAAGTTCCGTCAATTTATCCATGGAGGCGTTGAACCCCGATATTTCTTGAGTCAGCACTTCCATAATTTCATCCAATTTTGCCATAATCCTATATTTGCATTCCTAATCCGATCGATTTTTTGACGGCCAGTTTGATGGCCTTTTTCGCGATGTTCGCCGCCAAGTTCGGCGTTATTCCCACGGTCTTGCCCAGCACTTTTAAAGTATTGTACTTGGCTATTTTCTTTGTCGCACTCTTATCGAAGCCTATACGCTCCGCAATTCTGCCCATCGACATGGAACGGTGTACCTCGCTTCCTTTCAGGTTCTCTCCGTTGTAGGCAAAACGAAAGCCTTGAAGCCGGTTCTGTTTGTTGATGCTCGGGAGGACCTCGACATCCTTTTGTTCCATGTATTTGATGTATTGGTCAAAATCCTTCGGTCTCATTTCATTGATGACCTTTTCATGGAGCCGTTTGATCTCTGCCCTGATGTCCTTCACCTTGTCGAGTTTTTGTTGTTGTACCTCCCTGACCGTGGTCAACCCCATCTGCTTTGCCACCCTTTCGGCCACCTGTTGGCTCCGTTTCCCGATAAAGCTGTCCTTGTAGGCCTTGCCCTGAAAGTTGATGCGGTTCACGTACAGATGGATATGGACATGCGCCTTGTTCCGGTGTACAAAGGCAATGGCCTGGTTCTCCTGGAGCTTCATTTCCCTTACAAAGCGTTCGGTGATTTCATTGAGCCCTTCGTTCGTAAGTTCCTTTCCATCCTTAATGGTAGGACTCAAAACAAAACTCAAGGTATTTTTCCGGCAAAGGTGGTTCTGTTGTTGGATGATCTTAAACTCTTGGGTAATCTCCTTTGGGGTCTCCCCGGCCACATGCTGGCTACAAACGATCACAGGATTTTTCTCCTCGCTCAGTCCATAGCCCATGGAAGCCCCTGTATGCGATATGGATTTTCCCATGCCGATCATCTCCTAAAGTTTAAAAGGTGCTGTCGTATCTCGCTGGCAAGTTGGGTCACTTCCGCTGTCAATCTTGGGTTCCGTTTTTTGAACATATTCCCGATGAGCTTAAAATTGTTCTGGTACTTCAAGAGCATTTTGTAGGTTTCGATCTGTTCCTCTGAAAGTCGTTCGATGATCCGATCGTTAAAAGCGGCACGGCGACAATATTCACTGATGGAAAGTCCGCTCTTTTTGGCCTTGACCCTGAGCAGTTTCTTCTCATAGATGGAACATCTGAACTGTACGAACTCCTTTTTCACTTCCGGTATTTTTACTATTGTGGAAATAGATTCTATTAATTTTTATCCAACCAAGACGTTTTTTTAAATCATATATCAATGGCCAATTTATAACGTGTGGCCTTTTGTGACCATCGGGAACAAAAGCAAGATTTGTCATGACAATGACACATCTTGAATTCTTACTCATACGTAATTCATTGGGTAATGATTTCGATATCCGTTTTTCATCCTTTTATACTTCTTCTCTAATATTTTATTGACTAAAATCTCAAATCCTGTTCTTAAATAATGTTACTTATTTCTGGAAAGTTGTTTATCGAATTCCATTTCCAAATAGTCTTCCGATAGATTGGGTTCGCCCATTAGCCAGGCATCGATAACCTCCTTGTCAAAGAATTTTTGTCGGATGTGTTTGTTGCCGCCCATGGGAATCAATTTCAACTGGGTCAACTTATAGATCTTGCTTTTTGAGAACCCCGTATAGGCCACAAGGTCATCTACGTTCATTACTTTCTTTTGATGGGATAGTAGCCCCTTGATATCCCTTAAGAGATCTACCATGTCATTTTCTATTTCCATAATTCTCGCTTTAAAATAACCGCAATGCGGTCTACCCGTGTTACAAATGTTCGAAGCAAAGAAAGAAGATGCAAGCGCGTGAAAAGAAGAAAAAGGGGAAATCTACCCCATAAAATATTTAAATATCCCCCAAGAAATCGAAGAATGAATCTATCCGTCGTTCAAATTCATGATTGGGAGGAAACTCATTGTACTTTTTTGAAAGTATCTCGGCAGACATCAAGTTTCCTTTGTGGTAAATTTTTTGGGATCTCTCAAAGGATTTTAAGCTAATCCCCTTTTTAAGTTGTTTAAACTTATCGAGAATATATTTTAATTGCGGTTGGGTACAGTTAAAATGCAGCACCGAATCGTGGATGTCAAAATCGAGCACCATGACTTCATAAAAATTTTTGAAGCTCGTCAAGTTCTCGTCCAAGAGTTCATAGCGAATCAACGCGTTATAGATTTTTCTTAATATTCTTTCGTTGAAGTCCAGGTTCAGACCGACAAGTTTCATTCGTGAACTTCTATTTTGATACTTCACTTTCTTTTTATAAGCATCCGATACCAAAATAACAAAGACTAAAATAACGGAAAACCATATCGGAAGCAACGCCAACCATAGGATTTCATAGGTTTCATAAAGATCGAACGAAAAATAGACCATAAATATTCCAAAAAGAATAAGCCCAATAATCAGCCCATTATTTCCTCTTCTCATAAAGGCATTAA
>NZ_FNGV01000010.1 GCF_900103215.1 Kriegella aquimaris
AAACATTTCGGGATCCATCCCGAGGGCCTTGACGTGCACAAGCACGGCAGCGAGGTAAAGGCCGAGGCCTTTCTATCGGTCTGCAAGCAGATGATGAAAAAGTTCCCGAAGGCGAAAAAGGTGATCACCACCTTGAGGGGGTCCATTTCAGCATCGCACAATACCTGGGCCGGCGTACTTTACGACGGCGAGAAGATGTACGAGACCCGGCAGTACCAGATCACCGATATCGTCGACCGCGTAGGCGGGGGCGATTCCTTTATGGGCGGCCTGATCTACGGCCTGCTGCAATACCCCGACGACGACCAGAACGCGCTCGACTTTGCCGTGGCGGCCTCTTGTCTGAAGCACACCATCAAGGGCGATGCCAACCTGGTGACCGTCGACGAGGTGGCGAAACTCATGGGGGGCGATGCTTCCGGTAGGGTGGCACGATAGTTTTTAGTATGTAGTACTGAGTACAAAGTAGATAACTAATGTGAAATTTGAAATAATGTCAAATCAGAAATCCATATTGATTCTTTGTGGCGGCGGTCCCGCGCCGGGTATAAATTCCGTTATCAGTACCGTCGCCAAAGCATTTTTAAAAGACGGTTATCGGGTGCTGGGCCTACATGAAGGTTTTAAGGGGATTTTTAGTGAAACTCCGGAAATCAAGGAGTTCGATTTTTTTCATGCCGACCGCATATTCAGCAGAGGCGGTTCGACCTTGATCATGAGCCGGTTCAAACCGAAAGATGAAAAGTTGAACACTTCCCTTTTTCTAGAAAATAATGTAAAACTGTTGGTCAGTATTGGCGGTGATGATACCGCTTCTACGGCCAACAGAATTACTGGATACCTGAAAAAAGAAGGAATTTCCATCTCCAACATCCATGTTCCTAAAACCATTGATAATGACCTTCCCTTACCCGATAGAAATCCGACTTTCGGGTTCCATTCGGCCAAAGACGAAGGGGTGCGCATCGGAAATACTACGTATGAAGATGCCCGCACCAGTCAAAATTGGTTTGTGATGTCGACCATGGGGCGATCAGCGGGTCATTTGGCATTTGGCATTGCTGCAAGCTGTCATTTTCCGATGATGGTCATTCCAGAAATGTTCGAAAGCACGAATATCACTTTTGATAAGGTGGTTCGCATGGTCATTTCCTCCATGATCAAAAGAAAAATCGAGAACATTAATTATGGCGTAGCTTTGATTAGCGAAGGGGTATTTCATAATATGTCCGATTCGGAGTTGGATAAATGTGGAATTAATTTTACATACGACGACCATGGGCACCCTGAACTGGGGAATGTCAGTAAGGCTCACATATTTAACATGCTCGTTCAACAAAAACTTAAGGAGCTGGGCATCGATATCAAAAGCAGGCCTGTTGAACTGGGCTACGAATTGAGATGTTGTCGACCTATCGGCTTTGACTTGACCCTGTGTACGCTTTTGGGTCTTGGAGTAAAAAAACTTTTCGACGAAGGAAAAAGTGGTTGCATGGTAACCGCCAATTCGAGAGGAGAGGTGACGCCCCTCTTTTTATCTGATATTCAAGATAAAGATGGAAAAATAGCCCCACGTTTGGTAAATATTAATTCCGAATTTGTAAAACTATGCTTTCAAAATCTATATTATTTGAGTGAAGCAGATTATGATGCTGCAAAGCGTTATTTGAAAAATCCTTCGGAATATGATTTCAATAAAATACTAACAGAATAATAATATTATAATGGCACAATTTTCACGCATAGAAGTAGCTTCGGTAATGAAGGAAAACGGAATGGTTCCTTTATTTTACCATCCCGATATCACATTGGGAAAAAAAGTACTCAAAGCATGTTATGACGGTGGGGCAAGGCTCATGGAATTTACCGCTCGGGGCGATTTTGCTTTCGAAGTGTTTTCCGAATTGAACAAATATGCCATTAAAGAACTTCCCGGTATGATCATGGGCGTAGGCTCGATTACCGATGCGGCTGCTGCATCACTTTTTATGCAGATGGGTGCCAATTTTATCGTAACCCCTTCATTGAGGGAAGATATTGCAATCGTCTGTAACCGCAGAAAAGTATTATGGTCTCCAGGCTGTGGTTCCCTGACCGAAATCAATAAAGCCGAAGAACTCGGATGCGAAATCGTAAAGTTGTTTCCCGGTGATCTTTACGGACCTGGGTTCGTAAAAGGAATCAAAGGTCCGCAACCTTGGACAAGCATAATGCCAACGGGTGGAGTAAGTACCGATGAAGCTAACCTCAGAGGGTGGTTCGATGCCGGGGTTACCTGTGTAGGCATGGGCTCAAAACTCATTAGTAAGGAAATCTTGGCCAATAAAGATTTTAAAGGATTAGAAAATACGGTTCGGGAGACGCTAGAAAAAATCTCAAAATTGAGAAACTAATCGTATGGAAGCACAAAAAGCAAATCGTTCGATTTTAAACATGGTACTTGCTGCCGTGCTTGCATTTGGCCCTGGAATATTTGCTATCGGCTATACTATTGGTACGGGAAGCGTAACATCGATGATCGTAGCTGGGAGCACTTACGGAATGCAATTGTTATGGGTGCTTTTACTGAGTTGTATTTTTTCCGGACTGTTGATGTATGCCTATGGCAACTATGCCCTAATTTCTGGAGAAACAGCATTATATAGTTTTAAGAGACACATTAAAGGAGGAAAAATCATTGCTATTTTGATTATTATTGGTATTTCATTCGGACAATGGAATTCGCTGATGGGCATATTGGGCATTTCAGCAAATATCATTTATGAAATTTTCCTCATTTATTTTCCGCAACTTGAAGGTTTTCGATACGAAACAGTTCTCATCGTTGCCATCGTGGTAATCGCCATTATGTATGCCTTGTTGCTGGTCGGAAAGTACACCTTCTTCGAAAAAATATTGGTGATATTCGTAACCATAATGGGACTTTCCTTCATAATATCCCTGTTTATGGTCTATCCCTTACCGCTAGAAGTTTTGCAAGGCTTGGTTCCATCTGTTCCTAAAGTAGAAGGAGGTCAGATGATGGTCGCTGCCTTTGTAGGTACCACGATGGCCGCGGCCACCTTTTTGTCGAGACCGCTTTTCGTAAAAGGAAAAGGATGGACAATTAAAAACCTAAAGCAACAAAAGAAAGATGCAATTATAGCCGCCATTCTCGTATTCGTTATAAGTGCTTCTGTAATGGCAGTAGCTAGTGGGGCTTTGTTCCATCAGGGGCAACCCGTTACAAAAGTTTTGGATATGGTAAACACCCTTGAACCTGTAGCTGGCAAATTTGCCTTGACACTTTTCTTCTTTGGAACATTGAGCGCAGGTTTATCCTCAATTTTCCCATGCTTGTTGATTGCTCCGATTCTTGTTGCTGACTATCAATCGGGGGAGTTGGATACAAGTTCAAAACAGTTCCGGATAATAACGTTTTTTGCCTGCTTATTCGCTTTGATAGTTCCAATTTTTGGGGCTAATCCGATAGAGATGCAAATCGTATCCCAGGTCTTCAATGTATTTGTTCTCCCCATTGTGATTGTGGGAATACTTTTGCTTATCAACAACAAGAAAATAATGAAAAATCACAAAACCAGTATTTGGATTAATATTGGATTGGCAACAGCGCTTTTATTTGCCTGTGTGATTTCATATAATGGGATTTTGGCTCTGGTAGCCTATTTTTAGAAAGGGGTGGTTTCACAAAAGCTCAGAATTAATCCCTAGCACCAAAATTTTTAGATAGCCTACAAACACTTGAATGGTGCATAGAACCGGCACTTAATGAGACTGTTCTAAAATAGGAAGGAAGCCTTTCCATTATAAGTCCTATTCTTGGTCTTATTATAGTACTCTCGATAATATACCTTTTATGGAACACAAGATTTTTCCATTTCCTTACCTATAATAGGATCTGTACATTCCGCAAAGTGTTAAATATGTATTAAAAAGCGATTCTGCCGGTGCCCCCAAAAAGCGAGGCTTTGGTAGGCCCTTGAAACAGGACGTTTTTCTGAAAAATTTGAGTCCCGTCCGGACCGCCAACAAAGACAGGCCTTTCGAGAAATCGAGAGGCTTTTTCTTTTTAGTGGGTACAAAATAGGTACAACACATTACTTCTCCGTTAATCCGAATCAGGAATCAAAATCAATTGCTGTGTTTATGCGAAGATTGTAACTAATCTGAACAGTAAAAATTCTACCGTTTTGAAGCTGAGTAAAAAATGGTCGGTAAAAGCTTCCAACCCCCATGACCAGAAGCGCCCAAGTATTTTATGGCAAATCGATGGTCGGCAGTAACTTAAAAACCGATTTACTACCGCTGTGCCGACAACAGTCATGAATTGAATTTCTCAAGGGCTCATGGAATAAAACAAATCGATATTCAACTGTGGCACCCGGATTTTATGGCCTTTTTCCTTTTTAACAAGATAAGGGTTCCTCAATTTATAGAATGTTTTTTTGGGATGTCATAAAAAGATTTAATCAATACTGCCGATGAAACAATTCTAATTGGTTATTGATCCAATTTTGTCTATAAGCCCTTATTTTAGTGGTATTTAAGAAAAATTTAAGAAACTTTTACTGGGAGTCAGACCAACACTCTGAATTTCGAATTTGTTTGTCAGAGCTTAGACTTTTACAAATAGCAATCTATCAAACCGTTACAAAATGGCTACAAAGAATAAGGAAAGCGACAGGCTGTCAATTTCAGGTAATAATACCAACTGGAAAAAATGGGGTCCTTACCTAGCAGAGAGGCAATGGGGAACGGTGCGTGAAGATTATAGCGAATATGGCCATGCATGGGAGTTTGTAGACCATGAAAAAGCCAGGAGTAATGCCTATAGATGGGGTGAAGAGGGTATAGCAGGTTTCTGTGACTCCAAAGAGATATTGTGTCTGGCACCGGCCTTTTGGAATGGAAAGGATTCCATGCTAAAAGAACGACTCTTTGGTCTGACCAACAATCAGGGGAACCACGGAGAAGATGTAAAGGAGCTCTATTTTCATCAGGTTTCTACCCCTACACATTCCTATTGCAAGTACCTGTATAAATACCCGCATGCGGCATTTCCGTATGACAAATTGGTAGAAATGAACCAGCGTGGCCGTGAGCTACCCGAGTATGAGCTGCTTGATACCGATTGTTTTAAGAACAACGCCTATTTTGATTGTTATATTGAATATGCGAAGGCCGATATAGACGATATTCTAATGAAGGTCACCGTTGTGAACCGTGGTAGCAAAGCAGCAGATATTCACATTCTTCCCCATCTCTGGTTTCGAAATTTCTGGAAACATAACAAGCGGTTTTCCCGACCAAAAGTGCAATCGGTTTCAGAGAGTTGTGTAAAAGCAAAAAGTGTTCGTAACGGCACTCATTTTCTTTACCATGAAAATGGAGCGCAGCTTTTTTGCGAGAATGAGACGAATAACAATCGTATTTATGGGGTGCCCAATAAAGTTGAGTATGTAAAAGACGGCATCAATGACCATGTGGTGTCGGGTAAGAGCAGTGTTAACCCAAAAAAGAGTGGATCCAAAATGGCCTCATGGCACAAATTCAGACTAAAGAAAGGGGAGGAGAAGATTATAAAAGTGCGACTCAGCAAAAACAAGTTGAAGAATCCATGGACCGAATTTGACAATGTGTTCGACCGAAGAATCAAGGAATGCGAAGAATTTTATGGTGCTGTGATAAAAAAGGATTTACCGGAAGCTCATCAGCAAATCGCCAAGAGTGCATTTTCGGGACTTTTATGGACCAAGCAATTCTATTATAACGATGTGTTCAAATGGCTTTTTGGAGGACCGGGAGAGGAAAAGCCATACCGTGCAAACGCGAGAAATTTTGGTTGGCAGCACCTTACCAATAGAGATATCATCTCAATGCCCGATAAATGGGAGTATCCATGGTATGCCGCTTGGGACTTGGCTTTCCATATGGTTTCATTTGTTGAAATAGACCCCGTATTTGCCAAAGAACAGCTGCTTTTGGTATTAAAAGAGAATTATATGCACCCCAATGGGCAGATACCGGCCTATGAGTGGAATTTCAGCGATGTTAATCCGCCGGTGCATTCTTGGGCCGTCTGGAATGTGTATACGAAAGATAAAGAGCGAAAGGGGCAAGGTGATACCGATTTTTTGGAGAAAACGTTCCGTAAGCTGCTTATTAACTTTACCTGGTGGGTCAACCAGAAAGACAAGCATGGCACTGATCTTTTTGAAGGAGGTTTTTTAGGATTGGACAACATAGGGGTTTTTGACCGAAATCATATGCCACCGGGTATCACAAGAATGCAACAGGCCGATGCCACTAGTTGGATGGCCATGTTCACCTTGAACATGTTTCAGATGTCGTTGGAACTGGCAAAGACCAATCCTAACTACGAAGAGGCTGCTTCAAAATTTTTCAGGCACTTCCTGAATATTGCATGGGCCATGCATCACATCGGACAAAAAGAAATCTCGCTCTGGGACGATACCGACAATTTTTATTATGACGTGGTTGAAATGTCAAGTGGGGTGATGAGTCGGATGAAAGTGCGGTCGTTGGTGGGAATCATTCCGATGTTTGCCGTAGAAGTTATCAATAAAGACTTCTTTGAAAACCTTAAGGAATTTAAAAACAGGGCTGCCGCGATAGTAAGAACGCGCCCAGACTTGGCATCACTGATTTCACGTATCGAAGAAGAAAATGAAGACGGGAATTATCTGTTTTCAATCATGCGCGGTTTTAGGTTGGAGCACTTGCTTAAAAGACTTTTGGACGAAGATGAGTTTCTATCTGATTATGGAATTCGTTCCCTTAGTAAATACCATAAAGAAAATCCGTTTGTCTTTGAACATCACGGGCAACATAGAATTGAATATGAACCAGGCGAGAGCCGCTCCAATATGTTCGGGGGTAATTCCAACTGGCGTGGGCCCATTTGGATGCCATTGAACTATTTGATTATTCAATCACTACGCAAGTACTATTCCTTTTATGGGGATACTTATCTGTATGAATTCCCTACCGGTTCGGGAAATAAAATCAACCTAAATGAAATCGCCAATGAGCTGACTAAAAGACTGATTCGTTTGTTTGAGCGAAATTCAGAAGGCAAATTCCAATATCACGCCGATAGTCCGCAAAAAAAGTATTCAAAAAACGAAGATTTTAAAGACCATCATCTCTTTTATGAATTTTTTGATGGCGATAATGGTAATGGGCTCGGAGCTTCACATCAAACGGGGTGGACCGCCCTGATTGCCAATCTGATTTTGGAAATGGAAAATTCTGAAACCAAGCCAAGTTCGGATGATCAGTTGGCGGCTAATCCATCAAAAAAGGCATATTCGTGAAATAGGGTCATGTTACTTCATTTTTATGCCCATATTTCACCTTTTTTAATTTGGCCCCATAAGTCTGTAAAGAACTCCTTTGAATGGTGGCCCGAATTTATGATTTGGTGTGTTTTTCCGATAAGTTCGTTTCGTTCATAATTTGATGTTTCACAAAATTTATCATTAACAGAAATAATAGTGCCATTGGCATCTGTGATATCAACAAGAGAACTAGCATCCAACGCTTCTTTGTACTGCTTTGTTTCTTGTATCGATGCATGTAATGCATTCTCATACTTTACTTTTTCCTGTTCTGCATTGTTTAATCGTATTGCCACTGTAAAAATGTTGCTCATTGAAAGAAAAATTGCAACGATGGAATAAACAATAATTCCGGCATTCACATCTACTATATCGTAATTAATGAGGTATAATAGTACAAGGCCCTGTACCATAATCAATGTAAAAACAAAATGGCCGGACGTTCTCATTAACTTGCTGCCTATATAGTTGCTAAAAAGCAAATCATTAAACGCTTTATCAGCATTTTTGTGAGATAAAATACTAGAAAACCAGAATAAAATTAGAGAGGAGTGAATTGGTATGAGCAACAGAAAACCGGCATCATTTCCAATAATATTTAAAATGAAGATAATTACGGCAGCCGCATTTACTAAAATTATAGCAAGAAAAACAAGTTCGATAATTGCATTTATTTTTTCCGATTTTGAATACATTCCCCATATTGAAATTCCTAATAAAAAGAAACAAATTGCTGCAGCAAGAGACATTTTTCCCGGAAACGCTGTAGCATAGGTATTATTTATGAATAGGGTGTCAATACTAAAATTAAAATCAAAAAAATATTGACCAATCGTTACCAAGGCAATGATCAGAACACCACTAATAGTGGCCCTATTTAAAATTAAAAAAAGAGTTGATTTTCTTTGTGCGGCCAATACTCCCAAACTTGATAAAAAGAAAGAAAGCGCAGTACTAAATTCCATTGGTGGAACACCAGGGATGACAGTTAAAATGGGGCGTATATTAAATAACCATCCGCTAATGACAATTATACTTATGGCCAATACAGATAAGCTGATATTCTTAATGTTTTTTGACTTCTTTGCCTTTAATTCTATCGACATACTATTTATTTTTAAAAATAAACTTTGGGCTTTCGCTATTTTTAATAAAGATTAAAAGGAAGTTGTGATTCCCTAAACCTTATGTTGTTGGCTTTTTATAATACGTTCCATTTTTACTTAACGCAGAGCATCACTTTAATTATAATTCGAAGAAAAAATAAATTTTGATCATTAAATAAAATTTTTCAGTATCGTAAAGTTAAATGTGCTTCCTTCATTTTCTTTAGAATCCACCCATATCTCGCCTCCGTGCAAATGGACTATCTTTTCACAATGAGCGAGACCAATACCGGTACCCTCATAAGCATCTCGCTTATTAAGACGTTGAAAAATGGCAAAAACATTACGACTGTCTTCTTCTGGAATACCGATACCATTGTCTTTCACTGAGAATTTGAAATAATTAGTATCCTCTTTTGCCGATATGTGAATTCTAGGAGTGGCCCCTTCCTTTTGAAATTTTATGGCATTGCTAATCAAATTCTGGAACAGCAGGCGAATCTCTATACCGTAAGCTTTTAAAATCGGCAGTTTATCCGTTGTAATTACGGTGTTTTTCCTTTTAATTATAGCCGCCAGGTCATCGGTTATTTCACGAACCGTTTCATTGCTATCAATAGTGATCAGTTCTTTTTCGCGACCAATTCTAGAGTAGTCTAGAAGCCCTTTTATCAATGAACTCATTCTATCTGTCGCCTCTGTCATGAAATTTAGGGACATTAGGGCATCTTCATCTAATTCAAGGGAGTATTCTTCTTGTAAAATGTCGATCATGCTTCTTACCGTTCTCAAGGGTTCTTGCAAATCATGGGAGGCAATAAATGTAAATTGTTCAATTTCCTTATTCTTTGCTTTAAGGCTCTCATATTGAGTAGACAACAATGTATGTTTGGTTATGTCTTGTCTAATGGTCAAGAACTGGTAAATTTCTCCAAACTCATTTATAAAGGGTATGATTGCCGTATGTACCCAATAAAATACACCGTCCTTGGTCTTATTTCTAATTCCTCCGCTCCAAACCTCGCCACTTTTAATTGTTGTCCAGAGTTCAGCAAAGAACTCTTTTGAATGGTGGCCGGAATTAATGAACTTATGGGTATTTCCGATAAGTTCGTTTCGTTCATAATTTGATGTTTCACAAAATTTATCATTAACAGAAATAATAGTGCCATTGGCATCAGTGATATCAACAAGAGAACTAGCATCCAACGCTTCTTTGTACTGCTTTGTTTCTTGCATTGATGCACGAAATGCTTTTTCAAACGTGTTTTTGTCAAATTGTGAATGGTTCAATTGAATGGCTATCACAAAAGGGTAAACACAGGCAGCAAAAACCCCGAAGATGGAATAAATAATAAAACCTGTATTTGCATCAGTTATATTATTATTAATTAGGTATAAGTATATAAGCCCCATAATCATAATGGCAGCAAAATTATAGGGAACCACCGTTCTTACTACCCTGCTTCCCGCATATTTACCCAATACCAATCTGTTCAGACCTACGGTGGCATTTTTGTGGAATAAATAGCCAGAATACAAGAATAAAACTAAAGAGGTGTGAATGGGTATGGGTATCAGAAAACCGGCATCATTTCCTGGAATATTTAATATGAAGATAATTACGGTAACGAAATTTAGTAATATAACTGCTAAATAAATGAAATTGGTAAATCGTTTTATTTTTTCGGATTTTGAATCCATTCCCCAAGTTGAAATTCCTGCCAAAAAGAAACAAATTGCCGTCGCGAGAGACATTCTCCCCGGAAATTTTAAAGCATAGGTGTCATTTACAAATGAGGTATTAAAACCAAAGTTATTACCAAATAAATCTTGACCAATCGTTACTAGGGCAATGATTAGAACACAAGTAATAGTGGCTCTATTTATGATTAAAAAAATAGTGGATTTTCTTTGTGCGGCCAATACCCCCACACTTAACAGAAAGAAAGAAAGTGCAGTAATAAATTCCATCGGTGTCACACCAGGGATAATATAGAGAATCGCTCGAATATTAAACAGCCATAAACCAATAACGATGATACTCATCGCCAAGGCGGATAAGCTCATATATTTAATATTTCTAGACTTAGTAGCCTTTATATCTATGGACATATAACTTTTTTAAAAAATAAATTTTGGCCTTCGCTTATTTTTAATGAAAATGAAACAGAAGTTGTGATTTACTAGGCCAACCAGATACACAAAAAAACTTGAAAATTTCATTTAATGACTGTTCAACAGCTTTTATCACTAACAACTATAGGAACAACATAAATTTTAAAGACTGCCTTCTTCATACTATAAGTAAAAACATTATTAATGTGACGCTGACTTTGTAGAGGATATGCCTTTACCTTAACCATAAACAACTTAAAAGTAAACTTAGCTTAAATGCATTACGGGTATATTTATTAATACTTTAATTATCAATATTTTATAGGCTTTTTGTAATGCGTTTCATTTTTTATTAACGAAATAAATCATTCTAATAATTCGATTTTTTTGAAGCATTAAATAAAATTTCTCAGTATCGTAAAGTAAAATGTGCTTCCTTCATTTTCTTTAGAGTCCACCCATATCTGGCCTCCGTGCAAATGGACTATCTTCTCACAATGAGCGAGACCAATACCGGTTCCCTCATAAGCATCTCGCTTATTGAGTTGGTTAAAAATGGCAAAAACATTACGGCTGTCTTCTTCTGAAATACCGATACCATTGTCTTTTACTGAGAATTTGAAATAGTTAGTATCTTCTTTTGCCGATATGTGAATTCTTGGTGTGGCCCCTTCTTTTTGAAATTTTATGGCATTGCTAATCAAATTCTGGAACAGCAGGCGAATCTCTATGCCGTAAGCTTTTAAAATCGGCAGTTTATCCGTTGTAATTACGGTGTTTTTTCTTTTTATTATAGCCGTCAGGTCATCGGTTATTTCACGAATCGTCTCATTGCTATCAATAGTGATCAGTTCTTTTTCGCGACCAATTCTAGAATAGTCCAGAAGCCCTTTTATCAATGAGCTCATTCTATCGGTCGCCTCTGTCATGAAATTTAGGGACATTCGGGCATCATCATCTAATTCAGCGGAATACTGTTCCTGTAAAATGTCGATCATGCTTCTTACCGTTCTCAAGGGTTCTTGCAAATCGTGGGAGGCTATATAGGTAAATTGTTCAATTTCTTTGTTCTTTGCTTTAAGGTTCTCATATTGAACAGCTAACGTTGTATGTTTGGTTATGTCTTGTCTAATGGTCAAGAACTGGTAAATTTCTCCAAGTTCATTCTTAAAGGGTATGATTGCCGTATGTACCCAATAAAATATACCTTCCTTGGTTCTATTTTTGATACCTCCTGCCCATATTTCACCTTTTTTAATTTGGCCCCATAAGTCTGCAAAGAACTCCTTTGAATGATGGTCCGAATTAATGATTTTATGGGTTTTTCCGATAAGTTCATGTCGGTCATAATTAGATACCTCGCAAAATTTATCATTAACAGATATGATTTTACCATTGGCATCTGTAATATCAACAAGAGAACTACTATCTAAAGCCACTTTGTACTGCTCAATTTCTTTAGTTGAAGCATGAAATGCTTTTTCATACATGTTTCTTTCATGCTCAGCATTGTTCAATTGAATGGCTATCACAAAAACGTGAATAACTGAAACCGAAACTGCAATGATGGTATAAACAACAAAGCCACTATTGAAAACTATTATATGGTTATTAATTAGGTATATAAACCCTAAGCCCATAACTATGACCGCTGTAAAATTATAGGGGACCACCGTTCTTATTAGCTTGCTTCCCGCATATTTGCCAAACAGTAATGTATTAAAATCTTCAGTGGCATTTTTATAGGATAAAAAGCCTGTAAACCAAAATAGAATAAAGGAGGTATGAATTGGTATGGGGATCATAAAACCGGTATAATTCCCTGGGATATTTAGTATATAGAGAATTATGGCAACAAAATTTAGTAATATAACTGCGAAATAAATGAAATTGGTAAATCTTTTTATTTTTTCGGATTTTGAATCCATTCCCCAAGTTGAAATCCCTACCAAAAAGAACGAAATTGCCGTCGCAAGAGACATTCTCCCCGGAAATTTTAAAGCATAGGTGTCATTTACAAATGAGATATTAAGACCAAAGTTATTACCAAATAAATATTCGCCAATCGTTACCAGGGCAAGGATTAGAACACAAGTAATAGTGGCCCTATTAATGATTAAAAAAAGGGTAGATTTTCTTTGTGAGGCCAATACCCCCACACTTAACAGAAAGAAAGAAAGAGCAGTAATATATTCCATGGGTGTCGCACCAGGGATAATAGACAAAATCGCTCGAATATTAAACAGCCATAAACCAATAACGATTATACTTATCGCCAATACGGATAAGCTCATATACTTAATATTTCTAGACTTTATAGCCTTTAATTCGATGGTCATATAATTTTAAAAATAAATTTTGGCCTACCCTTACTTTTAGTAAAGATCAAAAAGAAGTTGTGATTAGCTAAAACGACCAAGGGCAAGAAAAAAATCTGAAATTTTTATGTGAGGATTCTTAATAGCCGTAGGATAATAGTACTACTGTACCAACATACTTACTAAAAAAGGGCATCTTATGTGCAAGTAAAAACAAGAATTTTATTTAGTTGGCACAAAGTATTCTTCAACAATTTCTTCAATCATTTTAGTAGTCAATGGCTTATTACGATACCCATTAATTGTTGTAAAGGTATTGGCTTTACTTAAATCGTCTGGGTTTAATGAAGTTGTCAACATTATCAAGACAATGTCACCTTGTGTGTTGGCGTTCAATCTTTCATATTCTTCTAAAAACTGCCAACCGTTCATAATTGGCATGTTGATATCCAAAAAAATGATATTGGGCTTGGGTTCATTATCGTTAGATTGGAGATAATCCAATGCTTCTTTACCATTTTCTACAACCGTGACTTTTTCCGTCAGTTTTGTTTTTTTAATTACGAATCGATGTACGAAATTCGTGGCTGGGTCATCATCAACCAGTAGGATTGAATTAAGTTTTGGGGCCATACTTTTTTTGTTTAAATATTCGACATGCTCGTTGCCTTATATTATTTTTCTCAAATCGATACTATAAAAATCGATACCTAATTCTTACTAAACAGAATAATTCTAAAAAAAGTATAAAAATGTAAGAAAATACTTATTAACGAATGTTGTTGAAACACAATCAACTATTCAGTTTATGCCTATAGGAGAACAACATATTTACCGTATTTTCTTCTATTTTGCCGGTGTTATTTTTTGTGCGTTTTTTAGGTTGTCGTATTCAGAAATAGTTGTGTTGCCAGTGTACATTACTACAACTTTTGAGCGCTTAGAAAGATTGAGTGTGAAGCTGTCTGTCTTTAGGTAAGTAGCGATGGTGGTAATGCAACAGACACCAATGACCGTGGTCTAAGTTCAATTGGCTCAGTTTTAATTAATGGCATTCAAATATTTTTCCAACATGGTATAACCATCAGTGCCAACTATGTTTCTATCAGCCGCATTATTAGAGTCAAGGTTATTTTCCTTCTCCCAATTGTCGGGCATACCATCATGATCAGTATCGACTGGAGCTCGCGTACTTTTTAGTATTGGCCATCCGCCAACATCCATTGGGGTGTCTATTATTCCTGTCTTTTTGGCTTTGTCAGCTACTGATTTTCGTTGCTTGTATGAGCTGCCTTCAAAGGTTGCGGATCCTTCCCTGGTTTCCTTAATAATACGCGTGTCTACGAGATCTCGCTTTGGTAATATGGCACCCGCTTTTTCGAGAACGGATTTAAAGGCTTCTTCAGCTGTTTCTTGGTTAATGGGCATGGATGCCCATGATTTTTCTAACTTAACGTATTGAATGTTGGTATCTCCACCTTGCGGCTGCACTCCTCCATTCCAGTTATTGGCTGATACCGCCTCATTTCCTTCTACAACATTACGGGCAATAAACCATTTCCCGAAGTCTGACGTTTTTTTTCTAAAGGAAGGGTTTGCAATGCGATACGATATTTTACCAGGTTCCGTTGCAGGGCCTGGTTTGTAGTAATTGGCAACTATATTAAATTTCGAAAAGGAAAATTTAGGATTGTCTCCTTGATGATTTTCACCTCCATAGCAACTGTTATAACCCCAATTGTACAATACGTTATTTCTATAATCGGTGTACCCCGAACCAGAAGCCATTCGAGGGTTGCGGCTACTATGATGCGCGAGAAGATTATGGTGATAAGTGCTATGGTTTGACCCCCAGATTCCTCCAAATCCATGAGATCCTTTGACGTGGTTTGAATTGAACATGCTTTCTGAAATAATACTCCATTGAACAGTGATACTATCACAATGGTAGATTGACATGGTCTCATCAACACTCCAACTCGCCGAAAGATGATCCAAAATAATATGTTTGGTATATCTGCTTGAAACCGCGTCTGAATCATCACCCGATTCATTTCCTAACCGTATTCTTAAAAACCGGATGATTACATGGTCGGTTTCGATAACCAGTGGATTTTTTTTAATGCAGATTCCATCCCCCGGGGCGGTTTGCCCAGCAATCGTTATGTACGGATGTTTTATTCTCAGAGGGCTTTCAAGTTCAATTGTTCCTGACAATCTAAAGATGACCGTTCGTGGTTCGGAGGCTTCCACCGCAGCTCTTAAACTGCCCTCTCCGCTATCATTTAAATTTGTTACCTCATAGACTACACCACCACGTCCCCCTTTTGAATATTTCCCATAGCCTTCAGCTGTAGGGAACGCCAGTTGTTGGGCATAAATATTAAATCCCATTAACACCAATGCAATTGTTAAAATCGTTTGCTTCATAATTAACTGTATTTTGTAGAATCCTTCAAAAGCCTTAGCCTCTTCTATTGGTCGATTCGAATTACTAATAGGGCATCTTCCCAACTTGATGGCGGTGTCATTTCTCTTGATTCACTTTTCTTAAAGGAGGGAATTTTCTCTTTTCCCCCGTCTCTTGGGTCAAGCCAATAGGCTTCGGCATCCATGGTAAGCATATTCGTTACGCGACTAGTCGAATTATCGGAGAAGTAGACCACTATGATATTGTTCGATTCCGTAATTACTGCCGTTTTTAAATTTTCGCCTTCTCCTATCGCTGAAATTATGTTCCCGTTAGGTATCCATTCGTGCCATTTGTGGTCTATTAGAAATTTTTTGCCCACATTCGTTATTTGTGCTGCGCCAATAAAATCTAAAGCTTGTTGCCACGTATACCCACAATTGTAATCTCCCTCATTTCCCCGCATTGACCAGATTGGTCCGGCACCATAGGTATGACCTGCGCCACCGGCAAAGAAGGTTTGATAAAACTGCCGACGAATCCTCACGGGCGTGACCCAACCACACACATGGCGATAAGAACCGTATTCATAAGAGCCTTCTAAAAAAAGACTTGGTTTAACAGGTTCTTTCAACTGGTAATCACCTAGCATTGTTGGATAGATTTGATCAAGTTCGCGCCACACTTCAACGCCATTGGAAGAAAGCCACTCATCTGAATGAAACCAATTGGACGAATTATCGGGCACGTCGCCATCGGGATGAAAGGTTATTAACACCTTGTCCCATGCAGGGTGCTTTTCGTTCCATTTTGGTCGCTGACCGGTAACGCCGTGTGCTATGCCTTCTGCCATGGCCCGAAATATGCTGCGTTTATCCCATTTCTGAAAATGGGAGTTCTTATCATACCCATCAATTTGAGCTTTTGCATCGCCCCCGAGAACCCAAATAATATTGGGTTCGTCTTGGTATCGTTTGCCTAAAAAGGCACCGTAGGCCTTGGCTTCTTCTTCGGAAAATTCTTGTTGCGGCCCGCCCATCTGTGGCGTAATATAGGCACGTCCCCAGCAGGGCAGCAGGGCTAGATATAGCCCTCTTTTTTTAATGGCCTGAACGACATAGTCTAGGTGGTCCCAATAATCGTTCGGGGCATTTGGCCCTCCACCTGAAACTACA
Source organism: Kriegella aquimaris (assembly GCF_900103215.1). Lineage (GTDB taxonomy): Bacteria > Bacteroidota > Bacteroidia > Flavobacteriales > Flavobacteriaceae > Kriegella > Kriegella aquimaris. The sequence goes on from NZ_FNGV01000010.1 coordinate 16,489, forward strand.
AGGGGTTCCGAGGTATTTGGCATATTTTCGCTACCGGTAAATGGCCGAAATCCGTAGGTGTTGGCAGCATTATGTGGTCCCATTTTCATTCCTCCTCCGTGTGGGTACCAGAATGCTACGGTTTGGATGACCGTAAAACCAAGTTTTTGTCGATTATCAAGGTACATGTCAATTTCCTCCCGGGTGAGTTGCTGAATCATACCCCATCCGGTATCCGCTATCCACAGAAAAGGGCTGCCATCAGTATGTTGAATATAATGACCATTTGAAGAGACCTCCAACGCTCCCTTTTGCCATGGTGTTTGAGCGGTTACAAAAAAAGTCATACTAACTAATACTAGAACTAATATCTTTTTCATAATGGTGCTATCTTCTTTTGCTGTTACTTTCTTTCTGGTTTTAACGGGGTGGGCTATTAATGGTTTCTTTCAGCCAGGCCATCACTTGGTCGCTATAGTTGGGAAGGTGCTTGTTCCATTCGGTTAGCCGGTGTGGCGCTCCGGGGAGTGTAATCAAGTCACAGCGAACGCCGTTAGTTCTTAGTTTTGTTTGAAATAAAAGAGATTGTTCATAGGGCACGGATTGGTCTGTATCACCATGTATCAGTAAAAATGGGGGAAGTCCGGGCCGGATATAATTGATAGGCGATAACGCTTTTAGCATGCCAAGGGATTCAAGGGTCAATTCCTGTGGGCGATTTAGGAGGCCACGTTGTGCCCTTCCAAGAATATTTCCCCGTTTGGGAAGTTCTTGAACAAAATCTGTCAGTGGCGCATAACCAACAACGGCCTGAATGCGAACAGTTTCATCGACAACTGTGGCCGCAAAACTGGCTAAATGTCCACCTGCAGAATAGCCAACGAGTGCAATTCGGGAAGGGTCTCCTTTAAAGTTCGCAGCATTGGCCTTAACCCAGCGGATAGCGGTTTGAACATCATCAAGACAAGAGGGCCACCGATGTTCGGGAGCCAGGCGGTAATTGATGGAGAACCATGCGAACCCTGCTTTGGTCAGCATTTCGAGTACTGGTGCATCATCAGGGTTGGCTTTGTCGCCTCCCGTCCAGCCACCACCATGAACGTAAATAGCAACAGGAAACGGTCCCTCTCCTTGAGGTTCGTATATATCTAGAAGTAACTCTTCTCCAGCAGCGCGACCGTAAGGCATATTGGTGTGTGTAGCGAGCGAATCAGTGTACGAACCAGCCTGCATAGCTGTACTAACGAAGAGAAATGCTATACCTAAGAGAAACATCTTTATTTCCCTAACTTCAATATTACCGCTTGATATCCCATTGTGTCCTATCATCTGTAATTATTTAATTGTGATAATCGTACGTTGGTATCGGGTAAGCTTTGGCTTGCCATTATCCGTCACTTCACAAATCATATGGATGGTATCGCCTGTTTTGGCATCTTTAGGGATGATGAAGTTGGTCTTTGGTTTATCTGAATCAAAAATTTCTACAATACCCCTATAGGTACCCGCTTCTTGATATTCCCACCAGGAATAATTCAGTTCATCACCATCTGGATCAAAAGTTCCTTTCGCACTTAGCTTGATTTTAGTTCCAGATTTTGCGGTAATATCCAGATTATTATCCAGTTTGACAATGGGGGGGTGGTTCGCCTCCTCAAAGGATGTAATGCACCAATCGGCTCGGGCGGCAAAATCGTTCTGTAAGGCATCTGCCCATCGGGTGATGGGTTTGAAATATACCTCCATTAAATCTTGATTTTTAGGATATCTGTCGCGCATATAGTTTCGACCCCATGCGGTTGCCGTATACCACCTTCCTTCCGGGTAGGTGTAACCTTTTTCTGGTACAGGGTCTAACCACGTATTGTCACGAACATTGTTATAGCGACCTCCCCAACCCCCGTAACCGGGAGATTCCAAATTTCGCAATCCCGTATCGATCATATGGAAGAATGCGGGAGAATCACCTTCAGACCTAAAATCACCTTTGGTTTTGGCATCACCAGCTCGAAACCCCTCGTTATCCCCTCCGCCTTTATAGGCTTCGTATAATGAGCAGAGCGGACCATGGTTTTCCAGAATATTCGATTTCATCCACTCACTTTTAAAATAGGGCAGTTTGTCTTTCGGCATCACTTTGTCCCATTGATAGGCAACTGCCCAAAACTGGTCGCAGATTATTGTTGGGATATTGTATTTGCCCCAATGCGGTTTGATATAAGATTGATAGGTGTTATCTTGTTCCCATATAAAGAAAAAGCGAAGTTTTTTAGCAACTTTCTCCATCTTTTCGGGATGCTTTTCTTCGATTGACTTCAATGCCCGCGCAATGGTATTTGTGCCACCCCACGCTTGAATCCAGATGGGATCGTTATCCGATTCATCCAAAAGAACTTTAACGATATGTTGAGATCCTGGTGTGATGGAATCCATTTCGCCTTCAGCTTCAACATTTCCCAGGTAGTTAATTGACCTCAAATAGTCCGGTGAGGGATAACCCTTGTCATGTCGTAACAAGTTAGGGTATACTTTTTCATAAGCATCTAAATATGGATCGATCCAATCGTCGCCTGCCCATTTATGACCGTGCCAATGGTATTGTGAACTAGAAGTAATTATTCCCTCAACATCCCACTCATTGGTATATAATAAAAAACGAACCATGGAGCATTCATCGTCTATTTCACCATCTGAGGTCACAATTATTCGCGGTTTCTGGCTTTGACTTTTTACCTCTGTCTGGGCCGTGAACAACAGAATGATAACGCTTATAAATACAAGTTTTGTCATCTTACAAATCGTTATTCTTCAATTGTAACTATTACCCGTTCATATCGGGTTAATCGTGGTGAGCCATGGTCGGTTACCGCAAGAATAATATGCATGGTTCCCTTCCCTGAACCACCGATTCTACTCTTTGGAACGGTAAACCAGGCTTCGGGTTGGTCAAAATTTTGAATGGCCAAAGGCTGTCCACTACGTGCGCTAGAGACTGAAAATGTGCCGGCTTCTTCATAAAAAAACCAATGGTATGAGAGCGCATCCGCATCGGGATCTTTAGAACCTAGGGCACTTAAAAGTATTTTGTCCCCTTTTTTTGCAATAAGATTTTTTTTATGAGTGAGATTAACCTTGGGCGGGTGGTTGGCATTGTCATATGGCTTTATGGTCCAATCCATTCTTGCGGAAAAATCATTTTGAAAAGCCTCCCTCCAGCGCCATATTGTTTCGTGGTTACCAGAATGCCAACGCCCATCAACACCTAAAACTTCGTCTTCAGCATCAGAATAGATAGGTCTGCTTTCTGGATGTAGAAACCATTTTTGCATTCTTGGGGTGTAGTGTTCATATCGACCGCCCCAACCGCCCCATTCTGGATGTTCTGCATTATTTAAGCCATTGTTGATTAAGGATAAAAAAGAAGGCGTGTCACCTTCCATAAGATATTCCCATAAAGGGTACTCAGCTCCTAAAGGACCTTTGCTTCGGACGTTTTGATCTAACCATTCATTGGAAACAACACTAAAATTGGCACCATCGCACCGAGCATGGAAAAAATCACCACTGATACCACTCCATGTTGCGTGATGATAACCGCCTCCTGCATTAAACCCCGGGCTAACGATATAAAACAATTCTGGAAACTCTTTACGGATCCATGGACCGCTATCATCTTGATCTGAAATTGTGTAAACCCTGATTTTGTCAACGAATTCTTTAAGTTCTTTTTTTGAACGGGTTTCCCTTACTTTCCATAATGCTTGTGCCAATACATTCGGGCCGCCCCACGCTGTTACCCATAAGGGTCGTGAATCGTTTTTGTCAACCGATTTTATCAATAGTTCAGAAGCAGGTGAATCTTTTTCCGCACCAACTGCGCCTATTCCATATTCTGGTAATCCTTCGGTAATTAAAGACTTTACTTTTGCACCGGTCGGAAAACCTGATTCATGTTTTTCCAAGTTGTCTCTAACTTTGGCATAGGCTTCAACAATTTCTTTAATGCGGTATGTTGCCACCTTATTTTGTTGATGGATGGAGGTTGTAGCGGCCAATCCTTCAATATCATAATGATTCGCATACACTAAAAACCGCACCATTGACATGGCATCATCGGGCTCATTTTCTATGTCGGTTAGCACAAAAACTCTCGGCTTTTCTTGGGCAACGGTGGTCATTGTCAGTGCAAGTATGCCAACTATGGCTATAAGGTTTTTCATTTTCATCTTCTTTTATTTACTAATCCATTGCCACCTTTTCGCCCAATCCAATAAAAAGACTTCCCGATGTTTTGAAACTGTTTTTGCGCCTTGTTGATCTCCGATGTATAGCTCAGGCTCCTTTTTGTCACTATACCAATTGGGGCCAAGCCGATAATCATCTGGTGTGGGTTTCCCTGGCCAAGGGGTAGTACTTATATATTGTCCTGTTTGAGCATCTAGTTCAGGAATTGCACTCTTTGTAATATAAGTGCCCTTTTCCGGTTTCTTAGAGGAATAGCGCACCCCATAGGTTCCATTGCCAAGGTAATATCCTGGCCAGATTTGATTCGAAATTTCCAGCGTAAAACAAACCGAATCTTTAGCAATGCGTAAATCGGGCCCTTTGAATTTCCAGTTCAATTCCGCATAAGCCGCTACTGTATCGTTTGACGTGCTATTGCCGTCAAAAATTACTCGTGAACTGCGGTCGATAGCTGTAAAACTTCCACCCCAGCTCTCTCCTGTGGGTTCGTTAGGGTCGCCATTCATTATATAGGCGAGTGATGGGGTGTCTCCCATTTTTATTTCGCCCCCATAGTGATTTTTAAAATTCTTCCCCATAGCTCCGCGTCCTTGAATGAAGTTATCGTAATAGGTTTTACCTTTTAAGTTTTTTGGGGATTCCGGGTCCATAAACCAACCCCGGTATGTAGCGTTTGCCTCGATCATCCACAGGTCAGGGTGGTTTTCGGCGATGTAGGCATAGGCATTGATGCTCCATTTTTTATTGGGACCTCCAATCCAATAGACTTTGATTTTTTCTTTGATTTTCGGTGCGTCGTGCAGAGCTTGCGCAACATCTTCCAAACCGCCCCAAACTAAAACCCAAAGGGGCTCGTCGGTTTGTTTAGTAGCACATTTGATAATCCAGTCCGAACCTTCGGTGGCGGTAGAGAAGCCCTGGTAAGGTGCCTCGAGAATCGTTCCCTGTTTGCAAACGGCCCTCAAGGAATCGGGATCAGGTAAACTTGGGGCATGTTTTATTAATTCTGGTAAATCTTTTTCATATAAGTCGATCATATCCAGAAAGTCCTTTTTACGACCGTTCCCAAAAGGGGAAGAAACCAGTCCTTCGATTTGAAAAAGATCGGCATACATCAATAAATGTATCATAGATTGAAAATCATCGGGATCAGTTCCTCCGATGTCCGAACTGATTAATACCCGGGGCTTGGATATTTTTTGGTCTGCACCCTTAGGGAGAAAGAAAGCACCGATTCCCAGCATTCCGATAATACCCAGAACCAATAAAACCTTTGTATAAGTCATGGACACAGTTTTTTATCGATAACCTTAAGGATTGATGAAATCATGCATTTATGATTTATGAAACACAAATATATGTAAAAGAAAATAAAAGAAAGTAAAAGAAAAAAAAGATAAATAAACGAAATGTTTTACCTTTGATTTCTATTAATCCCATTTTTAAAAATATGCTCGCAAACCAACGTAAGGAAAAGATACTCGAACTCTTAAAAGAAGATGGTTCGGCCAAGGTTGCCGATTTGGCAAAACTCTTCAAGATAACTGAGGTTACCATTCGTCAAGATTTAGAAAAACTAGAAAAAAAGGGTTTAATTGTCAGGGAGCATGGTGGCGCATACCTTAAAAATATGGAGGACCAAGTACGCAACTTCTCTTTGGTCCAGCAAGATAATTTAGAGTTAAAAGAAGCTATTGCCATTAAATGCCTTGAATTTATTGAGAGTGGCGATACGGTCATTCTGGATTCCGGGAGCACAACTACCGAAATCGCCAAAAAATTGATTGGGTATAAAAACCTAACGGTTATTACCAATGCCCTTAATATAGCCTTAATGTTAGGTACTGAATCAGGTATTGAAGTTATTATGACAGGAGGTGAATTCAAGCCTCCTACACTGTCGTTGACCGGGCAAAAAGCAGCTGATTTTTTTAAGGGTCTGAATGTTCAAAAGTTGTTTTTGGCAACGGCGGGTATTTCCTTGAAATCTGGTCTGACCTACCCAAGTATCAGTGATTTGGTGGTTAAGAGGGCAATGATCGATGCTGCTGATATTACGTATTTGGTAGCTGATAGTACTAAAATAGGTAAGAGCGCTTTGGCAAGTCTAGGCGCCCTTTCAATGATAGATTATATTATAACAGATTCGGGAATGGAAGAAAAAGATCAGGAAGTTTTTAAGGATAATGAAATAGAGGTGATTTTGGCCTAAGCGTTTTAATTGAAAAAATAAAGAAAGGATGAACAGGTCGAAATCGAATATTAGTATAGGGGTTATAATAGGGAACCGTGATTTTTTCCCTGATAGTTTAGTGGAAAAGGCAAGGTCGGAGATTATTGATGTATTTGCTAAATTAAAATTGACGCCAGTTTTATTAGAAAGTACCGACACTAAACTTGGCGGGGTAGAAACTTTTAAGGAGGCCCAAAAATGTGCCGAACTTTTTAAGAAACATAGTGAGGAAATTTCAGGGGTATTGGTGCTCTTGCCTAATTTCGGTGATGAGAAGGGAGTGGCCGATACATTAAAGTTGGCCAATCTTAACGTTCCCATTTTGGTACAGGCCTATCCCGATGAATTGACAAAGATGAATGTCGTCAATCGTAGGGATTCTTGGTGTGGAAAAATTTCTGTTTGTAACAACCTGTATCAATACGGCATCAAGTATTCCTTGACAAGCCAACATGTTTCCTTTCCCACCGACGCATTGTTTCAACAAGATTTAATTGATTTCGTTGCTGTATGTAGGGTGGTCAAGGGGTTAAAAAACGTTAGGATCGGAGCTGTCGGTGCACGGCCAGGGGCTTTTAATACGGTTCGCTATTCCGAAAAGATTCTGCAGCGAAACGGTATTACGGTAACTACGGTCGATTTGTCTGAGATTCTAGGTAAAGCCAATAAGCTTACAAAAGATGATGCCTCGGTCAAGCGACATCTTGAAGCGATCAACGCCTATGTTCCTCAGGGCAAGACCCCTAATGAGGCCATGCTACAGATTGCTAAATTAGATGTAGTACTCAAAGATTTTATGGAAGAATATGCGTTAGATGCTACCGCAATTCAATGCTGGACCTCACTACAGCAGAATTATGGCTGCAATGTGTGTACTAGTATGAGCATTATGTCTGAAAACATGTTGCCGTCAGCCTGTGAGGTCGACGTGACGGGAACATTGACCATGTATGCCATGCAGTTGGCCTCTGGATCACCCAGTGCCTTGGTCGATTGGAACAATAACTACGCCGATAATCCTAATAAATGTGTGTTGTTCCATTGTGGCAACTGGGCAAAATCCTTTTTACCTGATATGAAGATGGATACGGCCCCAATTCTTGGTACGACCGTGGGGGTTGAAAACACCTATGGCGCCCTTGACGGCAGAACACCGGCAAATCCGCTTACCTACGGTAGAATAAGTACTGACGATCCAAAAGGTGTTATCAAGGCCTATCTTGGGGAAGGGGCTTTGACCGATGATCCCTTAAAAACTTTTGGAAACAGGGCGGTGGCCGAAATTCCGGATTTGCAGGGATTGATGCAGTTCGTATGTAGAAACGGATTTGAACATCATGTCGTAATGAATGCATCACAAACAGGATCTATATTGGAAGAAGCTTTGGGCAATTATATGGGTTGGGAGGTATACAACCATAAGGTTTAAATTAAGAAATAGGAATAACCGGTCGCAGAACGATGGATAGAACCGGCAAGTAATTGGAGTCAATCGAAGAATATGACAAATCAGGAGTTAAGATTAAAATCGGTAGTTTTAAGAAAGAATATTCTTAAATACATCTATATCGCAAAAGCTGGGCATACTGGCGGAAGCCTATCCTGTATTGATATTTTAAACGTCTTGTACAATAAAGTGTTGAATGTAGACCCAAAGGATTTTAAGAACCCGAATCGCGATAGATACATCCAAAGTAAAGGACATTGTGTCGAAGCACTTTTTGTAACCTTGGCAGATCGTGGTTTTTTTCCGGAATCCGACTTGGAGACCCTATGTGCTTATCAATCTCATTATATAGGACATCCTACCAAGAAAGTTCATGGTGTTGAACAGAATACGGGGGCATTGGGCCATGGCCTGTCTATTTGCGTAGGTGAGGCAATTGCGGCAAAGCTGGATGATAAAAGGCACAGGGTGTTTACCTTACTCGGGGATGGAGAATTGCCCGAAGGCTCTAATTGGGAGGCATTTTTGTCGGCCTCGCACTATAAATTGGACAACTTGTACGCCATACTAGATAACAACAAACAACAAATTACCGGTAACAATAAAGAGGTAATGAATACCGATTCGGTTCGTGATAAACTGCAAAGCTTTGGCTGGGCCGTAAAAGAGGTTGATGGTCATAATCTTGAGCAGTTGGAAGAAGCATTAAAAAATGGTCCGTTTGAAGAAGGCAAACCCAATTTCATCATTGCGCATACCATCAAGGGTAAAGGCGTAAGTTTTATGGAAGGTTCATTAAAATGGCACCATGGCGTGCCAACAGAAGAACAGTATGCTTTGGCCCAATCTGAATTGAATACAGCGGAGGCACTAATCCACTAGGATATGGAATTGGATAAAAGAGAAGGAAAAAACTTGAAAATGGGCGATGCTAACCAAGTGGTTTTTTCAGAAACCTTGGAAGAATTGGCAGCAATCGATAGTACAATTATTGCCGTGACGAGTGATTCACGTGGCTCAGGTAAATTGGTTTCATTCGGGGAAAAATATCCCAATCAAATAGTTGAAGTGGGTATCGCCGAACAAAATCTCGTAGGTGTTGCGGCAGGTCTGACCTCGGCCGGCAAAAAGGCATTTGCGGTTTCACCTGCCTGTTTTCTTAGCGCCCGGGCCCTGGAACAGATAAAAAATGATGTTACTTATTCTGACAATCCAGTCACGTTGGTAGGTATTAGTGCTGGTGTAAGTTATGGTGCGCTGGGTACCACTCACCATAGTTTGCATGATTTTGCTGCGCTCAGGGCAATTAACAATATTATCATTGTGGCTCCTGCGGATAACTTTGAGACCGCACAGGCGGTTCGTCAGGCCGCGGCATCCAATAAGCCTGTTTATATGCGGTTGGGGAAAAAGGCTATGCCGTTCTTGAATGAAGCCGACCAAACTTTTGAATTTGGAAAAGGACGAATCATAAGGGAAGGGGAAAATTTAACGATTATTGCCTCTGGGGAAACCGTTTACCCCGCCTGGTTGGCCGCTAAGAAGTTGGAAGAGACAAAGGGTGTAAAAACTACGGTGGTAAGTATGCACACCATCAAGCCATTGGATACCGATTTGTTGGAAAGGCTAGCCGCCAATGGGCAACCGATTATTACGGTAGAGGAACACATGGTCAACGGGGGTCTAGGTGAGGCCTGTGCGGCATACCTGTTTCAAAGAGGATACAAAAATAGATTTCGTATTGTAGGTATTCCCGATGAATATACCGTTACGGGCTCACAAATAGAAATATTCGGTCATTACGGAATTTCTGAAGAAGGTTTATATAATCTCGGCATGGAAATGGTTTTAAAAACTCCTGAATAATATGGGTAGGCGATTTTTTTCTGATGTAGTTAAATTTATCACGCCTATAATTTTGGCTATGATACTATTGGGGTGCGTCCGAAAAGATGGCAATGCACCTAAAAAAATAGCGGTGGTCATTTCGACCCTCAATAATCCTTGGTTTGTGGTTTTGGGAGAATCGGCGGCACAAAAGGCTAGGGATTTGGGGTATGAGACCACCATCTTTGATTCTCAGAACAATACCGCCAAGGAAGCCGAACATTTTGAAAATTTAATTGCAGCAGGGTACAGCGCCGTTTTATTTAACCCGACCGACGCCGAAGGGTCGGTAAGCAATGTGAATAGGGCCAAACAAGCGGGCATTCCTACTTTTTGTATGGATAGGGAAGTAAATTCCTTGGAAGGTCCGGTTACCCAGATTATTTCGGATAGCTTTTCAGGTTGTGTTGATTTAGGGCAGTATTTTGTAAGGCAAATGAATAAAAAAGGAAAGTATGTCGAGTTGTTAGGGCTTGTGGGAGATAATAATACTTGGAATCGTTCCAAGGGCTTTCATAGTGTGGTTGACCATTTTCCAGATTTGAAGATGGTAGCCCAACAAAGTGCCGATTTCGACCGAAACAAAGCGATGGAGGTTCTAGAGTCGGTACTGCAGTCAAATCCTGATATCGACGCTGTTTTTTGCGGCAACGATGCTATGGCTATGGGTGCCTATCAAGCTTTGGTTTCGGCGGGGAAAGCTGATAGTGTAATGGTATTCGGGTTCGATGGCACTGAAGATGTCATGAATGCCATTAAAAATAAAAAGATTATGGCTACCGCCATGCAATCACCCAAATTTATGGCACAGACAGCGGCCGAATTGGCCGATAAATACTTGAAGGGCGAACGTAATATGGATAGAAAGATGCCTATTACCGTTGAAGTAGTCACTCAAGATAATATTAGCGAGTTTGATGCCTACGGAAGTGAAAACTAACATGAAAAGACCAATTAAATATTTTCTAATTGCCCTACTTGTCGGTGTGGCTTTGTACAACGCTGTTTACTTTCAACCGTTGGACGATAGGAATGCTGCTAAAAAAAAGAGCGTTTTTGATCCCGATGCTTTTGCAGGGGCTTTTATCGAGACCAAATTGAAAGAACTTCCGGCTATAAAGGCCGACCAATTTTTAGAATCGCTGAAACAAGACCTGGGCCAATTTACTGCGGAAAAAGGCCGCAAATTAGGAATAAGCAACGATTACTATTTCATTGTTGAAGGTAATGCCAGGGTACTGGGGATCGAAGAGGAAAATGTACGCATCAGTCTTGATGTAGAAAATGCAGCCGAATTACGCTTAGCCACAGAATTTATATTTGGCAATACCATTCGCGAAGCTTCGGGAATGGCGAATATTGGCGATTTTCAAAATACCATGGATTTCAATAATATTTCGGTAGCTGTTAACGAAAGGGTACGTTCAGACATTATTCCACCTTTTTTGTCAGAGGTGAAAGAAGGTGATGATATTTATTTTAAGGGTGCGGTAAAGGTAAATACAAAAAAACCTAATCTTGAAAATTTAAGAATCGTTCCATTAATTCTGGAGATAAAGTAAGTAGTGGAAAAAGAAAATATCATACTAAGGGCCGAGAACATCACCAAGAGATTTGCTGGGGTAACCGCACTTGATGATGTTTCTATTGACGTGTATGCGGGGAAGGTCAATGTGATTGTAGGTGAAAACGGAGCAGGTAAATCTACTTTGATGAAGATTTTATCCGGTGTATACCCAGACTATGAAGGTGAGTTGTTGTTACATGGTGAGGAGGTAAAATTTTCCAACCCCAAAGAAGCCATGAAAAGCGGAATTGCCATTATCCATCAAGAACTAAATCTAATTCCCTATCTCAGTATAACCGCGAATATTTACTTGGGGCGTGAAATCGTAGATTCCTTTGGAATGCTCGATTTTAAAAAAATGAACCAAGTGACCAAAGAACTATTGGCACGTTTGGATTGTGATGTGCCTCCTACTACGTTGGTCTCTGAGTTGCGAGTGGGGCAACAGCAACAGGTGGAAATAGCAAAAGCTCTCTTAGAAGATGCTAAGGTTCTTATTATGGACGAGCCGACTTCGGCGATTACCGATGCTGAGGTAGAAGTCCTTTTTCGAATTATCGAGTCACTCAAAAAGCAAAAGGTCTCCATTCTTTATATTTCTCATAAACTGGATGAGCTATTTGAAATAGCCGATCGTTTTATAGGGTTGCGCGACGGTAAAATGGTGGGAACAATTGAAAATATTGTCGAAGCGAATAAAGATGACCTCATCCGACTTATGGTCGGAAGGGATATTGACAATCATTATGTTAAAGAAAAATCGCCTTTGGGTGAAGAGGTATTTAGGGCCGAAGGTATTTATTTGCCTAAGCCCACCGGGAAATCGGAATTTTTGGTAAATGATGTCAGTTTCAGTGTGCGCAAGGGGGAGGTGCTTGGAATTTTTGGACTTATGGGAGCAGGGAGAACCGAATTATTGGAGACCGTTTTTGGTCTACATTCCAAGTTGATGGTCGGGAATATCTATATCGACGGGCAGAAGGTTATAATAAAATCGGTAATGGATGCGGTTGCCAAGGGAATGGGATTGGTGCCGGAAAACCGTAAAGAGGATGGATTGGTGCTCGAGATGCCCGTTTTCAAGAATATCAGTATGGCGAGTGTTGAACAAACATTGAAAAACGGGTTTTTGAATTTAGGGTTGGAAATAGGCCTGGCCAAAAAATATATTACAGACCTCAACATAAAGACTCCCTCCCCAAGACAAAAAGTGAAAAATTTAAGCGGGGGCAACCAACAAAAGGTGGTATTGTCAAAATGGTTGGCGACAACTCCCAAAATATTATTCTTGGATGAACCGACTCGAGGTATCGATGTGAATGCCAAAAATGAAATCTATCATTTGATTAGTAACCTCGCCAAAGAGGGGCTAGGAGTTTTGGTGGTTTCCTCCGAGCTTCCTGAAATTATGGCGATTTGTGATAGAATTATTGTAATGGGTGAATCACGTATAACGGGTGAGTTTAGCCAAAAAGAAGCTACCGAAGATAAGATAATGAATGCTGCAATTTTATAATCTAAAGATGAATATAAAGACTACCGTCATAAAGTTTCAGTCTATTATTGCCCTATTTATCCTGTGCGTTGTCCTAGCGTTATTGTCCGATAAATTTCTTACCCCGGAAAACGGGTGGAACATTATGCGGCAGATTTCGATTAATGTATGCATTTCCGTGGGGATGACTCTTGTAATATTGACCAGGGGCATCGATCTTTCGGTAGGGTCGATATTGGCTTTTAGCGGTGCTGTAGCCGCCGGGCTGCTTAAATATGGCATAGACATACCTTCATTGAATCTTTATATCGGTTTTACGGTATTTGGTGCTATTTTAGGAGGAATCCTCGTGGGGGGAGGACTGGGGCTTTTCAATGGTTGGATGATTACCCGATTTAAAGTTCCGCCATTTGTGGCTACCTTGGCCATGTTGACCATTGCACGAGGGGCTACCATGTTATGGACAGGCGGTTTTCCCATAACCGGTTTGGGGGAGCACTTCGCATTTATAGGTACAGGTTGGTTTTTAGGAATGCCCATGCCTGTGTGGATAACCATAATCGTGGTGGCCATTGCGGTAATCGTAACAAGAAGTACAAAGTTCGGCCGCTATGTATATGCCATTGGAGGCAATGAGAGTGCGGCGCGATTATCGGGCCTGAATATCAATAAAATTAAAATCTGGGTTTATGCCCTTGCCGGTATTTTGGCAGCGGTTGGAGGAATAATCCTGACTTCGCGCTTAGATTCGGCCCAGCCCAATGCAGGGTTTAGTTATGAGCTCGACTCTATCGCAGCCGTAGTTATCGGAGGAACTTCCCTTTCGGGTGGAAGAGGTTCAATTATGGGTACGGTTCAAGGAGCACTCATTATTGGGGTACTCAATAGCGGACTGGTATTGCTGAACGTTTCTCCTTTCTGGCAACAGATTATAAAAGGTTTTGTGATTCTAATTGCCGTAATATTGGATAGGGTAAACCATCCCAATGAAGACTAGGTTGTGATAAGCTGTCAAAACAATAATCGATTTTCGTAAAAATGACCAAATCCTATATATTAGCTATCGACCAAGGCACTAGTGGTACAAAGGCGATTATTTTTGATACGCTGGGTAACTTGGTCGCAAAAGCTTCAGAACCCCTGAAATCTTATTATCCGCTGCCTGGCTTTGTGGAACAGGACCCCATTGAAATTTATCAGAACGTTCTTACCGCGGTCGAAAAATGCTATCAAAAATTTATGACCTCCCACAGCTTGGAGAAGGATAGCCTTATATCCTGTGGAATCTCTAATCAAAGAGAAACCTTTATTGTATGGGATAGTTACGGGCAACCTTTATACAATGCGGTAGTATGGCAATGCAAACGGTCTGTGTCCATTTGTGAAAAACTAAAAGAACATAATCTAGAGAAATTGGTCAATTCTAAAACAGGATTGACTATAGATCCCTATTTTTCAGCTACCAAAATGATGTGGCTCCAGCAAAATAATGCGGCCGTTGCTGAAGCTATTGAAAAGGGCAATGCCTATTTCGGAACCATTGATTCCTGGTTGCTCTACAAACTGACTGGTCATGAACAGTACCGATCTGACCATACCAACGCGTCACGGACCTTGTTGTTCAATAGTTATGAGCTAAAATGGGACGAAGACCTAATTGAAAAATTCGGATTAGAGGGGCTTAAACTTCCCGAGGTACTAAACTCGTCAGCTGATTTTGGCGAATCTGATTTTGGTGGAATCCTACCAGTTAAAATTCCGATTACGGGAATGATAGGTGATTCTCATGCCGCTTTCTTTGGAGAGGAATGTTTTACTTCGGGAATGGCCAAGGCTACCCTCGGCACGGGGTCCTCTATTTTATGGAATACAGGGCATATTGCGAAGCAGGATAAAAATGGAATATTGACGACCATTGGTTGGAGTGTGGGGGGAGAAGTGCATTACGCTCTTGAAGGTGTAATCGTAAGTTGTGGTGCGACCTTGGAATGGCTTAAAAATCAACTTGACCTATTCACGGACAATGGAGAAATAGAATCCATGGCCACATCGGTTTCAAGTAATGAAGGTGTTTATCTTATCCCTGCATTTAGTGGTATGGGAGCTCCGCATTGGAAGAAAGAATGGAAGGCTTCGATCCATGGTCTAACGTTCCGCACTACCAAGGAACACTTGGTGAGGGCGGCCCTTGAATCCATTGCATACCAAATAAGGGATGTTATCGACGCCATCCAGAGTGAAACGAATGAGAAACTAAAGGAATTAAAAGTGGACGGGGGCATTACCTCAAACCGCTTTTTAATGCAGTTCTTGGCAGACCTTTTACAAACCCCGGTTACCAATATCGGAATTTCCGATGTTTCTGCTAGGGGTGCGGCGCTAATCTCGGGAATAGGAATAAGGTTTTGGCAAAACCTTGAAGAGTTGCCCAAACCGTACTATAAAAATTTGACTACCTATCTTCCTAAGGAAACTTCAAAAGATTTGCTCGATGCGTATGCAACTTGGCAAAGACTGATTGGGGACAAGAAGATGTGATTCGCAAATAGAGTACATCGTTAGCCCAAAATAGTGGGTGATGGTTATTTTGAAGAATTTTATAAAGTGGTTCGGCAGTTATTTTACTACTAGACCATTTGAATGAAAAAACACTAAAATGAAAGAATACCGAACAATTCTATCTTTATGCCTGTTTTGGGCAGGTGCCCTGACCTATTCGCAGACCAATGGTCTTGTCAACAATGTTGAAAGTCCGTACGCGAAGTTGCAGAGCGTCGATCTCGATGCCGTGCACTGGACTGACGGCTTCTGGAAAGAACAGTTCGAGGTTGAAAAAAACCACACGTTGCCTTTCATGTGGGAACTATATCATTCTGAGAAAACCAATGCATACCGTAATTTTGAGATAGCGGCCGGGTTGATGAAAGGGAGACACCGTGGTCCTTCTTTTCATGATGGGGATTTTTATAAACTTTTCGAAGGTGTGGCCGCTACGTATGCAGTTACTAAAGATCCGGAGCTTGATGTCCAAATGAACGAGGCCATTGCACTAATTGCCAAGGCACAAAGAAAAGACGGGTATTTGCATACCCCTGTTTTAATCGAAGAACGCTGGGGTACGATAGGGCCTGAACAATTACAAAAGCAGTTGGGCTTTGAAAAGTACAATATGGGCCATTTAATGACAGCGGCCTGCGTACATTATAGGGCTACGGGAAAAGACAATTTTCTTCAAGTGGCCAAGGGAGTTGCAGACTTTTTATATGATTTTTATAAAAAAGCTTCCCCTGAATTGGCACGTAACGCCATTTGCCCATCACACTACATGGGCGTTGTAGAAATGTACCGCACCTTGAAAGACCCGCGATACTTAGAACTTGCGAATAATCTCATCAATATTCGGGGTACTACCGATGATGGTACCGATGATAATCAAGACCGGGTACCTTTTAGAGATCAAATGACCGCTATGGGGCATGCCGTTCGGGCCAATTATTTGTATGCGGGAGTTGCCGATCTATACGCTGAAACTGGTGAAGAGCAACTTATGAAAAACTTAAATGCCATTTGGGAAGATGTGGTTTATCGTAGAATGTATATAACCGGCGCTTGTGGAGCCTTGTATGATGGGGTTTCCCCTGATGGCACTTCATATAAACCTTCCGAAGTACAGAAAATACATCAAGCCTATGGTAGACCTTACCAATTGCCGAATGCAACGGCTCATAATGAAACATGTGCCAACATTGGTAATGTGCTGTGGAACTGGCGGATGTTACAAATTACGGGAGAGGCGAAATATGTTGATATTGTAGAGCTTGCGTTGTACAATAGCATTCTTTCGGGAATCAGTCTTAATGGAAAAGAATTTCTCTATACAAACCCGCTTAGTGTATCCAAAGATTTGCCTTTCCAACAAAGGTGGGGCAATACTAGGGAAGGCTATATATCTAAGTCAAACTGTTGCCCCCCTAACGTTGCGCGTATTATGGCCGAGGTAGGCAACTATGCCTATAGCCTAGGTGAACAAGGATTATATTTTAACCTTTATGGAAGCAATCACCTGAAGACCCAACTGGGGAAGGGTTCACAATTGGAAATCGAGCAAAAGACGAAATATCCATGGGATGGAACGATTCATCTTAAAGTAAAACAAGTGCCAAAAAAGGAGTATTCATTTTTCCTTCGCATTCCCGGATGGGCCACCGAAGCTGCCGTAATGGTTAACGGCAAAATTTGGGAGGGCAATCCCGAACCGGGCAACTATTTTGAAATTAAAAGAACATGGGCTTCCGGTGATGAGGTATTGCTCAATTTGCCAATGCCGGTACAGTTGATGGAGGCCAACCCTTTGGTTGAGGAAGCCAAAAATCAAATTGCGGTAAAAAGAGGCCCATTGGTGTATTGTGTAGAGTCGGGAGACCTTCCTCATGATATGGCTATCAACGAACTCGTCTTAGATACCGATGCACTTTTTGATGCAGAAATGATTCAAATCGGCCAAAGGCAAATCCTTTCGCTAAATACCAGTGCTTTAGGAAAGAAAGGTGGCTGGGACAAGAAGCTGTACCGTCCCATTAATACAAAGGGTGAAAATGTTCGACTTAGAATGATTCCCTATTATGCATGGGGCAATCGGGGCGATGGTGAAATGAGCGTTTGGCTATCCCATTAATTATTTTTTGGAAAACATCTTCTCTCGTCATTATAAAATATCCAGTTAATTTATTTTGGACAATGGCGGATATTGAAGCTTTTCCAAGTAAGTCATATTTTGGTAGTCAAGAACACTTTCATTAATAAGTTCTTCATTGAAAATAGTACTGGCGATGCTGAACAAAGGTTTCATTTGTACTTCAATGGCCTTTTCAGCCCCTCCTTCTGTAATTTGTTTATACTGCCATTTTTCCTTTCCCTCAACAAATGGTTTAAGATATTCGAAAGCCTTTTTCATACTCCGCCCATCGCTGGTTGAATAATTCCAAAGATCCACTCCTAGAGGTATTCCCATTTCAGCCACAAAAGCCATTATTCGAAGGTTCATTGAACAATAATGCACTGATTTGGTACGCCCAAGTTCATTGGGCTGTTTGCCATCGGGTGTTATTTGTACTGCAATACGTTTGGTCTTAGCATCCTCCAGCCGGGTTATTGCTTCCGAGTCCAGACCCAAATAACGGGCGGGCCCCACCAATTGATAATCGAAATTGGTTGAATGGTTTTGTGTCCCATTGTCGTTTTCAATTCCCATTTTATTTGTTTTTACCCAAGTATAGTAATCCATTAACCAGGTGTTCAATACTTTCATTTCAGTAGTGTTAAATACCTTGTTTGATTCTAAAAGCTGTATGGTGGTTACAACTGTGGAAATATTGCTCCATTCGATCATTCCGGCACGTCTACCTTCAACCTCTCCCGGTATTCCTGGTCCATAATTTATATTAGGGTTCACCTTCGTTTCATCATCAATAAACCAAGTTTTTATTATGGCTTTGGCTTTGTTCGCATACGTAATGTCTTCTGAAAAAAAGTAAGCCATTGATAAATTGTCCAATGCACCGAACATTTCACTTAAGCGTACCTTATCGGTATCGTTTCCTCTAGTCATGGGGTTGATTTCGCCATCCTTAACAATCCATGGGGAACCATCTGGGGTGTTCGGATTCGGCCATCTATAGGGTGCAATACTCATATAATCATGCTTATCGCCACTTGGGGGTATTTGATTTTTGTTGGTCACCGGGTTTGGACTTTTAACCAGTTCTTTATTGGCCTGGTCAATTAGACTTTTATAGGCTTCTGTAAAAAATGGATTTTTGTTTTCAATCAAGTTCTTTACTTTAACTAAATGGTCTTCATTTAGATAAATGAAATTATTTTTAAGTCTTGACCTGTTCATATTTTCATTATGAGGCTGATCCATATGAATGACTGTCGGTGTTTTTTGCGTAAGTACCGTGAGTGACATCAAGAAAAAACAGGTATAAAAAATTGTAGAATAAGGCTTCATTTTTTTTGAATTAAATTTCTAACGCAAGGCGTGAAAACGTCGGTTAGCGGAATACAACTCCGGTTATATCTTTATCATAAGATTAAAGATTACAACTTGGGTATCTGGCCTATTTTATTGTGGTGCACCGATAACTTCTACTGGTTTTCCGTTCGAGCCGTTGGTTCTTGTTTTCTGCGATACAAAATAGGGTTGAAAGGTATATGAGGAGTTGGGGTCCCAAAGAGCATTGTTTTTTGGCAGATACTTTTTCAATGCCTCTATTTCATCCCTGTATGTGGGATTGTTTGCTTGGTTCGTAAATTCGTTGGGGTCGTTGGCATGGTCATATAACTCTTCACCACCATCTTCATATCTAATGTATCTGAATCGTTCTGATTTGATTGCATGGTTGTTCATGCCAAATGTCGTTAGGGCTATTGCAGTATTTGGTTCATCCTCGCCCAACATCATAGGTACAAGACTTTTGCCCTCATTTTTCTCATAAGCCGGAAGTCTGCATAATTCTAGCAGCGTGGGATAAATGGAGAGCATTTCCGCTGGCTTGTCTATAATTTTTCCATTGGGAAGGTTGGGTGCAACGAACATCAAGGGCGCTTTGGTAGCCGGTTCCCATAATGCATGTTTCGCGAAAGTGCCCTTTTCACCCAAACGATACCCGTGATCGGACCATAACACGATTACAGTGTTATCGGAATATTTGCTGTTTTTGAAGGCTTCCATTACCCTTCCTATTTCGTAATCGACAAAGCTGACACATGCCAGATAGGCTTGGATGATTTTCTTCCATTCACCACTTTTGATGGCCCATTCGGTAGAAGGCATCATGGGCAAGTCATTTATTTGAAGGGCAACGGGCGGAACATCATCTAAATCATCCGACCTGTAAGGGGCCATTTCGATACCGTCAAGAGGATGCATATCGAACCACTTTTGAGGAACATAAAGAGGTACATGCGGCCGCAGGAAGCCCAAACCCATAAAAAAGGGTTTGTCGTATTTTCTGTTAAGTCGTTCAATAACCCAATCTACCGATTGATGGTCGGGCATTAAAGAATCTACTTCGGGATACGCTCCCCAATCTGTACTCGTACGACCATAGTTTTCGCGGTCGGATGTTCCAAAACCGTCCCACACAAAGCGTTTTTCAGGAAGTGGACCAAAGCCCTTGACTCGCCCTCCCGATTCATCGAATACGCCTTCGGGCGCGTGTATATGGAACAGTTTTCCAATACCCATGGTATGATATCCATTATTCTTAAAATACTCGGGAAGGAAAGTTATATTCTTGGTCGCAGGGTTTTCGGAGCGGACTTGGTGATCAGGGACCATACCATAGATGCCCGTGGTAGATGGTCGTAAGCCCGTCATTACCGAAGCACGTGAAGGGCCACATAACGGTGCTTGACAATGAGCGTTGGAAAACAGAACGCCCTGTGCCGCTAGCTTATCAAGGTTCGGAGTTTTGGTGGCGGAATACCCGTTTAAACATCCTAACCAGTTGTTCAGGTCATCGACCGCAATGAACAATACATTGGGTGGCTGTTGTTGTTCTGTTGCGACCGTTTTCCTTTTCTCTCCACAGGCAATGAGAATAAGTAGAATCAGAAGAAAATAGTAGTTGTTTTTCATTTAGCTTTTGATTGGTGCCTTTGTATATGAACTTGATGAATTCTATTGAAAGCTAAACCCATCGGTCAGACAATTGTCATGATACTTTTTTTCGTTTCAAAGAAACTCCTTTGGCTATGGCAACCGATACTACAATTATAATAGGATTTTGTAGAAATCGTATCCTGTACTGTACTGTTTGGGTTTTTAAAATCGACCTTTCAAGCGACTGATTTTGACCTTATCATCTATTTAAATCCCTGTAATTCCTATAATGTATAAAACCTGTCTTTGTAAACAGTAAAGATCTAATTTAATTTAGGTGTTATATTTATACCTCACAACAAAACAATGGGGCTTTGAAGGCTACCATAGTTTTCAAACCATTGCGGTAAGATGACTTTATCTTTATAATATGTGTATTCGACAGCCTTTTTGTTCTTTTTGTTTTCTTTTCTTGATTTTTTGCCGTTCGATTATGGGCGTGGCCCAAGAGTCCACAACCGATTTTGAGATAACAGCTTTTAAATTGCCGGTAGAAACTACAACTTCTGATATTTTAGAAGATAATTACGGCTTTGTATGGATTGCCTCTACCAATGGGCTGTGGAGATATGATGGCGGTAATTTTAAAAACTATATTAAAAATGAAAACGAGGAAACAAGTATTACCGATAACAATATTTCGTGTTTGTATGAAGATAAGGCAGGTGTACTATGGATTGGCACCTACGGAGGTGGTTTGTTAAAATATGACCGTGAGTACGATCGTTTTCAAAGATTTATTCATGATGATGCCGATTCTTCCAGTTTAAGTTTTAATGAAATCAGGGTTATTTTCGAAACCACGGATAAACAGTTTTATATCGGTACAGATGGAGGCGGTTTAAACCGGATGGATAGAACGAAAGGCACTTTTGAAACTTTCGAACATGTCGCCACCGATTCTTTGAGCATCAGTCATAATAATGTTCTTGCTTTGGAAGAGGGGCCGACCGGTAATCTTTATGTTGGAACTTGGATCGGACTCAACGTTTTTAATCCGAAGACCGAAAAATTCAAAAGACTCTCTCAAACTTCGAGCGGTGCTGCACATTACTATCCGAATCTGGAGTATTATAATAATTTATTTATATCCAATACAGAACTTTATTACTTAGATAGTTCGAATGAGTTTCATGAAATTGATTTCGAATTGCAGAGGGCAAACCATATAAAAAAGGATTATGAGGGCAATTGCTGGCTGGTAGGAGGAGACCAAATAGTAATAATTGATTCAGATTCGAAAGTAATACATCGAATCACTTTAAATCAAAAATTTACCGATAACGGTTTAAATTTAAATAGCATATTCCATAATAAGGGCACTAAAGATTCTTGGGTTTTAGATAGGACGGGGAATTTTTTTCATTTGAAAGAATCTCCCATCATTTTCAAAAGTTATCTTGGGCCAGATAATGATGCACAAATTTTTAAGACCGACTCAGAATATTGGGTTTTTGATCAGGGTGTTATTGAGATTTACAATAAGAAAAATAAAGAGTTGACAAAAACGCTCGGCGGCTTTGTGGGTCGCACCCATATGACAGCTGCCAACAGCCAGCATGTTTGGGTTTTGGATGAGGACTACATCTATCAATTCTCGCCATCGGGTACGCAATTACAAAAATCACCTCGTAAATCAGGACAGATATTTGATGCTTTGGAAACCTCTGACGGCCAGATTTGGACAGGAGAAGTATTGGGGGCCAGAATTTATAATCCAAAAACAAAGGAAACTACCTATTTTGATTGTGACCCCAATGTTCCCCATGGAATAGGTTATTTTCATAGGGGTAATATTGTTTTTGAAGATTCAAAAAATCGAATATGGATCGGCACCGATGGAGATGGACTTAAGAGGTACCTGCCTGAAACACAAGAATTTTTACACTACCGACATGAAATTGGGAATACCAAAACCGTAAACAACAATTTTATAAATGTGATTTTTGAAGACAAAGGGCATACCCTTTGGGTAGGAACCAATTCGGGTTTGTGTAGTTTTAATGAAACTACCAATGCCTTTACGCAATACGACCATGATATTTTAAAGGATAAGATTATAAATGCCATTCAACAAGACGATGATGGTAATTTGTGGATAGGCACCCCCAATGGGCTGATAAAATTTGACTACCTCAACGATGAGGTCAGAATCTTAAATGAACAAGACGGCTTGTTATCCCATAAAATGGGACTATCGAGTATTGTGCTTGATAATGGCCATTTGGTTTTTTCAACTGATAGCGGATTAATGGCTTTTGATCCTCGTAAGGTAGAACCCAATGAGAAGACACCTACCGTGTATATTTCTAAACTGTGGGTTAATAACGAAATAGTGCAACCTAATAGCACCTATATTCAACGAAGCATCGAGGTTGAAGACCAACTTAATTTAAAATATACCGATAGAAAAATTGAACTTGAGTTTCAGGCCATTCAATATGTAAATACCCAGAGATGCCAATATGCCTATAAATTGGAGGGCTTTGATACATCGTGGACCATTGCGAATAGTACCAAAGCTACCTATACCAACTTGCCTTCGGGAGATTACACCTTTCTATTAAAGGCTAGTAACGAAGACGGTGTTTGGAACGATGAGATTACACAGTTGAAAGTAGTTGTAAAACCTCCGTTTTGGGAGTTGTTTTGGGTTCAATTGCTCTTCGCATGCGTTTTGATTTTATTCCTGTGGACCATTATTCGGAGCATAATAAAACGGGAACGAACTAAAAATAAGTTTGAATTGGAAAAACAGCGGGTCTACCAGTTTGAAGAATTGGCACAAATGAAATTACGTTTTTTCACCAATATTTCACATGAACTTCGAACGCCATTGACCTTGATTACCTCACCCCTCGATAAATACGCTAGACAAGGCGCTATGCCCGATTCTAAAGTGTTGCGAATGATGCATAGAAATAGCAATCGTTTGTTAGAATTGGTGAATCAAATTTTAGATTTCAGAAAACTGGAAAATAATCAAGAATTAAAGGTGAAACAGCAGAACGATTTATCGGTTTGCACAGATATTCAAACGGCATATGCGTATTGGTCCAAAGAAAAAGGAATCAAATTCAATTGTGCGCTGCCAAGTGTTAATCATACGGTTTATTTTGATGCTGATATCCTTGAGAAAATAGTGACAAATTTAATTTCCAACGCATTTAAGTTTACTCCCAAAAATGGTAGAATAGAATTAAAGGCAAGTTATTTAAATATTGTTGTCGATGCGCAAGGTAAGGTGTCAAGAGGTGACTTGAAGATTGAGGTGGTCGACAGTGGGTCGGGCATTCCGAAAAAATATCAGGAAAAGGTTTTTGAAAGGTTCTATCAGCTAGATGAAACACCTAATAAAGGATATAGTAGTGGTATAGGTTTGTCATTGATATCTGAATTGGTAAAACTTCACAAAGGAAATATCCAGCTAAAAAGTGAAGAAGAAAAAGGCTCGCATTTTACGGTATGTATTCCAATAGGGTATGAAGATTATGAGACTAGTGTAATCCATTCCGGGAAGCTGTGCGAAAACAATGAAAATGGAAATACGGTCGTGCTTATTATAGAGGATAACGAAGACATTCGAAGTTATTTATGTTCAGAGCTCGAAGACGATTACACGGTTCTGCAGGCGAATAATGGAAAAGAGGGCTTTAGAATGGCCCTTGAAAATATTCCTGACATCGTAATCAGTGATATCATGATGCCTCAATCTGATGGAATTCAAGTCTCCAATCAACTAAAGGCAAATGAATTGACGGCACACATTCCTTTAATATTTCTGACCGCAAAAACAGGATTAGAAAATAAGTTAAAGGGCTTGGAGACCGGTGCTGAAGACTATATTCAGAAACCTTTTAATATCTCCGAAATAAAACTAAAAATTCAAAACCGTTTGGAAAGTAGAAGGCACTTGGTTAAGAAGTATCAGAAAGAGGCACTAGGTACAGAAACAGCTTCAATAGATAAATATTTAGTTAAGATTAATGGTATTATAGACCAGCAAATTGATAACCCCGAGTTTTCAATAGACTTTCTATGTGAAGAATTGTTCATTGGGCGTTCGCAACTTTATAGAAAAATTCAAGCACTTACCGGTAAAACCATTATTGAGTATATCAATACCTATAAATTATCAAAGGCGATGCAATTGTTAAAAGACGGAGAATTGAGTATTAAAGAAATAGCCTTTAAAGTGGGATATAACGATAATCGTTATTTCAGTCGTATATTTAAAAAAGAGTTTGGGCATCCACCATCCTCTTATCAGTCTAAAAGTCGTAAATAGGCACCCCATCACTCAAAAAATGCACCTTTTTGCATAATTAGTCTACATGCAAAAGGTACGCAGAAAGTATATTTGAACATCTTGTATCTATGCTGTTGAATTGATAAGCGCATAATCCGTATGAAAAAAAAAGTACTGCAGTTCGTCTTGCTGAGCGCTATCTTAATCTCTTGTAAGCAAAATGGTGAATACGCTTCGATTCCAGCGAAAAAAATTCCGGATGTAGTCGATTATAATTTTGATGTCCGTCCCATACTATCCGATAAATGTTTTACCTGTCATGGGCCAGATGTCAATAAAAGAGCTGAAGATTTACGGTTAGATACCCCCGAGGGTGCATATAAAGCATTAAAGGATACAGAAAACGAATTTGCTATTGTTCCTAAAAACCTCGAAAAGTCGGTTCTCTATCAAAAAATAACGGCGAAGGACAGTGCCGATTTGATGCCTCCTTTAGATTCCAATTTGAAATTATCTTCCTACGAAATCCAAATTTTAAAAAAGTGGATTGAACAAGGGGCAGCCTATAAACCACATTGGGCCTTTACCGCCATTGATAAACCGGAGCTGCCCGAGTTGAAAAATAACGATTGGGCTGAAAATGAAATCGACCATTTTATACTGCAAAAATTAGAAGATATAGGGTTGGCCCCTAATCAGACGGCAGATAAAGAACGGCTGCTGAAAAGAGTTTCTCTAGATATTACAGGCTTGCCCCCAACACCTGAGATGCAAAAAAGATTTATAGGAGATGACGCCGCCGATGCCTATGAGAAAATTGTTGATGAACTATTGGCCAGCGAGCAGTATGGTGAAAAGATGGCAAGCCATTGGTTGGATGTCGCGAGATACGCCGATTCCCACGGGTTTCAAAATGATCAATTGCGTACGATGTGGCCTTGGCGTGATTGGGTAATTCATGCGTTCAATGAAAATTACAGCTATGAAAAATTTGTAACCTATCAATTGGCAGGCGATTTGGTACCTCAGAAAAACTTGGAGACAATTTTGGCTACAGGTTTTAATAGAAACCATAAAATAAACCAAGAAGCGGGTATTATTGAAGAGGAATTCAGAATCGAAAATGTAACCGATAGAACCAATACCTTCGGAAAAGCTTTTTTAGGATTGACTTTGGAATGTGCCAAATGCCATGATCATAAATATGACCCCATTTCCCAAAAAGACTATTTCAGCACCTTTGCATTTTTTGATAGAATGCCACCGAGGCAAAATAAGGGCGAAGTATTGGCAGAGGCACCCTTAATTACAATTACTGATGAGGTTGTCGAGAACGAGCTTCCTTTCATTAATAAAAAGGAATTGGAGGATGTAGATGTCATGGTAATCGAAGAAAAACCTGATGTTAGAACCACACACTTATTAAATCGGGGCGTATACGATGATGTTGGTGAAGAAGTAATGGCCCAGACACCAGAATCGGTTTTAGCTTTTGATGACAATACGTATGAGCGCAACCGTTTAGGGTTATCAAAGTGGCTGTTCGATGCGAAAAACCCTTTGACCAGTCGGGTGTTTGTCAACCGAATGTGGCAAGAGATTTTTGGGGCAGGTGTTGTAAGATCTTCTGGCGATTTTGGAATGCAGGGTGATTTGCCCACTCATGTAGGGTTATTAAATTGGCTATCGGCAGATTTTATGGAGAACGGCTGGGACATGAAACGATTGATCAAGAAAATTGTCATGTCGGCCACGTATAAGCAATCGTCGGTCGTAAGTGAAGATAAACTGGCCTTGGACCCAGACAACAAATATTTATCAAGAATGTCGCGTTTGCGTTTTAATGCAGAAATGATACGTGACCATGCCTTGGCTACCAGTGGATTGTTAAATCCTGAAATTGGCGGACGCAGTGTGAAAGTCTACCAACCAGACGGATTGTGGGAAGCTGCCAGCTCAGGAAGAGGGGTTTTGGCCAATTATGTTCAAGATCATGGCAAAGATTTGTACCGAAGGGGCATCTATATTTTTATTAAACGCACAACCTTGCCGCCGGTACAGCTGACTTTTGATGCTGCTACACGCGACCAGTGCGAGGTACAACGGCAGTCTACAATGACCCCATTGCAAGCGCTGATAACGCTCAACGATCCGACTATTTTGGAGTCTGCACGCGTGTTTTCAGAAAAGTTAATACAAGAAGAAAGTACGGTTGCCGATAAAATTGAAAAAGCATTTGGTACCATAGTATGTAGAACGATCAAGCCCGAAGAAAAGGAAATGTTACTGAGCTATTATGATGAACAAGAATCCGCATTTTCGCTAGAAACGGAAAAGGCAGCAGCATTTATCAATGTCGGGGAGTATCCGGCCGCTCAAGATAGAGATGTCGTAAAAGTAGCCGCATTAATGCAAATTATTCACACGATATATAACATGGAAGAAACTATAGTTAAAAGTTAACTAGGTTCTTAAATCGCAAAACTTATGGAGAAGGAAGTTTTTGAACATCATTTGAACGCTAATCGCAGGCATTTTTTGGGTAAAATGGCGTTGGGTGTTGGTGGTGTGGCCTTGGGGTCATTATTGATGCCGGATTTATTATCTGGAAAAAAAGTCGCCGAAGATCAGTTGCCCTTAGGTTTAAAGCATTTTGCAGCTAAAGCGAAGCGAATAATTTTATTGGTTCAGAATGGTGCTCCTTCCCAATTGGAAAGTTTTGACTATAAACCCAAATTAAATGATATGTTCGGGCAAGACCTGCCCCCTTCGGTAAGAGGTGATCAAAAGTTGACGGGTATGACGGCCGGGCAAAAATCATTTCCCTTGGTAGGTTCAAAATTCGGATTTAAACAACATGGTAAATCAGGAACTTGGGTAAGTGAGCTATTTCCGAATATCGCCAAGATTACCGATGATATTTGCGTCATAAAAAGTATGCATACCGATGCCATCAACCACGATCCCGCATTAACGTTTATGCAAACGGGGGCACAGGTAGGAAACCGCCCCAGTATAGGTTCTTGGTTCAGTTATGGACTGGGTAGTGAGAATAAAAACCTTCCGGCCTATTGCGTATTATTATCGAAGGGAAAAGGTAACGGGCAAGGCGTATATTCGAAACTATGGTCGAACGGCTTTTTAGATAGTTCGCACCAAGGGGTACAATTAAGTGCCAGTGAAGATCCGATTTTGTATTTGAACAACCCTGACGGCATGGATAGGAAAACACGCAGAAACATGCTCGATCATTTGGCTTCCCTGAATCAAATGGGATACGATGAGTTCGGGGACCCTGAGATTCCTGCGAAAATAAAGCAATATGAAATGGCATTTCGTATGCAAACTGCCGTTCCTGAAATCACTGACGTTTCTAAAGAACCCGACCACATTAAAAAAATGTACGGTCCAGATTGCATGGTCCCAGGCACTTATGCCGCCAATTGCCTACTGGCTAGAAAAATGTCGGAATCAGGCGTTCGTTTTGTGCAATTATACCATCAAGGTTGGGATCAGCATTCAAATTTGGTAGGCGAAATGAAGGGTCAAGCAAAAGATGTAGATATGGCTTCGGCCGCATTGATCACCGATTTAAAACAAAGGGGATTATTAGATGAAACCTTGGTTATTTGGAGTGGGGAATTCGGCAGAACAAATTACTGTCAAGGAAAGTTGACCAAAGAGAATTATGGTAGAGACCATCATCCGAGATGCTTCAGTATTTTTGTGGCTGGGGGAGGTGTAAAAGCGGGGGTTTCCTATGGTAAGACCGACGAATTAGGATATAATATTATTGAAAGCCCGGTGCATATCCACGATTTACATGCGACCATTATGCACCTTATGGGTCTGGATCATGAAAAGCTGACCTATAAACATTTGGGCCGAAGATTTCGATTGACCGATGTTCATGGCCATGTAGTAAAAGATCTTCTGGCATAAAAATATGAAAAGACCGATTCCCATTTTTTTGAACGTACTGTTCTTTTTACATATTTTCCTGGCCTTTTTAGTGGTTTTTGAAACCTATTTGGAAATTCCTTTTTGGTTACAGCCCTTAGGAAGAATGCATCCTTTGCTGTTACATTTTCCGGTAGCCTTTATTGTGCTTCTGGTATTGCTAAATCTGTTCAGAAAACAAATTGACCCTGCCTCCTTTGAGAAAATAAACTACTTTTTGTTGCTATTGACCTCGCTTACAACAGTACTCACAACGATTATGGGGCTATTGCTCTCACTGGAAGGGTATGAGTCAGAGCTTATGTTCTTACATAAATGGATTGGTATAGCGATTAGTTTTATTGTGTATGCTTTGGTTTTGATGTATCAATCTAAGAAGGTGTACCAGATTTTACTGTACACCGGTTTTGTTGGTGTTATTTTCGGCGGTCATTTTGGTGCCGGATTGACGCACGGGAGCCATTTTTTAATGGAGCCGATAACTGCCGCCACCAAAAAGCAAATAGACGAAAATACGCCTATTTATACCGCCTACGTTCAGCCTGTTTTAGAGGCAAAGTGTACCGGTTGCCACAATCCGCAAAAACACAAAGGAGATTTAGACTTGACAAGCATTGAAGCGATAGCAAAAGGAGGTGAGAATGGCGAAGTGTGGTTGGCTCACGATCCTAAAGAAAGTTTGTTGCTGCAACGCGTTGCGCTGCCTTTGGAAGATGAAGAGCACATGCCGCCAGATGGTAAGACCCAACTGACCGAACAGGAAATTGAGTTGATAGAAAGTTGGATAGGTCATGGTGCCGATACTGAAATATCGTATGCCCTATTAAAAAAGGAGGATAGCTTAAAACAATTGGTGCTTAAAAAGTGGCTCAAAAGCAATATTGAAAAAGAAGCTTATACATTTGATTTTGCAGGGAGCAAACTAATTGAAGAACTGAATAGCCCCTATAGGAGTGTAGTTCAAAAATCGCCGAGTTCACCGGCCATTGAGGTTGCGATTTATGGTAGAAGTGCCTATAAAACGGAGTTTTTGACCGATTTGACTAAAATCAAGGAACAGGTGGTGTATTTAAATCTGGCTAATTTACCTATTGATGACAATGCCCTGCAATTGGTAAGTGATTTTAAAAACTTAGAGCATTTAGTGTTGAACTTTACTGAAATAACCAATGATGCCCTGGCTCCTCTTATCGGCAATGCCAAATTACAAACACTTTCTTTGGCGGGTACGACAGTCGATATTTCCATTTTGAATTACGTAAAGGATTTTAAAAATTTAAAGGAGTTGTTTGTGTGGAACACCCAAATGACCGACGACGATATTGCGACGCTCGCTAAAGAATTGCCTAGCGTGATGATAAATGAAGGATATATACCAAATCCTGAAGAAAAACTGAGCTTGACACCACCCGTTTTGATTGGTGAAAAAAATATTATTAGTTCAGGAGACCGTATTTCGTTGGGTCATAAAATGAACGGAGTGAGCATTCGATATACCTTGGACGAAACCGAGCCTAACGAAGAATCAGCAATTTATGAGTCGGGCATTGCCTTGGATTTAGAAGGAAAAAGGTCTAAAACAGTTAAAGCGATGGTATATAAAGAAGGGTGGTTGCCGAGTGAGGTTTCATCCTTTGTTTTTTACGATAAAGGAATTGTTCCTGATGCGCTGGAAGTAGTTCATCCTGGAATTTTAAGCTCCTATACGGGCGAGGCTGCAAAAATATTGAATGATGATGTTAAGATTAATGCCAACACCTATTATTATTCTAAATTTTGGGCATCCTTTAACATTAAGCCACTTATAGCCATTGCCGACTTTAGTACCTCAAATCCAAAAGTTCGGGAGATTGTTTTGAGTTGCGGCATTCGGGGAAATCAAAAAAAATCACCTGTTGATTATATAGCGGTGTGGGGCTCCGACGATAAAGAAAATTGGAAATTATTGAAAAAGACGAACTTGGGGAATGAGAAAAATATGGACAAACTTCGTGAAGTCTCCTTGAAGTTTCCGGAAACATCTTATAAATATTATAAAATCGTAGGGCAGCCGAAGAAGGACAATACAATTCGCGCCAACCAATTGTTTTTCTTTTAAGACCCCATGAATAGGTCGGTTACAATATAATAGACTACATATTTTGTGTCATTGTTGACACAACAACTAGGTTCATCATCGCCACTAGGAAGACTTTATCTCTAAGTTATTCTTCAAGATGAAGTATCATTGAAAAAACACCTCCATATACGCAGAAATACATAAACTTAACGATGGAATACATTTTAATAGCCACAAAAGACTTATTTCGTTTTTGAAAAATAAGATCATTCAGAAAGATCTTTTAACATCGATATAATGAAGTCATATATACATCGGAATTTAGGTATAGCATTGGTTCTCTTTTTTTTCCTTTCAGGCCTTTGTACTTATGCATGTGAAGGCGAGAGCGTCATTTTTAAAACTGATATAGCGGACGATGCTACTCCCGCAGTTTTAGAACGTATTTTGAAGGCCGATGAACAACCCGTGTCGGAAATTAAATTTGAAAAAGGAACCTATCACTTTTATCCCGATAAGGGATTTGAGCATTTATGTTACATATCCAACCATGAAGATGTTTTGGCTAGAACCGCTTTCCCTTTGTTCGATTTTGAAAATATAGTTATTGATGGGCAGGGATCTACCTTTATTTTCCATGGACGAATGATTCCTTTTATTATTGAAGGGGGGGCTAACATTACCTTGCAGAATTTTTCCATTGATTGGGAAATCCCTTTTCACAGTGAGGGACTTGTAGTGGGTAACAATCCAAAAAACAAAACTATCGATTTGAAATATGGCGATGTCGACTCATACGAAATTCGAAACGGCGAACTCTATTTTGTAAAAGAGTATTATGAGCATACCATCGGACAGAATATTCTATTCGACCCTGAAAGGAGGGCAATAGCTTATCGTGCGCATGACTACGGAGTGTCTACGACTGCAAGGGTAAAAGTTCAGCATAATATTGATAAAATTAAATATAAGTATGAGGGCGATCATCAGACGATAGGTCAAATACAACCCGGGCGTGAGGGTAAAATGAATGCTAGGGAAATTGAACCAGGTGTGGTGCGAATTCAAAACCAAGGAAAAAATGTACCGCCCGTAGGCACAATCTTGGTGAGTAAAGGAGAAAAGGGTCTGAACAGAGTTTCTCCAGCGATTCGGGTAACGGGCGTTATAGGTTTTAATGCGAATAATGTGACCGTTCACCATGCCAATGGTATGGCGATTATTGCAGAAAACAGTGAAAACCTAATTCTTGATGGCTTTAACGTCAAACCTTCGGGAAAGCGCATGCTTTCGACTACTGCCGATGCCACTCACTTTGTCGGTTGTCGCGGACAGGTTGTTCTGAAAAATTGCACACTTACCAATCAAATGGACGATGCCATGAATGTGCATGGTACGTATCAAAAGGTGATGGACATTTTAGGGAACAAAACCATTGGTATTCATGTTGGACATTTTGAACAGCAGATGTTTGTTATCGGAAGACCTAACGATAAGGTCGGGGTAGTACGCTTAAGCGATTCTTTTGAGCCGTATGCCCATCTTTCTATAAAATTGATTCAGCTCATTAACGGACGATACCAGAAAATCACGTTTAACGAGAATTTACCTCCCAACATTCAATCTGGGGATCTGATCGAGAACTTAGATGCTTATCCTGAGGTAACTGTCCAAAATTGTACGATAAGCGGAAATAGGGCGAGGGGTTTGCTCATTTCTACTCCAAGAAAAACGCTAGTTGAAAACAACTTTTTCCACACGCAGATGGAAGCTATTTTGGTGCCAGTCGAAAGCAGTAGTTGGTTTGAATCGGGTAGCGGCTCCAATCTTACGATTAGAAATAATGTCTTTCAAGATTGTAACCACGGTGGGTTGAATCGTGGTGTTATTCGCTTTCATACCGATGAGGGCAACGATAAAATCGCGTTCAAGTCCATAGAAATCACCAATAACAAATTCAATCAGTTCGACAACTATATTCTAGAAATTGCCAATACTGATGGATTACTGTTTCAAGGCAATTCGATTACCAATTCGGGTACTTTCCCCCAGTTGCACCCAGACAGTCCGGTGGTCACCATTCAGGCATCAAAAAACATAGATTTTAGGAAGAATTCCTATACAGGAAGGGCAACTAAAATGATGGAAACCGATGACAGCTTAAAAGGTTTGAAGTTTAGATAGTTCATTTTTGATTGGATTTCATTTGACTTGACCTGTCTTAATTTTAAATATCCTTTTTAATATGATGAACATTTTAATGAAAAATATGGATACTAGTTATTGGTCTGCTTTGACCATAATTTTCCTTGCCTTGATTTCTTGCAAAAACATAAATGGTCAAACCGATGGAATTGCAGCGAAAAAGCCGAACATCATCTTTATTATGGCCGATGACCTTGGGTATGCCGATGTAGGCTTTAATGGTTCTACCTACTACGAGACCCCGGCACTTGATGCTTTGGCAGAAGAAAGTCTCGTTTTTGAGAATTCATATATGTATCCCACATGTTCACCGTCACGGGCGGCCTTACTGACTGGTAAGCAATCCTTCCGTACTGGAGTATATGGTGTTCCAGTACTCGAGAAAGGTGACGATAAAGAGAATATTTTTTCCCGTTGGACGGTAGAAAAAAAACATGCCGTATATGCCGAACCCTTGGCAAAAGTGGGTTATTCTGCTATCCATCTGGGCAAATGGCATATCGTCGGGCCTTATCCTCAAGAAGAACTAAAAATGCATTTTCCCCTAAAGACAAAATTAACACAGCCAAGCCCAGGCGATTTCAGTTGGGTGGCCAATCATAAGTCAAATGAAGTAACGCCTTTTTATCCTGAGGGGAGAGGATTCGTTAAAAATGTAGGCGGTACTTTTCGTGGGGATCCAGCCTTTGAAGATGGTGGCTATAAAAGTGAAAACGGAGGCTACCGTGCTCCGTTTAGCAATCCTTTTATAGAAGCAAAACCCAATGATGAATGGTTGACCGACAGATTAACCGATGAGGCTATCGAATTTATGAATGGGCACAAAACGACTCCTTTTTTTGTCAACCTACACTATTATACGGTACATAAACCCATTAAGGACCGCAGTAAAACACTATTGGAAAAATATAGAAAGAAACCCGGTGATGCCATAACAGGTCAAGGTCTGGGGAAAAACCGGGAAACAATGGCCAGCTATGCTACAATGATTGAATCTTTGGACGACAACATACAGCGTCTGCTCGATTTTCTTAATGTAAACGGACTTCGGGAAAATACGGTTATTATTTTCACCTCTGACAATGGGTATAATGGCGGGCAAAGCAGCAACAACCTATTGCGCGGAAGTAAACGTGATATCTATGAAGGCGGTATTCGGGTGCCTACTTTGATGAATTGGCCGGGTCAGATATACCCCAGAAGAAGTAAAGTTGCCATATCCGGACTCGATTTTTTTCCCACCTTTCTTGATTTGGCCGGTATAGAAGATTATAGTGATGAGCTGGATGGAAATTCGCTGAGCGACATCTATCAAAAAGATAATGGTTTCTTAGAAAATAGACCGCTTTTTTGGCATTTGGCAAGTCAAATAAGCCATGGCACTTGTTCCGTTATCCGGAAGAACAATTATAAATTAATTCAGTTTCTAGCGGACGGAAAATTAGAATTATACGATTTGGCGTCCGATCCAATAGAGGCACACAATTTAGCAATTAAAAGGCCGGAAGTCGCAAAACAATTATTGGAAGAATTGGTCAATTGGCGAAAACAAAATAAAGTGCCGCTACCACCAAATGCAGTTATGGCATATTGATTTTGTATGAATTATTAGTGGTTCGCTGGTTTTTACAGCCGTTAAGTTTTAATTTTATCGCTAGTCTCAAGAAAGACCAGACTATCTCTGAAATATTCCAGTTGTTGCAATTATTCCGATTAGGATATCACAGCCCCCGTTGGGTTTTTATATAGGCCGAAATTTCCCCAACGGGCGCGGTCCATATTTTATTGGCGGGATCGGTAAGATAGGGCAACAATTTTTTGAGCATAGTTACCTCCGTAGTCTGTCGGTTTTTATCCCCAATATCATGACCGGCCAATACAAGCCATAAATTATCACCTCTCGCATTTTCAATAAGCTCTAAAATTTCGTCGATGTTCTTGCCGTCCATCTCTACACCGGTCAATTGTGCCATATCACAAAAGGCGGGGTCATTGGGTACTTCGTCTAGCCAGGTTCTTCCCGAAGAAAATTGGTTGTGAACAATGGGTACATAGCTCGCTGTATTCGGCCCGCGGCCAACAAACGTCTGTCCACAGGGGTAGGCAAATTCGGTAGGGGTAACGCCCAATATCTTTTTTATGCTATCGTTGGCTTTGGCCAATTCCAATTGCATTTGTTCCAAGGTATAGTCTTCAAGTGCAGTATCGCGCGCCCATAGAAAGTTGCCCGAACAGGGGTGCATCAACGAGTGGTTACCAATTTCATGACCGTTAGCGACTGCGGCTTTCCAACCTGGTATTTCTTCCTTTATCAGAGAGGGAACTATATAAAAGGTAGCTTTAACACCATAAGCATCTAAAATAGGGGTTCCCACAGTTACTTGACTACTCCGGCCATCGTCCCAAGTAAGACTTACGGCCATGGTATTGCCTTCTGGCCATTGAAAAGAGGTCTGTGCTTTTTGACCCCATAGAAACGAGGAACAAAAAAGTACCAAAACAAAGGATTTCAATAGTGGTTTTCTTATGTAATTCATGTGAATCAGTTTTATTAAAAAAGTCCGACTTTTTTATTAAAGGGATATTTAAATGTACTAGCTGGAAATTACCCCGGCCAAAGAGGTTGGGAATCTCTAATATAACTCATAATCTTGATGAATCATAATCCGTACTTTTTTGCCCATTATAATTAATGAGCCGAATAGTGTAATTATTCGGCTCATTAATTTCTTATAGTTTCTGTGACTGCCCTAAAAACGCAGCTTTGCTTTAATGGGTGATTTTAAAGACAGAACCGCCCAAATCATCACTTACATAGAGCGCTCCATCAGGTCCTTGGGCCAAGCCACAAGGACGATGTTGCACGGGGCCGGTCGGATTGGCTAGGTCTATACCGGCAAAATTGTCGGCAAAAATTTCCCAATCGCCGCTAGGCTTTCCGCCTTTAAAAGGAACAAAAGCTACAAAATACCCTTTTTTAAGTTCTGGCGATTGGCCATGAAAAGCAACAAAGGCACCGTTCTTATATTTTTCAGGAAACATATTGCCCGTATAGAATAATAGGTCGTTGGGGGCTAAATGCGCAGGAAATGCCATTACGGGGTCGATTGCATCTTCCCGTCCGGTTTTTTGACCGTCACCGCCAAATTCAGGAGCAAGCATCTTTGCTTTCTTGAAGTGGTCATAATAGACATGTGGCCAGCCGGCATCATCGTTCTCGTGTACTTCGTACAAAGTTTCGGCTGGTAATTCTGCACTATTCTTTGCCGTGTAATATTGTGGAAACAAATCGTGGAACCCTCCTCGGCCATGAACCGCGGCAAACAACGAATTGGTTTTAAAATTCCAGGCTGTGGCAACAGCATTCTTTATACCTGTAGCGTAACGGGCTCCGTCAGAAAAGGTTTGGTTTAGCTTGTCGGCGTCGTATTTCCAAATGCCTCCGGCAGAGTCTAAAATAGTAGAAGGTACTATGGCCTTTCCTGTTCCATCTTCGCGGCCTGAGTCATTCCAAGAACCAACGGTGACATAAATATTGGAATCGTTGTCCATTACGAAAGATTTTGCATTATCCCGGCCATGATCTGCAAGTCCGTCTACTATTTTTTCGGGCTTCTCGGTATCGATAATTTGTCCCTCATCATTTAATTTATAAC
Source organism: Kriegella aquimaris (assembly GCF_900103215.1). Lineage (GTDB taxonomy): Bacteria > Bacteroidota > Bacteroidia > Flavobacteriales > Flavobacteriaceae > Kriegella > Kriegella aquimaris. The sequence goes on from NZ_FNGV01000010.1 coordinate 53,137, forward strand.
GAAAGATTCCAGAATTGGAAGAAGCGTATAGATATCCTTTGTGGAATAATATGCCAGTACCTGGTAAATCGCCAAAAACTTGGGTTTCACCAATTTTTCCATCTTTGTCAATATCTTTTAGGGCGATAATTCCCTTTCCATCTTTTAGTTTTGATCGATTCACATAAATATCACCTTTACTTGAAACCGTCATATGTCTCAAGTTACCCAAGTCTTGGGCGAGTATTTCAACTGAAAAACCATCAGGAACTTGTATGTTGGTTTCGTTTGTTTTGACTATTGCTTTTTCCGGTTCGGTTTTTTTGGCCTCGGGCTTGCATTGACTAAAAAATAGGCCCAATAGCGCGACTGCCATCAATGTTGGTAAACTGTGGTTCGAAGAGAAGCGTTTCATATAATAAATTAAAGGTTTGATTAGCGGCTAAAGTTACTACATCGAACTTAGTTGACCGAGAAAAAATATAAAACAAGAACTTAGTCCCTACAAACTGATCTGTTTGATGCTTTTTTTCGCGTCTAATTTTTGATATCCCATGTCATCGGCCTGCCCATGAAGGTCGCATTGCGTAAAAATCATAACTAAATGTATACACGTATTTTATTGTTTAAAATATAGTGTAGCGCCATTGTGGCTATTTAGGTTTCATAAATAGTGTTATTTTAGCTTCCGATAGACTGAAAAGTATGAAAAAAGCTAAGGAAGATTTAAAATCGACATATAATGTCCCCAATTTGGAAAGGGGGTTGTCCATTATTGAGTTGTTAGCTACAAAAACAAAGGGTTTGACCTTGGCCGAGATAACAGAAAGTCTATCGATTACAAAATCTAGTGCGTTTCGCATTGTAAGTACTTTGATATTCAAAAATTATTTACAGAAAAATGAGACCACTAAGAAAATAACACTTTCCAGAAAAATGTTGACTTTGGGCATTTCATCTATGAATGAACAGAGTTTGGTCGAAATGTCCATCGATGTAATGCGTGCGCTTCGTGATGAATTGAAGGAATCGGTTATGTTGGGGGTGATTCTAGGGTCAATGGGCACTATTCTTGAACAGGTACCGTCTTCTTATCCGGTAAAATTGTTTGTCGAACCCGGCACACAGTTTTTCTTGCACAGTTCGGTCGGGGGTAAATGTATTTTGGCAAATCTTCCTGAAGAGGAAACCTATGAAATATTGAAAGGAAAGACATTGGCGCGGTTTACCGAGAATACCATCGTTTCAAAGAAGGAGTTTAAGAACGTGCTGGGAGAAGTTAAGAAAAAGGGGTATGCGGTTGATAATAGCGAAGATATAGAAGGGATAAATTGCGTTGGGGCGCCTATTTTTAATGAATACGGTTATCCTGTTGCGGCACTTTGGATTACGGCACCCTACGGTAGGCTACCAACTTCCGAATTTGATCGCAAAGGAAAGATTGTGGCCAAATATGCGAGGGAAATCTCGGCCAAATTGGGATTTTTGACACAATAGAAAACTTCTTCTTCCCTTTAAATCATATCACACAAAAATAAATCTTTTTGCGGTGACCAATATTAAAAGCTAGGTCATGGCAATTCGTTTTTTAATGCCACTCTTCCGCTGGCTTTGTTTCACTTCTGGAACAAAATCCGCAAAGATTATATATCATCCTTTACGATATATGTGGTTTCTCGTGCAGCGAGACGGCAATTGATGTAGGTATCTAAAAATGTAGCTATATCTTCATTTCCCCCTTTATTTGCGGCGTTCTTCTTAATAAATGCAGGGACCACCTAAATACCATATTGTTTAATTCAAGGTATTGATTCAAAGAATTTTATAAAAAATATAGGTACATAATGCCGATATGTAAATATTTTTTTTACATTTGGTTCAAATATGAAACTAGTTTCATATTTGAACCATTTATTGATAATGCCAGTTCTTTTGTTTTACGATGTAGGTTAATTGAGATTTAAGTAGCCTCTTACCGTACGTTTTAAAATACATTCAAAATGATTCTATGTTTTTTCGAAATAAGAGTAGCTATAACAACTCACTTAACTTATAACCAATGAAAATGAAATTTTTAAAATTCTTAAAAATGGGAGTTTTTCTTGCCATTTTTATCTTGTTTTCGAGCTATGCCCGGTCACAAGCCGTAATTACAGGAACCGTTTCTGACGAACAAGGCCCTATTCCTGGGGCGAATATTGTAGTTCAGGGAACGACTAACGGTGTAACTACCGATTTTGATGGAAACTTCAGTATCGAAGCATACCCAACGGATATACTTATAATTTCTTATCTCGGGTATGCCACCCAAAACATCAAAGTAGGAAACCGAACTACGGTTAATGTCAGTCTACTGACCGACCAGCAGCAACTAGATGAAGTTGTGGTAATCGGTTATGGTACGCGAAGTAAAGGTACTTTGACCAGTGCAGTGGCCACAGTTGATGAGAACTATCTCGAACAACAGCCGGTATCTAACGTAAGTAAGGCCCTTCAGGGGAGTGCTTCCGGGGTTACTACCATTAGTGCGTCTACTCCTGGTGGCGATGCCGAAGTGCGCATACGGGGTATGGGCACTATTAATAATAACGGTCCCCTTTGGGTAGTTGATGGTGTTCAAGGAGCGCAAGCGCCTCCGCCGGGGCAAATTGAATCCATACAAATCTTAAAAGATGCATCTTCTACGGCAATTTATGGGGCTAGGGGAGCTAATGGGGTTATTCTGGTTACAACTAAAACAGGAAGAAAGAATCAGGCGGTACAATTAGATGTAAACATGAAATCGGGTATGAGTTTTTCCAATGCCAAATATGATATAATGACAGATCCACAATTGATAGGGGAGTTGTTATGGTTGGAATTGGATAATGATGGGCTGCCACAGACCAATACACATTTTGGAAACGGTGCAACACCCGTACTCAGTGAATATTTGTTCCCCAATGGTGGAGTTTCTGGCAATGCCAATGTTAATCCCTCTCGCTACGATCAACAAAATTATCCGATTACCAGATCAAACCCCCAAGGGACCGATTGGTTGGATGAAATATATCAGCACGGTTTAATCCAGAATTATGACTTGTCGTTGACGGGGGGCTCTGATAAAACCTCCTATTCATTTCAGGCGGGCTTTCTGGAAGAAAATGGTATACTTAAGAATACGTCATTTAATAGAATTTCTTTCCGGTCTAACGTTGATTCCAATCCTTTTGAATGGTTGAACATTGGTCAGCGTTTGGGAGTCACATACGGAGAAACTAAAGGTTGGGGTGGAAATAATTCACATAACAATTTATTTAATCAACTCTATTTGGCTAGCCCCTTGATTCCTGTTAGGGATGTTGCTGGAAACTGGGCAGGAAGTGTTGTTGGTGGTGGTAATATTAATGATGGCCCTAATCCTGTAGGTTTTTTGGATAGACTCAAAAAGAATAGTAATAAAAAATACAATATTACGGGAAATATTTATGCCGCGATTGAACCCGTTAAAAATATAACAATCAAAACTTTGCTAGGTTATGATGTTGATTTGTTCAATAATTTCTCACCTTCTTTTGCTGCTTGGGAACAAGCAACCGGCGCTAAATCCACTACTCTTAATGAAAGTAGTGCCAATCAAACACGTTGGAACTGGACAAATACATTTAACTATAAAAATACATTTGGAGCAGACCATAGCGTGGATTTTCTTTTTGGTATGGAATCTTCAAGAATAGCATATAGAACTATTTCTGCTTCCAGACAGGATTACCTTTCTAATGATATTAATTTTTTAGTATTGGACGCAGGTGCTAGCAACCAGTTAAATAATGGTAGTGGATTTGCTTCTACATTGTTTTCTTATTTTTCTAGATTCAATTATGACTATGCAAAGAAATACATTTTAGACCTTACGGTAAGACGCGATGGGTCATCTCGTTTTGGTGCCGAAGATAGATATGGAATTTTTCCAGCTGCATCTTTGGGTTGGGTAGTATCAAAAGAAAATTTCTTAAGTGGTGCTGAAGATTGGCTTAGTTATTTAAAATTTAGAGCAAGTTGGGGGCAATCCGGTAATGATCAAATTGGGAATTATAACAGTTATACAACGTATGAGTCTGATCCTGGATCGTCGTATTATGCTATTGGTGGATCAGATAATACTATTACTCAAGGGTATCAATCTAAGGCATTTGGTAACCCAAATGCTAAATGGGAAACTACTACTTCTACGAATATTGCTTTTGATGCAACTTTGTTTAGAAAGTTAGATTTATCTGTGGATTTTTGGAAAAAGGATACTGAAGACATGTTGTTTCCCGTAGCTATCCCTCAAGTTGTGGGTGACGTAGAGGAGCCTTCAGTGAATATAGGATCGATGTCTAACAAAGGGGTAGATATATCACTTTCGTACCGTACTTCTGCTTTAGATGATTGGTTTACGCTTGATATGTCAACCACATTTACGGCTTATAAAAATGAGGTAACCAGTCTCTCTTCAAATGAAAATGAGTTTTTGCAAGGGTTTCCTACCCGTCAGCAGATTTACACAAGAACAGAAGCAGGTCGCTCATTTCCGGAGTATTTTGGTTATGTTGTGGATGGTATTTTTCAAACGCAAGGAGAAGCGGATGCACATGCTACTAATGGTGCTTATAATGAACCGGGTCATTTGAGAATTAGAGATGTTAATGGCGATGGGGAAATTACACCGGAAGATCGTACATATATTGGTAATCCACATCCAGATTTTACAGCAGGTTTTCGTTTGGGCATGGGGTTTGGCAATGTTGATGTTTCAGCAACGCTTTATGCTAGTGTAGGAAATGATTTAGCAAATTACACCAGTAGATTTACCAGGTACGGCTTGTTTAATGGTCCAAATTCATCAGATAGATTGTATAATTCTTGGGGGAGCCCATATTTAGATGATAACAATAACGCTACTTTGCCTAAAGCGTCTACCTCCACCTCTTTTGAGCAAAACGCTTCTACCGATTACATAGAGGATGGTTCTTTTTTAAGAGTTCAAAATTTACAGATAGGTTATACTTTTCCTGATGGTTTAGTGGAAGATTTGCACCTTAAACATTTACAATTGTACGTAATTGGTTCTAATCTATTCACATTTACCAAATACTCAGGTTTAGATCCTGAAATTAGTGCCAAGAGAGAAAATGGCGTTCCACAAGAAATTGATAGGGGAGTTGATGTGGGCACATGGCCAATATCCAAACAAATTATGTTGGGGTTAAACATTTCTTTATAATTTTTAAAAAATAGAAAAGATGAAAAATGAATTTTTCGCAAATAGTTTTGCCATCTCAATTTTAATATTGATCACTTCTTGCAGTGAAGATTTTCTAGAGGAGAGTCCTGTGGGAACAGTAAACGAATTAACATTGGTTAGTGAGGAAGGAGTAAATGGGTTGCTTATAGGGGCATACTCGTTAATTGATGGATACTCTAGTAACGGCAGTCCTAACGGTGGCACAGGGGAAGCCTCTGGAACCAATTGGATTTGGGGAGACGTTCCTTCTGATGATATGCATAGAGGTGATACCAACGGTGGTTGGTCACAAATCAATGATATTGAAAGATATGAAGTAAAGTCTGATAATGAATGGTTAAGTGGTGCCTGGGGCATTAATTTTGATGGAGTAGCGCGCGCTAATGATGTTCTACGTGTTTTAGGAACGGCTGGAGATGTGATATCGGCTGAAAAGTCTGATCAAATTGAGGCCGAAGCTAAATTTTTACGGGCATGGTTTCATTTTCAACTAAGAATTAAATTTGAAAAAGTTCCCTATATAATCGAAGATGTTGATCCGGTTTTGGTTAAAAATGATCGGGAAATTTGGGACGATATAGAAAACGATCTTCAATTTGGGATTGATCATCTGAATCCTGCACCGTCTGAAGTCGGTAGAGCATCTCAGTGGGCAGCAATGGCATTAAAAGCGCGAGTTCATTTGTTTCAGAGCGAATTTGCTGAAGCGAAACCACTTTTGGATAATATTATAGAAAAAGGTCCTTTTCAGTTAGAACCTCATTTTTATAACAATTTTGATGAAGAGCATCAAAATAATGGAGAAAGTATTTTTGAAATTCAATATTCAGTAAATGACGGAGCAGGTGTAGCGAATTCGGGTGTTGATCACCAGACTTTGTATCCAAATGTTGAAGGGCTTGGTTATTCCTATAGTGCACCTACTTTTGACCTTTTCAATGCGTATAAGGTAGAAGATAATGGTCTTCCGTTGTTAGATGATTTTCAGAATGACCTTCTTTTAGAGGATTACCAAGTTTCAGATACGGAAGAATTTACACCAACTAGTCATTTATTAGATCCTAGGGTTGATTGGACTATTGGAAGAAGAGGTATCCCATTTTTAGATTGGGGTCCAATGAGTGGAAGCGATTGGATGTCGGATCAATTGAACATGGGGCCTTTCATGAATAAGAAGAACATGTTTTATAAGCGTAATAGAGGTATAATTTCTACTGAGTCTGGCTATTGGGCACCAGGGGTAAACGGTAACAATTTCAGGTTGCTTAGACTTGGTCATATATTATTATGGAGGGCGGAGGTGGCGGTAGAGGAAAATGATTTACCTACGGCTCTAGTATTGGTAAATCAAATAAGGCAGCGAGCAGCTGATGATATTGTAATGGGTAAAGTAGCAAATACTTCTTTTAAAGAAGGTGACCCTATCGTAGTAGACGAGTCACAACCCGCTGCAAATTATAAATTGGGACTCTACGATTCTTTTCCTAATGTAGCATATGCCCGAATGGCGGTAAGACACGAAATGAGGCTTGAATTTGCCCTCGAGGGAATGCGCTTCTTCGATTTGGTAAGATGGGGAATAGCCGAAAACACTCTGAATACTTATCTGGCTAGTGAATTAAGCGATAGTAAATTGCCATGGTTGTCGGGTAGTTCTTTTACCTCGGGTAAAAATAATTATTGGCCAATTCCACAAGTACAATTGGATCTTCAGCCAGGCATCTTGACCCCAAATTCATCACTGTGATGAAGTTGAATTAAACACGTGTAGGAATAAAGCGGAATTCTATGTCCTTAATTTTCAGCATGATAGCTCAGAGTTTCACTTTCATAAAAAGATAGTATTGTTTAAAGTGATAAATATAAAAATTTGGACTTATCATCTTTGCCCTAAGTAATTTACGTTACACATTGGCTAGTTTAGCTCTGGTTGGGTTCAACTGCCGAAGGTATTTATTTCTTATTTTCGATATTGAAATAAAAGTACGTAATAGGTAAAAATGTTTATCGATGTATTTGTTTAAAATAAATAGAATAGAAAATGAAGAACCAAGTCTTATGGATTACATTGAGTACAATAACATTCATGGCATCCTGTAATTCTCCTACCAAAATGGAAAACAAAGAGTCCGATTCTAATATGGAAAAACTCAAAATCACCGAAGAGCAAATCGATCATTTGGGTATAACCGATGTGAATCATCTGAGCGCCGCTTCAAAGAGGGCTCTAAAGTGGCCTATCGATTTAGGTAATGAATGGTTTATACAATTTGGCCCTCTTAAGCCTTTAAAAGGAGATTTGGCCTACGAAGAAGGAGTTGTTCGCCGTGACCCAAGTGCCTTAATCAAAGAGAATGGCAAATATTATGTATGGTATACCAAAAGCACAGGTCCGACACAGGGCTTTGGCGGTGATATTGAAACAGAAAAGGTGTTTCCGTGGGATCGTTGCGATATCTGGTATGCAACTTCTGAAGATGGATGGACTTGGAAAGAAGAGGGCCTCGCCGTACCCAGGGGTGAAAAAGGTGCCTATGATGACCGCTCTGTTTTTACAGTAGAAATTATGAAATGGGAAGGCAAATATTACCTCTGCTATCAAACTGTGAAATCACCTTATAATGTACGTGTAAAAAATCAAGTGGGGTTGGCATGGTCTGATTCCCCTGACGGCCCGTGGACCAAAAGCGAAGAGCCAATTTTAAGTCCTGCCGATAATGGTATTTGGAAAGGTGAAGAACAAAACCGTTTTATGGTGGAGAAAAAAGGAGATTTTGACAGTCATAAAGTGCATGACCCTTGCATTTTGCCTTATAAAGGAAAGTTTTACCTGTACTACAAAGGGGAGCAAATGGGCGAACAGATTACTTTCGGGGGAAGGCAGATCAGACACGGTGTCGCTATTGCCGACAACCCAAAAGGCCCCTACGTAAAGTCACCCTATAACCCAATTAGTAATAGTGGTCACGAGATTTGTGTGTGGCCCTATAATGGCGGTATTGCCTCATTGATTACGACAGATGGCCCTGAGAAAAACACGATTCAATGGGCTCCGGACGGGATTAATTTTGAAATCATGTCCGTTATACCAGGTGTAAATGCCCATGCCATCGGTTTAAATAGAACTGCAGATATAGAAAAAGAACCTACCGAAATTCTGCGGTGGGGTTTGACTCATGTCTATAATAACGGCGATTATCAAAGTATAATGCGTTTTTCCTCAGCAAGAAAAACGACCCATACCGCAAAAGGTGAATCTAAAAAATAAGAATACCAATAAAATGAAAGCAACTCAATATGAAGGTAACAAGACCTTCTCAGTCATTGAAAAAGAAATTGAAGCACCTACAAAAGGTGAAGTAAGAATTAAAGTAGCGTATTCAGGCGTTTGTGGTACAGATGTACACATTTATCATGGTATGATGGACAAACGTGTCGCGATGCCATTAACTATCGGACATGAAATGTCAGGAGTTATTGATGCCGTCGGTAAAGGTGTTACCGATTATAAGGTAGGAGATAAGGTGGTTGTTCGTCCGCTTGATGATCGTTTGGTAAAGGATTCGGACAAAGGTTTCAATCATATTTGTGAAAATCTGAAATTTATCGGTATTGATAGCCCTGGTTCGATGCAGCAGTATTGGAATGTTCCTGAATTTGTACTTCATAAATTACGGGATGAAACCGATTTAAAACTGGCCGCATTAATTGAGCCACTATCGGTAGCGACACATGATGTTCGCAGAAGTGGATTGGTCGCCGGTGAAACTGCTGTCGTTTTGGGTGGTGGTCCAATCGGTCTTTTAGTAGCTATGGTGGCTAAAGAAATTGGAGCTAACGTCATCGTATCCGAAGTAAATGAAAAACGTGTATCAAAGGCAAAATCATTGGGGTTGCATGCCGTAAACCCCATGAAGGTAGATTTGGTCGAATATGTAAAAGAACAGACTGATAACCGTCGGGCAGATGTTGTTTTCGAAGTTGCAGGAGTTCAAGCGGCCTTAGACGTGATGTGCGAGGTAGCAGGTATTCGGGGCAGAATTCTAATGGTAGCTATTCACGGCCAGAAGAAAGAAGTTGATTTGTTTAAGTTTTTCTGGAAGGAGCTTAGTCTGATCGGAGCGCGCGTTTATGAAAAGGAAGATTACGAGAAATCTATTGCCCTGATAACGGCCAATGAATTACCCTTCGAAGAAATGATCACCGATGTGCAGCCGCTAAGTAACATACAAAAGGTATTCGAAAATATTGATAACAATCCTGATGGAATGAAAGTTCTGATGGACTGTCAATTGTAATTTAAAACTTTATGAGAAATCTCTTTTTGGTGGTAGTTTTTACAGTGGCCTTGCTCAACGCGTGCAAAAATGTTTCTGAGGAAAACCGAGAAACAAAAAACAGGAACGACAGACAAGGCACAGCTGTGGATGTTGGTCTTGTGAAAAAACTCGGCATAACCAATAAAGATAGTTTAAGTGCGGCATCAAAAAGAGCCTTGGCAATGGGTTATGATGCTGGTGCGGAATGGTGGACGAGTTTTCGGCAATCTGATTTGAAAGGCGTTTTTGCCTTTGAGAAAGGTGTTGTTCGACGAGACCCAAGTGCGGTCATAAAAGTAGCCAATAGCTATTATGTGTATTACACCAAAAGTGTTGGTGATTCGTATGGGTTCCATTCGGGCGACGCTGAAAAAAAGGTATTTCCTTGGGATAAGTCCGAAGTCTGGTGCGCCAGTTCTATGGATGGGGAAACTTGGAAAGACGAAGGTTTAGCCGTTGGTCGTGGCACCCCGGGTTCGTATGATGATCGTGCCGTATTTACGCCAGAAGTATTGGCACATGAAGAAAAGTACTATTTGGTGTACCAAACTGTAAAAGCGCCTTACGTCAATCGAGTTAAAAATGAAGTGGGTATGGCCATTGCAGATTCACCATTGGGTCCATGGAAGAAACTGCCTGCACCTATATTGCGACCTTCCGAAAATGGACAATGGTCGGGTGATGAAGATAACCGTTTCAAAGTAACCGAAAAGGGAGACTTTGATAGTCAAAAGGTACACGACCCTTGTTTGATGTTCTTCAACAATAAGTTTTACCTCTATTACAAAGGTGAGCGTATGGGAGAGGAGCACTTTTTAGGAGGGCGTGAAATCAAATGGGGTGTGGCAATAGCCGACAAACCGGAGGGTCCCTATAAGAAATCTCCTTTCAATCCAGTGACCAATAGTGGTCATGAAGTTTGCGTTTGGCCTTACAATAATGGAATGGCTGCGATGTTGACCTCCGATGGTCCAGAGAACAATACCATACAATGGTCGGCTGACGGGATCAATTTTGAAATAAAATCACACATTGGAGGGCGTACCAAACCACCACATGCGGCAGGTATCGTGCGTTCGTTGAACCATGAAAAAAGTCCCCTTGCAGCTTTGGAATGGGGCTTATGTTTTGATCATAAAGAGGGTTGGGACTATATTAGAAAGTTCGAAGCTTATGTGCGCAACGCAGACTGAACCTTGACTAAAAATTAGAAACTTGTAAATAAAATACAATGAGCATTTTGAACAAATTCAATCTTAAAGGAAAAACGGCCTTGGTTACCGGTTGTAAACGTGGAATTGGTAAGGCTATGGCCGTAGGACTTGCCGAGGCAGGTGCCGATATCATAGGAGTCAGTGCAACTTTAGAAAAGCACGGTAGCATGGTAGAGCAAGAAGTGACAGCACTTGGTAGAAAATTTAAGGCGTATGCCTGTGATTTTAGCAATCGTGAATCGCTGTACGAATTCATCAAAACGGTGAAAGACGATTTTCCCACCATAGATATTTTGATAAACAATGCCGGTACCATTCTTCGTGCCCCGGCAGTCGAACATTCCGATGAATATTGGGACAAGGTTATTGAAGTAAACCAAACGGCGCAGTTTGTTTTGACCCGTGAAATCGGTAAAGAGATGGTTAAACGCGGAGAAGGAAAAATCGTGTTTACCGCATCATTACTTACCTTTCAGGGAGGCATCACCGTGCCGGGATACGCAGCGAGTAAGGGCGCCATTGGCCAAATGACAATGGCATTTGCCAATGAATGGGCGGCCAAAGGTGTCAACGTAAATGCAATCGCACCAGGTTATATCAGTACCGATAACACCGAGGCCCTAAGAAACGATCCAGAACGTTCGGCATCGATTCTATCAAGAATTCCTGCAGGTCGCTGGGGCAAACCCGAAGATTTTGCTGGTCCAGTGGTTTTCTTGTGTTCCGAAGCGGCATCATATATGAACGGAACGACCATGCTGGTAGACGGTGGATGGATGGGAAGATAATTATCCCAAAAGAATAAAATTCCAAAATACAATCAAAAAGAAAATGAAAAAGCCAAGACTGGTGCTCTTCCTCTTTACCTTGTTCGCTATACTATTCCATATCTCGGCGCAAGACCGACCGAACATTGTTTTTATCCTTTCGGATGATGCAGGTTATGCAGATTTCGGATTTCAAGGAAGTAAAGAGTTCAAGACTCCAGAATTGGACAAATTGGCGAAAAACAGTGTTCGTTTTACCCAAGCCTATGTTTCGGCAGCCGTATGCGGGCCGTCAAGGGCAGGGCTTCTTACTGGAAAATATCAACAAAAGTTCGGTTTTGAAGAGAATAATGTACCTGGTCTGATGAGCAAAAGTGGGCTGGCCGGTGACGACATGGGGCTTCCTCTTGATCAAAAAACCGTGGCCGATTACTTAAAAGAACAGGGGTATAAGACTGCGCTTTTTGGAAAGTGGCATCAAGGTAATGCCGACCGTTTTCATCCTACCAAAAGAGGTTTTGACGAATTTTATGGTTTTAGGGGAGGTGCCAGAAGTTATATGCCTTACGGTTCAGAAAACAAACTTACACGACAAGAGGATAAACTAGAACGAGGTTTCGGAAACTTTCAAGAACATGAGGGGTATCTGACCGACGAGCTGGCAGATGAGGCCATCGCGTTCATGGAGCGAAATAAGAACAATCCGTTTTTCGTCTATTTGGCTTTTAACGCAGTTCACACGCCTATGGAGGCCACTTCGGAAGATTTAGGGAAGGTAAATGGACTTACAGGCAAAAGAAAGACGCTGGCGGCGATGGCAATTGCGATGGATAGGGCTTGTGGCAAAGTTTTGAATCGGATAGAAGAGTTGGGGCTCGACAAGAATACACTTATTGTTTTTACTAACGATAATGGAGGTCCGTCAGATGCGAACGAATCATTAAACGACCCATTGAGTGGCACCAAAGCCAATCATTTGGAAGGAGGTATTCGCGTACCGTTTTTAATGTCATGGCCAGGAAAATTGAAAAGTAATACCATCTACGACGACCCCATCAGTACATTGGATTTATTGCCAACCTTCGTTACCGCTGCCGGGGGTAACGTTGCTACTATTGAAGATTTAGATGGAGTTGACCTTGTTCCATATTTACAAGGGAAAAATAATGGGAAACCCCATGAAATTTTATACTGGAAAAAGGAGAATAGGGGAGCCATACGATTTAATGATTGGAAACTCGTTCGTTTTCCTGATCGCCCGGCCGAACTCTATAATATTAAAGAGGATGTTTCGGAGGTGAACGATTTGGCTTCGAAACATCCTGAGAAAGTGCGTGAATTGTACCAAAAGCTTTTCGATTGGGAACTCACGTTAGAACGGCCCCTTTGGCAATTGGAAAGAAGATTTGAGGGCCTCGCGGCCAAAAGAATGGATACATATAGAAAACACAAATAATCAAAAGTATGTCAGCAATTAAGGAATACCAACTATTTATTGACGGTAAATGGGTGACGTCGGCTTCGGGCGAGACCATTGATATTGTAAACCCGACTACCGAGGAAATAGTGGCGCGAGTGCAAAACGGCACGGTAGAAGAGGCAAACCAAGCTTTGGAAGCTGCCGAAAGGGCACAAAAAAAATGGAAAAAAATACCGGCGCGCACTCGTGCTGAACTGTTGTATAAATTGGCCGATGAAATCAAAGCGAATGCTGAATACTTGGCTGAACTTTTGGTTAAGGAACAGGGCAAAATATTAAAGGTAGCTAAAGGTGAGGTTGCCGTTACCGCTTCTTTTATCGAATATGCTTGCGAGGGAGCTAGAAGAATAGAAGGTGATATCGTTCCTTCAGACAACCCTAACGAGCAAATCTGGATTCAAAAAATACCGCGTGGTGTCGTTGTAGCGATTACCGCTTGGAACTTTCCCTTGGCATTGGCCGGGCGAAAGTTGGGCCCAGCGCTTGTAGCCGGAAACACAATTGTCATCAAACCGACGTCTGAAACCCCTTTGGCTACTTTAGAGTTGGGTTATTTGGCCCAAAAAGTGGGTATCCCTGATGGGGTGATCAATATTTTAACAGGGCCGGGTAGGGCAATGGGCAACGCTTTGGTCGAGAACCCGATTACTAAAATGGTGACTATGACCGGTTCAACGCCTGTGGGGCAGCAAATCGCAAGAAATGCGGCAGAAAACCTTACTCATGTTCAATTGGAACTTGGCGGAAAAGCACCCTTTATTGTTTTTGCAGATGCTGATATTGATGCGGCAGTTGACGCTGCTTTACATTCCCGTTTTGATAACTGTGGCCAGGTTTGTACCTGTAACGAAAGAATGTATGTACATGAAGGTATTTATGATGCATTCATGGAAAAGTTCATAGCCAAAACGAAGGCCATAAGAGTGGGTGACCCCATGTTGGAAGATACCGATATGGGCCCCAAAGTAAATGCATCCGAATTAAAACATATGGAGCATTTGGTAGCAGTTAGCCTTAAAGAAGGCGCAACCTTGGCTACGGGAGGTAAACGCCCTGAAGGTAACGGTTTCGAAAAAGGATATTGGTTTGAGCCAACAGTTTTGACGAACGTTACCCAAAGTATGACCATCGTTCACGAAGAGTCGTTCGGACCAATTCTACCCGTATTGAAATTTAAGACTTTTGACGAAGTTATCGGTTACGCCAATGATTGCGAATACGGACTCGCGGCTATGGTCTTTACGAACGACATGAATATCATAATGAAATGCAATGACGAGCTCGAATATGGGGAGATTTATGTAAACCGTGGTCACGGTGAACAACACCAAGGTTTCCACAACGGTTATAAACTGAGTGGTTCTGGTGGCGAAGACGGTAAGTACGGTTTTGAGCAGTACATGGAGAAAAAGACTTTTTATATCAGACATAAAGCCTAGAATGGATACGCGAATAAAATCGGTCGATTGCAAATTGTTCAGGGTGCCCTTACCAGAGGTCATGAACGATGCCAAACATGGTGATCATACGCATTTTGAATTGGTTACTACTACAATTAGTTTGGAAGATGGAAGTTTAGGAACGGGATATACGTATACCGGCGGTAAAGGAGGGAACGCCATCAAGGCCATGGTTGACCACGATATTGCTCCGGCAATAATCGGTAAAGATGGCTCTGATGTTGAAGCCATTTACGATTTTATGGAATGGCACATGCATTACGTCGGCCGTGGGGGAATCGTTTCTTTTGCCGTATCTACCATTGATATTGCCTTGTGGGATATCAAATGTAAAAGGGCGGAACAACCCCTTTGGAAATTGGCCGGAGGAGCTGGAAATACTTGTAAAGCTTACTGTGGCGGTATCGATTTGCAGTTTCCTATTCCAAAACTTCTAAAGAATATGGAGGGTTACTTGGCGGCAGGGTTCAATGCGGTCAAAATAAAAATCGGACGTGAAAATCTAGATGAAGACATCGAGCGTATTAAAGCAGTTCGTGAATTTATTGGTCCTGATGTGACTTTTATGGTCGATGCCAATTATTCCATGACTGTGGAGAAGGCCATCGCGGCCATTGAAAAATTTAGACAATTCGATATTACGTGGTTCGAAGAGCCCATTATTCCCGATAATTACAAAGGCTTTGCGCAGATTTCGGAGGCTACGAATTTTCCGTTGGCAATGGGAGAGAACTTGCATACGATACATGAATTCGAATATGCCATGGATCAAGCAAAGCTATCTTTTGTACAGCCCGATGCGTCCAATTGCGGGGGTATTACGGGTTGGTTGGCAGCGGCTCGATTGGCCGATAGACATAATATTCCTGCCTGTTCGCACGGTATGCAAGAGTTGCATGTAAGTTTGGTGTCGGCGCAGCCCAATTCTGGCTGGTTAGAAGTGCATAGCTTTCCGATCGACCAATACACCAAACGGCCCTTGGTTGTTGAAAACCATCGGGCCGTAGCCCCTGATACACCGGGAGTGGGCGTGCAATTCGATTGGGAGAAACTAGTGCCATTTCAGTCTAAGTAAAAGTTCAGGTACAACATTCGAAAGCAAAACTATGAAAACGACACAGACCGATTTTGGTAAGTTCAACGGTAATTTGGTACATCTTTTTGTGCTCGAAAACGATTACGGACTTACCGTAAAAATCTCCGATTACGGGGCGACCATTACTTCTATTCTCTTACCGAAAAAGGAGGGGGAACCGGAAGAAATCGTTTGTGGTTTTGATACGTTCGAGAGCTATTTTTCAGATGCATATAAATCCAATGCGCCCTATTTCGGAGGAACGGTTGGGCGGTATTGTTCGCAAATAAAAGATGCCAAATTTTCTATGAATGGAAAGGATTATGAATTGGCGAAAATGGTAGGAGACAATAACCTACACGGGGGAAAGATAGGCTTTGATAAGAAAATTTGGACTGTAAAATCGTTTTCTTCGGAAGCGGCAAGTCTTCAAATGGAACTTAAAAGTACACATCTGGAAGAAGGTTTCCCGGGTAACGTTACGGTACAGGTCAATTTTACCTTGAACAATGAGAACGAACTTAAAATACGGTATCAGGCAAGTAGTGATCAAGACACGCCATTCACGATTACAAATCATACCTATTTTAATTTATCCGGATTTAAGAATAGTATTGAAGGTCATACGGTAATGGTTAAGGCCAAGACCAAACAAATTTGGGACGAAACAGGTGCGGCAACAGGTGAGAATGCTTCCGTTGTCGGTCAAGTCGATGATTTATGTTCCCCTAAATCCATTAGAGAAGTACATGAGGCCATGGGCGATGGTTTTGAACATTTTTATCTTTTTGAAGAGAAAGGATTCAAGCAGGATAAAGTAGCTGAAATCAATGAACCCAAAAGTGGTCGTTCACTAGAAGTGTACACCACGGAACCAGGAATGCTTTTGTATACCGGTAAATATACTTCGGATGAACTAAAACGTGAATCAGGACTCCACTACGGAAAGTACCGTGGGTTTTGTTGCGAGACCCATCGTTATCCGAACGGGCCTAATATTCCCGAAGCGCCAAAAAGCATTTTGAAAGCTGGGGAATCTTACGACAGTACGACCATTTTTAAATTCAACTGGTGAACCAAACGGGGCTTTGAATGCTTATAAAAATTCATGGCCCAATTAAATATTCAAATTATGACCGAAGGAGTATTATGGGCGATTTTCGCCGGATTGATGTTGGGCCTTTACGCACTTCCTGAAAAATTTACAAAAGGGTTTAAGTACGAAAATACATGGAGTTTGTTTTTTCTTTTGACCATGTTCGTCGTACCGATTATCGCTTCCGTAACCCTCATTCAGGGATTTGGAGAAATTTTTGGTAATATGCCCACAGATATTTGGATCAAGATGGGACTCACTAGTTTTCTGTGGGGAATCGGGGTTATGATGTGGAGCAAGGCCATTAACCATATCGGGTTGTCTTTGGGTTTTTCCATATTTATAGGTACGATTATTTTAGTGGGTTCCCTCCTTCCGTTTATTGAAGATGGTTTGCCGCCATCAAACGTTTTGACTTTTATTCTCGTGGGTATTTTGGTGGTACTTTTAGGCGTCATCTTAAATGGTAAGGCTGGTCTCCTTCGTGAAAAAGATGAGGCAAAACTGAAGAAGGCCGAAGATAGTTCAACTAAAGGTTCGATGACAACGGGTATTCTAATTGCTGTGGTCGGAGGTTTGTTGGCTACTGGATTTAGTTATGCCAATGCGGCGGGTAGACCTTATTTGCATGAGGCCAGTATTGCGCAGGGCAATGCCGATTGGATTACTGCCGTGGCCGTAATGTTCCCTATTTTCATTAGTGGCGGAATTGTTATGACGGCCTATTTTTTATGGCAATTGAACGCCAAAAAGGCTTGGGGCGACTTTAAGACGCCTGCTTTTGGCAAAAACCTCTCACTTATATTGATCATGGCTGTTTTCCATTATGCCGCATCGGCACTTTTTGCGTATGCAGCCTTTAAACTTGGTGCATCGGGTAATACCGTAGGCTATGCCATTTTTAATACTGCCTCGGTCGCAACTGCCATTGTAAGTGGTATCGTTACCAATGAATGGATAAGTGCATCCCCGAAAGCTAGAAATATGTTATATAGCGGGCTTGGTTGTATGATTGCCGGTATTATCATAGTGGCATATGCGAATGGCTTAGGATAAATGAAACAGAAATGTTTTATGATAGAAATGTATTTCTTCTGGTGTTATACTTTTTAAACCAGGTAAGGCTCTTGAATAACAGTTTCAATCTTTTTTAACCTTTATTATAAAAGAGTAAAATGACCAACTTCAAAGGTGTTGCAGCTCCATCTTCCAAAAAACGATACAACATCTTGGCTATGGTCTTTGTTACCGTGGTCATTAATTATTTAGACCGAAGTAATATTTCGGTGGCGGCATTTGCCATGAAAGAAGACCTTGGGTTGAGCAACATACAAATGGGATATGTTTTTTCTGCTTTCGCCTGGACCTACGCCTGTCTACAAATCCCCGGTGGTATTGTTGCCGATAAGTTGCCAACACGTATACTATACACGATTATTATGGCGCTTTGGTCGATAGCCACCCTGATTCAAGGATTTGTAAATTCGTTTACGGCCCTGATAGGTCTTCGAGCAAGTATCGGTGTGTTTGAGGCACCTTCGTACCCGACCAACAATTTAGTCGTGACCCGGTGGTTCCCCGAAAACGAAAGAGCATCGGCCATTGCCATTTATACCTCGGGACAATTTTTAGGATTGGCTTTTTTGACCCCCACTTTGGTGGCGATACAGAATTATATGGGCTGGAGGGGGCTTTTTATTGTTTCCGGAGTAATTGGTCTGGTATGGGCCGGTATTTGGTATTTGTTTTATCGAGATCCAGGAGATCATAAAAAAGTTAGTACCAGTGAACTGGAATATATTGAGAAGGGAGGGGGTCTTTTTACTAAAAAAAGCACTTCTGAAAAAAGTGAAAAGTTCAAATGGCAAGATTTTAAACAGGCCTTTATGTATCGAAAACTTTGGGGGTTGTACATTGGCCAATTTTGTTTGGGTGCAACTACTATCTTTTTTCTTACTTGGTTCCCAACATACTTAGTTGAATTCAGGGGTTTGGATTTTCTTAAATCCGGATTTTTGGCCGCTATTCCATTTTTAGCTGCTTTCGCGGGCGTTTTATTGTCGGGTTTTACCTCCGATTTTTTAATTAAAAAAGGGTACTCGGTTGAAATAGCGCGAAAAGCGCCCATCATTATCGGCATGTTGCTCTCTACTTGTATTATCGGTGCCAATTATACGGATAGCACATTTTTTATAATCCTATTTTTGGCAGTGGCTTTTTTTGGTAATGGTCTGGCAAGTATTGCGTGGGTCTTTATTTCGCTTATGGCACCGAAAAAGATGATAGGGCTTACTGGAGGCGCGTTTAATTTTATTGGGGGGCTGGCAGGTGTTGTTGTTCCGGTCGCAATCGGCTATTTGGTCGATGATGGTGATTTTAGCCCCGCCCTTTTCTTTATTGGAGGTATTGCTTTGTTAGGTTTTATTTCATACACTTTTATCGTTGGAAAAGTAGAGCGTATTGTGCCAAAATATTGATGCTTTCCAAATAACTTAGAACAAGTATTTTTAAATCGGAATCAATGAAAATTACAGATATAAAAACATATCCCATTAATGTAGGGTCAGGAAGTCAATTGGTCGTCAAAGTCGAAACGGAATCTGGTATTTACGGCTGGGGCGCATCAGGGCTATCTGGAAGGGAACTAGCCGTGGTAGGCGTGATTGAGCATTTCAAAGGCTTTTTAATCGGAAAGGATGCGCGCCAAATCGGCGCCATTTGGCAAGAACTTTACAGAGGCCAATACTTTGAAGGTGGTCGGGTATTGACAGCGGCTATTTCAGCTATCGACATTGCTTTGTACGATATCAAAGGAAAAGCCTTGGGTATTCCCGTTTATGAATTGTTGGGAGGAAAGCAACGCGATTATGTTGAATGTTTTGCTTCCGTACGATTTGCCACAAAGAAAGAATTACTAGATTACTCGAAGATTTGTGTGGCCAAAGGTTGGAAGGCCTTGCGTCTCGCCCCGGCTGAATTTGAAGCTCAGGAGATCAAAAATCACTTTGAACCTCGTAAGTCTATTACTCTTTTGGCAGCATGGGTTACAGAGCTTAGAAAGGAAGTCGGTCCGTCCATCGTTATAGGAGTAGATTATCATACCCGACTAACGGCCCCGGAAACTTACGCTTTTATTAAACAGATGCCTCAGGGGACCATTGATTTTATCGAAGAGCCTATTCGAGATGAGAATCCAGAAGCGTATGAAAGCCTCAGGAAAATAATTGATATCCCCTTCGCTATTGGGGAAGAGTTTTCAAGCAAATGGCAGTTTTTGCCTTTTCTAGAGCGCAATTTAACCCAATACGCCCGTATCGATATTTGTAATGTTGGAGGAATCACCGAGGCTATGAAAGTTGCATCTCTGGCAGAATCACACTATATTGATTTAATGCCCCACAATCCGCTAGGCCCTATCTGTACGGCGGCTACCCTTCATTTGGCCGCAGCATGCCCAAATTTTAGTTGGTTGGAAGAAGTGAATACCCCGGCACAAAAGATGGGTACGAACGATTCAAAATTTTACCCTGTTCAGCCTATCTTGGATGGACCTCGTTATGCTGTTTTGAATACCCCTGGACTTGGTGTGGAATTCGATGAGGAGTATGCCTCAAAACAGAATTTCGTACCTGTGGAAATACCGAGATTATGGCGAAAAGATGGATCTTTTACAAATTGGTAACGCTTCATAATGAGATGTGGACTATCGAATTACGAGGTAATGAAATCAGCAAGCAATCAAACATAAAAAGGCCCGATAGTTTATTGGGCCTTCTGCAATTTTTATATGTCAGCTATGGTTCTGTTACATGCTTAGACCCGCATTAGGGTAGTGGTTTCACCATGATGTCTTTATAAAAGATGACACTGCCTGGGTCATGACCTTGCAATGCAAAAGTGCCACTTGAGAGCAATCGGTTTTTTTGACCATCATCGCGTTTTGCATTTTCAGGCTCTGTATAGTCTACAACGACCATGTCATTGATTTTGATAATGATGCGTTTGCCTTCCACTTTTACGTATTCGGTATACCATTCATTATCGGGAACATACTGCTCCTTGACATCAACGATGTTATAAAGGCTCCCGGTACGCTTCCAGTCGCTTTGCGTATTATTTACCTGCACTTCATAACCTTGACTTGGCCAACCTCCCTCTTCATACTTCGTATGTATGTAAATGCCTGAATTCGCACTTGGCTTGGTCATTACCTGCGCTTTAAATTCGAAGTTTTTAAAGTTGTGATTTTCTACCGGTCCCATATAATAAAGATGTGCTCTTTTACCTGCAACCTTGATGTAACCGTTTTCTACAGAGAACGTATCGGCGTTTTCGCCCACTTTCCAACCGTCTAGGTTCTTTCCATTAAATAAAGAAACCCAACCTTCTTCTTGTGCGTTGCCGGAATTTTGACCTGAAACTAGCGTCATAGAACCTAGACATAGAGTAAGGGTCATTACATATTTTAAGTACTGTTTTAACATCATGCTTACTTTTAGAATTAACCCTTACAAAGTACAAAAATTAATCAGAGTCGATGAACAATAAGTGGGTTCATGGTATTAGCTTCCCGATTTTGGGAAAATTAATTGAATTGGACTTTTGTCAGCGGGTTGATAAACAAGTTTTTATTATGTGTAAGGCGTCCGATTTTTTAAGAGAAGCCGATAATTTTTTAGATGCGCTAGTGAGTTATTTTCTAGCGAAAAACAAGCAAAAACTTCTATTCTTCTCGTGCAATTAATTTCTGCGAAACGATATTTTCCATGTAAGCAACTTTATCCAAAGCCTTTTTTGAGAAATCGAACAAGCTCAGACACCGATCTAGATTCTGATTTTCATAGGCAACTTTGTAATATACATTGCCCATGAGATAGTCTGTGAGAGCTCTTAAACCGTGAATGAAAGGCATAAACACTGCACCTAAGGGAAGGGTTTTTATCTCTTCTTTGGTCAAAAAGGGCTCAACATCTGCCAATCCGTCTACGAAGGCTTCGAACAACTTATTTTCAAAAGTTATTTTTTCAAATTGTTGTTCATCTTCTGGGGCCGTATTGACAATAGTACGTACGGCATCCCCAAAATCATAATAGAAATAGCCTTTCATAATCGTATCCAAATCAATCAGACACAACGCGTTGTCATCTTCTTTTTTAAAGAGGATATTATTCAGCTTGGTATCATTATGACAGATACGAACAGGAATTGTTCTTTTCGAAAATTCAAGTAATAAAGGCAAAGTATCTTGTGCAAAGGCTATAGCTTTCTGGGCAACATATTTCCGTTCTTCTGATGCTGTCACCAAGGCGGATTCGAATTGATTTTTTCTAAGGCTTAAATCATGAAACTGCGGAATGGTATCGACAAATTCTTCATAGGGTGCTTTTTCCAAAAGCTGATGAAATTTGCCCACTATGATTCCTGCGCCACGCGCTATTTCGGAACGGGTTGTAGTGTCATATGCGGTCGTACCGTCGATAAAGGTCATCAGCCGCCAATAGTTTTCGTCTATTTTGGCAAATGTGCTTCCTTCGGCCGTCTCTACCAAAATAATACGCGTGTATACATCATCTTGTAGAAAACCAAGGGCGGTACCAATGTTCTTCATCAGTCCGGTAACATTTTCAAAGACAAAGTGATTGACCCGCTGAAGAATGAAAAGGGGCTCTTCCCCATTCAAGACCAAAAACGTATCGTTGATAAAACCTTGGTTAATAGATCTAAAGGAATAGTCCTTTTTCTCGATGACGAAATGACCGAGAATTGTATGTAAGTCTTGAGTGTTCTTCAATATGTTTTAATATAGGATATTTAATTCCACAAAGGTGTTTTGTACCCATCCTCTTGTGTCATTGCTTGTAGCTGGTCCACGGCAAACTGACGGTCTTCCGAGTAAGTTACTCCAAACCAGTTGCTGTTTGCCGGTACTACACGTACCTTTGCTTTGTCTACAGCAT
Organism: Kriegella aquimaris; assembly: GCF_900103215.1. Classification (GTDB taxonomy): domain Bacteria; phylum Bacteroidota; class Bacteroidia; order Flavobacteriales; family Flavobacteriaceae; genus Kriegella; species Kriegella aquimaris. The sequence goes on from NZ_FNGV01000010.1 coordinate 75,753, forward strand.
ACATGTCTTGAATTACGATAGGCAAATACAATTCGGAATTTTTGATTCGATCTTCATCCTTTAAAAATACCTCGAATTCATTTTCGACATAATCAAAGAATGACGGGCGACATACCCAAAAATTCATACTTACCAATTCATCACCGGTAAACTCGAGTTCGGTATCGGTATCTTTAACAATATCGCCCTGCTTTTCTAGTTTTAAACGCTCATCCACGGAAATAAAATTCTCGTCAGCGTCCATTTTACAAACTCCTCTGGAAACAGATCCGTATTCAGATAGTGTATCTTTTAATGTATAACCCATTAAAGCGAATTCGGTATCATCGGTACTATTTTTTATAAAATTCGAAGCTGCTACAAAAGCATTCTTTCCATAGTAATCATCTGCATTTATTACGGCGAAAGGACCATTGATAACATTTCTTGCCGACCAAACCGCATGGGCCGTACCCCATGGTTTTTCGCGATGACCTTCAAAAGTGGAAGATGCAGGTAAATCAGTTAATTCTTGTGATACCACATCGAATTTGACGCCTTCTGGCAGTCTGCCGGCCATATGTTCTTTTAAAAAATCAATATTCTCTTTTTGTGTAATGACTACAATATGGTCAAATCCGTTTTCAATGGCATCGTACATACTGAATTCCATTAAAAACTCGCCTTGTGGTCCAAGATCGTCAAATTGTTTTAATTTACCGTATCTGCTACCTCGTCCGGCAGCCATTAAAAGTAGCGTCATAATTTTGATTTTAAAGGGGCAAAAATAGGTTTTTGAAGTTAAAAAACCAGTTTCCAGTGTTTATCTTATGTAAAGTTTTCCATTGGTCGATGATTTTTATACTATGAAAGCGTCTTTAGACGAGGGGATTAGTTAAAATGATTTCTCTTTTGTTCGGAATGGAGTTTTATAACAGGACAATAGTTGAATGTTGTTCTATTTACCTAACATAGGAAACAATTTTTTGAGTTCTTCTTCCGAAGGCTGTTTTCCGTATTCGCAAATCTCAAATCCTTCTACGTGTTTTACATTTTCCGCTTTTGGACCGTACCATTCTCTTAAGATTATCTTTGTGGCGTCAGTGGGTGCATCTTTACGCCAATTGGCCAACATTGATATTCTGGCATCAGTGTCTTTGGGAACTTTATCCAAGTTTCCCGATGTCCATGGCAACCATTCAAAAAATTGAGATTCGTGGGCTGCCATGGCGTAGATTTTTTGGTCGAAAACCTCATCTATATTTACGACAATATCAGGTTCGAACGGATTAGGCTTTTGAAAATGATCGGCCGAATACATGAAAACTGGATTCGTTTTTAAAGGAGGGGTGTCGCGGGCCACATTCGGCACGATGACCATATATGCCGCATCTTGAATTAGTACGCCGGTATACCTGTGGTCTGGGTGGTAGTCATTAGGTCTTGGTGCAATAACGATATCGGCTTTCCATTTTCTTATTTCCCGAATCACTTTCAGTCTATTTTCCAAAGTTGGCATCAATTCGCCATCGTGATTATCGAGTACTGTATAGGTTACCGCGAAACGTTTTCCGGCTTCCTTGGCCTCTGCAAGGCGTATTTTGGCAAGTTCATCACCTCCTTTGATGTGGTGCCCGGCATCGCCATTGGTGAGCGATACGAACTTTACGTTGTGACCCATTTTTGAGAACAATATGGCTGTTCCTCCCGCATCGATATCGCAATCATCAGGGTGGGCTCCGAAAACAATAATGTTCAATTTGTCTTCTTGGGCAAATCCAAAAACACCAAAAAAGAGCAGGCAAAATACTAGTGGTATAAGTTTCATAACGGTATTTGGTTTAATGGCGATTTCGTTGTTTTAGGGTTCCAAGCGATCGGGCTTATTGGAATATCATTAAAAGGCCATTTTATTCCGTATGAATTTACAGTTTTTTGGTTAAATGTGTGGGCACTTGTTCAGGTAAATCGGGATGAATGTTTAAATGCTCTGGGAAGTCCAGAATTTTTCCGATTCCGGAATATTTTTTTGTTTTTCGAGTTTAAGGGGGTTAAATCCCATTTTTGCAAAAAGATACCAGATGGTTGACGAAACCGCTGGGGCCGTGTCGGCATGGTCCCATAAGAGATTGGCTCCATAGGTGCTGCCGTAGTTGGTCGTATAGGGTAAGCCTTTAGTGTCTGCTAACATTGAACTGGCAATGAATGCTTTTTCAAGTTCTGCTATAAGTGCATTGGCTTTCTCATGATTGCCAATGTCGTTGTAGGCCGTCGCCATTTGTCCGGTTCCTTCCAACCAGACCACGTCTTTATCCTCGTCAAAACAATATCCTGAAACCTCTTGCCCACTGATGCTCGACCATTGGGTCGTGAAATATAGTGATTCTGTTTGTTCAAGGTTCGAGTTTGGAAAATCCTCAAAAATCATCTGGCCTAGTGCGTGTAGGTCTAAGGCATTTAGATAGTCTGGGTTTTCTGGCCATGCTGTAAGTACTTTGGTAGCTTCACCCCATCGATTTTTGTTTAAATAGGTCAGGATGTTTTTATGAAAGTCATCGTATCCTTTAACCGCGTTGAAGGTGGTAATAATACCTTCGGTCACCTTGGTTATTGGTGTTCCATCTTCATTTTGGCCTCCCCACAGGCCTCCATCAATGTCTTGCAATGTGCGAAGCCAGCCTTCAAGATTTTCTGCTAACTCTTGATATTTTTGCGTTCCTGTTGCTTCGTGGTAGGTATTAAGGGCAATAAGCAGCCAAGCATTGTCTCCCATCCAAACGCGACTTCCGTTTTCGCCGTTTTTATCACGATATTGATAAAATCCGTCGGCACCATTACGCAATTCGCTGTCAATTTTGTCTTGGAAGAAATCAAAAATATGTTCCGCCCTTTTTATTTCGCCACTTTCAATGAATAGTAGGGCGGAGAGCGCATTGTCATACAAGGAAACAAAATCGGAATGTTCCGTGCTTTCCAAAAGACCATTGGGTTGTTGCATTTTTACCAACCAGTGGTACGATTCGTCTTCCGTTATCGGGGATGTTATTTCGATTTCTTTGGGAGAATCAATGATCGTAGTAACAATAGGCTCGGCAGCACTAATTTCAACGATAGCTTCTTTAGAACATGCAATGAAAAAAAATTGTATTAAAGCAGTAAAAAGTAGCGTAGTGCGCATAGGTGAAAGTGATTTGGGGCCTTCATAGCAATTCTTTAAAGCTAATTCCAAACTTGCGACCCCTAGCTATTTTTAAGACGAAAGGGAGGCAAGTACGATAAGTTACGCGCCGAAGGCTATTAATCGTTTATGTATGTTTTTCATCTGGTTGCACTGCTTCTGAATTCTTCGATTAAAGTTGCTGAAAACGGGTTGAGATTGATTAATTTTGATTAAAATTTCTGCATGAATGTTCCTCACACCGACAAAAAAAGAGTTGTAATAATTGGGGGCGGATTTGCCGGAATTTCTTTGGCTAAAAAGCTTGGGCACCTTGACGCCCAAGTAGTAGTCATCGACCGGCATAATTACCATACATTTCAACCCTTATTGTATCAAGTTTCGACTGGGGGTTTGGAGCCCGATTCCATAGGGTATCCCATTCGAAAAATATTAAAACGCCTCAAGAATTTTCATTTTAGGCTGGCGACGGTTGAAAGTATTGATCTCCGAACACGTGAAATAGTAACAGATATAGGAAGTCTTACTTTTGACTATTTGGTCATGGCTACCGGAACCCGTACCAATTTTTTCGGAAATCAATCGATTCAAGATTATGCCTTGCCTATGAAGAGTGTGCCCCAGGCATTGAATATTAGAAGTTTGATGCTTCAGAACTTTGAAGATGCCGACGACAGTGATGATTTGAATGAACGAAAGGCACTTTTAAACTTTTGCATTGTCGGTGGTGGCCCTACGGGTGTAGAGTTGGCCGGAGCATTTGCTGAACTAAAACGAAATGTATTTCCCAAAGATTATAGGCATCTCAATATTGACGAAATGGAGATTCACCTGTTCGAGGGAAGTGATCGGTTATTGCCTCCAATGAGCGAACATGCCTCTAAAAAAGCGGCGGAATTTCTTAAAAATTTAGGAGTCCAGGTCCATTTGAAAAGTATGGTCAAAGATTTTGATGGAAAGCTATTGACCCTAAATGACGGTGAAGTCATTGGAACCAAGAATTTTATTTGGACAGCAGGGGTTACGGGTGCAGCCATACCTGGTTTTGATACTTCCGTTTTAATTGAGCGCCTAAACCGCTACAAGGTAAACGCTTATAATCAGGTTGAGGGTTATGATAATATTTTTGCAATAGGCGATATTGCCTATATGGTTACCGATGATTACCCCAAGGGTCATCCACAGGTTGCTCAACCTGCTATACAACAGGGCGAACTTCTGGCCGATAACTTAGAAAGACTTCTTGAAGGTAAGCCAATGAAAGCCTTTAAGTATAATGATAAGGGAACCATGGCAACCGTTGGCAGAAATAAGGCTGTAGTTGATTTGCCAAGGCTTAAATTCGGTGGTTTTTTTGCGTGGTTTATTTGGATGTTCGTTCATTTAATGGCTTTGGTGGGTTTTAGAAACAAAGTAATCGTGTTTTTTAATTGGGTCTATAATTACATAAATTATGATAAGGCCGCTCGCTTGATTGTCAGGCCTTTTAAACCAAAAAAATAAGTTTTTGGCAATAATAAATGCTTTTTAAAGCAGTGGGTATTTAGATTTACGAACCATCAGGATCTAATCTTGCAATAGTGGTCGATGATGCCTGTCATAAAATAATCTGAATAGGTGGTGTAAAATTCGTTTATTTGCAATCCTAATAATAAATAGCTCTTATCTTAATTTTGCCTTATTACCCTAATTTTGGGTATATGGGCACGAGTTCATTGTGAAAAATAATAGTAGTCTAGTTATGATTAAAAGATTCGGATACTTTTTGGTGCTTACCTTGATTTTTGTTAGCTGTAAAGATAAACAGGAGAACTGCGTGCCAAGTACGGTTGTTGTTGAATACCCTACAGATTCTGTGATAAATGCATTGAATTGGCCCAAGGATTTGGTCGTCAAAGGTTTTTCAGGGCCAGAGCTTACACCGAGTCCCGCTTGCATGGCGGTTGCCCCTTCAGGAGAAGTATTTGTCGGAGTCGATATGATGGGCTCGCTGGGCAAAGAAATAGGAAAAGGTTTTATCAAACGATTGGTAGATTGTAACCATGATGGAATCATGGATTCGTACACGGAATTTGCACAGTTGGATAACCCTAGGGGAATATTACCTGTAGGCAATCAAGTATTTGTACTTCATACCACTTTTTCCGAAGACACGAAAAAAGCCGACAATATGGATCTTGTGGTTTTTGATGACGTCGATAAAGATGGTGTTGCCGATGGTCCCGCAAAAGTATTGATCAAGAATATCAGTAATTCAAAATATTTGCAAGATCGTGGCACTGACCATGCTACGAACGGTATTCAAATGGGCATTGACGGATGGATTTATATTGCAGTCGGTGATTTCGGTTTCCACAATGCTACCGCCATCGATGGCACCAAGCTGACCCAATTGGGCGGAGGTATTTTAAGAATACGGCCCGATGGTACCGGTATGGAAGTGTATACCCATGGGTTGCGTAATATTTACGATGTAGCCATTGACCCTTTTATGAACATCTTTACTAGAGGTAATACCAATGATGGTGGTGGATGGAATGTTCGGTTTATCCATCAGATACAGTCGGCGGAATATGGGTATCCGGTACTTTTTAAACATTTTACGGAAGAGACTTTGCCAGCGTTGATCGATGTTGGCGGTGGATCGGGAACCGGAGCTCTTTTTATGAACGATAATAGGTGGCCCGATAAATACAATAATGTGCCTATGATGGCCGATTGGGGAAGAAACCAGTTGTACATACATCGCGTTACCGAAGATGGACCAAGTTTTACCCAAAGTGAAGAACAATTTATTCAGTTACCCCAGATTACCGATGTAGATGTAGATGCTTCCGGTACGATGTATCTTTCTGCTTGGGATGGTGCCGGTTATTCAGGAAACCCTGATAAGGGCTATGTTGTTCGGGTGATTCCAAAAGGGTTTATGTATGAACCCTTTGTGGATATAGAAGATGCGTCGATCAACGAATTGGTCGATTTATTGAAAGCTAAAAACGCAAAGTCGCGTTTGAGTGCCCAATATGAATTGTTACAGCGCTCTGAAAGCGGATCAGCTGCAAAAGTCTTGCAATTGGCCCAAGAAAATGGACAACCTTTAGAGGTACGTGCTGCTGCAATTTTTACCTATTCCCAAATTGCGGGTGAGGCAGGTATTGAAGACTTAGTGGCGCTAACAGAAGATGCGGCGGTTCAACGTTTTGCATTGCGTTCACTCGCAGATACGAAAGCAATGGCGGCAAAAGCGCCAATGGAGCCCTTTTTAACGGGACTGAAATCCAATGCCCCCGAAGTTCAAGCCGCAGCTATTATCGGTTTGGGCCGTTTGGGTAATCCATCGGCGGCTAAAGAACTGTTGCAGTTCGAAGTGCCGGGTTCATTTGTTGCCCCGAAAATTAATACCGAAGGTCCGCATGCGACACCAAACGCTGCCATTATATTGCCCCATTTGGCCGTAAAAGCATTGGTGGCTTTGAATGCTGTTGATGATTGTATTGCTGCATTGGGAACGGACCAAGAAGCGATGGCACTTTGGGCCATGCGTTATATACATAGTCCGAAGGTAGTGACCGCTCTTATTGATGCTTCCAATAAATCAAATGACGAAGTATTCAAGAAAAAGGTAATCAATACAATGGCACGAATCTATCACAAAGAAGCGCCTTACGACACCTCATGGTGGTGGAGTACCAGGCCCGATACCCATGGTCCGTACTACAAGACGGTCGAATGGGAGCAGTCACCGGTCATTCGGTCATTCTTGGTAGGCGAGTTCAAGAAAATGGGTCGAAGTGATAAGCAGTTTTTTGCAGAGCTTAATAGTAAATATCGGTTAGGTATCGATGCTTTTGGAGAAGTAAAAGTTGAAAAGCCGAAGGAAGATATGCCCGTTGTCGATTTTGAAAAAATTAAAAACAAAAAGGGACAGATTGCTGAGGCTTCAATAGAAGATGTAATGCTGGCCTTGGGTAAGATCAAAGGAGATCCGTCAAAAGGAGCCGAGCTCTTTAATGGTCAAGGTTGCGTTGCCTGTCATAGTATTTCTAAGGATCAGGTTATGAAAGGTCCCTTTATGGGGCAGATCGGGTCTATTATGAATAGGGAACAGATTGCAGAATCTATTTTAAAGCCGAATGCATCGATTTCCCAAGGATTTTCAACAGTACAGATTAGTACCAAAGGAGGTGATAACTATGTAGGTTTCGTAACCAGTGAATCGGCGAATGATTTGACGATCCGAAATATTGTCGGAACTGCCACGGACCTAAAAAAATCGGATATCGCCGAGCGAAAAGAATTGGAAACCTCGATGATGCCGGCAGGTTTGGCGAATTCATTAAGTTACGAGGAAATGGCCTCATTGGTAGCCTTTTTAGCACAACAGAAATAGGTTTTACTTAATTTTAAATTAATCCAAAAACCTTTAGTATATTTGTGCGTTGTGTTGTGTCCCCACACGGGGATGTGTTGGACGACCAAAATTGTCCACCAATGAAAGGCTTTCCTTATGGGAGGCTTTTTTTGTTTAGGCTTATTCCCATCCGCTTACGACATATAATTTACGTGTCTTTTTTACTTGCTCTAAGGATTCTTTTCGAGAAGTGTAGTCGAAGTCGTTTCTTTTGTTCCCCATTGAATATGATGATGTTATTAAGAACGGAAAAATAAAAGCCATAATTCGCAATGACTTTGGACTAAATAAAGCTATTCCTTTAAAATATTTGTAAATTTAAGGAAGAAGAAAAGTAATTCATCACTATGCCTTTATATCATAAATTGGGCAAAATACCCCATAAGCGTCATACCATTTTCAAGAAAGTGGATGGCAGCCTTCATTATGAGCAATTGTTCGGAACGATCGGCTTCGACGGTATGTCGTCTTTAATGTACCATTTGTATCGACCCACGCAAGTTAAAAATGTAGGCAAGACTTTAGATATTGCCCCCCGTGCGGCAGTGCCACATAATATAAAATCGAGATTGTTGAAAGGGTTTGATATCAAACCTGAAGACGATTATCTCGAAAGTCGAAAAACAGTGCTTTTCAATAACGATGTCCATATCGGTTTGGCAGCTCCAAGAACTTCGTTGACCGATTATTTTTATAAAAATACCGATGCTGATGAACTTTTATTTGTGCATAAGGGATCAGGAACATTAAAAAGCCTGTTTGGTGAAATAGCTTTTAAATACGGCGATTATATCCTAATTCCGCGCGGGGTGATTTATCAGATTGAGTTTGACACCAAAGACAATCGGTTATTGGTGACCGAATCGTACCATCCGATTTATACGCCTAAACGCTATCGCAATTGGTTCGGGCAGCATTTGGAACATTCCCCTTTCTGCGAACGCGATTTTAAGCTGCCCCAAAATCTACAGACACATGATAAAAAGGGCGAGTTTTTGATAAAAGTAAAAAAACAGGGGCAACTGCATCATTTGGTCTATGCGTCGCATCCTTTTGATGTTGTCGGTTGGGATGGTTACAATTATCCGTATGCTTTTTCAATTCATGATTTTGAGCCTATTACCGGGCGCGTACACCAACCGCCACCAGTTCACCAGACCTTTGAAACCAGTGCTTTCGTGGTTTGTTCGTTCTGTCCGAGATTATACGATTACCATCCGCAGTCCATTCCGGCACCCTATAATCACTCGAATATTGATTCCGATGAGATGTTGTACTACGTCGATGGCGATTTTATGAGTCGAAAAAGTATCGATCAAGGTTATATTTCATTGCACCCTGCCGGTATTCCACATGGGCCGCACCCAGGTACTTATGAGGCCAGTATCGGTAAGACGAAGACGGAAGAGTTGGCGGTCATGATCGATACCTTTAAACCTTTGCAGCTGACGCAGGCCGCTTTAGACATTGATGATGGCAAGTATTATCAAAGTTGGTTGGAGTAATAAGCGGAGAGCAGTAGAGAGTAAATAGTAAGCGGTGAACAGTAAGCGGTAGATGTATGAACAAAGGAAAGTGAGTTTATCGAGTATTACATGAACGGCTAATTGTGTGGTGACTACGATATATCGTCTCTGGTTTTTCTATTTTCCCTCAAATCCTCCAGTCATTCGGAACGATTAAAAATGACTAATTTTGGCTTTCCATTTAAAAAAAAGCTAGCGAAAAATGATTTTTGACCTTATAAAAAATAGACGTTCGGTTTTTCCGGTACAGTACAATACCAAACCTATTGCGAAATCAGATATTGAAAAAATTCTGGAAGCTGCGAATTGGGCGCCGAGCCATAAAAAAACCGAACCGTGGCGTTTTAAAGTGCTTCAGGGTGAATCACAGGCCAAGTTAGGAATGTTCCTTTCATTGAAATATATGGAGAAAGACCCAAACCCCAAGGAATTTAAGGTTAAAAAACTTATAGAGAATCCAAAACGGGCAGGGGCAATCGTTGCGGTCTGCATGCAGCGAGACCCCAGTGAATGTGTGCCTGAATGGGAGGAAATAGCGGCTACCGCAATGGCCGTACAGAATATGTGGCTTTGTTGTACCGAAATGGGGATTGGCAGTTATTGGAGTACACCCGGACTCATTAAATACATGGATGAATTTTTTGACCTAAACGTTGGTGAAAAATGCCTAGGTTTTTTTTATATGGGCTATTCCGATGAAGAAATTGCAGAGCAGACCCGCACCCCTATTGCCGACAAGGTCGTTTGGATGTAATTTTTTTCTAAGCTTTCCTCTTGTGTAAGGTGGTTCAATTATGATTTTTGATTTTGCCTGATTCCACATCAAAAACGGACTTTATAAAAGATTAATTGACAAATTAGTAAAGGCGCTAATTGAAATATGGAAAGAGGGCGTTTTTATAATCCCATGCCTTTGAAATAAAGAGGCCCAAAAAAATTATAGCCAACATAAACTTTAGAAAAGTTCCGGTAATAAAGCCTAAAAACGAACCAAAAGCGGCTTTGACGGCCGTTTTTTTATCAGACTTGTTAAGAAGTTCTCCAACAAAAGCACCAATAAAGGGCCAGATAATAATACCAAAAGGTCCGAAAACAGGAAAAACCAATGCGACCAACAGCCCGATAGTAGTACCTATTATTCCCGATTTGCTACCTCCGAATTTTTTGGTGCCCACAGCGGGAATGATATAATCGAGGGCGAGAACTACCAGTGCAATTGCTCCTGTAATACCCAAAAGTGTCCAATCTTCGGGCACTGCCGTGGTAAGGTGTAACAACAATAATCCTAGCCAACTTATGGGCGGTCCCGGTAAAATAGGCAGGAAACTACCTAAAATGCCTACAAGCATTAGAAATAGGCCTAGAATCAATAAAGCAATGTCCATTCGATATTTTTTTATGAGACGGGGTTTAGACTTATTTGTTACAGCTTTAAAGGTAGCAAAAAGAGTATTCATCAAAATTTTATAACTAAATAATTAGTTTAAACTAAAAAATTAGTTATATTAGTAGTGCGGTTTAGGAAACTGTACGTGTATAGGGGAAAAAAATTTAACAAGTATCTAATAGGATACTAAAATAAGTTCAGCACAAATGAAACAACTAACAAAAGCAGAAGAAGAGGTCATGCAGATCTTGTGGCAATTGGAGAAATGCAACGTGGCCGCCATTATTGACGAATTGCCCGAGCCCAAACCGGCTTATAATACGGTTTCGACTATTGTACGCATTTTAGAGGACAAAGGTTTTGTAGATCACCAGCAAGAGGGGCGAGGCTATTTATACTTTCCATTGGTCAAAAAGTCCGATTACAGCAACCAGTCTATAAATAAATTGGTCGACGGCTATTTTCAGGGCTCCTTCAAGAGTATGGTCTCCTTTTTTATGAAGAAGAACGATATGAGCCTTTCCGAATTGGAATCCATTTTAAAGGATATCAAAAAAGAAGACAAGCCATGATACAATATATAATAGAAGCCATCGCCTTTCAAATGGTGTTCCTTGTTATTTATGACCTGTTCTTAAAAAGGGAGACCTTCTTTCAATGGAACCGTTTGTATTTGATTGGCACCTATGCCTTGTCGCTTGTATTGCCTTGGGTGAAAATCGAGGCGTTGAAGACGACCGTGCCCGAACAGTATTATGTGTACCCTAAATTCTTATGGCCAACCGATGGGGTAGCCGATCAGGTCATTATTGAGACTGCGAAGCACCAAACGATCGATTGGTCATGGCAAGAAGGTATTTTTTATGGTGGTATGCTGTTGGCAGGTTTCTATTTTATGTTCAAGATATACCGAATTTATAGACTTCGTAAGAATGGTAGTGTGCGGTATTTTCCAAATTTCACACGGGTTGTCGTTGCGAAAAGTGAATTGGCTTTTTCGTTTTTCCGGTATATTTTCTTGGGTGACAAGGTTGTGCGGCGCGAACACGATAATATCATTAAACACGAGCTGGTACATATTCGGCAGAAGCATTCATGGGATCTCATATTCTTTGAACTGATGCGTATCTGTTGTTGGTTCAACCCGCTGGTGTATATCTATCAAAGTCGAATCTCAGAACTGCACGAGTTCATCGCCGATGCGGCAGTGGCAAAAACCGATAAAAGGGAGTCTTATCAATTGCTTTTGTCTGAAGTATTTCAAACCGAACATATATCGTTCATCAATCATTTTTTTAAATCATCATTAATCAAAAAACGAATCGTCATGTTACAAAAGGAACAGTCGAAGAAAATTCTACAATTAAAATATTTGTTAATGATACCCTTGCTAGCAGGTATGTTGTTATATACTTCGTGTCAGAAAGAGACCGAGAATCTTACAGGTTCCTTTATGATTGTTGACGATATAGAAAATTTGACTCCAGCGGAGGAAACTGAGATATACGCTACTGTCAAGGTACTTTCCGATAGTGAAAAGCATTGGGATTTTATGGTAAGGGATGAAAATAACTCCATAACATATACCAAAGCAGAGAATGGTTCCTATATAACTTTTCCAAACAATAAAAGAATCAGCGCTACAATGGTCATACAAGAAAAGTCATTATCAGGAAAAATCTCAGAACTCATGGAAGAGATAGTAAAGAAAGATTCTTTGACAGATGCGGAACGAGACGCTTTAGCCATGATGATTTATAAAACTTTTCCAAATGGAGTTGAAGGCATTTCAGGAAAAGACGGGGCACTTTTTAAAGGTGAAAGGAGGTTCTATGACGAAAAATTGGGCAGTCCGGCTATTTCCGATTTTAAATCCAAATACAATGCCTTGGTTACCATAATGGCTACTCGTAGCAGACTTTTGCAAAGTACAAATGAAGAAAATCCTATAATTAAATCTCTTGATTATGAAATTGCTGCATTACGTCAACAAATGGAATCTTCTCTTAAAACGATGAATTTAAATTAGAAGATAAAAGAACTTAACGACCAAATTGAAAAATTGAAGAAATGATACAATATATAATAGAAGCCATCGCCTTTCAAATGGTGTTCCTTGTTATTTATGACCTGTTCTTAAAAAGGGAGACCTTCTTTCAATGGAACCGTTTGTATTTGATTGGCACCTATGCCTTGTCGCTTGTATTGCCTTGGGTGAAAATCGAGGCGCTGAAGACGACCGTGTCCCAACAATTTTATGTATACCCAGAGTTTTTTTGGAATATGGATGAGGTTACGGTCACCCCGTCAACGACCGAAGGTTTCTTGAGTAGCCTGCCATGGGGCCAAGTACTTATTTTTGGAGGAATGGTAGCTGCAGCCCTACTATTCGCCTTTAAATTGTATAAAATTCAACAATTGCGAAACAAGGGCAAGGTTCGGCGTTTTCCAAACTTTACGCGTATCGTGGTGCAAAATAGCAATTTGGCCTTTTCATTTTTTAAATCCATTTTTATGGGCGATAAGGTGCTCGAAAAAGAGCACGAAAGCATCATTCGCCATGAGTTGGTACATATTGAACAAAAGCATTCATGGGATCTCATATTCTTTGAACTGATGCGTATCGGTAGTTGGTTCAACCCGTTGGTCTATGTCTATCAAAGTCGAATCTCAGAACTGCACGAGTTCATCGCCGATGCAGCAGTAGCTAAAACCGATAAAAAGGAGTCTTATCAGCTTCTTTTGTCCGAAGTATTTCAAACAGAACACATATCGTTCATCAATCAATTTTTTAAATCATCATTAATCAAAAAACGAATCGTCATGTTACAAAAATCAAGATCAAAAAACATTTGGAAACTAAAGTATTTGGCTTTGTTGCCCATACTAATGGGAATATTATTTTATACTTCGTGTGAAAATGAAACCGCATTACAAAATGGAGTTTCCTTGGAAGAAGCGCAAAATGGAGATAGACTTATTAAAGTCGGCGACATTGAAAATTTGACCCAAGAAGAAGAAAATAAGGTGTATTCAAAATTAAAAACACTTTCAGAAAACGATGAACATTGGGAACTACAGGTGAAAGATGCAGAAACCGTTGTAAGTTTTGTCGATACCGAAGCTGATCATTTTATTTCAGGAATGCACAACGAACCCATTCGTGCCCAAATGTCAATAGACTACAAAGATTCGCAAAAACTTTACAAGAACTTTATGGGGTCAAAAGGCAAACCATTGGATTGGAAAGAATCGTATAAAACCAAAAACTTGGTGCCCTTCGCTTTTGCCGACCAATCACCCATTTTTCCTGGCTGCGAGGATGAAGCGGATCCGAGGGAGTGCTTTAATAGAATGATGCAAAGACATATTAGTAAAAATTTCCGATATCCACTAGAAGCTCAGGAGCAGGGAATTCAAGGTCGTGTTTCGGTTATGTTTACAATCGTTGAAGATGGTACAATTCAAGATATCAGGATGAGGGGGCCACATGTGTTGTTGGAACAAGAGGTAGAACGCATTATTTTTAAATTACCAAAAATGGTTCCCGGAAAACTTGACGGCAAGAATGTTAAAATACCTTATTCGGTGCCAGTAACTTTTAAACTTGAACAGGCAAATTTTAACCCTGTAGCGACAACTAAGAAAAATGATTCCGGATCTGACGCAAAGCGTTTGCAAATGGATGAGCTTATGACTGCAATGGAAGCCGTGCCCTTTGCACAATTGGATGAAGCCCCTGTATTTCCGGGTTGTGAAGGTGCATCCAATAAGGAAGATTGTTTCAAACAAATGATACATCGTCATATTTCCAAAAACTTCCGATATCCAGAGGATGCACAAACGAGGGGGATACAAGGTCGCGTTGGGATTTTGTTTACAATTACAGAAGATGGACTCATCAACAATATAAAATATCGGGGGCCAGACCCGTCTTTGGAGGCCGAAGCCGATCGAATTATCAGAAAATTACCCAGAATGACAGCAGGTAAACGAAACGGGAATCCCGTAAGCGCTGTTTATGCCATTCCCATTACCTTTAAGTTACAGTAGGCCTGTGAAAAATATTGTTCTTTTAGCACTTGTTTTTGTGATAAAGGCGGAAGCCCAAACTTCGGCTTTTACCACAGCCGATAGTCTCTATATGCTTGGCGATTATACCCAAGCCATAAATACGTATGCACAAGTTGGTTCGCAACAATCGGCGTTGCAAATTGCGCGTGCCTACAATGCTATCGGTAATTTTGATAAGTCGGTAGCGCAGTATGAAGGTATTCTTAAAGAACATCCGACATTGCAGATTGCCCGTTTTGAATTGGGGAAATTGTATCTTAAAACAAAACAAGCGGAGAAAGGTAAATCTCTTTTTGAAAAGTTATCCGAAGAAAATAACGACAACCCAGAGTATCTATATTACTTGGCAGAATCGTTACAATGGCTAAAAAAGACGGATGAAAGTGTTCTCGCCTATCAAAAAGCCGTAGGGTTGGATAGTACACATCTTCGTAGCCTCTTCCAGTTGGGGAAATACTATGTGGCTCAAAAAGAAAAAGATTCCGCTTTGACCTATGTCGATATGGGATTGCGCTTTTATGAAAAGGATGTCGCCCTCATAAATCTGAAAGCCTTGGCGTATTACAATAACGATGAATTTGGCAAGGCTGCGCCTTGGTTCGAGCGGTTGCTGGAGCTGGGTGAACGAAAAGAATATATTTACTATAAGCTCGCAATTTGCCAATATCATATGTGGGAATTTGAAAAGGCCAAAACGAACTATCATGTGTTATTGGATATCGATGATTCGAATCCGGATTACTACTTTAATTTGGGCCATGTATTTTTTAAGGACCGAATGTTGGATAGTGCCCAGTATTATATAAAACTTTCAAAGGAAGTGCAAGAGGTCAACTTCGCAAGGGAGTATGAAAGCTTGGCACGGATCGCTGCCGTACAGGAAAAACCAGAGGAATCGATCAAATACTACAAGCTGTCCTTAAAGGAAGATCCTGACAATATGAGGGTCTTTTATCAGGTGTGTTTTCTTTCCGATCAGCATCTAAAGGATCCTAAGGTGAAACTTGAGTATTATGAAAGTTTCATCAAAAAATTCGGAAACGAACAACGCTATTTTTCTGAAATGGTTTCGAAACGCATCAAAGAATTGAAACAGGAAATCCATTTTGGGAGCAATTGAGCCTAATTTAAGGGGGCTCTTTTTTTGAAGCGGCGTTCATTTTTTTAAGTCTTAACTTTTAACTCAAAAAGCAACTCTCCGTCCTGACTAAAGGTCAAAGCTCCTCCCTTCAAAGAAGGGAGGAGCTCCTCTTAATTAAAATTTTCGTAAAACTCATCTTTAGAAGAATGTTGGATTTATAGGCTCCCCTCTTTTTTAAAGAGGGGTGGACTTGCTTTTAGGCAAGGCCGGGGAGTTAAAAATCTAAAATTCTTAAGTTTTTATTTGAAACCATATGTATTATCAAGGGCGTAGAACCTTGCATTGCTAGTGGCATATGTTCATTACTTCGTATTTGTTTCATAAGGGAAACGATTTTGCATTGGGTCAGGTACACCTAAAATCCCACAAAAAAATCGTAATTTCCGTGCAATTTTAGCGGTTATGCGAAAGTTTTTGATTTTACTAATGGTATGTGGTTTTACATCCTGTGATTTTTTCGAATCAAAGGATGCCAAGACCCAGAAACTAGTAAACCAAGAAATGCAGAATATTGATTGGAACGAAGTGGATCAATACCCCTTATTTAGCAAATGTGATGAAACTGTGACCAAAGTCTTACAAAAAAAGTGTTTTGAAGAAACGTTGTTCCTACACATTTTAGAGATGCTCCAAGAAAATGAATTTACGGTTGATAATGAAGTTAAAGACACGGTTTATGTTGAATTCACTTCTGAAAATAATGGTAGTATCACCGTTTTGAATATTTTGAACAGTGAGATTTTTGGTTCCCGTAAGGCGGAGTTCGATGAGAAAATAGAACAGAGCCTAAATAGTCTTCCTCAATTGGAGCCAGCTTTAAAAAGGGGAATCCCGATACGCTCAAAATTCAGGATCCCGATTGTGATCAATCCGAAATAAGCGATTTTCATTATAATTTAAATGTAGTACCCCGATTAAGACCAACGCCCAATTTAAGTGTGAATTCTAAAGCGGAATATTGAGTTCTCTAACAACTAACAACTAACAATTGCCGACGGAAAAAATAATATTAGGTATCGACCCCGGAACGACTATTATGGGTTTTGGCCTTATCAAGGTTGTCAATAAAAAGATGCAATTTCTTCAAATGAACGAACTGTTGCTGAAAAAATATGATGATCCATATGTCAAACTAAAACTTATTTTCGAAAGAACTTTGGAGCTCATAGATACTTATCATCCCGACGAAATTGCAATCGAGGCCCCATTCTTTGGGAAAAATGTACAATCGATGTTGAAATTGGGCAGGGCACAGGGAGTGGCTATGGCAGCCGGACTTTCACGACAGATTCCCATAACGGAATACCTTCCAAAAAAAATAAAAATGGCCATCACCGGCAATGGAAATGCGAGTAAGGAACAAGTGGCAAAAATGCTGCAAAGTACCTTGGGACTAAAATCGCTGCCTAAAAATTTGGACAGTACCGATGGTCTTGCCGCTGCCGTATGTCATTTTTACAACGAAGGCCGTGTTGAGGTCGGGAAGAACTATTCAGGATGGGAGGCTTTTGTAAAGCAGAACGATAAAAGGGTTAAGAAGTGAACTGTAAATAATTGATAGTAAAGCAGTAAATAAGTAATCGGTAGAAAGTGAACAGTGAACTGTGGGAAGTGGACAATGAGCAATTTTCAATATGAGCTTAGATAGCAACCCCTTGTTAAAAAAATCATATGATTTTGCTTTAAAAATAGTCTTGCGCTATAAAGCGATAATTGCTGAGAAGAAAGAATTCACTTTATTCAAACAATTGCTGAAATCAGGGACTTCAATAGGCGCAAATCTAGCTGAAGCTAATGGTGCAATTTCAAAAGCTGATTTTTCTGCGAAAATTTCAATTGCCTATAAAGAAAGTTTGGAGACAAAATATTGGTTGAATTTACTAAGAGATTCTGATTATATAAATGTAGCGAATGCAACTAGCTTCATTCATAAGGCAGATGAACTTTCCAAAATCATGTTTTCTATACTAAAGACAACGAGAATAAATGATTAGCAATTACCGACTTTATATTGCTAATTGTTTACTGTTAATTATAAATTGAAATGAGCGGAATTTACATCCATATTCCTTTTTGCAAACAGGCCTGTCATTATTGTGACTTCCATTTTTCGACGACTATGGGAAAAAAGGAGGCCATGGTTTTAGCATTGCAAACCGAATTGGCATTGCGAAAGGAAGAATTTGAAACCGAAGTGGTTGAAACCATCTATTTTGGCGGGGGAACCCCATCGGTATTAGATTTGGATGAAATCGAGGCCATTATTGCTACGGTTTATCAAAATTATAAGGTGTCTGAAAATCCGGAAATCACCTTGGAAGCGAACCCTGATGATTTAATTTTCACGGACTCCGAGCGTAGTTCTGGCACTAACATTTTTAGTGCTTATCGCAATTTGGGAATCAATCGTTTAAGTATCGGTATCCAATCATTTTTTGAAGAAGACCTGAAATTCATGAATCGCGCGCATAACGCCATCGAAGCTGAAAATTGCCTACAGGAAGCTACCAAGCACTTTGACAATATTTCCATTGATTTGATTTATGGAGTTCCTGGTATGACCAACGAGCGCTGGGAACGCAATATTGAAAAAGCCCTGTCTTTTGACCTTCCGCATATTTCAAGCTATGCGCTTACCGTTGAACCTAAAACGGCATTGGCCAATTTTATAAAAAAAGGGAGTGTTGCTCCATTAGACGATGAAGCGGCCCAATCGCACTACGATATTCTTACAACGAAACTAGCCAAGGCCGGCTATGTTTGTTATGAAATTTCAAACTTCGGTAAACCCGACTATTTTTCAAAAAATAATACAGCTTATTGGCAAGGCAAGAAGTATATAGGGATTGGTCCTTCAGCCCATTCCTATGACGGAAAGAACCGAGCGTGGAATGTGCGAAATAACGCCAAATATATGAAGGCGATTGCCGAGGGGCAACTTCCCATGGAAATTGAAACGCTTTCGAAAACGGATCGCTATAATGAATATATAATGACCGGACTTCGAACCATTTGGGGCGTTTCTTTACTGCGAGTTGAAAATGATTTCGGTAAAAATAGACTTGAATACCTCCTTCAACAGGCAAGAAAATATTTGGAGCAAGACTTATTGCATATACAAGATGATGTTCTATTGGTTACCAGAAATGGAAAATTTTTGACTGACGGAATCGCAGCCGACCTTTTTATGGTAAATTTAGATACGGAAACAAGTTCAGCATAAATGATAGCAACAGTAAAATACCAAAACAAGAACCATCAAATCGATCTGTCAAAACCTTTAGATATCTCGATGCCGTTGCGTGGTAATGATTCCAACGTAAATGCATGGTATGTGCCACCTCCTAGAATAGAACCCCATACCGAAGGTGAATTCATTGGTAAAGTTACCGAAGGGGCTGCCATTAACTTCAATGATATCTCGTTTAACCCCCACGCCCATGGTACACATACCGAATGTGTGGGGCATATTACCGAAGATTTCCATTCGGTCAATCAGAATATGGATCGCTTTTTCTTTTATGCGGAACTCATCACCATCGCTCCGGAACGGTATCAGGGCGATTTGGTTATTTCCCCCAAACAGTTGCAGTATGCCTTGGGAAACAAAAAAAGGGAAGCCGTAATTATTCGTACCCTTCCGAATTTAAAAGATAAATTGACAAGGCAGTATGGTCATACCAATCCACCTTATTTGTTGGGTACTGCCGCCCAATTTTTGGCAGATAAAGGGGTTGAGCATCTGCTTGTTGATCTGCCCTCGGTCGATAAAGAGAAAGATAATGGAGCGCTATGGGCACACAAAGCTTTTTGGGGTGTTGAGGGTGCCATCCGCAAAAATGCCACGATTACCGAGTTTATTTTTGTTGCCAATTCAATACAAGACGACACCTATTTTTTGAATCTCCAAGTGGCTCCCTTTGAGAACGATGCGAGCCCCAGTAGACCCGTTTTGTATGCTTTGGAAAACCAATGAATACCATTTTATGATCTTGTGAAACTTTAATAAATCAAACATGGGAACAATCTTGAAATTAGAGGAGTTAATGATGTTCGTATTGGGAATTTACCTGTTCGGACTGCTGCCCTATGGATGGTGGTGGTTCTTAGTGTTAATACTCGCACCCGATATTGGCATGGTAGGTTATCTTTTTGGGAATATCATTGGAGCGACGGTTTACAATCTCTTTCATCACAAAGGAGTGGCTATTCTGGTTTACCTTTTAGGGGCATATCTTTCCTTATCTTTGCTTCAATTGATCGGAGTCATTCTTTTTGCCCATTCTGCTTTGGATAGGACTTTGGGGTACGGACTTAAATATAACAAAGGATTCAAATACACCCATTTGGGGGAAATAGGAAATTCGAATGGATAGTATACCATTACTGATTATTGGGCTTATTCTCGGTGCCGCTCTTATGTACTGGCTATTCTCGAGATTTCGTATAAAACAGAATATAGAACGCACGAATCAGCAATCGATTATTTTGTTGGAAAAAATCAGAAGTGTCTGCAAATTGATATCGGTCGAGGGTGATTTTGCTGAAATCTATACGTATGAAAATACTAAGAACGATTTTACCAACCTCTTCAGAAGTAAAAAAAAGGCCTTGCTGGTAATCAATGCCAAGGTACATATCGGTTATGATTTTAAAAAGGTAAAAGTTCATGCCGATAAAGAGAAACGAAAAATTATTCTGGCTTATATGCCACGGCCCGAGGTGCTTTCGATTGAACCTGAAATTCAGTATTATGATATAAAAAGCGGAATGTTCAATTTCTTTTCTTCAGAGGATATTACGACTTTGAACAAAGAAGGCAAACAGCATATTCTTAATAAAATTCCCCAAAGTGGTTTGATGGAAACGGCACGAAAGGATGCCTGGCAAGCGGTAATGATGATTGAGAAGATAGTGGAGACCATCGGTTGGAAATTAGATTATACGGCCCTTGAGTTGAGCGAAGAACGTCAGAAACTTTTGGAAGAGAATTCCTGATCAAAAGTAAAAAGAGGCGTAGTATTTTTATATTTTTGAAAAAGACCCCATTAAAACTTGGTCAAAATTAAATAGAATGAGAGAATTTGATCCAACATTTACCCATACGGTATTCTTCTGGTTACATAATCCAGAGAGCCAAGAAGACAGAAAAGCGTTTGAAACTTCGTTGCAGAAGTTTTTGAACAGTTCGAAATATGCCAAAACCAAATTTATCGGCACACCACCGCAGGCCAGTAGAGACGTTGTAGACGGCTCTTTCACCTATTCGTTGATAGCCACCTTCGAATCGGCTGAGGCACAGCAAAAATACCAAGAGGAAGATGTTCACAATACTTTTATAGAAGAATCAAGTAAGCTCTGGAGTAAAGTCATTGTGTATGACTCCAAAACTATTTAAAACAACTTTTGATGGTTGTTTTCAGAGCTGCAACTCCTTCCGATAGCGAAGGTATTGCTAGTCTCCATGTCACGAGTTGGCAGCAAAATTATAGGGGTGCTTTTAGTGACATGTTTCTTGATGCTGAAGCTTTGATCGAGCGAAGGCTTGTTTGGCAAGCACGACTTAACGATAATGAGCCCGAGCAGTTTATCAGCGTGGCCGAAAATGAAGGTGCTATCGTTGGTTTTGTCTATGCGTATTTAAATCATAGTCCGGAATATGGTACGCTATTAGACAACCCGCATGTGTCTTCAGATATGAAGGGTGCAGGCATTGGTAAAAATTTAATGGCTTTGGTAGCCAAGGAGGCCGATGAGCGGTATCCACATTCTGGTTTGTATTTATGGGTTTTGGAACAAAATGAAATGGCCCAAAACTTTTATGCGCACTTGAATGGTAAAAAAATCGAAACGGTTTCAGGAAACGACATTGGCGATCGTACCATCTTAAAATCACGCTACTTTTGGAGCGATATGAAAGCACTACTGACAAAGGTTAAATAAAACGTAACGGTGAATATTGAAGATTTTAGGGAATATTGCATTACGAAAAAAGGGGCGGCAGAAGATTTTCCCTTTGACTCCGGAACATTGGTGTTCAAGGTCATGGGTAAGATGTTTGCCTTGGCCCCGTTGGAACGTATGCCCTTAAAAGTCAATCTCAAATGCAATCCCGAGCGGGCCATTGATTTACGTGAGACGTACGACGGAGATATCACCCCCGGCTACCACATGAGCAAAAATCATTGGAATACCCTGATGTTAGAAAATCTTGCCCCCGAATTAGTCAAAGAATTGATCGATCATTCCTACGACTTGGTGGTCTCCGGCCTGACCAAAAAGCTCCGTGCCCAATTTGACGCACTTTAGAACGATGTAAATAGTGCTAAATTAGCGCACCAACAACTAATTCCTAAATGAATATCCTCCACTCTTTTTACAACGATAAAATAACTTTATACGAGACTCGATTG
The DNA here is from genome assembly GCF_900103215.1 of Kriegella aquimaris. Classification (GTDB taxonomy): domain Bacteria; phylum Bacteroidota; class Bacteroidia; order Flavobacteriales; family Flavobacteriaceae; genus Kriegella; species Kriegella aquimaris. The sequence goes on from NZ_FNGV01000010.1 coordinate 97,862, forward strand.
GCTGCGGTGAAAAGCCAATTGTTTAATTCTAGTATGATTCGATTGATTGTTTTTGGTGCTGCGGCTTTTGCTATCTATTTCTTTTTCGGTAGCCCTAGACTGATTCTTGCCATTGTTATTTTAGCAATAGCTCTGTTTTTGATATTGGTTTCCAGACATACCGACTTGCAGTATAAGCGGGATAAATTGTTGGCGCTTATCAAAATTAATGCGACTGAGATTCAGGTGTTGAAGCGTAATTACCTTACTCTTGCCACGGGCGTTGAATATAAAGATCCTGACCATTCTTTCAGTCAAGATATCGATCTTTTCGGAAGAGGTTCTTTTTTCCAATATTGCAATCGTACGGCATTGCCGCAAGGAAGCGAGACCTTGGCTACATTGTTAAAGGAAAATGTTATAACTGCTATCGGCAAAAAGCAGGAAGCGATTATGGAACTGGCACAAATGCCCGACTGGCGACAAAATTTTAGCGCTATCGCATCTTTGGTAAAGACCGAGACGCCTTACACCGTTATTATCAAATGGATGAAGCAGTACCAGGCCTTCGTTCCCGCACTGATGAAATTTCTTCCTATGCTGTTTTCCATTGCATCCGTGGTCATCATAGCTGGGTATTTTACGGGCATTATTCCCGGTCTTATCCTGATTGCATGGTTTTTCTTGGGATTGATTATTAGCGGAAGATTTCTCAAAAAAATCAATAAGCTGTCTTACGATACCTCCAAAATTCAAACTACGTTTCAGCAATATAAACAATTGATCGAGAAGTTGGAAGATGCTGATTTTCAATGTGATTTGCTCGATGAAAAAAGGCGGACGATAGTTCAGGAAAGTGGCAAGGCTTCGAAAATACTGCATCAATTTTCTCGCCATTTAAGCGCCTTGGATCAGCGAAACAATATCTTGATCGCACTATTCGCAAATGCTTTTTTATTGCGTGATTTACAGCTTAGTTACGCCATAGAGAAATGGATCGGAGAACACGGGCACGACATTGAGGCATGGTTCAAAACGATTGCCTTTTTTGATGCCTACAATAGCCTTGGCAATTTTGGTTACAATCATCCTGATTATAGCTACCCTCGTTTGGTAGAAACTGGTATCGTGCTAAAGTCAGAGGGTGCCGGGCATCCTTTGTTGGATCCCAAAAAGAGTATTCTGAATGATATAAGGATTGATAACGAACAGTTCTTTATTATTACAGGAGCAAACATGGCCGGGAAAAGTACGTTTTTAAGAACCGTTTCCCTTCAAATTGTAATGGCCAATTTGGGGCTGCCGGTATGCGCCGTCGATGCGGAGTATAATCCCATTAAATTGATTACGAGCATGCGAACCACCGATTCGCTTACCGATGATGAATCGTATTTCTTTTCGGAGTTGAAACGATTAAAGTTCATCGTAGACGAAATTCAAACGGACCGATATTTTATTGTTTTGGATGAAATTCTAAAAGGAACAAATAGTATCGATAAGGCGAAAGGTTCCCGAAAGTTTGTAGAGCGTTTGGTGGCCTCGAAATCAACGGGAATTATAGCAACCCACGATTTAAGTCTTTGTGAGGTCGCCGAAGAATTGCCGCAGGTCAAAAATTATTATTTCGACGCTGAGATTATTGACAATGAACTGCATTTTGATTACAAATTCAAAAAAGGTATTTGCCAGAACATGAATGCATCCTTTTTGCTAAAGAAGATGGGGATTGTTTGAAACTGGTGTCGATAAGATGGGCAGATTCCGGTGTTATTGTAATAACGTAATTCCAAGGAACGAAGGAATCTGTTGAAAAATTGGCTTAAATCTAAAATTAATGGATTCATTAACTCAAATAGTATTAGGTGCTGCGGTTGGAGAGGCTGTTTTAGGTAAAAAAGTGGGTAATAAGGCCATGCTCTACGGTGCCATTGCGGGTACAATCCCAGATCTTGATGTACTGTCCCGCTATTTTGCCGATACGGTCACGGCCATTGAATGGCATAGAGGTTTTAGCCATTCCATTTTCTTTTCCATGCTTTTCTCCCCTGTTTTTGGATGGTTGATTTCAAAACTGGAACGGAAACAAAATGTTGCTTGGCAAGATTGGTCGTGGTTGATGTTCTGGGGGCTTTTTACCCATCCGGTATTAGATGCATTTACGACCTGGGGTACACAGTTGTTCTGGCCATTCGATGTACGATTGGCATTCCAGAGTATTTTTGTAATCGACCCATTATATACCCTTCCTTTTTTAGTACTGTTGATTTTGGCGATGCGAAGGAAAAAAACCGATCCAAAGCGCGAACGGTACAATCGTCTAGGATTATCGATCAGTACGGGATATTTGGCGGCAACGGTAGTTCTAAAAGGAATGGCTTATCAGCGGTTTGAAATGGCCTTGGAGGCGCAGGGTATTGCTTATTCCGATATCGACACTAGGCCCACCCCTTTCAATACAATGCTCTGGACGGCCAATGTCGACACCGAAGATGCTTACCTTATCGCAAATTTCTCCTTCTTCGATGAAGAGCAAATTGCGTTTCAGGCTTATCCGAAAAATCACGAATTATTGGGCGAACTGGCCGCAAACGATAAAGTGAAACGTCTTGAGGCCATTACTGGTGGTTGGTTTACCATAACAAAAAGAGATGGCATGCTTTTTTTTAATGACCTCCGTTTCGGACCGATCAGTTTAGATCCCAATGAATCGCAGTTCGCCTTTAGTTATAAACTCGAGGAAAATGGGGGCAAGGTAAAAGTGGAAGAAATGCCCAAAATGAGAGGTGATGCTAAAAAACTGCTACGCGAACTATGGCTGCGTATGTGGGGTAATTAAACCAAAACTAGAATGCTGCGAATATCCGAAGAAGGAGTATCTTATTTCAGGTTTGTGCTTTTTTTAATAAATAGGTAAACGGAACAATCAAAAATCATGAAAAAATTAAGCATATATGTTTTGATACTTTTACTGTTTTCTTGTGGAAATAAAAAAAAGGCAGTTGTACTTGAAACCCATCAACAATGGCATACGGTGACCTTGCCCTTTGAAGGGCCTGATACCAACGAAAATGCGGAAGATAATCCGTTTTTAAACTATAAATTATCTGTCGAGTTTAAAAATGAGGACACCAAATATACTATTCGTGGTTTTTATGCGGCAGATGGTGATGCTGACGAAACGAGTTCAGATTCGGGTGGCATTTGGCAAGTAAGGTTTACGCCTGATAAAGTGGGGGAATGGTCATATGCAGCAACTTTATACCATGGTGATTCGGTCGCCCTGAGCACCGATTATGGTTCTGTTCAGACGGTCGATTTGAAAAATGCTTCGGGTAAATTTCAGGTTATTCCGTCTGATAAACAAAAGCCTGATTTTCGTGGTCAGGGGCCGTTGGTGAATAAAAACGGCTATTTTTATTTTAAGGATGCTGATACCTATTGGGTAAAAGGCGGAGCCGATAGCCCCGAGAATTTTTTGGCTTACGAAGATTTTGACGAAACCTACCGTATGCAAAGCTCCAGTGACGATGGTGAGGCCAAGACAGACAATAGCATCCATAAGTACATTCCACATTTGAGCGATTGGGAAGTGGGTGACCCTACTTGGCAGAACGGAAAGGGAAAAGCGATTATCGGTGCCGTGAACTATTTGGCTTCGAAAGGCATGAACGCAGTATATTTTTTAACCCTAAATATTCTAGGCGATGGAAAAGATGTATGGCCGTATCGAACCCCTGATGATTTTACCCGATTCGATGTCAGTAAATTGGAACAATGGGAAATCGTTTTCGAGCACATGCAATCTAAGGGCATTTTAATACATCTCGTACTTCAGGAAACAGAGAACGAAACCATGTTGGATGGAGGGGATACAGGACCGTTACGACAACTTTATATTAATGAATTGATTGCGCGTTTCGGGCACCACCTTGCCATGAACTTTAATTTGGGAGAGGAAAATGGTTTCGCCGATTTTACGCCGATAGCTCAAAATGATGCGCAGCGCAGGGCGATGACCACATTTATAAAGGAAAGCGATCCGTACAATCATCCTCTGTTGCTGCATACGCATTCCCATGAGCCCGCACGGGAAAATATTTTAGATTCCATTGTCGGATTCAAAGACTTGGACGGGTTATCATTACAGGTCGATAAACGCGAAGGAGCAGCTGAGGTCGTTGAAACTTGGAAGCGAAAGGCACGTGATGCGGGGCACGAATGGATGATTACAATGGATGAGATCGGCATGTGGCATACGGGCGCGGTTTCCGATTCGTTAGATGCCCACCACGACACACTACGGCGGTATGTGCTTTGGGGAACCTTGCTTTCTGGGGCGGCAGGAGTGGAATGGTATTTTGGGGCGAATAACCGATATCACGATTTGAATACCGAAGACTGGCGAACGCGTGACCGACTCTGGGAATTGACCGAATTTGCACTTACATTTTTTAGGGATAATCTACCCTACTGGGAAATGCGACCGGAGCATGGGCTTGTCAATTCAAAAGATGCCTATTGTTTCCATAAGGAAAACGAAGTTTATGCCGTTTATTTGCCTGATTCTGCAGCATATACGATTGATCTGGCAGAAGCTAATGGAGAATTCGAACTGTTATGGTTCAATCCCTTAAAGGGAGGAGAATTGCAGAAAGGGACTATCGAAGTCTTAAATGGCGGAAGCACTCAAAGTTTGGGAAATCCTCCAACCGTGGAAGCCAATCAAGATTGGGTGGCGCTTCTTAAGAAAAAATAAGTTTCCTTTTTAGAGTGCATTGAGTCGCTTGGCTTATCTGGACGCTAACGTCCGGTTTGCGAGCGGTGTAGATAGATTATAAACTTTTGACCTGGATTTCATAAAATTTATCGGCCTGCTTTTTTAAAAGTTCTTCGGCCTTTTGCTTTTTATAAGCGTATACCGATTCTTCTTCGGTGATTTCGCTGTATATCTTTTTATTCAAAGCCGTATCCGTAGTCAGAAGTTGTTCGCGTTGGTACACTTTTTGGGTGACCCAAGTTTTGAGCACACTTTCGGCATCTTCTTCCTTAAGGTCATATTCTCCTTTTGGAGCCAGTAATTTGCCAATAATCGGGGAAGTTTCGATGGCCAGAAACAAAAGAAAAATAAAGAAAGACGGAAACCATGGTAATTCGCCTAATGCCGTAATTCGGGCCATGAGTCCGTCAAAACCGTCAATAGCTGGTTGTGTGTTTTTGACTTCTTCGGAATAAGTGGAATTCAACAAGGCGATTTGACTTTCAAATTCGGTAATTTTTTGGGTATTGGTTTCTCTCAGGTTTTCCAACTGAGCCAGGGAAGTATCGTGTTTTTCTCGCTTCTCTTCATAAACGGGACCTTTTCCCAATAAGAGGGTGCCTTCCCGACCTTCGGCTTCGGCAATATAGGTGTCGTACAATGCATTTGTTTCTGCCTCCTTGACGGCAATTTCATTTTTTAATGAAACAATGTTTTGTTGTAATTTTTCAACCTCAGGCGTATACTGCAATGCCAACTGCTGTTTGTTTGCTAAGGTCATTTCGTTTTTCTGTTCAAGCAGTACCTGATTGATTTCTTTTTCGAATATTTTAAGTTCCAAAGGTTTGGAGATTACAACGGCAATAATAACCGCTAGAATGATTCGTGGTGTAGCTTGTAGCAACTCATTGCCAAAACTATTTCGCTTTTTAATGGTGGAAACAATAAATCGGTCGAGGTTAAAGATTAAAAGTCCCCAAATCAATCCGAAGAAAATTGCGGGATAAATGGTGTCAAAAACCGTGAATAGGGCATAGCTGCTGGCAATAAAAGCCATAACGGCCGTAAAGAAAACGGTGGCCCCTATGCCGGCGTATTTGTTTTGCTCTCCTTGCGAACAGGTGTCAAGAATTGTAGTGTCCGCCCCCGAGCAACGGATAAAAAAACGTTGTAACATGATGTTCTGATTTGATTGATGATGAACATATGTGACGCTTTTTATAAAGATTTGTTACATAAAAATGGAGCTATTTAGTTAAATTATACGTAATTGCGAGGCACGAAGCAATCTGTGACATTTTGTTACCAACAAACATATTGCGACCCCGATAATTATCGGGGTCGCAATCAAGCCTCGACACTTTACGTACCGTATTTAATTATTCGATTTTTCAATGGGCCGAGACATTAAACCTGCCTCCACAGCCAAGTCGACATAGTGGTCATACTTTGTCATGGTTTCTTTATATAGCTTTTGAAGATTGGCGATTGTTCCTTTCTTGTGCTGCATATAGTTCTGTACAGCTTTGCTGTAGGTATTGGCTTTTGTATCAAATTTTTTAAAAGCATCCAAGAGTGCTTTGGAATGTTTTTTAGGGTCGGGAATTTTATACGGCGGTGGCGGCGGTGGAACAGCTTGGCTTTCTTGACCATCGGGAACTACAACAGGTGGTGGTGGAGGCGGAATATTTTGATTTGTCTGTTTGGGAGCATCTGGGGATGCCGGTTTTTTAGGCGGTTCGGGACATTCGGGAAACGGTTGTGCCTCCTTTTTCTGTGCTTCGGTCATGCGACCGTAAATATGCTCCAATGTTTTAAGATCCTTTAATGGAACCACCCTTTTTTCTTTGGGTTGTGCATTGTATTTTTTTGCGAGCGTGTTGAATTCCTTGATTTGTTCTTGGGTAGCGCCTTTTTGGGTGGGGAGATGAGACGCGTTTTCCGGTCCCCTAATGTCAATTTGTGCTACCCCATATTCGGTAAGTACATTTTCAACGGTGTCGATTATCTCTTGTGGCGCGGATGTATCGGGAACGATTATCGCTCGAACGAATAGTTTCCTTTCTTCTTTTGAAAGATGCTGGTTGAATTGCATCAAGAACGAATCCAAATATTCGAGCGGGACAAGCTCTGGTCCAACGAGTAGTTGACCATTTTTGTTTATTAGAATTTTTATTAGCCTGTCGTCTTGAAAAAAGGTATTTACAAACTCGTCTTGCGTATATAAATGTAGTTGATAGGGTTGGGGAAATTTTTCACTTCGGGCATTTTGATGTACAAAACTTAGGAAGTAATGTACAAAATCCGAAGGTTGATAATTGCTCAATATATTGTTGTCAACTGGTTTTTCATGAATCCAAATTGCGAATTCATTTTGGTTTTTCCATTCTTCAAAATCTTTAACAGTTGGTTTTCTTTGATTAAAAATGGATGAAGCCACATTTTTGTCAGATTGTTGAATTGTACTATCAGGTACTGTTTTTATGGTCCTTTTTACTTCCACTAGCTTAGTTTCGCTAAACCCAAATACAACAAATGATAGCAAAGGGAGCAGCAGTAGACTTCTAAATAATACCGACTTTTTAGAGGTGTGTGTTTTCATGACTTTAAAACGTTTTTTGACCTGCCCAAGGGGATTTCGCCCGAAAGTGAACGATTTCCCGAAAAGGCTAAGTCTGATTGATGAATTTGATGAATATATAATGGCGTTCGCCAACGATTGATGATGATGTTCGGTAAAGGATAATAGTATCTTCTGGTAGCTTTTTGTATCTGTATTCGAGGCAAGTACGGCCTGATCGGCCAGAAACTCATGGTTGAGCTTGATATGGTATTTGGCCCAATAGACCAACGGATTAAACCACAACAACACTTGTAGCAGTTCGATAACTAGTACGTCGAGGCTATGCCATTGTTCTGCATGCGTTTTCTCGTGAACGATGACTTCTTCCGGAATTTGATTTGCCTCGAATTGCTGTTTGTTTAAAAAAATATACCAGAAAAAAGTATGGGGAATGACCGCTTTTTGAAGCAGTACATGTATAAACTCATTGATTTTTATTTTAGTGTGGATACGTATGTTTTGTCTAATTCTCCATAAGTTCTTTATGAACTTGAATGCGAATACAAGAAACCCAAGGCCATATATAGTCCATAAAAGAACCGGCCAATAGGGATAGGAGGTTTCTTGATTTATGGTAACCGCTGATTCGACTTCGAAAGATATGGGTTGAAAAATTGCCGCGGGAGCTGTTACATATTCGGTAAAAGTGATGAACGGAATGCCCAAGGCGAGTAGTAACGAGCCCAAGAGATAATAGCGTTTGAAGTGGTGTATGTTCTCCTTTTCCAGAAAAATCTGATAGAATAGCAGAAAAACTGCCAGACAGAGACTCGATTTTAGAAGGTGAAGTATCATGTTATTTCTTTTTCAATTCGTTATCGATCAGTTTTTTTAATTCCTCCAATTCGGTTTTGCTGAGGTCCGTCTCTTGCGTAAAGAAGGAAGCAAATTGTCCCGGACTATCATTAAAAAAGTTTTTGATGAGCCCGTTGACATGTTTCGAGAAGTAATCCTTTTTTTTGACCAAAGGGTAATATTCCCGTAAGCGCCCTAAACTTTGATAGGCCACAAAACCTTTGTCGGTCATACGCTTTAAAAGGGTTGCCACTGTTGTGGTCGCAGGTTTTGGTTCGGGGTAGGCCTCGAGCAGGTCTTTCATAAAGGCCTTTTTCCGTCTCCATAGGATGTTCATAAGCTCTTCTTCTGATTTTGACAACTGCATAAGCTTCGTTTTTACGAATTTAACTCTACTAATGTAGAACAAATATTTTAATTCTACAAATGTAGAGTTGTTTTGTTGTAAATTGACGAATATCAGATAATTCGCTCGCATTTCTTTTAGGTTCTAAAAACCCATTAATAAGAATCTTATTAAAACCTACATAAATAGAACGATGTGGCCAAGCCAATCCTTTGTATAAAGTTGATGGTATTTTTTTCATGTCCGCAGCAAATCACAAATTAGGGATTAGGCAAAAGAATCGAACAATTTCTCGTCAATTGAATGATGAGTTTCATCCGCTCATATCAAGCTTTCATGTAATAAATTCCTATGGCAACCTATAAAGGAATAGTATTGGAATCTAAAAAAAACAGAAACATGAAACCAACCAACACAAATTTTTTAGTATTTACGTTACTATTCCTTCTTTTTCCCATTCATCAAATGAACGCCCAAGGCTGTGTAGCTATTCGGCACTTTTCATCGTGTGTTGGCAGTACCCTAGAAAACAATCTTTTAAATTCGGGTGATATCCAAATAGGTATGAACTATAGATATTTCAAGTCTTTTCGGCATTTTAGGGGTACTGAGGAAGAGCCCGATAGAGTAACCAATAACACCGAAGTAGTCAATAATTCACATGCCTGGGATTTTTTTCTTACCTACGGAATTTCCGAAAGATTGTACGCCAGTGTGACCATACCCACTGTAATCAATACGCGATCTTCTTTATATGAGCATGGTAGGAACGAACGCAATACCAGCTTCTCTAGAGGTTTAGCGGATATTCGTTTGGGGTTCGGTTATTGGTTGTTCGACCTCGAGAGCCATCCGAACGGTAATTTGGCTGTGGGGTTAGGACTAAAGATACCTACTGGCAATTACAATGCTTCGGATATATTTTATAATGTGGGACCTAGCGGGGAACCGCAGGTTCGTCCCGTGGACCAGTCCATACAGCCAGGTGACGGAGGGTTCGGGGCTACCATTGACTTTCAGCTTTATCAGCGGATAGTTCCTGATCTTTTTGCCTATGCCAGTGGTTTTTATCTTTTAAATCCGCGGGAAAACAATGGAACAAAAACCTTTAGGGAAACACTTAGCCCCATTCTACAAAACGAGGCCATAATGGCCGTACCCGACCAATATTCGGTTCGCGCAGGTGTTAGTTATAGCATATCGTCTGCCGTCTCGGGATCCTTGGGTTCCCGTTTTGACTGTGTTCCTGTAAAAGATTTGATTGGGGGAAACGAAGGGTTTAGAAGGCCTGGTAATGTGCTTTCCATAGATCCCGGCATAGCTTTTATGGCAGGAAATTTTTCGCTTAATCTTAACGTTCCCTTTGCTGTTCGAAGAGATCGACCACAGAGCGTAACCGATATGCAGACCGAAGTGGCTACAGGAGAGCCGAGAAGCGGTGATGCCGCTTTTGCCGATTACGTCATCAATTTTGCGGTGTCTTATCGATTTTCCAATAAAAAGATTAAAATAGATCCGAGCTTAAAGGATATATTTAAAAATTAAGCTTCATCAAAAAGCCCTATCCTTTGGTCGCTTAAGATTATTTTATTGGCAAAGGTCATTATCGCCCAAAATGCAAAGGTAGCAACGTGAAGAGAAATGAGTAGCAGAAAAAAATCGTCGGTTGTTTTTTGTAATTTTTCGGTGGATCTGAAGTTTTAGAGCCTCCAGCTTACTTGGCGAGGCTTTAGGAAAGTCGTATTCCGTTTTTTGATTGAATTTCTCAGAATATATATTTTCTCGATTATCATCCTTCAATTTCTTCCTTTGGGAAACTTTGTTTTACTTGATTCTGTTGATCGTGTCGAGAATGTGTTCTACGGAGCTCATAGGCTAAAATACTTTTGGTTCCTAATGAAGATAGTGATTTCAGTTTTTTTGATTTGCGTTAGGGATAGCAGTGAAAAGCCCGCAATGGCTTTTTAGCCTGAGGACTTCTAACGGATAGCCCGACCTGACATGAGGAGGGTAACGCCCTAGGAATCAGTTTCAGGGGTAGTGTTTTTAATATTACGGTTTATTTTATGGGGAAAAGTTCTAAGTTTGCAACTCTTAAAATTATATGAGCAATGGATATACTTGAACAATTGACGAATAGAAGTGGTGGAAAATGTGAGCTGTGCGGTGCTACCGACGGCTTAAGTGTTTACGAAGTGCCGCCTGTCTCTACGGGAGGTGTCGATGGCAGTCTTTTAGGGTGTGCTACTTGTATTGGTCAAATTGAAGATCCCGAAACTACGGATGCGAACCACTGGCGTTGTTTGAACGATAGTATGTGGAGCGAATATGCCCCGGTTCAAGCGGTTGCTTGGCGCATGTTATCGCGTCTAAAAGCAGAAGGTTGGCCCCAAGATTTGCTCGATATGCTCTATTTGAGCGACGAAACCCTACAATGGGGACAGGCTACGGGTGAAGGTGTTGCCGAAAGCGAAAAAATTATTCACCGCGATGTAAACGGCGTTATTTTAGAGAATGGCGATAATGTGGTGTTGATCAAAGATCTGAAGGTGAAAGGGTCAAGTATGGTCGCCAAACAAGGAACAGCGGTACGTCGAATATCATTGGATCGCGAAAATGCCGAATATATTGAAGGAAAAGTAGACGGTCAACAAATTGTGATTATTACCAAATACGTCAAGAAAACCTAAGGTTTTTTTGAATTCAAGAAACTAATCGAATCGCTGCTGCTGCTTTTTATTTGATTATCGATGCGTAATTGATAATAATAAAAAGCAGTATGGCCACAATTGCCAAACACCCAATAAAAATAAGCATTGAACGCTTTGCATTTAGGTAATTGGCATGCTTTGTACCCTTTTTTATCTTTCCAAGATCATCGGATGAGGCTTTCGGGAAATTGTATTCGGTACGTTCGTTATTATCATCGGAATGGATATTCTCCCTACTGTTTGTCTTGAATTTTTTTCTGCCCAACAATGCCTTATTCTGCCTAACCCTATTGACCATGTCGTAACTATGGCTCATAACACAGTTGTTTAAGTGATGAACTTAAAGATACTGATTTCTTTCTTTCAAATAAAGGATTGTGATCTATCAGCCGCTATTATTTGCCAATAAAAAATGTTAGGCATTTAAAACCTACGACTGTAAAGCGACAAAATTCTCATAAAAATAGGGGATGGTCTCGATACCTTTGAGGTAGTTCCAAATACCAAAATGTTCGTTGGGCGAGTGTATGGCATCACTATCGAGGCCGAAGCCCATCAAAATAGTCTTGCTTTCCAATTCTTTTTCAAAAAGTGCAACAATGGGAATACTACCGCCCCCGCGCTGCGGTACGGGTGGTTTTCCGAAAGTTGTTTCATAAGCTTTTGCCGCCGCTTTGTAACCAATATGGTCTATGGGCGTGACATATGCTTGCCCTCCGTGGTGCGGTGTTACCTTTACGGTTACTCCTTCGGGAGCAATACTTTCAAAATGGGTCTTAAACAATTGGGTAATTTCTTTCCAATCTTGATTGGGTACCAACCGCATTGATATCTTGGCGTATGCTTTGGCGCCGATTACCGTTTTTGCACCTTCGCCTATATACCCTCCCCAAATGCCGTTGACATCAAGGGTGGGGCGAATGGAGTTGCGCTCGTTGGTAGAATATCCTTTTTCGCCGTAAACCGCATTGATGTTCAATGCTTTTTTATACGCTTCTAAGCTGAAGGGCGCCTTTGCCATTTCAGCACGCTCTTCTTTTGACAATTCTTCAACCCGATCATAAAAACCAGGAATAGTGATATGGTTGTTTTCATCATGCAACGAAGCAATCATTTTTGCCAAAATATTGATGGGGTTGGCAACCGCCCCACCATAGAGTCCTGAGTGTAAATCGCGATTGGGGCCAGTGACTTCGACCTCCACATAACTTAAGCCACGTAAGCCCGTGGTTATCGAGGGCACATCATTGGCAATCATTCCGGTATCGGAAATTAAGATGACGTCGTTTTTTAGTTTTTCCTTGTTTGCTGCAACAAATAGGCCCAAGTTTGCGCTACCGACCTCTTCTTCGCCTTCGATCATAAATTTGACATTACAAGGCAATTGATCGGTCTTGATCATAAATTCCAACGCCTTTACGTGCATGTACATCTGACCTTTGTCATCACAGGCGCCACGGGCGAAAATGGCCCCATCGGGATGAAGTTCCGTTTCTTTGATAACAGGTTCAAATGGCGGAGAGTCCCATAGCCCTAAGGGGTCTGGAGGTTGTACATCATAATGTCCGTACACAAGAACCGTTGGGAGTTCAGTATTTATAATTTTCTCACCATATACAATAGGATAACCGTTGGTCTCATGAATTTCGACCAAATCGCAACCCGCCTCTTCTAAAGCTAGCTTTACAGCATCCGCGGTATTTAAAACATCTTGTGTAAACGCCGGGTCGGCACTGACGGAGGGCATTTTTAATAAGGTGATAAGCTCTGAAATGAATCGGTCTTTGTGTTTATTGAGGTATTCCTTAATATTTTGCATGAAAATAACTTTGTATCGTATCTAAAAATACAAATAACGGCACAAATCTTATTGAATTGTTACGAAAATTAAAATTTCAATGTTTGTTATTCGGCTTTATGCTATTGTGTACAGAAGCGCAGCTCTTAAAGTGTTAGGGGTGGGCTTGTTGTGGAAAGAAATAATAAAAAATAAATCAATAATTTTTTTAATGATAGAGTATTTCAGAAATGAAATTTTGACTTATATTTGCATCCCATTAAATAATGGGCGGTGGTGAATAGGGATTTTACCTTGTGCGACCGATTACATATTGAGCTGCAGGCGTGGTGGAATTGGTAGACACGCTAGACTTAGGATCTAGTGCCGCAAGGTGTGAGAGTTCGAGTCTCTCCGCCTGTACAAAAAGCAAAAGCCGACTTTTAAAGTCGGCTTTTCTTATTTTGGTCAAACAATGCTCAAACATGTAATCATTTCTCTCATTTGATTTTGTATAGTTGAAATAGAATCATATTGGGTGCCATTCCTTTGCCATCCGAATTATGACTATTGCAAGAAACCTAAACCGTTTTCCTACCCATAAAGATACATACGATGTCTTAGATGCCGTTTTAAACTCTATAGGCATCGAAAAGGTTTACTGTCGTAGCTTTATAGGGTTTGCTTTATAAATGGATGGCATGGTTGTTTTACCATGTTCTTGCCACCTCATTGAACTCGATTGACACTATTTTAATCTCCCCATCTGAATATAATTCAAGATCATTTCTATCGGGGTCAAAGGCAAACTGCTCCGAATAGGAGAATACCCCATCGTTCGCAAAAACTTCGAGTTGTCCCCAATCGACCAATAGCCTTATCTTAATGCGGTTCGAGGCATCGGGCAGCAGTTGTTTTGATAGCAAGGTCTTTTCTTTAATATCATAGCTAATTTCTTTATTGGCAACCTTAAAGCCAAAGCTATTCGCAGTGGTTTCCGTCAGGTCGACTTCTACGGTAAGATCAAATGTTTTGGACTTAATCTCGGACAATAGGTTTATACCTTGATTGATCGTTTGATTTTTCCATGTTTTTTTGTTCTTATAGATGGAAGCTATTTCTTTAATGGGATTTCGTGTAACTCTCATCTGACCGTTGTAGGTTGCCAGTCCTAAAGAAACAGGGAAAGTTGCGTTTCTTTCCCAAATTTCCTCTCCAATCCCTCCGTTCCAGTGGTCCATCCATGCGATTTGGATCAGTCGGGAATCGTTATTTGGAAGATTGCCCATTGGGAAAGTTTGCCCTGCATAAAAATCGGGACCTACATCCATGACTAGTGTGTCTTGTTCTTTATCTTTTATAAAAGAGGTGCCATCAAAATCACCTACCAAATAAGAACCATTGGCATCTTGTAGCACCCATTTTTTATTATTTGTGTCCTCGTCCAGGGGCAATAGAAATAGATCCGGACACTCGTACCCAAAATCCAGATTACTAAGAAACTTCCAGCTTATGAGGTCGGTAGAGCCGTAGAAAGTGGTTCCGTTTTCGTAAATTGCCAATACCCATTGAGATGATGGCTCGTGCCAAATTACACAGGGATCCCGGGGCTTTGCAGTTTTGGTAAAATTAGCAACTGGGTTATTGGCATAATTATGCCAAGTCTTCCCCAAATCATTGCTCCATGCCAAGCAAGTACCTACAGCAGTACCCGTATATATGGCAATAATTGCTTCTTTTTTAGACCCTGTTATCTTTTTGGCCGCTTTGCCTGAAACCACAACAGCACTTCCCGAATATACCTGGTCACCAGAAACATTTCGTACAGCATCCGGTGGTAAAAAAGATTTTTGTGGTATCAATGCCACTCCCTCATCTTTCCAATGTAAAAGATCTTTGCTAGTGGCATAACCACCATGTCTAATTTCCTTACCCCATTGATATATCATATGGTATTTGCCCCCTTGGTATACTAATCCATTGATGTCATTCATCCATTCTGATTTTGGACTAAAATGAAACTGACCTCTATAGTTTTCCTTATAGTCTATATTATCGTTATGTGGATAATATTGAGCGTAGACATTGCCATAAATGCACACCAAAAATAAAATTGGTAATAACTTAATTTTCTTGATAGTTTCTCTGTTTTTCAAGTTTATTTAATTTTGAACCTCATTACATATTTAATAAGCGTATTGTATTTCTTAACCTATACGCTCCCCTAGATTTTTATTTGCATATTCCCCGGTTTTTGGAAAACCATAGGCCTTTTAGTACTAAAAAGTGGTCTTTTGAGCTATTAATGAAGTATTGTTCGAATAGTCGTGTAATTGAAATTGTAAGCGCTTGTAAATAAAGGATATTTTTTTGGGAAGGTTAATTAATTTAGGTCTAATT
Source organism: Kriegella aquimaris (assembly GCF_900103215.1). GTDB lineage: Bacteria > Bacteroidota > Bacteroidia > Flavobacteriales > Flavobacteriaceae > Kriegella > Kriegella aquimaris. The sequence goes on from NZ_FNGV01000010.1 coordinate 113,249, forward strand.
TTTTTTATTATCGTGTCAAGATATTGAAAAATTTTATTTTAAAAACGGACGACCCGGAAACTAACTTAATCAGTATATTTATTTGTCTAGCACGTTCTTATCAATAAAATCGGCTTTTTTAGTGGTTTACTTTAATCCTTTTTAATATCAATTCAGACGACACTTTTTTTTTAGTATTTTCGGGTGCTGATTACCGTATTTTACGCTGTTAAGCATAATTTCTACTATTCAAATAATGATTTCAGAAAAAGACAAGAACTAAAAATTTCACTATCAAGAAAATTATGCGGTTAAAAAACAAATGTAACATCTTAAAAAGGTTCTTGACGATTACGAAACAATCCCTGATATTATTTATAATCATCTTAGTTTCCTGCAAGAGCGAGTCGCTGTATGAAGGTCCGCTTAGTCCAGAAGAAGCCATAAAAACTTTTCAGTTTGCTGATAACTTTAAGGCTGAATTATTCGCATCGGAACCTTTGGTCATCGATCCTGTCGCCATGCAATATGATGCAGATGGCAATGCGTATGTAGTCGGTATGTTAGATGCCTATAAGCCCGATACTGTAAAAGGAAAAGGGAAAATTGTGCTATTAAAAGATACTGATGGCGATGGAAAGGCCGACGCGTCTACAGTTTTCGTAGACAGTCTCAGGGAGGCGACCAGTATACTGCCATGGAAGGGTGGCCTGCTGGTATGCGCAGCACCGAATATCACATATTATAAGGATACGGACGGGGATGGACGTTCAGATTTAAAAGAGATTCTTTTTACCGGTTTCTTTAATAAAAATGAAGAGGCACAAATAACCAATCTTCGTTTTGGTGTTGATAATTGGATCTATGCAAATAATGCCGGGCAGGCAGGTGAAATAAATTTTAGCCGTAAACCAGATGCGCCTCGACTAAATGTGCAAGGTGCAGATTTTCGTTTTCGACTTGACCGCAATCAATTTGAACGCAGTACCGGGCCAGGCCAATTTGGTCTTGCCATAGACGATTGGGGCCACCGTTTTTTTACAGCAAATTCATTGCACATCCGAGAGGCCGTTGTTCCAATGAGATACCTTGAAAGAAATCCATTCCTGCCAGCTTCGGCGAAAAGTTCAAATCAAAATATTTCCGACCATGATCCACTGATGAACCAATTAAGTGAAACGCCATTCTGGAGACAGGAACGCACGGATCGACGTAATAAAAATTACCAAGAGAATAATCTTGACCGGGTGGAATATGCGCGAGATCATTTTACAGGCGCTTCTGGTGGTACGTATTATGGCGGTGATAAGTTTCCAACAGCATATTATGGAAATATTTTCACTGGCGATGTTGCGGGCAACCTGGTACACCGCGATATTCTTTCTGTTCTTGATAGTGTTCCTTTTATGGTTGCTAAACGTGGAGCGAGTGAAAAGGACAAAGAATTCATGGCTACAAAGGATTCATGGTTTCGTCCAGCAAATTTATCGGTTGGCCCTGATGGTTATTTGTACCTGATGGATATGTATCGGCAACATATTGAAACGCCAATGTCTATCCCTGAAGACCTACAAGAGACAATGGACTTCGACGCCGGTGATGCCTATGGCCGTATTTACAGAATAGTACCTAAAGACGCTGCACCGTATAAAGCGGTGAACCCCAATCTGACCAATGTATCATCTTCCGACTTGGTCAAAGCCTTGACGCATGAAAACCGTTGGTGGAGCCGTACAGCTCAAAGACTTCTTTTAGAGCGTCAGGATAAAAGTGTATTGCTTGAAGTAAGCGCATTATTTGCCGAAAGTGAAAATCCAAGACATAGATTACATGCCCTATATGTTTTAGAAGGGATGGACGCCTTGGACGCCCCCACGGTAAAGACTGCAATGAAAGATCCTGCACCAGGGGTAAGAGAAAATGCCGCGATACTTGCCGAACGCTTTCCAGATTGTTTGCCCCAGTTAGAGGAAATGATCAATGACGCTTCGACCAGGGTTGCTTTCCAAGCTACTTTGAGTTTAGGTCAATTTAACGATAATACGGCGATACCCGCACTTGCAAAAGCGTTAGCGCTCCATGGAGAGAGCGCGTGGTTCAGGACTGCAGTATTGAGCTCAGAAGCTGGATCAGGTATCGACTTATTACAAACCTTAGGGGAGCATTCATTTTTTCAAGATGCGGCATCGTGGAAACTGAAATTTTTTGAGACATGTTCCCATATAATCGGTGCCCGTAATAATAAAGGCCAAATTTTCGATTTATTAAGTATCCTTACTCAGCCATCGATAGCAAATACACCGAAATTCCAGTCGGCCGGTATAGGAGGGTTGATCAAAGGATTAGAAAATGCGGAAGGATCGGAAGATGCATTAAAAGAAAAATTAAAAACCATTGGATCGGAAGCAGAAAGCAATTCCGCTAAAGCAATCAAAGAATTAAAAAAATTGTATGCCGAATAAAGAGTTCTTTTAGAGGATGAGATACCGCTTTACTGCAAAAAGAAGTTTGTGTAAAAAAGTAGAGGAGTTCCTTGAAAGATGAAGCAAAACAGTTGCGAATATCATCAAATCATATTCATTAAATACCAGTTTTAAAAATGGGGGATAAAGACTATTCCAGAAGGAAATTTATAAATAAATGTTTTAAGACCGGTAGTTTATTTTTAGGAGGAGCCCTACTGCTTAACTGTCGCGGTGCGAATGAATCATCGCGAAATGAAGTTGAGACCAAGAAAGAAAGTACTTCCGAAGATCCTTGTAATGATTTATCCGATATTAGTGACGGAGAAATCAAAAAGCGCCAAAGCTTGGGCTATGTAAAACAATCTGCCGTTCCTGATAATTCTTGTGGTAATTGCACCCTCTTTATTCCTGCGAAGCCAGATAACAAATGTGGGGGATGCATCCTATTTAAAGGACCCGTATACGCCGAGGGCCATTGTGTTCAATGGGCGGCTGTAACCACATAACTGAAAAAATTTAGAAAAAAGTAGAAAATGGTTTAATCACTCCCCCATTAAATTTGTTCTTATGTCAAAATCAAAAAAAGGATTTTCCCGTCGTGAATTTATAGCAGGTACTAGTTTGTTCGCAATAGGCACTTCTTTAAAACTAAACGCGTTTACTGAAATTTCAAGCATCAAAAAAGAACCGATAATTGATATCCATCAGCACACCCATTATGTGCAACGCACAGACGAACAGTTACTTGCACATCAATGGGCAATGGGCATTACGACAACTATTCTGTTGCCATCCGGTCGTCCGGTAAATTCGCCATCAACGCACCAGGGCATAGCCAATGGATTACAGGCTGAAGCTGGAGGAAATGCGGAGTGTTACTTATTTGCAAGCCAACATAAGAAGGAATTCCGTTTTGGTGCCTGTGCTGTTCCAGATATGAAAGATGGTCTTTATGAGATTGAAAAATATCTAAAATTGGGTGCGGTGGTTATTGGTGAATTGAAATTTGGCGTTACATGTGACTCGCCCGAGATGCAAAAAATTTACCAATTGGCACAAAACTATAATGTTCCGGTACTTATGCATTGGCAGCATGGGATGTATAATTATGGCTTCGAACGTTTTTATAAAATGTTGGAAAAATATCCGAAGGTAAATTTCATCGGCCATGCGCAAACCTGGTGGGCCAATATTGACAAAAATCATACAGACCAATCCGTTCTTTATCCAAAAGAACCTGTTATTGCTGGGGGGATTACAGATCGGTATCTTAGCGATTACCCGAACATGTATGGCGATCTTTCTGCGGGCTCAGGTCTGAACGCACTCAAACGCGATGAGGATCATGCGAAAGCTTTCTTGGAAAGGCACCAAGACAAGTTATTGTACGGTAGTGATTGTGCAGACCCAACAGGCTCGGATCCGGAAAGTTGTTCTGGCACGCTTGATATTGCCGAGATTCGTAGACTGGTAGCTAAGCCAACCGAGCGTAAAATATTATATGAAAATGCAAAGAAATTATTTCGTCTGTAATCAATCAACCTAATGTGTATTTGGGCGCCATTGATTTTTAGATTATCGATATTTCTTTCAAAAACGAATTGATTGATGTTTTGGTGAACTGTCATCGCCGTTATTTTTGAATCCGTCTTGGGGCTTTGTATAATTTCTTGTTTCGGTTCTACATGCTCCGATACCTTAAGATTTTTATCGTAATTTGTTCCAAAGTTGTACATTCTAAATTGGTTTGCAGTTGTGGCTATTGGGCAGCTTGCACACCGTTCTCTTTTTACGCCCTAAATGCATGACGGGTCAAGTATCTATGAAATTAAGTATTAAAATCTTCACTTTCGGTTTCGCTGTCCTTTATATATTATTGGGCTGTACCGGTGCCGATCGGGTAAAGAGCCATCGACCTATAGATGTCTGGGTCTTCCGTTCCGTATTGGACAAGAAGCCCAGAATGCTGACCGTTGCCTTAGACTCCCAATTGTATGTGGCATACGACCTTGCCCGATGCACGCTTTATAAAGCTTGGAAAGGCGGCGTTACTATGGAAGGGGCCCCTTACACCTCAAAAAAAAACATACAACCGACCTCGTGGGGCACCACCTATATTTCTGATAGTCCACTTCAGCAACAGTGGGTCGTGGAGCGAAACGGAAAAAAGGAAACCTCAAAAATTACAAACAAAGGTTATTCGTTCAAAGATGATCAGGTATACCTCGAATACCTCCTAGTCTTATCAACGGGGGATTCCATGCTAGTCAAGGAACGTCCTGAATATGTAAAAGATCCAACAGGGAAGCCCGGATATGAAAGATGGTTTAAAACGGTTGGGGTACCCCAAGGAACTTCCATCTCCTTGCAACAAAATAATGAATTCTTTAAACTGGCCTCAAACGGTATTAGCGTCAAAACGGATTATTTTGACATCCTTCCCGAACAGTTTCCTCCTGACCCGAAGGCTTCCTATGACCATTTGGGTAGGATGTGGATGGAAGAAAGCGATTGCTTTACTTGCCATGACATCGATAAACCGGATGTAGGCCCCGCCTTTACCCAAATCGCACAGCGCTACCCCAACAATGGGGAAACCCTTGTAAAACTCAGCCAAAAAATACGGCAGGGCGGTTCGGGCGTATGGGGTCAAAACGTGATGAACCCCCATCCACAATTCAGCGAAAGGGAACTAAAAATGATGTTGGGCTATGTGTTAAGCCTAAAGAATGAAGAAGATACGGTTGCCTATAAGCCATTTGTAAGGGATTATTTGGTAGCGGCCGAAAAACACGAGGCCACACCGGGCCATGGGCAGCCTTTGGAAGCGGTACATCCGAGTTATGATCTGACCACCCTGCATGGCGGGGATTTTAGACCCAAAGTAGGCGGATTGGCCTTTCTGCCCGATGGTAGACTGCTTTTTACCATTTGGGATACCGAAGGCGGGGTGTACATACTCGATGGGTTTCAAGGGGGTGATAGTACAAAAATTAGTACCAAAAGAATAGCCGCCGGTTTGCACGAACCACTAGGTATCGAAGTCGTGGACGGAAATATATTTGTAGTTCAGAAGCACGAACTTACCCAGTTGATCGATTTAAATGGAGACGACGTCATCGATGAATACAGGGCCATCTGCAATACGTGGCAGGTCACGGAAGATTTCCACGAATTCGCATTTGGTCTAGATTACGACGAGGGGTATTTTTATATTACATTATCGATGGCTATGCGCCTGTTGGCCACTGAAAAACAGAAACTCGATCGGGGCAGAACGATAAAAATTGCGCCTGACGGAAGTTATGAGCGAATCAATTACGGACTACGAACGCCCAATGGAATCGGCAGGGGAGTCGACGGAGAGCTTTTTGTGACCGACAACCAGGGTCAGTGGCTACCGGCGAACAAGCTTATTCATGTTAAAAAAGGGGAGTATAATGGTATGGCATGGGGTCTTTTGGATTCATTGCAGGAACCGCCAAAAATGGTACCGCCTACCCTTTGGCTGCCACAAACGGAAATAGGTAATTCCCCATCAGAGCCTATAATGATGAAAGATGGTCCCTACAAGGGGCAAATGCTTCATGGCGATGTAAGCCATGGCGGCATAAAGCGAGATTTTCTTGAAAAGGTAAACGGCAATTATCAAGGCGCGGTATTCCGATTTACCCAAGGCCTTGCGGCAGGGGTCAACCGGCTTTGTTGGGGCCCTGACGGAGCACTTTATATTGGGGAAATTGGTATGGTCGGCGGCTGGTCTTGGAAAGAAAAGAAATATGGCCTGCAGCGCATAAAATATAACGGTGAGCCGACTTTTGAAATGTTGGCCATACGGGCAAAGCCCAAGGGTTTCGAGATAGAATTCACGCAGCCTTTGGAGAATAATTCGAAAATTTTTTGGGCTGATTTTTATATTACCCAATGGCGGTATGACCCCACTGAAGATTACGGTGGTCCCAAGTTGGATTTCGAGCAATTAACAGTAAAGGCAACGAATCTATCGCAAGACCGCAAAAAACTGTATTTGGAGTTGCCTGGCCTGAAAAAGGAACATGTCGTATATTTAAGGATTCCCGACAATCTTCGGAATGCCGACGGCCAGAACCTATGGTCTTCCGAAGCTTGGTATACCTTGAACGCTATACCTGAAAAATGAACGAAAGAATAATCAATCATCAAAAGAAAACAATAGGCTTATGAAGCGTAGAGAGTTTGTAAATAAAACCGCCGCCGCTACGGCCTTGGGAGCCATGGGGCTGCCATTAAATATTAACGCACTCGGAAAAGAGAAAAAAATGCAAAAAACAATCAAGATCAAGGACACAAACTCGAATTTTGAAAGGGAATCGCTTTTTCCTTACCGCTTTAAAGGGAGCGCCGTTACCCAGCTTTGGCAGACGGCAGCTTGGCTACAAAGTGAATCGGGAGTTGCGAAAATCGGACTGGGTACCCAGAGTCCGCTATGGTCCGATTCCAGCGTTGCCGGTGACCATTCAGAAAATGGTGCCAATGCATTGATGTTCGCTATGAGCGAAAAGGCATTGCAATTGGCGAAGGGTCGCACATTTACCGACCCTATACAACTAATGGACGATATATTGCCCGAAGTGCATGCGTATGGTCAAAAAATTACGGGCGAACCCGATCTTAGAATGACCTTTGCATTGAATTCCCTAGTCTGCGTCGATAATGCAGCTTGGCTACTTTATGCCCATGAAAACAATATGAAGACCTTCGACGAGATGGTTCCGGAACAATACAGACCTGGCCTATCGTATAGACATGAGAAGGTGGCTAGTATTCCTTCCTTTCCCGTGGGTACCGCAATTGAAAAGATAAAGTCCGCAGCCGATGAGGGCTATTTTATCATGAAATTGAAAACGGGCTCCAAGGGTACCCAGAAAGAGATGTTGGCCCATGACATGGAATTTCTATCCAACGTACATAAAGCCGTCGGTCATTATGAAACACCTCATACCAAAGACGGTAAGATTCCCTATTACATCGATCCCAATGGAAGGTACGAATCCAAAGACACCTTGTTACGCTTTTTAGACCATGCCAGAAAAATCGGTGCATTCGATCAGATTGCCGTAATTGAGGAGCCATTAAGGGAAGAAGATGAATCATTCGTAGGCGATGTAGGGGTTACGATTGCGGCCGATGAAAGTGCGCATACCGTACAAGATGCCATAAATCGTATGGAGCAGGGTTACGGTACCATAGTCGTTAAGGCGATAGCCAAAACCCTGAGTATGACCATGAAAATTGTACAGGCCTGCCATGAGCGAAAAGTACCTTGCTTTAGTGCCGACCTTACCGTGAATCCGATTTTGGTGGACTGGAACAAAACGATTGCCGCACGTTTGGCACCGCTTCCTATGATGGATATCGGTCTATTGGAAACAAACGGCCATCAATATTATAAAAACTGGGACAAACTCACTACTTATCATCCACGGGCAGGCGCGAAGTGGACCCAAACCGAAAATGGTGTCTATAAAACGGGCAATTCATTTTATGAAGAAAGCGGAGGGATATTTCTTCCATCGGAGCATTATGAAGCGTTGTTCAAGGAAATCTAGCTTTTACTTAGAACTAGATTTAGACCTTTTTTACCTTCCTATAGCAACAACGCTTAAATGCAATAGTGGATATGCAAAATTTAAAGAACTTTTTATGAGTTATAAAAGCACAAAGAAGACCATTGGAATGTCAAAAGCGTTGTATTTTCTGAAACGGATGATATTGCTATTAGTTCTTGCCGTTGCATTTTATGGCTGCCGGGAAGATAAGGACAAGGAACAAGTAAGAGGCTTAAGTGAAATTGCCGATAACGAAGAAGTCGCAAATCATTTGACCGCCTTTGAAGGGCGTGGCGCCTTGACCGATGGGTCAGAGCCAACACCCGCGGAAGAGGCTATAAAACAATTCGAAGTATCGTCAGATTTGGATCTAGACCTTGTTCTGAGCGAACCTTTGGTCTATCAACCGGTCGAAATCAGTTTTGACACGAAAGGTAGACTATGGGTAGTTCAATACAATCAATACCCCTATCCTGAAGGTCTTAAAATAAAGGGCATTGACAATCATCTCCGGGTTCAGTTCGATAAAATGCCGGAAGCGCCACCAGCAGGTAGCAAGGGTGCTGATAAGATTACAATTTTTGAAGATACCGACGGGAACGGTTCTTTCGATAAATCTACCGATGCCATTACGGGATTGAATATTGCCACCAGTGTTGCTTTGGGAAGGAAAAAAATCTGGGTTCTGAATCCTCCCTATCTAATCGCTTATCCAGATTCGGACGGAGATGGTATTCCCGATGATGATCCCGAGATACATTTACAAGGGTTTGGAATTCAAGATACGCATGCGGTGGCCAATAGCTTGCGATGGGGGCCAGATGGTTGGTTATACGGCGCTCAAGGCAGTACTACAACCTCCAGCGTCAGTTCGGCGGCAACTGAAAATGTATTTTTTCAAGGACAGGCCATATGGCGATATCATCCTGAAACCAGCGTGTTCGAAATATTTTCCGAAGGAGGCGGAAACACCTTTAACGTAGAATTCGATTCCAGAGGAAACCTGTTTTCAGGGCATAATGGCGTGGGAAGAGGTCCTTATTATAAGCAGGGAGCCTACTACCATAAAAGTTGGGGCAAACATGGTTCGTTGACAAATCCGTATGCGTTCGGTTATTTAGGCGATATGGATTTTGAAGGAGACAATACCCGTTTCACACATGCGATATTACGATATGAGTCGGGTGAATTACCGAGTCGTTTCGAAGGCAATTTCATTGCCCTTAACCCGCTGCAGGGCGATATCATTTTGTCTAACGCAGTAGACAATGGATCAAGTTTACGTACGGTCGACAAAGAGAAAATAGTAGATACAAAAGATGTATGGTTTCGACCAATCGATATGCAAGCAGGCCCAGACGGAAACATATATGTATCTGACTGGTACGATAGCCGTTTGTCACATGTTGATCCAAATGATACCTGGTTCAAAAAAAGCGGACGTATTTATCGCGTAAAAAAGCAAAACGGTGAAGTAGGGTATAAACCCTTTGATATCAGTAGGTATTCTAACGAAAAATTGATAGAACTGTTACGGCACAAAAATCGATGGTTCAGACAAAAAGCATTACAAGTATTAGGCGAAAAAAAAGATACATCGATGTTGCCTGATTTAACCGATCTCTTCCTGACGGGAAAAGGACAAGTATCCTTGGAGGCATTATGGGCGATACATCTTATCGGTGGATTTAATGAAAAAATAGCGTTAGAAGGGCTGCGCCATCAAAATCCGTATGTGCGGATGTGGACGGTTCGCTTGTTGGGTGATAGGTTTCGAATATCCGACAATGAAGCCAAGGCACTAGCAGAAATAAGTGTGCAGGAAAATGACGTGGAAGTGCGAAGTCAACTTGCAGCCACAGCTAAACGAGTGCAAGGTACGGTAGCTTTACCAATCATTAAAGGACTTTTGCTGAATCATGACGATTCCGAAGATCCAGACATCCCGATGCAAATCTGGTGGGCCTTGGAATCAAAGTCAGAGTCGAATAGTGCTGAGGTTATAGCGATGTTCCGTAACAAACAATTATGGGAAGTGCCTTTGGTGAAGCAGGTATTGCTGAACCGATTGATACAGCGTTATATTATGGTTCCCGGAGTGGAGAACTATGCTGCGACGACCGAACTTTTTAAATTGGCACCTGATAAGGAAACTGGGTCAAGTTTGATGAAAGGCCTTGAAGAAGGCTTAAGAGGCAAGAACTATAGTGAATTGCCCGCTGAACTTATAAAAGCAATACGCCCATACAAAATTCATGGAGAAGGTCAATGGGCCATGGCTTTGCGACAAAAAGATGCACATGCGAAAAATGAAGCTTTGCGGGCTATACAAAATCGCAAAACCGATTTAGCGGAGCGGCAAAGCTATATTCGCATCTTAGGGCAAGGCGATTACGCTGAATTTGTACCGGTATTGTTAGAAATAATTGGACGACCGGAATCTGAAGAATCAAATACAATCAAGATAGCCTCACTCAATACGCTTCAAAACTATAGTACGGATAGTATCGGGAAAACGGTATTACGGCTGTACCCATATATTCTTCGTGAAAATCACGATGTCCGATCGACAGCACTTGGCCTTTTGATTTCAAGACCCGAATGGACTTCAAGTTTATTAGACGAAATAGAAGAAAATTTGACAATAGACAAAAATGATTTGACAATCGATCTTGTTAATCGGATAAAGCTGCTAGGTGATGAAAAGTTAATGGAAAGAACCGAAAAAATATGGCCTGAATCCATTCGATCGACGGCTTCTGAAAAAACGACACAAATTAAGCGGTATATTGATCTTGTCAAATCAGAAAAAGGAAACCCGGAGAGCGGAAAATCAGTTTACCAGAATGCCTGTGGCGCCTGCCATCGACTTTTCGGCCAAGGTGGGTCTATCGGACCGGAACTTACAGGTTATGAAAGGCGAAATTATGGCAATATGATTTCGCAGGTCGTCGACCCTAGTGCCGATATTAGGGAAGGATATGCCAGTTACACTTTGAAAACAAAAGACGGAAGAACCATAGTCGGTTTTCTGACTTCACGTAGCGAAATGAATGTTAGTGTAAAACCATACGGAGGGGAAACAATGCAATTTTCCACGGATCAGATTCTTAGCATGGAACCCGAAGAACACTCGCTTATGCCCGAGGGCCTTCTCGATAAATTGACCGATGAAGATGTTAAGAATCTGTTTGCTTATATCATGAAGAAAGAGTAGTGAATACCCCATATCCTGTTTTTAGTAACGGATGACCAAAACTCGAATTGTAACTTGGTATTGGCCAATGCAAGAATTCATGAGCCGAATATTATGCAAAAATTTAAAAAATGATAAATTATGAAGTCTTCTAGACGTAATTTTATTAAAACGACATCGGCTGTGTCTGCCGGAGTCATAGTAAATCCATCACTTTTTGCTCGCCAACAAAAAATTCAAGCGCCAAAATACCCTATCTGTGTTTTTAGTAAATGCTTGCAATTTCTTGATTATCCGCAACTTGGAGAAGCACTTGTAAAAATTGGCTTTAATTCGGCAGAATTATCCGTAAGAAATAAAGGCCACGTTCTCCCCGAAAATGTTGCAAAGGACCTTCCGAAGGCAATAAAAATTCTTCAACAATCAGGAATTACCGTGCCCATGATGGTCACAGGAATTAATAATCCTGATGAGCCACTTACGGAAAGAGTGCTCGGGACAGCGTCAGAACATGGTGTAGGTTATTATAGGATGGGATATTTACATTATGACCCCAAAAAGTCGATAATGGAGAATCTCGATTCCCATAGGAAAGTATTTGATAAACTTGAAAAGCTCAACAGAAAATTCGGTATTCAAGGCTGTTATCAAAATCATGCCGGAACAGGTGTTGGTGGACCCGTATGGGATCTTTATTGGCTTTTAAAAGACTTTGACCCTGAGTATGTCGGTGTTCAATACGATATACGTCATGCAATTGTTGAAGGGGCGAAATCTTGGCCGTTAGGGTTAGACCTTCTCTCCCCATGGATTAAAACTTGGGCGATTAAAGACTTTGATTGGAAAACGCTAAATGGAAAATCAATAATAGAAAACGTGCCATTAGGTGATGGTGTCGTAGATTTTGATGCGTACCTTGAGGAAGCGATCAAGCATAAAATTATTCGCCCGACAACTATCCATTATGAGTATGATCTTGGAGGGGCTGAACATGGTAAGAAAAACCCAACCATGGGAATAGCTGAAATTTCGAATTATATGAAAAATGATTTGGTTTGGTTAAAAAATAAATATAAGAGTCATAATATCCTCGACCTTTTTTGATGTTACTAAGGCCGCAACCTAGCCGTCGGTAAGGTATTTCCCATTTATACATCGAGAAGTCTCAGAAAACCGAGAGACTTCCTTTATTCCATTTTCAATATAAATCAAAGGTCAAAGAATTTAACTTTCTGTTAAGATTATATTAATGGGTGTGTTAAGGTGAAATCTACAATCTTTTATTAAGTTTGCGAACTATATGTTAAAAGGTCGCTTAAAACATAGCATATCATATTTCTTGCTTGTCCTTTTCCTTTCTGTGAAAATGGCAGGTCTTCACGTATTGTCTCACTCTGATGATAAAGACCATGCGTTAAATTGTGCTATTTGCGACCATACTACTGCACATAACCAGGTTCCGGTTATCGCACCGGATTTACCGGATTTTAAAGTACATAAATTTGAGGTTAGCTTTCTTCAAGAGGCTAATACACATTATACCTTTATTGGTGCCCGAACTTTAGATTCCGACCAATTATTTTCCAGACCTCCTCCTTTTTTACTATAGGCACCCCTATACATTCTTATTATTGATGATGGTTAATGAACATAAAAATATATGTCGTTTTTTCGATATATGGCTATGGATTCATATAATTGGATAATAGCACATTAAATTTTCTACATTCATTAATAATAAAAAAAGGAAGCTCTAATCCGTAAGAACGGCAAGGTTTTTTTTACTTCCACTCATGTATTTGTATAGGTTGGCATAACCCTTTTTTTGGGTAATTATTCTAATCTTATAGTTCTCTCATTATGTTTCATAAAATACTGAGCGTAGTGCTATTCTTTAGCCTAATCTCAATTGCGATAGCACAGGATTCTTTTCAGATAAAAGGGTTTGTGATACACGCGGGCACATTACAACCTGCAGAAGGTGCAAATATTGTTGGGAAAAATCTTTTTGCAGTTACATCGGCAACAGGTGCTTTTACCATTAATAATGTGGTCGAAGGTACGTACAGGTTTACCATATCCCATATTGGTTGCGAATCTAAAACCATTAGTGTTGACGTGGGACCAAATATGGACGAACTCAAGATTTTCTTAAACGAGTCTACGACAGAGCTTGATGAAGTACAGATTGAAGGGAAAACTAAGAAAAGGGAAGCCATGGAGGTCCCTGTTGTTACACATACCGTTTCTAAAGAATTTTTAGACAGCAATAGGGAAAACAGTCTTATGCAGACGCTTAAGAAGATTCCGGGGGTAAGTACTATAAGCATTGGATCAGGCCAATCCAAACCGGTTATCAGAGGATTAGGATTCAATAGGATTGCTGTTGTTCAGAACGGAATTAAACACGAAGCCCAACAATGGGGCAACGACCATGGGCTTGAAATAGATCAATATGGTATCGAGAATATACAGATTATAAAAGGTCCTGCATCCCTAGTTTATGGCTCAGACGCAATTGCCGGAGTGGTTGATATTCAACCCAACGTAATTCCTTTCCAAAACTCGTTTACTGGGGAGGTAAACGTTCTGGGAGAAAGCAACAACGATTTGTTGGGTATTTCGGCGGGCGTTCAAGGAAGAAAAGAAAAATGGTTTTATCGTGCGCGCCTAACCTATAGGGATTATGGAGATTACAAAGTACCAACGGATCAAATCAATTACGAAAATTACATTTTCACCCTACACGAAAATAATTTAAGAAATACAGCTGGAAAAGAGGCCAATGCCAGCTTTAGTGTTGGCTATGTTTCAGATAAGATGAAATCAGAAACTTTCTTCAGTAGTGTAAATGCCAAAAACGGTTACTTTGCTAATGCCCATGGTCTAGAAGCCAGAGCCTCCAGTATAGATTTTGATAGTTCCAATAGAGATATTGACCTTCCATATCAAACGGTTAATCATTTTAAAGTGATGAATAGCATCACTTTAGCATTCGAAAATCATACGCTTAAGTTCGATTTAGGTTATCAAACTAATTATAGGGAAGAACATACAGAACCAACACCTCATGGGTACATGCCAAAACCTTCAAGCACGAAAGAGCGAGTGTTTCATAAAAACACATTTTCATTGAATGCCAAAGACTCCTTTAAACCTAATGATAGACATGATTTGGTTGCAGGAATAAATACAGAATTTCAAGACAACAAAATAGATGGGTGGGGATTTTTAATTCCAGAATATAACCGTTTTACTATCGGAGCATTTGCTTATGATCAATATGAAATTCGTTCAAATTTTCATCTTTTAGCAGGCATTCGTTATGATTATGGGCGAATACGGAGTAAATCTTATTACGATTGGTTTCCGTCTACCATTGATAATGCCAACGGTTCTATTTCATATGTGTATTTACAAAGAGCTCAAGACAAAACCTTGGATTTTGATAATGTCAGTGGTTCTGTTGGGCTTAGTTATATAAATAAAAACACCACATATAAAATAAATGTTGGCAAGAGTTTTAGAATGCCTTTGGCTAATGAGTTGGCTTCTGACGGTGTTTTTTATAGCATGTACCGTTATGAAAGAGGAAATTTAGATTTAGACCCCGAAGAATCGTATCAATTGGATATTGATATTGACCATACTGCCGAGTTGTTTAGCGTTGGTGTTAGTCCTTTCCTTAATTTTTTCGAAAACTATATCTATTTAAACCCAACATCGGAATACAACGAAACACAACAGATTTACGAGTACACACAAGCCAAGGTTTTTAGGTTTGGAGGTGAACTAAGGGCAAGTACTACAGTACTTAAAAAATTAAAATTAGATGCTTCTGCCGAATACGTTTTTGCCAGACAAACCAGTGGCCCAAAGAAAGATTTTACCCTTCCTTTTTCACCACCACTGTCAGGGTTATTCTCGGCCAATTATCAATTTAAAGATTTTCTTTTCTTTAATAAACCACAACTTATTGCCGATTATCGAATTACGGCAGCGCAAAATGAAATTGTACCTCCTGAAAAAACAACGGAAGGCTATCACGTTGTAAACATGTCGTTTATGACAGAAATGAACGTGTTTAAAAATAGTTCGCCTGTTCAAATGCGCATCAAACTCAATAATGTATTCAATACCAAATATTTTGATCATACCAGTTTCTATAGGTTAATAGAGGTGCCTGAGCCTGGCAGAAATATATCAATATCAGTAACAGTACCCTTTGGTAAATAATAACCCGTAATCATTAAAATTTAGAACATGAAAACAAACCGTTTTAATTTAAACACCTTTAAAACAAATTTTATGAAAACAAATCTAAAATCTTTGGCAATCATTGCATTTCTTGGTATTTTTTTACACTCCTGTAGTAGTGATGATGATGCTACCCCTGCTTTAAACGCACCCGAAATTTCTGATTTTGAATATGGTTCGGGAACCGACCATTCGACCGACCGTGTGGCCTACAAGGGCGCTGATATTCATTTAGAAGCTACAATTAATGCTGAAGCTACGGTAAGTAGTATCACGCTTGTTATTCACGCCCATGATGTAGAACCAGGTGAAGGCGAAGTGGAATGGGATTTTGAACAAGTATTTACAGATGCCAATTACTTAGTTATTAATCCAACTTTCCATGAGCATATAGATATTCCGGCAGCAGCTCCAGCAGGCGAGTATCATATTGAATTATTGGTAACCGATGTGATGGGTAATAGTACCGAAGTCGAAGGGCATGTTCAAGTTTTAGACCCAATTACCATTAGCGGTTTTGAAATGGATGAGTCCGTGGTGAGAGGCGAAGATTTTCATGTTGAATTTATGATTGACGCAGTAAACGGAATTCACGAAGTTTTGGTTGATGTACATGGTCATGACCTACCTGTTGGTGAAGGTGAAGAAGAGTGGGATTTTGAAGGTGATTTTTCTGAAAAATACCACGAGTTGACCGAAGGGGAGTTTCATGAGCATATAGATGTTCCGGCAACCGCTCCTGTAGGTGAGTATCATATTATATTTACCATCGAAGACGAAGATGGCAATACCAAAGAATATGAAACACATATAGATGTTACGGCATAATAAAAATAACAACGCCGTATAGCGTTTCATTGCGATACGGCTTTTAATATTGTTAAATGAAATTTAAAACAAAATATTTTTACTTTTTGTTCATCATGCTATTGGCTTCATGTTCGAGTGATGATGGTATAGATAAAGATGAAGAAAAACCCACCATTAACATTAATTATGACGGAGGGTTTCCACATGGTTGTGAAGAACTCGTAAGAGGAGAAACCTATGAATTTAGAGCTATGGTAACAGACAATCAGGCTTTGGCTTCCTATGGTATAGATATCCATCACAATTTTGATCATCACACCCACGATGATCAAGTGGGAGAGTGCGACTTAGAGCCAAAGAAGGAGGCTGTAAATCCATTAATATTCATGGAAAATTATGCCATAGAAGATGGGTTGACCAGTTATGAGATAAACATTAGGATTACCCTTCCTATTGATGCTGATACCGGTGATTACCACTGCTCGTTTTCTATAACAGATGCGACAGGATGGCAAAGTAGAACTTCGGTCGATATTAAAATTGTCGAATAAGTAATTTTAAGTGTTAGGGCTTGTGAAACTACGATAGCCGAGATAATTGCTGAATAAAAAAAGGCCGACTTTTTAAAGTCGGCCTTTTTTGTTTTTAATGGGTACGTTTGTAATTATTCCTTGATTATAGTTTCTTGATTTTTATATTTCTGAACCAAATTGGACTTGAATGATCTTGCAGTCCGATATAACCCGTCTTGAATTTACCATAATCAGCACTATTTTTCCATTTATCGGAATTTTTCTTTTCATACCATTCTTCTGTCCATGGCTTAAAAGAGAGCAACTTTTTTCCGTTCAGCCAATGTTCGACCTTTTCAGGGGTAAATACGATTTTAGATGAATTCCACTCTCCTACAGGATGTAAAACTTTTTGTGATGCATCGGGTGGGTGCATCGCATAATCTGCGCCGGTTTGTTGCAAGGGCTTCAACTCTTCTGGATGCTCTGTATACCCTAAACTTGTATTGTAAGCGGTCAAATCATGTATTTTCGCATAATTTTCATCATCGATAAGCTGATATTCGGGCGATACTTCCGGAGGGCCATCGTAGCCCTCTTTTAAATGGTAGAATATCCCACTGTTGCCACCTTCTGGAAGCTTCCATTCAAGGTACAGTTCAAAATTGTCAAACTCTTCCGCCCCATAAATAATATCCGTTCCACCTTTGTAGTCTTGTTCTAGTCCCAATTCGGTATCAAAGGTCAATGTACCATCTTTTACGACCCAGCCCGGTGGTAGCGAGTCGCCATTGTAGGCACGCCATCCAGTGGTGGTCTTGCCATCGAAAAGATAGATCCAGTCATCCGTTTTTGAAATTTCATCCTTTGCGGTTTCGACTTCCTTACTCTCTTTTTTTGTT
The DNA here is from genome assembly GCF_900103215.1 of Kriegella aquimaris. Taxonomy (GTDB): domain Bacteria; phylum Bacteroidota; class Bacteroidia; order Flavobacteriales; family Flavobacteriaceae; genus Kriegella; species Kriegella aquimaris. The sequence continues at coordinate 130,958 of NZ_FNGV01000010.1, forward strand.
TCTGATTTGCAACTGGCCAGGACCATTGCAAATAAAAATAAGACTATCGTTTTTTTCATAAGTTTTAATTTTATTGGATTTTTTGATTTATTCCGGCAATTCAAATTTACAACAGACTTTTAAATCTGCCGTAAATTTTTATGCCATCCAATTTTATGCCATCCAAAATTAAGAAAGTGTTGGATCAAAGGTGCCTCCCCAGTTGATATTCTGTTCCAATTCAGGATTTCTATCCAAAACATCTTTTTGAATAGGGAAGAAATAATAGTTCTCAGGAAGTGTGCTTTCCTGTACTCCCGAGCGCGGAACCTGTAATACGGAATACTTGAATTTTACTGCAAAAAGGAATCACGGATTTATTCGCAACAGCGTAGTCGATTTAGGGTTTAATTTCAGCCTTAATACAGTTGTTGAGTTGGCTAGAATCTCATCCTTCAAGGGGTCGATAACCTGAACTTCGGACGGAAAATGTAGCGTACGTTCCCCTCCATTTATGGTGTGTATGCCCAGCCAATTGTTGCCAATGTAAAATACATCATCGGTATCATTGTAAATGTGTACCCCTGATTTTTGCCAGAGTTCACGCAATTCGGTAGCGGACCATTTTACTTTCCCATCAAAAAAAACCGGTTCATCGTCATTCTTAGTATAGATTTTGGTTCCGTTAGCGTCGGTCCATATCACAGCGACGCCCTGTTTTTGCCAATTTTCTATTTTGAGTTTTTCATCCGCATTTAATCGCAATAGCCCCATAAGCCAGACCATTTTGTATTGGTTCGTTGGAATGGCATCCAAATCGGTTCGAAGAAAAAGATCGTACGATGTTCCTGTTTTTGCCAAGGGATAGCGGTTAGACAATATGTTTTCGGAAAGACTGCCGTAACTGGTATCCCAAAACGAGAGTTCCTCGTCCACTACGACCAACACTTCCGATTTCATTTTTTCGATGTTCTTGGGGATGTAATCGGAATGTAATCGCTGTGTCTCTTTCAGAACGTTCAATAATTCGGGGTCACTGAACCATCCGCCCCACATGTCGAACCACCAACCGCCGTAACCATAGGCAAGCATTCGTGCCGTATTCTTCCATAGGAATGCCTTTGATGTTTCTATGTCATCGGGCCCTAACCATACGCCATCTTCATATTGCCCGGGTGGTGCAATGCCTTCCGATCGGTCTTTTAACAGTGTGGTTATCGAAGTGCGGGTGTCGTTTTCGGTAAGCCATAATTTACCGTGTAACCATACCGAATTAATGGCTGCCATGGCGGGCCAATCTTCGCCCAACACCCTGTTATAGGCATTGGGGCTCGATAGGTAATCGAGGTCGGGGCAATCCAACAATTTAGCCAATGCGCCATGGCCCCGTCTAGGGTCGGTTACAAAATAGTGGTAGCCATAAAAAGCCCCTGTCAACAGCTTGCCATTACTTTTGTCTTTGACAATCTTGCAAAAATAGGCGATGTTATCGGCCATTACTTCGGTATGGAAACGAAAGGTGTCGATATAGTTCTGCTCCGTTTTCGGATCTCGCCATTCTTTTTTTCGCCCCTTTTCGTGAATGTTGGCCAATCGGGCCGTGGTAAAAGTAACAGTGGTATTGTTCCATGCTGTTCGTAGGGCAGACACATTTTTGTACCTGTCACGCAACCACTGGCGCAACCCTTCTAGGCGAGCGGGATTTTGATCGTGGTATTGTTTGGGATGGTAGAACCATTCTTCGGTGAATCCGCTTGCAACATGTATTCCCGCGAGATTAGCGGCATAAGGGGATTTCTGTACCCAATCGAGAAAGTCTTCGAGTACCTCTGCAGTTTTGGCTTTCCATATCTCGGAAGAAAAGCATTGGCGAAAGGTGCTTCCATCGGGTAATTGGGCGGATGCCTCCGGGTGCGATCGTTCCCACCATAATGGCGGGTCCAAATAGAGGCGAACGATTACTTTGGCATGGGGGTCCGCTGTTCTGATTTTCTCGAAGTCTTCGATTACACTAGAAAAATCATACTCGTTTTCACCGATCCAAATGGGCTTTCGAAAAGCCCCAATACCCGAAATTGAATTGATGCCCCTATCGGCAAGATAGGCGGGTATGTTGTAAAGGTGGATGCCTGCATCGGCGACCTCTTTATAGTATTTTTCTTCCCCCAAGTATGACATATATGCGAACGGGGGATACGTTTTTCCGTTGATGACGAGTGTTGGGCGTCCTTCGGTAAGTTGTATTTCTGCGCGTGACTGTGCGGTCGCGGTGGAGGTGATTTGAAAGAAGAAGAAAATTCCTAAAAAGAAAACATTTTGATTAAATACAGGTGGGAAATTCTTTGTCATTCTTCGATGTTTGGGCAATTGTTTTGTACTGCTATGTTGCATTCACTGCATTGTGAAGGTTCTAAAATACTTCCTTTTTACGTGGATTGCGTCATACAATGACACTATGCCATTTTTTTAGTCTAAAAATCAAACAATAGGCTTTGAACCGTGGGGTCCTCTCCCTCTTTCAGTCACTATCGGATGAGTTGTTCAATTTTAGTAAAATAAAGATTTAACTGAGGGCATGTTTTATCAAATTTTGGGTCATTACGGATTTCCGTAAGGGGTTGTCTTTTTATGGAGTTAGGTTTGACATGTCTGATATGAACTAAAAAAAATCATGCTGGAAAGAACCAAAGCGCAAATGTTCATGAAATGGAATATAAAGTTTTACCCTTCATTACCTCGATTAACCCGAACAAGGGCACAACCAAGCATGTAGCAGAGCAGTTAGGGGAAATTATTGCAGAACATTCCAATAGGGGGTGGGAGTATGTCCGCTTAGAAAACGTTTCAACTTTTGTTCAACCCACCAGTGGCTGTTTCGGTATCGGGTCGACCCCAGGGTATTATACAACGCGACAGATTATAATTTTTAGTAAAAAGTAGATGCGATTTTTTCTTTTAATAGCGATTAAGATATACTGGAAAGTAACCCCCAAGTCAAAACGGGGGTCCTGTATTTTTCGTAAGTCATGCTCGGGCTTTGTTTTCGAACAAACGAGCCAAAACGGATTTTGGGCAGGAATCAAGGCGTTTGGGTTCCGGTTCGAAAATTGCCGACATGGTTTTACCATTTTTACAAACCCTATTGATGACAGTTTACAACTCATCTTACCAAATAATGAAGTACTTGATGAGGAGTTGATTGCCCTTCATGTGATTGCAGCTTATCGGAAAACTAATCCCAAAAAAATGAATAGTTTGAGTACAATGAAAATCAATTAAATTTTGCAAGTGTATCTACTATGCATTTTGCAAAATAATTCATTACTGAGACTTATGTTGGCCGGCTTGCTAAAGAGGAAATTGGGGAATTCACCGATTTGGTAAGTACGGCCTTCACTCAGGTAAACAGCAAATAACAACACGGGACAGGTGCCGAAAAAAGGTTTAAAAGCGAACGTACCGCTAATTAACGTATTTGAATGACAACATTTCCTTTTTTATGTCCGGTATCGACATACCGATGTGCATCGGGCACTTGTTCTAAAGAAAATCGCTTGTCAACAATCATCTTTAAATGTCCGCTCTCAAGAAGTTCATTCAGTTCGTTCAATAACTTTCGAAGCTCTTTTACAGGTTTAAGACCTGTAGCCGAAAACAAGGCTTTCTTACTACCAAATACCGAGGTTCTTAGCATTTGAAAGAGAAGGGGCAAGCTCAATACGGGAGAAAGATAACTTCCCTTTTCAACCAATATTTTTTTGCACTTTGAAAAGGAACTCTTTCCAACCGAATCGAAAACCACATCATATTTTTTATCGGATTTGGTAAAGTCCGTACGGGTATAATCGACTACGTATGTCGCACCAAGAGATTGTACCATTTCCAGATTTGATGTACTGCAAACCCCTGTAACTTCGGCGCCCAAATAGTTCGCCAATTGTACCGCTGCGGTTCCCAAACTTCCAGAGGCACCGTTCACCAATACTTTTTGACCGTGTTCGACTTTTGCCATTTCCTTGAGAAAATTCCATGAAGTGAGTGGGCCATCGCAGACCGAGGCAACTTCTTCATGGGTCAGATGTTCTGGTTTTAGGGCAAGCACACCGTCTTCGGGCATGCAGAGGTACTCGGCGTTTGTACCTGCCCCCAAAACAGATTCTCCGTATACCTTATCCCCGATTTTAAGGGTAATTACATCGTTGCCTGTTTTTTCGATGACTCCTGAAAAACCCGTTCCGCTTACGGGGTATTTTGGTTTTCTTAAACCGATAAAAAGTCTGCCATAAAAGGGTTTTCCTTTCCGCATCATCGAATCGGCGGCGGTGACACTAGCTGATTTTATTTTTATCAATACTTCATTGTTTTTAGGTGTTGGTTTTTCTACTTCCCTCAGTTTAAGAACATCGGGAGGTCCATATTTTGTTATGATGATTGCTTTCATTTTTTTAAATTATTGATGTTGTGAATGCTTTTTGCCTCATGCCATAGTTTCGGCCGTATGTTCGGATCTTTTATATGGATTTAGACTATTTGAATAAAATCAGGTTTACTGGTACGTAATTTTTTATTGTAATAAGGTAAAAACTAGATGCAGTGCTACTATTATTAATTTAACCACAGCACTTGTGGTCAAGAGAAATTTTAATGAAACTATCATACGTGTTAGAATTTATGGTGTTTTTATTTGCTTCAAAAGTAGAAGTCAAAAGAAAGCCAATCGTTCGGGTTTGAGAATTGGAACGTATTAGTGGGAATACAATGGTTTAGTGAACCACCTTTTTCCAATAGGTTCTCGGGGTGATGCCCATGGTTTTTTTGAAGTAGGTGTTGAAAACGGTTTTAGAGTTAAAACCACTGTCATAGGCCAAGGCCAGAATCGTTAAATGTCTAAGGGATGGATCGGCGACTTTTTTCTTAAAGATTTCAAGACGGTACGAATTCACAAATTCAGAAAAGTTTTTGTCAAAACCCTCGTTGAGCAATTGTGATAAATGGTTCGGGGGAATGTTCAACATATCGGCCAAATCGCGCAGGGTCAAGTCCGCAATTAAGAAAGGTGCTTCATCGGACATTAATTGATTTAATTGTGTCTTGTACTTTTTAAGTTCTTCCTTATCCAATAAAGACTTTTTATATTTCCTGTTGGGGTTTTTGGTTATGCTAGTGTCTCCCAACGCTTGTTGCATCAATTTTTGGAAACGTGGAATTGAACGGAGCGGTTTTAAGATGGGTTCGGTATTCAACAGTAAAATTCTGGGTAATCGATATTGCAACCCTTTTTCTGTCAGTTGTATGGCTTCTTCGTGATTGCCCTTCATGCTATGACAGAGTATTAGAAAAAATAGGGCGCTTCCCATGGCATCGGTTTGCAATGCCGCTTCTAGTTGAGATATGCCCTCTTGTGCTTTGGCCGTCTCGTTTAAGGCAATATAAGCCAATGTGGTTCCGCCTAATTTTGTCAAATTTCCCGCGCCGTGGGATGGAAGATTTTTGAAATAAGTTAAACCTTCTAAGGGGCGATCCTGCACTATCAAAATAGTGCCCAAATATAAAGGAGGAAAAGGTAGGTCGGGTTTTACACTTAGTGCCTGTTCAAAGAACGGAATGGCCTTGTCATACGCTTCCATTAAATAGAACAAAAAGCCTTTGTAATGAATGTTCATTGCTGAAAAAGGATCAAGTTCCAACGCCTTGTCCACATAATTCATGGCCGCCTTCAGCTTTCCTTCAAGCGTTAGCGTATTCGACATGGTCAGGTAGATTTCATCAGAAGGACGTATTTCCAACGCATTGTTCAAATGGCGATATGTACTTTTTAAATCCCAATTTTGCCAACAGCTGATCCAAGCGAGATTCAATTGTGATTTCGGTAAATTCTTATCCAGTTCAAGGGCCTTGTCAAGAAAGGGTTTGCCCTTGCTAAAGGATTCCTGGGCGGGCAATAGCCCCATGGTACCCAAAAATGCATAACCTTGATTAATATCTAAGTAGGGTAGTGGAAAGTTCGGCTGCTCTTGAATCACCTCACGAAATATGGAGATACTTTTTTCGGTGTCCAGAAGATTCAACTTCATCAAATAATAGCGCCCCCTTAAATACTTCTTATATATTTCTACAGGAACTTCTAGAGCATCGACCAGCCGATCTGCAATGTCAAAATGGCCCATGTGTTCACGTAATTTGTCGGCAATCAGTAAGCTCACTTCATCTTGAACTGAAAAAACATCATTGATAGAGCGGTCAAAAGTTTCGGACCAAAAATGATAATCGGCAGCCACATCGATCAGCTGCGCCGTAATTCGCATCTTATTTCCCGAAAGGCGAACACTACCTTCCAGAATTGTGGAAACGTTCAATGCTTGACCGATTTTTGAAATCGATAGGTTCTGATTTTTAAAATGGAAGGAGGAGGTGCGTGATGTTACTTTGAGATCCTTGATTTTTGCAAGGGCATTGATGATTTCCTCGGTCATACCATCGCTAAAATATTCGTTCTCACTATCGGAACTCATATTCACAAATGGAAGTACGGCGATCGATTTATCTTGTTTCTGCGGCGTATCTGGGAGTTCGAACGCCTTTGGCATTTTGATGCCATCGTGGTCGACGGCAAAAATTTCAACGGGCTTGGTTACATTTTTTAGACTAAAACTGCCTAGGGATTTGGTCTTGATCGCTTCCTGATTTTTTAGCTCTTCATTTAACTTTCCCGACAGTAGAATTGCTCCGGTGACACTTAAGCTTTCAATACGTGATGCCTGATTTACGCTATCTCCGTAAATTTCAGTGCCATCAAAAACGATATCGCCCATATCAATTCCGATACGTAAGGGTACCGTTGGTTCTTCTTGCAAGCTTTTTTGTAAAGCAATAGCACATTCAACGGCCTGAACTCCACTCTGAAAGACACTTAAAGTGCCATCTCCAAAATATTGTATAATTTCACCTTGATAAATCTCATGATATTTTTTAAATTCTTTCCGATGTTTGGATCGAACAGCCGCAGCAGCCTTTTCGTTGCGTTGCATCAAGGCGGTATAGCCCACAATATCAGTAAACATGACAGCTGAAATACGACGTTTTTTATGACTTTTCATGTGCTGGCTTTAAGCGATAATCTGCAAAGTTTGCGTTTGGCTGGAGATATTGGGAATATGAACTTTAAAAATACAATTATTTGTTAGAATCCATTCAGCGCATTTCTTGAAAAAAAGGACTTATTTTAGTATAGACTAATCCTATCAAATAAATGTTAAGGCTTACTCCAAAAAGCAAACGAAACATCTCGCGAATCATTCCCTTCGGGGTGATTTGGCTTTTTGTCGGTTGGATCCTTTTGTTTGTACAAGAAGCCGCAACCCTAAATCGAAATTTAAATCCTACCTCCGCGATTTCTGTGACCTTTGAGGTTTTTGTCTTTGCGAGTATTGCCGTTACTTGTATTGGGTTACTTGTCGGGGCAATCGAAGTTTTATGGTTGGGCAAACTTTTCGGCAAAAATAGTTTTTCGCAGAAAATTTTATATAAAGTAGGCTTCTACACTCTCTTTTTAATCGTGATTATTATCGTAATCTACCCAATTGCGGCGAGTATAGAACTGCACAAATCGCCATTCGATACCATTGTTCTGAACAAATTTTCTAACTTTTTGATTAGCATCGATTTCTTGAGCACCTTGGTTTCCGTGGCGTTCAGTTTGTTTTTAAGTCTATTTTATGCGGAAATCAGTGAAAATTTAGGGCATGGGGTGTTGATGAATTTCTTTACCGGAAAATACCACACCCCGACTGAGGAAAAAAGAATATTTATGTTCTTGGACATGAAATCTTCGACCACCATCGCTGAGCGATTGGGACACATTAAATATTTTGAATTGCTCAAGGAGTATTATTCCGATTTCTCGGATGCCATCATTCGGTATTCCGGGGAAGTCTATCAGTATGTTGGGGATGAAATTGTTATTTCATGGAAATATGAAGACGGTATTTCGAATAACAACTGCGTCAAATGCTTTTTTGCTATGAAAGACAGTCTCAAGAAACGCGAGGCTTGGTATACTTTGACTTTTGGGATCACCCCGACTTTTAAGGCGGGGCTACACTTTGGTAAAGTCACGACGGGTGAAATAGGTGTTCTTAAAAAGGAAATCATTTTTACGGGCGATGTTTTAAATACCACTGCCAGAATTCAGGAACTATGCAATGCGTATCAAGTAGATCTTTTAGTTTCTGACAAACTCGTGCAAAGCTTGCAGCTCGATCCTGAATTACAATCCAGATCGTTAGGCGAAACAGCCTTAAGAGGTAAAGAGGCCAATTTTGAGTTGTACACTATTATAAGAAAATAGGAGCTCTTTCGGCCAATAGAGGAGCGGCTAAAACACAGGCGTTCGAAAATTTTGCATTTGTGATAAAATGCAAGTTCTTAAGTGGTAATTGTACTTCAAAAAACAGCGAGTTTAAGGTATTCGTTTCGTGCAGTAGTGTATTCCTACAATTCATAAATCATAAATTGTGTGGGAAATTTTTATTATATCCAAAAAAATGAAGTAGTTACTTTGATTAAAATATATTTTTATAAATTTAAGGACCACTTCATAGTGGCCATCTGTTTAAAGGATTTCACTCTACCTCTCAGTTAGATATATCTGTGCTGTTGAAATGGTAACAATGAGATAATGATGAAGTAACAGTAAATATGATGGTTTTAAGTTCCTTGCAGTAATTTTTTATGCCTAGAAAGAACAAGTTCCCGATAATGACCGATACCAACCAAAAGGCCTCCATTTTATTAGAAAGACTTATTGAAGGTGACGAGGAGGCGTATTTACTGTTGGTAGAAACATATTATAAAAAACTTCTGGTATATGCTTATAGTTTGACAGACGATTATGCCGTTTCACAAGATATTGTTCAGAATGTATTCTTGCGCATATGGGAACTACGACAAAGTTTGAATATTAAGAAGTCGCTTAAGGGTTTTTTGTATAGGTCGGTTTACAACGAGTTTGTCGACGGTCTTCGAAAAGATCAATCAACTTCTGTCTTGAACCAAGTATATTGGGATGCTCTACATACGGTGGCCACGGATGATGGCAACAACAAACTAGTAGAAAATAAGATTGCTGTAATCAAAAAGGAGGTGGAACGTTTGCCCAAGAAGTGCAAACAGGTCTTTTTATTGAGCAAGCAGGAAGGTCTGACCAATCTTGAAATTGCGGAACATTTAAATATTTCTATAAAGTCGGTAGAAGGTCATATCTCAAATGCCTACACCATAATTAGGAAAAATACCAAAGCCAAAGTTAAAACTTCAAACTTGGTGCTGCTGTTTCATTCACTGATCCGTCGATAACACCCGGAGTTAAAGCAAAAAATAATTGAACACTATCACTATTTAAAGCGTTAGGTCTGTTATATGGCATAAAAAAATCTCCAAGCCCGAACACCTTTCGCGTCCAAGCTTGGAGATAAGTTTATCTATAATACTAGCTTATTGTAGTAGCCACATTTTAGACCACTGATCATTTTCAGCAGGCTGAAGTTTACTAATGGCTTGCAACATATTCTCTTCATTAAAGGGGTCATCGTAATAAAACCTAACCGGTATCTCTTGTCCTTTAGTTCCTGATATGATGTTGACATTTAAATTTGGAAGTCCTGTTCTACGCCAATCGAACCACGATTCTGGCGTAAGCCATTGAGAAATCCATTTTTGGTGAATAATGGGCTCCATCTTATTGGCAGCATCATTAAAAATTTGTTGCACCTGTGCCATATACACCCCTTGATTAAAAGGAATAAGGGTGTTGTTCTCTTTATCGTACACTGCGGATGCATCACCATCTGAAATTCCGTATTGCGCTAATGACAATTGAATTCCATTGCTGTAATGATCCAATGCGTTGCTAGCTACCCAACCTCGGACACTTGCCTCAGCTAGAATAAAGCTTACCTCTGCAGCATTCATTAACACTGCCTTTACCATCGGATTGGCATTTTCGGCATACATTTCGGTTAGATATGAGGCATGGGGGTTTGATGCTGCGGCCAGATAGATGCTTTCATCTAAGCTTGCAACCACTTCATTGACATTGAGATCATCTGCAAATTTGTGAAATTGGTTCGGATCCGTCAGGGCAACTGGCAAACCAACGAAAAGAGAGGTATTTACATCATTCTCCTTATTCGCATCGTTATTCCTTGCGTCTATATCTTCAGTGGTATATCGTTTTAACACGCCATCTTCCTGTACAATTTCATTTGTGGCTCCCTCAAAAATTTGAACATCTACTGGTCTTACCCATGTAGTTAGTCTTGGATCGCCCAAGGCAGTCAAGTCATCTACAATGGTAGCTGAGGGTTTTCTACGATAAAATTCAGAGCGGTTACTACTTCTTAAGGGGCCTCCGTACCAACTGTTGTCACTATTTGTGCCAACGAATGCGATGGACGCATTGTCACCATTATCAACTAAAATTGGATATTCCGCACTATTGCCAATAATAGTAGCAATCTCTTGGGCAGGATTGATATCAATACCTCCCTTTTCTGATAAACGCATGTAATATCTAAGGCGCAACGAATTCGCAAATTTACGCCACTTTAAGGCATCCCCGTTATATATAAGGTCTGCATCCCCAACTTCTTGTATGACCCCAGTACCTTTTAGAAGGGTATTTGCTTGTTCGAGATCGCTTAATATTCCCTTAAAAATGGATAGTTGATCATCATATACGGGTTTAAAAAAATCATCTCCTCCATTTTCTGCTTGGAGGGCATTCGTATAGGGTAAATCTCCAAAAGCAGACGTTAAGAACCCATACCAATAAGATTTCATGATAAGGGCAACCCCTTGGTAGTAATTCTTAATATTTCCTGTTTTTTCGGCCTCAGCGCGATCGTAGATATACTGACTATCTTTAAGAGGTTCGTAATAGGCGGCATAGCTCGAAGCTTGCCAGTTGAAATTAAATCGGTCGTAACTCGTAAAGTCACGTTGCAAGTATTGGGTCGTTGCCGTAATTTCAGCCGCACCAATATTAACCTCAGACGTCATCGTTGCAGATTGTGCTAAAATACCGGTCAGCACAAATTTTATATCGATCTCGGTATCCGGTAAACTATTGGGGCTAACATTGATTTCCTCCAATGATTCGGAGCACGACGTAACAAAAAGTACTACCATTGGCAGTAACAATGCAATTATATTTTTCTTTATTTCAGTCATCTTATATTTTTTTAGAAACTTATATTTAGTCTAAGGCCTATGGGAGCAGTCCATGGGGCTACATTCCATTCTTCAAACCCTTGGGCTCCTTGGTCATAAGCTAGCTCAGGGTCGATTCCGATTCCAGCTGCGGTCCAAAGCATAATGTTTTTAGCAAATAAGGATAAAGCTATATTATCAGCCGCAACAAACTTGGCTACATCAGGGGAAAATTCGTAAGTCATGGTAATGTCCCTTAACTTAATAAAGGATGCATCGTACATAAAGGCATAACCCGTTCTCCAAAAGCTACCACTTGATTCTACCACCCTGTAGGCGTCGAATAACTGTGTTCCGGCATCTCCGAAATTCTCGGTATAGGTGCCGTCACCGTTGTCTATTACCCCAGGGAAAAAAGCACCGTTGTAATTACCGTTAAATTCGAATCCGCCCAATTCTTCATTTCGTCCACCGACCCAGACATCGTTGTCCCTGTAAATAGGATTTGATTTGATTTCATTGGCTAAAGCTGCCCTATCTGAATAAGAATTAGCATCTAGGATACCAGAATAGGTACTTGAGCTAACCCCATTTTTCCAGTCCTCGATTTTTCCAGAACGCGCCATACGCTTCATAGATTCGGAGTAGAAATCTCCACCCTGTCTCCAGTCGAAACTTGCAGAAAGGGTTAGGTTTTTATAGCGAATAGAGGTGTTTAAACCAACGGCGAAATCATTGTTGAAGTTTCCGACCTTAATCTGATTTTCCCGAGTTCTATCTACATCCCATCTGCCATTGGAATCCAATAGATTCCATCCCGCATACTCACCTTCCTCTACCTTTTTTATATAAGGGGAGTACATGTCTCCAATAACCCCTCCTACTTTTGTATGAGCACCACCATCTGTTCCTCCACCAAATCTTACAAGGTCAATACCGTCAACCAATTCTACAAGTTTACTTTCCTGTGTGGTGAAATTAACGTTCATGTTCCATTCAAAATCCTCAGATTTTATGGGTACCATATTCAACCCAAATTCAAATCCGTAATTTTCAACGTTTCCTGCATTAATGGTCGTGCTGGTATACCCAGTAAGTGGAGAGACGTTAACATTTAAAATTTGGTTTTTGTTTTGAGTTTTGTAATAGGTAGCCTCCAGTCCTAATCTACCTTTGAAAAATCCTAGGTCCGCGCCCACTTCATAGGAAGTAGCTATCTCTGGTTTTAGCTTGGTATTTGGCATACTACTCGGAAGTGAATAGGTGAAATCATCACCCCAAAACCCTTGCGACAAAGTAGGGTTGATCAAATAAGGCTCGGTATCCTTACCTACCTGAGCCCATCCAGAACGTAGTTTAAATAACGAGACCCATGATGGCATTGGTAACATTTCAGAGACTAGAACACTACCGGAAACGGAAGGGTAAAAGTAAGAGCTGTTCTCCTTAGGAAGGGTACTAGACCAATCGTTACGTGCAGTTAAGTCTAGAAAAAGCATGTTTTTATAGCTCATTGTGGCCATTCCATAAACACTGTAAACCGCCTTTTTATAAGAACCACTTCTGTAATCGAGTCCTCCTCTTGTTACATTGGAAAGTGTAAACAGCCCTGGAAGCACCAAATTGTCCCCTCCGGAATTATACGTAGAGATATTGCTCTTCATTATATTTCCACCTACGGAAGGAGAGATACGGAAATCTCCAATTTTTTTATCATAGGAAAATAAAACATCCACATTAGTCTCCCTAGAATTGCTGTTGTCAAGGTTATAGGCCCCAAAAGGTTTTGTGGTGCCGCCACCAAATCCTTGAAAAGACCATGGTTTTAAAGTTTCCTCCTTATTAGTATTACCGCTATAGGCAACACGGGCCATGGCGTTAAAATTTGAGGTAATTTCCCAGTCCAGTTTAATGTTTCCAAAGCCACTGAGTTTGTCAAATTTATTTATTCGTTCATTGGCGGAAAACCAGGGGTTATTGTAACCCTCCGTTACCTTTCGTTGGGCAACGTTCGGTGATTCCCAATAATCTCCCTTTAGATCATTGATATTGATATGGGGCGCAATATTAAATAAATCAAAATATTGATTGTCCCCATTGAGATATCTAATTGGGTTTTGGTCCGAATTAGGGTTTGAGAAATTGATATTTGTAGAAACGGTTACCTTATCGGTTATTTTATAAGATGTGTTCAGACGGAAACCAAGCTTTTCAAGTTCCGTACCTGGCGAATAGCCCTCTCCCTTCATATGGGATATTGCAAGGCGAAAGTTCCCCTTATCATAATTTCCGCTAATACTAGCATCATTTATTACGGTAAATCCAGTCCTAAAATAATCTTTCTGAGGGTTCTGGTAAAATTTTAAAGGTACTGCCTCTCCATTGCTGTTCCACTGTACCGCAGAGCCGCCTTCTTCAGGCCCGTACCAATGCTGCCAAGTGGCTTCATCGAAAATACCTCTTTGCCCGTTGGTAAATCTATTCTGAGTTTCAAAATATTTATAGGGTGTATTGAGTGTTGAGCTGGTGGTAAAAGAAACTCCAATTCCCTTTTTAACGCCCTCTCCGGATTTAGTGGTAACGAGAATTACGCCGTTACCAGCTCTTGAACCATAAAGTGCAGCGGCACTTGCCCCTTTTAGTATCGAAACACTTTTGATGTTCACGGCACTGATATCATTTAAAACGGCAGTGCTTCCAACGGGAGAGCCATCAACAACAACCAAAGGTTCATCATTTCCGGCCAAGGATGTTCTACCCCTGATATAAACATGGGTTTCGGCATTTAAGTCGTTACCCGATCTTCGAACGTCTAACCCTGAAACCTTACTCGACAAACCGGCCAACGCATTTTCTTGGGGTACCAAGTTCATTTTTTCACTATCAACTTCTCCGACCGAATAGCCCAGGGCTCTTTTTTCCCTTTTCATACCCAAAGCGGTGACTACCACTTCATCCATTTTTTGGGCAGACGGTACTAGGGCGACATTTAAAACTGTCTGGTTACCAACCAATATTTCTTTGGTTTCCATTCCTATATATGAGAAGATAAGAACGGCCATCGTATTTGGTACTTCGATGGTGAAATTACCATCGAAATCGGAAACAATGCCTTTGTTCGTCCCCTTTATAATGATATTCACCCCGGGTAGAATCTCGCCGTCGGTATCTTTTACGGTACCTGACACTTCGATTACTTGTGGAGCTGCGGCTTTCTCAGGAATTTTTTCGGGCAGTCTTTCTTTTTTAGACCTTATAATTATATGTTTCCCCGATACTTCGTACGATTCTTTGGTGAAAATGCTGTGCAGTATCTTTTCAATTTTTTCATTCTTAACCTTCACCGTAACTATTCTGTTGATGTCAACATCTTTAATGTTGTACAGAAATTTGAATTCGGTATTTAATTCAATTTCATTCAGTACCGCCTCAACGGTTACTTCTTTCAGGTCTAATGTTATTCGTGTACCCTGCGCATAATTATTGGCCCTTATATTGAATAGGGCAATGAACAGCAAGAATGTGGTTAATTTCATTTTTAAACTAAATTCTGGAGGACATATCAGCCTACTCCCAATTTTGAGATGGATTTTCATATTTTTGTATTGATTATTAGTGGGTATTAATTTCCTCACTTTTGAGTTGCTGAAAGATGTTCGCGCATCTTTCAGTTTTTTTGTGAGTTTTTTTTCTGGGTTTTTTTGGTTTATTTCATACGCTTTTTCCGGTTTAGTTTATCGTAATTTTATTCTGGTCAATGGTATATGTAAAAGAATAACTCTTAGTAAAAGAGATGAAAATTTGCTCCATTTCTTCCTCCATATCAAAACTGGCATTGTAATACTGCTCGCCCAGTTCTTTGTTGTTGTTAATAATGGTGATATTGTAGGCGCGCTCTAGTTTCTTGATAATATTTTTGAACTGCTCATGTCTGAAAACAAACCTTCCGTTTTTCCAACTGGTATAGAGGTTCGTATCGACTTCGTTGACTGAAAAATCACCCTTAGATTGATTATATACCCCCTTTGAACCTGGTTCTATTAGGGTCGCCGTTTGTTGGTCATAAGTACTTTGATTATACAAACCGACCAACCCTTCTACTAAAACGGTAGTGATGTCACTATCTTCGGGATAGGCCGAAAGGTTGAATTCGGTTCCCAGAACACGTACTTTTAAATCATTCACGTTGACGATGAATGGGTTGTTGGTGTCTTTTGCTACTTTAAAGTAGGCTTCTCCGATTAGGGTTACCTCCCTGCTCTGATCCGATACGAACTGCACAGGATATTTTATCGAAGAACCGGAATTAAGTGTGACTATAGTGCCATCGGACAGGGCCAATTCGAACTGCTTGCCATTTGGAATGTTCAGTTGGTTATACTGGGGAGTTGCCTGTTCCTTACTTTCTTTATAACTCAGCTGATTGCCTTGCTGTGAACCGACTTCGTTTCCCTCACTATCTATTATTTTTCGTTGCCCATCTTCACTTATAACTTCAATATGCCCATTGTCTAGTTCAAGTGTAATTTGATTCTTATCGATTACAATTTTCGGTTGTTGATTGGTCGAGTCTTCAACAAAGAGATACCCCAATGCCACCAAGAGTACCGCTGCCGCCGCGTATTTTAACAGGTTGCGGGAATTGAACCTGCGTAAAAAGGAGTTGTTCCTTCTTATCTCACGGGTCAAATATGCTTTAGTAGGGCCACTATCCGAATTGTTTAGGGCCATATTTACGGTATAGTGATGCCGAACGTAGTCTTCAAAAAGCAATTTGTTCGATGGATCCTTTATCCATGCCTCCAATTCCTCAAGTTCTTCGGCGGTAGCCGTTTTCGTGAGGTATTTGACGATATAATTTTCAATATTCTTCGGAATCATAACTCGGATTATATTAATACGACGTAACCAAAATTATGATACCCTTGGTTTTTTTGAATTTTTTTAAATAATTTGTTTTTTAACCGCCCTTTCGAGACCTCATTGCTAATAATCTGGTATTTTGGGTAGCATTGTAGATTCTAATAAACAACCGCTAGATGCAAGTATGAAAACTTTGCCAAGGTTAAGGAGAAAGTAGCCAAAGGAGTAGCACAGTTTTTAGAAACTAACTGATTCGAGCAGAAAGATTTTAAAGCAGTATTTTAGATTGTGATAACCAAAAGCACCGATTTTGCCACAAACCGCTAACCAAATACATACACCGATGAAAAAAATTCTGATCATTAATGGGCATCCCGATAAAGAAAGTTTTAATCATGGTATCGCAGAGGCGTATAAAATCGGTGCTATTCAATCTGGGGCTGCCGTAAAAGAGCTGAAAATAGCGGAACTACAATTCGATCCGAACCTTAAATATGGTTATAGAAAAAGAACAGAGCTCGAACCCGACTTGCTTGATGCGCAAGAAAAAATAAAATGGGCCGAACACTTGGTCTGGGTCTATCCCGTTTGGTGGGGTTCGGTTCCGGCAGTGATGAAAGGTTTTATCGATCGGGTTTTTCTCCCTGGCTTCGCCTTTAAAAAACGGAAAGGTTCTGTCTGGTGGGATAAATACCTTACGGGAAAAACAGCCCGATTGATATGTACGATGGATCAGCCTACATGGTATTACAAATGGGTGTATGGTAGTCCGAGCCATAAGGCCATGAAGAAACTGACCTTACAATTTGTCGGGGTTAAAAAAGTAAAAATTACGGCTATCGGCCCTATACGGTTATCGACCGATAAATTCAGGAATGATTGGCTGCATAAGATTGAAAAACTTGGACGGCGAAACAACTAGTTGTGCAATGCATCAATTCGAAAAAACGCATTTATTGAATTACAGTATCATGAATTATAAATATGTCATCATTATGCTCTTTACACTATTTGGCAGCAGTTTGTCGTATGGCCAACAAATGGACCAGACCAAGAAAAAAGTAGATTCCTTGTTCAAAAAGGAGGTACAGCGTAAAAATGTACACAATGCCTTTCTCACCGTATATTCCGGCAAACTGGATATAGAATGGAACTATTTCGGGGGAAACTTTAACGACGGTACTCCCGTAAGCGTAAAAAATCCGTTTCTCTCAACAAGCATTGCCAAAACGTTTACAGCAACTTTGATTATGCAGTTGCAAGAAATAGGCAAGTTGAATGTAGACGACCGATTGGCAGAATACCTGTCTTCCGATATTTTAAATGGAATACATACCTATCAGGGTGTCGACTATTCAAGGGAAGTGCGCATCAAGCATTTGTTACAACATACCTCGGGTATTCCCGATTATTTTGAGGATGCCCCGACAAGCGGTCCTACTTTTATGGAATTGCTGTTCGCCGATACCGATAGAATTTGGACACCGAAAGAAACAATCGATTTTGCCAAATCGAAATTAACACCTCATTTCCCTCCCGGGAAAGGCTATCACTATTCCGATACCGAATATGTGTTGTTGGGGCTATTGATTGAAGAACTGACGGGCAAAAGGCTCCACGAAGTGCTTTTTGAAAAAATAATTGAACCCTTAAGCATGGAACATACCTATATGAACCTTCATTCAAAACCTATCGATGCGACCACAGGTGCCTTAGCGGAATTTTATGCAGATGACATTGAAGTCGGTCATTTCAAAAGTTTAAGTGCCGATTGGGGCGGCGGCGGATTGGTGACCACATCAAACGACTTGCTTAAATTCCATAAGGGTTTGAAAGAAGGCGTACTACTTTCTAAAAGTAGCTTGCGACAAATGCAAAAATGGACGAACGAATCGTTTGGTTTAAAATACGGCTATGGTCTGCGCAAATTCGAGTTAAAGAAATTATATCCTGTACTGTATAAATATACGCTTATCGGCCATTCGGGCTCATCGGGCGCTTTTATGTACTACTGCCCTGAAATGGATGTCTATCTCACAGGGACATTTAACCAAACCGCTTACCAAAAAAAGCATGTGGTCTTCATGATTCAAGTGCTGTCACACATAAAAAAACTATCAAAAATAAAAAAGAAGAGTAATGAGGGATAATGGAACCGTCTTATTGGCAGGAGCAACAGGCTATTTGGGAGGTTTTATCACGAAGGAATTGATTGTCAGAAGTATTCCTGCCGAATTAATTGTGAGAAATGTGGAAAAGGGAGCTGATCTAGCTTCCGAGAACGTTAAGGTTATACAAGCAGAGGTTACCCGTGCTGAAACCTTAAAGGGGCTTTTTGAGAATGTGTCCGTGGTTATTTCGATTGTAGGTATTACACGTCAAAAAGATGGGTTGAGTTATATGGATGTTGATTATCAGGCGAATATAAACTTGTTGGAAGAAGCCAAGAAAGCAGGAATCAAAAAGTTTATCTATGTATCGGTAATCAATGGCCCTTTACATCGCAATCTTAAAATGCTGGAGGCAAAGGAAGCTTTTGTCGATGCTTTGAAGCATTCAGGATTGGAGTATACGGTGATACGCCCGAATGGATTCTTTTCCGATATGCGCGATTTTTTAAAAATGGCCGAGAAAGGCAGGGTCTATTTATTCGGTAACGGAAGCCAAAAGATCAACCCCGTCCATGGCAAAGATCTCGCGGTCGTTTGCGTTGATGCGATTGAAGGCGGAGAGACAGAAATTGCAGTAGGGGGACCTGATATTTTGACGCATAACGAGATTGGTCAAATGGCATTATTGGCCTGCGGCAAACCCATAAACATTATTCACCTTCCCCATTGGGTTCGAAAATTGACCTTATGGGCGGTACGCACCTTTACATCCCCAAGGACCTATGGACCCATTGAATTCTTTTTGACTTTTATGGCTGATGATGCCATTGCCCCACGATATGGCGGTCAGCGGTTATCCCTCTTTTTTCAAAAGGAAATGGATGTTATAAGAAAAGAGCGTATGCGGGAATTAAAGCACGATTTCAGATCAATCTTTTAGCCTTGCTGTATATAGAGGTGGTGCTATTATTGCCAGCGCAGTGTGCCCCAAAAGATATTGCGCCTTATGCCGTAGAAGATGGCAATCTTGCGGTTTTGATTCGCAAACGCTTTTCCAAATCGGAAATCAAGCAACTCTTACGCTTGAAATGGTATAATTGGCCCATTGAGTAAAACACTACCCAAGCCCAGTAATCGACTGGCGCAGATATCTCCGTTTTTGCAGTGTAGCACCTATTATGTGGGTGTAAGGGAGAATGTTCTTCGTACTTCCCACAGAATTATTAGGTAAAAGGGCTTTTTTCTAAAAAGCTATAGTTGCACTTACGTCCCGAAATAACAAAATGTTAACATCATTTTCTTGCATTTGGGTCTTGATATCTTATGTTTTGACCAAACAAATTTTATGCAATTTTTACAGATTAAAAGAAAAACAAAAACAGAGAAACGCTACAGTAAAAATATGGGACATTTAACTACAAGAGTCACCTATATTAATCAATGCCTTTTGGGCTTGCCCATTAGAACAATTCATAAATACCGCGAAACCTATTATGGGGAAGTGAAGGATTGTAGGGACTGTGTGCTGTTTATCTAATCTATCAACCACAATTTTATCGTGTTCATGCGATTGTTTCACAATAAATCCATTTGTAAAATTAGGAATCATGCCGATTGCGAAGCAGACCGCTTCAAGACAATATTAGTGATAGGGCTGGCCATAGCTCCCGAAATGGAAAATCCATGAACTTTTTTTAATAATCAAAGATGTAGACCAATACATCCAATCATCAAAAAATCAATATGAAAGTACTTGTAATAGGGGCAGGAAACATGGGGCTTACCTATGCCGAAGGCATGACAAAATCAAAACTGCTCAAAAAAAGAAATATTATGGTGTTGGACACTTCCGCAGAAAAACGGGAAGAATTACATCAAATTTCACATTTTGATGCCTATGAGCATTTGGAAGATTGCGTGCCCGAAGCAGATATTATTTTTCTTGCCGTGAAGCCTTATCACGCAGAAGACTTGCTTAAAAAAATCAATCCGATGGTCAAACCGCAGCAACTGGTTATTTCCATTATGGCGGGGATTACCATTGCTTCGATTAAAGAATGGAGCAATCTCAACAAAGTTGTCAGGGCCATGCCCAACCTGCCGGCAAAAATCGGTAAAGGACTCACCTCGTATGTCGCTTCCCCCGAAGTGTCACGTATCGAACTATTGACCGTAGAAAGTCTGTTGGACACCACAGGAAAATCGATGTTGGTCAGCAGCGAAAAATTCATCGATGCCTCTACGGGGATTTCCGGTAGCGGACCCGCTTATGTATTCTATTTTATGCAAAGCATGATGGAGGCTGCATTGCAGATGGGCTTCTCGAAAAACGATTCCAAGGTCTTGGTGGGGCAGACATTTACCGGGGCCATTGAACTCTTTAACCAAAATGACCTATCGCCAAATTCTTGGATGGAAAAGGTAGCCTCAAAGGGTGGTACAACCCGTGCCGCTTTAGATTCAATGGAAGACAACAATGTAAACGTACTGATTAAAGATGCCGCTTTTGCCGCCTTTAATCGAGCAGTAGAACTAGGAAAAGAAAACTAAAATGTATAAAGAGAGAATTGTTATTAAGGTCGGAACGAATGTAATGACGAATAAAGACAATCGGATCGTTAGGCCGGTCTTGCGAAGATTGGTAAAACAGATTGCGGAACTTTACGAGCGCGATATCATTACCATTTTGGTATCGTCTGGTTCGGTAATCGCCGGAAAAGAAGTGCTGGGCGATTCACGTATCGAAGACAAGACCCAAAGAAGACAGGTGTATTCGGCAATAGGCCAACCGCGTATGATGCGACTGTACTATAATATTTTTCAAGATTACGGAATGAAGTGTGCACAAGTACTTCCTACCAAGCGCGATTTTAGTCCGGGTATGCACCGTCAGAATATGATCAATTGTTGTGAGGGGCTGCTTTCCGAAGGCATAATTCCGATTGCCAATGAAGACGACGCCGTTTCGGTAACCATGTCGATGTTTTCCGATAACGATGAGTTGGCCAGTCTTATCGCACAGTTGATCAATGCCGATCGATTGATTATTCTGACGGATATTGACGGACTCTACACGGGGCATCCCGATGCAGAAAATAGTGACCTTATTCAAAATGTAGATCCCAATGAAGATTTGAATAAGTACATTAAAGACAGCAATAAAAAAGAGGCAGAAGGTCGTGGTGGTATGGGCTCTAAATTGGATTATGCCCAACAGGCGGCCGCAAATAGTATTCCCACCTTTATTGCCAATGGGAAAAAAGACAACACCATAATCGATATTATTGATGGTAAAAACGTGGGTACCAAAGTAGCCATGACATAACAAGTTAAAAAAGACAGAACTATGAAATTGATAGCAACAGATATAAAGAACAAGGTGCTGGCCAGTATGGAGCGTCTTTTAGATGAAAATCGGGTATTATTGCTCGGCGCCAATAAAATCGATTTAGACCTGTTCAAAAAAGAGGACCAAGCCATGTACGACCGATTGATCGTTACCGACAAAAAGATAGATGGTATGATCAAAGCGGTCAAAGCGGTGCGGTCACAAGACGATCCGGTGAATAAAGAGATTACCCGAAAAGAAATGGATAATGGTCTAGAGGTCATCAATAAGACCGCTCCTTTCGGAACGATAATGATTATTTATGAATCCCGGCCTGATGTAACGGTAGAAGCGGCAGTCCTGGCATTTAAGGCTAACAACAAGATTTTACTCAAAGGAGGAAAGGAAGCCCAGTATAGCAATACGGTACTTGTCGATTTTTGGCAGCAAGCTTTGAAGGAAAATGGTTTGGGTACCGATTGTATTCAGTTACTCACCATGAATAGAACGGAGACGCAACAGTTTTTAAAAGAACCTACCGAACCTTTAGACCTTATCGTGCCCCGTGGTGGTGAACGGTTGATCGCTTTTGTAAAAGAGCATGCGAAATGCGCCGTTTTAGTAAGTGGCCGCGGTAATAACTTCTTGTATGTTGACGAGGATGCCGATTGGGAAAAAAGTCTCAAGGTCATTCTAAATGCAAAGACCGATAAGATTTCTGCCTGTAATGCTTTGGATAAAATATTGGTGAATACCAACGTTTCCGGTTATGAGGAAAAATTGAACGGACTACGGAATATTTTAGAGGATAATGGCGTATCGGTGATGGTGGATACAAAAACAATGGAGGTTTTGAAAAATGAGGTGCTTATTCCCGAGGAGTCGGTATGGTCGGAAGAATTTTTAGCCTTGCGATGCTGTATTGGATCGGTCGATACGCTTTCCGATGCGATACAAAAGATAAATGATTATTCCGGGGGGCATTCTGCTACGATTATGACGACCGATACCCAAGCTGCCGAACGCTTTATGGAGCAGGTAGATTGTGCGGCCGTATACCAAAATGCCTCCACCCGGTTTACCGATGGTGGTCAGATGGGGGTAGGGGCCGAACTTGCCATCAGTACCGATAAGTTGCATCACCGAGGTCCTTTAGGCCTTAACGAGTTGGTTACCAATAAATATTATATCTATGGCGATGGCCAAGTGCGCGACTGATACGGGTTTCAACTGATTTATGAATCGATTAATTTTTAGTTTCAAATGTTTGATACGATAGAACGAATAGAAGGAGGCCTTGTTCATCATGGCAAGGGGAATAAAAGGGTGTATTTGCTGGAAGCCGATCATGGCAACTGGAATCAGTTGATTTCCAGTATGAAAAACCTAGCCCAGCAACGGAAATATGATAAGATCGTAAGTAGGGTTCCCGAGGCAGGCATTGCTTCGTTTCAATCAAAGGGCTATCAGGTGGAAGCTAAGATTCCCGGTTTATACAATGGGGTGAGTACAGGATATTTTGTAGCTGATTTTTTGAATAAGGAGCGCTCGAATTGTGCCGAACAAAAGTTAAAGATGATCCAGTCGGTAAAGACAATTGCTTTGGCGGCGGCCAATACCGCCCATAATTCGTTTATGGCTCTACCCGATGCCTTGGAGATTCATCAGCTGCGTAGCGAAGAGCTTGACGAATTGACAGCCTTGGCCCGGTTGAACGAAAGAGCGTTCCGGTCGTACCCCTTTCCCATTCACGACAAGTCTTTTCTGATCGAATTGTTACAACAAGGGTACGAGTTTTATGGTTTATTCGAAAAGGGGCAACTGATTGTAGCCAGTATCTTGCGGCCCAATGAAGCGGAATCGAATATGGAAATCGTTGATTTTGTTACCAATTCCAATTACCGAGGTCAAAACCTTTCGTATTATTTGGTACAGAAAATCAAGAAAAAAAGTGCAGAAAGAGGACTGAAAACTATTTATACTTCGGTTAGGGCAACTTCTTACGGACTCAACATTACCTTTAGCAAACATGGTTTTTCGTATGGGGGTACGTTATTGAACAATACCTTGATCGGTGATACGATGGAAAGTATGAACGTTTGGTATTTGAGCCTTAATTAATAAACCTTCCGCTTCCGATTCAAAATTCTATATAAAATTTCAATCTGTGTGCTCCCCTCTTTTTTGCAGCCGGGAATGAATTCCGGTTGTGCCAAGTTTTTGGTAGAATAGGAAGAAAGGGGAGTTTAGTTTACTATAAATTTAAATAATATAAGCTAACCCTCCGTCCCGCTACGCGGGCCACCTCCCTTTGAAAAAGGGAGGAGCCTCCTCTGATTCAGATTTGTTTATCACAGTCAAATTTATGTGCTCCCCTCTTTTACAAAAGAGGGGAATGAATTCCGGTTGTGCCAAGTTTTTGGTACAATAGGAAGAAAGGGGAGTTTAGTTTACTATAATTTACACATTTTAATAAGATAAGTTAACCCTCCGTCCCGCTGCGCGGGCCACCTCCCTTTGAAAAAGGGAGGAGCTACCTCTGATTCAGATTTGTTTATCACAGTCAAATTTATGTGCTCCCCTCTTTTATAAAAGAGGGGAATGAATTCCGGTTGCGCCGAGTTTGGCGCAAATGGAAGAAAGGGGAGTTTAGTTTTACACAATTTACATAATTAATAGTAAGGTTAACCCTCCGTCCCGCTACGCGGGCCACCTCCCTTTGAAAAAGGGAGGAGCCACCTCTGATTCAGATTTGTTTATCACAGTCAAATTTGTGTGCTCCCCTCTTTTTTACAGCCGGGAATGAATTCGGGTTGTGCCGAGTTTTGGTGCAAAACGGAAGAAAGGGGAGTTTAGTTTTGCACAATTTACATAATTAATAGTAAGGTTAACCCTCCGTCCCGCTTTGCGGGCCAGCTCCCTTTGGTAAAGGGAGGAGCAAAACCCTGTTCAACCTCTTGCAATCTTTAATCATTTTCCTGGAAATTATCCTTGATTTCATCTAAAACGGAACTTAAAAAATCAAAGACCATTTTATTCTCAAACCTAAGAACCTTGTAACCCAATCCGTTTAAATAGGCAGTTCTTTTTTGGTCATATTCTGCTGCGGTCGGATTATTATGAACTTCCCCGTCCAATTCAATAATCAATTTCTGTGAAGCGCAATAAAAATCCACAATGTAATAGCCTATGCTATGTTGTTTGGTAAAACGTTTTCCGTCTAGCTGCCTTGCTTTTATATGTGACCATAAAAATGCCTCTGCAGGGGTCATGTTTTTTCTTAGTTCCCTTCTTCGTTCCTGAAGTTCTTTTTTTGAATGTATCTTCTTTGGTTTCATAAACTCAATCTGTGTGCTCCCCTCTTTTGTGAAAGAGGGGAATGAATTCCGGTTGCGCCAAGTTTTGGTGCAAAACGGAAGAAAGGGGAGTTTAGTTTTGCACAATTTACATAATTAATAGTAAGGTTAACCCTCCGTCCCGCTGCGCGGGCCTCCTCCCTTTGAAAAAGGGAGGAGCTACCTCTGATTCAGATTTGTTTATCACAGTCAAATTTATGTGCTCCCCTCTTTTGTGAAAGAGGGGAATGAATTCCGGTTGTGCCAAGTTTTTGGTACAATAGGAAGAAAGGGGAGTTTAGTTTACTATAAATTTAAATAATATAAGCTAACCCTCCGTCCCGCTTCGCGGGACACCTCCCTTTGAAAAAGGGAGGAGCCTCCTCCGATTCAGATTTGTTTATCACAGTCAAATTTATGTGCTCCCCTCTTGTAAAAGAGGGGAATGAATTGGGAGAAAGGGGAGTTTAGTTTAAAAGTAATTCCAAAACCTGAATAGCGGCTTCAGGAATTTTCGTGCCGGGACCAAAAATAGCAGTGGTACCCTTATCGATCAGAAATTGATAATCTTGTTTGGGGATGACCCCTCCGACAATGACCATAATATCTTCCCGCCCATAGTTTTTAAGCTGTTCGATAACTTGGGGTACCAAGGTTTTATGCCCTCCTGCCAACGAAGAAATACCTAAAATGTGTACATCGTTTTCCACGGCTTGTTTGGCAGCTTCTTCCGGAGTTTGAAAAAGCGGACCGATATCAACGTCAAAACCGAGGTCAGCATAGCTTGTTGCCACCACTTTGGCACCACGGTCATGGCCATCTTGTCCCATTTTAGCTATCAAGATCCGAGGGCGACGCCCTTCCTCTTTTGCAAAGCGGTCAGCCAGTTCCCGAGCCTTGAGAAAATGTTCGTCTTTTTTTATTTCTTTGGAATACACCCCCGATATTGTTTGTGTTTTTGCCACATGCCGCCCAAAAGCGACTTCCAGTGCCGTACTGATTTCCCCTAAGGTTGCCCGTGCCCGTGCGGCTTCTATCGTTAAAGCTAGTAAATTATCGGTATTCTGAGGAAGGACGGTATCTTTTTCATGGGCAACCGCAGTCATCCTTTTTTTGGCTGCCGCCGTCAGTCGTTTTAAAGCAGTGGTAACGTCTTCGGTATTCCTTTTCTTTTTGAGCAGTGCCAAACGTTTTAATTGTTGGTCGCGCACGGTTTTATTGTCCACTTCCAAAATTTGTAGCGGGTCTTCCGACTCGAGTTGGTATTTGTTGACACCCACAATAATGTCATGGTCGTTATCGATATTCGCTTGTTTTTTTGCAGCGGCTTCCTCGATACGCATTTTCGGAATTCCGGCTTCTATCGCTTTGGTCATCCCGCCCAATTCTTCGACTTCCTGAATTAGTTTCCAGGCTTTTTGTGCGAGTTCATCCGTCAATTTTTCCACATAATGGCTACCTGCCCACGGGTCTACCGTTTTGGTGATTTTGGTCTCTTCCCGCAGAAAAAGCTGCGTATTTCGTGCAATGCGTGCCGAAAAATCGGTGGGTAGCGCAATGGCCTCGTCCAAGGCATTGGTGTGTAGGCTTTGGGTGCCGCCAAAAACGGCTGCTGCCGCTTCAATGGTCGTGCGGGCAACATTATTAAAAGGGTCTTGTTCCGTAAGGCTCCAGCCGCTGGTCTGACAATGGGTACGGAGGGCCATGGACTTCGCATCTTTCGGATTGAACTGTTTTACCAATTTCGCCCAGAGCATACGTCCGGCGCGCATTTTGGCAATTTCCATAAAGTGGTGCATTCCAATGCCCCAAAAGAACGAAAGCCTAGGAGCAAGGGTATCGATATCGATTCCCGCTTTTAATCCCGTACGCAGGTATTCGAGACCATCGGCAAGGGTATAGGCCAATTCGATTTCCGCCGTGGCCCCTGCTTCGTGCATGTGGTATCCCGAAATACTGATACTATTGAATTTTGGCATATGGGCGCTGCAATATTCGAAAATGGCACTGACGATTTGCATGGAAGGCGCTGGCGGATAAATATAGGTGTTGCGCACCATAAACTCTTTGAGAATGTCATTCTGAATGGTTCCTGTGAGCAGTTCGGGGGCTACGCCCTGTTCTTCGGCAGCGACAATATAAAAGGCCATGATGGGCAATACGGCCCCGTTCATGGTCATGGAAACCGACATTTTATCCAAAGGAATTTTATCGAACAAGATTTTCATATCCTCAACGGAATCGATGGCGACTCCGGCTTTACCTACGTCGCCCGCCACACGTTCGTGGTCGCTATCGTAACCACGATGGGTCGGCAGATCAAAGGCTATGGAAAGTCCCTTTTGGCCTGCTGCCAGATTTCTTCTATAAAAAGCATTGCTCTCTTCCGCTGTTGAAAATCCGGCGTATTGGCGTATGGTCCAGGGACGCTGTACGTACATGGTCGCATAGGGTCCCCGTAAAAAAGGCGGGATACCAGCCGCAAAATCCAAGTGCTCGAATGATGGGGAATCTGAAGTAGCTTCTTTTTCTGTCTTCCCGATCAAGGTCAGCTGTTGTACGTTTTTTCGTTTCCTATGTTCCATTTTGTTTTGGGTTAACCCTTAACCATTAACCTTTCTTCTTTCACCGTTTATTTTTTAACCTTCAACTATCAACTATCAACTATCAACTATCAACTATCAACTATCAACTATCAACTATCAACTATCAACTATCAACTATCATTCTTCTTTCAACCTTTGTTGCTCCGTAGCTTCTGCCAAACGTTTCGGAATAATAGGAACGATCAAGGTCTTTCGTGGGTTTGTTTTTACAAACGGATACAGTTCCAACGTATCTTTTACGGTTTCGGTGGTTTTTTGGAAGGCATTGGTACCGACCAATATTTCATTATGCGCATCGAATGCCAATTGTTCTTTTTGAGCACTTTCGCTTATTTTTCGTTGAATAACACCCGTTTTCAACTGTTTTAAGTATCCACCACTGGCTTCTATAGTTTTAAAAAGGTCCAATGCTTTTTGGGCCAATTGTTGGGTAAGGGTCTCGATATAGTACGCACCTCCGGCAGCATGGGCGACCTGATTATAATGACTTTCATGTTTGAGCAGCAACAACTGATTTCGGGCCAGTCGTTCCCCAAAATCATTGTCTTTGTGATAGATAGCATCATAGGGTGCATTGCAAATCGTATCGGCACCACCAAGAATGGCGGACATACATTCGGTGGTCGTTCGCAGCATGTTCGTGTTCGGGGAATATAGGGTTTTGTTCCGTCTGGTAGGTGTGGCCACAATATGGCAATCGGGGGCAATATCGTAAGTCTCGGCCAAGGTGCGCCATAAGAGACGCAGTGCGCGGACTTTGGCTATTTCAAAAAAGTAATTGCTGCCCACCGCTATTTTAAAAGTTATGCCCTTAATCAATGGTGGGGCCAGGAAATGCAGGTATTCGTGAGAATGCGCGAGGGCATAGGCCAACTGCTGTACCATAGTCGCCCCGGCATTTTGGTATAGCGAAGCATCGACCGATAAAATGCTGGTATTGCTATGCGCTTTTGATAACTTTAGAATTTCGGATACTGTTGCAAGGTCGGTGGCTTGGTTGGTATACCAATTTCCTGATTGCACAAAATGGCCGATGGGATCGAGATGCAAAAAACTACGTGTGGCGGTAGTTGTAGCTTTTAAAATTTGTTCCGCATACGATTTCGATAAAAATTGACTCTTGAAATGCAGAGGGGTTTTGAACATGTCAATTCCGTTGATCAGTGTTTTAACCGCTATCTTTTCCGAGGGAATATTAAATAACAGACTTTCCACACCGCGTTCTAAGGCTTTCAACGCTTTGGTATTCGTCCTTTTGGCATCGGCTACAAACAATTCTTGCCCTATCGCCCAAGTTTCAGGTACGTTTGGTTGGTCTAAAACGTTCTTTTCGAGGTCATCGGCATGGTAAAAGGGTTTGATGGGAATACCTTCCAACGACTCATAGATCATATTTTTATTATAATCCGCTCCCTTTAGGGCATACTGAATCTGCTGTTTCCAAGCTTTTGCCGAAACCGGTTGAAAATCGTCAAACAGTTTTTTCTCCATAAAATCGTTAAAATAGTAATGTGCAGTTAAGCCAAAATCCACGATTGCCCTATACGTCCTGTCAGCATTAAGGTAACACTAATGGTAGTGAAAAGTACGATTTTCGCAGTGAACAGGAAAGCATTTCAAGGAACTTCAATCGGTAGTTTTGTGGGAAAAAAGTAGCCGTCCTAGAGCATTGATAACTTAAAGTTATGGGCTAAGCTTAAAACGCTAGTAGTAAATACATTGCCTTTTTTGTGTTTTTTAGTGGCAGAAAAGCCTAATTCATATGCCCTTACAATTTGAAGGGCTTTGGTAACTTCTTTCCAAGATTATGGCTACCCGAATAAATGTATTATATTTAAGAAGAAGAAGTTCCATGATATTTATATGTTTTAGTAGCTAATCCCCCGTATTTCGCCAGCAATCGGCAGCTTTGTGGAATATTTTTCTAGAGAGTAGTTGTGTTCGACCAAACACTTGATACTTCCTGAAAATTAACAGATTGCTAAAAAGAGGGGTATGTTAGAACGAATTAAGAAAGTAGTAAGGGGCGTACGAAGATCGATTAAAACCGGACATTTCAAAAAAGAGTTGTCTTGTGAACATCTTTGGCTGGGTACGCGTTACGGGGGTTTTTATGTTTGGCCTGGATCTTTAAATGAAAACTCGATTGTATATTCCTTTGGAATAGGGGAAGACGTATCTTTTGATAGTGAGATCCACAAAAGGTATGGTTGCCATGTGTACGGCTTTGACCCCACACCAAAATCAATACGGTGGATCAAAGGTCAAAAGCTTTTCGAGAAATTTCATTTCCATGAATTTGGGTTGAGTACACAAAGTGGGTTCGCCAATTTTTTCTTGCCGAAAAACCCCGATCATGTATCGGGTAGCTTATTTGTGAACAGCAATACGAGTGCCCTGGAAAAAGTTCAGGTAGAGATGCGATCATTGGAAGATATTGTAACTGAAAATCAACATACACATATTGACGTGCTGAAAATAGATATTGAGGGTGCGGAATATGGTGTTGTCGAAAGTATCTTGGACAGCGGTATCTCGATTACCCAAATTTTGATTGAATTCCATGATCGTATGATAAAAGATGGCGTGTCTCAATCGAAACGATTGGTCAAAAAATTAAAGGAGAAGGGATACGGTATATTTGCCGTTTCGGAATCTTTTGAGGAAGTGTCTTTTGTCAAAAGGGACAGGCTACTGCAATCCTGATGAGGTTGTTTTTTGGTGTGACGGTTAGTGCAACTAATACGCTTTTTCTTCCCCCAATACCGCGTTGAAAACGGTCTTTACAATAATCCGTAAATCAAGGGCAAAGGTCCATTTTTCGACATAAAAAATATCGAGCCGAACCCTATTCAAAATATCGGCTTTTTTAAGTATTTCACCTCGGTAACCGCGTACTTGCGCCAAGCCCGTTATACCTGGTTTTACAAAGTGGCGTACCAAATATTTGTCGACCGAAGTTTCATAATCTTGGGTATGTAGTGCCATATGGGGACGCGGACCGACAACACTCATGTCGCCCAAAAGCACATTAATAAATTGAGGCAATTCATCGAGACTCGTCTTTCGCAATATCTTCCCTATTCGAGTAATTCGCATGTCGTTTTTGCTGGCCATTTTTGAATGGGCATCGGTGCTGGCCGTCATGGATCTAAATTTATAGCACCAGAACGGTCTACGCTTAAACCCGTGCCGTTTTTGTTTAAAGAACAAGTCTCCGGGAGACTCCAATTTAATTAAGATATACAACAAAGGGGTAAGCCAAGACAGTATACAAACAATGACGAGCGAAGAGAAAATAATATCAAAGGTCCGCTTAATGATACGGGCAAATTCGGTATCCAAGGGTACTTTTCGCAGGTTAAGTACGGGTACATTACCATACGATTCTATCGACATGGCCCTGGAATATATTTCCTTATTGTCTAGTATTATTTTAAACCTGATTAAGTTATTGTCTGCAAAATCGATAAGATTTTCCAGTTGTTGATGGTTAAACTTTGAGGCGACACAGTAAATTTCATCGATTTCGTTTTGCAAAATATAGCCGAAGCAATCGACGATTTTACCCAAATAGGTAGGACTTTTAGATTCTTGGTCATCAAAAAAACCTTTATATCGATAGCCCAGTTCGGGATCGTCAAATTCCTTTCGAATTTTCTTTAGGTTGCCATCCCTGCCAATAACAATCACATTGACAGAATTACCACCGACCATTCTATATTTGCGTATAGTCCAAAAGAAGATTATTCGATACCACATGAGACAGACACAGATCAATAAAAAGACCAAAAGTTGATAGTACAGCGAAGTAAAGTTTCGGCCTATAAGCCCGAATAAGGCAAAATAAGCAAGGCCATAGATGACGAACAATTGTATCATTTTATGAAACTTGGTCATAAAACGTTCTTTCCGATCTTTTGGGTAATAGTTTAAAAAATAGGTGATGAGCAGCCAAGAAATAGTGTAGTACAGAATGTTAAACGGGTTGAGGTAGGTTTCCGGCGTAAGAAAATAGAGTACGCCATTGATAATCCCCAAATTGAGGACAATGGAAACTGGAATAATAAGGTCGGATTTCTTATACCTTTTCATGGGCAAGATTAAAATTTCCGATATTACTTTTTAACATAACCATTGGTTTTAATACAAAAACATGCTGGTTATCCCTGATACTTTTATAGCATTGAGGGCACCAAATAGGTCAAGCAAATAATGGGTGTTTAAAACATGTTTTTGAAATACCAAAGACATTTTCACAACTGGTAAATGTATGACATAGACTTAAAAGTGACAAGTGCCATACTATTTTATTATAAATAATGTAAAATATTAGGTATATAAATAAGTTATTCGTAATATTTTCTTTTGATTGACTCTTTTTTTAATTTGGTCAAGAACAAATTTTAGTAATAATAGGCGTTAGAGAAGAGCTATTAAGGTATATCATACCTGTTTTTTCCGAGTTGCGAAGCTGATTTCCAAGCGGTACCCTTTTTATTGACTAAACCAAAAAAAATATCACGCACAGTAACCGGCACTACATATAAAAGTATTGGTTTTAGATTGTAAGATATACCTTAATCGAGAAGCTTTAAAGGAAACTAAAATTCTGGAGGAGTAAAACTTTAGAATTATTTCAATAAATGGAAATACAAGTTTTAAAATGCTTTTGTGAATTGAATTAAGAGGTCTAATCTTCCGAAAATCATCTAATAGATTTTCTAAATTAGAGCTGTAAAAGCACGAAATTAATTAATCTGCTCCCAAGCATTGCCACTACTTTGCAGTTGGGTTACGCTCCCTGCAGGAAATTCAGTTTGCCACTGCGATTGGGAATCATTGTAACCGCCACCATTTGCTATTCGAACCCTAGTATTTTCTGTAGGATTATTAATATCTTTAGGACTTGTTTTTATAATATATATTCTGCCAATACAGGTTGAAGGATCGGGTAATGTAACCCATGTAGACCAAGAAATAATAGTAGTGTGGTGTTCCTCGGTTAAAATTCTCGGATACCCAATAGGTTTGGAGACGGAACCTTGTATACTTAAGGTTGTCAAATTATCTGAAAATAAGCTAAATTCTGAATCATCTACAAATGAACCAATCCGTAGTTGCTTATTCTCTTCATTCCAGTATAAGTTGGCATTATCTTCTGAAGGTTGAGTATTAGCTCCTGCAAAAAAAATAGAACCTTTGGCACCAGTATGCCCACCGACTGCTACCGCATCTAATTGTAATCTAGTAACAAAATCTTCGGGTGCCGTACCATCTTCTCCTTTTACCCGACCAAGAAATTCAGCAATTTGCGCGTCTACATCACCAGTATCTACCGTAAGTTTAGCCGTAAGGGTCTTTTCTTCAGCTATAGATTGGGCAGTTGTAAGGTCCACATAATTCTGAAACTGTGATGCTAGATCAGTTTGGTCTCTTAGGTCTCCTGTAATAGCACCCCAAGAAATATTGCCTGTACTGCTTCCAGCGCATAAATTGTTCCAATTTGTACCATCGTAGTAAAAAATACAAGAAGCGTCAGTGTTATAAACGATAGCGCCTTGTAGTGGGTTTAGAGCGCGCATTTCGGTTTCAGAAACACGGCTTATAACTAAAGCCTTGGTAGTACTCTCGAGCTCTAACAAGGAGGAAGAATCTAAAACTTGTGGATTTTCCCCAATTTTGATTTGAGCGGAAACCAAGTTTGCCAAAATGAGCAATGAAATTAGAAGGGGGAACTTTTTCATAGCGTTGTTCGTCACTAGAATGATAGCTTATTCAAAGTAGTGATCATATAATACAATGAATAAAGTTATAAAAATATTATGGTTTTAACGTTTTTTATCGACATTGTGTTAAAAACATCGATATATTAAATCATTATTGTCTTCAACGGGGCATATTTGAAATTGAATGATATTAGAAAGAGGTTAGAAGCTTTTTAATATTTACCCTATTTAATACCGTCAATATCTTCTTTTCTTCTTAGCACTTCCTGTACTTTTAGAAACTGAATTTGGCTCAAGAAAATTCCAGATTATACGATTAAATTTGTACAATTGATGATATTTATAGGAATGTTAACTGCTTTCGGCAATCCCATATCTGCAGCAGCAGGTTCGCAAGGCAAAATTCGTAATTTCCAATTAATTGCTGGAGGAATAAATATAACGATAGTACCTATAGCTTATCACATTTTTAAAATATGTTCAGTTCCTGAATACGTTTTTTATTGTTCAAATAATAATTTCAATAATAGCGGAAATAGCAAGGTTATTAATAATTAAAAACATGATTAATCTATCACTAAGAAGTGATTTTAATGAGGTTGTTGTTACAAGTACGAAGGTTATTTTTATGTCAATTATTTTACCAGTAATACTTGTTTTAAATTTACCTAAAGATTTTCTTTCCTTTATAATTGTTGGCTTAAGTTGTTTACTCTCTGTTAGTTATGCTATTTTCTTTTTTGGTCTGAATAAATTAGCAAAGGAATTTGTCGAAGAAAAAATAATAGTACTCAAAAATAGGTGATCAGTAGCCATGAACTATTGTAATAGATGATATGGAATGGTTGTAGATAGGTACGCAGTGTAAGAAGGTATAGAACACCGTTGATAATTGTCAGATGGACTGCAATGGACATGGGAATAATCAAATCGGAATACTTAAATCTTTTCATCGACAAGCTTAAAATTTCCGATAATTATCTTCGACATAACCAACAATTCTAGCACAAATAAATACGATTGATTGCTTATGTTTTTTAGTATTGGGGAGCTACTAGTAGGTTAATCAAATAAGGGATATGTAAATAGTGCTTTTTGGGAGAGATAAACTCCATTTTTAATAAGAGGTAAATGTAAATAAATGGCTTTAATCGAACAAGTCAAGATGTGAAATATTTGAAGAATTCCTATTATATTTGGAAATATTGATGAGTTTGATAAATATTTTAGAGTATGGTGATTGAAATGATATTTTGGCGGATCTTTACCTAGTATATTGAAAATATTTTTTTTATTTTCTTAAATTGCCCACCTTTATGAAATGGCTGCTATATATTTTCTTGGCAGATTAAATGGAATATTTCAATTATGAGCCCATATACGGAAAACTTTACTAACATTTTTGGTTATAACGTGTTCTCTTCCACCTTAGACGTTGTCGATGCAGAGGAAAGACAAGTATTACTGAATACTTTTAGTCCTAATTCTTATGGAATAGCACTAAAAGATAAGGCTTTTGAAGCGGCACTTAAGAATACAGACTATCTAGTATTAGATGGTATGGGAATAGCTATCGGTTCCTTGTTTCTTCATGGTAAAAATATAAAAAAAATCGCCGGCCAAGATTGTTTTGATTTTTTTATGGACAAAGCTAATGAACGACATTGGCGGATATTTTTTATGGGATCATCAACGCAAACATTAGAGAAAATTATAAAAAGGGCCAGTCGAGATTATCCTAATATTGAGTTGGCCGGTTATTCTCCCCCTTTCAAACCTGAATTCTCTAAAGAAGATAATAATGAGATTGTTCGTGCTATTAATGATTTTGATGCCCATGTAGTTTTTATAGGTTTGACAGCACCTAAACAGGAGAAATGGGCATATGAACATAAACATCTACTCAATGCA
Source organism: Kriegella aquimaris (assembly GCF_900103215.1). GTDB lineage: Bacteria > Bacteroidota > Bacteroidia > Flavobacteriales > Flavobacteriaceae > Kriegella > Kriegella aquimaris. The sequence goes on from NZ_FNGV01000010.1 coordinate 166,028, forward strand.
AAAGTAATTAGCACTATTGGGAATGTTTTTGATTGGTATGCAGGCAATAGTAAGAGACCCGCGAATATCTGGATAAAGCTCCGTATGGAATGGTTTGTTCGCATATTTATGCGACCTGAAATTTTAAAAAGAAATACTGGAAATCAAATGAAGTTTTTTAGAGACTTGCTGTTTCATGTACTCTATATAAAAAGAATAAAAGCTTAAGTTTCAAATACGAAAATTATGATAAAAGTTGGTCTTATAGGTGCTGGTAAAATGGGTATCTCTCATTTAGCTATATTGGGTGCACATCCCGATGTGAAAGTTGTGGGAGTTTGTGACACTGCGAAAATGGTTGTGGGTGCTCTTGAAAAATACAGCAAATTTACGTGTTATAGCGATTATCGAAAGATGCTTGAAAAGGAGAAACCTGACGCGGTATTTGTTGCTTTGCCTACTAAATTTCACTATAACTTTGTAAAAGAGTTGCTTCAAAAAAAAATTCATGTATTCGCTGAGAAACCATTTTGTCTGAATCCCGAACAAGGGGCAGAGCTTAAGGAATTGGCAAAAGTAAATGGTTTGGTCAATCAAGTTGGGTACCACAATAAATTCATTGGAACCTTTAAAGAAGTCAAGCGACTGATTAAAGGTAATTATTTAGGTGAAATCCATCATTTTGTTGGAGAGGCTTATGGACCGGTCGTTGTAAAAAAAAAGAGTGATACTTGGCGGTCCGATCCGGCTGAAGGCGGCGGATGTTTAATGGATTATGCTTCTCATGTAATTGATTTAATCAATGATATTCTCTCTCCGGTAGCCTTGGCGAAAGGCACCGATTTAAAGTCGATTTACTCCTCTAATGTAGAGGATGCTGTTTATTCTCTTTTGGAGTTGGAAAACGGGGCAACTGGTATTTTGTCGGTGAATTGGAGTGATGATACCTATCGTAAGATGTCTACTTCCATAACAATTATGGGCGAAAAAGGTAAGATTATTTCCGATGCTAACGAATTAAAAGTCTATTTTAAAGACACCGACTGCCCGACTGGTTACTCGAAAGGCTGGAATGTAAAATATATCACAGACTTGACCGACCAAGTTGATTTTTATTTGCGAGGTGAAGAATATTCAGCACAAGTAGATTATTTTGTAAAAGCGGTTGAAGGTAAAGTACCCAATGACATAAATACATTTGAAAGTGCCTGGCTTACCGACAGGGCTATATCTATCATTAAAACCAAAGCAAAAGCAACTATATAATGGAAAGAATCTTATACGGAGACAATCAGTTTTTTGCGGTCAATCATATTTCTGACTCCAAATCTAGAGAGCAGGCGATGAAGTTTAAAGATAATTCAGCCATTATCAAAACACTTGACTTTGCAATTGATGCGGGGATACAGACTTTTATGTGTACCACACATGATAGAATTGCTCAAATTTGCGATACCATACGGACTAATCCTAACCGTTACGGAGATTTTAAGATATACCCTTGTATGCCTTATGCTCATAAATATGCCAATGCGGTAACTGAATTGGGTATTGCAGGTACTGTAAAACAATATGTGCCGGGTAATCTTTTTGGAACCATGTTTAAAGGAGGCATGGCATTTGTATCAAAAGACTACCTTAAAATCATGGAACTTCTGATAGATGCCGAAATGAAAATGTTTAAGGGTATAAAAACACCTGTTATTTTTCTTCAAAATGTGATAACGGATCTTTTACTTGGTTTGGGAATGGTAGATATTTTAAAGGGTTTTTATGATTATGTTGCCAAGAAGTATGATGCGGAGGCTGGTTTTATAACCATGAATATGCCCTTACTTCTAGATACCTTGGAATCAGTTGGTATTCAGAATCCAATTATCTGTGCTTCGATAAATAAAGTTAATTTTCGAATGTCAGGGGGGAAAGAAATTTACGAAGAAACATTGCGAACTAGGAAATTTCGAGCCATCGCCATGCAGGTATTAGGTGGTGGTGCAATACCTCCAAAAGAAGCTCTCGAGTATGTTTGCAGTCTACCTAATGTAGAGTCAATACTTTTCGGAGCATCATCCAAGGGGAATATAGAGAATACAGTATCACATATTAACTATTTCGACGAAGCAAAAAACTGAGTGAAAATATTTTTTTGATTATACATTTCTCGACCCTATCTTGGTTCGGGGTTTTCGCTTTAGAGCCCTTCATTATGTAGCCTTTCCCGTTTTGAAGGCTTCCCTAGTGTTTCGGACAGTATAAAAATTTACTACTTTTATATCCTGAAGAGGAGTAGATTTAAGGAAACACAGATCGTTGCCATGTTGCAATAGTATGACTGGGGAATGAAGGTCGCCGACATCTGTCGCGAAAAGGGCATTACCACCGCGACTTTCTATAGCTGAAAGCGCAAGTACGGCGGAATTGACGCTCGGCAATTGAAAGAGCGAAAATCCCTTCAGGATTAGAACTGAAGGCTCAAAACCTTCTGCGCGACCTGGGCCTCGACCAACCTATCCTAGGACAACATTGAAAAAAAGCTCTGAGGCATTGAAGACGAAGGGAACTGGCGAAGGGTATCGTGATAGAGGAGGGCCTGAGCATAGCAAGCAAGGGCCAGTGGGGTCGTGCCTTTGCCATTCGATTGGTTCTACAGACACATCCGCAAGCAAGGCCATAAATAAAATCGAAAACGGGTATTGAGGGTTTATCGCTTATTGGGCATACAGCTCAGGAGAAAGATCAAAAAAAGGTTGCCCAAAAGGATAAAGGAGCCCTTTGCGGCGCTAGCTAAGCCAAGGGAGGTGTGGAGCGCGGACTTCATGTCCGCAGCCTTATAACGTAAAGGAGCCTCAGGGTCTCTAATCTGATGGACGATTTCAATCGCGAGTCACTTTGCTTGAAAGGGAACTTCTCCATTTTTGGGATATGGCTGGTGGAGTATCTCTGGGAGGCCATAGTGGTCCAAGGCAAGCCCTTAGCTATAAAGGTCGACAACGGCCCTGAGTTCCTTTTAGGGTCTTCGTCAACAATTGCGAGGTCGAGGACATCGAGATAAAGTACATACAACCGGGCGGGCAGACCGAGCCAGAACGATTTCATCGAAAGGTACAACCGGCCGTATCGCGAAGATGTGCTAGATGCACATTTGTTAAGGGACCTCGAGGAGGTAAATATGGAAACGGAACTCATCAGGGAGGAATATAATAGGTTCTATCCCTGTAAGTCTTTAGACGGAAGTAGCTCCGAAAGAATTTATAGATGTTTTTCAAAGGGGCATGCCCCTTTGAAAAACATTTTGTTTAATTTGATCGTTGTACAAAAAGGGGGCAGGTCTTCATCCTGTCCACCCAATCGTAATTCCCGCTTTTACTTACTTTAAAGGGCACGAGCATTACCTGATTTGTATGGGTAACCGTAAATATAGCCATAACTCGTATCTGCCATTTTAACATCATTAAGCAGAAAACCCAAATTTTTTAACTTATTGTCAGCTTTGGCTTCTAGGGCAAATTCAAGCACCTTCTTTTTGGTTTGCCCTGCCCGAATCAGATAGAGTGTTAGATCGGCGTAGTGACTAATTAAAAAGGTATCGGCCAATAATAGGGCCGGGGCCGTATCGACGATGATATAATCAAAACTATTTTTAAGTTCTTCGAACATTGGCCCTATTTTATCATTGCGGAGCAATTGGGTCGGGTTGGCAGGTATCGGGCCAGAGGGTAAGACCTTAAGGTTTTTATGTAATTTGGAATCTTCTATAAAATCAACTATTGCTAAATGAGGCCCCTCCAAATAGCGACTTAACCCTTTTGTACTTAACGCGCCATCTTCATACCGCTGCAACTGCGGGTTTCTTAAATCGGCCCCGATTAGAATAACGCTTTTGCCTGAAAGCGCTAAGGTCATGCCCAGGTTGACTACTGAAAATGTTTTGCCTTCCCCCTGAACAGATGAGGTGGTAAAAATACAGGTGCCACCTGATATGGTGTTGGTCTTCTTAAGCTCGTATTGGAGGTTGGCACTTAAAATATTAAACGATTCGCAGAGCAAAGACCTTTCTTTAATGGAGACCAAGGCAGGTTCCCCAGCCAATACATGTGGTATTTCGCCTACTATTGGAATGCCTTGGGCAAGTTCCTTAAGCTCTTTGCGGGTGTTTATTTTAGTATTGATCAGTTTTTGAATGTGGATACTCAGAAAGGGTATAAACAACCCCACCATTAATGCCAAGCCCAATACCATTTTCTTATTTGGTGATATAGGGTTGTTAAAACTGTAGGCTTCATCCACTATTTTAGCTTTGGGCGCTTTTGCGGCAAGGGACAGGGAATTTTCTTCCCTTTTTTGCAATAAGAACAGGTAAAGCGCCTCTTTGATGTTTTGTTGGCGTTCAATGCTACGAAACCGTCGTTCTTGGGCCGGTACTTCGGCAATATGAGAACCTAAAATACCGGCTTGCCGACCTAAGTTATCTTGCGCTATTACTAGATTCGAGCGCCGACGCTCTAAACTTGCCTGTACATTATTTTTTATTTGTTGAATTTGATCGGTCAAACGAACGACGGTGGGATTCCGTTCTGTGGCGTCAGTAAGCAACCGATTTCGTTCCAATACCAAATTATTGAATTCTTCAATCAGAGCATTTGTACCTGATTCATCAATACCTAAATTTGTGGGCAACAGATTGGAATCATTTGTACCTAAATGAGTGATCATCGCATTGATTACTTCCAGTTCCGTCGAAACTTCTTGTTGCTTGTTCTTATAATCACTGACATCTTGGATGATAATGGACGATTCGGTTTCAATATCGGTTAATTGATTGGTTGATTTGAATTGCTCTTTCCCCGTCTCTACCGAATCCAATTCAGAATTGATTATGTTTAATCGTTCGTCAATAAAAAAAGCGGTATTCCGTGCAATTAGGTTTTTGTTTTCGATAGCCTCCTGATTATATTCAAAAATCAATTGATCCAAGATGTCTTCTGCTTTTTGCCGAACGGTACCTTCTAAACTCAGTTTGATCAGGGTAGAATTTTCATCGATCAAAGCCACCTCCAATTGTGATTGTAGCGAAGTAGCTACCTGATTCACCGTCAAAAAGTGTACCTGTATATTTCTCTCGATATTAGAAGTCAAAGTATCCCACTTGTTATTTGGCTCCACAATAAAATCGGCGAAACCCATTTCCACGATTTCCCCTAATTTATGTGTGGCTTTGTATTTTCCTTCAACCTGTTCAATCTTAACCGTATTTTGGTCAACTTCTGTTATTATGAGAAGGTTTTGTTCTTCATCCATCGCTTTTTGTAAAGCCGATGCATCCAATCGCATTAAGCGTAGTTTATAGGGGCTTTGGGCATACAATTCTTTTACAGTCAGACCTTTGTCGCTGAAGTATTGCACATTCAGACCCAAAGCCTTTACGGCATTAAGCATCAGTCGTTTCGACCGCATTAGGCCCAATTCATTTTCAATACTGCTAGTCCCTAACCCTCCAATCATATTCAAATCAACGTAACCCCTCGCGTCACTCGTGGGAGCCGTACGTTTTTCGTCTTCAAGAATCACTGACGCGACTGCTAAATAGACGGGCTTGGTAAGCTTGAGATAGATGACAGCCATTACAAGAGCCAAAACCCCTCCCAGTACAAACCATTTCCAAAAACGGAGATATCCGTCTAAAAGGTCCCTTATATCAATAGGTTTTTCCTCTAAAGCTAAGTATTCGGCAGCTATTTTTTGGTGTTCATTATTCTCTTTCATAGTAGTGCACTAATTTACTAAATGTTAGTTGGTATTGTATTCAATAGAAACTAATAACTCAGATTGGTATAAAAAGTGTAGATAAAATTAAAAACTATTTTTGGCCACACCTAGACATTTTGTGTTGTTTCTGTTTGCAAACCATTTTTTGTTGAGCGCGCCCCATTTACTCGAGCCATATATTATTTATAATAAACCCCAAAGTTATGTTGCTAACAGGGTAATCAATTAATAACTTTGTAAAAATTGATACACAGTTTTTTTTAAATAGTCCTGAAATTCCGACTGGTAATCTTGGCATAAAGAGGAATTACTTATTTTATTAAATTGACTGATTAATACTTTAGTGTTGTTGATATACTAATATTAGTTTAGATTGAACAATTGAAGACGTAAATTTGCTAGCAACTATTGCCTGCATATCCTTTGAGAAATCTGCCCATAAATTTTGTTGCCATATTTCAATAATTAAATCAGAATAAGACTTTGTGTTAAATTCAGTTATTATCAAACGATCGGAACTCACAATTTCTCTATTAAAACCATAATCACTGCATATAGGAACAAGGCCCAAAGCCATGGCCTCCGTTAAAGAATTAGAATGGCCCTCCCTAGGTTCTTGGGTAGGAAATAGAAAAAAATGCTTATCCTTTAATTTTTCAACTAGGTTTGAACCAAAAGCAGGTGGTGATAGTTTTATAAAATCAGCTAATTTTTCTTCTCTAATTTTTTCTTTTATTTGTTCAATGTATTCAAATTCCCCTTCACCAATTAATTCTAATTCACAAGGAATTTCCTTGTTTTTTAGTTCTACACAAACATCTAATATGAATAAAACATTCTTAGTTGCTGACATTCTTCCAAAGTAGACTAATTTTATGCGACCATTGTCCCCCAATATATTTATTTTTCTTGGAGTTACAAGTCCCATGATGTAGTTAGGATAATGGACTATTCTTTTCGCTGCCAATTCATTTAAAAATTCAACATATCTTTCTCCTTGCACCAATAGGACATCCGAAGAAAGAACTGCTTTACGAAAAAAAAATTTATACAATTTAGAACCCACTATATATGACTCTTTTACTCCCCCCGCACGCAACTCATAAATACAATTTTTGCCTAAAAGTTTAACAATATAAATAAGTATTAGTTCTTGATAGATAAGGTGCATATAGAAACCAGAGATATGAACAATTTGAACATCTCTGTTTTTTAAAATTTTGAATAACAGCAAAAAAGGCATAAAAAATAAACAAAGTATGTATCTTATTTTGCCTATCAAACTTTCAGAAGAATAAGGTTTTCTTAGCTGAATTACATCAAACCCCAATTTCTCTAGAATTGATATGGTTTTAAGATTTCCCGATTCACCACCACCAACAACTTTTGAGTTTGCCTTACCTAAAGGACCATAAAATATTACTTTTGCCATTAATTATTAATTGTTTTTATGACATGTGCCGGATTTCCAACAACAATTGAGTTTGGAGGCACACTTTTAACCACCACACTACCGGCGCCTATAATAGAATTTTTGCCGATTTTTACATCTCCAATTACAACACAGTTTGCCCCAACGTCGACATAATCGTCTATTATAGGAGACTTGCCTCCAGGTTTTGAATTCCCAATAGTTGTATTATGGCGCAAAGTAACAAAGTTGCCAATTTTTGTATGGCTATTTACAATTAAACCTTGCCCATGAAGAACCTTAAGCCCTCCACCAATAAAGGTTGTGTCCGGTATTTCAATACCTAAAACCCACTCTACAAATATTTTATACAATATGCGAACCGGGATGCCTATAATTTTTAACCCTATATTTAGAGTAAAAAAGTGACTTACCCTGAAAAGAATAATAAACATCAGTCCCTTTGTATTATTTTTATTTGACGAGAAATCTGCTTTTATCATTTATTTATAAGTAAATTATACATTTCAATATATTCAGCTGTCATTCTCTGTAAATTAAATTTGGAATCAACTGTACTCTTTGCGGCCATAGATAGTTTATTTTTCAATACTACATCATCGAGTATTTGAAGAATATTTTCACATAATTGTTCACTATCATGCGATTTTATAAGAAAACCATTTATACCAGATTCAATAATCTCAGGAGTACCTCCATCATTTGTTGCTACTACAGGAACACTAAAAGCAAGAGACTCCATAATAGCATTTGATACGCCCTCTTTATGCTTGTTAGGGTTGGTACATAATACTGATACATCTGTTATCTTTAAAATATTTTCCACGTCAGACCGAAAACCAAGAAAATTAAAGAACGCTCTTTCGTTCTGAGAAATCAGTGACTGTAATTGCAATAAATTAGGACCATTACCTACAATTAGAAAGAAAACATCTGTTCTTTTTTTGATAATTAATTTTGCGGCTTTAATAAATGTTTTATGATCTTTATTGTCATCTAAACGGGCAACCATAGACACAATGTAATTTGCATTGATACCCATTTCCTCTTTAATATCATGTCTTTTAGGGCCGGAGCTATTATATCTTTCTTCATTAAAACCATTATAAATGACTTTAGCTTTTCTTTTTGGTATACCGTATGCTTTAATTCCTGCCGCAGAATTCCCTACAACATAATTGGCTAACCAAGAATTGACAAGAATAGTAAATCTTTCAACGGAATAATTAGCTGGCTTATTACAATTTGCCACATAAGACCCAACATACTTAAAACGCATAAAGCACCGTATAGGATTTGTAAAAAAAGCAGAAAAAACACCCCAAACTTGAACAATATCGGGATTGAATGTTTTCAACAATCGGTATAGGGTAAGGCAAGTTTGTACGACGTTTAATCCCTTATTTTTACGATTTATAATATTCAAATCAATATTTGCCTCATATAACTCCTGATAGGCTATATCATTATTTATGATAATTACCTGTATATTATTATAGCCTTGCTTATTCAGTCCTTGTATCAGTTGGAGGCATCTGCGCTCTTTTCCCCCACCACCAAATGTATCTAGCACAAATGTTATTTTCATTTTAGGGCATCCTTTATTATAAAAGCATTAGAAGGCATTTTTATTAGAAATTTTTTCTTCTGTTGGCCACTCTTCTTTTTAAGAGGGATTATTATTTTCATCATTTTCACTTTATACTCTTCCGTTGTACAGATATATTTTGCCGGCACACCGGCTACCACCATGTTGTCTGGTATGCTTTTGGTCACAACACTATTCGCTCCAATTACACAATTTTTACCAATACTGACACCGGGCATGATTACTGCATTATTACCTATATAGCTATTATCACCGATAACTATTTTTCCAAATACGTCAAAATCTGGAATTTCATCCCTAAACACCCATACACCACCATCATGATTTATAAATTGAACATTGGTTGTAATATGTACATGATTACCTAATGTAATTAAATAGGGTTCTGAACCCCAATTTTTAATAGCAATTTTACAGTTTTCACCAATAGATACACCAAGACTTCTTGCATAGGATATTGGAGGTTGCCTATATTTATTTATAAGATTTAGAATTTTTTTCAGCATTTTAGATTCCCTTTAAAAATTCATCGATTTTAGTAGATAGTATTTTGTAATCAAAATTGGCTTTGGAGATTTCATAGGCTTTATCTGCTAAAGTTTGATTATCCGCTATTATCACACTATTTAACTTATGCACATAGTCATCTACGGTATAACTATCAACTAAAAAACTATTGTCATTGCTAAAATAATTTACTACTTCGCCCCATTTATTCGACATAAATGGGGTTTTACACGCTGTATATTCAGCTATTTTATGGGGAAATCTTGCTTTATGCTGCTCAATTTCAGGCAAGGGTATCAATAGTAAATCTGCCCCCTTATATAAACCTATTAATTCACCATAATCAATTCGGCTTTTCAGATGTATTTTACTAGTATTTCTAGCTTCCTTTATTAATTGGTTTACTATTTTCATTTGGCTCTTACTACCTGAAACAATTAAAATTAAGTTTAAGTCTGAGTCTGCTTTTTCGATAACCTCAATTACAAATTTTAAAGTATCTAGATATGCAGCTGATGCACAATAAAGAAGGTTTACTCCTTCTAATTCAATTTTATTAATTTCATCAAGTTTTGAAATATCACAAATGACCGGTATTTTTAATCTAGGAATGTTGTTGTTATAACTATCCATTAAACTGTCGCTAATCAGTAGTACTCCGTCATATAAATATTTGTTATAGCTATCAAAAAGTTTATCGTTTAAACTAGCATCTTTATTATCTCCTAAGGCTTCGTTTATATCCCCTATATATTTATACCCTAAAATAAACGATAAAAGTCTATAATATACCGTACTAAAAAAGCTAGTTCTTACTGTGAATAAGATGTTTTTGGTGTTTGATTTTCTATGTTTAATGATATAATACGTTTCCAAAAAAAAACCTAAAATTTTATTTGCAGATCGTAAGAAGAAATTTGAAGGTCTGTAAGCAATAGGGCTGGCACATAAATAATCTACTCCTTCTGCTTTTCCTTTACGCACAACCTTTTCGTCTTTATCAATTAGTCCAAATTTTGATAGGACTAGACAACTATTTCCTTGAAGCACGAAGCCTTTTGCGATTAAAAGCTGCCGTTGTATCGTTGCCATACCAAAAGGAAAACCATTGGCTCCTATATATATAATATTCATAATTTTATTTAGTAATATATAATCTTTGCCATAAAACTTTTGGGCTACTACTTTAATCTTTTTTATAATTCAAAATTTTCAAAATAATGTCGTTCAGTAAACTCATCAAATTCTTTTAAAATATTTCTATTGGGAACACCTACTGCAACAGAATTGTCAGGCACATTTTTATTTACCAAAGCGTTAGCACCAATAACAACATTATTGCCAATACATACGCCTCCAACAATAACGACACCTGGAGAAATTCTAACTTTATCACCTATAATGGGAGCCTCATTTTTTTCAGAAGCAAGTGTTACACTGTGAGTCAACATTGCATTATTGCCAATTATAGATTTAGAATTTACCACTAAAGCCATACCATGGTTAATTTTTAAACCATACCCAACTTTAACAGTTAAAGGAAAGTCTATACAATATTTTGTGCTCAATTTTTTGTACATTATTTTTGCGATAAATGCGAAAAGAAAATATTGCCTTTTTCTATTCAATAAGTTGTAATGCCGAGCTAAACGAAACCAAACTATAAAACGAAAAATTTTATTTGTTCTATAGGCTTTGATAAAGGTATATTTTGATACTCCTGTTCCTAATCTGTATAAATCAGATTTTATATACTTAATTAAGTTTGTCTCATTCTCGACCATGAATTTTATGATTTCATTTCTTTAATTACCTTACAAGGGTTACCCGCGGCTAAAACGTTTGCAGGTATATCTTTAGTTACGACACTATTTATCCCAATAATACTATTTTCTCCTATGGTAACGCCTTTCATAACTACGACTCCGTAACCCAACCATACATTATCGCCTATAAAGACCGGTTTTGGACCAGAAACTCTTGGGTCATCTAAATGCCAGTCGCTATCTGTTATTAATACATTCGCACCCACCTTAACATTATTTCCAATTACAATTTTAATGAAGCAACCAATTGACACGCCACTAAAACCAGAATTGGAACCAATTTGTAATACAGCATCTTTTTCAAAAGTTGTTAACATACACTTATGACGAATTCCAATTCTATTTGATGTAGTTCTAGAATTAAAACGACAGTTTTCATCGATTTTTATTATAGAATCATTTGCCTTTTTAAAAGAGGTCCAACCTCTAAAACTGCAGTTATTTCCGAGTTCAACCCCTATTAATTTTAAATAACCGCACTCAATGGTTGAAATAAGATAATTAAGGATGTAAAATCTTATGAAATTTATTTTATTGAAAGTTTTATTTATTATTTTACTCATTGCACTTACTTTAGATAAAAAACAAACTAATCCTTTTTAGCCCCATATACAAATCTTTAGTACTCAAAAGTTGTTGATTGATTTTGAAATATCTTATACCCAATAAACATCAATAAGAAATAGACCATACCGGCCAAAATTTTGGTTATCAATGCTCCTTGTATGTCAAAATATTTAATAAAAAAGTAGTACCCCAAAACATTTACCAAGCCAACTATAAAAGCGCCATTACGTATTATACTCCCCTTACCTTTTGCATATAAAAAACGATTGAACAAATCGCCAAATCCGTGCAATATACTCCCTAGGGCTATAATCCTAGAATAATAAATGACATCTGTAAAACCATTGGGATATAATAAGTTTACCGTTGGAACAATCAAAAAGTAAAAACCTATATAACTAGCTAATGAAAGCCCGCCAGTAAACCAAAGTACCTTTGCATCAATTTTTGTTGCGTTTGCAAATTTTTTAAACATTGTTGTGCCGACAATAGAAGGTATCATTAACAGAGGAGTACAAATTGTTATGGCTAATGTAAAAAAGCCAACCATTTTATTGTTTAAAAAATAACTTATAAAGATAGCTCCCAAACTTTGGGTTGCTACAGCAGCTAAACTACCAATATAAACTTTAAAACCAAATTCTTTATTTTCTTTTATAATTCTTTTAAATACAGTCTTATAATCACTAAATATTGGCTTAATAGCTACAACAATCAATAAAGTTGTAAAAGCCATGGCGCCATAAAACAATGCAACAGTCAACCGCACATCTATCCTTTCTAAAAAAAACAAAGACACTAAAAAAATACTTGATGGAATTATTTTCAATAGGGATAGTAAACCTATACGATTACTACCCTGTAATATTTGAATAAGACTATTATTGAGTAGTAGGAAAAAAACCAAAATCCCAAAATAACGAAAGAGCACGTTGAGATTATTATCAAACCAATCTCCTTGAAAAAAGGAAAACCCTATAATACATACCGTGGCAAAAAAACCATATAATATTACCATTAAAATATTGGCCCCGTATAAATTTTTTATCTCAAACTCATTATTTTCATGTGCCAATAAGCGCGAAATGGAGTAAAATACCCCTAGGGTAAAAATAACAACAACTAAATTTAACACCATCTGGAAAAATTTGAAATCCCCATATTTTTCAGGGCCCAACAATCGAGTCGTTAATATACTTACACCAACCCCCAACATAAGACTTACTATTGTAGCACCGTAAAGCGAAAATATTTGAACTAAATTTTTATTAAATCGCATTTTTAAATCGCATTTTAAGTTTAATCACATGTAATAGAAATCCCATACTAAAACATAAGACAAAATGGTACAAACTGGTGCTTATTGATACATACACGCCAAAGCCTAGTAATGCAAGTATCCATAAAAACAACATAAAAGCAACAGCTTTTATTTGTGGGTTAACTTTCTTTTTAAATAGAAATGTATACATAGGCTTTATAAAAAGCATTAAATAGATGCATATTGGAACCACACCCGCCCACCAAGCTGTCAGTAGCACTTGATTATCTAACCAGCCATATTCTCCTATACTTGCATAATTCCAAGTTGAATTAATACCTGCCCCCCATATAAAATCGTAAAAGCTTATATCTGCTAAAAACAAAAGTATTTGTGTACTTCTCGTATCATCATTTCCTCTTTCATTTAATAAATTTATTGCATGTTCTATGGCTCCTATTTGTGGAGCAAGATAAATTACCCCTATAAAAACCACTAATAGCCCTAATATCAGACAACCTATTTTCTTTTTAAGTACCACCCTCATAAAAAATAAAAAGACTAGTACGTGAATCAATAAAAATGACCGTGTGACAATAAGTAAACTAAAAAGAAAAGAGAGCCCGAAAATACTTAGAGAAAGTATTTTATATTTTTTATAATTAAAAAATAAAATCAATGGAGAAATCCACACTAAATTAACTGCTATTAAGCGCAATTGCATTTGAGCCGTCATTCTATCAAACCCCCCTCCTAGTTTTAATGTATTTATAATGCCACCAATAGCTAAAGCTAAACCAATCCATAGTAAAAACTTCATTATTTTAAGAAAACGAGGTGCTTTTGCCGCAAATAAGACGCTCATTCCTAAATAAGGTGCGACACCCTTAACCTCCATGAAGGAACCGGGATCCAATAAACTCCCTCCTGTTCTAAAATAAACCAATACTACCCAACACAAAAGTAAAAGATAGGCAGACTTGACATATTTGGGAAGCCACTTTCCTTCTGTGAAAAAAGCGAGCGATCCACTCATAAAAAATAAAATATTAGAGATATAACCAACCAAAACCCCAATATGAAAATTTGCATTTTCAATATTAGCCTCCAATTTTTGTTGCGTTATTACTACCGCAATTACTTGTAAAACAAGGGCAATATTCAATAAATTAGTAATAACTACGCTTGTTCTAATACCAGAATTCATTTTATGTTCATAATTGATGAAGGAATATGGTTGAGTTTTTAGTCATTTAATAAACATGGTAACACCTTTTTGAGTTTTCAAGGAACTTTTCTAGCACTTTTTTCCATCATCTTTTATTAGTTCTAACTTTGTTAATCGAGCAGACCTTTAATTTAACAATGGGAAAATCATTTATTTTATTAAGCCTAACTATTTGCTGTCTATTTTTGTCCAAGTTTTTTGCCAAATGTAAGCCAATAAAACCTGTAGCTGCCGTTACTGATAATTTCATTAATCTTAATATTACACTGGGGGAATTAAATGGGTAGTGGTAGATTGTGGAGGGATTTCAGGTCCAACAGTGATGAAATTTAAGTAGGTTGGAAACCTTAAAACTTTCACTTCTTTGACATTACTCATACAAAATGTTGCGTGCTCGAGCGTAATTCTTATTTAAATTTTTTTTGTTTAAACCAATAAGTAAATTGTTTTGCTCCTTTAGCCGAAAGGTGTACTCTATTGGTGGAAAAATTACAAAATCAATGGAGTTACAAAACATGGTTCGTTATAAAATTCAGAGTAAATATAATATATAGACTTTGTTTTTTGACAGAAAGATTTGGAATTTAAAAGTCAAGAAGTTTTGATGGGTCGCTCCATAAACGGACTTTATTAACAATATGGCAATACACCTATGTATTCATTTTTGTAAGCATTTCGACTGCTTGCTTTCATAGTTTTGCCCAATAGTAAATGCCATTCTTCCATATTAATGCATTTTTTCCTCTCCTTTTAATGTCAAGACAGTTTACGCCTAAATCTATGCCATTTTTGTTTTAAAAAACAAGTTGCCCCACGATTCTAGCTTAATCAAAATCATTAGGTATACGATTTTGAAATTTTACAGAATGCTATTTGCAAACTTCTATTTTTTCCATACTAGCCAAATTGATGGGATTCTGGGCTTAAACAGTCAGGACTTAGATTTAGAAATTTGCTTTTTATGAACTCTTTTATTGAGAAATGACCAACCAAAGATTAAATAATTTTCATATCCTAAAAACTGCTGCACAGGGGTCGAGAATGCTTGACATTTTTCTTTTTTTGACTGGAATATCACGTACTTAGCCTTTGATAAACACTAGGAATAAGGCCCGAGAAAGGCTGTATAGGTTAGCATCCAACCATGATGCCAAAAAAGATAGCATATACAATTGTCTTGTTGGATTGGGAATCTTAGATTTTATTAAAAACTCAAAAACACTACTCACTTACTTGTAAAGGTCTAAGGAAAGATTAGACAATGTCGAGGCCCATGCTGTTGTGAGCTAGTGATGAGAATATAGGTTGTGGTCTTTCTTTTTTACCAAGGAATAAGTATTAATGATCAAAACAATTCGATTTGGAAACAATAAAGACAAAACGTATTTTATTTATTGGATATAATTTCTCCCCAGAATTAACCGGAATCGGAAAATACTCAGGTGAAATGATGAAATGGTTGGCTAAGAAGGGTCACCATTGTACTGTTTTAACAGGCTATCCCTACTATCCTTATTGGGAGGTGCAGCAGCCGTATCGAAAAAACCGTTTTTGGTATAAAAAGGAGGTTAAAAATTACGAGTCGGGCGGGCAACTCGAAATACTTAGATGTCCTATGTATGTTCCGAAAAACCCAAGCGGTATGAAGCGCATGCTTTTGGATACTTCTTTTTCCTTAAATGCTCTAGGGCGTATGTTGCCGCTATTATTCGAAAAAAAATACGATTGGGTGATTTCGGTCGCGCCATCCTTTCAGTTTGGTTTGTTGGGGGTGTTATATAAAAAGTTAAAGGGTGCAAAACACTTACATCACATTCAAGATTTACAGATAGAGGCCGCCCAAGATCTAGGCCTTATTCAATCGCCAAAACTGTTAAAAATTCTATACGGTACGGAGCGCTATATATTTAAAAACACCGACATTGTTAGTAGCATTTCTGAGGGGATGATTTCCCGTGTGGAGCAAAAAGCCAATAAACCCCTGCTGTTCTTCCCGAATTGGACAGAAACAAACAAGTTTTTTCCCATTGGGGACAAAGCAACCCTAAAAGAACAGTTTGGTTTTAAAGCGACAGATTGGGTGGTGCTATACTCTGGTGCCATTGGAGAAAAACAAGGGTTGGAGGCTATTCTATATACGGCGAAAGCACTTCGGGCTTATCATCAACTACAATTTGTTATCTGCGGCACGGGACCTTATAAAGAGCGGTTGACGCATATGGCAAAAGAAATGCAGTTGGATAATTTGCGTTTTATGCCCTTACAGCCAAAAGAAGACTTTAATGCTTTTCTAAATATGGCCGACCTGCATTTGGTCATTCAAAAGGAAAAAGCCAGTGATTTGGTCATGCCCTCTAAGTTGACCACAATTCTTGCGGTAGGTGGATTGGCACTTATAACGGCTAACCCGGAATCTGGTTTGTATAAAATCGTTAGTAAATATCAGATGGGCTTATTGGTGGCCGCCGAAAACCAGCAAGCCTTAAACGAAGGTATTTTAAAGGCTTTCCAAAATCAAGAGAATAAGTTGCTCAAAAAGGCCGCCAGAACCTATGCAGAACAATATTTGGCCATCGACGAAATAATGCCAGCTTTGGAAAAGGAAATGTATGTCTAGTTCTTCTTATGGTATTGATACTTTTGTCGATTATTAGTGTCATTTAAACTATAATTTGTAAAAGTTCACTATTCGCGTAGTATGTTTAGGTCTCTTGGCTTATACAACATACTTTTTATCACGGTATTCTGCTAGAGAATTAATGAAATACCAAAACTAAATCAATACTTATTAAGGTTCCCGCCCTTTGGGTGTCGTCAATACGGTTCAATTATGGGTAAAAGCTTCTCGAGAGCGGTTTTTTCGTTTAAAACTAAGGTGTTAAAGCCAAACATCAACAAGCTGTATCAAAACGCCGAAGCTGCTTTGCAGGTAGCGGATATTTCCGAGCTTAATTTTAAAAAACGTCAGAACCTTTTGGAGCACGCATGCATGCATTCTCATTTCTACAAGGAGAAATATGCAGGATTACCCTTTACGGAGGAAGGCATAAAAAGCGAAGAAGATTTTTTTGAAATACCCCCATTAACAAGAGCCGAATTACAGGCGAACTTTAAGACGATTAAGGCTGATAATGTAGGATGGTTACAATACCGCAAGGCCAGTACTTCGGGGAGTACAGGTTTGCCGATTTCCGTACTGCACGATCGTCGGTATCCGGCTATGCTGATCCGATGGCGCATTCAAAGCTGGTGGGGCGTTCAACCTTGGGAAAATCAGGCCTTCGTATATCGGTTTGAAAGATCCTTTTCAGAACGGCTAAAAAATAAAACACTGCTGTGGCCGACCAAGCGCATTTTTTTGGCAGCAGCAGACCTCAATTCAGAGAAAATAAACAAATTTGTTCGTGATTTTAATCGCCTCAAGCCTACCTTGTTACAGGGGTTTGTAGATATCATGTTCGAATTTGCATTGTATTTATTGGATAATAATATTAAAATCCACCCTCCCAAAATGGTTTGGGTTACTTCTGCCCCGTTATTTCAAGAACAACGGGAATTGATGGAGAAGGCTTTTGGGGCACCGGTTTGTGATCAATATGGAAACACAGAAATTTTAGTAATTGCAGCGGAATGCCCCGAGCAAAAAGGATTGCATGTGATGCACGATACCGCACATGTAGAATTTGTGGACGAAAACAATAGGCCCGTACCCCCGAATACTACAGGTAAAATTCTTTTGACCGATCTTACAAACTTTGCCTTTCCTTTGATTCGATACGAAATTGGTGATCGAGGGAGGTATATGGAAAATTCTTGTAGTTGCGGGAGACCCCTTCCCTTAATGGAAAATATAAAGGGGCGCCAGACCGTGAATATTAAGACCCCTTCAGGACTTCTGATACGAGGAGAGCACCTTATGGCCATGTTCGACGGCTATATGAAGGTTTTTAGGGAAATTCAATTGTGTCAAGAAGCCGATTTTTCGGTCTGTATTGATTATGTGCCCAGAAGCGATAATCAAGGAACGAAAGAAATAGAGAAAATGGCGCAATTGCTTAGGCAACGTGCACGCTCAGAGATTGTAGTTACCTATAAGGAAGTACATAAAATACAACGTGTCAATCAAAAAACACCTTTGATTATTAACCGTTAAAAATACTATTGTTGCCGATGCCCCCGAAAGAGAAAGTGAAACTGTTTGCAAAAAAAACGGAAGATAAATTATTAGTAAGAAGGTATCATTATATCTCCAACCGCCAAGCCTTTAAAGCGCTGGAAGAAGTAGAAAAAGATAATGGGAAACTTACGTCAAAATCGAAAAAGATAGTAGACGAATATGCTGTGGATATTTTGGGATGGAAAGGTTTCGCACCTTGGTTGTATGTTTACACAGCAATTAATGGGAGTTTTAAGGAAGGGTGGATACCCGATAACTATTATTTTAAAAAGGTTGTTCCAAAGATTCAGGGGGAGTATGGCAAAATCTCTTTTCTCAAATCGCTGAACAACCTAATTTTCCAAAAAGAAGTGGGGCCAGATATTGTGTACTTTATCAACGGCTTTTGGTTCGGGAGAAATTTTGAAGCCATTTCTACCGAGAAATTAGAAACAGTACTATTTCGAGAAAGGGAAGTAGTTGTATGTAAATCGGATCAGTCTTGTCAAGGTAGTGGTGTCTATGTGATAAGAAAGGAAGAATTTGATTTAAATGCGATACAAAAAATAGGCAATTGTACGATACAAAGTTATATTGAACAGCATCCCTTTTTCAATGCTTTCTTGTCGGATTCAGTGGCTACTATAAGAATGACAACGGTCGTTGATTCTGAAAATAGAATTTCGTTGAGAGCGTGCTATCTTCGTTTGGGAAGGTGTAACGATACGCATATAAAGTCTATAAATCACATTCGCATACCGATTACCATAAAAGATGGCATGCTGCATGAGCAGGGTTATCTTGCGAATTGGAAGGTGGTTTATGAACACCCCGATTCAAAACTATCTTTTGCGGGTAAGTACATACCCAATTATAAGGAATGTGTACAATTGGTACTACAATTACATGAAAGGATGCCGATGGTAAGATCCATAGGATGGGATATCATTGTGGATGCAGCTGGTCACCCAATAGTAATGGAATGGAATGGCTATAGCAACGACATCAAATTTTCAGAAGCCACACAAGGCCCTTGTTTTAAAGATTTAAATTGGAATTTATTATAAAGAAAAGGATCAAAGTTTGATTTGGTAGTTTTCTGAAATAAACTGCTTTACTTTTTCGGTATCGTCGCCACAAGCTTTTTTTATTTCGTAGATCTTGGCATCAACCAGGGTGCGGTACCACCAACCTTGCATAAAATGCCATAAAAAACCTTCTTTGCCCTGCATAAAACCGAATTTAAAAAAATAACGATACATAAAATAGATAAACGAACGCCAGAACAAAGGCATATGGGCATACTTTTTTTTCTTTTCCCTTTTAGACTGCGCGTCGGCAGACATTTCGTATTGTTTGGCTTCTTCGGTTTTAGGTTCGATCAATGTAAATTCCAGATTCAATAATTCAATGGCTTCCCGAATGGCGTAGTTGTTATGCTTCTGTATCCACCAGCCTAAAGGATTTAAGTTATAATCGACAAAATAGCCATCAAATTGAATACTCTTCCCTTGGGTAAGTACAATATGCTCGTCCATCCATCGGTCTTCGCAAACCCCATGTCGATTTCGAAACAAGCGTAGCATATTCATTTGTACCATGCCTTTGGTCATCAGTTTATCCATGAAGTACATCTTACGTTCGAATACCACACCCGAAAAATCAGCCGATAAGTCTGGTATTTTTTGGTTGATTTCATCTATGAGGCCAGTTGTTAAATACTCATCGGCATCTAGCCTAAAAATCCATTCGGTTGTTATAGGAAGGTTTTTCAAGCCCCAGTTGAACTGCTTGGCATGGTTGTTTTCCCATTTGTTTTGGTAGACCTTGGCGCCAAGGGATTCAGCTATGGTTACCGTTTGGTCGGTCGAGAATGAATCGACCAAAAAAACAGTTTCTGAAAATTGTTGTGCATTTTTAATACAGCGCTCAATATGCTTTTCCTCATTGTAGGTTAAGATAATTGTTGAAATAGAATTCATCAGCCTTTAATTACTAGTTTTTAGCGAATTTCGGAGGTTTTTTGGTTTCAGCTTTTCGGCAGTTTGAAAAGGTGGAATCATAGCTATAGATACGTCGCTTTCATTGTCGGACCTAAAGCAAATAACCAGTACATTTATTTACTTAATATAATCCTTGCGCTATTCAAATAACCTAGCAATTTGAATATATATCCGATTTCTTTATCCTTTATATTACCTGATTGTTAAAAACCAAAACCTTTATTTCAATGAATTTTTTAAAAATTCAGTAGAAATACCGATTTGCTTGTCCAATTTCCTTTTAACTTCTTCAAAGTTTATATCATTTAACTTGTCTAAGTTAACTTCATCACCTTCCCGTAAAAGTCGTTCTTTTAGATCAACTACGGTCATCAAACTTTCTTGCCTGCTGTTGTTGTTTTTGCTGGCAGGGGTTATCGTATAAAAAGGCTTTTCAAAAATCAGGGAAAATATACTGCCGTGAAAAGAGGTTGTTAAAACAACGCTTGCCCCACTGTATAGGCCTAAAAACTCTAGTGGGCCAAAATCTCTGATATTTAAAATTTTGTCATCAGGTTCCAAGGGCATTTCATTCTTACAGACGCGAATGATTTTATAGCCTGTCCTTTTTTGAATTTTATAAGCCAATTCTTCGGCATATTTATTTTTCTTAAAAATAAAAAATAAGATATAAGGCTCTTCTGTTTTATAGGGAACCAGTAGCTCTCCCCACTCGTTTTTAGAGAGCAATAACGTTGGATCGACCACGTGCGTGGCATCTTTGTCTGAAATACTTTTGATAATTTTCACACCGTCACTTTCCCTGGTGCTGGTATGATTTAAATTGTTCAACCATTCTTTGTATTGGGGGTGGTATGTTTCGTTTACATGGCCCACTCCGAAACTAGAGGCATACGAAATTTTATTTGCGCTTTCGGGAGCAAAGGTTAAAAAATAGGGGGCCATGTTGGTGCCGTTGTTCGGGTTCCAGACCTGATCGCTACCGACGATATAATTATCATATTCCAATTTAGCGTTGTATAGGTCTGAATAGCTTTTATAAACCGGTGATAACGCTGTGTGCTTTTTATGAAAATCGTCAAATCGTTGCTTCCTTTTTCTTGCAATCTCAGGATACTTGAACGCGCTATATTTGTCCAACCACTTCAATACTAGGTCTTTCAGGCTATTTTTAAATGAGGTTTTTATTAAAGGTTTTGAAAGTTGTTCACTTTTATAATTAGGATTTTTATAGTAGAGATAATTAATGATTTCATTGTCATATCCCATTAGTTTTAGTTTATGGTGCAAAGCAAAGGCCTGTAGTTCGGCGCCATAATTATTAACATTAAGAATGGTAATGATTCCTGTTTTTTTCATTTTGACTATTTGTAAACGTGCAGGGTGCACAGCGTCGTTTTTGACTGGGTTTTTGATGGCTTTCACCTTTCAATTACGGATAAAGATACTATTGTTATTAATACTTGAATGTTTAGAAATTGATAGGTTTTCTTAGGCACGTTATTTTTGAGAACTCTCTTTTTTTCTTGTCTATTTCTTATGAAATATTCATTTTGTTACCTGTGATTATAGCATTCACGCAGGCAAGAATTTCTTAAAAATTGGGATCAAGCCATTTGGAGGGCACAAACGCTGTAGGTGCCAAGAATTTACATTTTCTTCTTCTTTAAGTATTTTGAGAGACATTGAATAAATGGCGTAGACCTAAATCTACTTTCCTTCGTTTGCATTCTTCTAATAGCTGGTTGTGATATACAATATTGATTTTCTTCTACCATTGAACACCCATCATCGATCGATATACCTTTTTAAAGGCATATTCCCTATAGTTAATGGCAAGAACCGATAACCTCTTCGCGCAATAATTTTTTTAAACGGGCAGGCAAGGTCTGTTTTATTACTGTTCAGAGGGTGCCTTTCAGGCTATATTTATGTTAGATGGGGTTTTATTCTTCTGCGATTTTTCTAATTATAAGCATGTTTTTTAGTTTTCTGGTAAAAACAGCTTCATTGAATTTTAATGAAATTCCTTTTAAATACTAAACACTCAATATCACCGTTGAATCATGGTGAATATTGGTTGCCCCCTACTTTAGGGTCTTTGGTAAAGTGATTTGATGATCGCCAGGCCAAAATTTTGACACAATTGAAAAGTGAAATGGAACGGCTTACAAAGACAGTAAATAGTCTAGTAATACCTGTCAAAGTAGCTTAGTAGACTAAGAAACCGAATATCTGAAAATCAGATGATACAAGCATCATCAGCAATATATAAAAATAGGAAACATGCGCATATTTATGAAATATATACTTTTAATAATCTGTATAGCGTCTTGTTCTCAAGATGTTTTTCCGGTGTATCCAGAGGAAGAGAAGGTTGTAGCAGAGGGTATTCTACCGCTATATTTAGAAGAAAAAAGAGTCTTTAAAGAAAATGTACAAGAACAGGCTTCCTTTGTTGCAGATTTTGATTCCGGAACCTTTATGTTAAATGGGAAGAGCGGTACCAAAGCTTCGCTTGTTGACCCCTATAGAATACAACCCAAGGGCACCAATGAAGGGGTTAAAGACAATGCACTGCTGTTTCCCTTAAATGCCCTGGGCGTGACGGGTGATGAATGGACTTATTGGATAGAGCTAACTTTCCCCGAGAATGTTAGCTGGACGGATTATAATTTTTTTGCGGAAGCGGGAACTTTAAATCGCAGTACCCGAATTGTACATCGCATTACTCCCGATTTGCGCTGTGTCTCGGAATTTTATGGAGGTGATGATGCAAGTTATCAGGGAAGCGAACGATCTAGTTTTTCTGTGGGAGGCGGTACGCGAATTCTCATTCAGCAAACAATTGATAAATCTAGTGTGATTACGAAACTTGGTGATGACCCCGTTTGGCAAAAAGAGGGCATTTCATTCATTAGTTTTCAATATTTGGCTGTGGGAGCCGATTTATTGGGCTTTCAAGAGTTTCCGGAAATTAAAATAAATCGTGTACTTGTTTTCGATAAAAAAATCCATGACCCTATTATTGAAAATCAGGGTTATGATGTTTCCGCGTTTACGGAAGAGGTGTTTTTTGATGATTTCGATTCACTTAATTTACGTGCTGGTGCACCGAATAATTATAGGTTCAGTCAAGGTGTCTGGACTCCCCGGTTTTCCTATACTGACAATGAGGTTTCTCCTAAAGGATGGACAGCGGAAGATGCAAATTCCTACAAGGCGGACCCTACCTACAATTGGCCCGATGGATGGTCTCCTTTTGATATTGACAATTCTACACTGAAAATTCGGATGGACCGCACAAATAAGGCCAACCTGATTTCAGAAATGCCGATCAACCCAGCTACGGGCCAGCCTTATGAATGGGCTGGAGGGGTGCTGACAACCAAACACTCCAACACGTTTAGAGCACCTTGTTATGTAGAGGCGCGAATAAAATTTCCGTCGGGGAAAGGGTTGTGGAATGCCTTTTGGCTCTATAATAATTATGATGGGCACAAAGAAATCGATATTGCCGAACAATGGACTGCCGATTTAAAGAGTTATGGAGTGGCACAACACAACTTCAATGGCACCGAGATAATACATGAGGCCTTATTGATGAATACAGGTATTGATCTGACTCAAGATTACCATCGCTATGGGGTAGTATGGGCCGACGGTAAGTTGGTGTTTTTGCTTGACGGCAAAGAAATATACACAATACCAGAACATCGGTCTTTAAGTGGCAGGGCCCTTTATATTATTCTTAACACAAGTATTGGTGGCTATCAGGGAGATCCCGATGGCACCACCCCCGATAGCAACGAGATGTTGGTTGATTGGGTAAGGGTTAAGGTGAGAAAATAAGGACGGTTTTGCTAACTGGCTTTGTGCCTAAACTTGGTCGCTGCAAACAATAAAACGACCATAATTCAATCTATATCGATTGCCTCTGGCAACGGTAGTATTGGCTAATATCTTCGTTTTTGGCGATATATAAAACTATTCCCACCTTCTTGTTTTGAAATCAAAATGGAACCAGAGTGCTGTTTTAATCCAATTTATATTACGACACAGGGATTTTGGCAACCCATGTTGTATTTGAAAGCGTGTAAACCACCCCTAGAATCATTTGTTGGTCAAAATTCAGAACAATTTTAAGGGTGCCGCCGCTCTTTTTTCTGGTCAAATGTTAACATTTTGATTGTTTCGTCGAGTTTTCCTAGATTTTTTAGGTTATAGTGGGCTTTTTTGTGTAATTCATCGTTTTAATTATACGTTTAAACGATTTTTAATACAAGTTTGCAAAAACTTTAATAAGCAAAAAGCAATGGGGGCATTTATCGGCATTATTAATTCAAAAAAAGACATTCGACTATTTATTAAATGTATATTCTTATTATTATTCATCGGAGCATGTTCTTCAGATGACCTTGATAAAAATTTCGTGTTACAGGAAGATTTGGCATCGGTCAAAATACAGGCAAGCAGTATTTTGACAGAAGATTTGTTGAACCAAGCCTCATTCGTAGCAGATTTTGATGCGGGTATTTTCGCGTTGAATGGTAAATTAGGTACTAAAGCGTCACTTGTTGATTCCTATAGAATTCAACCACGGGGTCAGAATGGTGGGGTAAAGGATAATGCGCTGCAATTGCCATTAACTGCCTTGGGCGTTACAGGTGGAGAATGGTCATATTTGATAGAAGTCACATTTCCAGATATCAAGGAATGGCCAAAATATAGCTTTTTTGCAGAATCTGGAACGGTCAATCGAAGTAATCGAATTTTACATCGAGTTTCACCAGGTCCCGATTCAAATTGTGCTTCAGAATTTCATGGAGGGGGTGATGCCCGCTACTTGGGTCTCGAACGCAGTAGTTTTTCTATGAGTGGTGGTACCCGAATATTAGTTCAACAAGCTATTGACGGATCGAGTATCATAACAAAGCTGGGTGATGACCCAGCTACCGAAAAAAAAGGGGCTTTGCCAACTGAATTTCAATATTTGGCCGTTGGGGCAGATCTTTTAGGTTTTCAACACTTTCCGGGCATTAAAATAAATCGGGTAATAGTTTTTAATAAAAAGCTTGATTATCAAGATGATCAAAATAATCGATATGGCGAAGCCGCTTTCGTGGCAGATTTTGATGAGGGCACCTTTATGCTGAATGGTCAATTAGGTACCAAAGCATCGCTTATTGACCCCCATAGAGTGCAGCCTATTGGTCAAAGTGGGGTAAAGAACAATGCGTTAAGATTGCCATTGGATGACCTAGGGGTTACAGGTGACGCGTGGTCCTATTGGATAGAAGTAACCCTTCCCAATATCAAGGATTTACCAAAAAATGTTTTCTTTGCCGAATCAGGCACTGCAGATCGAACAAACCGTATCTTACATCTGGTCACCTCTGGCCCTGATTCGCGTTGTGCTTCGGAAATTCATGGAGGGGTCGATGCCAAGTACTTGGGTGCCGAAAGAACTAGTTATGCTGTGGACAGTGGTACGCGAATTTTGATTCAACAGGCTATGGATAGATCGAGTATAATTACAAAACTCGGTGATGACCCCGCTTGGGAGAAAACAGGGGATATACCTACCGAATTTCAGTATTTGGCTGTAGGGGTCGATCTTTTGGGTTATCAGAATATTCCCGGTATTAAGATTAATCGAATCGTAATTTTCAATAAAAAGCTTGACTATTCGGAAGATAAAAATCAGGGTTATGACGTATCTGAATTTACGGATGAGGTGTTCTTTGATAGTTTTAATTGGCTTAATCTACGTTCAGGCTCCCCACGTTCTTATGAGAATGGCCAAGGTATTTGGACACCACGATTTTCGTACGGTGATGATGATTCATCGCCTAAAGGTTGGTCTGGAGTGTCTAATGTGTATATGGCGGACCCTACCTATAATTGGCCGAACCAATGGTCTCCTTTTGAAATTGAGAATTATTTTAACCTCAAAATGCGGGTAGACCGTACGACCAATACCGGGCTTGCATCAGAAGTGCCGATCAACCCAAATACAGGAAAACCTTATGAGTGGATTGGTGGGGTTCTCACGACAAAACATTCCAATACTTTTAAAGCCCCTTGTTATATCGAAGCTCGAATTAAGTTTCCAAAAGCCAGTAAAGGAATTTGGAATGCCTTTTGGCTCTATAATAATGATGACGGACACCACAAAGAAATAGATATAGCGGAGTATTGGACGAAAAATCCAGAAAGTTATGGTGTGGCCCAGCATAGCTCCATTGGTTCAAACATAGAACATGAGATTAAACATACGTATCCGGCCATTGATTTGACCGAAGATTACCACCGTTACGGGTTGGTATGGGCAGATGGTAAGTTGGTGTTTTTGTTGGATGGGAAAGAAGTGGCAACACTACAACAGCATGAGGCATTGACCGATGCCGAACTTTATATAATTCTCAACGCTGGCATTGGAGGATATCAAGGTGATCCTGATCAAAATACGTCGAACAGTAACGAGATGCTTGTTGATTGGGTGAGAGTTCAAAAGAGGCCTTAATTTTTGAAAAGTTCCCCAATAATTATGGACAATAAATCTGAGGGTTTGAAAATGCCTGTTTTTAATTTTTTTCGCAGGATTTCTTAGAAAACCCACTCTTTATATAGAGTGTTCTGAGATACGAACGTCTAATTTTCCATGTTCGTCTTAAGGTGGGGCGATCCATAGTTTTGTACTCGTTGATCCAATTCACGTCGGCATACTTGGCCCATGTATCGTGCCCAGAATGGATAAGTCTACCACAAATGTCCCATGGTTTTGGGGAACCTATGAAATGGTTAATTTGGCCATTGGTCCTGTTTCCGGGAATTGAAAGGTGTGGTGCCCACTCGTAATTGAAGTGTATCGGTAATTCTTTATAACTACCGGCAAAAATTATATTGAGTAATACTTGATCTCTAAATTTTGCCGCTGGTTTTAAACGCAGGCCCAAAGTCTTGCACTGTTCTTTAATGTTGTGTTTCCGCCAGTAATCTAAGTTTATCAAAAGTACACCTGAGTTGAAAGAGGCCAGTAACGGGTTCAAAGCCATAAGGTTTACATAAATATAGTGTTCCATTACGGTTCCCAAAGGGGTGGTAGGAACCGCGGCAAGTCCGTAATCATTAAGGTCGAAATTATTGAACTTAAGCACATCTTCCTCAATAACAATATCTGAATCTAAATAAAGAACTTTATCGTCTGCGATATGCTCAGGTAAAAGCAGTCTTCCATAATTGGTCCAATCCCCATGAAGTGGATGTAAATCTCCAAACTCTATTTGCGGACTAATATCTATTAAATGAAATTGACCATTAAAGTGCTCTTTTTCCAGTAGCACTTTAATGTTTTTCTTGTCTTGAGGGAGCAAATCTGCGCACAATACCCAAATGACCAGTAAGTCCGGTTGTGAGCAATTGCGTAACATAGATGTAATGGTCGCACCTAAACCTACCATGCCCAGTCTGTTAATGCTGAAGCCTATGTTCATAATATATCTATTTTTATTCCGTATTGGTCTCGTAGGATTTACTTTGTAACACCTTATATACACTTATCAAAATCAACAATGTGATGCTAAAATCCAAAGTTTTATAATTTGGCTCCAAAAAAATACCAATAAGTAGTGGGGGTATCGAGGAGAATAAGACCGTACCATCGTAACTGAAGGCTTTGGCTTTCATCCAAGTCGAAGCAAATAAATAGAACACCAGTATGACTAATAGAAGAGAAATCAAATAACCTGAAAGACCAAATTTTAAGATGGAATAAGCTATAAAAGAGTGCGCATAACTTATACGTTTTCCAGGATGTAATCGGGTCTGAACCGCAGGGCTGGCCCAACTTGAACCCCACCCTTGGCCTAGTAACTGTGCATATTGAGGTCTGTCAAAGGTAAGTTCTGTAATTTGAACGATTTCTTCAACCTTTCCATTATTACCGTGATTTTTTTGTTTGTTGGTCAGATTCTCCAGATAGGGGGAAATTGTGGCGGGGCCCGACGCAATAATAAAAATAAAAAAAGCAACACCACCAATCACAGCCTTACGAAGTATAGAGACGGGCCATATAAACATAGCCAATAAAATAAATAAGACGTAAAATGCCGTAGGTGCGCGCATTACGGCAAGATAGGTGCCCATAAATGGAATAAGGCTTAGAAACAGCAATCCGAATCCTTTGAAATATTTCCCTAAATGAATTAAATTGCAACCTTTGAGTAATAAAAAGCACATGGCGAAGGTTACGGCAGAGGACTGTATAAGTAGGTGCATTTCCAACCAGACAATTCCTTTTTTTGCTAAAATATCTCCGATAAATGGAAGCACCTCCCTAATGGAGAATAGAATACCTACAACGGTAAGCAGCCAGGGTAGGGTTCGGTGTACCGCCTTAAAGAAGGTTCTCCCTTCATTCCTTCTTATTAAAAAGAGGCATGCAAAACAGAGGTATAGAAATGGAACGATATCCCTAATTATATTGCCCAGCGAAGAACCTCCGACCAAGCCTACTATCAAGGGCCAGAAAAATATAGCACTTAATGCGGCTAAAAGTAGTAACGAATATAAAGACTTTTTTAAATGGAGGACGGTCATTAAAAAGGCAATACCTAAAAATAGGCCGACGCCAAGCTCTAACACAGAGATTACTTGCGGGTAGGGGTGGCTGAATGCATAAAGCAAACAAATGGAACAAAGGCTCGCAAACGAGATTTGATCATTTGTGTTGTCAAGTTTCAACCTATTACGCAAGTATGAAATCATTATTGTCCTGACTTGATTAATGGTTTTATTTTTTTCATTGCTAAAGTGTAGGCAACTAAATACCAGCTAATGATACTGATTGCACTTGCCACCGCAGCCCCTTCAATACCGTAGGAAGGTATAAGTAGGTAGTTGAGTATAATGTTGAGTATTAGACCAAAAAGAATGCATTTCCAAAGCAGATCTTGATTATTGCTCATTTGCAGTATATAGGTCGATGGGCCAAAATAGTTTCTTACCAAAAAGCCGATTGCCAAAATTACCAAGCAATAGTAGCTATCCGTAAACTCAGGGCCAAAGATAGACAGAATCAGGTGACCTCCTAGAATAATGGGAATTACAAGCGCCAATGTTGTGAGAAAACTCATTTTTTTTACTTTTTTTAAAGCACTTACCGAAACGATGCCTTTGCTGAAATCTTTGGCAAATTTTGGCGCCGCGACCGAATTTAACGAGTAAGGAATTAAAATCAGAACGTTGGCAATTCTCGAAGCCACACTATAGAGACCCACACTTTCATTGTCTTTCATAATGCCCAGCATAAGACTGTCTGTCCAGTTGACCAGAAAAAGTATGGAAGCCGTGAGCATCATGGGGTAAGACTGTTTCAATATCTTTGGCCAGCCTTCATCAATACGCTCATGGGTCGTTGTATAATCTAATTTTCTTAGCCCGTCTCTTACCCACACGTGTCCTAACAATAATGTAAAGACCACTCCAAATGATAAACTGTAAAAAACAATCCAGTCTTGGTTTGTAAAAATACTGGCAATTAAAAGAAAAATACCGGAGAATAAATAGATGCTGGTATTTGTTGAAAATGAGAACTTGCTAAAACTCTCCATTCCATTAAGTACGGCACCATAGATATTGATCATGGCCAAAGGAAGAATTCCTATAGCGACCGCTAGTATGGCATAGGTGTAAGATGCATCCAAGAATGTTTTTGCAACCCATTGGGAAGTAATGACAAGTATGGCCGTAAGCAGTAAGGATACAATTATAGCTATTCGGGTCGATTTTTTGAAGTACTGTTTTAGCTTGGAGTCCCTTGCCGGATAAAGGTAGGATGCTTTTTGGAGCATATAGACATCCGTTCCACACCTGCCCAAATTAGCCGTCACCTGAAGAATAGTATAACAAATAGTGTATACTCCAACGGTGGCAGCACCATAAACCCGTGATACATATAAAACAAATAAATAGCCAAAAAGTATGCCCAATAGCCTGTTGATCAAGACAGTGCTGCCACTTTTGACAAAGTTGAAATCAAGGTTTAAGAGCTTGAACGTTTTTGAAAAAAACTTCATTCGGATTTGGGTTATGCTTTGTTCATTATTACAATTCCTATATTACTATCTAGACTCATATTGCCATAGTTTTCAGATAGTACAGAAGTTTTTGTAAAGCCACTTTGTACGATAAAGAGCGTGAAGTCTAAATGTTCCCTAACCTTGTAATAAGCTAATGAATCGTTTAAAGAAGGGGCTAGAAGTAGCACAAAATCGTGGCTCTCCCTTAATTTGAAGAGCAATTCTTGAATGCTATTGCCATGTGCAAATTCTCCGGCACTTACTTTGTGTACTGATAACTCGGTGCTGAGCTCCGTGTCAATTAGGTCTTGTACTTGGTTATTTATTACTTTTTTAGTTGCTATTCTTTTAGGTTGTTCAAAGGTATCTTCTAAATCTGAGGTTAAATGCACAAGGGCAACACGATCTCCCATAGCAATCATTTGGCCTACTAATCCTTTTGTAAGAGCATAGGTGTCTTCGCTCGGATTGGAGGCGACTATGGAAATAACTTTTGTGCCGTCTTTGGCTTTTTCTTTCAATTTGTTATAAACTTTGAGCGATTTAGAAACTTTTATTTTATCTTTTTGGTATGGGATGCTATCTAGAACTGGCCATTTTATGTAGGTAGGAATATCGCTTTCAGTTATTATTTTTGATAAGGTTATGTATTTCCAGAACAACACACCTAATGAAGTCAAAAGACCCAATAAGATAAAGACGATTAATAGCAGTGGCTTACTTGGGAACGCCTTACCCACAAGATGGGCCTCGTCGATTACAATTTTGTCAGAAACATTTGTGGCAAGGGCAATATTGGCTTCTGCCCTTTTTTGTAAAAGATAACTATAGAGATCGTCATTAAGGGAAAAATTGCGCTCGATAGAAGTCAAATTGCGTTCCCCTCGGGGGAGTTGCGCAATTTGGTCGTTGATTTTATCTAATCTTTCCTCTGTGTTACGTAGATTGATAGTATAGGAGCTTAGAAGGCTATTTACGTTGTTAAGTACTGCCGAGCGACTTGCTCTAATGCGTTGGTCAATACCTTTGAGAACAGGACTTTCACTGCTGGAGGAAAACGCAATTGAGCTACGTTCCTGAATCAGTGCGTTTAATTCAATAACAAGATTGCTAAGAACTTGGTCTTCAATACCCGCTGTCGATACCGATTCCATCTCATCGATGCTTCCTTTTTTGGTCAGGGTATTCGTAAGATATTGGTAATATTCAATTTTTACGGTAAGGTCTGATTTTTTCTCATTAAGTGTCGTAAATTGATTGTTCAGGTTTTCGGAGGTCTTTTCGATGTCAATGATTTCATTTTTTGATCTGAAATCTTCAAGTGAACCCTCAATAGTAGATAAGGTGTCTACAGCGATATCAAGTTGTTTGTCTATTGAAGCGATGGTGCTTTGGGCAAGACGATTCTTTTTTGATAGGCTCTTGGCGATGTAGGTAGTCATTAACCCATTAATAAAATCAATTTCCTTCTGAGGGAGGGGTGATGAACTACTAATGTTAAGAATGCTCGCCCCGTCAAATATGGGAGCTATTGCCAAGTTATTGCGGTAGGTCTCCGCAAGACTGCGCATTTCATTGATGACAAATACATACTCAGTATCGGCAGAAGTAGGAACGTTTTCCTGAAGGGCGATACTGAAATTCAGATAATTATCAGTGTAAGGTTCTGTAAGTTTTAATGTTTTGTCTATTATGACTTTATCAGGTGACGTCTCGTAACTGGCATCAATAGCCGTTGATCGAAATAAATGTGTTCCTTTTTCAATAGTCGCCTGCACCCGATACGTATCATTTTCTAGGAATGTAATTTGCACGGGTACATCAGTTGCTTGTGGAAAACCCTCTGTCAGGCGAATTTGAAAAAAAGGATTCAGGATTTCTTTATCTCCCGCTCCAATACCAAAAATACGCGACGATGCCTCATATAAGGTAATATGGTAATTCATGTCTCGTAGCGTTTCCGCAATGGTAGAAAGCGAGGTGATTGCACCGATTTCATCGGCTACATTGGTCTCTGAAGCAAAAAGCTCGGCTCCTTTTAGGAAAAGTTCCTGTTGGGTTCCAGCGGTACTTAAACTCTGGTTCTGAATTTGTAGCGAAGCTTCGACTTTATATTTTTCACCTACTTTCTGAATGGTTATCATTGCAAGAAGTAAAGCAACAACAAGAACCGCCGGAATATAAAACCAGTTGTGGCGAAGTATATATAAAATTTTATCAATATTTATAGCGTTTTTATTCACCATCTTTCTTAGTTTGTAAAGTTTAACAGAAGTACTATCGAAGATATAGCCCCAAAAACAATGCTTAGAAGGTTAAATGTGCTGAGGTTGTCACGTTGATTTCGCTCTTTTCTAGGTTGTACATAAACTACATCGTTAGGAAGCAATTGAAAATACTCGGAGCTAAAAATATTGGGGTTTCTTAGGTCGAGAAGCATGCCTTTCATACCACTTTGAGTTTGTCTTAGTACGGTAATGTTTTCCCGATTGCCAAAAAGGGTCATGTCACCTGCCAATGCAAGTGCCTCTAATAGATTTGCCTGCTCATTGTAGACGTAATAATATCCTGGTGCATTAACTTCTCCAAGCACTGAAATTTTGAAACTTACCATTTTAACAATTACATTCGCATTGGGAAGGTAGCGCCGTACGGCTTTTTGAATTTGCTCCTCTGCTTTTGATAGGGTTAGTCCGGCAACGGAAACCTGACCAATTTCAGGTAGGTTAATTCTTCCTTCTTTAGATATTGAATATCCGCCAAGGTATAAGGCTGCGGGACTTACTTGTTGAAAAGTGCTGCCAGATTGGAGGTTGAAATAATCTGAACTAGCAGCGTCAAGTGTCTTAATCTGAACATTTAAAATATCCCTAGGCTGCAGCTTATATTCCACTATCGTATCCAAAATTGATATGGGGAAGTCATGGTTAAAGTTGGGGTTGTTTATGTAAACCGTACTCTTGTTTGTCATGCACGAGAAGAGCATAAAGCTGAGTAATACTAATAATAAGGTATTCCTAAAGGTTGTATACATCTTAGACTATTTATTAAGGCTTATAAAATAACTTGTAGAACTAGATATTGGTTAATCATCTTTATGGTCATAAACTGCCAAAAACTTCGCAACATATCTATCTATCTATCTATCTATCATGTGGTTTCTACTATAATTTATTAAAGTAACGGTGGGTTTTATATTAATTTATTTTTTCCTTAGTTTGTTGTGCTTTTCTATTCATGTAAATTGATGCACTAATAGATCAATATTTTTTTAAATCAATACCGAAAAGGACGGTTGAAATACCATTCAGAGCGTATATGAAATTTCTCTTTATATTGAGGTGTGCTCAGAAAAGAGCAGAACGTCAATACGCTTTTTCCTCTCCCCGTACCGCATTGGTAACGGTCTGTCCGATAATACGGATATCAAGTCCTAAAGTCCATTTTTCGACATAAAAAATATCCAACCGTACTCGGTTTAAAATATCGGCTTGCTTGAGTATTTCTCCTCGGTAACCGCTTACTTGTGCCAAACCGGTAATGCCCGGTTTTACAAAGTGGCGTACCAAATATTTATCGACCGAGGTTTCATAATCCACCGTATGTAGTTCCATGTGCGGGCGTGGCCCGACCACACTCATATCACCCAGAAACACATTAAAGAATTGGGGCAGTTCATCGATACTGGTCTTTCGTAATATTTTGCCAATTTTGGTGATGCGCATATCGTTTTTGCTGGCCATTTTTGAATCGGCATCGGTACTCGCGGTCATCGACCGGAATTTATAGCACCAAAAAGCTTTGCGCTTAAAACCATGACGCTTTTGCTTAAAGAATAAATTACCAGGAGATTCCAATTTTATCAATATATATAATAGCGGAGTCAACCAAGAGAGCACGGTAAGAATGACCATGGAAGAAAATAGGATGTCAAAGGTACGTTTGGCGAGACGCCCAAACTCGGTGTCCAAAGGAACCTTACGAAGGTTGAGTACGGGTATATTACCGTAGGTTTCGATTGACATCGCCCGGGAATAGATTTCCTTATTATCAAGAATAATCTTAAACTTAATCAAATTGTTATCGGCAAATTGAATCAAGTTTTCCAATTGTTTCCGACTAAATTTGGAGGCCACACAATAGACCTGGTCGATGTCATGCTGTAGCATATAACCAAAGCAATCTGAAATCTTGCCCAGATAGGTAGGGCTTTTAGACTCTTTATCATCGAAAAAGCCTTGGTAACGATACCCGAAATAGGGGTCGTCAAATTCCTTGCGAATTTTTTTAAGGTTGGCATCCCTGCCCAGTACGACCACATTGACAAAGTTTCCGCCGATCATACGATATTTTCGCGTCATCCAAAAGAAAAGGATGCGGTAGCCAATAAAAAAGCTACACAGTATGGCGAAAACAAATAATTGGTAGTTTAACGAGTCGTAAGTACGTCCCTTTAGACCGAAGAGTGCAAAATAGGCCAACCCATAAATAGTATACAAATGTAGTGTCTTGAGAAACTTGTCCGAAAAACGCTCCTTACGTTCGGTAGGGTAGTAATCTAAAAAATAAGTGATGACCAACCACGAGACATTATAGTATAAGATGTTAAAAGGGTCAAGGTACGTATGTGGTGTCAAGAAATACAACACCCCGTTAATAATCCCCAAATGTATGAATATGGAAAGCGGGATTATAAAATCGGAATTCTTTAATTTTCTCATAGAACAATTGTTTTAATTCCGTTCACTCATCAAAAAATATTACATCACCCTTCTCCGAAACGGTATTCGTAATATATACCTGGCCAGCCAATACTTATGATGATTTTCGCGGTACTTTTCAATATAAAAAACTAAAAATCAATTAGTTAGGTTGTTAAATTGAGAAATGATATCCTATTTTTGGATACTTCGGCAAATATATACATAAGGTCGAAAGTGACAAAAGCAAAGGGAGTGTTCTGTCTAATAATTGAATAGTCTGTAATTAATGGGAGGGTAACTTATAATTTAGGAAATTCAAGACCTTATTTTAGCGAATATGGAGATTGGGGTAAGTTAAATGTTGTGAGGGTGAAAATGTAGGAAGGGGTTTGACTAAATTTAAATATACCGAGCAGAACGAAGGTAGTCGCCTTCTTTTTGCTCGGTATATTAGTGTTGTTGTACTTAAAAAACCATTAAGGTTCTGTCAATTTGAGTACAGGCGAATATGTGCTACAATGAAACGCCCCGTTTCCAATGAATAAAATCGTTCTGGTTCATCTGATCGGCCTTGGAGATAATTTCGCCACTGGCCACTTTGACCACGTATTCCAAAATTTCGTTGCCCATTTCGGCAATCGTTTTTTCTCCGCGCACTACCGCCCCGGTTTCGATATCGATAATGTCCGGCATTTTTTCGGCGACCAGGGTATTGGACGATACTTTAATAATAGGGGCGATCGGGTTGCCCGTAGGTGTACCCAATCCCGTTGAAAACAATACGACCGAAGCTCCCGAACCGACCATGCCAGTGGTACTTTCCACATCGTTCCCGGGAGTACATAGTAAATTTAAACCCGGTTTGGTAACGTATTCGCCATAGTCCAGTACCGCCTGAATGGGGGAGGTGCCTCCTTTTTTGGCGGCTCCTGCCGATTTCATGGCATCGGTGATCAAACCGTCTTTGATATTCCCCGGGGAAGGGTTCATGTCAAAACCGGAACCTGCCGCTTCCGCCGCATTTTCATAAGCTTTCATCAGCTCCATAAAACGTTGGGCATCGGCTTCGTTGACACAGCGGTTGACGAGTTCTTGTTCGACGCCACAGAGTTCAGGAAATTCAGAAAGTATAGGCGAACCGCCCAATGCGGCCAAGAGATCTGAGGCATAACCCAACGCAGGGTTGGCAGAAATACCCGAAAATCCGTCAGAGCCTCCGCATTCCAAGCCCATTTTTAGTTTTGAAAGGGGCGCCGGTTGCCGCGGAATCTTATTGGCTTCCTTTATGGCCGCAAAAGACTCTTTGATAATCGTATTCAGCATTTCGTCCACCGTACCCATGGCCTGTTGCTCGTAAATCAAAATCGGTTTTTTAATATCGGGATTGATGGTACGCAAGGCCGTATTAAAGGTTTCGACCTGTAGGTTTTGACAGCCCAGGCTTAAAATGGTGGCTCCGGCAACGTTCGGGTTGTTGACATAACCGGCCAATAAAGTCGCCAGCGAATCGGAGTCTTGGCGCATTCCGCCGCAACCGCCCTGATGGGTGATAAAACGTACGTCGATATTGTCGAATACTTCCCGGTTCGGGGCTTCGGGTGCATCGGTCTGTGCCGTACCATGAACCAAACTGCGGAGCAATTGGCGTTGGCTGCTGGTCTTATTGAACGAAAGTTCTTTTTCGAAAACTTCCTTTAGCAATTCCACATTTCGGTTTTCACAGAAAACCAACGGAAAGAATAGCCATACATTGGCGGTACCTACCTGTCCGTCACCACGATCGTAGCCCATAAACGTACGGTCTTTCCAAGCCGAAATGTCGGGAGGCGTCCAACCTGTAGTCTCGGTTTTTTCCTTAACGGGCGTACTCTGGTGTTTGACATTATCAACCGTAAGCACATCGCCTTTTTTGATTTCGGTAACTGCTTTTCCGACCAATACCCCGTACATATAAATTTTGTCCTCGGGTGCCAAATCGACCATGGTGATTTTGTGCTTGGCCTTGGTGTCGGATAAGATGATGATATCCTCGCCCTCAAAGGCAATTTTGTCACCTTGTACCAAGCCGACCAGTGCGATGGCTACGTTATCTTCGGGTTGTACCTTTATTAGTTTATGTTCCATCTGCGATTATGTTGTAGGGTTAGAGGTGGTGGCAAAGGTTTTAAAACCTTGTTCGACTCCTTGTTTTTCTATCAATTCGAGGGCATGGGCCATAGCTTCGGCCAAGCCTTTGATTGCCGTCACGTTCTGGTCCCAATAACTTTCCTTGCTTAAAACTTCTTTCGCTATAAGGGTATAGTCGTTCGAACTCCAAATAGCTGACAGTTCTGCCACTAAAGTGGCATCGTCATTGACCGGTAATTTCTCATCCTTCCATTCGCCCTTGTAAAATCGGATCAAACAGGCAAAGGCAAAGACCAAATGTTGGGGCAGTGCGTTGTTTTCTTCTACATATTCCAACAAGCTGGGCAATACCCGTACCTTAAATTTGGAAATGGAGTTCAGGGCAATACTGGCTAACTGATGTTTTATAAACGGATTTCGAAAACGGTCGAAGACATCGTTGGCGAATTGTTCCAATTCGTTTTTATCCATGTCAAGGGTCGGAATGATTTCGTCAAAAACGGCCGAACGGATAAAAGCGCCCGTGAAATCATTATCCACACTCTCTTTGACGGTTTCATTGCCATACAATAAAGAGAAGGGTACCATAGCGGTATGGGCACCGTTTAAGATACGAACCTTCCGGGTGCGATAGGGTTGCATATCGGCAACAATCTTAACATCCAAATCGGTTTTATCAAAGGGGAGCTTTCTTTTTAAATCGGCATCGCCTTCGATAACCCATAGAAAAAAGGTCTCCGCACTAACGATAAGGTTGTCTTCATAATCCAATTGCTTGTTATAGTCCTTGATCTGATCTCTGGGATATCCGGGAACGATACGGTCGACCAGCGTATTGTGGAAACTACAGGCGTTTAAGACCCAATTTTTAAAAGTATCTTCCAAATTCCATTCCTCGATATAGGTCAGTATGATTTGCTTTAAGGTATCGGAATTGTGGTTTATCAATTCACAGGGAATCAGGGTCAAGCCCTTTTCGGCGGCCCCGTCAAAATGTTTCCATCGTTCATAGAGCAGTACCGTAAGCTTGGCGGGAAAGGATGTCGGAGGCCGCATGCCGACCGTATCGCTTGCCACATGGGCAATGCCCGCTTCGGTGGTGTTCGATATGATAAACTCCAACGCTTCTTCCTTGGCCAAGGCCAAATAGTCATCAAAATTGGCGTACGGATCTACCCCTTTGACAATATTGGTGATCAGTTCTTTTTCTTGGGTTTCCGCACCATTTTTTATCCCTTTCATAAATAGGGTGTACAAACCGTCTTGGGCGTTCAAAAGGTCGACCATACCCCGGTCGATGGGTTGTACTACGGCAATTCCGGCATTAAAATCCACTTCCTGATTTAACTTTTGAAATGCGTATTCTACAAATGCGCGTAAAAAGTTGCCTTCCCCAAATTGGATGACCTTAATCGGCAAGGTAGCTTCTAGACCGTTATTTTTTCTATTTAATTTTTTCACAACTTGAATTTTGAGTAATTAATGGATACGAAATAGCTTGTAAAATCGATAGTTCTAATCGTTAACTGAACGACCGCGGCTATTTTGACTTAAATGATGGTTTTTAGTATGCCCTTACGGACACATTCTTAAAACTGCTTGGTTGTCGCATGCAGCTATTGTTACAGATCAAAAAGACTAGGCAACCACAAACTTAATTGTGGAATATAGGTGACAAGGAACAACGCAATGATCATGGCGATAAACAAAGGCAACAAAGGTTTAAAGACCTTTTCAATGGTCGTCTTTGCAATACCAACGCCCACGAAGAGCACCGATCCCACGGGGGGTGTACAGAGTCCGATACAAAGGTTGAGTACCATAATGATTCCGAAATGCACCGGGTCTAGTCCTAATTTGGTCACCACGGGTAAAAATATCGGGGTAAAGATCAAGACAGCGGGGGTCATATCCATAAATATTCCAACAAATAAAAGCAACAGGTTGATGATTAATAGGATGACGATTTTATTATCGCTCAAGCCTAAAAGTCCTGTGCTGATATCTTGCGGAATGTTCTCGTACGACAGTGCCCAAGACATACACATGGAAGCCCCGATAAGCAACATCACAATAGCGGTAGTTGCCGAGGAATCCAATAGGATTTGTGGGAGTTTAGGAAAGGATATTTCCTTATATATAAAACCAAGAATCAGGCTATAGAGTACGGCGATGGCCGAAGCTTCCGTAGCGGTAAAGACTCCGGAGACAATACCTCCGATAACAACGACGAGCATAAAAAGGCTCGGAAGTGCATCGATAAAGGTTCGGAATACTTCTTTTAGGGTACTTCGTTTTCCGACTTTATATTTTTTCTTTTTCGCCCAAAAGGAAGCCACGATCATTAAAAAGAGTCCCGTTAAGATACCGGGAATGTAACCCGCCAAAAACAGGGCTGCAATAGATGCGCCGCCACTGGCCAGTGAATAAACGATCAGTACATTACTCGGTGGAATGACCAAACCGGTCGTAGCCGATGTGATATTGACGGCCGCCCCGAATTCACGGGAATAACCTTCTTTTTCCATTTCAGGACCTAAAATACTTCCCATCGCCGATGCGGAAGCCATAGCCGAACCGGCAATGGCACCCATCAACATGGCCGCAATAACGTTGATAAGGGCAAGTCCGCCCGGAAGCGAACCCACCAAGGTTTTGGCAAAGGCAATAAGTCTATGGGCGATACCCCCTTTATTCATCAGCTCTCCCGAGAGTACAAAGAAGGGTATGGCGAGCAGCGCAAAACTGTCGAGCCCGGTGGCCATACGCTGTGAAACCGTTGTAAAGGCCGGTATGGCGGGAATGCTGACCAACATAGTCAACATTGACGAGATGGCAATACTCCAGGCGACCGGTGTACCAATGGCCAAAAGACATAAAAAACTGAGTACCAATACAAAAATGGGTAGACTTTCCAACATGGTTATTTTTTTAAGAGATCGGATACTTTATAGAAAATGATAAGGAGGCCACTGATCGGAAGAATCATATAGACTACCGCCAAGGGTATTTGAAGTGCAGGTGATTGTTGCCCTAACAGATACGAAATGTAGACCAAGCGCGAGCCGCCAATAACGAAGGCGACCGAAACAAAGAGAATGATCAAAACAGTGACTATGGTCTTCAGCTTTTTCCGGTTCTTGGCACTGGCCCTCGAGGGCAAGATATCAATAGCTACGTGCAAGTCTTTGCCTGCTACGTAGGCGGCACCTAAAATACCGATCCATATCATAAGATAGCGCGCCAATTCATCGGTGAACGAACTGGGATCTCCCGTAACATAGCGGGTAAAAACCTGCCAGAGTACGTTGACCACCATAACGGACATGATGACCACAAGTGCCCTGCCTAAAATTTTGTCGATTAGTTTTCGTATTTCGGTCATATTACTTGGTTTCTTGTATTTGTTTGATCAACGGATAGATTTCACTATCGTTTTTATAGTCTTCCAGAATGTCCGCTACTTTATCGGCGAAAAGGGTTTTGTCAGGTCGGATAATTTCGACACCTGCTTTTTCAACTTCCCGTAAGGCTTCCGCTTCGGCTTCTGCCCATAATACACGTTGGTATTTGACGGATTCGGTCACTGCTTCGTTCA
Organism: Kriegella aquimaris; assembly: GCF_900103215.1. GTDB lineage: Bacteria > Bacteroidota > Bacteroidia > Flavobacteriales > Flavobacteriaceae > Kriegella > Kriegella aquimaris. Next base: position 206,872 of record NZ_FNGV01000010.1, read on the forward strand.
GCCATTTTTGCTCTTGTTCAGATAGCTTGTCCCAAACATAGGTACCCATCAATAATACATCGGGCAAGACGGTATGCTCGTCCAAAGAATAGTATTTACACACCTCATAATGTCTGGAAAGGTAAAAACTCGGCGGATTGTTCTCTGCGCCGTCTACAACCCCTTGTTGTAACGAGGTGTAGAGTTCACCCCATGAAATGGGTGTCGGGGAACCCCCTAATTCTTGTACCATACGTACCGCGGTGGCACTCTCCATCACCCGTATCTTCTGACCTTTCAGGTCATCAGGGGTGTGAATGGGTTTGTGCATGGTATAAAAACTACGGCTTCCCGCATCGTAATATCCTAGCCCTTTGAGCCAATATTTCTTGCCATCGTCTAAAAGCTCCTGGCCAATGGGGCCGTCTAGTACATCAAAAGAATGCTGGCGATCCCGAAAGAGAAACGGAAGCCCCAAAACGGTCATCTTATGCGCAAAATTTTCAAGCACCCCCACCGATACCTTGGTCATATCGAGACTGCCGATCTGCAAAAGCTCTAGGCATTCGCGCTCGGTACCGAGTTGCTGGCTGGGATAAATCTCCAGTTTGAGTTTGCCTCCCGATCTTTGCAACAGATCTTCCCCCATTTTCACCATGGCCTTATGAACCGAATGACTTACATCGAGGCCGTGGCCCAATCTTAGTGTTTTTGTGCTATTTTCCATGGAGCAGCCCATGAGCAACATAAGAACAAGTGTTGCGGAGAAGTTTCTGATCAATCGCATGTGTTAGTTGTTTCGTACTTTCTTGATAGTATCCAATGTGTTTTTGACCGTTTGGGTCAGACCGACGAAATCTTGATCGGCCAATACCTGTTTTGAGATCAATTTCGACCCCATACCTACGCAGATCACTCCGGCATCGAACCATCCCCTAAGGTTGTCTTCTTCCGGTGATACGCCTCCAGTCGGCATAATGCTCGTCCAAGGGCAGGGCCCTTTGATTCCTTTTACGAACCCGGGACCATAAAGGTCGCCAGGGAATAATTTAACAATCTCGCAGCCCAGTTCCTCGGCACGGGAAATTTCGGTTAGCGAACCACAACCGGGAGACCATAACACTTTTCTACGGTTACAGACCACGGCGATATCTTCCCTTAAAACAGGGGTTACGATAAAGTTCGCGCCCAATTGCATGTACAGCGAGGCGGCAGCGGCATCGGTAATCGAGCCAACACCCAAAATCATGCCCGGTAATTCGGCCAATGCATATTTGTTGAGTTCCGCAAATATTTCAAAGGCGAAATCGCCCCGAGCGGTAAATTCCATAAGGCGTGCACCACCATCATAACAGGCTTTGAGCACTTTTTTTCCTAAAACGGTATCGGGATGGTAAAACAAAGGAACCATTCCAGTTTCTTTCATTACCGCAGCTACTTCTAATCTTGAATATCGGGCCATTTTTATGGGTACTTGTTTAAGTTGTATTATCGATTTGAATCAAAGCGGAAAAATTCCAAATTAAATTGGCGCCTTCCGCTTCACATGTGGTCGGTCGGTTATCGTGCCACCCTACCGGAAGCATCGCCCCCCATGAGTTTCGCCACCTCGTCGACGGTCACCAGGTTGGCATCGCCCTTGATGGTGTGCTTCAGACAAGAGGCCGCCACGGCAAAGTCGAGCGCGTTCTGGTCGTCGTCGGGGTATTGCAGCAGGCCGTAGATCAGGCCGCCCATAAAGGAATCGCCCCCACCTACGCGGTCGACGATATCGGTGATCTGGTACTGCCGGGTCTCGTACATCTTCTCACCATCGTAAAGTACGCCGGCCCAGGTATTGTGCGATGCTGAAATGGACCCCCTCAAGGTGGTGATCACCTTTTTCGCCTTCGGGAACTTTTTCATCATCTGCTTGCAGACCGATAGAAAGGCCTCGGCCTTTACCTCGCTGCCGTGCTTGTGCACGTCAAGGCCCTCGGGATGGATCCCGAAATGTTTTTCGGCATCTTCCTCGTTGCCCAGGAT
>NZ_FNGV01000030.1 GCF_900103215.1 Kriegella aquimaris
ACTTCGGTACAGCAGTAATTTGAGTAATCATATCTTTAATTTTTCGTTCATTTTAAAGATACTCGACTTACTGCTTTTTCATCGATGCTATAAAAAATAGCGGTTTAATCGCTTAATCGAAACAAAATGAATAAATTAAAGGTCAGTTATAATCCGAAAAGTTAGTTACTAAAATCCGCTACTTTTCATATACAAGACCGTTGTAAAACATACTACCAAATTTAAGAGACCAAACTAAATTCAACATAATATTTTGAAAATAGTAACTTTTAAGTTACCTTTGGGTGATGGAAAAAGTAAGGGAAGTTATCCAGTATAAAGGGTATTTCGAAGAATTCTTGCTCAAACAACCGAAAAAGGTTCAGGACAAGATATTTAAAGTAATCGAAATAATCGAGACTTATGAAAGAGTTCCCTCCACTTATCTGAAAGCACTTGTCGGAACAAAAGGACTGTACGAAGCCCGAATAAAATTAGGCTCGGACATTTGGAGAGTCTTCTGTTTTTTCGACAAAGGAAAATTGGTAATACTCTTGAACGGATTTACCAAAAAATCGCAGAAAACACCAAAAAAAGAAATCGACAAAGCGGTCGGACTAATGAATTCATATTATGAAGACAAAAACAAATAAGATGGACACCAAGAGTTGGAAAGAAATCAAGGACACTGTTTATGGAAAAAAAGGAACGGAACGTAGGGACGGATTGGAAAGAGATTTTGAGTCTTTTAAAATAGGTTTGCTTTTGAGAAATGCACGGGAAGAAAAAAACCTTACGCAGGAACAACTGGGCGAATTAGTAGACAAAAAACGGACGTATATTTCACGAGTAGAAAACAACGGCAGCAATCTGACCTTGAAAACGCTTTACGAAATTGTGGAAAAAGGTCTTGGCGGAAAAGTTACGATTTCAATCGAAGTGTAAAAAAGTACGTTTTACAACAATACCTATAGCAAATAGGGCGGTAAGTGCTGAATTTAAAGGTTTGGGGGTGTTTGCCAAGTTCGCCAAATCTTTAGATTTGGCTTTTAGAAAAAATAAGATAAAACAAAATACAAAAGCTTTGGCTAAGGGTTTAAACGGAAAGGTCTGTGCCCAGTACCTGCCCTACTTGCCATAGCTTAGACGTTACCAAACATTTAAAACGATATTATGAAAGAATGGAATTTTAAGGTAAAAAGTAATCCTAGAGAGATTAGTGCGAAATTAGAAGACGCCCTTGGACCTGCTAACGGATTTGTATTTAATATGGATGAGAGCATAAATAATTCAATAACATTTAAAATTCGGAAACGGATTCTCTATGCTTGGTATTTGATATTTAGTAATAATATTATCGTTAATGGAAAATTATTAAAAACTAATATTGAAAATGTGACAGACGTAAAAATTTCATTTACTCAGCACTTTTTAATGGTATTGGTAGTGTTTACAAACATAATATTTGGTTTAGGACTTTTAATTGCAATGATTTCAGGAATAATTAACAACACCTCTATCTACGCAATTGGCGGAATATTCTTAATATTTGGAATTTCTTTATGGATTATTATTAAGAACAGGTTCGACAGAAAGGCTCAAGAATATCAAGAATTAATTTCTGGAGTCTTAGAGTTATAAAAAACGATTGGTAACAACGGCTAAAGTTCATTGCTTGCGGCTTTCCTAAACGGAAATCGCGCGCAAAAAAGCTACCTTTAGGTTCGGCTGGATTGTCCTGCGGACGAACCACAGCAGCGAACCTTAGCCAAACCGTTGTAACACATTATGAAAAAATACCTAATCTTAATTATTCTAATTTCAATCTGCCCTTTATTTGGACAGGAATCTGAAATTGAAAGACTCTTAATTAAGGGCAACGATGCTTATCAAAATTCGGATTTTCAAAACGCAAAAATCAACTACGAATCCATAATCAAAATTGATTCAACAAATAAAGACGCTATTTATAACTTGGCAGGAACTGAATTGAATTTAGGAAATAAATCTCGGGCATGTGTACTACTCCAAAAATCTTATTCTCTGGGCGACTTTGAAGCGTATGACTTGATTATAGAACAATGCGGAGAACTTAAGTACTCTGAAAAAATGTTTTTATTCCATGTCGATGAACTTCCAAAATTTCTATACAAGGATGAATTTATTCCCCTCATAATCAACAAAAAGGAGCTGAACCCCAATTACATGAAATTAATTAGAGCGGAAATAAAAAACTCTAAAGAACTAAAACGAATTAAAGGACGAGCAAGTATTCTATTAAATGTTGATATAAACGGAAAATTAAAAACCAAAATACGTGGAGACGTTCCTGAGGACAAAAGAGAATTAATAAGTCAACTATTAGAAAATTTAACGGAATACAAACCTGCGACCTATATGAACAAATCCGTTGGGCTTTTTGGCGGAGGATTTGCATTACCCTTAACGTTCTAAAATAACGTGTTACAACACAACCTATAAACAATACGGGCTTCAGGCTTAATCGAAAGGTTTGCGTATTTTTAAAAAGACCGAAAAATCTTTCGGATTTTGCTTTTTAGGGGACAAAGAAAAAAAGAAAACCAAAAGATTTCGCTATGTGCATGACGGAAAGCAAACGCTAGTTTGCGCCCGTACTGTTTATAGCTAAACCGTTGTGGCTAATGCGAGAAACCACCGAAAATGAATTAAAAATATGACAATAAAAGAAGCCATTTTAAAAAGTCTTGACGATATAAACGGACTGACAAACTATATGGAAGTTCACGACCATATTATTAAAAATGGATATTATGACTTTGGTCCTGCAAAAACGCCACCTGCGACAATTTCTGCACTTTTAGGAGATTTTATAAGAAATGGAGATTCTCGTGTTAAAAGAATAAAACAAGAAGGAGGTTCATATGCTTATTACCTGACCAAAAATGAACAAGATATTGGAATTGAAATCTTATCAGGCTCAACCGAAACGACTTCTGTTAAACTTCCTAAAGTAAAAGCCAAATCATATAACGAAAGAGATTTACACAGGCTTTTGAGTAGTTATTTAAAGAATACCAAAATATATTCAAAAACAATATTCCACGAACATTCAAAAAACGGAAAAGATAGCAACCAAATTTGGACACATCCAGATATGGTCGGAGTTAAATTTTTGAATTTGCAAACCAAAGTCAGTCAGAATTTCTTAAAGTCAATTAATAGGGTTGACACCTTTAAATTAAGTTCTTACGAATTAAAAAAGGAAATTAACTCAGACACGGAATTGAAAAAAGCCTATTTTCAAGCAGTTTCAAATTCAAGTTGGGCGAATTATGGATATTTAGTAGCATTTGAATTTAGCGATAGCTTGTCGGACGAAATGGAAAGACTAAATCAATCGTTCGGAATTGGAATAATTGAACTAAATGCTAATCCATATCAAAGTAAAATATTATTCCCAGCAATTTACAAAGACCTCGATTTTAAGACAATCGACAAACTATGTAAAATCAATAAGGAATTTGAACAATTCATTGAGCAAACCGACAGATTAATGACAGCTCAAGAGCGTTATTACAAATCGACTGAAAAAGAACTTGATGAATTTTGTGATGGTTATTTTGAGAATGATTCGGAAATTGAAAAGTATTGTAAAGATAAAAATATTCCGAATGGAGAATAAAGCACTAGCCACAACAATGTATAAAAAAAATAGGGCAAAAAGTGCTTAATCGAAAGGTCTGTGTGTATTTGCAAAGTCGCCAAATTTTTAAATTTGGTATAATTAAAAAGAGAAAAGATAATTAACAAAATTTAAAAAATTGGCTTTAGCTTAATCCGAAAAGTATCGCTTACAACCGCCCTACTTTTCTTATACTAGACCGTTAGCAAACATTTTGGGCAAGTAGAAAAGTCCATTCTTTATCTCAAATTCT
>NZ_FNGV01000003.1 GCF_900103215.1 Kriegella aquimaris
GATCTTGATTTTGAGCAATAGAATCATGATGATAGCTAAAGAAAACTAGCAGCGTGAAATAGTAGATAACATTCTTTTTCATCATAAATTATATTACTTACAACAAGCGTATATGATTATTGATTATATACTCACTGTACAACTAAGATAGCAAATGCTCGTAAATAAGTCGCTTCTATTTAAGAGCGCAGATTTATACCGCTGTTATTTAGTCTTTTAGTTTCATTTTTGTGAAAGTGTTGAAAACAACCATTTGATTAATTTTAAAATAAGCAGAAGAATAGGATGAAATAGTATAATCAAGAAAACCATGGCAGACTCATTAGAACCTGGAATCTGCTTGACCTGAATTGTTATTTGAATTAAAATGCCGGTAAAAATGAGATATAATATAGAATACCCTAAAATTGAAAAAAAGTAACCCCACCCCGAATCCTTAAATAAAATAAGTATAGAACTGAAGATTATATAGCAACCAAAAACAATACCTCCAATGTTCCACAAACTTTCAGCTTGGTCTTTACCAAAAATCAAAAGCGACAAAACTGTCAAAAGAAAAAATGCAAATGTCAGGTATAGTGGTTTAGAAAGGTATGAGAACATCTATATCTTGAATTATGTTTTAATCAAATAAGTGTAATCGTGTGAAACACATTTTTCATTGTACCTAAGTGTTTGTATATGGTTAGTTACGTGGTTCAGCATCTAATTTAGCAAATACAAACCAAATAGAACTCCGAAGCTCCGAGGTTCTTAAGTAGGCTTACATTAGCAATAAATTTATACAGTGTTGGGCAATCGTTTTTTGTTTTTGTAAAAATACTATCGTCCTTTTTTAATAAGATTATATTAAAGCGGACAGAAAGAAACTAAAACAGATTGAATGATGAAAAGGATGATGAAAGGTAAAACCAAATAGCCCATAATATCACGTGCTTGTATTTTAATACCTTTTGCCATTATTGGCAATACAAGTAACAAGAAAAAAGGTTGTAACATATTACTTGAGCTTTCTCCATACGCCACAGATAGAGAGGCTCTTGCAATCATTGCAGTAATTTCTTCTGCAGGTAATCCTACACCTATTTCTTTTACGGCATTAATTATACTTGGACCAACCACGGCAAATTCACCTCCGGCAGATGGAATTGCAAAATTGGCAATGGCCCCGGTTAAATAAGCGAAAAAAGGATAAGAACTCACACTCGCTTGCGATGCTAATACTTGTCCAAGTTTTTCACCTAACCCTGTATATAACATAATACCCATAATACCTGCATAAAAAGGGTACTGAAATAATATTCCAGAAATATTACTACTTGCTCGTTTCATTGAAATAACATAACGCATTGGTGTTTTATGCAGCAATAAACCGAGAATAAGGAAAATGAAAATCATGATATTAAGATTCAAATCAAATCCTTTAGTCATAAAATGATAAAATATATAAACGAAGCCCATTACAACCACGATCATCTGAAGGATCACACTATTATTCAAGTTGTCAGAATACGATTTAAATGGCAATCTTAAACTTAAAGCCTCTTCTTTTATAGTTTGAGTATTTGAGGTTTCTTTACCGATCATTAAATTTGTTATTTCTTTATTATCTGCATTCCTAGGTCGAAGAAAAAGTAAAATTAATGGCGTTACAATAAGCAGGGTAACAAGCATTGTAATATTTAAGATTGACCCCAAAGTATAAGAGGTTGGGATAACTTCGGCCAATACACCAGATTTGATCAAAAAATTATTTTCTGTATTTAAAAGTAAAGGAATCGAACTTGATAACCCTGAAACCCAGCCACCACCTGAAATATAAACACACGCAGTCAAAAAAGGATAGTTAACCTTTTTAACTCGTAATGCCAACTCCCTTGCTAAAACACAGGTAATCACTATCCATCCAAAACTTACAAGGGTTAATAATAAACCGATTAAAACAACTAAAAAATATACCTGTTTTGGAGAATTAATATGTCGAGCAACGGAATCGATTCCTCTTTTAATTATAGGCGACAATGCGATGCTGAATCCAGTAATAATAATTAAAACCATTTGCATCGCAAACCCTAATAAATCAAAAAATCCATCATACCATGAGATAATGATTTTTATTGGTGAGGTGCCTAACCAAAGAAAAGCTCCAAGAGCGGTTATAAAAGTTAAGAGTATTGCAAAAACAAATGCATTTGGCATATATTTTAAAAATAGATGCGTTAGGTTTTTACCTAGTTTTTCAATCATGTTTAACTTTTAAATGTTGCCCTACGGCTAAGCAATGATTTCGGCTTGGAAAACCGGCAAGATTTTTCAAGTTTGAAATCAAGCTAGCTTAAAGTTAGTATTTTGTAAAATAGCAAAGAGGTAAAGCTGAATCATGAGCGTTTTTACCCTTAGTTTTTATTAATCATATTTTTAAAGCCTTCCATCAAATCCACTAGCCTTTGCATTTCCTCAAAACCTTGAGACTTTAGGGAAATATATATTTTAGGAGCGAAACTGCTATAAATTGTATATTTTTTATTTTGATGTAGTCTGAAGTGGTAAGTTTGACCCGCAGAAATAGCTAGCGGCAAGGTTGTATTTTCTTTATTCTCCAAATTTAGTTTGGCCTTATCGATTTTAAATTTTTCTTTGCTTATACAAGTATTTAAAAATTTCCAATACCGAGAATATTCATTTTTTTTTAATCTCCCTCTTTTTATTTTAGGCTTTAATTCGGATCCAACAGATTCAGAAACTTTATATAATTTTACCTGTCCATTATTCAGATAAACAATAAGATCAGAATCCAGTCCTTTTATCGGATAACTAGAATAACCAATTTGAATAATTAATGCATTTCGGTCTTTCAATTTCAGTATTTCAATATACTTGTTTTCCTCGGTGCTTTTTCCTTCAAATTTAATTTCCTTTATTTGAGAATTTTGAGAACAAATAATCATGGGACTGAAAATAAAGAAATATAATAAAAGTTTTTTCATATAATTGGAAACTCCCGAGCTATGTGTAGTGCGGAGCAGAGAACCGCTAACAGTTCTGTCATTTCCAGTAGCAAAGGCTTTTTGTTTTTTCTTTTTCTGTCCAAATCGAACCCAAACGCTTCGGGACCTAAAATTTTATGTCTCTATAAATATACATAGACCTTGCCGGATAAGGCGCAAGTCTGGATTAATTATAGCCATCTTTGTTGCCATTTCGTTGTTTTTTTACTCAATTTAGATTCAATTTATTCTTTTACAGATATCGATTGAGTTAGGCTGGTTCATTCTTCCATAAGGTTTTCAATTCCAATAGAGTAAGAGCTTGTATTTTATAATAAATCAATAAATTGCCTTTTAATTTGACAAAATCTTCAGTATATTCATTGTATGGATTTACAAGAATTTATAAAAAATACAAATGGTTTAAATATTGCTATGGCTTCAGTTATTGCAGTTGCTTTACTTTGGACTATTGTAGCTCACTTTAACAATAGAGGTAGGAACTTTCGAAGTAGTAGGAATAGAAGAGCAAGAAAACAGTTCTAGAAGGTTATACCTTGTCCTCTTGCGTACCGTTTTTTTCTATTCTGTGTGATAGAAAAGTCCCTATGGATGTTTTTGCACATATCAAAAAAAAAATCGACTGTTGTGTTGTCAGTATTTAATTCCGTCCAAGTGGGAAGTTATGCGTTTTGCTCTTCAAAATCCCTTTCCCCATTCTCATAGCCTCCATTTGTCCATCGGCTGATTCTGAAGGAAAGGTTTCCTTACAATGAATGGCAATAATTGTATATAATCATTGATCATATACACACTATACAACTAAGGTAATATATCTTAATAAATAAGAACCCTAACCATAGTTTACCCCAAGTTTTGTAGAAAAGTATCGGTAATTTCCGAATAGTCGTTAATGATGCAATGGGCATCCGTTAATTTATTGCGGTTTTCGGTATTGGGTATGGCAATACATAGCATTCCGGCAGCGACTGCCGACCGTACCCCGTTTTCCGAATCTTCAATCACCACGCAGGCCTCGCATTTTACGCCCAGCTTTTCAGCGGTCAGTACATAAGGTTCCGGGTCTGGTTTGCCCCGCTTGACATCTTCAGAGCTCACTACCACCTGAAAACGATTTTCTAGTTGCAATTGGTCCACCACCGTTTGTACTTCTTTAATTGTAGAACTGGTCGTCAACGCCAAGGTATATTTTTGATACAGCCGTTCGATCAATGCAACCACCCCGGGATACACCTTTAAATTATCGGCGATAAGGGCTTGGTACAATACAGATTTATCGGCAATGAGCGAAGTTACGCTCTGATTTTTGAGCTGAAAGTCACGAATCAAATCAACAAAGGCGGCCGCATCTGTTCGGCCAAGACAATACTGGCGATAGATTTCGGGAGTAATTTTCAACCCGACTTTTTTAAACGCTTTTTGGGTAGCCAGCTCATGCAGGTCTTCATCATCGGTGATGACGCCATTCATATCAAAAATTACGGTAGTTATCATGCTGGTAATTTAAAAAATCAATTCCACAAAGGCTTTTTAAGCTTTTGAATTATCATGTGCCAGTCTTTTTTCCAGTTGCAGCACATGCGCAATGTGCTTATCCGCTATTGCTTGGTGCAGTGTATCAAAGGGCAACGCGGGACTCCGCACATTCGGTGTCGGGTAAATACCTTGCCGGTACAACAACCGTTTAAAAAAATGCACTGAAATGTCTAAATGTTGATTCGAAAATGCCAAAACGGGTAGTATTTGCAAAAACAAGTGTTCGGCCTCCTTCTGTTTCCCGGTCTCGAAAAGACGGTAAATGGAAGTGTATATCAAATGCATTCCGGTCGGCATAAAGGCATGCACTCCCCTTTGAAGCCCTTCCATCATTTGTGAAACCGCCCACCCCCCACTGATATGTAAGTTACCTTGGGTCAATTCCAAAATCCGGGAATATTTCACCCCCGCAGGAACGGTTTCAATTTTTAAGCAACGAAAAGCTTCAATGTTTTCAAAGAGGTCACAGATCAATTCGTCTTTGAGTCCATAACCCGAAGCATCCCAATCTTGCAGCATAATCATTTTGGGGTCGAGATCGGCCAATTCCATAAAGTGCTTCCGAAACTGAGCTTCGTTTTCAAAGGGAATTTGAAACAGCACATTGGTGCACCCCATATTCAGATACGCCTTTAACAACTTTTTACTCTTGTGCAGGTCCGTTTCCCCGGCACCTGCGATAACGGGTACGCGGCCACCCACCGTTTCCAAAACGGCTTCGACCATTTTTAAGCGCTCCTGCTCCGATAATTTATAGACTTCCGCGGCCATTGCAGGCACCAAGAAACCGGCAACGCCAGCTTTTAAGGCTTCGGCTACATTGCCGTTCAAGGCCTTTAAATCAATAGTATCCCCTTCTGTGAAAGGCGTATTCAATACCGTCACGATACCTTTAAGGGGATATAATTGTTTCTTCATGTTATATTCTAAAATTGGCGGTTAAATCGGCAATTCTGTAGGAACTTATTTGGTCTTTCTTCGTTTGACTTTTATAGTATCGAATTCGTTTCCATCAATATCGATGACATGCAACACCGCATCTTTTTCGTTGACCTCAATATTCATAAAATGCTCGATTTTCTTATAGCTTACCGTTTCGGGTTGTACGGCGTCGATATCGTACAACGGCGCCCCGGCTCCGGCAGAAGTAATAAAGTGAACGCCATTGTCCTTCGCATGGTGGTAATGATGGTCATGCCCATTTATAAAGGCTTGCACCCCGTGCCTTTTAAAAATATCGCCCCAAAATTCACGTACCATTTTTGATTCCGCTACGCGGCTTTTCTTTACACTATACAGTGGCAAATGCTGAAAAATAAAAATAAACCCTGCCTGTCTGTTCAATTTCAACACCTCTTCAAGCCATTTTTTTTGGGTCTTCATATAATCAATTCCCGATTCGTGCCAATAGGCATCTTTCATTTCATCGGAGGTAAAAGCGGGAATGGTGGTGCGCAACCCTTCACTATCCAACACTACAAATAAAGCGTCCCCTACGGTAAAATAGTAATAGCGCTCGTTATTCGGCAAATCAAAAAAGTCATAATAATAGGGAGAATCCTTCTCATGGTTTCCCAACACGGGATAGTACGGTGTATTCCGCATAAAATCTTCATTGATTTCAAAAAAGGACTCCCAGTCCTTCATAGAAAGTCCATTGGCAACCAAATCACCGGAATTCACAATAAACCTCGGATTGACCTTCTGTACTTGTTCTATAATTTTTTTATGGACATTATTTCTGCTACGGGTATCCCCAATCGCCACAAAATTAAAAGGAACACTCTTTTCCGGGTAGGTCGTTAGGGTGCCTTTGCCTTCATCCGTGCCATCATTGAGCACATCATAAGAATAGGTCGTATTGGGTTCCAAATTTGCCATATAAACCTTATGCTGCTTATAATCGCGAATGGTATCATTTTTTCCATTGCCATCGGTAACGATGACCTCGCCCTCAAGCGTAGACCAAGTGACCGCTGCATCTTCCATGCTCATCTGCTGGATATATGGGCCAAAGGCGATTTTTTGCTGTTCTTGTGCGCTCAATTTGAAAATGGATACCTGCACAAGAAAAATAATTACAATTAGTTGCTTCATTGGCTTACATTGTGACATATAAAAAAATTTAAGGGATGATTGAAAAAAGAAATAGAATGAAAAAAACAGTGTATTTCGATGGTTAAAAAGCGGTACTTGTCTGCGTAGATTACTTGGCTACGCCTGTATAAACAAATATATCTCTTTTTAAAAAAAACCGATTATAATATTTTGTTCAAAACCCATGGTATTTTGTCACACGATTTATTTATTTAGCTATATTTTCGTTATTTAAGTTAAAATTCCAATATATATTTCCTTTTAAAATGGGGAATTTATTAATGGAACAAAACGGAATCAACGCATAAAAACAATTCATAAAATTTAAACAGGAACAAAATGGCAAACCGATTAATAGGTAGACTACCAAAAGTGGGAATTAGACCCGTAATTGACGGGCGTGAAAGAGGGGTTCGCGAATCGCTGGAATCACAATGCATGGAAATGGCTAAAAATGCCGCCAAGCTGATTGAAGAAAATTTAAGGTTTCCCAGTGGCGAAAAAGTGGAATGTGTTATCGCCGATACCAATATCGGAGGTGTTGCCGAAGCAGCATTATGTGCCGATAAGTTTGAGCGCGAAGGCGTTACCGTCTCTTTGACCGTTACCCCCGCCTGGTGCTATGGCACTGAAGTGATGGATGCCGACCCTAATACGGTAAAGGCAATTTGGGGATTTAACGGTACCGAACGCCCTGGGGCCGTTTATCTTGCAGCAGCCTTGGCAGGATACGCCCAAAAAGGATTACCCGCATTCAGTATTTACGGTCGTGAAGTACAAGATACTGGAGATACCGAAATTCATGACGATGTCAAAGAAAAAATTCTACGCTTTGTAAAGGCCGGTTTGGCGGTTGCCCAAATGAAAGGCAAATCATACCTGTCACTTGGTTATTCTTCCATGGGCATCGTAGGATCGATGGTCGATCAAAATTTCTTTCACGATTATTTGGGCATGCGTACCGAATTTGTAGATCAAACCGAGGTTACACGGAGAATCGAAGAGGAAATCTATGACAAAGAGGAGTACGAAAAAGCGTTGCAGTGGACGTATGAAAATTGTAAAGAAGGAAAAGATTACAATATTGAAGCGCTAAAAGGAGACAAGAAACGGAAGGAATGGGAATGGGAAATTGTCGTTAAAATGACCTTGATCATCCGTGACCTTATGATCGGAAATCCAAAATTAAAGGAAATGGGGCATGGTGAAGAAGCTTTTGGAAGAAATGCCATAGCGGCAGGTTTTCAAGGCCAACGGCAATGGACCGATCATATGCCGAACGGAGATTTTCCCGAAGCCATATTAAATTCCTCTTTCGATTGGAACGGAATACGTCAGGCCTTTATGGTCGCCACCGAAAATGATAGTCTGAACGGCGTCTCCATGCTTTTCGGACATTTGTTGACCAATACGGCCCAAATTTTCTCCGATGTGAGAACATACTGGAGTCCTGAATCAGTAAAACGAGTCACCGGAAAAGAGTTGACAGGAAAAGCAAAAGACGGTATTATCCATTTGATCAATTCAGGATCCACGACCTTGGATGCCACGGCCCAACAGCGAAATGAAGCGGGAGCGCCAGCAATGAAACCTTTTTGGGAAATTACCGAACAAGAAGCCAAAAAATGTTTGGATGCTACCCTATGGCCACAAGCGGTTAAAGAATATTTTAGAGGTGGCGGTTATTCTTCCCAATTCAAGACGGATGGGGAAATGCCCGTGACCATGTGCCGTATCAATTTGGTCAAAGGTGTCGGACCGGTTTTACAAATAGCCGAAGGCTGGACCGTAGTTTTAGATGATGATGTGCACAAAACATTGGACGATAGAACCAACCCTACCTGGCCAACGACCTGGTTCGCACCCATTACTACCGGTAAAGGTGCTTTTAAAGATGTCTATACGGTAATGGCCAATTGGGGTGCCAATCACGGCGCCATAAGTTATGGTCATATTGGTGCCGATTTGATTTCCTTGGCTTCGATGCTACGAATACCGGTAAATATGCATAATGTAGCTGAAAGCGATGTTTTTAGACCCGCTTTATGGTCATCATTCGGTACAGACAAAGAAGGACAAGACTATAGAGCTTGCCAAGCTTATGGACCGCTATATGGGATAAAATAGTATACTTCCCATTCAGATTTTGAGGAGACCGTCTTATGCTTCAAAATGTGGTCACATAGCCTTTATTTAACATTAAAAACCACCGTCTAAAGACGGTGGTCATGTTTTAGGGCTTTGCCGTTTTTTATTGCACGTCGCAAATTTTGAAACCGCTAAAATGACCGAGAAAGGCCTTTTTAGATATCACAATGAAAAGTAACTTCAAAAGTGGCATTTCATACCTATTTTTTATAATAGCTTGAAATTATGGCAGTCTGCGTCAATTTATAACGTACAAAAGTCAAAAAGCTTGAATCAATTCAAGTTTTGAAAGTCTAAATTTAAATCGTTCAAACCCCTATTTCGTAAGGCAGCACCCAAACTTCAAAAAAATAGTGGGTTACCTACCGATATGATGCCGTTTAGAAACAGGGTATTGGTTATATTTTTCGGTAAATCGTAATACATGAATATGGAAAAAAAACTGAATTCCGACACCAAAGAGCGGTTGTTCTCTTTAGATACGCTACGTGGCTTTGATATGTTATGGATTATAGGTGGGGGGTCGTTGCTGAGCGCACTTGCCAAGGCCACAGGATGGGGATGGGTCGAAGTGCTTGCGGAACAAATGCATCACGTGCCATGGGAAGGGTTTCGCTTCGAAGACCTAATATTTCCGCTGTTCATGTTTATATCTGGGGTAGCGATACCGTTTGCTCTGATCAGTAAATTGGAAAAAGGCGTAGGAAAACCGGAATTACTCAAGAAGGTTTTTAAAAGAATGGTCTTATTGGTCATTTTCGGACTCATTTATAACGGCGCTTTAAAGAATGGATTCTCAGATTTGCGCTATTTAAGTGTATTGTCGCAAATCGGAATAGGGTATTTTTTTGCCTCGGTCATTGTTTTATATACCAAAAGCATCAAGGCGCGAATATTTTGGTTGATCGGCATTATGGCCGGCATTACCATCTTACAACTTTTCACCCCTGTGCCAGGGTTTGGGGCAGGTGTAATCACTCCCGAAGGGAGCATCAATGCATGGATAGACCAGACATTTTTGCCCGGTAGATTGATTTATGATACCTATGATCCGGAAGGAATACTTTCTATTGTATCGGCCACGGTAATCACATTATTTGGGTCCTTCGCAGGCTTTATTCTTCGCGATAAAGCAACTTCACAGCAAAGAAAAGCCGGCGTACTGATTGGTATCGGCATTCCGCTCATAATTCTGGCCCTGTTACTTTCACCCGTATATCCGATCATAAAGAATATTTGGACTGTTACATTTAATATGCTGACGGCGGGTATTAGTTTTATTCTGATGGCTTTGTTCTACTACGTTATCGATGTACTCAAATGGCGCAATTGGACCTTCTTCTTCCGGGTGATTGGATTGAATTCCATAACCATATACATGGGAGTGAAAATCATCGATTTCTGGCATGCATCCGAATTTTTGCTCGGCTTTGTGGCAAATCCCGCAGGAGACTATGGCGATGTTATATTTACTTTGGGGAAAATCACATTGGAATGGCTTTTCCTCTATTATTTATACAAGAACAAAATCTTTTTAAGAGTATAATCGTTTCATCGGAATGGCGTATGAATCGGTCTTCTGCATGCACCGATAAAAGAAGACGACATTATCGAGCTTACAGTGCTTATGCCCCGCTTTATGGGAATAATATAAAGGATTATACTTACGTTTGTAATCGGTAAGCGCGAAGTCCGGATTTATGAAGAAACTTATTCCTTTATCGTTAGTGGTATGTCTACTTTTTTCATGTGTCGGAAAAAATGAATCAAAAAAGAATCCCACAGAAGACCTCCTAGTTTCAGGTCTTTCTGGCAAGCAATTAGCGGAAATACACTGCGCCCGATGTCATGCTTTTGTCCCTCCCTCCTACCTATCGAAAACTATGTGGGAAGCCGATGTGCTTCCGGCAATGGGAAACCGATTGGGCATATATAATGGAAACAAGCAGCCCGATAGCATTTTTGGTCCACCGCCAAACAAGGCCGTTGTTCAAAATGCCAACATTTTTCCCGAAGAACCGCTTTTGGCGAAAGCTGATTGGATAAAGTTGATAGATTATTACGTAGCAAATGCTCCAGACTCGATCGGGACTCCGGTACATGATAAAAAAATCAAAATCGGACTAAAATCCTTTGAGTATAAGGAGGCATTATATAACAATCGACCGCCACTTACTTCCTTGGTAAAAATTCTACCTGAAAATCGAGGTGTAATATTTGGTGATGGTAAAACCAGAAATAATATATTAACCTACCTCACCCCAGATCTCAAGCTTGATCACAGCGTGATGTTAGATGGCTCCCCTATCGATTACCACGAAAAATCGGATACCCTATTTTTAACAACGATGGGGAGGAATTTATTTCCCAACGATTTGTCACACGGTATGGTTCGAAAACTAACTCCTAACAAAGAAGAAAAAAAAGCGACGAATCAGCGCGTCATTATTCCTAATCTACAACGCCCAGTAGCCATGGCCTATGGCGATTTGGACAACGACGGTTTGGAAGATATCGTTGCCTGTGAATATGGGGATTTAACGGGGAAATTGGTATGGTATAAAAATGAGGGGAATGATAGCTACACCGCGAACACGCTCAACAACAATCCCGGTGCGATTACCGCTATTATCAAAGACAACAACGATGATGGCCTGAATGACATTTTTGTGCTGATGGCACAGGGTAACGAAGGTATTTTCTACTATGAAAATCAAGGGAATGGTACCTTCAGAGAAAAACGGCTACTCTCGTTCCTACCACTTTACGGATCCCTGTATATGGAAATGGCCGATTTTAATGACGACGGATTCGATGACATAGTTTATGTCTGTGGTGATAATGCGGATAAAACTCCAATTTTAAAAGATTACCATGGAGTCTATATTTTTCTTAATGACGGTAAGCTTAATTTTGATCAGGCCTATTTTTATCAACAGAACGGTGCCTACAAAGCGATGCCCCGCGATTATGACCTCGATGGCGATTTAGATATAGCTGCGATTTCTTATTTCCCCGATTATCTGAATTACCCCGAAGAAAGTTTTGTGTATTTGGAAAACAAGGGGGATCTAACTTTTGACGCCTTTTCATTTCCCGAAGCCACAAATGGAAGGTGGATCGTTATGGATGCCGAAGATATGGATGACGATGGCGATATTGATCTTGCACTCGGTTCCTTTGTTTCTTTTTTGGCAAAGGGGGATACCACAGGATTAAGCAAGAGATGGTTGACAGAAAGTCCATCGGTGATTATTCTTGAAAACACTACGAAATAAGGATAAATCACAACCTACTTAATACAAAAGCCATTGCAGGAATTTAACTTCCCGGATTCCTCAATAATCCCAAAAATTTTTGAAAAGGTAATGCTTCTGTTTTGATTCTTTTATTGACGTACAAATTTGTCATATTCACCCTCTAACTGTGCTTTGCTCTTTTTACCATCCAAGACTTCAATCCTGTATGTAAAAGTAATTTCAGTATTCGGTTTGAGGGAAAAATTAAGTGGCTCTTCCTTACCATCGGTGAAGGCTTTAGGCCCCAACGGATTTGCAGCGAATAACCCGTACCCTCTGGCGTGCCAGTAAGTTGGATAGCCTACATTTTGAGGCTGATCCATAATCATCAACGTAACATCTTTTTTATCGATGGTGCCCGAAAGCGCCATCCATTTGGCCCTAGTTCCCCAAACATCGGTGCCCGTAACGCCCTCACTACTCAAGTACTGGCCACTAACCCCCGTGTTGTCGGTAACAGGGACATCTGTTTTATTACCATTTGCATCACTCAAGGTGACAGGGCCGTCGCTGGGGTGTTCCAATTCCCTAGCCGTTCGTATAGCGAACATTCCCTCTTTGGTATCATTGAACCAAACTGTTTCCTCAAGAGCCTTAAATGTTGTAATTCTATCAATTATTCTTTTACCGTCCTCTGCATAGAAAATAAACTTGGTTTCCTCTTTCATCAAGATATTGTCGTCAGGTTTTAGCCAATTTGCGCTCACCACCAAGGTCGCACTTTCATTTCCATTTCGAAGGCTTACTATTTTATCGTGTCGAATAGTGCCCAGCTTTTCCTTAGGTGTTTTGATTTCATCGGAGTTGCCCCAATAGTCCAGTCCGTTTACATCTCCATAGTTAAACCACGCCCCAATATGGTGCGGGTGGTCGGTTCTTTCATTGGGCCGGGTTGCAAGAGGATATCCGCGAGTGACCGCTTCCCCGTTTGCCGCAATAATCGGATATAGGGTTGTTTTTTTAAGAACGGAAATATCATCGGCATATAAATACGAGGTAAACAACTTTCCATCTACAAGAACATCAACCTTTTTATCGGTTTCGTTATTCTCTAAAGTAATCTGGTTTTTTGTTATTTCCTCATTTTGGGCGATGTCTCTATTCTTTTCTTTACAGGCACTGCTCAGTAGTATGAGTGCCAAAATTGTAGGTATAGTTCTCATTTTATTACTAATTTTTGGGGAAAGGGGCATAGTAATCTATGCCCCTATTATTTTAAAATGAATTTCCGCATCAATCGAATACCCAAACAGGGTTGTAGGATAACCGATTTCAAACGGGAAAATCAACTTCAAAAATTTTACTCAACACTAAACGTTATCAGGAACAACATATCCTTTTCTATACTCCCTGGTCAACATTTTATTGGCTTCTTTATCTTTAATAAAAGATTCTTCTTTACCATCAATACGCAGTTCCCTACCCAATCGATACGAAACGTTGGCAATTAAAGGAAGCACACTCGACTTATGACCGGTTTCAATATCACAGGTCAATTCCGATTGGTCATTATTACGAACCGCAGAGATAAAGTTAGAGAAAATGGCTTCTCCACCACCACCACCGGTCAAGTCCAATGGGTCGTACGAATCATCTTTTTCTCCTGAAGTCGGTCCTGCTTCATTGTTTCTTCCGAAAAAGGTCTGCCAGTTTCCACCAGCATCAATTTGCATCCAACCATCGGTACCCAATACAATTACCCCAATTTTCACAGGAGCAGCCTTACTTGATGCCGATATTTTACCGCCACCTGTAATATTGATATCCGGTAAAAGCACTCCTTCAGGATTGGTGAATACACCTCTTGTTCCAAATTCTAAAATTTTTCCATCGGCATATTCAAAAAGTGAAGTTTGAGTATTCGGTGTATTCTGTGCAGATTTTTCACCAAAATATCCACCCATTGAATTAACACGCATTGGTAATTCTTCTTTACCTAAAGCCCAACGTGCGACATCAAATTGGTGTGGTCCTTGATTACCTGTGTCACCATTGCCGTAATCCCAATTCCAATGCCAGTTGTAATGAAACCTATTTCTGTTGAAAGGTCTTTCGGGGGCTGGCCCGATCCACATATCATAATGTACATTTTTAAGATAAGCCTCGGTATATGCCGGTTCAAAACCACCAGATTCAACATTCATTTTAAATTGTTCGCCAGGTTTCATAGGCCCGTCAGGATACATTCCGATACTCGGTCTTGGTTTAAAACAAAGGCCTCGAGTCATATAGACCTCACCTAATTTTCCGTCACGAATAAATTTGATAGCTCGCTGTGTATTTGCAATGGAACGGTTTTGAAAACCAACCTGAACCAAGACATTATATTTTCTTGCGGCTTCTATCATTTTTCTTCCCTCGAAGACATTGTGTGTAGATGGTTTTTCTACATAAACGTGTTTACCGGCTTGTGCACCCCAAATGGTAGAAAGTGCGTGCCAATGATTTGGTGCAGCTACAGAGACCGCATCTACTTCCTTATCGTCGAAAACACGTCTCATATCCCATTCGGTCTGCGGGCGATATCCAGCATATTTCTCAACCTGGTCCAATCGGTCTTTAAACTGGTTCTCATCGATGTCTACAAGGTATTTCAACCTGACATTCTTCATTTTACCGAAGTTCTCGATATGGCTGCCCCCTCTTCCACGAATACCAATGATTCCCATCTGTATGGAATCGTTTGACCCAAGAATTCTTCCGTAAGAAAGTGCACTTGTCGATAGCATCGAAACTCCCGCTATTCCGGCAGAACCTTTTTTAATAAATTTTCTCCTTGTTATTCCTTTCTTCATTTCTGAATAAATTTAGATTTAATATAATTCGGTTTTATAATTCTATATTCTGACTTAAATTCAATAATGGATGCATATGCTGGAGTACCAGGTCCTTTGTAGTTTTAACATCGTTGAAATATCTTGTAAACAACCCATAAGTTATACTAAACTGTCGTTTTCAAGTATGCTTTTTTTGATATCTTGTAAACTATATATCAACAATTTAACTCTGTATTGGTTATGGAAAGATTCTTTATAGGCTTTAGCCCTTAACGCAACCTAACGTCGATGCCAAACAAAGAAATAGAAAATATGAACGGTATACTTCAATTATCTTGCTGAATTTGCATAAACATTTAACCTAAGATTGGTCGACCCAGGTTTCTTACAACTTCTTTTGCTATGGAGACTTTTTAGCCAACCAAGTGCTTTTCGAAACGGTATCGTCCCAAATTTCAAACTCCTATAAAAATAGGTTTTTTTCGTGAATTAAGAGAGTTAATATATAATGTAAAATGGACAAAATAGGGGAAGCAAACCACCAACCCGATGCTATACATTTGTTATAACATGCAATGCAACCATTTCAGATTAGATTTTATTTGAATTGATAGACTGACTTACCACAGCGAACAGGAACACCATAAAATTTGAATCAAATGAAAAAAGTAGTACTGTTATTTTTCATCGCAATTACCGTAGCCGTGCAAGCTCAAAATGAAATGTTGTGCACAGGTAAATACTGGACCGAAGATGAGGCCAATCTGGTCATGAAGGATTTTGCTAAGGAATGGAGCGATCTGACATCTTGGGAAAGTCGTTCGGAAGTTATCCGTTCGGGTATTATCTCCGGCATGAAACTGGATCAAATGCCAAAAATTGAGGGCAATTTCAATCCGATAGTAGGTCGGAAACATTCTTTTGATGGTTATGTCGTTGAAAACATAGCGATTGAAAGTTTCCCTGGATTTTATATTACCGGAAATTTGTACAGCCCTGCTAACCCCGATATTAAAAATGCCGCTATTCTTTCGCCCCACGGTCATATGGCCGACAAAAGATTAAAAGAAGATGTTCAGGCGAGGTGCGCCACCTTGGCACGAATGGGCGCCATAGTATTTGCATATGATATGGTGGGCTACGCCGAAGCAACCCAGACAACCCACAAAATGCCCATTGCCCTATTGCTGCAAACATGGAACAGTAAAAGAGTCTTGGAATACCTGCTTTCCCGACCAGATGTCGACTCGGAAAGAATCGGTATGACCGGAGGGTCTGGCGGAGGTACCCAAACATTTGTACTTACCGCCATTGACGACCGCATTAAGGTAGCCGTACCTACCGTTCAGGTTTCCGCCCATTTTTTTGGAGGATGTGTTTGCGAAAGCGGAATGCCCATACATAAAAGTGCCAGTCATCAAACCAATAATGTTGAGATTGCTGCCTTATGCGCCCCACGACCAATGCTACTAATTTCGAACGGGTCCGATTGGACGCGAAATACGCCGCGTGTTGAATATCCATATATTCAGAAAGTGTACGAACTCTATAATGCGGAACACAAAGTTGAAAATGTACACCTTCCTGCTGAAAAACATGATTATGGATACTCGAAACGTGCTGCCGCTTACATGTTTTTGGCCTATCACCTAAAATTGAAACTGGGCAATGTAACTATTACCGATGGGGTGCACGAAGATTTTGTTACCATTTTACCCGAAGATGATTTAAAAGTTTTCACGACTGCCAATCCCCGTCCTTCAAATGCTATTATCGGAGATGAAGCCATTATCGCTCATTTAAATTTAAAATAAGAATAAGTTGGCTCCCAAATTTACTAACAAAGTAGCTTAATATATGACCGATTACAAAGACAAAATTTTAAAGTTGAAAAATGAAGTACAGCAACATCTAACCGAAGAATTACTTCCCTTTTGGTTTGATCGCTGCAAAGATGATGTCAACGGCGGATTTATCACTCACTTTGATAAAGATGGAAACGATACGGGCGTCGATGAAAAATCGATGCTTGGTCAGGCACGTTGTATTTATAGTTTTGCTTCTGCTCACCGAGCAGGTTATGGAGATGGAAAATGTTTAGCATATGCCAAACACGGGGTCGATTTTGTAATCGAAAAAATGTGGGATGAAGAGCATGAAGGCTTTTTTTGGATGACCGATAGAAAAGGCAATGTGCTTATTGATGAAAAAATTATTTACGGTCACAGCTTTATCATCTATGGTTTCTGCGAATACACCTTGGCATCGGGCGATCCGCGCGGACTTTATTACGCGGAAAAGTGTTTTGACCTGCTTCAAAAATACGGGGCCGATACCATGTATGGTGGGTATTTTGAAATGTTTCAAAGGGATTGGACACTCAAAGGTCCGGGAGCTGCCGGGGGTGACAGAAAAACACTCGATGTACACATGCACTTAATGGAAGCTTTCACTACCCTCTATGAATGTAGCGGCAAAGAAGTGCACAAGAGGAAGCTGTTGGAGATTATTGAAGTTTTGACAAAAAAAATAATCCACCCGAAATACTTGACAGGGGTCCCACAGTTTACTGCAGATTGGAAGGTAGCGCCACAAATCAAATTCGACATCATTTGGGGTTGGGACCGTTTTTCGGAAGATGGCATCAAATCTTCACCGGAAGATAATACGAGCTATGGCCACAATGTGGAGTTTGCCTGGCTGCTTATGCATGCAATTGAAATCGCCGACATTCCCTTTGAAAAATATAAGAAAATCATTCAAACCCAGTTCGATCATGCTTTGGCAGATGGTATCGATTGGGAATTCGGAGGTGTCTATGTCGAAGGTTCACATGCAGGTGGTGTCACCGATCGTGAAAAGGAATTTTGGCAACAGGCCGAAATGCTCATCGCCTTGTTACAGGCGTGTATCGAGTACGGACCAGCCAAATATCTTCCCGTTTATGAAAATGTGCACCGGTTCGTATTCGACAAGATGATAGACCATAAAGTAGGGGAATGGATTCCGCTATTGACACGAAAAGGCGTACCTATCTGGGGTCATATGAGCCACAACTGGAAGATAAATTACCATACGCTTCGCGCCTTGGTACAATCGATCGAGCGTATGAACAAACTGTTAGCTTAAACTAAAAATTACCAATATGGCCTTAACGTATTTAAAAAAACATTTCCAAATTTTTGTCTTTCTTCTGCTACCGCTAATCGTTAGTGCGCAAAATACACCGGAGCATGATGCCATTTTATCTGTAGAACGTATTTGGGACAGGGCGGCACATAACGCGTTTACCTCTTTGATCGATTTCAACGGCACCTTATACTCCGCTTTCAGGGAAAGTGATGGGCATGTATCCGACATTAATGGAAGTATTCGAGTAATCGCCTCTGAAGATGGTCAAAATTGGCATTCAGTGGCTCACCTTTTTGAACAAGGAATTGATTATAGGGATCCCCAATTATCGGTAACCCCAGACAATAGAATCATGCTTAATATTGGGGGATCTGTTTATACCGGTGGTAAATTAACATCAATGTCACCAAAGGTCAGTTTTAGCAATAACGAAGGAAAATCATTCTCCAAGGCCCAAAACATTATTTTGGACCCCGTTATAAAAACGGGAACGGACTGGCTCTGGAAAGCCACCTGGCACAAGGGCAAAGTATATGCGGGAGTTTACCAACCCAAAAAAGAAAAATCGGTACAATTGATGGTCAGTAATGATGGCATCAACTATAAATTCATCACCACTTTCGATGTCATTGAAGGAAATGAAACTACACTTAGGTTCAATAAAAATGGTGAAATGATAGCTGTTGTTCGACGCGGTGGCCGTAATAACGGAGCCATCGGAGTAAGTGCCCCTCCTTATAAAAAATGGGAATGGAATGCCTTGGAAACACGCCTCGGGGGTCCTGACTTGATTATACTCGACAATGATACCATGCTTTGTGCGACGCGGGAATATTTACCTTCAAAAGAGCAAACCATAATCTCAAGAGTAGAATTAAACGGCAAAACAACAAAACTGCTTACGCTACCCAGCGCTGGAGATTGTAGCTATCCAGGATTCGTGATGCAAGATGGCACCTTATTAATGTCTTATTATTCATCACACGAAGAAAAGACAGCTATTTATCTCGCAAAAATGGCCTATTTACCGGCTATTTTCGAAAGCACAAAAAAACCTTGATAATAATAAGCACAGTTGAATTCGACCATGTCTCGGCTTGTAACCAGTCGTTTATTATTTATGCATAGCTTCAATGGCTTTTTATAAATTCAAGAACTATTTTATTAAACCCTTCTGGATTTTGATGTTGTAAACCATGAGAGGCATTTGGAAGCTCTTTAAGTTCGCTATTTTGAATGCATTTATGAAGTTCATCACTGGTAAGTCTCAAACTTTTGGGCGAGTGCTCCCCTTTTATCAGTAGGGTTGAAATCTTCAATCCCTCAAAATCTTGGCACATTAGAGACTCAAAGAGATCGGCGCCTGACGCAATCGCCTTGATTTCGGTCGTATTTGCTAGCCACATTGCTCTTTCATTTTGAGGTGATTTGTCAAAATATAGGCTGTCTCCCATCACCCCGCCAATAAATAATGCTACTGCCGCTTCCTCATTGTTTTCTCCAAATGCCTTTGCTGCGGGAATGACAACCTTATTCGCAAATTCTTCGTCCAATCCGGCCGCTTCCGGTAAGTTTTCTAACATGGAACTTACTGGGGGTTCGAGAAGAATCAGGCTTTTTACCAAATCAGGATTTTCTAGCGTTGCAACCAAAGAAGTAGACCCCCCGTACGAATGCCCTACAAGATGGACCGGCCCCAAATTCAATTTTTGTAAAATGTTTTGGAGGTCCTTCGCATGTGCTTTTACTGAATAATCATTTGAATCGCTTGTAGTTTGGTCATTCGGATAAGCATATCTACGGCTCAAGGCAATTACCCGATACTTTTCCGAGAACGCATCCATTTGGTTCTCCCACACTCTATAGTCGCTTATCGCGCCATGAACGAAGACTACAGGTTCTCCTTTACCGATATCGATGTAGCTGATTTTGTATCCATCAAGCTCCAAAGTTTTTAATTCTCTTTCAGATTTTTTGAGCGTGTTTACAGCTTCGGTATTTTGCTTGTTCTTACAACTAAAATTAGTGACAAGCAGGAAAATTAAGGAGGTAAAAAATATACTATTTTTCATTTCGCTGGTTTTTATTTACTACTATTAATTGGTTTTAAGATTGCTTAGATAGCTCCAGTGCAATTAATCTCTCTTATCCCACTTTCCTGTTAAAAATTCAAGTGACACCCTTAAAAACTCAGGCTGAAAATCGGGCTCTAAATGCGGCAAATGTCCGCCGTTAGGAACGATCCAAAGCCGACTGTTGGGAATGCCTCGGTGCATTTCCAAAGCATGTTGTATCGGAATGACAAAATCATTATCTCCCAAGACAACCAACCACTTGGCCGTTATGGTATTTAACTTATCCGGAGTAAAAGAAGGTTCTCCTTCGGAAAGTTTTCGCATTTCCCAGAACGTCTTTACCAAATATTCCTGTTTTTCAGGATTTTGACCCCAGTTTATCGCCCACTCCCTAAACTGGTCCTTTCCTAATTTCGCAATCGCTTCCCTATTTTGTTTACTATAGTAGAGGTGACCCCCGACAGTAATCAACGATGTAAACCTATCGGGTTGCATTACGTTAAGATAAAGTACTGTGGAGCCCCCACTACTCGCTCCAATTGCGTTTACTTTATCTAATTTTAATGAGTCCAACAATGCAAAAATCATCTTTGCATACTCCCCGTGTCTAAAAGCTGAATCATCTTTATTATAAATATCAGAACGTCCATGTCCCATCATATCTACGGCAATGGTCCTAAACTGTTTGGAAAACGTTTCGATATAGGGTTCCCAGCAGTCTGCCGTATTGAAAAAATTGTGCAGCAACAGCAGGGGTTCCCCGGTACCGGTATCCTCATAATAAATTTTGGTGTCGTTATAGTCAAAGAACTTGCCGTTAGGATTCACTTTTACTTGCCCATATGTGGTAAAGCAGGCGATGAAAACCAAGATTGAAATTGCAAATTGTCTCATATTTTTATTTTTGATGTTGTGACTGCATTGGCACTAACTCCTGAAAACCTTCAAATGACAATAACGAAATTGAAGGGAATGTTCCAAATTTTCCATATTATAAAAATAAAAGGATATAGAAACTCAAGATGTAAGTTTTGTTCCAAAAGCTGAAACAAATTAGACAACTAGCGATTTTAAAAGTAAATTTTGGAGTTAGTCAAATTTAGACTTGGCAATCAAAGTGGGAAGTATATCAAATCTGTTTCGAAATACCCTTGTAAAATAGGTGGGACTATTAAAACCCGAATCATACGCAACTTCTGAAACCGTCTTATCACCAGTTTTTAGGACTCTAGTCGCATGTACCAAACGTAATTCAGATAGTAATTTAGTAGGCGGCACTCCAAATAAAGAGGAAATTTTTCTATAGGCTTGGGACTTGCTAAGACCTAGTTGTCTGTTAAGTGCATCACTGTTAAAAGCGGAATTATTAAGGTTTCTTAGGAGTATTTTATCTAATTTTTGGATTTCGATGTATGAGCTTTGGTCAATAACAGTAATTCCAGTTGTATCTAATTTGGAAATATCTTTACTTCTGAAAGCAGCGAGTTTTGTTTCCAAATCCATACACATTCCCAGTGGGAAACCAAGTCTGGCCATGACCGCTACTTTCGTGTTGGTTTCTTCGAACAAATCTGTGCTATGCTCGTCAACTGGTCGCCCAGTGGCCAAAGCAATACTATATATCATTTTACCCTCTAAAGTCTCGAAGTATTTGGCTATCTCCGTGGAACAAACTACTGCATCAGAAGCATCAACAAAAGAAGCCATGAACTTTTCGCTAGGAACCTTGACAACATTTCCCCGATACTTCTTAATGGAATCTGAAATCTTCGTGGCCATCAATGCTTTGATTTCCGTTAATTCCATGAAATCTACCAACATAATTGTCCGAAAGCCGCTATCTATTTCTCCTGATAAGGTCAAAGCCAAATCCTGTTCGTTTTGATCACCCTCCCCCATATATGGAATAAATTCATTCTGATGCGATACCTCGATGACGTTGCATGCCCCAATGCCATGAGCCTCTTTATGACTCTCGACACATGCCTCTTTATTAGGACTTTCCATTAAACAAAAGGCGGTCTTATGATGAAGATTCAGATAGTACCTCTTGTATATCAAGCCATGTTTATTTTGAACTGCGACATCCTTCAAATGTGCTCGATACATATCTTCTTCTGTAAAAGCTTCCGAATCGATTTTGTGAAAGTCCATAAACAATGGCATACGCTATTAATTTAAGAAAGATTCATTTTAGATTTAAATAATAGTAAACCGGTAACCACTAATATACGACTTTTGTCAAAGTATTTTTATTGAAAAAAAATGAGATTTTGATACGCTGGGTAAAAACGTAGAGTACTAGAAATCTCCTAAATAATCTTACCGAAAAGACATCTTTGATTTGATATAAATTGAACCAAAGAAGAGTACTTTAAAACGGCCCGTTTTATTGATTGGTCAAATTGCAAAGAAAACATATTGCTTTCCAGTTCCAATTGTCGCCCCTGCTGAATTCATTTAAGTATTCCTTTTGGTAGTTTCATTAATACATCTTTTACGAAACTAGTAGTATGGATATCAGACGCTAAAAAACGCTTTACAAAAGTCAACTTTTGTAAAGCGTTTGAATTTATTGAAGTCTTTTCAGGGGGATTAACAGTATTCCTAAAACCATTTCCGAAAGGCATATGCATTAAACCCTGATGTTGCCATTTTCAGCTTACTTATCTAGAGGCATCAAAGGTAAAAGTATCCCAACTTTTTCCTTCGGTATCGATCATTTCGAAAGTAACTTTTTCTCCCTTAACCTTTACGGAAACAACAAAGTACATCGCTTCATTAAATCGTACTTCTTCCCCTTTTGAAGAATGAAATAAGAATTCTTCATCATTTTCTACCGTTCGACCATAATACGCATCTCCGGGGATAGCATCGCCCGCTCTTTTCAGCTGATAAATATTCGCTCCTGCCCCAGCAGATACAATATAATTAACGCCATCACGAATGGTTCTATAATATAAGTGATCATGGCCAGAAAACACAGCAGTAACATTATATTTACTAAACAATTCGGTAACCGGGGTGCTCTTTCCCTCTACATCGGAATAGCTCTTGTTTCCGACGGTATAGTAAGGTCGGTGTTTGAAAACAAATATCAATTTTCCCTTAGCATCTTTTAACTCATTTTCCAACCAATCCATTCGCTCCTTGCTTTCGGTAGCCTTGATCCAATCCATTGCAATAAACTTGGCATTCCCATAAGTAAAGCTGTACAAAGGATCTTTTAGACCAAAGAAATCACCGAAATTATGTACTCCCGAAACGTAATTGTCTTCAGAGGGTTGATCTTTCGGCCCTGAAACCTCATGATTGCCCAAAGTCGGCCAGGTGGGATATTTTCTGAAAAACCAACCCGATTCTTCATCCAATTTTTTATAAAGTTCTTGTCCAATTCCACCAGCTCCCTTATTAACAAAATCAGCCGTAGTAATAGAGAATTGTGGATTCAGCATATCGGCCCTCTTTAGCACGTCATGCATATGTATACTACCTTTTGAATCGCCAAATACCAAGAAATGCATTGGCTTTTTTAATTTTACCGTGCCGTCACTTTTCTTTACTTCATATTGCTCTTTAAGTTTTTCCATACCAGGCCTCGGGTCATAGGGCGCTTTATTGGTAATACTACTTATCGTTGTACTTTCAACAGCACTGACTGATTGGTCTTGGGTGATTTTTGTTGATTCGCACGAATTCAAGGCCGTTAAAACGACAAATGCAACAACTAATTTAAATTTCATTTGGATATAATTAATTGATTAAATACTGATTTATACTGTTTCTTTATTGCCCAATTTTAGGCGTTCATTTTCCCATCCATGGTCGATATATTCCCACGAAAAGTCATCACCTGCTACCCTGATTTTCATAAAGCCTTCTTTGGTATTGTGTCTTCGGCCTTTCCAGCCATTTCCTGCAATAGAACCTCCGGTAAGAAATTGGAACCTGTCATTTACAAATCCATATTCTTTCCAATGGATATGCCCCTGCAATACCAATTTTAAATTGTAACCTTCCAACATCTTAAAAACTTCAAAGCCGTTGCTTACCGTGCGGCTTCCTTCACTCCCATTTAACTGGGCATAGGTGCACATCATGGGAATATGGGTAGTTATTACTATGGGTGTTGACTTATCGACCGTGTTAAGATCTTCCGCCAACCACTGTAATTGCTCTTTATGAAAAGCACCTTTGTAACGCTTGTTCTCCGTTACATCCAACGAATTCAAAGTGATAAAATGCCATCCCTTATGGTCAAACGAATAGTAGGTATCCCCGAAATGTCTTTCCCACATGCCATATTTGTAATCGGGGTGGTTTTCATCTTCTGGACTTTCTTCGTAAATACCGAACAGATCATGGTTTCCGATACAATTATAAACCGGCATTTCAAACCCCTTGCACATATCTTTGTACAAGTTAAACAACGATTCACTCTTTTCATAATTACCCCGCATAACATCATAAACAAGGTCGCCTCCAGTGATTACAAAATCGGGGTTCAGCTCATTCACTTTATTTATGGCCATTTGAAAACCTTTTGGGGCATTCATCTCTGGTTTGATATGAATGTCGGTTAAAAAAGCAAACTCAAAAGCATTTTCGTTTGATTCTTCTTCGGATTTTTTTGCGGTTTGCTGACAAGAAATCGGCAAAAAGGGAACCGAGGCTACAGCTAACCCCGAGCGAAGCAAGAACTTTCTCCGATCCAAACTTTTGTCTTT
The DNA here is from genome assembly GCF_900103215.1 of Kriegella aquimaris. Taxonomy (GTDB): domain Bacteria; phylum Bacteroidota; class Bacteroidia; order Flavobacteriales; family Flavobacteriaceae; genus Kriegella; species Kriegella aquimaris. Next base: position 24,800 of record NZ_FNGV01000003.1, read on the forward strand.
AGTTTTTTTCATAATCTATTGTTCTTTTTGTGTGATATCGTCCCTTATAATCCAAATCTCCGATACCTGAGACCCTCGTTCCCCTTCCCCACAAGTCCATTCTAATTTAAGATCACCATCTTTAATGGCATCTTCTGGAATTTTGAATTCATAAATAGGCTGAACTCCTGTCTTTATAAAATCATGTACTAGAATATCATCGGCGGTCATTTTAATTCGCGAACGGAAACGCCCGGTATATGCCACACGAATCTTGTAAGAACTTTTTGGATCTAAATTATTATAAACGATTTCGAGTGGTTGGTCATAAAGTGTTGTCACTTGATTCATCCACGCAAGTGGGGTAGATTGCCCCTCAAAACCCTTCGCCGTTACTTCATGAACCCACTCCTCCCCTTTCAGACCGACACCAAAACCAGTACGGGGCGATACTAAGTCTCCCGGGTCTAGTTCCCGCGAAACATGGGAAACTACCCGTTCCCAACTCCTAAGGGAACCAAAATTGTCATAAAATCCACCAGGTCCTGGGTTGTTCCGCTCCAGCATTTTATCAATTTCTTCAAGGCGAACCTCTTCATTTTCTCTTTTTTCAATGCTGCCCAGTTGATCCAGGAGCCACATGGCATCATTTAACGGCACGTCAATATTATCTATAAAATTACCGCGCCCTGCCGCCGCAAAATGCTTCTCAATTGTTAATTGAGCCCCAATACTATTGAACAAGGCATCGGCCAGTTCGAGACAGCGTTCTTTCCATTGCACCATGACCGGTACTTCCCAGGCATTGGATAATGTTTCCCTTGCTTTTTTAATGGCAATTTTCGAACCTTCTTTTGATGCCAATATCAGCTGCTGACGGGCCATCTGCTCCAATTCGGTTTCATAGATCAATCTACGATATTGATACGCATCGAAATAAGCCCTAATCAATCCCATCTGAAAACGAAAATTCAACAAAACTTCGGGGGTAGCTTTCTTTTCCAACTCTTGCCACTGTTGTAATGTACGAACCACACTTTCATTAGTGAGCAAGGGCCCTTCCAAATTTTTCTCTAAAGCAATTAACCCTTGGGCTACCCCTTCGGTATATTCGTTGCCTACAAAAAAGCGGGCATAATCTCGAAGCGCATCAATTACTGGCGAATTGGGGTCCCAATCTTGGGCGGTCCATATCATTTTGTTGACATCGTCGTTGGTACCTTCCGAATAGCTTATACTTCCTTGGGCATAATCGTCAATGGCATTATGTATCATCTTTTCATCGGTCGGGCGCGGATTTATACACTCGCGTCCCAAAGTTATAGCATAGGCCAGATCCCATTTCGGAATTGGATATTGGCTGCTTAAACTATGTGTTATATCAGGATATCTTCTAATTGGGATTCCGGTATTAATTCGCTTTCTAATTTCTTGAATAGGAGTTTTGATCCAGGGGCCGAAAACAATACCCCCAAACCAAGAATATTCTTTATTGACATGGCCATAAAAAGCATCGAACCATGCCTTGGTCGGCCTAAAAGCCTGTGGGGAAACCCAGATTTTCGCATTTGGATGGTATTTATTGAGAACTTCAGCCTCCTGCGCAAGCCAATTAAATAAGACATCCGGTTCTAAATCCCCAGGATCACCACCTGGAACGAAAAGGGCATCTAAACGGGGTAATGCCTTAAAAATCTTGTGACGCTCTTCAATTTCAAGCTTTACGGAATCAGAATTCTCATAATCTTTCCCCAAATTGGGATACCACATCCAAACATCCATACCATAGCTGTCACAAATTTTGGACTGCTCTTCAATCATTTCAATCACTGGAACCTGCATATGAACACTAGTGAAATCATCATCGGTTCGGGGAGGCATAATCTCTATACTATTGGCCCCAAAAATGGCAAGGTCTCGAATATAGCTGTCGAATTGACTAGCGGACCATGCATCGTAAGAATTGGTCTTGGGCCGATACCCCAATTGGTGCCCTCTAATCGGGTATTTGGGTGACGAGGAAATCTGAATATCCACTGGTACTAAAATCTCACCAGCACCCATTTCCATTTTACGCAACAAGTTTCCGATGCCATAAAGTACTCCCCTTGGATCATTTCCAACAACCAAAACCGTTTTTGACTTCGGTAATACAGCAATTTTATATCCCTCCACCTGTGTTGCGGGCAATGTTTCTAAAACTTCCTGATATTCTTGGGGGAATTTATCCAATTGTCCTTTTAAACCAATGACTATCGTGGGTTGAGACTCCGTTGGCCACTTCCTTTGTACCCGAAGTTGAATATGCGTTCTTTTAACAACTTCCTCATGAAGCACCGATATCGATTTCAAAACAAGGGGGTTCTTTTTCTCAAAACAGACAATCTTTGATGTGCTCATATCCATTGTCTGAGAATTCATGGTATTTGGCATCATACCTCCCACCAAAATGCAGAACAGTATCAGACTAAAAAGGTTGGTTCTCTCACTCATAAATGAAAAAAAATATTTTCGTCAAACATCTTGTAATGGTTGTTTAAATGGTCAAATCAGAGTGATCGGCCGGTTTTCTATAATCTCCGACGCTGCTCTTTATCGTATTCATATCCTCTTTCAATTTCTGGGCAAAAAGGAACATATCGGAACTGTGCAATACAATATTCGCGCCTTCCTGCATCCATTTCACCTGTCGGTCAGGATTGGATGGAAAATGTATTCCAGCAGCTAAGCCTTTACTTCTTGCCTTGCGAATAATTTCTTTTACCGCTCTCTCAAAGTCGGGATGCTCGTATTGCTCTGGTAGTCCCATATTGATTGAAAGGTCATGCGGCCCAATAATGACACCATCTAAACCAGGGACATTCATTAAGACATCAAGATTAGCAATGGCAACGGTGCTTTCTATGTTTATCAAACACAAGCTACCTTCATTATATGTATTGAGGTAAGCACTAAGTTCAGGTTCCAATTCTTCAGTACCACTCAGTATATTCTGTAATCGTGCTCCCTTTAATGGTCGGTATTTAGTAGCTCCAACCAAGTCCTTTACTTGTTCTTCTTCCTCGATGTAAGGCCCGAGTACCCCAACGGCGCCAGCATCTTTGGCCATACAGGCCAAATAAGGATTTGGACTAGGTATTCGAACTATCGGCGAAATGCCCATCGCCGCATAAACTTGACAAAGAAAGGTCAGTTCCGTTCTATCCATAGGAATGTGTTCCGTATCGATAAAGACAAAATCTAGCCCTGCCCCCTTTACCGCTTTTGACCAAATGGGTGAAGTAGACAATATACAGGTACCATATATATTTTCATTTTTCCTTAATTTCTGAAGTATCGTATCTGCCATTTATCTGATTTTCGAAAAGGTTAGGGACGCACATTGCCACAGCTAAGCATTCACTACATTTATTGGGGCATTGTTCAAAAAAGCTTCAAGATTCTCAATGGCGGTGCCCATCAATCTGGCCCTTGATTCTTTAGGTGCCCACGCGATATGGGGCGTAATTATGCAATTATCAGCATTTAATAACACATTATTCTTATCAATAGGTTCTCTTGATGCGACATCGATGGCCGCGTAAGCTACTTTTCCCGTATCCAATGCAGCTTTCAAATCTTTCTCGACTACAAGTTGTCCCCTAGAAGTATTTATGACCATCACCCCATCTTTCATTTTAGAGATGTTTTGGGTATTGATAATACCTTTGGTCTCCTCTGTCAATGGGCAGTGAAGACTTATCACATCGGATACTGCGAGCAGCTCGTCTAATTCTGTGTATCGCATTGTGGAAGTTTCTAGTTCTGGTTTGCTGCGACTACCCGAAGCTAAAATGGTCATCCCGAAAGCTTCGGCCAGTTTAGCCGTAGCTTGACCGATGCTTCCAAAGCCTATAATTCCCAAAGTTTTGCCCGCTAACTCGATTAACGGAAAGTTCCAAAAACAAAAATCCTTGCTTGTCGCCCATTCACCTCGTTTTACGGCACGATTGTGTTCGCCGACATGATGGCACATTTCAAGCAGTAGCGCCATGGTCATTTGGGCAACGGCGGTCGTACCGTAAGTTGGAACGTTGGTGACGACGATACCCAAATCTTGGGCCGCCTGTACATCGACGACGTTAAAACCAGTGGCCAATACTCCTATATATTTTACCGATGGAGTCTCTCTAAGCACTTCTTTGGGTAAAGGTGTCTTGTTCGTAAATATAATTTCGGCATCGGCTATGGCCTCAATAATTTTTTCATTGGTATATTCAGTTCTATCATAAACTGTAAAATCTCCTAAACTTTCCAATTTTCCCCAACTCAAATCTCCCGGGTTGAGGGTAAATCCGTCAAGAACTACTATTTTCATTTTTATTTAATTTTTTCACTAGCGTTTCGAATATGCTATCAAAACTGTTTCATTAAAAGGGCTCTTTACAAATATAGGGTTTAAGACATTCCTTTTGTTTCCGCTATTTTATCTCATTTACATGATATATTAACTTTTGAATTTAGAAGACTAGTATATATTTGTAATCCAAGGCAATATTCTTTAACATTTAGAAAATGTCAAAAGTTAACAAAGCTTACCATATTTGAAAACAATAAATAAAAATCCATGAAATATTCCCTTAAACCAATTTACACATTGACCTTGATTTTGGTTGTTGTTTTTTATCAAATCGGTTATTCCCAGACCAAAGAACCGGTTGACTATGTCGACCCTTTTATTGGTACTGATTTTTTCGGACATACCTTTCCAGGGGCTTCACTTCCCAATGCATTGGTGCATTTGAGTCCTGATATTAATACCGAAGGTTGGACTTATTGTGCGGGTTACATTTATTCTGAAAGCTCCCTTATGGGCTTCAGCCATACGCATTGGAGCGGGGTCGGCATGGTCAATGGAGGTGAGATTTTGTTGATGCCCACCACTAGTACCAAATTACATATAGCACCAGGTTCTTTGGAAAATCCTGATGCGGGATACCGTTCTCGGTTCGACCATGAAGATGAGAAAGCTTCTCCTGGTTACTATTCCGTAAAACTTAAGGATTATGATGTTACAGCAGAGTTAACGGCAACACAAAGAGCCGGATTTCATCGCTATACTTTTCCAAAATCGATGAATTCGCGTATTATTTTGGATGTAGGGCATCAAATTGGCGATATGACCAAAGGTGAATTTTCTGAACTAAAAATAATTGACAATAATCGGATTGAAGGTGCAAAAGCCGCAGGACTTGGAAAAGTCTATTTCGTAGCCGAATTCAGTAAGCCTTTTCTATATTACGGCACCTTTGATGCCAGTTATAAAACTCCTGAATCCGATGGTAGCATTTTTCCCTACAAGAATGCCGAAGTTGGTGATAAAATCGGAGCCTTTGTACAATACCACACAGAGGAAAACGAACAAGTGTTGGTCAAGGTCGGTATTTCGTATACCAGTATCGAGGGAGCTCGAAAAAATCTACACCAAGAAATACCGGATTGGGATTTTGACAACGTAAAGGAAAATGCAAAGAAAATCTGGAACAAGGAACTTTCTAAAATAACGGTCAACGATGCCACCGAAGATCAAAAACAAATATTTACTACGGCCCTTTACCGGTCGCTTCTCTCGCAGTATATCTCGCAAGACGTCGATGGCAAATATTTCGGTTCTGACGGAAAAGTACATGAAGCGAATGGTTTTGATTTCTATGGTTCATTTTCTTGTTGGGATACCTATAGAACGCAACACCCGTTGATGACGCTGATTTCACCCGAACATGTCAACGATTATATTAAATCGATTGCTGCCAAGGTGGAAAACTACGGCTGGTTACCTGCACAGCATTTTCTAAATGTCTACGGTGAATCAATGGTCGGTGACCACTTGATACCGGTTATAGTAGATGCATATATGAAGGGCTATCGTGATTTCGACATTAACCTTTTATACAAAGCCATGCGAAAAAAGGCATTGGAACTTCCCAAAGACCCCATTCCGCACGAAGCGGGCAGATCGGGCTTAACATCCTATCTTGAAAAGGGATATGCCCCTATCGACAAAGTTACCGAGGCCGTACCGAATACCCTTGAGTTGGCATACGATGATTGGTGTATCGCCCAATTGGCTAAAGAACTGGGGAAGACCAAAGACTACGAACTATTTACCAAACGGGCGTACAATTACAAAAACGTATGGGATTCTAAAACCCAGTTCATGAGACCAAAAAAATATGACGGTCAATTTTTACCTGAACTCGGTGATAACGAACAAGAAATCGTCAAAGTGGGAGACCACAGCTATTACAAGTATTTTGATCCCCTATTGGTAGGGCGCCGCCCCAATCGTCACTATACCGAATCAAACGCTTGGCAGTATGTTTGGTCGGTACAACACGACCCCCAGGGGCTCATCGATCTCTTCGGTAGCAAAAAACAATTTATTGACAAACTCGATACTTTTTTCGAAATGAGTCCAGTAATATCTCCCCCAAAATATGTGGGTGTAGTCGGTACCATAGGCCAATATGTGCAAGGTAACCAACCGTCCCATCACGTAGCCTACCTATATAACTATGCGGGCCAACCCTGGAAAACACAGTTTAGGGCTAGGCAGGTCGCTGAGGAAATGTACAGAATAGGCCCGGGAGGACTCCCTGGCAATGATGATATGGGCTCCCTCTCTTCATGGTATATATTGAGTTCAATGGGAATTTATCCCATGGCACCAGGAAGTACGACTTATACCATTGGCAGTCCACTTTTCGGAGAAATAACGCTAAAACTTGAAAAAAATAAAACGTTTACTATTCGTGCGGTTAATAATTCAAAGGAAAACAAATACATTCAATCGGCAACACTGAACGGAAAAACTTTCAACAGGACTTGGATAACCCATGAGGAAATCACCAAAGGAGGTACTTTGCAATTTAAAATGGGTCCTCGACCAAATACGAAATGGGGAGTTTCCAATGTGCCACCTTCCCTAACAGAAAAATAACATATTTCAATTATTCTAACACTTTATTGTACAATTATGCCATCGGAGCATTTTTTGGGTAAAATACCGTGCAAACCATATAATATATAGGAAGTGAAAAAAGTCAAAAAAAGGTTAATTTGTAAAAGGGGTTTTTAGGCTATGTTCTTGAAATGGTTTATTCAACTCATCATCAAACCATCTAAATTTTGACGATTCTATGAGAAAAGTAAATCAGTATTACATTTGGGTAATTTCATTGCTAGTTTTATCGTGTGGCAGTCCTAAAAATGAAAAAGAAGTCGTTTCTGCAATGCCCGTTTATAAAGATGTACCCTATATACAAAATTATAGTATAAAGTATAATGCTCAAGATATGGAACTTTCTGAAGTCCATATGGATAGAAATGGCGTTATTCAGGTACTCTCCTCCAAAGGTGTGCTACGCACCCATGACGGCCAATTTTTATACCCAGGTATATTGATGAAAGACAAAACTTATCGGCCGATTACGGATAAAAACATAAGTGGCTTTACCTTGTACCAAAATCAATTTGTTTATTTAGATGACAAAGCCGTTTTAAGCAATGCTTGGGCAGGTAGTCTTTATCTTTCCCATGACCTCCCCGAAGCTAAAATTTTAGCAGCAGGTGATGATTTCGATTTCTTGATCAGTGATGGTAAGGCCTTACAATTCCTCTCAAAGGATAAAGCACCTTGGAAAGAAGAAATCGATGATCAGGTATTGGAAATAAAGTACAATTCCGCAAAAAAGACATTTTGGATTTTGGGAACACAAAGCATTTCGAGCTTTGACGCTACTACCAACACCTTAAAGACAACACAACAAGAGCAGAATTTAACCTCTTTTGCCCTAATTGACGACAAATTGATTGTTGGCACATCAGATGGCTATTTTGAAATAGATTCTAGAACTAGCAAGAAAATTGGGGAAACTCAAAAGAAACTACCTGCCAACGAAATAACATCGATTGCGGCCATAGATGGTCAACTTTGGTTCGGTTCTTCCGAGGGCGCCTTCAAAATGCGCGATGATGGTAAATTCGATTACTACTACGGAAAACGTTGGTTACCCGGCAACGTCGTAAAGCATATTTCACAAGGAACAAATGGGTCCGTTTTGGTATTAACAGATGCCGGTCTCGGCCAAATCGTATTCGAAGAAATGACTCTTTTTGATAAGGCTCAATACTATGAATCACAAGTAAGAAACCGACATATTCGTCTAGGGTTCAATGCTAATTTAGTCGATTTAGACCATGGAAATATTGATTCGGGTCGACTTTCAGATTCCGATAATGATGGCTTATGGACAACCATGTACCTTGCAGCAGAAGTTTTTCGTTATTCGGTTACCAAATCGGCAGTTGCCCTCCAAAACTGTCGTGAAGCAATGGATGCCATGGAAAGGTTGTTCAGTATAAATCCCGTACCGGGGTTTCCCTCCCGTTCCTTCGAGCGTAGTGGTTATATTGAGAAATTGCACGACCCAGACAGGTGGCAACACTCCAACGATCCCGAGTGGGATTGGAAATCGACTACCAGTAGCGATGAGGCCATCGGTCATATTTTTGCTTATGGCGTTATGGCTGAATTGATGGATAATGATCTAAAAGATCGCGCAATAACCCTAATCGATACCTTGATGAGCCATGTGGTCCGCAATGATTTATATATGGTCGATTTTGATGGAAAACCCACTACTTGGGGCAAATGGAACCCTGAATATGTAAATGCGAGACCAAAAATGGTGGGCGATCGAAAAATTAACTCTTCCAATATTATTGGCATGTTACAAACAGCCTATCATTTCACAGGAAAGGAAAAGTATAAAGAAAAGGCCTTCGACCTGATGGATAACCATGGCTATCTCGAAAACCTCATGTGGCCGATGAAAGATGTAGCTCCCGCCCCAGACGATGCAGACGATTGGAGCAAGATGCTATCTGAATCGTGGAACCATTCCGATGATGAAATGTATTTTGTAGGATATTGGGGATTATACAGATATGCTTTTAACGACACCCTTAAAACAAAATTTAAAGAATCCATTCTCGATCATTGGGAAATTGAACGACCTGAAAAAGAAGGTGCTTGGAACATTATGACGGCATTGACCGGTACTTCGGAATTTGATCTTGGGGAGGCCGTATGGTACCTCAAAGAACATCCTTTAGATATGGTTTCATGGGATATTAAGAACAGCCACCGAAAAGACCTAGAATTCATTGCTCCCAACTTTAGGGAACAAACCACTAAAGAAGTACTTCCTCCCGACGAAAGAAGGGTACAGCGTCATAATGGCAATATGTTTCAGTTGGATAAAATTGGAAATGATGGCGGTGAAGAATTTTCGGCCGGCGATATTTGGCTTCTCCCCTATTGGATGGGCCGCTACTTAGGTGTCATCAGTGAACCCCAACCATTGAAGTAACCGTCACAGATTTCCTTAAAGAAAGTAACCATTCAATTCGATACCCTATGCGAGCCCTTTTACTGATTTTAATAGCGTTTTTACAATACTCTTTTATATCTACCGGGGAAAAAGACAAGTTCCGACAAGATGTTTCGGTAATTCATAGTAGTGACCAGGGGCTCCCTCAAGGCGCCATTGATAGAATACAACTTTCTAACAATGTACCGTTGGCAACTGCCTCTGGAAAGGCCTACCAATGGAACGGAAAGCAATGGGCACAGTCAAAAAATTCCTCAAATCTACCGTCAGTATCTCAATTCAAAAAGTTGCCTGAAGGTGCTGGAAAAGTGCTCTCCGAAGTAACCTTTAAAGACAAAATCTATATTGGTTGTGAAAACGGTCTGTACGTCAAAGACAAAAAAAGCAAATGGAAGCAGGTATTACCTTTTGATGAAAATTATAGTTGGGCGTTAAAAAAAGTCGCCGCCCTAGTGGTAGATTCAAGCGGTAATCTATGGTTTGGGTCTAAAGAAGGTATCGGAAAAAACAGTAATGGAACCTGGCAGCTATACACCGGTAAAGAAGGCGTACCCTACACCAAGTTTACCTGTGCTTCAGCAGGACCTGGAGGTGAGGTGTGGTTCGGCACCGAAAATGGGGCAATAAGGGCTGAGAATGATTATTTCTACTATCGTTCTACACGGCGTTGGCTACCTGACAACCGCGTAAACGATATCGCTATAGACAAAGATGGTTCCGCTTGGATAGCAACGGATAAAGGCATTGGTCAAATTCTCTCAAAAGAAATGACCTATGAGGAAAAGGCAGCCTATTTTACCCAACAGACCGAAGAAAGACATAATAGAATGGGGTTCATTTGTCAGAATCAGCTTAGTGAGCAATTTAATATAGATAGCTATGAACTAGCGATTTCTGACAACGACGGGCAATACACCTCAATGTACGGGGCCGCCCAAGCTTTTCGATATGCTATCACAGGAGATAGGGAAGCCAAAGAAATTGCCGATAGAAGTTTTAAGGCCGTGAAATGGTTGGTCGATATTACTCCAGAACCAGGTTTTCCTGCCCGTGTTATCATTCCTGTTGATTGGCATGAACCGGTAAATGAACAATACAGCAAGGAGTACAATAAAAGAAACCAAAAAAATGACCCGTTCTGGAAAGACATCTATCCCCGATTTCCGTTGAGCGAAGACGGTAAATACCGATGGAAATGTGATACCAGCTCCGACGAATTGGCGGGGCATTACTTCTATTATGGCGTCTATTACGACCTTGTCGCTGAAACCGAAGAAGAGAAAAAAGCGGTTAAGCAGGTAGTAGCAGATGTTACCGACCATCTCATTCGCCATAGTTTCAAATTGGTCGACTACGATGGTAAACCCACACGTTGGGGCAGTTTTGACCCCGACTACTTTAACTCCATTTGGGGTTGGGATCAGCGCGGTCTGAATTCGATGATGATGCTCTCCTTTCTTAATGTAGCCAGCCATGTTACCGAAGATCCAAAATATGACGAAGTAGCCAAAATGCTTCGCGACGAGGAAAATTACCATATCAATGCCATGCATCCCAAAGAATTTTTCCCTCCTGAGAATGTTGTGCCGTGGGACAACAATCTAGGATTAATGAGTTTTTACGGGCTTATCAACTATGAAAAAGATCCCGAGCTCCTCATGATGTATCGTCTTTCCTTGGAATATGCCTGGTTAAATATCAGTAAACAAAAGAATGCTTTCTGGGATGGCCTTTACGGAGCACTAGCGAATACCTTTACCAAGAAAGTAAACGAAGGCTATTTTAATACCAGTGAACTGTTCAAAGAGAATCCGTTGTTTGCCCAATCGGTTATTGATCGCTACGGAAAAAGCAGTCTTGATACGAAATATATTAAGGAAACCTTACAGCGTATCCCCCTGGACCTTATCGGATACGAAGTGGACAATACCCATCGTCTTGACGTGATTTTCGACCCAACGCCAGCGCAAGAGGCTGATATGGGGTGGCGTGTAGATACCTATGCCCTTCCTATCGATGAACGCGGGCATGTTCGCTTGGATAGAGATGCCTTTGACCTGCACGATTCAGAAGGAAACGGCTATTCGGAACACGAAGGTACTTTCTATCTTTTACCCTATTACTTCGCTAAATATCATAATTTAATTCCTCATTAGAACATAGCGGAAATATAAATAATAGCGCCCGTCCATTTCTACTTTCAATATAGAAATGGACAGGCGCTTACTTATTGTTGAACATAAGGTTTAAATGTTGGCTTCAACTTGAGCCAATTCATTAGCTCCGGGCTTATACCCATTTACCGCATAGTAAATGATAAATGCGTAGCATAAAAGCGGTAAAATATAAGACAAATGAAGCCCGATTGCCGGCATATCGGCCAAAACTCCTTGCAGCAACGGCAATATAGCTCCACCAACGGGCGCCATAACCAAAATACCGGCCGCTTTGTTCGTATATTTTCCTAGACCGTTAACAGCTAAGGTAAATATGTTGGACCACATTATTGAGTTAAACAGACCAACGGCCAACATCGCCCACATGGCCACATAACCATTTGTGAGGATGGTTACAGCTAGCAATAATACAGAAGCCAAAGCCGAAGTGAACAATACTTTTTGGGAACTGGCCTTTTGTAAAATGGCAGATCCCAGAAAACGACCTATCATCAATCCGGCCCAGTAAATTGGAATATACGTAGCGGCTTTTTTCTCGGCGAAACCAGCAATATTAGCCTCTCCTAAAAAGTTTACTATAAAACTACCAATGGCCACTTCGGCGCCAACATAAAGCATCAAGGCAATGGCCCCCAATCGCAATTGTCGAAATTTCAACACATTTCCCTTCACCTTTACCCCATCGGTTTCCAACACCTTCGGTAGTTTTAAGAAATAGAAAATAACGGCGATTGAAAAGGCGAAAATCGCCAAACCTATATAGGGTATTTCCACAGCGGCCGCAGCCTCTTGCGGCGTATTGTAATGCCCCAATATCAAAAAGCCACCGGCCAAGGGGGCCAGCGTCGTTGCCAAAGAATTGATACCCTGTGCCAAATTCAAACGACTAGAAGCGGTTTCTGGTTTACCTAATATAATTACATAGGGATTGGCCACTACTTGCAGAATTACGCTACCCGTAGCCATTGTAAACAATCCGAATAAAAACAACGGATACGAGACGGACCAAGATGCAGGCAAAAATATGAGTGCCCCCAAACCGATTGTAATCAATCCGGCAGAGATACCCTTTTTATATCCGATACGTTCAACCAGTAAACTCGCCGGAACCGCCATTAAGAAATACGCTCCAAAGAAACAGAACTGTATCAGCATTGTCTCTGTGTAGTTCATCTCGAACAAACCTTTGAAGTGCGGAATCAAAATATCGTTCAGTGAGACGATTGCCCCCCAAATAAAGAATAGTGAGGTCATTAGGGCAAAAGCACCCCTGAAATTCTTGGTTTGTGTTGCGTTTTTCAATAGTATAGATTTAAATTATTAGTATTTACTCGCTTTATTAATTCACTTTACAAGCTAAGAACATCATGGAGCTCTAAGATGAATATTTGCTTATATTCATTATTCTCTTCCCCGTTAATTATTCGCGATGCTGTTGCATTGGGTAGGTCCACATTGTAAGCTAAGCTTTTTCCATCGGGAGATACAACCAAAGCTTCGCGGTTCAAATCATCGGGAGTCAACAAAATCGACTTTCCGAAATCGGCAGAACTACCAATATAACTGGCGTAAACTTTTCCACCGCTAATTGAAAATAACCATTCGTCGGAAGGATGCCAACGAACGTTGCTGGCATCGGTGGCATAGTCAGTTACCTGCATCGGTCTTTTCTTCATATCATCTGACCTATCCGATCCGTCAACATGAATTATAAAAACTTGTGATATGCCCTTTTCATCTTTTGATAAATAAGCAATCTGTTTGCCCGAATAGGATCCTCGTACAATACCTTCATCGCTTGTACTATGGGTCAATCTTCTTATTTCGACACCCTTTGGAGGATTTGGATAAGTATTGGCATCACCGGAATAAGCCGACGTAATTTCTACGGAGCCAGGTATTTCAGCAATGAAAAGTGAAGTTTTATAATCAACCCCGTTTTCGGCGCGTACTTTTCCAATAAAGGCACGTTTTGAACCCATAGAATCAACCCAAGAATCACCGTAGGCCTTTTCAATTTCCCCTGGTTTTGATTCCCCTTTTTTGACAGGTTTCACCAATACCGCAAAATAATGGCTGAATCCTTCCGGAGCACTATTACTAGCTTCCATATAACCTATGGTACGATCATAATCTTGCTGTAAAAAGTCGTCATAGGTAAAACCGATGCGTTCCCCATTTCTAGAATATTCATGTCGATGCGTACCACCTCGCTGTGCTCCCGGAGTTGTTGGCCTATCGGTAGCCACATCCCTTAAATCGGCAATTGAAAACTCTCCATTTCCGTCGGCGCTGACGATTGCCCCATTTCTGTTTCTTATATCATAATATCCCCTTTCATCAACTTCTTCCAATAAAGGACCATGAATAAAAACCACTTTGTTTTCCGTAGGATGGTAAGAAACCGCGGCAACACCAGGCGCCGCATTTTCTCCCGAAATGGATTCTGGTTGCCATAGCACCGTTTCCTCCCCCGTTGCAATGGCTACTTTTTCTACAGACTTGCTGTTGGCTAAATTAGTATTGAACACCATGTAACGCGTATCGTAACACAAAAAGCGTCCATCTGGGGAAAAATTATCATTGTTATCCAAAGCATGGGTCTTTGCATTGAAGGTAATTTGTTTTTCGGTCATTATATCGTTTTTAGACGCTACTTGTTCTTTACAACTTATCATGCAAGAAAATACCATGATTAATATGAAACCCGGAATTTTTAAAGTGCGCATTTGTTAAGTTTTTTCTTTAATAGGTATCAGATAAAGTACATATTTTTCAGTATTTCAGAAAAAAGTCTCTTCGACCATAATGCAAAGAGCATGGTATATCGGCAAATGGTATTCTTGAACAGCTGCGGTACTGGTCGCGGGGACACATATTGCCACATCGCATAACGATTTGATCTTGCCTCCCGATTCCCCAAGCAACCCAATTACCTTTATACCCAAAGCTTTTGCCGTAATACAGGCATCTAAGACATTGACAGAATTCCCAGAAGTACTAATGGCCAATAAAACGTCATTCTTTCGACCATAGCCCAACACTTGTTGCGCAAAAATAAAATCACCGCCGATATCATTTGAAATCGCGGAAATCAAACCGCCATGGGCATTCAATGAGATTGCCGCCAATCCTCTTTCTAATTTCGAAGCAAGTATCGCCCCCCTTTCTCCTGAACTTTCAAGAAGATTTTTTTCAAATTCAGCGGTAACTGGGCGTTTTTTAGAAAAGCTTTTCATCAACTCGCCCACAATATGATCCGAATCGGAAGCACTGCCACCATTACCACAGACCAACAACTTACCTTCGTTTTGATAGCATTCAACCAATACTTCACCTGCATTTCTTACAGATTCTTTACAAGTTTCAAGTGGTGGATACCTTTGTATTAAATTTTGGACTATATCTTCTAAGTTCATATTTACTTTCTCATCTTTCACCATAAGGCTGTTCTTGTTGTTTTTTAATTGTACGCTATTTTTTATTTATTGCATGGCTACACCCAACGCTGCATAATCACCAATTTTATCACCTAATTTGGCCGGCAAAATACGACACACTTCAAGCGCTTCGGGAATGGCTTCTTTTTTAAGCACCTCATAGACCAATGGTTTTAATAAGGCTTCGTTTCTGGCGTAAATGCTGCCGATGACAATGCATTCGGGATTCAAAGTATCGATAAGTATGGCCAATGCCTTTCCGAGATATTCAGCAGAAATTTTTACAATTTCCAGAGCCACCTGATCGCCTTGAAGGGCAGCTGTAAATACAGCTTTGGCCGTGATGGCATCGACATCTTCCACTGTTGGACAAAACCCAACAACTATCTTGTTTTTAAGTTTATGTTCGACAGTACTTTTGGCTAGTTTGGCAATGCCTCCCCCACTGCAAAATCCTTCAAACGATCCTGCTTTTCCAAAACCTATGGGTCCATCATCGGCCAAACGAAGATGCCCTACTTCTCCCCCAAGGTCATTGGTTCCTGAGTATATTTTTCCATTCAGGATGAGTCCAGCTCCCATTCCTGTTCCAAAAGTCAAAAAAATCATATTCTCAGTGCCTACTCCGGCACCCATCATCCACTCGGCCAAGGCACAGGCATTGGCATCATTTTGTATAGCTACCGCTATTCCGAATTCTTTCTCTAGGATTTCTACTATTGGAATATCATCCCAACCTGGTAAATTTGGTGGTGATTTTATCAATCCTAGTTTTGAATCAAGCGGACCACCACAGCTTATTCCAATTTTTACCAATTTTTCACGATCATATTTTTCAAAAAGTTGATGAATATGCTGCTTAAATTCATTTAAGATAATTGTCGGGCCCCGCTCCACTTTAGTTTCAAAAAAAACCTTCTCATAGATGTTGAAATCGTCATCACCCAAAACTACGGCGCATTTGGTACCCCCAATATCTAAACCTACATAAAAGGCTGAAGGTTGTTTAGAATGGTTCTGTTTTTTCATTATTTGTTCCGTATTCTTTTCTTTAAACAAATGGGATGTCATGCTTGATCAAAAATAGAAAACCCCCTCCCTATTGTTTTAATATCCACACATCGGTAACCCGTGATTGTTTTCTCCAATTCAAATGTTCTTCATCTGGTTTATCAAAAGTGATCTCTAATTTTCCATCTTGAATAAGGTTTTTTGGAAGTGGAAATTCCTTAAATTGTTCAAATCCTTTTTCATATTTAGTAGGCTTCAATCGTTGACCATTAGCCCGCAAAAGCGCCTCTCCATATCCTGAAACACGAATAAGATAATTTGCATCGGCATCAAGTTCATCATATGACAACGTAGGGGTGAATTGAAACAACTGCGTAGATAGCCGTTTTCTGCTTACTCCGTCATTTTCCCATAAATAATCAATGGCATCATCTGTTTCCGAGGTCACATGTTTGGCATCTGCACTCGAAATATTATCATAAAAACTTCCTTCACCAGGAAACTCATACGTTCTAATAAATTCGAGTCTCTCCAATTTTTCATTTTCGGTAGAGAGCTTTTTGACCTTTTCAAATTCATCTTCTAGCCACCACCTATTATTCAAGGGATAATCTATAAAATCTAGAATGGCACCACGTTCCGCACTTTTGGCCTGGTATTTTGACACACTTGTCTGCGCCCCAATAGAGTGAAAGAGAGCCTCGGCATATTCGAAAACTTTCTGTTTTAAATTTTGGGCGACCAATTCGGTATCGGCTTTTTCTAAATAAACGCGTGCCTCATTTACAGCTTCCTCCGCCCCTAATGTATCGGCATTCGCAAGTATATCGTAGGCTTTCGATTCGAGACCCTTTTCATAGGTAAGCCTTTCTTTGATATAAGCGTCGTAATACGCTCGCATAACCAATTGTTGCCACCTCCAATTATCGGTCAACTCCGGGTGTTGGGCTTCCATCTCTTGCCAAAGGGCCAAAGTTTCTGTTATAACTTTATTACCTAAAGCGGGGCCCACCCAATTTTGTTCCAAAGCAAAAATTCCTTCCACGGATTTTTTAGCAACTTTTGGTCCGAAGAAAAACTGGCAGTATTCAAAAATAATATCGTGTACATCTTGTTTGGAATCCCAGCCCAATTGGCTCCAAACCACTTTATTTACATCATCATGAGAACCGTCGGAATAGGTAATAAAACCATCCGTATAACCAATATCTTTATTAAACAGCTTGGTATATTGAAGCGGTTGCGGATTACATGGTTCACGCCCCAAGGTCAATGCAAATGCCTGATCCCATCGCTCTACAGGATAGTGACACCGTACGGTATGGGTGATATCGGGATAAAAGCGGTGTAAATACTTTTCAGGCAAAAGTTCCCGTTCTAAATCGATGGGTGGACTGCTTGGCCCGTAAACAAGCCCTTTAAGCCAATCTGGATTATTAGCTTTCAGATAGTCGAAAAAATAAGTCACTTTCTCTTCATTGAACCCCTGCAAGGATACCCATATTCCTGCATCGGGATGATATTTTTTTAGTACTACCGACAAATCTTTGAGGTAAGGTATCAATTTGGAGGGATGATTTTCGCCCGGATCACCCCCAGGAACAAACACACCATCCAATCTTGGGCATCGGGCATAGAAAGCCTCTTGTTCTTTCAAACCTTCTTGATGTGCGTTGGGGACGTTTAAATCATGCGGAGCGGGGGTCCACACCCAATAATCGGCATCATACTTTTCACATATTTCACTCAAACGCACTTCCATTTCTTGTGGGTTCACTTTAAAATGAACGCTGGAAGAAGACTCTTGAAAAGGGATGTTTTCAAAACTATTGGCACCAAAAAGTACTTGTTCACGAAAATGTTGATCGAATTGTTCGACTGTCCAAGCATCCCACGAATTCGCCGTATTGCGATACCCAAATTGATGTCCACGCAACGGATATTCGGGAGCTGAAGTTATATCTAAGTTATTGGCAATCTTAATGTGTCCCAATTCCATTTGAGCAATTCGTAACAGTTTACCAATGCCGTAGAGCACCCCTCGGGCGTCCGCGCCAATAATCCATAAAATATCCTTTTTTCCATCTTTTTGATGAACTATGCGATAGCCTTCCTTTTTTATGTGTTTTTTATCGGCATCTTTTGCATAAGGTACCTTTTCTCCAAAGACATCGGCCTCACCTTGTAAGACCAGGGCTATTGTCGTGTTGGAGCCCCAGCCATTTGATTTCTCCAGTTCAATGGTCGTACGTCTTTCTATTTCCTCTGCCAACACATTCCCTGCAGTTTCATGCATGGGACTTTTAATTTCCTTGGAAACCAAAATTGTTGCCTTAGACAGATCTAAACTATCGTTCACTTGATGCGTACACGAGAAGTTCAAGCCCAATAGCAGTAAAAATAATATTACTTTTGACATTGCTTTTTTATTTATTTCGAATTCTCGGTTGCTACTTCTGTTCAATATCCAATACACATCTAAACCCTACAGGGTAATTACTAATCTTTTCAGGTAACAAATAGTACCGCTGCGAGGTACGAATAAACGAATGGTTATTGAAATTAGAGCCCCCGCGCATTACTTTATACTTTTCCCCATATTGCTCCATAGGAGTTTTATTGCCAGGATAGGGTTTGTACCAATCGGCTGTCCACTCCCAAACTCCCCCAGCCATATCAAAACAACCGTACGGACTTGCGGGTTTGGCAATTGAAGTACCCCTCGTACTTTTTTGGTCCCAAACAACATAGGTATTATCATAGGTATTTCCCCAAGGAAATACGCGGCCATCAATACCCCTTGCTGCTTTTTCCCACTCTTTTTCAGTAGGCAAACGCTTTCCGGCCCATTTGGCATAGGCATCGGCCTGAGACCACGTAACGATGGCCGCATTATCTTTTTTTGAGGCAGGAAATTTAAAACTGGAATCAAATTTGGCAAACTCCGTATTGCTTATCTCATACTTATCTATAAAAAAAGCTTTTGTATATGCTATTTGTTTGGGCTTCTCATCATGGTCGCCATACTTACTGCCCATAATGAACCCACCTTCCGCAACCAAAACCATACCTTCGGGCGGCTCATTCAAGTCTTGTGAAAAATTTGGCGAAGTACCAATTAAAATAATAAGCGCTGTATAAAATATTTTCATTCTTACGATTTCAATTTACCATTTTTCATCTATAATGCCGTAATATCTACCGAACCAATAGTTACGGATCATGGCCGCCGCCGTACCTTCTTCTTCTGATGTTATTTTTTTAAAACTTCCGTCTTTCTGAGGAATATTGAACTCCTTTTTACGACGTTCGAAGCCCCACATGTCTTTAATAGCCTGCTTTTTATCCTCCGTCATAATATCTTCATCCGTGAGTACTTGATAAACCATAACAAACCAGATTGTACTTTCCCAGGTGAACTCGATGTCTTTCCAATCGTACCAATGTCTGTTCAAATTCATGCGGTACTTGTTCAGTAAATTGGGGTCATCTTCATACCGCATCAACATATATAGCGAGCGTGCGGCATGATAGTCGTCACCGACATTTCTCCACTCTTCAGGAAATAGAATTTTAGAATTGATTTGATGATCATCATACTGATAACGGTCAATAAGCATATGGTAAGCAGCGTTAAAACGTTCTTTACCCGTTATACGATGGGTCACTTTGAGTGCCGCCAACATTTCTAAAGAATTGAGCTGTTGGTGTGGAAGGTCGGGACAAAAATTACCCCATAGTGTCATTTTGCCATCTAAATCGGTAAGTTTGAAATTATTGTCTATAACCCGCCCAATAAAACGATCCAATAAACCAGCGGCCTTTTTTTTGTATTCGGCGTCGGCACAGATTTCCCAAAAGGTTCCTACGCCGTAAAAAATTGAAGTGAATTTATCCGCACTTAAATCACCCAGCCATCGGTACCCGGGCATTGATGTAGATCCGTGCCACTCATGGTACCACATTACCTCTTCATGCCATAAAGGTTCATCTGTTTTATTAAAACTACGTGCAACGAGACCACTGACCCCGGTAACTTTTTCCAATTTTAATATCGCCTCGAAAATCTGGTTGGCTATTTCTCTATCTTTATTGTCTTTTGTAAGCGCGTATTTATGGGAATAGGCAGCCAACATTTCGGATGTAGGATCTAAACAGTCAGCTTGAGAACCGACAATGGGCCTATCAAGACCTGCTGGAGGAAAGATAACATGTTGCATAATGGCACCTTCGTTCCAATGATTACCCAACATCAATCTATCGAATAGGGCTACTTTTTTATGTAGTGGATCGGTTTTGCTTGGAAATTCATTCACTTTTTGGGCCCATATCTGTAAAGTGACAAATACGAAACAAAGGAATATTAAACTAAGCCGTAATTTATTATGCATATTTAAAACTTTATTCCTTGACCACTTCTTGCAATGCCTAATATACATGAACTCCCAAAGGAGTAACTAAAACTTGTGTTTGCTACAAAGAAAATTACCTGGGTTTCCCCAGGTAATTCACAACTAATTAACTCAAATAACGATATGTAAAACAATAAAACTCACTCTCTTAAAAAGGTATAACACTACCATGGGGTAGCCACGCCTTGCACAATCCATGGTCTAGCATAAGGGCTGTCATTCGGATCAGTCGTACTGTATGCGGTTCCTTCCAATGAAGATGCCGCAGTAGTATAATTGGCGGTATTTGTATTGATTTCATCATCTGGATAGATAAATCTTAATGGCATAACATCTTCTCTTGCAAAAGGACCTGCGCTTAAATTAGGTAGCCCGGTTCTTCTCCAATCCATATAAGCTTCATCTCCGTTGAACATATTAGCAATCCACTTTTGCTCCATTACCTGTTCTAATGTACCGCCAAAAGCAACTCCCGCATTCATAATATAATCAGAATAGGTATCGCCAAGACCCCAAACCTCTAGGGAGGCCTTTACACCTTCCAAGTAATTCCCTTCAGCATCAGAACCCCAGCCTCTTATTGCCGCTTCCGCTTTTAAGAAAGATAATTCTGCATAAGAAAACAATCTAGCTTTTAAAAGGTTTCCACCGTCATCTTTCTGGTTGAAAACTTCATTCATTCTAGACACGTAAGCATTTGTACCACCTCTTGAACCTTCTGAATTTAAGTTGTACTCATAGGGGTCGACAGCACTTACGGCTACAGGCAATCCAACATAAACACTACTGGTGTCTATTAGTTTTTTACCTGCCTCTAAATCGGCGGCATATGTTGCTTGGGAGTATATCGCATAATCATTAGCGTCTAAAGTTTCTTCGTTGATATAACGAATACCATCTTCTTCAGCCATATCACCACCTCCGGGTACTTCTGCCGCAGGTACTACTTTAGTTGGTGTGACTACAGGCGCAAACCAAATCGAAATTCTTGGGTCGTCTAGCTCTTTCAACTTATCTGTTAAGGTTGTACAAGGCTTAACTCTATAAAAATCAGAAGCCGATCCAAACTGACCACTACTTGGCCAAGATTGACTATCAATACCGCCAATATAACTTAGCACTAGTTCATCATCGATTTCACTAATTAATGGCTTATTAAGTGTACTTGTTACGCCAGCTTGAGCGAAAGCAGGTAATTTTTCAGATAAGCGCATATAGTAACGCAAGGCCAAAGAATTGGCTAATTTTTGCCACTTTGAAGCGTCGCCACCGTAAAATACATCTTGATCCTCTACTATACCTTCATAATTTGCTGCACCTAAAAGACTTGAAGCCGCCTCTAAGTCTGCAATAATGCCTTTATAAACAGTTTCTTGAGAATCATATACCGGTCGTTCATCTTCAAAATTGGCACCTAGTAATGCATTGGAATAGGGTATGTCACCATAATAATCGGTCAAATTACCGAACAACATTGATTTTAATATTAAAGTAACACCTTCATGAAAAGGTAACCCAAGTTCTACTGCTCTCTCGTAGGCTACTTTATTGGTGCGCAACAATCCGTAATTTGAATTCCAAATAGAACCCGTTTCCCAATCGTAACGATTGTTTGACCAAGAATCTTTCTGTATAAACTGCGATGCAGCTCCGGTATCGCCAGAATAACCTCTACTTGTTGTACTTGTTGCTAAGCCGGTCATTACCGAACTGATCAATAAATTGGGATCAACCACACTGGACTCTACCCCATTTGGGTTCTCATTTATTTCTACAAGCCCATCATCGCAAGAAACTATAGTCAACAATGGAACAAATAGAAATAGTATTGCTATGTTTTTAACTAATTTCATATCCTTATTTTTTTATTTTAATTAGAAACTTGCGTTTAATTTAATACCTACTGGTATCGACCAAGGCTGAATATTATACCGTTCAACACCTTGTGATAGATTACCTTGAGAATATTGGAAAGCAGATTCTGGATCAATGTTGATACCCGCTTTGGTCCATAATATGATATTACGACTGAACAACGAAAGAGATAAATTCCGCATTGCTAATTTCTCAGCTATCTTATTAGAGAACGTATACCCAATTGAAATCTGTCTTAATTTCACATAATCAGCATCAAAGGTTGCTGCTCTCGTAAAATCCCATGCATAGTTATCACCATAGGTATGATATTGCGTGCCGGGACCGCCAATATTTTCTTGTTCAGCTACAAAGTTGCCATCATCGTCATAAGAACCAATAACCCCAGGCAAGAACACACCATCATTCAAACCATCCACCGGAAATCCACCATATTCAGCAGTTGGTCCACCAACTAAAGGGTAGAAATCACCATCTGGAGACAAGAATACATCTGCATTTTCTTTAATATACGTTGGAATGTCACCAACATCGCTAAGATCATAAACTTTATCCAGCCATCTTGTGGTTTGTAAATCTGATTCGCCATATCGGTGTGTTTGGGAAACGAACTGTCCACCTTTTCTCCAGTCGAAGTTCATTGACAAATTCCAGTTTTTATACTGAATAGAAGTTTGAAGTCCTACTTTAAAATCGGGGTTATAGTTTCCAATTACCGCAGCAGCCCTATTGCCATCTTCGTCAGATAATGTTCTATCGCTATTCTCCCAACCTTCATCATCTAATAAAGGCCATCCGAAATAAGGTGAGTTTTCATCTTCTACGCGTACAAAGTCTGCATCGACAATCTGCCCAATTTCTTCACCTACCCAAGTATACGCACCACCTCTTGCTTGACTCCAAAAGTTTACGTAATCGGTGCCTTCGGCTAATTCGGTAATAATCGTTTTATTCGTAGTGTACGTCAAATTCACATTCCAACGTAAATCTTCACTATCTATCAATACACCCCCCAAACTAGCTTCAAAACCTTTACTGTTCAAGTTACCTGCGTTAAACAGTTTACTTGTCGCACCAGAAGATATCGGAAGTGATTTTTGGAATATTTGATTTTCGTTATCAGACTCGTAATAGGTAAAATCCATAGTCAAGCGATTCTTGAAAAGCGATAAATCAACACCATATTCTGTTGAAGTGTTAAGTTCTGCTTTAATTTCATCGTTTTTTAATGCAGAGCTTACAGCCAATTGAGATGCTGTACCCCAATCACCCAAATTGCTTAAAATAGCATACAAATTGTGTGGACCGGTATCATTACCTGCCGCTGCCCAACCAACACGTAACTTAAATAAAGACACATTGCTACCCATGTCAAATATATTGTTCACCAAAATACTTGAAGAAATAGAAGGATATAAGAAACTGTTTTCGGTTTCCGGTAATGTACTCGACCAATCGTTTCTAAGGGTGGCATCTACATACACCATGTCTTTATAGCTAATATTACCTAAGGCATACAAGCTATTTACACGCTTTTTTGATTGTGTTTCATTATAATCAATGTTGTCAGCTGCAATATTCGATAATAGGAATAAGTTCGGTATAATCAAACCTGAACCCCCATTTTTTGTCTGGGTGGATACGAAACTATTATTTACATTTCTTACGTTACCACCAGCAGATAAATTAAAATCAAAATTTTCACTCAATTTATCGGTATATGATAGTAAAAAATCAGCATTGCTTTCAACACCATTAAGGTTTTGTAAGCCATAGGCACCATTTATTTCTCTACTAAAACCGCTCGATATTTTTGTTTCCCTTTCTTCATGAGAATCATTATATGCATAACGTACCATTAAAGAAAGTTTATCGGTAAATTTATAATCTGCTTGAATATTACCCATCAGTCTTTTTCTCTCAAAACCATTATTTATTTCATAGGCCATGAAATAAGGGTTGTTATATTCAAAGTCAGATGGACTATCACCGAAATTATAGGGTGCATTCTGAGTTTGACCTTCTACTAACCAATAATCTCGCATATCGCGAATATCAATATGTGGGTTAATATCATATACTGCCTGTAACGGATTTGCGTTTCTTTCTGTTGTCGATGGTCTGTTATCTGCTCCTGAAATAGAGTATTTTAAACTTGCCGTTAATTTCAATTTATTATTGACATCAAAGCTGCTATTGATACCAAAGTTATTTCGGTGTAAATCAGAATTTGGTATAAAACCTTCGTGTCTCATATTGGTATACGACATACGATAGTTCATTCGATCGGTATTATTCTCTACTGCGATTGTGTTGGTCAACGTATAGGCAGATTCAAAGAAATTTTTAGCATTGTTCGCACCTCTAGAAGTTAAGGGTGTGGCAACCCCAACACCGCTTGCTATTTCTGCATCTGTATACGGCCATTGAATAGCACTTAAACCTTTATCCAATTCTGGTCCTACCCACCCAGATGAAGTCTCATCGATTTGAGAAGTAGTAGGATCTGGGCGACTACCGTTTGCAAAAAGATTACTCTTTTCAAAAAATTTATTAGGTGTTTCATATACATTACTAGAACTAAATGAAATACCTAAGCCTTTGCTTTTTTTACCTGATTTTGTAGTTATCATGATTACACCATTGGCACCTCTAGAACCATATAATGCCGCTGCACTAGGTCCTTTTAAAACAGAGACATTCGCAATATCATCTGGGTTTATATCGCCTATACCGCCACCATAATCGACAGCAATACCGCTACCCATGCTACCGATATTGGTAAGACCACTTGAAAGTGGCACCCCATCAATAACATATAACGGTTGGTTGTCGGTAGTCAACGACGAAGCACCACGAAGTATTACACTTACTGTAGAACCTGCACCACCTGTTGAATTGATCTGAACCCCTGAAACTCTACCGTTTAAGGCATTTAGAGCATTCTCTTGGGTTACGGTGGTTATGTCATCACCATCAACTTCAGCAACCGAATACCCAAGTGACTTCTTTTCCCTAGAAATACCAAGGGCGGTAACAACTACTTCATCTAATGTCTCTGCCGACGCCGCCAAGGCAACATCGATAGTAGACCGGTTGCCCACAACCACTTCTTGCGTAGTCATCCCTATATAAGAGAACACAAGTACGGCATCATTGCCAGGTACTTCAATGCTGTAATTTCCATCAAAATCTGTAGATACCCCAGTGATAGTTCCTTTCAGCACTACCGAAACCCCGGGTAACAATTCTCCATCAACGCTGCTGACGACTCCTGTAACCTCTTGTTGTGCATGTGCAATACCGCAAAACATGCCTAACAAAAGAAACGCCAACCATTGTAAGTTTCTTTTTTTCATAGTCAATCAATTAAAATAAATATTCAGTTTAGTTTTAATAATGAAACAAATTTATTCTAAAAATTGTGTTAAAACATATAGTATCATATTATATTCATGTGATATTTTGACCATTTTGACTTTTATTTGGATATATATTTAATGTAAGGTCAATATTGCATTAGTATAGATCATGAATCCGATAAAGAAAAAACTTACTATAAAAGTAATTATCACACTGTAAAAAGCACTTCTTAGTAAGAAAAGCCATGCCACATAATGAAATATTTAAAATCCACAACACTTATCCCCTTTAATTAATATTCGCATTCGAAACACCAACCTTTTCCAAGTCTAAGAAAATCATACCTCAAAACCGGACTATCTTTCTACCGGTAAATTTCTCAACTGAACTATAAAAGAAGTGTGTATCAATAGGATATAAAAAATCCAGGTCTATATGAGAACATACGGACCTGGAAAAACTAAACTAAATGAAAACTTTCTAAACTACTGCAATAACCACATTAAAGACCATTGATCATTGACTGCGGGTTGCAATCGACTAGTCGCCTCCGTTAGGTTATCTTCATTAAAGGGATCCGACAAGATTTGTCTTTTAGGTATATCTTGACCGTTTGCGCCTTCGATAACATTCTTTTCCAATTCTGGCAAGCCTGTTCTTCGCCAGTCAAACCAGGCCTCAGAGGTTAACCACCCTGCAATCCACTTTTGATGTATTATAGGTTCCATTTTATTTGTTGCATTGGTGTAAATTGATTGGGCATTTGCAATATAAGCGGCCTTATCAAAAGTCTCTAAAGAATTGCTGCCCTCATCGTATACTGCCGAGCTGGCACCGTCAACAATTTGCCAACGTTCAAAAGATCTTTCAATTCCATTTGTATAGTAGTCCAAAGCGTTACCACCAATCCAACCTCGTTCGCTGGCTTCAGCTAAAATAAATTGGGTTTCCTCACTACTCATAAACAAAGCAGCAGCCAGTTCATTTGCGTTCTCGGAATATATATTACTCAGATAAGAGATATGTGGATTAGATGAATCTCCCAAATATATATCTGGATCCAATGCTGTAATATCGGAACGGACATCGGTTACAGTATTCCCCATGTTATAATCATTGGGTGCGCTAAGCGCAACTCCAAGTCCAACGAACAACGAAGTATTCACATCATTAGTCAAATCTGCATCCGAATTTCTACCAGCAATATCTACCGTAGTATATCGCCTTACCCTGCCATCGACCAACTCTGTACCGTCAGTGGCGCCAGGAAAAATTTGAACATCTACCGGTTTTATCCAAGTAGTTAATCTTGGGTCTTTTAACGCAATAAGATCTTTAACAATAGTAGCGGAAGGTTTTCTTCGATAGAATTCTGATCGAAAAGTATACGAAAGTGGCCCACCTGGAAAGCTGTTGTCCGAAGCGGAACCTATCCATTTAACCGCAGCATTATCTGCAACGTCCGTCATAATAGGGTTTTCAGTTGGATTGCCAGCAATAGCAGCTATCTCCGCCGAAGGATCCAATCCTGAAAGTGTCTTTTCCGATAAACGCATGGAAAACCTCAAACGCAGTGAATTGGCAAACTTTCGCCACTTGGTGGCATCACCTTGATAAAGCACGTCTGCACTTGACACGGCACCAATAGTACCAACACCTTTTAGCATATCATTCGCTGTTCTAAGGTCTGACAGTATGCCCACAAAAATATCTTCTTGCGCATCGTATTTCGGTACAAAGGCATCACCTCTCTCTTCGCCATTTATAGCTTCCGAGTATGGGATATCACCAAATGTTGAAGTCAAAAAACCATAAGTGTACGACTTCATAATAAGGGATACCGCCTGATAGAACTGTTTTTCATCACCTTCTTTCTCCGTTTCCGCACGGTCATAAATATATTTGCTATTGGTTAAGATGGGATAGAAAGAATTAAAATTTTTAGTGTCCCATACAAAATAGAAACTATAGAAGTCAACATTATCGCGTTGAAGGTATTGACTACCAGCACTTACCTCTCTCGCTTTGTAATTGGTTTCAGCTTCATTTTTAGCTGTAGAAGTTAGTATATCAGTAAGAACAAAACTAATGTCTATCTTATCTTCTGGAAGCGTATTGGAGCTAACATTGGTCTCGTCCAGAGATTTACTACAAGAGAACACGGTAAGCATACTCATTGATAGTACGGACCATCTTAAAGTTTTATATATCTTTTTCATTTTTATCTATTTAAAATGTCAAATTAATTGTAAATCCTACGGGAGCAACCCATGGGAGCGCGTTCCATTTTTCTTTTCCTATATCGTAAGAACCGTTATTTTGATAATAGGCAAGTTCAGGATCTATGCCAATATCAGCGGCATTCCATAACATAATATTCTTTGTAAATACAGAGAATGAAACCCTTTGTGCCGAAATTCTTGAGGCAAACTTCTCGGGCATGTCATAGGTGAGCGTAATATTCCTTAACTTAACAAAAGAGAGGTCATACATAAAGGAAGATCCTACATCCCATAATCCACCGCCCGGTTCCACTACTTTATAAGCATCGAACAAAACGGTTCCAGGACCACCAAAGTTCTCGGTATAAGTACCATCGCCATTATCTACTACCCCAGGCCAGAATGAGCCATTGTTAAATCCATTGTACTCGAAACCACCAGTTTGGGCATCTCTACCTCCCACCCAAACATTATCGGCTTGATATACGGCAGGGTTCGACTTAATTTCGTTCGCAAGCGCGGTTCTATCGCCGTTAAAAGAATTAGAACCCAAAACCCCACTAAAAGTTCCGGCATCACCTTGCCATTTGTCAACCCAACCCGAACGTGCTGTTCTTTTCATGGTTTCGGAGTAGAAATTACCACCTTGTCGCCAATCAATATTAGCTGCCAATGTGAAATTCTTGTACTTTACAGAAGTGTTGAATCCCATGGTAAAGTCATTCGTGCTCTTGCCCACCTTTGGTTTAAGTGCGTTGTCTTTTTGAAATGTCAACCCTCCATTATTATTAAGTATGGGCCAGCCCTCGTATTCGCCTGATTCGACTCTTAACACGCTGGTTGAATAAAGGTCGCCAATAACACCGCCAACAAAGGTCTGTTGTGTCAAGCTTCCCGCATTACCTACACCAATTCTATCAATACCTTCTACTAATTCTACTAATCTACTTTCCTCTTTGGTAAAATTAACACCCAAATTCCATTCTAAATTTGCTGTTCGCACAGGCACCGTGTTCAAAGCCAATTCTATTCCAGTGTTTTGAACATTTCCCGCATTGATTGTTGCACTACTGAAACCAGACATTGGCGATGTTGTTACCCCAATAATTTGGTTCCTATTTTGTGTTCTGTACCAAGTTCCTTCGAATCCAAATCGATTATTAAAGAAACCTAAGTCGGCACCAACTTCATAAGAAGTCGCTATTTCTGGCTTTAGCGCAGTGTTCGGTAAACTTCCTGGTACGGAGTATTGAATGGAGTTACCCCAAAAAGTTTGATCTAATACTGGATTTATTGTATACGGATCGGTATCCTTTCCAACTTCTGCCCAACCCGTTCTCAGTTTGACCAAGGATACCCAACTCGGCATCTGAGTCATTTCTGAAACTAAAATACTTAGCGAGGCCGATGGATAGAAATAAGATCTATTTTCTTTTGGCAGTGTACTCGACCAATCGTTACGTGCGGTCAAATCTAAGTAAATCATTTCCCGGAAACTTAGGGACGCCAAGCCGTACAGACTGTAAATTTCCTTTTCGAATACGCCTGAGTTATAACCAAGACCTGGCCGGGCTACATTGGACAGGGTATATAAGCCCGGTAATGTAAGAACATCACCACCTCCATAAAGGCTTGTATTTCTGCTATTCAAATAGTTTCCACCAACAGAAGGGGTAATTCTAAAGTCCCCCACTTTTTTATCATAAGAGAATAGGAAATCTACATTGGCCTCTCTTTCATCGAGCTTCGTTTGTTCGTATGCCCCAAATGGTTTTACGGCAGAACTACCAAATCCGTCATAGGACCAAGGATAAATTGATTCAATCTTCTCATTATTAGCACTATAAGATACGCGTCCCATGGCAGTTAGCCCAGGCAAAAGATCAATATCTAATCGAATATTACCAAAGCCACGGATTTGATCTAAGGTTCTGTCTCTTTCATAGGCAGAGAACCAAGGATTATTAGGAAGAGCTCCAGCTCTTCTTTGTTGCGAACCCTCTACTTCCCAATAATCTTTAAGGTCATTAATATTCACATGCGGTGGGTTAGCGAAAATATCCATATATATATCATCACTTCCGTTGTTCGTTAATGGTAAATTATCTGATGTAGGTTTAGAAATAGTAATATTGGTAGTAAGTTTTACCTTGTCAGTTATCTTATAGCTTGTCGCCAACGAAAATCCAAGTCTTTTCAACTCCATTCCAGGCGTAATTCCTTCACTTTTCATGTGGTTAATGGACAGATTAAAACTGCCACGGTCATAATTTCCACTTACACTGGCATCAGTCTGTGTCGTTAGCCCTGTTTTAAAGAAATCTTGTAAACTATTACCATACATTACCAAAGGTCGGGCTTGCCCATCGGTATTCCATTGCACTGCTTCAACACCTGCTCTTGCGCCATACCAATACTGCCAAGATGATTCGTTAAACTGACCCTTTTGGCCAGTGGTGAACTCATTTTGCAGTTCAAAATAATTATAGGGTACACTAAGCGTAGTACTCTGTGTGAATGAAACGCCGATACCCTTTTTTGCACCCTCACCAGACTTAGTCGTGATAAGAATTACCCCGTTACCAGCTCTTGAACCATACAGGGCAGCAGCGCTCGCGCCTTTTAGCACCGAAATACTGGCTACATCCAAAGAGCTTATATCAGCCATCGCGTCGGTATTGCCCACAGGAGAACCATCAATAACGAGCAGAGGCTCGTTGTTGCTGGTCAGAGAGGTCTGACCTCTAATAATCACATTCATTTTAGCATTAATGTCACCCCCCATTTCGTTTATTTGTACACCAGACATTTTACCGGAAAGCCCGCTCAATACATTCGTATTGGGCTGCTGATTTAATGCTTCAGCTTCTACTACCGCTACGGAATAGCCCAAAGCCTTTTTTTCTCTTTTCATACCAAGAGCGGTCACAACAACTTCGTCCATTTGCTGAGCGGAAAGATCCATAGCCACGGTCAGAGAAGTGCTATTGCCGACAACGATTTCTTTTGTCTCCATTCCTATATAGGAAAAAACAAGAATAGATTCTTTACTCGGTACCTCTATGGCAAAATTTCCATCAAAATCAGATACAACGCCCTTAGAGGTACCCTTAATAATGATGTTCGCTCCCGGGAGCGGTTCCTGTAAATCGTCAAGCACAACGCCTGTGACATTTACTTGCGCCAAAGCGCTGCTGGTGCACATTACTATTAACATTAGCGTTAATAATTGTAAATATTTCTTTTTCATATTACTGAAATAAATAATTAAGTGTTAGAATTCCGTACAATTTTACCCTACAAACATATTCCAAATATTTTCTTAAAATACACGATATTATATTAGATATTTATGATATTTTATCTTTTTTAAGGCTTTAATTAACAATAACATAACCAAAGGTTAATATTTCGTTGGTATTGATAATATTCCATAAACAGCAAAATTTGTCAGTATGAAGGTGGTGTAATCTCTTTCATCCCACTCCATTAAATTTAGGAGAAGCAGCAATTCTTACAAGCGAGGAACAATTGAAAGAAGCGTAAAGAAAAAGGATGGAGAGAATTAAAAATAATCAGACTTATCAGCAGTACCACCAAAATATCCCCCTTAGGTCAAGTGTTAGGCCTTATCCGAATTAATAGTTGAATTCACTCAAAACTATAAACATTTTAACTCAATTAGTGGTGTATCGACAAAAAAAGCTGCACATAGGTTGATATACCGTGCAAATAAAATAAGATATAACAAATCACTTCATTCTAATTCAAGTTAATTTGTATATCATTTATAATCAAAAAAGATGTTAGCAGGAATCGATTATTTTATTGTCATAGCCTATATCGTCGGAATGCTCCTATTGGGCCTCTACTTCAAAAAATTTGTTAATAGTTCTGAAGATTATTTTCTGGGAGGCAGAAGTTTGCCGTTTTGGGCAATAGGTATGTCTATTGTAGTTTCTGATATTGGCGCATTGGACTTTGTTGGTGTATCTGGCCAGGCCTATAGATATGGTATTTCAGTAGGTAATTTTGATTGGGTGGGTTCGGTACCGGCAATGCTTTTAGCGGCGTTTATATTTATACCTTACTTCTGGCGTGGTGGCATGTATACCATACCTGAATATTTGGGCAGACGTTATAACAAGTCGGTACGTACTATAGCATCAGCTACTTGGATCTTATTCTTTGCACTAGATTTAGGCGTTTTGTTTTGGGCAAGCGCTGTTCTTCTTAATGTATTAATGGGTTGGCCAATTTGGATTTCTATTATGTCTACTGCAGGTGTGGTAGGCTTATATACTTATTTCGGCGGAATTACAGCAGTAATCATGACAGACGTAGTACAAATGGTTATCATGTTTATTGGTGGTTTTGCGCTGGTCTATCTTAGCCTTGACGCCGTTGGCGGATGGGAAAATATGGTGGCTAAAATTGGTACAATGGGACCTGAATATCAAAGTCATTTTGATATTATTCAACCTGTTGGCACCAAGTCGCCTTTTCCCTGGACCGGTATTTTATTTGGACTTACATTTGTTATGTCAAATGCATATATGATTGGAAACCAATCAATTGTACAGCGTTGTTTAACTGCTAAAAATGAATGGCACGCTAAAGCAAGTATGGTTTTCGGATCTGCGTTGAAAATGTTTATTCCTATTCTTGTGTTGTTTCCTGGTTTAATGGCAGTTGTAGTACACCCAGACTTAGCAGATGGGGATCAAGCATTGCCTATGATGATTAAAACTATATTGCCACCAGGTTTGGTTGGTCTAATGTTCGCCGCATTTTTTGCTGGCTTGATGTCAAGCGTAGATTCGCTTTTAAATTCTACTGCTACCCTATTTACAAAAGATATTTATGAACCCTTCATCAAAAATGATGCAGATGACAAGCATTATTTAAAAGTAGGTCAAATAACAACTTTAGTTTTGTTGGTTATAGGAGTAGCAACAGCGCCAATAAGCAGTGATTTTCCTGGTATCTATGTTGCGATACAAACCTTTATGTCATATTTTCAAGGACCAATCTTTTCAATACTATTGCTTGGTATTTTCTGGAAACGTACTACACAATGGGGTGGACTTTCAGCTCTAGTTATCGGAATTGGTTTCGCAGTTTTTCTTAATGTATTTAAAGCTGATTACTTTACGATAGAAGATCCGTTTTTATACATTTCTTGGTGGTCGTTCGTGTTAGGTTTTATAGTTAATATCACGGTAAGTTTATTGACCAAGAAACACTCAGATGCTGAACTGGAAGGTTTAGTTTTCAGTTCAAAAATTATAACTAAAAATAAAAGCTAAGATTATGTTGAATTTTGATTGGCTTTCAGGAGTTTCACCTGAAACAGCAAAAATGATATTTTTCGGACTCTATATTCTCATTGGTTTATTGGTGCTGAGTTTGCCTAATGAATATATTTGGGTAGGCATTAAAAAAGAAGACCGTCATTGGTATAACAATCTAAAAATTTGGTCAGTGACAGTATTGAGTATTTTGGCAACTGTTTATTATCAGTTTTAAGGAGAATAGAATTATTCCCGTATAGGACTTAGTGAAGTAAAAGCATAAATATTATGGACGAATTAGAGCGGCTTTCAATAATTAAATCGGCACAAATAAATCAAGCGTTAGGAGTATTTATATTCATTTTTGGCATAATTATCACTTTCGCTATGAGCTATACGGAGACTTTTGTGCAGCAAATGACTGACTTGGTCGCCGGTTTGGTTTTGATTACGATAGGCGGTGGAATGATATGGAAGTCAAAAAGAACCATTCGAAAATTTAAGAAGACCAACGATAAATAAGTAGTGTGTAGATGGAGTGTCTGAAAATCGAATTACGCGAGAATTGGAAAATTCAATCGTCTAAGCATGTTTCCCAAACCGGAAAAATGCTTTCAAAAGAATCCTCGCTTGCCGAAGATTGGCTACCCGCCCAAGTCCCTTCTACCGTTTTGGGTACTTTGGTTGCCAACCAAATATATAAAGATCCCTATTTTGGTGAGAATCTTAAAAATATACCAACTGAACCATTTGAAATTCCATGGTGGTACACAACCTCCTTTCAAATTAACGAGAAACAGGCAGCTCTTAATGCCTGCTTGAATTTTGATGGCATAAATTACAAGGCAAATGTTTGGTTGAACGGAAAACAAATTGCCGACTCCAAAGCTATAAATGGCGCATTTCGTATTACTTCGTTCGATGCAAGCACCGCTATTATTGCGGGTAAAAATGTATTGGCCATAGAGATTATTCCACCAAAACCAGGAGATTTTAGCACTGGTTTCGTCGACTGGAACCCGGCACCACCTGATGGCAATATGGGTATATTCAGGCCCGTAACGCTCCATTTATATGAAGGCGTTTTAATAAAGAATCCCTTTGTGCAATCAAAGGTAGACTTGAAAAATCTGAATAGAGCGGCTTTAACTGTTTCCGCAGAATTACAAAATACTACCGGGGCACCTATTTCCGGCATTTTGGTCGGTCAAATAGAGAATATACAGTTTCAACAAAAAGTGACCATCGCCGCAAATTCCTCAGGGTTCTTTAAGTATAATCCTATTGAATATCCACAATTGAACCTAGACAATCCTAGACTTTGGTGGCCCGTTCATTTAGGGAATCCGGATTTGTACAAATTAGAAATACATTTTATTGTGAATGAAGCGGTATCCGATACCACTGAAATCAAGTTCGGTATTCGTGAAGTAGAAGATTATTGGTTAAACGATATACATCGTGGCTATAAAATCAATGGCAAAAAAGTATTGATTAAAGGTGGCGGTTGGACCGATGACCTTTTCTTAATGGATACGGATGAAAATATCGAGGCACAGGTAAAGTACGTCAAGCAAATGAATTTGAATACCATTCGTTTAGAGGGCTTCTGGGGCAAAGATCATAAACTCTATGACCTTTGTGACGAGCATGGTATTTTACTTATGGTCGGATGGAGTTGTCACTGGGAACATGAAATTCATATGGGCGTGCCGGTAAACGAACGCTTTGGAGGGGTTTATAAACCCGAAGACATTGATCATGTGGCCCAAGCTTGGGAAGATCAGTTGATTTGGTTGCGTAACCACCCAAGCATCTTTGTATGGACAGTCGCCAGTGACAAAGTACCCATTACCGAATTGGAGCAGAAATACATTGAAACCTTCATGAAATATGACCCTACCCGCCCCTATTTAAATTCTACAGGTGGTGTAGGAAGTGATCAGCATGTCATTGGTAGTGAAGATGTTATCAGTGAAATAAGCGGCTCATCAGGTGTAAAGATGTTAGGGCCATACGCCTATACGGCACCGGTGTATTGGTTCACCGACACTAATTTTGGCGGAGCATACGGTTTCAACACGGAAACGGGCCCGGGTGCCCAAGTACCCCAATTGGAAAGTTTAAAGAAATTTATTCCCGAAGACAAACTCTGGCCGATAAGTGATGTTTGGAATTATCATTGTGGCCGCTACGAGTTTGCCGACCTGAGTCGTTTTATTACGGCCATAAATGAGCGTTATGGCATTCCAAAAAATATTGAGGGGTTCGATAAGATGGCCCAGGCCATGAATTATGAATTGATGCGCCCCATGTTCGAGGCTTTTCAAGTTCATAAAGATCGGTCAACGGGTATAATCCAATGGATGTTGAACGCGGCATGGCCCAAAATGTATTGGCAACTCTATGATTACTATC
Source organism: Kriegella aquimaris (assembly GCF_900103215.1). Lineage (GTDB taxonomy): Bacteria > Bacteroidota > Bacteroidia > Flavobacteriales > Flavobacteriaceae > Kriegella > Kriegella aquimaris. Next base: position 60,425 of record NZ_FNGV01000003.1, read on the forward strand.
TTATGCCTACGGGGGCTTTCTATGCGACACAAAAAGCTTGTTCTCCCTTACACCTTGTATATAATTATGGGGACCATAAAATATATGTAATAAACGATCACGCAGATACTGTTGAAAATTTACGGGCTCAAATCCGTATTTATGATATTGATTCACAACTGTATTTAGACAAAACCATTAAATTTGAAGTATCAGCAGATGCATCCCATCCTATATTTGAAATTACAGGCATTGAGAATCTTTCTACTACCTATTTTGTCGACCTGCGATTATTTGACGAGACGAATAAAGAAATCGATACCAATTTTTATTGGTTGTCGACCAAAGAAGAGGTGTTAGACTATGAAGCAGACTTAGGAGAATTTGCCTTTCATACACCGAGTAAAACCTATGCCGATTTTTCATTGTTAAATACCTTGGAAAAAGTCGATATCGGGGTAGATTACAATTTTGAAGAAATTGAGGACCAACAGCAAATTACGGTAACCCTGTCAAATTCAAGTAATGTAATTGCTTTTTTAATCAACCTCAAACTTGTTGACAATGATACCGGGGAACCTATCTTGCCCGTTTTTTGGGAAGATAATTTTATTAGTCTACTACCAGGAGAACAAAGAACATTACAAGCAACGTTTAAGTACAACGCCAATGCCAACCTAATAGTCGAGGCTTGGAATTCAAATAATACAACCTATGGAAAAATTAGCGATTAAAGGCGGGAAGCCCTGTCGTGATACCAACTCTAACCCATGGCCAAAATGGCCGGTTTGGGGCAAAGAAGAAGAAGTTGCCCTTATTGAAGTACTCAATAGTGGGGTTTGGTCGTATAACGGACCAAAAGAGATGGAATTCAACCAACTATTTGCAGAATTCACCGGTACCAAATTTTCTATTTGTACCGTAAATGGCACAATTACAATGCAACTTGCGTTAGAGGCCTTGGGTATTGGAGTTGGTGATGAGGTTATAGTGCCAGGTATTACTTGGCAAGCTACAGCGGCAACCGTAATTGATGTAAATGCAACTCCGATTCTAGTTGATGTTCTTGAAGACACCTGGTGTATTGATCCGGTTGCCATAGAAAAAGCAATTACGCCTAAAACCAAAGCAATTATTCCGGTGCACTTGTATGGTGCATTTGCTGATATGGACGCTATTATGGAAATTGCTAAAAAGCACAACCTATATGTAATTGAAGATTGTGCCCATAAACATGGCGGTGAATGGAAAGGTAAAAAAGCAGGTAGCATAGGTGATGTTGGCAGTTTTAGTTTTCAATTGTCAAAACATCTAACGGCAGGCGAAGGTGGATCCATGACAACGGATGATGCTGACTTAGCTGAAAAATTGGATGCCCTAAGAAATGTTGGCCGTAGACCCGAAGGTGATTCCCTGATAGGAGCCGATAAAGGGATAGGAGATTATGGTGATGATGGTAATTTTATTCAGTCCGGCAACTTTCGGATTACGGAATTTCAAGCGGCTATGCTGATTGAAGGCTTAAAAAGATTGCCAGAACAAAATGCCAATAGAGATGCAAACGGTGCTTATTTAAATACCTTATTAAAAGAATTGCCAGGAGTAACTCCTTTAAAAAGAGATGACCGGGAAACGAAAAAGGCATATTTTAATTTTGCGTTTCGGTATGATCAAAGTAAATTTAATAATTTACCTATTGACAAATTTAGAGCTGCATTAGAAGCTGAATTGGGCATAATAGTAGACGCATGTTATGAGCCGTTAAATAATTGTTCGCTTTATGTGCCGCACACTAAACCAGCACGGCACAAACTAAATGAAAGTTATTGGGCAGCAATAGATCCCAAACGTTTTTCACTACCTGTTAGTGAACGCATTTTTGAAAAAGAGTCAGTTTGTTTACACCACAAAATTCTTATGGGTACTAAAGCAGATATGGACTTGATTGCGAGGGCCATTCAAAAAGTATACGATAACGCCGAATCTCTTTTTTAAAGCCAGTTTTAACAAGAACACCCTATGAATACCATTAAAATAGCGCTAATCGGAGTCGGGTACATTGCAGACTATCATGCTCGTGGATTACAAACCATTCCGAATGTGGAAATTGTTTGTGTAGTTTCCAAACGTATCGAAAGTGCCAAAAAATTTGCTGCTAAATATGATATTAAAGAAGCTTATACAGATATTCAGAAAGTAATCGATAATGGCGAAATTGATGGGGTCATTATCAGTACGCCCAATCAATTTCATGCACCTTACGCTATTTCATTTTTAGAAAGTGGTAAGGACGTTTTTCTTGAGAAACCCATGGGAATGAACCCTGAAGAGGGCCGACAAATTGATGCCGCGGCCAAGGCAAATAACCGATTGGTCATGGTCGGCCACATGTGGCGTTTTGATATCGATACTAATTATATCAAAGATGCCATCGATGCCGGGAAGCTGGGGAGAATTTTTAAGACGAAAGGCTACGGTATTCATGAAAATTGGGGGCCAGAAGGTTGGTTTACCAAGAAAGAGTTGGCCGGTGGCGGTGCCCTCGCAGATATGGGCGTTCATGCCATAGATACTGTAAGATACCTTATTGGTGACCCGAAACCCGTTAAGGTTTATGCTAGAATTTCAACGGAATTCGGCGATTACGATGTCGATGACACCGGCATTATTATAATTACATGGGACAATGAAGTAGAAAGCATTATTGAAAGTGGTTGGTGGCATCCACATATGGATGGACCTGAAGCGAGTACGGGGCTTTTCGGAACCAAAGGCTATGCAAGTTTATTTCCGACCTTATTGAAGCTAACGACAGGCGTAGAATCTTCCGAAGAGATTGTCCCTGACCTACCCAAGCGGGAAGACCATTGTGCCCAAATAATATATACCAAACAAATGGAACATTTTGTAGACTGCATCAAAAGTCGAACTCCCCCCATACCTGGTATATTGGAAGGACAAATTGTATTGGATATCGTAAATGCAGCATATAAATCTTCCGAAACGGGAGAAGCTGTTAACCTTTGAGCTAATGACAATCAATAAAAATTTAAAATATGCCGTAGGCGTTGATTTAGGAGGCACCTTCGTAAAGGTTGCCTTGATATCAGAACTTGGTGACATCCTTTTTAAAAACATGCTACCTATAGGTAGTGATGCCAATAAGCAGATTATTTTAGACACTATTGAAAAAATTATTCTGATTACTATTGACCAAGCCATTGAAAACGACTTAAAAGTTATCGGCATTGGCATAGGAACCCCGGGAATCATCTATAATGGGGTACTCTACGGAGGTGCAGACAACCTTAATGGGTGGGAGAATATCGACCTTGCCAATTATTATTCAAAAATTTTCAATCTTCCCGTTCAGGTAGATAATGATGCAAATCTGATGGGATTGGGTGAATTCTATTATGGCGCGGCAAAAGGCTGTACAGATGCCGTTTGCCTAACGGTTGGCACTGGTATCGGAGGTGCCATCATTGCAAATGGAGCCTTGTATGGAGGGTTTAAGAATAGAGGTACGGAATTAGGCCATATCGTTGTGGAACACAACGGGCCAAACTGCAATTGCGGAGGAAAAGGATGCTTGGAACAATATGCTTCCACTACAGCATTAATTCAACGATATGCTACCCTCACGGGTATGGATATTAAAAATCTGAACGGCCATTATATTGTCGATAAATATCATGAAAACGAGGAGCATGCCGTAAAGTGTCTTCAAGAACAAACCGATTATTTGGGGCACGGAATTGCATCATTTATAAATGTTTTCGCTCCTCAAAAAGTTGTTATCGGTGGAGGAATTTCAGATGCGGGACAATTCTATATTGATATGGTCGGCGCAGCGGCCACAAAATATATGATGTCAGATTGTGGAGGGCATACCGAAGTTGTCGGCGCGAAACTGGGGAATGCAGCGGGAAGCCTTGGCGCCGCCGCGTTGCTACTTAAAAATCCTGCTTTACAATAAAAGATGCCCGATTTTGAGAGAAGGGTCGGCATTAGTTTCCATTTTGCTACAGCCCTCAATTTAGGCGTATGGTGGCAAGCTAGGGAAAAAATTCTTCGAATTTTGACTAGATACTATGCCTCGCCACGTGGGGGATACTCCTTATCAACGATATAATCTATAGCTTTTAGAAGGTCGTCAAATTGAGGTCTGGCAAATGGCATACTCTGTATAGAAGCGCTGTACAAGGTGCAATCGGGTCGAATCAAGAAGAGTCCGGGTTCAATAAAAGTTTCCGGTTCATCTTTAATTCCTTTCGAAATAAAAAGCCTCCATTCGCGTGCCGCCTCTATATTGAAATCATAGCCAATCGGCACATCGGCCACTTTCCATTCCTCATAGGAAGCCAGTGCCTTTTCCTTGGTATCGGAGCTTATTGCGATTACATTTACACCGCGTTCGGTAAATTGTGATATCTTTTTTTGAAGTTCCTGCAAATAAGTTTTGCAAACAGGGCAATGTTTACCCCTATAAAAAACAACCATGGTAAAGTGTTTGGGCTTTTGATCGTTCAAAGCCCAACGGGTATTATTTACTAAATCTACTTCTATTTCAGGTACTTTATCTTTAGGTTTCAACATTGCATATACTCTTCTTTAAACATATTATTTCGCTCCAATCGCTATTGCTATACTATTGTATTGGTAGCTTCGCTAATAGGCGTATCACCTGATACTATTTCAAAAGTCGTTTTATTCGCCTTACCGCCTCGCAATACATCCACTAAAGTTTGTGCTACATCATCCCTACTGATCGATCCTGAATTATTTAGCTTTTTATCTAGTTTTATTTTCCCCGTACCATTGTCGTTGGTCAATGTTCCCGGTCTTACGATAACATAATCAAGATTACTGGCCTTCAAATATTCGTCAGCATTATGCTTAGCCTCCAAGTATTCCTTAAGATCAGCTGCGTTTTCTGGCTCGTCTGCACCCATAGAACTTAACATCACGAACTTTTTTAAACCAACATTTTTCGAAGCATCAATCAGTTTCTTAGCGCCGTTTTGATCCACCTTCACTACTTTCTCACCACCAGAACCGGCTGCAAACACAACTTTATCTATATTTTTGACAGTATGCGAAACATCTTCTTCCAAATCTCCCAAAACCGTTTCTATTTGTTCTTTTTTAAAGTGTTCCATCTGACTCTCTTTCCTTACCATCGCAACTGGATTGAATTCATATGAGGCTTTTAAAAGTGCCGTAATCTTTTTCCCTGTGGTACCGTTGGCACCGGCGATTAAAACATTCTCCATATTATTATTTTTATTTGTTTTCATATATCTACAAAAGTCATCATTCTGTTCACCAAGCTTTGATGCATACTAATTGAATATTGACGCATATCAAAAAGCCACTAAGCCCTATAACCAGAAAATAGCTGTATTTAAAAAAGGGAATATGCCTATGACCAACTGAATATTACTAAAAAAAGCGGTAGAATTACACCAATTTTGGAATACCGAAAAAAAATAAACCTGACCAAACTAAAAAAGGCATTCCTGGAAATTGAAAGAAGAGTTCAGGCCTTCCATTTTATGTTTCATAAAGCAAATGTACCGCAACCGTACTTGAGTAAATTAAGACCATTTTTATTAGCTTTCGAATGGTTCACAAAACTTCATTAATTAAACTTGAAATCAAGAAAACTTGGGTTTCCAAAACTCAATTCCCTGTTGAACGTCGTAATTTTAAGCTTCATTAATTTCTTATGACTGCTACTTTTAATAGCTTTGCAAGCTTAGAATTATCAAAACAAAATGAGTACAAAGAAGACATTATTTGACAAAGTGTGGGATTCCCACGTGGTACACCATATCGAAAACGGCCCTGATGTATTGTTCATCGACCGTCATATGGTTCATGAAGTAACCAGCCCTGTTGCATTTTTAGGAATTAAAGATCGTGGCATTCGGGTGATGTATCCAGAAAAGACTTTTGCTACGGCAGACCACAACACACCAACTATCAACCAACATTTACCTGTTGCCGACCCTCTTTCCGCCAATCAGTTAAGGGCTTTGGAAGAAAATTCCAATGAATATGGTATTTCCTATTGGGGCCTTGGCCACGAAAAAAACGGTATCGTACATGTTGTTGGGCCCGAATACGGTATTACCCAACCGGGAGCGACTATCGTTTGCGGTGATTCACATACCTCTACCCATGGTGCTTTCGGTGCTATTGCTTTTGGCATTGGTACTTCGGAAGTAGAAATGGTTTTGGCAACACAGTGTATCATGCAGACCAAGCCTAAGAGCATGCGTATTACGGTCAATGGAAGCTTAAGTAAAGCGGTGACTCCTAAAGATGTCGCGCTTTATATTATTTCTCAACTGACTACATCGGGAGCCACTGGATATTTTGTAGAATATGCAGGTGAAGTGTTCCGAAATATGTCCATGGAAGGGCGAATGACCGTATGTAACCTCAGTATAGAAATGGGCGCACGTGGTGGTATGATAGCGCCCGATGAAAAGACATTTGAGTATGTTAAGGGAAGGGAGTTTACTCCTGAAGGTGCCGCTTGGGACAAAGCCATGACTTACTGGGAATCTCTAGTCACTGACGAAGGAGCCGAGTATGATAAGGAAGTTGTTTTTGATGCTGCCGATATTGAACCGATGATTACCTACGGTACCAATCCGGGAATGGGCATCGGAATTTCCCATGGTATTCCTGTAGCGGAATCGCTGGAGGGCGGAGTTGCTACCTACAAAAAATCGCTGCAGTATATGGATTTCCACGAAGGCGATAGCATGATAGGCAAAAGAATAGATTTTGTTTTTCTTGGAAGTTGTACCAATGGTCGTATCGAAGATTTTAGGGCCTTCACTTCCCTAATAAAAGGTCGACAAAAAGCAGACCATGTCACCGCATGGTTAGTACCTGGCTCACACAAAGTAGAAGCTGCCATTAAAGAAGAGGGCCTTTTGGATATCTTGACAGATGCAGGGTTTGAACTTCGTGAACCTGGATGTTCGGCTTGTTTGGCCATGAACGATGACAAAGTACCAGCAGGCAAATATGCGGTCAGTACTTCAAACAGAAACTTCGAAGGAAGACAGGGACCTGGATCACGGACATTATTGGCAAGCCCCTTAGTGGCGGCCGCAGCCGCAGTTACCGGAAAGGTTACGGACCCTAGGGAACTAATGGAATTTGAAACCGCATAAATAGAGTCGTCTCTGCGAATGTAGCATTGCAAACTGCCGAAACCCATCCTAAATTTTAGTGGGAGTGTTTCATATCATTCAAAAGGACAGTTAACAAACAAATACACAAAAATGGCATACGATAAATTCAATATACTTACAAGCAGCGCTGTTCCATTGCCGATCGAAAATGTAGATACCGATCAAATCATTCCAGCACGTTTTTTAAAAGCAACCGAACGTAAGGGTTTTGGCGACAATTTGTTTCGTGATTGGCGTTACAATGCAGACAATACTCCTAAAGAGAACTTTGTACTAAATAATCCTATTTATAGCGGTAAAATTTTAGTCGGTGGTAAAAACTTCGGTTCCGGTTCTTCTCGCGAGCATGCGGCTTGGGCCGTCTACGATTATGGATTCCGTTGCGTTGTTTCCAGTTTTTTCGCCGATATCTTTAGAAACAACTGTTTGAACATTGGCGTTTTACCAGTTCAGGTGAGTGCCGAGTTTTTAGATAAAATCTATAAAGCTATCGAGACAGACCCAAATACCGAATTGGAAATTAGCCTGCCCGATCAAACCATAACTATTAAGGCCACGGGCGCTAAAGAGAGTTTTGACATCAACGACTACAAAAAAGCGAATATGTTGAACGGATTCGATGATATTGACTACTTATTGAACATTAAAGAAGATATTCGGGAATTCGCACTAGACAGACCACTTTAAATTACGTATTTGCGAGAAATATTTTCGTGACGAACCAAACTTTTCAAATCGGTTAGACATCTTAAAATGACCGCTTCGCTGAATTGGTCGTTTCATTTGACCTGCTCGCAATGACGAATACTAGAAAATGAAAAGAACCATCGAAATCATGGATACCACCCTGCGTGATGGGGAACAGACCTCTGGGGTATCCTTTTCCGCTTCTGAAAAGTTGACGCTGGCCAAGTTGTTACTTGACGAATTACAAGTGGATCGTATCGAGGTGGCCTCCGCACGGGTTTCGGATGGAGAACTTGAAGCTGTACAAAAAATAACCAATTGGGCAGCGTCACAAAACTACTTGGATCGTATTGAAGTATTGACTTTTGTTGACCGGGGGGTCTCACTGGAATGGATGCAAAAGGCAGGGGCTAAAGTTCAAAATTTATTGACCAAGGGCTCCTTGAACCATTTAACGCATCAACTTAAACAAACTCCGGAACAACATTTTGCAGCCATTGAAGAAAATGTGGTTCAAGCTCAAGAATTAGGTTTTACTACCAATGTCTACCTGGAAGATTGGAGCAACGGAATGCGTAATTCAAAGGAATATGTATTTCAGTTTTTAGACTTTTTGACCACACAACCGGTAAAACGAATTCTACTACCCGATACCTTGGGTGTTTTGACCCATACGGAAACCCATGAATATATAGCGGAAATTATCGTAAGATATCCGAACAGCCATTTTGACTTTCACGGTCACAACGATTATGATTTGAGTGTGGCAAATGTAATGGAAGCCTTAAAAGCAGGTTGTCATGGACTGCATTTGACGGTGAACGGTATGGGTGAACGGGCTGGCAACGCTCCCTTAGCAAGTGTTGTAGCTGTAATTAACGACTTTCATCCTGATATAAAAATCGGGGTAAAAGAAACAGCACTCTATAAAGTAAGCAAACTGGTCTCTGCCTTTACAGGTTTTGGGATTCCTGCGAACAAACCTATTGTAGGCGATAATGTTTTTACACAAACAGCTGGCATACATGCAGATGGGGATAGTAAAAAGAATCTTTATTTTAACGACTTATTACCCGAACGATTTGGCCGTAAGCGTAAATATGCCTTAGGAAAAACTTCTGGGAAAGCGAACATCCAAAAGAACCTTCAAGAACTAGGCCTGACCCTTAATGACGAGGAAATTAAAAAGGTGACGCAACGCATAATAGAGTTGGGCGATAAAAAAGAGCGGGTCACCAAAGAAGATTTGCCCTATATAATTTCCGACGTCTTGGATACCGTGGCCAAACAACAACGTGTGTTTGTAAAATCGTATGTGCTTACCCATGCCAAAGGACTAAAACCTTCCACGGCAGTAGCCGTTGAAATCGATGGGGAGCTGCATGAAGCGCATGCGCATGGAGATGGCCAATATGATGCTTTTATGAACGCTCTTCGAAGTATTTATAAAAACAAAAAAAAGGCATTTCCCGAGTTAACCGATTATGCCGTGAGAATTCCCCCAGGCAGCAACTCTGATGCCTTATGTGAAACCATTATTACTTGGGAACACGAAGGAAAAGAATTTATTACACGTGGGTTGGATTCCGATCAAACGGTTTCAGCCATCAAAGCCACGGAAAAAATGTTGAATATCATATAACCTAAATAGACTCTAGTACATGAAACTGAATATAGCCCTTTTAGCCGGAGATGGAATAGGCCCCGAAGTTATTGATCAAGCTGTAAAAGTATCGAACGCGATTGCTAAAAAATTCAACCACGAAATAAGTTGGTCTCCTGCCTTGACAGGTGCAGCGGCCATAGATGCCGTTGGAGAGCCCTACCCAGATGAAACACATGAGGTATGTGCCAGTGCGGATGCCGTTTTGTTCGGTGCCATTGGCCACCCCCGTTTTGACAACGATCCGTCAGCAAAAGTGCGTCCAGAGCAAGGCTTATTAAAAATGCGTCAAAAATTGGGTCTTTTCGCCAATGTTAGACCAACATTTACATTTCCGTCGCTTATCGATAAGTCTCCCCTGAAGCGCGAGCGAATCGAGGGAACCGATTTAATCATTCTTAGAGAGCTTACCGGAGGTATTTATTTCGGGGAGCGCGGAAGAAAAGACGATGGCAACACCGCTTTTGATACCATGACCTACCAACGTTTTGAAATAGAACGATTGGCAAAAAAAGGGTTTGAAATGGCGTTAAAACGTTCTAAAAAATTGTGTTGTGTGGACAAAGCAAATGTTTTAGAGTCTTCACGTCTATGGCGCGAGACCGTTCAAGCAATGGAAAAAGACTATCCCGAAGTAGAAGTTTCGTATGAGTTCATCGATGCGGTAGCCATGCGTTTGGTACAATGGCCCAAAGACTATGATGTAATCATTACCGCCAATCTTTTTGGTGATATTCTGACCGATGAAGCTTCTGTAATTGCAGGATCAATGGGATTAATGCCTTCTTCTTCCGTAGGAAGTAAAGTATCATTATACGAGCCCATTCACGGTTCTTATCCACAAGCAGCAGGTAAGGATATAGCCAACCCATTGGCCACTGTATTATCGGCAGCTATGCTATTTGAAGATATGGATTTGAATGCCGAGGCCCAAGCGATTCGCGATGTAGTAAACAAATCATTAGCTGAAGGTATTGTTACCGAAGATTTGGCCGAAGGCGGAAAAGCTTATAAAACCAGTGAAGTTGGTGATTGGTTGGCAAAGAATATTTAAGCCATTAACTTAGAATATATAAAAACCCCGAAACGCGTTTACACGAGTTTCGGGGTTTTACCTTTGAGTTAGTAATTTTATTATCTGCCACTAAGAGCAATTTTTCCTCTTTTAACACTACGGTTTTTCCTCATTACAATTACAGAAACCGACATCACTACACCTAACCCTGCCAGTACGGCACCTACAAGTCCTGCTGAAGTATAGCCATAACCTAATGTAATCGGCAACCCGGCAAGATAAGCCCCTGAGGCATTACCCATGTTGAATGCACTTTGATTCATAGAGGAAGCCAACATTTCAGATCCTTTCGAGGTATTGATAATGGCCATTTGAATAGGTGTGGCAACACTAAAGGAAACCATTCCTATAATAAAAGTCAATATTAATATGGCATTCGGATCAGAAGCAACGAAAGCATTGACCAGTAGCATTACGACCATTCCCGAAAGGCTTATGGCAACAGCTTTTAACGGGTTAAACCATTCCGCCATTTTGGCGCCAATAAAGTTACCCAATACCATACCCAAGCCCGCAATGATCATGGCATAGCCTACCACATTATCAGCATGTCCTGCCACCTTGGTAATTAAAGGGGCAATATAGCTGTACCAAGCAAAGAATCCACCAGTACCAATTGTAGTCAACAAAATAAGTATCCAAAGTTCCATGTTTTTAAGTCCCTGATTACCCTCTACGTGTGTTTTTGGCGGTTCAGGTTCAAAGCGGGGCATCCAAAAATAGATACTGGCCATAGTAATAAGACCGACCGCGCCGACCATTAAAAATGAAATATTCCATCCATAATGGTGACCTAAATATGTTCCAAGTGGTACACCAATTACATTGGCTACCGTTAAGCCGGCAAACATGGTGGCAATTGCCTGGGCAGCTTTCCCCGGTTTGGAAAGCTTTCCGGCTACGACCGCTCCAATTCCAAAAAAGGCACCATGAGGCAAACCTGACAAAAATCTATAAAAAAGTAAACTACCATAACTATCCGCAAAAGCGGACAAAGTATTAAAGATGGTAAACCAGACCATTAAATAAAGTAGCACTTTCTCCGCCGACCATTTGCCCGCGATTTGGGTAAATAAAGGCGCACCGACTACAACGCCCAAAGCGTAGGCCGCAATAAAGTGTCCTGCTTGGGGAATGCTTATTTGGAGTCCAGAAGCAACATCGGGCAATATACCCATGATGACAAACTCGGTAAGTCCTATGCCGAACCCTCCAAGGGCCAAGGCGATCAGGGCTTTTTTGTTTGATGTTTTTAGTTTCATAACTAACATTTTTAAGGTTAAACTTTCAAAAAAGAGTTGGGGCTCTTTAAATTCAAAAACGATTATATTTATCTGGGCAAAGTTAAAACAGACTTTTTCGATTATGATATGTGCTATTATCCAATATCTATTGGATATTACCCTGTATTATTCTTAAATACTGTTAAGAAAGGTAAATTGCTATAGAAAATGAACAACAGGGTGAATAACCCCATCAACTATCGAGAATGATAGCATTGATAGGCATTATCAAAAAGATACAGATACTTGCATTTCTATTCGGCATATGGTAAAATGCAACATCTATATGGGTTTATTTAACCTGGCCTTTTACTAGCCATAGAAAAAGGTATCGCCACGAATTAGCATTAAAAAATATCAATAGAAAACTTCCGGATTCATCTTAGAGAAAAATAAGCAACTTAACTCTATGTTGCAGACGTACATTCAAATACACCGTATAGCCCGAAATAAAAAGGCACATAAGGTCTTTTAAAACTTTATGTGCCTCCTAATCTGTATTATTAAAGTTTACAAAATATAATCCGTGCTTATAAAGTTAGACAGCTTTGCATCGAGCAAATGCTCAATTGTTTCATTGTTCAGATCATTGTCTTTAAAGGCAACAAACGTACGTATGGAAAATGAGCGCAAAGCATCGTGCACACTTAATGTAGATTGCGCAGAGTCTTTTCTTCCAGTAAAGGGATATACATCAGGACCCCGTTGACATGAACTGTTTAGATTAACGCGACAAACTAAATTGACCAATGTATCGATCAGTGGGGAAAGCGCATAAACATCTTTCCCGAACAGACTTACCTGTTGTCCGTAATTGCTTTCTGCCATATCATCTAAAGGTTCTTCAATATCACTGAAGGAAACAATAGGAATAACCGGACCAAATTGTTCTTCTTGATACACCCGCATATCTTTAGACACCGGGTACAGCACTGCAGGCCAAATATAGTTATCCGTCTGTTGTCCCCCCTTCTTATTTTTTATTTGCGCCCCTTTGGCCAGCGCATCATCAATAAGTTCTTGAATATAGGCCGGTTTCCCAGGCTCCGGTAAAGGCGTTAGTTTCGCACCGGTATCCCAAGGGTTTCCAAATTTGAGCTCATCTACTTTTTGGGAAAACCGTTTGATAAATTTCTCTTTAATATCCTCGTGAACATAAAGTACCTTCAGAGCCGTACAACGTTGCCCATTAAAGGAAAGAGTACCAGCAATGCATTCATCAATAGTCAAGTCTAAATCGGCATCTGGTAATATGATGGCAGGGTTCTTTGCCTCCAAGCCTAAAACCAATCGCAATCTATTGCTCTTCGGGTGTTGCTCTTGCAAGGCATTGGCCGATTTGCTATTTCCTATCAAGGCCAATACATCAACTTTTCCCGTTTGCATAATCGGTGCAGCCACTGCCCTACCCCTTCCAAAAATAATATTCACAACCCCTTTAGGAAAACTGCTTTGAAAGGCCTCCAAAAGTGGCGTAATCAATAGAACACCATGTTTTGCTGGTTTAAAAACAGTTGTATTCCCCATAATAATAGCAGGAATCAACAAGGCAAAGGTCTCATTCAAGGGATAATTATAGGGACCAAGACATAAAACCACCCCTAAAGGACCTCTTTTAACATGTGCATAGACACCATCATGTTTTTCAAACTTGGCCGAATTTCGGTCTAATTGCTTGTAATCTTCTATGGTATCACAAATATATTCTACCGTACGATCAAATTCCTTCTGTGAGTCGGGCAGTGATTTACCAATCTCCCACATGAGCAATTTCACGATTAGTTCGCGTTTATCCTTCATCTTCTTTACAAAGACTTCCATGCATTCAATACGATCTTTAACATGCATGGTAGGCCACACGCCTTTTCCTTTGTCAAATGCCCCCAAAGCTCCGTTCAAGGCATCTATAGCCTCAGGTTCCCCCATATCGGGAATGCTTCCCAAACGTGTCTTTGCGTAGGATTCCGATGAGGAAATGGTAGAAAAGACATCAGTGGAATTTCCTTTCCAATCTTTCAATTCACCATTGACTAAATATTTCTTTTGTTCTATAGTATCCGTAATCTGAAATTCAACTGGTATTGCTGTATTCGAGTCTCCCATTTTAGCTATAAGTTAGTTTAAAACTGTTTTAGTTGATGCTACATCAACGCAGTTTGTAATTCATTAAAATTTCAAGTAATGGCCTTTCTAATTTCACTCTTGAAAACCATCACCTATTTTATTTAAAAGTGCATATCAAAAATAAGGCATAAAATAACGAATTGCACAATTCAAAACGGTCTTTTGAATACCTATCCGATTTTAGACATTATCCATAAATAAACCCCTATGCTTTAGTAATAGCAATCGAACGAATACTTTTTACACCAAGTATTGGAACAAATCCGGTTTATCGTTTAGATAATCCCCAAAAAATCCTTTTGATTTCATTCGTTGTATCAAGGGCTGCAAATCATCGGGACTTTTCAATTCGATTCCCACTATAGCCGGTGCGTTTTCCTTGCTCGATTTCTTAGAGTATTCAAAATGGGTGATATCATCATCAGGACCTAAAATTTCAGCAACAAATTGCTTTAGCGCTCCTGGGCGTTGTGGAAAACGAACGATGAAATAATGTTTCAATTTGGCATAGAGCAACGCTCGTTCCTTTATTTCAGGGGTGCGTGTAATGTCATTATTGCTACCGCTGAGAATACAAACAACATTCTTACCCTTTATTTCTTCGGCAAACCTATCTAGAACGGCAATAGTGAGTGCTCCAGCAGGCTCTACAACAATCGCATCACGATTGTACAAATCTAGAATAGTCTGACAAACTTTACCTTCCGCGACCGTTACCATATCGTAAAGATTCTTGCTGCAAATCGAGAAAGCAAGGTCTCCTACTTTTTTAACGGCCGCCCCATCAACAAACTTGTCAATTTGGTTAAGTTCGGTATTGACACCCATTTTCATGGAAGTTACCATTGCAGGTGCACCTTCGGGTTCTACACCTATAATTTTGGTTTGAGGCGATAAAGCCTTGAAGACTCCACAAAGTCCGGAAGCCAACCCACCACCTCCAACGGCGACAAAAAGATAATCGATTGTTTCTTTTTCTTGTTCCACAATTTCAAGTCCCACAGTAGCTTGACCTTCAATGGTCTTAGGGTCGTCAAATGGATGTACAAAAGTTTTACCATGTGCTTTACAAAACTGGTTCGCGGCATTGGAGGCATCATCGTAAGTATCTCCTTCTAAGACAATCTGTACATTTTCACCCCCGAACATTTGGGTCTGTTCTATTTTTTGCTTCGGTGTTACCGAGGGCATGAAAACGGTGCCCTGTATGCCAAGGTGATTGCAAGCAAATGCAACTCCTTGGGCGTGGTTACCCGCACTGGCACATACCACGCCACGATCCATTTCTTCTTTGGATAACGAACTAATTTTATTAAAGGCACCACGAATTTTGTAAGAACGAACACGGTGTAAATCTTCCCGCTTTAATAATATGTTAGCACCATAAAGCTTGGAAAGACGAATACTTGAAACAAGGGGAGTAACCTCGGCAACCTGACGTATCGTTTCCGCCGCCTTTCGGATATCGGCTATCTGTGGGAAGTAAGGTATATCTTCCAAACCTTTGCCTTTGGGAGTTAAAGCATCATTCGGATTCATAGAAGAATGTATATCGATTCGTAATACCGGTTAAAAAATCGTACCGGATGTTAACAATGAAAAAAACCTGTCAGGTTTTACTGTTGAAATAAATTCCGCACAATGAAACTTGACAGGCTAAAAAACACCTTTCAAGAGAAAGGTATTTAGATAAATATATTACACTATGGGTTTCATAGCAGTCATTGACTCTCGTAATCTTGTACCAACAACTTCCACAGCGTGATCTCGCAATGCTTTATTGACGGTAATCAATTTCGCATTGTCTACACCATTATCTTTACCGGCCCCGAAAGGTTTACCAATAACATCAGTATCGATTTTTTTCATGAAATCGGCCAATAAAGGCTTACAAGCATGATCGAATAGATAACAGCCGTACTCAGCCGTATCGGAAATGACCCTATTCATTTCGAATAATTTCTTTCTTGCGATGGTATTTGCAATCAATGGAGTTTCGTGCAATGATTCATAGTAGGCAGATTCACCAATAATACCTGATTCGGTCATTGATTCATAAGCCAACTCCACTCCCGCTCTTACCATGGCGACCATTAATACGCCGTTGTCATAGAATTCCTGTTCAGAAATTTTCTCGTTACCGGCAGGTGTCTTTTCAAAAGCCGTTTCTCCGGTGGCTGCTCTCCAGCTCAACAAATTCTTATCATCATTGGCCCAATCTTCCATCATCGTTTTAGAAAAATGACCACTCATGATATCATCCATATGTTTATGGAAAAGAGGACGCATAATATCCTTTAATTCTTCGGATAATTCAAATGCTTTAATTTTCGCTGGGTTTGACAAGCGGTCCATCATGTTGGTGATACCACCATATTTCAATCCTTCGGTAATGGTCTCCCATCCGTATTGAATCAATTTGGATGCATAACCTGCATCGATTCCCTTTTCGATCATCTTATCAAAACAAAGAATAGAACCTGTCTGTAACAAACCACAGAGAATAGTTTGCTCACCCATTAAATCAGACTTTACCTCTGCAACAAAAGAAGACTCCAATACACCAGCTCTATGTCCGCCTGTTCCGGCCGCATAAGCTTTTGCTTGCTCTAATCCCTTACCCTCAGGATCGTTCTCTGGGTGTACGGCAATCAAAGTTGGCACACCAAAACCCCTTTTATATTCTTCACGTACTTCTGACCCAGGACTCTTAGGAGCGACCATAATCACAGTAAGATCTTTTCTTACTTGAGTACCTTCTTCTACAATATTAAAACCATGCGAATACGACAAAGTAGCACCTTGCTTCATTAATGGCATTACCGCGTTAACAACGGCCGTATGCTGTTTGTCAGGAGTAAGATTAATTACCAAATCGGCACTTGGCACTAATTCTTGGTAAGTACCAACGGTAAATCCGTTCTCGGTAGCATTTTTGTAAGATTGTCGTTGTTCTTTAATTGCAGCTTCCCGCAAGGTATACGAAATATCCAAGCCTGAATCACGCATGTTCAAACCTTGGTTCAAGCCCTGAGCACCACAACCAACGATTACTATTTTTTTTCCTTTCAATGCAGATACACCATCTGAAAATTCACTGGATTCCATAAACCTACATTTACCCAGCTGTGTCAATTGATCTCGTAATGATAGTGTATTAAAGTAATTTGCCATTTTGTGTTCTCTTTTTTATTCGTTTTAAATTATTTATCTTGATAAAATTCGTTTAATAAGGCGCTTATTCGCATCTCCGATTTTGTAACCGCGATACGCCCAGAGCGTACAAACTGCATAATACCAAAGGGTTTCAGTTGATCATGCATTTCATCTATCTCATTGCGGCGACCAGACTTGGCCAACACAAAGAAATCTCGGGCAACAGTAACAATCTGAGCCGCACTATCTTTGATAATATTTTGAATCTGTCGCTCATCGAACAACAAATCCGATGAAATCTTGAACAATGCAGATTCTTGATAAATCGTCTCATCATCCGTATGATAATACGCTTTAATCACTTCAATCTGCTTTTCTATTTGCCCCACGATATTACGCGTCCATTTCTCGGTGGTATTGACAACAATAGTAAATTTAGAAACTCCTTCAATTTCTGATTTGGAAACATTTAGACTCTCTATATTGATATGACGCTTCAAGAATATTCCTGATATTCTATTCAATAATCCGACATTATTTTCGGAATATACCGAAATGGTAAACCATTGTTTTTTCATCCGCTCTTTAAAAAATCCTCTTCGCAAAGAAAAGGAATTGATTTAATATTATTTAACAAACACTTTAAAACCTTCTTACTGCCATGATAATCCCTGTGGACCAATTCATTTTTGTAATACTAAAATCTTTTCTACCTGCCAGATAATCGATTAGGCCATCCACCTTTTTTTGGTGTCCATCCGGCCAATTGGGTTGGGCGCACATATCATCTATTATATAGAAACCTCCTACCTTAACAAGGTCTAATATTCTCTCGATACCACTATATTTACCGGGCCATGCATCTGCAAAAATCAAATCAAAACCAAGGCCATTGTACTTATTGATCCAATCTGCTCCATCTTTACAAATAATTTCAACTCTTTCGTCATTTCCGAAATAGGTACGTGCTATATGAATCAGTGTTGAATCGTTGTCAACCGTAGTCAATACAGCATCTTTGTCCATTCCATCAATCATCCAACAAAGACTTAACCCTATTCCCGTACCCAACTCTAGAATGTGGGCACCAGGCTTAGAAGAAATCAATGTTTTTAACAATGACCCAACATGCAAATCGGAAGGCATCGAAAAGCCGATTTCCTCAGATTTTCTTTGGATTTCTTCATGAATATCGGGTCTGTCTAAAATATTTGAGTCATTCATTTCTCTCATTTGTCAGTAGACAAAACAAAGAATCTTTATTTTACAAAAGATTTCACTTGTATCATGTTATGTGAATTATTTCAATCGAATATCGGAAACCGACGCCCCAGAAGGAACCATAGGAAATACATTGTCTTCCTGCTCAACCGATACTTCCAAGAAATAGGCATCTTTTGACGCTATCATCTCTGCAATGGTTGCTTTGAGCTCCGATCGTTGGCTAACTTTTTTCGCCTTGATGTGATAGCCTTCTGCAATCTTAACAAAATCTGGATTGGTCATTACGGTGGATGCATAGCGTCTGTCAAAAAATAATTCTTGCCACTGACGCACCATACCCAAATGTTCATTGTTCAATACCACAATTTTCACAGGTGTCTTGTTTTGAAAAATGGTCCCCAATTCCTGTATGGTCATTTGATAACCCCCATCGCCGATTATCGCTACTACTTCACGATCCATAGCGCCCATTTTAGCTCCAATGGCCGCTGGCAGGGCAAAGCCCATTGTACCCAACCCACCAGAGGTGACGTTACTCTTGCTTTGTTTGAACTTGGCGTATCGACATGCAATCATTTGATGTTGCCCTACATCTGAAACGATAATCGCTTTTTGGCCAGATGCGATGTTAATCTCTTCAATAACCTCACCCATGGTCAACCCTTCTTTCGTCGGATGGATATCGTTTTTGATAACCACATCAAACTCCTCTTGGTACTTTTTCTTGAACTCGTTATGCCAGGCCTCGTGCTTGTTCTCATTCACCAAGGGAAGCAATAACTCCAAAGTTTCTCTCGAATTTCCTAAAACGGCAACATCAGCCTCTACATTCTTGTTGATCTCGGCTGGATCTATTTCAAAATGAATAACTTTTGCTTGTTTCGCATACGTATCCAAACTACCCGTTACCCGATCGTCAAAACGCATACCGATGGCAATTAATAAGTCACATTCGTTGGTCAAAACATTGGGGCCGTAATTACCATGCATCCCTACCATGCCTACATTAAGCGGATGGTCCGTATCCATAGCCGAAAGACCTAATATCGTCCACGCAGCGGGAATTCCCGTCTTTTCGACCAATGCTTTTAATTGTGCTTCGGCCTCACCTAAAATAACGCCCTGACCAAAAACGATATATGGTTTTTTGGCAGTATTTATCAAAGCAGCTGCGGCCTCAATAGCCTTTAAATCCGGTTTTGGAACGGGATTATAACTACGAACGCCTGTACATTTCTCATAACTAAATTCAAATTCATCAATTTGGGCATTTTTGGTAATATCAACCAAAACAGGACCAGGCCGGCCAGATCTGGCAATATAAAAAGCCTTTGCCATTATTTCGGGGATCTCAGATGCCCTCGTAATTTGATAGTTCCATTTGGTAACAGGGGTAGAAATTCCAATGATATCTGTTTCCTGAAATGCATCCGAACCCAACAAATGTCTTGCTACTTGACCCGTGATACAAACCATTGGGGTTGAATCTATTTGTGCATCGGCTAACCCGGTCACCAAGTTTGTAGCCCCCGGACCAGATGTCGCCATTGCCACTCCAACCTTTCCTGTAACACGTGCAAAACCTTGGGCAGCATGTGTTGCCCCTTGTTCGTGCCGGGTAAGAATATGTGTCAATCGGTCTTGAAACTTATACAACTCATCGTAAACAGGCATAATCGCCCCACCAGGATAACCATAAATCAAATCGGCACCTTCCGCCAATAAACAATGGATTATCGCCTCTGCTCCACTTATTTTTATAATGGCTTTTTTTGCCGTCTCTGTCTTTTTTTCCTTTACTGTTTCCATAATCTTACCACCCAAATCTCATCAAATCCGAAATTTCTATAGGTCAATTAAATTAGACTCCAAAATTTGTATCCGCCTTCAAGCGGTATATTTACTAAAATTCATCAGTAACACATCCCTGCGCGGCCGATGATACAGAACGTGCATATTTATACAATACACCTTTCTTAAATTTCAACTCTGGCTCGACCCATGATTCCTTACGTTTTGCAAGCTCTTCATCGGAAACGGCCACATTTATTGTATTTGTCTCGGCATCAATTGTAATGATGTCTCCGTCTTCCACCAAGGCAATAGTACCTCCATCCTGGGCTTCGGGGGAGATATGCCCCACAACAAAACCATGGGTGCCTCCAGAAAAACGACCATCCGTAATCAGTGCGACTTCTTTACCTAAACCTGCTCCCATTATTGCAGCGGTAGGTTTCAGCATCTCCGGCATTCCCGGCCCACCTTTTGGCCCTTCGTATCGAATAACGACCACATCTCCCTTTTTAACCAAACCGGTACGTATACCGTCATTGGCATCATATTCACTGTTAAATACTTTCGCTGTTCCTTTAAACAACAAACCTTCTTTACCGGTAATCTTGGCCACAGAACCATTCTCTGCTAAATTTCCGTAAAGCATGCGTAGATGTCCTGTAGCTTTTATGGGGTTTTCCAATGAGTGAACTACATCTTGACCTTCTTGTAAACTAGGTACATTAGCTAAATTTTCAGCGAGTGTTTTTCCAGTGACCGTAAGACAATCGCCATGCAACAATCCTTTTTCCAATAAATATTTTAATACCGCAGGAGTACCACCAATACGATGCACATCTTCCATTAAGTACTTTCCACTAGGCTTTAAATCCGCAATAAAAGGCGTGGTATCACTTATATGTTGAAAATCTTGCAAGGTAAAATCGATATCGGCAGCTCGTGCAATAGCCAAAAAGTGTAGCACTGCATTTGTAGAGCCTCCCATGATGATAACCAGACGAATTCCATTTTCTAGAGATTTTCTAGTTACAATATCCAATGGTTTAATATCATTCTCCAGCAGGTAAAACATTTGTTTTCCTGCCGCAATACACTCTTGTTTTTTATCATCGCTGATGGCAGGATTCGAAGAATTGTAAGGCAAGGCCATTCCTAAGGCTTCGATAGCGGAAGCCATTGTATTAGCCGTATACATACCTCCACAAGCGCCAGCTCCTGGAATTGATTTTTTGATAATACAACCAAACTCATCCTCGTCCATGGTTCCCGCTACTTTCTCTCCCCACGCTTCAAAAGCAGAAACAATATCTAACTTTCTATGGTTGTGACAACCCGAGGCAATGGTACCACCGTAAACCAAAATAGATGGACGATTCAAACGTAACATCGCCATTAACGCACCCGGCATATTTTTATCGCAGCCCACCACAGTAACCAGACCATCATAAGACATGCCCTGAACAACCGTTTCCATAGAATCTGCGATTATATCACGAGATGGCAATGAAAAACGCATTCCTGGTGTTCCCATAGAAATCCCGTCACTGACCCCAATAGTATTAAAAATCAAGCCTACGGACTCGTTCGAATTTACGCCAGCTTTTACTTCTTTGGCCAAATCGTTCAAGTGCATGTTACAAGGGTTACCCTCGTAACCGGTACTTGCGATTCCGACCAACGGTTTCATAAAATCTTCATCCTTAAATCCTATTCCATAAAGCATAGCCTGAGCGGCCGGTTGCGTAGGGTCTTGAGTAACGTTTTTACTGTATTTATTAAGTTCCATTAAAGAGAGTCTTGGTATTTTTAAATTTTATTATGCATAATCATTAGGTCAAAGATAAATGTTTATAAATCCTTATAACCTTTACATTTAACACCAATTTAAATCCAATTATAAAAATATTTGATTAAACTATTGAATATCAATATAATAAGGTAGTTTTTTTATCATATTCAATAGGTTTCCAAGCGTGATATTAAGCACAAATTAATGGTCGGACAATATGTTTTCATTGTTGGGATTAGCTACCGGCATTTCATTCCCATGTTCTTTTTTTTACTTAATTTAGAACAGTTCGACAGGTAGTAGCACGGATGGGCAGAAAAAGCGTAATTATAAAATCAAGTATTTCGGGGATTCTTTTCGTCGCTCTTTTATCATTGTTTTTGACTAAAAACAATTCGGAGCCCTATGAAAGAATTCAACAATTGAACTCGAACTGCCCTCCTGGATTTAAACGCAACCAAAACAATGAATGTATTGCCCAAAATTTATACATGCAGTACAACTCGCCCAACAACATAGGAGTTGGCGGTTTAAAGACGGCACTGCCTGAAATTCGTGATGGATTTTCTCCGCAACAAATCGATTTGGGCAGGTATTTGTTTTTTGACCCCATACTTTCGGGGAACGGTACTATGGCTTGCGCTAGTTGCCACAACCCGGCAAAAGGATTTTCCGATGGAATGCCAACGAGTATCGGCAACAATAACCAAAAATTACAGCGGTCTGCACCAACACTTTGGAATGTAGCCTACTTGAGAAAATTTTTCTGGGACGGGCGTGCCAATTCTTTAGAAGCACAACTGCAGGGGCCTTTATTTTCAGAAGTTGAAATGAACAATTCCCCCGAAAATCTATTGAATACCCTAAATTCAATCGAAGCCTACGTAGAACTCTTCCGCGAGGCCTTCCCCAAAAAAAAGAACGGAAACCCGATAACTCTAGATGAAATTTATACGGCCATTAGCGCCTTCGAATCTTCGCTAATCTCATTGAACAGTAAATACGATCGCTATGCCCATGGGTATCACAAGGCATTGAACCAAAATGAAGTTGAGGGTATGAACATCTTCAGGTCTTTTGTTGCCCGATGTGCGGAATGTCATACGCCTCCCCTATTCACAAACCAGCAATTTGCCGTGATAGGGACTCCAGAGGCAGAAGGCCTTCGCTTGGACCCCGGTGCACAAATTCCCTTTAACGATACAACATTGAGGGGCGCTTTCAAGGTGCCCAGTTTAAGAAATATCGAAAATACGGCGCCATATATGCATTCGGGAAATTTCAAGACTTTACGGGAAACCGTTCAGTTCTATAATGATGGGCGCGGCCATGCCGTACCAAAGAACGAGGACCTGATTATTCACTGGCATATTTGGGAACCAAATTTAACAGAATATGAACTTGATAGATTGGTCGATTTTCTAAAAACATTGACCGATGAGTCGTTTATGCCCAGTATACCCGAAACACTTCCTTCGGGTTTAAAACCTGCAATCTAAAGAAACATGAAAAAAAAATCTACACTATTAAAAATTATTGGATCTCTTCTCTTACTAGTGATTGGAGTATTTTTAGGAAAAGTACTCTTCGAAACCAAGAATATTGAAACCATTCCCTTACCCTCAACCTTAAAATACAGAAACATAGGGCTAATGCAAGACAGCACACAGGCTGCTAGTTCCGAAGAGTTTAGCGGAAATATCATCGAAGTCAAAAAAGGTACCTCTATTCAAGCGGCCGTAGAAGAGGCTAACTCTGGGGATTTGATCCGCGTATACCCAGGCACCTATTCAGAGAACGTATACATCGATAAGGATAATATTAGCCTTCAAGGGGTTGTTATTGATGGAAAATGGCCAACACTTGACGGTAAAAAGGAAATAAATGATGCCTTTCTTTATTCCGGAAATGGCATATTGATAGAAAATTTCAAAATAATCAATTACAAAGGCAACGGAATTATGGGACAGGCGGGAAACAATTTTGTAATCCGTAATAATTGGATTATAGACACCGGAGTCTATGGAATTTTTCCGCAGTATGGAAAAAATGGACTTGTCGCACACAATGTGCTTAGCAAAATTGCCGATGCCGCTATTTATGTGGGTATGTGCGATAATGTAGATGTACTCCACAATGAAGTTTTTGACAATGTGGCGGGTATAGAAATAGAAAACTCAAGGCATTGTCTGGTCGAGAACAACTATGCCCACAATAACACCGGTGGTATTTTGGCCTTCGTAACTCCTGGCCTACCTATAAAAACAACTTTTGATGTTATAATTAGAAATAATTTTGTGGTAGATAACAACCATGAGAATTTTGGCGCTCCGGGTTCGACTGTAGCAGGAATTCCAACTGGTACCGGTATTTTAATAATGGCAGCAGATGATGTAATTGTAGAAGACAACATCATTACCGGAAATAATAATACAGGTATTACCATCGTAGACCTTGCAACCGGGGCACCAAAAGCCAATGACCCCAATTCTGAACCTAATCCCGATAGGGTCGTAATTCTTGATAATATCATGTTTGAAAACGGAAACGAACCGACAGGAGAAATAAAAGCGATAATGCTCACACAATTGGATACCAAAGGTCCTGATATTTTCGCCTATGGTGGTGGCACTGGTAGCACTATCAGAAATAAGAATAAATACCGCACTTTCGGTCTTGACGATTACGGTCCGGCCCAAATTACCGATACAAAAGACGTGACCACATTTTTAATGAGTTCACCTGTACCGCCAAGGTCGGTTTCTAAAGAAGAATTGGGCGAGCTCACATATTATGGAGTATGTGCAGGATGCCATGCTTTCGGCAGTCGACTAATTGGTCCACCGACCGAGATTATCCAAGCGATTCATAATGGCAATCCGCAAGGCATTGTAGATTACATAAAAAACCCTAAAAATTTGCGTGATGATTATCCAGAAATGCCGCCTCAGGATTATTTATCCGATGACGCTAAAATGGCCGTAGCGGAATACATTCTGGCCATGAAGGAATAAAGCCCAATTTGCCGTATATTTCCATTTACAAATATTAAAATCTAGTACAATTATTCCATAATGAATATAGTAAAGAAACAACGTGATTTTTTCCAAACACAAAAAACGAAAGAAATTTCTTTTCGAAAGGCCTCATTAAAGCGTTTGATGCAGGAAATTATTAATCGTGAAGATGCCATCTGCGATGCTCTTTATGCTGATTTCAAAAAACCAAAATTTGAAACTTTGGCTGCAGAGACCCAATTTGTTTTGGCTGAGTTAAAACACGCTATAAAAAATTGTACTTCTTGGGCGCGACCACAACGAATTTCTCCAAGCTTGATGAATTGGCCATCCGCCGATTATATTTACAAAGAACCATACGGTACCGTATTGATTATTGCTCCTTGGAATTACCCTTTTCAATTGGCCATTGCACCACTTGTTGGCGCCATAGTATCAGGCAATACCGCAGTAATCAAACCCTCTGAGGTTACACCGAACACGGCCAAAATCATATCAGAAATTATTAAATCGGTTTTTGAACCTAACTATGTTTCGGTTGTCGAAGGTGGCATTGAAGTTTCCCAAAAATTACTGGCCGAAAAATGGGATTATATCTTCTTCACCGGAAGCACACGCGTAGGGCAAATCGTTTACGAAAGTGCTTCAAAACACCTGACCCCCGTCACCTTGGAACTTGGCGGAAAAAATCCGTGTATTGTTGATCAAACAGCAACTATAGCAACGGCGGCGAAACGAATCGTATGGGGTAAATTTCTAAATGCGGGGCAAACCTGCATCGCCACCGATTATATTTTGGTACACAAAAGTGTCAAGGACGTATTAATTGAGGCCTTGAAGAAAAGTATTATCAATTTTTTTGGGGAGAATGTAGAACAATCTTCTGACTATGCCCGAATTGTAGATGAAAAACATTATACAGGCTTAAAGAGCATGTTGCTAGGGGAAGATGTTTTATTCGGTGGAGATACAAACGATACCGACAACTTCATTTCACCCACATTGGTCAATGAACCAAGTTTAGATGGCAAATTGATGGAAGGTGAGATTTTTGGGCCCATACTGCCCATTATTTCTTATGAAGATGAAATAGACATTAAAAGACATATCATGAACTACGGTAAGCCATTGGCCACCTATGTGTTTTCTAATCGTAAATCTTTTCAAAGGAAAATTATCGAAACCTACAGTTTCGGGGGCGGCGCCGTAAATGATACGGTTATACAAATCACCAATAAGCGATTGCCCTTTGGAGGAGTAGGAAATAGTGGCGTCGGGGCTTACCACGGTAAAGCTTCCTTCGATTTATTTTCGCATCACAAGTCCATAATCAAGAAAGCGAACTGGCCGGATATTCCCTTGCGCTACCCGCCCTATACGCTACCCATCAAATATGTAAAAAAAATTAAGAGTTTATTTTAGGACCTTAAACGAAACTTTATCGCCAAATTTCTTTTGAGCGAGAATAGAAATTGCCCGATCCGTAAGTTGTAGCACTCTGGGGTACCCTCCTGTGGTCTGACCATCTTTCATTAAGATAATCAATTTGCCTGATGGAGTCAATTGCACTGTACCCGGAAGCGTGGCCGAAGTCAACATTGAAACTTTATGACCCGTTATCTTCTCTTCGATTTGGTAGGCCATTCGATCATTTTGATTGGAGATTTTAAAGTCTTTGAAAAATAATTCTTCCAACTGCCTTTTCGATAGAATATGAAATTCAGGCCCCTCGGTGACGTACAAGACCGTTTCGTTCAAAAAGGAGTCTACTTTAAGTTCAGAGGTCTTGGGTACAAACAGTTCACACATGGTATAATCAACAGTGCTGCCATCATCTAAATGATTTTTCGATGTTATCGGCAAATAAAGAGATTGGCTTCCCAATATTTTCGGCGTTTTAAAACCCCCTTTGACTCCCAAATAACTACGAAAACCCTTTTTCAGTTTCCCGTAAGAGATGATATCCCCTTTTTCAACTTTATAGACTTTATAATCTTGTATCGGTTCATTATTCAAGGTAACCGATAACTGTGCGCCTCCCAAACATATATAAGTCCTTTTTCCAAACTCCAATGTTGGCCCTGTCATTGTCGTTTCAATCAATGCTGCGTTGGCCTCATTTTCAAGAAGTAAATTAATTTTGGAAGCCGAAGAAGTATCCATAAACCCTGAGACCGGTACGCCCTTATTAAGGTAACCAAACCTGCCACCATCTTGTATGGTGGTAAAAAATCCGGATTTTAATACTTTAAGCATTCCAATTTTCCTTTTCCAATTTATAAATACCTACCTCTCCTTCGATCTTATGTAAGTCATATTCCGCCCTTTCAATAGCGTAGAACTGTACTTTATCGCCAATGTTTACAAAACAAGGGTTTTCTTTTGAAGCATCGAACATGGGGACTGAACAATTACCGATAATATTCCACCCGCCCGGCGAAATTTGAGGGTATATTCCCGTTTGCTTACCTGCTAAGCCTACAGCCCCCTTCTGTACCTTTGGTCGAGGCTGTGCCTTTCTTGGCACTTCCAATTCCGCAGGCAGACCTCCCAAGTACATAAAACCTGGCAAAAAACCGATGCCATAAACGGTATAGGGCGATTTGGTATGTAATGCAATGATATCTTCAATGCTCAAATCTAAAATACCTGAAACCTCCATTAGATCGATTCCGAAATCCAAATCATAACAAACCGGCAATTTCCACAAATATTTTCGAGGAAGGACCGCTTCTTCCTTATTGGAATACCAATCTTGCAGTGTCTGACTAAAAGTGGTAAAATCAATAGGGTCTTTTCGATAAAGAAGTGTCAATGAATTATACGCCGGTATCATTTCCCAAAGGCTTTCATCTAAACAGTTTGTTCTTAAATGCCGCATGAACAAAAGTATATCATCTAAAATGGCTTCCTCTACTTTATTTGGCCACTCGACAAGTACCGTATGAACCCCGTAGGGCCGTATCGAAATAGAATAATTGCTCACCTTTTTATTTTGATGTTGTGTTTGGGTAATTCTTGGTCAAGATACATTAATATTTGTAAAGCGGAAGGCGAATCTCCGTGAATGCAATAGGTATCTGCTTTCATTTTCACTTCAGTATCATCAACGGTCAGTACCTTTGAATGCTTTGCCATCAATAAAAGGTGATCCAACACCTTTTGGCAATCTTGAATCAATGCCTTAGGCTGTGACCGTGAGACCAAACTCAAATCTGGATTGTAGCTACGATCTGCAAAAGCCTCATATTTTATATGAAAACCGCGCTTCGCCGCTTGTGCAGCTATCACACTACCATAAGGGGCATAGACAAAACTTCTTTCTTTATACTGTTCTATGGCGGATAGAAAAGTAGTGGCTAGTGTAGCATTTTTGGTAATATCGTTGTACAATGCTCCGTGGGCTTTAATATGATGTAAAACCACTCCTTGATTATCAAGAATATTGTTAAGACTTCGAACTTGCTCCTGAATACTTTGAAGAAGCGCTTCAGGAGAAATTTCCATTGTGATTCTTCCAAAATTTACCCTATCGGGATATGATGGATGTGCCCCAATTTTTATTTTATTTCGCTTTGCAAGCAGCACCACTTTTTGCATAGTGGCATCATTTCCCGCGTGCCCTCCACAAGCAATATTACATGAAGATATATACTGAAATAATTGGCTTTCATTATCAAAACCTTCCCCAACATCACAATTTATATCAATGTTTACAGCACTCATTTCATATAATCGTTAGGACAGGAGATGATTTTTTTTTAAATAAAAAGGTATAATCACCTTTACATAAACTTGTAATGCAATAATGATTTCTTCAAATAACCAGTTGGCTGCGCAATACTATAAATATTATGGTAATCATCGAAATTAATCCATCCTTTTACTCTTCCTACACCACAATTTTAACATTTAGATTTGCCGTTTATCTAAAAAAATGCCATTCGTCTAAAAGTGCTATGTCGTACAACGATATAATATAATATTCCTAAAACTGTGTGGTTATTATAGTCCCAAATCAACCGATAGCTATCGGAAAAAAGTTTATAAAATGACTTGTTTAGAGTGTACGAAAGAACTCAGTTACCTTGACCATAAAAATGCTATAGATTCATTAGGAGTTGAGCTATGTCCAAGCCATCTTAAAAGGATGGAAAAATTGATGAAAAGCAAGGGCACCCCCCTTGAAGCCATTCAATTATACTACGGACTGAAGGAAGAAGGTATTAATGCCATGTTAGAATGGTGGGATGGAAAAAAGTCGGTAGATATTGCTATATCAAGGGTAAAGCTAAATATAGAAATAGATGCTACTTATGAGAGAATGACCCATGAACAAGCTATCAATGATCTTGAGGAAGCAATGCATTCATTTAAAAATGGTTTTACCACTATTCGTATTCCGCATGTATTGATACAGCACTATCTAAAGGATACCGTTACCAATGTAATAGGAATAATGGATGGGCTCAAAGCGAACATTAAAGTAATTTAAATAAAAACGTATGGCTGCACAAGAGAAAATCTTAAAGATACCCCTTAGAGTTTCAATGACCCTTCTTTTATTGGCCATGTTAGCGCAGATGTTTGATTGGCCCCATGCAAGTAAAATGCTGCTACTATGCTTCAGTGTCGTCGGAATCTTATACGCTATTAGATTTTGGAAAAAGCGGGAAAAAAAGTTTATCGCTTATGTAAAGGTTACTCTAGTCACTTTTTGGTCAATTAATGGTATCTCAAGCATATTAGGCTTTCAGCACGCGGTTTTCTTTCAGACGATCATCGGCATTACCTTTCTAATCTGGTTTATCATGGAGGGCACAGCCTACTTTTTAGACGAGGACCGAAAATCAAAAAATAGCCTTTCACAAATTTTATGGAATATTGCCATGGTGATTGGAACATTGGCCATTATAATGGGAAGCCTCTTAAACATGCTTAACTGGCAATTCTCATTACCCCTACTTGCATTTGGTATTTTAACCGTTGCCATATACATTCTAAAAGATGTGTTCATCGTAACTAAAATGGAGAAAGAAGATAGAAATAACGAAGAATTCCAGTTATAGAAGATTATAAATATCGGAAAATTTAACAATACTCTAAAGTCCATTAATCCGGCTTTAAGCATATCCCACTTTTATTTGCAATCAAATGGCAGCTGTTTTCCCTTCTTTCAAAAGTTCTTTTTTAATTCCTTCTAAAACGTAAGATTGCTGTATCTCTTTCTTTTTGGCCGCAATGGTCTTAAGACAGGCATATTGAACAATGTTGACAATATTGGCCCCTGTCAATGCATACTTCTTGGCCAAATCTTCCAACGATATCGATTTTTGCAAGGGCACTTTTGCTGGAAAATTGTTCTGCCACAAGCGCAGTCGCTCTTTATAACTTGGCAGTTCAAATTCGATAATCGACTGAAACCTTCTTGTAAATGCCGCATCAATATTATTTTTGAAGTTGGATGCCAAAATCACCAGACCCGGATGCGCTTCAATACGCTGTAATAAATAAGAAACCTCTTGATTGGCATATTTATCGTGTGCATCACGAACATTGGTACGCTTACCGAAAATAGCATCTGCCTCATCAAAAAATAAAATCCAATTTTTGTTGGTGGCTTTATCGAACAGACTGGATAGATTTTTTTCCGTCTCCCCAATATATTTGGAAACCACCACTGAAAGGTCGATACGGTACACATCTTTGCCAGTGTACTTTCCTAAAAGACTTGCCGTCAAGGTTTTGCCTGTCCCAGGAGGACCATAGAACATCACTCTAAACCCCGGTTTTATCTTGTCTTTCATGTTCCATTCATCCATAAGAACGGAGTTATATTTTAACCATGTCTCCAATTCCTTTATTTCCTCAAGCGTCCGCTGGTTCAAAATAAGGTCATCCCATTCTAATCTTGTTTCAATAGGAGTAGCAGGGAAATTTGGTCCTAAATGAGGTTTTAAAACAACTCCCGAAATCAATTTCGCCACGTATTCTACATCCATCTGAAGCTTACCGCTCATAGGCGGCTCCCCTTTTGGAACGGCTTCCAAGTATAATATGCCAGCCTTGAACAGTTCTGATTTCGTGGTAACCAACTCTAGAGATTCCAATCTTTTCTCTATATCGTTACCGGCCAAAAGATAGAGTGCCGTTTCTCCTGTCGGAAGGATTCCCCTATGATTTTTACCTTTTGTTCCTCCGAATTCCGGAAAATCACCGCCTTTTGGCAGAAAATCGGCCACTACTCCGCTTAAAGCATTTGGGTACACATTAGGCACCAATGCAAGCAAAACGAGTAAGATCTCTTCATCGGTCAGCTTTTTTTCATTAATGAATTTTGCCAAATACGATTGGTTTTTTAATAAGTCTAACTTAGGAACACGCAATGGCTCTTGGGCCAGTTCTTTGGAAAGTCGATGGGCTAAGTATTTTTCCAAATAATCAAAAAGCTGGGCAATCGAAATACTATTTTCTTTATTGGTTACGGTATCGTTCATAAGCTGCTTTTAATTTACTATCATATTTGTTTTGTTTATAACCCGGCCCGTTATAGCCATGGGCAAAATTTGCCCAATTCTTTTCTTTTAACCAATTGGTCAATGTTTTGCCTTTAAAACGGTTTACGGAAATAAACTTCCCAAACGATAGTAAATGCTCTCTTTCATGCTCCTGCATCTTTGAGACAAATTCGTTTATAGAAGTATAATCCAAGTTTTTATAATGGTAGCCCATAATTTGAAAGGCGCCCCAAGAAGCCGAGCAGTGTGCCGCATCTGCTACATCTTGAAGATCTGACATCTCTACAGCCTTAAGTAATCGGGTATATTCCCCAGAACCACCTTTGTAATGTTTTCGTGTCCATTTTTCGTACAACACATCTTTGGTTTGATCATTAAGGAAATCTTTGGGATTTAGGCCCCTTTTCTTCAACTCCCTCCAAAACACATGACCCTCAAAGAGAATGACTGCCCTACCATCTACCAAAAAACCCTTACCTCGACTCTCCACCGTGTTTACGGCCTTGACCGCGGCCAGTTCCAAATTGTAGTGATCAGCAAAATCTTGAAGATCTTGTTCGGATAACAATTTGGAGTTAAAGTTGGTGAGAAGGTTTTTCTTTTCCACCAGTTTGGCCCAAGTCTTTAGCCCAACCAACCCATCAACGACCAAGTCATTTTCTTTCTGGAATTGCATTATAGCCTGATGCGTATCCCTTCCAAAAAATTGGGAAACATAGACGTCATACCCCAAGGTGTTTAAGATTTCTTCGAGCAGAAATACTTCAGGGCCTCGGGAACGGTATTTTAGTGTTTTCATGTTTATAACATTTATTGAAAATCTTGTTCTAAAAAATGTGAATCGTAGTTTTCTAGTGTTGTAAATTGAATGTATAAAAATTAAGCATTTTCTTCGGTATTTCTATTATCAGAACTTTCCATTTGCTCAATTACCGATTTATATGAGGAATCTTCACCTAAAGTGACATTCTTGTTTTCCACATCAAAATTATGGACATCAAATTCTCTTTCTTTTTCATTTTCTACATCTCCTTTGCTGCCTTCATCACTATCAAACGCATTTTTATTAAATTGATGATCACTGGAGGCGTATGTCACTTGTGTAAATTGTCCCGGAACTTCTTTCAAATCTTTGTTGATTTCTTTCTGCAATACACCAATTAGCTTTGTTTCCGCTTCTTCAGCAGATAATCCCTCAAATTTTCCGCCCTTTTTATTGGCATTATCCTCGTCAAATTCTTCAGCTAAAATTGTTTTTAAATTATTATCTTTCTCGTGTTGTATTGTAGCGTTAACCGTCAAATCGTATGATTTAGCACCTTTCGAAAAAATAGCCGCCATTTGATTCTCAACACCCAACATTGCCCTTCTATTATATCTTGGTGATGAGGGATAAATATTAAGTGCGGCATTTCTGCCCGACCCACCAAAACGATCTCCAATAAGGTGCGCGTTGTCAAATCCATTTCCGGCAGAGTCTGTTGCTCCCCTAGGATTTCCTTCAGGCTTAAAAGTAAGATTATCACCCTTTACGTTACGTGTTTCAGTACTATTAGGATTGTCGTTCAATACTTCATTAAAGGAAATCTTAATTTCAAAGCTAGGAGGTTTTTCATCACGAATCACACCATCGAAAGGTTTGGTGGTATACGTAGCTGTATAGATAGTTCCCGCTTTGACCATTTTTATCTTATCCGGAATGTAATTTTTATGAAGGGGTACATAGGCTTTTGATTCCCCTTCCTTTAAAATACCTACTGCTCCTTCGTTGTTTTCAATAAACAACATAGGATACTCCACTCCAAACCCTGCGCCTCTTCGAAACTTATAACCAGTTGCTCTGTTATCTAAAATATAAACTTGGTTTTCGTCAACTTTATTTATATCCGTTTTCAGGTCATTAATGAAGGTTTTCAAAGGAATTCCGTCATTATCAACCACCTTATTTCCTAAATATTTCTTCACAAATTGTAATTTTTCACTGTCGTCGTCCGCCTTTGTTATCGCAGTATCCAACTCTTCTTCAGGACTAGCCGTATATTTATAATTCCAGCTGTCATCACCGTCGATGACGTTAAAAGAAGTAAATACAGGGTGATTTTGTCGTACAGCTGTTGCAACTTCCCCAGCCTGGGCTCTGGTAATTTTACCATCAACTGCAATTCTAGCTTCCTCTGTTCTTGCAAAATTAAGGCCTGCCTGTATTTGAACTGCTTTTTCGGGGTTGTGTGTTTCTTCTAAATTTTGTGCCTCATCAGAATCGCCACCTAGATCAAGAGCATTTAAAAACGCTGTTCCGGCAGCCAGTGCGCGTTCAATCAACCAATCAATAGCTCCGTTAATCATCTCCCGAGCATTTTCTATCATTTCGGCAATCTTCTCACTGATATTTCCCAAACCAAGTTGCTTGGCAAGAAAAGAGATAGCCACCGGTACACCATCTGCCAACCCAGTTTCCAGAAAGGCAGATGCGGTTACAATACTCCCTCTAGCAATATCGGCCACACCGGCTACGAAGGAATTTATAATTCCGAGAATCTCTCGAAGTTTTTCAATGAAGGACATGATAGCATTGAAAATACTTTGTACACCGCGAATGACCGGCAAAATGCCGGTTACATCCAAGAACGACAACAGCCATCCAATAGCTTGCTGAATGACTTTTTGTTGTATAAAGCCCATAATCCCTTCCTTGATAATATTCCAAAGATTGCTAATCTGGCTTTGTATATATTCCCAAATGGCGATAGGTCCTCGTTCAATGACATCTCTGACAAAGGTCCAAATTCCCGTAAGCCTGTCGAGTACTGATCGGATCTTTGCCATTCTTTCTTCCCCTATTCGGAGTGCCAATCGTTCTAATATATTATCCACAGTAATACCCAATACATCCATAGCCATACCTAAAAGTGACCGAATGCTTAAATCGGATGGAATCTGAACCCCCGCATCGGCCAACGTTCCGAATAACCAATTTTGTAAGCCACTTAACAAATGGGTTCCTATATTGCCGAGGAATTGCAAAAAACCGTTTTTAACGGCATTCATTAAGTTGAGCAAGAAACCGATTGGATCATTTTTAATATCTTCAAAAGCAGCCATAGCGTTGGCAATAATATTACCAATCATATCTGGCGGGATACCCATTATTTCCAGAATCAACGCAACCAACACCTTTACTACCTTCACCACAAAAATGAACAAGCGCGAGATAGGTTCTCCAAATTGGGCTACCGTCCGCTGGAACGCTCCTATAGGGTCAACCAAATCTCCAATAGAGAAGGAATTCCACATATCGGTAAATAACTGAATGATATAGGCGAGTGAAAAGCCTAACTCCGCTATCAAAGTTTCGATCTGCCCTGCGGCCCTTGGGACAACACCTGATTGTTTTAATTCTTGAAACTTTGCCTCTCCTCCTGGAACCAATCCCATAAAACCACGTATGATATTTTCAATAGATCTAGGTACATCTTCACCAGTGAGTGGATTCTTCCCTAGTACGACCGTCATCAAAGTAAACCCTGGAATCTCTGCCGCAAAAGAGTTGAGCCAGCCTAACAAGGCGTTTTTAAGTAAAGCCAGAACTTGCATTGCAACTGTTGAAGCAAATGACCATACCCTCTGGAGAAAACCAGTTGTCTGAACGGCCAATTCCCTTAAATTATCTAGAATGGTCGGCAGATTTTGAGGTTTGATAGCATCCCATACACTGTTAATCAGTACACTTAACTGACTCAATAATGACATGAAATTGCCGATCTGGGTATCAAGCCAATCTGCTGTTTCTTGCAACGTGCCACGCTCTCGCATCTGTTCCAACTCGGTTTCTTTACCAATTAGTAAAAGGAAATCTTCAAGAATTTCTATAGTAGGCGCAACAACCTCTTCATCCCTAAGCGGGTCATAGTGTATAATTTTCTTAATAAGCGACCAGGCCCTGTTTTCAGCCAATATGGGTTCAGCAATTCCAATTAAAGCTTCTTTGATCCATGTCAACACCTGATTTACCAGCGAGTTGGCAAAATTTTCAATTCTACCTATAACTTGTTGAAACTTGTCAGTAATGACCGATATGATATTGGTATAAGGGAAACTTACTTCATTCCAAGCCTCTTCAACCAAATCTAATAATCCTTGTGCTGTTAAATGAAGCCTGTTGAGCTGCCCACTAATCCAATCAAATGTCTTTTGAAGAATACTAAGCTCCTGTAATTTGTCAAAAATTGCAGTACCAA
Organism: Kriegella aquimaris; assembly: GCF_900103215.1. GTDB lineage: Bacteria > Bacteroidota > Bacteroidia > Flavobacteriales > Flavobacteriaceae > Kriegella > Kriegella aquimaris. The sequence continues at coordinate 96,189 of NZ_FNGV01000003.1, forward strand.
AGGGAACCAATCCCATCAGTCCTTCTATTAAATTGATAGGCGTACGCGTAACAGCCTGACCCAAAAGAGGGTCATATGATATTAGTACTGTAAACAGGGTATACCCAGGAATATGTCTAGCATTATTAATAATCCAATTAGGTATCAAGTCTACAATACCAAACCCTTGAATCATTTTGGGGGCCGGTGAAATCGAAATAGGTTTACGCTGAACACTACACCGCTGCTGAACGGTATGGGTCAGCTCGTGCGCTAATAGATGTTTCCCTGAACTACTTTGCGGATTGTATTTGCCTTCATTGAAATAGATGTCGTTACCGTGGGTAAAGGCCTGCGCCCCCAGGTTTTGGCTCATCTGACTAGCATTGCTATCGTTATGCACCCGTACACCGCTAAAATCAGTGCCAAAACCTGATTCCATTTCACTCTTAGTAGCAGCTGGTAACGGGCTTCCGCCACCTTTTGAACTGTTTAAATTGCCCTCCAATGATGAGAATTCTTCCGGACCGGCACCGGCATCGGATCGCTTCTGGAGCTGTGCTTCTTCTTTTAACTGCGCATTATCTTCTGCATTCTCTTGTAACCCCTCCTCTTGAGGTTGTCTACGTACCAAAGGAGTTATCGTTTCTACAAAGGGTTTTTGCTGAATCTGGAAAGCTTCTTTTTCACCTTCGGAGCGTTTTTCCTGAACATCTTCCTCTTGTGTTTTTCGCTGTATCGCGAGAGATGCACCAAAAAATGGATTACGTTGCCCATTGGCTCTAGCCACAACTGTATCGGCGACCCGATCCGCTTCTACTTCATAGACATCTCCCGCTTTTCCAATGTTCAGTTTGGGCTGTATAAAGGCATCGTTTCCCTTGTCTCTCTGAAAAAGAGAGGAGTTACTGGGTTTGGCATTTGCCTTTTGCGCCGTTGCGAACATTTCTTATGGTTGATAGTTTTTGGTTAATGGTTGAAAATTATAATTTGATACAAATCATCGTTTATTGCTAAATCGTGGATACAGAGTGCCAGATGTCTGATGTTCGGTGTTCATTGTTCGGTTTAAACCGCTCGCTGAATACTGCCAACTGTTCACTGCTAACTATTCACCGTTTACTGTTTACTTAAGTCAATCAACAACAATGTCTTAAACCACATAGGTTACAATTTTGGTAAAAACCACCCCCACAACTTTATTTTTAAAATGGCCCAAAGATATTTTTGAGACTCCGGTTTGATAAAGTGACTGCATTACGAACAGGTCTTTTTGACTGGCTAATAGCAGTTCCAATTCATCTTTTGATATTTGTCCACTAGCGAACAACAATGTCCATCGTTGCAATTTTTCTCTAGACTCGTCGACAAATTCAGCGATTTCGTTTTTAACCGTGCTGCTTTCTTCCCCAAATTTTTCTTTTATGAGTTCCGATATTTCTGTTTTCAGTTCCTTAAATAATTTTTCCGATTCCATAATTCAAATTTTATAGGTTACTCAAAAATGATGTAATCGCATTTTCAGATGCCTTACTTTTTTTATTTTCATACTCGATCATCAAATCAAATGCTTTGGATATTTGCGGACTAAATTCTTTCGCAAATACCGGACTCAAGGTTCCTTTGTTTTCCCATGTTTCCAAGAACTTATGGATTGCCGAATTATCCCGATTTAAATACTCCCACATTTTGAGTGTTATCTGGTTTTTCTCTTTGGCCCGTTCATAAGCCACCATGGTCTGTAACTGTACCTTTAAATCATCTACAAGTGAAATATTATCGGAATATGGCGTATTCGATTTTTGAATTAAATGTTCGGCCTTTACCTTGGTATTCAAAGTTTCTGTAAAGGTATAGTGGTCATAAAGGCTGCTCGCACAACCGCATAAGACAGTAACCGAAATAAAAATAATGAAGGTATTCTTTAGTTTTTTCATTGTACTTTATTTTACCGTATTATAAACTCGTTTTAGAAGGCTTTTGTCTTTTACAAACTTTTATGACAAACACCATTTTTTATTCTATCGGAACTTCTGGTTGTTCGTTTTTTGATTTTGCCTTTATCCCTTTTTGCTGTATGGTATGGGTAAGTTCGTGCGCCAATAGGTGCTGACCTTCTTTAGAATTCGGATTGTACTTTCCCTCATTGAAATAAATATCCTTTCCATGTGTAAACGCTTGGGCCCCGAGTTCTTTGCTCATTTGTACGGCATTATCATCGGTATGAATGCGGATGTCACTAAAATCGGCCCCAAAACGCGATTCCATTTCCTGTCGAACTATAGCATTCATTTTATTACCCCCGCCTTTACTTTGCATTAGGCTACTTTCTAGAGACGGCCTGGAACCCGATTTCTTGTTGGGTTTGGGCTGGGCAGTTTCTTCTTCCTCCATCTGCTGAACGGACTTCTCCTCTTCCATCCTTTGGACTGGTTCTTCCTCCTCTTCGGATTGCGTTTGCACTTCTTCTTCCTGCTGCTGAACCGTATTCTCTTCCTCCATCTGCTGAACAGACTCTTCCTCTTCCTCCCTTTGTACGGGTTCTTCTTGCTCTTCGGACTGCGTCTGCACCTCTTCCTCCACCTGCTGTTGTAGCGGTTCTTCCTCTTCCATTCTTCGAACAGGGTATTTTTCAATTAGCCCCTCTCGCTGTAAGGTAGAAACGGATTTGGCAAGCGGTTTTTGTTGCATTTCTTCCTCCGTACCGCCCATCTTTTGGACCGCTGGTGAAGATTCGGAATTACTAACTACTTTATCAGCAATAGCATCAGCCTCCATTTCATAGGCATCCCCTGCCCTACCAACCTTTAATTTTCGTTGGATGGGCGGTTTAAAGAACATTTCGTTACCTGCAACCTGTTGTGACGGTAATCTCCGGTGTTTTCTTCTCATGGCCAATTTATTAAGTCAACTATTGTCTACCACAACATCACACAGGTATCCCCTGTGCTTTCTTTGTAGTATAAACGTATGTTCACAATGTATTTTTTCCCTTTGATCAACTTGAGTTTTATATAGGAATTTCTGTCTTCACCACTATCATCATCTCCCGATAGGTATACATTTTCCCCATTTATTTCTTCGGAAAGTATCATGACCGTATCCATTGTTCCAAAGGTGGAAATGGTGTAGGTTCGAGTTTCCTCAGGCTTAAATTCTAAATTGATTTGACCCCCGACATCGAGGGAAATTATTTCGGAATGGAAGGGCTTAAGCTCCAAAAAAGTACGTTTATCCATTTTTGGATAAAATTGTTGCACCCATGCAATATCTCTGGCAGAGAGCCCATCTTCAGGAAACAAGCCGTTTGCATACTCCGAGGGTGCTGTTATAAGACCTGGCCCAAATGGGTAGTGCATGATGGAGTTTGGGTCCCAACTAGAGCCTTGAACGGCGTCTGGTTCAATTTTTCTAATGATATTGTGAAATGTTTTTTCCCGGGACCAAGAATTCGGTGGTGCTGCCAAAGCTGTGTATACCGCCTCTTCGTTCCAAACGATACCCGCATTTGGGTTCTGATGTTCGTGTGGGAAGCCCATAGCGTGACCGATTTCATGTAAAACAGTGTCTTGGTCGTCCAGAATATCCCAACCAAAATTCATAGTCCGCTGTTCTTTGGGAATATCCCAAGAATCACGACCAACGTAAGACCATGACCCCTCTCCTTTTGCAAAACCAATGCGCACATGGGCTTCAAGCCTGTCCGTGGTTTCCTCAAATTCTAAGCCGATACCCTGATTTTTCCATTTTTTGAAGGCATTACGAACTACTTCTTTTTCACCAGAACTACCTTTCCAAGGAATTTTCACTTGATTACCTCCACTATCTATTGCCGTAGTAAAAAACGAATCATCGTTGAACAGAAAGTACTTAAGTTTGGTTCCGTTGACCCATTTCTTTTCTAACATGATAATCGCCTCCATTCGCGAAGGGTTCATTGCCATGGCGAAGGCCCTTCTTGGCATTTCGGGCAAATTGCAGTAATGAATCTGACTTTGTTCTCTCATAATCTTAAATTTTAAATATTACCAATCCGTAAAAACTATTTTATTTTTCCATGGGAGTTTACATAGGCCGATATTCCATGGTAATTTCTCCAACAGAATGTCTTGTGTCTTTCGCTCCACTATAACTTTGGGGTTCTCTTGGGTCAACACCAATTTACCGGGTCTTTGAAGGTACTCATTGCGCAATAGCTCCAAAGAGGCATTTTTCATTTCTGGCCAGTTCTTCAATACGGCCCGTAACATTTCCTCTGCCTGTAATTTCAAATCGGATGATAATCTGATGTCTCTATTTATAGGTTTTTCCAAAGGGATGTTACACAGAAACTTTTCGAAAACCATTTGATATTCGTATTGTTTTTCCTGATTTGTGGCGATAAAATGCAGCAAGTGAGCAGCAATTTCCGGACGCGCTATTTCATCACCATCAAGCAACTTGCAGTTAAGAAGCAATTGTTTTAAATAAGGATGAAGTAATATCAGCCCGGCGTTTTCCACATAATAATTTGAAGCAGGTTCATGAATTGCGTTTTCTTTTGGTAGTACAAATTCATCATCGCTATGGGTCAAACTCCTTTTATCCTTAATTACTTCCTTGCTCTCAAAAATCTCATGGTCCGCCTTTATTCTTTCTTTTTTTGAATCTTTTTTTACTATGGAGCTTGAGGCACGAAGTTCTTCGATATCCTTAGACAACTCACCAGCAAGGACTCGAAGTAGCTTATCTGAATTTTTAGAATTAATCAGCTTCGAAACACTGTTTTTAATAGATTCGCCCTTATTTTTTGCAGAAGGACCTGTATGACTTCTAAGAAGCTCGAGTACTATAAAAAGTTTACTCTTCAATTTAGTCTTATCTATTTTAATCAAGGCTCCTAGGGCTATTTCCCAAACCAAATACCTTTTCACCAATAAAAAGGAATCGGACAAACTATTGTCCGTTTTAATAATACTGACAAGGTCATTGATTGTCGATACCCTTATGGAAGTATCTACATCAATCTTCAAGCCTACGAAGCTCTTATAGAGTTCAAATAATTGATTATCATCCAATTGTTTGATGAGTCGTTCCCTAAACAGGTCTTGGTGCAAACTTCTTAGCAATTCAAGTATAAGCTCATTGGAATTCAAAAGCGAAGTAACCATTTCTTCATTGTAAAATTCAGTTAAGGCATTTGAATCACTCCACCAAGGCACACTGCCCATTTTAAAAAAATGCAGCAGCTTGGTTTCAAGCCTTTCTTCAGAACTTATGGCGTTTGTAAACCTCTTTTGCTCAAGCTCTTTCATTACCCCTTTCTTAATAAGAACCTTTAGCTGATCAAAATCCATTGGCCGGTCTAAAGAAAGGTTTAGGGCTATTTTTTCAATCTGTAAATTGCTCTTGGCAGGAAGCTTTTGCTGGAATTCATTAAAATAAGCTTCCAAATAAGGTAAAGCCTGTTCTTTTAAGAACACATCAAGATTATCTTTAAGGTGATATGCCTCCGTACTAGAGTTCGTATGTACCTCTAAGAAAACCTTATTGATGATATGTTTTTGACTTTTATCCATTGCTTACTTTTAAAGCAGTTCCAATTGTTTTTTAAAATGATCCACCAATAATCCCAAGTCGGTTACTTTCTCAAGTAGTGTATTTAAAAAATCTTTGAGTTCCCCTGTTTCATCTATCTTGATTTTATTTTTCTCAAATGCGGTCAGTGTATCTTCAATTCCTTTTAAAAACGCATCCAAGGGTTTAGCAATCTTTTCGATTCGGTCTTTTGGTTGACAACAAAGGATGCTGTAGAATAATTGGATTTGCAATCGGTAAATATTGAGCAATGCAGAAAAAACTTTGGTATCTTGACTATTGCTTCGTTCCAATATACTTCCCGCCGTTGTCTCCATAAGATTACCGAACAAATTGTTCAAATCGTCATTCAATTTCCCGGAGAGAAATGAAACGGAGTTCTCAATAACTTCTTTGTAAAGTGCAGAGGTCGGATTATAGATGATTTTGCGAAGTTCAGTAGATATCTCATTAAATTTTGACAAGGAATCGTTGTCAGCTATTATATCTTGCTGGGTCTCCTCAATACAGGTTTCGGCGACTATTTCCGGTTCAAAAACAATATCATGAGTTTCCGAATGGCTACATTTCCCATTGGTCACAGTTAAGGTAACGGTTAGTGAAATAACATTTTTTTCGGAAAAATCCAATTGATATTCATGCCTCGGGTTTTCATCCGTATTATTATCGGGCAGGGTATCATCTCCAAAATCCCAGAAATAGGTTACCTCTTGTGAAAGTTCATCGATTTGTGAAGTAAAGTTTACCAGTGCAATTGCATTATTTTTAAAGAATCTAGGTTCAGAAAATGTAAAATCAAATACGGGCTCCCTAAAAACGGTAATCTTGGCATCGGTAAATTGTCCGTTCACCGTGAATTTGATTTCTTGGCCTAGAAGTTCCTCACTTAATAGGGAAGCGTTGAAGAAGAACTTACCATCGGTTTGCTCAACTCCTCCAACAAGACCCTCACCCACGTCGGCTGCTACCACCCCATCTGCCGGTGAAACTTCAAAAGCGAGTGGCGTTGACTCATCACCTAAACAGACAAAATCTTTGGGCAAACGCAACGATACGGTTGCTTTAGGTACAATAAAAGCTACTGGTGAACAGTCTGAGCAGCACATATAGGGCAGGGCAAAATCTGCTACCACCGTATTTTCTGTCACATTGGCGGTCGGTCTGAACAAAAATGCATCTTGGAGTTCAGTATTCAATTCTTTCAATTCTCCTGTTTCAAAACGGCGTTGGAGCTCAGTATTTAAAAAATCAATTTCTTCCCTGCCAGTTGTTTTGCCTAATGTGCCTTTATCTAGATAATTCTTTATAGGATTTATGGAAATGTTGCTCCTAGTAAGCAAATCGGTTAAATTCGCCACCGATTTTGTTGCCCGGTTTTTTCCTTTATAAACCATAACAAAAGTGCCTCCAGGCTCAACACCGGCTTTATGCTCCAATCCCGCATGCTTTTCTACGAACTTGGAAAGAAGTTTTTGTTCCAAAATCCTTTTCTTTCGCTCTTCTATTTCTTCAAATAGTACTTTCATCTTCTCCGCAGCGCAACAGTTTACCGACAACTGATTCAACAGTAAAGCATATTGCTCCTCATATCCGCGGCGTACATATTTACTGTCTTTATTGAATAAAAGCGAAGTCATGTTCTTTTTGAAACTCTCGACACGATCGCAAAGATCTTCTACCGTGGCTTCATAGCTTCCGATACGGTCAACATTCATTTCTGACACATTATTTGGTATAAACCTGGTCGCAACTTTTGTATATGCTAAAATTTCATAGGGCTGATCGATAGCCACTTTACGTACTTCTGCGTCCCAGCCCGACATCTGGGGGTCCTTGTCAACTTCTGTTTTTACAATGGATGCAATGTCAACAGCAGAACCTTCCGGTTTTTCTTTTATGGCCTTATCAATAAACTTACCCAATACATCTTCATCAGTCTTAAGGTTATCTTCAATAACAGTGTCACGTTTGTAGACTAAGTTCTTAAAATTGGCATTAAGGGCGTTGACATCCAATTTAAGCCCACTAATCAATGAAGTACGTGGTTGCAAAAGTGTACCTATGTTCCCTGTATTCGTTGTTTTTATAGTAATCTTTGGTTTAACGGCCTCAGCAGTAGACGTTACCTCTGAAACAACACGAGCATTGTTCAATGTATAATATTTATGTGCTCCCTGCTCTTTCAAACTAAAACCGGAGAAGAACTTTGAAATACTCGCATTTAAGCAGTTTTGTTCGGCCCGCCATGCTTTTAAAACGGTATTGAGATCATCAAATTCACACTCATAATCAGCAGGATCGATACTATCTAACGTCTCGTCTATGCTCAAAACCTTGATTTCAAAGGGAAGTCCTTTTTCACTCTTAATTACATCAAGGTCTGCCAAAGCTGTTCGATAATCTTTACCTAGATGACCTTCGATTCTATAAAAACCATTAGCGCAAATATCATAATCCAAAGGATTCTGAACGGCATCCCTTTTAGCTAAGTTTTCTGTTCTATATCCCAAATTATCTCCCGCAGCAAATTTCCGTGTCTTTTCATAATCCCAATTTTCAACCAATTGGGTGGTTACACCATAATAATAGGGAATGGACCGATTGCCTAAAGTTTTATCACACTTTTTAGAAGGCGTCACTTTTATTAAAGATGCGGTTGATTGAGGAATATCATATTCGGTTACCATTAAATGGAATCGGAGCAATAGGGATTTTATTTTTTTCAATTTTTCCGTTCCATGTGGAATGATGGGAGCGGGATAAAAATCATGACGGAATTGCACATATGTTTCTGTAGGTTCTAGCTCGCCCAATAAAACATGTTTTGGAAAAGCGGTGCGTTCGGGACAGCATGTAGCCCTTAAATCAAAAATTAATTGTTTGATTTCGTTATACGTATCCAACAAATCCAATAAAAGATCAAAGCGGTATTGCACATCAATAGGAATATTCTTTACGTTGAAGTCAAACAGATTGTCAATTCCTTTATTAATATTGGCACTTTTTATTTTCAAGGAATCCGTTCCTATTAAAGATCCGAAATCAGTAAAAAGTTTATCAACGCCATTTTTCAGTTGTGCCAGTACACCTGTATCCTGAATTACTTTCCGATAGCTTTCCTTTAATTTTGCATAATCTGCCGTATTCGAGTTTTGAGATATCACATCTTCTCCATTGGCATTGGTGATATAACTATTCTGAAGAATTATTCTTCTTATCGCTATCTCGGGTAAATCGATGTATTTCTTTGTATTGTTGAATTTATCAAAAATGGGGTCATTGTCTTTATTACTGATTGTTTTTACATTTTCTTTATTCATCAACAGTACCCTTATTTTAGCAGCCTGTTCTTGGCCCTGTGTATCGCAATCGCTCGAAGTACATGGTGTTTCATCTTTAGAGTAATACTCCAAATACAAAATAACAACCATGTTGGCCAAGTTTGATACCTTACCTATAATTTCTACACCACTTTCTTCAGCATTAGTTGCCGTTTTAAGTTCTAAAATTGGTATATCAATAAATCTTTCATATTTCGCCTCGCTATCTTCGAAGACCTTTGCCCCTGTATATGTTGCACCCTCAAAAGAAATCAAATCACCATCGGTAGTTACCGCACAACCCTTTGTGACCTCAACGGAAGTGTTTTCAGTATACTTCACCTGCAAACCACACACAATTCCCACCCCACTGAGGCAAACACGTGACAAGCTATCTTGGCGTTCGAAATGGTCTACTACATCGTTCAATTGTGTGGCTGTAAGTACCTGATCAGATACAAATCTTCTATATGCTGGTTCTTTCGTTTCCTTATTCAATTTTATAGTTGCCATGATATTATGCTTTAAGGTTGCCAATATTTGTTCTGCCCAATATTATTTTATTCCCTTTGTTCTCGGTTCCATCGTTATCGCAATCGTGTAAGCTTCCTGACCTATAAATACTATGTAAGCCATTCAAGCATGGAATAAATTTTGCGAGTGTCTCCCTATACCTTTTTAAATCTGCGGAGTTCGATGTTTTCTTTTCACTTTTTTCTTTTAGTTGATTTAAGAATTGCGGATATTTCTCCTGAATTTGAAAAATATCGTTCTCCTTATCGGAAACCACTCCCTTAATGTTACCTACCCAACATATTTTTGCCAATACATGTGCTGGAAGCTCTTCCCTAATGATTCTTTCCATATACGCCCTAAAATCTGCATTGAAAAAACGTTGCGTCCATCCAGGAAGCACTACCGAAACTCGAAAGGAATAAGGGTCTAATGGTCCGCAAGTTTCGCAATCTCCGTCTAAACAGGAAGGCATAAAGGTTTCAGGGGGGGCATTTGGGGACTCTTTTTCGGGTTGCTCATTATCCGTCTCGGCATTTGTAATATACGAGGTGTCGGGTCGTAACAAAATATGCTCAATGAGATACATACCTTCTTGATCCATACTTAATTCGTTCAAGTAAGCAATGATTTCATTTCTTTTCAGTTCCGATTTTTCTTGGGTTGAAGTGTACGCAATTCTTCTGGCCACGATCCAATCTTCGCTTTGTTTATCTGAAATCGCAGGGTCTACAATATTGAAATATGTTCGTCCGTTTTTAGTCTTTTTTAAATCGTAATTAGAGGCATCCTTAGCTAATTCAAGAGCATACAAAAGTTCATTGAGCGCCCCGGTAATGGTGTGATAATGCTTGCTTGAAGAAATTAAGATTTTTTCTCCATTTTTGATTCTCCAACGGTATTCAGTAAGGTTGTCTTGTACCTTATCTATTTCATCATATACTTCTATTGCATCGGTCAAAAGGTTTCTTCTGCTAAAATCAGAAATTCCGGTAAGCCGTGCGACCCGCTTCTGTACCCCAGATACATTTTCGGTGTTCCAAACCTCGGAATCACCATAATTGAATCCTATTCCCCTTTCACAACTTATTTTTTTATAGTCATCAAGAAATTTAGTCTTAGCCTTTAATATCTGGTGTTTTGCGCCACCTTCACCATAAATCATCTTCATAATAAAGGTATAATCACTGAACTTTTCAGCAAACCTGGCAATTAGATGGTCTAAAAATTGGTTTCGTCTTTCATAAAAGTCACTAGCGTCGCCACCTTTGGAATTGTCTTTTATCGCGTTGTTAATAGCCACCAATCTTTCTTGATAAATTTCTGAATCTACCAAATCATCGATTTCTGTTATATCAGGAACGATTTTCGAAAAATAGGTTTGCTTTTCTCTGGGCGTAAGCTCGGCGAGCGTATTTATCGTGTACAATCGCTTTAAGCTCTCATCGACTGATAAAAGGTCTTTTGCTTTGGATAGATGAGAAAAGTAATTCGCCAATACTTGGTCAAAAAATAAGAGATATGCTTTTAATTGTTTGGCCTTAGCTTTTCTTTCTTTGGGAGCAGAACTTGACAAACCTTCAGGGGAAATACCATAGGTCTCGGGAAAATCATTTTGAATTGTGGAGTAAGCCCCTGCATCTGAAAAACTGCCCAAAGCAAAAGGAACATCTTCGGTAACAAGAGTGCTTAACCCCTTTTTTTCTTCAATTTCCAAAGCATTAAGAATTTGTATCACCCTACTCTCGTTCACACCAATGGGAAGCAAACCTTTACTGAAATTAAAAATACTTTTGCCACAATCTTTACAATCATCCCCTTCATTCTTCCAGCACAACACAGGTTTATGACTATTTTTTACACAAATGATCCAAGGATCCTGTTCCCCATTATCATCTCCACATGTCTTTATTGAAATGTCTTTAATCGTCAATACGCCCTCGATCTTCATAATCAGCTGAATAATATCGGAAAGTCGCACTTGAGTTCGAAGTTCGGCACGTTTTAAATCCACATCATCAACAAAACCACCTTGAAAATCGTTGGGTTCGATACAACCTTCTAAAAAAGGAATAGGGCCTTCAAATATTTTATCCGTTGTATACCCCTTGTCGTACATTTGCTGTAGCGAATAAAAGGGAACAGGTGGTGACAGATAGTCGTCGATTTTCTTAATAATTAAAGCCTGTATTTTTTCTTCATCGGCTTCTGGTGCGATATCCAAATAAACACAGATACTTATGTGGTGTTCGGGAATCTCGTGTACAGCGACCAAATCTTCACACAGGTTTCTGTTTCGATGGTAAATCTCTTTTACCTCCTCAAAAACAGCCTCACGATCAACAACATTTTTTTCAAGATCCAAATAAATATCGTTCAACCCCTTTAGACCGAATTCTTTTTGGTCTTTGGCATTAACATCAAAAGGGGCATATGACATTTTCCCGTTCTTACAATTGAGATACACTTTTTGATCATGTTTGACGATCCATGCATTTTTGACTTCTTTCAAATGCACAAAAAGTTTTCGATAATCAAGCGCTGTCACCGGTTTGGAGGGTAGAATATGTACAGCCGATAAAAATTGCTGGTGCATTTTCTTGAAATTATCGGTTTCTGAGGCCAACAAATTCTCAATGGGCATTTCGATGCGCTGCGAAAGGTCGGTAATCGCATAACAGAGCATCTCTAAAATGGTAATACCAGGATCATGAACATTATAATCAGTCCAAAGTTTGCTTCCTAGACTTTCAATGTATTCAAGTCCTTTTTGTCTCAAGAACTCGAAATCAAGATCGTCTTTGGTGCTTACATCTTTTGGTATGTTAATGGTCTCGCTCATAATTTAATTTTACATCGTAGCACATTCTTCTATGCCAATAACCTCAACTTTATGTTGTTCTGGTTTAACAGAAGTCAGAATAGTTTTTGCATTTTCGGGCATCACCTTGTTCACACTTTCGAAGACCACAGTACCATTAACATCGGTTCTGTCGGTTGCTATGAGTAACTCAAAATCTTTGATATAGTCTACATACCCCAATTTTTCAATGTAAAATATGATGATGCTTTTGTGCAGGGTAATTCCAAAATTAATTTCAGCAGTTTCTTCATACGCCCATGGTGCCAAGAACTTGGCAATATCTTTTTGAAGCTCTTTGGAATAAAAATTTCCATCCTTACCCGTGTAGAATTTAACCTTTAAAGCCACTTTTACTTCTTGATAAAGCGGATTTTCGAGCAACGCATTCACATGAAGCGTATTCAACTTGTTAACAAACACCTGTATTTCGTTGCGTTTTGCCTTACTTATTCTTGGCTTGAAACTGTCGAACACATTCTGATCAACAATGTTCGGGATGACCAAAACAGTAACGTTACCGGGTGAAAGCGAAGAATTTCCTAACGTATGTTTTAAGCAATTTACCTTATAGATATCGGGAAAATATTGTAAAATCAAATGCTCATAATCACAAATGGTTATAGCTCGCTGCTTATGCCGCAACCTTTCGCTCACCCGTCGATAAAATTTGGCATCGGTCTCTTTTGCTACACCGCCAAAAGAACTATGGGGTTGTGAGATTCCTTTTAGGGTTGCTATACGTTCGACCAATTTAGCGATGGTTTCTGCTGGCAAACCGGTCGCTAAATGAGAAACTTCATTATTATTATTTTCAAATTCTGCCCGGGTTACTTGTGTGTTGATACTTACCGCTTGACAAACCGTGTCGAATTTTTTTTCATTGCGGATTTTTAACCAAAAGAAATCACCTGGCAGCCGATTGTTGTTCTTTGTGGCCTCCTTCGGAATTGAAATACTTACAATACCCGATTTCAAGAAATTATCCGTCCCATTTGAAAGGATAAAGTCTTGGTTCAAAGGTTTCCACTCATCATTAGACAAAATAGCCCATTCCAACTTTTCATTTCCCTGAAAGGTACTTACCCCTTCATATTCTGGATTCTCACTGCCTTCCAACACCTGTACCAACAATGTCACTTGTTGCAATTGTGCCGCTCCCTCCAAGGCGACATACAACTCACCTTTATCATGGTCAGGAACCAAAACACATCCAACATCGTTTAAAAAGTCATGCTTTGATTTCAAATAGGTATGCTCTTCCGATTGCCCAAAGGGATGTTCGTGAAAGAGCTCCAAAGATTCATCAAGATAATCTGCTAGGTTACCTTTAACACTATTGCTCGATGCATCCAAATCGAAATGCTTGCTTACCGAAGCACTATATGCGATTCGAAGCGTTTCTACCAAGGGCGTGTAAGGTTGATTGGGTATTAGCGCATTCTTATCCTCTTCTTTCGAAAGTGCTATGGCGTATATTTTCGGGTATAGTTCATGAAAGAAAGATTGTCGCAGCGAGAGCCGAATAAATCCTTTTTTTGCAGTCGATGAGAAATTTTCTTGCTGTATGGCATTATCGAACAGCAGTTGGGTTCCGCCCATAATCCCCTTTTGAAAATCCAAAAATGTATTGCCGAACAGGGTATTGATATCCCCTTTAATTTTTTCTGTCGTTTTCTTTGAATAACCCTTTACTTCATCAAAAATCGTAGGCTTGGCCTTTTTACTGCTCGAACTCTTTGAAGTCGCCGTCATTCTACTTTCTTGAGGCTGTTCTATTACAAAAAGGCTACGGTACGACTCATCATTTTTTTCAAAAAGAACTCCCTCATTTTCGGGGATTTTAGGTTCCCAATTCTTATCATTCAAAGTTTCGATGTCGACTTTAAAATCGGTATCATTTTTTACAATTCGACCACCATCCAACTCGTCACCACTATCATCCGTGGTAAGGGTATAGGTCTGCTTTCCCAAATTGGTCAAGTAGTCGTATCTATAGGCTTTATAATGTTCTACAAAATTGGGTATTCCCTCGCCATAAAATGGAGTGTCTTTCCAGCCAAGATCAATACTGATTTTAGTCCATGGTTTGTTCAAGGCTTCTTGACACCCGATGTATAGTTTCGACCATATTACGGGTTGTGGACCAAACGGCAAAAAAGGTTTAGACGCATCGAGTCTGCCCAAATCATTCTCCAATATCAGTTCTTGCATTTCCTGAACTTGAACATCGATGGAGATTTTTTTCAACTTATTATTTTTGAGAATGGTATAGAGCTGATAACCAAGCCCATCGGCTTCCGTGGTAAATAAAAATCGCGCAATCGGGTTGTTCGAGTTAAAATTTTCCAACAATACTTCCTTGTTATACGGAACAATAGCATCGGCACCAGCTGAAAGTTCTACTGTCAACAGCATTTTTTTATCGGTCAAAAAAGACGAATTGGTATTGATGGTAGCCGGAATCCATCCCTTTTCACCACTTAGAATTACTTCTAATGCCTCATCAAAGCTTTCTTTGGAAAAATCTTTTTTCAGCCTGGTTTCAAAATCAAACGTGAAGGTTATCGTGCGTATGCCTTCTTTTAATACCAAAATTGGCGATGCAATTGCAAACCCTAATTTGGCATCAGGAAGGTTTGGGACATCTTTTTCAGTTTCCAAGGTTGGATGACCAAAGGGCCACCATTTTACCGCATTATCATGAAAGGGTTCTCCCAGACCATCCATAGAATTGGCTATTTCCGAATATTTTACGCCCTTTCCGTCTTCGTGGAATACATTTTTAAGGTCCGCGACTTTCGCTTTGTTTACAATGAGTTCTTCTACAGTCTTATAGATTCTCTTATTTCCGAGACCATCCTTTCCTCCATCTAACGCCGTTAATTTGTCAACCTTCACTTCTGAAGCATTTTTCGCCAATTCGAAAAGCACATGAACCTTATCAGGTTTTGCTTCTCTATGACGCAGGTTCAACACCTCTTTATAATAAAAATCCAAATGTCTCTTGGTAAGATTGTTCAACCTATTTTGGCTGAATTCGATAAGACTCAAAAAACAAACGAACAAGGTCAAATGCGGATCAAGATCTTTATTCGTCCTAGCACTGGAAAGCAAGTCTTTTATTTTATCTTTTGCTATAAAGAACGCTTGCCAATTCTCCCCATCCGTTGTATTGGTATCCGTATTAAAATAATTGACTTCACCAGCGAAAGCATGCGCAAAGGCCATCCAATCTTCGACACTAAAATCATGGAGTTTTACCGCATTCGGATCCAAGGCGGTAATAGACCGTTGGTTTTGGTCTGTTCCGTTCCGTTTAAGCAAAATATCGTTATGATCGCAGTCTTTACCCATTATCAGTTTAATTAAACATCTGTACCCTCAACCTTGTAAAAAGGAAACACCAAATTTCCCCGCGCATTGGTTGCCCGTATGAGGTATTCTATTAAAATCAAAAACTCGCCTTTTAATTCGTTAGATTCGGAAATGTCTATTTTTGATACGTCTATTCGAGGTTCATAATACAATATGGCCGTTCGTATCAATTCTATGACATAAGTCTTTAGGGTTAGGTTCAGTGGTTCAAAAAGCAGTTCATCTAAATTACAGCCGTACCGCGGCACCATAATACGTTCGCCCAATCGGGTGGACAATAAAATTTCAAGACTTTTATTTATATCTTCCTCATCCGACGTAGTCAAAACGGTCTTTCGTTCTATATCGAATTCAGGAGGGAAGCTCCAACCAGTACCTAAGAATGACGTTTTGTTTTCCATAATATCATCCAATTAAAACTGTTGCTAATCCACCTATTATCGTGCCTCCGTGAACTGTTGAATCGCCCAATCTTGCCGCTGGCATGCCACCTATCATAACTGTACCAGAACCAGCCAATATTGTATCTGGCGGACCAACACAGGTAGCCATATCACCTACCCTTGCCGCTGGCACTCCACCAATAAGAACCGTTGGTTCCCCTGCGGGTAATATGGGACCTCCCACATGGGGAACAGTCCCGGTGACCATCGGACAGATATGCATATCAGTAATTCGTGCTGCTGGTGCTCCCATATTCTTACGTTAATTTATTTGTACTAATGATCCTTTTACCGTTGCCGTTCCACTGGAAGACATTTCCGCCCCGGCAGAACCTTCGGCCTTGAACTGGGCGCTGGCCTTAATATTCACATTGGTTCCTTCTATATTCACGTCTCCTGTTGCTTTTATATCGACATCAGCACCACTTTCAATGGCTATTCCATTACTGTCTATAGTTATCGTATTCGAATTTTCATCCTCTAGAATAATCGTTCCGGCATCCTCATCCAAAGAAATCACCTTGCCGGAAGGAGTTTCGATTCGAACCGATTTTTTATCATCATTAAAAAGTACTTTCATCTCACTTCTTGTGACCAAGCCTTTTTCGTGATTATCATCACTCGCCGTTAATGGGGCGGGTTTAGCACTACTGTTCAGCATTCCGAGAACAATCGCATCGTTAGGGTCTTCGTTGATAAAACCGACGATTACTTCGTCACCTATTTCAGGCCTAAAGAAGAAACCCCTGTTTTCGCCAGCATCTAACGATGCTATTCTACACCAGATGCCCTGTTCTTGATCATTAACAATGGGAAGTTGTACTAGAATTCTATCCTCGCCATCTGGATCGTCTTGTAGCTGACTGACAACACCTATTTGAAGTCCGTTTACGGCGCCCAAAAGACCGGATGCTGGTTGCGGATTGATATCGAACGTCTCAGAAAACCATTCCGGATTGATTCCGAACTGTGCATCGACCGCCCAATTTCCTTCTGCAATCTCATGACGTACTCCAGAAATATAGGCTTTGCCATTAAATCGCTCACCTACACCCTCGAGGTTTAAAATAACCCCGGGTTTTACTGTAGAAATACCCTGAAATTTTACTCTACCCCTAATTTTTGCCAATTGTTGGAACAGCGACTTGGCATCTGCCCAATCTTGCAGCTCTATATCGCTCAAAGTACCGCCATGCCTTAATTCATAATTTTCAAGACCAATTGTATCACCAAGTTCAGAGGTTGACAGGTTTCCGTTCAGCGAGACATTGGAATCGTTCGCCTCAATTTCCAAAAGCTCTTGATCCGCCGGGGTCCAAGCATAAGAAGATACTTTATGGTATTGATTACGTGCATCTATTTCCGCATCGAAATCAAGTATGGTCGCGCCAAAGGCCACCGTTTCAACAGCATCTTGTGCCACATCAGGCTTTTTAATGGAGATTTTGCCATCTTCCAGAAAACATAATTTACCGTTGGCCTGGGCCCTAGAGACTATAAAATCCCAATCGGAAGTTTGATACTGAACCAATTCTTTATGGGTATAATTGGTTTTTTCGATATCCTTTTCCAATCGATAGGAGTCAATAATCGATTCAAAGATTTCACTATCGGCCAATTCATAGTAATATTTACTCTTCCTACCAATGGTCATTTTTACCGCTTCGTCTTTGCACTCAACAATCAAAAGGGAACTGTTGTTTCTAATTTTGATACTATGCTTTATGATAATTCCCTTAAAAATCTGTTCCTCATCGGAATGATACCCTGCAGAAACTTCAATGAGCTTACCGGGAATCAACAAGTCTTTATTACTCAAATTAAAATCTTGCTTTGCCGCTTCGCCATCGACGAGTGTCAGAGTGGCCGTTGTAATTCGGTTGATTTCTTTTTCGACTAAAATTCGCTTTACTTGATGTTTTTTGGAAAGCTCTTCACCCTCGACCAATATTTTGTAGGTAACAAGGTCAGCACTTTGCTTTGTATTTATGACTCTACTATTATTCATACTTGATTAATTTTTTGCTAGTGGTGGAAAAAAAATACGTGTTCCCGTCTCCAATTTTCTAAAATTTCCGATGTTATTTGCCCGTGCAACCTCCAAATAATATTTTGAGTCACCATAAATTCTGTATGACATTAAAGGTAGGGTGTCGCCATCTTTTACAGTTCTCACATGGGTAAGATCTGGCGATTGGTTATTCTCCATCGCCACACGTAAATCATCTTCTACAAAGCCCTTAAATTTAGCTTTGGCAACAGCTCTTAAAGGTGCTCCGTTCGGTTTGAACAGTTTAAACTCAATACTCATTTCGGTAAGACTTCCCTTGAACAGCAGTGTTCCCCAAGAGATAATCAAATAGTAAGGCTTATGTTCTTCGCCACTATAATCAAGTATGACCTTTTTAAACTTTTCAATATCCTCTATAATTCCTTCTTCCGCTGAAGAAACCTGTGATATCACTCCGGTTCTATCGAATAAAAAATCCAACTCTAGATCTTCCGGTAGTTTCTTGTTAAACTTTGGTGAAAGATCACTGGTACCGGCCGCCTGATCATTATTCGATTCTATGGCATATTTGAACGTATATTTCTCCGGATTCAGAAGACTGGTGAACTCCCCATCACTCACCTTTTCATTAAATTGGGGGTCTTTATAGGCAATAACCCTTAATTTTGTCAATTGTGCATCATTTGCCATAGTCAATTGAAATTATCGTTCATTTTTCTTTGCCAAAATTTCCATAACCTGTTCTACGGTTGTCGCGATTATTGCTTGTTTATCCGCCCCTTTTTCCTTTTTTAAGGAAGGATTATCATGTTCACCATCAACACTTATTTTTATGTGTAGCTCTTTAATTTCTATAGCCATACTTATAGGATTGTAAAATAATTATATGCTAACTCTATCGACTCGATGACCAATTTGCTTTCTTGGGCATTGAAGTCTTCTACCGACCATTTAACAGGATATGCGTTAACAATGTTCCACGTTTTTAATGGACTATGTTCTTCGTCCAATAAGTCAATAGTGATGTTCGCTGGTTTGAAAACAAAGTTCTCTATGGCATCTTGACACCAGGCAATAACTTCGGAATCAAGCAACATACCGCGCTTCAAGACCAAGTTTGGAAACTTCGTTTTAACAGGGAGTTTGTGCTTAAACCTGTTCTCTCCGCCTTCGGCATAATCCTCGGTCTCTATATCCACAGACAGCCCTGACACCGATTGAAATCGGTAGTCTTCGTTATTCTTGGACACTCCATCAAAGTTTACCTTAAAATGAAACCCGACAGGCGGATAATAGTTAACCGACATCAATCTGCGAGTTTGAGTTTTTCATGTGCGAACTCGGCCGTTTCAATGGCTATTTCATTGCCATCGGCTTTTAAATCAGTAGACTGAATTTTAAGCACCCAAGCATTGGCGGCCATCCAGGTAACAATAGGCTCGTGGGCCTCATCTAACATGCTAATCGTCATATCTCCCCGGTACTGTTCTCCCTCTTCCTGAAAAAATACCGTTTTCTTCCATTCATCGAAGAATTGATTTTTTGAGTTCTTAAAGGTGCCCCGTTTTAAGGTAATGTTACTATACTTCTTTAACCCCGGTTGTTTGGTTTTATGGTACTCTTTATCAAGACCTCCCCTATATTCTATAATTTCTGTTTCAAAGTCCAGTCCGGATACTTCGGTACAGTTAAATTCTGCGTCCCCGAAGGTTACTTTGAAGTGGAACTTTGGTAATGGATAATCACTGGCTGCCATAATGCTGTATTTAAATTATTAATTGAATTTTTTTGATTATGCCTCTTGCATTTTGTGTGAGAACTTTAAAACGATAAATTCTGCTGGCCTCACCGCAGCCATACCGATTTCTACAATCATTTTACCCTCCAATATATCTTGAGCGGTCATCGTTTCTCCTAATCCTATTTTTACATAATAAGCACTTTCAGGAGTTGGCCCCGCCAATGCACCCGCTTTCCATTGTAGATTCAGAAAGTTGGTAATCATAGCCTTTACCTTGGTCCAAGTATTGGCATCGTTCGGTTCGAAGACAAATTGTTCAGTAGCCTGTTGTACTGATTCCTCTACCATATTGAAGAAACGTCTCACTGGAACATAGCGCCATTCATTATCATTACCTGCAAGTGTTCTAGCCCCCCAGACCAGTGTTCCCTTTCCAGTAAAAGTTCTAATGGCATTAATCGATTTACCCGCAGTGGTATCGACATTCAAACGGTCTTGGATGTCATTGGTGATTTTTTTACTGGGTTTCACTATATACTTTACCGAAACATTGGCGGGTGCCTTCCAAACGCCACGAGCGCTGTCGACTCTGGCATATATACCTGCCATTGTAGTGGATGGTGGTAATCGCAACGGAAGATTGTTAATCGCCGTTTTTATATTGTTATAGGTAGCGCTATCGGTATTCTTTATTTCACCGAGCATATATCCATCTAAAGGTCCAGCGTCAGGGTCGACAGCTGAAGCAGCTGTAATGGCATCAATTACGGCGGGGGCAATCAGGCCTTCTATAGCTTGAATGGTATTTTCGACCCCCGTTAGGGCTGCAACAGCCGCGGCAGATTCTGTTTTTACGGCAGTTCCTCCAGTAGCAGCTTCTATCGTTTCTAAATGACCATTAAGTGAGTTAATAAGGGTATTTATTGCCGACGCCTCTCCGATACCATTCTCCAAATCAGTAGCGGCCGAAGCTGCTCCTGCTGAAACCGCAGCATCTTCATTGGCATTTTTTGCCGCCGAATTTGCATTGTTCACGACGTTATTTGCCGCATCGGCAATCGCCATTAAGGAATCAACAATTGGTTGTAGTGTTTGGGTAACAGTCGATGCATTTGCCAAAGCTTCCGGTGCACTCAGCGCTTGTAAAGCTGTATCGGCAGTGGTGAGGTTGGCTACCAATGCACCCATGCCCGATCTTTCATCGGAAATATTCGTTAATGAGACATTGGTATCGGATAACAGTGAAGGCTGGTTGGTATTGTGCGTAATCTGAAGACTATTCTCATCGTAATGATAGTCAAGAATAGAATCTAGATATGGAAAATAAACGGCCCCGTACTTTATTTCTTCAAGATCTGAGCTTATAACATTTCGAACACCCTCGGGGGCGTTCATTTCAATATCTTCATCATCGGTATAGGTATCTATGATCGTAAACCTGTCTTGCAGTTTTTTACATTGGGCCAATGCATTGTTATAAAGATTATAAAAATCGGAATGATTGGCCAAAGATGTGGCATCGGGAAACACCAGCAAGGTCGGCTCATCTTCCTTTTCCAAAGTGGTTAATCCTTCGCTTAAATCAGCAAACTGCACAGGACTTACTGAATTGTTCGCAATAGCATCTTCATAACTGTTTACAGACACTATATAACACGGACCTCCGCCGTTGGCAAAGTACATCTGCATACCATAATACATCAAAAAAGGTGACTTATTTGCCATGGTCGCCTCGGTGACCTTTATCGATTTTTCACCATCAGTCTCAGTAATGATAATTCCCAAAGCAGTTTCCTTTTTGGGGAATCCAAAATGTACCTCATATTCTAACATAGAGGTAATTCGTTTTGGAACCCTATGCAATGTTTCGCTAAGATCTTCTTCTTTTTCCTTGGCTTTCTCGGTATACCCGACAAAGGCAGGAATCGCAGTCTCGACTTGAGCTACCGAAGGAGGAAACTTCGATATTTCCTCAATGTAGACTCCAGGTGTTCTGTAATTTGCCATAATTTTTGTTTTTAGATTAAATTGCTATTTCAAATGAATATGTCTGAGTAATACTTACTTTCTTCCTTCTTTATAAGGTTAACCTTGGGGTTCGGAAAATGGTGTTCCACTGCAGGTTCGGGGTTAAAATCCGAGGTTCCGATCGGGATAAAGCCATTTTTAACTAAAGGTTTGGTATCCGAAGTAACCCATGGTGCCCCTTCAAAATCACCATTGTATCTCCAGAATGTTCGTCTATTTTTAAATCCTAAAGTGAATTGAAGGGGTAGGTTTTGTATGTATTGTTTTATGTTGGCAGGGTTGCTCTCATCGAATTCTAATAGATCATGATTATTATCGCCCTTTACAGACAAGCGGATAAAACCAATCAAACCTTTGCTCTTCTGGGTTTGGATATATTTTTCCAAGAGTGCAACATTATCGGGAGTCTCAATATTTGACTTATCGATATGGGCTATAGAAAACCTGTTATTGTTTGAATTGAAAAATTCATCTTCGAAAGCTATGGTATGCACGATTCTTCTAGCTCCTTCCTCTGTCAATAAAAAATCTGGATCGACACTCCCATCCCAAGTAAAAATATTAGCAAAATCGGATGTTTCCGAATCGGGCTTTAGATTGGAAAACAAATAAAGCCCATTGTTACTCTTTGAGGTAATTTGGGTATAATTTTCAAAATATGGGTCGGTACTGTACAGTTTGTAAGTAAGTGTCAAGTCATTGGGCAACGCAATCAACGGGGTATATTTTACTGGGTCTGAATCTCCTTCGATTAACACTTGTGAACCCATTCTAAAACCTTCGGAATGCGGTTTGAACAATAGTCGATAGCCTTTAATAGTATGTTGAGTTGACAGCGTGGGCACAACTTTCAAATAATCTGAAATCTTATAGTTTCTTAAGATTTTCATTCTTTCATTTTCCGGTAGGCCTGAAAACACATCATCTCCTTTATTTAAAAAGTAGGCATGGTGAAAGTTGATATTGAAGAGCGTACGATATATCATGATTCGATATTTTTAAGTTGATTATCTATTTCAGTAATCAAACTGCCACGTTCTACTCCAACGTCTTTTCGCTCTAACTCTATAAGCGAAACCTTATATAGCACTGATGGATATTGTTTCCCTCCTAAAGTGCCCCAAATAAAATTAAGCTCTTCAAATGTTGGTGTGTACAGGCTAATCGAAAACCTAAAGTCTTCCACATCCATCATATCTCCTTCCCGAATGAAACTCGAATTAGCTTGTGTAAACACACTCTTACCTTGAAAAAATTCGATGATTTTTGAAACTCCTTTTAAGGCTTCTGTGTATAAGGCATTTGTTGCACTAAAAAGCACATAAAGGTTTAAGTTGACCTTATGGTTTCTATAATCTACTGTGGTGCCCGTACTATAATTATTGGATATGTTCTTCATCGCAAACTCTTCCTGCATATTCAACAGTGATAGTACGATGTCAGTAGTGGTATTTTGATTATCGTTACCATCAGAATCCATTACGGTAGCAATATTTTCCAAGGAAACCGGATTTCCTTCGAAATAACTATTTACTTCTTCTGTAATGACCTGCAAAACTTCGTAAATCATAGTGCTATTTATAAAGTACCAATTATAAAACTCATTACGGTTTCGGTGTTTTTAAATTACATCAAACATTAAAAAGGACGAATACGGGGGAGTTTCACGTCTAATTCATTATTTAAAATGAGCGGGCCACATTAAATCGCATCGGGGGAGTATGCTGTCGTATCAAGACTTCGCATTGCAATTATTCTAAACGTAGATTCTGTCATAGAGGGTATAGACAGAGGTAAAATTTGAGATAGATTAAAAATAGGTAATCTTCCGAAGGTCTTAAACAAACATGTATAGTTGGCACAAAATCCTGTATAAGCCGTGTCTAACAGTACTTTTTATGCAAATACCCAGAATTTTCCAGGAAAATGAGACATAACATGGGGCTACTGTCTTTATGCTAAAACATCAGATTAAAAAGATAATTTCAATGTTCAATCATCCTACTTATAGTACTTACGACAAACCCGTTTATAGATCAAAAAAGCATTTGAACGAAATCGAAAACGCCTAATCGAATTTACTGCCACTTCATGGAGGTAAAATCCTACATTATGAATTTTGCCGTTTTATAAAAAAACCATTTTATGGATAAGAAAACTACCTATTCTTACTTTGTTTACATTTTTTGCGGATTCTGCTTTCTTTGGTCAATGTACATACTGATATCAAGAATATAATGTTTTAAAGGTTTTGAATAATCTAGAAGGAACCTGATCGGATTTATTCCAGTGCTGTTCCTGTATCTGTATAACAATCTCATTGAGCTGACCGCTATTTTTTTGGTCTTCTTTTTTTAGTCTGTAGTTTGTCTATTGACTGATTTATTCGAAATTTATTGTAATTTCTACGCTAAATTTCAAAATTATGAAAAACCAAAGACGCATATTTCTACAAAAAACGGGAATTATTGCAGCTGCATCGGCTTTTTCACCGAATGTACTGCTATCGGCCACCAGCCCAAAAAAAGAAAAATTAGGGGTTGCCCTTGTGGGCTTGGGGTATTATAGTACTGATCTACTCGCCCCCGCTCTACAGTTGACTAAAAATTGTGAGCTCAAGGGTATTGTAACCGGAAGTCCTGAGAAAATTCCGGTATGGAAGGAGAAATACGGCATAGCCGATAAAAACATCTATAACTATCAAAATTACGATACCATCGCGAATAATCCTGAAATCGATGTTATCTACGTTGTTCTCCCACCCTCAATGCATGCTGAATACACTGTACGCGGTGCCAAAGCCGGCAAACATATTTGGTGTGAGAAACCAATGGCACCATCTATTGCCGATTGTGAGGCCATGATAAAGGCATGTAATGATAATAAAGTGAAACTTGCCATAGGTTATCGCTGCCAACACGACCCTGGTATTCAAGCCTATATGAAAGTCGCCAAAGAAAAACCCTTTGGTAAAATTAAAATGGTCACCTCGGCCGCTGGATATTTCGACGGAAGAACCGACCATTGGAAACAAAAGAAAAACTTGGGTGGCGGTGCAATGGGCGATATGGGTGTTTACGCCTTGCAAGGTGCTCGATTAGCCACGGGGGAAGAACCTATTTCGGTTCTCGCACAAGCTTCTACCACACGGCCGGAAGTATATCATGAAGTTGAGGAAACCATGATGTTTCAACTCGAATTTCCTAGTGGTGCCCGAGCTTCATGCCAGACGAGCTTTGGTATTAATATGAACCACCTTCAAGTCAATTACGAAAAGGGGTGGCTTAAAATGGAACCCCATTCTTCGTATCGCGGCAATAAGGGAAGCATGTCGAATGGTACTGAAATAAACTATCCCATCGAAAGTCAGCAGGCCAAGCAAATGGATGAAGACGCCATGGCAATTATGAACAAAACTGATTTACTTGTTCCTGGTGAAGAGGGTCTGCGCGATATTCGCGTGGTAGAAGCAATTTACAAATCTGCAAATGCCAATTGCACAGTAAAAATATAAACCGCTAATCGGCACATAAGAATTTGTCAAAGTTTCTCATTTAAGGGCATTCCAATCAAGAATGTACTGAGATCCTATGCATTTACTATACTACCTCAATAATTATTTACTATCAATAATTAAAAAATAAATGGCCAAAAACACGGTAACATCTCACATACAAATAAGTTTCAAATTATTCATTGTTCTGTTCTTTATTGGAAATTCATTGGCGGCGGCCCAAACTGATATTGAGCGTATTAAGCAGAGAATTGTTACCAAACTGATGGATTCTTATCCCGGTGACATGCAAATCGAATCAATAATCGATACATTTCGAGAAGATGGCACTTGGCCTGGTATCGACTATGCTGACGTTTCCCGCGAAGGATTTCTTCATCGTATTCATGCGAACAATATGCTGTCATTGGGGCAAGCTTATAAAACCGAAAATTCAAAATTTTATAAGAACGAACAGGTAAAAGATATTATCGAAAGGGCATTAAAAAATTGGGTAGATAATGATTATATCTGTGATAATTGGTGGTACAACCAAATCGGGATACCAAATATTCTAGTAGCTTTATTATTGGTAATCGGGGACGATTTGCCCCCTGCCCTAGTCGAAAAAGCGCAACCTATGATTAATAGGGCCAATATCGATGCGCAAGGCGCTCGGCCAGGCGGAGACCGTATCAAAATTGCCGGTATCGAAGCAAAGAACATGCTTTTCTTAAATAATAATAAGCAATTCGATCTGGTTATCAAGGTAATTGAAAGTGAAATAAAGAACGTCGAATGGATCGGCATGAAATATGGTTATGGTTTCCGCCATGATCCAGGGGGATTTGAGAACCGCACTGCCGGCGGACGGGGAATTCAGTATGATAACAGTTTCCATCACCGTCAAGATGGGGTGAATAACACTTTATCATACGGGTTAAGCTATGCCAGCGCTTTCGTCGAATGGGCTGTGTATACGGCCGACACAGCATATAGTTTTTCTGATGAGAAGTTAGCAGGTTTAATCGACTATTTTTTAGATGGCATCTGTAAAACTGCCGTCTTTGGCAAGTACCCCGATGCCGGGGCCAAAAACCGAAGCATGAGTCGCGAAGGTTCACTTCACGCCTATAATTCAGATATGGCCAAAGGGTTATTGCGTACATCATCTTATAGAAAAGACGAACTTCAGGAAATCGTAGATATCAGGGATAAAGGAATAAAACCCACCACTTCACATGCCACATTTTATAGGCATTCGGAGCATTTTTCCTTTCAACGTCCCGATTTTTTTACATCGGTGCGAATGTACTCCACCCGAAATCATAACATGGAGAGCCCCTATAATAGTGAAGGGCTACTAAACCATTATCGCGGAGATGGTACTAACCATGTTTCGCGTACAGGGGATGAATATTTTGATATTTGGCCCGTTTACGACTACCAAAAAATACCGGGTGCGACCATCGTTCAAAAACCGGAAATGCAGGATCCTGAACAAATTAAGAAACGGGGCTCCACTGAATTTGTCGGTGCCGTCACCGATGGCAAATATGCAGCGGTCGCCTTTGATTTTGAGAGTCAGCACGATACCCTTTGCGCTCGAAAGTCATGGTTCTTTTTTGATGAGGAATACGTTGCCCTTGGTGCGGGTATTTCTTATGAAAATAAAGTCGCCGTAGCAACAACATTGAATCAGTGTCTGCTTCGAGATGATGTCACTATTTCTAAAAACAGCACACCCTCAGTCATCGAAAAAAATGACAAGGCCTATGAAAACATCGACTGGGTCTATCAAGATGGAATTGGTTATGTCTTCACAAAACCTACTAACGTACACATAAAAAATAATGAAGCCACTGGATCGTGGTGGAAAATCAACAAACAGGCCGATTCTCCCAAAGAAGAAGTGAAACTTGATGTTTTCAAATTATGGCTTGATCATGGAGTCAGACCGGCCGATGCGTCATACGAGTACATTGTAGTGCCAGCAACTTCATTAGAGAAATTAAAACAAAATAGTTCTAAAAGCCGTATTACCATAGTTTCGAACACCCCAGAAGTACAAGCCGTTAGAAACTCAGAACTAAACATTTTTCAGGCTGTTTTCTATAAAGCAAATACTATTGATATCTCAGAAAATCTACAATTATGTGCAGATAGTCCGGGAATTGTGATGATCAAAACCAAAGGTGATTTAGTGAAAAGCATTTCGGTATCGGATCCCAATCGAGAATTGGGAAAAATGCATATTTCTATTTCAGGAAAGGTAAATAAGCAAGGTGAAAATTTCTCGGCTATCTGGAATAAGAAGGAAAAAGTCTCAAGAATTTCTATTGATTTGCCCCAAGGTGTCGATGCTGGTAAAAGCGTGACAATAGCCTTATAAGTGAATCGATTTGATTGTCGAAACAACCTTTTAAATTCTTAAAAAAGACGCTTGTCAATAAATAAATCACAACCTTGTTCGGTTATGATTTATTTACTTTTATGATTAGGAAAGGGGGTATTTCAATATAAAACCACGGTCATTGCTAACCGTGGTCTTTTTATCAAAGTAATGCTAGTAGCTCTAATTAAAGTTCATTCTACCAGAACCCACATTTCCTGTGGAATAATAATCCCAACCGCTAGAGGTATTATTGTCCAACCAAACCTCTGGGGATGAAAACACATGGGTACTTCCTGATGCAGATCCCGATTGATAACTAGTATGAACATGGATATCAAAGTTCTTTACATACCAACCATCGGTACCTTGTAGTGCTAAGGTAGCATTTTCTGCTTCCAACCACCCAATAGATGGATTTTGTGTGGTTGATCTAAAAAGGTAAACACCCCAACCACCTTCATGGTCATTATACGGCCAAGCATGATCTAATTTCATCCAGCTCAAATGTCGATGTCCTGCATCGGTTAAAAAATTGACCCTAGCCCAAACATTGCCATCGGTATCATTGTTTGATTGGGTACCTGTATTTGTCTGCACTTTGTAGAACCATTCCGTACTCTTTGCAGCACTTTTGTTTTCTTTAATATATTTGGCCACCTCCTTTTCAGAAGCTGCTTCTACATCCTCTTTACTCATTGATGCATCATATTGCAGTTGTAGAACTGGACTTAATACTTCAGAAGTTTCTTCCGAAACCGAATCGTTGTTACCAGTTACACTCTTAAAGCCCTCCTCTTGGGCGTCATTCTTCGGCAGCTCCGTTTCCGTGTCCGATTTCTCACACGATATGACAAAAAGACTTCCCATAAATAGGAATGTAAATGCTCTAATAATATTTATACGTTTCATTTTCTAAAATTTAAAGATTAAAATTGATTTTCATTTGATCGATACATCGAAAAATCCGCTAGCAAGAATTCTGTACGTCATCAAATAGTATGGAGCAAATGTAAATAATGGACTACAAAATAAAAGTAAGAAATGTATAGATGGTCTATGCTGACGTGTTCGTTGCTCAATGAGCAATTCAATAGGTGTTTTCTACATAAAATATTGAATTTTACAGAAATTTTGCCCGTCACCATGTAAAAAAACATCCTCTTAGAATCAATTAAGTAAACTTTTCCAAGGATGGAAATAAGAACAAATATGAAGAGTAATTCTCATAGAAATCTGATAGAATTATTAGGCTTTAAAAAAATGAACACAATTGAAAACAGGGCGTTGACCACAAAAGACCACCTATTTACCACATAATTTTCTTTATCCCGTAAAGTTGGTCTTTCTTGCACTCCCAAATCTTAAATGAACTAAACCTGCTCCTATGTGCAAGAAATCATTATTATCAACTCTTTTCCTATTAACTATCATGTTTGCATCGGCAAACTGTGATAATACTTATTCATCTGTTTCCTATGTTTTAAGCCATACCAAGAAATCAATGAGCTCCAATAATTTTGAGCATCAGAAATACTATGCTACCAGAGCATTGGAAGCTTTGGAGAAAACACAAAAATTGGCAAAAACATGCGGATGTGAACCAGCCATGGAGGCTATTTTTGATGGATTGGATAATCTGGAAAAAGCAATCGAACAAGACGATTGGGATATGGGTCGACACTATACCAAAAAGGCACTTGAAAATACGCAAGACGTAATTAATCAACTCGACCTTTTTACCCAGAACAATCAAGATGAAATCAATGATTCCGATAGCTTTCCGGTTGAAACTTCACCCGAAGCCACAGCATTACAGCTAGAATTGGAAAAGATTAAGCAGAAGCAACTTCAATTGGCTGAAGAACAAAAAAAATTACTTCAACGGCGTAAAACAATTGAAGACGAAATAGCTACTATAGCTAGCTATTAATTTATATAAGCGGTTTCTGTAACCCTATATCGTTCCTATCAACAAGTACATGGTAGGAACGAAAATTTTAGGCCATGTGCATTCACGATTGCTTAAAATCTACTCTTTAAAATTTCTGCTTTAACTCCCTTTTCTTTAATTTGGAAACAGGACAGTTACTACGTATAATTGGTTTAACGCTCCACTATAGTGTTAAATTTTAAAACTTTACCTCTTAATTGGCTTGTAAGAATTACATTTATTATATTTGGTAAGAAAATAAATGTTAATAAAAAGGTAATTTTTGTGGATAACAACCCCTTGTAAAACAAGTTAGTAGCGAAAACTTTTATAGTTTAAGGATATTATAAACCTTAAATATTTTATTATGAAAGTTTCAAAACTTGTTTTATTTGCTTTGGTTAGTGTATTCACAATGGGTTTAACGTCGTGCGTTGATAGTACCGCGCAAGATGACCAGCTTTATGAGGATGCAATTAGAAAAGACGAAATCAAAGACCAAGACGTGGACTAAAACGTCAACAAAGCACTTATGGGTAGCATTGGGTATTATCGTAATCTCATTGCTACCCTATTTGCATAATCTTTTTCCAAACCTACCAGAAGGTGGAGTGTTAGGGTATTCTAGCTGGAACGCTTTTTTATGGTCGACCGGTATGTACCTCTCCATTCATATTGCTTGGTTGATAGCTTACAAACTCGCAATAGGCAAGCCCTATCGTTTCGCTCTGCTTATTCCTGTTTTTTTAAGTCTTTATCAGCTCGTTATCATTTTTACAAACCAAAAAAGTTCTGCCATTTTGAACGGCATAAATATAAAATTGGGTCTGGTAGTAATTCTCAGTATTTTCTTGATTATCAACTTCTTTAAAAACAACAACAATGAAGGAATATAATGGCACACGGGTCAGTTTTCTGACCCAAGCAGGTAAGCGATTGGTAAGCATGACACAAAAAATCAATGCCATAATATCCCTTATAAATAATCAAGATTCGTTTGCATACGATTTTACCGATGCCGTAGAGCGCTTTCAGTCTAAGAAATATAGTGATTTAGAAGGTTTTTGCTGTGATGAAACCTTATCATACCATTTATTACTTAAAGACCGTTCGGAAGACACCCCGGAAAACAGAGAGATGTATTATCTGGCACTACGCAACCATCTTTTAAGTTTGGGGAATATTCATTTAGCCAAAGATTATTAGTATTTGTTTATACTTTGATCAAACACCAAGTAAACGCTTATTGACCTACCACCGACCCTACCTATAATCTAAAATCACGGACTGCCCGAACTTGAAATTTTCGGTGTGCTACTTTCTTATTGTAATGGTACGAAGTATTGCCATCACTAAATCTTAAAAGCCGTGCCTGGTTTGTATCGTAAGCGGTAGCGCTCCAATACAATTTGTCAGCAAATTGACCACTGTTAGTCGCGCCCTGACCAATAGTCCGGTACATGGCCCCCAATTCATCAAGAGTGGGCAACCTCCAGCCTTCGCCCAGTTGCTCGTGAATATTCATGGCCTTCTCCCATGACATTGGTCCCGCATCTTTTGAATAGGCTATCTTACCCGTTTTACCGGATTGGTCAATTATAAAGATAATACCTCCCCCATAGGTGTCGCCAATAGCCAGTTTTGAAAAAGATTCTCCCTGCTCCGCAGCATCAATTGTGGTTTCGGTCACGATTTCAGAATCTACCCCTGTTTGCTCAATTTCCGGTAAGTTGGTTGATTTCTTTTCAGAACCTCCCGTAAACATATAAATCATTAGTCCACCAATAATAAAGGCCGCAATGAAGAATCCGTTCCGCATTCTTCTATTTTCACCCCACCCTTTTTCTTTAATAGTAGCTTCTTTGGCCTTGACCACTTTTTTGATTATAGACTGATAATAATGTCCTAGGGCGAGGCGATTTTTTTTCATGACCCTTTTCAGCATCGCGACCACATCCCCTAGCCTTTTTTTCAATTTAGCCACGCTTTCGGATTTTGTTGTCCCGACGCCACTTTTCGACGCTACTGCCATCTGGGCTTTTGCCTCTTCATTCTCCTCCTTTTCTTCTATAGTTGCTTCTTTGGCCCTGAACAATTTTTCGATTATGGATTGATAATAATGTTCTAAGGCGAGGCGATTTTTTTTAATGACCCTTTTCAGCATCGCGACCACTTCCCCTAGTCTTTTTTTCAATTTAGCCACGCTTTCGGGTTTTGTTGTCTCGACGCGACTTTTCGGCGCTACTGACATCTGGGCTTTTGCATTTTCATTCTCCTCCTTTTCTTCTATAGTTGCTTCTTTGGCCTTGAACAATTTTTCGATTATAGACTGATAATAATGTCCTAGGGCGAGGCGATTTTTTTTCATGACCCTTTTCAGCATCGCGACCACATCCCCTAGCCTTTGTTTCAATATAGCCTCGCTTTCGGGCTTTGCTATCTCGACGCCACTTTTCGGCGCTACTGCCATCTGGGCTTTTGCCTCTTCATTATCTTCCTTTTCTTCTATGGTTGCTTCTTTGGCCTTGAACAATTTTCCGATTATAGACTGATAATAATGTTCTAAGGCGAGGCGATTTTTTTTCATGACGCTTTTCAGCATCGCGACCACTTCCCCTAATCTTTTTTTCAATTTAGCCTCGCTTTTTTTCAATTTAGCCTCGCTTTCGGGCTTTGTTATCTCGACGCCACTTTTCGGCGCTACTGCCATCTGGGCTTTTACATCTTCATTCCCTCCCTTTTCTTCTATGGTTGCTTCTTTGGCCTCGACTACTTTTCCGGTTTTAAATCGATAATTATATCCTGTGAGGCGATTTTTCTTTAGGATTCTTATCTGCTCCGTAACATCTACTCCTCCTCTTTTTCCCAATTTAGTCTCGCCTTCTGATTTTTTTATCTCGACTTCTCTCTTCGACTTTATTGCTATCTGGGCTTTTGCCTCTTCATTCCCTCCTTTTTCTTCTATAGTTACTTCTTTGGCCTCGACCACTTTTCCGGTTTTAAATCGATAATTATATCCTGTGAGGCGATTTTTCTTTAGGATTCTTATCTGCTCCGCAACATCTTCTCCTCCTCTTTCTTCCAATATAGTCTCGCTTTCGGATTTTGTTATCTCGACGTCTCTTTTCGACTTTACTGTCATCTGAGCTTTTGCCTCTTCATTCTCCCACTTTTCTTCTATAGTTGCTTCTTTGGCCTCGACCACTTTTCCGGTTTTAAATCGATAATTATATCCTGTGAGGCGATTTCTTCTTATGACTCTTTTCTGCGTCGCAACATCTTCACTTCGCCTTTTTTCCTGTTCGTAACCTTTTTCGGATTTTACCTCTTCATTCTCCCACTTTTCTTCTATACTTACTTCTTTGGCCTCAGCCCCTTCTTTTAATCTCTTCTCTTCCTGAACTATTCTTGCAGCTTCGGTCGCTTCCCTGATTCTATTCTCCTCATCAATTACCTTTTTAGCTTCGGCTTCCTGTCGCACAATTTCATCTAGTTCAGCCTTTCTCTTAACTTCGGTTTCTGCTTTTAGTCTTTTTTCTTCCTCAAGTCTATTCGCCTCTTCGACTCTTTTATTAGCCTCGGCTTCTTCTTTCAATCGCTTTTCTTCTTGAACGATTCTTTCCACTTCGGCTTTTTCTTTTAGTTTCTTTTCTTCCTCCTGTATAATCTCCTTTTCTACTCCTTTTTCAGCTTCAATTTCTTCCTGTAGTCGCCTTTCTTCCTGAGCTATTCTTATGGCCTTGGCTTCCTCCATGCGTTTGTTCTCCTTCTGTAACTTCTTTTTAGCCTCAGCTTCTTCCTTAAGTCTTTTATCCTCTTCAGTGATAGCATTAATTTTATTTTCTTCGAAAAAATTTATCTCTATCTGTTCTTTCCTATTGCTAACAGCCATCTTCTTTTTTATCTTATCCTTAGATTTCATTTGTTCATGATTCTCTGTAAATGAAGCCATCACCTCTTTCAAATGGTCGACAACCTGCATAAATACCTGATCTGCAGAATTCCAGTCGGTAATGGGTTTTCCCTCGTTAGGTAAGACCTTCAGTTCCTTTATATTAAAATTGTGATCATCGAATTCAAAATCAATATCCCATTTACAATCATCAAGTAGTACAGGTATGACTATAGCCTTACCCCTTCGATATCGATTAATCACCAATTTGAATTCATCTTGTTTGATAAATTCAGAATGCAAGAAAGCCTCACTTACCAAAAGGAGAAATATATCGGCCCTATTAAATCGTGATGCATTTTTCGGTTTCCATTGCTGTTCAGGATAAATAGGGTCATCATGCCAAATAGCCACATTAAATTCATCTTCTAATTGCTTCAGATAAAGCAAAAGATAAAGCAACTGCTCGTTATTTTGGCCGGCATAAATCGCAAAAATATTTCTCTTCCGACGCATTTGCTTATAGATTGCTCATTTTGTGAAAAATCGTAGTAAGCATTACAGCAAACCGTTGGCTGAAACTTTACTTTTTTTGAATTTTTCGTTAACCCCTCAAAATTAGAAAATTATGTCGTAACGTTTTCATTTGAAATGGGATTTTTTGGGGTTGTACCTGGGGTTAAAACTGATGCAAAAGCCCTCATGTAATTACTGTCCTACATTTTCTGAGCTATCGCCTTTATTATAATCAAATATGTATGTAGGTTACGGTAAACCGTGCCCGTGAAATTATAATCTCACAATCTTCCAAGGGTCAACGCATCGCTTCAAGTACGCCTCTTTCAAACTAGGGGAGTTCGTTTAAAAATAAAACTCCATTATGTGACAATGAAATTTCTCCTAGCTGATAATAGTCCACACCTCCGACAAAGCAACGTCAGTAATTATGTATGATGTGGGGGATCATATTTTTGAGAATGGTCAATTGCTAAATCTACTAACTTAACACCATAATCAACTAATAATAAATTCTTTATAAATAGAAACTACGAATTTAATTCAAATTCTGAATATACTACTACAAATAGGAGATGTAGTACTAATTGCCCATGAGCTTGCTAAAGCAGCAGCTCGTTATCTTGGCTGGCGTAAATCACAAAAATAGTTCTCTACTGATGCATTTATTGATAATTTGCTTATTCCCACAAACTCTTGGCAAGTTTTGCTATCAAGGATTGGCTGTACTTTTACTTTTTTTTTGAATTTTTCATTAACCCCTCAAAATTGGAAAATTATGCCGTAACGGCTCAAATACAATTGAATCTTTTGAGTACACCCTTTCGAGCCATCACCATCACTGCTTCTTGTCTAAACGCTACTATTGGAATAGCCTAGACTAACGGTCTAGAAAAACTATAATGAAAATTTAAGCAGACTTTTTGTATTTTCCCTATTTTTGATCCGCTGCACGCTCCTTTTTTTTAATCGCGCTGATACTCATGATAAAAAATTTATTGTTTTTTATAGCTGTTCTATTTTGCTCTCAAAATATGCAAAGCCAAAAACGCTCGAGTGTTCCTGAGGGAACCAAAACTTCACAAACGGAGCGAACACACAAGAAAAAGGGCGTAAAATATCACACTATAACCATACATAATCGTTGCGCTGAAACAATTTCAGTTGCTGCATTATATGTTGATTCCGATGGTTCGAAAAAAGTCGCTGGATGGTTTGTGGTCGAACCAAATGCTAAGGAAGATATAGGTGTAAAGACCTATGAACACCTTATTTATTTGCATGCAGAAAGTTCTAAAGGAAGCGTATGGGATGGCAGTCTAGACCCTGAAAACCAAATAGAGGCGCCTGTTTTTGATAAATCTTTCGAATACTCCATGGACCAAATAAGCTATTTAGATAAAGATTCGGCAGAATGGGTATCTTTTTTTTCTAGCGATATACCCAGTAATTTGCGGAATTACACGCTTCCTTTTACGTGTAAATAATTTTCTGTCTGCTTCTAACTACTAGACAAAACTGTACTATAACAGTGTATTAGGTATTTGATTTGTGAACCGGAAGCAATGACGTGACAGGCGATGCAAAAAGTAAGTGCCTTAAGATTGGGTTTAATAGGTTACATGATGAGGATAGTCATAGTTTTTTTACACTGTCGATCACGTAAAACTGATATTATGAGACTATAATCCATTTAGACCTCATGTTTTATAATTTGAAAGATTCCTCTTTAACCCAACCACCCTTCACGATCCAAACTCCGATACTGAATCGCTTCTCCAATATGATTTCCATTTAAGGCTTCCGTTTTTTCAAGATCGGCAATGGTACGCGCTACTTTTAAAATTCGGTCATAGGCCCGCGCTGAAAGATTCAGTCGTTCCATAGCATTTTTCAACAACGATTTTGATGGCTCATCGAGTTTACAGAATTGGCGTATCTGTTTCGAATTCATTTGGGCATTGTAATGCACATTTTCCAGCCCCTCAAAACGATGCGTCTGTATTTCTCGCGCTTCGGTTACTCGTTTACGGATTGCCACACTGCTTTCTCCTTTTCGGTCCTCCGAGAGTTTTTCAAAAGGAACGGGGGTCACTTCGATATGTATATCGATACGATCCAATAAAGGTCCGGATATTTTACTGAGATACCGTTGCATTTCTGCAGGGGAAGAGGTTACCGGCGCATCGGGGTCGTTAAAATAACCTCCGGGACTCGGGTTCATACTGGCGACCAACATAAAACTACTGGGGTAGGTAACCGTAAATCGTGCTCGTGAAATCGTAACCTCGCGATCTTCCAAAGGTTGGCGCATGACTTCAAGAACGCCTCTTTTAAATTCGGGCAGTTCATCTAGAAACAGAACTCCATTATGGGACAACGAAATTTCCCCCGGCTGCGGATAGGCCCCGCCACCGACCAGGGCGACATCAGTTATTGTGTATAATGTGGGGTGTAATATTTTTTCTGGAAATTTATTCTATTTTAAAATTAATGACATCTATTGTCCTATATTCAACATCCCCTTTCATAAAATCTTCAAATTTAAGGTTATACTCCTTTCCATTAATTTGTAAAAAAGCGGAGGATACTTTTAGATTCTGATGATTTGTGAAATCTTCTTCATTCATGAATTCGAGCTTTGGATCACAAAATAGAGTTACTGAATTTAACTTTTCAATAGACACATCACCTTTTATTTCAACAATTTCAAATTTGTAAGAAATTATAAAATCCCACACCCAAATATTTGCGTCCTTGCCAGTAATATCCAAGTTTATGTAAGGTATGTGATAAGCGTTTCTGTTCTTTCCACCACCTTCTTGACTAGAATAGATAAAGTCTCCCTCGTTCGCTGTGTATTTCAAATTATTAGATCCCTGACTAACATGTAAAGAATATCTAAAATCACCAACAAAAGAACCCAAAAATGCCTTTAGTTCTTCCTTATTATCCATCCCTTGCCCCGCAGACCTCGATACTCTATATCTCACTCTCAAAACAGCTGAATTATAAAGCAAACCCTTTCTCAATCTATCAGTATCACTTTCTATTTTGCTAATACTCGATTGGATAATTTCAGAGGCTTCTTGTGATTTTTTACTGAGATTAGCAATTATTGTTTCACCTTGGGTATTGAGTGCCTTCATATTGGACTCTGAGTTACTCTTTAAAGACTCTAAAACACTTTGAAATTGTATTTTCATCGTTTCGACAGTCTGATCCACAGATTTTTGTACTGTCAAATCAATTTTTTTCTTAATATCTTCTTCTGATTTCTTAGCTTCCCTTTTAGCATGCATTTGAATGATTACAAATGATACGCCAGCAAAAATAGCAGCTGAAGCAATGCCATATTCAATAATAAAATCTATCATCTTTTTCATTTCAAATATTCCAAAATCCTTCTAACAAATCTAACTTATAAAAATTACCAATCACCCCAACCACCCCTCTCTGTCCAGACTACGGTATTGAATGGCTTCACTAATATGGTTGCCATTTAAGGCTTCCGTTTTTTCAAGGTCGGCAATCGTTCGGGCGACCTTTAAAATTCGATCATAGGCACGTGCCGAAAGGTTCAACCGTTCCATCGCATTTTTTAAGAGCGATTTTGAAGGCTCATCGAGTTTACAGAATTGGCGTATCTGTTTGGAATTCATCTGGGCATTGTAATGTACATTTTCCAAGCCCTCAAAACGGTGGGTCTGTAGTTCCCGTGCTTCGGTTACCCGTTGACGAATGGCGACGCTGCCTTCCCCCTTACGGTCCTCAGAGAGTTTTTCAAAGGGTACCGGGG
Organism: Kriegella aquimaris; assembly: GCF_900103215.1. Classification (GTDB taxonomy): domain Bacteria; phylum Bacteroidota; class Bacteroidia; order Flavobacteriales; family Flavobacteriaceae; genus Kriegella; species Kriegella aquimaris. The sequence goes on from NZ_FNGV01000003.1 coordinate 134,064, forward strand.
TCACTTCGATATGTATGTCGATACGATCTAAAAGAGGGCCTGATATTTTGCTTAAATACCGCTGCATTTCAGCCGGGGAAGAAGTTACCGGTGCATCGGGGTCGTTAAAATACCCTCCAGGACTCGGGTTCATACTCGCCACCAACATAAAACTACTGGGATAGGTTACGGTAAACCGTGCCCTTGAAATGGTAACCTCACGGTCTTCAAGCGGTTGGCGCATAACTTCGAGTACGCCCCTTTTAAATTCGGGCAATTCGTCTAAAAATAAAACCCCATTGTGCGACAATGAAATTTCCCCGGGTTGCGGATAGGCACCCCCGCCCACCAGGGCGACGTCACTGATGGTGTGGTGCGGACTTCGAAAAGGCCGCTGACTCATCAGCCCCATATTCTTAATTTTACCGACAACACTATGTATTTTAGTAGTTTCCAAGGCTTCCTGCAGCGTCATGGGCGGCAAAATAGAAGGCAATCGTTTGGCCAACATCGTTTTACCCGCACCCGGTGGCCCTATCAAGATAATGTTATGTCCGCCAGCGGCGGCTATTTCCATACAGCGCTTGATACTCTCCTGTCCTTTTACATCGGAGAAATCAAATTCTGGGAAATCAAGATTTTTATAGAACTCTTCCTGAATATCAATTATGGTTCGTTCAAGAGGTTTACCAGTGTCAAAAAATGAAATGACTTCAGCTATATTTTCAACGCCATAGACTTTAAGACCATCAACGATGGCGGCTTCTTTGGCATTTTCTTTGGGAAGGATAAATCCTTCAAACCCCTCTTCTTTGGCCTTTAGGGCAATCGGAAGGGCTCCTTTTATGGGTTGTAGGCTTCCGTCCAAGGAAAGCTCGCCCATAATGATGTACTTTTCAATGTCAGTGGATTGTATTTGATTAGAGGCCGTCAATATACCCAAGGCCAAGGTAAGATCATATGCAGAACCTTCTTTTCGTAAATCTGCCGGAGCCAAGTTCAAAGTAATCTTTTTGCCGGGAATACGGTACCCATTGTTCAAAAGAGCGGCAGCAATGCGATAATTGCTTTCTTTAATGGCATTATCGGGCAAACCCACCAAATGGTAGCCCACACCCGTATCAACATTCACTTCGACGGTTATGGTGGTTGCTTCCACCCCAAAAACGGAACTGCCATAAACTTTTGTCAGCATTGTTTATATTTTAGATGACTATTAGCCAAAAGCACTAGTACCCTGAACAGCATTGCATTGTGCGGTTCAAATTCTCTCTTTTCTACTCCGCTGCTTCTTGAACTGGCTTCAATATAAGCAAAGATTTTGAAGTACTTATAATTTCATCTTTGTTCATCAACATCTTACGAAATTCACCTTTTGCATACATTTTGGCCTGGTCTTTATAATGGGCGCTGAACGGATTACCCGATTGGCCGGTCGGTGAGATGCTATAACTGTTTTCAATATCGGAAAAATCAATGACACGCCTTGTTGATGGGCCGTAGCTTACCTTATAGAATCCGGTCGAGTCATATGAGAAAGCCATATTATTGATTACTTCGCGCGTACCCTCGACTGCAAATGGTCCGACGTTAAAAAATGGTCGAAGAGCGGCTATCTGCCCAATAGGATGACCATGTTCCAAGGTATGTACCTTTTTCCAACTCCACTTCGACATATCTTCCCCAAAATCTTTTGACAGCGAGGCATATGCCTGTAAAAAGGAGATCTGTACTATTTGCTCCTTTGTTTCGACTTTATCCGGGGTAAGTACATCATCCCACCAAATCGAATTTTCCTTCGCCGCCATTAACGCAATCTGTTTCTTGAGAAAATGCGTTTCCATAAACTGTTGGAATCTTGTCTCTCCCAACTCATCCTCAAATGTATTCTTTAAAAAATAGTAAATCCACCTGTGGTATAATGTGGTTTCGGAACTTTCCAAAACAGAAGCCCCCGACCAAACATTAATTCTATCCAAAGCATCAATTTGCTTGCGCGAAAGTTGTTCAACCTCCATCAAACGTGCCAAATCATCAATTATCTCCGTATTCACAATGGAAGTTACATCGTTCATCATATCACGTACCGAAGCCATATCCCAATCGTTCTTCGGTTCCAAAAGTTGTACGATACGTTTTGCCCTGTTTTCTGGCAAATAATAGCCCGGGTAAGGCTTTCCTTCCATTGAATCGGGCTCATTATTGGCGGAATAAACGTAGTTCCAAGGAGGATTAATCGCATGTGGATTTTTAGTGAAATCAAGATATTTTCTATTTAGGGGAAGTCCCGCATTTTCCTCAAAAACCAATTTGGTATTTACACTATCGGGAATTTCATAAAGTTTCGCCGTAGCCCACCATGCCACATTGTCTTGAGCATCTCCGTACATCACATTAAGCCCTGGTGCATGAATATTAGGCAATGCATTTTGAAACTGCACCATATTTTGGGCATGTGACATGCCATACAACGCCGTCATGATTCTATTCTCATTTTCGGTATATACCCACCGCATGGCCATTGGCCGCTCACTGGTTATTTGTTCGATTAAACCGTTCATTATCGGGCCATGATTCGTTTTTCTATAGGAAAATTGCACATCCTCGGCATCTTTGACAGTAATCGATTTAGAAACCGTTTCAAAGTTTTTCCACTCCTTCTCTGTTCGGTATTGTGTCGCATCAGACGAATTAGTTTCCTCAAAATAGAAATCAACATCATCGTTCTCGAACATGGTCACACCATACGCCATTTCATGATTATGCGCCAATACCGGAAAAGGTACCCCGGCCAAATAGCACCCGTATATTTTATAGGTCGGTGTACTGATATGGGCTTCATACCAAACGGTCGGCTGTGAAAAGCTAATATGGGGATCATTGGCGAACAATACTTTCCTGTTCTTTGTCTTTTCAGGTCCTAATACCCAGCCGTTACTACCTTCAAAAAGCGGAATGGCCAATGCCTCGAGAGACTCCATCACCGCCGTGGTCAAATTTGTAACGGCAACTTCTGACGACTTGAGTTCGTAATTCGGAATCCGTAATGTGTTTTTTCCAAATCCTTCCTCCAAATCGTTAATATAATCTGCCCCAAGGGTGTTCTTAATATTAGTAAGCAAGGGGTCGCTCTTGTGCGCCATGGCAAAACTAAAAGCCATATACCCAATGGTATTATAGACATCCTTCAATTCGAAAGGTCGTTTTTCAATTCCGGTAAGATAAAATTCTACTGGGGTCGGGCCTTCTTTAATAAACTGGTTGATACCATCTAAATAAGCCTGGGCCAACCGTATTTCTTTATCATAAAGATTTAATTCAGATACCGCTTTCTCCGAAGCGTCATTGACGCCCAGGGCTAAAAAGAATTTGTCGGTACTCACTAAATCTTGGCCAAACACCTCAGATAATCCTCCACTCGCTATACGCCGCAGCAACTCCATTTGCCACAAACGGTCTTGGGCATGTACATAGCCCATAGCCCTTAAAGCATCTTCTTCATTGGTTCCATAAATATGTGGAATGCCATAGGTGTCATAGTATACCTCGACTTCTTCAGAAAGATTAGTTAATTCTTTTTCCCCTTCATAATCGGGACTTAACAAATAAGCTATTACCCCAATGGAAATGAGACACAGCACTACAAACAGTAGAAATAAGCCTCCTATTTTTTTTATTTTTTTCACAAAACAAATATGATTCAAAATTTGGCTCCTTGCAAGGCAAGAACCCCAAACTTACAGATAATTTATGCGTTATTCCGATAGAACCAAGCCATTCTACGTGTAGGGTTACATTTCAAAATTTAATAGTCTTAATCGTACATATTTTTAACAAATTTTTGTATTTTCAACTTAAGAACCTAAAAACACTATTATGAAAAAAAACACTATCCGAGTTTACCTATGCTCATTTTTTATCGGGCTGCTACTCTCCTCCTGCTCCAAGGAAACTGATGAAACCGACCTCGAAATTCTAACGAGTGTCAGTGCGAAGACCACAATGGCAAAAAACACAGAATATTCCATTCCATCACTTGCTATCGATTTACCAAATGGTTTTAAATCCAACGATATTCCTTTCGATATTGCCAAAGCAGTTGAACCAAGCGCTTGCGCTCCCACTCCTTTTGATGATGTCATCAATGCCTCGGTTTCAAGTAACTTAGACGCCTTGGGCCTGGAATGGTACAGCCTTTATGCGGAAATGAACTTTGTATATACACTTACCGATGAAGGTCATCAATACTTCGGGGAAAGAGGTGAATATACATTTTACGTGTATTATCTAAAATGGAAACTTGAAAGATTTTGGAAAATGCGTCACGAGGTTACCGTACGCGGACAACATAATACTACCTTGAACAATTTTGACAAAATCGTGGAAATTTTAACCTTTTGGTATGGTTTTAATGAAGCCGACGCGGCTGACTATGCCGATTTTTTTATCAACGTCGTGAATGTTGAAAGTACCTTTCTAGTAGAGACGCCACTTTTGTCGTTCGATGCTTTTGCTATAGCTCTAGAGGGTGACTTCGACCAAGGCGATCTTATCGTACTCGGTGATGGTCTTATAGAACTGATGGCTGAAACCGGAATTGACAAAAAAGTTATTTTGAGCGGAATTTTATCCCATGAATGGGCTCATCAAATTCAATTTAATAATTTCGAAACATGGTATCCTGATGGCGCTGCCGATAATGTGCCCGAGGCTACGCGTACCACAGAACTTGAAGCTGATTTTTTCACAGGTTATTACTTGACCCACCAAAGGGGAGGAACACACAATTGGCAAAGGGCCAAACAATTTCTTGATTTGTTCTACAACATAGGCGATTGCTCTTTTGATAATGATGGTCACCATGGCACACCCGACCAACGCATGGAAGCAGCCAAACAAGGATACGAATTAGGTCGCCAAGGTTTCTATAATTGTAACAAAGCATGTAAAGGCTATGCCTATGGTAAAATACACCGACATTATTTTTCCCGAGGTCATGCGCTGGATGAAAATGAAGTTCATACCGCCTTTTTAGATACATTGGAAGAAATCATTGGTAGCCCCTCAACAGAACAGGAAGTTGAAGAAGAAGAGAATGAGCAATACTACTATTAAAATCGCACCACGGCAAGGTTAAAATATACTCCGGCCGTGTCAAAAGCAAAGCTTCATCCCGATGATTCGGGATGAAGTTATTTTTTTAGTAGCAAAGCAACTCATAGAAACTGTATTTACCCACTTCTATAAACTGCTTCTCATCGTTATAGCAAAAGCTAGTCTTCTAAGGTTGTAAATTCTATGATCGAGTTATTATAAACTCTGTGTGTTTGCTTTTGAAAATCTTCAGGTTTGGCGTAGAAGATATTCGGCACAAAAGTCTGTGGATTGATATCAATATATGGGAACCATGTGCTTTGCACCTGTATTTGAATTTTATGCCCTTTTTTAAACGTATGAAAAACGTCTTGTAGTTTAATTTCAACAGGAGTTTCCTGATTTGGAACAAAAGCTTCGGGAGTGGAAAAATCGTTTCGATAGCGCCCCCTTAGCACTTCACTGCGCACCATTTGATGATAGTTACCCATTTTTAAATAGTCTTGTGTCTCCTCATAATCAGGATGGTCTGACGGGTACACATCAATTAATTTGACCACCCAATCGGCGTCAGTTCCGGTTGTTGAAACCCTGAGTTTCGCCATGATGTCTCCCACAAAAGTCATAGGATTTTCCAAGGGCTCCGTCTCAAAAACCAAAACATCTGGTCTACGGGCCGCAAAACGCTGGTCGTCGGTCATATATTTTCTGGGTGTAAAAACCATTTTAATATCTTCGGAATACGGAACCGGTTTTTCGGGGTCGCTTACGAATTCTTGAAACGAATACTCCCTAGTCGCGATATTTGACAAACGCTGGTTACGCTGTAAAGAATAGGCATACTTTTTAGTTTGTTTTGGTGGCCAGGTATCGAAGGTTTCCCAACGCTTTGCTCCTGTATCGAACATATAGGCTTCCGGCAAACTAAAATTTTTATCACCTTCTTCTTTTAGAAAATGGTTAAAGAATTTCGTTTCGATTTCCTCTTGGTAGAATCTTGAAATATCGTCTCCAAAATATACATTTCCAACTGCTTGCCGCTTGTTCGAACGCGACCAATCTCCATGGCTCCAAGGCCCCATAACTATCGTGTTATAATTTTTACTGTTTTCCTCAATAGTACCGTAAGTTTCCAACGGACCATATAAATCTTCCGCATCATACCATCCACCAACAACCATTACGGCAGGTTTGATATCTTTTAGGTGCTGAATGATGCCCCGTTCTTGCCAAAAGTTGTCGTAGTCAGGATGCTCTTTTAATTGGTTCCAGAAAACATTATCTTCCTTATAATACTTATCCAAATTGGATAATGGACCTACATCAAGAAAGAACTGGTATTGATCTTCTGTTCCCAAATCGGGAAATTTGTACCATTCCTCTTTTGTGGGTTGGTCTTTCATATAGCCAAAAACGGCTGTCGCCCGCCAATAACTGAGCAAATACGCTCCATTGTGATGAAAATCATCGAAATAGAAATCACCGATAGGGGCTTGGGGCGATACTGCTTTTATCGCTGGATGGCCGCTTAGCAGTGCATAAGTTGCATAAAAACCAGGGTATGAAATGCCCCAACTTCCCACTTTTCCATTATGGTTATCTACATTGGTTAGCAACCAGTCAATCGTATCATACGTATCGGACGCTTCATCCACTTCTTTTCCTACTTTGTTCGGTTTGAATGGCCGAACATTATCATATATACCTTCACTGTTATATCTACCGCGTACATCTTGGCAGACCACGATATTCCCTTCTTTCATCATGGTCGTATTGGGGCCGATGACGGAAGGAAACTCATTAGCACCATAAGGTTTGCAGCTATACGTTGTTCTATACAACAATATGGGGTATTCTTTCGACGTGTCTTTGGGTGAATAAACCGTTGTATGCAACTTGATACCATCGCGCATGATAATCGTCACTTCTTGCTTGTTATAATAGTCTTTAGGGCTGTAATTAACTGTGCTATCGGATTGTGTTAGGGCACAGGAAACCGAGGAAATTGTTAAAAAAAAGAGTATAATGTACTTCATCTGCCTATAATTTAGTTTTCAAAAACCTGATACTATTCTCCTTCACATACCAACTGGTATTCGCCAATAATAGGAAGTCATTCTTTTCAGCATTGCATTTACTCCATGGACAGTTCCCTGAACTTCGCTAGACCCGTTTTCAGCCAATCACGGTAGGTATCGCTATCGGTACGCTGTATGGAGGAATTCAATACCTCAAGATTTGGTGACATTAGCACATAAAACGGCTGTGAAGCCGAATTAAAATTTAATGTTTGGAAAGTACCCCACTTCTCACCCACCGTTTCAATAGCCTTTACACGGCCTGAATCGAATTTAAAATCGAACTGCTCTTCTCGTGGCAATTCTTTACGGTCATCGATGTATAAGGAAATCAATACGTAATCTTCTTTCAAAATCGGATAAATATCCGGTTCGCTCCAAACATTTTCCTCCATTTTACGGCAGTTTACACAGGCCCATCCGGTAAAATCGAGCAGTACCGGTTTGTTTACCGATTTGGCGTAAGCGATACCTTTATCAAAATCTTTAAAGCAATCGATACCTAAGGGGCAATCGCTTTCTGTTTCTTGAAGGCTATAAAAATCAGGTGGTGGAAATCCGCTTAACAATTTCAGATTTGATATATTCAACAGTCCCAGAATCAGATATAGCGAAAAAGCCGCACTGACCACCCCTACTCCCTTTCGGGTAATTGATAATTTCTGTTTCGGACCGTCATGTGGAAAACGAAACACCCCGAAAAGATACAAGGTCAATAACACAAATAATAAAATCCATATCCCTAGGAAAATCTCACGTTTCAAGAGGCCCCAATGTGCCACCAAATCGGCATTGGAAAGAAATTTCAAGGCCAAAGCCAATTCGAGAAAGCCTAACACTACCTTGACGGTGGTCATCCATCCTCCTGATTTTGGTAATGAATTCAACCAAGCCGGAAAAAGTGCAAAAAGAGCAAACGGTAATGCCAGTGCCACACCAAAACCGGTCATACCAGCCGTAAGGTTAACAGCCACATCACCCTCTTCAAGAACGGTACTGCCTAACAACCCGCCTAAAATAGGGCCAGTGCACGAAAAAGAAACAATAGCCAAGGTAACCGCCATAAAAAATATTCCAAAACCACCCCCGACTTTACTTGAAGCCGCATCCATCCTATTTGCCCAAGAACTCGGCAGCGTCAATTCATAATACCCAAAGAAAGAGAAAGCAAAAAAGACGAAAACGACAAAGAAGACGATATTCAGCCAAATATTGGTCGCTATGGTATTCAAGATTTGTGAATCGACCGAATCAAAAATATGGAAAGGCAAACTCAGCGCGAAGTAGATAAGAACAATAAAGAACCCGTACAATATGGCATTCGCTATTCCCTTCGACTTCTTTTGAGAGTGTTTTGTAAAAAACGATACTGTAAGGGGGATCATCGGGAAAACACAGGGTGTCAGCAAAGCAATAAGACCACCTAAAAATCCGAGTCCAAAAATGCCCCACAATCCCGACTTTGATTCCAAGGCTTGCCCTACGGAATCTGTCAAAAGTGTTTTGTTCTTTAAATCGAGTTTTAAGGCTTTACCCATAGCCAAACTTCGGGCATCGACTTCTTTTTCAGATTTTATGACGGTACCTCCGTCCAATGAAAAACTAAAATCTTTCTCCACGGGGATACATACCTCCTTGCACACCTGATACCAAAGGTTCACATCGATTTGGCGTACATTCGGATCGAGCAATCGTATTTTCTGGGTAAAGACTACTTCATCCTTAAAGAAAGTTTCGTCTACATCGAAAACTTCAACGTATTCGGTTATGGTCTCGCTCTCCTCGGTTTTTCCAATAAGTTCATAGTCGGTACCTGCCTTATCAAAAGTAAATTCGCTGGGCATTGAACCCCCGTCGGCAGTAAATTGCGAGTACACATGCCAGCCCTCGAATATGTCGCCCTTGATGATTAGTTCATATTCAGTATCTGAAATCTTATGGTATTCATGCGACCATAACACTGGATTGTCATCATCTTGTGATAAAACAGGTAAAATGCTGATAAATAATACTATAAATAGTGTTATATATTTCATTAGTTTACTATAAATTTTACAATTTTATGAGTTTTTTCCGTAACCTTAAACCGATTGTCGGGGCGTCTCCCAATGACCCAAACAATGGCTTCTCCCGAACAAAGCAACAATTGGTTATGTTTTGTGATTACGTCTATTTTTTCATCCTTAAAAAACTTGGACAATTTCTTTTTGCCTTGCATTCCCAAAGGGTAAAAATAGTCGCCTTCGCTCCATTTTCTTACGGTCAGCGGATACTTTAACGTTTCTTTATCTACGTAAAGTATCTTTGGTCCCGTTTCGCCTATTCCTTCCACTTCAATCATCTGCATATGCATAGGGTTCTCTATCCCTATCTCATTTTCTCCAATGACATAAACTTCATTTGATATGGGAGTGATTTCCGTTAACAATAGAAATTCGCGATCTTTGACCAACCGATGTGTTTTGGAACGGACCTCCTTGCCACTCATTGCGGTCAAGAGACCTGAAATATCCTCCCAAGCACTAAATCCAAATTCTGAAAATAAGGCGTGTAAATAGGCTATTCTGGGTTGCAGTGGCAGCAATTCTGAGACAGCTATGCGAATTATTCCTTCTTCTTCATCAAACAAGTCTTTTTGTAATCGCTTAGCATAGTCACTTATAAGGCTAGCGGTATCTGATAAATGTGCTCTAGTAAGTTCAAAATTATTCAAAAAACTAGGATGTAATTCTTTGAGCAACGGCACAATTTCGTGTCGTATTTTATTTCGCAGGTATTTGGTATTGGCATTGCTACTATCTTCCCGCCATGTCAAATTCCGATTATGGGCATATGTCAAAATCTCCTCCCGGGAAAAAGGCAATAAAGGCCGGGCAATAGTGTCCGTTTTAGAAGGAATTCCCGTCAACCCGGCAATACCTGTACCCCTTGATAAGTTAATTATAAAAGTCTCCAAATTATCATCGGCATGATGAGCCGTCACCAAGGTATTTACACCCCTTTCTTCCATCATTTCGGCGAACCAGCTATACCTAAGGTCCCGTGCTGCTATTTGAAGTGAAACTTTATTAATGTTTATATAACCTATTGTATCAAAATGAGTTACCAAAAATAATTTATTGATATCCCCACTAACTTTCCGAACCAATGCCTCATCACCCTCACTGGCTTCACCACGAAGCTTAAAGTTACAATGTGCTATTACAAAATCAAGATTACATCTGTCACACAAATCTACCAGCACCATACTATCGACACCACCGCTACAGGCCAGCAGGAATGTTTTCCCGAATAGATTGGGAAAATGGGTTTCGATATGTTTTTTAAAATCCTCCAACATGGTGCAAAAGTAAGGAAGAATTATGAGGTGAAAGATTTGAAATTCTTACCCAGAATTGTTTGTAGAGATTTACAATTTTGACTTCAACCAGTTTCTAACCGTATCCAGCATTTGATCACGACATTCATCATGATGTAATTCATGGTACCCCCCTTCGAAAGGCTTTAATTCCGCCTTTTTTGAATTTCGGCAAAAATCTTCCGTACCGTGATAATCAATAATAGGGTCCGCTGTACCATGCAACAATAAGGCATGTGATTTTAATTCATCGGCGTGAGCTATAGCCCACTCTCCGGCATCCATGACCGGAAAAGAATACATTGGACTCACTTTGTCATGCACCAAGGGATCGGAGACATATTCAGCAACTTCCTCGGGTATCCTAGAAATTCCATTTGGATCCAAACCTGATGGCATAGTTATCGATGGAAGAATATGCAACATTAGCTTCCCTAAAGCCATTTTCCACAACGGGGGTCGAAAAGCCAACCTCAAATACGGACTGCTCGCCAGAATACCTCGAATGGGCATCTCGAACCGCAAAGCGTAATTCAGCACCAAATTACCGCCCATACTATGGCCATACAAAAATAAAGGAAGGTCGGGATAGCGTTCTTGGGCTTTTTGAACCACCTGGCTTAAAATATCCATCAAGGCATCATAACTTGGACAATCCCCGCGTTTACCCCCAGATTTTCCATGACCAATGTTATCATACTGTACTACGGCCAAGCCCAAATTCGATAGCATGGGAACCACATGTTTTGCGTAGCGCCCCGAATGCTCACCGAAGCCATGCACCAAGACTACAACACCACGAACAGTTTCAGACGAGGTATGAGTCCCAAAAATTTGGACGTCATATGCCGGAATAGTAAATTCTTCAACATGCATTTAGTAAAAGTAAAATAATATTCGATGTTTTGTCAAAAGCTATGATTCCAAAACTCTCGTCTTATCCTTCGTGCCTACCCCCTTCACCTTTCCATTCGCTTAATAATCTTCCAACACCTCACGCATAGCTTTCGCCTTTAACAAACATTCTTCATATTCCTTCTCTGGAATAGCCTGCGCCGTGATTGCCCCACCCACGGAATACGAAACATATTTTTTTGTTGCATTGTACAGAATACTTCGAATTACAACATTAAAATCAAAATCGCCTTCCGGGGTTATATACCCCACTGCACCACTATAAAGTCCGCGTTTAAAAGCCTCCTGTTCCTCGATTATTTTCATAGCGGATATCTTTGGCGCCCCGGTCATACTCCCCATCGGAAAGGTTTCCCTAATCAAATCTACCGGATTTTTATGCGCTTCAACACTTGCACTAACAGTTGAAATCATCTGATGTACTTGTCTAAAAGTGTATACTCTACAAAGTTCATCAACAATGACAGTTCCTTTTTTGGCACTTTTCGAAAGATCATTTCGCACCAGATCAACAATCATAATATTCTCGGCACGCTCTTTTTCATCAAGTGCCAAATTATGTTTTAATAATTTATCCGTTTCAGCATCTTTAGAACGCTTGGCCGTACCCTTTATCGGTTGCGATATAATTTTGTTTCCAGATTTTTTCAGGTAGCGTTCAGGCGAAGCCGAAAGCAGGTATTTATCTTCCAATTTAAGAAATACGGCAAAGGGTGGTTGTGAAATGGCATTCAATTTCAAATATGTACGGAAGGCGTCGATAACGGTATTCTCGGCATAAAATTCTTGACAAAAATTAGCTTCATAAATATCACCGCGATGAATATGAGCCAAAAGGGCATCGACCCTTCTAAAATATTCATCCTTAAAAATGCGCAGTTTAATATGGATGTCTTTGGTAACCGCTGGGTCTTTTTCTGGAATTACAGTTTCCAACACCTCCTTAAAATCCCCCTCTATTTCGTCATCTACCATATTCAGGTAGATAAAGTCAACCTTGTTCGCGGTGATACGGATTATTTTTTTAGGCTGAAAAAAATGCAGCTCCGGGAAATGCAAACCATCAAAATTAGCCGAATCGAGTTGCTCGACATCATTTTTAAGGTCGTAAGAGAGATAGCCGAACAGCCAATCGTTTGCACGCTGCTGATATTCTTTCAAATCATCAAAGGCTTGCTTGGCATCTGTCGTAAGACTCGTAAGGGCATCGACCGCCAACAACGCATCAAAAGCGCCGTAGGCGTCTTTATGACCGTTGCTATCTAACCAAACGACCTCCCTAAATTGACCGGCCCAACACAAAAGCGCGTTCTTAAAGTTCGGAACATCTGCAATTGTAAACGAGACCCTCTTTCTCAAGGCTTAAATTTTGGTCAAAAATTCGTTGAGCTTTTTGAGATGCTCTTCTGCCATATCGGTATTAGAAATACCATTCTCTTCATCAAAGTTATCATGGAAAGAAGGAAGCGAAAAAGTTTCGACTACCTCAGCTCCAAATCGGGGAAGTAAATTTTTAATGACCTCCAAAGACCCCATTCCTCCTCGCCTACCACCTGAAGTAGACATTAAAAACACTTTCTTATCCGCCAAAAATTTAAGCTCCAAACGCGACAACCAATCGAGAACATTCTTAAAATAGGCCGAAGGATTGCTATTGTGTTCATTGACGGAAATTATAAGCCCATCGACCTGTTCAATGTCACCCTTTAATTCGACCAATGAATTGGAATACCCTTTGTCCCGCTCATAGTCGGCACTATACATGGGAAACGGGAAGTTTGCCAAATTTAACAATTGCACATTTTGTCCTTCAATTTTAGACACTGTGTATTTTACGAGTTTGAAATTGATCGATGTGGAAGAATTACTCCCGGCGAATGCCAATAGTGTAGCCATAGTTGCATATTAATGTCCGTTGAGCGAAAATACCCCAAATACTGCTTAAATGCGAGTATTTTATCTAATTTTGCGGAACAAAACATCCAAACACCCTGTAATACAAGTATATAAGGTAGTTAAATCAAAATGTTTCTGTTGCCAATTTAGCGGGCATTAAATAGCTTATATGAAAAAAAAGACTGCCAGACTCTATTTTATCGACGCCATGCGGGCTTGGGCCATTCTTATGATGCTTCAGGGGCATTTTGTCGATGGGCTGCTTGACACCGCTTTTCGTGATGACACCAACACGATTTTTGGTATATGGAAATATTTTCGGGGCATTACCGCTCCGGTCTTTTTTACAGTTTCAGGCTTTATTTTCACGTATTTATTGGTTCGCGGTGATAAGGTCGGCTTTGAGAACCCACGGGTAAAAAAGGGTATTAAACGCGGATTAGAGCTTTTATTGATCGGCTACTTGTTGCGCATAAACCTTTTCGGGCTGCTTCAGGGCCAAATATACGAGTCGTTCTACCTCGTCGACGTCTTACATTGTATCGGCCTTTCAATTTTAGGAATAGTTGGCATCTACCTCTTGACCTTCAAACGAAAAGGATTTGTTTTCCCATTGGTTCTAGCTGCAGCTATGTTTTCCATCTTTCTTTTTGAACCGCTTTATGCAACATGGAACTTTTCATCCTTACCCAGTTTTCTGGCAAATTACCTGACGCGGTCCAACGGTTCTGTATTTACCATTTTACCTTGGTTCGGCTATGCCGCTACGGGTGGTTTTCTTTCGCTGCTATTTAGCAGATTCAAGAATTTTAAATACCTCTATCCGACGGCCATTGTTAGTACCGCTATAATCGGTATTGGACTTATTTTATTTTCGTCCGACTTCTTTTATATACTTTATCAAAATACTGATATACAATTATTTAATAACATCTTATTAAATAATTACTTGTTCATTAGATTGGGTAATGTTCTTGTTGTATTTACTGTTTTTATGCTATTTCGAGGCTTGTTACAAAACCCGACCTTACTTAAAATCGGACAAAGTACATTGTCTATTTACGTAGTGCATTTTATAATTTTATATGGCAGTTTTACCGGGCTGGGTCTTTATCGGTTTTTGAACCATGCGCTGACTCCTGAAGTTGTCGTGCCAAGTGCCTTACTCTTTATGGTCGTCTCTACTTATACGGCGCTCCAATACGAACGCCATAAGGAATTCATCAAATTAAACATTGCTTCAACACTACACTTCTGTTGGATACAAACAGAAACCTTAGCGCTATACACGGCAAGCCTTTTAAAAACGCTTTTCTTTCGCTTATTGCGACGTTTGGGTTTGGCTAAAAACTAATTTCAGATATAATTTCATTGTCAAATAGCTTTTTCAGCGATTTTATACATTATGTTCTTCCAACAAAGCCTTTGGAAAACCTTTGAAACAGGCTCTTAGAATAAGATATAAAACCTCATCTTGATGACCCAAGCGGGTTTTGTTTATAATTACAAACTGTCACATAAGCTAAAAATGAAATACCTACTCACAGGACAAGAAACCGAGCGATTAAAATTTAGACTATTGAAATCAGATGATTTTGATACTTGGTTAGGTTTATTTAAAGTAAAAAATGTTGCAAAATTCTTGGATCTTGACCCCAAACTCTCCGAATCTGAATTATGCAAAAAATGGTTTGACAAGGCATTTCATAGATACGAAAATGATTTGGGAGGAATGAATGTTCTTATTGATAAAAAAACAAACCTACTCGTAGGTCAATGTGGTCTATTAGTTCAAACTGTTGAAAATATCGAGCGCTTAGAAATCGGGTATTCTATACTTCCTGAGTATTGGAGTCAAGGTTTTGCGTCTGAAGCTGCAAAAAAATGTAAAAATTATGCTTTTGACAACGATTTTGCTCCTTCATTAATTTCAATGATGCATATCGATAACTTAGGTTCTGAAAAAGTTGCATTAAAAAATGGTATGACCTTTGAAAAAAAATTGAAGTCTTTTAATATTTTTAGGATAGACCGGGAGAATTGGAAACAATAAACGCCAGCAAAACTAAAAATCAAAAATATAGCAAACAAAAGGTTTTTGAAAGTGACCTTGTCCACTGCAAAAAATGGGTGCTCTTCGCTACACCATAGCGGCAATATCAACAGCTACCTTAAGTTTACTCTTACCGCTACCATACACCACACCTTTTAAGGGCGGAACATCATAGTAATCCCTACCCCAACCGACTACAATATGTTGATCCATAGGTATAAGATTGTTAGTAGGGTCAAAATCTACCCATCCAAAACCAGGAATAAAAATAGAAAACCAAGCATGGGAGGCATCCGCCCCAACCAATTTCTCTTTGCCTTCAGGGGGCACAGTTTCAATATATCCACTGATATACCTGGCAGGCAACCCTACCGAACGTATGCAAGCAATGGCTATTTGGGCAAAGTCTTGACAAACCCCCTTCTTCTCTTTCATGACTTCTGCTATAGGCGTAGAAATACTGGTGAACCCCGAAACAAACTGAAAATCTGTATATATACGCTGCATTAATTCGTAGGCTGCCTCAAAAACGGAACGATTATTTTTAAAGGAAACCTCAGCATATGCCCGTATACTGGCATCGGCACGTTTTATAAAAATAGACTCCAAGATGTATTGCTTTGCCTCCATCACTTCGGGATTGATTCTACTTAATGCAAAAAGCGCATCATTTATAGTTACTCTTTTGCATTCTTCCGAAAAAAATGAATCTCTAAACTGTGCATAATTCCGGACTATCTTACTTTTAGTAGTGACTTTGAGCTCTTTATGCTCTGTTTGTATAGAAAATCGGGTGATGTAATTTCCAAAGAAATCTTTGCGTTCTGATATTTCTGCGGGCTCCGGTATAACCTGTATTTTATACCCCAACAACTGCTGCCCCTTAGATTCACGTGGACGAAGCGTGGCAATATTATGGCAATAACTTACTGGTGCACTGTAAGCGTATTTCGTAGTATGTGTAACCTTAAAGACCATATTATATAGGAAAAGATTGGGTTACCAATTGATTTTGCTTGTTGGTATGATTGAAATAAGTGCTACTTATCGATTGGGATGATTCATATAAGAGTTCGGAAAGTTTTTCCAATAGCGTATCCAACTCCTCCCTAAAAAAGTCGGTTTCAGATTTTGTTTTCACTAAATCGGAAGACTCCGCCAATCGCAACCTTGAGAATGCTTCAAAAATATATTTCTGATAATTACTTAGACTGTTCTCCTTATGGGAATGCGGTAATCGTGCAATATCTTTCTGAACCCTATTTAACATAAAGGTCAAAGATCTTGGGTATTCCAAATCAAGCAGCACCAAGTCCAGCACGTGCTCCAGTTGAATGTAGGAGCGATAACTATAGCGGTATATATTAAGACTTTCATGGCTGGCCAACAAATATTCCAAGAGATCATATTCTACCTGCTCATCATATTTAATAGTAAGTAGGGAGCGACATTTCGTAATTGTCAGCATGCTTTGTTCCAATTGCAGCCCAATAAAATAGAGCAACAAGCCCTGTTGCACCAAAATGCTCTCCTCAATAAGCCCCATAAAGGCAATCAAGCGGGTAATCAGCTGGTTGAGAACTTTTAAAATTTTATTGATCGACCGGTCCTTTCCCTCTTCGAATGACTGCCATAGCTTTTGAATGTTTTCGAATACCCGCCACATATCGGACGACCATAAGTTTCGAATGGAATAATACGAATTGCTGAACATTGAAATCGTATGCGCTAAACTCCCAGGTCTGTCTCTATCGAGTATTACCGATAACATTTCTTCCATGGGGTCTTCCATTGCCAATTTGCCTTCCTTGGTTTTATCGGTAAAACCAGGGTATGTACCCGTTAGTTGGGTTACCGCCTTAAATAAGACCTGAAGTTTAATCGAATCTGGCTTTTCATTTCTATTCTGCACTAGGGCCATGTGTCGCATCACCATACGAATAAAGCGGGCATTTACCAACGTACGCCCCACATAACGCCCGGCCCAATATAGGTTTTCAGCAGTAAGGCTGGGCAAATCATTCAAACCACTTATGGCCACAGAACTCCTTTTTTGCCAATGTCTGTACTTATCTTCCTTAATTGGGGCGTCGTCTAGCACCCATAAATCTTTACTAGTACCTCCGCGTTGATTAGATACCCTGATGGTTTCTCGATCAGGAGCCACGCGCACGAGCCCACCGGACATTACGCTATATTTATCATCTGATGCAATGCAAAAAGCACGCGTCACTAAATTTCTAGACTCAATACTTTCATTGACTAGATTGGGCGCAGTAGAAAAGCTTATTCTTTCTTGGGCAACATAACGATAAGGAGTTTCTTCAATTTCCTTTTTAAGATCATTCAATTGTTGCTGGGCCATGAACTCGGTAAAATAAATACTTTCCCTATTGGTTCGATCGATTCTTTTGATGACCAAATGCGATAAATTCTCCAGTACATATTTTCTTTCCCGTTCTTGTCCGCACCACCATGATGCAATTTGTGGCAGAATCAAATCTTGATTAAGAAAGTATTTAGCAACGGCCGGCATAAAAGGAATCAACCCAGGATTCTCAATTACCCCACTGCCCACGGGGTTTATAACAGATACATTTTTTCTCCGTACCACATCCAATAATCCGGCGACCCCCAAATGGGAATCTTCCCGGAGCTCCAAGGGATCGGCGAAAGCATCGTCAACCCTACGCAAAACCACATCTATACGCTTAAGTCCTTGTAAGGATTTCATCCACAGAAAGCCATCCCTCACCACAAGGTCGTTGCCTTGTACCAAAGGATATCCTAAAAAGGAAGATAGATAGGCATGTTCAAAATAGGTTTCGTTGTGAGAGCCCGGTGTTAAAATGACAATATTGGGATTCTCTTTTTTTACGGGAGAAGCAGCTATCAACATTTGATTTAATTCTTGAAAGAATCCCGATAGGCGCTTCACATTCATTCTACCATACATCTCAGGAAGAATTCTACTGGTGGTCGACCTGTTTTCGAGGGCGTACCCCATTCCCGAAGGGGCCTCCGCACGATCATTTACGACCCAAAGCCTACCATCGGTACCACGGGAAAGGTCTGCCGCATAAATAGAAAGAAATTTGTCTGTTGGATATTCAATGCCCGCACATTGTCTTAAAAATCCACGATGGCCATAAATTATTTCATAAGGAACAATGCCATTTTTAATTAGATTACCCTCACCATATATATCTTTTAGAACTAAATTTAGAAGCTCTGCCCGTTGTTCTATACCGGCCTCTACTGTTTGCCATTCGCTTTTGGGGAGGATAAAAGGAACCACATTTAAGTTCCAGGGACGGTGCATGCCTTGTGGGTCGTTGTACACGTTATAGGTAACGCCATTCTCAAAAAGCAACCAATCTATATCCCTTTGGCGGGCCATTAACCCGTTGGGACCTAATTTATCAAACTCTGTTAGTAGTTTATTCCAATATGGTTTGATACCGTTTTTCGGAGTAAACATTTCATCGTTCCTATATTCGGTATTATAATTACTTAACCAGCGCGTACTTGTTATGGGCATAAAATCTATGAATTACTTCTTTCGCAAATCCAACACATGTGGGAATTCACGATTTGGGGGTACTTCTTTATATACAAATGTATTGGAAGCAGCCTTAGGTTCTACCATTCTACCGGTAAAATTTGATGTAGCGACCATTTCCATCGGTATGACTTCACCTTGCGTATGCCCAAAATCCCAAAATCTGTTGATTCGCCTAGATTCTGCTTCATAACTGTTCACAGGATAGGTGTCGTAAGATCGGCCTCCGGGATGTGCAACAAAGTACGTGCAACCGCCAATGGATTTTTTATTCCATTTGTCGACAATATCAAAAACCAAAGGTACATCTACCGCTATTGTAGGATGTAAGGCAGACCAAGGGTCCCAAGCTTTATAGCGAACTCCAGCTACATATTCGCCTTTCGTACCCGTAGAATTCAATTCTATTTTTACGCCGTTACAGGTCAGACTATAGCGCTCTTCCGTGAAGTTTTTTATTTTTACCTGCACCCTTTCCAAAGAAGAGTCTACATAACGCGCTGTTCCCCTACCTGACATTTCTTCACCCAATACGTGCCACGGTTCTATGGCCATGCGTAGTTCAATTTGCATCGAATTAATCTCTACCATTCCATAAAGCGGGAAGCGGAACTCAAAAAATGGGTCAAACCAATCTAATTTAAAAGGATAACCCGCATCGTTTAGTTGCGAAACAATATCTCTTAAATCTTCCTTGACGTAATGTTCTAACAAAAACTTGTCATGTAGCTCAGTGCCCCAACGCACCAAATCATGCTTGTAGGGGTGCTTCCAGAACCAAGAGACCAAGGTGCGTACCAATAGCATCTGCATCAAACTCATTTGTGCATGTGGCGGCATGTCGAAAGCACGCAATTCTAAAATACCCAATCTACCCGAAGAAGAATCTGGTGAATACAATTTATCGATACAAAACTCCGCCCTGTGGGTATTTCCAGTGATATCGGTCAATAGATGCCGAAATAAGCGATCTGTTAACCAAAAAGGTACTTCTTTATCTTCCGGAATCTGTGAAAAAGCGATTTCCAATTCATATAAATTTTCCAGTCGCGCCTCATCTACGCGTGGCGCCTGGCTTGTGGGCCCAATAAACGCACCCGAAAACAAATAGGAAAGCCCAGGGTGATGCTGCCAAAAAGTTAGTAAGCTGCGGAGCAATTGCGGGTTTCGAAGTAACGGACTGTCTGCAGGCGTGACCCCACCTAACGTAACGTGATTACCCCCACCAGTTCCGGTATGCTTGCCATCCAACATAAACTTCTCGGTTCCCAAACGTGACTTCTTAGCCTCCGCATAAAGCTTGAGGGTATTGTCAGTGAGCTCTTGCCAATTCTTGGCGGGATGCACATTTACTTCTATGACCCCAGGGTCTGGCGTAATCTTTAACACCTCAAGGCGGTTATCCCTCGGTGGCTCATACCCTTCCATGATTATGGGAATTTCCAATTCTCTAGCGGTTGCCTCGATGCTTGCCACTAGGTCTAAAAAGTCTTCCGCACTGTCTAAAGGCGGTAAGAAAAGGAATAATTTACCGTCTCGTACTTCTGCACATATCGCCGTACGTACAAATGGTTGCTTTTTGCTGACGGAGGTCGAAGTAATGGAATTTAATCGCTTTTGTAAATCGGTCGCATAAGCATCCAAAGGTGGTTTTTCCTCGAACAATTCTGGCTCTGCAGTTGGTTCCGATGGTATTTCAGGTTCTTTAGGTAACGATTCCAAAGGCAATCGTAACCCTATTGGTGAATTCCCGGGAGTTAAGAATAAATGCTTACCTCTAAATTTCCAGGTATTGGTAATCCAATTGTCATCCTTTTTGGCCAATGGAAAAACATGGCCTACAGTTTTACCAACACCCTGCTCCAATACTTCGCCCAACTTTCGTCGCAAAGCCGTATCTTTTTCTTTATAGTCTTTTGGTTCTACATCTATCGGTAGTTTTCCTTCTTCCCACAAAAAGTAAAAAGCATCTTCATAAGCAGGAACTATACTAGCATCGGAACAAGCCAAATATTTGGTCAAAGTCTTTAAAAAAATATTTGTAATATCCTCCGGGAGGGTATAATTTTCCGTAAACGAAGCCAACCATTTGGAATCCTTCCAAATTGATTCGCCATCCTTTCGCCAATGAATACCGATAAGCCAACGTGGCAAGGGTTCTCCTGGATACCATTTTCCTTGTGTGTGGTGCAACATTCCGCCTTTGCCAAAAGCATCCAATAGGCGTAACGAAAGCGAACTTGCCAATTTGCGTTTGTGTTCGCCGTCGGCCGCAGTATTCCATTCTTCCCCTTCCATATCATCTATGGAAACAAAGGTGGGCTCACCGCCCATCGTAAGGCGAACATCATTTTGTTGCAGCTCTTCCTCAACTACAAAGCCCAAATTATAAATGGCATTCCATTGATCTTCGGTATAAGGTTTGGTTACCCGTGGCGATTCAAAAATGCGGGTTACGGAATTATCAAATTCAAATTCCGTTTCGCAGGGATCTGTCAATCCATATACTGGGGCAGCACTTTCAAAGGAAGGTGTACATGCCAAGGGAATATGCCCCTCCCCTGCCAAAAGACCTGAAGTTGCATCAAGACCGATCCAGCCGGCACCAGGCAAATAAACTTCTGCCCAGGCATGTAAATCGGTAAAATCCTCATCCGGACCGGAAGGACCGTCCAATGATTTCTCATCTTGCTTTAACTGCACAAGATAGCCAGATACAAATCGAGCTGCCAATCCTAAATGCCGAAGTGTTTGCACCAACAACCATGCGAAATCCCTACAAGAACCCAATTTATTACCCAGGGTTTGCTCACAGCTTTGTACCCCGGGTTCCATACGAATGGTATAATTGAGGTACTCGTATAAATTTTGATTTAGACCAATTAGAAAATCAATACTTCGCCGAGGCGTCATGTCTATTTTTTCTATCCATTCTTTTAGCAACGGTCCTTTTTCGGATATTTCCAAGTAGGGTTGTAATTCTTTTTTTAAATCCTCTGAATACGTAAACGGAAAATTCTCTACGGCTTCCTCAACGAAGAAATCAAAGGGATTAATGGTTTTTAAGTCTGCAATAATTTCTACCTCCACAGAGAGTTCTTCCGTTTGTTCAGGAAAGACGATACGGGCCAGATAATTACCAAAAGGATCCTGTTGCCAATTAAAAAAATGATTCTCTGGTTTTATTTTTATGGAATATGCTTCTATTGGTGTTCTGCTATGCGGTGCAGGCCGCAATCTAAAAATATGCGGGGAAAGGCTTACCCGTCGATCATATTTATAAACGGTTTTATGTGCAATTGCTACTTTTAATGCCATGTCGAAATCAAATTTTCAATGTATCCTAAGATAAGCACTTATAATAGTAATTCGCTCTCTTAAACAGAGATAGTTTAAACTTTTATCCATAAAAAATTAATAGCTATTCCTTTTTGCTAGATCGATAATCTTTGCCCTCCTTTTTGCCTGTTTTATAGAAAGCAGCCTTGTTCTTGTATTTTTTCTCGTTTTAGCCTTGTTAAGGTTCAAACCTCAATTTCAGATTTACACAACTCGACGAACAAGTAACACAAGCGGATAAACCCACATTAATTGGCCCAGACAGGGTGCTGTGTTTCTCTTTTTATTTGTAAGTTTATTTAATAATCGACCAATGTAAATGATTAAACAATCTCCAAAAACCATACTTCAAATGCACATAAGAAGTCTTATTAGTAAGCTTTTAGGTTTAAATATTGTATTTGTAATCACCGCTTCTTTTATCAACAACCCTGTTGACAGTTCTGAAAATTGGAGTGACCTGCCACAATCAATGGATTTCAATACAGACGGCCTCTATTTTGCCGAATTTTATGATTACATCTACCGGGGCCATTTTGAAAACATTGAACTGAAACGCGAAGACATGCAATTTCTTATGATTTTCGGACAATACCTCAGGGCCTTTGGCAAACAGTGCCCAAGTGCCCTACCTGCAGATAAGGTCGAAATTATGGAAGAAGTGTGTGCTACGGAAGAAGTTACGCGCAATGGATACGGCGACGTTCTCAGTAGAGTGTGCGTTAGATGGGAATGGGTAGGAACTGGATTATATGCACGACCCGATCTTTACGCTGCCAAAATGGAGGTCGAAGGCATGCAACGTACCGATGCCCTACGAACCGCCATGGAAATGATAACCGACCCAAACTCCATGGGCAATTCGGTAGATTTGATGCACAAAGCCAAAGGACTACAAAACGATATGGTTCAAATTTTCAAATTAAATCCCTGTAATAGCCTCGGTGTTCGGCGCTTTGAGGAAAACCTTAAGCTATTTGCCCTGAGCAAACCTGCCATTCGCATGCAGGGAAGTAGTAAATATGCGACTATGAAAAAGTCTGGAGGCCCCTCTGGGTCACAAGATTTCAATAGATTGATTGATGATTTGGTTGCCAACCAATCAAAAACCTGGTCGTTCAATCGCTATACCCAGGGAAGCATTTCTGGTGTTACTATACTATCAAAAGACAACGAAGGAAGACCTATGGCATTACAGGCAAACTATAGCTATAAAGGCTTTGGGAGTAGCGCGAACGGATGGGTAAAAATAGATTTCACCAATGGCCTGCCCAATTGCATTTATTTTTTCGATTTCCCAAGTAATTGCAAAACGCCAAGTAGTAGCATTGTTGCCGCATATGCACAAGGTAGCTATGGAAAATAATGAACATAAAGGATAATGAGGAGATATTAGAATATGTTGTAAACTTAACAACGTGACGAAAACACTAAAGCTTTTTAAAGGATAAATGGAGCCTTTCAGTAGTAATTGACATTAACCCATTTTCAACGTACGAGCCAAATATGAGCACAACCAAAGATTTTGCAGAATTCGAAAGCCTAGACGAAGAGCAATTACCCGTTCCCAAGCATAAATTACATGATTGGACCCATTTTGCGGGGCTATATGCCGCAGAACACGTAGCTGCGACCGAGTTTGTTATCGGGGCGACATTTGTCGCATTGGGAGCAAAAACAATGGACATTCTATTGGGACTATTAATTGGAAATATTTTGGCGGTTCTAAGTTGGACGTTCATTACTTCACCTATCGCCGTTGATACTCGATTGAGCTTATACACCTATCTCAATAAGATTGCGGGTGATTCAATGACCAAGCTTTACAATTGGGCGAATGTCATTATCTTCACGGTTATTTCCGCAGCTATGGTTACGGTATCGGCCACAGCGGTTCGTTTTGCGTTTGATATCCCTGCCCAACTTAACTGGTATCCTACGAATCTTTGGTTTATTCTCATTGTTTTTGGAGTTGGAATAGTGGTTGTTTCCATAGCTATATATGGATTTAATGCAGTCTCTGAATTTTCCGGTATCTGTGCGCCTTGGCTGTTCGTAATGTTTACGAGTGGTGCCCTCGTTCTCCTCCCAGCACTTTCGTTAGACGTTTTGGGCAAAACCCTACCCCAAGGATGGGATGATTTTATAGCATTGGGCAATCAGTCGATATGGACAGGAATCGACAGCAACGGTGAACCAGGGATTGGACTTATTGAAGTCATTGGTTTCGCTTGGGCCGCCAATACTATTACCCATTTTGGCCTCATCGACATGGCACTATTGCGATTCGCAAAAAAGAAATCGTACGGACTTGCCACAAGCACGGGAATGATGTTCGGTCATTATGTCGCTTGGATTGCCGCCGGTATTATGGGGGCTGGGGCTGCCGTAATATTAGGAAAATCGATTGTTGAACTCGATCCCGGTGACGTAGCCTACTACGCCCTGGGTTGGTCAGGGTTTGTAATTGTAATCGTTGCCGGTTGGACCACGGCCGTAGCAAACCTTTACAGGGCAGGCTTGGCTGCACAGGCCATATTCTTTAACCATTCCCGGAGGAAAACCACCCTTACGGTAGGTCTTCTAACTATTGTGGTTGCCTGTTTCCCATTTGTTTTCACGCAAATACTGCCGCTACTAACGTATGCCGGATTATTGGTGGTTCCCGTGGGTGGAATTGTATTTGCCGAACATCAAATATTTCCACGGATAGGATATACCCGTTATTGGTCGTCGTACCGTAAATTGACATTTAGCACTCCCGCAATTGCTTCATGGGCAATGGGCCTTTTGTTCGGTTTTGGACTGAACGCACTTAATGTAATGTCTTTCTTTTACCTTTTTATCCCTACTTGGATTTTCACGATCCTTATTTATACCCTGTTAGCGGCACGCTACGGTGCTAAAAAATCCTATCCTGAAGAAGAGGAGCAAGAAAAAAGACGCAACGAAAACATGGAGAGGTTTCAAGAGCAAAAAGCCCAACTAGAGCCTGAGCCTATAGCTGACAACTCTATATTTACCAAAATACTAAAAATCATAGCGATTATTGTTCTTATAATTACATTGGTACTGGCGTGCATTGTATTGTTCGGTAGTTCAAATGAGGCTTTGTACATCGAAAACCGTGAAATATTTTATAGATATGCGTTTATATGCACTTTGATTTACTTTATAACCGCCTATATGGCGTCGAAACGCAACACATTAAAAAATCATAATAAAAAATAAATCTCTATGTTACTAAATCAAAAGAATTTAGGCCAAATCGCAAGCCTACTACCTTGTCCGGATTATGACCGAAAAAAACTTAAAGTAGGAATTGTACATATTGGGGTCGGTGGGTTTCATCGGGCACATCAGGCTTTCTATACACATTTACTTCAGGAAAAAATTGGTGCTTCTGAATGGGGAATCTGCGGTGTTGGTTTGCGTTCCGGCGATCAAAAAATACACGATGTGCTTAAAGCCCAAGATGGTCTTTACACGCTTATCGTTAAACATCCCGATGGAACGGTAGAGAGCCAAATTATTGGTTCAATTGTTGATTTCCTGCTTGGACATAATGACCCAGATCCTGTCATAAATATTATGGCAGCCCCATCTACTAAAATTGTTTCCCTTACAATTACCGAAGGAGGCTATAATTTTAACCCTTCAACAGGAGAATTTGACTTTAGAAATCCTGATATCCAACATGAACTGAGTCATCCCGATAGCCCAAAAACAGTATATGGTTTTCTTACGGCTGCATTAAAAAAACGTCGCGATGCGGGACTTCCTGCCTTTACTATTATGTCTTGTGATAACATTCAACATAACGGTGATATAACACGTGATATGTTGTTGACATTTATTAAAAAACTAGATTCTGAACTGGCCGAATGGGTTGAGGCGCAAGTACAGTTCCCGAATACCATGGTTGATCGGATAACCCCCGTTACGACTCAGGCCGATATCGCATACCTCAATGATACGTACGGAATAAAAGACGATTGGCCCGTAACCTGTGAACCGTTCATACAATGGGTCGTGGAAGATAAATTTTCAGAAGGGCGGCCTGAATTCCAAAAGGTCGGAGTACAATTTGTACCTGATGTAAAACCTTATGAAAAAATGAAGCTCCGCCTGCTGAATGCGGGTCATTCGGTACTAGGTATTTTAGGTGCTATCCATGGACATATGACTATCAACGCTTGCATGGAAGACGAAATATTCGTCACCTATTTGAGAGCCTTTATGGACAAGGAAGCAAGCCCAATATTGGACGAGGTTAAAGGGATTGATTTAAACAGTTACAAAAACAGCTTAGAAAAACGTTTTGCCAACCCTAACATAAAAGACAGCGTAAGCCGTATTTGCTCAGAAAGTTCGGCCAAATTGCCAAAGTTTTTAATTGCCACCCTTCAGGAAAACTTGGCTCGACAAGGAAGTATTCAATTTTCAACCCTGGTAATTGCCGCTTGGTGCTACTATAGTGACAAAAATGTAGATAGCCATGGAGAACCAATTGAAATTATCGATGTAATGAGCGCCGAACTTCATAAGGCCGCGAAACAAACTGAAATAGACCCATTAGCCTTTATAAAGCAGAAATCCCTTTTTGGTGATCTTGCCAAAAATGAGCGATTTGCGAATTTATATGTCGATACAGTACAGAAAATTTATAAAGACGTGGATATCAGAAGACAAATGAAAGCCATGATATAAAGTGGTTTGCTAAGGCATTTGTAAAAGCCTAATATTACTTTTATGTTCGATTTATCGGTATAAATTACGACTAGGTTTCCAAGCCATATACTGCTGACAAGAACCTAAGGAAGGAACCAACACCTATACCCTAAATGAAATAAATGGACAACCTTATAACATTTTCTATTACCGTATTCACAGGTTTCTTTGCCATTATGAACCCAATTTCAAATATGCCTATTTTTTTGTCCTTAGTGCAAGGAGCGGACAAAG
Source organism: Kriegella aquimaris (assembly GCF_900103215.1). Lineage (GTDB taxonomy): Bacteria > Bacteroidota > Bacteroidia > Flavobacteriales > Flavobacteriaceae > Kriegella > Kriegella aquimaris. Next base: position 161,303 of record NZ_FNGV01000003.1, read on the forward strand.
AAACAAAGCAAAAAATAAATAGAAAGGCCGTTTTCATCGCCTTCGTAATCATAAGCATCTTTGTCATATTGGGTAAGTTCATTTTTGAGCTCTTTGGAATAACCATACCCGCATTCAAGATTACAGGAGGTATTCTAATCTTTTATGTTGGTTTCGAGATGTTACAATCTAAAAAATCGAACGTTAAGCATTTACAGAAAACCAATATCGATGAAAACATAGCCGTGTCACCTTTGGCAATTCCTATTCTGGCCGGACCGGGAACAATCGTTACTGCAATGAATTTTGTATCCAATGCAACCTACGTACACATTGGTTTGGTACTGCTTATTTTTGGTTTAATGTGCCTATTGACCTACATTACATTCAGTCTGAGCGATTTCATTGCAGAGAAAATTGGCGACAATGTAATTTCCGTCATTGGAAAAATAATGGGACTGATTATTGCTATTATAGGCACAAGTATGGTTATCGAAGGAATCAAAATATCCTTTGGCTTACTAAAATGAAAAGTGCTTCCAAATTGTACACCGCGTAAGATTATTTTACCTTTAAACTCTTGAACAATATACCTGAAAATTATCGGTATAAATTTATTGGTAAACAAGAACCGTATTTCAAGACTTTTTACACAAAACTCTTTACACAATTTTAAAAGCATAAAAATCCACTGAAATGTCAAAAAACAAAATTGCCCTCGTAACTGGCGGAAGTCGTGGTTTAGGACGTGACATTGCCATTAGTCTGGCAAAAAAAAATATCGATTCTATTATCACTTACCATTCAAACAAATCGGCAGCTGATGAAGTAGTCGCCGAAATAAGACAAATGGGTCAAACTAGTTATGCATTACAGCTTGACACTAGTAAAATCAATACTTTTGATGAATTTTTCAATCAACTTTCTGTCTATTTAAAATCAGAAACTCAATATGATAATCTTGATTTTTTAATAAATAATGCGGGAACCGGAATTTACCAACCCTTTATTGAAACAACCGAAGATCAATTCGATGAAATGGTCAACGTTCACTTTAAAGGAGTTTATTTCTTGACACAAAAAGCCTTGGGGTATTTGAACGATGGTAGTAGAATTATTAATATTTCTTCCGGTTTGACAAGGTTTACTTTCCCAAATTCATCCGCTTATGCCCCTGTTAAAGGAGCCGTAGAAGTATTTACAAAATATCTGGCCAAAGAATTGGCACATCGAAAGATTACAGCAAATGTTGTGGCCCCTGGTGCTGTTGCAACAGATTTTGGTGGCGGTGAAAATAAAACAAACGAGCAAAAAAGAAAAGCGGTAACCAATGTTACTGCATTAGGTCGTGTGGGAGAACCCGAAGATATTGGAGGTGTAGTTGCCTTTTTGTGCACCGAAGATGCAAGGTGGATAAATGGACAACGTATAGAAGCTTCTGGAGGAATTCTATTATAGAACAACCGATGATTAAAAAACTTCAAAACAAGGAGATAACTATTGCCGACAACATCCGTTCCGTTTTTCAGGATTCGTATGCGGTCGAGGCAAAACTACTAAACGCAAAAGATTTTCCGCCCTTAAAAAGAAGCCTTGAAAGTTATTCAAAAAGCAAAAATTATTTTTTTGGATATCTAAAAAACCATGAGCTTGCAGGAGTTATTGAAATTAATAATGAAAGCGACTTTACTCATATTCAAAGTTTGGTCGTTGCGCCCAATTTTTTCAGACAAGGAATAGCGCGGCAATTGATGGAATTTGTACTCCATACTTATAATTCAAAACCTTTTATGGTAGAAACGGGTGCAGCCAATGCCCCGGCAATAGCGCTGTACCTCAAGTTTGGTTTCAAAGAGGTAAAACAATGGAACACAGAAAGTGGTATTAGAAAAGTTAGGTTGAATAGAATAATCCGATAAAACCGCTTTATAATAGGGGCCGTTCTCAAGTGGGCGTTAACCAATTTAACTATATTTACATACCAAACGCTGCACTTTCTGAGGCAATATCGTTTACAGAAACGGCAATCTAAAAATTATGAAGCACAATCTATCTCAAATGATGTCATTAGACATTTATCTTTCCGCTCTAAGCAAAACGGAATATTTTAAAGTCAGACCACTAATAAGTCCTCAAAATTTTAAAAAAACACCCCTCTTAAGTTGGGATATTTACGGCGAAAATTACTTCAATAGTCTAATAGAACTGAAAAGGGAACAAGACATTCGTAAGATTAAAGAGATGGCAAATAAGCTAGGCTGGAAAAACGATATCGACGCCATTTTTGACAAGAGCAAGTTTGAAGCGCTTGTAATTACAGATATCGAACAAAAAATAATATGGGTCAATGATGGCTTTACAGAGATGACAGGCTATTCCAAAATCGAGGCCCTGAACAACACTCCTGATTTTTTACAGGGTCCGGACACCAGTTCAAAAGCAAAAAAAAGAATCTCAACAAAATTAAATAGCAAAACACCTTTTACAGAAGTGCTGATAAATTATAAAAAAGATAGTACGCCCTACTCCTGTGAGATCAAAGTATTCCCCCTATTCGACCATTCAACAACTCATTTTTTAGCTCTGGAAAAAGTAGCCGTATGACGATTGAACAACGTATTGAAAATTCAAAAACAACTATATTCAAAGCTGTATTCCCCAACACTACCAATCATTATGACACACTTTTTGGCGGTACCGCCATGCAACTCATGGATGAAACGGCATTTATAACAGCTACACGTTTTGGCAGACAACAAATGGTTACGGTCAGCAGCGATAAAATTGATTTTAAAAAAGCGATTCCTGCAGGTACAATCATTGAACTTTCTGGAAAAATAAGCCATATAGGTAATACGAGTTTAAAAGTGAGGGTCGACATTTTTGTGGAGGAAATGTATTCTTCGTTCAGAGAAAAAGCAGTATCGGGTGAATTTACTTTTGTAGCTATCGATGAAAACAAGCAACCCACTAAGATACTGTGAGCAATGGTATTAAAATGACTATAAAACTTCATTTATATTAACCATACTTAAGTACATAAAGTGCAATACCAGCTATTTAACCTCAACACCATAGTTTATGAAACTAACAACCGACCCCAAGGCCACAGCAGTTTTTAATAACTATCCGTCTACCGTACAGGAGAAGTTGCTTTATCTAAGAACATTGGTGCTAAAAGTAGCTGAAGAACTTGAAGGACTTGAAAAACTCGAAGAGACGCTGAAATGGGGAGAGCCCAGCTATTTAACGAAATACGGAAGCACCGTGCGCATGGATTGGAAAGTAAAAAAACCCGACCAATTTGCCATCTATTTTAAATGTACATCTAAATTAGTACCTACATTTAAGTTACTTTATAAAGATAAATTTGATTTTGAGGGAAACCGGGCCATTGTTTTTAAAATCGATGATCAAATACCCGAAGAAGAACTAAAGCATTGTATTTCGTTGGCCTTGAATTACCATAAAATAAAGCAGTTGCCTTTACTTGGTGCCAAAGGTTGAAAAAGTGCTTAAGCAAAGAATACAAAAAAGCCCCTATTATGGGGCTTTTATATTAAAAAATACGGTAATTATAATTATATCGTTTAATAATTAAACATGCAACGCTCGATCATCGGTTGCTGCCAAGGCCGCCTCTTTCACTGCTTCGGCATAGGTGGGGTGGGCATGACTCATGCGCGAAATATCTTCTGCCGAAGCACGGAACTCCATAGCCGTTACTCCTTCCGCGATTAAATCAGCTACTCGCGCCCCGATCATATGTATTCCCAGAACCTCATCGGTTTTGGTATCGGCTAATATTTTCACAAAGCCATCAGTATCCATACTAGCACGGGCGCGACCCAAAGCTCGCATGGGAAATTGACCTACCTTATAATCCACTCCTGCTTCCTTTAATTCTTCCTCGGTCTTACCAACGGCGGCAACTTCGGGCCACGTATAAACCACCCCAGGAATCAAATTATAATCTATATGTGGTTTTTGTCCGGCCAATTGCTCGGCAACCAAGGCACCTTCCTCTTCTGCTTTATGAGCTAACATAGCGCCTTTGATAACATCGCCAATAGCATAGATATTCGAAATATTGGTTTGTAAATGCTCATTTACCGCAATTTTGCCCCTTTCTTCCAATTGTACACCTGCAGCATCAAGATTCAATCCTTCGGTATATGCATGACGACCTACGGAGACCAAACAGTAATCTCCTTTAAATTCAACTTCTTGTCCCTTTTTATCATCGGCTTTCACTATGACCTCATCGCCTTTTCGTTCAACGGACTTTACTTTGTGCGAGAGGCTGAACTTCACCTTTTGCTTTTTCATCACTTTCATCAACTCTTTGGAAAGCGCACCATCCATCCCAGGAATAATGCGATCCATAAACTCAATAACGGTCACCTCTGCTCCCAAACGCTTATATACCTGTCCAAGTTCCAAACCAATAACCCCGCCACCAATAACAATCAAATGTTTCGGGATCTCTTTCAGTTTTAAAGCTTCTGTAGATGTAATAACCCTTTCTTTGTCCAATTTTATAAAAGGCAAAGTAGACGGTTTAGATCCTGTTGCTATAATGGTATTTTTAGCCTCAATGGTTTCAACCTTACCATCATTCTTTTTAATATTGATATGGGTGCTATCGGAAAAGCTGCCCAATCCTTCAAAAACATCGATTTTATTTTTATCCATCAAAAACTGGATACCCTTTGTAGTTTGATCAACTACGGATTGTTTACGGGAAATCATTTGCTCAAGATTCACCTTTATTTCCCCCGGGATATCAATTCCGTGTTCTTCAAAGTGCTTTATTGCATCTTCATAATGATGACTAGAGTCTAATAGCGCCTTTGACGGAATACATCCTACGTTAAGGCATGTACCTCCTAAGGTGCTATATTTTTCAATAATCGCCGTTTTCATGCCCAGTTGTGCACATCGAATCGCTGCTACATATCCTCCAGGTCCTGAGCCAATAATGGCCACATCGTATGAACTCATAAAATTTTTGTTTAATTAAAGTAACAAAATTAACACTATTTTTCGGTTAACAATAGACCGTAAAGATAAAGATACAGGCTTTGGTCGCAGATTCGATATACGTACATGACCGTTTGCAGAACAGATGGCAAAATCGTAATATTACCAGAATGTTAAACCAAAATGCATGAAAGGCAAAAAGGGACCCAAATACCGTCAAGACGAGCATATCGTTGAAAATAGGGAGTTGAGAATTTGGGAGGCATTGATTCCGGTTATTGCCCTTGTAGCCATGTTGGCCTATAATGTATACGTTTTTGGAGATGATGCCATAAGTGGCTCGAATCAGTTTATTCTTCTTTTGGGTGGCGCTGTAGCTGCCATTGTAGGTTTTTTAAACAAAGTTTCTTACAAACAAATGATTGCCGAGGTTGCCGAGAATGTAAAATCGACAACTGGGGCCCTACTTATTCTTTTAATGGTGGGTGCCTTAGCGGGTACTTGGTTGATCAGTGGTATTATTCCGGCAATGATTTATTACGGGCTTCAAATTTTGAATCCCACTATTTTTTTGGCAGCCTGTGTCATAATATGTTCTATAATATCGATTGCCACAGGAAGTAGTTGGACCACTTCGGCAACTGTAGGTATCGCATTGATAGGAATAGGCGAAGCACTTGGTATTTCCCTTGGGATGACAGCTGGAGCTGTTCTTTCGGGAGCCTACTTTGGAGACAAAATGTCACCGCTAAGTGACACGACCAATTTGGCTCCGGCAATGGCGGGAGGTGAGCTTTTCGATCACATTAAGTATATGACAATCACCACGGTACCTACCATTTTGGTAACACTACTGATATTTATCGTCATAGGGTTTTCTTTGGACACCAATGGAACGGCAGATACCGAAGCAATTCTATCAAGCATAGACACCACTTTCAATATAAACGGATGGTTGTTTTTAGTTCCGGTTATGGTCATTTTTTTAATTGTAAAAAGGACTCCTCCCTTAGCTGCTTTATTAATAGGAACGCTCTTAGGGGCCATATTTGCGCTAATATTTCAACCCGAAATCGTAGCAGGATTGACCGGGTCCAATAAACTTGATTTTGAATCGGGGTATAAGGGAATATTAAATGCCATTACCCTTGAAACTTCGATACCAACGGAAAATGAATCCCTGGCCAAACTTTTTTCTTCCAAGGGCATGAACGGTATGCTGGGTACTATTTGGCTAATTCTATGTGCTATGGTTTTCGGTGGCATCATGGATGGCATAGGGGCCTTGTCCCGTATTACAAAAAGCCTTCTCGCAATGGCCAAAACTACTTTTGGCTTGTTTGCCAGTACCGTAGGGAGCTGTTTAGCCTTGAACATAACTGCTTCCGACCAATACCTGGCAATCGTCGTACCAGGAAAAATGTTTGCCAAAGCTTATAAAGACCGCGGGTTGGCCCCTGAAAATTTAAGTCGTACCCTCGAAGATTCAGGTACAGTAACATCCGTTTTGATTCCATGGAATACTTGTGGTGCGTATCACAGCGGAGTGTTAGGAGTCAGTGTGGCCGACTATTTTATGTATGCGATTTTCAACTGGCTAAGTCCAATAATGACGTTGCTATTTGCGGCTTTGGGCATTAAAATAAAGCAATTGGCCTCCTCTTCGAAGAGCGAATAGCAATACAACTACTAATTTGTTATCACCCTATCGGTGAAGTATTGGGTAAAAGAATTTTAACACACTTTTAACCTGACATCCAGCACTTTATAAAAAGGATTGGCATTTTATTTGTGGCCAAAAAATTGAATTATAAAATTGGTCAAAAATGAAAAAGTACATCTTACTTTCGTTGGTGGCGATTTTAGCTACCTCGTGCCACGCTCAAGAAAAAAACAATCTTGAGTCCAAACAAGAAAACAAGGAAAAAGAATTGGCACAAACAAAACCAAAAGGGTCTTGGAGGGTCAATAAAGAAGTTGACGAACACGGTAATCTGATTCGTTATGATTCCATATACTCATGGTCGTCCTCTTCAGACGGACCCAACACCATTGGAAAGCATAATATTGATAGTCTAAATCAAATGTTCAATAGCATTTATAAGAGATTCGGAACTATCAGCGGAAACCGAACGTTACCTGATTTTTTTAATAATGATTCTCTCTTTGCAGAAGACTTTTTCCAAAATGATTTTTTTGATGAGGAATTCTTTCATAATCGATTTAATGACGATTTTTCAGATTGGAAAAAAATGAGAAAACATATGGACTCCCTTCAAAAGGAATTCTTGGAAAAATACAATTTCCAAGTAGTCCCATTGGAAAATGAAGGGAATGAAAAAAAGAATAGGTCACATGCAATTTCTACTCAAAAAGTTTAAAAACACACCTCGTAATTTTTAATATAAAAAAATTAGAAACCAGCAAAATTAAGGGCTGTTTTTTAATGATAACACAAGAAACGTATCCGTGGGACTGTGCTATTTGTAATAGTTATGCTGCTATCGTTTTTTTAAATACCTAATGCTTTTCTAGCCATTTAGAAGCCCTAATTTTGTGATAGAAACAACCCTTAAAAAAGAGTTATAATATGTCATTTGTAGGAAAAAAATTCCCCAATTTAAGTGTAAACGCCATGAACGATTTAGGCGACACTTTCAAAATTAATGTCTTGGAAGAAGCCCAAAAGAACAATAAAAAAGTAATCTTGTTCTGGTATCCAAAAGACTTTACGTTCGTATGCCCCACGGAGCTGCACGCTTTTCAAGCGGCCCTTGGTGAGTTTGAAAAAAGAAATACAGTAATTATCGGAGCTTCTTGCGATACAGCCGAAGTTCACTTTGCTTGGTTGAGCACTGCCAAGGACAATGGCGGCATTGAAGGTGTAACATACCCTATACTAGCAGACAGCAATAGAAATTTGGCTTCTACCTTAGGTATTTTAGACATCACTGATGAAGAATACAATGAAGAAACCGGAGTTGTTACTGTAGAAGGTGATAATGTAACCTATAGAGCTACTTATCTTATCGATGAAGAAGGAACTGTCTTTCACGAGGGCATTAACCACATGCCATTAGGTAGAAACGTAAATGAATTTTTACGTTTGATCGATGCGTACACCCATGTACAGGAAAAAGGTGAAGTATGCCCCGCAAACTGGGAGGAAGGTAAAGATGCCATGACGGCCGACAGATCAGGTGTTGCCAGTTACCTTTCTACACACGCTAACTAATTAGCGAATAACAATGCAAAGTTTAAAAGATGTGAGTGAACGAAGCAATTGCTGGAATAAATCTTTCAATTGCCTCGTTGCACCACGTAGAAATTATTAAAGCGTATACTAATGATATTAGAACTAGAACAAGATAATTTACAGGAAATCATTGAGACAAACAAAAATGTTGTAGTCCAGTATTCGGCCGGTTGGTGTGGTAATTGCCGCATCATGAAACCAAAATTCAAAAAAGAGGCGGCAACACATGAAGATATTACTTTTATCATAGCCGATGCCGAGAAGTTCCCGGAGTCCCGGAAAATGGCAAAAGTTGATAACCTGCCTACCTTTGCTGCCTTTACTAATGGGAAATTCAAAAATCAAGTACAGACAAACAAGTATGATGTTTTAAAAGAGCTGATCAATGAAGTTACCAGTAATTAAGCATTTAACGAATTTTATAGAAAATAACGATGAAGATTTCGTTGTAGAAACTATTGAAACGCTTGAAGATCTTACCGAAGTGTCTTCTCTAAAAGATGAGGAACTTGATGTTATCGGGGAGCTGATTTCCAATATGTACGGGGCTTTAGAAGTACATAAAGCTATAAAAGACGGACAACCCAAAAAAGAAGCATTGAATGAATTCATGAAACGCGTAACAGGTTCTATAGACACCTAGTACCGTTTTTTAGTGAGTTTAGATAAATCCTCATTTGCATATTTGAATACTATAAAGTAACCTCAAAATAGGCTGTTTTTTCTTTTTAATCTATTTGATGGTTATCATCCGGTTTTGATGGGGTTGGCCTGATCTTAAAACAAAGGCTAAAACGCACTGGATGTCAGATGTAAAAAAAGCGGATAAAAAATCATGATGGCGACTAACATATAACCTTTATATTTTTTAATTTCACGGTCAACTTAAAAATGAACATCATGGCAACAGTAACGCTTAAAGGAAATACAATACATACATTAGGAAACTTACCAGCAAACAAAAGTAAGGCTCCCAATTTCAGTTTAACAAAAACGGATCTCTCATCTGCTTCATTAGCTGACTACCAAGGTAAAAAAGTCGTGCTTAATATATTTCCAAGTGTTGATACCGGAACTTGTGCCCAATCAGTGCGACAATTCAATGAAGAAGCCGCAGAATTAGACAATACTGTTGTTTTGTGCATCTCTAAAGATCTTCCTTTCGCTCAAGCTCGTTTTTGTGGTGCTGAGGGAATAACCAATGTTGAAATGCTATCTGATTTTAAAGATGGTTCTTTTGGAAAGTCTTACCAAGTGGAGTTTTCCGATGGTCCGTTGCAATCGTTATTATCACGGTCGGTAGTTGTTCTTAATGAGAACGGCGAAGTAATTTATAGCGAACAAGTTCCTGAAACTGTGGACGAGCCCAACTACAAGGCCGCTCTAGAAGCATTGATGGATGCCTAAGGAATCTTTTGCAAAAAATAGAATAAGAAGTGTGGGTTTCGCTTTACGCGGGGCCCTACTTTTGATTCGCACCGAAGCAAGTATCAAGGTTCAGGTGGGTATTGCTATTATCGTTACCGCTGCAGGGTTTTTCTATAACCTCTCTGCCACCGAATGGATACTCCAAATTTTTGCTATTGGTCTGGTTATGGGAATCGAGGGAATAAATACCGCTGTCGAAAAAATTGCCGATTATATACAGCCTGAATTTGATGAAAAAATAGGCTTCATCAAAGATATTTCTGCCGGTGCTGTAATGTTGGTATCTATTGCCGCCAGTATTATTGGAGTTATCATTTACTTTCCTAAGATTTTTTGAAGTATAAATCTCACCGCCTTCGACTGTAAATTTGTAATTTAGCCCCCAGAATAAAAGATTTCATGGCAAAGAAGGTACGAAAACCAAAGCCTAAAACGGTTAAAAAGGGCATGGGTTTTAGCATGTCAAAACAAAATAAGATAATAGTGGGAAGCCTTTTGGTGCTACTCAGTATCGCACTTTTCTTTTCCTTTGTTTCCTTCTATTTTACATGGCAAGATGATCAGAGCATGCTCACTGAATTCGCCAATAGAAATGCAGAGGCAAAAAATTTACTTAACAAATTCGGAGCAAGTGTCAGTCACTTTTTTATGTACAAAGGGTTCGGTTTGGCGTCATTCGTCCTTCCGTTTTTGATGTGCCTCACCGGGCTTTATATGTTTCTTGGTATTGAGAAAAAAGGGTTGCTCAAAAAATGGATATGGGGATTGGTATTTATTTTATGGCTTTCCATCGCCTTGGGTTTCTTTGCCTATGACAACCCTTTGTGGGGCGGATTGGTCGGTTATGAAATGAATGATTTTCTTCAAGATTATGCCGGAAAGATAGGTGTACTCCTACTTTTGTTATTCGGATTGGTTTTTATCTTGGTTCGGTTGTTCAAATTCTCGCCCGAGGATATCGGTATATACTTCAATAAGAAAAGAACGGCATTGTCTTCCGAATTTAAAAAAGATAAAAAGGAAGGTCCCAACGACAAGTTCACATCAGTTGAAACTGAAGAAGAAATTCCGGTAATCATAGATACCTACACGCACAAAGAAAATATTCCACATTTAGAGCAAGAATCGGTCAAAGATGATTTTGAGGTGACTATGCCCATAGAGGAAGAAGTCGAGAAAGATTTGTCGATGGAAGTTGAAAAAATCGTCGAAGAAAAAGAGGAGGTCGATAATATGGCTAGTAAGCTGGTAGATGATTTCGGAGAGTTTGACCCTACGCTTGAGTTGGGCAACTACAAATTTCCGACCATAGAACTTTTAGACCAGCACGGAGTTTCAGGAAGCATTACCATCAATCAAGAAGAACTTGAGGACAATAAGAACAAGATTGTCGATACCTTAAAGAACTACAAGATTGGTATTGCGCAGATCAAGGCCACAATTGGTCCAACGGTAACCCTTTACGAAATCGTACCTGAAGCAGGAGTACGCATATCGAAAATAAAGAACCTAGAAGATGATATCGCCTTGTCTTTAGCCGCGCTTGGTATTCGAATTATCGCGCCTATACCTGGCAAGGGAACCATTGGTATCGAAGTGCCGAACAAGAATGCCACAACGGTTTCAATGCGCTCCGTTATTGCTTCCAGTAAATTTCAAAAAGCTGAAATGGAATTGCCCATTGCCTTTGGAAAAACGATTAGCAACGAGACATTCGTTGTCGATCTTGCCAAAATGCCACACATGCTTATGGCCGGGGCAACTGGTCAGGGTAAATCGGTCGGCTTGAATGCCGTACTGACTTCCCTCCTGTATAAAAAACATCCTGCCGAAGTCAAGTTTATCTTGGTAGATCCCAAAAAAGTAGAATTGACACTTTACAATAAAATTGAACGACACTTTTTGGCAAAATTACCCGACTCCGAGGAAGCCATTATTACCGATAACACCAAAGTAATACATACATTGAACTCGCTTTGTATCGAGATGGACAACCGCTATGAATTGTTGAAACATGCCATGGTTCGTAACCTCAAGGAATACAATACCAAGTTCAAGGCGCGAAAATTGAATCCGAATGACGGACATAAATTTTTACCCTATATTGTTTTGGTAATCGATGAGTTTGCCGACCTTATCATGACTGCCGGAAAAGAAGTAGAAACACCTATTGCTCGATTGGCACAGTTGGCCCGAGCGATCGGAATTCATTTGATCATAGCCACGCAGCGACCGTCAGTTAATGTAATAACCGGTATTATAAAAGCTAACTTCCCCGCTAGAATCGCTTTTAGGGTTACTTCGAAAATAGATTCTAGAACTATTCTTGATGCGCAGGGTGCCGACCAGTTGATTGGTCGTGGTGACATGCTGTATACCCAAGGCAATGATGTCACCCGAATTCAATGTGCCTTTGTTGACACCCCTGAAGTTGCTAAAATCACTGAATATATCGGCTCACAGAGAGCCTATCCGCAGGCGTACGAACTTCCTGAATATGTAGGCGAAGATTCTGGCACAAGTATTGATTATAATATATCTGATCGTGATGCTATGTTTCGAGATGCCGCCGAAGTTATCGTTATAGCACAGCAAGGATCGGCCTCCTTAATACAACGAAAGTTGAAATTGGGATACAATCGTGCAGGCCGAATTGTTGACCAGTTGGAAGCGGCAGGAATCGTAGGTCCTTTCGAAGGCAGTAAAGCAAGACAGGTTCTGGTACCCGATTTGGTTGCGCTAGATCAATTATTGAATAATGAAGGCCGATAAAAGGCATTAATAATTATAAAATGAAAAAATATTACCTAGTACTACTTTTGGTTTTAATCTTTAGTAGCTCCTTTGCCCAAAATTCAGATAAGGCCGAAGCGCTTTTAGACGATGTATATAACAAGGTGCAGAGCTATGACAATGTTACTATTGACTTTAAATACGTATTGAACAATGTCGAAGCCGGTATAAATCAAGAAACCCGTGGCGATGTCACTATGGAGGGGGATAAATATCTCTTCAATTATATGGGTGCCCAACAATTATATGACGGAAAAAAGGTCTATCGTATTGTACCTGAAAATGAAGAAGTTACCATTGAAGATCTTGTCGAAGATGAAAATACGGTTTCCCCTTCTAAAATGCTCACTTTTTATAAGCAAGGTCATACGTACGAATGGGATATACTACAAAATGTTCAGGGTAGAAAAATACAATATGTCAAATTGATTCCTATCGATACTGATACTGAAATAAAATCTATATTGTTAGGTATCGATGCCGAGACCAAACACATCTACAAACTTATCGAAACGGGCCAAAATGGCACCACCACTACGATTACTGTTAATTCTTTTAAAACGGATCAGCCTTTGTCGAAAACCTTATTTACTTTTGATGAAGACAAGTACAAGAAATCAGGCTACTACATTATAAGAAATTAGACCATTGAGAATATTAGACCGGTATATTTTATCGAGATTTCTATTTAATTTTTTCAGCTCGTTTGTAATATTGATGTTCATCTTCATATTTCAAACGATTTGGCTTTTTATAGATGATTTAGCGGGAAAAGGTCTCGATATTGTTATTATCGGAAAGTTTCTTTTCTATTTGATGCCGAACCTTACCGAAAAAGTTTTACCCTTAACGGTTTTGCTTTCTTCAATTTTGACCTTCGGAACCTTTGCCGAAAATTATGAATTCGCAGCCATGAAGGCGTCAGGTATTTCATTACAGCGTGCCATGCTAAGCCTTATCGTATTTATTATTTTTTTAGGAGGGGTTACTTTCTATTTCGCCAATAGCGTAATTCCTGCATCGGAACAAAAAATCTATAATATGCGACGGAATATTGCCAAGGTGAAACCGGCCGTAGCTATCGAGGAAGGTGTATTTAGCGACTTTGAAGGAATGAACATCAAAGTCGACAATAAATACGGCGAACAAGACCGTTTTTTAGATAACGTGATCATCCATCAAAAAGCGAATAATATAAACCGGGTGGTTATCAAGTCCAAATCTGGAGAATTAATTAGTAGCGAAGCTTCCGATATTATTCAATTGGTATTGAAAGAGGGGCATTATTATGAGGATATTACCACCAAATCGAATAATGAAAAGCGTCAATACCCTTTTGCCAAGGCAAATTTCGAAGAATACACTATGAATATCGAGGTGCCCGATTTCAGTGATGTCGATCTTGAGGAAGAGCGTAATGTACGAACCGATAAAATGAAGAACGTTTCAAGGTTAATACAAGATATTGATTCACTTAAAAACGACAATCTAAAAATTGTTGGTGCGTTCTCGAAAAATATTTCCAATAGAATGGGTGCCTTTGTTCCAGTACCAAAAATCGACAGGGTAGATAGTCTTGCACAAAAGAACAAAGAAATCAAAAAAGACACGACTGCCTTGGCTTCTACACAATTGGCAGATTCCGTCGAAACGGGTGGTCAAAAACCTATAAAAAATATAGAAGACCTGTTTCAAGATTGGCAAAAAACTCAAGTTGTGAACTCAGCTAAAACGTCGGTATCGAACATTTTGACTTCGATTCAAGGGAAAAAAGAGGAGTTATCGAAGCGTTATAAGATATACAACATGCATATTCTCTCTTTACATAAAAAATATGCTTTGGCGCTCTCCTGTGTTATTCTGTTTTTTGTGGGTGCACCACTAGGAGCTATAATTCGTAAAGGAGGCATGGGGTTGCCCATGGTTATTGCCATTGTTCTCTTTCTTACTTATTATTTCATAGGAGTTTTTGCAGGTAATTACGCCAAGGAAGGTAACATACATCCCATATTGGGCGCATGGTTATCTACGCTGATAATGTTACCTTTGGGAGTATTTCTAACAAGAAGGGCTACGGCCGATAAAGGACTAATGAGTTTTGGAAATGTAATTGACTTTATTAAAAGGAAGTTTCCAAAGAAGGATAAAAAGGAGATGGTATGATAACAAAAGTGGAAAAAAAAATAGCGTTACATACAATAGAGGAAGCTATTGAAGCTATTCGTAATGGCGAGGTCATTATTGTGGTCGATGATGAAAACCGAGAGAATGAAGGTGATTTTTTGGCCGCGGCTGAACTCGCCACGCCCGAAATGGTGAATTTTATGGCCACACATGGCAAAGGATTGATTTGTGCTCCGCTTACCGAAGGTCGTTGTCGCGATCTAGGGCTTCATATGATGGTCACCAATAATACCGACCCACTGGAAACTGCTTTTACGGTTTCTGTAGATTTACGGGGCAATGGGGTAACTACAGGGATTTCTGCTTCCGATCGGGCAAAAACGGTACAAGCATTGACCGGACCGGATATCAAGCCCCAGGATTTAATGCGCCCAGGGCATGTCTTTCCCCTTATTGCAAAGGAAGGCGGGGTCTTGAGACGCACGGGCCATACCGAAGCTGCAATAGATTTTGCGCGATTAGCCGGTTTGCAGCCTGCGGGAATCATTGTTGAAATCATGAATGAAGATGGTAGCATGGCTCGCCTACCCCAACTTATCGAAGTCGCCAAAAAGTTCGATTTAAAAATTGTTTCCATTGAAGACCTTATTGCCTATCGCATGGAACATGATAGTTTGATCGAAAAAGAGGCCGATTTTGAAATTACAACGCTATTTGGCGATTTTAGGTTGCGTGCGTATAAACAGACGACCAACAATCATGTGCATATCGCTTTGACCAAAGGAAGCTGGAAAAAAGATGAAAAGATTTTGACTCGTATAAATTCTACCTTGGTCAACAATGATATTTTAGGAACCCTCACCAATAATCCCGATAAAAAATTGGATGATATGTTCCAAGCGATCAACAAAGAAGGAAAAGGAGCTATTGTCTTTATCAATCAAGATTCCGAATCACTTAATCTTTTATCGCGCTTAGCGGAATTAAAGGAGTTACAAAAACAAGGCATCTTTAAGGCACCGAAAATTGACATGGATGCAAAAGATTTTGGTATCGGCGCCCAAATTCTACATGATCTCGGCATTGTAAAAATGCGTCTCTTGTCCAATTCACCACAAACCAAACGTGTAGGTATTGTAGGGTATGGATTAGAGATTGTCGATTATGTCGGATATTAAAAGTTTGGCCAAAGTACTATTCGACCTGTTGTAAAATCCAATTTGAGATTTCCTTTAACGCCATAGGTGAAAAAGTCTGTTCAATCGCTGCATATTCAGTAGGTGATCCCGTCTCGCTTTCTTGAAATAAATGGTTCAAGCCAGGCAACATCTTTAAGGTTACATTTTTATTACCCCCTTTTTTTAATGCTTTGGCTATTGCCTCCAAATTTTCTTTAGCAGGTACCTGCAGGTCTTTATCACCATTTATAGCCAAAACTGGACAATTTACCTTTTCAAGTACATTTGCAGGATCATGCCTTAGTAAATAGACCATCCATGGGGTAGCCATAAAATCTATTTGAGCCTTTATAAACTGTTCGGTATCAACACTTTCAGGAACCCAAGTACTCGATTCCTCATTTTGGGTTTCAGCAACAAGATAAGTATTCAAATCATCCTTCAAGGTCTGTATATTATCTGAAGCAACGGCCATACTAATCATTTTATCCCGAATCTCAGCTGATTTTTTTATTTCAACATCTGATTTTCCCATGGCCTTTGCTATCAACCTTCCTTGTATGGACAATAATTCACTACCCGGTATTCCAGTTCCAGCCATTAGAACGATAAACTTGACATCTTTAGATTGAACAGCAACCATTGGTGCTATTATTCCACCTTCACTATGTCCGATCAAACCAATATTATGCTTATCGACCTTCTTTCTTGTTTTTAGATAAGCGATGGCACTTTGTACATCTGAAGCAAAATCGACCGAAGTTGCAGTTGTAAAATCCCCGGTAGACTCTCCGGCACCGCGGTCATCATAGCGCAATACCCCAATCCCGTTTTTAGTCAAATAATCGGAAATGACTAGAAAAGGTTTATGGCCGGCCAGTTCTTCATTTCGGTTTTGCGGACCACTTCCGGTAATCATAATCACAACCGGATAGGTACCCGTTGCTTTGGGCAATGTTAAGGTTCCCGCCAAAACGATTTCGGCCGATGTATTGGAAAAGTTAACTTCTTCGGAGTAGTATGAGTAGGGTTCTTTTGGTTCTTGCGGACGGTTGACCTTAGGTTTTTCAATCGCCTCCCTTGATAATTCCAGCGGCAGAGAAAATCCGCCTTGCGTAAAAGTACCTTCCAATTTTTCTCCTTTAAGATTGGCAGTATATACAAGCCCCAAGGCGGTTATGGCTATGTTTAGTTTGGAATCTTCAAAACTAGTGGAATTCACAGGAATACCTAAAGCACCTTGATCGGGACTGTCCAAAGTCGAAGTATAACCCGTATCGGATTCAACAATATGAAGAACAAGACGCAAGGGGTTTCCAGGAATTTCCAATAAGCCGTTCCATTGCCCTGTAATGTCTTGTGCAACCGATGTAAAAACAATTACAAAAGTTAGTAATGTGGTTAGTGTACCTTTTATCATCACTGTGGGTTTTTGGATTAACATTTCTAGAGTTTTGCTCCTATTCCATGAAAGCATCTACTCTATCAGTTACAGGAATGTTGGAAATATTACACGTATTCCAATATTTATTTCCGAAAACAGCGCTAAACGCAAAAGAAATACCCGAAGATTACAAGCTCTTCTTGATGATTTGTGCAATTTTTTCCGCCCGTTGTCGCATTTCGTTTTCACTCCATCCCAATTTAATCAAACAAGAGATATTACGCCCAACCCAATGGTCAGATTGCGAAAAATCACAAGTTTCTAAATCTTGAAGTCCCTCAAGAGTTTCTTTTGGTAATTTCCCCAAAGATTTCCTTTCGGTTAAATGTTCCCACTTCCGGTAATAATGCCAATTGTTATGAAACCAGTAAAAACAGCCATCAACACCTTCATCACCCATTGCAGCGTGTACTTCTTCCGCCAAGGCCATTGAAGGCAAAAAGAAACTGAGAAAAGAATAGTTTTCAATTCCTCCTTTAGGAACTCGTCTAAAACTAACTTCAGAAATATCTTCCAAAACCGTTCTTAGTATGGAATAATTCCTTTTTTGGATGGATAAAAACTCATCTAAGCGGGCCAATTGTGCCAGTCCTACAGCCGCATGCAATTCAGATATTCTGTAATTGTACCCTAAAAATGGATGGGTTTCCGCTCCCCTATCCTTTCCCACGTGGTCATGCCCATGATCGGAATAATGGTCGGCATTTTTGTAAAATTTCTTATTGTTGGTAATAATCGCACCACCTTCCCCGCAGGTAATCGTTTTTACATAATCGAAGGAAAAAACACCCAAATCGCCATAACTCCCCAAAGGCTTCTTATTAAAAGTGCCGCCAATCGCCTGACAAGCATCTTCCAACAAAAGTAGATTGTGCTTTTCGCAAATGGATTTCAATGCTGCAAGATCAGCCATCGAACCACACATATGTACGGGCATAACTACCCGTGTTCGTTCGGTAATGGCATTTTCAACAGCTTTCGGATTTAAGGTCAGCGTATCATCGACATCAACCAGAATGGGTACCGCACCAATGGCAAGAATGGACTCAAAACTGGCTACAAAGGTAAAGGTGGGGATAATCACTTCGTCTCCTGCTCCTACTCCCGCAACGGCCAAAGCTACCGTCAAGGCTGCCGTACCACTACTGACCAGTTGTGCGTAATCGACTTGCATTCGTTGTGATAAAGCTTTTTCAAGCTCAACAGCCTTCCAGTGGCCATTTCTCATGCCATCAAAGCCGTAGCGCATTAAAACGGTAGAATCGAGTACCTCGTTTACTTGTGCTTTTTCTTTATCTCCAAAAAGTTCAAATCCTGGCATAAATAGTTATTGTTGGTTGTTGGCTGAAAATAATTTTTAAAGAATATCGATAATACTATCATCGATATTTCTTCTTACTTTTTTAAATTCGGAAAACATATCGTCGGAGGCCCTATAACCGACCGGAAGCACCAATACGGAAGTCAAACCTCTTTTCTTTAAATCCAATATTTTATCGTATGATTCCGATTCAAAACCTTCCATCGGACAAGAATCAATTTTTTCAAGGGCGCATATGGTCAGTAGGTTTCCCATGGCCAAATAGGCCTGATTAATACTCCATTGCCGTATTTCTTCCACCTTTTTATTGGAAAAATCGGCTACTAGTGCCTCTTTAAACGGATTCAATATTTCATCGCTGGTTCCGCGGACTTTTTTTATCTGATCAAAATAACCAGCAATGTATTCATCGTCAACACGATTCTCAATACAAATGATGAGAACGTGTGATGCTTGAGCCACTTGTTGCTGATTAAAAGAATGGGAAACAAGTTGCTTTTGAATCTTTTTATTTCTTAAGACCACCAATTTTATGGGCTGTAGTCCGTAAGAAGTAGCCGTAAGATTGAATGCCTGCTTTAATTTTCTGATATCCTCGGACGACAGTACTTTCTCGGAATCAAATTTTTTGACCGCATAGCGCCATTTCAGATGTTCGATACTGTCGTGCATATACTTTCTAATTAAAAAACCACAATTTTATTGACATGATCGTAATCATGATGACAAGTAATACCTTGACGATGCCATCACCCTTATTTACTGACCACCTACTGGTAATCCATCCGCCCAAGGCCTGACCGGACGCCAAGGTCAATCCGATTTCCCAATCCAACTTACCGTTAAGCCCGAAAAGTATCAAAGCAGCAATAGTATACAGGGTCATTACCACGGCTTTTATGACATTTGATTTAATCAACGTCATTTTATTGATAGAGGACAACGCCAAAAGTATAAAAATACCCGTTCCCGCTTGAATAAAACCACCATAAATTCCTATAAAAAAGAAAGCTATGACTGCCCAAATCATATGTTTCCCGGTAAGTCTTTCAGCAATATCTGCTATTGATCGCTTGGGTTGAAGTACCATAAAAGTCACTATAACGACCATTACAATAGCCAGTACACGGTTGAAAAGTCGTTCATCTATTTCGATAGCCAGTTTTGAACCGATCAACGTTCCTACAATTGCGGATGCCGATAAATACCAAATAAAGCGGGAACTGATTTGCATTCCCTTGCTTTTATAGCCCACAATATTGGCGAAACCTTGTATGAGTATAGCAATTCTATTCGTGCCATTGGCAACGCTTGGTGGCAACCCCATAAAAATAAGAATAGGTAAGGTCAGTAGAGACCCGCCACCCGCCAACGTATTTATAAAAGCTACTAATACCCCCAATAGGGCCAAGAAAACATAGTGGTACCATTCTTCCATGGCGCAAAAATACATGCTAGAATAAGATAAATATAAGTTTATCTAAAAATAATATTACACTTCTTTTACAGAATTGAAAAAGGTTAGTATATTTGCACCCGCCTACGCAACCTATTGTTGCTTCAGTAGTAAAATACTGCTGAAATCTTTTAAAGATGTATCGACCGGAGAAATGGCAGAGTGGTCGAATGCGGCAGTCTTGAAAACTGTTGAGGGTCACACCTCCGGGGGTTCGAATCCCTCTTTCTCCGCTGAATAAAAACCCAACTATCTAATTTATAGACTGTTGGGTTTTTTTATGAGCTTTTTAAATTTTGATATTAAATGAGAGATTATAAGAAATGTTGTTTTTCTCTTTCACTTTCTATGGATTATTAGTGTCTTGGTTCCATACTTCATAAAACTATTGGATATTAAAGCTTTAAAGAACCTACACAAATTCGCTTTGAGCGATGGCAGATAATTTAAAACTACGATTTAAGCATCGTTTTTTTGATATCTATCCTTTTACGATGGAAAGTCAGCTATAAGGAGTTTCAGGGACACTAAATATCATACATCGATTTTATACGTACCCATTATCTTGTCCCAAAAATTAAAATATAAACCGTAATTTCCTTTAACCCCTTTATGATGTAAATCGTGATCATCGGGGGTATTCTGTAATTTAAACAGCTTTAGTACAGCAACCGAAAATCCCAAATGTATATAGGAATTATATATAATAACAAACGTTATAAATAGTACCAATGCCAGGTGATGAAATGGTATCACAAAGAGAATTATCGGTATTATACCTATAGAAATTATGGCTTCTATTGGATGAAAGGCGAAAGCTGCCCAGGGGCTGGGACTATCAAATGTATGATGTACTTTATGCACATATTTAAAAAATAAGCGGTGATGGATCAACCGGTGTGTCCAATAAAAATAGGTGTCATGTAAAATGATCATGATAACTATACTGGTCACAAAATAAATCAGGCCATGTTCATAAATATCAAAATAAATTTTGGTCATATCATTTCTTATCCAATATAAAAAAAGCCAAACTCCAAGGCTATAGATAAAAAAAGTAAGCACTGAGTATTTAATTTCTTTTGTAATCTGTGTTCTATTTGACCATTTGTTTTGTAATTTAAAGGAAGTCCATTGTGCTCTTTTCCATATATAAAAAAAGAAATAAAACAAACCGGCAATCAATAGATATCGTAACAAAAAAATTCCTGTAACCGCCATCCAAATTTCAAAATCCGTAAGATTACCTGTTATCATAATTGTATGATGCTAATTATAGTTATTGCATCCGATTCGTTGCAATGTTGTTATATGGTCTTCAAAACAAACATCGAGCACATTCCCACTTTTTTTATTGCAAAAGGGGCATGCATTGATATCTCCATCGGTATCTACATAAAAGCCCTTAATTCCGGCGCTATAACAACCTTGTCTTCTCTGATAATACCCATGGTAGGTAATGATAGGAAATGTTTCAAACTCGCTGTCAAAGTTCATTTTAAGGAAAAATTTCTCCAAAATCTGCAAGTGTTCTTGATCAAGGGTAACATTCATATTTTTATAATGCCCAATCGGTTTTGGTTCTAGAAATTGGACAAAGGCTATATTAAACTTTTTTGCCAAGTGCATGTAGGACATTAAATTGTCATGAGAGACGAATTCCCTAGTCACACAAACGGAGAGTGCTACAACCAGATTCTGGTCATGAGCATTGCATATGGCTTGTTCTACCCAATAATAAGCATCTTTAAAATGCCTAAATGCATTGTGTTTCTCTGGGATAAAGTGATCTAGACTGATAATTATCCCTGTAAGTCCTGACTTTTTTAACCTTTTGGCGTTTTCATTCGTAAACTTAAAACCAGAGGTCGCAATCCAACAATCGGTTTTCTTACTTGCCAGCGCCACTACCTCTTCCAAAGTATCTATCCTAAGTAAGGGTTCGCCTCCTGAAAATTGGAACTGACCAACACCATAGAATTGAAGCTTTTCAATTATCTGCTTTATTTCTTTCGTGGATAAAACATCCTTCTTATTTAGGTTTTCCCATTCGTAACAATGGTCACATTGTAATGCACACTTTTTGGTGATGGCTATAAAAACGTTGTTGAACCGGTTTGTCTTTGATTTTATCTCTTTAAAATCATTTAGTTGTGCAGCGATAAAATTTTTGTAAACACTGCTGTTCCAACCCGGTGTATATAGTCCCATATAATACTTGCCACCTGCATAGACCATTTTTCTTAGCCTGTGGTTTCCCAAAAACTTTCGCCGTAACCTTATTAAGTCCCTTAGCGCCTTAATCCAATCCATAGGACGATTATAATGTTTTATGGCTACCCCTAACAAACTCAACTTTAACCTTAAATGGACTAAGTTCAACTTTGTGCCGTTTATGATATGACTTCGTTTAAATTCATTATCGCAAGTTTTGACTTTAACTTTATAGTCGGAACCAGGCCAAGACATCCGCATCGATATGGATTTTAAATCTGTCATTATTGAATCGCATTAAAATCAATACCGTTCACAAAATCGAAATAGCGCTTTTCGGAAAATCGGGTAAATTCACTGTTATACTTAAAGGTCTTAAGATTATCAAAATCGGGAATCCCTTTATAATCCCTTATATAATTGTAATAGCCCCTGTTTTTGAGAAAAACGGACTGTTTTTGGTGGTTTCTGTTTTCTTTGGCAATAAATATAACTTCGACCTCATCACCAATTCTCGGTTGTTCAAAGTAGTTTTGGTCGGCAACCGCCAACAAGGATGTCACATCAATACCATTTTGATCTGTAGCTTTGTAGGGTTTGATATATTCTATTTCCACTGGCACATTGACGGAATAATCTATGCCCACATAATCAACTTCCCAGAACATGAAGCCCGTTTCCAGTTTTATCTCAAGCTTATCAGACCCTGATTCTTCCAATTTTAAAGGTATTGCCAAATCTCGCATGGCTAAAGGCCCTACTGTATTTATCTTTTCTATCAATTCCCATTTACCGCTATTTTTCACGTAAATCGATAGTGGTATGTGCTGGTCAACTAACCATTGTTTTATTTTTTGACCCTCAATCTTTTGTTGATTTTTTTGAAAAGTATTGTAGTAATATCCAAATTGTTCGTTAAATTTTCCGAAAACATAGTCAAGCCAAACGGTATTTTTAAGTGTTAAATATAGTTTTGCTGCCTCATTATCTTTTGGTTTCTCAAACTCGAAGATTATACTTCTTGTACTATTTTCAGAGCTTGTCAACGATGAATTGAATGTGTAATAATCATTATCCTTATGTAAGGCGGGTGATAAATGGACGGTTCCATCTTCTAAAATCACCTTTCTTGGTCTGTCGATACTCTTGAAGGTTTGAATGTCTCCATACACATCTAACAAAACCTCCAAATTTTCACTATGATTCGCTACCATAAGTTCTAGTTGATCCGTATACTGAATTTCTTTTAATTGGTTGGTCACCTTTACTTTATAAGCACCATTTTCGGATGTAAAATTCGGTAATGGCAGATAATCATCGTGCTGCATGGTAGGAGTGATTATTCCCGGGTATAGCTCCCCGACAAAATCATAGGTATGCCCATTTTTAATGTATACAAAAGGGCAAGAACTTTTTGTGGCGAAATAAATAATTAGAATAACAAAAAATAATCCAATGCTTGTGAGTACAATATTCACTACCGCACGCCCCGTATTCTTATCGTTAATGGAAATGTTGTTAATTGCCGACAAAGGTATTTCTATGGTACTATTGTGCTTAAAATCAATTGGTTTTTTTAAGTAAAAATGAATTTCGTTTAATGGATCCGAGTTCAACTTTTTGTATCTATGAACCTTTTTCTCTTCTCTTTTGGATTGATCGTTATGCGCATTGCTTAAAAATTGGAGCGTTCCTTTTATGATTTGCTCATCATCGTTGATGACCATATCACTAAGATGATAAGCGGATTCACCGGAATGAATAATTACATACTTATCCAACTTATTAAAATCATGAACTTGTTTTGAAAGCCCTTCGTCATCTGAAGCAACGTTCTTGACCGTGTAATACGAACAAGAAAATGAGATGTTTAGAATAGCCAAAGCGAAAAAAATTGAAATATAGTTCGCGTATTTTCTCGCTAATTGGAACAGCATAGTGGTTAAATGGCCTTTTTTTGCTTGTAATTCCATTGTTTTGATTTTTATCGGTCGTATGTTTTATTTCTATATACCAAAGTAAAGTTCACGTTGATTAACGGTACAATTCCATTAACAGTGATGTTTGGGTTTACTCCAATACCTAAATTCGGAGTAATAAAATAATTGGCCTTTATTCTAACGGGAAGTCCTATGGTTGAAGTAGTTACCTTGGTGTCAAATAAGATATACTTATTGGTATAATAACCTAGCCCTGCGTGACCTTCAAGTATAAATCGTCCGCGCTCTAAAAACTTCAAACCTATAGTGAGATTAATTTCTGAATAAACTTCCTTTTCCAAATCCAACTTATTAAGACTGGTACCATAATAGATAGCGAAAAAATAATCATCTAGTTCAAAAATCAAGTCGGCAATTAGATTGGAGCCGTTAAGTTCATTTTCAGAATAGCTATCGTGGATGAGGAAACCATCATAAACACCCACACCTAAGCTCAATGAACTGAATCTTAGTACGCCCCCATCTTGCGCATTATTAAAGTAGACGGTAAATACGACCACCATGAAAGCTGATTTTAATTTAAGTGTTGACATGAAGCGCTGCTTTTGAACAATCGGGAGAGATAATCAAAGAAAAGCATTGATGGAAACATATAAAATACGGGAATACACGTATTTTTCTTTATCTTAAGGGTAATAAACTGAAAAAATGGATGGAAAAGATTATTTTCTAAACCAATTGAGTAATCTCAAAGCTGATTTGCATTCCATGAACGCTCAGGCCATTAAGAAAAAGTTTTCTTTATTTCCCAATCAAGCAGTTTCTATATATGATTACAACACCTTTGAATTAAAGTATGTAGATGGTTTCCAAATGTTTGGAATGAAAAATGATGAAATTACGATGGTCGACGTATTTAATACCGCGGTACCTGAACATCGAGAAGTTTGTGGGGAATTGAGCGGAAAGATTCTTCAATTTGCTAAAGACCGTCTAATTAAAAAAGACTCACATGTACTCAATATGACATATGCCGGGCTTCACAAAGACGGAACCCGTATGCACATCATGTTCCAAGCAAAAATTTTTGAAACTACCTCAGACGAAATTATCAAATCGGCCTGCACGATGATGACCCACCTTCCTCATCTAAAACCACCAAATATTGTTAGTTGGAGTGTTCATGGCCCTTCTTTTGA
This sequence comes from Kriegella aquimaris, assembly GCF_900103215.1. Taxonomy (GTDB): domain Bacteria; phylum Bacteroidota; class Bacteroidia; order Flavobacteriales; family Flavobacteriaceae; genus Kriegella; species Kriegella aquimaris. The sequence continues at coordinate 186,618 of NZ_FNGV01000003.1, forward strand.
TCATGTATATAAATTACTTGACAAAAGTATTGTAAGCCCAAATCACATTAGGTCTCGGGAACAAGAAATATTACAACTAATGTCGGGGGGATTAACGATGCATGAAATGGCCGATAATTTATGTATATCTAATCGTACAGTAGAAAAGCATTTAGAAAACCTAAGACATCGATTCAATTGCCAGAATTCCATTCAGCTAGTCGCTTTTGCTAAGGATATGGAATTGTTATAACATATTCATTGAATGACCGATTGGAAAGAAGGTCGACTGAAATGTACTTAAATTCCCGAATTGGGTCTTCCTTTTAATCGAATATCAATTCTTTTTTTCTTAGCGGTCAACCGCTTCATGACATCCATTAGGTTTGCATCTTGTGTTTTCTTATAAATCTCATTGATTTCTAAAATAAGTCGTTTAGCCTCTCTTGAAGCTGTCACTCTATCACTCGTAGACATATGAGTCATCTTAGTCTCTTCAAAAATCGTTGCCTCTTCTAAAATATCCATTATTGTGTTTTGTCTGATATTATATAAATATAATTAAACAGGAAATATTTAGCAAGTGTTAAATACCGTTTATTATTATTTTAACAAAACTAAACTGAATTAAGTAAATTTCGAAATATTAAATTCGAAATAAATCAACAAAATGCTTCCTATTAAAATGTGCTTAAAGCGGTCATTTATTCAATGAATATTTAAAAGCCTAATGAAATTTATTTGAATCAAAAGCATGTCTAACCATTTCACATTCAATTATATACCAGAATTTAAAAATTAACAGTATAAACGCTGATTGTTTATGCCGGTTATTTTATTAGGCAATCGCAATTCATATATAGAGACCATGATAATTGAAGCATGTATAAATTAACTACATATCTGAACGCTGAAGTGAAGTTAAGGCACTTGATGAACAGCTTGGTTGGAAAATAGTCATTACTTAAAGATCGGTCATTTTTTGACAGGAACTTTGCCAAAAAAACTAAATTTAGGCTTAATCAATAAATTGATTTTTTTAACACACTTAATTTCACGCATGACCACTACAAATACTTCCTTAAGAACACGCATCATTTCGGGATTGATGATAGCGGCATCCATATTCGGTTTTTCTCAAACAAGGGAACAAATAGATGACAATTTCCGTTTTGCCAAACAACATCAAGATGATTTGAAGCTGAGTGTATACATCACAGCGCATTCTGTTGAGCGTTTACTTTCAACCCCTGAAGGAAGAAGAGAGGCTATTTCACTCATGATGGCAAATGGAATTACCAAAGTTTATGTAGAGGTGTACCGCAACGGGTTGGTGGTTTCACCGCATTTATTGGCCGAGGTTACAGAATATTTTAACCAAAATGGATTTGAAGTTGTTGGAGGAATTGCCACGGTACCCGGGGGTGATATTGGAGTAAAAGGTGAGGGAGATCTTGGTGGCTGGTTCAATTGGCAGAACCCAAAGACCCAACAAGACATGAAGAAAGTCATGGTAGACGTAGCGCCAATTTTTGATACTTTTATCGTTGATGATTTTTTATGTACCGAAGATACCAGCCCAGAATCTATTGCCGCAAAGGGAGACCGCAGCTGGTCTGAATACAGAAGACAATTGCTAACAGATTTAGCAACATCAATTTTCATAGAACCAGCCAAGTCTGTTAACCCTGATATCGACATGATCATTAAATATCCACAGTGGTACGATCGTTTTCATATGTTTGGTTATGATGTGGAAAGTGGTTCGAAATTATTTGACGAAGTTTGGGTAGGAACGGAAACAAGGGGGCAATACACACAGCGGTTCGGGTTTGTGCAGCCCTACGAAGGCTTTGTAAATTATAGTTGGATAAAATCCATAGCTGGGAAGAAAATCGGGGGAGCTTGGTTTGATCATGGTGATTGTGATGCTTTAGATTTTGTAGAGCAGGCTTATCAATCGGTACTTGCAGGTGCTAACGAATTAGTTATTTTCAATTATGGAAGCTTTGTAAATGGCCATCCTGGTCATCATTTATTGCGGATGGATTTTGAAAAATTAGCAAGGCTCGCCAAAGCTATAAAAACCGCTCCAATCCATGGAATAGCTGGGTACAAACCACCGAGTAGTGATGCGGGAGGTGATTTATATATTATGGATTTTATAGGCATGTTTGGGATTCCTTTAATGCCCACGGCACATTATCCCGAAAGTGCTGAAACTATTTTTCTGCCAACACAAGCTGCCGCCGATCCCGAAATTGTAGGTAAAGTAGTGGCATCGCACAAACAAGGTAAACGAATTATTATGACTGCGGGATTTTTGGCAAACGTAGATGATAAAGGAAAACTCGCAAAATTGGCTGGTATCGTAAAGCCAGAGATTGAGGCGATAAATACGGAGAAAATAATCTTAGATGGAAGTGAAACTACTTTGGAAAGGCCACTAGATTTAGAGGCAGCATTGGAAATTAAAAAAGCAATAGTGATTCTGGAAGCCAAATCAGGCAGTCGCATCATTCCATTCTTGACTAAAAGCAAAGACGGGCAGCTATATGTATTGAATTCCCATACGTTTTCAGAGGCTGACTTCAAAGCTGTCGGAGAGGTTTTACTGAGTCCACGACCACTAGGTTTGCTCGAATTGCCAACTTCTTGGGCCAATGAAATTCGTAATGTTTTCAATAAAAATTTACAAATAGAACTTTACGCGCCCACCAGAATTACCATGCAACCCATGGAAAACGGTGACATTATTTTGCACAATTACAATAAGGAAGAAGTAGAGATTCAATTAAACGGATTACAAGATTATGAAGTATTGGATGCTTTTACCGGTCAAAAAGTAGATGTGACATCAGGAACTATGAAAATGAAGCCTAGGTCGAGGATTTGGCTTGGTAATAAGCATTAGTTAGAAACTTATCGATTAGTCTTTGATACCGTGTAATGCATTTGTATTGCTCGTGCTAGCTTGTTGAACACCGTCGAAAATAAGAAGGTGACCTTAGAATGTGTCGTCTTTATTTTGGCTGTAATAAGTGGATTTTGGGTTTATAGTCAGGGCCATCCGTGAAAATAATATCATAGAAAAACCCGACCTACTCCCGGTAAACCGGAAGTTTAAAAAGTAGCATAATACAGTAGTCAAAACTGTATTATTCTAAAGCCCTGGTAGCATGGTCGCCTTCAAATGCTCAAAATCCGTTCCGACACTTGAATTCTTGGTCTTGTCCCAATAGCTGGTCTGCTCTAATTTCAAAGCCAAAGTAGTTGTGATAAAGCTTTGGGTCCATCCCGTAAGTGTGCCCCAAGCACCCCAACCATGATCGGCGTTAGACCCATAATATTCCCAATTTTCGTAATCGAAGGCTCTAAACCAGGCTCCGTCTAGATCAGATCTTCCCGAAGACGTACTCTGAATACGTACCAAAAAGTCTGAAAGCTTATCAACAGCTTTTAGATATTTCACTTCTTGTGTTACTTGGGCCGCCTCGTTCAGTGAAAAAAGTGCAAAATTGGTTGTATACAACATATCGGCAATAGGGTCACCGTTTGAAAATATAACCGGTGCTTCAGAAGTGCCGTAAGCCTCGTTACTCTTAGATGCACCGTATTTTCCCTGTTTTTGATCGCCCAAAACCTCTCGAAGTGCTCCAGAGCTGACTTGATATTCTAATAGATCGTCGCAGAGCTTCGTTAGCCATTGCCTATGCTGTTCCGTATTTTCAACACGAACCAACCACGCCAATGGCAAAATCATTCGGGCCCTTTCTTGTTGTAGTCCATTCGTCCATATCCACTCATTCGGGTATGCATCCATCGTTATTGTTATCGCCCTTTTGGCTTTTTCCAATAAGGGTTTGTATCCCGTTTTGTCATACAACCATATGTAGGTCGCCCACAACCACGATTCGTAGTGAGGGGCAGGGTTTATCAGTTGACCTTCGCTCAGCTTTCGCCATCCTAGCGGTGCTATTTTATTTCCGTTCAGGGCATTCCCCCTAAAGCCGGTTTCCCCTGCAGTTCTAAAATTTGCCAGAATTAACCTTTCCAACGATTGATCCCATTTTTTGTTTCCTAGAAGCTGAGCCGCCAAAAGACCACCCAAAATCACCCGGGCATTATCATCACCATAGTATTTATGCGGAGCCGTATCAGCCCAACCGATAAGGCCGTATGACGTTCCATCCGGATTTTTACTATCATCGGTCATGAATGTGTCCGTGTTAAAAAGAAAATCCATTAAATTCTCAGCCTTTTGCAAATGCCCTTCACGTTTTTGAACAGAATTGGCCATGGCCATGGTCATTGCGGTCTCCGCCACACAATCGGCTCTTAACCAATAACGGTACGGCTGGCTTCCATCGGGATTTATATATGAATAATGCCCCTCCATAACACCTAACGAACCATCGCCCGAAGGCCGGTCAAGATCCATGGGCGGTCCCACAGGAAGTGCCAAAGTATCTATGGCTTGCCAATGGTTCTTCCATTCAGGGTGAATCAAAAATCGCCCTTTGTCATACCATTGGCTTCCGCGATCAACGGCAAGTCGATACGCATTCTCGGGCAGCTCCTGTTTTTTAGAATATGCCGGTTTGACTGAGGGAGTCCATTCAACTGTATCCGTATCAAAATCGTCTATCAAAAATGAAAGTATATGACCGATGACGATGTTCCATTCCTTTATCGGTGAATACCTGCCCTGAATAATATTGCTCAACTTAGTGGTAGCCACCAGTACATCACCCTGCTTAAATAGTATGGGAAAATGGTCGGTTTCGTTTAAACCATAAACCGCAGATTTAAAACCCGCTACTTTTGCTCCTTGTAAAATTGCCGCTCTACCGGGAATCGACACATAAGAAAATATACCTGCATCTAAAATACTCATCTGGGGCAAATGCGCTCCAAATGCATCTGAGGTTACCACAAGTCGTTCTTTTTTTGTTGCGATGATATCGCCCGTATCCCCTGCATTCAAAAGATTCGGAAACTCTACATACACTTTTAGATTCTTAGCTTTTGCCCTTTCATAGAAATCCGGAGGAAGTACTGTTTTTTGTTGGGGATAATTAAGTGCAAGTACAATTAACTTTCCATTCTCGGAAACACTCTTCAAAGCCTTGTCCACGTCTTCATATCGAGTATAGGTGTACGGTGTTTTTGACAGCACCTCAAAAAGGTCATTGTTTTGGTCTGCCACAATATGCAGGGTCGTTGAAGTGTTCGATGTTGTACAACCAAAACTTAACATCCCTATTGCCACAAAAAGAGTTACCATTATCTTTACATGGTCGATGTGTTTCACATATTTCATTAGCGTAAATTAAAGTCACGTAAATTAGTAGATTTTATAGCAGGAAAGAAATTAAAAAGTCATCAATATTTTCAAAGGGTCCTTTTTTTCCGGGCTTCAATTTTTTACAAATAAAAAACTATCATTTGTTCAGATATTCTAATTTTGATTAGGGCCAAATTGCAAAGGTGTACCTACCGCCAACAACTTAAAAGTTATTAAATAATGAAAAGACTAAAAAAACCCATTCTTTCCCTAACGGCATTACTGGTGATTTTCATAGCTTATCTGCTCTTTAACGCTTTTAGCTTCAAATCGGTACAAATTAAGGCCGATCCGGTAGCTAAGCTTGAAATTGACGCTATGTCAATAGAAAATTTCTCCAATGCTATAAAAATAAAAACGGTATCACCTGAAAATGAAATTGATTTCGACTCGATCCAATTTCATGATTTCAATACGTTCTTGAAACGAACCTATCCTTTGGCAGATTCTATTTTGGAAAAGAAAACCTTCAATTCGTTTAGCTTTCTTTACAAATGGAATGGTTCTGACACTTCTTTAAAACCCATTGTTTTAATGGCACATCTTGATGTGGTACCCGTAATTGAAGAAAATTTACCCGATTGGAAACACAACCCATTTGGTGGGGAAATTATAAACGACACTATTTGGGGTCGAGGAACAATCGATGACAAAATTGGGGTAATCGGAATAATAGAGTCAATTGAGTTGTTACTAAAGCAGCACTTTAAACCGCAACGCAGTATCTATGTCGTTCTTGGCCATGATGAAGAAATCGGGGGCTTGAGAGGTGCCAAAACTATGGGTGAGTTTTTAAAGGAAGAAAAAGTAAAAGCGGAATTTGTAATTGATGAAGGAGGAAGTATCGTGCAACAAATGGTACCCGGTATCGACAAAGATGTGGCGCTCATAGGTATTGCAGAAAAGGGATTTGTTTCTTTAAAACTTTCGGTAAAATTAGAAGGAGGTCATTCTTCGATGCCAGAAAAAGAAACAGCCATAGATGTGCTATCCGATGCCATAGTTAAACTAAAAAAAACACCTTTCCCTGCAACAATTTCTCCTCCAATAGAAGGTTTTATCAAGTATTTGGGTCCTGAGATGCCTTTTGTAAACAAATTAGTTTTTGCCAATAAATCAATTTTCAGTTCAGTTATCACTTCTATTTACGAAAAAAGCGCCTCTGGAAACGCGCTTGTGCGAACGACCACCTCACCTACCGTGTTTAATAGCGGTGTGAAAGATAATATAATACCGCAATCGGCAAATGCTACCGTAAATTTCAGGATTATTCCCGGGGAAACTATTGCGACAGTAACCGCTCGTGTCAAACAACTTGTCAGTGATGACCGTATTTCAATCTCAACAGGTGAATTTACTTCTGAACCCTCAAAGGTATCTCGCACCGACTCATTTGGTTTTGAAACCCTGCACAAGACGATTTCAGAAATTTTCCCAGAAGTATTGGTGACGCCATATTTAGTCGTCGGGGCTACCGATTCTCGGCATCTGAATGATATCTCTGATAATATTTATCGATTTTCGGCCACAACCCTAAATAAGGGGAACATCAAATCTTTTCACGGTTTAAACGAAAGACTGCCGGTAAGCGATTTCAAAAACTCCATTCGCTTTTATCATCAGTTGATAAAAAATAGTACTTCGAAGTAAGGTCAAGCTAATTTAATTCTGATTTCAACAGTTTAACGTCAGTGATCAATTGTGCTATCGAAGCCCTATTGAGGCCGTTATAGATGCCCCGAATGTGTTTATTCTTATCTATGAGCAAGAAGTTTTCTGTATGTAGAAAGTCATTTACGTCTTTAGGAATTCCTAAATCATTCTCCACAAAGTATTGATTTCTTCCCAGATTATAAATTTCTGTTTTATCACCGGTAACCAAATGCCATTTGCTATCAATAATCCCGTTTTTATCGGCATACGTTTTAAGTACCGAAACGGAATCTATGGATGGGGTCACCGAATGTGACAGCAGTAAAATATTGGAATCATCTATAAACTCTTCCTGTATTTTTTGCATATTTCCTGTCATTTTCAGGCAAATGCCCGGACAAGTGGTAAAGAAAAAATCAGTGATATATATCTTGTTATCGAAGGTCTTTTGCGAAACGGTATCTCCTAGCTGATTTACCAATTTAAAATCTGGGATTTTATGAAACGCTTTCTCCTCTTCACTATCAGGGGTTAACCAATGTGGCGTAAATGATTCATCATTATAATAAGGCAAGTGCACTACCCTGCCGGTTTTCATCACTTGAATATCTTCTTTCTTTGTCTCTTCTTTGCAACCCGTAAAGATTCCCGACAAAAGAACAAAAAGAAGACTATATTTTTTTATCCCTAATAACAACTTCATTCTCTAGTTTATAACATGAATTCGCTCTTCGCATACCGTAAATACGTCCGTTTTTGGCTTCATAATTAACATAAAGCTTTCCATTTTGCAACCAAGCTTTTTGTAAACCTTCTTCTTTACCATCAACCAATTGCCTCATCTTGGCCAATTCACCTGTAGAATACCACTTTTTTTCAACTCCATTAAGAACGCCCTCAGAATATTGGGACTCTTGGGCCAATACGCCATTTTCCCACCAGCTTTTATAGCTTCCTACTAAGCGATTTTGTTTGTAATTCGACTCTATGCGAAGTACACCGTTCTCTGACCATCTTCTGGCAACACCCTCCCTTTTACCGTTGAAATAACCCAGCTTCTCTGCCAAAGTCCCATTTTCATGGAGTTTCAAGGAATAGCCATTAAAGGGCTGACCTTCGTAGTACCATTTACCTTCAACCTGATTGACTACAAGATCGTCTTTTGGCATCTCTAAGCTATCAATGGTGATAACTCCATTAGATACATCTTCGATAACAGGGCTTTCTTTACATTGTATAAAAGAAAACACAAGCGGTATAATGAATAGGAAGCGTCTCATTTTTATGAATTAATAACCTTGATATGGACCAGCAAAAGCTAGATATGAGCCTGTTGTCGAATACAATTCGTTTATAATATGATAGTGATATTCTTCCTCTCCATCGGTGTATTGCGTTGTAGCTGTATGCCCCCCAGAACTATCCAAATCTGTAGGATACGCTCCTGTTGCGTTACACTTTCTTCCATAAAGAAAAACACCGTCCAATAAAATTCCTACTAATTTATCATCATCATTCGTGAAAGCCTTAGGCTCTAGATGATAGTGATATACACCAGGTCCAATATGGGCACCTGTCCAATCTAAACTAGCCGCAGCTTGATCCAAGGCACCATTACCCTCTTGATCATTGAATATAGAAGCTCCACTAACGGCTATACCTATCGTGTTTAACTCTGTAGATACCGTATTGCCTGTTAAATTAGGGGTTGCGTCGACCGTAATGGTTGTTGCGTTATTGTTGCTAGACATAATACTCGGCGTAGTGGCAACATTAGACTCTTCTCTATAGAGGCTGTTGCCCTCGCCCCAATAAACCGTTTCATGATCCGGCAGACCAGTAGTTTCTATCACCACGTTCGACCCGTCTAGAAAAATGGTCGTGGCATCAGTATTAAACGCAGAAAAAGCAGCATGAAGTTCGGTAGGAATTGTTTCCTCACTCTCTTCTTCCAAAGTCTCATCGGCACTATCGGTACTGCAGGACAAAAAAGCCATACTTACCATCGCGGTTAACGTCGCTAAAGGAATACGTTTTAAGGTGATTCTATTTTTATTCATAATTGTTGTTTTTATTTAATGGATGCTTTTATTTACCTCGCGGAGATGATTTCGGTCCCTTGGGTTTTGGTGCTTTTGAAACTTCTTCTTTAGAAAGAAAACCATCTTCGTTGCTATCGATTTTTACAAAGCTGTTCTTTAGTGGTCCTTTTAATTCTTTTTTTGAGAGTTTACCATCTTCATCCTTATCGATTTGTTTGAAGATTTCCTCGACCGATGGAGGTTCTTGATTTCCTTTTCCATCTTGAGGTGGTTGTGCGAAGCTCAATGCTGAAACAAACAACGTACATATAGCTGCAAAAATTGTTTTAATTGGGTTCATCTTCATTATTCTATTATTTAATAATTCATCGTTATGACAGCAAAGATTGGCAATGTTTTAATGCGACCGGAACCCCTTCAGTGAATGGCAAGAAGTTTTCAGCGAATCAAGGAGAAGAAACAGTAAAGAAATCAGCGTCTTTGTAAAATGACGAACATATGCCCTACAGAATAGTCATGTATATGGTCGTTTTCCAGTTTTTACCTCAGTAAGAAAAACAACGAAAATGTGTCATGCTTTTTTGCAGAAATAGGCTAGACCTAATTTTAAAACTTTGAGGTGATTGTAGCTGTCGAAAAGGGAATTTAGAAATCCGAAGCTGTTTCAAGGCGTTTTTAAGACCCGAAGAAATATGAATAGAAATTAAACGAACAGTTGATAAAAAGCATTGATCCGTTCTTGGGAACGGTTACTCATTAAAAAAATCATCAAAAAATAACATTTGGTATTTTATGGCATTGTCCCAATAGTTCCAATCGTGCTTTCCGGGGCGTTGGGTATAATCGTGTGGAATATTTCTTTCCAATAATTTTTCATGCAACCTTTGGTTTCCATCATAGAAAAAATCATCTACGCCACATTCAAAAACTAATTTCAGGCTCTTGCTATTTATAAGGTGAACCATATTTATTACCGTATTGGTCTCCCAAACTTCTTTGTTTTCGGCATAGCTGCCCAAGCGTTCTGGAATATCCCAGTTTTTGGGGAAAGGTCTAAAATCAACGCCTCCACTCATACTACCAGCGGCTCCCCAGATATTTGAATGTTTAAAAGCTAAATAAAAAGCACCATGCCCGCCCATACTTAAACCAGTAATTGCGCGACCTTTTTTTGTGGTTTTGGTATTGTATTTTTTATCCATTGCAGGAACAAGCTCTTGACTCATATATGTCTCATATTGCATTTTGGGGTCTATCGGACTATCAAAATACCAACTGGTTTTACTTCCATCGGGACATACTATAATAACATTGTAGATATCGGCATATCGTTTAATATCAGGCACCTTTCCCAGCCAATCCCTATGATTTCCTCCAGCACCATGCAGTAAATATACCACGGAATAGTCCTGGCCCGAGGAAGTATATGAATCAGGTTTAATAATTACATTTTTCACTTCTTTATTCATTGCTTTACTGAAAACCACCAGTGTATCTACACTCGATGCGTTAACGTTAAGGGCAATACAGAAAAACAATATAAAACCTATTCGTATTTTCATATTCACTTTATTATATACTTTGTAGTTGCACGTATTGATAAGTTCGACTCGCTTGAAAATTTATTTTTTATTTTTTCGAAGGGAAAAGTACAAGTTTTAAATGAAGTTTCATAAATACTTCCTTTGTCTGCTATTTAATAAATAGACCTTCCCCGTATCCCGTTTGAATAGCTTGGAATTAATAATTAAGAAATCTAATAGGGCCAACTTTTCACAATAGTGAAACAAGTTTAACAAATTACAGGCAATTACGAGCATCAAATATGTTGATCACAATAATTTGGGGACGATAATGAAGATAAGCTCCCTGTAAACCAGGCTATTTGATTTTGTTAATAATTTCTAAGTCCATCTTAGTTTCAAAACTATGTGCAGCCGTTATTTTTGTAAACTTTTGAACCTTATGGAGAAACTTAAAATTGGGGATAAAGTGTATAATGCGAGGCAAAATGGATTTGCAGATTTTATTCGTTATACCTTTTCCGAAGTCGTAGAAACCACGAAGACCTTAGCCATTTTGAAAGATGGAACCCGATTAATAAATATACCGAAAATCTCCTATATTACAGAAGATATCGGGTATTCGGTCTCTAGAAAAAAAGGAGTCCATTGGCATTTGGTTTCTTTACAGGCCATACGCAACGCCCAAATCGAAAATCAAAAAATTGCCGCTAGCGATTGGTTTGATACCAAGGAGTTTTCATTGGCAGAAAAACAGTGGATTTATAAATTGTTCAAGGAACGTACTGAAACGGAGTAAAAGCTTACCCTTTCAAGTTTTCTATGTAATAATAGTTAGCACTACCCTATTAGCTTTCGAAAGCGCAAGGTATAAACGTACTATTTAAGTGCAGTAATGAACTCATCAAACGGCATTCTTAATACAAAAACCCATAACTAGGTTATGGGTTCTTGTTGGCAAAGGAGGAAATAATTACCAAATAATGGCAAATCCTTAGATAATCGGTATCTGTGTCGGAATATTTCCCTTAATGTTTTTAAGATTATTACATTGGGAAAATCATTACACAAATCGATTTTCATTTACTTCTTCTATGCATATTCCAATTGCTGCAACTTCGTAATAGCCTCGGCCTTAGAATTCACATTCAATTTTAAGTAGATATTCTGAATATGAAAATTTATGGCACTAGTGGTCACAAAGAGTTTGTCGGCAATCATTTTGTAGGTTGCGCCTTGGCATAGATAATCAATGATTTGGTTCTCCCTTTCGGAAAAAGATTTGTATGATTTTCTTTGAAACATGGAGATTACCTTTTTGGCAATATCATTACTCATGGCAGCGCCCTCATGTCGAATCGAATCTAGCGCATTGTATAATCTTTTACCGTTTATAGGTTTGGTCATATAACCGTTCGCTCCATTTTTAAAGGCGTTTTTAATGAAATCAAAATCAGATTCGTCACTGACCATAATGATTTTTACATTGGGGTCTTTTTTACGAAAAAGACGAATACCTTCGATACCAGTAATCTCCGGCATATTAACTTCCGATACAATGATATCAGGTTTAATAGTATCATAATTTTTAAGGGCCTCTTTTACAGAGGAATAAATTCCATCTAAAGAATAATCTGAAAACGTTTCAAAATAATGTTGGTAAACAACGTGTGATACCGCGTCGTTATCAATAACAATGATTTTTAGGGTGTCTGACTCCATAGCTCATAGCATTTTAGTCGGTACTCAAACTTTCGGGGGAAAGAATAAATACCAAATGTTAAATTGAAAAAATTTGGGGGTAACAATCACCAGTAAGACAGTCTAAATGTTTCAAACAAAACAATAAAAGCTTTTGACGATATGAATCGACATGGCAGAAGGGCACAAAATCATCTTGATACTAAAACAAATAATGTTCAAGTCGAGACACAGATTTGCAGCATAGGCTAGCCCTGTATGTTTTATTTAAAAAATAGAAACTCGCTAAAGTGAAAGCTAAAGTCTAAATATGGGGTGAAGTTTACTCCATAATCATGAATATTCCAATATAGGTATATCGGAATCGTAGTTGAATTTTAAATCAACATTTGTCTTGCCCTTTGGGCCACTCTTGAGGTTAAGATTTAAACTCATAATCTTGGGGGGATTTGGGTTAAACGTAATGTAGGTTAAATTATAATGTAAATATACAAAACCAATAGAGCTGTGAATAGTTTTAATAAGAGTATTCGTTCAAATACACTAGAGATTATTATATTATCAAAGAAAAAGGCGGTTTATTCAGCATCTTTCAAGAGTAATGCGAAATTCATTATGTTATATGGAGTGTTACTCGGCATTTCTAGAGAACTCTCCCCTTTGTAAAGGATGGGTTGTATTAAAATAGTACTCGGAACATCGTATTAACGAAAAGGAGGGGCTGATATCCCCCCGGATAGCCCCTCCTTTTTTTCAGACACATTTATTTTTAATTGGTGGTCAAGCAGTTTTTATTTCTATGAGCTTGCGCTCCGCTGGAATAAGGAGGGGGTGATATCCCCCCGGACGGCCCCTCCTTTTTTTCAGACACATTTATTTTCAATTGGTGGTCAAGCAGTTTTTATTTCTATGAGCTTGCGCTCCGCTGGAATAAGGAGGGGGTGATATCCCCCCGGATGGCCCCTCCTTTTTTTCAGACACATTTATTTTTAATCTTATTTAAGTACATCTTTTGAAAACAGAACGATATAAGCCCCATTCGTAACATCCTTATTTAATCTTCATAGATATTGGCAGCAGTAGCCATTGAATTGTCAACTTGCATAATCCACTTTTCATCTCTATACTTTCCATTTAAATTTGACACAAAAGCAGTTTCAGCATCTTCTTTGAAATTAAAATCAGCCAAATACACATAATAAAGTCCGTTCTCTTTGTTATAAAATTGTTTGGCATCTAGGCCTTGCTCGTTTAAGGAATGCATAAAGGCATCTAAATACTTCTTGTTCTTGTACACATTCGCTATTACATAATATCCTGATTCAACACCAATAATGTCAGATTGATTTAGAACCTTTATTGGAAGTTTCACGTATGGCTTTTGATCTGATATTGATGAACTCACTTCTTTTACCGGAGCTGTTTCCGTTTGTGCCAATACCGTATTTTCTGAAACCTTATAGTTTTCCGTAGCGGCTTTAAAATTTTCCTTTATATCTTTTCTTAAGATTTCAACGATTGCCTCAAACCCTTCTGCCAATTCTTTTTTCCTTGCAGACTCAATGGAATCTTGTCTTAAGATCAACTCGTCTAAAATCATTCGATTTTGATAAGCAAGCGAATTTGCGTCGTATTCAACTTCTTTTTCTTCTTCGACCATTCGTTCTACTTCTTTCTTACCTTTATTGTCATCCCTTTTATTCTTTTCCTCCATCAAGTTCAAAATCTGTTCTTCGTAGTTTCTTACAATACGATCAATTTTGTCATCATCGGAAGTTGCGGCAAATGCGCCTACTCCACTATTGTCTTTAAAAGTATATGCCAAAGTCAATTCATGGTTCCAACCAAGGTCAACATCGCCTTGTGACAGATCTTTCTCCATCAAATAACCTAAAGACATTTTTTTGCTTAGATTAAAACCGAAACCTGCAGACATTCCAAATTTATCATCAAGAGTTGTCTGTACCCATCCGTATTTCGGCAAATCTAATAGTAATGCCCCAACATAAGACAAAGAGCTATCTTCATTTCTGCCTATTTGAACAAGTGGCATTAATCTCGCATTTGAGAACAAACCTCGAGTTGCCATAAATGAATGGGTGTACTGAACCGAAGCTTTAATACTTTTATCATTGAAAGATGTCGTAAAATCATCGGTAGATTGATTGTATTTAAATAGGTCTTGGGCATACAATCCAAAATCAAATTTACCTGTTGACAAAGTGATACCTGGCTGAATCGCAAGTTTACTTTCTTTAGTTGATTCTTGAATTGTAGGATCGTTTTCTGCTCCAGTCACACGATTTTTATCAAGACCTTCATTAAAGTAAGTTACATTTGTTCCGAATGTCAACTTACTCTTTTCACTTAATTTTACCGAAGTCGCGTAATTGGCATTAAAACCAAATTGTTGTATCACTCCAGACCATTGGCTATAAACACCAATACCTACAGCCGTATGATCATTCAGTTTATTACTGAAACCGATATAATAATTCTGGTAATTATCTTCGAATGTAGCATATTGGTTTCTGTTAAGAATATTCAAATACGATTTATTTTCTCTTACTAAAGAGAATGTCGGGTTAATCAAAAATCTATTAAAAAACAATTGATTGTGATACGAATTGCTCGTACTTGGGGCAGGATTCGCTTCTTGACCATAAGTCGTATGTATGCAAATGGCTACATAGAAGAAAAGCAGCAGGCATTTTTTTGTTTTAATTTTATTAAAGTTCATAATTTGGGGGGATTAACGTTATACTATGGGTAATCTTTAAATATGTGCTTATTTATTAACAGGGGCATTCAAGCATCGTAAGCCAAACAATTTTTACCTACGACACTTCGCCAGGCGTCTTATTCATCTTCGAATACAGATGAGGAGTAATCAACATTTAGATCGTCGTTCAAAGAAGCCAAAAAATTACTGCTCAGCTTTTCTTCAGACTTGATATTAGTTTTGTCTCCATAAGAGAAGGCCACACGGTGCACTGTATCTTTATTTTGGCCACGGTTCGACATTACATAGCCCATATCTTTTTCCGTCAATAGAAAAATAGAAAAATCATCTTTATCACTATTGATGGGGTCGCCTAGGTTGACGGCCAAGCCCACTTTTCTCTGGTCTACCTGTGCCATATAAACATCAAGTCCGCCATGGCCTTTTCGTCCTTCAGACGCAAAAAAGAGTGTGTTCACCCCTACAATATTAGGGTAGAGATCATTCTTCTTAGTATTCACCTTTTGGCCTAAGTTTTTTGCTACACCATAGGTTCCGTCACTTTTGATGTTGGATACGTAGATATCGTATTCTCCAAAAGTACCTGGCATATCAGATGCAAAAAACAATCGTTTTCCATCATTGGACACAGCAGGGTGCATCGCTGAGAAATTCTTGGGGCATAGGGCCACTTCTT
The DNA here is from genome assembly GCF_900103215.1 of Kriegella aquimaris. Lineage (GTDB taxonomy): Bacteria > Bacteroidota > Bacteroidia > Flavobacteriales > Flavobacteriaceae > Kriegella > Kriegella aquimaris. Next base: position 202,282 of record NZ_FNGV01000003.1, read on the forward strand.
CTACATTACCCCATTTATCACCTAATTTGTCAGCCTTGTATATTTTATGAACCAATTCCTTTTTAGAAAAAAGTCCATATAAAGGCTTTTCATATACAGCTTTGGTAAAGTAGGCCGTCTTTCCGTCGGCAGTCAATGCTATTGGTGATTTATAGATATTCTCACCTTCTGACGTTCCTGTATTTAAGTTTTCCAGACCATTCACTTCCTCTAGTTGAGATTGCACCAATTCGTTTAGTGATTGAGGAGTTTCTCTACTTGTAAAATCCAATTCTTTGAATTTTCCGGAATTTCTAGAGACTTTGGTCCCTACCTTATAATCCGCTTCGATTTGACCAAGCCAATCTTTTTGTTTGTCGTTTGAAGCAACCCTATTACCCGATTTGGCAAGGGCGTACTCGTAACGCTCATTATAACTAGAACCGAGTGTACCTTCTTTACTAATATTTATTAGTTTTGAGTACCAAAATACTGCGGTTTCATAGTTTTTAGTCAAGAAGTTGGCGTTTCCGAGATCCTCAAAAATTTCCTTGTCGGTGTATCCTGAATTTTTAAGTTGCTGATAGTTTTCTTGCCTTTTTACATGCTCATAAGAACTTGTTTTTTCAGAACTTGAATTTTTCAAATTCTGTGCGGACATCGAATAACAAAAAAAAGTTACAAAACATCCGAAGGCTACTCTGTAGGTTAAAGTTTTCTTCATTGGGATATCATTTTAAATTATTTCAAGGACAAAGGTTAAAAATTGTTGGCGACCTTTTATTAGTAATAATTCATAGGTTTTCAATTTTTTTGGCATTTTTTTCCCAAAAATCTACCGTTCATCGAATATTTACACCATTTATCTTAGAAATTAGGAAAATAATTCATAGTATGAATAACTATTCAAATCAAAAAATCAAGCTGATTTTCGTTTTCTTATACTTACAATAAACTCTTTTATTTGACTGATTCTGATTCCCCGAAAATCAAATAGCGTATAAAATGCTTTAAATTCTCGCCCCCAATACCCGAAATAGAACTTTCTGTTTTGTGAGGCTTTTATCTTTTTTTACTTTGCAACATGCAAAAACCCTTAGTCAGTATTCTGATTCCTTTTAAAGACACTGAAGCTTTTCTTACAGAGTGCTTACTGTCTATTACAAATCAAACTTATGAGCATTATGAGGTTTTGGCCGTTAATGATCGCTCAACAGACACTAGTAAGGTCGTTGTCGAGACCTTTGGGAAGCAAGATTCGCGTGTTAAGGTTTTCGACAATAACGGCCATGGAATCATTGACGCCCTTGAAACTGCTTATGAGTTTAGCAACGGACAATACATTACCAGAATGGACTCCGATGATATCATGCCCCCAAACAAGCTGCAGGTTATGGTCGATGCACTTCTAGAAAATGGAACTGGGCATTTAGCCCTAGGCCAGGTGCACTATTTTTCTGATCGCGGTATAAGTAATGGTTACGCCCGCTATGAGGAATGGCTGAACAGATTAACAGAGAAAGGAGCTAACTACTCGGAGATATATAAAGAGTGTGTTATTCCCTCCCCTTGCTGGATGGTACACAAGGAAGACTTGGAAAGATGTGGTGCTTTTGAACCAAACCGTTATCCTGAAGATTACGACTTGGCATTTCGTTTTTATGAAAAGGGATTAAAATGCATTCCGTGCGATCAAGTATTACATTTATGGCGTGATTATGACACTCGAACATCACGAACCAGCGAGCATTACGCCCAAAATTATTTTTTAGACATCAAACTACACTATTTTCTCAAACTCGATTGGGATGATTCTCGCCCCCTAGTTGTCTGGGGTGCTGGAAAAAAGGGGAAAGCGATAGCCACAAAATTACAAGAACAGTCCGTCGATTTTGTTTGGCTTTGTGACAATCCTAAAAAAATAGGAAAGGATATCTATGGTGTAAGAATGCAGCATTTTTCTGTATTGGATAAATTAAATAATCCGCAGAGCATAATTACGGTAGCCAATGAGCAGGCGCAGACTGTAATTCTTGACTATTTTTCAAAAAAGGGCCAAAATAGCTCGACAGACTATTTTTTCTTTTGTTAACTTTCTGCCTAACAGTTATCGTGTAGGCTTGAACCGATCAATTGACTTACGGCTAAATTTTGCTCCAATACTTTGAACTTTTGAACCTCGAATTAAGTATATTTGCCAAATCTTATTCAGTAAATGCAGTTTAAACATCCGGAATTACTTTGGGGACTATTGCTACTACTGATTCCTGTTTTAATACATCTCTTTCAACTTCGCAGATTTAAGAAAACGCCATTTACCAATGTAAAACTCTTGCAGAAAGTCCAAGCGGCTTCAAGGCGTAGCAAAACTTTAAAAAAGTGGTTGCTCTTAATCACAAGGCTTTCATTATTTGCTGCTTTGGTTCTTGCATTTGCCCAACCATTTTTTGCCACTAGTTCGGCGCTACAAGAGAAGGAAACCGTCATATATCTTGACGATTCTTTTAGTATGCAGGCCAAAATGGACGATGAAACACTATTACAGCATGCCGTTCAAGAGTTGGCCAAGCAAATACCCAAAGATCAAGTCTTTAATCTATTCACCAATACAAAGGTTTTTAGAGACGTAACACTGAACGCGATTCAAAACGACTTGCTGTCCCTCTCTTTTACTGCTGATCAATTGCAGTTAAATGAGATATATCTTAAAGCAGGCACATTTTTAACCGGTTCTAAAAATTCGGTAAAGAATTTGATCTTAATTTCAGATTTTCAAGATAGACACCCATCATCGATTACCGATTCAATTCTAATAAGTTCATCGCATTATGTGAAGCTTGTTCCTGACAATTCTACCAATGTCTCGATAGATTCTGTTTTCTTGGCTCCTACGTCTACAGAAAACATGGAAGTCAATGCCTTGCTTTCAAAAGTAGGCGACATCGAAAATATTGCAGTATCACTTTTTAATGGAGATAAGTTGATAGCCAAGACCTCGGCCGCTTTTAATGCCGGAGATAAAGCCGAAGTTACTTTCACCCTTCCTAAGAACGAGCCTATAAAAGGAAAAATAGAAATTTCAGATGCAGGCTTGACTTATGACAATCAGTTCTATTTTAATATAGATGAAAAAGAAAAAATAAAAGTTCTTGCCATCGGGGCATCAGACAATAATTACCTCAATCGTATATTTTCAGAAGATGAGTTTGCTTTTTCATCCTACACTTTAAAAAATTTAAACTACCGGGATTTACCACTTCAAAACTTGATCGTCATCAATGAACTGGAAACCATACCCACTTCATTGCTGACCAGCATACATTCATTTACCGATGACGGCGGAAGTCTGATCATAGTACCTCATTCAGAAATGGATATAACCGCATACAATCAACTAATATCCCCGTATTTCTCATCTTCATTTGTGAAAAAAAATCTTCTAGAGAGAAATATTACGGGCATTATTTTTTCACATCCTCTTTACCAAAATGTATTTGAAAAAAATGTAAGTAATTTTCAATACCCAAAAGTTTCAAGCTACTATAGTATAAAATCTTTTTTGCCGACCGCCCTATCATATGATAACGGAGATCCTTTTTTAGTTGGCAACACTAGTATCTACATTTTTACAGCACCGCTATCAAATCAAAATTCAAACTTTCAAAATTCGCCTTTGATTGTACCGAGCTTCTATAATATTGGGCAAAATAGTCTCAAAGTAAACCAGCTGTACTATACTTTGGGCAGTTCGGCAGAAATAGATATTATAACACAACTGACGAAAGATAATATCCTTAGTGTTTCAAAGGGAGCGACAGAATTTATTCCAAAGCAACGATCTATGGCCAACAAAGTTCGATTGTCTTTCGACGACCTCCCTTACGAAGATGGTATATATGAGGTTGCCCATAAAGAGATTATTTTCAAAGGTTTAAGTTTCAATTACCCAAGAAACGAGAGCAAAGTCGACTATTTGGATTTAGCGGATATCAGTTCTGAAACTCGACAGGAATCGGTTGCATCTGTATTTCAAGAAATGCAGAACGACAATCGAATACAGGAGCTTTGGAAATGGTTTATTATTTTAGCCATAGTTTTTATCTTGATGGAGGTTCTCATCCAAAGGTTTTTGAAATGAGTTTAGGGAAATAAAATAGAACCTAATTCGATTTAGGATTTTTATAAAAGAAAATGATTAGTCACATCTGAGCGAAATGGATATACTTTTAAAATCAGCCAAAATTATTGATGCCGGAAACAAGGAATATCACCTAAAAAAAAGGGATATCCTTATTAAGAATGGCGTCATCGAGAACATAGCGCCAAAGATAGAAGGAACAGGTAAAGTAAAAATTATCGACTATAAAAATCTGCACGTTTCCATAGGATGGTTCGATAGTGGTGTAAGTTTTGGTGAGCCAGGTTACGAAGAGCGGGAAACCATAGCAAACGGACTTCGAACCGCTGCGAAGAGCGGCTTTACAGATGTCATTTTAAACCCAAACACCAATCCAGTGCCCGACGGCAGCGGGGCTATCGTTTTTCTTAAAAATGCTGCAAAGGGTCAGGTCACTAGTTTATATCCCATTGGAACTTTAACAAAGGGAGGTGCGGGCGAGGTACTCGCCGAATTGTACGACATGAAAAATTCGGGCGCAGTGGCGTTCTACGATTTTAAATGTCCTCTAAAAAATTCAAACCTGGTGAAAATAGCGCTGCAGTATGCCCAGAATTTTGATGGATTTATATATTCATTTCCTCAAGATTCAAAAATTGCGGGAAAGGGAATTGTCAACGAAGGCGTGGTTTCGACACGGTTAGGCTTGAAGGGAATTCCCGCACTCGCAGAAGAGCTTCAAATTTCTCGCGATTTATTTATTCTCGGGTATACGGGTGGAAAACTACACATTCCCACCATTTCTACTGCCAATTCGGTAAAGTTGATTTCCGATGCAAAGAAAAAGGGTTTAAACGTTAGTTGTAGTGTAGCAATACACAATCTTTTCCTGACCGACGAAGCATTGGAAGAATACAATTCTCTTTTCAAGGTAATGCCTCCGCTTCGAACGAAAAGCGATGCGAAGGCCCTTCTAAAAGGTCTTACAGATGGCGTCATTGATTTTGTGACTTCAGATCATAATCCCATGAATATCGAACAAAAGCATGTCGAATTTGATAATGCAGCGTTTGGCACCCTAGGGCTGGAAAGTGCTTTTGGAGCGCTAAATCAACTTTTGGATATTGAAAAATGTATCGAAATTTTAACAAAGGGCAGAGAACGCTATGGTTTGGCAACACCAATACTAAAACAAGGATACAAAGCTTGTTTGACTCTTTTTAATCCTGATAAGACCTATACCTTTACAGAGAAACAGCTTTTCTCTACCTCTAAAAATAGTATGTTCTTGGAAAGTACTTTAAAAGGCTCGGTTTATGGCACGATTAACAATAACAGAATAAGTTTAAACGATTGAAAATGAGTATAAATACAATCAAAGAAGGAAAGACAAGTGCCATCGTCGCTTATATGACAATGATTGGCGCCCTGATTGCCATTAGTATGAACTCAGAATCAGAGAATGAATTTGCCCGGTTTCATATTCGTCAAGCCTTTGGTCTTCATCTTATTTTTTTAGGTGTTGCCATCTTTTTGAGTGTTTGGTTCAACGAATATGCCTGGTACGGACTTTATATTTTTTACATCGTTCTTTGGTTCTATGGTTTTTTAGGCGCATTAAACGAAAAAAAACAGTCTGTACCCGTACTCGGTCCCTATTTTCAAAAATGGTTTACTTTTATTAGATAACATGACAACAGCCCCCCTATCCCTCGAACATCTCATTAGGCCATCTTCTTTGGAAGAAGGAAAACCACCCGTTCTTTTTATGTTTCATGGTTACGGAAGCAATGAGGAAGACCTATTTTCCTTTGCCCCTGAACTACCAAAAACCCTTTGTGTTATTTCGGTTCGTGCACCCTACCCGCTAGAACCCTTCGGTTATGCATGGTACGCCATTAATTTTGATGCCGAACAAGGAAAATGGAGCGATGACGAGCAGGCTAAAGTTTCTAGGGACAAAATTGCCGCTTTTATTGACGAAGCTTGCACCACCTACAATCTTGATTCAAAAAATATTTCACTTCTAGGGTTTAGCCAAGGCACAATTCTGAGCTATGCCGTAGCACTCTCCTATCCTGAGAAAATTAATAATGTAATCGCCCTTAGCGGTTATATCAATAAGAATATCTTAGTTGATGGCTATGCTGAAAAGAACCATAAAAACTTGCAGATCTATGCTTCCCATGGGCAAGTAGATCAGGTGATTCCTCCTGAATGGGCGCAAAAGGCACCTGACATTTTAACGAAATTAGGGATTGCCAATACGTACGAAGAGTTTCCTGTGGGTCACGGAGTTTCTCCGCAAAATTTCCGCTCTTTTAATCAATGGCTTATAGAAAGGATCTAAATTTTTTAATGAATATAATTCTGAGGTACCCATGAATTATGTCAAAATCGGTTTTACTCACAAAACTATTGGCTTCTTGTATATAATAAATGATCTATCAAGGTGAAATCAACACCTAAGTCATCTTTAAGTTCATATTTTAAAAGGAGTTCGCCCCAATATTTTCCATCGGAAAAATCGGCAATAATCCACTTATGATTTAGAATTTTTATTTTATTGATTTTAAAGTCACTTTCCATTCCCTCATACGGAATCAATGGATTGTCTCCTTTCTGTTCATTGGTCTCAAGCAGCTTATCGGCGATATAACGTGAAGGATCATCCAATTGCAGATGCTCATAATAAACAAGGGCATCATCATTATTTTCCAGAGAAAAATACTGCATATCGAGCACTTTCAACTGGGTTTGTTGTACCGAATCTTGCAGGTTTTCGATTTTATTATGCAACCTCTCTAGTTGGGCATCTTTGGCTTCTATAATTTTATTACTGCTCACAAAGAGATATAGGGCAATTAAAGCCATGAAGAAAAATAGATACAAGAATATTTTACTTCTCATTTTTTGTTAAATTATAATTCAATAACCAAATTATCAAAGGCCAAATGTACGTTTTTTGGTAATTTTTTTTCAACGTCGGCGTGAAAACCTAACAAATGACTTATATGTGTCAAATAAGCAGTTTCCGGTTCCATTTTTTTTACAAATGCCAAAGCCTCTTCTAGATTGAAATGAGAATGATGGGGTTCTTCGCGCAGGGCATTGACCACAAGTACTTTACTTCCCTTGATTTTTTCCTGTTCCACTTCACTTACAGTCTTCGCATCGGTGAGATACGTAAAGTCATCAACACGAAAACCAAAGACTTTCAACCTGTTATGATCTGCCTCAATAGGAACGACGGTCTTGTTTCCAATTTTAAAAGGTTGGTTACTCCCAATTGTATTTATCATTACCGATGGCGCCCCAGGGTATCTATTCTCTGTGGCGAAAATGTAATCGAATCGCTTTCGAAGTGAAGCCACCACTCGTTCATGTGCATATATGGGGATATCTCCTTGCCTAAAAAAATAAGGACGAATATCATCTATTCCCGCAGTATGATCAGAATGCTCATGCGTAAACAATATGCCATCTAGCCGGTTTACATGGTTAGTCAACATTTGTTGTCTGAAGTCAGGCCCGCAATCAATAACATAGTTGTAGTTGTCCCACGAAATCAATACCGATACCCGAAGTCTTTTATCTCTACTGTCGGTACTAAGACAAACTGGGTGAGTACTTCCAATTACAGGCACTCCTTGAGATGTTCCAGTGCCTAAAAAAGTAATTTTTAATCCTTTTTTCATTAATTTCAAATTTATAACTAATTAGTTTAATAGCTTCATCGTTCTTAGTAACTTTGTTAAAAGAAAAATCTAGCTAAGAAAATGACATCAGTCCTAAAAAGGGAAGCCGCATTTGAGAACATTCCCTCTCTAAAGGCCAAAACCCTACGAATAAATCTGAATCCTGATATTTACGGAACTTTCGCAGAAATCGGTGCAGGTCAAGAGACGGCCAGACATTTTTTCAGGTCTGGAGGCGCATCAGGCACCATTGCCAAAGCTATGAGTGCTTATGATAAAGACTTTAGCGATGCCATATATGGTACCGAAAAAGATGGTAGGTATGTAAGTCAGCCCCGATTAAAAAAAATGTTGGAGCATGAAATGCGTCTGATGGAAGAACGAATTAGCAGAAAGACCCATCCAGAAAGGTTGTTTTTCTCTTACGCCAATACCGTTGCAACCATTGATTTCTCTAAACGGTACAAAGGTCATGGGTGGCTGGGCATCCGGTATCAATTGGATCCAAATCAAAAGGAATATGATGAAATAATACTGCATATCCGATTTAAACAAAATGAGGCCCGTTTACAACAGGAAACACTTGGAACCGTGGGTGTTAACCTTATTTATGGAGCTTTCTACAAATACCATAAACCTCGCAAACTTCTAAAATATTTATACGATCATATCGATAAGGATACCATTGAAATAGATATGGTTAATTTTTCCGGTCCGAATTTCAAGGATGTCGACAATAGGCTGATGAGCCTGCAGCTTATTAAGAACGATATGACCGATGCCATTATGTTCGGTCCCGATGGCAATAATTTGCTCCCCGCAACAATGCTTTATAAAAAGAACATCTTAGCACTGCGCGGAAGTTTCAGGCCTGTGACCAAGGTAAATATGGATATGTTTGAAAAATCATATGATATTTTCATTAGGGATCCAGCAGTCGATGAGGAGAAAACGGTTGTCATTTTCGAAATAACGCTATCGAATCTAAAAGCTTCCGGTGAAATCGACGAGCACGATTTCATGGACAGAGCAGAGTTGCTATGCACCTTGGGTCACACCGTACTTATTTCAAAATTTCAGGAATATTATAAGTTGGTGGAGTATTTCAACAATTATACAAAAGCCAAAATAGGATTGACCATGGGAGTCAATAACCTTGTTGACATTTTCGACGAAAAATACTATCGCCATCTAAGCGGTGGTATACTTGAAGCCTTTGGGAAATTATTTTTCAAAGAGTTACAGGTATACTTATATCCAATGAAAAACCCTGATACAGGGCAAATCATGACCAGCAATAATATTAAGGTACATCCTAGAATGAAAGAATTGTATAAATTCTTCAAGTACAATGGCAAAGTGATGGACATCATCGATTACGACCCCGAAATCATGCATATTTTTTCAAGAGATGTCTTGAAAAAGCTGATCAATGGCGAAGATGGATGGGAAGAAATGTTGCCTGATGGGTTACCTGAATTAATTAAAGAGAAGAAACTATTCACTCGAAAACTTGTCAAGCAACAAGAGGATAAAATTTAGGCATAGAAAATCCCTATTAAACCTAGAGAGATTTTACGTCTCGAATATTAATAGGGATTTTGTTTGAAATCTTAGTTTTCTATAGAAAGACTCCATGAAACTTAACAGCGCTATTCTAGTAATTGTGCGGCGTGGTTCTTTGTCTTAACTTTTGAAATCACTTTGGTGACGACGCCTGTTTCATCAATTACAAAGGTGGTTCTGTGAATTCCATCGAACACTCTTCCCATAAACTTTTTTGGTCCCCAAACTCCAAAAGTATTGATTACCGAATGATCTTCATCGGCCAATAGAGGAAATGGCAAATTGTATTTTTTCTTAAAATTACCTTGTTTTTTTTCAGAATCGGCGCTCACACCTAATAACTCAAAACCGCGAGACTGCAATTCAGAGTAATTATCCCTTAAGTTACAGGCCTCTAAAGTACATCCGGGCGTGTTCGCCCGTGGATAGAAAAAAACAATCAGTTTTTTTCCCTTATAATCTGTTAAATTGATACTATTGCCATCTTGATCAGTACTAGAAAACTCAGGTACCTTATCTCCTTCTTTCAATGTTGTCATTCCTTAAATTTATTTAAATTCGTTCTTTAAACTGTACAGCGAAACTACACAAAAATGACAAAAGCCGAAAAGGTTGACTTTGCAATAAAAACACTTCAAGAACTATATCCAACCATTCCTGTGCCCCTTGAGCATAAAGATCCATATACCTTATTAATAGCCGTACTACTTTCTGCGCAAAGTACCGATGTTCGTGTGAACCTGATTACCCCGCTTTTGTTTGAAAAAGCTGATAACCCTTTCGACATGATAAAATTATCGGTAGCTGAAATCAGGGAAATCATTAAGCCTGTTGGTTTATCTCCTATGAAATCAAAAGGCATTTATGGGTTATCAAAAATTCTAATAGAGAAATATGGAGGTGAAGTTCCGAAAGACATTGCCTTGTTGGAAGAACTACCTTCGGTAGGCCATAAGACCGCTAGCGTAGTGGTATCACAGGCCTTTGGCATACCTGCATTTCCTGTGGATACACATATACACCGCTTAATGTACCGATGGGGATTTTCCAATGGTAAAAATGTTACTCAAACGGAAAAAGATGCTAAAAGGTTGTTTTCAAAAGAGTTATGGAACGACTTGCACTTACAGATAATCTGGTACGGACGTCAATATTCCCCAGCAAGAGGCTGGGATTTGGAAAAAGATATTATAACCAAAACCATAGGAAGAAAGAAGGTTCTGGATGAATATTTTAAAAACAAAAAGACCCGAAAATAATCGGGTCTTTATCTAATTCAAAATATTTTCGAATTTAAAATTTTTGTGCTCTACAATGTGCAAAGATTTTGAATAATTCAATAAAAATTGAATAGTTTCTGTCCTCGTTGCCACAAGTTGACACCTATTTTCGTGTTGAGAGTAGATTTTTTCCATAATTATAGTATTGTTATGTATTAGATAACGCAACTAAAATTAAAATATTGTCTACTCTTTAAAAGACCAACTTTTAATTGGTCAGTACGATGCTATTTTTATCTATAATCTTTCTAAGATTAATAAGGGCATATCTCATTCTTCCAAGTGCCGTGTTAATGCTAACACCTGTGTTTTCCGAAATTTCTTTGAAACTCATATCCTTGTAGATACGCATAACCAATACTTCTTTTTGATCTTCTGGCAATTCTTCGATAAGGTGCTTAAGATCTTCTGTAATTTGGTCCTTTATAATTTGCTTTTCGGCATTCAACTTATCATCACCTATAACTGAAAAGATATTAAAATCGTCACTTCCCTCGAATTTGGGCATTCTTTTGTTTCTTCTGAAATGATCGATTATAAGATTGTGCGCAATTCGCATTACCCAAGGTAGAAATTTACCTTCTTCACTATAAGTACCTTTTTTTAGCGTTTTGATAACTTTAATAAAAGTATCCTGGAAAATATCTTCCGTAACATCCCTATCCAAAACTTTTGAGTATATAAAGCTTGTAATTCGTTGGTTATGACGGTTGATCAGAATTTCAAGAGATTTTTCGTCTCCACTGATATAATCTCTTACTAATACTGAGTCTTCAATTTGTAGTTCCATGCCGATTACTTTTTTTTTGGTTAAGATTAAGGCTTACTTTTTAGTAAGCTGATTTAAGTTGTTAGATTTATTTTTAAGCGATTAATTAGCTTTGTTTTCTTAATTATGATCTAAAACTAGATAAAAGGGGGTGACAGAAAAAAAGTATGTTGTCAAACAGCTACTTTTTGATGTGAAACCATCATTTTCCATTTTTGTCAACAATAAATCAAGTTTTTATGTGTTGCAGTTCAAATTTGATGTGATAAAGAAGCAAACCTCCTTTATTAATTGATAAGTAGCGTGATTTTCAAAATTCATTAAAGAGCACAAAAACTGGAGCACCTGTGATTATAGCAGAATTTTTAGTATTTATATTGTAAGGTTTTACCAATAAATGAAAGTAGGGCAACTAAAAAGAAGAGAAGAAAAGACCCTAAAAGGTTTGCAACCTGCCCACAATACACTCCATTAAAACAAAAAACCTCAAAATACCAATGATTTTGAGGCTATATTAAAAGAACTGGGTTTAACTAATTCAAATTACTTTCGAACTTGTGTCCTTTTATTTGCGTTATTTTTAAAGACTTTGAATAGTTCAATAAAAATTGAATGGTTTCAGACTTGGTCTTAATAAGTTCATTTTTTTCTGAATTCTTAATGTAAATTTCTTCCATAATAATTAGTTCAGTGTTGTTTGGCTAAATAACGCCACTAAAGCAGAAGAAGTCAATACGTTCGGTATACCGTCAATTAATTCGTTAAAACAATATTATTTTGATCAATTATCTTTCTGAGGTTGATTAGTGCATAACGCATCCTACCCAGCGCCGTATTAATGCTGACCCCTGTATTTTCTGAAATTTCCTTAAAACTCATATCTCTATAGATCCGCATCATTAGAACATCTTTCTGATCTTGGGGAAGTTCTGCAATCAGCACACCCAAGTCAGTATCAATTTGATTTTTTATAATTTGTCCTTCAACATTCAATTGCTCGTCACTCATAATAGAAAAAATATTAAAGCTTTCGTTTCCATGAAACATAGGCATTCTATTACTTTTTCTAAAGTGATCTATAATTAGGTTATGGGCTATGCGCATTACCCAAGGAAGAAACTTACCTTCTTCACTATATGTTCCCCTTTTTAAAGTTCGAATGACTTTAATAAAGGTATCTTGAAAAATATCTTCTGTAATGGTTCGATCATTGACTTTAGAATAGATAAAACAACTTATTCGCTGATTATGCCGCTCAATCAATGTTTCCAGAGCCTTTTCGTCTCCGTTAATATATTTCTTAATAAGTAAGGAATCGTCTACCTGTGCTTCCATATCAATTACTTTTTGGTTAAAACTAGTGTTCTCTTATCCTGATAGTTATCAGAAGTAGAGGTTCTTGGGGTTAAAATCTAATTTTTAAAAAGTAATTGTATATGCTATAGGCCTTTAGGATTTAGTGTTTAATAGAATTCAAATATAGAAAAAATTAAATGGTATCAAAAAAATTGTGATGCCATACACACAATATTAATGCCATCTATACATTTTTCGTTATTGAAATGTACATATTGTATCTTTGCCAACTTAAATACGAGTATGTCGACGATTCTAGATGTTAACCCCAAAGAAAATATTATTATCAAAGGTGCCAATCTGCACAATTTGAAGAATATAGACGTGGTTATTCCGCGAAATAAGCTTGTTGTAATTACCGGACTTTCGGGTTCGGGTAAGTCTAGTCTTGCTTTTGACACATTATACGCAGAAGGACAACGAAGGTATGTTGAGAGCTTATCATCATACGCAAGACAGTTTTTGGGGAAACTCGACAAACCAAAGGTTGACTATATTAAAGGTATAGCTCCCGCCATTGCCATAGAACAAAAAGTAAATTCGACCAATCCTCGCTCTACAGTAGGCACCACAACCGAAATTTACGACTACTTAAAACTTCTTTATGCCCGTATCGGAAAGACAATTAGCCCGATTTCAGGTGAAGAGGTGAAGAAGCATACCGTAACCGACGTTATAAATTATATCAAAACCTACGATCAGGAAACTAAATTATTGCTGTTGGCGCCTATTATCGTCAAGAAAGAAAGAGATCCCTTCAAAACCTTGCAGTTATTCTCTAAACAAGGATACGCCAGAATAAAATATAAAGGAGAGGTGTTGCGTATCGATGCTGCTCCAGAAAATATAGGTAGGGAGTTTTATCTCGTAGTCGATCGGATTATTACAAAAAACGATGAAGACTTTTATAATAGGTTGGCCAATGCGGTGGATACTGCTTTCTTTGAGGGCAAAGGTGAATGTATTATTGAGGATTTGAAAACCGAAAAACAGGTGCCTTTTAGTAATAATTTCGAGTTGGATGGAATGCAATTCCTTGAACCGAATGTTCATTTATTCAGCTTTAATAATCCCTATGGGGCATGTCCTAAATGTGAAGGGTACGGAGATGTCATAGGTATCGACGAAGACCTTGTCATACCAAATACTGCACTTTCTGTTTATGAGAACGCCGTATTTCCATGGCGGGGCGAAAGTATGGGTTGGTACAGGGACCAACTCGTGAATTCGGCTTACAAATTTGATTTTCCGATTCACAAACCTTGGTTTGAGCTTTCAGATGCACAAAAACAATTGGTTTGGGAAGGTAATGATCACTTTATTGGGTTGCACAATTTCTTTGGAATGCTCGAAGAGAAAAGTTACAAAATACAGAACAGGGTAATGCTTTCCCGATATCGCGGAAAGACTAAATGTAATGTATGTAAAGGCAAACGTTTACGAAAAGAAACCGATTATGTAAAGGTTGGGGGTGAATCGATTTCTGGTCTCGTCGAACTTCCTATTTCCGATCTCACTACTTTCTTTAATGCACTCGTTCTAGAGAAACATGACGGGCAAATAGCCTCTCGTCTACTTAAGGAAATTATAACCCGCTTAGGGTTCTTAAACAATGTAGGGTTAAATTACCTCACACTGAACAGAAAATCAAATACCTTGTCCGGGGGTGAAAGTCAACGTATCAATTTAGCCACTTCTTTGGGCAGTAGCCTTGTTGGTTCGATGTATATACTTGACGAACCCAGTATAGGTTTGCATCCAAAAGACACCGAAAACCTCATCGAAGTATTAAAATCACTTCGCGATTTGGGAAATACGGTAATTGTGGTTGAACACGACGAAGATATTATGAAAGCTGCCGATGAAGTAATAGACATTGGCCCTGAGGCCGGCACCCATGGCGGTGAAGTCGTTGCACACGGTACCCTTGACGAAATCTTATTGTCTTCTTCATTGACTGCCAGTTATTTGAATGGCACTAAAGAAATTGAAATACCAAAAAAACGCCGTACTTCACAACAATTTATTGAAATAAAAGGAGCACGAGAAAATAACCTCAAAAATATTGATGTCACTTTTCCCTTAAATATGCTCACTGTTGTCACTGGAGTTTCGGGGAGTGGAAAAAGCACCCTGGTAAAAAAATTGTTATATCCTATCATTCTTAAAAAAGTTGGAGGTTACGGTGAAAAAGCTGGGCAATATACTTCTGTAGAAGGAAAATATCAGTCTATCAAACATGTTGAATTTGTTGACCAAAATCCTATTGGACGGTCATCACGATCGAACCCTGTCACTTATATCAA
Source organism: Kriegella aquimaris (assembly GCF_900103215.1). GTDB lineage: Bacteria > Bacteroidota > Bacteroidia > Flavobacteriales > Flavobacteriaceae > Kriegella > Kriegella aquimaris. The sequence continues at coordinate 217,353 of NZ_FNGV01000003.1, forward strand.
GGCCTATGACGACATTCGGAATTTGTTTGCTTCACAAAAGCTAAGTAAAATCAGGGGCTATCAGGCTAAGCATTTTTCTTTTAATGTGGATGGGGGTCGCTGTGAAAAATGTAAAGGAGAAGGCGAAATAACGGTGGAAATGCAGTTCATGGCCGACGTTCATCTTGAATGTGAAACATGCGGAGGTAAACGTTTTAAGAAAGAAGTACTTGAGGTAAAGTTTGAAGATGCATCTATCGACAATGTGCTCAACATGACCATAGACGATGCTATTGCCTTCTTTGAATTGCATAGTCAAACCAGAATTACCAACAAATTGAAGCCATTACAAGATGTCGGTTTGGGCTATGTCACTTTAGGGCAGTCATCCTCTACCCTATCGGGCGGCGAAGCGCAACGTATCAAGTTGGCTTCCTTCTTGGTCAAAGGCACCACTAAGGATAAAGCTTTGTTCATTTTTGATGAACCTACAACGGGACTCCATTTTCACGATATCAAAAAATTATTAAAGTCGTTCGATGCCCTTATTTCAAAAGGACATTCAATTGTCGTGATCGAGCATAATATAGAACTTATTAAATGTGCCGATTATATTATCGACCTTGGTCTCGAAGGAGGAGCGACTGGTGGGCAGCTTATTGTTCAAGGCACTCCAGAAGAAATAATAAAGAATAAAATTTCACATACTGCACGCTATTTAAAGGAAAAATTATTGGCCCGCTAGGGCTTATTGTTTTTAACCGTATAGGAATTTATCCGATAAAAAGTAATAGTAATTTTTGACTTTAGCAAGGTGGATTTCACTACTACCAAAGGATAAACTACATCTTCTGGAAACTCAATGCTTCCTTAAAATAATTTATATTTAATTGAATATCAGTATATTATAATATTATTTATATTTTTGGCACGCTGTTTGGTATATACTTCACGAATGTAAATAGTTGCATTCAGGAACATAAAACCTTATATCATGAGAAATTTAATACTCCTCTTTACAGCGCTAGTTTTTGGTACCGCAAGTACCATGGCCGTAAATACTGAAGATAAGGCTGCGGAACGCAATACTTATAGATATAATAACAACGCTTTCATTTTTATTGAGAATGATGTAACATTTTCCGTATTTCCTGACGGTGAGTTTGACTTCTATATCGACAACTACATAAATGGTCGTCGCAACAAAATTACATTCAATTCAGGTTTTGATTATAGTCCTTATGCGCAATATGATGATTATGGCGCGGTAATCCAGGTAGAGAATATCCCGGTTTATTATGACTATTATGGACGCGTATCACAAATCGGTGAAGTTCAAATATCATATCGAAATGGAAGAGTCTTTCGATTGGGCGGTATGCATGTCTTTTATAATCATAACGGCATTTATGACCACCATACAGGATATATAAATGTATATAATAGACATTATGTTTATAGACCATTTCATAGGTTTTTCTTAAGACCGGCTTTAGGTTTCTCACTTGTATTCAACAGCCCTTACAGAAGATATTACAGCCCGGTAAGATATACCTATTACCAGCCCTATAGGCATAATTATAGGAAGGCTTACGCCAAAGTAGGTAAAATACATAAATACAATAGTCCTCGTCGTGAAAGAACCTCAATATATCGCAATGATAAAAGAGTAACGACACGTAGCAATGGAGTGCGCAGCAATAGAGCCGTTACTCAACGAAGCACTGTAAAAAATTCAAATAGGAATGTAGTGCGTAACAATGCCAAAACTTCTGATTTGAGAAGCAGAACAAGTAGGAGTACAAACCAGTCGGGAAGAACAGTACGCAGCAGTACCATTCGAAAGTCGAATACCCCTTCGGGCAGAACGATTACAAAAAGAGAAGTAAGTAATTCTTCTCCTAAAGGAAGAACGGTAACAAGAAGTACGACTACTATAAAAAGACCTGTAAATAATAACTCGGTAAGAAGTGCATCAAGAAAGCCACGAACGGTCTCGAAGACCCCTAGTTCAAGAACAACAAGAAGCAATGCTGTTTCAAGTAGAAGTTCTGATAGACGATTTGTAAGTAATACGCCAAAACAAAATCGTAGCGTTTTTACAAAAAGTTCGTCTTCAAGAGGTTCATCGGCAAAAAGTTCAGTAAGCCGGGCTCCTAGCAGAAGTAAAAGTATATCAACAAGAAGTACTTCAAGGAATTCAGTAAGCAAGGCCCCGGCAAGAAGTAGTAGAAGTTCAAGTAGCACATCGGTTGCTAGAAGTTCTAGAAGAAATTAAAAATAGTTTTTAGGTTGGTTAGTTGTTTAGCCCCGTAGTGGATTCGTCTACTGCGGGGTTTTAACTTTTGTAGTAAAAGGTATTAAACATAAGTGCACATTGCTCCCAACGTATTAATAATTAAAGCACGGGTCTTAGTCCGTCTTTCACATATGAAATGTTTCAATTCCCCTAAAAACTTTTGACATTAACGATTTTTCTTAATAAAATGTTAACCAAAATGGCGTTTCAGCGAATATTCTGTTAATAAGGAATATCAAGATAGAGTACATGCCGACGTTTTGCGTACTTATCTAAACCCTAAATTTTTACAGAAAATGAAAAGAACAACACTACTGGTGGCATTGCTATTGCCACTATTCGCATTTAATGGCTGTGTGAATGATTTGGTCAATGAAAAACCGAAAGAAGAATCCGTTATAGAAGAAAATTCCAATGATGATGATGATGGTACAGAAACTGAAAACCCAGACGATGAAGACACTTCGGAACCCGTCGATATCTCTGAAGAACTTGTTGCTAATGATCTAGCTCCGCATCCTATGCAAGATGTTGCAAAACCAGCTTACCTCGATACCATCATCGACCCTTCGTTCGGCACCGTCATCAGAAGAATTTCTGATGCTGGCAATGGTAATATCATAAAGCCCATGTACAGTACCATTCAAGCTTGGAATGCCGATGAAAGCTATATGATTCTTTATGATCAATCGAACGGGGTACACCAACTATTGAACGGGATGGATTACACCTTCATACGCAATCTTGAAGATGTGGTTCCTGATGATATCGAACAGATTTTCTGGGATTTTAATGATCCCGACATTTTCTTTTATTTAGATAGAGTTACTGCAGACCTAATCAAATATGCTGTTAGTACTAAAAATAAAGACATTCTCACGAACATTAAAGCATTGACAGGATGTAATGGAAATTTGGGCTCGGGAAATGATGTACAAATGATGTCGTGGGATTCAGATGTAATTGGGCTTCGCTGCGACAATGACACTGTATATTATTATCGAATCTCAACCAATGAAATTACAGAATTCGATATTTCCGAGGTTGACTACACAGCCCCTATGCCTGCCCCTAGCGGCGAACGTTTTTACCATAGTCAAAGTGTTTACAGTACCGATGGCAAGAAAGTTCTTGATCTTAATGAGAAAAAAACCGAACACTCTTGCTTGGGTAAATTTGTTGACGGCACAGATGCTCATTTTACCGTAGCCTTCGGCGAAGGACCTCAGGGCGGTTGCTTGGGAAATATCATTGCCCATGATTTAGTTACTGGTGAATGTTTTCCCATAATTAGCGAAGCCCAAGGTTATGATTACCCGAAAACCGGGACACACATTTCCGCGGTGTCGCATAAAAATCCCGGTTGGGTGGCTGCCTCAATGGTAGGCTATGAAGAAGATGGACATAAACTTTTGGATCAAGAACTGGTTTTAGCCCGGGTGGAAAAAGGTAATACCGAAGTCTATAGAATCGGTCACCATAGGGCCGACGAAAATGAATTCCCTTATTGGGGCGAGCCTCATGCAGTAATTAGCCCCTCTGCGACCAGAGTACTTTTTGGATCAGACTGGAGCGGTTCAGATGATGGTAAATCAGTAGATTCATATGTGGTTGAATTACCTTCCTTCAATAAATAAAGACATCCCTAAATTTTCCATGCTATGGGGTAATGGGTCGGACGATATGTGCGGCCCATTATTTTTTTACAATACTATTTTCTTTATTTACAATGTCTTATAAGCTCGTGTTTAAATTGAATTTCCTAAACGCATTAAAGAAACTTTAAAATAAAAGACTCCGACCAATAGGTCGGAGTCTTTGTTATCCAAACAAACTCAAAAACCAGTATTTATTAATTAATACCCCGGATTTTGAACCAAGTAACCATCAAGAATCGAGGCGCCATCAACCGCACTTTGAGGAATTGGGAAAACGCGTTTCTGGGGATCGGAATTCGTTTTTTCGGTATAAGAATCCTCAAACTTTCCAAATCGGATCATATCGGTCCGTCTTTGAAATTCCCAATAAAATTCAAAGCCACGCTCGCGGTATAATATATCAAGATCCATAGCATCAAGCGCGGGGGCAGTATGTCTTGCCGTTCTTGAAGCTCTGACGAAATTTACATCGGTGAGAGCAGCACCGGCATCTCCTTTTCTAAGCATTGCTTCTGCACGCATAAGGTACATGTCGGCAAAACGAAGCACGACCAAGTCGGCCTGCCCTTTATTTCTTCCCGAATCGGATGTTTTACTGAATTCATATTTCTCAACCCTATATCCGCTACTGTGCGAACTATTGGCCGTAAAATCGACTTCCAAAGAGTGAAACACCGGGTCACCTACCTCAGATCTACGGTTTGTTACCAAGTCCACTACATACTTATCGCCCTCACAGCGCTCAAAGGGATCTCCTCCTTGATCGTGCTGCAGGCCATATAAAAATCCTCTATAAATACCCCGGTCAATTTCAAAATCCTCTGCACTCACACATCCAGGCTCATTGATTAAATTGTCTTTATGGAATCTAGGGTCGGCATCTGCCGGATCTACATCGCCATAGGCGTCTACCCATGTTTGATAAAAATCAGATGTAATTGCCGCGGCATCTGTTCCATTGGCACTAGGAAATTCAGGAAGCGGGTAAAAGTCTCCTGACATTGAGAAATAAGCCATACGGTTATGACCATCTAAATCTTCACGCTGATCGATGGCAAATATCAACTCAGTGTTGGTATGGTTTTCATCATCGAATATTTCAAAATATTCAGCAGAAAGGGCATGTTCCCCTGAATTGATGACTTGATTTGTGTATTGTATAACGGCATCCATATCTGCATTACTGAAATCAGGTGTTCCGTAAGGATCACGATAAACGGGTGCATTTAGATGCAGCCTTGCCAACAATGCCCAAACACCTGTTTTTGTCATTCTACCCGGGCCCACAGCGGTCGTAGTGGACAAATCGGGTTCAACGGCCAATAACTCACTGATCAAATAATCAACCGCTTCGCTTCCCCTAAGTATTACCGATTGATCATCAATATTATCTTTAACGAACACCAACCCAAAGGCATCCAATAAGATATGGTTATAAAGGGCTCTCATTGCTCGTGCTTCCGCCAAATAAACAACGGCCTGAGGGTTCGTTTCGGTCAATGGGGTTAGCGCATTAATAGCACTTACCGCTCTTGCGATATGCTTTGTGGTTCCTTCCCAAACATCTTTCATGATAGCATTACCTGGCGTCATGGCGTGCAGGTATAAATCTGAAAATTTCCCGCCATCTCCCCAATCCGTACCACCTCTATACGGCAGAATGGCTTCATCAGTAGAAATCTCTTGCATGGCAAAGTATTTGGTATGTCGCCATATATTGTTATTTGCATTTGCATAAACAGGAGCCAAAGCTGCCACGGCCTCATCAATTCCTTCGGTACTGGGATTTAAAGATTCATCTAAAACGTTCTCTTCAAGATCTGTACAATTCCAACTTAATAACATGCCGCTGAACAACAATGCTAATTTTATCTTGCTTTTCATATTTATTTTTATTTTTTATTAAAAGGAAACATTTACACCGAATACAAATGTTTTCGCTTTTGGATATGCGAATTTATCTATACCGAAGGATTGAATTCCATTCGTTGAACTGTCTTGATTTACTTCAGGATCATATCCATCATAATCAGTAATTACAAATAGATTTTGACCTGTAAAACTCAATCGTAATTCTTGAAGCCAGTTTGAAGCCCACGCCATAGCTTTTGTATCAAACGAATACCCTAACGTCAAGTTACTTAGCCTTAAGTATGAACCATCTTTTAAATAACGTGTTGAAACCGCCGCTGAATTTATAATACTTTCTTCAGGATATTGTATCGCTATAGCTGTTGTATTATTTGATTTACTTAAAAGGGTCTTGTAAAAACTACCCATGGCCGTATGATCATAAATCTCATTTCCGCTAACCCCATTAAAATTGATATTTAAATCTAATCGCTTATAACTAAAATTGGTGTAAAAACTATAGGTCATATCCGGTAGGGCACTTCCAACGACAGTTCTATCATTTTCGGTAATATCACCGTCACCATCGCTATCGACAAATTGAGAACGGCCATCTGAATTGATTCCCGTAAATGTCTGCATATAAAAAGAGCCTATTGGCTCACCGCTTACAAACCCGTTAATGGTCGCATCAGTAAGTCCTTGACCAGAAGCAGATCCCGTAGTAACGATTGTAAAAGGAGAATCTTCTACCACATTATCAATAAAAGTGGCGTTTCCTCCAATTGCATAGGAAAAACCTTCGTAGTTCCGTTTGGCATAATCCAAGGCAATCTCAAATCCCTTGTTGGTAATGGTCATGTCAGGAACATTGGTCCAATATGTCGGAGCAGGAACAATAGGATCTACCGGAACAACCTCCAATAAAATATTATCGGATACTTTATTGAAATAATCAACAGTTCCCGTCAGACTACCATCGAAGAGTCCAAAATCAAGACCGACATTAGATTGTGTTGAAACTTCCCATTGAATATCAGGATTCGCGAAACGGGTATACTCCGATCCAACAGGATAAGCTCCATTTTGATCAATCGGATAACTGACACTACTGGAGTTACTCACTGAAAAAGATTCTTTTGTAATTTTATTCGGAATTTCTTGATTTCCTGTTTGGCCCCAACCTGCTCTTAATTTTAGATCGCTAAAGATCGACCCATCCATAAAGTCTTCTTCTATAATTCTCCAAGACCCCGCAAAAGATGAGAAAACACCATATTTATTGTTCTCTCCAAATTTAGAGGAACCATCTGCTCTTACTGTTGCGGTAAACAGGTATCGGTCTTTGAAGCTCCAATTCGCCCTGCCAAAGAAAGATTGCAATTCATTTTCCCAAGTACTTCCTGTGGGGCGATTATCCGTTAAATTAAGATCACCACCCAAGCCCGGGTTATTACGGGGTTCGATGTCGGTATCGGCAGGAAACTCATCTATAGACCAATTGCTACTTCGAGAAAAGGTTTTTTGATAAGAGTGTCCTCCTAAAATACTTAAATTGTGTTCGCCCACATCGAACGTATAGGTCAAGTAGTTTTCAATTAAGGTATTTCTGTATTTCCCAAAACCTTGACTCAAACTACCTAAATCATTGCGTTCTGTATTCGCAATTGTTTGTTGGTCACTATCGGAAGAGTTATTCTCGTAACCAAAATTGAGTTTGTAAACCAACCCATCCAAAATTTCAAAAGAAGGCGATACATTGAACAAAATTCTTCGAGATTCTGAAAAATCGCCGTTGTATTTATTACTTAACAGAGGGTTGTTCCAATTCAATGGGTTGTTAATCTCTCCATCAGGTGTATATGCATCAAATGTGGGGTTTGTAGTATACCCTAAATTATTGTTTCTAGATTGTTCCGTGATCGTGGTATTTAAATTGTAATCAATTCTTAAACGATCTTCTAATAATTTTTGAGTTACATTGATTCTGGCACTTGTTCTTTTTAAATCGGAATTATATACAATGCCTTCTTGATCTTGTAAACCTAAAGAAGCATAATAGTTCAATTTTTCAGTTCCGCCCGATAAAACAAGGTTATAGTTTTGTGTAATCGCGGCCCTAGTCAATTCTTCTTGCCAGTCTGTACTGCCACCTCCATCTATCAATTCACTATCAGGAATAGCGGCTACTTCTCAACGGAATTCATCGGCATTGAACACATCTAATTTACGTGTCAGGGTAGAGACCCCTAAACTAGAAGACAGCGATACTCTTGAAACACCGGCCTTTCCTTTTTTAGTGGTAATAATAATCACACCGTTGGCCCCTCTTGAACCATAGATAGCCGTTGCAGAAGCATCTTTTAGAACATCGATAGATTCAATGTCATCTGAATTGATAAAATTCAAAGGACTTCCACCAGATCCAGTCCCCGCCAATCCAAGTGGAAATCCGTCCAAAACAAACAGGGGTCCAGAACCTTGACGGATAGTCCCTTGTCCACGTATCACAATACGCTGACCGCTACCAGGTTCACCGCTTGATGAGGTGACATTTACCCCTGCAGCCTTTCCTTGAATAAGCTGGCCCGCATTATTCACGACCCCCTTGTTAAAGTCTTCACTGGTAACGCGCTTAACCGCACCGGTTACATCTTTGATCTTTTGCGTTCCATACCCCACAACGACAACCTCATCTAATTGTGAAGCGTCATCTTGAAGCTGAACGTTAATAGTGTTTTGGTTATTGGTAGGCACTTCAAGCGTCGCGTAGCCCAAATAGGAAACTACTAAAACGGCTTCCCCATCCGAGACTTCCAAGGTAAAATTACCATCAAAATCTGTGGTTGTGCCATTCAATGTACCTTTCTCAAGAACTGTTGCCCCGGGCAAAGGAACGTTCTGTACGTCGGAAATCGTTCCGGTCACCGCAGTTTGTGCCCATGAAACGGTAGCGAAACCGATCATGAAGGCACACATCAAAAATTTCAGTTTTTTCATAGTGTTGGAGTTAGTTAATAAAAAAATGTTTGAGTTAATTAATAAAAAAGTTCAAAGAACGTAGTACTAGTGTAAATAAAACTTAAATCTGTGTAAACGAATTGCTATGTTTTCAGCAATATAATTATGATATCTTTACGAATTATTTACAATAATTATATTTTTTTTACAATTTAGTAATTTAAATCACACTTAAAAATAAAATCTTGCACAGCGCAAGACCCCCTTTTACTGGTATGGAAGTCAGAATGGTTTATCACATCCTATTCCTAAAGCCAGAATCAGATTAATTAAATCGGTTATTTTGATGTCTTATATTTGCTCATTGACAAATTACGATGCCTATAAATAACTGGAAACCATAACTGTTCAATTAAGTTTACAATTTTAATTTTTCCACAATGAAGCACATTTTTATCCTATTTCTCGTATTGGGCCAAACAATCGCAGCCCAAGACTTAACCCAATATCGAGTTCACTCACATAATGATTATTATCGCAACATTCCGTTTTGGAATGCTTTAGCATCAGGTGCAACATCAATTGAAGCGGATGTCTTTTTAAAAGACGGGGGACTTTTCGTAGCACACTCGGCAGATGAAATTCAGAAAGATCGAAGCCTTGAATCGCTTTATATCAAACCGCTACAGCAAAGTATTTCGTTGGGCTCTATGGCTGACGTTAAATTGCAATTGCTTATCGATATAAAATCGGAAGCTTATTCCACTTTAGATGCCATAACCAACCTTTTAAAAAAATACCCGCTGCTCACACAACAGAATAATATCTCTTTTGTCATCTCTGGAAATCGCCCTACCCCTGAAGAATATATGAACTATCCAGCGTTTATCTCATTCGATTACCAAAGTTTAGACCCCATCAATGATGAACGAATAACTAACAAAATTGCCCTAGTAAGTTTAAGTTTCGGAAAATTCTCAAAATGGAACGGACTCGGGCGATTGACCAAGAACGACAGCACTTTAGTAGTTAACACAATCAAAAAAGGTCATGCCTTAAAAAAACCTTTTCGCTTTTGGGGAACGCCAGATACCAAAACGGCGTGGCAGGCATTCGCAAGTATGGGTATCGATTTTATCAATACCGATAAACCTTTTGAATGTTACAATTATCTAAAAACCCTGGCTGATCGAACTTTCAGCATCAGCAAAGACTATTCAACGGTGTATACGCCAACTTTTGTGTCTGATGGAAAGCAAAAACCGGTTGAGAACGTAATCCTTTTGATTGGAGATGGTAACGGACTTTCCCAAATAACAGCTACCCAACAGGCAAACAAAGGCTCCTTATCAGTGACCCAACTAAAAAGTATAGGTCTTATAAAAACCCAATCGGCTGATGATTTCACGACGGATTCGGCTGCAGGTGCGACGGCCATGTCAACCGGACAAAAAACCAACAACAGGGCAATAGGCACTGATAAAAAAGGAAAAAAAATAGCCAACCTTACCGAGATACTTTCTAAAAAAGGTTTTTCAACGGGAATCATAACCACCGATAATGTGACAGGAGCCACCCCTAGTTCTTTCTATGCGCATCAAATCGATCGGTCACAGTCTGAAGACATCTTAAAAGACCTTTTTAAGAGCTCCCTAAATTTAGTTATGGGCAAAGGTGATTATAAGGAAGAGAATAACGGCTTTTTTAAAATTGCGGCAGCTCCTTCTCAAATAGGCAATATGCCAATCAATCGTACCGCTTTTTTCTATGCCGACGAAACAGAATCAATAGATTTTCTTGCATCGTTGACCGAGGAAGGTCTTACCCATCTAAATCAAGAAAAGAAGCCATTTTTCTTGATGGTCGAAGGCGCTAACATTGACTCTTACGGTCATAAAAATTCGGTAGAGGGCATCGTTACTGAGGGTATTTCTTTCGATAAGGCCATCAGTGAAGCACTGAAATTTGCTGATGAAAACCAAAATACACTTGTCATAATAACCGCGGATCACGAAACTTCAGGTTTTAGCTTGCCACATGGTTCAATTAGCGATAATTCTATAGAAGGTGACTTCGCTTCGACAGACCATTCAGCCGTTATGGTACCACTTTTTGCTTACGGGCCTCAATCAAATGAATTCACAGGAGTTTATGACAACCATATGATTTTCCAAAAGATAATAAAGGTATTGAAGGTAAGCCTAGATGAATAGTGTTTTACTTTTATAGGTATTGGGAGAATATTTAGGCAAAAAACTGGAATACCTTTTGTCCGTTTCTAACCCTTTTTAATGACTCTGCTAATCGCAGCACCAATGGACAAGAGGTCAGTGCTTTCTTCATCGGTGAAATCATAAGGAACCGGCTTTGCTATACCCAAAACACCAAATAAGGTATCATCAAGCAGCATCGGAACGGCAATCGAACCTTCTACCTTGGTTTCTTTGGCAGCTGGTCTTGCGACCCCTGAACTATCGGTTTGTAGATTACACATTTCGACTGGTTCGCGACGTTCGGCAGCGATACCAGCCATTCCCTTTCCAATTGGAATTATAGCTAATTTGGGAAGTAAGAATTCGGGAATACCTTGATGTGCCTGTAATTTTAAAAGTTGTGTGCCACCCTCAAGAAAATGAATTGTACCCGTAGTACAATCAAAACTAGCAATAACTTCCGCCAGAACTGACTGCCAGTTCACTGGTTTCTCTTCCAATAGGGAAAAAATAGCGTCTTGATTTGATTTCGCTGTTCTATTCATAAATACTCCTTTTAAATCTTTATCAAATTTATCAACATTTACTTTTCGAATGTCCTAAATAAAATTTCATTCATTACAATCAACATAAAGCTCAATATCGAAACAATTAGGAATGTTTCGTCTCGGCATTTTTTCACCATCTGCTTTATTTTCTTCAAATAACATTACACCCTCATTAGATGCCACTTTGAAATAAACCCCGGGGCCAGGAATTGGAGAAAAAGGGGTCTCCACATTAACCAAAGGTGATAAGAATGTTTTTTTAAAATCGACACTGCTATAATCAATTCGAAAATATCCTGAGCTATCGGTAGAAACAGTCCCTAAAAAATCATCTTTTATCCAATCGGAATCATAAGCAGAAACTTTTGCTCCAGCAATGGGTATTCTATGATCTGAAGCCGATTTTACGTAACCACAAATCATCCATGCGTCGAACGCTGTACGTATGCTAGCCCAAAACTTAAAGGGCAAACAATAATGCCAATTGTAATATGATTCACCGCCGCCCTCTTTCCAAACGGGTTGTAAAGTAGTAAGTGTAAACTGAATTTTCTTGGATATTTTAGCTTTCTGGCGTGGCACCTCGGTTACTTCAATGTCAAATGCTACGGGACCTCCGTTATACTGATCTGACAGTTTTATTTCGTAATTTCCTAAAGCATCCGTTTTCCCAATACCTATAAGGAACTTGATTTTTTTTAGAACTGTCTCCTCTTTCAATATTCCGAAAGTATATTTTGTTCTGCTGTTTTCGGTAGTTGGTTCTTCAGGAAGATAGACTTTAACAACAACATTACTCAAAGGCTCATGAAAATTACGACAGAGGGAACCACAAAAATTGCCTTTAATATAAAAACCCATACATTATAATATGCTGATAAAGTTAACATAAAATATTATGGATAAAGAAAAAAATCAAATCAAGAACCAATTATACAGCACTAAGGGCACTGAATTCAAAAGCTTCATTACAAAAATTCACGCAATTTTTTTCTTGGTTAGATATGAATAATAAGAAAAACAATTCATAAAAGCATATGGATTAATCAGAAAAGTCGAGCACAGTGCTTAAGGAAAATTTATTCAAAACTCTACCATTTATACATAATTACCTACAATTCACACATTTTTTCTGTCAAAAAATCAAGAATAAGACTAAATTACGCGCGCAATAACTTTATGGTCGACACTTCTCCCTAAAGGTCGATGTAATGCTATCGTAGAAGCCCCAAAAGTTCCCTAAATAAAGCGTATGTGAATATGTAAGTGCCTATATGCGCATACATTCCCTTATTGAAAGTCTTGAAAAAGATGAATTCAAATGGCACTCATAAATTTCGATGTAAACTATTGTTTAACCTAAAAACATCGTGCGTATGAGGAGACAAAAAAACTTAGAAATAGGTAAGCCCCCGATTTCCTAACAACTTCTTAATATTACAAAATTAGCATAGTTGCAGCTACCGGTCTAACTAAAATAGTTATTTGATTTTAGCAGGAACTTGTGTCAGAGAACTTCCATATCCATAATTTCCTTCTATAAAAACTCTGAAAGCCGCTACTCTAGATGTCACTATTGAGATGGAATGAATTACTATCGGCATAAAGCATTAGCTCGGTAGGTAAAACAATATCTGTACTTCTTAATCCCATTAATTAAAAATCAAAAAGAATGAACAATAATATGATTAATTCAGAAAACGAAATGCCTGGATTCGAAATGCCATCGGGAAGCATGAATGATAGTCAAATGCCATCAGCAGAGGGAGAAATGCCCACAGGTAGTATGGATGACAATCCTCAAAATTTTAGCGGAGAGATGACGGCGTCAGTCACCGATATGCCCTCGGGTAATATGAATGACATGCAAGATAATTCTAGCGGACAGATGTCTTCTACCAATAGTGAAATGCCCCTAGGAAACATGGAGAATGGTATCAAACCAGCCCTTTTTGCATCTCAAAACCTCGATACTCATGACGAAATGCCTATCGGTAGCATGAACGATGAATCGGCTGCCGTCACAACTGAACAAAGTAACTTAAAGACTATTGATATTCCAGGTTCGTGGAAGCTTCAGTTGACACATTCATCTTAAAAAATGAGAAATCATAAACATAAAAAAATGAAAAAACAGGAAAATATTTCGGTTCAGCAAGCGGTGTTAGAAACCGCAACGAAGTCATATGTACCTCAAACAGGTAATTTAAAAAAAGGGTCTAAAGGTGTAAATGTTGAACGCTTACACCAATATCTTGCAAAGTTTGGCTACTTTGAAGATAAAATCAATGCAGAGTTTTCAGGGGTGAACTTGAAAACAGATTTGCCATCTTCTCCAAAAAACAAAGAACAGTTTGATCAAAACACAGAGCGCGCGCTTCAGAAGTTTCAAGAATTGAACGGATTGGATGTTACCGGAGAATTAGATAAACCCACCTTAGAACTCATGAAGAAACCGCGTTGTGGGTTTACCGACACGGCGGAATTTGTAGCTCAAGGGAATAAATGGCCTACTAACGCGCTCACCTATGGTTTTCAAAACTTTTCTTCGGATTTGACACAAGGTCAAGTGAGAACGGCAATTGCTGAAGCCTTGGGCTTGTGGAGTGCCGTAACTCCCCTAACCTTCACGGAAATTCCTTTCTCGAGCAACCCTCATATAAAGATTCGCTTTGTTAGCGGATCCCATGGAGATGGAAGTACTTTTGATGGTCCGGGTGGTGTTTTGGCACATGCCTATTATCCACCACCAAATGGAGGTGATATTGCAGGTGATGCACATTTTGATGAAGCAGAAACGTGGTCGGTTAACTTACCAGCGTCGGGCATCGATTTGGTGACGGTGGCCGCCCACGAATTCGGGCACTCCCTAGGGTTGGCCCATTCAACAATTTCAGGAGCCTTGATGTATCCGTATTACGGCGGACCCCACAGAAATCTTGAAGCCGATGATGTTGCCGGAATACAATCAATTTATGGAGCGGCTACCCGATGGTCTGGCTGGGAAAAATTGGGCGGGGTATTGACTTCAGGCGCCGCTGCCTGTTCTTGGGCCCCAGGCAGATTGGATACTTTTGTCCGAGGAACAGATAGCGCATTATGGCACAAGTGGTATAGCGGTGGATGGTCTGGCTGGGAAAGATTGGGCGGGGTGATTACCGCAGACCCAGCTGCCGTATCGTGGAGTAATGGAAGAATAGATACTTTTGTGCGTGGTACAGATATGGCCTTATGGCATAAATGGTATAGCGGTGGATGGTCTGGCTGGGAGAGGCTAGGCGGCGGTCTTTCTTCCGGGCCCGCAGTTTGTTCATGGTCTACAGGCAGATTAGACGTTTTTGTTAGAGGCAATGATATGGCACTATGGCATAAATGGTATAGTGGTGGATGGTCTGGTTGGGAAAGATTAGGTGGTGTTCTGACTTCCGATCCTGCGGCCGTATCATGGAGCAATGGAAGAATAGATGTTTTTGTCAGGGGCAGCGATAACGCTCTATGGCATAAATGGTATAGCAGTGGATGGTCTGGCTGGGAAAGGTTAGGCGGCGGTCTTTCTTCCGGGCCCGCAGTTTGTTCATGGTCCGCAGGCAGATTAGATGTTTTTGTCAGAGGTAATGACATGGCTTTATGGCATAAATGGTATGATGGCGGATGGTCCGGTTGGGAACGATTGGGCGGCACATTATCTTCAGACCCCGAGGCCGTTTCTTGGGGCAATGGAAGAATAGATGTTTTTGCAAAAGGCACCGACAATGCACTATGGCATAAATGGTATCCCACCTCATAAAACAGCTATTTATCAGCTAATTCTTATCTGAAATTGAAAACTAAGTGCAGATAGCTCCACTTAGTTTTCAATTTTCAAAGAAAGCATACAAATCTACCCCTGTAAGGGTTGACTTTTGATTTTAAAATATAAATTACCATATATTACATTATAAAAGAAAGCCATGGCGACCCATTCACCCCTGAGTACTGCAGAACTATCGGAATTAAAAGTAAATGTGCTCAATTCTGTTCTAAATGACCTTGTGTTTCCGGGAAGCAATTTTACATTACGATTCGCCGATTTACCTTTTGTATTGACCCAACCCGATATTTATTTGGTAGATAAAAAGCTAAAGAGTAGCATTCAAATAGAAAGATTAAATAGGCCTGTTCAAATAGTTTCCAAAAATTTTATTAAAGAAAAAAGTGGAAAAACTATTTATTTAGAATTTCAGTCTGAAGAACAGGATAGAAATATTCTTTTACTCACCCTGAATGCAAATATCTTTTCTTCCCCTGAAAACCGAACTATAAACTTAAGCAGCTTAAAAATAAAATTCAAAAAAGAAAGAAATGATTGGACTATCATGGAGTCACCAACATCACTATCGGCTTAAACCCCTGTCTACACGTTAAAAATCTTAATTTGGTAGTAAGACATAAGGCAATTCGCTTAAGACCTTCTAGCATATAATATTCAATAATTAAAGTTTATAGACGTAGCCGTTGTCAATAAATTGCCAAACTGTTTAACATCAAAGATTAAAACTCCTTTATTTTCTTAAAAACTTGGAAAGTATTCCAAAAACATCTTCCGAGATTTTAAATCGGTATAAAACACCAATATAAATGGCAATCATCAAGATACTCTTTAGCGCTATATTTACTATTGGATGGAAAGAAAAGTGTATAAAATAAAAGGAGCCTCCTACTAAAATCATTAATGCTATGACCTTATAAGTTTCCGAAGTAAAGGGTAGCATGTTAAATTTAAATTTCACAAAGACCAATTTTGCCGTGTTATAGATAAAAAAAGCGGAAAAACTGGCTATGGCCGCTCCATTAAGTCCGTATTTTGGGATAAGCCATAAATTGAAAAGAATCGTCATAATGGCCAATAGCACTCCCATAATTAAAACCGCACGATAGTATTCTGAATTGTATAAAATGGAATTGTTATTTCCTAGAACCGCATCATAGAGTTTGGCAAGCCCTATCCAAAGTACAATCATAAAACCGTTACGATACGCCACAGGAAGCATATCATATAAATCGTTCAGGTTCAGTAATATCAACAAGAATAAAAGTCCTGATACGATAAATAACGTCAACGAGCTTTTTTGATATAGCTTTTTAAGCCCAACTGCATCTTTGCTATTCAGCAGTTCCGCAGTCAAGGGGTATGTTATCTGATGCATCGCACGTGAGGGCACAGCAATCACCGTAGCAATAAACCCCGCCACGCTATAATAGGCCACATTTTCAATTTCAATGAATTGGTTGATCATTACCTTATCAATTTCTAAAAGTACAACAGCCGCAGATCCACCTAAGATAATCAAAGCGCTGTACACGATAATCTCACTACTGTTCGGCGGAAATTTAAAGACCAACTTAGGCCATCTTAAGGAATAGGCGTATAACTTCATGATAACCGTTCGCAAAAAATAGAGTGCGACCAGGGCTTTTAGAAAAAATAGGACGGAAATAACATCAAAATAGACCAGAACCAAAAGCAACGTTACCCCTACCCTAGAGAAAACTTCCTTCATGAAATTTCCGAAAACGGATTTCATTCGTATTCTTGCCCATGCATAAAACACTTCAAAATACGCCATGGCCATTCCGATCAGAAAAATATACCAAACATACTCTTTAACCAGTGTATTTTCGCGTGCTAAAAAATTACCAATAGCGTCGTTGGCCAAATAAGCAATGATCGCTATTGGCAGTATCAAGGCAAGGGGTAATAAAAGCATCATGGTTAGAAAGCCATCGGAAGTTCTCCCGTCTTGAAAACTACTGTAATATTTGACAAGGGTATTGGGGACTCCAAATGCTAAAAGTGGCATCATAACGGTAGCGGCAGATAAAATCACATTGACCAATCCATAATATTCATCGGTCAAAAAATTCGTATATAAAAACAACACGTTAACGGCCCCGATACCAAAACCAAGGTATGTTACCAATGTATTTTTAAGCGATTGTTTTAAAACGATTCCCATAAAAGCCTAAAGATTTTGGGCCAATTTGCGGGTGAGCTCCTTTCTACTGTATTTTTCGATATTCTTCGAGTTAACAGTTAACGCTCCTTTCTTATATGCTTTGAACCAATCTAAAAGTACATTTTTTAATTGGGTTGTCGATTTATAATCAAACACCTCTCCCGTTTGGGTTTCATTAATCAGATTACGAACCTCCCAGTTCTTTGGGCCTATAGCCAAAATAGGGCGTTTGGCGGCCATATACTCGAAAATTTTTCCTGGAATGATTCCCGCTGTCTCCTCAGAATCAATTTCAACCAAAAGTAGCACTTGGGCACCCTGCTGTCTGCGAACGGCCTGAGCATGTGAAACATATCCTTTCAATTTCACATAAGGCATTAATTCATAGCGATTTAGACTCTCCATAACATCTTGGCTCACTACTCCTAAAAAATCCAGTTGTAGTTCATTCCTGAAAACTGCATTTTCAGAGGCGAGTTGTGAAAGTGCCCTCCATAGATTTTCAGGGTTTCTCCCCGTAAGCAGAGAGCCTACGTGTGCAATGGTAAAACTTTTATCGATATCTACCTTCCCTTTAAACCCGGTATCATAGCCATTTGTAATTACGGCTATGGGTTTGTTCGTGATTTGTTCGAATTCTTTTTTGGTGGTCTCGCTAGTCACTATAAGTTGGTCGGCTGCATTCAATACCGAGCGTTCCAATTTCTTGTGCTTTTTCTGAGAAACTGCGGACAACCGCAATTTTTTATGGTACCCAATGGATGTCCATGGGTCACGAAAATCAGTCACCCATTTCACATTATGTTTTTCTTTCAATTGCTGACCAATCAGATGGACACTATGTGGTGGCCCTGTGGTAATAATGGTTTCAATCTGTTCCTTTACAATCAATTCCGACAAAAACTTTACCGAAGGGCCCACCCAAAATTTACGGGCGTCGGGAATAAAAAAATTGCCGCGAATCCAAAGCATAGCCTTTTCGAGTACCGAGGGATCCTTGGTTTTAATGATTCCTGAGCTGATGCGTTTCGTTTTTTTGGAAGATAATAGTCCCGCAAGACGATATGGCTCAAAAATCTTATATTTATATATTGGAACCCCCTGTGGAATTTCGGCCATCAAGGATGTATCTTGAATAGGGTAATGTGGATTTTCAGGAATATATACGATGGGTTCGACATCAAATTCAGGAAGGTACTTTACAAATTTCAACCATCGCTGTACCCCGGGTCCACCCGCAGGCGGCCAATAGTAGGTGATGATCAGCACCTTTTTCATTAAGAATCCGTTTTTTCTTCCCTACGGGAACGCCACAATGTAAATCCGATACCACCAAGTATAATCAGCCCCAATATAAGGGAACTCGCCAGAGCTATCTTGCTACCTTTAGCCACAATTTCAGGTTCGAATTTAAACTCGATCGTGTGTTTTCCTTCTGGAACTTTAAGTGCTCGAAGTACATAATCAACCTTGAAATGGTCTGTAATCTGACCATCGATATAAACATTCCATCCATGGGCATAATACATTTCTGAAAACACGGCAACTCCCGTATTAGGGTTGCTAGATTCATAAGTCAGGTGATTCGGCTCATAATGCTGAAGAATAATCGAGGCAGTGGAATCGACCTTAAAATCAAAAGCCCTAATATTTGAGAAATTACGCGTATTAAAGACCGCCTCCTTTTTAGTGTCTAAACTTCCCAAGGCCTTTATTTCCTCATCGGCACTGGTTACCGGTATCAGTTTTTGAACAAACCATGCATTACCATTGGCATCGGGGTTTATTGCAGGGTAACTATTACCTTCTTCGTCTTGTTGTATAACATACTTTACGTTGAGCATATTCAAAATCCCCACGTTTCCTTGATAAATATAAAAATCAAATAGATCTTGAAGACCAGCAGGTTTGGCAGCATGATAACCACCAATAGATTTATGATAGTATGAGGTGCGGGCGCCATTTACACCTTCCGATGGATCAAAAACCCTATAAACACCATCATCTTTTAGAATTTGTTGGTCCATAGCCGTTTCAGGAAAGGGTTGCGTCATTTTTCGTTTCGCAACAAAATCTTCTTCGTTAACGTAGCGCCGATCTACTCCTACCAAATCAAAAACTATCAGTATACCCAACGCTATAATCGCAAAGGTTTCCTTTAGTTTCCCCTTGAGATAGAACCAAATGACCAATGTAGTCAGAAGTACATAAATCAAGGATCGAAAAAGGTCACTGTTATACACAGCCTTTCTATCCAATTGTATCAATGAAACCACTTCATCGCCAAAATTCCTTTTGTAAATTGGGTCGCTTGCTCCAACAAAGTCGAATTGTCCCTTAAAAATTAATAACAAAGCTCCCAATCCGAGTGCACCAAATAACGAATATTTGAGTGCATTGATTTTGTCATTCTTTTCCACTTCGGAATTGAACAATTCCCGCAATGCCAATATAGCCAGTACCGGAGCACAAAGTTCTAAAATCACTTGAATGGAAGAAACGGCTCGAAATTTATCGTAAAGCGGAAAGTAATCGATCATAAAATCGGTCAATATTCCGAAATTCTTGCCCCATGAAAGTACCAGCGACATGATAAAACCACCCAAAAGCCACCACTTGGCCTTATTTTTCACCAAGAGCAGACCAAGTAGGAAAAGAAAGAGAATAATAGCACCTACATAAGCGGGCGCAGCAACCCCGGGCTGTGCACCCCAATACAAAGGAAGTTGACTTGAAAATTGAAGTGCCTGCCGCACGGAAACTCCTTGATCTATAAGAAAACTATAGGTTTTGGAGTTTTCTCCCAGATTTTCATAATTGCCACCTCCGAATAACCTCGGCACAAAAATATTCAACGATTCGGCGATACCATAACTGTATTGCGTAATGTACTCCTTATCCAATCCACCGGAATTTTCTTTGATGTTACCTTCTGGATCGATAGTTAGCTCCGATTTTCCCCGCGTGCTCCAATCAGCGTATTCTTTCGTAGCCATGAGCCCGGTGGCATTGGCTCCTACCCCCAAGATAACGGCACCGAGAAGAACGACGACCGCTATTGAGAAATGTTTTAGTTCTTTATTTTTGATGGCATCTATTAAATAAACTACGCCCATTATCAAAATCAACAACATACAGTAATAGGTCATTTGATAATGATTGGCACCTACCTCTAGGGCCATTGCAATAGCCGTCAAAACAAATCCCCATAAATATTTTCCTCGAAAGGCTAATATTATTCCACCCAATAGCATGGGCAAGTAGGCTATGGCATGGGCTTTCGCATTATGGCCTACACCTAAAATAATAATCATATAGGTAGAAAAACCAAAAGCCAGCGCCCCTATTGCCGCCAACCGATAATCAACTTTCAAACAGCATAGCAAAATATAAAACCCAATAAAATAGAGAAATAAATAATCTGCAGGGCGTGGAAGAAAGCGAATCAAGCGATCCAATTTTTTCACATAGTCGTGCGGGTAGTAAGCTCCCAATTGATAAGTGGGCATCCCGCCAAAGGCACTATTGGTCCAGTAGGGTTCTTCCCCTGTTTTCTTTCTGAAATCATTCTGCTCTTTGGCCATTCCCGTAAACTGTCGTATATCTGACTGTTCAATTACTTTACCCTGAAGTACGGGATGGAAATATGCCAAGGCGGCAATTACAAAAAAGACAGCAACAAAAAAATGGGCAAAAAATACTTTAAGACCTATTTTCATGAATAATTTTGGTGGTTGGAAGTGCTAAAATACTTAATCTACTTCTTCAAAATCGATGTATTCACCAACTTTTTTTGAGGAATTGCTTTTCTGAGCAGATTTTTTATCAATGATTACGTCTCCTATTTGTTCCTCTTCAGTTTTATTTTGATTCGCAAATTGGCCAAATTTTTCATTAAAATGGGCTTCTGTCTTTTTAGCGGCATAACTGAACAATTTTGGTCCAAACCATTTTGCTACCGTCTTGAAGAGGTAATATACCAATAAGATAATTAATATCGTCTTTAAAAAAGCCATATTATTTTGAATTATATATATCAAAAATACAATTCTCACGTTGTATTATCAGGGCAAAAGTCCTAAAATAATATTAAAACGCATTTTTTAAAATTGTTAAGTAATGTTTTACTAAGTACGACTCACGTGCAAATCAGATTTCAGCATTCTATTTTTTGCCCCGAAGCTTGTACAGGTTAGTAAAACAAAATGAATAGGAAGGTGCGCATAAATATCACTAAATCTTATAACCACTCATGAACTTTTTCCTAAGTGATTCTAAAATGAAAAACATTCTTTATGCCATCTGTCTGGTTATCCCCAGTCTTGGTTTTTCACAATATACCGATGTTATAAATTCCAATCGTCCAGGTTTATCCGTAGGAGCTTATGCCGTCGGCAAGAACGTTCTGCAACTGGAAGCCGGTGCTTTTTTTGAACAACAGGACCATGTATTATTAAATACCCAATCGAACATTTGGGGTGGAGATATCTCTTTGAGATACGGTCTTTTATTAGAACAATTAGAAATCAATTACGAGGGTACATATCAGAATCAAAATATCGATTTTATGAATACGGCCACCGAGGCCACTTACACAGATTTTTCTAGAAACAGATTAGGACTCAAATATTTGATATATGACCGTTACAAAGATCCCGAGCGAAGCAAACCCAATTTGTATAGTTGGAAAGCGAATTACGGTTTTAAGTTTAAGAACTTGATACCCTCCGTTGCACTTTATGGCGGGGCTACCTTTAATCTAGGAGACAACCCGTATTACGTCGGAGACCCGACCGTTTCATATCGCGGAATGGTCGCTACTCAGAGTAAACTTACACCCCGGTTTGTATTGATTTCTAATATCGCCTACGACAGGATAGGAACGGATTTCCCCGAGCTAAGTTATATGATTTCTTTATCACACGCCTTTAGAAATCCGAAGTGGAGTGCTTTTGTAGAGCATCAAGGCATCGATAGTGATAGATATTCCGACGTATTGTTACGCGGAGGTATTGCCCATTTGCTAAACGAAGAACTTCAAGTTGATGTAAATATGGGTGCAAGTTTCAAAAATACGCCCTCACGGGTTTTCATAAGCATGGGTGCCTCATATCGTTTCGATTTTCATCAAGATGCACCTAAAGCCATTGAAGATCAAAATGCCGGCGAAAATGGCGGACCCATTCAAAAAAACGCCATGAAAAAGAAGGAAAAGGTCAAAAAAGGTTCGGGTGCCGAGGATATTGAGTTAGGGCCATCAAAAAAGCAGCTACGCGAATTAAAGAAAAAAGAGAAAAAGAAAAAAGATAACGGCACTATCGATTTTTAATAGCTCATCCAAAAGGCATTAATAATTTTGCTTATAACAATTTTAAATACTGATTAATATTCCTAATATTGGCCTTACAAATCGTATGGTATGGTCACCCTCAAAGAAGCAGTCACCAAGGCTGATTTCAAACAATTCGTAAAATTCCCTTTTTCGCTTTACAAAGGCTCTCCCTATTGGGTTCCTCCTATCATCAAAGATGAATTGGAAACCTTTGACAAAAGCAAAAATCCGGCATTTAAAAATGCCCGGGCTTGGTTTTACATGGCTTTCAAAGACAATAGGCTGGTCGGCCGCGTGGTCGTAATTATTAATGATCTAGAAGTCAATCAACAAAAAATTCCGAAAGTACGTTTTGGTTGGTTTGATTTTATCGACGACCTCGAGGTTTCCCAGACCTTATTCGATAAAGTGGCAGAAATCGGAAAAGAGCATCAATTAAAATTTATGGAAGGGCCAGTTGGCTTTTCCAATTTAGACAAAGTAGGCGTTCTTACTGAAGGTTTTGATCATATCGGCACCATGATTACTTGGTATAATCATGCTTACTATGTAAAACATTACGAGCATGCCGGTCTGACTAAAGAAAAAGGATATCTTGAAAACAAATTTCTAGCCAGTAGTGCAGATCCGGCCTTATTTACAAAATTGCAAGCAATTGTAAAAAAGCGCTACGGACTTCGGGAAATAAATTTCACAAGAACCGAAGAGGTTCTTCCCATGGCCGATAAGATGTTCGACCTCTTCAATGAGACTTATTCGAAACTTTCATCATTTGTTCCCATTACTGAAGTTCAGAAAGCCTATTTCAAAAAGAAATATATTAGCTTTATCAATCCCGAGTATATTAAATTTATCGTGGATAAGGAAGATAATCTAATCGCCTTTGCGATTGTTATGCCTTCTTTTTCGAAGGCTTTACAAAAGGCGAACGGAAAACTGTTCCCATTTGGAATTTTTCATTTATTAAAGGCTAAAAAGCGCAGCAAAGATGTTATTTTTTATCTGATAGGAATACATCCTGAATATCAAAACAAAGGGGTTACAGCGGTCATTTTCAATGAATACTACAAGACTTTTAGCGAAAAGGGAATCGTAAACTGTATTCGAACCCCCGAACTTGAAGAAAACATTGCCATTCGACAAATGTGGAAACATTTTAACCCAGTGGTTTATAAGCGCAGGGCTACTTTCCGTAAAGACTTACTATAGCGATTATGTGCTATTCGTCTATGCGATTAAGCGTAATGGGAAAGTAAAGCACTTAACTAATAACTTGACTTCCCCTTTTTTTGAAAAATATTTGAATTTTTGTTATTCGCCCATGGCGGCAGCAACAGCGGCCGATAACTTTTTGTAAGTACCATTCTCCAAGCGTTCTCGAATCGATGAAAAAGCTACCAAAGTCTTTTCGATATCATCAAGAGTGTGCGTTGCTGTTGGTATCATTCGCAACAAAATCAATCCTTTCGGTATAACCGGATAGACTACGATAGAACAGAAAATTCCGTGATTCTCACGCAGGTCTTTCACCAAAGCCATAGCCTCAGGGATACTTCCATTAAGATAGACTGGCGTTACACAAGTGTTGGTACTACCAATATTGAAACCCTTGTTTTTAAGTCCGTTTTGAAGTGCGTTTACATTCTCCCAAAGTTTTGCTTTAAGTTCAGGTTGGGTACGCAACATATCGAGACGTTTCAGAGCACCTTTCACATAAATCATGGGAAGGGACTTGGCAAACATCTGAGAACGTAAATTGTATTTTAAATAATCAATAATTTCTTTATCGGCAGCCAAGAATGCTCCGATACCAGCCATAGATTTAGCGAAGGTTGCGAAGTAAACATCAATATCATCTTGCACGCCTTGCTCCTCTCCTGCTCCAGCACCTGTTTTTCCTAAGGTTCCAAAACCGTGGGCATCATCGACCAATAGCCGGAAATTGAACCTTTTCTTAAGTGCTATTATTTCTTTTAGCCTGCCCTGTTCGCCACGCATTCCAAAAACACCTTCAGTAATCACTAGAATGCCTCCCCCAGTATGTTCTGCAAGTTTTGTAGCTCTCTCTAGATTCTTTTCTAAACTTTCAACATCATTGTGCTTAAAAGTAAATCGTTTGCCCATGTGCAAACGTACCCCATCAATAATACAGGCATGTGAATCTACATCATAAACAATAATATCATCTTTTGATACCAAGGCGTCAATGGCAGAAACCATCCCTTGATAGCCGAAATTCAATAAATACGCGGATTCCTTATTAACAAAAGCAGCCAATTCTTGCTCTAATTGTTCATGAAAATCGGTATGACCGCTCATCATTCTTGCCCCCATAGGGTAAGCAGAACCATATTCTGCGGCAGCAGCAGCGTCTACGGCTTTGACCTCGGGCAGATTTGCCAAGCCCAAATAATCGTTGATACTCCAAGTAATAACTTCCTTTCCTTGAAATTTCATTCGATTGGAAATTTCGCCTTCCAACTTAGGAAAAACAAAATAACCTTCTGCCTGTGACGCCCATTTTCCTAAAGGGCCTTTGTTTTCTATTATTCTATCAAATAAGTCTCTCATGTAACTTGGGTTGCTTCGTGCTGCAAAAATATAGATTTTTGACAAGCATTCATAATATTATTTGTAACGTACAAAAAAAGCAATGACTCTTTTCAGCATTGCTTTCTTACTAAATAGGATATCTTCAAATACTTATTTTACAAATTGTACCTGTTGGGTTTCCTCAACTCTATTGCTATCAAAGAATCCTTGGTCTTCCATCCAGGCATCGCTATATATCTTACTCATATAACGCGATCCGTGATCCGGAAAAATAACCACAACATTACTGTTTTTGTTGAATTCACCTAGCTCGTTCAATTGCTTGATAGCTTGCATGACCGCTCCACTGGTATATCCAACGAACATTCCTTCTTCTTTGGCAATCTCTCTTGCCGTATGGGCACTCTCTTCATCAGTAACCTTGATAAACTCGTCGATAACATCGAAATCTGTCGCACCAGGGATTAAATTTTTACCCAACCCTTCTATTCGGTAGGGGTATATTTCCTTAGAATCGAACTCTCCAGTTTCGTGATATTTTTTTAAGACCGAACCAAATGCATCGACCCCGATAACCCGAACATTCGGATTTTTCTCCTTTAAAAAACGTGCAGTACCTGAAATTGTACCACCTGTTCCACTGCAGGCTACAAGGTGTGTAATGTTCCCATTGGTCTGCTCCCATATTTCAGGACCTGTAGACCTATAGTGTGCATCAATATTCAATTCATTGAAATACTGATTGATATAGATCGATCCTTTGGTTTCCTCATGAAGCCTTTTAGCAACCTGATAGTACGAACGTGGGTCATCGGCGCTCACGTGGGCCGGACAAACATAAACCTTTGCCCCCATTGTACGAAGCATATCTATTTTGTCTTTTGATGATTTTGAACTTACGGCCAAAATACAATCGTAGCCCTTAATAATACTAACCATTGCAATACTAAAACCCGTATTGCCAGAAGTTGTTTCGATTATAGTACTGCCCTCTACCAAAATGCCCTTACGCTCAGCTTCCTCAATTATATAGGATGCCACACGATCTTTCGAAGAATGTCCGGGGTTAAATGCCTCAACCTTGGCATAGAAGTTTCCCGTTAATTTCGAAGCTATTCTGTTTAGTTTGACGAGGGGAGTATTGCCTATGAGTTCTAGGATATTGTTATAAGCATTGATCTTATGTTCCATAAAAGCTGTCTAGGTTTTGAAAACTGCCTAGCTGAGAACTAGACCAAATTCAGGTACAAAATTAATCTTTTTTTTTTATTACTCGATTTTTTCCTCCAAATTCAACAAAAAGGCATATTCCTTAGCCACCTCCTTTAGGGCCTCAAAACGCCCGGAAGCACCGCCATGACCCGCATCCATGTTGATATCGAACAGCAATAAATTTGTATCTGTTTTTAGCTCTCGCAATTTAGCAACCCATTTAGCCGGTTCAAAATACTGTACCTGAGAATCGTGCAAGCCAGAAGTAACCAACATATTCGGATATTTTTGGGGCTTTACGTTATCATAGGGCGAGTACGATTTCATATATTCATAGTACTTTTTATCATTGGGGTCGCCCCATTCATCATATTCACCCGTTGTCAGAGGTATAGAGTCATCTAACATGGTGGTCACCACGTCAACAAAAGGTACTGCAGCGATAATACCATTATATAGCTCAGGCGCCATATTCACCACCGCTCCCATGAGCAACCCACCTGCAGAGCCACCCATGGCATACAGATGAGCCGGACTCGTATATTTTTTTTTGATTAAAAATTTTGAACAATCAATGAAATCAGTAAAGGTGTTCTTCTTCTTCAAAAGTTTTCCATCTTCGTACCATTTTCTACCCAAATACTGTCCTCCCCTTATATGTGTTAAGGCATAAACAAAACCACGGTCTAGAAGACTCAAGCGAACGGAAGAAAAATAAGGGTCTATAGTTGCCCCGTACGAACCATACGCGTATTGCAGTACAGGGGTATTAACATTTAAGGCCGTGTCTTTATGATATACTATCGATATGGGAACCTTAACCCCATCACTAGCTGTAGCCCAAATTCTTTCAGAAATATAATTTTCTTTTTTGAACTTGCCCCCGAGCACCTCTTGCTCCTTTTTAACCTCCTTTGTTTGGGTTCGCATATTAAAGTCGATTACCGAACTTGGAGTAGTCATTGAATTGTAGGCATACCGCAATGTATCTGTATCAAAATCGGGATTACGTCCTACATGCGCGGTATAGGTTTCACTTTCGAAAGGAAGGTAATAGCTTTCGGTATCGTCCCAACGGTTGATCTTAATTTGATTCAATCCGTTCTCACGCTCTGAAATCACATAATATTCTTTAAAAATATCAATGTCTTCCAAAAGCACATCTTCTCGATGCGGAATGAACTCTTCCCAATACTTAGAAGCCGTAGTATCTTCGCCGACTTTCATCAATTTGAAATTGGTGGCCTTATCCTTATTGGTCAGCACATAAAATGAATCGTCGAAATGGGAAATGGAATATTCCAAGCCACGTTTTCTTTTTGAAAACATTTTAAATTCGCCATCAGGATTATCTGATTCGAGTATCTGATATTCAGATGTCAATGTGCTGTAGGAACCGATTATTATGTATTTTTTTGACTTGGTCTTGTACACATAGGTACCGAAAGTATCATCTTTTTCATGAAAAACGACTTCGTCAAAACTTTCGGCAGTACCCAATTTATGTTTTTTGATTTTGTCGGAACGTAGCGTTACCGTATCATTTTTGACGTAAAACAAGGTTTTATTGTCTTTTGCCCAAACCGCGCCACCGGTAGTGTCTTCTATTTTGTCGCCATAGATTTCACCTGTTTCGAGATTTTTAAATTGAATGGTGTATTGCCTTCGCGATACGGTATCGACTCCAAAGGCAGCCAATTTATTATCAGGACTGATGGCAATGCCACCGATACTAAAATATTCATGTCCTTCGGCCATTTCGTTACCATTGAAAAGTATTTCCTCAGGAGCATCCATAGTACCTTTGTGTCTACTATAAATAGGATATTCCTTGCCCGTTTCGTAACGAGAAACGTACCAATACCCGTTGTGCTTATAGGGGACGGATGAGTCATCTTCCTTTATCCGCGATTTCATTTCCGAGAAGAGCTCCTTTTCAAAGTTTTTTGTGGCAGCGGTCAGTTCTTCATAATAGGCCTTCTCCGACTCCAAGTAAGCCAACACTTCCTTATCTTCCCTTTCATTCAGCCAATAATAATCGTCGACACGTTCGTCATCGTGTACAATCAACTTCTTTGGTTTCTTTTTCGCAATTGGAGGTATTACTTTCATAGTATCGCTATTTCGATTTTGGCAAGAATCAGCAAAAGTAATATTAAAAAGAAAGATTACTGCCTTTTGCCAAAGTGCATTTCAGAAATGGATTTATCACTACAATTTAGTAATTTTGAAGAGCACAATTTTAAAATCAAGAATATGTTCGGAGATATGATGGGAATGATGGGGAAACTCAAAGAAACCCAACAAAAGGTAGCGGAAACAAAAAAGAGAATGGACACCGTAACGTTGGAGGAAAGTTCCGCCGACCAATTGGTGAAGGTTACCATTACTGCAAATAGGGAAATCAAACAAATTGAGATTGACGATAGCCTTCTACAAGATAAAGATCAACTGGAAGACTTTTTGATACTGACGTTGAACAAAGCCATACAAAAAGCCACACAGGTAAATGAAACAGAGCTTGCAGCAGTCGCCAAGGAAGGCATGCCAAATATTCCAGGGATGGATTCATTATTTAAATAAATCGGCGCGATTGTTGCGGTTATCAAAAAAATTAAAAAATGAAATTTACTCTGTTTTTAATTCTATTACCATTTGCCATAATGGCCCAAGCCGATTTATCTTCGGTTGCGGGCACTGATTGGGGCACCAATTACGATAAGGCAATGGAGGCGGCAAAAAAGGAGAATAAAAATGTATTGGTCTATTTTACCGGAAGTGATTGGTGTCATCCCTGTAAGATGTTAAAGAAAGATTTGTTCAGCACCTCGGATTTTAAAACTATGGCCTCCGATTATATCCTTTTATATATTGACCTGCCTAGAAACAAAAAGCTGCTTACCCCCGAGCAATTACAACATAACAAAGAATTATTACCCAAACTCAATAAAAGGGGGATATTTCCTCTTTTTAAAATTCTAGATTCACAAGGAGATGAATTGGATGAGCACTCTGGTTATAGTATGAACGGGGAGATAAGCAAACATCTGGCGCTACTTGACAAGTACCGGAAAAAAAGTTGATATTCAAAAAAGGGAACGTACGGGGTTTGTCTTAATAGAGAAACCCTTTTTTTAAGCTTCTTTCACAAAAATCAGGTCGATTTACCTGATATTATAAAAAGAGGCCTGACTATTGATTAAGAAATCAATAAACAATATCTTTAGAAAAAGCTTTTCGCAAATGATAGAACTAACAAAAGAAAATAATAGCGGATACAGGTTTCGGATAACATCGGAAAGCGGCCATGTATTGCTTAATAGTATACTGTTTATTGATGAAAATAAGGCAAAGAATAGCGCCCGAGAATTGCCTAAAATTACTTCTGCTCAAAACGTCTTCGAACGGAAAACCAACCATGAAGGTAAATTTCTATTCAACCTAAAGAACACTAAGGGCGAATTAATCGGGCAAAGTCAATTGTATTCCTCAGAAGCGGGAATGGAGAACGGCATTAAAAACCTAAAAAACCGCATTGCCACAATTGACACCTTAAAAGAATTATAATCCTTTTAAAAATGACAAAAGTGCATCATGCATGGTTTCGGTATAATCTAAATGTGTGACCATTCTGAGTTTCCCTTCTCCCATTCCAATAATATGAATATCCTTTTCATTTAATTTCTGAAGAAATTTATCGACGCTCATAACCGCCTCATCAATTTCGAAAATAACAATATTGGTTTCAATAGGTTCCACTTTTTTAACAAAGACCAACTCCTTTAACACAGCTCCTATTTCTGATGCGCGCCGATGATCTTCGGTAAGTCGATGAATATTATTGTCCAAAGCATAAATTCCGGCTGCAGCCAAATACCCTGCTTGACG
Organism: Kriegella aquimaris; assembly: GCF_900103215.1. Classification (GTDB taxonomy): domain Bacteria; phylum Bacteroidota; class Bacteroidia; order Flavobacteriales; family Flavobacteriaceae; genus Kriegella; species Kriegella aquimaris. Next base: position 247,843 of record NZ_FNGV01000003.1, read on the forward strand.
CATCCCTCCTCCCAATACTTTTCGTATTCTTAGCGCTTTCTCCATCATCATTTTAGACCCCACCAAGACAGAACCTACAGGGCAACCCAATCCCTTACTTAAACAGACACTTATGGTGTCGAATAAAGCCCCATACTGCTCTGGAGATTCATTTTTTGCGACCAACGCATTCCATAACCGGGCGCCATCTAAATGATAGGCCAGTTTATACTTTGAACAAACCGCTTTGATTTGAGTTAGCGTTTGCCGGTCCCAACAAGCCCCTCCTCCTTTATTGGTGGTATTTTCAATACAGACCAAAGAAGTCAGTGGGCTATGATAAAAATCGGGAGGGTTGATAGCGGCCTCTACTTGCTCGGATGTCATCATTCCACGGTACCCATCGACCAATTTGCAAGAAACACCACTATTAAAACTTACACCCCCACCCTCATAATTGTAGACATGTGCGTATTTATCGCAGACCAACTGTTCCCCTGGTTGGGTATGCAATTTAATCGCCGTTTGGTTAGCCATCGTTCCGGAAGGAAAGAAGAGCGCCGCCTCCTTATTGAATAAGGCAGCCATTTTCTCTTCCAAAGTGTTTACTGATGGGTCTTCCTTAAAGACATCGTCACCAACTTTCGCCATCATCATGGCCTCTAACATGGGTTGTGACGGGCGGGTCACCGTATCGCTGATCACGTTTATTTTCAATTGTAGATTTTTTTAGTCCTAAACTTCTATTTAACACAACTTGTTAATCGCCTAAATTAGATAAAACCTACGAAATATCACATCAATCATGTCTTAAGAATGAAACATCGTAATCGATAATATCGAGCTTTTATTTTTACGTTAAACCCCGAAAACAAGGTATTTTATTAAAGAATATTCAGTGCAAAAGTCACCAAAAACCAGTATCTTTTGTGAAAAGAAATAAAGATGAAACACGATGATACCACAATCTTTTCTTCTTACGAAAGAAACCCATCTTTGTATGATGAGATTTTTGATGAAAATGGAAACGTACAAAAAACGTATGAAACACTTTTTGATCTTTATGGAAAACACTCCATTGAAGATTATGTAAACTTAAATTCGAAGGCCAAGGCGTCATTTTTTAATCAAGGCATCACCTTTCAAGTTTACAATGAAAAGAAGACACAGGAGAAAATTTTTCCTTTTGACCTTTTTCCAAGAATAATCCACCCCGAGGAATGGGACATTATTGAGCGCGGGGCGATTCAGCGCAGCAAGGCCTTGAATCTATTTCTTTGGGATATTTATCATGAAAAAAAAATTATACGACAAGGAATAATTCCGATGGAGCTCATTAGTTCTTCGGCCAATTACCTACACCAGATGATCGATGTAGATCCACCAGGCGGAATTTACAACCATATTTCCGGAACCGATATTATTAAACACAACGATGGTGCTTATTACGTGCTCGAAGATAATATACGCTGTCCTTCGGGGGTTAGTTATGTCATTTCGAACAGAACAGCGTTAAAAAGAGCATTGTTTGGTGTATTTAATCATTATCAAGCATATTCCGTTACCAATTATGCCGAAAACCTTTTAGACTTATTAGAAAGCACCAAGCCCAAGGGAGTCGATATCCCGAACTGTGTGGTCATCACCCCCGGTATGTACAATTCTGCTTTTTTTGAGCATTCCTATCTAGCCAAAACCATGGGGGTAGAACTTGTAGAAGGACGCGATCTTTTTGTTGAAAAAGATTTTGTATACATGAAAACGATTCACGGCCCAGAAAAAGTTGATGTAATCTACAGAAGGATAGATGATCAGTTTCTCGACCCTCTTGAATTCCGTGCTGATTCAACATTGGGAGTCCCAGGCCTGTTCGCAGCCTATAAAAAAGGTAATGTTACGCTTGCCAATGCTCCAGGAACGGGAGTAGCCGATGATAAAGCCGTATATACATATATGCCGGAAATCATTAAGTATTATCTCGATGAGGAACCTATATTAAACAATGTACTGACATACCATTGCAGTAGACCTGATGAATTGAATTACGTTCTCGAAAATATCGATAAACTGGTCATCAAACCTGTAGATGAAGCAGGTGGCTATGGAATTTCAATCGGCAACAGATTGACAAAAAAAGAAATAGAGGTAGTAAAAATACAAGTGAAGGAAAATCCTCGAAAATATGTGGCACAACCCATTATGTCACTCTCAGTTCACCCCACCTATATTGAGGATAGTGAATCTTTTGAACAGCGTCACGTTGATTTAAGAACATTCACGATTTTGGGTAAGGACAAAGAATTCGTATTAAAAGGAGGACTAACAAGAGTGGCTTTGCAAAAAGGGAACCTAATCGTTAATTCATCACAGGGTGGTGGCTCAAAGGACACTTGGGTATTAAAAAAATAAAGACATATGCTGGCTAGAGTTGCAAACAATCTTTTCTGGATGGGGCGTTACATTGAACGCACTGAACATATTGCACGTTTTATGAACGTAAATTATTTTTCTTCATTGGATGCACCGCATGAACTGTCTCATTCGAGACAGTTTGTACTGCGCTCGATGATGTTCATGGTAGGCGAACACGTAAATGAGGACTCAGAACAATTGAATGAACAAAATACACTTTATAAAATAGGATTGGATTCCGAATTTCCATATTCCGTAATCAATAGTATAAGAAATGCCAGGGAAAATGCAAATAGCGCCCGAGATCTTATTTCTACCGAATTATATGAGTCTATCAATAAATTCTATCATTTCGTGGTCAACTACCCTGTTGATAAATTCGTTAAAAATGGTCTCTATGATTTTACGGTGAACGTCACCGAAATGACTGCCATTCTACGTGGAAAAATTCGCGGCACCCTATTGCACGACTCTGTTTATGCCATCATTATGATGGGAATAAATATTGAACGCGCCACTCAGATAATACGTATCATCAATACGAAATACAATGACGCACTGCTAGCACAGGGCAGTTATGGAGACAAATTTAGTAATAGTTTTGAATGGACCACTCTACTGAAATGTACCGAATCATATGACATGATGAGACGCTTTTACAAAAAAACGCCGACCAGCATTTCTACCTTGGAGTTTTTAATACTCAATCCGAATTGCCCAAGATCTATAATGAACAGCCTTAATCAGGTGCATAACCACATAAGGGTATTAGACCCGAGCAAAGCCTATAATAAGAATTCAACAGCCTTTTTGGTGGGTAAGGTAAGAGCAGAATTTCAATACAAATACATAGAAGAAATCGAAGAAGACATACAATCCTTCATTGAAAATATTTTAAATAATCTGACCAAGATTAGCCAAAAGATGGAAAAAGAATTTTTTAATTATTAAAGTTCGTGATATGCCGTACCTTAGCATTTCTTTACAACAAACATGAATCTAGAGTATTCGATTGTCTACAAGGCAGAAAACAAGTATGAAACATGGGTGAACGGAGCTCATTGGCAATTCTTGATTATTCCTGAAGAAAATAAGACCCAAGAATTTGTGGGTGTCGACTTCACCAACTCACTCGATGCTCCAATTGAGTATTCCATCAATGGGTTCGGTTTTAGAACCATACGGATACATACCAAAGAAAAATTCAAAACCGTCGCGTTTGAAGCTTCCTTTAAATTAATAAAAAGAGAAGTAAACCCGTTCGATTTCGAAATTACGGCCAATATCGAAGAAGGATATGAAAAGACCAAAACTATAGATTTTAGGGTCGATTTTGAACAATTTCTACGTAGCACTCCTTTGACCTCCATTCCTTCGACTAGCGAGGGTTTATTTCAATTTGATTTAAAACAATCAATTTTTGAAAACCTACAAGGGCTAAACCTTTGGATTTTTGAACAAATTCATTTCAAAGTGGGTACCACCGACATAAGCACGCCGCTCATAAAAATCATTACCCATAAAGAAGGTGTCTGCCAAGACTTCACACACCTATTCTGTGCATTGGCACGACAAAACGGTATTCCTTGCAGATATGTATCAGGTTATCTTCATCAGGGAAATGGCTTTTTCGGAGATTCACAAATGCATGCTTGGGCCGAGGCTTATATACCAATGGTCGGCTGGGTAGGTTTCGACCCTACAAATGGCATACTTGCCAACTCTAACCATATCAAAGTAGCACATGGCAATGACTATAATGACTGCTCTCCACTAAAGGGCGTCTTGCATACTACCGGCGAAAACAAAACCATTCACTCCATACAAGTTTCCAGTCAGCAATAAGGCTGATAAAACATTTGCTCGGAACACTTCAAATACAAAAAAAGAAAGCTATTTTTGAGCAAAATTTAAGAGTATGATAATTACTACGGACCTATATAAAGGTCTATTTGATCGCCTTGGTGCGTTAAGGAGGTATCTTTGACATTGATGCCAAATTAATTGAAATAGAGAACGAGGAAGAGAAAACCTTGTCACCCGATTTCTGGTACAACCCACAAGAAGCTCAGGAACAAATGAAGTTCATCCAATCGAAAAAGCAATGGGTGGATGATTTTAACGCGGCCAAGAATTCTGTAACAGACCTTGAAGTATTGCTAGAATTTCAGCAAGAAGGAGAAATTTCCGAAGCCGAAGTAACAAAACAATACGAAGCAGCATTGAACCTTATTGAAAAGCTTGAATTTAAGAACATGCTTTCAGAAGAAGGTGATGAACTGACTGCAGTGCTTCAGATAACGGCCGGTGCCGGTGGTACCGAAAGTTGTGATTGGGCAGCTATGCTCATGCGCATGTATATGATGTGGAGTGAAAAGAACGGCTATAAAGTAAAAGAACTTAATTATCAAGGCGGTGATGTTGCTGGCATAAAAACCGTAACCCTTGAAATTGATGGCGCATTTGCCTTCGGATGGCTTAAAGGCGAGAATGGCGTACACCGCCTCGTTCGAATTTCCCCATTTGACAGTAATGCCAAACGGCATACTTCGTTCGCTTCGGTTTACGTATATCCTTTGGTAGATGATAGCATAGAAATTGATGTGAACCCCGCTGATATCGAAATAACGACCGCCCGTTCGAGTGGTGCCGGCGGACAGAACGTGAACAAGGTAGAAACCAAGGTTCAACTCGTACATAAACCCTCTGGTATACAGATTTCATGTTCAGACTCTAGAAGTCAGCATGAGAATCGTGCTACTGCTTTAAAAATGCTCAAATCACAACTATATGAAATTGAATTGCGCAAAAAGATGGAGGCCCGGGAAGAGATAGAATCTTCTAAAATGAAAATCGAATGGGGATCACAGATACGAAACTACGTTATGCATCCGTACAAATTGGTCAAAGATGTGCGTACGGCGCAAGAAACGGGTAACGTCGATGCCGTCATGGACGGAGATCTAGATCAGTTTCTAAAAGCCTATTTGATGATGATGGGACAAAAGGAGGAGGAATAAGTTTAATTCTTTCAGGGGTAAAATGTTAGAAAACATATAGTTTGCAGCACCTTCAAAACGTGAAAAACAGAAAATAATGATAAAATTTTACCATAATCCGAGATGTAGTAAATCAAGACAAGGTCTGGATCTGTTGGAGAATACGGGTAAGGATTTTGAAGTAATCAAATATTTAGAGGAATCGCCTTCCAAAGAAGAACTTCAAAAAATCATTGGTTATCTTGGTATCGCACCGGAAGCTTTGGTACGAAAAAATGAAGCTATTTGGAAAGAAAAATTCCGCGGAAAGTCATTATCAGATGAGGAAATATTGAATGCCTTGGTCCAATACCCAAAACTAATCGAACGACCAATTGTAATCAACGGCAACAAAGCCGTTATCGGGAGACCTGTTGAAAATATCAACAAAATCATCTAATTAATCGATCTCAAAAGAACTAAATATTCAATCTTGATAAAATGGTACATTTGTTGCAGTCTTGACAGTAATGTTCATTTAACAAAGTTTTAACCAAAGACGGTTAAACCTTCATCACTTTTATTAATCAATAAAACTATAGCGTTATGAAAATAAAGGCGCAATTCGTAATAACATTTTTGGCACTTGTATTTGCAGGAGCTGAATTACAGGCTCAATATGGGTATGGTGGAAGAGGTTATGGTTCTGGTAGCGGATATGGATATGGTTACGGGAGGCAGCGAAATGCCATTCCGCAGGCAGAAACTGCACCAAAAGAACCTGAACCAAAAACCGCTGGCCAAATTGTAGACGATGAAATGCCCAATATAACAGAGGCTTTGGAATTGAACGATTTCGAAACCGCGGTCTTAAGTTCGATTTTGAAAAAATATGTTCAAAAGCGGATTGAATTGCAAATCTTGGAATTGACTCCCGACAAAACTCGAGAGGCCATGGAAAAGATTACTGAAGAACAGACGGCTGAATTGAAATCAGGATTGTCCGAAGAAAAATATGAGGCCTTTGTCGAACTTCAAAAAAACGGAGTTCAGAAGACAAATAAACTAAAGAAGAAAGAAAAAAAACGTAAAAAGAAAAAACCTAAAAACTAAAATATGAAAAAACTGTTTCCACTTGTCTTACTATTGATCTCACTTGCGGCCATCGCTCAAAGACCCCAACGACAAGATGTAGAATCTATAAAAATTACCGGAACAGTTTTAGATAAAGATAACGGGGATCCCTTAGAGTATGCCACATTGGTGTTACGCCCCATTAATGACCCTACTAAAGTAACAGGAGGTATTACCAATGAGAAAGGTCAGTTCGATGTAGAAATAGCCCCCGGCACTTATCAAGTACGGGTAGAATACATATCCTACAAAACGTATCAAAAGAACGAACAAGAATTTCTTACATCTACTGATTTAGGCACAATTAAGTTGGGCATAGATGTAGAACAGCTTGACGCAGTCGAAGTGGTTGGCGAAAAGACCACCGTTGAAGTTCGTTTAGACAAAAAAATATATAACATTGGAAAAGACCTTACCACAAGTGGCGCCACTATTAGTGATGCCCTAAACAATGTACCTTCGGTAAGTGTTGATGTCGAAGGAGCAATAAGCTTGCGGGGCAATGAAAATGTGCGAATTCTTATCAATGGAAAACCCTCTGCGATAGCTGGTTTTGGTTCAACCGATGCGTTACGTCAATTGCCCGCTGATGCTATTGAAAAGGTAGAAGTCATCACTAGTCCGTCAGCAAGATACGATGCCGAAGGAACCGCGGGTATTTTAAACATTGTACTTAAGAAAGAAAAGACCCTAGGCTTTAATGGATCATTAAATGTAAATGCCGGGTATCCTACTAGTAGTAGCATTTCTTTGAACAGTAATCTTCGTACCGACAATTACAATATATTTAACACTTTGGGTTATCGATACCGTGATGCTCCAGGGAATGCTTTTTTCGACAACACCTATACTTCAGGTAGTTTTGACAGAGTAATTGAAGACCGAATTTACAATAGACTAGGCAGGGGATTCAATATTAATCTGGGTATGGAGTATTTTTTAACCGAAAAATCTTCACTTACGGGAAGCATCTTTATGCGATTTTCAGATGATGACGACCTGACCGAAAACACAAACGAACGGTTCAATGAAAGCCTATTGGAGAGCCGTACTTTTCGCGAAGAAGTTGAGACAGAGGACGACAACAGTTACCAACTTTCCCTAAATTATATAAACAACTTTGATGATGACGGACATAAACTGACGGCGGATTTTCAATATTCAAACGAGGAGGAAGTCGAAACCTCCATTATAGAAGAACGAAACACCTTTCCTGATACACAGCTTATCGTTCTAGAAGATGTTTATCAAAATGAAGTTCAAGATGAATTTTTAATACAGGCAGATTACGTGCTCCCCATGGAAGACGCACAATTTGAAGCTGGATACCGTGGCAATTTTGAAAATCAGGTAACCGACTATAAACTGGATTCACTTGATCAGGCCACCAATCAATTCGTTACCAACGAAGGGCTCACTAATAAATTCACCTATACCGAAAACGTAAACGCACTTTACACGCAGTATGGTAATAAAATGGGTAAGTTCTCTTTTCTATTGGGGCTGCGCTTGGAAAACACACAATTGAAAGGAAAAGTAGAATCAGATTTTGATAGTAATGCTATCGAAGAACAATATGGTGTTGATGTTAACCTTGACTTTGACAAGAATTATTTAGGACTCTTTCCTACCTTAAATTTAATCTATGAACTGAATGAAATGGAAAATGTTTCTTTGGGATACAATCGAAGAATAAATAGGCCCAGAGGACGATATATAAATCCTTTTCCTTCACGTTCGAGTCGGACCAATATTTTTCAAGGCAATCCCGATTTGAATCCTGCATTCTCGAATGCGTTCGACCTGGGTTATTTGAGAAGATGGGATAAAATAACATTGACCTCGTCGGTTTATTATCAAAAAGAAACTGATTCTTTTGAGAGAATTCAGGAAAGTACGGGTCAGACGACTACAGATGGTATAGAAATCATCCGTTCTTTGCCCATTAACCTTTCAACAAATGAAAGAATTGGCGCCGAGGCGGCGCTGATGTACAACCCCAAGAAATGGTTGCGTCTGAATACGAGCTTTAACTTTTTTAAATTTTCTACTGAGGGTGTCTTCAACGGAATTGATTATGGCACCGACAACACCAGTTGGTTTGGTCGTTTCAGCTCAAAAGTGTCGCTTCCCGCCAAAGTAGAGTGGCAGACCAATGCTTTCTATAGAGGGCCCACTCAAAACTCACAGACCGAAAGTAAGAGTATGTTCTTTCTAAGCTTGGCTTTTAGCAAAGATATTATGAAAGACAACGGAACGATAGGAATGAATGTTAGCGACCTTCTGAATTCAGGCAAAAGACGATCATATACCGAAACGGAATTTTTTACCTCGCGCAGTGAATTCCAATTTAGAAGAAGATCGGTAAATATGTCATTCGTCTACAGGTTCAATCAACCTAAAGAAAGAAATGGCAACCGTCGAGGCGGTGGAAATGACAATAACGGTGGTGATGATGAATTTGAAGGATAGAAAAACAATAATATATTATAAAAACAAAAAAGAAGCCTTAAAGGCTTCTTTTTTTTATGCTTCTCGCTTGGCTTTTTTCGCGTCGCGTCTTTCTTTATACATTTCCAACAGATTACCGCCTAACCAATAAGGTACAACGAACATCAACAAAAAAATCATCAGCCAAAAACCAATTGATAATATGGTTAAGAAAGCTATAAATCCCAAATACTGGTCAAAATCGAACATCTGCTAAATTATTTAATACTACAAAGATAGTTTGAAAATTGGGAAACGTACAAATCAAATTAAAAAAAAAGACAAAATATTTAGGCTTTCCCAAAATAATTTCGTCAATGCCTTACCTTTGCAGCGGTAACAAAAACACATCAAAATGAGTTTCAGAATAGAAAAAGATACCATGGGCAAGGTCGAAGTACCTTCCGATAAATATTGGGGAGCACAGACAGAACGTTCTCGAAATAACTTCAAAATCGGCCCATCGGCATCGATGCCTTTAGACGTGGTATACGGTTTTGCCTATTTAAAAAAAGCTGCCGCCTATACCAATTGTGAATTAGGCGTATTGACAGAACAAAAAAGGGATTTGATTGCTCAAGTCTGCGATGAAATATTAGAGGGCAAGCTCGATGATCAATTTCCACTGGTCATTTGGCAAACTGGATCCGGCACCCAAAGTAATATGAATGTCAATGAAGTTATTGCTAACCGTGCACATGAAATTGCTGGAAAAGTAATCGGTGAAGGAGAAAAAACAATTCAGCCGAACGATGACGTAAACAAATCACAATCATCGAACGACACCTTTCCTACCGGTATGCACATTGCGGCCTATAAAAAGATTGCAGATGTGACCATTCCCGGAGTTACGCAACTAAGGGATACTTTGGATAAAAAAGTAAAGGAATTTGCGAAAGTCGTAAAGATTGGCCGTACCCATTTGATGGATGCCACTCCCCTAACCTTGGGACAAGAATTTTCAGGTTATGTATCACAATTAGACCACGGACTAAGGGCTTTGAGAAATTCATTGGACCATCTTAGTGAATTGGCCTTAGGCGGCACCGCTGTAGGCACAGGTCTTAATACACCTGAAGGCTATGATGTGCTGGTTGCAGAATACATTGCAAAGTTTACCCACCTTCCTTTTAAGACGGCCGAAAACAAGTTCGAAGCCTTGGCTGCCCATGACGCTATTGTTGAAAGCCATGCGGCACTTAAACAATTGGCGGTATCGTTAAATAAAATTGCCAATGACATACGAATGATGGCTTCAGGACCTCGTTCGGGCATCGGAGAAATCATTATCCCGGCGAATGAGCCCGGAAGTTCTATTATGCCTGGTAAAGTGAACCCTACGCAATGCGAGGCGCTTACCATGGTATGTGCGCAAGTTATGGGCAATGATGTTGCCGTGACCATAGGCGGAACCCAAGGACACTACGAATTAAATGTATTCAAGCCGATGATGGCTGCTAACATATTACAATCTGCACAGCTTTTGGGCGATGCATGCGTAAGTTTTGATATCAATTGCGCCTCGGGAATAGAAGCTAACCACGATGTGATCAAAGAACTTTTGAACAACTCATTGATGTTGGTTACGGCTTTAAATACAAAGATCGGCTATTACAAAGCTGCCGAAATTGCCAATACGGCTCACAAAAATGGAACAACCTTGAAAGAAGAAGCCATTAACCTAGGGTATGTAACGGCAGAAGACTACGACGAATGGGTGAAACCCGAAGACATGGTCGGGTCACTGAAATAATTGGAAGTGCGGCTTGACCGTAGTTACAAAAGTAAAAAAGGGGCAATCTTTTCAGATTGTCCCCCTTTTTGTTTAAATGGATAGTGTTTATTTTACTTCAATTCAAACTTAGATGTTCCCAATAATTTGAGTTTATCATCGTAAACATTTACCATATAATTTCCTTCTTGGAAATCTCCAGCTGGCTTATCGATATAGTCACAAACATCAAGCGCTTTATTTTCATAGTAAAAACCAGTTCCTTTACTATAAGTAATAGAAGCTCCATCATCAGTAGTCTTAGTAGAACTTTGCCCTAAAACGTTTCCTTGAGGATCCAATACTTCTATTGAAAATTCTCTATCACCTGCGTCCGCAATAATATTATCGGCAACAGTAAAACAAACCTTAAGCTTATCTGTTCTTTTCGCTTTAGATGTAGAAACCAATTTTCCGCTTCCACGCTCTTTTACTGCATCTACATTGAATTTAGATAAATTCAAAGCTGATCCTTTTTCGACTACGTCGGCTAATTGTGTATTCTGAACGACCAAAGAATCGTTAAAAACAGTTTGCTTTTCTAATTCAACATACGTACTGTCACGTTGCATGGCTATCAAACTATTAGAACGCGTAAGCGAATCTACTTGTTTCAATAATTGTTCTCTTTCAGCCTTCAATACATTCACTTGTCTTCGGTATCTTGAAAGTGCGGTAATATCAGATTTCATCGCTTTTACAGAATCAATATACTTTGCAATATTGTCTCTAGCAGATACCAACTCTTCATTGGTTGCATTGCTTTCCAAAATAGCTTTATCATATTCTGACTTCAAGCTATTAAGGTCTTCAACAACCAATTGCTTTTCTTGTGAGAGTACGGCCTCTGTTTTTTTCTTTTCCTGAAAAAGACTTACTGTATAGATGATAGTACCTAAAAGCAACACACCTAGTAAGCCGGCCAATACCTTCAATCCGTTGTTATTTTTTGTTTCAGTCATAACTCAAAAATTAATTAACTTGTTTAAGTTCAATAAAATAATTTGTTTGTATCAGTCTTATATACGGTTCAATTTTACTTTTAGATTTTTTGGGTAAAAAAAATTAAGTAAAACCCTGTTAAAGAAAATTTAGACTAGTAACTTTATATTAACAACACCAGAGATCAATCGATGGCATTCCAAGTAATACCTTTTGAGCTTCAGTATGCAAAACATTTCAGGGACCTCAATTTACAATGGATCCAAGAAAAATTTGTTGTCGAACCTAAGGATAGGACATTGCTGGAAAATTGCAAAAAGTACATCATCGAAACTGGTGGACACATTTTCTTTGCCGAATACAATGGTGACATTGCAGGCTGTTTTGCCTTTATAAAATTGAACAATGAGGTATATGAATTAGGAAAAATGGCGGTAGATCCTAATTATCAAGGAATTAAGATTGGCCAGAAGCTGCTAGATTTCGCTATTAATTTTGCGAAAAAGGAAGGTTGGCACAGACTAGTACTATATTCTAGCACCCAATTAGATACGGCGTTGCACATTTATAGAAAATATGGCTTTAAGGAAGTACCCATAGATCCCGATAGTCAGTACATTCGTAGCGATATCAAAATGGAACTTTCATTATAACATAACTAATAGCGCCGTAAAGCAGGTTCTAATAGCACGCCGATAAAATGAGGACAGACGAACATAAAACGAACACTAAAACTAAATATCACATGAAACATTTAATTTTATACCTTGTTTTTGGAGGATTACTTTTCTTAGGATGCAAAGAAAAGACAAAAGCGAAACCCACATCGGACGCTACCCCACAATTAGAAACAGATGAATCTCTAGTGTCCGAAATTAAAAAAGATGCTGAAGTGAAAATAACCCCAATTGAGCATGCCACTGCGGTTTTGGAATGGGGAAATATTGTTATCTATATTGACCCTGTTGGCGGAGCGCAAGCATTTGAAGGAAAAAAAGCTCCTGATCTAATTCTGATAACCGATATTCATGGCGACCACTTCAATCTAGAAACCTTAGAGGCACTAAACACTGACAAGGCAAAAATTATAGCCCCACAGGCGGTAGCGAATAAAATACCGGAAGAATTCACACCCCAAATAGATGTGTTGAGTAATGGTGAATCAAAAGAAAGATATGGCATTACCGTAGAAGCCATACCCATGTATAATCTTCGTAAGGAAGCTTTGAAATTTCATGAAAAAGGAAGAGGCAATGGCTATGTTCTAAACATTGATGACCAAAGAATCTACTTTTCAGGCGATACAGAAGACATTCCTGAAATGAAGTCATTAGAAAATATTGACAAAGCCTTTATTTGCATGAACCTGCCCTATACCATGACCGAAGAAAGTGCGGCCAAAGCGGTATTGGAATTCAAACCTAAAGAAGTGTATCCCTATCATTATCGCGGCAATCCAGATGTCAGTGATGTTAAAAAATTCAAAAAATTGGTAAATGCCGGTAATTCAGATATCGAGGTGATTCAATTGGATTGGTATCCTTCCGAAGATTATTAAACAAGTGAGCGTTCCCCAGAACAACACCTAGTATAGTAACGTAAAAAAAAATACTAAATGAAAACAACATCTAAAAAGCTCTTTTTTCTTGTTTTGGCAGTCTTAGCACTAATAAGCTGTGCCGATAAGAAAGATGAAAAAGAGGAAACGGCACAATTCAAGGTCCCGGTAGAATACTACAAACTGGATAATGGCCTAAAAGTAATCCTTTCCCAAGACAAGACTTCTCCGACTGTAATAATTGCAGTGTATTACAACATCGGTTTTCGAATTGAACCCAAAGAACGTACCGGTTTTGCGCATTTGTTCGAACACATGATGTTCCAAGGCTCTAAGAACTTGGGTAAAATGGAATTTGTCAAACTGATTCAACAAAACGGCGGAGTACTTAATGGATCTACCCGTTTCGATTTTACCAATTATTTTGAAATCGTACCCTCACACAAATTAGAAACCATGTTATGGGCGGAAGCCGACAGAATGCGAGGGTTAGACATTACTCAAGAGAATCTCACCAATCAACAAGGTGTGGTGAAAAATGAAGTAAAGGTAAACGTACTCAACCAACCCTATGGAGGATTTCCTTGGTTAGATATGCCGCAGTATGCCAACTCGAATTGGTACAATGCACATAATTTTTATGGAGATCTTGAAGATTTAGATGCCGCGAATCTTGAAGACGTTGCTAGTTTCTTTAAAACTTATTATTCGCCCAATAATGCCGCCCTATCTATCGTCGGTGACTTTGAAACAGCAGAAACAAAAGAGTGGATACAGAAGTATTTTGGAAACATTCCATCCGTTAAACTGCCTCCACAACCTGATATCACAGAGCCAAAACAAGAAAAAGAAAAAGTATTTGTGAAAAATGATTCCTTGGCCAATAAACCCGCCATTGCCTTGGCCTATCACATGCCGGAACGTAATTCTCCCGAATATTATGCAATGGGGCTTCTTGACCAAATCCTCGTACAGGGCGACAATAGTTTATTAGCACAAAAACTTGAAAAGGATAAGGGGTATACTTCCGGTGTAAGTGGCGGCATCAACTATCTGGGAAATATGTTCAATTACAAAGGCCCGATGTTATGGATGTACAACCTCACTTACGATAACGAAACCTCCCAAGATGATATTCTTATGGCTATAGACGAGGTGATGAACGGGTTAAAGGCAGAAATAACCCAAGAGACAATTGATAAAGCTATTATTAAAATCCGGTCACAATTATATGATGATATTGGGGGCACTTTCGGTTTAGGAAGAGCCGATCTCTTGTGCAGCTTTGCGTTATTTGATGATAATCCCGAACGTATAAACACACTGGAAGATGAATTTAAAAAAATAACTCCTGAAATTGTAAAAAAGACCATCGATGAGTACTTGGTCGATACCAACCGTACCATTTTGACAGTAAACCCATTATTGGCCGATAACGAAAAAACACAATGACTATGAGAACTTTGTTAACGTACGTTCTTATCCTCACATTTTCGGTAACCGTACTTACCGCTCAAGAAAAAGAACAACCCCCTAAAGGTGGGGAACCCAAAGGCTTTACATTGCCAGAAAAAGAGATTGTAGAATTCGATAATGGCCTCACCTTGGTCATGGTTCCTTATGGTTCTATTCCTAAAGCCACAATACAGTTTAGTATTAAAACTGGCAATATTGATGAAAAAGAAAATCAGGTTTGGCTAGCCGATCTCATGGCCGATATGCTCAAAGAAGGAAGTACTACCAAAAGTGCCAAACAGATTGCCGATGACATGGCAGGTATGGGCGGAAATTTGAACATTGGCGTGGGTGTGCATACTTCTTATTTAAGCAGTTCAGTCTTGTACGAGTTCGCACCAAAAGCTATTACTCTTATGGCAGACGTGCTTAAAAACCCAAAATGGCCCGTCGAGGAACTTGATCGTTTGAAAAACGATATGAAACGCAACTTATCGGTACGACTAGCAGGGCCACAAGCACAGGCAAGCAGGGACTTTTTCGCAGCTATATACCCCGATCACCCCTATGGAAGGGTATTTCCAACGGATGCAATGATTGATTCCTATAGCGTAGAGGACATTAAAAAGTTTTACGATAGCAACTTCGGTGCCCTGCGCACAACAATCTACGTTGCGGGTAATTTTGATGCGAAAAGTGTTAAAGAGGCTATCGAATCTTCTTTAACGGACTGGAAAAAAGGAGAACCCTCAGACTATGCCATTGCCCAACCCGTAACCAATGCGGACGTAAAAATTATTGATAGGCCCGGGGCACCACAATCGACAATTTATTATGGTCTTCCCGTAATTGGTCCGTCAAGCGAGGATTATATTGCCCTTGACGTTACCAACTCTATTTTAGGTGGTTCTTTCGCTTCCCGAATCACTAGCAATATAAGGGAAGACAAGGGATATACATATTCGCCTTATAGCAATTTGAAGGATAATTATAAAACCGGAGTTTGGTACGAAGCAGCCGATGTTACTACTGAGCATACAGGTGCCGCTTTAAAAGAAATCGTAAAGGAAATTGAAATTTTACAGAATGAACCGCCAAGTCAAGAGGAAATGGAGGGCATTATCAATTATGAATCAGGAATTTATGTGCTTCAAAATTCTACTCCAAACGGAATCATTGGTCAATTGATATTTTTAGACACCCACGATCTTGACGAATCATTTCTAACCGACAAGGTAAAGAATATGCATGCCGTGACTCCTGAAAAAGTTTCTGAAATGACCCAGAAATACATACAACCAGATAATATGACACTGATTGTGGTTGGGGACAAAGCAAAAATTGAAAATCAAATTCAGGAAACCTTGCAAAAACCCCTGAAACAATAATTTTGGACTTTAGCAATAAAAAGGAAGGGTCTAAAAAATAAAAACACGTAGTCATTGCGAACAAAGTAAACAATCTGTCCGTTGCTAACTAATAAGTATCAGATTGTTTCGTGCCTCGCCAAGACACACATAAAAATTTTTAGACCCCTCTTTTTAATCCCATACAGACACACAGGCTATCTGATCAATTTCTTGTACTTGATACGTTGCGGAATTAAATCACCTCCCAGACGTTTCTTCTTGTTCTCTTCATAATCGGAAAAAGAACCTTCAAAGAAATAGACTTGAGAATTGCCTTCAAATGCCAAAATATGAGTACAAATACGATCTAGAAACCATCTGTCGTGGGAAATGACCACCGCACAACCACCAAAATTTTCAAGCCCTTCTTCCAAAGCACGTAATGTATTAACATCCAAATCATTGGTAGGCTCATCCAGTAACAATACATTGCCTTCTTCCTTTAAGGTCATAGCCAAGTGCAGCCGGTTACGTTCTCCGCCCGAAAGCATATTAACCTTTTTGTTCTGTTCGCTCCCGGAAAAATTAAACCGACTTAGATAAGCCCGAGAATTCACTTGTCGGCCGCCCATCATCACCAGCTCTTGTTCGTTACTAAAGTTTTGCCAAATGGTCTTTTCGGGATCAATGTTCGAATGACTTTGATCGACATAAGCAATCTTAGCAGTTTCTCCCACTTCGAAAACGCCTTTATCAGGTGTTTCCTCTCCCATAATCATTCTAAAAATAGTGGTCTTACCAGCACCGTTCGGTCCGATAATTCCAACAATTCCCGCCTGTGGTAATTTAAAATTTAAGTCTTCGTAGAGCAATTTATCATCATACCCTTTGCTTACTCCTTTCGCCTCCAACACATTAGTCCCTAGTCTAGGACCGTTGGGAATATAAATTTCAAGTTTTTCATCAAGCTGTTTTTGATCTTGGCTCATCAACTTGTCATAGTTTTTCAAACGCGCTTTTTGCTTTGTCTGTCTTCCTTTTGCGCCTTGTCTTACCCATTCGAGCTCGCGCTCCAAGGTCTTCTGTCGTTTGGAGGCTGTTTTACTCTCTTGTGCCAATCGTTTCGATTTTTGATCCAACCAACTGGAATAATTGCCTTTCCAAGGAATACCCTCACCCCTATCAAGCTCTAAAATCCACCCTGCTACATTATCTAAAAAGTAACGGTCGTGGGTCACGGCGATTACCGTTCCCTTATATTGTGCCAAATGATGCTCTAACCAATGTACCGATTCAGCATCTAAGTGGTTGGTCGGCTCATCAAGTAATAAAATTTCCGGTTCTTGTAACAATAATCGGCATAAGGCCACACGCCTCCGTTCCCCTCCCGACAGCACACCGATTTTTTTATCCGGCTCGGGAGTTCGCAAAGCATCCATTGCAATTTCAAGTTTGGTATCAAGTTCCCAAGCATTCGATGCATCGATCTGATCTTGAAGCTCGGCCTGCTTGTCCATCAACTTTTGCATCTTATCAGCATCTTCGTATACCTCTGGCAACCCAAACATATCGTTGATTTTATTGTACTCGTCTAAGATGGCCACGGTTTCCGAAACCCCTTCTTTGACAACTTCTAAAACCGTTTTATCTTCATCTAACTGCGGCTCTTGCTCTAAATAACCCACGTTGTATCCAGGAGAAAAAACAACATCCCCTTGAAAGTTTTTATCGACTCCTGCAATAATCTTTAACAAAGTAGATTTACCGGAGCCGTTCAGACCCAGAATTCCGATTTTGGCTCCATAGAAAAAACTGAGATAAATGTTCTTCAGTACCGGAGTATTGGCGTTTTTATATGTTTTGGTCACTCCCGACATGGAGAAGATGACCTTCTTATCGTCGCTCATTGTTTTTATTTATGAGTTTATAAATTGAGAGGTTTGTGTACAAAATGGCCCGAGAAGTTTAGATTGTTTCGATCAGAAACACCAGTCAAACACGGCCCTTCAACGCGTTGAAGACCCATGCAATGGCAAAAAAACCAATTCCTACGGAAGCAAAACCCCAACCAGCCACATCATCATATCTAAAGGCCCCTAGTGCAATCAGTCCGAGTCCTACGATTATCATTATAAAAGTTGCCCATGCCAGTACAGTGTTCTTGTTCATTCCCATATTTCAGTTGGTTTAATTCGAATCTCAAATATCGTAAAAATTAGAGGATTTTTTACCCAATACGACAAACTTTAGGCTTCCATTGGAAATCGTATCCCTGTTTGCCTTCTAACCTCATCCATCAAAGACATCAAATCCAAGCTATTTTTGTGGCTCCAAAGGCTACTTTGCAAATCACCTCTTTTAAGACATTCGTGTACTTCGATGATTTCATGTGCATATCCCCTACCCAAAGTCGGCAGGTCAAAATCTTGAAGTTCACCATCTCGTTCGACACTGTATCCTTGGGCTTCATGCCACTTAGGCTTCAAAAAAACCGAGCCATCGGCACCTGAAATTTGCGCTTTCATTTCTGCTTTACTCTTGAGTCCGCTATACAATATAGCTTGTGCTCCTGAATATTGAAATATCATCGAAGTCTGTATCTCGACCCCAGTTTTGTAAAAATTGGAAGCCGCCAAAACCTTATCAGGATACCCTAGCATTAGGTAGGCCAAAAAAATCGGATAGATGCCGATATCCAACAATGACCCGCCAGCCAGTTCAGGGTTCAATAATCGTCCTTTCTCATCCCTATCCAAAGCATAGAATCCAAAATCGGCATGAACATAAGCAATTTCGCCAAGTTCACCAGCATCGACCATTTGTTTTGCCTTTCGAATAGCAGGGTTAAATCGACTCCACATAGCCTCCATTAAGAAAACCTGATTGCGTTCTGCCGCCGCAACCATTTGTTCTACATCACCTCGATGCAGCCCCATTGGTTTTTCACAAAGTACATGTTTTCCTTTATCCATGGCCTTTACCGCCAATTCAGCATGTGAGGTATGAGGGGTCGCAATATAAACGGCATCAACCGCATCACATTCAAACAATGCTTCATAACTGCCAAAAGTGTGTTGGGCATTATATGCCTTTGCAAAAGATTCGGCCCTATCAAGACTTCGTGATGCAACTGCAGTTATTTCACCGTCGGTAACAAGCTTTAAATCGTTTGCAAAACTATGGGCAATGCGTCCTGGGGCGACAATGCCCCATCTTGTCTTCTGTTCCATGTTGATTTTGAAATTTCCCAAATGTAATCATTTTTACTCCTTATCTTTAATGCCAATAAGGAAAGCATCGCGGAATGGATATCAAATTTAATAAAAACGAAGACCACAATAAATTACAATTATCAGATCTCAAAAGGAGGCTGGCCGAGGTAAGATTGGGCGGAGGCAAAAAACGCATTGAAAAATTGCATTCCCAAGGGAAGATGACTGCCCGCGAGCGGATCGATTACTTATTGGATGATAACAAAAACAATATTGAAATAGGAGCTTTTGTCGGCGATGGTATGTATAAAGAACATGGTGGTTGCCCTTCTGGCGGTGTCGTCATAAAAATAGGCTATGTCTCAGGCAAACAATGCGTAGTTGTTGCCAACGATGCTACTGTAAAGGCCGGTGCGTGGTTTCCTATTACAGGGAAAAAGAATTTAAGGGCTCAGGAAATAGCCATGGAAAATAGATTGCCCATTATCTATTTGGTAGATAGCGCAGGGGTTTACCTTCCACTTCAGGATGAAATTTTTCCAGATAAGGAACATTTTGGCCGCATTTTCAGAAACAACGCGATAATGAGCAGTATGGGAATTCCTCAAATTTCAGCCGTTATGGGAAGTTGTGTTGCGGGGGGCGCTTATTTGCCTATTATGAGCGATGAGGCGTTGATTGTCGATAAAACGGGAAGCATTTTTCTTGCAGGAAGTTATTTAGTGAAAGCGGCCATTGGAGAAAATGTCGACAATGAAACTTTAGGAGGTGCCACCACCCATTGCGAGATTAGTGGGGTCACAGATTATAAAGCCAAAGATGACGCTCATGCCTTGGATACTATAAAGGGCCTTATCGACAAAATGGGTGATTATGACAAAGCCGGATTCAATCGAGTGAAATCTAAGAAGCCCATTGAGAATCCTGAAGACATTTATGGCATACTGCCCAGTTCTCGTACCGATCAATATGATATGTTGGAAATTATAAAGCGATTGGTCGACGATTCAGACTTTGAACAATACAAAGAGGGATATGGAAAAACCATACTCACAGGATATGCCCGTATTGATGGCTGGGCCGTGGGTATCGTCGCCAATCAAAGAAAGGTCGTTAAAAACGCGAAACGCGAAATGCAATTCGGAGGTGTAATTTACTCCGATTCGGCCGACAAGGCCACCCGCTTTATTGCCAATTGCAATCAAAAAAAGATTCCCTTGGTATTTTTACAAGATGTGACCGGGTTTATGGTGGGCAGTAAAAGTGAACACGGTGGCATCATTAAAGATGGGGCTAAAATGGTCAACGCCGTAAGCAACTCGGTCGTACCTAAATTCACTGTTGTCATCGGTAATAGTTACGGTGCCGGCAATTACGCCATGTGCGGCAAAGCCTACGACCCTAGATTGATTTTTGCGTGGCCCAGTGCCGAATTGGCCGTGATGAGCGGTAATTCTGCTGCCAAGGTGCTACTGCAAATCGAAACGGCTTCCTTGAAAAAGAAAGGGCAAAAAATCACCCCGGAAAAAGAACAAGAACTCTTTAATAACATAAAATCACGTTATGACGCCCAAGTATCACCGTATTATGCGGCGGCACGATTATGGACGGATGCCATTATAGACCCTCTAGATACCCGCAAATGGATTTCGATGGGTATCGAGGCCGCTAATCATGCGCCAATTGAAAAACCCTTTAACATGGGAATATTACAGGTTTAATCCGCTATTGTTTAAGAGCGGTATCGACCGAGAAAAGATAGCGTGTCACTTGCTCCTCCAAAAGCTTTACGACATTTATCTGTTGCGTTTGGGTCGATTTACCATAATCAAAATAGGTTGTGATTTTTAAGTATGTTGGAAATTCGGTAGCGTTTCCGAAATATCGAACCTTGATTTGCCATTCTCCCTTCAAATAATCATCTAAAAAGAATTCTTTACTCGAATAACCTTTTATTTTTTGATTTTGCAATAAGATATCATTTGGTTGCAGCGTATTCATCCATTCATCAAAATAATTTTGAGGGTTTACAAATTGCAACTCAAATTCGGCGCTGGCATAATTCCATTCAAATACAATTCTTGTACTTGGGGCATCTGCTTCGTTTTCCGTTAGACTTCTGTCTATTGAAAGTTCTTTCCCGTTTAGTCGTATTATATTGGCGGACTCCGTAGTAATAAGCATATCGGTACCATACTTGTCAAAAGGTATCGTATCCAATTCATTAACTGCCAATTCATAACGTGTATATACCCCCAACGCTTTTCGGTAGTTGCCAATTTGGGCATAGGCATTGGCCACATCACGATGTGATTGCGCCTCCCTTGATTTAAGCTTTAAAATCTTGAGATATATTTCCAAGGCATTATCGAATCGCGCCTGTTGCTCATAAACGTATGACAATGCTTTTAGCGCCGAAACATCGGTCGAGAAGTTTTCAGCCGCTTGCTGTAAGAGTTCATCTGCCTTTTTCTCATTGCCCCATTGTTTTCTAAAATAGTCAGAGACCTCTAGAAAGAAATAAGGTGACTTTTTATTTTCACTTATTAGATCTTTAAAAAGCTTATGCGCTTCTTCAAAAGAAGTGGCCGTATTTAACCTCATAATGTAGGTCGAGGTTTTGGGCTCAAAAACTTCGGGTACACTAAACTCCCTATTAATACTATCCCGAAAACCAGAATTATCGTACCGACGTTTCACCCCAAGTTCATCGATTCGCGTCTGCTCTTTGGTATTAATAATGATAACCCCTCCTGCTCCTTGCGGACCATATCGTGAAAAAGCCCCATTTCTTGTAAGAACGGCAATTCGATCAATATTATGCACATCAATAAATATCGGTGCCTGTTCATATATAAAACCATCTACATCAAAAATGGCTTTGGGAGAAGCATTGTAACTCCAACTTTGCAAATAGACTTTTATTTCCCCTGGGTCATCACGGTCAACTCGCATTTGCGGAATAAAATTTTGTAAAGAATACAGAAAATCAGTACCCACTGCAACCAAATCTGCTCCATCAACCATTCGCATCGAGAAAGTTGAACGATCCTTATCTAGAATACCCCAAGATGTCTTCAATAAATTTTTATTGGTAGGATAATCGGCCAACAAGTCTTTTTGCGTTTTGCGCTTTCGTTTTTTAACCGTTACTTCATCGAGCACTTCTATTTTTGGCACCAACTTAATCCTTAAAAAGTCTGTTTTCTCCGTGACTACAACTTCTGTGGAATGCATTCCCACATAAGAAAAGACCAGTATATCTTTGGGTTTTACAGCAAATTCAAAACGACCATCATTATTGGTCTTCACCCCTTGGGAACTACCTTTAATGATGACATTAGCATTGTTTAGTGGACCATCGTCCGTAGTAACAATACCGGCAATACCTTTTTCTTTTTCTTGGGATTGGACCGAGAAAAGACTCATGAACAAAAACGAAAGCAACAGGCCTATTTTAATTAGGGAATGATGAACACTTTTTATAAGATACCGGTTTTTATGAACCTCTTTTTTCATTTGAACTGCTTACAGTTCTAAATGTAATAAAAAGTTAGGCTCTTGAGATACTGGAAATTAAACGAATGGTTTCCGTTCTCTTAATTTTTCCACTATCAGTTTCTTTAAATTTATGTATCCCATAGATTTGTTTGGGAACTTCGAATTTATCAAGTTTTTTGAAGGAATTAATTTTATTAAGGAGCGCCTTGGCATCAACATCCCCTTCAACAATAAGCACCAATTTTTGACCTAGTTTTTCATCAGATAATCCCGCTACAAAAAATCGACCGTCTACAATTTCAACTAATTTGGCTTCAATTTGTTCCGGAATCAGTTTTATACCGCCAGAGTTAATAGCATTGTCAAAGCGTCCGAGCCATCTAAATTCGACGTCCGAAACCAATTCCACAAAATCGTTGGTGGCAACAGGCTCTCTTGAAACATTGGGGCTATCAATTACCAAACACCCTCTACTGTCTTTAGAAACAGAAATATTCGGTAATGTTTTAAAAGGATGTTCTACGCGACCATTGTTTAACTCCCCAACTGCGGTTGATTCCAAGTTATTTACCTTTCTTGCTGCAATATGGGTTACGGTTTCGGTCATTCCGTAAGTCTCAAAAATGGCCGTGGATTTGTCTTGCAACTGATTTCGTAATACATCTGAAATAGGCGCCCCGCCAACGATTAGTGTTTTAATCTGCTCAATTTTGTCTAAAGAGCCTTCCAATTGCAGTGGAACCATGGCACAGAAAT
Organism: Kriegella aquimaris; assembly: GCF_900103215.1. Lineage (GTDB taxonomy): Bacteria > Bacteroidota > Bacteroidia > Flavobacteriales > Flavobacteriaceae > Kriegella > Kriegella aquimaris. The sequence continues at coordinate 271,380 of NZ_FNGV01000003.1, forward strand.
CATAACTCTTTAAAATACCTTCCAATGGCTTGGAGGAAGATTCTATATAATCAAGTTCGAGCCCTAAAACCATCGCGCGCACCAACATCATTTTTCCCGCTATATAATCCGCTGGCAAACAAAGAAGTGCGGTCTGACCCGCTTCCAGACCAAAAAACTGCCCGGTTGCCACAGCAGAATTCACCATAAATCGTTTTTCTAAAGCTATATTTTTAGGAGTTCCCGTGGAACCGGAAGTACGTACTAAAATTTCTGGGCTATCATTAAGCCAGTCTAACAGAAAATCACCGATATTATGTTCATATTGCTCTCCCTCCTTGACCAAGCTATATCCGACTTCCTTCAGGTCTTCTTTTGAAAAGGTAATTCCGTTCAGTTTAAATTTGGAGTGTACTTCACTGTATATGGGTTCCATCAATATCCTTTGTTAGGTAAGTTTCCCTTGACATGACTTTTCCGGTCAATCGTTCTTTCCAATCGGTCCATTTGTATTTCTTAGAATAGATAAACAAGAGTATAGGAAATACTATGAAAACGGGTACAAATACATCAAACCCCAATTTAGGTTCAACTACACTTTTGTAAATGGCGTCAACTTGAAAAGCCGTACCCTCGGAAGTCACTAGTAGTGCCGAAATCATATTGTTAGCGGCATGAAAACCCAAGGCAAGTTCTAAACCGTCATCCATCAGGGTTAAAATACCAAGAAAGAAACCAGTTCCAATGTAAAAGACCATTATGCCCGGACCCATTTCTTCCACTTCGGGATTTCCCAAGTGCATTAATCCGAACAAAACAGAAGTAACAACCAATGGTACCCATCTATTTTTTGCCATTATGCCAATACCCTGCATCATGTACCCACGAAAAAGATATTCTTCAAAACTAGTCTGGATGGGAATCAAGAATAACGCAATAATGAACAGGTACAGAAAAGGCTCCCATCTGAAATTAAGTACATACTCCTCAGGAGATAGATAAATACCAATTCCGGTAATTGCTATGGTCAACACCGACCACAATATGAAAGAAAATAAGATGCGCCCCCAATCAATTCGTTTTCTTGATGTAGTGAGCGAAGTCAGGGTCTGTCTGTGTATTAATTTAACCCACCCAAAAAGCAGAGCTAACCCCATTACAAAGGGCATCAGCATTTCGATTAAAAATCGATTGGCCCCTTTTCTACCTATTTCCGCCTGCATAATAGCCTCGATATCGAGGTTGAGGAGTTTCATAACCGCATAGTTCAAAATCATAAGACCAATAAACCCTAATGGAATCAAGAAATATTTCCAAATACCGATATCACCTCTATGTCCTTGTTCTATATACATAAATTATGAATTAAATCTGTTTTCCATTTTAGATTGTCACTGTAATACAAAGCTCCATTATCGACCACAAGTGGACTTTCAAAATTGTTTGTGAATAAACCGCCCGTACCCAAACCTTGAGGTAAGTAACTTTTCAGCGTATATGTCCATTGCGCTATAGCATTCAATCCAACATTACTTTCAAGTGCACTGGTAATCCACCAACCAATATTGTTTTTTTCGGCTAGATTTATCCATTCTTTGCTTCCCTTATAACCACCCACTAAACTCGGTTTTAGTATTATATATTGCGGCCGTATGGTTTGAAGCAGTTCCTCCTTCTTCGCTGTAGTTTTGATTCCTATGAGCTCTTCATCCAAGGCAATCGGCAGCGGAGTATTCAAGCATAATTCACTCATTTTAGTTACATTACCCTGCTTTATGGGTTGTTCTATGGAATGAATGCCGTACTTAGCCAATTGGTTGAGTTTTTCAAAAGCATCACTAGGTTCAAAAGCACCATTGGCATCTACGCGAAGCTCAACTTCCGATGTGGAATATCGGTTTCTTATAGTAGCTAAGAGGGCAAGTTCTCGTTCGAAATCGAGCGCGCCTATTTTCATTTTGATACATCTAAAACCATCTTTCAATTTCTGCCGAATCTGCTCTTTCATAAATTCTGCTTCCCCCATCCAAATCAATCCGTTGATCGGAATGAAATTTTTATGTTCGGTAAAACTGGATGGAAATAAAACATGGGGATCATCAGAAGCTAAAGAAAGAAATGCTTGTTCTACCCCAAATTGAATACTAGGGAAATCAATAAGTTCATTCCATAGTTCGTTTTCACCCAAATGAATGTTCGCGCAGACCCATTTCAGTCTTTCTTCGTACTCGGGAACATCATCTATGCTCAAACCTCTAAAAATACCGCACTCACCGATACCGTATCTTCCATTTTTTTCTAAAATTAAAAACCAAGTTTCCTTAGTTTTCAATATACCTCTGGACGTTCCGCTAGGGCGTTTGAATTCAAGAATGTATTTTTTATAAAAAGCCTTCATTGATTGCCATCAAATTTAGCTATATTTTAAGTCTAAAAGTAATTAAATGCGGAAGATAAGCGGCAAAACAGTATGGATTACAGGAGCCTCATCAGGCATTGGAGAGGCACTTGCCTATGAACTTGATAAAAAAGGCTGTAAACTGATACTTTCTTCCAGAAAGAAAGCTGAACTAGAAAGAGTTAAAAGCCAATGTGAGAACCCTGGGAATATAGGAATAGTACCGCTAGATCTCGAAGCGTTCGATGAATTGGAGAAAAAAACATCTCAAGCTCTATCAATCTTCGGCACTATTGATGTTTTAATCAACAATGCCGGAATAAGCCAACGCTCTCTAATCTTAGACACAGATTTCGAGGTATATAAAAGGTTAATGAATATCGATTACTTGGGGACTCTAGCCTTGAGCAAAGCGTTACTACCCCATTTTGTAAGTCAAAATAATGGATGTTTCGTAACGGTAAGCAGCTTAATGGGGAAATTTGGATCACCCTACCGATCAGGGTATTGTGGAGCAAAACATGCCTTACATGGCTTTTTTGACGTGTTGCGCATGGAGCATGAAAAAGATGGTATACAGGTAACCTTGATATGTCCCGGATTTATACAGACCAATGTTGCAAAAAATGCACTTAAAGGTAATGGAAATCCCCAAAATACCGAAGATACCGCTACCAAAAACGGTCTACCTGTGCAGTTATGTGCACAAAAAATAATTCGAGCAATCGAAAGGAATAAATTTGAAGCTTATATTGGTAAAAAAGAAATCATGGGTGCTTACCTTAAACGATTTTTTCCAAAATTGCTTCACAAGGTTGTATTAAAAAGTGAGGTCCGTTGACAGAATTCGCCCTATTATTTAAAATTGAACCAAAAACGCACTCCTTGAACATTTTTATCATTGTTTAAAGTAGTTTGAAGCTGATTAGCAAGACGGTTCATAAGCCGTATGCCCATTGAAGAATTGGCCTTTTCTTCAGAGTCTTCCGGCAATCCGATACCATTATCGGAATATTCGAAATATCCATCTTGACCAACATTCTTTCTTATATGAATATAAATATTTCCATTGTCTTCGTCATTAGGAAAAGCGTATTTGAACGAGTTAGAAACCAATTCGTTCAGCATTAGTCCAAAAGGAATCGCCCTATCAATATCAAGTTCTACTCCCTCGGCATCGATTGTCACATTAATATTATGCCCGCCTTTTTTATAAACCGATTGCACACTATTTATTAGGCTTTCAATATAGCCTTGCATCTCGATTACGGACAAGTCATCGTTCTGATATAATTTTTGATGAATCAATGCCATTGCCTTAACTCGGCTTTTACCTTCCTCAAGGGCCTCTATTGCAGCTTTACTACGCGTATTCTTTGTCTGTAAACTCAAAAGACTCGAAACCATTTGTAAATTGTTTTTTACCCTATGGTGTATTTCTTTTAACAACGAATCTTTTTCAACCAACGAATTCTCTATTATATATTTTTGCTCAGCAATCAAACGTTGATTTTTTATACTCTTTAAATACGCATACACCAACCCGGCAAAACCTAGAAGCGTAAATATCAACGAAATGAATACCAAATTTATACGTTCGTCTTTTTCTATATTCTGATTTTTCGATTCTTCGAGGTCTTCACGCTGCTCATCCAGCATTCGACGGGTATCGGCCAATTCTTCGCTCATTACGGTGGCCAATTGCTGTTTCTTGATCTCAGAGTCGTTTACGCTTATGGAATCTCTGACCTTAATATAATTCTTATAATATGTCGCGGCATTTTGATAATCTTGTGTTTTTTCATAATACAACGCCATTAACCTATTTTTCTTTAGCACATTGGCAATAGTCACTGGTCGTGGATCATTACTGAGATAATCGGTAGCCTTTTCAAAATCATTCAAGAATAAATAACATTCTGCAATTTCAAGGGTATTTTCCACTAGTTCAGAAGAAAACATACCCTTACTAAATTCTTTCATTCTTGTAATACTACTATCCAAGAAAGGAATAGCCTCTTCGTATTGTTTAAGCTGTACATAGCATTTTCCAATATTACCCTCTATTTTACCTTTTAAGATGTTTCCTTCTACAATATTTCTTTCGGTTTTCTCCTTAGTAATATCGTTCATAAAAACGTCAACAAAACCTCGAGCCTCTTTGTATTTGCTAAGGGCTGTAGGGGTAGATTTATCCAACCTTAAATAGTTTCCTATATTATTGTTGAACTCGGCTATTGCATAATAATCCTTTTCATCAATAGTTTTTTTTACTTTTTCAATATACTCTTTCATCGCCCTATTGTGAAGGCCGAGATTTGAATAAATATCGTAAAATGCCGTGTTTTCGGTTATCCCCAATTCTCTTTTTTCCTTTCTGACTTCGATTTGTTCGTCATAAAGTTCCAACTGGGAAAAATTCATATCCTTCAAATTCAGCAAGGCCGACATTAGCGGTTCCTCTAAATTTTCTTTGTCTTGATAGAGTTCTTTGGAGATGGCCAGACTTCTTTTATAGTCTCCCAAATCAAAATATATCTGGGCCTGTACTAAGAGGTAGCGCTTTAAGGCTACAGAATCTTCAGCTTGCCGAGCACTTATTAAATATTTATTTACTTTATCGAGCCAATCATACGCAGAGTTTTCTCGATAGCGATTTGGGGTATCAAAAAAGAAAAGAAATTTTTCGTTGGGGGTTTCTTTATTAACAAATGTTTCTAGGATATTCCCTTTGTCATCTCCAGCTTCTTGAGCGACTAAAGTGCCAATCGTAAGAACGATAAAGGTAATCGTATAATAAATTTTACAAAGCGATTTTTTCATATCATATTCAACAACAAAACCAATCCTAGCGTTTAGATGGTTTTGTTAAGTTTTGTTGTAGGCCTTGATCGGTTTGGAACGATTTATCACAAAAAAGTATTCTCTTAAACTTTACCAATTAATATGCCCCTACGTTTAATTTGTACTAAAACACTTAAGAAAGTCAAGATTCTTTTGGTTGTTTTCCAACCCCAGAAGTAACATTAGGAATGTAGGCCAAGTATTTCTGTACTTGAACAGCAAAATCATCAGTATCCGGGGCGTATTACTAATCAACTCAAAAATATCATTTAGAAATCAATATAATGGAAGAATGTTGTATAAAGTTGGAATTTTGTTGTCAAATCGGCGTTAGCCCATATAAACACATAACCTTTGTGAATGTTAAACGTTGAATTGTAGTATTTTACGCTCAATATCGGCGTTGTTATTCTTATAAAAAAAGGTGCATTTCTGCACCTTGATTATACCGATATACATAAATGGCTAAGAATTCATAGATGAAATAATAAACTCTTTAAAATCTTTAGAAATAGGTATCAACGTATTATTTATCATAATATCTTTAGAGTTGATAGCATCAATATGGTCTACATTGACAATGTAAGATTTGTGTGCTCTATAGAACTTATTCTTGGGCAATTTTTCTAAATAATTTTTTAAAGGAGACCTTACCAAAAATTTCTTATCGACCGTATTAACCTCAAGATAAACATTGTCGGCTTTTATAAACTGAATATCACCAAATTGAATTCGATAATACAAATGTTGTTTTTTTACAAAAATAGAGTCCTTCAAAATAGAACTCGACATCGGTGCTTCTTCTTCCTCTTCTCTACCACTTCCTGGCTTTTCAACACCGTAGGTGAAATTTGAAAGCGCTATTTCAATAGAAGTGTACAAGTCTTGCTGCTCAAAGGGTTTAACCAAATAGCCATTTGGTTTCACGGTCTTGGCATTTTCAACGGTTGCCCTGTCTGAATTGGAGGTTACAAAAATAAAGGGGATATCGTAATTTTCACGTATGTGTTTTCCTAAATCTATGCCCGTTTTATCGGAGGCAAGAATAATATCAATCAAAACAAGGTCTACTTGCTTGGTTTTCAATACTTCTTCTGCTTGTTCGTATACTATTACATTATCGACGATTTCATAACCAATCTCTTCTAACATAGATTGCATATCGTCGGCAATTATAACATTATCCTCAACAATAAGGATTCTAATGGGTTGTTCCAAGGTAGTCAGTATTTAGAAGGTTAGTAATCAAAGTTACAAAATTATATTAAAACATACGTAAAATAACAGTGCCATGAGAAATGTGCTTAGAGCCAATTTCTTAAGTTCCGAATCCAATAAAACTGGTATTTTTGTTTTCCAAACTTTTATCAAATGTAAGAAAATTGGTACAAATGCAATTAAAGGTATGAATTGTTTCCAAGTTTTAAAACTTAAAATGATAAAAGTAAGCATACTTAAAAACCCAACTATTAAAAGTAACGTATGGTATTTCTTTCCATTTGAAAAACCCATAAGTACAACAAGCGTATTTTTTCCTGAAATTTTGTCGGATACATGGTCTCTCAAATTATTCAGGTTCAACACGCCAACGCTTAGCAATCCAATAGTAATTGCAGGAAGAATAGCAGGTGGAACAATATTTTTGGTGAACAAAAACATAGAGCCTAGAACGGCCAACAGTCCGAAAAATAGAAAAACGAAAACATCTCCCAATCCTCTATAGCCATAGGCAGATTCACCTACTGTATATTTTATCGAAGCCCAGATGCTGGCAGCCCCTAAAAGCATAAATAATAGAAAATATCCCAAATTCTCTAGCCCGAAAGCCTGTCGAACTACAGCGATTACCAAAAGACTGTTAATAATAATTGAGACAATTATGGCCCTTTTCAATTCTGCCCTTGTTAACAAGCCGCTCTGTAAAACCCTTTTTGGACCTATACGGTTTTCGTTATCGGTACCTTTGACTCCATCTCCGTAGTCATTCGCAAAATTGGAGGTCACCTGAAAGCCTATCGTAGTCAATAGTGCTAAAATAAAGAGAAGTGTATTATTGCTGTTTTCATAAAAATTTGCAAGTGCCGTACCTACGACAACACCTGATATTGATAGCGGTAGTGTTCTCAACCTTGCCGCATTTATCAAAGCTGCTATTTTCTGCAAAACTAATAGGGGTCTTCTATTTGAATTCGTTTTCCTTCTTTGTATGATGCTACAAATGCATCTTGAAAGCCTAAATCTACTAATTGGGCCCTAAAGGACTGCGCTTCTTGAAGCGTTCCGAAATTGCCCAAGGAATACGAATAAAACGGGTTGGTTTTTACGAACACGGTATTGGCCAAGGCCTCCGAGGCCAAGGTTATATTATTATCAACAAAAGACTTGACCTGCACGGAATATATTTTTTCCTTTTCTAAAAATCGTTTGGCCAAATAGAACTCTTTTACATCGCTAAGTTCTTCGTTTTGTTGTTTTAGATTATCTATCCTACTTTTTATCGCGTCTAAACTATCTATTGAAACCAAAAGATTCTCTTGCTTGTCAATTCCGGTAGAGCTGCTTAGACCTGCTGTAAACGAGGTGACAGAGAGCACCACCACAAGAAATAGGCCCGTAACCCCAGCCAACACATTGCGCTGAACTTTACTTCTCTTTAATTCCTTGTTCTTAAACTTTATTTGATCCAATAAGCGTTCGTTGATAATCTGAGCTTTGTCAATGTCCTTATGCAGTTCGAGCAAGTCACTTTCTTCTATAAAAGGCATATATTATTATTAGGTTTAGGGGAAATAAGTATTCTAAAGTTAACCAAAATAACCGAATGTTAATAACATACCAATCGTCAATGTTGTAAAATTATGATTTTCAGTGGTAAAGCAATAAAAAACAGTAGATAAAATAAGAATAACTGAACTAAATGGAGATTTTACCATTCCTAATAAATGCCTTTCCAATGAAAATCCCTTTCTAAAAAAATCATATATATTAAAAGGCAGTATAATCCTATTTTGAGGACTTTAACGAGCTGCTCAATTACCTTTATGTCCGCTAATTTAATTTTTTTTTAAATAGAATAAATTCCATCAGTTTCAATCTTGATACGTCGTTCCCTATATAAGGTACCAATTCCTTTTTTGAAGGTCTTTTTGCTCATTTGAAGCTCCTCTTGTATGTCTTTTGGGTCTGATTTATCATGAAGGCCTAAAAAGCCGCCATTTGCCATAAGCGTTTGATATATTTTATTGGCAGCAGGCTCTAAAACTTTCATACCCAAGGGTTGCAGCGATATATCAACCTTATTATCCGAACGTATTTTTTTGACTACCCCTTTGGTATTGTCTCCAACGGCAATCTCTTTAAAAATCTCATTAAAATAGACCAGCCCTTTATGAAGATCGTTGATAATTACTTCCCATCCTAAATCAGTCAGCCTCGTTACGACAAGTTCCACCTCTTCCCCTTCACTTACCGTCAAACTGTCATTGCTCAAGAATTTGTCTAACTTATTGGAAGCTACCAAACGATTTGTTTGTTGGTCGAGGTAACAATAAACAACATACCAGTTACCTTCTTTCATTTTTGTTCGTTGTTCCCTAAAAGGAACGAGAAGGTGCTTTTCCAATCCCCAGTCCATAAAGGCACCGAATTCATTAACTTCAGCAACCTGAAGCAACTGAAATTCATTTACCATTATTAAAGGATCTAAAGTAGTAGCAACAGGCCTTTCAGCGTGATCTAAATAGCAAAACGCGGTGATTTCACCTCCAATTTCATACGTGGTCGGCACATACTTATTCGGCAATAATATTTCATTGTTTTCTTTATCACCTAAAAATAGGCCAACACTGGTGTCTCTTAGTATTTCAAGAGTGTTAAACTTACCCAATTCTATCATGCTACAAAAATACAAATAAAAGAACGATGTTAAGAAGACAATATACCCTTAGGTTTGAAATAAAAATCAGATTCAATCTGAGTTATTTATAAGATGTGCCTCAGTGCTTATCTTGATACTAGTTTTAGTTTTTTAAGTCTAATCCAATCTTTTGTAGAAACAAAAAAGCCGTCCTAGGTAGGACGGCTTTTCATATATTAGTTGTTCATGTCTTAATAGACAGAAGCTTTTTTAAAGTGCTTACAAAGCATGTAGTATACAACCGCTCTATGCTTGTTTTTATTGGCAGAACCGTATTTGGCAACCACGCCTTTAATTGCGTCCATCAATTCAGGACTATCTTTCAATCCTAATTTTTTGACTAAATAGTTGTTTTTTACGGTCTCTAACTCTTTATCATCTGCTCCGGACACCTTAGATGCATCCAAATTGTAAATCGCAGGTCCTAGGCCGATCGCAACCTTTGTTAGTAAATCCATATCAGGAGTTTCACCGAATTTATCTTTAATATCTTCGGCGTACTTTGCAATCAAATCATCTCTTTTACTCATAATAGTCAGTGTTATATGAATTAATGGTTTATATATTCCGAAGATATAAAATCAAAATAACCGAGCAAAATTTTATCATTCAATATTCTTGGAGTTTTAACCTCCAACACTCTAGGTGCTGATGATTCTTCAAAAAAATCGGCTAAAGAATTCTTTAAAACTTCCGAATTCGAAACCGCTTGATATTCAAATCCATACATTTTACACAGATTTTGGGCATCTAGGCCATGGGTCGTTTCAAAGAAGCGTTCAAAATTGTCCCGTTCATTGTTTCCCGGCAGAATACGAAAGATGCCCCCACCTCCATTATTTATAAGAATAATTCGGAAATCATTTCTAATATACCTGTTCCATAAGGCATTGCTATCATAGAAAAAACTGAGGTCACCGGTCAGCAATACCGTTGGAGGTTCGCTATAGACCGCCGCTCCAACAGCTGTTGAAGTACTGCCATCTATACCGCTTGTTCCACGGTTACAAAATACCGACACCGATGGTTTTTGAGCAAAAAGTTGCATATATCGTACCGTAGAGCTATTCGCCAATTGTAATTGACACCCATCTGGCAAGCCATTGGCCACATGATAAAAAGCCAACATATCGGAAAAACGAATCTGACCGATATACTCTTCCCTTTTTGATTCTAACTTTACTTTTATACTATTCCAATACTTGAAATAATTACTCTCCAAGTAATTGGTAGCTGGCAAGAACCTAGCAAAAAAGTTATTAATATCCGTTTTGAAGTGATAGGTCAGCGAGAAAAAAGTATCGTATGCCTTTTTTTCATTCACATGCCAATGATGTTGCGGTTTGTAGTTTCGAAGCACCGACTTGATTTTTTTCGACACGATCAATCCACCAAAGGTCAATAAGAGATCGGGCTGTAATGCCTTAAATAGTTCATCTTTTCTATCTGATTTTTCAATTGGTGCAATGATGCCATCAATACTCGGAAAAAAATTATTATGGTGTATATTCGATGTCGTTTCTGTAAGCACTATTACCGAAGGGTCTTTCGCCAGTTGATTTAAAAATTGTTTTTCTACCGAATTCGGAGGATTCACCCCTACAAGAATCATTTTCCTTTTTGAATCGTTCCAAATGGCAGTAAAATCCTCCATTTCGGAAATAGGTTCTTCCTTTACCGTTTTTGGAAATACATAATCCGGTTCGACAGTAAGGTTTTCAACATAGTCATACAAAGATTCTTCGAAAGGAACATTGATATGTATAGGAATCTGCATCTTCAACGCAATGTTCAGTGCTTCATTCAGCTCGTTATCATTGAAAACCTGAACCTTTTCTTGACTAGCTTGAATAGTGTCTTCAGTAAGTAATGCGGAGCCGAAACGCCTTATGCTTTCTTCGGCATGTACGACATCTTGCCTTAAATTCGCCGAATACCCAATATGCCTTTGGAAAACGTTGTCTTGTCGAATTGTCTGTCCGTCACCAATATCGATTTTATAGGTTGGTCTATCTGCGGAAATCACGACCAGGGGAATATCACTAAAAAAAGCCTCTGCAATCGCGGGATAGTAATTTAAAAGAGCACTACCAGAAGTACAGACCAAAGCCACAGGTTCCTTTAACTGCTGGGCTATGCCCAAGGCAAAAAACGCCGCACACCTTTCGTCAACAATACTAAAACATGAAAAAAAAGAATCTTCAGTGAAACCAAAAGTCAACGGAGCATTTCGTGAACCAGGAGAAATTACAATATTTTTTACGCCCTTTGCCTTGCAATGAAGCACAACGGTTTGGGCCGAAGGTATACTTGAATGTGTCATTCTTGCAAAAATACAACACCCGAAATTCTTAACCCAACGACAACCGTAAATACTATTGGTCGAAGAGAACGCTCAACATCGTTTTACTTTTTCCCACAGTCTCTTGCCATTCTTTTTCAGGAACGGAATCACGGGTCACCCCTCCCCCGACATAAATTTGGGCGATTGAATTCACGAGCTGCAGACAGCGCAGGTTCACAAAAAGTTCGGTCACTTTTTCAGCTTCTGTTTTGTTGGCAGCTGTTTGTCTAACGGCACCATTATGTTCAAAAAGGTTTTCTTGAATATTTAATTCACCTAAAAAGCCTGTATAGAATTCCCGGTCATAGTTTTCATTTTCGAGCAGAAAAGCCTTTGTGGATGCCATAGGAACACCACAAACTGCTGGCGTCGGATGCAAAGCGCCTATGACTTCAGACAGACCGCTTTTTTTAAGATTACCGGAAACTTCAGTTCGACGATGCCACAAATTTCCTGCACGTACAGCTTTCGTTTCAGATAAGTTTAAATCGTCTACCCTTGTTTTTATAGTGTTGACAATATAATCGGTAACCATGTTTTGTTCTTCCATTTCCTTGTTGCCCCATCTAGGAATTTCACCAGCTACGTAAGGTGTTGTGCCTGCTAATGACATAGTAGTTAATCGCAGGCCGCTGGTACGCAACAAAATTTCAGGGGTAGCCCCCAACCACAATCCCACTTTAGGATGATACCACAAATAACAAAAAGCATTTTCATAGGTGGCTAGTATTTTTTTGAACAACATGAGGGGCAGTGTTCTACATTCTACTTCTAATTTTCGTGATAGCACCACTTTTTTAAAAGCTCCATTTTGTATTTCAACAATAGCTTTCTTTACCAATTCAGTATAAAAGTCATGTTGAACATTTTGGTCTACATCTTTTATAGTCTTATTGGCGCTTTGGTTATTCTTTTTTATGAAGGCCTCACTCAATACTTCATGTGCAGGCAGTAAAATTGCTTGGTTATCTGAGTCAAACGGAGCAAATACAAATCCACTTTCTGAAAAATCGTCAACCAGATGTAGTTGAGCGTCTTTTTGAAAAACAGAATGTACTATTGTTTTATTGGGCTTTCTGTAAACAACGAACGGCAGCTCGTTATCGAGTTGGGCGACAGCCCGTGTAATCAATTCTGAAAACATATTATTTTTTCGGCAATGAAATCGTGGTCAATTTACAAACAGAGATAAGCTGTTCGTCGGCATCTGTGATTTTAATATCCCAAAGTTGAGTTGTTCTCCCTTTGTGTAGAATTAAGGCCTTTGCAAAGACATCACCTTCACGCACGCTTTTGATATGGTTGGCAGAGATTTCAATACCGCGGACAAAAAATTTTTGTGCATCCAAAAAAATATAGGAAGCCATACTTCCCACACTTTCCGCTAAGGCCACCATGGCACCACCGTGAAGCACTCCATCGGGTTGATGCACCTTGGAGTTTACAGGCATTTTGCCCACCAGAAAATCTTCTCCTACATCGACATATTCAATTTGCAAGGTTTCCATCAAGGTGTCTTTTGAAGACTCATTGCAAACTTTTAATATTTTCTCCTTGAAATCGTCCATTCCAATATTTTTTGTAAAATTAAGCATTACGATAGCAATAAAAGCCATTACTTTTGAATAGATTTAAATGCTTTTTTTAACTTTTTGCATTCTCTGAACCTACATTTCAAGAACGCTTCTACACTAATTGCAAATAAGCCTTTTATTTATGAAAACACGCGAAAAACAACTCTCATATACCACAACAAACACCTACGAGACCATTAACAACTTAACTAACAGCACAAAAAATGTATGGATCGTACTTCATGGCATCGGCTTTTTAAGTCGTTATTTTCTTAAATATTTCGACGAACTTCCTGCCGAGACTAACTATATTGTTGCTCCACAAGCTCCTTCAAAGTACTATCTAAATGGTGCTTACAAGCATGTTGGCGCCAGTTGGCTAACGAAGGAAAACACTGCTTTGGAAACCAAAAATATACTAGCCTATCTTGATGCCGTTTTTGAAGCCGAGAAAATACCCTCTCGTTGCAATCTTATTGTTTTTGGTTTTTCACAAGGGGTTTCCGTAGCGGCACGATGGGTTGCTAAAAGACAACTGAAATGTAATCAATTGGTAATGTATGCTGGAGGAATACCAAATGAATTGGTTGCCGAAGACTTTGATTTTTTAAAGGAGAACAATACCCAAGTAACCATTATCATTGGTGATAATGACGAATATCTAACCCCAGAGCGACTAGTGACCGAAACAAAGAAGATAACTGTTTTGTTCCGTGGTAATGCCAAACAGCTAACGTTTAAGGGGGGACACGAAATTAAAAAGGAATTGTTGAAGAAATTGATATGATAGCAACTCCAATTATTCTCGAAAATGATCTGGTACTTTTACGACCATTGGAATCAATACATGGGCAAGCCCTTTGGCCAATTGCGCAACAAGTAGACCTATATCGGTTTGGATCTACTGACGTCTCTAGTCTAGAAAAATTAAAGATTTACATACAAAACGCACTACAGGAGGCTTCAGAAGGCAAATCAATTCCTTTTATCATTTATAATAAGCAAACTTCAGAATACGTAGGCAGTACAAGATTTGGCAATATCGACCACAATAACAAGACCTTACATATTGGCTGGACATGGATTTCACCAGAGGCACGTGGCACAGGATTTAATCACCAAATGAAATTTTTGATGCTTCGACATGTTTTTGAAACTATGGATTTTGAAAAAGTAGAATTCAGAATCGACGAGCGTAACATTGTTTCCCGTAAGGCTGTGGAAAAATTAGGGGCAACTTTAGAGGGCATTCTTCGAAAGAACATAACAGTCAAAGATGGTTTTAGACGAAGCTCATGCTGTTACGGTATTTTAAAAGAAGAGTGGCAGAATATTAAAACAGAACGATTTAGCTCTTTCCAATGAAACAGCGACGTATCGCACATATTACCTTATTGGTCAAAAATTATGACGATGCCATCGATTTTTATACCCAAAAATTGGGTTTTAGCGTATTTAAAGATGTCAAATTATCCGAAACTAAGCGCTGGGTCGTAATTGCCCAAAAAAGCGAAAGCGGAATTGGTCTATTATTGGCGCAGGCCGATGGAGATTTACAAATGAAGATGGTAGGTCATCAGGCTGGCGGTCGTGTCTTTTTGTTTTTACATACAGATGATTTTTGGAGAGATTATACTGAAATGAAGGAAAAGGGTGTTGCATTTAAAGAAAGCCCAAGAAACGAAGCTTACGGCACTGTGGTTGTTTTTAAAGATTTATACGGAAATCTTTGGGACCTCATCGAACCAAAATAGCTCTTCCGTTTTGTTGCCGTAATAGAGTTTTTCAAAAAAATATTACTCCACTACTACACTTTCCGGCTCCATTTGATAATACTTGACACGACGCGTACTATACGTATTTTCAGGAGTTATAATTTGTTTAATCCAATTGGCATTCTCTCCTTCTTGCCCTTTATCAAACTGATAAATGTATGTTTTGGTTGCGAGACTATTACCGATTTTGGTTTCGGTTCTTGCCAAAGCCCCTTGAGGGTCATACGTATAATTGATGGTCTTAGTCGCTGCCAATTGTTTTATTTCATCATCATATTTGAATTCTGTTTGTGATAGCAATTTTTGATTTGCATCAAAAACATTTTCAGTAGCTGCGTACGGCGTTCCTTCAAGGAACTTTTTGGTCAACACTATTTTTTCCACCAGGTCATTTACCGTTTTGCGAGAAGACGTACGCACCGATTCTTGAACAACCCCGTTCAAAGTAAAGGTCTGTGTTGTTTCTCCATTGACCGTTTCATAACCTACCAAAGTTTCATCAACCCCGTCATTGTCTGTATGTACGATTTTTATTAAATTCCCATCGGAATCGTAATGGTATTCATTCTGCTCTAAAAATTCCTTAGTATACGAAATTATTTCTTCGGTTATTTTACGCTCCGGTAACGAATCTATGGTATAAAAATTGGCAATCGAAATACTTTTATCGAAGATATTATCTCGGTAATTCTCAACCCTTTTTTCAATTAGTTCCCCATTTTCATAAAGGTAGCGGGTAATATCATAATCTTGCTCATTATACCGCGTGACTGATTTTGTAAGACGTCCATCCTTATCAAAATCAAATTCTTCTTTTCCGTAATCGGTACGTACCAAACACGATTTCACGTTCCCACGTAAATCAAAATCGGCAAGCGTAAACATTTTGATTTCTTGTGAAAATGAATCGGATTGCATTCCCAATAAAAACAATATTAGTAAAGCACATTTTTTTACCATAGCGCAAAAATACGGGTTATTCCTACAACATAAAACAAATCATGTGCCAAAAAAAGCCCCGACAGGTCGTACGACCTGTCGGGGCTTATGATATTAAGAGTTTACTTACTTCACTTCTTCGAAGTCAACATCCTCCACATTATCGCCTTCCTTGGCATCTGCAGCTCCACCTTCGGCAGTATCCTGACCGTTGGCTGAAGGTGCACCTTGTTGTGCGTCGGCCTGCGCTTTATACATCTCTTCGGAAGCAACCTTCCAAGCCTCGTTTATCTTATCCAAAGCAGGAGAGATAACGGCCAAATCTTTGCTTTCATATGCCTTTTTCAATTCTTCCAGAGCATCTTCGACTGGCTTTTTCTTGTCATCGGACAACTTTTCGCCAAATTCCTTCAACTGCTTTTCAGTCTGAAAAATCATACTATCCGCTTCATTCAACTTGTCCGCAGTTTCTTTCGCTTTTTTATCTGATTCTGCATTAGCTTCTGCTTCTGCTTTCATCTTCTTGATTTCTTCCTCCGTCAATCCTGAAGAAGCTTCAATACGAATATCCTGCGTTTTATTAGTCGCTTTATCGGTAGCCGAAACTTTAATTATACCATTGGCATCGATATCAAAAGTCACTTCGATTTGTGGTGTTCCCCGCTGTGCCGGTGGAATACCGTCAAGGTGGAACCGTCCAATTGTTTTGTTATCGGCGGCCATAGGTCTTTCCCCTTGTAGCACATGAATCTCGACTGAAGGCTGATTATCGGCCGCGGTAGAGAATACCTGCGATTTCTTAGTGGGTATAGTGGTATTTGCCTCGATTAACTTAGTAAACACGCTTCCCATTGTTTCGATTCCCAATGAAAGTGGAGTTACATCTAACAACAGTACATCTTTAACATCGCCTGTCAATACACCACCTTGAATAGCAGCACCAACGGCAACTACCTCATCTGGATTCACCCCTTTAGATGGTTTTTTACCGAAGAATTTCTCAACAGCCTCTTGCACGGCAGGTATTCTGGTAGATCCACCGACTAAGATAATCTCGTCGATATCGCTTTTTGAAAGTCCTGCAGCTTTCAGTGCAGTTTGGCAAGGTTCGATGGTTCGTTTTACCAAATCAGAAATCAATTGCTCAAATTTTGATCTTGTCAAAGTACGCACCAAATGTTTTGGTCCTGAAGCAGTAGCCGTTACATAAGGTAAATTGATTTCAGTCTGTGCCGAAGAAGACAATTCAATTTTTGCCTTTTCTGCAGCCTCACGTAAACGTTGTAATGCCATGGCATCTTTACGTAGATCAATGTCTTCGTCATTTTTGAACTCTTCTGCCAACCAATCAATAATTTTTTGATCAACATCATCACCACCCAAGTGCGTATCTCCATCGGTAGACAATACTTCAAAAACACCATCGCCCAACTCTAGAATAGATACATCATGTGTACCCCCACCAAAGTCAAAAACTACTATTTTTTGATCAGTGTTCTTTTTATCCATACCATAGGCCAAAGAAGCCGCAGTAGGTTCATTGATGATTCGTTCTACGGTAAGTCCAGCAATTTCACCTGCCTCTTTCGTAGCTTGTCGCTGTGCATCGTTAAAATAAGCTGGTACCGTAATTACCGCTCGCGTCACATCTTGGCCCAAATAATCTTCAGCAGTTTTCTTCATTTTCTGAAGGATCATCGCTGATAATTCTTGTGGAGAATACAATCTTCCGTCGATATCGACACGTGGTGTATCATTGTCACCTTTAACTACTTTATAAGGTACTCGTTCTGCCTCTTTCTTAGACTCTGAGTATTTGTTACCCATAAATCGTTTGATCGAGTAGACCGTTTTTTCTGGGTTGGTCACTGCCTGCCTTTTTGCAGGGTCACCAACCTTAATCTCACCACCATCGACAAATGCGATAACTGACGGAGTCGTTCTTTTACCTTCGGCATTCGGAATTACTACTGGCTCATTACCCTCCATCACGGAGACGCAGGAGTTGGTCGTACCCAAATCTATTCCTATTATTTTGCTCATCTGTTATGTTTTAATAAATATTAGTGCTTGTTATTTTTAAGGTCGATTACTAAATGACAAACAATATGCCAAGCGAAGAAAACTGACATGATGTCATTTTTAAACATCATTTATGAGTGATAAAATAAAATCTGTCATCAGTAAAAGCGGTAATTTGCCCATTCTCACATATAACCCACTCAATCAATTGGCGGTCATATACTTGCTTACACCCTACATAAAAAAGCTTGATAAAGCTTGACGTTTTCCCATTTTTATAGAATATAAATGGGTAGGACTTATTTTTATTCATTAGGTATGGACAAGAACGGACGACCAAAAAATAAATTTAATTCATATTTTGTCAGGTAAGATAGCTATGGTTACGAGTTCAATTTTGATATTATCGGACCGAATATTCAGAATCGCAATTTATAAATAAACAATGTCAACCATATTGTCAGCCATACAGATGCGATACATAAAACCAAGAATAAGTTTGTCAACCGTAAGTGTAATTGATTAGGTTAAGGTTTTTCATTTTTGAATAGTTAAACTTGGTGCTGATTGCCAAGCCACCAAAATAAAATTTTCGCGATAGCCTCTAATCGCGATTGTTTGTTTATTTTTAGACCATATTAAGTTCCCCCAAGACCAGGTTCTAAGCTATTTCAAATAATGAAGAATAAACCGATACGTCAGGAAACGGAAAAGAGTATTCCCCAACTTAAAAAGCAGAATAAAATGCCCCGGTCAAGTTCTTTGCAGGGCTTTGATGAGGAACGAGCCGCGCAGTACACCCATACCATTTTAAACAATATGGGCGATTCGGTATTTGTGAAAGACGATCAAAGCAGATTACTTTTAGTTAATGATGCCTTTTGTGAAATATTTGGTCTGCCCAGATCTGAAATTATAGGTAGAACGCTTGCTGAACAAGTTTCTCCGGAGGAGCGGGAGAGTTTTCTGAAAATTGATGGTCAGGTTCTTGAAGACGGAATAGAAAACATTAATGAAGAAACACTTACAGTCGGTAACCAAACGCGTATAATCTCTACGCGAAAATCGCGCTTCATAGACGGGAATGGGAATAAGTTTCTGGTCGGAGTAATACGTGATATAACCGCACATAAAAAAACGAGGAAAGATTTAGAAGAAAGCGAAGCTAAATTTAAGGAGCTCAACGCTACCAAAGACAAGTTATTTTCCATCATTGGTCATGACTTAAGAAATCCGTTCAATAATATATTGGTACTATCCGAACTATTAACAGATAGCTTAAAAATGGTAGACCCTACGACTTGCAAACAATATATCGAACTAATTAATTCTACTGCAAAGAACACACTTCTATTACTTGAAAATCTTATGGGTTGGGCACAGACCCAAACTGGACAAATCCAATACTATTCCGAAAAGATAAACTTATCAAACACAATAGAAGAAATAGTAAAACTGTCTAATTCAATCGCTGCAACCAAAAAAATATCTTTAAATCATGTCGAATCTGAAACAATAGAAATTTATTCAGATGAAAAATTATTAAAAACAGTATTGCGAAATCTTATTTCAAACGCCATAAAATTTACACACCCTGGAGGAAATATAGATATCATATTGGCATCGCAACCAAATCAAATTGAAATTTGCATCTCTGATAATGGAGTAGGAATGGATGAGGAAACTTCTAACAAGCTCTTCACCGCGAACACGAAATCAACATCAAAAGGCACTGCAAATGAAAAAGGCACTGGTTTCGGGTTAATTCTTTGTAAAGAATTTGTAGAAAAACTCGGGGGCACTATTTGGGTTGAAAGTGAACTAGATAAGGGGAGTAATTTCAAATTCACCCTGCCTTTAAAAAAAAATGACAAATAGATTTTAAAAGCCGTAAACCCATGATTATAATATTTCAATGGGCTACTGTTGCGGTCTTTTTGATAAGGATTACTTATTTCATTCCCCTTTATGAGTTAAACTGCCGCACATCACCATTCGGAAAATAGTACGATGAACCACTTGAACAAAGCCATTAAAGCACATTATTATAAAGAAGGCCTGTTTGATGAAATTGTTAAACGGCTTGAGGTACAAAATATAGATTTGGGCAAGCTCACCCGATTTGATTTAAAAGGAGTTGATGAGTTTCATGTTCGGGGAGCTGAAGTATCAAAAGAACTCGCCAATTACATCGATTTAGAAGAAGCGCATGTTCTGGACGTCGGCTGCGGCATTGGCGGACCTTCCCGTATGCTTGCCGATGAATTCAATTGTACAGTTACGGGAATCGATTTGAGTGCCGAATTTATTCGAACAGCTACCAAATTTTCCAAACTTTTAAATCTAAATGATCATACCACTTTTATTCAAGGTGATGCGTGCGAATTACCTTTTAAAGACGATGTATTTGATGTGGTATGGACACAACATGTTCAGATGAATATTCTCGATAAAAACAAATTTTACTCAGAGATTGAAAGGGTTTTAAGACCCAAAGGGCACTTTATCTACTATGATATTTTCGAGAATGAAGATAGTGAAGTAACTTACCCCATGCCCTGGGCAAATACCGAAGAACAAAGCTTTCTATTTAAAACAGAAGAATTGGAGGCTATTTTGACAAAATCAGGTTTTTTCAAAGTTAAAAATACCGACCAGACTAAAGCGGGAATAAAATTCTTTGAAAACTTAATGGCAAAAGCAAAAAATATCGGACAACCAAAAATCGGGCTGGATATTTTGATGGGAGATACCACGAAACCCAAATTATCTAATTTAATGAACCACTTAAAAAGTGGGAAGCTAAAACTGGAGAGTGGTGTCTACCGCAAATAATTAGTTAGTAAATGGTGTAATCACGAATCCGAATGCCTTGTCATCCATTAAAAAACAGCTCTAAACGATTTCTTTATATTTACATTCACGAATTAAAACTATATTTTTCTGTTTACCAATAATTGTAAGCTCACCAAACAACTTATGAAAACACAACTCTTTTTTTCAATTTTCGTTTTTTTAATCTTATCAGTTAATATCAATGGACAATCGAGGACCCAAAACTTTCCGTCGACCGTTGATTATGTCGACCAGCTACCTCAAGCTGAGAATTTATGGGTATTTCTATTAACAGGTCAATCAAACATGGCCGGCCGCGGCTTCGTTGAGCCACAAGACACAATACCCAATAAGCGAATTTTAACAATCGACAAAACAGGTCAATGGATCTATGCCAAAGAACCACTACACTTCTACGAACCCAAAATGACCGGTTTAGATTGTGGCTTATCGTTCGGTCGCCAATTGTTGGAAGCCGTACCGAGCGATGTAACTATTGCCATACTACCGTGTGCCATTGGTGGTAGTTCTATTGAACAATGGTTGAACGATGACACCCATCGAGAAGTGTCATTGTTGTCAAACTTTAAAAGCAAAGTTGCTATTGCCAAAAAACAGGGCACGATAAAGGGTATATTGTGGCACCAAGGCGAAGGCGATGCCAATGAGCAACGCATTGCGAAATATTCGGGAAATTTGGACAAACTGACACTGCAGTTTCGCCAAATTGTCGGTAATGATACCTTGCCCATAATCTTGGGCCAGTTGGGCCGTTATGCTGAACCACGCAAAAAAAGACAGCATTGGAAAAGTATAAATAAGATTATAATAGACTTTGCCAAGAAAGACGCTTACATCGGGGTTATTTCTTCCAAAGGGTTAAAAGAGAAGGGTGATAAGGTGCATTTTAACGGGGCATCACAACGAGAAATGGGCAAACGGTTTGCTACCGAATACCTAAAAACTGCCAAACCGACACACTCGAATTAAATGCGCAAACCAGCTGTAATAAATTTTAAGAACCAAAATATTTTAACTTTTTGAAGTGATTTTTTACGATCTTGTTAGTTCCGTATTACTCCCCCATAATATATTGTGAATATCACAACATCAAAAACGCCATCAACGTATTTCGATCAATGTAAAGATTAGATCAACCTAATCAAAATAACACTTGTCAATGATCTGGAAAAAAAATAAGCAAGGCAGAATTTTTATAAGCTATAGGCGATCCGATACACAGGGTTATGCCGGTCGACTATCCGATTCTCTTGAAGCCTATTTTGGAGGAAAAAGAGTTTTTAGAGACATCGAAGATATTAAGGGCGGCTCAAAATACGCCAAAGATATTGAGGATCAACTAAGTACGGCAGATGCCGTAATTGTGTTAATAGGCCCCAATTGGTTATCTGTGGCCGATGAAAATGAAGAAAGACGTATCGATGACCCAGAAGATTGGGTGGTTAAAGAAATTGTTACTGCCATCGAAAACGGAACCCGAATATTCCCCGTCCTTATCGAAGGTACTGTACTTCCTCGAGAAACAGAACTCCCGGTGTATCTGTGTCCTATTTTAGACTACAATGCAGTTACAATTTCGGATCGTAACTGGGATGCCGATGTGCTCGGACTTGGTAAAATTATCTCGTTCGAAATACCAACTGCCAATGAACGTATATTATTTCGGCTTCAGGTTTTAATTTATACGGCGTTCGCCTCATCACTCATCTTTTCAACGGGCATCATAGCCACAAATGCAATAGGCATGATGAAAGATGATCCAGGTATAAAGGAATTGATTTCACTCCCTTTCGCAGGAATACCTTTTTACGTTGTAATTTGTACCTTGATTATACTTTCATCAGTAATAGGTTTGGTCGCAAAAGAAAAACAACGGTACATAATTTACGCTATTATTACTGGGGTTCTCGGATCGGCTTTTTTCTTTTTCGGTACTTATTTTATAAAAGGTGCAGATCAACTGATTTACGAATCGATGTTTGTTTTTTTTGGTTCCATTTTAGTAACAACCCTAATGTATACCTTTTTAGGCTTGTCAGGTTTCAAACCCAAATAACCAAATAAACTCCTACTATTTAGTTTGTTATAGGTTCAAGAATTTTCCTTAAAAGACAATTATACTATTTGGAAGCTATTTTTCAAATGAAACTTGTATTTTTAAATTAACGAAACTTATTTCATCCACCTGAATAAAAAAGCATGACCTTTCCCTTAATCATATTCGGAATTATTGCTAGTGCCATCGGAGGTGCGCTGGTATATATTTTGGTAAAGAAAGCCAAAGAAAAAAAGAACAACCCTTGAAAAATATTTTTCGTTTTGTTATTCTATTGCTTTTCTTGGGATGCCAAAATAAAAAGCCTAAAGACTATATTTCAGACACACTAGAAGTTCATAAAATCTCTGAAGGGTTTATCGGCACGTTTCCTTTTTAGATACGGACAGTTTCGGCAAAGTGAGCTGTAATGGTATGATTATCGTTAACGGTGATGAAGCTGTCGTATTTGACACGCCCACTACGGCTACTGCTTCGACTGAGCTAATCGATTGGATAGTCCACAGTTTGAACTGTAAAATTATCGCAATTTTACCGACTCATTTTCATTCCGATTGTTTGGGCGGGATAGCAACTTTCCATGAACGAAATATTTCTTCCTACGCCCATAAACGTACCATTGAATATGCAAATGAAAACATTAAAAACACACCAAAGAATGAATTCGAAACCCAACTTGAACTTATGGTCGGTGGAAAAAAAATCATTGCAGAGTTTTTTGGAGAAGGCCATACCAAAGATAATATTATTGGATATTTTCCAGAGGAAAAAGTTATTTTTGGCGGATGCCTTATCAAATCGCTTAACGCTCAAAAAGGATATTTAGGAGATGCCAATGTTAAAGATTGGTCATCTACGGTGCGTAAATTGAAAGCAAAATATGGCGGTGCACGTATCGTAATTCCCGGGCACGGCAAAGTAGGGGGAATCGATTTACTCGATTATACCATTAACTTGTTCGAAGACAACTAACAACCTTTACCCCATTCAAACGCTTATTTTTACTGAAAAATAAAATAGTACTTTAGGGCGCATCATCACTATATAATTGAAAACATCATGAATCTATCAAGAAAAAATTTCATCAAAACTGTAGGGCTAGGGGCTGTGGCCGCAGGAACATCATCATTTGCTGCAATAGGTAAAACCATAAACAAGACAATCGAAGACCATGAGCTGACCATTGGGCTCGCCTCATACACCTTACGAAAATACAGTCTTGACGAGGTTATTGAAATTGTACAGCGATTGAACATTAAAGATGTAGCCTTTAAAAGTTTTCATTTGCCCTATGAATCGACCAATGAAGAACTACGACAAATCACGGCTAAAGTTAAGGCAAGAGGGCTCAATCTTTATGGTGGTGGAGTTATGTACATGAAGACACCGGAAGACGTGGAAACCTATTTCAATTATGCCAAAACTGCCGGTCTTAAAATGATTATCGGTGCACCAAAACACGATTTGCTGCCTCAGATAGAAAAGAAAGTCAAAGAAACCGACATAATACTGGCCATACATAACCACGGTCCCGAAGACGAAATATTTCCCTCTCCAAAAAGTATATACGATAAAATACAACATCTGGACCCTCGTATAGGGCTATGTATCGATACCGGGCATACCTTTCGGCTCAATCTTGATGTTGCTTCCGAAATTAAAAAATATAAAGACCGTCTTTATGACGTCCATATAAAAGATATCGATGAGCAAATACCCGAAGGAAAGAGTGTAGAAATCGGTCGCGGTAAAATGGACATTCCAAGTATTATGAAAGCCTTAAAAGAAATCAAGTATAAGGGAGTTCTGGGTGTGGAGTATGAAAAAGACGGCGACCATGCCGTTTACGGTTTGACAGAATCCGTTGGGTACCTTCGAGGCGTACTAAAATTGGTGTAAACCGGAAAAACTTTGTGTATAAAACCTACTAAACGTTGCTCAGGTTTAAATACGCGATAAGTCAATACGGGTCGAAACTTGGTTTTTGCTGATTCAAAATAAGGAAGGCTCCTTTCGGTAAATTTGACCAAAGATGTTTCCCGTGGGTTGGTAAGTGATTACTAAATCTATCCTAAAGCATAGTACGCTCCCCTAAAAAATCCTATTTTTGGGCAAAATTTGAACACTTGTTTAAACACATCCTATATATATTTTTCTTTTTCGTCACTTGCGCTACTATTGCACAAGAAGAGCCGGAGAAGACAAAGCAGATCAACATTGTATATGGAGCCAACTTCACAAAAGACGAGGAACGGTTTCCCGGCGCCTCTATTTTCAGTGAAGACGGCAGACAGGTTCAGTTTGAACATGAAGGTGCAGATTTATGGTGCGATATAGCGATTCATTACCTAAAGGAAAACAAACTTAGGGCTATAGGAAACATTCGCCTGCAACAGGGCGATTCGGTCGTACTCACAAGCGGAAAGATTGACTATGATGGTAAAACGAAATTGGCCAAGGCCTGGGAAGACGTACTGTTAAAAAACAGTCAAATGACGCTGCGTACCGACACACTTTATTTTGATAGGAACAAACAGGAATCGTACTACCAAGATTTCGGAACGGTCATTGATTCGTCGAATACTCTCACCAGTCAGATCGGACGATATTTTATGGAATTAAAAAAATACCAATTTTTAGATAGTGTACATATTCAAAACCCAAAATACACCTTAGATTCTGAGCAACTTGATTATTATACAGGTACCGATAATGCCTACATGTACGGGGCTTCAACAATAACAGGTGATACTTATAAAATATATTGTGAACGCGGCTTTTATGATACAAAGGTTGAAAGCGGCTACGGTATCAAAAATACCCGTATCGATTATAACAATAGAATTATTGAAGGCGACAGCGTTTATTTTGACAAGGCTAGTGAATTTGCCTCGGCCACCAATAATATTACCGTAACGGATACCGTAAACAATGGTATCATACGTGCCCATTATGCCGAGGTCTATAAAGCCAAGGACTCGGTTTTTGCTACCAAACGTGCGGTTTCTATTTCGCTTGTAGAGCAAGACTCGCTTTATATGCACGGCGACACCCTGATGGTAACGGGCAAGCCTGAAAATCGTATTATAAGGGCCTTTCGCAATGCCAAATTTTATAAGACCGATATGAGCGGAAAATGTGATTCCATTCATTCGGCACAAAACACCGGAATCACCCAATTGATAAGAGAGCCCATATTATGGAATGGTGTCAATCAGATGACGGGAGACAGCATCCATTTAATATCCAATCTTAAGACTGAAAAACTAGATTCTTTAAAGGTGCTGAACAATGCCTTTATTGTATCGTTGGACAGCATCAGCAATGAAGGTTACAACCAAGCGAAAGGAAAAGACCTCTTCGGACAATTCGAAGAAAATGAACTTCGTATTATTGATCTAGTAAAGAATACGGAAGTCATTTATTATATGTACGACGATGACGACGCACTTATTGGTATTAATAAGACTATCTGCAGCGCCATACGAATTACCATGGCCAACAATGATATAGAAGACCTCACTTTTTTCACCAACCCGGATGGAGATATCTTTCCTGACAAAGATCTTCCGAAAGAAAGCCGAAAATTAAAAGGATTCATTTGGCGTGGCGATGAACGCATTCTCACCAAAGACGATATTTTTGATGAAGACGACAACAACATCGAACTGGTAACCATACAAGGGATCAATAATCCTATTGATATTGATGCAGAGGAAGAAGATAGAAACAAAAATGCAGGAGACCCTGTGAACAAAATCCCCTTACCACCATCGCCAATTCCATCCGATCCTAATGACGACGCATCAAAGCCCAAGGCACGGCCGAGAGTTGAAAAGGTAAAGGCGAATTAGGGCACATCTTTCAGGTTTATAACCTTACCCGTCTATCCTAATTAATCAACAATCATGAAAAAAGACTTTCTAAAATATCAGGCACAGACGAGCCCACATCCATTGGGACTGTCCATTTCACATACCCGGGGAAGTTATATCTACGATACAGATGGTAATGCCCACTTAGATTTTGTTGCAGGTGTTTCGGCCTGTAGCCTAGGCCATTGCCATCCTAGAGTAACCGAAGCGATTAAGCATCAAGTAGACCAATATATGCACGTAATGGTCTATGGGGAATTCATACAGGAACCTGCCGTAGCCTATACAAAGCTGTTGGCTTCCCTTCTCCCCGATCAACTCGAAACCACTTATTTGGTGAACTCGGGGACCGAGGCCGTCGAGGGAGCATTGAAATTAGCGCGACGCTACACGGGAAGAACCGAAATTATATCGGCTCACAGAGCCTATCATGGAAACACATTGGGCAGTTTAAGTATTATGGGCTTTGAAGAGCGTAAAGGTGCCTTTCGCCCCCTCATCCCCGATGTTTCCTTTATACATTTTAACGCTGAAACCGATATATCAAAAATAACAGAGCGAACAGCAGCAGTAGTTCTAGAGACTATTCAAGGTGGAGCGGGTTTAATACTTCCCAACCAAGGATATCTTAAAAAAATACGAGAGCGCTGTGATGAAGTTGGCGCACTTTTGATTTTAGACGAGATACAACCCGGCTTCGGTCGAACGGGAAAACTTTTCGCCTTTGAACATTACGCCTGCATACCCGATATTCTTGTCATCGGCAAAGGTATGGCATCCGGCTTGCCCGTTGGGGCATTTGTGTCATCGGAAGAAAAAATGTCCGTTTTAATGGAAAAGCCAAAATTGGGGCACATTACTACCTTTGGCGGCAACCCTGTAATTGCAGCTGCGTGCTTGGCGACCCTGCAAGAAATCACTGAAAGTCAGTTAATGCAAGAGACCTTGGAAAAGGAAAAAATAGTTAGGCAGTTGCTAAGGCATTCCGCGATTACCGAAATAAGGGGAAAAGGATTATTGCTGGCCTTAATCATGAAAAATGAGGAAATTGCCAACTATGTGATATTAGAATGCGCAAAAAAAAGCCTGATTTTATTCTGGCTTTTATTCGAACCTAGAGCGGTTCGAATTTCTCCGCCATTGACCATATCCATTGATGAAATCAAGCAAGGCTGTGAAACGATAATCCAAGTTTTAGAACAGTACAAACAATAAGATGTTAACTAATTTGTTAATAATATAGGCACATCGTGGAAAAAAAGGCAGTCACAAAAGACTACTTTTAAGTCCATAGTGTAACCAAAAACTTTCTATGGCGTTAGAACCTAACGGAAAATCAAATCGGCCTATTGCCAAATTTGAGTCCATGCTCAAAACCGATGACGTCTACTTCTTTGACGCTGAGGATTTCGAGGATATCATTCACCATTATCTTAATCATGGAAAAATTGCGCTGGCCAAAAAAGCCATTAAAATCGGGCTACAACAGCACCCAGCATCCATAGAACTAAAACTTCTTGATGTTGAGGTACTTGTCTTTGAAAATAATTTTGAAGTAGCGGAAAACTTACTTGACGAGCTTCAGCTTTTAGATTGTAATAACGAGGAAATCTACATTCAAAGGGCCAATATTTACTCTAAAAAAGACAATCACGAAGCGGCTATTACGCTTTTGAACAAAGCTTTGGAACTGGCAGATACCAGTTTTGATATTCATTCGCTCTTGGGTATGGAATACCTATTTATAGATGATTTCAAACTTGCCAAAGAGAATTTTATGATGTGTGTTTCCTTTGATGAGCAAGATTATTCTTCGCTTTACAATGTAATCTACTGCTTTGAATTTTTGGAAGATTTTGAGGGCGCCATACACTATCTCAATGATTATCTTGAAAGAAACCCCTATTGCGAAGTCGCTTGGCACCAACTGGGGAAACAGTATTTCTCCAAGGAAATGTATCCGGAGGCATTGACTTCATTTGATTTCGCCATCATCTCTGACGATTCCTTTATTGGGGCTTACTTTGAAAAAGGAAAAGTGCTTGAAAAATTGGGCAAATATAATGAGGCCATAGAAAACTATGAGACCACCATCGCGATGGACGACCCTACCTCACATGCCTATCTGCGTCTTGGTAAATGTCATGAGAAATTAAAGAATAATGACATGGCCAAATTCTATTATTACCAAACCGTACACGAAGACCCTTTACTTGATAAGGGTTGGTTGGCCATTACGGACTTTTACTATCGAAGGGGGAATTATGAAAAGGCGTTGTTCTATATAAACAAAGCGTTGAACATTGATGGTGAAAATTCTCATTACTGGAAAAAATGTGCAAGAATTTACACAGCGCTCGAAGATTACCCCCAAGCTGATTTCTCTTATAAACAAACCGTCGAACTTGGTAATTATGAACTGGACACTTGGCTTAATTGGGCCGAAATTGCCCGACGGAACGATGATTTGGAAGCTGCGCTACAAATTTTGACACAAGGCAAAGAATTTTATCCCGAAAGTGTGAAAATTCAATTTAAAATGGCAGGCTTCTATCTATTGAAACAAGACCGAATCAACGGGAGAATCAGTTTAATCGATGCGCTCAAAAACGATATTGAAAAACTGTATCTGTTCACCGATGAGTTCCCCCAATTCGAAGTCGCAGAATGGGTGCAAAACATAATCTCAGATATTAAAAGGGCTTCCAGATAAAAAAACTATTTTTGTTTTTTTGTCTTATGAAATCTAAAAACTTTTTACATTACGCAATAGTAACCCTTAAAGGTATGGCCATGGGCGCTGCCGATGTCGTACCCGGGGTTTCAGGCGGAACCATTGCCTTTATTTCTGGCATCTACGAAGAACTCATTACTTCGATAAATAATATTGAACCTTCGCTATTCAAAGTTTGGAAAAACGAAGGTTTTAACGTTTTCTGGCGAAAATTGAACGGTAATTTTTTAGTAGCCCTCTTTCTGGGTATCGCCATCAGTATTCTTTCATTGGCCAAATTCATTAGCTGGTTACTGGTCAACGAGGCCATTTTATTATGGTCATTTTTCTTTGGTCTGGTTGTGGCCAGCATTTTTTTTGTTGGAAAGGCCATTGAAAAATGGAATATTGCTGCCGTTTTAGTACTACTGATAGGTGCTGCTTTGGCCTATTATATCACTATCCTCCCCCCTAGCGAAAATGTAGAGAGTCTTCCTTTTTTATTCCTGTCAGGAGCTTTGGCCGTTTGTGCCATGATTCTTCCAGGTATTTCAGGTGCCTTTATTTTAGTGCTCCTAGGCTCATACAAAACCATTTTAGATGCCGTTCACGAAAGAAATGTCCAAATTATCGCTACAGTTGGGCTGGGCGCCATCTTCGGTCTATTAAGTTTTGCCAAACTCCTTAAATGGATGTTCAATCACTACAAAAATATCACGTTGGCCCTTTTAACAGGGTTTATCTTGGGGTCTCTGAATAAAATTTGGCCATGGAAAGAAGTCTTGGAAACCCAAACCTTCGGCGATAAAATAATTACGGTAAAAGAGCAAAATATTTCGCCCATGGCTTTCGATGGCGACGCCCAAATCACCTATGCGATAATCGCCGCCATTATTGGCTTTTCACTTATTTTCGTCCTTGAAAGAACGGCCTCAAAAAAATAAGTCTTACACCGATGTACGAACCTAGAACACTTTCCGATAAGTTCTTCCTTGTAATCAAGGGGTTATTCATGGGAGCCGCGAACAAAGTTCCGGGTGTATCAGGTGGCATTGTTGCCTTTGTTGGCGGGTTTTATGAAGAATTTATCTATTCACTTCAAAAGGTGAACGGCAAAGCCTTTAGGCTTCTCTTAAATGGAAGATTAAGGAGTTTCTATCGCTATATAAACGGTCAATTTCTTACTTTGCTGATTTTCGGAATGTTGGTCAGTTATTTTAGCATCTCAAAACTGCTCGACTATTTTCTAGAGCAAAAAGAACTCTTTGTCTGGGCCGCTTTTTTCGGAATGATTTTGGGATCAATCTATTACATCTCCAAAGACTTTGAACATTGGAATAAAAAGACCATACCAGCAGGTGTTATCGGATTAATCGTGGGCATATCTATTAGTTTTTTGAATCCGGCCAAGGAAAATGACAATCTTTTATTCATTTTTTTATGCGGAATTATTAGTGTTTCCGGAATGACACTTCCCGGACTTTCCGGATCATTTATTCTTATCCTTTTAGGCAACTATGTTCTCCTCTTGGTCGATTCGGTAAATGCATTATACGATACATTTGCGGAAGTTTTTAGTGGCGACTTTAGTTTTATCAATAACGATGAACGTCTTGACACGCTAACCATATTGGCCGTATTTACTGCTGGTTCGGCAACGGGATTGGTTACCCTATCGCACATTCTCTCCTATGTATTGAAACACTTCAAACACATTAGCACTGCAGTGATTGTTGGGTTTATTACGGGTTCGCTGGGAGTAGTGTGGCCTTGGAAAAAAACAATTTACAAAACCAACAGTTCGGGTGAAATATTTTTAGACTCTAACGGCAAAGAGATTATAATGAACTACGAACGGTATCTTCCCGATTTCGGGAAAATGGAGACTTGGTGGGCATTTTTCTTTATTGGGATTGGAATATTAATTTTATTGGGATTGGATTGGTATGGAAAACGCAGAAAACAAAAAGGTTAGATTCGGATTGGTAGGAAGAGATATCTCCTATTCTTTTTCCAAAGGTTATTTTACACAAAAGTTTCATGACCTTAAACTCAATGACCACAGTTACGAGAACTTTGACCTAGCCAAAATCGAGGAATTTGAACATCTTATAAAAACAAATACCAATATTAAGGGTTTCAATGTAACCATACCTTACAAACAAGCGGTTATGCCTTATTTGACTGAACTGGATGAAAAAGTTAAAAAGATTGGGGCAGTAAATACCATAAAGGTGGGTGAAAAAGGACTTAAAGGATACAATACCGACGCTTACGGATTTCAAAAATCATTCGAACCCCTGTTAAAACCCCATCATCAAAAAGCACTGATTTTGGGTACTGGAGGCGCATCAAAGGCAATCGCTTTCGTACTAGGTGAATTGGGAATTACCCATACATTCGTTTCCCGAAACCCTGACAAAGATCAATTATCATATAATGATCTTACGCAAAAAATAATGGAAACTAGTACTGTGATAATTAATTGTACACCTTTGGGCACCCACCCCAATGTCACGGTAAAACCCAACATTCCTTATGAATGTATCACTTCAAATCACCTACTCTACGATTTAATCTACAACCCTTCTAAAACCGCATTTCTAGCAGCCGGAGAATCGCAAGGGGCTGCGATAGGCAATGGGCAAAGAATGTTGGAATTTCAGGCAGAAAAGGCTTGGGAAATTTGGTGTAAAGAATAATACTAGCGTTACACATAGCCCATAATTCACAATTTTTGCCACTTAAATTTAGGTTGTAAAATGCAACAGTGTAATTATCGGTGCGATTGCATATATATGTAATTGCACAGCCTATTTCCCAAATAATTTTGCCATTAATACGGTTGTTGCTATCTTACCATGTACATTTACTCGAATATTAGAAAAATGCTGGAAGAAAAAGAACAAGACCTTAAAAAAAGTGGAACGGAAGAAGCTCATTTAGAGCACACTGGGTCGAATACGGGAAGGGAGAAAAGTGAGCTTACACCAATTGAAAAAGAAGCTGTAAATGATGATGCTCCTTTAGATTCAAAAATAGCTGAGGAAAATAAAGATATTCCAACAGAAGTTGAGGTGCAGCAACCCGATACCTTGGGAAAAGGTGAGAATTCTGAAGGGAAAACCGTTGCGGAGTCTCCCTCCGAAGAGAAAACTACAATGGCAACTGAAAACTCAGAAGTAAAACCTATTAAAAAGGAAGAAAAAATTCTTGATAAAATTGAATCGCCGAAACCTGAGACCCCTGAAATAGTCGGGAAGACGGAAGAAGGAACCAGTACGGAGTCACCCTCAGAAGAGAAAACAATAGTGGCAAAGGAAAAATCCGAAGCCCAACCTAAAAAAAAGGAAGAAGACGTTCTGGATGAAATTGATGAATCAAATGCAGAAGATGCCGAAGATGCCGATAATCATCATAGGCATCGCATACCTGTATTAGATTACCATGCCATGTCGATGGAAAATTTAGTCGGGGAACTACAGCGATTGGTACGTAATGAGAAAGTACAGGCTATCAAAACCCACGTCGATGGCATAAAATATGAATTCGATCAAAAATTCCAAGAATTCTTAGAAGGAAAAAAGGAAGAGTTTATCGCCAATGGCGGCAATGAAATTGATTTTCGCTATAATTCAGTGGCCAAAAGACAATTCAAGGAAGTATATGCCGACTATCGTGAAAAACGGAACCAACATTACAAAAATCTTGAAAAAAGCCACAAAGACAATCTAGCCAAAAGATTGGCACTAATTGAATCGTTGAAAGGTCTGGTGAGTATTGAAGAAGACATGAACACCACCTATAAAAGCTTCAAAGATATTCAAGAACAATGGCGTCATGCGGGTCCGGTACCTAGTGCACACTACAATAATGTTTGGAAAACCTATCACCATCATGTGGAAATATTTTATGACTTTCTGCATCTGAATCGGGAGCTTCGCGACCTTGATTTCAAACATAATCTAGAAGAAAAGCAAAAATTAGCAGAACGTGCGGAGGCATTGGCCAACCATGAAGATCTGTCTATGGCTTTTCGCGAGCTTCAGGCATTGCACAAAATTTGGAAAGAAGACATCGGCCCTGTTGGCAAAGAACACAGAGAAGAGATATGGGACCGTTTTAGCAGTGCGACAAAAATACTTCATCAAAGACGCCAAGAATATTTCAAAGACCTTGACAAGCAATACGAACAGAATTTAGAGCACAAAAAAGAGCTCATCAATAAAATTAATGCGATAGCCGAGCATGTTGCCGACAATCACAAAGGTTTACAGCAACAAATTAAGCAGGTTCAAGAACTGCGTGAAGCTTTTTTCAATGCAGGCAGAATACCCCAAAAGGATAACGGACCAACATGGACGGCATTTAAACAGGCTACACGGAACTTTAATCAAAGTAAAAATGCCTATTATAAAAATCTAAAAAAAGAACAGCACGATAATCTAGATAAAAAAAGGGCCCTGATCAAGTTGGCCCATGAGCTGGAGAATAGTGAGGATTGGGATATGGCCACATCCGAGATGAAGCGCATACAGAGCGAATGGAAGAAAATCGGGCATGTTCCTAGAAAATATTCGGATAAAATTTGGAAAGAATTTAAAAATTCCTGCAACCATTATTTTGACCGCTTGCATGCACTTAAGAATAAGGGACACAAAGAAGAAGAGGAAAATCTGGAGAAAAAGGTCGCTTGTCTTGATGAATTGAAAGCTTTTGAACTAACGGGAAATCGTGAAAAAGACTTAGCAACTCTTAAATCTTTTATTGAAACTTGGCGATCCTATGGTCGAGTACCTTTTAACAAAAAGCACATCAACCAGAAGTTTGATAAAATTCTGGATGCCATTTTCAAAAAGCTGAAAATCAGTCAGCAAGAGGCAGAACTTTTAAAATATGGAAATAAAATTCAACGATTGGCCAATGCCGATGACGCATACGCCATTTCGAAAGAGCGTAGTTTCATTCGTAAAAAAATCGATGAGAGTAAAAATGAAGTCCGTCAGTTAGAGACCAATCTACAGTTCTTTTCAAACGCTTCGGAAGACAACCCTATGGTGCAAGAGGTAATTAAGAAAGTAGAAGGCCATAAAGATGCACTGGCAACTTGGAAGGCGAAGTTAAAAAAGTTGAATATTATGGAAAATAATCTCAACAAAGAATTTGAAGAAGCCGAAGAGACAGAAGAAGCAGATACGGGATCTTCCGAGAAAGGACAGGAATAGCTTTATTATCTCTTTTGCATTTAGTAATAAAAGAAATTACCTTCCAATAAGTTTACTATGATATTTCGGGCGGTGCTGACGAATTCTCAACCAAAGCGTCGTTCGTTTCTAAATCGATGGCATGGTAGAGGGCTGCAAAAGCCAGAGAGATTAGCATCACCGAAATGACGGCCCCCACAATAAAAAAGAGCAGCCCCGCAATAAAAACAGGAATTGCGAACAACGCCATTCCAAATATGCGCCAGCCGTGGCCTTTGGTCATTTCCCAGCTTTTCTCTACAGCAGCTATGGGATCCATATTTTTATCCATGACCAGAAAGGAAACAAATACTAACCTACAAGCGATAATAATGCCCGGCACTATAAGAAAGACAAAACCGATACCGATCAATGCGAACGTGAGTAAATTTGCAAGAATAATATTGAGGTAGTTCTTTTTAAAACCATCGAAAATTCGAACGACATCCAATTTTTCGTTTCGGATAGCGCACAGTTCGAGCAAATCGCTACCATATTTGACAACGGGTAGAAACAATAGCATATACGCAGCCGCAAAAAGCTGTAGCACAACAACCCCGGCAGAGGCATCAACAGCTTCCGTATTTTTTAAAATGGATGTCGGGCTTTCCGCAACTCCCACAATAATTGCGACAAGAAGTAAGTACAGGAAATATTTCCACATTTGCTGCCAAGCATATCGATAACTTCCTGAAAGAGTTGCATTGGGTTTCCGTTCTTTTATACGTTCCATCGTCTACGGTTTTAAATTCTGAAATTTCTATGTGTAAATGTAGTCTGACATTACAAAAGAGCATTCCAACTTTAGTAGTGATTTTTAAAATCACTACTAAGGTAGGCCTCTGTATGGGCTACATTTTTATACTTTTAGAAAACAAAATCTAGCTACTTGATCAGTCTAACATTTATTATCCTATTCATTTTCTGTCTGGCCATCGCCGTGGCAAGCCTATTAATCGGTTACAAGTTTACGAATACGTACAA
Source organism: Kriegella aquimaris (assembly GCF_900103215.1). Classification (GTDB taxonomy): domain Bacteria; phylum Bacteroidota; class Bacteroidia; order Flavobacteriales; family Flavobacteriaceae; genus Kriegella; species Kriegella aquimaris. The sequence continues at coordinate 306,898 of NZ_FNGV01000003.1, forward strand.
TGACAAATTTCATAGAAATTATTTTTACTACTTAATTACATTTTTTGCTTTTGCCTTCTATGGTGTTTTGGTGCAGATATTAATTCATGCGATACTACCATTAATTGATTCAGAAAGTGGCGTAATTGAGACGATTTTAAATTTCTTACCCGTATTGAGCACCCCATTCCTTCTTGTTTCGTGGGTAATGCTGATTAAAATGGGCTATTCTTTGGTTGAAGTCAAGGAGAGAAGAAAAGAACTTAACATTCACCTTACTGTTTTTATACTGCTGCTCTTTTTGATGGGATGCCTCTACTTTCTTTTCGATTCCAATACTAATGCATACCCCGAAAAAATCGTTTATATTGAAATCGGGTTAATGACTGTTATAGAGTTGTCATATATGTTCTTTTTCGCTAGAACAGTCTTACAGTATTCAAAAAAGAAAAACATATCGAAGAATAAAATAGCGAAAAATTTTATGCTCTTTTTAGTTCTGGGAAGTTTGGTAAGAGGAGTTGTGCTTCTTTTTATGTTCACCGAATCCTGGTCGTGGATTCTTATTCCTTTGGTATTAATCTATTTTCTTTCAAATTTTGTTCCCTTACTGTATTTATATCGCAAAGCAGATATCGCATTTATACCCATTTACGCGGAATACCCCAATGAAGAGAAAAAAGTTCTGTTATTCGAAAAATATCAAATTACAAAACGGGAAAAAGAAATTATAGAGCAAATGTGCCAGGGAAAAACAAACCAACAAATAGCAGATACCCTATTTATAAGCCTTCAGACCGTAAAAGATCACACGCATCGAATCTATACGAAAATCGGTATTAGTAGTCGACTGAAACTCGTACAGATGATAAATGGCTGATTCAAACTAGTACATTCAATTATCTTTTTCAAATAATGGGAAAAGGCGTTGAATGGGGGAATAGCCATTCAACGCCCTCCTTTTTATTTGCTCAAATACATCTTTCTACGGGTATACAAATCGTAAAACTGATCATCTTTCAAGCTATCAATAAATAAGATACTCTCTCCGGTACTTTTCATTTCCGGACCCAAGTTTTTGTTTACATTCGGAAACTTATTAAAAGAGAATACCGGTTGCTTAATGGCAAAACCTTCCAATTCCGGCTTAAATGTAAAGTCTTTCACCTTTTTCTCGCCCAGCATTACTTTTGTCGCATAATTCACATAAGGTTCTTTATACGCCTTTGCAATAAAAGGTACCGTTCTCGACGCTCTTGGATTCGCTTCGATGATATAGACCATATCATCCTTAATCGCAAACTGTATGTTGATCAAACCTACCGTATTCAATGCCAAGGCAATTTTCTTGGTATGGTCTTTAATCTGCTGCATTACAAATTCGCCTAGATTAAATGGTGGCAAAGTGGCATTGGAATCCCCTGAGTGAATACCACAAGGCTCTATATGCTCCATAATACCGATAATATAGACATCTTCCCCATCACAAATAGCATCGGCCTCCGCTTCAATGGCACCATCTAAATAATGATCTAAAAGTAATTTGTTATTTGGAATCTTGCGGAGTAAATCGACTACGTGTTCTTCCAGTTCTTCTTTATTGATAACGATCTTCATACCTTGCCCTCCTAAAACATAGGATGGTCTTACTAACAACGGAAAATCTAATTTATCAGCAAGGGCTAAGGCTTCGTCGGCAGTTTCTGCAACTCCAAATTCAGGAAAAGGAATGTTATTCTCTTTCAACAATTCAGAAAAACTACCTCTATCTTCGGCCAAATCAAGAGATTGAAAACTTGTCCCTATGATTTTTATGCCATACTTGTCAAGCTTCTCGGCGAGTTTTAAGGCTGTTTGTCCGCCTAACTGAACAATTACCCCCTCGGGCTTCTCATGCCGTATGATATCGTAGATATGTTCCCAAAAAACGGGTTCAAAATAGAGTTTATCGGCCGTATCAAAATCGGTGGAAACCGTTTCGGGGTTACAATTTATCATTATGGTCTCGTAACCGCATTCGGCAGCCGCTAAAACACCATGTACACAACAGTAATCAAACTCTATCCCCTGCCCTATTCTATTGGGTCCAGATCCCAGAACGACAATCTTTTTCTTATCGGTGACAATGCTATCATTTTCAACATAGCGCTCGCCATCGGCTGTTTCAATTTCAGCTTCAAAAGTTGAATAGTAATAAGGAGTCATGGCCTTAAACTCGGCGGCGCAAGTATCTACAAGCTTATAAACACGGTTGATATTCATCTCGACCCGTTTGTTGTAAACCTCACTCTCCCAACAATCAAGCATGTGGGCAATCTGTCGATCGGCAAAACCTTTTTGTTTGGCCTCCAACATCAATTCTTTTGAAAGTGACGCTATGGTATAGGTTGAAATTTCCTTTTCAAGGTGGTATAATTCTTCGTATTGTTTCAAGAACCACATATCAATTTTGGTAATATCATGAATTCTGCTAAGCGGAATTCCCATCTGTATGGCGTCATAAATAACAAAGACCCTGTCCCAACTCGGAATGGTCAATTTACTGATAATCTGGTCATAGTCCGTATAACCTTTTCCATCGGCACCCAGTCCGTTTCTTTTGATTTCCAAAGATTGTGTTGCTTTATGCAATGCTTCCTGAAAAGAACGGCCAATACCCATCACTTCACCTACAGACTTCATTTGAAGTCCTAAAGTACGGTCTGAGCCTTCAAATTTATCAAAGTTCCAGCGTGGAATTTTCACGATTACATAATCTAAAGTCGGCTCAAATAAAGCAGATGTCGATTTGGTAATTTGATTATCCAATTCATCCAAATGATATCCGATGGCCAATTTTGAGGCTATTTTAGCAATAGGATATCCTGTGGCTTTGGAAGCCAATGCAGAGGATCTTGAAACCCTTGGATTGATTTCGATCGCAATAATGTCTTCCTTTTCATCAGGACTCACTGCAAACTGCACATTACATCCCCCTGCAAAATCACCAATACTCCGCATCATATGAATAGCCATATCCCGCATCTTCTGATAGGTTCTATCGGATAAGGTCATCGCGGGAGCAACTGTAATGGAATCTCCGGTATGTATACCCATCGGATCCATATTTTCAATGGTACAGATAATAACCACGTTGTCGTTCTTATCGCGTAAGAGTTCCAACTCATATTCTTTCCACCCCATTAGCGCTTTGTCGATCATCACCTCGTGAATAGGTGATATTTCAAGACCACGGCTCAACAATTCATCAAAATCTTCCGGTTTATAAACGATGGAGGCGCCAGCACCTCCTAAGGTGTATGAAGCACGTATAACCAAGGGAAAACCAAATTCCTGCGCAATCTCCTTTCCTTTCAAGAAAGACGTTGCCGTAGCCTGTGGAGCCATCCCTATGCCTATCTTCAACATCAGCTCACGAAACTTCTCACGATCTTCGGTAATGTTGATCGCGTCGATATCAACACCAATTATTTCTACATCAAAATCCTTCCAAATACCCTTTTCATCCGCCTCAATACAAAGGTTCAATGCCGTTTGTCCGCCCATAGTCGGCAATACCGCATCAATTTGTGGATGCTCTTTCAGTATCTCTACAATCGATTTAGTAGTCAATGGTTTTAGGTATACATGATCGGCCATGGTAGGATCAGTCATGATGGTAGCAGGGTTACTATTTATCAAAACAGTTTCGATCCCATCTTCGCGTAGACTACGAAGTGCTTGAGAACCTGAATAATCGAATTCACAGGCCTGACCTATAACAATTGGACCTGAACCTATAATCAAAATGGACTTTAAATCTTTTCTTTTTGGCATTCTTTACGTACTATATTATGGTATTGATTTTAAACTTGTTAAGCCGGCATACCAACATCAATTTGGCCAGCGGCACTCAGAAACGAGCAAAAAAAAGGTGTTACTTCCGAAAAAGTAACACCGTTATTTTGAATGATCTAATCATTATTTCTTATGTCTCGGCTCTGAAGATACAGATAATTTCTTTCTTCCTTTTGCCCTTCTTCTTGATAGCACTTTTCTGCCATTGACGGTTGCCATGCGTTCTCTAAAACCATGTTTATTCTTCCTCTTTCTTTTTGATGGCTGATATGTCCTTTTCATCCTTGAAAACCTTTAAGGTGCTTAAATTAAAAATTAGTCTGATTTTTACAAAATCTGGGCGCAAATATACGAAGAGTTTTTGCTTTGACAAACCTAATCAAAAAAATGTTCTAGATTGTTTTTATTACTTTTGCCGCCGAAGTACAATCGAGTCAGAATTAGCGGGTAGATTTTCTCACTAAATTAATTGATACATGCGCGTAAATGATTGTTCTAACTATCAAAACCTAAAGCACTTGTCAAGAAGAACGACGGGTAAAAACATATTAAAAACCACTACAAGTACATGAAGCAAGCTTTGACACTTTTCGTCATGATTACCTTAAACTACGCTGTTTTTGGCCAATTGACGTTGGAATACAAGCTAAATAAAGGTGATATTTTTACCATAAAACAAAATGCCCAACAGATTATCACACAAAATTTAGACGGCGCGACCCATGAATTGACCAATACCATTAATGGAGTTTTACAGTTAAAGGTACTAAATCAAGAGGAAGACAATTACAACATGGAGCTCATCTTCAAAGACCTAAACCTAAAAATCAATTCCAGCATACAAGGGGAGTTAATGAATGTGAACGCAAAAGAGGTTACTGCCGAGGATGTGCAGTCACAAATTTTTAATACCCTTCTCGACAATCCCGTTCAAATGACGCTCTCTAAAACAGGCGATATACTGGAGGTTCGTGGTGGCGATAGTCTCGTTCTAAAAATGGCCAATGCTTCTGGGCTTACCGATGCATTTTCGCTGAATATGATGAAAAAATCGCTTGAAAAGGAATTTGGTTCTGAAGCTCTTTCCAATAGCTACAAGCAGCTTACCTATATTTATCCCTCAAAAAAAATAAAAGTAGGCGATACCTGGGAGAATGAATATTTGGGAAAATTGAGTGCGAAAAATAGTTGGACGTTAAAATCGCTTACCGACTCGACTGCAAGCATATCAGGGAAGGCCGAAATCACTATGGATATCAAAGAACCAACAACTACGATGAAGCTTACCGGAAAACAAGAGACTGAAATCACAGCGGACAAGACTTCCGGTTTTATTCAAAAAATGAAAGTGGAAGGTGAATCGGAAGGCACATCGACCATTGTACAAATGGGAGACCAAGAAATACCCACACATATAAAATCAACAATCACCTACGAATTAATAAACTAACAATTATGTTCAATAAAATTTTCAAGCTAATCATAGCCGGACTTATTCTAGCTTATTCGGGATACCAATTTGTCGAGGGAAATATTGGTAATGGAATATTTTTAATATTGCTCTCCCTTATTTTTATTTTCCTTTATTTTAGAAACGAGATGATTTTACTAGCCTTTCTTAGAATGCGAAAGCAAGATTTGGAAGGTACACAAAAATGGCTCGATAAAATAAAGAATCCTGAAGCTGCTTTGGTCAAAAAACAGCAAGGGTACTTCAATTACCTTCACGGCATCATACACTCTCAAAAAAATCTTACCCAAGCTGAAAAGTACTTCAAAAGGGCCCTAAAGCTAGGTTTGACGATGGATTATGACGTAGCCATGGCCAAATTAAGCCTTGCCGGTATCGCAATGCAGAAACGACGTAAACGCGAGGCGACGACCCTTTTAAATGAGGCAAAAAAATTGGATAAGAACAATATGCTTACCGAGCAAATCAAAATGATGCAGCAACAAATGAAAAAAATCTAAAGCATGAGGCCCAAAGCCCGCTGCTTTCGTTTTTTGAATATAGATATACTCATTATTACAATAAGGGCGCCCAAAGTCTACTAAACGACTCCACAAGCTTACGTTTTAGACCACGTTCCTTCCACCTTTCTAAATCAACCAAATCGCATTCGGTCAAATCAGATTGAAAAATCGCTTCCATCTGTTGATTGATGTCTGCATCGTAGAGCAATGCATTTATTTCAAAATTAAGGGCAAAACTGCGATAATCGAGATTTGCGGTACCAATAATACTAAGCATATCATCGATAACCATTGTTTTGGCATGAACAAACCCTTTCGTATATCGATAAATTCGTATTCCCGACTCAAGACATTGCTCTATGTAAGAATCAGAGGCGTACTGGGCGGCCCATGAATCGGATTCATAAGGAATGATTACACGTACATCTACCCCACTGCGCGCAGACGTGGTCAAAGCCGTTAATATGGCATCGTTTGGCATAAAGTAGGGCGTGGTGATATAAACCCGCTCCCGAGCCGAATTAATGGCGCAGAACATGGCCTCCATTATATTGGCCCAATCGGTGTCAGGACCGCTGGCAGCCATCTGTACCGCAACAGGGCGCTCATTTTCAGGTGGTGTTTTAGGAAAAAGTTTTTCCTCAATTTTCATCTCGTCATTCGAGGCAAAATTCCAACTTAAAAGAAAAGAAGATTGTAAAGAGCCAACAGCGCCTCCTTCTAAACGCAAATGGGTATCTCTCCAAAAACGTTCGTTTTTAAAGGTGTTGTCGTATTTTTTATCCAAATTTATACCACCGACATAACCAATGGCCCCATCAATGACCACAATCTTTCGATGATCCCTATAATTCAATTTACTGGTAGAATTGGAAAAAAGAACAGGCATAAAAGGAAAGTGATTTACACCGCTGGCAGTTAGTTTCTTTTTGTTCTTAGAAGATATATCGCTTCCTACATCATCATAGACCAACCGAACAACAACTCCCTCTTTGGCTTTTTCACATAGAATATCAATAATTTCAGTACCCAACTCATCGTCAAAAAGCACAAAATACTCTAAATGAATATGATTTTTAGCCGCTTTCAAATCGACTCTCAATCGTTCGAATTTCTGTTCTCCGTTGACTAAAATCTCAGCGCTATTATCGAAGGTGATTACGGCTTTTTCATTGTTTTTCAACAACTTATAGATTTTAAAAATGCCTTCTCCGAATTCTTCAGCAAAATCATCTCTTTCTTTTTGGTCTAAACGGAAGTTTTTGCGCCAAGTTCTGATTTTGTCGTTGTCTAAAATATATTTCTTTTCGAATATTTTTGACTTCCTGTAATCTTGACCGAAGAAATAATAGACAAGCATACCTAAAAACGGTAGCACCGCCAAGGCAAAAAGGAAAGAAAGTGTTTTTACCGGGTTCTTATTCTTTAAAAGAATTAGTGCGGAAAAAAAGATGACCAGAATATAATTGATTCCTATCAGAAACAACCATATGTTCTGTTCAACAAACCCCCACATTACGTGCCGATTCTATAATAACCCTTGTTAGGTATTTCGATTGTGTATTTCTTCTTTGAACCATTGTTCAAGTGAGGTTCACGCAACCAAGGATTGTGCCTTTTAAGAATTTTGTAGTTGATTTCATACTTCTGGGCAAAATCTGCAAAACTAAATACCGGTTCGTCGATTTCAACTTTAAATGTGGGAACGGCGGTATACATATCTTCTTTACCGATATCGAATCCGTATTTTTCAGGATTGGATAAAATTTCTTTAATGGCCATTATCCTAAAAACATATCTACCGGTCTCTTGCCCCAATAATAGATCGTAATACCCTTCCACCTGCTGTATTCCCAAGTATTTGTTGATTGCACCAGGACCGGCATTATAAGATGCGGCGGCCAAGGTCCAACTGCCATATTTTTCTTTCCATTTATTCAAATATCTGCAGGCAACTTCAGTAGATTTCTCTAAGTGGTATCGCTCATCTACATTACTATTTACTTCAAGGCCATACTCTTTTCCAGTTCCTTTCATGATTTGCCAAAACCCGGCTGCTCCGGCATGAGACACTACATTTTGAAGTCCACTTTCAGCTACAGCCAAATACTTAAAGTCATCGGGAACCCCATTTTTTGCCAGAATCGGCTCTATTATTGGAAAATATTTGTTCGCTCTCTTAATCAATAGCACCGCATTCGATTGCCAATAGGTATTGACAAGAAACTCTCTATCGATTCGCTCCATAATCTCAGGGTCGTCTTGTGGAACCACTTCACCAGCAAAATTTAAATTTTCTGGAATTTCTATTGCCGAAATTCGGTATCCCTCCGCTACATTTTTATCTCCGTCATTTTCGACAACCTCATTCTTAATATCAATTTGGCTACTGTCTGCACTGCCCTGTACAGCGAAAATTAATGTACTTGTAACCAAAACGACACCTAAAAGCATCAGAATATTCTTTAAAAATTTCATGTCTGTAGATTTATTTACAATTCAAAGATAGTGAAGAAACACTTCACTTGAATAACTGTCTTATTGCAAAATAATTGTGGGAAGGTTTTCATTAAACCATTTTGCCCGATTAATAATCATTGTATGCGTACCATTTTTTACCGAAATACAATCTTTTATATTGGCCATAGGAAAAACGGGATCCTTTTCTCCATGAATATGAACAAGTTGTTTTAAGGGCTTTTCCGACTGTTTCCAATTTACGATTTGGTGAATGGACCAATCAATATAATATTTGTCTTTTACCGATAAGTATTCTTCGTATAACTTTAAACGTTTGTTCACCGTTTCGCCAAAAGCATATTTCGCCAAAAGTTCCATATTGTTCACCAAACCAGTAGGTAGCAACTTATGAATGTTTGTATACTTTGCAAAAATCATGCGTTTTGGCAACTCCGATTCGAACTTGACACTTGATATAACAATCAATTTTTTCACTGCGATGTGTTTGGCCATTTCTTGCACCAACATCCCCCCGAATGAAACACCTATGAGCACTGGGTTTTTGTGAACAACATTTTTGTTCATTTCTAAGGCATACTCTGCCAAGGTCATATTCTTTCTAGGAATTGACCATTCAAGAAAGTGCATTTCGAACTTTTCCTCTGGTAATTTAATGTTTTTAAAAATCGATGAATTGGCAGCCATTCCCGGCATAAAATATACATGTACTCTATCATTGGTCATAATGGCCGCTATTTGTATTTTATTGGGAAATATCCTTTTTTTTCACTACTTTTGTCAACTAGCTTGCGGATAATGTATACAATTACTATTCTTTCTATAAAAGTATCATAAAATTGCGATTGAGAACATCGTAATTTTTTTGTTTAAAGCCAATATTAAAATCAAACAAATATGAATGAAGTTGAAATTAACGACAACAGTTTTCTGCGCCAATTTGAAACAAGGGTTGACGGACACCTTGCTAAGATTGAATATTCTTCTCAAGAACGCAAAGTTTTTTTGACAAAATTGGTTGTTCCGGAAGAAATTACTCAAGATGGGTTTAAGGAGGATTTTATTAAATCGGTCCTTCATCACATTCAAGATCAAAATCTACGCGTAGTACCAACGAGTCCTCAAATCGCGGGATTTTTGAGAAAAAACAGACAATACAAAGAGATGCTTCCCGTCGGCATCAGAATCTAAAAAAAAATCAAACCCTAACAAATGTTAGGGTTTTTTTTGCTTTCTTTCTTCGAAATATATTTTGATTGCCTAAAAGTTATAACGTTACAAAAACCATTGTTTCGTTATTTTTTCTATTGCAACACGTGGGAATAAAACTTTACACCTCAACATCCATTTTAACAAAATCGAAACGCACAACGCCATCTTCATCAATTTCGGTAAGTATAATTTCATGTAAGGTATTTGTCAATTTCGGATTCCAAGGCGCTTTTACCTTTACGTAGTTCTCGGTAAATCCATGAATATACCCTTCTTTGTTTTCACCTTCAAAGAGAGCGGTTCTCGTGGTACCAATTTGACTTTCATAAAAAGCTCTGCGCTTTTTTACCGACAAACCTCTCAGCATTCTACTGCGCTTATTTCTCACATTTTTCGGAACAACGCCGTCCATACTGGCCGCTGTAGTATTATCACGTTCAGAATAGGTAAATACATGAAGATAGGAAATATCGAGCTCGTTAAGAAAATGATAGGTTTTCAAGAAATGATCTTCGGTTTCCCCTGGGAAGCCGACGATAACATCAACTCCGATGCACGCATTTGGCATTACCTCTTTTATCTTATTCACCCTGTCAATATAGAGATGTGTCAAGTAACGTCTGCGCATCAACTTCAAAATCTCATCGCTACCACTTTGTAGCGGAATGTGAAAATGGGGCACGAAAGAATTACTTTGTGCCACAAAATCAATGGTCTCGTTTCTTAATAGGTTGGGTTCAATAGATGATATTCTAAGTCTATGAATGCCTTTTACCTTATCTAAAGCCCGAACCAGGTCTAAGAAGGTATGTTCATGTTTTTTATTTCCAAACTCCCCTTTACCATAATCACCGATATTCACGCCTGTCAAGACAATTTCCTTGATACCTTTTGCCGATATTTCAGCGGCATTATTTAAGACGTTTTGAAGGGTATCACTACGGGAAATCCCCCTTGCCAAAGGAATGGTACAGTACGTACATTTATAATCACAACCATCTTGTACTTTTAGAAAAGCTCGTGTTCGATCTCCGATGGCGTAGCTTCCCACATAAAAATCAGCTTCCACTATTTCACAAGAATGTATTTCACCAAAATCGTTTTTGGTCAAATCATTGATATAGTCGGTAATCTTAAATTTCTCGGTAGCACCGAGTACGAGGTCAACGCCATCGACTGCCGCCAAGTCTTCTGGCTTTAATTGGGCATAGCACCCAATAGCCGCAACAAAAGCATCGGCATTTTTCTTTTGGGCCTGCTTTACGATGGTCTTAAAACGCTTATCGGCGTTCTCTGTAACCGAACAGGTATTGATTACATACATATCGGCCGGTTCAGAAAAATCGACACGCTCGAAACCCTCTTCCACAAAACTTCGTGCTATGGTAGAAGTTTCCGAGAAGTTGAGTTTACAACCTAATGTGTAGAACGCTACTTTTTTCTTTATTTGCTGTTTCACCGGTTATTGCCTTTTAGTAATTACGCCACTTTTTAGTAAACTCGTATACATGTTCTAAAATACGGGCTTCCTTATCATCAAATTCGACCCCTCTGCGGGCCATCATCACCTTGGCAGCCTCAAAAGCTTTGGAAGGAGCATATGCCGAAAATCCCGAAGCTCCTCCCCAACTAAAACTAGGCACAAAATTTCGAGGAAAACCGGGTACATAAATATTACAGTTTACGCCTATGACCGTGCCAGTATTGAACATGGTATTAATAGCACTTTTACTATGATCCCCCATCATAAGTCCACAAAACTGCAACCCCGTTTGCTCAAAGCTTTCGGTAGCATAATTCCATAAACGTACTTTGGCGTAATTGTTCTTTAGATTTGAATTATTTGAATCGGCACCAATATTACACCACTCCCCTAATACGGCATTACCTAAATAACCTTCGTGCCCTTTGCTCGAATATCCGAAAATAACGGCGTTACTTATTTCTCCGCAAACTTTACTATGGGGACCAATGGTCGTAGCTCCGTATATTTTAGCGCCCATTTTTACCACCGCATTATTACAAAGTGCAAAATTGCCGCGAATTAAGTTGCCCTCCCAAACTTCAGAATCCTTTCCCAAGTAAATAGGACCATCGGTAGCATTGAGAATACTGTACTCAACAGTTGCACCTTCCTCAGCAAATATTATATCAGGATTAATGAGCGTATTGGTCGCTGAAATAGGGGCGCTCTTCCGTCCTCTCGTTACAAACTCAAAATCAGCCTTTAAAGCTTCTTCATTTTTGGAAAAGATATCCCAAGTATTTACAATCCGAATTAGATCGTCTTCAAATTCAAGTTCTTCGAATGCTGAGAAATCAAAATCTTTCGGTACACTCTTGGCGGAAAAAGCCAACACTTCTTTGCTACAATAAGCGACTTGACCTTCGCGTAGATTTTGGATAAGTTCAACTGCTTTGGCCGTTGGTAAGAATGAAGGGTTGATGAATATGTTCGAATCTTCCAATATCAATGGATATTTTTCGGAAAGATACGCTTCGGTAAATGTGGAAGTTTTGACACCTAAATGCTTCTCCCATTTTTCGCGAATAGTCAAAATTCCCACTCTGATATCGGCAACAGGCCTTGTAAAGGTAAAGGGTAAAAGATTGTTTCTAACCTTTCCGTCAAAAAGGATGTAGTTCATCTTGTAGTCAGATTTGGAACAAAATTAAAAAAATAACGCCCCCGAGGTCATCGGAGGCGCAATTTAATATTTTAAGAGGAAATCTTACTCTCCCTTTGCTTCTGTATCCTGAGCCTTTTCTTCTTCCTTTTTTGCAGCAGGGGCAGGCTTCTTGAATTTTTGATACTTGTTCTTAAACTTATCGATACGACCGGCAGTATCCAAGAATTTGGCCTTTCCAGTATAGAAAGGATGTGAAGTTCTCGAAATTTCCAATTTTACCAATGGATATTCAACACCATCGACCTCTAAAGTCTCTTTGGTATTCGCTGTTGACTTGGTAAGGAATACTTCGTCGTTAGACATATCCTTAAATGCTACCAGTCTATAATTTTCTGGGTGAATCCCTTTTTTCATTGTAACAAAATTTAACGCACCCATTCCGACAGGCACTCATTTTAAGGCTGCAAATTTAATTATTTTTATTTAAACGGCAATCTAAAATCATAAAAAGAAAATGAAAAACTTATAGCATTCAAATGTAACAAACTAACTTTGAAACCAACTAACTAATAGTAACAACCTAAAAACAAGTTTAAAGATGGAAGAAATTCAACCAAAAACAGGAAAATACGCCTTAAACTTTGGCCTACTGCTAGGAGGGGCATATGTCTTATTTTCAGTAATGCTCCTTTCCATGGATATGCATTACGAACAGAGTTTGGCCATACAAGGTGTGAACATCGCTTTGGCCGTCGCTGCAATCGCACTGGGTATCGTACAATTCAAAAAAGCGAACGAAGGTTATCTCAAAATTTCGGAAGCACTTAAGCTAGGAGCAGGTATCGCTCTAGTTGCAGGTATTATCGGACTCATTTATTTCTTTTTGCTCTCAAATGTCATCGAACCCGATTATATGGACAAAGTGTACGAAATCGGCAAACAAAAGGCCATGGCCGACAACCCGAAACTTACTGAAGAACAAATGGATAAAGGCATTGCCATGCAAAAAGACTTTGCTTGGATCACTTACCCAATAATGCTATTGATGCAGATTATTATAGGATTGGTAATCGGATTAATCACTGGCCTTATCGCCAAAAAACAGAAACCTGATTATTAATATGCGTACTTTTGAACAGATTTTAACCCCATTCCTTATATTTGATTTTGAGGAGAAAATGTGATTGACGAACATTAGGTCATTTGGCCCTGCCGAATGTAGTGCTCATTTCAGAAGTATTTCATGCAACTATCAATAGTAATTCCATTACTTAACGAAGAAGAATCTTTACAAGAATTATACGATTGGATCGCAAACGTAATGCGGTCCAATCAATTTTCATATGAAATTCTATTTATCGATGATGGCAGTACTGATGGCTCGTGGCAACTTATCTCGAGACTTGCAGAACTAGACCCCAATGTAAAAGGCATTCGATTTCAACGAAATTTCGGAAAATCACAAGCCCTACATGCTGGTTTCAAGTCGGCTCAAGGAGATGTTATCATTACCATGGATGCCGATTTACAAGACAATCCCGAAGAGATTCCGGAATTGTACAAAATGATAACGACCGACGGTTTCGACTTAATTTCCGGCTGGAAGAAAAAGCGTTACGATTCGGTACTTTCTAAAAATATGCCATCGAAACTTTTCAATTGGGCCGCACGAAAAACTTCCGGGGTAAGACTACATGATTTCAATTGTGGGTTGAAAGCCTTTAACCACGACGTAATTAAGAATATCGAGGTTTCAGGCGAGATGCATCGCTATATCCCCGTTTTGGCAAAAAATGCAGGATTCTCCAATATTGGGGAGAAAATCGTTCAACATCAGGCCAGAAAACACGGTAAAACCAAATTCGGAATGGAACGATTTATCAACGGATTTTTAGATTTAATCACGATTTGGTTCGTTTCCAAGTTTGGGAAACGCCCCATGCACTTGTTCGGGGCATTGGGAGTACTTATGTTTATTATCGGTCTTGGATTTGCAGTATATTTGGGCATTGACAAGCTTTTTATTAACCCTACGGGTAGACTCATAACAGAACGGCCACAGTTTTTTATCGCTCTCACCGCTATGATTATAGGTACCCAATTGTTTTTATCGGGTTTTTTAGGAGAAATATTGGTACGTTCGCGAAAAAACGAATCACGTTATATTATATCCGAAGAAATGAATCTAGAACCAAAAGAAAAACAATATTCTTCATAAATTTAAATTTTAAAATAATTCACGCTATATATGGATGCCATACTAAACACTGCCAAAAGCTGGTTGACCGATTTTTTTGATCCAGCAGTTAAAAAAGAAGTTCAAGAGTTAATAGACAATGATACGGAAGAGCTTAAAGATCGTTTCTATAAGAATATGGAATTCGGTACGGGAGGTATGCGCGGTATCATGGGTGTTGGCACCAACAGAATTAACAAATACACCTTAGGAAAAAGCACTCAGGGCTTAAGCAACTACCTAAAAAAAACATACGCCGACCAACAATTGCAAGTGGTCATCGCCTATGATTGCAGACATAACAGCGATACACTGGCCAGAACCGTGGCAGAGGTATTTGCTGCCAATGGCATAAAAGTTTTCTTGTTTTCAGAATTACGAACTACCCCCGAACTTTCATTTGCGGTAAGGCATTTAAACTGCCATGCAGGTATTGTTTTAACTGCATCGCACAATCCGCCGGAATATAATGGCTATAAGGTTTATTGGACCGATGGTGGACAAATTGTACCACCGCAGGATGGTGAGATTATTTCAGAGATTAACGCACTTTCTTTCGAGGACATCAATTTCAATTCGAACGATGCCTTAATAGAGTTAATAGATAAAGACGTAGATGAAGCATTTATAGAAGCTTCTGTTGCAAACGGAAACTTTAATGCCAAGGGTAAAGATGATTTTAAAATCGTTTTCACCTCACTGCACGGCACATCAATTACCGCTATTCCAGAAGTGTTGAGTCGAGCCGGATATAAAAATGTTACCGTCATTGAAGCACAAGCAAAACCTGATGGCGCATTCCCCACGGTAGTATCGCCTAATCCTGAAGAGCCTGAAGCCTTATCTATGGCTGTAAAAAAAGCCGAGGAAATCAATGCCGATATGGTGGTGGGCACCGACCCGGATAGTGACCGGTTGGGCATTGCCGTACGCAACTTAGAAGGAGAAATGGAAATTGTCAATGGCAACCAAGCGATGATCCTAATGACTAAGTTTTTGTTGGAAAAACAAAAGGAAAAAGGTTTTAAGGGCAACGAGTTCGTTGCGACCACCATTGTATCCACCCCTATGATGGAAGTAATGGCCAAGGCCTATGGTGTCGAATTCAAAACGGCACTTACCGGATTTAAATGGATTGGTAAAATGATTAAAGACTTTCCCGAATCTAGTTTTATCGGTGGAGGTGAAGAAAGTTTTGGGTATATGGTAGGTGACTTTGTTCGTGATAAAGATGCCGTAACCTCTACCCTATTGGCATGTGAAATAGCCGCACAGGCCAAGGCCAATGGCAGCTCCTTTTACCAAGATCTCATTGATTGCTACGTGCAATACGGTTACTTTAAGGAAAAGCTGATTTCCTTAACAAAAAAAGGGATGTCAGGTGCCGAAGAAATCAAACAAATGTTGGTAGATTTCAAAGAAAACCCTGTGGTTTCGGTGGCAGGCTCAAAAGTAAAATGGATTGAAGATTACAACACTTCTATCGCTAAAAATGTGATGACCGGTGAAGAAAAGGTTATCGACATACCGAAAAGTAACGTTTTGATCTATGAAACCGAAGACGGCACCCGAATCGCGGCGAGACCCAGTGGTACCGAGCCTAAGGTTAAATTTTACATAAGCACCAATGCCAAATTGGAAAAAGCGGAAGATTTTAAAAAGGTTTCAAAAGAACTTGATGCTAAAATCGACCGTATTCTCAGTGAACTGAAATTGGGTTAATGAATTACTTTAAAAAAATTCTTCGTTTTGCGAAGCCTTACAAACTATACGCTTTTTTAAATATTATTTCGAACATTCTCTATGCCCTTTTCTCAACATTGGCAATGATTTCTTTGTTTCCTATGTTAACCGTTCTTTTCAACCAGACCGAACCGGTTTATGTAAAACCAGTCTGGAATGGAATCTCACAAGGCAAAGAATATCTAATGGAATACCTAAATTTCTTTGTGACCGAAAGAAGCCAAGATGGTAATGCCGGTGATACGCTAATGCTTATGGTCATATTAATCATTAGTATGTTCTTTCTAAAGAACGTATTTGGTTATCTCGCCATGTACTTCATCACTTTTTTGCGCAACGGAGTATTGAAAGACCTAAGAAACGAACTATACGACAAGACAATCGAGTTGCCCATTTCATATTATTCCGAGAAAAGAAAGGGTGATACTATTGCGCGCATTACCTCTGACGTTTTAGAAATCCAACATTCTTTCTTGTCTATATTAGAACTCATAGTTAGAGAACCGTTGACAATAGCTTTTACGATTATAGCCATGTTGTCCATTAGTCCGAAACTGACGTTGTTCGTGTTTTTATTTCTTCCCCTTTCAGGATTTCTGATTTCGTTGATCGGTAAATCACTTAAGCGAAAATCAGATAAAGTTCAGCGAGAGCAAGGTCATTTTTTATCCATTTTAGAGGAAACTTTAGGTGGTCTACGCGTTATAAAAGCTTTTAACGCCGAAACTAGATTTTCAAAAACGTTTCAAAATTCGACCAAACGGTTTTATAATTTTTCAAACAGTTTGCTCAACAGGCAAAATCTGGCATCGCCTACTAGCGAATTCTTTGGCATCGCCGCAATCGGTGTAATACTATGGTATGGCGGGCAAATGGTGCTCGTAGAACAAACATTGGAACCTGGGCTCTTCATTACCTATATGACACTTTCCTATCAGATTTTGACACCTGCAAAAGCGATTAGCAAAGCATCATACAGCGTAAAAAAAGGAAATGCCGCAGCAGAGCGGGTGCTTGAAATACTCGAAACTGAAAGTCCTATAGTCGAGAAGGAAAATGCAATGGTAAAGACCGATTTTGTCTCTGGCATTTCCATCGAAAATATTTCCTTTAAGTATGAAGATGATTTGGTTTTGAAAAATTTCAGTTTGAATGTCCCCAAAGGTGAAACAGTTGCCTTAGTCGGCCAATCAGGAAGTGGCAAGAGTACCATTGCCAATCTAGTCACGCGCTTTTACGATGTTACCGAGGGAGATATTAAAATCGACGGTATCAATATAAAAGAGTTTACAAAAAAGTCATTACGAGGTCTTATGGGCCTAGTTACCCAAGACTCGATATTGTTTAACGACACGGTTGCACAGAACATCTCTTTGGGAAAAGAGAATGCCTCTCGGGAAGAAATTATAGAAGCGGCCAAGATTGCCAATGCACACGATTTTATCAGCGAATTGCCACAAGGTTACGATACCAATATTGGGGATAGTGGCAACAAATTAAGTGGTGGGCAAAAGCAGCGCCTATCGATTGCACGAGCGGTATTGAAAAATCCGCCAATTATGATATTGGATGAAGCAACTTCGGCCTTGGATACCGAAAGTGAGCGATTGGTTCAAGACGCCTTGGAAAAAATGATGAAAAGCAGAACATCAATTGTTATTGCCCATCGCTTATCGACCATTCAAAATGCCCACACCATTGTTGTGCTCCAAAAAGGAGAAATTGTAGAAAAGGGCACTCATGCCGAATTACTTGCTAAAAAAGGAGCATATAAAAAACTCGTCGAAATGCAGTCCCTGGCTTCCTAAAACTAGCAAGAGCACCTACAACCTAATCATCATGCATTTGAAATTTTCAGTTGTCGCTTAAACCTTTTTGCCTAACTTTAGTCAAAGAGATAACTTAAGCAAGACCTATTGATTGCCGAAAAAACTTTAGTAGAAGAACTACAATCGAAGGAAACCCAATCACGGGCGTTCGAAGTGTTGGTTGATACCTATAAACAAAGGTTATATTGGCATATACGTCGAATTGTACTCAACCATGACGATGCTGATGACGTATTGCAGAATACGTTCATAAAAGTGTACAAGAATATAGGCGGATTTAAAGGAGATAGTAAATTGTTTTCTTGGATGTACCGAATCGCCACCAACGAAGCCCTAAGTTTTCTTAAGAGTAAATCAAAAAAGCTAGGAATTAGCGATGGGGAACTGCAAGACAATATGATCAATAACCTTCAGGCCGATGTGTATTTCGAGGGAGATGATATTCAATTAAATTTACAAAAGGCGATTGCCACGCTTCCTGAAAAGCAAAAATTGGTCTTCAATATGAAATATTTTGAAGAACTCAAATATGAAAAAATGTCGGAGATCTTGGGAACTTCAGTGGGTGCCTTAAAAGCCTCGTATCATTTGGCAGTAAAGAAAATCGAAGAATATCTAAAGGACGATTAAACCTTTCAAGACATTGATAGTCAAACAAAAAGAATGAATAAAGATAACCAAAATAACGATTTCAAAACCCCGGAAGGCTATTTCGAAAGCTTTACCGAACGGCTTATGGGCAGGTTATCCGATAACCCTTCCGCCCATAACGACCTTATTCCTAAAAAAGATGGGTTTGAAGTTCCCGAAGGTTATTTCGAAGGGGTTAACCAAAAAATTCTTGAAAAATTAAATTATTCCGAAACAAAAGTAGTTCAACTGAAACCTTTTAAAAAGTATTATATGGCCGCAGCTGCTGTGGCAGCGATAGTAACCTTGGCTTTTATATTTAATTGGAGCGCATCGAAAGAACTCAGTTTCGACAATATTGCAGATTCAGATCTCGAAAATTATTTTGAGAATACCGATTTAGGGTTTTCGACCTACGAACTTGCCGAGCTGATTCCCGTCGATGAATTAGAATACAGTGATATGCTTGAGGGTCACCTTGACCAAGAAAATGTTTTGGATTACCTGAATGACAATATTGATGATTTTGAGGCACTAAATCTTGAAAACAATGAATAGACTAAAAAAAATATCAACACTAGCCATTTTACTTACCGCATCAGTATTCTATGGTCAAAGGGAAAAGCAAGACTGGGATAAGATCAAGGCATTAAAAGTGGCCTTTATTACCGAACAGTTAAGTCTCACCAGCGAAGAGGCGCAATCATTTTGGCCGCTTTACAATGAATATGAATCAAACCGATACGCATTACGGAGAAAAGAGCATGATCAAATACGCGATAAAATAAAAGATGCCTCGAACCTCTCTGAGAAAGCTGCTTCCGACTTATTGGATCAGTATCTAAGTTTTGAGGAAGAAGAAGAAGAACTTGACAAAATATTCCTTAAAAAAGCAGCTAAGATAATTTCTGCAAAAAAATCATTGATGTTAATTCGTTCCGAAGAAGATTTTAAAAAGCAATTAATTAGACGTTTCCATCAAAAAAAAGGTGATGGTCGGGGGAGATAATGACACCCTGTGCGATATAACACTTCATTACTCGGTTCTGAAAGTCAATTTGGCAATCTTATTTTTTCCGCCGGCGTAGGCCACGGAGTCATTTAAGAACCGAAGTGTAAAAAAGCCTTCATCGGAAAGTTGTTGCCAACTACTCCCCATATCAGAAGAATATGAAATTCCTGTAAAACCTAAGGCTACGATACCCTTACCTTGGGTATTGGGTACAAATTGAACGCAACTCTTATAATTCGGGCTCTGACCATCGGAGATCAATTGCCAAGTTCTTCCCCCATCTTTTGTAATGGCCTTATTCGCCTTATTTTTTTCGGGTTGGGTATAGTCCCCTCCTACGACAATCCCCAAGTTTTCATCCCAAAAATCTATAGAATAGATTCCTTGGGTCTGGCTAGCTTTTACTATTGGGGTTTCAAGAACCTCCCAATTTATTCCCTTATCGGGCGAAAAATAAATACGGCTGTTAGTCGTGGCTATCCAAGTCTTTTCACCTACCGTTTTGATATTGGTATTGCTTGAGGCAAAAGCACCCTCCCCTTCTCCGCTTTTTGGTAAGCGCGAACATGGTATTTTTTTCCATGAATTTCCGCCATCCCTAGTAATAATAATCGATAGACACCCATTCATACTGTCACCCATTGCTATTCCCTCTTTATCATTCCAAAAAGTCATGGCATCATAAAAAACCGCATCATCTTCTTCTTTATAGACCAGTTCCATTTCCCCCGTGTCCCCTGTCTTGTAGAGTAAGGCCGGATTGGCGATGGATAGCATAAAAAAATCTGTCGAAGTATGCCCAACAGCCCGAAATTCAGGAATGCCGGTATGGTATTTTTGAATATTTAGCCTCAATTTTCCCGTAGCGAGGTCAATAGTCCCGAACGCGCCTTTGTTTGCGGCAAAAGCAAGACTATTTCCCATTATTTCTATAGCCCTTACACTAAGAGAGTCTTCGAAAAGGGTTTCTACATGTACCGAGGTAAACGGTTCTTTTTTCTTATCCACGGCACAAGAAACAACAGCTAAAAGAATCAGGGCAATCAAGAAGTAGCGCATACGTATAAATTTGTTCAAAAATAAAGGGATTCCATAGCAATACCATACCTTTGCACCCTTAATTTTTTTTAATGAAATTACATAGAAACTTAGTATTTGCCGTAGTCGATGCATTGAACTTGATTTTCAATGAGGGAGAATATGCCGATAAGGTCGTACAAAAAGTATTAAAATTTGATAAGCGCTGGGGTGCCCGCGACCGAGGATTTATTGCTGAAACAACCTACGAAATGGTGCGCTACAAAAGATTATACACTGAAATCGCAGAGGTAAAGGCTCCCTTTAGCAGGCCTGACCTGTTTCGCATGTGGGCCGTTTGGGCGGTATTAAAAGGAATAAAACTCCCCGATTGGAAACAAATAGAACCAACCCCCGAGCGGCGCATCAAAGGTAAGTTCGATGAACTTTCTAAAATTAGAAAATTTAGGGAATCTGTTCCCGATTGGATCGATGAAGTTTGCGAAAAAGCTTTGGGCGATAAATTATGGACAAAGGAAATAGCGGCCCTAAACGTACCCGCTTCAGTTGTTTTGCGTACCAACACTTTGAAGATCACAAAGGAACAATTGCGCAAAACGCTTTTAGAAGAGGGCATAGTTGCAGAACCCGTGAAAGGTTATCCCTTGGCTTTGCAGTTACCTGAACGGGCCAATGTTTTTGTTACCCAAGCCTTTAAAAACGGATTTTTTGAGGTACAAGATGGCTCTTCACAATTAGTGGCCGAACTTTTAGATGTAAAGCCTGGCCAACGCGTTGTAGACACCTGTGCCGGTGCAGGAGGTAAATCACTTCACCTAGCGGCCCTTATGGAAAACAAAGGTCAGTTGATCGCTATGGATATTTACGCTAGTAAATTGAAAGAATTAAAGCGTCGAGCCCGAAGAAATGGCGCCCACAATATCGAACCTAGGGAAATTGATTCCACAAAAGTATTCAAAAAGTTATATGGTACCGCTGATCGGGTACTTATCGACGCCCCATGTACGGGCCTCGGCGTTATTCGAAGAAATCCTGATACGAAATGGAAATTACAGCCCGATTTTCTTGAAAAAATCACTAAGACTCAACAAGAAATTTTGCGTAATTATAGTAAAATAGTCAAACCAGGCGGGAAAATGGTATACGCCACCTGCTCTATCCTTCCACAAGAAAACAGCGATCAAGTGGTCGCTTTTCTGGCTTCGGAAGAGGGAAAAGATTTTAAGTTGGTCGAGCAAAAGAAAATTTACGCCTCCAAAAGCGGTTTTGATGGATTTTATATGGCCTTATTTCAGAAAAATTAGGCTTAAACACCGGATAAGCTTTAAGAGGATTATCAACAATTCAGACATAAACATGTTAATTATTCTACAAAAAAGATTGACCAAAAAGGCGTAAATTTGCGCTTTCTTAAACCTAGTAATTCAAAAAGTCAATGATTCACTTTTTCGGGGATGCAGATACCAAAGTTTTTGCAGTACAAACGAGCCAAGAACTTTCTAAAATAGATACAGAAAAATTAACCTGGTTGTTTGGCAACCAACCCAAGATAAATGCGGCGTCACTTGACGCCTTTTTTATTGGACCACGGGCAGCCATGATAACTCCTTGGAGTACAAATGCTACCGAAATTACACAGAATATGGGTGTTTCTGGCATTATACGAATTGAAGAGTTCAAAGCAGCAAATCACGATTTGTCCAGGTTTGATCCGATGCTTTCTCAAAAGTACGACAGACTTTCCCAAGATATTTTTAGCATAGCCATTACTCCTGAGCCCATACTCAAAATTGAGGATATTGCGGCTTACAATTCGCAAGAAGGATTGGCACTAAATGACGAAGAAGTTCTCTATTTGGAAAAACTATCTGAAAAAATTGGCAGAAAATTGACCGATTCAGAAGTATTCGGTTTCAGTCAAGTGAACTCTGAACATTGTCGCCATAAGATATTCAACGGTACTTTCGTAATCGACGGAAAAGAAATGCCCTCGTCACTTTTTAAATTGATTAAAAAGACTTCACAAGAAAATCCACACAATATTGTATCGGCCTACAAAGATAATGTCGCTTTTGTAAAAGGTCCTAAAGTGGTACAATTTGCACCCAAAACTGCCGACAAACCCGATTTTTACCAAGAAAAAGAATTTGACTCGGTCATTTCATTAAAGGCCGAGACCCATAATTTTCCGACTACGGTGGAACCTTTTAATGGTGCGGCAACCGGGTCGGGCGGTGAAATTCGTGATCGTTTGGCTGGCGGAAAAGGCTCTTTGCCACTCGCTGGAACTGCTGTCTACATGACGGCATATTCCCGCTTAGAGAAAGACCGTCCGTGGGAAAAACAGATGAACGCCCGTGAATGGCTCTATCAAACTCCTATTGACATTTTGATAAAAGCGTCAAATGGGGCATCTGACTTCGGAAATAAATTCGGGCAACCGCTAATTGCGGGTTCGGTACTTACATTTGAGCACAATGAAGTGAAAGATAATGCACCAGCAACTAAGCCACAAGCACGCAGATTGGGTTACGACAAGGTCATCATGCAAGCCGGTGGTATCGGTTATGGTAAAACGGAGCAAGCCTTAAAAGACACTCCGCAAAGCGGTGATAAAATTGTAATCCTTGGTGGCGACAACTATCGGATTGGTATGGGCGGAGCGGCCGTTTCCAGTGCAGACACTGGTGAATTCAGTTCTGCGATTGAATTGAACGCCGTACAACGTTCAAATCCTGAAATGCAAAAACGGGCGGCCAATGCCGTTCGAGGTATGGTCGAAAGTGAAACAAATCCGATTGTGTCCATTCATGATCATGGAGCGGGTGGTCACCTCAACTGCCTCTCTGAATTGGTAGAAGATACAGGTGGAAAAATAGATCTTGACAAATTACCAGTGGGCGATCCTACGCTCTCTGCCAAGGAAATAATCGGTAACGAATCTCAAGAACGAATGGGGCTCGTAATCGGAAAAAAAGATGTGGATCTACTACACCGTATCGCAGACAGGGAAAGGTCTCCGATGTACGAGGTAGGCGATGTAACAGGCGACCATAGATTTACTTTTGAGTCAAAAAGCACGGGTGACAAACCCATGGATTTGGATTTGGAAGATATGTTCGGAAGTTCCCCAAAAACTATCATGACCGATAGAACCATCCAGAGGGATTATAAGAACCCCGAATACACCTTGGAGTTCTTCCACGACTATCTGGAACAAGTCTTACAACTCGAAGCCGTAGCTTGTAAAGACTGGCTTACCAATAAAGTAGACCGCTGTGTCGGCGGTCGGGTCTCCAAGCAGCAATGTGCCGGACCTTTGCAACTTCCATTAAACAATTGTGGAGTGATGGCGTTGGATTTTAAAGGAAAAGAAGGAATTGCCACCAGCATTGGCCACTCCCCTATTTCTGGACTAATCGATCCTGCTGCTGGAAGCAAAAACAGTATTGCCGAAGCCTTGACCAATATCATCTGGGCGCCTTTAAAAGACGGTTTACAATCGGTATCCCTTTCCGCGAACTGGATGTGGCCCTGTAAAAATGAAGGGGAAGACGCAAGACTCTATGAGGCTGTTCAGGCCGTTTCAGATTTCTCAATCGAACTTGGCGTCAATGTACCTACCGGAAAGGACTCGCTTTCGATGAAACAGAAATACAAAGACGGCGATGTAATCTCTCCAGGAACCGTTATTATTTCTGCTGCCGGAAATTGCAATGACATTACAAAGGTCGTAGAACCCGTATTTCAGAAAGACGGTGGTCTCATTTATTACATCAACTTGTCTAAAGACGCTTATAAATTAGGAGGCTCTTCTTTTTCACAAGTCCGCAATTCAATTGGCCAAGAAACACCAACGATTACCGATGCGGGATATTTCAAATCAGTTTTCAATACTGTTCAGAATTTGATAAAAGACGGAGCAATCGTTGCGGGTCATGATGTCGCATCTGGCGGACTAATAACTACGTTGCTGGAGTCATGCTTTGCAGATATCGATTTGGGCGCATCACTTGATCTAACAACTTTAGGGGAAGAAGATACGATCAAACTATTATTCTCCGAAAATACCGGTATTGTCTTTCAAGGCAAAAACGAGTCCATTGAATCGACGTTAGCAAATGCCCATATAGATTTCCACAAAATAGGAAAGGTAGTTGCCGAAAGCACTTTGACCATTAAAAACGGCAGTATGGAAATGGGTTTGAACATCGCATCACTAAGGGACGTTTGGTTTAAAACTTCCTATTTGTTGGATGATAAACAAACAGCAAAAGGCCTGGCAAAAGCACGATACGAAAATTACAAGGAGCAACCGCTTACCTATACATTTCCAAAAAACTTTGGCAGTGAACGTCCTGCCTATCCTGTACAAAAAGAAAGACCCAAGGCGGCTATCTTAAGGGAAAAAGGAAGTAATTCGGAACGTGAAATGGCAAATGCCATGTATTTGGCAGGTTTCGATGTCAAAGATGTACATATGACCGATCTTATTTCGGGCCGTGAGACATTAGAAGATATTCAGTTTATCGGCGCCGTCGGCGGGTTTTCAAATTCCGATGTTTTAGGAAGTGCCAAAGGTTGGGCAGGAGCTTTTAAGTATAACGAAAAGGCAAATACCGCTTTAAAAAACTTTTTTGCACGGCCTGATACCTTGTCCATCGGCATTTGTAACGGTTGCCAATTGTTTATGGAATTGGACCTTATCAATCCGGAGCATTCAGCACATGGAAAAATGACCTATAACGATTCGAACAAGCACGAAAGCAATTTTACCTCGGTCAAAATCCAAGAAAACAATTCGATAATGCTTTCCAGTTTGGCAGGTACCACTTTAGGGGTATGGATTTCGCATGGGGAAGGTAAATTTCGCTTGCCCCTTTCCGAAGAAAATTATGAGATTGTGGCGAAATACGGTTATGAAGGTTATCCTGCCAACCCGAATGGAAGTGCTTTCAACACTGCGATGCTATGCGATAAGACAGGGCGGCATTTAGTAACGATGCCCCATATTGAACGTTCTATCTTCCCATGGAATTGGGCATATTATCCAAAAGGCAACAGCGATAGTGTTTCACCATGGTTAGAGGCTTTTATCAATGCTAAAAAATGGGTTACAAGTATTAGATGACAATTTAAAATATTAGGCAATGAGAAGTTTGAAATTGTTTTTGGTTTTTTTAATAGGGACAAATTTGGCTTTTAACCAAGTTGGAAATGATACTACAAAATCGAACACAATCTCGATGAACGAGTGGGACTACGAAGATAAAATTGCCGTTATTGAAAACCAAGAAACTAAATTTCTAACAGAAAAGAATGAACTTTTAGAAGCTGCTCTGATTTCTAATAGCAATATATTTGACGGAATTACGGTGTTTTTTGGTTTAATTACAATCTTACTTACCATTTTGGCAATTTCAATTCCTTTTTTCAATTATTTCTATGTCATAAAACCAAATAGAGAATTGAAAAGTAGACTTGAAGAACTCGAAATCGAAATACCTGGAACAATTGAAAAAAACTTTGCCTCGTTCTATAGAAACTATGAAAAAAGTAAATTCAAAGGGTTTCTAAAAAAATTGAAAGAAGATGGCGATTATAAAGAATTGGCTGATTTCGTTGATGCGAATCATCCGTTTTACAAAGATTTTGAACAAGAAGACCAGCGTACAATTGTTGAGTTCCTGAAGGGTAATCCGGAAATCGACTCTTCAAGCCTGCCCGCATTAAATAGAATTTTAATGGATAGGCCTAGTGAAATTTCTACTTTATTTTTTAAAAATACATTTGAGATTGAAAACAATCAAAATTACAAATTTGCCTTAGAGTATCTAGTTGACGAAGGGAGTTCGGAGCATTTTAATTTTTTGAAAAAGGAGATTAAAAATTCATCAAATGGTCATTGTTATATGTTGGATATTTTAGAGTTTTCACAATACTATTATTTGAACAAATTCCATGATATTTCTAAAGGAGATATCGGGATCAAAATTGTAAAAAAATATTTTGACAATGAAGAAATCTGCGAATCGCTTAAGGAAATAGATTTTCCTAAAAGTAGAGAAAGCAAATATAGTTTTGTCGATGATGTATTGGTTAAAACTAAATATGAAGATAATCCCTTCTTAACTGCAACTCTCTATTTTAAATTGTTCCTCGTAAATAAATTGACTAAGCCAACTTCATTTCTTCGTATTTAAATGACCATCCGCCCTGTAACTAAAAAAGACCTTCCCGCTATCGTTGAAATGCTGGCCAATGACAAATTAGGGCGTCTGAGGGAAGTTTATCAAACCCCTTTGCCCAAAGTGTACTACGAAGCCTATGAGCGCATTATAGCCGATAAAAACCAAGAACTGCTGACCGTTGAAAATGAGGAACAAGAGCCTATTGCCACTTTTCAGTTGAGTTTCATTCCTTACCTCACCTATCAAGGCGGTATACGGTGTCAAGTAGAAAATGTAAGGGTCAGGGATGACTATACCGGAAAGGGTATCGGCAGGCAAATGTTCGAGTGGATTATAAACAGAGCCAAGAAAAAAGGCGCTCACGTCGTGCAATTAACATCTGACAAACAGCGCCCAGATGCGATTCGCTTTTATGAAAAGTTAGGCTTTTCAGCTTCCCATGAAGGAATGAAGCTTCATCTATAGCACTTCCTTTCTGTTTATTCTTTCGGTTAAAAGTTATTTTACGAAACCGTAATTCAATACAATCATCGCCACTATTGTTAGTTTCACACCTCGGCATTTCTATATCTACAACAATTAACACGGTATTTTAACAAAGTCATTTTAAAATCCATCTGCTTTTCATATTTTGCAAGAACGTATCAAAACCCGATTATGCAAAATATCACTCGTCTTTTCGATTTCCCATACTATCAATTGGAGAAATATAATTTGGAAAAATCCCTCGTTACCAAATACGATGGAAAATGGATCGCTACATCAACACAGGAATATGTCGATAAGGCCAATGCAATAAGTCGGGCGCTGTTAAGACTAGGGGTCAGACCAAATGATAAAATTGCCCTGATATCATTGACCAATAGAACCGAGTGGAACATAATGGACATTGGTATATTGCAACTGGGTGCCCAAAATGTCCCAATATATCCTACAATTTCTAAAGATGATTATGCCTATGTACTCAATCATTCCGAAGCAAAATATTGCTTTGTATCGTGTGCAGAAGTCTACGAAAAAGTTATGGCTGTAAAAGAACAGGTTCCTACATTGAAAGATGTATATTCCTTTGATCAGTTGCCCGATTGCAAAAATTGGAATGAAATACTTGAAATGGGTACCGACCCATCCAACCAAAATGAAGTTGAGGCACTTAAAGAAAAAGTAAAACCTGAAGATCTGGCAACCTTAATATATACCTCTGGCACGACGGGAAAACCAAAAGGTGTTATGCTATCTCACAGCAATGTTGTCAGTAATGCACTTGAAAGCGCTAAAAGATTGTCCCTTAATTACGGTGAAACCAAATGTCTAAGCTTTTTACCCGTTTGTCATATTTATGAGCGTATGATGATATACCTCTATCAATATGCCGGTGTCACGATATATTTCGCCGAGTCGATGGATAAGATTAGCGAAAACCTGAAAGAAACGGCACCACATGTGATGACCGCCGTACCGCGCTTGTTGGAAAAAGTTTACGATAAGATTTTGTCGAAGGGTGCAGACCTATCCGGTATTAAAAAGAAATTGTTCTTTTGGGCGGTCGAATTAGGATTAAAATATGAACCCTATGGACAAAATGGCTGGTGGTATGAACAAAAACTGGCATTGGCGCGTAAACTTATTTTCAACAAATGGAAAGAAGGTCTTGGTGGAAATCTTTCGTTAATTTCCTCAGGGAGTGCCGCATTGCAACCGAGATTGGCCCGTATATTCAATGCAGCGGAATTCGGGGTGATGGAGGGCTACGGTCTCACCGAGACTTCACCAGTTGTTTCGGTAAACGATATGCGCGATGGCGGATTCCGTATCGGCACCGTCGGAAAACTTCTAGACCGAACCGAGGTCAAAATAGCCGATGATGGAGAAATTTGTGTAAAAGGCCCTCAAGTGATGATTGGCTACTATAAAGATCCAGAAAAAACAAGTGAAGTACTGGTAGGTGGGTATTTTCATACGGGGGATATCGGGGAGATCGATGCGGACGGATTTCTTAAGATAACCGACCGAAAAAAAGAGATGTTCAAAACTTCCGGAGGGAAGTACGTAGCACCGCAATTGCTTGAAAACCGTTTTAAGCAATCGCGCTTTATAGAACAAATAATGGTTATTGGAGAAGGAGAAAAAATGCCGGCAGCCTTTATTCAACCAGATTTTGAATTTCTAAGGAGTTGGGCCCAACGCCACCAAATTCAATATTCATCCGATGAGGATCTTATAAAGAATCCAAAAGTACACGAGCGATATCAAGAAGAGGTAGACGCCGCGAACGACAGCTTCGCCAAATGGGAAAAAGTTAAACAGTTTAGACTGACGCCAGACGTGTGGAGCGTTGAGGGCCGACACCTGACGCCCACTATGAAACTTAAACGTAAGGTTATCAAAGAAATCTACATCGAATTATATAATGACATTTATAATCATTAAATTTAATTTGCATCTGGCCTAAGTTCGAATTCCAACGAAAGAAATTATAAAATAAATCCCCCATTTTTTTTAAAATATATTATGCATGCATAATATATTTTCTTATATTTGAAGGTGAATAACCACTTTTAATGAAAGAGACAACCATAGATTATGCATTGCGAGCTACATGGCAGGCAGTTGCTCGTATGTACAATGAACAGGCTAAAAATTATGGATCGACCATGGCCGTCGGTTTTACCCTATTGAGTATAGACCCCAAAACGGGTACTCCATCAACTGCCTTGGGACCGAAAATGGGCATGGAAGCTACCAGCCTGTCACGAATATTAAAAAGAATGGAAGAGCAAGAACTTATTGAGCGGAAACCGAACCCCAAAGATGGTAGGGGTGTGCTCATACATTTGACTGATTTCGGCCTAGAAAAAAGAAATGATTCAAAAGCGGCAGTACTCCGTTTCAATGAAGCTGTTAGAGACAATGTTAACTCTGAACAACTAGAGCACTTTTATGAAGTTATGGAGGTTATTACGCAACTGATAAGTGAGAAAAAAATATACAATGAAATCAACGAGTAGCTCGCCGGTTATATGATTAAGATGTTACTCGGTATTATGAACGCTCACCAATTGGTTTGCGTCAAATTATAGAAAAAAGAACAATTATGAAAGCAATTTTTGAATATATCAAAATCGTTTGTAAAAGAGGGTTTGAGTTTCTTTTCAACGTTCAATCTCCCCGAATAATTCCGATAAGAGTTTTAAGCAAACAAAATCCTTGGGATTAGTATTGTAAATTTCTTAGCATTTTAAACCTAACAATCTAAAATACGATAGAATCAATGAACAAGCATATTAAAAAAGTAGCGGTAATAGGTTCCGGTATCATGGGCAGCGGCATAGCCTGTCACTTTGCCAATATTGGAGTTGAAGTGTTGCTATTGGATATTGTGCCCAGAGAACTCAACGACAAAGAAATAGCAAAGGGGCTTACACTCGAAGACAAAGCGGTACGTAACCGCTTGGTAAATGATTCGTTGGCAATGGCATTAAAATCAAAGCCCTCCCCTATTTATCATCAGAAATTCGCCAATCGTATTACTACGGGAAACTTGGAAGACGATATTTCGAAAATCGCAGAGGTAGATTGGATCATTGAAGTTGTTGTAGAGCGGTTAGACATTAAGAAAAAGGTTTTTGAGAATCTTGAGAAGTATCGTACCAAAGGAACTTTGATTACGTCAAACACCTCAGGTATTCCCATAAAGTTTATGTCGGAGGGAAGAAGCGAAGATTTTCAAAAGCATTTTTGCGGTACCCATTTTTTCAACCCGGCCCGTTATTTAAAATTGTTTGAAATCATACCAGGACCAAAAACAGCTCCTGAAGTCTTGGATTTTCTGAATGGTTACGGAGAGCAGTTTTTGGGAAAGACATCGGTTGTCGCCAAAGACACCCCCGCTTTCATAGGAAATCGTATAGGTATTTTCAGTATTCAGAGCCTTTTCCATATGGTGAAAGACTTGAACATGACGGTCGAGGAAGTCGATAAGTTGACAGGTCCGGTTATCGGTCGACCAAAATCGGCTACTTTCAGAACGGTAGACGTGGTGGGCTTAGACACTTTAGTACATGTAGCCAATGGTATCTACGAAAATTGCAAGGACGATGAACGTATTGAATTGTTTAAACTTCCCAGTTTTATCGATACCATGATGGACAATAAGTGGTTGGGGAGCAAAACAGGACAAGGGTTTTATAAAAAGTCAAAAGATAAGGACGGTAAGACAGAAATTTTGACTTTAGATTTGGACACTATGGACTATCGTTCCAAGAAAAGTGCCAAATTTGATACGTTAGAACTTACCAAGACCGTTGACAAAGTTATTGATCGTTTTACCGTACTTGTAAATGGTAAAGACAAGGCAGGTGAATTTTACCGAAAGAGTTTCGGGCAATTATTCGCATATGTATCACACAGAATTCCTGAAATTACCGACGAGCTTTACAAAATCGACGATGCCATGAAAGCTGGCTTTGGATGGGAGCATGGACCTTTTCAGATTTGGGATGCCATTGGACTGGAAAAAGGATTGGAACTCGTCAAAGCAGAAGGATTACAAGTAGCCGATTGGGTGAATGAAATGAAATCCGCTGGTACATCAACTTTTTATACCGTGAAAGATGGGGCGACGTTTTATTACGATATCCCGAAGAAATCCATGGAAAAAGTTCCTGGACAGGATGCCTTCATTATTTTGGACAATATTAGAAAATCCAACGAAGTATTTAAGAACAAAGAAGTTGTGATTGAAGATTTGGGTGACGGTATATTGAATATCGAATTCCAATCAAAAATGAATACCATAGGTGCAGATGTATTGATCGGCCTAAACAAAGCCATTGACCTTGCCGAAAAAGATTTTCAAGGACTGGTCGTAGGCAACCAAGGAGCCAACTTTTCGGTGGGCGCCAATATCGGCATGATATTTATGATGGCCGTGGAACAAGAGTATGATGAACTCAATCATTCCATTAAAATGTTTCAAGACACTATGATGCGAATGCGCTATTCGGCAATCCCTACCATATCTGCCCCCCATGGCATGTGCTTAGGAGGTGGTTGTGAGCTGTCATTGCACGCTGACAAAGTGGTCGCAGCTGCTGAAACCTATATCGGACTAGTTGAATTTGGGGTTGGTGTAATCCCTGGTGGTGGCGGTTCCAAAGAATTTGCCGTTAGGGCTCAAGACACGTTCAAAAAGAACGATGTCGAACTTAATGTTCTTCAAGAGTATTTCTTGACCATCGGAATGGCAAAAGTATCTACTTCGGCTCACGAGGCTTATGATTTAGGAATCCTACAACACGGCAAAGATATTGTCGTCATCAATAAAGACCGACAAATAGCGACCGCAAAGGCCCATGCCAAATTGATGGCAGAAGCGGGTTATACCCAACCCCCTAAGCGTAAAGACATTAAGGTCTTGGGGAAACAGGCGCTGGGTATGTTCTTAGTAGGAACAGATGCAATGGAAGCTAGCCACTACATTAGTGAACACGATAAGAAAATAGCCAATAAACTAGCTTACGTCATGGCCGGTGGAGATTTATCGGAACCCACTTTAGTCAATGAGCAATATTTACTGGACTTGGAACGTGAGGCTTTTTTATCACTCTGTACCGAAAGAAAAACATTGGAGCGTATTCAACATATGTTAAAAACAGGTAAACCGCTAAGAAATTAAAAACATGAAAACTGCATATATAGTTAAAGCATATCGAACGGCCGTAGGAAAAGCACCTAAAGGTGTATTCCGTTTTAAACGCACCGATGAACTCGCAGCGGAGACCATCGATTATATGATGAAAGAGCTGCCCGATTTCGACAAAAAACGAATCGATGATGTTATCGTGGGTAATGCCATGCCCGAAGGAGCGCAAGGCCTGAACATGGCTCGACTTATTTCATTAATGGGATTGGACATTGTTGATGTCCCCGGGGTAACGGTCAATCGTTTTTGTTCTTCAGGAATTGAAACTATTGGTATCGCAACAGCAAAAATTCAGTCCGGAATGGCCGATTGTATCATCGCTGGAGGAGCAGAAAGTATGAGTGCGGTTCCTATGACAGGTTACAAAACGGAATTGAATTATGATTTGGCGCATGAAGGCCATGAAGATTATTACTGGGGAATGGGCAATACTGCCGAAGCCGTAGCCAACGAATTTAACGTATCACGTGAAGATCAAGACGAGTTTGCTTACAACTCACACATGAAAGCCCTAAAAGCACAAGCTGAAGACCGTTTTCAAGACCAAATTGTACCTATTGAGGTAGAACAAACCTATGTCGATGAAAATGGAAAAAGGGCTACAAGAAACTACACAGTGACCAAAGACGAAGGACCAAGAAAAGGGACCTCGATTGAAGTATTGAACAAGTTGAGACCCGTGTTCGCGGCCGGAGGGAGTGTTACTGCAGGTAATTCGTCACAAATGAGCGATGGTGCAGCATTTGTGATGGTTATGAGCGAAGATATGGTCAAAGAACTAAAACTGGAGCCAATTGCGCGATTGGTCAATTATGCGGCTGCAGGGGTGCCTCCAAGAATTATGGGGATTGGACCGGTAAAAGCTGTTCCGAAGGTATTAAAGCAAGCGGGCTTAAACCAAGATGATGTCGAGTTGATTGAACTGAACGAGGCTTTCGCATCGCAGTCTATTGCCGTAATTCGTGAGTTGAAACTAAACCCAGATATTGTAAATGTAAATGGTGGGGCCATTGCTTTAGGGCATCCATTGGGTTGCACTGGTGCTAAACTATCCGTTCAGCTTTTTGATGAAATGCGGAAACGAAACATGCAAGGAAAATACGGTATGGTCACTATGTGCGTTGGTACAGGGCAAGGAGCCGCTGGTATCTATGAATTTTTGAATTAGAATAATAAATTATCAACATGAGTACAGAAACTACGAATAAGGATATTCTGCGCGGAGGGCAGTTCCTTGTAAAAGAGACCAAATGTGAAGACATTTTTACTTTGGAAGACCTATCCGAAGAGCAAAAAATGATGCGTGACAGTACCAAAGAATTCGTAGACCGTGAACTTTGGGCACATTGGGAGCGCTTTGAGAAGAAAGACTACGCCTATACGGAAGAGTGTATGAGTAAGGCAGGTGAACTCGGTCTATTGAGTGTCGCCGTACCCGAGTCTTATGGCGGTATGGGAATGGGTTTTGTTTCTACGATGTTGGTCTGTGATTATATATCTGGAGCCACGGGCTCTTTTAGTACGGCTTTTGGTGCACATACAGGAATCGGCACCATGCCGATAACATTGTACGGAAATGAAAAGCAAAAGCAAAAATATGTCCCCAAACTCGCCATGGGCGAATGGTTTGGTGCCTATTGTTTGACAGAGCCAGGTGCTGGTTCCGATGCCAATTCGGGCAAAACCAAGGCCGTATTATCGGAAGATGGCAAATATTATAGCATTACCGGTCAAAAGATGTGGATTTCAAATGCGGGATTCTGCAATATGTTTATCGTCTTTGCCAGAATAGAAGACGATAAGTACATTACTGGATTTATTGTAGAAAACGATTCGGAAAACGGAATTACATTTGGCGAGGAAGAAAAGAAATTGGGTATACACTCCTCCTCTACTCGGCAGGTGTTTTTTAATGACACCAAAGTTCCGGTCGAAAATATGCTTTCAGAAAGAGGCAATGGTTTCAAAATCGCGATGAACGCTCTAAACATTGGCCGTATAAAGTTAGCTGCAGCCTGTTTGGAAGCGCAACGAAGGGTAATCAATGAGGCGGTAAACTATGCCAATGAACGCATACAGTTTAAAACGCCGATTATCAATTTTGGGGCGGTAAAGTCTAAAATTGCTCAAATGGCCACCAATGCATATGCTGGTGAATCTGCATGTTATCGTGCTGCAAAAAATATAGAAGATAGGATTGCGATTCGCGAAGCAGAGGGAAATTCACATCAAGAAGCAGAATTAAAAGGTGTTGAAGAATATGCCATAGAATGCTCTATTTTAAAAGTTGCCGTATCCGAAGACGCACAAAGCACAACGGATGAAGGCATTCAGATTTTTGGTGGTATGGGATTCAGTGCCGACGCACCCATGGAGAAAGCATGGCGAGATGCACGAATTGCACGAATTTATGAAGGTACCAATGAAATCAACCGTATGTTGGCAGTGGGCATGCTGGTCAAAAAGGCCATGAAAGGACATGTCGACTTATTAGGACCCGCTACCGCCGTAGGTGAGGAGTTGATGGGAATACCATCTTTCGACACTCCCGATTTTTCTGAACTTTTTGCTGAAGAAAAGGATCTTATTTCGCGATTGAAAAAGGTATTCTTAATGGTGGCCGGTAGTGCCGTTCAGAAGTATGGACCCGAACTCGAGCAACACCAACAGCTGATGTTGGCCGCAGCCGACATTCTAATCGAAGTCTATATGGCCGAATCGACCGTTCTAAGAACCGAAAAAAATGCGAAGCGTTTTGGAGAAGAATCGCAAGCCGTTCAAATCGCCATGTCGAAACTTTACCTATACGATGCGGTCGATACCGTTATACAAAAAGGAAAAGAGGCGATTATCTCTTTTGCAGAAGGAGATGAGCAACGTATGATGTTAATGGGTCTGAAACGATTTACAAAATACACGAACAACCCAAATGTGGTGAAGCTACGCGAAGAAATTGCGGATAAGGTTGCTTCAGATAATAAGTACACATTCGATTAATTAAAGAATGTCTAACTCAGAGTAACTATTCTGTCTCGACAGAAAAAAACCGCCCTTACATTGGGCGGTTTTTATTTATATGCATATTATATTGATCAAAAATTGTATGGCCCCATCCACATTTGAAAAGATGGGTTTATCCTCTCCTCTCTTCGTTCGAACCAATCCCTATCGCAATGATTCCAATATCGTCTCTTCGCTATTCTTTTTAGAAAAATTAATGGCACATTCGATCAAGGCCAAATGTGAATAGGCTTGAGGAAAATTCCCTAAAAGTCTTTTGGTCTTAAAATCGATATCTTCACTAAAGAGGCCTAAATGATTACTGTAGCTTAAAAGTTTATCAAAATGGGCCATTGCCTTTTCTTCCTCTCCTATCTTGAAAAGACTGTTGATGAACCAGAAGGTGCAAATTGTAAAAGAAGAAGAGGGCAAACCGAAATCATCTTCGTTCTTATAACGGTAAAGAAGTCCGTCATTGCTCAATTCCCGTTCTATCGCCTTTACAGTACCAACGAACTTAGGATCCTTAGCAGGTATAAAGCCATAAGATTGCATTAAAAGTACCGAGGCATCCAGATGTGACGAGCCGTAAGACTGCACAAAAGCATTGACCTCTGGGTTCCATGCATTGTCATGAATATCCGCTTTTATCTCTTGCTCAAGTTTGGTCCATTTTTCAAGTTTATGGGTTTTCTTAAAAATTCGTGCCACCTTAATAGCCCTATCCAATGCCACCCAGCATAATACCTTCGAAAAAGTAAAGTGGCGGTCTTCGGTACGAAACTCCCAAATACCCTTATCTGCTTCTTTCCAATGCTTTGATACAATCCAAACAATACCTTTGGTAATCGTCCATAATTCTTCGCCATTTTCAATATCGGTACTGAACTTCATCAACTGTTCGTAGATTACATCCATTAAAATACCGTAAATATCGTTCTGTTTTTGGGCATAGGCCGCATTACCTACACGCACCGGTTTCGAGCCTTTATAACCGCTTAAATGCGCTAGTGTCTCTTCGGTCAGTTTTTTCTCCTTATTGATCCCATACATGATTTGCAGCTTTTCATCTTTATCGGGAACAAGGTCGATAATAAATTGCAAGTAGCGTCTGGCCACATTTTTATGGCCAAGTTCCGATATGACCTTGACCACCATTGACGCATCACGTATCCAACAGAAACGATAGTCCCAATTTCGTACTTCCCCAATGGTTTCGGGCAATGAAGTCGTAGGGGCGGCCAATACAGCGCCTGTTTTGTCGTAACTCAACAGTTTCAGCGTAATTGCGCTTCGCCTTATTTCGGCATTATATTTTCGATAGGCAGGCGTTTTATTGCTCCAATTGAGCCAATATACCTTGGTACGCTCCATTTCAAGGTATATTTTTTTGGTCGAAGGCAAAAATATCTTTTCGTTATAACCAAGCAGGAAATAGCCATCGTCATCCAGCTCGATTTCACGTCCTTCCATAACGGCATTCTTGTTAAAAGAGGTATATAGAAAAATCGTGTCGAATTTTTCCGCTTGGGTCAGGCTCGCTACGAAATTATGTTTGATATAGGAGTTTGTTTCTCCTAAGGCATATTCCAACTTCGGATTATAAAGAATACGAAACTTGGGCTTGCCCGAAATATACTTCACATATCTAATAATCTCCGGTGGGGAATGATGACCACCTATCTCTTTGTGGTAACGCGGCATGAAATCACAAATTTCAAAAGTATTCTCGCCATCGGAGAACTTCGTAATCAATAGTGCGGTATTCTTTTTATAGCGTTGGGTAATCGAATAAGAATCATCAACGAGAATTTCAAAACTTCCACCAATCTCTTCGTCCAATAACTTGGCAAAAACAGAGGACGAATCGAATTCGGGCAAACAGCACCATTCAATCCCACCAGTTTTTGAAATTAATGCCGCACTTCTACAATTCCCTATAATACCGTAGTCTAAATTATCCATTTAATAAAAATCTTAACGCAATTACTTTTACAATTGTTTTTACCCTTTGTTTTAACGAAATTTAGAGAAATAATATTCAAAACCAAGTAAAATCTACTATTTATGGGCAAAACTATCATAATCTCAAATAGACTCCCCGTTCAATTACAAATTAGCAATGGCAGCATCACCGCAGTGCCAAGTGTTGGCGGGTTGGCGACCGGGATGAAATCGGTTCATTCAGGAAGTGATAGTGTGTGGATCGGGTGGAGCGGACTTACCGACGAGGAGATTCCCGAAGAATTGGTTCCAAAAATTGATAAGGCCCTTGCGGAACATGGTTCTTCTAAAGTAAATTTGACTAAAGAAGAAGTTGAAGGCTTCTATTTTGGTTTTAGTAATCGAACCATTTGGCCGCTTTTTCATTATTTCTTGGAGTACTCCGAGTTTGAACTGGATAGCTGGACCACCTACAAGGCAGTAAACCAGAAATTTGCCGATGCCATTTTGGAAAAGGCCGAAGATGATGATATTATTTGGGTACATGACTATCAATTGATGCTAGTACCCCAAATGGTTCGGGAAAAACGCCCTAATATTTCGATAGGCTTCTTTTTGCACATACCTTTTCCTTCTTTTGAAATTTTTCGAACCTTGCCCTGGCGTGAAGAAATTCTCAGGGGATTATTGGGTTCAGACCTTATCGGTTTCCACATCTATGATTATGAACGACACTTTCTAAGTTCAGTTCGAAGGCTTTTGGGCCTTGAAGTGAGTTTTAACGAAATCTATCTCGATAATAGGGTCATCAAGGTCGATTCTTTCCCCATGGGTATTGATTATAAAAAATTCAGCGATGCCGCAAAAGAGCACTCCCAAAAGCCTGCCTCACAGCAATCTGAACTACAACAACGTCTGAACACCCATAAACAATCCGATCCCGAAGCAAAGTTTTTTTTATCGATAGACCGGTTAGATTATTCTAAAGGAATCGCAAAAAGATTGTATGCCTTTGAATATTTTTTAAATAAGTACCCGCAGTACAAAGAAAAGGTCAGACTGATTATTTTGGCCGTTCCCTCACGTTCCAATGTACCACAGTATCAATTATTGAAAAGAGAAATCGACGAACTGGTAGGGCGTATCAACGGTGAATTTTCTACGGTAAGCTGGACACCCATTTGGTATTTCTACCGATCCATGCCGTTCGACAACCTCATTGATCTCTATACCTCGAGCGATATCGCTTGGCTTACCCCTTTACGCGATGGTATGAACCTCGTCGCCAAAGAATACATTGCCACCCGTACAGATAAGACCGGAGTACTTATTTTAAGTGAAATGGCCGGATCTGCAAATGAAATGAACGAGGCACTTTTAATAAACCCGAACAACTTCGAACAAATCGCCGATGCATTATACGAAGCCATTAATATGCCCAAGGAAGAACAACAAGCAAGAAACGAGCTTCTGCAAAATCGGCTCGAGCGATACAATGTGGAAAAATGGGCCAATAGTTTTATGACTTCGTTGAAAGCACAAAAGGAAAGGGATGCTGAGAATATCTCAAAAAGATTGACGGACAACCGATTGAATTCCATTTTAGAAGATTATTCAAAAGCCAAGAAAAGACTATTGTTTCTTGACTATGATGGCACCTTGGCAGGGTTTCACAACGACCCCCAGAAAGCGAGTCCCGATGAAGAACTTTATAAATTGCTAGATATTTTAAGTAATCAACCGAACACGGATGCTTATTTGATCAGTGGCCGTGATAAGGAAACCTTTTCCAAATGGTTTCTCCCGAAAAAATATAATATGATCGTGGAACACGGCGTATGGATTTCACAAGGTGGGGAAGACTTCCACCTGTTAGAGAATGTAAAAAACGACTGGATGGTAAAAATACGTCCCGTATTGGAATCTTTTGTTGACCGTACCCCAGGAAGCTTTATCGAAGAAAAAAATTACTCGCTTGCCTGGCATTACCGAAAAACAGATCCCGATTTCGGAAGTCTGAGGGCCACAGAGCTATCGGAAGTATTGACCAGTTTGATAGGTACCGATGATCTTAGTGTGCTCAACGGAAATAAGGTAATGGAGGTTAAAAGTAGCAATGTCAACAAAGGTCGCGCTTCGGTGCGCGTTCTTGGCGAAGGTGATTATGATTTCGTTTTTGCGATTGGCGATGATTGGACGGATGAATTCATGTTTCAAGAACTACCTGAAAGTACGGTGACGGTGAAGGTCGGCAGACAAAAAACCTCTGCTAAATATTATGTCGAGAATACTGAGAAAGTTCGAGAGCTTTTAGACCGTTTTGCAAAGCTGAAATAAAATAATACGGTTACGGGCATGTGTCCTCAAGATAGATATATAGTTACAATGATCATTTAAACACTCGAGGAATCTTGAATTGAAACGAAGACCCCATATTCTGCCCATTATTATCATATCTCAATTTGCATGTACCTCTTTATGGTTTGCGGGCAATGCGATAGTAGACGAACTTGCTATAAAAACAGGATTGGGTGCCGAAATCGTAGGCCATGTACTATCGTCGGTTAATTTTGGGTTTATAATTGGCACCTTGGTTTTCGCACTTTTGATGATTGCCGACCGCTATTCCCCGTCGCGCGTCTTTATGGTCTGTGCATTGCTGGCATCTGTCTGCAACCTTTTACTTTTAGCTAATAATGTTACGACCTCGCTTTTAGTGGTGGGCCGATTTGGCACCGGTTTTTTCTTAGCTGGAATTTATCCCGTAGGAATGAAAATTGCGGCAGATTATTACAAATCGGGCCTTGGAAAAGCTTTGGGCTTCCTCGTAGGGGCACTGGTTTTTGGCACGGCTTTCCCGTATTTGATGGGCGGTACCACATGGGGCAATGATTATACGCTCATTATCAAAGCTACCTCCGGACTTGCTCTATTTGGCGGACTTTTACTTTGGATATTGGTACCCAACGGTCCATTCAGAAAACCCGCCACACAACTGCAACTGAAGGCGGGGCCGGCACTTTTTAAAATTGTAGGATTCCGAAAGGCAGCGCTCGGCTATTTTGGTCATATGTGGGAATTGTACGCCTTTTGGGCCTTTACGCCCTTAGCCGTTCAAACATTCAATATTCTCAACGAGGCTTCACTGTCCGTCCCTTTATGGACAGGCATTACCATAGCATTGGGTGGACTCTCTTGTGTTCTGGGCGGCTTACTATCCGAGCGACTAGGAAGTTATAAAGTCGCAACCAGCGCATTGCTCGTTTCGGGTTTATTTTGTTTGCTATCTCCCCTATTGTTTCAACTCCCTCCGTATGTTTTTCTCGTTGGATGGTGTTTATGGGGAATGGCCGTAACCGCCGATTCGCCTCAATTTTCCAACTTGGTAGCTTCTGCGGTGCCTCCTGAACTAAAAGGTACGGGGTTGACCTTGGTCAACTG
The DNA here is from genome assembly GCF_900103215.1 of Kriegella aquimaris. Taxonomy (GTDB): domain Bacteria; phylum Bacteroidota; class Bacteroidia; order Flavobacteriales; family Flavobacteriaceae; genus Kriegella; species Kriegella aquimaris. The sequence continues at coordinate 347,776 of NZ_FNGV01000003.1, forward strand.
TATCGGGTTTGCCATAAGTATTGTTAGTATTCAACTAGTATCCTTTAGTGCAGAAAAAATCAATCCGAGTTGTATCTTTTTGATTTTAACATTGGGACCAGCATTGGGGGTTGCCAATCTATTGAAGAAAAACAACTAGCTTTATTTATGATATTTGGCAGTACTAAACCACTTCGGAAAATGAAAAAATTGACTACCCTCTTTGCCATTCTTATAGCCACTACAATTTGGTCTCAAACCGATTCTCGTATCTATGACATTATCGACGCTGTTTCGGAAGAACGTATTAAAGAAGATGTGACCAAACTAGCGAACTTTGGCACCCGCCATACGCTAAGCGATACAATTTCGCAAACTCGGGGCATTGGTGCCGCACGGAGGTGGATAAAGTCCGAATTTGAAAATATAGCTACTACTTGTAATAATTGTTTGGAAGTTTTCTATCAAAAGAATTTTATAAAAAAGGGCGATAGTGACCGCATCGTAAAAGATGTCGAAATCGTCAATGTGGTCGCTATTCAACGCGGTACAACCTACCCCAATCGCTTTATTATTATGAGCGGGGATATCGACTCACGTGTCAGCGACGCCAACAATTTTACTTCCGATTCGCCCGGAGCCAATGACAACGCCAGTGGAATGGCCGGAACCATCGAAGCCGCAAGGGTACTCTCAAAATACCAATTCGAAAACAGTATCATCTACGTCGGACTATCGGGTGAGGAACAAGGCCTTTATGGCGGTCAAGGGTTGGCAACCTACGCCAAAGAAAAAGGTTGGGATATTATCGGCATTTTCAATAACGACATGATCGGGAATATTTCGGGGGTCGACGGCATCGTCAGTAATGTCGATTTTCGAATCTTTTCAGAACCAGTTCCCCCGACCGAAACCGATAAAGAACGGATGGCCAGACGATTTTATGGCGGCGAGGTCGATGGTATTTCCCGTCAACTCGCCCGCTATGTGCATAAAAACACTCAAACTTACATGCCAGAAATGAACCCCATGCTAATATATCGGTTGGATCGCTTCGGTCGTGGCGGACACCATCGGCCTTTCAACGATGCCGGTTTTGCAGGAATTCGAATCATGGAAGCCCACGAAAATTATACCCAGCAACACCAAGACATTCGTTTTGAAAACGGAATCAATTACGGTGATGTGCTCGAACATGTGAATTTTGCATATGCCAAAAAACTGACTGCGGTCAACGCCATTAATTTGGCATCCCTTGCTTGGGCACCACCAGCCCCAAGAGAAGTAAAAATTGGCGGTATCGTAGCACCTGCAGCCAAAATGCAATGGAGCAAAGTCCACGGTGCCGTTGGCTATAAAATATACTGGCGTGATACGACGGCACCGACTTGGGACCATAGTCGATATGTTGGTGATGTCTCCGAACACACCCTGACTGGCGTGGTTATTGATAATTTCTTTTTTGGAGTAGCCTCCGTCGGAAAAGACGGATTTGAAAGTCCGGTGGTCTTTCCCAATGGAATTTTTCGGTAAATCCTGATAAAAAAATTCCAAATTCCAATTATTCTTTGGAATTTGGTCCTTATATAAAAGATAGATTGCGCTTTTGAAATTGAATGATATGAAAAGGAAAGTATTCGTTGCCTGTATAATGACCGTTGGACTCTCTATAACCTCCTTTGGTCAAACTTTTACCGAACAAGATACCTTACGGGGTAGTATTACCCCAGAACGTGCCTGGTGGGACCTTAATTACTATCACCTCGATATAGAAGTAAAACCCGACGAAAAGTTTATTTCAGGCAGCAATACCATTCGGTATAAGGTTTTAGAGGAAAACAAAGTACTTCAAGTCGATTTGCAACCTCCGCTAAACATTGAAAAGGTTACTCAAGATGGAAAGACGTTAAAAGTACGGTCTAACGGAAATGCCCATTTTATACAACTGGAAAAACCCCAGCAAAAAGGAGCATTCAACGAAGTGGTCGTACACTATTCCGGTCACCCCAAAGAAGCGGTACGGGCCCCTTGGGATGGTGGATTTTCATGGAAAGAAGACAGTACCGGCAAACCTTTTGTCGCCACCTCTTGTCAAGGCTTGGGCGCCAGTGTATGGTGGCCCAACAAAGATCATATGTACGACGAAGTCGATAGCATGGCCATTAGTGTGACCGTGCCCAAAAACCTTATGGATGTCTCTAACGGAAGACTCAGAAGCATAGAAGAAAACAACGATACCAAAACCTACCATTGGTTTGTGGCAAACCCGATCAACAATTACGGAGTCAACGTAAATATTGCGAACTATGCCCATTTCGATGAACTATATCAAGGGGAAGCCGGCCCTTTGACGATGGACTATTATGTGCTTCCCCAAAATTTCGATAAGGCTCATAAGCAGTTTCTAGATGCCAAAAAAATGATGAAGGCTTTTGAACATTGGTTTGGCCCCTACCCTTTTTATAAAGACGGGTATAAATTGGTAGAAGTGCCTTATTTGGGTATGGAACACCAGAGTTCGATAACCTATGGCAACCAATATAAAAACGGTTATTTGGGCAGAGATCTTTCGGGTACCGGTTGGGGCCTAAAATTTGATTTTATCATCATACACGAGTCCGGGCATGAATGGTTTGCCAACAATATTACCTATAAAGACGTTGCCGACATGTGGATCCACGAGAGTTTTACGGCCTACTCGGAAAACCTATTCGTAGATTACTATTATGGAAAAGAGGCCGCGTCGGATTATGTTATCGGAACCCGAAAGAATATCGTTAACGACAAACCCATCATAGGAACATATAACGTAAATGCGGAAGGCTCTGGCGATATGTATTACAAAGGGGCGAATATGATACATACCCTACGACAGCTGGCCGATGATGACGAAAAATGGCGACAGACGTTACGCGGACTCAACAAAGAATTTTACCATCAAACCGTCACGACCGAGCAAATAGAAAATTACATCAGTGAACAATTAGGGCAAGACCTTTCCGTTTTCTTTGATCAATACCTACGCACGAATCAAATTCCTTTTTTAGAATATAAAATCGAGGGTAACTCGGTAAGCTACCGCTACACGGATGCTGTATCCGGTTTTGCTATTCCCATTCGGGTTTTTGTAGACGAAAAACCGCAATGGCTCAGCCCTACTTCGGAATGGAAAACCGAAAAATTGATAGGTGATTCATCGACCTTTACCGTCGATCGTAATTTTTATATCAAAACAAGGAAACTATAAGATTTCGTGTAAAACCTTAACGTGTTTTAAATCGCTTTCACCGGACACCCGATAGCCTTGGTAAAAGTAATTTCGGGCTTCTCCCCTTTTTGAAGTGCCTGTATGGCGTTTTCAAGATAATTGACCTTTGCATCGGCGGCAGATCGTGCGTTGTCGTCTATGGTACCGATATACTGTACTTTTCTATCTTGGTCTAGCAGAAAAACATGCGGCGTTCGTACGGCACCATATTTTGGGAATACCTCGTGTTTTTCATCCGCTAAATATACAAACGGAAACTTCTTTTCTTTGGCTCTTTTTTGCATGGCCTCAAGACTTTCCCTTTCATTACCTTCACTTACATTGGGGTTAATGGCAACCACAGCATACCCCTTTGGGGCATATTCATTATGAATTGCAATTAAGCGATCTTCATACATTTTGGCAAAAGGGCATTCATTACAAGTGAAGACTACAATGTACCCCTTGGCATCTTTAATATCCGACAACGAAAACATCGAACCGTCAACATTTTTAAGTTTAAAGTCCGTGGCAACTTCCTCAATTTTATAGCCTCCGATTTCATCTAAGGTTTTGGTTTGTTCTGGGTTGTGACCACCACCTCGAGGCCCTTTGCGTTCGCCATTTGGCGGTGGCCCTTTTCTGTCTTGGGCGTTTATAGTTGTAGTGGATAAAAAACCACATAACAGGAACAGTGCGACTAAAGCGATATTACTTTTTTTGATCATTTTTTTGGATGTATTGTATTATTGATTTCTTGTTTTAAATCTTCACTATTTTCAAAAGCACGCTCGTAAAAGGCGCGTTCTTTATTATTAAAAATTATGGTAAACGGAATTGCACCCGACCAATTGGGGTCAATTTTGTCTATCCAGCTATTGGCATCGGGATCATCTAATACGACCACGTTTGTAGTGATGCCTTTTTTCTTTAAAAAAGGTTTTAGTTTTGCTTCAATATCTTCGGGAAAATCGAGACTTACCAACAGCATTTCTACTTCTGGATGGTCTTTTTGATACTGTTCAAAAACGGGTAACTCTTTTACGCAAGGCGCGCACCACATGGCCCAAAAATTAATGATATGGGTTTTGTTGGTTTTCGTATATAACAAAGGTTCTAGAGATTCAAAGTCATAGATAGGAATCTCTGCCGTACTTAAGTTCTTCTGTGCTATAGCTGAATCGCTTTGATCTGTAAAACCCAGCAATAGAAAAGAAATCAGAAATACACTAATTTTATACATCAGCTATTTGCTATTATATTGTAGTGTTAAGACGAATGCTTTTGCAAAAGGTTTAATGGATAGACTGCTAATTTCAGGGAAAGTCACAGGAGCTTGCATCTTGCCCTTTATCATTGATTGTATTTTTTATATAAAAAAAGAAGATTATAGGGCTTGCCAGCAGACCATTACATTTATCGAGCTTGTTCGTAATTAATTGAAAAGCATAGAAAATTAGGATTTCATCTTTGGCCAGACACAAAAAAGCCTCTTAAAGTGGGGTATACGAATCAGTTTGGCATCTAATTAATGGCGTGCCTGGCGGTCACCTTTTGCCCGATGTTACTTTTGTATTTATTTGTATTTTTGGTCAATGGGCTTTTCAAAGGAAATAAAAGATGAACTTTTAGTTTTATGTGCAAGGCACTGTTGCGTTTGTAATAGACCTGTAAGACTTAAAATGGAAATACACCATATCCATCCAAAGGAGAAAGGTGGAGAAGATACTTTTGAAAACGCTATTCCATTATGTTTTGATTGTCATTGCGATGCTGGTCATTATAACCCTAAACATCCAAAGGGATTAAAATTTTCTCCTGAAGAGCTAAGAAAACATAAAACAAGATGGTTTCAGAAAGTTCAAGATAATAATATTCAACCACCAAAGGTTGAGTTGGTCAAGTTGAGTTTTCAGGATAGTGATTTTGATGGAGTTTTTAAACCAGTTTTTGTAAAAGAAGTGACGATTTATAATGACAGAAATTTACACAAAAGAACCTATGAGCTTTTGGGAAAAGATCCAATGGAATTCCTTATTGATTTTAAAAAGAAAAATGACCCTTTTAGTCCATATTCCATTCAATTTTTAAACAAAATCGAAACCTACGACGATTATATAGATTTTTTAAATGAAGATAAAATTGAACTTGATGATATAGAAAAAAATAAAGATTGTCAACCAATTGTTCATAGTGCACCAGGTTTAATTAACTTTAGTAGTAGAACAGAAATAAATCTAAGCAACTGTGTTTTGTCACTTAAATTGTCAAATATCGGTGACGAAGTTCTAGAGGACTATAAAGTTTATCTTACTTTTATTAATGCGTCTAGTATAGACTCTGTAAATAAAAAGCGTACTTTTTATGATTTACATGAATACAGTTATAATGTTTTGTTTGATAGAGATGGCAAAGGTGAATTTGAACCCAATTCCAATGTTTTGGTCCAAAAGGATTCAGTTCTTATTGATGATATTTGCTTTAGAGTAAAACCAGATACAAAAGAAGTAATTATTGATTGGCAATTTCTGGCACGAGGTTATTCAACAAATGGTTCTATAAAACTAAAAATCGAATCAGTAATTGAGGATGTTGAAAAAAATAAATTTGTAGAAAAACCAGAAGAAATGGATGAGAAAATCCGATTTCTACCTAAACTAGATTTCAATTAAGTAAATAGTGTAGACGTCTGACAATGATAATTGGAATTTAGAGTAACTGTTTTGTCTCCCCAAAATCCTGTGATTTTTACTTTTTTATCTTTCTCATTTTGATTGTTTCAAATGTTGCATAACTCTCAGCTATAGAAACCACATCTTTCAACATAGGTCCGACAGCTCTTTAGTTATCCAAGCGATATGTATCGTATTTCCCGATTAATTTTTTAGCCCCCAAAAGCATACCCGTTTGTGCACTTGTGCCCAAACGGGGCAACTTGCTTGCCCAATCGAAATCGGAACCGCTTTCGGCCATCGTCGGCTATACCTGAGACGATAAAATCAGCCTACCGCTATTTAAGTCGTAAATAACTATCGACTATTTGCCCTGCGGCTTGTCCTCATTTTTCTTTAGAACAATTGATTTTACCCCTGTCAGCGGCATGGTTCCTTCTTCCCCATTATCGGTATAGCTGGCCGTAAGCACCATTACATTGGCGTCTTTTGTTGGTTTGGGACGAATGGTTCCGGCAACGGGCAACGACTTCTCTTTGGCCGAATTGCTTGCCAATGACATGATATATTCGGTAATCTGTCGGGTTTCGTCTTTAGTAATATTCGGGTGTGCAGGCATCGTTACCTCGCCCCATACGCCGCTACCCCCATTGGCAATTTTCTTTTGCAGGTATGCTTTCGCCTTTCTATCCTTTTGATATTTGTTCGCTACATCGACATACTTGGGCCCAATGGACTTTTCATTTTCCTTATGGCAGGTCTTGCAATCCATTCCTTGGGTAAGCGCTTTGCCTGTAATCGCGGCCGAAACCTGTTGGTGCCCCAACGATTTGTTGACTTCGTCAAGACTTTCCATATAATCGACGGAGACAAAAATATTCTTTTGGTCTATCGCGCTGCCATCTGCATCGGTCACCGAAACCGCATACGCCACAGGAACATTTTCTTGAAAAAAGGAAGAATCCCCTCCTTTTAAATCAATTGCAACTTCAGGTCGTGAATTTCCGGCAACCACGGAAACAATCTCGCTTTTGGTCGTTGCCTTCTTAGCATCTTTGGCTTCTACCGAAATTTTATAATCGCCCGCTTCGGTGTACGAATAGGATACCTCGGGAGTCGATGTTTCCTTGGTCTCCCCGTTACCAAAGTCCCAGAGGTAGGTAATCGCATCATCCTCACGATCACGAGCCTCGACCTTGGCGGTAACATTCAACGGTAATTTACCCGCTGTATGGTCCACAATAATATTATCGATCAATGGAGGTCGATTTCCGGCGTTGTATTCGATATAGCTTAATGCGGAATCATCATTTTGTGAAAACCAACCGCTACCATATTCCAAAAGATAAACCGTACCATCGGGGCCCATTTCCATATCGATCAGGTTGTTTAGGTCGATATCGGATCCAAAAGGCTCCATTTTATTAAAAGTACCGTCTTCAAACAGGGTTACGGCCATCATCCAACCACGGATCCAATCGTAAATAATAACTTTTTCATTGTAATACGCGGGCAAAGTTCCGCCATTGGGGTACATATCGGAATAATACGTCGGACCGGCCATTGCATTTCTACCTCCTGTTTTCACTTGTGGGAAATCGGGGGTCTCAACGTATGGATAATACACATACGCCGGTTGCGCGGGTGGAAGTTCGGTAAGTCCCGTATTGTTTTTTGAATCGTTGATCGGATGTTCGGGGTCGAAGAAATCACCGGACTCTCCCGTCGCATAATCATAGTCACGGTACGCATAATTACCGCCTACGAACAACGGCCAACCAAAATTTCCGGCTTCCCGGGCCTGGTTCATTTCGTCATAGCCCCGAGTTCCACGGGTATCCCATTTATTCTCGCGTGCGTCAGGTCCGACATCGCCCCAATATACCCAACCTTTTTTAGGGTCAACGGAAATACGATACGGATTTCGGTGGCCCATCGTAAATATTTCAGGACGTGTTTTAGCGGTACCTTCGGGAAACAAATTGCCTTCGGGAATAGCATAACTTCCGTCTTCATTTACTTTTATGCGAAGAATTTTTCCTCTTAAATCATTCGTATTACCTGAAGATCGTCGTGCATCGTACTGCTCTTTACCAGGTAGATCATTCAGAGGTGCAAAGCCATTATTGACATATTTGGCTCCTTTTTCATTGAAAGGTGTTGAATTATCGCCAGTCGACAAATACAACATATTGTCGGGTCCGAAAGCTATGGAACCCCCTGTATGACAGCAAATTTCACGTTGACTGTCCACTTCTAAAATCACTTGCTCCGAAGCCAGATCGAAATTGTTATCGATAAATTTAAAACGGGACAAACGGTTTACCCATTTGTCACCTGTAGGAGCGTAATAGGCGTAAATCCAGTGATTATTCGCAAAATCGGGGTCTTTTTGAAGTCCCATCAATCCCTCCTCGGCATTCACGCCAGGTGTGTTCAGCGTTTTGTGATACACATCGAGCTTTGCAACTTCTTTCAATTCTTTGGTTGCAGCATCGTAATGCACTATTTCACCCCGTCTCTGGGAAACCAATATGTCGTTGTTGGGAAGCACCGCCATTTCGGTAGGCTCAAAAAATTCACCATTGACCAATACCTTTTTCGAAAAACGATCGACATCGGGTGGTATTTGAGTTATCGCCTTTTCATAGTTTAAGTTTTTATTTTCACCTATCGCATATTGAATACCGCCCAAAACATGCTTTAAGAAGTTTTCTTCGGTATAGCACTCATCGGTATGCCCGGCTGCCGTATAAAAAGCACGACCCCCATCATACTCATGGTACCAGCTCATCGGATGAAAATCACCATTCTTACCTCCTTCATAGGTCGATTCATCAACGGTCATCAAAATGTTGACATCCGGATTGATTTTTTTGAAGTTGTATAACTCATCTGTTCGGTGCCAGATAGAATCCGTAAAAAAGCTGGTCGCCGCAAAGTTTTTATCCTTAATCACAAAATCGGCTTCGGGCGTACCGGCAGGATGGCTCAAGAAATAGGCCCCGACCAATTTGTTGTACCAGCCCCAATCGTATTCGGTATCCGTTGCCGCATGAATACCTACAAAGCCACCTCCGGCCTGCATATACCGTTCAAAAGCGGCTTCCTGTTGCGCATCTAGTACATTGCCCGTCGTATTTAGAAATACGATAGCGGAATACTGCTTCAGGTTATCTTCGTTGAAAAGTTCGGCATTTTTTGTGGTGTCTACTTCAAATCCGTTCGCGGCACCTAGCTTTTGTAAAGCGGCCATTCCTTTCGGAATCGAAGCGTGTTTGAATCCCATGGTCTTTGAAAAAACCAACACTTTAGGCTTTCCCTCCCTTTTTGTCTTATCGGTGCAAGCAGCAGTAAATACAAGAGCAATAGCAGTAACTGTCAACAAAAAAATCTTCCTCATCAAAGTAAATATTTTATCTTTATTTAATCCTTAAAAATCCAAGCTTATAAATGTAAGCAATGTTTGTGCTATTGACCAAACATGAGCTTTAGATAAAATTTGTCGTGATGAACGAAATGCCCGTGCTCTATTTTAAAACCGATACCGAATGGCGTAATTGGCTGCACGAAAACCACAATAACCACAAGGGGGTATACTTGATATTTTACAAAGTAGATCATGAAAAAGACAGTATGCGCTGGGAAGAAGCCGTAAAGGTTGCACTATGTTATGGTTGGATCGACAGCACGGTCAAAAGTTTAGGAGACGGCAAACGGCGACAGTACTTCTGCCAGCGTAATACAAAAAGTGCTTGGAGCAAAGTAAACAAAACCCATATTGAAGAATTGATAGCCAACGATTTCATGCACGAAAGCGGTTTGGCCAAAATCGATGATGCCAAAAATGATGGGTCATGGGCAGCACTTGATGATGTCGAAAACGGTATTTTACCGACCGATTTGCAAGCGGCTTTCGATGCTAACCCAATTGCCTTTTCAAATTATCAAAACTTCAGCTGGAGCAATCAAAAAAGCTATTTGTATTGGTTGCACCAAGCCAAACGGGAAGCTACAAGAAAGAAACGCATTTCAGAAATTGTGAAGTGCTGTGCCGAGAATATAAAATCACGCAATTAAAACCATTATCATGAAAAACTATATTATTTGTTTGTCAATGCTAACGTTTTTAGCCTGTAACCAGAATAAAACTACGGTTAGTGACACGGCCACATTAATCACCAACGTTGCCATTATTGATGTAACGAACGGTGATATATTGAAAGACCACCAATTCGTTATCGACTCTGGAAAAATAAAGGAAATAACCCGACAGGTCGAAAATGCCGACAAGTTTTCAACTCAAATTGATGGGCAGGGCAAATATATAATTCCCGGTCTAGCCGAAATGCACGCCCATATTCCGCAGCCACCGACTTCGGCCCAACGCACCGAAGATGTTCTTTTTTTATACCTCTCGAACGGCATTACCACCATTAGAGGCATGCTTGGCGACCCTAACCATTTAGAGTTGCGCGAAAAAGCCAAAAACGGCGAAATTTTGAGTCCGCGAATTTTCACCTCCAGTCCTTCTCTAAACGGTAATTCGGTAACGACCCAAGAAGAAGCCATTGAAAAGGTGACGGCCTATCAAAAAGAAGGCTATGATTTTTTAAAAATACATCCCGGCATAAAACGAGAGGTCTTTGACCAAATTGTAAAAACGGCCAATGAAGTGGGCATTCCCTTTGCGGGCCACGTTCCCGTGGATGTCGGCATTCGCCATGCCCTTGAAAGCAAATATGCCTCTATCGACCATGTTGATGGATTTTTAGAGGGACTCGTACCCGAATCGGCAGCTGTAAAACCTACGGAAAACGGATTCTTTGGCTATAGCTTTACCTCCTTGGCAAACACCACAAAAATTGACGAATTGGTACAGCTGGCAAAAGACAACGAGGTTTGGATCGTGCCCACCCAAAGTCTGTTCGAGAGATGGTTTGCTCCCATTTCGGCCGACGATTTGCTAAAACAACCGGAAATGAAATACATGCCAGCAGCTACTTTAGAGGATTGGAAACGCCGCAAAAATCAGTCTACCGACGAAAAAAATGGGTTTGATAAAGATACGTGGCAAACATTCATTACCATTCGACAACAGTTGATAAAAGCGCTCCAAGCTAACGGACATGGTATGCTACTCGGCTCCGATGCCCCACAATTATTCAATGTTCCCGGTTTTTCGATACATCATGAAATTGCAGGTATGCAGCGTTCAGGACTCACACCTTTGGAAATTATTCAGTCAGGAACCCTAAATCCTGCTACGTATTTCGGTAAGGAGGATACCTTTGGCCAAATCAAAGAAGGAATGGCCGCCGATTTTATTTTGGTCAATGCCAATCCATTGGAAGATTTAAATGCCTTAAAACATATTTCAGGTGTCATGCTCGGCGGAAAATGGATAAGTAAGGAAACCATCGAAAAAAGACTGGCCTCCATAGCTAACACGAAATAAGCATTCGTTCGAAAATTCGTTTTTTAGGTTTTTGGTATATTTAGGCAAAATCTTAAAAAAATTGCTATGATTCGAAGCTTATTAGTCTTTATCCTTCTTTGTTCATCTTTTTATATTAGCGCCCAAGAAACGGGTGAAAATTCATTGGGTTCTTGGCATATGTATTTCGGAACCAACAAGGTATCCGACAATTGGAGCATACACACCGAAGCACAATTGCGCTATTATGAAAACGGAAAGAATTTTAACCAATTGCTGCTACGAACGGGGCTTAACTATCATATCAATTCAAATGCTATTGCAACGCTTGGGTATGGGCATATAACCACCGATGGAACCTTTGAAGAGTTTGCCGACGAAGAGAACAGTAAAGAGCATCGAATTTTTGAACAGTTCATTCTAAAAAATAAGGTAGGGGAATTTCTTTTCGAGCACCGGTACCGACTGGAGCAACGCTTTATCGATTTTGGCGATAGAACAGACACGCAGCATAGGGCGCGATACCGACTTCAGTTGACCCTACCCCTGACAGACATTTTCTTTTTAAATTTTTATGACGAAATTTTTCTAAACCTGCAAGACGACATATTCGGACAAAATCGATTGTATGGGGCTTTGGGAATCAACGTTACTAAGAACCTTAGTGCTCAGGTCGGTTATATGAAAAACCATTTCCCAAACGCAAATTTTGACCGTTTACAGATAGGAGTTGTATATAATCCCGACTTAAGAGCTATATTCAAAAAAGAATAAACATGAGCTTACAAAAAGTTACCTTTAAAAATAAAGAAGGCGAAACACTTGTCGGTCGGCTAGAGCTACCGGTTGATCAACACCCTCATAATTTTGTTTTGTTTGCCCATTGTTTTACCTGCAACAAAAACCTTTCGGCCATACGGAATATCGGAAAAGAGTTGACTTCCAATGGCTTTGGCGTTTTACGTTTCGATTTCACCGGTCTTGGCGAAAGCGAAGGCGATTTTGCGGACACCAATTTTTCAGGTAACGTAGAAGATCTCGTCGTTGCCGCTGATTATCTGGCGCAAAACTTCCGTGCCCCCACACTTTTAGTCGGACATTCATTAGGGGGAGCCGCTGTGATCTTCGCAGCCTCGGAAATACCATCCGTAAAGGCAGTAGCCACCATTGGAGCGCCCGCTACGCCCGCGCACGTTAGACATTTACTTAAAAGTAGTATTGATGAAATAGAGTCGAAGGGAAAAGCATCGATTAACCTAAGCGGACGTGATTTCACCATAAAAAAGCAGTTCTTAGATGATTTGGAAGCCAAACCCCTGCCCGAAACTGTAAAAAAATTGCGAAAGGCATTGTTAATAATGCATTCGCCTCAAGACGATATCGTCGGAATTAAAAATGCGGAAGAAATCTATGTTGCCGCCCACCATCCCAAAAGTTTTGTTTCGCTAGATGGGGCCGACCATCTTTTGATGAAAAAAGAAGATTCTATTTACGTAGGTAAAGTTATAGCAAATTGGGCACAACGGTACCTCGACATAGATTCCCCTAAAAAGGAACCGAACACCAAACATCAGGTTGTTGCAAGTCTCGATGCCGAAGACGGATTCACCACTCAAATGAAAGTTGGCGATCATTATATGCTGGCCGACGAACCCAGCGATGTTGGGGGTAACGAATTTGGGCCATCACCCTATGAATTTGTCTCTGCCGGTCTTTCTGCCTGTACAGCCATGACCATCCAAATGTATGCGAAACGGAAAGAATGGCAAATCGACAACGTTGAAGTACATACCTCTTATAGTAAAGAGCATGCTGAAGATTGTCTTGATTGTGAAAACCCGAATGCGAAAATAGACACTTTCAAAAGAGCCATAAAATTGACCTCTAATTTGGATGAAAAACAGATCAAGCGTATTTTGGAAATTGCCAATAAGTGTCCAGTTCACAAAACATTACATAGTGAAACGAGGGTCATCACTTCGCTCTTGAACGAATAGTGGCGTATTTCTAATGGAAGTGGAAGTAAAAGGTCTCTTAAAATTTTAGAATAATTCATTTTAAGCATTGTTCGAGGTGGCATTTTATATGTAACTTTATCCCTAAATTTTTAAAATAAAATATCATGAAAAAATTAGCTTTTGCATGTTTGGGTTTACTTTTATTTACCGGAGTAAGTTGTAAAGATGCAAAGAAGGGACAAGAGGGAGAAGCCACAGAGGTTCAGGCAGCATCCTCGGAAAAATTCAATTTGGTCAAAGATTCGACTAAAGTTAGTTTCACCGCCTACAAGACCACTGAAAAACTTCCTGTTGGTGGCAAGTTTACCACAATAAACATTACGGAATCCACTGAAGGCGGCACGGCAATGGAAGCCTTAAATGGCACCAAATTCAGTATTCCCGTTAGCAGTTTATTTACCAATGACGCAACTGGAACGAGGGATCCCAAAATTTTGGAGTTCTTCTTCGGAGTAATGAATGATACTGAACTCATTTCAGGTGTTTTCAAGGTTTCAGGAGATGACAAATACTCAATCGATGTTACGCTAAACGGACAGACGGGAAATATTCCTTTGGACCGAACGGTTATCGATGACAACAACTTTTCATTCGCCGGAGTAATGAACTTGGAGAATTGGGACGCCTTAGATGCCGTTGCCTCCATTAATAAGGCTTGTGAAGCGCTGCATACCGGTAAAGATGGTGTTAGCAAGACATGGAGTGAAGTTGCTGTAAAGGCAGATGTGCTTTTGGAAAAAAACTGATTCCCCTTATTTGCGATACCTTAGATACTTTCTTTCTCATTTAGAACCCGATTCATAGGTTTCCTGAGAAGTCTGTACATACTATAGGAAATAACTTTCAAGAAAGAAATCCCCGTTTTTGATTTATGTCGAAAACAGGGATTTTTCTATTCCTAACCATCATTTTTAACGCAATGCAAGTGAAAGATAACGCATATCATTTCCGAATTTGATATCGCCTAAAATAATTGGTAATTTTAGTATTAATCAAAAAATCTAAGAGATGAGAAGTGTAAATATATGGGTCATTGCATTGATGGTGAGTCTATCCTACAACTGCAAAGACCAAAAAAAGGAGACTAAAGAAGCAACCGGTGAAACGGAGCAGAACATGAATGAAATGAAAGAAGCTGTCAATACCGAGGCTTTACAATTTTCTATGGAACCCAAAAGTGGCAGTAGTGTCAAGGGCATGGTCAATTTTACCGAAGAAAATGGGAACGTTAAAATGATAGCTGAGTTATCGGGACTTAGTGCAGGTGAACATGCCATTCATATTCATGAAAAAGCAGACTGCTCATCGGATGACGGAAAATCGACCGGCGGACATTGGAACCCCACCAATGAACCTCATGGAAAATGGGGCGCTTCTGAAGGGTATCACAGAGGTGACATAGGTAATTTTACAGCAGATGCCGACGGTAATGCTACTGTTGAATTTGAAACGAATCAATGGTGTATCGGCTGTGATGATAATACCAAGAACATTGTTGGTAAGGCGGTCATTGTGCACGATGGTGTAGATGACTATACTTCACAACCTAGCGGTGACGCAGGTACACGAATAAGTTGTACCGGCATAATTCAATAGTTCGGAATACTAACAATTGAAAAAATAGCGGTCTAAAAAGCCGCTATTTTCTATATATAAAACAATCCTAATATTCTATATGGACCTAGAACCCTTAGTGGAACGCCTTCAACAAAAGGATTTATCCGCCTTTGAAAAATTATATGGCATGTATTCCGAAAACATATGTGGAGTCATCAATACGATTGTACGTAATAATGACCTCGCCGAAGAAATTTGTCAAGATGTTTTTGTGAAAGTATGGAACAACGCAGAAAGCTACAACTCTTCCAAAGGACGCTTTTTTACCTGGGTTTTGAATATTGCACGAAATGCTGCTATCGATGAAGTGCGATCAAAATCCTATAAGAACAGTAAAAAAAACCTATCCGCCGATTACTTCGTAAGTATAGTGGCAGACGACAGTGCCGTCGATAGTTCAATTGACAGTATTGGTCTCACCAAATTGATCAAAGGCCTTAAGGAAAAATGTATACAGCTAATTGATGTGCTATATTTTAAAGGTTTTACTCAAAAGGAAGCCTCCGAAAAATTGGAGATACCCTTGGGAACGGTGAAAACTAGAAATAGAAGTTGCATTTCACAACTCAGGAAAAATATGCAGTTGTAACATGGATGAAGAAAAATACATAGCATCAGGTGTTTTAGAGCTTTACGTAGCCGGGTCGCTTTCTGAGGAAGAGAATTTGGAGGTATATAATAATGCTCAAAAGTATCCCAAGATAAAACAAGAAATCGAAGAAATCGAGGGTTCAATTTTAGCCGTGACCAAAACCCTATCACCCGGTCTTGTTGATGGTTTCGACGGTGTCAAAAGAAAATTGGCAATTGGGGATACCGAAACCGAGGTAGTTCAAATGCCTAAAAAAGAAGTGAACCCAATATGGTATGTCGGTTGGGCCGCTTCACTTTTATTGATTGCAGGACTCGTATGGATGTATACCCAAAATCAAGACCTGAAATCTCAAATAAAAGTTGTAAATCAGACCAATAGCCAGTTAGAACAGCAAATAGCAGATTCATATTCATCGCTTGAGAAGTCTCAAGAATTGCTCGAAACGCTTCGAGACCAAAACGGTACTGTAGTTGCTTTAGGAGGTCAGGAAGTCGCTCCTGAATCTTACGCAAAAGCTTATTGGAACAAGTCGGAAGAAAAAGTTTATATCGATGCAAAAGGCTTGCCCGAACCACCCGATGGTTTCGTTTACCAAGTCTGGTCCTTAAAATTAGACCCGCTCATCCCAACAAGTATGGGACTTTTGGTGGATTTTGTTTCGGACGAAAACAAAGTTTTCGCCTTGGCCAATCCCAACGATACCGAAGCTTTCGGAATCACCCTTGAACCCGCTGGCGGAAGCGAATCACCCACGCTTGAACAGTTGTATACGCTCGGGGTAGTTTCCTCCTCGTAAAGCGGGTGTTTATTATATCATAAAAATGGGCGGTATGTTTTAAACACACCGCCCATTTTTATTTTAGAACTGTAGTCAAATGATAGATTACATTTGCAGTAACATTACCGTATCATCATTCCTAGCAATCAAGAGACCCTTCTTTTTAGCGTCGCCCAAAGCGATAAATGAAGCTCCGCGAACATCGCCCCGAACATATAGCCCAGATTTAGACGACGGAACCGCCTTAAATTCCAGACTTCCATTGTTTGTCAAGTAGAGCCCATAGCTCGCATCGTTTCTTGGAGTTTCCACTTCGGAGGCATATAAATTTCCTAATAGTATAAGGTCTTTCTTCGTATTATCGTTATCCGTTACCAATATCTTATTCACCGAGGAAATTTGAGCTCTGTTCGGTAGCGGTTTGAATTCGAAGGATGTATTGTTCTTGTTTTCAAGAATACAACTAGCAAAATTATTGGCGGCGCGGTGTAGGGAGTTTTCCAACCCATCACCATATACTTCCTTCAGCTCGGCTTTGGCGAATGCGTCGTAGGTTTTAAACTTCTTTTTAATAAATGGCATCTGGTTCGATGTACATTCTCTTCCTCTTAAAGGATACAAAGCACTATCTTGCTCATAACCCAAAACAATATCATTGGAATCATTTTTATCGAAATCGTTTACATACAAATGAAAGGGGGCACTCTCAGAAGCCTTGTACTTATAATTGAGCCCTAGATTACCTGCAATCAAATCAATATCACCATCGTTATCGATGTCATTGGCGGCAAGGCCCGACCACCAGCCAATTTGATCGGCCACTCCAAATTGTTCCGATTTGTTTTCGAATTGGCCGGCTGTATATTTAAAAATTTCGATACTTCCCCATTCTTGTGCAATTACCAATTCCAAGTTTCCATCATCATCAATATCGGCCCAAAGTGCATCGGTCACCATACCGTGTTCCACTAAATCGGGGCAAAGCTTTTCTGTAACATCTACAAATTTTCCCTCGCCATCGGAAAGCCTATTCTCGAAGAGATAACTTTTAACGGGCACCCCATAATTTAAAGGTTGTACCCGAGATCCCACAAACAAATCTAAATCGCCATCTTTATCAAAATCGGCTGCCTTGACTACTTGGCCGCTTGCGGCTATAAATGGAAGTGATTTTTTATCTCTTTTAAAACTACCTGAACCATCATTTAGATACAAACGATCTTGATAGTATTCATTGTCAGGGGCCATTTCGTTCCCCCCACTAACTACATATAAATCTTGATCTCCATCCCCATCTGCATCAAAAAAGAGCGAACCGGTGTCTTCATGTTGTTTGTCACTCTCAAAGGCTTTTATAGACTTTCGGGCAAATTCTCCCCTATTGGACTGAAGAAAAAGTGCCGATGACTGCCCCATGGCTCCTCCGATGAAAAAATCTTCAAGACCATCACCGTTTATGTCCGCTACGGAAAGAGCTGGTCCGAATTGCGACATTTTGTGGGGCAATAACGATTCTACATCAAAATCGTTGTGGGTATTCTCTTTATGCCTGAAAATAATATCTGAACGTTCCGTTACATCGTGAAACAAGAAGTTACGTTTTTTGGCATCGATTTCGCGGGTTCCCGAAGGTTTGTAAACAATATCTAAAACTTGATTTGTTGCTACGTTCTTCAGAATTTGCTGTTTTCCGTCGGGCCATGTAACCGTAACAGTCTCAATATTTTTGACATTGCTCAAACCAAAGTGCATTGGTCCTGCCATTGCCGACTGAAAACCCCTGCTAAAATAATTTTCGCCTAAATATTCCTTACCATCAGCGGACACGACGACCCGTGCTCCTAAACCGTCCTTATTTTCTTGGGGGCCTGTTAAACTAATATCGATATAGGAAGTATTTTGGACATTATTACGATAAAGATGGGCGAAATCATCAATATTATTTACAATTACATCCAAATCACCATCATTGTCAAAATCAGCATAGGCTGCACCATTGGAAAAGGTTGCCGGTTGTTCCAATTCCAATTGATGGAAACGAAGATCTTTATCATTAAGAAAAAGGTAGTTTTTAGTTTTACGACCGGGCATTTTATCCAACAGGTCACCTACATGTTTTGCTAGATCAACTTTCTTCCGACGAATATTTTCTTGGTATTTCTCTTCAAGATAAATTGAAAAGTCGTTGTTTCGAAAATCTCTTTTGATGCCATTGGTAACAAACAAATCTTTATGGCCATCATTATCCATATCAAACAGTAACGGCGCCCAACTCCAATCGGTACTTGATACGCCGGCCAATTGGGCAAGGTCGGAAAAGACCGGAATCGCCGATCCGGCAGAGACCCCATTATTTATTTGAAGCGTATTGTACATGTACTGCCGGTGAAGTCCCAAGTTTTCGATCTTATAAAAATTGGCCACGTTCATACCACTCATACTTGTTTTTTGGGTGTAATTATCCTCGGCCATCATATCTAAGGAAATAATGTCTAAAAAACCGTCGTTATCGATATCCGCCATATCGTTTCCCATGGAAAAAGTAGAAATATGGTTAAAGGCCTCCAAGGCACTTTCAGTAAACGTCCCATCCGTATTATTTAGGTAGAGGTGGTCTTTTTCGTAATAGTCGTTGCTGGTGTATACATCTGGCCACCCATCATTATTAACATCACCAATGGCGACACCCAAACCAAAACCGATATTATTACTTATGATTCCCGCATCTTCAGTAACATTGACAAATTTTCCATTGTCATTTCGATACAGTTTTTCTCCGATTTTATCCGATTTATAGTGGGCAATCTGCTCCAACTCTTCGATACCATACATTTCAATATTATGGTTGATTAAAAACATATCTAAATCGCCATCTTTATCGTAATCAAAAAAAGAAGCTTGGGTCGAATAATGCGGTAAATCTAAATTATAGACTGCTGCTTTTTCTTCAAATACAGGAACCCCATCGGCATCGACACCGGTATTAATAAGCAGTTCGTTTCGTAGTAAATCGTCAGTTTCAAACCGACCCGATTTAAGGATGTAAATATCTTTGAGGCCGTCATTATTAATATCAACTATAGATACACCCGTGGGAAAACCGCCATCACCTTGCGCATTGGCCTTTACACTTACGTTCTTAAATTTCAGTCCGCCTTGATTCAGGTATAATTTGTTTGTACGAAGATTGCTGATAAAATAGACATCTTGAAGCCCATCATTATTAAAATCGGCCACTCCTACCCCACCTCCATTATAAAAGTACTCATAGTAGAATCCGTTCATCGTGGTAGATTCTTCCAATTTGTTCACAAAATTGAGTCCAGTTTCATTGGCATCCAAAACAGTGAACAAAGGTGTATTTATGCTACTTTCCCGGGTTTGTTCCTTTTTTTCGGAACAAGACATAAGGACGAATATTGAAAACGGAAGGAACCCTAGAAATAGATTTAGCTTATTTCTTTTACTCATATGGAAGCCAGAACTTTTTTGCGTTGGGTCGCATAGATCCAAAATAACACCAATACCCCAATTGTGGTAATGCCACCACCTATGTAGGCAATATCATTTTCGAGTCCAAAACCCTCTGGAGCCACAAGTATATAAGTACTACAAACCATGGTCATGAACAGTGCGGGTATCAGTGTTACCCAATATGCCTTATTCTCATAGATAAGATAGGCCGTTATCGTCCACAATACTACTGTCGCCAAAGTCTGATTACTCCATGCAAAATAGCGCCATATGATTCCAAAGTCAATTTGTGTAAGTGCAAAGGCTATTACAAATAAGGGCAAGCTGATGTACAGTCTACTTTTGATACTTTTTTGGTTAGTTTTAAAAACATCGGCCAAAATTAAGCGAGCCGATCGAAATGCGGTATCTCCCGATGTTATGGGAGCCGCTACAATTCCTAACAGAGCCAAAATTCCGCCAACACCACCTAACATGTTTAACGATATTTCATTGGCGGCCCACGCGGCATTATTTCCATTGGCCAACATCGCGCCGTTCAATTCGGTTACATTACCGAAGAAGGTCATCGCCGCCGCCGCCCAAATCAAGGCTACCACTCCTTCAGTGACCATCGTACCGTAGAATATTTTTCTTCCTAATTTTTCGTTCTTCATACAACGTGCCATTAAAGGGGACTGTGTTGCGTGAAAACCTGAAATCGCACCACAAGCAATGGTGACAAAAAGAATTGGGAAAAGCGGAGTTTCTTCCGGATTGGAAGTCATGTTCCTTAAATTGGAGGGTACAATCTCGGGAATGGCATAATCTCCAAAAAACAAAGCAATCAAAAGGCCTACCGCCATCAAAAGCATGGCCACCCCGAAAATGGGATATAATTTACTGATCAATTTATCAATAGGAAGTAGGGTCGACAAGACGTAGTAAGCTAAAATGATACTCACCCATACCCAGAGGTTCCAAATTCCACCTGTCATACCATCAATTATCTTAGCCGGGCCCATAAGAAATACCGTACCCACAAAAATCAACAAGACCACCGTGAATACGCGCATGACCTGTTTAACTTTGGGACCAAGGTAAATGCCTACCACTTCACTAATACTAAGTCCGTCATGGCGCACCGACAACATTCCTGAAAAATAGTCATGTACGGCTCCGGCAAAAATACTCCCTAAAACAATCCATAAAAAGGCAGCTGGGCCAAACATAGCACCGGCGATAGCCCCAAAGATGGGCCCCAACCCTGCAATATTCAAAAATTGGATAAGAAATATGCGCCATGTCGGCAATGGCATAAAATCAACGTCGTCCCTTAAACGAACTGCCGGAGTTTCCCTTTGCTGGTCCACACCGAATATTTTTTCGACAAACTTGCCGTAAGTGAAATAACCCAGAATCAAAACCAGTATGGAAATAATAAATGAAATCATGGTATTTAGGCCTATTAATTGTTGTTTTCCTCTAAATATTGTGCTACAAGATAAGCATACTTCTCAGAATCGGAACTTGAAAAATTTTCAAGATTTTTATGTATGATTCTACTTTTGATCCGCTGTTCTTCCAAATGTTGCAAATAACTCTTTAGTTGGTTCTTGGTCATTGCCCCAAGTTGTGAAGATATATCTTCCAAAGTAGCTATCGAAGCGCTCTCTAAATGGTCTAACAAAAGACTTCGACTGTTAATATCGACTTTGGCAAAATTGTTCCAAAAAGGGCGTTGCAGTTTTTCGGTATTCCAAAAAACGTCGGGCAAATTTTTAATGATAAAAGAACGGACCATAGGAATACCCGACTCAAAAATTTCACTTATCCGATCAACGTATTCAGGGTACTTTTCTATCTCCAGTCTATTTAAGGCAAACATTTGATAATCTACCGAATTGCTGTTTAACATTGTCCGTACCATCTCTTCATTGACCAATGACATCGTGTATTTTTTGATATCCTCTTTTATGGCGCCATGCACCAAGTGCCAAGCGACATAGCAGGAATAAAGCGCACCGGCCACCACCGACTCCTTTACTTCGGTTATAGTCGCCCCCGAAAGTGCGTCGGCACCCTCAACCTCGGGTTGCTCAGGCTTTACGACAAGTTCATCAATACTTCTTCGCTCCAATATAGACAGCTTATCGCTCAACAAATGATGCAACTTCAGATAATCTGCCTGTAAAAATTCGTCATGATCATGTTTGGTCAAGGGAAGACCGGGAAACCGATCAAAGCCCGCATATTCACCCAAAAGTGTCCAATACAACCGAATATGCATCAATCGACATTCCCCATCGGCACATACCGGAGTTTCGATATCGGATGTATATAAAACAGGATTGGATTTCTCATCAGTCAGCATGCGCACCTCTTGCTGCCCCATCGAATCTACCATAATCGATAAGGGCGTTTCTTTTTCAATAAGCTTTACACCCTGATCCCAATCCATTAGGTAGAATTCCGGACGATCAATTAACACCTCGTCTTGATCACCTTGGGGCAATGTATGAATCGAAGCCCCGATTTGTGCCCTGCACACGGCCAACAAGAGAAATACTATGACCCCAAGGCTGTTTTTCATTGTTTCGACTCTGGTATTTTAGGATATTTTTGTTCTTCTATCAAATCTAGGTATTCGTCTAAATAGCCCTTATAAATATCCCTCGGATTTACATCATACTTTTTGCAAAGAGCAGCGGCGAAACCTACAGCGGCCCCCATCTGGCCCGTTGTTCTCATAACCCGAGGGCCACCTAGACCAGCATGTGAACAGCTAAAATTACGTCCGGCCATAAAAAGATTGTTAATATTCTTGGAGTAAAGGCTTCGATATGGAATGTAATACTCCGGCGTTTTATAGAAAAGAGCCTTCGAAATAAAATCAGGATTCTTTTCGTCGGTCAAGACCGTTTGGTAATGCACATCGACCTCCCTTGTTTCGATAACTACTGCATCGGGAAACTTAGTACCTTCCTTTGCATCGTTAAACGTAAAAATATGGTCTCCGACCAATCTGCGGGATTCCCTTTTGCCTACCAAATAAGAAACCCACTCCAAAGCAATCTTATCATTCTCGGGGTTTTGTTTCGCATTGCTAAAGGAACCGTAAATAGCCCGTAACATATGATCGCGTATTTCTTCGGCATCATCTATTTGATTTAAATCGTTTCGACTAAACTCCCAATACCATTCGCCATTAATCGCCTTATGCTCCTTTACAACTGGCTTGGCCCACGGTACTTCAGGAAAAGGTTGTACAGTCTCGGTTTTCTTCGAACCCCATAATACGGAGGATCCCATTACGGCATCATCCGCTTCTTTAGGACTCCAAAGTTCACCATGTTCTTCCCAAGCTTCTCCGTAGGTATCGACACTTTCCCGGCCGTAAGAGAACTCGGCCCCCGTCCAGTAACCGATCCATCCATCCCCTGTAGAATCTACGAAATAGGGGGCCGTAAATCTTTTTCGTTCCCCCGTTGCCGTTTGTCTGGCGTCAACATATTTCACTGTATTATCTTCTGCCTTCGCGTCATAGGCTCTCCAATTTAAGAACAGATCTATGTTGTCATAGCTTTTAACATTCGCATCCCGTTTTTCTTGGTCCAATTTGGCTTCGGCCGAACCGTTGGGGTAATGTTCTGTATCGATTTTCTTTAAAATACGTTCAAAATGCCCATAAATACCTAACGTATGTACCCTAATCTCGCTACTGGCATTGCCACCTAAAACCGGACGATCGTGAATAAGCGCTACTTTTAGCCCCTGCTCGGCACCTGCAATAGCCGCCGCACAACCAGCGAGACCGCCACCAACGACCACGAGGTCATAGGTATTTTCTTCTTTGGGGGCATTGGGTTCGGCCGTAATCGTTTTACGCCACTCGGCCAACTTCTTTGGGGAGGAAGGAGGTTCTTTATCAGAAGTAGAAAAATAGATGGCATCGCATCGGCCATTGAAGCCAGTTAAATCGATAAGTTCGAGTGCGACACTTTTATCTTTACCTATTTTCGTTTTACCGACATATTCCCATCCCCAGCCGGAACGAAGGCCCAAGGTCTTATCAAAAGCCATATCACCTACCTTTAAGCTGAACCTTCCCGGAGCGTCCCATTCGCCGGGAGCCCAGTTCATCGTTCGTACCCAAATATGATACTGCCCTCCTTTTTCAAAGGTTACTTCGGTACTGGCGTTCTCGACTTTTTTTCCGATGCCGTGTGCCATAAGATAAGGAGAGCCCATCTGTTCTACAAATTGTGGGTCGACAACCCAGCCGCCCGGATTATCAAAACTCTCTGCCTCAACCAAAAGATCCTGAGCAGAAACAGAAATGGCACTACAGAATACCAATAAAAGTGTAAATAAATATTTCATGTTCTTCTTTTTTATTTATTCATAAATGAACCAAGCTGTTGCGCTACATGCTTTATCCGTTTTTACCTGAGCCCAATGCGCACTAAAACCTTCTGGGAATTCATACGTTAATTCTTCCCCTGCCTTGATATCAAAGGTTTTATATTTCATTGGCTCGTCAAGATAGTGATTCACATATATCAAAAGCGTAATTTTCACATCTTTGTCAGCCCTCAATTTAAGGGTTTTCTTATCATAACCCGTCATTAAATATAGGTCAGAAAGTTCATTTGCCTTTACCGCTGAATCTTTCCAAGGACCGCCCTTCCCTACTGGTTTTCCAAAACTCCACAAGTCATCGATACCTCCGAACCAAAGACTTGCCTCACCATCGGCTGATGTATAGATATGTTCTGAATTGGAAGCATCTTTCTTTATTCCACTTAAGACCAATAAACCGTTCCAAGTATTAAAATCAGATATTTGTTTATTATGGGTAGCTACCGGTCGCATCATTTTATACCGCGGTTCTTGCCCCACTTTGAACAAGGGGAGTTCATAAAAAGTTCCTCCTACATTGGCCAGTTCTCGTTCTGATTCGACTTCTCTTCGAAACCGCGTGGTTCCCGGAGGTAAGATGTCTTGATAATCCACTTTTCCCTTAGGTAATCTCAAATCGTACTCTTTCGCATGTACGATTATCGAAGCCTCATCTTCTGACCAAACATGATTTGCCGAAACGGCATCACTTTCAACCTTATTATTGTTAAAGTCTACTTGCGCACCAACGCTTTCAACCGTCAAGGCCTCTAAAGAGGTCGTATCTTTAATACCTTTTACAAATTCAAAATCGAATTTAGTAAATTCGAGACCTTCCTTTTTTGTGAATTCGCCACCCTGAATTGCTCCAGTATACACACTAAGGTTAAAATTGGTCTTATTACTATACAATTTTGCATGGTTCACTTCTCCGGCATAATCGATATCAGCCAAATCTTTGAATAGATCCGTACCTTCAAAACCATCTTTCAGATTATCATCGGTAAAATGGAACGCTGCCGTTAATTCCGATGCTCTATTAGAGGTCAATCGAATCCATTCCGCTTTAAGTCCTTTCTCAAAAATATGGTTGGTATAACCACCCTTTTCAATAGCTATTGTTTTGAGTGCCGTCCAATTATTATCACCATTGGGGTCAATTTCCAAAGTAACGCTCACTGGGGTGTTTCCTGAATTCTGTAGGTGCAGAATGCGATTATCGAAACCAGACATTAAATAAGGGTCAGATGGTGTTTTAGCGACCACCTTTTCTTTCAACCACACGGCACCATATCCTGATGCGGGACCCCAATTGGACAACTCGCTGTAATTACCAAACCAAAGGTTAGATTGTGGTTGTCCTGCCAAGGGATTCCCCTGAATACTGGTTTCATCCGTAGCCAAAACAATCTGGTCGTTCCAATTCAAAAAATCGGGAATGTACCGTAAGTGGGAACCCATAGGTTTAATGCCTGCTGTGTTCGATGCGGAAAAGCTTTCGGGAAAATCATAAAACATCCCGTGCATATCCATCATCATTTTACCATTGCCCACCGCCCTGATCCTAGGCCATTCAGTGAACCAGCCGTGCGGAGGGTCGTTGTTATAGGTCGCTTTCGGAAGCAAATACGTATGCCACTCACCATTGTCGAGTACTTTTAAGCGTACCGATTTTTTGTCCCAACCAATTGCCCATAACGGCGAATCATCGTTCGGCACCGCATAGATACCGTGTTTAGTCGTGATATCGGTAAATTGACTGCGCTCGATGACCTTGAAATTATCACCGTCGAATTCGGCTAGAATCCCTAAGTTGTCCGGACCAAATATGCCTTCTTTATCCACCTTCCAACTTTCTTCCCATTTGTAGTGTTCATTCGCCCAGTCTTGGGTGTCATGAGTCACCCTACCCTCACTGGCATGTTCACCATTGTTCGAAACCACTAATCTGCCTTGGCTTGTGTATCCGCCTTTGCCATGCCAGCCTGGTAAAGGATCGTCGAAAAGCTTGTTTACTTCCAAGGTATTCACGTTCAACTCATAAAGCATCCCTTCCATGTCATACATATAGACCATGGTCTCGGGATTTTTCAAATGTCGTGCATAGGCATTCAGACGACCTTCCATTCTACTGTAAGGTACCACCCTAATATTTCCCGTACTATCAATAACGTAAGGGCCTATCAACAATTGGTTAGATTCTTGATGAACCATTCGTGCGGTCGGGGTACCGCCAATACTACCTTCAAAAATCTCCATATTCATATCCTCATCGATAATATAGAGTTTATGTTCGCTACCCTTGGGCTGATGTGCCGCATAATTTATCATGTACAACTTATCGTTCCATACCGCCAAGGCACCGATACCGCATTCACTTCCGAAGCCATACGTTCCATCTAATCTGCCATGGGCGTAGGTGGTAAGGTGCGGATATACCCCGCCAATTTTCAAATCTCCGGAAACCTGGGTGATTTCACCATCTTTGCTGACTACCTCCGCAGCCTTTTTTATCGGCGTTTTCGTTAATTCTTCTGCCTTATTTTTGCAGGAAACCATTACTAGGGTCAGCACCCATAGCACCATTAAAATTTTTCTCATCTCTCTAAAATTTGCACTAATTATAACTTTCTGAAGCTTAGGCATTGTAAGACCCCCGAAAATCGCTTTTCGGGGATTTACAAAAACTAACTAACTCAAAACTAACTATTAGTACCCCTCATTTTGAGTGAGGTTTGCATTAAGTAATCGTTCAGACGCCGGTATCGGCCACAAGTATTGTCTTGTCGGAAAATTGATGGTATTCAAAGATCTACATAGCCCAGCATTCAGCAAAGCCGAGAAGTCCGGAAGTCCATCCGCATCAATCTCTGGAGTCATGCCCCAAAACCAAAGTCCGGGCGTAACAACATTATCCATTAGTGGTCCAGTCGGTGCCACCCCAACGTTAGCATCGGTTGCGACGTTCAACAGCCCGTATGAATTTCCGGTAAGTGCTTTTTCCGCCAATCGCCATCGAATCAAATCCATGTACCTACGCCCTTCAAAGGCAAGTTCGGCACGCCTTTCATTACGCACTTTATAGCGTAGCTCGGCCTGATCTGTAGTCACGATTTCGGGGTTGGGTATTCCAGAATTGGCATAAGCCCTATCCCGTACTTGGTTCATAGCATCCAACACGCTTTGATCAATTTGATTGAGTTCGATCTTTGATTCGGCATACATCAATAATACATCGGCATAGCGTATAACAATCAAATCGGGGTCGGTGCGATAATCTTTCCAATCTTCATCAATCCCTTTTTTCCATGCCAATCCATTAAAAGAAGCAAAGGCGGCTACTGAAGGGGTATCATCATTTCGACGTAAATCACCGGAAGCAAAGTCTAAGACCTCTTTTTTCTCAGGATGGGGCGTATATTCAATAGCTATAAAATTAGACCCATCGGCCGAAGACAGCCCATCACCATCTTCCAAAGAACCAAAGGGCACGATAGTCATGTTACATCGGGGATCTCTATTCTTAAATGGATTTTGAGGATCAAAAAGCGGCGATTCGTCTACGGGCAGCCCATCGGTACACTCGAAAGACGCCAAGAGCTCCCAAGTGGGGTTTCTTGCACCCCAGCCGCCATGGTTTCGTGGCAAATAATCTCTAACGTTATCATTTCTGATTACGTTCAAATCTGAACTTCTCGGAATATGGAATATGGTCTCATTCGAGTTTTTGGTACTTGACCGGAATAACTCGGAAAAATCGGCATGCAACTCATACTCGCCCAAGTCTATACAATCTTCAGAAGCCTCTGCGGCAACTGCAAAATCGCCCATATACAAGGCTATTCTAGCTTTCATGGCATATGCCGCACCTTTGGTAGCATATTTCAGACCATTATACGATACCGGAAGATTAAGTGCCGCATCATCATAATACCCATAGATTTTTTGGAGAATCTCGTTTTTATTGGTCCGGCCCATTTCAAAAGATTCATCAACGGTAAGCTCCTTTTCATAGAAAGGAACGTCACCATAATGCGAAATGAGGTACGACCAATACGATGCCCTTAAAAAATTGGCTTCGGCCATAAAAAGAGCGGTGTCTTCGGCAGATAGTACGTCTTGGTTCTCTAACTGATCGATAACGACAAGAATTCGAGTGATGGCCTTATAAATATTTTCCCAAGAGTCTTGGGCCGCACCGTATTCGGAACTTACCGTACCTGCTTTAATATCGTCTAAGGCATCTCGTCGCTGCCAATCATCGGTGAGTCCGGCAGCAGATTCATCAGTAGGCCAAAAAACTTCGCGGTACCCCTCGTTTAACGATTGCCTAAATTGATCTTTATTTTGGTACCAAGTGGCCGAGCTTGCGGCATCTTCCTGTACCAGATCCAACTCGGTGCATGAAAAGCCGGTCAGCAAAATGGCAAGTCCGGCGAGTATGTTATATATCGTATTTTTCATTGTTTTTCGTTTAGAAATTAGCTTTAACTCCAACCAAGAAAGACTTGGTGATCAGGTATCCGCTCCCTTGCTCGGGATCTATGCCTTTGGGGAGGTTATCAAATGTGAACAAGTCGTTACCGGCAACATATATCCTGAGTTGTGAAAACCCACTGTCACCAAGCATCTCGGTAGGTAAGGTATACCCTAAAGAGATATTCTTGATTCTAAGATATGACCCATTGATCAACCAATAATCGGAGAAACTAGTATAATTATTTCCCACTGCATTTTCAGAGAGTCTAGGGTAACTGGCGCTTTGATTTTGTGCGGCGGTGTTATAAGCGCTCCAATAGCTTCCCGCATATAAATATGAAGGAGATTGCCAGCTTTCTTGAAAAGGTTTGATAAAACCTTGAGACAGGTAGAAGTTCTGCTTACCAACCCCTTGAAAAGTAAGTCCGAAATCAAATTTTTTGTACGCCAAATTAAAGTTTCCACCATATTGGTATCTAGGCAAAGAACCTCCCAAAATAGTTTTGTCCAATTCGTTGATAACACCATCGGGCGTACCATCGGGGCCACTGATGTCTTTGTATTTTATGTCTCCCGGACTGACAACATCACTAGTTACGGCCGAGTTATCTACCTCAGCTTGGGTTTGATAAATACCATCGGATAGGTAGCCGTACCAAGACCTGAACTCACTGCCCTCTTCAGAAAGGATATTACCGTCAAAAAGACGTTTCCCGTTGACATCTCCAATAATTGATTTAGAATCAAAAACATTAGCAGAGGCCCCGTATCTAAGATCGCCAATATTATCACGCCAAGAAAGAGACAGCTCCCATCCATCGGTATCCATACTTCCCACATTTACCGTGGGATCATCATATCCACCGAAAGCGGGAATACTCAAATCGAGGAGCATATCGGTCGTTTCCTTCTTAAAGTAATCACCAGTTAACGACAAACGGCTATCGAACATGTTCAAGTCGATACCAAAGTTCAAAGAAGTAGTCGTTTCCCAGGTCACGTCTTCAATAGCCAAAAATCGTTGGGCAGCAGATCTCACTGCCTCTACGTCGTTTCCGTTGGCAATTAACGTATTGCTAAACTGCAGTACGGAGAGATACAGGTAATTACCTAAACGGTCATTGCCCAAACTACCATAAGAAGCCCTAAGTTTTAAAAATGAAATGGTCGGGTCTAACGACTCCATAAAATTTTCATTGGAAATAACCCAACCAGCCGAGACAGAGGGAAAGGACCCCCATCGATAGTCTTTTCCAAAGCGGGAGGAACCATCTCGTCGAACAGTTCCCTGAATATAATACCGACTATCGTAATTATAGGCCAATCTTCCGAAATAGGAAGCATAGGCATTTGCCGAAACAGTAGATCCATCATCAAAAACCTTATCGACCGGAGCCTGATTTAAAAATGGATAGTCGGCGGTAACAAACTCGGTACCCCTAACATCTAATCTTTCATATTCAGCCGAGAATTCCTCATACCCCACAACAGCGCTGATGTTATGGTTCACTATTATTTTATCATAGTTTACCAAGGCTTGTGTCGTCAAGGTATTGTCGTTCGACCTTACTTCATTTAGATAGGTCTGGGTGGCATTGTGACTCGAAATATAGTTGGGATCCGCTAACTGATCGGGATCATTGAAGGCCCAATAGGGAATGGTCTTATTGAACTTTTTATACTTGTTGAATTCAAAATTCGGTGCCAGATTAAGTGATATCTTTAAATCGTCGATAGGCTTATAAAACAGCCCCACCTTTCCGTAGAATAAATAGGTATCACTATTACTATACCCACCTTCCTGCAATTCGGCATATACATTATCTCCTGATTTACCTTCTGCTATTCGCCCATCTTGCCATAAGGCGGCGTATACGGGTGCAGAACGTATGGCTCTTTCTGTGGGGTCTAATGAAGGGCGATCGTCTCTCGTTATCTTAAGTGCAAAGTCTAAATTGGCACCCATTTTATCGGAGATTTTGATATCATTGTTGACCCTGGCCGTGTAGCGCTTCCAATCGCGCCCGTCATACAAGGCATCTTGATATTCGTAACCGAAGCTTGCATTGGTTTTCAATCTGTCGGAACCTCCACTTATAGAGATATTATGTCTATAACCAGTAGCGGATTTTCGGAGTATCAGACTACGCCAATCCGTATCGGGAAATTGATCAGGGTTTATTGCACTATTGGTAGGATAATTGGCAATCAAATCTTCTGACCACGTAGGGTATTCATTATTATCGTTACCATTGTCATTCCATGCCTTTTCATTATCCATTTGCATGTAGCGAACCGCGCCCACTGTCTGTCTTGTTTCGGTAGGTGTATTGATTATATATTCCCCACTATAGCCCATATTAAAGACTCCGCTCTTGCCGCGCTTGGTCGTAATAATAATAACGCCAGCTGCGGCTCTTGATCCGTAAATAGAAGCGGAAGCACCGTCTTTAAGCACGGAAATACTTTCAATTTGATCCGGATTCACATCGTTGATACTTGAAACAGGTACATCGTCTACTAGTATCAAGGGAGCACTCGCCCCTTGTAATGTCGTAACACCCCTTACTCTTATTTCATTGCCTGAACCGGGTTCTGAGTTACTTCTTGTAATACTGACCCCCGCAACGGTACCTTGCAAGGCATTGGAAACATTGGTGGTGCTACGTGCCGCAATTTCATCACCCTCAATAACGCTGACGGAACCCGTCAGGTCTTTCTTGGCCTGGGTACCGTAGCCTACAACAATTACCTCTTCAAGACCTGCTGCACTTTCTTTTAAGGTGATAGCGATGTTCTCTTGGCCGTTCACCAATATTTCCTCGGTCGCATAACCAATATAAGATACGGTCAGCACCACATTTTGATTGGCAACGGCCAACGAAAAGTTCCCGTCAAAATCAGTCTGTGTACCATTCGTTGTTCCTTTTTCAACGATACTAGCACCGGGTAGCGGAACTCCGTCACCATCGACAACCGTACCGGAGACCATAAACTCTTGTGCAACAGTTTCCGCAATTGCATCAATCTCCGAAGTCGGTGTTTTAGACCTTCTTTTGATGACCACTTGACGGTCATCAATTTTATAATCTAAATCTGTATTTTGAAAAGCTTGATTTAGTATGGAGGTAAGTTGTGCTTCTTTTAATCGAATCGACACTTTTTTATTTGCATCCAACACTTCATCCTTATAGAAGAATATAAATTCGCTATGCTCCTGAATCTCTTTGAACAACTCTTCATACGTCACCTCTTTGACATCAATATCTATCTTGGTCTGGGCATAGGTATTATTCGCATATACCGAACTAAGACCGATACAAATAAATAAGGCAAATATTTTCATAAGGGTGAACAGGTTACATATCGGTGTCTTTTTGACCCCGAGAGCGGGGCCACTGACGATTTTATTCATAATTTTGTTTTTAGTTGAGTTAATGATGCCAAATTATTTGGCAATGTTAATTTTCCGGCCAGGAGATGGGCCAACATCTTCTGGCTTTTTTTTAAAATTGGTTAGTTGGTCGTTACATCATATGGTTTCTCCGTTTTTAGTTAATACTTATTCTTTTTTCGTTTATTTTCTTGTACTGTAATGGTGTGGTTTCTTTAATAATACCTATCACTTTTTCTACGTCTTCCCTTAAATCGAGATAACCGGAAAAGGTCTCTTCAGCCAAGGTCTGATTTTCAATCTCAATGTCGACATTATAATAGCGTGCGAGCCTTTTCATAATATACTCGAGATTATTGTTTTTAAATATGAAAACGCCTTTTCGCCATGAAAAATAGTGGTCAACATTCACTTTTTCAGAAGTCACCATTTTATTTTTCTTATCGTAACTAGCCAAGGTACCAGGGGTTATTTTTATCTTATTGCCTGTGTCACTAGTAGTATCAGGTTTATATTGAATTTGAACACTTCCACTCTTGAGTACGGTGTTTACCTGAGTATCATCAAGATAGTTGCTCACATTGAAAACCGTACCCAAAACTTCAATTTCCTGACTCTCGGAAAGCACCATAAACGGATGACTTGCATCGTGTGCCACTTCAAAAATCGCTTCTCCCTCTAAATACACTTCTCTTTTATCTCCTTTAAAAACAGCGGGATACACCAATCTCGAACCAGAGTTCAGCCAAACCATACTACCGTCGGAAAGTTTCAGGTTTGATCGTTTTCCATAGGGTACTAAAACCGTATTATAGACCATTTCCTTTTCCGAAGAAGCGCTCTGATCGACAACTTTTGACCCTCCTACACTTACCTTTTGTCCCGTGGAAGAATAGGAGATGTCCGTGGAATCTTCATCAATTTTCACGTTTTCCCCTTCGTTAAGAATTAATACCACTTTGTCAGAATCGTTTACATCAACTTTTTTTGCAGATTTTACAAAATCTGTGATGGATGTTTCGACAGGACGATTAAAATAGAAACCTAATGCCAAAAGAACGGCGATGGAAGCAGCAGTACCCATTGCATAGCGCTTACGCAATCTTTTTTGTTTTAACCTGTCAAGGGACGTATAGATTTTACTTTTTAAAGCGACCTTTTCAGTATCACTAAGCGAAGTAAAATCTATGTTGCTTTTTTTCTTATTTTTCATACCTCTTATTATTTAGCCATTCGAAATCTTGAATCAGATCAAGGAAATTTTCAGTATCCTAAAAACCAATTTTATGAACTGCTAAAACACTTCTATATTAAGATAAGTAGCCACTTTACTTTTTATAGACAAAAAAAGTGTGCTTTTCTTAACATTCTTTAAAATGTACTGTTAGCCTCATGTAAATTTTGAAAGACCATCACCTATTCATGATAACAGCGTACTTCAAAAACTTTGGCCAAAGGATCTCCATGCGTTTTTTGAATATTTAATCTAAGGGCACTTACTTCCAAGGTATCAAACCGATGTTCGACCCTCCTTAAAAAATTAAATTCGTTTTCAGCCACTATTTTTTGACCACCTGACCCTATTGCTTCAATGGTATAGTCTGAAACGGTTTCGGGTTGCGGTCCCCTAACCTGTTGGTCATTTACCCAATCTTGCCCAGAAAGTCGCAAAAATCGCTCTAGCCCCGTATCGAAAGTCAACTCTATGGTGTTAATTTTAACTGGTTTTTCCCACCTTAATTCAACCCATTGTTCCCCATTATTCATATCACCACACCATTTATGAGTCTTCCCGTCGTTAATCTCCCGATTGATGCCGTCAATAACATTAGCGGCCTTGCCGTCTTCAATTTCCGAGGAAGCCTTTACGTTCGCTGATTTTGCCAAATCTTTTTCGTCATTGTTAGTCACGCCTAAAATAGCTTGATCTTGTCTCAGCAATAGTTGTTGTAGATTTTCCATGTGGGTCTTATCATTACCAACTTGTGAGGGAAGCAGATTCTTTTGCTTGCAATAGAACATGGCCGTACCTATTGCCTGACCCAATGTAGCACAGGTCGCCATTACCCGAGTCGAAGACAACGCCACATGTGATACACTAATATTGCGACCAGCCATCAATAGATTACTGATATTCTTACTGTACAAAGATTTAAAGGGTATCGAATAAGGCCCTTTTAAAGGAATCGAAACATATGGCACCTCTCCAGTGGTATCCATGCCCCCAGGTGGGTGATCATCTAATGGCCATCCGCCATAGGCGACACGATCTTCAAAGAGTGTGGCACCCTGTATATCTTCTTGCTTCATAATATAGTCTCCTACAACCCGACGACTCTCGCGCTTACCGGGAATCATACCTACCCATGATAATGCCCAATTTTCTGAATCAGGATGGTTACCCGAGTTTTTGATATAATCCCACACTCCAAACAGCACACTCATTAAATCATGCCTATTTTGTTGACCGTCACGAACAATATCAATTTCACCCCCTAATTCAAGCCACCAATACCCATATTCATAGGTTTGAATATTTCTATGGATAAAATCTTTGGTTGTATATTTTCTCGCCCATTTAGGGGGGCTAAACGGCATTTTTTTATCATATTTTTTGGACATGAAGAGCAAACTGTTGCCCATGGTTTTTTGGTCGGCAACATCTACTGCAAGTGATTCTCCCCACTGCGATTTTGCCTCTCTACCTCTCATATATTCGGCACCGGCCTTGGCCGCCAAGGTGGCATCACCCGTACAATCGGCAAAAAAATCAGCCGTGATAATCGAAATTTCTTCGGTCGGGGAACAAAGTCCCCACACTTTTGTGATACGACCGTCAACAACTTCGGCATCGTAAAGTGTAGTATCAAGTAGTAAGGTTATATTTTCTTCGGACACTAATTTGTCGTACAGCACATAATCCCACATTTCATAGGAACGTTGAGGATTCGTTACGGCCTCCGTCAACACCAATTCTTCCAATATTCCGGTTTCACGCCATACTTGTTTTAATTGGCTAGCCCCTGAAATATGCATTCGTATTTCACAACTTGCGTTCCCCCCCAATCTGGAACGGTCTTGTATCAAGATGACCTTGCTTCCGTTTCTTGCGGCCGCAAGAGCTGCACAAATACCAGCCATTCCTCCACCAGCTATTAGAATATCGGCTTCATATTCTTTTTTGTGATATACATTGGTATCAATAGAAAAATCTTGTAGCCCCTTAGTTTTGTCGGTGATTAATTTTTCAATTTCTTCTCCCGTGCCATTCCCAAAAAGGGTAATTGGACTCATTAGAAATGTACCGGAGCCAAGCCCTAAGGCCTTCATAAATTCTCTTCTCTTTGCCATCGTAGTTATTATTTTATTTGTTCTTCGTAGTTTCTGAGTTTTTTATTTACCTTTTTATTTTCCAGTTTCATCTCGGACAAGAACCGATAAGCATTTTTCGATAATGTCCCACTTTTTGAATTCATCATATTGGCCAACTTGCCCAATTCCTTATTTTCGAGGTTCTCGCGGTTATCACCAAGAATAGTAAAGACCTTTTCAATTTGATTTTCCTGCAACCCTTCCAAATTATCCACCAAGGAACTCAATGCCCCTCTACTTAAAGCCTCACCCTTTAATTTATTGAGTATTTCGTTTTGCATTTTAAATTCTAGCCGAGGCAGAAGCTCCGCAGAACGTTCTTGATATTCATCGATTGCCCAAACACTTTTCGGTAACTTATCAATGGCAAAAAACGGCACATACGATTCCCCTTCGGTGAGCAAATCAAAAAGGTAAGGTTCAAATTTATTTTTCTCCAAATTGACCTTGTTCAGCGCATAAAACTGTTGATTATAGTTGCTCGATTGTAACATTTGAATTAATAGGTCATCATTCAAGAATGTCTCGGTATATTTGACAATTTTATCGGCAATGACACCATTTACAATATGCCATAGGGTGTGAGAACTATAAACAGCACCTTTTACTACCGCCCCACTAAGTGATTTGTAGGTTGCACCGGTTACACCGTCAATAACATCTGATTTGATTACAACTCTAGGATCAACAAGGTCTTTAGCTTCATAATTAGCCAATAGCGACGTTTTATCAGCTAAAATTTCTTTCATTTTTTGATGATCGGAGGCGGTAAATCGGATATGGTCAAACTTGGTAAACGGGTCCTTTTTCGATTCTTGATAGGCCAAAAAATTACCTAATAAATCCCAGTATATATCAACAATTAGTTCATAACAAATACCCTTTTCGCAAACTGGTGTCACAACATGGCTCGAATAATAATCGGGTCGATTTTTTCGATTGTAGACCAAGTCGACCTCAACTTGAACCGAATCTTTTATATATGCGGTAAAAGCTTTCTTTTTTCTTTTTTTTGGTTTCTCATCTATCACAAATGACATACAGCCCCACAAAATGGTCAGTATTACTACTATTTTGACAAGTTGGTGAGAGTGGTTCAATGCGCTCGAAATTTTTGTGCTCCCGAAAATCGTTAGACAGTAATCGGGAAGCCTTTCTATTTCAATAAGCAATCAATTGGCTATTTATAGACAAGAAAAACGACTTTTTATAGGGAAAAAAGAATACTGAATAAAAACAGTAGGGAGAGTGGATACTTTCTTAATGATTTGATAGCCCTATATATAATAGTTCTTGCCGTGGCAACGGAGACATTCATAATTTCGGCAATTTCTTCGTAGGGCCTATCTTGATTGAAACGCAGAAACAATCCTTTTTTTTGCTTTTTGCTAAGTGTACTTAAGGCATCAACCAATTTCTCACTTTTCTCATTGGCTCTTTCTGCATGAATAAGATCATCTTCATGTGAGGGGACAAAATTTCTATGTTCCTCAACACCGTCTAAATATGCCTCCTCTTGAATGGGAATAATCTTCCTTTGGTATTTCTTATTAATTTTTCGTTTTAGTGACCTGAGCAAGTAAAATTTTACATTATCGGTCTGTGCAAGATTGTTCCGATACTTGTATAAATCGACGAAAAGATCATGAATACAATCCATAACATGATCCTTGTGATTCGATTGTTGCATTCCATAAGAAAAGAGCGTGTCCACAAATTGGTCGTACAATACGCCCAAGGCATCGGTATCGCCCTTTTTTACTTTTTTCCAGATTGCTGCCTCCGCCTTTTGGGAAAGTTCCGATCTAGAATCGCTCGTTTTCATTAATTCCTTAATATAAAATCTATTATTCTTTAAAATATAAGAAAGACTAAGCAGTGTTCTTTCTAACAATATTATGACAAACGTAGCATTGTTAAACCTTGGTTACTTAAGAATTCGTTCTTTTTAGTATTCAATTCTTGCCAACATCGAGATAAATGTAATAAAATATTGTTTATTCCAAAAAATATGGAACATCTTCTATAATGCACCTCAGAACTTTATGTTCACTAGTGCTTTTACTATTATATACCCTTTTCAAACTTTCAACTGGGCAAAATGCAACAAATAATCTAAAGAAGGTGTTTTTTACTTGCACCGTTATGACATCCCGTCAACCAAATTTGCAACTAAGGCTGTCCATCCTGTCTGATGCGAGGCCCCTACCCCTCGGCCATTGTCTCCATGGAAATATTCATAAAACAAGACCAGATCTTTAAAATGAGCTTCACTATACTTCTTTTCGTGAAGACCATGAACGGGTCTATTTCCGGCGTCATCCTTTTTGAAAATCTGAACCAATCGCTTAGAAAGTTCATCACTTATCTCTTTTAGAGTCAACATGTTTGAACTACCCGTCGGGTAGGCAAACTTCACTTTGTCCCCAAAATAATCATGGTACTCAACTATCGAATTGATGAAAAGGTAGTTCATGGGCATCCAAATCGGTCCGCGCCAATTCGAATTACCTCCAAAAATACCCGTATTCGATTCGGCAGGTTCGTAGTCTATGCAATAATCGACTCCTTCAATACCGATGGTGTATGATTTTTCATGAAGTTTTGACAGAGACCGTATGCCATAGTCCGATAAAAACTCTTGCTCGCTCAATACGCTGTTCATCATCACTTGCAATCGTTTTTTAGGCACCAAAGACAAAAGAACATCTTTATCTTCGGCATATTCTTCCATAACTTGATATTTCGTATTTTCAATACGGTGCTTTCTGAACCACTCCATACTTCTTCTGAAACGCGGCAATTTATCCAACCAATCTTTTTTTATGTTCAAAACCGCGGTCATTGATAAAAGCCCAGAAATGGAACGGACTTTAATCGGATGGGCTTCCCCATTTGGCAAAATGAGTCGATCATAGAAAAATCCATCTTTCTCGTCCCAAGAACCCTCATAATCTTGACCAATATTATTAAGTGCTTCCGCTATAAACACAAAGTGTCCCAAATATTTGAGCGCCATGTCTTCGAACGTTTCATCTTCCATAGCGATCAAGAGCGCCATTTCAAGCATATTTAAACAATACAGCGCCATCCACGACGTTCCATCGACCTGTTCGAGAACGCCCCCACCGGGAATTCCTTTACTACGATCAAACACCCCAATATTGTCTAAACCCAGAAATCCGCCCTCAAAAACATTGTTGTTCGAACTATCCTCCCGATTGACCCACCATGTAAAGTTCAAGGCCAATTTGTTAAACATTCTTTTTAAAAAATTGATATCGCCCTTTCCGGTTCTCTTTTTCTCAGTTTCATAAACTTGAATAGAAGCCCAGGCTTGCACAGGTGGATTGACATCACTAAAATTCCATTCATAAGCAGGAATCTGTCCGTTCGGTGCCATATACCATTCTTTGGTAAAAAGCAGCAATTGCTGTTTGGCGAAATTGGAATCGACCAAGGCTAAAGTAATGCAGTGGAAGGCCGTATCCCAAGCCGCAAACCACGGATATTCCCATTTATCGGGCATGGACAAAATATCGTGGTTACGCAAGGTTTTCCAGCTACTATTCCGTCCTTTTAGACGCTCAACTGGCGGGGGTGATTCGTTCGAGTCTCCCTTCAACCATCGTTCAACCTCATAATTATAATATTGTTTGGACCACAAAATACCTGCTACCGCCTGCTTTTGTATTTCTTTGAGTTCTTCAGAATTTCCGTTGACATACGTCTTAAGAAAAGCTTCCGATTCATTCATCCTATCTGAGAATAAAGTATCAAACTCTTTGTCAAAAGGAGTAGTCAATGTATTGGCAGTTAATCGTAATTTCAATTCGCGAGTTTCCCCAGGCCCAATATTGAGTTCATATAAAGGTGCGAATTTTGTGCCCTGATCCTTACCTTCAGCTAACGTATAATCACTATTAATGACTGCATCATGAAAAAGATCCTTCTTAAAAGGGTGGTCATTGGCTTCGTTATATATCTTAGTTCTATTAGTCTCGTTCTCAGTAAAAAGTAAATGAGCGGGTTTTTCGAAATATAAGTTATAGTTGCCTACGTAGTTATGCGCAATGGATACATAAGGATCTTGATTCGAGCCCTCTTTTTTTATCACTGGTTTTTCCGATACCTTGGCGAAGTCCCAAAAATTCCGAATCCAAAGTGTTGGTAGAACCTTGAGGGCAGCAGAATTAGCGCTTCGGTTACTTATTGAAATTTTTATAAGCAAATCTTCCCCGTCCGCCTTGGCATATTCGGTTAAGACATCGAAATAATCATTCGAATCAAAAATTCCTGTATCCAATAATTCAAACTCAAGTTGATTTTCATCACGCTTTTTATTCTCATCAACCAAACGGTCGTACGGAAATTCATTTTGAGGGTATTTGTACAAATGTTTCATGTACGAATGGGTCGGTGTATTCTCTAGGTAATAGTAAAGTTCTTTTACATCTTCCCCATGATTGCCCTCAGGACCCGTTAGCCCAAAAAGACGTTCTTTTATAATGGGATCTTTGCCATTCCATAGTCCAATGCCAAAACAAATATTGCAGTAACGATCCGAAATACCGGCGATACCGTCTTCTCCCCATCGATAGGTTCTACTTCGAGCATGATCATGCGGAAGATAGTTCCAGGCATCACCATTTGAACTATAATCTTCCCTGACCGTACCCCACTGACGTTCACTTAGATAAGGCCCCCATTTTAGCCAATCTTTTTCTTTGGAATAGTGTGCTTCAAGTCTCTTTTGTTCTTCCGTTAGTTCGCCCATTCAAAGAGTTTTTACTTTTAGTTGTTCAACCGCTTTCGACAAAAATGTAGTCTACCTTAGCTTACTTAAAGCTATGAAAAAGCTTCCGATAAAACCTTTCATAGTCATCGTCTTACCCGAGATGTTTTCCTGCAAATTAAAGTATTTTCTTGTGCGAAATCAGGTCTCTATGCAAAAATTAGTAACCTAAATCGAAAGTAGAGATTGCAATAAAACCCGTTTCGCTAAATGTAGTGATTCTAGTCAATTTGAAAACGTAATTACAATTTATCGATCACTTCTCACCCGATGCAGTTGCATCGCCTTGACCAACCATTTTGAGAGGGGTTTTCGCGGATTTCGTTTCTTTAGATCGATATAAATTCCCAATTTCTTTAATACGGGAACTTTATGTGTTTCGACAAACTCGATCAGCGTGCCATCAGGATCTTCGACGTAACTAAAATGTCCAGCTGCCGCACCCATATCGTAACTATCGGCACTATCAACCGTAAATGGGTAATTCAGTTTTTTCGCATGTTCTCGAAGCGCCTCCATACCATACACGTCGAAACATAAATGTATATAACCCAAATCACCCCAGAGTCGATCTTTGTATATTCTATCGGGTTTGCGACCTTCAATCTGAATGAGCTCAATTTCAGCAGGGCCGAAAAGTTCTCCAAATCCACCTACTGTTGTAACACTACGTTTTAGAAGTACTCTTCGAAAGGAAGCATTGCCGCCTGGCAGATTGGAAAAGTCTTGGAACACCGATTTTTCATCGTAAATAACATTGTCAAAACCCAATAGATTTTTATAAAAATGGATAGCTGTTTCAATGTCAGAAACTCCAACAACCACTCCCAGAACACCCCCTGAAACCGATTTTGACGAACAATAACAGTAGTTATCGGCCACCATCTCCACTAAGTTGCCCCATGGATCCGCAAAAAAGAAATGAGGCCATCCGAGTTCGGTAGTATGGATTTCCGTAAGAAATGGTAATTGTAGTTCTTTTAATTCTTTATAGGTTTCATCAATCGCGTTTGACCGAAGTTTCATGATATTAATTCCCAAATCACCCAACAAAATAGGTTTTATTGGGGCTTCGGGAATTCTGTCCGTGAACTGCCAAATTTCTAATCCGCCGCCGCCAACCATGTTCAACGCCAACATAGCTAATCTTGAAAAGGCTTTATTGTCAGTGTATTTCGTCATCAAACCGGCAGTGGCCTCGTCTTGAAAGACCAAAATATCAAATCCCAGATATTTTCGATACCAATTAAAAACTTTTTTGGCATCGGCAACTCCTATACCAATTTGTTGAATTCCATTAATGATTTCTTTCATAAGCTAATTAGGAACCTTTTTGATAGGGAGATCGAATCAAACGGTTGTGTAGGTTTTTCAATTTATTTGCAGGGTATCCAAGTTTAAACAAAATTACCAGAAGCAGATTGGAAAGGTTAACCCTCATATATGAGTTGTTTTGATATTTTCTGGCCGATACGACCAAATCGTTATTTATAATTTTATAACGTACATCGCTCTTTTTCATTCGCTCGAAGAATTCAAAATCTTCCATAACCACCTGATGCCTATCAAAGCCCTGTAATGCCTCGAAAACGGTTTTTCTTATGAAAAGACACTGGTCCCCGCCTCCTGTAAATATACCATCCTTGGCTGTAAACATAGCATTAATCTTGAGAAATACATTTTCTTTATCAAATCGATATGAAAAGAAACCCGCGTCATAGCCCGCTTGAATTGTATTTTCTATATCGTACAAAAACGATTTCGGTGGTCTGACATCCGCGTGTAAGAAAACAAGAACATCCCCCTTAGCCAATTTAGCCGCCTCATTCATCTGCGAGGCCCTACCCATACCATTGCAGCGCAAAAATTTAACATGTTCGGCTACATCGATACTTTCAGAATTATCGGTATTACAAGAAGATAAAGAAATAAAAACCTCCACTTCACTTATCGCAGTGGCCGATGACAAATCTACTAAAAGTGATTTTAAGTTGTCGTATTCATTGTGTGCCGGAATTATTAAACTGATCATAAACGAATACCTTTCATTGATTTTAAGGAGTCAAGCTTTTGGAATCAATTAGTCACTCTTTCGTGAATTTCTTTACATATAATATTTTGCAGTAAAATAGGTGCAATAATTAGGAGTTATAAAATAATAACCCATCATCTGATAGTATTATTATTTTTTTCGACCAAACGCCAAACCTCAACATTTAAATTTTCGTAAGGGGTATTACATGGAAAAATGAAACAGCAATGAAACGTACGATATTAAAATCTTTTATGTTCTCCCTTTTTATGCTCACCCTATATACCGCCAAAGCGCAAAATAAAAGTATTTCATCTATAGATATGAATCAACTATCGGAAAAGTTTCTGACAAATGTTAAAAACAATGCCGACACGAACGATATCAGGGCGCAGTTATATGGCACTACTTTAGAAATTTTGGAGGAAAGTCTAAAAACCGATGAACAAAAATTGGCTTTTTGGGTGAACATTTATAACGCCTATATTCAGGTGCTACTTTCTGAAAATCCTGATTTATATGAAGACAAAAGAGACTTTTTCAAGAGAGAACAAATTCCGATTGCAGGTAGATTGGTATCGTTCGCGAAGATAGAGCACGGTATTATTCGTAAATCGCAATGGCCATTGGGACTCGGAATGGTACGAAAGTGGTTTCCAAATAAATTTGAGCGCAAATTAAGGGTCAGCAAACGTGATTACCGTGTACATTTTGCCCTCAACTGTGGTGCTAAAGATTGTCCGCCAGTTGCCATTTACAATGCTGCACAGCTTGACGAACAGTTCAATCAGAGCACTAAAAAATACTTGGAACGGACTTCGGATTATGATACCAATAAAAAAGAAGTTGCGGTCACCTCGTTATTTAATTGGTTCAGGGGAGATTTCGGATGTAAAAATGGAGTGAAAAAAATTTTAAAAGATTTTGATATTATTCCTACGACAAAACGAATAGCTATTACATATAAAAACTATGATTGGACCCTTGACCTTGATAATTGGATCGAACTTTAGTAAAAAATCCGGTGAAAATACAAGTTGCTCTTAAATCACTTACTACTGCGGAACGGGGTAAATCAGAAGGCTTCTTTAATGGTGAAATAGAAATTGCCGCCTTCATTTGACATGGCGTAATCGACACGTAGTCGAACACCATCCCTTTTGTTTATAATATAGCGCAACCCTACCCCAGCCGCATTGCGGTAAGATGACTCCAACACCTTTCCAAGGTCTGAAGCGACCGTGCCGGTTGAACCAAAGGCCGCTCCCCCGAACCTACCGGCAATTGGAAATCGATATTCCAAAGCAAAACTTAGTTCGGCATTGTCTTGAAAACGACGATTATTAATACCTCGTGTACGTTTCGACCCTAGATAATAGAGGTCGTAGAAGGGCGTATTCTTGCTGCTATGCGCCATGAAAAGATTGGATGCCAAAATATGGCGCTTCGCTAATTTTTGATAATACCTGGTATCGAGTTCTGCTTTGTAATATGAAAACGAAGAACCTAATATTTTAGAGGAAGTAAAAACATTTCCTTGGATATAAAACCCTTTTGTAGGATAGAAAATATGATCTCGTGAATCATAAAAGGCAACGAGACCGATGTTTGAAACCGTACCGTCCCTTTTTCCAACAACCTCGGAAGAACTTAAAATACCATTCTCCTTAATTTTTAGGTCTGAGAACATATCGAGTTCATAACCCAATCCTATTGAAAAATCGGTAAACAATTCACGCACTATTGAAAATCTAACCCTGGGAAACATCACTTCATAGGTTTCTTCGTCTTTCTCTCTGGAATCCATGCCCACCCCATAGAAATTATAGAAATACTTGTAATATCCGAATTCTCCGATAACACGCCATTTTTCATTATCCCGATAGAATTCAAAAGGCATATAGAGTAAAAATTGGCTTTTTGTAGTATAACTAATTCCGAGTTGCACCGAAGAAGGCCGAGTATCCCTATTTTCAGGATTTAACCAAAAAGTTCCTATTCCCAGACCACCAAAACCGA
Organism: Kriegella aquimaris; assembly: GCF_900103215.1. GTDB lineage: Bacteria > Bacteroidota > Bacteroidia > Flavobacteriales > Flavobacteriaceae > Kriegella > Kriegella aquimaris. The sequence goes on from NZ_FNGV01000003.1 coordinate 392,064, forward strand.
ATGCAGTTTCCGGCGTGTAAAAAGCTACCGGAAAAGCCGAAATCTTTAAATTCTTCTTTACGGTACTATCTTGCTGTGTTTGATTTTGGGCCACCATTACAAGATGGCAACAGCACAGCATAAATATGGGTAATATGATGTTCTTGATCATTTATATGAAAAGATGTTAATCGACGCATAGCCAACGAGTTCGTACACATCAAGTGGATTATGTTTAAAAAATAAATATGTTATGAATTCAAATTACAATGGCAAAATATTGAAATTCAAACCTATTCATTGCCCCATCCGATTAAATTACTGGTCGATATAAAAAAACTCAAAATGTTTATGTGCGATACATATGTATAAATCTGCATTCGAGATGAAAAAAATTATAGTTTAGCTCCGTTCATCTGCTTTGCTTTAAACGTTTCCACTTTTTTCTGTAAGAAATAATATGCTGAGATTACTTTGAAAGAGGTTAGCAACATCAAAATTATATATAGCGCAAAGAAGTAATAATCAATAAGAGTTTATTGAGTTCACATTAAGAACTTAAAAGTTCTATTTTATTTGTGTACTTCTTACGGTATAAAAGTATTTTGGTTTTACCGTTTACCTAAGATTTAGAGATACGCATCTAAAAAAACACCTAAATAATACATAAGACGACGCTATCTATACTGAAAATCAAAAAGTCACTGTAAGAAATTGTCATTACAATCGCATCTTACGGGATTATACCGCCAACATCAAACAGTTTTCGAATGAATGCCAATCTATTCATTATAATTAGATTCATTGAATCGAATAGGTATCTGTTTTCTTAAATTGCCATAATCTGGATGATTTGAGATTCCGCTTTCGAAACAACTAAACATTTATGCGCAAATTTCTGGCAATAAAAAAAGCCATTCTACCCACTTTTTTAGGTTTAGCCTTTCTGTCGGTTTTTCTGTTGGGAAATTTAAAGTTCTCTTTCGACTTTAGTCAATTTTTTCCGAAGGGGGATGAAGATCTAATTTTTTACAACGATTTTATAAAAGACTTCGGAAGTGACGACAATTTTCTATTAATTGCCATAGCAAACAAGCCCACTGTTTTTGAAAGTAGCTTTTTAGAAAAGTTCCATCAATTTTCAATGGATTCAAAAAAGTTCTCTTTTGTAAAAGAAAGTCAATCGCTCACGACGTTATTTTATCCCTTAAAAACTTCTTTTGGCTATACCCGACTACCCATCATACATTTACAGGATTCTACGAAGTACGCTGCCGATTGGGAAAAACTTAAAAAAAACGAGCTTTTTTTGAACACCCTGATAGACGAGAAAGGTTCTTCTATGGTCATTGCACTTGAAACAGACGATGAACTCGATTACGATCAATCATTGGCATTATTGAACGAAGTACGCCAATCGTTAACAAAAAATGAACTAACCGAGTACCATCTTATGGGCCGGGCGTTTTTCTTCGAAGCAATTGTACAGATGCAAAAACGAGAGTTGATCGTAACCACTATTATTTCAACGGCATTGGTATTCTTCATACTTCTTTTAGTCTATCGCCGCATCGCCATTGTTCTCATTTCACTTTTTTCGATTGTAATGGCCTTGTTACTTTTCTTAGGAGTTTTATCTGCCCTAGGAAAAGAACTGAATGCATTGGCTGCTTTCTACCCGATATTATTATTGATTGTTGGCACTTCGGATGTAATCCATATAATGGATAGTTTTTTACTAAAAATGCAGATGAAAGAAGATAAGGAAGCTGCTATGATAGCTACCCTTAAAGAAGTTGGACTTATTACGTTATTAACATCGATTACCACTGCCATTGGTTTTACTTCGCTACTATATTCGCGATTGGAGAGTATAAGTAATTTTGGTGTTAATTCTGCTATAGGCGTAGGTGTGGCTTACATCACAGTCGTTTTATTGACAAGCACACTATTATTGATAGTCAAGCCCACACACCTGCTATTAGAGAAAGATACAACATTCAAATGGTCAGTATTTTTATCGAAATTAAATGCATTTACCATTAAAAGAAAGCGGCCCATACTAGTCGGTGCTTTAATTTTAATACCTATCTGTTTTTTGGGAATTTCGAAAATTAGTACTAATTATCAATTTTCGGATGCATTGCCAGAAGGAAGTATTATTGCCAAAGATTTCACTTTTTTTCAGAGGAATTATTCGGGTTTTAGACCGTTAGAAGTGGCTGTTACGACCGAAAAGCCCAACAAAGTGACAGATTTTGCTTTGGTAAAGGAAATTGAAAAGGTTGAAAATAAATTAAAAACAATAGCCGCCATTGGTAATGTACAATCGGTAACCTCTATTTTTAAGACACTCAATAGAGCACATCATCTCAATAAATCGGAATATTATTCGCTACCTATAGAAAAAAGTACTTTCGAAGAATACAAAAAAGAAATCAACAGCCTCGCCAAAAGGCGATTGTTAAAGTTTGTAGATTCTACCGAAACAAAGGCTCGAATAACATCAAAAGTTTTAGATGTAGGGGCAGATAGCTTAAATACTATCTACGACGAGATAAATACATTCGTAGCGACTCGAACCGATAATGCCTTATTACAATTTAAACTGACCGGCAAAGGACTTTTATTGGATAAAAATGCGATCTATGCAAGAGATAGCTTACTTCAAGGATTGTCCCTCGGACTCTTAATGGTAGCGCTATTAATGTCAATACTTTATAAAAATGTAAAACTTGTTCTGATATCACTTATACCGAATGTACTACCACTCTTAATTGCTGGAGCATTGTTGGGGTTTTTAGGCATTCCTCTCGAGGCCTCCATTTCTATTGTATTTGCCATTGTGTTCGGTATTGCGGTCGATGATACCATCCATTTTTTAGCAAAGTACCGATATTGTAGGTCAACAGGGTTAGATAAAGAAGCTGCCTTAGAAAAGACATTCTTAGAAACAGGGAGAGCTTTGATAATAACCACACTTACCCTATTTTTCGGGTTCATGGTTTTATTGTTTTCAATTCACAAACCAAGTATTACGATTGGTTTGCTAGTAAGCACGACCCTATTGGCCGCGCTAATCTTAGATCTATTGTTGCTTCCAATACTGATTCGGAAGATGTTGTAATCTTACATCCGTTTACTAGTAGCATCCTACAAAAGATTAAACAAGGTGGAAAAGTGAAGGGTCAAACGATTTTGCCCAAGAATGTAACATATCAGGCATACTAAATATAGAGCTGTAGAAGTTTCCTTTCAGCACGGTGGCAAATGAAAGAAAAATATTGATTAAAGGGTAATTACTATTTTCTAGACTTCAATGTCTTTCGCAAAGCTTTATGTGCAATCAAGACTTTAAAGGCTACTAATAACATTACTGATATCCACAAGGCAAACAAAACATATTCCATAAAATATCGGGGGATTAAAGTTGGTGGCTATATTTTTTAAATGTCGGTTGCAAAAGGTAAAAATTTAGTGTAAAAACTACAATTATTAAATACGGAACGTAAGTATAGTGATTTTTGTTGTATGCTCCTACAAAAAAATTAAAAATATTCTGAAAATTACTTGTTTAAACTAAGAAAATACCTCAATTTTTGTAATTGGGAGTGTATTTTATACACAAGCTTACTAAAAAAGAGAAATATCAATAAGAATATGCTTCCGACGAAACATTCTTTTTTTCTAAGCTATTAATGAGGAATTTTATCCTTACACATACAGACCTATTTTATATATGATAGCCATAAATTATTCTTTTATTGATTTTACTTTTTTTTCACCTGTCTCCTTATAAATTTCCACATTTTGATACAATACCATCAGTTCAAAAATTTTTCCTTCAATGTACCGCTTATCAATATTTAAGGATTTTCCCTTTTCCTGTTCCTTAAGATAGCTGTAGGGCAAAAGAGTATAAGACTCAGGCGTCGGTGTATTGACAACTTCTATTTCAGACAACCGAAAAGCCCTTATATCCTGTTGTGTTTTATAGTTATACAATCCCTTTTAAGCATAAATGTTGCCACAATATAGTTTCAGCGACTTTAAATAGTATCTATACAAATCTTTTACTCTTCCATCATGACCGTAATAGTCCGCCAAATTTGCATAAAGCCGGATTTTAAGTTTGCTGCTTTTTATCTTTCTAAATTTTGAGATTGTTATCGCCCTTACCTACGAAGGTTTAGTCAAAGGGGATTGGTTTATGATGGTAAAAAAATGCTAGGAAATAAATTTTTTAGCTGTAGCTATAAAAGAAAAAATCAAACAAAGGTTTGAAATTTAGTTAATACATCCTTGGTCATCTATAGCCCTTTTGAACTACTTTTAAAATTATATTTCTTGAAACGAGAAGGTCTATATAGAAGGATGTCCCATATTTTGTTTTAATTTGGTGTTTTAAATCTTCTGTGCATGAACCCATCCTCAGCTGGTTGGATCGATAAATTTGGATTCCTCGTAAAAGAGAAAAAAAATCTTTTTTCTGATTTTTACGATCTCTACGAAGAACTTAAGATTAGCGGATTTATTTACGGTATCAATGTGTCCGGACCAAAATTTATCGAGGCCCAACATCGACCTTCGGAAGACGAAAATGCAAAGGTCAATTTGCTTACGGCTCTTTATTATACCTATAGCTTTGAATACCCAGACTCTAATTTTACAGACTTTCTAGAAAGCATCTTTAAGTTCTATAACAGCCTGGAGGTTGCCAAAATATCGTTTCTGAATAAACTACTCACAGGAAAAAAGACTTCGGCACAATTAGAACTGTTGATCGACTCTCGTGTATATCTCGATGATAATGTAATCAGTAAAACATTTAATAGCATTATCACCAACTCACTTTTATTTATCGATGTATTGACCTTTAAAAAGTATTTAAGGGGAGAAACCGATATAAAGGCATATGCCCAAAACCTCGAATACATTGCTATAAATCTGACCTATCACGCCCTCAATTCCAAAGAAAAGAACAGAACTGACGAAAGACTAGCCCAATTATTCGCCTCATCATTGACTTTTATAGATGCGGAACATGAGAGTTTCGATGGTTCATACCGAGAAAAGCTACTACATAATTATTCGAGAGCAGAGAATCAATATTTTTTAGATATGGCTTGCCTGACCGTATGGGAAGATAAATCGTTGGACTATAAAGAATCAGAATTCATATTCGGAATCGGAAAGGATTTAAATTTAGAGAAGGCCAAAATATCTAAATATCTAGAAGATGTCACTACTTTCTTTTCGTTGAATTCAAAAAGAATGCCTCATTTAAAAGACAGCAATCTTGCCGTTCAACTTTATGAAAGTATGGCCAAAGTGGTAAATAAACTTATTTTACGTAATAGCAAAAGACTGCAAAAAGAACTTTCAGAAAGTAAGGAACTTGTCGCCCTTTTATCGAAATCAACTCTTCGCGATTTAAGTGCTGAAGAGAAAAAGAAGGTGCAAAATCAATTGCTCGATATCTTTAAAAGTATTCCTTCGTTGGCTATTTTTATGCTGCCAGGCGGCGCGGTATTGTTACCTATTTTCATCAAATTGATTCCGAAACTTTTACCCTCTTCTTTTGATGAAAATCGTGTCGAAAAAGACGAATAATACGATTTTTTAACAGTATAAGAAAAATCTATTGTTATATTCATCTATTTATATATCAGAATATTAAAATATTTTATTGCAACCATAGCTTGAAGTCTTGTACACGCTCCCTACTCACAATGATTTCTGCCTCCGAAAAGCGGTTTAACTTGATTTGAAGTCTTGAATTTGTGTATGAAACAATGTCTTTTACATGGTCGACATTCACAAAAAACTTCCGGCTGACACGGAAGAATATTTCAGGGGAAAGTTCGGTCTCCAGATTCTCCAAGGTAGTATCCAGCAAATAATTTCGGCCATCTAAAGTCGCGGCATAAGTTCCTTTATTTTCGCTATAAAAACATTCAACATCGGTAGCGTTGATTATTTTTAAATGCTGCCCCACTCTCGCCGTGAATCTTTTTTTATATTCCCTTTCCAACGGATTGACCAATAGTTTTTTTACTTCCTCAAAATCTAGCGTCAACTTATTAGTCTTTGGCTGCAGAGATTGATATTTATCTACCGCTTTCTTCAAATCTTCATCGTCGATCGGTTTTAACAAATAATCCACACTATTCAATTTAAAGGCTTGGAGCGCATATTCATCATAGGCCGTAGTGAAAATCACAAAGCTTTGAATATCTATTTTGTCAAAAATCTCAAACGAGAGCCCGTCGGAAAGTTGAATGTCTAAAAAAATTAAGTCGGGGTGTTCATTCTGCTCGAACCAGGCTATGGATTCCTCTACGGAATGCAACATTACCGAGACCTCGACCCCAATAGCCTGCAAAAGCCTGTTTAAACGTCTTGCCGAAGGCTTTTCATCTTCTATGATAATTGTTCTCATTGATTGGTTGGTCTTAATTTTTTGGATTTTTGATTTAGAGAGCTCGATAAACCCCTCTTCTTACCTAAATTTCTCGGCATTCTTCTTATCCTCATCGATATACTTTTGAATTTGCCGCTCTTCCCATTCTTTATTAAAAAAGGGACTGAACCCAAACACTTTCGCTGCATGAAAAGCAAGCCCTATACCCCAAAATATGGGCGTAAAGAAATGACCTAAATCCCAAAAGCTATCCATATCTCCTGAAACGGAAGAATACACTCCCACCAGAATAAAAACATTCACGGCCATATAAACGAACAAGTGTATGTAAAAACCTTTAAGCTCCTCCACTCGTTTCTTGGCCCGTCTAAACTTGTTATTATATCTTTCTTCCATTATTTCCATTGTTTTTGTTTTTCATCTTCCTGCATAAATTCCTTAATTTTTCGCTCCTCCCAATTACTACCGAAAAAGGGATTCAACCTAAAAGCTTTTGCCGCTTGAAAGCAAAGCCCGATACCCCAACCTAGGGCCGCCCATAAAAACCAGGGATATCTCCACTCATCCATCCAATAATTAAGCGCTGCCAAAAAAGAAATGAATATAACGTACGAGATAAGCCCGTTATAAAAGCCCTTTATAGCAGTCACCCGTTCTTTTGCCCTTATATACTTTTTCTCATTGTTAGAATTTTCCATGCTATTATTTTTATTTGGTTTATTCAAATTTCGTCAGACTGTCACTCATATTAAAAAAGAGGATACCGAAATGTCGTTTTAGGGGGATAGACTGCAAAAAGTGATAAAATATGACCAAACCACGGCCTTTTTCTAGAATTTATCCTCGTCCATATATTCCCTGATTTTACGCTCTTCCCAACCTTTCCCCCAGAGCGGATTGTACTGAAAAGCTTCAAGACCGTGCATGATGACGCCAAAACCCCAGCCAACAATGGGAAAAATAACCCACGGGAAGCCCGTCGTTTGATAATTTAAGTATGCCAAAAAGGGAATTACCAAGCAATAGGTGATCAAATTGTAGTAAAATCCCTTTATGCTCTCTACACGTTCTTTCGCTTTTTGATAGCGCTTATCGTCAATAAATGTCTGTTGTGCTTCCATAACTGATATTTGTTTTATGAGCATCGGCAGCCGTACGCTAAATTCCGAAGCTGTTTTAGTAATAATTATTTTTCGATCCGTTAAAATACCATACCGTTCTTGTATGTTGCGCAAACCAACACCACTCCCTTTCTTGACCACTTGCTTCTCTTGGAGATTATTACTGACGACAAGCACACCCTCTTCTTCACGAACGACTATATGCAATGGGCGGTCTGCAGTCACAACATTATGCTTTACCGCATTTTCAAGCAACAACTGCAAAGACAACGGCACTATCTTTGCTTCGGAATTGGAGCTCTTCTCTGGAATATCAAAAACAATACTCTCTTCAAACCGCATCTTTAAGAGTTTAATATAGGTTCTCGCAAACTCAAGCTCTTCATCTACCGTTATCAGGTCTTTGTTCTTCTGCTCTAACACGTAGCGGTAAACCTTTGACAAAGAGGTTGTAAATCGTTGTGCTTGCAAGGGATCCTCTTCTATCAAACTGGTAAGTACATTCAAACTATTGAACAAAAAGTGGGGGTCTAGTTGATTCTTGAGCGCATCAAATTTAGCCGAAGCCGTACCCGCTATGATTTTTTGCTCTTTGACCTTGGTTTCCTGCCAATGCTTGTAATAATAGAAAGCGTAGAAAACACCTACGACGACCATGGCAATTATCAATGAAATATAATAATCCCTTGGTCTTTCGTTTTTCAGGAATTCAAATAAGGGGATTTGACGAATGCCTACGCCTAATATTATTCGAGATACAAATATCGCCACGATAGACGCCCCAAAATTACCCAGAACTCCAATCACTAAACGCTTCAATGAACTCATATCATCACCGAATAGCTCATTGAAATACCTCCAAACATAAATATTTGAAAAATAGATGATTATCGAGAAAATCATATTCTCGTAGTATTCCCTCCAAAATATCTGAAAATTGAAGCCCTCATCGAACTTTCCCATAAAATACAGAATCACCAGTATGACAATACTGATAAGAGTTCCTATCAAAAGAGCATTTCCGATATCTTTACTAAATCTCCTCATTCACAGTTTCTTTTCCAATTTTATAGCCATTTCCAAAAAATCATGACTTCCGCTTAAAGTTAACAAAAAGTTTATTTGAAGTTTTTACGGCAACCAACTTAAAACAATCAAAGAGCCTTTCTATTTGCAATTACAAAAACTCAAGACCAAATGTAACAAAGAACCTTATTTTTAAAAATTTGGAAGTTCCCAATTGTCATTTTTAAGGAGTGGGCTGTAAAAACTACGGCACCCAACAATCGCCTTTCGGCGAATCAATTAAATTAACATTAAAAATTACCTTAATTTTGCCGCATGACCAGAAACCTCCAGATACGATTATCGCTTGAAGAAGAAGCTCAAGAAGGGTCTCTTAAGAAAAAGACAGCCAAGCATTTAGGGGTTTCAGAAAAAGACATACGATTAAAGGTGTTGCGGAAATCCATTGATGCCCGAAAACCGATTATCGTCTTCAACTACAAACTAGTGGTTTACACTAAGGAAGACCTCCCCGAACAAAAAGAATACAGTTTTGATTACCAAGATGTATCCAATGCAAAATCAGTGCATATCGTTGGATTCGGACCGGCTGGTATGTGGGCGGCACTACGTTGTCTAGAACTTGGTTACAAACCCGTGGTATTGGAACGTGGTAAAAACGTGCAAGAACGCCGTCGCGATTTAAAAGCGATCAATCGCGACCATATCGTAAATGAAGACAGCAATTACTGTTTTGGGGAAGGTGGCGCCGGAACCTATTCCGACGGAAAGCTTTACACCCGAAGCCTAAAACGTGGCGATGTACGCCGCATTTTTGAGAGCCTGGTACATCATGGAGCGACCGAACAAATCTTAATCGACGCACACCCGCATATCGGCACCAACAAACTGCCGAAATTAGTAAAAAACATACGGGAGACTATTCAAAAATATGGTGGAGAAGTTCATTTCAATGTTAAAGTAACAGATTTTGTAACTAAGGACAATGAATTGAAATCCATTATTTTAAATGGAAATAATGAAATGAATGTGCAGCGCGTTATTTTAGCGACGGGGCATTCGGCACGTGATATTTTTTATCTTTTAGAATCGAAAAAAATTGCCTTAAAAGCGAAGTCGTTTGCCATGGGTGTCAGAGTCGAACATCCGCAACACATAATCGATTCTATCCAATACCACTGTGAAGGCCCTCGTAACGAAATGCTTCCGGCGGCGGCCTATAGCCTTGTGCATCAAGTCAAGAACCGTGGCGTTTATTCTTTTTGCATGTGTCCTGGCGGATTTATTGTTCCGGCCGCCACTGCGCCCGGTGAAGTTGTGGTGAACGGCATGTCCCCTTCCAAAAGAAACAACCAATTTGCCAATTCCGGTATTGTCGTTGAAATAAATGTGGACGAGGATATTCCCAAATATGATAAGTTTGGTGCTTTAAGAGGATTGGAGTATCAAAAAAGTCTAGAGCGTTTAGCGTTTACATCAGGTGGGCGAACACAAACCGCCCCGGCACAGCGATTGACCGATTTTGTGGAAGGCCATCTTTCCCGAGACCTAAATTCAACTTCTTACCAACCGGGATTACAGTCCGCCCCCCTTCATTCGCTCTTGCCAAAATTGATAGGAAGCCGGTTGCGACAAGGTTTTGATGCGTTCGGAAAGAAAATGAAAGGTTATTACACTTCAGAAGCCAATGTAGTTGGCGTGGAATCACGTACTTCGTCCCCCGTGACCATTCCGAGAAATGAAAATTTAGAGCATCCTGAAATCAAAGGGCTTTTTCCTTGTGGCGAAGGAGGCGGTTACGCTGGAGGTATCGTCTCGGCGGCTATGGATGGGGAACGATGTGCAGAAGCCGCTGTAGCCGGGCTCTAAGCGAACGCTGTCTCACTTTTCCGCATGGCCACCCCGAGGTCGTTCCAACAAAGCGAAACCCCATGCATTTAGGCACATTTCACGGTTATCCAAACTTTAGACGTATCTTCGCGGCTTATTTTATTTATAGATGACATTTAAAGACCTCGAATTAGCAGAACCCATATTAAAAGCCGTTGAAGCGGAAGGTTACACTAACCCCACCCCGATTCAGGCACAGGCCATTCCTATTCTTTTAAGAGGAAAGGATCTTTTGGGCGTTGCTCAGACAGGCACCGGAAAAACGGCAGCTTTCGGTATTCCGATCCTCCATCATTTATACACCGCAAAAAACGGTAGCCAAGGTAAAAGACGCATCAAAGCATTGGTAGTGACCCCAACACGGGAACTGGCCATTCAGATCGGGGAAAGTTTTACGGCATACGGTAAGTTTACCGGCCTTATAAACACGGTGATTTTTGGTGGCGTCAAACAAGGCAAGCAAGTTCAGGCCTTACGCAACGGCGTTGATATTTTAATTGCCACTCCCGGACGGTTATTGGATTTGATGAACCAAGGGTTTATCTCGTTTCGCGATCTGGAGTTTGCCGTTTTAGATGAGGCTGATCAAATGCTTGACATGGGTTTTATTCATGATATCAAAAAAATCATCGCCAAGTTACCTCCAAAACGCCAATCACTTTTCTTTTCGGCCACCATGCCCAACGATATTGTAACCCTTTCAAAAAAATTGCTGGGCGACTTTGAACGTGTGACCATAAAACCCGAACAAGCCACAGCAGAGAAAGTAGAACAAGGCGTTTTCTTTGTAAGCAAAAAGAACAAGCCAAAACTTTTGGTGCATCTGCTAGAGGAAAAACCCAGCGATTCGGTACTCGTATTTTCAAGAACAAAACACGGAGCGAACAAAATTGTAAAAAAATTAGATCAGGCCGGTATTCGGTCGGCCGCTATTCATGGCAACAAGTCACAAACAGCACGGCAAAAGGCATTGGGTGCTTTTAAAGATGGAAAATTAAAAGTGCTGATCGCCACCGATATCGCTGCTCGCGGTATTGATGTGGAAGAACTATCGCTAGTCATCAACTACGACTTGCCAAATGTCTCGGAAACGTATGTGCATCGTATTGGCAGAACAGGACGGGCCAGTGCCAGTGGCATTGCTTTATCTTTCTGTGATAAGGAGGAAAGGCCATATTTGCGTGACATCGAAAAATTAATTAAGCAAGAAGTACCTCGAATGCCCGAGCATCAATTTGTTGATGACGATACAGAGGAAGAAGATACACCTCAGCAACAACCTCGACGACCTCAAAATCACAACCGGTCACGTAATCAAAACAGGAATAGTTCCGGAAACCCAAATTACAAAGGCGGGAACAATCGTAACAGAAATAGCCGTAATAAATCAAGAGGTAGGGATTAATATTCTTTCTTTGAGAAAGCGGTTCTTCAACTACCCCGCACGACTTTTAATCATTATATAATCGAATTGAATTGCACTGGAAAGCCCGGTCGAAGCTCTTGGCTACCCCTGTTTCGTTTCTTCTGCTAAAGGTTCAGTTTACATCTAAGACGTTTCACTTGCCAATCTGTCCGTTTCACCCAGAAACCTCCTTTATCATCACGTATGTCCCTTTACATTTGCCCAAGTAATCAGGAATAAATCCCGATAACAAGCGTAACCTAAAAACATATAATCATGATAAAATTAAGTCTCGTATTAGCAACTGGTGTATTAACTATGCTGTTTTCAAATTTTTCCGGCCATGAGAATCAGAATAATACCAACGAAATCAAAACAGAAACGAGCACCTTCTTTACCAATGGAAACTGTCCAGAAATGGAAGCGGAAAGCTTAAGCCTTAAAAACATAATTTTTATTGAAGAGGAAGAAGAAATCGTCTTGGATTTTGATACGACTGCCTATTTACCTATTGCCTTCAACGCATATAAAGACATGGAATTCAGCCTTAAGGAGCTTGCATTCATTGAGGATGAGGAAGAAATAGTTCTAGATTTTGACACTTCGAACTATTTACCCTTGGGTTTTAACGCCTACCAACCTGCAAAATTAGACCTGAACGACATTTTATTCATTGAAGAAAAAGAGGAGGCTGTTTTAGACTTCGACACAGCTAATTACTTGCCAGAAGGTTTCGATGCATACAGTGATGCAAGGTTAAACTTGAACGATATTATCTATGTTGAAGAGGAAGAAGAGATTACTCTCGGATTTAAAGTTGCGGATTATCTTCCCAAAGATTTTGACGCCAACGCTAAATAAGAATTTTTAAAACTTTTGGAGGAATAAGCTTTCGACAAAAATCGGAAGCTTATTCTTTTCAACGACTTAATGGTGGGCAAAACAAAGCATTAAAACAGTATATTTAAAAAATAAAGATAGAAATGGTGGTCGCAAAGCAGGTTGCACAGTCACAATTAGTTAAGATTTCCCTTCTCATTTCGATATTAGTCTCGCTTCCTAAAACAATCTATATCTACAATATGATCAGTTCAGGAGACATGGACTTCTCCATCGAACGCATCATGGATTTTCTGGTACGCCTACTCTTCTTTTTTGCTTTTTCATGGCTCATCTTACAACTTAATGCCAATTGGGCCTATATCACCTCTAAATTCGCTCGACTACCACATACCGTTTTGCTGCTTCTTGCAAACATCGTTGTTCTGATAAGTGGTTTGGCTCTATTGGAATACCTACACCCTATTTTGGTCGGCACCCCACTTTCCAAACAAGAAAAGGGATTCTTATTTTTCATATGTGCCATTGTACTAATCATTTTGTTTTTTATAGCTAGAATTTTGAGAATGCAGATTATTCAGCACGACAATATGATTGAAAATGAGCGTCTAAAACAAGAAAATTTACAAAATGAACTTGCAGCCCTGAAAAATCAAATTGACCCGCATTTCTTGTTCAATTCCCTCAACACGTTGACCTCGCTTGTACGAGAGAACGAAAGAGCTTCACAGTTCGTTAAAAAATTATCATTTATGTACCGCTATATCTTACAGAGCAGTGATAAAGATTTGGTCACGGTAAAAGATGAACTAAAATTTCTCGATAGCTATACCCACCTGATAAGCACCAGATATAGGGACCGCTTTATAATTGATGTCGACATCGAAGCAAAATATTTAACTGCGGAAATTCCGCCGCTGGCATTGCAGTTGTTGGTGGAAAACGCGGTAAAACACAATGAAATTTCAGAAACCAATCCTTTAAAGGTCTCTATTTATGCCAAGGAAAATTCAATCTTTGTCGAGAATCAGATAAGACCGCGAACAACACTTGCGGAAGGAACTAAAAACGGACTTTTAAATTTGAAAAAACGGTATTTTCTTATAAGCAGACAAGAAATAACAGTGCGTAGAGAAAATAGTACCTTTAGTGTCGAACTTCCTTTAAATGCTACCTCATGAAAGTTGTAATCGTAGAAGACGAACTTGCAGCTTGCGAAAACCTCGTTTACCTGCTTCATTCAATAGACCGCACTATAGAAGTCATAACGTTTTTGGATTCCGTCACCTCAGCCATATCCTTCTTTTCTAAGCCCCATGATGCACAGCTTGTATTTATGGACATACATTTGGCCGATGGGCTTTCGTTCGAAATTTTTGACAAAGTAGCCATAAACGCTCCGGTTATATTTACAACTGCCTACGACCAATACACTTTAAAAGCATTTAAAGTCAACAGTATAGACTATTTACTTAAGCCTATTGATGAAGAAGAACTTTCAGAAGCCCTGAATCAATTCGAGACGCAAAAAACGGAAAAAAAAGAATCCAACTCACAAATGAAAGGGTTACTTGACCTGATAAAATCACAGAATAAAGCCTACAAAACTACTTACTTGGTCAACCAGCGTGACCAATTAATTCCACTTAAAACAGAAAAAATAGCCTTCTTCTATATCGACACGGGCGTTGTAAAAGCCGTCACCTCCGATAGCCAATCTTATCTTATGGAGACAAAACTAGAAGATATTGAGCATGACTTAGACCCCAATAATTTTTATAGGGTAAACCGACAATTTATTATACGACGGGACGCAGTGACCATTATTAAATACTATTTCAATGGTAAACTTATCGTCAATACCAAACCGGTACACGAAGAACGGATCATCGTCAGCAAAGCGAAAGCCACAGAGTTTAAAAAATGGATGAATTCCTGATTTAGGTAGAAGACCTATTTCTTTTGATACTCTTTATGTATAGCCTCTTCAAAAGCTGCCCAGTGGGCATCGGTCATACGGCCCGGGGTGAACAAACAAATACCTTTCGCCCCGTTTTCCATTGATTCCCTAATCGCATCACCTAATTCTTCTGGAAGCAAGCCATGACCTTCAGGATCATCCTCATTCGCTTTATTCCAAGGCCTCGGGGAAATAAAAAGTCCACTATATACAGGCGTATTCGGCACCGCGGCAACCTCTTCTTTGACCACACTACCTACCCATAACGTATTTCCCATATAAAAATCATTGTAGTTCATAGGAAAAAAGGCATCCAAGTTCCATTTATTCCATTCTTGACGTACTAATTCTTTAGAAATCGAGGGACCGGGAAATACCGCCGCATTGATTTTTTTTCCTTTTTCATGAACCATATCCGACAAACGGTTGACCAATTTTGTGATTACATCATAGCGGTATTGTTTCCATTCATAAACGTGGGAAGGATCTTCGACCTTTTTGATATCGATACCCGATTTCTTTTTAAAATCGGAAGTACAGGTGTCACAATAGCAAAAATCATATTCCGGAAATTCGCGATCTTGAATAAGTCCGTATTTTTCCCAGAGTCCGCGCGCTAGAATTACATCAGGATATCGAATATAATCTAAATGGATGCCATCGACCTCGGCCACATCGGCAACATTGCCATATATTTCGGCAAGGTAATCATAGACCTCCTCTTTGTTCGGGCATAGAAACTTATAATAGGAGACATAAGGTTGCTTTTCATGTGCCGACTCCCCAAGACCATTGACCCCGAACCATTCCGGTTTCAGTTTTGGGTCTCCTTGCACCATGGTCGGAATCCATGTATGAAATTCCATTCCTGCAGCTTTCACAAACTTACCGACCCTTTCATAAGTTTTAGGATCATGCCCCCCACTGTACAGCAACCCGTCAATACCTTTGTCCTTAAGGTCTTTGAATTGGGCAGCAAGCTCTAGGTCAGTAGCCTCACCAGGGCCACCCATCCATGCATATACTGGGATTTTTGGGCTTTGGGCCGAGCAAATAAAGGTAAACACTAGGGTAAGTAGGGTGCAGAAATTTTTCATCATTCTTTCTAATATTTTTATCGGATTCAAATTTCCAAAAGAAAATCCGTTTTCTTCCATAAAATGCACTCTTTTTTACACGGGGCAGCCTATGCTTAGCTGAAACCACCAACGCATTTTAATAAATGCCATTCTAGATGGTACGAATACGGTCAAGCAAAAGGTCTTTGTTCGATTTGCTTAGAGGAATAACTTTTCGACCGATTTCAAGATGATGTTCTGCAACCGCATCCAATTGTGAAAGATTGACCATAAAAGAGCGGTGAACCCTAAGAAAATGAGATTTGGAAAGCTTTTCTTCCATTACCTTCAATGTAGTGGCCAACACGTAACTGCCACTATCAGTCATAATTGTACAATAATTACGGTCAGCCTCGATATACTGAATGTCTTTTAAAAGTAACTTGACCATATTCCCGTGTTGACGAATAAAGATTCGATCTTCTAAAATTTCCATTTCTTGAGGGTTAGAATTCACCTCCTTACCATTCTTTAATTGCTCAACGACCAAGGCAATGGTTCTATGCAGGTTTAACCTGTTGAAAGGCTTGGCAATAAAAGCTTTGGGATGTGTGCTCTTAGCCTTCTCGAATGTAGCCTCATCTGAATTGGCAGTAAGATAAATAATCGGAATATCTTGATGCTTTTGAATTTCCTTGGCGGTTTCGATGCCGTCAATTTTTCCCTTAAGATTAATATCCAATAAGAGAATATCAGGTGTATTTTTTATGGCATGCGTTATAGCTTCTTCTCCCCGTGATTCGATACCGGTTACTTCATATCCCAAACTTGTCAATTGAAGCGATAGATTTGCTGCGATAATCATATCATCCTCAACGATCAATATACGCATGAGTTTATCCATATTAAGCCGCTTTGCTCGATTGAAATTGAATAGAAACTAAGGTACCCTGATCTGTTTTGAGTGTCATCTTACCATCTAATTGGCGGGTCAACAACGCTATCAACTGAGTTCCAAAACCTGTTCCGTGAACTTCATCCCTATGAGATTTACCCACACCATTATCGTTCACCTCCAATTGAAATATTTGACCTATTTTCTTCAAGCTGATTCTAATTTTTCCTTTTGCCCCTTCAGGAAATGCATATTTCATTGCGTTTGTCAATAGTTCATTAACCATAAGACCAATTGGTATCGCCATATCAACATCAAGCTCAAGAGGGCCCATATCGACAATTACGGAAACCCGTTGCTCAACCCCGAATACGTTTACACTATATTCCGCTAAGTGTATAAAATAATCGCGCATTTCGATAGCAGCCAAGTTCTTGCCCATATATAGTTTCTGATGAATCATACCCATGCTGTGCACACGATGCTTGCTTGCCTCAAAGGCATCTACTATGCCCGAATCTTGCGTCTGTGCCGATTGCAAGGACAGAAGACTGCTGACAATTTCAAGGTTGTTCTTTACACGATGGTGAATTTCCTTTAGCAAAAACTCCTTTTCCCTATTCTGCTTTCTTAATAATTCATTCTTCTTTCTATTGTTTTGAATGGATTTATATGACAACACTAACAACAAAAATAAGAGACAAGCTATAATGGTAATCAACGTCTGCCTTGTCTGTTGTTTTTTTAGTTCGCTCTCCTGCGTTAGAATAGTACCTTCTTTGTTCGCTACATCGAACTCCGTACGTAGCAAAGCCGTTCGCTGATCCGCCTCCGCCGTAAAAATTAGACTTTTTAGAGCGTCGTATTCAGCAAAAGCCTGATAAGCTTCTTGATAATCATGATTTCCCGCATATGCTTTGCCCAATGTTTCATAGGCCTGACTCAAATAGTAAGCATCGCCAAAGTCGTTCGTCGCAATAGTTATAGATTTTTTGAGGCTTTCAATTGCCGATGTATATTTACCCTGTACATTCTGCATTTTACCTATGGATAGCCACGATCGCATTTCCATAAAATCATTTTTGAGCAATTCTGCATATTTTACGGCATTTGCACCGACTTTACTAGCCTTCTCAAATTCATTGAGATAAGCATAAAGATCTACCAACGATATATATACATCACTTAAATTATTGTAAAAGCCGTACCGTTCGCCAATTATAATAGCGTGTTCATAGTATTTCTGGGCTTCGCCATATTGTTTTAGGGCCAGGTAGTTGTTACCCACCACATAGAGCGTAAAATCATAATCGAGGTCAGTAATACCGCGTTCCTCAAATAGCTTTAAAGACTTAAGCCCATACTCAAGTCCCGTTTCAAATTTTGATTGTTTCCAAAAAAGATTGCTCAGGTCACTATAGGCAATTGCCATAGTTTTCCTGTCATTTAGTTCAACACCTATCTTCAGCGCGTCAAGGGCGTAATCGGCAGCCTCTTGTAACCGCCCTTTTCTTTCATATACATAACCTAATTGGATATTCAGAAAAGCCCGATCTATAGGCAGGACTTTGTTCCTTGCTGCTTCAAGAACTGCTTGGGCACTATCGAGCCTTTCCATACGCAACAGTATGGCTCCTTCGGTAATCTGAAACCTTCCGTGCCAAAGGGTATCGTTTTTAAGGCTGGTAAGTTCGAGTCCTTGCTCGGCAAACTTCAATGCGGTAATGAGGTTGCGGGTATGTGAATAGTAAGCCAAGTCGTTTAAAATAGAAAATCGGAGAGAATCAGGTTTTGATTTAAGATAGGCTTCTTCTAAAATATCTAAATAAGATGCCCCAAAATTATCGGTATCGACAAAAACCTTTTTGTAAGTATTTTCGCGGTCGAAGTCCACAATTTGGGAAAAGACTGCCCTGCAATTCAAAAAAGAAAGGATAAGGATAAAAACAGCTTTATAGAAAAAGCTTCCCATTTTTCAGTTCGGTTATTAACTATAGGGAGAACACATGTTAATATACAATTAAATATTTAATTATTCTTCGATAAATAAAAAACAGCCTTCGGACATAAATAGTACCCATTCGTCCAACATTGCTTTCGAATATGCCTTAGAATCAATTCATTTAAATATGGATTTCAGGAAGACTGCTTTTCAGGAGCATCAATTAACGGCTATTAAAAAAGTAATATCCATACTAGCGCCTGCTGTACTTCTATTTCTATTGGTATTCTGTAAAGAGCAACGGTCAAAAACGGACTTACAGACTACTTTGGAAGAAACTATAAAAACCAACTTTGAGAGTCTTATTGAAGATGGATGGAACAATAGGGATATGGAAAAATTAAAAGTAATCTCTGCTGAAAACTATATTAGAACACTGAATGGAATAACCGTGGCCACCCATCAGAATGAAATGGAAGCCAACATAAATATATTTATTGAAGGCTTTCCCGATTGTGAAATGTCCGTTGAACAGATTATTCTGAAGGGCAACAAATTATTTGCGCATTGGACATTTAAGGGTACAAATAACGGAGTGTTCGGAGAATCGCCCCCCACAGGAAAAAAGGTAAATGTGACCGGATGCTCTACATTATTGTTCAATAAACAGGGTAAAATAGCCCAAGAAGATGTGTATTACAACGAACTAGCACTTTTGCAACAACTAGGGTTTACACTAAGCCCTCCCATCACCGATTAATATTTTACTAAATAACCTTACCAAAAACCAAAGTAATCATGAAGACACTAAAAATCAAAGTTTTATTCGCTGCACTATTGGTACTGCCGCTTTACCTCTTAAATGCTCAAGAGAGCAAGAACCAAGCCTTCTATGTACACGAAGACCAAGTAAAACCCTCGAAAATTAAAGCATATGAACAGGTTTCAAAAGAGTTTGCGGAAGCCTGTAAAACCCATAAACTGGCAGATATAAGCTGGAAAACAGCGGCAACCAACACGGGTAGGTATTTGACCATATCCCCTATAAAAAATATGGCAGAACTTGACAAGAGCGTATTTGCCCCATTAGCCGAAAAAATGGGAGAAGATGCATTTAAAGATATTTTTAAAAGATTCAACGAATGCTATGATAAACACGGGGACTATATAGTGTACCTGAACAATGAACTTACCTATATGCCCGATGGTGTTAGTACCGCAACCGAGGGAGAAAATTTTAGAAAATGGCATTTTTTGCGTGTGGCCCCTAATAATATCCAAAACCTCAAAGGAAAAATGAAAGAGCTAAAGGCCCTATATGAAAAAAAGGGTTCCAAAGAATACTACCGAATATACCATAACGGATTTGGAAATATGGGTGATTATTATGTAGCCGTACTTTCCGCTAAAGATGCGGCTGACTATGCCAAAAAGTCGGCTGAGAACGATTTGCTTTTGGGTGAAGAAGGTAAAAAACTCTTTGAAGAAATATTCGAATATGTTCTAAAATATGAAGTTGAGACTGGAGAAATGAAGCCAGATTTAGGCTATACTTCATCAAATTAAGATAATGAACTTGCAGGCTGGGAATTTTGGGACAACCACATGGCTAGCAGTATTAAGTAGATTTTGATTTGAATTAGCTTCTTCATAAAGAAAATCGACCAAACTATTGCCATAACCAGTCTGCTTGTTTTTTGGGCAAATACAAAAATTATTAATGAAAGTCGAAATGTTAAAAGCTACTATTATGAAAACAACAATTCACTACGTCAAGAAATTTATAAAAGCACTACTGCTTTTTGTTTTTCTTTTTAGTTTTAAAATGAATGCTCAGGACGACGAGAACAAAGGCATTAGTGTGTATCAATACAGACAGGTGCAACAGGACCAAATGGAAGAATTTATTGCCAGGGAAACCAAGTATTGGAGCAAGGTTGCCGAAAGTGCCATAGCTAAAGGAAATCTGACATTTTGGGGATTGTTCGAGAAAGTGGGCGGCTTTGACATGCCAAACTCTCCAAATATCCTATTCATAAACACTTACAAAGATATCGACAACGCCAACATGGGCGAAATCTGGAATCCTTCAGCGGTTTGGCCCAACGTACCTATGGATCAAATGGAAACCTCTTCGATGAGTAAAGTAAACCACATGTTATTCGTAAAACCCGAAGGCTGGGTAAAGGCCAGTAATGCGGAACCAGAAAACGATTATAAATTTATTAAAATGATTTATCACAATGCGTCTAATCCAGGAAATTTAGTTGCGCTGGAAGACAAACATTGGGGCCCTTTTATTCAATCAGCAATGGATAGTGGTAAAAACAAACAAAAGGCCTGGGGAAATTCTAGAATACTGTCTCCCTCAGGACCTGAAATGAAGGCCAATACGATTTCCGTTGACATTTATTCCACCCTGAAGGAAACACTGGATCCCACATGGGATGAGAATACGGTATTTCCAACGGAAGGACTCACCGAAATTATGGCCCTGGAAACGGATCAGCGCATCAGCTTTGTGTACAGAATAGTTAAAGTGGTAACCGCTCCGCAGCAGTAGCATCACTTTCACAGCTCTTTAGAAGTTGAGGCCATCAAAGTAAAAAACATCCTGCAATTTTTATAGTAGAAGCAAAATAAGTGTACAACGTCACAAACAAAAATTAATGGGTAAAAAATCTCTAAAATTATGAAGACTTTAAAAAAAATAATCGGAGAATCATCAATGTCCACAATAGCATTGGTTGGCTTGGTCATAACAATTCAAACGGAAGCATTGGGTCAAGACCCAACAGTGGTAGATGACAAACATTACACTGTAGAATTCGAGAATGATCAAGTTCGTGTGTTACGTATCAGTTACGGTCCGGGTGAAGAATCGGTGATGCACGAACATCCCGATGGCGTGGCCGTATTTTTAACTGATGGAGATACAGAAATGAAGATAGGCGATGGAACCACGATAGAGGACATAAGGAAATCCGGTGAAGCTATTTGGGCACCTGCCGGAAAGCATTCACCCAAAAGCTTAGGAGACAACAAATCAGAACTTATTCTGGTGGAGTTGAAGTCACAGCCGGAATAGAACAAAAAATCTGAGTTATAAGAATAATATCCAAATAATTAAAACCAAAATTTTATGAAAACAATTAAATCATTAGTAGGAGCTCTTTTTATTATGACCCTCTTTTTCACAACCGCTGCATTTGGGCAAGATGATGGACATTACTATACGGTAACCACTTGGAAGTTACAAGTACCCCAAGATGGTACTCGTGCCGAACTGAATGGCCTAATGAAAGAATTTTCGGAAAAAGTGGTCCTAAAAAATGAAAAGATAATCAGTGAAAAAGTAATGCACCATATCTCCGGAGCCGATCTGCGTGATCTTGTAATTATTACTGAGTACGCCAATTGGAACGATATCGATGCCGCAAGCACCAGACAAACTGAATTGGTGGAGACGGCTTGGTCGAACGAGGATGAACGTAACGCTTTTTTTAAGAATTGGAATAAATACGTTATCACCCATTCTGATGAAATATATCAGGAGATTCCCGAATTGGCAAAGAAATAGTTAAATGTAAAAACGATACCAAACCTGACGGGCCGATCCATCTTGAAATTTCGGGGGAAACTGGGTGGAAACCTGTTAGGTTTTTAAAGGTAAATAGTATGAAAACTATAATTGAAAATATTTACAATGCCTTTGCAGAAGGCAATATTTCTGTCGTGCTTGCGGCTATGGACGAAAATATTTTCTGGAACGAGGCCGAAGGAAATTCCTTGGCCGATGGCAACCCCTATTAGGCTATTTGATTGAAAACAATGTGATAGGCATGAACGATTCGCTGGGGAACAAGATGGTGTTTTATAATAAAGTGGTTACCATCTGAAAAAAAACAAGAAGACGGTTCTTGGAAAAATGTAGTTGATTTTGCCAGTGCCGATCCTTCGATGACTTCCTTAAAATAAAAAAACTAATTATGAAAACAGTACTAATCATAGGAACAAGCAAATGCACCGGTTTTCAACAATATGTCGATAATAAATATCAAGCCGGTGCCATGAACAATAAAATTCTTGTATAAACAATACACCCATGCTCTACTATTGGCTACATCTGTTCTATATTTTTATAGGGTCAAGGCTATTCTGGCGCAAAGTAGATTTGATTTCGAATCAAACTAGAAAAAGGAGGGTCGGCATCTTAGATTGCGACACATTTCGCTACATGTCCAATTCGAAATATGCCTACTATATGGATTTTATTCGTTTTGAAAAGATGTTTCGTTCGCAATTATATGACAATACCGTCAAAAAAGGAATGTTCGCGGTTTTGGGTTCCCAAAAAATCATTTACAAAAAACCATTAAAAATGTGGTCTACTTTCCATATTACATTGGTACTCGAAGGTTGGGATGACAAATGGGTATACCATAAACAGGTCTTTACACAAAATAATCAATTATGTGCCATAGGTTATACAAGGGCGGCCTTTTGGAAGAACAAAAAAGCCCAAGATATGCGAATGATACTCGAGAACTCTGGGGTAACTAGAGCTGAAATGAATCCACCTGAAGAAATACATGAAATTTTCAACAGGGATTACCAACTTTTAAAAGCTAACCGAATATAACTCTTATAAAATCTTTTACTATGGAAACATCAACACAAACACAAGTAGATCCTTCAAAAATTATGCAGGTCGGCACAGGATTTATGGCTACTAAGACCTTACTGACCGCAGTCAATATGGAACTTTTTACCATCCTTTCGAAAAGAGAACTTTCCGGCAAGGATATTCAAAGCAGACTCGGGCTCCATAATCGCAACCTCTATGACTTTTTAGATGCGCTTGTAGCTTTGGGGTTTCTAAAAAGAACAGGAATAAAAGAAACCAGTCTTTACAAAAATGCACCGGATTCTGATATGTTCTTGGATAAGAACAAACCCAGCTATGTCGGCGGGATATTAGAAATGTGCAATAACCGTCTCTATCCCTTTTGGAATGATCTGGAAGATGGCCTAAAAACCGGACTACCACAAAATGAAACAAAAAATGGAGGCGAACCAATTTTCGAAGCGGTATATGCGGATCCAAAAAAACTGAGGGAATTTGTCAGTGCCATGGGTGGCGTTCAGATGGGGAATTTTATTGCATTCGCCAAACAATTTGACTTTTCTCCCTACAAGACACTATGTGACATTGGTGGCGCGGGTGGCGCACTTTCTGCCCAAGTGGCCACAAACCACAAACATGTGCAATGTACTACGTTCGACCTGGCTCCTGTCTCCCCCATCGCCAAAGAAAATTTAAATGCTATGGGTCTGGGCGAAAAGGTCAAAGTAGTTTCAGGGGACTTTTTTACCGACAATTTTCCAAAAGCCGATATCATTACAATGGGACAGATCTTGCATGATTGGGGCACCAAAGACAAAAAGATGCTTATCCAAAAGGCCTATGATGCATTGCCAAAAGGCGGAGCCTTGGTTATCATTGAAAATATAATTGATGACAACCGTAGTGAAAATGCATTCGGACTATTGATGTCTTTGAATATGCTAATAGAAACGACTGAAGGTTATGATTTTACCGTGTCAGATTTTAACAAATTGGCAAAAGAGGCTGGATTTACCAAAATGAATATCATGCCATTAACCGGACCGTCAAGTGCGGCAATTGCCATTAAATAAGATTATAAACCCAGTCTGTCAACAGACAGGCAATTAAATACTATAACCAATGAAAAAAATACTGTACACACTATTGCTCTTACCATTCTTGGTAGTAGCGCAAACGAACGAAACTTTGGTCATCGAAAATGTTATGTTGACCGTGAAGTCTGAAAAAATTACCGAATTCGAGGCGGGCATAGCCGCTCACAACAAAAAGTTTCATGCCGAAGGACCCTATGGAGCAAGAGTATACAATGTACTTAATGGAAAAAATGCCGGAAAGTACATGTTAATCATGGGACCACTGCCTTGGAGTGCTATGGATGGAAGACCATCAACCCAGGCCCATACAGATGACAACAATAAGAACATAAGTCAGTATCTGGAACCTGAAGTTGAAGTCAATTATATGAAAATGCATCCTGAACTTTCCAACTTTTCAAAAGATTTTGAAATCAACAAAGTCTCGGTATTTATGGTTGATGTGAAAAGATTTAAGAGCAGCGAATTTATGGAAAAAGTGGTCAATAAAGTGGTAAAAGTTTATAAGGAAAAAATGCCCGATCAGATTTACGGTGTCTATACCAATGAGCTGCCCAATATGGATGGACTCGATTTCGGCTGGGTCGATTTCTTTGATAGTTCTTCATGGTTAGGAAAGGAGGACAAATTCGTTCAAAATTTCGAAGAAGTCCATGGAGCCGGAAGCTTCGCAAAGTTTTTGGCCGATGTAGAGGCCACTACAAATGGAGATTCAACTGAAATATGGACGCTGAGAAAAGACCTTAGCGGGCCGAATGCCAAAGTAATTGCCGCACCCCGCCAGTAGTCGAATTTGAATTAGCTTTTGCATAAACTGACCGATGCTTGCAAAACCCGGTTTACTTTGGTTTTGCAAGCATTGTGTGCGCTTTGCAGCTGGAAAAATAGAATTAGCTGTTCAGAATTTAAATAAGGTGATTTAGAAGAACGGTATAACCGTCTTTAAATAAGCAGTAACTACAAAAGGAAACATACACTGTGTTACCTGTATACCTACGTTAAACACTGTAATAAAGAGATTAACAACAAATTTTAAAGCCATGAAAAGATACTGCTTTCTATTTGTCTTTTGTTTTTATTAATCTCATTTGGCAGTCAAGTTTTCGCACAGGTAACAGGTCCGGAACGAAAGGAAAGATTTAGACAAATGTCCATCGAAAATGAAACTAAAGGCTTGGCAGAACCATTTAAGGGAATTACCATTGATGGAAATGTTCAGGAAGGAATTGAAATCCTGCAGAATGAGCAAGATTCAGGATTGAAAATGCTTAGATCCTTAAATGACAAGCAAGAAAATGACGCTGTAATCGAGTCATCAAAAGAAGGAAATAACAACCTAACAGAAGCTTATCAAAGATAATGTAATGTTGTACCACACGGATACAAAGGCATCGTTATTTACAAAGGAACAAAAGGATTAGTTGCTCCTATTGATAAAACTTTATGTAGACCATATGGATGATGGCCATGCCAAAGTCAAAATGAACGAGGTAGAAAAATATATTGATGATACACGGTTTGCCTGGATTGGAGGGAACGAAGACACTTCCGTATATTACTATCGAATTCAAAGTCCTGGAATATTAATTGAATTTGATCATCAGAGACCAGTTGCGACAAAAAAATTATATGGAAGTGATGTACATCGGCAACATATTCGTGCTGTTGTGCGCAAACCAAACGGCAATGATTATGGCAAAGACCTACTCAAGCAGCATTACAAAGAACACCCACACAATAAATAAAACATATTTTATGTGTGAAATCGGATGTTAAAGTGTCTAACAAAAAATAAACGCCATTAAAAAAGTAGTTTATTTAAACTTTGACATCAATGCAACATAACCGTAGAAACGAACATAATAATTAATAACAGAGAAGCTAAAAATCAATTAGAGTAAGCGTCCAAGTAGTGGAAAAATCAAAAATGAAAGAAACTATCTCAAAAAGAGCTGAAAAAATCAAGTTCGATAAAGCCGGATATTATGCGATAGGTTTAATAGCTCTTGCACTTTTAGGTTTTTGGCCTACGTACTTCTCAAAATTCTTTGATGGCACAGCCAACTTCAATTTTTATTTTCATTTTCATTTTGCAATGGCATCATTATGGATAATGCTATTGATTGTTCAACCCATACTTATTAAGAAAAAGAAACTCTCAATCCATAGGAAAATTGGGAAATTAAGTTTTATCATTTTACCCTTGTTTATAGTGTCTGTAATTTTACTGAAACATTATAGAATTGATGGTATAATTACCGAAGGATTAGGCGCTAGTTTGTGGTTGCAATTAAAAGATTTAGTTATTATAAGTATCATGTTTACTATAGCGATGTTGAACAGACATAATATGCAAATTCATGCGCGTGCCATGATTGCTACTGGTGTTGTATTTGTAGAACCAACATTAGGCCGTTTTATTACGCTTACTTTATTACCAAATCCTGATTTTATGCTTGGATTGGGAATTACTGTTGCTATATTGTATGCACTGATTATTTCGCTTATTATTATTGAAAGAAAACAAACCAACGGACGATGGGTTTTCCCTTTACTTTTAGGAATATTTATGATTTTTCACTATCTCATTTTCTTTCAAGTAAGCTTTCATTTATGGGATTCAATTGCAACTTGGTTTGTAAAATTACCGATTACATAATAAAAGTGAAGTGTAATAAAATATGAGTTTAGGATGGCTATAAGTAATTGTAAAAAATTAAAATAGTAGCGTTTGAAAATCCAATACTATTCTTATACTAAATCGTTGGCACCATTCAAACAATTTATAAATTAAATAATCAAACAGATAAAAGTTAACGGATACGCAGCCATTGAACCAAAAGCAAAATTAACGCCTTATTCATATGAATTAGGAGCGATAGGTGCTGAACAAGTCGATATTAAAGTTTTCTATTGTGGTATCTGTCATTCGGATTTAAGTATGACAAATAATGATTGGGGAATGACTTAATATCCAATTGTTCCTGGTCACGAAATAATTGGAGAGATAATAGCTGCAGGTAACGCGGTTAAAAATGTGAAAGATGGAGACAAAGTAGGATTGGGGTGGATGTCATCTTCTTGCATGAGTTGCGAGCAATGTATGGACGGGCAACACCATCTTTGCTCTAAAAGCGAGGCTATTATTGTAGGTCGAAACGGTGGATTTTCCGACAAGGTTCGTGGACATTGGTCTTGGGCCATTCCGCTCCCAGATGCAATTGATATTAGTAAAGCTGGCGCTCTGCTTTGTGGAGGGATTACAGTTTTCAATCCAATAATATTAGCTGGGGTTAAACCAACGGATAAGGTTGCTGTCATAGGAATTGGAGGATTAGGACATATGGCCCTCAAATTCTTAAAACATTGGAGGTGTGAAGTAATTGCGTTTAGCTCAAATGCGAATAAAAAGGAAGAAATTTTGATTATGGGAGCCAGCCAGGTGATTGATTCAACAGCTCCTGAAGAATTAGAAAGCATCACCGGAACCATGCTTGATTTTTGTGTAAGACACCATATTTATCCAGATGTTGAAGAATTTCCAATGGAGAAGGTAAATGAAGCAATTGAACACCTAGAAAACGGTAAAGCTCGATTTAGGATAGTACTGAAAAATAACTACTCACAACATTTGCCATAACAAATAGTGTAAAATCCCTATATTTAAGGGCTTTGACATATTAAACATGGCCGATAAATCCTTTGATTTACTCATGTGATTTCTACTTTTGGCGCAAAGCAGATTCGGCCTCTTATGCTTGCAAAACGACCTCTTCTTTGAGCGCTGTGATTTAAGAGAAATCGATGGGGAATTAAAACTAGTGAAGAGATTATAACAGAACTAATAAATAGTATAAATTGACGGATGCCTGCAACGTCAGTAAGACATGGGCAGGTTCTGCGTCGCATATGGTTAAAAGAACTTATATTTAAGTACATCGAACGATGCTTAGCGTTTAAAACTATAATCAACCACCGACCTAAAACCACAATTAAAAAATGAGAGAAACCAACGAATATTTAAAAAGGGAAGTTGGGGTTTTAGGGCTGAGTAGTAATCTGATCAATATTATGATCGGGGCCGGTATATTTGCGCTGCCGGCGATTGTTGCTGCCGGACTTGGTGCCGCCAGTATATTTGCGTACTTATTCTGTGGTCTTCTTATCGGGTTGGTAATGCTTTGTTTTGCCGAAGTCGGAAGTAAAATAACGACTTCTGGGGGGGCGTACACCTACATAGCATCATCTTTTGGGCCATATTTTGGCTTTTTGACGGCAATTCTGTTTATTTTTTCGTCTACCACTTCCGATGCCGCAATTGCCAATGCTTTGGTCGATGTTGTAGGTTCTATGTTTCCGTTATTTAAATCTCAATTCGTAAGAATCATTACCTTTCTTATCATGTTCGCTGGGTTAGGCTATGTCAATATCAGAGGTATCAAAGAAGGGATGGCTTTGGTAAAGCTAATAACCATCACCAAATTAATTCCCCTTTTATTGCTGGTTTTCTTTTCATGGGGGCATGTATCTTTTGACAATCTTGAAATAAATTCAACACCTACCCTACTAGAATTCGGAAAAGTATCACTCATTCTGTTTTTCGCCTTTCAAGGGGCAGAATCAGGTTTGTCAATAAGTGGTGAGGTCAAAAACCCACAGCGTACGATTCCAAAAGCCATATTTATAAGTATTGTCAGTGTATTGATGCTTTATATACTTATCCAAACGGTTTCACAAGGAGTTCTTGGAGAATTATTGCCGACTTTTATAGAAAACCCTTTGAGTGCTGTGGCAAATCAAGTTTTTGGTCCAATTGGTTTTTCAATATTGGTCGTTGGTGCAGCTATTTCTATTTTTGGCACTTTGACCAGTGCCGTGTTGAGTCTACCCAGAATACTATTTCGGGCCTCGAAAGACAATGTGTTGCCTTTCAAGTCGCTAGCAGAAATTCACCATAAATTTTCTACGCCTTATATTGCAATAATTGCCTATGCCACTATGGGATTTCTATTTGCCTCATTCGGCGGGTTTAAGCAACTGGCAGTCATTTCCACCGCTACGATTTTGCTGGTTTATCTAGGCGTCTCATTATCTGTAATCAAACTGAGAC
This sequence comes from Kriegella aquimaris, assembly GCF_900103215.1. Classification (GTDB taxonomy): domain Bacteria; phylum Bacteroidota; class Bacteroidia; order Flavobacteriales; family Flavobacteriaceae; genus Kriegella; species Kriegella aquimaris. The sequence goes on from NZ_FNGV01000003.1 coordinate 421,438, forward strand.
GGAATGCACGCGACCTCAAAACGCAAACCAATGAATTCAGGATACCAGGAGGTTATTTAATTCCGATTTTATCGGTCCTCACCATTCTTTGGCTATTATCAAACCTTACTCAAAATGAAGTTTTTGGTTTCGGACTTTTCATTTTGATTTTATCGTTGATTTATTTTCTAAAGGATAAATTTCGCACAAATGCCAAGTAAAAAATGATCGGTGAAAACAAGATTAAGAGGAACTATATTGATTCTGTCACAGGACGATTTACAAATCGTATTACTTTACATCCCTATAAAACGTCAATCCGTTCTTAAATGGGTCATAAAAAGCAAATTCCTTAGTGCCCCAAGCGGTTTCGCGCAACAGCGTATGTGCATGAAAAACATCATTTGCCGCATATTCTTCAAAAAGTGTTTCGATATTCTGGGTCACGATACGAAGCATTGGCCTGTCGGCATTTTCCTCCCATTCAGCTGCATCGTGCCATTGCAGGTGAATTTCTATACCATCTCTAAGAATTCCCGCGTATTTTGGATTTTTACTATCATCGGCAAACGCAATTTTAAAACCCAATCGGTTCACATAAAAATCTAGCGCCTCGACTACATCCTTAACGGGCAACACAGGGTGTATTTGATGTAAATATCCTCTTCTCTGCATACCCTAAAATTAAAGGTTTATTACTAAATTACCGCCAAATTAAAAAACCCTTAACATGTTGCTTAAAAGATGTTCCTCGCTTCTAATCTTATTTTTACTAGCTGTTTTTGCCTTCGGTCAAACGACCAAACTAATGTCTTACAACATCAAATATGACAATAAGGGCGACACCATAAATAACTGGAATGACCGCAAAGAGAGCATGGTGAAACTTTTAAAGTATTATGAAGCTTCACTCATTGGCATGCAAGAGGTGCTTTATAACCAATTGGAATATTTAGACGCATCTTTACCTAATTATAAATATATTGGTGTAGGTCGGGATGACGGAAAGAAAAAAGGAGAGTTCGCCCCTATCTTATACGACTCTAAAAATTACAAACTATTGAAATCGGAAACGTTTTGGCTTTCCAATACTCCGGAAAAAGTTTCTAAAGGATGGGATGCCTCTTTGGAGCGTATCTGTACCTATGGGCTATTCGAAGACCTGAAAACAAAAGAAAAAATCTACATCTTTAATACCCATTTTGATCATCGCGGGGTTAAGGCCAGAGAAGAATCGGTAAAATTAATTCTGAGAAAAATAAAGGAAATAAACTCCGAAAAATTAGCCTTGGTACTTATGGGCGACCTCAACCTTACACCTGACAAAGAACCAATTAAAATGCTTAAGAAGAATCTAGATGAAGGACAAGAAATCACTCAAAAACCGTTCTACGGGCCCGCAGGCTCCTTTAGTGGTTTTGACGACCGACCTTTGGTCAATAAGATTGACTACCTTTTTGTGAAAAATCTCAAAGTAGAAAACTATATACACATCGATGACCGCATGGACAATAATAAACATATCTCAGACCATTTACCCGTGCTCGCTACGGTTTCATGGTGAAATTTTTTAGGAAGTGCGTGTTTTAGAAGGGCAAACCAAACGTTATTACGATCAAAGCGAAGTAATCTTTGTGCGAACTGCCCAAATGTTACAGTTTGCTTCGTACCTAGCAAAGGCAGATAAAGGCCCCTTCTCAAACACTCCCTTTCTTCCGATTCCAATTTATTAACATAGTGATTATTCCTAAATTGCACATTCAAATTAAATTCCAACCTATATGACAATCATTCGCCTTTTTGTAATACTGATTTTCTTCTCTGTAACCATAGGCCACGGACAAGAGATAAAAATGATGACCTACAACATCAAATACGACAATGTAACCGACACGGTCAATAACTGGAATTTTCGAAAGGAAGCCATGGTCGATCTCGTAAAACACTACCAGGCCGAAGTTGTCGGAATGCAAGAAGTATTGCACAACCAACTCATTTATCTAGATAGTGGTCTAAATCATTACTCCTATGTCGGAGTGGGCCGTGACGATGGAAAAACCAATGGGGAATATGCGCCTATCTTTTATGATGCAAGAAAATTAAAAGTGCTCAAATCAAATACCTTTTGGCTATCGGAAACACCAGAAAAAGTTTCTAAAGGCTGGGACGCCTCGCTCGAAAGAATCTGTACCTATGCCCTTTTTGAAAACCTTCAAGACCATAAAAAATTCTGGGTTTTCAACACTCATTTTGACCATCGCGGCAAAGATGCCCGGGCGAACTCCACAAGGTTGGTCGTTCAAAAAATCGAGGAGTTAAACTCGGAAAATCTTCCTGTAGCATTTATGGGTGATCTTAATTTAGCACCTGAAGAGAAGCCCATACAATTCTTGCAAAAAAAATTGACCGATGGACGAATGTCAACCAGACAAGCTTTTTATGGCCCCACCGGCACCAGCAACGGTTTTGACCACAACAGGGTCTTAAAACGTAGAATCGACTATATTTTCGTAAAGAATTTTAAAGTTGAGAGTTACATCCATATTGATGATCGAATGGAAAATAACAACCATATTTCAGACCATTTACCAGTACTTGCTACGGTTTCATGGTGATTTTTTTGAAAAAGTGGGTGTTTGATAAGGGCAAACACCCACTTTCTTCTCGTTCTTTCCTAGTTTTTTAGAAAATCGATTAAAATTTCGTTCAGTTCGTCGGCATGCGTGATGTTTAAACCATGTGGACCTCCTTTGATCACCTTATATGTACTATCGGCAATACCTTTGGCTGCCTGATCGGCGGAAGTTGACATAGGCACCGTTTCATCACCGTCGCCGTGAACAATCAAAGTCGGTACTGTAACGTTTTTGAGTTCAGGTCTAAAATCGGTATGCATCCAGGCCAGGGCTGCTTGTATGGTTGCCCTAGGTGATGCATGGGAAGCGATACTGAAATCATAGTCGAGCTGTGCTTCACTTATTCGATCTTTATTTTTATCGTAGCTGTAGAATCCTTTATGAAAATTCTTTAAGAAGCCGACCCGATCATTCTGTAAAGCGTCTTTAATACCGTTCAAAGCCTCTTCGGGAACACCGTTGGGGTTATCCTCTTTCTTTTTTACCAATGGAATAATGGAACTGATCAAAGCCGCTTTGGCAATTTTAGCTGCACCAAAATCGGTCAAATAGCGAACAACTTCACCACCGCCCATAGAGAACCCCACGATGGTGCAGTCTTCCAAATTCAATTGCTTAATGATTTCGTTAAGGTCGCTTGCGAGTGCAGAGTAATCATACGACTCCCAAGGTGCCGAGGAAATACCGAAACCACGTCTATCATATGATATACATCGGAATCCCGATTCAACGATTTTCCATACCTGTTGTTCCCATGATTTGTGGCTCAAAGGCCATCCATGGATTAAAATGACCGGTTTACCAGTTCCGTAATCCTCGTAAAAGATATCGACCTGTTCTTTTGCTGTTTTGTTTGTTATAAATGGCATGTTCTAAGTTTTTATCGAAGTTAAAAAAATAGCGGTTTGGTTTTTTCCTTTATTGCTATAATTATTGGTCTAATTGTCGTTTTATGCTACTTTTAACATAAGCTTTTCCCTTAACCCAATTTGAGTTCACCTATGTATATTCCCCACCATTATAGAAACGAAAATCTAGCCGAAGTCAAAGACTTTTTGTCACATAACAGTTTTGGCATTTTAATCAATCAGGTAGATGGAAGGCCCTGGGGGACACATATACCCTTGGAATTGGATATTGCTGAAAATGGAAAGGAGGTATTTATGGGGCATATTGCAAAAGCCAACCCACAATGGAAGAATTTTGAAATGGAACCCGAAGTACTTTGCATTTTTAACGGACCTCACAGTTATGTTTCTTCCTCTTGGTATAAAGATGAAGAGGTACCCACTTGGAACTATATTGCCGTTCATGTTTATGGCTCCCTGAAAATAATTGAAGGCGATGAGTTGATGATGCATCTGAAAAAATTAGTGGACAAATACGAGGTTGACTCGAAAGAGCCCATTGCCGTAGAAAAGCTGTCACCAAAGACCTTAAGTCAGGTACGTGGGGTCGTTGGATTTCAAATTGAGATTAAGGAAATCATGGCAGCGTACAAATTGTCACAGACAAGAGAAGAAGACGACCACCGGAGAATAATCAAAGAATTAGAGAAAAAAGACCCGGCCAGTAAAGCCATAGCAAACGCTATGAAAAAAGATAATTAATCCGATTTTATCGACTTTTGTCCATTGTTTCTGTCATCAGTAGTATGGCGCAATAGAATTTATTACATTTAGCAAGCATTCCACCCTAAAGAGAACTTATTTAAATTTCATTATTTATATCATCATTTCAATTGTTAGTACTTCCATAAAAAATCATATGAAAAACGCTGAAGAAAAAAAGGCAATGGTCCTATGCGCACTGAAGACGATAAAACCAATGATATTCCTTTTGGGTTTGTTGCTCATCGTTTGCTGTTCCAGTAATTCTAAAACCAAGACTGATGACGGCACCGATGATGATATTCCTACTGCAAAGTTAGATTCGGTGGTGTTTACTGTCATCGGCGATGTGCCTTATGACGAAGAAGAGCGTACCGGTCTTATAGAGATGATCAATACCCACAATACCAAGGCAGATTCAGAATTTGTTGTACATGTGGGCGACATTAAGCCAGGTGCGGTACCCTGTGAAGAAAGTGTCTATGAAGATGTTAGCACGATTTTAAAAGAATTTGAAACACCTACGTTTATTGTACTTGGTGATAATGAGTACAATGATTGTGATGACCCAGCTCAAGGCCTCTCATTATGGAATCAGTATTTTTTGCATCTTAACGAAAATTGGTCTTTTCCGTATACGGTGGCCTATCAGGAAGAACGAGTCGAAAATTTCGCTTGGGTAACAAAAAAAGTACTTTTTATCGGGGTGAATATTGTTGGCAGCAGTGTTCATGATGCCGATGAATGGGAAGAACGCCTAACCGATGATGCCAATTGGGTCAAAAGTCAGGTTGAAGTGCATGATAACGATATAGAGGCCCTAGTTGTTTTTGGCCATGCCAATATGGTGGAAACCGGATCTGCAAAATTCAACACCTTTACCGAATCTTTCAGGGCAACAGCTGCAGCTTTTAATAAACCCATACTATATATTCAGGGAGACGGGCATATTTGGTTTCAAAACCGCCCTTATGACGAAAAGAACATTCTGCGCGTTCAAGTCGATTCTGGGCCTAGGGCGGTCAAAATAACCGTTAACCCAAACTTGGAGCAACCCTTTGTATTTGATCGGGATTTCTTGGATTAAAGTTTCCAATATCAAGCTTGAGCACTTTTTAGCGTTCCCTTTATCTAACAGTGAGCTTCAAAATATTCTGGACATTAACGTTTTGATTACTCTATTTTGGGCTACTAAGTATTTTGGTCGTTTTCAGTAATCTATAATCATGTAGCCTTAACCTTTGGCACATTATAAAAGAACTGCTTAAAATTAGCAGCTATTCTTTATGGGTATCAACGAGTAAGCCAATATACATTGGTGCCACTAGCTACGTAATTTGGAATATTAATATAGTCCGTATTGATACATTCGTTGATGCCATTTTTTTGAAAATCTTTAATTACATCTTGTAGTAGTTTCTTTGCCAAGGGCCTATCTTGTTTGGCTATTACCGGAACGACCCATGCCAAAGGTGTTGCCCAATAAGCACCGTTTTGATAAGCTCCTTCTGCAATAGGCACAAATAGATTATTCCAACTGGCATCGCTGCCAGGTAAATGTCTTATTTGCCCGTTCATAAAAATTTGATCGACATTATGAATCAGGTACTCTGAGATTTTTTTGCTTTGTTCTTCGCTTGTTATTCCGACATAAACCGCGTAGGCACTCCCCCAAATATCAATTTGCCTACAGTCTTTATCAGCGGCCCAGAACATGCCTGACTCTTCATCCATCAGCTTGTGAATGCTTTTTTGGATGTTTTTGGCGCGAACGCTGTAAATGTTCGGATTTCCATTCTCGTATTTGCGGCTAAGTGCTTCCATTTCTTTACAGGCCTTGTAATAGATTAAGGATGTAAACAAAAGGTTTCCGGTTTTTTTAACGGTATCGGTAAACCCATAAACACACTGCGGATTTTCTGGATCATTATAAACCAAACCGCTCGATGCTCGATTGATAAAATCGAGACCTTTCAGAAGCTTTTCTTCAACAGCACCAAAAAGAGCTGCGTCTTTAAATTGATTTACATAGGAACAAACGAGCAGTGCCATAAATGGTCCGTTGTCCAGCGCATGGTCTGCCATTGGGTTATTGTCTCCACCAGGACTGTAAACGGCCTTGGCGTCAACATTAACACGGTCGGGCATACAGCCATCTTCCCGTTGACCATTCATTAGGTAATGAATAGATGCTTTTATTTCCTCTGGGTCCATTAAATCTCCAGCATATTCGACCATGTAATAAAAATCCCGTGTCCAAAGTGCTTTATAATTACCAACTCCGTCAGGTGTATGAAGCCACAAGCCATTGGTTCCCTTTACGCAACATCCATTTAATTGTTGCAATGTGGCTTCACGCATCCAGTGCACTTCTTCCAGTGGGAGTTCGTAGGGATTAGCCGTCTTTTGAGAAATGGAAAGGCCACAGCATAGTAATAAAACAATTAAGGAGGCAGTTGCTTTTCTTATCATTTATAAATATTTGTCAGCTTTGAAGGTTCCAGTTTTTTTACCCGCTAATTATCCGACCAAACGGCCAGTTCATTTCCCGCAGGGTCGGAGAAATGGAATCTACGCACACCGGGAAAAGAAAAAATAGCTATTGTAATCTTTCCTCCAGCCGCTATAATCCGATTTTTTATGGATTCTAGGTTGTGGTGATATAAAACAACTAATGCGCCATTAATGGGGTCGGTGTCTGTTTTTTCAAATCCACCCTCAAGTCCGCTATTTGAAAAAGCGGTATATGTTGTTCCATAATCCGTAAAGATCCAATCGAAAGAAGCTTTATAAAATTTCTTTATGGCTTTAAGGTCTTTTGCCCTGAATTCAACATAGTTTATGTGACTGTCCTGTATGTCCATTTTTACCCGGTTTAGCTATTATACTCAGTTGGCTACAATTGATGAATAAAGTTACTTTCTTATTTATCCCAAAAGTCTTTTATAGGCGCTTAAAATATTTTCGATTCTTTTGGTTTCTTCGGGGTTGATTATTTTCCTATCGGGCTTTTCATCCAACCAACGCAATGTTCTTTTGATACCATGGGCAAAGGGAATCGTAGCTTTAAAATCAGGGACAAACGTTTTTATCTTGGTATTATCAAAAATCACACTTTCGCCTTTATCCGCCAAAAGTGTTCCGGTATACGAGGGTTCAATCTTACAAATAAAATCGGAAGCGATATGTACCATATTCGCCTCACGGCCCAAGCTTTCGGCCAATATTTTATAAATAGTATTCCAGCTTAGAATTTCATCTGAAGTAATATGAAATGCATGCCCGATTGCCTGTGTTAATCCTAAAAGGCCCACAAAACCTTTGGCCAAATCATCGGAATGGGTGACCGTCCATAACGAAGTGCCGTCGCCATGAACGATAATCTTCTGCCCTTTTAATATTCTATCGGCAGTGTTATAGTCTCTAAACCCTCCAATGGCAATGGGGATTACCGTATCATAGGTCAAAGACGGTCGAACGATGGTAATCGGGAAACCTTCTTCGCGATATGCCTTCATCAAACGATCTTCACATTTAATTTTATTATAGGAATAATCCCAAAGCGTATTGTGCAACGGGGTCGATTCCGTAATAATGGGATAAAGCAAGGGGGTTTGATAGCAGGAAGCAGAACTTATAAAAATATACTGTTTTGTTTTGTCCTTGAATAATAAAATATCACGTTCAATGTCTTCGGCAGTAAAAGCAATCCAGTTTACGACTACATCCCAATCATGTTTTTGGAGTTCGGCCAACGTTCCAGGTTTGGTTATATCACCAAGAATCGTTTTTACTCCGGACAAAGTTGTCGTTGTCTTTCCTCGGTTCAGATGATAAAGATCGATTCCTTTTTCAAATGCCAGGCGACTAGACGCCATACTGATATTTCCCGTACCTCCAATAAATAAAACTTTCATCCTTCCTATTTTATTAAAAACTGTTGTATTTCAAAGTTATGACAACTCGAAATAAAGGAGTTCTATTTTATTCAAAAGGTAGTTTCAAACGACTGCGATTTGAATAATAAATCCTTTTATAAATTATTTTACACCTTCTTTTCTCTGCACTTTTATTTTCATAGTATTCTAAAAATGAGTACCTTAAAGATGCACAATCAATACATTCTTCGTCATGGCAACAATTAAATCTTTAAACAAGTGGGCAAATGCCCACACGTATTACCCCCTCGATCTGTTACGCGTAGTACTAGGCGTTTTTCTTTTTATGAAAGGAGTAGATTTCATGTCGAACCAAGAACATATGGCAGAAGTCATAAAACCCTTTCAGAACATACCGGGAGGTATGGGTATTTTACACTATGTAGCACCGGCCCATTTTGTCGGTGGTTTTTTAATCGTTATCGGGCTATTGACCCGTTGGGCCGTCATTGCCCAATTACCGATTTTAATCGGTGCGGTACTAGTTAACTTTTTGGGAGAAATGAACGTAAACAATTTATTGTTGGCCTCGGTCACTCTATTGGTTTGCCTCTTTTTCGTTTTCTACGGCTCAGGAAAACATTCATCGGATTATTACCTGAAAATGGAAAAGTAATAAACTGGAAACTCCTTAAGTTCATTAAAAAAGGGAGTGTATAAAAAGTTAAAATAAGTAGTCATTACGAACGAAGTGAAGTAATCTGTTTAATGATTGCCAATAACTTAAAGATTGCTTCGTTCCTCGCAATGACGTGAATCAGAACTTTTTATACACCCCTTTTTTATTCAAATGCTATTCCTTAGTTAAGCTTCCAGCCCTTTTTTCACAAAGACTTTTGCCAAATGTGATCGATACTCTACATCAGCAAAATGGTCGCTCATTACTTCCACGCCGTCGACGGCATGTTCCGCCGCACTGCTATCGCCATTATAGGCTTCCTCGACCTTTGTAGCTCTATAAGGAGTGTCGGCAACACCTGTAATACCAACTTTAACCCCGCTACCATCAAAAACTACCGCTACACCCACCACCGCGAATCGCGATGCGGACTGGTAAAATTTGTGATAGTTGCCGTGGGCTATTTTCGGGAAGCGAACAGCAGTAATAATTTCGTCATCCTCCAATGCAGTAGTAAAAATGCCTTGGAAAAAATCGGTTGCGGCAATATTTCTACTTCCGTTTTTCCCCGCTACGATAATCGTTGCATCACAAGCCAGAACGGTAGCGGGATAATCGGCCGATGGATCGGCGTGCGCAAGACTTCCTCCAATGGTACCTTTGTTGCGCACCTGCACATCTCCAATAGTTGCGGCTGTCTGTTTTAAGATATTTACATTTTTATAGATTACCTGAGAATTCAGAATCTGTTGATGGGTACAATTGGCACCAATGACAACGGCATCACCCTCCTCGGTTATAACATCCAACCCCGGGATGCCACCAATATCGATAACGACTTCGGGCCGGTTCAATCTCAACTTCATAGCAGGAATCAAACTATGACCTCCCGATAAAATCTTTGCATCAAAACCATGCTCGTCCAATAAGTTTACGGCCTCACTGACCGAAGATGCTTTTATATAATTAAATTTAGATGGTATCATTTCTTCGGATTTTATTTTAATTCTGCATTGCTTTCCACACACGCTGTGGTGTTAACGGCATTTGTAAGTCAGTTACTCCCAAATGGGCCAAGGCATCGACTACGGCGTTGACTACGGCCGGGGTAGACCCTATTGCACCAGCCTCACCAGCACCTTTCACGCCCAGTGGATTATGCGGACAAGGGGTAACCGTGCGATCGGTTTCAATCATCGGTAGATCATCGGCTCTTGGCATGGCATAATCCATATATGAGCCTGTTATCATTTGTCCTCCTTCATCGTAAACTACCTCTTCAAGCAGTGCCTGCCCTACTCCTTGGGCAACACCTCCCTGAATTTGACCGTCTACGATCATTGGGTTCATTACATTACCCACGTCGTCACAGGCTACAAAACGCTTGAGGTCGACCTTGCCAGTATCGGGGTCAACTTCGACCACAGCGATATGGGTACCAAAAGGATAGGTGAAATTGGTCGGGTCGTAAAAACTGGAAAAATCAAGTCCGGGTTCTAAACCTTCAGGATAGTCATGCGGCACGTAGGCCGTAAGTGAAACATCGCCGAAAGAAACGGATTTATCGGTTCCTTTTACGGTCCATTTTCCTTCTGCATATTCGAGGTCACCTTCTGCGGCTTCCAACTTATGTGCTGCTATCTTAGCACCTTTTTCCAATATTTTTTCAATACTCTTTACGATAGCGCTTCCGCCAACGGCGAGACTTCGAGAACCATAAGTACCCATACCAAAGGCTACTTGTTCGGTATCACCATGTTCAATTTCAACATCATCCATAGGAATACCCAACTTGTCGGCTACGAATTGTGCAAAGACCGTTTCATGACCTTGTCCATGGGAATGTGCCCCGGTATAAACCGAAACCTTACCGGTAGGCTGAACGCGCACCTGGCCAACCTCATAGAGTCCGGCACGAGCGCCCAAAGCACCAACAACTGCCGATGGGGCTATTCCGCAACCTTCTATATAGGTAGAGAAACCTACCCCTAGTAATCTTCCGTTCTCACGAGCTTCTTTTTGCTCCTTTCTAAAATCTTCATAGCCGAGCATTTCTAAGCCTCTTTTTAAAACCCCATGGTAATTTCCGCTGTCATATTGTAATGCTACCTGGGTTTGATAACCAGGTTGCTCAACACCATCAAAAGGAGGTATAAAGTTTTTTAATCGAATTTCTGTAGGGTCCATATTCATTTCTTGCGCCCCTTTTGAGATGATGCGCTCCAATAAATAGGTAGCCTCGGGACGACCAGCACCGCGATAGGCATCAACTGCTACCGTATGCGTAAATGGGGCAGTCACATTAAGGTGTATCAGTGGCGTAGTGTATACCCCTTGAAACAAAGTACCATGCAAATAAGTAGGCACCGCAGGAGCAAATGTGGAGAGATAGGCTCCCAAACCACAAAACTCATCTGTAAGATGGGCTACAATCTTACCATCTTTATCAAAGCCCATTCGAGAGTGCACCACATGATCCCGTCCATGCGCGTCTGTCAAAAAGGCCTCACTTCGATCTGAAGTCCATTTAATGGGTCGACCTATTTCCTTTGATGCCCATGTTAACAACGCTTCTTCGGTATAGTGATAAATTTTACTTCCGAATCCGCCACCCACATCATAGGACACTACCCGGACCTTATGTTCCGGAATTCCTAAAGCAAAGGCACATAATAACAATCGAATCAAATGCGGGTTCTGTGTACTTGTATAGAGTGTCCATTTATCGGCGTTCACATCATAATCGGCAATATAGCTTCTTGGCTCCATGGCATTGGGTGCCAAACGCTGGTTGTGATACTCCACCTCGGTGACATGGTGGGCAGTGGCCAAGGCGGCCTCTACATCTGCCCTATCGTTACCGATACACCAATCGAAAGCGGCATTGTCCGGCCATTGGTCATGTACCAAGGGCGCACCTTCTTCCATGGCTTTTTTGGGATCTGTTACTGCCGGTAGTTCTTCATATTCGACTTCGACCAATTCGGCAGCATCCCGAGCAAGCTCCAAACTTTCGGCGATGACTATGGCAACGGCCTCCCCTAAATGTCTTATTTTTTCTTTAGCCAATAAGGGATGTTGCGGTTCACGCATCGTTTCCCCATTTTTGAAATCTACCTGCCATCCGCACGGAACACCATATTCTCCGCAACCGTCTTGCGCGGTAAACACCGCTACTACGCCCTCAGCCTTTTCAGCTTCGGAAATATCAACGGAAAGAATTTTTGCATGGGCATACGGACTTCTTACAAAAGCCGACTGTGTCATTTTAGGCAGCTTGATATCATCGGTATATTTTCCGGCCCCTTTTAGAAAACGGGCATCTTCACGCCTTTTTACTGATTTTCCTATAAACTTTTCCATGTTCTAGCTGTTTATTTGCTCAGCGGCATGCCGAATAGATTTAACAATATTATGATATCCTGTACACCTACAGAAGTTACCTTCCAATCCATGACGGACCTCTTCTTCAGTCGGGTTCGGATTATTTTTTAGAATATCCGCTGCGGTCATTACCATACCAGGCGTACAAAACCCACATTGAAGTCCGTGATGCTCTTTAAATGCCGCCTGAATCGGATGCATTTCGTTACCATTGGCCATACCTTCTATTGTGGTTATATCGCTACCGTCGGCCTGAACGGCCAAAATAGTGCATGATTTGACTGCCTTACCATCCATAGTTACGGTACAGGCGCCACAACCACTGGTATCGCAACCGATATGCGTGCCGGTGAGGTCTAAAATTTCGCGTAAATAATGGGTAAGGCTAATTCTTGGTTCTACTTCATGGGTGTACGCAACCCCATTGACCTTAACAGTTATTTTCATATATGTATAAATTTAAGTGCTACTTTTTTAGTGTGTGTCGCAATATATTGCAGGAGATAAAATCCCTTAAATTATAAATCGGCAAAATATTATTGCGAGTCTTGCAATTCCTTTTCCATAGCTTGGAAGAATTGCTTGGAGAGGGTACTGACCACTCCACTCATAATTCGTTGTCCCATACGCGCCAACATGCCCGACATTTTAGCTTCCCCTGTATATTGCACTTCCGTTTGATTTTCTTCCTTTTGAACCAACGTCATACCAATTTCGGCTACAACATTGCCCATTTTACTCTTTTGATCCAAAACCACTACACAGCTTTCTCCTTCAACTTTATCCTTGAGCGCAAGATCTCCTTTAAATTCTCCTTTAACCGGCCCTATCTTCACTTCGGAAATTGCCTTGTACGAATCTTCACCCTGAGCTTCTAACGTTTTGATTCCAGGAGTCACTTTTTCCAAGACCTTTGGATCGTTTAACATTTTCCATAATACATCGGTATTCGCGCTTAACATGTACTTACCAGTAATCTTCACTTCCTATCTATTTTATAATATGACACGCGTAAAAAGCGCTATAAATTCGAATCTTCCAATAATCGCCCTTGAAGATAAAAATTAGATATGATATCCGTAAATTTTTTAGTTTAATTTTTTGTTATTGATAAGAAATCTGAATAAGTACTACGAACCTGATTACAAATAGGACGTATGATTCACTAAACTTCTTTTTTTAGGCAAGAGTAGTATTGCTTGTTTAAGGCTTTCCAAATTGTGCGCCGATGCAAGTAAATCGATATAAGGTAATGCGGTTTTCATGCCCAAGGCATCCGGTGAAAAATTGGCGCTTCCCCCTAAGGGATTCAACCAGATTACTTTGCGCGAAGTCTTGTATATGGCCTTCATCGCATCTTTCATTACTATGGGCTCTCCCGTATCCCATCCGTCACTTAAAATGAATACAATTGTTTTTTTATCTAATAGGCTATGCTCATACCCCGATACGAAATCTTGCAAACAACTGCCTATTGTAGTGCCTCCCGACCAATGGGGCACCCTATCGGATATGATATCGAAAGCCTTGTCGAATTCGTAATTATCAAGTATGGCGGTTACGCGGTGTAGCGCAGTACTGAAAACGAATGTCTCTATCTTATCATAAGCATTTTGGAAAGCATAAATCAGGTGTACAAAAAACCGACTGTACAAATCCATAGACTTACTAACATCACAGAGCAGCACCAACTTCAGTTTTTTCTCCTTTCTCTCACTGTAGACCAGTTTTTGAATATCACCACCTTTGCGCATACTCAAACGAATGGTTCGTTTTAAATCTATTTTGTTCCTCTTTTTGGATACTTTTCGCAACCTACTTTTTTGATGCGCAACGCTACGTGCCAATTTTTCGAGCAATCGCATCATTAGCTGCATTTCTTCCTCATTTAAATCGGAAAAATTCTTTTTGGTCAAAGCCTCAAAGTCACTATAGGAAGAAACTGCCTTCTCTTCTTCGGAAGGTTTGAGGTTCAACCAGTTTTTCAGCGAATCAAAACGTATTTCTTGTTGCTTCGCTTCACTGCGCTTATTCTTTCGTTCTAAATTTTCCTTAGTTTTAGAATCTACGGCTTTGGAGAGTTGATCCCAAAATTCATGATAATACCCATCGAATTTTTTAAATTGATATTGATTTTTAGAAAGTACGATCTTTAGGGCCTCTTTAAATTCCTTTTCTCGCCTAACTGACAAAAGAGACAAGGCACTAAGCGCATCGGCTTCTTCAATTACACTTACAGGAAATCCTTTTTTTCTCAGGAACCGGCATAGCAAAACTATATTTCCTGAAAGTTCTGTTTGTCGTTCAATAAGATTTTGCATGAAAAAAAGTTAAAGATTGTGGACTACCCGATTCGAGACACCACCCCTGTTTTCTCTAATAGCTCGGAAAGCGCATCTCGAGTATGCCGCATATCTTGCCAATCTTTTAATACCACCCCCAAGGTGTCTTCGACCGTTTGCTTGTCTAAATGTGTCAAGTGCATACTGACCAGGGCCCTGGCCCAATCTATAGTCTCTGATATACCTGGCGTCTTTTCAAGTTTTAATTGTCGAAGCTCTTTCATAAAGACGCAAATCTGTTGTCCCAATTTAGCGTCTACCTCCGGAACCTTGGTTTTTACAATTGCCAATTCCTTTTCGAAATCTGGATAGTCGATCCATAGGTACAAACATCTTCGCCGAAGTGCTTCCGATAGTTCTCGGGTTCGATTTCCGGTCAATATAATTTGAGGTTTATGGGTTGCCGATATCGTTCCGATTTCGGGGATAGTGACTTGCCAATCGGAGAGTACTTCCAAGAGAAAACTCTCAAACTCCTCATCGGACCGGTCAATTTCATCAATTAACAAAACGGGCTTTTTTGAATGGGTTATGGCCTGTAAAATTGGTCTTTTTAACAGAAAGCGTTCTGAAAAGATGGTCTCTTCAAGGGCTTTGGCGTTCTGCCCTTTTTCTTCTTGCATCTTAAGATACAGTAATTGGTGTTGATAATTCCATTCATAGAGTGCGTGCGTACTGTCAAGCCCCTCATAACATTGTAAGCGAATCAAATCGGTGTGTAACGCTTTGGCCATTACTTTGGCTACTTCGGTCTTACCAACACCTGCGGGACCTTCGATAAGTAATGGTTTCTCTAGTTTCATAGCGAGGAAAATCGACATCGCGATGGAGCCGTCACCTATATAACCCTGTTGATGTAGCATTTTTTGAATTTGCCCCAGCTCAATATCTTTCATAAAGTATAATCAATCAATTTGTTGATTAAGATACCTAAAATCGATTATCAGCACAAGTTTAATGTCAATTGCTATATGGTGGTCTACTTTTTATCCCGAAAGTTTCTAAATAAAAAAGCGCATCAGGGTTCTTACCCTGATGCGCCTCTCACATTAAAAATGCAATCAATTAAATCTCCTCGGCCAACCAAGCTTTCATCATCCAAACCGTTTTTTCTTGTTCGGTGATAAAATCACTCATCATGGAATTGGTCCCTTCATCTCCCGATTCATCGGAAGCATCAAGAATTCGACGCTCAATGACCAACAGTTCCTTTAAAGAATCAACGATCAATCGAATGGCATCTTCATCTTTGGTAACATTTTTACCAACAGGAACCTTTGAATTTTCAATATAATCTTTGAAAGTATGCTGTGGAACACCTCCTAAAGTCAGAATTCTTTCAGCAATCTCATCTACATTGAGATTTGCACCATTATAGAGTTCCTCGAACTTCGGGTGTAGTTCAAAAAAACGTTTCCCTTTTATATTCCAATGAATGCCTCTTAGATTTTGATAATAAATTTGAAAATTTGCCAAAAGTTGGTTCAAATCTTCACTTAATTCTCCTGATTTTTCAGCACTTAAGCCAATACTATTTAGTTTCATCTTTGTTCCTTTAAATTCACTTTAAAATTAAGAAATATAAGACGGTTTTCTCCATAACCTTTATCGATAGTTTTTATATTTTTATAGCCTAAAATTATCATGTATGACCATAACCCAACTACAATACGTATTGGCCGTTGCAGAACATCAAAACTTTACGGTAGCTGCTAAAAAAAGCTTTGTTACCCAGCCTACGTTAAGTATGCAAGTTCAGAAGCTTGAAGATGAGCTCGACGTACTAATTTTCGACCGGAGCAAAAAACCCATATCGATTACCGAAGTAGGAAAAAAAATCGTGGCTCAAGCGAAACATATTGTCAATGAGGCGGCACGGATCAAAGACGTGGTAGATCAAGAAAAAGGGTTTATAGGGGGAGATTTTACCTTGGGTATCATACCCACCATCATGCCGACCTTGCTTCCAATGTTTTTGAAGAATTTTATAAAAGCCTATCCTAAAGTCAACCTGATAATCAAAGAACAGAGTACTGAAAATTTGATTCGCAATATACAAGACGGTCATTTAGATGCAGCAATTGCCGCCACTCCTCTTGGCATTGAGTTTATAAAGGAACGTCCGTTGTATTATGAGCCTTTTGTAGGCTATGTGCCGGTCAACCATCGTTTGGCGAAGGTTGAAAAGCTAAATCCGGAGGATCTCGACATCAGCGATATCTTGTTGTTAAGAGATGGCCACTGTTTTCGTGATGGCGTCATAAACTTGTGCAATGCGCCTAAAAACTATGCGGAAGAGCGGTTTCAATTACAAAGCGGAAGTTTTGAAACACTGATCAATTTGGCCAATGAAGGCCTTGGAATGACTTTGTTACCATACTTAAATACAATGGCCCTTGATGCCTCTAAAAAACAGAACCTGAGATATTTCAATAGTCCTAGTCCAGCTCGGGAAGTAAGCCTTATTTATCATAAAAAGGAACTTAAAATACATATTACCAATGCCTTGAAGGATACCATTTCAGGAATTGTGAGGGGCGCAATTGCCTTTCAAGATGTCAACATTATCAGTCCGGTCAGCAAATAAACGACTACATCTTGCTTTTGTGAATATGAAAGTCAATTATTGGATGCCTTCATCGTCGATTACGAATTCTCACATATGGAATAAAAAAGTTCCAGCACTGGTCAAATAATCCAAGTGATTGAAGAACCAACCAAACGCTAACAATAAAAAAAGAAGCCACTTGATTCAAGTGGCTTCTTTTTTTTATGCCTTTAATAATATAAGGCTTTGTTGTAATTCTGGTTTATCGTCTATAAATTGTTGTAACCAGAGTTTCAGTTCTTCTACTTCATCGGGCAACAACCGTGATATTGCCTTTTTAAGCTCTTTACAAAATAACTTTGTGTCAAAACTAACCTTTTTAAGCACGGTTTTGGTATACTCAAGCATAGCTCCAGCCATAATCCAAAATGTTTTTATTAGTTGTTTAATTACAGTAAAGTTAAACATCAAAAGGTATATGATATTGCCACCTGCACGTTAAAAATTAGATAAATTCGTGTTAAATTGTACGAAATTCAGGTAATAATTGAATCATGTAATACAGCACTATGAGAGTTTTTTTATGTAACCTACTGGTTTTGTTTATTTTATCAAGTTGTGCCAGTACAAAAAGGAAAATCAACAAAAAAATAACCGATACACTGAATTCTAAATTCTATAATAATCAATTTACGGGTTTCTTGGCCGTAGATGCGTTTACAAAGGACACTTTGTTCGATTACAATAGTGATCGATATTTCACCCCTGCCAGCAACACTAAAATTTTTACTCTTTATACCGCCATGCAATTGCTTCCTGAAAAGATGCCTTCTTTAAAATATGTAAATGAAAACGACACCCTATATATCGAAGGCACTGGTGACCCAACCCTTTTACACCCCTATTTTAATGATAGCACGGCAATCCAATTTTTAAACCAGTTCCCAAATATTTCCATTCATCTTACTAATTTTCAGGAAGAAAAATTCGGGCCTGGGTGGTCATGGGACGATTATGATTGGTACTATTCCGCGGAACGTAGCGCATTGCCATTATACGGAAACGTACTTACACTCTTTAATCAAGAAAATTTGGTAGCACGACCCGAATATTTTAAAACCCAAGTAGTACCTATAAATTATTCGGTCAATCGAGAGCAATCGGAAAATCTATTCTATTTTGATGGTTCTCGGAAAGATACCTTGGAAGTTCCTTTTATAGTAGATACAACATTAACCCTATCGCTGCTACAAAAAGTCGTCAAAAACAAATTGACTTTAGCGAAGAAAATGCCCGAAGGAGAGCGAAAAGTATTGTACAGTATAAGCACAGATTCGGTATATAAAAGAATGATGCAAGAAAGTGATAACTTTTTAGCAGAGCAGTTGTTATTGGTTGCATCCTCTACCCTCTCGGATACCTTGGACAGTCAAAAAAGTAGGAATTATGTTCTAACGAATTATTTAACTGACCTGCAGCAACCGCCAAGATGGGTCGATGGCTCTGGATTATCGCGATATAACCTATTCTCCCCAAAATCTTTGGTTCATGTACTTACAAAAATATACGAAGATGTTTCGAGAGCACGCCTCTTCGCTTTGTTTCCGGCCGGTGGGGTTTCGGGAACTTTGGAGAATTGGTATCCCGGCAATCCGGAGCCTTATATTTATGCAAAGACCGGAAGCCTTGGAAACAATCATTGTGTCAGTGGTTATTTATTGACAAAGTCTGGCAAGACACTAATATTCAGTTTTATGAACAATCACTTCTTACATCCATCCTCCGAAGAAAAGCAACGGATGCAGACTATTTTTGAAGAAATAAGGGATACGTATTAATAATTGGAAGACCGAATTTCGGGAAGCGATAGCCGCGAGCAAGCCATGTCACAAAGATTGTAGATTCAGTAATTAAAAAGTATACGTATGTGTTTAAATAAATCAATTTTCTGGAATTTTGTAATAAGCTTCCTTCTTCTAACGGCTTGTTCAACCCCAAATAAAGAATCCGCTACGCTACTCATTTATGGAGGGTCGATTTACACGGTCGATTCAACACAAGCCACTGTTGAGGCAGTCGCCACAAAAGACAACAAAATTTTGTTTGCCGGTAGCCTTTCCGAAGCCGAGGCGTATAAAGATGATGCAACCCGAGTAATCGATCTAAAGGGCAAAACCATGACTCCGGGTCTTATTGAGGGTCATGGGCATTTTATGGGACTCGGGTACAATAAATTGAATCTAGACCTTATGAACACCACGAGCTATCAAGAAATTGTCGATGCCGTAGCGGAGAGCGTCAAAAACGCGGAACCTGGCGAATGGATTATAGGTAGAGGTTGGCATCAAAGTAAGTGGACAGAAATGCCCAAAGACATGGTAAATGGCTTTCAGACGCATTATCGTCTCAGTGAGATTTCGCCTGACAATCCCGTATACTTAAGCCATGCCAGTGGCCATGCAGGTTTTGTCAATGCCAAGGCCATGGAAATCGCGGGCATTGAAATCTTGCCGAAAGATGGTATCGACAAGCTTGAAATCGAAGGTGGCGAAGTCATGCGTGATGGGTTGGGAAGGCCCACAGGAATTTTTACCGAGGAGGCTGTAAGTTTGATTGGAAAATATATTCCCCGGAGCACTCCCGAAAAAAATGCCAAAGCATTTGAATTGGCAATCGCCGCTTGCCATCAAAATGGTATTACCGGCTTTCATGATGCAGGTATTGGTCGAGAGACCCTTGCGCTCTACGACCAAATGAAGAGGGCAAACAAAATGAAAGTCCGATTGTATGCGATGTTGGGCGGTGGGGACAAAGAACTACTCGGCGAATGGTATGAAAAAGGACCGTTAATTGACCCGGACCATTTATTAACAATTCGCGCTATAAAATTAAGTTGCGATGGGGCATTAGGCTCCCGAGGGGCATGGCTTTTAGAACCCTATGCCGACAGACCCGGACACTTTGGTCACGAAACCCTGCCTATGCACATCGTAAAAGAAACTGCCCTTAATGGATTAAAACACGGTTTTCAAGTTTGCTCGCACGCCATTGGCGATCGGGCCAACCGAGAAGTACTCGACAATTACGAATCCGCTTTTTCCGAACTGCCCGGGTTGACTACTGATCATCGGTTTCGAATCGAACATGCCCAACATTTAAATCCCGCTGATATTCCCCGTTTTGTAGCTCTAGGGGTAATCCCTGCCATGCAAGCGGTGCACTTATCATCAGACCGCCCTTGGGCCATTGACCGGTTGGGCGAAAAGCGAATCAAAGAAGGGGCCTATATGTGGCAATCCCTATTGAAAAGTGGAATACCAATTGTAAATGGTACAGATGTACCCGTCGAACCGTTGAACCCGATTGCAAGCCTGTATGCCAGTATAAGTCGAAAAACTTTAAAAGGCACCCCTGAGGGAGGCTATGAACCTGAACAAAAAATGACCAGGGAACAGGCTTTAAAATCTTACACTTTAGATGCCGCCTATGGGGCTTTTGAAGAAGATATTAAAGGTTCCATTACCCCTGGAAAACTTGCTGATTTGACAATTTATAGCCAAGATTTGATGACCGTACCGGAAGCGGAGTTTCTAAACACCGAAATCGAGATGACTATTTTTGATGGGCAAGTAGTGTACACCAAGAGTGAATAGGCTACCATAACAAAACAGAAGGTATCACAAGTTGATGGGCAATACTGATTGGAACAAGAGGTTGCGAGAAACGATAGCGACCAAGCGATCCATTGAACATCGCACTAGGTTCAACAGATTGCATCGCCCTGCATCTCTGCCGGAATCATCACAATGACGTTAATCTAAAATTTTATTTATTGCGGCATATTGCAATAACATAATCGTCTTGGCATCCTTAATATCGCCAGCTTCAATTAACTTTAGGGCTTTTTCAAAGGAATACTCCAAAACCTCGATGTTTTCGGTCTCATCATCAGCTCCGCCTCCTTCGCCAACTTTCATTCTGTCTTCGTAGGCACCAATGAACAGATGTAAAATTTCGGTCACCGAACCTGGTGACATGTAGGATTCATAAACCTTTTGAACATCATTAATAAGATATCCTGTCTCTTCCTCAACCTCTTTTTTAATGCAATCTTCAGGGTTGTCACCGTCTAACAGTCCGGCACATACTTCAATCATCATACCGTCGTCATTACCATTGACATAGGTAGGCATACGAAATTGTCGGGTCAACAAAACCGCACCCTTCTTTTTGTTATATAAAAGAATAGCTGCTCCATTGCCTCTGTCATAAGCCTCTCGCTGTTGTGTTTCCCAACTGCCATCTTCCTTTTGGTAATCAAAAGTAAACTTGTTGAGGGTATACCAATTATCTGACAATAATTGCTTTTTAATATTTTTAATCTTGCCGTTTTTCAAATTTTCGATATTTTGAAATTCAAAAGTAACCATTTCCGACGGGGGAAAAATGGCAGGGGGATGTGATAATAATTAAGTTTATGGAATAAAACAGCTGAAAACTCAAGGTAGAGAGCATCTTTGATTTCATAGTATTGCCATATTACCATTTTTAACCACTCTTTTTTACACGAATTATATTCAGGCAGCAGTTTTTATCTCAAACTGCCTTTTCAGATTTTAAAATCGTGCATTAGTTCTTGAATTGCCTAATTTTAGGCCATAAGCGAACAAAACGTGTTTTTCTCAAACACCTAATATTTCCTATATGAAGAGATTGTTTTATAGTTTTTTGGTAGTACTTCTTTTTTTAAGTTGTAAGCAAAATAGCAAGAATGTTGAAACTCAAAAAACACTTCCGCGAATCGCCATAGCGGGCCTCGGTATAGAGTCGAGTACCTTTTCTCCCGCCCAAACCCATGAAGAGGCCTTTCATGCCCGAATCGGGGATTCGATTTTTGGACGCTATCCTTTTTTTGCCGAGGGTTCCAATATTCGAAAAAGAGCGGAATGGATACCTACCTTGCTTGGCAAATCGTTGCCAGGTGGTATCGTTACCCGAGAAGCCTATGAGTCAATGGTCGGAGAAACTTTGAAAATGCTCAAGGCGAACGGACCATACGACGGACTTTTTTTTGATATTCATGGTGCCATGAGCGTGGTCGGACTTGAAGATGCCGAAGGAGACTTGATCAAACGTATTCGAGAAATCGTTGGCACAGAGGTACTAATTTCTACCTCGATGGATCTGCACGGTAATGTATCCGAACGTTTGGCACAACATACCGACTTGATAACCTGTTACCGTATGGCGCCGCATGAAGATGCTTTGGAATCAAAAGAACGAGCCATCACCAACTTATTGGACCGTTTGGAAAACAACATGGGGAAACCGAAATACAAAGCCTGGATACCGGTTCCCATCTTATTGCCGGGTGAAAAAACAAGTACCCGAATAGAACCCGGAAAAAGTCTATACGCAAAAGTTCCCTCGGTAGCAGACCAAAAAGGTGTTATCGATGCGGCCATATGGATCGGTTACGCTTGGGCCGATGAACCCCGAAACCATGCGGTTGTTATGGTTACCGGTGACGATAAGGAGAAAGTTGTTTCGGGAGCCGAAAAATTGGCCGAGGCCTTCTGGGAGGTACGCCAAGAGTTCGAATTCGTTGCCCCGGTTGCGACCTTGAATGAGAGTATTCAAATGGCACTAAACAGTAAAGAACAACCTTTTATGATCAGCGACATGGGCGATAATCCTACCGCGGGTGGTTCAGGCGATGTAACTTGGACGCTGAAGGAAATACTTGCTCGACCAGAATTTAAATCGAAAGATGGTCCTTCATTAATCTACGCTTCAATCCCTGGTCCCCTGCTGGTGGCCGAAGCTCAAAAAGTCGGTGTAGGCGGAAAAATTTCTGCCATGGCAGGGGCCGAAGTCGACGACCGTTTTGCCCCTCCCTTGCAGCTGAACGGAACTGTTACCGCAATTAATGAAGGTGACCGCGATGCTGAAGTAGAAGTGGTCGTAAAGATTGGAAGTGTCAATGTTATTGTTACCAAAAAACGCAAACCTTACCACCATATTAAAGATTTTACCGATCTTAATCTAAACCCCAAGGCAGCGGACGTCGTGGTAGTTAAAATTGGTTATCTCGTTCCAGAACTTTATGACATAAGGGGTGATTGGGTCATGGCCTTGACCCCAGGTGGGGTTGATCAAGACCTCGAACGCTTAGGTCATAAACGAATAAAAAGACCAATGTACCCTTTGGATAAAGGCATGGATAAACCTGATTTGAGTGCTCAATTGATTCAGGCTTCCGATGATTTAGAATAACAATTCCCAGAAATACAGCACCCCATATAGTATGTAATTCTTTGTCATCCACGAAATAAATCGTACAACCCCATAGGCATTGCCCAGCGGTCTATTAACAGCACAATTGAAAAAATAGCTACAAGCCGGCGAGTATTTTAAAGATAAAATCTAAGGTTTTGCCAATAGCAAAATCTTGGATAACATCTTTGCTTTTAGAGCCCTATATTTCTTAAGGTGGTCTCTATAGAGTTCTCGATGTTTTTCGTGATTATGAAGATAGTATGAGTCACAGGCCATATTATCACATTCAACCGCATTCCGCATCGAAGTTTCGTAACGGTATACCGTTCCTGATATCAATGTATTCTCCCGACGTATTTCCTGCAACTGCAGGTATATATTCGAATCGTTCAAAATACGGTCTTCGATTTCTGAAAAATACGCTAACTCTTCACTTATATATTCCAGGTTATCGGCCCAATCGTTAAGTTCTGCACTATCTTTTTTTAGCATAATACGACTGTCGGACTCGTGGTGGTAAAAAAGTTTTGAATTACTCATAAAACCATATTTACATTTATATGTTTGTTCTGCTGCTCTACGCGCTGTATCGTAAGTTGTTGTTCTCCCAAAGGAAACTCCCATGTTACAGTATCACCTTCGGCATATCCCATTACAGCGGCTCCCATAGGAGTCAATATTGAAATTTTATTGTTTCGAACATCACTTTCTGTGGGCATTACCAGTTGAAAACTTTTCTCCCATCCCTTATCTGAAACAATTTCTATTATCGAATTAAAGCGGATAACATCGCCAGGCATTTCGTTTTCATCCAATATCTTGGCAGACTCAAGCTCCCCGACCAATTTTCTTACTGATTTTGCTAGCGTCGCATCTTTATAATATCCTGAAAGATTCATCAGTTTTTTTAGTACGACATATTCTCTTTTTTCTATGACTAAACTACCGTGCTTCATAATTTTTGTTTTCAATGTTCAACCATTAATTATTTGATATCTCATATCGAGCCTTGTCCACTTCAAGATATATTCCGATTGTGAATTACAATCGGAATATACCTTGAAGCGTCGGCCTTTTTAAATCGCCTCCACAATTGGAAGCATTTTTTATTGTTCCTATAAATTCTATGGAAAAATTCCCCTTTGCTTGTAGGCTTGCTCTAAGCGCTCAATTGCGATTATGAAAGCGGCCGTTCGCATATCTACTTTTCGCTCATTTGAAATTTCCCTGACCTTATCGAAAGATGTGCGCAACTTCTTTTCGAGCTTCTCCATCACTTCCTCTAACTGCCAAATTTCCCCGTTTCTGTTTTGCAACCATTCAAAATAACTACCAATGACCCCTCCGGAATTACAGAGAATGTCAGGAATAATTTCAACCCCGTTCTCCAATAGTACTTTTTCGGCTTCGACATCTGTAGGCCCATTGGCTCCTTCCGCAATTAAATACGCCTTTACCTTTGGTGCATTTTCGGCAGTAATCTGATTGCCCAATGCAGCAGGAATACAGATATCACAATCTAACGCAAAGAATTCGGAATTGTCAATAGGCATGGTATCCGCAAATCCGACAATGCCATTTTTATTACCTTGTACATATTCAAAAAGCGCCTCTACCCCTATTCCATTGTCATTCGCGATACTACCGTAAGCATCTTGTACCGCTACCAGTGATGCCCCAGCTTTTTCCAAAAAATGGGCGGCCCAATAACCTACGTTACCGAAACCTTGAACGATGAATTTCTTATCTTTTAAGTACACCTTTTTATGCTCGGCCCAAAACTTTATGCTCAGAAACACCCCATAACCCGTGGCCCTGTCTCTCCCATACGAACCGCCAGCCCCTATGGGTTTCCCCGTGACTACATGCATGTTTTTAGAACGTTCAGCAGGTGCTTTTGTAGACATGAACGTATCCAATATCCAAGCCATCGTCTGCGCATTGGTATTCACATCAGGAGCCGGAATATCGAGTTCAGGACCGATATTGTCACCTAAGGCATACGTAAACCTTCGTGTAATACGTTCTAATTCGGCTTGGGAATATTTAAAGGGATCTAATTGAATGCCACCTTTAGCACCGCCATAAGGCAAACCGGCCAATGATGTTTTCCAAGTCATCCACATGGCCAAGGCTTTGGCCGCGTCGATATCGACGGTAGGGTGATAGCGTAATCCTCCTTTGTAGGGACCCAAGGCATTATTATGTTGTACCCTATATCCTTTAAAAACTTCGACTTCACCATTATCCATACGAACGGGAAAATGCACTACAAGTTCATTGTTCGTGACTTCCAGAATCTTTCGAATATTAGGGTTTAAATCAATAATCTCTGCGGCGTTATCGAACTGGCGCATAACATTATCCAACATCCCTTGCTTGCGTTTAAGGCGCTTTTTCAATGTTTTTGTTATCATAGCTCTATATTAGGCGAATTGTTTCCCCGTTTTGTACGGATTACGTCTTCCTACTTTTTTTAGTTTATCAAAACGTCTCTTTGATTCAAATTTGAAGTCGACGTTGTTTTCATATTCGCTACAAGATGTTATATCACTTTTATCTGTAGTAAGCACACAGAATGATTGATTGTAGCATGTGGTACATATGCTTCTATTTTGTTTCTCCATGACTTTTGTTTTTTAAACCTTAACATAATTTCAAAAAAAATAGATTTTAATTGTTTATACTCAAGACCTAGACAGTACTTTACTACACAATAATCTCAAGTAAATCTTTATCGCTTTATCGTTTGTCTTGGAGTGGTCTGTTTTGTTTTAGCTTGGCATTTCTATTAAAATCCACTCGACGTTTCATAGCTTCGAAAAACCATTGGACTGAAAGGCCGAGCGGATAAAACAACCAAACTAACTAAACTTCTTTTTTGGATTACGGGTTACTTGAAAATATAGCCTGCTCGACACCTACTATCTTTAAAGAGTCTATACCCAAAGGAAAGCCATGGGGCACGGCATCGCCTTTTGCAAGACCAATGATTGAAGACCCCAATGCAGAAAAAACCGAAATTTGATCACCTTCCATTCCATATTCCGAAGGTGTAACCAATTCAACAGTTCTGTTCCATCCAGTATTCGAAAGTAAAGCTACCTTTGAATGGAGACGCACCACATCATCGGGCATATCGACTTCATCACAAACCAGCGCCATGTCAAGATTTTCCTTTAATCTGTCAAGGGAATGTTTGTGGGCATAATCTTCATAATATTTACCAAAGTAGAGCAACCTTTTTGTCTCTACATAGTCCTTTTTCTCAAATATCAAACTGCCGTATTTCATAAAATAATTCCTTAAATGCAAGGCTGAAAAAATACTAACTTTACATCACAATCATTCTAAGGCAAGTAGCATGCCCAAAAACTGCTATTAGAAACACAGAATCATAATTAATTCAATATCAGCTATCTATGAAGAATAAATTAAAATAAATAAATAAAGGAAGTGAGGAGTTTCTACCCGAACGGGTATTTTTACCCCAGTAACTTACTTTAATTTTTCGCGAAGTGTCTTACGGTCTATTTGCAATATTTCGGCAGCCTTCGTCTTGTTATTATTCGTCGCGGAGAGTACACGTTGTATATATTCCTTTTCCATTTCCTTTAAGGGTGCAAATGAATTCTCAGGAAATTCAATTTTAAATTTTAGGCTTTCAGGAAGGTCTTTTACATCAATCTTTCCGTCGGACATAATAACGGCGCGTTGAATCACATTTTCCAACTCTCGAATATTTCCCGGCCAATCGTAACGTTGCAACACCTCTATTGCTTCTGGTGTGACCTTTACAATACGATCCTTGTACTCGACTCCATATTTTTTTGTAAACCGGTCTACCAAAAGGGGAATATCTGACTTCCGTTCTCTAAGTGGTGGTACGTTTATCTGCACAACAGTCAAACGATAATACAGGTCTTCCCGAAACTTTTTATCGGAAATACTTTCTAAAAGATTGTTATTTGTTGCTGCGATAATTCTAAGATCTAATTTTTCTACTTTTTGCGACCCTACTTTAGTTATATTTTTCTCCTGTAGTGCACGCAGCAGTTTTGTCTGTACTGCCAGTGAAGCACTACCTATCTCGTCTAAAAAAAGAGTTCCATGGTTCGCGGCCTGAAAGAAACCGTTTCTATTTTCGTGGGCTCCAGTAAATGCTCCTTTAGTGTAACCGAAAAGTTCGGCCTCGAGCAACCCTTCGGGTATAGCTCCACAATTAACGGCGACAAAAGGCGCTCGCGCATACTTGCCCGAATAATGAATGGCCCGAGCGACCAACTCTTTTCCCGTACCACTCTCCCCTTCGATTAAGACCGTTGCCCTATTGTCTTTTACGCGCTCTATGATGTCTGTAACCTTGCCGAATGCTTTCGATTGGCCGATCATATCGGCATAAAGCGGGTTTTTCGGTGCTACATTACTATTCGATTCAGGCTTTCTATTCTGCCTACTTTCAAAAGATTTTGAAACCGCTTGCTTTAATTCTTCCTTGGTAAAAGGTTTGGTCAAATAATCAATGGCGCCCGACTTTATTACATTTAAAGCTCCGTCAATCGAAGGATAGCCCGTAATCACTAATTTAGGAATATGGGGGTAATGCTCGGCCGTGTACTTTAACAATTGCAGCCCATCAACTTCAGGCATTTGAATATCGGTAATCAATAAATCAATAGCGGTATCCTTCAAAATATATAAAGCCTGTTTTACAGAAATAGCCTTGTAGGTGTGATACTCTAGTGACCGCAAGTGGCGTTGTAACAATTCTAGAATATGAACATCATCGTCTACAATCAATATATTTTCTTTATGCAAAGCCATATGTTCTATAATTTAGGAAATGTAATGGTAAATATAGTGCCTTGTGGATTATTTGGCCGATGGATTATGCTTCCTTGATGGCTTTTCACTATGCCGTGTACCACACTCAACCCTAATCCTGAACCCTCGCCAAAGGGTTTAGTCGTGAAAAATGGTTCAAAAATTTTATCTTCAATAGCTTCAGGTATTCCAGTTCCTTCATCCGTAATTTGAACAAGTACTTGATTGGGCTTATCGATGATTTCGATAGTAATCGTACTACCTTCGGGAGAAAAATATATAGCGTTGATAATCAAATTGAACAGCACTTGGGTCAATTGAATTTTGTCAATTTTGAGCAGTACATTTTCTTCACCTGACTTAAACTTACATTTTACCTTATTTGTCTTAAGAAGGGCATTAAGCAAGGCAATAGCATCTTCGGTTACCGGAATTATATTGACCAAACTTTTTTGTTGTGGCATTTCGCAGGCAAAGAACATCAACTTTTTCACTACTTCCCGAGAGTAAATAGCGCTGTTGATGATTTTTTCAAGGTCTTTTGACGCCTGACTTCCCGAGGGAATACTATCTTTCAAAAGTTCTGTAAATCCTAATATATTGGCAAGTGGTGTATTAAGTTCATGGGCGATGCCGGCAGTAATTTCACCCAAAATCCGTAAGCGGTCTGACTGTTCTACTTGTCTTTTGATCAATACCTCGTTTTCCTTGATTTCCTTTCTTTCCAAAAGATTACCGATTTCAAGAGCTACATTGTCAAGAAGCTGTTGTTCTTCCTCCAAAAAGTCTTTGATATTATACTTCGACGAAGGATACCCAACCTTCAATTTTCCTTTCTCTTTATTAAAAACAGTTATTTTAGACTCAAGGAACACTTGGTTTACTTTCTCTTTCTCGGTAGTAATCGTATAGTTTTCGGTATCTATATAAATACAGGTGTCTTTACTATACTGCCAAGCTTTTTGCAGACTTGCGGCGATAGCCTCTAAAGCCACCCGAATTTCAGTGTAATCACAATTAACGATAATTGAGGTTACTTCGTAAAGACAGGTAAGTTCTTTAATTCGTTCCTTTAATTTTGCCTCCGCTGCTATCATTGGTTCTTCTTGTTGTAATCAAACATTCTCAAATACATTATTTTCCATAAAAGAATTATCGTGAAAAATTACCAATTATTTTGTTCAAGTACAAAGCACATTCCATCATCATTTTGGTTATGTGAAAATTTAATTTCAGCTTGATTATTCTCAATCACTCCCTTTAGTGTACAGCAACTAAATTTGGTGGCAGCACCCAGTTTGCTTCAAAACAGGATATCTAATAACCAAAAAATTATCGTCTACCTTGTCATATTTCTAAAATGCTCGTAACTAAATAAGTAGTAACAAGCCAGACCAATGAGCAAAGAACTCGAAAAAACCTTTTTAAACGCCTTAGAGCAAAATCAACAGAAACTATTGCGAATCTGTTCGGTTTATGCCAAAGATGCCGATGACACCAAGGATCTTTTTCAAGAAGTGTTGGTGCAAATATGGAGGTCAATGCAAACTTTTGAATCGAAATCTTCAATAGGTACCTGGATGTTCAGAATAACACTGAATGTTTGTCTTCGTTTTCGCTCAAAGGAAAACAAAAAACAAAAGCAGTTTATTCAAATGGACAGTATTACGATTGCCAAATTTATCCCTACGAAAGAGGATTATGGAGAACAAGAGAAATTAGCGCATCTCAAAAGCTGTATCAAAAAATTGAATGAAGCCGAAAAGGCAGTTATTACGCTCTATTTGGAAGAGGTTCGCTATAAAGAAATTTCCGAAATTTTGGGACTATCGGAAAATAATGTGGCAGTAAAAGTAAAACGCATCAAGAAAAAATTGTTGAACTGTATAATTCAAATAGCATGATGGAAGACGAACTGATTAAAATTTGGCAATCTTCCCCCATGGAGGAGCAGATAAAGTTTGATAAATCGCGGTTGATGTTAGAAATGCAATCGAGTTTAAGCCGTTTTAACAAGTTAGTGAAACACGGTATACTCATAGAGCAAGTGGCGATGATAATCGCCATTCCTGTGTTTCTTTTTTACATCTACTTCGTTCCTTTTGTACTCTCAAAAATTGCATCGATTCTAATTGTTATTTGGGGTATTTGGTACTTTATTAAACTTAAGGAGTGGAAGCGAAAGAAACCTACTAACTTGACGAAAAATTATTTGGATTACCTATATGAATCTAGAAACTATCTAGTAATGCTTAAAAAGTGGGGTGACAATGCAATTTACTGGTATATTCTACCCACTATTCTTAGTGTAATACTGTTTCTTTTTGGCCCCATACTGGCAGGAAAACTTAATAATAAGATGATCGCCATAATGTTTGTTGTTACAATTAGTACTGGAGTTTTTACGTATATATGGGGAAAATGGAGAGTAAAAACCCAATATATTCCCCGGTTGAAAAAGATCGAAGAACTTATAAAAGTTATGGAAGAATGAGCCCGAAATAAAATGATAAAAAGGATGCAGACTAGTTCGAAACTTCCTTGACTCCATACCGAACTTTCTTTTGCCAATTTCCTAATTTTTGCCTTAGCACGTTTACCAAATCAGGTCTTAATTCAGCCATATTATATGTTTCACCGATATCTTCGGATAAATCGTACAAAGCTACATTTTCTGTGTCGGACTCTTGAATGGATACCAGCTTCCAGTTTTCACTGCGAATTGCATTATCGTTCTTAAAACTCCAAAATAAATCGCGCTTCGGAAGTGCTTTCCCCTTCAAGAGCAGGTTTTTAATACTTATTCCGTCAATTACTTCGCTTTCTGGTTTTTCTCCTATAAAATCAAGAAATGTAGGTAAGAAGTCCATGGTCATAACAGGTTCGTCAGTTATTGTACCTTCTTTAAATTTGTTCGGATACCAAGCAATGGCCGGTACGCGATGACCACCTTCATAAACTTCGGCCTTAAATCCTTTTAACCGCCCATTGTTTCCGTTCTTAGAAGCTCCATTATCAGAACAGAAGATGACGATTGTATTGGTATCAAGCCCCGTTTCTTTGAGTGTTTGCATTATTTGTCCAATGCCCTCATCCATCACCTCGACCATTTCTTTATAAACATTGGCGATGCTGTCCTGGGGAATTGACGCCGTCCCTCGCACCCCAACTTTGCGAACGGCCTTATCGATCCGCTTTTGATACGGATAATGTGGCGTCTCATGTGGCAGGTATAAAAAGAAAGGTTTCCCTGTAATTTGAGGATTGTTTTCTTTTATAAAATTCACGCCATATTGCGTTATCAAGTCTGTTGTATAGCCTTCTTCAGCTTTTAAATCGGCACCCTCCCACCAGTCAACATACCCTTCTTGATCTATGTGGCCATGATAATCAACATTACCGCTCACAAAACCTTTAAAACTATCAAACCCCTGTAAGGTTGGGTTAAATTCCGGAGCATAACCTAAATGCCACTTACCGTACATTCCTGAGGAATACCCGTACTTCTTCAATTCATCGGCAATCGTAAGTTCTCCTATCGCCAAACCTACATTACGGTGATTGGCAGCCGTGATTACCCCCGAGACACCTGTGCGCTGCTGGTATTTCCCCGTCATCAAAGCAGCCCGTGTGGGGCTGCAAACCGTTCCATTGGAATGAAAATCGGTAAACCGTATTCCTTCGGAAGCCAACTTATCAATGTTCGGCGTGTTAATCATGGTGTTGCCGTAACAAGAGATGTCACCGTAACCTAGGTCATCGGCCATAATAAGAATGAAATTTGGCCTATCGCCGCCCTCGTTTTCTTCCTCTTTGATGTCTTGGGCAGAAAGGCAGTGCAACGCAAACATCGCAACAAGAAAAAAGAATATTGTTTTATATTGGCTGCTTTTCGTCATAAATTCTTTGCTATTTATAAATTATTAACCAGAAGTTTTCACGTCCAAGACATCAAAAATAAATTATTCTGTCAGCACAGTGGAACGATTAATGGAATAGCCTTGCTCCTGATACTTTTTCAACAACTGGTCCAGCTCTTCTACTTTATTAGGATGCTGCGTAAATAGATTCAAACGCTGTTCCGGGTCGTTCTCCATATCGAATAATAATCCTTCGGTTTCAAAATCTTCATAATTTCGAAGTTTTTTAAAAGAATCGGGCATTTTGCTATGTTCGCCTGACGGAGCATTGATATAGAGCCATTTCCCTTGACGTAAACCCCATATATCTTCAAAAGTATTATGTACCGTAGCTTCCCGCAATGGTGAAGTATAATTCTTTCCACTGAAAACAGGCAATAAGTTATAGCTGTCCGGTGCGGCTTCCTTTGGCAATTCACTTTGGGTTACCGCCGCCAATGTTGCCATGATGTCGACTTGCGATATTACCTCGTCAGAAACCGCGCCTGCTTCAATTTTTCCCGGCCATTTTACAATAAAAGGTACATGATGACCCCCTTCCCATACATCGCGTTTTAAACCCCGGAAATCACCCATACTAAAATGTTCGTATTTTTCGGCGCGCGCGAAAGCATACTTTTCAGGACCATTATCGGCACTAAAGATAACCACGGTGTTCTCATCTAAACCTTTTGCTTTTAAAGCTTTAAGCACTTGCCCTGCTACCCAATCAGTCTGTACCATAAAGTCACCATAGCCGCCTGCTTCCGATTTTCCTATAAACTCGTCATTAGGAATGATAGGTGCATGGGGCGAAGGCAACGCAAAATATAGAAAAAAGGGTTTATCTTTTGATTGATTATTTACATATTCAACAGCCTTTTTTGTAAGTGTAGGCAGTACGTCGTAGGGGTTCCAACCCTCGACCATGGGACCGGGGCGAAATTCCCAGTTTCCTTCTTTTGTAGCGTGGCTGCTGTTTTGAATATTTTGATTCACCGTCGGGGGCTCCATAACCCTATCGTTTTCCACCCATGCATAGGGAGGGAAATTTATGGTGCCATCGCCAAAATAATAATCGAACCCACGGTCCAAAGGCCCTCCAGCTATAGGTTTGCTCCAATCTATATCTTGGGATTGATAGAATTTTATTTTTTTTCCACGTTGCATCTTCTCTCCCGAAGGTTCGTTGTTGAACTCCCAGTTCCACCCCAAATGCCACTTTCCAATACATGCCGTAGCATACCCTGACTTTTGTAACACCTGCGGAAGGGTCACGTCTGTATCATTAAAAAATGGTTCTCCAAATGATTGTACGATACCGTGTTGCTTTCGCCAATGATATTTGCCCGTCAGCAGGGCATAACGGCTTGGGGAACAAATACCCGAAGAACTGTGGGCATCAGTGAAGCGCATACCCTCCGAAGCTAGCTGATCAAGATTAGGCGTCGGTATTTTTGAATTGGGGTTTTGTATATTAAGATCACCATAACCCATATCATCGGCATAAATTATAATGATATTGGGTGAATCTGCATTCTGCTTGGCTACCTCTTTCTTTGTTCCTTGCTTTTCTCCACAAGCGCCTAGAAAAATTGTTAGGATACAAAATATAGAAAGTTCAAGTAATTTTTTCATGGCTGATATCGAATTAAAAAATCATCTAAATTAAAGTGTTCGGCAAACCCTTATATCTCTATTTCATGTCATTTTCGAGCATCGTCTAGAAGGGCCATAAGCTCCTCGATAACCTCAGGATTTTCTTCATAGCGGTTTTCGGTTTCCTGCGGATCTTCCTCTAAATTGTATAAGGTTGCATTCGCTTGCCCTTGTTCAGATTCTATTAAATCAGGTTTGGTAAAACCTCCCGACCCCAAAGAAGTTGTAAGTTTCCATGGACCTTTTCGTATCGCAAAAAAACCATTTAAGGAATGATGTACGGTATAATCACGAATTGGTTTTTGGGCATTTCCAGTAAACGCGGGTAGCATATTATAACTATCCTCCCCGGCGCCTTCAGGCAAATCTTTCTCGACAATTCCCGATAGGGTTGCCAACAAATCAGTAGTACACAGAACTTGATCGGAAACACTGCCTGCTTTTATTTTTCCTGGCCAGCGAACAATAAAAGGAATGCGATGACCGCCCTCATAAATATCAGCTTTCTGTCCGCGATAGATATAATTAGCGCGATGTTCATACTGTTGCTTGTCTTCGGGTGTCCAATTTGACCCGTTGTCGGAAGTGACGATAATGAGCGTGTTTTCAGCCTGCCCAGACTGCTCCAAAGCCTGTAGGACCTTGCCCACGGTAATATCTACCAGAGTGACAAAATCGCCATAACGACCCGCTTTCGATTTTCCATTTACTTCATCAGTGGGCAACCAAGGGGTATGAGGTGCCGTTAATGGAAAATAAAGGAAAAACGGATCTTTTGCTGTTTTTTGCTTCCCAATAAAATCAGTGGCCTTTTCGGTCAAATGACCGAGCACATTATGGAAGTCAAAATTAGGGGCAACTTCTCCCGCACGCCAAAAGACGCCTCTCCCATCTTTAGCTTGACTTTTTCCAGTGGTATAAGCCGTAGGCAATTCGGTCGCCCTTTCATTCTCTAAATATAAGTAAGGTGTCATATCCAATGAGGAAGGAATGATATAGGAATAATCAAAACCCAATGTATTCGGACCGCTCACTTGTTTACTAAAATCTACATTACTGTTCGCATCTTTTTCAAAAACCCTGTCCCATTCATATTTCTCAATTGGTTTTTCCGGATTTTCCGGATGCCAGCCCAAGCCCAGATGCCATTTTCCGATACAAGCCGTTTGATAGCCGTTTGCACTTAGAAATGACGCAACGGTTGTGCGGTCTTCTTCAATAAGCGGTGGGTCATAGCCCCACAATACTCCTTCCTTTAAACGACTTCGCCACGCATACCGACCCGTTAAGATACCATAGCGGGTCGGCGTGCAAACTGCAGAATTGGAATGTGCATCGGTAAAATGCATGCCTTCTTCAACGATTTTGTCCATATTCGGAGTTTGAATACCCGATCCTGGATTGAGCGCTGACAAATCACCGTACCCCATGTCATCAGCCAAAATATAGACTATGTTGGGTTTTTTGACCTCATTGATAGGTTCATTTGCTGGTTTTGATGTTTTTGAGCCACAGGAAACCACGAAGAGTGACATCCATACGACCATT
Organism: Kriegella aquimaris; assembly: GCF_900103215.1. GTDB lineage: Bacteria > Bacteroidota > Bacteroidia > Flavobacteriales > Flavobacteriaceae > Kriegella > Kriegella aquimaris. The sequence continues at coordinate 456,703 of NZ_FNGV01000003.1, forward strand.
GGTATTCTTTTAAGTCTCACACGGACCAAGCTATTGCTCATACCTTCAAGTGTTTTGATTATTACAATTCAAGTTTATTCGAAATAGACTAATACCCCGGATTTTGTTCTTGAATATTGGCATTATTAGAAAATTCAACCAAAGGAATCGGATATAAAAAATACGATTTTCCCGTAACGGGATGAGAAATCAACCGATTGCCAGGGAATGTCAGTTCGCCCTTAATATCCATTTGAAATTGAATACGCGCTTCTAGTATGCCCCATCGGTTCAAATCAAAATAGCGTTTGGTCTCGAATGCCAACTCTACCCTTCTTTCTTTTCTTATTGCCATTCTAAACTCTTCTTGCGAAGTAAGTGTTGTGGCATCATGAACTGGAAGCCCGGCATTGATTCGAATTTCATTCAAAAGATCGAAGGCTTCGCCATTGGCTGTATATCCTATTTCGTTCAATGCCTCGGCACGCATTAATAGCACCTCTGCATATCGTATGATAGGATAGTTCCAAGTACTTTGGTTCGGTGGTTGATCGACATCGTTCAAATACTTGTTTACGAACAGAAGGCTTCCTTTGGGTTGATCAGGAAAAAGGAAGTTGTCTATACCATAATCTGCAAGTGTCACGTCAAACCTTTTGTCCCCTTCCTCATACTCCTGTACAATTCCATTCCCGGAAGACAAACTACCGCCCTCGCCATTCAACCGATCATCAGTAGGTAAGGTCGCTGCACCTCCCTGCATGGCTTCGGGGGCAAACGTATTTCGTAAAGTTGTTGTTGTCGCTCCCGTTTCGCCACCGTATTGCACCTCAAAAATAGAACCGGGACCGTTTTCATTAGAGCCGTTAAAATTATCGGCATAGTTTTCCAGTAAGCTACCATTTCCGAGAATACCTTCAGTGTTGCTGACCGCTGCACTCCATTCTTCCAACTCTAGGTTTACGGTCGCCAGCAAAGCCATCGCGGCATATTTTGTAGCCCGCCCAACTTCCTTTCCACTACCTCCGGAATAGGATGTCGGCAACAAAGTAATTGCTTCGTTTAAATCGAGTTTGATCTGGGCATACACCTCTTCGATCGAAGATCTCGGTAACTCTGCATCCGAGGGTGTTTTAATCTCTTCAATGATTAGGGGAACACCTCCATAAAACCTTACCAAATTGAAATAATAAAAAGCCCTCATAAATTTGGATTGCCCCTCAATTAACGCTTTCATCTCTCCACTTGAGAACTCCTCAATTGTAGACATACGTTCTAGAACGGTATTTGCCCGGGTAATACCCTGGTAGTGATTCTCCCAAGTGGTCTGTATCAACCCGAATGATTCATCAATGTTGAAAATATCAGATTCGGTTTCTTTACGCCATGTCCAACCATCGTCACTGGAACGACCGGCCAATTGTATCATGGTATTTTGAAAAATAGGTTGCAAGGGTTGGTAAACACCATTTACACCTGTAATAAGCCCCTCCTCGGTAGATAAAAGTTCTTCCAATGCTACCTGTCCTTCGGGTTCTGGGTCTAAAATATTGCTACAACTGAAACAAGTGGCGCCAATTAAAAATAGCCCTATATATTTTATATAATTTTTCATCTTATTCTTGATTTAATTTAAAAACTTACTTTGACCCCTAAATTATACTGCCTTGTATTTGGATAAGGCGTATAGTCTATACCTGCTGACAACAGACTTTCCCTGCTTGAAGCTTCGGGGTCTAAACCTGTGTATTTGGTAAAAGTCAATAGATTGGTGCCCGAAAAGGTAAATTGCGCACTTTCTATGAAAGAATTATCAAAAATTTTGTTGGGCAAATCATAAGTCAGTGCCACATTTTTAACTCTTAGGAAACTCGCGTCTTCCAAGAATCTGGTAGAAACCAAAGTCGCCAAGGTTGTTGTGGTACCCCCTTGTGACGGCCTAGGTACTTCTGAAGGGTTATCAGGGGTCCAGAAATCCGAGGCTTCCGCAAAATTCTGTACAAAGGGAACTCCTCTTGAAAGCAGGTTTCTCGCCGTATTGTACAATTTGTTTCCTGTTGCGAAGTTCATAAAAATGGACAATGACAGATTTTTATAGGAAAATGTATTGTCTAGACCACCAATAAGTTTCGGATGTGGATTACCGACAAAAGTTCGATCACCTGCATCTAACACCCCATTTTCATTAATATCCTTATATCTAGGATCACCAGGTACCGCGTTGAACCAAGTAGCAGCTTCGGCTTCTTCGCCCAATTGCCAAACCCCATCATAGATATACATATTAAAAGCCCCTACAGGACGTCCGGCAACCGTTAAGTTGGAAGGAATATTCGATAATGGAATATTTTGCCCCGGTATCTCCAAAGGTTCTCCCGCGGAATTGGTTCCAATGTCCAACACTTCATTTTTATTATAGGCGATATTGAAATCGGTAGTCCAAGCAAAGTTGCCGACCAAGTTCCTTGAATAAATCGCAAATTCAATACCCGAATTACGTACCGACCCAATATTAACAATGGGGGCATTGGGCACTCCTGCGGTTAAAGGAATCGGGTTTTGAATCAACAGGTCTTCCGACTTTTTATCATAATAATCAATGGTACCGCTAACCCTACTCTTGAACAGGGCAAAATCTACGCCGATGTCCAACTGTTTATTTGCTTCCCACTGTAACGAAGGGTTACCGATATTGGAAGCCGAGTTACCAACCACCACCGTATTACCATACACATAAGGTGTAGGCGCCGCCTTGGTAATAAATTCAAAATTTCCAATATTTTGATTTCCTGTAAGACCATAACTAACCCTGAATTTTAAATCGTTCAAGATAGTACTGTTCTTTAAAAAATTTTCTTGGGAAACTCTCCATGCCACCGATGCGGAAGGAAATGTTCCATATCGTTTATCAGGTCCAAAACGGGAAGAACCATCCCTTCGCACCGTGGCCGTCAATAAATACTTATTGTCATATCCATAATTCAAGCGTGCAAAGGAAGATGCCAAACCTCCTTTTACATTACTCCCCGTACTATTAAAACTAGTTTGGTTAGATAACTGGTTCAGGGCGTTATCGATTGTCCCCGTTCCCGATGCGGCCGTTCTGCGCAGTAAAAACTGTTGTGCAGAAACACCAACTAGCAACTTTAAACTTTGCTTGTTGAATTCTTTAGTATAATCTAAAGTGGCATCGGCTACCCAGTTGGCATCATTATTATTACTTACCGTTACCGAACCCTGATTGTTGATCATTCGGCCTATTTCATAAATAGGATTATAGCTATACCCTTCTATTCGTACTAAATCACCACCCAGATTCGTGTTTAGAAACAAGCCATCAATAAGTTTTATGTTAGCTTGAAAGTTACCGAGCAACCTAGTCGTATTTCGCTCTTGTGTAGGTAATAGTAGTGGGACCAACGGGTTGGAGTTAGCTCCAAAATAAGGGGCTGATGCGGTATTAATATTGGTCAGCTCACCATTTTCATCATACGCCGGTGTATAACTATGGTGGTATGCAAAACCACGGTAGCCCGCAGCACCCCATGCATCACCATCTGAGTAATTCTCAGGTTGATAGCTACCCGTAATGTTGGTGCTGATTTTCAGCCAATCGTTGACTTGGGTGCTCAAATTGGTACGTAACGAATAGGTTTTTAGGTCTGTGTTCAAAAGTGTACCGGTTCTATTCTGATAGGACGCCGAAGCTGAGTATTGCGTATTCTCTGTACCTCCAGAGTAGTTGATATTATGTATTTGCCGAATACCGGTGCGTGTGCCCAAATCTTGCCAATCTGTATCAACCTGCCAGATAGGATTGGTGGGGTCGTCATAAACGGCCGTACTTCTATTCGAATTTTTAAATGCTTCTACAAAAAGTAGTCTTTGTTGTTCGGTGCTCATTACATCGTACCGTTCCGATATGTGCTCAACACTCAAATCTGAGCTGTAGGTCAATTGTGGTTTGCCTACTTTGCCTTTTTTTGTCGTAATAATTACTACCCCATTGGCAGCCCTAGCACCATAAATAGCCGTGGCCGAAGCATCTTTTAAGATATCGATGGAAGCGATATCTTTGGGGTTTATCGTAGAAAAACTAGCACTTATCAACGGAACCCCATCAACAACGATCAAAGGATCATTGCTTCCTGTTACCGAACCGACCCCGCGGATGGCTATCTGAAACTTACCATCTAAATCACCACCGGATTGTCGTATTTGTACACCACTACTTCTCCCCTGTAATGCATCGGAAAAATTTGAGGTCGGCCTACTCTGTAGTTTTTCTTCTGAAATATTGGATACGGCCCCGGTGATATCAGACTTTTTCTGAACGCCATAACCCACTACGACCACTTCATCAAGCCCTGCCGCGCTTTCCAAAAGTTGAACATTTATTGTCGTTTGCCCGTTTAGCGGGACTTCTTTAGTAGAAAAACCGATATACGAGACTACCAGTGTGGGATCATCTTGTAGAAGTTCTATCGAAAAGTTTCCATCAAAATCTGCGGTAACCCCATTGGTGGTTCCTTTTTCTACAATATTCGCACCGGGTAGCGGTGTTCCCTTCTCATCAGTTACTTGACCCGTTACAATCGTTTGTAAATCGGGTAAGTCAGGTGTGCTTTTTTCGCTATTTGAAGGTGTTGGAACTATACGTTCTTTTAGAAATACTTGGTTATCCACCACCTTATGTGTGGTTTTAGTATCAGAAAAAATACGCTCTAAAATAGTCGTAACCAGTTCTTGGTTCACCTTAATACTCACTTTGCGTTTTAGGTCGACCTGTTTTATCTGATACACAAAGTGAAAATCGGTCTTACTTTCAATTTCATCAATTAGCCTTTCTACGGATATATCGTTCAAATTCAACGTTATTTTGGTACGTTGGGCATTTGAGGTGTTCGCCTGCATGGTCAGCAGTACCGTGAACATGAACAACATGCTAAGTTTCATCTTTAAGCTTGGTTTAAATATCCCATGGGAGCTTCTTTCTTGATCAAGAAGTTTTTTCATATTTTTATGGTGTTTAACTGTGGTTATTCAATTAGTTTAATCACTATTGCACGATCGGGAAATGGTGACGCATTTTCCGATTTTTTTGTATAGGATGCTAAAAAGTGATTGTCGGTCGACAGACCTCTTTGTTCGACTTTTATTTCATAGGCTACATTTTAATTTACTATTATCTTTTTATCATTTATTATGGTAAAATCAATATCATAGGCTCCTTTAAAATATTCCAGTATTTTTCCTATCGGCATATCGTCAAAACTGGCATTGAATTCAACGGAAGATAATTGTGAATTCTCGTTGATGATGGTCACATCATATTGTCGTTCCAGTTTTTTGAGAATATTCTCAAAAGTCATGTTTCTAAAGACCAATTCACCCTGTACCCATGAAGTGTAAATGCTTGTAATTACAGGTTCAGTGGTTATATTTTTTTGTGTATTGTCGTAACGACCTTTAATACCAGGGGACAATACCGTTGTTGCAGCGGAATCGGATGCTTGGGCTCCGACATAAAGTCCGACCGAACCTTCGATCAAGACCACTTCTTTGACTTCATCCTCCGGATATGCAGATATATTAAACTTCGTTCCGAAGACCTTAATATTCAAATCATCTGCGTTTATTATAAAAGGATGCTCGGTATCTTTTGCTACTTCCAAGAAAGCTTCGCCGGTCAAGAAAACCCTACGTTCTTTTCCCTTTAAAAATTTAATCGGATATTTCAATGAAGATCCAGCGTTCAAATGAGCTATGGTACTATCGGAAAGTTGCAGCTTAAAGTGCTTCCCGTACGGTACTTTGAGCGTGTTGTAAACCAATTTTTCAGGAAGGCTCTTATCTTTATTGCTATATACCAATTGATTACCCACTTGGTTACCCACCACATTCCCCAGGGCGTCACGAACCTCAGAAGTACCATCTTCAGAAATGACCTTTATGTTTCCATCTTCAAGTTCTAAAGTAATGAAATTCGATACGGGCATCGGTGCCCCTACCGTTTCTTCTTTTGCCGTTTGTTGATGAATGATATATCCTATTCCGACGGAAAAAATAACTATGGCTGCATATTTAAGTACATTTCTGAACCTGTATTTACCGAAAAGACGTTTATCCCGTCTGATTTTATTCAGCAGAAGTTCTTTTGATTTTTTTGTGTCGTATGCTTTCATAGTATGGTCAATGACAAAATTGATTTCTACAAAATCGTTAAAAACCTTCTCATTTTCAGGCTGCGCCAACCATAACTGCAGTTCATCCCATTCTTCTGCAGAGATAGAAGCGGTTATATATTTAACGATTAATTTCTGAATTTTTTTCTCCGTCATTCGTCACTCGATTCATCTTTATACGAAGCCATTCTGCGAAACCCTTATTTTTTTCACATTTTTTTTTCATATTTACTAGAAATTTATATCAAATAATATGTTATAGACAGTATGAAAAAAGATTTTTCATATCAAAATGTATTGATAAATGGCCTAAAAAAGGGTGATGAAAATGCCTATGCCTATTTGGTTGAAAAATACCACCATAATTTATGCGTATATGCGAATAGTTTGATTCGAGATGATTTAATTGCTGAAGATATTGTACAAAATGTGTTGGTGCGAACTTGGGAAAAAAGAAGCAAGTTGAAACCTGATTTTTCAATTAAAAACTACTTATATAAATCGGTTCACAATGAATTTGTAGACCAATACCGAAAAAGCAAGGCGGTAATGGCTTTAGAGAAAAAATACATTGCCGCCCTTGAACTTGTTATAGATGAAAAGAATGAAAGCCAGCTACAAAAAATGATGGCCCTGGTTACTGAGGCCATTGAGGACTTGCCTCCAAAATGCCGCCAAATTTTTCTTCTGAGCAAAAAAGAAGGTTTAACCAATATCGAAATAGCCGAACATCTGGATATTTCGAAAAAAACAATAGAGGCGCAGTTGACCAAGGCGTTCCGGTTTCTTCGAAAAAGATTAGGTCCTAGGTTTGAAGCTATAGTCTTTTTTGTCGGCAAGCTTGAATTTGAAAAAGAAGGTTTTTCCAAATTCTAGAGGCGCTCACTTCTTTTCATACCGTTACTGCCTTGTTCAAATACCTTCGAAACGGGAGCATTTCGCGATAGGCGCTGATTACTTTTTTATCAAAATCATCTTTGTACACCTCATTGGTAGAAAATTCGGTAGCCACGGCAAATGTTTTATTTCGTAATAAATCGATGTGAAGATGATCGTTGCGGTACCCTTTTGGGGCCTTGATCAGTTTTGCATCCGCATATAATGTTCCAAACAATTTTTTGAACGACTTTTTGGCCAAAATCTCTTTTAGCTTTTCACCATCATAATCTATGGCATCGCGAATGCTTCGTAACCGTTTGGGATCTGGCCGCCATAGTCCGCCAGCAAATATCGATCGTTCGATACCAATCTCAATATAAAAATCACCAGTATTGGGACGCTTGTCCAATCCCGCACCAAAATGATCTTTATAAATGGGCTTATTCGGGTGAAACATCAGATTATTATTGATGCGATTGATACCCTTTTTACCAGGTGTATCATAATATTCATCATCGATTTCGGCCAGTTGGGCATTTAATTGATCTAACCAACCAATAAAATCATTTCGGACTTCGGTGTACCATTTTCGGTTGGCATCCATCCACTCCTTATTATTGTTCTTTTGTAGCTCTTTGAGAAATGCAACCAAGTTTTTGTAATTCATTCAGCAAAAAAATTATGATATACGTCTTCGCGAACAAAGTGACGCAATCTATTTATTATGGCCTTTTAAGCAATAATCATATCAAATGAAATGCAACAAATCGCTTCGCACTCTCGCGAATACGAAGATTAAAACCGATTATCACCTCCTATAATATCTCCAAGTCCTCCTAAAATACTGCCTTCGCCCTTATCTTTCCCTCCTCTCGGGATTGATGCCAAGACACGACCGGCCAACCGACTAAATGGCAACGATTGTATATAAACCGTTCCTGGACCACGCAGGGTTGCAAAAAACAATCCTTCACCGCCGAAAACGGTATTTTTTATTCCTCCAACAAACTCGATGTCATAATCTACATCTTTAGTGAACCCAACAATACAGCCGGTATCTACCTTTAATACCTCGCCAACTCCCAAAACCTTTTTTGCCAAAGTACCTCCGGCATGAACAAATGCCATGCCATCACCTTCAAGCTTTTGCATAATGAAGCCCTCTCCACCAAAAAGCCCCCTACCCAATCGTTTTGAAAATTCTATACCTATAGAAACACCCTTGGCCGCACACAAGAAAGCATCCTTTTGACAAATAAACTTGCCCTCTTTTTCAGAAAGATCAATGGGTAAAATTTTACCAGGATAAGGCGAGGCAAAACTTACCTGCTTTTTTCCTTGACCTACGTTCAAAAATGCGGTCATAAAAAGGCTTTCCCCAGTAAGCATGCGCTTTCCTGCAGAAAACAGTTTACCCAAGACACCCGTATCTTGATTGGAACCATCACCGAAAATAGTATCCATTTTTATGTCGGAATCCATCATCATAAAGCTACCGGCCTCCGCCACTACGGCTTCTTGCGGGTCCAATTCAATTTCGACATATTGCATTTCTTCACCATAAATTTCGTAGTCTATTTCGTGTGCGTTCATGTTTTAGAATTTTTAATGTAATTTCCGCAAAGGCGGGAATCTTTCGTTAATGGTTTGTTGTTATTAGTTGATGATTCGAACAAAAATGTTACAACTTCCATCTAAAAAGTTTAAATTTTTTCAAAAAGCAGATGGAAAGAAAGCTTGTGAAATAAACGTTTAAAGTGATATTCGATTAACCATCATCAACGTTTCAACCTTACCGTCCATTCAAAATTAAAGGTCGAAACCACCACCCCATCTTCGTTTACACCGACCGACTTCATCCAAAAGGTCTGTCCCTCACCCGTGGCAATGGTTTTTGCCAAGGCCTTACCGATCAGGTGACCGTCTTCACAGGTAAAAGTGATTCTTCCCGTGGCCTTTTTAGAAAAACTCGCATTGTTACTGGCTACAAGCATCGATATTTTTTTATCACTTTCCCTAATCTTGGCGATAACCATGGTGCCCGTACTGAATTCGGCCGCCATCCCCTGCACCGCCCAAAACATCGATTTAAACGGATTTTGATTGAACCATCTGTGCTTTACAGTGACAATTGCCTTTTGCTCATCAATATATTTTAGGCGTACCCCACACCACCAAGCTACTGGTAGATTGAAAAAGGTAAACGCATTGAACTTCCCTGTATTTGTTGCCATAGTCTTATATCTAAGACCAAAAGTATTGAAATTATTTTAAGTTATAATCGTTAATATTATGTTAATATTTAGTACTTTGTTTTGCATAGTACCTTCTTTTAGATATATATTTGCATAAGAAATTACTAAGCCATGACAGATACATTGACCAAACACGAACGAAATTTGTCCGCCATCATTCATGCATCGACATTTTCAAAGTACTTTATTCCATTCGGAAATTTTATATTGCCGTTAGTATTATGGACAGCCAACAAGGCGGAATACAAATTTGTCGATGACAATGGTAAACAAGCGCTGAATTTTCAAATCAGCCTTTTACTCTATTCGATAGTATTGGGAATTATAAGTATTCCATTCTTTATCGGTTTCTTACCGAACATTTTTGATTTGGGCCATTTTGGTTTTGACAGCCTAAACAATTTTAACACCATGAACATCAGTTTTAATAGTGATGATTTCCGTTTTGGAAAATGGTTATTACCGTTAGGTATTTCCGGGCTATTACAAATCGCACTTTCTATTATAAATATCGTTTACACCATTTTGGCCACCATTCGTACCATTGAAGGTCAGACATTTAAATATCCTATTACTATCAATTTTATAAAGTAAGAACACCATAAATCAAAAGCATATGGTACTCATCACACCATTTGGAGTTTAATCATCAATCAAACTGTCCTGAACTTGTTTCTCGGTTCACCAATCATTGAAGTGATACCAGAACAGGTTCAGCACAGGAAAACGAACAGTTAATCAATTAGTAAAATGAAACTATGAACGTAGAAAACACAAAAGCACAGATGCGCAAAGGGGTGCTGGAATATTGCATATTGTCTATTCTTAACGGAAAGGACAAGTATGCTTCAGAAATTCTAGAAACCTTAAAAGACGCGCGTATGCTCGTAGTGGAAGGAACAATCTATCCTTTGCTCACTAGGCTCAAAAACGCCGGGCTACTCAATTATCGTTGGGAAGAATCGACTTCAGGCCCCCCACGTAAATACTATACCTTGACAGAAACCGGAAAATTGTTCCTCAAAGAATTGGACAAAACCTGGGACGAATTAAGAAGTGCCACAAATCTTGTTACCAACACTAAAAACGACTAAGAATGAACAAGACAGTTAATATAAATCTCGCAAACATCTTCTTTCACATCGATGAAGAAGCTTACCGAAAGTTGCGAAATTATCTAGAAGCGATCAAACGTTCGTTTGCCGGAACCCCGGGCAGCGATGAAATCATTGCCGACATCGAAGCACGTCTGGCAGAACTGTTTCATGAAAAAATGCAACATGAGCGCCAGGTCATTACCGAAAAAGAGGTCGATGAAGTCATTGCCATCATGGGGCAACCAGAAGATTACATGATCGATGAAGATATTTTCGAAGATGAACCGATATCTCGAAAAGAACCTAAGCGAACCAAGAAATTATATCGTGATATCGATCACAAATATATTGCGGGCGTTTCTTCCGGTTTGGGCCATTATTTCAAAGTTGACGCCCTATGGATGCGATTGCTTTGGATTATCTTGACTATTGGTTCCAGTGGCGGCTTCATTTTGGTCTATGGCCTATTATGGATTTTAATCCCGGAGGCGGCGACTACCTCACAAAAATTGGACATGCGTGGGGAAGAAATCAACATTAGCAATATTGAAAGAAAAGTAAAGGAAGGGTTTGACGGCGTCGCCGATAAAGTCAAAAATGCCGATTATGATGCCATGGGCAACAAAATAAAAAGTAGTGGTCAAACATTCTTTGATACTATTGGTAAAATCATACTATTCTTTTTTAAAATCATCGCAAAATTCATTGGTATCATCTTGATTATCGCAGGTACTGCCGGAATTATTGCGCTGTTGGTAGCCTTGTTCACAGTGGGCATTTTTAAAGGAGTGAATTTTCCTGGGATGGATTTTTACCAAATGGCCGATGCTACGAATACCCCCATTTGGCTTGCGTCGCTCTTTATTTTCTTTGTATCGGCAATACCCTTGTTCTTTTTACTGTATTTAGGTTTAAAAATTTTAGTGAATAACTTAAAATCAATCGGGAACATTGCCAAATTTTCGTTATTAGGCCTTTGGTTGATAAGCCTTATCGCACTTATCGTACTCGGCATTCAACAAGGTACTGCGAGGGCCTTTGAGGGAAGCGCCACTACCAAAGAGCAACTCTTTAGCATAAACGAGCCCGACACTTTGAAAGTGGTAATGGTTTCTCCAGAAAACAGTGGTATTCTCAATACCATGAACATCGACGACATTATGTTATATAAAGATGATGATGGCAATGATATCCTCTTATCTAACGATGTACAGGTCAAGATTGAAAAATCGAACACCTCGTCTTCCCAAATCAGGATTAGAAAAGATGCCCGTGGCAGTTCTTTTAATGATGCCCGTGAAACTGCAGAAAAAATAGCTTACGATTATAAGACCGAAGGGAGCACCATTTATCTAGATCATTTTTTGACGACCCATAGGTCAAACAAATTTAAAGATCAAGAAGTTCAAATTAACCTAGCAATTCCGGTCGGCACTGTTCTTTCGTATGCAAGTGACAATAATCGTTGTTGGACGATGAGAGCTCCTTTAGACCGAAATATGAACGGCTGTGAAATGACTAAATATCTCTGGCGAATGGATGCAAATGGTGAATTAATATGCCTGAACTGCCCAGAAGAAAAAGATGATGACGATGATGATGAAGATGGCAAGGAGAATAACAGAATTATCATTAACGAAGAAGGTGTAGATATCGATATTAAGGATAATAAAGATTCCTTTAAAATGAAAATTGATGAGAATGGAGTACAAATAAAAACGAAAGAAGATAATTAGCTGCAGTACAGTTCAGGCATTATATTGAACAGTTCAGTACTAAAAAGTAGTCCAACTCGTAAGAAAAGAAGAATTTTACACCTATACCGAAGCTATTTCGGCATCACACATTATTCATCATAAAAACAACAATCATGACAACACTAGCACGACTGACAATCGCATTTTTACTCGCCTTATTTTTCAATTCATGCGGATTTGATATAAAAATGGGCGACTTCGGCAGCGGAGAAAAAGGAAACGGAATAGTTACCGAACAATCACGCTCGATTACTGACGAGTTTTCGAAAATATCGGCTTCAGAAGGTTTGGAAGTTTATGTGACCCAAGCAAAAGACTTTGAAATCACTGTCGAAGCCGATGAGAACATAATGGACCTTATCGGAACAGATATCAAAGATGGGAAACTTAGAATTCACGCTATTAAAAATATCGGTAGGGCTACCAAAAAAGTATATGTTTCGTTACCCGAGGTCACGGCTTTACGAAGTTCAAGCGGAAGCCATTTGATCACTCAGCATACCATTAATTGCAATGACATTGAAATCGATGCAAGTAGTGGATCCCTATTGAAGGCTGACCTTTTGGCCGATACTATTGAAATTGATGCGAGTAGCGGAGCTAATTTGACCATTTCGGGAGATGCTACAAATGCAGATATAGAGGTAAGCAGCGGTGGTAATATAAATGCCAAAAATTTGGAAACAAAAATTTGCCACGCCGATGCCAGTAGTGGGGGTAATTTAATGATTAATGTTTCCGAATCTTTAGTTGCAGATGCAAGTAGTGGCGGTAATATTTCATATTCGGGAGATGCCTCATTAAAAGGCAAAAAGAATATTTCAGGAAGTATTACTTATCGTGATTAAGTATGATAAAACCTTGGAAATAGAAAATTATTCAATCTTCTCAATTTATAAGAAACACCTGTCACGTTATTAAAATCGTGACAGGTGTTTGCTTCTTCACGAATTTATAAAATTAGCGTCATTCGGTTTTGGAAAGCTTGCAAGTCTTTTGCTATATTCGTGAATATCTTTACATGATGCAGCTACATTTAAAAAAGTACATACTTCCACTAAAACATACCTTTAGAATATCTCGCGAATCCCACGATTTTCAAGACACTTTGATTGTGTGTCTTTCATTAGACGGCCTAACGGGGTATGGCGAAGCAACTTCAAACCCCTATTACCGAATTACGGTTGAAAGCATGACGGCCGAGATTGAAGCCATTCAAAATGAGATAATGAATTTTGAGTTTACCGAACCTGAAATTTTCCACCAATTCTTAGTAGAAAAAGGCTTGACCAATTTTGCCATTTGTGCATTAGATTTGGCAGCGCACGACCTCTACGGTAAACTTTTGAAAAAACCACTGTATAAAATCTGGCACACAAATATTGACAGTTATCCTACCTCAAATTATACCATTGGTATTGACACTATCGAAAATATGGCAGCAAAAATACAAGAAATGCCATGGCCGATTTACAAGATTAAATTGGGTACAAAAGACGATATCGCCATTATTAGAGAACTCAGAAAGCACACCAACGCGATATTCCGTATTGACGCCAACTGCGCTTGGACTACCGAGGAAACCATTCTAAATGCACCGCTCTTAAAAGATATGGGCGTTGAATTTATAGAACAACCACTACCTGCCGATGATTGGGAAGGTATGGAAAAGGTTATGCACAAAAGTGTACTCCCGGTCATAGCCGATGAAAGTTGTATTGTGGAAACCGATGTAGAAAAGTGCGGACTTCATTTTAGCGGTATCAATATAAAACTCACCAAATGTGGGGGCCTGACCCCTGCCCTACGCATGATAAAAAAAGGTAAGGAAATGGGCCTTAAAATTATGGTCGGATGTATGACAGAATCAACTGTTGGGATCTCCGCCATTGCACAACTCTTACCCCAATTGGATTATGTTGATATGGATGGTGCACTCTTACTTTCCAGCGATATTGCCGATGGGGTCAAAATCGAATCCGATGGAAATGTAATCTTTCCTACATTAGGGGGAAGTGGTATAACACTACGATAATGACTTATCATATTGAAGATTTCCCAGGCCATGAACTACTTATAAATGGTGAAAGGCACCTTTATTTTGGAGGAACGGCTTACTTAGGGCTCCAAACAGACGAAGAATTTCAAGGTGTTTTTATTGAGAACGTCAAAAAATACGGCACGAATTACGGGGCTTCCCGAAAATCGAATATCCGGTTGTCCATATATAACCGAGTGGAACAACACCTACGAAACTGGGTGGGCAGCCAAGCCTGTATTACGGTCTCTTCGGGTTATTTAGCCGGTCAACTATTGGCACAAACACTCCGTACAGCAAAACATAAGTTTTTCTATTTTCCGAATACCCATTCGGCATTGACGACCGATGAATCAAATTCTTTTGAATCGTACACTGCACTGCATGCTGCGTTATCAGAGTTCTTGATGATAAACCCGACTATAGCCCCTCTTGTTCTATTAGATTCTATAGATTTTTCAGGGAATAACTATCCTGCTTTTGAAGCACTTCAATCGCTTCCCTTGGATAAAGTTATTTTGGTTGTCGATGATTCCCATGGAATCGGAGTTGTGGGCCAACACGGTAACGGTATTTACCAAGGACTAAAAGATTTAGGAAGCAAAGAATTATTGGTATGTTGTTCTTTGGGGAAGGGTTTAGGTATACAAGCCGGAGCGATATTTGGCACCGAAAAGCGCATTGACCAACTGACCAACACCGCTTTTTTCGGTGGGGCAAGTCCGGCTATGCCAGCCGCCCTTGCCACCATACTGGATGCTCAGGAAATCTATGCAAAAAAAAGGGTGCTACTACAGGAAAACTTAAACCTGTTTGTTGAAAGTTTAAAGTATCCAGAGAAATTCAAATTCATGAAAAACCACCCCGCCTTTAGTTTCTCAGATAGCGGATTGACACATTTTTTAACGAAAAATAAGATTATCGTTACCGATTTCAATTACCCAGATGAGAATGCCCCGACCATGAGCCGAATTGTTTTAAGTGCGGGCCACACCAAAGCTGATATAGCCCATCTTGTACAATGTATTGGGAGGTACTACCGCTAATTTCAAACAGTAATTTATTCAACATCCCAAAAAATACGGTCAAGCAAGGTTACCGTTGGCACATTATTTCCGTTTCTACTTACTTCACTATCAGGATAGGACAATCTTCTGATAAACTGTCCGCTTAAATCCGGATTCAAATTAGCGGGTAAAGTCATATCCTTGTATTGGTAATCGAATCTTCTTGCATCGTTCCAACTCTCAGGATGCAGAAACAATGCGACCCATTTTTCCTTAAATATATCGTCCACCGTAAAGGCCGATTCTCCGATTCCCACACTTGGGCTTGTCAAATATGCATCCATCTCTACCTGAGGTACCTCGAGCATTTCCATATGGGCCTTAATTCCATCTAAATAGGCTTGATATGACCTGGGTTTATCCGTTTCAAAAGCCGCCTCGGCCTCAATAAATTTCTGCTCGCTGTAAGTACCTATTAATATAGGTGACGTAATCGAGGTGTAATATTGGCCTTCAACCAAAGTTGACCTCGCTCCTTGCTCTGGTGCATTTCCTCTACCCGAACCATTTACCGTACCCACAAATGCATCATCGTCAGTAGTGCCTACCATTAACTTAAGCCGTGGATCGACCGATTCAAATGAGGTTCCGTCCAGTGCTTGAATAAATTGCTCGGAAACCCATCCACCAAGCAATAAGTCGGCATTATCCCTAGCCACATCGGCCCATGGATTAATTGATTGTTCGAAAAAAGAAACTTGGGCATTTTCATCATTCGATTGAAATGCCTTATCCAAAACTTCTAACACGGCCGCATCACTGTATCCCGTCAACCCTTTCATGTGTATCATCGTGCGAGCTTTAAGCATATTTCCAAAAGCAATCCACTGGGCAACATCCCCCGAATAGATAAAATCATCATCGCCTAATGAAGCCGTTGTCTCTCCTTGAAGATTTGTGATACCTGCATCCAAATAATTCATAACCACACCATAAAGCTCCTCATCAGCGTCATACTTAGGAGTAACCGTCTCAAAATTAAAGCTCTCCGAAAAGGGCATGTCTCCAAAAACATCAACGCCCATACTAAGGTTTAGGGCCATTAATATTTGGGCCGCTCCTTGATAATGTGCAGCACCTTGCTCTTGTGCCTTGTCAATCAACACAACTAAATCTGTCATAACATTATACAAACTGAACCAGGTGTTATTGTTACTTACGGGCTCCATGGTATCAGAAGCACTTGCGGGGTTTGGCGATGCCAGATATTGAACATAATTAGATGTGATATCTCCTATGCGATATACATTATTGGCCGATTCATACGTGCTATTGATCATTAAACCCGAAATTGGTGCGTCTTCGGGGTTATTCGGATTTTCATTTACGTCTAAATAGGAGTCACATGAAAAGGTCATCAGTACCAATATGACACTCCCTATTTTTGTAATTATATTGCTTAGTTTCATCTGAATTTTTTTATATATTTTAAAAGACAATTTTGCTTTTGAATTGAATGATTAATATCTGTTCAAATACATACAGGTCATTATATTGATCCTGCCCCATACTATAATCCAAAATTTAAGGTCAAGTAATAGCTCTGCGTTCCTGGAAAGCCAAGACCTGTAAACCCAATGGCATTACCTCCTGCTCCTGCTGAAAATGACTCTGGGTCAAAACCATCCCATGGCGAGTATAAGATGATGTTGTTTGCGGCCAAAGAAATCCGTAGCGACGCAAACGGTGTTCTATCAAGTATTCTTTCATCGAGATTATAAGCCAATGAGATACTTCTTAATTTTATATAGCTAGCATCTTTTACAAAGTTTTCCGTTATACCTCTATAGTCATTTCGCCAAAAACCCGCACCGTAATCATTGCCATCGGGTCCTTCCCCTTGACCAAGCCAAACTTGTTGTGTATTAGAAGTTCCATCTTCCAAAACACCATCGAATACCCTAAAATCATTTCTTGCCAGTGTATATTCGTTTTTACCAAAGGCCGATAAGAAATTGTCGAACTGGTTGTACTGTTCCACGTCTGCCCTGAAATCGACCAAAACGCTCAATTCAAAATTCTTGTATCGCAGTTCATTTCTCAGGCCTCCTATCCATTTAGGAACGGCATTCCCCAATATAAGCTGGTTGGCATTACGAGCCGGAAACCCGTCGTCGCCAATGATTAACGGAAGATTGTGTTGTAGAAATATATTATTTTCATCGGCACCAAAACGGGAATAACTCGTACCGTAAAGATTACCATACGCTTCGCCTTCAATCAACTTCATGGTTACTGTACTTCCGGCATAACCGAATTGACTACCTACTACAATTTCGTCTATACCCTCACGAATTGCCTTTACTTCGTTGTTATTCATTGATAAGTTGGCGGTAGCGGTCCATTCAAAATCCTTGTTTTGAACAATATCGCCACCAAGAACAATCTCGATACCACTATTCTCAATTTCGCCGGCATTGGTTATATAGGATGAAAAACCTGTTCCATCAGAAATCGGGACCGGTATAATTTGATCCTCGGCATTCGATTTATAGTAGGTAAGATCTAAATCTAAACGGCCATCGAAAAATGCCAATTGTGTGCCAAATTCTAATGAAGTAGTCAACTCTGGTTTTAAAGAAGGGTCTCCGAAAGTACTATTTCTACTAAAACCTACTTGCCCGTCAAGTGGAAAAACATCGGGCGAAACAAAGGTGGCCCCGAGAACATGTGGGTTTGTATCCTTTCCAACCTGTGCCCAAGACGCTCTAAGTTTACCGAAGGTCAGCCAAGAAGGCGTATTCAAATGTTCGCTAAAAACATAACCCAAATTTACCGAAGGATAAAAAAAGGAGTTGTTATCTTTGGGCAATGTTGAGGAAATATCATTTCTTCCGGTTACGTTAAAGAATAAGTACTCTTTAAAATTTACCATCAAGTCTCCATAAAAGCCCACTAGTCTTCTGATGCTTTTACCCTGATCTGCAAAAATTTGTCTCGTATTATTTAGATTATAAAACTCCGGAATTACAAAATCGGAACCTGTGGCAGTCACACGGTCATATTTCCGCTCAAAAATGTCATTACCCAATCGCAAGGATGTATTCCAATCATCATTGAATTGCTTCTTTAAAGAAATATAGAAGTTCGAGGTAATATCCCTACTGTTTATTCTAGTCTCTTCTATCTCGCCTGTAGAGCTTAAAGGCTGCTCGCCATCAATTCCTTTCGGACCAGGTGTGATTTCCGTTCTGGCATCACTATAAAAATCAGTACCTACACGATATGAAAGGGTCAACCAGTCAGTCGGATTGTAATTCAGATTTAAATTACCTATTATTCGATTTACGTTGTCTACATAAGTACTAAAACGAGCATCATATATCGGATTTGTATTTCCATAAGTTTTCATGGTCCCATCTGTGTTAATGTAGTCCCGTACATCTTGTGTTTCCGCCCAATACATCATTCTTTCCATAAACCGGTCATGGGGCACTCGATTACCCCCAGAATTGGTATAATTTATAGATCCGCTAAAATCAAATTTTTCACTTACCTGAACGGTTCCCGAAAGTTTGGCCGTAGTTCTCGCCCAATCACTAAAAGGAATTATTCCTTTTTGATCGAAGCGCCCAAATGAACCATAGAACGTCGCTTTATCACCTCCACCGGAAATACTTAAACTATGATCGGTCTGAACCCCTGTATTAAATGCCCTGTTCCAATTGTCTTGGTACTTATGCCCCGGAACACTTTCTGCCACCTCTGATATAGGCGCACCCCATGAAGGCCAGAAACTGGTGGGATCATATTCCCCACTAAATCCTTGACCATATTGATCTTGCAATTTCGGCAAGCGATTCAACTCTTCAAAACCGACTGAAGTATTGAGGTTAATGCGCACCTGCCCTTTTTGCCCTTTTTTGGTTGTAATGATGATAGCACCGTTGGCCGCCCTTACTCCGTAAAGCGCGGTGGCCGCTGCCCCTTTTAATACGGACATCGATTCAACATCTGCCGGATTTATATCCGCTGCCCTATTTGAAAGACCGCGTGGGGTATTTGTCGACTCCACTGTGGAATTATCGATTGGCACACCATCAACCACAAAAAGAGGTTGGTTATCCGCCTGCGGGTCTAATGAGTTTATACCTCTTATAATAATTCTGGCACTCTGCCCAGGAGCACCACCAGAATTGGTTATCTGTACTCCGGCAACTTGGCCTTGGAGGGCATTAACTAGATTCGTTTGTTTAGTTTTTGTGATTGCTTCGGCATCTATGCTTTGGGCGGCATAACCCAACGCCTTTTTTTCCTGTGATATACCAAAAGCTGTCACAATGACTTCACTCAACTGTTCCGAGTCTTCCTCGAGTTGAACATTTAAAATCTCATTATTTCCAATAGGAATTTCTTTAGTTTTCATTCCGAGATAAGAAAATCGTAGGACTTCGCCTTCCGTTGCAGAAATAGAATAGTTACCATCAAAATCGGTAGTCGTTCCTGTATTGGACTGCGTTACAACTATTGACACCCCTGGTAACGGTGCATCCATATTATCGGTCACTTTACCACTGATAATTTGTCCGACAAGCGTATAAGAAAATAACAAGGCGAACAATGAAAAAAGTATATTCTTCATAGTAAATTAGAGTTAGTAGTTCATATCTAAAGTCTGTAAAAAAAATCGAAAATCAAACATTTTATGTAAGAAATGTTTGATTTTAAATATCCTTCATTAATCTCACTCCTAGTTCTTAAAAAGACATTTTTTCTTGTTCAAAAATGATTTTTTAACAAAAAAATTCGTAACTTTTGATATATAATCTAATCATTAACTATAAATAAGGCTATTATGAGAAAGTTATCTGTTTTAGTTCTTTTGTTTTTGATTTTAATCTTGACCACCAATTTTACCCTGCCAACAGAAAAGGCATACCATCCGTCAATTGAAGGCACATGGGAATTGATAAATCGGTATAACTATGATGGGGTCAACGTCACGGATACCCTTACACCGGCTACCGGATTCAGTCAAATAAAAATGTTTTACAATGGTAAAGTTATGTGGACACGCTACACCCCGAACCAATCGGTTGAATGGTTCGGCTACGGTACTTATGAAACCACAGATAGTACCCTGACCGAAAGATTGGAATACATGTCAGCATCAATGCGAAGAATTGCAAATGAGCATATGGAATGGCGCATGGAATTACAGTTGGACAGAAACAGATATACTCAAATTTCACTCGATGAAGATGGAGGCCGTATTGCCTCTGAGAATTATAGAAGAATAGATTAATGGTCATCACTTTTTTTAAAATATTTTATTCAATAACACTAAAACACGCGACCATGAAAAAAATACTCGGACTTATTTTCTTATTACTTTTTCTAGTCTCCGCTACGAAATCGAATATAAAAAAAACTGCTTATCACCCATCAATTGAAGGTACTTGGGAACTTGTCGGTTTTTACAATTATATCGATGGTGTCAATGTTTCAGATACCCTACCAACTACACAAGGCTATCGGCAAATAAAAATGTTCTATGACGGAAAGGTGATGTGGACCAGATATGTACCCGCCGATTCGGTTGAATGGTTTGGGTATGGCTCTTACGAAACCACAGATAGTACCCTGACCGAAAGATTGGAATACATGTCGGCTTCTATGCGTAAAATTGCGAACTCAAACATGGAATGGAAAATGGAACTTAAACTGGATGCGCATCGCTTTAGCCAGATTTTTCTTGATGAAGATGGAAACCGTATAAATTCTGAGAATTATAAACGAATCGACTAAAAAGTCACGATTTCAAACAAAAAACGCCGCATTTGCGGCGTTTTTTTGTTGTATGCTATTTTAATTTATGAAGAAGTCACTTCTTCATGTGTTTCAATTGTCGCAAGGTAACGTTCCGCGTCTAATGCAGCCATACAGCCTGTACCAGCTGCGGTTACCGCCTGACGATATTCTTTGTCTTGGGCATCGCCACTCGCAAAAACACCAGGTTTGTTAGTCTTTGTTGACTTTCCTTGAGTAATGAGATATCCTACCTCATCCATATCTAATTGGCCCTTGAAAATATCAGTATTAGGCTTATGGCCAATGGCAACAAAAAGCCCCGTAATAGCGATATCTTCTTTTTCGCCCGTTTGATTATTTACCATACGAAGTCCTTCCACAACTTGATCTCCCAAGACTTCATCAACTTCGGTATTATATCGAATCTCTATGTTTTTCAAGCTGTTCACTCGGTGTTGCATCGCTTTGGACGCCCGCATATAATCTTTACGTATGAGCATGGTCACTTTGTTGCAGATATTGGCTAAATAAGAAGCCTCTTCGGCCGCGGTATCTCCCGCACCCACGATAGCAACGTCTTGACCTTTGTAGAAGAAACCGTCACACACTGCACAAGCCGAGACACCACCACCGCGCAAACGCTGTTCGCTCGGAATATTCAGGTATTTGGCTGTGGCGCCTGTGGAAATAATTATGGTTTCCGCTTCTATCTGTTTGTTATCGTCAATAGTAACTTTATGAATACCGCCAACTTCATTGCTCAATTCTACTGCGGTGGCCATACCAATTCGAACCTCCGTACCGAATCGTTCGGCCTGTTGTTGTAGCTGAACCATCATAGTGGGGCCATCGATTCCTTCAGGATAACCAGGAAAGTTATCCACTTCCGTGGTAGTGGTCAATTGTCCACCAGGCTCCATTCCCGTATAAACCACAGGCTTAAGATCTGCCCTAGCTGCATAAATAGCCGCAGTATATCCTGCAGGACCTGAACCTATAATCAATGTTTTTATTCGTTCTATTTTCTCCGACATAATTCAAGTATTTCAAAAAATTTATACTACAAAAGTAGGTTTTTTAACAAAAACCTTACATTAAAAGTTATCAAAAGTTATGTGTTAGCAAGCCTATTTGATTTATTGGCAGCCTCCCCATTTCACAAACCTTAGCAGTCCTTTATAAGACACACAACCAAACACGGCAATCAAGACATATTTCAAGCTAAAAAATAAAAATTTAAAAAAAACAAAACCATAACCACCCATTCTTCGTAGATATGTATAGAATCACTAACTATGAAAAAAACAAAACTAAACTGTATCGTCATAGACCATTCGCAAATACAGCGGGCCCAACTCGGCAAACTAATCACAGAACACCCTCTTCTAAATCTTACAGCCAGCTACGAGAATGGTCTGGAAGCTCTAGAAAACATAAAAGATGTTCAAATTGATCTTATTTTTCTTGATATTGACATACCACACATAAATGGATTTGAACTACTTGAAACTTTAGAGGAACGTCCTCAAATTATAATTATCAGTAACAACGCCGATCACGCCCTAAAAGCTTTCGACTATGATGTTGCCGATTACCTATTAAAACCAACTGTACCACATCGATTCGATAGTGCTATAGATAAGGCAATCTTCAAATCAGGTGCTGGGGTAAAAAAGCAGAAAGAGAAACACATTTTTGTCAAATGTGACTCAAGAAGCGTAAGGGTAAGGCTCTCTGATATCAAATGGGTAGAAGCCTTGGGAGATTACGTAAAAGTAGTTATGGAAAATAAAAATATGATGGTTCTCTCCTCGATGACTGCCTTTGCAAAACAATTACCTAAGAAAACATTCGTAAGAATTCACAAGTCATATATTGTAAACCTCCAAAAGGTTGAGAATTTCAATAGTTCAACGGTGGCCATTTGCGGCAGAAAAATGCCTTTAAGTCGAAAAAGAAAAATGGAGTTTAGGGAAGCTGTTGGCTTCTATGAATAGAACGAAATAATATCCCCGCTGCGGAACAAATCAAAGAGCGATAAAAAGACCGAATTGCTGATATAGCTATTTATCAGATGATTTCTATCGCACCATGGTGCCTGCACTGGGACGCACCGTAAAAGCTTCCAATGCTATATTGAACCTGCTTTTATAAGCGGTACTAGCCTGTTGAATAAAATCATCCACGGCATCCTTATGGACAATATTCAGGGTACAACCGCCAAATCCACCACCAGTTTGGCGTGCGCCTAAAACAGCAGGAAAATCCTTTGAAAAATCAACCAAGAAATCAGATTCCGGACAACTTACTTCATATAATTTACTGATGCCTTCATGGGCCTCATATAAAAGCGCACCAACGCGGTTTAAATCATTTTTCTTAAGTGCTTCCGCCATTAACAGAACTCTTTCGTTTTCGGAGATTATGAACGAACAGCGGTCGAACACCACATCACTCATCTCGTGCTTTACTGCCTCGAGCATGTCTCTAGTTGCGTCCCGCAGGGAATCAACTTCCGGATATTTATTCTTAATTATGGCAACCCCTTCCTCACATTCCTGCTTTCGTACATTGTATTCACTTGTTGCTAGGTTATGTGATACTTTGGTATTGAGCATGACCATTTGATAAGGCTCAAATGCAATTGGTATTTGACTATGCTCCAACGATTTACAATCGAGTAAAATAACATGCCCCGTTTGGCTCATTACAGACGCAAATTGGTCCATAATGCCACATTGTGTTCCGACATAGGTGTGTTCGGCTGTTTGCGACAATTGTACAATATCCATTTTTGTAAGACCAAGGTCGAACAGTTCGTTAAGACCAAAAGCAAGTCCACATTCCAATGCAGCCGACGAGCTCAGGCCAGATCCCTGCGGAAGATTACTTTCCAACGTACAATCAAAACCTATTACTCCGTCGGTTCGTTTTGAAATTTCGTTGAGTACCCCGAGAATATAATTCTCCCACTCTACCGAACTCCTTGCTATAGTTCTCAGGTCAATTTTGAAACCCGTATCGAAGTCCGTACTGTAAATATTACATTCGGTTTCCGAACCATTTTTTTGAAGCCTGAAAATAATCTTCTTTTCAATAGCAGTAGGTAAGACATACCCTAAATTGTAATCCGTATGTTCGCCAATAAGATTGATTCTACCTGGGGATTCAATAATGAGTTGTGGATCGAATTTTTCTAAAAACTTCATTAGGTCGGTTTGGTTTATTTCTTTTCGTTCTTTGCCATAGCTACGGATGCTACCGTTCTAAAACCTAAATGCTCCAAAGAGGAATCTAAGCTCGTTGCCATTCGGGAAGATATTCTATAGCTTGCACAGTAGGAAGCGTTACAAAGAAACGAACCTCCTTTCATTATCTTTTCCTTCGCATATGGATCTCGCTCATTAAAAGGAGCGGTCGCCCCTTGCGGGTTTTTGGCAATTGTATTTGCCGAAAACACTTCATTGTAGAAATTAGTATTGTACCAATCGGTAGTCCATTCCCAAACATTTCCAGCCATATCATAAAGTCCCTTACTATTGGGAGGATATGATTTTACCGGGGCACGGTCCTCATAGCCATCTGTTTTTGTATTGGTTACAGGAAATTCCCCCTCCCAAGTATTCGCTTTCTTTTCAAGGCCCGAGGCATCGTTCCCCCAAAAATAAATGGAATTATCTTCATCACCTTGAGCAGCAAGTTCCCATTCGGCTTCGGTGGGCAATCTACGACCGGCCCATTCACAATAAGCCAAGGCATCTTCGTAGGCAATATGTACTACAGGGTAATCATCTTTACCTTTTATAGAACTTTTAGGACCATTTGGGTGTCGCCAATTAGCGCCTATAGTCCAACTCCACCATTGTGAGAAATCATATAAATTTGGAACACTACTCTTTGCCTTTTTAAAAGTCAAGGAACCAGGTTGCATGATGGAATCATGTGGTTTCGGGGTACCTTCAGGAAGTTGCTTCTTCATTTCTTCCCAATCAATGGCGCGCTCTGCAATGGTAACATAACCAGTTTCATCGACAAACTTCTTGAATTGACCGTTGGTCACCTCAGTAACATCCATAAAGAAACCATCAACGGCTACTTTATGGGCGGGTTTTTCATGGTCCATCGCCATTTTATCTTGATCTACCGCTCCTTGCATAAAAGTCGCACCAGGAATCCAAACCATACCTTCAGGTGCTTTGACGTCTTCGGGTTGCTCTTTTATAACTTCAATATTTTGAGGAGCCGCAACCTTTGCAACTTCGGCTTTTGCCTCTTTTTGCACAGCTTGATTATCCATTTTTTCGTTGTTTTTACAGCTTGTAAAGCCAATTAAAACAATTAGTATAATTAGAATTGTACTACTATTTCGCATCATAGGATTAAAAAATTTGATGGGTAAAGATACGGTCTATTTGTTAGTTAGCAGACCGTTTTTAATCAAAGGAATCTTAAAACCTTCCAATTCGGGGGCCTCACGCTCCCGACTAAAAATTTCAGCAGCCTTTTTAATTACCTCTGGATGTGCATCTGCTACATTGGTTGTTTCGGTCGGATCATCCTTTAGGTTATAAAGCTCCAGAGTCGGCTTCTCCTTACTTTTCAAATTTCTGCGTAACACTTTCCAATCTCCCATTCGAATGGCAACTTGACCTCCACTACTAGGGAATTCCCAATACATAAATTCATGTTCTTGCTGATTATCTTGTGACAACAATGTGGGTAGCAGACTAAGACCATCTGTATTTTCGGGAGTTTCGTACCCGGCAATATCAGCAAAGGTTGCCATCATATCGTAATGTGCCGAAACATGGTCGCTTTTGCTACCAGGGTTTATTTTCCCAGGCCACGAAGCGATCATGGGTACACGAATACCTCCTTCGTATAAAAACCCTTTTCCGCGACCCTTTTTTCCTTGAAAGGGTTTAGCGCTATCGAAAAATTCGGAATCGGACCCACCATTAAAAGTCGGACCGTTATCTGATGTAAATACAATCAAGGTATTATCATAAATACCAAGGTCTTTGAGCTGCTTTACTAATTTTCCGATATTCTCATCCAAATAGGAAACCATTGCGGCATAGGCAGCATGCGGATTCTTATGTGGAAAATAACCTCTGTCTCCCAAATAAGGTTCCTCATCACCAAACTTTTCGATGTAATAATCTACCCATCTTTTTGGAGCTTGAAGTGCCACATGCGGAATGGGGCTGGCCCAATACATAAAAAATGGTCGGTTTTTGTTTTCTTCCACGAAATCGGTCATCCCTTGGAACATTATATCCGGAGAATATTCGTTCAGCGTAAAATCGGAATAACTTTCTGAATCTTTTGGGTCGGCACCCTTTGGTAATTTGGTATTCGGTGCAACCGTATCATTGGCTAAATGTAGGCGGTTTCTATTCTTGTATAAAAAGAGCGGATAGTAGGTATGTGCCTGACGCTGACAATTGTATCCAAGGAAAAAATCAAAACCCATTTCATTGGGTATCGATTGGGTATTGGGTGCTCCCAATCCCCATTTGCCGATCATGCCCGTGGCATAACCAGTTTCCTTAAGCTTGGCGGCAAGAGTCACCGTGCCTTCCGGCATTGGTCGCTGCCCCTCTAACACAGAATCTTTCGCCATGGCCTTGTAATCCCATACATCACCACGTTCGCCCCATTCAGAATTACCGCGAACATAGGCATGACCTGCGTGCTTACCGGTCATCAACATATATCTTGCAGGAGCACAAACGGGAGCACTACTATAGTGTTGGGTGAACAGCATACCGTTTTTGGCCAAAGCATCGATATTAGGTGTTTCGATTTTATCTTGGCCATAAGCCCCAACTTCTGCATAGCCTAGATCATCGGCCAAAATATAGATGATGTTAGGTTTCGTCGATTTTTCAGTCGTTTGTTTGTTTTCTGGATTGTCTTTACAGGAAAAAAAGAATGTCCCTACGGCTAGTAGGGACATTAAATGCTTGCTATTAAACATATATAAAATGTGAATTCAAATAAATATTCTAATTATAAGGGCGAACGTTATACCACCACTGTTTTCCCTGGCGTAGGAATTGCATAGGTACCATCTGCCAAAGGTTGAACTGGCGCAGGAGAATCCCAAGTCATATTATCGGGCACCAAAAGCAAATCAGAATTCAAAGCTTCGTCCCATTTTATAACCTTCCCAGAATAGGTGGCCATTCTACCCATTATTGCGGTTAAGGTACTTTTGGCCCCATTTTCCGCATTGGAAATAACACCTCCATTTCGAATCGATTCGAACAATTTAACATGTTCTACTTCGTACGGATTCGGATCATCTTTTCCTCTATGTTCAAATAATGTATTTCCGTTCCAATCTTTCAATTCTGCGGTATCTCCTTTTGTAGAAACCGTTCCTTTGGTACCTTGGAAAAATTCGGCCACCTTGCTCATCGTTTCCGGCTGATGGCGACATTGACTTGCGACTACCGCACCGCTCGGATACGTATATTCTACAAAATGATGATCAAAAATTTCACCATGATCTTTTCCAGTACGAACTTGTCTACCGCCCATACCCTGAGCAGAGATTGGGTATTCGCCTATAAACCAGTTTGCTACATCGATATTATGGATATGCTGCTCAAGAATATGATCCCCACATAACCAATTAAAGTAATACCAATTACGCATTTGGTACTCAAGCTCGGTTTGTTGTGGTTGTCTTTCACGTACCCAAACACCTCTGCTGTTCCAATATACCTGACCCGAAACAATCTTACCAATCTTGTCTTGTTTCAATTGCTCTAGCGCAGCCAAGTAGCTATCTTGATAATGACGTTGCAGCCCAACGACCACATTCAATTTGTTTTCTTTAGCCTTTTTTCCAGCTGCCAATACCCTTCGTATACCGGGAACATCTGTCGCAACAGGCTTTTCCATAAAAACATGTTTCCCGTTATTTATGGCATACTCAAAATGCTGGGGTCTAAACCCTGGAGGTGTGGCCAAGATGACAACATCTGCCAAGTCTATAGCTTTTTCGGCGGCATCGAAACCTACAAACTGATGTTCTTCTTTTACGTTTATTTTCTTGGTTTCGCCCATTGCCTTGGCGATATTGGTCAAACTTGATTTCAATCTGTCTTCAAAGGCATCGGCCATTGCAACCAGTTCTACATTATCATCGGCCTTGAGAGCTTGAACAACTGCTCCTGTTCCGCGACCCCCACAACCAACTACGGCAAGTTTAAGCTTCTTATCGTTAAATACATTTACCATGGCACCCATTTGAAATGTCGGAAGCACCATAGCTCCTGAAAGCAAGGCTGTACTCTTGACAAAATTCCTTCTTGAATTTTCAGACACACCTGTGCCCTTCTTGTTATTCTTCATTTTTTCCATTGTTATTGAATTTATATCTGTTCGGTTCTAAACCATATTGTGTAGCGCCCGTGAATATAAAAAGAATATTCCTCTTTTCTTGCCGGCACTGCATATTTTTGACCTTTTAACAGTCATATCATGTATTAAAAATCAAATACCATGCGATTTTCACATAACACATTGTGCGGCACCTTTACTTACCAAAATTATATTTTTCTCCTTTTTTTAGAGTTATCTGCGACTCCTTTCCGTCATACACCACCGTGACATTTTGTGCTTTTGGGGAATGTATATCGGCGAACAACAATTCACCGTCCTGCCACTCCATATCAATGGTAAGTCCACCTTTGGCCTTTAAACCTGATATCTTTCCGGTGGGCCATTCTTTTGGAAGCGCAGGAAGTAAATGAACAATTCCTTCCCTGCTTTGCAACAACATTTCGGCTATGCCTGCCGTGGTGCCAAAATTGGCATCCATCTGAAAAGGGGGATGTAAACCGAACAGATTGGGCGAAGTACTTTTCGACAATACCGTTTCCAAACTGCTTTTCGCTTTCTCCGCTTCTTGCAACCGCGCATATTGATTGATTAACCAAGCTGCACTCCACCCCGTGTGTCCCCCGCCATTCTCGATGCGATAATCCAATGATTTTTTTGCCGCGATAGCTAGCTTCGGTGTTTCCCTTAAACTAATTTGGCTCCCTGGATGTAAGGCAAAAAGATGTGAAATATGGCGATGGCCCGGTTCAACTTCAGGAAATTCTTCGGCCCATTCCATCAACCTACCATCGGAACTGATTTGAGGTCCGGCTAATTTATTAAGAGACTCCTCCACTTTAGCCGTAAAACTATTTTTAATACCCAACTCTTTTGAAGCTTTCAGAAAATCGGTGAATAATTGCCAAATAACTTGTTGATCGTGGGCTGGCCCCATACTGATTTGGCTCTTGCTTCCATCAGGTGCGATAAATGTGTTTTCAGGGGATACGGCCGGACCGGAAACCAATTGCCCCGTTTTCGGATCTTTCACCAGCCAATCCATATAGAATTTTGTCGATCCCTCAAGGACAGGATACATTTGCTCCAAGAAATTTTTATCGTTCGAATAGGAATAATGCTCTAAGATATGTGCACAGATCCATGCACCGGCCCCAGTATGCATTCCCCAACTGGCAGCCTCCCCTGGAGATGTATAACCCCATGTATTAGTTATAGGATGCACAACCCAACCCTTGTGGTGATATTGCACTTGCGCCGTTTTTTCTCCCGGCTCTACCAAAGATCCGATCAGGTCAAAGAGCGGCAAATGCATTTCGGATAAATTGGTCACCTCAGCAGGCCAATAATTCATTTCAACATTTACATCGGTATGATAGTCCCCGTTCCAAGGTGTTTGAATCTTATTCGCCCAAATACCCTGTAAATTGGCCGGTAGCGTACCCGGACGCGATGATGAGATAAGCAAATACCGCCCGTATTGAAAGAACAACTCTTCTAAATGGGAATCGTTTTTGGTCTGTTTGTAATTTTTCAACCGTACATCGGTGGGAATCGGGTCGAAGCTGTTGGGTGTAATATCAAAATGGACTCGTTGGTAATACGATTGGTATTCCTTAATGTGATTGCCCAACAATTGCTGATATGTCTTTTTCGTAGCATTCGTCAAGCTATTGACCGTTAGTCTTTTATAATCCCGACCCGTATATTCAGGATATTTCAACATATAATCTGTAGAGGCCGAAAGAATAAGCGTGACCTCATCAGCATCTTGGACTTCGATTTGTCCATTTACGTACTTTACGTTTCCATTTTTAGTGAGTGCTTTCAAACGCGCCATATACTCCAATCCCTCACCTCCTTTACCATCGGATAGTGCTCCCGACATTATCAACTGATTATCTTCAACAGCAACTTTATAGCGCTCAGGCCGGCTCATCGTGCTTGTAAACGAAATTGCACCTGGTCGGTCGGCCGTAAAACGAGCTACCATTACCTGATCGGGATAGCTTGTAAATATCTCCCTCGTATAGTTTATGCCATTCTGAGTATAGCGAACACGAACCACGGCATCTTCAAGATCTAGTTCCTTATGATAATTCTCATAAGGATCTTGTTTTCCGTTGTCGATCCATAAATCACCCAAGGTTTGGAAACATCCAAAGGGCACTTCCGCCCCGTTTCCATGGCCCGAACCTTCACCTTTGCAAACTTGTGTGCTATTTGTAAGTTCGGTGGCTTCCTTATACTTACCTTCAAATAGCAACTGTCTAATTTTGTCTTGAGCGGCATAGGCTTCGGGATTGTCGTTGTCGTCAGGGCTACCGGACCACATACTCTCTTCGTTCAATTGAATACGTTCGCGGTTGACATCCCCATAAACCATAACTCCTAAAGAACCATTGCCCAACGGTAGAGACTTAAGCCATTCGGGATCGTCTTTCCAGCCATTTGGTGAATCTTGAACAGATGCATCCGCAGGGGCGTCATACCACAATTTAAGGTGTTCGGCATCATCCTGCCCCCTAATCCCAAAACTGGAAAACAAAATAAGGGCAGTAATAAAAAATTTCTGTTGTCGGTATCTTTTCATTTTATTAGAATTTAATCAGCGGTGTTCCTTTATTTTCTCAGCAAACCGGTTACCCAGTTCCAAAACACCAAATGTATTAAAGTGTATCTTATCATTGGGGTAAGGGGAATTCGGTTCATCTGCACGCAATGGTAAATCATCGGTTGGAACAACAAAAGCATTCTTCAGCGACAGAGACTTACCTGAATCTTGATCTACATAGCGTTGCCCCGAACGCACCTCATCTCTTCCTGCATACACTTTTTGGTTGACAGGAATTACATAACCGTAAACAAACTGCATTTTTTTAGCTCCGAATTGTTTCCGTACCCGTTTTATAAAATGCCTTAAGTTTTTGCCATAATTTTTAGAATTCTCGATTCCGGAATCTTCCCGCGCATCCCCTTCACCCTGCTGCCAGACCATTGCTTTGATTTTAGGGCTATACCCTTGGGCTCTTAAATCTTCAAGTCCTTTATCTACCGTTCTTACAAAGTGTTTGAACTGTATGCCGTACGCTATTGTATCCTGTTTATTTTTACCTGGGTTCCAATCTTCGAACAAATTAGACCCCGAATACGCATGTTTTATAAGGGCTATCTTGCTATCTGGAAAAAACTCCTGAAGCTTTGTACCCATAGAAAGTTCTACCCCAAAACGATCGGGAGATTCCGAAGCCTGATGCAAGGGCGTCCAAGTATAGGGTTTTTCTCCTTTCATCAAATGTGAATGGAGTAAAAGCACTTCGGTGTTTATACTGAAATCGGAAGGTATGTTCACCATGTACCCCTGCCCCGTGGCATTCGATTGCCCGCCGATAAGGTATACATCTATTTCTTTGTGCTGGGAAAAGACCAATGAAAAAGACCCGATAAAAAAGCAGATTAGAAATTTACATATGTTCATAATTTAAAAATTACATGCTTATTTCAAAGTATAGAAATATTCGATTTTTGACTTATCATAACCTATAGATTTCTCTTCTTTGAATGATTTTTACTGATTTTGACATTAATTTAATCCACATTAAAAACTTGCATGCTTTTGATTTGTGGTTCCATACGATAGTTGATAACGTTCAACCGTACTACCGATACTATTCGGGGTTCCAACTGTACAATATGTTTCTGACCGATATTAGAACCACGGTATAGTTCACTCCATTTTCCATTTACTTTTCCTTCTAATATAAACTCCCTTATACGCTCTCCTTTGGTAATATCCTCTTGTAAAATGACATGATTAATTTCGTGTTCTTTATTTAGGTTCAGGGTTATTCGTTTTCCTTTTCCCGAAGTTTCGGCAATAGGCCTCCCGAACCTTCTTTTGATTTCATGACCCCATTCTTTAAGCCTTTTCACATCGGGTTCGGGCAAAAGTCCGTCCGGATTTGGAGTAAGGCCCATAATCAAGGTAGAATTTCTGCCGACCGATTTATAGTACATGTCCATTAAATTTTCCAATGGAAAAATGTGCGCTTCGTCCCCAGGTTCCCAAAACCACTCGTGTCGTCCGTTATAACCTCGTAACGGGGCATCCGACATGGCGGGCATCCAATAATTGCCCTCTGGGTCACCAGTTTTCAAAAGCTGAAAGTTGTTCTTTGATATGGCTTCGCTTGCCGACTCTCCCGACCCTGTGGAATGATACGGAAAAGTAGCCCAAGATGGATACGTTATCGTACCTGATTCCGAGCCTCCCCAACGTGCTTCTGCCAGCTGTTTATTATGATAAAATAGGCAATTGGGTTGATACTGTTGAACGATTGGCAAAACATCAGGGGCACCTCGGTGCGGACTATCTGCCCCGCCATCGAACCATATCTCAAAGAGTTCGCCATAGTTGGTACAGATTTCCTTGACCATACCTTCCACCATTAGATTGTAATACTTTTGGCGTTCTTCACGAAATTCTCCCTCCCCATTTACCTTGAAATCGTGTACACCGAAAAAGGAATTCCAGCGAATACCCAAATAGATACCTGGTTTTACCCCGTATTTTCTACAAGATTCCACAAAATCATGAACGACATCGCCTTTCCCGTCTTGAAATTTGAGAGCCTTCATACTATACGGATTCACCTCCGATTGGTATAGAGCAAAACCGGTCTCATGGGTTGCGGTCAAAATGGCAAAAGTAAAACCGGCGTCTTTGGCCGCCTTTACCCATTGATCCGTATCCAATTTATCTGGATGGAATATCTGATAATCCTTAACTGGGGAAATTCTATTGTTTCCCTGACCATATTTCACCTTATCAAAAACGTGAAGGTCATAATGAAATACAGCTCCCATTTCAGCTTCCTGCCATGCCAGTTGCCGTTTGTTCGGCAAGGGTAGTTTTTGCTGTTTGATGGGTCTCGTAACAAGGTAAGATCCATCCCCTTTTTTCACAGAAAAAGCAAGTACTTGGGGTTCATCGTTCTCGACATATACAAATGGTCGTTCCATTCTATCAGGAGTTATGGTGCCTCCATCAACTAAAGGTATTTTTTTGGGCGTCAAAACATATTCTGCGGCTTTTGACCAATGAATCCCATCAGGAGAACTAACCATTCCCAAAAAAGTATGGGCATGAAAAACACCATAGAAGTAATCGCGCTTCTTATCGTACCATAGCGACACGTCTTCTGTATCCAAATAATCGATAACCGGCTTTTCTTGAATGGTGAATGGCCCAGTTGGTGTTTCTGAAATAGCAACGGCCTGATTTCTAATAAAACGCGTCTCATTAGGCTTGTCTCCCTTGACAATTAGATAGTACTTGCCATCTTTGCCACGATCAATTGCTGGGTTGACGGTCAAGGTAGCGATGGGTCCTGATGGTTCGATCAAGGGTTTATCCATACGTTTCCATGGCCCATTTATGGAATTTGATATTGCAACTCCCGTACGTTGGTTAGGACGCAAAGTACCCCAATTGGGATGCTCATAACCTGTATGTGCCGTTGTAACCAATTCATCTTCCGTATACTTTTTATCCCCTAAATTGGTGGAAATATAATAGAGATAGAATTTACCTTCAAAGTATTTTATTTTAGGATTATGCGCAGTTATGGCATCCCACTTTCCATCCCTTCTTCCTTTCAAGACAACTTCTTTAAACTTCCATGGACCTGAAGGTGTTTTAGAAACGGCATGCGCTATCTCGGAATGCGTGAGCCAACCTGTAAACTTGTAGTTCTTGTTCCATCGGGAATAAAAGAGATGATATTTTCCATCTTTTCCTTTAATGATGGATGGCCCCCAATTGTAATAACCGTCCGTTTCGAAAATATTATCGGACTCAACCGCTTGAAGTCTATCTTTAAAAAATAACACGTCAGGATGCTCTTGTGCCTGTACCACGCTTATCAAAAAAATCAGGGATAGAAGGTTTAAAAAGGTTTTGTTCATATTGAGAATTTTCGATATCTATTGTTGAACGCAATTTCAGGATATCGTGCGGAATAAATATATTTAATCTTCGTTTTCTGGCAAATCAATTTTAAGAACATGGGAAACGGTTCTTTCCCCACCAAAAATATTCCAGCCGCTGGGTCCATAGAGGTAGGCCGGGTGTCCATCTATCATTAATACCTTCGGTCGTTCCAATTTTGGGTCTGGCCCATAAATTTTTGTTACTTTCCTTTCGTCAAAATCTTTGTAGTAAACCGGAAGTCTATCGTATGCGATTGTAGCATCTTCCAATTTAAAGGTAAGTCCGTCTTTCGACTTCCATAGCGTGCCACCTCCAACGATTCCCGTATTCTGACCATGGTTATCGGTCGTTAACAAATACACATGCTCTTTGTAATAAAAGACAGCGCCGTCTTCGAGCGTACCCTTGTTCGATGTTACCGGACTGTCTAAAATAGTGTAGGGTCCCTGAAGTTTATCGGCCGTAGCCAGACCATATTTCAAGTTATCGCCTGCCCTGGTCTTAAAATATAGGAAAAACTTCCCATCCTTGACCAAAAATGCAGGATTAGCCACGCCGTTCTTTGATCGATAATTCCATTTCGAAGCATCGTTAGCATCCAATATTTTTCCATTTCTCCCAACCTTTTTCCATGGTCCGTAAGGAGAATCGGCCAAAGCCATACCAATGCTCTGGTTCGACGGATGCGGTGGTTGATGGTAATCTGAATTTCCGATATACAAAAGAGCGTACTGATTCCCGACTTTTTTAATTTCAGGGTTATGCGCTCCGTACTTATCCCATGTATCCGTACCCGTGCCTTTAATGGCAACGTCGGAAAAGACAAATGGGCCTTCCGGTGAGTCTGAAACATAATGTGCAATTTCCGAGGATTTCCGCCAAGCGGGATTTACATTCTTTTCGGGCCATCTGGCAACAAAAAGGTGAACCTTGCCTTGGTCATCGATTACCGGGGAAGTACCCCAAATGGTATAATCGGGTTCCTCGACCGCAACTCCCACATATTTCAAATGGTCCGCAAAGTTTCTGTCTTGGGAAAAGATTTTAAAGACAACCAGCAAAAAGAAAAATAAAGGCATTCGTCGCATGTACTGTGTCGTTTGTTCTTAATTAAAAAAAATTGATAGCTGGTTTACCTACCACCAATTTTCCACCATATAAAATTAACTATTTACTGTTAACCACTTACGGCTTACTGTAAGACTCACTCATTCAAACCATTCACATAAAAATATCGTATTCTACACGCATGCCTCGTACTTTTTGGGTTCTTTGAATTGGAGATTCGCAGTTCTAACCGATGCTTTTCCCCATCAAGTTCGCTTGCCAATGTATAATACCAGGGTAAATGCAAACTAGGGCTCCATTGCGTAAACAAATCGAGAAACTGCCAACTTCCTTTATCGATTCGGTATTCGACACTGCCCGCATCTTGCCCAGCAGCGACGGCAATACCCACGGCTTTGCCCTTAAATTTCAGTTTTAAGGTACTACCAGGTTTATCACTTTCCAACATGGGTACTTCGGTGTAATTTGTTCGCGTTCCCGTACCGTCTTTAGGACTCCAATTGGGCTCCAAATTCCATCCTTTTGAAAATTTCGCTGCAGAAACATCAACTAAATGGCCCTTATCATAACAGAAAGCATCCAATTTAGCTGGACTGGAATGGGGTTCTATTTTGTCGCTTGCGTTGAGATCGTTTGCAAAAGATTTGTTCAAAAACTGAATTATCGAACGGGCATAAACCCCTTGTCCGAAAGGAGAGGGGTGGAGATCTACAAAATCGTCTTCCCATGTAAACTCCCCATGGTCTATTCTATCGGTAACTTCTTTGGCCAGATTAATAGTAGGTATGTTGTAATGCTCCGCCACTAGATTATGGTTTGTAATTACATCAGGTTCTTTACCAGCCCTGTACGACGCCATTTTATCGGGATCGACAAAATGCATTATAACAATATCCACTGCCGGATTCTGATAACGCACATGCCTAACAATGCCTTCCATGGCTCTCTGCTGTTCATCCGGGGTTCTGCCATTTGTAGCATCGTTTACCGCAGCCTCTTCAAAAAGCAAATCGATACTTCCCTTAGACAACACGTCGCGCTCTAAGCGAAAGGCGGCAGGCGTTGTTCCCATAGAACTGATGCCCGCAGCAATAAACTCAAATTTCGTTTTAGGAAATCGCTGGGTCAAATAGGCACAAACACTATCACGCCAACCGGGATTATAGGTTATGGACCCACCTACGAAAGCAACCCTTCCTTCTTTCTGGTGTTCAAATTTCAATTGGCTATTGTTCAGATTTTCACGAAGAGTATGATATTCAGAAGAATTCAAAGGGGTACCATTTTGTACGCTTTGGGCTAACATTTGAAAACAACAAAAGCCAAAGGCAAAACCTGCAAAAAGAAACTTCATCATACTTTTCAATCTTATTTAACCGACAAGATAATAACATCTCTTTTTACAACACTCCCCCCCAGACAAAATAATTCGGAATCTGCAAAACCGACGGCCCAACAAGTTGGGCAGGTGATTCGTCGGTATTCACTTGATGTGCATCAACCTTGCCTGGACTAACCTTGAATTCTTGAGCTTCACAGTAAAAAGCTCTAACGAACCCTAAGCAATAAGACCGCACTACTTCGTTTGATAATCAACACCCAAGTCATTCGTTCGCACCTCCTTTAGTTTTGATTGTAACCGTTCTTGCATTTCCTTTAAAACCACACTGTATTTCGGGTTGTGGGCTAAATTGTTGTACTGTTTTGGGTCTAAATCCATATCGAAGAGTTCCATACCCGACCCAGCATCTTCATCGTATTGAATATACGCCCATTTATCGGTACGCACCAAAAACGATTTCCCCCCTTGGGTTACCGAAAAGGCCATATCACGAACGGAATGTTTTGGATCGTCCAAAGTTGCTGCCAAACTTTTTCCTTGTATATGTTCCGAAGTTTTTAATCCCGATAATTCCGATAATGTTGGGTAAAGATCCAACAGTTCGGTAAAGGAATCGCATACCGCAGGTGATTTTCCCGGTACTTTAATAATAAATGGCACACGTACCGATTCTTCGTGCAGACTGACTTTCATCCAAAATCGATGTTCTCCGAGATGGAAACCATGGTCGGAAGTAAAGACCACGATTGTATTGTCTTCGAGCCCTTCGTCTTGTAAAGTTTTTAGAATTTTTCCCACTTGTGCATCCATATAGGCCACCGAAGCATAGTAGCCCGCAACTGCTTTTTTCTCCTGCTCTTCTGACATTTCGCCATTTACACTGGTCACATAATTGATGCCCCGTGCTGGAATATCGTCCCAATCATTTTCCACTTTGGGAGGTAATACCATTTGTTGGTGCGGATACGGTTCAAAATATTTTTTGGGTGCAACAAAAGGTACATGCGGCCGTACCAATCCCACCGCTAAAAAAAACGGTTCATCCTTATGTTCACGAAGTAGTTCGGAAGCCTTTTTAGCCGTTTTGCCATCGGAATGCGCCAAATCATCGCCATCACCCTTTACGATAGTCATAACATTTCCTCCCTTTCTGGGTTTGTCACCATACGGATTGTTCTGTACCAATTCGGCTTCCCCCAGTGCTTGCCATTCCGGCCCCTGACTGTTGAAACGCTCCGTCCAAGAAGCTTCGTCATCGGTTCCGTTCGAGCCCTTTTCGATATCAATGGGCACGCCCATATGATAAATCTTGCTTACCCTGGCGGTGTAATACCCATTATCTTTAAACAATTGCGCCAACGATTGTCGATTTGGGCCGACGTTATCCCGACCACTGACATAGCCATAGGTTTGGGTCGCATTTGGGTAATAGCCGAACATCAATGAGGCGCGCGATGGACCACAGACAGGGTATTGGGTATAGGCGCGCGTATAACGTGTACCTTGCGCCGCCAGCTTATCGATGTTTGGCGTGTAGATGGCCTGATTTTCATAAGACGAAATCGCTGTAGCCGTAAGATCATCAGAAATAATAAAAAGCACATTCGGCTTTTTTCCCAATTTTCCTTTCTTTTTAGAGTTTTGAGCACTTAAAACCAAGCTAAAAAATAGACAGGCTAATAATATGAAATTCTTGTTGGTCATTTGAATAGACTTTATAATTTATTCCGAAATCAGTTTCGTTCACGAACTTTCTAAAACAGAAAAAATCGGCCGTACAACGACACGAATGCCGTGCATCTTGCTTTTACAACAACCCTTGTTATAATCCATAGGCCATCGGCCAAATGGTATTCCGGAACTAACATTGCAATTGTACAAAAAAAGAATGTTTTTTAGGCCATGCCTTTTACAGTTACCCTTATTTTTGCAAAGATTCAATTTTAAAGAAAAGGCATGAATTTAACGATCGAAAACATAATGCTGGTTGGTTCCTTGCTACTTTTTGTAAGTATCATCGTGGGCAAGACCTCTTATAAATTCGGTGTACCCACCTTATTGTTGTTTTTGGCCATTGGTATGTTGGCGGGCTCCGAAGGTATTGGCGGTATAAAATTCGACGACCCGAAAATCGCACAGTTTATAGGTATCGTATCGCTTAACTTTATTCTTTTTTCTGGGGGACTCGATACCAACTGGAACACGGTAAAACCCATTCTTCGCGAAGGGTTGGCACTGTCGACTCTGGGTGTTTTATTCACCGCACTTTCCCTTGGTACTTTTGTATGGCTGATTACCGACTTTACCATTTATGAAAGCATGCTATTGGGTTCTATTGTTTCCTCGACCGATGCAGCGGCAGTTTTCTCGATCTTACGATCTAAAAGTTTGGCGCTTCGAACCAACCTAAGGCCCACTCTCGAGCTTGAAAGCGGAAGTAACGACC
The DNA here is from genome assembly GCF_900103215.1 of Kriegella aquimaris. GTDB lineage: Bacteria > Bacteroidota > Bacteroidia > Flavobacteriales > Flavobacteriaceae > Kriegella > Kriegella aquimaris. The sequence goes on from NZ_FNGV01000003.1 coordinate 495,915, forward strand.
CCATGGCCTACGTTTTAACCCTCGCCTTTTTAACGCTGGTTATCAACCAAGATAAAGACCTCGCTTCGATTATTCCCTTGTTTTTACAACAGATGATCTTTGGGGCTGTCGCCGGTTTTTTATTCGGTAAACTCAGCAAATTGATCATCAACCGCATTCGGCTCGATTTTGAAGGGCTATACCCTGTGCTGGTCATATCCCTTATGTTTATCACCTTTTCGGCCACTGATTTTATTGGGGGCAACGGTTTTTTGGCTATCTATATCTGTTCGGTGTATTTGGGTAACCAAGACCTGATACACAAAAAGACCATTTTAAAGATGTATGATGGGCTAGCCTGGTTGATGCAGATCATCCTGTTTTTGACCTTGGGCCTGCTAGTTTTCCCGACGCGTGTATTTCCCGTATTCGGGGTGGGGTTGATCATTTCACTATTTCTGATTTTGGTCGCACGACCGTTAAGCGTGCTCTTGAGTTTGAGCTTTTTTAAGATGAAATTCAGACGGCGCCTTTATATTTCTTGGGTCGGATTGCGCGGGGCCGTACCGATTGTATTTGCCACCTACCCCCTATTGGCGGGTATCGACAAGGCCGATATGATGTTTAACATCGTTTTCTTTATTTCGGTGACTTCGGTATTGATCCAGGGCACTACGCTTTCTATAGTGGCGAAATGGCTGAACGTAGCACTACCGCAGGAAGAAAAAAAACTGAACCCCACCGATATGCTGTTTTTGGATAGCCCAAAGACCGTAATGAAAGATATTCGTATCGGCCCAGACTGTTTTGCACTCAATAAGAAAATCGTGGAACTGGGTTTCCCGAAACATGCCATTATAGCTATGATACGCCGTAACGATGCCTATATTACCCCAAACGGCTCTACTGTAATCGAAGATGGCGATACGCTGATGGTTTTTGCCGATAGACAGGAAGTCATCGACGAGGTGTATAAAACTCTAAAAATCGATCACGTCACCGAGCCAGTTTAACCAACGCTATACCCGCTCTCTTTTTACTTTAATCATTTGGCACTGCCCCACATTAATAGTGGTGTGACATTGAAAAATTTAAAGAAGCTGAAAAACCTAAATAAAACTATTGGAACAATTATATAAAAGAACTGTCTATCAACAATAGATTTTAATTATCTTTTCAGTGTATCAAATTTATAAATTTGATCTCCCGTGTAGATTTAAGTTAAAAACATATTTCTGAAAATTTCCAATAACGAAATAAAACACTACGGAAACAAAAACGTAGCCTAAAAGAAGTGGCTGTTATATTACTAGTCAATGATCAAATAAAAAAGGTGGTCCGTTACCAGACCACCTTTTATTTCTTTATAACTGACAGTTCAACCGTTTTCACTAACCTGAAATTAAGCCAGATCAAAACGATCTAGGTTCATCACCTTATTCCAAGCCGCCACAAAATCGGTAACGAACTTGGTATTGGCATCGCCGCAGGCATAAACTTCCGCCATGGCGCGAAGTTCTGAATTCGACCCAAAAATAAGATCAGCACGGGTACCCGTCCATTTGAATTCATCCGTTTTGCGATCACGTCCTTCAAAGACATTGTCAGAGTCTCCTATTGCTTTCCAAGTCGTGCCCATATCGAGCAAGTTGGTAAAGAAGTCGTTGGTCAATGTCTCTGGACGTTCAGTGAACACGCCGTGTTTCGAACCGTCAAAATTTGTGTTCAAGACGCGCATACCTCCTATCAAAACAGTCATCTCGGGAATGGTCAAAGTCAATAGCTGTGCTTTATCGACTAAAAACTCTTCGGCACTTACCGCATATTTGCCCTTGACGTAATTTCGGAAACCATCGGCCAATGGCTCCAAGGCATCAAAAGCTTCCGCGTCGGTCTGTTCTTCGGTGGCATCGGTACGGCCCGCAGTAAAAGGTACATTTATATCATGACCCGCATTTTTAGCGGCCTTTTCAACAGCGGCACATCCTCCTAATACAATTAAATCGGCAAGTGAAACTTTCTTATTTCCCGTTTGTGACCCGTTAAATTCGTTTTTAATGCGGCCCAAAGTATCTAAAACGTTCTTCAATTGTTCGGGGTTGTTGACTTTCCAATCTTTTTGTGGAGCCAATCGCACCCTGGCTCCGTTAGCACCACCACGCATATCAGAACCTCTAAAGGTCGAGGCCGAGGCCCAGGCTGTACCGACCAATTCAGCAACGGATAAGCCCGAAGCCAAGATATTCGCTTTTAAATCAGCTATATCGGTATCATTGACTAATTCATGGTCTACCGCTGGAACTGGATCTTGCCAAATCAACTCTTCCTGAGGCACTTCTGGACCTAAATAGCGATCAATAGGACCCATGTCTCGGTGCGTCAATTTAAACCATGCACGCGAATAGGCGTCAGCGAACTCCTCAGGATTTTCATAAAAATGCCTAGAGATTTTTTCGTAGGCCGGATCCATTCGTAAAGAAAGGTCGGTCGTCAACATAAACGGATCGTGTTTCTTCTCTGGGTTGAAGGCATCGGGAACCGTACCGGCGCCAGCATTAGCCTTGGGTTTCCATTGGTGGGCACCTCCCGGACTTTTTGTTAATTCCCATTCATAACCGAAAAGGGTTTCAAAGAAATTATTATCCCACTTAATCGGGGTTTTTGTCCAAGCACCTTCCAAACCACTCGTAATTGTATACTCCCCATTTCCTGTACCAAAGTTGTTCTTCCATCCGAGCCCTTGCATCTCAATGCCAGCCGCTGCAGGTTCCGCATCTACATGAGTGGTAGGATCTGCGGCACCATGGGTTTTACCAAAGGTATGACCCCCAGCGATAAGCGCTACCGTCTCATAATCGTTCATCGCCATACGACCAAAGGTCTCTCTGATATAGTGTGCCGATTCAACAGGGTCTGGGTTTCCATTATGACCTTCCGGGTTTACATAAATCAATCCCATGTGGGCAGCTCCTAACGGATTTTCCAATTTCTGGTCTTCGGTATATCTGTCTTCGTTACCCAACCATTCCGTTTCAGAACCCCAATAAATATCTTCTTCAGGCTGCCAAATGTCTTCGCGTCCCCCTGCAAAACCAAACATTTTCAGTCCCATAGACTCATGGGCGCAATTGCCCGCCAAAATTAGAAGGTCGGCCCATGAAAGCTTCTTTCCATATTTTTGCTTGATCGGCCAGAGTAAAAGCCTCGCCTTATCCAAGTTCGCATTATCGGGCCAGCTGTTCAAAGGGGTAAAACGTTGTGACCCTGAACCTGCACCGCCACGCCCATCGGCAATACGATAGGTACCGGCACTATGCCAAGCCATACGAATAAAAAAGGGCCCGTAATGACCATAATCTGCCGGCCACCAATCTTGACTATCCGTCATAAGTTTGTAGAGATCTTCTTTTACCGCAGCCAAATCCAAAGATTTGAATTCTTCCGCATAGTCGAAGTCCTCACCCATCGGGTTTGATGGAGAAGCATGTTGACGCAAAATATTCAAATTCAACTGGTTCGGCCACCAGTCACGATTTGATGTTCCACCACCTGCGGTCTGATGCAATTCTCCGTTCAAAAACGGACATTTTGCACTTGACTCGTTTACATCCCAAACTTTACCGTGTTGTTTATCTTCCATTGTGATTGTTTTTATGATTTACCAGTTAGTGCCTTGAAATTACCAAATATTTTAGTATTACAAATCAGTTTTTGATAGATAAAAACTATGGCAATATCAAAAATCTTAGTGGGTTACCTCAGCGGCTCACCGTAGTCATCTTGTTGTGACGAATAGAATAAGGGATAACTACGAAATCCGCTCATTTTTGTGCCCGAACCAATGAAAAGTTAGTATCTTTTGCCCGATTTGGAGAGCAACTTAGGTTGCTCCAAAACGTACAAATTCATGAAACACCTATACATCATATCCATCTTGGCAGTATTAATGGGTTCTTGCGGTGAAATCCAAGAAAACAAAAGTTCAATAGACCCCGTCAATTTGGCCAACAGAGAGATTTCGCTGAATGCATCCGATTCTTTAAACAACGGCACTACCTATTTGTCGGTGTATTCTAAAATCTATAGCCTTTCCGAACATAAGACGCATGACCTTACGGCAACGGTCAGCCTAAGAAACACAGATTTGAAAGATTCGGTATTTATTAAAAGAGCCACCTATTACAATACACAGGGCAAATTGATTCGAACCTATATAGGGAATCCCATTTTCCTTAAACCTATGGAAACTGTCGAAATAGTCATAAATGAAAGAGATGAGCATGGTGGTACAGGTGCCAATTTTATATTTGAGTGGGCAACCAAAGAGCCAAACTCCGAACCACTGTTCGAAGGGGTTATGATTTCAACCTCGGGACAACAGGGCCTCTCGTTTACCACGCAAGGCGTAAAAACCAATTAAGAAACGACTGGAACTTCAGTAATTTTAGACCGCAATTGCATTGTAAGTATCTACAAAGAAATTGCAGCAATTTTTTTCAAGCCAGCATTCGTGCAACATGAAAATGTCCCCTATTAATCAGTAAAATATAATACTTATAAATACAATGTACTTACGAACTATTGTTCTTATGATAATGTTTCCGTTGTATTTGATTTCTTTAGAAACACGATATCCTTATCCCTTAAATAGCAATCTAACTCAGAAACAACCGAAAGATGACGCATTGATAATATTACAAACCAAATGTAATTTTTGTCACACCCTCAAAAAGCGGACGGACATTTTTACTCTTGAGAATATGGATTCTTTGGCTGTCGAAATTAATAAACAAGTTTTTATAAAAAGAAAAATGCCCAAAGGTAGGAAAGTCGCCCTAACCCCTAATGAAGAAAGAACGCTTAAGAACTGGATTGAATTGACTCTAAAACAATAATAGTGTCAAATAAAAGAGGATGTATAAAAAGTTCAGATTTACGTCTTTGCGAGGCAGGAAGCAATCCTTTAGTTATAGGTAGCAACATACAGATTACCTCACTTCGTTAGTAAAGACTGCTTATTACAACTTTTTATACACCCTATTCATTTAATTATGAAACGGTACCTATTTCGCTACGTTGACCGCCCTTGTTTCGCGAATAACGGTTACTTTTACCTGACCTGGATAAGTCATATCGGTCTGGATTTTTTGGGAAATTTCAAAAGATAGTTCCGCGGCTTTCTCGTCGCTGACCTTTTCACTTTCTACAATTACCCGAAGTTCCCTTCCCGCTTGAATGGCATAGGCCTTTTGAACCCCTCCAAAACCAAAAGCGATTTCCTCCAAATCTTTAAGGCGTTGGATATAAGAATCCAATACCTGTCGTCTTGCCCCAGGTCGTGCCCCACTTATGGCATCACAAACTTGAACAATAGGAGCAATTAATGTTTTCATTTCTATTTCATCGTGGTGGGCACCAATTGCGTTGCATACATCTGGTTTTTCACCAAATTTCTCAGCCCACTGCATCCCTAAAATAGCATGCGGTGTTTCTACCTCAGCTTCTGTATTCGGTACTTTTCCGATGTCATGTAGTAGACCGGCACGCTTGGCCAATTTGGGGTTCAATCCTAATTCAGCGGCCATTACACCACATAATTTGGCAACCTCCCGAGAGTGTTGCAATAAGTTTTGCCCGTAAGATGAACGGTACTTCATGCGCCCTACGGCTTTTATAAGCTCAGGATGTAATCCGTGGATACCCAAATCGATAACCGTACGCTTACCAATCTCAACAATTTCTTGTTCAATCTGCTTTTCGGTCTTTTTAACAACTTCTTCAATTCGCGCAGGGTGGATTCTCCCATCGGTCACTAATTTATGTAGTGACAAACGCGCTACTTCACGGCGTACAGAATCAAAACAAGAAAGAATAATGGCCTCTGGGGTATCGTCAACGATAATTTCAACGCCTGTTGCCGATTCCAAAGCCCTAATATTTCTACCTTCACGACCGATAATACGCCCTTTAACATCATCTGATTCGATGTTAAACACGGATACGCAATTTTCGACGGCCTCTTCGGTTCCGATTCTTTGAATGGTATTGATAACTATCTTCTTGGCTTCTTGCTGCGCCGTAAGTTTAGCATCTTCCAAGGTCGCCTGTATGAAAGACATCGCATCGGTCTTTGCTGTTTCTTTTAAAGATTCGAGCAATTCGGCCTTAGCGTCATCAGCAGATAGTCCTGAAATTACTTCGAGTTGTTGCACTTGGTTTTTATGCAATTTATCAAGTTCGGCCTGTTTCTTTTCGTAAAACTCTTCTTTATAGGTTACGTCTTTTATTTTGCCATCGAGTTCGGCGTTCAGTTTTTTGCTCTTGGCCAGCTCGCTGCTTACTTGAGACTCTTTGTCACGCGTGCGTTTTTCAGCTTCCCCAATCTTTTTATCCTTATGGATAATTACTTTTTCATGTTCTGCCTTTAACTCCAGGAATTTTTCCTTGGCCTGAAATATCTTATCTTTCTTAATGTTCTCTCCTTCGACCTTAGCTCCTTTTAGAATTGTATCCGCTTCTTTTTTAGCATTTGCTATGGTTTTCGAGGCTTTGCCCTTTTCCATTGATTTAGCGATTAAAAACCCTACCGCAAGGCCGACTATTGCCGCAATTATCACCAATATAGTACTATCCATAATTTGTTAAGAATTAAATTAATTTCAGGATTTCAACCTGAAGGCCTCCCTCGGCATCACAGCCTTTTTCATTCTGAAAAAAGCAAAAAAAAGCCCACATCGGAGAAGTTTTGTACAAACTCCTAAAAACAGGTTTAGGGCTACCAGACTGATCAAGGATCCTTATACAAGTAAGGCTTGCTTTTACAATCTAAACTCACCCTTTTCAAACAAATTAGTGTTGAGTTCGTCAAAAGATATTACCAATGTGGGCAGTAACTTTAGTTATTTAAAAGAACGTATTATTTTATACCAAGCTTCGAATCTACCAATCTATCCAATGCAATGAGCCTTTCAATGGCTTCTTTTGAACCTTCCGACTGGTCTATACCTTTTTGTTCAATCTTAGAGGCAAACTGTAAGGCACACATGGCCAATACATCTTGCTTGTCTCTTACCGCATAGTTTTGTTCAAACTTTTTGGCCAACTGCTCAATATTTTTTGCTGCTTTCCGCAATCCTTCTTCTTGCGAAGGGTCGATTGTCAATGGATATATTCTATCAGCAATAGAAAGCTTGATTTTGAGCTTTTCCGGCATAGTATTCTATTACATTATTCCGCAAGTTGTGCAATACATTGATCCAACTCCCTTATTAACGTATTTATTTTAAGCTTAGCTTCTGTTTTATTTGTATTACTGCCCAACATTGAATTTGCAAGTTTCAGTGAATTGTATTTCTCTTCCCATTCCACGACCGAATTTCTAACACTGTTCTGATCATTTCTAATGGAAATCAGTTCGTGTTCCAACTTTCGATTTGTTTGGTTAAGCAACTCCAACTTATGCAATAGCTTACTGATTTTGTTTTCCAGGGAATCAACTATTTCAACCAATTCACTCATAAAGAAAATTCAATGCATATTACACAAAGTTAACATACATCGTTCGACTTAGCAATAGTTTTTTCAATTATTCTTCAAGTAATACTTTAAATCAACCTAGCCTTAGTTTTTGTTTGTAAACGACCCACGGCTACCAATAGGCTTTTTAGGTTTATCACAGCTTTCTCTGAGCCGTGCTACATTAACGGTGAGGAGAACAAGAAAAATATTCCCTGAAATTTTAAAATTTCAGGTGCGAGAGAAGTTCAAAATAGCCGTCAAAATTGTTTTTTTGACTACAACCCTACCTTATTATTACATAAGTTTTTTTAGCGATTCAACACTATTGATTACTTTCGTACCATCTTATTTCAAATTATGGGAAAGGTTATTTTTGGTTTGCTTTTATTTTTTTCAATTGGCATTCACGCACAGGAAAATTATCCGAAAGACGCTTTTCGGTCGCCAATGGATATTCCTTTGATCTTAGCCGGAACTTTTGGAGAACTACGATCAAACCACTTTCATTCTGGGATGGACATAAAAACCCAACAGCGACAAGGGCTTCCCATTCATGCGATTGGAGACGGCACAATAACCCGCATAAAAATATCGCATTGGGGATACGGCAAAGTCCTTTATTTAGCACATCCGAATGGTTTTACATCTGTGTATGGGCACCTTCAAAAATTCTCTCCGAAGATTGAAGAGTATATCAAAAAAATACAATACAAAAAGAAGTCTTATGAGGTAGAAGTGTTTCCCGATTACGGTGAGGTCTCTGTGAAAAAAGGCGATATCATTGCCTATGGTGGAAATACAGGAAGTTCTTCAGGTCCGCATTTGCATTTCGAAATACGCAGCAGTATTTCCGAAAAACCCACGAATCCACTTCTATACGGCTACGAAGTCCGCGATGCCACCGACCCTACCCTTGTAAAGTTATATGGCTACCCACTTTCTGACGATGCAGTGGTCAACCAAAGTGAAGAAAAAATAGGGATTAATTTTACCCGTCAAGAAGATGGCACGTACTTGGCCGACAAAGTAATGGCTGCCGGCACAATCGGACTGGGTTTCATAGGATTTGACCGTCAAGATATGGCGGCAAACCGAAACGGGGTATATTCAGTACAGCAATTGGTCAATGGAAAGGTATATACCGATTACGATTTTGAAACTTTTTCATTCACCGAAACACGCTATCTTAATACACTCATCGATTATGAGCACTACGGGAAGTACCGACAAAAAATACAGCAATGTTTCAAAGCCCCTGGAAATCGATTGAGCATTTACAATACACTGCACAACGACGGAAAAATTGTAGTACGGGAAGGATTGACCTATAATGTTGAAATATTGATCCGCGATTATAAAGGTAATCTTACCAAATTGGTAGTACCCATTGAGGGCAAAAAAGAACCTGTTAAAATCGAAAAGGAAGAACGAAAAACGGATACCTATGTCGTTGCTAAAAAACCCAACAATTACGACTTGGGAATCGCGAAAGTTTATTTTCCTTCGAACACCTTCTATAATGATTTTTATATCGATTTAAAAAAAGGTAATGATACCGTAACAATCCATAACAGCACCGTTCCAGCACACCGCAATTTCACAATTACCTTCGATGCCTCGAAGTATTCCCAAGAAGAGCGGAAACAACTTTTTATTGCACGGTTAGACAAGAATCTCAGACCAAGTTACGCCTCGACCTATAAGCGAGGGACTACTTTTACCACCCGAACACGCAATTTGGGAACTTACACATTGGCCAAAGACACGATCGCTCCAAAAGTATATTCCAAAAATTTTAAGGAAGATCAATGGTTGACAAATTATAGATATTTAAGCCTTCGCATTTCCGACGACTTGAGTGGCATCGATTCGTATACCGCGACCCTGAACGGAGAATGGATCCTAATGGAATACGAACCAAAGACCAATACCATTACCTATAATTTTGATGATAAGATACTGGATAAAAGCCAGTGCAAACTGAAGGTTGTAGTTACAGACAATGTTGGTAACAGCACTACCCTGGAAACCAATTTCTATAGAAAATAAGTGGTTTGAAAAACCTTTTGACCTTCCTTTTAAGTGTCACGCTATGTGGTATTTCCCTTTTGAACGGACAGACCGCAACCATCACCGGCGTAATTCTTAATGAGGCAAAGCAACCACTGTCAAATGTCAATATTTCATCGGCTACGAACGGCACCTATTCCGATGACAACGGCTTCTATGCTTTGCAAATCGTTGCCGAGCAAGAAACGACTATTACCTTCTCACATTTAGGAAATAAAAAAGTTGTTCTTAAAAACCTGATACTCACTACCAACGAAACCTTTGAGTTTAACCCGGTAATGAAAACCTACGTCGTACAGGTCGATGGCATAACCGTCAGCCCCTCTGGGGAAAGAAACGTTGAAGGGGTGACCGATATCTCTCCCAAAGAAATAAGGCATATTCCGGGAGCCAATGCCGGAGTTGAGAATATTTTAAAGCTTTTACCAGGAGTTTCCTCGAACAATGAATTGAGTACCCAATATTCGGTTCGTGGCGGAAACTACGACGAGAATCTAGTGTATGTCAACGAAATTCAAATCTACCGGCCTTTTCTTATACGATCAGCACAACAAGAAGGTTTGAGTTTTGTAAACAGCAACATGGTTCAAGGTGTAAAATTTTCAGCAGGAGGATTTCAAGCTAAATATGGCGATAAGTTATCGTCGGTTTTAGACATTACCTATAAAAGCCCCACCACTTTCGGTATACAATCAAATATCAGCTTTTTAGGGGCCAGTGCTACGGTAGAAACCATTTCGAAAGATAAGGCATTCACCAGTGTCTCTGGCATTAGGTATCGAGATAATAGCCTGTTGGTCAATAGCCAACAGACAAAAACCAATTTCAATCCCAAGTTTGCCGACATTCAAAGCTATTTAACGTATCGGTTTTCGAAAAAATTCCAATTGGGTTTTTTAGGAAATATTTCATTGAACGACTACCAAAATGAACCCTTAAATAGGGAAACAAGCTTTGGTACACTAAACCGACCAAGAACACTTTTTATAGCCTATGAGGGTAATGAAAATAATCGGTTCAATACGGAACTGGGGGTTTTAAAGGCTAGTTATTTTCTAAACGATGCCCTTACGCTAAAGCTTTTTTCTTCACTCTACCATACAACCGAAGAAGAACATTCAGACGTTATAGCACAATATAATTTAGAGGGTTCAGGTACTGGTTTTGGAGATATTTCTCCAGGAATCGGCACTCAGTTCGTACGTGCCAGAAACGATTTAGACGCTTTGATATTTAATGTTTCCCATACGGGGAAATATATCAAAAAAGAAAAATCACTTGAATGGGGCGCCAAATATACCCACGAAGACATTCGTGATCAGTTGAGGGAGTCTGAATTCATCGATTCGGTAGGCTTTTCCATTCGTCCTTCCCTACCGGAATTCAGCAATGACCAGCCGAATACGCCCTTTGATGCCCCACTCGAATCTTTTACGGGAGTCAGCGCAAAAAACTTTATAAAAACCAATCGTTTTTCAGGTTTCCTTCAGTTCAGCGAACAGTTGCAATGGAAAAAACATGACCTGTATTATAATGTTGGCGTTCGCGCCCATTATTGGACAATAAGTGGAACAGGTGTATCGAAAGCATCTCATTTCATTTTTAGCCCTAGGGCGCAGTTAGCCCTTAAACCTGCTTGGGACAGTGATATTCTTTTTAGGGTATCGGGCGGAATTTATCAGCAACCACCCTTTTATCGCGAGCTTCGAGACTATTCAGGAACAGTTCATTCCGATGTAGAAGCCCAGAAATCGCTTCATTTTGTGCTCGGCAACGAATATAGCTTCAAGCTATGGAACAGGCCATTCACCCTGGTCAGCGAGGCCTACTATAAAAAATTGGACAACGTAAATCCGTACACCCTAGATGATGTTCGCATTCGCTACGCGGCCGTAAATAATGCAACTGCTTATGTATACGGTGCCGAAATGCGTTTGAACGGCGCTTTTGTGCCTGGTACGGAGTCTTGGGTGAGTCTAGGTTTTTTAAAAACCGAGGAGAATATAAATGATAGAGGGTATATTGCAAGACCAACAGATCAGCGATTAAAAGTAGGGGTTCTTTTTCAAGATTACGTACCTACCATACCCACTTTGCGCATGTATTTGAACCTCGTTTATAACACTGGGGTACCCGGCGGATCCCCAAGTTATGCCGATCCCTATATTTTTCAGAATAGATTAAGAGACTATAAGCGGGCTGATTTAGGAATTTCCCATATTTTTGTGGATGCTGACAACACCTATGACAAAAACCATTGGTTGCACAAATTCAAGGAGCTTAGTTTGGGTGTCGAAATTTTTAATTTGTTCAACAATCAAAATTCAATCACCAACACCTGGGTCAGGGATGTGGAAAGTAAGCAACAGTTTGCAGTTCCAAATTTTATGACCTCCCGTATCTTGAATTTAAAACTGAGTATGCGTTTTTAGTTATATGACCATGAAAAAAATACTATTCCCCCTATTGGCACTTTCCTTTCTCTTTGTAAGTGCCCAGAAGAATATCTATGAAAGCCAAAAATTCGATGACCTAAGTCAAAAGCACGAAATTTTGGCCATTCTTCCATTTCTTACCAATTTGGACCTTAAAGACGGCATATCAAAAACAGAATTAAGAGTTTTAGAGGAAAAGGAAGGCTATGCCGTTCAAAATGCCTTGGAAACCTATTTTTCGCAACGGAAGAAGAAAAAGAAATTTTCTGTGGATTTTCAAAATACCCAAAATACGAAAGCCATTTTGGCACAGAATAAAATCAACTACGAAAATATCGATGTGTATACCGTCAAACAACTCAGTGAAATTCTGGGAGTGGACGGAATCATTAGCGGCAATATGAACCTCAATGTATTGCTATCAAAAGGCATACCGACAGAATTCAGTTTTATGGATTATTTTTCGGGAAATGCCAATTATGGTCGTATCGGTATCAAGATAAGCGATGGGCAAACTGGCAAACTACTTTGGAAATACGAAAAGGAAATCAACAAGAAATCGGGTAAAAACACAACCGATCTTATTGATAGAATGATGAAGCTTGCCACGCGAAAATTTCCATACGACAGGGAAAAGAAAAGAGATCGAAAAAAAAGCTAATAACACTTATCTACAAGCATATTTAGCCAATATCAATCTATGATTCGGGCTCAACAAATTCCTTCAATACTGCTACGGTATAATCCAGTTCTTCTTTGGTGTTGAATGTAGAAAAGGAAAAACGAAGTGAAGGTCGCTTTAAATCTTCTTCCGAAAGAATTTCTGCCAGTACATGTGACTCTTGAGTACTTCCTGATTGACAGGCACTCCCTTTTGAACAAGCTATCCCTTTTATATCCAAATGAAATAACAATAACATTGCCTTATCAGGTGCAATTGGCAAGCACACGTTAACCAAGGTATAAGTTCCCTTCTCCAAATCCCCTGAATATCCGTTGAATTTGGCACCGGGAATCTCCTTTTTAACTTCCGCGATAAAATGCTTTTTCAAGTCGAGTATATATGCTTTTTCACGTTCTAAATTATCAAGAGCAACTTTAAAAGCTTCCTCCAGACCCACAATATTGTGCATTGATTCAGTGCCTGCACGGTGTCCGCGTTCTTGCGTACCACCAGAAATAAAAGGTTTTAGTCCAGAATTTTTCTTGACATAAGCAAAACCTATGCCTTTCGGGCCATGAAATTTATGGGCCGCAGCCGTAAGAAAATCGACTGGAGTTTGCCTTACGTCCCAAAGATAGTGACCAACAGACTGCACCGTATCGGAATGAAAAAGGGCTTCATTTTGATGGCAAAGCATACAAACCGCATCGATATCGAGAATATTTCCGATTTCATTGTTTACATGCATTAGACTGACCAACTTCTTTGTAGTATCGGCTTGTAACAATTCCGTTAAATGGGAAAGGTCTGGGTCGCCAAATTCATTCAGGTTGACATATTTTAGGTGGATATTTTTTTCCTCCTTTAAATCTTCAACGGTATGCAGAACTGCATGGTGTTCGATTTTAGACGTAATTAAGGTCTCGATGCCGAGATCTCTCACCGCACATCTTAAAATCATGTTATCGGCTTCGGTTCCACCAGAGGTAAATATAATTTCAGAGGGGTGGGCATTCATATACTGTGCAACCGTCTTTCTGGCACTTTCAACAGCTGTTTTGGCCGATCGCCCGAAGCTATGTGAAGAGGAAGGGTTACCGTAAAAACCTGAAAGTGAATCGTGCATTGTAGCTATCACACTTTTCCTGATTTGCGTGGTAGCCGCATTGTCTAGATAAACCTTGTCCATTTGGATTGCATGAAATTTAAACAGTTCAAAATTAACCGAATTAAAGTTAATTTCTACCCAAATCAGAATAAACTTGTGGTATATTCTACTTAAATTTGGCGCATGGCGAGATTTGTTTTTTTTAGTTTTTTGGTACTCCTGACTTCGTGCAACGATGGAGATTTGCAAATAGAAACCTTAGATTTCGATACTATCACTACTATAGGTACTTGCCAAACTGTGGACGTGTCAACAGCAAATGTGCTTTTTAAGATCAATGACGACGAAGCCCTTATTTTAGAACTGTCCTCTGGCCTTCTAACGAATGAAATTGTTACGGATGACAAAGTTAGTCTTGTTACCGCCTCAGGACCTTCCAAAGTCATTTACCGAATTTTTTCAGGTACCGTTACCAATAATTATTTTTGTGATGATATTCCCTTGACGGAACCTACGGTAATAGAAGAAATAATCGCAGAGCAAGGGGAAATTTTGGTTACTACGGCGACTACGGATGAGAAAACCTATGTTCACACCCTAAAGCTTAGCAACATCTCTTTTGTTACCGGTAACAATACACGTATTACCAATTTGAGCATAAATAATTTTGGAACCGTCAGTACCACCAAAACCGAATAAAATACTAGACATTCTGGTAAATATACACCTCGGTGGCTCCTAGGCCATATTTTTGATAATCGGCATCATAAAACTTTACATTTTCGTAACGACCGAATAGATAGCAAAGCTCTTCCTTTAGCACCCCCTCGCCCACTCCGTGAATAAAAACGACTTTTTGAATCCGTTTACGGATGGCAAATTCCAATTGCCTCTTTGCCGTATCCAATTGTAAATTCAACATATCATAATGTGACATGCCCCTCGTCGATTTGGACAGCTGATGAATATGAAGATCAACCTCCATTTTGGGAGTATTGCGTTCTTTTGGCTTTACAGCTTTAAAATTTCGTTTTTTAGGTCCTGCTTTTTCGGCCTTAACTTGATCAACTTCATGCCGGCTTACCCGAATGGTATTTGTATTGGATGTTTTAATAAGTTCCGATGGAGCGTATTTCAGTAAAAATCCGTCAGTAGTCTCAATGGTTATTTCATTTTTGGTCACCTCCATCACCACCCCTGAAATCGTATCATCAATAGTCTCAATCTTATCACCTATTTCAAAAACCCGCATTAATTTGTTTTTATTCCCCAAAAATAATGGTAATTTTCACCTACCAAACGAATTTAAACAAAAATGCAATTGGCAACCTTCTTATTGGCTATCGAAGACTATATGCTTCCTTGCATAACCAAAAAACTTTTTGATTTTGACTGTCCAGGTTGCGGATTGCAACGATCAGTTGTGCTGTTGTTAAAAGGCGATTTTATCGGCGCTTTTGAAATGTATCCCGCCATTTATTCGATTGTTCTTTTGTTCAGCTTTTTACTTATAAATAACTTTACTACCATAAAATACGCTAATAAAATCACCATTTTGCTAATGATATCAAGTGTTGTACTTATACTTGGCAACTTTATATTGAAAATGATATAACCAAACCTTAAAAATTATGGAACAACAAAAACTCCCTAACGTAACAATAGCCCTAGTATTGGGTATTTTATCTTTTCTGTGCTGTGTTTGCAGTTCTGGAATCGGTGGTGTCATAATGGGCGCAATAGCTCTTTATTTAACAACCAAAGACGAAAAAGCATATCGGGTAAGTCCTGAAAATTATTCAAATTATAGTCAATTAAAGACCGCTAAGATTGTTGCTATTATTGGTTTGGTTTTAGGGGTTTTGACCTTGTTATACACTATTTATGTGATTCAGCAAATGGGCGGCATTGATGGCTACATGGAAAAAGTTCAAGAAATGATGGAGCAATACGGCCTCGAAGAATAAGAAAAACGTGAACTTTTTTATCTTAAGGATAAAAAAGTTCACGCTTCTACTTTTAACAGAATAATTGCGTAATAAAAAGAATACCGAATGCAAGAAGAATTACCCGGAGCCACCACAGCATTAGTAATGGGCATTGTTTCGATTATCACTTCTATATTTTGCTGTGGCCCTTTTGCCGCTATTTTTAGTATTATCGGGCTTAGCAATGCCAAAAGAGCCGAAAAAATACATCTCGAACAACCCGGAATATTCCGAGGTTACGAAAATGCCAAAACCGGAAAAATACTGTCTTATATTGGTTTGGGTATTTCCCTTGTCATGCTCATTCTTGCCATCATCTACTTCGGGGTCATTATTGCGTTAATTTCCGCAGGAGGAGGATTCGATAGCATTTTTTAATTGAATGATTGTATTCAGGTTTCTTACCGAACGCTATTTTTCAAATTGTTTTAGCGTAGTCGTAATTATGGAAATACAGTCCATCAATTGGGGTTTGGTCATCACCAAAGGTGGCGCAAACCGAATGATATTCCCGTGAGTAGGCTTCGCAAGCAATCCGTTTTCCATTAACGCCATACAAATATCCCAAGCGGTGGAACTATCTTCCGTATCGTTTATTAGAATCGCATTGAGCAATCCTTTTCCGCGAACCTTGGAAACTAAACTAGATGTGGGAATAAATTTGTTTAATTCATCCCTAAAAATCTCTCCCAGTTCCATAGCATTTTTGGCCAGATTTTCATCTTTGACCACCTCCAAGGCAGCCATGGCAACTGCTGCGGCTATTGGGTTACCCCCAAAAGTACTTCCATGGTTTCCTGGCCGTATCACGCCCATAATGGCATCATCGGCCAATACCGCGGATACCGGATAGGCTCCCCCCGAAAGTGCCTTTCCTAAAATCAGGATATCGGGTTTTACATCTTCATGATCCACTGCCAAAAGACGTCCGGTACGTGCGATACCCGTTTGCACCTCATCGGCAATAAAAAGTACATTGTGCTTTTCACAAAGGGCTTTCGCTTTTTTCAGATAACCTTCCGAAGGTACATAAACCCCAGCCTCACCTTGAATGGGCTCTACCAAAAACCCTGCAATATTCGTATCGTTTTCCAACACTTCCTGTAAAGCTTGCAGGTTATTATATTCTATTTTTATAAACCCATTGGTATACGGACCGAAATTTTCTCGGGCCACCGGATCATTCGAAAAAGATATAATTGTGGTTGTCCGCCCATGAAAGTTGTTTTCACAAACAACGATTTGCGCTTTGTTTTCAGCAATTCCCTTTTTCTCATAAGCCCATTTTCTGCATACTTTTAGTGCCGTTTCTACAGCTTCGGCGCCCGTATTCATGGGTAAAAGCTTGTCGAAACCAAAAGTTTCGGATGCATATTTTTCGAATTTCCCTAACACATCATTGTGAAAAGCCCTTGATGTCAAGGTCAAAGTTTGGGCCTGCTTTATCATGGCATTTACAATCTTAGGGTGACAATGCCCCTGATTTACCGCTGAATAAGCCGATAAAAAATCGTAATATCTTTTATCGTCTACATCCCACACATACACGCCATCTCCCCTATGCAACACCACGGGCAAAGGGTGATAGTTGTGTGCTCCATACTTATCTTCCAATGCAATGGCATCTTTTGAAGTTATGCTACTTACAACTGTCATAATGATAGATACTTTAAATAAAACTTTTGCAATTCCTTCTTTGGGAGAGAAATCATCCTATGCAGAGCAGCAAAATTACAAAAAAGTTAGCGGTAGTCGATTTCGTTGCGCACATAAAATTGAATACATCCCTATTTATAGATGCGAATTCCCCAAACGAAAAAGAGGAATCGTCGTAACCTATAAAAACCTACACTTTTCGCGCCAATTAAGTCTTAAACGCATGCTGCAATCCAAAGAAACCTTTTATTTTTGCCCCATGCGAAAAAAGAATAAGCGACAGCACTTCGAAAACGTCGAAGTGGTAGATGCAGGAGCCAAAGGAAAAACGGTTGGCAAAGCACCCGATGGCAGAGTAATATTTATAACGAATACAGTGCCCGGAGATATAGTAGATGTACGTACAACAAAAAAAAGAAAGGCTTATTTTGAAGGAGTAGCCACTACTTTTCATTCCTTATCGGATAAACGTGTCGAACCAGAATGTCAACATTTTGGAGTTTGCGGGGGATGTAAATGGCAAAACATGGGGTATGAGCATCAATTGTTTTACAAGCAAAAAGAGGTTGAAAACAACTTGAAGCGTATAGGGCATTTAGAGCTGCCCGATATCAGCAGCATCATTGGCTCAAAAAAACAATACTTCTACAGAAATAAAATGGAGTTTTCTTTTAGCGACAGCCGTTGGTTGACGCTTGATGAAATCAACTCCGATAACACCATTACCGAAAAAAATGCCTTGGGGTTCCATATTCCGGGTATGTGGGATAAAATTCTGGACATTGAAAAATGTCATTTACAAAAAGACCCTTCCAATGCTATTCGTTTGGAAACTAGAAAATTTGCCATCGCGAATGATATTTCTTTTTTTAACACAAGAAATCAATATGGCATGTTGCGTACGCTAATGATACGCACCACCTCAACAGGGGAAATTATGGTTTTGGTGCAGTTTTTTGAAAATGATGAAGAAAAGCGAAAGCTATTGCTCGACCACTTGTCAAATACTTTTCCAGAAATCACCTCCCTACTTTATGTTATCAATTCAAAGCAGAACGATACCATTTACGATCAAGAGGTCATTTGTCATTCAGGGCGCGACCATATCTTTGAAGAAATGGAAGGACTGCAGTTCAAAATCAATGCAAAATCATTTTACCAAACAAATTCTGAACAGGCCTATGAATTGTATAAGGTAACCCGGAATTTCGCAGACTTAACAGGCGAAGAATTGGTATACGACCTTTACACCGGTACAGGCACAATTGCTCAGTTCGTTGCCAAAAAGGCAAAGAAAGTGGTAGGTATAGAAGCGGTTCCCGAGGCAATTGCCGACGCCAAAGAAAATGCCAAGAACAACAGTATCGAAAATGCGGAATTCTTTACCGGAGATATGAAAAACGTCTTTAATAAAGATTTTATCGCAGCACACGGCGTACCCGATGTAATTATTACAGACCCTCCACGCGATGGTATGCATAAAGATGTGGTGGCCCAAATTTTAAAGATAGCTCCAAAAAAAATAGTATACGTAAGTTGTAATAGTGCAACCCAAGCTCGTGACCTCGAATTAATGAAAGACATGTATCGGGTAACCAAAGTGCAACCGGTAGACATGTTTCCTCAAACCCATCACGTTGAAAATGTCGTACTTTTGGAAAAGTTGTAGCGTCTTGAAATTCGAAATGGCCTTTTCTATAAAATAGTTAGTAGCAAACACCTCTAAATGAGGAGAAGCGGTAAAGACCGATTAAGTTTTAGATTGATGAAAAAATTAAATATTGTCTTAAGCATCTTGTCAGGCATCATCTTTATCTCTTCTTGTGAAAAAGATGATATTTGTGTTGATGGCGCCACACCCCTATTGTCAATAGAATTTTATGATGTTACGGACACTACCGAATTGAAAGATGTACCTACCTTAGTTGTTCAGGGTGTTTTAGAAGATTCTGTATACCCTATAATAGCGAACGTATCATTAAGTTCAATCGAGTTGCCATTGCGCGTTGATGCGACAACCACGACCTTCATTATATCAGAAAATTTAACAGCGACCGACACGACCACGGTCAATAAAGATACCATTACCTTTAATTATGAGACCAAAGAACTGTTCACCTCGCGTGCTTGCGGATTTACCGTAAATTATGACAACCTACAGGGTAGCATAAGCGAAACCGATACGGACCAATGGATGAAAGAAATTAAAATCGTGACCGCTTTGGTCGAAAATGATACCTTAGTCAATGTCAAAATACTTCATTAAACTTTGTTTGTTGTTATTGTGGGTGCCGACTATGGCACAAAAAGATTCTTTGAACATCAAGAACAAAGATTCTGTAGTTTACAAACAGGCTTATGGTATTCGATTAGGAATCGATTTGAGTCGACCTGCGACCTCTTTTCTCGACGACAATTATACCGGTCTCGAAATCGTGGGAGATTATAGATTAACGCAAAAAATGTACCTGGCCGCCGAAATCGGGAATGAAAAGAAGACCATTGAAGAAGACCTCTATGATTTCACGGCCTCTGGAAGCTATATTAAACTGGGTATCGACTACAATACCTATGCCAATTGGTACGGAGAAAACAATGCGATTTTCGTAGGCGGTCGCTATGCCTTTGGTAGTTTTAGCCAAACCTTGAACAACTCTCAAATATTCGATACGAACAGGTATTGGCATCCTAATGATTTTGCGACCGGTAGTTCTGCCCCAATGGAATATAAGTCTTTAAGCGCCTCTTGGATTGAAGCGGTATTAGGAATAAAAGCTGAACTTTTCGCCAATATTTTCTTAGGGGCAAGTGTGCGTTTGGGTGCTCTGATTACCAATAAAGACCCTGATGGTTTTCGAAATTTATTCATCCCCGGCTTTAACAGGGTGACCGATAGCAGCATATTCGGTGTAGGGTACAACTATTCACTGACCTATTTTATTCCCTTATATAAAAAGGATAAAAAACCGAGCAAGAAAAAGGAATTAACTACGGAATAATCAAATTATTAATCCGTTTTATTGTATTTCGCCTTCTTACTCCCCTCATACATCACATATTTTACCAGCCGAGACTCTAAATGGCTATTGAAAACCTTTATCTTTCTAGAAGGTCGTAAGCCTACGTGTTTTAGGGCCTCAAGGTTCGAGGTAATGAACCAGGCCTCCGTTCCCGGATAACTACGTTTTAACGTGTCTCCTATGGATGCATAGAATTCTTCCATATCTAAATTCAACCGTTCTCCATAAGGAGGGTTAAAAACCATTTTCAAGGGACCGTCGTTGAACTTTTCGGAATCGAAGAAGTTTTTTCGTTCTACCGTAATATATTCCGAAAGATTTGCATTTTCAATATTATCCTTTGCTTTTCGAACAGCTGAAGGAGCTTTATCATAACCAATAATTTTATGAGAAAATTCCCTAGCCTTCTTTAAGCTGCTGTCTACTATCTTTTCAAAAAGTTCCTCGTCAAAATCTTCCCATTTTTCGAATGCAAATTCTTTTCTATTAATATTCGCAGGTATATTACAGGCAATCATCGCAGCTTCGGTAAGCATAGTACCGCTACCACACATGGGATCTAAGAAATCAGATCTTCCATCCCATCCGCTTAGTAATAAAAGACCAGCGGCCAACACTTCGTTAATCGGGGCAATATTTGTTGCAGTTCGGTACCCTCTGTGGTGCAACGACCTACCAGAGCTGTCTAACGAAACATTGCAATGATCATTATGAATATGAATATTTATACGCATATCGGGAAACTTAACATCTACATTCGGGCGAGTTCCGTCAGTATCGCGAAATTTATCTACGATCGCGTCTTTTACCTTTTGTGAAACATAGAGCGAATGCGTGAAATTTTCTGAATTAACCGTAGTATCAATAGCGAAAGTGGTGTCTACCGAAAGGTATTCAGACCAATCCATGCCATATATTTTTTTGTACAGTTCATTTTCACTTTGAACTTCAAAAGAATGAATGGGCTTTATTATTTTTATAGCCGTTCGCAAACACAGATTGGCCTTGTACATAAAGCCGGTATCCCCTTCAAAAGAAACATTTCGTATCCCCTCCTTTACATTCCCAGCTCCTAAATTTCGAAGTTCTTTGGCTAAGATTTCTTCAAAGCCAAATAAGGTCTTGGCGACCATTTTAAAATTATTGTTCATACACTATTCTCGAATTCAAGCAAAAATACAGTATTTTTAATCCCTAGGACAAATTAGATTTCTATTGCCCCAACAAACTGTTTTAGGGCAAGCTATCTTGCGTTCTTTTTTTTAAACATTCAACACTTAACACCGAACTTGTTTGATGAACTATTTATTACCCATTCTTGGGGTTTTATTAAGCTTTGTATTTGTATATCTAGTCAAACCAAAAAACAAAGAAAATTTCAAGTTACTCTTGGCATTCAGCGGGGCTTTTTTATTGGCATTGACCCTATTTGAACTCTTTCCGGACGTGTATCAACATGCTGATTCAAAAACAATCGGACTGTTTGTAATGCTAGGCATACTCTTGCAGATTTTTTTGGAATTCTTTTCTAAAGGAGCTGAACATGGCCATATTCACGGTGATAGTAAGAGTACCAAATTCCCATGGCTACTATTTGTCAGCCTTTCCATTCATTCGTTTTTAGAGGGATTTCCCATTGAAGGCCACGACACCATAATATATGGTATTCTCATACATAAAATACCCATCGCAATCATCTTAAGTATATTTTTACTAGGCTCTAGAATGAAGTTGAAAAAGGCTATTTTCTTTATTGTCTTGTTTTCTCTGATGACACCCTTGGGAACTTTTATAACCGCGAATTTTGCATTCACCACCCAATATTATGTTCCGATAACGGCTTTGGTCATCGGCATGTTTCTGCACATATCAACGGTTATCCTCTTTGAAAGTTCAGAAGGGCATAAATTTAACCTGCGAAAGATTATAGCAATAATAATGGGTATCGTAATTGCCTATTATTTATAAAACTTGAGGTTAACTTCAGAATACAAAAATTGCTGAAGCAGTTTTTATTTGGCTAATGGCAAGCTTTTTAGCACCTCTTCCAACTCTTCAATAGTGTATTCAGATCCGCTTTCCGGTTTATTTTGGCGAAGCTCCTTCACTTTATTTGACCTCAGACCTTTCGGATAGTCATTAAATGCATTGCCCACATAACTAATGATAGCAGATATATCAGAATCTGATAGGGTCTCATTGTTTACAAGGCCAGGCATCACGTGATTTAACTCATATAAGGAACCATCGACATGAATTGGGCCTTTTAATCCGTGTAAAATTATGAGCGCCAGCTTTTCCGGATTGGTCACATGCTCTGAATTCATCAGGGGCGGTGCTAAACCTTCAATTCCACTGCCATTATCTTGATGACAGGCCGCGCAAATTTGACGAAATAACTTCGCGCCTTTCGTTCTAGAATCTAGTGAACGACTTTTAGTTACATAAATGGGGTTCTTTTTAGCCGCTTTCTTTCGTTCCATATTTTTTGCAACAAGGGCTTCAAAAGGACTTTTTTCATCATCGCCTTTCGCAACGGTAAGCAATAATTCATCAGACACATTCTGCGTTCCACTTACTATGGCCTCTTGGTAAACGGCATTATCTTCATATTTCTTTTCTAATTTATGAAGTAATGGAATAAAAGTATCACCTGAAATATTGGCCCACATGCCAATTGTAGAAGCAAGATACAAATCAATGGATTTATCATTTTGTGAAGCTAACTTTTCAAAGAGGGCATGGGCCACGGCTACATTTTCCTCGGCAATAAAATCTTCAATTAAGACGATGGCATGCGAGATAACTGCAGCATCGCTATTTTCTGCAACATCCTTTAGCAAATCAAACGAAAGGCTGTTCAATCCTTTCAAAGCATACAGCGCATGCATTTGTGTCAATGGAGCACCGGTGTCTTTCGCCATTTTTTGCAGCTGGGGCACCGCATCCATTTTTTCTTTATAAATCAACTTATGCTGGGCACGATCTCGCAACCATCCATTTTTGCTTTTCAATAATTCGAGTAGTTCCGATGTGGACAAAGTGCTCAAATCTGTATTGTTTTCGACTTTCCCATCCGTCGGCCTTATTCTAAAAATACGACCGAAATTCACTAAGGTATCCAGTTTTTCAACTTTGGCCTTTTCTTTTAAATATGGACTCAAAAAGGCATGGTGCTGTATCACACCACGATGCATATCTACTACATACAAATTACCTTCGGGGCCATGGTTCATACTTACGGGTCGAAAACCTTCGTCGGTAGACGCAAGAAATTCTTTTCCTTCCCAAGCTTGTTTTGCTGTTATCTTATCTCCTTCAAATGACAAAATATTTCTCTTGATCAAATTTGCTTCCGGTATGCAAACGAACACATTTTCATTATAATCACTTGGGAAATTACCCCCACGATATAACAACGGTCCGCAAGACGCGGTAACATCAATAAGTATACTGTCTTTATTCAACACCCCTTTGACATAACCGCGATTCACCGCCGCAGCGTGAAGCGGATAAACTCGCTGATCTTTGGTCAACACCTGATTGACACCCTTCTCAGGTACCATAAATTCGTTTCTGACCAACCTGTTCGGCAGCACATAATCACCTAAGAGTTGCGTTGAATTGTTGTTATAAAATAGTCTTCCGAAGTTATCTTTTGTTATACCCCATTGTCCTCGAAAAGTAGTAGGCTCCTTGATCCAGACCCCATTTTTTCTTTGATATCGAAAGTGTGACCCGGCATTATAGATCCAATTATCGATATTCATTTTAAGTCCGTTGGGTTGATATTCAGGATTGCCATCCCCGGCGTAAATCGAATCGACCAAAACCCTATTCGTAGGTTTATCGTTCTCGATATCTACAAAATATAAGTTTGGGGGTTCGGCATAAAGTAGACCTCCGTAAGCAATTGCCAATGCTCGGGGCATCACAAGGCTATCGAGAAATATTTTCGCATGGTCCATGACGCCATCTTCGTCTCGATCTTCAAGTATTTTAATCGCTCCATTAGGCAAATCTTCACCCGAACCATCTATATTACTCATAAAACCGGGCATTTCAACGACCCAAATACGGCCCTTATCGTCAAAATCCATTGCAACAGGGGTGTTGAGCAACGGTTCGGAAGCGATAACTTCCAATTCAAAACCAGGTTCGACTTTATAATTGTCGATGGCTATTTTTGTCTCTTTAAAGTCTGTTTTACAGGAAAATACAATCAGGGAAAGGAAAAAACAAATGGTTACTCTCATAAAATTCAATCGATTACATACTACAACGGCGATTATCCGCAAATATTCTTAATTCTTTGGTAAAAGAGCGGATGATTTGGTATCCAAAGCCGGAGCTTGTTGCAATAATACCACTTCAATTCTAAACATACGATTCAATTAACTAAAAAATAACTGGTACTTTTAGGTTAGTAAGAATATCAGAAAAGAACGGTGTAATGTTATTGCAACAAACATAGCTTAAGATCAAATTTTTTTAGTAACCTCCCCACAACAAAAAAAATTAGAAAAGTCACTAAATTTTTATTTGCTTCTAGCCATTTTATAAGCCTCAATGGTCGTGTAATATTTGGTGATCATATTAGGAACTTCCCAATCGGGCAATTCACCCTTGTCCAAATATTTCAAATAATTTTGGGTGACCTGGCCAAAATGAGCTTCGTGACCTACCTTAAAGGTATCGGGAATGTTAACTTTCCACATTTTTTCGGATATTTTTTCGACCGTGGTCCCCGGAAAATGTTGGGCAATTTCATCTTTCAAAGTTTTATTCAACGCTGCTTCAAAACCATTACTATCGTGTGCCTCTACATATAATATCGGTTTGTAACCTTGCTCCTCACCTTGCTTAATAATCAGATTGCTTTTAGTACCCCGCATGATGCTATAATGGGTATCGGCTGCCCCGGCAGGAGCCTCATAATTCCATATAACAGAAACCTTTGCATGCTTTCCGTTTATTCTATAGATCATTTCACCATTGCAATAGACATTCAGCTTGTCTCCATCCAAATCCTTTTTTAAGTAATCAGGATATTCTTCTTGCTTTGTTACTTTAGTAAACTCTGCTTTTGACAATGTAGTTGGCCATCTTTTAGCTTTCAGCATTTCAACATCGGAAGAATCGATGACCTGATCGGGAAAAGCCTCCCATTGCACCAAATCAACTAAATGCGTCGTGACATCAACGATGCCTTCACCTTCTTCATCAATATCAAAAAACCAAGAAGGTCGCACTAACGGTTTTCCAGATACGATTTTTGAAAAATGATGCACACTCTCTTTACTGATTGCCGGTTCTTCTACCGTTCCGTCTACCAACTCGCCGAAAACAGAGGGTGAGGTAGAAAATAGCTTCTGCATGCCCGTAGTCGATTCGAAACGTTCGGTCATAATATCATAAATCATAACCCCTTTCTCGTCGGCAATTTTAAAAGCTTCCTTTAGCTTTTTAAAACCTTCTTCATTAATAACCAAAGGTTTATCGGCATACACATTCAAACCTGATTTGACAGCTTCCAAAATGTAATCGACCTTTTTCGAGTTTTTACCGGCAACGATCATTACGTTACCGGGCTTTTCGGCCAACATGGCATTCAGGTAATCATCACCGAGGTGCTTTTTCACTGTCCAGCTTGTAGGGCTTTCAGGCCTTGTATTATACCCATCGATTTTACTCAAAAAGTCTTGAACTTCTGGTCCGTCAGGTGCATACACATAACTGGTAGAATCTACCTGTGGATACATCGTTTTCTGTACTAGGGCCGCATGAAAATGGCCCGGGTCCAAGGTCATGAATGTTACTTTTTCCGTAAACACTTCCGATGTGGTTTGATTATCTTCTTTTTTGGCCTTTTCCGCACAACCAAAACAGATACAGATCAGCATAGCCGATATACTCTTTCGCATAATACAATTTTAAATTTTGCGACTAATATAACTATACTTTTACATTATCCGTTCCATAAGGCTTTCTTTGTGTTCTATGCAATAACGCATTGGCCTCATTATCATTAATGAACATTTCTTTCTCATTATCCCACTCCAATTTTCTATCGAATTGCATCGCTATATCGCTGATCAAGCAAATAGAACAGGCTTTATGTCCTTTTTCAATAGGGGAAATAGGTGCTTTACGAGTTTTGATACATTCTAACCAGTTGCCGTGTTGATCGTCAATTTTATAGAGATGCGTCTCGTTCGCTCCGATTACAGATTCCAAAATTTTAGGATCCGAAGCATTTAAAGCTTTGCTACTCTTCTCTTTATCTATTGGATCGGAAGCTGATGCGGTGTATGAACCACGTGAAACAAATATCCATCCATCTTCACCAATATATTTGATACCGTTCGTATACCCTCCGCTTGTATATACTGTAATACCATTTTCATATTCGTGCTTCACAAAGAAATCGCCATGCACATTCCACAAACCGGACTTTGGAAACTCGGCCAAGGCTTCAACCGAAGTAGGTCCTGTCAATTCTGTATTCATACCCCAAGCGGCTGAATCGTAATGGTGCTGCCCCCAACCTGTAATCATTCCCGCACCGTAATTACGTATGCGCAACCAACCTGGTCGACTATATCCTTTCTGCGGATGTACACCTATTTCGGTATATGGCACTTCGGGAGTTGACCCCAACCACATATCAAAATTCAGATTACTGGGCACGGGCATAGCTGGTGCTTCTGGGCCGCCTGGATCTCCTGGAAGTCCGATTTTAACCGTATGTATTTTACCGATACGACCGTTTCTGACCAATTCGGCCGCGACCCTAAATTGCGGCATGGCCCTTTGCTGTGTACCCACTTGAAGTATGGCCCCGGATTTCTGAACAGCCTCCCGCAACTGTTGCCCCTCTCGAATCGTTAATGAAGTTGGTTTCTGTACATAAATGTCCTTTCCGGCCAAAGCAGCCTCCATGGCAGGCTGTGAGTGCCAGTGATCGGGAGTACTAATTACAACTGCATCTATATCTTTACTAAGCAACATTTCACGATAATCATCGTAAATCTTAGTGTCCATATATTTATCCTTTCCAGTTTTTTCTTTGTAAAATTTATCCACCATAACTTTACCGTCTGCAGCACGGTTCGAATCAAGGTCACAAACAGCAACATAACGTGCTTCGTCAAAACGGATGGTATCGGGCATGTCATGGCTCAACGCAATACGGCCACAGCCTATCTGTCCTATGTTTATTTTGTTACTGGGGGCATTTTTTCCAAAAACACTTGAGGGGACTATCGAAGGGAATGCTACCATTGCCGCTGTCCCCATAGTTGTTCTATTGATAAACTTTCTTCTTTGCATTGTATCTATTTTAAAATTTCTATTTCTGGTTCTGTGGCAAAAGCTTGCCAATAGGCCTCGGCTTCTTCGGCGGAAAGTGCGCCATCGAATACGACCATTCTATATCTCAATTGATAATTCCTGTTTGGTTCTATTTTCCATTCCTTATGCCTGATTGGGCAAAATTCAAAAAACATATCGCCCCTGCCCCCATTTCCGTCAATTGGCCAGATACGCATAGGTTCCGGATGGGATTGATTTTCAGGATAACTCATAAATAAAATACCACTAGTTCCTTTTCCGTCGGCCGATTCCCCACTAACAATACACCATCGCGCATTGGTGCCGTCGGCAGTCAATCGATCATTACCTTCGGAAGTAAGCACCGAACAATTGTCTTTATGCCACCGTTCGGTAAAACGCATACCTATTCCTCCGCCATAACGATAGGCTTCAAATAATATACCAGACTCCAATGGAGACCTAAAGGTAGTAGTATAATCGAACATATACCGATCGGGACGGTCCAAATTCCAAACCTTGACCTCTAAATTTTCGTTTAATGCGACCTGCGGCTTCTCTTTTGTAAGAAAATCAATATGTTCTTGGGAGGCATTAAAAGAACCAAAAATAGATCCGGAGGCCATTTGCTTAAATTCCTTAAAAAGCACGGTACCTTTCTTATCGCCTAAATTCCAAAAATCGACCTGTTGTCCTTCTATCTGAGTATGGGTCCAAGGCCCCCAAATACCGTAATGATGATAGTGATCAGGGGGTTGAATTCGGCTTAATATATCTCCCGAAGGTGTTCGAACTGGATGAATATATCCAGATTTTTTAAAAATAGAATCTATACCTTCGGGTGGATAGGTCATTCCGTAGCGATACGTTAATAGCGGTTTGCCATCACTCGATACATTAAGGTCACCATCATTCTTCGCAATGGTAATCTCATTTTTACTTTCGGTTGCACTTTCCTTTATCTTTTGAAAATTGAATAAAGCACTGCTATCGGGCGTATACAGAAACCAAAGTTTTTTCTGATCGCTATCGATTTGAAAGGGGATGGGCTTTTTATCTTTAAAAAGTACCAAGCTGTCTCCCCAATTCAAGCCTAAACCGCTCAGTTCTTCAGCATTTAATGCCATGGGAACGGGTTGAGTTGAAATATCACCGCTATAAACCTTAAAGCGATATGCTTCTTTTTCTGCACACGAGACTAAGGCTAGAACAAGACCGAAAAGTATAAAATGTTTCTTTATCATAAATTTGAACGCTGGAATTTACAAAATACCATGCAATTTAGTTTTATTCGGTTTCAGGTATTGTAGTTAAAGGTGCTATATTATTCTCTGCACCCGGATACCCTTCGTTCTGATTGATCTGCCCCTGCGTGTTCGCATTGATTGCCGGTGCAGGCACCGGCCATAGCACGTGATACGGACTCATGGTATATTCATCACCATGGATGGTTTTGAGACCGATGTTATAAAAATCAGTGACTTCCATGATTCTATCGTACCAAAAGTTTTTCTGGGAAAAATTATCTAAACTATAGGTTTCACCATTATAGGCCGTTTTTCCTATTTTGGCAAAAATAAAGGCAATACGTGTCAATTCGGTTTTTCTGTTTTCCTCATAATATAGTTCCCTCGCACGTTCGTCCAAGATATAATCAATATTTACGTCTGCCCCCGTAATTTCATCAGCCTCCACCCTTCTACGTACCACATTGATATCTTCTGCCGCCAGCGCCAATTGCCCTTTCCAGAAATAAGCTTCCGCCCTTAATAAATAGGTTTCCGCCAATCGGTACACATACCAATCGCCATGCCCACCCGAGGGCTTAACGGCAAGGGGATCTTCTACATATAGCTTATATTGTGGAAAATCATACCAATTTCTTATTGTATCTGAACACAAAGGTGTTCCATCAGGAAGGTAAAGCTCAAGATTCTTACCATAAAAAGAATTACCTGCTTCTTTTAAACTTGGTGCATTATAGACCAAATCTTCCATTTCTACCCAATTTCCATCCTTAAAACGCTGGTCGGCATTGGCATTTTCCCATATTTGTTCGGTACTATATGCCGTACCCCTATTCCTTCCAATACCTCTGCCATATTGTAATACTTGATCTATTTCAATACCAGGGTTGTCAGACATGCCATTTTGCCCATCTGGGGTATTAATAAAGCGCCACCAAAGAGGCGTGGCTTGTCTCATAATACTAGTACCTCCACTAAAATCACCGTTATCTTCATAACCTAAGCGATCGATGACAAGAAGAATACCCTCAGTGTTTCCAGGAGCACTCTTGTTTTCTACTTGGTGCAGATCCCAAGTAACATCTTTAGTGATGTCATCGGCATCTATACCGAACCGACTTGTCATTAAAGCGTGGGTTCCGTCGTTTATGACTTGGGAAGCAGATGCGATTGCAGCATCAAAATCGGCCAATGCCAAATTCACTTTAGTCAATAAATGAAGTACCGCCGCCCTATTTATGTCGCCATTATTAGAAACTTCATTGACCATAGGAACGGCCATATTCAAGTCTTCCTGCATTTTTCTAAGAATGGTTTCCCGAGTTGTAGAAACAAAGTCTAATCTTGGTGTGGTTATCTCCTCCAATATTAAAGGAATATCCCCAAATTGTTGGGTCAATCGATAATAGCGATATGCCCTATGAAACAGGGCTCTTCCGAAAATATCATTTTTCTGTGCCTCGCTATCGAACTCGGCATCATCCAACCTTCCAATTACAGTATTAGCATACTTAATTCCTTTATAAAATTCTTGCCAGAACCATCCTATTCGATTATAATTAGCACTATTGAGATTGGCATCAGGTAGAATCAAAAGGTTTAAATCTTGGGCAGGCCCTGATTTATCAGTAGTGCCCTCCACCGAAACTTCTGAAAATATATTTTCCGTAATCATGGGTGCCCCATCACCGTAATATTCCGCCCGAAGGTTTCGCATGGCCTGTGACAGCAGACTATTAAAGCCATCAGGGGTATTTAAGGCATTACTCGGCGTAAAAAAAGATTGTGGATCCGCATCTAAAAATTCTTCCTCACATGCAGTAAGCAGCAAAGTCAAAACACAGACCGCTCTCAAAACACTTTTGTGATATTTATTTATTATTTTTTTCATGGCTATATATATTTTATTAAAGACTTAAATCGATTCCTACCGTAAAAAAGCGCGGTGTTGGTAAACTTGGATTGGTAGTACCGTTCGAGTTTCTACCGTCGATATCGGTTGGCTCAGGATCATAAAAATCCCAGTTAGGTGCCCATACGGCAACATTTCTGACATTACCGTAAATGCGTAAGCTCTGGATGGACAATTTCTCCAAAAGATTTTTCGGCAACCTATAAGCCAAGGTAATATTGCTTAACCGGATAAAGGAGGCGTCTCTCCAAATGGCAAAATTTGAACTACCATCACTGGAAAATAAACGAGCGTAATCATTTAATGGATTTTCTGGAGTCCAATAAGGTGTTTGAATGGAATTGGTACGGTCAATAAAACCATTTCGATTTTTTGCTTCGTTGAACACTCTTTTCTGCCCCCAATTGGAATAGACTTCAAAAGAAAAATCAAAATTTTTCAGCATTGTAAACCTATTTGACATCGCCCAACTAAAACGCGGAGACCGATAACCTTGAAAGACATTATCGTCCACGGTAAAATCTCCGCTGTTGTCTATATCCCTGATTTTCCAATCTCCAGGAAAAACTCCATATTCAGCAGCCGCCGCCGCTTCGTCTTGTTGCCAAATACCAATAGCTTCTTGCCCCCATATCACATCGGTGGCTTCACCAATAAAACGTTGATTGGTGATATCATCAAGTTCATTACCATTTTCATCTAAATCTCCATATAATTTATTAATCTTATTTCTGTTCAGGGAGAAATTAAAGTTGGTGTTCCATGAAAAATTCTCTTTATTATAATTTTGGGTGGAAAGTGTAAATTCAAGCCCTTTGTTTTCAATTTCACCCAGATTGGTGGTAACATTATCAAAGCCAATGATATTAGGTAATTGACGAGTTACGATCAAATCACTGGTAATATTCCGGTAAGCCTCAACGGAACCTTCTACAATACCGTCGGCAAAACTAAAATCAAGCCCGAGGTTGGTCGCTTTGGTTCGTTCCCATCGCAGTTCGGTATTCTCTTGTGTTCCATTATCAAAAGTGGGAACGGTAATCACATTACCACCGGCATCTACATTTAAGTATTTGTTTGCGTTAAGCTGTGATAATGCGGTAAATCGGCCAATATCCCTATTTCCATTTTCACCATAAGATAGCCTTAATTTTAGAAAATTAACGAACTCCGATTTGAAAAATTTTTCGTTCGAAATAGTCCAAGCTCCAGCAATAGATGGAAAATAAGCTCTTTTGTTGTTTTCTCCAAATGCAGAATAGCCATCCCTACGCATGGTCCAAGTAACCAGGTAACGTGAATCATAATTATAATTCAATCGGGTCATTATGGCATCACCCGTACTGGTTACATCTTCACTATCTACCGTTTGCACCGTGCCCAATTCCAAAGCACTATACCCCAATGCATCACTCGGTTCAAAAGTGTTCGCCCGTGATCTTGTAAAATAGCTGTTGTATTTTTCGCCATAAACCAAAAACATGAGATTAAAAGTATGTTTGTCGATCGTTTTATCCCAACGCAAAATATTATCTAACTGCCATTCGTTGATTTTCGTAACCGATCTTTCGGCCGATCCTACTACGTTACTCGGACTCTCCGCAGAAGAATGATTGTAATATTCACTGAACTCCAAACGATTCGTATACCCCAATTCATAAGAAAAACCCAAGGGTAACTTTATTTTAGCGTATACCCTAGAATTGAAGGTATGATCTAGATCTATTCGGTCTTTAAAAGTTGGCTTAAAAAAGCATTGCTGGCACCGGCCCCGCTATCATCTTGTGGACTCAAACGAACATTTCCTTCATCATCATAAAAAGAGCCCCATGGAGAAGATCGCTCAATCTGCCCTCTATCGGCCGCAATAAAACCTTCATCACGCTTAGCAAATTGCGTATTCATACCCACAGTCAACCAGTCATTAATTTTGGCATCCAAGTTTAATCGAGAACGTAATGCCTCAAACTTTTCACCAGCATATATACCCTCATTGGATGTTCGGCCAATCGACCAGTAGTAATTCAGACCTCCATTTCTTCCTGAAACACTGGTATTGATGTCGTTTCGAACCCCGGTCTGAATAATTCGGTCATACCAATCAATGCTTCTGCCTTCCAAATAGTTTCCTATTTCTACATCCTGAAAACCAATTCTATTTAACCACGCCCTTGTTGGGTCACCGGCCGAGCCATCGTAGGCCAACCACTGATCCAGAGAAACCCCAGCGGGCAAGTTGTTCGGGTCATCATACCTACCAGGGTTATCAATGGTATTTTGCGGATTGATACTTTTGAAAACATCGGAACGCCAATTTACATATCCCTGAGCATCATAGGGTCTTTCTTTGTATGCGTCAGTAGCAAAACCTACGCTTGTATTTACATTAATTGTCGGCTTATCACTTGTGCCTCTTTTTGTAGTGACCAAAATTACGCCGCTAGCTCCACGTGCACCATAGACCGCCGCGGAACTGGCATCTTTCATTACATCGAGTTTGTCTATGTCAGAAGGAGCGATATCGGATAAATCACCATTATAAATCATTCCGTCAACTACAATCAAAGGGCTTGATCCAGCGGTCAAACTATTATTACCCCGAATTCTAATTTGACTAGTTCCTTTCGGCGAAGCTGAAAGACCTATACTCAAACCCGCGACGTTACCTCGCAATACATCGGTCACCGAGTTCGTAGATTGATCAGAAAGTCCATCTGCATCAATTTGGGAAATAGCCCCAGTCAAATCTTTCTTTTTTACTGCACCATAACCTACTAAGACTACTTCATCCAAAGTAGAAGCACTGGGCTCCATGGTTGTATTAATTTGTGATTTACCATTCACGGGAAGTTCTTGTTCGCCATAACCGATATAACTAATAACAAGAATCGCATTTTGATTGGAGACCTCAATTGAGTAATTACCGTCAAAGTCGGTAGATACACCGTTGGCAGTCCCTTTTTCAATAATGGATGCTCCTGGCAAAGGTGTTTCTAGTTCGTCAAGAACAGTTCCTGATACGGTAAAAGCGTTTTGCCCATATGTTATGGAGGAAAAAACAAACATAAAGAGTAAGGCCGCTAAGGCATGTTTGCATAATTTGAGTGGTGGTGTTGGGTTTTTCATAAATCAGTTATTAAGGTGAGTTATCGTATTTAAAATCGAGCTTCAAAAAAAACAATCCACTAATCGATTTGGACAAAGCTAAAAAAAATTACATTTTACGCAACCGATTACGTTAAATATTTACTAATTAATTCTCAAAATAGTGATTAGACCCCGACAACAATATCATTAAGAGGGATTTCCCTCCTATATTTATATGTTTTTTACAATTTATGTTTTATATTGAAAATTTGTTACGTAATATTGTTGCGTTATTTCTCCAAATGAGTTCATGCAAAAAAAAGTTACTATATACGATTTGGCCAAGATGCTAAATGTTTCCCCAGCTACGGTGAGTCGTAGCTTGAACGACCATCACTCCATCAGCAAAAAGACGAAGGAGCGAATTTTGCTAGCAGCTAATGAAGCAGGCTATCGTACGAATAAGTTTGCAGCCAACCTGAGCAAGCAGAAATCGAATACTATAGGCGTCGTAGTACCCAAATTAAATTCCTATTTTATGTCTACCGTTCTTTCAGGAATAGAAAAAGCGGCCAATGATGAAGGGTATAATTTAATTATCAGTCAATCTTTAGAATCAGAAAAAAAAGAAAAACTCAACACCAAAACATTATACGATAGCGGTGTTGACGCCTTAATGGTTTCTTTGGCCTACGAAACGAGCAATTACGAACATTTTGACACGTTCACAAAAAAAGAGATACCACTACTTTTCTTTGACAGGGTATTTACCCTGCCAAATTGCCCTACCATTCTAATCGATAATAAATTGGCAGGGTTTCAAGCTACCGAGCACCTTATTTCACAGGGGTGTAAAAATTTGTTGCATATTAGCGGTAATTTACAGCGCAATGAATATGCAGAACGTTTACAGGGGTTTAAAGATGCCATGGTCAAAAACGGAATTCCGTTCAGGACTAGCAACCTTTTAGAAACCGACTTGGACCCCCAAAAGATAGATGAAGTCCTTAAACATATCAAAAAGTCCAAGAACAAGGTTGATGGCATATTTCTTGCTAATGACACGATGGCTGTCGAATGTATAAAAGAACTCAAAAAAATCGGGATAAAAATTCCCGAAGAAATTAAAATCGTTGGCTTTAATAATGATCCAATATCAGAAATAATAAGTCCTGCTTTGACAACTATCGACTATCCCGGTTATAAATTGGGTGTTTTGGCAGGCCAGAGCATTATTAGCCACTTGAACGGCACCATAAATCTAGAGTCGGCGGGATCTATTATTCTAAAGCATAAATTGATCATACGAGAATCCACAGAAAATAAATTAAACTAAACACTATGAAAAAACTGATTTTTAGCGCTTTTACACTTCTTTTTTTGAACACCATTACCGCTCAGGGTCTCGAATCGTTTGAGGTTTCCGATGAATGGCTTTCGAAAATGGAAAAACTGGCTCCTTCATCAGCTACGGTCAAAGCGAACACCAAAAAAGTTTTGGTCTTTTCCCAACATACAGGGTTTTATCATTGGACCGCCCCGCTGAATGTTGAAATGCTAAAAATTCTCGGTACGAAGTCGGGTGCCTTTGAAATCACTAATTCTTATGATATTGATAGTTTTGACGCTGATAATTTAAAAGAATATGACGCCGTAGTATTCAATAATTGCAATCCGGCAGGCCCCAAAAGAGATTTATTTTGGGATTTATTACATAAAAACTCAAATCTTTCCGATGAAAAGATAACGGCATTATCGAAACAATACGAAAATAACTTATTGGATTATGTAGCAAAAGGAGGTGGGCTGATGATATTGCACGGAGCCATTACTGTTCAAAACAATTCTATGGAATTCAGTAAGATGACCGGTGGTAGTTTTGATTATCATCCCAAACAACAAGAAATGCACCTAAAGGAATATGATAAAAAACACCCTTTGGTAAAAGCTTTCAAAGGTAAAGGCCTTACGCATGTTGACGAGCCCTATTTTTTCAAAAATGCGTATTTCGATTACAACTTTAGACCATTACTTTATATCGAAATTGATGAATTAAAAGGTATGAAAAAGGAAGTTGACCAAGAAGTCAATTATGTTGCTTGGATCAAAAGACACGGCAAGGGAAGGGTTTTCTATACTTCGCCCTCGCACAATGCGCAAAGTTTAGACAACCCTGAACTATTACAATTTTTGTTAGACGGAATGCAGTATGTCGTAGGTGATTTAAAATGTGATGATAGCCCTATAGGAAAACAGAAAGGCGGAACTCGATAACCGCAACCACATATATTTGGAATTGAAAAATGAGCGGAAAAACCGCTCATTTTTATTTTACCTAAATCTCTGACTTTAGATTAACCCACTTTGAGCTTTACACTATATTCTATGTAATTTATAAGGATAAACCCGGCCCGCGTTCCATTGACAAACATATAAATTCTTATCACGGTCGACACAGACATCGTGGCAATGTTTAAAAATAGGGCGGTCTTGAAGCATTAATTGCAACTTTCCATCCTTGTAGTTCGGTGCGGTACCCCCAGGATTGGACACTACCTTATTTTCCTTGTCGAGAATGGTTACAAAACCTTTGTTCAATTGCATATTGTAGTTGCCCTCCTCCATACCAAAACAAACCCCGGAATATATATTTTCGCCATCGATTACAGGGCGACTGACAAATAAGCCTGGCATATAAATATTTTCCAGATATTCCCCATCCAAAGAAAATCGCTTAAATGAATTTTTAATACGTGCTGAACACAACAACGTCGGATTGTTCGGATCTCGTGTATCCAGAGTTACCCCGTGTGCCTGTTTGAATTTTTCTGGAGACAAAAAGCTATCTCCCCCGAACTTTCGAATGAATGCTCCCTTGGCATCATATTGCAAAATAAATTGGGAACCGTAGCCATCGGCCACATAAATATCCCCATTGGGACCTATTGTGGTTTCCGTAGGCCTGTACGCCATTTTATCGTCGTAAACACCCAGTTTTATTGGTGAACTAAGTTCCATAATTATGCGCCCATCCAACGAACTCTTGATTACCCTACCCAAGCCGGGATCCGTAAGGTATAGATATTCCGAACCTCCTTCGTCATGAATAGTTAATCCATGGGCTCCGGGTAAATTCAATGTCCAAGAATTCAGCAGTTTGCCAGCGGTGTCATAAATAAGGATATTGTTCTTGGGATGATCGGTCAGAAGCAATAGCCTTCCTCTTTTATCCATAACCATCTCGTGACAGTTATTGACAGGTGTCTTTTTCGGGTCTAAATCACCCCATTCCTTTTCAAGCTGATAACGAAAATCACCGTGTCCTAAAATAATCTCATCCAACTTCGGCCTCGAGGTCATGATCTGAAATGGAAATACTGAGGATGCCATGAGAGCACCACCGGACTGTATCGTTCTCTCAACGAACTTTCTCCTTGTAATCATATATGTCACTATGCTAGGATATCTTTTACCACATGGCCATGTACATCGGTCAAACGATACCTTCTTCCTTGGTGTTTGAAGTTAAGTCTTTCGTGGTCTATGCCCAACAAATGTAAGAGGGTCGCTTGAAAATCATGAACATGTACTTCGTTTTGAATAACATTGTAACTGAACTCATCGGTTTCACCGTAGACCATGCCTGGCTTTACGCCTGCACCGGCCATCCACATGGTAAAGCAACCTGGATGATGGTCTCTACCGTAATTGGTAGCCGTCAATCGCCCCTGTGAAAAACTTGTGCGCCCAAATTCACCTCCCCAAACCACTAAAGTATCTTCTAAAAGCCCTCTTTGCTTTAAATCTTGAATAAGACCCGCCGTGGCTTGATCCGTACTCATCGCCTGCCGTTTAATTCCACTAGGCAAACCTCCATGTTGATCCCAACCCATGTGGTACAATTGAATAAATTTGACATCTTTCTCGGCCAAACGCCTTGCTTGCAAACAGTTATACGCGTAAGTACCCGGCGTTCTCGCGTCTTCGCCATACAATTTATATATATGATCGGGTTCTTGGGAAACATCGACGGCATCAGGTACGGAACTTTGCATCTTATACGCCATTTCGTATTGGTTGATTTTGGACTGTATTTCAGGATCTTTCCAAATATCGTATTGTTGATTGTTCAATTCGGCTATATAATCTAAAGCTCTTCTGCGGTCGTGGTCATGAACACCATGCGGATTGTTCAAATACAATACGGGATCTTTACCCGAACGAAACTGCACACCTTGATGATGCGATGGAAGAAATCCGTTGGCCCATGCCGAAGAGCTTAAAGGTTGTGCCCCCCCACCCTTTGACAGCATCACCACAAAATTGGGTAAATCTTTATTATCACTACCCAGCCCATAGCTCAGCCATGAACCTATTGAAGGCCTTCCACTTTGCTGTGAGCCCGTTTGCACGAACATCACGGCCGGTTCATGGTTTATGGCCTCTGTACGCATTGATTTAATGATACAAAGGTCATCGACCACCTTGGCCGTATGTGGAAAAATTTCACTTACCCATGCCCCCGATTGACCGTATTGCTTAAAATCATAAATTGATTTCACCAAAGGAAAAGTAGATTGATCGGAAACCATACCCGAATTTCGTTGGGTGCCCTGTACGGAAGGCGGAATCTCTTTCCCATGCCATTTTGCCAATTGTGGCTTGTAATCAAACGTCTCCAATTGGGAAGGTCCCCCACTTTGAAAAAGGTAAATGACCCTTTTGGCCCTTGCCGGAAAATGTGTACCGTTCAAAACACCCCCCATACCATTTCCAGAATTACCCAAAAACAAATCTTTTGCATAACCTGTAGTTGGCGCCAACATGCTTGAGAGGGCAATTGAGCCAAAACCTAAAGAGGCTTTCTTAAGAAATCCGCGTCGTGTCTCTGTAAATTTTAATTCTCTAGTTAAATCGTCCATAATTTGGTTATCGTATTGTATAGCCGTCAGCAGTGTTCATTACTCCGTTCAAAACTGTTGCTAAAGCCGCAACTTCAATCACATCGAGATTATCTTTTGGTTTCGTACTTCCGGTGGAAACATACGCCACAGCATCTTCCTCCTTTTCTTGAAACCGATTGCGCTCTGCATTATAGAATTTTTGCACGATGGCCATTTCAGATGTATTCGGATTGCGACCTGCAGCAAGCTTATATCCGTTTTTAAGCCGCTCATCCAAATTTATATAATCTTGAATGAGATTTTCGGCCAATACACAGGAAGCTTCAATGAACTGAGGGTCGTTCAAAAGCACCAAGGCTTGCAGCGGCGTGCTAGTTTCTCTGCGCTTTACCGTACATACACCTCTTTCTCCCACATCGAAAATCAACATTGAAGGAGGAGCTGACGTTCTTTTCCAAATAGTATATAAACTACGGCGGTAGAGGCCTTCCCCAGGTTCCTGTAAATATTTGTAGCGCCAAGACTTATTACTGATTTCGTCCCAGAGGCCTTCGGGCTGGTACGGATAAACACTTGGGCCGCCCATTTTATGGGATAATAAGCCACTAATGGCCAAGGCATTGTCACGCACCATTTCGGCAGTCATTCGAAAACTTGGGCCAC
Organism: Kriegella aquimaris; assembly: GCF_900103215.1. Classification (GTDB taxonomy): domain Bacteria; phylum Bacteroidota; class Bacteroidia; order Flavobacteriales; family Flavobacteriaceae; genus Kriegella; species Kriegella aquimaris. The sequence continues at coordinate 535,498 of NZ_FNGV01000003.1, forward strand.
GCGCCAATAATTTATTATCACCATCAATTTCATGCAATTCTTCCCTTATTTGTGAACTTTGTTGGTAGGTCGCCGACATTACCATGAGCTTGTGCATTTTTTTGATATCCCAACCTGATTCACGAAAACTAACTGCGAGCCAGTCCAACAATTCAGGGTGAGAAGGCAGGTCACCTTGGTTACCAAAATCATCGGAAGACACCACCAACCCTTTTCCAAAATGCATTTGCCACAAGCGGTTTACATATACCCTAGCGGTCAATGGATGATTCTCATCGAACAGCCATTTGGTAAGGCCCAAACGGTTTCGCGGAAGATCTTCATCGAACGGAAGCACTGCCTTGATAATATTCGGAAAGACTTCTTCGGTGGGCGAGTCATACATACCCCTATCGAGTACATAAGTAGGTCTTGGTTGTGGCGTCTCACCCAAAACCATAATCTCAGGAATCGTATCGACAACCGTTAAACGTTCCTTTTTTAGCTTGCGAAGTTCCTCATACTTTGCAATAAAATTTGGTTCGTTTTTCAATCGATATGCCGCAGCAATCGACTTCTTCCCCTTATCTTGGGTATCTTCAAGAGCAGCAACAGCTTTATTTTTGTCTTCGGCGTAAAGCACTTCCAAAGCCGTTAGTTCTCTATTATAAATTTTAAGCTCATCAAGTCCGCCGTTAATAAAGGTCTTTATTTTATCTCGTACTCCTAAGGTAAACCCATTAAAACCGTAAGTGTGAATATTGGGTTCGAATGTAATGGATTTATAGAGGTGGTCTATTTCAACCGTTACTTCCATTTCCTCGCCGTTTAGATAGAAATGTACGCCCGCTCCCTTACCGAGTCCATCGTATGAAACAACAAAATCGGACCATTCTTTTTCAGGAATAGGATTTTTTGCGGTCACCTGGATGGCGTTCGTAGGCCAAGATTGGGCAATGATAAATTTCGGTCGGTTATCCTCTAAATAGAACGAATACCCATTTAATCCCAATCTCAAGTCTTCACAATGATAAAATATTCCGGCTTCTTCGTAGATTTTATCAGGAAACAGTGATAATGAAACCGTAAACGGGTCTGTAAAATCGTACCAACCAACTTTCTCGGGCAACCGAATTGTCGTATAATCATTTATGAAAATACCATCACCGCTCGCTCCCGCTTTAACGTTGGGTTCATTTACTACGGCAGGTTTACCGTTAGCTATCAAATTCGGACTGTTGAACCGCTTCTTATCCGTTCGGATCAATTTGTCGAAACTATAATTTACTACCAACCCTTTATTATAGTTTTTTTGGAGATCGTGCAATAACTCCTTCGAATCGCCTTTAACATTTAGTGATTCCGAAGGTGATTTCTGAATTTCAACCAGCTGTTTTTCTACTTTATCTATATTAGAATCGATATATTCCAAGATTTCATCTTGCTCGGCATTGGTCAAAAGCAAAGAAGGCCCAGGAACTTGCCCCGGACCATAGACCGCGGTTCCTATATCGTTGGTACTATTAAAAAAAGCCGCCATTTCATAATGTTCCTTTTGGCTAATGGCATCGTATTTATGGTCATGGCATCGGGCACATTCCACACTCAATCCTAAAAAAGCCTTGCCTAATGTAAGTGTCCGGTCAGCAACATATTCTTGACGGAATTCCTCAAAAACGATACCCGCTTCCGAATTCTTTTTATGCAATCGGTTAAAAGCAGTTGCGAGAATACTTTCTTGCGTTGGTTCTGGAATGAGATCCCCGGCCAATTGCCAAGTCGCAAATTTCTCATAGCTCATGTTTTCATTGAATGCTTTGATCACCCAATCACGATACGGACTGAAATCACGATGTTTATCATCTAAATAACCATCACTTTCGGCATATCGAGCAACATCCATCCACTCTGCTGCCATACGCTCACCATAACTCGGGGATGCCAACAGACGATCAACTAATTTTTCATAAGCGTTGTTCGAAGTATCTTGAACAAAATCTTCAATTTGTTCCAAAGATGGTGGCAAACCGGTAAGATCAAAGCTTAATCTACGAATAAGACTTTCTTTAGAAGCACTTTTGGAGGGTGTCAAATTTTGTTCCTCTAATTTATGTGCTACAAAAAAATCGATTTCATTTTTGGTCCAATCAGTATCCCTAATTTTAGGTAGTGTTTCTTTTTTGGGTTTTATAAAAGACCAATGTGGTTTGTACTTAGCTCCTTGCTCAACCCATTTTGTCAATATGGACATCTCCTTTTCGCTCAAGGCCAAGTTTGACTCTGGAGGGGGCATTATTAAATTCTCGTCTTTGCTAAGAATTCGACTTATGGCTTCGCTTCTCCCTGGCTTACCCGGTACGATTGCATGGGCGTTGACATTATTTTCGAGGGCCCCAAAGGCATTTTCTTCGATATCCAATCGAAGTCCCGCTTTTTGGTTTGCGGCATCCGGTCCATGACAGGCAAAACATTTATCGGAAAGTATGGGTTTTACATGATAATTAAAATCAATTTTTGCGGGCACTCGTTCATAGGCCAATTCGATTTCTTCAGGCACGTTCCACCCGCAGCCCGTTAATAGAAAGCAACTGAAACACAGCCACGCACAAACCTTTAATTCCTTCATATTAAATTCTTAATCAATCAAATATAAACAATTCATCAATGGTATAATCAGGCAAAAAACAGTTTTGTTAACTGTTAATAATTAATCATTATATTTAAATCTTTGAAGTGAAATCCTATGAAAGACGGAGAGTACGAAGCTATTGTTGAAAAAATCATTAAAACTAAATCATTTGGTCGATCAAATACCTATGCCAATCTTTTAAGATATTTAGTGGTGTCTTCCCTTAACAATGATGTACCCAAAGAGACTACAATTGCCGCTGATATCTTTGGAAAATCTTCTTTTGACCCTTCTCAAAGTACATTAGTACGTGTTTATGTATATAATCTTCGCAAAAAGCTCAAAGCATATTATCAAAATGAAGGTGCGGCAGACGAGCAAATACTGCGCATACCAAAAGGAAGTTATCGAATAGAAATTGTCGAAAAAAATAAAACCGTTCCATTCGCAAAACTATATAGTAAACGCTGGTTGGTTCTTTTGCTCGTTTTACTTCTGGCCTCCGTTTTTACCAACTTGTATTTAGCACGGCAAGAAAATCACATAGGGTTAGTTACCGATCAAGGTCTTTGGAGGGATTTGTTACAAAGTAAAAACCCCACCATGGTCGTACTGGGAGACCTTTTCATTTACTCTGAATTGGACTCTACCTTTCATTTAGATCGGAATGTGAGAGACCCTCTAATAAACTCCAAAGCTGATTTTGAAAAATTCAAATCCAATACGATCCGTCCGGGGGTTGACATCAATATACCAACCTATTCATTACTCATTCAAAGTACTAGCATCTGGATTAAAAATTTGACTGAAATTTTCTTTTCAGAAAATAAAGATTATACCATACGCAGCATGTCAAGGTTTAACCCCAAAGAATTGCAAGACCATGATTTCATAGTAGTGGGTATGATAAAAACTTTAGGAATCTTCAAGGCTTATTTTAAAAATTCAGATTTTGACTTTATTCCAGAAAAGGATGAGCTCATTTATAAAAATCCGGAGAATGCAAGCCAAATAGCCTATAAACCTTCCGGTGACCCCGATTCCTATCATACCGATTATGGGTTTATGGCCAAATTTCCCGGACCTAATAACAACACCGTCTATCTTCTCGGTGGCATATGGGATACTGGTGCTACCCAAAGTCTAAAGAATTTCACAAGCCACCAGCTGCTCGAACAGTTAACAGAAACAATGCAAGACAAGTTTGGAGAATTACCTCAATATTATGAGGTTTTGTTCGAAGTAAACGGCGTAGATCGTATGGAACTAAGTAGTAAAATAGTGCACTTGAAAAAGATTGAAAATACCCGGGATGTTTGGGAAGTGGGCAATTAAAAAATAATTTCTAGTTTGTAAAAACTATTTTAAGTTACCTACTCCCGAATAGTTATATGATTTAAAAGTGAAACATAATTCTATACCAATACTTTCAATTCGATTCAAATCTATTGGGTCATATTGGGCGTAACATTCTCCATCGTAATTTTTCCACCATCGACAGGCAATGTAATCAACTTACCTCCTGGGGGCCACGCATACTTTGTGGCTACTCCACTGATAAAGCCATACGCTAAAATGATGCCTCCCTTATAGGTTCCCCAATAATTATTGTAATGGTCATGCCCACAAAATACAGCTTCCATATTGCCGACATCAAGAAACGTTTTGTACACCGACCCATCATCCTCTTCATAATAGACTTTTTCTTCATTGTACCCCTGCTTTTTTATAGAGTCATCATCTTGCAAATATTGAAATTCTATAAGTGGGATATGAAACATTGAAATTGCCCTGATTTTTTCTTTATACGTATCGACGGTATTGTTGGAAATATCCCGATACCATATCAATTGGTCTTCCTTGATAGATTTATTACCCTTTTCCGCACCGGAATCAAAACCAAAAATTTGCCATACCGGTTTCTTTTCACCATTTACCAAAATATCTACGACATAATCGTACTTCTCTTTCCATTCGTTATTTACAGCATGTTTTCCTAAAACTCCCCATCTTGATTCGGCAAAAACTTCTGCAATGGCAGCCCTACCGAAACCTCCTTCGGGGTCATGGTTCCCGAACATAAACAACCATGGTCGTTCTAAACTATCGAAAAAATTAACCGCATAAGAAGCTAATAAGGCACCATGTGGTTTATTCCCATCGAATAAATCTCCTGTAATGGCAATCATATCCGGATTGTGGGTTTCAACCAACTTCTTTATTCTGCGACAAGTCTCCAAATCTCTTTTCCACTTCCCTTCATCAATGCTACCAAGATGAAGGTCGGTCACCTGCAGTATGGTTATGGGCGAACCATCTTCCTTATTTATTTCTATACTATATCGATCACTATCTTCCTTGTTGATAGTTCGCTGGCCGTTGACCGTTGAACAGGAAAATATAAATAATACCAAAACACACAGAACCTTCAAGTATTTAGTAATCATATAATTGAATTTATGAGATTTTTAGAAGAATTTAGGCCCACTTATGTTAGTGCCGCCCATCTTTAGTGCAGCAAGATAGCGTATCATTTATTTGATAATTTGGTATTTCTTAGCGTTCTCTCCTTGTTTTTTGACCCAATTGAAAATGCGATAATTTTGAAGTGCGTGTAATCTATTTGGAATTATAATTCAGAACAATAGATTTATCTGTATGGAGCAATTTTAATCCAGTGTAAAAGTAAACTTGTTATAAGGTGCATTGTGATAAGCCATTTTTTGTGTACTTGGTGAAATGGCAAAATAAGGTGAAAATGTGGTAACATTAACCGTTTTGCCATCAGGAAGAAACTCCAATATGCGCAACCAACCATCTCCTCCGTTGCCGTGCCATCCTCCGCCCATGGCTTGGGCATTAAATGTCATCTGGTTTATTTTTTTACCTGCGGTATTTTTATCGACTTTGAACGCTGTATGCTCCCTAAATTCATCAGGACTTCCGATATGGCCAGAAAACACCATCTGAATATTTTGCGAAGGCCTCACTAATTTTTCCCATATCGCTTCACCGTAATTTCCATCTTGAATGGGATAATTCTCCTTTTTAATATGCTCATTTTTTGAATTCAAATAGGAATGGGTTAAAACAGCCACCGTATGATTCTGATATCTTCTATTGGTGATTTCGTGCTGTGCCCAATGTAATACTGTGTCTCTAGGAGCAAATTCAAGATTTACGAATAGAAATTTTCTTTGATGAGGCGAAATAAACTCATAAATTGAATTTTCAGGGGAAGGGACTCCTTCGATATTTTTACCGGCCGCGCGAAGCCCTTTGTAATTCAAAATATTTCGATCTGTGGGGAAATATTTATTGTAATTCGTTTTTCTATTTTCAACACTCTTATAACCAAAATCATGATTGCCCGCCGCCAAAATATACGGCACTTTTCCATCTAATCGCTCAAAAGCGTGGGAAACCGATTGCCATTGGTTTCTACTTGGGAGGTTTCCATTAATATTATCTGGCACCAACAACTCATTCTGCTCCACTAAATCTCCTGTACATAATACCATTTTAATGTTCAACGAATCAATGTTTTCACTGATCCAGCTGGTCATTAGCTCCAAAATGCCCTGGTTACGTTCGAATTTCACATACGACTGTGTATCCGGCATTAAAATCATAGACCATGACTCAGGATTAGACAGTTTGGGTGGGCTGTACTTCTCTTGCGCATTACTAGGCGAAAATATTGTTAAGGAAAGAATCAGTAGTAAAGAAAAGGGAAGAAATCTCATATCTTAAAATTATTGTTTAGCAACTCGTTTTTCAGATAAAAGCCTTTTAATTACTTTATTGAGCTTTTTAGGCTTGTTGGCATACTTTTCAAGATTAACGATTTCGACCTTTCTAAAATCGATAGGATGACTTTCGCTCTGCAGCGAAATACTACCACCTTTTAAGAGCTGCCCCATTTCTTCACCATTTTGAGCGTCTAACTGCGGCTTTTCATAGCGCATCACTTCTTCGCCATTTACATAATGAACTATCAAAGAATCACCTAGCGCCAAAACTTCGGCACGAACCCACTGGTCCCCGTGATAGGTATGTGATATAGAGTTTGTACAATGGCGTTTTATAACTTCGCCGTCTTTAACGAATTGAGTGCCAGGAGTACAAAGATTAGAGGTACTACGGTCATCTTTACCATTTCCCCCTAGAAGTTGCACCTCTATCGAATTCGGAAAATCTTGATCAACAGCCATTGTTGTTGGATCTTGCCCATGAATCATTATTCCGCTATTGCGATAAGCCCAACCGGGTCCGCCTTTAGCTTGTTCTCCAACAAAACGATATTCAACAGCAAATAGATAAGAAGAAAAAGGTTTGTCATAAAAGAGATGTCCGAATTGTTCATCAAATGTGTCGTATTCATCGTATCTCACCTGAATATTTCCATCTTTAACCGTAAAGGTATCCCCAAAATTATCATTCAATTCATGATACCTTATTTTAATTGTCCAATTTTTTAAGTCCTTACCATTAAACAATTGTACCCACGGTGTGTGCTTTTTAAATGAACTACCTGTACAAAAAATAAGTAAACCTAATCCCAAAGAAGCAACGAGAAGTCTAAATTTTGAATCCTTTTTCATTCGTAAACTATTATTTTAAATTTCAACCTTTATGGAAGCCGTCATTAGATTTCAATCTGAATGACATCAATTTTGATGTTCACAAGGTATGTAATAAAATAAGGAAATAAAATCTTTTCTAAGCCGTCTCTTATTCAAGTTTCGTCCCAATTTGCAGATTATGGGCATCATTTAGCTATCGGGCATAAAAAAAGGGCCCTCCACTAATGTGAAGGGCCCTTGAGGAAGGCGGCGGCCTACTCTCCCACCTTTCGGCAGTACCATCGGCGCAGACGGGCTTAACTTCCCTGTTCGGAATGGAAAGGGGTGGGCCCCGTCGCCATGGCCACCTAAGTCTTCAATATTTTTTTACGGGCACCGGGGTGCCGTCGTAATATGACATAATAATAATGGGACGGTTTTCCTCGGAGAGGCACGGATTTTCTTTGTGGTGTACGGATAGAGAAAAGGTTTTTCGCCCCCTCCTGGGAGGGGGCGGTTTGCGCAAGCTCAACGGGCAATTAGTACCGCTCGGCTACACATGTTGCCATGCTTCCACCTACGGCCTATCGACGTGGTCATCTCCCACGGCCCTTTAAAGAAATCTCATCTTGTGGCGGGTTTCGCGCTTATATGCTTTCAGCGCTTATCCCATCCCGACATAGCTACCCAGCGGTGCTCCTGGCGGAACAACTGGTGCACCAGCGGTCGGTCCAACTCGGTCCTCTCGTACTAGAGTCAGATCCACTCAAATTTCTAACGCCCGCAGTAGATAGAGACCGAACTGTCTCACGACGTTCTGAACCCAGCTCGCGTGCCACTTTAATGGGCGAACAGCCCAACCCTTGGGACCTTCTCCAGCCCCAGGATGTGACGAGCCGACATCGAGGTGCCAAACCCCCCCGTCGATATGAGCTCTTGGGGGAGATCAGCCTGTTATCCCCGGCGTACCTTTTATCCTTTGAGCGATGGCCCTTCCATGCGGAACCACCGGATCACTATGCTCTTGTTTCCAACCTGTTCGGCATGTACGCCTTACAGTCAAGCGCCCTTGTGCCATTGCACTCTACACACGATTGCCAACCGTGTTGAGGGCACCTTTAGAAGCCTCCGTTACTCTTTTGGAGGCGACCACCCCAGTCAAACTACCCACCACGCACTGTTCCCTAGTTATAGGGTTAGGCCCCGGACAAGCAAAGGCTGGTATTTCAACAATGACTCCACCACACCTGGCGATGCAGCTTCAAAGTCTCCCAGCTATCCTACACATTGCTTGACCAAGGTCAATACGAAGCTATAGTAAAGGTGCACGGGGTCTTTTCGTCCCACTGCGGGTAACCGGCATCTTCACCGATACTACAATTTCACCGAGCTCATGGCCGAGACAGTGTCCAGATCGTTGCACCATTCGTGCAGGTCGGAACTTACCCGACAAGGAATTTCGCTACCTTAGGACCGTTATAGTTACGGCCGCCGTTTACCGGGGCTTCAGTTCAATGCTTCACCTTACGGATTACATCTCCCCTTAACCTTCCGGCACCGGGCAGGTGTCAGGCCCTATACTTCATCTCTCGATTTAGCAGAGCCCTGTGTTTTTGATAAACAGTCGCCTGGACCTCTTCACTGCGGCCCCCCATAAGGGGGGCGACCCTTCTCCCGAAGTTACGGGTCGATTTTGCCTAGTTCCTTAGCCATGAATCTCTCGAGCGCCTTAGAATTCTCATCCCGACCACCTGTGTCGGTTTACGGTACGGGCCGCACAGTTCGCTTTTCTTGGAAGTCGATACGCTGGATTATCGCCTTGACCGTAGTCTCGGCGTACTATCGGGGCATTACTGCTCCCTTCAACGTGCAATTCCGTCTGCACGCACCAACTCCTCGCCTCCGTCGCTTTTGTCACTGTGCGGGTACGGGAATGTTCACCCGTTGTCCATCCACTTCCCCCTTCGGGTCCGCGTTAGGTCCCGACTGACCCCCAGCTGATTAGCATAGCTGGGGAAACCTTGGTCTTTCGGCGTGCGGGTTTCTCGCCCGCATTATCGTTACTTATGCCTACATTTTCGTTTGTAGCTCCTCCAGCGCCCCTCGCAGGTGCGCCTTCAGCGGCACTACAATGCTCCCCTACCCCTTGTATAAATACAAAGCCATGGCTTCGGTAATATGCTTATGCCCGATCATTATCCATGCGGAACCGCTCGACCAGTGAGCTGTTACGCACTCTTTAAATGAATGGCTGCTTCCAAGCCAACATCCTGGCTGTCTGGGCAGTTCCACCGCGTTTCTTCAACTTAGCATATATTTGGGGACCTTAGCCGATGGTCCGGGTTCTTTCCCTCTCGGACATGGACCTTAGCACCCATGCCCTCACTGCGTTACATCATTTCATAGCATTCGGAGTTTGTCAGGAATTGGTAGGCGGTGAAGCCCCCGCATCCAATCAGTAGCTCTACCTCTATGAAACTAATAACACGCTGCACCTAAATGCATTTCGGGGAGTACGAGCTATTTCCGAGCTTGATTGGCCTTTCACCCCTACCCACAGGTCATCCCAAGACTTTTCAACGTCAACGGGTTCGGTCCTCCACTATGTGTTACCACAGCTTCAACCTGCCCATGGGTAGATCGCACGGTTTCGCGTCTACTACTACTGACTATGGTCGCCCTGTTAAGACTCGCTTTCGCTACGGCTCCGGACCTTAAATCCTTAACCTTGCCAGTAAAAGTAACTCGTAGGCTCATTATGCAAAAGGCACGCCGTCACAGTGCAAGCACTGCTCCGACCGCTTGTAGGCGTATGGTTTCAGGATCTATTTCACTCCGTTATTCACGGTTCTTTTCACCTTTCCCTCACGGTACTGGTTCACTATCGGTCTCTCAGGAGTATTTAGCCTTAGCGGATGGTCCCGCTGGATTCATACAGGGTTTCACGTGCCCCGCACTACTCAGGATACCACTGTCTTACTGCTCTTTGCCTATACCGGGCTATCACCGTCTATGGCCGTTCTTTCCAAAACGTTCTAGTTCATTACAGTTCGAGTATCGTGGTCCTACAACCCCGTTATTGCCGAAACAACAACGGTTTGGGCTAATCCGATTTCGCTCGCCGCTACTATCGGAATCACTTTTGTTTTCTCCTCCTCCGGCTACTTAGATGTTTCAGTTCACCGGGTTTGCTCCTCTTGCGAGGTGACATGTCTTCAACATGCCGGGTTGCCCCATTCGGATATCTACGGATCATATCGTGTGTGCCGATCCCCGTAGCTTTTCGCAGCTTATCACGTCCTTCTTCGCCTCTGAGAGCCTAGGCATTCCCCATACGCCCTTATCTAGCTTGTCGCCAGACCTTTGCGCCCCGGAACAGGTCCGGGGCAAATTCTAATTCGTACTTTACTTAAAAAATTCGTGTTTCTCTTTGGGCACGCACCACCGAAGTGATACATGCACCGTCCCAATATGTCAATGAACTTTTTCCGGACACAACGTCCGGACAGTGGAGAATATCGGAGTCGAACCGATGACCTCCTGCGTGCAAGGCAGGCGCTCTAGCCAGCTGAGCTAATCCCCCATTTCTTCAGTCATGAGTTATTAGTTATGAGTTATGAGTCAAAAAAAAACCCGCAACAAACCCAACTTCTAAAATTTCCTATTCAATATTTTACAATCAATGAACGTCCCCAAGCACTCGCTTGGACCTCGTAGTCCCGGGCAGACTCGAACTGCCGACCTCTACATTATCAGTGTAGCGCTCTAACCAGCTGAGCTACGGGACTGTCCCGGACGCAAACGCTGTGTGCGCCGTAACTTATATATTATATTTACAAAAACAGCTTTTATTTATTATCAAATC
>NZ_FNGV01000005.1 GCF_900103215.1 Kriegella aquimaris
AGGAGTAGTTCGGTGTTCCGCCCGTTGCGCCTGCCGTGATAGTGGCACCTGTATTGTTACAGGTAAAGGGCTCGGATATGTTGGCCGATGCGACCATTACCGGTGGTTCTGCTATTGTCTGTTCGAGAAGGGTAACGGTACATCCCGCGGTCGGGTCGTCGAGGTCCCTTACGGTAACGGTATAGTTGCCGGCGGGGAGTCCCGAGATCGTCTGTGGCGATGTTGTCCCGCCGCCCAGTGTTGTGGCGAAGTCGTCGAGGCTGTACTCGAACCCTCCGGGGCCGAAGTTCTCGACCTCGAAGGTTATCGAACCGGAACCGTCTCCGTTACAGTCAAGGTCCTCGTACGAAATTACCGATGCCTCGATGGCGTTGCCGTCCTCCACTAAAACATCTACATTAACGAATGATGGACATTTGGCTGGAGGTTGGGTAGCGAGAATATCATCGATAGCAATATCATTTCCATCTTCAACGGCTGAATTGGTACGTATAACAATATCCAAAGAGGTGTTCGGTCCTGGATTCAATAATACCGAATAATCATGCCAATCATTGGCACCAAAGTTCTTAGGCACATTTCCGGTTGTTGTGCTAGCAATTACGTTACCACTACCATCAACAAGTTGTATCTCAATAGAAGGATCTCCGCCAGACGTCCCATTTCGAAGTAAATTAAATGCAGATAAAGAAATTGTAATATCTTGGTCAGGCAATACTTCAACATCTCTTTTCGCATATATTATTCCCCCAACACCGGCGACGCCACCAACATTTATTGCCAAAAATCTTCCATTGGTATTTCCAGTATGATCATTTGGGCTCAACCAAGCAGGATACGTGTTGATTAGACCTTGTGTAACTGTGTACTCTCCATCCTGGAGTTCTGTATTTGTTCCAAAACCGCAAAGACTTGCTGAACCATCTTGAGGTTCGTAACAATATGCAGGATCAATTTGTGTAATACCAGTATTCGTTCCAAATCCAAAATCCTCAAAAAGCAAGGTGCTGGGAGGTGTTGCAACGGTAATCACATAGTTAACAGTTACTACATGGTTTCCAGGGGAAATATTGTCAAATACATTTGATGTTGCGGGTGTATTGGGAACAGCATCTATTTCATAAGTATAATTATAACTTGGATCATCGGGAGTTACGGTAATCGTTCCTTCACCATCGCACGCATAGTCTATTGTTGTTGTAACCCCTGGCGGTGTGAAAGGTGGCGATACGGTCACTTCCATTTGATGGTAGCAGTTATTGGCATCCCGTATGAAGAGGTCATGAGTTCCGGGCAATAGATAAGAGATATTACTTGGATTATAAGTTGCTCCACCATCAAAACTATAGGAATATGGAGTCGTGCCTCCACGGGCGTTGACAATCCTAACTTCTGCCCCTGAGGGGTTACATTCAATCAATTCTGCCACCAAAGCAGAGGCCGATAAGTTAAAGGGCTCTGAAATAGCGTAGATTTCAGAAACTGTACAGTTATTAGAATCTCTAACTTGAATATTATAGCTGCCGGCTGCTAGGTTTAAAAAAGTGTTAGATGTTTGGTATGTGGCTCCATTATCTATACTATATTGATATGGATAACCTCCACCGCTGGGCGTAATGGTAAGTGAAGCAGATGCATCACTACTACAAAGCACAGGGGTGTTGGTAATTACAATTGACAGTGGATCTTCTTTTACAATAGTAATATCATAATTTGTCTCGCAAAAACCAATGTTCCCGTTGTTGTCCCGCACATAGACATCATAATCGCCTACATTATTTACTGTTATCGCATTTGAAGACGTAAAAGAGCCGGCAGAGGGTACAATGCCATTGTTTACAACCGCGTAAACAAAATTTCCATCCCCTCCTGCGGCGGTAACATTAACTTCAGTGGTTGAACCACATGCTGAAATGGGGCTGGCCGAGGCCGTTACGCTCAGCTCGGGATTAATTGTGATTGTTTCGCTATCAGTACAGTTCTTTCCGTCCCTTACATTTATGGTGTAGGTTCCAGCATTCAGGCCAGAGAAGACATTAGAGGATGCAAATGCTCCCCCGTTTAAATTATATTCAAAATTACCATCACCCCCGGAAGTTACATTAGCCGTAAGCGTCAACCCGTTGGCGTCATCATAACAAACCCCATTCGGTGTTATGGCCAGTATTGGCGCAACAGCCGAGTCTACACTAAATGAGGTGGTAACTACACAACCATTGGCATCCGTAACAGATGCATTATAGGTTCCTGTTTGTGTAAGACCAGAGAAAGAACCATTAGCATTAGTGCCGAAGGGAGTAGTATCAGGATTGGTCAATTCATAGGTATAACCTCCCCAGCCATCTGAAGCCGTTAATGTCACACTTCCATCTGTAATACAACTGGGCTGTGTTACATTTACCGAAAGAGTAAGGGCTGCTACAGGGCCCTGTACCTCTACGCTATCGGTATCTGAACAGTTGGTATCATTGTCGGTAACGGTAATTGTGTACGTACCGGCGGAAAGGCCTGATAATGGTAAAATATTAGCCGTCTGTGCCGTTCCTGAGAAATTACTTGGGCCTGACACGGTATAATCATAGGAAGTGCTAAAATCTGTAATATTAAAGGAAATAACACCATCAGATAGCCCAAAGCAGGTTACATTACCATCTAGCTGGCCCAATGCATTTATACGATTTACGGGTGTAACCGTGAAATCTTCTTGGACCGTACATCCCTTGGTATCGGTAATTTGAAAAGTATAAGTGCCTGGCTCGAGTGCAGTAAATACGTTACTGTTCCCATTATTCACTGCGTCGGCGGCAGGGGCTATTATCTCATAAGTAAAATTCGGGTTACCATCAGTCACGGTAACAGTTACATCTGAAGTCAAAGCCGGACAATTGGGAGATGTAGCCGAAAACACTAAATCGGAAGGCTCGTTCAGCGGATCAACTGTGATAGGATTGGTCACGAAAGTACATCCCGCATCGTCTCTTATGGTAATGGAATAGGTACCATCGCTCAAGTTTGCAAACCGATGCGCATTGGGCGTGGTGTCGGGTACAAAATTGATGCCGTCAATACTAAATTCGAACGGGGCCGTACCACCAGTTATATTTTGTGCCTCTATTATCGCATCTTGAAGACAGGTATAGTCCTGTATCAAAGAGGCTGATCCGTTTATGGGGTTTGTGGGTGAGGAGATGGTGTACGATTCTTCATAATCGCAACTTGCACTTCCTTTACTTTGATTTATTATTACGGTGTAATCATCGGCTGGCAATCCTTGAAAATTTCCAGATCCGTTGGTCGCAACTTCGACATCATTGGAGTCGTAAAGGAAATAGGTCAATTGATAACCATTATCGTCAACCAAATCAAACTGAATACTTCCGCTGATATCACCAAAACACGACACATCAACCACTGATGTCGCGTTAAACTCCGCAGCAGGCCTGAATTCAATACTTACCGTATTGGAATACGAAAAACAGTTGTTCCTATCGACTACCACGAATGTATAATCACCCGGGTCATATATATCAAAAATCTGACTGGTTTGAAAATTCGCTGCGGGGATATCTTGGGGCGTAGGATACGAGGTGACCGTAGTGCCACCTTCATCTACATAAGACCAAATAGCATAGTTGTGAGGTGTTTTTCCCCCGCCTGAATCCATTAGAATATTACCCTCCCTACAAGTGATATGTTGTGATACTCGGGCGCTTAGCCACAAGTCATTTTCATTTAAAATTGTTACATTTTCAGTATATGAACAACCATCTTCCGAGCGAACGACAGCAATATAATCGCCAGGGCTTAAATCAGTAAATGTAAAGTTGTTATCAGGTTGGGCTGTTTCACTGTCTATTAATGTTCCCAAACCGCCATTACTTCCATCATCTAACCGTATTTCATACTCGTAAACGGGGTCGGCGTTATTGATTTGAATATTAATGGTGCCGAGTGCAATACAACTTGCCGAGGTTACATTTACGGCATAGGTTACATCACGGTCTAGGATGCCTATCACAGGAGTGGAAAATATACAAGCATTGACAATAGGATCTCCATTGGTATCCAACTGCGTTACCTCTACTCGATACGATCCATTTTCGCCAGAGGCAAAGTCAAAACTTGGGCCGTTGTTCGCGCTAAATGGTATAAGAACATTATTCGTAAGATCATCAATTAATTGAAAGCCATACCCGTTTCCTATATTGGTAATGGTAACATTGCCTGGCGTATTACATATGATATCCCTTTCATTATACTGTATATCAAGAGTATTTTGAAAACCATTGAAATAGAACCGGCTTGTACAACCATTTTGGTAGGTTACCGAAAGCCGAAACTGACCTTCGGAATTGAGTAAGTAATTGCTTCCTGTACCCACTTGATTCCAAGTACAGGTAAGGGCCTTGTTGGCACAATCATCTCCTGAAGCAGTACAACTACCTTCGTCCAGCTTTTCCCAAATCACATTTTGGGCGTCTAAGATGTTTACCTGTAGTAAATGGGAATCATTAATTCCACAAAGAAAAATTTTAGGCAATAAATCGCTATCTATACTACACGAGACTATTTCCCCAGCGACATCATTAGAAGGATCACTATCGTTATTAACCTCATTGAGAAACTCAATGATTGGATGTGGAATACTCCCAGATCCGAAGGGCTGAACTTCAATAATTTCTTTGAAGCCCTTACAGGGATCAGCAACAATTTTATCGACAATGTAGGTGCCAATTGTGCTTACTGTAATGGTACTCGGGTCGTTATCGGGGTCGCCATCATTTATAACGGTATCTACAGCGTCAATTTCGTTATTGCCATTAGTATCGCGATACCAGACATATGAATCAAAACCGTCACCGGCATTCAGCAAGGCGCTGGTTCCACATAATTCGACGGTTCTATAAAAATTACAATCACTCAAATCATCCAACAAAAAGTTAGTGGCTCCCGGAACGGTAAAGCCACAAGCGTTGAAGTCAGTGACACTCGGGTCGTCAGTGATCATGGCACTATTCTTGTCACCTCGATAGGTGCTAAAAGCCAAATTCTCAATAAGATCAGAGCAAGCATTGATAAAATCGTAACAATTTTCTGCTACCTGTACCCTCATTCTAATCGAATAGGCCGGGTCTTCATCTTGTACCAAATGATCAGGAATAGTAAAAACTACCTCTCTGGTAGCCGGATTATAAACGTATTCAATAGGAGTTAATGGAGTAGTATCGGGGAAATCGAAATCTGAGGCGTTAAAAAAACTACGGCCGTCAGGTGGGGAAACATTAACAGGGAGTACATCGCGAATGGTGTAATCCTTTGCATCATCATTTCCTATATTGTCAAAGGTTAGCACATAGTCCAATACTTGACCTAAGTGTACGCCTTCTCCTGTAATATCATCACCGCCAGGTGTATTTACACGTTTTTCAAGAATTATATTTGGAGCTATAATCTCGACATCAAAGGACGCAAAGAATATATCATATTTATCACCAGATGAAAACGCCCTTAAATTCGCACTTGTTGCGTCATTGGGAATTGTTCTGTTATTGGTGTTTGGAATTTCAATTAGGTCAACATCCCAACCGGAGGTATTTATACTATTAGGATTTCTAGCAGTGAATGGTGCATCTTTGATGGTGATACTAGAATTAAAGAAATTGTTTGCTGGGTTTTCTGTGTTGGATAGTATTGGAGTATCCACACCGTTTGCATCTATTTCCAATCCATCACCATCGATTCGATTATCTCCTTCAAGGGCAGCAACACCCATATTCGCGATAACGGGAAAAGGGGCTGGAAGTGTGGTAAATCCATTCACAGGAATATTGACTTCCTCTCCAGATTTTATTCCGGCATAGCCATCGAATGTTGTTATGTATTTGCTTCCAGATAAATTCGGGTTTTCATAAACTACAACCATTGACCAGCCCCCGGAGATACCACCGGAAATACTACTCCCACTACTGGCCCTTACATTGGCAACAAAGTAATCGCCATTAGGGTTGGCCATTCCTGACACGATTGAGGTGACATCGGCGTACATGGCATACGGACTATAATAGCCAAAATCTGCATCCCCATTCCCGTCAAAAAGAATTTCGTCAGCAGTAATATCTTGATAAACACCACCTGGCACCTTGAATTTTATTTCATCGATATTACTCCGATCGGAATTCACATATACTGCCGACCAATATAGACCTGCATAACGTACTAAAGCACAATCAATGTCTGGAATATCAAGTGCGGCACTACTAGAACTAAAGGTTGAAGTATCACCATCAACATCAATATACTGCATATTGAGGTCGTCATTGTATCCTGAGTTTCTGCCAGTAAGATTATAGGGGTCATTGGGCGTTTGCTCGGGGTAACAAACACGATTTCTTCTTCTCCCAGTACAATACGCATCGATCTGTGGCCCCACGATACTATTCGCAATGAAAGTCAACTCTCCCCTGATATCGGCTTCATAGCGAACATCAAAGTCATTTTTTACTTGAGAAAAAGCGGAATAACTACCTAAAAAGAACAAAAAGATAATGAAGATGCCCTTTGAAACAACTATTCTCAAAGAGCCCTTGTTTTTTGCGTAACCCGGAAATGTAAAGATGTTGGCCATATGGTACTTTTTGTTTGGAATTGCCCCAATAGTGTCTTTTTAAGAATGTAAAGTGTCTACAATGGTATTATCCAACAACAAATATTAACCTTACTTCCGAGGTGTAGAATTTAATGTTGTAGCAGTATGCTATAGTGTTGTGAAAACGTAGAATTCTATGGTCTGAGAATCTCTAGAACCCTGTGTTTTACGGATGTTTCCGTTAATCGTTAGAATTTGCATTTGCACGGATAAATTGAGAATTTTCACCAATGTCGAACACTTTTTGACGTAGCTTTAGACAACTATGCAATGAGTTTCTAGTAGTCCATTTTTTACTGAGGAAGAGATAGCCGTATTTGGCCAAGAAACTGGTAAGTTAATTTAGAGCCGTAGAAAACCTTTGAAATTTCCGTTGGCATTAGATAGTAAAATATCTCGAAAATAGCTATGCACGTTCGTTGTATTTCTGAGGTAGACGGAAAAGCTTATGTTATATTATCCGGTGTAACTCGCATAATCCACATTTTGTCATTATACGCGTCATTTAGTTTGGAGTAATAGGAAATTAGGGCATTATTCCAAGAGTCATGTTTTTTCAAATAAACATACCGATAGTTATTTTCAGGATTTATAAAATAACTTGCACTGAGTCCGTATGAGTTCAAAAGCTTAATAAACTTCTTAGCATTGCTCGGGTTCGCAAAAACGTTGGCTATGATATAATAGCCTGATCCGATGCCATTGGTTACAACCGTTTTTGAAGCGGCTTCGGCAGAGGCAAGATTATCTCTAACAATCACATTTTGCCGTAATACGTCGGTACCATATTGAATTGATTTCTCTCTAAGCTTGTCTACATTTTGAACATAGGCCTCGTTGCTGTATCGGTTATCGACGTTCATGATCCACATAGCTTCATCATATTTGCCGTTTAGTTTGCTTTTATGGGCGTCAACGGCTTCTTGCCAAGTATCAAATCGTTGTAAATAGACGTATTTAAGTCCATTGTTCGGGTTGTCAATATAATTGGCCTGAATACCTTTTTGTTCAAGGTTGTTCATGAATTTGTCCATATAACGACCTCCTTTGTAGACATTGGCAACAACATAATACCCATCTTCGACACCTTCCAGATTCTTGAATTTTCTGCTTTTCACTGCATTTTTGGAAGATTGGGAACTAGAGGAAATTTCTGGATGTTTGATTGCGAGCTTTTCTCGCTTCTTATTTGTTGTTACAACTACGTCTTGTGGTTGGTTTCTTTGCGTTGAATTGCCGAGAACCACCCCGTCGTTACTAGCATTATTTGTCTTTGACGAAGGTTTGTCTTGGCCATTTAGAAATAGTTGTTCGGCTTTTTGCTCCAAGTCGGGCCGATTACTTTTTGTTTCATTACGAACCATTTTCATTACCATTTCAAAACGGCGCTCTAAGTCTGTTTTTCGATTGGATTCTAAGGAGTCTTGACGGAACATTAATTCGGCAATTATGGCGTCGTTCTCTGCCAACTTCTTTTTTAATTCTTCAATTTGTTCATCTTTGTTCGTAGCAGCTTCCTCATCGTTTTCCACCAGCAAATCATCTTCAAGCATGACACGATCCTCGGTTAACATTGGTGTGAAAGAATAGGCAAATGAAATTTCATGGGTTACACCTAAATTGTCGAAATCGGTGGATAACCCCTTTTCCATTGTGTAGCCCAACGAAAGTCTGCGGTTGATATTAAAGCCGGCCCCTACAGATGCACCATAGAAGCTATCATATCCCCCTTGTAACCATCCGAGTTTGGGCAAGTCAAGAATTAAACTTCCACCCAAGGTCAGGTCGTTTTGACCGTCCATTCTAGCTCTGGCCAAGGGCATTAAGCGCCCACTTTCCATTATTCCATCTGTATTTTCAAACTGATGGGTATATTGTAAATGACCAGAGTATGCTTTATCCTTAAATTCAGTCAGCGATTTACTGGTTTTAATATTATAGTCAAGTAAATTTTCTGCAAATGCACCAAAGTCGAATTTTCCGAATGAAATATTGAAACCGGGTTGAAAGGATAGTACATTGCTGTCTTCGGTACCGTTAAGTCTAAAGTCATTCGTGTCTACGACATCGATACTATTGATGTCAAGACCCGTACTGTAATAGGCTAAATTTCCACCAAAAGTAAAGTTACTCTTGTCGCTTAGTTTTATACCGTAAGCGTAGTTGGCCAACACACCTATATTGGAAACTGGCCCTATCTTTTGAGTATAGAGACTTAATCCAAGACCACTTCTGTCACCTATTCGACCGCTGTAACTCAAAAAATAGGTTTGGTCGTTATCTTGAAATTGTACTGATTGGTTTCTGTGTAAAAGATTGATGTATGACTTATCTTCTCGAACGGTCGAAAAGGTAGGGTTTATCAAAAACCGGTTAAATTTCAATAGGTTTTGAGGTGCTACTTTATAGGGAAGAATAGGATCATCTTCCTGGGCACTTACTTTGGTAAGTGCAAGTAGGGCCAAAACGAATAACGATATGATCTTGGTTAATTTCATTGCTGTTATCTGATAACGGTTATCGTACCTTGTTTTAAGGTTTCAGAGGCTTTCTTTATGATGTAATAGTAGACCATGTTTTGTTTGGCAAATGAAGCAGATGATTCAGGCCAATTATTTTGATAGCCCAATACGTTCAAGACTTCCATTCCTTTCGAATTGTAGATAATCACGTTTACATCCGATTTGTTTGAATATGAATTGGGAATTGTCCATTGATCGTTAGATCCATCACCGTTTGGAGTGATTACATTAGGAACATTGAATACATCCAGATACGAAGCAGTGAATTGTTTAACGATTTCACAGTTTTCAATTTGTGCAACCAAGGTGTAAGTGCCTTCTGTTGTAAGGGTTACAGAAGATGAATTTCCAATCTCGGTATTATCATTATTGTACCAAGTATACCCTGTTCCACCCGAAGCAGTTATTGTTTTGGATGAACCCTCAGGGAAAACGACATCGTTACCCGAGTCAATAGTTATTAAGTCTTCGTTCAATGAGGAAATGGTAATTTCATTAGAGGTTAACGGACACCCATTTCTGTCGATGATTAACCGGTAGGCCGCAGGCTCTGTCACTGTTAACTCCAAATCTGTTGAGTTGCTCATGGCAACTCCGTTTTTCACCCATTCGAAACTTTCTCCGACTAGATTTGTTGAAGTACTAATTGTAATGGCATCTGAAGCACTGCAATACACTAAGTGGGTAGCACTAATAGTAAGCGTCTCATTTGATTTCAATGTTACAGGTAGTGTATTTGACGAAATGTTATGTGCATCTATAACGGCAGTTAATTGGTATGCTCCATTTTCAGAAGTTTCGGTAAGGCTAATCGATTTAGAGGTAGCTCCGTCAACGTTCGAACTGTCTTTTGACCATTGATACGTGAATGAACTTGCTAGTGCAGCAGTTACGTCCGTTTTAACTCCATCATCAGCCACCGCCGCTATATTTGTTACCTCTACCAATACATTATCATTGGCGCAGGACGAATATGCTGAGGCATAGTCGATACTAATTTCGAATGAGCTGGGAGTGACGGCCGTAAAGGTGTCCGAGTTTTTCTTTGTTCCTGGACAAGTTCCTCCATTTTGTGTTACTTCCACATAGTAGGTACCGTCTTCTGTAATCGTCAAAGTGCTTTGATTCGTGCCTATGGGGCTGCCGTTTCTAAACCATTGAAAATTTGGAGTTGTTGCGGTGGTAGTAACACTTAGAGTTTCGGGTTGTGATGGTAAGACCACAATGTTCGCAAGACCAGCTTGTGTTATTGTGAAGTTGTCGGCATTGGTAATTGTTACTGCCGTAGATCTTTCATTACAAATGCCTGTAGCCGATATTTCGACTTGATAGTCTCCTTCGAAAGCTGCGTTATTGGAGTCGACAGTATAGCTTGTACCAGTTGCCCCTATGATTTTTTGAGTATCCTTATACCATTGGTAGCTCCAACTGGGGTCGGTACTATCAATGCTTAGTGTTTCGGTATCCCCGGCACACAAAGAAGTTTTAGATGGCGTATTTATACCGACACCCATACCAGCTGAACCAATTGTTACATTAACAAAGTTCGAATCTGTATTACCTGAACCTGTACAATTAGGCCCGTAATAGATAAAGGCCTGATAAATTCCGGATGTTGAAACGTTCAACGTATGACTGGTTTCACCAGTAATGGGAGAACCGCTCTTATACCAAATATACTGATAGGTTTCTGGATTGCTGATGTTGTCTACTTGTAGCGTTATTGGATCGGTACTGCATATTGTTCCTGGTGGGGTGCCGCTACCATTATCACTGATATTAATGTTGCTGGTCACATCCATATAGTACATGCTATAGGCTGCGGATTCGGCACTTGTACTCGCAGGGCTAGTACTTCTAACTCTTAATTTGTAGCCCTCTCCGCGTGTTGTGGGGGGTATGGCAAATTCAAAACCTGGATTTTGTACAGCCGCATTGTCACTACTTCTAGAAAGTTCGGTGGCTGAACTGAAACTACCACTGGCATCGGATAATTCTAAAATGAATTCGTTTCCAACGTTTGGGGCGCCCGCATAACTAACTTTTGCGTAATACTGATTGAATCCACCTACGCCCGCGCATATGATGTTCCAAGGGTCACTTCCAGCTAAATTTGGATTATCTGCAGGTGTAGGTGCATTAATAATTATTTGACTAGAAACACTAAGCGATGCCATTAGGAAAAATACGGGCATCAAAAATCGTACGTTGTAATGTAGTTTTGCTTTCATAAGTAGTCGTAGTTTAGGGGTCACTACAAGTTCTATCGTTTAGATTTGGGTCTTGATAAAACGTATAATTTGATTTAATCTAGCTGCGGTATCCTGTTAAAACCGAACGAGACAGTCATTTCTACAGTATTCAATAACAAATATGAATTATATATACCGTACCAAAAATATAATGTTGTGGTACTGAATGAATATGTTGTGAAATAGAAGTATTTGTATGCTAAGGTGTTTGATGGGAATCTATTTGGCCATTTTCTTTACCTTTGTGTCCTCTAAAGATGAATACATGAATGAAGTTGGTGAGTCACTGAATTTTATTGAACATATAGTCGAAGAAGATCTTCGCAATGGATATACGAAAGCGGAGTTGCGATTTCGTTTTCCACCTGAACCGAATGGCTATCTACATATAGGGCATGCTAGTTCAATATGTTTGAATTTTGGCTTGGGTTTGCGCTACAATGCCCCCGTCAATTTAAGGTTTGATGACACTAATCCGGCGAAGGAAGAACAGGAGTATGTTGATGCGATAAAAAAGGACGTGGAATGGTTGGGCTATACATGGGATACTGAACGGTATGCTTCTGATTATTTTCAACAACTCTACGACTGGGCGGTATTATTGATTAAGGAAGGAAAAGCCTACGTTGATAGCCAATCGTCTGAGGAAATGGCTAAGCAAAAAGGCACCCCGACGGAAGCAGGTATCGATAGCCCGTTTCGGAACCGAACTGTTGAAGAGAATCTCACCTTGTTCGAGGGAATGAGACGTGGTGATTATGAGGAGGGTACGCATGTACTGCGGGCAAAAATTGATATGAAATCGAGTAATATGCTGATGCGCGATCCGATAATGTACCGAGTGTTGCATAAATCGCATCACCGAACAAATACCGATTGGTGTATTTATCCGATGTATGACTGGACACATGGAGAAAGCGATTATATTGAGCAGGTTTCGCACTCACTGTGTACTTTAGAGTTTGCGATGCATCGAGAATTATATGATTGGTTTTTAGATCAGGTAACCGATCCAAAAAAATTGCGTCCGAAACAACGTGAATTTGCGAGGCGTAATTTGAGCCATACGGTGGTAAGCAAGCGAAAGCTTCTGCAGCTGGTAGAACAAAATGCCGTTAATGGTTGGGACGATCCTAGAATGCCAACAATTTCTGGTTTGCGCAGAAGGGGCTTTACACCGGAGTCTATTAAAAATTTCGTGAATACGATTGGAATAGCGAAACGTGAAAACTTGATAGATGTCTCTCTTTTAGAGTTTCATGCACGCGAACATTTAAACAAGATTGCTCCAAGGGTAATGGGGGTTTTGAATCCCTTGAAATTAGTGATTTTAAATTATGAAGGGGAGGAAGAATGGTTAGAGGCAGAAAATAATCCTGAAGATGAAACGGCAGGCTTTAGAAAGGTGCCTTTTTCCAGGGAGCTTTATATTGAGCAAGAAGATTTTAAGGAAGAAGCTAACAGAAAGTTTTTTCGTCTGAAATTGGGTGGTGAAGTGAGGCTAAAGAATGGCTACATTATAAAAGCGGAAAGCTGCACAAAAGATACCGAGGGGAATATTTTGGAGGTGCTGTGTACTTATGACCCCAAAAGTAAAAGCGGGAGTGGCACTGAAGAAAGTTTGAGAAAAGTAAAGGGAACCTTACATTGGGTATCCATAAAACATGCCGTAGAAGCAGAAGTTCGATTATACGATAGACTTTTCACGGACGAAAGCCCTGACACACACAAGGACAAGGATTTTATGGAGTTTATTAATCCGGAATCCTTGAAGGTAATCACGGGATATTTGGAGCCAAGTCTTAAAAGTGCCCAAGTAGGTGATAGAGTTCAATTTCAGCGACTCGGATATTTCTGCGTTGATCCAGATACAACTTCTGAGAAATTGGTGTTTAATCGAACGGTCGGCTTACGAGATGTTTGGGCTAAAATTCAACAACGCGATTGATATAGATATTTCTTATTTCTAAAATAAGGGCAATCACTAATTTCTATTCAAAAGAGCGTGTTTTAAGCACATATGCAAGAAGATATTGCAATACGCTTGCAATGGCCCATTTTTACTCCATTAACGCATAAGGCGCTTCGATAACAAGTTTCTTGGGTTTGTTCATGGAAGCGTTAATATTTGTTGTGATTGGGTCAATTTCTTTTGAGTGCATATTTTAATTTTGACAAATAATCTTGAATTTTCCAGCTTGTTACTTTTAACCCATTATTAACGCATTGTTTGGATTTTCAAGATTATCTTAGAAAGAATATTAATTTTAAATAAGAGATTATGTCAAATGATAGTGGAAATGTTTTATTGGCACTTTTAACAGGAGCTGCCATTGGGGCTGGAGTGGGAATTCTGTATGCCCCGGAAAAGGGTGTAAAAACTAGAAAGAAAATAAAGGAAAAGGCAATTTCTGCCAAAGATGATATCGCTAGCAGGGTATCACACGCTACAGAAGAGCTCACAAAAACAGCTGATGCCAAAAAGGAAGATTTCGAAAGAAGGTTGGAAGACACTATTTCGAATATGAGCTATAAGGCCGATGATATCATTCTTACCTTAGAAAAGAAGTTGGAAGATTTGAGAAAGAAAAACGCACAACTTCAAAAGTAGTGTATGGCTTTTGATGATGTAAAAGAGAGTCTTACCGAGGCGGAGGCAAGCATTCGATCATATGTAGAGAGTAGCCAAGAATACTATAAACTGAAAGGGTTTAAATTTTTGATGCGGGGTATTACCTCCTTTTCAAAAATCCTTATGGTTGGTGTTGTGGCGCTATTGGCGTTGCTTTTCCTTTCTTTTGCCGCATCTTTCGGCATAGGTCAAGCCTTGAATAATACGTTCTATGGGTTTCTTTGTGTTGGATTATTTTATTTACTGATAGGTTTACTATTGTATTTTTTACGTCACAAATTGAATAAACCTTTGCTTAAGAAGTTTTCCGAATTTTATTTTGATGACATATGAGACACAAAAAATATACGTCATTCAAGGAAATTGATAATGACTTAAGAATTTTGGCGCTGCAACAAAACGTTGATAAAGAGACGTTGAAACTAAATTTCAGAACCACAAAGAACAAATTGTACCCTACAAACCTCATGGGAGGTTTCGGGGGGATAGTTCAAAAACTTCTAATTTCGTTTGTAGCCGGTAAACTGTTGAAAAAGTTTAAGTAGCGAAGAGATTCATTAACTAAAATTTTAAAAAAAGCCCGATTTCTATTTTTAAGAAATCGGGCTTTCTGATTAATTACTTTTTTGGTTTAGGGTTTTGTTTCTTCATTTCCTCCCCGATCATATTACTTGCCGTAAATGAGGCAACCATATTATTCAACATGTCACTACCTGTTTGAGGAGAGTTGGGTAAGAGAATCAAGTTCGAGTTGGTCTCTTCGCCAATAGACTGAAGGGTGTCGTAATGCTGTGTCACAACGATTAGTGCTGAAGCTTCTTGTGAATTGATTCCTACTTTATTAAGAACCTCGACCGATTCTTCCAATCCACGGGCAATTTCACGACGTTGATCGGCAATGCCCTGCCCTTGTAAACGTTTGCTTTCGGCTTCTGCCTTCGCTTTTTCCACAATTAGAATACGTGCGGCATCGCCTTCGAACTGGGCTGCAATTTTCTCCCGTTCCGAAGCGTTGATACGGTTCATTGCCTCTTTCACTTGAGCATCAGGGTCAATATCGGTTACTAGTGTCTTTATAATGTCATAGCCGTAGTCTAACATGGCATCCTGTAGTTCCGATTTAACCGCGATAGCAATATCGTCTTTTTTGACAAAAACGTCGTCTAACTTCATTTTAGGCACTTCTGCACGTACGACATCGAAAACGTATGAGGTTATCTGATCATGCGGGTATTCCAACTTATAAAAGGCTTCGTAGACCTTTTCTCTGATAACCACATATTGAACCGATACTTTGAGTTTTACAAAAACGTCATCCAATGTTTTCGTTTCCACGATAACATCAAGTTGCTGAATTTTTAATCCTAAGCGAGCCGAAATACGGTCTATTAAAGGAATTTTCATTTGTAGCCCTGATTGTCGAATACTATGGAATCTACCAAAACGCTCGACTATGACTGCGGTCTGTTGTTTAACAATGAAGAAGGAAGAGAATAGGATTATAGCCCCAAGAAAAATGATTGGTATTAAAAAGAAATTGCCCATGGTGATAGTGTTTTTAATTGTAAAAATGAATATAGTAAGACTTTAGCATATCTGTAGCTTTTTCGCAAAGTTTGTTACAACCAAAGGCTAAATAAGGAGTTGAAACAGGTATAGATATCCACTCTACAAATTAGGTAAAGGCTAAAGGGGTCTACCAATAGGGATGATTGATGGACCAGAGATTAAAGGTAATAAGCAAAAGACTTGACTAAGCCAGTAAAGCTATAGCCTTTTTAATGCGGGTTATGCTTTCTTCTTTGCCGATTAATGCCATAATATCAAATAGATGGGGTCCTTTCATATCGCCGACGATAACCAAGCGTAGCGGGGGCATTACTTTTCCAAAGGAAAGTTCTTGTTCGGCAATCCATGTTTTGACATCAGTTTCAACGTTTTCAGAAGTAAAATCTTTTATGGTACTCAAAGTTGACGTCAATTGTTCCATTATCGCAGGGGAATCTTCTTTCCATTGTTTTCTTAAAGCTTTTTCATTATAAGATATGGGCGCTTCAAAGAAGTAGTCGGAAAGCTCCCAGAAATCGGATACAAATGTGGCCCGTTCTTTAATCAGTGAAACTACATTTTCAACAAAATTGTCATCCCAATTTTCAGCGGGAATTTGCTTTTCAGTTAGAACGGACTGAAATAGGTGAGCTAGCTCTGAATTGCTCTTTTCTTGTAAATATTGCTGATTATACCATTTTGTTTTTTCAGGATCGAAACGAGCACCCGATTTGTTTACACGTTCTATACTAAATGATTGTACCAATTGGTTCAAACTAAAAAGTTCTTGTTCAGTACCTGGGTTCCAGCCGAGTAAGGCTAGAAAATTGACCACAGCTTCTGGAAAGTAGCCAGTTTCACGATAGCCTTTAGATTCGTTCCAGGAGAGGGGAAACACCGGAAAGCCTAATTTATCCCCATCTCTTTTGCTCAATTTTCCTTTCCCGACAGGTTTCATTATCAAAGGCAAATGGGCAAAATCGGGCGCTTTCCATTCGAAAGCATCATAGAGTTGTTTGTGAAGTGCTAATGAAGGCAACCATTCTTCCCCCCGAATAACATGTGTTATCTGCATTAAGTGATCGTCTACAATATTAGCGAGGTGATAGGTGGGCATGCCATCGCTTTTAAAAAGCACCTTATCGTCCAAGACATTGGTGTCAATCTCCATGTCACCACGGATAATATCTTTTAAATGCAATTTTTCATCGGGAGGGGTTAAAAAACGAATTACATAATCTTCACCCGCATCGATGCGCTTTTCTACCTCGGCGGGCAATAAAGACAACGAATTATCCAGTTTCAAGCGATTGTGCCAATTATAAATAAAGGTTTTACCTTTTGCTTCATGATCCTTGCGGTGAAAATCCAATTTTTCACTGGTGTCAAAAGCATAGTAAGCTTTCCCCTTTTGTAAGAGTTCGTCGGCGTACTTCTTGTACAGGTGTTGTCTTTCGCTCTGGCGATACGGTCCAAACCCTCCATCTTTGCCCGGTCCTTCATCAAAGGGAATTCCACACCAATTCAAGGCCTGTATAATATATTCCTCGGCGCCATCTACATAACGGTTTTGATCGGTATCCTCTATTCTAAGAATAAAATCGCCCCCGTTTTTTTTTGCAAAAAGGTAGTTGAAGAGTGCTGTTCGAACTCCCCCTATATGTAATGGGCCAGTTGGGCTAGGGGCAAAACGAACTCGAACTTTTTGTGACATAATTGAGGTTTAGGGGCAAAGATAATGCTTGTCGCATTTTAGGAATCATGTAAACGTAGCTTTTTAACAATTTTTTGTTACTTAAATTTATGACAACAACTATATTGGTACTGTGTGCGTTTTAATTCTGTATTTTTCTAAGATAAATTGGTTCGAGCCATAAAGTGAAATTGTATTGGATAGTTATAATAACATACTGAATAAGCTAAAAAGCTTTACGAAGAAACATTATACGAAAATGTTGGTAAAGGGAACCTTGTTGTTCTTTGCCTTCGGTATTCTCTGCCTTTTAGTTGTTCTAGGACTGGAGTATTTTCTATGGCTCAGCTCTATGGGGCGAATGGTTTTATTTTTGATTTTTATTGGGGTGGAGGGCTTTCTGCTCTATAATTATATTGCTGTTCCCTTATTTTATCTTTTTAGGATTAAGAGAGGGATTTCTAATAAAGATGCTTCTTTGCTGATAGGAAAGCATTTTCCAGAGGTCGGGGATAAATTGTACAATCTATTGGATTTGGCTGAAGATGAAAGTCGATCTGAACTCCTATTGGCAAGTATTGAACAGCGATCTAAAAATTTGGGTGGAGTGCCTTTTGCCAGGGCAGTCGATTTTCGGGAAAATGTACGGTATTTAAAATATCTATTGGTACCGGGTTTGGTATTTGGGTTAATTTGGATATCTGGAGACTTGGTTTCTTTTTTCCGTTCTTTTGATCGCGTTGTACATTATGATTTGGCTTATGAACAACCCGCACCGTTTACATTTAATCTGATATCCAATGACTTGAGTGTTCTAGACAACAAATCATATACGATTCTTGTTGATACTGAGGGAGCCATTCAACCGGCATCGGTTTATATTCATATAAATGGGAAGCTTTCTTTGCTACAAGAAGCGAATGGAGTCTTTTCATATACGGTGAAACCTCCCCTTAAAAATTTTAAATTTCATTTTGTCGCTAATGATATAGCTTCGAGGGAATACGAATTGGAGGTCTTAAAAACACCGACTATTCAAGATTTTAAAATTGAGCTCGATTTTCCCGATTATACGAATAGGGCGTCAGAAATTTTAAAAGGAACAGGTAACGCCACTTTTCCTGAGGGAACCAAAGTTACTTGGAAAATTAGTGGTCAAAATACGGAAACCATTAATTTGGTTAACCGCGATACGGTTATGTCTTTTTCCATTAATGATTCCTTGTTTGAGCTGTCAAAAACATGCTATACGGATTTGCCATATGAATTGGTTACCTCAAATGATAATGTAAGGGATTATGAGCGATTGGCATATAATTTTAATGTGATTAAAGATGGCTATCCTAAGATAAGGGTAACACAAGTTTTAGATTCGTTGAATGCAAATATATCGTACTATGCGGGAGAAGCATCAGATGATTATAAACTAAACAGTATAAAACTTGTATGTTTTCCTACTGAAGAACCAAAAAGTCGGCAGATAATAGCTTTGTCAAATAATTCCTCCAATTTCGATCAGTTTTACTACACCTTTCCCTCAGGTTTGATTTTAGATGTGAATACGGAGTATAGTTTCTATTTTCAAGCTACGGATAATGACGCTATTCGAGGCGGGAAAACTTCTAAAAGCAAAGTGTTTTCAACGTCTTTGTTGAATGAGAATCAATTGAAGAACAGGGAGCTCGAAGTGCAGCAATCCATTATTGATAATATGGGAAATTCACTGGATAAACTTAAAGAGCAGGAAGAAATTTTAAAGGAAATCAATCAAACCCAAAAAGAGAAAAATCAGTTGAATTTTAACGACCAGAATCAAATTAAGAATTTCCTTAAAAAGCAGCAGCAGCAGGAAAGCATGATGGAGAAGTTCAGCAAGCAATTGAAGGAAAACCTGAACAAGGTAGAAAGCAGCGATAAAGAGAATTTATTACTGCAAGAACGTTTAGAGCGTCAAGAGATTGAGGCACGTAAGAACCAAGAATTATTAGAGCAGCTCCAAAAAATAGCGGAGAAAATGGATAAAGAAGAATTGGCTAAGCGTTTAGATGAACTGGGGAAAAAGCAAAGTAATAGTGAACGAGGCCTAGAACAGTTGTTAGAATTGACAAAGCGCTATTATGTTACCGAAAAGGCAGCACAGTTGGCCAAGGACCTGCAAAAGATGGCGGAACGTCAAGAAATTCTATCTGAACTAAAAATAGGAGAAACTTTTTCTACAAAGGAGCAAAAGAAATTGAGTTCTGATTTTGAAGAATTTTCTGAAGACATGAGGGAGTTGGAAAAGGATAATCAAGATTTAAAAAAGCCGATGGACATTAAGGGTGATTCTGAAAAAGAACAGGCCATTAAGAAAGATCAACAGGAGGCATTGGAGGAAATTAATAAGCATCAGGGTGCGGAGAATGCTTCCGATGAAGAACTGCAACAAAAGAGTGAAGACAAGGCGAAACAAAAGCAGAAATCGGCAGCAGAAAAGATGAAGGAAATGGCTGAGAAACTGGAACAAAGTTCATCTTCGGGTAGCAGCGATTCCTCTGTGGCCGAAGATGCTGAGATGTTGAGGCAGATACTAGATAACTTGATAACTTTTTCATTTAAGCAAGAGAACCTTTACGATAGTATGGAGGGCGCTGACGCTGACATTTCCCATTTTTCGTCCACCGTTCGTCAACAACAAGAACTAAGGCGTCTCTTTGAGCACGTTGATGATAGTCTTTTTGCCCTTTCTCTACGGCAGGCAGAACTTTCTGAGCTAGTTAACGAACAAATTACCGAAGTTTATTTCAATATTGATAAATCATTGGAACGTATTGCCGATGGGCAGATTTACCAGGGGACTTCCAATCAAAAATATGTACTCAATGCCTCGAACACATTGGCAGATTTTTTAGCAACGATGCTCGATAATATGCAACAGAGTATGAAAATGGGACAAGGCCAGGGTCAGAGTCAAGATTTTCAATTATCCGATATTATTAAAGGTCAGGGTGAGTTGAAAGAGAAGATGGAGGGAATGGGTCAATCTGGTAAAGGTAAGCCCAAAGATGGTGAAGGAGAGGGGGCCAATGGAAAAGGAAATAAAGAAGGTCAAGGTAATGAAGAGGGAGAAGGGAAGCAAGGTAAAGGTGATGACGGTGTTGTAGGTAAAGAAGGAGATGGTGAAAAAGGTAGTGGTTCAAAGAAACAAGGTGATGGGGAGGGAAGTGGTGCTTCAGAAAATCAAGAGCAAGGTCAAACAGGGCTGGGAGAGCAAGAGTTAAAAGAGATTTATGAGATTTATAAGCAGCAACAAATATTACGAGAAAAATTGGAGCAGCAATTGAATGATATGATTAATAATTCAGACAGAAAATTGGGTGAGAAGTTGGTGCGGCAAATGGAAGATTTTCAAGACGATTTGCTAGAGAATGGAGTTACCCCATCTGGGCTGAATAAAATTAATACTATAGCATATGAGCTTTTAAAATTGGAAAACGCGGCACTAAAACAAGGTAAGAAAAGCGAAAGGGAAAGCAATTCGAATCTCAATAGATATCAGAACTCTATTTTGGTAAAGCCTGAGCAACTAAAGAATTATCGAAACGAAGTAGAGATTTTAAATCGGGAGGGGTTACCTTTGCGCCAAAATTTTCAGAATAAAGTTAAAGAGTATTTTAAGAAAAATGATTGAGTATCATTACGAAGTAGATTTTGTATTGAAAAGAGAAACCGACTTTTCCGAGTGGATAAGTAGGATACTGGAGTCAGAGGGCGCTATTTTAGGTCATTTGAATTATATTTTTTGTTCTGATGATTATTTGCTGCAAATGAATCGACAGTATTTATCACATGACACTTTTACAGATATTTTAACGTTTGACTATTCTGATGGTGGGAGTATCACTGGGGATGTTTTTATTTCGTTAGATAGGGTGCGGGAGAATGCCGCATCTTTTGGGCAAGGTTTTGATGTTGAAATGCTACGGGTGATGTCTCATGGCATACTTCACCTTTTGGGTTATGGCGATAAGACAGTAGATGAAAGCAAGCGAATGCGTTTAAAAGAAGAAGAAAAAATTGAATTGTTCCACGTGGAACAATAAATATTTGGCGTAGACGTTACAGGCTCGAATTTTTCAATTTTATAAAAGCAGTTAATATTTTCTTTGTGGGAAGTCCCATTGAATATCAATAAAAATTTAAGGAATATGTTCGCAGATGAATATGATGTAATAGTAGTTGGGGGTGGACATGCTGGGGCTGAAGCTGCGGCTGCAGCGGCCAATATGGGGTCAAGAACTTTGTTGGTAACAATGAACTTGCAGAATATTGGTCAAATGTCTTGCAATCCCGCGATGGGCGGAATTGCCAAAGGGCAAATAGTAAGAGAAATTGATGCGCTCGGTGGGTATAGTGGAATCGTAACCGATAAATCTGCCATTCAATTTAAAATGCTGAACAAATCCAAGGGGCCTGCGATGTGGAGCCCACGTGCTCAAAATGATCGGATGAGGTTTGCTGAAGAGTGGCGTTTGGCGCTAGAGAATACTCCAAAAGTCGATTTTTATCAAGAGATGGTGAGTGGACTGCTTGTGGAGAACGGTAAGGTGGCCGGGGTTAAAACCTCCCTAGGAATTGAGATTAAATCAAAGGCTGTTATTTTGACGAACGGTACTTTTTTAAATGGTCTTATCCATATCGGAGATCGGCAATTAGGTGGTGGTCGTGCCGGAGAGAAGGCCTCGACCGGAATTACGGAACAGTTGGTTGAACTAGGTTTTGATAGTGGTCGAATGAAGACGGGAACACCGCCAAGAGTAGATGGCCGTTCATTGGATTATTCGGTTATGATTCCCCAGCCTGGGGATGAAATTCCAGAGAAGTTTTCTTATTTAGATACCGCTGCTTTAAGTGTTCAACGTGATTGTCATATGACACATACGAGTGCTTTAGTGCACGATGTATTGCGAGAGGGGTTTGACCGTTCACCTATGTTCAATGGTCGAATAAAGAGTATAGGGCCTAGATATTGCCCGTCAATAGAGGACAAGATTAATCGCTTTGCCGATAAGGATAGTCACCAGCTTTTTGTTGAACCTGAAGGTTGGAAAACAGTGGAGGTGTACGTCAATGGATTTTCAACTTCGTTGCCAGAGGATGTACAATTTAAAGCGTTGAGATCGGTGAAGGGTTTTGAAAAGGTGAAATTTTTTAGACCTGGCTATGCCATAGAGTACGATTATTTTCCGCCCACCCAATTAAAACATACATTGGAAACTAAGTTGGTAGAAAACTTATATTTCGCAGGGCAAATTAACGGAACTACGGGTTATGAAGAGGCCGCATCACAAGGGCTGATGGCGGGTATAAATGCGCATCAAAAAATACAGGGCTTAGACCCATTTATTTTACAAAGGGATGAAGCCTATATCGGTGTTTTAATAGACGATCTTATTACGAAAGGTACTGAAGAGCCCTATCGAATGTTTACTTCCCGGGCTGAGTATCGAACGTTACTTCGTCAAGATAATGCCGACTTGAGACTAACTCCTAAAAGTTTTGCCATAGGGTTGGCTAAAGAAGAGAGGCTCCGAAAGATGGAGGATAAGGAGCGTAAGTCAAAGGCTTTTGTTAAATTTTTTAAGGACACAAGTGTTTTGCCTTCTGACATTAATCCCATTTTAGAAGGTTTGAATTCATCACTGGTCAAGCAATCCGATAAAATGTTCAAAGTGTTTTCTAGACCGAAAGTTTCTATGGATCACATGCTTCAATTGGAATCTGTTTCCGGTTTTGTGAAAGACAACAACCTTGGCCGAGAGGTTTTGGAACAAGCGGAGATTCAGGTTAAATACGCGGGTTATATTGAAAAGGAAAAAAACAATGCAGACAAGTTGCAACGATTGGAAAATGTTAAGATTCCTGACGACTTTGATTATTCGAAGTTGAAGTCCTTGTCGTTTGAAGCAAGGGAAAAATTGGCGTCAATACGACCGGTAACCATTGCCCAGGCAGCTAGGGTAAGTGGTGTCAATCCTTCCGATATTAGTGTTTTGCTGGTTTTTTTAGGGAGGTGATTCGGCGTGTTCCACGTGGAACATCTTGAGTTTTTAACCGTTTAGAAGTGCATTTTCTATGCTCGAATAGCTTTTAGAGGCTGGCTATTTCCTTTTGAAAGGCACATTGTAAGGTGTATGTGGAGAATGGTTATTTTTTGTGATGTGCCTTTCCGTCACATTTCTTTCCCGGGTTAGCTGAAAATGGTGTGATTTTTGATATTCCTGTTTCAAAGTGTCAATCCAATTTCGAATGCGTTACATAATTGCTGCCATTGGTTTATTTTTTTTAATGCATTCTTTCTGCTCATGTATTCCTGTGCGCATCGCACCTAGCATCGGAGATTATAAGTTGGTTAAGGGTAAGAAGTTCAAGCGAAGTTTGTCAAGGCGGCAAATTTTTATCTTCAATGACCCAAAGCCCTCAAATCACTTTTACGATTATGTGAATACTAAATTTCAGCTTGACGGCGAAAATGTGTATGACGATGTACCGTTTGTAATAGATGGAGGGCAATATTTTTTTGCGTTTTATGAGGTTGAAATTTCTGATAAGACCTTAAATTTGGTTCCAGGGTTAACTAACGCCATCGCGAATAAGCTTATTAAAAGTGAAGATGAAGAGAAACATTTTAACGGTCAAGAACTGATAAGGAAGGAAAACTGGTATATTGCTATGGAGGTTTATTCAGATACGGAAAAAGATTGTCTGAATGCGAATTCACTTTCTAGAGAAGTAGTTTTGAAGTATCTTTCGACACTAAAAAAAGAGTACCTCGCTACCCACAATTACAATGAAGTTATATTTAAAAACTAAGGACTATTCCGTAAGCCAAGAAGAATTTGGGCTTGTGCAGCATCCTGAGTTGGAAATGCTAATTACCAAACCTCAGCCAAAGGAGATAGATCGATACTATCAAAGTGAAAATTACATTTCTCATTCCGATTCCAAAAAATCCCTACTCGATAAAATGTATCAATTCGTGAAAAGGGTTACTTTATTCCAGAAGGTTAAATTGGTGGATCGATATGTTCAAGATGATAAATCCATTTTAGATATTGGTGCAGGAACTGGAGATTTTTTGTTTGCTGCGGCACAGAAGGGATGGACTATATCAGGAGTAGAGCCTAACTCAGAAGCCAGGAATAGGGCATTTCAAAAATCGGTCGCTTTATCCCCAGATTTAGAATCTCTAATGCATCGAAAATACAAAGTAATCACCTTATGGCATGTGTTGGAGCATTTGCCCGATCTTGAGAACCAAATTTTAAAAATGATATCGCTGCTGGAGGAAAGAGGGGCTTTGGTCATTGCCGTGCCTAACTTTAATTCCTATGATGCAAAACATTACAAAGAATCATGGGCGGCCTATGATGTTCCTAGACATCTTTGGCATTTCTCCAGAACGGCAATTAAAAAACTATTCCATAAATATGGAATGGAGGTAGTCGAAACTCGACCGATGATTTTTGATGCATTCTATGTAGCACTCTTGTCAGAGAAATACAAAACAGGCAAGACAAATTATTTAAGAGCTTTTCAAGTTGGACTTCGTTCGAACATCAGTGCCTGGACGACCAAAGAGTATTCATCACTGATTTACGTGCTTAAAAAAGCTTAATTACTCATTTTAACGAGTTCTAAGCGCCTTTGAGCGCCTTAGATGGCACGTAGCCCGTAAAAAACGTGATTGTCAATTAGAGATGGTTTTTCGAAGCCCTTTTCGATAGAGTAAACCGATGAGATAATGTTTATAGTATAAAAATTGCCTATAGCGCTACATTTTAGAATAATTGGATAGATTAGCCCTCTTTAGATTAAAACGAATCGTTTAGTATCAATTCCAAAAAGCTTTCCTATTTTTGCGCCACAAAAAACGGATTTCCATAATTAGGAAATAAAAAAACAAAAACATGAAAAAATTATTTTTGGCCCTGATGGTCTTAGGGATACTTTCTTGTGAGCAAAGTAAAATCGGTTATGTGGACAATTTAAAACTGATGGACGATTATCAAGAAAAAATTGATGTAGAGGCTAAATTTAAGGTCAAGGCAGATGCATTGGCGAAAAAACGTGATAGTATTTCGCAAGCTTTTCAAATGGAGGCTCAGGCATTTCAGGCAAAAGCTCAGAAAATGTCACAACAGAAAGCCCAAGAAGAGTATGGTGAAATGCAGCAGCGTGGTCAGCAAATCGGGCAACAATTGCAAATGCAAGACCAACAATTACAAGCTGAAGGTCAGGTTCAAATGGATAGTATCGTTAGTAAGGTGAAAAGTGAGATTACAGCTTACGGAAAAGCAAATGGCTATACTTACATTCTTGGCGGCGGAGATGGCGGCAGCGTACTTTATGGTACAGATGCCAATGATCTTACCGACGAAATTGTCAAAATATTAAATGACAAGTATAAAAAATAAAACGATTTCCGAGTTTAAATTAAAAAGCCACGATTCTAAAAGAATCGTGGCTTTTTAATTTATAACTGTAGAATATACACTAACAAAATAGCAGGAATAAAGTAGACTGCTATAGTCTTGGCACCTTCATAATCTTTTACCATTCGTTGGCCAAATAGCAGCATCAATAGTGATAAGCATGATAATATGGCTCCGTATAGTGCAATTGAACTCTTGCCCATAATCACAATTTGATAAAGTCCGACAGCACATAAAATGCCGGCAGCCATTTCTGATAAGAGTACAGTGCCCAACAAAAAAGGCACAATGTTACCCAGGGGTGATTCTTCGAAATGCTCTTTCAGCCAAGTAAGGTTACCGTTCCAATCAAATATTTTATCAATTCCACTCTGTAAAAAAGTTATTATTAGAAATAGAAGCAAAAGAATTTCAGTGGCTTTGCTAAGCAAATTTTCCATATAATTTATTTTTGGTTGGTACTATTTGGCCAATGTATGATGGCTGAAATAGTTGTCTAATATGATTTTAGTATCAAGTAATTTTCAGAAATATGCTAAATTTTATGCCGCTTTCTTATGCAATAATCTGGTCAGTTTGATCGATAAATCGGTCAAAATTATTTTTGAATTTCCGTTGCGTTCAATATGATATATGGCGTCTTCCAGCTCTTGTACGATGTTCTGAATATTATTCTCATGTACAAAAGGCGCGAATTTCTCCAACTGAAAACCATCAACATGTATTTTCATATAGGCCAGCTTAGATACCTTAAAGTTGATAAGCATCGCTTGACGCATAAGAACCAGGCAGTAATGCAAAAATTTCTTTTGGGTCTCACGTCCGGTTTTAGCAACTTCCTCACTCCAAAGAATAAGGTCGTGAATGGCCGCTTTGTTTCCCTTTGCTTTAAAAGCACTGCGTACCCACTGAACGAACCATTTTTCGAAAACAAGATCTTCTGAATCGTGGTTCATCAAATCCAAGGCTTTATTGAAATTACCATTTGCTTCATGCGCAAGACGAAGGGCTTCATCCCTCGTAGCACCCTTTTCAACCAATGCAGTTGCCATGGCTTCTTCTGCCAATGGGGGGAAAAGCAATTGTTGGCAACGAGACCGTATGGTTTGCAGAATTTGTTCTTCATCTTCCGCAATCAAAAGAAAAACCGTCTTTTCCGGGGGCTCTTCTATAAGCTTAAGTAGTTTATTGGCTGATGCGGGATTCATCTTTTCTGCCATCCAAACGAGCATTACCTTATAGCCACCCTCATAAGCTTTTAATGAGAGCTTTTTGACAATGTCTTGAGCTTCGTCAACGCCGATTTGACCTTGTTTTTTTTCAATACCGATCATTTGGTACCAGTCAAAAAGATTTCCGTACGGTTGTTCTTTTACAAACTGTCGCCATTCTTGCATGTAATGGTCACTAACTGGATTTTTCTTTATTTTTTCCGAGGTGGCCACCGGGAAAGCAAAATGCATATCTGGATGGGAAAGTGCATTGAACTTAACGTTGCACGCTTGATTTGCACCTTGGTTCTCTCCTCCTTCGTTCCTGCATATAAGATATTGGGCATAGGCAAGTGCCATAGGCAGGGCTCCACACCCTTCAGGTCCGATAAACAATTGGGCATGCGGAATACGTCCCATATCGGCACTTTGAACCAAATGATTTTTAATGTGGGAGAGTCCTAAAACATCGCTGAACAACATGGTTCAAATATAGAGTATTTAGAGAAATACTAGGCGTCATTAAATAAAAGCCTGACCCTCTTCCTCTAAACGACATAAATCTTTACATTTGATCCTATCTAAAAAACGACCCTATGAAAACTATTGATGATATCAATTTTAAAAACAAGAAGGCATTGATTCGAGTCGATTTCAATGTACCCCTTGATGACGAATTTAAAGTAACGGACACCAACCGTATTGAAGCGGCAAAACCCACTATCATCAAGGTATTGGAAGATGGCGGAAGTGCTATATTAATGAGTCATTTAGGAAGACCCAAAGGACAGCGCAACCCAGATTTTTCGTTACGCCACATCGTTGATAAGGTTTCTGAAATCATCGGGGTTCAAGTGAAATTTGTAGATGATTGTGTGGGAGAAAGTGTGGAGAAGGCGGCTACCGAATTAAAATCAGGTGAGGTGCTAATGTTAGAAAATCTACGTTTTCATGCAGGTGAGGAAAAAGGTGATAAAGATTTCGCAGAACAACTTTCTCGATTAGGGGATATTTATGTAAATGATGCTTTCGGAACGGCTCATAGGGCACATGCCTCAACAACTATTGTGGCTCAGTTTTTTCCTGAACACAAATGTTTTGGGTACCTGTTGGCCAAGGAAATTGAAGCTATTGAAAAAGTAATGCGAACTGGCGAAAAACCGGTATTGGCCATATTGGGCGGAGCAAAAGTTTCTTCTAAGATTACGATTATAGAAAATATTTTGGACAAAGTAAATCACTTGATCATCGGTGGTGGAATGACCTACACCTTCGTTAAGGCTCAGGGCGGTCAAGTAGGAGACTCTATTTGCGAAGATGATAAGATGGATTTGGCACTTGATATTCTAAAACAGGCCAAAGAGAAAGGAGTCGAAGTTCATATTCCCGTTGATGTTGTGGCGGCCAATGATTTCTCGAACGATGCTGAAATCAAAGTTTTACCAGTTGATGAGATACCCGACGGATGGCAAGGACTTGATGCGGGACCAGAAACATTAAAGCAATTTAAAGAGGTAATTCTTAAATCAAAAACTATTTTATGGAACGGTCCCATAGGAGTTTTTGAAATGGAAAATTTTGCTAAGGGTACTATCGCTTTAGGAAATTATATTGATGAAGCGACCAAGAATGGTGCTTTTTCACTCGTCGGCGGTGGCGATTCGGTTGCGGCGGTAAAACAATTCGGATTTGAAAACAAGGTCAGTTATGTTTCTACCGGGGGTGGTGCGATGCTTGAAAGCCTGGAAGGTAAAACCTTGCCCGGAATCGCTGCAATAATCGAATAATAAAGACGTTATCGATAAACAGGCCGGCGATACATCGAGGGATTTTTGATAAACAAAATTTTATTTTATCAGAAAAAAACACGATTTTCGTTAGGCTTCCCCTATATTAGATTGTCTATGATATCAAAAGGAAAAAATTTCTTATTTCTGTTTTTACTTTTTACCGTAATATTCAGTGTTACGGCACAAAAGATTGACTCCATTCCAGTTTCTGCGAATACATCAAAGTCTTCAGTAGCGGTCAATGAAGTTGCGGTCGATACGTTGGCGATGGATATGGAGGGAGTTAAACAGATGGAACTTATGCAAGCCGATACCACGCTTGTAGATAATCCATTGGTTCTGCTTAAGGACACAATAAACAGTAAGTATAATTTAGAGGATCATGCCGAAGCCGCCAAATTTGATAGCTTGTGGATGAGGGAACTGTATGAGTATGCAGGGCTCTCGAACAGCATGTATTACGAGATAATGGATTTGGATACTGAAACGGAATATGAGTATGATCTGCCTACCGACACCTTAAAGCTGAGACTTCAGAAGTTGAATCAAAAGACTCCTTTCAATGTTGTCTATAACCCGTCTTTGGAAAATGTTATCAAATCATTTTTGACACGAAAGAGAGGCTTGATGGAGCGCATGCTTACTGCAAGCCAGTTTTATTTCCCCTTATTCGAACAGCAATTTGATAATTACGACATTCCACTGGAAATGAAGTACTTGTCTATTGTAGAATCGGCATTGAATCCAAGAGCAAGATCGCGAGTAGGGGCTACGGGATTGTGGCAATTCATGTACGGAACGGGAAAACAGTACGACCTAGATGTAACCAGTTATGTAGATGAACGTAGTGACCCTATTAAATCAACAGAGGCCGCTTGTAAATTCTTGTCGAAACTGTATGAAATTTTTGGAGATTGGGATTTGGCATTAGCTGCCTATAATTCTGGCCCAGGAAATGTGAACAAGGCAATACGTCGATCGGGAGGGCATAGAAATTATTGGAACATACGAAGAAACCTTCCGCGAGAAACTGCAGGCTACGTACCGGCATTTTTGGCTGCCATGTATATTTTTGAATATGCAGAAGAGCACAATTTAAGGAAGAGAAAAGTAGACAGGCCCTATTTTGAAACCGATACCATTCATGTAAAGAGCTTGATTACCTTTGACCAGATTGCTGAATTGGTAGATGTCAGCAAGGAAGAGTTGCAAATTTTGAACCCATCCTACAAATTGAATGTCATTCCTTATATAGATGGAAAAGATTACGCGCTGCGACTACCAAAGTCTTCCATTGGAAAATTTGTGACGAATGAAGCTGCGATTTATGCGCACATTGAAAAGGAGCTCAAAAGTAAAGAAAGTGCCTTACCGCAATTGGTAAAAGAGGCAGAAGAAAATAGAATTCGATATAGGGTGCAAAGTGGTGATTTTCTTGGAAGAATCGCTGAGCGCTATGACGTGGGAGTGAGCCAAATTAAACAGTGGAACGGTCTTAGAAGCAACAATTTGAGAGTGGGTCAGCGGTTGACCATTTTTCCTAGAAAGAATGGGGCCAGCTCCATTTCAACAAATAGTACGGCTGCAGTTTCAAAAAATCAATCTTTCCCTCCAGGCACGAAGATACATACAGTTCAGAGTGGTGACTCCCTTTGGACAATTTCAAAAAAGTATCCGGGTATAAGTGTCGATAACCTTAAGAAGTGGAACGGGCTCAACAGTAGCAACTTGAGACCGGGAACCAAGTTGAAGCTCTGCGAATGTTCTTCCTAAGCAAAAAGATTTAAAATTCTTGTTAAAATTTGTTGGTTTGGAACGATTTTGGTGGTAACCATTTTTGGATTTTAATATCCAAAACCAACCCATTATAAAGCAAAAGTGAACACGCAAGATGAAAAAAATCCAATTTCTTTGTATACTACTATTTTTAGTAGCCATCGTTTCCTGTAAAGACGAAAATCAAAAAAACTACAAACCCAATTCCATCGGGGCCATCAATTCACTGGCCGTCGTCATGGATACCGAACTATGGCAAGGGGAGGTCGGTGACAAAATAAGGGAGCATTTTGCCGCCCCCGTCATGGTACTTACACAAGATGAACCGTTATTTACTATTGAACAGATGCCCAAAAGGGTGTTTACCGGCACTACCCGTAACAGGCGTTTAGTACTATACGTTCAAAAAGACACCTTGAATGTTGCTCATATAAAAACAGATTTATATGCCTCTCCCCAGAAAATTGGTGTGATAAAAGGTACAACAGAGAAAGAAATTATCGAAAATATAGATGAGAAGGCCGATGAAATTATCACTGCTTTTAAAGAATTAGAGTTAGAAGTATCACAAAAGAATTTTTTAAAATCCTTGAACAAGGAAAAAGCCTTGGAAGAAAAGTTTGGGATCTCTATAGACTTGCCTTCCATTTACAGGATAGACAAACAACAAGACAATTTTGTTTGGATCGCTCGTGAGATTCAAAAAGGCAATATGAACATTATTGCTTACAGCATGCCCTCAGACAGCTTTAAGAATGACTCCACTTTGGTAAAGGATATTGTGCGTATGCGAGACTCGATTGGGCAGAAATATATTCCTGGACCTGATGTTAAGGGCAAAGTAACCTACATGCGAACGGAACCAGCTTTTTCACCAGCAATTTTCCCAGTAGAAATAGCAGGTAGGAAAGCGGTTGAGGTTAGGGGCATTTGGGATGTTAAAAATTACCCCATGGCCGGACCCTTTATAAGCTATATTATAAACGATAAAGAAAATGATAGAATTCTGGTACTGGAAGGCTTTACGTTCGCTCCTGCAACCAATAAACGGGATGATATGTTTCAATTGGAGGCAATTCTAAAAACAGTAAAATTCCATAGTCAAAAAAAATAGGTGTAAAGACTTATCTTCTTTCCTAAAAAAAGGCCCATACATACGATGTAAGGGCCTTTTTAGTTCGATGTATACATTTTCTCATTAATCAAAGGCAAAGCCTGTGGCAATTCTGTAAATTAATGCATATGCTGCAATTGCGATTAATGAAAAACAAATCCAAGAGAATACTTTAAAATACTTCCTAAGCATCTTAAAGGTCCAATCTTTAAATGCATCCACATAAATCTCTCTAACAAGTAGTAAATTTTTCATACATATAATTTTGAAATTAAAGTACAAAGTTGGGGCTTATTAAAGCTTAGCTTAAATAAATTAGACAAAAGACTAAAAAAGACGGACATTAAACCTATCAGAATTAGCACATCAGATTATCTGCGTGATTTCCTAGGCGAACCACATTTGACCGAGATTAAGAAAGGACTATAATGTAGCACTAAAGGGTAAAGAACAGTACTTAATAAAGTATTTAGGGAGAACTTGATTGAGGGGAAAAACAGTGAAAGTGACTAATAATATGTACTTCATCATTTAGCCACAAAGATGATAATCATTGAAATGATATAGTGATATCAATAGCGATAAAAAACCATCAGGGACTACATTAGTAATAAAAAAAGTACCCAATACCAATAGAAAGGCCGCTGGCCTTAGTTATATTCAACGGCTACACCTGATTACCATCGTATCTACAATGCTAGGTTTTAAACTTTTACATGTTCGTGATTATGAATTCAGATCTTCGATTGAGGTAATGATTGGCCTCACTACACCTTATTTTTCCATTACACTCGTTGAGCAATCGATTTTCACCATAACCTATCGCACTTTCAATGCGTTCAGAGTCAATACCCTTCGAAATAATATAATCTCGCGTTGATTTGGCACGCTTGTCCGACAGATATTCGTTATACGATTTTGCTCCTCTAGAATCGGTGTGCGATTCTATCTTGATGGTCATTTGAGGATACTCATTCATTACATCAACCAGCTTATCAAGTTCTATAGCCGCATCTTTTCTTATATATGATTTGTCAAAATCAAAATGGATCATTTCGGTTTTTAATTTTTTGATACCATCTTCGATAGCAATCATCTCCTTTAATCTCTTAAGGGAGATGTCGACGCTTATTGTTTCATTTTCTTTCGTAACAACAGCTCTTTCATCGTCAAAATATTGACCATAAATGGTTTTTAGGGTATACTTGGTGTTGTTCTGTAGATCTTCAAAAACAAAACTGCCATCATCTTCGGTTAGCATTTCTTTTAACTTGATATTATTCTCGTCGAATAATTGAACCAACGCCTCTGGCATGACTGTGCCGGTTTGTCGTTCGGTAATTACGCCGGCAATGACGTTTAGATTCTCAGGAATTTCTTCGACCAGAGGAGTTCTGAAGGAATAAATGTCGTCATCTCCTTTTCCGCCAGATCGATTGGATGCAAAGAAGCCTTTTTGGGTCTCTTCGTTCACTATATATGAAAAATCATCCAATTTGCTATTGATTGGTTTTCCCAAGTTTATTGCTGGTTGAAACCCATCTGTTTCGTTATAGGCCGCCTTAAAAATGTCGAGCCCCCCTATGCCTGTGTGGCCATCAGAAGAAAAGTAGAGTTTTTTGTCACTTATGAACGGGAACATCTCCCTTTTTTCGGTATTCACATTCGGCCCGAGGTTCATTGGCTTGGAAAAAGTTCCGTTCTCTAAGACATCGACAACGAAAATATCACTCATACCGATGCTTCCAGGCATGTCGGACACAAAATACAGTTTTTTGCCATCAGGGCTCAAGGC
This sequence comes from Kriegella aquimaris, assembly GCF_900103215.1. GTDB lineage: Bacteria > Bacteroidota > Bacteroidia > Flavobacteriales > Flavobacteriaceae > Kriegella > Kriegella aquimaris. Next base: position 33,454 of record NZ_FNGV01000005.1, read on the forward strand.
AGGGTGGCCTGTTGAATAATTGTCGCTATTAAAGGGCAACTCAACGGCTTCCGTCCACTCTCCGTCAACCTTTGTCGACCGGTATATTTTTAAGTGGTTCACCCCATTTTTATCGCGTTTCAATTTTTTGCCATAGTTGTTGCGCGTAAAATAAAGCGTTGTGTTGTCAGGAGAAAAAGTGACTGAAGCTTCGTGGTACTTCGTGTTAATTTTTTTAGAAAATTTTATGGCCTCTTTTAAATCCTGTGATTCCTCGTTTATTTTAGCAACATACAGATCCAAGTAGGGTTGGTCGTTCCATTTGTATCGACGCGTATTGAAAAAGGAAGAATCTTTGGCTGAAGAAAAAACAACTTTGTCGGTATCAAAGAACATTGGAGAAAATTCGGAATATTTAGAATTGATTGCCAAATTCTTTATCTCCATGGTGTGTTCTGTCTTCAAAATGTTGTCTAGAACAACTTCATTTGACGTACGTGAATTTGTATAATCGGTTTTCGCAGTATCCTCATTCTTGGTTTTTTTACCATACAAACGCATCAGACGTTTAGACCTAGCATATTTGCCCGTACCCTTTAAGGAATGAGCATATCTGAATATGTTATCCGCCGACATATCATCTTTATAGTTCTCATATAGAAAATCATACCACTGTAGGGCCTTTTCCATATTGGTATTGAGATAATGGGCATCGGCAGCTTTTCGAATAACTTCAAAAGAATAATTTTGTTTTCCTTTTTTTAGAACTTCTTCATAAAGTTTAGCGGCTTCGGCATACCACATTTTGTTAAAATACTGGTCGGCCCGATGTAATAATTTACTTTTAGCCGGGGATACATTATTATTCGCTTTGACCGAGGCATTGTCTGAAGACTTTTTCGTGTTATTTTCAATGGAATTGCTTAATTCCTTTAAGGATTCTTTATTTTGAACTGTCGGTATCTCTTTTTCTTCAGTTTTTCCCTCTACCTCCAAAATCCATTTGTCTTTACTTTTTGGGTTTACGGTCGATACACAGGCTTCTACCGCCTCAATGCCAAAGGGGTGGTACTGTGCGTAGACGTAGTTGAGATTGTTTTCAGGATTATTAATAAATCCTGGGGCAGCATACTTTTTTTTCAATTTTCGAAGTGCTCTTCTAAGGTTTTTCCCATGACCAAAAACGCCAGTGATAATATAATATCCCTCCTCGACGCCCGCTAGATTTGTGAGTTTCCTATGGGGTATTTCATTTCTATCGGCAGCGGCTTCAAAAGTCTCATCTATTGAAATTGGATCTGTATCCAATGGTACCTGCATATTTTCCGTATTGCTCGCAAGCACGAGACTAGTTTCGGAGGTTGTTTGTGCAGTCAATCCTAAGACCGCTAAAAAAAAATACGCCGTAATAAGTTTTTTCATGATTTGGGATATTCGAAAAAATCTCGTGTAATTAAATAGGGTTCCCTAGATTGATGATGGCAACTTGTGAAAGTTCACGAGTCCCTTTAACAATGACCGCCAACAGCTTATGATTATAGTGACAGTAGCTCACCTTTAGTTTCAAAAATTTATGTAGCAAAAAATGCATCCAATTATACTGTCTATAGTTAACGCCTAGAGTTGACGTTTCGTATATGTTGGATTTTTAGGAAGTTATGTGCAGGGTTCGTGCTATGACAAGAATGTCATATAGCAATAACACTTAAACGTGAACTGGATGAACTTTGTGTAAATGAACCAGTGCCATGGGAAATGCTTGACATTTTCCGAAAAGACACAATTTGTTCACTTGTAGTGTGAGGTTTTTAAACAATAAACCCTCTAAGAAAGAGGGTATATTGGCAAGAATATTGTTTGTGTTTATTCTTTGTTTTCTTCTAATTTATCATCTTCTTTAGAAGCATCCTTAAATTCTTTGATGCCGCTACCTAGTCCGCGCATCAATTCTGGGATTTTTTTTCCACCGAACAAAAGAAGCACAACCATCACGACGATTGCTATTTGCCAAGGACCTATGGCCAAAAAAATATGTAAAGCTGTCATAGTTTATGATTTATTGGATAACAAATGTACTAAAAAGTAATTATCTATGCTGTTAATATTAAGGTAAGGTACATAATTTTTAATTTTATCAACTTTGGTTGAGTTAATGAAGGTCCTGATCTTCAGAGGCGCTTCACATTTGAATTCATTAATTTCGATGGTAACCGAGACATAATTCAAATCCATCCGTATCTTTGTCTATTATGGCCACTAAAACAAAAAAGAGAAAGGAAATCAAGAGAAAGCTCTTACACAAGTATCGTTTGGTTATTTTGAACGAGAGTACTTTTGAAGAAAAAATATCCTTTAAGCTTAGCAGATTAAATGTTTTTGTTACAGGCACTCTGTGTATAATATGCCTTATTGGCTTGACAACCTTATTAATTGCGTTTACTCCTTTACGGGAATATATACCGGGATATTCCTCTACCAAACTCAAAAAGCAGGCTACTGAGCTAACTTACAAAACAGATTCCTTAGTCAATGTGTTAAATTATACCAATAAGTATATAGAGAATATTAGATTGGTTCTGAGTGGCGATCTTGAAAACAGCGAGATAAATCGGGACTCAGTTTTTGAACGTTTTAAAATTGATCCTTCAACGGTTGATCTTAACCCTATAAAGGAAGATTCGGTTCTTCGGGCCGAAGTTGCGATGGAAGACAAATACAATCTCTTCGAAAGAAACATTACCAAGACCGATTTAATTCTATTTCCGCCTATAAGTGGAATTGTTTCTCAAATGTATGACCCTGAGAAGCGGCATTATGCCGTAGATGTCACTGCAGTGACCGACACTCCCGTTAAGGCGGTAGCCAAAGGAATTGTTATTTTTGCAGAATGGACGGCCGACACCGGATACGTTTTAATAATAGAACACAAGGACGGACTTTTAAGCGTATATAAACATAACGGATCACTTAGTAAAAGTCAAGGAGATTTAGTCAGGGCCGGGGAAGTTATAGCTTCAATTGGCAATACGGGAGAATTCACCACAGGGCCACACCTTCATTTTGAACTGTGGGACGATGGAAACCCGGTGAACCCTTTGGATTTTATTGATTTTAAATAAATGTCATGTCCTTAAAGTCATTAGCTGCTCAATTATTTGCGAAAAATATTCATCGAAAGACCAAAAAATGGGTCGACAACCCGATTGCGGCACAAAAAAATGTCTTTACCGAACTTGTGCAAAAAGCAAGTAATACAAAATTTGGGCATGATCATGACTTTAAAAATATAAATTCCCACGCCGATTTTGTCAGGCTAGTACCTGTAAGAGATTATGAAGAGCTCAAGCCGTACATAAATAAGGTCGTTGCAGGGGAAAGTGATATTCTTTGGCCTGGCAAGCCTATTTATTTTGCCAAAACATCGGGTACCACCTCAGGTTCGAAATATATACCGATAACCGAAGAATCTATAAAGAAGCAGGTAGAGGCATCTCGAAATGCCATTTTGAATTACATTCATGAAACGGGTAATTCAGATTTTGTAGATGGAAAGATGATTTTTCTTCAAGGAAGTCCTGAACTTACCGAAAAAAACGGCGTAAAATTAGGTCGCCTTTCGGGCATATCTGCCCATTACGTGCCTAACTATCTACAAAAAAACCGTTTACCTAGCTGGGAAACAAACTGCATTGAAGATTGGGAGACCAAAGTAAATGCAATAGTAAATGAGACGGTTAATGAGAACATGACCGTTATTGCCGGCATACCTTCTTGGGTACAAATGTACTTCGAAAAATTACAAGCCAAGACAGATAAGAAGGTTGGTGACCTTTTCAAAAACTTTCAGCTCTTTATTTATGGGGGGGTCAATTATGAACCCTATCGGGCAAAGTTCGAGAACCTGATAGGACGAAAAGTCGATAGTATCGAATTATTTCCTGCCAGTGAAGGCTTTTTTGCATATCAAGATTCACAAAAAGATAAGGGGATGTTGCTCTTATTGAATCATGGTATCTTTTATGAATTTATCAAATCCGAAGAGTTTTTTGATGAGAAGGCCAAAAGAATTACGCTGAAAGATGTGGAGCTTGAGGTTAACTATGTAATGATTATCTCTACAAATGCCGGTCTTTGGGCCTATAATTTGGGAGATACCATTCAGTTTATTTCTAAAAGTCCCTTTAAAATTATTGTTTCCGGTAGAATTAAACACTTTATCTCGGCCTTTGGCGAACATGTTATTGCCAAAGAAGTAGAGCAGGCCATGCAAGAAGCCATTTCGGAGACCGATGCCAGGGTAAACGAGTTTACTGTGGCACCTCAAATAGTTCCTGAACGAGATGAGCTTCCGTATCATGAATGGTTGATTGAATTTGAAAAGTTGCCGACAGATATGAACAAGTTCATTAGTACATTAGACAACTCGTTGCAACGGCAAAACAGTTATTATTTTGATTTAATCGACGGTTCCATATTACAGACTTTGAAAATCACTTCTATAAAAGAGGGGGGATTTAACGAGTATATGAAATCAATAGGAAAACTGGGCGGTCAGAATAAGGTACAGCGGTTGTCAAACGACCGAAAATTGGCAGATGGCTTACATCAGTTCAAAAACCTGTAATTTTAATTGTAATTTTGATTGAAATGCTGTTATGGGCAAAACAACTGACACAACTCGCGCACAAGAATCCACCAACGCCATTGAGCGCTTGTATATTACCATGCGCCATTTGTTCAACCGTGGTTTTTATAAGCCTACAGGGGTTTCTGGTGAATCGTTAAAAAATGCATTATTACAATTACGGCCTGAAATTTATGGTTCTGTTGCCGAAGAAAAAGCAGAGCTCAGCGGTTTGATCTATGTGTTGGAACGCCTTCCCGAGGGTATTGAACAATGTCGTTTCATCAATTTGACATCTGATGAGGGTTACGGGAAATCGCAATTTAAGGCTATTGTTCCCCCGAAAAGAAGAAGAAACTGCTACCGCATCGATGAAGAACAGATGAACATTGAGATTACTCGTGGGCGATCTGACATTTACGATATCTTGACCCACCTTACTTTTTTATTCATCGAATCTGAAAAAATTTGTAAACGTGTTTTAATAGAAGATACAGACAAGACTATCCGCGATTGGACAAAGTTGGAAGCAGCAGCCCAAAAAAATCAACTTACACAAAGTGAAAGAGAGGTAGCCTTAATACATACGGCGAATATCTTAGCAAGACCGTTCGAAGAAATTATGGATATCCATAATTTCTTGGCTACAAAAAAGAATCCAGAGCGTTTTCTTAAAATCATCTATTGGTTGGGCAAGTTGGCTATTGAGGAAGAATTAACAGGAGACAAAAGGGTCATAACTTTTAGCGCGTTATTACGTGAACGTTTAGGGCATCATATCCATGGGGAGCGCTGGGCGGTATCCATCAAAGATGTATTGGCGAAAAAAGGACTATTAAAAAGACCCATACATATTATTAGCGCGAATATGCATAGCGTAATGAATTCTTTGTTTGCCCGTAAAGCATTGTCTAAGGAATTTACCGATAGTGATGATTCGCTAAAAATATTTCAAGCATTAAGTTCCAGCCAGAATCTGGCTTTACAGAATAAAGTGAGTGCTGCTGCGAAGAAGAACGGTATGATTGCCATAGATGACTTGTCGGGTACCAATATTGATGTTCAGATTTTTGATTTGGCAAAATTGGGTCCTAGTGCATGCTGTTACGAAATGTCTGCGGAAATTTCAGAGGGCCAAAAACCTGTTATATTTGTCATGGACTATGCCTTTGGCGAGCAGGCCTATGAAACCATAGATGAACTTTTAAAGCCTTATAAAACCAAAGGCCGCAAAGATGTCTTTTTAAATATAGCATCTATATCGATTATGGGAAAGGCAGGCATTTTAGAGGGGGGAAAAGGTGATTTGATGATTCCATCGGCTCATATTTTTGAGGGAACGGCCGATAACTATCCTTTTAAAAATGAATTGTCCGCTTTTGATTTTAAAGGTCACGGTCTAGCGGTGTTTGAGGGGACCATGGTCACAGTTTTGGGCACATCACTACAAAACAAGGATATTCTGAAATTTTTCCACCAATCCACATGGAATGTTATTGGTCTAGAAATGGAAGGGGTACACTATCAAAAGGCGATACAATCGGCCTCAAAAATACGCAAGAGTATACGAGAAGATGTAAAGGTGAGATATGCCTATTATGCATCTGATAATCCGCTTGAAACAGGAAGCACATTGGCTTCTGGAGGGCTAGGTACCACAGGTGTAAAGCCTACTTATTTGATAACAGACAAAATTTTACAACAAATATTCAATTCATAGTATATGGGAAATCAAGTACCCTCTCAGAAACCTTCTGAGTCAGAAGAAATAGATTTGGCACAATTGTTCAGAATGGTTAGAACAGGCCTAGATAATATAGCTGAAGCATTCTTAAGGATATATTTGTTCCTTAGAAGAAATGCATTAAAGTTGGTCGGACTTGTTATTTTGGGTGTCGCGATTACTTTGGTACTCAATATGTTGGTTCCTGAAAAATTAAAAAATGAAGTTATTGTAAGGTCCAATTTTGACAGTAGAAATTATTTGTACGATGCGATTGAGGAAATACAAGCTAATATCTCTGCAAAAGACACCATTTTCTTACGAAAACTGGGTTTAGAACAGTATAATTTTAAAGGTTTTAAGATTGAGGTTGAACCTATTGAAGAATCAAAGGAGGAATTGGACAAGGATCATATAGAGCAGCAGATGAAGTATTTAGAACTTCTTCAAAATTTCAAGGACGAAAACTTTGTTCTCGATATTATACGGTCAGAACTCAACCGTAAAAGTATTTTGAATCATCGCATTGTATTCAATTTTGGGGTTGCGAACCACAGTGAGGAAATAGTTCAAAAGGTAATGGAATACCTAAACAATAACACTTATTTTAAGGACGTTAAAGAAATATACCTACAGAATGCTTCAACTCGGATAACCCAAAACACAGAGTTGGTAAGGCAGATAGATGAACTCGTTTCAAATTACTCCAAAGGTTTAGCCGGACGCAATGATAAACGTGATCAAGCCACAATTATCATGGAGGGTGAAAATGGACTGAACATTCCAAGCCTCTTAAGTTTAAAAGCTAGACTCATAAAGGAAATTGAAGAAAAGAAACTCGATATTGTTCAGCAAACGGGGACTCTGACTATTGTTAACTTTGGAGAAACTCATAGAGTTAAGAAGCCTTTCTTTAGCAAAAGAATCGTTGCCTTTCCCATGTATCTAGTCATTGCCTTTTTTGTTGTTTCTTTTATAATGTATCTAAATAGGAAGGCTAACCAACTATCATAATGGCTCGGAATTTATATTCTTATCGCCCTATATTGATTACCGGAGGTGCTGGATTCATAGGAAGTAATTTTATACCCTTTTTTTTAAGGCAAAACCCGTTGGTACATGTCATAAATCTTGATAAGCTAACGTATGCTGGAAATCTAGAAAATTTGATAGAGGTAGAAAACAACGAGCACTACACGTTCTTAAAAGGCGATATTTGTGACGAAGAGCTTGTTGAACAAATTTTTGATCAGCATAAGATTGAGGGGGTTATTCATTTTGCTGCCGAGTCACATGTTGACAACTCAATAGAAAAGCCAGCCGATTTTATCAAGACTAATATCAGAGGCACTTTTACCCTGCTAGAAGCAGCAAGAAAATTTTGGTTGAATTCGATTGGTCAGACAAGGAAAGGTTTTGAAAACGCTCGTTTTCATCATATTTCGACCGATGAGGTTTATGGGAGTTTGGGAGCAACAGGTTTTTTTAATGAAGAAACCCCATATGCACCCAATAGCCCTTACAGTGCTTCAAAAGCTTCATCGGATTTCTTGGTAAGAAGCTATTTCCATACGTATGGTCTACCTGTAATCACAAGTAATTGTTCTAATAATTACGGCCCACATCAGCACGATGAAAAATTGATTCCTACCATCATTCGAAAAGCATTGGCAAATGAACCTATACCTATCTATGGAGACGGCCAAAATATTAGGGACTGGCTTTACGTCATAGACCATTGTCGAGGTATCGATGCGGTATTTAATAAGGGCGAGATTGGCCAGACTTATGTTATAGGGGGTAATAGTGAATCCAATAATTTGTACATTGCCCAAACGATATGTAGCACTTTAGATGATCTTGCCCCAAAAAAAGGAGATAGTTATAAAAAGCAAATCAAATTTGTCAAAGATAGGCCTGGTCATGATTTTCGTTATGCGATCGATGCCACGAAAATAAAAAAAGCGTTAGGTTGGCAACCCAAAGAAAGTTTTGATTCGGGAATTCGTAAAACCATAGCATGGTACCTAAATAAATATCAAAAAGTATAAAATGAAGGGAATAGTTTTAGCGGGAGGTACTGGAACACGCTTATATCCTATAACTATGGCGGTTAGTAAGCAGTTGATGCCAGTTTACGATAAACCCATGATTTATTACCCCCTAGCTACGCTAATGTCCAGTGGTATTCAAGATATATTAATTATTACAACCCCTGAAGATCAACCGTTGTTTAAGAAACTACTAGGAAACGGAGCGCAGTTTGGTTGTAGTTTTCAATATGCCATTCAGAAAAATGCAAATGGCTTGGCGGAGGCATTTATAATCGGTAAGAATTTTATTGGTAATGACAAAGTTGCCTTGATATTGGGAGATAATATTTTTTATGGTTCAGGCTTGGCTTCACTTCTTCAACAAAACAACGATCCTGATGGCGGAGTAATTTATGGGTATCATGTTCAAGATCCAGAACGGTACGGTGTAGTTGACTTTGATTCTAATGGTATGGCGATTTCAATCGAGGAGAAACCGCTTCACCCAAAATCTAATTTTGCGGTTCCCGGTATCTATTTTTATGATAACGATGTGATTGAGATTGCAAGGCAAATAAAGCCTAGCCAAAGAGGGGAGCTCGAAATTACCGATATCAATAGGGAATATTTAAAAAGAAATAAGCTTAAAGTAAGTATTTTGGATCGCGGTACAGCCTGGCTCGATACTGGAACTTTTGAATCGTTAATGCAGGCATCTCAATTCGTGCAGGTTATTGAAGAACGACAAGGCTTGAAAATAGGGGCTATAGAAGAGATAGCTTACAGTATGGGCTACATTGACAAAGAACAACTACATCGTTTAGCTAAGCCCTTAATAAATAGTGGATATGGTAGTTATCTTTTAAATCTTTCATAACACATAATTGGAAAATTAGTGAAAGTTACAGAAACTCAACTTAAAGGTTGTTTTATTATCGAACCGGACATATTTCAAGATGATAGGGGTGTTTTCTTTGAATCGTATCAAAAGAAAAGATTTGAAAGTGCAATTGGGAAAAGTGTAGCTTTTGTACAAGACAATCAATCGATATCAAAGCAAGGAGTGCTCAGGGGATTACATTTTCAGAAAAAAGAGCACGCCCAGGCGAAGTTGGTTCGGGTAATAAGAGGTGAAGTTTTAGACGTGATTGTAGATTTAAGGGTAGACAGCGACACCTTCGGAGAACATTTCAAGACAAAGATATCTAGCGACAATCACAAAAGTATTTTTATACCAAAAGGTATGGCCCATGGTTTTTTAACTTTAAGCGAAGAGGTAATCTTTGCTTATAAATGCGATGACTACTACCATAGTGGGGCCGAGTGTGGTATTATTTATAATGACCCCGATTTAAATATAGATTGGGGCGATAGTGACAAAACGATTTTCCTTTCTGAAAAAGATAGACATTTGCCTCGTTTTAAAGAACTCTTTTCATGAAAAACGTTTTGGTAACAGGGGCAGCGGGGCAGTTGGGTAGATGCATCAAAAAAGTAGCATCTAATTATAAGTCTTTATCCTTTGTTTTTAAAGATTCTAAAGATCTCGATATCACGAATAAAGAAAAAGTAGACGCTTTTTTTATTTCTGGAAATTTTGATTTTTGTATTAATTGTGCGGCGTATACCAATGTTGATGATGCTGAGCGTTTTCCTGAAATGGCCTATGCCGTAAATGCAGACGGCGTTAAGTGTTTGGCCGAGGCATGTAGTTCCAATGATGTGAAGTTGATTCATATTTCAACGGATTATGTTTTTGATGGAACGAAACAAAGTCCATATCTTCCCGAAGATGTTCCAAATCCTATAAATGCCTACGGCAAATCAAAACTTAGAGGAGAAAAGTATATACAAGAATTTTTAGAACAGTATTATATAGTAAGAACATCATGGTTGTACTCAGAGTATGGGAACAATTTTTATAATACAATTCTCAAAAAAGCTAAAACGGAAAAGAAACTCTCCATAACTACAGATCAAATCGGTTGCCCGACAAATGCCAATAATTTGGCCCTATTTTTAATGGGATTTCTGAAAGCAGCAATCAAACCGTACGGTATTTATCATTTTACGGATGGTGAGGCTATGACGTGGTACGAATTTGCTGCAAGAATACTACGCGAAAACAGGATGGATGACGTAGTTCGTCTAGAAAAAGTAAAGAATTATCGTACTTTTGCTGTTAGACCTAAGAATAGTGTTTTAAAGATTAGACATGATTAGGTAAAAGTATATTAGAATAAAAATCGGATTTTTTTGAAATTATGTGTGAAACTATTAAAAAAGGTCTCGTGGGGTAAAGAGGTTCAAAAATTTCGAAAAAAACAAATTGAAAAGGTATGGGCACCAAATCAACACCCTTTAAGCGTCAATAGGTTGCTTTCTTTTTTAAAGATTGGTCCGGGTTATGTTTGCTTGCATACAAGCATGAAAGCGATAATTACCATAAGAATTGAGGTTTTTCGTGCTTTTGACAAAGGGTCTGAGTTGTGCATGCTCATTTCTAGAATTGGCTCACCACAGGCAAGAAACGGCGTTTATTCAACAGGTTACCTCTTTTTGAAAAAATTAAATTATCGATAAAAGTCAGTATGCTTTTTAACTCCATTGATTTTGTCATTTTTTTCCCTGTAGTATTCGTTTTATACTGGGTTTGTTCCACGAATTTGCGTCTACGTAATAGTTTTATCCTAGCATCCAGCTATGTATTTTATGGATGGTGGGATTGGAAATTCCTCGGATTAATCATTATTAGCTCATTTGTCGATTATTATGTAGGAAAAAAACTGGGAAAAGAAAAAAGTGAAAAAAGAAGAAAATTGCTGCTCTATCTGAGCTTATTTGTCAATTTGGGATTTTTATTGTATTTCAAATACTTTAATTTCTTTATAGATTCTTTTGTAAGTGCGTTTACACTTTTGGGAAAGCCGTTGGAAATTTCCACTTTAAACATTGTTCTGCCAGTTGGAATCAGTTTTTATACTTTCCAGACATTGAGTTACACCATTGACGTGTATAGAAACAAATTAAGACCTACAGATAATATCTTATCCTTTTTTGCCTTTGTTGCGTTTTTCCCTCAATTAGTGGCTGGCCCAATTGAAAGGGCTTCACATCTTTTACCGCAATTTTCCAAATTATACCGATTCAATACTGATGAAGTTCGTTCTGGGTTGCAACTAATGCTTTGGGGCCTTTTTAAGAAGGTTGTTATAGCGGACAGATTGGCTATTCTAGTGAATACCGTCTATAATAATCCTGGGGCGTATAGTGGAATAGATTTTACAATTGCCACATTGTTTTTTACTTTTCAAATTTATTGCGACTTTTCCGGTTATTCCGATATAGCAATTGGTCTTGCCCGAACCATGGGCTTTGATCTCATGAAGAATTTCGATAGCCCCTATTTTTCCAAATCCATTACCGAATTTTGGAGAAGGTGGCATATATCTTTATCTACATGGTTTAGGGACTATGTTTATATACCTCTAGGGGGAAGCAAAAAAGGAAAAAACAGAACTTATATAAATCTTTTCACAGTTTTTTTGGTTAGTGGGCTCTGGCATGGAGCGGCTATAACCTTTGTTATATGGGGAGCCCTACATGGTGTTGTCATCGTGCTAGAAAAAGCTACTAAAACAATAAGGAATAATGTGTTTCGATTAATAGGACTTGATAAGGATGTTTTTTCCAATAGATTGTTTTTTGGGTTCGTTACATTTTCCATTGTTGCATTTGCTTGGATATTTTTCAGAGCTAATAGTTTTTCGGATGCCCAGCTTGTTATTTCTAAAATAGTAAGTTTAGAAATGTCTGAATTGAGTAAAGATATAGGATTATCCAATTTTAATTTCAATTTATCTATTGTTTTAATATTCACTTTGATTTTGATAGAGTATGCGAACAAACGTATATCTTTTAGTGGTTTTGTGAATAGCCAAAGTCGGGTTTTTCGATGGGCAATTTATACGGTTTCTATTCTCTTCATACTTTTTTATGGGGTATATGGTGAAGATTCCCCCGAGTTTATCTATTTCCAATTTTGAGATATATGAAAATATTTTTTTTAAGGGTGTTCATCTTTATTTGCCTGCTCTTCTGGCTCATAAATGCTATTAGTGCTCTTTTTGTCGAACCCAAACATTTTATGAACACCATAAATGATTTTAATAGAATTGTTGACGAGAATAAAGAGATAGACATCGCTATGTACGGTAGTTCACATGTCTATTCAAGTTTTGATCCTCGAACTATTGATAGTATCGTTCAGGCTAGAAGTTTCAACTTTGGTAGTGCGGCACAAAGAATAGCGGTTACTAAATATGTGGTAGGAGAATCTTTTAAAAAGATAAGGCCAAAAGTTGTAGTTATTGATTTATATGCATCCTCTATTAAGTCACCCAATGATGATGAGAGCCTATCTCATCAAAAACAAGCCTATAATTTTTTCGCTTTCTCATTTGATAAATTAAAGTCTATTATTGAGGTTTTCCCATCAAAGGAGGTCCTAGAGATTGCGTTTCCCGTTTTTGACAGAAAAGATTATCGACTAAATTTTGATAATATTATTTTCAATAAGGATTATAGATATAAAACACATGAATTAATGTGGGAATATCGTGGCTTTGCCGGGCTTCCATTTAAAATGAAGCAAGACAAAAAGTTCGATTCCAATTTATTTGTTGATTTTAGCAAAAAAGGTCAAGCAGAGTCAGGGCTTACAAAGTTTACGAAAGAGGAAGAAAGAAACATAAAAGACTTGATAAATAAAGCAAAATCCCAAGGAGCAAATGTGCTAATAGTAACGGCTCCATTTCTGCCGGCAATGGTAGACCCAAAATATGCTGCTTTTCATAGGTTAATTGATAGTATATGTATTGCTAACAATGTAGGTTATATTGATTTTAATTTTTTGGGGAGAGAACTCAATTTAGATTTTAGCGATTTTAGAAATGCTTGGCATTTGAACCAGTTTGGGGCTAAAAAAGTAAGTTCGTATTTGGGCAACTATATAAAAACCAATTACGATTTGCCGAATAGGAGCAAAGAAAAAGATTGGATCAGTGAACAACCAGTGAATACCCTTCAGTATTTATCACAAACTTATGAAGACCAAAGCCTACAAGTAGATGAGAAATTGATTGATAGTATCAATATAGTTTCTTTTGGCTGTTTTGATGAAGGTGATATGAAAACTTTTATTTTTAAGTTGAATGATGACATTGAGACGCAAGTTCTTGAAAAATACAAATTGGGTCTATATCTTTATGCCTATGACGATGATAAGAACTTATTGTCCGATAAAGGCAGAAATTTCGAATCTGCAAATTTTTCACCAACAGTGATTCAAGTAAATGGGAATAGATATATTGTTAAAAAAATAAGAACTACGTTGACGAGGTTTTCGAAGATTAGGTTCTTTTTGTTCGATACATCAGGGTATAAAGGAATAATCGGAAATGCCATTGAAATTGAAAATATTCTAGCACACCAAAAATCAAATTAATAATATGATATTGGTCTAATATTTTTTTAAAACCCATAATTGGCGCACTTTTAGGTGAAATGCTAAAAGTAGAGCGGCTTTAATTTTCGCTTAACAAAATAATTTAAAACAGCTTAGATGGAAATATTGGATTTAATAGGCAGAAAGCAAGAGTTGTTTCTTGAAGATATTTGTAAGAATGAAAAGGAGCTTTCTGTTTGTGTAGCTTCTTCTTCTTTCTTGGTTATCGGTGGGGCAGGATCCATAGGTCAGGCGGTAACGAAGGAGATTTTTAGGAGAAACCCTCTAAAGCTTCACGTTGTTGATATTAGTGAGAACAATATGGTCGAGCTTGTCAGAGATATCAGAAGTTCTTTTGGGTACATAGCGGGTGATTTTCAGACCTTCGCACTTGACATAGGATCCGTAGAGTATGATGCTTTTATTCAGCAAGACGGCCACTATGACTATGTGCTGAACTTATCGGCCTTAAAGCATGTACGTAGCGAAAAAGACCCTTATACTCTCATGCGAATGATTGATGTAAATATTCTGAATACACAAAAAACCGTGCAACAGGCTATTAATAAGGGCACAAAAAAATATTTTTGTGTTTCTACCGATAAGGCCGCAAACCCCGTAAACATGATGGGGGCTTCCAAGAGAATTATGGAAATGTTTTTGATGCGTAAGAGTGAGGAAATAGATATTTCGACAGCCCGTTTCGCTAATGTGGCCTTTTCCGATGGATCTTTACTTCACGGGTTCGATCAACGAATAAAGAAGCAACAACCTATTGTTGCACCTAATGATGTGAAACGCTATTTTGTAGTGCCCAAAGAATCTGGAGAACTCTGTTTGATGTCCTGTATTTTTGGCGAAAACAGAGATATATTTTTTCCGAAGCTCAGTGAAGACCTCCATTTGATTTCTTTTGCGGATATAGCTGTAAGATATCTGGGCCAACTGGGGTTTGAGCCTTATTTGTGCGAAAGCGAAGAAGAGGCAAGAGAACTCGTCAAAACGCTTCCTGAAACTGGTAAATGGCCTTGTCTATTCACTAAAAGTGATACTACTGGCGAGAAGGACTTTGAAGAGTTTTTTACTTCAAAAGAGGTTTTGGATATGGATAAGTTCCATAATCTTGGAATAATAAAAAATGCTCCTACGTACGATAATGAAAGATTAGAGCAATTCCAAAAAACAATTGCCCAACTCAAAGCTGCCAAAGCGTGGCGTAAAGAAGATTTGCTACATTTGTTTTTTTATATGATACCCAATTTTGGTCATAAGGAAACGGGAAAATATTTAGACGGTAAAATGTAGTCTTAATGATGGTCGAACAACTTATTAATTTTACACGGGAACTATATGGTACTGATGGGTTTATTCCGCTTCACGAGCCTCGTTTTATAGGTAATGAAAAGAAATACCTTAACGAATGTATCGATTCCACTTTTGTTTCAAGTGTGGGTAAATTTGTGGATCGGTTTGAAGATGAGGTGGCCCGATTTACTGGTGCCAAATATGCCATAGCTACGGTCAACGGAACTGCGGCATTACACATTGCTTTGCTACTAGCCGGGGTAGAGGAAAATGACGAGGTTATTACCCAGCCCTTGACTTTTATTGCTACCTGTAACGCTATTAGTTATATAGGAGCACATCCAATTTTTACTGATGTCAATATGAGCACTCTTGGCCTCTGCGCGGAAAAATTAGAGCACTTTCTTTCTCGAAACACTGAAATAGTAGACGGGCGATGTATAAATAAAAAAACGAAACGAATTATAAGGGCCGTGGTTCCCATGCACACATTCGGGTTGCCTGTTCGAATTGATGAATTGCTTGCCGTTTGCGAAAAGTATAAATTGAAAGTTGTTGAAGATGCCGCGGAATCTTTAGGAAGTTACTACAAAGGGCATCATACCGGAACCTTTGGTTTATTGGGAACCTTAAGTTTTAATGGGAATAAGACGATTACAACAGGAGGTGGGGGTATGTTGCTCACCAATGACGAAGCACTGGCCAAGAAAGCAAAACATATTACTACGACCGCAAAAATCCCCCATCCATGGGATTTTGAACACAATCTAGTCGGGTATAACTATAGATTGCCCAATATCAACGCAGCTTTGGGCTGTGCCCAGATGGAAGTCTTACCTGAGTTTATTAAAAGAAAAAGAAAAGTCGCTGAACAGTATGATGCTTTTTTTAAAGACAAAGCAGTTGTATTTGTTAAAGAACCTGAAAACACCAGTTCAAATTATTGGTTAAATGCTATATTGGTCAAAGACATTGACGAACGTAATGCATTTTTAAAAGAAACCAATGACAATGGCGTTATGACTCGGCCCATCTGGAAGTTAATGAACCACTTACCCATGTTCAAGAAGGCACAGATCGGTAATTTGGAGAATGCCATTAATTTAGAAGAGCGTGTCATAAATATACCGAGCAGTGTCAGAATCTAAAAACCTATTTTTTTTGGGCTATTCGGGCCACGCCTATGTGGTGCTTGACGTAGCCTTGGCCAATAACTATAATATCCAAGGTTATTTCGATAATAAAGAGGCTGCTTTTAATCCATATAAGTTACCCTATTTAGGCGATGAGTGCACCATTGACATAACAAGTATTATTGAAAACGGTTGTATTTTCCCGGCTATGGGTTCTAATAGTATTCGTAAGAAACTAATTACCTTTGTTAAAGATTATGGTCTTAATCAAATAGAATTAATTGATCCAAGTGCTTGGGTTTCTCCCAAGGCCTGTATCGGCAGTTCTAGTGTGGTTGCACCGAATGCAATAGTAAACAGTTTGGCCGAGGTGGGAGATGGATGTATTATAAATTCCGGGGCGGTAATCGAACATGAATGTAAAGTCGGCAATTTTAGCCATATTGCCCCAGGTGCAGTGCTGGCCGGTAACATTGTTTTGGGGAGCCTTACTTTTGTAGGAGCCAATGCTGTAATTAAACAAGGAATAACGGTTGGGGATAATGTCACGATCGGTGCCGGATCCGTGGTGTTGAAAGATATCCCGAACGGAGAGGTCTGGGTGGGAAATCCGGCGAAACGAATAAAATAGAATGAAAAACAAGGTGCTGATTATTGCAGAAGCTGGAGTTAACCATAATGGAGATATCCATTTAGCCAAAAAATTGATTGATGCCGCCGTCACTGCCGAGGTAGATTTTGTGAAGTTTCAGACGTTTAACTCAAAAAAATTAGTAACTAGAAATGCCGGGAGGGCAACTTATCAAATTGAGAACACCAACAATTCTTCCGACTCGCAATTGACAATGTTGCAAAAGCTCGAACTGAGCAAAGATGATCATCTCGAACTTATTTCGTATTGTGAGACAAAAGGCATAAAGTTTCTATCGACGGGCTTTGACCTTGATAGTCTCGATTTTTTGAATGAATTGGGTATTCCTTTGTTCAAAGTGCCCTCTGGGGAAATAACAAACCTTCCATATTTGAGAAAAATCGCTTCTTTTGGTAAGCCAGTGGTCATATCCACAGGAATGGCTGATTTACGGGAAGTCGAAGATGCATTGAATGTTGTTTTGAATGAAGGGGTTGACAAGAAAGATATTACAATCTTGCACTGTAATACCGAGTATCCAACACCCATGGAAGATGTCAACCTCAGGGCCATGATTTCTATTAAGGAGAAGTTGAATGTAAATATTGGGTACTCAGACCACACCCTAGGTATAGAGATTCCCATTGCAGCGGTAGCAATGGGCGCTACAGTTATTGAAAAGCATTTTACTCTGGATAATACGATGGAAGGCCCAGACCATAAAGCTTCATTGGAACCTAGTGGGTTGAAGGCAATGGTTTCGTCTATAAGAAACATTGAGCGGGCACTGGGCCATGGCAGAAAAGAACCCAGCCCCAGTGAAATGAAAAATAAAGCTGTGGCAAGAAAAAGTATAGTGGCCAATATGGAGATTGAAAAGGGAGCCATTTTCACAGTAGACAATTTAACCATAAAGCGACCTGGAACCGGTATATCTCCAATGCTTTGGGATGAAATAATGGGAACAAAGGCGACAAAACACTATAGCGAGGACGACTTAATCTGAAAGCACATAAACGTGTAATCGGATAAAAAGGCAGTATCGAACAATAAACATTGAATACCCTAAGCCAGTAAATTTAAAGTAATGAAAAAAATAGGTGTCGTTACCGGAACCCGAGCTGAATATGGCCTTTTAAAGCCGTTAATCAAAGTGCTCGATAAAGCCGAAAACTTGCAACTACAACTATTGGTTACTGGAATGCATCTAATGCCCGAATTTGGAAACACCTACCTTCAGATAGAAAAAGATGGATTCCATATTGATGCCAAAATCGATGACGGTCTTATCGGTGACAGTGCTATCTCCATTACAAAAGCTGTGGGCAACGCGTTAGTCGGTTTTGCCAAGGCGCTCAAAAATTTAAACCCGGATATGATAATAGTATTGGGTGACCGGAGTGAAATTTTTGCAGCCGTAACGGCGGCTATGATGACAAATATCCCTGTAGCACATATACATGGAGGCGAAACCACGGAAGGAGCTTACGACGAATTTATACGGCATGCCATAACCAAAATGAGCCATTTACATTTTACCTCGACGGCAACCTATCGCAATCGGGTCATACAATTAGGAGAGCATCCAAGCAGGGTTTTTAACGTCGGGGCGATAGGTGTCGACAGTATTCGTCAGGTGAACTTTTTAGACAAAGAAGCCTTTGAGGAGTCCATTTCCAAAAAATTGGATAGAATGGCCGTTTTGATTACTTTTCATCCGGTAACCTTAGAGAACGCCACCGCCGCCTCCCAATTTGGAGAATTATTGAAAGCCCTTGATCTAATGGCGGACACAACTTTAATTTTTACCAAACCTAATTCTGACAGAGATGGGCGGATAATCGTAAAAATGATTGATGAATATGTTACAAAAAATCCTCAAAAAGCAGTCGCATTTACCTCCTTGGGACAACTACGGTACCTATCTGCACTAAAATACGTAGATTTTGTCATCGGCAATTCCTCTAGTGGCATTTTAGAAGTTCCCTACTTTAAAATTCCTACCATCGATATAGGAGATCGACAAAAAGGCAGACTTGCTCCGGAAAGTGTAATCCATTGTTCTCCGAAATTTGAAAACATAAATGAGGCTATTGTAAAGGCCAGAACAAAAATTTTCCTATCTTCCATCCAAGACCAACCTAGTTTGTACGGTGACGGGCATGCGACGGGAAAGATTATCGAGCAAATTAAAATATTTGATGTTTCGAATACTAAAAAGTCGTTCTACGACCTAAACCCAGATTGTTTTGAGAAATTTTAGAGACCACCTAATATTAACGGGAAGTTCCATAAAGGATGCGCTATTCAAACTGAACGAATTGGCCAAGGATGCCATTTTGTTTGTTGCTGACCCTGAAGGTAAACTCGTAGGTTCTTTAACTGACGGTGATGTCAGAAGAGGGCTTTTAAGAGGGATAATGATAGACAATGTGATTGAAGATATCATCCAAAAAAATCCGCGCTATATCAGAAAGGAAGAAGGAGATATTCAGAAAATAATCGAGTATCGCGAAGGCAATTTTCGGATTCTACCTGTAGTTGATAAAAATCATAAAATTGTCAACGTTATCAATTTCAGGGAAATGCGTTCATATTTACCTATAGACGCGGTAATAATGGCCGGAGGACGGGGCGAAAGATTGCGCCCTTTGACCGATAGCACTCCAAAACCTCTGCTTAAAATTGGGGATAAACCTATAATTGAACATAATATAGATCGATTGGTTGCTTTCGGAGTCGATGATTTTTGGATTTCCGTAAGGTACTTGGGTGAGCAGATAGAGGCGTATTTTAAAGATGGCTCCGAAAAGAATATAAAGACCAAGTATTTATATGAAACAAAACCATTGGGGACCATTGGAGCGATAGCCAATGAAAAGGAATTTTTACATGACTATATTTTAGTCACCAATTCTGATATTTTGACCAACCTAAATTATGAAGATTTTTTCTTGTCGTTTGTTGAGTCAGAAGCAGACTTGTCGGTAGTTACCATTCCCTATGAGGTTAATGTCCCTTATGCCGTGCTTGAAACCACTAACAAACATGTAGTAAGTTTTAAAGAAAAGCCGACTTACACCTATTACTCTAATGGGGGTATTTATTTGATGAAAAAAAAGATTTTGGAGCTAATTCCCCAGAATGAATTTTTCAATGCTACAGATTTAATGGAAAAGCTTATAGGAGAGGGGTATAAGGTGCATTCCTATCCGCTGCGAGGGTATTGGTTGGATATTGGAAAGCACGAAGATTTTGAAAGGGCACAAGAAGACATTAAACATATAAAATTTTAGAATATGCTGCCAAAGGATACTCCTTATTTGATAGGGGAAACGGCATTTCATCATCAAGGTGATTTGACCTTTTTAAAACAATTGATAGACCACGGTGCAACCGCTAAGGTAGATGCCATTAAGTTTCATTTGTTATTGGATCTCGATGATTATTTTGTAAAAGACCATGAAGCTTATGACGCGTTGAAAGAATGGTTGTTTACCGAAAATGAATGGAAGGAAATAATAGATTATAACGAAGGCAAAGGGATTGATTCAATTGTATTATGCAATGATCCAAAAGCAGTGGATTTCGTTTTGGATTACGAAGGAAATTCTATAAAGGCCATAGAATTGCACGCCACAGGGCTTAACGATTATCTTTTGTTGGAAAAATCGGCAAAGTTTAATGGAACTGTGATATTGGGTGTAGGCGGGTCATCTATCGATGAAATTTCATATGCCATTGACATGTTGAATAGATTAGGCAAGGATGATATTTTTTTAATGTACGGTTTTCAGAATTATCCGACACGCTACGAAGATATTAACCTTAGGAAAATGATTAAGCTCAGGGCGCTTTTTGATTTACCGGTGGGTTATGCAGACCATACTGATCCGGCCAACGAGCACAATGAATTGATATCGACCATGGGCTTGGCCATGGGCGTAAATGTATGTGAAAAACACTTTACTCATGCCATAGGGGAAAAACGGATTGATGGCCAAGCTGCCGTTAGCTTAGATCAATTGAAAAAAATAAGGACACTTATGGATATTATCACAACTAGTTTGGGTGATGGAAATCTCAAAATGTCTGATGGCGAGTTGGCTTATGGCAACACCGGACCTATGAAAAAAGCCATTGTTGCCGAAACACCAATAAAAAAAGGAGACGCCATAACTATTGATAATATTGGTTTCAAACGAACCAATGAAGGCACATATATGCTGCAACAGTTTTTGCCAAGAATATTGGGTCTAGTTGCTAATAAAGATATTGCTAAAGATAGCTTTATTGATTTTTCCAATGTCGATTATAAATTCAAAAAAGCCAACAGCGACCAATTCAAAGCCAATCTCAAATAAAAGAATATAACCCTGAGGTTAAAAATCATAAAAGCAACGTAGACCAACATAGAATGAAAATTGGATATTTTATAACAGCGCGCCTCAAAAGCAGTAGACTTAAGCAGAAAATTCTATTACCACTGCATGGTGCAACTGTTTTAGATCATGTAATCAATCGCTGTAAACAGGTTAATGGCATTGACGGCATCGTTCTATGTACTTCCACTAACCCTCAAGACGCTAAATTGTATAATTATGCCCTGGACCATAAAATAAAATTCTATGCTGGCTCTGAAGACGATGTGCTCAAGCGACTTTTAGATGCAGCCAAGTATTTTGGTTTTGATGCTTTTGTGAGTATAACAGCCGATAATCCTTTGCATTCTATTTATGTTGCTAACCTTATTGTTGACTGGGTAACTGTGAAACCGTCTGATTTTGTGTTTACCTCGGGCCTGCCAATTGGCCTTACCCCCTATTTTCTAAATACTAAAGCTTTGGAAATAGCAGTTGGGATGAAGGAAAAAACAGATTCTGAAATTTGGGGTCCATTTGTCAATCGTCCTGATTTTTTTAAGATTGGATATCTTGATTTACAAACGTCTTTGTTCGACAAAGACATACGTTTGACCTGTGACTATATCGATGATTATGAAGTTATAGCTAATATCTTTTCCCAGTTTGGGGAACACTACGAACCTAGTATTTTCGAAGTGTCTAATTTATTTAAAGAGGGCAAAGTTTTAAATACGAACGGGTCAATTACTCAGGCCGCCGTGCCATTAAAAATCATCGCCGATATTAAAGAAACGTTTGATCAGCGAAAAGAAAGAGGGATGAAAATTGCAGAAAAAATACAGCATGATCTTATTCCTGGAGAAAATAAACTAAAAATTACATTATGATTTTTGATGATATCGAAAACGCTGAATTTTATTACAATCTAGGCCCGAATATTAAAAGGGGACTGCAGTTCTTAAAAGAGAATACCAATTTAGAAACACTTCCTCTTGGTAGAGTTGAAATTGATGGAGATAACATATTTGCCCTAGTGCAAGAATATGACACAAAGGCTTTTGATGGCGAAATGTGGGAAGCACACAAAAAGTATTTTGATATACAATATGTGGTCAAGGGCACTGAACTAATAAAAGTTACGCGAATTGAGAATTGTACGCCAAGAACGCCTTATAATGCCGAGGGTGATTATTGGTTATTCCAAGCTGATGGCAATAGCATTACTGTAAGAGCAGGTCAATTTGTTCTCTTGGCACCAGAGGATGTTCACCAGCCAGGAATCGTATGTGGCAACAACACAGAAAAGATTCGGAAAATTGTTGTAAAAGCAAGGATATAGATCTCATTGTATGCCGGAAAACAAAAAGAAACTCGCGAAGAACTCACTGATTTACGCGTCGTTCACCCTGCTTCAAAAGGGATTTGCTTTTTTTCTGATTCCGCTTTATACCATTAAACTGTCTCCTGATGAATATGGAGTATTGGGTATTGTAATGGCTGCAATACCTTTTTTTGTGCTTATTGCCGGGTTGTCCTTAAGAGGTTCTACGGCCTATTTTTACTATGAGTATAAAGACAGTGACAAAGACTATCTAGCCTCCCTTTGGGGCTCTAGTTTCACCTTAGTGCTTATTGTAAGTTTTCTTTTCACCGGAACTCTTTGGTTAGCCAAGGCCCTTTTGCTTGAGTACGTATTTAAGGGAATTCCTTTTGATCCCTATATTTTCCTTGCACTTATCAGCGTTTGTACCCAACCCATATACTATTATTATCAATCTATGTTAAAGGCAAAGCAGGAAGCAAAAAAGGCTGCCCTGCTTGATTTTATCTACTTCGTTATCATCGTCGGCTTGACCATTGTTCTAATACTTTATTTTGATTATAAGGCCGAGGGAGCTCTTTTGGCTTTGGCAGTATCTAATATAATCTTTTTTATATATAGTATTTATGGAGCATCTAAAGAAATACGGTTTGGAATCAATGTCAATGCTATCAAGAAAACACTTAACTATTCCCTTCCAATATTACCTCATAATCTGTCTGCATGGGCAATGAACTTGGCCGATAGATTGATAATTAACAATCTTTCTACACTCAGTCTAGTTGGGCTTTTCGATATAGGCGCACAGTTAGGCAAACTTATAAATATTGTTACTCTGGGTGTTAATTCAGCATATAGCCCATGGTTTTTCGAACAAATTAAGACCAACAAAGAACATAAAATAACCATAGCGCTGATAACGGAAAAAATTCTTCTATTTTATATTCTAATAGGTATTGCGATTAGCTGGTTTTCGCCTGAATTTTTAATGATCATCAGTAAACCTGCTTATCATGGCGCTTGGGTGGTAGTACCATTAATTGCATTTGCATTTGTCTTAAATGGGTTTTATTATTCCTTCAGTAATGTTTATTTCCTTGAAAAAACGAAGTATTTACCCATTATAACGCTGGTAGGGGCGGTATTAAATATTGCATTTAACTTTGCTTTGATACCCGTATATGGAATTATGGGAGCGGCTATTGCCAGCCTGTCATCTAAGATGATTTTTGTGATCATTGCCTATTTTGTAAGCCAAAAGTTGTTCTTTATTCCCTATAGGCTAAAGAAGATGACACTCTGGTTTTTATGCGGATTAGTAATTTCATGGCTCCCATATATTATGCAATCCAGGGTCGAGTCATATTCCATATTTTCCGTAATATTTGTAAAAGCCCTTTTTCTCATAGCAATGATATTTCCTATCTTTTGGATAAATAGAAAACTAGTGTATGAATTTGTAGTCAAGCGGATGCCAAAAAAATGAAGGATTGTAAAGAAAAAAATGAACCAAGCAAAAAATTTGGGGCCATAAAACAAACAAATGAGCTTTTTGATATAGAAAAAAACTTTGATGTTGGGTCGGCTCGTATTTCAAGATTATCTACCTGGCCGCTCGTTCGTCACACCTTTTATTATCAAATATTAAAAAAAAATATTGGCTTTAGTTCAAAATTTCGAACCACTAGTAAAGTTCAGCTCATAAAAAATGGGCTTTATGGTGTCAGGAATCTTCTTAGAATAAAAAAGTTCGATTATCTTTTTTTTAATAATGCAGATAAAAGAAATCTGGTCGTTGATAAAAAAAAATATGATGTTTTCTTTGATGCCTGGGCCGATAAACTAGGGCAAGATCGCTCACTTTTCATAGAATGGGCAATTGAAAAGCATTGGAAATCAAGTGAGGTATATTCGAAGCATGTAATTTCTGACTTGTTTGTTAAATTCGGAAGTTTCCTGTTCACCCTTTTTACCAGAAAGCAAATCAGCGCATTTGAAGCTCTGGAAAAGGTAAAGCAGGAATATCAACTTGAGATAGATATTAAAAAAGAAGTTAACTCCATGTACGGCAAAATTCGCTTTTATAGGTTTTTGCTAAGATTGATTCGACCAAAGGCTATTTTTTTGATAAGCAGTTTTACCAAAATGGATTTGGTTGTCGCTGCCCACCTAGAGAATGTAAAGGTATATGAGGCCCAACATGGCTATATTGGGGACAACCACCAATTCTACCTTTCTTATCTGAATTTTGGAAGTCTCTATTACCCCGATTTTTTGATTGCTTTTGGTAACCAGGAAAAAAACGTGCCTGTTGACCATTTTATTTTTAAACAACAACAGATTATTCCTGTTGGGAGTCTCTATTTAGAGCATGTTAAGAGTAACATCAAGAATAAGTACCTTGCGGAATTGAAGGAGAGCTATACCAAAATATTCTGCGTGACTTTGCAAACAGTGGAAGAAACGCATCTATTGGATTTCATTATGAAAGAGGCACTGAAAAATAAAGAATGGTTGTTTATTCTTAAGCCAAGGAATTTCAATCATCTTGACTATTCCAAATATACCCAAGTTAAAAACGTTGTTCTTTTTCCTGAGTATAGTGTTTATGAGATTCTTAAATATTCAGATTATAACATCACTATTTATTCGACAACAGCGGTAGAGGCAGAAATGTTCGGGGTCAAGACGCTCTTTTACAATATTGGGGGTTTGTCAGAGAAATATTTCAATGTAAGAAAGATGTGTGCCTCAATTGTAGATGCCGAGATAGGAATTGAAAAGGAAGCACTCATGGGTGGTCATAGTTTTGTCCCTTACTTCAAGTTGGGGTATCATGAAAATGTTAAAAATACCGAGCTATCTTGAAAAGTTTAATATTCATACTATTGGTTCTTCAGCCGTTGGTCAATAAACTTACTTTGAAATCAGGTGTTCCTTTCGATGTATACAATGAGCTCATAAGCTTGGCTGTTTTTCTACTATATGCCCTTCAGGTATTACAAAAAAAGAAGATTGCAAGTATTGCATTACTATTTCTAATCTTGGTTGCTTACATGACCTTAAATGTAGTTGCCAAAAACATATACCCCCTAGGGTTTTTACAGATTGCTATATACAGCCAATGGTTTTTTTATTTTCTGTATTATCACTCATTGAGTGAAGACGCCAAGATAAGGACTATGGTTGACATTAAGTATATACTTGATAAAGTGCTTATTTTCATGGTTTTTTTCGGGGTTTTTGAATTATTTTTTTATGCAGAGTACCGAGCATTTTTAGATGTTAAAAGTTTTAATAGGGGATTGGGTGGATTTTACATGGTCTCGATTTTTGGATCCGGGGCAAGTTTGGCCAATTTTATGAGTTTTTATCTGATGGTATGGTTTTATTTTCATTATGGGTTAGGCTATAGTATAGCAAGAAAAGACAAGATATTTCTCGTAATTGCTTTTATGTTCTTGGTACTATCCTTTTCGCGAAAGGAAGTGCTTTTCATGTTTTTGTTTTTAATGTTCTTTCCCTTCTCATACCGCTCTACCCTTAGAAAATGGTTTAGAAAAATCATATTATTTGCCGGTGTTGTTACCGGCCTATTAATATACTACTTGGTCTTTTTTTCGGAAGCTAATCAAGTGGCTTTCGGAGATAAGTATATTCGTTGGCGCATTGCTGGTAAATCTGGGGAAATACTAATGGATAATCTGCCTTGGGGCACTGGTGTTGGAACTTTTGGATCAAGAGTATCTTTGATGGTTACCGATATTTACAAGAAATATGATATTGGTCCTGAAATGTTGGGTTATAGATCTTTGGGTCAGCTACGGGGCCCCATATACGACGCTTTTTTCTTTACATTTACAACAGAAATGGGTATTGGCATACTGCTGTTTTTATTTTTCTTCTTTAAACTTTTTAATGCAAGGGCATTGAATGAAAATAAAGCAAAGACTTATATCAAAAACTTTTTGATTCTCTATGTTCTTGGGTTAAGCGTTTTTCAGCCTGTTTTAATAAGTTCGTTCGGATATCTATGTGCTATCTTTTTAGGATTATCTATTCATCGAATTCCATTGCTAAAGTTTAGGACATATGCGAAAATTTAAGTTGATAATCTATTACCTTTTGGTTCAAAATCTGCCTCATTCCCGGTTTTTGATGTTAAGCAATGCAATTAGAATTTGGTATATGTCCCGAATTCTAAAAGTTATGCCATATGATAGTAACTCGAAATTCGAGAACAATATTTATATATCCGATGGGCGACATATTGAGATTGGAAATTTTGTACGTGTAAATGAAAATGTATTTCTTCAAGGAGAGGTGCATATAGGTAATCATGTTATGATTGCACCAAATGTGGCTATATATAGTAAAACCCATTTACATCATGATATCAACATTCCCATGGTTTTGTCGGGTGAAACACCAACAAAACGGGTCACGATAGGAAACGATGTTTGGATTGGTATCAATGCCGTGATATTGCCCGGGATTACTATCGGGAATGGAGCTATAATTGGTGCCAACGCCGTGGTCACCAAAGATGTGTCGGCCTATTCCATTGTGGGTGGAGTACCAGCTAAGTTTATTCGAAATAGAGATTAATGTCAGTCATCAGTACAATATCGAAATGGTCAAAGCAAAATTACGTAATACTTCTATTGCCGATATGTATATTTAATCTTCTTTACTTTGGTTTTTTCTATGAAAAGGAATATCGAGAGGTTTCCATTCGTACCGAGATTAACTGTGCCCAATCCACCGAAGTATGGTACGTTTACAAAGAAAAATTCTCGGAAAAGCGTTTTTTCTCAGATAGGAAGGAGATTGGCCCGAACAAGGATTATTCCTACCAGTTTCAAATTGCTTCTAAAAATGAAATTGAATATATAGGTCTTTATTGGAAGACAGAACAGAAATCGTTCCTTCGAATTAAATCCTATGCTTTTACTGTGGACGGAAATTGGCTAACAGAAAAAAAACATAGAAATGTCTTAGAATATGTAAGCGTTGGGAGCGAAACTACGGAGGGCGAACAAGGCGTTAAGGTACAATCGAAAAAGGGTGGGTCGAACTGGATAATGTTGAACACCACGGAGAGCTTGAATAAGAAAAGACATAGCAAGGTGCGTCATTTCATTCCTGTTTGGGCGAACATATTTATTCTAATCATTACAGTGGTATTCTTATTGCTAAACCCCAAAAAAGAATATTTTGCCATTTCAAGAGTGACATCAATAAACGGAACTAAAGTTTTAAAAATCATATTTTCTATATGGGTATTTATAATGCCTTTTTGGACTATGATTTCCCATGTATTAATGGCCCTGACAGTTGTAGTGACTACGTACTTAGAGATTAAGGCAAAGAAGCAAGAATCTCTTCTCAAAGTGTTTAAGAATAACTATCTCTTTTATTCGTTCTATGCATGGCTACTAATTTCCTCCATCGTAACAGATAGTCCGTCTACTACGATGAAAGTTGCATTGGATTATAGTTATTTTATATTATTACCCGTCGCCTTCGGTCATATAAATAAAGAGAAACTCCTAAAAGTATTTGAATTCTTTGAAAAAGGTGTTTTGATTTATTTTTTTCTTTTGAGTGTATATGTTATCAACAACTATATAAAAATTGTTCCAGAAGGGTCTTTTTTTAATTTTGTCGAGGCTTGTGTAGAGCGATTTTGGCATACTAGTTATTTGAGTCTTCTTCTTTTACTCCTTTTTATAAAAAACCTTGAAACGCCATTAAGAAATGGCTTTTTTCAGTTCGCATTTTATCCAATGGCACTCTTTTTTATGTTTATGGTAAATGCGAGAATGCCTTTTATGGTTGGTATATTATTGCTGGTAATTAAAGTGGTATTAATCTTGAATACCAGGAGAAGGAAATTTACATTGGTAGTTTTGGCGCTATTGTCTATAGCCGCCATTACCTTTTATTTTTCAGTTGGAAAAAACAATGTTCACAATATAACTTCCAAAGGAACCAGTACCGAGGCCCGAATTTCCTTATGGAAAGCAAGTACGAATCAGATTGAGAAACATTATCTATTCGGGGTAGGTCATGAAAGTACCCAAGAAGCTATTGGACAGGCATTAGAAAAAAATGCAAATACTAGGTTTAGAAACTATAATGCACATAATCAATTTTTAGAAACGGCTTTGGGCAATGGTGTCTTGGCACTTTTACTGTTAGTTGCTATGTTGGTGCGTTTTTTGCGAAAGGGAGGCCCCTATGCGTTTTGTTTCGCAATCAGTTTTGCGTTTCTCTTTATGGTAGAATCGTACCTGAACAGACAGGCAGGAATGATTATTTTTACATTCTGGTATTGCTTTTTTTTTAAAACGGATGTGAAACGGCATTAAATAGGCCAATAGATTTTCTATAAAGTCAATTTGGGCTGCACATTTCCAGATTGCTAAAAACTACAATGTTTTTCGATCGAAAGCCCCATTTGATTAGATTTAAAAAGGATTACCTTACTTTTGTCCATCAATCGATATTACTTAGAAAGTATGGAGCATGACTTCCAGAAAATCAATAACAAAAAAATCTATGCATTTACATCTAAAGACCAGTTCTTGGATTTTATACAAGGCAAAAAAAGCATATTGATTGCTTTAAATGCGGAAAAGCTTAATAGATCTGATCCTGAATTAGACGATTTAATTAATTCCAATATCGGTTACCCTGATGGTATTGGAGCGGTTTGGGCCCTAAGGCGAAGAGGTTTGGACGCTACCAAAATTGCTGGTGCCGAATTTTGGCTTGATATTATTGAGAAGTACCATCATGAAAAATCGTTTTACCTTATAGGTGCGGCGCAGGAGGTAATAGACATGACTGTTACCAAGTTAAAGACCGAATTTCCCCAATTGGACATTAAAGGCTATAGGAATGGTTTTCTCAAAAAGGAAGATACGGATTTGTTATTAAGTGATTTTGCCAGAAAAAAACCCGATATAATTTTTGTTGCTATGGGCAGTCCAAAACAGGAATTTCTAATGGCTGAGTTTATGAAAAGTTACCCTGCTCTCTATATGGGCTTGGGAGGTAGTTTTGATGTATACTCGGGAACAAAAAAAAGAGCCCCTCGTGTTTTTATCAGTTTGGGGCTTGAGTGGTTATATCGACTTTTGAAGGAGCCCACAAGAATAGGCCGGCAGTTAAATTTAGTAAAGTTCTTTTTTAAAATTATCTTTGATAGAATGTAAAATCATTTTATAGCATTTGTTTTTTCTCGAAACCGCCATATCAATTTTCATAGGAGCATTTCTCCTAACCTATTTGACAATTCCTAAAATTATCAAAATAGTCGAATACAAGCGCCTAATGGATAACCCCAACCAGCGGAGCTCGCATAGTTCGAGAACGCCCACCTTGGGAGGCATTGCATTTTTTTATACCCTCATATTTGCGCTGTTCTTTATACGTGGCCGCGACGTTTTTGATGAGGCCATGTACATTATTCCAGGCCTTACCATACTCTTCATAGTAGGGTTGAAAGACGATTTAGTAGTCATTTCCCCTGGGGCAAAACTACTATCGCAAGTTTTTGCCATTGCTTTTATTTTGACTAACCCCAGTTTTACTATTCATTCGTTGAACGGGTTTTTGAATATTAGTGAAATACCGTATTATCTCTATCTTATTATTGGAGGTTTTATGATGCTGACCATTATAAATTCGTATAATTTGATTGATGGTATCGACGGGCTGGCTTCTGTTGTGGGTATTGTGATCATGGTTATTTATACCACCATCTTTTACTTAACGGAGGAGTACTTTTTTGCGTTGTTAAGTATAACGCTAAATGCTAG
The DNA here is from genome assembly GCF_900103215.1 of Kriegella aquimaris. GTDB lineage: Bacteria > Bacteroidota > Bacteroidia > Flavobacteriales > Flavobacteriaceae > Kriegella > Kriegella aquimaris. Next base: position 63,902 of record NZ_FNGV01000005.1, read on the forward strand.
TTTGATGGCTTTTTTAGGGTTTAACCTCTCCTCTGATAAAAAGATTTTTATGGGCGACACCGGTTCGCTTATTGTGGGCTTTATTATTAGTATTTTGACCATTAAGTTTTTAGCATTGAGGCCTGATTCTTATACCGAATTACCCTTTTTATTGGAGAATGCTCCCTTGATTGCCATTAGTATTTTGATTGTCCCGCTGTTTGATACGGCTCGGGTTTTTGCTATTCGGATCGCGAATAATAAGGCGCCTTTTTCGCCTGATCGGAACCATACACACCACGTGCTCATTGATTATTGGGGACTGACCCATAAACAGGCTAGTTTTATTATAGGTTGCTTTAATTTGTTGTTTGTTATGCTTTTTATCGTTTTGGGCAGTAAAGCACGAAATTTGGGCATGGTCATCATGTTGGTGTCGGTAGTTGTTGCACTTGGGTATATTTTCTTTAAGTACAACTACAGTTTTGCAACCCTAAAGCAAAAGATTATGTTGCGGAGAAAGGTTGATAAAATAAAGGGTAAAGTGGAAGAGGTAAACGGGAAGAAGAAAAAGAAGAATTTGAGTGACCAGGCACAAAACAAAGAAGAGGTAGAATGAAGAAAGTTCTTATAACAGGCGCAGCAGGGTTTTTAGGATCACATTTATGTGATAGGTTTATAAAAGAAGGGTTTTATGTTATTGCCATGGACAACCTTATCACAGGAAATATCAAGAACATAGAACATCTTTTTCCTCTGAAGGAGTTTGAATTCCATCACCACGATGTCACAAAATTTGTGCATTTACCCGGAAAATTGGACTATATATTGCATTTTGCCTCTCCGGCAAGCCCTATTGACTATTTGAAAATCCCTATTGAGACCCTGAAAGTCGGGTCTTTGGGTACTTTAAACTTATTGGGTCTTGCCAAGGAAAAGAAATCGAGGATTTTAGTAGCTTCCACTTCGGAGGTATATGGCGACCCATTGGTACACCCTCAAAACGAGGAGTATTATGGCAATGTGAGCCCGATTGGCCCACGCGGAGTTTATGACGAAGCCAAACGTTTTATGGAATCGATAACTATGGCCTATCACCGTTTTCATGGGGTAGATACACGCATCGTTCGTATTTTTAATACGTATGGGTCACGTATGCGCCTAAATGATGGCCGCGTAGTGCCTGCATTTATGGGACAAGCATTACGAGGAGAAGACCTTACCGTTTTTGGTGACGGTTCCCAAACACGTTCTTTCTGCTACATAGACGATCAAGTGGAGGGTATTTATCGCTTATTAATGAGTGATTACACAAACCCTGTGAACATTGGTAATCCGCACGAGACTACTATTTTGGAGTTTGCCCAAGAGATTATAATGTTAACGGGCACCGAACAAAAAATTGTTTTTAAGCCTTTGCCAAAAGATGACCCATTACAGCGACAGCCCGATATTGCTAAGGCTAAGGAAATATTAGGGTGGGAGCCCAAGGTAGGTAGAGCTGAAGGGCTGAAAATAGTTTTCGATTACTTCAAATCCCTTTCCCCCGAAGAATTACAAAAAAAGAAGCATAGGGATTTTTCAGGTACGGTATAGATAATTCCATGGCAAGCCGTATTTTTGACCAAATTTGAAAAAAAATGAATATCCTTATACTTGGCTCAGGTGGCCGCGAACATGCATTTGCCTGGAAATTGAACCAAAGCCCTAAAATTAATAAGCTGTTCGTTGCGCCGGGTAATGCGGGCACCGCAGAAATTGCAAAAAATATACCGATTGGAGTAAATGACTTTGATGCCATTAAGAAATTCATTTTGATCGAAAATATCGACATGGTAGTTGTCGGCCCCGAAGACCCATTGGTCAATGGGGTGCACGATTTTTTTCTTAATGACGATGAAATCGATCATGTTTCGGTTATCGGGCCCCAAAAGGCAGCAGCAACATTGGAAGGAAGTAAGCAGTTTGCCAAAGAATTTATGTTTAGACATCAAATTCCCACGGCTGCTTATGAAAGTTTTACTTCAGAAAGTCTTGAAAAGGGCTTTTCGTTTCTAGAGACGCTTACCCCTCCATATGTGCTGAAAGCCGATGGTTTGGCTGCTGGTAAGGGCGTTTTGATTTTGAACGATTTACAAGAAGCTAAGAAAGAATTGAAATCAATGTTGGTAGATGCTAAATTCGGTAATGCCGGTGCCACGGTTGTAATCGAGGAATTTTTGTCGGGTATAGAACTGAGTGTTTTTGTATTGACCGATGGAAAAGGCTATAAAGTACTGCCTACCGCAAAAGATTACAAACGTATAGGTGAAGGAGACACAGGGCTGAACACAGGTGGTATGGGTGCTATCTCCCCTGTTCCTTTTGCAGATAAGGAGTTTATGGACAAAGTACATGAACGAATTGTAAAGCCAACTGTAGAAGGGCTTAAAATGGATGATTTGCCTTATAAGGGTTTTATCTTTATAGGATTGATTAAAGTTGGTGATGATCCTTTTGTGATAGAGTATAACGTTCGAATGGGTGACCCAGAGACTGAAGTCGTCATCCCTAGAATAGCGAATGACCTCGCTGAAGTTTTTCAAGCTGTTGCCGACCAGACTTTAGATGCTATCGATCTAGAGATCGACGAACGTAGCGCTACCACTATAATGACTGTTTCCGGTGGCTATCCTGGAGTATACGAAAAAGGAAAAGAAATTACCGGATTAGAAAATATTTCAGACTCATTGGTATTTCATGCAGGAACAACGACTGATCAAGGAAAAGTGGTGACCAATGGTGGAAGGGTGATTGCAGTAACTTCTTATGGAAATGAATTCAGGGAAGCATTGGAAAAATCATACCGAAACGTTGAAAAAATCAAATTTGACGGAATTAACTTCCGTACCGATATCGGTTTCGATCTTTAAACCTACTCAACTTCAAAATAAGGACATCTTTAATCGAGATGTCCTAAAATTCTATTTCAAAAGCCCAATGAGATTCTAAAGATAGGAATGAGAAGAAATACTTTTGTCTTCTTCACCATTGTCATTATACTGTTTCAACTGAAGCATCCAGTAAACAAAGGCAACAGCTACAACAATAAATAAGATCCAGTTTACTATGTTGGCCGTCCACCAATTATCCATAAACCGAAAAAAATCATAGGGCGCAAAGAGATAATTCACAAATAAATCTTGTATACCTTCAAAAAATGCTTTCATCTTATAGTATATTTACGTTGCAAAAATATAAAAACCGTAGATGATTTCAAGCGTTTTTGGTAAAACAAAACCAATAAATTACATAATTGTTCTTTCGTTCTTGTTTGTTTTCTACTGGTTCGTACATTTTTTTCTTTTTGAGCGGGTATATTCACCACTTCAACTTCTGCTACAAGCTATTGCATTTCTGCTATTAATGTTTAGTTTTTTCATAGTAAATTTTATTACAAAGCGTAATAAGATTACGGGTACCAATTCTTTTTCATTACTGTTCTATTTCTTGTTAATGTTGGTTTTTCCTAAGACAATAGCTGATAATAACACTATTTTCTGTAGTTTTTCTTTATTGTTGGCTATACGGCGGCTAATTAGCATGAAATCACTGAAAAACGTAAAACTTAAAATTTTTGATGCCTCCATCTGGATTATGGTGTCAAGTCTGTTTTATGATTGGGCTCTATTATTTATGCTTGTGGTGTTTGCTGCGATCTATATCTATGAACCCAAAAACATTCGAAACTGGTTAGTACCGTTCGCTGCCTTGTTTGCGGTATTTATGATATCGTATAGTATTCTAATTTTGGCCGGGTATCCCAATTTTTTAGTAACACATTACAAGTTTAACTTTCAGTTTAATACGACCTATTTTCTTGATTTGGGCAACGGATCGAAGCTTATAATATACGTCTTAATTACTTTTGTAACGGCAGTACTGGCTTTTTTAAAATTAGGCAGTGCGGGCCTTGGAAAAATAGCCTCAATGCGGCTAATAGCTCTTTATTTTATTGTTGGCTTGGTTTTAAAGGTCTTGACTACGACTTCAGATGCATACCCAATTCTGATTACCTTTTTTCCTGCGGTGGTGTTCTTTACGAATTATATCGAGTCGATAAGAAAGGCCAATATCAAAGAGATTGTGCTTATGGCATCAATTGTCATCCCTCTTTTGGTGTTTCTTTTTGAAGTGTCGATAAAATAAATTTAAGGTATCTTCGTAACAAATTTATATTGCCATGTTTAGTGAATTTGCTTACAGAATTTTTGACGAGAGTATCAAGAAGTATCATGAGAAAAATGATGTTTCCCAACCCTTTGAGAACCCTTACCCCATTGACGAAATAGGCCACCTTCTTTATCGTAAAAATTGGATCGACACTGTGCAATGGCATTACGAAGACATCATTCGTGACCCCAATATTGATCCTAGCGAAGCTCTTGTGCTCAAACGAAAAATTGACGCCAGTAATCAAGACAGAACTGATTTGGTAGAATATATTGATAGTTTTTTCCTTAAAAAATACCAATCGGTAGATGTGAAGGAAGAAGCCACGATAAATACCGAGAGTCCGGCTTGGGCTATCGATCGCCTTTCAATTTTGGCTTTAAAGATTTATCATATGGATGAGGAGGCCAATCGAAAAGATGCTTCCGAAGAACACCTGATAAAGTGCAGACAGAAATTAAATGTGCTGTTAGAACAACGAAAAGATCTTTCCTTGGCCATAGACCAATTGCTTAGCGACATCGAATCGGGAAGAAAGTATATGAAGGTCTACAAGCAAATGAAGATGTACAATGACGAGGAATTAAATCCGGTGCTTCGTGGCACTCAATAGAAATTTTTCTGGGAACACAGAAAACTTGGAATTGGATAAAGAAGTCCATATTCTAGTAATACGTTTGTCCGCCATGGGTGACGTTGCGATGGTTGTACCCATTCTCGCTGAAATTGCAAGACGTTATCCTAAGGTTAAAATCACCATGTTGACCAGGGGATTCTTTAAGCCGATGTTCTCCCACATAAGTAATGTGCAGGTATTTGAGGCCGATGTTAAAGGAAAACACAAAGGAGTTTTCGGTCTGTGGAAACTGTATAAAGAGCTTAAGGCGCTTAATATTGACCAAGTCGCTGATTTGCATAACGTGCTTCGCAGCAATATTTTAAAGTTGTATTTTAAAATCGGAAATATACCATTCGTTCAGATTGACAAAGGACGGAAAGAAAAGAAAGCGCTTACCTCGGCAAATAGCAAAATTCTCAAACCATTACGAACCACGCACCAGCGGTATTCTGACGTTTTTTCCCAATTGGGAGTTTCTGTCGATTTGAATGAAGCGGTTAGCTTGCCAAAGCAACCCCTAACCGAAAAGGTATTGGAAGTTGTTGGCCAACCGTCAAAAAAATGGCTGGGCATTGCTCCTTATGCGGCCTTTCCAGGAAAAATGTATCCTTTAGATTTGATGGAACAGGTCGTCTCCCAATTGGATACTTCCAAAAAAACTAAAATCTTGTTTTTTGGTGGTGGTCATAATCAAAGACGGCAGTTCGAAACTTGGGAAAAAAAATTCCAGAATTGTATTAATGTTGCAGGCATTTTTTCCTTCGAAGAGGAATTGGCCCTGATTTCAAATCTCGACCTTATGTTGTCAATGGACAGTGGCAATGCTCATTTGGCCGCAATGTACGGGATACCGACCTTGACATTATGGGGTGTTACCCATCCTTTTGCTGGCTTCGCTCCCATAAGCCAAAATGATAGTAACATGCTACTCTCCGATAGGGATGAATTCCCTTTGATACCAACATCGGTATATGGAAACAAACTTCCGGAAGGGTACGAAAGGTGTATGGCAACCATTACACCTGCAACCGTCATAGCTAAAATTAATACCTTGTTAGGTAAAACAGTGTAATTTTTTTCTATACCGTAATATTTCTAGGTTCCATAGATTTGAGGTATTGTCTTAATTGCGACATATAGCGATATTTACGGGCGCTTGGCGCTGTTTCCACCATTAAGGTACGTATGCCAATATACGAGCTTATCAAATAAACGGCTACACCTTCAGCATCTACGTGCCTATCAATATTCCCGTTGAACTTCCCCTTTTGAAGGGCACCGACTAGATTCACTTCCCATATTTGCATAATGTTGTTTAAATGTTTCATGATTTCCGGGTTACGACCATTGAACTCATTAATAAAGTTGCTCAAAATAAAACCATAGTCCATCTCATTGTGAACAGCTGTTTCAAGTGCATCGTCGAAGCATTCGGTAATAAGATCCAATGTGTTTGAATGACCTTCAATCGGTTCAATAAGCATGCTATATACCTTTCGGGTAAGCAAGTTCTCAATGATTTGGATAAGGAAGTCTTCTTTGGAATCGAAATGATAATAAAAGGCTCCTTTAGAAAGCGATAGCTCTTTTAAAATATCATCGACGCTCGTATTGTAATATCCTTTTTTGTAAAATAACTCTAGGCCGGTAACTTGCATTCGGTTCATGGTGGCCATACGTTTTAGACTCTTGTTCATAAGATTTGGGTTTTGGGTTAAAACAGACCCTGAGGTCCGTAACAAAGAACCCTCGATATGCCAACGCGTTCAATATTTAAAGATGTAATACTTAAGAAAATCGTTAAAATGACGGAATCTCGGTGAACAACATGTTTCTGAAGAGAAGTTACCGACCGACTGGTCAGTTTAAAGGTTTTATTTTTCGGATTAAAAGCAAGTATTTTCCTACAAAGATATACGTAGACCTAAAAAGAAAGGGTATTTTGACCTGAAAATGGAATGTTCAAATAAAGATTCGGTCCTTTTGAGCTAAAACACTACCGTATCAGGCATTCCCTTGCAGTTTCCAATAACGAGATGCGTTTGCCCAAATCAATTTCTAAGGGAAGTTGCGCCAGCCCCAAAAGTCTTCTTATAATTTCAATGGCGGTGAACTTGGCGCACAGTTCATTGTCTAATTTCGCCAAGGTTTTATAATGTGTTAACGCATTGTCAATCAGTTTTTGAGGTTGATCGGCCATTTTCAAATGGGCAATAGTTACCCCGATTTCAAATTCGGGAAATCCGAAAAAGCAGAATTCGGGGTCAATGACTTTGATTCCATTATTTGTTTTTAACCAACTTCCCGGAAAATAATCTCCATGCAAAAGTGTATTGCCATCCGCTAGATAGCGTCTCCCCAGTTCCTCAACTTTTGTCTTCAAGTCATCATCTTTTGAAAATGATGCTCCAATACTCTTTAGCCCAGGAAGTATTTGGTCGAGATCAAGTCCGTTATCACTTAAATAAAGATATTGAAAAATATGTTCATGATTCAAGGCGCGCATCTTTCGATTCCGAATGGGGGCAGTAACCGAATTAGCATCGAAACTTGTATGCAGGGTTGCAACAAATGTAATGATGTCTAACAACTCTTTTTCACCGATTGTTTTACCACTTTTATAAAGAAAAGTGTAATCTGATCCGGCACCTAGGTCTTCCATTGCCATCACACTATTCACTTTATCAAGTCCTATAAGTGTGGGCATCATTTGATTTAATGATGGTTTCGTTCTGATTAGCTCATAGAATTCCGCTTCACGAAGTACCCGTTCTTGAGGCGCTGCAACTTGGGGATATTTTTCCACATAATCACGGCTCTGTTTTATTATAAAAGTACGCTGGCCCGTATCAATACGAAGGGTAAAGTTCATGTTTCCTTCCCCGGGCACTTCCACAGAAGCTATTTGCTCATGTGGTTTTAGCCAACCCTGCTGTTTTAAGTACGGTTGTAATTCGATTATGTCGTTTGATAATTTTTTCATTCGTGCTCTACTTTTATCCGACTATTCACTGGCAACTAGACTAGAAATCAATTTCTGATGATAACCTTCCACAACATCATAACAGTAGGTGATTGGATAGCCATCACCGTTATCGCAAAGTAAATACTGTTTGTAGACAGTATTGTTGTTCTGCTTTACGGTGTCATCAAGATGTATTTCCAAACGGGCATTTAATGGTTCTGAAATAATATCTTCAGGAGCCATAATATAGTGGCTGGCTAAAACGTCAAAGGGATTAAAGCCCTTGGCTCCTTGATCCAACCACTGTTTTAACCAAGGTTCGGAAGCTTCTGCCAGCCATTCATTTTTTATATCCCCATTTTTTAAAGTTTCTACATCTTCTTTTTTTAGCCATACTTTATTTGAAATTTCGAACGGACAGAGTACAACGGGAACCTCGTGTTCAAAAAGAATTCTAAAAGCATCATTGTCTAAATCAAAGTTCAGGTCTTGGGCGTGATTGCCCTGATTTCCGATTTTAAAATAATCGGTGGGTTTTCTGCGTCCCGCGACTAAAACGACTTCTTGTATTTGAGATTTAAGTTCAGGATATTTCAACAGCAACAGCCCAACATTAGTAGCAGGGCCAATCGCCATAATAATCATTTTTTGGTGCTTTAGGGCTTCCGCTAAGGCTTCTACGGCATCATTGGTTGTCACGTTTTGTATGTTAATGCCTTTATCGGCACCTTTATAAACGGGAATTTTATACGACGAAAACTCATCAGCCATTTTTTTTGACAGGCTAAAGGCATTTTCGATAAGGGTATTTCCGAAAATCGCACTGATACCGCAAATATCGATATTATCAGCTTTCATCAGCTGAAGTACGGCGTAGCCATCGTCAACGTCACAATAGCCATCTCTTTTATGTCTTTTCATTCCTACGGAGAGATCGGTATCGATCCAAACCTGTTTTTTGTTCATTGCTCTAATTATTCGTTATTAAATTCCGGACTAAAATACTTTGTAAATTTTGATGTCTAATAGGTCGTTCTATATGCCAAAACTTAATTTTAATCACTGTTCACTTTCAACCCGTCCCAAAAAGCAATTTCATGCTGTACGCCGGTATTTGGGTCATTGATAAACTCTTTTTTGCCTTCATACACCTTGAGTTGACCTTTATGCATATATCCGATTTTATCTCCCATCAATACAGCTTCCTTAAGATCATGAGTGACGAACAATGATGTAATTTGATATTCCTTTGTTAATTTTTTGAACAACACTTGCATACGTTGGCGTGTACCTGCATCTAAACTTCCAAAGGGCTCGTCTAACAGCAATAATGAGGGTTCGGTAATGATGGCTCTTCCGAAAGAAACGCGTTGTCGCTGACCGCCCGAAAGTTGATTGGGCATTTTTTTTGCCTGCCCTTCCAATTCTAAACTTTTTATCATCTGGCTTACTCGCTCCGTTATATCGGTATTTGATAATTTTTTCAAGCGCAGACCAAATGCAATGTTCTCGAAAATATTGAGATGCGGAAATAGTAAATCCTCTTGATAGAGATACACAATGTTACGCTCCGAAGGTTTTTTATCATTGATGCGTTCGCCGTTCAATATTATACTTCCCGAATCTGGGCTTACGAGTCCGGCAATTGTTTTCAGCATGGTAGTTTTTCCACAACCTGATTTTCCTAAAATACTCAGGGTTTGATGGGCCTCCAACTGAAAATTAAGCGTCTTTACAACATGCTCGTTATGAAAACTTTTTACAATATCCTTTATTTCTAAAAACATCAGACCATTTTTTTGAATACATACCGCTTGTTAAAATATAACAGTACAACAGGCGGGAAAATTAATAAGCAACAACTTAAAGCGCCATAGTAATAATTGGCTTCTTTGATAAACAAGAATACCTTAATAGTCAACGTCTGTACTTTTCCAATCCCAATAATGGAGGTAAGACCGTATTCGAACCAGGAAATAAGAAAGGTCTGGAAAAAGCAGACCAATAACATACTTTTGGCCATGGGCAATAATACCTTGGTATAAGTTTGCAATCGGCTCCCCCCTAATGTGGCCGTTAAATCGGCATAGCTTTTCATCTTTTGGTTCCAAAAACTGCTAAAGAAAATAAGGGCATACGGAAAGGCAATCAGAAACTGCGCTACGACTACGCCGGTTACATTGCCAAAAAGCCCAAGTTTTATAAAAAAGAAACTCAAACAAGCCGCAAATACTACGGGTGCCAATATATAGGGAAAATAGGCCAATACGTTCAGTACTTTACTTTTAGGATGGTAATAAACAACCCTACTTATAAAGAAGCCGGAAATAGTTGTGACTATGGCAACGGATAATGATATGATAACAGAAATGACAAAACTCTGTAGAAGTCCGCCCTCAGAGGTCATAATTGTCGCCCAGTTCTTAAACCCGAAATAAGAGGGCAAGAAATCAGGAAACTGCCAACCGGACATTAATGATAGCAAGACCATATAGGTAAAGGGAAATAGCACCAAAAGCACTAAAAAACTTAGAAAAAAAGGTTTCCAGTAGCGTTTCATATCAAAGCATTTTTTCTTTTGGGCAAAAACAGAAACAATACAGTAGCTGAAACGATTATCGTGTAGAGCACGGCAGCAACATAACCTTCTGAAATTTTATCCAAATCATATTGTTTTATTTCCCTGATAATAAGAACCGAGAGCATTTGTGGTGATTCTTGCCCCAAAATCAGTGGTACTTCGTAAGAACCCAACAAAAATATAAAGTAAAGCACAATCAGAATGCGTGCCTTTTTTAATAGGATGGGCAGCTGTATGCGTTGAACCACCTGTCGGGGGTTTGCACCTAGAGACTGGGCAAGTATCGACAGCTCATCTAAGCGCTCATTTTTAAAGACATTGAGAAATAACAACACAAAAAAAGGAAGTACCATGGTGATAAAGGCCAAGTTGATTCCCAATGCAAAAGTATCATTTACCAAATCTGGAAAATCCGTGGCTTCCCGAATCCATCCGAAAGCATAGCTGATTCGCGCAAAAAATCCACTTTTGGATAGCAATTGGAAAATAAAAAAACCGGTTACCACGCCCGGGATAGCCAAGGGGAGGTAAGCAATAAAAGACAAGAATTTTTTTTCAAGGTTTTGGCGGAATTGAATGGTGATCCATAATGCTCCTCCAACGGAAGCTGCCATCGAAACAAAGGCAATCAAAGCACTATAGATAAGTGACTTAAAGAATTCACCCGATTGCAATACGGCGAGCCAGAATTTGAAAGTAAACCCCGTGTTTACCACTCCTACTACGCCAAAACTATAGAGCAAAGCATAGATGAAAGCTAATGCGAAAGGCAATATACCGATTAGCACAAAAAGTACTAGCCCTATATGTGGTATTCTATTTTTCAATTACTTTGGTTCTAAAGTCTTCATACAATCGAATCATATATTCAGGTGCCGGTTCTTCCATGGCATAAGGTTCCAATTCCTCCATAGTAATGCCGTAATTTCTTTTTGGGGCACTTTTGAATTTTTTTTGCCATTCTACCGGTAGTTTTGAAACCTTCAATACCGTATTGGCATCCATACCATCAGCTCTTGATTTTTCGAGCTGTGCTTCTGGGGATATCAAGAAATCGATGACCTGCATCGCTCCGGCCTTTTGTGACGCATTATCTAAAATACCCAAATAGTTCGCATTTTTAATGGTACCGTTTTCCCAAGGATATCCTTTTGTAGATTTTGGATAGAGTCCGCTCAATACTTTGTCTTCTATTCCTCCCTCATTAAAACCATACACAATATGAAGCTCGCCAGTGGCGAATAATTGGTTCATTTTCGACTGTTCTTTTGGAAAGGTTTCGCCTTCCTTCCAAAAATACATTTTGTTGGAATTGATAAAATCCCAAAGTGCTTTTGATAGTGTCTTATATTTTTTTTCGTCGAAAGGCCCGTCGAGGCCTTTAGGTCCTTCTGCTAATTCGGCGAGGAAACTTTTCAGCATGGTCATTCCCGTAAAGTCGTTGGAAATGGTGAATGTACCCGGGTATTCTCTCACATACGCTTCCAACTCGCGAAGATTTTTAGGAGGGGCTGGTACTTTTACCGAATTATAAACCATGGCGAACTGGTTGATGCTCCAAGGGCATTCCATATAATTTACGGGTTGCTGAAAATCGGTATTGATAAAGGTGTCGTTAAAATCAATAAATTTTGCATTCGGCAGTTGTTTGACAAAAGGGCCCCAGAGTCCGTCTATTTTACGAAGTTGAAAGAAGGTTTCTCCGTTTATCCATACCATATCGACTTGACCATTTCTTACATTGGCCTGTTTCTCACCCATGACCAATTGAACGATTTCAGGCCCCTGCCCACCACTGATTCTTAGGTCAATGTTGTATTTTTTCTTTACAGTGGGCACCACATAGTTATTCATGTAGTTATTGATGACCGGGCTACCCTGCCACATCATAAAGTTTACAGTGGTTCCTGTCGCTTTTATCGAAATCTGTTCCCAAGGTTCTTTTCTCAATTGCTCATCGTCTGCTTTCTTTGCATCACCATTACAGGCAATCAATAAAAATCCGATTAAGAATATGGCCAATGATTTATACATCGTCACGTTTTTTATTTTTTAGAAGACTGTCCAGCTCCATATATTTTTCCTTGTAGGTACTTAAAGCAAAAGCCGCTGCGGCGGCCGTAAATACGGAATAGTCAAAAGCTCCTTTTATTCCTGTCGAAAAAGTCATTGACAGCGCAAAAATTAATAAGAGAACACCACTGAGTTTCGCAAATAGTTCCGTCTTGAAGCCCACAATTAAAAATAGTGCAAAAATGATTTCCGCAATCGTTGCTATCGTTCCGATTGTCGGAATGATCGCCTCAGGAAACCAAGGATTTATGAGTTGGGTATACCGTAAAAAACTTTCCCAATTGCCCCAAGTTGAAATCTCGGTTGGCCACACTCCCAGGCGATCTGCCACTGCCGATAAAAAGCCTAGAGAAATCGCAGTGCGTAAGAATAGCTTGATTATTTTTTGCTTCATGTCGTTACATTTTTGTCATCAGTCCTACTCTTTTTCCCACCAGGCTTTACTATTGATATTATCTCCACCGATACGATCGACAGCCTCGGTATAGTTAACCTTATTAGTGGCCTGTTCCGATTCAGGATACAAATACCGAACGGGATATTTTCCTTCGTTGAGGTTGTCAGGGCCAGCCTTGAGTCTAGGTACACCTGTTCTGCGAATATTGAACCAGGCTTCGTGCCCAACCCCTATAAGACTCAACCACTTTTGGGAGAGTATCTTGTTGAGATTATCGGCCCCGTTCAGTGCGATGGCTTCTCGAGTGAAATAGTCATCGGGTAGGGCAACATCATAATATTCGAAGCTGGCAGCAATTCCATTTTGATAATACGTAGCTGCATCTCCGGCAATATAGTTTTTTTCTACCGCTTCCGCTAGCGCGAATTGTACCTCCGCGTACTGCATGAATTGAGCGTTTACCCCATCAGGCACATCCCTGAAAATACTTCCGAAAAGTGAAACATCGTTCAAGTCGATGCCTTCAGCACTTATAGTTTCACGAGTCTGACCGTTCAAAAGTCCTTTGTATATAGGAGTATTATTGGCCAGACTAGTCTGCGTAGGTTTGTAAAGTACCGTTACACGTGGATCGTTCCATAGAGAAAGTACAGAATCGACCGTTTTCGTCATACGGTGTTCTTGATAAAGTCCGAGACTGGCCGTCGACATGGGCCATTGATTGGGCGCCGATCCCAAATAAGGTACCACGGCATTGTCGGCATTCGAAGCAATCAGTTTACCATCATCTGCCAATGCCTGAATTTCCGAAAAATCGGTAAGCCGGTTGCTGATACGTAATAAATAACGTAGACGTAGTGAATTTGCAAAACGCACCCATTTGTTCAAATCATTGTCGAACATAACATCACCCTGAATGCTTGATGCAGTATTTTCTAATCGGGTGGCGGCACTTTCAAGAACTGTCAAAATACCATTTTCGGGATCGGTATAAATAGCTTCCTGTGTATCGTACTTCGCAGTGAATTGTCCATCCAAAGCCTTTACTGCTTCGGAATAGGGAACATCGCCCCAAAGATCGGTCAGCTGTGAATAAAGATAACTAGCCATAATATCACCTACTGCAACATAAGCTTCGTTGGAGGTTTCAAGTGTTTGCATGGACCGAATGTCAGACAACAACCTAAAGATGGTGTTCCAATAACTACTGTTTGAACCCATTTCGTAACGATCTATGCGTTCAAATTCTACACTTGCCGCGAATTGTGCGAGGTAGTTCGACAACCGAAAACCTTGTTCATAGGCGTTTCTGTCAGCAGCGACCGATATAATATTTGTGAGTAAAAATTGTGGGTCTACATTTTGTGGTGCATTGGGGTTTTCGTTAAGTTTATCAAAGTCTTCGGTGCACCCCGTGGTAAGAAAGAGAAGGGAAAGAAAGCTTATAAATATGTGTTTTGTGTTTTGCATTTGAAGCCTTTTAAAATTCGGTTTTTAAACTAAAGCCAAAACTTCGGGTTGAAGGATATGACATATCTTCCACCCCTTGAATGATATTGGTTTCTTGCAACGCGTTCAATTCGGGGTCAAAATGCGGATTTTCGGTAAACAACAGCAGATTGCTTCCCACCAACCCGAACTTGATATGTTGAAAGCCCAACAATTTTGTCAGATTATCAGGAAAAATATAGTATAGGGCCACTTGCCGAAGCTTAACATAAGACGCACTATACAGAGCACTTGCTTCGTTACCGCGATCGAAGAAGTTATTGTAGAATTGACTGGCGGGCACGACCGTAGTATTTGCAACATATTCGGGATTATCTGTCGTGCCTACATCTACCAAACCATCACCGATAATACCCTCTTCCCTTCCGACTAGGGTCTCCTTTAAAATGCCTGAGGTACTCCCCAGAGCTTTGGTACGTGATACTATTGTACCACCCTTTCGCCAATCGACTAAAATTTTCAATTCAACCCCTTTGTACTTGAACTTATTATTAAAACCCATTGTATAATCAGGATTATAATTGCCCAACAATCGCAAGGTGCCATCTTGTAACGGCAACCCATTGGAACCGTAAAGTGTTTGTCCGTCAATCTCAATAAAACCACTACCGTACATATCACCCACTTGTCCATTTTCCTTGGCAATATAAAAAACAGTGTTGGCACCGCCCGACCCTCCAAATACATTTGCCATTCCCGTGACGAATTGGTCTACGCCTTCAGGAAGTTCGGTGACCACACTTTTATATGTGGAGAAATTCATCGATGTCTGCCAATTGAAATTCGTATTTTGAATTACTTCTGCACTCAAAAGGGCCTCAAAACCACGGGTGCGGACTTTCCCACCGTTGACATTAAAGTTTGCAAAGCCGCTGGAGTTTGAGATGGGGCGAGAAATAATCTGATCGACACTGGTATTTTGATAGCCAGAAACATCAAATTGTACTTTGCTATTAAAGAAACGGATATCCAATCCTGCTTCTAAGGCATTCAACCTTTCTGGCCGCAGATTGGTGTTTTTAAGCACCGTTTCGTTGGTGACCCTAAAATTTGGTCCATAATTTTGATTAAAAAGAAAGTTTTGCGCATTTTGATATGGATCGGTATCGTTACCTACACTTGCCGCACTTAGACGAACATTCAAAAAAGAAATAGGGTTGGGAAGTTCGAACATGTTGGAGGCCACGTAGCTTAAACCAGCAGAATAGTATCCAAATGAATTATTGCTTTGGGGTAGGGTGCTGCTCCAGTCGTTCCTATAGGTCAAATTTAGATATACGGAATTCTGATAGGAAATATCCCCCGTACCATAGATACTATGAATACGTTTTTCGAATAACTGGCTATCCCCTTTCAAAGGGGTTCTAGAGTTTGCCAAGGTATAAATGCCGGGCAACGCCAATTGCGAAGCTTCCGAAAATTGGTATTTAATACGTTGATCAAAGCGGTTGGCACCTGCTGAAAGTGTATAGTCCCAATCTTCATTGATAATATCTTTATAGGATATCAATATATCAGTATTCAATTCTCTAAAACGAACATTGTCTTCTCGATAAGTACCAAATGGATTGCTATTTGTGCTCACAGCCCTTCTGAAAGCTCGGGCATCGTCATAAGTATCCAATCCGGTTCGTACGCTTAGGTTTATCTTATCAGAAAAATTATAAGTAGCAGATGCGTTCCCTAGAATTCTATTTTTTGTAAAACTATTGGTGTTCTCGAAAAGCGTTAAATAGGGGTTCGTTAGCCATAAATAATTGAAGTCGTAATGCTGTAAACCTTCTTGGCCTGCCTGCCAATAGTTACGCAGTGATTCAATATTGGTCTGTCTTCCCGTCCAATTAAAGCCGTACAGCACATTTTCATACCCATACCCCAAATTAGGCCTGTTTTTACTGCGGGTATTGATATAATTTATGAAGGCCCTTGCCTTCAATTTATCACTTAAGACCTGGTCTATACTGACGGCGAAACCATCACGTTTCAAATCAGTATTGGGCAAGATGCCTTCACTTCGTAAATTACTGTATGAAAGCCTACTGCTTCCGTTTTCTCCGGATGAACTGATGGCAATATTGTTTTGGGTCGTAACACCGGTCTTGAAAAAATTACGGACATTGTTGGGCCTAGATTCCCAAGGCGTCGGTGTAATTTCGGTAAACGAACCATTGGGGAAAGTACGGGCAATTACATCACCAGCACGAACTGGATTGCCATTAATGTCCGTTGATGGGCTATCAAATTGAGCTATCAATTGACCTTGGTCTAATCGAGGGCCGTAACTACTAATTCCTCCGTCGTTGATGCCCGAACCGATGCCATCTTCAAAGGCGTATTCGCCATTTGATCCACCGCCATAAAGATTTTGATAATCAGGCAGGGTAAGTAAATTTTCTATGGTCAAGGTACTATTGATACTTACACCTAAACCCTGTTTTCTGCGACCTCTTTTAGTCGTGATAACCACTACGCCATTAGCTGCACGGGCACCGTAAAGTGCGGCTGACCCAGCTCCTTTTAATATGGAAATGGAAGCAATATCATCAGCACTGATTTCCGATCCGCCATTGCCGTAATCTACCTCTTGAAGCGTTCCATCATTCACAAGGTTACTGGTAATTTGCTCATTGCTTATAGGTACGCCATCCACAACAAATAGAGGTTGGTTACTCCCGCTTAAGGAGTTTTCACCGCGAATTATAATACGTGAAGACGAGCCAACGCCCGATGACCCATTGGTAACCTGCACCCCGGCAACTTGTCCGGCTAGGCTATTAACTACATTAGTAAACGAAACCGCTGTAAGCGCTTCCGCGTCAACTTTTGTCACTGAAGACCCTAGTGACTGCTTTTCGCGCTCTATGCCTAAAGCAGTTACCACGATTTCGTCGAGCTGTTCCGTGGCTATTTGAATGGTTATGAACTCAGGAATATGACCGTTGATTACTTCAATATCTTGGGAGACGTAGCCAATTGACGAAATATGTAAAGTAAAACTACGATTATCGGTATTCAACTTAAAAACACCATTTTCATCGGATGTCGTATAATTCTGTGTCCCCAATTCATTGATTGTTGCATAAGCCACGGGAAAATCGTCAGCACCAATTAATTTGGAAGAATAGGTATTTGTTTGACAAAAACCTGGAGCCAAAAATAGCTGCATAAGCGCTATTATTGCTATTTTCATTACTATTTTTTTTGATTAAGGAGCGATAAAAACACAAGACACGGAGCGTCCAATGGTTTTTATCCGATAAAGTGTTAAGAATCTATTGGGCCAGTAAGTGTGGGGGTCCCCTTAAAACATGAAGGGTATTATGGAGTGTCGAGGTTATATCTTTCGATTGACGAAAATTGGGCAATTGATTTTCCCGCAAATGAAAAAAGATAAATTGAGCGATAACCGAATGTATTTGGCGATGTGCAAATTCAAAAATGTCAGCTACCTGGTCTAGGTCGGATAAAATGGCCAAACTGAAAATGGTGGCATTATTTCTACGACCGTGAAGTAGAAGTTCTTCGTAAAGCGAATCTTTTTCCCAAGGTAACCAACAGAATTGTTCCGCAGTAAAAGCCTGTTTTTGAATTCCGATGAGGTAGGCACCTCCATCTTTTGATGGCCCGATTACAAAATTGTTTTGTTCGAGTTTTTTAACGGAATAGTTGATTTCGGCTGCCGTCAAATCAGGACAGTCATTGCCAATGGAAAGAACATTGGTGTAACCTTGGTTAAATAGTTCTTGAAATGCATTGGCATACCGCTGGCCGAATGAATTTCCATTTTGTTTTTTTTCATCCATCCAAACCACATCGAGACCACTTTCTATGGCGATACCTGAAGTCTGTCGAATAAGAAGTTCAAAAAAGCTTTTGGAAACAGATTTATTATGGTGACGAAACAACGATTTACGTTCCACTTCTTGCGCTGCAGAAAGGGAAAAAACCATCAAAACCGTTTTGTTTTGAACCATATAAAAATAACGTTGTAGGTGTAAACTTACGATAAAAACCTTCGTACGTTGACTTAGTCGTTGCTATTTTTTTTCATTACAAGAAGATATAAATTGCCTATGAGATTATTTTTAAATACCGACCGCAACGTTTTGTGCAGTACTTTCAAATAATCTAGGAATTGTATTTTTGACTATTAAATTGGATAAATAGAGGATGTATGACTTCATTAGACAAAATCAAATGATAGTGTACAGGGAAAACAAACCGTCTGGTCAGTTACCACAATGTTATTAAGTGCCAAAATTTGTCTCAAACGAATGACAACTTGCTATTTTTGTTAGAAAAGAAACTGTTTTGAAAAGTACAGACCTTAATATAGAATTGCTGAAATCAAGTTCGATAGGTTTGGTGCTTTCAGGCGGTGGGGTAAGAGGTATGGCCCATATCGGTTTAATCAAGGCGATGGAAGAATATGAACTGTCTGCCGATGTGGTCAGTGGCAGTAGCGTTGGTGCCTTGGTCGGGGCGCTATATGCCAACGGTAATTCAGTAGATGAAATGTTGGCTTTTTTTAAAGAGACCCCTCTGTTTAAATACAATTTTTTGACTATTCTCAAACCTGGCTTTATAGACACCGACAGGTATTTCGATATTTTTAGAGGCTATTTTTCCGAAAACAGCTTTGAGTCTTTACAAAAGAAGCTACATGTGGTGGCCACAAATCTACAGCAAGGCGAACAGACTTTTTTTTCTAATGGAGAGTTGATCGGTCCCTTATTGGCATCTGCGGCCCTGCCCCCGGTTTTTAGTCCTGTGGAATTAAATGGACAGTTGTATGCCGATGGAGGTATTATGAATAACTTTCCTTCAGAACCGGTACGGGAAAAAGTTGACTTTCTAATAGGAAGCAACGTTTCAACGGTGGGCGGACTCGAAAAATCGGATCTTAAAAACTCTTGGCAAATTACCGGGCGCGTTACAGGCTTGATGATTTATGCAAATAACCAGAAAAAGTTGAAAACCTGTAATCTGCTGTTGGAGTTTAGGGAATTGGAAAAAATAGGCGTTTTAGATCGGAAAGGTATCGAAAAGGCATATCAAATCGGTTATGATTATGGGATGAGAAAGTTGGGAGAATCGATAACTGATAAATAGCGTCCAGAAATCTGTCAACAGTCAGCAAGTAGCAGTAAAAACGACTAGTCCCTTTCGAACATTATTTGATAAAGCAATTAAGATTTATGTATCAGACTAAACATCATCATAATCCACCGTCAAAGTCGGTGTTAACGGATGCGCTTGACAGGTCAAAATAAGGCCTTCGGCAATCTCACCATCGGTCAAAATCTGATTTTTGACCATTTCGGCCTTGCCTTCTTTGATGCGGGCGATGCAACTACTACATACGCCGCCTTGACATGAATATGGGGCATCAATGTTTTCCTTGAGCACAGCATCAAGTACCAACGTATTTTTATTCATTGAAAAGGAAAATTCCTCATCATCGACGATTACGGTAAGGTTAGTTTTTCCATCCGGTTTTTCCGGAAGTTCGTCTAAAATTTCGGTAGTAGTAAACAGCTCAAAATGAATTTTATCCTCTGGAACATCATTATCCTTTAAGGTGTCTTTCACCAAATGAATCATTTCTTCCGGTCCGCAGAGATAATAGGCGTCAAAATCGGTGTCCTTATGTTTATTCTTTATAGCATAATTGACGGTAGAAGTGTCAATACGACCGAAAAGAGAATTGTCTTCTTGAGTCTGGCTATTGGTGAAGTAAACAAAAAACCGATTGGCATAATCGAGTTCTAATTTCACCAAATCAGTATAGAACATAGTGTCTTTAAAAGATTTGTTGCCGTAAACCAGTACCATTTGATTTTTGGGATTGCTTTCCAAAACCGCCCTGGAAATACTCATTATAGGCGTAATACCGCTCCCGGCGGCAAAGGCAATGATTTTTTTTGGTGTATTGGAGGGTTTAAAAGTAAACCTTCCTTCTGGAGGCATCACCTCAAGCATATCACCTACCGCTAATTTAGAATGGGCATAATCGGAAAATCCGCCTTTGTCGACTTTTTTTACTCCTATAGTAAAGCAATCGCTCTTTGGAGATGAACTGATCGAGTAGGCACGACGAAGTTCTTTTCCCTTGATTTCTTTTTTGATAGTAATATATTGTCCCGGTATAAAATCAAAAGTTTGAATCAACTCTTTTGGAATACTAAAAGTAATCGCTACGGAATTAGGAGTAAGCGCTTTTATATGTTTTACCGGTAATGAATGAAAATCTGCCATGCAAAGGTGTTTGGTCTTTTGGAGACTATTGTTAATGGAGTACAAAATTAAGCAATGGCGTGACGATTTAAAACGGAAAGCGTAAAAAAACATACCTAAAAAACTTATGCATAAGAAAGTTATGCATACATTTGTAGTGACTGAACAAAGTATATGCAATAATCTTAGGGCTGTAATAAGTGAAACTTAATCAGGGTTTAAATGAGGTTACATAGCATTGATTCAAAAACAAATTGAACATTCTTCCTTTTATTAGGAAGATTATGATGAACAGATGGCAAATTCAAAACTTTACAAGGGGAGTCTTAACACAATCATTTTAAAACTGCTGGAAGAACAGGGCAAAATGTATGGTTATGAAATCACTCAAAAGGTGAAGGTACTTACCAAGGGAGAACTTAGTATAACCGAAGGGGCGCTCTACCCGGCACTTCATAAATTGGAAGCCGAAGGGTTACTTGATGTTGAAGTGGCCAAGGTCGATAACCGTTTACGCAAATATTATAAACTGACCGAGGCGGGCGAAAAAGAAACCGTAAACCGATTGGCCGAGCTCGAAGAATTTATTCGTAGCATGCAACAGCTTGTTAACCCGAATTGGAGTATTAATTAATCCCTGCACTTATAAAACTATAACATTTTAGAAAATGAGAAAACTCGTAGCCATTTTTATTTTTTTGATGATAACTGTCACCATCTCGGCGCAAGAAAACCCCGAATTCAAAAATCAAACCATAGAGTTCTTAAAGCTTACCGGTACTGGAGCCGCTTTTGAAAACGCAATTGGACAAATCGGGGCTACGGTACCTGATTTGAATCGCGTGGCCTATACCGAAGAGGCCAACACAACATTGGACGGACTTTACTCAAAAATGGCAGATTTGTACATGAAGGAATTTACTCCCGATGAAATTAAGGAATTAGTAGCCTTTTATAATACCGATTTAGGCAAGAAGGTGTCTTCAAAACAAATGGCCCTATCACAACAGGCCATGATGCTGGGCCAAGCCTGGGGCGGAGAGATTCAACAGATAGCCCAAAAGCATAGCAAATAGTTATTTAGTATTTCAGAAAAGTTTTTATATAACAAGAACGACTTTATGGCACAACTGACCAAAGACCAAATACTGTTTATAGACGATTATCTCAAAAGAAACAAGGTTAAGTACTGGGATGTGCGCATGGAGCTTTTGGATCACGTCGCCAGCGCCATTGAAGATGAATTGAAAAAAAGTATTTCTTTTGAACAGGCCCTACAAAATGTGCACTTGAGTTTTGGGAACAAAAAAACTTCCAAATCATTGAATAAATCCCGCACCGCATGGATTATCAACGAATCTATTTATGCCGATAATTCTGGATATAAAAAATTTATCGGGGATAAACAAAAGGCGCTACAGTCGAATTTGCGAAAAATGTACGGGCAAGCACTTATAACATTTTTTAAGACTCCTTTATTGTTAGTTACCTATATTCTGCTTTTGTACATTCTATTTAAAGCTAACGGTCATATTGGTGGCGAAGCATTGCTTAAAGGTCTCGCAAGTATAGTTAGTATTGGCGTAGCAATTCCGTTCTGTTTTTCATTATTCCATTTCATAAAATATGGTAGGTCAATATATCTTTCGGTCTTATCGGGTCTGACATTCGGCCTACTTTATGGGGTTTCTAGTTTATTATTCTATTTACCCAAGGGTTTTATTTTTGGCGACGACAAAGTTTTTTCACACGGTTATTTTGTTGTAATGTGTGCCATTTTAGTGCCTTTGTTGTTTACGCAAACAAAAGTCTTCTTTAGTTATCTCTCGAAAATTAAAAAGATTCAATCAAGACTTGCATGAGCCTCACCAAAGAAAACATAGAATTTATAGATACGTATCTGATAAATACTGATATACAATTCGTTGATGTACGAATGGAGATGGTAGATCATATCGCCACCGCCGTGGAAAATGATATGCAAGAAAACAACCGTTCTTTTTATGATACCTTCAAGTACTACATGGTGCTTCACAAAAAGCAATTGGAAAAGGATTATGACCGCTTAAGAAAAGATCTTCAGACGAAATCATTCGGAATTTTAGGCAGAAAAATGGCAACCTATCCTTTTGTTGTATTGTTTATTACGCTTTGGACTATGCTTTTTTTTTTGGAATCAGGCTTTCAGTGCTAGTTTCCCTTATGTCTCTGTTGTTTGGGGATGTTTTATTTTTACTGCCTTGATTTACTTTTTGGGTACGTTACCAAAGCGAAACTACCGTTTTTCGAGTTTAGAAATGTTGGCTTGGCCTATGCTTTTAGGGGTATACATTCTGAACTTTTTCTATAATTTTTCATATTCCGAGGCAATATTCATCGAGCGATGGCCACTGCTGGTAATGTTAATGACTTGTCTTTTTCTTAGCAGTAATGCCGCTTTTTTAGTGCTCTTTTTTTCAAAACGTAAAGAAATGAAACAAAAATTTGCCTAAATGACGCTGACCCACCACCAAATTCAAGAACTCTATAAGTTTACTCGAAAGCACTACGTGGAGTATTACGACCTACAGGCCGAACTGGTAGATCATTTGGCCAACGGTATTGAGGCCCAGTGGAGAGAAACACCTGATATGCTGTTCAAGGAAGCAATGGTGGGGGAATTTCAAAAGTTTGGCATCGGCGGTTTTGAAAAGGTTGTTCGTAAACGGCAGCGAGCCATGGAATGGCGGTACCTTAAAATTGTCGTACGTTTTTATCGTACATACTTTAAACTTCCCCAAATTTTGCTAACGACGACACTGGTTTTAATACTGCCTCTAATTCTTTTTACCCTACCTCTGGCGTATCGATATGATATTATTTTAGGTTTGTTTATGGCCATCGCGGTAGCAGTATTGATTATATCCTTTAAAAAGAGGAAAGATAATGATCTTGAATGTGTAAAGAACGGTAAAAAGTGGATGCTTAAAGATCAAATCTACTCCTATGGCCAGTATGCAGGAGTGTTCAATCTATTTCCGATTGTTCTGAACACACAATTTTTCAGGTCTAACATTCCTGTCGATGCTAATTACGTAATTTTGATATTCGCTACGATGATTGTTTGTTTATTGCTTTTATCTTATGTCACCATTTTTGTCATCCCCAAAAAAGCCGAAGAACTCCTTGCAGAAACCTATCCGGAATATAAGATTGTCTCCCAACTGTAACAAAAGATAAAATTAACGCACTAATCTACTAGCGAACTCAAAGTATCATGTTCAAACACTTTATAAGTCTGCAATGGAAGTCGTTTTTTAGGTCTTCCTCTCTAGGGAAAGGTCTTGCGCTAAAACTGCTCATGATTTTCTTTGGCATCTATATGCTTGTTTCTTTGATTGGCTTGGGTACTGGATTATATTTTATTCTTGAAAAGATTTTTCCCGGGGCCGACCCTATGTTAAAGTTGAGTGAGCTATTGATATACTGGCTGTTTTTTGAGCTTTTTGTCCGCTATTTTATGCAAAAACTACCGGTTTTAGATGTTAAGCCATTGTTGCTATTGCCTATTAAAAAAAGTACGATCACCCATTATGTTTTGGGGAAATCGATATTTTCTATTTATAACTTCTTCGCGCTTTTTATTTTTATCCCTTTTGGTATTGTCTTGATGATGCATGGGTATCCAATGCCTTTGGTTCTCTTTTGGTTTTTATCCATCTTAGGTCTTGTGCTGATGGTTAATTTTATCAACTTTATAATTAACAAGAGTGACAAAGCGCTTATTGGGCTTGTTTTAGTAATGGGTACGGTACGTGCTGTGGAATATTTTGATTTGATGCCCATTTCGAAATATGCTGGTGACGTGTTTTATACGCTTTATGAGAACCCTTTACTAGCGGTAATTCCCTTGTTGTTTGCCGTCATCGGGTATTCTGTCAATTATCGTTTTTTAAGAAACCGCATCTTTTTAGACGCTTCTTTGAAAAAGAAGAACAAGGAAGTTGTTTCTTCTGATATGGGATGGACTAAACGCTTCGGCAGCATAGCTCCCTTTTTACGATTAGATCTTAAATTAATATGGCGAAATAAACGCACCAAAATGCAGGTGTTCATCTCCTTGGCCATGGTGCTTTACGGATTGATTTTCTATACCATGGATGATTTTGGACCCCAATCACCGATGTTGGTTTTTGTGGGTATTTTTATGACTGGAATATTTTTGATGAATTTTGGCCAGTTTATTCCCGCGTGGGACAGTGCTTATTATTCCATGATGATGTCTCAGAACATTCCGTTGCGCAAGTATTTAGAGTCGAAGGCCGGGCTGATATCCGTCAGTGTGGTCGTAATGTTTTTGCTTTCGGTACCCTATGTTTATTTTGGATGGGAAGCGTTGGCGATAAATTTTAGTACTGCACTTTACAATTTGGGCGTGAATATTCCCGTAATTTTGTTTTTCGGGTCGATGAACAAGAAACGAATTGACCTAGCAAGAAGTGCTGTTGGCAATATGCAGGGTACGGGTGCAGCACAGTTTTTGGTAGGCATACCCCTTTTTGGCGCTCCAATGCTCATCTATATGGCATTGGTGTTTTTTGTTTCATTTAATGTGGCCATGATTGTGCTATCTGTTTTGGGCATTATCGGTTTTGTCTTGCGTAAACCTTTGTTAGATAAAATCACCAATGTATATCGAAAGAAAAAATACGGGATGATTGCAGGTTTTAAAGAAAAAGAAAGTTGATATTTTAATCAGAGCAGAATGTAAGCCTTTTGGGATTGTAAAGGTACAAATGCAATAAAAACGCGACATGTCAATATGATTTCAGTACAGAATATCACAAAAAAATATGGCACTCAGGTTGTTCTGAATTTAAGCAATTTAGAAATACCCAAAGGGCAGAGCTTTGGCCTTGTGGGTAACAACGGGGCGGGGAAGACTACTTTTTTCAGTCTTTTGCTAGATTTGATTCGACCGACTACGGGTTATATCATTAACAATGGTATTCAGGTAGATGTCAGTGAAGACTGGAAGCCTTTTACCTCATCGTTTATTGACGAAACATTTCTTATCGGCTATCTTACCCCGGAAGAATATTTTTACTTTATCGGAGAACTTCGAGGTCAAAATAGAGCGGATATTGACGCCCTATTGGCCAATTTTGCTGATTTCTTTCATGGTGAGATATTGGGGCAAAAGAAGTATTTGAGAGATCTTTCGAAAGGAAACCAGAAAAAAGCGGGAATAGTGGCTTCTTTTATTGGAAACCCGGAAGTAATTATCTTAGATGAACCTTTTGCCAATCTTGATCCCTCAACACAAATTCGGTTAAAAGCAATTATTAAAGATTTGGCGGAGCAACAAGAGGTTACCGTTTTGGTTTCAAGTCATGATTTGATTCATGTTACCGAAGCTTGTGAGCGCATTGTTGTTTTGAACAAGGGGGAAATCGTTAAGGATATTCAAACTTCGACCGAAACGCTACGCGAACTGGAAAATTTCTTTGCTGGATAGCTGTGCTGTGATAGACCCAATACTTATTGTCTCCAATAGGTACTGTATTTTGAGCTCCTTATAGGTCTAATATCCAATAATTGTTCTTTTCCAGTAGAAGCCTGTGGTCTGAGATTAAACTTTTTATCGACCAACTACATAATAATCCCGTTCTTTTTCAGTTAAGTTTAAGTACGCATATATACCATCTTGAAGGCTAGTTATAAACTTATTATATTTTCGATTTTAGGGGGCATCGCTTTTAGCGCTTGTTCTACCAAAAAAGATGCATTTCTAAACCGCAATTGGCACGGGTTAAATACCAAGTACAACGTATTGTATAACGGTAATATCGCCTTTGAAGATGGGCGGGAGTCGTTGAATGCAAATTATAAAGATGATTATTGGGAGGTGCTTCCAGTAGAACGTCTTGAGGTAACCGAAGATATAAAACTCGATTCCGAAGATAATAATCCGAATTTTATCCTCGCCGAAGAAAAGGCGACAAAAGCCATACAAAAGCACAGTATGGATATCAAAGATGAGGAACGCAATCCACAAACCGACGAATCTTTTCTATTGTTGGGCAAGGCTCGCTATTTTGATCAACGTTATATGCCGGCACTTGAGGCATTTAATTACATCATCAATAAATATACCTATAGCGATAAACTGAACGAAGCCCATATTTGGCGAGAAAAGGTAAATATTAGGTTAGAGAACGAAGAGTTGGCCATCAGAAACTTAAAGCGCCTGATGAAATTCGAAAAACTGAAGGATCAAGATTATGCTGATGCCAGGGCCATGATGGCGCAGGCCTATATTAACCTGAAGGTCATTGATACGGCAGTGCAACAATTAAAGATTGCCTCCTATTATACCAAAAAGAACCCAGAGAAAGGAAGGTACTATTATATAATAGGGCAATTGTACAATCAAATGGGCCATAAAGATAGTGCCAATTACGCTTTCGATAAGGTCATAGACTTGAATCGAAAATCACCTAGGGTGTATATGATCAACGCCGAAGTCGAAAAAATACGAAATACCGAAATTACAAATGAAAATAGTGAAGAACTCCTAGCTTATTTGACAGATCTTGAAGAGAATAGGGAAAACCGCCCTTTCTTGCATACGATTTACAGACAAGTGGCAGAATACCATTTAGAACAAGAATCAGATAGTTTAGCATTGTTATATTTTAACAGATCATTACGGGCAACACAGAACGAACCAAAGTTAAATGCCTTGAATTACGAAAACTTGGCCGAATATAATTTCGATCAGAACAGCTATAGGGCCGCTGGTGCTTATTACGATAGCGTACTTAGTAATTTACCGGAAAACACGAAAAAATTTCGCGCCGTAAAAAAGAAACTTGACAATCTCGAAGATGTCATTAACTATGAAGATATTGTTCATTACGCCGACAGCGTAATTACGTTGTATAAGATGAGCCCTGAGGAAAGAGTGGCTTATTTTGAAGGTTATATTGCCGAAATTAAGGAGGTAGATGAAGCAGCGAAGAAGAAAGACGAAGAGCGACAATCTGCCGGTTTTGCCGCTTTTGGGGAGACCAAGGGAGGAAAAGAAAATAAGGGTAAATTTTACTTCTACAATATTACGGCCTTAGGCTACGGCAAGACTGATTTCGTTGGTAAATGGGGAAATCGCGAGTTGGAAGACGATTGGCGATGGAGTACAAAAAGCAAATCTTTGCCTTCTGATATTTCTGAGGATGTTGTGGTCGATTCTTCTGAGCAAAACAGTGAACCCGTGGGTCAAGAAAAATATTCGCTCGATTTTTATATGGATAGAATCCCCAGCCATGTCTCGGTAATCGACAGCTTACATTCCGAGCGGAATTTTGCCAATTATCAGTTAGGCTTGATTTACAAAGAAAAATTTAAGGAAAACATGTTGGCCGCCGGAAAGTTGGAAGAGGTGCTTGCAGCTGAACCTGAAGAACGTCTTATACTTCCTTCCAAATACAATTTGTACAAAATATATGAGGAAGAGGGCAGCCCATTGATGGCAGGTATGAAAGCGAATATCGTTCAAAACCATCCAGATTCACGATACGCCGAAATTCTGTTGAACCCCCAAGCCGTTTTGGCCGATAGTTCCGACAGTCCAGATGCTCGCTATGCCGAACTATATAAAAAGTATAAGAATCAAGATTTCTTGGCGGTGATTACTGGTGCCGAGGAGAACATCAGTAAATATACAGGAGATCCAATCGTGCCAAAATTTGAAATGTTGAAAGCCAATGCTATCGGCAGGTTACAAGGTTATGAGCCATTTAAAGAAGCCTTAAACTATGTGGCATTGACGTATCCGAACAATGCTGAAGGTAAAAAGGCCGAACAGATGGTGGTAGAACAACTGCCAAAGCTGGAACCCAAAGAATTTTCTCAGGAAACCGATTCAAAAGGTACTGGAAATTGGAAAGTTGTATTTCCGTTTAAACGGTATAACGATGAAGTGGCTTCGCGCCTTATGAAGGTTTTAGAAGAGTCTATCGAAGATTTGAGGTATAAAAATGTGGTATCTAAGGATATTTATAATTTGGAAGATGAATTTGTAGTAGTACACGGATTCAAATCTAAAGATTTTGCCTTAGGCTACGCTGAATTGCTAAAAAATAACAAGGATTATAGAGTTGACAATGAGAATTTTGTAATTTTATCGTCCAACTATAAAACCATTCAAGTACATAAAAACCTACAAGAATATAAAAATCAAATTTTAACCCCAAAACCATGAAAAATGTTTTCAGATAACAAAAAACCAAGAACTATGAGCGAAATAGGCGGACAACCCAACAGAATCGAAAAAAACACTAAGATCAAAGGAGAAATAGTTTCCGAAGCTGATTTTAGAATTGACGGAAAATTAGATGGTAACTTAAAGACTTCCGGAAAAGTGGTTATAGGAAAAGATGGTTATATCAAAGGCAAGGTAGAGTGTGTCAATGCTGATATAGAAGGAAGTTTTAATGGTGAGCTTTTGGTTTCCGATTTGCTTTCCCTTAAATCATCGGCAGTAATAGAAGGTACTGTAGCGGTGACCAAATTGGCTGTTGAACCCGGTGCTACTTTCAATGCTTCTTGTACGATGAAAGGCAAAGGTGGGGCTAGCAGCCTAGGTTCTGGCATGGCTTCTTCAAGCGGATACAAACCTTCGATGAGTTCCAATACTAAAAATGAGCCAGCAAAAGCCTCGTAAGAATAATAATTTAAAGAACGTAGCAATGCTTTCTGGTATTGCCTTTGAAATGGGCGCCATTATATTTTTGGCGGCTAAAGGGGGCATTTGGCTAGATGACCATTACCAAAACGAAAAACGTATTTTTACAGCTATTGCCACACTTTTGGGTGTGGCAATTTCTATTTGGTTAGTTTTGCGACAGCTGAAAAGAATTAAATATTGATGACCAAAGTAAATCCGATTCTTTCTTTCCTTATAGGTATAATTGCTTTACTAATACTTGTTTTTGTTATTCATGTTACCGTCCTGGGAAGCCTTGGCCTCGAAAAATATGATGATAAGATTGTATTGTCGTATGTTATCAATTTTCTGTTAGCGGCCACTATTTATATTGGTCTTTACAGCCTCAGAAATCGCTTAAAGACACAAATAGGCTTTATATTTATGGCAGGCAGTTTTTTAAAATTCCTATTTTTTTTCATTCTGTTTTACCCCGCCTATAAGGTGGACGGCGAAATTGACACCAGTGAATTTGCGGCATTTTTTATCCCCTATCTTGTATGTCTCGTTGTAGAGACCATTTCTACGGCCAAGATGCTTCAAAAAATGGAATAATTTCGGATTCAGTAATCCCTTTAAAATAAACCTCTAAAATGCTTTTTTCTTTTTAAGAGAATACCGTACATTTGCACCGATTTTTAGAGACCGATATTTTAGAGCGACATGCGAATAACCTTCCTTTTTAAATTCCTTCTGACTGCCGCACTTTTTTTGGGCAACAATACTTTTGCCAAAGAAACTGATTCCGAGCCGGCCAAAGACACCAAAGCCGAAATCAAGGAATACATAGAACATCACCTTCAAGATTCCCATGATTTCAACCTCTTTTCAAATACTGATGAGAATGGAGAGGTACACCATTATGGTTTTCCTTTACCTGTTATTTTATGGGACGATGGACTAAAGGTATTCTCTTCCTCGGAGTTTCATCATGGTGAAACTGTGGCTGAAGTTGATGGTAGTCATTACAAGTTGTATCACAGTAAAATTTATAAGACCGATGCAAATGGTACGATTTCTTATGATGAAGAACATCATCCTACCAATGTACGTCCTTTAGATTTTTCCATAACCAAAAGTGTAGTTATGATGTTGGTTACAGGATTGCTGTTAATCTGGTTGTTCAGCAGTTTGGCAAAAAGCTATAGTAAAAACGGCGCTATTCCCAAAGGTGCAGGTCGTTTCTTTGAGCCGATTGTGCTTTATATTCGTGATGACATAGCCATCGCCAATATTGGTGAAAAGAAATACAAGCGTTATATGCCTTTTCTTTTGACTGTATTTTTCTTTATTTGGTTTTTGAACATGTTCGGTTTGACTCCCCTTGGAGTTAACGTAACAGGAAACATCGCTGTTACTACGGCTTTGGCGGTAATTGTATTCTTGATTACCAATTTTACTGGAACCAAAGATTACTGGAAACACATTTTTGA
This sequence comes from Kriegella aquimaris, assembly GCF_900103215.1. GTDB lineage: Bacteria > Bacteroidota > Bacteroidia > Flavobacteriales > Flavobacteriaceae > Kriegella > Kriegella aquimaris. Next base: position 94,653 of record NZ_FNGV01000005.1, read on the forward strand.
CCCACTGGGCGATGGTATGCCCTGGTTCGGAAAAATGATTATATACATTATTCTTGTTCCTATAGAAATTTTAGGATTATTTATAAAGCCCTTTGCGTTATTGATTCGTTTGTATGCGAACATGACCGCTGGGCACGTAGTATTGATGAGCTTGATCGGTTTGATATTTATTTTCAAGAGTTGGGTCGGAGGCCCATTATCGTTCGGTCTGTCATTTGCCATTTCAATGATTGAGTTGTTGGTGGCTTTGTTGCAAGCTTACATCTTTACGATGTTGGCCGCTTTGTATTTTGGTTTTGCTTCTGAGGAGCACGACCATAACGATGAGCCTGAGCTGGCGCATTTGTAGGATAGTAAATCTCTTGCCGAACTCAGGTTAACTGGCAATAGAATGGGTTGAATGTTTAATTTTTAATATATATTTTATGGAAATTCCAAGTGTAATAGGTGCAGGTTTAGCAGTTATCGGTGCAGGTATTGGTATTGGTATGATCGGTGGTAAGGCTATGGAAGCGATTGCTCGTCAGCCTGAGGCCTATGGTAAAATTCAAACAGCGATGTTGATTGCAGCAGCGCTTATTGAAGGAATTGGTTTTGCAGCAATTTTTGCAGGATAAGCCAAAACGAAATAAGCAGTTGTAACGGTTGGTTGCAACTGCTTATTATTATCTTATTAAACATTGAAATAACCTTTTAAGATACCCGTTTCAGCGGGCATTGATATGGACAAATTAATAAACGACTTTTCATTCGGACTTTTCATTTGGCAGATAGTACTATTTGTACTGTTACTTTTCTTACTTCGCAAATTTGCGTGGAAACCGATACTCAATGCGGTAAACGATCGTGAGGAAGGCATTAAAACGGCTTTGGCGTCGGCAGAAGAGGCAAAAAAGGAAATGCAGAATGTTACTGCTGACAGCGAAAAATTGTTGAAAGAAGCACGGGCAGAACGAGAATCAATGCTTAAAGAGGCGCGTGAAATAAAGAATAAGATGATTGCCGATTCTAAGGAACAGGCGAAAACCGAAGGTGACAAAATGATTAAGCAAGCGCAGGCCGCCATAGAAAGCGAGAAAAAAGCTGCTGTCGCCGATATCAAGAATCAAGTCGCGGAACTTTCTATAGAAATAGCCGAAAAAGTAATCAAAGAACAATTGTCGAATAAAGACAAGCAGTTAAAGCTAGTCGATGACATGTTGGGCGATATTAAATTGAACTAATCAACCGATGAACAATTCTAGAGCGGCTACCCGATATGCCAAGGCTATTTTAGACCTGGCTAAAGAAAACAAAGCTATCGATGCTGTCGAGAAAGACATGCGCTCGGTACTGGCTACAATTTCCGATAGCAAAGAGTTAAGGTCCATGTTGGCGAGTCCGGTTATAAAAGGTGAAGTCAAGAAGAAAGCTTTGATGGCTATCTTCAAAGGCAGCCACAAGATTACGGATGGCTCGATCAATCTATTGGTCGACAATAGGCGCATTGGTATGCTGAACGAAGTAGCGCTAAAGTATTGTATCTTAAGTGAACAGTTGAAGGGGAAAGATGTGGCTTTTGTGACTACAGTGATTCCTTTGACTTCGGCATTAGAAAAAAAAGTATTAAAACAAGTGGCTCAAATCACGGGCAATGAGGTTACCTTGGAAAATGTAATTGATAAAAGTATTATTGGCGGGTTTGTTCTTCGTGTAGGCGATTTACAATACGATGCCAGTGTTGCCAATCAACTGGGTAATTTAAAGAGAGAATTTACAAACAGTCAATAAATAACAACTGAGATTAAAGATGTCTATCGTCTTACGTCTAAAGTCTAACGTCTAGAACAAATGGCAGGAGTAAAAGCGGCTGAGGTATCAGCAATTTTAAAGGAACAATTATCAGGATTTAAAGCTACCGCTACATTAGATGAGGTGGGAACCGTTTTACAGGTGGGTGATGGTATCGCTAGGGTTTATGGCTTGGCCAACGTCCAATATGGTGAATTGGTAGAGTTTGAAGGCGGACTTGAAGGTATCGTTCTTAACCTTGAAGAAGACAATGTTGGTGTGGTATTGTTGGGGCATTCCAAAGAAATTGGAGAGGGCGCGACAGTAAAACGTACACAACGAATTGCTTCTATCAATGTTGGAGAAGGAATCGTAGGCCGGGTAGTAAATACATTGGGAGTTCCGATAGATGGTAAAGGTCCTATTGCTGGAGAAACTTACGAAATGCCTTTAGAGCGTAAAGCGCCTGGGGTTATTTTCCGTGAGCCAGTTACTGAACCGCTCCAGACAGGTATCAAGGCTATCGATGCCATGATTCCTGTAGGTAGGGGACAGCGAGAACTTGTTATTGGTGACCGTCAAACCGGAAAAACTACGGTTTGTATCGATACTATTCTGAACCAAAAAGAATTTTACGATGCAGGAGAACCTGTATACTGTATATATGTGGCTATTGGCCAAAAAGCATCTACTGTTGCGGGTATCGCCCAAACCTTAGAAGACAAAGGCGCATTGGCTTATACAACTATTGTTGCTGCGAATGCATCCGATCCTGCACCAATGCAGGTTTATGCTCCTTTTGCAGGTGCCTCCATCGGAGAATATTTCCGAGATACGGGTAGACCTGCTTTGATTATTTATGATGATTTGTCTAAACAAGCGGTTGCTTACCGTGAGGTATCTCTTCTTTTGAGAAGACCACCAGGTCGTGAGGCTTATCCAGGAGATGTATTCTACCTTCACTCCAGATTGTTGGAGCGTGCGGCAAAGGTCATTAATGATGACAACATTGCTAAGAATATGAATGATTTGCCCGATGTATTGAAGCCCATGGTAAAAGGTGGTGGTTCTCTAACAGCGTTGCCCATCATTGAGACTCAGGCTGGTGACGTTTCGGCGTATATTCCAACGAATGTGATTTCTATTACTGACGGACAGATATTCTTAGAACAAGATTTGTTCAACCAAGGTGTACGTCCTGCGATTAACGTGGGTATTTCGGTATCTAGGGTTGGAGGTAACGCACAAATCAAATCCATGAAAAAAGTGGCGGGTACATTGAAGTTGGATCAAGCCCAGTTCCGTGAATTGGAAGCGTTCGCGAAGTTCGGCTCCGATTTGGATGCAGCAACCTTGAATGTTATTGAAAAAGGTCGTCGCAACGTGGAGATATTAAAGCAAGCACAGAACGATCCATTTGCTGTTGAAGATCAGGTCGCAATCATATATGCAGGTTCTAAAAACCTGTTGCGTGATGTACCTGTGGAAAAGGTAAAAGAATTCGAAAGAGATTATATCGAATTTTTGAATGCCAAGCATAGAGATGTATTGGATGCCTTGAAATCTGGAAAATTGACCGATGAAGTTATCGATACTTTAACGGCAGTGGCTAAAGATCTTTCAGGAAAGTACAGAAATTAGTTAAAGTTAGGATAGCATAAAGTATTGAGCACCAGTATTGGGTATAAAGCCTTGTTGGAATTTATTTTCCGCTTTGTTCTCAGTTCTAAATACTATAAAGAATGGCCAATTTAAAAGAAATACGTAATAGAATAGCGACGATATCTTCGACGATGCAGATTACCAGCGCCATGAAAATGGTATCCGCTGCTAAGTTGAAGAAAGCACAAGATGCTATCACCGCGATGCGGCCGTATGCAGATAAGCTGACCGAACTATTGCAGGGCTTGAGTGCTAGTTTAGATGATGATTCGGGTAGCAAGTTTTCTGATAATAGAACCGTTCATAAGGTTTTGGTCGTTGCAATAACTTCAAATAGAGGTTTATGTGGTGCATTTAATACCAATATCATCAAACAAAGTATGGTTTTGGCGAATGAGACTTATGCTGGTAAGCAAGTCGATTTTATGGCCATTGGAAAGAAGGCAAATGATATTCTTGGAAAAAAGAAAAACATTGTAGCCAACCATAGTGCAGTATATGATGATTTGAACTTTGATAATGTCGCTGCAATTGCAGAAGATTTGATGGATAAGTTTACCTCTGGTGCTTACGACAAAATTGACATCGTTTATAATAAGTTTAAAAATGCGGCCACGCAAATCGTAATGACGGAGCAATTCTTGCCGATTGTTCCCGTTGAAGGTACTGAAGGCGGAAATGGCGATTATGTTTTTGAACCATCGAAAATAGAGATTGTTGACGAATTGATACCTAAATCACTTAAAACACAATTGTATAAGGGAATACGAGATTCTTTTGCTAGTGAGCATGGAGCGCGTATGACTGCTATGCACAAAGCGACCGATAATGCTACAGAATTGCGTGATCAGTTAAAATTAAGCTATAATAAAGCACGACAGGCCGCAATTACAAATGAGATTCTTGAAATTGTTGGTGGTGCTGAAGCATTGAATAATTAAAATGAATATTGCCTCGAGTATGGTCGAAGGCTAATATTTTTAAGTGTATACAATTTAAGACCTCACAGGAATGTGAGGTCTTTTTATTTCTAATCTTACTTACAAGACCCACCCAAAGTAGCTGCTGACCGATTATTTAAAATTTAATTGGAGGTAAAGTACCAAATTTAATACCGTCTCATAAAAACATATAAAATATGCCATTGGTTCAAACAAATAAACAAACTTTGTTTCAAGCCTATAAATAGGTACTTTTGAACATAAATCGGTGCCCTATTGAATCCGCTCAAAAAACTCTTTAAGCAAACGGCCATTTACGGTCTGGCCACGGTGCTTCCGCGAATGATTTCTTTTTTACTGGTCAGGGTGCATACCGATGCAATGCCTCCAAGTGTATATGGTGAACTTGCCGTAATATTCGCGTATTTTGCGATGTTCAACGTGGTTTTGGCCTATGGTATGGAAACCGCATTTTTCCGGTTTTATAGCAAGTCAAACGATAAGGAAAGGGTGATTTCGACCTCATTGATTTCCATTCTGACCTCTACGCTTTTGTTTATGGTACTCGCTTTGGTGTTTCAAGACTCCTTCGCTTCCTTGTTGAATATTAGTCCGAAGTACATAAAATATGTCATCTTCATACTTTCTTTAGACGCCTTGGTAATCATTCCTTTTGCATGGTTAAGGGCCAATGAGCGTCCTATTAGATATGCCATTATCAAAGTGATGAATGTGGTGATTAATTTCGGATTAAATATATTTTTTCTACTGCTATTGCCACGGATTGTTACCGAGAATCCTGATAGCATTTTTGCGTGGATGTACGAACCGAATTATCAAATCAGTTATATTATTATTGCCAACCTTATTGCAAGTGGGGTAACACTTTTATTAATGTTGAAGCCCTATACAATTAGTTCCTATAAATTTGATGCTGATTTGTGGAAACAAATGATGAAATATGCTCTTCCAGTACTTGTGGCGGGGGTAGCCTTTACGATAAATGAGGTTTTCGATAGGGTAATGCTTGAGGCCTTATTACCTGAAGATATTGCTGATAAGCAGGTCGGGATGTATAATGCCTGTGTTAAGTTAGCTTTGTTCATGACCTTGTTCTCTACGGCTTTTCGTATGGGAATAGAACCGTTCTTTTTTAGTCATGCGGGTACTGAAAATCCGCAAAAGGCCTATGCTCAGATCACGAATTACTTTGTAATCTTAGGAAGCGTTATTTTACTTGGTGTCGTCGTCTTTGCCGATGTCTTGAAAGTTTTGTTCGTCAAAAACCCTGCCTATTGGGATGCCATGTCCGTAGTGCCGCTTATACTTTTGGCCAGCTTCTTTTTGGGAATTTATCATAACCTTTCGGTTTGGTACAAGGTGACGGATAGAACCCGATATGGGGCTTTAATTTCAGTAATCGGAGCAGTGGTAACTATTTTTGTCAATTATGTTTTTATTCCCAGTATTGGCTATATGGCATCGGCCATAGCTACAGTGTTGGCCTATGGTACTATGATGGTGCTTTCCTATTATTTGGGGAGGTCGCGTTATCCTATACCTTACAATTTCAGAAAAATTCTTTTTTACCTATCGGTATCTATATTATGCTCCGCGCTATCGTTCTATGTATTCAATAGAAACCTCATTTTAGGAATCGTATTACTTTTATTGTATTTAGGTTTAGTCTATAAAATGGAAAATGCCACGTTGAAAAGTATATTTTTGGGAGGAAAAAAAGTACAAAATTAATAAGCAAGGCACAAGGAAGAACTAATATCTAAATTGGGTAAAAGTTAAAAAGCAAAACCATATTCCTTTTTTAATTTAAATTCATATTTCCAAAATCACCTTAATATTCCGCAACGGCGGTAGTCTAAAATCTTAAATGAGTATGCAAATAAAAATTATCAACAATTCGGCACACGATTTGCCACAATACGAAACAATGGCCTCGGCCGGTATGGATCTTCGCGCCAATATTTTAGAATCGGTTACGTTACAACCATTAGAGCGGGCCATCATCAAAACAGGGCTGTTTATAGAGCTTCCTGTTGGCTTTGAGGCTCAGGTGCGGCCAAGAAGTGGTCTTGCCGCTAAAAAGGGCATTACGGTGCTCAATGCTCCAGGAACAATAGATGCGGACTATAGAGGAGAAATTGGTGTTATCTTGGTAAATTTGTCCAACGAGCCCTTTACCATTGAAAATGGGGAACGTATTGCCCAACTTGTCATCGCCAAACACGAACGTGCCATTTGGGAGGCAGTTCAAGAACTGTCAGAGACCTCAAGAGGAGAAGGAGGATTCGGGAGTACCGGAGTCGGATAAGATTGTGCTCTCAACATAAAGACTATGATACTGCAATGAGAAATGTCTTTCTTAAACTTATTTTTCTATTGGGATTGATTCAAACCCCAGACACAGGGTATGCCCAAGAAAAAGAAATTGAAGTTCAAGAAAGTGCCGAGGTCTCTTTAGAAGAATTTTCAGATGCATTTCAAGAGAATTTCTTTGAGGCCCTTAAACAAAAGGGTATTGAAAACTATGATAAGGCGATCAACCTTTTGTTGCATTGCAAACAGCTCGACACAAACAACAGTGTGGTCGACCATGAATTGGCAAAGGCCTATCTGGCAGATAAACAATTTATCATGGCACAAGAATACGGTATTGAAGCCTTGGTTTCCGAGCCGGCCAATCTATGGTATCTAGATACCTTGGTTCAAATTCTTGAAAAGCAAGGTGGCGCTGTTGAAAATTTAAGAACAGCTATACCTTTTGAAAATGATAAGCTGAAAGAGAATCTGGCATTAATCTACTTCAAACAAAAGAACTATGAAAGTTCGTTGGCTTTATTGAATCTCTTAAAAAGAAATGCATTTACTGAAGACCTTTCGGCAAAAATCAGCGATTCGCTTGAAAAAAAACGCGAAAATAGTGATAATAAAATAGCCTTGACTCCCACGAAGGGAGGCAGCCTCAATCCGCTGGAACGCTATAAAAAGCGAGTAGATGATCTTATCGTTATTGATAGCCTTTCATTGCTTGAGTCCGTGTCGTTAGAGGCCTTGGAGAGCTACCCTTCACAACCTTATTTTTACTTTGCCCAAGGGTATGCGCTTCATAAAATGAGCAAACATAATGAGGCAGTTGAAGTGTTGGAGACGGCACTTGATTATTTATTGGACGATGTTTCACTCTCCAATAAAATTTATGCTGTATTGGCGGATGCTTATACCGCACTCAATAACACTTCGAAGGCAAATACGTATCTTCGTAAGATAAAACCCGGATTTTAAAGAATGGTCAAACTATTTCGAGGCATGTTAAAATACATGCGATTTGTCGTTTTTGCAATACTTGTAATTTCCTGTAAATCGACTAAAGTTGTTCGAGATGGCGCTTTGGATGAAAATTTGTCTGCCAAAGCAATTATTCGAACACACTATCAAAATCAAGTTGGTTTTAAAACCTTGAGCGGAAAGATGAAAATCGATTATTCCGATGGCGAATCGTCCCAGGGTGTATCGGTGAGTTTTCGAATAGAAAAAGATAAAGCCATTTGGATGAGTGCACCTTTGGGTATTGTCAAAGCTTACATTACCCCTGAACGGGTAAGCTTTTACAATAAACTTCAAAATGAATACTTTGACGGTGATTTCTCGTATCTCAACAATCTTTTGGGTACAGAATTGGATTTTAATAATGTGCAGAACCTTTTGTTAGGCGATGCATTGTTCGATTTACGGAAGTCAAAGTATAGCGCTTCAGTTTCTGGGGGAAACTATCAATTAAAACCGAAGGACCCAATGGTGCTGTTTAAGACGATGTTTCAGATTGAACCAAAGAACTTTAAAGTTGTGTCCCAGCAACTATCACAGCCTTTAAAAAAGAGGCTTTTGCAAATTAACTACACCGATTATCAGAAAATTAGCCGATGGATTTTACCCCAATCGGTTGCTATTGCTGCCATTGAAGGAGAGAAGCGGAATATAATCGATATCGAATATCGGAACATCGAATTCAATCAGTCTTTGACTTTTCCATATAAAATACCTAAAGGGTTTAAAGCGATAGTATTAAAGAAAGATGATTTATAGGAAACTACATATTATTTTTTTTACCACGGTTACCTTTTTCTTGTTGTGTGTGGGATTGCAGGCACAGACAGAAGAGCAAAAAGCACTTGAAACTAAGAGGGAGCAACTTCAGAAGGAAATAACGGATATCAATCGGTTATTGTTCGCTGAAAAGAAAGAGAAAGGTTCAGTTCTGGATCAGATGGAGGCCTTGGACAAAAAAATGAGTGTTCGGCAACAGTTGATTAATGTCACTAACCAACAATCGGCCTTGTTGAATAAACAAATCAATGGCAATATATCGAGTATCTCCAAACTTCGAGGAGACTTGAAGGAGCTTAAGGACGAGTATGGCATGATGATACAAAAGTCGTATCAAAACAGTTCGAAACAGAGTCGTTTGATGTTCCTACTATCTTCTGAAAATTTCATTCAAGCCTTCAAAAGGTTGCAATATATGAAGCAATATGCCGATTACCGAAGGGAGCAGGGGCAGCAGATTGTTGTGAAAACTGATGAATTGACGCAATTGAACAGAGATCTCACGGTTCAGCGTAAGGAAAAGGAGAAATTAATAGCCGAAAACAGAAAGGCAAAGGCTCAGATGATGAAAGAAATGAAGGATCAAAAGGCGCTTTTGGGAAGTATAAGAAAGAATGAAAGTAAATATGCCGCGGCTATAAAGAAAAAGACCCAGGAGTCAAAACAAATTGAGCGACAAATAGATAAATTGATTCGGGATGCGATAGCTTCGGCCAATAAGAGTACGGGAAAAAAAGCGCTTAGCGCCAGCAAGTTTGTTTTGACACCAGAAGCAATGTTGGTGGCCAATAGCTTTTCGGCCAACAAGGGAAAACTTATTTGGCCTGTTGAAAAGGGGATTAAGAGTCAAGGTTTTGGTGTTTACAGCGATGCGGTCTATCCGGGGATCAAACACGAGAGTAATGGGGTTATTATAACCACGGATCAAGGGGCTAAGGCGAGGTCTATTTTCAAAGGCGAGGTGATTGCAATCATGGCAGTCCCAGGCGGTAATAAGGGGGTTTCCATAAAACACGGAAACTATATAAGCACCTATTATAACCTGTCGGAACTTTTTGTGAAAAAGGGAGACAAGGTTTCGACTAAGACGGAGCTAGGAACCATTTATACCAATCGGTTTAATGGACAAACACGGTTAAAATTTTACCTCTATGAAGACACTTCTAAGCTGAACCCTGAAGAATGGGTATATCAGTTGTAACTATTGTTCTGCAACAAGATAAACGAAAAACCCGAACCGATTTTACCTCATATTTAGTCTTGCTTACCCATAAACAACGCTTTTAACTCTGTAGCATCGTTTGGCTTCATTTTTCCCGCTAAGACTAAACTTAATTGCTTTCTACGCAAGGCGGCATCATAGCGTTCCTTTTCTAAATCGGTTTCGGGCTCAAGAGGTGGTACTTCGGTAGGTCTGCCCCTTTCATCGACTGCTACAAAAGTATAAATAGCTTCATTGGCCTTACTTCTGTCGCCGGTATTGCGATCTTCCATCCACACATCGATATAGACTTCCATGGACGTTCTAAAGGCCCTGGAAACAGCCGCTTCTACAGTTAGTACACTACCTAAGGGAACCGATTGATTAAAAGCGACGTGGTTGACTGAGGCGGTTACTGTTATATGACGGCTGTGGCGCCCTGCCGCAATGCTAGCGGCTCTATCCATACGCGCGAGCAATTCTCCTCCGAAAAGATTGTTCAACGGATTGGTCTCGCTCGGAAGCACCATGTCTGTCATTATCGTACGTGATTCACAGGGGCGTTTAGATTGCATATACTTTTTTTACAAAGATAGCAGTGTCCCGTTACTTATTGGTCTTAATAAAAGAAGAAATAGGTGTTATTTTACAGACAACAACCAAGCATCCTTTGATTGGGTGCGTTTAATTTGGTGAAGTGATTCAAGCGCTTGTTCTGCATCGGTAAAGCTATCATAGGTAACCATGTGGAGACCGAAGGGGTTAGTTCCCAAATATGCAGCATCGTAACCAAGATCTTTTAACTGCTGTATTTTTTTATCGGCATTTGTTTTGTAGCGAAACGCTCCGGCCACAATATGATGGGTCTTTTGGGATTTAGCTTTGGTTTTTGAGGTAACATCCAAATTAATTGCAGGCAATTCCATTGGTGCCGTATTGAAAAAAGTGGCTTCCTGTATTTGTTTGGATACTTGCTCCTGAGCTTCCTCCCTGGCCAATTGATCGTTATTCTTGTTTTCGTTATACAGTCGTAGTCCAGTAAATGCTGTAGAAACAGCCAATAAAATGACGGCCGCATATTTCAGATAAGACCTAGAATTCGTTTGTTCCCGTTTTTCAGGAGTAATGATAAAGGGAATCTTTTCCTCAAGTTGAGCAACTTCTTTCTTTAAAATTTCCCTTGTTACAGGAGTCGATGTGAAAGACGATAATCCAAAAGAAGCTGTGAGATAATTAATTTTCGTAATCGGTTGAAATTGTGTTTTTCCTTCGTCATTTAACCAAAGTTCGCCAATATCGGTTAACCGTAAACGTTCTCCAGCTGCCAATTGTAGCTTCCATTCTTCGGAAGCATCGATAACTTTTTTAAGCATTTCCTCATAAGAGATTTTCTCGATACTTGCCATATGCGAAACTAATAGCCCATCGTTTGAAGTAAGCTGACTATTAAAGGAAACCGTTTTTGAAGGAGGATAAAAGGTATTGGTGGTTTGATGTATTGTCGATGATTTTAACTGTGTTAAAAATGCACCGAATTCAGGTACAACCACGCAATTATATCGATATAAAAGCTCTACTATATAGTGTTCTAATCCCATTGTATACAAATATCACTAAAAAAGACAGTGCTATAAAAGCCTTTGCGCAACTTTTTATTAACATATTATTTGTTGTAATTTGTGGATAACTATGATGGCTTCACAACTCTCTAAAGAAGAACTGATTGCGCTGCTGCGATTACAAAATGTCTCAAATATTGGAGATGTAATCGCTAAAAAATTGATTTCTCATTGCGGGAGCCCCGAAGCTGTTTTTGAAGATAGGCGGAGACAATTACTTAAAATCGACGGAATAGGAGTCCACACGCTTAGAGGGTTATATGATTCCGAACACCTAGAGGCAGCGGAAGCGGAATATGATTTTATTAAAGGCAACGACATAGGTTTTTCTTATTTTATGGATAAAGACCACCCGACCTATCTAAAGCATTGTGTTGATAGCCCCATATTATTATTTAAAAGAGGCAATATTAGCCTTAAGGGAAGAAAAATAATAAGCGTTGTCGGCACACGAAATATCACGAGTTATGGCATGGCCTTCTGCGAGAAATTTATTGAGGAAATTGCGCCCTTAGACCCCATCATCATTAGTGGATTTGCCTATGGGGTAGATATATGTGCACAGCGAATGGCAATAAAGTACGGGCTACAAACTATTGCATGTCTTGCTCATGGCCTGAATCAAATGTATCCAAAGGCGCATTCGAAATACCAAAGAGACGTTGAGAAAAACGGAGGTTTTTTAACAGAGTTTTGGAGCACTAGCAAACCTGATCGCGAAAACTTTTTGAAACGTAATCGCATAATTGCGGGTATGAGCGAGGCAACCGTGGTTGTCGAATCAGCGGAAAAGGGAGGCAGTTTGGTCACTGCTGATATTGCCAACAGTTATAATCGTGATGTGTTTGCCGTACCCGGACGGGCGGGCGATAAGTTTAGTATTGGTTGCAATAACCTCATCAAGCAGCAGAAAGCACACATGATTACCTCGGCAGCCGATTTAATCTATTTGCTTGACTGGGAAATTGAAAGTATGGAAACTAAATCTATTCAGAAGCAGTTGTTCGTCGAATTGAATGAAACCGAAAAATCTATTTACACTTATTTACAGCGTGAAGGGAAACAAATGTTAGATAGTGTAGCCCTCGAATGCCAATTACCTGTTTTTAAAGTTTCATCAACGCTTTTGAACATGGAGATGAAAGGGCTTATACGACCCTTGCCGGGGAAATTGTTCGAAGCAATATAATTCAATGTCTTTTCTTCAAGGTTTTCGCGTCATGCTATAATGTATGCACCGTTTTCGCATTAATATTCCCTCTTACTTAAAACTCGTAATCGGAGCAAAATAACAAACTGATCATTAGGTAGGCTTAGGTGAAAATTAGATAATGTCCCATCTTAAATTTTTTGGTATTCAAATATGGTTATTCAGCAAAAAGCTATGCCGACATCAATGAAACGGAAAAGTCGAGAGCAACTGGTTGGTTGGTTTTTGAAAAAAGGTATCTTTGCTGAAATTTTTTTGACCTTTTAATTCAATCTTTCAATAATTAGTATCATTAATGAACAAGAGCTTTATAGTATTAGTTGCGTTTTTAATAGGGACCACCACTTATGCGCAAAAAAAGAAAGATTTAATAAACGAAGTTGCGAAATTAAAGGCTGAAGCTACTGAAATTAGGTCTGAATTAAACGCTTTAGAAAAAGCAAAAGAGGTTAACCTTGAAAATGACCTTCATAAATTCAGCTATGCTTTTGGAGTTGTCATGACCAATAATTTGAAGGCAGCTGGTTTTGATTCGTTACCCTACAATGTGGTGGCCGTAGCGATAGAAGACGTTATGAAGGAAGAAGAGAAGATAACGGTCGAAGAAGCCATGGGCATTGTTCAAAGCAGGTTTCAGGAAATGCAGGAAGCTGAAGCGAAAGAAAAAAGTGCCGAAGGAGAGTTGTTTTTAGCTGAAAACGCGAAGAGACCTACAGTGGTTACTACTGAAAGTGGATTGCAATATGAAATATTAACAGAAGGCAAGGGCGTCATTCCTGAAAGTACTGACCACGTAAGCGTGCATTACAAAGGAATGTTGATAGATGGAAAGGTTTTCGACAGTTCAATAGACCGTGGCGAACCTGCTACCTTAGGTGTAACCGGTGTAATTCAAGGATGGCAAGAAGCCTTACAATTAATGCCGGTAGGCTCAAAATGGAAAGTATATGTACCGCAAGATCTTGGGTATGGGCCACGAGGTGCGGGTAATGGAATGATTCCACCCTACGCCGCCTTGATTTTTGAAATGGAATTACTTTCAATAGAAGGTCAGTAAATGATGCAAATCAGCATCGGTCTTTTATAAACTATCCCCGATATTGTTATTTAAAAACCCAAAGAACATAGTTTGTCGGTAAATTCAACGAACTATGACAAACCAATGGGTCTGTTTTTAATTATTCATTAGCTATCAAAGAGTGTTTTATGTAGTTCGTCGAACAATGCTATCGCCTCATCTTTGCAGGGATTACTGGTCTCCTTTAATGAATTTACAAAAGCGACTACTTGGTCGGTTTGATTAAATTGAAAATCGTTTTTCACTTATACCGATTTTCATTCCGTTTCCTAATCTTGGGGTATGAAATGCATCTTATAAGAGGTCGTCGCGATTTTTAAGATGGTGCGATAAATATATTCACAGACCAGACGCTCGCCCTCAAGATTAATTAACTCTAAGGTGTCTTCAGGTGTGTGATACTGAGGATGACCCCCAGTATGAATTCCCAAAACAGAAATCCCCTTTTTGTAAAAAGACACATGGTCAGACCCTCCTACCGACCCAGCGTGAACAACAGGGTTCAATTCACATTGTTCCCCTAAATTTTTCATGAGTTCAACACCATTGGGAAAGGTGCCTGCTCCGCCCATATAAACTTGTTTGCCATCGTTCAATCTTCCGACCATGTCCATGTTGATCATTAGTTTTATTTGGGAAAGTGGAACAGGAGGGTGTTCAACAAAATTCTTACTCCCTAAAAGACCTTGTTCTTCGGCACCAAAGGCGACCAACAGCACGCTGCGTTTTAGAAGGCTTTTTTGACTTACAAGCTTTTCTCCAATCTCAAGAAGGGCTGCCGTGCCACTAGCGTTATCATCGGCCCCATAATGAATCGTATTTTTTTTATCCGATTTTGAAGAAGGCCCTCCGAGGCCCAAATGATCGTAATGTGCGCCCAAGACCACGTACTCATCTTTTAGTTCTGGGTCATTGCCCGGTATTATGGCAATGACGTTCCAAGTTTTGGCGATAGGTTTATCAACAACCTCTTTTTCAGTACGTAGTTGTGCTTTAAACGACTGTTTGTATGATTTTTTCAGGGGAAGCGCACCAGCATCTTTAAAAGCCTGTTGAATATACCGAACGATCTTTTTGTTTTTAGCTCCACCGGGATACCTTCCCGCATTCGCTTCGGAAGTTAAAAAGGCAATATGTTCCTTGAGTTCGTTCGTAGTGATTTCCGTTTGGGAATAAATAACTCCTCCCCATAGGAGAAGTAAGGCATAACATAAAAATCGCTTCATAAAATCAGATTAAAATCAATAACCCACTTTTTTCCGAACTCGCTCCAGTACCCCATTGGCTACTTTTTGAGCTTTTTCTGCACCTAAGGCCAAGGCACTGTCTATTTCATCTAAATGATTCATATAATAATCATACTTTTCACGAGCCTCGCCAAACTGTTCGACGATAAGTTCATAGAGCGCCTGTTTCGCATGGCCATAGCCATAATTTCCGTTTTGATAATTCGAACGCATTTCAGCAATCTGTTCCGCTGAGGCCAAAATTTTGTAAAGAGCGAATACATTATCGGTATCAGGGTCTTTGGGGTCTTCCATGGGCGTGCTGTCGGTTTGTATGCCCATAATCTGTTTGCGTAATTTTTTATCGGTTTGAAAAAGACTAATGAGGTTTCCCATACTCTTGCTCATCTTTTGGCCATCGGTGCCCGGTATGTACATTGTTTCTTCTTGAACTTTGGCTTCGGGCAGTATAAATGTTTCACCCATTTGCGCATGAAAACGCGAGGCAACGTCGCGGGTTATTTCCAAATGTTGTAATTGGTCCTTACCTACTGGAACGATATTGGCATCGTATAGCAAAATATCGGCTGCCATCAACATCGGGTAATTGAAGAGTCCTGCATTTACATCTTCCAAACGGCCTGCTTTATCTTTAAATGAATGAGCAAGAGTCAATCGCTGATAAGGGAAAAAGCAACTAAGGTACCAAGCGAGTTCGGTCGTTTGAGGCACGTCGCTCTGACGATAAAAAACGGTTTTTTCTATGTCAAGACCAAAGGCAAGCCAAGTAGCCGCAATGGCGTAGGTGTTATTGCGTAAAGTGCTTCCATCTTTTATCTGGGTCAACGAATGCATATCTGCAATAAAAAGAAAAGATTCGTTTTCTGGGTCTTGCGCCATTTTAATTGCGGGCATTATCGCACCTAAAATGTTACCCAAATGTGGTGTGCCCGTACTTTGTATGCCTGTTAATATTCGTGCCATGAGTTCTTTTTCAATAAGGAGCAAAGGTAAAAGAAATCACAATTATATTGCTACTTTTGACCTTATGCTTTCCACCTTAAAAAAAACCGGCCAAGCGATTTATCGAATTTGGTTTTATATACTTGTTGCACTTCCCATTTTCGTATTTTTTCCGTTTTTACTAGTGACAACAATATCGGAAAAAACGTACCCACAGTTTTTTTGGATGGCGCGAAACCTATGGGCAATCCCGATTCTGTATGGTATGGGGTGTCCTCCTAAAGTTATTTATGAACAGCAAATCATTAGAAGAAAAAGCTATATGTTGGTTGCCAATCACACAAGCATGCTAGATATAATGCTTATGCTGAAAGTGAGCAAAAACCCTTTTGTGTTTATCGGTAAGAAAGAATTGGCAAAAATTCCATTGTTTGGGTTTTTTTATAAACGTGTCTGCATTATGGTCGACAGGGAAGATGCTAAAAGTAGAACAGGGGTATATCGAAGAGCGCAACGGCGACTAAATCAAGGGTTGAGTATTTGTATTTTCCCCGAGGGCGGAGTGCCAGATGATGAAACCGTCGTGTTGGACGACTTTAAGGATGGAGCTTTTAAAATGGCCATAGGGCATAAGATTCCCGTAGTGCCCATTACATTTTACGATAATAAAACACGTTTCTCGTTTACATTTTTTAGTGGTGGGCCTGGGACGATTCGAGCCAAAGTGCACAAGTTCTTTGAAACTGGAATGTTAGATGGGGAAGACAAAGTTATGTTACGAGAGCAGGTAAGGGAAGTTATTTTAACGGAGTTGCAGAAAAATCGATAACCATTATACCAATTTATTTCATTTGTGGTTCAAGATCGTGGTAATCTTTCTTAAGTTGACCTAGCTTCTCGGGAAAAGTAACGGCGAGATTATTTAATTCTGTAGGGTCTTCTTTCAGATTGTATAATTCCCAAGAACCGCCGTTAAGACGCACAATTTTATAATCTCCCTTTCTAAACATTCTGAACTTGTCAAGGCCAGAAATGAAATAGTCGGGCTGTTCACGCTGTTCCCCTTTAAATATGGGTAACAATGAACGGCCGTGGAGCTTAAGGCTGGCGTGTCCATCAATGGAATCTGGATACTGCGTTTGCAGAATCTCTAATAAGGTGGGTGCAATATCGACCACATGTCCGGGTTGTGCGCTTATAGTGCCGGGGTTGATTTTATTCTGCCAGTAAGCAATAAAAGGAGTGCGGCTGCCACCTTCGTGACCAGCTTGCTTGTATTGTCTAAAAGGAGTGTTCGACAGATTGGCCCAAGTGGATCGTAGGCTCCAATATGAATTGCTGGGTCCAGGTTGTACATCTTTGATTTTGTTGGTGTAAAATGGACAGGCTCCGTTATCTACCAAAAACAAGATCAAGGTATTTTCTAGTTTACCACTTTGCCGGAGTTTATCCAAAACCCTTCCTATGTTTTGATCCATTCGGTCAATGATACCAGCATACACGGCCATCTCAAGGTCAAGGGAATCTTGTTGTGCCTCAGACAGACTTTCCCATGGATAATAATCGGTATAACTCGGTATTAGTGGTCCGCGTGACGTATTCAGATTACCTTGTGCAGGACTGAGTTTTGCGTTTTCCGGAAGAATTTTCATCCGCTGCATTCGCTTAAACCGTTCCTGTCGCAATGTGTCCCATCCTTTGCGATAGGTGCCTCGATATTTGGCAATATCTTCAGGTCGAGCCTGTAATGGGTAGTGTGCGGCATGATAGGGCAAATACAAGAAGAAGGGATTCTGGTTTTCAAAAGTATCCTCCAACCATTTTAGGGCATAATCCGTAATAAAGTCGGTCTTGTACATAGGTGAACGGGTATGCTCGATTTCATTTGCAGCGAGTTCGCTGCCATTGAGATAAAAGGGCCTTTCGAATGCACCGGAAGGCGGTAGGAAATATTCCGTAGTGGCCCAAAACTGAAAAGACTTATCGAAAACATATTCGGCCTTGCAGTAGTCTGGCACCCAAGAGTCAAAATGCTCTTTGCCGCTCATAATATTGGTATATCCCGCTTGTTTGGTCAGGTGTGCCAAGTGTACGGCCCCGTTGCCTCCATTGTAAAGACCTGTGAGTAGCGATGAACGTGTCGGGTTGCATTTAGCCATATTATAGAATGTGGAAAAACGCATACCCCCATTGGCTAGAAAATCTATATTAGGGGTTTCGATTTCCCCTCCATAACATCCAATATCGGAGAAGCCGATGTCATCGGCCATGATGATTACAATATTGGGCGTTTCTGTTTCTTTAGTGGATTGCGAGAAACATGAAAATATGGAGAATAATAATATAGAAATATAGAACCTTGGACAAAGGACGAATCTCATTTTTAGGTATGTTATGGAATTTCACGCTAGGGTAAGATACAAAAAAAGGAGCGCATAAAGTTTTGGTTTTATGCCATTTCAAGGATTAAAAAAAGAAAGAAAAAGAGTTAATAGCAAAATACCGGATGGTTTATTATGCCGATAGTCTTCGTCTTGTATTGCGCAAGTTCTGTACAATACATCTATTATTATTAGAGTATATCACACTAAAATTTAAAGTTGAGCCCGCTGTAGATACCTAAAGAAAAGGGTTGAAAATCACCTGCCGTATTCGAAAAGGTGTTCAATTGATATTTGAAAACCGGTTCTACGTTCAACCTTATTTTAGGGGTTACTTTATAATTTAGTCCGAAACCGACATTGGTGCTGAAATTGACAGTGTTGAGATTATTGGCCTCCCCTACTTCGGTAGTTAATTCACCCGAGGTCAAAGCTACAGAGTTATCAATTAAAAACAGTGAACTTATTCCGCCCACCAAGTCAATGCCGAACTTATTATCGATCAGCGCATAATTTAACTCCATAGGAATTTCCAAATAACCAAATTGTTGCGCCATAACACCGTCGCGGGCAATTTCAACGAAAGCATCTTTTTGAACCAAACCGTTACTCGACTTCTCGACACTTTCAACTACCAAATTCTCGGAAGTTTGGATATAGTTGATATTAGTAATCTCTCCATTCGTAGAACTTGCCAAGGAGGATGAAAATTCAATATCATTGGTATTATAGCCATAATCAACCTTATTTACTCCTGAACGAAGACTTAATTTTTTACTTATTTGGTAAGAAACCGAAAGTCCGTAACTCATATTGATATTACCTGATTTTGAATTAGGCGCAAAACTGGAATGTATTGGAGAACCATCACCAAATGAATTAAAATAAACCGGGGCTACATTGGCACCAACGGCCCATTTCCCGTCTTTATTTTCGACTATTTTTTCTTCTTCTGATGCTTCAATCTCATCAAATATTGATTTCTTTTTCTTTAGTTCTTCCTCAATCTCGGAATTTTCTTCTTCGATTTGCGCTATGGCCTGACGATTCAAGTTAGCGGTGCTTGGGTCAATATTTTCCGAAGTAGGCCTTGTAGTGTCTTTTTCAATAGTTAGGGTTCTTGAGGCATTCTCTTCTTCCTCATTATTCACAGCTACTAAATTTCCCTTTTGGTTTGAAATAGCAATATTCTTGTTTTTCCCTTTCTTAACAAACCCTTCTTTTTCTTCGCTGGCCAGGGTTGGCTCATTGTTTTGAACAATCTCTGCTTCTTGATTCCCTAAGTCTTGTGGTGTGGTTTTTAGCTTTTCTTTTCCCGTTTTGGAAGTCACGACAGTATTTTTGTCAACTTTCCTTTCAAGCAAAGAATTGTCCTCTGGGGTGTCGAAATCATTTTTCTGGCTTTCTTTAGCCACATCAACAACTTCATTTTCTGTTGAATCGGTATTCCCCAAAATATGTTGGCGTTCTTGCGAATCTTCTTTCTCTACGGGTTTTTCAACGTTCGTTATGGTAGCAGGATTTTCCTTGTCCGAAGTACTTTCAAACGGGTTTAATATGAATATAAAAAAACCTAAAACGGCAGCAGCACCAGAGAGTTTCCACCACAATGGGACGATTTTTTTCGATTTTTTCTTTTTATCCAATGACGCCGTTATCTGTTGCCAGACTTTTTCGTCAGGAACCTCTGAAAAGTTTTTGAACTTTTCTTGGAACAACTTGTCTAAGTTCTTTTTGCCCATCCTAATATTACTTTGTGTTTTGTATGAGTACCCAAAAAAGGGTCACATCATACTTCCAAATGCAATAATCAGTACGCCGATTATTGACCTGTTGATTTCGGTTTCGATTTTTTCTTTTAAAATACTTCTTGCGCGAGCAAGATTTGATTTTGATGTTCCGGGCGATGTGCCCAAAAGTTCGCTTATTTCTTTGTGCGAGTATCCGTCAAGCACATAGAGGTTAAAGGTTGTTCTATACTTGTTTGGAAGACTTTGAATATGGTTTAAAAGAGTCTCTAAGCTCACATCGACATAACCTGATTCTACATATGTTTCTTCCTCTGTGTTTTCGGAGACGAGACTGAGGTGTTCTTCCTTTCTATACTTTTGTAATACCGTGTTTACGGTTATACGTTTCATCCAACCTTCAAAAGACCCTTTTGATTTGTACTGTTCGATTTTTTCGAAAATGGTAATAAAGCTATCGTGAAGGTTGTCTTCAGCCTCCGTTTTATTGCGCGAATATTTAAGGCAAATACCGAACAGTATATCGGCGTATTTTCGATATAACTGTTCTTGTGCCTTTCTGTCGCCTTTTCTGCAACTCTGTATTAGCTCGTCCAGACTCAAACTATGGGTTAGCTATTAATATTGGTTTAATTTACCGGTATTTCAACTTCGATGTACTGGGGTTCTCCATTTTCGTCTTCCCCAGAATAAAACCGAAAAAGATAGGTGTCGTTATATAATACTTCAAATCTAAAAGAATCTTCTACTTCTTGGTTCAGTGCAATACAATCTTTATTGTCAAGTATGGCACCGATGGCTACGATGTTACGGGTAGTCAAATCGCCCCTAGTTACATCGAACCCTTCGATCAATGTACAATCGTCTGGTCGTAAAAGCTTTACTTTAATATTATACACTTCATTTAGGTCGAATGATTCGGGAAGCTCTACATTGGTAATCTGCAATGGTTCATAATGGAAATTCGCTCCGTCATCGTCTAAACTACATGCGCCCAAGGTGAGAAAAAGCACAATGGCACAGAAAATCAAATTTAACCTTTTCATATTACAATTAGTTTATTTCTAAGATGTAATTACTGTGAAAAGGTTGCGTTTATGCCGGGCGGAGATATAAAAAAAGCCTCAATTTGATTGAGGCTTTTTTTTAATTATAAAATGACCAAAATCGGCACAATTTCTAATGTTTTACCGACTTTGCTATTGTCAACAATATTTATTTTATAGCGGCGATTGCCTCCCGAATTTTTCCGTCCAATTCTTCAAAGAGTTCGGGATTATCATTGAGAAGTGCTTTTACTGCATCTCTTCCTTGTCCGAGCTTGGTGTCTCCATAACTGAACCATGAACCACTTTTTTTGATAATTTCATACTGTACGCCCAGATCAATAATTTCACCGACTTTTGAAATTCCTTCACCATACATGATATCGAATTCGGTAGTTCTGAATGGAGGAGCTACTTTGTTCTTCACAACCTTAACGCGGGTCTTGTTCCCTTGAACGGCACCATCTGTGTCTTTAATTTGTGTAGACCTTCTAATGTCAAGTCGAACGGAAGCATAGAATTTAAGAGCGTTACCGCCTGTTGTGGTTTCAGGATTACCGAACATCACCCCAATTTTTTCACGCAGTTGGTTAATGAAGATAACGGTACAATTGGTTTTGCTAATGGAGCCGGTTAATTTTCGCAGGGCCTGTGACATTAACCGAGCATGAAGGCCCATTTTTGAATCCCCCATTTCACCTTCGATTTCACTTTTTGGTGTAAGGGCTGCAACAGAATCGATAACAACGATATCAATAGCGCCCGAACGAATCAGGTTATCAGTAATCTCTAACGCCTGTTCACCATTATCTGGTTGTGAAATAATCAAATTATCGATGTCAACACCTAATTTCTGTGCATAAAAACGATCAAAAGCATGTTCAGCATCAATAAAGGCAGCAATGCCACCATTTTTTTGCGCCTCGGCCATGGCATGAAGTGTTAGTGTAGTCTTACCAGAAGATTCAGGACCATATATTTCAATAACTCTACCTCGCGGATATCCACCTACTCCGAGGGCAATGTCCAGACCTAAAGAGCCCGATGGAATCACCTCTACGTCTTGCACGATACTATCACCCATTTTCATTACTGCACCTTTGCCATAGGTCTTATCCAGCTTGTCAAGGGTCAATTTTAAGGCCTTTAATTTTGCGTCTTTTTCGGAACTCATTATTTGAATTTTAGGGAAGCTAAATTACTATTTCTTTTGGCATAAAACCACTTATATCCCTTATTTTCTAAAATATCGAATAGATTTTAAGAATCGACTATTATAATCTTGCTGCAAGAGATAATGGGGTTTAAGTGAACGAAAACTTTACCTTGTGAATGCTATTGCTCCAACTCTTTTGGAGGTCGAATTATTTTTTTTGAGGAGAAAATTTTTTGTCGGACGCAACCTTTCTGTCTTAAATGCATCTAATTTAAAAATAGCATATACTAACTCAATTTTATATGTATGCCATCGCTTTAAAATGCGATGGATTTTATGGCCTTTTCCTTTTGCATCTTTGAAGAATGCTATGAAAAAGAAAAAAATGGACTGGCCAATGAAGAGTCTCGATTACATCGGGACTCTTTTTTTTAGTATTTCCCATTCAGAATATTTTAAAGGGTGGTCTGAGCCGCCGTTGGTTTTGTGAGCACAATGCACCCGAAGCTTTTGTGAACATTTATTATATTTGCACTTTAGTCATTCTTTAACTTAAACGATTCGTATAGCATGCAACTGTACAATACCTTAAGTGCAAAAGAAAGGGAGACGCTTATTGAAGAAGCAGGGCAAGAGCGCCTGACCATCTCTTTCTACAAATATGCACATATCGGCAACCCCGTAATTTTTAGAAACCATTTGTTTATCCATTGGAACGAACTTGACGTTCTGGGCAGAATTTATGTGGCTAATGAGGGAATAAATGCTCAGCTTTCCGTGCCTGCTCTAAATTTTGAGAATTTCAAAGAGCATCTTGATAGTATTTACTTTTTAGAAAACGTACGCCTTAATATTGCCATCGAGCAAAATAATAAGTCGTTTTTAAAGCTTAAAGTGAAAGTGCGCAGAAAAATAGTAGCAGATGGGCTTAATGACAATACGTTTGACGTTACGAACAAAGGCATTCATGTTGGTGCCGAACAATTTAACGAACTTATTGAGGATCCCGATACGATTTTAGTCGATATGCGTAATCATTACGAGAGTGAAATAGGGCATTTTAAAAATGCCATTACTCCTGATGTAGATACCTTCCGCGATTCGTTAGATCTTATCGAAAACGATTTGGCGAATCACAAAGAAGATAAAAAGCTTGTGATGTACTGTACTGGGGGCATTCGTTGCGAAAAGGCCAGCGCTTATTATAAGCATAAAGGTTTTAAGCAAGTGTACCAATTGGAAGGTGGTATAATAGATTATGCCCGACAGGTAGAGAACAAAAAACTTGAGAACAAATTCAAGGGCAAGAATTTTGTTTTCGATCACCGGCGTGGTGAGCGCATTTCCGATGATGTTGTTGCCCACTGCCATCAATGTGGCGACCCATGTGATACCCATGTGAATTGTGCCAATAAGGCATGCCACCTTTTATTTATTCAATGCGAAGATTGTGCCGAAAAAATGGATGATTGCTGTTCGCTAGACTGCAAGGAAATACATGCATTGCCTTACGAAGAGCAAAAAAAACTTAGAAAAGGGAAAGAAGTGAGCAATAAAATTTTTAAAAAAGGCCGATCTGCAGTATTGAAGTATAAGAAATGAAAAATGGTTAACGGGGTATAAGCTAGTTAACAGATAGATTGATATTTTTTGAATGTCTTTAAGACTTCTTGGCCAAAAAGACAAGGGGCAATGAGAAATGGTGAACAAGCCACCTCATTCAAAACTACTTTCTTTCCTATACAAAAAACACTACCTTTACTTTTAAGAATAGTATGAACCTTTTTTGACAAGAACGTTTGGTTTTTGTTGAATCAAGATATAAAATATGGGTTGTAGCAGTTGTTCAACCGACAAGGATGGACAACCGCGCGGGTGCAAGAACAATGGGACTTGCGGTACTGACGGTTGTAATAAATTAACGGTTTTTGATTGGCTTTCAAATATGTCGCCTCCAAATGGGGAAATGCAGTTTGATTGTGTAGAGGTGCGTTTTAAAAATAGTAGAAAGGAATTTTTCCGGAATAGTGAAAACCTTTCCCTTTCCATTGGAGACATTGTTGCCACACAGGCACAATCAGGTCATGACATTGGTATGGTGACCTTAGTGGGCGAACTGGTCAAAGTACAGATGAAAAGGAAAAAGGTCGACTTCAAAGATGATGCTCTTCCGAAAGTGTATCGAAAGGCATCACAAAGCGATATCGATAAATGGCAAAAATGTAGAAATCGCGAAGAAGAAATTAAAAAGCGGGCACGGGAAATAGCCATTATCCTAAAACTGAAAATGAAAATTTCAGATGTGGAATTTCAAGGTGACGGTTCTAAGGCTACGTTCTATTATACGGCTGAGGAGCGTGTCGATTTTCGACAACTGATCAAAGACATGGCCAAGGCTTTCGGTATACGAATCGAAATGCGCCAAATAGGTTATCGTCAAGAAGCCCAACGTTTGGGAGGCATTGGGTCTTGTGGTCGTGAGCTTTGCTGCTCTACTTGGTTGACAGACTTCAGATCGGTGAGTACTTCGGCTGCACGATATCAACAGCTCTCCCTTAATCCACAAAAACTCGCCGGGCAATGTGGTAAGCTCAAGTGCTGTTTGAATTATGAACTGGACATGTATCTCGATGCCTTAAAAGATTTTCCATCATCGGATACTAGGCTTCACACTGAAAAGGGAATGGCATTCTGTCAAAAAACCGATATTTTCAAAGCTACACTATGGTTCTCCTACAAAGAAGATCCTGCAAATTGGCATGCCCTTTCGAAAGAGCAGGTAAAGGAGATCTTAGAGAAGAACAAAAAGAAAGAAAAGGTAGCAAGCCTTGAAGAATATGCGATTGAGAATACGGTCGAAGAAAAAGTGGTATTTGAAAATGTCGTCGGGCAAGATAGTCTTACGCGATTTGATAGACCAAAAGGCAGAAATAATAGAAATAAGAACAAGAAGAGAAGGAACAATAGAAAAAGACGTCCAAAAAATGCCTAAAAACTTGTTTGTCTTAGTCGTCCTTATATGCTGTATTTCTTGTAATGATGCATTATTGGTTTCAGAATACAAAGCCACAGATAAAGGACAGTGGAACAAAGACCACACGATTGAATTTACGTTTTCGGAAGTTGATACAATTCAGCGTCATGATATGTTTATTAACGTTCGAAATGACGCAACTTTTCCTTACAGCAATCTTTTTTTAATAGCTGAACTCAATTTTCCTAGTGGAGAAACCGTTAAGGATACATTAGAGTATGAAATGGCCCTACCAGATGGTACATGGCTGGGTACAGGTCACGGAAGTATTAAAGAAAACAAACTTTGGTATAAAGAAAACATCGTTTTTCCGTCTTCTGGCGTATATACATTGAGTGTTTCACATGCAATGCGAAAAAATGGCAGTGTTGATGGCATAGCCAATTTGCCAGGTATAACTGATGTAGGTTTTGAAATTGTAAAAAGTAATGAGTAAAAATATGGCAGGGGCCAATAAGAAAAAAGCGGACCAAAGTTTTTGGAAATTCATTAAATGGTTCTGGATATTGTTCGTCACAGGTATTTTCGCTGTGGCCGCACTATTTTTATTGGCGTCTTGGGGCGCCTTTGGTGAATTGCCCACTTTTGAGTCTTTGGAAAACCCACAGACCAATCTGGCATCGCAGATTATTTCTTCTGATGGAGAGTTATTGGGAAAGTTTTATTTGGATGATAACCGTACTGATGTTTCCTACGAGGATTTACCTCAGAATTTAGTAGATGCTTTGATTGCCAGTGAAGATGTTCGTTTTCGGGAACACTCGGGTATCGATTGGTATGGAACATTACGGGCACTTTTCTTTTTAGGCAAACGTGGAGGAGCGAGCACCATTTCACAGCAGTTGGCCCGCCAATTATTTGTCGGTGTTCGTTCAAGAAACAAATTCGAGACTATAAAGCAAAAAGCGATGGAATGGGTCATCGCAACGCGTTTGGAGCGGAGCTATACCAAAGAAGAGATTATGAAGATGTACTTAAACATCTATGATTTTGGTAACAACGCCGATGGTATTCGTTCGGCCTCTAGAATTTATTTCGGAAAAGAACCTAAAGACTTAAAAATCGAGGAATCGGCCATGTTGGTAGGGATGTTACAGAATTCCTCCTATTATAACCCTTTACGACGCGAAGAAATTACTTGGAAAAAAAGGAATCTAGTATTGAGCCAATTGGCAAAATATGAATTTATCAATGATTCGGAGAAAGATTCATTGCAAGCGATGGAGATTAACTTGAATTATAATCCTGAATCTCACCGCGATGGTATTGCCACTTACTTTAGAATGTACCTTCAAGGCTTTATGAATAGTTGGATTAAGAAAAATCCCAAACCTGCACTTAAAGGGCAACGGGATAAATGGAATCTTTATTTAGATGGTCTGCGTATATACACAACCATAGATTCGCGCATGCAACAAAACGCCGAAGATGCGGTCGGTGAACATATGAAAAGATTACAGGCCGAGTTTTTTCATCAGAATACACCTGACCGCAATGCCACAGCTCCTTTTTTAGATTTAGACAAAAGCGAAATCAATCGTATTATGGAGCGAGCTATGAAAAATTCCCCTCGCTGGCGTGGAATGAAGGCAAACGGAAAGTCTGAAAAAGAAATTCGCGAATCGTTTACCAAGAAAGTCGACATGACCGTTTTCGACTGGAATAGTGAAACACGTGAGAAAGATACGATAATGACCCCGATGGACTCCATTAGGTACTACAAGACTTTTTTAAGAACAGCGATGATGTCTATGGAACCCCAGACAGGCCATGTAAAGGCCTGGGTCGGTGGAGTAGATTACAAACATTTTCAATATGATGGTGTTTATCAGGGGTCTCACCAACCGGGTTCGACATTTAAACCTTTCGTATACGCAGCGGCCATTGATCAGCTACGCCTATCACCCTGTGATTCCTTGCCTGACATGCTATATTGCATAGAAGCGGGAAAACACGGCAATCCTGAAAAATGGTGTCCGAAGAATGCCGATGGTAAATATTCGGGAAAAATGTATACGTTAAAAAAGGCGCTCGCTAATTCAGTAAATACAGTTACGGCCCAATTAATCGATAGAGTGGGGCCCAAATCAGTGGTCTCTATTGTAAAAAACTTAGGATTTACCAGAGAAATTCCAGAAGTACCTTCCATCGCCTTAGGAACACCTGACGTAAACCTCTACGAGATGGTTGGGGCCTATGGTGCTTTTGTAAATCAAGGTGTTTACGTCAAGCCGATAATGGTAACACGAATTGAAGATAAAAATGGTACCGTGCTTTACGAATATGTTCCTGAAACAAAGGATGTATTAAGTAAAGATGTAGCTTATGCGATGTTGAATCTTATGGAAGGGGTAACCGAGGGAGGTTCTGGAACAAGATTACGTCATAGCTACCAAAAGAATGCTACGGAGTATAAAGAGATTATAACGGGTTATCCGTATGGATTCACTAATCCTATTGCAGGAAAAACGGGCACAACACAGAACCAAAGTGATGGATGGTTTATGGGAATGGTTCCAAATCTGGTTACTGGTGTGTGGGTTGGTGGAGAAGATCGAGCAATACACTTTTCGAGTCTGAGATATGGTCAAGGCGCCTCCATGGCCTTACCCATTTGGGGTCTTTATATGAAGAAAAATTACACAGAAAAGGACCTCGGAATATCGGATGGAGAATTTCCGAAACCGGAAAACCTATCTATAAATGTCGACTGTTCAAAGACTGGTAACGATACTAATGAGGAAGTTGATCCAGGTGATGATTTGGACGATTTGGATTTTTAGAGACAATTCAGTCTGGTATTTCCTATTTAAAGTCTTTCGGTTTAGGAACACCTACTTCTAGCAGATTCATTACGTCTTAATTAGTCTTCGTAATGGCTGGCACAGGTTCTGAACCTTTGCTAAATTATCTTGGAATTGTTTATGTATTTCCAATCGCTAATTGCTTTCCCAATATTTCTGATTTTTGCTTCACGGGTTGTAAAAAAAGTGGTATTTTAAAGACATGCAAGATGCGTTTGTAATTAATAAAATTAAGCGAAATGATTCGTAAAACGGTTTCCGGTGTAGAAGACGCCATGGTTGACGTTCAAGATGGAATGACTTTCATGTTGGGCGGTTTTGGTCTCTGTGGCATTCCTGAGAACATGATAGCTCAATTGGTGCGTATAGGCGTAAAAAACCTGACCTGTATATCAAATAATGCAGGAGTCGATGATTTTGGATTGGGACTTTTGCTGAAAAAGCACCAGATAAAGAAAATGATTTCATCTTATGTGGGCGAAAATGAAGAGTTCGAGCGTCAGATGTTAAGCGGGGAACTTGATGTTGAATTAACGCCGCAAGGAACCCTAGCTGAAAAATGTCGGGCGGCCCAAGCAGGATTTCCGGCCTTTTACACTCCGGCTGGCTATGGTACGGAAGTGGCCATAGGCAAAGAAACCCGTGAATTCAATGGTAAAATGTACGTGCTCGAAGATGCTTTTAGAGCTGATTTCGCGTTTGTAAAAGCCTGGAAAGGTGATGAGGCAGGAAATTTAATATTTAAGGGTACAGCGCGAAATTTTAATTCGTGCATGTGTGGTGCTGCAAAGATTACTGTTGCAGAAGTAGAAGAATTGGTGCCTGCAGGGGAATTGGATCCTAATCAAATTCATGTCCCGGGTATTTTTGTTCAGCGAATTTTTCAAGGGAAGAACTATGAAAAGCGTATAGAGCAGCGCACGGTGCGTAAACGAAACTGATATTAATGACCATGTTGGATAAGAACGGAATCGCAAAACGAATAGCACAAGAAGTTAAAGACGGATATTATGTCAATTTGGGTATAGGGATTCCCACCTTAGTGGCCAATTTTGTCCGTGATGACATTGAGATAGAATTTCAAAGCGAAAATGGTGTGCTGGGCATGGGCCCATTTCCTTTTGAAGGAGAGGAAGATGCCGATATCATTAACGCGGGTAAACAAACTATTACGACGCTGCCAGGAGCCTCCTTCTTTGATTCGGCGACCAGTTTCGGAATGATTAGAGGGCAACATGTTGATTTAACTATTTTGGGTGCCATGGAAGTAGCCCAAAATGGAGATATTGCTAATTGGAAAATACCTGGAAAAATGGTGAAGGGTATGGGGGGCGCTATGGATTTGGTGGCATCTGCTGAAAATATTATTGTCGCCATGTTACATACCAACAGGGCGGGCGACTCCAAACTTCTGAAAGAATGCACATTGCCTTTGACGGGCGTAGGCTGCGTAAAAAAAATAGTGACTAATTTGGCCGTTTTAGAGGTGACCCCGCGAGGCTTTAAATTGCTTGAGCGAGCACCCGGGGTTTCCGTAGCCGACATAGTGAATGCAACCGAGGGAGCTTTACTTTTTGATGGAGATGTGCCGGAAATGAAACTATAACAGGTAATCGGAACTTTTTATCGGGACTATCTCATAAATAGATTGTGTAATCATGCGAATATGAAAAATTGGTCGGCGTTTTTAGTTCTATGGTTTGTAGTACCATTTTACGCTCAAACTTCTGAACAAACCATTTCAGGGATGGTGACCGATGTATGGGAAACTCCCATTCCAAATGTAAATATTCTTCTCAAAGGCACCGACCGTGGAACTCAAACAGATGAAAGCGGATGGTTTTCGTTATATACACTTGTCAACGAGGTTTTGGTGTTCTCTTCCCTGGGATATGGAAGTGTTGAAATTGACGTGCCGGAAACGGGAGAAGAACTAAAAATTGTCTTATCCCCAAAGGCAACTGAATTGGATGAAGTGACCTTAAAGAAAAGGAAACTCAAAAAGCAAAAAGATTTTTTGGCCGAATATCCCGAAAACGCAAATTTGATCAAGACCTCAAGTGGAGTTTTAGACAAGGATCGTTCTTCATCGGCGTTGCGGGTTATCAACGGTACGGATTTGGTGGCAATAGGACCTGATTTTTTATCTTCTTTGAAGAATTTTAGTCCTAATATGAGGGTTGTTAGGCCCCCTTTTGCTCCTGATGTTGAGGTATATTTGTTCAGAATCGTTTTTACTTCCATTGATGATGAACTGGACATACCACCGAAAGCTATTTTTGATGTGGACGGATTTATACAAGAGACAGCGCCAACATATCTGTCAGCAAATGATATTGACCGTGTGGCTATACTCGAGCGCAATGCGGCGATTTCCAGATATGGACCAAGGGGTACCGGAGGTGTTATTGTAGTGAACACCAAGGCCACCACCCAAATGGACCAATTTGGGGTTGACAAGCGGTATGATAATTCCG
Source organism: Kriegella aquimaris (assembly GCF_900103215.1). Taxonomy (GTDB): domain Bacteria; phylum Bacteroidota; class Bacteroidia; order Flavobacteriales; family Flavobacteriaceae; genus Kriegella; species Kriegella aquimaris. The sequence continues at coordinate 125,091 of NZ_FNGV01000005.1, forward strand.
TTTTGCATGACAGCCTAAGTGAGCTGTTTATTGACCAAAGAGGCTATTCACCAAAACCTCCCGATTACATGGAAGCTTATGGGGAGGCCACTACCGTTGTAGTGGCAGAACGATTACTGGAAAGAGACAAAGAACTTTTCTTGAAAAACCCAATCTTTTTTTTGGACTTAGCCGATTATTTTAGAAAGCGCTGGAAAGATGACAAGACTTCAGATATGCTCCTTAAGGAGGTTCGTCAACGCTTTCCTGAAAATAGTGCGGTATTAAGGTCACTGGCATACAGATATGATATTTTGGGAAGGAAGAACGAAGCTTTGGATCTGTTCCTTGAGATTTTAGAGCTTGATCCGTCAGCCGCACAATCCTATTATGATTTGGCGGATGTATATGCCGAAAAAGGAAATGATAAAAAAGCCTCGGAAGTTTACGATCGCTATCTGCACCACAGGAATAATGATAGTATTGCATTTGACGAATATGGAGCTGACCTAATGATGACTCTAGAATCTCTTAACACCTTGAAGCCCCAAAAAGAAAAAATAAGTTGGGAAAAATTAGAGAAAGAAGCAGGGGTTGAAATTTCACGGACCCGAGTTCTGCTAACTTGGAGCAACCACAACATTAATATAGGGTTTCTAATGGCAAGCCCCGAATCATTGTACGATACTTGGACAAATACCGTGAAGCTAAATAGATTGCAAAACGGCGAAGCGCTTAGGGGATATGCCTGCGCCCAATTTTTTCTAGACGATGACCCAAAAGGGAAGTGGCAGTTGAATCTACAACATTATGAAGGAGCGGACCAAGAGCCCACCTATTTACACATATCGGTTTTTTTCGACTATGGGCTTCCTACACGGCACAGGGTATTGCGATTGTTCAAGTTGACCTCTGAATATGAGGGTACGGGCCTTCTCACCGTTAACACCCAATCGGGTACTGTTAGCGATTAAATACCGTGCGTCTAGAGAAGGCACGGGGAGGGACCCTTTCTATTATAACTTAAAATAAGAGTATGATTTTTGTAATAGTAGATCATCTCTCTTTATACATGAAGTAGTTTATTGAACCATGGCAAAATTGTCAATATTTAATTTTATTTTTATTCGGTTGTTCCATTTAACCAAACCCTCCTCATCATTGCCGTGACGGGTTTCCTTATCCATTTTTTTTACTTCGGATGAGGCCCCAATATACATTTCATCATATACCGCTTTTACTTCATCAAAGGTCATATTTTCGGTAATTCGGGAAGCGCCCAATTGTCTATACACCTCATAAATGTCAAAAATAATATTATAGTAGACCAACTTATTTTTTGTACGTTCATAGCTGAATCGAGAAGAATTGATATCCAACAAAGTTCGGCTAGGCATTTTTTCAATCCCATTTTCACCTTTATAACTATCCACCACATAACAGATATTGAAATTGTCTTTGTTATTTCGGGAAGTTTTGCTTTGCAGTTGCTCAAACGGTGTATCGTAGGCTTTGCCTGATGTTATATCTTTTCCTGGGTTATTGCTCATTGCATCGTTCTCATTCTCTTTTGAAGATATATCATATATATGTCCCCATTTAAGTCGTCTCTCTTTTTGCCATGAAAGGACCGTGGGTTTTGTATATTTTAAATCATCTAACGGGATGTAATTGTTATAATTAATCAGGAACCCATTTTTTTTCATGAAATCCATCGACCTATTTTCGCTGATACTTTTGGGAAATTGGTAGTTGATCTCCCAGAAGTCGTCAGATGCCCGCAAGGCAATCATTTTGTCATAATCGTTGTTAAATGGAATCACCTCGGTAAAATAGGGATCTTTAAAAAAAGTGTCGTAATCAAAGAAATATAGAAAAGTGTGGGAATCAATGACCTCCGAAACATTTTTAGATTTGTAACCCATTCGAAAGGTAAGGTCTAGATACTGTATTTTTTCAAGGTCCATAGGATTAAAAACAATGTTCAGTAGAATCTCTGTTGGGGTCAAGACAACATCTTCATTGATTGAAGTCAATGCATTTGTTATGGGGTTTTTGGTCCAAAGTTCGATTTTTTTGACCACCAAAAGCTGAGGGTCTACCAACATTTTTCCATGAAACAATCTGCCATTGGTCTCTTTAGGGGAAAACGAAATGGATACCTCCTTCTCGCCACATGTAATGCAGTCATCAATTTGTACGTCGTATTTTCTTTCAATGGCATTATAGGTCAGATTGCCCGGATAATCGGGAAATATTTGCTTTGAGGTCTCAAAAAGTTGAAAGTCACTTAAAATTTTGGTATTGTCCAAGCTATAGAAGGGGAATGAGCTGTTTTGGCCAAACCGTCCACTTTTGACCCTGAGGTCCAAAATACCTTTTGCTAAATTCTGTTCACTGTTGTAGAAACCCTCTACTTGCTCAATCGGAATATTTCTTGTTGAGGAAATCATGGTCAAAAAGGCTTTGCTGACCGTTGTATTTTTACTATTTCGATACACTTCTATAACCCTGCCCAATAGCCTATAGGGGTAATCCTTGTCTTCGTCGGCGGTCAGCACAACTTCGTCCAAAACAGAAACATCCATTTCCATATAAAGTTTGGATTCTTTCTCAAAATAAGATACCACCGTTTTTTTTGGTTTAAACCCTAAGTATCTTATTTCTAACGAATCCGTAGAAAAAACGTTATCGACAGCGAACTTCCCATCCTCGTTTGTTATCGTATAATTGGTTTTTGTACTGTAAATCCTAATCGTACAATAAGGCAGTGGATCATTTGTTGTCTCGTCATAAATAAAGCCTTCTATTTTTGACTGCGCCAAACTTTTTGTGCAAATGATGATGATCAAAAGAAAAATGATTTTTTTCATACCGCTAACTTCTCCCTCAAATGTATTGCTACACTAAAATAACCGTTTTATTTGTGAGGTGTGATTTAATTAGAGGTTTATTGCCAAGGTTCTTCAAAAAGAATTTGTACAAATTTTTATCACGATGGTTGTACCTGACGACCTATAAAAAAGGGTCAGACTTTAGATAAAAGTCCAACCCCTGCTATTTTGAAGGTGCAAATTTAATGGGATAGTATCTATCTATTCGATATTTTTTGAAATTCGTGTTTTTACAACACAAAGAGAACTGTTCACAACATTAATTTCAAACCTTGCCCTCTTCATAGTATATTTATCGTGTAATTAATTAGAAGTCCTCCAATACCAATTGGAACCCAAATCAGACTCTTTAAAAAATACTTAACTATGGATGCCCAAATGAACCACACCTCAGCCGAAAAAGAAATTCAAGTGTACAAAAATGATTTTTTAAGTGGAATTGTAATGCTGGCAAGAAAGCTATTTATGTTATAACGGTTTTCTAACAAAATTTAAAAAAAGGAACGACATCCCCAAAGTCGTTCCTTTTTTTTGTTTCAATTTGTTATCATATTAGTAGTGTATCAATAGAATCATGTGGAGATTCTTTGACCACACTATGTTCCACGTGTTTCGCTTTATCTACTTAAGAGCTTTATTCTTTTAATACTTTCAAGAATTCGGAGTTGCCATCCTCATCCATGACATTGAGCAATAATAGGCCTTTCGGGGCGGATGAAATATCGACGACGAAAGCGTTTCCAATAGAATTGATTTGTCCTTGTTTTATCATAACACCTGAAAGCGTATGCAGTGCAAACTCGGTATAGTTAGAGTGTTGCGGCAGGGCGACGTTCATATTTCTTTGCACCGGGTTCGGAAACACGGAAATTTTAGGGCTTTCCATTTCGGTGTCGGTAGAAATTGCTTCGCCGATCCGTGCCTTGAACGAACTTCCCTTTGGTGTGACCGTTAGATATACACTGGTTTGACAGCCATTTGCTGAGGTCAGTACATATGTGCCACTATCAGAGGAAGTCAAATTTTGAATTCTAAAGTTGTCTCCCAATGTGGAACCATTTGGTCGCCTAACAGTAAGGCCAATACCATTCGGAAGCATGCTGAAGGTTACATCTTTTCCTTCAATGGCTGTGATACTGCTACTTCCACTTCCCCATACACCGTTAACTCTGTATTCTGATGTTATTCCGGTCGAACAATTATTGTTGTTCGAGTTGCTACCAGAAGATCCCCCAATACTTAGGTTCAAGGTTGTTTGGCAACCTGTAGCTGAAGTGAGTATATAAGCCCCACTATCTGCAGAGGTTACCTTGCCAAGCCTGTAGTTATCACCTACTGTTGATCCGTTGGGCAACTTAATAGTGAGTCCGACACCATTGGGAATCATACTCAGTATTACGTTAGTGCCTTCTGCCAAGCTAAGATTATTCTGACCGCTCTGCCATGATCCGTTTAAACTGTATTCCGGGGTAATGTTTCCTGACGGGCAGTTATTGACAGGAGTATTGCTATTGTCGTTACTACTTGAGTTTCCAACCGTCAAGTTCAGAGTGGTTTGACACCCATCTTCCGAGGTAATTACATAGCTTCCGCTATCTGCTGCTTTTACTTTGCCAAGACTGTAATTGTCCCCTGCGTTCGAGCCATTAGGCAAAGTAATGGTGAGGTTTTTCCCATTTGGCAACATGCTCAAAATAACATCTGTGCCTTCGGCTACATTTAAGTTATTCTGACCACTGCCCCACGAACCGTTTAAGCGGTATTCTGGAGTAATATCTCCCGAAGGGCAATCATTTTTTGCACTATTACTGGAACTTCCTACAGCCAAATTTAAGGTGGTCTGGCAGCCATTTGCTGAAGTCAATGTATATGCACCACTATTGGCGGTCGTTACTTCGCCTAGTTTGTAATTGTCTCCTACCGTTTTACCATTTGGAAGCTTAATTGAGAGTCCTATACCATTCGGAATCATACTTAGTATAACATTGGTTCCCTCGGCGACATTAAGATTGGTCTGCCCGTTTTTCCAAACACCATTCAAGCTATATTCTGGAACTACTTCACAAAGAACGGGATTATTGTTATTACTCGTCTGAGAACCCTGATATTCGTGTGGGCCTATGTCGGGTGTTGAAATCAATGAATTCCCATTTAAATCGGTGGAGCGCCCTGAAAACGTAACCCCTGCATTTATTGCCGGGCTAGTTACCTTTAATTTATATCTTGCGGATTGGGTTCCTGAATTGGTGAATAAGGGGTTTGTATTTTTCGTACTTGAAAACCCGGAGGTAGGAGTAGTAAATGAATTGTTATGAAAAATGTTATTATCACCATCAACCGAGATACTTCCCGAGCTTATTGTGGCCCACTTTTTGGAAGTGGAATTAACAACAATGTTGTTTTTGAAGTTCATGGAGGTTCCTGAGTTATAATAGCGAATTCCTCCAGACTGCCCATCAAAAACGTTATTATAAATGTCAATATTCTTACTTGTTGTTTTTTCGTAACTCCCTTCCCCAAAAGAGACAATTCGTCGACCACCTTTGAAGACATTGTTAAAGACTTTAATGTTGTTGGGACTTGCCGAGGATACTATTGGATTATAGCCCTTGACTATAAATAAAAGTGCAGCGTGGTCGCATTCGAGATAGTTGTTTTTTAAGGTTATATTGGTAGCTCCATTCTCAATAGTTACCTGATTGTCGTCAGAACCTGTCATACTATTTCCGTCAAATACTGCACCTGATGAACTCGGATACCTAACTTCTATAATTGTTCTATAAATAAGATTGCCTCTCCATGTATTGTTCCTACCACCTCCATTGGATAAACCGTGGCCATTGTGAGAGCCATTATGCAGCCGATAAATTTTATTATTTTCAAATAAATTATTGGATGCTGTGTTTGAATCGGTTCCTTTGTAGCGAGTGGTTAGGTAGTAGTCTGTCTGACGATTTGAATCATCGTTGCGATACTCATTGTTCTTTATGGTATTATTATTTCCTTTTGCCGAGGTATGCGGATCGATAAATATAAAGGCATATGCCGAGTTTTCACCATAGCAATTGCTAACGGTGTTATTATTTCCCCTAATGTAGACTGATGAGCCCTGATACCCTTTTGTATCTAAACTTAGGTCGGAGAATGCAAGGTTGTCGAGCTTGTTGTTATTTCCCTGTACTAGAACGGCATAACCAGCTCTTCCATAGGGATCATTAAATCCAATATTATGAAGTTCAATATAATTGCCTCCAACGAAAATTGCATATGAATCACTGGCATTGGTGGGGCGTATCACAGGAAAACCTATAGAACTTATGGAGTTCCCATAATCCATTGTGCCGTAGGGTTTGCTTGAAATGTCTCCAGGGCTGGAGGTGTATCCTCTGAAAATGATGGGCTTGGAACTTGTACCACTTTGCTTAAACCAGAGACCTGATACGTTATAGCTGCCAGACTTGACATGCACAACATCTCCAGCTTGAACTCTACTAACGGCGGCTTCCCAGTTCCAGGCGGAGGCTTCCGATAGTCCGTTATTGGTTGATTTACCACTAGTGGTTATATAATAAGTCTTGCTTTGCGCTATTAATGTTTGAAAAAAGGAGACGGATAAAAGTAGAATGATTAAAAAACATTTATTGTAGGTCATGGCACTAATGTTCTAGAAATTTTTATAGTTCAAAAAAAGTGGGGGCTTTTCTTTATTATATTTAATCGATATTGATTCGTGTTTTGAAAATGGCTTTATTTTTAATATCTAATTCACTTTTTTAAAATTTATAAATAGTATTTCATTTGGGTATGTTCCCAAAAATTGATTGATTTATTATAAAATGGGGGAGATTGAGTCGTGCTTAATCCTTAACGATTCTTTATTTTTTCAGAACTTTTAAAAATTCATTATTACCGGTGTCATTACTAACATTTAGAAGGATTAAACCTTTTTGTGCTTTTGCAACGTTAATGACAAAATTATTTTGACCATAATCAATTGTACCTTCCTTAATCAAACTTCCTGAGGTGTTGAACAACTTATACGTCGTGTAGTTGGAGCCATTGGGTACGGATACATTTATTTCTCTTTCTACCGGATTAGGATATACTGTGAGCTTATCAACTGTATATGTCGAGTTTAAATAACTTTGTTCCGCAGCTAGGGCTCCTTCCGCATTTAACCTGACTTTTAATGATGTTCCTTTAGGGCTCACATTCAGATTGATTACAGTTTGGCATCCACTTGAAGAAGTGAGCAAGTAGGTTCCACTGTCAGCTGTTGTTAAGTTTTGAAGGGTATGATTGTCTCCGACTATAGATCCGTTGGGCAATTTTATGGTTAGTCCAACCCCGTTTGGGAGCATGCTTAATGTTAAATCTTCTCCTTCACTAGCATTAATGTTATTTTGACCACTTATCCACAGCCCTTCATATCTATACTCTGGAATAATGTTGCCTGCTGGGCAGTTATTAATTGGGTCATTACCTACGGTGAGATTCAAGGTGGTTTGACAACCCTCCTCGGAAGTGATAATATAAGTTCCACTATCTTCCGAAGTTACGCGGCCCAAGGCAAAGTTATCACCTACGGTCGATCCGTTGGGCAGCTTAATACTAAGATCTACTCCATTGGGCATCATGCTTAGCATAACATCGGTTCCTTCATCAACATTCAAATTGTTTTGGCCACTGGTCCAAACGCCATTCAATCGATATTCTGGAGTGATGTTTCCAGTTGTGCAATCGCTATCGCTAGAGCCACCACTACTATCATTGGGTGTATCTCCAACACTCAGGTTCAAGGTCGTTTGGCAACCGTCTTCCGAAGTAATCACGTAGGCGCCACTGTTGGCTGTTGTTACTTTGCCTAACGAATAGTTGTCTCCCACAATGGACCCATTAGGTAATTTAATGCTCAAGTCAACTCCATTTGGCATCATACTTAATAAAACATCCGTACCCTCATCGACATTCAAATTGTTTTGGCCACTGCTCCATGTACCGTCTAATCTATATTCAGGAACAATGGTACCTGCTGCACAATCTTCATCGTTAGATCCGCTGTCGTTGGAACTTCCTACTTTTAAGTTTAAAGTTGTCTGACAACCATCTTCGGAGGTTAGTAAATAGGCCCCACTATCAGCTGCGGTGACTTTGCCTAACTCATAGTTGTCACCTACTGTAGATCCGTTCGGAAGTTTAATGGTTAAACCTACACCATTGGGATACATGCTCAAGGTAACGTCGGTACCTTCCTCTACATTCAAATTATTGGATCCGTGGTCCCAAGCACCATCCAAGCTATATTCTGGGGTAATGGTTCCTGTACAATTTTTGCCCACCTCAGTGCCACCCACTTTTTCCATACGGTCAAAATCTCCTGCTGCATAGGCCAAATATATTTCTAGGGCAGAATAACCGGCATTATTTATTACTTGATAACTCCCGAAGTTATAGCTTCCCTTTACTTGACTGCTAGAAGTGATGCTATGTGCTGATTCAAAACTGTCAGGTATGTAGTTGTTATTGCTATCCGTTGAGGTGGATCCGCTTTTGATGCTGGGGAAAGAACCGCTGGTCGCCGTACCTCCATTGCCATTCTTATATTGGCTAATAAGTCGGCTATCGACGGCATCGCGATTAGCAAAACTTGCGCCTACATGGGGCAATAAAACACTTTCTATAGATGATGCTGGTATGGCTGCACCAACAAGTCCTGAAGTCTTATAAGGTGAAGATTTGATATAGGGTGAAAGATTGGAACTATATTGCCCTTGACCTGATACTTGAATGTTTCCTTTAATATAGGCGTACGTATTCGACGTCGATCCGGTCCCATCACTTTCTCCATTTACAGAAGTAGAACCTTTGGAGCTTACTTGGCTAGACGCCTTGTATTTATTATTTAAAACCGTAAATTTTGTACCAAGGCTAGTATTCGTTCTCCAAAGTGCACCATGTACTAAATTATTGACCATTTCGTATTGCAACTTGGAAGCTTGTGGATGATTGCTCCTTATATTTCTTTCTTTATTATGGATAAAAAGATTTCTATAAACAGAGATGTTTTCATTTTTCTTGTAGCTCAAAAGGCCATAGTTGCTCTCTGCAACTATACAATTTTGAATGGTAACGTCTTTGATCGTGGAACCGGAAAAGTTTCCAACTAATGATAGGTTTTCATCCCTTGCCCAGCTAAGACTGCAATGGTCGATGATTATATCTTCGATATGGGTTCCATTATAAGCAGATATGTTAATACAATCTTCATTACTGCCAGAACTTGAACTCGACTGCCGTATTCTTAACCCTCTAATGATTACGTTTGAAGCGCTTATGCGTATTTCACCACCTTTTATCAAAATACCGTCACCAGGAGCGGTTTCGCCGGCCACTGTGACATTGCCTGCATTGTATGGGATGTCTAAATAATTGCTGCCACTGTGGGTTATGGTGCCTGATACTTTAAAAACAATAATTCTCCGTCCGGTCATTTTAAGGGCGGCATCCAGACTTCCGGAGCCACTTGAGTTAAGATTTGTAACCGCGACAATTTTTCCACCTCTTCCGCCAGTTGCATATTTGCCATATCCTTCTGCTGTAGGAAAAGCTTTTTTAGAGGAAAGTGTTATCGTAGGAATAGCAGGTTTCGGATAATAGTTACTCGATATGGTAGCAATATGATTGTTGTTGGTCTCGGGAAGATGTGCGTAAAAAGCAAAAAGTAATGCACAGAAAATGGTGGTAAGTAAATATTTCGTCATTCGGGGCAAATATTGGGGGGATTAATGTAAATAATTGGTAATGAGAAATATCAAAACCGCGGCAAAGATGCTTTAAAAGCATTCCCGAGTATCTTAAAAAAGTCTTAAAAAAGAGTTAAACTCGATGAAATGCAACAAAAATAATCGTTGTATGGATGAAATAATCGACAAAGTGCGAAAATTCCTCGTTTTTGAGGCTTTATATTGAATTTAAAATGTTAACGGCTTTTTCTAAAGTGGATTGCGTTTTTGCAAAACAAAAGCGAAGTTTTTGGTCGTCTTTTTGATCTATGTTGAACACCGATATGGGAATGCAGGCAAGTCCGAAATCGGTGATAAGTTTTTTCGCGAAGCTTACGTCACCTTCATCGTTTAACTCAGAATAATCCAATAGTTGAAAGTAAGTGCCTTGACAAGGAATTATTTTAAATGAAGATTGGGCTAATGCATCTATAAAATAGTCCCGCTTTTTTTTATAAAAATCGGCTAAATACAAATAATGACTAGGCTCTTGAAGATAAACTGCTAAAGCACGTTGAACGGGATGGTGTACACTAAACACATTAAATTGATGAATTTTTCGGAATTCCTGCATCAATTCGGCTGGGGCGACACAATAGCCTACCTTCCAACCCGTCACATGAAACGTTTTGCCAAAAGAGGCACATATAAAACTACGGGATGATAAATCATCGAAACGTGAGGCACTCTCATGTTCCAACTCATCAAAAATAATATGTTCATAAACTTCATCACTAATTAGAATGATGTCTGTGCCCCGAAGGCTTTTTTGCAGCTCGAGCATATCTTCCCTTGAAAACAGGGTTCCGCTTGGGTTGTGCGGGGTATTTATAATTACCATTTTAGTTTTGGGAGTTATTTGGGCTCTAAATTTTTCCCAATCTACTTTAAAGTTGTCCCCGCTCATTTGTACCAAAACAGAAATGCCACCATTTATTTCTATTGCGGGTTCATAGCAATCATATGCCGGTTTGAACACAATAACTTCGTCGCCCCGATTTATAAATGCGGTAATTGCCGTAAAAATAGCCTGTGTGGCACCGACGGTAATGGTGATTTCTTTTTCGACATGGTACTTCCTATTGTGAAGTTTTGCGATTTTTTGAATAATGGCTTCACGTAACGGATAAGATCCAAACATCGGGGCATATTGGTTATGACCTTCGCTCATAGCTTTGGTCACCAATTGCATCAATTCTGAATCGGCTTCAAAATTCGGAAACCCTTGAGAAAGGTCGATGGCATTATGTTGCCTGGCCAAGTTGCCTACCGTTGTGAAAATAGTTGTTTTTGCGTTCGGAAGTTTGGATGAAATGTTTTTCATTAGCAATGGCTTTGAAAATGGCATGAATTCATAAAAGTACTAAAATATCATTGTGCTCGGTGCATAAAAAACCCCAGCCACATGGCCGGGGTTGTTACATAAATTTAAAGTGTATTCAAAAATTAGGCATGCTGTTCTTCGTGTTTGCCTTCTTTGATCTCCTCAATCAATTTTGAGTTAAATGCTGGTAAATCGTTGGGATTTCTACTGGTCACAAACCCATGATCTACTACGACCGCTTCGTCTACCCAGTTTGCACCTGCATTTACCAAATCGTCTTTAATAGAGTTAAAACTAGTCATTTTACGACCTTTTACTACGTCAGCGCTGATGAGTGTCCACGCGGCATGACAGATGGCGGCTACAGGCTTTTCTTGCTTAAAAAAGTCTCGCACAAAAGCCAATACCTTTTCATCTCTTCTTAATTGATCGGGATTAATGACACCACCAGGCAACATCAGCGCATTATAATCTTCTGCTGTTACTTGATTAATGGTCTTATCTACTTTATATGAATTAGACCAATTCCCGTTGGCCCACCCTTTAATTTCTCCAGATTCCAGACTTACTATATCGACCTGAAAGCCTTCTTTTTCCATGGCCTCTTTAGGAGATTTCAATTCACTTTCTTCAAATCCATTCGTAGCTAAAATTGCTATTTTCTTCATGTGTACTATAATTTTAATGATTATTAATTTATTTCATAAACAATGTACAATGAATACGTTATGCGGTTTGACGGAAAGCAATGAAATTTTAGCTCGTTCGATTAAGTTGTAAGTGAGCAATTACTTCTTCCAAACAACGCTCCAACTCCTTTTTGATTTCGGTCTCCCAAAATCTAAAAACCTTGTAACCTAAGCGGTTTAATTCTACATTTACCTCCTGGTCACGCTGCATATTACGTTCGATTTTTGCAATCCAAAATTCACGGTTCGTTTTTACTTTGGGCTTTCGCTCTTCCCAATTATAACCATGCCAATACTCCCCGTCGATGAAGATTATGGTTCTATACTTTTTTAAAACAATGTCGGGTTTCCCGATGAGTTTTTTGTAGTCAACCCTATAGCGATACCCCGACGCATATAGCGCTTTTCTAAAGGCCAATTCGGGTTTGGTATTCTTTCCACGGATTTTTCCCATGATTTTTGATCTTTCAGGGGTAGTGTAAAACCCTGATTCTTCATTGAACCGAGGGACTTTGATGCGTTGTTCAGAATACTTTTTGGACATACTTGAAAATACAAAAAAATCCCAAAATCCATAAATTTGGACTTTGGGATTTTTTACTTTCTGTTGGAGTGGTATAAAAGGTTAAGTTGTTCGGCAATTCGATTTGACGCCAAAAAACCTGATTTATCCTTTAGAGGTGGCACTCAAATATTCACGGTTCATACGAGCGATGTTTTCTAAAGAAATCCCTTTAGGGCATTCGATTTCACAGGCACCTGTATTTGTACAGTTGCCAAAACCTTCGAGGTCCATTTGGCGCACCATACTTTGAACACGTTCCGTGGCTTCTATCTGGCCTTGCGGCAATAAAGCAAATTGAGACACTTTTGCCGAGGTGAAAAGCATGGCGCTGGCATTTTTACATGCAGCAACGCAGGCACCACAACCAATGCAGGTCGCCGCGTCCATCGCTTTATCGGCATCATGTTTGTCAATAGGAATTGCATTGGCATCGACGGTATTTCCAGAAGTATTTACCGAAATATAACCCCCTGATTGCTGTATGCGATCAAAAGAACTTCGGTCGACAATTAGATCTTTGATTACGGGAAATGCCGTTGCCCGAAAAGGCTCGATAACGATGGTGTCACCATCATTGAATTTACGCATATGTAATTGGCAGGTAGTTACCAAGCGATCAGGACCATGGGGTTCTCCATTAATCTGAAGGGAACAGGTGCCACAGATGCCCTCTCGGCAATCATGATCGAACTCAACAGGTTCTTCGCCTTTGTTTATAAGCTCTTCATTGAGAACATCCAACATCTCTAAAAATGACATATCACCTTCTATGCCATTTAAGGCATAATCAATAAGTTCACCTGAGGACTTGGCGTCTTTTTGGCGCCATATTTTTAGGTTTAGTTTCATAGTTTTTGTTTTGTTGTCGGTTGATTGTATATAAATAAACAATCACCGTAAACTATTTATAACTTCGTGTTTTCAATTCTATATTCTCGTAAACCAAATCTTCTTTATGAAGCACGGCATCTTTTGGTTCTCCTTTAAATTCCCAAGCAGCTGCATATTTGAAGTTTATGTCATCACGTAAGGCCTCACCTTCCGGTGTTTGATATTCTTCCCTGAAATGTCCCCCACAAGACTCATTTCGGTGCAAGGCATCTTTGGCGAAAAGTTCCCCCAGTTCCAAAAAGTCGGCCACACGACCTGCTTTCTCAAGTTCTTGGTTCATCCCTTCCATTTTCCCGGGAATCTTTACGTTTTCCCAAAAATCGGCACGTAGTGTGGAAATTTCTGTAATGGCTTCTTGCAGTTCTTTTGCATTCCGGGCCATTCCGCATTTGTTCCACATAATTTTACCCAGTTTTTTATGATAATGGTCAACTGAATGCAGTCCCTTGCCTCCCATAAGCTTCTCCAACCTTCCAGTAACCGCATTTTCCGCAGCATCAAATTCAGGGGAATCTGTAGGGATAGTCCCTGTTCTGATATCTTTGGAAAGGTAGTCGCCAATAGTGTAGGGCAATACGAAATAACCGTCGGCCAAGCCTTGCATCAATGCTGAGGCTCCCAATCGGTTGGCACCATGATCACTAAAATTAGCTTCCCCTGCACAGTAGCAGCCCTCAATGGTGGTCTGTAGGTTGTAATCGACCCAAAGTCCACCCATGGTATAATGTACCGCAGGATAAATCATCATTGGAGTCTCGTATGGGTTTTGATCTACGATTTTTTCGTACATCTGAAAAAGGTTTCCATATTTCGCCTCAATAACTTCTTTTCCTAATTTGATAATTTCTTTATCATCGGCATTTTTTATACCGTGTGTCAAAGCTTGTTCTTTGCCATACCGCTGAATCGCAGTAGCAAAATCAAGATAGACAGCTTCACCTGTTTTGTTAACTCCGAAACCGGCATCGCAACGTTCTTTTGCCGCCCGTGATGCAACATCGCGAGGCACCAAATTTCCAAAAGCGGGGTAACGTCTTTCTAAATAATAATCCCGATCCTCTTCTTTTAATTGAATCGGCGTCAATTTACCTTCCCGAATCGCTTTGGCGTCGTCAAGTCGTTTAGGTACCCAAATACGGCCATCATTTCGCAGCGATTCTGACATCAATGTCAGTTTCGATTGGTGGTCACCTGATACGGGAATACATGTGGGGTGTATTTGTGTATAACACGGGTTGGCAAAGAATGCACCTCTTCGGTGTGCCCGCCAAGCCGCCATCACATTACTTCCCATGGCATTTGTAGACAAAAAGAAAACATTGCCATAACCCCCAGTGGCCAAAACAACGGCATGTGCCGAATGGCGCTCAATTTGACCGGTAACCAAGTCACGGGCGATAATACCCCTAGCTTTTCCATCGACCAAGACAAGATCCATCATTTCATGACGGTTGAACGGTTTTATCTTTCCTCTGTTGATCTGACGGTTCATGGCTGCGTAACAACCTAATAACAACTGTTGTCCCGTTTGACCTTTTGCATAAAAAGTTCGAGATACTAGTACCCCTCCAAAAGAGCGGTTGTCTAATAGTCCTCCATACTCACGCGCGAAAGGAACACCTTGTGCTACACATTGATCGATAATATTTCCGGAGACCTCGGCCAAACGGTATACATTGGCTTCCCTGGAACGATAATCGCCTCCTTTTATGGTGTCGTAGAACAAACGGTAATTACTGTCGCCATCACCTTGGTAGTTTTTTGCAGCATTGATTCCGCCCTGTGCTGCAATAGAATGCGCACGTCGTGGAGAATCTTGATAGCAAAATGTCTTCACATTATAACCTAATTCGGCCAAAGTCGCTGCGGCCGCACCACCGGCAAGGCCAGTACCAACAACAATGATGTCGATATTACGTTTGTTGGCGGGGTTTACGAGGTTTATGTCGTTTTTATGTTGAGTCCACTTATTGGCCAATGGCCCTGATGGAACTTTTGAATCCAATATGCCCATAATTAATGTGTTATTGGGTTAAAGTGATGATATAAGGCGATGAAAATAAAACCTAAAGGGATTACAATCGCATATATTTGTGTGAATACCCTTATAGAGGGCGAGTATTTATTGTTTACGCCCATGCTTTGGAAAGATGAAGCAAAGCCATGCCAGAGATGCAAGGCCAATAAGACAAACGAAATAACGTATAAAACGGTGCGCCAAAAAGGCTCAAACTTCTCCACTGTTTCCGCATAGTATCGTGTCGGGTCTTCAGGATTTGCCTCAAGATATTTATAGGTCATTTCATGTATCCAGAAATCGTAGATATGTAATCCAAGAAAAGCTAAAACGACCAATCCGGTGATAATCATATTACGTGACATCCAAGAGGCATTGGCACTACCATTATATTTCTTATATTTTATCGCACGGGCCTTATTGTTTTGAAGCTCTAGCTTAATGCCCATTACGAAATGGACAATGACACCAGCAATTAGAACAGGCTGTAAAATAAATTGAACCAGCCCATTATAACCCATAAAATGGGACCATTCGTTGAACGTATCAGGGGCTAGTACCGAAGTTATGTTAATGGTAAAATGTTGGGCCAAAAAGAATACCAAAAAAAGACCCGATAGGGCCATGACCACTTTTCGGGCTATCGAAGATTTTATCAATCCACTCATTATAGATAGGTTGGAGTTAATGTGAATGAAAGCAAAATTAGGGCATAGGCTCGGCTTTAACAAACTTTGCAAGAGATTAGTATCATATTTAGACCCATTTTAATCTAGTTGTCAAACCTGCCGAATTTCTAGTGTTGTGACCATTGAATTTTAATGGTTTAGCACAATGCGAAAAGGCTCCCTGATTCAAGAGAGCCTCTGAAATTTTTGATGGAAGAGTCAAAAAAGGTCTATCGCCGGCCACGATTTAACTGCTTGGATACCCTCTTCCATAGCCTTGTTCATGGCACTACTTTGCTTATTGGCCTTATCACTGCTTTTATCCTTTCCTCGATCGGTTGAATTTGATAGAATGGCGTAACTGATACTATTGTCTATTTTTTTCAACATGGTAGTGGTGCCGCTCATCCCTCCACCGTGACTCATAACGGTGGCTGTACTATTAACGCCCCAGCCTTTTGCGTACCCGCTGTTTGCCGAAGATCCAGTTGTCATAGTCTTAAAAGTGTTGGCTTTTAGAATATCCTTTTTGGAGTTTTGGCCATCTACCCTTACCATAAACCGTAATAGGTCCACAGATGAGGCTATCCAACCTCCATGGCTGTCCATTCTTCGCATTTTGAGCTCATAGGCCCCAGTGCCTTCGCCGGCATAGTAGGCTACTTCTTTATATCTTTTATTCTCTTTCTTATTTGCCCCGATGTACATATCGGTAATACCACATTTTCTGAGCACCTGTTTTCTCAGGTAGGCTTCATAACCCATTCCTGTTTTTTTCTCAATAATTCGACCCAACAGGCAAAATCCAAAATTGGAATACTCATAAATGGTGCCTGGATCATGGCTCGGGTTTCTGTCATCAAGGACCCACCCAATTAATTTGCTTTTATTAAGGTCTTTTTTTTGGAACATCGGCGCACCCCATTTATCTACTGAGTTATTGGGTTTTGTATTATGATCCCAAGCATGACCTCCGGCGGTATGTTCCAATAACTGTGCTACGGTAACCGCCTTTTCCCTATTACTATAGGGCTTGCTTCCATATTTTGTACCCAAAATACTCCCATTACCTAGTACTTTATCGGAGAGTTTTAGTTTGCCCTGTTCGACCAATTGCATTATAGCAACGGAGGTTAGCGGCTTTGAGACACTTGCCAAACGAAACAAACTGGTTGCCGCGGCGATTTCCTTTTTATCCTTTTCTCCATATCCGTACCCTTTCGCAAAAACCAATTTTCCGTCTTTGACGATGGCGAGCGAAAGGCCCGGTATCTTATAATCAGTCATCACCTTTTTGATTTTTGTGTCCAATTGGGCGATATCGGAATTTTGCCATCCGCCAACACTCTTAAACGCGGCTGAATACCCTCCTTGATTGCCGGCATCATGGCCGCTAACACTAATGGGCATAAAACCTTGATAATAATGGTTATCGACCTGAAGCTGATAGTTTTTGTTGTTCATGCCGTGTCTCGAGCTGTATCTTCCGTTTACCTTTTCGAGAATACAGGCATAGTAAACTTTTCCGGCAACATCATAACCATCTACTTGGGTTACCCTATAGCCTAGTGGCGAATATTTGCTGACCACATCTTGATATTGCTTACTGGTAAGGCCGTGACGGGTAATTTGTTTGGTATTGTCCCCTTTTTTCCAAATCGCCGAATAAAAAACCTTGCCTTTAACATCATATCCACTGACATGTTCGAGCTTATAACCGGCCTTATAATTTTTAGTGGCTTCTTTTTGGTACTGTGATTCCGTAAGGCCATGTTTTGTAATCAAACCCGAGGTACTTCCCCTTTGCCAAATAGCCGCGTATCTTGCGTTCTGACCATCGGAATAGCCATCTACATGTATCAGGCGATACCCTGCCTTATGGTTCTTTGTGGCCTCATTCTGATACTGTGCGCCGGTAAGGCCGTGGCGCGCTTTGAGACCTGAGACATTGCCTTTATTCCAAAGCGCGGTAAAATATATCTTTCCGTTTACATAATGGCCGTCTACGGCGGTCAACCTAAACCCTTTTTGATGATATTTGTTAACTGCATCTTGATATTTTTGGCCCGTCATCGCATGTAGCGCTACCCAATTCTTGATCGTATAGGGGTTCATTTCTTCATTTACAGTTTTGTGCGCATGGGTCTTGTGGACTATAAAAAATAGCAAGACCATACACCAAACGATGGTGTTTGATACTTTTTTCATGATACTTTATTTTAAGATTAGACAAGGGGCAATCTTTGCGCCTTCATAGGGGAAAGGTGCTATTTGAGTTCGTTAAGATTTATCACCTAATAAGGTGTTTTGTGGTCTAATCGGGAATATTGAACCACTCGGCTATTTCTTCATAGGTCATTTTAGTGTAGTCTTCAGTTATAGATTTGCCACTTGACACCACTCCTCCGGGAATAACAACATAACGGTATTGCTGTATGAAAGTGGCATTCCCAACGTTTGTTCCGTCAAAAGTCTGGACTGAAACTCGAATTTCATTACCATTATAGACCGAAGACGAATAATAATTGCCCGACCCGTTAAATGACGTGGGTAATTGATAAAATAAGTAATGAAGATCACCGGTAATACCATCAATGAAAATGCGTCTGCCAAAGACAAACACGGCACCAGAATTCAGTAGCGTGGAACTACCTTCGGGAAAATCAACGCTAAAAGAAGCCGCCTGTGCGTTAATGTTATCTCCAAACTCAGTATCAAACCATTCGGAGTAGATAACATTGGCCGTACCTGTATCGCCCTTAGGGCCTTCCTCTCCCTGTATTCCCTGCTCACCTTGTTCTCCTTGATTGGCTGCCGCACCATCTTGGCCCGGATCACCTTTATCGCCTTTGGGGCCTTGCTCCCCCTGTATACCTTGTTCCCCTTGTGGACCAATGTCACCTTCTTTCGAACAGGCCATTGTTAAAGCGCCCAGTAAAAGAATGGCCAAAAAACCATTTATCAAATTCGTTTTCATAGTTTTAGTTTTGTAGTTAATCATGGCACAAACCTACTACCGATTCGCAGCTAGGGTGTCCTGAATATTTGAAATTAAAAGAATCAGGACGTTATTTAATATACTGATATTCAGTTTGTTATAATATTATTTCACTGTTTGTACATGAATATTGGTCAGCTGTAATCTGTTTCGTGCCAACCATACAAAAGTAGTGCTGTCATTATGTGTCGAGGAACAGGGGAAGATTAGAGAGGGGGTTGTTTTAATATGTGCAAAATGATGTAAAGGATATCTAAGACTTATTGTCGTTCACCTAAAGATGAAGAAACTTTCAGGGAACCATGAGCTGTTTCTGCCGATATTGAGATGGTGTAAGGCCCGTGTGTTTTTTAAAGGAAGAATAAAAAGCCGATTTTGAATTAAACCCGGCCTCAAGACCAATGGATAGAATAGTGTAATGTCTGTACTCATCAGCGTGCAGATTTTTTTTTACATCGGCCAAGCGATACCCATTTATATAATCAATAAAACTATTGTCATTGAATGCGTTGAATATACTCGATAGGTAACAAGGCGAAATACCCAACAAATCGGCCACGGTACGCAAACCAAGGTTCGGGTCGCGGTATATTTTTTTAAACCGTAACAGCGTCTCCAGCTTTTCAAAATAGGTTTTCGAATGCTTCAGAGGTTTTTTCCCCTGTATGCGTATGGTCTTTATTCTTTGTGAACAAAGGGCGGCAATAATGGTAAGTAGATGTAAATGTTTCTCGGTAAAAAATAGCTTTTCGGGGTGCTCGGTATCGATAACGCCAAAAAGTCGCTTGTTTATAAGTATCGGAACGCACAATTCGGAAAACCGTTCTTCGTCATCAATAATATAGCGTGGGTCTTTAGAAGTATCCGTAACTATTTCAGGTTTCAAATTTTCGGCCACACTACCTACAATACCTTCCCCAAACTTTATTGCGATTTTATTATGGATGATCGTATCCGCAGGGTTCTTTTGACCATAAGCAGCTTTTTGAATCAACAGCTTCTGCTCTGGGTCATATTTATAGATAACACAATCTACCAATCCCAATTGATGAACCACATTTTTGGTTATGGCCCATAATACCTCCTCCTCTGATTGTTTTGTATTTAATGAGGTAGAAAAAAAGCTGATGGCTTTTATCTCATCTAGGCAGTATGTAGTCGTGTTATTCTCCATAGTACTATTCTCTTTTCAACACAATTTTTTCATGTTCCTTCACATGAGTTTTGTCGCCCTTATCCCTTTTGTAAAAAGGGGCGCTGCACAAGAAATTCCAAAAATTTGTTCGGGGGCAATTAACCGTTATATTAATTTCTTGCGGTCTTAATGGTAGTGGTGAACTAATTGCCAAGTTCAAAGGTAATTCGGTAAGTAAGGAAACCGTAGCACATATGTAACAGGGTATAAAAGAAATGTAACAGTCAATGGGTTGATTATGCGTTAGATAGAGCCTTGTAATTTCTTATTAGATGTATTTTTTGGCTCTAATATTGTGTGGTTCTTGTATAATAATGTATAGATGGTAAAAAGCATAGTGTTTTTGCTGATTTTCTGTTCGAGGTTCGGCATATTCCGTTTTTTAACCGATATTCATCTTCCTAAATAACATTAGAATAGGTTAAATAATGAATATTGGTCTTCTATCCGTAAGTACGAACGTCTATTCGACAAGAAGAATTATGCAAGAGGCTGAAGAGTTGGGCCACTATATCGAGCAAATAGACCATACCAAATGTGCTGTGAAACTTGGTTCAGGAAAACCCAAAATTTATTTGGGGGATGAAGATATCACGAATGAGTTCCATGCTATTATTCCAAGAATCGGTGTAAGTGTTACAAAGCACGGCGCAGCCATTGTGAAGCAATTTGAAATGAACAAGGTGTTCAGTTCGGCTCGGGCTTCAAGCATTTTAACTGCACGAAACAAAGTTCGAACGTTGCAAATTATGGCAAGTAAGGGTATTCCGGTGCCAGAGACCTTATTCTCGATATACCCTGATAATATTGACGAACAAATCAATTTGTTGGGAGGTCCGCCGGTGGTAATCAAATTACAAGAAGGTACTCAGGGGTTGGGGGTGATACTGGCGGAAACCAAAAAATCGGCAAAATCGATAATCGATACTTTTTATAAAATGGATACCAGCATCCTTATTCAAAAATTTATAGAAGAAAGTAATGGAGAAGACATCCGCATTGTTGTGGTAGGCGACAAAGTGATCGCTAGCATGAAGCGCCGTAGTGCCGCAGATGATTTCAGGTCTAACCTTCATCGAGGTGGTAATACGGAAGAAGTGAAATTATCTGAAAAAGAAAAAGATATGGCGTTGAACGCTGCCAAATATTTAGGATTGGGTGTGGCAGGGGTAGATTTGATACGCTCAAATAAAGGTCCGTTACTTATCGAAGTCAATGCTTCTCCTGGTTTGCAAGGTATTGAAGCTGCTACCGGGGTCAATATTGCCAGAGAAATTGTGTTATTTGTGGAAAATAACGGGAGTAAGAGCAAGAGAAGAAAATAATAGAAATATAAGTGGTGTTAATATGCAGTTTCAATTTGTGAGAAAAAGTGAGGATATCATAATAGGAGGGGAAACGGTCTCTCCGGGAAACTCCAAATTATTGCAAATTAGTATCGATAGGCTTCCCACGGGCACGTTGATCGATATTCCGGTCTATGTGTTCAATGCAAAAAAACCTGGTCCGCATTTATTGGTACAAGCGGGTTTGCATGGCGATGAGGTCAATGGTGTTGAAATTGTGCGGCGCATGTTGCACGAGAAACGCTTTCGTGTAGAGCGGGGTGCGGTTATCGCTGTTCCCATTCTAAACATTTTTGGGTTTATTCATTTTTCTAGGGATGTACCTGACGGCAAAGATGTCAATCGCAGTTTTCCTGGAACTAAATCAGGTTCCATGGCCAGTAGAATAGCCTATCATTACACCTCCCAAATTCTTCCGCAGATTGATTTTGGGATCGATTTGCATACGGGTGGTGGGCAGCATCATAATTTTCCTCAGGTGCGTTATACCAAGGGGGATGAAAACAGTAAAAACTTGGCAGAAATATTTGCCGCGCCTTTTTCTTTTTCTTCTAGGTTGATAAAAGGTTCTTTCCGAAATATTACCTACCGAACAGGTATACCTACAATTGTATTTGAAGCGGGTGAAAGTATGCGTTTTGACAACTACTCAATTTCAGAGGGCATGCAGGGGATTTCGAATATATTAGGGCATTTTAACATGGTTGGCAAACTTGAACCGCGTTATGCTAAACGAAGGGATACAATTTCTCTTGCCGAACGAAAATGGTTACGGGCGCCAACCGCGGGTATGTTCATTCCTGAAGTAACTAATGGTAGCGCAATAAAAAAGGGACAAACTATTGGTATGGTTTCCGATACATATGCCAAAAAGGCAAAAAAAATCAAAGCCCCTTTCGACGCATATGTGATTTGTATCAACCATCAGGCCGTGGTCAATCAAGGCGATGCACTTTTTCACGTGGGTAAAGTACTTCAATAGTCAAAAGCTCAAACAGAATACGTTAATATATCAGACGTTTTACACATTTTAAGACAATAGCGACCAATTAAAAACAAACCATGTAGTTTGTCAATCGATTCTTGGTAGTAATCGTCATGTAATTTAGGCAAGTAATCGAGTTTTTTGTGCTCAAAATCGGAAGTCGGTTATACTGAATGTAAAAGCAAAACAACGATAACCGACTAGGTGGTCTGTAAATAGAAATAGTCGTGAGTTAGAGAGTATCCATATCTTTTAACTGAATGGATAGTGCTTTTGTAGACAATTGCACCTCGATAAGGCTTAGAATTAATGAGATCATAAGAGCCAACAAACTGACACCAAATATTAAATTGGCCCAAAACCTTAGTTCAACGTAAATCAAGAACATGGTTATAACGGCTAGTAAAAAACTGACGATGGCTACTGCCTGCATGTTTTTAATTATGGATAATCGTTTGCGTAATTTCTTTACTTGTAGACCAACTTCGGGTGATTCCGTCTCCTGAAATTTTTGATGCAACTGTCGAATTAGGGCGGCAATTGCCAAATAACGCGCGTTATAGGCCAACATTGTTAATGAAATGGCCGGAAAAAGTAAGGCGGGAATGCTAAGCGATAATTCCATTTAATTCTTTTCGAATGTGCGAGAGCTCGACTTAGTAGCGGTCGGAAAATCTTTGGGTATTTTTTGGGTAACTTTTCCCGTTGCGGCCCACTCCGATCCTCGAAGCATGCTGGTTAAAAATCCGACACATTGTACTGAGTAATCGACATGCCCCATGATATTATGAAAGATTCGACCCTTGCCATAAGTCAAAGCCATTAGCGCCGGTTCGTGTCTGCCCGTTCCTTTGTTCTCCGTATCGGAATAAGCCGTGGCTAAAACTTCCATGTTTTCGGCAGGTCCCCTCAGGCTGTTGTAAAGTTCGTCTTTGGTATGCATCCAAGTTAGAGGCATTCCTTTTGTTATAGGGTGGTCGGTTTGACGTATTTGAATCTGATATTCACTTTGTGGCCCATGGGCACCGGCTTTTCCAACGGAATTGTCACGGACCAATTTACCTTGGTTATCGTAATACACGTAGGGGCCGTCTTTTTCTGTACGATCACCCCAACCACCAAGACCGATCATTTTGTTGTAGGCTTCCCACTTGGGAAAAGAATTGTCGGCCGCATGAAAAACGACCAATCCGCCACCTTTTGCAATAAATGTCTCAAGATTTTTTTTCGTTTCTTCCGGCCAAGGAGCGGCATTCCAACCGAAATTACAGATGACCAAATCGTATTTTGAAAAGTTGGGACTGTAATTAGGATCTGGCTTTGGCTTTTCAAGACTTTCGCTTTCTGGCATGCCGTCAATAGCATATTCTTTTAAAAAATCATCACCTTTCCAAGTGAAGGCAGTCCGTTCTACATCGACCGTAAATAGCCCTGTATCTTCCATTTGGCTTTTTAACATATATGTGATTTTGGGCCATTCGTCATGGTTGTTCTGACCGTCAACAATAAGCGTTTTGATTATTTTGGAAGATTTTTTGGATCGGTTTTGCGAATAAAGCCAGGTGCAGGCAAAAAATGCCATTATCGCAAAGAACAAGCTGTATTTTTTCATGAAGTCATTTTTAATCGTTTCAATATAGTCAAAAATTCTACGATTTCTGAAGGAGGTTGTACTAATCTACAATCCGCTTTCCCTCATTGATTTTAATCTCAAGATTGCCGTTAGTAATTCTTTTGCCATTATTATCGGCATTTTTTCAATTACATGACAGTGTAAGGACAATAGCTTGAATTTCTTGTTTTCAAGGAACTTCTAACTCAAAATCCGATTGCACGGTTTCGCCATTACCAGAAATTTCGACCGTATATTTTCCCTTGGGCAAGTAGGTTTTTCCATTTTCTGCTTCATGCAGTTCTTTTTTGTTCATCTTTAAGTAGGATGATTTTCCGACTTTTGAAAAGGTAACGTCATATGATAGAATGTTCAGCCCTTTATCAGCTTGTATTTCCGAAGCACTTACGATTATGCCATCAGCGGATTTTATTGTAGCAGAAAGGATACTCGATTTCGAGGAATAAAAAGTTAGGTCAAGTCCTGGAGTATTAGGTTTCGACCACGCCCCGGGAGCATTGCCCCAATTGGTGCTATAACGTATATTATCAACATCGAAGAGATGTAAGGGCTTACTCAAAATATCAGTAGTCATTTGCTGGAGGTGCGAAATATCAGCTTTGTAAATACTTCGACCATGTGTGCCGACCAATAAATGTTTGGCTGTGGGTTGAATAACCAGGTCATGTACGGCCACGTTCGGCAATCCGTTTTGAAAAACTTCCCAGTTGGCGCCCCGATCGAAAGAAACATAAAGTCCATTATCGGTGCCAATGAATAACAAGTTTTCGTTTTCAGGGTCTTCTACAATGACATTTACGGGCGATTGAGGAATGTTACTTGAAATGCGATTCCATGTTTTACCATAATTCTCACTACTATATAGGTATGACCTAAAATCGTCCCAACGATATCCATTTAAACTGGCGTAGACCCGTTGTTTTTTATGTTTTGAGGCCACTACGCGACTTATCCAAAGCCTAGTGCTGTCATTTGATAAATTGATGTTCTTACCAATTGATGCCCAGCTGTGACCTCCATTTTGAGTCACTTGAATGCGCCCGTCATCACTTCCTGTGTAAATAAGTCCGAATTTAAGAGGTGATTCCGAAATGGTGGTCAGTGTACCATAGGCCACGTTTCCTTTCTGGCTACCTTGGGTCAAATCGGGGGAAATGGTTTCCCAACTGTCGCCTTGATCAAGTGAACGGTGCAAGTGATTACTGCCCAAATAGAGAATATCTTGGTTGTGGGAAGAAAGCAAAATAGGGGTTTGCCAATTGAACCGGTACGGATGTTCGCCCAGTTCGTGTTTCGGCTGTATGTATTTTCGTTTGCCTGTTGAAAGATCAATACGCGAATAGTTTCCAAATTGAAATCCGGTATAAATAATATTGCTATTTCTGTTATCGATTTGGATTTGCATACCGTCACCGCCCATTATCGATTTCCAAGGGTAAGATCCGCTTTGATGCCATTTGTCACTTTCTTTAGCATTGTGCGGGCCCATCCAAACCCCATTATCTTGAAGTCCTCCATAAACAACATAGGGCTCTTGATTATCGACGTTTATTGCGTAAAATTGACCCACGGAAGGAGAATTATTTTTGATCCAATGGGCGCCATCATCATAAGAAATATTTACACCCCCATCATTGCCATTGACAAAATGGCCCGGCATTTTCGGGTCGATCCAGAGGGCGTGGTGGTCGGCATGCACATTGTCTCCGCTAATAGAGGAATAGGTCTTGCCGCCATCATTCGATTTAATTAGGGGAACACCTCCAATATAAATTTTGTCACGATCTTGGGCATCGACCCGAATTTCACCAAAATAGTAGCCGTAACTATAATACAGATTATCAAGATAGTCTTCATTCATCTTGGTCCAGGTCGCCCCGCCGTCATTGCTTCGATATACTTCGGCCCCTACAACAGGGGTGTCGAACAATCGTGAATTGGCATCCTCCAAATAATTTGCCAAATCAACGGGCTTGGTCGCACCGCTACGCACCATTTGTTTGATGTTTTCAGCCCTATATTTTTCTCGAAACCCGTTTGTTTTTAAAAATTCGTTGAGTTTTTTGTCATCTAGTTTTAGAAAAGCCGTCACATTCATCAACTTAAAATCTTCTTTAGTCAAGACATCCGTTTTTTTGACATTGCCGATTTTCTTTGGTCTGCGAAACTGATTGTCGTAGAGCGCATATATCGTATTTTTATCAAAAACGGCCAACCCAATTCGACCGACTCCTTCACCCGTTGGCAATCCACTACCCGTTTTGGATATGATTTCCCAGGTATTTCCACTATCAACACTTTTATAAATTGCGGAAGCAGTCCCGTTACCCCTAAAATCCCACGCCTTTCTATCTTTTTCCCATGCCGCAGCGTACATGATTTTAAAATCTTTCGGGTTATGGGCAATGTCTATGATGCCGGTACGATCATTAATGAAAAGTGTTTTTGCCCATGTTTGGCCACCATTTGTAGTTTTGTAGATACCGCGATTTTCGTTTTGTGAGTAAAGGTGCCCGGTAACGCCTATCACCACTTCGTTTGCATTTTCAGGATTGATAACAATGCGCCCGATATGGTGGGAGTCTGACAACCCCATATGTTTCCAAGTCTTTCCGCTGTCGCTTGATTTTAAAATGCCGATACCTGCATAAGAAGATCGTGAAGCATTATTTTCGCCGGTACCGACCCAGAGAGTACCAGATTTCCAATCAACGGCAATATCTCCTATATTTTGGGTGTCAGAATTATCTAAAATTGGGGTGAACGATGTTCCATTGTTGTTGGTGTACCACAAACCGCCCGATGCATAGCCGACATAAAATTCGATGGTATTGTTGGGGTTGACATCTATATCGACTACTCTGCCACTCATTACCGAAGGGCCTATATTTTTAAGGGGAACATTTTTGACCAAAGACTGGGCGGCCATCTGTCTTTTTTGTTGGAGGGCTTTTATAACTTCGGTATCTGAAGATGGAACGGATTGAGAAATACCGATCAGACCTATACTTAAAAAGGTTACCAAGCATGCGAATTTCATTTCAAAATGACTTTAAGAGACTATTTTAATTGGTGATCGGAAGATACGGAATTACACAATCACTGACTATGTAGCAAAATAGAATTACAAAAGAAAGAAATAGATTACCTATTGCGGAAATCATCGATTTTAGTCTTAAATAATTTCGTAAAAACTTAATTTTCTGTTAAATTGACCCTGTTATAAGTTGCACTGCTGTTCGCATTTGTGCAGTAGTCAACAAAGAAATATAACCAACTTTAAACCTTAAGGGACTTTATTTAAGTCCCTTTTTTTTGTTGCCCCTTATCGAATCTTTATTTTTGGGACATGAAATATGATTTGATAAGTAACAGGCTATTTAGCAAAAACCGCAAAAAATTCATGGACCAAATGGGGCCAAAGAGCATTGCCGTCTTCAATTCCAATGATATTTATCCGATCAGTGCCGATAGCACGATGCCTTTTCAGCAACACCGTGATATATTTTATCTCAGCGGAGCGGACCAGGAAGAAACCATTTTGGTGCTTTTTCCCTCAGCCATTGATAAAAAACATCGTGAGGTATTGTTTGTGCGGGAAACCAATGCTCACATCGCGGTTTGGGAGGGTGAAAAATTGACCAAAGAAAAGGCGACTGAGGTTTCTGGTATCGCGTCTGTTTACTGGTTGTCCGATTTTGACAAAATCTTTTTTGATTTAATGACAGAAGCCGATACCATATATTTAAACACCAATGAGCATTACCGTCAAGCGGTTACCACACAAACCCGAGAGGCTCGTTTTGTGGAGAAGGTAAAGCACGATTTTCCAGCACATAAGGTCGCCAAGAGCAATCCTATTCTACAGCAGATACGTGGGGTAAAGGAGACCGAGGAAATTGAACTGATGCAAAAGGCCTGTGACATTACCGAAAAAGGATTCCGGAGAGTGCTCGAATTTACAAAACCGGGGGTCTGGGAATATGAGATTGAGGCCGAGTTGCTACACGAGTTCGTGCGAAACCGTTCTAGAGGCTTTGCATATTCGCCGATCATTGCTTCGGGGAACAATGCCAATGTGCTCCATTATCTGGAAAACAACAAACAATGCATAGCAGGTGATTTGATTTTGATGGATACCGCTGCCGAGTATGCGAATTACTCCAGTGATTTGACCCGGACCATTCCTGTAAGCGGAAAATTTACATCACGACAAAAAGAAGTCTACGAAGCGGTACTTCGGGTAAAAAATGAAGCGACCAAAATGTTGGTGCCCGGTACGCTTTGGGCCGAATACCATAAGGAGTGTGGTAAAATTATGACTTCCGAACTATTAGGTTTAGGACTGCTTGACAAAGCCGATGTACAGAATGAAGACCCCAAATGGCCCGCTTATAAAAAGTACTTTATGCACGGTACTAGCCACCATATCGGGCTCGACACCCATGATTACGGTGAATTGAAGACCCCCATGAAAGCCAATATGGTCTTTACTGTCGAGCCCGGGATCTATATTCCCGAAGAGAAAATGGGTGTGCGCTTAGAAGACGATGTGGTCATTCAAAAAGAGGGGGAGCCCTTTAATTTGATGAAAAACATTCCCATTGAAGTAGCGGAAATTGAAGAACTGATGGCCAAGTAGTTTTTTCTCTGGCTGCACGTTATGGTTTTTGTGGAACATAAAAATCATTAAAAACAGATTTTATATAAAACGCTATCGATTATTCCCTAAACAAAGATACTCATGAACACCTATGGTATTAAATGGGTTAAGGTATGCTTAACTTATGGTTAGCAAGTTGCTTTTTCCGCGATTTAATCTTATGTTCTCCAATATCTATTCACAAATGTGAAGGTGTAATCCAAACAGAAAAAATCGTCATGTGGTTAAACGCATCTTGCTTACTTGAATTTCAAATACCGGTTCCTACTCCGTTTTTACTAATGCTGCGTCCACGAAGTGGAGGAAATCAGTGGATTGCACGTGAAGAATATGTTTTGTCGCCTAGTACCCCGGTGAATGAGTTCACAGACATGTTCGGCAACTTGTGTCAGCGACTGGTTGCGCCGGCAGGATATTTTTCAGTGCGAACGTCTGCTCATGTCGAAACAGCGGACTCCTCTGATGCCGCCCCCCATGCTCCATTTATCGAAGTGCAACAATTGCCTGATGAAGCCCTACCTTTTCTTTATCCAAGCCGTTATTGTGAGTCGGATCGATTTACCGAAATGGCTGCATCACTTGTAAGGGGGCTTTCTACGGGTTATGATCAATGCACTGCCATCGTAGATTACGTACGAAGTACAATACAGTATACACCAGGTGCAGGGCAGCAGATCATCAGTGCTACAGAACTAAACCAGTCTAGTAGCGGAGTATGTAGGGATATGGCTCATTTGGGAATAGCTTGCTGCCGAGCGCTATCGATACCTGCCCGTATGGTAGTGGGCTATCTTGAGGACCTTGAACCGATGGATTTACACGCATGGTTCGAGGTCTATGTTGGAAATCGGTGGTACACACTGGATCCTACACAAGCTGATTTAAAGGGGGGTCGTATAGCAATTGCTTATGGTCGTGATGCAGCCGACGTGGCCATTTTTACACAATTCGGAAATCCCGTTGAGCTTTTAAATATGAAGGTTAACGTTGAACGGATGTCCAGACCGAATTACTAAAATCGACGATTTTTTTCCTTAGCAGGCCGATTTAATTCGCTGTTAAAAAATGAATATTATATAAAATCATATAGATTAACAAGTTTGTAGTCAATGTATTTTGGTGTAGGTGTTTTATCAAACAGTAAAATTTAAATTCGAAGCGATAGTCAGTTGACTTGCCTGGTCTCCGCACTACTAATACCGTAACCAATAAGTGTATCTCAAATCATAACTGTTTCCTTCCAAATAAATTTACCGCCCCAAAAACCACCACAGCAGGCATCACCCACCCCATACTAAATTGGCTTAACGGAATATAGGAGGGTAGCGAACCCAATAGCGCTTCCCATCCGACACTATCTAAAAAATCGGGAATACTAAAAAGAATAGTCGTAACGACCACCGCTTTAAAAACCGTGGCCGATGCATATTTTTTTGGCGTTACATTTAATAGAATTAAAACAATGGTAATCGGGTAGATAAACATGAGGACCGGTAGGGCAATGGCGATAATGTAGTCAACTTTAAATTGCCCCATGACCACACCCAGTACACAACCGATAATGGCTGTAATAATATAGGCACCTTGTGAATTATGGATCCGACTTTTGATAAAATCGGCAGTTCCTGTAACAATACCGACGGCCGTTGTAAAACAGGCCAACCCAACCAAAAGACTTAAAAATAAATTACCGATGTTGCCCAAGGTGGCTACGCTTATTCCTCGAAGGAGGGAAGTTCTAGAGATATTGGGTTCGAATTCGCCGTGAAGCAAACTTCCGGTAAGAATAAGTCCGGCATAGATAAGGGCAAGCGCGATTCCCGCCAAATAGGCTGCCCGTCTGATAAGCACTTTCTTTTCTTGATAGGTCGCTTTCCTGTTTTTTAAATTGATGGAAACAATAAGCACGCCGCCTACGACAACTGCGCCAATAGCGTCAAAGGTTTGATAGCCCTCTAAGATACCATCAGAAAAAGGGTTGCTGAAAATGGAATCCCCTGAAATAAAATCGTGTGAAAAGAGGGTGATGCCGATTATCGTCAATAGAATTAGAATAATGGCGGGAGTCAACAACTTTCCGAGAATGTCTAAAATTTTGGAGCGGTTCGTGGCAAAAACAAAGACAAGGGCAAAATACCCGATGCTGGTAGCTAGGGCCGGCACATCAAAAAATGGAGCTATGGCCATTTCATGGGTAACTGCAGCGGTACGTGGTGAAGGCAGACTAACAGATATGGCATAGATAAGTAGTGAATATATCACGCTAAACTTGGGAGAGACCTTTTTGGCAAAATCGAAAAGGGTACCCTGAAGTTTGGCGTGGGCCAAAATGCCCAAAATCGGAATAAAAACGGCGGAGATACAAAACCCTAAGGCGACCAACCACCAAAGTTCGCCAGATTTAAACCCCAAAAAGGCCGGTAGAATTAAGTTTCCGGCCCCAAAGAAAAGTGAAAAGAGCGCAAAAGCGGCAACAATGGTTTCTTTGGTTCGGTTCATGGGCGTTTATTACCTTGGAAATATAAACGTAAATCACATACGGTGGAGTGTCTCATCAAAGAAAGTTGTCCGTTTGTCGAAAATATAGCATTAATTTTACCGTACACCCAATAAATGGCAGGAGGGTGCGTTCCTAATAAAGATTATCGTCATTAATGGTACGATGGTCCCCCAAACTGATTTTGAATAAGATCCCAAGTCTTATTTGTTACCTCTTAAAACCTACATTATGAAAAGAGTATTTTGCCACATTTTTGGCCACCACTACTCCGTGTCTAAAAAAGTCACCCTACACATCAAAGAGTACAAATGCATACACTGCAACAAACAAGTTACTACCGACGTAAGCGGAAGTCTTTCGGAGTTAACCCCTGAGTTGCAGGATATTAATAAAACTTTAGAAGTTATTTATCAAAAAAGACATAGGGCTGCGCAACAAGTAGCTTAACACTGAACTTGATTCAGTGTCACCTATGCTTTGGCAAAGGAATTCCAACCCTGAGCGGTCAATGGAATTTTAGAATTATTCCTGGAAATTAAGAAAGCACCTTCATTCATGTCTGTCGTATGCCCCACAACAGTCAAGTTAGGATTGCCCTTTATTTTCGGGAATTCTTTTTGGTCTATAGTGAACAACAATTCGTAGTCTTCCCCACCACTAAGTGCCACCAAAGTGCTATCCAATTTAAACTCTTCGCAACTTGAAATTACCGTTGGGTCCAAGGGAATTTTGTCTTCGTATAAATTGCAACCTACATTGCTATTCTTGCACAAATGCAATATTTCTGAAGATAGCCCGTCACTAATATCGATCATCGAAGTTGGGTGAACGTCCAAACTTTTTAAGAGCGCCACAATGTCTTGTCGCGCCTCGGGCTTCAATTGCCGTTCCACAATATAAGAATACGGCTCTAGATCGGGTTGGCTGTTGGGGTTGACCTTAAATACTTCCTTTTCACGCTCTAATACTTGAAAGCCCATATAAGCACCTCCTAAATCACCGGAAACAACCAGAAGGTCGTTCGGTTTTGCTCCGCTACGGTAAACGATTTCTTCTGATTTCGCTTCGCCAATCGCCGTGATACTGATAAGCATTCCGGTACGTGAAGATGTTGTGTCGCCACCAACGAGGTCGACTTTATGTGCTTTGGCCGCTAAAGCAATTCCTTCGTAAAGCTCTTCAAGGGCTTCTAAAGGAAAACGGTTCGAAACGGCAATGGAAACCGTAATTTGGGTCGCCTTTGCGTTCATGGCATAGATGTCGCTGAGATTGACCATTACAGCTTTATAGCCCAAGTGTTTTAGTGGCATATAGCTGAGGTCGAAATGTACGCCCTCGACCAAGAGGTCGGTGGAGACAATTGTTTTTTTGTCTTTGAAATCCAATACCGCAGCATCGTCTCCAATTCCCTTTATCGTCGATTCATGATTGATGGGAAAGTCTTTGGTCAAATGATCGATTAGTCCGAATTCACCTAACGATTCCAAAGATGTTTTCTCTTGATTCTTTTCTTCTAGCATTTGGCAAAAATAAGCAGTAATTGCGAAAACTCTGGCTTTGAAGTGGGCTTTTGCCCCAATTATGTAATCAATAGGCAAGAGTAGGTAAAAATAAAGCTGATATTCAAAGAGGAATATCAGCTTTATTCAAAAAATAATTCTTAGAAGAGTCTTAAAATCTATCCTAAAGAATAACCATCGCTATAGGTTCGTTTCACATATTTATTTGCCGGTTCGAAGTTGGTGACCTTCATGTTTTCGGCATCCCACTGCAATCGTTTTCTACCATAATATTGAGATCCACCAGACCAGAAGCCTTTGCTTTCTGCATTTGGATCGATTTCAAAATAGGCCTTCAATGCCAAGTTACCGATAAGAATACTTTCGGTAAACGGACCTGCATAGTCAAATGAAGAGCTAGTTTCGGCATTGCCATAACCTGCCATACAAGCATTTACCCATTGTAGGTAGTGGCCTTCAGGAACTCGAGCAATGGTCTCTTCAACTTCAAATTGTTCGTTGAGGGTTAAAGGCAATAGTCTTGGGTTGGCACCGTAACAATCGGCCAACAACTTTCCTTTTGTACCTATAAAAAGTACACCGCCATCCCAGTTGCCGAGTGCTTCATCATCGCCCATTTCATCGGGTCGTTCGGGCAATAATCCGCCATCCATCCAGGTTACCTTGACCGTACCTTTGCCATCGGTTCGTGGGTAACTCAAATGAATTTTACTTGAGTTCGGAAAACTTTTAGGATAATCGGCTGTTTCAAATTTTCCTTTAAAGGAATCGGAAACGCTACATTCTACTTGACTCGGGTATAGAATAGGAAGTATCCTGTAAACGGGATCCATAATATGACAAGCCATATCACCTAAAGCGCCAGTGCCAAAATCTGACCAACCCCTCCAGTCAAAAGGAAGGTAAGCGTTGTTGTAATCACGTTTTTCCGCAGTCCCTAACCATAAATCCCAATTTAAACCTTTTGGTATTTTATCTTTTTTTGTTGGAGTTTGTAATGCTTGAGGCCAAATGGCTCGGTTGGTCCAGCATTTAACCGTGTGTACATCACCAATGATTCCGGTATCATATATCTCTTTCATCGTGCGCACACCATCTCCTGACCCTCCTTGGTTGCCCATTTGGGTGACCACCTTGAATTTTTTTGCTGCCTCGGTCAGCATTCTGGCCTCCCAAATATCATGGGTAAGTGGTTTTTGAACATACACATGTTTGCCCATTGACATGGCTTGATAGGCAGCAACCGCATGGTTGTGATCAGGGGTAGATACCGATACGGCATCAATGTTATCTTTTTCCTTTTCGAGCATGTTTCTGAAGTCGTGGTAATAATTGGCTTTTGGAAACGATGCTCTAGACTTAACGGCCTGCCTGTCGTCGACATCACATAGGCCCACAATATTTACGTTAGGGCTTTTTGCGAATGAGGCTATGTCGCTCTCTCCTTTTCCACCGGCACCAATACCGGCGATATTCAGTTTATCACTTGGAGGTATAAAGCCGGGGCCGCCCAATACATGTCTTGGGACAATCATAAATCCTGCTGCGGCGAGTCCGGAGCTCTTAACAAAGTCCCTTCGGGATTTGTTGCTTAACGTGGTCTTTTTTTTAGACATAACTGTTTGTAATTTTTTGGAATTTTTTTTGAAGGGTTTAAGTTAATTCAATTATTTAAAATTTACCATAGTTAGCAGCAATTCATTTCGTAGTGTGCGTAATGCAGTTGCCATTTTTATTATTTTAACCTGCTTAGAAAATTGAAACTAAGTTTTTTTTCCGGGATTCGCGTATTTGGAAAAAATTCTATTCTGTCGTGTAAACGACCCTTTGATTTCAAAGAAAATCTGTCAAGAAAGATACTGGAAGATACTGTGAAGTTCATCCTGATTTGAAGTTGATTCTTACCCTAATTTTCGACTTCGCTTTCCTTTGTTCTTATAACACCTATAGCTCTATAGAAAATCCCTATTGGCACATTCGTTATAATAATGTTAGGAGTTATGGTAAAACCCTACTAATGCCATATATTTGTAAACTATTTAGAATGAAAAAAAATAATGATACAGGTTTCAGAAACAGCTAAGAAAAGGGTGGTCAGCCTAATGACGGAAGAAGGGTTTGATGCCGCGAAAGACTATGTACGCGTCGGTGTGAAAAGCGGGGGGTGCAGTGGTTTGTCCTATGAATTGAAGTTTGACGACAAAGTTGACGAATCTGATAAGGTTTTCGAGGATAATGCGATTCGTATCATCGTGGATAAGAAAAGCTTTTTATACCTAGTGGGAACTATATTGGAATATTCCGGTGGATTAAACGGAAAAGGGTTTGTGTTCAACAACCCTAATGCGCAGCGTACCTGCGGATGCGGGGAGAGTTTCTCCCTATAGACATTGAATTTGAAGTTTTAAAATCTTCAGATTTATAATTTGAAAAGTATGGCATATACAGAGGAAGAATTAAAAAAAGAGCTCGAAACCAAGGAATACGAATACGGATTCTACACGGCTATCGAGTCCGATACATTCCCGAAGGGGCTGAATGAGGGCATTGTTCGTGCTATCTCAAAAAAGAAGAATGAGCCACAATGGATGACGGACTGGCGTTTAGAGGCTTTTCGTATTTGGGAAAAAATGGAAGAACCAGATTGGGCAAATGTCCACTATGAAAAACCAGATTTTCAAGCCATCAGTTATTATTCGGCACCTAAAAAAGATCCCAATAGATCTTTGGACGATGTGGATCCCGAATTATTGGCGATGTATAAGAAATTGGGAATTTCTGTTGACGAGCAAAAGAAATTACAAAATGTTGCCGTTGATATCGTAGTCGATTCCGTCTCCGTGGCAACCACATTTAAAAAGACATTAGGAGAAAAGGGAATTATTTTTATGCCCATTTCCGAAGCTATCCAAGAACACCCGGAATTGGTAAAAAAATATATGGGTACCGTCGTTCCTAAAACCGATAACTTCTATGCGGCTTTAAATTCGGCCGTATTCACAGATGGGTCTTTTTGTTACATTCCTAAAGGGGTTAGGTGCCCAATGGAATTATCGACCTATTTCAGAATCAATGAGGGCGGTACAGGTCAGTTCGAACGTACATTGGTAATTGCCGACGAAAGTAGTTACGTAAGCTATTTAGAGGGATGTACGGCGCCATCAAGAGATGAAAATCAGTTGCATGCCGCAGTAGTCGAACTCATTGCTTTAGACAATGCTGAAATAAAATACTCAACGGTACAAAACTGGTATCCTGGAAATAAAGAAGGAAAAGGCGGTGTTTATAATTTTGTGACCAAAAGAGGTTTGTGTGAGAATAATTCCAAAATTTCTTGGACACAAGTAGAAACGGGTTCTGCTGTCACATGGAAATATCCTTCTTGTATTCTGAAGGGAAATAATTCGGTTGGTGAGTTCTACTCTATCGCTGTCACCAATAACTTTCAACAAGCGGATACCGGTACCAAAATGATTCATTTGGGTAAGAACACGAAAAGTACTATTATTTCAAAAGGTATATCTGCAGGAAAATCTCAGAATAGTTACCGTGGATTGGTTCAAATTGGCTCAAGAGCGGAAAATGCCCGAAATTTTTCACAATGTGATTCCCTTCTGATGGGGAACGAATGTGGCGCGCACACTTTCCCTTATATCGAGGTGAAGAACAAAACCGCTCAAATAGAACATGAAGCGACGACCAGTAAAATTGGAGAAGATCAAATATTTTACTGTAATCAACGCGGAATCAATACCGAAAAGGCCATTGCCTTGATTGTGAATGGTTTTAGCAAAGAAGTGCTGAACAAGCTTCCGATGGAGTTTGCAGTAGAAGCACAGAAATTATTGGAAATTAGCCTTGAAGGCTCAGTAGGATAGTAAAAAACACCATAAAGTAGATTGAATATGTTGAAAATCAGTGACCTACATGCACGTGTAGACGACAAAGAGATTTTAAAGGGAATCAACCTAGAGGTAAAGGCCGGAGAGGTACATGCCATTATGGGCCCCAATGGTTCTGGTAAAAGTACACTTGCCGCTGTCATTGCGGGAAAAGAAGAATTTGAGGTGACCAAAGGTTCGGTAAGTTTAGATGGTGAAAATCTAGAAGATTCGGCTCCTGAGGAGCGTGCACATAAAGGAATTTTTCTATCGTTTCAGTATCCTGTGGAAATCCCTGGGGTATCGGTAACCAACTTTATGAAAACGGCCATAAATGAATCACGTAAAGCTCGCGGTTTAGAAGACATGCCGGCCAATAAGATGCTAAAGCTCATTCGTGAGAAATCTGAATTGCTTGAAATTGACCGTAAATTTTTGTCTAGATCCTTGAACGAAGGGTTCTCTGGAGGCGAGAAAAAGCGTAATGAAATTTTTCAAATGGCCATGTTAGAGCCGAAATTGGCTATTCTTGATGAAACCGACTCTGGCTTAGATATCGATGCCTTGCGTATCGTTGCAAACGGTGTCAACAAATTGAAAAGTAAAGACAATGCGGTCATCGTGATAACCCATTACCAAAGATTGTTAGAGTATATCGTTCCTGATTTTGTTCATGTAATACACGATGGTAAAATTGTAAAATCAGGTGGCAAAGAACTCGCTCTCGAGTTAGAGGAAAAAGGATACGATTGGCTTAAGCAAGAAACTGTGGTTTAATGAGTAAACAGTATTCAGTGGGCAGTAAATTATACTGCTTACTGTGAACTGCTTACTGCTTATTGAGAAAATATGGATTTAAAAGATAAATTGGTTTCATCATTTTTAGCCTTTGAAGACAAGGTCGATGTACACAATCCTGTACACGATATTCGGTCAGAGGCGATGAAGACCTTCGAGGCGAAAGGGTTTCCTTCAAAAAAAGAAGAAGCCTGGAAATATACTTCATTGAACACGTTGCAAAAAATAGACTTTAGCATTTTTCCAAAAGAAGAGAATGCGCTCGAATACAATGACGTA
Source organism: Kriegella aquimaris (assembly GCF_900103215.1). Classification (GTDB taxonomy): domain Bacteria; phylum Bacteroidota; class Bacteroidia; order Flavobacteriales; family Flavobacteriaceae; genus Kriegella; species Kriegella aquimaris. The sequence continues at coordinate 162,698 of NZ_FNGV01000005.1, forward strand.
AAGAAATATTTTTTACACGAAATCGATTCTTATAAAATCGTTTTTATCGACGGTATTTATAGCTCTTATCTTTCGGAAACGACACATGATGGTGTTGATATTTGTTTGATGAGTGCCGCACTTACCAAACCGATGTACAAACAAGTGATCGATGTGTATTTTAACAAAATCGCGTCTAAAGACGATTCACTTACTTCGCTGAATACCGCTTTCAGCCGCGAAGGAGCTTATATTTATATTCCCAAGAACAAAATGCCCAAAAAGCCAGTGGAAATCTTACACTTGGCTACGGGGAATGAGGCCGCATTGATGTTGCAGCCGCGCAGTTTGGTTATTGTTGAAGAGAATGCCGAACTTCAAGTTATTGAACGGCACCAGAGTATTACGGGCAACGAGGTGTTGACCAATTCCGTAACCGAGATTTTTGCTGCCAAAAATGCCATTGTAGATTATTATAAGGTACAGAACGATGCCGATACGGCGTCTTTGATAGATAATACATATATCAACCAAAAAGATAAAAGCGTCGTTAACGTACACACTTTTTCATTTGGAGGAAAATTGACCCGGAATAATCTGAACTTTTATCAAAATGGGGAGTATGTTGATTCTACGATGAAAGGAGTGACCATTATTGGAGAGAAGCAACATGTTGACCATCATACATTGGTGCACCATATTGAGCCCAATTGTGAGAGCCACCAAGATTATAAGGGCATTTATGGTGAAAATGCTACAGGCGTTTTCAATGGGAAGATTATTGTCGACAAAATAGCCCAAAAGACGAATGCCTTTCAACAGAACAACAATATTTTGGTAAGTGACAAGGCGACTATTAATACAAAGCCGCAATTAGAAATTTTTGCCGATGATGTAAAGTGTTCCCACGGTTGTACTATTGGGCAGTTGGACGAAGATGCCCTATTCTATTTGCAATCAAGGGGTATTCCAAAGAAAGAGGCCCGTGCTTTGTTAATGTACGCTTTTGCAAATAATGTGCTAGCCAGTGTTAGGATTCCTGAACTAAAGGTGCGGATCAATAAATTGATTGCCAAGAAATTGGGCGTCAACCTAGGTTTTGATTTATAAAGTATAAAAGCCTGCATACTATTCCATCGAGGCGCACACCATCTGTATAAACATTAGTTTATTTCCGATATGATTGAAACAGTACTAGATATTCAAACTATTCGTAAAGATTTTCCTATACTTAACCGCGAGGTAAACGGCAAGCCTTTGGTCTATTTAGATAATGCGGCAACCTCTCAAACGCCTCAACAGGTCATTGATGTTATTGTAGATTATTACCAGAACTACAATGCGAATATACATAGAGGTGTTCATGCACTTTCGCAAGAGGCCACAGATAAATATGAGCAGGCGCGTCAGAAAATCCAAAAACATTTCAATGCGGGGAAAGGATACGAAATCATATTTACCTCAGGAACTACCCATGGAATAAATCTTGTGGCCAACGGATTTTCATCCCTCTTAAAGAAAGGAGATGAAATTCTGGTCTCAGCCATGGAGCACCATTCGAATATCGTGCCTTGGCAGATGCTTTGTGAACGAACGGGCGCCGTTTTGAAGGTGATTCCGATGAATGAGGAAGGAGAGTTGTTGATGGATGAATACTCGAAATTACTTTCTGAGCGAACAAAGCTGGTTTTTTGTAATCATATTTCGAATGCATTGGGTACCATAAATCCCATTGAAGAAATTATTGAAAAGGCACATGCTGTAAATGCTGCTGTTTTGATAGATGGTGCCCAAGCTGCACCCCACGTAAAGGCCGATATGCAAGCCTTAGATGTAGATTTTTATACCGTTTCTGCCCATAAGATGTGCGGTCCTACAGGGGTTGGTGCGCTTTATGGAAAGGAAGAATGGTTGAATAAACTACCTCCCTATCAAGGTGGAGGTGAAATGATCGCAGAGGTTACCTTTGAAAAAACGACATACGCTGATTTGCCCCATAAATTTGAGGCAGGCACCCCTAATATTTGTGGGGGGATTGCCTTTGGCGCTGCATTGGATTATATGAATGCCATTGGTTTCGATGCGATTGCTGCATACGAGCATGAACTTTTGGAATATGCTACCGAACAACTTCTAAGCATCGAAGGTCTTAGGATCTACGGGACCGCTAAACATAAGACTTCAGTAATCTCATTTAATATAGGAGGTATTCACCCTTACGATATCGGCACTATTTTAGACAAATTGGGCATAGCCGTTCGTACGGGACATCATTGTGCACAACCGATAATGGACTTTTATAAAATTCCAGGTACGGTTCGGGCCAGCTTTAGTTTTTATAACACTAAGGAAGAGGCAGATGCGTTGGTTTCCGGGGTTGAAAGAGCAAGAAATATGCTTCTGTAGGTAACCAAGTTATGGTTCCCTTAAAATATTGAATACCAAGCTTACTTATCGTATTTTTGTATAAAATTAGCCTATGACGATTAAAGAGATACAAGACGAAATAGTAGATGAGTTCTCAATGTTCGAAGATTGGATGCAACGGTACGAGTATATGATCGAGCTGGGTAAATCACTACCGTTAATCGACGAAAAATATAAAACGGAAGATAATATAATAAAAGGATGCCAAAGCAAAGTATGGGTACATGCCGAATTGGAAAATGATAAATTGGTATTTACGGCCGATAGTGATGCCATTATAACCAAGGGTATTATTGCCATTCTGATACGTGCCTTTAGCAACCAAAGACCACAAGAGATTATAAATGCCGATACGGCCTTTATAGATGAAATCGGACTTAAAGAACATTTGTCGCCGACCCGCGCTAACGGATTGGTAAGTATGATAAAGCAGTTGAAGTTATATGCGGTGGCATACCAAACACAGTTGAATTAGAAAAAATGAGCGAAGAGACAGCAAATGATACCCAAGATTTGGGCGAAAAAATAGTAAAGGTTTTAAAAACGATTTACGATCCTGAAATCCCCGTAGACATCTATGAATTGGGTTTGATTTATGACGTTTTTGTAAATGAGGAAAATGAGGTCAAAATACTAATGACTTTGACCTCGCCCAACTGCCCGGTTGCAGAAACTTTACCGGTTGAGGTAGAGGAAAAGGTGAAATCGTTGGATGTTGTCAAGGATACGGAGGTGGAAATTACCTTTGACCCACCTTGGACACAAGATTTGATGAGCGAAGAGGCCAAATTAGAACTTGGATTGTTGTAACCTTCTTAATAACAGCCAAATGATGTCTTGATAAAACTATATAGTCGAGCAACAATTTGAAATTTATTATAACCCTTAATCGAATATGTCGGAAGAGATTGTCAATAGAGTTGCGCAGAGCAAGCTTCTTACTTTTGACCTCGAGGATTATTATCCTCAGGGCAAGAGAGTGCTTCTTGATATCAAAGATTGGCTTTACGAAGGTTTTATTCTTAGGGAAAAGGAATTTCGAAACCATGTTTCGAGCCACGATTGGGCTCAGTACGCCGATGCGTATGTGGCACTTCATTGTTCTACCGATGCTATAGTGCCAGGTTGGGCGTATATGCTTATTGCTACAGAACTGCACCCTTTTGCTAAAAAGACAGTTCAGGGAAATCTAGAACAAATGGAAACTACCCTTTATCAATCTGTCATTGAAAACATGGATATTTCCAAATTTGAAGACAAATCCGTGATTATTAAGGGTTGTAGTACTAAGCCCGTTCCACCTAACGCCTACCTGTGGATAACCAACAGGTTATTGGGTGTTGCAAAGAGTGTTATGTACGGTGAAGCCTGCTCTTCCGTGCCTCTTTTCAAAAGAAAATAATTGTTAATAACCTTGTTTACTTTCTGTTAACAATTCTTACATTTGCCCCATCATAACTATAATTAAACACAAAACCATGAAGAAGTTAGTATTATCAGCAGCAGTTGCTGTGTTCGCCTTTTCGACGGCCCAGGCACAGACATTAGATGAATTAAAGGCAGAAAAATCAACGAAAAAAGATTCCATTGCCGCCATTCAAGGAAGGGTAAATGCCCTTCAAGGAAAAATCGATGCTTTTCCGGGCTGGAAGAAAGGAGCTTTCGGTACCATAGGAGCCAACATCTCAGGGTTCAATAATTGGTATTCACAAGGAAAGCCCAATAACTCCGCTGGAAATATTGGCGTAACTGTTAATGCATTTGCCAATTTAGACCGGGATAAATATTTCTGGAGAAACTCAGGTAATGTCAACCTGCAGTGGGTAAAATTGGATGATAAAGATAATCCAGCAGATGACGATAGCTTTAACGGAACTACCGATGTTTTTAACATAACATCGCTCTACGGGTATAAGCTAAGTAAGAAATTTGCGATTTCGGCTTTGGGCGAATATCGAACATCGATTATTAACAATTTCAACGACCCAGGTTATCTAGATATTGGGGTGGGTGCTACTTGGACTCCCATTACAGATATGGTTGTAGTAATACATCCATTGAACTATAACTTTGTGTTCACCAGTGAGGATAATATTTACGAATCGTCTACCGGTGCAAAGATAGTTGTTGACTACACTAAGAAATTAGGAAAAGTAAATTTCAAAACTAATTTTTCGACCTTTCAGAGCTACAAGAGCTCCGATTACTCAAACTGGACATGGATCAACTCGTTTGGCTATACACTTTGGAAGGGCATAGGCCTTGGGTTTGAATTCGGATTAAGAAACAACAAACAAGAGGCGCTAGATTATGCATTGAACGGCCCAACGCCTTCTGCAGCTGCTACATTTGACAATATAGATGTTAAGACACAGAGCTATTGGATGTTCGGTCTTAACTATGCTTTTTAAATAGCGGTTAAACCCTATTCAATAAATTAATTATAAAAAGAATGCCCTCCAAGTTTATGGAGGGCATTTTTAGTTAAGTAGGATACGTTAAATTTGGCGGTTGCACAGTCATTGATAAAATAAACTTCCTATGGCAGAAAGCATTTGATAAGCAGCGGTTAAGAAAAAGTTTTTTCGGGACATAACGCTAAATATTAAATACAATACGAATGTAATTTCACACTTTTAAACCGCTAAATTTTTGTTGTGAAAAGGGTGTAATTTGTTGTCAAATGCAGTTATTCATGTGTTTCATCGATGAACTGCACTTATTTTTACCTGTGTGGGACGGTTTTTTAACCAAAAAACCCTGACCAAAGGGTCAGGGCAATTTTTTAGTAAAGTAGGTCGTTCTTTTAAGATCGGGTTTCCGGTCGCCCGGAATAAGCTTTTTAGGTCAAGTGGCGATTGGGAATCAACACTTTATTTTGGATTAAGATCGTAGTTCGATTTGGGGTCAATACTATCACTTAATTACACTGTAAATATAGAGTTGATTTGCGTCTCCTTGAAATTATTGTTGTGAAGCTAAGGCATTCTGTTGTGAATAATATAAGTGGTATTGTTTCTCCGTTGAAAAACCAAAATTCCGACACAATATAAAGCGAGGCTTGACTGTCACCGTGCCGAAATGGATAGAGAGATTCTACACATTTACTTAGTAATTAGCAAGGGAGTAAAATCTATTTGCATTTTTCAATTAAACTTTTTAATTGGTTGGTATGGGGTCAAAAAAAAGCCTCGAGGTAGGTCGAGGCAATTTTTTAGTTAAGTAGGTTCTTCTTTTAAGATCGGGTTTCCAGTTTCCCGGAATAAGCTTTTTTAGGTCAAGTGCCGATTTGGGGTCAACACTATAATTTCAATTAAGATTAGAGTCCGATTTGGGGTTAACACTATCACTTAATTACACTGTAAATATATAGTGGATCTGTATTTTCTTGAAATTAATGTTGTGTAGCAAAGGCAATATGTTGTGAATAATACAAGTGGTATTGTTTTCAGGATGAAATACGTTGACGTATCGGTTTTTGAACCATAGGTTGCTCTTGGGTTCTTCATATTAAAATTGGGTACTTATGTGTTCGGGTCCTAAATATGTCCATGTTTATCATTGTAGAACGCATACATACTTAAAATTTAGGTATCTTTAATATATAACCTATTGGAGATGATGCGTTTACTTCTCCCCCCTCTTTTACTTTTCACTTCCTTATTGCTCTCGCAATCAAAGGTCGATAGTCTTCTACATTCCTTGGAATCACTGGGAGAGGATAGTCTTAAGGTTCAGACTTATTTGAGACTTACCGTCGAATATAATCGAATAGACCATAATATCGCATTAAACTATGTAAACAAAGCCCAACAATTGGCAAAAAAATTGGGTTTGGAATCCGGCTTGGCTGAATCAATATACAGGAAGGGTAATGTTCTAAGAAACATTAATTTATATGACCAAGCTATGGAACATTACCTGTCAGCTCTTTCGATTTATGAAAAACTACGGAACACCAGAGAGATAATAGCTGTAAAAACTGAGATGGGCCGCCTTGCGCAACTAAGGTCGAATAATGAAGTTGCACTTGAATTTTATTTAGAAGCATTAAGTCTGACCTCTCAGATTGGTGACAAAAATGGGGTGGCCAGAATACACAATTATATTGGCGGAATATATAAAAATCAAAAGCAATATAGAAGTGCATTAAACCACTACGGACTAGCCTTGGCCCAGGTAGAAGAGATTAATTTTAAACCTGGCATCTCAGCATGTCTGAGCAATTTGGGGTCTGTTCACCTACTGCTTGAAGAATATGCGCAGGCAATCAGTTATAATGAAAGGGCCTTCGAAATTAAGAAGGAAACCGGTGACAAACTGGGAGCGAGTCGTGTTTTGAGCAATTTGGCAAATGTTTATAGTAAAAAAGGACAGCATGATAAAGCCGAAAAATTGTATCGACAGGCCCAGCTTCTTGCTAAAGAAGTAGATAATCGTCACGAAGTCGCGAAAACGGAGTTTGGGTTGGCCGATAATGCTTTCCATAGAAATGACTATGGACAGTGCATTGCAAGGGCGAATAGGATTATTTCTGAATTACCATATTTATATGACGATAAATTGGCGTTGGAAACGCATAATCTACTTGCGAAGGCTTATGGTGCAAAAGGTGAATTTGAAAAGGCATTAGAGAACGCTGTTTTGTACAACAGACTATCGGATAGTATGTATAATGGTAAAATCTTAACGGTTACCAATGAATTGGAAGCGAAATATGAGAATGAGCAGAAGCGCAAAGAAATAGCGCTATTGGCAAAAGATATTGACTTGCAATCATTAAAACTTAGCAAGAGAGAAAATGAGCGAAATGGAATTATCTTATTTTCATTAGTGCTATTAGTATTGGCAACACTTCTTTACAATCAATTCCGGATAAAGCAAAAAGCGAATAAAAAATTACGAGAACTAGATCGGTTAAAATCCAACTTTTTTGCTAACATCTCACATGAGTTTCGTACCCCGTTGACACTTATTAAAGGGCCCATTGAACAGCTGGAGCAGAACCCTGATGAAACATTGAGCATAGAGAATGTAAAAATGATTCGGAGAAATACCAATCGTGTACTTAAAATGGTCAATCAACTATTAGACCTTTCCAAAATGGATGAGGGTAATTTGAAACTCGAACCTACCGAGGGTAATGTTTACAAATGCCTACGTGCCGTGGCGGCCTCGTTTAACTCTCATGCCGCACAACGAAATATCGATTACAAGGTACAGATTCCGCAGACCATACTTTGGGCAAGTTTTGATAGGGACAAACTTGAAAACATAGTATACAATCTATTGGGTAATGCATTTAAGTTCAGTGAGGATGGGGCGACCATCGTTTTTGAGGTCAATTTCGGTCAGCGCGGACTTTTTATTCAGGTATCCGATTCGGGGAAGGGTATTCCCCAAGAGAGCCTCCCCTTTATATTTGACCGCTTTTATCAAGTCGACGGAAGTAATACAAGGGAGAAAGAAGGCACGGGTATCGGCCTTTCCCTTTCCAAAGACCTCGTAGAACTTATGGACGGTACCATTACTGTTGCCAGTGAAGTGGGCAAGGGTACGTTCTTCACCGTACTGCTACAACTGCAAGAAATTAAAACAGGGGCCGATGAAGCTCTTCAAACAGTTAAAATTGAAAAAGCAACAGTTTTGAAAACTCCATACCTATTGTCCAAAGCCGATATTAGGGAAATTCCGAGAGTTTTGTTGGTAGAGGACAATAGCGACATGCGACACTTTATTCATGAACTACTAATAAAGAGCTATAAGGTAGAAGAGGCTATTCATGGCGTTGCAGGATTAAAAATGGCAATCGACAATCCCCCAGATTTGATCATCACCGACTTAATGATGCCTAAAATGGACGGTATAACACTTTGCAAAAAGCTAAAAAAAGACGTACAGACTAGCCATGTACCCATTATCATGTTGACGGCCAAAGCCGGAATGGAAAACAAATTAGAAGGTCTTGAAACGGGAGCAGATGATTACCTAACCAAACCCTTTGACGGTGAAGAACTCTTGGTACGTGCTAAAAACCTTATCGTGCAGCGCCAAAGGCTGAGGGATTTGTTTACGAATAAAGAAGTTCAGGTAGATCCCAAAAAAGTAACGGTCAACTCCGTCGATCAAATCTTTTTAGAAAAAGTTCTTGAACTTCTAGAAGCCAATTTTTCAGAATCAGATTTTGGAGTCCCCCAAATGCAGAAGTCATTGGCGATGAGCAAGACACAGCTTCACAGAAAGTTAAAGGCCTTGACCAGCGAAGCACCTGGTGAACTGCTCCGTAATTTTCGATTGAAGCGAGCGGCACAATTACTGTCTCAGAAAGCGGATAGTGTGACACAAATAGCGTACAAAGTGGGCTTCAATAATCTTTCCTATTTCGCGAAATGCTTTAAGGAGTTGTACGGAGTGGCACCTTCCTCTTATTAGAATCAGGTCCAAATCATTATTGTGATCTTTCCTTTTTAGAATCATCAATTTTTTGAATTGCTTCAAACCATTTGCCACTTGATCTATCATAAAATAGGTTCAATTTTACCATCCATAAACCAGTTGTTGTCATCTATCATTCGTTTTCTTCAATCTACCATTTGAGAGCTGCTTTTAATGCTGAAACTATGTTGTTGTTATCTGGAACTGACGTGTTAGCAATTAAAATGCCTCTGCATTAGTTTTGAAATGATTATTAAAGGCAAGCGAGCGCCGATAGTTTTGAAATCTTGAAAATCCCCCTAAAAAAATCACGGATAAACTAAGTATTCATATAAAAACTAGAAATCATGGGAACCAAAATTTATGTACCAGGGGGTGCTTTCGATGTGGTGCCGCAACGTATATCGCTAATAGGTTTTTTGGCAATGTTAATGACCTTTGTGGCTTGTGGCAATGATGATCCGCTACAAGATTCGAATCTGCCTGAAGGAACTGGAACAATAGCCGGAACGGTAAAAGACGATAAAGGGAATCCGTATCCCAGCGCACTGGTAAAATTATCCAATGAATCCGATCAACAGGAAAGGGCCACCAATACCGAAGGTATCTACGAAAAGGAGACCAAGGGCGTCGGAAAGTATGAGGTTGCCCTTATTCCCCCCTTGTCGACCGAAGTGGTTTCGACAAACCCTGCTTCCATCGATTTAAAGGCCGACCAAAGGGCAATTGTCGATTTTGTGATCAAACCCAAGCTTGTGGAAGCACACCTGAACTTTGGGAAGGTACAGTTATTGGAAGAAATCGTCGATGAAAACGGCGATACACCTACAAATCCTAACGAACCTCTTTACGCCGCGAACATATTTGATGATCCAATAGGAATGTTGACGGCCATCAAATCTCCTGATGGTCACCATATAACGCTGTCTGAATTTCAAACTGCTGAGGGGAATCTGTTAGTCCACTGTAATGGCAATACGTCTACTGTCGAAATAGCTTTGAACGGTATGATTCCTAACGGAACCTATACCTTTTGGTTGGCCTATATGAACAAAATTAGAAAGGCAGGCGAGCACATAGATTTTATGAACGATTTTGTGAATCCTAACAACCCACCTATTGGTCCATCCGATGGCTCGGAAAATGTGGTTGTTGCCGATGCGAATGGATCGATAAGTGTAATCCTTTCACACGCTTCCTGTATCCTTACAGATGAAGTGGCCCTTGTTATGCCCATACTTTATCATCTCAACGGAAAGACATTTGGAGGTGGTCATGTGCCAGACTCCGAGGAAATGGTTCATATGCTGGTTTATTTTCAATGAACATTTAATTAGAGGTAAAAATAGTATTCCCCATATAGCAACATCTTTAAAAATTAGAAATCATGAGAACAATTAAAAACAGAATAAAAAAAGCTTTCAGTATTTTGATAACACTGATACTAATGGCAGCTATTATGGGCTGTAGTAAGAGTGATGATGGGGGTTCAGACGTACCTGTCAAAGCTGGAAAACTGAGCGTGACCATTGATGGAGTAAATAATTGTAATGGGGGCACAATATTGGATTTTAAACTGCCATATACCTTATCGCAAGAGACTGAGATTAAACGACTGAATATTAAAACAAAATTATCCAATGGCAGTTCCGACGATTTCATTGACGCAACATTTAATGATACTGGCAGTACCATAACCTTTAGTCAGTGTACCGTATTTGGCACTGTCTCTTGGGTTGATTATGAAGTGCGATTAGAGTCGGACAATGGAGCGCTGAGCAATTCTTCTAAAGTTAGGATAAACAAACCCAATGGTGCCAATTAGCATAGTCTAGGTTTTGCGGGTACAAAATAGGAGCAGTGGTGCCTATCGAATAGGAATGAACGGCATCGCTTTTGTAAAACTGTTTTTTGACCATAGAACAAGACAGTATTGTCAAAAGAAATAACAAATTAAATTTAAAATCATGAAAACCAATATAGTTAAGAAATCCACCTCACTCAGCGGTGTATTGTTTGTTGTGATTTTGTTGGGACTACTTTCTTTAAGGTGTAATAAGGAAGAGATTAGGGGTGGATCGGTCTATTCGGGAAACGCGAATTTTAACATTACCGGTGATACAACGCTGACCTTTAATGGAAGAACAGATGACTTCGCTATTCAGATAGAAAATAATACGGAGTTTTTCCCATTGACCTTTACGAACGATGATAACCTTTCGTTTTTTTTGGGAATACGCGATATTCCCAAAATCAAAACTCAAGTCTATAGTATTTCTGATATAACCTCTGGAGGTTGGACCGCCATATTCTTAGGAACCGATTTGTTATTTGATAGTAAATCAGGTGAAGTAAAGATAACTACGCTAAATGCAAATAAAATAAACGGATCTGTGGACCTGGTATTGAGTGCGCCATTTAGTTTTGGCAATGATCTTACAGTCAAAGGCACGTTTGAGTTGAAAGCAAGATAAGTACTTTTTAGAAAAAGAGTTTAAAGCAAAAAAAAGCCTCGATATAGGTCGAGGCATTTTTTTAGATAAGTAGGTATTCTGTAAGATTGGATTTCGATTGCTCGAATAAGCTTTTTTAGGTCAAGTGCCGATTTGGGGAAAACAACACTTTAATTTCGGTTAAGATCACAGTTCGATTTGGGGTCAACACTATCACTTAATTACACTGTAAATGTATGGCAGATATACATCTCCTTGAAATTAATGTTGTGAACGAAGTATAAAATGTTGTGAAAAATAGCAACGGTTCGTTTTCTTCGATAAACAACATAAAAGAAGGAAGAAAGAGAAATATACCTTTATAGAAATCCAAAATAGACTCTTATCTTTTTAAATAAGGGAGATGGACTTCCGTATAAGGGCATAAAAATCAATATTCATCCAAATGCTCTGGATAAAGAAAATTGTTATAAGGAAAGCGAGTGACATGAATATCGCGAACTTCTTCATATACTCGAGTGCGAAACTCATCTAAATTTTCTTTGTTCAAGGCAGAAATAAAAATCGCATTTTTTCCCACCCGCTGCATCCATGTCTTCTTCAATTCTGCTATTGTAAAGTGCTTGGATGTTTTTTCGGTCATCAGATCATCTTCATCGATGGTCTCATGAACATATTGATCGATTTTGTTAAAGACCATAATAGTCTCTTTATCGGCACTCTTTATCTCGCCCAAAATTTGATTTACAGAGGCTATGTGTTCTTCGAAATTAGGGTGTGATATATCTACAACATGTAAGAGCAAGTCGGCTTCACGTACCTCGTCCAGTGTGCTTTTAAAGCTTTCCACCAATTGAGTAGGTAGCTTACGAATAAATCCTACGGTATCGCTTAATAAAAAGGGGAGGTTGCCAATGACAACTTTTCGAACTGTGGTATCTAAAGTGGCAAAAAGTTTATTCTCGGCGAAAACATCACTTTTACTGATAACGTTCATGAGGGTAGATTTACCAACATTTGTATAACCTACTAATGCAACCCTTACCAAAGAACCCCGGTTTCCCCGTTGGGTCTCCATTTGCCTATCGATTTTCTTTAATTTTTTCTTTAGTAAAGAAATACGGTCACGCACGATACGTCTATCGGTTTCGATTTCCGTTTCCCCCGGGCCGCGCATTCCAATACCTCCTTTTTGACGCTCTAAGTGTGTCCAAAGTCCGGTAAGTCGTGGCAACAGATATTCGTATTGTGCTAATTCGACTTGGGTTCGGGCATAACTCGTTTGTGCACGCTGCGCGAAAATATCGAGTATTAGGCTCGTGCGATCCAAAATTTTACAGCGAAGTTGTTTTTCAATGTTGCGTTGCTGACCAGGGGTAAGCTCATCATCAAAAATAACGGAGCCAATATCGTTTTCCTTTACATAAGCTTCTACTTCTTCCATTTTTCCGCTACCGATCAAGGTTTTAGGGTTGGGGGTGTCCATGCGCTGTACAAAGCGTTTAGACACTTCACCACCGGCGGTATATGTCAAGAATTCTAGCTCGTCGAGGTATTCGGTCACTTTTTCTTCGTCCTGTTCTTTGTTCAGTACCCCTATTAGAACGGCTTTTTCGTATTCTATGGATTTCTTTTCTAGCATAACTCTATTAAAGTGCAAATTTAAGCAATACTGACCAAGCAATTTTCGTAAATTTATTTGCTCAAAAAGAAATCATGCTTTTTTCATTCTTCAAGCGAAGTAAAAGGAGGCAACTTCACACCATTGCATTCTATAACTTAGAGAATCTGTTCGATACCAAAGATGATCCAAAAACCTTGGATGATGATTTTACACCGAAAGGTGCGAAAAAGTGGTCGAATAAACGTTACAAGAGAAAACTCTATAAACTGGCCAAAACCATTTCAGAAATAGGTAACGAGCATGCCACTGCTCCACCCGCTCTTGTCGGTGTTGCCGAGGTCGAGAATAAAAATGTGATGGAGGATCTTATAGGGTCAGAACCTTTGCGTGATATCGATTACGATTATGTACATTATGATTCTCCTGACGAAAGGGGTATTGATACCGCATTAATCTACCGTAAGAGCAATTTTACGGTGAAGTATTCCGAACCGATCACCTTATTTGTAAATAACCTTAATGGTGAGCGTGATACCACTCGCGATATTCTTTACGTATTGGGAAATCTTAACGGTGAAGAAGTACATGTTTTCGTAAACCACTGGCCTTCTCGCCGAAATGGTGTAAATGAAACGAACTACAAAAGGGTCATTGCTGCGGAAACGTTAAAGGGGTATATGGCCAAAATTGAAACAGAATATGTCGACCCTAATTATATTATTATGGGAGATTTTAATGCCGGGCCAAAATCGGAAAGCATCAAAAACTTAATGGAGTTGCCACATTTATATAATCCCATGGAAAAATTGCACATACCACAAGAAAGAGGGAGTGCCAATTATAAACGAAGTTGGAGCTTGTTCGATCAGATTATGGTATCACATAATTTTTTGAATCATAAAAAGGGGACACACAGTTTTGCCCATGCCAATATTTTTGATGAGGAATTTTTGACCGAATTCAACGGGAAGTTTAAAGGCACTCCATACCGTACGTACGCAGGGCGGAAATATTTAGGAGGCTATAGTGATCATTTCCCCGTATACATTCAATTAAAATTTAATGGATAAGACTTCGTGTTTAAAAATCAGACTTTCTTGATTTCACTTTGATCTAATAATTCGTCGTTTCGCAATCTTAGAAAAACTTGGGCCGTAGTAACCACATCCAATTCACAATAATTGATTATCCGATCTAAATCATTTTCCTTATAATAGACGTCACGCACCATGCTACCATCTATGTCTTCCTTCGGCGATGGAATACCCAGTATGTTCGCCATCAGTTTCAAAGAGGTAAAATGCTTATAATCTCCAAATTTCCAAAGGTCCATAGTGTCTAAATGGGGCACTTCCCACGGTTTTTTCCCAAAAAGATTTAATTTGTAGGGAAGTTCAATGCCCTGAATAATCATTCTTCGGGCTATATATGGAAAATCAAATTCTTTGGCATTGTGTCCGCACATCAAATGTTTTGAACCACTAAAATGGCTGTTCAATAGGTTTTTGAACTCTTTTAGTAGTTTTGGTTCTGCACCGTGAAAACTGGTTGTTCGAAATGTTCTGACATCTCCTTTCAAGTGAAAATAACCAACAGAAAGACAGATGATTTTTCCAAATTCCGCCCAAATTCCTGCACGGTCATAGAACTCTTCGGCGGTATATTCGTCTTTTCGCTGGTATCTTGTTTTTTGCTCCCAAAGATCTTTTCTCTCGTCGTCCAGTTGGTCATAACTTTCGTTTTCCGGTACGGTTTCAATATCTAAAAATAGAATATGCTCCAAGTTGATTTTTTGTAACATTTTTATACGGATGTGATGTTATAGTATTGAAGATACGAACAAATTTTTGGAAGGCATTGCCCACAAACATCATTGTTGATTACGATTTGTTCAAAATGGGATGAGATTTGAGGCACTTTCTTAAATTAAACTAGATGGTCTACTTGTTTTTTCGAGTTGCGCAATGCGTGTTCCCAATTGCTCGTTTTTTGGGATAAATAATCGTCAAACGGATATTTTAAGCCTTTTGCAAAGGGTTTTATTGGTTAAACAAACCGAGAGGTCTGTTCTTATTCGAAAAGTGATTGCTGTTTTACAGGACTTTCATGATTTAAAAGCCATTTCTTACGATGTAATCCGCCGGCATAACCCGTCAAAGAACCATCGCTACCAATAACCCGATGACATGGGATGACAATCCATAACGGATTTTTACCATTGGCCGCTGCTACGGCGCGAATAGCCTTTACATCACCCAAAGTTTTAGTGAGATCGAGATAAGATGTGGTTTTGCCGTATGGTATGTGTTGCAGCGCCTCCCATACCTTTTTTTGAAAATCGGTGCCTTGAGGGTTTAATGGAAGGCTGAAAGTATGTCGTTTACCTTCAAAATATTCGTGTAACTGATATACCGCATCTTCCAGTACTTCAGGAAATAATTCATCAGGTGTTTGAATATTATCCAATATGGTTATTGATGATAAACCGGAGGTATCACCTTCTATTTTTGCCGTACCTAGTGGTGTTTTTATATGAGCTATTTCCATTACTCTATTTTGGGATCTTTTTCTATTACCCCTAGCCTTTTGGCCCGCTCTTCCCAATTCTTTCGTGCGAGTTGTTGTAAATCGGCCACATTATCGCTTTCATCCATGATTTCCAGCCCCAAGAGGGTTTCAATAACATCTTCCATAGTAACTAGGCCGCTGACCGATCCGTATTCATCTACGACTAAGGCAATGTGCTCGCGTTTAGAAATCAGGGTATTGAATAATTGAGGTATTGGCATGTTGCGTTCGGTAATTAGAATTTCCCTTTTAATCTCCGATAAAGGCAACTTTCCGTTATCATTAACCATCTCCTCTAAAATATTGTCTTTGAGCACAAATCCTGTAATATTATCCATTTTTCCGTTATAGACCGGAATACGCGAAAATCGCATTTTCGGATTGTTTTCGAAAAATTCTGCGATAGTCTTGTCTTCGGCTGCAATTTTTACCACGGCGCGAGGGGTCATAATGTCTTTTACCAACACTTCATCGAAACGGAGCAGATTTTTAATGATTGTGGATTCCGATTTTTCAAAAACGCCTTCCTCGTGTGCAATATCTGTCATAGCCGTAAAGTCTTCCCGGCTTAAAACACTTCCGTGATGACCCTTTCCTCCAACGAGTTTGGTGAACAATTGTAATATCCATAAAAGCCCCGTCCATTTTAGGCCCAATACCATTATTTTGAGTGTTTTGGAAGTGAAATTAGCCAGTTGCCTCCAATAGGTTGCCCCAATTGTTTTGGGAATAATTTCAGAGGCCACTAAAATCAAAATGGTCATAATTGTCGAAACGACACCGACCATAAGGTCTTCTGTGAATTCAATACCTAAAAATGTTCTTTGGGTAGTGCCATACAGTTGCACATAGGCTACTTTGGCCTGTACGCCCACTAATATGGCTCCAACCGTATGAGCTATGGTATTCAGTGTGAGAATGGCGATTAACGGCTTATCAACATCGTTCTTTAGAGTTTCTAAAGTATCTGCATAAGCCTTGCCTTCCTTTTTCTTTATGTTTATAAAAGTGGGATTGATGCTTAATAGAACAGCTTCTAAGACCGAGCACAAAAAGGAAAAGAAGATGGAAACAACCGCGTAAAAAACCAACAGGCCCATAGAATCAAATTAAGACACTAAGATACCAATAAATAAAGAATCGATTGACGCTATTGCACCGGTAATTTGCCCTTATAAAAAACTTCTTGAACGGCCGAACGAATATTCAATTTGTATAAATTTTGATTCTCCCTTGTCGGATTTACGCGGTTAGAGAGAAAAATATAAACTAATTGTTCTACGGGGTCTGCCCAAATAAAAGTACCTGTGAACCCACTATGACCGAAACTTTCTGCACTGACCTCTGGGGCGGGATATGCATCTTTCAAAGAAAGTTCTGCGTTGTTCAACAGTGGTTTGTCAAAGCCTAAACCACGACGGTTATCATTATCAGGGTATTGTACCCGATTAAATTCTTTCATGGTTGCCTCTGAGATATACCTTTTACCATTATAGCTACCATAATTTTGATACATCTGCATGATTTTTGCTAAATCGGTTGCCGATGCAAACAGTCCTGCATTGCCCGACACACCTCCTAAAAGCGATGCGTTTTCATCATGCACCCAATTTTTGGTAAGTTCATGTCTGAAAAGGGTATCCATTTCGGTTGGTACGATAGCATGGGAATAATTTTTTGTTTTAGGATTGAAACCCATTGTCGTCGCGCCCAAAGGAGCATAAAAATTACTCGTCAGATAGGATGTATACGATTGACCGGTAAGAGTTTCGATGAGTTTAGGAAAAATTAGAAAGGTAAGCCCGGAGTATTTATATTTTTTATCATCGCTTACCTTAGAGCGATTGATCATTCGATACATTTTGCGGTTGAACCTGTCTTTTACAAAAAGATGCTCATAAGCTTGATTGGTGTATCCTTTTCGGCTGTTGGATTTAACAAAACGCTTTTTGATGGCCCCATTTTTTTTGATGACCTTATCGAGAAAAACAATATAGGGCACCAATCCTGCCTGATGGGCAAGAATTTCCCTTAGGGTGATGTTTTTTTTGTGTTTTCTTTTGCGCCAAGGTTCCCAATAGGTGCTGAATGGTACATCTAGATGAAGCTTACCTTCGTCGACCAACTTCATAAGCGCAGGTAAGGGCCCTGTAATTTTTGTAACCGAAGCTAGGTCATAAATATCGTCTAAAGCTACTTTTGTCTGGTTGTCATAAGTGTGATAACCGTAGGCTTTATGAAAAATTATGGTATTGTTCTTGGCAACTAAAACCTGTGCCCCGGGGAAAGCATGCTCCTGGATGCCATAGGCCATAATCGAATCTACTTTTTGATGGATGTAGGCGGAATCTAATCCCACTTCAGAAGGAAAACCCATAGAAAGCCCTGTATCTTGGGCACTCAAGTAGGAGGCAAATAAAATACTGATAAGTATATTGAATATTTTAAAAGATTGTTTTTTCATATTGCCAAGTTACCAACCCGTATATTGGGGAGGCTCTATCTGATTAAGTTTTAAATATACAACCAATTGGCCACGATGATGAGCAACATGATCCTGCATTAAATTCATGATTTGCATTTTGGTTTTTTCCCCAGCAAAAAAATCGACTTTTTCAGCTAGTTTTTCAGGCGCTAGGTTTGCAATAAGGTTGGCAGACCCATCAAAACTTTTTTTCATCGCCTCGATTAACTGCTGTTTTGTCGGTGTCGGGCCCATTTTTTCTTTTTGGAGGTCGCCACTACCGAAATAGGTGTTGCTCAGCCAATCAATATTCTCTTTGATGTGAATCAGTTGCGCCGTAAAGGTTCTTTGCTTTTCGGTAGGCTTGAATGCATATTGGGTTTCTGGCATTGCCTCGGCCAATTGTATTAAATAGATTTTTGAGTTTTCCCATTTTTCCAGGAAAGTTTCGATGAAAAGGTCTTGTGACATGGCATTTAAATGAATTAAACCAAAAAGTATAAAAAACGTCTTTTTCATTGATGTCTTCCCTAATTTAAGTATAGTACTTGCCTGCAATATATCTTTAATATCCGAGAGACCCTATTCAAAAATCGTATTGGGTTCTCATTAATTATTTAGTCCAGCAAGCGCACAGCATCTTTGGCGAAGTAACTGGCTATTATATTTGCCCCAGCTCTTTTGATAGCCGTTAATTGCTCTAACATAACAGCGTCGTGATCCAGCCATCCTTTTTCAGCTGCCGCTTTTACCATGGCGTACTCTCCGCTGACTTGATATACTGCCACGGGTACATCGACCTCATTGCGTATTTCACGAACAATATCCAAATAACAGAGTCCTGGTTTGACCATCACAATATCGGCACCCTCATCAATATCCATTTCCGTTTCCCGAATCGCCTCGAACCGATTACTAAAATCCATTTGATAGGTCTTTTTGTCTTTGGGCACGTTTTTAATATCTACTGGAGCAGAATCTAGGGCATCACGAAAAGGACCGTAAAAGGCGGAAGCATATTTGGCACTATAACTCATGATGCCCGTATCGGTAAATCCCTCGTCTTCCAAGGCCTCCCTGATTGCAAGAATGCGCCCATCCATCATATCGCTCGGGGCCACGAAATCGGCTCCAGCTTTGGCATGGCTAACACTCATCTCGGCCAGCAGTTCGGTTGTTTCATCATTTAAAATTCGTCCTTCGGCTACAATGCCATCATGACCAAACGAGGAGTAGGGATCGAAGGCTACGTCGGTCATGACCAACATGCCCGGACACGCATTTTTAACAGCTTTAATGGCACGTTGCATTAGTCCGTCGGCATTGAGTACTTCGACACCTTTATTGTCCTTTAGCGCATCAGGTACTTTTACGAAAAGTAAGACTGCCTTTAGGCCCATATTCCAGAGTTCTTTGACCTCTTTTTCCAGATTGTCAAGGCTTAGGCGATAATAATCGGGCATTAAGGCGATTTCTTCCTTTATGGCTTTACCTTCCACTACAAAAAGGGGAACAAGAAAGTCGTTGGGTGAAATTATGGTTTCTTGTACTAAAGAGCGAATGGCTGGTGAAGTTCGTAGTCTTCTGTTTCGTTTAAGTGGATACATTTATGCGTATTTATTTTTCAATTTCTTAATAGCTATCAATCTTCTGTGACATTAAGCGAATCATTAAGGTACTCGTGGCAGGTGATAATTTGCTTCAAGTCTTTATCTAATTCAAATGTACGCCATAGTAACGAATCCCTTTTTATGTTGACCGGATTTTGGTCTGAATCGATATAGTTTCGAAGCGATGTAATAATTGGATCTTCAAAACCATTGACTTTTAAAATAGATTTTCCTCCAGGGATGCTATAAGTGTCCTCAAAATCATAACAAGAAACCAAAACAGTATCACCGACCGTTAGACCCAAATCGTGAAAACAATCGGTACGAACAAATTGCTGATTGGCATATGAATTTACTCCCATTTCTTTGATTTTAAAAACCTTTTCAATCTTAATGACTCCTTCTTGTACCGTGTATAAAGGGCCTGCATTTTTATTGGGTTTCTTAAGTTCTGTTAGAATACCAACGAATACCAAAGATAATTCATCGCCACAATTTCCGATAAAAGGGCCGGATTGTGGCCACCAATAAGTGTAACCCACATCAAGCGTATCTTGCGTAAAGACGATTTTGATATCGCTTTTTGATTTCCTTGATTGACATCCCAATAAAAGCATGATTGTGATAGCCAAGGCTAAAACTCTCGTTGCAAATTTCATATGGCCAAACCTAAATAAGTCCAATGTGTATCTTCTTTTTTGAAAACTGATTTTTCATGAATAATCTCTAATTTACCATTCTCATAGTAATAGGCATCAAATGTTACAGTACCCTCTTCATCTTGTACACCACCTTTGGTCTTGCCGATAATTTCCAGTTTAACCCAAGTAACTGACTTAGCCCAACTTGTAATTGCCTTTTTATCTTTGAGAGGTCTTGTTGATGAATGATGACTTTGCATTAAATAGTCGCCATTGGCCAGAACAAAAGCCGAATACCTAGAACGCATTAACTGCTCGGCAGTTCTGGCCATATTTATGTTTGCGTGAACTTTACCACAGCAATTGGAATAATCAGCGGGAAAACCGCAGAAACAAGTGTCGGTGTTCATAGGGTTTCGTTTTTAGAGTGCTTCATTTGAGCAATCGTTTTTAGCCTTTCTTTCCTTGTCTCCTGTTCTTTTTTAAGCTTAGCTTTTTTTCTGTTAAGTAGCTTGGTATGTTTGGCCTTGTTTACGGTATTTTTTGCTTTTCCTTTTTTAGCCATAATCTTGCATTAAACCCATTCTTTCGGACTCTGAAGAATTTTTAGGAGACGCTCTTCTTCGCTCCCCTTCTCTGGATGATGATCATACCTCCACTGCACATGGGGGGGAAGGCTCATTAGAATACTTTCGATGCGACCATTGGTTTTCAGTCCGAAGAGTGTGCCCTTGTCATGTACCAAGTTAAACTCAACATAACGCCCCCTGCGAATTTCTTGCCACTCTCGTTGTTCGTCGGTATACGGGAGTTCCTTTCGTTTTAGAACAATCGGTATATAAGCTTCTAAAAAGCTGTTTCCCACCTCGACAACAAAATCATACCAGTCTTGCATTTTCATTTCTTCAGTTGCCTTACAATAATCAAAGAAGAGTCCGCCAACACCCCGAGCCTCATCGCGATGTGCATTCCAAAAATAGGAATCACATCGCTTTTTATATTCTTGATAAAAAGTTGGATTATTGTTGTCGCATGCCCGTTTACAAATAGAATGAAAATGAGCGGCATCTTCGTCGAACAAATAATAGGGGGTCAGATCTTGTCCGCCTCCAAACCATTGATCTACAATATTACCTTCTTTATCGTACATTTCGAAATAACGCCAATTTGCATGTACTGTCGGTACCATTGGACTTTTCGGATGGATAACAAGACTTAATCCGCAAGCAAAGAAATCGGCATCTTCGACGCCGAAATAATTTTGCATACTTTCTGGTAACGCTCCATGAACTGCCGAAATATTGACACCGCCTTTTTCAAAAACTTTCCCATTTTCTATCACTCGTGAGCGGCCTCCACCGCCTTCTGGGCGCTCCCAAACATCTTCACGGAATTTGGCAGAACCGTCTATTTCTTCGAGTTTTGAAGTAATTTGGTTTTGTAGGGTTTCAATATAGGTGTAAAAAGTGTCTTTCATTGTGCCCATGTATGCTGTTTCGCTTTGTAGTAAAAGAGTATTTCGTAGAAATGGTTAATTTAACTCGTACAATTCCATATCCAGTGCGCTTTCCTTTGGTGGTGTATACGCTTCCGATAAAGTTCTTTTCCAAATATAGCCACATTTTTCCGCTACCCTTATGCTTCCGGTATTCTCCTTATGAACCACTATTTGGAGTGAGCCCAGTTTCAGTTGCTCAAAAGCATGTTTGGAGATAATTTTAACCGCTTGTGTCATCCAACCTTTTCCGTTAAAGTTTTTATCGATGCAATAAGCAAGCTCCCCGACACCATCGATCCAATTCAGTTCTTTTAGAATGATAAGCCCAATTAACTTACTTGAGACGGCTTCTTTTAATAGCCAGGTAAATTCAAAATTGGTTTTGAACTGCGTCTGTTTCTTTCGGATAAAATCTTGGGAAGTCTTAACGGTAAGGTTTTGCCGTAACGTATTCGGAAAAAAACGCTCGAATCGGGCCATATTCGAAACCATAAGGTGACAAAGATCGGCAGCATCGTCTAAAACTAATTCGTGAATCGTAAGTTTTCCTGCAGAATTCATGGGTTTGGTTTAAGAAAAAAGAGGATTACATTTCATGTTTCAAACGGCATCGAATTTCTTCTCGGTCTATTCGCTATAGGTCTTTACAGCATCAATAAATGCTTTTGCATTTTCAACGGGAATATTCGGAAGAATACCATGGCCCAAATTGACAATATATTTGTCTTTTCCGAATTCTTTGATCATTTGAGTGACCATCTTTTTTATTTCTGATGGAGGGGATAATAACCTGGCGGGGTCAAAATTACCCTGTAACGTAATGGTTCCACCTGTCAGATATCTAGCATTTCTTGCCGAACAAGTCCAATCGACCCCTAAGGCAGCAGCTCCTGATTTGGCCATATCACCCAAAGCGAACCAGCAACCTTTTCCAAAAACAATTACTGGAGCTTCCTCCTTTAAAGCATCGATAATCTGTTGGATATATTTCCATGAGAATTCTTGATAATCGACAGGAGATAGCATACCTCCCCATGAATCGAATACTTGAACCGCATCGACCCCTGCCTTCACTTTTGCTTTTAGATAAGCGATTGTAGTATCGGTGATTTTTTGTAATAACCCATGAGCAACTACAGGTTGTGTGAAACACAGTTCTTTTGCTTTGTCAAATGTTTTACTCCCTTGCCCCTGGACACAATAACATAAAATGGTCCAAGGTGATCCTGCAAAACCGATAAGAGGCACTTCATCGTTCAATTTCTCTTTGGTTGCTTTAATGGCCTGCATCACATAATCAAGTGCTACATCAACATCAGGAACAATAACAGTATCTAAGTCTTTTTGTGAGCGAATTGGGTTTGGCAAATAGGGACCAAAATTAGGTTTCATCTGAACTTCGATATTCATGGCCTGTGGAATTACCAAAATATCGCTGAATAGAATAGCGGCATCCATTCCATAACGACGAATGGGCTGTACCGTAATTTCAGAGGCAAGTTCTGGTGTACGACATCGTTTGAAAAAATCATACTTTTCCCTGATTTCCATAAATTCAGGAAGATAGCGCCCTGCTTGACGCATCATCCACACAGGTGGGCGGTCAACGGTTTCACCTTTTAAAGCTCGTAAAAAGAGGTCGTTTTTAATCATATATCATGTATTCATCGTTATGCGCTAAAAGCGTTGCGTATCGTGGCGCATAATGCCATAAGTCATTTATAAAGATTCAACAGTTCGTCTTAGCACCGAAATTGGTTATAAGAAAGAAGATGTTCATTTCTCAATATATGTTTGGTTCACTAAATCAATTACACTCTCTGCAGTGGGTATTCTAGCTACCCGAACATCCTTAAAATGTTTTCTGGCCTCTGCAGCGGTGGTTTCCCCAATGCAATAAGCTATTTTATCAGCATTGTTCTGCAGGAGATAGCTGGTTACCGTGGAAGGGCTAAAGAACAAGACACCTTTTGTACTGTCATCGACTACGACGGGAGCATGTTTTGTACGGTATGCCTCAATTTCGTTGACGGTAATATTACTCTCGGACAAAATGTTGGGAATATCATCCATTCTTAAGTTACTACAGAAGTAGGTAACTTCCAATCCCTCCATATAATCAACCAAATACTTGGCCAACTTTTCGGCATTTTTTTCTTGGTGTTTTACCGATCCTATTTTGCGTTCGATCAAACGTTTTGTTTTTCGGCCTACGCAATAGATGTTTTTAAACTTTAATTCTTCAGCGGGAACATTGGTCAAAAGTGCCTCTACGGCATTTTGGCTGGTCAAGATTACATTCTTTATTTCAGACTTTAAAACATTGGCCGCAATACGATTCGGACTAATCTTGATGAAGTCTTCTGATTTGACCAAGATGCCTTCTTTGAATTGTTGTATTTGTTCAGCGGTTAGGCTTTTGGTAGAAAAAATCGTAGCGCGCCCAGTGAAGTTTTGTATATCGTTCATCAGGCGTTTTGCCCCACGGCCGAGTATATTCTCGGCACATTCTCGACCTAAGTTTTCATGCATCCCTAGCGGGGCGGTAAATTCAGCCTCTAATTTTTTACTGCCGTCTTCGGTTAAAAGCACCCCTTTTAACGTAACTACATCTTTCTTGTTGATGTAAGCCAAAGCCCCGATAGGCGCGGTACAACCACCTTCTAATATTCTCAAAAACTCTCTTTCAAGGGTGGTGCAGATAGCTGTCGGTTCATGGTTCAATTGAGCACAAGATTGGCGGACTTCTTCATCATTTTCCATAGCGACGACCATTATCGCACCCTGTGCGGGTGCAGGTACCATCCAAGTAAGGCCAATGGTATTTTCGGGCTCTAGCCCAATACGTTCCAATCCTGCAGCTGCAAAAATGGCTCCGTTCCAATCGTTATTATTCAATTTCTCGAGACGGGAATTCACATTGCCCCTCAAATCAACTACGGTATGTGTAGGATACCTATTCAACCATTGTGCCTTTCGACGCAAGCTTCCAGTCGCGATTACGGCATCACGTTGGGCTAAAAACTCTTCATTGTCCTTAAAGGCCATAATATCCATGAAATTGCCACGTTGCAAAACTGCTGCCTGCACAATGCCTTTTGGCAACATAGTAGGCACGTCTTTCATGGAATGAACGGCAATATCAATATCACCATTGAGCATGGCAATATCCAAGGTTTTGGTAAAAACCCCTGTGATACCAAGTTCGTGTAATGGTTTATCCAACACAAGGTCGCCTTCTGATTTTACAGGAACCAATTGCGCGTGATAACCTAATGTTTCAAGCTTTTGTTTTACGGTATTGGCCTGCCATAACGCTAGTTCGCTATCGCGGGTACCTATTCGAATAGATTTGCTCATTGAGGTTCGACTTCTAGTTGAAATACTTTTTGGATAAGCTCCAAACTATTGTCTGCATCGATATCAGTTTCCTTAAGATGATTGGCAAACTGTTTGGTGATTTTTTGAATGATGCGGTTCGATATGATATCGGCCTGTTCAGGGTCGAAATCGGAACTTTTCTTCGACTGATAGTCAAGCTCCTCTTCTTTCATGGTCTTTAGTTTCCTTTTCAACGCTTTAATCACAGGTGCAAATTTCCGGGTTTCAAGCCATTGTGTAAAATCAGACATCACCTCGTCTATTATCACTTCTGCTTGTGGAATAAACTGTTTTCTACGTTCTAGTGTGTCATCGGTCATTCGAGAGAGTTGATCTAGATGTATTACAGTTACATTGTCAAGTGTGGCAATGTCGTCCGATACGTTTTTGGGTATGGAAAGGTCTAAGACCAATAAAGGTTTTTTGGTGTAAATGAGTTCTTTTGAAATTGTGGGCAATTGGGCCCCCGTAGCTACGACAAGTACGTCAGCTTTACGAATCTCCGCTTGAAGATCGCCATGGTCTTTAACTGTAAGGTTGAATTTGCCTGCAATTCTTTCCGCTTTGTTCTTTGTGCGGTTAATAAGTGTAATATGTGGATTCTTGGTATGTTTGATTAGATTTTCACAGGTGTTTCTTCCAATTTTTCCTGTTCCGAAAAGCAAAATGTTTTTGTCCGAGATATTCGGAACTTCTTTAAGAATGTATTGAACCGAAGCAAAGGCGACTGATGTAGCACCTGATGAAATCTCCGTTTCGTTTTTAATACGCTTGCTGGCCTGAATAACGGAATTACATAAACGTTCTATAAACGGGTTTGCAATGTCAAGTTTTTTAGAGCGGTTGAAACTCTGCCTTAATTGACTTATAATTTCAAAATCGCCTAAAATTTGACTATCGAGCCCCGTGCCTACACGAAAAAGGTGGGCAATGGCCTCATTGTTCTTATATACATAGGCTACTTCTTGAAATTCTTCCAAGGTGCCTTCGGTATTATCACAAAGTAGTTTTATTAATTGAAATGGATGTTGGGCAAAACCGTGTAATTCTGTGCGGTTACAAGTCGAAGTGACCAGAAGACCATCTATTTCTTGGGCTTTCGCCTGAACGAGCAGACGTTCCATTGCCACGGTGTCAAGGCTGAAATTACCACGAACTTTGGCATCGGCTTTTTTATAGCTGAGCCCAATCGTATAAAAAGAATTGTGCTTGGAGATGTGATACTCTTTCATGAAGTTGTTCAATCGGTAGCAAAAATAATTTTACATTATCAATAAAAATAACGCTAGAGGAACAATTAGTGTCGATTAAAGTGTTTTTGCTGAAATTCAGCGTTAAATTCCTGTAAATCCGCTATTTTTACAGTGAAATAGTGGTTTTTCATAAATATTATTTAGAACATTTCTAAATAGAAATGCAAATTCGAATAAAGCTATGTTGCAAGAAAATGTCGCTCAAGGTTCTTTTGATGAGGTGCTTCTCGAAGACGGATTTTATGTTTTGAAGATTCAGAACGATGCCTCAGAACTTCAGAAAGTTACCCGTCAAATCGATAGTACCTATATACAGTTTCACTTTTGCTTAAAAGGTCGCGCGAAGTTCGTTTTTAATGAAGGCAGGTATGCTTTGGAAGTTTCGGAAGAAAATTCTTTATTGTTGTACAATACACAAATTGATTTGCCGATGAACCTTGAATTGGCGCCCAATTCATGGATGGTATCTATAATCATGACAATTCGTAAATTTCATTCCCTCTTTTCAAAAGAGGCTGATTTCATTCCTTTTTTGGTAGAAGGGAACAAAGAAAAGAAGTACTATGCTCAGGAGGGAGTTTCTCCTGGAATAGCGGTTATTTTAAGTCAAATGATGAATTATAATCTCCATCCATCCATTAAGCAACTGTATATAAAGGGGAAGGTGTATGAGCTTATTTCTCTATATTTTAATAAAAGTGCAGACGCAGACGCTGAACAATGTCCTTTTCTTGTTGATGAAGATAATGTCAGGCGCATTCGAAAGGCAAAGGAAATTATTATTTCCCGAATGTCAGAACCACCAAGTTTGGTGGAACTCTCCCAAGAAATAGGGCTATCATTAAAAAAGCTCAAAGAAGGTTTTAAACAAATCTATGGTGATTCGGTATATAGCTTTTTGTTCGATTACAAGATGGAGCACGCCCGTAAATTGTTAGAATCCGGACAACATAATGTCAATGAAGTAGGCCTTAGGGTTGGATATAGTACCAGTAGTCATTTTATTTCGGCCTTTAAAAAGAAATACGGTACCACCCCAAAAAAATATGTGATGTCTTTGGCAAAATGATTTAATTATGCCATAAAAAAATGCTTATGAAAGGATTAAATCGTGATACTGGATTTAAAACATCCATAATGTTCTATGAAATCAAACGAAAATATCGATATTTAGCCTTCTATAAATTTTAAAATCCTATGAGAACATTTTTGCATGCCTTTATTTTATGCGTCGCGCTTACTTTTTTGGTAGGATGTGGCACCACTAAAATTAATCAAGACGTATCCTTTAAGCAAGAACCCGGGGTCGCGCTCGACAGTCGCTACAAAATACCGCCGGCTCAACTTTTGGTTTTTACGAAAACCAATGGTTTTAGGCATAAATCAATAGAAAAAGGGGTCGCTACGCTTCGTAAATTGGGACTTGAAAACAATTTCGGGGTTGTTCACACGGAAGACTCACTACAGTTTAACACCGAAACCTTAAAAAGATACCAATTGGTAGTCTTTTTAAGCACGACTATGGACGTTTTGGGGGATGAGCAAGAAGCGGCTTTTAAAAGCTATATAAATAACGGAGGAAATTATATGGGTATACATGCCGCCGCAGATACTGAGTACGATTGGCCTTGGTACGGAGAATTGGCAGGCGCCTATTTTTTAAGTCACCCCAAACAACAGGAGGCTAAAATAGAGGTTGTTGATCGAACCCATGCTTCGACCAAGCATTTAAATGATACTTGGTTGCATTTTGATGAATGGTATAATTATAAGAATATCAATCCGAATTTAAATGTATTGATGAAATTGGATGAAAGCAGTTATGAAGGCGGAAAAAATGGAGACAATCACCCGATTGCCTGGTACCATGAGTTTGATGGTGGACGCGCTTTTTATACAGGTCTTGGTCATACCGATGAATCTTATGATGAACCCGACTTCAGACAGCACTTGTTAGGTGGAATTGAATATTGTTTAGGACGTAAATAAACGAATTCAAGCTTTTGTTCTAGTAGTAAGAAAAAATGGTAAAACCGACTTAAGAGTCGGTTTTACCATTTTTTAATTTGATCTACATGGTAAGCGGCGTCTGTAAAATACAACGAAATACGTCAAACACCTATATACAAAAGATAGAAACAGAGAACTATTGGTTTTACAAACCAAGTAGTCTGTCTGTTCTATTCTTTAATTTCGAATGCTTTAAAAGGCTAAATAGGCCTAGCCACCATGATGCCCGTATTCTTCTTTATGTGCTTCAAGTAGTCGGCAAGGGGTAATTTAGAGACTTCGACTTTCATGGAGCCCGTTGATGCATGTAGCAAATGAATGCGGCTGTCTTTCTCTCGGATCGCGATACCCGTATGAGTGACATCTAAACCATTGATGGAAGTCGCCAGGGCGATAATATCCCCGCTTTGAATTAAATGTTCACTGGCCTCGATTGCTGCTTGTGGGAGAACGCAAATAGATTTGTTGTTCAAATAATTTTCGGAAGCCTGAATTTTTTTGAAGTTGACATCATCCTTTAAAAAGGGATAAAGTTCGCGATGTGAACTCATAAAATTGATGGGCTTGGTAATCTCCACTCCCCCGATTTCCCCGGTGATATCCTGTAGTAATCCTTTTTGCTCGTTATTGGCAATCCATTCAGAAAAGTAGTGAAGTCGCGAGGCATAACCATCTAGTTTTCCATTATTATACCGAATGGTTTCTAATTTTTTCGTAAAGTCTTCAAAGTCGGACTGCCCTTTTCGAAGCATCAATGCAAGAGCGAGTACATTCTCGACATAGGTGGTACAGTCCAGTCCCTGCAAGTTGATTACCAGTGATTCCGTTTCTCCTATTTCCAAGGTCTTTGCCACATAAGGGATGCCTATGAAGGTTTTTCCAATAGCAACAAGCGTTTTGCCGAAGTCGTTTCCGTCGAAACCCTTGATTTCAATAATCTTGTTTTCCACCGCTTGTCTATCGGCCGGGGAGCAGGTGATATCTTGGGAAATAATCATATTACTGAAAAATAAAAATAGGCCAACTAAGACAGCAATCTTCATAATCGTTTTATTTAATTCAAAAGTACTGATTTAATAACCATGATACCCATACACTCCATACCCATTGGGCCTATAAACCTCTGCCCGTTGCCTGTCTTTTAGCATAAAGGCTTCCGTGGCGTAATCCATGACTTCGTCGTCGCTATCGGTATCTTCGATATGCAAACCATCATTTTGATAATAAGGTTCAGTGGTCAGTGCTTTTCCATTTTCAAAGACCAACAAATGCAAGTTGAAATTGGTGCTATATTCAGATCGGTCGCGTGTTTTGAAATAATAGCCTGTAAATTTCTTGCCATTATACTGTAGTGGTCGTTGATTGAGAAAAACTGGGGTATCTTGTTCTTCGTTGTCCAATTCTGACCCCGTAAGTACCGAGGCTGCCAGGTAACACTGACTTCGATACTTTGAAGGGAAGAGATTCAACTTGCCAATGGACTTTAGTCTATTGAAAAGAAGTGCCCTACTGTCATTATTTGCTGCCAGTTTATCTAGCATTCCTTTGGGTAGCGGCTTTTCGTCTTCAGCTAATAAAACAGTGTATACCGTTTGTATGCGATGATCGTCTACGAATTGTAATCTATCGAAAAACTGGTTTACTTCCTTTTCCTGAATAAAAGGATAAAGCAAAATGGCGTAATCTTCCAATACCGATTTTTTAGGGCTGTGGTTTCGCTCAATATTCGGATTGCTCGATAGCCCTGATAGCCGTTTGAGCTGAATTTTGGCATCACTTAAAATTTGCTTGCGATACTTTTTGTAGCTTTTTGGTTTAACCAATCCGTTAGCCTTTAATTTGGCCAATAACGAAAAAATGGGTGGTTTATATTCTTCAATCGTACTGAAATCCAATAGTTGCGGATATAACTTACGAGCTTTAGGTAGGCTGTCAAAGTAGGGTTTGAAAATTTTCCGGATTTCAAATGTATTTGACACCAAAGGCAAATCTTTGGTCATCAGCTCCAATAATAATTTGGTCGACGCTCCGTCCGATTTTTTAGCAATAGCCTGTAAAATTTTAGTTTGGGCACGAGAATTATCATAAGATTTTTCATAAAAGTTCTTGAAAAAGTCTACCGTTCGCGGGGCTTTTAACGCGCCTAATTTTTGGATAAGATAGGCTTGAATATACTTTTTGTCATCAGGGTATTCAAATTCAGAAATGTAATACTCCAACGAATCGATATGATTGTTATCGAACTTAATTAGCGGATAACCATCTACCAGAATACTATCATTGGCACTTAGCGCAGCGAAAAACTCTTGGGTTTTATCACCTATAATGCTCCTGCCAATAAGTGTGTCAAGGGGGTGGAAGTGGTCAAAAAACTCTGAAATAAACCGACTGGGCCGGGTGAGGGTATCAATTTGGGCTTTGACTTCATAGAGAAGGCCGCCCTGTACAACGTTTTTGATTACAATGCCCCTTGTACTTGCCGTATCGGTCAATATTAACTGCATTTCATAGCAATTTTCTGAAATTATTGTGTCCTTGGCTTCGTGAATTCTAAAGTTTTTGCGGGTATACAATTTTTTACGCAGGGCCCAGACAGAATCGATATTTGGGAACATTAAAAAATCGTGTGATTTGTTGAGTTCTACGGTTATGGCCTCATTGTTTTTGTTTTGGTAGATTGTTTTCTTGCTGAACGCATTATACCCCTTAGGTTTCCCTTTGCCGGAAAAATAGTTGTTGCTATTCTCAACGAACTTGGGAGGTTCAACGGGACTTATTGTTTTGAAAAACAGAGATGTATCGATTATCGATTTAAATTTCTCCAGATAAACAGGCTCTTTTATTTGAAAGGAATCGAAATATGTCTGTGCTTCTTTATCATTGGAGGTCAAAACCCCTAAAAGATAGTAGTCACCTCTTTTAAGCGTGGTCTTTAAATGTAAACTTTTGTTTTTGATAACATCGACAAAAGCTGAGGAAATTAAGGTAGCACCATCGAAGGGCTTATAAATGGGTTTGAGTTTGAGGTTTTGATAAAACCTTTTTTGAATTTGCTTAAGCTCGAAAGTATCGGCTTCAATAAAATTGAAATCATTGAGTGTCGCTTTGCGAAGAAAGAAATAGCTGTCAGTAATCGAATCGTAACCCTGTATTGTTCGATTGCCACTACGGAACCTATTGGTGAAGGTGTGGTATGCCGGCATACGCACTTTAAAATCTTGGAATCCTGAGGAGATGGAAGCATGCGCTTTACTGGATTTTTTAAAATGTATGCTATTAAATATTGTATCGGAATGTTGGGTCACATAATCACCGTCGCCACCCATTTTAAAAATAAGAATTTCGAGAGGCGTCAGATATATATGATAGCGTTGATAGTCACCATTTTTTAACTGGTTTTTAATGTCAAGCCCAGAGAATCCTTCGTTTTCTATTCGTTTTTTTTCAATAATCTTTCCAGGAATATTTTCGAATAGTAATTTGTCAAGATCGTCGAGGGTATAAACGTTGTCTTGTTTTAAATAGGAAAAGGTTGGAATACGATTTATCATGACATAGCTTCCGTTTGCCAAGTCTGGTGAAATATAGGTAGTATTTACGTATTCTGACACGGGATATAATTTGTGAGGAAGATCAATGCTAAAAAGCCCATCATCGGGCTCCTGCGGAGTATAGGTGTTATCCCGAAAAGAATTTTCGAATTTCTCTTTAAGTCTTTGCCCTTTTGTACCGGCCTTTGAGGTCAACGGTTTTACCGCATACCCCATATTTCTTAATAGGGCTATTACGCCTTCTTTTCCGGGTAAATGAGCAGCACCAATACCTGTAAAGACCTTGGCCGTTCGCATGACCGAATCAAGCTGTTGCGCCATATTCTCGTTACGCACAAAGAGCATGTTTTTCATGTAATGACCAGTATACATGGCTTTGTCGATTGAATCTAACAAATCGATGTTGCGATTGCGATAGGCATCTTGTAATATTGTTGAGGGGTCTTGTAGCCGCATCTTTTTCTGTAGCCATTCATCGGGTTTTGGTTTCAGAGCATTTAAACTCGCTCGACCGACTAATGCTGCCGACTCGGCAAGATTTTCCAAGGCTACCACCTTTTTCCCAAGCTTTTTTCCCGCTTGATATATGAACATATCGAGATAGGTGTCTTCCTCAAAGTTTTGGGAATAGGCATCGGTGCGGTACAAAATACTATTCACCCGCCGATCCTCGAAGGCCAAATAAGCTCCAATTTCTTTTTTGCTAGGGTTCCGTATCGCAAACGGGTAGGTGTAAAAACCTTTGGGAACAAAACCATTTCCCTGGCCGTAACCTCTCAGGCCGACACCATGGCCTTCTTCGAGCCAAGTGCCTGGGTCAGACTCTAGCGCGATAACCTCGCTTTTGTCCAAAGCATCGTAAAATACATCGTCCAATCGAAAAGCAATTCTCTTGCTGACATGCATAGTACCATACAGGTAAGAGGTCTCTTTTAGTCCGTTACCAGAAATTTCCCATAACAAACTGTTATTTTCCTGGGCAAGGCCAAAAAACGGACTCAAAAATAATAGTAAGATATAAGCCGAGCGCATATTGAGAAAAGCCATTAAATGTGTTGAACTCCAGTGTTTTTGGGGATGCTCATTTTTTGCATGCCCATTAAAGGAAAATATTGGTGTAGAGTCAAAGGTATAACGAACATTAAAGATTTCTATTTTTCGCTTCGTCCATATTTTTCACGTACAAGCGGGTATGCGCCAAACTTTCGGGATAATTCTTCTGCATAAATGAAATTAATTTTTCGCGTACAAGTACGCGTAAATCCCACGCATCTGAAGAATTTCCAGCGCTCATCAGAGCTCTAACCTCTACAAAACCAGCTTTTGAATCGGTTACCTGAATATTGTTCACTTCGCCATCCCAAAGCTTTGAACCTTTCAAAATATTGGTTAATTCAGCTCGAAGCGCATCGAAGGGCACGAGGTAATCGGTGTATAAAAAAACCGTTCCTAAAATATCTGATGAAGTCTTGGTCCAGTTTTGAAAGGGTTTTTCGATAAAATAAGTTGTTGGTACTACCAACCTCCGCTTATCCCAAATTTTAACGACAACATAAGTTAAGGTGATTTCCTCGATACGGCCCCACTCCCCCTCTACAATAACCACGTCATCGAGTTTGATAGGCTGGGCTATGGCAATTTGTATTCCAGCTAGAATGGTTCCGATCATTTTTTGTGCCGAGAATCCAATAATGATTCCCGCTACACCGGCGGAAGCAAATATGCTTACCCCAATTTCGCGAATACCCTCAAAACTCATTAGAGCAATACCCAACGCAAGAATTACGATTATAAATATGGCTATACGCTCTAAAATATTGAACTGTGTGGTAATTTTCCTTGCCTTTAAATTATCAGCGGCATGAACGTCGTACTTTTCAATAACTCGGTGTTTGACGATTTTGAGTATGTTTAAAATAAGCCATGTGAAAGAAAAAATGAATAAAAGTGTACTGGTTTTTTTGAACCAATAACCATGCTCATCCAGGCCAAAAAGCATTCGGAGGGATTGCATTCGAATCAAAAAAGAAAGAAAGATAAAAAGCAGCGGCCGACTTATTTTTTTTACCGCCTTGGCGGGAATCAAATATTTTGGATTCTTGCCATACGAGCTCAATATTTTGATGACAATAAAGTAAATGATCAAGATGAGAAGAAACGCCCCGCTTAGGTATATCAAAGAAGGGTTGTTCACATTATTAAAAAGAGAATCTAGCATTTGAAGGCTTTGTTTTGACTTTGTGATACAACTTATAAAAATAGGGGGTTTAAGCTGTTAAATCGGTGTGAAAAATTGTTTTTTTCTATACTGCGATTAGAAAGTTATGGATAGTATTGAGATAAACCACGCTCACAAACACTATTTTTGTGGCTTGAAAAATGAAATGGTATGAAAGGAGTTTTACTAGTTAATTTGGGCTCGCCCGACAATCCTACACCTAAAGATGTCAAGCCTTACTTAGATGAGTTTTTAATGGACGAGCGAGTTATCGACACTCCTAAATGGCTAAGGAATATCATTGTTCGTGGTATCATTTTACAAACGCGACCGAAGAAATCGGCGGCCGCATATCAAAAAATATGGTGGGAAGAAGGCTCTCCATTAATTGTGATTTCGGAACGTTTTGCGGCGAAGGTCCGTGGGGAGACGAAAATGCCGGTAGCTTTGGGTATGCGTTATGGAAGCATGTCGATTAAAAATGCTTTGGTAGAACTTGAGGCGAAAGGTGTTGATGAGGTGCTTTTGGTTCCATTATACCCACACTATGCGATGTCATCTTATGAAACTGTTGTCGTCAAGACAATGGAAGAGCAGCAAGCACATTTTCCGAAAATGCGTTTGACCACCCTGCCCGCATTTTATAAGAATGAAGGTTATATCGAAGTATTGTCAAAAAGCATAGCCGAGGGGTTAAAAAATTTCGATTACGACCACATTTTGTTTTCTTATCACGGTATTCCAGAACGACACATTCGAAAATCTGATCCTACTCGTTTTCATTGCAAAATCGATGGTCAGTGTTGTAGCACCAATTCTGTTGCGCATAATACCTGTTATCGCCATCAATGTTTTGATACTACCGAGCGTGTAAA
The DNA here is from genome assembly GCF_900103215.1 of Kriegella aquimaris. Classification (GTDB taxonomy): domain Bacteria; phylum Bacteroidota; class Bacteroidia; order Flavobacteriales; family Flavobacteriaceae; genus Kriegella; species Kriegella aquimaris. Next base: position 197,685 of record NZ_FNGV01000005.1, read on the forward strand.
AGCATATTTAGGGTTGCCAGATGAAAAGGTGAGCAATTCGTTTCAATCGCGGTTGCCCAACGACCCATGGTTAAAACCGTATACCGATTTTGAATTCGAGCGGTTTCCTAAGGAAGGGAAAAAAAAATTAGCGGTCATAACTCCCGCCTTTGTATCAGATTGCCTTGAAACTTTGGAGGAAATTGCAATGGAAGGCAAGCACCAGTTTCAGGATGCAGGGGGAGAAGATTACAAGCATATACCTTGTTTAAATGACGACGATGCTTGGGTAAATGTTATGGCTAAATGGGTCAACAACTGGGAAACCACAGGAGAACTACCTTCTTAGTATTAAGTAGCAATGAATAATAAATGGCAAAAGTATCTACAGAGGAATTAGGTTCAGAGCCCATAGGTAAATTGCTGGTAAGGCAGTCGGTACCGGCAGCAATAGGAATTTTAGTAATGTCGCTCAATGTTTTGGTCGACTCTATTTTTGTAGGCAATTGGATCGGGTCTATTGCTATTGCCGCTATCAATGTGGTTTTGCCGGTTTCTTTTTTTATTGGCGCATTGGGTATGGCTATTGGTATCGGTGGGTCGAGTATAATTTCTCGGGCATTGGGTGCCGGCAATAAGGATAAGGCGTTAAAAACGTTTGGCAACCAGATTACTTTAACGCTTTTGGCGACCATTTCAATGGTCGCATTGGGTTTGTTTTATGTGGATACCCTGATTCCTGCCTTTGGAGGTAAAGGAGCCATTTTCGACCCGGCGAAGATTTATTATACCATAGTGCTTTATGGTGTTCCTTTTTTGGCCATTTGTATGATGGGCAATACAGTTATAAGAGCTGAGGGGAAACCAAAGTTTGCCATGATAGCCATGATCATACCTTCGGTGGGTAATCTAGTTATGGATTACCTATTCATCTACATTTTTGATTGGGGTATGACTGGTGCAGCATGGGCGACCACCGTGGGTTATGTATTGTGCTTTGGCTATATTCTATATTTCTTTCTCTCCAGGGATTCAGAACTAAAAATAAATTTCTCTCATTTCGGACTTAACAAAGGCATCTTAAAGGAAATCAGTTCGCTAGGTTTTGTAACACTATCGAGGCAGGCTGTTACCAGTGTGGTCTATTTGTTAATGAATAATATTCTTTTTGGTTTAGGGGGTGAGGCCATGGTAGCGGTTTATGCCATTATCGGCCGTATGTTGATGTTTGCTCTATTCCCAGTTTTTGGGGTCACTCAAGGTTTTTTGCCTATTGCAGGGTTCAATTATGGAGCTAAAAAGTACAATAGAGTACGTGAATCGATAAATACAGCTATTAAGTATGCCGCTCTTATGGCAACCATAGTGTTTATTGGTTTAATGATTTTTCCGGCGGAAATAGCTGCGTTGTTTTTAAGCGATAAGCCGGGACTGTCAGCAGTCGAACTTGCGACGAATAGATATGTTTTAGAACATACACCTTCAGCTATGCGATGGGTTTTTGCGGCAACCCCGATAGTTGCATTGCAATTAATAGGGGCAGCTTATTTTCAGGCCATAGGTAAGGCGGTTCCTGCGCTTCTTTTAACTTTAACACGTCAGGGCTTCTTTTTTATACCACTCATTTTAATTCTTCCAATTTATTTTAAAGAACTCGGGGTGTGGATTTCCTTTCCCATCGCTGACGTTCTTGCCACTTTGGTTACGGGATATTTTTTACGTAAGGAGATAAAGGCCACCCTTTTGAATACTACTTCTTAAGCATAAAATTATCGTATACGATTATAGTAGTGTCATTTTAGGGCTGTCCTTACATTAATGTAATTCTTTATAAGCACTTGTTTTGCTATGATTTTGGCTTATATAAAGCTGGACTTCACGGCGGTTACAGTTATTTTAAGACGGTACTTTCGTAATTTTCTCGAACCAAATTTTCTCCATATTTCCGTTCCAATCGCCTAACAGTAAAATGTGCTTGAGCCATATTTTGAAAATGATTAATAAAAGCTAGATTGATGGCAGCGCCACCTGCTGCACCTATAAGAGGTATAGCCTGAGCAACAAATTTTTCTGATACCTGCACACTAAAACGCGATGCTATAACGCTTATTAAACGTAAAAGCGGATTACTACTTCCTTTCAACATTCCTTCCACTAATTTGGAAGAGGCTCCTTTCACTGCAGTATTCAAGGCAATTCGGGTTGCATAGTATCCTGTTTCAAGACCATCATCATGTTTTGATTTACCTCCTAGGGCAAAAACCTGTAGACATGCCAATTGTGTATCAAATTCCGTAAGATTTTCACCTTCGCTACGTGCAATATCCATAATCGACCGCATCATAAACTTTGTAGCTACCGTTAGGTCTACTGCAAAAGCAGCAGCTCCCAAAGCGCCTCCGACCGCTCCGGATGAGGTAACCAATGCTTTATAGGCCTTATTCCATGGCGCTGAATTACTTGTACGCTTCTGTCGCATAGTTATCAAATTCGACTTTACCACCGTATGAAGCACTTTGTGCGTAACCTGTTGTAACCATTGCTGCTGCTTTTGGGGTAACATATCAATGCGATTTTCGATTAGTGTACCGACTTTGTTCAGACCTTGCATGGCCAATCCGATGCGTTCCATTTTCAGTTTCGCTTGCTGTAAGGCCAGCAGGTCTTCAGAACTCAAGGTATTTTGTGAGGTGGTAGATATCATTGGACTTGGAGTTATATAGTTTAGTATAAAGATAGTCTCCAATAATTATACCGTATTCGGAAGTATGAACCAATACACTTAAAGAGATTTTAAATGGGTGTACATTTTCTCTCGACCTTTTGCATCTGGTAAAGACCCTAGTCCTGCGCCCATGTTGTCAATGGCATGATGCGGTTTTGAAGTGCCAGGAATCACGCAATTGACCGCCTCATGGGAAACAATGAATTTTAAAAAATACTGTGCCCAACTATTAATTTCATAGGCCTTACACCAATCGGGAAGGTTTTTCCCCTTTACTAGACCAAAAAGTCGACCACTTTCGTAGGGTTGATTGATGATGGTGGCCGTTTTATTTCGTTGACAAGTTTCAAAAAGTGACTTCTCTGCATTTCGCGAACGAATCGAATAATTAAACTGTACAAAGTCTGGTTTTTCCTGAAGAATGATTTTTTCCAAAGTTTCATGGGCGGAATCCAAGTAATGGGTGAGGCCCCAGTATCTAATCTTACCTTCTTCTTTCCATTTTTTTAGTGTTTTTACGTGGGTCTGCCAGTCGACGAGGTTGTGTATTTGCATCAAATCCATTGTAGTTCGTTGCATTTTTTTGAAGGAAGCGTTCATTTGGTCTATTCCTGCCGCCCTTCCCGATGTCCACACTTTGGTGGCATAGAAAAATGAACTTTCAAATTCTGGATCATGGGTCAGGTTGCCTACCACAGCCTCTGAACTGCCATACATTGGAGAAGAATCGATGACTTTGCCCCCAAACTTTTTCATTTCATCCAGCACTTGTCTTAAAATCACCAAGTCTTTGGCGGAATCGCCGACATCAAAGGTTTGCCATGTGCCTACCCCTATAATCGGGAGCTGTTCGCCTGAGCTTGGAATACTACGTGTACTCATTTTTTGTGTTTTGGAAAAACTGACAAGAGTTGGTGAAGCCGCTAAACCTAAACTACCTAGTCCGTACATTTTCAATATTTCCCTTCTTGATAGTGTCATGATGCCGCCTTTACTAAATTTTCCTTTAAATTAAGATTTTAATGCAATACAAGGTGTTAAAATTGGAAAGTGCGGCATCTTTTCCAAGAAGCTGGCATCTAGGTTATACTCGCTTCACATTTGTTTGTCCATGGCATATGTTTGATTTGTCAAGCGATTTCCGATTCCATCTTTTTTGTTACATTTAAAGGCATAGAATTAAGGAAGAACTAAAACCTAAAACTGAAATAATGTTGACTCGAAAAATGCGCCTGCTATTTGTATCCTTTTTTTTGACAATTTCCGTATTTGTCAATGCCCAAACTAAAAACAGGCCGAATGTAATTCTCATTATTGCAGATGACCAAGGATATGGTGATTTGGGAGTTACTGGCAATCCACATATAAAGACTCCGGTTCTTGATAAACTTGCAGCTGAAAGTATTCGATTCAATAATTTCAATGTCTCCCCGGTGTGTGCACCTACTCGATCTAGTTTGATGACCGGTCGATATTCGTTGCGCACTGGTATGCGCGACACGTACAATGGCGGGGCGACCATGGCGGGTAGTGAAGCGACCATAGCCGAAGTATTGAAACAGGCGGACTATACCACGGGCATTTTTGGAAAATGGCATTTGGGTGATAATTACCCGAGCAGGCCACAAGACCAAGGGTTCGATGAGTCAGTGATTCATCTTTCGGGAGGTATGGGCCAAGTGGGTGATTTTACGACTTATTTTAAAGGTGATCGTAGCTATTTTGACCCTGTTCTTTGGCATAACGGACAACAAGAAGCCTATACAGGCTATTGCAGTGATATTTTTACGGATGAGGCCATTGATTTTATATCGTCCCATAGCGAAAAACCCTTTTTCTGCTACCTGTCTTTTAATGCGCCCCATACACCGCTTCAGGTGCCCGAAAAATATTATGAGATGTATAAGGGCATTGATCCAACTTCTGGCTTTGATGATGGTCGGCCTTTTCCGGAAATGAGTGAGAAAGATAAAGAAGATGCACGAAAAGTATACGCCATGGTGACCAATATTGATGATAATTTGAAGCGTCTATTTCGGAAGCTAAAAGACTTGAAAATCGAAAAGAATACGATAATCATCTTTATGACGGATAATGGTCCGCAGCAGGCACGGTACGTGGCGGGTATGCGGGGGAAGAAGGGAAGCGTCTACCGTGGTGGTACACGAGTCCCCTTTTATTTTAAATATCCTGAACGGTATAAAAAAGATATGGATATAGAAACCATGGCGGCCCATATCGATGTTTTGCCCACATTGGCAGAAATCTGTAAAGTACAAGTGCCGCATGATCGCAAAATTGATGGAAAAAGTTTGGTTCCACTATTAAATGGGTCCGCAGTAGATTGGGCAGAAAGACCATTTTTTTCGTATTGGACACGGAGGTATCCGGAAAAATATAATAATATGTCACTACAAAAAGGAGATTACAAACTTGTAGGCCACACTGATTATGATGCTTCTTTTGAAGACTTTGAATTGTTTGATCTTAAATACGACCCTTTTGAACAGCACAATATAGTCTCAAAGCAAGGCGAGATAGCTAAAAGTTTAAAAGTGGAACTCGATGAGCAGTATAATGAGCTCATACAATCTGAAAATCTGGTCAATCCGCAACACATACTTATAGGTACTCCCCATGAAAACCCTATTTTTCTAAATAGAAACGATGCTGATGGTGAGCGCGGTATTTGGGCCCAAGAGGAAATTTTTGGGAAATGGGCGGTCAATATTACCAAGGGTCGTTATAATATCAAATTCAAATTTGTCAAGCCTTTGAAGGAAGTGGGTCAAATGGTACTCGAAACGGGCCCCGTAATCAATCAATTCAAAAATGAGGAAACAGGTATTGATGTACTGCAGATGAATGATGTGTATTTACCCAGTATAAAAGGAGACTTAATACCTATTTACAATACGAAATCAAAAAAAATACTTCCATTTTGGGTAGAACTAGAAAAATTTTAAGAAGTTTCTAACTCTTAATTGATTTTGCCAAGGTTGAAATCTGTGAAAAACCACGAATTCAAGCGTCGAAAACCTCAAAAAATTTCGGGTGAACACCGCTATTAGATAGGGGGCATTTACCCCTTTTTATATGGCTTTTATCCCTTTTATCTACTGTGATTATTATTTAACTAATTGTTTTTCAGGTATTTATGCGTAATCGTTGTTTCCACCTCTTACCATGGTGCCTTCTTTCAGGTGTTTAATAGGCTACTTTTAATCTAAGAAATCACTAAAAAATGGTAAAATGGAAACTTCACTCAGCGAAAAAGTAATTTGTAGAATAAACTACTGTCTTATTATGGCCGTTGCGGTAATTGGCATCATACTAATTTGCATAAGTATTAGTAATGCAGTGTAAAAGAGATGAATTTGAAATAATAGACACAATTTCTTGTCTAGAATATTTCTTCCTATCTTTAAAGTAAAGGTGTTGCCCAGATAATTATGTATAACAACTTTTACAGTTTTCTTCCCCCGTTTGAACATATTTCTAAACTTCTAACACATATATTATGAATGAAAAGAGAAACCGCCCATGGGTGTTTTGGGTATCAATTGCCCTCAATGTTATACTACTACTTTACATGCTTTTTTGGGGTAAGAGTTCATCAATTGCCACGGATCCTGAAAAAGCTATTAATGACCAATTAATCAGCATTTCTCAATCCGATTCATTGAGTAGCGAGTATGTGAAAACCCGGTATAGTCTTATTAACGAGAGCTTGGGATACGATGATGACCGTAATTTTTGGTTTTCAATGAACACCTTGGAAAATTACATTGCCTATGTTAAAAAAGAATCAGAGAAAAATGGATATACAAATTTAGGTCTTCGCATTTACAATGCGGCCTATCCCAAACGGGCTGATAAAACATGGCCAAAACCTGGATATGCTACGGTTGTAATAGTTCCGACATTTGAGGAAGAACATCCTGAACGTTCAGGCTTTGTGCCTATGCCACCTCCACCGCCAACAGACGCAGCGAATATTAAGAGATTGAATTATGCACACGGGGGAAACTAGAAATCGGTGACATCTGTAAAGGCTAATTTTATAAATTACCGCCGATACAGATGTCTGTTTATATTGGTGTAACCATCATTAAATCGATGAACATCAATTAAATAGCACAATTTTATTGCGTGTTAATTTATTTAAGTGCCACGATAACCGAAGTGCTATTTTGAAAAAGGGACAACATTTCTAATGCGTAGTTCATATGTCAATAAACCATTTGTTTTTAATTACATTTCTAGAGTTGGTAACGGCTATGATTGCCACAGTCCTATTTAAGAAATATGTAGCTTCTAAAGAGAAGTATTTTCTATATTTTCTATGGTTTACACTAATATTTGAAATTATTGGTGCGATAATGCGCTATGTATTTGAATGGAAAACTATCGGGTACTATAACTTTTATATTTTGATTAGTTTTCTATTCTATTATTATTGGTATTATACCATAATACAAAACAAATCCATTAAGAACATAATCTTAATTTTTAGTGTGCTCTTCTTGGGGGTAGCACTTTATAATCTCTTTTTTCAAAGTTGGTTTGAGTATCACCAATATACCTTTGTTGTAGGGGCATTGCTTACATTGATTTGTACCATTTTCCACTTTTGGCAACTGCTGCATAGTGACGAGATTCTAGAGGTAAAGTATAAATTAAGTTTTTGGATCTCTACAGGCTTATTATTATTCAACATAGGCATGGTGCCTTTTATGTTACTTTCACACCATCTAAATTTAAAAGGTGACAGTTATTATTTAATTCTTATCACATTAAATGTTATTTTGTATGGTTGTTATATAATCGGTTTTCTATGGACGAAGGAGAAGTACAATCGTTTCTAATTATCTTTTCGGTAATAGCCATTTGTTTGGCACTGACGGTAATTGTGCTCTTTATCGTTTTTCTACAGCGTAAAAACAAGCTTTTGCTACAACAAGCTAAAACAAAGGAAGCTTTTGAGAAAGAACTATCAGAGACACAGATTGAGATTCGGGAAGAAACCTTGCGCAATATTAGTTGGGAGTTGCACGACAATATTGGCCAGTTGATGACCTTGGCAAAGATTCAGGTGCAAATGGAGGAACATCGTTCAGACAGTATCAAGGAGGCCTCCGATACGATTGGCATGGCCCTTCAAGAATTACGTGTGCTGTCAAAGTTGATCAATCCAGAAGCATTAAAAAGCTTGACTTTGGAAGAAGCTGTGCAACTCGAGATCGAGCGCTTTAATCGATTACAGGTCTTAGAAGCCCTTTTAAAAGTTGAAGGTGAACCCAGAACTTTGAACCCCAAAGAAGAAATTATAATTTTCAGAATATTACAAGAGTTCTTTTCGAATACGATTAAACACTCCAAAGCCTCGATTTTGATTGTAGAGATCCAATATCACGGAGCTTACCTTTCAATAAGGGCGGCCGATAACGGAATCGGATTTGAACAAATCGACGAAAAAGTTTCAGGTATCGGCATGAAGAACATGAAAAATAGGGCGAAACTGGTGAATGCAGACTTGAAAATTACAGCTGAAAAAAATAAAGGCACCCAACTCACATTGGTTTATAATTTTGTAGATTAAGATAACTATTGATATTATAAGATAACTATGACCTATTCCGTCGTAATAGTCGATGATCATATTTTATTATCGCAGGCAATAAGTGGCCTTGTTCAGAGCTTTAGCCGGTTCAATGCATTATATATATGTAAAAACGGCAAAGAATTATTGGATAAATTCGAGAGCCCTAAGAATATACCTGATATCGTTCTGATGGACATTAACATGCCCATTCTCAACGGTATCGAAACTACTGAAATTTTAAAGAGCAAATATCCTGATGTAAAAGTTTTGGCGCTTTCCATTGAAGAAAACGAAGAGACCATATTAAATATGCTCAGGGCCGGGGCCAGGGGTTATTTAATGAAAGATACAAAAAGAGAAATTCTTGAAGAGGCACTTTTACAGATAGCTGATAAAGGCTATTATCACACCAATACCGTCACGAAAATACTGGTCGGTACTTTAGATAAAAAGTTGACTGAAGTTCAATTGAAAGACCGTGAAGTGGAGTTTTTACGATTGGCCTGTACTGAAAAAACCTATAAGGAAATTGCCGATGAAATGTGTTTGAGCCCTAAGACCATCGAGGGATATCGCGATGCACTTCATGAAAAACTTCATATAAAAAATAGAATAGGACTGGTTCTTTATGCTATCCGCAATAAGATTTTCACACCCTAGACACACTTATATATTTGTCGTAATGCAAGGCTTCGACAACAATTTTATTTTTACTTTTGGGGCTCCAAAACAAGGCCCGAATTAAAAAATGTAGCCTCGCTATTGGAAAACTTTCTGTAGGAAATAGGGAATGGGAGAATACTATCAATATATCAAGGCGCTACATCTTATTTTTGTGATTACCTGGTTTGCGGGACTTTTCTATATTCCACGGCTGTTTATTTACCATATTGAGGCCTCTGCAAAACCCGCTCCCGAAAAAGAGATATTGTCAAAGCAATTGCAGTTAATGGCAAGGCGTCTCTGGAACATCATTACATGGCCTTCTGCCATATTGGCTATTTTCTTCGCGATTTGGTTATTGGTATTAATGCCCGAATGGCTACAACAATCTTGGATGCACGTTAAATTGGCCTTTGTCCTCCTTTTGATTTTATATCATTTGAAAACACATCAAATCTTTAAACAATTACAGCGTAATGAAATAAAGTATACCTCCCGCTTCATGCGCATTTGGAATGAAGGGGCGACTGTGATATTGTTTGCTGTGATTTTTCTGGTCATTCTAAAAAGTGCCTTTAGTTGGCTTTTCGGTGTAGTTGGTATTGCGGTTTTAGGATTATTGTTGATGCTGGGTATCCGTCTGTATAAACGAGTTCGAGACAAGAATAATGAAGCATAATACCTAAGAAAATTTGAAGTACGATATGGTGATGCAGTTTTCTGCCATTGTTTGTACTGAAAGCATTGTTTTATTACTACACCACAATACCTTGTTGCTTAAATTCACGTTACTGTTTTGATACAATGTTACTGCTGAACGTAGAGGCAAATTGTGCATGAAATAATGGTGTGATATTTGCTACCTTTGAATCTAAAAGCCAGACTCTTGCTCCGAAAGCTATCGCTCCGTTACCGTATATTCTTTGCCATGATTTTGTTGGTGGTCATTGCTTGGATATTAATTTCAGCTATAACGGTTTATCAATATCGTGAGCAGTTGCAAGATTATCACGAAAATCGCTTGGAACGAAAAGAGCAACAAATCAAGCAAAGCTTGAACTATACCCTGCATGAGACTACCTATCCGGTTACGACTGAAAACCTCGGTCTGATATTTAGCGAAGAGATTTATGTTATCGCAGATGTTCATAATAAGAACTTCAATATCTATGATCTTGAAGGACAACTAATCAAGAGTTCCCGACCTAAATTTGATAATGAATCGGTTCCTGCATGTCTTGATGCAAAAGTGATGAACTCATTAGAGGCAAGTGTAACTAAACGATACGTAGAAGAGAACTCGGCTGCGGGAGATAACTACTTGGCTTCTTATACTTATATCAACGACGGAAGATTTAAACCAATCGGTATTTTAAATATGCCTTATTATGAAGACAATTCCTTTTATGATATGGAATTGCGGGAGCTGTTAATGCGTTTGGGAGGTGCTTTCTTGTTTATGTTATTCATTGCCATAGGCTTGGCATATTTTATTTCGAAATATATTACGCGTTCTTTGGAGACCGTTTCTGATATGCTGGAGAAGACCAATCTGACCAAACAAAACCAGAAGATATTTATTGAAGAACCCAGTGAAGAAATCGAGAAATTGGTGACTTCCTACAATGCCATGATTGATGAATTGGAACAAAGTGCCGTGAAATTGGCCCGTAGCGAGAGGGAACAGGCATGGCGCGAGATGGCCAAACAAGTGGCGCATGAAATCAAGAATCCTTTGACCCCGATGCGGTTGAGTGTGCAAAGTTTTGAGCGTAAGTTCGATCCGAAAGATCCGGATATAGAGAAAAAGGTAGGTGAATATTCCAAGACCTTGATACAACAGATTGATACCATGAGTAGCATTGCTTCCGCCTTTTCCAACTTTGCGCAAATGCCGGCTCAGCAGAATGAAACTCTTAATGTTGTCGAAATAGTAAAATTGGCTCTTGACATCTTTAATGAGAACTATATTCATTTTATAGCGGATGAGGATGAAATTGTGGCTAAAATGGACCGTACCCAATTGATTCGGGTGGTGACCAATCTGGTCAAGAATGCGATACAAGCTGTACCAGAGGTGGAGGCCCCTAGTATTTTGGTTTCCGTAACCTCCGAAGAAAACTATCTTAAATTATGTGTGGCTGATAATGGCGTAGGCATTGCCGATGACTTTAGTGGCAAAATTTTTGAACCTAAATTTACCACTAAATCAAGTGGAATGGGCCTAGGGCTTGGCATGGTTAAAAATATTGTTGAAACCTATAAAGGAAGCATCGAGTTTACCTCTAAACCGGGCAAGGGCACTGTGTTCACCGTTAAACTCCCAAAAGCAAAACCACTCCAAATAGTATAATTTTAAAAATTACCTGATTATGTCATATAACACGCTGATCGTCTCAAAAAAGGCTGCCATTGCTAAGGTAACTATTGACCGACCAAAAAAATTGAATGCGCTTAATAAGGAAATGATTCAAGAACTACATGAAGCTTTCAAAGTCCTTGAAAAGGATAGCGAAATAAAGGTCATTATTTTAACGGGTAGTGGTGAAAAGGCTTTTGTTGCAGGAGCTGATATTTCAGAGTTTGCCGATTTTTCGGTGAAGGAAGGGGGCAAATTGGCGGCCCAAGGTCAAAAGCTACTTTTTGATTTTGTAGAGAACTTATCGACACCCGTGATAGCAGCGGTTAATGGGTTTGCTTTGGGTGGTGGTCTCGAACTGGCCATGGCCTGTCATTTTAGGGTAGCGAGTGACAATGCCAAAATGGGATTACCTGAAGTTTCCTTAGGTGTAATTCCGGGTTATGGAGGAACACAGCGCCTTCCCCAATTAATAGGTAAGGGCAGGGCAATGGAACTCATTATGACCGCAAGTATGATTTCTTCCGACATGGCCTTGAATTATGGTTTGGTGAATCATGTAGTAACTCAAGAAGAGCTGATTCCTTTTTGTGAAAAGCTGGCGGGTAAGATATCGAATAATTCTCCTGTTGCCATTTCCAATGCAATAAAAGCCGTAAATGCGGGTTTTATGAATAACAAAAACGGATTTGCTACTGAGATTGAGGCTTTTGGAGCCAGTTTTGGAACCGATGATTTTATAGAGGGCACTTCAGCCTTTTTAGAGAAAAGAAAGGCCGAATTTCCAGGGAAATAGCAAATCATCAAATACCTACTTATGAGCCTAAGAAAAAGTCTTCCAATGCTTTTTTTTGTATTGTGTTTAGGGGCTTCCAACGCACAGAATATAGCTGTTGATTATACTTTTGGAGAAAAATATAAGGATAGGTATAAATTTTCCAATCTTTTATCCATTTCCAATGACGATAATGGGGGCTCGGTACTGGTTCGAGCTTATTATACGGGTGTAATACTTAAACCCAAAGGCTATTTCATTGAACATTACGATAAAGATTTAGCGCTTATTTCTGAGTACAACTATAAACTAAAGAATTCCAATTTTGTGGAAGGCTACGTTAGAAACGGTCAAGTATATCTTTTATTTTTAGACTATAACTATGATAGTCGATCATATGAGTATGTCGTACATCGGAGTCCGATTACTGAGATGAACTTTACGGAGGAAACCTTGCTTTCCATTCCTTCCAAAGAAGTGAAAAATCCTTTGGATAAAAACTATTATAACCGAAATTTCACATCAGGTTTTACTACTTCTGTACTTTTTGATGAAGAGAAAACGGCTTTTGTAATTAGTACACATTTTAAAAAAGGAAAGAATAACAATCATTTTATTTATATGTTCGACACGAGCTTGAGAAAGTTAGTGGAACATGACTTTTCAGCAGAGGTGGAAGAAAAAAATTATGCTTTCGAGAGTGTAGCAGTTTCTAAAAACTTAAAAACGGCTTACATCGTTGGTAAAGCCTATTTTAAGAAAAAGAGATTTAATGCCCAAGAACGTAAATTTCAGTATGAACTTATTAAAATTTCACAGAAAGGGGGCCAAATACAAACATTTGATGATACCGGTAAATTTTCGGAGGGCCTAAAGCCTATTATTCATGAAAATGACATGTATTGTGTTGGTTTTTATGCAGATAGAAAAGACAACCGCTATAATGGACTTTCATATTTTAAGTTAGACCCAAATAGCTTGGCTATACGCTCGAAAAAATATAATCCTTTTTCCGAACAGTTCATGATGGACAAGTTCGGGCGCGAAGAAGATAAAGAAATTAAAAATCTTGTATTTAAAAACGCAAGTGTCACTACTGAAGGCGACCTTTTGTTTAATGCGGAGGAGTATTTTGTTACCTCAAGTGTTCAAGCAAACTCAAGCGGTGGTAGGGTAAAGGTACAACGGTACCATCATAACGACATCGTAAGTGCTAAATTGAACGCCAATGGCGATGTCATTTGGATCCGGAATATCAACAAAGCAGAGGTCACACAAGGTGATGGGGCTTATGCATCCTATAGTTCGTGTACCAAAGATGGCAGTACCTATTTCTTCATAAGCACCTCCGCCGAAAACCCACAAATATTACCGGGTGAAAGACTACTTTTCAAGCAAGGTCTTAGTCGAAATCGCAATGTTTTTACTATTCAGTTGGATCCACAAGGGCATATCAGTTATGAAAAACTAATTGATGATAAAGAGGCTAGGCTCCCTTTAATGGTCTCCAAACCTTTGATAGCACCCACTAATGATTTACTATTTTACGCCAAACGTGGTAGTAAAAAGCAACTAGTCAAAGTGGTCTTGTAACGCATCAATTCCTACTTTAAAATAATTTTCGCCCAATATCGTCATATCGGCATAGAGAAGAAGTATTGCTGTTATTTAACAGTAGAGATATGGATAAATTCCATAAATTTGGAATAAATCCATAAATTGAGCACAGAAAATTATCTAAAGGGTCGCGGAGCACAACAGAATACAACCAATAAATTTTCGGAATTTAGCTATGAAACCCGAGATGATTTCTTGGAGTTTTGCCGAATTGAGGGTGAAGATTCCGATAATAACAAAACCCAGTATATTCCGATTTTTCCGAAGACCATTGTGAACAAAGTCACGAGCCCTGATGTAGGAATGATGTATTCTATGAACCCTTATCAAGGTTGTGAGCACGGTTGCATCTATTGCTACGCACGAAACGCCCATGAATTTTGGGGCTACAGTGCCGGACTAGATTTTGAACGGAAGATATTATTGAAAAAAGATGCTCCCGAACTCCTTGAAAAAAAATTAAGAAGTAAGAATTGGAAGGCTACCACTATCGTACTCTCGGGAAACACCGATTGTTACCAGCCCGCGGAAAAGAAATTTAAAATAACTCGAGAATGTTTGAAAGTGTTTCTAAAATATCGACATCCAGTTGGTATAATCACTAAAAACGCTTTAATTTTACGCGACCTCGATATTCTTAAGGAGCTTGCCAAGGATAATCTGATAGCCGTAAACGTATCAGTTACTTCACTCTCAGAAGAAACGCGACGCATCTTGGAACCCCGAACGACCACGATTACAAAACGTCTTGAGACTATTCGGGTACTCTCCGATAATAATGTTCCCGTCAATGCCATGCTAGCTCCCATTATTCCCGGCATAAATAGCCATGAGATTATAAATTTGGCGAAGGCGGTTTCCGAAAACGGAGCAAGTTCCTTCGCATTCACGGTTGTAAGGTTGAATGGGGCCATAGGCCAGATTTTTACAGATTGGATTAAAAAAACGCTTCCCGATAGGGCTGAAAAGGTTTTGCACCAAATACAGGAATGCCATGGGGGAACCTTGAACGACAGTCGATTCGGAATTAGAAGTAGGGGTGAAGGGAAAATAGCTACCCAAATACATGATTTGGTACGCATTGCTCGTCACACTTATTTTAAAGATAAATCGCTCCCGAAGTTGAATATGGAGCTTTTTGAACAATATAGAAATGGTCAAATGAAATTATTTTAAAAATTAGCAATGAAAATTGTCCAATAACATCCTCCATAATCGTCTTTAGGATATAAAAACAATTAAAAATTTTAAAATCATGAGCAATTTTCTATTTTTATTTAGAGGAGGAGACGCAACTTGGACCGAACAAACACCAGAAGAAATGCAAGCACATATGCAAAAATGGGGCGCTTGGATGGGTGGTCTAAAAGAGAAAGGACAACTGGTTGACGGTCTGCCCTTGGCCAAGAGCGGCAATGTAGTGCATAAATCAGGAGAGGTGATTACCGATGGCCCTTTTGCAGAGGGTGCTGAGGTTGTTGGCGGATACCTCATTGTATCGGCCAATGACCAAAAAGGTGCAGTTGAAATTTCAAAGGGCTGCCCTATTTTTGAACACGATGGAAATGTTGAGGTTAGAGAGATTATGTCAATGAACATGTAGTTCAAAAGAAATTCTTTGTTGAGAGCCCGGTAATTGTGTCGGGCTTTTTATTTTTATATTATGAAGGAAGCAAAAAATAAATATCTCGTCGAACATGCCTTTCGGCATGGGTATGGTAGGATAGTTTCTTTCTTGGTGCACAAATTTGGCCCGGCACATTTAGAAAAAATTGAAGATGCTGTGCAAGATTCTTTGGTTAAGGCAATGCAGGTTTGGGCTTATGAAACACCTCCAAAAAATACCACTTCGTGGTTGTTACGTGTCGCCAATAACAACCTGATAGATACGCTTCGAAGAGATAAGAAAATGTTTCATGGCGATGTCAATTCTATTTTTAATGTAGATCGGTCTGAGCAAGAAGAGGTGAATTTGAACGATACTATCAATGATAGTCAGTTGAAAATGATTTTTGCCTGTTGTCACCCTTCCTTATCGCAAGAATATCAGATAGTACTCAGTTTAAAATTGATTGGTGGTTTTGGTAATAAAGAGATTGCCAAGGCTCTTTTGAAAAAGGAAGAATCTATTGCGAAATCATTTACAAGAGCTAAAAATCGATTGAAACATCATGTGAAGACACTGGATGTTCCATTGGAAATGGGGTTGAGTTCAAGGTTGGCGATTGTATTGAAAATTATCTATTTACTTTTTTCTGAAGGATATTCCACAAGTTTTGGCGAGAAGCTTATAAAAAAGGATATCTGCCTCGAAGCAATTCGTTTGGCAGTGCTACTATCGAAAAATAAATACGCTAGTCAACCGGAAGTACATGCATTGTTAGCCCTTATGTGTTTTCATGCGGCCAGGTTCGAGGCTAGGGTGGATCAAAATGGTGATATGGTAGATTTAGAACATCAAGACAGGAGTTTATACAATTGGGAATTGATCAAAATCGGAATACACCATTTAGAAAATGCCGCGGTAGATACGAATCCTTCGAGTTACCATTTACAGGCAGCAATTTCGTATTACCACAGTACCGCCAAGAATTTTGATCAAACCGAATGGAAAAGTATTCTGCGATTGTATGAGCTTCAGCTGTCAAAACAGTACTCACCCATTGTACAATTGAACAGAATAGTGCCCTACCACAAAGTATACGGGGCGGAAAAAGCGCTACGGGAACTTCATGATTTCGAAAAGAGTCCTTATTTTTTAAACGATGTCCTTTTTTATGCGCTTAAGGCCGCAGTTTTATCCGAATTAAACCGTTATGAAGATGCTAAGTCAGCACTTAAAAAAGCCATTGCTTTAACAACCAATACTATGGAAAAGGTTCACCTATCCAAAAAACTGAAAGCACTAAATTCATAAACAGTGCATATTCTACTTCCTTTTCGATTTCTTTCTTCATTCCATAATTATCAAATAAGTGGGTTGAAGATGTTTACTTTTTGATTTTCGTGGAACCAATGGTCGTAAATGTAAATTATAAACTTATGACCATGAGAAAATCATTATTTTTAGTAGTAGCATTCTTTTTGATGCTTGGTATCGCTCAAGCACAAGATTTTAATTTTGGAGTAAAGGGAGGGATCAATATAGCTTCAATAGGCGGCAATTCTTACGTCGGACTTGGAGGTTTTGGCTCTAAAGTTGCCTTCCATTTGGGAGGTGTGGCCGAAGTTCCCATTTCCGAGAAATTCTCGATTCAGCCCGAACTGCTATATTCCTCACAAGGTAGCAAATGGAATTATAATTCGTCGGATGGTAATCTAAAATTGGACTATATCAATTTACCGATTCTAGGCAAATATCATATCATTAAAGGGTTGAGTGCCGAAGCCGGACCCATGGTAGGTTATTTGATTTCAACAAACGAGGAAGCGGAAGACAGTCGTTTTTCAAAATTGGATGTTGCTTTTGCAATTGGTGCTTCTTATCGCTTAAACGACAATATTTTCTTTGGCTTGCGCTATAACAAGGGAATATTGAATATCAACAACGACTCGAATATCGACGGGAGCAATCAAAACAATGTGTTTCAAATTTTTGATGGATATTCTTTTTAGACAGTGCTTATTCATATAAGACCTTTCAAAATAAGGTTTATAGAGGCCAATTTAAAGCTGATATTGAGTTTATAATGACTTCGATGAGACGCTTAAAGTTGGTCTCTATAGTTTTTTTTCAGGTGATATTAGACAATTCACCTTGATAGCTTCCTACTGGTAAAAGTCAAATTTTACCCTTTTATCCCCAACGGGTTCCATTCTTTATAAAACTGCTCTAGATAATCTAACATGAACTGATGGCGCGCTTCAGCTAATTTTTTGCCGGTTGCGGTATTCATTTTATCCTTTAAGAGTAGAAGCTTTTCGTAAAAATGATTGATGGTAGGAGCGTTTGAGTTTTTATAAGCTTCTTTTGTCTGGTTTAATTTTGGGGCAATACTTGGGTTGTAAAGTTGCCTGTTTTTAAAACCTCCATAATTAAATGCGCGAGCAATGCCGATAGCCCCCATGGCATCTAAACGATCAGCATCTTGAACTACCTGTAGTTCTAAGGAACTGAATTGAATACAATCTGGCCGTTCCAAACTATTCTTAAATGAGATGTTTTCTATAATTTTAACGACATGCTGTATCGTATTTTTCCCCACACCCAGGTTGCTTAAAAACACTAGGGCAAGCTTGGGGCCAACGGTGTCATCGCCGTCATGGAATTTAGCATCGGCGATATCGTGTAATAGGGCCGACAAACTAACAGTCAGCACATCTACTTTTTCTTCTTTGGCGATAAGCAAGGTATTGTTGAATACCCGCTGAATATGAAACCAATCATGCCCCCCTTCCGCACCTTGCAAGGTTTCTTTTACAAAGGCAATAGTTTGTTCGACAATTTCGGTATTGTTCATGTATTGTGAATTCCTGAAATTACTTTTTCCTCCACGTCGCTTATTAATTCATCAAAATCCCCATTGTTTTCGATGGGTTGGTGTACTTGAAAAGTGATGTGATTCCCGAGTCCATACGGAAATTTACCATATTTCATCATTTTCCATGAATTGTTAATACTAATCGGCACCAATAAGGCTGTGGGCGCATTTTTTAATAATAGTTTCAAGCCTGTGGGTTGAAATTTTTTAGGATGCCCATCACGACTTCGAGTACCTTCGGGAAAAATTACAGCGCTTCGGTTATGTTCGTTGATGTATTTCCCCAATTTGGCAATTTCCCGTAATGCTTGCTTACTGTCATTTCTATCGATAAGAGCAGAGCCCCCATGCCGAAGGTTATAGGAAACACTGGGAATCCCCCTCCCCAACTCTATTTTGCTCACAAATTTTGGATGGTTTTTTCGCATAAACCAACTGATGGGAGAAATGTCGTGCATGCTTTGATGGTTTGGTACAATAATCAAAGGTCGATCAGTGGGAATACTATATGGATTGGAGAAAGAATAGGTGGTACCCAAAATATGTGTGCAACGCATCAAGCACAAATTCATAAGACTAACACTTCTTTTGTGTGCTTCGTATCCAAAAAATCGATGGCAGCACCACTGAACGGGGTGAAAGACCAATAGTGTCAGTGCAAAGAAAAATATAAAAATGACCGACAAAGGATATGCGAGTAATTTTTGCATAGCACAAAAATACAAGAGCCTGTCTAAAAAGCCTAACCTATACGTAATTACAAATCCTAGGAGATAGAAATGAAGTAATCTGTATTCTGATTTTCAAAAACTTACAGATTTATTTCTTCTTTGTAAATATGTTTTAAAGTCTTTTAGACAGGCACTTTTAAAGATACATTTTTTGCAAGGTATATTAACAGAACTCGTTATAAGCCTCAATCAAATTTTCAGCAATAAGTTCTGCCGGACGCCCTTCAATATGGTGACGTTCGATCATATGTACCAATTCGCCGTTTTTGAACAACGCCATACTCGGTGATGATGGAGGAAACGGAACCATAAGATTACGGGCAGCATTGACAGCTTCGGTATCTACACCCGCAAAAACGGTTACGGCATGATCTGGCTTTTTATCATTATGAAGACTAAGTTTTGCTGCAGGTCTTGCATTGGCCGCGGCACAACCACAAACTGAATTTACCACAACAAGCGTTGTGCCCTCTTTATTAATTGCTTTTTCGACTGCTTCAGCCGTATATAATTCTTCAAACCCGGCAGAAGCCAAGTCATTTCGCATCGGTTTTACTAATTCTTCGGGATACATAATCTTTTTATTTAAATTGTTTTGTGGGATGTCAAAGATACTACATCTGTCGCATTAAGTATATAGACCTTAACTTTTCATTAAAAACTACCTTTTTAGAAGTTGAATATCTTGATCAGAAATGCTTAAAGGACGTGTTGAGGTTGAGGATAACTAGGTTTTAGGTTTAAAATATATCGGCATGGTTTTAATTTTAAACCTGTCACTGAGCTCTTTAGTGGTGTTTTTACTATAGATATATTTAGGGTAATGCGAAATTAAGGTGACATGTTTTTCTTTGACTTAGTCGGCATATTCTTCTTCTCCTGCAAAATCATATCTTTGCCGAAAATTAAACAATTTATGATTAAATGGTTTGCTGCCATCTTAGGCTATTATCTCTTTCGCTTTCCCGGCGCAATCCTGGGGTTTTTGGTAGGGAGTTTTATTGACAACCTTCGCGGCGACGGTCGTGCGAAAACCGTATTCAGCGATATGACTCGGCAAAGCGTATCACCAGCCGATTTTGAACTAAATTTACTCTCACTCTGTTCTATCGTAATCAAGGCTGACGGACAGGTCAGTCAACGTGAGATGGACTATGTACGTCAATATTTCGTGGGAACGTATGGTAAAGATAAGGCCAATGCCATATTTCGAACCTTCAATGAAATCAATAAAAAGCATGAAATTTCGGCACAACGGATCTGCACTTTTTTAAACCAACGGACTCGTTACGAGGTACGATTGCAATTATTGCATTTCTTGTTCGGTATTGCTCAGGCCGACGGTTCGGTAAGTAAGCCTGAGGTAGTTAAAATTCGGGAAATTGCGGGATACTTGCGTGTGTCGCTACGCGATTTTGAAAGTATAATGGCAATGTTTATCAAATCTGCCGATAATGCCTATAAGATTTTGGAGATTGAAAAATCCGCATCCAATGATGAGGTGAAAAAGGCGTACCGCACTATGGCTAAAAAGTATCATCCTGATAGGGTAAACACTGAAAATGAAGCCATTAAAAAGGGCGCTGAAGAGAAGTTCAAAGAGGTGCAGTTGGCTTACGAAACCATTCAAAAAGAGCGTGGAATCAGCTAAGGTACCCTTAAATTTTATCAGAATATTGGTACGGCTCTAAGAACCTGATATTGGCGATAAAGCCAAATTCAAAATGAATTGGAAAAGGCTCCCGTAAAACTGCTTAGGTAGGGCTATAAAAGATAAATTCTGGTCCTTTGAAGACCCTAGGGTTGCGTCTGAAACGATGTATCGATAAATGTAAATTCGGGGCATTATTAAGAATTATTGTATGTTTGCGTTTGGTTAATTTTTTTTTATGAATGATACATGGTTCTACATAAAACTCGGTCTTGAACATGTACTAGATTTTGGAGCCTATGATCACATTCTGTTTTTGACGGCTCTTGCCATACCGTTTACTTTCAAAGAGTGGAAAAAAGTAGTTTTATTAGCAACCGTTTTTACGGTGGCCCATTGCGGTTCGCTATTGTTGTCGGTGTATGATGTTCTTAGGGTCGATGTGGGTCTTATTGAATTCTTAATTCCCGTGACCATTATTTTGACTGTACTTTTCAATAAATTCAGCATAAATGGTTCAACGTCTTTAGGGTTATACTTGCACATATTGGTTACCGCTTTTTTCGGGTTGATTCATGGTTTTGGGTTTTCCAATTATTTCAACATGCTCATGGCAGGAGAAGAGCAAAAATTAATGCCCCTCTTTGGTTTTGCGTTGGGGATTGAATTTTCCCAGGTTTTAATCATACTTATGGTTTTATTAATCGCTTACATCGTTCAAGATGTTTTTAGGATAGATAATACCAGATTTGTCAAAGTGGCATCGATTTTAGTCGCAATTATTACAATACCTATGCTCATTACTGCGTTTCCCTGGTAGTATTTTAGTTAAAAATTAACCGTGTAAAATTGTGGGTATTTTACAAAGCCGGTATCTTAGTACTTCAGTACATTTTAAGTTGTTGCCTCTTACATGAAAAAAATCAAACAGGAAAAATACGATAGAGCCTATTTGCGAATGGCGGAAGAATGGGGCAAATTGTCTTATTGTAGACGTAAACAGGTAGGGGCTATTATTGTAAAAGATCGTATGATTATATCCGATGGATATAATGGTACGCCCACAGGTTTCGAGAATGTTTGTGAAGATGAAGAGGGATATACCAAATGGTATGTACTGCATGCCGAAGCGAACGCTATAAGCAAAGTAGCATCCTCTACACAGTCATGCGAAGAAGCTACCTTATACATTACCTTATCACCTTGTCGTGAGTGCAGTAAATTAATTCACCAGTCTGGCATAAAACGTGTAGTGTATCAAAAAGCGTACAAAGATGATTCAGGATTACAATTTCTTAGTAAGGCCGGGGTTGAGTTGGTACATTTACCTGTGATTACGGAAACCGTAGTCTAAAAACGATAGTAATGAGAAAGAAACACACCTACATCTGGCCGACTGTAATAGCCGCCACTTTGGCGTTGGGCATATTCGTAGGGGGTAAGCTTCACTTTACAGATTCTCCTGAGAGGCTTTTTAGCTCAAACTCCAAAAAAGACAAGCTCAATCGACTGATTGATTATATCGATTATGAATATGTCGACGAAATCAATACGGATAGTATTGTCGATGTTACCGTGAACAATATTTTGGAAAAATTGGACCCACATTCGGTGTACATTCCAAAAAAGGAAATGGGCAAGATATCGGAGAATATGAAAGGTGATTTTGTTGGGATAGGTATTAATTTTTATCCTTACAAGGATACCATTTCTGTAATAAGAACCATTGAAAATGGGCCAAGTTTTCTGAATGGCATAAAGGCAGGTGATCGCATTCTAATGGCTGACGATGATACCTTGTACGGAAAAAATATATCTGATGAGGCTATCATAGATAGACTCAAGGGCAAACAAGGGGCGCCGGTAAACTTAAGGGTCTATCGAAAAACGGAGGATAGAACATTCAATGTAACGGTAAAACGTGATGTTGTGCCCTTAAAGAGTGTCGAGGCATATTATATGCTTACACCCGATATGGGGTATCTTAAGGTAAATCGTTTCGCGGAATCAACTTTTAAGGAATTTAAGAAGACACTTAAAGAGCTGCGAAAGCGGGGCGCCAAGAAACTGACGTTGGATCTTAGAGATAATCCTGGGGGTTATTTAGGTATTGCCGAACAAATGGCCGATGAATTCTTAGAGGAAGGCAAACTCATTCTGTTTACTAAAAACAAAAAAGGAAAGGTTGATAAAATTTATGCTACAGACGATGGTGATTTTGAAGACAAACCCGTTTATGTGCTTATTAACGAACGCTCTGCTTCTGCCAGTGAAATTATTGCCGGGGCTCTACAAGACAATGATGTAGGCACTATTATTGGGCGTCGCTCCTTTGGAAAAGGGTTAGTCCAACGTGAAATGGATCTAGGTGATGGCTCGGCAGTGCGATTGACCGTATCGCGATATTATACACCCACTGGACGCTCTATTCAGAAGTCTTATGACGGGGGAAACAAAGACTATTATCAGAAATTTATTGATAGATACCACAGTGGCGAAATGGTATCCGTTGATAGTATAAAAGTGGCTGATTCACTTAAATTCACTACGCCTAAAGGTAAGGTGGTCTACGGGGGTGGGGGTATTATTCCTGATGTTTTCGTGCCTATTGGCACTAACGAAGAAGAGGTGTTGGAAAGTATTGAAGGTTTGTTCTCCTATTTTGTTTTTGAACATCTCGATGAAAATAGAGCGCTTTATGAGGGGCTGTCCCGCGAAGAGTTCGTTAGTGAGTTTAGAGTAGACGATATTCTTTTTGAACGGTTTCTTGATTATTTGGTTGCCCAAAGGCTTAAAATGAATTTCTATGATTTCGAAGGCCGCATTAAACTTTATTTGAAAGCTGCCTTGGCCGAACAGTTATACGACCCCAACCTTAGTGCTGAAATTCGAAGCAGTGCTGATACAATGCTCCAGCAGGTGCTCCAAATTGATATGCCAAATGCGGCATCTCAAAAAGAAACTGATCGTATAGGTGCCTCAAACTGACGGTTCGCTGAAATGCCGTTTAATCTTTCTCTATTTTTTTCTGAATTTTCTTAGAAGTAAGATAAATGAGCAATAGCACTATGGCACATAACGACGCTACAATGCCGATCAAAGCAATAACACTATTGCCTTCCAACGGATTTTCGAAATTTACCAAGGTTACGTTATAGGCGATTAGTAAAACGGCCATCGTAATCAATATAATTGTTAAAGTCTTGTTCATAGTTTTATAAAATAATTGGGTATAGCCGTGTTCAGACTACAATCAATGAAAGCTTGAGGTTTATCTAATTAGTTAAGCGTTGAACAACTCATTGATGTTCGCTGCAAACAATTTTACTGCTATCGCCATTAAAATTACTCCAAATATTTTTCTAATAATATTTACGCCACTTTTACCCAGCACTTTTTCAATACGGCGCGACGACTTTAAAACAAGGTATACAAAAACGGTATTGATCATAATGGCAACGATGATGTTTTCAACGTCGTATTCAGCTCTGAGCGATAGTAGTGAGGTAAGCGTCCCTGCCCCTGCTATTAAAGGGAATGCAATGGGTACTATTGAAGCACTTTCGGGTTCGTCATCGTGGTACAATGAAATCCCTAAAATCATTTCTATGGCCAAAAAGAAAATTATAAAGGCTCCGGCGACGGCAAAAGAATTCACATCGATTCCAATGAGGTTTAGAATTTCATCCCCTACGAATAGAAAAGCAACCATGATGATGGCAGCTACGACTGACGCTTTCTCAGATTGTATATGCCCCACTTTATTGCGAAGGCCAATAATAATAGGAATACTTCCTAAAATATCGATAACTGCAAAGAGTATCATTGTTGCAGTAGTTATTTCCCTGATGTCAAAATTCAGATTTAACGACATAGCTTTGAAATTTTCGGCAAAGCTACATTTTCCTATGCGGATTTCTAGTGAGTTACATAGATTTATTATATAAAAAGTACGTTGGAAAAACTATCTTTGGTCCCAGATTCAAATCACATGTTCCAGTTAGGAAAAACTATAATATCAGAAGAAATTATTGAGCAAGATTTTGTGTGCAATCTTAATGCATGTAAAGGGGCTTGTTGTATAGACGGAGATGCGGGAGCACCGTTGGAAGAGAAAGAAACCGAGATACTCGTGGATATTTATAGTAAGGTAAAACCCTTCTTACGCCCAGAAGGTATTGCTGCAATTGACGAACAAGGGTGTTTTGTTAAAGGAGATGATGGAGAATGGGAAACCCCACTAGTAAATGGTAGCGAATGCGCCTTTGTTACATTTTCCGAGAACGGTATTACCAAATGTGGTTTGGAGGAAGCTTATATACAAGGGGCGACCAAATGGAAAAAACCGGTTTCATGCCATTTGTATCCGATACGGGTTCGACAATATACAGAGCTTACGGCTGTTAATTACCATAAATGGGAAATTTGTGACCCCGCTTGCGCTCTTGGCGAACAACTGAAAGTGCCTATCTATAAATTTGTCAAAGAAGCCTTGATACGTAAATTCGGTACAAAATGGTATGCCGAATTGGAACTAGTGGCGGAAGAATACACTAAATTGTAGGTATGTGTAGTATTACTTGTGTGCCTGCCGAAGTATCGTCGTCATGGTAAAGATCTATTATCTCTATATCAAACGAATTTTGGTAATCCTTTGAAAAATTTGCCAATCTTTCTTTGGTAATGGCAATTCCTACCGATTTTCTTTTGAGCACCTTACTCTCCTTTATTTTTTCAGCGGCTTTACGGCCAACACCATTATCTATAATGCTGATATGCATAAAACCCTTATCATCTTTTGTAATATTTAGGTTTATTTTCTTTTCGTCGTTTTTAGACGAGAGACCATGCCATAGCGCATTTTCTAAAAAGGGCTGAAGAATCAAAGAAGGAATTTTTACCTGATGTACGTTGATATCATCGGCTACGGTAATTGTAAAGTTAATTTCGTTCGAAAAGCGAATATTCTCGATATTCATATACAATTCTACCGTTTCCAATTCTTCGGCCAATGGTATCTCCCTTAAAGAAGATGCTTCTAGTATTTTGCGCACTAATTTTGAAAACTTATTTAGGTAATGTACCGCGTTCTTCTGTTCGTTATTAATGATGTACAATTTGATAGAATTCAAAGAATTGAACAGAAAATGCGGATTCATCTGGCTACGGAGCATACTTTGCTCTAAGGTCAATAATTTTTTTTCATTTTTAAGCTGATACTGACGGTAGAGAATATAGAATATACCGGCCAATAGTGCCAAGGCAATACCTGTAATCAACAAAATCGTATCGGTTTTTTGATTGGTTTTTCGAATCTCCTCTTCGTAACCTTGGCTTTGTTTATTTGTATTATGGCGAAGTAGGATGTCATAAACATAGCGAATGTTCCGATCGCTCGAAATTTCATCATCAAAATGCCTGGCTTTTTTATAGTATTCCAAAGCACTCTTATAGTCTTCTTTCTTAATCGCCAGTTCCGATAATAGTTCATTAGCCTGTGAAATGGTACTTGGCAGGTTGTAATTCATGGCGAGTTGCAGGCCCTCTTGTAGGTTTTTCTCTGCTTCATCATAACGTTTCAATTGCATCAACCCCCAGCCCAAGTTAACATAAGTGCCCGATATTACCTCTTGGTTTTTTAGCTCTTTCGCTACGGTTAATGCCCTATCGAGGATCTCTAAAGCTTGCTCAGGCCTATCTTGTTTTATAAATATCTTTGCGATACTATTATCACAGATAATACGGCCCATTTCAGAATCTATTTCCTCGTTGTAGGCCAAAGAAGTTTTGTATTTTTTAAGTGCCCCATTTAAATCTCCCTGAGCTTCTAGACATTCACCGATGTTCTGGTTATTGATGGCCATGCCCAACTTACTCCCTAGTTCTTCTTCGATTATCAATGATTCTCGAAATTTTTCCAATGCAAGATCATACTGTTCCATTGTTTGGTAAATGTTACCAATGTTGTTCAATGATACAGTAATGCTTTTCTTGATTCCTTTTGACTTGTTTTTGACAGAATCTGCTAAATCAAACGCCTTTTGAGTGTAGTCGAGTGCCAATTTTATCGCATCTATTTTACGATATACGACCCCGATCATATTAAGGCTATAAACCTCAAATTCAAGACTTTTTGCTTCTTTCGCGACTTCAAGAGCCTTTTCATGTAGAGCTAGCGCTCTATCGAATTGTGAGATATAACGATAGCGTCTCCCCATCTGATTCAGGGCATACGTTTGACCATACAAATATTTTTTTTCGCCTGCTACATCGGCAAAATAGAGCATAAGAAGGGTGTCGTTGACTTTTGACCCAATGGCTTGGTCGATTCCAAAATAGGTTTTGGGTTTGGCCGAAATAAGACTGTCGACTGTTGCTTTAAAACTTGTCGGGACAACCTGTGAAAAAGAGCTCACGTAAAAAAGGCAAAAAAGGAATAAAACAATAATTCGTCTGCCCCACACAACTGAGGCCAAAGCCTTTTTGAAGTAAATATGTAGGGTAGGTGACAGCATAGAAATATCCTATAACATGTCAAGAAAATCCGACTTCTTTTGTCTAGAGACAGGTATTTTATGATTCGACTTTAGCACGACGTAGCCGTCTGTTTTGAGGAATTCCTTTATCTTATTTAAATTTATGATATAAGAATTGTGGATACGAAAAAAAGAATCTTGAGGGAGAAGCTCATTAACTTCCTTTAATTTTTTGGTTAAGACAATCTTTTGTCCATCGGAAAGAAATATAGTACTATAATTCCCATCAGATTCGGCATACAGTATCTCGTCGCTCTCCAAGAACATCAACTTTCCATCAGTGTTGAGTGTTATCTTTTTATGCACGGAATTCGAATTAAAATTCAGAAGTATTTTTTCTAATCTTTCCGCCGTGAAATTTTTGGCATTAAACTTTTTAATTTTGACAATGGTGTCTTTCAAGTCATCGGTATCAATAGGCTTTAATAGATAATCAATGGCCTCGTTCTTAAGGGCCTTAATGGCGTATTGGTTATAGGCAGTGGTTATAACCACCGGAAAATTCTTGTTCTTTAATTTTTGTATGAATTGAAAACCATCCATTGTAGGCATTTCAATATCAAGAAATAAACAATCAGGTGTATTACTGTCCAAATAGTCCAACGCCTCCATTGGATCGGTAAAAGATGCGTTCACCTTTATTTCATTGCTAAAATTGGTAAGTTCCCAAGATAGGCTTTGTAGGGCTTTTATTTCGTCATCGACTATTACGGCTTCCAACATATTATATAAGGTGTAAAAAAATGGTTGTGGTTAATGCGACTTTGAGATTCTGTAAGTTACCCAAATATAAAATTAAGTATGCGATTTCAAAGAAAAGATGTACCGATGGATATAATTTGAGTACAATCGGTACGAATTTAGACTAAATCGGGATTGCCGTTGACCATTTATCCTTAGACACAATTAGCAGCACCATCGGTTTGCCCTTATTTATGGGGTGTTTACCGTTTATACAGAATACCTTACCATTTATACAATATGACTTTCGACGTGGGTATGCATCATATACTTTAGGGCAAGATTAAAATAGATATACTGTTTTCGGTTTCCCCATATGGGTGAAAATTAGAAAGTACGAGTTATAAAAACTAATTCCGAAGTCATGAAAAAATGTGTAGTAATGTTTATACTGTTCATAGCGGCCTTGGTTATTACTATTTATATTGAACCGGAAGCAAATAACAGCAAAGGTCAAGATTTAGCCGTGCACGAAAAGGTTCACATTAAAGATTTGGTCGAACAAAAAGCAGTATCAACGGATTTTGAACAACAACAAGTTTCATCATATGTACATGTCGTCGATAATTAATGATTACACTGACACATAGATGTATCGGCTATCAATGTTCGTTTTTTTCGAAATTGTTTCGGTTTTCATAAATAAAGTATTGAAAATGAAAACTTTGTAAGTTAATTCGTTATCTTTAAAGTAAGTCGTATGTCTGAAAGACATTAAGTATGCTTGATGCTTTTAAATAAAAATGGAAAATCGCTTTATGATAGTAGCCTAACTTGAGAATTTTGGGCTTGTTTTAAGTATGTTCAACAATTAAAAGGGGTAATAAAATAGTAGATATTGGCGATTTAAATGCAGTTTTAGTCGTTCAAAAGCGGTATTATTTGAGGCTGAAATAGGTGTTGTATCAATTTAACTCTTGCCTATGCAGAATTGTATTTTTTAGGGAGGAAGGTTGGATTGTTTTAACCTTGAAGTGAGAACATATTGGAATTTTAATAACATTTTTAAACTAATAATATACAGTGAAATTGTAATGATTTTATGAAACTGCCAACCCATAGGTACGGCTCTTAGGACACATGTTGAAAAAAGAGCATGTTAGTGTTTATAGACAGCCTATCTGATGAATTGTTGCATCTTGAATGCCTAACCAACTTGTTGGTTTCGTATTTTGCTTGACAAATAGGTTTCGGGGGAACTACCTAAGTCAGCAGCAAATGCAACATGAATCAATTTTGATACATCGGAGGGGCCGTACGGTTTGGCGGTATCATAATTAACTTTTATTTGTTTATTTTATAAGCTGGAAATCATATATTCTGGCTTTTTTTATGTCAAAATGTTTCGTTAACAGGGCGATTGCGGGTGTACAGTTTAAATTTGGGAAATGAGAAAAATATTTTGAATAGCTATGAAAAAAAAGAAAATCGTAGTTAACTTCTCAAAAATCGTGGGTCTTGTCTTAATTTTTGTGGGCAATTGCCATCTTTTTTCACAATCACAAATTACTTTTAGACAATTATCAATTAAAGATGGGCTTTCCCAGAATAGTGCCATATCTGTTTCTCAAGATAGTATAGGGTATTTGTGGATTGCTACACAAGACGGTCTCAATCGGTACGACGGCAGGTCATTTACTACATTCCCCTATACCTTTGTAGATATTACCAAACCCGATTACAGTAATCTCGGCAAAGTATATACTGATAGACAGGGCGGGGTTTGGATAATTCCCATGGATCGCACACTCAGAAAATTCGAACCAACAGCGGAAATATTCGAATCACTACCAGGAATCAATGATGCCAGCACGCTCATTCAAGGTGATAAATTGAATTATTGGGTTGGCACTTATAATAACGGATTATTTCGTGTGAAACCGGATTTAAAGGGGGGTTCTGAATATAAGGTGGAGCAGGTATTGTCGTCAGACCAACTCAACACAACCATTTTCAATATTGTCCAACATACCGATGGAAAACTCTTGCTCACCACCGAGAAGAAAATCATCTTGTTTGACCCAGCTACCTTCAAATCGGAATATATAGAACCAACTACCCTATATGGGGAGCCAATCGACGTAAATTTTAGCGATATCGTTTTGGACAAGATGGGTAGGGAGTGGATTGGTACATATGGTGACGGACTGTATTTTGGGGAAATTGGGGGTAATGGTCTTCGGCGTATTTCGGACCTTGATTTTACCGATCCACTACCTCAAAATCTCAATATTATCGATTTATATATAGATTCAAGAGATCGGTTGTGGGTCGCTACCTACGGTCGAGGACTATATATGATAAACTTTGAGCAAGAAAAAATACAACATTTTAGCTCCGAAAAACACAATCCGCAGGCCTTGCATTATGACGATATCCTCTGTATATATGAAGATTATTCCGGTACATTATGGTATGGAACCGATGGTGCCGGGCTGAGCTATTATGATGAGTACCTTGAGAAATTCAATTCGTTTACCAATTATCAGACCCCAGAGCGTATTAGCATTGATGTGGTACGAGCCATTACTTTGGATAAAGATGATAATGTATGGGTCGGCACATCAGGAAAGGGGTTGACCCAATATCAACCGGAAACCAACAGCTGGCAAACATTTATCGCTGAGGCGGGTGACACCAATACCATTTCCTCCAATAGGATTATGGCCTTGCAAACCGATACCGATGGTAATCTTTTAATCGGTACTCAGGGTGGCGGACTTAACATTTTGGACAATGACGGCCAATTCACGCAATTTTCACCAACAAGTAATCCTAGCCTGTCGGCAAATACCATCTGGACTATTTATAAAGATCGTAAGAATAGATATTGGTTGGGTACCCGGGAGCAAGGCCTAGTGCAATTCAATAAGGAAAAGGGGGAAATTCTTTCGTACAAATATGATTCTGGGCTCTCTAGTAATAACATTAGGGCGATTACAGAAGACGATAGCGGCAATCTGTGGATGGCTACCGATGCTGATGGAATTGTTCATTTGGATCTTCAAACAGGCAAATTCATGCATTACGTTAATGACCCAAAGAAAAACTCGTTGTCGAACAATAGTCTGAAGACCTTATATTTCGCACCGAACGGTATCTTGTGGATCGGCACAAACGGAAGCGGGTTGGACGCTTTTGACACCAAAAGTCAAAAATTCTATAATTACAATATACAAGATGGGTTGGCCAACAACGTTATCTACGCCATATTGCCCGATAGTCATGGAAGCCTATGGTTGAGCTCCAATAAGGGAATCACAAGATTTACTCCTGGCGATAACTGGCAATCACAGCCGCAAATCACAAATTATACCAACTATGACGGGCTCGCCACCGAATTCAATACCGGTGCCTATTATAAACATAAAAATGGCGCGCTTTATTTCGGAGGGTTAGAGGGGTTCTATTGGTTTAAACCTAATCAAATTAGAGAAAACAATATACTTCCTAAAACAACTATTACCGGGCTGGATATTTTGAACCAACCTTATCCCCTTCAAAAAAATAGAGAACTGCGGCATGACCAAAACACACTGTCTTTCAGTTTTTCTAGCATGCAATACTCCCTTCCCGAAAAGAATCAGTATCAGTATAAATTGCAGAACTATGACAACGAGTGGGTTTCTTCGGGAAACACCAATTTTGCAAGATACACACAATTGCCTCCAGGAGATTATGAATTTTTGGTAAAAAGTAGCAATTACGATGGGGTTTGGAACGAAAGCCCTGCAAGCTATAGTTTTTCGATAGCACCTCCCTGGTATCTAAGTTCCTGGGCGAAAATCGTCTATTCGGTGTTATTCATGGCATTGATTTTTGGAGTGTATCGCTATGTAATTTGGAGATGGAAAGTGAAACTTGACCTTGAGCGAAAGGAAGAAGAAACTCAAAGGCTTAAAAAGCTAAATGATTTTAAATCTAAACTGTATACCGATATTTCACACGAATTTCGCACACCCTTGACATTAATTTCGGCCCCTGTGGATAAGAAAATGGCAGAAGGAAAATTGTCACATAACGATTTCGTGAGCTTTTCGATGATCAAACGAAACACCCAACGATTAATAGCCTTGGTAGACCAACTGCTACATTTGGCCAAACTCGAAAAAGGCGAATTGAAGTTAAGGATAGACAAGGGCAACCTTGGACTTTTTTTGGGAATGATAACTACTTCCTTTGAGTATAAGGCGCAGGAGAGAAATATCACATATACTATAACCATTGAAAATTTAGACGTTGCTTGGTTCGATGAAGATGCTCTGGAGAAAATCGTTACCAATTTACTCTCCAATGCTTTTAAATATGGAAGTCAAGGAGGTGAGTGTCATTTCAAAGCTATACGGTCAGAGGACAACATATTGATTAGCGTGAAGAACACCGTGGAAAAGCATTCAGATATTGATGTTGATAAATTGTTTACACGCTTTTACCAGCAGGATGCTCATGCCGATGGAGCGGGAATAGGACTTTCAATGGTGAAAGAACTAGTACATTTGTATCATGGGCAGACATCCGTAGCTATGGAGCGCGAAGATCTTATTCACTTTCAAATACGTTTACCTATTGAAAAAGGAGCATTTGGAAAAGAGGAGTTTTGTAAAACAACCTCAGAGATTCCTGATAGGGTTTCGAATACTGCGTTGGTAAGCGGTGAAAGTTTGCAGGTAGGTCAAAAAGAAGGGGTTCGTCCGATACTTTTGATTGTTGAGGATCAGAAAGAGGTACGTGAATTTCTGAAATCGGTATGGCATACAAAATATGAGGTGTACGAGGCGTACAATGGACAGAAGGGTGTCGAAAAAGCTTTGGAAATTGTACCTGACCTTATCATCAGCGATGTGCGTATGCCCATTTGTGACGGTATAGAGTTGTGTAATAGACTAAAGACAGATGAACGTACGAGCCATATCCCCATTATTTTGCTTACTGCAGGTATAAGCGAAGAGAATGAACTAAGAGGCCTGCGCTCGGGTGCAGATGATTTTATAACCAAACCCTTCAAGTTGAGTATACTTGAAACGCGTGTGGCAAATTTTATAGCAACTAGAAAAAGGCTTCGAAGCCGTTACAGCCAAGAGTTGGTACTTGAGGCAAAAGATATTGCGATTACGCCCACAGATGAGATTTTTTTGAATCGGGTACAGCGAATTTTGGACGAACATTTGTCGGACGCAAGTTTCAATGCCGCGGCATTTGGCGAACGTATAGGCATGAGCCGTATGCAATTGCACCGTAAATTACAGGCCTACACGGGCCTAAGTACTACCGAATTTATTCGTTCACAACGTTTACGGCAGGCTGCTCAAATCTTAAAAACTACTGACATTACCATTAATGAGGTGGCCTATACCGTAGGCTTTAATACCCCGTCTTATTTTATCAAATGCTTCAAGGAAACTTATAAAAAAACACCCTCAGAGTATCTTCAATCTCCTAATTGACCAACATTAGTCACTGTGTTACATCTATTGCATACATTGTTACATATGTAATATTCGTTGTGTGCTTGCTTCAATAGCTTTGATTCATTGATAAAATAGATGTTTCTGAATTTTTAGTTGGTATGAAAGTGAAGTACACATTAATCGGTTTGTGTTTTTTTCATCTATTGGCTTCATGTGAGAATTTGGGCGAAGATATTGAAGAGAGAATAGGTGAGAATACAGGGGAAACCTGTTTGTTTCCTGATCATCAGACGATTCCTGCGTATATGCGTGCTCTAAGAGATGAGTATAACGCTCAAATGTTGACACCTGATTCAGAGGGTAATATGCAATCTTACGAAAAATGCAAAGCAAATCTTGAGGCTGCCGAATTATACTGGAGCAATTTGGATAATGTAAATCATCTTTTAGACGATTATTGTCCTGAACGTAATAGTAAACGGAACCAAGAACATAGAAGGGATGTAGAAAAACTTAGAAGTGACCTTCAAAGGCAAATCAATGAAACAAATTGCGAATCGGTTTTTGGGGAAGGGGAATAAACCATGGTAATCTTGGTTTCGAACCCTGAAAAAATTACTATAAAAATGTGTGACGGTAAAACTTGAATTATTAAGAACTATTTGATGAACAAGCTTAAATGTTTATTACTTATAATTTGTTTGGGAACCTGTTCAGTAGTACGGGCACAGACCCATAGTACCAAAGAAACTAAGGTAATATTGGTAGTAAGTGCCAACACTCAGGTAGTAACCCATATGGTTTTGTTCAACTCCTTTGAAAAACTGAAGAGACAAGAGGTTGAGAATGCTTTTCCTAATAGTAAGTTTTACATAGGTCTCTTAAAGGGAAACTATATTTTAGACGACTACGGGCTTAAACCTGAGAAAGACACCGAGGTGATTATCTATTCGAACCGACAAGTTTTTCAGGAAGAGCCATTTTTGGCTGGGGAAGACATTGCATTGGGTGATAAGATTAAGCTTGGGAACAGAACGGCACGCATAATTTCAAACAAAAAGGGAGAAATAACGCTAAGAACACACTGATAAGAATTTGAGAAAAACTTAAGGAGATGACAAGCAAAAAAATTGAACGAGGGATTAACATGGTTTTTTTGGGTATTTTTATTTTGGCCACCTTTCTAATCGTTGCAGCACTTTGGGCAAATTATTTCTAATTCATAAAGTTTATTGATGCCTATGTTAAGTTTACCGGTGATATAGAAAATCGTGCTGTTTACACATATTTTCTTGAACCGTACTTGCTAGCTATTATTTTCAAATTTTTTAAGAGGAGAGATGTGGGTCTATGCCTGTCAAGAAAGTCAAAAACCATGTTTACTTTTTCAAAAAAAAGACACCAATAAGTATAAAACTATAAAATTATGAAAACAATGAATTATTTACTTGCCATCGCATTCGTTTTTACGGTAGGCTCTTGTTCAAAAGAAAAACCTGCTGAAAATGAAGATTTGGCCGCTGTCGATTTTAGAGGGCGGATGTCTCATGAAATTCAAGAACCACAAAAAATTCTTGAATTGGATCTGCATAAATTCTATGTGCTCAATCAGCTCGCCAAACTTGATTTTGAAAAGAGACAATTGGAAGAATTAATCGATGGGGGCAGAAAAGATTTGATACCCAAATTAGAATTGACGATGAAGTCTTTCTCTGAATATGAAACACAATTGTTAGATATACAAAAGGCCATATGTTCTTTTTTAGGATTCATTGCCGATGAATTGGCAGAACTTGCTTCAGCAGGGGATTCAGATGCTGAAAAAAAACTATGGGAAATGGACGAGAAACTAAAAGAGTGTGGCATAGAGGTCTCATATGCTTATTTCGAAATTAGTGGTGTCAATTATGCCACTTTGCCCAAAACCAAAACTGTGGGCGGTTGCAAAATTCCGAAACGAGCCTTTAAAGCCTGTGATGTTCCTTTATCATTAGGAGAGCATATTGTCTTGACTAATGATAGACTTGACCAAGTAATCATTAAATCCGGGAAGGGCCAGACGATAGGTAAAGCAGAGCTAATTGGAAAAAGCAAGGTAATTGATGGGTATTATGAATATGCACTTACGATATCTTCTTCAATAGGCTCTCAATTGTCAATGGAAGTTTCCAAAAAAGATGAGATATATAATGTACCAATTGTGGTTGCAGAGGGCATTTAGCAGAAAGAATTTAGCGCAAGTTCCCAAAGATGTAATTGTATATTTTTGGGAATCTTGTTTTTTCAGTACCTTAAAATTCTTAGCGTATTTAGAAGTAATTTCTTCAATCATTTTATGCCCCGAAGAATGAGCGATAAATGAAAAAGAAAACTTTTTATATCAAATACATGCGCAGTACTTGCCTATTGGTCTTTTTTTTCTTTGTTTCGGTAGGTGCAGTATCTCAGAATATCGCCGATAAAGAAAAATTGGTAGAAAAGTTTTATTTCAAGGGCTTGGAGTTGACCAACACTAAAAAAGACAGTTCTTTTTTTTATTACCGACTGGCATTACAACACGCAGAAGAATTACAACACCATTCCGACGCGATTGAAATTCTTTTTGGATTGATTTTAACAGCCCGAAAACATGGTGATATAGAGCATCATCAGATTTTTTTACAAGAAATTGACTCTATTCTGACAAATGAGGATGTTCGTATTGCATTAGACGATTACCAATATTATGAAAATAGGTTTATTTATGAAAAGGCCACCTATTTCTATGACCTACTAGAGTATGATCAGGCAAAGAGAGACTTTCAAAAGCTGTATACCCTTCTTTCAAAAAAAGAACTCGTCAAGTTAGATGAATACGAGTACAACCTCTTAATTCATACCACAAACTATCTTGCACTAATCTATAGTCATAATTCGAAATATGATTTGGCAGAGACCTATTTTAACCGATCGCTAAATTTCATTCAAAGCAATCCAGTTGACGAATCGGAAACTTATAGATTAGCTACGCTGCAATTGTTGGCCCAGTTACATAGGTTTACCCAAAACTATAAGAAATCCAATACTATTCTTAATGAGGTTCTGGGTGCTTATAAAGTTCGGTATGCCAAAAATAAAGGTTATAAAAACAATGTGAATGCGGCCTATGGCAAGTTGGTGGAAATTGCAATAGACCAAGGAAATCTACAAAAGGCATTATCCAATTTACAAGAAGCCCAAGAATATCTTTTAGATAATGACCCCTTCTACAAAGATTATCTGATCTTATATGGAGATATTTATTCTGGTCTTAAGAACGATGAAAAATCTTTGGAAAGCTACCAAGAAGCACTTCGACTTTTTCAAGAATACCGCCAAAACCAACCCCACCAAGACATTGCCGAAGTCCAAGGAAAGATTGCTGAACTTTACTTAAAGCAAAAAAACTATCAAGAAGGGCTGAAAACGGTTAAAATAGCCTTCAATGCTGAGGGAAGTAATATTAAAATCACAGATTATAAGCATAATCCAAATCCGACCCAGGTTTTTTCAAAAACTCAACTACTACATTTACTAGATGTAAAATTGCAACTTTTGCAAGGCACCTATGAAAAAGCAAGCGATGCCTCGGTTCTAGAGGCGATGCTAAAAACAAGCAATAACATTTTAGAAACTTTCGACCTGCTAAAAACAGAATTCGACAGCAAACTCGACAAACAGTTTCTGGCCGAGAAAGCCTATCCTATCTTCCATCGTATGATGGGGGTTGCCTTTATGGCTTACAAAAGCGACCATTCGCCAGAAGTGCTGGAACTAGCTCTTAATATTGCTGAAAAAAATAAAGATTTTGTTTTGTTGGAAGCCCTTCGTAATGCGCAGGCGGTCCAATACGGTGATGTGCCGCAAAAAGTAATGGATAAAGAGGCGCAACTGCGAGCAGAAATCACCCATTTTGAAAAAGAAATTTTCGACACCACTGGCGGCACAACCGAATTTTCAGACCAGCTTTTTATCTTGAAACAAAAATATTATGGTTTGTTGGACACGTTGAAACAGAAATATCCAAAATACCACGATTTAAAATATGGTAGCCAAACCATGGATCTTGCGACGATACGGAATACTGTTATTGGAGATGGGAATACTTTACTATCCTATACGATGACCGATAATTATCTTTACATTATTGTTCTCGACAACAAAGATGAAAACTTTATAAAACTCCCCTTCTCGGAGGCCGACAGGGAAGATATTCGCAAATTTTATCGGCTACTTTCAAAACCGGATTTAAACGGAGCGGAAGAAGAAGTGATTATTTTAGGTGAAAATCTTTTCGACAAACTTCTAAAAGAACCTTTGAAATATTTCAAGGGGCAAAACCTGACTATAATTCCCGATGGTGAACTTTATTATCTACCATTTGACATTTTGCATGAAAATGGGTCTTATTTATTAAAAACAAAGAGTATTGGTTATGGTAATTCAGTTGCCTCCCTAATCGCGCTCAACAAAAAAAGATCGATTAGCAAGAACAAGGTTTTGGCCTTTGCCCCGAATTTTACCGATGCTGTAGTGTCGAGTACCGACCGACAATTCGGAAAATTGCTTTATAACGATGATGAGGTAGCTAATATTAGTTCGTTCTACGATACCGAAACCGTTCTGGACGAAAAAGCCACCTTGGCCAGTTTTAAAATGAAGAATTCACATTTCAATATGCTTCATTTGGCCACACATGCCTCGGCCAATGATGAGTATCCTGATTATTCGTATTTGGCTTTTAGTCAGGGGAAAGATAGTAGCGAGGGCAACATTCTTTATATTAAAGACCTTTACAATATCACCTTAAATGCCGATATGGTGACTTTGAGCGCTTGCCAGACCGGCATCGGAAAACTACAAAAAGGGCAAGGCATGCTGAGCCTTTCAAAAGGCTTTTATTATGCCGGTGCGAAATCATTGGTGAATACCCTGTGGAAAATCAACGACAAAAGCAGCGTAAAGTTAATGAAGTACTTTTATGAGGGGTTAAGTAACGGACAGGGTAAATCGGAAGCTTTGCGAAAGGCGAAGCTCAAATATCTGGCAAGTACTGATGATAACCTGTTGAAGCACCCTTACTATTGGTCTGCTTTTGTCGTTTCAGGAGATGTGTCACCCATAAGCCCCAATCACTTTTGGGAATATACTGTTATGGGTGTTTTGATTTTAGGAATTGTTCTTCTCTACATTGTTGGGCGTAGAAATTTTTTTCGTAGTAATCGAAGTACTTTCAACATTAAAATAAATATGAAAAGGTGATGAAATTCACAGGGTCTCGCTAGTCGAGTTTTTTCAATAGCTCTTTTGCCGCTTCTTGTTTAAAGCCATTTCGGTCTATTAGTTTCTGCAATTGGTCTTCACTTTTGGTAATCGCTCGAAGTTTAAGGTATGAAAGTGCCAAATACCATCTGGCACGATCTTTCAGTTGGCCATCATTTTTAATATAGGTTTCCAGTATTGAAGCGGCCTCTTGGTGCCGATTCAATTGCATCAACACAACAGCCTCATAAAAGTCGATGTATGGGTCGCCCTGCTGTATTTGTAGTTCTTCGAAGAGTTTAAGTGCCAACATGTAGTCTTGATCCTCGTAGGCCGTAAAGGCTCTGGTTTTGAGATCTTTCAATTGTTCACCACGTTCGATGGGGTGTACTACGTTTTCATAAGGTGCAAAATTGGCAGCGTACAACTGGTCGGTGTTCAAGTCGGTATTGTTGAAAAACAAAAGCCAAGATCCTAGTGCGATCAATAAGGCAAACGAAGCAGCAATCAACCATGGGCGCATGCGCACGACTCTGGTTTTTGCTGTTGTCGCTTCTATGTTAAGACCAGCGAACATTGCTTTGATTTCTTGACGCTCCTCTTTTTTGAGCGAACGTTGAAGTTCTTTTTGAAACTCAAAGTCTGTAGCAAATGCTGTATCAGTTTTAAGCAAACGTGCTAACTCCTCCAATTGATTTTCGGAGAGGGAACCTTCAAAATATCCGTTAATCAATTCGTGTTTATCCATCGTTGCGTTGAATTAGCTCTTTTAGTGATTTCAAACAGCGCGATTTTTGGCTTTTAACTACATTCTTGTTATCATAGCCCTGTACGCTCATAATTTCTTCCAGTTTTAGGCCTTGCAAATAGAACAGTTCTAAAATTTCACGACACTTGTCACCTAATTTTTTAAAATTTTCCACCATTTTTTTTTGGTATTCGCTAGGGCCTTCATCTTCATACACATCATCGATTACCGCCTTTTCTTTTTGGTCAAAAACATAGGTCTCTTCGGTGGCTATTTCCTTGGTATCCCTGAACTTTTTAAAAAGCATAAACTTTCCAGTACTGAATAGGTAGGTTTTTAGACTGCCATTCAAGTGGTCCAGCTTTCCTGCTAGGGCGTTTTCGTAGAGTGCTATAATGGCATCCTGGAAAATATCCTCTAAGGTATCATCTGCTTTGGTGTATCGCGAGGCGAATCTGAAAAATTCGGACTTGTATCCGCGATATACGTCTTTTAGCGCATTTCTGTCCCGCCTTTTCAATTGGGCAATCAGCTGCTGGTCATTCATTAGTGTACTATTAGTAAAAAGGTAAACATTCTTTAAATATATATTTTTTTATCCGTGATGTTGACCTTTTCGAATGTTAGGTACTAATGTGTGTAAAAGAAATAGAGCTTATATGTAAAGGCCTTTAAAATAAGTAGAAAAAACTTTTTAAAAGGTAGGTTAATTATAGCATGTTACATCTCTTGCATGTTCGGTTACATATAGTATATGATTTGTTGCTAGTCCATACTAGATTCGAGTTAGGAAAAATTGACAGGAACAAAAAAAACAGAGAAATGAAAACGAAAAAAAACAGCAAGTTGCTAATTATTTTATTCCTATTGGTAGGAATGAATGCTCAGGCGCAATTCTTTAAAAAGATAGCTAAAAGTGCCGAAAAAGCGGCAGAACGAACGGTTTTAAAAAAGACAGAGCAAAAGACGTCCGAAAAAACCGATCAAGCCCTCGATGATATTCTTAATATGGATTTCGGTTCAATGGGCGGGTCTAATGTAGACCCTTCGACCTTACCGAAGTCTTACGAGTTCGATTGGCGCTATACCTTACAGATGTCACACGAGAAGGGAGATATGAAATTCCATTATTTCTTATCGGAAGATGGCGGGGCCTTTGGTAGTAGACCAGAAATGGCACAAGGTGGAACCGTAATGGGTAACATGCTCATGGTAATTGACCCTACGCTTTCAATAACTACAATATTGATGGATAATGGCGGGAGAAAAACGGGAACTGTAATGTCAAATCCTGATATAGTCAACGAAGCTACCCAAGAAAGTGATTTGAGCGATTATGAGTTTAAGGAAATTGGCACGAAGAAAATTTTGGGTTTCACGTGTCAAGGCTTCGAAATGGAAAGTGAAGACCACAGAATGACAATGTATGTGGCCTTTGATGCTCCAGTGAGCTTCAATAGCATGTACAGTGGTAATAATTCTAAACAGATGCCTAAAGGCTTTGATCCCAAATGGTTTGAAAAGATGGGGGATAACAGTTTGTTGATGGAAATGGATTTTCACAATAAGAAGAAACCAAAGGAGAGTGCTAAGATGACCTGTGTTGCCTTGGAAAAGGAACCTCTGCAAATAGATGTTTCTCAATACGAGTTTCTACAGATGCAAGTACAAAAATAAGAGTGTAATAATAATCAATAACTAAGAATTAAAATCATGAAAACAATTAAAGAAATGAAAACAAGACTTTTTTTGATCGGCTGTGGTGCTGCAATAATCACATTCACAAGTGGGTGTAGTAAAGACAACCCTTTGAATCCCAATGGAAATTGTTTCGGTGGAAATTGGGCGGACCAATATACCAATGAGTTACAGGCTTGGTCGAATGCTGCCACTGCTTATAGCCAAGAACCAAGCCAGGCAAATTGTACAAACTATAAAAATGCTGCAAAGGCTTATCTGAATGCTTTAGATGACATTTATGACTGTGTGCCCAATACAAGTCGGGCCGAAATTGACAGAGCCATAAAAGAAGCCAAGGCCGATATTGATCAAGAAAGTTGTGATTAAAAATTTTTCACATGAGTCATTTTAACATCTTGTAGAGCCTTGAAATATTTTGGTTTATTACGAGATGTTAAATGGCAAATTGAGATTTAACCAAGATTCTAATAGCAATGAAAACACTAGGAATAGTATTAGTGACCTTTGCCCTTGTTTCGTGTACGGGAGAGGTAAAAGAAAAACTGAGAAAAGTGAAGCAGAACGTTTCGAACGTGACTACCATTGCCGATAGGGCTCAAGAAGCTAATGCCGACTTCGAAAAACTAAAGGATGCCAAGCCATTAACCAATGAGCAGTTGAAGGAGTGGTTGCCCGCATCCTTGAATGGGTGGGAGCGGACAAGTTTTGGTGTAGGTAAAACTGGCTATATGAACGTTGCCTCTATTGAGGGTGGTTTCACAAACGAAATCGTCATAAAATCTGATACGGGTGAATCGGAAACCGTACGGCAGAAATTCTCGGTCAGCCTTGTAGATGGGGCAGGTCCATCGGGAAGCATCATGGTAGCAGGCCTTGGTATGGCCGCAAAGATGGATATGGAAGAGGAGAACGAAAACAAACATACCATGGCAATAACGGTTAATGGTATTCGCGCGCAACAGACCTTTCATAAAAAACGAAACGAGACGGCCCTTCAATTTGTTTATGGCAAACGTTTGGGAGTCATTGCCAACGGCGTAAAAATGAATCCCGAGGAAACTTGGGCAATGATCGAAAAATTGGATTTGAAAAAACTGACCGATACAGCAGAATGAATTGCCAAATAAAAAAAGTTTAAATCACTAAATAAATAGAAAAATGGAAACCACTAGAACCAAATCGCAAAATGCCGAAGCGGCAACTGCAAACGAAGAATCGAAGAGAATTGCGGTAATTGCCTATATCACATTTATTGGGCTAATCATCGCCTTCGTAATGAATAATGATAAAAAACAGGATTTCGCTAGCTATCATATCCGCCAGTCTTTGGGACTTTGTATCACCGGACTTGCCCTTGGTGTTATTGGTGTCATTCCCATATTGGGTTGGATTATCAACATTATCGGCATATTCGTGTTACTCTATATGTGGATTATGGCCTTAATGAACGCCATCAACGAAAAAGAAAAGCCCGCTCCAATTTTAGGAAAGAAATATGAGGAGTGGTTTAAGAACATTTAAGTAAAAAGCATCGAAGCGATTCATAGGGTAGTTTTCCACATGATTTTTTGCAGCAAGTAATGTTTGATTGCATTACTAGGTCGGAAATGGACTTCTTTTTTTGAAAGGGATCTGCTTATTTGCAATTGACACAAAATTTGATGCCAATTATACAATTTCAAAATATGTTGGCACAAGGTTTGATACCTTGGTATTCGAATTAAGGGAATGAACATTTTGAATCGTATTCGTATTCTGAGCCGTTAGGAGCCCCTAAAAAGTTTAACCATTTATGTTTTTCGACATAAACTGTAAACATCGCAAATCATGAAGTCTATTATAACTTACGTTGTGTTACTTACTATTGCTTTTTTAAGCCTGATTTCTTGTTTAAGTATGGCGCTTACCTAATACAATACTCATTTCTTTGAGGTAGTAGTATATATAACCGACGAAGGAAACCAAATCATAGAAGGTCATTTATACCATTTAAAAATGGTATATAAATTACTTGAAATTAGCATTTTACATAGTTTGTGAAAATTTATGGTGACACAATAGTCTCTTAAGAAGAGAGGCAATTAAAATGCAATAAAATTTTAAACCAAAAAGTATGTTTTTATATACTTTTTGGTTTGTTTTTTTTAAGTCCTTTTTTTAAAA
This sequence comes from Kriegella aquimaris, assembly GCF_900103215.1. Lineage (GTDB taxonomy): Bacteria > Bacteroidota > Bacteroidia > Flavobacteriales > Flavobacteriaceae > Kriegella > Kriegella aquimaris. Next base: position 240,848 of record NZ_FNGV01000005.1, read on the forward strand.
TATTTATACTTTCCAAAAGGTCAATGAACATCACTTGCCAAGCTACATTTCAACAGATCGTGTTAAAAACTTTGTATCCTTATTGTATGAATCCCCTTTCCCGATCGCCTATAATTTTCCATCTTTGTTAATCCCGACAGTGAGGTAATTTTCACCCTAACTTATCGAAGGTTAAAATAATTGCACATACCAATTGTCTCTTCCACTTTATCAGAAAACGGAAGTGTAAGACAAGAGAAATGAAAAACGCAATCGCCTTTTGGGCGAAAAAATTAAGTAAAAAGAAAATAAAAACTATAACACCATGTCAACAGCAGAAGAGCCCATTTTAACCGAAAACGCAGACCGTTTTGTGATTTTTCCTATCAAACACCATGATCTATGGGATTGGTATAAAAAATGTGAGGCTTGTTTTTGGACTGCTGAAGAGATAGACCTTCATCAAGACCTTACCGATTGGGAGACCAAATTGAGTGGTGACGAACAATATTTTATCAAGCACATATTGGCTTTTTTCGCAGCCTCCGATGGTATTGTAAATGAGAATCTTGCCGAAAATTTTGTGAGTGAAGTGCAGTATGCCGAGGCTAAATTTTTCTATGGTTTTCAGATTATGATGGAGAACATTCATTCAGAAACCTACTCGCTCCTAATCGACACCTATGTGAAAGATGAAAAGGAAAAGAACATTTTGTTTAACGCCATCGAGAACTTTCCGGCGATTAAGAAAAAGGCGGACTGGGCTCTAAAATGGATTGATTCCCCAAGTTTCGCAGAGCGATTGATTGCTTTTGCCGCTGTAGAGGGTATTTTCTTCTCTGGGGCATTTTGTTCGATTTTTTGGTTGAAGAAAAGAGGGTTGATGCCCGGCCTTACGTTCTCCAATGAGTTGATTTCCCGTGATGAGGGTATGCATTGTGATTATGCCGTGCATTTGCATAACAAACATTTGATAAATAAAGTGCCCAAAGCACGAATTACCGATATTTTGACGAATGCTCTTGATATAGAGCGGGAATTCATAACCGAATCTCTTCCGGCCAGTCTGATTGGAATGAATTCCAAGCTTATGACCCAGTATTTAGAATTTGTAACAGATCGTCTTTTGGTCGAACTTGAATGTGAAAAGGTATATAATTCAACGAATCCTTTTGATTTCATGGATATGATTTCACTTCAGGGCAAGACGAATTTCTTTGAGAAACGTGTATCGGAATATCAAAAAGCTGGAGTTCTTAATAATAAAGAAAAGGACGAAGATTCTCAGAAAATCAGTTTTGACGCTGATTTTTAGTCGGTTCCTCATGCTTGGATGACAATGAACTAACAGATGTCTTTTTAAGATGTCTTCCTTATAGTAAAAAACAAATCAAAACCCCCAGAGTTGAGTATTGTACATGTGCTGTAATTACTTGATTCATAACACCTTAATTCAGAAATTATGTATGTATTAAAAAGAGACGGAAGAAAAGAGCCGATGATGTTCGATAAGATCACGGCAAGGGTAAGAAAATTATGTTATGGCCTAAATGAACTGGTAGATCCTATCAAAGTTTCTATGCGTGTTATTGAGGGGCTATACGATGGGGTGACAACTTCCGAGCTTGATAATTTGGCGGCTGAGATTGCGGCTACCATGACTACTACGCATCCTGATTTTGCAAAGTTGGCTGCGCGAATTTCTGTTTCCAACTTACATAAAAATACGAAGAAGTCTTTCTCTGAAACCATGAAAGATTTATATGAGTATGTGAATCCCAGAACAGGCAAGAAGGCTCCTTTGTTGTCTGATGAGGTTTATAAGGTAGTTTCTGAAAATTCCGAGCAATTAGATTCCACGATCATTTATAATCGCGATTTTGGCTATGACTATTTTGGATTTAAAACTTTAGAGCGTTCGTATCTTTTGAAATTGAACGGTAATATTGCCGAACGTCCGCAACATATGTTGATGCGGGTTTCTATAGGGATTCACTTAGGTGATCTCGAAGCCGCTATGGAGACTTATGAACTCATGTCAAAGAAGTATTTTACACATGCGACACCGACATTGTTTAATTCAGGAACCCCGAAGCCACAAATGTCTTCCTGTTTCCTATTGGCGATGAAAGATGATAGCATCGACGGAATATATGATACCTTAAAACAGACCGCTAAAATTTCACAATCGGCCGGGGGCATCGGATTATCTATTCATAATGTAAGGGCTACGGGATCATACATTGCCGGTACCAATGGGACCTCTAACGGGATTGTTCCCATGTTAAAAGTTTACAACGATACAGCACGTTATGTTGATCAAGGAGGAGGAAAAAGAAAAGGAAGCTTTGCAATCTATGTAGAGCCCTGGCATGCCGATATTTACGATTTTCTAGATTTGAAAAAGAATCATGGTAAGGAAGAAATGCGTGCCCGTGACCTTTTCTACGCAATGTGGATTCCTGATTTGTTCATGAAAAGGGTGGAAGCCAATGAAAGTTGGACCTTGATGTGCCCAAATGAATGTCCAGGGCTTTTTAACCATCACAGTGAAGAATTTGAAAAACTATACCTATCGTATGAGGCTGAAGGTAAAGGTCGTAAGACTGTAAGGGCCCGAGAACTTTGGGAGAAAATATTGGAATCACAAATTGAGACCGGTACCCCTTATATGCTTTATAAAGATGCGGCCAACCGTAAGAGCAATCAACGGAATTTGGGTACCATTCGTTCCTCCAACCTTTGTACGGAGATAATGGAGTATACTTCACCAGATGAAGTGGCAGTGTGTAACTTGGCCTCGATTGCGCTACCTATGTTTATCAAAGGGGGCAAGTTTGACCATAAAGAACTATTTCGGGTAACGAAGAGAGTTACAAGAAACTTGAACCGTGTTATTGATCGAAATTATTATCCGGTAAAAGAGGCTGAAAATTCAAATATGCGGCACAGGCCAATCGGTTTGGGTATTCAGGGGCTGGCTGATGCATTTATTATGTTGCGTTTGCCTTTTACCAGTGATGAAGCCAAAGAATTGAACCAAGAAATTTTTGAGACCTTATATTTTGCAGCAGTTACCGCTTCTATGGAAATGGCTCAAGAAGAAGGGGTGTATTCTACTTATAAAGGGTCGCCTATTTCACAGGGTGAATTTCAACACAACCTTTGGGGTATAAAAGATGAAGAGCTCTCAGGAAGATGGGATTGGGGCAAACTTCGTAAAAGTGTTAAAAAGCACGGCGTACGCAATTCACTATTAGTTGCGCCTATGCCAACGGCGTCTACTTCCCAAATATTAGGTAATAACGAGTGTTTTGAGCCTTACACATCCAATATTTATACACGTAGGGTGCTATCTGGAGAATTTATAGTTGTAAATAAGCACTTGTTGGAAGACTTGGTAAATTTAGGTTTGTGGAATGAGAACCTGAAGCAAGAGTTGATGCGGGCCAATGGTTCCATACAGCACATTGATAATATTCCTGATGATATCAAAGAACTCTACAAGACGGTATGGGAGCTTAGTATGAAAGATATTATCGACATGAGCCGTCAACGTGGGTACTTTATTGACCAGAGTCAATCATTGAACTTGTTTATGGAGAATGCAAACTATTCAAAATTGACTTCTATGCATTTCTATGCATGGAAAAGCGGTTTAAAGACAGGAATGTACTATCTGCGTACGAAGGCGGCTGTAGATGCCATTAAATTTACTTTGGATAACACCAAGAAAAAGGAAGTGCCGGTAAGCGTAACTGCGGAAGCCGAAGTAGTTTCCGTTTCACCAACTGCCGCTAAGGCGATTGAAGTAAAGCCAACAGCGATTTCAGAATCACCTCAGGCGGCCGAGACAGATATACAGCCTATGACCGCAGAAGAAATGCGCGAAATGATTGCACGGGCAAAAGAAGGTCAAGCAGATGATGACTGCTTAATGTGCGGGTCATAATTACAAGGTTGTGATTATTAGATAGCTCCACAATAACATTATTGATTGAAAACCCTGGTATACGCCGGGGTTTTTCTATTAAAAGATTCTTTTAAATGATAATGATTTTGAATAATTTTTTGCAGAAAATGTAGCTGTGTTTGTCGGTAGGAAGAAAACGAAATTCTTGAGCGTAATAAAAAGGGGGGTAAATAAAATTCTTCGAAGAATGGATTTTAACGGCTAGCTGCCTATAATCTGGAATCTGGCTTTTAGAAATAAGCGTACTGCGTATCCAAATAAAAACAAAAATACTTTATTTTTCAATGTAAGGCTTTACCACTACTGATAAGGCATATACCACAATGTAGATAAGCAGAATGATCAAATAATTGTCCATGCCCCGAAACTTTTGAATTACGTAATATATACGGATTAACAACGTATTAAAGATGATGAAAAAAGTGAATTAAGACAAAACAAATGTTAAATTTTATCAAATGACCTGTTTGAAGTTAAATTTTTAAGGAATTTCTTTAACTGAAACCTTTAAAAGGTAAATGTTCATTGATGTCCTGTGAATCCAAAATCGCTTTTTTCTGTTCTCTCGGCATATTTTAGGTAGAAGTCTTAGAGTCATTTTTTTCGATACTGGATAAAACGGACTAAGACCCATCTAAAAATACGACCCACATTTCTTATATTTAGATTCCATTTCATAAAACAAAGCGAATATGAAGCAACGTAAATTCACACTTGAGGAAAATGAGATTCCGGAAAACTGGTATAATATTGTGGCAGATATGCCAAACAAGCCTTTGCCGCCTTTGCATCCGGGTACTTTAGAGCCTTTGGGGCCTGAAGCACTTGAACCTTTGTTTCCGAAAGCCTTGATAGAACAAGAAATGAGTGCCGACAAATGGATCTCCATTCCTGAGGAGGTGCGTGATCTATATTCCTTATGGAGACCAACACCCTTGTATCGTGCGTATGGGCTAGAGAAGGCACTGGATACTCCTGCCAAGATTTATTACAAATATGAAGGGGTGAGTCCTTCAGGTTCGCATAAGCCCAATACGGCCGTTCCACAGGCCTATTATAACAAGATGGAAGGTGTGAAACGAATTACTACGGAGACCGGGGCCGGGCAATGGGGCAGTGCGTTGAGTTTTGCATGTCAACATTTTGGTCTCGAATGTGATGTTTATATGGTAAAACTTTCATACCATCATAAACCCTACAGAAAATCGATGATGAACGCATGGGGAGCCAATGTTTATGCCTCCCCGACTAATTTGACAGAAGCCGGCAGAAAGATACTGGCCCAAGATCCCGATAGTCCGGGCTCTTTGGGTATTGCTATTTCCGAAGCCGTTGAAATGGCCGCGCAACGTGAGGATACCAAATACGCTTTAGGTAGCGTATTAAACCATGTGAAATTACACCAGACGATTATTGGGCAAGAAGCGATTAAGCAAATGGAAAAAGCGGGTGACATGCCCGATATTGTTATTGCACCTTTTGGAGGCGGTTCTAATTTTGCGGGACTTGCATTTCCTTTTTTACGATTGAATTTCGAAGAAAGTCGAAATATACGATGTATTGCCAGCGAGCCGACCTCCTGTCCTAAATTGACACGAGGCGTATTTCGTTACGATTTTGGTGACACAGGCGGCATGACCCCCTTATTGCCGATGTATACTTTGGGCCATGATTTTGTTCCTGCACCTATTCACGCAGGGGGTTTGCGCTATCACGGTGCTGGTGTCATCGTCAGCCAATTGTTAAGAGATAACCTTATAGAAGCCGTAGCCCATGACAATGTTGAGGTATTCGAAGCAGGTGTATTATTCGCTAAAACGGAGGGTATTATTCCCGCGCCAGAGGCCACGCATGGCATTGCCACGGTAATTGCAGAAGCCGAAAAATGCAAAAAAGAAGGAAAGAGCAAAACCATTCTGTTCAATCTATGTGGTCATGGCAATTTTGACATGAAGGCCTATGATGACTATTTTGATGGAAAAATTGTAAAACATGAACTTTCTCAGGAAGAAATCAATGCTTCCATTGCCAAATTGAATACGCCCGAGATACCCTCTTAAAAGAGATTTATTGAGGATATTTCAATTTTTAAGGAATATGGTTCACAAAAAAAACAGCTACGTAAAGTAGCTGTTTTTTATAGTATAAAGCTTATAATGTATGTCTACATAAAAGTATCCTCATGAATATAGGCATCGATAACAGCTTGCTCGCCGGCTTTGCCTTCTTTTGAGTTCCCGTGTTCCATGCCTAAAACGCCGTCAAAACCTTTTTCATGAATCCACTTAAAGACATTCTTATAGTTGATTTCGCCGGTGGTGGGCTCTTTACGTCCTGGGTTGTCACCGATTTGAATGTATGCAACTTCATCCCAAGTAAGATCCATATTATGAATAAGGTGCCCCTCAGTCTTTTGCATGTGGTAGATGTCGAACAATATTTTGCACGATGGGCTACCTACCCCTTTACATATCATATAGGTTTGATCCGAATTCTGTAAATACAGGTCGGGAGAATCGGATAACGGTTCAAGTACCATAACCAATCCATGGGGTTCTAAAATCTCGGCTCCTCTTTTTAATGCTTCGATAATGTTGCCATCTTGTACGCCAATCGGCAGCTTTCTTTCGAATCCACCAGGCACTACGGTCATCCATTTAGCGTTGACGCGTTTCGCGACTTCAACGGCTCTTTTACAACCGTCCAAAAATATATCGATATACTCTTGTTTGCCAGCCGCAAGGGTATTTGCCATGTTGCCCCCTTTGTCAACTACGAATACACCCATGGTCATTCCTCGTTTTGCCAAGGTTTCACCCATTTTGGTCTGCAAAGCGACGTCGCGTTTCATCATACCGTTATCTTCAAAGGCTGTAAACCCTTGATCGGCCATGAAATTGATTTGGTCGATGGGGTCATCGCCAGCAAGATTTTTAAACATGCCCAAATGGGGCGCATACTTTAAATTAAATTGATGTTTTTGTGCGTTCATGCTCAAATTGCTCGATGCGGCCAAGCTTACACCTCCGAGCGAAAGTGCTCCACCGGTAATGGCCGTTTTTTGTATAAAATTTCTTCTCTTCAAAATGGGTTGTTTATTTATAGTGACCAGGCTTTACCTTCGGTCAGTTCATTTAAATCGGCACATCCTATGTATTCTCCCGGAATCGGTAAATAGGCCATTAATTTTTCGCCTACATATTCAGAGGTTTTGTACCCCATGATGGTCAATCCTCTTAGGTTATTGGCAAATGCAAAACGCGATACTCCTTCTTCAAGCTCCGCGGGCTCACCATTGGCAACTGCTTTTTGATAGGCGTTGATAAGTTTGAAATATTTCGTCTCATCTTCTTTGGAGACCTTTAATGAACTGGCCAATACCGGTTCTAAGTCTTCCGATGAAAGATCGGCTATTTTTTCCTTACCTGAGTCTTTTTGGGCTTTGCTTAAGAAGTTGCCCATCGACATTTTAACAAAGTCTTGCTGTTCCTTGTCCATTACTTGATCAGCGAACCGATCGATAAACAAATTTACTTGAACTTCTGAAGCAGAGGGAGTGTCGGTCTTTGGTAAAATAATATCCACTAATTTGGTCAGTGCGGCTCCCTCTTCCTGAGAAAAGAAATCCGGGGTCCATGCCAGAATGGTTTCGTTTTGACAACTTTGAACAATGCTGATCAATGTAGGAGTGGCGACCGTATAACCGAGCGCCAAGCCCATATTTTTGAGTGCTTTTCTTCTATCCATTATATATTTCCTTTTTTAAGTTCTTTAACCGCATGGTCTGCAGCCCTGGCTGTAAATGCCATATAAGTCAATGATGGGTTTACACAGCTGGCAGAGGTCATAAATGACCCGTCAGTGACGTAAACGTTGGGCACGTCGTGCAGTTGGTTGTTCCCGTTCAGTACCGACGTTTTTCTACTACGTCCCATTCTAGCGGTACCCATTTCGTGAATACCCAGACCTAAACCAGTTGGTCCATCATGCCCTTCGACATCACGTAATCCTGCTTTTTCCAACATTTCTACTGCAGATTGCTGCATATCTTTACGCATGTTGAATTCGTTTTCCTGTAAATCGGCATCAAAAGTAACCGTAGGAAGTCCCCAGCCATCGAGTTTGTCGTAATCCAAGGTCATTCTGTTATCTTGATAAGGGAGCACTTCCCCAAAACCACCAATACCCATTCTCCAACCTCCCGGTTTGAGTACACTTTCTTTAAGATCTTTTCCGTAAGAGAGTTCTGCCACTGTTTCTTCCCAATTGCCCCTACTGGCTCCGCCCTGATATCCGAATCCACGTTTGTAGTCTTTTCTATCCGAAGCACCGCCCAGGTTTCTAAATCGTGGAATATATACCCCATTGGGCCTTCTACCTTTATAATATTTATCTTCGAAACCATCAAAATTCCCCGATGCCCCCACGCCAAGATGATGGTCCATAATGTTTCGGCCTAATTGATCGGAATCGTTACCCATACCGTTGGGGAATCGATCCGATTTTGATTGCATTAAGATAGAGGTCGATGCAATCGACGAAGCACAAAGAAAAATAACTTTGGCTTTGAACTCATGGGTTTCCTTCGTTATGCGATCAATAACTTTAACACCAGTGGCCCTTTTAGTATCGGGATCGTACATTACCTCGTGTACTATAGAGTCTGGGCGCAAAGTCATGTTTCCCGTCGCTTCTGCAGCCGGTAGGGTCGATGACAAACTACTGAAGTAACCTCCAAAAGGACATCCGCGTATGCATCTGTTTCTAAATTGGCATTTGGTACGCCCGTCAAATTCTTTGGTCCCTGTAATATGAGCGACCCGACCAATGGTAACGGCGCGGTCGTCGAAACCTGCCATTACTTTGTTTTTGAATTGCTCTTCGACGCAATTCATTTCCATGGGAGGTAAAAAGTTACTATCAGGTAATTGAGGTAAGTTGAGTGCTTCACCACTGACCCCTATATAATCTTCTACTTTCGCATACCAAGGGGCAATATCCTTATAACGAACGGGCCAATCGACCGCAATACCATCCTTCAGATTCGCCGTAAAATCAATATCGCTCCAACGGTAACTCTGACGACCCCATTGCAGCGAACGCCCACCTACGTGGTAGCCCCGCATCCAGTCGAAACGTCTAATTTCGTTGTAAGGGTGTTCCAAGTCGTTTACGAACCACATTTTACTCGCAGCGTTCGTCGTATATCCCGTTCTGTTCTGTTTCTCTTGTTTGGCAATATCTTCTTGAGTCGGTTTTCCGGCATTCGGAAAATCCCATGGATCCATATTGGCCGTTTCATAGTCTTCGATGTGTTTGACCATTCTGCCTCGTTCAAGCACCAAAGTTTTCAATCCTTTTTCACAGAGCTCCTTGGCAGCCCATCCTCCACTTATACCCGTGCCGACAACAATTGCATCATAGGAGCCTTGCTCTTGGTTATAATAAAATTTACTCATTTGAAATATTGTTTATCCGCTAAATTTATTAAATATAAAATTAATTCTTTACTTTTAAACGCCCTATTTTCTAAGGAAGTCACGCCAGTAGGCGTTAATAATATAATTAATTCGAATTCAATCAACTAATACATAAAATGAAGAGAAGAAATTTTATCCGAAATAGTTCACGTGCCGGAATTGCGTTTTCCCTTTTGGGGGTCTATGCCTGCAAACAAACTAAAAAAGAGAATACAGAAGAGGCCGTTGGTGCACAAACTACCATGGAAGATGCATCGCCATTTTTTGAACTCTCTTTGGCACAATGGTCAATACATCGAATGATAAAAAATGACGGGGTGGATCCTTATACTTTTGCAGAAAAAGCAAAAAAATGGGGATTTACCGGTTTGGAATATGTGAGTCAATTGTACAACCCTGAACTGTCAGATGCAAATTATTCACCAGAAGCGATGGCAAATTTTGTTGAAAAATCGAATGCCGAGGCGAAAAAGCACGGATTAAAAAATGTACTCATTATGATTGATGGCCAAGGAAATTTGGCGGTCGATGATGAAAAAGAAAGAAAGGAAGCCATCGAAAAGCACCATAGATGGGTCGATGCCGCTGCTGCGATGGGGTGCCATTCTATTCGTGTGAATTTGGCAGGAACCAACGATCCAGTTAAGTGGAAAAGCAATTCGGTAGCGTCACTTAAAGAGTTGGGTGCTTACGCCAAGGGGAAAAGCATCAATATTATAGTAGAAAATCACGGGGGACTTTCCTCAAACGGAGCTATGTTGGCAGACGTCATGGCCACCACGAATATGGATAATTGTGGTACATTACCGGATTTCGGAAACTTCTGTATCAAAAGAAAGGAAGACAGTCGCGATTGTGAAGAACAATACGATTTCTACAAGGGAGTTGAAGAGTTGATGCCCTATGCTAAAGGGGTGAGTGCGAAATCACACAACTTTGATGCTGACGGAGATGAATCCGAAATCGATTATGTGAAAATGCTCCAGATTGTAAAAGATGCTGGTTATACAGGCTTCGTTGGCGTAGAATACGAAGGAAGTGAATTAGGGGAAGAGGCAGGTCTTTTGGCAACAAAGGAATTATTGCTCAAAGCGGCGAAAGAATTGAGCTGACCCCTGTTTTAGTTTTAAAACCATACACGTGAAAGCATTTTTCAATCAACTTTTTGATTACAATTACGATTGCAATAAAAAAATCATTGATGAATGCGTAAAGATTGATGAGCTACCTGAAAAGAGTGTAAAACTTTTTAGCCATATTTTGAATGCACATCATATTTGGAACGCCCGAGTGAATGATTTAAAACCAAAATATGAGGTCTTTCATGAACATTCAATCACCGATTGGGAAGAAATACATTATGACAACCAAAGGAGTTCTTTTGAGATTATGTCAAAAGACGACGATTTTGAAAGGCGAATAGCCTATGAGAATTCAAAAGGTATGTCGTTCACCAATACGTTGCACGACATACTTTTTCATATTATTAATCATTCTACACATCATAGAGGTCAAATAAATTTGAATTTAAGAGAAAGCGGGTTCGAACCCCTTTCTTTGGATTACATTTTTTACAAACGATAAATACAACAGCGGATGAATACAAAGGTGCGGACACAATTGTCGGTGATGATGTTCTTGGAATTTTTTATCTGGGGTAGTTGGTTCGTTACCATGGGGACTTTTCTGGGTAACAATATAGGGGCCAGTTCGGGTCAAACGGCTATGGCCTTTTCTACACAATCTTGGGGAGCTATTTTGGCTCCCTTTGTTATAGGGCTGATTGCAGATCGCTATTTCAACGCAGAACGAATTTTAGGAATCTTACATCTTTTAGGGGCGGCTTTGCTCTATTTAATGTACTGCAGTTCAAGTTTCGATGTTTTCTATCCGTATGTTTTGGGTTATATGATTTTATTTATGCCAACACTGGCATTGGTAAATTCGGTTGCATTCAATCAAATGAAAGACCCTACAAAAGAGTTTTCGTTCGTTCGTGTTTTTGGCACCTTGGGGTGGATCGTTGCCGGTTTGATTATTAGTTATGCCTTTCATTGGGATTCACCTTCGGGCATCTCCGAAGGCATGCTGAAGAATACCTATTTAATGGCGGCGATTTCATCGGCTATTCTGGGTGTTTTCTCTTTTACCTTGCCCAAGAATCCGCCCAAGGTAGATACTTCTAAAAAAGTGTCCTTCTCTCAAATGCTGGGTCTAGATGCGCTAAAGCTACTGGGTGATAAGAATTTTCTCGTCTTTTTTGTTTCCTCGATTCTGATTTGTATTCCGTTGGCTTTTTATTATCAGAATGCGAATCCGTTTTTGGTTGAGGTAGGTCTTCAAAACCCAACAGGAATGATGACAATTGGCCAGATTTCCGAAATTCTATTTATGCTCTTACTGCCCTACTTCTTTAAGAAGTTCGGCTTTAAGAATACTATTTTGATAGCTATGTTGGCTTGGACATTGCGGTATTTTCTCTTTGCCTATGGTAACGCTGGCGAGTTCACCTTCCTTTTGATCCTAGGAATAGGATTGCATGGTATCTGTTACGATTTTTTCTTTGTTTCAGGACAAATATATACGGATTCGAAAGCTGGGGAAACCTACAAAAGTGCTGCACAAGGGCTTATTACACTGGCAACTTATGGTATAGGCATGTTGATTGGTTTCTGGGTGGCCGGAAAAATCACCGACATGTATTTAAATGTCGATGGTTCCCATGGCTGGGATACCATTTGGATTTATCCTGCGGGATTCGCATTTCTGGTTTTTCTGCTCTTTGCCGTTTTATTCAAAAACGAGAAAATTGCCTATAAGTCTTAGAAAATTTTATAAATTGACAACCTTAAATATTAAATAGATTTTTAAAAAATAAATTAAAATAGGATATGCCAAAAAAAATTAGATTAGGAATATTAGGTGGTGGTGGTGATTCCCTTATCGGAGTATTGCACCGTGTAGCTTCACATATTAATGACAACTATCAAATTACAGGTGCGGTCTTTAATCCCGATTTTAAGGAAAACATTGGATTTGCAGAGGAAATCGACGTGCCGACCAATAGGATCTATAAAGACTTCGATACTTTTATTGAGGAGGAAATGAAGCTTCCCAAAGAAGAACGAATTCAAGTTTGTTCTGTGCTAACACCAAATTTTTTACATTTTCCAATGGCTAAAAAATTGTTGGACAATGGGTTTCATGTCATTTGTGAAAAACCGATGACTACAACATTGGACGAGGCCAAAATTCTTCAAGAAGCACACCAAAAAGCCGGAACTATATTTGCACTCACACATACCTATACCGGTTATCCCATGGTGCGTCAAATGCGGGAAATGATCAAGGCGGGTGCTTTGGGAAAAATTCATAAAATAGATGCAAGGTATTATCAAGGGTGGATCAACCCTATCATTCACGATAAAGCACAGCGTTCTACGGTTTGGCGTCTAGACCCGAAAAAAGCGGGTATTAGCTCATGTATGGGAGATATCGGGGTACATGCCTTTAATCTTATCGAATATACTACAGGTCTTGAAATAAAATCATTGTTATGCGACTTCAATTACCTGTATGAAGACAACCAAATGGATGTCGACGGTACCGTGCTCATCCGTATGAGTGACTATGTAAAAGGAGTTATTCGTGGAAGTCAAGTGGCTACCGGGGAAGAAAATGGTTTGGCTATTTCGATTTATGGGGAAAAGGCGGCTTTCCGATGGGAACAAGAACGCCCTAATTTCCTTTATAAAATGAGCGATACCGAGCCAACGCAAATTTATAAGCCAGGGCATGCCTATAACAGTGAACTTTCACTGGATGGAACTAAGTTGCCGGCAGGCCACCCGGAAGGAATTTTTGATTCAATGGCGAACATCTATTTGGGTGTTGCGAAAGCCATACGTGGCGAAGCATATAACGATGGAGAATATCCGACGATGCATGATGGAGTTCGAGGTATGAACTTTATTGAAGCTACGGTGGCATCGCATAAAGGTGGAAATGTTTGGGTAGACATGGAATAGTAGAAAAATGTCCTATAAAAAAACCCGTCGACTTTTAAAGTCGACGGGTTTTTTTTATAGAAAGAAAAGTTCTCTCGAATTATTACTTCTAAGCTATTCGTTAACGCTCAAAAACCTTCTCGAACTCTTGACAGACGATAATCATGCTTTCTCGGGGTACGCGCCCAAAAGGTCGTAGCTCCCGCTCATAATAATCCCAATGTACACGTTTCCAATATTCGAGACTTAGGTCTCCTTCACCCTCGAGTCGGGCATAAGCAGCATCAATGCTAAAATAGGGTCTGAGCCTCGCCGATGTTGTTCTTACGATACATTGTGCCGAGCCTTCCCAATCGGTAATAATCATAAAATCCCCAATTTTTGGCAAGGGTTCTTGACGACACTGCAATCCGAGCAGTGAGGGGGAAGTGGCCTTTTTAATTCCTTTTTTGACTAATCTCACACAATCATTGGCATCTTTCTCATTATCACAGAAGTGAATCACTTTGGGTGCATCTACAAAAGCATACTCGAGATGGGCATCTAAAAAATCTCCCCACATATTTCTGGCCGAAGCGTTGTCCATTATTATTTTTCTATACGATTACTTTTGTCTATTTATTTCTTTAAAGCAATGGTAAAATAGAATATTACCCGTGAATTAAAGCGAATAATCGATTAATACCATCAACTTGACGTTCTCTAACTTCTTTTTACGAAAATTTACCAGCTTTAAATTGTTTCGCTGCGTGGCTTGCGGCTCTTGCCGTAAATGCCATATAGGTTAGCGATGGGTTTACACAATTCGAAGAAGACATAAAAGCACCGTCAGTAACATATACGTTTGGTACGGTATGAATTTGATTGTGTTTATTTACAATCGAAGTTTTCGCATTATGGCCCATTCTAGCTCCTCCCATTTCGTGTATTCCTAATCCTGGGCCAGTTGCGTTGTCATAGACTTCTATATCTTTGAAACCGGCAGCTTTGAACGTGGCCGCTATTTCCTTTTTTATATCTTCCCGCATTTTGTATTCATTCTCTTTGAATTCTACATCAAAATCCAATTGCGGCAATCCCCATTTGTCTTTTTCAGTGGCGCTCAAGGTCACCCGATTATCATCATAAGGTAGAAACTCTCCAAAACCTGTCGCCCCAATATTCCATTGACCGGGTTTTAAAATGGCCTCCTTTAAGTCTGCTCCATAGCTCATTTCTGCAACTGATTCTGACCAATCGCCCCTGCTTGCGCCACCTTGGTATCCAAAACCACGGATGTAATCTTTGCGTTTGGTTTTTTCGTCGAGGTTGACAAAGCGGGGGATATAAAAGCCATTAGGCCTTCTGCCTTTGTAGTATTTGTCTAGATAGCCATCTACTTTTGCACTTGCCCCCAATTGGTAATGATGGTCCATGATGCCTCTTCCCAAGGCGTCGGAATCATTACCTAATCCGTTAGGAAAACGTTCTGATTTTGATTGTAGTAAAATGCCGACCGATGCCATTGATGAGGCACATAGAAAAATAACTTTGGCCTTAAATTCAAGTTTTTCATGAGTCTCAGTATCAACCACTCGAACACCAGTAGCTTTTTTCGTAGTATCGTCATAAATGACTTCGTGTACGATGGAGTTAGGTCTGAGGGTCATGTTGCCCGTGCGTTCAGCTGCCGGAAGGGTAGAAGAGTTGCTACTGAAATAGCCACCGAATGGGCAACCTCTCGAACATCTATTTCTATACTGACAAGGCTGTCGGCCTTCAAAATCTGCTTTCTTATCTGTGATATGGGCAACCCGGCCAATGGTAAGTAATCTTCCGTCGTCAAATTCCTTTTCCATCGACGATTGTAGGTCTTTTTCCACACAATTAAGTTCCATTGGGGGTTGGAATTTTCCATCGGGAAGGTGTTTTAAGCCGAGGTTTTGACCGCTTACTCCAATATAAACCTCTACTTTATCATACCATGGAGCTATATCATTGTAGCGCACAGGCCAGTCAACACCGATCTTATCTTTTTTATTTGCCTCAAAATCTATGTCGCTCCAACGATAGCTTTGTTTGCCCCAAGTAAGTGACCGGCCACCAACATGATATCCCCTTATCCAATCAAAGCGTTTCGTTTCTACATAGGGGTGATCTAAATCATTAACAAAAAAATGCTTGTTATCTTCTTTTGGAGCCCAGCCTATTCGAGCTTGTACATGTTGTTTTCTCTTGTCTTCTTTTGAAAGTTCGCCTTTGAGCTCATAATCCCAAGGATCATCGTTCATGGTCTTATAATCCTTGATATGTTCTACCATCGGGCCACGTTCCAAGACCAAGGTTTTTAGTCCTTGTTCGCAGAGTTCTTTAGCCGCCCAGCCCCCACTAATTCCAGTGCCCACAACGATGGCATCATATTCTACTTCTTGATTCATATTGTTTTTCTTGTTTTAATTCTGATGGTTTTCCTATATTTATGACTTCCCGAGGAAAAAGGTAGAAAGGGGAATTTTCAAGAAATAAATATAGGATTTATTCTTAGATAACACCTCAAATTTAATAAACATAGAAACATAATAGAACACTATATAAATGAAAACAATTAAAGGACCGGCCGTTTTTTTGGCACAATTTGTAGATAGCAAGGCACCGTTCAATTCTTTGGATGGTATGTGTAAATGGGCATCTGATCTGGGGTATAAAGGAATTCAAATACCTACTTGGGAAAGTTTTTTAATCGATATCGATAAGGCTGCAGAGAGCCAAACATATTGCGATGAACTGAAAGGTAAAGTGAATTCATATGGTTTGGAGATCACGGAATTGTCTACGCACTTGCAGGGGCAATTGGTTGCCGTAAACCCTGCCTATGATCTTATGTTCGACAATTTCGCTCCCGATAAGGTCAAGAATAATCCGAAGGCTCGTACAGAATGGGCTGTAGATGTAGTGAAAAAGGCGGCAACCGCTAGCCGACGATTGGGTCTAAAGGCACATGCTACTTTTTCAGGTGCATTATTATGGCATACATGGCACCCTTGGCCACAGCGCCCACCCGGATTAGTGGAAATGGGATTTGAAGAGCTGGCGAATCGATGGATGCCTATTTTGAACCACTTTGATGAAGAAGGCGTTGATGTTTGTTATGAGATACACCCTGGCGAAGACCTTCATGATGGCGATACTTTTGAGCGCTTTCTGAAAGCGACCGGAAATCACAAAAGGGTAAATATATTGTATGACCCGAGTCATTTTGTGCTGCAGCAGCTTGACTACGTTGAGTATATCGACCACTATCACGAGTTCATACGTTCGTTTCATGTAAAAGATTCAGAGTTCAATCCTACAGGTAAGAAAGGAGCTTTTGGAGGATACAATGATTGGGGCGATCGCGCAGGTAGATACCGCTCGTTGGGAGATGGTCAGATTGATTTTAAAACTATTTTCTCGAAATTGACCCAATACGGTTGTGATGTATGGGCAGTTATGGAATGGGAATGCTGTATTAAAAGTCCGGAGCAAGGTGCACGCGAAGGAGCCATCTTTATTCAAGACCATATTATTGAAGCGACCGAGAAGACTTTTGATGATTTTGCGGGAGCTGCAATCGACAAATCTGTTTTGAAGAAAATATTAGGAATTTAAAATTATAAACTGAAAAAAATGAGAAAACTAGGAGTTGTTTTACTAATGGCAATAGCTGTTGCCAGTTGTAAAGACAAGGCGGAAAAAGAATCAGGCGATGTTTCGACAGAACCGGCAACGGAGTCTTTGAGTCAAACGAATTCAGAGGATGAATGGACAACACTTTTCGATGGCACTTCTTTGGATGATTGGGAAATCTATCAGGGCGGCGATCCAGGAGCCTATTGGAAAATTGAAGATGGCGCTCTGGTTTTTAATCCTCCTGCAGATCGAAAAAAGGGTCAAATCTTAGATATCGTTAGCAAAAAAGAGTATACTAACTTTGTCTTGTCGCTGGAGTGGAAGATTTCCGAAGCGGGCAATAGTGGTGTCTTTTGGGGTATTAACGACGATGAAAAATTCGAAAAGCCTTATCACACGGGAATGGAAATTCAAGTGCTTGACAATGAAAAGCACCCCGATGCCAAAAATGGCACCACGCATCAGGCCGGGGCACTTTACGATTTAGTGGAGCCATCAAAAGACGCTACAAAACCAGTCGGGGAATGGAACACTTGTGTTATCACAATTGATCATAATACCAATAAGGGGAGTTCGGTACTTAATGGGGTAGAAGTGGCTACCTTTCCCGTTGGAGGCGATGAATTGGAAGCCCTGTTAAAGGGAAGTAAATTCGAAAAATGGGAAGGCTTTGCAAAGTTCAAGACCGGAAAAATTGGACTCCAGGATCATGGAAATGTCGTCGCTTTTCGAAATATTAAATTAAAGCAACTTTAAAAAGAATTCGGCAGTCGATGCTAAAGGCGTTGTTATGGCCTTTAAGTAGCGGCTGTCTTTTTTTTTAATCGTACTAATGAATTTTAAGGCCAATTATCTAAAAATGAAAAATTTCTTTTTGTTCACACTGTGTTCGACATTGGCAATGGTTTCTTGCCAAGAAAAAGTAAAAGTAGATCCAATGGCGCCCAAAGAGGAAGGAGATAAAGTTATTGTACATGAAGAATATTCTGGAACGGAGCCAACGAAACCAGAAGAGACAGAATTTTATGAGCCTACTGTGCCGAGGGTAGAGCCTTCACATTTAGGTAGCCCTCCATCCGATGCCATCGTACTCTTTGACGGTAAGAGTTTAGACGGTTGGGTAAGTTCAAATGACGGTTCTGAGGCAAATTGGATCTTAAACGATGACGGCAGTATGACTGTTAAAGACAAGGCTGGTGATATCGAAACCAAACAGCATTTTGGCGATATTCAATTACATATTGAATGGCGCTCTCCCAAAGATGTGAATGACGAAGGTCAACATAGGGGAAATAGCGGTATTTTTTTAAACGGTCTTTATGAGTTACAGGTATTGGATCAAAATGACAACCCTACCTATGTAAACGGACAAGTAGGGTCAATTTATAAACAACACGTGCCTTTGGCAATGGCTTCAGTGGCAAGTGGAGAATGGAATACCTACGATGTTATTTACCATGCTCCAGCATTCAATGCAGATGGAGCAAAGATAAAATCGGGCATTATAACCGTTTTGCACAATGGTGTTTTAATTCAAGACCATGTAGAAATCAAGGGTACTACGCCTTACATCGGCTGGCCTAAGAACCCTTCGCACGGCAAGGGCCCCCTTAAGCTCCAAGATCACGGCGATAACAGTCGTGTAAGCTACCGAAATATTTGGATAAGGGAGTTGTGATATTATGGATTGGGGACAGTTGCTTGAAACCATCATTTATGGAGTGATTTTTATTGCTACAGGGGTGCTCATGAAATGGTTTCCTCCTAAAAATATAAATCGTTTTACGGTTATCGTACAAGGCGTAGCATGTCAAGCCCAGAAGTATGGGAATTCGCCAATAAAACAAGTGCTACCATATTTACCTATTTGGGAGTTTTACTATTGTTTTTTGGTCTACTGGTTTATATATGGTTACCTGAAAAGGCAAATCTTATTACTCTTTTCGCCATGCTTTTATACGGAGTTGGTGGTATCTACTATTGTGAAAGATTGCTAAAAAGGCGATTCAATAAAAACGGAAGGCCAAAAAACTAACAATCTCAGTATCTTTGCCAAAATTTAAAATCAATTTATGATTCAATCCATGACAGGTTTCGGGAAGCATGTAATACAACTTCCTTCCAAAAAAATTACTGTAGAATTAAAATCACTGAATAGTAAAAGTCTGGATTTGAATGCGCGAATGCCCTCTGCTTATCGCGAAAAGGAACTTGATCTACGTAAAATAATTGCAAGCTCATTGGTAAGGGGCAAGGTCGATTTTGGGCTGTATGTAGAGTTTACGGGTGATGAAACTTCTGCTGAGGTAAATGAGGCCGCTATTCGTAATTACATGAAACAATTAAAGACCATTGCCGATGGTGACGATTTGCGTTTATTGGAAATGGCCCTGCGTATGCCCGATGCGATGAAAACGGAACGGGAAGATATTGATGAGGAAGAATACAAAGTGATTCAATTAGCGCTTAAAGAAGCCTTGACCGAAATCAATACCTTCCGATCTGAGGAGGGCAACGTTCTCGAAAAAGATTTTTTAGATCGTATTGGAAACTTAAAGGTCTTGCTTGAAAAAGTAGAGCAAATGGATCCTGAGAGACAAGCAGATGTTCGAGCGCGATTGGAAAAGGCCGTGGCAGATTTAAAAACAGATGTCGATGCCAATCGTTTTGAGCAAGAGCTTATTTATTATTTGGAAAAGTACGATATAACCGAGGAAAAGGTGCGACTCAATAATCACTTGGAATATTTTGGAACTACGCTGCAGTCAGACGATTCAAACGGTAAAAAATTGGGTTTTATTTCTCAGGAAATCGGGAGAGAAATCAATACTATTGGATCCAAAGCCAATTATGCCCCAATGCAACAATTGGTCGTTCAGATGAAAGATGAGCTTGAAAAAATAAAAGAACAAATGTTGAATGTGTTATGATTAAAGGAGGAAAACTTATCATATTTTCGGCACCTTCGGGCAGTGGTAAGACGACTATAGTGCGCTACCTTTTAGAACAACCTGAACTGAATCTTGCCTTCTCGGTCTCGGCCACCTCCAGACCGCGAAGAATGAAGGAGAAAAACGGGGAGCATTATTATTTTATGTCCGTTTCAGAATTCAAAAATCATATTAAAAATGATGATTTTTTAGAATGGGAAGAGGTTTATCGCGATAACTTTTATGGAACGCTCAAGAGTGAAGTTGAACGCCTTTGGGCGGAAGGTAAAAACGTGATTTTCGATATCGATGTTGTTGGTGGACTTCGAATCAAGAAAAAATTCCCTGAAGAAACCTTGGCTGTTTTCGTAAAGCCACCAAGTGTTGATGAACTCAAAATACGATTAAAAAAACGTAGTACGGAGAGTGAAGACAAAATAAACATGCGGGTGGCCAAGGCCTCCGTTGAAATGGCGACGGCACCCCAGTTCGATTCCATCATTAAAAATTATGATTTAAATACGGCTTTGAAAGAGGCACATCAACTCGTTGCAAATTTTGTGGGTGTTGAAACAAAAGAAAAGTAACGGTGAAGCAAGTAGGACTCTATTTTGGCACTTTTAATCCGATTCATGTTGGGCATTTGATTATAGCGAACCACATGGTCGAATTTTCCGATTTAGACGAAGTTTGGTTTGTAATTACACCCCAGAGTCCCTTTAAAACCAAACAATCTTTGCTGCATAACAATCATCGCTATCAAATGGTCTATGAAGCAACTGCAGCTTACGCGAAATTGAAGCCTTCTAAGATAGAATTTGATTTGCCCCAGCCTAATTACACGGCCCATACATTAGTGCATCTGACCGAGCAATATGGAGCGGAATATAGATTTTGTCTTATTATGGGAGAAGATAATTTAAAAAGCTTCCATAAATGGAAGAATTATGAGGTCATCTTGGAGAACCATGATCTTTATGTCTATCCTCGAATTTCTAAAGGTAAGGTAGAACATCGTTTTCAGGAACATCCGAAAATTCATAAGGTTGATGCGCCCGTTATGGAAATTTCTTCTACATTCATTCGTAGAAATCATAAGGCGGGCAAAAATATTAAGCCATTATTACCTGAAGCCGTTTGGAATTATATGGATGAAATGAACTTTTATCGGTAACTACTGAAATCTTTTCGAATCAAGGGAAAGGCCTTTAAAATCACTCTCAAAACTTTAAACATACAGGCATTGAAAGTGCTATTTGCTGTCCAGTATAGGATGGTATTCCTGTTTTTGCATCAATTTTAAATACTGTTATGTTATTCGATTTTTGGTTAGCCACCAGCATATATTGTCCGTTTGGAGACAAAGTAAAGTTGCGGGGCCAGTCACCTTCTACCGAGACGGTGTCTATTAAGTCGAGTTTACCTTCATCGGAAACGGAAAAAACGACAATACTGTTATGTCCACGATTCGAGCCATAAAGAAATTTACCATCCGCACTTAGATGCATATCGGCGCAGAAACTGGGTTCCGTAAAGTTTTTAGGAATGGTGCTTTTTTTGTCAATTCGGGTAAACGTGCCAGTTTCGTGATTTATGGAAACGGATACAACACTATTCGAGTGCTCGTTAATAATAAACGCCATATTCTTCTTTGTAGGGTGGAAGGCCATGTGACGTGGACCATCACCCGGATCCATTTGCAACGCGGTTTGCTCATTTCCTAATTTACCATTGTTGTCAATTGTGTACGAGAGCACTTTGTCGATTCCTAAATCTACCACATATACATACTTGTCATTATCATCAAAAGCGGAATAGTGGGCATGGGCCGATTTTTGAGCGGGCATTACCGGTCCGCTACCTTGGTGATTTCTGACTTTTGCTTCTCCAAGAAAGTCACCATCTTCATTTGTTTTTAAGAGCGTAAAAGTACCCGATCCGTAATTTGCAATAGCCACAAAGTTTTGGGCGTTGTTAAGTGTAATGTGGCAAGGCCCACTACCCCCTGTAAGCTGTTCTGATATGGGATTTAGTCGTGTGCGGTCTTCGTTCCAGCTGAACGAAATGGCTTTACCTTCTTTTACCTCATTGACGGCAAAGACTCTTTCTTTATTTTGACTTTGATATAGAAAAGTTGGGTTTTCAGTTTCGACAAGTAGCTGTGGCTTAGACAGGGTACCTGTGCTCTCATCAAAATACGCTTTGTAAATTCCTTGGCTTTCTTCTTTAGTGTATGTTCCTATCAATATTTCGAGACCCATTGGTTTTTCTATTTTCATCTCCGTCGTTTCTATCTTAGCCTCCTTTTTTTCCTTACAACCCATTCCAATGGCAAAAAGAAAAATCGATAGAATAGAAATATATTTAAAAGTAGTGCGGTATGTCATGGTTATCATGGGTTAAATGGTATTCTTCTGAATCGTATTTTTTTATAGTCGTCAGTTTCATAAATAACGCCCAAAGTTTTTTTGTCTAGACGTACCAAATCGGAATATGCCGAAAACCCGTTATGCACTTTAAAAAGCATATGCCACGTTTTGGATGCATCATTACTGGCCATGATGACGAGATTTTCTCTTTTGTTTGGTGTCGAAGGCGTAGAAAACAATAGTTTGGTCCCTTTTTTTGAGTCCCAACTTAAAAGAGCCGATTGAACTATGGGACTGGGAAATTTATCGGATTCAATGATGGGTCCTGAGAAGGTCAAGCCACCATCCAGACTATATACTTCGCCACGGTTCTTTTCCTTTGAACCGCCATTTTGATCTCGGGTATTCACATAAATGCGTCCATCTGCGAGTTCTGCAATGGTTGTCTCGTTCGAAAGAACAATATCGGAAAGATTTTCATCTACTGCACCAATTTTCCAATGCTCCCCGGCATCATCCGAATAAATCAGGGCCATGCAATAAGACTTATTTCCTTTTTCGATACTAATGGCTACAGGTACGACCAGTCTGCCTTTGTGGGCGCCATGATGAAGCTCAATACCATGCACAGGACCAGTGGCGTGCCACCGCCAATTTTCTCTCTTAACATCTCGCGTGATATCCCTTGGGGTTGTCCAAGATTTTCCATCATCTGTAGATGAGGTCAAGAATGCTTTTCGTTCTTCGTCAAGGCCGTAATCTTTATTTAAAACATCATGCTCGCTTAAGGATGTCGTATTGAATAAGAAAACAATCTTATTTGTCTTTTTTACATAAACAGGTACAGGATTTTGAACGGCCATGGTATCTAGGTCGTATAAAATACTTAACGGTTCCCACGATTTTCCATCGTCATGCGATCTTCGATAGACCACATCGATATCTCCAAAATCGCTGGTGGAGTTTTTTCGGCCCTCGGCAAAGGCTATGAGTGCCTTTTTGGTTTTTATTACCGTAGGAATTCGAAAAGCGTGATACCCGTTCAAACCTGAATAAAAAGGAATGGAAACGGTAGTGGAGTTGGAAGATAGGTCGTTATAATTCGAGCTAGTAACATTTTGGGCATTGCTTTTCGGAGATAAAAATAGAAGAGCGGTCAACAGATAAAGAATGCACCAATGTTGTCTATAGTTCATGAACACGTCTTTGATGGAAAATGGATAGGCCGAATTGCATATGTTTCCCTAAATATAGCACATTTTCTATTTTGAAATTTTCTTGGCGTTGCCGTTATATATCTTTTGCAGCGTCTCATCGTTAAGGTCTAGCCCATTCAGTGGCCAATGGTATGAAAAGTGTTCGTGTACATAGAAATGCTCGTCGGCAGATTCTAAAATTCTAAAGGTAGTTTCATAGACAGAGGGATCCGAGCCCATGTCGGTACCATAGACCAACCTGTCTTGGTATTTTTCAAAAAAAGCTTTGGTGCGTCGGGGTACAGGTGCAAATTCAGCGTAACGGGCGGCTATGTCGGCGTACAAATTCCCATAGGCGTCTAGAAGCTTTCCTAAGATATCGAGATTGTGACTGCTATTTGCGAGATGGCAAGCTATAAAAGTAGTCTTAGGGTTGTTTTTAACGGCATTTTCGAGCGTGCCAATAAGTTCTTCGTGAGATAATAGGTCTTTTTGTGATGTGTCTATTCTCCATTTAGCGGCATTCATGAGGCCGTCGTTATGTTTGTCTATCGGAAGATACATCCAATAGGGATCGGCAACGTGAACGCTTATGGGCATTCCAAGTTCTCCACAGCGTTCTAGAAGAGGTTGCATGCGTTTGTCATCAATATGCATTCCGTAACCGGGTGATGGCCAGGAATAAAACAGACCTTTGCCTTTGTCTCCAAGTTCGCCCACCCCCTTTGCGCCTGCTCGAAAACAACGTTCAAGCTCTTTTACGGCTTTTTTTGACCAACCTTTTTCATTGTGACCTGAATAATCAAATCCGCACCATAATTCAAATTGGTCTCCGTATTTCGAATAGATTTTATAGATACTATCGAAACTCTTTCCGGTAGCGTAAGTAAGAATAATGCTTTTTTCAACTCCGAATTTTTGCATATTTTGAACCCATTCATCAAGTTCTGCATCGGTCTTGGCGTAGGGATGCGCATGAAAATCGACCACAGGATATTTGGCCTTTTCTATCTTTGTTTTGACAACATTATAGATTGAAACGGGCTCAAAATCCTTTAACAATAAGTCATCTTGCGATTGGACAAGGAATGTAGACAAGAAAATCGAAAATAGTATTGAAACAATGTTACGCATTCAAATATATATCGAATAGCTGCATCGGTGCAAAGCTTTCGACCTAAAGATAATAAGAAATGCCGATTTAAAATTAATCCTCCGGATTAAAAAGGGTGACTAGGTATTCGTAGTCCAGTATTTGTCCATCCAAAGCAACGCTTTTGATTGTTACCAAATACGAAGTGTCGATACTTTCATTGGTCTTAATACCCTTCGGAACCCATACTATGGTCGGGTCGGCGTACGCCAAACTAAGTTCTTCTAAATTAAGCTCAATTACTTTGCCATTTTCGTCAATCATAGAAACCTGTGCTTGACTAAAATCGGCTCCAGGAATGGAGAATGACCATCTAGGGAAAACGACGTTACCAGGCACATAGCCAGCGGGAGGCCATGCTATAAACTCGGGCATGTTTGAAGGCTCTTGTCCCGAGTTTCCTACTACCCATATCGCATTGGAGCTATTAGTATTGCCGACACCAATTGACCTTAGCCGTGGATATAAAAGCCATCTTCTATGCCCAACAGGGCCATTACTGTCACCAGGCTCGCTAATGTATGAATCGATGGCTTCCGCATTTTTGGTCATAGTAAGGTTTGATTTACCTGCGGCTTCGCTACCTTCTTCAGTGAAACAAGACCAACTTGCAGGAGGAAAGTGATCTAATTTATTATTCGATTTCATCATCAGGGCCGCTTTTTGAGCCTTGGCACTTTGATCAATGTTTTCAGTAACCGTATTTTCCAAGCCTACCGCCTTTCGGTAATACTGCAATCGTAAAAATATTTTGTTCATTACATCTGTGGGTACCGCACCAGGGTCGCAGGTCGTAGTATTGCCACTCCACTGTGTTTCTGAACCATTTGTTTTTGAAGCTTTGTAATAGTCTACATAAAGTTCTTTTGCAGCTAGACGCGCGAGATTGTCAGTTTCTATTTCGAGTGGGGTAGTTGACAAGTTATCATCTGAACTACATGATGTAAATAAGGTCAGACTAATTATAAGAAAACCAGTACAGGAGTATAGGTCGCGTAGCATAAAGATATTTGGATTTGTTTAGAGATAAACGGGAAAAGTGAAAAAAAGGTATAATCTCTCGACAAACGACAAGTGTATGGCCCGCCACGACCCAAATACAATGGTTTCGGTATTTACTTATAGAAGGAACAACGGTATGCGATAGTATAAGGTAATCGGTCTATTTGGAATGTAGGGGCTAGCCTAATCTAGGTTGAAAAATTGTGGCTTCGAAATGATACAGAAGCGAATGAGTTACCGTGTGGTTAGGAAATTTCTTGTTCCTCTAACCGTGCAGGCTTCACGCGGCTATCATGTTCGCTGTAATACATTTCAAGTAAATCCATAATCGCGGTCATCAGGTCTTTTGTCTCCAACAATAAAGAAAAATACAAAGTAGTGTTCTTGGGGCTGGATTCTTCTACCCGTGTTCTGACCACTTGCTTTTCAATTTTTTGTGAAACAAGGTCAAAAAGCTCTTTTCTCCCACTTAAGATATTACCAATCTGCTCAAAGGAACGTTCATCAAAGGCCTTTCTGGTCTTTTCAAGAATTTCTTCCAATTTCAAGTCTATTTCCTTTAGTTCCTTGATTTGGTTGTATTTCAGTTTCTTGTGATTGTTGTGTACGTGTTTATGGCTGACCTTTCCGATATATTCTAGTGATTGGCTCATGTCTTGCAAAGAGCTTAGAATATTGATATAGAAGTTACTGGCACCAACACTACT
Organism: Kriegella aquimaris; assembly: GCF_900103215.1. Lineage (GTDB taxonomy): Bacteria > Bacteroidota > Bacteroidia > Flavobacteriales > Flavobacteriaceae > Kriegella > Kriegella aquimaris. The sequence goes on from NZ_FNGV01000005.1 coordinate 267,292, forward strand.
TTCATCAAGGTTTTTTATGAAGTAGAAAATATTGTCGCGAAGATCCTCTATTTCCGCAGCAAGTTTGGCACCTTGCTTTTTGTTCTTTTTCAATAAATCAAGATCATGTTTTGCCAAGCCATTAATGCTATTGGTATAAAGCTTATTTGTTCTTTTTACCACATTGGCAATGTTGTTGGCGCTTTCTTCAATAACTCCTTGAATAGAACTGCTTTCTGCTCTTTGAAGTCTGTCTTCCGCTTTTATTTCCTTGGCTTTTTTATTATAGGAAATGTAATTTCTTGCTAACAACAACACAGCGGCGAACAGTAGAACGGCAATTGAGGCTCCTTTTCCAAAGCTAATAATAGCCAAAATACTTCCGGCAGCTATAAATGCAATAATGGCGGTACCAAACCAGCCCCCTATAACATTAAGTACGCCTGCAACCCTATAAACGGCACTCTCTGCACCCCAGGCCCTGTCTGCTAACGAGGTACCCATGGCTACCATAAAAGTTACATAGGTAGTTGATAATGGTAATTTATAAGAAGTGGCAATCGAAATCAAGATACCTGCAACCATTAGGTTTACCGCGGCCCTTACCATATCAAAAGCCGGTAGTTCGTGCACCTTTTCCTTAGAAAGGGCAATAACAGGTTTCTCAAACTGCTTGTCAATTCTTTTTTGAATGGATCCAGGGAATAACGAAGAAACCATTTGTGAAATACCGATTGAAAACCTGACCAAACTTCGCGATAAAAAATTTGGTTGAAAGCGCTCTTTGGTATCGCCTTGACTAGATAAGTCTATGGATGTCTTTACAACGCCTTTGGCTTTGCTCGAAAACCAAAGTGTCAAGACCATGACCATTCCTGCAATGAATAGCAAAAGAGTCGGCGTCGGTACTTTTTCGGCCAATATTTCCATGCTAAATTCTGAAGCGGCCACTCCCGAGGCAACCCAAGCTTCGTACGATTGCCAAGCTGCGATAGGTACACCGATAAAGTTTACTAAATCGTTGCCTGCAAAGGCCAAGGCCAAGGCAAAAGTACCTACACCGATTATCAATTTATAAATATTGACTTTAGCAAAGGTCATTAGAATATAGGAAAGTAGGGACCAAAACACAAAGTTCGTGGCACCGATTCCCCATACGTTTTTCTCTAGAAAATCGGCAATGGTCATTCCCCCTATGATGCTTAAGTTTTCTCCGGCGAAAGCAGTACCCTTAATGCCTTTCATCAGAATAAAATAGGTAATTGCCGCAAGGGCCATACCCCCAAAAAGAGCACTTATCCAACTGGATTTTCTCTCGAACTTAAAGGAAAGTAAGAGCCTCGAAAACCATTGGACCAGAGCACCAATGGAAAAGGCTATGACTACTGACAATAGAATGCCTAGAATAATTTCGGTCGCTTTTGATGTATTGATGTAGTTGACAACTTCATAAAAATTACCGCCCTCAGCAGCTATTTTAATTAGCGCCATGGCAACCGCTGCCCCCAATAGTTCAAAAACAATGGAAACGGTAGTCGATGTCGGCATACCCAATGTGTTGAAGAAATCAAGTAACAAAATATCGGTAATCATCACCGCCATAAAAATGAACATGATGTCTTCAAAATTGAACATTCTCGGATTGAAAATTCCTTTTCGGGCAACTTCCATCATTCCACTGGAAAAAATTGCACCGAGGGCTATCCCGATACTTGCCACGATCATAATGGATCTGAACGAAATTGCTTTGGAACCTATCGCAGAATTCAAAAAGTTTACAGCGTCATTGCTAACGCCGACAACTAAATCTGCAATGGCCAATGCAACCAAAGCAATTATCATTAACAAATAAATATTATCCATAATATTCCTTAAAAATCAATTTGCAAATATCTATAGTAGAATTGTTTACAATGTTATGTAAAGGTTATATTTTTATTTTGGATGATGGGCCTATTCATCTAAAAATGTAACTCGACCTGAAGGCGGCACAAAATTTGATCTTGTTCATTGCTTACCGCAAGATAGCTCATGTCGGTCTGTACTTTTAATTTATGACCAACTATATATTTTGAAAGTCCAATGGTATATTGGTTTTCAAGGTTTCTTCCCGTAATGATTTTATCAATGTCAATGCTGGTAAACCTGCCGGAAACCTCCCAATTACTAGGAAAAAGATAGCCAGTCTGTAGATTCAATCCATTTCCGACCCACACTACTTCACCTGTTTCCGTTCCATCGGAATTTTTTGCAATGGGATCGTTAGCACTTCTGTAGGCATATTCGCCCATCAACGAAAAACCATTGTATTTGAACATAGCATCTATAAAAACGGTACTGATGTTGGTCTGGTAGAACCCAATGTCATTGATCATATACGAACCTTGATTACTCCTGGTCTTGACCGCATTTTGGTTGCTGTCATAGCTTCCGGCTAACATCAATTTGGGCTTTTGTTCCCTTTTCAGGTCCCCGCCACTGTATTCCCCATTATTTTCAAATTCCCCCAGCGGAAAGAGTTCCACCCTTGCTGTATAATGGTGGCCTCCTAGATTTTCTGATGTGACATTTCTTCCTTCACCTTTAGCAATGGATAGTTTCTCACGCACCATGAAAGTATCGGTCAGGTTGAAATGATGCCATAATTGAATTCCCATTTCACGGTCTATGGTAAATCGACGGTTCAATAAAGAACGGTCTACTTGTTGCAAATTTCCAGAAGAAATTAACCGTTCCATATTACCGGGTAATTTGGATTGTCCTAGCCTAACTTCGAAGTTTTTATAAAAATTCCACATTATAACCGCATCCAAAATGTATCTGGGTGCATTGCTGGTATATTCCGAAGCCCCTGAAATGTCTCGATTAGAGAGGCCAAGTTCTATTTTGTATTTTAGTTTTGGAGAATAGGCAAAACCATCGAATTTTAACCGAGCCCTTCGTATCAAGGTGTTCGACGTTGGGTTTATAAGTCCGCCATTGGGGCCTTTTTCCCAGCTAGCAGTGGATAATAATTGCATGCGAGTCGCAATTTTCATACTCCAAGTACTGTCTTGCCCTATTAAGTTTAAAATACCCTTTCCAAACTTAGGGGCGGGATTCTCCTGAGAATAGGAAATGAAACAAGAAAGTAAAAGAAACGATAAAGGAAGGTATCTCAGTTTTACCAAGGATATCGTTTTGTGAACGTTCATGAATACAGCAATGTTAAGTTAATGTTTAGAAAAAGTTATTTCAAAAGTAATGATATCGAAGATACCGATTGTATTTCACGTATTATGTTTTCGATTTTGAAGGTTTCTTTTCTGAAATAGGGTAATGGTGTATCTTGCGGCAAATTAGATTCGATGATGAACTGGGAACAGCTTCTATCGCTCAAACGAGATGGCGATACCCATAAGCGATTGCGAAAGGAACAAGACGAAACCCGTTTGGGGTTTGAAGTAGACTATGACCGAATTATATTTTCTTCGGCTTTTAGAAGTCTTCAAGACAAGACTCAGGTTATTCCGCTATCAAAGACCGATTTTGTTCATACCCGATTGACCCATAGCCTTGAAGTTTCTGTAGTAGGGCGTAGTTTAGGTAGAATTGCCGGTAAAAGAATATTGGAAAAACATCCCTATTTAAAGGAGATGCATGGATATCAATTCAATGATTTTGGAGCGATTGTGGCTGCGGCGGCCCTTGCGCATGACATAGGTAATCCGCCTTTTGGTCATAGTGGGGAAAAGGCTATTGGGGAATATTTTAAAAACGGAAGTGGACAACAGTTCAGGTCGAACTTAACGGAAAAGGAATACCAAGACCTCGTCGATTTTGAGGGAAACGCGAATGGTTATAAATTAATGGCCGAATCGCGCGAAGGGGTTTCCGGAGGGTTAAGACTGAGTTATGCCACTTTGGGCGCTTTTATGAAATATCCAAAAGAATCACTTCCTAAGAAACCGACAAACCATATTGCAGATAAAAAATTCGGATTTTTTCAGTCGGATAAATCATCTTTTCAATCTATTGCGAAAGATTTGGGGTTATTACAGCGGGGATCGGGAGAAGCTGTCTCTTATTGTAGACACCCTTTAACATATTTGGTCGAAGCTGCCGATGATATTTGTTATACAATTATAGACTTTGAAGACGGCATCAATCTCGGTTTGATTTCTGAAGATTTTGCTCTTGAATACCTTATTAAACTGGTCAAAGACACTATCAACACCAAAAAGTATAATGCGCTTGCCTATAAAGAAGACCGACTAAGTTATTTGCGGGCACTGGCTATCAACACGCTTATAAATGATGCTGTGAGGGTCTTTATGGAGAACGAAGATAAAATACTCAACGGTATGTTCTCGGTTTCTTTGCTAGATAAGAGCATGTATACTGCACAGATAGATGACATTATTGCCTTAAGTGTAGAGAAGGTTTATCAGTCTCAGGAAGTTATAGAAAAGGAGATTGCGGGCTATAAGATTATCTCCGATATTTTAGATGTGTATACCGATGCCTTGGTACGAGAGAAAAATTCTGATGCGTCGAATTACAATAAATTGATGCTTCGAACCTTACCTGAGTTTTACCGAAGAACGAATGTGTCGCTTTATCAAATTCTTTTGAATACGTGTTGCTATGTCGCCAGCCTTTCCGATGGTGCCGCTATTTTATTACATAAAAAAATAAAAGGGATAGAGATTTAATAATAAATAGCTTAGTGGTGGTTTTTAAGATTTAGAGTGTTTCTTACAATTTCGTCTTAAAAATCGTAGGTTATCCCGACACCCAATAATTGTTTAAATTGTAGACGCGGTCTACCGGGGTTTGTGACAATACCATTGGCATCGACCTGCTCATCGAATAGAATATCATCATCGTAAATAAGGTGGGTTCCTATTGTGGTGAGAATATTTTTATTGACCCTGAGACTGACATTTAATTCCCAATCCACATCGATATTTCCGAATTTTCTCAAATAGTCGGTGTAGAGGCTCGCTCTTGACTTTAGGCCTACATTATCCATCAATTTTGTTTCCCAAGTATTTGTGACCAAAAAACCAAATTCAAGGAAAACATTCTCGCCCGGGGTTATTACATTGCCATCTGCGTCGAGTATTGCTCTTTGTACACCAAAAGCACCCTTGTCAGCTAAATTTTGGTCCATTACAAAAGTGGCCTTTTGGGTTATGGGCGAAATGTATAGGTTGAATTTTTGATCCTTCGTGATATACGAAGTACCCGCACCTAGAAAGGAATAGCCAGGTGCCATGAACCGTGATTTGGGCGTTGTTCTGTCAGGATATTTGTAACCGTTCGAGAATTGTGTATTAAAATTGGCCTTTACCGAGTAATACCAATTACTAATGGTGTCTCTTTGGTAGCCGAATGTAGAGCTAAAACGTAAGGCGTCATCGGTCTTTCGCAGTTTTTGATTGTCTTGTAGGTTCAGCCCATATCGCATCTCCATATTATTGTCCCACTGTATATAACGAAATTTGTAGTTTCTTTCAAAACGTACATTTCCCAAGGCGGTTACAGAATTGTTTCCCCCGGCATTCCAATTGACAAAGGCTACTTCGCTAAAATTTATGCCAAATTTGTTGATGTTCGTCCAAAATGAGGGAACCCTGAATCGTTTATAAGGCTTGTTCAAAGCCTTGGTTTGCTTAAATGAAATAACCGGGTTGGTTAGATTGGCGCCTCTTGGAATATTCTTAATCCTTTCCTGGGTCTTGCGTATTACGATTGTATCAATGGCAGTTGTATCAATAGGCGTTTCGGTCGGAATGGTATCTTGAGCTGATATCGCAGAAATCCAAAAAATTAAGATGAAAGTAAAAAGAACTTTTGTAAGCAGACTATTTTGCATTTAATAAGGTATTGATGTGATTCTTGATTGATATGGCGTCGATTTTGGCAATGCGTTGAAGTTCAGTTGTAGTGCCTTGTTCAAGGAAATTATCTGAAATACCCAAAACGGATATTTTGTTGGTATATGCCCTAATATTGGCGAACTCAAGTATGGCACTTCCAAAACCCCCTATTTTGCAGCCATCTTCAAGGGTAACGATATGCTGATAATTATTGAATATGTATGTAAGCATTTTTTGGTCTAGTGGTTTTATAAAGCGCATATTGTAATGTCCTATAGATTCCTTTTCAGGAAGACCGGCAATCACCTCACTAGCGATATTGCCTATATGGCCGATGGAAAGCACCGCAATTTTCGTTCCTTTTTTTAATTCTTGAGCAATTCCTATTGACATTTTTTTGAACGGTAGCTGCCAATTCGTAAGAACTCCGGATCCTCTAGGATAGCGAATAGCTATAGGGTGGGGTAAGCCCAATTGGGCCGTATACATCACGTTTCGCAATTCTTCTTCGTTCATCGGGGCAAAAATAATGAGGTTTGGAATACAACGCAAATAGGCTATATCAAACAATCCGTGATGTGTAGGTCCATCTTGTCCGACAATACCAGCACGGTCCAAACAAAAAATAACGGGAATATTCTGCAACGCTACATCATGAATCACCTGATCATAGGCACGTTGCAAGAAAGTGGAATAAATATTGCAAAAAGGAATAAGCCCTTCAGCTGCCATTCCTGCCGCCAAAGTTACGGCATGTTGTTCCGCAATGCCTACATCAAAGGCCCTATCTGGCATTTGGTCCATCATAAATTTTAATGAGCTTCCCGATGGCATGGCTGGTGTGATACCGACGATTCTGTCATTTTGTTTTGCGAGTTCTACAATGGTATGCCCAAAAACGTCTTGATATTTTGGAGGTTGTTTTGATAACTTTTTTTTATGAATTTCTCCTGTAAGCCGATCAAATTTGCCTGGGGCATGATAAATGACCTGATTTTCCTCCGCTTTTTTTAACCCTTTGCCTTTGGTGGTTATTATATGTAAAAGCTTAGGTCCTTTAACATTTTTTAACCGTTTCAGTTCAGGCAACAGTACGTTCAAATCATGGCCGTCGATGGGCCCCGTATAATCAAAATTGAGGCATTCAAAAATGTTCTCGTCTTTGGCGGTACCTTTTTTTACATTGGTAAGATACTTCTTTAGCGCTCCTACGCTCGGGTCGATGCCAATTGCGTTGTCGTTCAGTATTATAAGTAGGTTGGTATCTGCTACACCCGCATGATTAAGGCCCTCGAACGCCATTCCACTGGCAATGGAAGCATCACCAATGACGGCAATATGTTGTATGCTATCTTCTTTTTTTAATTTTGAAGCCATGGCCATACCTAATAGCGCGGAAATGGAAGTAGAGCTATGACCTGTACCGAAGGCATCATAAATGCTCTCGCTGCGTTTTGGAAAACCGCTGATGCCACCCAACTGTCTGTTGGTTTCAAAAATTTCTTTGCGGCCGGTCAATATTTTATGCCCATAGGCTTGATGGCCAACATCCCAAATCAACTTATCTATTGGTGTGTCGAAAATATAGTGAATTGCTATGGTAAGTTCGACCACGCCGAGACTAGCGCCAAGATGGCCTTCTTTGGTAGCTACAATATCAATGATGAATTCTCTAAGTTCTTGGGCGAGTTCAGGCAGTTCGCTTGGCGACAACTTGCGAAGGTCTTTTGGTGAATCGATGTTGGATAACAAGCTCATGGTTGAACGACAAATTTAAGACCAATTGACAATTAACTAGTCACTGAGTCCGATAATTATATATTTTATCTTTTTTAGGCTGGCATTATTTTGATAATAGCCTAATTTTCATGAACTTGTAAGGGACCAAATTAACCACATCAATACTTTATGATTCCCCCATACACGGAGACCAAACTTTTTTTTGACAAATATCTTACCGCTGTAACGACCGCCACCCAGGTTGATGGCTATTCATCAAATTTTTATGCCCCGAAGAATCTGTTGTGTTGCGAATTGCTTCAAAGTAACAACTGGTCTAAGCTTGGTATCAATGTTAATCTGATTTTAAATTTTTTATCATTGTATGAAAGATTTTCATTGGGACGCTTGCCCAAATTTTTAAAGGCGATTAAGACGATAGTGGTTTACGACTACACTCAAAATAGTACCCTTGTTATAAGATTTTAAAGCAATTTAAGTATCTTGGAATGCGAGGGGTAATACAAAAAAAGGATGAACTTAGAATCATATGAAAGAACATTCAGCACCAATGATAAAATAGATCATGATGCGGTAAAAAAACATATCAAAAAACTGGAGGAATTAGATCAATACCTTCCAAAACTACAATCCTTTATTCTAGTTCAGAATACTGTTAGTCAGCGATACGAATATATCTGTGAAAACTATGAACCGTTGCTGGGCTATTCGAAAGAAGACGCTCTTAACAAGGGAATGTCGTTCCATTTTTCAAAAATCCATTCGGAAGATGTGCCAGATTGGCTGAAGATTCTAGATGATTTGATGCTTTTTACAATGAACAACGTTTCACAATCCGAGAGGAGCAAATGCGTGTATTATTGGAATTACAGATTAAAGAATGCCAAGGGTCTTTATGTTAATATTCAAGTACACCAGACCCCTTGGTGTTTTGACAAAAAAGGCAAGCCTATTTTAGGATTTTCGCAGAATACTATTTTTGGCAATAGTAAGAGACAACCCATGATCGGGGTGTGCAAAAAACTGAATGCGAGTAATGAGTACGAAACCCTTTTTTATAAAAACTACTCAGAAACATTATTGATCGATAATCTGAGTAATCGTGAACTGGATATTGTACGCCTTCTGGCCAAGGGCAACACTACCAAAGAAATATCTTCTAAATTGAATATCAGTATTCATACGACTGCTACACATCGAAAGAATATTTTGTCTAAACTACGGTTTAACTCATCTATGGAGATTGTAAATTACTGTAATGAGAATCATTTGTTTTAAATATAGTGATACGGAAGATTAATTTTTTCCATCTTCTAAAATCGCTTAATTGAACTTCCCATTGAATATTAGGGATGCAATTTTTAGGAAAAGCACTTGCTATTTGACCAATCGGAACATTAAAATACCCATTGTTGGGTATTTTTTTTGGTCGGTTGCCCCGTTAGCTTTGTTTTTACAGAATCAAGTTTTTTCATACGGTCAACCGGTCGGTGGGGATCTTAACGCAGATGGTATAATCAATGACGATGATAGTGGGTATGCTGATTTTTACCAAAAGCAATAATTTTTATTAGTAAATAATGACGGCGACGAGTTTAAGTCAGCTGTTGAACCGTGTCTTTTCGGGGGAACTAGGCACGGTTCTTTTATTTAAACAATATCTATGGAACTTTCATGTTCGTATTTAACCAATTAGTAAAACAACTAGTAAAACAATAAGATTGCCTCATAAAATCGTCTTGCAATAATTAATTTATTCAGATTATACTTTAATGATTGTTGCAATGTTCTTCGTTGCGATGGTATTTCGTGTTGTTAAAACAATGAACATTTGGTAGTTCGTCTGAAAAAACTTCCTATGATGGTATTTTCTTGTTTTTCCTAATCTAGTGGTGCATATTGTTGAATATTTCCCCTTAACCATCTTTTTAACCTTTTGTTTTTATCAGCATCTATTAGCATAGATTATGCAGGTGTGATTCATTTCAACGACAAAAACAACGTTATTGTCCAGTTGGTAATAGGATTCATATTTTTCACTATAAGTTGTTTAATTCATAGGAAATAAAATGATGAAAAACAGGCATCGTCTAAGAGCTAAAATTAGAAATAGACTATCTAGTATATCACCTCTGGAACTTCACATAATAGAAGTAATGGAACTTCATAATGATAAAAATGAAGTTGCCGAACATCTCGGGTTCTCTGAACAGAAGCTGAATGCCATGAAGAAAGAGCTTTATAGAAAAACGGGATGTATTAGTATTGACGATCTCAAGTTGTATAAAGAAGTTTATCTAATGTCAAAAAAAAATCAGTCAAGAAAGTTAAAAGAAACGTGATTGGTTCTTGCTAAGCAAAACTTTCTTATTTGGGCTTATGATGTAAATTGTAAGCTTTTTTTGTGTCCGAAAACAATATTTACTACTATTGTCAATTAAAAAATGAGCTATGGTTCTGCCTTTTGATGATGCTTACTTTATGAAAAAAGCGCTGCAAGAAGCGGAGATTGCCTATGAAAAGGGAGAAGTGCCCATAGGGGCCGTTATTGTTGTTCAAGAAAGGGTAATTGCACGGGCTCACAATCTTACCGAACAACTAAATGATGTAACTGCACATGCTGAAATGCAAGCCATAACGGCTGCTGCCAATTTTCTTGGAGGCAAATATTTGAAAGACTGTACATTGTATGTAACGCTAGAACCTTGTCAGATGTGCGGAGGAGCTTTGTATTGGAGCCAAATTTCGAAAATTGTATATGGGGCTAGAGATACACAACGAGGTTATGAGGTTATGGGCACAACATTGCACCCTAAGACAAAGATTGTCGGTGGAATACTTGAAAATGAGGCAGCAGATCTTCTCAAACGATTTTTTATTCAAAAGCGAAATTTAAACTAGCGCTGTTTTGATTGTCGAATCCAACTTTTTTAATCTGTAAATCTCTTTTGTAGATTTATTTATATTTCATTATATGAAAACAAAGCATTACATATTACTTTTCAGTTTTGTGTTTCTTTGCTTTGGATGTGATAAAGAAAAAACAGAAGAAGAAGAAACGAACGATAACCCCATTCACGGAATTTGGAATATGATTAACGTGAGTGGCGGTTTCACCGGTGTTGACAATGATTTCGATAAGGGGGTAATCATTTGGGAATTTGACGCCACAAATAACACGCTGGAAGTTAAAAACACTTCAGGCAGCCTCTTTAGTGGATTGTCATCGGGCGATTATGGCTATTCTGTGGTTGAGGATGATGGCAGGTCATACCTTTTCGTGGGAGCAGTTGAAATGGGTGGAATTACCATTGCAGAAAATGAAATGATAATCAATCAAAATGACATGTCGATTGGTACTAGTGCTGATAGATTTGTATTTAAATTAGTACGTTAAGAACCCCGATGAAGAGGTCGAGGTTCCTTTTTAATCTAGGCTAGGAAACTTTTAGCCGATTACCTGAACTTGTGCGGCGACCCTGCCTTTTTGTCCTTCTTCTTCTACATATTCGACTTTGTCTCCTTCATTTAAGGCAATTCCTTTTAGTGCCGTCGCATGAACAAAGATGTCGCTTCCTGTTTCGTCGTTGGTAATGAATCCATATCCTTTAGATCCATTAAAAAATTTTACTGTGCCAGTCATTTCAATACAAATTAGTTTATAAAGCATTTACAATACTAATTTATATTTTTTTTGCAAACACCTTGAAAATCAAGGGTTAAATCTTATTGAAATTATTGTTTTTTTGATTTTTCTTTAGTTTTTGACTGCATTTTTAATATGTTTTCTTCCGTCAACATATAATCTTTCATTTTTTTTCCTTTGCTGACAGATAACAAAAAAAGTGGCATCGCCAATAGGAATAGACCTACGGTGCCAAAACCAATACATTTATCGGCTAAAACCACGTTCTCTTCTTGAATTGTAAATCCGTAAACAATAGCACTCAACGATGCCAGAACGACCAATAAGACCACGTATTTCATTTGTATTATTTTTAACTAAGGAAGAAGGCAAACATCCATCTTCATTTTTAAATTCCGACCAATATTAATACTGATTCTTTTACCTTCGATTATAGCATTATTTTGTAAAATTAATCAACTCTCGGCGATAGGCGGTCAGTAGTTTTGATTTCGAGACAAAACCCATATATCTGCCATCTTTGATTACGGGTAGATTCCAAGCTCCACTATCTTGAAATTTCCGCATCACTTTCTGCATCGAGTCCTTTTCGTAGAAAATATGTTCGGGTGCGGCATGCATATAATCAGATACTGTTGTTGTGGTGTACATGTCGGTATTGAACATACATTCTCTGATGTCGTCTAAAAGTACAATACCTACAAAGGCTTTCTTTTCGTCAACAACAGGGAATATATTTCTAGTTGATTTGGCTACCGATTCGTGAAGCATTGCCCCTAATGTCATTTCTGGGTGAACTACCTTGAAATTTTTCTCTATAACATCGTCCAACTGCATCAAGGTTAGTACGGTTTGGTCTTTGTCGTGAGTCAATAGTTCCCCGCTTTCCGCAAGTTCTCTTGTGTAGATAGTATAATCTAATGCGCTTTTTGCAATTAAATAAGAAATTGATGCCGTTATCATTAAAGGAACGAAAAGCGCATAACCTCCTGTAATTTCCGCAATCAGAAATATCGCAGTGAGTGGTGCATGTAATACCCCTGCAATAAGTCCGGCCATGCCGATAAGAGTGAAATTGCTTTCCGAAACTGCGAATCCCAACCCAGAATTATTGATGACCTTTGCAAGTACATTGCCCAAGGCGCTGCCCATTACCATGGTCGGGATGAAAGTTCCACCCGCACCACCAGCAGCCAACGTAGTGGTCATGGCAACCGCTTTAAATATGGTTATGCCGAAGAGGAGTGCAATAACGACCCAAATATTACCAATATAGCGGTCAAACGGGGTTTTGCCCAGCGCCTGAACATGGTCGCCTTGTAAAAGGTTATTGATGAATCCGAAACCTTCACCATATAAAGGTGGAATAAAATAAAGCATGATACCGATGGCCAATCCGCCGACTAATAATTTATATTTCGGACTTTTTAAAAACTTGAACAAGTTCAAGATGCCGAAATACATTTTGGTGAAATATATGGATGCAAAGGCTGTACCCACACCTAAAATAATATAGAATAAAGTATCTTTTACTTCAAAATTTTCAGTAATCGTATAGCTAAAGAGCACTTCGTTTCCCAAGAAAAAATAAGAAGTAAGTACACCGGATATGGATGCCAGTAGTAAGGGCAACATCGACAACATTGTCAAATCTAAACTAAAGACCTCTACCGCAAAGATGATGGCTGCAATGGGCGATTGAAATATAGATGCAATGGCACCAGCCGAGGCACAAGCTATTAGCAGCGATTGGGTTTTGCTGTTCATATGGAACAGTTGCCCCAATGTTGAACTTATAGCGGATCCCGAAGCAACGGCCGGACCTAAAAGTCCTGTAGACCCACCGAAACCTACTGTCAATGGTGCGGTAATTAGTCTAGAGTATATTTGTTTTGAATCAATAATTCCCTTCTTCTTTGATAAGGAAAACAGTATAGAAGAAACAGCGAGTTGCAATTTTTCTTTATGTACGAACTTTACATAAAGATAGACCAGCGTTAGTCCGATAATAGGCAGAATGAAGTAGAGACCGTTATTGGAGAATAAGATGCCCTTTTCTAATAACGCTTCAATGAAATAGGTTAGGTTTTTCAAGGTAACGGCGGCCAAACCTGCCAACAAACCGACTACTACACTCATGATGTGCACGAAAGTCTTGCTGGAAATATTCTTATACTTCCATATGAGCAACCGTTTGAATAGCGTTTTTTTTTGGGCAGGCATTTCGTTGTTTGCTTCCTTAAAAGTATTAAAAAATCCCACCGTTAAGTGGGATATTTTGCTTAAGACTTGATATCTAGCACCAAATGCAGCTCTTTTAGCTGTCCCTCGTCAATAGGTGCAGGTGCATCGATCATTACATCGCGTCCGCTATTATTTTTTGGAAAAGCAATAAAGTCACGAATGGTTTCCTGGCCCCCTAAAATAGAAACTAATCGGTCAAGACCAAACGCAATGCCGCCATGTGGTGGGGCACCATATTGAAAGGCATCCATCAGAAAACCAAATTGCGCTTTAGCTTCTTCAGGGGTAAAGCCCAAATGCTTGAACATGGTACTCTGCATATCTTTATCGTGAATTCGAATGGAGCCTCCGCCAATTTCATTGCCGTTCAACACCAGGTCATAGGCATTTGCCCGTACGGCTCCCGGATCAGTCTCCAAGAGCTCCATTTGTCCCGGTTTCGGCGAGGTGAAAGGGTGGTGCATGGCGTGATAGTTTCCAGTTTCCTCATCGAGTTCCAATAATGGAAAGTCGATTACCCATAATGGGGCGAATTCCTTTGGATTCCGAAGTCCCAACCGTTGGGCCATTTCCATACGCAGTGCACTCAATTGTGTCCTTGTGGTATTGGCATCACCTGAAAGTACACAAATCAAATCACCCGGCTTCGCTCCAGTAATCTCTGCCCATTGGGCTAAATCTTCTTGATCGTAAAATTTGTCAACTGAAGATTTGAAAGAGCCGTCTTCGTTACATTTAACATAGACCATACCTTTAGCGCCCACCTGTGGCCGGCGTACCCAATCAACAAGGGCATCGATTTCCTTTCGGGTATAGGTTGCTCCTCCAGGAATAGCGATTCCAACGACCAAATCTGCTGAATTGAAGACGTTGAATTCCTTATGTTGGGCAACGGCATTAAGTTCGCCGAATTCCATTCCAAAACGAATGTCAGGTTTGTCATTACCAAATCTTTTCATTGCCTGGTCGAAAGTAATTCTAGGAAAAGTATCAATTTCTATTCCGTTGATTTCTTTTAATAGGTATTTGGTTAATCCTTCAAAGGCAATTAAAATATCTTCTTGCTCGACAAAGGCCATCTCACAGTCGATCTGGGTAAACTCAGGTTGCCTATCTGCACGAAGATCTTCATCTCTAAAGCATTTTACAATCTGAAAATATTTGTCCATTCCGCCAACCATAAGCAGTTGCTTAAAGGTCTGCGGCGATTGTGGTAAAGCATAGAACTGCCCCTCGTTCATACGGCTGGGCACAACAAAATCGCGGGCACCTTCGGGAGTTGATTTTATGAGATATGGGGTTTCCACTTCAATAAAACCATGTTCCGAAAGGTACTTTCGAACTTCCATAGTCACTTTACTACGGAAGATTAGATTGTTTTTAACGGGATTTCTCCGGATGTCTAAATACCGATATTTCATTCGAAGGTCTTCGCCGCCATCCGTTTCATTTTCAATAGTAAAAGGCGGTGTTTTTGATTCGTTCAAAACAGATAGCTCTTTTACCAAAACTTCAATATTTCCGGTAGGTATTTTCGGGTTTTTCGATGCTCGTTCAATAACGGTCCCTGTTATTTGAATTACATATTCACGACCCAAATCCCGTGCTTGTGCAATAAGTTTACTGGAGGTTCTATCTTCGTCGAACACTAATTGAGTGATACCGTAGCGATCTCTGATATCTACCCAAGTCACAAATCCTTTATCCCTGACCTTTTGAACCCATCCTGATAGGGTTACCGATGTGTCAATATCCGATTCTCTTAATTCTCCGCAATTATGATCTCTGTACATTGATGTTGCATAAATTTGGTGGCAAAGGTATAAAAGTATGTTGTTATCTTGATAGTGCAGGTTGTGCTTAATCTTATAATTGAAAGGAAACCAGAAGTAAAGCGGAATTATTCTACTCCATACCTTAAAATTTGGTTTCTTTTCTAAAAGATTACTAAATATAGTGTTAACTTGTTATCAAATAATCAAAAATATATTTGAAGGATGAAAGTTATTTTAAGCAAAATTTTATGCTCTTTTGTTTTTTTTATGATCTCATTCGGCCTTTCGGCGCAGGATGAAATAATGGGGTCAGTTTCTGATCAAAACAATCAACCCCTCCCTGGAGTCAATGTTGTGATAAAAGGCACTTCTAAGGGCACAACAAGCGATTTTGATGGCAACTATGTTATTGCCATAGCAGATTTTCCTGTCATCTTAGTATTCTCTTCTATAGGATTTACTACAAAGGAAGTAGATGTTAAAGGTCCAGGTCGCATAGACGTAGTTTTACAAGAAGGCGTGGCACTTGATGAAGTGATTTTGGTAGGAAATAGATCAAAACCTAGAACAATTATGGATTCACCTGTGCCAATTGATAATATTGGTGTCAATGAACTCAAGAATACTGGTCAGCCCACTGTTGACAAGATGTTAACCTATAAAGTGCCATCTTTTAATGCTACTACACAGGCCATTTCTGATGGTACGGCACATTTTGACCCTGCAGATCTTCGGGGATTAGGCCCCAGTAGAACGCTGGTTTTGGTAAACGGAAAGCGTAAGAACCTAAGCTCTTTGGTTTATATAAACGATACTCCTGGAAAAGGTGAGGTCGGGGTCGATTTAAAAAGTATACCCGCCGCGGCGATAGAAAGAATCGAAGTATTGCGTGACGGTGCATCTGCCCAGTATGGATCAGATGCGATTGCTGGCGTTATTAATATGGTCTTGAAGAAAAACGTTGAATATACAACGGTAGGGATTACTTCAGGAATTACTACAGAAGGTGATGGGTTTAATTTTGCGGCTGATTTTAATTCGGCAATAAAACTTAATGAGAATGGAGGGTATTTGAATTTGACTTTTGGTTATTATGAACAGGAAAAGACGAACAGGTCTGGGGAGCCAGGAGCAGATGGTTTGTTTGGTGTTCCCGCAGATGATCCCACTTGGGGGCCTTGGTTATCAGCTCACCCAGATTTGGGAATGAATATTGGGCAACCCGAAATGCAAAAGGCAGACGTATTTCTCAATGCCGGAGTTCCTTTTAAAAGTGGAAATGGAGAGTTTTATGCGTTTGGTGGATTGACTTATAGAAAGGGTAAGAGTTTTGCTTTATACCGTCCACCTTATTGGATCCCAGACCCGCACAATCTATTGCATGAACCAGGAACAGAGTATCAAGGGTTTCAGCCCACGTTCGAAACAGATATTAGGGATAACACGATGACTGTTGGAGCGAAATGGAAATTAATTGGTTTTGATGTTGATCTAAGTGGTACTTATGGCAGAAATGCCGTGAATTATGACGTGAATAACACACTTAATCCTGCCTTAGGAGCTGGAAGTCCCACTTCTTTTGATGTAGGTTCATATACGTTTAGCAACACCCTCGGTAATTTGGATTTTTCAAAAAACATGGGAGCGGTTAATATTGCTTTTGGTGCAGAATTAAGGGGAGAGCGATTTACCGCAATGGCCGGAGATCCTGCGTCGTATATCGGCGGGGGAGCGCAATCTTTTCCGGGCCTACAGCCTAGCAACGTTGTGGAGGCCACACGTGACAATTATGGTCTTTATGGGGACTTGGAATGGGAACCCACCGATAAATTATTACTCGGAGGGGCACTGCGCTATGAGGAGTTCAGTGATTTTGGAAATAACACTTCCTGGAAACTGAACGGAAGATATTTATTGGGTGATAATTTGGGAGCGCTAAGAGCTTCATATAGCACCGGCTTTAGAGCCCCGGCACTGCACCAAATTTATTTAAGTAACATTCAAACCCTAGTTTCCGGAGGGACCATTTCGAATCAAGGAACTTTCAATAATGTTGACCCCATTATCAGAGATGGATTGGGTGTGCCCCAGCTAACGGCTGAAACGTCAAAAAACATTTCCGCAGGTTTTACTTTTAAGCCCGTAACGAATTTGTCTATTGCCGTCGATTTTTATAATGTCAAGATAGACAATAGGGTATTGTTTA
Organism: Kriegella aquimaris; assembly: GCF_900103215.1. Taxonomy (GTDB): domain Bacteria; phylum Bacteroidota; class Bacteroidia; order Flavobacteriales; family Flavobacteriaceae; genus Kriegella; species Kriegella aquimaris. The sequence goes on from NZ_FNGV01000005.1 coordinate 284,746, forward strand.
CAAATGAAATAGGTTTCGATGGAGATGATAGTGCCAATAACCCTGTTGAAGAAATTTTGATTGATAATGCCATAACCAGCCTGAAGTTTTTTGTCAATGCCGTTAATACCAATACGACAGGGGTAGATGTGGTTGCTAGTTATAAGAATTTAAAATTGGGAAGTGGCGTGTTAGCAGCTACGATAGCTGCTAATTTTAATAAAACAAAGATAGATGGGGAAATTGGTACGCCTCCTTTGCTTGCTGCAAATGGGTATGAAATTTTTAATCGTAAGGAACAGTCGCGCATTACAACGTCACGGCCAAAATCGAAAGTTTTGCTGGGGTTCGATTATAATATACAAAAGTTGAATTTCGCTTTGAATAACACCTATTTTGGTGAGGTAAAATGGGACCATGCAACTGATCCATTAAACGACCAGACCTTTGCGGGTAAAGTGATTACTGACTTAATTGTTGGTTATGATTTTTCAAGTAAGGTTTCGGCCACTTTGGCCATTAATAATTTGTTGAATGTTTACCCTGACGAGCTTGAGCCGAAAGGAGATGTGGTTACAGACCTTGGTGGAAGATTCAAGTATCCTTGGGAGGTGAACCAATTTGGATTTAATGGTACGATTATAAGTGCCGGGCTCGCCTTTAAATTTTGAGTATTCATTAAATATTTTACAGGTTATAGCTATAGTACCAGAGTTTTGAATTTTTGGTGTTACGAACAAAATTTCAGTTTCTATATTTTGGTTTTAGGGAGTACTTCATTGTGATATTACAATTGGATATTTATTAGACTGTACGCAATTTGCTTATAGATATATTGCTGTAATTGAGGTGTTTACATTTTCAATGTAAAGTTAATGTAAATTAAAGGTTAGGTTAACATTTATTTTTGGTAAAATAATTGTATCTTTGATTACGTTAGTATGATAAATATCAATTGAAATCCCAAATAAAATGAAGACAGTAACAATCGCTTTAGCACTTATATTTTCGGTAGCAATGACCGCACAACAAGTTGAGCCCAAAATTGAAAAAAACGGTAACGACTTAAAAGGCACTTATTTCCATGAAAACGGAATCATTGCGCAGACTGGTTTTTTTCGTGATGGGAAACTTCACGGAGAGTGGAAAATGTTCGACGAAAGCGGTAAAAAAATTGCAATGGGTGAGTATGTTAACGGCAAGAAAGCTGGAAAATGGTTTTTTTGGGAAGGTGAAGCCTTGAAAGAAGTAGATTATACCAACAATAAGATTGCCAATGTTACGACATGGAACAATGGCAAAACTGTTGCCATAAACAAATAAGTCAATAAAATTCTAAAGAAAAAATCCCGACTTGGTAACCAAGTCGGGATTTTTTATACTATTAATTTTGGTTATTATGCAGCAGCTTCAAGCTGCTTTTTCTTCTCTTCCCTTCTATTCTTTCCTTCCCGCAACCAAATCTTCATTCGATAGGTAATATTGAATAAAACGGGAACAATTATCAAGGTCAAGAAAGTGGCTACAATTAATCCAAAGATTACCGTCCATGCCAGTGGTCCCCAGAAAATTACATTGTCTCCTCCTACATAAATTTTCGGGTCAAAGTCTGAAAACAGTGAGAAGAAATCGATGTTCAGTCCAATTGCCAAAGGAATAAGACCTAAAACGGTTGTTATCGCCGTTAATAAAACGGGGCGAAGTCTTGCCTTTCCGCCACGAACGATAACTTCGGTAACTTCTTCACGGGTAAGCAGATCTTTATCGTCCATACCCAATTTTACTTTTTTCCTGTCAATAAGAATCTGTGTATAATCTAACAAAACCACGCCATTGTTTACCACAATACCTGCCAAAGAGATAATACCCATCATGGTCATCATAATTACAAAAGACCATCCGGTAATCATCAAGCCTCCGAAAACACCAATGAAACTTAAGAAAATGGCAATCATAATGATTAAGGGTTTCGAAATTCCACCAAATTGGAATATCAAGATCAACATGATGAGTCCAAGACCAGTAAAAAAGGCGCCCACCAAGAATAGCATTTGTTTATTTTGCTCTTCTATTTGTCCGGTATAATCTATTTTGATATCGCTTGGAAGTCCCTCGAATTCTTCCATTTCTTTCTGAATCTCGGCGACAATGGCCGCTGCATCGGTAAAACCGGGCTGCAGGCCTGAATATACCGTAACTACACGCTTATTGTCTTTATGTTTTATGGCACTAAAGGCCGAAGTGTTTCTTTCACTTGCTACCGCTGAAACGGGTATTTCCTTAATCTGCCCATTGGCAGGATCTCTAAAGATGATATTTTGGTTAAAAAGGGCACTTCGGTTATAGCGTAAATCTTCATTGAAGCGAACGTTAATGTCATAGTCATCCCCATCTTCCTTGTACACACCGGCTTTTTCACCAAATAGAGCCCTACGTAATTGATTACCCACTTGACCGACCGATACCCCGAGTTCTCCGGCCTTTTCGCGATCTACAATGACCTGCATTGAGGGTTTACTTTTATTTACATCGATTTTGATTTCTTCAATACCCGCAATATTCTTGGTATTGATAAAGTTTCGAATATTTTCGGCCGAATTGATCAGTTCATCATAATCTTTACCCTCCAATTCGATGTTGATTGGATAACCGGCTGGGGGGCCATTGGCATCTTTTTCTACAGAGATGGCAACACCTGGATAGATACCACTCAAGGCTTCTTGTACCCTTGCCCGTATTTCTTCGGTATTCTTTCCTTTTCTGTACTTAAATTCGCTAAAGTTGACGGTCATTTTTCCCCTGTGAGGCATTTCTGCCGCCGAACCTCCATCGGTCAAAGGGTTTCCAGCACCTTCTCCAACCTGTGAAACTGCGGATGCCATCATAAAGTTCTCACCATTCTCGTCAATATAGTCCTCATTGTTGAGAACGGCGTAAACTCTTTTTTCGACGTCTTTGGTAATTTCGTTTGTCTTCTCGATGGCGGTACCCTCGGGATATTCGATATAGACGTAAATTTCATTGGGTTTGTTATCGGGGAAGAATTCAATTTTTGTCCTACCGCTTCCGATCGATTGTCCGAAAAGTATAAAAACAACAATCAAGAGCGCAAATGTAGTACCAAAATACCAATAAACATTTCTACCTCTTAGTGCGTGAATGATGCGTTTTTCATACCAATTTTCAAATCGCACCATGGTGTTCATCTGAAAACCAATGGCCCATCTTTTGAGAAAATATTTATAGATCCAAAACATGGCCGCTGTCAAGATCATCACAGTTCCAAGGCCTCGCATGGCACCCCCAAAAATTAATATCAGTAGTCCGATTCCACCTAAAATGATACTTAAACGAATGAGTTGTTTTACTTTAAGCTCTTTCTCTCCCGTCTCCATAAAGCTGGAAACCAGCATGGAGTTCATGAAAATAGCAACAAAAAGTGACGATCCCAATACGACCGATAAGGTAATCGGGAAAAATATCATAAACTGTCCGAAAATACCCGGCCATAGCCCAAGGGGCACAAATGCAGCCACAGTTGTGGCAGTGGATATAATGATGGGAAAAGCAATTTCACCGATACCCTTTTTCGCCGCCTCTATACGGGGCATGCCCTCATCCATCAACCGATAAACGTTTTCAACGACCACAATACCATTGTCAACCAACATACCTAGCCCCATAATCATTCCGAAAAGTATCATGGTGTTCAGTGTATAGCCCAACCACGATAGAATCATAAACGACATGAACATTGACATCGGAATTGCGAACCCTACAAAGAGTGCATTTCTAAAACCTAAAAAGAACATGAGTACGGTAACTACCAAAATAATACCGAAAATAATGTTGTTGACCAGATCATCGACTTGGTTCAGAGTTCGGGTAGAAGAATCATTAGCTATAGAGATATGAAGATCGGTGGGGTAGTAGTTTTCCTTTAAATCCTTTACAAGGTCTTTTATTTGGTCCGCTGCCGAAATTGCGTTTCTACCAGCTCGTTTTTTAACGTCGAGCATCACCACACTTTCACCGAATTCTCGTGCATAAGTGGTTTTATCTTTTTCGTCAAAATGTACGTTGGCGATATCTTTTAGATATACGGCCCCGTTCTCAGATTTTACCACAAAATCATTCAGTTCCTTAGGATTCTCAACTTCGCCCAATATGCGGATGGTACGCCGTTGTCCGCTGGTCTTCAGGTTTCCTGCCGACATCGTCATATTACCGTTGCGAACAGCTTGAAGCACATCATCAAAACTAACTTTGGCCGCCATCATTCTATAGACATCAACGGCAATTTCCACTTCTTTTTCTTGCGCTCCTCGAATATCGGCCTTCTTTATCTCAGGGAGATTCTCGACTTCATCCTGTAAATATTCGGCAAATTCTTTCAACTTCTCAACCGGATAATCACCAGTGAAATTGATGTTCATAATGGGGACTTCCTCTGAAAAGTTGAGGTCAAAAACATTTGGCTCCACTTTTGCCCCATTAAAGGTAGGCCAGTCTTCACTGGCTTTTTCGGCATCTACTTCATCTTTGACCTTTTGTTTTGCGGATTCAACTGTAATTTCTTCGTCGAACTCTACGGTTATAATAGCATAATCCTCTTGGGAAGTCGAAACGATTTCTACAACGTTGCTGATGTTCTTCAGCTTATCTTCCAAGGGGTCGGTAATCAGGCGTTCAATATCTTCCGCCGTGTTACCGGGGTATGGTGTACTTATGTAAATTTTGGTTTCAATAATCTCAGGAAAATCTTCCCGAGGCATGGCCTGATAGGCCGAGAATCCAATCCACAAAAAGATACCTATCATCACATAAATTACCGAGGGATTATCTATGGCCCATGATGACAGACCAAATTCTTTATCCGCGTTTTTTTGTAGTTTGCTCATGGACGAGTTAGTTTAAAATTTTAACTTTTTGACCGTCTTTGACACTTCTGGCCCCTTCTTTAATAATATGGCTGCCATCCTCTATTCCAGAAAGCACCTCTACAAAACCATTTTGCGTTTTTCCAGTAGTGATGATACTTCTTTTTACAACGGCCTCGTTCTCAGAATTTGGCGCTTCGGCAACGTAGGCATACTGTTCCCCCTCGGCATTTTCAGAGATGATACTAAGCGGAATCAAAATCGCACTTTCGTTGCTATAATCGTTTATTTTGACTCGTGCCGTAAGGTTTGGTTTTATACTGCCGTTTGTGTTCGGTACTGGAATTTCGACTGTAAAGGAACGATTGCTAGGGTTAATAAAATTTCCCGTTTGGCGTATTTTAGTAGTGATAGAATCGCCTAATACAGGAAAATATACCTGGGCCTCTTTGCCGTTGCTAATACTGCCTAAGTATGTTTCAGGAACTTCGACGTCGATATACATGTCGGAGAGGTTTACGATACGGAATACTTCTGAACCCGGACCTCCGGGGGAAACTACAGTGCCTTGATCTTTGATGACATCGTCAATGATACCTGAAAAAGGAGCGGTAATGGTAGATTTTCCCAATTGACTTTGTAACTGTTTAACCGCATTTTCCTGGGCTTCGTAATTGGCTTTTGCTTGCAAATATTGAATTTCGGAACCAATTTTTTGTTCCCACAATTTGCTTTGACGCTCAAAAGTGGTTTTTGATAAAGCCGCTTGCGTCTGTAATTGGGCCAATTGACTGCTCATACCTCCATCATCGATAGAGGCCAACAATTGACCTTTGGTTACACGTTGTCCTTCCTTTACATAGACCCGATTTAATGTTCCGGCCATTTCAGGATAAATAAGTACATTTTGTTTGGTCTGCACATTGCCCTGAAGCTCTAAAAAATGGTCGAATTTTTGAGTATTTGCAGTGACCGTTGTAACCAGGGGAAGTTTTTCATTGCCAGATTTAGTGGCAATGGCAGAGTCTAAAAGCCTTATTTGGCTTTCCAATTCCTTTGATTGTTGTGATAGCTCAGATTTCTTGGCTCTAAGAGATTCTAAGTTTCCGGCCGAAATTACGCTTTCCAATGTCTGTGGGTTTCCACCACCACAAGAAGCTACTGCTATTGTTAGTATTAAAGTATAGAATATTCGTTTCATTGTAATGGTTTTATTCGTTGTTTAAAATTGTTTCCAGTTCGGTTTTCTTGTTGATAACAGCTACCATCGATTGTAAGTATTCTTGCTGGGTAGTATACAGCTGCGTTTGGGCCTGACGTAATTCAAAACTAGTGGCCAACCCTTCGGCGTATTTAATTTGGTTTTTTTGTTCGATACGCTCGGCCAATCCTAGATTTTCTTTTGCCGTTTTATATTGTTCAATCGTAAATTCATATTCACTTTTTGCATTTTCTAGTTGTAGGCGAATTTGCTCTTCGGCTTCCGTCAATTGTGTTTTAGCCTTTTCAAGGGCAATTTTGGCCCTTTGCGTACTGGCATCTCTCTTGAAGGAACTGAAAATTGGGATATTCAAATCAAAACCTAGAATAGAAGAATCATACCACTCGGAATCTCCTCCTATAAAATTAAATTTATCACTGTAGGCAGAAGAGCCATAGTTGACAAAGGCGTTTAAAGTTGGCAATGCACGGCTTTTGGCCAATTTATGTTCAAAATACCTTTGCTCATTGAGGTTTAGAGCCAATTTGTAATCTACGTTATTTTCAAGATTAAAGTTGGCATCCAATAGCTCAGGGTCTATTTTTTGTGTGGTCAATTGATCAAGATTTTCGTTTAATATTGTTGGGTTTTCTATTGGCAGACCCATTACCAGATTGAGCATCTGTACGGTTATTTTTTCAAGGCGTCTTGAATTTTTAAGCTGATTTTCAACTGATGATAATGTGATTTGTAGTTGTTCTACGCTTTCTTCATCGCCTAAACCATTTTCATAAAGTTTTTGGGTCTCAAAAAGGTTTTTGTCAAGGGTAGCGAGGTTTTTTTCAAGAATTTCGACACTTTCACGAGCGAGTAAAACATTGCCGTAAGCCTCTACCACACTTTTGCGTACTTCGAGTTCCGTTTTTTCTTTGTTGTTCTGACTATAGCTTAAAAATGATTTTGTGGCCTGCACTCCTACGATATATGACCCATCAAAAATTTGCTGCTTTAAAGTTGCGGTTGCAGTTACTTGTTGGGGTTGACCGAATGAAATGGCCTGAAAAGTGCCAGGTTCGCCGCCAAAAAATTCTGCAGGAATCAGGGAAATAGGCTGTTTCAGTTGATTTTGGTAACCGATGTTTCCATCGACTTGGGGTAGGCCCCCAGCAATCGTTTCCCATTTTTGCTTTTGGGCGTCTAGTAAATCTCTATCTGCGTTAATGGCGCTATAGTTGTTTTGAAGGGCAAAGACAATAGCTTCGTCCAGGGTGTACCCAACAGGTTTTTCTTGGGGAAATACCGAACTGGTAGTCAACAGTATTACGATTATTATAAAATGGTTTCGCATGCTATTCGTAGTTTGAATTAATGAGGTTGTTTAATTTATTTCTTCCTTTTGGGGTCACAATCCCCCTGAGATGGTATTCTAAGTATTCATCTATCAACTGTTCTTTTGGAAAATTTTCAGGAGGAAAAAGGGTACTGTCCTTTATACTGGTAACTCCAGAAAAATAAATTCTTGCTATAAAATCAATGTTCAGGTTTTCCCTATAAAAGCCAAGATTTATTCCTCTTTTGATATTTTCGACGACACATTCTTTCATGGTCTCGAACTGTTTCGATTTCAAACTTGCATATATGGCCGGATAATATTTTTGAAGTTGATATTGGGGACTTGATTTCTCATCTTTCAAATAGAGCGTTACCAGGCGCTTGATTTCATAAAGTTCCTCTATAGGGTTTTTCTCCATGGAGCAAATGCTATTAATACCTGTGGTGATATTAATAAAAAGTTGCGACGTACATTCTTTGACCAATTCCGTTTTATTGGTGAAGTGGGTGTAAATTGTTTTCTTGGAAATTCCCATTTCATTGGCCAAATCGTCCATAGTGACACTCTTGAAACCAAGGTTCAAGAACATATCGATTGCTTTTGTTAGAATTTTCTGTCTCATAAAGTGCGCAAAGATAAACCAGGAAACTTTAAAAACATTTATAGTTTCCTAAGTTTTACATTAATTTAACACTTTGTTATGATGAAGGTCATTGTTTTTCTTGCTGTATACGTTCTACATATTTGTTATACGCTTCTTGCCCTTCTTCTTCCCAGAACTTTTCGTAGTGCTTCCATTTTGAAAAATTGCTTTTTAAACTATCTTGTTTTTGTGGTATACAACGGCGCCCCTTTTTTCCTTTGCTTTTACCTGGATTATGGTTGCCAAGGCCTCCGAAAAGAATTTTTGCCAGTACAAGAATTCCGACAGCCTGCCAATAGTTTATAGTCGTCAAACCGAAAAGATCGGGTATCAGCCAGTTCCATAACCACATGATACCATACCCGAGGAGTAGGGCAAAAATGATTACGGCAATAATGGCAAACAGTATTTTAAACGCTGCCTTTACGAATTTTTCAACCTTGGTTTTGACCTTATATTCTAAATAATCTGTCATGTCTGATATGTTTTAATTAATAACTTCTTTTTTCTTTTCTAGCATTGAAAGTAAGATTGATATGGCCCTGTGCCTTCTAGACATCAAGGTGCCTTTGGGTATGCCCGTTTCTAAAGACACTTGATTATAAGTGTACCCCTCAAAATCGATGGCAAGAATAATTTCTCGATAGTGGGGTTTTAAATTGCCGATGGCTTTTTTTAGTTCATCTTTCATTGCTTCGGAATATGAATCTTCGGGGCTGTCATAAAATAGTTCACTAAATACTGCCAAACGGTTTTCCATTTCTTGATCAACACGAACCTGACGCTTGTTAGTTCGCATGAGGTCGATGATTTTATTTTTCACTGCGTTATATACAAACCCGGCGATATTGTTAATAGGCGAGACGTCGTCGGCTCGTGAAAATAATTTTAACGCCACTTCTTGAACAATATCTTCCGCATCACGGTCGGCCGTATCATTAATGCGTGATTGGGCGTAAGCTCTAAGCGAATTATATTCCTCGTTGAAAAAGGTTTTAAGGTTTTTATAATTTTCAGTATCCGAAGTCATTCAAACGCTTTTACAATCAAGTCTTCTGTCTTAAAGACGAAATATTTCAAAGCTATTGCATTTTTTATGGATTTTTTGCACATCAATGTTCTACATCCGTTGCGGACTATTTGTTAAATTGGATGTATTTTTGACCAAAATCATTATTAGTATGCATTCTATTGAGCAGTATCGTACGGCTTTTATTTCGTATCTAGAGTCTCGAACAAAAACAAAGGAGCCCAAAAACCTATATGAACCAATCACCTATATCCTTGGTTTAGGAGGGAAACGTTTACGACCTGTGTTGACCCTAATGGCTGCCGAAATTTTCGATAAAAATTACAGGAATGCATTAGATGCAGCCCTGGCTATAGAAATTTTTCACAACTTTTCATTGGTACATGACGATATCATGGATGCCGCTCCCCTGCGACGGGGCAAATCTACGGTTCATGAAAAATGGGATGTGAACACGGCAATTCTTTCCGGAGATGCCATGCTTATTACAGCTTATCAATTGTTCGAGAATTACGAGGTAAATATCTTTCATGATTTGGCACGATTGTTCGGCAAAACGGCATTACAGGTTTGTGAGGGACAGCAATACGATGTTGACTTTGAAACAAGGGAAGACGTGACCGTTCCCGAATATTTGAAAATGATCGAATACAAAACGGCGGTTCTTGTCGGAGCGGCATTAAAAATGGGTGGTATTGTTGCCGGAGCTTCTGAGGCCCATCAAAACCATATCTATCAATTCGGAAGAAATTTAGGTATCGCCTTTCAGTTGCAAGATGATTACCTAGATGCCTTCGGTGACCCGAAGACATTTGGTAAACAAGTGGGCGGTGATATTATAGCCAATAAAAAAACATTTTTGTATTTGACGGCGCGTGATTTGGCTTCCGTTGAGCAAAAAAGAGCCATGGAGCACCTCTTTTCGATTTATCCGAAAGATGCGACGGATAAGGTAAACACAGTCAAAGAAATATTTGAACAGAGCAGTGCCGTCGAAAAAACCAAAGAGGCGATTCAAAAATATACGCATGAAGCTTTTGACGTTTTGGATAAATTAGAAATATCCGCTGAAAAAAGAGCGCTTCTTGAAAATTTCGGAAAACAGTTAATGCACCGGGAAGTTTAAACGTATCTGTTTTTACAAGCTGTCTTCAGTTTAGTTTATAGCGCATACCAAAGAATCCGCGAATACCTTGATTGGGCCCATATACGTAAGAAGGGTCGAAAGTCATCGCGTAGGGGTTGTCGGCCGTGGCCACTACATCGCCATTGTTACTATAAACTACATTCTTATCAAAAGGGTCATTAGCCCTAGCAATTATAAACGGATTCCCACGATTGGGCGTCCAATCCAAAAGATTTTTGATACCGGCATAGATTTCAAAATTCTGAAGCCCTTTGTACGTGAATTGTATATTTTGAATACTCCAGGTCGGAGAGAATTCTTGTCGGGGATCCAATTCGCCCAATAGCGGCAAACGCATGGGGCCATATAGGTTTCCGGTATAGTCAATATTCAATTTCAAATTTCGCAATTCGTACGATACGTTCCAGGTGCCCGAAATGCTTTCCGTCAAAATTTGTTGTTTCTTGATTCCGTCTTCGGTGCTGCTAACGTCTTGGTATGTTGCGCCCACAAGTATTTTAATACCGTTGGGGAAAACTAAATCTACATTAGCGCTGACACCTTGGGAGATTGATTTTCCATCAAGATTATCATAAATAATCTGGTTGGGGTCGGTATCGTAATCGGGGAGTATAATATTGCTGAAATGGGTATAAAAGACCGAGGCATCAAGGCTCACGAAAGTGCCGTTATTTGCATAGATTTTTTTTAAATAGTTTAAGTTTAGGTTAAAAGAACTTTCAGGCTTTAACTCCTCAGTAATAATTACCGCTCTTGCACCTGTCAAGGCTGCATGTTCTTCGGTAAATAGGTTTACCACCCGAAACCCTGTTCCGGCATTGAGTCGAAGAATATCGTTGTCGGATACCTTCCACCGATAGGCCGTTCGAGGGGTGTAAATCGACCCGTGTCGCCGGTCGTAGTCATACCTCAGTCCAAGAAGTAGTGCATGTCTTTTGGCCAAACGGATTTCATTTTGGGCGAACAAACTTGGTATCAATGTCTCGTTGGCCCTGTTTCCTTGAATATCTGTAGTGGCCGTTGTGTTGTCATCGTAATAGTTGTATCGTAGGGCACTGCCGAACAACAAATCATGCGCGCCCAACGACTTGTCCCACGTTAACTGCGTAAAACCAATACGCTGATCGGCTAAATATGATATATTTCCATAGACTGAATTTTGGCTGTGGTCGTTGTACGAAAAGGAAAGAAGCATCTTCTCTTTTATAGGAAGCTGGTATTTTCCCAATATTTCCCATCTTCCGGTATAAATACTTTCTCCGTATATCTCATCACCACCCCGATACGCTGGTGTCCATTGAAGCTCACCGCCCCACCTATCCTCATAAAAAAATCGCCCGGCCATAGAGAATATTCGGGAGTTGTTCCGTTCAAAATTCCATTTTTGAAATACTGAAACACGGTTCTGCATGGTGACATCGGTGAAATTATCACCATTATTATCGATAGGTGTATCGTAATTAAAATAATTAATGCCCAGCAACATGTCTGCCTTCTTTCCGACGTGAAGTTTGGTTCCGATATCAAGATTATATTCGCCCCATCCCGTAGCAAAGGCGTCGACAAAGAAGTCTGGCGCCTCCAAGGTATTCTTGGTAATGATGTTTATAAGGCCTCCCACAGCTTCACTGCCATAGAGACTCGAGGCAGGTCCTTTCACAATTTCTATTTGTTCTATCAAAGAGTTGGGAATGCCCGATAGTCCATAAACCGTTCCGAGACCACTAACAATGGGCATTCCGTCGATTAATACAAGGGTGTACGGGCCTTCTAGGCCGTTGATATGTATGTCGCCCGTATTGCAGACGTTGCAATTTATTTGCGGGCGTACCCCATTGACATTTTGCAACGCCTCAAAAATACTGGCCGTTGGGTTTTGCTTTAGAAAAGTTGTACTGTATACTTCTACAGGAACAGGGCTTTCTAACCTGTTGACGGGCTTTAGGGTTCCTGTAACCACGGTTTCCTCGAGTTGCTCAGTAGATGCGCTTAGCCTAATGGGAAAAGATTTTTTTTCATATTCAATAAGCTTAATTTTCGTCGAAAAGGGCAAATACCCTAAAACGGTTGCATTCAATTTATAATCACCTGCCGGAATGCCTTTTAAAACATAGTTCCCTTCTTCATCGGTAGCTGTGCCCAAAGTGGTGCCTTCCAAGTAGATATTGACAAAAGGTATGGGTATGCCATTATCGGTAACCGCACCTGTGATTTCAGCATTTTGTCCGAATGTGTTAAAAAAACCGGCACAGCATACGAACAAAACCAACTGAAAATTTAATACTATAGGATATTTATTTGTTTTTGTCATTTGGCAAACTAAAATTTTAGTAATTCTAAAATAATATTTAGGCAAATCTAAAAATATGTTTTAAGATATAAAAATGTATTTTTATAGAAATTTTCTAAATGACACTTTCGGAAGAAGATTATATTAAGGCGATTTATCATTTGGGCAAGGGTGAAAACACTACTGTAACCACAAACGCTATTGCCAAGGGTATGGATACCAAGCCGTCATCGGTGACCGATATGGTAAAAAAATTGTCGGACAAGGGATTGGTGAACTACAAAAAGTACCAAGGTGTTACGCTTACGGCTTTAGGTGAAAATAGTGCGCTCTCCATTGTGCGGAAACATCGGTTGTGGGAGGTTTTTTTGGTAGACAAACTTAATTTTTCATGGGATGAAGTTCATGAAGTTGCAGAACAGCTTGAGCACATTAAAAGCGAAAAAATGATCGACCATCTCGATGCCTATTTGGGTTTTCCAAAAATTGACCCCCATGGTGATCCTATTCCTTCTAAAGATGGCGAGTTCAAAAAGTCAATAAAAAAGCTGCTCAACGAAGCTTCTATGGGTGTAGAGGGTATTTGCGTTGGCGTAAAGGATTCATCGGTAGCATTTTTAAAATTTTTAGATAAAAATAAAATTGCCTTGGGAGACACTGTTACGGTGATTGATAAAGAGGAGTTTGATGGGTCGTTACACATCAAAATAAATGGTCGAAATATGCACATTTCAAATCAGATTGCTTCCAATCTATATTTGCAAATAAGTGAATAGTAATAAAATTGTTTCGAAATAGAATAAACATAATAACAAGAAATTAAAAGAGCTATGCAAGAAATAATCGATTATTTCGAATCTATTGATCCAATTCTTGCCGCACTCTACGCCACCTTATTTACATGGGGTTTGACCGCCGCTGGGGCAGCGCTGGTATTTTTCTTTAAGGGGATGAATCGTGCGGTCTTAGATGGTATGTTGGGTTTTACCGGAGGTGTAATGGTAGCCGCGAGTTTTTGGAGTTTGTTGGCGCCGGGTATTGAAATGAGTCCGGGTGAGGGTTTCGTCAAAGTAATTCCTGCTGCAGTAGGGTTCCTCATGGGTTCACTATTTATTTTCGGGTTGGATAAAATTCTTCCGCATTTGCACATAAATTTTAAAGAAAGTGAAAAGGAAGGTATAAAGACTCCTTGGCACAGAACGACCCTCTTGACCTTGGCCATCACCTTGCATAATATTCCGGAAGGGCTAGCGGTAGGCGTCTTGTTCGGTGGTGTTGCTGCAGGGTTTGAAGGCGCCAGTATTGGAGGTGCGGTGGCTTTAGCCTTGGGGATTGGCCTACAAAATTTTCCCGAAGGATTTGCTGTGGCCATGCCGCTGCGACGACAAGGGTTAAGTCGATATAAAAGTTTTATGTTCGGTCAGGCATCGGCTATTGTAGAACCGATTGCGGCAGTTTTGGGGGCTTGGGCGGTGCTCACCTTTCAACCTATCTTACCTTATGCGCTTTCTTTCGCTGCGGGAGCGATGATTTTTGTTGTAGTAGAAGAAGTAATTCCTGAAACCCAACAAGACAAATACACCGATATTGCCACAATGGGCTTTATTGGCGGCTTTATCATTATGATGACTTTGGATGTGGGCTTAGGTTGATGACGTTTTTAAATTTAGAACAAGAACTTAAACAGCCTCAACCAGATAACCATTGAAATCAATTAGGAGATTGTTTCTCTTGCATTCTTATTTTCTATCTAATTCTGAAATTCCATAATGATTCGTATAAAACAAACAGTTTTTCTAATCATGATCGCGTCGTTTGTTGTGCGGTGTGGGCCTGACCCAAAGGACAAGAAACCCAAAAAAGAGGTTGCCGAGAAGAAGGTGGTATTTGTGATAATCGATGGTATCGCGGCCGATATGCTGAAAAATGTGAATACGCCCAATCTTGATGATATTGCTGAACATGGTGGCTTTACCGAAGCTTATGTAGGTGGCGAGAAAAATGGTTACTCAGAGACCCCGACAATTTCCGCCGTAGGTTATAACAGCTTGTTGACGGGTGTTTGGGCAAATAAACACAATGTTTTTGGTAACGAAATTAAAGCGCCCAATTATCATTATCCCACGATTTTCAAGGTTTTTAAAGATAACTTTCCAAAGAAAAAGACTGCCATATTTTCAACATGGCTCGATAACCGAACAAAATTGATTGGTGAAGATTTGCCAGAAACCGGAAAGATAAAAATGGATTACGCTTTTGACGGCTTTGAGCTAGATACTATAAATTTTCCTCATGATTCCCAAAGGAAATACATTAAGAATATTGACGAAAAAGTAGCGACCGAAGCGGCTCGGTATATTAAATTAGAAGGTCCGGATTTATCATGGGTGTATCTTGAATTTTCGGATGACATGGGGCATAAATTTGGCGATAGTCCTGAGCTTGATGCCGCAATTGAATTTGAGGATGGCTTGATGGGCCAAATATGGGATGCGGTACAGGAACGGCAGCGTTTATTTAATGAAGATTGGTTGGTTGTAGTTACCACAGATCATGGTCGAAGTGCCAAGGACGGTAAAGGTCATGGAGGGCAATCTGATCGGGAACGCAGCACTTGGATTGTTACCAATTTAGCGAATACAAATGCTTATTTCAAGGAAGAAATACCATCGGTCGTTGACATAATGCCAACAATTCTCCGATTTATGGATTTAGAGGTCAACGAAAATATACTTTTTGAGCTTGATGGTGTGACGTTGATAGGAGAAGTGGATGCCACAGGCCTTAAAACAAAATTGATTGATGGTAGTTTAGAAATTATCTGGAAGAATAAGACTGCCATTAACGAATATGGAACACTTTATTTAGCCAATACGAACGATTTTGCCAACGGCGGTGAAGATGATTATAAAGTTATTGGAGAAGTCGCACTTGAGAAAGAAAGATTTGTGGTTCCCCTTGATAACTTATCCGGGTTTTATAAAATTGTACTGAAAACTCCGAATACCACTTTGAACACTTGGTATGAAGTAAGGGAATAAAGCCAGTTATAACCATGCGAAACGGAAAGGCAGTACTGTAGCAATTTTAAGATTAAAGAAGATGTCATAGAACTTATCAAAATATGATGATAGACAATTATCAGAAGATTACAATATAAATTGGATAATTGGGTTACTTTAAATAAGAGTCTAAATAACCTTATATTTTCATGGTTAGCAAGACGATGAAATACTGGGGGTTAGGGCACTTTTGAATGATTGCCCTGAATTTGATACGAATAATATCTTAAATAAATAGAATGGGTCCCAGACTTGTGGCCTGAAGAAAATATCTATTTTATGGGAAGAAGCAAAAGATCTTGGTTGTGGAACATTTTAATTGTTGTAACGGTTATAGTTTGTATGATCGCTTTTGTAGCACATTATAAAAATTGGACCAAAGTAAGCACACAGGATATTCAGATACTTTCCGGAGCTTATTATCGACAAATTAAATTCGCTGATTTGGACAGTGTGCTATTGGTAGAGAAAATTCCGCCTATGCAACGGTTGAACGGCTTTTCGGCAATGGCCAAAGAAAAAGGACTTTTTAGGGAGTTCAAAGATTCGCTCACCGACAAGAAGGTATATGTATACCTCGACAATTTTGACCAACAGAAAATAAAAGTAGTATACAAAGATTCGTTAAAGGTCTTTCTTAATCTTTCCGATTCTTTAGAGACTGATCAGCTCTATCGTTTTTTACTTGACAAAAAAGATGCTACTGCTGCAGCAAGCTTAAAACAATGATGTTATGGTTTTACTAGCACAATGTATCGGTGCCTTATTCGGGCTTTTGGCCGTGATTTTTGGTGCCTTCGGTGCACACGCCCTTAAAAAAACATTTACCGAAGATCAACTCAAAAGCTTTGAAACCGGTGTTAAATATCAAATGTACCACGCCATTTTATTAATCGTTCTCGGGTTTAATTTTAACTTGGAAACAGCCTTGGAACGTAATATGATTTACTGTTTTATCCTAGGTACTTTTCTGTTTTCCTTTAGTATTTACGGATTGTGTCTTTCGGCTTCTAAAGGAAAAAAGCTGAGGTTCTTAGGACCTGTCACCCCAATTGGAGGGCTGCTTTTGGTGGTGGGCTGGACGATGCTGCTGTATTCTTTTATTAAAAACTTGGTATAAAGGGCCAGTTCTTTTTTGATTAAACCTGTTATGTTACTCCAAGGGTGCTTCCGTAGCGGTAAATTCTTCAATAGCCTTATTTGGTTCTATAATAGTATAGCCTTGCCAAAATTCCGGATTGTATGTGGGCATATAGGTCGGTAATACTTTGTTGTTCTCTTTGAAAGCGTCAAAATCGGCTTTACTGATGTTTTCAGAATCAAATATGACCACTTCATTTTTGTCAATGTTGGCAAAAGCAATGTCTACCTTGGCCGAGAGTTCATTTTGTTTGTTGCGACCTTTTACGCGTTTATTTTTTTCTATAATCTTTAGGGGCCGTTTGACGCCCATTCGATTACCTTGTTCTGATTCGTAGTAGCTCAGGCTGTACTTTTCACTCGTATCTTTCGAGAAAATAACTTTTCCCTTATGGAGATAGTTGTTCAGGGAAACACCTAATAAATTAAAGGTTTTTAGCGATTTTACATTTTCAAAATCGGCCCTGATCAAAGCAAAATCATCCGAGTTTATATATAGTTTTCCTTTAAAGTCGGCCGAACGTTTCGGTTTGAAATCGATAACGTAAACAGCATCTGCTCCGAGATACGTGAAATCTTCAAGCGTAAAATCGTATTTTCTCGATTTCCAAATAAAATTTAAATCAGAATCTTCTAGTATCGGAAGGTTGTTGAACATTTGACCCAAGGCGTTTCTTCGAGAGATGGCGAAATTCTTTTTTCTTTCCTCTTCCTCCCTCCGGGTCTTTTCAAGTTCTTTATTTAACGCGGCAACATCGGTAGAGTCGATTTCTTCACCTAAAATTTCATCTACTTCGACTTTTGTTCCGAAAAAGCCTGACTTGATTTTGAAGTAGGAATCAGTCTTTACGTTTTCTTTTATAATCGAATTGAACTTTTCTTCCAACTTGTTGAAATCAAGTTCCATGTTCTTGTCGTAGAGCTCAGAGGCTTTAATCAGGTTGAGTTTTTGTTCCTCATCTTCATAATTTCCATATAGATCGCCCAGTACTTCGGTATAGTAGCTATTGTTTTTAGGAATGGTGCTTATCACACTGTCGAGAAACTTTTTGTTGAACGCTTTGATAGTCGACTTTTTAAGTGTGTAATCGGACTTATGCATCTGTTGAAAGGATGATTTTCTAAAGAACAATCTTTTTTTGGTAAGGGTGAGGTTATAATTCGCTACAATACCCTCCTTCATCTTCTCCAAGATTTCTTTTGCGGTATATTGTTTGTTGCTAACGATGACCTCTTTCAATTCGATAGCCATCGGAACTAAGTAGATTATCGCTTCGTCGAACGCTTCCAAAGGTTTTGCAATAGATTCATATCCTAAACAAGATATAAAGAGGGAATCCGATTTTTGAATGCCTTCGGGCAACAAGAGGTTAAAACGACCTTCTTCATTGGTGATGGCCCCTTTTTTGGTCGCCCATTGCACAGTGGCATATGGCACTGGGTTTTGTGAGACCGAATCGATAATTATAGAACTTACCGATTGAGAGTGCGCCGCATTGCGGGTAAACAAGCAAAAAAAAAGAAAAAGAATGGAAGCTTTTCTAATCATTCAATAAGTACTTGTGATATAACAAAACAAACGATATCTATCTAAAACACAATGCCTTTTTAGATTTAATTAGGAAGTATTTGTTGTTTTTTAACGTAAACGTGTAGTTTTTTATTTACTTGACTTCTTTTTTTCTATAGGGTCCGCTAGTAGAAGTTCTTCCAATTTTTGTTCAAGATTTTCTTCACGAAGGTTTTGGCCGATAATTATACCATCGCTACTTATTAAAAAATTACTCGGAAGAAGGCTGACACCATAGATGATGGCAGCCTCATTATTCCATCCTCTTAAATCACTCACGTTGGTCCAATCTAATTTATCTTGTTCGATTGCGCTCGACCATTTCTTTTTGTTGTCGTCTAAGGAAACTTGAAAAATCTCAAAACCTAGTGGGTTGAACTTATGGTAGATGACCCTAAGTTTTTTATTATCTGTACGGCATGGTGCACACCAACTAGCCCAAAATTCTAATAATATCAATTTGCCTTTTAATTCTGATAATTTGGTTGTCCTACCATATTGATTTGTCAACTCAAAGTCTATTAAAGAGTCTCCAATTTTAGGGTTTTTATTCAAATTAATGTATCTCAGAATTTTTTCGCCATATATCGACTTTTTGTTTTGATTGGACAACTTCAGGTAAAGTGGTTCTGTTTTTTCCTTCTTCCATAGAATATAGCATTCCGATAAAACTACTGCGCCTAGTATATGGTCAGTATTTGTTTTAATAAAATCTATCAATACTTTTTCTTGATCTTTTCTTGAAAGGGTGTCGATTGACTCGTACAGGTTAGCATATAGTGTTTGAGTATAACTACCAATAATTACGGCGTTTGCGAAATCATTTTCGCTTGCATTAAATTCCATGCGGGCATTATCCAGCCAAAAACTCTTGTATAATGAATTATCGTTATTTTTTAAAATGACATTTAAGGGGTAACTAGTGATATCGGTCGCTAGAGAGAAAGAGTTATTTTCTACAACAACGGAATCGATTATTTTGTCGCTTTCCTTAGCTGTCAAATATAATACTGTTCCGTTGCTCAGGCCTACCGTTTTTCCTTGCAGTGAAAATTCGCATTCGTTTTTTTTAACACATGTAGTGGATACAGATAGTGCTATTATGAAGAGTAAAATGATTCTCATCGACTTTTGAATTTGCTGTAAAGTAATTCAAAAATTCCGTTGTGAAAACGGCAAATGATTGAAAGGGCCTTATGAGTGAGGGAAGGCACTCCTTTTACGAAAAAGACGCATCAATCCAAATTCTCGAATAAATATTAGGCCAAATCAAAGATGAGGTAAAGTAAGATTCAACTACATCCGCAGTTACCATCGCCACAATTTTTTGAACTCCCTTTTTTGGAGGAAAAAAGGCGTTTGGGCAACAAGAATTTTCGAATCAAATATCCTGCGGCAAGAGCTAAGGTTAGATAGACTAATATCGATTGTATGTGTTCCATCGTTATTTCAATATTTGATAGGCGGCCAATGCTACAATATAAGCAAAAAGACTCATAAAAACTAGCTGGGCCATAGGCCAT
The DNA here is from genome assembly GCF_900103215.1 of Kriegella aquimaris. Classification (GTDB taxonomy): domain Bacteria; phylum Bacteroidota; class Bacteroidia; order Flavobacteriales; family Flavobacteriaceae; genus Kriegella; species Kriegella aquimaris. The sequence goes on from NZ_FNGV01000005.1 coordinate 304,544, forward strand.
TTCCAGGTATTGGTCTCCCGCTTTACAATGGCAAGTGTGCTCATACATTGCATGGCAAAGGCGTAAAATAATAATAGCGATATGCCGGAAGCTAAATTAAAAAGAGGTTTTTTGGTCGTGGCATTTACTTCTGCGGCCATTCGGTTTTTAATGGTTTCTTCTTGATCACTGCCCACACTATAAATCGTAGCCAATGTGCCCACGAATACCTCTCTGGCGGCGAAGGATGTCAATACCGCTATGCCGATTTTCCAATCGTAGCCCAACGGCTTTACCGCTGGCTCAATGGCCTTTCCAAGATTTCCGATATAGGAGTTTTCCAGTTTATAACTGGAAATTTCTTGATGTATCGCTTTTTCCAAGAGTATCGCCTTATGCTGTTGCAATGAATCTGAAATAACCGCCGGACCTAGGTTATAGACCTGGGCAATACTATCTCTGAGTGTATTCTCATAAATCGAAAGGTCTTCATTTACGCTCGACTGGTTAAATTCTGAAAGTCCTGATTCATTAATTCTGTTCGTTACTATTTCCTCTGCGTTTTTAAATTTTTCAGAATAGCCATTAGAGCCTAAAAACCATAAAACGATGGAAATAGCCAGAATAATCTTTCCTGCACCAAGAACAAAACTTTTGGTTTTTTCCCAAACGGTATAGACCACATTTTTTAACAATGGCAGTTTGTAGTTGGGCATTTCTATTACAAAAAAGGTACGGCTTTTTATTTTCAGTATTTTGTTTAATACCATAGCGGAAAGAATGGCCGCGCCAAATCCAATTAGATACAAAAGCATCAAGGTTAGTGCTTGATAACTGAGTCCGAAAAACCGTTCTTCCGGTATAACCAAGGCAATAATGATAAGGTACACTGGCAATCGGGCGGAACAGGTCGTAAAAGGTACCACTAGAATGGTAATCAACCGTTCTTTCCAGTTCTCAATCGTTCGGGTCGCCATAACAGCGGGTATGGCACAGGCCGTTCCCGATATTAGGGGTACTACACTTTTTCCGCTTAGTCCAAAGGGTCGCATCAATCGATCCATTAAGAATACGACGCGGCTCATATAGCCAGATTCTTCCAACAAGGCGATAAAAAGAAATAGAAATGCAATCTGTGGAATAAAAATGACAATTCCCCCAATTCCTGCAAGAATACCTTCGGCCAATAGATCTGTAAATGCACCTGGCGGCAGATTGTTTTTTACCCATTCACTCGCTGAGGCAAAAGAGGCATCGATAAAATCCATCGGATAACTGCTCCAATCATAAATGGCCTGAAACATGGTCAAAAGGATTAGGAAAAAAATCAAGTATCCAAAAACCTTATGGGTCAGTATTTTGTCTAAAGTTGCACGAAATCCTTTGGCAGTACTTAAATCTACTTTGTATGTTTCCTTAAGAATTCCGTTGATGAACTGGTACCGCAATATGGTTTCTTTTTGTTGCAGACGTTTCAGTTCAGATTTTGACTTTGTAGTAAAATTAGAGGCGTCATTTATGGCCTTTTTTTTAATGGGCATAAAATTTACGTCCTGCGTAATTACCAACCACAGTTTATAAAGATCTTCTTTCGGAAAAGCATTTCGTAATCGTTCAAAATAGTCGGGCGCGATAACAGTCGTATCTATAATCGAGGCGTCTGAAAGATTTTTATAGTCTGTTATGAGTTCTTTTAAGTGTTCGATTCCCGTACTTTTACGGGTACTTACCAAAGCGATTTTGGTGTTTAGCTTTTGTTCTAAAAGAGCAATATCAAGTGAAATGCCCTTGCGTGACATTCTATCGGCCATATTGATTACCAAAATGGTCGGAATCTTCAAATCTTTTATTTGTGTGAACAACAAAAGATTACGCTTGAGGTTTTCGACATCTGAAATCAATACAACGACATCTGGGTGGTCTTTATCGTTCTTGTTCAGAAGTAATTCAACGGCAACACTCTCGTCAAGAGAAGTGGTGTTAAGGCTGTAAGTGCCTGGTAAATCTAATATATGTGCCTTTACACCCCGAGGAAGTTTACAAATGCCCTCTTTTTTTTCAACGGTGATACCGGGGTAATTGCCTACTTTTTGGTTTAGACCTGTTAATTGGTTAAAAACGGAAGTTTTACCGGTATTGGGGTTTCCTATGAGTGCGACATTGATTTGTTTGCTCATAACACATTGGTGTCATCGATGATGTCAAGTTCAATTTTTTGAGCAACTGAACGTCTAATGGCAATATGCGAACCATTGACATTAATGTAGATAGGGTCTTTTAAAGGAGCTACCTGTACCAATTCTATTTCATTACCAGGCAAACACCCTAGTTCTAGAAGTTTGATAGGAAGAATATCTTCGGCAAATTCTTTAATTATGCCTTTTTGACCACGTTTGAGTTGTGCTACTGTAACTGACAATTCTTATTTAGATTGATTACAATTAAGGGCAAAAATAAGACAAAATATTCTAATTAATCCAAAAAAGGGATGGCAATTCCAAAATAGAGCTAGCGCAGGAGGTCGAGGTATGGCATTGTCAACCTAAACTTAAATTTTCATTCGGCTACAATTAGCTCTGTAACAGTCAAATGGTTTGATTTTAGAGCGGTTTGGGCGTTTTCTGAGGTGGTATTTTGTAGGCGACTATCTTAGTTGTCGTTCTCTTCTATATAGGAAGCTCTTAGAACCGCGAGGTCATCCATCAATTTATCTATTTCATCAGATTTTGTGCCATCATAAAATCCTCGAATGCGCTTTTCTTTGTCTACAAGAATAAAATTTTCGGTGTGAATCATATCATAAGCCCCCCCGTCACCATCGTCTTTGACCGCTAAATATGACTTACGGGCCAGTTCATAGATTTGTTTTTTATCCCCCGTCACAAGATTCCATTTACTATCGTTGACCCCTTTTTCCAGCGCATATTTCTTCAATTGTGACACTGAATCGATTTCTGGGGTGACCGAATGTGAAAGTAACAGTACATCATCGTCGTTAATGATTCGTTTTTGAATATCAGCCATGTTTTTTGTCATGAGGGGACAAATGGTCGGACAAGTAGTAAAGAAAAAGTCGGCGATATAAATCTTGTTATGATAATCGGCATCAGTTATGGTTTTCCCATTTTGATTGGTAAGTGAAAAATCAGCGATAGTGTGATACTTTTTTACGAACTGTAAATTGCTGTCGACCAATTCTGGATTCACCATTGAAGGTTGGTAGATGGGCAATACTTTTTTTGGTTGCAGCGCATTATAGAAGAGGTAAACAATAACTGCTGATAGAAAAAATAGCGTTATACCAAAAAGTTTGTATTTGCTGAAAAACGACCGCATACTCTTTTTGACAAAGATACGTTAGGCAATAGTGGCTTTCAAGTATTTAATGCCGTATGGCTGCTAAATGTTTCATAAATACGGCTAACCTTGCACACTTTCTTTTTTTAAGATTAGGTAAAAGCGTACTTTTGTGCGCTTTATATAATAAAAAATTTTAGATGACACTTGCGATTCAGATAATACAATTTATACTCATCATATCCATTTTGGTCATTCTTCACGAGTTGGGCCATTTTATACCCGCTAAATATTTTAAGACCAAAGTAGAGAAGTTCTATTTGTTTTTCGATGTGAAATTTTCGCTTTTCAAAAAGAAAATAGGAGATACGGAATACGGAATCGGTTGGTTGCCTTTGGGAGGTTATGTGAAAATTGCCGGAATGATTGACGAGAGTATGGATACCGAGCAAATGAAGGAAGAGCCAAAACCTTGGGAGTTTCGTAGCAAACCGGCATGGCAACGTCTCATTATCATGTTAGGCGGGGTAACGGTAAACTTTTTTCTGGCATGGATTATTTATACCATGTTATTGTTCAACAATGGAGATACTTACATTCCGGCAGACAGCCTAAAGTACGGTATTCAGGTAGATTCTGTCGGTCAGCAGTTGGGCTTGCTCACGGGAGACAAAATTTTGGCTGTCGATGGAAAAAAGACGAAAAAATTCAGCAATGCTGTTCTTCAAATTATTTTAGGAGACGAAATAACCGTCAATCGGGATGGCAAAGAAATAACCGTTCCACTTTCAGATGAAGGAAAAGCCAGTGTTTTTGAGGCACAGGGAAGAAATTTTATCACCTATAGAAAGAAAGCGGTTATCGATAGCGTAATTCCTGAATCTGCAGCTAAAAAGGCAGGTATCAAAGCCCACGATCAAATCGTAGGTGTCAATGGTAGGCAAGTAGACTATTGGGATGAGTTCACCGATGTCATAAAATCTTCTTCTGATGTCGCGCTCACACTCGAGATTCTAAGAAACGGAAAAAAGGAGAATATTCAGATAACGGTTCCTGAAGAAGGTAAAATAGGGGTTTACCCAAGTGTTGAAGATTTAAGGGTGACCGATAACTATACATTTGCAGAGGCAATACCTGCAGGGCTCACCAGAACTATTCAAGTACTGACCGATCAGATACGTCAATTTAAGGTAATCTTTAATACAAAAACCGGGGCCTATAAACAGGTAAAGGGACCGATTGGGATAGTGGAAATGATGTCGCCGACTTGGGATTGGACCTTCTTCTGGGGCTTTATGGCCATGTTTTCGGTATGGTTGGCATTTCTAAATATACTTCCTATTCCTGCTCTTGACGGAGGCCACGTGATGTTTCTACTTTATGAAATGATTTCCGGTAGAAAACCAAGTGAAAAGGTCTTGGAAACAGGTCAGATAATTGGTTTTGTTATTCTTATGGGCTTGATGGTGGTCATATTTGGTAACGATATATGGAATATTATTAAAAAGTTTATCTAAGAAGTATTTCGGTTTGTTTGCATGGTATCTCGATGAATTACAGTGTTGAAAATAGAAGACATTTCTCAACAATCCGAGTACTTTTTAAGAATATATAAAAAGTTGCATTTTTTTTGTTTGGAGCAAACAAAAAAACGATTATATTTGCACCCGCTTTCCAGATGGAAAGTGTGGGAAAACATTCCTCCTTAGCTCAGTTGGTTAGAGCATCTGACTGTTAATCAGAGGGTCCTTGGTTCGAGCCCAAGAGGGGGAGCCCAGTGAGAATAAGCCTTTCGAGAAATCGAGAGGCTTTCTTTTTTTAACGGGGACAACATAGGGACAACAAATTTTCAGATTTTTATTTACTAATATTTTCTTTGTTTAAAAAATCCTTTTTCGACTTTGCTCTTTAAAATTTTGTCCCATATAAGGTAAGTTAACGAAACTACTAAAAGAGACCGCGATTGGGACACTCTGCTATTAAGACCTGTGGTTTTTGAAGTAGTTCTGTCAAACGGCCGTTTTTTAGTACCTGGTTTACCCTAGCCAGAATCTTGGATGGTAATGGAAGATTCAATTCAACATCCGATATTCATTAGGTGTCTTCCCCATCTTCTTCTTAAAGAGCCGAGTAAAATGCTGCGGATATTTAAACCCAAGCTCATAGGCTATTTCGCTTACCGTTTTCTCCGAATCAAAGATTTTTTGTTTGGCAATCTCAATCAACTGATCCTGAATATGGTCGTTGGCACTTTTTCCGGTTTCCTTTTTGACCAGATCACCAAAATAATTGGAAGACAGATTTTGTTCCTCCGCAAAATAGCTGACCGAAGGGGTTCCCAACTCCTTGGCTATTCCTGTTTGGATGTAGGAAATCAAAGAAATTTCAAACCGTTGGATAACGCCAAGATTTTCCTTTTCCCTTGTAATGAACTGCCGATCGTAGAATCGCATACAGTATTTCAAGAATAATTCGATATTGGCAACGACGAGTTCTTTACTGTGCTTATCTATTCCGTGGGAAAGTTCAGTTCGTATTTTATCAAATAGGTCCAACACCAATTGCCGTTCCTTTTTTGAGATATGGAGTGCTTCATGGGATAGATAGGAAAAAAATGAGTACTCGGTCATTGTTTTTGCCAAATGGGTACCCCATAGCAAATCGGGATGAAACAAAAGTGCATGGCCGGCCGGTTTAAAACTAGCATCGATATGCCCGACATGCACTACCTGTCCCGGTGCCAAAAACACCAAGGTCCCATCTTGGTAATCATAGTTCTGACGGCCATATCTTAAAATACAGCCCTCCCCTTGTTTCAGGAAAATACCGTAAAAATGATAGCGGACGGCATCGGCATGTTCCCGCCCATCCAAGGTACCTTCCGACAAATCATGCACACTGACCAACGGGTGCAAGGTTGACAGATTGAATTTTGAGCAATAGTCATCCACCTTTATCAAATCTTTAGTTAAGGCCATACGCGTTTTACTTTTTCCGAATTTAGTTAATGTTTTGTGAATAAACCATATAGCCCATCAAAATCAGTAAAAATGGTAGGTAAATCCGTAAATCAGGTAACCCGACTATCTTAAATTTTCCATAGGTTTGGGAAACTTGTTAATGACCCATTAAAAAGTATACCTCATTGCAATAAATAATAGTATTCAGTAGTAACTTTTAAACACTTAAAAAATGAAAAATCTTGTATTCGGAATCTTTTTGATTCTAATTAGTGCGTCATCTTTCGCTCAAGGCAACGGCATCGAAGAAGAAATCAAGGAACTCTCCAAACAAAAATGGCAATGGATGGCGGATAAAGATGTGGACAAATTGGCTTCGTTGTTCCATGACAAATCCAAATTCGTACACATGAGCGGTTCTTGGAAAAAGGAACGGGAACTGGAAATCATCGAATCAGGAAGCATTTGGTATAAAAATGCCGAGGTTCACGACGTAGCCGTAGAAGTTTTTGGGGATGACACGGCGGTACTCTGGAACCGCATTACGCTTACCGCGCACGTAAGGGGAAATGACGTTAAAAATGAGTTTACCGTAACGGAATTCTATCAGAAAGAAGCAGACGATTGGAAGTTGTTGGATTTGACTTTTAGCAGTGTACGCGACACCCATGAAATTGAACACTAAAAAAAAAAACGATGATAAACAAAAAACTGATTTTAGGCGTACTGGTCGCTTTTTTTAGCATACCAATAGCCATGGCGCAATCCGCCGATATCGAACAGGAAATCAAGCAACTCTCCCAACAAAAATGGCAATGGATGGCCGACAAGGATGCGGATAAACTGGCGGAACTCTTTCATGAAAAGGCCAAGTTCGTGCACATGGGCGGTACTTGGGGCAAAGATCGGGAAGTGGATATTATCCGAAGTGGCGGCATCCATTATAAAGAGGCGGATGTCCATGAAACAATGGTAGAAGTTTTGAATGACAAAACCGCTATTCTTTGGAATCGAATTACTTTGCTGGCTGTCGTGGGTAATAATGAAGTAACCAACCCTTTTATGGTTACGGAGGTCTATGTAAAGGAAAATGACAACTGGCAATTGGCCGATTTGACCTTTAGTAAACTTCTTACCAGAGATTAGAATAATTCGATTTCATGAAATTTGCGGTTTACACATTGTATCTATTTATTTCCCTGGGCTTAGCCGACTTGGAGGTGGAAAAGTTCGGTGCAATAGGAAATTTCCAAAGTTCCGAAAGGACGCTTATCCTCTATCTCTCCCGTACCAACAACACCAAAACGGTTGCCGAAATGATTCAAAAAGAAGTAGGTGGCGACTTGGTTGCCGTGGAATTGGAAAACCCATATCCCGAAGACTATGATGCCATCGTAAAACAGGTGGCCGAGGAAAATGCAAACGGATTTTTGCCTCCCTTAAAAACGAAGGTGGATATGGTACAATATGACACCATCTTCTTCGGATTCCCTACTTGGGGCATGCAACTGCCACCACCCATGAAAAGTTTTTTGAATGAAAACGATTTGAAGGGTAAAACTATCATTCCCTTCAATACTAATGCTGGTTATGGACTTGGCAGCAGCCTGAGTACGCTAAAAGAGCTGAGTCCGAATAGCTCCATTCTTAACGAATTGTCGGTCGAAGGCGGCGTGGAAAGGGACGGTATTTATTTTGTGATGGAGGGAAAACGGGAAGTCGAAGTAAGGGAAGCGGTGCAAAAATGGCTGAAGCAAATAAATGTTTTACACCAATAGAACACTTTTTTTTAACAGAATTACAAAAAACGAACTTCCATAAAATCAGTAACTTTAGAACAGTCTCTATAAAAACAAGAATATCATGGCATCATTTACACTCAACATCAACGGAACTAAACAAGAGGTGGACCTCGACCCAACAACACCCATGCTTTGGGTTTTACGAGACCACATCAAGTTGGTCGGCACGAAATACGGTTGCGGTATCGCACAATGTGGTGCCTGTACCATACACTTAGATGGCAATGCGGTTCGGTCCTGTCAACTTCCTGTTTCCTCAATTGGGGACAAAGAAATCACGACTATCGAGGGACTGTCCGAAAACGGAAACCATCCCGTGCAAAAGGCATGGCTGGAAATCGATGTGCCCCAATGTGGCTATTGCCAAGCGGGACAGATTATGACCGCTTCCGCCTTGCTCAAACAGAACCCGAATCCTTCGGACACCGAAATCGAAACCGCCATGAATGGAAATATCTGCCGTTGTGGAACGTATACCCGTATTAAAAAAGCAGTTAAAATCGCAGCAAACTCTGCTAACGCTTAAGCGTTGAGCACCCCTAAAAATCTCATAAAATGACACTCATCAAAACAAAAATAGGCAGACGCGCCTTTATACGGACAACTACCCTTGCAAGCGGAGGATTGGTACTCGGCTTTAATTGGCTGGCCTCTTGCAAGAACAAAACCGAAGAAGAAATTTTGGCCATGCCCAAGGAGTGGTTCGAGATGAATTCGTATTTAAAAATCGGGGACAATGGCGTAGTGTCGATCTATACCCCAAATCCTGAATTCGGTCAAAACATCCGCACTTCGATGCCCATGATCGTCGCCGAGGAATTGGATATCGATTGGAAAAACGTCGTTGTGGAGCAAGCGCCCTATCACGCGGAAAAATATGGAATGCAATTTACTGGTGGTAGTCGTGGTATCATGACCCGATGGGAACCCCTTCGCATGGCAGGTGCCTCTGCAAGACACATGTTGGTGGCGGCAGCCGCGGAAGCATGGCAGGTTCCGGCAGAAGAAATAACAACGGAAAATGGTGTACTCTATCATAAAACAAGTGAAAAATCAGCGGCATATGGTGAAATGGCTTCAGCCGCTGCTAAAATTACCATTCCTGAAGATGTGCAACTAAAAGAGGTCAGAGACTTTAAAATCATTGGTAAATCCCACAAAAATGTCGATGCGAAGCGCATCGTTACTGGCGAACCGATGTTCGGATTGGATTACCAAAAAGAAGGCATGTTGATCGCTATGATCGAGCATCCACCCGCTTTTGGAATGACCTTGAAATCTGTTGATAATAGTGCGGCAAAAGCAATGCCTGGAATAAAAGATGTAGTTGCAATCAAAAGTTTTAAAGATGGTTATGAGAAAGGCGGTTTCGATACGAATGCCTTCCCCGAAATAGTCGCAATAGTCGGAAATTCGACATGGGAAGTGTTACAGGCCAAAAAGAAATTAAAAGTTGAATGGAAACCCATTGCCGCCTATTCCGAAACGATTGCAGGGTTTCGGGGTAAGGAAACAAAAAATATTCCTGCCGGTTTGGAATCTTCAGCCAGTCATAAGGCTAAAATGGAAGAACTTTCTAGTAGGCCCGGTAAAATAGTCCGTGAAGATGGTGACCCTGCAAAGGCTTTTAAAAATGCCGCGAAAGTTATAGAGAGAACCTATTCCGCTCCCTTTCTAGCCCATAATTGCATGGAGCCTATGAATGCTTTTGCTCATGTGGAAGGAGACAAAGCACAGATTGCCGCGCCTATTCAAATTCCAAGTTTAATTGTCCCGACAATTGCTTCTGGTTTGGGAATTCCTGCGGAAAACATCGCTATGGAAATGCCTCGAATGGGTGGTGGATTTGGTCGTAAGGCCTATGCCCATTATGTCGTGGAAGCTGCATTGATTTCCCAAAAGGTAAATGCACCGGTAAAATTAGTATATACCCGTGAAGATGATATGACCAATGGTATTTATCGTCCCGCCTATCAAGCGACCTATCGGGCTGCCTTGGATCAAAATAATAATCTGACTGCCTTGCATGTTAAGGCTGGTGGAATTCCTGAGAGTCCATTGTTTGCCAATCGTTTTCCGGCTGGTGCTTTGGACAATTATTTGGCCGAAGAATGGTCCATTGATTCCAATATTACCATTGGGGCATTCCGGGCACCCCGTTCCAATTTTATGGCAGGTGCCGAGCAATCTTTTTTGGATGAAGTTGCGGAAGCATCGGGCAAAGACCCTATCCAGTTTCGATTGGATCTTTTAAAACGTGCCAAGGAAAATCCAGTCGGAGAGCAAAATGATTATGATGCCGAACGCTATGCAGGGGTTTTGGAATTGTTGCGGGAGAAATCGGATTGGAATCAAACCCCGGCAAATGTACATCGAGGGGTATCCGCATACTTCTGCCATAATTCATACGCTGCGCATGTTCTGGATATTCGGATGGAAGAAGGAAAACCCGTTGTTGAAAAAGTGGTTTGTGCTATCGATTGTGGAATCGTAGTTAATCCCGATGCTGCTACGAACATGGCCGAGGGTGCCATAACGGACGGCATTGGAAATGCCTTTTTTGGCGAGTTGACGTTTAAAGATGGTGTACCCCAAAAAACTAATTTCCATCAATATCAAATGATTCGCATGAGCGATGCCCCAAAAGAAATCGAGGTACATTTTGTAGCAAATGAAATTGCTCCGACAGGAATGGGAGAACCACCGTTTCCTCCAATTTTTGGTGCTGTTGCCAATGCACTTTATAAAGCAACGGGACAGCGACATTACCGACAACCCTTTGTTACGGAAAAACAAATAGTAGGATAACCGATTATACTGGATTTAAATAAGACTTAGAGCATGACCCTTGTAAAAACAGCTATAGGCAGACGTTCATTCATTAAAAGTTCGGCTTTGGCCGGAGGCGGCTTGATGCTAGGTTTTAACTGGTTGGCATCCTGTAAAATGACCGCAGAGGAAGTCAATAGTTTACCCAAGGAGTGGTTTGAACTTAATGGGTATCTCAAAATAGCGGACAATGGTCAAGTTACTATCATGTCACCGAATCCCGAAGGTGGTCAGAATGTAAAGACCGCCATGCCCATGATCGTTGCGGAGGAACTGGACGTAGACTGGGCGGACGTAATCGTTGAACAAGCGCCCCTAAACACCGATCTGTACAACCGTCAGTTCATAGGCGGTAGTCAAGCCATTCGAACGAGTTGGGAAGGACTTCGCATGGCGGGGGCTTCCGCGAGGCACATGCTAAAAGCGGCAGCCGCAACAGCATGGTCGGTTCCTTTTGAAGAAATTACCACGGAATCTGGGCAAGTACTTCATAAACCAACTGAAAAATCAACATCCTACGGCGAACTGGCCTCGGCAGCGGCTCAAGTTTCTATTCCTGAGGAAGTGGAATTAAAAGAGATCGATGACTTTAAAATCATCGGGACTTCCAAAAAGAATGTAGACGGACTCAAAATCATGACCGGAAAACCGTTGTTCGGAATTGATACCTTTAGCGAAGGTATGTTGACCGCCATGATCGTGCATCCTCCTGCTTTCGGGATGAAATTTAAATCTGTCGATGATGCGGCGGTAAAATCGATGCCGGGTATTCAAGATGTTTTTACGATTAAAGTTCTCGATGATGATTACGAAAGGCAACATTTTGATACCTGTACCTTTCTCGAAGTGGTTGCCATAGTAGGCAATTCTACTTGGGAGGTCATGAACGCCAAAAAAGCAATCTCGGTTGCATGGGAACCTTTTGAAACCTATACAGAAGCAAGGCAGCCTTATCGAGGGCCAAAGCAGACCCTTACGATCCCTTCGGGATTGGAAAGTAGCTCGGACCATAAAGGACAGATGGAAGCAATGGGTTCCAAAAAAGCGGAAGTCGTCCGCAAGGATGGTAATCCAGAAGCAGCTTTCCGAAATGCGGCAAAAGTCGTTGAGCGAACCTATACCGCTCCTTTTCTGGCGCACAACTGTATGGAGCCTATGAACTTTTTCGCTGATGTGAAAAGTGATAGTGCCAAACTATCTGGACCTCTTCAAAAAGCGGAGCTCACGGAACAGGCTATTTCGGCCAGATTAGGAATTCCTGTTGAACAAATAGACATCGAATTGACACGACTTGGAGGTGGCTATGGGCGGCGTTCCTATGCCCATTGGGCTTTGGAAGCGGCAGTTATTTCCCAAAAAATGAAGGCTCCCGTAAAATTGGTCTATACCCGTGAAGATGATATGACCGGCGGTATTTATCGCCCGGCTTATCAGATTACCTATAAAGCTGCTTTGGATTCAAAAAATAATTTAACAGCTGTTCATATCAATGCCGGAGGCATTCCTGAAAGTCCCTTGTACCCAGATAGGTTTCCAGCGGGAGCAGTAGACAATTACCTAGCCGAAAGTTGGACAATTAGCACCAATATTACAATCGGGTCTTTTCGAGCACCGCGCTCTAACTTTATGGCAAGTGCCGAACAATCATTTTTGGATGAAGTTGCGGAAGCCGCAGGAAAAGACCCGATCGATTTTCGTTTGGAACTTTTAAACCGCGCAACAAAGAATCCGGTAGGCGAAAAAAAGGATTATGATGCAGACCGCTATGCTGGCGTTCTGAAATTGGTAAAAGAAAAATCAAATTGGGACAATACCAATTCTGATTTAAAAAGAGGTGTAGCAGCCTATTTCTGTCATAATTCGTATGCTGCACAAGTTGTTGACATTACATGGGAAAATAACCAACCTAACATTCAAAAAGTTACTTGTGTCATTGATTGTGGAATTGTAATCAATCCTGATGCAGCTCGTAACCTATGCGAAGGTGGAATTGTAGATGGAATAGGGAATGCTTTATATGGAGAACTTCTATTTAAAGATGGAGTTCCTCAGAAAAGTAATTTTGACAACTACCGAATGATTCGTATGAGTGAATCTCCGAAAGAAATCGATGTGTATTTCGTTGAAAACGATATTGACCCAACTGGTTTAGGTGAGCCGACTTTTCCACCGATTTTTGCTGCATTGGCCAATGCAATGTATAATGCTACTGGCAAGCGTTTTTATAATCAACCATTCATTAGCGAAATGACAGCGTTGATATAGCGGATTCATTTTTCGAAAGATGATCTTAAAAATCGAACCTTTTACAGCCCTATGTAATATTGACCAAAATCCCTTGATTCAATTATTTTCAGTAAAACGACCCATCTTCTCTTAATTCTTCAAAAAACACCATTCTTGGATGTTAAAATCTGGCTCGAACTTTTTTTGACGGTACCCGCCCTTCTAATTTGGGCAAAACCCTAAAAAGAAATACCATGAAAGAAAAGGAAAACGTAGTAGGGCTGCTTTCCGACATCA
>NZ_FNGV01000004.1 GCF_900103215.1 Kriegella aquimaris
GAAGGAATGGGATTTGTCACCGGAGCGCATACAATTGATACCAATACACAATTATCAAAAACCGAAATCGAAACCATGGGCTTTGTTGATGGTGCACATACTGTTGACACCGATACCCACGCCGACCAGACCGAAATCGAAGGTATGGGATTTGTCACCGGAGCACATACTGTGGATACTAATACACAATTATCAAAAACCGACATTGAAACAATGGGATTTGTTGATGGTGCACATACAGTAAATACCGATGATCAGGAAATTGATTTTTTCGCCTTTAATGGTTCTACTTTTGAGTTACAAATTGGTATAGAATCCGTAGTCCCTCGTAGAACGGTTAATTTATCATCTTTACATGCGGATGGTACCGAAACCAAAATGGTAGCAGGTAATTCTGACATAATAATTACAGGAGATGGTTCCGCAACATTACCTTATGGTATTTACAATAATTTTACTGAAGTTGATGGAAGTATTTCGAATGAAACAAATACAGGTTTTTCCGCGGTAACCGTTTCTGGAACAGATTACTTGAGAATATCCGACGCTACTGGAGATTTAGATGTTCCGCTGTCTGATTTAGCACATTCTGGAACCACAGGTTCTGTATTTTTTGCAGGTGCTGATGGAAAACCGACCGATAATAACGGCCAATTATTTTGGAATAATAGTAGTAATAGTTTTGGTGTAGGAACTGCAAGTCCTACAAATAAACTTCACGTTTCAGGTGCTATTCGTTCTGAAGGAATTCTAAATTCAAATGGAACCGTTAATGAACCATCATATAGATTTCATGGTGACACCAATACGGGTATGTATAGACCTGCTGCTGACGAAATCGGCTTCACTGTTGGTGGAATCCAAGCTTTAAAAATTGACGAAAACTCAAGTAACACCAAAGTTATAGTGAATGAAACCTTAGAGCTGGAAGGCGCGGTATTAGATAGTAGTGACTCTCCTGGTACATCTGGGCAAGTACTTAGTTCTACCGCTACGGGAACACAATGGGTAAATTCAATGAGTCCGATCAAAGCCTTCGGAAAAATTGCATCTACAGGTACGGTTACCAAAGCAACACCTGGGGTTACCACCACTAGAATTAGCAAGGGCTATTATCGTGTTACGCTACCGAGCGGGGCCGTTTCAGATGCCAACTACATTATTCAATTGACTCAACCCGGGAGAGGTGGTGTAGGAAATGATGATCCCGGCATCTCGTACAACAACCAAACAACAACAAGTTTTGAGGTCATAATCGGGGACAATGATAATGGTGGTACCGATAGAAGCCGATTTGATTCAGAATTTATGTTTACCATTTTAGATTTATAAAAATATACCATGCAAAAAATTCACATTCTTCTATTTTTAGTGCTCTGCTGGGGTTCATCCAAAGCACAAATTGACGGTACCCTATTACTCGGTCTTACTCAGGCAACGACCACCGAGATGAATGCCATTTCAAATGCCGTAGAAGGTTCATTACTTTATAATACGACCGAAAGCAAGGTATTTCAATATAACGGGTCCAATTGGGGCGCCGTCGGAGACTCTAATTCTTGGGGTATTTCAGGAAATTCAGGAACCTCATCGGGATCGAATTTCATAGGTTCTAAAGATGCCCAAGATTTAATTTTAAAATCAAATAACACAGAAAAACTCAGATTGGTCAACAATCGTGGGCAGGTGCTCGTCAATCGCGCCAATATTTTCAATAACCATCCATTGGTGATTAGGGCCAATGGCAATGATGTATTGGCATTTCAAGACGCCGCAGGTACATCAAAATGGCACTGGAATATACTGGGCGGAGGTTTAAATTTTGTCGAAACAGGAATTGCCGATTACAGGCTTTTTTTACAATATGGGGGTAACGTCGGATTTAACACATCTACACCCGAGTATACCGCCGATATTAACGGAACTGCCCGTATTATAAATACACCAACCATATCGGCCGCAACCAAGGTCTTGGTAAAAAATCCTACTACCGGGCAAATAAGTGAGCAGGCCATTCCTGCTTTAGGTTCGGGTAAGCTATTGGAAACAATACACGGAAGGGCATATTTCTACAACAACACTTGGTATTCGACTCACGACCAATATGGTACTTCCTATCAAAATTGGAACCAGAATAAAGGCACATCGACGACCCCGTCTTATAGTACGGCCGGCCAATCAGGCATACCGATTACCTCGGATATGGAATTGGTCAAATTTACTATGAAGAACGATTTTAATTCAAATCCATCAGGTTCACAATATATAAATTTGTCAGTATTGCGTGGAGGCTCCTATACATCAATAGGTACCTACACTATAACTACTGGATCCACCGTTATTTCAATAGAATCGCATACAGTCAACTTTCAACTCCAGGAAAACGACCTGTTAGTATGGGCCTGTAGAACGGTCGGTGGGGCCAATAGGCAATCCTATACATCACTGACTTTTGAGTTCGGTTATTAAAACCTGCAAACCTAAATTCATGAAAGGAATTATATTAGCCCTGTTAACAACGCAATTGGCCATGTCGCAAGAAGCTTTGCACAACTTCGGTTCGATGCAGATTCATGGAACGACATCCGTCGGTTTTCATCTTGATGTGACCAATGATGGCCTTTTGAGTCATAATACGGGTTTGGTCGGTTTCTATGGCGACGACAGAAGTTTGACGGTATCGGGCACTACCCGACCCACACTTTACGACACTGAAATAATTGTCGACCAAGGACTCTATTTGGAAATACCCATAGATATTTTAAACAATGCCAATTTCATTACTGGAAACATATACACCCCAAGGAGTCAATCGGACACTTATTTGCATTTTATCAATAATGCCTTTTATGTAGGCGAAAACCAGGTTTCCCTGGTAGACGGGTACGCTGCAATGACGGGCAAGAGTACATTTACTTTCCCGGTCGGTGATGACGAAAGATTACGTCCGTTAAGCTTAGTCTCCGAAACAAACATACCTTTTGCCAATTGCGCCTATTTCTTTGAAAATGCGGCTTCCCCTTCGACCTTCCCTAAAAGCTTCGACCCAAGCAGTACCGAAACGGAATATTTGGCCGTAAACGCGAAGGAATTTTGGGATTTAGAGAGCGCCGTATCGGGCAAGGTTACATTGAGTTGGGACGAATGGAGCAATATCGATGCCATCGCAGGCTTCATAAGTGACTTAAAGGTGATTGGTTGGAGCAAAGACCAACAGCAGTGGATCAACCTAGGAAACACCGATGTCAAAGGCGGTATGGCCTATGGGTCGATAACCTCGGAAGCCTTTATACCCGACGAGTATGAAATTATTACCATCGGAGGAAACAATGACAAATTACAGACTTTTGCGACCATAGAACTAGACAATTATTTCCTTACACCGAACGGTGATGGTAAAAACGATTTTCTTGTCTTCGATGGTATTGAAAATTCTGCTAGCAATGAACTTCAAATTTTTAATCGCTACGGCATATTGGTCTATTCCAAAAAAAATTATGACAATGAATTTAATGGAATAGCAAATAACGGGTTGGTTATAACGCAAAGTGAAGGTTTGCCCACCGGAATTTATTTTTACATCATTACCTTCAACGACTTAAAACAGAAACATCAGGGTTACCTATATATTTCCTCCAATGAGCCAAGATAGAAATACGGGCAATGTCAAAAAAATCAATGGTAAGTACGCTACTATAGTTCCGGTACTATTGAACGAGTGAAATCTTTATTTTTATTAGTAGAGCGATAAAACCTAAAATCGCAGCTGAATACAATCAATTTCTATGGAAATCTATACGATACAACCTATTACGCACGAAGAAACATATACTGTACGTCTTCAAGAACTTCGAAAAGGCGGAACCTTGGAAGATTGCCGTTTTGAAGGTGATGAATTGCAAACTACGGTACACCTAGGCGGGTTTCATGATAATACCTTGGTCGCGGTGGGCTCATTCTTCAAAAAAGACCACATGACCCATTCCTTGACCGATGCCTATCAACTTCGCGGCATGGCCGTGTTGGAAAAGCATTGGAATAAAGGTTACGGACAACAGTTACTTTCGTTTGGTGAACAATTATTCTCCGATAGAAATATCGATTTCATCTGGATGAACGCCCGCAAAAACGCTTTTGGTTTTTACGAAAAACTGGGATATTCAAGAATTGGCAGTATTTTTGAAGTAGCTGACATAGGAACACATCAAGTTTTGTTCAAGGAATTAAATCAAAACCCTAAATTGTAACAGATGCAACGCAGATCTTTTCTCGAAAAAAGTATTTTTACAGGTTTGGCCCTCACAGTCTTGCCGAATGTAGCACTTTCACAAAAACGAGATTGGGAATACTCTATCTTGGAATTGATGGGAAAAGCCGATATTGAACTCTTTGGTAAAGGAATCAACCTTAGGGAAGCGGCACATAATGCTTTTTTGAAAATGAAAAAAGCGGCTTACAGTGACGGCATCGATATTAAGATTGTATCAAGTTACAGAAGTTTTGACAGACAGGCCGCTATTTTTGAACGCAAGTATATCTCCTATACCGATAAGGGCATGGAACCCTTGGCGGCCATTGATAAAATTATTGAATATTCTACGATTCCTGGCACAAGCAGACATCACTGGGGCACCGATATCGATATTATAGATGGATATCGCAAGGTAGATGGCGACGTATTGGTTCCCTCTAAGTTCGAGGCCGGAGGACCTTTCGAAGATTTCAAAAAATGGATGGATGAAAATTCAAAAAAATTCGACTTCTATTTGGTATATACCGATGAACCCAAGAGAAAAGGATTCAAATATGAGCCTTGGCATTACAGCTATGCACCGCTTTCCATACCAATGTTAACAGAATTCAGGGGTAAAAACATTCCTATTTTGCTTAAGGAAGAAGATTTTTTAGGCAGTGAACATTTTACCACAGGGTTTATCAGAGATTATATCCGAAATAATATACTCGATATAAACCCAGAACTTTTATAGGCTTTTCGTATATTGAAATATCATAGGTAACTACAACGAACATGAGAGGAGGCAATTGGAAAATACGCATTTTAATAGGATTGGCTATTGTCGCCTTCGCCTATGTTCAGCGCTGCAGTAACAAAGAAACAAATCCGTATACCGGAAGAACCCAGACTATTGACATGTCGGCAGAGCAGGAAATAGCCATTGGTCTGCAGAGTGCCCCTGAAATTGCCCAAGAATACGGTGGACTTTATCCTGATGAGGCACTTCAAGCCCAAGTTGACAAAATCGGAAACCGATTGGTGCAAAGTAGTATAGCCAGTGAAACACCCTATAAATATGAGTTTCATTTATTGGCCGACGATCAGACCATAAATGCTTTTGCCCTTCCCGGCGGCCCCGTTTTTATCACCTATGCCCTCTTCAAACAATTGAACGAAGCACAATTGGCTGGTGTTCTGGGCCATGAAATTGGGCATGTAATCGGGCGACACTCGGCCGAACGTATCGCCGAGAGCAGTTTTTGGAAAACCATATCGATGGGCGCTTCGGTAGGTGCCGATGCCGGTGGCATCGTTGGTAGTATCGGGCAGAACACCCTATTGAAAAATGGTCGGGGCGATGAACTGGAAAGCGATGAGCTAGGGGTTCAGTTTATGCTTCAATCAGGTTATGACCCCAATGAAATGATTCGAGTAATGGAAATTCTAAAGGCTGCCGCGGGTCCCAACCGGGCACCTGAATTTCAGAGTACCCACCCTGATCCCGAAAATCGGATAGAGAAAATAAGGGAAGCTATAGAAAAGTATAAAAATCAATAGTTTATCCGCCTTTTAATCCGATAAAAAGCTTGACAAACGAGGGGCAATACCGTTTTGGTATTTGTACCCGTTGTTCTACCGGTAATTTCGTTGAACGACCATCCATTTTAGCATAATTTCTTTACTTTTACGGCACCCAAGAATCTTTATCACCTCAGATTTAACCCTTATAGCTTTAATTAATCATTTAAATAAAACTATATGGGAACGCTAGTACATTTTAAAAACCTTTACACAGAGGCATTCGAGAATTGCAAACCGACCATTGCGGTCGTAATTTTAAAGGCCTATTCGGTATTTTGTGCCTTAATGTTGATGATGGCATTTTATGCGCTAACCGACAGAGCCATAAACGGCTTCGAATTTTAGCACTTTGACATTCGCTCTTTTACTTGAACACTATAGGAAGTGAATATTTTAATAAAAAAAACCTGAAGGCCTTGCCTTCAGGTTTTTTCTTTTGATTGATGATAATAGCAAACTTAAATACCCATGGCCGCTTCTATGACGGCAAGAGCATCGTCTGCATTTGAAAGTTCGGCATACTTTTTAACGGTAAAACCTTTATCACTTTTTATTTTCAGGTTGGCCCCATTCTCGATCAACAACTCCAAAATTTCGGCCTTGTTGTAGCGTGCTGCAAATATGGCCGGAGTCATTCCGAGCGATTTTTGGTTAACATCTTCACCGAGTTCTATCATACGTTTTACGGTATCATAGTCGCCTTCTAAAATAGCTTTACAAAAAGAAGATACATTTAACTTTTTAACCGGCTTTGTTACAGTGATAAGTTTACTTTTTTCGATTGTACTTTCTGCTTTTACGACGGTAGCCGTCAATAAACAGCAGGCGATTGCTGTAAGAATTTTTTTTTTCATGATGAATGAATTTTAATTGATGATGAATTTATGATTGTTTATTAAGAGACTTTTTTGATTCAATTTTGTTACGTCGAATCCCCTGAAATAACAAAATTTTAACATATCAAAAATGCTATTTAACGCTCATATCCACTTCATTCTAACCAGAAAACAGAATTATTTACACCCGTCAAATTTTCCGATTAAATTTTATTTCAAGTGATTCGTTTGTAGCTGTTATATCGTACGAATCGCTAAATTATCAACGATAGCCATGATTCGGCGCAAAATTCCTAGCCAAAAATTCGTAAAGAGGCTTTAAAAAAGAAAGTCCAATTATTGGCAATTCGTATCAGAACACAGTACTTTTGATACCTGATAAAAATTCATTCCATGCACAAGAAAGTGATATTGATGATTTTAGATGGTTGGGGAAAATCACCTGACCCCAAAATCTCGGCCATAGACAATGCCAAAACCCCATTTATAGATTCACTATACAACAACTACCCGAATGCCAACCTGCTGACCTTCGGCATGAACGTAGGTTTACCTGCAGGGCAAATGGGAAACAGTGAAGTAGGCCATATGAACTTGGGGGCCGGAAGAATAGTATATCAAGATCTGGCTAAAATCAATTTGGCAATCAAGGAAAATACACTTAAAGACGAAAAGGTCTTAAGAGATGCCTTTGCCTATGCCAAAAAAAATAATAAAGCTGTTCATTTTCTAGGATTGGTCAGTGACGGAGGTGTTCATAGCCATACCGAACATTTAAAAGGTCTTATTCAAGCCGGTCACGCCTATGGTCTTGACAAAATGTTCGTTCATGCCTTTACCGATGGTCGCGATGTCGACCCTCGAAGTGGCAAAGGATATTTGGTCGATCTAAATGTTTTCTGCGCTGATAAGAATGCCAAATTAGCCTCCGTAATCGGCCGGTATTACGCCATGGACAGGGACAAAAGATGGGAACGTGTAAAATTGGCTTATGATGTTTTGGTAAACGCCAAAGGCGAAAAGACAACGGACATCGCCAAAGCAATGCAGGAGAGTTATGATAATGGTGTTACCGATGAGTTTATAAAGCCCCTTGTCATGGTAGACGACAAAGGAGAACCGCAGGCCACCATACAAGAGGATGATGTCGTTATTTTCTTCAATTTTAGAACAGACAGGGGAAGAGAATTAACAGAGGTACTGAATCAAGAAGACAGGCATGAAGAGAATATGCACAAGCTTAATCTCTATTACGTGACCATGACGAATTACGATGATTCTTTCAATGGTATACACGTAATTTATGACAAGGCGAATATTTCGGAAACCTTGGGCGAAGTACTTTCTAAAGCCGGCAAAAAACAGATACGCATTGCCGAGACGGAAAAATACCCACATGTTACTTTTTTCTTTAATGGTGGAAGGGAAGTTCCCTTTGATGGTGAACAACGTATTTTATGCCCCTCTCCAAAAGTGGCAACTTACGACCTGCAGCCTGAGATGAGTGCTTATGAAATTAGGGATGCCATCATACCCGAATTGGAGAAAGGCGAAGTTGATTTTGTGTGCCTAAATTTTGCCAACCCTGATATGGTAGGACATACAGGTGATATGGCCGCAGCCATAAAGGCATGTGAAGTGGTCGATGGATGTGCCAAAGACGTTATAACCGCAGCTTCCAAAAACGGATATTCTACCATTGTAATTGCGGATCACGGTAATTGTGATACCATGGTAAACCCAGATGGAAGCCCAAATACGGCACATACAACGAATCCTGTACCTTTGATTTTGGTTGACAAAGATATCAAGGAAATTAAGGATGGGGTTTTGGGCGACATCGCACCAACAATATTAAAAATGATGGGGGTCGAACAACCCAAATTAATGACCCAGAAATCTTTGGTTTAAGACAAATAAACCAAAAGTTTTACATTTGCAAGCTATGATAAAAATTAAAACACCCGAGGAAATAGAATTGATGCGCGAAAGTGCTTTGATCGTCTCTAAGACTTTAGGTATGTTGGCTTCCAAGATCAAGCCTGGCGTTACTTCCTTACAATTGGATAAAATGGCCGAAGCATTTATTCGCGACCATGGGGCCGAACCCGGATTTTTAGGTATGTACGACTTTCCAAACTCCTTGAACATGAGTCCGAATGCCCAAGTAGTTCATGGCATACCTAACGATGAACCTTTAAAAGATGGCGATATTATATCTGTTGACTGCGGATCGTTTAAAAATGGATATTATGGAGATCATGCCTATACCTTTGAAGTAGGTGAAGTTGCAGAAGAAACCAAAAAATTGCTACGGGTCACCAAAGAATCACTTTATGCTGGTATTCGTGAGTTTAGAGAAGGAAATCGAGTCGGTGACGTAGCCTACGCCATTCAAAATTATTGTGAAAGTCATGGTTACGGCGTAGTAAGGGAATTAGTAGGCCATGGACTTGGAAAAAAACTACATGAGAGTCCTGAAATGCCAAATTATGGCAAGCGCGGAAGAGGTAAAAAGTTTGTCGAGGGTATGGTAGTAGCTATCGAACCCATGATCAATATGGGAACACGCAGAATTAAGCAACTCAAAGACGGTTGGACGATTCTTACGGCAGACGGACAACCCAGCGCCCATTTTGAACACGATGTAGCCATCGTAGATGGTAAGCCAGAGCTGCTTTCTACCTTTCAATATATTTATGATGCATTAGGCATCAAGAGTGATGAAGAGGATGAATTCCGAAAAAAAGTGAACAACTAACAGTTGGCAATGACCAGTTGAAAAAACTTTCTAAGCTCATACTTAATATCGTACCAAGACCACTGCTCATTAAATTGAGTTATTGGGCAGGTCCGTTTATTGCCTTTATTATGCGCGGGGATACATATACCGACCCCATAGACGGTAAAAGTTTTAGAAAGTTTCTCACTTACGGTTATGAAAAACCTCGGGAAAATGTACTCTCTCCCTCTACCCTATCTTTAGAGCGCCATCGGCTCCTGTGGCTCTTTTTAAAGAACAAGACAGATTTTTTCACAGCCAAGCACAAGGTATTACACTTTGCACCCGAACAAGCCTTCTATAAGCGCTTTAGAGGCCTTATCAACCTAGATTACACCACTACTGACCTCAACTCCCCTTTAGCCGATGTGAGGGCCGATATTTGTGCGCTCCCGTTTTCCGATAACTCTTTTGACGTAATTTTCTGTAACCATGTTTTGGAACATATACCCGACGACACCAAAGCCATGCAAGAATTATATCGTGTGCTAAGACCGGGTGGATGGGGTGTTTTTCAAATTCCGCAAGACTTGACCCGCGTAAAAACTTATGAAGACGATAGCATTATCGATCGCAGGGAAAGGGCAAAGGTCTTTGGACAATACGATCATGTACGTATCTATGGCAGAGACTATTTTGACAAACTTCGCAGTATTGGGTTCAAAGTCGAAGAAATAGATTTTACCGCCTCATTGACCCCAGTTGAAATCGAGAAATTCCGGTTGGCAAAAGGAGAAATCATACCTTTCGTGAGAAAATAGTTCCCCTTGTAGTTTTCCCATTTCCGAATCTTGGCATCAAAGGAAAACCATGGCGATGATACAAAACAACACTTTGTTTATTTAATCACTAAAGCTTTAAATCCTTCGGTCATAAACTCCTGCGTATTTCCTTGCTCATCGAGATATACGATATAGGCTTCAAGCTCGCGCTGCTTGGTCAAAAACTTTAGGGCATCGTCTAAATCCATAGCCATAAATGCGGTGGCATAGGCATCTGCCTTGGCGCAGGTGTTGGCCAAAATTGTCGCTCCCAACGTGTTCGAATTCTTTGTGAATCCCGTTATGGGGTCAACCGTATGCACATACTTTTTTCCCGTGACCGGATCTACCCTAAAATGGCGATAATTACCGGAAGATGCCAACGCCTTATTCTTAAGCCCGATCATCAACTTCATCCTTCGCATCTCCTCCATCTGAGGATCATCAACACCGACCGTCCAAGGTTTTTCCTTGAGCTTGTTCGAACCTCTGCCCACTAGTTCTCCACCTACTTCGATAAGATAGTCTTCTATTCCCTTTAAATCGAATAAAAGGGCCAATCGGTCTATGGCATAGCCCTTGGCTACGGCATTAAAATCAAAATAAATATTAGGATTCGATTTTTTTACCGTGCCTTTTTCGGTCATACAAACCTTATCAAACCCTACGAACTCCAACAGACTGTCGACCTGTACACTATCCATTTTAATCTGCACCCCAGGACCAAACCCCCAAGCATTTACCAATGACCCAACAGTAGGATCAAAATAGCCATTGGTTTTCTGATGGATATCTTTGGAGAGCACAAAAACATCATGAAACATATCATCAACAACAATTGTTGAATCACCGCGATTAATTTTTGAAATATCAGAATCGGGAATATAGGTCGACAACGAATGGTTTACCGCATTGAAAACGGAGTCGATTTCTGCTTGAAAATCGAGTTCTTTATCCGATAGATAGATAATATTATAAGTCGTGCCCAGCGCTTGCCCAGAATTACTATTTCTGACTATGGTGGTGCCGTTCGAAGTGCAAGAAATAAAAACCGTTATACAAAGAAAACTAAAAACGCTACGCATTGCTTATTTCAATAAGGCCGTGATACTGTACAATATATTCTTCATTCAAATATACAGGTAGTTCTTGATTTGTGGCATTATATAATCCAACTCCCGCATAATAGGTACGCGCTTCATGTTTTGAAGCGTGATCTTTCATTTTCTGCATTAACGAACGATTATATTTTGTAGGATCTTCAGGGTAACTTACACTGCGCACTACGATAAAATGAAGTTCTTTTTCTTTAAGACAAACGAACTGTGGATTCTTCTTAGGCTTGCTGTTTACCCCCATGAATTCAAACCCTTCGGCTTCCAATTCCCTACCGACAATATTCATGGCCAAATTGTGCAATTCTTGTTCTGTCAAAGGTTTGCCCATATTCTAAAATTAAGCTAAAAAAACCTGACAGGTTTGAAAATCTGTCAGGTTTGTTAGTTATGATTGTTCAACGATAAATCGGTATTCGTGATGTTTAACCACCAAAATCGTCAAAACGGATATGCTCATCAGGGATACCGAAATCTTCTCCCATTTTCTGAACCGCCTTGTTCATCAATGGAGGTCCACAGAAATAAAGTTCAATATCTTCAGGCGATTCATGAAGGCTCAAATAGTTGTCGATCACACAGTTATGGATAAAACCAACGAAGCCATCACCCGGTGCATCAATATTTTCCTTCACTTTCCAATTATCTTCTTCCATTGGCTCTGATAGTGCCAAATAGAATTTGAAATTCGGAAATTCTCTTTCCAATTCATAAAAATGCTCTAAATAGAACAATTCCCTTTTTGAACGTCCTCCGTACCAATACGTTACCTTTCTATTTGTTTTCAAAGTTTTGAAAAGATGGTACAAATGCGAACGCATGGGTGCCATACCGGCTCCACCACCGACATAAAGCATTTCAGAATCTGACTCGTTGATGAAGAATTCACCATAAGGTCCTGAAATCACCACTTTATCACCTGGCTTTTGGGCAAATATAAAAGATGAGGCCACCCCAGGATTAACCGTCATCCAACCGTTTTTGGAACGATCCCACGGTGGGGTAGCAATTCTTACATTCAACATAATCTCTCTACCTTCAGCAGGGTAAGAAGCCATTGAATACGCTCTTTCCACTGTTTCAGGATTTTTCATTACCAACGGCCACAATCCAAACTTATCCCATTCAGCTTGAAACTTATCAGGAGTTTCATGCTCTTCGGGGTGAGCCGTAATATCAATATCGGAATACTTTATCTCACATGGAGGAATTTCGATTTGAATATATCCACCGGCCTTATAGTTCATATCCTCTGGAATCTGCACTACAAACTCTTTGATAAAGGAAGCCACATTGTAATTACGAACAACGGTAGCATCCCATTTTTTAATTCCAAAAACTTCTTCAGGAATGGTAATCTCCATGTCTTGCTTCACTTTCACCTGGCAAGCTAAACGAGCACCATGGTTCAATTCCTTTTTCGAGAAATGAGGGGTCTCGGTAGGCAATGCCTCGCCACCACCCGAAAGCACATGACATTCACATTGGATACAGGTACCACCACCACCACATGCAGAAGGAAGAAATATTTTCTGGTTACCTAAAGTAGAAAGTAAAGAGCTACCTGAACCCACTTCTATTTTCTTTTCACCATTTATAGTAATGGTTACAGGTCCCGAAGGAGATAATTTTTCTTTGGTAAACAATAAAAGTGCGACCAAGAGCAGCAGTAGTATCATAAATGAGACTACGGTAATCAATATGGTTCCACCTGTACTTGCAGCTAAAATCATGTTTATTTGTTTATGACATCGTTATAAGAAACCTCTTTTTCCTCGATTTCTTTTTTAATTTCTTTTTTCTCCTCAGTTTTTACAGCAGTATTTTCCTCTACCGGTGGTGCAGCATCGTCACCTCCAGTCAACATACCCCCAAAACTCTGAAAACCAATTCCCATCAACCCGGTAATGATAAATGTAATGCCCAACCCCCTCAATGGTGGCGGAACATTGGAATACCGAATTTTTTCACGTATCGCCGCAATGGCCAATATCGCCAAGAACCATCCGATACCTGAACTCACACCGTAGTTGAAAGCGAGACCCAAAGTTTCTATCTGTCGCGATTGCATAAATAATGATCCACCAAGAATTGCACAGTTTACCGCAATTAAGGGTAAAAAGATTCCCAAGGAATTATAAAGTGACGGAGAAAATTTTTCCACAACAATCTCTACCAACTGTACCATAGTGGCTATGGTAGCGATAAAAAGAATAAAGGAAAGAAAACTCAGGTTGTAATCGGCGTATTCAGGCCCTAGCCAAGCCAAAGCTCCATCTTGCAACAAATACTTATCCAACAACCAGTTCAAAGGTACGGTCACCGCCAATACGAAAATAACTGCGGCTCCAAGACCAACGGCGGTAGCGACCTTCTTGGAAACCGCCAAGTAGGAACACATACCCAAGAACACGGCAAAAACCATGTTGTCGATAAATATGGACCTAAAAAACAATTCTACATGCTCTAGCATAATTCTTTTATTAAATTTTGTTTAGTTGTCTTCTATCAAAGCTTTGTTTCGCGAACGTTGTACCCAAATAATGATGCCTACAACAATTAATGCCGCCGGAGGGATAATCATGAATCCGTTGTTTTCATACCCTGTAGCGTAAAGTCCGGTTTTTTCAATAGGATTTCCCAAAACAGGAATACCGAATAGCGTACCTGAACCCAATAATTCCCTGAAAAAGCCGACGATGACCAAAATTACGCCGTAGCCCAAAGAGTTACCGATACCATCTAAAAACGATCTCCATGGCCCGTTGGCCAAAGCAAAAGCCTCGAACCGACCCATGATGATACAGTTGGTAATAATCAAGCCTACAAAGACCGAAAGTGTTTTACTCAGCTCATAGGCAAAAGCCTTCAATACCTGGTCAACAATAATAACCAAGGTCGCAACTACTACAAGCTGTACAATGATCCTTATTTTTGAGGGAATGATATTTCGCATCAACGAAATGACCACGTTACCCAAACCGAGTACGAACATTACCGATATGGCCATTACGATAGAGGCCTTAAGTTCGGCGGTAATCGCCAAGGCCGAACAAATACCCAAAACCTGAATGGTAATCGGGTTGTTGTCAGCTAATGGATCTAAAATCAGATTTGCATCTTTTTTTGTCAATAGTGCCATAGTTTATTTTTTTGTTCTGATGGTTTCCAAATAAGGTTTATAAAGTCGAACACTTTCCTGTATCATAGCAGACACCCCATTACCAGTAATGGTAGCCCCGGCAAGCGCATCAACCTCATTGTCGTCTTTTTCCTTGTTCAATGGGTCATTATTGCCCTTGGCTACGTTGATGCCGGCATATCGGGTACCATCCAAAATAGATTCCCCAGAAAAATCATCCATGAAGTAACGTTGTTTGATGTTGGCGCCAAGACCAGGAGTTTCCCCTTTATGATCAAAATATACGCCTTGTACCACCAAGTTATCATCCAATGAAATAAAGCCCCAAATGGCATCCCATAAACCTTTTCCGTACATAGGAATGATGTAGTACTTTTTTCCATCTTTATCACCTATGAACAAAGGCAACTTAGGAGAACCACCACTCTTTGCTATAGCCAATTGTTTCTTCAAGTCAATAAGATAGGCCTCATTGTCGGGTGTAGTTTTATCACCATCGATTACCAATTGCTCTGTGATGTATTTCGAAAACTCGCCTTCGACCACGTCGGTAGGAACAAAACTAACACTACCTTCATCGGCATTTTCGTTAACACCCATCGCATATAGAATGTTCTGTTGTTTTTCGAACCGCTCGTTCTCTTCAATTTTTTCTTTCAGGCCCGAAGCTAAAAAGGCCAGTACCGACCCAACGACCACAACCATAACGGCCGCAAAGACAACGGTGTATAAATTTTTATCTGTGTTGATCGCCATAATTAAATTGTTTCTGCTTTAAGTTCTTTTGCTGCGCCCTCAGAATCTTTGGGTAAAATAGTCGCATTTTTTAGACGTTTCATTCTGCGCTTTATATTGCCACGGATAACATAGTGATCAATAGTCGGTGCAAAAACATTCATTAAAAGAATGGCCAAGAAAACACCCTCGGGATAAGCAGGATTGAACACCCGGATCATCACCGACATAAACCCGATAAAAAATCCATAAATCCATTTACCTCTGTTGGTCTGTGCGCCTGTCACTGGATCCGTTGCCATATAGACAATACCAAAAGCCAAACCGCCTACCAATAAGTGTTTCCAGTAATCAAAGCTCATCAATCCGTAAAACTTACTTGTTTCGGTTATCCACCCCTGATCAACAACCCCGTTAAAGGCAAGCCCCATAACCAATGAACCTATTACGGCACTGAGCATAATACGCCAGCTGGCTATTTTACTAAAAATCAAGAAGAGCCCTCCCAATAGAATTAGAAAGGTAGAAGTCTCACCTACCGAACCAGGAATAAATCCGAAGAACATATCGGAAATAGAATAGGAATATTCATGACCCTGTGCCAAAAATCCTAAAATCGTCTCTCCGGAAATAGCATCGGGACCACCCGCCAAATCAACAGCTTCGTGAACCCAAACCTTATCACCACTCATCCACGTAGGATAGGCGAAGAATAAAAAGGCCCTAATAGTCAAAGCCGGATTAAGAATGTTCATACCCGTACCACCAAAAACCTCTTTTCCGATTACTACGCCGAAGACAACGGCTACGGCCAACATCCAAAGTGGTGTATCAATAGGAACAATTAAAGGCACTAACATACCGGTAACCAAGTATCCTTCTTCTACCTCGTGACCTTTGATTACCGCAAAAATAAATTCAACGATAAGACCAACCCCATACGATACGATGACCAATGGCAATACGGTTGTGATGCCTACCCAAAAGTTTTCCCAAGTAAGAAAATCATTCCATAACGAAAAGTTTTCTGGAAATCCGTTGATAGCCGAAAAGTGCTGGTACCCCGCATTAAACATGGAGAACAACAAAACCGGAACCAATGCCATGATAACGGTATTCATCGTACGTTTCAAATCATCGGCAGCTCGAACATGCGAGCCGGAGTGCGTCGTTTCATCAGGTGCAAACAAAAACGTATGAAACGCATTGAAGGCCGGGGCCATTTTCTTGTCCCGATAATGATGCTTTAAAATGTGCAATCTCTTTTTAAAAGTCAATCTTTTATCGCTCATCTTTATCCTATTTCTTTATATAATAAATCTAGCCCCTCCCTAATGATGCGCTGGTGCGGTTGCTTTGATATACAAATGAATTCAGTCAATGAAAAATCTTCGGGAGCCACTTCATACAAGCCCAATTGCTCCATTTCATCTAAATCTTGAACCATGCATGCCTTAAGCAATTGCATGGGATAAATATCCATCGGAAAAACTTTTTCGTACATTCCTGTTACCACGAATGCCCTGTGCTCTCCATTGGTATTGGTGGTCAACTCATATTTTTTATTGGGTTGCAACCAAGAGAAGGTCAAAGCACGGGTCGCCGATATTTTATTGAATACGGGTTTGTTCCATCCGAACAACTCATAATCATCACCTTCGGGAATCGCTGTAACCGTATTATTGTAATACCCTAAATAACCATCTTGTCTGCTTTTCGAACCTGTAAGCACGTCACCGTTGATGACCCGAAAGTTATCGGTATTGACACCACTGGCATACAAAAAGGTAGAAATTTCAGTTCCAATTTTAGTTCTGTAATATTTTGGCGCTTTAACCGAAGACCCTGCCAAAGCAACAATACGCTCGGCATTGAATTTCCCGGTCAATAGTAACTCCCCAATAATAACAAGATCTTGTGGGTTGACCGTCCAAACGACCTCTCCTTTATTTATGGGATCTATTTTATTTATTTGAGTACCGACCAAACCTGCGGGGTGCGGCCCAGAAACGTTGTGCAACGTTATGCCGCTTAAGCCGGTCATAGGTGAGCCTGAAGACTTTCCTATCGACACATGAACTTTGCCCGGAGTCAATTTACCTAAAGCACTCACTGCTGCCTGCAACTCCTTTTCTTTTCCCTGCAACACAAAATCGTAGTCTGCAGCCAAAGGAGCCGTACTATAGGCAGAAATAAAAATAGCCTTGGGTGTATCATCAGGATTGGCAATAATATCATAAGGTCTTTGCTTGACAAAAGGCCAGCAACCGCCCTTGAGCAAGTAAGCCTTAATATCGACGGCAGAGGCGTTCTCGAAATCGAGCTTCGCATGCTCTAATTGACCTTGGGTCTTATCTGCCAATATTTTCAATGTCAGAATACGTCTGCGGGCACCACGCTCAATTTCAACTAGCTCACCGCTGACAGGCGAAACAAACACCATGTCTTGATTGTTCTTGTTGTAGAAAAGCGCTTCACCTGCTTTCACCTCAGCACCCTGTTTAACGAGCATCTTTGGTGTTATTCCGTGAAAATCTTTGAGATTTATTGCGTAAACATTGCTTAAAACGGCTTTGGAAATGGTCTGTTCTGCTTCACCGACGAGGTTAATGTTCAAGCCCTTTTTAATTCGGATGTCTTTGGACATATCTTTGTAGACCTTATGTTAAAATTTCGTGCAAATTTAGTACTTAAAAGAAAGTTTTCATAATTATTGACTATAAATTTGGGCATTACGACGATGTTAATTTTTTAGGTATGCTTTTTGTTTACCTTTGCCCTAAAAATTGTATATAAATGCGCATTATTCTTCAACAGCTCGTGCTGCTACTTATTTCAACTGCAATTTTTGCGCAAGTTCAAGAGGAGGTCACTCCACCAGAACACATAAAATCGATAATTTTCAAAGGGCCGACCGAAGACCAATTTCCCATAGCACAAATTGGCGAATCGATATATCTTGAGTTTGATGACCTTTCGGCAAGTGAACAAGACTACTACTATAAAATTGTTCACTGCGACTATGATTGGACCCCCTCATCTTTATTAAAATCACAATATTTAAAAGGAGTCGACAACCAGCGGATCATTGATTACGAAAATAGCTACACTACTTTACAACCGTATTCAAATTACAGACTGACCATTCCCAATGACAATGTACGATTAAAAGTCAGTGGCAACTATCTTATTGAAATTTATAACAGCACCTATGAGCTTCAATTCTCAAGAAGATTTGTAATCTATAAAGATTTGGTACAGGTCGGAGGCGTTGTAAAGCGCTCAAGGGATTTTAACTTTTTGAACGAAAAACAGGTAGTTCAATTTACGATCAATGCCAATAATTTTCAGTTGGTCAACCCTAAAAAAGAGGTCAAAATTGCCATTTTGCAAAATTACTACTGGCCCACTGCGATTCATAACGTACCTCCTCAATTCACCATGGGCACCGAACTGGTCTATAAATACGATGAAGAAACCAGTTTTTTCGGTGGCAACGAATTCTTGAATTTCGATACCAAAGACCTTAGGGCCCCAAGTGCAGCCATTGCCAAGATCGAACTGCTCGATATTTACCAGCACTATCTTTTTTCCGACATGTACCGGTACAACAGACCCTATACCTACTACCCTGATATTAATGGTGATTTCGTCATCAGAACCCTTCAAGGGGACGATAATTCAAGGGAAGCGGAATATTCAAATGTACATTTCAGTTTACCCTATGATCAATTATTGAATCTAGACGATGTCTATATCTTCGGAAAGTATAACAATTACGAACTTATTGAGGAAAACAAGATGACCTACAACGAAAACAACGGCATGATGGAAGCCCAAATAAAACTAAAACAGGGCTTTTACAACTATAAATATGCCATTCGCCGTGAAGATGGAACGATAGAACTCAATACTATTGGAGGTAATTTCCATTTCACCGAGAACAATTACCTGATATTGGTTTATTACAGAAATTTCGGAGATCTTTATGACAGCATCATCGGTGTTGGTTCGGCAAATTCTAGAAACATAACTAATTGACGTATATTTATTCTTCATTCGCAATCGATGAAGAACTGGTTGAACATACCGAAAAGAGGTCGATATCAACTTAAATATCGCGGAGTAGAGTGCCTTAATTGCGGGCATCCATTGAAACTTAACGATAAATTCTGTCCTAACTGTTCTCAGGCCAACAGTACGAAGAAACTTAGTTTAAATGATTTTTTCAGTGAATTTTTTGCAAATTACTTATCCTATGATTCCAGGTTCTTGCGCACGCTATCGACCTTGCTCATTCGCCCAGGTCAGATTACTAAAGATTATATTAACGGTAAAAGGGTTTCGTACACTAACCCGTTCCGATTTTTGTTAAGTCTGTCCATCATATATTTTTTGATGATCAATTATGGCGGTAACTACAACAGTTTTGACAAGTATGGCGCTGAGACCAAAAAAGATGTGTTGACCCGTTTGGACCTATTGGAACCGAACAGTCAGGATAACAGCTTTTCAGCATTAGATTCGATTACCCAGAGTACCGGTGTAAAACAGCTCATAGATAAAATCAAGAAACAAGATTCCATAATTATGTTGGATCCGGAGGCTCATTTCCGCTCCCTGAGCAGTACTGCCTTTTTGCCACGGATAGCCGAAAAGCAAGATTTTTTCGAAACGTTAATAATTAATGACACCATCTATGACCTCGCCCAGGCCTCTCGAAAATATGATATACCGGATAATTTAGAAAATACGATTTCCTTTAATTTCGCCAAAGGCATCACAAAATTTCGGCAACAACCCGGTAGCTTCATTAGTAATTTAATTTCAAGGTTGCCATTCGCCACATTTTTCTTTCTTCCAGTCTTCGCTCTCTTCATTTGGCTTGCCTATGCCAGAAAAAAATACAATTATACCGATCATTTGATCTTTGGCTTTCACAATATGTCATTGTTGTTTATCTTGCTCATTATTAGTCATTTTACCGAAAAGATTTTCAGTGTAAACAGCAATTGGATTTTTCTAACTATTTTTTCCGTGTATCTGTTTTATGCTATGAAAAAATTTTACGGTGAAGGGATTTCTAAAACCATTGTTAAATATCTTTTTTTGAATGCTATTTTTTTTATATTGGCTGCGTTTTCGATATTAGTGCTTGTAGCCGGAAATATCATAACATATTAGACCCCATCAATATGATTACACAAGTAACCAAGGGCATAAAGATTTCAGTTCACACGAATTTTGAAGGCACGTTCTTCAAAAATTACAAAATGCATTTTGCGTTTGGCTATACTATTACCATAGAAAATCAAAGCAAAGACTCTGTTCAATTGACTTCGCGCCATTGGCAAATCTATGATTCATTGAACGATCTTGAAATTTTGGATGGTGAGGGTGTAATCGGAAGAAAGCCGGTCATCAAGCCAGGCGATTCGCACACCTACAATTCGGGTTGTCTTTTAGCCTCGCCTATCGGGGCTATGAAAGGACATTACAACATGGTAAATTTCAGTTCTACAGAAAAATTCAGGGTCTACATTCCTACCTTTAAATTTCATGCGCCCTTCGCACTGAATTGATTGTTTTTTAACCCTTTATTAGTTTTTAATCGATTTCCCTTTTTATACCTTTGAGGCCATTTCTCAACTCTAAAACAATTGATATGGGCAAAGGTTTTTTTCAAGTACCGACAGCAATAAACGAGCCGATCAAAAGCTATGCTCCCGGGAGCAGTGAGCGTGATGAAGTACTCGAACAGTATAAGGAGTACTATAACGGGAATATCGAAGTTCCACTTTATATCGGAGCGTTAGAAATCAAGACTAGCCATACCAGGCCCATGTCTCCCCCACACGACCATAAACATGTAGTAGGGCATTACCACCTTGCCGAACAAACGCATGTTGAAAAAGCCATAGAAAACAGCTTGGCTTCAAGAGCTGTATGGGCGGATCTCAGTTGGGAGCAACGTGCAGCCATTTTTCTTAAAGCCGCCGAATTGATCGCAGGCCCTTATCGGGCAAAAATCAATGCGGCGACCATGATCGCCCAATCAAAAAACATACACCAAGCAGAAATAGATGCCGCATGTGAACTCATTGACTTTCTTAGATTTAATGTAGAATACATGTCTCAAATCTATGAAGAGCAACCAGATTCGGCCGAAGGTATTTGGAATCGGGTAGAATATCGCCCTTTAGAAGGATTTGTGTACGCCATAACTCCCTTCAATTTTACTGCCATTGCCGGGAACCTTCCTGCAAGTGCGGCCATGATGGGCAATGTCGTGGTATGGAAACCCAGTGATAGCCAAATTTTTTCTGCCAAGGTCATTGTAGATGTTTTTAAGGAAGCAGGGCTTCCCGATGGGGTAATAAACGTAGTGTATGGTGACCCGGTAATGATTACCAAGACTGTTTTGGACAGTCCTGATTTTGCGGGCATTCATTTTACGGGATCTACCCATGTATTTAAAGAACTTTGGAAACAAATCGGAAATAACATTCATAACTACAAGACCTATCCTCGAATCGTAGGGGAAACTGGGGGCAAAGATTTTATTATTGCCCACCCTACTGCAAAACCACGACAGGTAGCTACGGCCATCACACGTGGTTCTTTTGAATTTCAAGGACAAAAGTGTAGTGCGGCCTCAAGAGTATACCTGCCAAAATCTACGGCTGACGAAATTTTGGACTTGGTAAAAAAGGATGTAGCCTCTTTCAACAAACCGGGTTCCCCTGAAGATATGTCGAATTTTATCACGGCCGTCATTCATGAAGGGTCTTTTGATAAGCTGGCCAAATATATCGACCAAGCCAAAAAGGATGAAAATGCCGAAGTTATAGCCGGCGGAGGGTATGACAAATCGGTAGGGTACTTTATTGAGCCAACGGTTATTTTGACCACCGATCCACACTACACGACCATGGAGACCGAATTATTCGGCCCAGTAGTGACGATTTATGTATATGATGACCAAGACTGGTCGAAAACCTTGACCTTGGTCGACAGCACTTCGGAATACGCCCTTACCGGGGCGGTGCTTTCACAAGACCGCTATGCCATAGACGAAGCGACCAAAGCACTTCAGAACTGTGCCGGAAACTTTTATATTAATGACAAGCCCACGGGAGCCGTAGTCGGGCAACAGCCTTTTGGCGGTGCTCGCGCCTCGGGCACCAATGACAAAGCAGGTTCTGCCCAGAACTTGTTACGCTGGGTATCACCAAGATTGATAAAGGAAACCTTTGTGACACCTGAAAATTATCGGTATCCGTTTTTAGGATAATGTAAAGAGTAACTAAGGGGCAACTGTGATTCAGTTGCCTCTATAGCTTTAAATCCTTCATAAAATAGGTTTTTCCAACAATCCAATATCTAACGAAATGGATACTTGGGATTGGAATGCATAATCGATTGCCTACCACCTCTCAAACGTATTTAAAAAAAGTAATACCCTACTTCACAATATTACGATTTACATACTCAAATATCTGATATACAATTATTTATAACAAGAAGGCTATTTTTGCACTTTTTCATTGTGTTTTTAGAAGGAAAACAAACCTTTGGAGCTCAATCAAAAAAAACACCGTTCTAAACCCTTGATAATGAAGTGGATTTATATTATCTTAATACACCCTTTTTGGGTAACCCTATTCATTTTCTACAAACCTAATTCTAGACACCATGAAATATTTAGTCGCATTCTTTACGTTTATTTCAGTTTTTTCACTCTGGTCTCAAGACAATTCAGTTCAAGCTACCCTACAGGGTACACTAGCCTATAATCAAGGCCAAGTGGCTTCATTGGCAGAAGCTTTTTCTGAGGACCAATACAATTGGAGACCTGCAGAAGGCATACGCTCCGTTGGGGAATCAATTTTACATATTGCCTTCGGCAACTATTATCTAGCCTCGAAAATGGGCTATGCACCCCCATCTGATGTCGATATGGCGAACCTTCAAAAAATCGAGGGGAAAGAAAATATTTTAGCGGCCCTTAAAAAGTCGAACGAATTTGTACTTGAAAAAATAATGTTGGTCGAAAACGACAAATTTAATGAAGAAATTGATTTTGGATTTGCCAAAATGAGCACCCTGGCCGGTCTTTTGTCTATTTTGGAACACAATGGCGAACATAAGGGGCAGCTCATAGCCTATGCACGATCTGTCGGTGTTACGCCCCCTTGGAGCAAATAATTACGGTAAAACAACCACGCCAAGAACTGCAAAGAAGAGCATTTACAGTTATCAAGCTTCGAAAATCTTTGTACTATTGAATAGTCAATATTGCCCATAACCATAAATGGTTATGGGCTTTTTTATGCAACCCTTTAAAAAAACATCTTCAAGCTACTGCCCACTCGAAAGAGTTAAGACCTCCAGCGCATCGTTGTTCTTAGCAAACACTATGCTTTTGACCCCGTTAATGTTTACAGGCCTAATATATTTGACATCACCTTGCACCATAACACCACTTTCGCCAGCTGTCATGGCATGAAAACCACCACGCCCATCGCCTGTCATAAGTAAGCCGTATGACGCATCGTTTCTAGGGGTTTCCACTTCTGAAGCATATAAATTTCCTGCCAACAGCAAATCTTTATAACCATCACCATCAAAGTCATCGACCAGAATATCGTTTACAGAAGAGAATTGTGCCCGATTATCCAACACATGCTTTTTAAAACCTTCATTGCTGTTCTCAAAAAAGGTAGTTGCAAAGGTATAAGCGCTTTGATGCACAGATTTTTTCAACTGATTCTCATCAAAAATATCACCGATTTCCGCCTTTCCAAAAGCATCGTAGGTCGGGAATTTTTCTTTTATAAAGGGCATTTGTTGCGAAGAACACTGACGTCCACGAACAGGAACCAGTTTTGTTTCATCGTAGTAACCCAAAACAATATCATTGCTTCCCGTATCATCAAAATCATCGGCATATACCTCAAAAGGAGCTTCTGCCGAAGCGCGATATTTATAATTGAGGCCTAAATTTCCGGCCACGATATCTATATCGCCATCTTGATCAAAATCATCGGCCGCCAAACTATACCACCAACCATTGGTATTTTTCAATCCGTAATCTTCCGTTTTCTCGATGAAATCTCTACCCCCTTCACTCTCAAAAATACGTATGGGCATCCATTCTCCTGTAACTACCAAATCTAAATAGTCGTCCTTATTCAAATCAACCCAAAGGGCATCGGTAACCATTCCAAGGTTTTTCCAATCATCGAATACCCCACCTGTTACAACGTCGAAAACAATTTTACCATTTTTACTGTTATTGCGTAGCAAATAACTTTGAGCAGGTGCAGGGTATTTTCCTGGTACTTGTCTACCACCTATGAATAAATCGATATCGCCATCATTATCATAATCGGCCGATTTAACACAAGAGCCGCTTATTGCAATATTGGGCAATGTTTCAGAAGTGTAACTAAACTCGCCCTTTCCATCATTCACATAAAGCCTATCGTTTAAGTTAGGAGAACCTTGATTATATTCATTGCCGCCACTCACCACATAAAGGTCTAAATCACCATCACCATCAGCATCAAAAAATTCGGCAGCAACATCTTCATAACCAATAGTGCCCTGCATAAGATCATCATTCGAAGGTGCAAAGCCACCGCTACTGTTTTGCACATATAGTAAACCTGAACTCTCCAAGGCACCGCCAATGTACATATCTTCCAATCCGTCACCATTTACATCACCAATAGCCATGGCCGGACCTTCATTTGACATTTTATGAGGCAGAAGGCTTTCTCTTTGAAAATCGTCAAACGCATTCTCTTTATGGACATAATCAATACCGGCGACCCTATTTTTTTTGAACAAGCGGGTCTTTGAGGGTTCGTTCTGCTTTGATTTATTAATTTCAGATTTATCGTACTCTAGCGTCAACAATTGATCTACAGACACATCAGTTAGTATCTGATGTTTATCATCTGGCCATATTACCTCAACGGTTGCTGTCTTGGCCGCACCGACACCAAAGTGTAGTTCACGGCTCATTGCCGACATAAACCCCCTGGTAAAGTAATGTTCTTGAATCTGACGACTATCGTCAGTTGTAACAATTACACGGGTACCTACGCCATCACGATTATTTTTAGGCCCATTGAATTGTAAGGAAAGATAATGACCTAACCCCAGTTCCCTAGAATTGTTCTTCAAAATGAAAGCTGGATCATCGGTATTATTAACGATAATTTCAAGGTCTCCATCATTATCCAAATCGGCATACACCGCACCATTCGAACTGGTTTCTTCGCCATCGCCCCAAACCTCGTTCATTTTTGCAAAATTCAAATTACCTTGATTTCTAAAGAAAAAGTTCTCTTTTTTTCGAGTTGGCATCTTGTTCAAAAGGTCACCAATGTACTTTTCGGCATCGAACTTTTTATTTTGGCGTATCGAATCTTGTTTCTTATTGACGTAGTTTACAAAGTCATTATTTCTAAAATCTCTTTTAATACCGTTGGAGACGAAAAGGTCTTTCAGACCGTCATTATCCATATCAAAAAATAATGGGGCCCAACTCCAATCTGTCTTTGAAACCCCGGATAGCTGTGCGATATCTGAAAATATGGGTACATTATTTTCATTTAGATAACCCGAGTTCAATTGTAAGGTGTTGTACATATATTGATGATGCAATCCCAAAGCTACCGTTTCATGAAAACGTTGGGGATTCATGCCGCTCATACTTGTTTTAATATCGTAATTGCTTTCCCCCATCATATCAACGGTCATCATATCAAGCCAACCATCATTATTGATATCGGCCATATCATTGCCCATTGCAAAAAAAGAAATGTGCTTGGTCGCTTCCAAGATTCTATCGGAGAAAGTCCCATTCTTATTATTTATATAAAAAAAGTCTTTTCCCGTAAAGTCGTTGGCTACATACATATCAGGCCAACCATCATTATTTACATCGCCCACGGCTATCCCTAACCCATAGCCCAAGCGGTTCTGCACAATACCGGCTTCTTTACTAACGTCGGTAAATCGATTATTGTCGTTTCTTAGGAGTCTGTCGTTCGAAATACCGCCATCCATCGTTATAAGTTCAGCTAGACTCTTATCGGAAGGGTAGCTTGATGGATTATGATTCAATAGAAACATATCGAGATCACCATCTTTGTCATAATCAAAAAACGTGGCCTGCGTAGAGCAATCGGCTAGATCCAAACCATATTTTGCACTTTGTTCGGAAAATGTAGGTATACGACTTTCGTTCTCCGCCCCCATATTCACATACAGTTTATTCTTTCTTTTTTCAGGATCTTTATACTTTCCTGAATTGGAAATATAAATATCCATCCATCCATCATTATTGATATCGACCACGGTAATTCCACCCGAGAACTTTTGATGGAGCAAGATTCCAGTCAAATTCGAGGCGTCTATAAACTGGAGGTTTCCTTTATTAAGAAATAATTTATGCTGCTTTAAAGCGGATACAAAAAAGATATCTTTCAATCCGTCATTATTAAAATCAACAACTGCAAGTCCACTGCCATTATAAAAATATTCATATTGAATACCATTGAATGCCACGTTCTCATCTAGCATGTTGGAAAAATCTATACCCGTTTCCGAATTTTCGAGTTTCGTAAAGAGTGCTTCACCTTCAGGATCGAGACCTGATAGTTTATATTCCTTTTGACACCCAATCAATGTTAGTAATAGAAAAGTAAATAAAAAGTAAACTTTTTTCATTTGGCACATATTAAAACTGCAATAATTGCTTTTACAATTGATCATAAAAATACAATAGCTACAAGGGTATTTCCAATTTATTTATCAAATCATTAGTAACGAGACTACATCTATTTAAACTACTCAAAAGGCTTTTACTGCCGAGCAAGCAATTAGGGCATCAGCATTCGTAGCGCAAGGAACCACTAAAAGAAAAATGACCCAATGCTAAAAACACTGGGCCATAATTCAATATAAATACAATTACACTTTATTCGTAACCGGGGTTTTGAATCAAGGCGGTATCTGCATTCAGTTCTGCAACTCGAATTGGTACGTAATACGTTTTATCCAACCATAAGCGGTTCTCAAACCCAGGGTCCACCTCAAATGGCACATAGGTATAATCATAGCTTGCCGGATCGTATTTATAGGTCGTCACATTGGCACCGGGTTTTAGGGATCCATTTATCTTAATGCCCCTTGCCTTGGCACCAAACTTCTCAGGAGCAATCATCCACCTTCTGACATCATGATAACGATGTTCTTCGTAGACCAACTCTATACGACGTTCGTTTCGGTATACCTCCACTAGTTCATCACCAGAAGCGGTTACCGCCGGCAACCCAATTCTGAATCTAATTTGATTGAGCCAGTTTATAGCTCCTGCTTCGTCTCCTGTTTCCAAAAGGGTCTCCACATAATTAAGTACCAGTCCGGTTTCCCTAAAGAAAGGCCAAGGAATCGTCTGAAAACCAGTCTGATCCACAAAGCCCGGGTCTGGCTCGACGAATTTTTTCATGTAATACCCTGTTCTGGTTCCATTCCAATCCTCAACGGGACTCTGACGCGTGTCTAAACCGAAATGAGTCTCAACCCCACTAGCGCCTATAATATCATATTCCCCAGTTTGGATTTGATTGGCAGGATCACGATCTGTTACATCTGAAGGGCGTGGCTTCCAATCGGCACCATCATAAAGAATTGTAGCGTAAAAACGTGGCTCCCTGTTCTCATATGGAGCGGCTGCATGTGCCGGATTGTCCCAGTCAAACTCTGAACCATCGCTCATGGCGTAATCGTCTATCAAATTCTGTATAGGAGCGTTTCCTGCCCAGTTATGATAACCATTGGGGCCATTGAATAACCCTATTCGACGACCTGGCCCGGTATTCTCAACATATTGACGTTCCCAAATGATATCGCTTTCACCACCGTTACGTGCTAAAAATATGTCTGCGTAATTCTGTTCGGCCTCCTCAAATGAAACCGGAGCCGTTAATCCCATCTTGTATCCAGCATTGGAATAATCCAACGCAGCCTTTACAGCATCACGGGCCTGTACCCATCGTTGTTGCTGATCACCCGATGTATAGGCAATCAATTCTGGATTGGAATAGCCTGCTATTAGCGAAGAATTGGCAGATGCTGTCGGGAAATCGTGTAAGTCACTTGCCGCATAGAGTAAAACCCTCGCCTTTAAGGCCAGAGCGGCGGCGCCATTAGCACGGCCACCATCCATTTCACGGCCATCAAGCAATTGAAACGCTTTTTCACAATCGGCTACAATAAAATCAACACATTCCGCGTACGTGTTCCGTGGTATACTATAATCCGAATCCAAATCTAAAGGTTCGGCAATTATCGGTATACCTCCATAAAAGCGAAGTAGTTGCTGGTAGTAATATGCCCTTAAATAATGGGATTCACCCAATAATCTATTTGTCAATTCCGCATCTTCAACACCTCCTTCGGCCAAGTTGGTAATCGCCAAATTGGCATCTCGAATATAGCCATACATATTATTCCAGTCCCACGTATTGTTGACCCATCCCGTATCGGCCGAATTGGTCCGAGATTCGTTAATGGTATTGATACCTCGATTGGTATGTGTAAATACGGCCTCGTCGGTCAACGATGCCAACATTTGTTCATCTAGCCCCCCTGCACCAAGACCATTATATATACCTGTAACTGCCGCCTCTGCCAGTCCGGCATCGGACCAAACACTCGATCCGGATACTTCACTCAACGGGGTAATGTTCGTAAAATCATCGTTACAACTGATTATAGCGATAAGCGGCAAAACCACTCCCCATTTATTAATTAAATTTCTAATATTCATAATATTTTTTTTTTTAAAATGAAACGGAAAATCCTACACTTAAAATCTTGGATACCGGATAGTCCCTACCACTACCGCTCAAGCCCTCAGGGTCGAACAGTGCATCGGTCCAAGTAAACAGGTTTGATCCGGTGAGGTAGAATCTTAGGTTACTAAGACCGACCTGGCCAATAATTTCTTGAGGTATGTTATAACCCAGCTCAAGATTCTTTAGGCGCATATAATCGGTATCGTTCCTCCAATAGGTGTTACCATTACTGAAATATTGGTCTCCCCTATTGGTAATCCTTGGGTGAACGCTGCTCGGATTGTCAACCGACCATCGATTGTTATAATCCCTTTCCAAATAGTTACCAATGGTTCCCGCTTCACCAAAGCTAAAGAATACTTCACCTCCCCAGGCTCCTTGAAACAACATACTCAAATCAAAATTCTTATAACTGGCCGATAGGTTGATGCCTCCTTGCAAAGTCGGATAGATATTCTTATCGTTTCTAAAGCGATCATCAGGTGTTATCTTACCATCGCTATTATAGTCTAAAATTTTCATATCACCTGGTCGTAAAGTGTTGACCAAGGCCGAATAATCCAAGCTTTCAGCATCAATATCCGCCTGTGTGGCAAAAACACCGTCATAGCCGTATATCAACTGAGCACCAATAGAACGACCGGTAACTCGTTGCCATTCGGGAGATCCTTCCGCCTCATCGTTAAAGAGGATTTTGTTTTTAGCGTAACCTGCATTCACCGTAATCCCATAGCTGAATTCTTCTCCAATGTAATCGTTCCAACCCAAAATAAAGTCAAAACCTTTGTTCTCGACTTCTCCAAAATTCTGACGTGGAGGAGATATACCTGAAAGTGATGGCAAGGATGCCGATGGTGTTGTAAGGATATCCGTTCTTTTATTTAAGAACCAATCAAATTCAAGATTCATCTTGTTTTTAATAAAACGGGCATCTAAACCTACATTGATGTTGGTGGCAATTTCCCAAGTAATACCCGGATTGGGAACCCTTGATTCGCTCAAGGTCGTTACTAGCCCATTATTGACTACATAATTACCAAAGCCATAAGTTGCCAAAAATTGGTTGGCAGGAAACTCAGAATCATCAAAAGCGTCATTACCCAACTGCCCCCAAGAACCCCTTAATTTAAGGTGGTTTAAAAAGGAATCATTATTCATTTCGCTGAACCAATTTTCCTTGGTAATTACCCAACCCGCGGAGAATCCGGGGAAAAAGCCATAGCGTGTTTCCTCTGGAAAAAGATAGGAACCATCATAGCGCCAAAGAAATTCCAATAAGTATTTTTCTTGAAAGTCATAGGAGACCCGTCCAAAATAATTTAATCTTGATGCGCGATCGCTACCGCCGCCTACATCTTGTTCTTCGGCACCACCTGCGAAGAGATCATCGATGGCTGGAGAAATAAAATACCTGCGATAGGCATTAAAACCCTCATAGGTTTTTGTTTCTTTGCTCGTACCCGCCATAAGCAACATATTATGGTCTCCAAATGATTTTTGGTATTGGAGGTTCGCCCCTAAAAGAATGCTCAAACGGTTTTGCGAATATTGTGAAAGGTTGGGTTCCGCAGGACCTCTTTGTACTGGGGTAAGCCCAGATTCATCACGATTTTCACCATCCCAAGTATACAAAAACCATGGAGTGGACCATACCTTGCCATTATTAAAGCTTTTGTCGATTGCGGCAGTGGTCTGCAAGGTTAATCCTTCTACCCATGGAATTTTGATATCCAAACTTGCATTTGATTGAAAATAATCCTGTGTATTGCGATTGTATCCGGTATCGCTAGTCGCAATTACAACCGGCTGCTGACCATTCTCAATATCAGGCCCTGGTAGACCATTGGGCCAATAGGCAGGCTCTGTAGGTCTACCCCTGGTCAACATTCTAAAAATAGCACCTACCGACTGTGTAGGATAGTTACGTTTTTCTTGTCTTCCCAAGACTCCCATTTTGAATTGGATGCCTTCGCTAATTTTTGCGTCTAGGTTTACACGAAGATCATACTGCTCATAACCCGTAGCCGAATTTTTGTAATAGGCATCTTGTTTAAGGTAGCCCAAGGAGCTGAAATAATTAAAATTTTCACTACCCCCCGTAAGCTGCATCGTATGCTTTTCTTGCGAAGAACCCCTCTTAAAAGTTTCCCCGAACCAGTCTGTATCGGGATGCCCCCATGGATCTTGG
The DNA here is from genome assembly GCF_900103215.1 of Kriegella aquimaris. Classification (GTDB taxonomy): domain Bacteria; phylum Bacteroidota; class Bacteroidia; order Flavobacteriales; family Flavobacteriaceae; genus Kriegella; species Kriegella aquimaris. The sequence goes on from NZ_FNGV01000004.1 coordinate 31,255, forward strand.
CCATTTTTAAAGAGAGCGATGTCATCTGGAGTGTAGATGGCGTTCCTTTCTGAGCCATCAGGCCTAACATAAGTTGCAGTAGGAGTTTTAAAAGCCGCAGTAGCTGCGCCCCATTCACTGGGGTCTAAATTATAAACCTCAAGTTCATTCCGTAATTCGGCATATTGCGCGGCGTTGGCCATATTTGGAATTACAGTAGGCGCCGCCCAACCTTGCTGTGATGAATAGGTGATTTTAGGTTTTCCTGTTTTTCCTCGTTTGGTAGTAACTAAAATTACCCCATTTGCCGCTCTAGCACCGTAAATCGCTGCTGAGGCATCTTTAAGAACAGAGATGCTTTCAATATCGGCGGGATTAATACGACCTAGTCCACCATCACGATCGGGAATACCGTCTACCACGATCAATGCACCCGTATTGTTATACGTATTCGTTCCCCTGATTCGAATAGTGGCATTATCATTACCGGGCTCCGCACTTGCCTGTGAGACAAATAGACCGGCCACCCTACCTGAAAGGGAGTTTGTAACGTTCACTGTAGGTGATTTGGTAAGTTCTTCACCCTTTACGGATGCCACTGCACCCGATACGGTCGCTCTTTTTTGCGTTCCATACCCAACGACTATCACCTCATCTAAACTGGCGACATCTTCGTCCATCGCCGCATCGATCGTACTTTGGTTATTTACAGCAATTACAATGGCCTTGAAACCAATGTAGCTGAATCTTAGGCTTGTCGACCCATTATCCAAAGAGATGGTATAGTTACCATCAAAATCGGTAACTACCCCTTTTGTAGGGTCGTTAACATCTACAATTGAGACACCTGGTAAGGGCGCCCCATCCGATATGGCCGTAACAGTACCTGACACCGTTACATCTTGTGCTTGTACCGTCGGCATTAAAAATACGCTGAAAATGAAAAGTACCGATAAAGTCAGATAGTTGACGATATGGTACTTTCTCTTGACCACAAATTTGTTTTTCATACTTTTTGAGTTGAGAAATTAGTTATTCAATAATTTCCAAAATTATGATTTTTTTAAGAAGAGCAAACTTATAAAGCCAGTATTTACGCAACATTTCGTTAAAATATTGGCAATCTTGGCGTTAGTAGCCCATTTAATTCACAAAAATTGATAGATCTGGTTAACAAAAAGGCGTACATTAACTTAAACCCGAAGTAAAAACATACCTGCTTACCCATTTGACATTATTTTTCTTGGAATTTTAGATGAAGTTGTAGCGAAAAAAGTTCGATCAGTCGAAATTTCAACTATTTAGATATACTTTTTTCGATTATTTGCGTTGCATTATAGCGCACCACACAATATCAATGTAAATTTAACGTTAACTAATTGTAAAATTTTCGTAACTTTACTATCCCAATATTTAAATTGTGTCAAAAAATGGAAGAAAAAAAGAAAAATAGGATTTCAAAAATGGAAAAATTGTCGCTACTTGACCGTGTTAAGAATTATGCCAAAAATTGCAGGTATTCCTTTAACCGAATGCTAAGTACCTAAGCACGAATTAACCTTTATATTTAAGGGGCAGATACACTACTCGTTTTGTTTCAAAAAACGCTTCTTCAAAGTAGTGTTTCAATTCAAAAATTTCTGCTGTCGCGTATTCTTGCAACTCCTCGGTAAGGTCACCGCCTTTTAGGTAAAGAATTCCATTACGACGCTCATGTTCTGACTTCTTTTTTATGCGTCCTTTGGTCCACCGAACGAAAGTCGGCATGGCTGCCACGGCCCTGCTCACGATAAAATCATGTTGACTATCAAGGTCTTCTACACGTGAATGAATAGCTTTTAGGTTTGTAAGCTCTAAACCATCGACTACTTCTTGAACTACCTTTATTTTTTTACCAATGGCATCTACCAAGGTAAAATCACTTTCAGGAAATAAGATAGCTAAAGGTATACCCGGAAAGCCACCACCTGTACCGACATCTAAAATCGAACTTCCCGGTTTGAACTGTTGAATTTTAGCGATTCCCAATGAATGGAGTACGTGCCGCAAATACAATTCATCAATATCTTTTCGCGACACCACATTTATTTTTTGGTTCCAGTCTTGATATAGTTTTTCTAGCAGTAAAAATCGATTTTGTTGCGTTTCTGATAAATTGGGAAAATATTTAAATATAATTTCGGGAACCATGACTATCTTTGTTTTCTAAGCAAAAATAGTATATTCATTGCCGAAAAATTTTGCTTTGCAAAAAAACAATTAAAGTTAAAAACGGCATTTATCTTATCTTTACAAAAAGATTACAATCATGGATCAGAATACCATAAAATTTTCAAGAAAAGATTCCGCTCAATTTTTTAGGACACTAAATAAGCGGGTAAACGATTATTTCAAAGAGAATCAAATTAAAAAAACGGGCAACTGGAAGCTTCATGTTAAATCGGTGATTATGTTCGCCCTGTTTTTGACCCCTTACTTTTTAATACTCACCTTAAACCTGCCCAACTGGGCAAACCTTTTGTTAACCATCGTCATGGGCGTAGGTATGGCAGGCGTAGGTATGAATGTGATGCATGACGGCAACCACGGCTCGTATTCCAATAAGAAATGGGTAAATAAAATTATGGGCAGCAGTATTTATGTGCTGGCCGGTAACGTTTACAATTGGCAAGTACAGCATAATGTACTGCACCATACATATACCAACATACATGAACATGACGAGGATATGGAAGCAGGCCGAATACTTCGTTTTTCAAAACATACAAAATGGCAAAAACATCATAAATTTCAACATTATTATTCCATTTTGCTTTACGGACTACTTACCTTCAACTGGGCCATAACTACGGACTTTCAGCAGATGTACCGTTATATGAAGCGTAAATTGTCATATGGAAAAATGCCCAGTAAAGCCTTTAATTGGAGCACCTTGGTCATCGCCAAATTATTGTACATCACCATTTGGATCATCATCCCTCTTGTTTTTATAGATATTGCTTGGTGGAAAATTCTCCTCGGATTTTTTATTATGCATTATGTTGCGGGAGTTATTCTAAGTGTAGTATTTCAATTGGCACATATTGTCGATGAGGCCGATACCCCGCTACCTGATGAAAGCGGTACAATGAAGAATACTTGGGCGATACACCAATTGTTCACCACTGTGAATTTCGGAACAAAAAACCGTGTCGTAAACTGGTTTACCGGGGGCTTGAACCATCAAGTGGAGCATCATATCTTTCCTAATATCAGCCACGTACATTACACAAAAATTTCTAAAATTGTTAAAGAAACAGCAAAAGAATTTAATTTACCGTACAACGAATATAAAACTACCAGAAAAGCTATAATTTCGCACTTCAAGCATTTAAAAGAATTGGGAAAAAGACCCAATTTACAATTGCACTAACTAAAAAACGAAGTTTTACCACCACGATGCGCAGGTATGTTTTTTGAACTAAAACGTGCTTTGCCGGTTCGTGTTTAATCCTAACTCATTATGACACCATCGCTCGCAACTCAAGAACTTTCGGACAGAATAAACAGTCTAGCACCTTCGGCAACGCTCGAAATGGCCGCAAAGGCCAGAGAACTTAGGGCCGCCGGAAAAGATATTATCGGACTTAGTTTAGGAGAGCCCGATTTCAATACCCCCGGTTACATCAAAGACGCTGCCATTCAGGCCATAAATGATGATTATAATGCCTACACGCCTGTTGATGGCTACGTAGAATTAAAAGATGCCATTATCACTAAATTCAAGCGTGATAACGGAATCAGCTATGAGCGGCCGCAAATTGTAGTTTCCACAGGTGCAAAACAAGCTTTATATAATATTGCCCAGGTTGTATTGAATAAGGGTGATGAAGTTATTCTACCATGCCCATACTGGGTAAGTTACAGCGATATCGTAAAATTGGCCGACGGTGTACCCGTCGAGGTTGCCACTTCTATCGATGACGATTTCAAAATGACTCCCGAGCAGTTGGAAGCGGCGATTACGCCCAAAACAAAAATGCTCTGGTATAGTTCACCATGCAACCCCAGTGGTTCTATTTACAGCGAGACGGAATTACGTGCCTTGGCCGATGTATTGCAGAAATACCCTCAGATTATCGTCGTAAGCGATGAGATTTACGAACACATTAACTATGGTGTAACTGCCCACGCCTCCATGGCGGCCTTCGAAGACATGTACGATCGTACGGTGACTGTAAACGGGGTAGCAAAGGCATTTGCCATGACCGGTTGGCGTATTGGTTATATTGGCGCACCTACCTATATTGCCCGTGCCTGCAACAAGCTTCAGGGGCAAGTAACCAGTGGTGCGAACTGTATCGCTCAACGTGCCGTGATCACCGCACTGACCGAATCACCGGATCGTATACAATATATGGTCGATGAATTTAAAGAGCGTCGACAGCTTATTTTAGGGCTTTTGAACGACATCGAAGGTTTCAGATGCAACGAGCCAGAAGGTGCTTTTTATGTCTATCCAGACGTAACCGCATATTTCGGAAAGACTTTAAAGGGAGCAACCATAAACAACGCTTCCGATTTTGCCCTTTACCTTTTAGAACATGCCAATGTAGCTACCGTAACCGGAGATGCTTTTGGTAACGGGGACTGTATACGTATATCGTATGCCGCTTCCGAAGCAGAGATCAAAGAGGCAATTTCAAGAATAAAAGCGGCCCTTAGTTAATAAGAGCCTGTTTCAAATTACAATACCAAGCCCGTTGCCAATGTAACGGGCTTTTGTATACCCCATAGTCAACATTCGTAATGTTTAAATTATACTTTCAATTGAAAATAATCCATAAATAAATTTTTATAGGTTTACTGCCAGAGAGCAATAAACCGAAACAAGTTTATAATACTTAGCAACTAACCGCTAGCAGAAATTTAATTTCTTAGAATAAAAACAAAAAAATATGAAAAAAACCATCTTATTCTTGACTTTATTCGCTTTGACTTTTTCCGCTCAATCTCAAAATGACAGCGTTGAAATATCGCTATTCGGCATACAGACAGGCGTTTTAGGAGTTTGGGTACACAATGAAAGCAAATTAAGCGATGAAATTGCTTTGAGAAGCGAGGTTGGACTGGACGCCGGACTTTTTGGAGGTAGTGTTTTTTATGACGGAGGAACAGGTTATTTGTTAATTCCGACAATTACGTTGGAGCCAAGATGGTATTATAACTTAGAAAAAAGAGCTTCAAAGTCAAGAAATACAGCGGGCAATGGCGGTAATTTTGTTTCTTTAAAAACCAGTTTTTTACCTGATTGGTTTGTCATTTCAAATTATGAAACCAAATCACAATAATCCCCACTTGGGGCATTAAGCGAAATATCGGAAGTCATTTCAATTATGAGGCTGGATTCGGAATTGGTTATCGCTACTCATTTGCAAAAAGTGCAGGGTTTTCAGAAAACGAAGGAGATGCGGCTGCCAATTTACATTTACGTATTGGTTATAGCTTTTAAGCCATAGAAAAAATGTGTTCTATAAAAAAAAGGTTTAGGGCTTGCAGGGTTTGTGTATTTTTATAATGTCAGTAAAACTTTATGGATTTTTCTTCTAAACGGGATAAAATTTAAAAAATGTCTAGACCTCGAACAAAAGACGAATTACTAGAATTGGGCCAAAAGAATTTTACAAAGCTCAATGATTTTGTGGACTCATTCCCGCCAGAAGCACAAATTTCCGAATTTCCGGAAGGAACAATGAACCGAAACATTCGAGACGTTCTAGCTCATTTAAATCATTGGCACTTATTGTTTTTAGATTGGTACGAAGTCGGAATGAAAGGTAAAAAACCCGAAATGCCGGCGAAAGGTTATAGTTGGAAAACTGCACCTGAATTGAACCGCATAATTTGGCAAAAATACAATGACACCCAACTCAAAAAAGTACGGGAAGACCTCAACAAATCATACCTGCAAATTCAAAAGTTAATTGAAAAACATTCGAATGACGAACTTTTCGAGAAAAAGCGTTTTAAATGGACAGGCACAACCTCTTTAGGGTCTTATCTTGTATCAACAACATCGAGTCATTATGATTGGGCGCTTAAGTTGATTAAGAAAGCAAAATGAAAAAAATATCAGAATTAGCAACAGGGATTGTATTGTTTATTGCCGGAACGGCTTTAATAGGCATAGGCATCTATTTACTAAAGGATAAGATTCAGTTTTTCACACATTCCATTAAGACGGAAGGAATAGTCATTGCTGTCGAATCTAGCGGAAATATATCCACCAGGTATTACCATCCTGTAATCTCATTTCAAGCTGTAGACGGCCATACCTATACTTTCTCACCAGATACAAGCACAAGTGCCGCATTAGACTTTAATAAAGGTGACAAAGTAACTATTAGGTATCTTAAAGAAAATCCCCTATCAGCTAAACTAGATAGTTCTATCGAATTATGGGGCCTGCCACTGGCTTTGCTAGTAGCGGGTATTGTAGTAGTATTAAGCGGGGGCGGTATGGCCTATACCTACATCAACAAAGTCAAACTCAGGAAAGAATTGCCAAGGAACGGAAAACGCCTTAAATTGGTAGGGCGAGTGACATCGAAAAGTTCGAATAACAGAACTGAGTTTGTAGTACAATCCGATTGGCTCAATCCGGCAGATTCTAAAATGTACACGTTCACTAGCGATAAAATAGCATTCGACCCCACATCATATATCGCCGACAGACTTATAGATGTCTATATAGCTCCTACGAATCCGAAAAAGAAACATTATATGGATATTTCTTTTCTACCAAAAAAAGCTTAAAACGGTATGTAATGAAATCAAAAAAACATCTGTCTTTAATTGCTAATGAGTAACTCCCTATTAGTGGAAAGGGATGAATAAAAAGGAACGAAGAACAATATTCTGCATACGTACCGAAACGTTAATCGTTAACTATCAATTAAACTATGAAGTATTCAATTAAGGCAACCGCAACATCAAAAAATAGCGCTTCGGTAAACATTAAACAAACGGAAATTAATTTTGGAATAACTCCAGATTCCGCTGATATTTTGGCGAACCCTGCCGAATTATTTTTAGCTTCATTTTCAGCTTGCATCCTCAAAAATGTTGAACGCTTTTCAGAATTAATGGGTTTTGAATATTCAGATGCCGAAATAACGGTCAATGCAATGCGACTTGAAAAACCGCCAAGGATGGATGAAATAAACTATGGATTAAAAATTTATAGTCGAGATGATAATTTAAACATCAATTTACTGAAAAAGAATATCGAAAAGTTTGGAACCATATTTAATACGGTCAAAGCCTCTTGTTCTATCACAGGTGAAATTGAAAAAATAACAACTTAAAGAACCTAATTCATAACAGCACGGGAACCCTTGGTGAGCAATAAACAGTTTTCCAAAATTAAGTAGGTAGGGCAATTGATGGAGAACGAAAGGCAAATCGAGACGTAAAAAAAATATGTCAGCGTTTTATCGAAGCACTATAAATGCGAATACAGAAATATGCTTCCTACACTAAAAGAATTAGGTTTTCTTCCAAAAATAAGGCGTTAAAAGAATGAGTACGGTAAATAGCTCTAATCTGCCCACCAGCATCAAAAAACCGCACCACCATTTTCCTAAGGCAGGCAAACCATTGAAATTACTAACAGGGTTAAGACTACCAAAGGCAGGCCCCACGTTGCCCAACGACGAGGCAGCACCACCGATCGCTGTTTCAAAATCAACACCCAGCGCACCTAAAACAAGTGCCCCAATGATAAACAGCAACATATACAATACAAAAAATGCGATTATATTGTAGACGATGACCTGGCTTATCGACTTATTATTATACCGCACAGGAATAATCGCCGCAGGATGCAACGTACGTTTGAACTCCAATAGTCCGTTCTTAATAATCAGCAAATGCCGCATAATTTTGATACCACCAGCGGTCGACCCGGCCGATCCCCCAGCGAACATTAGGCCGAAAAAGAGAACCGTCAAAAAGGGTGTCCATGTGGTAAAATCAGCGGTAACAAATCCCGTAGTGGTAATAACCGAGATAATTTGAAATAAGCCATGTCGAAAAGCACTTTCCGCAGGTCCTAAAACCATTGGGTGATAATCTGATACGGGCACGTTGGCCTTTAGGTAGATCACCACGGCCGAAACCACGCTGAAAATCAATACTAGTGCCGTGTAATATTTAAACTCTTCATCTTTCAGTACACGTTGCACTTTGCCCTTGAACGCGAAATAACTGAGTACGAAGTTACTTCCGGCCAAAAACATAAAAAAGATAACAATATACTGAATCAAAGGTTCATTGTTCCAGTAGGCCAAACTGGCATTTTTTGTAGAAAATCCACCTGTCGATAAGGTTGCCAAGGCATGGTTAATCGCATCAAAAAACGACATGCCCGCCAGTTTAAGCAATATGGTTTCTGCAATAGTGTATCCGAAATAAATGAGCCAAAGACGTTTTGCCGTATCCGTTATACGGGGGTGAAGTTTATCAGCACTTGGGCCTGGTGCTTCTGCCGCGAACAATTGCATACCGCCAATTCCCAATAGTGGCAATATGGCAATGGCCAATACGATAATACCCATTCCACCGATCCAATGGGTGAGGCTTCGCCAGAAAAGAATACCTTCGGGAAGCGCCTCGATATCATCGACAACGGAAGCCCCTGTTGTGGTATACCCCGAAATAGTCTCAAAAAAGGCATTGGTAATATCAGGTATGGCTCCAGAGAACAGATAGGGCAACATTCCGGAAAGAGACATCACGATCCACCCAAAGGTTACGATAATATAGCCTTCCCTTCGTTTTACTTCCTTATCATGACCTCGAGTATAGAACATTGAAAAAATACCCACAAACATCGTGGTAATCGATGCCAAGGTAATATCTAGGGTCGCACCATCGTCATATATACCGCTGACCACAGCGGCCAAGAGCATAAAAAGACCGTTAAAGAGCAATAAAAGCCCCATAAGGTGGAATATTATTTTGGAGTTAAGACCCATTTAAATCAATTTAGCTTAGCGAAAATTGAACATTATTAACGAAAACCGGAAATTTGCAAGTTGAATTATATGTAAAGAACCATCGCCGAGCCTCACAGAAATAGGCGTTCTATTTTCTGAATGGCTTTCGGCAAACAACAAACCACGACCCTATCACCGGCCTTAATTTCGAACCCACCCAATGCAATAATCCCTTTGTCGTCACGTATCACACCTCCGATAGTAGCCATTCTTGGAAAATCAAGTTCCCGAATCACACTGCCGGTAACTTTAGAATTGGGTTTTACAATGAACTCCAATATTTCAGCATTCAAATTGTTAAGACGCATCAATGCTACCACCTCACCCCTTCGAACATGTCGAAAGATATGGTTGGCCGCCAATAGTTTTTTATTTATCAGGGTGTCTATTCCAATGGAGTGTGACAACTGAAAGTAATTCATATTCTCGACGAGGGCTATGGTCTTTTTTATAAACTTTGACTTGGCCACCAAACACGACATGATGTTGGTCTCCGAGTTTCCGGTCACGGCTATAAACGCATCCATAGATTGCAAGCTTTCTTCCTCTAATAATTCCGCATTTCTACCATCACCATTAATAATGAGGGCATTCGGAAGTTCATCGGCAAGATCAAAAGCTTTTTCCTTGTTCTTTTCAATAAGTTTTACATTGAAATTGCTGGCGCAAAGGTCTCGGGCTGTTTTGTAACCTACCTTACTTCCACCAAGTATCATTACATTTTTGATTTCCTCCTTCTTTTTTCCCGTCAACTTATAAAGTTCATCGACGCCTTCTTTGGTTGTTATAAAATAGACTTGGTCACCTTCCTTAAAAACCGTATCACCTCTTGGAATCAAAGTAAATTGTGTTCCCATACGCTGCAAAGCAATGGGCATGAAGTTTATTTCGGAGAAAATTTTAGCTGCCTCTTTGACCATTTTACCTACGAATGGTGCCGACTTGGGCAAAGATACCCCGATCATTATCAGTTTACCATCTTCAAACTCATAAGTGTCGTTGAAGGCCGACTTGCTCAATAGCATTTGTATTTCAGTAGCGGCAAGTTCTTCGGGAGAAATAAGCTCGTCTATACCTAGTTGAGGAAAGTTTATCAACTCTTTATTATCGATAAACTCGGTATTGGAAATACGCGCTATTGTTCGTTTACTTCCCAACTGCTTGGCTAGCATACATAGCGTTAGGTTGGTCGTCTCGGAAGAAGTTACACCAATAACCAAATCTGAATCGTCTACCTGGGCATCTTTTAAAATGGATATGGAAGTAGCATCGCCACGTAACACCCGAATATCGAGATGATTGTCGGCATAGGCCAGACTCTCTTTATTGGTATCTATTAATGTTATATTCTGCGACTCGTAGGACAGTAATTTTGCCAAATGGATCCCTACTTCACCAGCTCCTGCTATAATTATCTTCATTGAACAATTACATTCGTGTAAACCTCAGGGCCGAAAACCCCATAATGGCGATTGTAAGATTAGCCGTCAAATGCATTATGGCTTGCTTAAAGCTCATTTCGTGAAAGTTTGCAATTTTCAAAGTTCAAAATTACATAAATTTATTGGGTTGCCATTTAAAACCCCGCGGTAAAACGATGTATTGATTTCTTTATTGTTCAAACGCAATGCCAACCCTTTGCTAAATTGTATCTTTGGCGAAATTTGCTGAAATGACCAAAAAAATTACCCCATATAGCGATACCGAACTTGGAAAAAAGGAGCAGGTTACCAAAATGTTCGATACCATATCGGGCAATTATGATGGACTTAACCGTGTCATATCTTTTGGAATTGACGTAAAATGGCGTAAGCGCGTTGTAGCGATACTTTCACAAAAGCAGCCCAAAAGTATTCTCGACATCGCAACAGGAACTGGCGATTTGGCTATTCATATGACAAAAACCGGCGCCGACACCATTGTCGGACTCGACATTTCTCCGGGCATGCTGGAAGTGGGCAAAAAAAAGGTGAACGAAAAAAAATTGGGCGATACCATTTCGATGGTTGTGGGAGACAGTGAAAACCTTTCTTTTGAAGACAACAGCTTTGATGCTGTCACCGTGGCCTTTGGTGTTCGTAATTTTGAAAACTTGGAGAAGGGATTATCGGAAATACGACGGGTATTAAAGCCTTCGGGGGTTCTTGTAATCTTAGAAACGGCCGTACCTGAAAAATCACCTTACCGACAAGGGTATCGTTTTTATACTAAAAATATACTTCCGCTAATTGGAAAATTATTTTCAAAAGACAAATCGGCCTATACCTATTTGAGCGAATCTGCATCGGTTTTCCCGTGTGGGGAAAACTTCAACAATATTTTACGTAAAATCGGGTTTATAGATGTAACCGACGAACCCCAAACACTTGGGGTAGCGTCAATTTATATTGCGACCAAATAACTATATGAAAGCCCATAAAGGGCATTTACTAAAAAAGGGCCGATTCCGAACAACATAAGAAAGTGAAAGTAAGGAGGCCAGGAAATTTTTGTTGATGAAAAATATTCTGCTACTATTAATTGGGCTGTTATGTTTGAACACCATGACCCATGCCCAGTTCAACGAAAATCCTATTTTAAACCTAGAAAACGAAGACAAGGCATTGCTCAATTGGGGCTATTTTCTGGGGTTTAATCAATATGATTTTAAATTCGATTATAAAAACGATACGCGAGACATTCTAGTCGACAAGGGATTAGGTTTCAATGTAGGTCTTATCGGGGAGCTTCGGCTCAATGAATTTTTAGACCTTCGATTTGAACCAGGGCTCCATTATGGAGCCAGAACCTTGGGGTTTCCCGGATTCACTGGAGAGGAGGCCACCAAAGGGAATACCATACGCGAGGTTAAATCTACCTATATCAATTTCCCCTTATTACTTAAAGTCAGCACACGACGATTTGGCAACTGGAAGCCATTTTTGATTGGAGGCCCCTCAATGTCAATGAACCTGGGGAGTAATGAGACGAATCTTGACGATAACGAAAGTGGCACTTTTCGCATGAAAAAATGGGTCTATAATTACGAACTTGGTTTTGGCATCGATTTTTATTTGGAATACTTTAAGTTCACCCCTTCCATTCGTGGTGTTTTTACCCTGAACGATGAACTGGTTCGCGATGATGACCCAAATAGTCCATGGACAGGAAATATCGATGCCTTGCGCACCAGAGGTTTGTTTATCAATCTTACATTTGAATAAGCTTCCGCTTCCTCAAAAAATTTGATTACAAGCTTAATAAAGTATAACTACCTTCTTATCTCGTTCAATAAAATCGCAGTCGCGGTTGCCACATTAAGGCTTTCGGTAGTCTTGGCGCCAAATTGGGAAATTGCAATCCTCTCATCGCACCTATTTTCTATCGCCTGCGAAATTCCATTGGCCTCATTGCCCATAACCAAAATACCCTTTTCGGGCATAGCCACTTGATGAACCGGTGCGCCATCCATAAATGTTCCGTAAACAGGAAGTTCTGTCTCCTTTAAAAATTCGGGAAGATTGGTATAGATCAAATTTACCCGAGTAATCGATCCCATTGTTGCTTGAAGCACTTTTGGGTTGAAACAATCTACCGTATTCGATGAACACACCAAATGGCGAATACCAAACCAATCGCACAAACGAATAATAGTACCTAAATTTCCGGGATCTTGAACATTATCCAGTACCAATACCCAATCATTAAAATCAATTACTTTTGCCTCTGGAATATAAAAAACACCTAACGCACCACTGGCATTCTTCAGACTACTCATTTGCTTCAATTCATTTCGAGAGGCAGGTTCAGCATGCTCCGGTGAAAATGCCAATAAATCCTCATCATCGGAAAAGATCTTAAACACTTTAAAATCGGAGGCTAACAATTCTTTGACTGTTTTTATGCCTTCGACCACGAACATGTCATTTATAATTCGGTACTTTTTTTGCTGTAAGCTTTTTATAAGCTTTATTTGGCTTTTGACAACCATACAAATAATGTATTTTTGATTTCTATGAGAATCCCTTTGCGAATTGAGAACAACATCGCTAAAATAAGCCTATTATTTTTAGCCATTGTGATTGCCTCATGCAATAGTCTTAGAAGGGTTGATGATGATGAACTTCTGTTGACCAAGAACACCATTCATGCCAATGACAAAGTTGTTTCTGATGAGGATATCGAAAGTCTTATTGTTCAAATTCCGAATAGCTCACTCTTGGGTTATCACCTACGGCTCAACCTCTACAATCTTGCCAAGAAAAATCCGGATTCTTCCTATCAAAACTGGCTACACAAAAAGGAAAAGAGAGAGCAGCGTCTGACCAACCTCTTATCTAAAAAACAAGTCGACAGACTAGGTGAGTCATTTTTGGTAAAGGGGCTCAGCGAATGGCTTAAAAAAATTGGCGAAGCACCTGTAATCATTGATACCTCGCAGACCCGAAGAACACTGGAACGTTTGAGCGCATATTATGGCAGCAAAGGATATTTCAACAATGAGACTACCTTTAAAATAGATAGCACAAAAAAAAGACAAAGGGCTCATATAGATTACAGAATTACGCTTGGCGAACCCTATATCATCGACTCGCTCAGCAATGATATTTCATCAATAGCAATTGATTCTATATACCAACAAAACATAGAAAATTCTTTTATTAAAAGTGGCGACCAATTCGATTTAAACAATTTTACTCTTGAACGGGAACGTCTGACCGCAATCTTTAGAAACTCAGGAATACACAACTTTCAGGAAAGCTCAATCGGCTACGATATTGAAAGGGATACCATCAAATCGGGGGTTGACAAAAATATGAATATCGAGCTTAACATTGACGACCTCAGAATTCGAAATGACAGTTCGCTGACCTCCTCGAAATACAAAGTTCACCGTTTCAGCAATATAAATATCTACACCGATTACCTATTTGATGAAACCAATTCTGAACAAAAATTCATCAGGCATGGCGATTATACCATTTTTTACAGGAATAAATTACGCTTTAAACCCAAAACACTCGCCGATGCCATTTTCTTTGAAAAAGATAGCGTCTACCGTGACCTCGATAAACTTCACACCTATAGACAACTCACGAACTTGAATGTCTTTCGTTACCCGAACATCACCTTCGAAGCAGATAGTGTAGAAACAAATTTGAACGCTAATATTTACTTGGCGCCAAGACCCAAATATTCCTTGGGGACCGATTTTGACATCACCCATTCGAATATTCAACGTGTAGGTTTGGCCTTTAGCCCATCATTACAAGCTAGAAACCTCTTTAAAGGAGCAGAAAACCTAAGCTTATCGGGGCGACTTAATATTGGCTCCTCCAGCGACCCTAATATAATAGATAACCGATTCTTTAACATCTTGGAATTTGGTGCAGATTTGAACCTTGACATTCCAAGAATTTGGTTCCCCTTTATAAAGACTACGAAGATAATCCCCAGTTACACCTTGCCCAGAACCCGCATCACTTTAGGAAGCAGTTTTCAGCAAAACATAGGGCTTGATAAACAAGCCTTTAATGCGATCCTAGGATACAACTGGACCCCCTCGGATTTCAAAAAAAAGAATGTCGAACTCTTGAATGTAGAATTTGTCCGCAATGTAAAACCTGAGCAGTTCTTCAATGTATACAGTAATACCTATAACCGATTAGACTATATAGCCGGCTTCTATGAAAATAATTCTACGGTTACCGATTTTTTTGAACCGGCCGCAGGTTCCGATGAGGCCAGACATCTGATTATCCCCACGGGTACTACAGGTTTCATTAATGAGGTACTGAACAACAACCTTATTCCTGAGGAAGCTGAACAATACGGCGAAGTAGTGCGTATAGAGGAACGCAGAAAACGCCTAACGGAAAACAATTTGATCTTTGCCAGCAATTACAGCTTTACCAAGAACAACAGAAATGGAATCACCGATAATAATTTTCACCAATTTCGATTCAAGCTTGAAGGTGCGGGCAATCTGTTATCAGCATTGTCGGAAATAATCCCCTTTAACAAAAACGCGGATAAAGACCTACTTGTTTTTAGTGTACCCTTTTCGCAATATATAAAAACAGAGCTCGACTATGTAAAATATTGGGACCTCTCCCACTCCAATGTTCTGGCCTTTAGAAGTTTCTTCGGTATTGCGATTCCCTATGGCAATTCTGATAACATTCCTTTTGTACGTAGTTATTTCGCGGGGGGATCGAACGATAATCGGGCGTGGTACCCGTATTCATTGGGACCAGGCAGCACGGCCGCAATCAACGATTTTAACGAGGCAAATTTAAAGCTGGCTTTTAATCTTGAATATCGTTTTCCTATTGTTGGCGATGTTAACGGAGCATTGTTTGCCGACGCAGGCAATATTTGGAATGTTTTTGACAACGTTGATGATCCTGCAGCTACTTTTGAAGGTTTTGATTCATTGGGCGACATAGCTCTAGGCAGCGGTTTCGGGTTACGGTATGATTTCACTTATTTTTTATTCCGAGTAGACCTAGGCTTTAAAACTTATAATCCAGCGGAAATACCTTCAAAAAGATGGTTCAGAGATTACAATTTTGCGAATTCCGTACTTCAGATAGGTATTAATTATCCTTTCTAGACTCTCTCAGACCTAATTATTTTATTACTTTTGTGCCATTAATTTCAGAAACGAAAAGACTAAAAATATGGCTCACACTATCAAACCCGGCGTTGCCACAGGCGATGAAGTACAGAATATATTCAATTATGCCAAGGAAAAAGGTTTTGCCCTTCCCGCGGTAAACGTTATCGGATCGGATACTATCAACGGAGTTCTTGAAACTGCAGCAAGTTTAAATGCGCCCGTAATCTTACAATTTTCAAATGGCGGCGCGCAGTTCAATGCTGGCAAAGGTCTTTCCAATGAAGGACAAAAAGCTGCAATACTCGGTGCTGTTGCAGGTGCCAAACACGTTCATGAGCTGGCCGAAGCTTACGGTGCCACAGTGATTTTGCATACCGACCATTGCGCTAAAAAATTATTGCCCTGGATAGATGGCCTATTGGATGCCAGTGAAAAGCATTTTGCAGAAACCGGAAAATCATTGTTTAGCTCGCACATGATCGACCTATCGGAAGAACCGATTGAAGAGAACATTGCCATCTGTAAAGAATATCTAGCTCGAATGAGCAAAATGAACATGACCTTGGAAATCGAACTCGGCATCACCGGAGGTGAAGAAGATGGCGTAGACAATTCAGATGTTGACGATTCAAAACTATACACCCAACCCGAAGAAGTTGCATATGCCTATGAAGAGCTTTCAAAAGTAAGCCCTAGATTTACAATTGCGGCAGCTTTCGGAAATGTTCACGGAGTATACAAACCTGGGAACGTAAAATTGACCCCGAAAATCCTTAAAAATTCGCAAGAATATATCACGGAGAAATATGGTGTAGAACATAACCATATCGATTTTGTATTTCACGGTGGATCTGGATCTACGGTAGAAGAAATACGTGAAGGTATCAGTTACGGGGTTATCAAAATGAATATCGACACCGATCTTCAGTATGCATTTTTAACAGGCATCAGAGATTATATCCAAGAAAAAAAGGATTATCTTCAATCGCAAATTGGCAACCCTAAAGGAGCAGACGAACCTAACAAGAAATTTTACGACCCGAGAGTATGGTTACGTGAGGGCGAAAAAACTTTTGTAGAGCGTCTAAAAAAGGCCTTTGCAGACCTTAATAATGTCAATACTCTTTAAGTAATTTAGCTCCCTACTAATTAATATGGATAATATGTCGTCTTGGTTCAAAAGAAAAGAAAAAGGAATTCAGACTTCCACCGAACAAAAGAAAGATACGCCGCGGGGGCTTTGGTACAAATCTCCAACCGGTAAAATTGTTGAATCGGAAGAACTGGCCAAAAACTTTTATGTTAGCCCCGAAGACGGTTACCATGTAAGAATTGGAAGTAAAGAGTATTTTGAAATTCTATTCGATGACAATAAATTCACCGAATTGGATGCAAAACTAACGTCCAAAGACCCATTGAAGTTTGAAGACACCAAAAAGTATGTCGATCGACTAAAAGCTGCACAGAAAAAAACAGGACTAAAAGATGCCGTGCGAACGGGAGTAGGCAATAGCCTAGGTAAAAGTATTGTAATCTGCTGTATGGACTTCAATTTCATTGGAGGCTCGATGGGAAGTGTGGTTGGAGAAAAAATTGCCAGAGGCATCGATCATGCCATTAAAAAGAAAATGCCCTTTTTAATGATATCCAAGTCTGGCGGTGCCCGTATGATGGAAGCTGCGTTATCATTAATGCAATTGGCCAAAACATCGGCCAAATTGGCGCAACTTGCCGAAGCGGGTCTTCCTTATATATCGTTATGTACCGATCCGACCACCGGGGGAACAACGGCATCATACGCCATGCTCGGGGATATCAATATTTCAGAGCCTGGCGCCTTAATTGGTTTTGCCGGACCTCGAATTGTTAAAGATTTCACCGGAAAGGATTTGCCAGAAGGCTTCCAGACAGCTGAATTTGTAAAAGAGCAAGGCTTTTTAGATTTCATTGTTCATCGTGGAGAACTTAAGAAGAAGATCAATCTTTATATCGATCTTATTCAGAACAATCCGATTAGGTCGTAAAGAAAATAATCTTATCTTTGCCGCCTGATTGAAAGACAGTCAGATACATAAAAATCATTTAAATTAATATTGGAATGTATTTAACAAAAGAAGTGAAGAGTGAAATCTTCAAAAAACATGGTGGAAAAGCGGAAAATACCGGTTCTACCGAAGGACAGATTGCATTGTTCACACACCGTATCAATCACCTTACCGGACATCTTAAAAATAACAAGAAAGACTTTAACACTGAACGTTCTTTGGTTCGTTTGGTAGGTAAACGAAGAAGTCTTTTAGATTATATGATAAAGAATGATATTGTAAAATATCGTGAGCTTATCAAAGAATTAGGTATTAGAAAGTAATTATACTTGGAGGGAGCTACGCTCCCTCTTTTTATATAGATTACGCCGAATCTGTTTCGGCATCCACAGTACGCACACAAGACCCTGTCACAAATTCAGGGCAACACACAAAAAGCTGCACACAGTTTTTCATTGGTCACACGACAACACAACACACGCTCCGACCAGAAAAAATGGCGGAGAGACCATTGTTTAACAATCCCGAAGCGTTCGGGATAAAATCAAATTTATGATTCCAAAAGTATTTAAAGAGGTCATTGACCTTGGCGACGGTAGGGAAATTTCTATCGAGACCGGAAAATTGGCAAAACA
This sequence comes from Kriegella aquimaris, assembly GCF_900103215.1. Lineage (GTDB taxonomy): Bacteria > Bacteroidota > Bacteroidia > Flavobacteriales > Flavobacteriaceae > Kriegella > Kriegella aquimaris. Next base: position 49,553 of record NZ_FNGV01000004.1, read on the forward strand.
GGCCCATGGTTCTGTTGTTGTCCAATCAGGAAAATGTATGCTATTGTGTACAGTAGTTTCCAATTACGAACAAAAAGATTTAGATTTTCTTCCTCTTACGGTAGATTATCGTGAAAAATTTGCCGCATCAGGGCGTTACCCTGGTGGTTTCTTCAAAAGAGAAGCAAGACCAAGTGATGGCGAAGTATTGACCATGCGTTTGGTAGACCGAGTTTTACGTCCACTTTTCCCTAAAGATTATCATTCCGAGACTCAGGTAATGATTCAGTTAATGTCTCATGACGAAGACGTTATGCCCGATGCCATGGCCGGTTTGGCAGCATCTGCAGCTATTCAACTATCAGATTTTCCATTCGAATGTGCAATTTCTGAAGCAAGAGTAGGTCGTGTAAACGGTGAGTTCGTTATTAACCCGACAAGAGCACAGTTGGCAGAATCCGACATCGATATGATGATTGGGGCATCCGCTGATTCTGTGATGATGGTTGAGGGTGAGATGGATGAAATCTCAGAAGAAGAAATGGCAGATGCCATCAAATTTGCACACGAGGCCATTAAGGTACAATGTGCTGCTCAATTACGCTTAGCTGAAGCTTTCGGAAAAAAAGAAGTACGTGAGTACCCCGAAGAGAGAGAAGATGAAGATCTTGCGAAAAAGGTTTACGATATGGCATATGATAAAGTATATGCAATCGCAAAAGCAGGTTCCGCAAAGCACGAAAGAAGTGCTTCATTTTCAGAAATAAAAGAAGATATAAAAGCTACTTTTTCTGAAGAAGAATTAGAAGATTTTGGAGGTTTGGTTTCTAAGTATTATCGTAAAGCCGAAAAAGCAGCGATTCGCGACCTGACCTTGAATGAAGGGCTACGATTGGATGGTCGTAAGACCGATGAGATTCGCCCTATCTGGTGTGAGATTGATTATTTACCTTCTACACACGGTTCAGCAATCTTTACCCGAGGTGAAACGCAAGCATTGGCTACGGTTACCCTAGGAACTTCAAGAGATGCCAATAAAATTGATATGCCGTCTTACGAGGGTGAAGAAAATTTCTATTTGCACTATAACTTCCCTCCTTTTTGTACTGGAGAAGCTAGACCTATTCGTGGAACATCACGTAGAGAAGTTGGTCATGGCAACTTGGCACAACGGGCGTTGAAAGGAATGATTCCAGCAGATTGTCCTTATACCGTTCGTGTTGTTTCTGAAGTATTGGAATCTAACGGTTCTTCTTCTATGGCAACCGTTTGTTCGGGTACAATGGCCTTGATGGATGCCGGTGTTCAATTAAAGAAACCTGTTTCAGGTATTGCCATGGGATTAATTTCTGATGCCGATTCTGGAAAATATGCCGTACTTTCCGATATCTTGGGTGATGAAGATCACTTGGGGGATATGGATTTTAAAGTAACTGGTACTGCCGACGGTATTACCGCTTGTCAAATGGACATTAAGGTAAAAGGATTATCTTACGAAATTCTGGTAAAAGCATTAAAGCAAGCTAGAGATGGTCGTCTGCATATTCTTACGAAATTAACCGATACGATTGCTTCACCAAATGCCGACGTGAAACCACATTCTCCGAAAATGGTTACACGTACGATTCCTAACGAGTTCATTGGTGCCTTGATTGGCCCCGGTGGAAAAGTAATTCAGGAACTTCAAAAAGAAACAGGTACTACTATTGTAATCAATGAAGATCCTGTAACCGAAGAAGGCATTGTTGAAATCTTAGGAACCGATCAAGACGGTATCGATGCCGTATTGGCAAAAATCGATTCGTTGATGTTCAAACCCGAAGTAGGTAGCGTTTACGAGGTTAAAGTTATCAAAATGTTAGATTTTGGCGCTGTAGTCGAGTATATGGATGCTCCAGGTAATGAGGTACTGTTACACGTATCGGAATTAGCATGGGAACGTACAGAGAACGTATCTGACGTAGTGAATATGGGTGATGTGTTCGATGTGAAATACTTCGGACTTGATCCTAGAACACGAAAAGATAAAGTTTCCCGAAAAGCATTGTTACCAAAACCCGAAGGCTATGTCGAAAGACCACCAAGGGACAACAATCGCGGAAGAGATAGTCGTGGCGGCAGAGATAGTCGTGGCGGTAGGGATAATCGCGATCGCAAACCAAGAAGAGATTAGAACTTAATCTTACATATAGCGAATGCAAAAGAGCCTCAATAGTAGTATTGGGGCTCTTTTTTTTCTCAAAAAACACCCTACCCAGCGAAAAAAAACAAAACTTTCGTATTTCATTTGTAACATTTCTATCTTTTTTACGTATAAGTATATGCAGCTTATGTAGCATGAATTTAATTTACCGTAAATGAGACAGTTAAAAATTACAAAACAGGTTACCAATAGGGAAACCGCTTCGTTGGATAAATACTTACAAGAAATTGGCAAAGTAGACTTAATTACAGCGGATGAAGAGGTAGAGTTGGCCCAACGAATAAAAGCAGGCGATCAACTTGCCCTTGAAAAATTGACCAAGGCCAACCTTCGATTTGTGGTATCGGTAGCCAAACAATATCAAAACCAAGGATTAACACTTCCTGACCTTATCAATGAAGGCAACTTGGGATTGATCAAGGCAGCACAGCGTTTTGATGAAACACGTGGATTTAAATTTATATCGTACGCTGTTTGGTGGATTCGTCAGTCTATTTTACAAGCATTGGCAGAACAGTCAAGAATTGTTCGTTTGCCTTTGAATAAAATTGGATCGATAAATAAAATCAACAAGACCTTCGCTTTCTTGGAGCAAGCACATGAGCGTATGCCATCTGCCGAAGAAATTGCCAAGGAATTGGATATGACCGTCGAAGATGTAAAACAGTCCATTAAAAATTCAGGTCGCCATGTATCTATGGATGCTCCTTTGATCGATGGTGAAGATTCTAACCTATACGATGTACTTCGTAGTGGTGAGTCTCCCAATCCTGATAGAGATTTGTTGCACGAATCTTTGAGAACTGAAATTGAAAGAGCTCTTGAAACATTGACCCCTAGGGAAGCCGATGTTATTCGTTTGTATTTCGGTTTGGCCGGACAGCACTCCATGACTTTGGAAGAAATTGGAGAAACTTTTGACCTTACACGTGAAAGGGTACGCCAAATCAAAGAAAAAGCGATCCGAAGGTTAAAACATACTTCACGAAGCAAGATATTAAAAACCTATCTCGGCTAAATCGAGGCGCAACTTGTACGTTAAATTTTCCATAAATTGGAAATACGGCATATAAATTGTAATTTTACTTTTAACAACAGTTATCATGACTGTTCGTTTTTTGATTGATGAATAAACTCCGGCTGATTACCGGAGTTTTTTCATTTATGGTTTTAAAACCGATCTAAATTTTAAATTTAAGTATGGCCAAAAAAAATTCAACAGACCAAGAACAACCCAACAACCCATTACATGGTATAAAATTGGCGGATATACTTGAACACCTCACCCAGAAGTATGGTTGGGAAGAATTGGCGATGCGAATAAATATAAACTGCTTTAAAAGTAATCCTTCTATAAAATCATCCTTAAAATTTCTGAGAAGAACTCCTTGGGCCCGTGAGAAAGTAGAGCAATTATATCTTAAATCACTAAGAAAAAAGTAGGTATGCCGTTTAATATCGTTCTTATAGAACCAGAAATACCCAATAATACCGGAAATATTGGCAGATTGGCATTGGCAACGGGATCTACGCTACATCTTGTAAAACCTTTTGGTTTTGAGCTAGATGACAAACGCCTAAAACGTGCAGGTCTTGACTATTGGCCCCATCTCTCATTATGTATTTATGAAAACGTAAATGATTTTCTTTCACAGCATAGCGAAAAGAATATGGTATTTTTTTCCAGTCGTGCTGAGAAAAGCCACTGGTCGATTGATTACGAGGATGGTCAATTTCTAGTTTTTGGCAAAGAATCAGTTGGCCTGCCCCCTACGCTAACCGAATTAAATAAAAGCAAACTATACCAAATTCCACTTTATAGCGAACATGTTCGAAGTTTGAATCTAGCAAATGCCGTTGGTATTGCAGTTTATGAAGGTTTGAAACATTTAGTTTAGAACTGACGGACAAAATAGAAATCAAAATTTGACCCATTGTATCCTTATAAATTTAGGCATGCACATAATTTACCTCATGTAAATTCATAGAAAGTGTCTAAATTGTGGCTGCATTGCCATTTATAAAATTCAAGGAACATTCAAGAATGAAAGACATTTCTATCGAAAAGTTTATTGCGGGCATACCCAAAGCGGAACTCCATCTGCATATTGAAGGTACTTTTGAGCCCGAATTAATGTTTACTATTGCCCGTAGGAATAATTTGAAAATTAACTATTCCAACGTTGATGCCCTTAAAAAGGCGTATCGTTTTAACAACCTTCAAGAATTTTTAGATATTTATTATGCCGGGGCAAGTGTACTCATTCACGAGCAAGACTTTTACGACCTGACTTGGGCCTACATTACCAAGGTAAATGAACAAAATGTAAAGCATGTAGAGATTTTTTTCGACCCACAAACCCATACAAATCGAGGCATTTCTTTTGATGTGGTTATCAATGGTATTCAACGGGCTTTAATTGATGGCCAAAGAAAACTTGGCATAAGCTTCCGGTTAATCATGTGTTTTCTAAGGCATTTGGATGAGTCCTCCGCTTTTAAAACCTTGGAGCAGGCATTACCTTATAAAAAATGGATTTCTGGCGTCGGGCTCGATTCTTCGGAGGTAGGAAATCCTCCTTCCAAATTTCAAAAAGTTTTTGAAAAAGCCATCGAAGAAGGCTTTTTGACCGTTGCCCATGCGGGTGAAGAAGGTCCCTCGAGTTATATTTGGGAAGCCATTGACCTGCTCAAAGTTATCCGTGTAGATCACGGCAACCGTTGTCTCGATGATGACATCTTGGTGAAAAAATTGGCAAATCTTCAAATACCACTGACATTATGTCCATTATCAAACCTCGAACTAAAAGTAGTTCCAGACCTCAAAGAACACCCCTTGGTTAAAATGATGGAACGGAACTTATTGGTTACCATAAATTCAGACGACCCAGCCTATTTCGGGGGTTATATGAACGAGAATTACTTGGCCGTGGCACAAGCCTTGCACCTTTCCAAAAAACAAATCGTTCAACTTGCCAAGAATAGTTTCGAAGCAAGTTGGCTATCTAAACCTGAGAAGCAAAAAATAATGCTACAGATCGAAGAATATTTTCAAAATAATTAGAGGTGGTGCTCAAAAGATAGAAAGTCTTTTACGTACTGTCTTGCACACGATAAAGTGGCAATTCATTACTTTTGTACAAAAATCCACGAGTAGATGAAAATGAGCAAAACTAAAATTGCCCCCTCCCTCCTAGCTGCCGATTTCGGAAATCTACAACGCGATATAGAACTCGTAGACCGTAGCGAAGCCGATTGGCACCATATCGATGTTATGGATGGTGTATTTGTGCCCAACATTTCCTACGGCATGCCAGTTATAAAAGCCATTGCCAAGTATGCGACCAAACCGTTAGACGTTCATTTGATGATTATCGATCCGGATCGCTATATAAAGACTTTTGCAGACCTGGGAGCAAATAACCTCACTGTACACTACGAAACCTGCCCTCATTTGCACAGAACCTTGCAAGCGATAAAAGCAGCGGGAATGACTGCCGGAGTGGCACTAAACCCTCATACTAATATCAATGTATTGGAAGACACCATACGAGATATCGACTTGGTATTATTGATGAGCGTGAACCCAGGATTCGGGGGCCAGACGTTTATTGAAAACACTTACAAAAAGCTGCGTGATTTAAAAGCGCTGATCTTACATAAAAAAACCAATACCCTTATCGAAATCGATGGTGGGGTTACTTCAGAGAACGCCAAAGCTCTGGCCCATGCCGGTGCAGATGTTCTGGTAGCCGGTAGTTTCATTTTCAAAAGTAAAAACCCAATTCAAACCATCCACGAACTAAAGGAAATAACTGAATAATGAAGCATTTTGATCTTGTTATCATCGGAGGAGGGCCTATTGGCATTGCTTGTGGCCTGGAAGCAAAAAAGAAGGGCCTGAATTATCTTATTATCGAAAAAGGACCTATTGTCAATTCGCTTTTTAACTACCCCTCGAACATGCAGTTCTTTTCGTCCTCAGAACGATTGGAAATCGATGAAATTCCTTTTATCAGCAAAGAAGCCAAACCAAAACGCAATGAGGCGCTAGAATACTATCGTAGAATCGTAACGAGCAACCACTTGAATATTCAGCTGTTCGAAAAAGTGGAAAGTGTACGTAAATCGGAACATCTTTTTACAATCAAAACCAAAAAAGGCACCTACACGGCACCACACGTGGTCGTAGCTACCGGATTTTACGATTTGCCAAATACACTTAATATTCCTGGAGAAGATTTGCCAAAAGTTGCGCACTATTATAAAGATCCCCATTTTTATGCCAACCAGAAATTGGCCGTAGTCGGCGCTAGCAATTCGGCCATAGATGCCGCCCTGGAATGTTGGCGCAAAGGTTCTGAAGTTACCTTGATTATTCGGGGAGCCGAAGTGGGGCAGCGTGTGAAATATTGGGTTCGGCCCGATATCATCAATCGTATCGAAGAGGGCAGCATCAAAGCCTACTACCACTCTACATTGAAGGAGGTCAAAGAAAATGAAATTATCATAGACACCCCTGAAGGTGACGTTCACTTAAAAAATGATTTCGTTTTAGCCCTCACAGGATACAAACCAAATTTTGAATTTCTCGAAAAACTGGGTATTGAACTGTCGGATGATGAAAAGCGACTTCCCAATTATGATCCGGAAACGATGGAGACCAATATTTCTGGACTTTACTTGGCCGGTGTCATTTGCGGAGGTATGGAGACCCACAAATGGTTTATCGAAAATTCTAGAATACACGCCAAGGTCATTGTTGCTGATATCTTGACCAAAAAATTCGTAGAATCTAAGGATTCATAAATTTTGCAATATCCTCGGGTGCCAATACCGGATTGGCCCCTTCACTGCCAGCAACTAGGGCTCCTACGGCACAACCATAGTCTATGGCCTTCTGAGGGTCTTCTCCCGTGAAGAGTTTATAGATGACCGATGCCAAAAAAGAATCTCCCGAACCAACGGTATCGACTACTTTAATGCGATATCCGCTATTGTAATAAAATTTCTTGTTCTTGTACAACACGGCACCGAAAGCCCCTTTGGTAACGCATAGCGTTTTGGTTTGTGTCTCTTGGGCAATAAAGACAATATTTTGTTCCATATTATTGTATTTCGACCCTAAATAACCAGCAATCTCATACAATTCATCATCATTAAGTTTTATAAAATCGGCAGCTTGCATCAACTCTACCAACACTTCTTTTGTATAATGAGGAGCTCTTAAGTTGGCATCAAATATTTTGTAAGGAGCCCATTTCAAAAGTGTATTTAAAGTTGCCCTTGAAACCTTATCCCTACAGACCAAACTCCCATAAACCAATACATCAGAGGATTCAACTACACCCCGCATGGACTCTTGCAGTTCTATTTTATCCCATGCTACCGGATAAGCAATATCATACGAAGCCACTCCCTTATCATTGAGCACCACGTTTACAACGCCAGTGGCATACGCCGTTTGAATTTGGATACCGTCGGTATCTACGCCAGAATTTCTCAAATAATTGATAATTTTGATTCCATTCTGATCTTCCCCCACACTACTCAACATTGCAGCATCCGATCCTAATGATTCCAATCGTACACACACGTTCAAAGGAGCACCACCGATTTTGGAATGGGTCGGAAAGACATCAAATAACACTTCTCCGAAACAAACTGCTTTTATTTTGTTTTTCATTTATCTAAATATTTATTGTGGGGTACAAGAATCAGCTTTCCTCTAACCCCTTTTAAATTCCTATTGTAATTCGAGTGCCTCTTTTAAATTTAATGTAGCCACGGAATCAATAACTAGATCTGGCTTAAAGGGATAATCGTCCAATACTCCTCTTTTAGATACACCCGAAAGTGTCAAAATAGTTGTGTACCCTAATTGCACACCGCCCAAGATATCGGTATCCATGGTATCGCCAATGATGATGGTCTCACGGGCTTCCAAACCTAATGTTTTACGAGCAGCGCGCATCATTACCGGACTCGGTTTTCCAACAGAGAAGGCCTTTTTACCGGTTGCCTCCTCAATCATTGATACTATAGCTTTTATACCCAGATTAGACCAACCTTTTTTCTTGGGAGAAGGGTCTAAATTGGTCGCTATAAGTTTCGAACCGGAAAGAATCATGTCGACCGCATTGCTCACCATTTCCAAAGTAAAATTTCTTCCTTCACCCACAACAACAAAATCTGGATTCTGATTTACCAAGGTATACCCCTGTTGATGCAGACTGGTAATGAGTCCGCCTTCGCCCAGTACATAAGCTGTACCTTTAGGGTTCATAAAAGACAGGAACCAAGCTGTGGCCATGGCACTGGTATATACATTTTCTTCGGTAATATTTATACCCATTCTACTCACCTTGTTGACAGTATCTAAAGGTGTGCGTTGGCTATTATTGGTCATAAACAGAAAAGGTATGTTCTCTTTTTGCAGTGTAGCGATAAATTTATCGGCGCCTTCGATCATGGTATCACCACTATAGATAACGCCATCCATATCGATTAAGAATCCTTTTTTCATTTATTTAAATTTTCATTGAATTTACTAAAAAAGCACGGGTAACCATCCCGTGCTTTCAAAAAACTAACTCCAACTAACTCTAAGATTAAAATCAATCTTAAAAAGGGGGAACTAATACTTGGGGTTTTGTTTATAAACCCCGCCAGTAAAATCGATTTCTCTCTGGGGTATGGGATAGTATTCATCCCTACCTGCCGTAAATAAGGCATTTGACAAGAAGTCTCGTTTCGTGCTTTCTTCCGTTAAATAAGCATTCAGCACCTCAGCAGCTTCTCCCCATCTTACCAAATCGAACCATCGATGGCCTTCCATTGCAAATTCGAGTCTTCTTTCAAACTTTAAGGCTTTTAAAGCGAATTCCTTATCGGGAAAAGATGTGTATGTACCTATATTATAAATATCGGTAGCCCCGGCATCAATAGGTCGCTGCACGCTGGCTGCTGCACGAGTTCTTATCTGGTTGATGATTGGCATGGCTTCGTCCCATCTATCCAACTGAATAAGCGCTTCGGCTTTAAACAGCAATACATCGGCATAACGAATAAAATCCATGTTTTTAGAGGTTCCAACAAAAGGTCCTTCTTTCACATAACAGGAGCAATCAGGGGCCTGCTGTTCTTTCATGTTTCCAAAATAACCATATACCCCGGGGTCTCTAGCCCAACTAAAGTTGTAAACCATATCTCCTGTCTCATTTACCGTATTTCGATACTTGAACGGTCTTCCGGGAATTCCGATGGTATGATCTAATCTGGGATCAACGGTCAATCCGGCATCCGGAGGGGTTTCCCCATCCGTATTTACGGTTGAAAATATGTCAACATCATTAAAAGAATCAACGAGAGGTAAACCATCTGCGTCGGTCTTAAAGGCATTTACCATATTCTGGCTAGCCAAATGAAAACCACAACAACCATATAATCCTGTTCCGTGGGGAGAGTTCAATCCTGTTACGAAACTTACCCTTCCCACTGTAGTACCATCATTAATCGAAAATTGTGCGGCCCAAATCGACTCTGGCCCATTATCGAAGCCATCCAAATAATTGTTTCCGAAATCGGGCTCTAAACTCGCAGTCACCTCATCTGCAAAATCGATAACCTCTTGCAGCCGTGCAGGATTGATTGCGGTAACTTGATGGTCATCATTCTGTTCATAGGCCTGATATAGGCGTAACTTTGCCAAATAGGCCGTGGCCGCATTTTTATCGGCTCTTCCGACCTGGTCCTGTGATTGGGGCAGGTTGTTGTAAGCAAAAAGAAAATCTTCAGCTATCATATTCCACAAGGCATCATTATCTATATCATTACTGACCTCTGCGGCTTCTTCTTGAGTCAGCTCTTCAGTGATATAGGGAATTTTCTTAAATAACAACTTCAGTATAAAATGTGAATGTGCACGCAAGAAACGTAGTTCTGCCTGTCTTAAGGTTTTGTCGGCATACTCGCCCTCTGGAATATCATTGATAACCGATAGCGCAAAGTTTGCCCTTGAAATAGCCTTGTAATAGTTGGTCCATGTTCGCGGTCCGAACCAATCTAGGGGATCATCGGCCACAGTCAAATTGTACTGTTCATATCGGTCAACGATATCTACGTCACCTCTACCTCCGCCACCTTTGTAGGCATCGTCAGATCGCACACTACCAAAAGCCCACATATGGGTCAATGGCCCGACCATATCATCATTTGCTATACCTGCATAAGCAGCTACAACCAATGACTCCGCATTTTCAGCAGTAGCCACATTCTCGTTTGACAGCACTCCTTCGGGCTCGTACTCGAGAAAGTCCTCACCACAGGAAACTAGAAGAAATGACGCTAACATTCCTAGTATATATATTTTATTGCTTTTCATGATTTTCATTTTTTAAAAGTTCAAGTTAAGTCCTATAGAATAGACCGTTGGCACAGGTATTCCATCAATACTGGTTCTTTCGGGATCTGCACCAATGTAATCCTTAGGGGTCATCCAAAATAGATTCTCTCCCTGTAGATAAATTCTAAAACCTGTAAGTGCTCCCCATTTTTCAAGTAACTCTTCTGGGAGTGAATACCCCAATTGTAAGTTTCGCAACTTAAAATAATTGTTCTTTCTATAGTGGTAATCGGTATTATTAGGAAGGTTGTTCACCAATGTAAGTGAAGGAACATCGGTACTCGTATTGCTGGGAGTCCAAGAATTCAAAACTCCTAGACCGGCATTTTCCCTTCCTTGAACAAAATTATTATAGTTGATATACGGGTCAAGACCTATTCTCCCGGCAACCCCTGATCCAAAAGCTGAAAAATCAAAACTTTTGTAAGATAGGTCTATGCGGATACCATATTCAAGGTCAGGCAAAGTTGTACCCAAGAAATCCCTATCAGCTCCATCAATGACTCCATTATTGTCGCGATCAACAATTCTTATTCCACCAGGTCTTGCATTACCTGTTTGAATTCCACCGGTCGGATGGCTATCAACTTCAGCTTGACTTTGGAATAGCCCGTCGGTCTTGTAACCAAAAATAGAAAACTGAGATCGTCCAATAATTGAGTTCTCAAGTGTCCCCGGGAAAGAAGATACTACTTCATCCGGCAAGGCCGTTATTTCATCTTTAAACGAACCGAAATTTGTTGATACGCCTATGGAAAATCCACTCTCAAAAGTTTTAGAATACCCTAGGGCAAGCTCCCATCCTTTTGTTTTAGTAGTAGCTCCGTTCAACGTTCGTAATTGCCCTTCCCCAATAACCGAGGCAATTGGTGGAATGGTCAAGATATCACTAGTTTCCCGAGTAAAATAGTCAAATGAACCTGCAATCTGATCATTGAAAAGACTGAAATCTAACCCAAGGTTTATCTCCTTTGTGGTCTCCCATTTCAATTCAGGGTTTGCCGCTTGAATGGAAACAAATCCTGAAGGGAGATTTCCAGTATCCCCACCGTTAAGATCATAAGCGGTACCTACATTATAAAATGTGTTAAAAAAGAAATCATCTCCTGTAGCCTCCAATTGATTCTGTCCATATCTAGATTGAAACAAACCGAAACGGGCAACATCTCCAATTGACTGGTTACCTACTTCACCATACCCAGCCCTAAGCTTAAAGTTGGTGACGACTTTATTTTCAGGCCAAAATTCTTCATTGCTCACTCTCCAACCCAGCGTACCTGCAGGGAAGAGACCGTATCTATTATCGGCACCGAATCTTGATGAACCATCTCTACGAAGTGTGAAAGATGCCAAATAGCGATCTGAATAAGCATAATTCACTTTTCCGAATTGGGACAAAAGTCGGCTTCCTGTTGAAGAACCAGAATTTGTTCTCGCCCCAGTTGCTGCATCTAATTGAAAGAAAGATTCTGTTTCAACCGCAAAACCATCAGCTTGGGCGGCCACACTGGAAAAATCGTCTTTGATAGATTCCGCACCGACCAAAACACCGATTCTATGCTCACCAAGTTCAACATTATAATTTAGCGTATTGGTAAATACCACACTGGTAAATTTGTTGGTATCTTCAATTAGCCTGTTGTTCCCCCGTGTAATAAAACCATTGTTAACTTTAGGTTCTATATCCCTTCTTTTGAAATCTCCGTAATCGAGTCCGACGCTACTTCTAAAGGTCAAGTTGTCACTGATGTCGAACTCCCCATAGACATTTCCAAAAATCGTTGTACGGCCCGTATTATCCCATCGGTTCAAATACTGCATTAAAACTGGATTGTTACGGTCGGAATACCCAGCACCAAGGGGACCTGCAAACTCACCATTGGTATCATAAACGGGCAAAGTCGGAGCCAATGTAACTGCTAAACTTGGTACAAAGGCACTCCCCACATCGCGGGAAGCGAATCGTTCATCTGAAGTAGAAATTTGAGTATTGATTCCGAACCTTACCCGATTATCAAACAGATTAAAGTTTGAATTCAATTTAGCTGTAAATCTTTCGTACATAGTATTCTTTAAAATCCCTGTGTTTTTAAGATGACCTATGTTTATAAGGTGAAAGGAATTATCGGTTCCAGCAGATACCGTGAGCTCATTGTTGTACACATAACCAGCCTGATAGGTTTCATCTTGCCAATCAGTGTCGCCCGCAGGCACAGTCGAATCACCTCCAACAAAAGGTTGAACCGTAACACCGTTAAGTACCGGATTGGCATAATCATCGTTCCAATCAAAATTGTAGATTTCACCATAACCGCCGTTGGGATCAGCACCATCATTCACTGAAGCACGCCACAAGGCTTCGCCTCGTTGTACTGAATTCAACATATCATACCGCTGTTGTCTTTCAGACAAAACCGAGAGATTGGAATTAATACTAACCTTGAATTTCTCGCCACCTGCAGCCTTTGCCCTATTTTTAGTAGTCACAATAATAACCCCGTTACCTGCACGGGCACCATATAGTGACGATGCCGAGGCATCTTTTAAAACCTGAACCGATTCGATGACGCTAGGATTAATACTTTGAAAAACCTCAGGCCGAACTGTTGGCACCCCATCGATGACAAACAAGGGATTATTATCTCCTAAAGTTGTCGCTCCCCTGATGAGTATACTTGCCGATCCCGAGGGGTTACCCGATTTTTCGATAAAAAGACCAGGAACCCTACCTTGTAGTGCTTGAACAGGGCTACCAGAACTCATGCTCTGCCCTTCAACAGGACCCATTTCAACTACTGTAATCGCCCCTGTCAAATCAACTTTTCGCTCGGTAACGTACCCTGTGAGTACAACCTCTTCAAGTTGTTGGGCATCTGCCTGTAAGACCACATTGATTGTCGATTGGCCCGCGACAGGAACATCTTGAGCCGTAAAACCAATGTAACTGAATGCTAAAGTAGCATCTGAAGCGACATCACTTAGCACATAGTTACCATCAAAATCAGTGATAGTACCTGTGGTTGTGCCTACCACTATAACCGATGCACCGGGCAAAGGCATGCCATCATCGGCAGAGGTAACTGTGCCTTTTACCTCTTCTTGTGCCATCAGGCCAAAAGGAGCAAGGATCAAAAAATAAAATAAGAGTTTCCATTTCATAATAGTTGAGTTTTAATTAAAAGTTTAATTCATGTATTTCAAAGTGTTCAAGCATAAATTCGTTGTCTTCAGAATCGACCGAAAGCATCTCGAATGGCGCATTCGGAAAGAATATTTCAGTCATTACTGTCTGCCCATCATCATAAAACAGTTCAATCGATGTTTTGTCCAATAGGATAGTACCCTTGAGATCCGTATTATTGGAAGTTCTGGGAGCCGTAGTTGTTTCGTTGGCAAACTTTTCAGAGAAATCAGTCTTACCCGCTTTGGATCGTTCTATATAGAAATTTGTAGTCGAGGAGTTATAACCAAACACCAATTCGTTACCTAAACTATTGGAAAGCGTAAACTTGAAACCGGCATTTTTAATATCAGCGATTGCAAAGTTGATTTCGGATTTGGTTAAATCAACTGTTTTCGAATCTGTCAATTTCACATTTCCCTTAACTGAAATTGCCTCCTTTTTATATTTTTTACCGCGATATTGGTTAAGCTCATCAACTGGTAAAGAAGTCAAAACATAGCCATCGTCACTTTTTTGTAGTTTTAGTTCGCGTGCTATAGTCATTGCACTACGCCATGTTTCGGTAGGCACTACCTGTGCATAATCCCAATTTGACATCCAACCCATAAAAAGTTTCCCACCACTGGAGGTAGTTACGTTCGACCAGGTTACTCCGGCATAATTGTCACGTCCGAAATCAACCCAAAAATCATGTCTTTTATTTATAGCTTTTTCAAAACTGGGATCCATAGTAAATTGCTTACCATCGAAATCACCTATAAAATATTGAGTAGCACTGCCGCCATTCGGGCCACCTGGATTAATACTTACCAAATGCACCCATTTCACCTCATCAGAACCATCGACGGGTAACGGGAAAAGGTCAGGACACTCCCAAACTCCATCGTGATTCCCCACACCTTCCCCGAACTCAGAGAGCAGTTGCCAATCTTTAAGATTGGTGGAGCTGTAAAACAATGTTTTTTGACCTGCGGCCAATACCATAACCCATTGCTCCCGAATCTCGTCCCACATGACTTTGGGATCTCTAAAATCCCTATCACCTTGATTTTTAATTACCGGATTTCCCCTATATTTTGTCCAAGTGAGTCCTTCATCCAACGAATAAGCTATACTCTGACTTTCGACATCGGTTTTTTTCTCTTTCTCCTTAATTGGATCATGACTAGTGAACATGGCTACAATCGGTATAGCGCCATCTTTTCCAAATCCTGAGGAATTATTGTGATCGACTACCGCGCTGCCCGAGAAGATATAGCCCAGTTCATCGGGATAAATTGCAATGGGCTGCTCTTTCCAACTAATCATATCGGTACTAATCGCATGCCCCCAATGCATTGGCCCCCATTTGTTCCCTTCCGGGTAGTATTGGAAATAAAGATGATAATACTCATTATAAAAGAACATGCCATTGGGATCGTTCATCCAATTCTCTTTCGGAGTGAAGTGAAAATTTGGTCTGTACATCTCTTCTTCAGAATTCATTGTAATCTTCTCATCATTAACCTCAGAGTTTGTTTTTTCCTTTACCTCTTTGCATGAAGTTGCAAAAGCCATGACCATTAAAGCCATTATTAATTTTTGTACCCGGTTTTTCATTTTGCTCATTTAAAAGTTCTACTTGTTTATTTCTTGACATCGATAATCTTGCTGTTCACGTTTTTTTTATTGGTCAACATTTTACTCAGTTGCTCCAAGGATATTCCTTTGGTCTCTGGCATGATAAATACCACGAACAATAACTGCAGTACCATCATAAAGGCGAAGAAAGAGAATACGACACCTGGACCAATGGTGGTAAACAATATGGGAATCAACGAAGGAACGACTGCCGCCAAAATCCAATGGACGGAACTCCCGAACGATTGCCCAGAACCTCTTAGGTGGTTCGGGAAAATCTCCGATATGAATACCCAAATGACCGTACCTTGCCCAACCGCGTGAGACGCTATAAAGAGGAATAGAAAAATGGGAACCGCCATGCCCCCCCACTCAAAGAAAAAAGCACAAGACACCAAGGAAAGGGAAACGATATAACCCACTGAACCAATGTACATCAGTTGCTTTCGGCCTAATCGATCTATCAGATAAATTCCTAAAAGTGTGAATGCCATATTGATTACACCAATACCAATACTACTAAGCAATGCGGTGCTTTCACCAAGACCTGCTTCCTCCAAAATGCGTGGCGCATAATATAGAAATGCGTTTATGCCCGAGAGTTGGTTAAAAAAGGCGATTAAAAAAGCAAGCAGTAGAGGAAAGCGATACTTCTTCATAAAAATATTCTCACCTGAAACCGTGTTTTCATTTTCAGTTTTTATTTCCAACATCAATTTCTCGACATCTTGGTCTGGGTTTATCAGGCGAAGTACATTCTTGGCCTCATCATTCCTAAGTTTGGTAAGCAACCATCTTGGACTTTTCGGCACGGTTAGGGTAAACAGGGTATAAATTGCGGCTGGTATAGCCTCTACTCCAACCATCCAGCGCCACGCATTTTCCCCAATACCATTTAATAAATAGTTGGAGAAAAAAGCGACTAAAATTCCAAAAACAATGTTGAACTGGTATAGGCCCACCAATTTACCTCTGTCTTTGGCCGGTGCTATTTCAGATATGTAGGCCGGTGCGGCAATAGTTGATGCCCCTACACCAAGCCCTCCAATAAATCTAAAGACTGCAAAGGTAATCGGGTCATTCGCAAAAGCCGAACCCAAGGCGGAAACCGTATAGAGTACACCGATCCAAATCAAGGTTTTTTTACGGCCTATTTTATTGGTAGGTATGCCACCAAGTAATGCGCCGACTACAGTACCCCATAAGGCCATCGCCATGACTATGGTGCCATGAAATACGTCAGAGGAATTCCATAACATCTGTAATTTTTTATCGGCTCCTGATATGACTACGGTATCGAAACCGAAAAGGAAACCAGCTAATGCTGCAGTAATAGACCAGATCCATATTTTTTTCATAATCCTCAATTATTATACGACACAGCTAATGTATCCTTATAAATTGATGAACTATTTTGCTGATGTTGCAATCTCTTGTGATTTCGTTAAGAAACCCTAGATAAAATTCATATATTTGATTATCAGGTTTTTACGATATTTATTTTATAATTAGATTGCCTAGTGGTTACACTAAGGTTACATGAAGTTTAAAATTGATACATGCGCAGAAGGTAGAATCGAAAACGATAAGAGAAATTTGACTTATAATGTTTTTCTATAGGTCACCGGAGAAGTACCAAATCTGTTTTTAAAGGAAGTGGAGAAATAATTTGGCGAAGAAAAACCGTTGGCGTATGCAATCTCCGAAATACTCAACGATGTATTTTCAAGCATTGCCTTGGCTTTCTCCAATCGAAAATTGCTTATATAGTCGCTTACACTAATACCCATCATTGCCTTCACTTTGCGGTAGAGCTGCACGCGTGAAATGTTTAGGCTTTCAGCAAGATTTTCGACCGAAAAATCATCATTGTTCAAATTCTCCTTTACCAGTGCATTTAGTTTATTAACAAACTGCTGTTCTAGATTTCCGAAAGAATCGGTCTGTTCAATCTTATAGATGTTGTTGGTAAAATAGAACCGTAATCTTTCCCTATTGTACAATAATGATTTCAGTGACTGTATCAAAATTGAAAAACTAAAAGGTTTCGTCAAGTAAAGATCGGCACCCGATTGTAAGCCTTTTAGATAGGATTCCTTATTCTCTAAAGCGGTAAGGATTACCACAGGTATATGGGAAGTACGTAAATCCTTTTTTAATTGTTCACAGATTTCAAATCCGCTTTTATCAGGTAGGTTGACATCACATAGAATAAGATCGGGTATTGTTTCAAAAGCCCTCTCCGTAGCGTCGGTACCATCTGATAATATAATTTCATATTCCGACTGAAGCTTACTTTTTAGAAAGAACGATAAATCTCTGTTGTCTTCAATTATTAATATTGAAAATCTATCGACTTCAGAAGCTGCTTTTTCTATAAAAAAAGGTTCTTCCAAAACTATTTCCGAAGACAGATCCATCAATTGGGTATCATCCAATTCAGGCTCATTAATAACTTGGTCTTCATTAAAATGGGTTTTACCTTTGAATAGTTTGATGATAAATTCCGTTCCCTTGAATGAAGTTACCTTTATTTCTCCCAAGTGCAACTGTACGAACTGCTTACTTAAATGAAGACCTATTCCTGAACTATTCTTTCTATTGTTAGACCCTTTAAAAAAAGGTTCAAAAACCTTATCGATTTCTTTGGCAGGAATACCAATTCCATTATCCTTTATATGTATTTCAGCATCATTCCCTTCTGTATTATCTACGATATATATTTCTATTTTACCATTGTCAGGGGTGAATTTAAAGGCATTGGACAAGAGATTGAAATAAACCTTATCCATTAAATTTCGGTCAATAAACAATTCTAAAAACTCGTTATTGGTATGTACATTAAATTCAATATTTCTTTTCTTTGCCTCTCTGGCAAAATCGTTATGAATATTTTTTGAAAAGTTGTACATATTCGTTTTCGAAGCACGAATATTGAAATTTTTATCCTCTACCCTTCGAAAATCTAGTAAATTGTTGATTAGTCGAAGCAAACGATTGCTGTTATTGTGAATCAATTCGACCTCGTTCATCATTTTAGACCCACTTTCTCGGGTATTGTCGCCCATAGACTCTACAGAGCTCATAATTAAGGTAAGCGGTGTTTTGAACTCATGTGAAAGCCCTGTAAAGAAATTTAGTTTTGCTTCGTTACTTTCCTTGACCTCGGCGGCTATCTTTTCAATTTGGTTGCGCTGTACCGTAATTTTTTTATTGGTAAGCTCAAGTTGTCTGTTCTTTTTCTGAATCGCAAAAATGGAATACACGCTATAAATGGCAAGACTTAAGATAATGGCCAAAAGAGCCATGGTTATTTTTAAAAGATTATTTTGCGCATAGTACAATTCCCTTTGTTGGTGAATAGCTGTTAACTGTGTTTCGATTGCCGTACGTTGTTCATTAATTTTATCGAATTGATTCTTCATTATATCAGCGTTCACCTCATTAATGACCGTTGTTGATAGAATATTGTTTTTTGAAACCGGTTCATTATTCAAAATTCCCAAAGCAAATTTTATTGCCTCGTCACCTCCCGTAGGATATAATACCGTTGCTTCTAAAATACCGTCCTCCACCATTTGAATACCTCCATTAGGCCCGTTAAGACCATCTACACCAATAAAAGACATCTTTTTTTCGAGTCCTAGTTCACGAGCTACCTCCCATGCTCCCTTTGCCATTCGATCATTATGCGCAAAAACATAATCGACATTTCCATCTTGTTGTAAAAACGCCCTGAATTTATCTTGAATAGATTCCTTTTCCCAATCTCCTTGAATCTGAGATACTATCGAAACATTATCATATTGATCAATAACCTGTCTAAATCCTATAGTACGCTCTTCAGCAGGAGAGGAGCCTGCCATTCCTTGTATCTCTACTATTCGGACCCTATCTTGAGCTTTTGAAGCAATAATTTCCTTAGCGGCATTTCTTCCTACCTCAATATTATCAGCCCCCAAATAGGCGGTATAGTTCTGATTCTCCGTTTTTCGATCTACTACCAACACGGGAATGCCAGCATCCAACGCTTTTTGTACCACTGGGGTAATCGGTTTTGATTGGATAGGAGAAACGATAAGAATATCAACACTATCGGCAATAAATACTTCAATCTGATCTATTTGCTTCTGTATTTCATAATTGGCATCTTGGATAGTCAAAACGATATTCGGGTATAAAGATGCCTGCAGCTGCATTGAATTGTTCATCGAACGCCGCCAATCATCTTTAGTCATCGCTTGGGAAAAGCCGATACGTATCTGATCTTCATTACTTCCCTTTTTACAGGAAAATAAAAAACATAACACCATGACAGTGACAACAAACAGTGTTCGATTACATTTCATTTAGGCAGAATACTTTAGGTAAACTTAATGAAAATCAATCAAAACCCTATCGTACAAACAAAAAATGGAACAGCCCCAAAAACGTAATACCAAAGATGAGAACACGATTTTATCCGCAGGCCTAATAATCATTCTTCCATAAAAGACCAGGTCTATATAGTGGGAGTTTTCCTTTGAATTAAAAAAACTTGGATAATTTACTATCTAAAAGAAAGGAAACCGTATTTCTATACGACTCATATAATATTCCTCAGTTTTCACCACTTGTACTTTAAATAATAGCTCATTTTAAACATTAGAGCACGTCTGAGCAACTAGGAAAAATGATTGAGCGCCAATGCACAACTGCACCAGCAAAACATGACAGTCTAGACGTCCTGTTTTTGAACTGTACACTAAAATGACCTCCTTGTATATTTGATATTGGATATACAAAACCGCCACAAGCAAATACCGGTTTGACGGGAGAAGCAGATATCGTGATTACAAAAACAATCTATGCTAAAGATAACATTCCTATTCCCTTATTCTTTGAGTATCAAATTCTGGAATAAACTGGACCTACCCATTCTAGTATGGTCCTTCAGAAATGCTATATAAATAAAAAACCACGTCTAAAAGACGTGGTTCCTTATAGTGACCGCGAAGGGATTCAAACCCCCAACCCTCAGAGCCGAAATCTGATGCGCTATTCAGTTGCGCCACGCGGCCTTATTTTAAGCTAATTTTTTCTTTACAATTGTAGAAATGGTCTTTCCATCGGCCTGACCCGCCAATTCTTTGGAAACCATTCCCATTACCTTTCCCATATCTTTCATTCCTGAAGCACCTATGGCTTCAATGGTCTGAACAACAACTTTCTCAATTTCCTCTTCGGTTAACTGTTCTGGCAAAAATTGCTCGATAATAGCTACCTGTGCCAACTCTGGTTCGGCCAAATCGCTTCTACCTTGTTCTTGAAATATAGCGGCACTATCTTTACGTTGTTTGACCAACTTCTGTACCAATTGTATTTCTGACTCCTCACTCAAGCCATTACCAGAACCAGTTTCTGTCTGAGCCAATAAAAGTGCAGACTTAATGGCACGAAGCGATTCCAAGGCTACCTTGTCCTTGGCCTTCATCGCCACTTTCATTTGTTCCATCACTTTGTCCTGTAAGGCCATCGATTTTATTTTGGACTGCGAATATAAATATAAACCCGAAAATATCACCTATTTTCGGGTTTAAAATTATTAAAGAAACACGTTACGTGTTATTCTTAATCTACATTGTCATGCAGAAAAGAATTGTTCGACCGTAATCGCATTTCATCATTGCTATCTTCACTCAAAGTAGTTCTTGAAATTCGACCTTCATTACTATTTTCGTTCAAATCTATTCTTTGACGTTTATACGCAGGTTCTTTCTCTATTTCATCGATGTTAGCAACGGTGTTGTTCTGAAATTTATAATTAAAATCTTTTAATTTTCTTCTACGTTCATCAGCCCTTTCCTTCAACAACTCTTCTATAGGGCTATCCATAGGATCAACTTTTTTAGCCTCTTCTTGAATGGTTTCCGTTTCACGCTCCACTTTCTTTCTTTCAAAAACCAACTCTTCCTCGACTACTTTAGGCTTGTAATTTTCAGCTTTTGATTTGGCACCGGTCAATTTCTTTTCCAATTCCATGTAATCATCCAAACTATAGCGGGTTTCCCCTTCCTTATTGTATTCCAATACCGGAATAACCTCAATGTGATCGTTAACGTCAATATCTTTTACATCCTCATCCAGACTAAACGTTATAACATTCTCTTTTTCTTCTTCCTCATCGTCCATATTAGCAAGGGGAAGATCAAAACTCATGGCAAACTGATCTTCTTCAAAACTTTTTGAAGAAACTACTTGTGGATCGATTACCTCTATATCGTTCAAGGTATCACGTGAGTCGATAATTATAAAATCTTCTTCTTTAACATCTTTGGCAACTACTTCATCAACCACTTCTTCGTAAAATACATTGAAGTTCTTGATATAAGTAGATGTTGGAATTAGGTCCATGCCCAGTTCCTTATCGCTTGCCAAAAAATTGCTCTTTGACGCAGGCTTAGCAGTCGGTTCATCTTCTGACAACTGATGTACAACATTTTTAGGTGTTAGGTCATGTTCCGCCTTTTGACCATCTTCAAGGGTATGGATAATTTTCTTTGACTCTGTGTTTACGATATTATCTTGTTGATCGCTATTAAAACCAGTTGCAATCACCGTAACCGCAATAGCCTCGCCCAGATCTTCATCTTCACCAACACCCATTATGATATTGGCACCATGACCTGCTTCAACTTGAATATGATCATTGATTTCGCCAATCTCATCAATCGTAATTTCCTGGGCTCCAGAAACGATTAGCAACAATACGTTTTTGGCACCTTTGATTTTATTATCGTTCAACAGTGGGGAGTCCAACGCTTTCATAATCGCCTCGTTGGCCCTTGCCGAGCCCGTAGCAATAGAAGAACCCATAATAGCGGTACCACTATTTGAAAGTACGGTCTTCGCATCACGTAAGTCAATATTCTGTGTATAGTGATGGGTAATCACTTCGGCAATACCACGGGCCGCAGTGGCCAATACCTCATCCGCTTTTGAGAAACCTGCTTTAAAACCTAAGTTTCCGTACACTTCCCTAAGCTTATTATTATTAATGACGATCAGCGAATCAACATTGGCACGTAACTTTTCGATACCCAACTGAGCCTGTTGGCATCGCATTTTACCTTCAAAGAGAAAGGGCATGGTAACGATTCCTACCGTTAGAACATCCATTTCCTTTGCCTGTTTGGCGATGATAGGAGCAGCACCAGTACCTGTTCCCCCACCCATACCTGCAGTGATAAAAATCATTTTTGTCGTGGTATTAAGCATAGCCTTTATTTCCTCCATGCTTTCCAATGCCGCCTGCTCGCCGACTTCAGGATTAGCGCCTGCGCCAAGACCTTCGGTGAGCGACACCCCCAATTGAATCTTATGTGGTACCGGACTATTGTCCAACGCTTGTTGGTCGGTATTAAGAATTACGAAGTCGACCCCATTTATTCCGGCCTGGAACATGTGGTTGATGGCATTACTGCCACCACCGCCCACGCCGATGACTTTTATTACGTTGCTTTGATTCTTGGGTAAATCAAAAGCTATACTTTCAAATTCGCTGTTGCTGCTCATACTATATATTTACTGGTTAATGTTTTCAATTTATTTTACTCCGCATTGTCTAAAAAGTCCTTCAATTTTTCCGACCATTTATCAAACACGGATCTTCGCTCTCTTCTTGGAGCTCCCTCTCCCTCAGCTTGCTTTTCATCGCCCGCCATGACAAGTTCCTCTTCCGGAGGGGTTTGTTCTTTTTCCTTTTCTGTAATCTTTTTTCCTTCGTTCTTCACTGCATTCATCAATAAACCGACGGCGGTCGCATATAAAGGACTTGCAATCTCATCATCGGAATCACCGGCCAAATGCTCATTGGGGTACCCGATTCGGGTATCCATACCTGTGATGTACTCTGTCAACTGCTTTAAATGTTTCAATTGGCTACCGCCACCGGTAAGCACAATACCCGCAATCAATTTTTTCTTCTGCTCTTCGTGACCGTAGTTTTTTATCTCTACATATACCTGTTCGATAATTTCAACCACTCGCGCATGAATAATCTTCGAAAGATTTTTCAGTGTTATCTCCTTAGGCTCTCTTCCCCGTAATCCAGGAATAGAGACTATTTCGTTATCCCTGTTTTCACCTGGCCATGCAGAGCCGAACTTTATTTTTAAAAGTTCGGCCTGCTTTTCAATTATAGAACAGCCTTCTTTAATATCTTCGGTAATCACGCCACCACCAAAGGGAATTACCGCGGTATGCCGTATAATTCCATCTTTAAAAATGGCAAGATCCGTGGTACCGCCACCTATATCTATAAGAGCCACACCGGCCTCTTTTTCTTCTTGGCTGAGCACCGCATCGGAAGAAGCCAATGGCTCCAAAGTGATATTACCCAAATCCAATCCTGCACTTTTAATACATTTACCGACATTCTTGATCGAGGTCACCTGCCCCACGACCACATGAAAATTGGCTTCCAAGCGCCCACCATACATGCCCATCGGTTCTTTCACTTCTGCCTGCCCGTCTACTTTATACTCCTGGGGCAGAACATGAATAATTTCTTCGCCCGGCAACATAATCAACTTATACACTTGATTACATAGTTTATCGAGATCTTCTTCATTGATCACTTCTTCAGAATCTGACCTGATGATGTAGTCACTATGCTGTAAACTTCGAATATGCTGACCGGCTATACCGACTACCACGGAACTGATTTTTATTCCCGCATTGGACTCTGCCTCTTCAACGGCCTGCTGAATCGATTTTATGGTTTGGGTAATATTGTTGACCACGCCACGGTGTACGCCCAAACTTTTGGACCTACCGATACCCTTGACCTCAATTTTACCATATTCGTTTTCCTTTCCGATGATAGCCACGATCTTTGTGGTTCCTATATCTAGCCCAACTGAATAATTACCTTGTTCCATTGATTTAATTTAAATTTTCGTACACACTACTTGATTGTTGAATTCTAAACTTACTACAGTAAAATCATCCAAAGTTTTATCTCTGTGTGCTTTGACGTAGAATGCTTTTAAATTGCTAAACTTCTTTTCAAGATTATCAACTCCTCCTAAATTCACCACAAACTGTTCAGTGCGAAACTTCAATTGGTATTTCTGCTCACCTTCAATATGGATTCCTATCACATTCTTATAGAGAAAATCATCTTTATTGATATATTTTAAAATTCTATATACATCTTCCAACCCTTTTCCCGTAATCTTACCTGTGATTATAGGCACCCGTGCTGAGTGACTTTTAGATAGCGGCATACGCTTTCCTTCATCATCTAAATAAAATTTCGGATTACCCTCAATACGTCCAATTGGTTTGCGTTGTACTATTTTGGACGTAAGCTCACCATTAATTGAAAGATAAACTTGGGCTTCTTTGACCATTTCATTGGCCCCAATGACCTTCTCTATCGTATTCAAAGCTAATTTTTCTTTGGGCACATTTGTAAGGCCTCCATATTTTTGTATTAACAATTTATTAACCGTGCTTTCTGTGATGTAAAGGTTCTGATCACCAACGAATTCAATATTCGCTGCCTTGACCATTTTCAGCTCGTTTCTGTGGTTCGAAAATGCGAAAAGCCCACCCAAAATCAGCAGTAAAACCAAGAGCTTTATGTAGTTCCAATTAATTCGCATATTCAAATTCCTTTTGTATTTTAGATACTTCAAGACCTATATCGCCTGCTCCCATAGTGATGACGATTTCGGGCTTTTGTTTTTTTATTTCTTCAATAATCGTTGATTTTTCGATTACTTTTTTATTCGGATTTTTAATTTTATCGGACAACCATTGTGAGGTGATTCCGAACATCGGTTCTTCTCTAGCCGGATAGATCGGCAGCAAAAGAACACTATCGAATTTTGATAAACTTTCGGCAAAATCATCGGCAAAATCCTTGGTGCGCGAAAATAAATGGGGTTGAAATACGGCCAAGGTTTTTTTATTCGGATGCATTTCTAAAACAGCCTCGTATACTGCATTAATTTCTGTAGGATGATGTGCGTAGTCGTCTATAAATACAAAGTCGTCCGATTTTATCTTATAGGAAAATCTACGCTGTACCCCTTTGAATGTATTTAGTGCTTCCGCCAAGCTATCTATGGAAGCGCCTGTTTGTTCCGCCATTGCAAAAGCTACCAAAGCGTTAAGCAAATTGTGTCTTCCAGGCTTATTAAATTTCACTCCGAACAAAGTGGTTTCAGGTGTATGCAAATCAAAAACATAAGCTCCCTGTTCGATCTGGACGTTTCGAATGCAATAATCGGAATCGTCTTCAATGCCGTACGTCAAGCCCTTCATCGGCAGACCTTTGCGAACAAATAACTTTCCTTCAGGCTTGATTTTTGCAACAAATGCCTCGAACGATTTTCGAAGCTCATCTTTGTTTCCGTAAATATCCAAATGATCGGCATCCATAGAGGTCACACAAGCGACATCGGGGTACAACCGCAAAAACGACCGATCAAACTCATCGGCCTCTACAACAGAGTACTCATCACCTTGGAAGAAAAAATTACTATCAAAATCCTCCGATATTCCACCTAAAAATGCTGTCATCGGAGTTCCCGCCTCCTTTAACAAATGGGCCAATATGCTAGAAGTCGTCGTTTTGCCATGGGTGCCCGCAACGGCCAGACAAAAAGTATCTTTGGTAATAACCCCCAAAACTTCAGACCGCTTTTTTACTTCAAAGTCATTATTCAAAAAATACTGATATCCGGAATGACTTGTGGGTACGGCAGGTGTATAGACAATGAGCGTACGCTCTGAATCAAAATAGGACTCCGGAACCATTTTCAAATCGTCTTCATAATGAATTTCGATTCCGGCCGCAACCAAATCCCGCGTGAGGGGACTTTCAGTTTTGTCATATCCCGATACACTTTTTCCGATCAGTTTAAAATATCGGGCCAAAGCGGACATACCAATACCTCCGATTCCGATAAAATAAACGTTATGTATCTTTTGCAAATTCATCTCAATTACCTCCTGACACGTTTAGTGTCTTATTTTTTCAATATTAATTTGTCAATCTCGTCTACAATTTGACTGGTGGCATGTGGCATGGCCATGCGTTTTATATTTTCTCCCAGTTGAGACTGCTTTTCCTTTGATTCGTACAATTCTTTAAAAACTTTTTCGAATTGGTCTTCAAGATCCTTTTCCTTCAACATCAAAGCGGCATCTTCGACCAATAAAGCCTCTGCATTTTTAGTCTGATGGTCTTCGGCCACATTGGGCGATGGTATAAAGACCACAGGCTTACCGACAATACACAATTCAGATACTGATCCCGCTCCGGCCCTTGATATGATGATATCGGCAGCAGAATAGGCATAATTCATATTATTCAAAAAATCGAATACTTTTACATCTTCCGATTCATACTTTTTATATTCTTCAAAATAGAGCTTACCACATTGCCAAATCAGCTGGGCGCCCAACGCTTTAAAAAAAGGCAATTGCTGTTCGATCAATTGATTGACCCGCCTAGCCCCAAGACTTCCCCCCAACACTAATATGATAGGATTATCGTTTTTCAACTTGAAAAAATCGATGGCCACACTTTGATCACTATTCGTTTCGACAAGATCACCGCGCACAGGGTTACCCGTCTTTACGATTTTTTCCAAAGGAAAAAATCGCTCCATACCATCATAGGCTACACAGATTTTTGCAACCTTGTTTTTTAATAACTTATTGGTTATCCCGGCAAAAGAATTCTGCTCTTGCAATACGCAAGGAATACCCCTACCAGAAGCCACTTTTAAAAGCGGACCACTAGCAAACCCCCCGGTGCCCACAACGGCATCAGGTTTAAACTTTGTCACTATTTTACCCGCTTTCAACAAACTACTTATCAGTTTAAAAGGAAACATCAAATTTTTAAGGGTTAGTTTCCGTTGTAACCCCGAAATCCACAAACCTTCGATTCGATAACCTGCTTGGGGAACTTTTTCCATCTCCATGCGGTCAGCAGCACCAACGAACAAAAATTCGGCATCCGGATGCCTTCTTTTCAATTCGTTCGCAATGGCAATGGCTGGGTAAATATGCCCCCCAGTACCGCCTCCTGATAGTATAAATCTATAATTGCCCACTCAACACTTCTAAAGGGTTCGTATCATCAATTTTCGATCTGCTTTTTTTCTTCACCTCTTCTTTTACACTTGCACTCAAAATAATTCCGATCGCCAGACAGGTCATCCAGCTAGAGGTTCCTCCCCTACTGATTAGAGGCAATGTTTGCCCCGTTACAGGAAAAAGCTCAACCGCCACTGCCATATTTATCAAGGCTTGAAATACAATCGGAAGTCCGACCCCAAGCACCAATAACTTTCCAAAAATCGTTTGATTGCCATTGGCGACCACTACGATGCGAAACAATAATAGCAGGTAAAAGAACATTAAGGTGAAACCACCTATGAGTCCGTATTCTTCGATAATAATGGCATAGATAAAGTCAGAATAACTCTCTGGCAAAAAGTTCTTCTGTATACTTTTTCCGGCACCTTTACCCACGATACCCCCGGTTGCAATCGCAATTTTCGCCTTCTCTATCTGATAATCCGCTTCGGTATCGGCGGGGTTTCTAAAATTTTCTATCCTACTCATCCAGGTATCAACACGGTTCGGGAAAATATCCGGTACCGCCTTGGCCAAAAGAACGAAGAGGGTAAGGCATAAAATTCCGCTACCTACGATACCCAACAAATATTTGATCGGATAACCTCCTAAAAAACACAACATCAAAACCATCGAAAAAATGATAGCGGCCGTTGACAAGTTGGCCGGCAATATCAGGATGACCACAAGAAATACGGGCAACCACAGCGGAAGGATACTCTCTGAGAAAGTAATGGTCTTATCTTTAATTTTGGTCAAATATCTCGCCACATATACCATCAATACGACCGAAGCCAAATTGGAGGTTTGAAATTTTATACCTACCAACGGTAACTGGATCCATCTACTCGCATTCGCCCCTTCATTTGTTGTGCCCTGCGCCAAGGTAAAGCCCAACAATACCAACACAATTGGCAATGCGATCAACGATAACCCTTTAAAAAAATGAGTCGGAATACGGTGAACTCCATAAATAATTCCGAAGCCCAGAATCAGCAACATGGCATGTTTGACCAAATGCCCCATAGTGGTACCAGTGCCGACAACATATTCTAAATTGCTGCTGGCACTGTAAACCGGTAAAAATGAAAAAAGGGCCAAAAGGGCCACTACGGCCCAAATAGCTTTATCTCCTTTTATATTTTCAAATACTGTTCTCACTTACAGGTTTTTGATAGCTTCTTTAAATTGGTTTCCCCGATCTTCATAATTTTCGAAAAGATCAAAGCTGGCACAGGCCGGCGACAACAAAACTGTATCACCACGCTCCGCAATCTTATAGGCCACTTTAACAGCTTCATCCATAGCAAAAGTTTCTACCATAAGATCCACCACATTACCAAATGCATCTTTTATCTTGGAATTGTCAAGCCCCAAACAAACAATAGCCTTTACCTTTTCTCTCACCAACGGCATCAACGTCTTATAATCGTTGCCTTTATCAGTACCCCCTACGATCCAAACTGTAGGCGAACTCATGCTATCAAGTGCATAATACGTAGCATTGATATTGGTAGCCTTTGAATCGTTGATATACTGAACATGATGAATTTTAAGTACTTTTTCCAATCGATGTGGTGCTCCCTGAAAATTCTCGATGCAATTTCGAATCGTCTCTTTTCGTATGCTCACCAATTTGGCAGCAGTAGATGCAGCCATAGTATTCTTAAGATTGTGTTTCCCTTCCAATGCCAGAGTGTTCGATTTCATTGTAATTTTTTTGTTTTGAGTGTTAATTTGTATGTCTTCATTTTCAATATATGCGCCTTCTTCCACTATTTTTTCTATGGAAAAAGGCAATTCTTTGGATTTGACCGGATGACTCTTTAACCAAGCTACCAAGACCTCATCATCAGCATCATAAATCAAATAATCTTCGGACGTTTGATTTTCAACTATGCGAAACTTCGATGCGATATAATTGTCAAACGTGTAGGAATATCGATCCAAATGATCAGGAGTGATATTCGTGATTATCGCAATATGTGGCCTAAACTTTTCAATACCATCCAGTTGAAAACTACTGATTTCCAATACGTAGTAATCAAAATCATTCTCAGCTACCATTTGTGCGAAGCTATCTCCAATGTTTCCCGCCATACCCACGTGTAATCCGCCATCTTTCAATAGCTGATATACAAGCATCGTAGTAGTGGTCTTTCCATTACTACCGGTTATTCCAATTATGGTGGCGTCGGTATATTGTGCCGCAAATTCGATTTCCGAAATAACAGCGATGCCTTTTTCACGCAACTTTATCACCAGCGGGACCGTATCCGGTATCCCCGGACTCTTCATCACCACATCAGCGTTCAGGATAAGCCCCTCCGTATGTTGGTTTTCTTCCCAATCAATCCCAAAATTTTTAAGAACGTCTTTATATTTCTGCTGAATCGGACCATTATCCGACACGAACACATCATATCCCTTTTTCTTCGCCAAAATAGCAGTGCCTACACCGCTTTCACCTCCACCCAACGCCACCAATCTCTTCATCGTTATCGTACTTTTAAAGTAACTATGGTTACAATGGCCAATAGAATTCCAATAATCCAAAAACGGGTCACTATCTTACTTTCGTGATATCCTTTTTTCTGATAATGATGATGAAGCGGCGCCATTAAAAAAATGCGTTTTCCTTCACCGAATTTTCGTTTGGTATACTTAAAATAGCTTACCTGCATCATCACAGAGAGTGATTCGGCAAAGAAGATTCCGCAGAGTACGGGAATCAATAATTCTTTACGAATAATAATGGCAATTACAGCTATAATACCACCTATGGTCAGACTTCCCGTATCACCCATAAAAACTTGGGCAGGAAAGGCATTGTACCACAAGAATCCTACTAGGGCGCCAAGAAATGCCGTGATGAACACCACGAGCTCGCCGGCCAAGGGTATAAACATGATATCTAGGTAGTTGGAGAAAATATAATTACCCGAAACCCAAGTAAAAACACCTAGTGTAAAGACAATTATGGCCGAGGTTCCGGCGGCCAGTCCGTCGATACCATCCGTAAGATTGGCCCCATTAGACACCGCAGTAACAATTAAGATAACAACGGGAATAAAAATCAACCAAGCATATTTTTCAGCTTCCCCTCCGGCCCAAGTAATAAAACTACTATAGTCGAATTCATTGTTCTTAAAAAAAGGTACCGTTGTCATCGTCGATTTAATTTCTTTCCCCTCTACTTTCTCGACTGTAAACGATTCAGTAATTATCGTACGGCCCTCTTCCTTCATGGTCACATCGGGATGAAAATACAGCACGGAACCAACGAAGAGTCCTAAAATGACCTGACCCATTATCTTGAACCGTCCTTTAAGGCCCTTTTTATTCTTTTTAAAAATTTTGATATAGTCGTCTGCAAAGCCGATCAACCCCATCCAAATCGTAGTAACAATCAATAAAATCACATAGATATTATCTAACCAACGCGCAAATAGCAAAACAGGAATCAAGGTTGACATTATAATAATCAACCCTCCCATCGTAGGGGTACCGGCCTTTTGCTTTTGTCCCTCAAGACCTAAATCACGAATGGATTCCCCAATTTGTTTGCGCTGTAGAAAAAGGATTACCCGTTTTCCATATGCCGTAGCTATGACCAACGCAAAAAGAATCGCCATAGCTGCCCTAAAGGTGATAAACTGAAAAAGTCCAGCCCCAGGCAATTGGTATTCTTTTTCCAAAAAATCAAACAGGTAATACAACATTTTTGTGGTGTGTTATTTAGTTTTCTTATTTGTTCAAGTCTTTCAACACATTGGTTACAATCTTGAAATCGTCAAAATCAATGCGTACGCCATTGGTTTCCTGGTAGGTCTCATGACCTTTTCCGGCAACCAGAATAATATCATTGGCCGATGCCAATTGACAGGCCGTTTTTATTGCCTGCTCCCGATTTTCTATCGATAAAATTTTTCTTGTATTTTGAGGATCGACCCCTTTTTCCATTTCTTCAATTATGGTCGCCGGGGATTCAGAACGTGGGTTGT
Organism: Kriegella aquimaris; assembly: GCF_900103215.1. Taxonomy (GTDB): domain Bacteria; phylum Bacteroidota; class Bacteroidia; order Flavobacteriales; family Flavobacteriaceae; genus Kriegella; species Kriegella aquimaris. The sequence continues at coordinate 81,088 of NZ_FNGV01000004.1, forward strand.
CAGAGGTGAAAATGATTTTGTCACTCATTTCAGAAGCGATTGAGCCCATCACCGGGCGCTTCGACCTGTCTCTGTCGCCACCACACCCCACAACGGTAATGACGTTTTCATTTCCAGTTCGCAATGACTTGATAGTTTCAAGAACATTTTTTAGCGCATCCGGCGTATGGGCATAATCAACAATAGCCGTGATTTTCTCTTTGGAAATATAGTATTGAAACCGCCCATCGACATTCTCAAGTTCGCTCATTAGACGTAAAGTCTCCAACTTCTCCAATCCCAATAAATCGGCTGTCGCATAAATAGACAGCATATTGTAGGCATTAAAATGCCCGATTAACTTAGACCACAGTTCATTGTCATCGATTTTCAGTAGCTGCCCATCAAATTGATTTTCTAAGATTTGGGCCCTGTAGTTGGCAAATGTCCGTAGGGCATATGTATACTTTTTGGCCTTTGTATTCTGCAACATTACGAGACCGTTTTTATCATCGATATTGGTGAGTGCAAAAGCTTTTTTCGAAAGATTGTCGAAAAGTTTTTTCTTTGTATCCCGATATTCGGCAAACGTTTTATGGTAGTCTAAATGATCGTGGGAGAGATTGGTGAATACAGCCCCTTCAAATACCAGGCCGTCCGTTCTTTTTTGGGCAATACCGTGAGAGCTTACCTCCATAAAACAAAATTCGACCCCTTCATCGCTCATCATGCCCAAATGTTCATTAATGGTTAGAGCGTCGGGAGTGGTATGACTGGTATTGTATTCTTTATTGTCAACCATAATCTTAATGGTGGAAATCAACCCCACCTTATAGCCCGCTTTCTTGAATAGCTGATATAAAAGACTGGTGACGGTAGTTTTGCCATTAGTACCCGTCACTCCTACAAGCTTTAAGTTTTTTGATGGATTCCCATAAAAGTTAGATGCCATAATAGCCAATGCCGTATTGCAATTATTAACTTCTAAATAAGTGACACCATTGATTATTTGTTCAGGCAATTCTTCGCAAACAATTGCCCTTGCCCCCAAATTAATAGCTTTCTCAATGTATTGATGCCCATCAGTGATAGTACCCCTGATAGCTACAAATACATCATCAAGACGCACCTTTCTCGAATCGAAACAGATGGAATTTACCATAACGGTAGTTGTACCGCTTACCGCAGTAAGTCCCACTCCATATAATATGTCTTTGAGTAACTTCATGACAGTTCCAATACAATTTTCTTAACTTGTTTTAAATCGGTTCCTTGGGAGATGGATTGTCGCTTTACGCTTCCATTGCCCCTGACCTCTACTTCCAAACCTAGATTTTCCAATATGGAAATGGCGTCCATACCACTCATACCCTTTACATTGGGAACCTTGTTGTACTTTTTCTGTGCTTCGGCATAATATTTTTGATAGGAACGCTCCGTGGCTTTGTCTTTCGTATCTCTCATGTCAACCTCATCGACCAATGGCGAGGTAGCATAAATTTTTTGAGCTATGGATTTAAAGACCGGACCTGAAACGTCGGCTCCATAAAATCCCACATTTCGATCTGGCTCATGAATGACCACAATACAAGAATATTTGGGTTCATCGGCCGGAAAATAACCTGCAAATGTGGAAATGTACTGGAGCTTATCGGGATCTTTGGAAACGTAGTTTTTCTGGGCCGTTCCCGTTTTTCCTGCCATTGAAAAATTTGGTGAATACAATCGATGCCCCGTACCCCATGGTTGCTCTACTACATTTTTCAACAAAGCCTTCATTTGCACGGCCGTTTCCTTTGAACAGATAGCCGGATTCATCACTTCTTTGCTAAACTTTTGAATGGTAGTATTTAGTTCCTTTACTTCTTTTATCAATCTAGGCTTCACCATTTCACCATCATTGGCAATCGCATTGTAAAACGTGAGCGTTTGTAAAGGAGTCAAGGAAACTTCGTAACCATGTGACATCCATGCCAACGATATACCCGACCAACCTTTATCGCCCGGATATCGGATGACCGGTTTGCCTTCGCCCTTTACGGGAAGACCCAATTCTTTATGTAGCCCCATGCTCATCAACCGATTCACAAAGCGCTCTGGGTTATCCTTATAATTGTTATGGATCATTTTGGCAAATGCCGTATTCGAGGAAACTTCGAAAGCTTTTGCCGCGGTAATTTTTCCGTACCCACCATGTTTTGAATCACGCACCGTATTCTTATAAATGCGCCAAGTTCCTTTTTCGGTATCAAAAACAGTACTGGTATCGATGACCTTATCCTCCAAGGCCGCCACCATACTCATCAATTTAAAGGTAGAACCCGGCTCATGCGATTCTCCAATAGCATAATTCAAACGCTCATAATATTTGCCCTCGGGCGTTCTACCTAAATTGGAAATAGCCTTGACTTCCCCCGTCTTGGTTTCCATAACAATGACACAACCGTGGTCTGCCTTATATTTTTCAAGTTGTGCCAATAGGCCGTGATGGGCAATGTCTTGGATATTGATATCGATGGTCGAAATAACATCGTACCCATCTTTAGGTTCTACAATATTGTCAAGCCCAATGGGTTTCCACTGGCCGTTGGCAATTTTTTGTTTTAACCGTTTCCCCTCAACACCTCTCAGATACTCCCCAAAAGCACCCTCAAGCCCCACGCGGGTATAGTAGCCGTTTTCATCAACACGTTCATAACCCACACTACGCTCTGCAATCTTGCCTAATGGATGCTCACGAACAGTTTTCTGATCAACGATGAGCCCGCCTTTGTAAGGCCCTTTATTAAACAGCGGAAAATCTTTGACCGCCATATACTCGGAATAGTCAAGATTGCGGGCAACCAGGGCATATCGGTTTTTGTTCGTTTTCGCTTTTCGTAATAACTGCTGATAATGCGATGAAGATTTTCCCAACAATTTGGAAAGGGCCTCCGATAGCGGCTTAATATTCTCTTTAAAGTTGCGATCGCTTACCGTTACCGCATCAAAACGAATTGTATAACGCGACACCGAAGTAGCCAACAAACTGCCATCGTCGGAAATCAAATCGCCACGGTTAGGTTCTATGGTGAACATTCTTTCCGTTCTTTTTAGAGCCAACTTTTGGTATTTCTCCCCATCGATCAACTGAATGCTCACCAATTTGAACAATACCGCAGCCGCAAACAAAAAAAGGAAGCCTGCTACGACATATAATCGGGTCAATATGTTTTTGTCCGTTACGGCCATTCAATTATTCCTTTTCGGATGATTTTACCATTATTTTTTTTGGTGGGGTCTCTGAAGGATACAATCCCCGAACCTCAAGTGATTGTGCAATTTTTGATTCCAACTTCAAACGCTGAACGCTCGATCGTACATCTACAAATTCACTTCTCAATTCCTTTATCGTTTCGTTCAATGCCGCGATTTGATGTACTTTTCTATCGGCACTATGGGAACTGCCAATCATAACCGTAGCCAGAAAGGAAGCAAATATGATGAACAACCAATTTTTTGGTGCATCGCCACTGACCAAAAACTTTCCTTTTAATATGTCTAATAATCCGTTTCTCACTATTACTTTTTTCATCAAATTCGTTCGGCAATTCGCAACTTTGCACTACGTGCCCTATTGTTCAAAGCTATTTCCCCTTTCGACGGAACGATTAGCGGTCCTACTTTTTTAAAAGGAACATCAATATTTCCGTAAAAATCCTTTTCCGGTTCCCCTTCAAACTGACCTGCTCTGATAAAGCGCTTTACCAATCGATCTTCCAAGGAGTGGTAACTGATAATACTTAATCGGCCTCCTTCATCCAATAAATCAGGAGTTTGCCCTAAAAACTCTTTAATAACCTGAATCTCTTGATTGACCTCGATACGTATGGCCTGATAAATCTGTGCCAGTATCTTATGCTCCCTCCCTTTTGGAAGAAATTGGCGCAGCACTTCTTTCAAACGATCTGTTGTTCGTATCGGCGCTAGCTCTCGCTGCTCTAAAATCGTTTTCGCCATGGCGTTCGCATTTCGCAAATCACCATACTGAAACAAGACCCGACGCAAATCATCATATGTATAATCATTGACCACGTCGTTGGCAGATATTGCATTGCGCTGACTCATTCGCATATCGAGATCTGCATCGAAACGGGTCGAAAACCCACGTTCCGCCTTGTCAAACTGATGCGAGGAAACACCGAAATCTGCCAGTATCGCATCTACCTTCCGAATACCATAGAACTTTAAAAACTGCGTGATATACCGAAAATTCTCATTGATCAAAGTAAACCGTTCATCATTAATCGTATTGTCTAGCGCGTCTTCATCTTGATCAAAAGCGAACAGTTTTCCGTTACTGCCCAAATACTTGAGTATTTCCTTTGAATGTCCGCCTCCACCGAAGGTAACATCTACATACACCCCATCTTCCTTGATGGCCAGCCCTTTGACGGACTCTTGGAGCAATACCGGATTATGATACATCGTCCCCATCATCACCCATTACCTCTTCGGCCAAGGCCGCAAAATCTTCCGCAGTCTCGTCCAACACGTTTTCATAACTATCTTTATCCCAGATTTCCACAATGTTTATTGCCGAACTCAAAACCACTTCCTTTGAAATTCCAGCGATAGAAACCAAATTTTTAGGAATCAACAGTCTTCCTGTCGAATCGATTTCAACAACCTTCACCCCTGCCGAAAAACGGCGAATAAAATCGTTGTTCTTTTTCACAAAGCGATTTTTCTTATTCATTTTCTCCATTAACAGATTCCACTCCGCCATAGGGTATAATTCCAAACACGGTTGAAAAACCGATCGCTTGATTACAAAACCATCGTTCAATATGGGCGACATCTGATTTTTTAGGGCAACAGGGAGCATTACCCTACCTTTGGTATCTGCCTTACAATCATATGTTCCAATGAAATTGATCACGTAACTGACTGGTTTTTCTTTTAATAACTCAAATATATCAATTTTATTACCACTATTTACCACAAATTACCACATTGTTAATAAATTCCGTCCGTTTTGGAGTCAAAACACCCATTTCCGTCGTTGAACAACTGTGATTAGTTCGTAAATGCATTTACCATATGTAGGAAAACTTCGTCGATATTTTGACGCAACTTTGAGAGCGTACTGTTGTGTAATAAGTAAATGCCTATATTTGTCAATGAAGACCAGAAGTATTTTGAATGGAAAAACAGATTATTACCGAAGGAAAATTTAGGTATATCGAGATTGGGGAGGGTACTCCCATTATTATTTTACATGGTCTTATGGGCGGGTTGAGCAACTTTCAAGGCGTAACCGATCATTTCCCAAAAAAGGGATACAAGATATTGATTCCCGAGCTCCCTATCTATTCCCTACCCATGTTAAAGACGAATGTAAAGCAGTTCGCAAAGTTTTTAGAGCGATTTATCGAATTCAAAGGACTAAACGATGTCATTCTTTTGGGCAATTCACTCGGTGGCCATATCGGACTTTTACATACCAAATTATACCCCGAAATGGTACGGGCCTTGGTGATTACTGGAAGTTCAGGACTTTATGAAAGTGCCATGGGTGACGGGTATCCCAGACGTGGGGATTATGAATTTATCAAAAAGAAAGCGGAAAATGTTTTCTATGATCCCGCTATTGCTACAAAAGAAATAGTAGACGAAGTTTTTGCAACGGTCAACGACCGTAACAAAATTGTAAAAACACTTGCAATTGCCAAGAGCGCCATTCGCCATAACATGTCAAAAGACCTACCAAAAATGCGCACGCCTACGTGTATCATTTGGGGTGAGAATGATAGTGTGACACCGCCTGATGTAGCTAAATTGTTTCACGAATTGCTTCCTGATTCAGAACTGTTTTGGATTAAGGAATGTGGGCACGCCCCAATGATGGAACATCCTGAGGAATTCAATCAGGTCTTGGATGCCTGGTTGGAAAAACGTGGGTTTTAACACTTAAATAACGAAAAATCAAAAGACCACAGTTGACCACTCCCCTTTTCAAATCGGGATAGCTCAAACAAAGAGACCTAATTGATTTCTTACGCCTATTGGCGAGCCTGTGGTATACACAGTTACAAAAAAATCACCTATGTGCGCCTGCACTTTTAAATACAAATAGTGAAAATCAAAACCGCCAACTTTGTAATAAGTAATACGGATGTGGACAAATGCCCCAATGAACCCTTGCCGGAATATGCATTTATAGGGCGTTCAAATGTGGGTAAATCATCGTTGATCAACATGTTGACCGAACGGAAAAGCTTGGCCAAGACTTCTGGCAGACCAGGAAAGACGCAACTCATTAATCATTTTAAAATCAACGCCAACTGGTTCTTAGTCGATTTACCTGGCTACGGCTATGCCCGCACCTCTAAAAAAGATAAACGAACTTTTCAGAAATACATTACCAATTATTTTTTGAAGCGTGAACAGTTGCTCTGTGCATTTATTCTAGTCGACATTCGCCATGAACCCCAAAAGATTGACCTTGAATTTATGGAATGGATGGGTGAAAACGGTATTCCGTTCAGCATCATATTTACAAAAGCGGACAAATTAAAACCAAAAGTTATAGAACGTCAGGTCGGCGAGTATATTCAAAAACTTTTGGATGGTATGTGGGAAGAAGCACCTCCGTATTTTATAACTTCTTCAACACACGGCGCTGGTCGAGACGAGGTATTGAACTATATTGACACTATCAATTTGGGCTTTTTTGAGCAACAAAAAAAATAGAGAACTAACCCTTTACGACTGAGATTCCATCTTTGATAAACGGTTTTGCAGCAAGGCAATCAATTCCTCTAACTTGCCCAAACCATTCAATTCCTCTGTTGATACAAGGAGTTGTAGTTCGTCTTTTTCTTCGTACAATATCACAGGAAATGTAAACTTGTGGCCAAATTTGGAGGCATACAGTTTTTCAAACTCGTCTTTGTGTAAAAATTCCATTTCAGTTGCGCTGCCTTCTCGAAAAGACTTCCATAACTTATGCTCTCGAAATACACCATGGGTAAGGTCGCAAAGGCTGCATTCATAGGTACTAGGGCTTATCAGTTTGTGGGCAATATCCATTACACCATTACGAAGGCCCGAGTTCGCATTGTAGATAAAAATCAATCTTTTTGGTTTTCCGTTTTTCATAATAATTGCAAAATAGTACATTTAAGCTTTGTAGTTAGTCTGTAACCCAGAGCCTATCTTACAATTAATAGCATTTACATTCAATTTATCTAGCCAAAATGAAAAAAACTGTATCGTTTCTATGTCTATGCCTAGTGCTTATCGGATGTGCAGAAAATAAGAAAGATAAGATTGCCGAACGCATTCCGCCGGTAATAGCACCCTTTACCGGTCTCGATACATTGTCAGTCAACGATTGGTGGAATCGTAGTGACAACCCCATCGTTAATTTAAAAGTAGATAGAGACAGTGTGGTCGCATTTGGCCTTTACACCGTATCGAACCAGACCTTAAAATTAAGCGCCCAGCTATATCCGCTTTACCCTGAGGAAACTCGAGAAGTACGTCTGGAAATCGAGAAAAATGGCACCTGGCAAGAGGTGCAACGGCAAAAGGTCAACGATCTGGGATGGTCGGCCCTCTTTCGAATAGAAAATTGGGATGACACCCAAAATGTCAAATACCGAATCTTGCATGGCGAAAAAGCAAGTTTTGCAGGATTGATCAGAAAAAATCCGAAAGAAAAGAATGAAATACGATTGGCGGCATTGTCATGTAACTCGAATCAAGATCGAGGTCTTCGTGAGAATTATGTGCGCAATATTAACTTTCAAGACCCCGACCTCATGTTTTTTGCCGGTGACCAATCGTACGACCATACCGAGCACACAGCGGCTTGGCTCAAATTTGGCCTACAATTCAAAGAGACCTTTAGAAACCGTCCTGCTATTTCAATTCCTGATGATCATGATATAGGTCAAGGCAATCTTTGGGGCGAAAATGGAAAAAAATCTATAGAAAAAGGTTCCAACGATGGTGGGTACACCTATCACCCAGAATACGTTAAAATGGTGGAACGCTGTCAGACGGCGAATTTACCGGACCCATTTGACCCTACACCGGTGGAACAAGGTATCGGCGTCTATTATACCAACCTTGAGCTAGGAGGAATCGATTTTGCAATTCTTGAAGACCGAAAATTCAAATCTGGGCCGAACGGTAAAATTCCCCAACAAGGGCCGCGCCCCGACCATATTCGTAATCCTGATTACGATCCGGCATCAATTGATCTACCGGGACTAAAACTTTTAGGGGATCGCCAACTGTCCTTTTTAGAAACTTGGGGCGATACCAATTCCGATGCACTTAAAGTTGTACTCTCCCAAACAGGTTTTTGCGGTGGAGCCCACATACATGGTCAAAAGGAAAATCGCCTGCATGCCGATCTCGATTCGAACGGCTGGCCCCAGACCGGGCGCAACAAGGCCCTGACGCTTATCAAAAAAGCAGGAGCGGTTCATATTGCGGGCGACCAACATTTGGCCACGGTAATCAAACAAGGAATTAATACTTTCGGAGACGGACCTTGGTCATTTATCGTACCTGCCATTGTTAATGATTATTACAGCCGTTGGTGGTGGCCCGAAGATGAAAAAGCAGGACCACATCCGAATAAAAACACCACCTTGCCCTGGACGGGGGATTATCTGGACGGCTTTAACAATAAAATTACCATGATGGCCTATGTCAACCCTGAAAGTCCGTCAAAAGGTGGAGGCTACGGATTGATACGGTTTAGCAAAAAAACAAAAGAAGCTACTTTCGAATGTTGGCCTAGAAATATCGATGTAACAAAAGAAGGTGCCAAGCAATTCGAAGGCTGGCCGATAACGGTAAATATGGAGTAAATTTAGATATTCCAAACTTTAGCATGACCCCTTGTTTTTAAGGCAAATGAGACTTTATTGCGCACCTGCCCTCTATTTTTAGTGCTAGGCACCGGTCATATCATGCCCTAACTACAACAGAAATATTCGTTTCATAGGTAGAAAAAGTCAATTTAAGCGAAAATCAAAACTCTTGCTGACACAAGGCTGTCACCCCTACCCTTTATATTTGGCTCAGTAATCATTAGTACATAAAGCAACCCGATATGAAGCACGAATGGCGGAAAAAGGAAAAGAAGCTATATCTACCCAAAAACAGACCCGAACTTATTGATGTTCCAGAACAACAATTTCTGACTATTGAAGGCGAAGGCAACCCCAATGATACTATATTTCAAGAATATATAGGCGTTTTGTACGCTTTGTCATATGCCATAAAAATGACATTAAAAAGGGGAAGCGAAGTGCCAGGTTATTATGACTATACGGTTTACCCGCTAGAAGGTATTTGGGATATTACCGAAGAGGCCAAGAAACGATTCAAGGGGACCATCGATAGAAATAGTCTGATCTTTAAATTAATGATTCGTCAACCCGACTTTGTCAATGAATTTATTATCGAAGAAATAAGGGCATTCACAAAGAAAAAGAAACCTGATACCCTCCTAGAGGAAGTCAAGTTCGAAAAAATAGCCGATGGCCACTGTGTTCAAATGATGCATCTCGGCAGCTACGACAACGAAGCCGAAAGCTTTGAAACCATGGAAACTTTCGCGGAAAAAGAAAATCTTCTTAGAACCTCAAAAGTACATCGTGAAATTTACCTTTCCGATTTTAGAAAAGTGGCACCCGAAAAGTTAAAGACGGTTTTAAGGTTCAAAGTCACCAATAGCTAAGGTTGACCCCTGATTTGGAACTATAAATTGAAAAAATACAGATATATTCTATATAGTAAGTTAAACTAACTATATTTGTATAGACACTATTGTCATAACTTAAAAATTACCGAAATGAAAAAAGCAACATTTTATCATGCCGGCTGCCCCGTTTGTGTAAATGCCGAACAAGAACTGCTAAATCTGGTCGATACCTCAAAGGTGAACCTTGAAGTCGTTCATTTAGGTGAACATGCTAACCGAATCCCCGGTGCAGAAGACGCCGGGGTCAAATCCGTACCGGCCTTGGTACTCGACAATGGAAGCGTACTGCATATAAACCATGGGGCCACCATGGCCCAAGTCAAAGGCTAATTTTTTACCTCAAATGGTTAGGTTAACTAATCATTTGAGGTTATTTTTGATTTATGAATACTTTTGACCCCAACTATCAAAGTAAGAATATCGAGGGTAAAATCGTTGTTGCCCTAGAGCGTATTTCAAAGGCGTTTAGGGTATTGTTATGGCAAGAAGGAAAAGCAAATGCCCTCACTCCTTTACAGCTACAATTACTACTGTTCTTGAAATTTCATTCTCCCCATAAATGCAAGGTTAACTATTTGGCAAAAGAGTTCAATGTGACCAAGGCCACCATCAGTGAAACCGTTCGTCTTTTAAGTAAGAAGGCCTATATTTTCAAAGAAACGGACCCCATAGATACCCGAAGTTATTCAATCTATTTAACGGATAAAGGCAAACAAATTGTTACTAAAACCAGTTCGTTTGCCGGGGCCATTGAAAAACCTATCCATACTTTTACCGAAAGTCAGAAAGAGGTGCTATTCCAAAGTTTACTGGAACTTATCGAAAAATTGAACAAAGCGGGTATTATTACCGTTCAACGCATGTGTTTCTCGTGTCGGTTCTATCAATCGGACGAAAAACAAGACTACTGCCGACTATTGCAAAAACCACTCCGCACCAATGATATACGCATCGATTGCCCTGAGCATGAGACAGCGGTTTGAGCCGCTGCATGAACCTCCTGCTATTTATCAGCAAGTCGTTCTGATCATTATTAGTTCAACATAAAATACTGTATCAGAACCATTTGTGCCAGTTTTTGAATCAATTGTGCGATTTTCCTTCTGCGAAATCCGTATATTTATACTATTCCCCTTTCCGTTGAATCAAAAATCTTATTTTAAAATTTTAAGCCATGCCAATTTATATGGATTCACATATCGTTCCGGGTGTTGAGGCCAAACATGTCGCGGGGGCACATAAGAAAGATTTGGGCATACAAGATCAGTTCGGTTGCCGCAACATGACCTATTGGGTCGATGAGGATAGAGGAAGGGTCTTTTGTTTGATCGATGCCCCGAACGAAGAGGCGGTTCGCCAAATGCATGATCACGCTCACGGGATGGTACCTCATGAAATCATACCGGTAAACGGCAAGGTGGTAGAAGCCTTTTTAGGAAGAATAGCAGATCCCGAAACCTATTTTGATCCTAGTGAGCCGGGTCTTAAAATATTCAACGATCCTGCCTTCAGGGTCATTTTATCGATTAAGACCAAAGATGTAAGATTGCTGCTTCATAATCTGGGAAAAAAAAGAACCAAACAGTTATTCTCACTCTATTACGAAACGGTAAGGGAACAAGTACAAAAACACGAAGGCAGTGAAGTGGAAATGAAAGGAGAAGTCTTTGTTCTTTCATTTACATCGGTATCACTTGCTGTTGATTGTGCCATAGCCATTCAGAAAGCCCTACACGTGGCCACTGAGCTCATTGACCTGCGAATGGGTCTCCATGCTGGCCTTCCAGTAGATCAAAGCAATACCATATTCGGAAAAACAGTGCAATTCGCGCAATACCTCTGCACCCTTGATCATAAAAATCAAATCATAATGTCTTCCATAGTGAGTGAACTTTATAAACCAGATTTACGAAAGAACGAGAACATACAAGACAATATAAAAAGGCTTAGCGCATCGGAAGAAAAATCATTGGAACACATTATTCATATCCTTGATGAAAATTGGCAGAAGCCTGAATTTGGAATCCAAGACTTTTGCCAAAAGCTTTCCATAAGTAAATCACAGCTCTACCGAAAATGTACGGGGGTAACCGACAAATCGCCCAATGCCCTTTTACGCGAATATCGATTGTTAAAATCTTTGGAATTGTTGGGGAAAGAAGGGCAGAATGTTTCCCAGACCACTTTTGATGCAGGATTTAGCAGCCCCTCCTATTTTATAAAATGTTTTCAGAAACGCTTTGGCCTGCTTCCGTTGAAATATGCCAAATTACAAACATAATAGTTTAAACGAGTTCTATAAAAAAGATAAGATTATGCCGCTATATATGGACATACACAAGGTCGATTCCGACGATTTTACAGTTGAAGATGTGATAAAGGCACATATGGAAGATATGGCAGTACAAGAAAAATTTGGCGTGATACAAAGGAAATATTGGGTCAACGAACCCGATAAAATGGTGTTTTGCCTGATGGAAGGCCCCAATAAGGAAGCCTGTCACAAAACACATGAAGAATCGCATGGTATGACGGCCTGTAATATTATCGAGGTCTCCGATGATGAATACAACCTGTTTATGGCCAGGGGCAGTACCGAAGAAAACGATCTGGCTTATAAATTGGACGGAGAACTTGATTCGGGCTTTCGCACCATCATGCTTGTGAGCACATCGGATCTATGCGGCAAATACGGACACTATATTAAGGAAATACATAGATTGCTAAAGCAGTATAACGGAGTCATCGTACTTCAGCCGAACGATGAAATCATGGCCTCGTTCCTTTTGGCATCCGACGCTATTCTATGCGCCTTGGCCATCGCCAAACTTTTGAAGTCGATACCCGATAATTTTGAATATCGGCTGGCCTTGGTCAGTGGAAATCCCGTGGACCAGAACGGCACGGACCTGTTCGAAGACACCAAACAAAAAGTAAAGATATTGTGCCAGATCGGTCTGAGTAAGGTCATCTATCTCGATGCCACCACTAAAGCCCTTTCAAGCAAAGAATCCAACACTCCCAAAGTAAATCACAGTGACCTTAAAATAGTAGGGAACCATGATTTTTCTTTTTGCGAAAAGTTATCCGACATTCTGAACGGAGGTTTGAGCGATCCTAATTTTAAAAGCGAGGATCTAGGCAGACAATTAGGTTTGAGCAAGGCACAGACCTATAGAAAGATTACGGCCTTAACCGGTATGTCGCCCAACACTTTGATTCGGGAACTTCGATTGCGAAAATCGCTCAAGGCCCTAAAAACCAATCATAAAACCGTGGCCGAAATAGCTTATGACTTAGGATTTAACAGCCCAACGTATTTTACGAGGGTATTTCGGAATAGGTATGAGGTATTACCAACTTCATTCGCTAAACTAAACGCTTCGTAAGAAAAATATAGCTTATGCCACTTTTTATGGACATACATGTTGTCGAAGACAATGCCTTTAATGAAATAGCTGCGCAGGTAGGGCATCATAAAGATATTGCGGTGCAGCACAGATTTGGAGTGAAACATATAAAATATTTCTTGAATCTCCCTGAGAGAAAGGTTTTTTGCCTTATGGAGGCTCCCGATAAAGAAGCCTGTATAGACAACCATTTGGCGGCACACGGAATAGGCGCCTGCAACGTAATAGAAGTTTCCAACGAAATCGATTTTAAGGCATTTTTAGGTGAAGGGAGTAAAGACGAAAAAGATATGGCCCTCACTAAAAATGGGGGAATCGATACGGGTTACCGTACCTTGATGATGATTTCCCTAGTTGATTTCACGGAAGATTATGGACGTCATATACCTATTGAAGAAGTTTATCAGTTGGTAGAAAAACACCACGGAAACATTATTAACCTACCCAGCGATAAAATCATGGCGTCTTTTGTGAATGCGTCCGATGCTATTTCCTGTTGTATGGCATCGTTCAGTTTGTTGGAATTCAATCCGAGAAACATTGATTATACTATAGCACTGGTTACCGGTAAACCTGTAGATGAGGTTGGTTCGGACTTCTTCGGTGAAGCCAAAGAACGTCTACAGACCCTTTGCCAAATTGGTCTTAGCAATTCGATTTATATCGATGCCGCCACAAGAGCCCTTGCCAAAGGAGAACCCGAAACCAGTGGTAACGGTAAAACCAAAATTTTGTTTGTATCGGAAAACGATTTTTCGCTATATACGGCCTTGTGGAAAATTCTCGACGAGCAGATTACGGATCCCGATTTTAAGAGCGAATACCTCAATAATGGGTTAGGCCTTAGCAAAGCACAGGCCTATCGAAAGATAAAGGCCTTGACGGGCATGTCGCCGAATACGCTGATCCGTGAAATACGATTACGCCGATCTCTAAGTGCCTTGAAAAAGAATAGTAAAACCGTTGCCGAGATAGCATACGAACTAGGCTTTAACAGCCCAACCTATTTTACACGGGTTTTTCGGAATCGGTACGAGGTACTCCCAACCTCATTTGCCAAACTTCATAGCGCATGATGTTTAAGTAAAAATAGAACTATGCCGTTATACGTAGACCTTCATCATATCCATTCCGATTACTTCTCGGAAGAAGATGCATTTAAGGCCCACATGAAAGATCTTAATGTGCAAGATCAGTTTGGCGTGACCCACAAAAAATACTGGATTAATTTTGATCAAAAGACCATGTTCTGCCTAGTGGATGGGCCAAACAAAGAGGCATGCAACGCAGCCCATCAAATGGCACACTTAGATCAGGCTTGCAACATTATAATAGAGGTATCGGACAATGAATTTATTTCATTTTTGGGTATAGGTAAAAAGAACGAAAATGATATGGCCCTTACCCTTTCGAACGAAATTGATAGCGGGTATCGTACCATAATGCTGGTACGCATATGTAATCTTTCCACGGAGCAGAATTATACGGGTATGGTATATGGGCTTGTTGAACAGTACGATGGCAAGGTCGTGCCACAACCCAATGACCGGATTATGGTTTCCTTTATTCATGCGTCCAATGCGATAGCGTGTGTTACGGAAATACGCAAAAGATTAAAACCAATCTCCGATAATCTAGATTTAACTATGGCCTTGGTCACTGGAAAACCGGTTGATGATCATAGTGCGGTTCTTTTTGAAGAAGCCAAGAAAAAAGTGGAAACCTTGTGCCAACTAGGCCATGACGGAGCAATATATATTGACAGCGAATCAAAAGCCTTGTCGCGACAGGAACCCAATCTACCAGAAACGAAGGATAATTATATTAAAATAGTGAACTCTAGAGATTATGCCTTGTTCGAATCATTATTGCAAATTTTTGACGATCGTTTAAAGCATCCTGATTTCAAAAGTG
Organism: Kriegella aquimaris; assembly: GCF_900103215.1. Taxonomy (GTDB): domain Bacteria; phylum Bacteroidota; class Bacteroidia; order Flavobacteriales; family Flavobacteriaceae; genus Kriegella; species Kriegella aquimaris. The sequence goes on from NZ_FNGV01000004.1 coordinate 96,160, forward strand.
AACATCTTGGCCAGGAATTAGGCCTAAGTAAGGCACAAACCTATCGAAAGATAAAGGCATTGACCGAAATGTCTCCCAATGAACTAATTCGAGAAGTGCGGTTGCGACGCTCTTTAAACGCCCTAAAAAACAATAACAAAACAGTAGCGGAAATAGCATACGATCTAGGCTTTAATAGTCCAACTTATTTTACCCGGGTTTTCCGAAAAAGATTCGGAGTGCTACCAACTTCCTTTGCCAAGCTCTCAAATTTCCACAGTTTATAGCGATTTGCCAAGATGATTCATTTGTTTCATCATTTGAGCCAAAAAGTACAGCCATGGTTAAAATGTTCGAACCTTTGAAACAAAACTTACATTTTTCCTACATTTTCCATCGTAACTTTACTGTATTAATTTAGATAAGCTCGGTAGTTCTCCCAGTTGATTCTCCCCTAAAAAATCCGGAATATGGAGGTGGACACATTATGTCCGCAGAGGACTTACTGTGCTAAATTTTGACACCGCAGTCCGCTAAAAAAGGAACAGAAACAACATTGAAACGGCTAAACAACACCGATGTATCCTAGGTGCTGAAAAGTTGTTCGGCTCAAAGTAAAACTTATTCTAAATGAAATGCTTGTAGAAATCGACGAAAATTTAAAAAATTCATGACCAGGTTTTTACGAAAAAAATGACAATGCAACTGCCTTAATCATCGATTAGGCCAAATTCGAAGAACGCGTTCAAATAAATATTAATCTTTAAAATTATACTATCATGAAAAAGCTAATAATCGGCATATTTTTTCTGAGCCTTGCCAGTCTAGTTTACCCACAAGATCCATGCAGGGAATCGAGAGAAGTTGTACTCGAGGGCGTTACGATATCGCCAATAAACATCGACTACCTAAACAAAGTAATAGACAATACAACAGCCAAGCGCGTGTTCGACCTACAAGCCCAAGCGGCCTCGTTCAATCTTTTGAATTCACGCTATTTCAAGGGAAAGGGCGGATTATATTGGGTTACGTTCAAACAACATGGTGGGCTGATTTTCACCACTTTTGATGACAAAGGAAAAATACTCCGCTCAAACGAATCGTTCAAGGACATTCTTTTTCCGAAGGCCATTTTAAAGTCAATCTACCGAGCGCACCCGGGCTGGACCATGAGTAGCAATGAATATTTGGTTTCCTATTCCCATGGCAAAGATGTAAAAAAGTCCTATAAAGTGCTGCTTTCGAAAGGTAATCTTAAAAAGAGAATACTGATAAATCCCGTAGGCGACCTCTTGGCACTTATCGATTGAGCAATTCTAATCTGCCCTATCCATCCCATTGGATAGGGTGGGTTAAACCCATGAACCATTTGTTTCATCATTTGGACCAAAAAGTACAACCGTGGTTCAAAAGTGCGAACCTTTGAAACAAAACTTACATTTTTCCCGCATCTCACATCCTAACTTTACTGTATTAAAATCAGACAACCTCACGGGGCCGTCTGTTTGATTTCCCCCACGATAATTTCGAATATGAAAGCGGACATGCTATGTCCGCAAGGGTGTTAGTGTGTAAAATTTTGAAAGTACAGTCCAACAAAAAAGGAAAAGAGCCAAAATGGAAACTGCAAAACGACATCGATGTATCCTAAATGCCAAGAGGCTTATTGGAAAGCTTTCAGTTGCCTTTTTGCTATTGCTAATGCTTGCCTTCATATTATTATGGATAGGTTTTCAAGGCCTTTCCCAACCAAATGGATACGATGACCCCGCTATGGATATCTATACCATGAGTTATGATGTTTCACAGTTGGACGATTCCGAAGAGAGCAAAATAATAAAACTAGGTTACGAAGTGTTCCGTAATACATCAAAGTATATCGGTCCGGCCAACACGGATAAAAATATGGCGTATGCCGGAAACAATTTATCATGTACCAATTGCCATTTATGGTCCGGCACAAAACCTTATGCAGCCCCATTGATCGGTATCAAACAACGGTTTCCTCAGTTCAGGGGTAGGGAGAATAAAGTCGGCACCATTGAGGAACGTATCAATGGGTGTATGGAACGCAGTATGAATGGCCGCATGTTTCCACCAAATGCTCAGGAAATGAAGGTTTTGGTCGCCTATCTAAATTGGTTGAGTCGATTTGCTCCCGAAGACGGGAAAATCAAAGGGCAGGGCCTAATGAAAATTGAGATTCCAGACAGGGCCGTCGATTTGGAAAAGGGCAAACTACATTTTGAAACACATTGTGTCTTGTGTCATGGAAAAAACGGCCAAGGGAAGATATCAATAACGGGCAGTTTTTATGAATATCCACCTCTTTGGGGTAATGACTCGTATAACAATGGCGCAGGAATGACTCGAGTAATTACGGCTGCGCAATTCATAAAGGGCAATATGCCTTATGGAACGACCTATGACAGTCCCGTTTTGACCGATGAAGAGGCCTATGATGTGGCAGGTTTCATAAACCAAAAACCACGGCCAGAAAAAACAAATCTAGCCAAAGATTTCCCTGACTTAATAAAAAAACCCGTCTCATCGCCGTATCCACCATATGCCGATACTTTTTCAGTAACACAACATCAATTGGGTCCTTTTAAGCCCATTATGGAATACTATAAAACAGCGTATAATATTGATAAATCAAAATAGCTAAGTATGAAATAAGCCATAACGATTCTTTGTGCAAACCGGGGTGTTTAATGGCAATTTACATCTAACCGAATATTAATCAAATAAATAACTACAGATGAAAACAAAAAGTAAAAATTCGAGGAGATCTTTCATGGGAGCAATTTTAATGGGTGCCACTGCAAGCACGTTATCGCTTTTAACCGACCCCATCTATGCCAATGTACCATCATTTAATGAGGAAAAAATGGACGAAGCGGAAGATTGGTTTAAAAACATCAAAGGGAAGCATCGCATTGTTTATGATGGCTCTACGCCACATAATGGTTTTCCTATTATTTGGAACTGGGCCTTTTATTTAAGTAATAACGAAACCGGTTCCGAAGATAAAGATATAACCGCAATGACTGTTTTGCGTCACAATGCTATTCCCTTTGCATTAAAATCAGAAATGTGGAAAAAATATAAGCTGGGTGAGGTTTTTGGGGTGAACGATAACACCACCAAGGCACCATCCCTACGAAACCCATACTATGAGCCTAAAGAAGGAGATTTTCCCTTGCCCGTAATTCAAGGCATCAAAGAGATGCAACAGCGCGGGGCCTTGTTCTGCGTCTGCAATCTGGCCCTATCGGTACAAAGTGGTTCGGTAGCCCAGAAAATGGGCTTAGACCCCAAAGTCGTCTATCAAGAATGGGTCGATGCCATTCATCCGGGAATACAATTAGTACCCTCCGGCGTTTGGGCATTGGGCAGAGCTCAGGAAAATGGTTGCGGGTATATTTTTGCGAGCAATTAAATAGCAACAGGCCTGTGTGTTATGCGGGCCTTAAAAATTTAAAACATGAAAAAGTATATCATACTACTATGTATAGTAATGGCCGGCACATCATTGTTATTGGCCCAAGAAAAACCGATCAAAGTCGTATTCGATGTTACCAGTGACGATACTGCCGTACATGGGTCGACCATGCGACATGTACAATATATGTCAGAGGAATATCCCACTTCAAAATTTCAAGTCGTCATGTACAGCGGTGCTTACGACATGGTCAACAAGAAAAAATCGACAGTGGCTGCTGCCATGGAAGCATTGGCCAAAAGAAAAAACGTAGCGTTCGTTGTTTGCAAGGCCACCATAGAGCGGCACAACATTGCAGATTCCGACCTTATTCCCGGGGTAACCACGGTTCCCAACGGAATCTATGAAATTTTTACGAAACAAAAAGAAGGTTGGGGGTATATAAAAGAAGGGAAATAAAGAACCAATTTTGGACATAAAGTGGAAACCATACAAATTTTTGGATATTTCGGTGCCTTGGCCATAGGTCTCATTTTGGGTCTTATGGGAAGTGGGGGTTCCTTGATGGCCGTTCCTGTTTTGACCTATTTGTTTCATATTAGTCCGGTTACTACCACGGCATATTCTCTGTTCGTGGTGGGAACTTCGGCATCGGTCGGTGCCTTTCGAAATTATAATAAGGGTTTGGTAGATTTTAAGGTTGCCCTGATATTTTCCATTCCCGCCTTTATTACGGTTTATACCACACGAAAGCTTGTAATGCCCGCCATACCAAAGGAATTATTACTGATGGAAGGGTTCGTCGTGACAAAGGATGTAGGGATTATGGTCTTTTTTGCATTGTTAATGGCGGCCGCCTCGATTAGCATGATACTCGAAAAAGGGTTGTCGACTGATGATAGTGGTCCCATACGATACAACTATCCCCTCATCCTATTCGAGGGCGTGATTATTGGAATGCTAACGGGTATCGTCGGCATTGGCGGCGGGTTTCTAATTATTCCTGCCTTGGTACTGTGTGTAAAACTGCCCATGAAGAAAGCGGTAGCCACCTCCCTATTCATTATCGCCCTGAAATCACTAATCGGATTTACGGGCGATTTAGACAACTTGGAAGTCAATTGGACTTTCCTGATTAGCTTTACATTGATTTCCATTCTAGGAATTTTTATGGGGATGTACCTATCGTCTTTTGTAAAGGGCGATAAGCTTAAAAAGACCTTTGGTTGGTTCGTTCTTTTCGTAGCAATTGGAATTTTTTATAAGGAACTTTTTACCTAGTACGGATTTTGTACCCAAACGATATGATTTAAAATGAAGTGATTCCACCCTATTTCACCAGTATCGGAAGGGCTTTTAAAATTTGACAGGTACTCGGTATAAATTTCACACCCTTAGCATAGCCGAAGGTTAAAGGAGTATCTAGAGAGGCTTTCACATTCGTGTTTAGCCTATCGATATAATAACGGATAATCAAAAAATGAAACAAATGTTTCATTTTTTGATGCAAAACTTACACTTTTAGCACCATTTGTATTGTAAATTTATAACAAATAGATACTTCAGATAAGTATGCTATTTAAAACTTCCCCCATTTCGACCGGCGTAATACTCCTGCCATTAGAGTTGCTATTATAAAATTTAGTTGTGTGATTTTATTCAACAGCATTATATAAATAATTCGATAATTTCTAAAAATGTCAAGCCATGATAGAGACACAAACAGACCAGAAAAGCGAACTACTAAAAAATTTGGAAGGAATCTTCGTAAAATGTGGTGAACGGGCAGCACATTACGATGCCAACAATCTTTTTTTTCAAGAAGATTTTGATGAACTTAAAGAAGCTGGGTATTTGCTTATGGCCGTCCCTGAAGAATTTGGCGGTTATGGCATGTTGCTAGACGAAGTAGAACAACTTACCAGAAAATTAGCCTACCATGCGGCACCGACGGCGCTGGCCCTTAATATGCATGTCTATTGGACGGGGCTGGTCGCTGATTTATGGCGAGGTGGCGATACTTCCATCCAATGGCTTCTCGAAGAAGCGGGAAAAGGCAAAGTTTTTGCTGCCGGCCATGGGGAATCGGGTAATGATTCTCCCGCAACCTATTCTACCTGTAAAGCAGAAAAGGTAGATGGCGGCTATAAATTTACGGGGCATAAAATGTTTGGTAGTTTGACCCCCGTTTGGGATTATTTAGGTTTTCACGGTCAAGACAATAGCGACCCCGACAATCCTATGGTCATACATGCCTTTATGCCGCGGGATACCGAAAATTACGAAATAAAAAATTCGTGGGACGACGCGCTTGGTATGCGTGCCACCCGCTCTGACGATACCATCTTAAATGGCGTCTTTGTACCCGATGAACTAATTGTCAGAAGGCTTCCCACTGGTTTTAAGGGTATGGACGGCTTTGTACTCGGGGTTTTTTGTTGGGCTTTAATGGGGTTTGCAAATGTCTATTATGGTTTAGCACAATGTGTTTTGGACAAGGTTTTGGAAAAATTGCCAAAAAAGAAATCAATTTCTTTTGACCGGCCATCCATGGCATACAATGGGGTCATACAGCACGATGTAGGTGAAATGGTCATGGAAATCGAAGGAATCGGACCCCATTTGGATACCATTGCCCGTGAATGGAGCGAGGGTAAAGATTATGGTCCTGCTTGGGGCATAAAAATTGTTGCGGCTAAATGCCGTTCGGTCGAAGGCTCGTGGCGGGTTGTGGACAAGGCTATGGATATCATGGGTGGTTACGGGTTGCTACGCAAGGCAGGTTTTGAACGTTTGTTCCGTGATGCGCGATTGGGCAAGATACATCCGGCGAACGGTTATATATCACGCGAATTTTTGGCAAAAGCCATGTTAGGGATCGATCCTGACCTTCAGCCGAGATAACCTTAAAAGCAATTTATTTTAAAAATAATTGGACCGCAAGTGCAGATGCGTTATTAGCGGAGATTTCAAGTTGCGATTATTTTGGAAATAATAACTGAATCCTAAACGGAAATCAAATTCAATAGCTGAAAATCCAATATTATGAAAATCAACAAAAATGATATTCCAATCACCATGGAAACCCCAGGTACTATAATGCGCGCATTACCAAATTATGGCGGTATGACCGTATGTTTCAATGAATTGCCAAAAGGAACGGATTTCACCCCCTTATTGCAGGGATTAAGCAATGACAGCTGCCATTGCCCCATTGGGGTTATATTACCGAAGGAAAGATATTGGTTAAATACGACGATGGCCAAGAAGAGACCGTAGGTGCGGGGAAGTTTTCTATTGGCCCGCCGGACATACCGCTATCGTGCAAGAAGATGTGAAGCTAATCGACTTTAGTCCATCAAAAGAATTCGACGAGGTGATTGCCCATGTCGGTAAAAAAATGGCTGAATTAGGAGGGTAATTGTGAAGGTGCCATTTTTCGAAAATCTTGTCCCTATCTAATCAGATTAAATGACCTGCGACTACTTTTTCCTGTTATATACGGGACTTTTGTTGAAGAAGGACCTAGTGCCTTCCCTATACTTTTAATTACAAGTTTGATTTTAGCACGACAGAATATTCGTAATTCATAAAAACCGGAACTAACCCCCTCGGTTTTTTATTATGTGGTTCTTGCAAGGCTGATTTGAGCAATTGTTCCGAACTTTACTTATCTTAAAGGCCCTGTAGAAACAATTTAGTATTAAGATGGGAAAGGGAGATAGTTTACCGATAGTTGCCAAAAGTAAATCTTCTCAAATAGCACTCGTAGATAAACTCTCGAAAGAAATCGAGGCCAACCTGAACAATGACCAATTCGGGGTAGATAGTCTTGCCCGATCAATAGGTATGAGCCGATCGAGCCTACATCGAAAACTGCATAAAACACTAGGTATTTCAACGAGCCAATTTATCAGGGAATATCGATTAAAAAGAGCCTTGGAAATTCTAATTCAGGAAGAAGCTACGGCTTCCGAAGTAGCCTATCGGGTAGGTTTCAGTAGTGCCACCTACTTCAGCACATCATTTCATAAGTTTTATGGGTACACTCCTGGGGAGGTAAAGTCTAAAAGTGCTGATGAAATAATGAATAGAAAGGAACCTCCTTCTAGAGAAACAAGGCAAGGAATACTTTCTCATGACGACATCTCAAAAAAACAAAAAGTAAATTTTAAAAAGATAGTACGCTGGTCCGTTTTATTAATAGCAGTGGCATCAACTGCCACATTTATTTACCATACTACTTCGGAGGAAAATATCAATACAATAGAGGCAGGCAACATCATAGATGTGAAATCGATTGCCGTACTGCCCTTTAAGAATTGGACTGGAGACCCAAATCTGGAATATATAAGCGATGGAATGACAGATGCCGTTATCTCGAGACTCACCAAAATCAAATCAATTGATAAAGTTATCCCATTTACATCTACCATTAAATTCAAAGAAACGAATAGGTCTACCAAGGAAATTGCCGATGAGTTAGGTGTTGACAATCTTTTGCAGGGCAATCTTCAAATATCCGGTAATCAAGTTAAAATCAACCTACAATTGATTAATGGAAACTCAAATGAACATATTTGGTCGGAAGAATACACCAGGGATTGGAAAACTGACGAGATTTTTAAAATGCAGACCGAAGTGGTAGAAGGTATTGCCACCAACATGAATGCTGTTATTGCTGACAACGAACTTGAAATTATTCAAAAAATCCCCACAAAAAGCAAACAGGCCTATTCTTATTATCTTCAAGCTGATTTTCAAAGAAACAAGGGAAATGAACTTTCCTATTCCAACGCCATTGCCCTATATAAAAAAGCGATAGCACTAGATTCAAATTTTGTACAGCCCTATTTAGATATAGCAAACATTTATAACTTAGGAGGTGGCGTATGGGGTTTATACGATGAGCGTACAGCTTGGAAAAATGCCAAGGTACTATTAGAAAAAGTATTAAAAATTGAACCTGAAAATCGGCAAGCAGAAGAAGAGTTTCATACTGGGAGTTTTTTTTACGATTGGAATTTTGAACTTGTCGAAAAATATTATCAAAATATTTTAACGAATTCTTTCTACGACAAATCACCGGTAATTTCGCTTGATTATGCTATAAAAACGGGAAGGCCCAAAGAAACCTTGAAAGCAGTTGAAAATCTTATTTTGATTGATCCATCAAGTGTGTTTTTTCCCTTTTTTAAGGCAGAGGCCTTGCTTTTTTCAGGCTCCAAAAGCGAGGCCATTAAAGCATTGAACAACTCAGATGCCTTGTATAGCGACAACTGGTTTTATTTAAGAGAGTCTGCAAAACTATATTTCTATCTTGATGAATTTGATAAATCTAAAATCCAGCTTGAGAAAATATTAGCTCAATTTTCCGATTATCCTCCCATCCTGATGTGGCTGAAAGCCGTTTATGAACAAATGGATGGAGGCTCTAAAACCACGAATAAATACTTAGGTCAATTGTTTGAAGAGTATAACAAAGGTTCGTCAGGTAGCCCAGCCTGGTTTCTTGCACTATTTTATTGCACGCAAAAGAACTATGAAAAGACTTTTGAGTGGCTACAAAAGTCATATAAGAGGCATGAGGTAGAAATGACTTGGCTAAGAGAAGAACCACTTCTAGCTCCGCTAAGAAATGATCCACGATACAAAGAATTGTACGAGAAAGTCGGATTTTCTCGAATCGGATTACCAATAAAGACTTCTTCAAAAATCTACGCGTCAAAGTAAGATTTTCAACATCATTTAAAGGTGTTGCACCATAATTTAAACTCTCGTATAAAAATTTAACACCTTCGCAACATACCTGTTATGCAGCGCTTTAAGCTTCTTTTAATCTTTGGCATCAGAGATTTAGAAGCTAAAGATCGAAAATTCCTGGTTGCCTTTTTGAGGATAGCGATTGAACAGAAATCTCAAAATATCCTAAAACACAAACAATTAGTAACTATTTAAATATAAGATTATGAAAACAAAGATGATTTTAGCATTGATTATGATTTTTGGAATTTTAAGTTTAGGATGCGAACAAAAAGTAGAGGTGGATGAAATTGATTTAGTAAATGATGAGTTTCCGGAAGCGAAACAAGAGGTGATGGAAACCTTTGGTGCAATTGCACAAAGTATTAAAGATGGAGATTTAGATAAACTAATTTCCTTTCACGCCTATGGACCGAAGTTTACCGAATTTAAAAATGGAGAACCTAGAAATGGCGGTGAAGCCAACGAAACCCATGAACGAAGTGTTTTTGGTTCAGTTACCGAAGTAGTTAAGTTCGATGCAAAAGATTTACAAATTGCGGTATACGGTAATGTAGCTAATTTAACCTTTCATTCTGATTTTCATTTGAAGTTTGGGGAAGATATAGCTGTTGTAAATGACCAAATTACTTTGTTATTCGTGAAGACAGCTAATGGATGGAAAATGGTTCACGAGCATCACTCGCCTTTGGCAGAAGAAGAAATTTAGAAGTGAAGAATGGTGTTGGCTAAATTCAAATACGTGTTTCTCACCTACTCGGAAAAACACCTGGACTTTCATCGTACTGCTCACCAAATCAAGAAGTAGGTCTTGCTAAAACGGTCATAAATATTTGCTATAACGTAGGTAGTTCCGTCGATTTCACCGAAACAGTGGTAGAATGAAAACTCCATTTAGTTTGATGCTGAGAGCAGGGATATAATTTTAGTGTCTGTTTTAAGTGAATGGTACATACAGCAATACCAACTAAACAAATTATCGAAGATAACCTTGGGTAAAGTCTATTTTTAGTATCCGACAGTTTACCCGATTGATACAAAGGTAGGTTCCCCCTCATAAAAAGTATAAAAAATTTAATTTAGGTAAGATGCACCAGACAAACCATCATCTTCCCTTTATCTTCCTGTTGCTATCAACCGTACTATTTACATATGGCCAGGAAAGTATAACTGGAAAAGTACAAAGCGAGACAGGTAATCCGCAAGCCTATGCAAACGTCTTATTGCTCAAAGCGGGCGATTCTACTTTTGTCAAGGGAACTATAACTGAAAACAACGGTTCATTTTTACTGAACAATATCGAAGAAGGAAAGTACATGGTATCGGTAAGCATGATAGGCTTTAAACCCTTTGTGACGGACACCTTCGATTTTGACGGGAGTACTAAGAAAAACCTGAATTCGATTATACTTTCTGAAGGAGTTGAGCTAGATGAAGTTACAGTATCGTCAAAGAAGAATCTATACGTGCAAAAAATTGACCGTATGGTTATCAATGTGGCCAGTAGTATTCTATCGGCCGGTTCATCGGCACTGGAAATTCTCGAACGCTCGCCCGGTGTTCTTGTCGATAGACAGAACAGTGCCATTTCATTGGTGGGCAAAAGCGGGGTTGTGGTAATGCTCAATGGCAAACAAAGCTATATGCCGGCATCGAGTTTGGTTCAACTTTTGCAAAGTATGAATGCAAGCAATATCGAAACCATCGAATTGATCACTACCCCACCGGCCAATTTCGATGCCGAAGGTAATGCTGGTTTCATTAACATTGTTCTTAAAGAACAGACCGATGTTGGCCTCAATGGTTCGTATGCCCTATCCTTTGGTGTCGGTAATGGCACGCTCACTTCTGACAACATCAACTTTAATTATAGAAAAAGGCGGGTCAATGTTTTTGGTAGCTATTCTTTTCTAAGGGATGCACAAGGTCAATTATTTAAATTCGACCGAAACTTTATAAATAGTGATGAAATTCCTGTAGCCATCGCTACGACAACAGTTCGGGATCCCATTCAACGAAATCATAGCATTCGCACAGGCTTAGATTATCAGATATGCGATAAAGCGGTTGTGGGGCTATTGCTTTGGGCTAACGACAACAAATGGACCATGGACGCCATCAACAAAAGTAACGAGACCGAAAACGACATTCCAACCTCTTTTGTAGAATTATTGAATACCGAGCGGAACCAATTACAACATTTTGGCTCGAATATTAATTTGAAACATAATTTTAAAGACGACCGCTACCTCAGTTTTGATTTTGATTATCTCAAATATCGCATTGAAAACCCAACACTGTATACCAATAGCTTTTTTGATGGGAACAATAATTTCTTGAGGGAAGAACTAACCCAGAGTGACAAAACTACACCTATAAATATTAAGGTGGGCAAGTTGGATTACAGCGATCAAGTAAACGATAAAATCAAATTAGGACTAGGAATAAAAGGGGCGTTTAGCAATTTCGACAATGATGTACTGGTCGGAACTTTTCAAGGGCAGAATTTAGTCGAAGATCCAAGTCTTACCGATGTAAGTAATTTAGAAGAAAAAATACTTGCCGCATACAGTAGTATCGATTACGAAATAAGTAAAAAAACAAGTTTACAAGTTGGCCTTCGTTATGAGCATACAGCATCTGAACTCAATTCTGATAAACAGGGTATAGTGGTCGATAGAACATTCGGAGAACTTTTTCCCACCGCCTACATCTCGCATACGATAAACGATACTTTAGGTTTAAATTTTTCCTATTCGAGACGTATAACCAGACCGACGTTCAATGATATGGCCCCATTTGTTATTTTCATTGACCCAACCACTTTTTTTGCAGGAAATCCGGCTGTTCAGCCTGCTATTTCCAATTCGGTAAAATTTGATATCAATTACAAGTCCGCCCTATTATCAGCACAATACTCGGTCGAGGATGGAACAATATCAAGATTCCAATCACGATTCGACGAGGAAAGTGAGCGTTTGATTTTCGGGGCAACCAATTTAGATCAAACCAAAACTTTTACACTTACATTGGGGCTTCCTATTACCGTTACCAATTGGTGGAAAATTCAGAACAACCTTATTTACTTGAATACGAAAATTGATAATACGGTAAATGGTTCGATATTTAATTTTGAACAGAATACATTTAATATAAACCATACCCAGTCGTTCACGATGGCAAAAAATCTTACTTCCGAAATAAACATCAACTATAATAGTCCATCGATTATTAGTTATACGGGCACTGGTGTTTTAGAGGAATTTTATGGACTCAATATTGGCATCCAAAAAAAGTTTGGTGAAAGAGGAGGTACATTGGCATTCAAAGTAAACGATTTGCTGGATTCGATGAAATGGACGGTAACGAACAATAGCCCCGAACAAAATTTGAATACGGTAAATACTTTTGATTTTTTCAATCGTACCTTTTTAGTTACCTATTCCAGAAATTTTGGAAATAGTAAACTAAAGTCTTCGCGGGCAAGAGGCACCGGGGCTGAAGAAGAAAAGCAGCGGGTACAGTAATATTTTTGGTTTTAGGGGCATGTTGATCTTGGTTTTGAAAAGATTAATATTGTTGCGCATTCCTAAGGAACCTTTACGGCCCTGACCATGGGCTTAAACCATCCAAAAATCGTTGAATCCCTCGTGCTTGGTTGATCTACGTCAGCCTCGCTAGCCAAAAATACTGAAAAGACTAGAACAAGTTGGGATGCATTTTACAGAACAATCTCAGACCAGCCAGACAAGATTTTCCAACAAACAAGGATGAAGAGGCTTTGGAACATTTTTTCAAAGGTATGTTCGGTGCTAATTTTCAGTTGGGACTAATGTCTCAAAATGTAAAACAAGATAGGATGGATAATCTGGTGGAAATTTAGGGGAATTGCCAAGAAGGAGGATTTTCCGTCATTGGATCCAATTGCAATACAATCTTTGAACATTCCCGTTCTGGTTTTGGTTGGAGAACTTTTCCCCACACACCTTATTGAGATTTCAAGAGAACTCGAGCGTTTGTTACCTAACAGCCAAATGGTGACATTGGAAAATTCCTCTCATGGCTTGTATTTTGAGCAACCTGAAGCAGCTGATAAGGCAATGATGGAATTTTTGGAGCGGAATTGAAAAGTTAAACGAGTTCGAGATACATTATTTAAGATTATGGAAAAAGTAATTCAAAGCTAGTTCTATTAATATTAATTAAAGTCTAAAATTTATGAAATGGATTCGCCTATTACCGCCGTTGATATTCCTCAGCTGCAATCAAAATGAGGCAGAATTTTCTTCAGATAAAATTGAGCGTATAAAAAAGACATTATTCTTGTTTCGGAAAAATACGCACAAGATTTAGTAAATAAGGATTTCGAGGAAGTAATGAAATTTTATGGTGATGATGACGGTTTTATTATTTTTGGTGACGGCTATTACTGAGTTCGATATGAGGTAGTTGAAGGAATTTGGAGAGACTTTCTTGGTGACGAAAAGAAAATGTTAAAATGGGATTTGAAAAATCATAAAATCTATGTTTTTTCAGAAGATGCCCCCTCTTATTTAGTTGAATTCAATAATGAAAGAGTAGAGAAACTGGAACCACTAAAAAACAGGTTGTTTCACTTATGGAATGAAAAAATTGAGGACCATTGGAAGGCTGTAACTGTTTATATTACCCATAATTGTAAACCGGGGAAATAGTTTTGAAAAAATGCATGTTGGGTATGGTGCTGAAAAAAATGGAAATAATTGATAGAAATATTATTCTATGGAAAAATAAGAAATACGCCTCTAGTTCATTGTAAATAATGCTGCTGCACTTAAAGTGCCAGCTCTCTCACAAATAAAAACTCATGAAAAAAATCATTTACTATGTCGCCACCTCCATTGACGGTTTTATCGCTGGTCCTGACGATGATATCAGCGGTTTTATTGCTGCGGGTGATGGTGTAAACAAATATCTGGAAGATTTGAAAGACTTTACAACCGTAATTATGGGCCGTAAGACCTATGAGTTCGGGTACAAATATGGTTTGAAGCCCGGTCAACCAGCCTATCCGCATATGCAGCATTACATCTTTTCTGAAACGTTGAAATTTGAAAATCAAAGCGACCAACTCACACTTTGCGATTTAGACCTTGACATCATTAAAGAATTAAAAGAAGCCTCGGAAACCGATATCTACCTCTGCGGCGGCGGCCAATTTGCAGGGTGGTTGTTGAAAAATGAGCTTATCGATGTGCTAAAAATAAAAATGAATCCCCTAGTTTTAGGTGATGGTATTCCCTTGTTCGGCACTTACAAAAAAACCTTAAAGCTCAAATTGACCGAAAGTAAAGCCTATAATGATGGGCTAACAATCAATAATTATGACATTCTATATTAAGGGAAAGGCATCGCGGCCATAGAAACTTTATTTCTTAAGCTCCAGCTTTTCGGCAAAATAATCGCAAAAGTCCTTCATCGTGGCGGTCATTTTCTCGTCTTGGGTAGCTTTCATAAAAGTATCGGAGAGCGAGACAAGGGTTTGATGAAAGAATATTTTCATTTCATCAACGGGCATGTCCTTTGTCCACAAATCGATTTTTAACGACTCTTGGTTCTCGCTGTCCCAAACCGAGAGCAGCATGGCCTTGGCCTTTTCATTGTTGATGCCACCATCTTGTGCTGACCACGTCAGCGCTTCGGGCACCCGATTCTCGTCTAATTCTACCTTTAATGTTATTTCTGATGTATGTAGATTTGCCATTATTTCTTGGGTTTGTAGTTGCTCTTTTTAAATATTTCTTCTGCGGAAATATTTAAAAGTTGTTGTAATTCTATTTTATTTTTTTCCATGAAAGACCGTACAATTTGCCATCCCACATAACGACCGATACGCCCAGGGGATTCATTATCAAGTTCAAGGCCAAATTTTGAAAAGGGTGCCGGGTCTAAGAATCGGGGTCCCAATTTTGCATTTGTGCTATATAAATGTTCTTGTTCGATAAAATTACGCCAGATAGGTTCTTCATTGGCCTTTGCCCAAGCCAGTTCCTCTTCTGAATAAACTATCTTCTGGGCATCGGATGCCAAAGGCATCAACTTATCCTTTAAATACAATTCTTTGCCATAATATATCATCTGCGCCAAGAACGTACGATCACTCGGTCGCGGAACAACTTGTTTGGCAAACGCGCTGGCCACGTCACTTATTAAATACTCCTTATCAAATCCATGCGCTATATATCGCTGGCGACTCTCATAAAACCGATGTTCGGGTCCCAAATAATTATCTAAGCCTATCAATAAAAGACTGTCTGTCAAAATAATCCGGTTTTGATAATCAACATCGCTGGTTACAGTAACCACGCTGGGCACTTTATATTTTGGAAAATAGTATTTGATATGCTTGAATAAAAGTTCAAGGTCGTTCGCCTGGGTTTCGAAATCGGAGAATACTTGATCGACCTCTTCCAACAATTCGATTTGAAGCGTATCCTGTAATTTCGCCACCCACACACTATCGGTATACCTTGCCGGAAAAAGATAGGGAAAGGCTTTTTTCAAAATGGGAATATCTAGAGGCTCGGCTTTTGCAAATTCTCGGTCAAAACGAGCAATTTTTAGATTTATATCAATTTTTTCAATTTCTTCGGATACCTTTTCCTTATCATTACATGCCCAAAACAGGCTAGAAATCAATAAAACCATAAAAATTCGCTTTCCCATATAAAGTAATTTCCCGTTTGCTTTCCTTTTAAGCGCGCGCTTTTTATTTTTAGGGGCAAAGTTAATTGATTTCCATTTAATACGATATCCTATGCAGACCGAAAAAGTAATAGACCACATTGTGGACTGGTTAAAAGATTATGCTGATAATGCTGGTTTAAAAGGATTTACTATTGGTATCTCCGGTGGTATCGACTCAGCTGTTACCTCAACGCTCTGCGCCAAGACAGGTCTTGAACTACTCTGTCTCGAAATGCCTATACATCAGGCAACCAATCAGATCGGTCGCGCTTCAAATCATATTGATTGGTTACAACATAATTTTGACAATGTAAAAAGACAGCAAGTAAACCTCACTCCTATTTTTGACAGTTTTATTGCCGAACTTCCTAAAGTCGACAACGAAGAGTCCCGTTTTTTGACACTTGCCAATGCCCGGGCACGTCTACGCATGACCACTTTATACTATTTCGCCGCCCTTGAAGGTTACCTAGTAGCCGGAACCGGCAATAAAGTGGAGGATTTTGGTGTAGGGTTTTACACAAAATATGGGGATGGCGGGGTTGACCTTAGTCCGATTGCCGATCTTCTAAAAACTGAGGTGTACGAAATCGCTCGCTTTTTGGGTATTAACTCGGAAGTAATAGAAGCGGCACCTACAGATGGTCTATGGGGCGACGATAGAACCGACGAAGACCAGATAGGTGCTTCGTACCCCGAATTGGAGTGGGCCATGAAAATGAGCGGTGAGGGTAAGTCGGTTTCCGATTTTGTAGGTCGAGAAAAAGAAGTATTCCGCATATACAAGAAGCTTAATTCTGCCAACCAACATAAGATGGTTCCGATTCCTGTTTGTGAAATCCCAGAAATGTTAAAATAAACCACTCAACTAAGAATCAAGTAGATAAAACGAATAAATTGTCAAGAATAATGATTTTTAATAAAAAAAAGCCATTTTTGTCTACGAAATTAGATATTTAAACCTTACATTACATGTGAGTATTTTTATACTACTCATGATTGGTATTCTTATCTTGCTAAACTTATCAAAATGATTAAAGTATTAATTGCGGACAACCATCCGATTATACGAATGGGAGTGAGACAGGTATTAAACTCCGCTTCAGGTTTCGAGGTTGTCGATGACGTTGCAACAACTTCCGAACTTTTAGAAAGATTAGAAGAGGTTACACCAGATGTTGTTTTATTGGAAATGGACATTCCAGAAATTAACGGTATTGCCACCTTGAGAAAAATTAAAAAAGATTTTCCCGAGGTAAAAGTCTTGATGTACAGTGGACAGTCTGAAGATGTCTATGCACTTAGTACAATCAGGGCCGGTGCTTTTGGATATCTATCAAAAGCTTCCGATGTTGATTACATCATCTCGGCCATTCGAAAAGTAAACGAAGGTAGTATGTTTATTACCAATGAGTTAGCTCAACGTCTAGCTTTCGATGAAGGCACACAAAAACCTCGTAGATTTTTCAGAAAACTCTCTACAAGAGAAGTTGAAGTCTTAAAGTTATTGGCCAGTGGTAAACGTAACAAAGATGTGGCCATTGGGTTGAATCTTAATGAGAAAACCGTTAGTACCTATAAGGCGCGTTTGATGAAAAAATTGAATGTTGACAATATGGTGGATCTTTTGCAACAAGCTAAGGCACTAGAGTTATACTAAATACCTTTCCAAAAAAGTGAAGGACCCAACGTCAAAAGCGTTGGGTTTTTTTTGTTTATAGCATTAGAGTACCCGATTCAATTTCTTGTTTAGAAGTTTATTAAGTTGCAAGTAATTCATAATTTCTTCCAAAGTTTCCCGATTGTCTGTAAGACTTTCTTTCGTTTCGTTTTGTAAGGCAAACATTCTTTTTTTTATCAAAAAGCAACGCAGCGTCAATATGGTCTCGCTCACCAATTGTGCTACCCCTTTTCTTTTATCTTTCGGATAAATGTCTTTTCGTTCCCAATTGTGCAATGTATATTTTTCTTCTTCCATCATTATCGATGAAATCTCAGCGACGAGGTCTTGATCTAGTTCCGACAAAAAAGTGCTGATTGAAAATTCTTCCTTTTCATTCAGTTCTTCAATTAATTTGTAGTAGATATTTCTAAATTGAACGTTCGCCAATTCTATTTCATCTTCCTGCAGATCAAGATATATTTTTTCATATACTTTAGATTCTAACGATTCGGGTTCGAGAATTAAATCGCCCTCTTCGTTTTCTTTTAAAACCAGGTCTTCAAACTCTTCCGACTCATTGCCGTACAAAAGCAACATTTCTATAATCTTTCGTTCAAGCTCATATTGTACGTCAACTTTTTCTACGGCCTCTTCATTTCTGACCACAGCAAAAGCTTTCTCTTTTTGCTCTTGATATTCCCTTTTCGAAGTATCTGTGCGTTCTTTTTTACTTATCTGTGCCAAGGTGGTAAACAATACCCCCTCGGAAACGTTCATTATTTGTGCACACTCTTGAATATAAATTTCCTTTTTAATAGCATCGGGAACCTTGGCAATACTGTTTACGATATCGCGTACCGTCTCGGCTCTTTTGATAGGGTCATTGGCCGCTTCTTTGGCCAAAAGGTTCGCCTTGAACTGAATAAAATCCTTTGAGTTTTCTTCTAAATAGGTTTTAACCTCTTCGAACGCGTGTTTCTTAGCATAACTATCAGGATCCTCTCCCTCGGGAAACGAACAAACCTTAACATTCATGCCTTGTTCTAAAATCAAATCGATTCCGCGTAAGGAGGCACGCAGTCCGGCGGCATCACCGTCAAACAGTACAGTTATATTCTTGGTAAGTCTATTGATAAGTCGAATCTGCTCGGGCGTAAGTGCGGTACCACTAGAAGCCACGACATTTTCGATGCCTCGTTGATAGAATTGGATTACATCGGTATACCCTTCGACCAAATAGCAATTGTCTTCTTTTGCAATAGCTTGTTTGGCATAATAGATTCCATATAGTACTTTGCTCTTATGATAAATATCGCTTTCGGGAGAATTCAAGTACTTGGCCGCCTTTTTATCGTTCTTCAAAATACGGCCGCCAAAACCTAATACTCTACCGCTCATGGAATGAATAGGAAACATTACCCTGGCCTTGAAGCGGTCAAACTTTTTTGGATTATTCGGATTATTGGCGTCTTGCTTTACAATGGTGAGACCCGTTTTTTCTAAATATTTCAACTGATACCCTTTATCAAGGGCCGCCATAGTGAAACCGTCCCATTGGTCGAGACAATACCCCAATCCGAATTTTTTGATGATTTCATCGGTAAATCCACGCTCTTTGAAATAGCTTAGCCCAATTGCCTTTCCTAATTCACTGTTCCATAACATCTCGGAAAAGTGCTTTTGTGCGAACTCGGAGACCAAATACATACTTTCTCGTTCGTTGGCCTCTTCCTTTTGCTCATCGGTACGTTCGGTTTCCTCAATCTCTATATTGTATTTCTTGGCCAGATACTTAATGGCTTCGGGATAGGTAAAATGTTCATGCTCCATTAAAAAGGCCACCACATTGCCCCCTTTGCCGCTACTAAAATCTTTCCAAATTTGTTTTACCGGCGACACCATAAAGCTCGGCGTACGCTCATCGGAAAAAGGGCTCAACCCTTTAAAATTCGATCCCGATTTTTTTAACTGTACAAAATCGCCGATGACCTCCTCTAAACGGGAAGTTTCATATACTTTATCAATGGTAGATTTTGAAATCAAAGTATTTCGTAAAAAAGAAAATAGTGTCTAAAGATAAGACACTATTTCCCATTCTAAAATCAAATATAGTTTTATTCTGCAGCCACACGCCATATAGTACCACTATCGTCATCATTGACCAAAAGCGATCCATCAGTTGCAACAACAACACATACTGGGCGACCATATACTTCACCCGCTTCTTCATCAGCAATAAAACCGGTCAAGAAATCTTCCGGGGTTTGCGGTTCACCATTTTCGAAGGGAACAAATACAACCTTGTACCCCGAAAAAAGTGCTCGATTCCAGGAGCCATGCTGACCTACGAACGCCCCGTTCCTATATTTGGAAGGAAACTGGTCAGCCGTGTAAAACGTAAGGCCTAATGATGCGGTGTGGCTTCCTACCGGAACATCCGGTACAATTGCTTTAGCTACCAAATCTTGGTGTGGGTCGTCTTTCCATCGTGGATCATTTACTTGACCGTAGTAGCTATACGGCCAGCCATACCAACCATTCTTTTTCACACTGGTAATATAATCGGGCACTAAATCATTCCCCAATTCATCTCGCTCATTTACCGCAGTCCAAAGTTCACCCGTAACAGGGTTCCAGTCCATGCCTACCGGATTACGCAATCCATCGGCATAAACAATCTCTCCGCTACCATCAGGATTAACTTCCAAAATATTGGCTCTTCGCTTTTCCATTTCCATTCCTTGCTCGCCGACGTTACTGGCAGACCCTACCGATATGTATATCTTACTACCCTCTTCATTGGCAATAATATTACGTGTCCAGTGATTGTTGTATCCGCTGGCGGAAAGTTCAACAATTTTATCACCTTCCCCTTCAAGCTTATTTCCCCCCTCATCATAGGGGTAACGATAAAGACCATCTGTATTCGCCACATAGAAGAATCCGCCCAAAACCAACATACCAAAGTTTTGGTTCAAGCCTTCGGCAAAAATATGGCGCTCGTCAACCTCTCCATCATTATTTGTATCCCTAAATAGGGTAATCTGATCCGCACTGTTCTCGGTGTCCGACTCTGCAACAAATATGTCGTTGTTGGGTGCAATATACGTCCACCTCGGGTGTTTAAGTTCGTCAGCAAACTTTGTAACCGTAAAACCCGCAGGTGTCACCGGTGTTTTGTCACCCCAACCAATCACTTCACTTTCTTTAGTTACCGATTCCGATGAAAATGGTGCAACTAACTCAAACGAACCAACAGCCGTCTGCACCGTATTAGGCTCGCTATCGGCTAAATCCTCCTTGGCTTCTTCAGAGATTTTAACTTCATCTTTACAGCCTATAAAGACTGCCGTACTTAGTATAAATAAAAGTATCTTTTTCATTGCTTTGTTTTAAAGTAAGATAAAACTTAAACCCATACCGCTCAAGCGACGGCTGCCATTTAGGATTATTTTAACTAAACAGTCAGCCGTATGTTTTAGCGGCTTGTATAACTTTATACTAACTGGCCCATGCGCAAATAACAGCAAATATGATTCTCTTTTTAGGAACCCGCCCAGGTCAAACGAAAATCAAACAACTCACCAATACCCCTTGTCCTTTTTGTGAGCAGACGGGAACACTTACCGTTTCTAAAACCTCTAATTGGTTTCATATCTTCTGGATACGACTCTTTAGAATTTCTAAAAATGTAATTGCAGAATGCTCACATTGCAAAAGGGTATATTACAAACAAGAATTCAACGATGCTATGTTACGTGCTGCGGAGGAAGATTAATTCAAATCAAGCCGTAGACCTAAAGAGATATTGCGTTGTTCTACGACTGCATTCTTAAAAATCGGATTTAAATCATATTTTACATAAAGCAACATACTATCAAAGCCAATATAACCACTAAGTCCGTAAACGAAATTGCTGGTGTTATAACTTCTTTTTAGTTTGTCTTTAACGTGATTACCATCCAATTCATATTTTAGTTTTTGTTTTGACACCAAATTAACCCCTGCATACCCTCCTAAACCTAACCGAAATTTATCATGAATATTATAGCGAATACGCTCTTCGGTTTTGGTGAATTTTGAAGGTCCGAATTCAAAATGTACGGGAAGCACAAGATTGTCCATTCTAAGTTTTGATTTTTTAAGATCAAGACCAAACTCTTCCAATTCTGTCTGACCATTATTGACTACGAAGTATTGATTATCGATTGGTTTGAGGCCATTGAACTGAAATGAAAGGCCATAATGCAAACGTAAAAAATTAGTGTTCTCGAAAACCCGAGTACGCCAAGCCCATCCAATTTCAAAAAAACGGCTTCCCCCAACCTTATACGGCGAATCTTCTAAAGACTGCCCCTCGACAATTGCATTGTTCAAACCAAAAGCGATAATTGGCTCCCCGTAGGTTCGCTTGTCATAAACGGGCTTCTTTTGATTTCCTGAATTATATTTAACCCCAAAAAGTACATCACCTTCATTATCGTCTCCGCCGAATGCAATTTCGATACTACTGGTCTCCGTATTTAGGTCTACCGCCCCCTTCCGCTTTAATAATTCTATGGTATGCTGTAAAATGGCAACCTTATTCTCGATGTTTTTTGCATGCTTTTCTGCGGCCACCTTTTTTAATTCCAGCGCTTTTTCTTGTGAAATTTCCTTTTTATGGAGACTTTCATTTATAATTTCGACTTCCTTTTTCAATGCTTCACGCTCCATCACAGCAACATCCTCTTTTTTCTTTTCAAGTTCTTCTATCTTGTACTTCAGGGTTTCGTCATCTTGTGCCAGCAGATTTTGGGTAAGCATTGAAATTAATAGCAGTACCAAATACAGTGTAAGAGTTCTCATGTGATTTTGATTTATTACCCTTGTGCATCGCTACGCCACCTCATGCCTATTCGGGAGGCGAAGCGATGTTCAAGAGTTTGATTAATGATTGATGAATTCTATTTATTACGGTCGGCCACGGCAGTTCTGACCTTAAGGAGGCCATTTTTAAGGGCATCGAAAATTTCGTCTCGAAAAGACTTGTCCAATTCATTTTCCACATCGGCCAAAAGCGCCATAGCATCAACTGAACTATCTTTTCTAAAAATATTGTTTTCTAGAATTTCTTGATGTGCCTTGAGCAATAGCGCATCGATTTCTCCGTCGGTTACTACCCTATTTTCCATTTCAAGCCTACCGACTTGAACTGCAATTTCATTTATTTTTGAATTAATTAACTCGTCGGAACCCTTTGGGACAATTGTGAGCTTTTCCAACTGAACACTAGGTTTGGCCACAATGGCAATCGGCTTTTTTAACTCTGGCTCTATTTCAGGTAGTACAGCTACCTTGATCGTATTTTTTGATTCTCCTATTTTTTTAGTTTCGGTATTATCCTCCATTGTCTTATCTTCTAAAACAACTTTTGATGTCGGTAATTCTTGTGTTGCGGGATTCGCTGATTTTTCCTTTACTACGATCTGTGGTGCATCTGGCAACTTTTCATCAATTAAATACCAGACAGAAACTAGTAAAAGACCAATGATACTTGCTGCGATGCCATACCAATAGTAACCCTTCGATTTCGGTTTTTCGGAAGCCTCCAATTGCCCGGAAATTCTATCCCAAGCATTCGCCGAAGGACGAATCTCTCGTTCTTGCAAGGTTTTCTTAATATGCTTCTCAAATTTACTCGGTGCCATAACCTACGATATTTTGTTGCTTTAAGCGTTCTTGTAACCATTTACGGGCTTTATAAAGCTGCGATTTAGAAGTACTTTCTGAAATATTCAAAATTTCTGCAACGTCTTGATGTTTGTAACCCTCTACGGCATACAACACAAATACTGCCCGATACCCTTCAGGCAAAGCATCTATCAAACGTTGAATGTACTCTGCATCAAATTCAGAAGTATTATTTACATTCTGCAAAGTCGCTTTTTCAAAAAGACTGTCATCATAAACAACGAACTGCTGCTTACGTAAATGGGAAATACTTTCCCTGACCATAATTCTTCGTAGCCACCCTTCGAAACTGCCCTCATGTCGAAAAGTATTCAAATTCTTAAAGGCCTTTACAAAACCATTGATCATTGCATCTTCAGCAAACTGCAGGTCTTTGATATACCTTCTACAGACCCCCAACATTTTAGGTGCATACTTCTCATACAACCGCTGTTGCGCATCCCGGTTACCGGATGCCGATTTTTTGATCAGCTGTTTTTCGTTTTTGTAGAATGGAATAATTTTCAAGCCTTTTGATATTACCTTCTATAAAGATAGACGCATCATTTTACGAAAAGGTTGCCTGAGAAGTATAATTTTTTTAATGAGGGAAATCTGGAAATTCCAAAAATAACAGTAACTCTAGAAATGGTATCGATTATTTGTGCTGTAACTGATATGACATTTCAGCTACTTCTTTCGGTCTACCACATAGTTGACCATCAATTCAAGTGAATTTTTATAATTAGATTCCGGGTAGGTGCTTAATAAGGTCAGCGCTTCTTCCTTAAAGGCCAGCATTTTTTTAACGGCATATTCCAAGCCCCCTCTTTCCTTTACAAAAGTGATGACTTCCTTGACCCTCTTCTTGTCTTTGTTATGGTTCTTTACTGAATTGATAAGCCATTTTTTCTCGTCAGCGCTGCAATTATTTATAACATAGATCAGGGGTAAAGTCATTTTCTGTTCCTTAATATCGATACCTGTCGGTTTGCCAATTTTATATCCTCCATAATCGAAAAGGTCGTCCTTTATTTGAAAGGCCATTCCACAGAGTTCCCCAAATTTGCGAAAGGTCTCTACATCTTCAGAATCAGGTCGTACAGAGCATGCGCCGAGACTACAACATGCTGCAATCAATGTAGCTGTCTTTTGCCGGATGATATCATAATAAACGGCTTCTGTAATATCTAATCTTCGTGCTTTTTCAATCTGTAGGAGTTCGCCCTCGCTCATTTCCCGTACTGCAACAGAAATAATACGTAGAAGGTCAAAATCGGAATTATCAATCGACAACAACAACCCTTTTGATAAAAGGTAGTCACCGACAAGAACTGCTATTTTGTTTTTCCACAGGGCATTTATAGAAAAGAATCCCCGGCGCTTGTAACTCTCATCGACCACGTCATCATGAACCAATGTAGCGGTATGAATCAATTCAATAACCGAGGCACCACGATAGGTCCGTTCATTTACCGCACCGTCATTCAATAATTTAGCGGTTAAGAAAACGAACATAGGCCGCATTTGCTTCCCTTTTCGATTTACGATGTAATAGGTGATTCTATTAAGTAACGCAACATTGGAAGACATGGAATCACGAAACTTTGTTTCAAAAAGTTCCATTTCCCTTTCAATGGGTTCCTTTATTTGGGATACAATTTTCAAGAAGTTCGTTTTACAGCTTAGGCCCTATCAAATTTGAAGCTCTAAAAATAGGTAAAATGAGGCAGTAATCAGTCTAAGATAGGCAGTATTCAGCGGCTAATATTCCTTTCCTTTAAGAGAAACTTAAGACTTACCTTTATTTTACTGTTTGTTGGCTAACTGCCCACATGCGGCATCGATATCCTTACCGCGTGAACGACGAACGGTCACCACAATACCATTTTTTTCCAAGGTAGCTACGTAACGTTCAATCGCCTTGTTGGAGGCTTGTCTGAACTCACCATCATCTATGGGGTTATATTCAATTAAATTAACTTTTGACGGGGCAAATCGACAGAAATCAACAAGTGCATCAACATCTTTTTGGGCATCGTTTATTCCTTCCCAAACAACGTACTCGTAGGTAATGCGACTGTTTGTCTTGGTATACCAATAGACAAGGGACTCGCGAAGTTCGGCCAAGGTAAATGTGGCATTAAACGGCATAATCGATGTACGAATCTCATCAATAGCGGAATGCAACGAAACTGCCAATTTGAACTTCACACCCTCATCGGCCATTTTTTTGATTATTTTCGGAACTCCTGAAGTAGAAACTGTAATACGTTTGGGCGACATACCCAAACCTTCGGGGGATGTAATCTTGTCAATGGCTTTTAAAACATTGTTATAGTTCATCAGTGGCTCGCCCATACCCATAAAAACAATATTGCTCAAGGGCCTATCAAAATACAATCGGCTTTCGTTATCAATGGCCACTACCTGATCGTAAATCTCATCAGGATTCAAATTACGCATCCGTTTCAATCGTGCCGTTGCGCAGAATTTACAATCTAGGCTACAACCGACCTGACTTGAAACACAAGCCGTTGTTCTACTGCTGGTGGGAATCAAAACCGATTCTACGATCAAGTCATCATGTAAACGAACGGCATTTTTTATAGTGCCATCTTTACTGCGCTGCATTTGATCTACTTTAATATGGTTGATCACGAAATTGGCTTCAAGCATATCTCGGGTTTCCTTCGAAATATTGGTCATAACCTCGAAAGAGTGAGCCGATTTGTGCCATAGCCATTCATAGACCTGGTTTCCTCGAAATGCCTTATTTCCTTGAGAAACAAAAAATGCTCTCAATTGTTCCTTTGTAAGGGCCCGTATGTCTTTTTTCTTTATCTGCTCTGCCATTGTATTAAAGATAGAAAATCAAAAAATCCCGCTTAAAATTAAAATTGTTTAAGCGAGATTTTAATATAGTCATTTCAGGACTCCCTACGAAACCGTAGCTTCCTTGAATATTATATGATCAACATGGCATCCCCGTAGGAATAAAAGCGATAACCCTCTAAAATAGCCTCTTTATAAGCCTTCTTCATCAAGTCATGCCCCATAAATGCCGATACCATCATCAATAGAGTAGATTTTGGTAAATGAAAATTAGTAACCATGCAGTTCGCAATACTAAATTCATAGGGAGGAAACACAAATTTATTGGTCCACCCGTCAAAAGTATTCAATGTATGACCCGAAGAAACAGCGCTTTCCAAACCTCTCATGGCCGTTGTACCTACAGCACAAACCTTTTTTTTGTTTGTTTTTGCATTATTTACAATTTCGGTAGCCCTTTCATCGATGATCAATTCTTCACTGTCCATCTTATGTTTTGATAAATCTTCTACCTCAACCGGATTAAAAGTACCCAAACCTACATGCAAAGTTACTTCTGCAAAATCGATACCTTTAATTTCAAGGCGTTTCAACAGATGTTTTGAAAAATGCAAGCCGGCTGTCGGAGCTGCTACAGCGCCTTCATGCTTGGCATAAATTGTCTGATATCGCTCTTCATCTTCTGGCTCTACACCACGTTTGATATATTTTGGCAATGGGGTTTGGCCCAAATCACGAAGCTTTCTTCTAAAATCGGTATACGAACCATCATATAAAAATCGAAGCGTACGCCCTCTTGAGGTTGTGTTGTCAATAACTTCGGCTACCAAGGTCTCATCATCACCAAAATAAAGTTTGTTACCGATTCGTATTTTTCGGGCAGGATCTACAAGAACATCCCAAAGTCGTTGTTCTTCATTTAACTCGCGCAACAAAAATACTTCGATACGTGCACCCGTCTTTTCTTTATTGCCATAAAGTCGTGCCGGAAACACCTTCGTGTTGTTCAATACCATGACGTCTCCCTCATCAAAATAATTGATAAGGTCTTTGAACATTTTATGTTCAATTTTTCCCGTATCTCTATGGACAACCATTAATTTGGACTCATCCCTGTTTTCAGCCGGGTATTCAGCCAATAGATTGTCGGGCAGTTCAAAACTGAAGTGCGATAATTTCATATGTTGTTGTTATTATTTTGAATAAAAAACATGAATTCTACAGGTGAAACCTTACTTATCTAAGAATTTCGGAAGTTTTATGTCATGTAAAGCGTTTCGGTTCGCAATTTTTGCGGCTGCAAATATACAATCCTAGAATAGGGGTTGTCAAGTAAAACGATGATTAAATGCTAATTATAATTTTTTAATCTGAATTTGCAGCTTTTCCAAGTCATTCCAAAAATCAGGATATGATTTAGAAACCACTTCGGCATCATTTATTAAAATTGATGTTCTCAATGCCAAAGGGGCAAAAGCCATTGCCATTCTATGGTCGTTATAGGTATCTATTGCCACATCCGATTTTATAACATTACCCGCTCTCAGCGTTAGCGCATTATCGGTTACCGAAATGGCTGCGCCCAGTTTCGACAATTCGACGTACAAAGCCTCTAAACGATCGGTTTCCTTAATTTTCAATGTGTGCAAACCTGTTAGGTGGCAACCTATACCTAAACCAAAACAGGTTACGGCAATTGTTTGTGCGATATCGGGGGCATCTTGAAGCTCACAGTTTATGGTGGTCATTTGCTGGTGAGCTACTTTTCTTAAAACAATCGTATTTTTTTCAAAAGTAGTTTCGACGCCAAATTGTGTATAAATTTCTGAAAGCACACTATCTCCTTGCAGACTATCTTTTTTATAGGCGGACAACGTTATTTCCGTATCTACCTCACAAAGTGCTACAATACTATAAAAATAAGATGCAGAACTCCAATCTGATTCCACTACCAAATTTGTCGCACCTATATTTGGTTTCGGGGCAACTTTTATGATATTACCCTCAAATGAGGTTCGTATACCTACCCCGTTTAACAAAGCCAAGGTCATTTTTATATAAGGTATCGACGTAATCTTACCGACCAATTCGAGTTCTAAACCTTCCTGCAAACTGGCAGCAATGAGCAACAAAGAAGAGATATATTGACTACTTACATCGGCTGGAAGACTCACCTTGTTTTTGGTGATTTTTTTTCCCTTAATCTTAATGGGTGGATAGCCTTCCTCCTTTTCATACGTGATATCAGCTCCCAAACTGCGCAAGGCCTCGACTAAAATTTTTACAGGCCTTTCCGTCATTCGTTTCGATCCGGTCAAAACCACTTCCTTACCTACCTGAGAGGCAAAATATCCCGTTAAGAAACGCATTGCAGTTCCTGCATGGTGTATATCGACAACTCCGTTTTCTACCTGTAACCCTTTTTGCATCACTTGGGCATCATCGGAATTAGAAAGATTATCAATGGAAATATTGGGATACAGCGCTTGCAAAAGCAATAATCGATTTGATTCGCTCTTAGAGCCTGTTATTTCAATATTTGATTTTAAAAGATTACTCGGGGGAGCAGAAAGATGTAGTTTCAATGTTCTCTATATTTTTAGGGCAATGAATAGATGTGAGCTACTAGCGCATAACCTTTGCACCTCATTATTCACATCAAAGCCGAACGAAGCACAAAGATAAATTATTTAAGCTTTTTATTGCTATGATGGCGATCGTGATCGCGTTCGGTTTTGAGCTCTAATTTTTTATAAAAAGCTTCATCAAGATCTACACCTGTCTGATTGGCCAAGCAAAGTACCACAAAAAGCACATCGGCTAATTCTTCCCCTAAATCTTTTTCTTTATCCGATTCCTTTTCACTCTGCTCACCATATCGCCGTGCAATGATACGGGCTACCTCTCCCACTTCTTCGGTAAGCTGTGCCATATTGGTAAGTTCATTGAAATATCGGACGCCATGGGCCTTTATCCAATCATCTACTTCCTGTTGCGCTTTCTGTATACTCATCACCAGTAATTTTGGATAAAACTACCTTTTCTGTTTCTTTTTCTACCAATTGTCGATAAAATTCTTTCAGGGTATCATAATAATTAGGCGGAATGATGCCAGAATTGATGCTAACGCTTGCAGTTAAATCTATTTCTTGGGAATTATTTTTTATTACGTATCTGAACAATCCTAAATTTTCCGGTAGGCTAATAATTTTAGATTCCGGCAAAGTCTCTACTTGATATCCCTCTGGAATTTTAATCTTGATTATGAACTTATCTTCCCACGGAAAACCAAAATCAACTGGAAACTCCCGTTTCTCAAGCTTAAATGGACTTTCTTCCGATGCCAAATGAAGCATCGGGGAAAAATATAACTTGTTGGCCACAACATCTACAACATCTTCCTTAAAGAAATTATAGAATTGAACTATAGGTTTACCTATTTCTGAATTATTGGTCAGTTTATAATCAGATATTTCGATATCATCGTTTACCTTTTCTTCTTGTTCCAAAAAGGCATCTTGGGTAACTTTATTAAACTTACTCCTAAAAATCATAGCATAATGGCCTCTATACTGCTGTCTGAATTCGCCATCGACTGAACCATCATCATTAATAACCACCTCGATCATGGCAGTATCAGTCGATTTTTTTGAAGGAATTAAACTGATAGATCTCGACGTTCCATTCTCGGCAATAACTCTCCCTTCCCAATTCAATGCTCTCACAGGAATCATATTTGGTGCATTGAATGGGCTCGTAGCATCTAATAAAACCATACCATTTGATGTTTCTACTCCGGAAACAACGTAGTTATAACCCTCGCGGGTCGGGAATAATGGAATACCATGAGACCTTGTACTTATAAGCACAGGATCAGCCTTCAACCCTGCGTTTCTCAACATTGAGGTAAGAATCAGATTGAGCTCGGCAACATTGCCTGTACGATCTTTATATGCCTTTTTCACACCGTCTGTAGCATACTTTCCATAGAGACCGTTCCATTTAATCTGCGACTTGACGAAATCAAAAATCAATTCCATTCGATCTAGAGGCTTCGACACCCCTGAAATAATTGTTTCTAAATCATCATCGTAATACCCCTTTTTATTTAATTCTGTACCAAAATTAGGGTGGTCGTATATCTTTTTAACTACATCTTCCCATGTTGTGGCATAATACTTAAGTCCACCATTAGGGAACTTTGTATACGACAATTCATATTTAATGGCGGAGCGGTAGTTATCGATATTGTTAACAAAAGGTTCTTCTTTCAAAGCAGGCACATCAGATAATTCATAGGTTGCAATTTCTTTATTAAAACTGACAACGCTAGTACTAAAATCAGTATTCCTAGATGAAAACCCCTGCCCCCCTGATCTTGTTTTATTCAGAAAAGATATTTTATCGGTTACTGTACGTTTATCTGACTTTATTAATAAAAAACCTTTCGTATTCAATCTGAAATTAAAGTACTCCGGAGATTCCATAATTGCCACGGTCTTTTTTATGGGTATATCTTCCTGTAGGATAAATTCATCAATATTGGAAATAAAAGGTGAAAGCACGGAATATTGATATTCTATGACCGAACCCTCTTTTACATTAGGCATCGTAAAAGATTTTTGATCATGATATCTAGATAATTCTATTTCAAATTCACCGTCCTTCCTTAATTTTGATTCTACTATTTCTCCTTCATGTAAATTGTAGGTGACTCCTTTTAATCCTGAAACTTTTTCTTTACTACTACCTTCCTTATAAAGATTTATTTTTTTTGTAGCATAATCGAATCCCTCCTTACTGTATATTTTAAGTCGATTATGGAATTCGGTAACAAGTTCGAATCCTTTATCTTTACTGTACATAAAATATGTTTTTCTATACTTATACAGGTACGTTGCATCGGACAATGAATCTTTTGAATTGTATTTTTCGGTTAGCTCCTCCATGGAGACCTTTCCAAATTTAATTTCCTGCGCCTGTAGTTGTAACGTAATAAAAATAAGTGCCACCGTTAAATATCTCCCTTTTATAATCGTCATATTATTTATTTAGATAAAATGATTTTTAGATTGTCAGCTTTGGCTACCGTTCTCCTGAAGTCACGGTATAAATTGTATTCTTCATTAGCATATCTTCCACGTCGTATCAAAAGCTTTCTTGTATACAGTAAATCATTGGAGCCCTGTTTAGCTATCTGCATGCTGTAGGTTCCAAATTTTGTTTCTATAATTTTAGGTTCGGGCAGAACGCCAATTTTGTAGGACTCCGGTATAGTTATAGTGTAGATGTCTTCATCTAAATATCCTCTTGCAACTTCAAAATCTTGTTCCCTGTTTCGGTATCGATCTGGCACAAAATTATTGGCATCAAAAGGGTTTAGCCGAATAAGCATATCATCTGCAACTTTACTTGCATATGACTGGGCTTCTAAACTTATATTCTCAACGTATGCAACGGCATCCTTATCATTATTCAATTTGATTTCGTTGATTTTCAATCCGTTGATATTGCCCCAATACTCCTTGTAATATTTATCTCTTTCTTGGTCGGTCAGCATTGATATGGAAGAGTGTTTGTCGTACTGTATGCCTTGACTTGATATAACGACATCAGACTTAAGGTGCCCTTGTGGAGTAATAATAACTTCAGCTCGGGTCATCTTTTTATTAGCCGAATCAAGATAAGCCGGAGTGTGTTTAATGGTTCCTCCTTCGGGAGTAATTACCAGAACGTCACGGTCATCCGTAAAATCTCCCAAGAACCCAAAGGGTATTTTTTGGCTCGTACATTCAAGCCAGATATCATTACCTCCATTGGGTATATTTAATATTATATGGTTGCCTTGCATCGAGGCAAAATCTCTTTCTATATTACGTTTGTCATTACCTGCCCAAACAACAGTGTAATACGATTCAATACCCTGTGATTTAAGAAGTGCCCGTGTATAGTTTGTGAGACCCTTGCAGTCGCCATATTTTACACGGTCTACCTCTTCTGCAGCGATAGGCATCCAACCACCGATACCTAACTGAACACTAATATAGCGCGTGTTATCTTGTACATATTTATATACGACCTTAGCTTTCTCAACGGGATCCGTAATTCCTTGCAGTAAATCTTTGATCTTCGCCACTGTGGCCGGTGAAAGTGCGTCCCTACCAGCAAGCATTCTGTCATAACGCCATTTTCCAAAAGATTTCCAATCACTAGCCTCACCATCGATACCTTCTAAATGAAATTTATCGAGGGCAAGTATCAACTGGGGTTTTGTATCACTGAAAGAAGGACTTATCATTTCCTTTTTTAAGCCTGGAATATTGATGGCCTCATAAATCAAAACATTGCCGGAAGATTTATTGGAAACAGCATATCCATCAAAATTTTTCTCAAGTTTCCTGACATTGGTTCCCTCAGGATATTCAAAACTATATTGACTCTTGACGACCCCCACCAAATAATCGTCAACAGGAGTCCATTTTGGAATGAAAGTAGTGTTGGAAGTCTGATAACTATAGAAGAAATCTATGGTATAGGGATAGCTAAGGGGTATATACTCAAAATACTTGATTCTCGAATCTTCGTATAATGAAATACTTGATACTGCGCTAACATCTTTAAAATCTTTCTTTTTTATTCTATCGACCTGGTTTCCGAGTGCATCATAAATAATAGCCTCAAACTCGTCTAATTTAATTTCCGAGTCATAGTATACATAGTTTTTTATGGCATTTTTACCAGCCTTTCGAAATACGGTTGTCACCGTTCTGCTTTTGACCGCCATTCTATCACTCGAAAGTAACTTAATGTCGGTTTCATCTAAGCGCACAACTGCATTGGCATTTTTGATAAGATTCTCATCCAAAACAACCGACTGATACTCAGTTTTTTGAGCAATAGAATTATGAAAAAATAGCAGGAAGAAAAGAAATTTAAATGGGCGCATTTGTTAGATTTGGGCAAAACTTACAATGGCAAAGCACCTAAATTTCTTACAAAAAGAAACAAAAATTCGATAAACAGTCTTATTCCTTGTTCTTTGTATCAATAATAATGGTTACCGGACCATCATTTAACAAATTTACTTTCATATCGGCACCAAAAATACCCGTGCCTACTTTTTTACCAAGGTCATTTTCAAGTTGTCTGACAAAATTTTCATACATGGGTACGGCAACATCGGGTTTTGCCGCTTTAATGTATGATGGCCGGTTTCCTTTTTTGGTTGCGGCGTGCAAAGTAAATTGACTAACGACCAACGCATCCCCTTGAACTTCAAGAAGGGACTTGTTCATGACTCCTTTGTCATCATAAAAAATTCTAAGATTGACGATTTTCCGCGAAAGCCATTCAATATCTTGCTGATTGTCAGCGTCTTCGATACCTAAAAGAATAAGAAGTCCATTGCTGATTTCAGCAATTATCTTTTCATCGACCGTAACACTTGCCCTTGATACCCGTTGTATGACCGCTCTCATCTATTTCTCCTCACCGTAGTTATCAATTCTATAGGTATCGTCATCACCGGTAACCATCTGTACATAGCTCTTATACCGGCTCCACGATACTTCATCATTTTCCAAAGCTGCCTTGACCGCGCATTTTGGCTCATCTAAATGCAAACAATTATTGAATTTACAATCGCCTTTCAATGCAAAGAATTCTGGAAAATAATCACCTATTTCCGCGGGTTCCATATCAACAATACCAAAACCTTTGATTCCAGGGGTGTCGATAATCCGAGCTCCAAAGCTCAAATCATGCATTTCGGCAAAGGTAGTTGTGTGTTGCCCTTGAAGATGTTGCTCCGATATCTCCGCCGTTTTTATTTCCAAGTGGGGCTCGAGTTGATTGATCAAGGTTGATTTTCCTACTCCGGAATGCCCTGCGAACATACTGGTCTTGTCTTTCATCAACTGCTTTACCTGGTCGATATTTTTACCGGTTTTGGCCGATATACCCACACATCGGTAACCGATATCGCGATACATGGCAGCCAAGTATTTAACTTCGGTCAACTCATCGTCATCATAACTATCCACCTTATTAAAAAGCAAAACTGCAGGTATCTCGTAGGCCTCGGCGGTAACTAAAAATCGATCAATAAACAAGGTATACGTTTTCGGATTATTTAAGGTTATTATCAAAAAAACCTGATCCAAATTCGCCGCGATGATATGCGTTTGCTTTGACAGGTTCACCGACTTGCGAATGATATAATTCTTTCGGTCCTCGATTTCCGAGATCACGCCTATCCTATCGTCTCCTAATAGTTCAATTTCAAATTTGACAATATCCCCTACTGCAACAGGATTGGTACTTTTTATACCCTTGAGCCTAAACTTTCCCTTGATCCTGCATTCGATAAAACGCCCGTCATCTTCCTTTACCGTGTACCAACTACCCGTCGATTTATAAACAGTTCCCCGCATATTGCAAAATAACGGTTTTTTAACGTAATGGCGGCGATTCTTTTCCTTTGCCCCTAAAACTATTTCAATGATTTATAGGTAAATTTAAAACCCATTCTTTTTTATAAATAATTTTATTTTTGAAAATTGAAGAGGTTTTTTAAACACTCAAAAGAAAATCATCCAATAAAAATTTAAAAAAAATGAAAAAAATTTCCATTGTTTTAAGTCTGTTTTTATTCGCATTTTTAGAGAGCAATGCCCAACAATTCAAAGTAATTACCAGTGTAGAATCTATTGTGCCCAGTGGTCTTGGAAGATCTAGAATCATTGATGCCCAAGAAGATAAAAATTTTAAGGAGTTTGCTTCAGAGCAAACCGAAGAAGACAACACTCGTAATAAATCTAAACGAAGTGAAATTCGGGTAAAGAATTTTGAAGAAACAAAACTTCTTAATTTTTATAATATTGCCGGCATACGTTTTCAGAATATCGCCGCCAACGATGCAGTAATCTCATCAAAACTTTCTGCGTTGGCCGCTGAGGGTTGGGAACTAGCTTTTGTTACCAGTGCGGTTGAAGCCGACGCGGGCCAAAATGATGGTCAAGGTATTTTTATTACCAGATATATTTTTAAGAAAGATTGATTTAAGCCAGCGTTCGTGCAGTCGAAAAGTTTTAACAGACTTCGACTGCACAAAACGTGACAAACTATTGACCAAGAAGATTATGCATTAATAATCTTTTCTTGATGATTTATTGATTCTTGGTGAATGGCCTTGAACATCTTCAAGACAAACTCTTCGCTCAATCCTTTCGACTCACCTTCCAAGATCATGGCACCCAAAATTTGGTTCCATCGTGTGGACTGTAAGACCGCAACGTTCTTTTGCTTTTTCAAAGCCCCGATACCGTCAGAGATTTTCATTCGTTTTCCTAAAGTTTCGATCAACTGATGGTCGAAGATATCTATCTGGGTTCTCAGATTGCTCAGTTTACTATTGTATTCCGCTTCGCTATCAGTCTCTTTTCGAATTTTCAAATCTTTCATGACCTGTACCAATCGATTTGGGGTAATTTGCTGGGCAGCATCACTCCAAGCATTATCAGGGTCATGATGCGTTTCGATCATCAATCCGTCAAAATTCAGGTCTAAAGCTGTCTGGGAAACATCGAAAATCATATCCCGATTTCCGGTTATATGTGATGGATCGCTGATAATAGGAAGATCGGGAAACCTTGTTTGAAGATCGATAGCCAACTGCCATTCGGGAATATTCCTGTATTTGGTCTTTTCATAAGTGGAGAACCCTCTATGAATAACACCCAAGTTTTTAATGTTTGCAGTATGTAAACGTTCAACAGCACCTAACCATAAAGACAAGTCTGGATTTACAGGATTCTTGATAAGCACCACTTTATCGGTTCCTTCCAAAGCATCGGCAATTTCTTGAACGATAAATGGGCTCACCGTAGAACGGGCACCGATCCATAATAAATCGATATCATGTTCCAAAGCCAATTCGACATGGGCACGGTTGGCAACTTCGGTAGCGGTTTTTAATCCGGTTTCCTCTTTTACTTTCTGTAACCATTTTAAACCCAAGGCGCCAACACCTTCAAAGTTCCCAGGACGCGTACGTGGTTTCCATATTCCGGCGCGATAGTAATTCACGTCGGTATCTTTCAAACTGTGGGCTATACCCAACACCTGTTCTTCGGTCTCAGCACTACATGGCCCTGCTATCACCAAAGGGTGATCCAACCCCATATTATCCAACCATGATCTCATTTCTTTTGAATTCTCCATTACTTGTTAATTTTACTTTTTGATATTGCTTCTTTAATGCGATTTGTACTTCACTATTGTTTTGGCGACTATTAATCGGAGCCTACCGTTGTTTTAACCTGTCAGTTCTTTCTTATTTTGGGGCATCCCTTTTAATATTTCCTTTATTTTATTTGTATCGTTCATTTCATTATATATACCCTCATAATCACCATCTTCGAGCAGCTGTTTGAACTCTTGAAGATTTTGAATATACTCGTTCAGGGTCTTGACTACATTGTTCCTATTCTGCTCAAAAATAGGTGTCCACATGGCTGGAGAACTTTTTGCCAATCGCACCGTGCTTTCAAACCCACTGCCCGCCATGTCAAAAATATCCCTTTCATTCTTTTCTTTATCGATAACCGTCTTTCCCAACATAAATGAACTTATGTGTGATAAATGAGATACATAGGCAATGTGCTTGTCATGTGCCTCAGGGTTCATATATCGAATTCGCATGCCCATTTGCTGAAAAAGCTCTAAGGCTCTTTCTTGTAATTTAAAGGCCGTTTTTTCAATTTCACAAATAATATTTGTCTTGCCGACATACAGCTCATCAATTGCCGCCGATGGACCTGAAAACTCGGTTCCCGCAATAGGATGGCATGCCAAGAAATTGCGTCTTTTCGGATGATCTTCCACAATTTTGCACACCATGGCCTTTGTTGAACCTACATCAAAAACCACACAATCATCAGAAATGGCATCCAATATATTAGAAAGTTCAGCTACCAAAACGTCGACCGGGGTACTGACAACTACAATATCTGCTAAATGTAAATCGGCATAACTTGACTTTACATCGATAATATTCAAGGCCAGAGCTTCTTCCAAATGGGATGCGTTGGCATCGATTCCAAAGATTTTACCCTCTAGCCCGAGTCGCTTTATGTCTTTGGCCATTGAGCCGCCGATTAATCCGATACCGATGATAAATATGTTCATTTTACTGGTGCTAAATTTCAGAAGCTCACGCTACTTACTATCTTTTTATTATTTATTCCAAGGTGACAAAACTATTCAAATCTGTTTATGGCTTCTTGTATTTTCTCTTCGGTTACGCATAGTGAGAATCGAATGTACCCTTCTCCCATACTCCCAAAAATAGTTCCAGGAGTTAGAAATATATCTTTGTCATACAAAATTCCATTAATAAACTCTTCTGCGGAAGGGATTCCTTTTGGCAATTTTGCCCAAACGAACATTCCAACCGAATTCTTATCATAGGTACAACCCAATTTATCGGCTAATTTAAAAATCAGTTCTTGTCGGGCCCGATACACCTTGTTCAATTCTTGAAACCAGTCCTCTCCACTCTTTAAAGCGGCAATGGCTCCTTTTTGGATTCCATAAAACATACCGGAATCCATATTACTCTTTACCTTTAAAACGGCATTGATATGTTCTGCACTTCCGAGCACCATACCCACACGCCATCCGGCCATATTGAAAGTCTTGCTCAGCGAATTCAGTTCCAGGGAGAACTCCTTAGCCCCATCAACCGCCAAAATACTTGTTGGATTCTCGTTCAGTACAAAACTATACGGATTGTCGTTGACCAATAAAATATCGTTTTGTTTGGCGAAAGCTATGAGTTGCTCAAATTGCTCATGACTTGCTGTCGCACCGGTAGGCATATGCGGATAATTGATCCACATCAACTTTACTTTCGATAAATCTTGTTCCTGTAAGGCTTCCAAATCTGGAAACCAATTATTTTCCGGGCTCAAGTTGTAGTATCGTGCTTTGGCACCAACCAGTTTTGTGACCGAGGTATATGTTGGATAACCTGGATCAGGGATCAACACCTCGTCATTTTGGTTTAGAAAGGCCATACTGATATGCATGATTCCTTCCTTAGACCCCATTAAAGGCAAAATCTCGTTTTCAGGGTTGGCCGTTACATTGAACTTTGCAGCATAAAATTCGGAAATGGCAGCTCGCAATTCTGGCAACCCTTGGTAACTTTGGTACTGGTGTGCACCAACATCAAAAACTGCGTTCTGAACACTTTCAATAATCTCTTTTGAAGGTGCAAGGTCGGGGCTACCGATTCCCATATTTATAATAGGACGTCCTTCGGCCATAAGGCCCCTAACCTCCCTTAATTTCTTCGAAAAATAGTATTCTTCAACTGTATGTAAACGGTCGGCGGTACGTATCATATTCTGGCATTTTTATATTCCCCCAATACCTTAAAATCTTCTGACATAATTTTCAATAACGACTTTGCCTTCGCAAAATGCTTATACTTTTCGAAAGTTATATCCACAAAAAAGGAATACTTCCAAGGTTCTTCAATCACCGGCAATGATTGTATTTTTGTCAAATTCAAATTACAATCACTCATTACATTGAGCACGGTGGCCAAACTGCCCCTTTTATGATCGGTCAAAAACCGAAGCGATGCCTTATTGATCTGTGAGAGCGGTAAAACTTTGTTCTTTGTTCGTACGATTATAAATCGCGTGGCATTGTTTGAAATTGTCTGTATTTCGGAGGCGATAATTTCAAGATTATACAATTTGGCGGCCACTTTCGGTGCAATTGCCGCAATATCTTTCAAACCTCGTTCTTGAATTCGCGCAGCTGTTTCGGCTGTATCTACCGCTTCTACCAACTTGATGTGCGGATATACCTTAAGAAAGTCTTTACATTGCAACAAGGCCATCGGATGTGAATGTATTTCCTTTATGTCCTCCATTTTTTGGCCTTTCAGAACCATAAGGTTATGATGTATGTTCAAGTAATGTTCACCAACAATATGGAGGTTATTATGATTTACAAGCGCATAATTGGGAATTATAGAACCCGCAATCGAGTTCTCAATAGCCATTACGCCTACATCAGAATCTTTGCTTATCAAGCTATCGACCAGCTCATCAAAAGACATACATTCTACAAGATCGACATCTTCAGAAAAATACTCGTTCGCAACCTGATGATGGTTCGATCCCCTAACGCCTTGGATAGCTACTTTTAAACCCATATACTTAAACTAACCCCGAACCAATGGTCGGGAGATTTGTTGTTGACCAACTTTTAATTAACGATTCTTCTTTCGAACACAAAAAACACAAAATTGAACAAAAAAAAAGCCCCATTCTTCATGGGACTTCAACTTGTTTATATTTTTTAGAATATACTACAACAGTCCCTTACCTCCTTTAAAAAAGAAGTAGAAATAAAAACCGTTCCAGAAATATCTCTTTGTCATTATTTTGTAAATATTTGGCTAATGTACTAATTATATTTAAAAATCAAGTTTTAAGGGAATCTTTTTTCGATTTTTTAGGGTATACAAGAAATCACTGTTGATTTTTTTATAATATTCTGATTTGTTGCGAATAATGAACTAGAGCCATCTTCCGTTTTTGTTTATTTTTGAAAAAAATGTAATTATGTCCATATCGGTACAACATATTTCCAAATCATTTGGCTCACAAAAGGCACTTAATGATGTGTCTTTTGAAATCAAAAAAGGAGAAATCGTTGGTTTTTTAGGACCCAATGGTGCCGGTAAGAGCACCATGATGAAAATATTAACGACTTCTAGCCTTGCCGATGAAGGGGAAGCTACCGTAAATTCATTTGATGTTCAGTCAGAAAAAAAGAAGGTACAGCAATGTGTGGGGTACTTACCGGAACACAATCCCTTGTATTTAGATATGTACGTCAAAGAATACCTTCTTTTTAATGCGGAGGTATACCAA
Organism: Kriegella aquimaris; assembly: GCF_900103215.1. Classification (GTDB taxonomy): domain Bacteria; phylum Bacteroidota; class Bacteroidia; order Flavobacteriales; family Flavobacteriaceae; genus Kriegella; species Kriegella aquimaris. The sequence goes on from NZ_FNGV01000004.1 coordinate 136,238, forward strand.
TGTGAAAAAGGTAATGTTCAAGCAGTTATCGAACAAACCGGATTAACCCCTGAGGCACACAAAAAAATAGGACAGCTTTCTAAAGGCTATCGACAAAGGGTCGGACTGGCAGCCGCCCTTTTACACGATCCCGAAGTTTTGATTTTGGACGAACCCACTACCGGCCTAGACCCTAATCAATTATTAGACATTAGAAAACTCATCAAGGAAATAGGAAAACAAAAGACCATCATGCTTTCGACCCATATCATGAAAGAGGTAGAAGCTGTCTGTGATCGTGTTATCATCATTAATAAAGGCGTGGTCGTTGCCGACAAAAAACTGGAAGCACTCCGCGATACCCAAGAACAACTGATCGAAGTGGAGTTTGATTACAGGGTCGAGGAGGCATTTTTAATCAAACTACCAAATGTTGTCAGCGTAAAAAACACCGGTGGGTTTGTCTATGAGATTACCTTCAACACTTCAAATGACATGCGTCCTGCCGTATTCGATTTTGCCCATGACAACGAACTAAAGACTCTACAACTTAGTCGAAAGAACAAAAACCTTGAAAGCCTATTTACTGAATTGACAAAATAGTTGGTCTATTTAGATTTTTTTGTTACTTTTTAGAGGTTTTAAACTCCTAAAAATGAATACCCTACGGCTATATTTTCTAGTAATTACCTTATGTACTTTTAATTTCTCTTGTAAGCAACAAAAAGAAAAGACCAAAGCCGTGGAAGCTTTACAAAAAGAGGAGACCGCATTTTTTAAGGCTAGTCCACAAGAAGTACCCGAACAAACTGTCGTTACGCTGAAAGTAGGAGCACAGGCACCAAAATTTAACCTTCCGGGTACCGATGGAAAATTCCACAAATTAAGTGATTTCAATAAGTCTAATGTTTTGATCATTATTTTCACGTGCAACCACTGCCCCACGGCCCAAGCTTATGAAGAGCGTATGATTACCTTGACCGAAGATTATAAGGATAAAGGCGTTCAAGTGGTGGCCATTTCACCCAATTCAATCAACGGTATTTTATTGAACGAACTCGGTTATAGCGACTTGGGCGATTCCTTCGAAGACATGATCGTTCGGGCGAAGGATAAAGGTTATAATTTCCCTTACCTCTACGACGGCGATACCCATGAAGCCTCCCTAAAATATGGTCCGGTTGCAACGCCGCACGCCTTTGTGTTCAATAATGAGAGAATCCTCACGTATGTCGGCCGCCTTGATGGCTCGGAAAAACCGGGCACTGGTAACGCTGATGACATTCGAGCGGCTATCGAAGCCACCTTAAAGGGAGAACCCGTGACCTTAAACACCACAAAGACCTTCGGTTGTTCCGTTAAATGGGCTTGGAAGAATCAATACGCAAAGAAAATCAACAAGGAATGGCAAGAAAAAACAGTAACCCTTAACGAAATTGACGTTAATGGCCTGAAAGAGCTCATAAAAAATGATTCCGATAAACTACGGCTTATTAATATTTGGGCTACCTGGTGCGGACCCTGTGTATTGGAATACCCCGAGTTTATAGATATTCATCGCATGTTCGAATTACGTGATTTTGAATTTGTTTCGGTCAGTGCCGATCATTTGGAATCCAAAGATAAAGCATTGGCCTTTTTACAAAAAAAATCTTCGGCACTTGACAATTATATTTTTTCGGAAAAAGATAAATATGCGTTGATTGAAGCGGTCGACCCTGAATGGAACGGTGCCTTGCCCTATACCGCCCTAATTGAGCCCGGTGGCAAAATCGTTTTCCGAAAGATGGGTCCGATCGATCCCTTTGAACTCAAACAAACCATTGTAGAACACCCCATGATCGGGCGGTATTATTGATTTGCCCAAGCCAGTGCAGCTACGCTTTGCATCAATTATAAAAAAAGACTGAAAATAAATTTCAGACTCGCATAAATCAAATAAAATGGTAATTCTAAAACTTCAAGGCCAAACCTATACCGTTTTCGTTGCTCGTAGGCCTTAGCCGAAAGGATGTTGACTTATCTAAACTATCATTATACTCTAGAATGGCCTGCTTTTTATTCTTCATGGCCAAATGATAAAATATAGAGCCTATAATCGCAGTGCCGGCAAAACTGACAATCGGAGCCGTCGTATCTTTGTCATCATTCTCGTTGACCAGATACCAGATGGCCGAACCTAAATTGGCAGTACCCGCAATGAGCCCACCGAACATTTGCTTTTTCGATTTTTGCCAATACATTTCAGAGGCCCGGCTCTCGGTCATAATTGTATTGATTTCTTTCCAACTCAATTTCTCTTTATCCTGATAAAAATGTTCGCCCCACATACTATGGAAAGATGTAATTTCCTGTGCAGACGAACTAGTTAATGAGAAGACGATAAAAGAGAAAAGAAACGTGATTTTTATATATTTCATAGCACTGCATTTTTTTATTTACAACAAAAATACATATCACTCAAAGATATATTGACTCCATTAAAGTATTGTTTAGCCCATATCGGCTTGAAAATGAGAAGTAATTTCTCAATGGAGACTTAGGCTGACCGTCAAATTTCACAGGCTTAAATTTGTTAAGACTCTTCCGCACAGGATACCAGTAGCGTGTCGATTACCTCATCCAATTCCATTTGAATATTAGGAGATGTGCAATTCACTAAAATAGCAAATACCATTTGTTGTTCTGGATATACAAAAAAATTGGAATACCCCCCTACCCCGTTACCAACATGACCATAAAAGGGCCTACCCTTTTTATCTTGACTTACTTGCCAACCGAGTCCATAATATGTCGGAGTTCCTTTAACTACCACGGATGTCAAAAATTGCGATAGCACATTCTCGAATAAAATTTTCCCATCCAAGTACGTTTGACCAAATTTGGCAATATCATCAGAAGTAGATAGGTATCCACCACCGGCCATTTTAAAAAAGTTGTTGACGGGAATAGCCTTTCGAAACCCTTTACGGTTTTTGGAATAGAATGCTGTGAGATCGAGTGTATTCGAGGCCGCTTTCCCATCCGAAAAACCTTCTACTGTACCCAAATTGACATTTGGGACAAATGTGTTTTTCATTCCTAAAGGCGACAATACCTTTTCCCGTACATAGTCTTCAAAAGGAATTCTGCTTATCTCTTGCATCGCCAAGGAAATCAAAACCCAATCGTAGCTAGTATAAAAATAATCGGTTCCCGGTTCAAAAAGTAAATCATCATCTTTAAAAACGTTGATGCCTTGTTTGATGGAATAGGGTTTATTCAAGCCATACTCTATTCCTCGGTAGCCTCGAATACCGGCCGTATGACTCGCCAATTGCCGGATAGTAAAATCATAGGTTTTCCTTGGATAATAAGGCACGTAGGTATAGAGAGAGGCGTCCAAATCAATTTGGCCATCCGCTACCATCTGTGCCAAGGCGGTGGCTGCAATGGGCTTGGAAACGCTTGCTATTCGAAAAATAGTCTTTTTAGGATGAACTGGAATCTTCTTTTCCAAATCGGCATGCCCATAGCCCTTTTGAAGTACTATCTCTCCTTTTTTTAATACCGTAACAGAAATGCCGGGCACCTTTTCTTCATTGACCAATGAAGTCAAGATGGCATCCGCCTTCGCTAAACCAGTCAGTTTTGCATCGTTTCCCAAAACTCGTTTTTTGGCAAAGAGGTTTTTAAGATATTTTTGGATCGGGTTCATGTGTTCCTTCATTGCGAGCTACAACTTGCCTGCGGCAAGTCTATAGCTTGGCAATCTGTTAAATTTATTCTCCAGCGTATTTTGACCAACTTTAAGCCTCTGCCACGCCCACACAATGTTACGTATCACTTCGTCGTCGTCATTATTAGGCAGGTTTAACTTTCCATAGGCTCGTCTTGAAGACATTACTTGAAAATCAACCTCCCGTTGAACAGCTCCTCTACATTAATTTCAGGTGGTCGGCTCACACTGATAACATCACCGGTACCGCGTATTACGCCACTTAAAGATAGTTGTGGATTGATCAGCACATCATTGGTGCCCCGGTGGTTCAAGATAATGTTTTGAGCTACTAAACTTTCGGCCTCTATTCGAGAATCACCTGCGGCAATGTTGATATTTAAATTTTCAGTGGTTCCTGCCAATTTAAAATAAGTGATGCCATTCACCACAATACTGACATTTTCGGAGGCGAGTTGTAAATCAAATTCACCATCGGTGGTTTCCGATTCGGTATTTACATAACTCTCTGAAATCAGCATCAAAGATGGGTAACCAAGTGCACCTTCACTTTCGACAGGCAAACCACTACTACTGCGTATTTCGGTAATATTGGGTGAAGTGATATATACTTTCGTCAGGTCATATTCACGAAGAAGATTACATCCATTATCATTTCGAAGTAGCAAACGACCTTCTTGCACTTCGGCGCTAACTCCCTCGATAAGAAATTCACCACTTTCAATTTCAACTTTTTGTTCGGTTCCTTCTTTTAAGATCAACGCCACTTTTTCAAAAACTGTAATTTGAGAGAAGTCCGGCACCGCTATTTCCATGCGGACAATATCTCCTGAATTTTGAAAACAATCGGGGGCATTCTCAGAATTACAGCCCCATAAAAAAAGGCTTAACCAACCGATTATTATTTTGGTGGAAATGAGTTTGTGGCGATTGGAAATCGCCACAAGGTTCAAATTCCCTGTTCCAAATTTTAACACCTTTAACTTTTTTACTTTCAACATTCGACCTCGATCTTACAAGCGTATGCCCAACCCAAATTCAACAGCTTCCGCAGCAGCCCCATGTGACTTCAAACTCACGGCCACAAATACTTTTTTTCCGAAATACCGTTTTAAGCTGACCCGGTTATACATTTTCCCTTCAAAATCGAAAGGATAATAAACATAGTAGCCCAATTGAGTACCAATACTCAATTTATTAATAAATAACTCATGGCCGACAAATAAACCGACACGTTTATAATCATCATCCGTAGAAACTCCATTTTCTGGAAAGGAGATTGATTGGTAGCGAATCAGTTCCTTTAAGAAATTGGAAAAGAACACATCGGCACCCAACTGTAGGGCACTTCTTCTCCCTACCCTTTTATCGGCATAAGCTGAAAGCACTACAAAACCGTATTGCCCCGAGTTAACAACATCACTTTCATTAAGACCTGTTCGAAATACCAGATTATAGCGAATCGGCTCTACCACCTTTTCGGGTTTGGCAGTCGGTAAATATTCAACGGATTTCCCTCCATCAAGATCATATACGAGTCCCGCATTTAGGGCAAAGGTATTAGTCGATGTATTGGGGGCCTTAAAATTCGCATTCGAATAATGAATTATCGAAATGCCTGCCTTAAAACCAAGTCCCTTAAAAATATTTTCTTTGTGATAATTGAGCATTAGAAAAGTAGAGCTCAAAAAATGGGACCCGTAGGCATTATTTCTAAAATTGGTGATCCTATCGTAGGGATTAGTGTTATAACTAATTCCTTGACCGATTCGAAATTGCAGATTCCTTTTAAGAAAATAGAAATTAAAATGGGCAAAGAGACCGTAATTGGCTCCTAAGGTACCATTGTTCATGTTCTGATAAATAAAAGAATACCCTAAATCTGGATAATTGTATAACCGCTGCCATGGTTTAGAACCGTAGGTTTTGCGGTTATATCCTAAAATGAATCCAGCAGGGTGGGCATTTATCAAATGTGAAATATCGGAATTGTGCAATAGTACTGAACCATAGAACTGGCTCAGATCAACCGTATGCTTTTTTGGAAAACTTGTTTCCTGAGAAAAACAGAAAGATGCCAAAAACAGAAAGATGGGAAACAACCTTGGGTTCATGGGGCGCAAAAGTAGCTAAATTAGTTATTAATTGACCTCTCGGGGGCGACCAAAAAAATTGGGAACCCGTCTACTTGACCCGTATTTATTAAAACAATTCTTTGGCGATTGCCCTAATATTGTCAGATTTACCCATCGAGTAATAGTGTAATACGGGAACCCCGGCCGCCTTCAACTCCTTCGACTGTTGTATTGCCCATTCTATGCCTACCTGGCGCACGTCTCTATTGGTAGCGCAACTATCGACCGCATCTATCAAATCTTGAGGCAAGTCGATACGAAAAACCTGGGGTAGCAATTGCAAATGCCGCTTGACGGCAATCGGTTTAATACCCGGAATAATGGGTACATCAATCCCCATATTTTTTGCCGCTGCTACAAATTCAAAATATTTTTGATTATCAAAAAACATTTGGGTCACAACATAATCGGCACCGGCATCTACTTTCTCCTTTAATCTTTTTAAATCAGATTGTAACGATGGCGCTTCTAAATGCTTTTCGGGGTAGCCTGCAACACCGATACAGAAATCGCCACAATTATCCCGTTCTACGGTTTCATGCAAATAGCGCCCACAATTGAGGGCCTCAATTTGTTTTACCAAATCACAAGCGTAAGGGTGTCCGCCTTTGGTCGGTTGAAAATATTTTTCTTCTTTCATGGCATCTCCCCGAAGTGCCATCACATTTTCGATTCCTAAATAATGACAGTCGACCAATAGATATTCCGTTTCTTCCCTCGTGAAACCTCCACACAGAACATGGGGCACGGTATCTACATCATACTTGTGTTTGATCGAGGCACATATACCCACGGTACCCGGGCGCATACGTGTTACTTTTTTATCCAGTAATCCGTCGCGATCGATATAGACATACTCTTCCCGTGATGTAGTCACATCAATAAAAGGAGGGTTGAATTCCATCAACGGATCAATATTATCGTACAATTCTTGAATGTTCCTGCCCTTTACCGGTGGAATAATCTCAAAGGAAAACAATGTTTTTCCGTTCGCTTTCGTAATATGGTCGGTTACCTTCATGTATGCTGAACTTCTATCAGTATCTATTAATTTTTCTTTTTGGGCGTTCGGGCGGGCTATCCGCTCTATTTTTTACTGTTCCCTTTTCCGTGCGCTCATTTTGCACTGAATCACAGTAAAAAGATGCCGCTTTTATCCCTAACGCAATTTCATTTGAATCCAGTTTATTGATTCAATTAATCGTCCGCAATGTTCGGCGCTAGCCATTTGGCCGCTTCCTCAAAGGAAATTCCTTTTCTATCGGCGAAATCCTTCACCTGGTCTTCTTTTATTTTTCCTAGTCCGAAATACCGGGCTTCGGGGTTTCCAAAATAGTAACCTGAAACCGAAGCTGCGGGCCACATCGCCAGACTATCGGTCAGTTCGACCCCGATTTTCTCCTTTACCCCCAAGAGTTTCCATATGGTCAGTTTTTCCAAATGATCGGGACATGCGGGATATCCCGGTGCAGGCCGAATACCTTTGTAGGCCTCTTTGATCAAATCTTCTTTCGTCAAATCTTCATTGCTCGCATAGCCCCAGTGTTCTGTTCGTACTTGTTTATGCAAATACTCGGCAAAAGCTTCGGCCAATCGGTCGGCCAAGGCTTTGACCATAATCGAATTATAATCATCAAGATCTTTTCTATATTTTTCGGAAACCTCATCGGTTCCAAAACCTGTCGAGACACAGAAAAACCCCATATAATCCACTGGCCCCGATTCTTTGGGCGCTATAAAATCGGACAGCGCCGTGTTCGGCACGCCATCGCGCTTTTTCAATTGCTGGCGCAGTGTTCGAAAAATAATAGTATTCTCACCCGAAACTACCTCAATATCATCATCATTGATCGTATTCGCTTGAAAAAGTCCGAAAACGGCTTTTGCCTTCAACCATTTTTCATCGAATATCTGTTGTAACATCTTGCGGGCATCTCCAAAAAGTTCCGTGGCCTGTTCGCCCACGATATCATCCGTGAGAATGTCCGGATATTTACCGTGTAACTCCCAACTTCTAAAAAAGGGCGTCCAATCAATAAAATCTTCCAGTTTCCGTAGCTCAAAATCTTCCAAAACCTGAATACCCTGTTGGTTTGGTTTTACTATTGTGGCGATATCCCAATCTATCTTGAACTTATTCTTTCTAGCTTCCGACAAAGTACGGTATTCCTTATGCTTTCCGCGTTTTGCGAACTGTTTTCTAAACTCCTCATAATCTGTCTTAACGGAAGCTTTGTATGCCGTAGATGTTTCTTTTTGTAGCAAATCTCCCACTACGGTGACCGCGCGCGAGGCATCGTTTACATGTACCACTGCATTCTTATACTGCGGGTCGATTTTGACGGCAGTATGCGCCTTGCTCGTCGTGGCCCCACCTATCAATAGCGGAACCTTAAAATTTTGTCGCTCCATTTCTTTGGCCAAGTGTACCATTTCATCCAGTGAGGGTGTTATTAACCCGCTCAGACCTATGGCATCGACATTGTGCGCTATGGCTTCTGCGATGATTTTCTCGGGTGGAACCATCACACCCAAATCTACAATCTCGTAGTTATTACAAGCCAATACGACACTTACAATATTTTTTCCGATATCATGAACATCTCCCTTAACGGTCGCCATCAAAATCTTTCCATTGCCCTGATCATCGCCCTCTTGAGGATTTTTTAATTTTTCTTCCTCTATATAGGGCAAAAGGTGTGCTACGGCCTTTTTCATTACCCTGGCCGATTTCACCACTTGGGGAAGAAACATTTTTCCACTACCAAAAAGATCGCCAACGACGTTCATTCCCGTCATTAAATGCCCTTCGATAACCTCAATAGGTTTGTCAACGCTGAGCCGGGCAGCTTCAACATCTTCAACAATATATTGATCAATACCTTTGACCAAGGCACGCGTAATTCTATCTTGTAACGGTTCTTCTCGCCATGAAAGGTCTATTTTACTTTCCTTGGCCTTACCAATGACGCTTTCGGCAAAATCAAGCAATCGCTCGGTAGCATCATCCCTTCGATTGAGGATAACATCTTCGACCATTTCCAATAAATCTTTTGGAATATCGTCATAGATTTCCAACATCGTCGGATTTACAATACCCATGTTCATACCTGCTTTAATCGCATGGTATAAAAACACGGAGTGCATCGCCTCCCGAACGGGGTTATTGCCCCTAAAACTAAACGAAACGTTACTGACGCCTCCACTGACACTGCAATAGGGCAAGTTCTCCCTAACCCATTTTGTGGCGCGAATAAAATCTAATGCATTCAGTTTATGCTCATCCATCCCCGTTGCTACGGGGAATATATTCAGGTCAAAAATAATGTCTTCCGGAGCAAAACCTACTTTGTTGACTAAAACATCGTATGATCGCTTCGAAATCTCGATACGTCGTTCATAATTATCGGCTTGACCCGTCTCATCGAAAGCCATGACAATAACTGCCGCACCATAGCGCTTTATCAACTTGGCGTGGTGTATGAACTCTGCTTCACCCTCTTTTAGACTGATAGAATTCACCACACATTTACCCTGAACAACTTGGAGTCCCGCTTCAATAATTTCCCATTTTGAACTATCGATCATAATGGGCACCCGAGAAATATCAGGCTCGGCTATAACCAGATTAAGAAACTTGACCATGGCCTCTTTACCATCGATAAGTCCGTCATCCATATTAATGTCGATAATCTGCGCACCATTTTCTACCTGGTCGCGGGCGACGTCGAGTGCTTCCTCAAACTTTTCCTCTTTAATAAGGCGAAGAAACTTCTTTGAACCTGCTACATTGGTACGTTCCCCAACATTGACGAAATTACTTTCTGGAGTTACGATCAACGGCTCTAGACCTGACAACTTTAAATATCTAGTTGCCGGTCGTTCGTTGTCAGTTGATGGTATTTTTGAATTACCCTCTATCATCTGTTGCTACTTTTATAATAGTTGATAAATCCGTTTATCAATTTTTTACACTTTATTATTTGATTCTTTGAGGAATCGAAATCAGTTTGGACCAAATATTTTTGGTCCAGTACTAAATACAATTGCGTTTCCATTTCATAGTTAGAACCTCTTGAAACATGCAAAAATTGAATAGTTTCTTTTGATGTTCTTCTACCACAACCCTCGGCAATATTTGATGGCATTGAAACCGCGCATCTTCTCAACTGACTTGTTAACCCATAGACTTCTACCGTTGGAAATTGTTTAGTAGCTTCATAAACACTGTTAACCAGTATACTGCATTGTTTCCAAACTTCCAATTCAATATAGTCCATACAATTAACTATTAACCGGCAACCACCAACGACCTTGGGTCATAATCTTTCACCAATTCTGCAATAGCCGTTATATGCTCCGGTGTAGTACCACAACAACCACCTACGATATTTACCAAGCCTTTTTCCATATATTCTTTGATCTGCCCTGCCATTTGCTCGGGAGTTTCATCATATTCCCCAAAAGCATTCGGCAATCCGGCATTCGGATGGGCAGAAACGGCATAATCGGTCTTGTTCGATAAGACTTCCAAGTGAGGAACCAATTGATTGGCACCCAAGGCACAATTAAATCCAACGGACAAAATCGGAATATGCGATATGGAAATCAAAAAAGCCTCCGCGGTCTGCCCCGACAATGTTCTTCCAGAAGCATCCGTAATCGTTCCACTGACCATTATCGGCACATCGATGTTCCGTTCTTCCTTGACCTCTTCAATTGCAAATAACGCTGCCTTTGCATTCAAGGTGTCGAAAACAGTCTCTACCAATAAAATATCGGCTCCGCCGTCTAATAGAGCCTCTATCTGTTGTTTATAGGCAATGCGCAACTCATCAAATGAAATTGCCCTAAACCCCGGATCATTAACATCGGGAGACATACTGGCGGTTTTGTTTGTGGGACCTATACTGCCCGCAACAAATCTTGGTTTGTCAGGTTCTTTGGCGGTGAACTCATCAGCCACCATTTTAGCAATTCTGGCCGACTCAAAATTAAGCTCATAAACCAATTCTTCCATATGATAATCGGCCATGGCAATAGTCGTACTTGAAAAAGTATTCGTTTCTACGATATCGGCACCAGCCTCAAAATATTTACGGTGTACGTCGGCAATGGCCTCTGGCTGGGTCAAGGACAACAAATCATTGTTCCCCTGCAAGGGAGATTTCCAATCTTTGAACCGCTCACCGCGAAAATCAGCTTCAGTAAACTTATAGCGTTGTAACATGGTACCCATAGCGCCATCAAGCACCAAAATACGCTCTTGCAATATCTCTTTAATATTTTTCATGTATCCGTTCGCAATTCCGTTATCATCCTCATAAATCCAAAAGGTCCAAAACGGTTTTTTTCAGTAAAATATATCAAGTTAGGAATAGGGACAGACAAGTTTGCCTCTCTTTGTTATCTGCCGGGATACCGAAACGAATTCGAAACCAGGTAGAATGTAGCACCTTCTTTTGGCAAAGGGTTGCTAAGGCTTCACAGGGTCTAATCCCTCCGCCTTTCTTGATAACTTACAGTTTTTTTAATGAACTCACGAACCTGTCTCTCAATAGGTGACGGGTTCAAATGCAAAGTAACAGCACAGTCTGCTCAAAAGCAAGGAAAGTGTTGGGTTTTTGATAAGATTGAAACCTGCCAAGTTCTAAACTGACAGGTTTTTATAGCGTTCAGGATATGCTTTGTACCACTTCCTTTTTAGCTTCTTTTTTACTTCCGTCAAATCCTTCTACCCCTCCTACAGTGGTATACTTCATGACATATCTCTTACCGGGATTGATAAGTTGGTAGGCAAACTGGCACATAACTGCGGCTTCATGAAAACCTGACAATATCAATTTCAACTTCCCTTCATAGGTATTGACATCTCCAATGGCAAAGACTCCAGGAATATTGGTCTGATAATCTTTAGCGTTGTTGACCTTTATAGCGTTTCGTTCGATTTCCAGTCCCCAATCGCCTATAGGGCCGAGTTTTGGAGAGAGTCCGAAAAGGGGTATAAAACTATCGACCTCCACATAAGTCTCACCTTTAGAGGCATCGTTATGTTTTACTACGACAGCTTCTAAGTGCTCATCACCGTACAATTTTTTAACTTCGGCTTCGGTAAACAATTTGATTTTACCCGCTTTAGCCAATTCCGCTGCTTTTTCAACAGAATCTAAAGCTCCTCGAAATTCGTTTCGTCGGTGCACCAAAGAAACTTCAGAAGCTACATCAGCCAGAAATATGGCCCAATCCAATGCAGAGTCACCTCCACCAGCGATAACTACTTTTTTATTTCGGTAAACCTCAGGATCTTTGATCATGTAGGCTACTCCTTTATCTTCAAAGTCCGTGATATTTTCAATAGGAGGTTTTCTTGGTTCAAAGGAACCCAACCCACCTGCGATTACCACCACGGGTGCATGGTGTTTCGTTCCTTTATTCGTGGTAACCACGAAAGAACCGTCTTCCAATTTATCAAGGGTTTCAGCACGTTCCCCCAACGTAAAACCTGGTTCAAAAGGTTTGATTTGTTCCATCAAGTTGGTAACCAGATCGCCCGCTAAAATTTCAGGAAAGGCCGGAATATCATAAATAGGTTTCTTCGGATAAATCTCAGAACACTGACCTCCAGGCTGTGGCAACGCATCGATCAAATGCGTTTTCAATTTTAACAACCCTGCCTCAAAGACTGTAAATAATCCCGTTGGGCCCGCTCCTATTATAAGTATGTCTGTTTTAATCATTTTTACCTTCTTTATTTTTTTCGACCAATTTTTGGGTTATTTCGTTCATTTTATCCACTTTATGCTCGAAATCACCTTTTATTGTTTTTCTATACTCATTTAAATTCTGAACCATTTCATCGATATCTTCGGGAATGACTTCCTCGAAAAATTGTCGCAACCTCTTGGCTGTTGTAGGTGATTTTCCATTGGTAGAAATGGCAACCTTGACATTTCCTTTGGTTACAATGCCTCCCATATAAAAATCACAATAGGGCGGATTATCCGCTACATTGACCAATTTGTCCAACGCCCGACAATCTTCGTACACCTGAATGTTCACCTTGGGATTATCAGTGGTCGCTATGACCAAATGATTGCCTTTTAAATATTCTTTACTGTATGTATCGGTTATTAAGGTAACATCATATTTTTTTGCCAGTTCTGAAGTACCCTCTCGAAACATGGGCGATACTAAGGTTACTTTTGCGTCAGGACTGGATTTTGTCAAAAAGGTAAGCTTCTCCTCCGCCACATTTCCTCCACCAACAATAAGAATATTCAATTGCGCTGTCTTAAGAAATATGGGGTATAAGTTGTTCCTTTCTGTCATTATTTGCTTCTTTCTTTCAATCAAAACAGCATTATTCGCCTGCCGAATTATCTTCGAATACGCTTAAACTTTTTAAATCTTGCATATAGGACCGATGACGCACCACTTCTCCGATAACAATAATAGCCGGATTGGCCAATTGTTGTTTTTCAACTTCCTTTTCTATTGATGCAATCGACCCCACTCCTACTTTTTCATCCTTAAAGGTACCGTTTTGAATAATGGCTATGGGTGTTTCTGCTTTTCCTTCTTTCTTAAAGAGTTCCACGATCTGTGGTAATTTTGACATCCCCATAAGAATTACCACGGTAGCATTCGACTTTGCCGCGAGACTTACGTCTTGCGATAGTTTATGATCTTTTGTAGTACCAGTAATGACCCAAAAACTTTCGGCTGCCCCCCTTTTTGTCACTGGAATGTTCTGCGATGCAGGAACTGAGATACAGGAAGAGATACCTGGAATCATCGCAGTTTCCAACCCTTGGCTTGCAGCGTATTCCATTTCCTCGGCACCACGCCCAAAAACGAAAGGATCACCTCCTTTTAATCGAACCACATGCCCATGGCTTTTGGCCCGACTTACAATCAATTCGTTAATTTGTTCTTGTCGATGGGAATAGCACCCCTTTCGCTTGCCAACAAAAATATGTTCAGCCTGCGGAGCATAATCCAACAATTGGTCATCAACCAAAGCATCATATAAAACCACATCGGCTATTTGCAAGGTCTTGATTGCCTTCAGTGTGATCAATTCTACATCACCAGGACCCGCACCAATCACCGTCAGCCGTGCTTTACGACCAGAAAAAGTCTCTGGTTCCAATTTGTCGGTATGTATATTGCTTTGCACCATATTATGCTTCTACCAATTCTTGCTTTCTATAAGCTTCAATTTTCTTCAATACGGTTTTTGCATTTTCCATATAGCCTTTTGCAAATACCTCTGTAGGTTCATTTTTATTTAGCTGGAGGACCAATTCTTCAAATGAAGAACCTAAATCTATTTTACCCGTGACCACGAATTTTGTATCAAAATCTTTTATGATACCAATGTGTGTATTCGTTTTGGTTTTTTCGGCAGTCAATATTGCTTTTGCCGAATTGACCATTGATGAATAGGAATGGTAAATACTTGCTGCCCACTTCCCTTCTTCAAATGTTTCTCTGGCATTTTCGATTTTCTCTTCACTCTCGAACAATAAGGTGGCTATTAGATCAATTACGACACCTGCACATTCCCCTACGCCAATCGCCTTTTCGTAGCGCTCGGTAGTACCCCAGTCGATGAAGTCTTCTGGAGTTAAATTATCGGCATCCGATAAATGGGTAAGAATATCGTAAAAATACATTTGTCCTTTATCGGCATAGTAATCGGCATACGAACGGCCATTGCCATTCTTATCAAAATCATCTAATATTAAACGTAAGGCCTCAGGGCCACGTTTACTTGGTACTTTGACCACTTTATCGGCATAACGCCCATTTCCATCACCTAAATTACCACCTCCCAAAAGTACTTGCAGGGCTGGCGCAACCAATTTATTCTTGGTGCGAATGCTCATCCCTTGGAAACCAATGTTGGCCATGTTATGCTGCCCACATGCGTTCATACACCCACTAATTTTTATGGCCACATCGGGATTGGCAATATAGTGCGGGTATTCCTTTTTAATAATCCGCTCCAGTTCTTCGGCGATTCCCGTACTACTTGCGATTCCAAGGTTACAGGTATCCGTACCGGGGCATGCTGTAATATCCAACGCCGTATTGTATCCTATTTCGACAAATCCCATTTTTTCCAACTCCGTATAGAAAAACGGCACAAGCTCTTCTTTTATATAAGGTACCAATATGTTTTGTCGCAAGGTCATTCGTACTTCCCCAGCAGCATATTTTTCGACCAAATCGGCCAATAACCGTGCTTTGTCCGTATAAAAATCACCTAACAAGACCTTGATTCCGATGGCTACAAAACCTTCTTGTTTTTGAGGCACGAGGTTTGTTGACTTCCACTTCTCAAAAGTTTGTTGATCTTTTATTTCAACCTTTGGCGCAACGGCGTCGCCTATTTTAATTTTTGGATAAGTTTCCGCATCGATCGGATAAGAAGTATAGGGTACAGCCTTTTGCTCTTCCTCCAACAACACTTTAAATCCGTCAAGACCAATGTCTTTCATCAAAAACTTCAAACGCGCTTTTGCCCTACTTTTTCGTTCTCCAAATCTGTCAAAAACACGAACAACACCATCCATTAACGGAATGATCTTATCGGAAGGAAGAAAAGAAAACAACTCATCGGCATGTCGGGGTTGCGAACCTAATCCGCCACCTAATAATACTTTAAAGCCGCGAACGCCATTCTCGATTTTTGCGATAAACCCAAGATCGTGCATATAGGAAAGGCCTGTATCTTCGTCGCTAGCCGAAAAAGACACTTTGAACTTCCTGCCCATTTCTTGACTAATCGGATTTCTTAAAAAATACTGGAACAAAGCATGGGCATACGGAGAAACATCAAATGGTTCATTTACGTCGATACCTGCTGTCTCACTAGCAGTAACATTTCGAACGGTGTTACCACAAGCCTCGCGAATGGTCACATCGTCTTTTTCCAATTGCGACCATAATTCCGGGGTGCGGTTCACATCAACATAGTGAATCTGAATATCTTGTCGGGTCGTTATATGCAACCGTCCTGTAGAATATTCGTCGGATACCCCACAAATTCTTCTCAATTGATTGGAAGTCACCTTACCATAAGGCAATTTGATTCGAATCATTTGAACTCCAGGTTGTCGCTGTCCATAAATTCCCCTCGCCAAACGTAGGCTACGGAATTTCTCCTCGTCTAACTTACCTTCTTTGAACTCATGTATTTTGGCTTCCAAAGCCAAGATATCTTTTGCTACTACCGGGTTTTCTATTTCAGTTCTGAAACTTTGCATATGTTGAGATTCTAAACGCTTGACGTAAAACGTCTGATGAATTATTTTATTTGACTATTATACCTATAGATTGAATAGGTAAAATTTAAACTGTACTTCTAAGACCACTTTCTGGACAATTTGCTCTGATTAATTAATAAACCCTACTCCTGCCGTGGCATTGGTATGGGAATCAATTAAAATAAAGGAACCATTCGTACGGTGGTTTTTGAATGCATCGTAAAAAATCGGCTTGTTCAATTTAAAGGAAACCTGAGCGATGTCGTTCATTCCTAAAGCATCGGTTTCTGCATCGATACCGGAATAATCGGGTTGGATTTTATGGTGAATACGATCAACTTTTGCCAACACCTTATTTACACCATGCTGGAGCACATATTTACTACCCGTGGTCAATTTCTGGGAGTCCATCCAAGAAATAGTGGCCGTAAATTGCTTGTCTATCGTGGGTAAATCACCAGCTTTTACCAACATATCACCACGGCTGACATTCACCTCATCTTCTAAAGTAATGGTCACCGAAGAGCGTCGGGTCGCCTTTTTGTATTTCTTGTCGTAAAAGTAAATATCCTTGATTTTAGATCGGGTCATTGATGGCAATACAACAACTTCGTCGCCTACGCTCAATTCGCCACCGTATACTTTACCGGCAAACCCACGAAAATCGTGAAACTCTTCCGTTTTGGGCCGAATAACGTATTGCACAGGGAATCTAGGGGTACCCACATTGAAAATATCTTTTCTATCCAACTCTTCCAAATGTTCTAGAAGCGTTTGCCCTTTATACCAAGTCATACTTTCAGACCTATTCACCACATTATCTCCTTTTAACGCGCTAACAGGAATAAAAGTTATTTTTTGATCTTGGTAATCGCGTTTGCTCATCAACTCCTCAAAATCAGCTTTGATCGAATTGTATTTTTCTTCGGAAAAATCAATAAGGTCCATTTTGTTAATAGCAACGATCACATCTTTGATACGCAACAGGTTGTTGATAAAAAAATGTCTGTTGGTCTGCTCTATCACTCCCTTTCTAGCATCAATTAGGATGATTGCCGCCTGCGAGGTTGAAGCACCTGTAACCATGTTACGCGTGTACTCAACATGGCCTGGGGTATCTGCAATGATATAACTCTTTGATGCCGTAGAAAAATAAATATGAGCGACATCGATAGTAATCCCTTGCTCCCGCTCTGCCACTAAACCATCTGTCGCCAAAGAGAAATCAAGATAATCATATCCCTTTTTCTTACTGGTCTTTTCGATAGCTTCCAACTTATCGTCGGTCAATGATTTGGTATCATATAAAAGTCTCCCTATCAAAGTGCTCTTACCATCATCTACACTGCCCGCCGTTGCTATTTTCAGTACTTCCATTTTGTATTTTGTTGTCGGCCGATCGCTCTCAGATTACACTAAAACTTTCAACCTATATTTTGATTCGTTAACTACACCCTTTGTTGTCTTCGATATTTCTATCGTGAGGCAACACTAATCAATGGCTATTAAAAGTAGCCTTGTTGTTTTCTTTTTTCCATTGCCGCTTCTGAACGTTTGTCGTCGATTCGGGCACCACGCTCCGAAATTTTTGATTCACGAATCTCAGCCACTACTTTGTCTATTGTATCGGCATGCGAAAAAACGGCTGCGGTACACGACATATCACCAACTGTTCTAAAACGTACGGTACGCTCTTCGACCAATTCATCATCCGCTCTAAAAACAACTTCATCTTCAGCTGACCAAATCATTCCATCACGCAAAAAGACGTTACGTTTATGTGCAAAATAGATAGAAGGTATTTCGATATCTTCCTTTTCGATATAGCTCCAAACATCTAATTCCGTCCAGTTGCTAATAGGAAAGACACGAACATTCTGTCCCATTTCAATTTCACCGTTCAGCATATCGAAAAGCTCTGGGCGTTGATTTTTTTCATCCCATTGACCGAAGTCGTCACGAACTGAAAAGATACGTTCCTTAGCTCTCGCCTTTTCCTCATCCCGTCGGGCTCCACCAATACAGGCGTCGAACTTGAATTCTTCGATAGCATCTAAAAGTGTGGTAGTCTGCAGCATGTTTCGGCTGGCATATTTACCGGATTCTTCCACTACTTTTCCTTCATCTATGGAGTCTTGCACATTTCTTATAATAAGTTCGAGACCCAATTCTTTTACCAAACGGTCACGGAACTCAATGGTTTCCGGAAAGTTATGTCCCGTATCGATATGCATTAATGGAAAAGGGATTTTAGCAGGATAAAAAGCCTTTTGCGCCAATCGCACCAAGGTTATCGAATCTTTTCCACCGGAAAATAATAGCACAGGTTTCTCAAATTGCGCTGCTACCTCTCTTAAGATGTATATAGCCTCGCTTTCTAATGCATTGATTTTAAGTTTAGGCAAACCTTCTGTTTTAGTTGGGGTATCTATAATTGTTGTTTCCAAATCGTATTTTTTTTCAAATTAAGATGCTATTCCTTAGTTGTCTCCTGTACTAGGTATGCAATCCGCATTCCCTATTTTCCAAAACTTTTGTGGGATCAAAATATTTATGCTCGTTGGGCAAATTCCGTTCTTCTAGATAAGCATCTAACCGAACATCGCTATAGTGATAAAATGGACTCACTTTTAAAACGCCATCTTTACTAAGGCTTAAAATATCTAACGAATCACGCAAGGCGGTCTGCCCTTTTCTAAGGTTGGTGAACCACACATCGGGCGCATGTTCTTTCATCGCCCTTCTAAAAGGCTCCAATTTAACCTGTTCGGTGAATTCAGCATGTTTCGGGTCGTCAATACCAGGAATACCCATAACAACATCTCTGTGCGAAGACGTTTGTCTTGGCACATAAAGTTTGACATTAAGGCCCAAATCGGCAATAAGCTGTTCCGCGTGTTTGTAGGTATTCGGCGTATTATAACCTGTATCGCACCAAATCACCGGAATCTCTTTTTCTACCTCGACCACCGCACTAAGAATAGCGACTTCATAAGGTCTAAAATTCGTAGTGACCACTGCTTTTTTGGCATTGGTAATCGCCCATGAAATAATTTCTTTGGGTGTCGCCGTTGCAAACTTCGCATTCAATTCTTCTATTTGTTGCTGTGTAAATGCCATTTTCTCTATCTTTTGTAATTATCTTCCCCATTTGATTTTGTTCCAAATACGCTCATGGAAAAAATACAATATCATTTTAGTAAAAAGCTCCACAACACCAATAGAAAAAGCTACTGTTAGGGTTCCTGTTACGACCCACGAAATAAGTATGGTATCCATTGTTCCTATAACACGCCAGCTAATGGATTTCACTATACTCCTTTTTGGGCTTTCTGATTCCTTATCGTCTTTATAGCTGGTTTTGCTAGTTTTACTATCTAAAATCAATTGATCGGCTATCATTTAAATGTATATTTCTAATACCCTATAGATTTAATAGGATATTCAAAAATAGTACTATTAGCCGAAAGTTAGACGTTAAAAATCCTTAAAAATTAGATTTACCCTATAGTTTTAGTAGATTACTCGGAAATATCACACATTTTTGAGGATATTTTAAAAAAACGGGGAAATTTTACGAATCGTCAAAAGCATCCTTAATCTCCTTTCGATTTCACCAGTATATCTGCCAGGGTATGACTTCGATACACCCCTAGATTGGCGTCGCGCACCATCAACATCAGCTTGTTTACCGAACAGGTAGCCTCATCGGGACAGTCATCACATTTTTCGTAGAAATTAAGACTGACGCAGGGTACCATTGCAATTGGTCCCTCCAAAATACGCATTACATCGGTCATTAGAATATCGGCCGGATTCTTAATTAAATAATATCCACCGCCTTTTCCCTTCTTTGAACCTAGCATTCCTGTTTTTCGTAAGGATAACAGAATACTCTCCAAGAATTTCTGGGAAATGTTCTCGTGTTTGGCAATCTCCGATATTTGAACGGGACAGTTCTCTGACCTTGATGCCAAATAAGTAAGTGCCTTTAGGCCGTATTTTGTCTTTTTGGAAAGCATAGTGCGAAGATAGGGAAATTAACAAACTCAATCGGTCTGGCCCCTTTTGAAAATTGTATTGATTTATTTCATTGACCTTCTCATCGCTAAATTTAAAACCAACTTCATTTTGTGTCGCCATCCACGAGAATTAGTTTCACTTTAAAAACTTAACTTTAGCGCTGGCATTAGTGCCTTTAAACGAATCTTTATTCAATGAAAAAATATAGTACGCTAGTCTATCTGATTGTTCTTTCTTTTACCAACGTATTTTTAGCGCATTCCCAAACCGATTCGAAGACCGCGCCCGTTTTTAAGAATGGTGAAGCCCAAATCGTTGAAGCCTTCGAAGATCCCTCGAAATGGATTCGACACGACCTTTGGGTAGAAACCGCTTTTGATACCGATGGTGATAAGAAACCCGACAGGATGCATTTGTCGGTAACACGACCGTATCAAACCGATAGCGAAAAACTTCAGCTACCCATAGTTTATGTTTCTAGTCCGTATTTTGCGGGAGTCGCCCCTTTTGTCGATGGTCTTTTTTATGATGTAAAACATGAATTGGGTGCAGTCGCGAAAGAACGGTTGCACCCAGAGGTAACTCGTACCGGCGAAAGACCGATTATTTCCAATTCCCATATCAAAAAATGGGTTCCGCGAGGCTATATTGTAGTGCATTCTTCTTCCCCGGGAACCGGACTGTCGCAAGGGTCTCCTACCGTTGGCGGTGATAATGAATCATTGGCCCCGAAAGCTGTAATCGATTGGTTGTGCGGACGGGCAAAAGGGTATACCACGCCAGATGGCAACGAAAAAGTAAAAGCCTACTGGTCTACCGGAAAAGTAGGTATGACCGGCACTTCCTATAACGGCACCATTCCCTTAGCCGCGGCCACAACGGGCGTAAAGGGTTTGGAAGCTATTATCCCCATTGCACCCAATACTTCTTATTATCACTATTACAGATCTAACGGATTAATCAGATCACCCGGTGGCTATTTGGGTGAGGACATTGATGTACTTTATGACTTTATCCATAGTGGTGATGAATCAAAACGCGCCTATAACAATGCTACGGTTCGCGATACTGAAATGAAGAATGGCATGGACCGTATTACCGGAGATTATAACGATTTCTGGGCCGGGCGCGATTATCTAAACGATATGGAACCCATGAAGGCCGCCCTGCTTATGTCACACGGTTTCAATGATTGGAACGTAATGCCCGAGCACAGCTACCGTATTTATAAAGCGGCCAAAGAAAAAGGATTACCTGCCCAAATCTACTACCACCAAAACGGGCATGGCGGACCGCCACCCATGAAACTCATGAACCGTTGGTTTACCCATTACTTACATGGAGTGGAAAATGGAGTCGAAAACGACGCTAAAGCATGGATCGTTCGTGAAAACGATGCCCAAGACCAACCGACACCATATTCGGAATACCCAAACCCCGATGCCGCCATGGTGCGCTTACACTTGCAGCCGGGTGCCCCAAAGATTGGTGGGTTGGGTATCGAGAAAGCCAGTAACCCTGGAACAGAAACCTTGGAAGACAATTACTCCTTTTCAGGTACTACTTTAGCGAAAGCTGAAATCACCGACCATCGATTGATGTATGTCACCCCGACCTTGAGCGAAGACCTACACATTTCAGGAACCGCAAAAGTTACCATCAAGTTATCAAGCAGTAAACCTGCAGCAAACCTTTCGGTGTGGTTGGTATCTTTACCATGGAACGACGAAAAAAATTCAAGAATAACTGACAATATCATTACACGGGGCTGGGCCGATCCACAGAACTATAAATCTTTGACCGAAAGCGAACCTTTAAAGCCTGGTGAATTTTACGAACTATCGTTTGACTTGATGCCCGACGATCAAATCATACCTAAAGGGCAGCAGATTGGGCTTATGGTCTTTTCTAGTGATCGCGAATTTACGCTATGGCCAGAACCGGGCACCAAACTAACCGTTGATTTGAGCGCTACTACAATGGACTTGCCTGTAATTGGTGGTACGGCAGCATTTACAAAGGTGGTGGAATAAGGCAGGAGACTAAATACAGACAGTCATTTACCATTGGTAAAATAGTAATGGGTTATACTTTTATTTCTAAAATTAGACGTATACAGTTGTAAACCAATGCTATATAAAGAAGTTGTAACATTATAAAATCATAATGAAAAAGTAAAATCATGAAACTCTCACTTTTCTTGATTACGTTACTTTCTTTCTTGACTTCTCCGAGTTTTGCTCAGCAAAAAAGTCTATTTCAACAAGATTCTACTTTGAATAATCTATCAGTCTTCAAAATGTGGAAACCTTTGAACCAAGGCATGCTCGGAAAAAGCAATGGAATGACAAGTAATTTTCCCAATCGTTTAAAGAAAGATTCACCAAAATTTATGTTTAAGGATTCTCACAATAGTACGGTCCTCGAAAAGGATAATGAATTTGTTTCTGGAATGCCCGTAATCGAGCCAAAAGGTAATTATCCGATGAGGATAGTACCAATTGACTCAACTATACAATATAGTTTGCTTATTGTAAAACCGCATTAAAAATCCACTGCTACCCTCAAAAGTGCCGTAAACAATACCGACTTAAGACTTAAAAAAAGAAATGACCTCTAAAGCGTTTATCACCAGTTTAAATCTAATTGGTCCAGATTATTCGGAAGACACCATGTAAACTCTCCTTAAAAACCGAATTATTTCCCTAAGATTCAGCAATTAATTCCTTGTCTTTATTTTCCAAGGGTAGAAATTGTACATCCAAATAACCGCCACTGGCATTGTCGTCTGTCACTATTTGAGGGGTTCCTTTAACCAATTCCATAGAAAAACGATGCGTATGGCCGGCAAATACCCCAAGAAGGTTTGAGGCAGAGAACACCTCTTTGTGAAAGTCAAATGTTGTTTGAGTGTGGCCTGACTCCGGCCATTTCGGTCTTCGCTCAATTTCAAAATTAGTATCACTCTCGGCGCCCCAATTCGGGTTTCCGCAACCAAAGGAGATACGCTTTCCCGGGGCGTACATCGGGATATGAACTAAAAGTACCAATGGCAAACCACTCGCTACCTGCTCTCTAAAAAAAGCGAGTTGGTCTTGATTAATTTGGTAAGTAGAATTATCGATGGCTATAAACCGAACCCCTTTTACATCGGTAGTTGCCATCAACGGATGCTTTCCCTGATATAAGGGCAACAATCTTTTTTGAATCCATGTATCACGCAAGTCTTCAAGCGCACCTTCCATTCCTTCATAATGCCAATCATGGTTTCCGGCAATATAAATATATGGAATACCTGTTTCCTTCAATCGTTCCAAAACCCATTCGATAGCAATTTCAGAAGGAAAACTAAAAAGGTCGCCCACCAATGTAATTAAATCTGCATTTGCTTCTTTGGCCAGTTTTAGAGTTGCAACAAATGTCTCTTCAGGGTTGGTCTTTTCTCTCGTTTGAAAATGCGTTGTTTCATTATAGGCCTTGGCCATTCGACCACTAAACTCTTGAAAAGGAATTCCTCTTGCATCATCTTTAAAAAGATGGGTGTCGGTAATATGAAAAACAGTGATCGGTTCTTTAATAGCCTCTGAATAAAAGGATAACTTATTCTCTTCAACAGTTGCGCAAATTTCAGACTTCATTTTTGGCTTCCCATTCCTTTTGTTTGCAAAAGCCTTTCCTGTAAGTCCTAACCCTAATAAGGCCGCGGTGGTTTTTTGAAAGAATGATCTTCGTATCATGACTAGTTGAATTGATTTTATAAAATTTTCTATCCTTAAAATTCGATTGACACAAATATAACATAATTGACCTGCTATTTGGAGAAAAAGCAACCGTCGCAATCTGAAGATGCTTGTAGTTTAATAGCTAATCTCCATCTTTAACTTCCGAAAATATTGTATCGTATTGATGCTAATATGCATATCCCCTAAGAATGGACGTCTATTTTTTATATCCTCTACTCATCAATTTACATTCTTATATTTCTTAATTTGGAAGAATGAACAGGTTTAAGCCTAACAAGTGGGTTTCTCCCTGAGAATTTAAATTCCATGGGGTTGCACTAAAAAATTGTAACGAAATGCAAAAAAATAGGTGGTGAATACTTCACCCTAAAAAGAAGTGTGCTTTTAAAATAGGGAAGGTATAAGTTGCGTATTGAAAATTTGATAGGTGTTAGAACCAATAATATAGGTAATACTTCTGCCGATACATTAAACTACAAAAATTAAAAAAATGCGATATATCAAAGATGCCATAGCTATCCTAATTCTAATTTTGATAATTCAACCCATAAAAGGCCAGACGGACTTGGGCATATTCGACAATCATTTAGATATAGGCAACTGCGCGAATAAAGGATTTGCCTATTATCAAGAAGCAGATCAAACCTATGTAATCGGCGGAAGTGGCAAAAACATGTGGTTCAACGAGGATCAGTTTCATTATTTATGGACTACACTTCAAGGTGATTTTATTTTAAGGGCCGAAGTTGATTTTATGGGAGAAGGGGTCGACCCGCATCGAAAAGTTGGCTGGATCGTTAAAAATGATTTAAACAGCGAAACACCCCATGTCAATGCCACCACTCATGGAGACGGATTGACTTCTCTACAATTTCGTAAAACGATTGATGGCAATACGGAAGAAATAATTTCGAATGACAGCTTACCCGATGTTATTCAATTGGAAAGAAAAGGGGATGATTTTATAATGTCGACCGCTAAGTTCGGGCAAGATTTTGTTGAGGTTAAATTGACAAGTACGCACCTAAGAAACCAAGTCTACGTGGGCCTCTATGTTAGCTCGCATAACTCGGATATTGTAGAAGTTGCCAAGTTTAGAAATGTTAAGATTGTTCGCCCGGCCGCCGCGGATTTTCAGCCCTACAAAGACTATATCGGTAGTAATCTAGAGATTATGGAAGTAGCTACAGGGCATCGAAAAATACTTCACAGCACATCGAACTCGATTCAGGCACCTAATTGGACGGTAGACGGAAAACAATTAATCTATAACTCCGAGGGGCGACTTTATCGATACCATCTGAATAACGGGGTTATAAGTCCGCTGAACACCGGTTTTGCAATCAAAAACAACAATGACCATGTATTATCATTTGATGGCACCTTATTGGGCATAAGTCATCACAACGGCAATGACAACAATAGTTCTACAATATATTACCTGCCTTCTCAAGGTGACTCACTACCTGCAGTGGTTACGAAACCTGGTGTCGGGAATTCTTACCTACACGGATGGTCTCCCGACAATCAAAAGATGATATTTACAGGCCACCGAAAAGGTCAATACGATATTTATTCCGTTGATTTAAAGACCGGCAACGAAAAACAATTGACCAATCAAAAGACATTAGATGATGGACCGGAATACAGCCCTGACGGTAAGCAAATCTTCTTCAATTCGGCAAGGAATGGTAAAATGAAACTTTGGAGCATGGATTCCGAAGGAAAAAATCAAACACAACTAACTTTTGACGAATACAATGATTGGTTCCCCCATGTTAGCCCAGATCAAAAATGGATTGTTTTTATATCTTTTCCAAAGGAAATTGACCCAAATGATCACCCGTTTTACAAGCATTGCTTATTGCGCATTATACCCTTTAAAGGTGGTACTCCAAGGATAATTGGATATTTATATGGTGGACAAGGCTCAATAAATGTACCCAGTTGGTCTCCTGACAGTAGGTTTATATCATTTATTTCAAATTCGAAGTTATAGCTGACCAGTTGCAACTGAGAATTCATCAACTTTTCTATGTTTGGAATAAAAAGAAGGTATTTTATTTACCAATGCTGCCAGATTTTAAGCTTGAGCAATGAAGAAACTGAAAAGCATAAAAGTCAATAAATTTCAGCCTATAAAACTCGCCCCATGAAAATCTCCAGTTTTTTTCAGCATGGTTGACATTCTTTGAGAACAATAAGGGGTGTTTAAAAAGGGGGTATCAAACGCTATTACGAACAAAGTGAAGTAATCTGTGTCTAGATTTCCAGTAGTTTACAGATTGCTTCGTGCCTCGCAAAAGCGGTTGCAAACACTTTTTAGCCACTCCCTCCCTTTATTGTAATGCCTGTTCAATATCAGCAATAATATCGTCGATATGCTCCAACCCTACCGAGACGCGTACCATACCATCGGTAATGCCTGTTTGATTGCGCTCTTCGACAGATAATTTACTATGGGTCGTAGATGCCGGGTGCGTTACGATACTACGTGAATCACCTAGATTAGCCGAAAGCGACAACATTTCTATGGCATCGAAGAATTTTCGCCCGGCTTCTAGTCCGCCTTTGACTTCAAAAGCTACGACACAGCCGCCTGCCTTCATCTGTTTTTTTGCAATTTCATGTTGGGGATGCGATTTCAAAAACGGATATTTCACCCAATTCACTCCCTCATGGCCTTCTAAGAATTCGGCCAATTTCAGTGCATTTTCACAATGCCGATCGACGCGAACGGCCAAAGTCTCTAAACTTTTTGATAACACCCAGGCATTAAAGGGGGATAACGAAGGACCGGTAATTCGTGAAAATCGATAAATTTTATCGATAAGCGCAGCCGTACCCACGGTAATTCCGGCCAGTACCCTACCCTGTCCGTCCATAAGCTTGGTGCCTGAATGAATGACCAAATCTGCCCCGAACTTAATCGGCTGTTGTAAATAAGGCGATGCAAAACAGTTATCGATGATAAAAATCAAATTGTTTTTCTTGGCAATTCTTCCCAAAACTTTCAAATCAAGAATATCTACCCCCGGATTTGTCGGCGATTCGGCATATAGAATTTTGGTATTTGGTGTGATCAGGCTTTCTATGGTGTCGACCTCATCAATCTTAAAATAGGAATGATCGATATTCCATTTTGGAAATACACTATCGAACAGTCCGTGTGTAGAACCGAAAATACTTCGTGCGGAGATTACATGATCTCCACTATCGAGCAATGCGGCAAAAGTTGAAAATACGGCCGCCATACCCGAAGCAAAAGCAAAACCACTTTCAGCACCTTCCATCTGGCATACCTTCTCAATAAATTCTGACGTATTGGGGTTCGCGTACCTTGAATAGATATTCCGTTCCTTCTCTTCTGCAAAGGAAGCGCGCATATCTTCGGCGTCATCGAAAACAAAGCTTGAAGTCAAATACATCGGCGAGGAATGCTCTAAAAATTGTGAGCGTTCCAATTGGGTACGTATCGCGTTGGTTTCGAATTTTTTATTGTTCATTATAATCCACTTTTTAATCTTCTACTCCGTTCAATCTTCCTATAATCCTAATTAATGTCCCTCAGGGATTAGTCGTAACTACCCCTTCTCAGCTATCCGTAGTATATCGCCAAAAACACCTCTAGCGGTTACTGCGGCACCGGCACCGGCACCTTGAATAACCAACGGGTTTTCACCATAAGACTCCGTATATATTTCGATAATCGAATCGGATCCTTTTACTTGCCCTAAAGCACTTTCTTTGGGTACGGATACTAATTTGACATCCAAAATTCCTTTTTCCTTTTGCAAATTACCGTGCAAATCGCCCACGTAACGCAGTACCTGATTCGGTTTTTGATTTTTCTTTATCTCATTGAACTTATCATCGAGTACATCAAGGTTCTTTAAAAAGAAATCTACATCCCCTTTCTGCAAGGCACCCGGAATCAAGTTCTCGATATTGATATCAGCGAATTCGTTATGCAAATCAAGCTCCCGTGCCAAAATCAGCAATTTACGCCCCACATCATTTCCGGAAAGGTCTTCCCGTGGGTCTGGTTCGGTAAACCCCTTTTGCATGGCATCTTTTAAAATCGAGGAAAATGGTGCGCCTACCTCTGAAAAGGTATTGAAAATATAGCTTAACGAGCCTGAAAAAACACCTTTGATCCTGGTAATGTTCTCTCCGGACAAATGCAAGAGTTTAATCGTATCGATTAACGGTAATCCGGCACCCACATTGGTCTCGTACAAATATTGTTTTTGATTTTTCACCAACTCTTCCCGTAGCAATTGATAATAATCGAACCCTAATGTATTCGCTATTTTGTTGGAGGATACCAGATCAAAACCATTTTCTACAAACTCAAAATAGTTCGCTACAAAATCGGAACTCGCCGTATTATCGACCACAATTAAATTCTCAAGATGGTTCTTTCTTGCATAGTCAAAGATGTCTTTTAATTCGTATGGCTGCCCCTTATCCTTAATGGCAGATTTCCACGTTTTAGGAATTCCATCTTTACTGAATAACACTTTTTTAGAATTGGCTACTGCAAAAACATTCAAATCGACCTGTTTTCTTTTTTCAATGGTCTTGGAAGATTTCAAGATTTGGTCTATCAACGTACCTCCTACATTTCCATGACCAAAAATGGCGATATTCACTTTTTTGTTGATGCCGAAAATTTGTCCGTGCATAACGTTCAATGCCTTATGCAAGTCAGATTTTTTGACAACCAGACTCACATTTTTGCCTGAAACGGTATTATTAAAAAGTAAAGGAACGATTTGGTTTTTAATCAATGCATTGTACGGCTTATGAAACGTACTCAAGTCTTGTCCTACAATGGAAATTACCGAAACCCCTTCCGTCACGGTAATCATATTTATGTCTTTGGATTTAAAATCACCTGTAAACTCTTCCTCTAAAGCTCTTTTGGCACGCTGTGCGCGATCTTGTTTTACGACAAGACCGATTCCTCTTTCCGAAGAACCTTGTGCAATGATACTTACGCTAATATTATTAGCCTCTAAAGTTTTAAAAATACGGGCATCGATACCTACTTTACCTAAAAGCCCCCTACCTTCTAAATTTATTAGCGCCACATCTTCAATGACCGAGAGCGACTTGATACCTTCCTTGCTTGATTTCGCACTAATCAAAGTGCCTTCGTTATCATCATTATAGGTATTGAGAATACGTAACGGAATGTTCTTCTCTATCAGTGGAATTATCGTTTTCGCATGTAAAATGGTAGCCCCGAAATTCGCCAGTTCATTAGCTTCGGCATACGAGAGGTTTGCTATGCGCTTCGCCTCGGAAACATAATCTGGATTGGCCGTAAAAATACCGTCTACATGTGTATAATTCTGTAATTCTTCGGCATCTAAAAAATTAGCGATCAAAGCCGCAGAATAATTGCTTCCGTTTCTACCCAAAGTGGTGGTCTCCCCGTTTAAGGTCGATGCAATAAAACCCGTTACCACTGCCACATGATCATCCCCTAATTCAGAAAATCGCTTGAGTATGTTCTCTTTGGAAACATGCTCCAAAAGTTTGGCATCACCAAAGGTATCATCTGTTTTAATAAGTTCCCTGGTATCGAACAATTCAGCCTTAATGCCTTTTCCGATCAACAATTTGGTAATAAGCTTGGCCGAAAACAATTCACCATAAGCCAATACCTCATCCTTAATTTTCGGACTATAATCGCCCAATAACGATACCCCTTCAAAGAGCTTTACCAACCCCCTGAATTCGTCAGAAAGATTGACGTTTTTAAAAGAATGTTTTTGATACTTCTCAAAAGCCTCAAAATCTTTTTTATAATCTTCCCCGTTAGCTGCCTTTTCCAACATGACCTCTAGCTGATCTGTACTTTTCCCTCTGGCGGAAAGGACTACCGCTATTTTTTCTTCATTTTTGACCTTATCGGAGATAATTTCGAGCACTCTGCCCAAGCCTTCACCGTTACTCAACGATTTACCACCAAATTTTAAAACCTTTATCTTTTTTGATTTTCCATTTTGGTTAAATATACCGTTTAGCAGTTTCTGCATCTGATCGAACTCAATCAAAAAGGCATCATGACCATGAAGTGATTGTACTTCGCCATAGGTCACATTACTGTTCGCCTGGGCCAATTGTTTGAAGGTGTCTTTATTTTCTTTTGCTGTAAAGAACAAATCTGAATCGACCCCAATAATATGAATATTGGTATCACTGTTCTGCAAGTCTATAAAAGCCTGTTCCCCATTTCTAGTGATGTCAATGGTTTTCAGCAATTGATTCATCAACTTATAGGCTGACAATTGAAACCTATCTTTTAATTTATCACCGTGGTGCATCAACCAACTTTCAACGTTGAACACCTGAAGTTCTTTATTGGTACTCCTTTTAAAACGCTCTTTAAACGATTCAGGCGTGCGGTAGCACAACATGGCGTGCATGCGCGCATCGTGTACCGGATGTTTTGAATTTATTAAAAATTGCTCTTGAATCTGGCAATTGGCGATAAGCCAATCGGTCGATTTCCAATCCGATGCCACAGGAACAAGATGCTCCGTAATTTTCGGATTCAAAGCGGCCATTTCCCAAGCGATGCCACCACCTAAGGATCCCCCGATTATGGCGAACAATTTCTTTATTTTGAGCTCTTGAAGTCCCCACAAAAATATTTGAGCCATATCACCGGACACAAAATCTTTATAATTCTCGATAACAAAACCATCATGCCCATTACCTGGAACATTAAAGGCTAGAACTGTATATTTATTGGTATCGATACATTTGCCTTCCCCAATAATGGCAGACCACCAACCATCGTCTCCGGTGACATTGGAGTTGCCGGTCAAAGCATGATTGACCAAAACAATTGGTGCCGAATGCAATTCTTTACCAAATACTTGGTAAGAAAGGTCGATAGGCTGAGAGACCCCGCTAAGCGTGGTGAAATTCTTAAGTTTGAGGTGATGTAACATAGTCATCAATTAGACCTTTCGGGTATTATCGACCCGAAAGGTCCGTTTCAATTTATAGTGTTGCGAAAGCTTGTTCTAAATCGGCTTTAAGATCATCAAGATCTTCCAAGCCTACGGACAAACGAATCAAATCTTGACCAACTCCTGCGGCATCTTGCTGCTCTGCTGTCAATTGTTGGTGTGTTGTACTTGCCGGATGAATTATCAAAGATTTGGTATCACCGATATTTGCCAACAAAGAGAATATCTTAGTCGCATCGGTAAGCTTCTTTGCAGCTTCAAATCCGCCTTTTATGCCAAATGTCACCAATCCACTTTGTCCTTTTGGTAAATATTCCTGTGCCAAATCGTAGTATTTGCTACTCTTCAAGCCTGGGTAATTCACCCATTCTACTTCTTCCCTAGCTTCTAACCAAGTAGCCAAAGCCAAGGCGTTTTCGCTGTGTTGTTTTATACGTACCGATAGGGTCTCCAAACCTTGAATAATTTGGAACGCATTAAACGGACTTAACGCTCCACCAAAATCACGTAATCCTTCTAAAATCAATTTAAAAGTAAAGGCGGCAGCACCCAAAGCTTCGCTATAGACCAAACCATGGTAGCCTGCGGAAGGCTCCGTGAATTCTGGAAATTTCCCGTTTGTCCAATCAAAAGTTCCCGCATCGATTACGGCCCCACCTAAAGAGGTTCCTTGACCACCGATATATTTTGTAAGTGAGTGAACGACCAAGTTTGCACCATATTCAATAGGATTTAATAGCGCAGGTGAGGCAACTGTATTATCAACGATGAATGGAACTTGGGCTGCTTGGGCTTGTTTTGAGATTGCCTTTAAGTCCAATACATCCAATTTCGGGTTTCCTAGTGACTCTACGAAAAATGCGCGGGTATTATCTTTTACAGCTTTTCCAAAACTTTCCGGATCGGAAGCATCGACAAACGTAGTCGTAATGCCCAATCTTGGCAACGTAACATTCAATAAATTAAAAGTCCCACCGTATAAACTACTCGAAGCCACAATATGGTCACCCGATTTTAATAGCGTCATTAAACTTGAAGAAATAGCGGAAGCGCCCGAAGCAAAAACTACAGCTCCGACACCACCTTCCAAAGCCGCCAATCTATTTTGTAAAATTTCATTGGTAGGATTGTTCAACCGTGTGTAAATGAACCCTAATTCCGCTAATGAGAACAAATTAGCCGCATGATCTGTATTATCAAAAACATACGATGAAGTCTGATAGATAGGAACTGCTCGTGTTCCTGCTGTTTTTGTTGTATCATGCCCGGCATGCAAAGCATTCGTTGAAAATTTTTGGTCACTCATAATCTTTTAGTTTTATGTATCCGTTATTATTTAGATACGGGTTTTTTAATAAACTCCCATTTTCAATGGGAATATAATTATTCTTGAGGCATGAAAGTGCTCAAAAAAAATTAAAAAGCCAAACCCTGCGCCGACCGCAATCAGGTAAAATCAAAAAGTTAAAAAGAAAGAGAAATTACTATTGTAATTCGTTTTTCGTTATCTATTCCTGCCTTTAAGGTAAAAGGTGTTGAATTATGTATTCAACGTCAAGATAGAATTTAGCACCTTCTTTACGTAAAGGTTGTAAAGGGTTGCTAAGGTTTCAAAGGGTCTATTCCCTCCACCTTTCTTGATAACCATTCAATATATGTTTGAACTTTGGATTGACAAATATAATGGCGGAAAACTAAAATGCAATACTTATTTTCAAAATAATTTTCCGCCAATGTGGGGAAACACCCCAAATAATGCTCAAAAAGAACAGTGGAAACGCTTACAATTTAAAAGCAGCCTTCACTTCATCGAGCATATCTAATTTTTCCCAGGTAAAGAGTTCAACCTCTTTTTCTATTCTCCCGTTATAGGGCGATTCGAATACCTTAGTTACCATTTTATTCGCTTTGCCCATATGACCATAGGCAGCAGATTCGAGATAGATGGGCTCCCGTAATTTTAACCTTTTTTCAATTGCAAAAGGTCGCATATCGAATAGTTCGGAAACCTTTTCAGCGATTTCCCCATCGGTTAAATCAACATTAGCCCTTCCATAAGTATCTACAAAAATAGAAGTTGGTTCCACTACACCAATAGCATAGCTTACCTGTACCAATATTTCATCGGCAACCCCTGCTGCAACTAAATTCTTCGCTACATGTCTTGCGGCGTATGCAGCACTTCTATCAACCTTACTCGGGTCCTTACCACTAAATGCACCACCTCCATGGGCACCTTTTCCTCCATAGGTATCAACAATGATCTTTCTACCGGTAAGACCAGTATCCCCATGTGGACCACCGATTACAAATTTTCCTGTAGGATTGATATGGTATGTAATCTGGTCATCGAACAAAGCTTGAATTTCTTTCGGTAATTGTGCTTTGACCCTAGGTATTAAAATCGAAATAATATCTTTTTTAATTTTCGCCAACATCGCATTGTCATCTTGATCAAAGGCATCGTGCTGGGTAGAGATAACAATGGTATCGATACGCTGTGGTACATTTCCATCAGAATACTCAATGGTAACTTGTGATTTCGCATCAGGCCGTAAATAATCGATTTCTTTTAGCTCGCGTCTTAAATCGGCCAAAACCTGCAGAATCTTATGAGAGATATCAAGTGCCAGAGGCATGTAATTCTCCGTTTCTTTTGTGGCATAGCCGAACATCATTCCTTGGTCACCCGCACCTTGCTCTTCTTTCGAACCTCGGTCAACACCTTGATTGATGTCTTGAGACTGCTCATGAATGAGTGAAATGACCCCACAGGAATCTCCACTGAATTGGTACTCGCCTTTAGTGTAGCCGATCTTGTTGATTATCTCTCGGGCAATAGTCTGTACATCTAAGTACGTATTGCTTTTCACCTCACCGGCTAAAACAACCTGACCCGTTGTAACCAACGTTTCACAAGCTACTTTACTTTCTGGGTCGAAAGCTAAAAAATGATCCAATAAAGCATCACTGATTTGATCGGCGACTTTATCGGGATGTCCTTCACTAACAGATTCCGAAGTAAACAAATACGACATGATATTACTTTTTTTTTGAAAAAGAAGATTTGAAAAAATTGCTGCAAGCTAAAGGAAGTATGATATAAAAATATCAACTGCTTTAGCATTTTTTAAACTGAATAAATTTTTAAATCAACCCTTTTATCGGGTCGCACAATTTATTCAGAATACTTGAGGTTGCAATCAGTCAAATCCCTCCTCATGATTATGAGCTACAAAAGTATAAAAAATGTTTTGTTCTGAAAGTGATCGGGTTGTAATTTGTCAAACAGTATCGAAAATCAGATTTAATGCAACCGTATAAAGAAGCCCCTTTACCTTATATATCGTACTTGATTGAGAACAGCACATACCTGGGCTGCACAAAATATGATTGTGTTGAGAAAAAGAGTTCATTGGTACTATCTTGGTTAAGTATGCTAGTATTAAATAGGTTGGTGCCTTTGATACCGAACTCCCAACGGCTATCCTTTTGCTGGTAGGTCAAATTTGATTCCAAAAAGCTATACGCATTATCAATGGTATTTTCTTTATCGGTATAGTTGTAATAATCATAATCAAGTGTAAAAATAAAATTCTTAAGAAAAGCTGTATCAAACCGGGCATAGGGTCTGCTTGTGTAATAGGTGGTTTCGCGACCGCCGTTGTCATAGTTGTTCACATTATAGCGATACCCCAGTTCAAGATTCGGCGCATTTTTAAAGTTGGTAGACAGTGCCCCGGTATAGTTCTGAGTCAAAGAATTCGAGGTGCGCTGCGCATTATCTACCAAGTTATTGGTCGTAGACCATGACAAGCTTCCTCTGACAGAACCCTTAATCTTACCGAAAGTACGCTCATATCGGCCATTTGCGGATAGTGATTCATCTTCAAAATTAGAGTTGATCGTCGTACCGATTCGGTTAATTGCTACAATATTGGCACTGCTTTTTAAAGCGTCGATTCTTTTGGTGTAGGTCACATTACCAAATATATTCGTGAAATTGAACATATTGAAACTGAAAAAATTTAATGAGAGGTTATGGTTCAATGCACTCTCAAGATCTCTATTACCACGATAGACCGAATTGTAATTGTTGAGCACATACCCTTGGGCAAATTTATTAACATCGGTAAATGAGCGGGTCACACGATAATTAAACCTTAGGTTTTCCGACTTTTTCAGTTGTGCATTAATGTATACGTCGGGTAATAACGAAGTAAGATTGTCTTCCACAACATTCCCCAGTTGATCATTTTTAACATTGAACTGATGTAAGGTAAGGCCCGGGTTGAAGGTGAAAATTCCTGATATTACTTTATAATGAAACCCCAAGTAGAGATCCGACACATTAAAGGTTACATCATTTTCAAAGTCCGTTCCATTCATATCCAAAGTGCTACCTCCATCTAAAATCTGATAAATCGCCGAATTAAAATTCTGATGGCTTTGTGTCGTTCCTAAAGTAAAGTTCAAATTACTTTTGGCTCCCAAAACATGATAATAATCGACTTTGGCATCGACTTTATTGGTTACGACGTTCTTGACTTGATTTAAATTATAAAGATTTTGATTTTCATCCACAGGAAATATACTAGTAAAAGCAAACTCATTTCGTACCGCTTCATAAAACGGGTCTTCATCTTGATACAAATGCTGGGCTTCTACCGCAAAGATATTTTTGTCATCCAAAGTGTAGTAAAGGTTCAAATTTTGATTTACCGACAAGGGCTTTTGTTTTTTGACTTCTGAAATTTCATCGGTAATATTAGCTATTGAGAGTACATCTACCACTTCATTATCGTCAGATTGTTTTAGCAGTGCATCATAGTCTAACTGAAGGTTAGCGGTCGGCTTGTACCTCGCACTCAATTTGGCCAGGCCCAAATGAACCGTCTGATCGGTATTCGTAGTTGCATTCTCAATATCGTCACTGGCAATATAAGTGGTACTTCTTTGTGATTTCATCAGGGTACCGGTGTAGGAATAGATTCCGAACCCACTCAGATCCAACGCTTTGGTCGGCGCATAACTAAAGTTTACCGCTGCAAATTTGGTGTCGATATCGTTTGCCCTATTGTTCTGGGCAGTAGAAAGTCCTAATCCGTCAGAACCGACGCCGATAGAACTACCGCCCCGAGAATTTATATTTCTAAAACCTCCAGTAAAATTTCGGTAATCGTTACGGGTAAAGGGAACTTCTCCCAAATTATTCAAATCCGTTATAATATTAATACTATAATCGGGACTATAATAAAATAACTTCGGATGTGCCAAATATCGGTCATCGGGGCCGTAACCAGCGGTTAGCTCACCAAACCAAAACTTCTTTTTACCTTCTTTTAGTCGGATATTCAGAGCCACATTATCATCATCGTTCGTTAGCCCCTTCAACTGTGACACCTCATTATAGTTCTTTAAGACCTCTACCTTGCTCAGCGCATTGGCAGGAATATTCTCGACGGCCAGTTTAGAATCGCCATCAAAAAAATCCTTTCCTTCGACCATCACTTTGGTTACAGTCTTTCCTTCCACTTCTATTTGACCGTCATCATTGACTTCGATTCCCGGTAAATTTTTCAGTACATCCTTTAATTTTTTCTCGGTACCTGAAACAAAGGAATCGGTATTGTAAATAATTGTATCCCCTTTTACTGACACGGGCATTTCGTAAGTTACTTCTACCTCATCAAGCTCGGCGGCCTGTTCTTGCATTACAATATCTTTGATAGCATTGACTTCACCTGCCGTAAAAGTAAAAGATTCGGTCTTCAGCCCTAAATAACTTACCTTAACGGTATACTGATTCGCCGTCTTTAATTTCAGTTTGTACTGCCCCGCATGATTGGTAATACCGTAAGATTCCAAACCTTTTGTCTCCGTATTGATGGCAATCACATTTGCCATATCAACTCCCGTACCGGTGCTATCCTTAACGGTACCTGACAGAGAAATTTCTTGGGCCGAGCCAACAAAGCTCAAGGCTAAAAAGATGATAAAAGGCAAAGTGATTTTCATCCAAATATATTTTGAAGTAAAAAATTATTGAGTACTACTGGAAAGTCAATTCTACAATCTACCGCCTCCACGACCCCCTGGACCGCCACGTCTATTTTGAAAATTCTCTCGCATCTCTTTCATTTTCTCACGAGAGATTTCGTCGTATTCGGCCTGGGTCACCTTCTTGCCTTTGCTGGGCGCCTTAATTTCGATTTTATCTTTGGGGTTCATGGTAATCTTAGAGCAAACAATTGTGGTCACATCGTCGCTTACGGCCAAAATAAGCCCTGGTAACCCCCAATATCCCGAGGGTCCCTGATTTATAGGAATTTCCGGTGTGTACCATGCCACAATCGACACCTCTTTCTCCGTGAATTCCTCTTCTTTATTTTCTTCTTCTTCTTTATTATTTTCGCCCCTTCTTCTGAAAATGGCCCGCATATTAGGTCGTTTCACCGTCTTGACCGCCGTTGCCTTGAATGCAGTATAATTGCCAATCTGTTTGGTATCGCTTTCCAGTTTCCAATCTAACTTTTCTAGATTATCTTCAATTAAGAATATTTTACCGAAAAGGTCATTCTTGACCAGGTACTTTTCATCTTTAATATTTTTATACAAGTCGCCGCCGGCACCTCCCATGGCACCAAAACGCCCTCCGCGTCCACCCCTATCATTCCCGGGTTGATCAAGCTTTTCAACTTCTTCATATATCGATTCCGTCGCATTGAAGGCAAGTTCGTACGTTCTTTCGTTCGCTTTCTTCATGCGCTCCATAATTTCCTTCTTTCGGTCTTCCGGCATTTGCCTATTACCAAAGTCCATGTTCACTTGTGTCTTGCTTTCGTACGTCGCATTCCCTTGAAAATCTTGAGAAATACCACAATACGTGGTAAAAATGATGAGCAAAGCCGTTATTGTTCTATTTTTCATCTGTTGGTCTCTTTTGATTTTAGAAGGATTTCTTGAGCATGTGCTTTCGATTGACTCCCCGAAATACCATGCTCAATTTATGCTATTAATTCATACATATTTCATTGGACTGTTTTAAATGCATTAGGTTTAATACCTAGTTGAAAAAAAATCAAAATTCCCCGCTTCTATTTTTTTCTATTTTTTTTCTTGATATTATTACAAAGGTTTTTACTTCCTATAGTTATCTTGTATCTTGTACTCCCCATAAACTAAATTGAAAAACACTAATCATAAATCAGAATACCCTATGCATATTGCTGTTGCTGGAAATATTGGTGCCGGTAAGACTACCTTGACAAGACTATTGGCCAAACATTATAATTGGGAAGCGCATTTTGAAGAAGTTGTCGACAATCCGTACCTAGACGATTTTTACAATCAAATGGAGCGATGGAGCTTTAACCTACAAATTCACTTTCTTAATCACAGGTTCCGGCAAATCTTAAAAATCAGGGAGAGCGGCAAAAGCATCATTCAAGATCGAACGATATACGAAGATGCTTTTATTTTTGCCCCTAACCTACACGCGATGGGATTGATGACCAATCGTGATTTTACGAACTACTCGAGTCTTTTTGAACTTATGGAAAGTTTGGTGC
This sequence comes from Kriegella aquimaris, assembly GCF_900103215.1. GTDB lineage: Bacteria > Bacteroidota > Bacteroidia > Flavobacteriales > Flavobacteriaceae > Kriegella > Kriegella aquimaris. Next base: position 174,673 of record NZ_FNGV01000004.1, read on the forward strand.
AGCCGCCCGACCTTCTAATTTATTTGAGAAGTAGCATCCCTAATTTGGTCAACCAGATACATAAAAGAGGCAGGGAATATGAAAACTCCATTTCCATTGATTATTTGAGCCGCTTGAATGAACGCTACGAAGCTTGGGTACATGGTTACGAGAAAGGAAATCTATTGATTGTCAATGTTGACAACCTAAATTTTGTTGACAACCCTGAAGACTTGGGTATCGTTATCAATAAAATCGACGCAGAAATAAACGGTTTATTTTAAAAATTACACTACACGGGTTTAAAAACCTCGCAAATTCTAGATAAAGCCATTTTCACGGGCATGCTCAATGGCCTTTTCGCTATTTTCGACCAGTAAAACCGGGGTTGTTCGGTATTCTTCGAACAACCCCCTGATCCTGGTCATTTTCTTTCGATGTGTAACACTCCTCAAGTAAATTGCCAATATTCTATCTGGGTGGGCCTGTGCTATCTCAATATAGATATCGGCATCGTGTTCACCGCTATCACCAATCAAAATAAAAGGAAGCTGCGGGTATGTTTTCAGGATATTGATGATTTCCTTTTGTTTTTGGGGCTTCTCCGATTCTTTTTTTCGTTGGAAAATAGTTGAAAAACTTCTTAATAAAATAGGCCCTTTAGGAAAATTATTCTCCTTTAAAAAGAATTCTAGATAGCGATATAGGTTCCAAGGACTGTGACTCACATAAAATATAGGATTCACCCCTTTACCTGTCTTGCCCCGATGCAAAAGATGATAGAAATTAGCGGCGCCCTTTAATGGCGAACGGCTACCTGCATTCTTAAAAAAAGTATTGAATACGGCGCGCCATTTAAGAAAAGAGGCAACCCCGGTATGTATGATGGTATCATCTATGTCGCTAATTACACCGTACGCGGCTTTCTTCGAGGGAATCAACACTTCCCCTGGAAAACGATTCTGATGCAATATTTCCCGCTTTAAAGAAGCATCATTATAAGAAATCTCATAAGGCAACCACCCCTCTTCATTAGTTAACGCTTCTAGATTTGCAGATGGTTCTTCCAAAAGGTAATAACCATCATTGTCGGTCGTTCCAGTAACCGTTCTGCCATCTGGCAATTTTAAGGTCAAACCCGTATTTCGAACTTCATCGGTACCGAATCGTTTCCACGTGTTGATAATCAGCTTTAGAATTCCTTTTTCCGCCAGCCCTATCTGCTCATCTTCCAAAGCTCTACCACGGGCATATATGTGTGTATCGGTGCCGTAACTCTGAAAAGCGATGATCTGTAGCTTATCCTTTTTGTTGAAAAATACCATTGTATCAAATATAGAAATAAGCCATTAGACTTTACGCAAACCGGTGTCAACTTTCGTGTCTTAAAAGCATTCTACTTATATTTTCTACTATTTGTTCTTTCTATGTGAATTTCACTCGATCAAAACACCTGTTCCCTCATTGCTCCTTTTTTTGTTGACAACCGCACGATACATTTATCACATATTAACTTTAAATTTTAAGAAGATGGAACCAAAAAAAAATCCCACAAAAGATTTGAACAACAAAAGAGGACTTTATTTTGTAATCGGTTTGTGCCTGGTTATGCTGCTGACTTACGTGGCATTGGAATGGAAGACCTACGATAATATGCATGGTTATGATATTTCATTGAACGTGGCGGATGAATTGATCGAAGAGGTGCCCATTACGATGCATGTAAAAACCCCTCCACCCCCACCGCCTGTTCCTACACCTGTTATCATTGAAGTGGTGGAAGACAACAAAGAAGTTGAAGAAACAATAATAGAATCAACCGAAACGGATCAAGAAGAGGTAATCGAAGTACTCGATGTAGTGGTGGTGGAAGAAGAAGAACCTGTAGAAATATCTTTTATGGTGATTGAAGATGTTCCTATCTTTCCAGGATGTGAAAAGGTAAAAAATAAGGGTGCGGAAGCCATGCGCGCATGTTTTCAAGAAAAGATGAACAAACATATCAGTAAGAATTTTAAATATCCCGAAGTTGCCCAAGAAATGGGAATTCAAGGAAGGGTGAGCGTAATGTTCGACATTCAAAAAGATGGAAGCATCGGAAATATACGTATGCGCGGACCCGATAAAAGCCTCGAAACGGAAGCTGGGCGTATCATTGGAAAACTACCTCAAATGACACCAGGGAAACAACGCGGTGTACCTGTACGGGTTCCGTTCAGTATGCCTATCAATTTTAAACTGCAGTAAATAGCTTTATACAAACAAAAAAAGAGGCAAACCTTTTAGGGATTGCCTCTTTTATATTTGAAAAAAATAGCTAAGCTACTTTCGTATATCGATTTTCTCGATGGTAATCTCGGTCGAAGTACCTTTAGAAGCAATGGTTGTATTCTCAAAAGCAACCAACTGGCCTTTTACGTCCGCTTGCGTTCCTTTAAAGGTTTTTTCATCCATTACTTTTTGGCCATTAACCACAGTTGAATAGGCAATAGTCGCCTCGGCCAAATCGGCATTATCAACATTCATTTCGATTTGTATTTGGTTTGTTTTTTCATTAAGACCCATACCATCAACATTCAAAGCGATACTTGGTGCTATGACCAAAGCAACAACCGACATTAACTTTAATAGGATGTTCAATGAAGGTCCGGAAGTATCTTTAAAAGGATCACCTACGGTATCACCGACAACAGCTGCTTTATGGGCATCTGAACCTTTACGGCCATCAGACTCGATCATTTTCTTGGCATTATCCCATGCACCACCGGCATTCGACTGAAAAATTGCCATTAAAACACCACAAGTTGTTACACCTGCCAAAAGACCACCTAGCATTTCGGCTCCGCCGATAAAACCAACGGCTACAGGAACAGCAATCGCCAAAAGTCCTGGCAATACCATTTCTTTAATAGATGCTTTCGTAGAAATGTCAACACACTTATCATACTCAGCTAGTCCATCAGCTGCATCAAAAATAGCGCGTTGTTCCGGAGTTGCTTTTGACATATCTGAATCTACGGCACGCATTACTTCCAATGCTGCTTTTAATTGTGGAATATCCCTGAATTGACGTCGAACTTCTTCGATCATTGCCATAGCGGCTCTACCTACCGCATTCATTGATAGGGCAGAGAAAACAAAAGGAAGCATTCCACCAACAAGAAGTCCTGCCATAATTTTAGGCTGGGAAACATCGATAGAAGTTACGTTCGCAACTTTCATAAAAGCGGAAAACAATGCCAAGGCAGTTAAGGCTGCAGAAGCAATGGCAAAACCTTTACCAATGGCAGCGGTCGTATTACCTACAGCATCTAATTTATCAGTGCGCTCACGTACTTCTGGGTCTAACTCGGCCATCTCGGCTATACCACCCGCGTTATCAGAAATAGGTCCGTATGCATCAACAGCCAATTGAATACCTGTGTTTGCCAACATACCTACAGCAGCGATAGCTATTCCGTAGAGTCCTGCAAAATGATGCGATACTAAAATAGCGGCAGCAATCAATAAAATAGGAATCATTGTGGACATCATACCAACACCTAACCCTGCGATAATATTTGTTGCAGCACCAGTTTCCGATTGTTTTACAATAGAATTTACTGGTTTTGTACCCGTACCTGTGTAGTATTCTGTAATCTTACCAACTCCTAAACCAGCAATAAGACCGGCCAAAGTAGCCCAGAAAATTCCCATTGCCCCATGTGGCAAGCCTTCGACACTTTCAGGAATCAAAGCATTAATTATAAAATAAGAGGCAATCACCATTAAACCGGCAGAACCAAATTCACCAACATTTAACGCAGTTTGTGGGTTTCCACCATCTTTAACCTTTACAAAGAAAGTGCCTATAATAGACATCAAAATACCTACCGCAGCCAGAACTAGGGGAAGATATACCGCACCTAGACCTTCAAAACCGGGAGTGATGATAAATGCACCCAATACCATGGTACCAATTATCGACCCTACGTATGATTCAAAAAGGTCAGCCCCCATACCGGCAACATCACCAACATTATCACCAACATTATCTGCAATGGTTGCAGGGTTTAACGGGTGATCTTCAGGAATTCCCGCTTCAACCTTACCCACCAAATCAGCACCTACATCAGCAGCTTTGGTATAAATACCACCACCTACACGGGCAAAAAGAGCAATTGACGAAGCTCCCAGAGAGAAGCCTGAAAGCACATTCAATACCAATCCCAAATTATCGGCACCAGGCCAAATATTCTGATAGATCATAAAAAGTCCGCTCAGGCCTAAAACACCCAAGCCAACCACTCCTAGCCCCATAACGGCGCCTCCGGCAAAAGCTACTTCCAAAGCCTTTCCCAAACTTGTTTTGGCGGCCTGTGTAGTTCGCACGTTGGCCTTAGTGGCTACGCGCATCCCTATAAACCCGGCCAAAGCCGAACAGATGGCACCCACTACAAATGACACGGCGACCATACCATTTGACCCAACTTCGTTATTCCCCTTGAAAAAGAGCAATATGGCAACAGCAATTACGAAAATCGAGAGAATTTTATATTCCGCCTTCAAAAAAGACATGGCTCCGTCGGCTATATTCTTGGCAATCCGAGCCATTTTAGCATCCCCAACCTCTTGTTTGGAGACCCATTTATTCTTTACAAAAACAAACAAGAGTGCCACTAGCCCAAAGGCTGGTAATAATTGAATTACTAATTCCATATGTTACGTCGTTTTTAAGGTTTTTTTAACGGGCTCTAATGTAGTAAAATTGAGCAGAATAAAAAAAGAGCCTCATTTATTTGATAAAAGAGGCTCTCAACTGGATTTCGATTTACTTATATCGTAAAAGTTCGCTTTTTTTTGTGATCACTATTTTCATAGCGGCTTACACACTGGTGGTAAATCTTTATGGCTTCTTCAGCGTTGCCCCATCCACCAACATCGACCTTCTTTTTCTCGAGATCTTTATAAACCTGAAAGAAATGCTCAATCTCCTTTAATCTATGTGGATTCAAATCACTTATATCGTTGTTGTTGCTCCAAATCGGATCCGATACAGGAACACATATTATTTTCTCATCGGGTCCCTTTTCATCTGTCATATGGAATACGCCTATTGGTTTTACCTCCATAACGACCATGGGATAGGTAGGTTCGGTACCCATCACCAAAACATCTAATGGATCATGGTCCAAAGCCAATGTTTCAGGAACAAAACCGTAATCACCAGGATACATCATCGATGAAAAGAGCATTCGATCAAATCGTATTTTATGCAACGTAAAATCGTACTCGTATTTATTTCTACTTCCTTTGGGGATTTCGATCAATACGTCAAATGTTATTTTTTCTTTTGCACTCATACTTCTACTTATTTAATAATTAAAGTTAATGGTTTCTATTGTAATCTTTACTCCTTTACTTATTGTTGCTATCTTGGACAAAACTTAAAAATCAAAGCCAAAGGTTCCCGTAATACTAAAAGGCCGCGCATTGGGGCTATCTAAATAGTTTCCTCTAAAATTAAAATCTATACGCAAGATTTTAAAGATGTTACCGACCCCTATGGAATACTCATAATACATCTTATCATCGGGTGCCTGCAATGGCGTATTCAGACTTGCAGGCGCACTTAGCGCTATATTCTCATCGGAAAGTTGCCCCCATACCCCTCGTAAACCAATTATTTCTCTCAAATTCAGCTTTCGAATCAACGGAATTCTTGAAAACAACCTTCCGTTAAAATTATGCTGCAAATGCAACGATACGTAAGTATCGGTCACAAATTCATAAAAATCAAGGTTAGGAAAAGTACCGTAGTTCGAGAAAAATGTTTGGTTACCGGGTATTACATTTAAAAGTCCCAAAGGCACTTCACCAAAAGTTTTCCCTATTTCAACCGTACTGAACAATCGACCAAAACCGCCAACTTGCCACGGCTGGCTATAGGAAAATTGAATTTTATTATAGTTGAAATCACTTCCCCAAACACCATCGATACCTCGGGTATAGTTCAGCAGCAACGTACTGTAATTATCGTTCATGCCCCTGCGCTCGACACCGTAACCAATAGTTTTTCGCCCTGGCGTATAAATCATAATGGCATTAAAATCGAATTGCCGTATTTCGGAAGATATTCCGGTGACGGACGTAGGGTCGACATAATCTAGACTGAAATCATCTGGCAGAGCGGAACCAAGGGTACGAAAGGTACTACCTACCCCGATCCGTACATTCGTCCACGGCTCCATTTCAATACCAAAGGTACTTAAGTTAATTTTTGTGAGCCTATTATTTGCCCCGACCGTCACTAAGGACGAAGAGGCGATGCTACGCCCCAAAACATCGTTGGTCGCTGTCAAACTTACACCCAATTGTTCGATATCACGGCGGTTACCACCAGAGATGATCAATCGACTTTTTCGATCCAACAAAAACTTACCTGAGGCACCGTGCTTGAATTTATGGTCGGTAAAACCGTAAGCCATATACCCTTCTAACCGCCAAGGATCATTTTCTCCATAATACGTTCGAAGGCCGGCGCGTACACGGGGGCCTTCTGCCTGATTATACCCAAAAACGTCATATACAGATCCGATATCCATATTCCATTTATCTATTTCTACATAGCCGGAACCTAATATACTAACGATATTATAGTATGATTTAAATTTGGGAACGGTCTTAAGCGTATCTAAAAGCTGATAAATGCCCTTTTCATCATTATTAAGGCCTTCCAATCTATTCTTTTGCCAGAAAGCATCATCCTTTATCACCAAATTAGGGTCGTAAGGGTTGCCAACGGCCTTATAGAATTCCTTGGCCTTTTGTTGATCAAAAACGTAACCGTCATATACAGTGGTTCGTTTCCCATATACGCCCCGTGACTCTTCCTTTTTCTGGAAACTAAAATCACTGAGCATATAATCTCTTTTCAAGAGAAAGACCGAATCGTTGACCACATCGAAATCTTGTTCGATATAGATTTCCTTGACCCAGTTGATATTGGCGCTCTTGGTTACCTGTAAATTGATATTCTTTATGGCGAAGGTTGTATCGTTTACCCAAAAGTCACCTTTAAAGGTCAGTTCGTTTTTACGCCGTGGATAATACACAATGTTATAGCACCATTTATTCTCGATAAAGGCACTATCCCTCAAGGCGTAATTATAGGTATCGACCCCTGTTCGTGATAACGGACTCGTAAAACTTTTATCAAAAAATTTCAGGTAATTATCGTAGATATCATAATCTTGGTAGAGATCGGCAACGAAAGCGATAATAGCCTGATTGTTATCAAATCCGGAATTTTTATTCCCGATAACTTCTTCCTTTTCCTCATTTAAAAGGTTATCACCATGAACTTTTGAAAAAGTCTCGTTCAGAAATATCGGAAGATAGGTCTTACCCGTTATGCGTGAGGTATCAAGGTCTTGAAAAACAAATTCGAGTCCCTTAAAAATCTTTCGCTTCATCAAGGCGCTATCAATAGTATTCAGGTCGAATTCTATTTTTTCGTACTTATCATAGGCGTATTGCTTAAACTTCCGGACGCCGTTTTCACGCTTTTTAGCCCATATTTTTCGCAAAATATCGACAGCTGGGTTGTTCTTTTTTGATTGTTTCCCTGCTATTAGCACCACCTCATCTAACTGCTCGGTCGACTCTTTCAGACTAATTTCCATGTCATAGGTCACCTTAGCACTAAGGTTTACCTCTTTACTTTCATAACCTATAAAAGAAATCAATAATAGGTCATGCGTATTGTCCGATTCCATATAAAATCGGCCATTGTCGTTAGTTATCGTCCCTTCGTAAGAATTTTTGAAAAGTACGTTGGCAAAGGCCACAGGCTGCCCGTTTTCGTCTAAAACGATACCACCCACTTTTGTTTGGCCAAGGGCAACTACAGTAATGAAAAGTAATAAGGGAAGAATCAGTTTCTTCATCTAAAATAGGTTGTCAGTTCTGTTCAATCAAATACTGTTCCAATAAAAAAAGCTTCGCCAACATTTGGTCGGCGAAGCATATTTAGGTTTACAAATTTGCCTACCTTATTTATACATTACTTTTTTAACAGCTTCGATTACATCCTTATAATCGGGCAACCATTCTGCCAATAACACTGGAGAATAGGGCGCCGGTGTGTCCGCTGTATTGATTTTTATTATCGGGGCATCCAAATAATCGAATGCGTTGGACTGAACATGATAGGTAAGCTCGGTCGCAACATTGCCAAAAGGCCAAGCTTCTTCTAAAATTATAAGTCGATTTGTTTTTTTGACCGATTTTAAAACGGTCTCATAATCCAAAGGTTTGACCGTTCGCAAATCTATTATTTCACAGCTAATGTTTTCTTTGGCCAATTCATCGGCAGCTTTATCGGCTTCCTTAATAATTTTTCCAAAAGAAACGATGGTAACATCGGTACCTTCCCTACGGATAGCGGCAACACCTAATGGAATAGTATAATCTCCCTCAGGAACTTCTCCTTTGTCACCGTACATCTGTTCAGATTCCATAAAAATGACCGGATCATTATCGCGAATCGACGCTTTCAACAATCCTTTTGCATCGGCCGGGTTTGACGGCACAACAACTTTTAAGCCCGGACAGTTGGCATACCAACTTTCGAAAGCCTGGGAATGCGTAGCGCCCAATTGACCCGCAGAGCCCGTTGGTCCTCTAAAAACTATGGGACAGGGAAACTGCCCACCCGACATTTGTCGAATTTTCGCTGCGTTATTGATAATCTGGTCGATACCCACTAAGGCAAAGTTGAACGTCATAAACTCGATAATGGGTCGGTTACCGCCCATTGTTGAACCTATGCCAATACCTGCAAAACCTAATTCGGCAATGGGCGTGTCGATAACCCTATCTGGGCCAAACTCGTCCAACATCCCTTTAGAGGCCTTGTAAGCGCCATTGTATTCGGCAACTTCCTCACCCATTAAATAGATGCTCTCGTCATTTCTCATTTCTTCCGACATCGCTTCCGCTATGGCCTGTCTAAACTGTAGTGTCTTCATTTATATTTGGTTGTCCTTGTCAAACATTAATTCTCAGAATGCTAGCAAAAATAGGAAAATATCTATCAAAACACCGAGTGAAGGAATTAAAAAAATCCATATTATTTATTATGCGTGCATAGCATTTTTTAAAAAGATTACTTATCTTAGCAGCATTCTTTTTAAGCCTTAAATATATAGTATGAAAATATTAGTGTGCATAAGCAACGTTCCGGACACTACCTCAAAAATAAATTTCACCGATGGTGACACAAAATTTGATGCCAACGGCGTACAATTTGTAATCAATCCCAATGACGAATTCGGGTTGACTCGTGCCATGTGGTTCAAAGAAAAACAGGGTGCTACTGTTCACGTTGCGACTGTTGGCGAAACAACGGTAGAACCTACAATGCGTAAAGCCTTGGCTATTGGAGCCGATGAGGCGATAAGAGTCAATAGCGTGCCTACCGATGGCTATTTTGTCGCCCAACAATTGGCCGAGGTCGTCAAAAATGGCGGTTATGATCTAGTCATCGCAGGTCGGGAGTCAATCGATTATAATGGCGGCATGGTGCCCGGTATTTTAGCGACCCTGCTCGGTATGAATTTCGTGAACACTTGTACGAATTTAGAAGTTGATGGTACTAACGCCACAGCGATTCGCGAAATTGATGGTGGAAAGGAAAAAATAGCCACTACCCTACCTCTCGTCATCGCGGGACAAAAGGGATTGGTAGAAGAAAGCGATTTACGCATCCCCAATATGCGCGGTATTATGATGGCCCGAAAAAAAGCCTTGAATGTTATCGAGCCGATCGAAGCTACTAAAGCAACGGAAGACACTAAATTTGAAAAGCCCGCCCCAAAAGGAGCGGTCAGACTGATCGATGCCGAAAACATTGATGAGTTGATAGAATTGCTTCATAATGAAGCAAAAGTGATTTAATCCTATATAAATATAATTACAAGCGCTGGTTCCTGCTTGATTTTAGGAAAAAATGCTTGAGAATTAAAATTTGATAAACCTATGTCAGTTTTAGTATATACAGAGTCAGAAAACGGAAAGTTCAAAAAAAGCGCCCTCGAGGTAGCGTCGTATGCGAGTGCGATCGCCAGTGAGATGGGCTCTTCAGCTACTGCCCTATCGTTCAACGCCTCAGAAAATGATGATTTGGGCAATTACGGTATCTCAAAAGTGCTCAACGTAACCAATGAAAACTTGAACACCTTTACTGCTTTGGCCTATGCCGATGCCATTGCCCAAGCGGCAGAAAAAGAGGGAGCAACTGTAATTGTTGTTAGTTCAAGTGCCAACTCTAAATTTTTAGCGCCGATTTTGGCCGCTAAATTAAAGGCGGGTTATGTGCCCAATGTCGTTGCAGCGCCCGAAAGCACCAATCCGTTTGTGGTAAAACGTACCGCTTTCAGTAACAAGAGCTTCGCCTTTACACAAATCAGTACGGAAAATAAAATTATCGGGGTATCGAACAATGCTTTCGGTCTCGTAGAAAATAAAGTTGAACTTACGGTTGAAGATTTCAGCCCGAGCATCAACGATGACAGTTTTGCCGTTAAATCGGTAGAAGTCGACAAAGTTGCCGGCAAGGTGACCATTGCCGATGCAGATATCGTTGTTTCCGGTGGTCGTGGTTTAAAAGGTCCTGAAAATTGGGGTATGATCGAAGAATTGGCCGATGTTCTGGGCGCAGCCACGGCATGTTCGAAGCCTGTTTCCGATATGGGCTGGAGACCGCATGGTGAACACGTAGGGCAAACAGGGAAACCCGTAGCCAGTAATCTGTATATCGCAATTGGTATATCAGGAGCCATTCAGCATTTGGCCGGAGTAAGTTCTTCAAAGGTAAAAGTTGTCATCAATACCGATCCGGAAGCGCCGTTTTTCAAGGCCGCGGACTACGGAATTGTAGGAGATGCCTTCGAAATTGTACCTAAACTCACTGAAAAATTAAAAGAATTTAAAGCTCAAAACGCTTAATTTTTGTTAATTTACGCCCCTAAAGGGCTGTTCAAATAATTGGTCATCCCTTTTTTTGAACAGCCTTTTTTGGTTTATAGCGAGATATGAGTCTAGTCAGATTAAAAATTAAAGGGATATCGTACAGTCAGACACAGAATGGTGCCTACGCCCTTATTTTGAATGAAGTGGAAGGTGATCGAAAGCTTCCTATCGTTATTGGTGCCTTCGAAGCCCAGTCCATTGCCATAGCTTTGGAAAAGGAAATTAAGCCGCCAAGGCCGCTGACCCACGACCTTTTTAAAAATTTCGCGGATCGTTTCGATATTGTCGTGAAACAGGTGATCATTCACAAGTTGGTCGACGGTGTCTTTTATTCCAGCATTATCTGTGAACGCGATAAAATTGAGGAAATAATCGATGCCAGAACAAGCGACGCCATAGCTTTGGCCCTTCGTTTCAACGCGCCGATCTTTACCTATAAGACCATACTGGACAAAGCAGGTATTTTTCTAAAATTTTCTGCCAAGGACAAAGAAAAAGAAGATAGCGATGACAGCATCATGGTAGATGAAATTCTGCAAGAGGGGGAAACTGTCGAAATCGATAGCGACCCTACAGGTGCCTATAAAGAGCTTAATATAGAAGAACTGCATAAAGAATTGGAAAAGGCGGTGGCCAATGAAGATTACGAAAAGGCAGCCAAACTCAGGGATGAAATATCGAAACGTAACTAGCATGTTGTGCGTAGCGGTAAAAAAATTCCTTCCTGCCAGTAACTTGAGTTTTTGATTTTTTTGGCTTTCAAAATCGTTATCCCAAGAACATTTTTGACACAAACGAATCAAAAAAAATAGATTTTAAGGCTTCGTTTAAAGGGCCACATCAACCAATCGTCTTTTTATGAAATCCATCTACTGGTTTTTTCTGTTTGCCCTTCTAATTTCATCCCCCTCCATAGCACAAACAACTAGTATTCAAGATACACTCAGTACGACAATAACTGCGACGACTATTACCAATGACATGGGAACGTCTGAAATCATTGCGAACGAAGGTTTTTCAATAAGTAGTCTATGGCGTGGTATTCTGGGCATGGGGGTGCTGATTTTTATTTCCTTTCTCTTTAGTGCGAATAGAAAAGCCATTAATTGGAAAACCGTCGGTATCGGTCTAGGCATACAATTGTTGATTGCCATTGGTGTTTTAAAAGTTCCTATTGTACAACTGCTCTTCGATAGTATCGGAAGGGTTTTTGTCAGTGTATTGGATTATACCCGGGCAGGAAGTAAATTTCTGTTCGAGGGACTTGTCATCGACATGGATACCTTCGGCTTTATTTTCGCCTTTCAAGTACTTCCCACTATTATCTTTTTCTCGGCACTGACCTCGGTACTGTTCTATCTAGGAATCATCCAGAAAGTAGTGAAGGGCCTGGCCTGGCTATTGACCAAATCATTGGGCATTTCGGGCGCTGAAAGCCTGAGTATTGCCGGAAACATATTTTTGGGCCAAACCGAAGCTCCTTTATTGATCAAGGCCTATTTGGAAAAAATGAACAAATCGGAGATCTTGTTGGTTATGATCGGAGGTATGGCTACTGTGGCGGGCGCCGTACTGGCTGCCTATATCGGCTTTTTAGGTGGTGATGACCCGGCACTTCGATTGACTTTTGCAAAACACTTATTGGCCGCTTCGGTTATGGCGGCGCCCGGGGCGATCGTTGTCTCTAAAATTCTATACCCTCAGACAGAGGCCATCGATACCAATGTAAAAGTATCTAGCGAAAAAATTGGCGCCAACATTTTGGATGCCATCGCCAACGGAACTACGGAAGGTCTAAAACTGGCGGTAAATGTTGGTGCCATGCTTTTAGTTTTTGTGGCGTTTATTGCCATGCTCAACGGTATTTTCGGATGGATCGGCGACTTTACCACCCTTAATGGTTGGATTGCCAAGAACTCCATGTACGAACAATTATCGTTGGAGGCCATTTTAGGAACTATTTTCGCTCCGCTGATGTGGTTGATCGGGGTGGCCAAGGAAGATATTATGTTGATGGGACAGTTATTGGGCATTAAATTGGCAGCCAGTGAATTTATCGGTTATATTCAATTGGCCGAACTTAAAAACGTCGTTAGCGCCACCCATTTCACGTACAACAAATCCATTATTATGGCCACGTATATGCTTTGTGGCTTTGCCAATTTTGCTTCTATCGGTATACAAATCGGTGGTATCGGCTCCCTCGCTCCCGGTCAACGTAAGACACTTTCTGAATTTGGTATGCGTGCCGTTCTGGGCGGATCTCTAGCCTCTTTGCTTTCGGCTACAATTGCGGGAATGATTTTGGGGTAAATCCCCCTAGACCCTGAAGGGGGTACAACAAACAATCATTTTTTGTACTCTTTGACTTTCTGAGGATGCAACACGATTTTGAGCCTCGTTGATAAATTCTGAAAACTCGGCCGCAACCGCAGCACCTATAACTACCTGAATCTCGTAATTTTACAGCATTAAAAAGTAGTTGGGTTTAAGCGTAATTTAATCTATAAGTCGGATAGAATCAATGACGTGATCCAATTGTTCTAAGCAATATGACCACAAATAATAATCTAGTGATGAAATGGATTTCTATAAAAAGTGATTATTCTTTTTATACGCACTTGAAATTGGTAATCATTCAATCCGATTTGGTTGCAAAAGAGATACTCTCTAAAAGTGTAAATTCTGAATACAATGGAATAACAAGATTTTTACCAATCATATCTAGAAAAGCTGTTTACCTGAATAAAAACATAATTAATCTAGACAATACCGAGGATTATGAAATAGGAATCAAAACTCAAGAAAATCAATATGATTTTGAAAACCCTGCTCAAAAGGGAAAAGTTGTAGATTTAGCACATGAGCACATTCACCTTTCAAGCATTTTTGAAAAGCAATTTATAAACTGGTGGGAAGAAGACATAAAAAATAGAATCCATGAGAAATATAACGGACTAAAAAATGCTAGTCCTATCTGTCAATTCACGAGACAAGTAAGAAATTCTTTTGGACATTCTGGAATAAATGTAACAGCAAACAATTGTATGGACCCAATTTGGAATAAACTTAACCTAAAAGCAACTAATGGAATCGATATTTATGCTGTTTTATCCATTGCAGATTTAATTAATTTGTGGATTGAATTCGAACATGATGAAGTTATAAATACTTCTTACAACAACGGCTACGGCAAATAGAGCGTTTAGGCCTAACATCATTGGCCTTAGCGTGTTTTCGGGCACCGTCAAATATTTTGGATTTGGCAATTAAAAAAATAATGAGAAAACCCGCCGGTACCGAACGGGTAATTTAGGCGGGCAAAAAGCTGTGGCTACAAGCTAAATCGTTAGTAGCATAAAAACTGGATTAAATGAAAAAGAACCTATTCGCAATATGGACCATTTTTTTGGTCTTTCAATTTACAACAGCACAAACGAAGAACTTACAGTGGCTTGACATTGAATTGTCAAACTATGAATATCCGTATGCAGTTTCTACTGTAGCCTTAAAAGTTCAGGAACAAGATTTAAAAATGGCTTATATGGATGTTAAGCCCGAAAATTACAATGGAAAAAACATAGTGCTTTTTCACGGTAAAAATTTTAATGGTGCGTATTGGAAAACGACGATCGAAGCACTAAGCAAAGAAGGGTTTCGCGTAATTGTACCCGACCAAATTGGATTTGGTAAATCTTCAAAACCAGCACATTTCCATTACACCTTTCAACAACTTGCAGAAAACACAAAAGCGCTTCTTGACACTTTAAACATAAAGAAAACTGCCATTTTAGGTCATTCTATGGGAGGTATGCTGGCTACACGCTTTACGCTGATGTATCCCGATACCACGGAAAAATTGATATTAGAAAATCCTATTGGACTAGAAGACTGGAAACTGAAGGTACCTTATAAACCCGTATCGTGGTGGTATAACAACGAGCTTAAAAAAAATTCTGCTGGCATTAAAAAATACCAACTGGTTAATTATTACGATAATAAATGGAAACCGGAATATGACCAGTGGGTAAACTTATTGGCAGGTTGGACATTAAATTCAGACTATAATAGAATTGCTTGGAATGCGGCACTCACCTATGATATGATTTTCACTCAACCTGTTGTTTACGAATTTAAAAACATTACTGCTCCAACACTTTTAATTATTGGCACCAGAGATAGAACCGCCCTTGGTAAGCCATTGGTTTCTGAGGAAGTTAGAAAAACAATGGGATTATATAAGGAATTAGGCAAACGAACTCAAAAGGAAATACCTGATGCACAGTTAGTGGAATTAGAAGACGTGGGGCATTTACCGCACATTGAAAAGTTTGATGGTTTTATAAATCCACTGATTAAATTTTTAAAAGAATAATACCTTTTGCTTACCATATTTAGGTAACAACGGTTTTTATGCTTTAACCACGTAACCAATGACAGACAAAGTGTTAGCTCATTTGGATGAAAATAAATTAAATGCATCAAAATAAAATAGTTGAAACTGAACGTTTACTGATCACACCGACTTCAGAAGATGATGCTGCATTAATTTATCAATTAATGAATACACCAAAGTTTATCGAAAATGTAGGAGACAGACAAATCAATTCAATTGAAGCGGCTAAAAAATATATTCGGCTAAAAATGCTGCCACAATTACAAGAACTCGGGTTTTCAAGTTATACCTTGATCACAAAGGCTGATGGTTTTAAAATAGGCACTTGCGGACTTTATAATAGAGATGGCGTCGATGGCATTGATATTGGCTTTGGACTTTTACCGCAATATGAAGGAAAAGGATTTGCTTTTGAAGCTGCCCATAAAATAAAGGATATGGCATTCACCGAATTTGGACTTAAAGTCATTAGTGCCATCACCACAAAAACCAATATTGGGTCTCAAAAGCTTTTGGAAAAACTTGGCTTAAAATTAATTGGAACAACCAAAATTCCAAATGATAATAAAGAATTACTTTTATATAAAATTGAAAAAGAAAGCATCGTAAAATGAAACAATACCACGACTTACTCAAACACGTTCTAGAAAATGGCAACCAAAAAGGAGACCGTACAGGTACCGGCACCTTGAGTGTTTTTGGCCATCAAATGCGTTTCGACCTGAGCGAGGGCTTCCCCATGGTAACCACAAAAAAACTGCATTTAAAGTCCATCGTCTATGAACTGCTGTGGTTTTTAAAAGGAGATACCAATATCGCCTATCTACAAGAAAACGGGGTACGCATCTGGAACGAATGGGCCGATGAAAATGGAGATTTGGGTCCCGTTTACGGACACCAATGGCGCAATTGGAACGGTGATGAGATCGATCAGATCAAAGAAGTGGTGCATGCATTAAAAAACAACCCCAACAGTCGACGTATGTTGGTATCGGCCTGGAACCCTAGTGTGTTGCCCGATACCTCAAAATCGTTCGCTGAGAATGTGGCCAACGGCAAAGCGGCCCTTCCGCCCTGCCATGCCTTTTTTCAATTTTATGTGGCCGATGGCAAATTATCTTGTCAACTATATCAACGTAGTGCGGATATCTTTTTGGGGGTTCCTTTTAATATTGCCTCCTATGCTTTATTTACGATGATGATGGCACAAGTTTGCGGTTACGAAGCGGGAGAATTCATACATACATTTGGCGATGCCCACATCTACAACAATCATATGGAGCAAGTGGAATTGCAATTAAGCCGTGAACCACGCCCGTTGCCTAAAATGGTACTAAACCCTGAAGTAAAAGACATTTTCGATTTTACATTCGATGATTTTAGTTTGGTGGATTATAATCCGCACCCGCACATTAAAGGTATTGTAGCGGTGTAAATGCAACAGGCACATGATAGAAGGGGTGTCCGCCCAAGCAGACGGGGAGTTAAACCTACCTCTTACTACTAAATCTAATACCTATTCGCATTTAAACTCTCAGCTGAATATCACATCATGGTGCTCCCCTCTTTTTCAAAGAGGGGTGTCCGCCCAAGCGGATGGGGAGTTAAACCTACCCCTTGCTACCAAATCTAATAGCCGTTTACATTCAAACCCTCCGGCTTCACCACGGTGAACCCACCTCCCTTTAAAAAAGGGAGGAGCTAATCTAATTTTAAATTTTTAGTAGGATATCACATCTCGAGGCTCCCCTCTTTTCCAAAGAGGGGTGTCCGCTCAAGCGGACGGGGAGTTAAACCTACCTCTTGCTACTAAATCTAATACCTATTCGCATTTAAACCCTCCGGCTTCACCTACGGTGAACCCACCTCCCTTTAAAAAAGGGAGGAGCTACTCTAATTTTAAATTTTCAGCAAAATATCACATCTCGAGGCTCCCCTCTTTTTCAAAGAGGGGTGTCCGCGCCCAAGCGGACGGGGAGTTAAACCTACCTCTTGCTACCAAATCTAATAGCCGTTCACAGTTCAAACCCTCCGGCTTCACTTGTCGTGAATCCGCCTCACCTTAAAACGGGATGAGCCATATTTCGTCTACCAAAACAAAGAACCTCGGAAAATCTATCGATTTTCCGAGGTTCTTTTCACTTTTTACTCCCGGCAATTACCGAGATTTTCTGCAAATCTCTATTTAGAGAACGCTTCGAATCGTGAGTCTAAATCTGTTTTATCCAAATTCTTGCTGGCCACAATGATACGGTGCTTGAAAGTAGTGCTTTCCCCTTTATCCAATTCAAAGTTCAAAACCTCTTTGCCATCACTAAAAACAGCTTGCCCTAATGGATTGGCGGCAAAAAGTCCGTACCCACGTGAATGCCAATAGGTAGGGTAGCCAACATTCGATTTATTATCCAATATCACAAGTGAGATGTCTTCATCCCCAATTTTCGACCTCAGGTTTACCCAATTCGATCGCTTCGCCCAAGTATCCTCACCTTCTATACCCTCGGCATTCAAGTAATTTCCATTTACACCTTTATTATCAAGCGCCTCTACCTTAGTTGCTATTCCGTTGGCATCGGTAAACACTCCGGGCTTATCGGAAGGATGCTCCAATTCTCGGGTTGTTCGTATACCGAGCATTCCTTCTTTATTATCTTTAAACGTAACTTTTTCGTCCTGTGCGGTTAACCGGGTAATTCGATCAATAGAGAAAACATCGCCTTCTCCTTTAAAGATAAAAGTGGTGTTCTCTTTAAGCAATACCTTGCCATCGGGTGCAACCCAGTCCATAGTTACGTCTAAACTGGCTTCATCATCGCCCTCCGTAATCTTGTCGATAGATTTATGTATGATAGTTCCGTAGTGCTCTCGTTCGGCAACTTTAATAGAATCTGAATTATTCCAGAAATCCAAACCATTGACATCACCATAGTTAAACCAAACACCGACATGATGCGGGTGATCGACACGTTCTCCGACAGAAGGCTCCAAAGGAAATTTTCTTGTAATCTTTGTACCCTGCGGTGTAATTAATGGGTATAAAACCGGTTTTTTGATATTCTTTGGATAGATATACGACGTAAAATGTTTACCGTCGATCATCACCTCTACACTTCGGTCGGCTTCGTTTGAAACGAGTTGTATTCTTTTGCTAGCGGGTTCGGCTTCACTCATTGTCGACGCTTCTTTTTTAGCTCCGTCTTTACAGGAGACCAAGACCATGGCAACTGCCAAAAAACTAATACCGGTAACCTTGAATTTTGAAAAAATAGTACTACACATAGTAAATTGATATATTAACATTAATAGTTAAACCAGAGCTATAACTAAATCTGGATAAAAAATACAAACAAACCTATTTGATGGCTCCTATCCTGATATTTCGGAAACTTATGGACATATCTTTATTTGGATGAAGCTGCAAACCGATCGGGCCTTCTTTAAGGGCGTCTTCCGACTCATACTGTAGCACCTCTTGCCCATTAAGCCAGACCGTATACAAATTACCGACCGCTTTGACCTTCATTGTATTCCAATCTTTAAGTTTCAATAACTTAGCTACATCCTTTGCCTCTTTGGGATACCCTTTTCCAGGAATATAGGGTGATCCGGTCATGTCTCTTTTTAGAGATCCCGAAATCCCTATTTGAATTTGCTGTTCCTCCGCGCGAATAAATATACCGGAATCAACCGTGCCTTCGCCGAATAAAAAGTCGGTCTCGATGACGAAATCGGTATACACTTTATCCGTCCATAAGATAGAGCCCTTCTGCTCTGGGCCACTTTTGGCAACTAAAAGTTTATTTTTAACGCTCCACCACGTATTGTTCTCCGGGGCCGTCCATCCTTTAAGGTTTTTACCGTTAAAGGCTTTTTTCATTTTCGGTTCTTGTGCCGTTACATTCTGAAGTGACCATACCAAAAATAGTATGGCAATGCTGTTTTTTAATATCATGTTTTAAGGTTGTTTTCTTAGAGCATGAAAATATAAAAATTATCGCAACATAGTATACTACTATCCTTTAAATTACAAATGGATTGATCCAAAACCGTATAGAGTACAATACTATACTTTCATATTCTTTATCTTTAACACAAAATCGTCTTTATGATCGTTATCGATTCACTCGTTGATTTCTTTCAAGAAACCCGAAAACATACTGAAAAACTTTGTGAACCGCTCGAAATCGAAGATTACGTCGTACAACCGATCGTAGACGTTTCTCCGCCCAAATGGCATTTGGGACACACTACTTGGTTTTTTGAAGAATTCATTCTAAAGCCATACGCTAAAAACTACACCATTTTCAGTGAAGATTTCTCTTTTGTGTTTAATAGCTATTATGAAACCGTAGGCAAACGCGTCATTCGTTCGGATCGGGGCAATCTTTCGCGACCTTCAGTGGAACAAGTGTATGAATATCGCAATTATGTGACCCGGGCCGTTCAATCATTTTTTGAAGAAAACCAAAATGAGACACTCTTGGCCTTGCTCGAAATCGGAATTCATCATGAACAGCAACACCAAGAATTGCTTTTAACCGATATCAAATATATTTTAGGAAATAACCCTTTGCTACCAGCCTATTCAGATACTGTTGAAACACATCAGAACGAAATTCAGGAACAGCAATGGGTACCGATAAAGGACGGCGTTTATGAAATCGGGCACAATTCCAATGATTTTTGCTACGATAATGAATTAGGAAGACATAAAGTATACCTACAGCCTTATCAAATTTCAAACAAACTGGTCACCAACGAAGAATATATAGAGTTCATAAGTGCTGGAGGATATACAAAATTCGACCTATGGCACGCCGAAGGATGGGACTGGGTAAATCAAAACGGAATTTCAGCGCCGTTATATTGGCATAAAATTGACAACCAATGGCACCATTATACCTTAAAAGGTTTGCAGCAAATAACCATGAATACGCCTGTTACCCACATTTCTTATTATGAAGCGTTTGCTTTTGCCCAATGGAAAGGATGCCGTCTGCCTACAGAATTCGAGTGGGAAACGGCCCAAAAACATTTCCCATGGGGACAACGTTGGGAATGGACCGAAAGCGCCTACTTGCCCTACCCCAACTACAAAAAAGCCGATGGTGCATTGGGAGAATACAACGGTAAATTCATGGTCAATCAAAAGGTACTTCGCGGGGGATCGGTCGCCACACCTGAACGACATACAAGACCCACCTATCGCAATTTCTTTCAAACAAATTTAAGATGGCAGTTTACCGGATTAAGGTTAGCCCAATAATTACGACTTACGCGACATGCAACAGACTATAGATACCATTTTCGAGACCCCTTTTGAAGAAGAAGTATACAAGGGCCTGACTGATTTCCCCAAACATCTATCCTCTAAATATTTCTATGACAAGAAAGGAGACAAGCTGTTTCAAGACATCATGAACATGCCCGAATACTACCTGACCGACCGTGAATTTGAAATTCTTGACACCCATAAAGAAGAAATTGTGCGTTTGTTTTCCTCAGGAAGTCAAACGTTTAATTTAATCGAGATGGGCGCGGGCGATGGCAAAAAAACGAAAATAATTCTCAAGCATCTCGCCGACCAAGGTATACCTTTCAAATATCAACCCATCGACATAAGTCAAAATGTTTTAGACTTGCTGGAAAAATCTGTTCGCAAAGAGCTACCGATGATTAATATTGAAACGCGACAGGGTACTTACTTTGAAACACTGGAAAAAATAAATATCACCAATGGCACCAAGAAAGTCATACTATTCTTAGGTTCGAATATCGGTAACCTTCTACATCCACAGGCCATTGAATTTTTGACGCACGTTCAAGAGTTTATGCATGATGAAGACCTTTTATTTGTCGGATTCGATCAAAAAAAGAACCCGCAGACTATATTAGATGCCTATAACGATAAAACAGGAATTACCGCGGCATTCAATAAAAACATTTTGACCCGGGTAAACACAGAACTTGGAGGAAATTTTGATTTAGACCAATTCTTACATTGGGAAGTTTACGACCCCGAAACGGGAACTGCCAAAAGTTTTCTCGTTTCAAAAAAGGAGCAGTCGGTGGAAATCAAAAAATTGAATGTACAGATCGATTTTAATCCTTGGGAGACCATACATACCGAAATATCTCAAAAATATGATGATCGCACTGTTGCACAGCTGGCAGAAAAGTCAGGGTTAGAAATTGAGACACAATTCAGCGACCCCGAAAATCAATACAAAAATTACGTTTTTAAAAAAACACGAGCATGAAAGCCATTTGGAACAATACCGTATTAGCAGAAAGTGACGATACGATCATCATCGAAAACAATCATTAATTTCCTGAAAATAGTATTCGCAAAGAATATTTTAAAACTAGCGAAACGCACACAACTTGCCCGTGGAAGGGACGCGCCTCGTATTACACCCTATCGGTCGAAGGCAAAGAAAATACCGACGCCGCATGGTATTACCCTGAAGTGAGCGAACTTGCCAAACCCATTAAGGGAAGGATCGCCTTTTGGAAAGGGGTTGAAGTAAAGGAGTAAAAGGTTACGGAATACTTCGAAAAAAATATTCCGTAACCCTTAAACTGTTTCTATAGTACTATAGGTCTAAAACAGCATTTTCAGAACCCGCATACTCGTTGTACTGATAACGATCAGCAGACTCTTCATTTACATAGTTACCGTCAATAATGTACTTAAACTCGAAAGAACCTTCTTTAGGTAATTCCAAGGTTCCTTTAAAAGTACCATTCTTTAATTTTTTCAAAGCGCTAGCTTTGGTTGCTTTCCAGTTATTGAAGTCACCTACAACGGCCACTTTTTTTGCTTCTTCCGCAGGTACGGTAAAAGTTACTTTACAAACAGGTTTTGTTTTTAAATATTGTTTTGCAATTGCCATGATAGTTTCTTTTTAGAAAATTAGAATACATAGCAAAACTACTATATTAAATCACTCATTTCCAATGATTAATATCATTTTTGTCATTTTCATAATATTAGAGTAACATTTAGTCAAGTTCACTAAAATTACCTCTCTGAATTTCCGAGTAAGCAATTTCTATATTGCTGTTTTCAAGATTCTTACAATTTCATCTATATCTTTTTCTGTATTATAAAAATGAAAACTCAATCGAATGCCACCTCCACGTTGCGAACAAATGATATGATTATTTGATAAAAGTTCAAATAATTCATTATCGCCTTTGATATTAAATATGGTACTGTGAACTTTTTGGTTCACTACACTTTTCTCCAAAAGTCCCAAATCCGTAAATTCTTTCTTTGCTTTATCGGATAACTTCCTAAGATGAAGTTCAATAGCATCCTTCCCCAAACGATTAAGATAATTAAGAGAAAACCGCAAACTTCCAAAATTCAAAGTATCCAAATGACCTGGTTCGAAGTGTTTTGCAAATCGAATAGTGTCTTTGCCCGAAGCATCGGTATCGGCCGAATTGAACCCCATACCTTTGACCGAAAATTTTTCCTTTATCGCATCTTTGAATAACATGAGCCCATTGCCATAACCTCCCAGCAACCATTTATACGAACTGGCGCCTAAAATGTCAATGGCAGAATCCTCAAAATTAAAATCGGTAGTCCCCAAAAATTGAGTGCCGTCTGCTATTATTATCAATTGGGGGAATTCGCTTTTCAAAGACTTTAAAAAATCTAAATCGATTCGAATACCGTTCACCCATTGAACCAAACTCAATGCGAGTATCGAAATGTCGTAGTTCTTTACCTGCTCTAAAATAGAGTCTTCGAGATCTTCATCCACCTTGGCATAAAAAACCTCAAAACCTCGATATTCAAATGGCCAATTGACAGACGGATAATCATTTTCCAACAACAGTACTTTATTGTTATGTTTCAAGCCTTCCAGCAAGATGTTAAAGCCTAATGAGAAATTCGGCACTAAGGCGACATTATCGGTTTTGCACTGGAAAAAATTAGCTACTGTTTCACGAATTTCAGGAATCTCGGTCTGCATGGCCTTCGTCTTCATAGTACTGCCCCCTATCAAATAAGCCTGGTCGTGTTGCTGGCGCCATAACGCCAAATCGGTACTGAGCAGCCCCGCAGCAGCTGTATTTACATAAATGCATTTATCTAAAATCGGAAATTGTTCTCGAGTCTTTTCCATAGAAATCAAATTGACAATCGGCAATTGCCTTATCTTTGTTTTAAATTTAAAGGTAATCATTAGCATGTTCTCCAAAAACAAAAATAAGGTTCAAGTAGATTTAGAACAGCATGAGCTCTTAGAAAATGCCCATGACCGGATCAAACAAAAGAAAAGGTTATACACTCATTTTGTAATTTTTTTAATTGGAAGCGTTTTTCTGATCTTGATCAACAAAATTTTAAAGTACTGGGATAACTATGATTGGTTTATCTGGGCCATTACACTGTGGGCGTTTCTGTTCATTATACACGCTTTCAATGTTTTTTTTACTCAAAAATTTATGGGAAAGGATTGGGAACGGACACAACGCGAAAAATTAGTTCGTAAGCAGAAGCAGCGCATCGCGGAATTACAAAAAGAGATAGAGACCGATTTTCCGCTTTCTCAGATAAATAAAAAAAAAGAGCCTTGAAAAACACGATTACCATGATTGCCGCCGCGGCCGAGAACAATGCCCTAGGTGCCAATAATGATTTACTTTGGCATTTACCGGACGATTTTAAGCGGTTCAAGCAAATTACCTCAGGCCACAAGATTATAATGGGACGTAAGACTTTTGAGAGCTTTCCCAAACCGTTGCCGAATCGTACGCACATTATCATTACACGTGATAAAAATTATACTGTTTCGCACAGCACATGCATTGTCATACATTCCCTTGAGGAAGCTATTGATTTAGTAAGAAACGAAGCGGTTTCTTTTATTATAGGAGGTGGCGAAATTTATAAACAAGGAGCGAAATTCGCCAATAAGATTGAACTGACACGGGTACATGCTTCATTTGAGAATGCAGATACCTTTTTTCCTGAAATAGATGAAAGTGAATGGCAATTGGAAAACGAGCAGTATCATCCCAAAGATGAAAGGCACAAATATGACTTCACCTATCTAACTTACGTCAAAAAACAAAGGAAATAAAAGCTGGGAAATCTAAAAAAAGTCAAAAAGCCTAAAAATCGAAATAGGCAGTCTCCACAGGCACTGGAACGTCACTTAGAAAGTGTCTTAATATATCAACATCGGCATTGGTAAAAAACTGATGCCCGCCCTTTGTTGTTGTATTGTTCAATAGCTTGTCACGTTCAAGTACGGTTTTGGTTTGTTTAGCCACCGCTTCTCCCGAATCGATAATCTGTACGTGCTCTGGGAGAAGTTTTTTTAAAACGGGTATCAAGTACGGATAATGCGTGCACCCCAAAACCAAATGATCCATACCATCATCTATCATAGGCTGCAGGTACTTTTTCAACAAGGCTTCAGTTTCATTGGTTTCTATTTTGCCTTGTTCGATCAACGGCACCAAACCGGTACCTTCCTGCTCTAAAATTCGTATTCCATGGGCGTGGTTTGCCGAAGTACTGCTAAAAAGACTGCTTGATAAAGTTCCTTTGGTGGCAAGAATACCAACGGTCTTCGATTTCGAGAGTAAGGCGGCGGGTTTAATCGCTGGTTCTATACCGATAAAGGATACTTCATACTTTTCCCGCAGCAAATCAATAGCATTTGTGGTTGCCGTATTACAGGCAACCACAATAAGCTTACAACCTTTTTCTATCAAAAACTCAGTGTTCTTTACACTTAGTTCAACAATACGCTCTTTTGACTTTTCTCCATAGGGAGCATTCTTGCTATCGGCGAGATAAATAGTGCTCTCGTGGGGCATTAGTTTTTGAATCTCTTTCCAGATAGAAGTACCTCCTACTCCAGAATCGAAAATACCAATAGGGCGCTTGCTCATTTTTTTAAGATTACTCCAAGACCTCTACAATGGGCTTTCCAGTAGTACCACTTGGAAAAGCAATACCCAAATGGGCTGCGATGGTAGCTGCGATATCCGGTATTTCCGTCCGAGCTACCGTGCTTCCCCTCTTAATTCCTTTTCCAAAGAACAATAACGGGGTATGTGTGTCATAGATTTGCGGAGAACCATGAGAGGATCCCGTTTTTGAAGAAGTAGTCGCTGGTTTCGGAACTATAAGTATATCACCCGAACGCTTTTGGTTATATCCGTTTTGCATAAGATAAGGCACACCGCGGGTATATTCGTTCTGCCACATTTGACAACCCGTAAAAACCCTTTCAATGTCTTGATATCCTAAAAGTTCGGCGGCCAAGGTCTCCTGTACTTCGCGAAGTTCCAAATCAAGATTCTTGATTACCTTATAATCTAGAAAAATTTGGCTATTCGACCTTTTTTTAATTAAGTCTGAAGTACCGTAGGTAAATTTCACAAACTCGGAAAACTTGGCGTCCATATCTTCAGATGTCGAATAACTTGCGGGCAACCGCTGATCCATGAGAAAAGAGGGTACATGGCCGGCTCCGTGGTCTGCGGACAAAAACACGGTGTATTGGCCCTCGCCGACTTTCCTGTCCAAGGCATCTAATAAACGTTTTAAATCTTGATCTAAACGAACATAGGTATCTTGAACTTCTTTTGAATTTACACCAAACTTGTGCCCAACGTAGTCGGTACTGGAAAAACTAACCGCCAAGAAATCGGGGTTCATGTCTTGACCTAAATTTTCTCCATCAAGAGCAGCAATGGCAAAATCAGCGAGAATACTATTGCCATAAGGCGTTGACTTTATAATATCAAACTTACCATTCTCGTCCCAAAGTTTTGGAAGGTCATGTGGAAATATGGGAGCCGTCTCTCCTTTAAAAAGTCCTTCAAAGGCATTATTGTCCGCACCGCTCTCTGAATACTCATTAATGTTCTTTAAGGTGGTCCATGGTTTTTTATATGTCTCCTTTACATTAGAGTTATTAAAATCTTGGACCCACTTTGGCAATGACTTCATATAGTAGCTACTGGTGATCCAATTGCCCTCATCGTTACCACGAAACCAATAGGCAGCATTGGCAGTATGACCGCCCGGAAGCACGGCACCACGGTCTTTTATCGACATGGCAATGGTCTTGCCCCGCATTTGTGTGCTTAACCGTAATTGATCGGTTATCGTGGAAGTCAATAAACGATGGGGCGACATTTTACCGTCATCCGAGGTCGTACCTACAGAAGTGTAACTATCATCACCAGCACAATATACAGTGGCACCTGATTCCTTATCATACCAATTATTCGCAATGATACCGTGTGTGGCAGGTGTTGTTCCTGTATATACCGAAGCATGCCCGGGGCCCGTAACGGTAGGCGCATAGTTGTAATGATTGTTCTTACAATTGAATCCATCATTTACCATACGCTTAAAGCCCCCTTCATTGTAGTCGTCCCAAAAACGGGTGATATAGTCGTAACGCATTTGATCGACTACGATACCGACCACTAATTTCGGGGTAGTTTTTAAATTGACTGCTTGTTCACCTTTGATTGCTTGTTCAACTGCTTTTTTATTTTTTGATTTTCGCTGTCCATAACTTTCAAAAGGAATACATGCCAAGGCAACGAGTAAAATCAGTACAAAAGAATTTTTTAAGGTCATAACTATATATATATTTTCAAGCTATAAAAGTAAATAAAATACCTCTTAAAAGATCAATGATAAGTTGACGGAATTTTGTAGTTTTTAAACACTTTTCCTACTCGTCTTATAATGGTATTCGCAACAAGTGATTTGATAAATGTAACGCATAATTTTTCTCTTAAAACATCAAAACACAAGTCGAGTTCATTCTTTATTGCTATTTTTACGTCAATAAGCCTATTATCAATTTATGAACTATCTCGCATCGATTGGCAGTTATGCCCTTATGATCAAGGAAGTCTTTAGAAAGCCTACCAAGTGGAGCATAATGAAATCACTGATTTTAAAAGAGATAGACGAGCTCATCTATGGTTCAATGGGCATAATAATTTTCATTTCTTTCTTTATCGGTGGAGTTGTTGCCATACAGACAGCACTAAACCTTACCAACCCGATCATTCCAAAGAATCTGATTGGCTTCACCACAAGGCAATCTATTATATTAGAATTTGCTCCCACTTTCTGCTCCATTATTATGGCCGGAAAAGTAGGTTCGTATATTACATCAAGTATTGGCACCATGAGGGTGACCGAACAAATCGACGCTCTGGAAGTTATGGGGGTCAATGCTTTGAATTACTTGGTTTTTCCTAAAATTGTAGCGCTGATGCTATATCCTTTTATTATAGCTATAGCCATGTTCGTTGGTATTTTTGGCGGATGGATGGCAGGGGTCTTTGGCGGATTCTTGACCAGTGCCGACTTTGTTGAGGGTCTTCAACTCGAGTTTATTCCCTTTCACGTAACCTATTCCTTCATTAAAGTCTTGGTATTTGCCTTTGTACTTGCTACCATTCCTTCATTTCACGGATTTTATATGCGTGGCGGCGCACTGGAAGTAGGCAAGGCCAGTACCACATCTTTTGTTTGGACAAGTGTGGTTATCATTATTTTAAACTATATTCTCACACAACTCTTATTGGGCTAATGATAGCGGTCAACGACATACACAAATCTTTTGGTGAAGCCCATGTACTCAAGGGCATAACGACCACTTTTGACCAAGGAAAGACGAACCTTATCATTGGTCAGAGCGGTTCGGGAAAAACTGTTTTTATAAAATGCCTGTTGGGGTTATTTACACCAGAAATAGGCACTATCAGCTATGATGGCAAAGTGTACACCGAACTTTCTGCAGACCAACAACGTGAATTGCGTCAAGAAATGGGCATGGTATTCCAGGGCAGCGCCCTATTCGACTCAATGAGCGTTTCCGGTAATGTGATGTTTCCTTTAGAAATGTTTACCAAGCAGTCAAAATCAGAAATGCAAGATCGCGTTGATTTTGTATTAAAAAGGGTAAACCTAGTTGATGCACATCATAAATTTCCTTCTGAAATTTCAGGTGGAATGCAAAAAAGGGTGGCGATAGCCAGGGCTATCGTTATGCACCCCAAGTATTTGTTTTGTGACGAACCAAATTCAGGCCTCGACCCCAAAACAGCTATCTTGATAGACAATTTGATTCAAGAAATTACCGAAGAATATGACATTACTACAGTTATCAATACACATGACATGAACTCTGTCATGGAAATTGGGAAAAAAATTATTTTTTTGAAAGATGGCCTAAAAGAATGGGAAGGCACCAACAAAGAAATATTTAAGACCGACAACGAGGCGGTTACCAATTTCGTATACTCATCCGACCTATTTAAAAAGGTGCGGCAGATGTATATCGAAGAACGTAATTAACAGCGGTCACAGAGATTATTCAGTGCTCTCGGTCGTAGCCATGGTCACCTCTTTCAATTGAATTTTGTTGTCTTTTAATCGCAGTTTTAGCCAATCGGTCAATTTTACTGCATCTTTTTGTTTTTGCTCCTGTGCCACTTCCGGTTTCCACTTTACTTCGAAAACGGGAATAGTATCCAATGTATTAAAGTCTGTGGTAATGGTCTGGGAATAGCTCAAAGTCAATAAATTCTCATAATTGGCGCGGGCCTCGGCACTTATCTCTGCAAAGGGAATCTGGTTGGCCGCTAATTTCTGCAAACGTGACAACTCCGATTCAAGCAGTTTGATCTTATCGTCCTTTCCAAGTAACTGGTTTTTTTGTGACTCATAAAGTTCGTTCACGTATTTGAATTGGTCGACCTCGGCACTATTTGACCCTTGAATTATTCTTAAATCACATTGGGTAAGTTTAGAGAATTCCTCCTTTTGGGCATTCCAAGTATCTATAATATTCTCCGGAATAGTTTCATTCCCCATAAAAACCAATTCTATCGAAGAATCTTTACCATCGTTATATTCAATAGTTGAAAAGTCTTTTAAAAATCTACCACCCTTTGAAAATTGATAGGGCATTATTTTTTCTGAAATAAAATCATTGGCCTGTTTCTTAAAACGTGATTCCTGAAAAACGTTATAAAAAGTATACCCTGCCGGAATCATAACCAAAATCGCTATTATTGAGGCGATTCTTGCCGTTCTTCTTCTTTTTTGCGAATTGGCGTACCGTACCATAGGAAAACGCAAAAGCTTAATTATCAAAAAGGTCGCTAGCGCTATGAAAATAGTATTGATGGTAAACAAGTACATCGCCCCCATGGCATATTCAAAATTACCGATAGCAATTCCGAAACCAACGGTACATAAGGGCGGCATCAAAGCCGTGGCAATAGCCACACCAAAAATAACAGAGGCTATGGTGCCTCTTTTGGCCCGAGCGATAACGAGTGCCAAACCACCAAAAAAGGCAATCAGCACATCACGGATATCTGGTGCTGTTCGCGCCAAAAGTTCAGACGATTCATCACGTAGGGGAAAAACTGCAAAAAACAGATAGGCCGTCAAAACACTTAGGACTACCATAACGGCAAAGTTCTTTAGAGAACGGCGTAACGTATCGATATCGTTAATGGCCAATGACAAACCTACACCTAAAATAGGACCCATAAGCGGGGAGATTAACATCGCACCAATCACTACGGCCGTAGAATTCGCGTTCAACCCAATAGAGGCAATGAAAATCGAACAAATCAAAATCCATGAGGTATGCCCTTTAAAGGGAATATCGGCTATTATAGCCTCTTTGGTCGCCTCTTGATCCGTATTGGGCCGAATATCTAAAAGGTCGTGTAGAAATACTTTAGTGCTTTCTAATAGCCCTTTAAAATCTCTTTTTACCTCTTCCCTACTTTCGATAGGTTCTTCATCAGGGGCAATGCCTTTGTTTTCTTCTGCCTTTTCACTCATACTTATGCATATTTATCACCAAAAGCATCTTTTACCTTTCCTAAAACCTGTTTGATATCCTGTTCCTTGGATTTCGGATAAATCAACAATACTTCCTCTTTGTCAACAATAATATAATCTTTCAAGCCGTCGACAACCACAATTTTATCCTTGGGTGAACGGATCATATTTCCCGAAGCATCTTGTGAAATAACTTTACTATTTACGATGGCATTCTGGTTCGAATCTTTGTCCAATTTATCATATAGCGAGCCCCAGGTTCCCAAATCGTTCCAATCGAAAGTTGCCGGAAGCACAAAAATGGACTTTGAATTTTCTAAAATGGCATAGTCGATCGATATGTTCTCAGCCTTCGGATAATTCTCCTTAATAAAGTCCCGTTCTTCTTCTGTATTGTAACATGACCTGCCCGATTCGAAAAGCTGATATTGTTTTGGCTGATAATTTTCAAAAGCGTCAACAATGGTTTTCACACTCCACATAAAAATACCGGCATTCCACAAGAAATTCCCTTGAGCTAAAAACTCCTTTGCCGTTTCATAATCGGGCTTCTCACGAAATTGATGCACTTTTTTGAGGTCTGAACTGCCCTCCTTCTCAAATTCGATATAGCCAAATCCGGTATTCGGAAAGGTTGGTTTTATCCCCAACGTACATAATACTTCTTCATTTCCACACTTCTCAAAACAGGTCGTGACATCTTTGGCAAAGGCATCTTCGTCCTCTATCCAATGATCACTAGGAGCCACAATCATTACGGCATCGCTATTCATTTTTTGAATTTTGAGCGCGGCATATAAAATACAAGGTGCGGTATTTCGCATAGCGGGTTCCAAAACTACTTGCTCTTGGGTAACCAAAGGTAGCTGCTCCAACACAAGATCATTATACCGCTCATTGGTCAGTATTAAAATATTCTCGGTAGGCACAAATTTATTCAACCGTTTGAATGTCTTTTGAATAAGGGTGTCGCCCGTACCCAACATATCGTGAAACTGTTTGGGGTATGACGATGTGCTTATCGGCCAAAATCGCGAGCCAACACCACCGGCCATTAATACTGCGTAGTAGTTTTTATTTTTCATTTCTTATTTTTAGTCAAAATTAATCAGTTATTCGGTATATCATGTATTTATTAAAACTTATGCCAATAACAAAGTTAGAAATCACTCTTTGATCAGTTCAACTTCTGCATTAGGTTGAAATAAATACAATCGCCCCGTAGTCACTTCAACACATTCGTACCGCTTTACCCGTTTGTTGCCCTTCTTAAATAATTTTCCATTGTAAATACGAAAAATGCTTCCTGAAGGTATTTGAAAAACGTAGGTTTTATCGGTGTGTTGTACATCGAACTGTTGCAACGCAATAGACAATCGCGCATCAGTGCTACTGCTGGCTTTTGGATTTTTGAAATGCCGTGCCAGTAGTGGCAATAGCTGGTTCGGAAAAATCTCTGGGCGTATATAGGGTACCATTAGATATTGAAACGTATGTTTCCATTCCGCCCCATGCGGTTTTATTCGGCGACCATATTTCTCGAAAGCTACCAAATGTGCGATTTCATGAATCAAGGTAATTAAGAATCTGTATTTATTGAGGGTCGCATTTACCGTGATCTGGTGCCTACCACTGGGTAATCTTCTATAATCGCCATGCCTTGTGACGCGTTCGTTCACTATTTTCAAATGAACTCCCGTCTCCTCAATAAGGCTAAAACAAGGCTTTACTGCTCTTTCAGGTAAATATTTGATCAATATCTTGTCCACTGTGGCAAAAATAAGTTTTATTAAATGGGAAAAACAAACTGTGGGCATCCATAATTTTTTTTTAACTTGGAATAATCTAAATTGGAATGTAAACAGATGTATGGGAGACATTGTCCTTAAACATCATTCACAAAAATAAACATCATGAAATTAGGCGCATTTTCAGTAAGTCTTTCTGTAAAGGATATCAAAATTTCCAAGTTATTCTATGAAAATCTCGGATTTACAGTTTTTGCAGGTGATTTGGAAAAAAATTATCTGATTATGAAAAACGGGAATGCCCTTATCGGATTATTTCAGGGTATGTTTGAAAATAATATCCTAACCTTTAACCCTGGGTGGGATGAAAATGCAAATGAACTTGAAGAATTCGATGACGTAAGGAAAATTCAAAAGACACTTAAGAACAAAGGGCTGAAATTAGATAGCGAGGCAAAGGAAGATACTTCAGGACCTGCAAGCATGATGATAACCGACCCAGATGGAAATGCAATACTAATTGACCAACACGTATAGTTTTTTTGAAATTCAAAATCAGAATACTGAAATCTCCGCGTGTACTATTCCTGATTTTTTATTGAAACAACAAAAGTTGCCGTTTTTTTGATTTGTAAGCGCAAATCTTCCCATATTTCTTTGATTTCAGCTCAGCAGTATATTTCTTTCATTTACCTTTGCAAGTCTTTATATCAAAGCATTCAATGAACAATTTGAGAACCACCAATAGGTTATTACTGATAATAGTAATTCCGCTTGTATTTTACTTATTGAAGATACTTTCCTTTATTCTCGTTCCTTTGGTATTTTCAATGTTTATCGCCCTGTTGTTTTTACCCCTAATGCGTTGGCTACGTAAAAAACGGCTGTCACAAGGGGTAAGTATCTTTATTGTGGTACTCATTATAATAGGAGCCCTCAAAATTGGAGGTGAACTGGTGCAGCTTTCAAGCCGCGAAATACGGGCTACCGACGAAATATTCTTGGCAAAGGCAGAAACTAAGCTTGAAACCCTTCTGATATCAATAGAAACTGTATTTGGAATTCCTTATGCGGAAGACGAACCTGTTCTAAACCATTTTATCGACAGGGATTATGTCATGAAAAATTTTGGATCGACCTTAGGTTTTATTGGGAATTTTCTCACGATGAGTTTAATGACCGCCTTTTTTGTTGTTCTTTGGTTAGCTGAGTCGATCAATGTTCAAAAGTTATTGAATTCTACCATTTTAAAACAGAAACACGCTTCTGTGAAAACATTCATGAAGATTGAAAAAGACCTCATCACTTTTATAAAAGTTAAATTTTTAGTGAGTTTGGGTACCGGCATCGGCATCGGAGTGGCATGTTATTTCTTTGGCGTAAGTTTTCCTATTTTTTGGGGTCTTTTCGCCTTTGTAATCAATTTTGTGCAAATGATAGGCTCTTTTATATCTGTAATATTGACCAGTATTTTTGCTTTTGTGGAATTGGATACAACCGGTCATTTGTTATTTTTCGTTCTAATCATAACAGGCGTACAGGTGCTATTTGGAAGTATTCTAGAGCCTATTCTAATGGGTAAATCGTTTTCCATTAACATTATTACGGTTTTGGTAATGCTTATGTTATGGGGGTTCATTTGGGGTATCCCAGGGTTGATCATGGCCATACCATTGACCGTTTTTCTAAAAATAATATTGGAACAATTTCCGCAGACACAACTTATAGCCCGCTTAATTTCAGGCAAAGGAGCCAAATAGAATTTTGGTGAGAAAGTATTCGCGAGCTATTCTTAGGGAGTACTATTACTTACCTGTAGCAATTTTCCGTTGTATAACGTATGTCCTGTCAAAGCGAATTCTTTAATATATGAAGCCATTTCGAGCGGCGTGGTAGGCGCTTGATATCCTGGGAATGCCTCCTGTAACATTTCAGTTTGCACGGCACCCAAGGCCAACACATTAAAAGAAGGACCTGTTTCCTTAAACTCCTCCGCCCAAAGTTCCGTTAGCGTTATGACCGCAGCCTTACTACTGCTATAAGCGGAAAGCCCAGGAAACTTTACACTACCTTGCACTCCCCCCATTGAACTTATGGTGACGACATGACCGTTCTTTGGCATCTTGGGAATAACTGTTTTCGTGATTTCCGCCACCCCAAAAACATTTACCTTATAAACCTCCTCGAACTCCTTCAAAGTAGTTTCCAAGAAAGGCTTATTAACCAATTTTCCAGCGTTGTTGATTAGTATATCAACGGTGTTCCAATGATCGTTCAAAAACGTTTTTAGTTTCTCCAAATCAATAACGCTGAAGAGGTCAAATGAAAAAGAAGATATATTCTTATGGTTCAAAGCGGCTATAGGCGCAGTATTTCTAGAAAGTGCCAAAACCTGGTGCCCCTCATCTGCGAAAAGCTTTGCCATTTCAAAACCGATGCCCCTACTAGTACCTGTAATTATAATGTTTGCCATATTAACGATGCCAAATAATCTCTTTGATAGGTGAATTCGAAATACCTTTTAAAACTGGAATACTTTTGTTTATTATGGATGCCATATGGTCAAAATCCATCAAGGCGTTTTCATCACCTACCTTGTGATAATGATTGAAATTAGTAAAGTCGAAGGTACAAAAAGTTTGGGCAGGCACATTAAATTCAGTAAAGAAGGGATAGTTATCAGACCGTTGAAAAAGATTCATGTCGGCTGCCGAAGGAAGAAAGCCGAACAGTTTTTCTTTTGCATATCGGTTGCATATTTCCGCCAAGTTAGAATTTCGGTAACCGGTCACGTACATATCATAATTTCTCCCTGCCAAGGGCACTCCTACCATTTCAAAATTTAACATGGCATAAAGGTTCAAATTCTGTGCTTTCAATTTCTGAGCTAGGTGCTTAGATCCTACAAGCCCTTTCTCCTCGGCACTAAAGAGTGCGAAAATTATACTACGCCTGTTATCATGTGTTGCGCCAAAATACCGGGCAAGTTCTAACACGGTTGTTGTTCCTGAGGCATTATCGTTAGCTCCATTGGCTATACTATCACCATTTTCTTCGGCCAAAGTTCCTATATGATCATAATGCGCACCAATAATAATAAACTGCTTTTTAAGCAGCGGGTCATTCCCTTCGATAAATCCAACAACATTAAAAGCCGGTTGATCAAAATTGACCAAAGTATCGCGATAAGAAGAAAAATAAGGGGCTATCCCATTTTCTTTGAAACTTGTCTCGATAAAATTTGCGGCCTTGGCTATACCTTCACTACCGGTCTCACGACCCTGTAATTCGTCAGATGCCAAGAAATTCATTATTTCCGCTACTTCTTCCTTACTGGAAAAGTCTTTTTGCGCAGTGATGGGACTTCTATTTGATAAGCTTTTCTCTTCAGGCAAGTCACCATCTTTAGTTTCCGCTATAATATTCGTAATTGCACTTGAACCTTGTCGAGCAGTTTCGTTCAATGCGACTTCTTGCTCCACCTTAGAACTACCGCAACTAATTAAAAAGCCCAATAATAATACTGTGTAAAATGTTTTCATTTTAAAGAATTTTTATGCCTATTAAACTAAGGGGATGGCACAACTCACTTTTATCTATTCGATTATGTTGAATTTACAACAACCAATCGCGAAAGGTACGGGTAAGTCGATAAAACTAAAAATGAACAGGCTCAAAGGCAGTATCTTATCGTTAAAATGACGGAGCATTGTTTAAAAACAGAAAACATCCGCCAATGGCGGATGTTCAAATCATAATTCGTTATAAAAAGACTAGGCCAACATAGTAACCGGGTTTTCTAAAAATGACCGTAGTGTCAACAGAAACTGAGACCCAGTAGCCCCGTCAACCGTTCTGTGATCACAAGCCAATGTTACCGTCATGGTTTTACCTACCACAATTTCACCTTTCTTAACTACGGGTTTTTCAACAATAGCGCCTACCGATAAAATAGCCGAATTTGGCTGATTGATAATCGATGTAAACTCTCGTATACCGAACATACCCAAATTAGAAACTGTAAAAGTACTTCCGTCCATTTCGGCAGGAGTCAGTTTTTTAATTCGAGCCCTACCGGCCATATCTTTTACCGCGCCACCTATTTGTGAGAGACTCATTTGGTCAGAGAACTTTAATACCGGAACAACTAGACCATCTTCAACTGCAACTGCAACACCAATATGCACATGATGGTTATAACGCATTGAGTCACCGTTCCATGTGGTATTTACCTGTGGATGCTTTTTCAAGGCCATGGCACATGCTTTTACCACCATATCATTAAATGATACTTTAGTATCGGGCAAATCGTTGATTTGTAATCGCGATGCCCATGCATTATCCATATCGACTTCAATAGTCAAATAATAATGGGGAGCCGTGAATTTAGATTCACTCAATCGTTTCGCAATGGTCTTACGCATCTGCGAATTCTTCACATCTTCAAAACCTTCTTCACCAACAGGTAGATTTATTGGCGCAGCCGCCTTACTGCCAGCTGTCTCCTTGGGAGCTATAGTCTCAACTTTGGCAGGCTGTTCTACAGGTTTAAAGTTTTCAATGTCTCTCTTGGTTATTCTCCCATTATCACCGGTACCTTGAACATTGCTTAAATTAATACCTTTATCTTCTGCCATCTTTTTGGCCAAGGGAGATACAAAAATGCGCTGTCCGTCGTTTACTGGTTTTGTTTCTGAACCAGAAGTAGATGTTTGCGTTTTTTCTTCAGTAACCTTAGCAGGTTTATCTTTGGAAGGAGCCTCTTTCGGAGCACTTCCCGCATTCAATACAGCATCAACATCGGTGCCTTTCGGGCCAATAATCGCCAACACTTCGTCGACTGGTGCAGACTCGCCTTCTTGAATGCCTATATATAATAAAGTACCGGAATAAAATGATTCGAATTCCATGGTAGCTTTATCAGTTTCGATTTCGGCCAAAATATCGCCTTCCTCTACTTCATCTCCTACTTTTTTCAACCATGACGCCACCGTACCCTCTTCCATGGTATCACTCAATCGAGGCATCTTAACCACCTCTACACCCTCAGGAATCTCTACCGCCGGGGACTGAGCATCAGTATCATTAGTTGCAGTTGTCTCTTTTGCTTCCGTATCTTTTTCAGCAGCCTCAGAACCGGTATCTGCAGATGCACTTGCTCCATTCAACAAACTTGAAATATCTTCTCCTTCTTCACCAATAATTGCTAAAAGTGAATCAACAGGGGCGCCATCACCTTCTTCGATACCAATATATAACAAAGTACCCTCATGAAAAGATTCGAATTCCATGGTTGCTTTGTCAGTCTCGATTTCAGCTAAAATATCTCCTTCTTCAATCTTATCTCCAACTTTCTTAAGCCATTTTGCAACGGTACCTTCTTCCATGGTATCGCTCAATCTGGGCATGTTTATTACTTCTGCCATCTACCTATTGTTTATGTTGTACGAATGGATAATCTTCCTGCTCATAGACCATATCATATAATTGATTTACCGGAGGGTAATCAGACTCTTCGGCGAACTTCTCGCATTCAGAAACCTTACTCTTGACCCGCTTGCCCATTTCTTTGATTTCATCCTCGGTCGCGTAATTATTTTCCTTTATCACCGTAAGCACTTGGGATATAGGATCGATTTTTTTGTACTCCTCGACTTCCTCCTTCGTTCGATAATGCTGTGCATCTGACATCGAATGGCCACGATAGCGATAAGTTTTCATTTCTAAGAAAGTTGGTCCACCACCACTTCTAGCTCTTTCGATAGCTTTGCTCATTTCTTGCGCTACGGTAACGGGATCCATTCCATCAACAGGCCCACAAGGCATTTCGTAACCTAGGCCCAATTTCCAAATTTCTGTAGAATGTGAAGTTCTGGCTACCGAAGTTCCCATCGCATACCCATTATTTTCGCAAATAAAAACAACTGGCAACTGCCAAAGCATCGCGAGGTTCAAGGCTTCATGAAAAGAACCCTGTCTAACCGCTCCATCACCCATGTAGCATAATGTTACTGCATCTCGTTTGAAATACTTGTCCGCAAAAGCAATACCGGCACCTAAAGGTATTTGTCCACCGACAATGCCGTGACCTCCATAAAACCGATGTTCCTTTGAAAAGATATGCATCGACCCTCCCATTCCTTGAGATGTGCCGGTTACTTTTCCATAAAGCTCTGCCATTACTCTTTTGGGATCAACCCCCATTCCTATGGGCTGAACGTGGTTTCGATACGCGGTTATCATTTTATCTTTGGTAAGGTCCATGGCATGCAAAGCACCTGCCAAAACAGCCTCTTGCCCATTATATAGATGAAGAAATCCGCGAACTTTTTGCTGAATATATACTGCAGCAAGTTTATCTTCAAACTTCCTCCAGAACAACATGTCTTCATACCACTTCAGGTAGGTCTCTTTGGTTATTTTTTCCATTAATCGGTGTTTAGTTTAAATTTTCTAGGCTTCGCATCGACTTTAACAGCATCAAGATAGCGAAAATCAGGAAACAAAAATACACATATAAATGAATCGATAAAACAATAAAGTCAAAAGCTTGACGGAAAAACAAACACGGGGCACGCCCCTTATCTTATTGCGAAATCAAAACAACAGGGTTATTCTTACATTAATTCACTATAAAAATGAATTGTCAAAGGCAAGTGGAAGAATGTCTGCAAGCGAATTACATACGACCACCTCACCAGTCTCTCCCATTAAAAACAGTTTGATCGGGCTTCTTTGTTTCACCTCGTATTCGGAAATTGCTTGGCGACAATTACCGCAGGGAGCTGCCGGTTTATCGACAGTATAGTTCTTCGATGTAGCTGAAATCGCGATACACTTAATCGAAATTCCCGGATATTTTGCTCCTGCTTGAAAAATTGCAACCCGTTCTGCACATAAACCAGAAGGGTACGAGGCATTTTCTTGATTGTTACCGATTACAACTTCCCCGTTTTCCAATAGTACCGCCGCACCTACTTCGAAGTTTGAATATGGTGCATAGGCATTTTTCCTAGCTTTTACTGCCAATCGCATCAGTTCTTGGTTGGCCGAAGACAACTCTTCGATTGTATCGAACACGGTTAGTTCAATAGTTATTTTTTGTTTTCTCATTTAGCAAAAACATTAATATTCGGTTATTTCACTAAGCATATACGCATCACCTTTCGCTGGGGAAATTCTGCAGGCAAAAATGCTTATGTTAGTCTTTAAAATTACTTTATTTCTTTAGGACCCCAAATACAATAAATTCAAGAATAAAAAAGCCTGCATGAGCAGGCTATGAAATTGGTATTATGAATCTGTTTACTTAATCATTGTAAAATTCATCACCTAAATTGAAGGTAAGTGAGAACCGTAACGTATTTTCTACAGGGTTGCGCACTTTAGAGGCCGAAAACAAATAGGCCAAATCAACCTGGGCGGACTTAAATTTAAATCCGGCACCCAAGGTAAAGAACTTACGATAACCTTTTTCTTCGCTCTCGTTAAAAAATCCCGTTCTCAGCATAAACGCATCTTGATAGGTATATTCGGCACCCAATGCCCATGTAAATTCTTTAAGTTCTTCCCCAAAACCATCAGGGGCATCACCAAAAGATTTAAAGACCCCACTAAAAAAACCGATATCTTGATATTCATCATTATCGGCACTATCGAGTTGTCCGTCACCATTAAAATCTTGAGGTGTTGGCACTAATAATTTATTGAATTCCGAGGTAAGTCCAAGAACATTATCTTGATCCAGAATAAAATCAAAACCTACACCAAACTTTAAATTGGTAGGTATGAAATTCTCTTGCCCATTTTCATCATATGCAATCTTACCTCCTAGATTGGAAAGGTTAAATCCCGCCCTCCAACGACCATCAAAACTATTATAAGCGATCTCTCTTGATCGATAATAACCTGAAACATCTACCGCGAAAGTACTTGCTGCTTTTGAATCTATTGATCCTTCTTGAGGTAATTTCAAATTCGACCGAATATATCTCGCACCTACGCCCATTGAAAATGTTGGGCTCAATTTTAAGGAATAAGAACCATCAAAGGCCAATTCATTCGGTTTTACTATCGTTCCCCCATCATCAAGGGTTTGTCTTAGTTCTATTTCCCCTAAGGTAAAATAGCGTAAACTAAGCGCAAACGCGCTTTGGTCATCAATTTTATTATAATAGTTTGCACTTAATAGTCCGATGTCGGCGATGACACTTTCCAAATAGGGTGTATAACTAACTCCTATGCCCATTTTTCGCTCGGCAAAAGCAAACTTTGCAGAATTCCATTGTTGCGAAAATGCATCAACAGATGTGGCGACTCCCATATCAGCCATCCCAGCAGATCGGGCGTCGGCTGCAATAGTCAAAAAAGGAACTGCAGTTGTTATTACCCTTTGTTCTTCTTGGGCCGCTAGTTTGAATACTGTGGTCAAAAGTAAAAATACTGCTAATTTCTTCATCTTTTAGTGTCAAAGTTTTGGTTCCCTGTTACAAAGTTCTTTGATTTTGAACTACACATGTAAACGAGCATTTACCGATTATCTTATATAGCGAATACATTATTTTTTGAATTCGTGACGAACAACATATAAATTCGGTCAAAAATATCGATTCTTCGGTTTAAAATTAGTTTTTTAATCCTTAACGGTACTATTTGATCGTTGATGTGGAAAAGAAAACCGATTGTTCATACTATATTGCGTTTTGATCCGTTATGAAGATTAGAAACATCGTTGTGATTTTGAAAGGATGTTCAACCCGATTTAAGATTTTTTTTTCGGAATAAAATATTATGTGAAAATCACCGTTTTATATGCCGAAACTGATGCTAAAATTAATCAAAATACAAATTCCAGACTACCTTGTCGTAGTTTATTTATTTGAACTCAAGACCTTATTATGAAAAAACAGTTTATAAAAATTGTACTTTCTTGTGCAGTAATAGCGGGAGGTTTTTCAGTTACAAGCTGCAAAAAATCATCGTCATCTTCCAAAAACGTATCGAGGGCTACTGGATGGAAAATAAATGCCAAGGAAGGTGGTTTCCAGTACAATACCGATTTTAAAGAGCAAGAAACTGCTCCTGGTCTGGTATTTGTTGAAGGAGGCACATTCACCAAAGGTCAGGTTCAAGATGATGTAATGCACGACTGGAACAATACACCGAGTTCGCAACACGTTCAGTCTTTTTATATGGACGAAACCGAAGTCACCAATGTGATGTATTTAGAATATCTTGACTATTTGAAGAGTGTTTATCCTCCCGAAAACCCAAAATATACAAACATTTATACCGGAGCACTTCCTGATACCTTGGTATGGAGAAACCGTTTAGGCTTCAATGAGACCATGACCAATAATTATTTACGACATCCTGCATACGCCGAATATCCGGTAGTGGGTGTTAACTGGATTCAGGCTACATAATTTGCAGAATGGAGAACTGACCGTGTCAACGAAGTAATGTTGGAAAGGGAAGGCTATCTTTCTGAAGATGCTAAATATCAAGCAGCGACTGGAGAAGTGCAAGGAACGTTCAGTACCGAAGCTTATCTAAATAGACCTGAATCAGTTTACAACGGACAAATCGATTCGCTTCAAGGCAAAATGAAAAAAGACAGCACCAATACCTTTGCAAAAAGAAGTAGCGGTATCATAATGCCCGAGTATCGTTTACCAACAGAAACGGAATGGGAGTATGCTGCGCAAGCAAATCAAGGCAGTCGTGAATACAACAACTATAGAGGTAGAAAAAAATATCCTTGGGATGGCGAATACACAAGAAACGGACAACGTGTCGGTCGAGGTGATCAATTAGCCAACTTCAAACAAGGAAAAGGTGATTACGGTGGAATCGCAGGATGGTCCGATGACGGAGCGGATATCACCGCACAAGTAATGTCATATAAGCCCAATGATTTAGGATTGTACGACATGGCGGGTAACGTTTCTGAGTGGGTAGCCGATGTTTATAGACCCATAGTAGATGATGAAGTAAGTGATTTCAACTACTACAGAGGAAACATCTACATGAAATCTGCTATTGGTAAAGATGGGAAAGTGACCATACTAAGAGATTCTATAATCTTTGATACCTTACCGAACGGTAAAGTAGTAGCCGTAAATTTGCCAGGTGAGATAAAAATGGTTCCAGTAGACGAGCAGGAAACTTATCTAAGAACTAATTTCTCGTCAAGTGACAACAGAGGATACCGAGATGGTGACCCAGGTTCATCGCGTTTCTTCGATCGATTTAGCGATGAAGATGAAGAACAAGACGATTCTAAAAAAATGTACAATTCACCGAAACACACAGTTGAACGTGATGCAGACGGAAACCTTAATCGTCAGTATGACACTTCTAATGACAGAACCACATTGATAAATGATGAAGTTCGCGTCTACAAGGGAGGTTCTTGGAGCGACCGAGCGTATTGGTTGGATCCAGCACAAAGAAGATATTTACCACAATATATGGCCACAGATGATATCGGTTTCAGATGTGCCATGTCAAGAGTTGGCTCTAAATCTAAAACAAAGAATAAGACCCCACGTGGTAAAAAAGCAAAGTAAGCTTATACAACATAAGAAAGGAGGCCTTGATAAAATCGAGGCCTTTTTTGTTTCCGACCCCTTGGGTTGCGAAAAACCGTAAACCACTCTTATGCTGACAGATACAAAAAACAAATTATCAGCCAAAGGCCCTTTCAACATAAAGCCATTAAAAGAATTAATTGCCTTTAATAGGGTACAGGTTATCCAAAAAGCAACTATTTTTATGCATTAAATAAACAGTGACCGCTGGTCACTGTCAAACTTTAAATATTTATTTTTTCCTTCTACGACTTTTATAAATGACCATACCAGAACTACATTCGTTATTTTTGAAATCTCCAAATATTTCCACTGACACTAGGACGATTGGTGCCAATTGTATCTTTTTCGCCTTGAAAGGTGATAATTTTAATGGAAACAAATATGGCGCTCAAGCTCTTGAGAAAGGAGCCGCATATGTTATACTGGACGAAAAAGAATATGCCACCTCAAACACGTTCATTGTTGTAGACGATGTATTACAAACACTTCAAGAATTGGCGACTTACCACAGAAATTATTGCGAGGCCAAAATAATCGCTTTGACGGGCAGCAACGGTAAAACCACCACGAAAGAATTGATAAACGTCGTACTCTCCAAAAAATATAAAACCACCGCTACAAGAGGCAATTTAAATAATCATATTGGTGTACCGCTGACTTTGCTGACCATTAAGAAAGATACTGAAATAGCTATTGTTGAAATGGGCGCCAATCATTTGGAAGAAATTGCTTTTCTCTGTAAGATAGCGCAGCCCGATTTCGGATACATTACCAATTTCGGTAAAGCTCATCTTGAAGGGTTTGGCAGTCAAGAAGGAGTAATCAAAGCAAAGAGTGAGCTCTACGACTATTTAATTAGAAATGACAAGTCTATTTTCATGAACGCCGATGACTCCGTTCAAATGGCCAAGCTAAGCGGTTATATAAAGAAATATGGTTTTAGCACTGAGAAGCAAAGGTTTCATAAAATCGAGTTTTTTGGCGCTGATCCTTTTGTAAAACTCAAAACCGAAGACAGTATTATATCTTCCCAATTGGTCGGAAGCTATAATTTCACGAACAGTGCAGCCGCAGTGCTTATCGGTAAATATTTTAATGTGTCATTACCGGATATTAAAGCTGCGATTGAATCTTATGTTCCTGAAAACAATCGCTCTCAAATAATCAAGAAAAACAGCCATAAGATTATTCTCGATGCCTATAACGCCAATCCTACAAGTATGGAAGCAGCTTTACAGA
The DNA here is from genome assembly GCF_900103215.1 of Kriegella aquimaris. GTDB lineage: Bacteria > Bacteroidota > Bacteroidia > Flavobacteriales > Flavobacteriaceae > Kriegella > Kriegella aquimaris. The sequence goes on from NZ_FNGV01000004.1 coordinate 218,518, forward strand.
ACTTTGATGCGATGGGGAATAATCCTAAAGTTGCATTCTTAGGCGACATGTTCGAGCTCGGCAAATCTGCGGCACAAGAGCATCAATATATTGCCGACTTGGTCGCTAAAATGAATATTGAAAAGGTATTTCTGATAGGGGAGAATTTCTTCGAAGTAAAAACGGCACATCAAAAATTCGATTCATTTGAGGCCATATCTTCTTATCTCGAAAAAGAGTCTCTGCCAGCAAAAAGCCATATTCTTATCAAAGGATCAAGAGGAATGGCCCTTGAGCGGCTATTAAACCTTCTATAATTATTGAATGGTTTTTGTGACACTTCCACAGGTCAACATCATATCTCCAAAATAAGGATTTCTGACTTGATCTTGGAAGCTCAACCAATTACCCCCTTTATTGCCATCTGCCATAGGACAAAACTGAACATATATTGGCTGGTCAAGGTCACTGAAGTTAGAGGTGATGGCCACCATACCCTCGGACAGTGGCTTAAAATATTGTCGCTGTACTTTGATATCATTAGTTTCTGAAATATGCTTAGCATTTGTCTTGATATTTTCGAGCGGTATTTGTACTGCTTCCTCCAGCATCGTATTATCAATTTCGTTCAATTGCGATAATAACACCTTTGCCTTTTCCATCGATTTATCGGCATTAGTTGCCACCAAGGCGTCCTTTAAATCAATATAAACATGTATGGCCTTCGTAAATTTATTTATAAAATCCCCCTTAAAATGCATGGCATCCGTATGACCATCCATCATAACCTCATCGGTTTTGACTGACATTTTATTACTCATCATCGATTTCTTACCTTGCAACTGAGCGGCGGCGTCAACCGTAAATGTCCCATTGACCACAACCTCATCCCCGTTTGACAATCCACTCAAAATAACATACGAATTACCAATGGCGTTGCCCAAGGTGACTTCGGTCATCTCAAATACAGGAAGATCTGGATTGGGTTTGATATAAACCAATGATCGCTTTCCTGTCCACAAAACAGCTGATTTCGGCACAGTCAGGGCCTGTTCATCATCGACTACTTCTACTTGGCCCTGTACGAACATTCCGGGCTTCAATAATTGGTCTTTATTATTCAAAGTTACTCTAACCGAAACTGTTCTTAGCGCATCGTTCAGAACGGGTTCTATAAATGAAATTTTCGCCTGCAACTCATCATTAAAGGCATTGGATACTATAGTGATATTCTGGCCTTGCTTTAATGCTGTAAGCTGATTCTCATAGGCGTCAAAAACCGCCCATACCGTATAGAGATTAGATACTTTATATAATGGATCACCTACTTTATACCAATTGCCTTCTGTCGCTAAAACCTCGGTAACCGTTCCTGAAACATCTGAATAAATGGGGAATTTCATCATGGGCTTTTTCGTCCGAAGAACTTCATTAATCTGTTCGTCCGTCATTTTCCAAAGTCCTAATGTATTACGGGCGGCATCATATAATTTCTGATGCGAATCTTTATATGACGCTGAAGTTAACAACTTATCTTGGGCAAGGTAAAGATCAGGTGAATAGATATACCCCAATTGTTGTCCCTTCTTTACATATTGGCCAACATAATTGACATTCAATTTTTCTATACGACCATCAAATACTGTAGTTTGAATACCGTTGGTCTTTTCATTGGCCGTAATTTTTCCGGAAAGTGTGAGTTGATTGTTCTGTAGTTCACCCATTCCCACCGTGATTGTTTCAATATTGGCAAGTGCTAGGGCTTCCTCAGACATCTTGAATTGGTTAGTAACCATGGTCGACGTTTCCGAGGGAATCAAATCCATGCCGCACAACGGACAACTCCCCTTTTCAGGAAGCATAATTTGAGTGTGCATAGAACAGGTCCACATTACACTATTTTCAGAAGTGACCTCATGCCCATGTTGCTCGGCATGATTGCCAGAGTTTCCAAAAATGAAATACCCCAATACTAGGCCGACTGCCAAAACTGCTAAATATGTACCATATTTTTTTATCATGGTCATTTAATTTTATGCTTATTTTCCGATACCAAAGTCCATTCTTTGTACCAGCTAAAGAGAACGGGCACAATAAACAAAGAAATCAGAGCGACCAACATACCACCAAAGCTAGGAATAGCCATAGGAATCATAATATCGCTTCCCCTACCGGTAGCCGTCAAAATGGGCAACAGCGCCAAAATGGTCGTCGTGGTAGTCATCAAACAGGGGCGAATACGCTTTTTTCCCGCTTCCAATACGGCTGCTCGTATCTGCTTTACATCCGTTGGCGTATTTTTCTCAAAAGTCTGTTTCAAATATGTTGCCATTACCACTCCATCATCTGTAGCTATGCCAAAAAGCGCTATAAATCCCACCCAAACGGCAACGCTCAAATTCACGGTTCCCATATTGAAAAGTTCTCTTATGTTCATTCCGGCAACACCAAAATTCATAAACCAAGATTGACCATATAGCCAAAGCAGTATAAAACCTCCTGCAAAGGCCACAGCAACACCTGTGAAAACCATTAATGAAATGGATACTGAACGAAATTGTAGGTACAGTATCAAAAATATAGCCAATAAAACCAAAGGTACTACAAAAGACAAGGTTTTCTCGGCGTGTAATTGATTCTCATAGGTACCGGCGAATTGATAACTAACACCCTGAGGAACTTTTATTTCATCGTTGTCAATACTTTTCTGTATTGCCCCTTTGGCCGCCTCAACAACATCTACTTCTGCAAAATTGTTTTCTTTATCGAACAAGACATAGCCGACCAAAAAACTGTCTTCACTTTTGATAACCTGTGGCCCTTGTTCATATCGAAGGGATACCAACTCCGAGAGTGGAACCGATGTACCATTCGATAAAGGCAGATAAATATTCTGCAAATCTTCTGGGCTTCCTCGAAGTTCCCTCGGATAGCGCACCCGTATACCATACCGCTCCCTTCCCTCAACAGTTTGCGAAAGCACTTTGCCGCCAACGGCAACTTCCAATACCTCTTGTACCTCGGAAATGGAAACCCCGTATCGGGATATCTTATCGCGATCGATATCAATCAGAAGATAAGGTTTCCCCACTATACGATCGGCAAAAACAGCCTCTTTCTTTATACCTGGAACTTTCTTCAAAATGGATTCCAGTTCCAATCCGAATGCTTCTATTTCCTTTAAATCTTGTCCCTTTACCTTTATCCCCATAGGAGCACGCATCCCCGTCTGCAACATCACCAGCCGAGTTTCTATCGGTTGTAATTTAGGTGCCGAGGTTACCCCTGGCAATTTCGTTACAGCCACTATGGCGTCCCAAATGTCTCCTTTGTTCTTTATTTCCGGTCTCCAATTTCTATAAAACTCCCCACCCTTTTCTTCGATAAGGTCTTTTGCATCGTATCCACTTCCAGAAGTAACAAATGCCCCACTTTTAGTTTCAAAAAGTCCATCTGCATTCGTACGGAACGTAATGGGATTTTCATTTGCGTCCAGCATAAATTCTGGCTTATAAAAAATAACATTTTCGTACATGAAGAGCGGGGCCGGATCTAATGAAGATTCTGCCCGACCTGCCTTTCCTACGACAGTCTCTATTTCGGGAAGCTGACCAACGGCCATATCCAACTGTTTTAATACTCGCTTGTTTTCACTTATTCCGGCATGGGGCATTGAAGTCGGCATCAAGAGATATGCTCCTTCATCCAAGGAGGGCATAAATTCCTTCCCTGTATTTCCCATAATCAAAAGCCCTAACACCAATAACACAGCAGGAATGCTCAAAAACCATAACTTGTATTGCAGCGCCCATACCAGAATACGTTCGTAATACTGTTTGAACAGCAGAATGCCACCGATTACGATTGCACAAAGCACCGCGACAAAAAATAAATTTGCAAAGGTATTGTTGCCGTAACCCAAGGGACGCCAATAATACCCCAACAAAATTATGATAACCAACACACTCCAAATCATTCGGAATAATTGTACTTGTGTTTCCGTAATTTTTTGAAGTTTTCCCAGCAAGCCAATTATCCCAAAAACTATGAGTATACTGCTCAAGTAGTTACCGAAAAACAGGCCTGCAATTCCTAAAACAATAATTAAAATATTGAAAGCCAAAACCATTCCATTGTTCAAGCGCTTTTCGCGAAACAACTGGGCAGCAATCGGTGGAATCAAAAACAAAGCAATAATCATCGAAGCGGTTAATGCCGCCGTTTTAGTAAATGCCAAAGGTGTGAACAATTTTCCCTCGGCACCGGTAAGCGTAAAAACTGGAATAAAGCTAATGATAGTGGTCAGACCAGCCGTAAGAATAGCCCCCGAAACTTCGGTCGTAGCGGTGTAAACCACTTGATCAACAGTTTCGTTATCCTTCTTTAAATCGAGATGCCGTACAATATTTTCTGATAGAATAATTCCCATATCGACCATAGTACCTATAGCTATGGCTATACCCGATAACGCCACAATATTTGCATCAACCCCACCAAGCTTCATGGCAATAAAGACCATTAAAACCGCAATGGGCATCAAGCTCGAAATTAGTATGGAAACGCGAAGATTAAATAACAAAACGAGAACAACCAAAATGGTAATCAACACTTCGTATGTCAGTGCTTCGCCAAGGGTATTCAACGTTTGTTCGATCAAGACCGTACGATCATAGAAAGGTACAATTGTAAGTTGCGAGGTTCTCCCATCTTTCAAAACCTTAGATGGCAGCCCTGGTGCAATTTCCCTTATTTTTTGCTTTACCTTATCAATGGTCTGCATTGGATTAGCCCCGTATCGTGAAACCACTACTCCGCCGACTACCTCGGCTCCGCCTTTATCAAGAATACCTCTGCGCTCGGCTGGTCCCATGGTAACCCGAGCAATATCTTTGATACGAATAGGGGTGAAATTCGTGGTTCTAACCTGTGCGTTTTCAAGGTCTTCTATACTCTTGACATATCCCAATCCGCGAACAAAGTACTCCGCTTGGTTAATCTCCAAAGTCTTGGCACCCGCATCTTTGTTGTTCTCTTTAACAGCTTTTATAACCTCTGAAAGGGTTACCGCATATTGCCGCATCAACTCGGGATCGACATCTATCTGGTATTCTTGAACATAACCCCCTATCGAAGCTACTTCTGAAACCCCACTTGCCGAAGAGAGCGCATTTTTTATATAAAAATCTTGAATACTACGGATGTCGTGAAGATCCCACCCACCGGTGACATTCCCTTTTTCATCTCTACCTTCCAAGGTATACCAAAAAATCTGGCCCAAGGCCGTGGCATCAGAACCAAGGGTCGGTTTGACCCCATCGGGCAGAACATTTGATGGCAGTGCATTTATTTTTTCCAAGATTCGACTCCGGGCCCAGTAAAAATCTACACCTTCTTCAAAAATGACATAGATACTGGAAAAGCCGAACATCGAAGAACTTCGAACCGTTTTAACGCCGGGAACGCCCAGCAAATTGGAAGTTAGGGGATAAGTAATCTGGTCTTCGATATCTTGAGGTGATTGTCCGTCCCATCGCGTATAGACAATTTGTTGGTTTTCCCCAATATCTGGAATGGCATCAACGGACACAGAATCTTTGGGTAAAAAGTCGACCCCCAGATTAAATGGCGAATGCACAGCACCCCAAATCAAAAACAACCCCAGCAAAATAAAAGCTATGAGTTTGTTTTCAATTAAAAATTTAATGCCTTTGTTCAGCATGTTCAAGGATTATACGAACTTCTAAAAAAATTCAGAAACTACCGCATTTATCAACGCTCAAAAATAACAAATGATTGTGGGTCGTGTATGGGCAATCGTAATGAAAAACCTAAAAATAGTTGGATTTGATGTTTTATCCGTCCATCTACCTAACGATAATAGCAAAAAGAATTGAGAACAAGTTTTTTCTAAGCTAAAATATACGATACACGAAATAGGAAGCAAAAAGTGGGACATACTGGATTCGAACCAGTGACCTCTGCCCTGTCAAGGCAGCGCTCTAAACCAACTGAGCTAATATCCCTAAAACTGGGCGCAAATGTAAAACTAATTTTCGGTCTCCAAAAATTTAAATAATCTGAATTATAAAACAATAGAAGGAAACAACCCCATACACGATTGATGGATTCTAAAAAAATTGTTGTTCTTATTGAAAAAGTCACACAGATTCCCTTAAAAACAATACATCTAAATAAAATATGTATTTTAGGTGGCTATTATAAACACCTAAATGTCCGGTCTTAGAATTGTATTAATTTTTTTGGGTTTTCTTGCTGCCTCATGTTCGTTAAGTCTTCCGAAAGATGTAGAAATTGCATACGATGAACTTCCTGAGACCATTGACTTTAATTTTCACGTAAAACCTATTCTTTCCGATCGCTGTTTCGCCTGTCATGGCCCAGATAAAAATAGTAGAAAAGCCGAATTACGTTTAGACCTTGAAGAGGAAGCGTTTGCCACGCTCAGTAATGGAAATCATGCTTTCGTTTCCGAAAATCCTGCCCAGAGTGAGAGCATCATAAGAATACTCAGTGATAATCCGGAAGAGGTCATGCCTCCGCCGGAATCAAACCTTTTACTAACTCCGACAGAAAAAGCCACAATTATCAAATGGATTGAACAAGGTGCGCAATGGAAGGATCATTGGTCTTTTGTGAAACCCGAAAAACCAGAAATTCCTCAGCCCGCAGATAGCACATGGAAAAGCATTAACGAGATTGATCTTTTTGTTCAACTTACTTTAAAACAAAAGGGCTTTGCTCCGTCTCCCGAAGCAAATAAAGAAAGGTTATTGCGTAGGGTCACCATGGATCTCACCGGACTCCCCCCTACAATTTCTGAAATCGACGCTTTTCTAAATGATGAAAGTCCAGATGCTTATGAGAATGTGGTAGACAAGTTGTTAAATACAGATGCGAACGCCGAACGCCTTGCCTTAGACTGGATGGATCTTTCGCGATATGCCGATTCCCACGGAAAACATGCCGATGGCGCTAGAATGATGTGGCCTTGGCGCGATTGGGCCATTAGTGCGTTTAAGCGTAATATGCCTTACGACCAATTTATTACGTGGCAATTGGCGGGCGATCTTCTGCCAGAATCAACCAAAGAGCAAAAATTGGCCACTGCATTCAACCGTAACCACCCCAGTACTAGCGAGGGTGGCGCAATTGATGAGGAAAACCGGTTGAACTCCGTTTGGGACAGAGCAGAAACGGTAGGCACCGCCTTTATGGGACTCACCGTAGCTTGCGCCCGTTGTCACGATCATAAATTCGACCCTATTTCCCAAAAAGATTACTTTGAGATGACCGCTTTCTTCGATAATATCAAAGAGTTGGGCGTCACCGGAAATGACGTCAATTCAGGTCCGATGTTAGCCCTCACCGATAATGAAACCGACCAAACACTTGACAGTCTAAAAAACGAAATTCAGCATAAAGAACAGCAATTACAGCTCACTAAAAAAGAGCTGGCGGACTTGGACGCTTATATGAAGCAGTTGCCCAATGACTTTTATAAAAAAGGACTCATAAGTCACTATCCGTTCGACAACGTTTCAAACAAACCCAATACCGATAATCGGTATGTCATCGACCGCAATAAAAAAGTAACTTCAATAGCACCCCCTAAAGTGGTTTCCGGAAAAAAGGGAAATGCACTTGAATTCACCGGAGAATATGACGAAATATATATCGATAACACCCCAAATTTCGAATGGACGGATAAATTTTCTGGCAGTCTTTGGTTGAACACCAAGAAAAGGAAAGCAGGAAAAACCCAGACATTATTGGGTACCGTGGGCGGGAAAAACAGCCTATGGCGGGGTTGGGATTTTTATCTCGACAGCCTGAACCATTTGAATGCACGACTGGTAAGCTCCTTACCACACAACTACATACAGGTGATTTCGAAAGATTCGATCAACTTGAACACTTGGCGTCATGTTGCCTTTACCTACGATGGATCTGGAAAGGCAAAAGGGCTAAAACTTTTTATTGATGGCAAGGAGCAACCTACAACTAGTCCGTATGACCGGCTCTACAAGAGCATAAAATCCATTAAAGATAAAGAACATACTTTATATACAAGATCTATAAAAGTAGCCAGAAACTACAGTTTTTCGACAGGGGAAAACGGAATTTTTCAAGGTAAGATTGACGACATCCGTATTTACTCAAGAAACTTGTCTCCATTAGAAATACAAGGTATCGCAGAAGCCGAAGACCCATTACCGGTTGCGGAAATCAAAAAACCGGAAAGGGAATTCTGGATTAATCAGTCCGAAGTAATTCAAAACATTGAAAAAGAGCTAAAGGACCTTCGCAATGCATGGTTGGCACAAATGATGCCGGTGATGGAAATCATGGTGATGGAAGAAATGCCCGAAAAAAGAACCACATTTGCCTATGCCCGTGGAGAATACGAGCAACCGATTTACGAAGTAAAGGCGAACACACCGGAAGCTTTACCAAACTTTTCTGAAGAATATCCTAAAAATCGCTTAGGGCTGGCACAATGGCTATGCTCTGCAGACAACCCCCTTACCGCCCGCGTCACGGTAAACCGGTACTGGCAAATGCTATTTGGTAGCGGATTGGTCAGCACTCCGGAAGATTTTGGAGTACAAGGAGCCTTACCGAGTCATCCACAACTGTTAGATTGGCTGGCAGTATCTTTTATGGAAAATGGTTGGGATGTGAAAGCTCTTTTAAAAACCATGGTGTTATCGCATACTTATCGACAGTCATCCCAAATCGACCAAAAGATCTATGAAAAAGACCCCATAAACCGCTACCTGGCCAGAAGTAGTAGTTACCGCCTGCCTGCAGAAATGATTCGTGACAATGCGCTTGCCGCTAGCGGATTGTTAGTGCGCGATGTGGGTGGAAAAAGTGTTCGCCCCTATCAACCAGGAAACCTGTGGATCGAAAAAAGTAATTTCTCACATCAATTATTAAGGTATGTCGAATCAGAGGGAGACAGCCTCTATCGCAGGGGACTTTACACCTTCATTCGCCGTACCTCACCACATCCTGCAATGTCGGCTTTCGACGCACCATCCCGCGAGGTATGTACCGTAAAACGAGAAAACACGAACACCCCTTTACAGGCCTTGGTACTGATGAACGACACGCAATTCGTAGAAGCATCCAAAATATTGGCGCAACGCATGCAGCAAGAAGGGGGTGATTCTTTAGAAGGGCAGATTGGCTACGGATTTCGACTAGCTTTAAGTCGATTTCCGAAGAAAGAAGAACTTTCGATTTTAACGAATCTTTATAAAAATCAAGCTAATCGTTTTAATGAAAATCCCGATGAAGCCAAAAAGCTTTTGACTGTTGGTAAAAAATTCTTAAACCCATCACTATCAACCAATAAAACAGCGGCATTGACGATGGTAGCCAACACTATTTTGAACCACGATGAAACTTATATGAAAAGATGATGTAGCCCATAACCGCTGCAAAGATTATAAATTAAAAAATGTAATTTTAAGGGATTGGATTTAATGTATCAAATGAAATTAAAAAAAATTGCCATACTATGCTTGAGTTGGTTAACGCTCTCCTGTTCTTTTGACCTACCGGAAGAAATCGAAGTGGCCTACCATAAACTCCCTGAAACCATAGATTTTAATTTTCACGTAAAGCCGATTCTATCCGATCGCTGCTATGCCTGTCACGGCCCCGACGAAAACACTAGAAAAGCGGAGCTTAGATTAGACCTTGAACATGAAGCATTCGCAAAATTGAGCAATGGAAACCATGCCTTTGTCTCGGGGCGTCCCGGAAAAAGCGAAAGTATTATCAGAGTTCTCAGTGATGACCCCGAAGTAATGATGCCGCCACCTGAATCTAATCTTTCCCTTACCGCGAAAGAAAAGGCGACCATCATCAAATGGATCGAACAAGGTGCACAATGGAAAGACCACTGGGCATTCACCACACCCGAAAATCCTGAGGTTCCACAAAAAGCGGATGACTCATGGAAAAGCAACAATGAAATCGATCTTTTTGTGCAACGTACACTGAAACAACAAGGTTTTGAACCCTCTGCCGAGGCCAATAAAGAACGGTTGTTGCGCAGGGTCACTATCGACCTTACAGGTTTACCCCCTACAATCGAGCAAATTGATGCATTTTTAAAAGATGAACGCCCCGATGCTTACGAAAAAGTAGTTGACGAACTGCTGGCAACCGATGCCAATGCCGAACGATTGGCCCTTGATTGGATGGACCTCTCGCGATATGCCGACTCTCACGGATTACATGCCGACGGTTGGCGATTGATGTGGCCATGGCGCGATTGGGTCATCAATGCCTTCAAAGACAATATGCCGTATGACCAATTTGTAACTTGGCAACTGGCTGGAGACCTTTTCCCAGACCCTACCAAAGAACAAAAATTGGCAACCGCTTTTAATAGAAACCACCCAATGACTGCCGAAGGGGGTGCCATAGAAGAAGAATTTCGACTGAACTATGTTTGGGACCGGGCCGAAACCGTAGGCACCGCCCTAATGGGGCTAACCGTAGCCTGTGCCCGTTGTCATGACCATAAATTCGACCCTATTTCACAGAAAGATTACTTTCAAATGACCGCATTTTTCAACAATGTAAAAGAATTGGGAATGACCGGTGATGATGGAAATTACGGACCATTGCTTGCACTTCCCGATAAGCAAACAGAGGGAAAATTAAATACGGTACAAGACGCTATTCATAAAAAAGAAGAGCAACTGCAACTGACCAAAAAGGAACTACTCGATTTAGATAGTTATATCAATCAATTGCCCGGAAATTTCAAGGAAAAAGGACTTTTAGGGTATTATCCTTTAGACGAGATAAACAAAAAAGGAGATTCTTATCTGGCAGACGGCAATCCGAATGCAACTTCAGGCAAGGCTCCAGAAATCGTCAAGGGCAAAAAGGGAAATGCTTTTGTTTTTACGGGGGAATACGATGATGTCTCCCTCAAAAACATTCCTAATTTCGAATATACAGATTCCTTTTCCGCTGCCCTTTGGATGAATACCAAGAAACGCGAAAAAGGCAGAACCCAACAATTGCTAGGTACATCAGGACTGAAAAACAATTTTTGGAGCGGTTGGGATTTTTATCTCGATAGCCTGAATTATTTAAATGCCCGTTTGATCCACTCCCTACCGCACAATTATATTCAAGTACGTTCTAAAGATTCGATTAAAACCAACGCTTGGCGTCATGTAGCCTTTTCGTATGATGGATCAGGCAAGGCAAAAGGATTACAACTTTATATCGATGGAAAAGAGATTGAGACCGCAGTACCCTACGATAATTTATATAAATCGATAAAAACACTACAATCCGCAGTTCATAAAATAGAGACCAGACCTGTAAAGGTTGCCAAAAGTTATCGGGCTTTTACTGGGGAAGACGGCATATTTAAAGGTGCACTTGATGATATTCGAATATATTCCAGAGTATTGACTCCCTTGGAAATTGAGAACATCTCGCAAACCGAAAATGAGCCACCTACGACTTCAAAAAAGGAACTTCTTGCCGAATATTGGATCGAGCAATCACCACCAGTGAGGGAAATCAAGAAAGACCTAGAAGACCTTAGAAAGGAATGGCTGGAACTCATGACGCCAGTTATGGAAGTAATGGTTATGGAAGAAATGCCCGAAAAAAGACAGGCCTATGCTTATAATCGAGGGGATTATGAACAACCTATCTACAAGGTAGAAGCCAATACGCCCGAAGTGCTTCCTCCTTTCCCAGAAGAATACCCCAAAAACCGATTGGGGCTTGCGAAATGGTTATTTTCCGAAGATAATCCGTTAACGGCAAGGGTTACCGTAAACCGCTACTGGCAAATGCTTTTCGGAAAAGGACTAGTCAGTACTCCTCAAGATTTTGGTGTGCAGGGAGCATTGCCGACCCACCCACAATTGTTAGACTGGTTGGCTACATCATTTGTTGAAAATAAATGGAACGTAAAACATTTGCTCAAAACAATGGTCATGTCCCATACCTATCGCCAATCATCGCAAGCGACTGACAAAATGCGCGAAAATGACCCAACCAACATTTATTTGGCACGAAGCAACAGTTACCGATTACCTGCTGAAATGATTCGTGACAATGCCCTTGCCGCTAGCGGGCTACTCGTAAATCATGTTGGCGGAAAAAGCGTAAAACCATATCAACCTGAAGGACTGTGGATCGAAAAGAACAGCTTTTCTCACATTTTATTAAATTATAAAGAATCAGAGGGCGATAGTTTATATAGAAGAGGATTATATACTTTTATACGGCGTACCTCGCCCCACCCGGCGATGACGGCCTTCGATGCCCCCTCGCGGGAAGTATGTACCGTAAAACGGGAAAATACCAATACTCCGTTACAGGCATTGGTACTCATGAACGACACCCAATTTGTTGAAGCTTCAAAAATACTGGCAGAACGTATGCAACAAGAAGGTGGTGATACCCTGGAAGATCAAATCGCCTATGGCTTCCGATTGGCGGTCAGCCGTTTTCCGAAAAAGGAAGAAGCATCGATATTAAAAGAATTGTACCAATTGCAATCCGAACGTTTTGAGGCCAACCCAAAACAAATAAAAGAATTATTGACAGTCGGGAAAAAGAAAATAAACCAGTCACTTCAGAACCAAAAAACAGCTGCCTTGACCATGGTCGCCAATACAATACTAAATCATGACGAAACCTATATGAAACGATAGTAAAGAAGACCTAGAGCCTAGTTCAAAAAGGAGAAATTCATAATTGATCCTTACATTGAAAGCTTAACAGTTGCCGTAACTGAAACTGATTTTTAAACTTGAACCTTAATACCATGTGTACCCATAACGAAAATAAAAATTATTCACGCCGCGATTTTCTGACTAAGACCTCGTTGGGCATGGGTGCCTTATCAATGGCCTCGATGATCGACCCAATGAGCCTATTTGGTAAAGAAACGCCCTTGCTAAAGACTTCAGCGAATGGCGGTGGCATTTTGGGCCAACCTCATTTTCCGCCGAAAGTAAAGCGCGTTATCTATCTTTTTCAGAGTGGGGCTCCCTCACAATTAGATCTTTTCGACTATAAACCTTTATTGAATAAAATGCAGGGGCAAGATTTGCCCAAAAGCGTACAGGGTGAGCAACGGCTAACCGGTATGTCTTCGGGTCAGGCCACCTTACCCATCGCAGGTACTATTTTTGACTTCAAACAACATGGTGATAGTGGCGCATGGATGTCAGACCTTATGCCACACACTTCGAAAATAGTTGACGAGCTTTGTTTTGTTAAGTCAATGTACACCGAGGCCATAAACCATGACCCGGCCATTACTTTTCTGCAGACGGGATCACAACTTCCCGGCAGGCCTTCAATAGGCTCGTGGGTAAGCTATGGATTAGGAACCGATAACAAAAATCTTCCTGAATTTGTAGTTTTGGTTACCAAGGATAAATATGGGCAGCCACTATATTCTAGATTGTGGGGCAATGGGTTTCTTCCCTCACAACACCAAGGTGTTCAATTTAGAGCGGGAAAAGATCCCGTGTTGTATTTAAACAATCCACCAGGAATTGATGGAAAAAGCCGTCGTGAACAATTAGACCATCTCCAGAAATTAGAACAAATAAACCATCAAGATGTCGGTGACCCCGAAATTTTGGCACGTATGGCCCAATATGAAATGGCCTTTCGCATGCAAACCTCGGTTCCTGAAATTATGGACACCAAAGACGAACCCGATTATATTTATGATATGTACGGGGAAGACAGCAAAAAGCCCGGTACTTTCGCTGCCAATTGTATTTTGGCCAGAAGATTGGCCGAACGTGATGTTAAATTTATTCAATTATATCATCAGGGTTGGGATCAACATGGCAATCTACCGAATGCTATAAAGGTACAATGTAAAGATACCGACCAAGCCACGGCAGCTTTGATAACCGACCTAAAACAACGGGGAATGCTCGAGGACACCTTAGTCATTTGGGGTGGAGAATTTGGGCGCACCAATTATTCACAGGGTAAATTGACTCCTGATAACTTTGGAAGAGATCATCATCCGAAATGTTTTACTATTTTTATGGCCGGCGCCGGAATCAAAAAAGGGTTTACCCTTGGTGCTACCGATGATTTTGGTTACAATGTTGTACAAAGACCAGTTCATGTACACGACTTTCAAGCGACATTGATGCATTTACTCGGTGTTGACCATGAACGGCTGACCTTTAAATTTCAAGGAAGGCGATATCGGCTTACCGATGTTCATGGTGAGGTTGTCAATGAAATTCTAGCATAAAAAAAAATGGTAAACCATAGGAATGAAATTGGAATTTTCAAATTTGACTTTTATTTAAGGGCCATCAGTACTACTGGTGGCTTTCGGGAGAAAAGGGATAGGTTAGCCAAAATCAAATATCTTTTTCACCAAATTGCAGCACAACAAATAACGGGAAGACTATTGTCTCCCACATTTTACACATCAACCATCTAATTTCCACCACAAAACCTTTACTATGATCGCATTGGAATTTTCTACTTTTTTGGGCCGTTTCCATCCCCTATTCGTTCATTTACCCATTGGTTTCTTGCTTTTGGCCATACTCTTAGAGTGGTATCAGGCCATAACAAAGAAAAAAAGAAAAAGTCGCCTAATTGCTTTTGCATGGCTTTTAGGCGCTGTCAGCGCTTTTGCAGCAGCGCTATGCGGTTGGTTCCTCGGCGAAAGTGGCTCGTATCAAGATGATAGTTTATTTGTGCACCGATGGCTCGGCATCGCTCTGGTTGTCGTTGCTTTTATAGGATGGCGGATCAAGTACAAATCTGATAATTTCTCGAATGTTGTACACAATGGAATCAACATCGTTTTATTGTTAATGTTAACGATCGAGGGTCATAAGGGTGGAAATTTGACGCATGGCGAAAATTATTTGGTCGAATATGCACCGGCACCTATTCAAAATATGTTAGGAGTCGTTCAAAGGGAAGAAAAACTTCCACAACTGAGCTCCCCTGATTCAGTGACGGTCTATGCCGATATGATCCATCCGATTTTAGAAACAAAATGTATTAGTTGTCATAGTGATGAGGTACAACGTGGCGGACTTAATCTGGCGACCCCAGAACTTCTACAAGAAGGTGGAGAAAACGGACCGGTAGTTGAAGCAAGCCAACCTACCGAAAGTGAGTTGTTCAGGCGCGTCACCTTACCCCAAAAAAATACAAAATACATGCCTCCTAAGGGCGAACCCATGACCTATGATGAAATAAAGGTTATGGAATGGTGGATTGCCCAAGGCGCTCCTTTTGATAAGAAGTTGAGCGATCTAGAAATACCGAACACCATCAAACCTACAATTTTGCGGCTCTATGGTTTAGATACCGAACCCAAACCTTGGTACGAAACGGTTCAGTTGGCTCCGTTAGATAGTACACAAATAGAAAACTTGCGCAGCGTTGGGTTTTCGGTAAGAACATTGGGGGGAAAGAATCCGCTTTTAGATGTTAAATATTCAAACACCGACCTGACCAAAGAACAACTTATGGAGCTGGATAAAGTCAAAGAGCATATCACTTGGCTTTCACTTGCAAGCAGCAATGTCGAAGATGAATGGCTATCGATAGTCGGTAATTTCGAAAATTTAACCCGGCTTCAATTGGAAAAAACAGATATCACGGACAAAGGTGTCGGCATGCTCTCAAACCTAAGTCATATCGAAACATTGAATTTGTACGGTACAAAGGTTACCGATTCATGTCTGGCAGATCTTGAAAAAATGGAAGGTTTAAAACGGGTATACCTTTGGCGAACGGGAGTTTCCCCTGAGGATGCAAAAAAGCTACAGGAAGAAAAAGCCGAATTACAAGTAATCGGTGGAAAAACTTAATGATATAAATTGTAGGAATTACAACTGCCCAGCTTTCTGATAAATAATAAAAGTCATCATAGAGACTAAACTATTTTCCGGTCTAAATATTAGCAACAAGACAACACAAGCGCGACCCTTAAATTTCGGGTCGCTTATGTACGTATTGTGGCAGTGTTACTGGAACAGATTTGTCGTGTAGACGCACTACAATTCCCCTATTATTCAATCACCTAAATTCGTCGGTCTTAACAGAATGAACCTTTTATATTGACATTGTCTTCAGGCAAGCCGCAAGTAAACATTTTTACCTATATTTATATACTTGCCACCTGTTTTTAATGTCCGACACGAATTAGGCGAGTCTCATTTATTTAATAAAAAGATAATTGCGCATGTCAAAATACAATGTAGCGGTATTAGGCCCTATACCCCGAGACCATATCACGACCCATCATGGCGAAGTTATCGAAAAGTATGGGTGTGCTACCCATACCGCAATTGGTTTGGCGAAGCTGTTAGGTTCTGACGGAACCGTATTTTTGGTTTCGCATGTTCGTAAAAAAGACGAAACTCCCGTAAAACAGCTATTGTCGGAATATGATAATATAAATGTAGATTATATCACTAGTGACCACGATCAAGGAGACGTCATTAGTCTTAAATTCATCGATCAGAACAACAGACTTGAGAAGCAGACAGGTTTTATGAACCCCATCATACCAGAAGACATAAAGGATCTTTTGCATTGTGATGTTTTTGTGTGCGTACCTATTACAGATTATGAGGTGCCTTTAGAAACACTAAAATATATTAAGGAGAACAGTAGGGGTATCGTCATTTTCGATGGCCACGGACCCACCAACACGGTAACCATGACCGGTGACCGATTAATTAAATTCTGGATAGATCGCGACCAGTGGTTGCCACATATTGATGTGCTTAAAATGAATCTTGAGGAATCTAAATGTTGTTGGTTCGATAAGGAATACTTACCTGAAAAATTGGTCCATAGCAATGATGAAAGCATAGAACATCTACCTGCCTTTGCCGAGCATGCGTTAAAAATAGGAGTAAAATCAGTAATCGTGACCTTAGATGCCAATGGTGGTGCCGTATTCTTCAAAAAAGGAGAAAAGGTACATCATGAAATGGTCAAATCGATTCGAGTAGAACATGTGATAGACACCACGGGTTGTGGAGATTCTTTTGCTGGAGGATTGGGATATGGCCTTTTGGCAGACAAAACCGATTATATCAAAGCGACAAAATACGCGAATGCACTCGGTGCACAACGCACCCAAGGCCGTGATTTTGAAGTTTTTAAATCAAAAGAGGAAACAGATCAAATGATACTTGATAACTACGGAAGTATTTGATTCTTTTTTAAAAATCATCAACTCATCTTTAATTCATATTCCAAGGTTCTTAAAATATATTTTATTTTTCTGATTTTTCTTTTGGGCATCTAAAAATCTATATTATATTTGCACACCTTTTTGGGGCTCTTAGCTCAGTTGGTTCAGAGCACCTGCCTTACAAGCAGGGGGTCACTGGTTCGAATCCAGTAGGGCCCACGGTAATAAACAAAGACCCTTCAAGAGATTGAAGGGTTTTGTATTTTATGTCTCTGTACAACATTTCAATAAATTTTCCATCTTATTCATTCTGCTTTTTGAGAAAGTATCGTTACCCTCTTGTTTTCTCATTTCCGGCACAAGTTACGGATCAAGAACAATTGTTGTGTTTATGCAAATATTGTAGTTCGTCTATAAAGGAAGAATTCTACATTTTTAACTCCTCTGAACTGAGCTCTAAATGCTTTTATTTTTGCATTGAATGATTCTGCCGATGCATTTGTGCTCCTGTTTATAAAATAGTTCAGGATAGATCTATAGTTAATCGATATTGTGTTTGCGATGGAGTTGAACCCTCTAAATCCTGTGTTTTCTACATCCTTGTACCAATGTGCCAGTTTTGTATAGGATCAAGTCAAAAAGTTGTGGAATTATAGATTTAGGCAAATATATTTGAGAGTCAATTACATGGATTCAAATAATTACCGTAATAAATGGACCATTTTTTAAGAAATATATTGCATCAGGTTCGTTTATGGTGTATATTTACATCTATTAAGCTTTTGAATTATGGCAAGACAAAGTATTTCATTGACAAGACCCAACGATGAATGGCTCAAAGCTCAGGTACAAAGTGAAGAATACGCTAGCAAAAGTGAGCTGGTTAACGATCTTATCCGTCAGGCCAGGGAGCAGCAAAGAGAGGTTGATTGGATCAGGGCCAAGTTGGTCCGGGCCGAGGAAAATCTTCAGACTAAAGGATATGTTGAGAAATCCGCTGACAATATTCTGGCGGACATAAAGAAAAGAGCCAGTGCCAATGGCGAATTATAGACTTTCGCCTGATGCCGAGGATGATCTATACCGAATTTGGGTATATGGAGCTAGAAAATTTGGTATTGTCCAGGCGGATAAATACTACAGGGCCTTTTTTCATCAGTTCGAGTTAATTACAAAGCAACCTTTTCTTTTTCCTTCCGTGGACTATATCAAGGAAAATTATCGTCGGTGCGTTTCCGGTGTAGATAGTATCTACTATAGGGTAATTGATGGGAAAGTTGAGATTATGGCTATAATCGGTAGCCAAGATATAGAGAACAAACTTTGAATGTTAATAATCGACTGAACTCTGAGACTGTTTTAAAACATACCAATTATTTTTATACCTCTTTTTCCTTCCAATACTTATTGGTAAAAAAAACTCTTGACAATTTTCTGTACACATCCCGCCAAGCCCATCGGAAGTCGGAAAACCCATTCACTCCAATCCTCACCATGCGAACACACTTCGCCAGTACGACCGGAAAGTTGTTACGTTCCAGTTTTTCCGACAACCTAGGAGCCGCACGAAAGAACAAGCGGCAAAGCGCCACTTGACCTTTCTTTTCCCTGCGCACAATTTATAGATGCCGATAAACAACTAGTAGCCACTGAAATATTATGGACCAGCGCTTATTTAACCATAAAACGGGTAGATAGACCTTTTATTAACTGAAATTGAGAGTTATGCTAAAGAAATCAACTTTCCTAACTTTTTTGAAGGAAATGTAGCACAGGTTATCGAATTTATTGAAGTAAGATGGTTTCTACGATTAAGTTTGCAGAATTATCCCAATTCTTATGCACAAAACCGTTTTAACCCTACTTTGTATACTATTGGCTATTCTAGCCAACGCCCAAACAGAGTTCGTAACTACCTGGAAAACTGACAACCCGGGCATTTCTGAAAACAATCAAATCACCATCCCTACCTTTCCAGGTGAAACCTATAATTACACGGTAGATTGGGGTGATGGCACTTCCGATTCTGGAGTAGTTGGAGATATAACGCATGACTACGAGGTCCCGGGAACTTATCAAGTAAGCATATCAGGAGATTTTCCTAGAATATACTTCAATGATTCTTCAGACAACCCCAATGATAACGATAGTGATAAAATTATACGTATAGAACAGTGGGGAGAAATTCAATGGGCTTCAATGAATTTGGCTTTTGCCGGTTGTGAAAACTTGGACATTACAGCCATTGATATTCCTGATTTGAGCGGTTTAATATCGTTGCGTTCCATGTTTATGGGGGCATCATCTTTAGTTTATAATGAGTCTATCAATAATTGGGACACTTCCAATATCGAGGATATGGCCCAAATGTTTAGTAGGGCCAGTTTATTCAATCGCCCCATTGGTAGTTGGAACGTTTCAAATGTGACCGATATGGGACGTGTCTTTCAAGCTGCCGAAAATTTTAATCAAGACATAGGTGCCTGGGACGTGGGCAATGTTCGGGATATGCAAAGCATGTTTATCCACGCCAAATCATTTGATCAAGACATTGGAAATTGGAATGTCGGGAACGTTACAATTATGAGTGGCTTGTTTTGGAATACATCTTTTAATCAAAATATTGGTAGATGGAACACCAGTAAGGTGACGACTATGTATGGAATGTTCGTTGATAACGTGGTTTTTAATCAAAATATTGGCGGTTGGGATGTTTCATCGGTAACGAATATGGGTGCTATGTTCGTCAGGGCATTTGCCTTCAATCAAGACGTGGGAGACTGGGATGTTCACAATGTGGACGTTACATTTAGCATGTTCAACGATGCCACTTCATTCAATCATGACCTGAGTGGATGGGATGTGGGAAAGGTAGCTAATATGGAGTCAATGTTTGAAAATTCCGGACTCACTGATGAGAATTACGACAAAACACTAATAGGTTGGAATGATTTGCAATCAATTCAAAATGATGTCATTTTAGATGCTGGCAATAGTCAATACTGTGAGGCAGAAGAAGCCCGTCAAAACATCATTGACACTTATGGCTGGATAATTAACGATGGTGGTCAAGCACCTTTTTGCAATGAAGATAATGATGCCGATGGCGTTTTAGACCACTTGGATAACTGCTTGAATACAACAGCCGGTGCTATAGTGGATACCAACGGCTGCGAGATGATACCTGCGGATGCCATTAGAATTTATGGCCAGACCCCTACCTGTGTAAATGAATCCAATGGAAGTATGGAAATTTCATCGATATTAACCGATCGTTCCTTTACTATCAGCATTAACGGCGCGACACTTGATGCCATGTATACCGATGTATCCCTGGATCAACCGTTAAAGATCGAAAGCCTGCCTTCCGGACTTTATACAATAAGGGTTGAAATTCCAAGTGCCTCGTACGAACAAGTTTTTGGGGTAACGATCAGCGATGTAAATTCCGTTACGGGCAAAATGCAATCCATCGATACGAAAAACAAAACGGCCACCTATCTTGTTTCGGGCAGCCACCAGTATAGAGTCGATATAAATGGAAAAGCTGAATTATTTACGTTCGATTCGACTGCGCCCCATGAAATTCAACTTACCGGTTTAAGAGATTACAACAACATAACTATATCGGGCAAAAGCGATTGCCAGGGAAAGGTAGAGGATACGTTCAACGTTGCCGGAGAGATATTTGTTTATCCCGTTATAACAATGGGAAAGGTTTTTATCCACGGGATTCAGTCTGAAGCCAGCATAAAGGTCTACGATATTGCCGGAAGGATGATTATCAAAAAGGATATTGATCCAGACACGAATGAGGGTGTAAACCTAGAAGGTTATGGATCAGGAATGTACCCCATAAAAATAATCTCTGGGGGAAACACTACAACATTTAAGATTATAAAGAAATGATTGAGATTTTTAAAAGGAATGTCTTTTTTTTATGGATGCTTGTCGCAGTATTAAGTTCTTGTGAAAAGTCCAAAGATGCAGATACAGTTGTCGAAAAAGAACCAATCAATACTCCCGCTATGGCCCAAGGAACCCTACCTCTAAATGGAGAGCCTTGTGCCGATGTCGAAGCAGTTTCCGGGGAACCTTTAAAAGTTTTGGTTCTTTTTCAATGGACCGCTGCGGAATATGCCGTGAACTATGAGCTAAGGGTATTCGAATCCCAAAATGAAATATACAGTGAAACGCTTACTTCATTAGGATCTACAGTAGAATTGGACAGGGGAAAATCTTACACATGGGCCGTAAATGCTAAAAATAGTGATGGCGAAACAGTAGGCAATACCTTGTCATTTACTACGCCCGGCGAACCCATCGGCAACTATGTACCCTATGCCGCGGCCGTAACCGTAGCCTTCGACGAGATGACATCCGAAATGGAAGTATCTTGGATAGGGAGGGACGAAGATGGCGATACGTTGACCTATGATGTATTGATCAAAGAGAATGAAAATTTAATCATTGAGTTTAGATACCTCTCCGTGGATTCCTTGGATGCCATACCCTTTGTTCCAACATCCTACTATGAAATCGAAGTTACCAGTAAAGATAGTCACGGTAATTTTTCCATATCGAAACATAGTGAAATAGCTCCTGAATAGATCGAGTTTTTTATCTTCAGCAAGAATCGCTGTTTGACCTTTCCTCTTCCCTCCCACAAAATCCGGCTATTACATGAAGTGTACTAAAAAATGAAGTTTCTCAACATTGTATCCCTTAATATTGTCAGTTGATGCCGATGATGTATTCACTTTGATCCCTCCGATTTTGCTGTAGTAATAAATGTATATATGTGCAAACAACGTAGAGATAAAAAAGTAACAACAAGGTTAAGTCAAAATTTGGTATAAACTATCTGCATTAAAGAACATAAAAAATGACAGTATTTCCAGTTACAGCCTCTATTATTTCAGCAAAAGAATTAGGTAAATTTGCAATAGAAAAATACGGACTACATAAGAATTATACCTGTAGTTTGTTTAGGACCGGGATGAACCACACATATTTTCTTTCGGACAAGGAAACGAAATATGTGTTAAGAGTCTACAGCCACAATTGGAGGACAAAATCTGAAATCGCAGAAGAGATAAAACTTTTAAATCTTCTAAATGAAAATAATTTAAGTGTCTCTTTTCCTATTCAAGATAGAAATGAAGAATTTATTCAAGAAATAAATGCTCCGGAAGGAATTCGACACCTAGTGCTTTTTTCATTTGCCAAAGGTGGCAAAATTAGATTTATGAACGAGGAAACTTGTTCATCGATTGGTTCTTTAATGGCGAAAATTCACAACCTTACTTTAAATAAAACTATTGACCGAGTTTCTTATAGCAAACAAACGCTTATAGAATTACCTTATGAACATTTGAAACAATTCTTTTCCGAGAAATTATCAGAAATGGAATTCATCAAAGCGTTTGGGGAATCTTTTCAGAATTCAGATTTTGACAATATTCATAGTGGAGTTGTACATATGGATATTTGGTATGATAATATGGCTGTTATGAATGAAAACGGAATTACAATTTTCGACTTTGATTTTTTTGGCAATGGGTGGCAGATTTTAGATGTTGGATATTTCTGCAAACAATTATTTTTTATAGAATCGGACAAAAAACAGTATGAATCTAAAGTTCAAAGTTTTCTAAAGGGTTACCAAAAAATAAGAAAATTATCTGACAAAGAACTTAAATTGATACCAAAAGCAGGAGCGTGTGTCTTTGTTTTTTATCTTGGAGTACAGGCACAAAGATTTGATTGGTCTAATATATTCTTGTCTGAAAACTATCTAAAAATGTTTGTGGGCAGAATAAGGTCTTGGATGGATTACTATGAAATTAAAGAAATAACGGTGGCTACCCCTATATAAAAACAATACCGGTTATTGTAAAAACGAAGCCAATTGTTTAGCAAAGATGTACTCATAATTAAGATGAAAACGATAGCGATACTAATAATGTGTTTCTTTAGCTCTTTTGAGTTATTCCCCCAAGAATTAAACTATACAAATAACAGATTGGCTGTTAGCTTTGATGGAAATAGCGAGCCTGATGCCGCCTATAAATGGCCAACTGGTGACCCTGACGATTGGGGAGCACTGGTAGCCTCTTGTGCCATCATAGCCAAATTAGGGTTACAGGATATACTAGTACATTGTTCTTACAATAATTTTATTGATGCTCCCCCAGGGCCGGATGAGGAAAATCAGTTAAAAATAAGTGCAGATGGCGCTATTGAATTGTGGGGATTTGATGAAAGCATTTTTTTTGATGTCACAACTCAACTCAAAGAGTCTAAAGCCCAACTGGCAGCGGAAATGGGAAAATCAACTGCCGATGATCCTTTGTACTACATACACGCCGGGCTTTCTGAATTTATTTACCAGGTGGTGGAAAAAGTGATAGCCGAAGGAAATATTGAGGCACTCAATCATGTCTATCTCTTGTCTCATAGTAAATTCAATGAAAATGAAATACGTAGAGACTATCACCGCACCTGGGATGATATTCGCAAACTTTGCGACAACCGCATTAAATACAAAAAAATTAAAGACCAGAATGATAAAGAAAACCCCAACAACTTATGGAATTCAGGAAAAGATTTTTCTGTATGGTATTGGATGAGAGACCACCCAGATAGAACTATTAAATGGATGTATTCACGACTTAAAGCACATAGTGGAAAGGTTGCCGACATTTCCGATTGTGGCATGTTTTATTATCTGCTTGTCGGTGATGACAATGGAAATCCACAAAAATTTAGAGATTTTATAGAAGGAGGAATAAATTAGAACTATAGCAATATACCCGCAACACACAATATGCGTCAACTGAGGTGTCAAGGTAATTTAATCATTTGTGCTCGGATTATCAGTTCTTTACAGCTTTTTTACGGGTAGATATCACATTCCCATTGAGGAGGAAAGAGTTTTTATGTTTTTAGATATGAAGTCTTCCACTACAATTGCTGAGAATCTAGGGCATGTCAAGTATTTTGAAATGCTTAAAGACTATTACGCTGACTTTTCCAATTCCATAATTGATTATGAAGGAATAATTTATCAATATGTTGAAGATGAGATAATCGTATCCTGGAAATTAATAAATGGGATTGAGAACTATAATTGTTTTAAATGCTTTTTTGCCTTAAAGCAAGCGTTACTAAATCAAACTGAAAAGT
Organism: Kriegella aquimaris; assembly: GCF_900103215.1. Lineage (GTDB taxonomy): Bacteria > Bacteroidota > Bacteroidia > Flavobacteriales > Flavobacteriaceae > Kriegella > Kriegella aquimaris. The sequence goes on from NZ_FNGV01000004.1 coordinate 242,918, forward strand.
ATTCTTCAAGATATGGTATTGTTCCAGTTTTTAAAGCGGGGTTTCATACTGGTAAAGTTACTACGGGTGAAATTGGAGTGATAAAAAAGGATATTATTTTTACGGGTGACGTACATAATACTACAGCCCGTATTCAAGGGTTATGCAATACCTATAATGTCGATGTACTTATTTCTGGTCAACTCATATGCAAGATGACTTCAGGGGCTGATATACAAATTAAATCTCTTGGAAAAAATGAACTTAGAGGAAAAAAAGAGATGATCGAACTGTTCACTATACTATCGAATTGATGTAGCGATCATAATCTCCAGTATTCATAGAGAGAATTGGTGTACCGGTCAACTGTCTTTGAAAAGCCGTTTTAAGGTGGGAGAAACAAATATCACAATTGCTTAAAACCCGCACACTTATGAGCGATTTGCAAAGCGTATTTGAATTAGATACTTTTATATATTGACAGACGTTCGACCGGCGGATTTTATTTAAGTGCTGTGTGATATGCAATGTGAACTATCTTCAATAGGTAAAACTTAAAAGATGAAAACAATTATTTTGTAGGAATGATTTCAATTTTGAACATTTCCAATTTAATTGCACGACAGCACATTACATAGCATAGTGCGAGGCGTTCAGCAACTTTCGAATTTTAGTAGCTCGTAAAAAGTCGGTGCATGCCAACAGGAAATCGCTTCGTACTCCCGCGCGACATCATAACATAAAACGTTACACAAGCCCAAACTGAATATATCAACATTATGAAGACAACAGGTTATTCGGGGACTACCCTAGCAAAAAAGCTTGGCATTAAAAATGGTTTCAAAATAAAGATTGTTAACCCACCTGACTATTATTTTCAACTCTTTACGGATTTTCCCCAGGACACCCATAATATAGTTGACAGAAAAAACAAAAAGGATTTCATTCATTATTTTGTTAGAACTACCTCTCAACTAAACCAAGATATTAACCAACTAAAACAGGAAATTGAACAAAATGGAATGATATGGATATCTTGGCCTAAAAAAGCGGCCAAAGTGGAAACAGACCTCAATGGAAATATAGTGCGTGAAATAGGATTAAGAAATGGACTTGTCGATATAAAAGTGTGCGCCGTGAATGAAATCTGGTCTGGATTAAAATTCGTTATTCCAGTTAAAGATAGAAAGTAGTAAAAGTAAGTGCACATTACAGTGTATAAAACATTTTGAACCAATCATAAGAGAACGACTATTGAAAAAAATAACCGTATCAAAAGGAGCTGTTTTACAACGCAAAGGAGATATTAACAGTAATGTGTTTATTGTTGAAGATGGTTTGTTACGCAGCTACACTATTGATGACAAAGGAAAAGAACATATTTATATGTTCGGACCTGAAAACTGGTTCGTTGCCGACAATTGTGAACCCAATACGCCCGGTGAACTATTTATAGACGCCATTGAAGACTCTATTCTAAAAGTGTATTCAAAGGAGGAACTATTAAAAGAAAGTCCAGACATTAATGCTCTGTTAAGACGATTAAATACAATGCAAACTAGAATTTTGATGTTAATGAGTTCAAGTGCGAAAGAGAGATATGAGCATTTTATCAAAACTTATCCAAACATCACTCAAAGAGTTCCGCTAAAAATGATTGCCTCCTATTTAGGTGTTACGCCTGAAGCGTTGAGTCGTGTTCGACATGAACTTTCTCAAAGAGAATAATCCAATTTCCTTTCTTGATGTACATCAATGCACAAGTTTATTAAAAAGATGAGCTTTGCACCATCATACAAAAACAACAAGAAATGACAAATAAAAAAAACATCAAAGCAATTAATATCGCATTATGGATTGCACAAGGATTATTAGCTGTTATGTTTATCATGGCAGGCATCATGAAAGCTTCACAACCCATAGAAGCACTAGCAGAATCACTACCGTGGGTAACAGAAGTTTCATCTGGTTTAGTACGATTTATAGGAATCAGTGAATTGTTAGGTGGCTTAGGTTTATTGCTACCTTACATATTCCGTTTAAAACCATTTTTAACTGTTTGGGCCGCATTAGGCTTAGCTGCGGTCATGGTTTTAGCAGCTGTTTTTCATGCGTCAAGAGGTGAGTTTTCCGCTATAGGAATAAATACAGTGATTATGGCTATTGCGTTATTTATTGCCTGGGGAAGAAGTAAAAAAGCTCCTATGCGCGAGTAGTCATTATATAGCAGTATAAAAAAATATTTTTGGTGCATCAATGTTAGTCCCAACAGAAGAATTTTCTTCAATCGTGTATGCTATGTCAAATACAAATCAAATTAATGGCAGTTCAAGTGAATTTGCCACATTTGGAGCAATTCACCTGAACAATACAAACCTAGAAAAATCAGCCCTCTTCTGGACTGACATAGTAGGTATGAAATTGAAAAAATCTTCAGGTAAAACGGCTGAATTCGGAACAGAAACACAAACGCTAGTAGTCGTTCATGAAACAGCCAAAACCCATTTTCAAAAAGGTTATAGTGGGCTTTACCATTTTGCCATTCATGCACCGAACGAACCGGAGTTTGCTCGTATGCTAAACAGATTGATTGTACATAATTATACTTTTTCCCCCACAGACCATACTGCGTCAAAGTCACTTTATTTAGATGACCCTGATGGAATCAACGTTGAGTTCACTTTGGAAACTCCAGAAAGATTCAAAAGAGTGATTACTGAAGGAGGTCTTAAAATGGAAGGCACAGATGGAATTATTCGTTCGGCTTCTGAGCGATTAGATTTAAATAATATTATGAAAGCATTAAAAGACAAAGATGTAAATAACCCGATTTCCAACGATTCATACCTTGGTCATTTACATCTATATGTCGATAATGTTAAAAACTCAAATGTCTTCTACAAACAAATTGGGTATATTGAGTCTAACTATCTACCACAATACATGTTTGCAGATTTAGGTGCTGGAGGAAATTACACACACCGTTTAGCCATAAATTCATGGCATGGTATGAATAGACCTTTGGTACCAATTGAAAGCGCTGGAATGAAACATTTTCAGATTAATTATAATTCCAAGAAAAAATTAAATCAAGCTTTGCATAACGTGTCTGTACATGAAGAAGATAATGGTTATTGGGTTAAAGACCCTACAGGAAATACACTAATATTAAAGCTTGCTTAGAGTACACACTGAACGAGCGTTTCAACACCTTAGAACAAATGACTTAACTTGGCCAGCAGGTAAAAATGTGTCTCATAAAAACCCCTGGCCCAATGCTATAAAAATATCGAAGACCACTATGCCACTGATGCCCCGGAAACTTCCAAGCAGGCAAGAACTTGCCTGAAAGTCAAACGACACATGCCAACTGTTATTGGGTACAACGGTGTATTTCCAATTTTCTTTGCCGAACAATCGATAAACAACCCTAACATCTCAGTTGAGGCGATAAAAATTTTGAATGAAAGTGGTGTGGTTGCATAAAATAAAAGCAACATGAATAATCTAATAAAATTCCATTTTTGATTAACTATCCATTTATTGATAAAAAAAGATGCGGTCATACATGCCCCGATAAACACCCCCGATATCCTTCCCCCCCTTCTAGGTTTGACCGTAATTAACTTCCTGTCAGTATATAAAGTGAAAATCTCTCGGATTTGATGATATCTCTAAACCCTGGTACAAACAGGGCTTTCGGTAATGAATATACCCTTTTACAAGAGTGACAAATACCCTGAATACCGTGTACAATACGTACCAAACAATACACCTATACAGGCATACGATAGGGAGCTAACAATCTCTTCGACAATGAGAAAGATCCCTATCATATGAACAATCTTGTCAATATCCCTCAATCCTACTAGCTACAAAAAAAATTCACCAAAAGCTAAATGCTGCATTAAACGATAAATGGAATTTAAAGCCTGATCAGAATAATAATACAATTGATTATAACGATTCTTTGCGAGTAACAGGTATAGCTCAAAGTCCAAAGGTGTATTATAATAACTATTACTCGCTATTGTCAATTTCAGTAAATTAAATCACTATTTTTCAAGTGTTGAATTGTCAAATGTAGAAATAGATTAAAAATTGCTTCGTATGAATTTAGTCAAGATTTTTTTTAAACCCTTTACAACAACACTCTTTTTGGTTTCTTTGGTATTGACAAGTTGCCAAACAAAAACGAGAGAAGCTGATAAAGCTGAGACACTCACATCGGCGCTTGAATTACCCGATCGCCCAAATATTCTATGGTTGGTCACTGAAGACATGGGGCCGTACATTCCTTCTTTTGGCGATTCCACTATTGTTACGCCCAATCTGAGTCGATTGGCTAAAGAGGGTGTGGTATATCCGAATCTGTTTTCTACTTCGGGCGTTTGTGCCCCTAGTAGGGCTGCAATTACCACGGGAATGTATCCATCGAGTATAGGTGCCAATCACATGCGAACCACTTCCTATACCGAAGTCACTGGCTTACCTTCTTACGGCGCGGTCCCTCCACCTGAAGCAAGAATGGTCAGTGAACTGCTTCGTATGAACGGTTATTACTGTTCGAATAATTATAAGGAAGATTATCAATTTGAAGCCCCTAAAACAGCTTGGGACGAAAGTAGTCCGTATGCGCATTGGCGAAATCGCGACAAGAATCAACCATTTTTTTCCATCTTTAATTTTACAGAAACTCACGAGTCGGGTTTGTTTGAGCCTTATGGTTTTAGAAAAATAGAAACCAGGCATTACCATGCAGGAGACACGACTTATACATGGGAAACAGGTCGAATGACCGAGCAAGAAACAACAGTACACTTGCCCAAAGACACCGAATTTTCCATTCCTCCTTATTTGCCGGATACGCCCGAAGTACATCGAGATATGTGGAAGACATACAACAATATTGCTGAAATGGACAAGCAGGTAGGGGCCGTACTAAAGCAGTTGGAAGAAGATGGTCTGTTGGAGAATACCATTATCTTTTTCTACGGAGATCATGGAGGACCATTACCTAGAGAAAAGCGTTTGATTTATGATTCTGGTCTGAATACGCCTATGATCATAAGGTTTCCCAATAAGCAATATGCAGGAACGAAAGATGATGAATTACTCAGTTTTGTCGATTTTGCCCCAACCCTACTTTCCTTGATTGGGGTAAATCCTCCGACACACCAGCAAGGGCAAGCTTTTTTAGGAAAATATAAGTCTGAAAAGAAACGAAAATATATTCACGGCGCTGCAGATCGATTTGATGGATTTACAGATGCAATCCGTGCCGTACGCGATGATCAATTCAAGTACATTCGAAACTATCGACCCGATCAAGGGTATTATTTACCCGTTGCATATCGCGAAAAGATACCGACCATGCAGCAACTATTGCATTTGCGAGATAAAGGAAGTTTAGACAGCATACAATCACTCTGGTTTAGAGATCATAAAGATCCTGAAGAATTATACGATTGTAAGTCCGATCCGTACGAAGTGAAAAATTTGGCCAAAGATCCAGACTATCGTGAAAAACTAGAAGAATTACGGACCGAAATGGACCGTTGGCTGGCAGCGATAGGGGATCGACCCGACCTTCAGGAAAGGGAGTTGATTACCCGATTATGGAATGGGGAAGAGAGCCAACCTGTAACCTCAGAACCTGTAATCGACTCGTCGAATGACAAAATCACCATGAGCTCTACTACTGAAGGGGCTTCAATTGGTTATAAAATTATCCCCGAAAACGGAAAAGAACCCAAAGTTTGGTCCATCTATCAAGAACCGTTTGAGCTTCCGGCAGAAACCGATATTACAGCCCAAGCCTTTAGAATAGGATTCAAACCCAGCAAAATAGTTAAGCCCGTAATAAATCAAAGATAGTATGGCATAAGAATGTATACTGGTTACCCTACAGCACAGGACACGCATCTTAATATAAAGCAGTATTTTTAAGACCTAATATAAGACTTACAGAAGGTCAGTTTAATAGAAAATATTAAGCCACTTAAATCGATAAAATGTCAGTAGAACCAAATACAAATGCTTTTGACGCCATTGTTGTAGGCACAGGAATAAGTGGTGGTTGGGCCGCAAAAGAGCTTTGTGAAAAAGGTCTTAAAACGCTTGTTTTAGAACGTGGAAGAATGGTTAAACACGTGATAGACTATCCCACAATGAATCTTGACCCTTGGGATTTACCAAATGCAGGAAAGACTCCTGCCGACATAAAGGCGAAGTATCCCAAGCAATCCCGTTGGGGTTTTGATGAAACAACGCGTCACTTCTTTAATAAGGATGAAGAATACGATTACGACGAAGTAAAACGCTTTGATTGGATCAGGGGTACGCAGGTAGGTGGTCGTTCTTTAATCTGGGGGAAACAAACATATCGTTGGTCTGATATGGATTTCGAGGCGAACGCGAAAGACGGTATTGGTGTAGATTGGCCGATACGATATAAAGATATTGAACCATGGTATGCCCACGTTGAAAAACATATTGGTGTTAGTGGCGAAGCATTGGGCTTACCTCAATTGCCTGATAGTGTGTTTCTAAAGCCGATGGAATTGAACTGTGTTGAAGAACACTTGAAACAAGGCATTTCAAAAAATTATGACGATCGTATCTTAACTATCGGAAGGGTGGCGCACATTACCGAAGGCACAAAACCAGGAGCGGGAAGAGGCACTTGTCAGAATAGGAACAGATGCAAACGAGGCTGTCCATACGGCGCATATTTTAGTTCAAATTCTTCAACATTGCCAATGGCAGAAGCCACTGGAAACATGACCATTCGGCCAGATTCGATTGTATACGAAGTGCGATACGATAAGGATAAAAAGAGAGCCACTGGCGTTCGAATTATTGATGCCAACACCAAAGAAGTGATAGAATATAAGTCGAAAATTGTTTTCTTATGCGCATCGTCTATGGCTTCCACTTCAATTCTAATGCAATCAAAATCGGAAACTTTTCCTGACGGAATGGGCAATGCCAGTGGTGAATTAGGGCACAATATTATGGATCACCAATTGGGTGGAGGTGCTAGTGGAAAAATTGATGGATTTAAGGATAAATATTATAAAGGAAGAAGACCCAATGGATTTTATATCCCGAGATTCAGAAACATAAATAATACCTCTGAAAAAGTAGATTTCATCAGAGGATATGGGTATCAAGGCGGCGCGGGTCGTAATGATTATAGTACGATCATTCCTGAATATGCCTATGGAAAAGAATTTAAAGAAGCCATGCTTGAGCCCGGAGATTGGCGAATTAATCTTGGCGGTTTTGGGGAAGTATTACCCTATCACGAAAACCGAATGTTTCTTAATTATGATAAGCTAGATAAGTTTGGTTTGCCAACCATTGTTTTTGATGCCGAATTTAAGGATAATGAAAAGCGAATGAAAAAAGATTGGATTGCGCAAGCTCAGGAAATGCTGAGTAATTCAGGGTTCAAAGACGTAAAGGCAAATAATAGAGAATCATTTATGGGTGGCGGAATTCATGAAATGGGAACAGCGCGTATGGGCCATAACCCAAAGACCTCTGTATTGAATAAATACAATCAACTACATGAAGTGCCTAACGTATATGTTACAGATGGCGCTTGTATGACTTCTTCAGGCAATCAAAATCCCTCTTTAACCTATATGGCATTAACGGCAAGGGCCGCAAATCATGCGATAGAAGAACTGAAAAAAATCAACCTATAACCGAACACTGAGCAGAGAAGACAGCTACCCAAAATAATTGTTTAGCCGATGCCAAGTAATCTAAAATAAAGAGATCCTACTAGTCCGTGAAAAAAATTTAAAGCCCCTTAAAAGCAAGCGGGCACTATTTCAAATTCAGTAGTTTCCACATTAAAAAGACAAGGCTTCCGAGAAAAAGGAAGCCTTTTTGTTTCTACGCTAGACTTAAGAATTATCTACAATTTCGTTTTTTCCAATGCAAATTTTTTTTTTAAGCCATAACCAATGCTTGGTTAAAATATATAATTTGTCAAAGGGCTTTCTTGCAGCGATAAACCTAAAGTTAATTTTTTCAAAAATACATAATTATCAATATTACCCACAGTTCTCGCGGTTTGACAACAAATTATTGCACACCCCTTTCTCTTAAGCTTTTTTTATAGTTGGGTTAAAAAAATTTTCTTTTTAAAAGCCAACTAAATGAACCAAAAATTACTTTTTTTTCTCCTAGCCATTGGATTTAATTTTTCTGTACAAGCACAGCTGAGTAATCTCCATTACCTACCGCCATTAAAGCAAGGTCAGAATAATCAAGCCATTCAGCAACAGGCGATTTATCTTTCTACCCCAGAACCTACAACTTTTACCGTAAATGCCTATCGCGGAACCAACAATACGCCCATAGCTTCATTTTCCATTTCCAACGTGAGCCCTGCGGTGTATAATCTAGTTAATGGCGACAATAATATTACGCTCGTAAACAATTCAAACACTGGTATAGTGCTGAACAATAGCGGGCTACGATTTGAATCACCAAGTGGAAATCGTTTTTATGTCAACTACCGCGGTTATTCTGCCTCACAAGCAGCATCACTAACCTCAAAAGGTAGGGTTGCCATGGGTACCCGTTTTAAATGGGGCGGAGTTCCAAATTTAGGTTCACACTCATCTAAATCAAATACGTTGGGTATCATGGCGACCGAAGACAATACAACGGTAAACCTGTTTGGTTATGACCCGAATTGTGAGTTCAGGGTGGGGAATAATGTGGCGGGAATAACGGCCAACACCTACCAAGTTACGCTTGATGCCAACGAATCTTTTGTTTTTGAAACCTATGTTGGCAATTCCCCGACTGCCGCACATCGCGATGGTTGGATTGGTGCATCCATAGTATCCGATAAAGATATTGTCATAAGCAACGGTTCTATGAACTTTGGGCGACAAGAAAACAATAGCAACCGCGATGCAGGTATCGATCAACCAGTGCCTGAAAACCGATTAGGAAAAGAATATGTATTTGTAAGAGGTAACGGTTCAACCAATGGCTCTACGGAATTTCCTTTACTGATTGCCATCGCAGACAATACGCAAATTTTTGTAAATGGTTCGGCTACACCGATAGCAACCATAAACAATGGTGATTATTTTGAAGTTCCGAGTAGTTTTTATTCCTCGAACACTGTTGGGGCGAATATGTTCATACAGACATCAAAAGATGTCTACGCCTATCAATGTATGGCCGGTGCAAGCCAGGTATATACCCAAGGACTTAACTTTGTAGCTCCGGTAAACTGCTTATTGCCAGATGTGATGGATAATATTCCCGACATCAGAAATATGGCTGGCACACTGGTCAGTGGCGGTGTAACTATAACTGCTGCAACCAATACCCCCGATGCGAATATCGTAGTCACTGACGGCAACGGCACTGTCGCATTGCCACCTGCCGTTCCAGTGGCAGGGTCAACCGATTGGAAGACTTTCTTTATCCCCAACCTCAACGGTAATGTGAGTGTGCAATCTACTGGGCCCATAGCCGTAGGTTTCTTTGGTTATAATGGAGCTAGAGGGGTTGCCGGCTATTTCTCCGGTTTCGATACGGTTCCTGAGGTTAACTTAGAAATTAGAGGTGGTAGCGGTTGTTTCGTGGGATCTTCAATCTTCGAAGCTACTGGTAATTTTGATGCCTACCAATGGTTTGGTGATGGAATACTTATTCCCGGAGCAAATTCACCTAACTACACCCCAGCAACTGCCGGCGACTATTTTGTAAGAGGCACAAAAGGTCCTTGTACTTATGATTCTCAATCTATTTCCGCTTATTACTGCGATCCCGACGTTGTAGTCAACAAAACGGTCGATAAACCAGAAATCACTGAAGGTGAGACGGCTACATTTACCATCAGGGTAAGAAACTTGGGTGTTGGCCCTTTGACAAATCTCCAGATTACCGATAATATTCCCACAGGGCTCACTTTAGAATCGGCATTTACCATTACCGGCAATTGGAATGGTAATATTTGGAACATCGGCACCCTAAATGGTGGTGAGACAGCAGTGTTGGAATTGGAAGTCAGAGCTGATGAGATAAGCACCCTCCCCCTACTCAGCTTGACCAATACAGCCACCAATAGTCAAGATCAAGTCGATAACAACATTACGGAAGACAGTCCATCTGCTCGAATAACGGTTCATAATGATTTTGATAATGACGGTGTAATCGACATAACAGATTTAGACGATGACAATGATGGTATTTTAGATGAGGAGGAATGTAACAATTTAGCATTCAATATTTCAGGAGGAAACACCTATAACAGCACCTTGACCAGCATAGACAACTATTTAGTGTTGGATATTTTTAGTTTGGATAACTCTTTTAACCTACAGGTAAATGGTGTCGATGTGGCGGGAGAAATCCAGTTTCAGAATGCGGCAGGAAATTTTGCCACTTTCTTAGATGGATATGGATATGGTGAAGATGGAAACCCACAAATTTATTCATTGAGCGGTTCGCATGGGAGTCCATTACTAAGAGCGGTGATAGACGAACTCGGACAATTCGAGCTTTTTGGGGCCCGCACCTCTAACGGTTCGTTGGAACCCATGATTCTTAGCAATCCTGCAAATTCGATTACTTGGAGTCCATCCGGCAACAATAACATTTCCATAAACCAAATCATTACCGGACCCACCAATATGAGAGCTGTCTTGTTGACAGCCGGCTGTGATACCGATAGTGACGGTTTTCCCGATCAATTAGACTTAGATAGCGATGGTGACGGATGTACTGACGCCAATGAATACTATAAAGATGACGACGCCGATGGCGATGATGGTGGCGAATATGGAACCGGTGTTCCAGTGGTCGATCCCCACACAGGTATGGTAACGGCAGCCTCTTATACCCAAGTATTCGCTCCAGAGATATTATTGGGCAATACCACCGAAAATTTGGGTGGCGTTGATATCAACGGGCAAGATGTAAGTCTAGGACAAACCATACAATACGTATTGCGTTTTCAGAATACGGGAGACGATAATGCGCAAAACTACACCATCAAGAATATATTGCCCAATAATGTCACATTGGACAATGTGGATATATCGAATGCCTCAAACACCACTTACAATCATGATATTGCAACAAATACTTTGGACTTTTCGATACCCAATAATTTGGTGCAGGTGGGTGACCCAGAGTACAGTATCAGAATTACGGTAACAATTGCTGCCAATTGTTCTGATTTCATAGCTGCGTGCTCCTCCCAATTGGAGAACAGGGCCTACTCGACCTATCAGGGCACTATAAATACGTCTACCTTTACCGATGAAAATGGCAATAGCCCAATATCGGCTTGTGCCAGCGCTCCGGAAGTCGCTGGCAACTCTATTTTCAACGATCTATCTAATTGCAACCAGACCAGAAAAGTATTGTTGTGCGGTGATAGCGTCGTTCTCGCTGCAGGTGAAGGATTCACTACCTATAACTGGGTATCCGATACGAACGGAAATGGCCAAGTAGACAACAGTGATACCGTTTTGAACGATGGAGACCCTGACAACAACCCAAGTACTTTGGTAGTTACCGTTACGGGGCAATACATCGTAGAAAAATCTGCTAACGGAAGCTGCCCCGATATGGTGGAACGTATTACTGTGGAGCGTTTTGGCACAACCCAGACCAATCCTATTGAAGACTTCTTCAATCAGGTAAATACAGACAACAACCCTAATAATGATTTACAGGGCGAAATCGTCGAGTGTACAAACGACCGCGACATACTCCCCAAAATTTTCCTATGTGGCGCCAATGATGAGGCTACCATTCAATTGGGCATAACCGATGCACAAAGCATCACATGGCAAAAACTTGATGAAGCTAGTTGTTCTGCGAACGGAGATGACTGTGCCAATAAAAGTAGCGCCTGTACCTGGAGTACAGTGGCCGATCAAGACAATTTTACAGTTACAGACAGTGGTGAGTACCGTGTAGTTATTGCATACCAAAACGGTTGTTCAAGTCGCTTCTATTTTAATGTATTTAAAAATAATCTTGATCCGACATTTACCTCTTCGGATGTACTATGTAGTACACCTGGTAATATCAGAATAACCAATGTGGGTTCTGGGTATGGTTTTCAGTTAGTAGATGCTATCAACAATAATATTATTGTTCCTTTCTCGGCCAACAATGGGCCAAATTTTGATATTTCGAATAGTGGCACTTACAAGATTCAGGTAACTCAATTAAATCCTTTGGATAATACGCCAATAACTGGTGGTTGCCTATTTGAAACGGAAGACATCGGTATCTTAGAACGTGATTTCCAAGTAAACCTCAGTACTACACCGGCTGATTGTAACCAACTCGGAACAATTGAAGTACAGGCATTAAACGTTCTGCCCAACTATAGCTATGAACTTCGTTTAGATGATGGCGGTAACAGTGGTCAAGGAAGTTTGGTGAGCAACCTACCTACAACGAGCGAGAATACGCATACTTTTTCAGGAGTGAATCCCGGTAACTACATAGTCATTACCGATACCGATGATGGCTGTCAAGATTCCCAAAAGATTACGGTTGACCGTATTGCCGAACTAACGCTTAGTGCTTCACTAACTGCCAATATTACTTGTACCTCGGGCATTATCACGCTAACCCCTGGTGGCGGTTTGCCCGACCCTAATTATGAAATGGCCATTTGGAGCAAAAATGGTACGCCTTTATATAGTGACCCTTCCGATATTCCTGCATCGGCAATTCAGACGGGTCCCAATTTCTTATTTGGCCATAGAGGTAATCCAAGTAGCTATTTTCCAAACGAAGATGGCGATTACACATTTATTGTAAAGGACGGCAATGGTTGTCATAAAATTTCCAATTCAGTTCGAATAGAAGACCTCGGAAGCCTTTCGGTGAGTGCATCACATTCACAGATTACTTGCGCAGACTCCGAAACCTCTACTTTGACCGTATCGGTAACCGGGGGCACAGCACCTTACCAGTATAGCCTAGATGGTGGAACCACCTATCAAAACTCAACTAATTTCTTAAATCTAGCCGCAGGCCAATATGAAATTACAGTTAGAGATTCTAGCGGAAGTGGTAGCAATACCTGTACTGAAACCATTGCTCATATAATTGACCAACCTTTCCGCTTAACAGCCTCTCCTTCAATAGTTGAAGATGCCTCTTGTAATCCTAGCGGAGCATTGGTAAAAATACTGAACCCTAATGGCGGACAAGCACCGTACGAATTTAGCTTTGATGGAGGAAGTTCCTTCAGCACAACTGATGCTGTCAGATTGTTACCAGGCACTTATTCATTGGTTCTACAAGATGCCTTGGGCTGTACCTATGACATGGACCTTACCGTTCCCAGTGCGGTTACCGACCCTTCGTTTACAGAATCTGTGGCCTATGATTGCGCTGGATTGGGAACTGTTACCATAACACCTTCCAACACAACGGATTTTAGTTATACCTATAGCTTGAACGGTACTTTGAACACGCCTGCTGATAGTAATTCTTTTGCTTCCGTACCAACAGGAACGCAAACTGTAACAATAGGTTATTCCAGTAGTATTGCGCCAAATCAAAGTACATTATTCTTTGAGGATTTTGGATCGGGACCCACTACCCAAATCGGGGAAATTGGTCCAGGATACTGTTATGAACCCCAAGATGGCAGTACAACAGATTGTAATCTTGGTCCGGCAGGTATCTTGGTAAATGGAGAATACACGGTAACCAATTTTGTCACCAATCCTGTTACGGCATGGAGAAGCCCCAATGACCACACCGGTTTACCCGATGGCCGCTTTCTGGCAATTGACGTGAGTACCCTAGCGGGGGATAATGGAATTCTTTGGGCACGCAGAGATATAGAAGTTCTGCCCAATCAAGATATTACGCTTTCTTTATGGGCCTATAACCTGATGGAAACTACGGCCAACGGAAACAATCCAGAAATTTTAGTAGAGTTGCTAGATACATCTGGCACGGTACTTTACAGCATACCTACGCCTGAAATACCAAAAAATGCAGATGCGGATGATTGGCACAACCGGCAGGTAGTTTTAAATCCAGGAACCCATACGACAGTAGACATTGTTTTACGCAGTAATTTAAATAGTGATTTTGGAAATGACTTGATTATCGATGATATACAGGCCTTTCAGCAACCCGAAGTCTGTGAAAAAACCATAGATATAACCGTCGTAGTAGAAACGGGCCAAGATTTTGAGGCCGCTTTACTAGGGACCATAGACCCAAGTTGCAACGGCGGTTCCGATGGCGCAATTCGTTTTGAAGTGGCTAATTTTGATACGGCAACAGGATTTGAATATTCTACGGATGGCGGTCTCAATTGGACGACCTCAACAGTCTCTCCGGTGACCACGAGTGCTACCCTAACCGACGGGTCTTATACAGTCGACGTTCGCAAGGTTGTGGATATTTCATGTATTTCGGACTTTACAGCGACTCTAACCGACCCTACTCCAATAGTCCCAGAATTGAATCAAATTGCAGAGTACACTTGTTTCAATACCGGTGGAACCTTAGAAGCCTCGGCCACAGGTGGCAACCCTGGTTACTCCTATCAATTGGAAGATATGGGCGGAATAGTAATTGCCGCCTATCAAACCAACAATCATTTTGCCAATGTACCCGACGGCAATTATGTGGTTCGGGTTCGTGACCAAAATAATTGTGAAGTAGTTTCTACAGTTGCCGTGACCATAGCACCACCAACGGATATTGATTTTGATTTGAATGCCACGGCCTGTTATGACGGACAGAATAACGCTACCCTAACTGCTTCCGTAAATGCTGGAAATGGAGGCTATAGCTTTAGAATTGATGGAGGTGCATGGATGACCCCTACCCCATCAACCGCAACTTCCTATATGTTTAGCGGACTTTCAAATGGGTCCTACGATATTGAGGTGACAGATGCATATGGTTGTATTTCACCAATAAAATCGATTTCTATATCCCCAACATTATCGGCTCAAATTGATGTCGTTGATGTCAGCGCTTGTGCAGATGGCAGTATTACAGCATCCGCCACAGGCGGTGTTGGCGGCTATGTCTACGCCTTTTTACCAACGGGAAGTGCAATTCAAGACAGTGATTTTGGCGCTTCAAATAGCTTTACCGTTACCAATGCGACTATAGGCGATTATGATGTGTATGTGCGGGATAATAGTACAGCTACACCCTATTGCCAATATTTGGAGACTGTTACTATAAAAAGTGCCCCTGTACTCGCTTTTACAGCTGTACCTACCGATGCAATTTGTTTTGGTGGCCAAGGCAGTATTGAAGTAACTATTACCTCTGGACTTTCTCCCTACACCTATGAAATAGTTGATATTGACAACGGCACCTCGGATGCAATACAAACGGGTGTCATTGGTACGACACGAACTTACTACAACCTGACTCCAGGTGATTATAACATAATTATAACCGATGCAAGCGGATGTTCCAATCCTATTACAGGAATTACTATCGCCGAGCCCGACCCGTTGACCGCAACAATTACAGGCATAACACCTGCCAATTGTACCGGAGACATCAATGACTTCGGATTTGCTTTCAGTGCTTACCCCACTACTTTAGGAACTATAGAATTCAGTGCCGATGGAGGCACTACATGGATTGGCGACAATAGTGTTCCTGGTACTTCAGATGAATTAAAAGGGTATTTATCAGGTGATACCGTTTATCCGTCTATGAGAACGGTAGACGGTTCAAACAATACCATTTGCCAAACAGATTTGTCTCCATTCATCATACCATATCCGTTAGATGATCTTGATATTACCATTCTTCCCATAATTGTTAATTGTAATGAACTACAAGTAAATGTACGAGGTCAAAATGGAACTGGTCCATACTTATATACCTACACCGAAGATCCTTCAAATTTTGACCCAATTACACCCGCTAATGGTTGGGTGGGTCCTTTTGCATCGGGTGTTGCACATACATTTCCAGGTTTAATTCCAGGTAGAACATATTCTTTTTATGTTCGCGATTCTTCCTCTCCCGCCCCAGGTTGTGTTAGACAAAGTAGCGTAAACGTGAATGACATTGTTACCAATCCAATGGAAATAACCGCTACTTACGAACCTTCCTGCAGTGGCGCCAACAATGGTGAGATTACCTATAGCATTACAGATACCGACGGTTCTACGGAGCCGAAAATGAACTGGACCTTATTTGATATTGACGGAAACGCGATAACTTCAAGTGGAGGCGATATCGACTATGCAAGCTCAATTAAAATTGATAATTTGGCGCCGAATGAATACTATATTGTGGTACGACAGGTTAATACTGGAGGAACACCACAATGTTTCAGTGCCAGTGAAAACTTGCTCCTAGAAGGATTGGCGCCGATTACGGCCAGCCTGAACTCTTCGCAAGATATTAGTTGTGAGAATCCTGGGCTTATTTCAGTTGACAATTTGACCGGAGGCGGTGGTACTTATACCTTTTCCGTTACCGGACCAGCACCATTTACTGCCATTACAGCTACCTCGGACAACCCATTGGAAATCCCTGCGAATTCTCCTTCGGGAAAATATTTTGTAGAAATCAGTGATCAGTACGGTTGTGTATCACCCATAATAGACATTGATATGAGCTTAACTGCTAATCCTGTGATTTCAGGAGTGGTCATCGACAATTGCAGTTCAACGGCCACAGTAAATATCTCTGCAACGCCGATTTCCCCCACTATGGTCTACTCGTTGGATGGCGGCACTACCTATATAAATAATGGCGGTGTTTTCAACAATGTAGCACCCGGACCTTATACGATTTTTGTAAAAGACGGCAACGGCTGTACCGATTCCCAGGTGATAGCCGTACAACCTAGTTTACAGGCTACGGCTTCACTTACAAAAAATTTGGGTTGTGGGGCAGGCCAAGAAGCTGAGCTGACCTTGGAAGTATCTTCTGGCTCAACGAATTATGAATACCAAATAACTAATACATCAGGCACGGTAGTCGCAAGGGAAGCAATGATTTCCAATCCTTTAACTGTTTTGGTAACGACGGCCGACACCTATAACATTACAATATATGATGCAAGCACTACGGCACCGGAGTGTAGCCGGAACTTTAGTGTTGAGGTAGCCGCTGCGGTTGCACCTGATGTCACGGCCAAAGCGACCGATGTTACCTGTTTTGGAGGTAGTGATGGCGAAATAGCGCTTACACAAGTAAACACTGGCAACAATCCAGTGTCTTTTAGCCTAAGCCCCAACAATGGCAATTTCAATGCTGCGACCAACACCTATGAAAATCTTCCTATGGGAACTTATCAGGTAACAGCCTTAGGCCCTAACGGATGTACCACAGTATTGAGCAATATAGAGGTGGATGAATCTGATCAGATCGCCTTTGACCTGCCGACCGTAACGCCTTTTGGTTGCAGCAGCGGCAACACTATGAACAATGCCGACATTACCATTGACATTAGCAGTATTGCAGGAGGTTCGGGAAATTACATCCGTTATGAGTTCATAAACAATGGTAGCGCCTCCGTCTTACAAAATGGCACTCAAAATAGTTTTTCATATACCGATACTAGCGGTGGCGATGTTATTGTTCGTGTTTTTGATAACAAAGGTTGTCTGGGTGAAAGAATGGTGACCGTGCTACCTTATGACGCATTGGGTACACCGACCTTAACTATTGACGACCCTATCTCGTGTAGCAATCTCGGAGAGGATATCTCTATAGATATTGCAAGCACCATAACCGATTACAGTACAAATCCGACGAATTATGAATTTAAGAGGTTGCCCTCAGGTAGTTTCCAACCATCAAATGAATTTCCAGGTTTGCAGCCGGGTAATTACACTTTCGTCGTAAAAAACAAAAGCACCGGTTGTGAAGTGACCCTTACGCATTCCGTAATCGAACCGAATACCTTCGATGTGTCCGTCAACAAACTCTCGGATGCCGTATGCTTTGGTGATGATGGCAGTATCACCCTCACCATATCCGATGCTACGTATTCCGGAGGTTTTACATGGCGTATTTTCAATACTAATGGAACGCCGGCTGATCGCTCTGATGATGGTGCCGCAATACTATCGGGCACTTCTACGAACCTAGGACCAACACCTGCCATTGACATTCCTGCTGGCAATTATTTGGCCGAAGTCGTTCAAGCTGCCTTTCCCGATTGTACCCAAGTAAGGTCGTTTAGTATAAGTACCCCTTCGGCAGCGATTACTTTAGACACCATAGATCTTACCGACGTCGGTTGTAGTAACGATCAAGGAAGCGCGGCCATAAAACCCGTGGGCGGATTGGCACCGTATGACATCGTACTGACCAATACAACTACGAGTACAGCACTCAATGCTACACAGGTAAATGCGAATTTGTTCCAAAGTTTAACTGCAGGCATGTACACGGTCGCCGTTACTGATGCTTTGGGCTGCACCCAAACGTTCGTCAATGCTTTTGAACTTTTGACGCCCGACCCTATTTCCGGAACCGCGACAGCAACAGATTTGGTTTGTCAGGGAGATACCGATGCTTCAATATCTATTGCTTTGAATCCAAGAAATGTGAGCAGCAACTACCGTTACCGGTTAAACCGATACAACGACACGGCAGCTACCAACTTGCTGGAAATTTCCGCAAGCCAAGTCACCAATACTTTCGACAATTTGGCCGCCGGATTCTATAGAATCGAAGTCTTGGATGACATGGGTTGTACTTTTATGTCTCCAACGACGGAAATTGTAGATCCAATAGAGGTAAATTCACAACTGATTTCCCTTCAGGCAATGAGTTGCCAAAATGGTGCTATATTACAATTGACGGCCCAAGGGGGCACAGGACCATATACCTGGAGTGTCGATGGCTCTACCCCTAACCCAATGAACAATGCAAATGGTGCGGGAACCCATGTATTTCAAAATGTGAATGCCGGCACCTATGAGTATTATGTGAGAGATAGTTTTAATTGTACTTCTATTCTATCGAATACGGTACAAATCGAAGCCATTGACGATTTAAAGGTCACTCTAGATACAACAGCAGCTTTTATAAATTGTAATGGGGAAAGTTCGGCCTTAATCAATGCCAAAGCTGACGGAGGTCTCGGCAACTATCGCTACGGACTTTACGCAGATACTGGATTGAGCATTGAGATACGCCCGTATCAAGCCTCTGGAATTTTTGATAATTTACCACAAGGCAATTATTACGTAAGTGTGCTGAGTGAAGATTGTCAGGTGACTTCGGAGTTAGTTAACATTAACCAGCCAGAACCGCTGTCGATTGTCACGACGATTACAGCTATTCAATGTCACGGTGAAGAGAACGGAAGTATTCTTCTCGATGTAACCGGTGGTACCGGAATATATCAATATGCTATTTCACCAAATTTGAATCAATTTGATGACAAAAATAGTTTTGAAGACCTTTCCCAAGGCGACTACAGCGTAATTGTACAAGATACCAATGGTTGTTTTGAACTAATTGAATTTACGGTAAACGAACCTGCTTTATTGGAAATGGAGACCAGCACGACACCTGAAATCTGTGCCGGAGATCAAGATGGCTCCATAACCATAAGTATTACCGGTGGCACAGCTCCATACAGTACGGCAATAAACGCCAACCAAGATGCTGATTTTATTGAAGGTAGATTCAACATTGAAAATTTGTCGGGCGGTACGTATATTTTATTTGTAAGGGATGCCAATGGATGTACCATCAATGAAACCATTACGGTCGAAGGTGGTGCTAACCTTAACGCCATAGCAGAAGTCATTTATGAATGTACGGGTGACACGCCCAATAATAGCGTCAATCTAATTTTAGAAGATCAAACGGTCGCTTCAGAGGTAATGTTTGCTTTAGACTCTTCGGATCCAAATGATTTTGTGTTAGAGTCTAATTTTACGCATTTGGCGGCAGGAAGTCATTTTATCACTATCGCCCATGCCAATGGATGTCTTAATACAGTCGCTTTTGAAGTTGAAGGATTCGAACCTTTGGAACTGCTTCTTCAGCAGCACAGCCTAAATGAGATTACGGCTGTTGCCACAGGCGGAAAAGAACGGTATACGTTCTATTTTGATGATCAAGATAACGGCGACTCCAATACTTTTTATATTAAAAGAACGGATACTTACACGGTTAGGGTCGTAGATGAAAATGGCTGTGAGGCCGTAGGAACAATCTTTATCGAATTTATTGATATCGATATCCCAAACTTCTTTACCCCTGATGGTGATGGAAAAAATGACTTATGGATACCAAGAAATATAACTCAGTTTCCAGATATTTGGATCAATGTATTTGATCGCTATGGTCGTCAGGTTTTTAGATTGATTGACAGTCCGAATGGATGGGATGGATTTTATCAAGAAAATACCCTGCCTACGGGAGATTACTGGTATGCCATAAAACTAAATGGAGAAAGCGATACCCGTGAATTTATCGGGCACTTTACGCTCTACAGATAAAACTTAAACTAAAGTAACACACCATAATCTGTTGAAAAAGGCCTTACGAACTAGGGCCTTTTTCAATAGGTTAAATGTCTTTTATCAGATGGTTGGGGAAATCTTTTACTTCCTCACAACAAATCTGTTCCATAACCTGTTGTAGTTCTCTTTTTATCAAGGAAATTGTGTGGTTCCCTCCTTTTTCACCCAAAGCGGCAACGCCATACATAAACGACCTGCCCATAAAAGTGAATTCTGCACCGCTGGCCAAAGTTCTCGCTACATCAGGACCAGAGCGCAGGCCACTATCCATCATTACGGTCAATTTATCGCCGTATGCTTTTGCTATTCGGCTTAAGGGTTTTATAGTTGATTCCCCTGCATCCAATTGGCGTCCCCCGTGGTTTGAGACAATTATCCCGTCTAAACCAAGTCGAACCGCCTTTTCTGCATCAGCCTCGTTCGCAACGCCTTTGAGTACTAATTTGCCTTTCCACATATCCCGTATGGGCTTAATCTTTTCCTCGTTCAAACGACCTGAAAAAGTATCGTCCATGAATTTCCCCAATTGCCGCAAATCTAAATTTTTTGGCATATACGGTTTTAGGGTCTCAAAGCTCGGTTGTCCGTGAATAAGGGTTTTTAGAGCCCATTCCGGTTTTCCTAAAATCTGCATTATATTCTTGACCGACATCTTTGGAGGCATGGCCAAACCGTTCCGGATATCCCTAGGTCTAAATCCGAAAGTGGGGACATCGCAAAGAATAACCAACACAGGACATTCTGCCGATGCCGCCCTTTTAATAACATCGTCACGTAAACTGTTCTCCGTCGGGTGATACAATTGAAACCAGGCCTGCCCTTCAGTAATTTCAGAAATTCGCTCGATACTACTGGTAGTCACCGTACTAAGTATAAAAGGAACGTTATGCTCAAATGCTGCCTTCGCCAATATTTCGGGGGCGTTGGGCCACATCAACCCTTGTAGGCCTACCGGTGCAATACCAAAAGGTGCATCATAGGTATGCCCGAACAATTCCGTTTGCATGTTTGACCCGGTATGTTTGCTCAAATAATAAGGCAAGAGCTCAACATCACGTATCTCGGCCGTATTCTTATGTAGATTTACATCTTCGTTACAACCACCATCTAAATACTCAAAAGCGAATTTGGGAATTTTTTTTTGTGCTTTCTGACGCAAATCGGTAACAGATGGGTATTTGTCGTTGATATTTAAGTTCATAATACTTCATTTTTATTGCGCTTCATGCACTTTAAGCACAATGACTACCTTTTTCCTGTGCTTTAAAATGTATTTCTCTAGGCTTTATATGCTTTAGCCTCTTGTCGCGAAGATCCCAATCCTTCGATACCCAACTCCACCACATCACCTGCTTTCAAATATTTTGGAGGATTGAATCCCAACCCTACTCCAAAAGGGGTTCCGGTAGAAATAATATCACCAGGCAAAAGGGTCATAAATTGACTAATGTAACTTACAACTTCTTGTACGTTAAAAATGAAATCGGATGTACTGCTTTGTTGTACGGTTTCTCCGTTTAGTTTCAACCAGAGGTCCAAAGCATTCGGGTTCTTAATTTCGTCAGTAGTGGCAATAAACGGACCGATGGGAGCGAAAGTATCGCAACCCTTACCCTTACACCATTGACCTTCTCTTTCAATTTGAAAGGCACGCTCGCTATAATCGTTGTGCAAAACATAACCTGCAATATGATCATAAGCATCGGCTTCAGAAACATAGGAAGCTTTTTTACCGATAACTATGGCAAGTTCTACTTCCCAGTCTGTTTTTTCACTTCCCTTAGGGATAATCAAATCATCATTCGGGCCGACAATTGCCGAGGTCGCCTTAAAAAACAGGACAGGTTCCTTAGGAACAGCCATACCGCTTTCTGCCGCATGTTGGGCATAATTTAGGCCAACGCAGACAATTTTCGAAGGACGTGCCAAAGGCGAACCTAAACGCTCGTCATCAGAAACTATCGGACAATTTCTTTCGTTTTTTTCTAGCCATTCACTTAATCTCTCAATCCCGTCGGTTCCAAAAAATTCTTCGTTGTAATCTGTTATAAATTCAGTAACATCCAACCGTGTACCATTTTCAAGTTGTACACCTGGTTTTTCTTCTCCTACACTTCCAAATCGTATTAATTTCATCGTAATTATTTTATCCGTTTAGTTTAATAAATCCGCCATCTATAGGAAAATCGGTTCCCGTAACAAATGATGCCTCGTCAGAGGCGAGGTAAAGGGCAAGGTTGGCTATTTCTTCAGGTCTACCCATACGCCCAATAGGCTGGGTTTTCGACAGTTTTTCCAACATCTCTTTTTCTTGTCCCGGGTAATTTTCACTGATAAATCCATCAACGAAAGGAGTATGCACCCTACCTGGCGAAATACTGTTGCAACGTATTCCATAATCCAAATAGTCTTTGGCTACGGAATATGTCATTGTCAATACTGCTCCCTTGGTCATTGAATAGGCAAATCGGTCATTTATTCCGACCGATGAGGCGATGGAGGCCATATTGATTATAACCCCACCTTTTTCTTTCATTGAAGCGATACAGGCACGCATACAATTGTACACTCCTTTAACATTTACTTCGTACAATCGATCTAAATCTGCGACTTCGGTCTGTTCTAAATTGCCAATATGGGCAATTCCGGCATTATTGACTAAAATATCTATGGATTTACTGGCTGAAATAGATTCAACTGCCTTTTTTACCTCATCTTCATTCGCCACATTACAATCATAAGCCTGTGCCTTTCCTCCATTGGTCATAATGGTCTCAACAGTCTCCTTAGCATTACTGGCCTTCAGTTCTAGAATATGAACTGTAGCACCTTGCTCAGCCAGCGCTATACAAATAGCTTGCCCAATACCACTTCCACCACCAGTGACTACGGCCGATTTATTCTTTAGGTTAAATTTCATTTGCTGTTTATTTATTTAACGCCAATTCTTCTTTCCAAAAACTTCCGTTCGGAAAACTGTATTCTTCTATGGATTCAGGTTTCATGGTAATGCTATAACCTGCCATACTCGGAGGCATATAAGCACCATTTTTTATTACTACAGAATCAAAAAAATGTTCGTGTAAATGATCTACATACTCAATAATTCGATTCTCCAACGAACCACTAATGGCAATATAATCGATCATGGATAGGTGCTGTACATATTCACAAAGTCCCACACCACCTGCATGTGGACAAACCGGAATCTTAAATTTCGCCGCCATCAGCAGAATAGCCAATATCTCATTGACGCCCCCTACCCTACAGCTATCAATTTGACAAATACCAATGGCATCTGCCTGCATCAACTGCTTGAATACAACTCGATTCTGACAATGCTCGCCAGTCGCTACTTTAATTGGGGCAACCGCCCTTGCTATTTTGGCATGGCCCAGAACATCATCAGGACTAGTAGGCTCCTCAATCCAATAGGGATCAAATTTCTTGAGTTCGGCCATGTTCGCGATAGCCTCATCAACATCCCATTTCTGATTGGCATCCATCATCAATCGCAAATCAGGACCTATTTCTTCTCGAATAATAGCGGCTCGACGCATATCATCTTGCAAATCTGAACCTACCTTAATTTTCATATGATCAAATCCAGCTTCTTTGGCCTCTCGGCAAAGCCTTCGCATTTTATCATCGGAATAGCCCAGCCAACCAGCTGAAGTCGTATAAGCGGGATAACCGTCTTGCTTCAATTTAGCTATACGCTCTTGTTTTGAGCTCTCTTTTTCTTTCAACATTTTCAAGGCTTCCGCCGGAGTAATGGCATCTGTGATATAGGTAAAATCAACACAACGCACCAGCTCTTCAGGAGTCATGTCGGCCAACAAACGCCATAGTGGTTTGCCTTCTGCTTTTGCGTATAAGTCCCATACCGCATTGACAACTGCTCCAGTAGCTAGATGAATAACGCCTTTTTCTGGGCCCAACCATCGCAACTGGCTATCGCCTGTTATCATTTTCCAAAAATCACCCATGTTGGCCGTAAAACTTTCCAAGGTCTTACCTACGACCAAAGGTGCCAATGAATTAATGGCAGCAGCGCATAACTCGTTGCCCCTACCAATGGTAAAAGTAAGGCCGTGACCCTCCAACCCATTGTCATCATCAGTCTTGAGAATTACATAGGCTGCAGAATAATCGGGATCAGGGTTCATGGCATCGGAGCCATCAAGAGATTTACTGGTAGGAAAACGAACGTCTTTGATTACAACATCCGTTATTGTTATTTTGTCTGACATAACTTCTATTTTAATAGCACAAAATTAAGAACTCCTTTTTTTCAAAACTACCCAATAAAACGCCTAAATCGATACTTTTTTTGCCGCATCAGATTTTTTGAGTGATTTATAATAGATAATTCATCAAAAGTAGAAGAAAAAGAGAAGAACAAATGGAGCTAATTGAGTATTTACTTAAAATAATTTACCCCTTGAGCCAAACATCTTCACGGCTGTCTTTTGACTCAAAGGGTATTTATTGAAATGTTTTTAACCTTAACAAAGACATTTATAGCTTTTCTATATATACATAATAAGCAGGATGCACCCTATTATCTTTGTCTATCAACTGAGCTTCCATGTTATATTTTCCCGCTGAAATATTAGCAGTGAACGACACTTCCTTTTGTCCTTTTTCAATTTTTGCGGATTTTTCCAAATCGGCAACAAAGATATAAGCACTTTCAAAATCAGATTTTATACTGGCCGGCATGAAGCGGTCTAATTCCACTCTTTTTTCTTGTTCAGGGAAGGTTTCGTTTATACCAAGGCCACTTTCGCGAGGAAATCGGCATAAACTTATCTTGTATTCCCCATCTTCTACAAATTGAATTTTCCAACTTCCAGTAGCTTGAACCGCACTAGCTGCCCCATATTGGTGCCACATATGCGTAAATTTACCGGTCAACATATCGTGGGCCGAAATACGACTAGGGTTTTCTTGGGGCGTACCGACCTTAATATAAGCGTAGCGTTCATTAACGCCTTCATCTGTTATCGATTGCCACCATTTCTCATAGCCCAGGGCCAATTTTTCGACTACTTCCGGATGCTGGTCAAAAACATTTGTGGTCTGACTACGGTCTTGGTTCATATCATAGAGTTCCGTTCCGTTCACGAGACGCCAATTGTCGTCCATCACGGAATACTTTCTGTATTTCACCAAATTCTGTAAGCGCTGCGTATCCATATATAATGTTCTGTTCGGCCATTTGTCACCTTTATCATAAAGTAAGGGTTTTAGACTTTTGCCGTCGAGTGGCTTAACCGGATTAAAATCAAATCCGAGAAGATCTACAAAAGTGGGTAGCAAATCATAATGCGCAACCAATTTATCGATATCCTTACCACCGGTGAGTTGCCCGTCGGGCCAGCGAATTAAAAACGGTACGCGATGACCGCCTTCGTACTCACTACCTTTCGAACCTCTGAGACCGGCATCAAAAACTTTGTTTCCGCCGGCTGTTCCATTGTCCGTTGTAAAGATCAGAATGGTATTGTCGGCAATATCCAATTTCGCTAACTTATCTTCCAAGAGTTTAAAATTATCGTCGATATTGGTTATCATTCCATAAAACCGTTGGAACTTTTCCTCCAAGCCCTTTACCCCTTTGTACATATTCAAATACTCTTCTGGCACGTTTAAAGGACCATGCGGAGCATTGGTGGCGATATAACAGAAAAAAGGATTGTCCTTATTCGTTTCGATAAAATCCAACGCCTCGGAAAAGAAGACATCCGTACAGTACCCTTCGTATCTTTCCGTTACCCCATTATGCCAATAGGTGTCATCGAAGTAGTCATTACCCCAATAATCTGGCCCTTGCGTAATGCCACCTCCCCCATGACGCACGACTTCATGAAAACCTCTATCTTCAGGGCGGTACGGATAATTATCCCCTAAGTGCCACTTACCGAACATCCCGTTGGTATACCCGTTTTGCGCAAAAATTTGAGGCAGAATAACTTCATCTTCAAAAAGTAGGGAGCGCCCGGCAATGGTATGGAATACATTTAAGCGGTTGGTATGTCTCCCAGTCATTATGGCACCCCTACTTGGCGCACAGGTCGTCGACACATGATAATTCGTCAACCGTACTGCATCTTTATAGAATTTATCGATGTTCGGAGTTTTTATGTAAGGGTTTCCATAACACCCCAGATCGCCCATACCTTGGTCATCGGTAATCACCACAACAACATTCGGTTTTTTCTTGGTCGGACTTTGCGCTCGTACAATTATTGACGAGACAAAGGAAACAATCATCAAAACTGAAAGGAACTTCACCCTATAACTTCTGGTATTCGCACTTACAAGCTTCTTTTTGCTTCTAAATAATGTATGCATCATATTTAACTATTTTATTTTAATGTAATCTATTATTCTTTCTAATGACAATCAAGTATCTGATATGAATTATCTTCTTGACAACCAAAGGTCATTTCAATATCCTGTATTTTGAACTAGGTTTTCATTGTTGCGTAGCTCATCGGTGGGAATAGGAAATAACAGTTCACGCTCGGTTAACGTTGGTCCATATACAAATTCATGGCCCACGAATTCGTCAAAATTGCCGGTGGCAACATTGAATGCCTTCCTGAGTCGCACCATATCGAACCAGGTGACATTTTCATAACTGAGTTCGTGCCATTTTTCCTTCCAAACGGCTTCCCGAAATTGCTCTTTACTTAACCCTGATAATTCAGGAAGTTCCGCTCTGTTCCTGATTCCATTTACAGCGGCATACGTCTCTGTAGTCGGTCCAGACACTTCATTCGCAGCTTCTGCATAGATTAGCAGTACTTCTGCATATCGAATCAAATCCCAATTCAAATCACTGCTGGCAGTTTCAAGATTGGCCATTATATCGAAGTGCTTGTATAGAAAATGCCCCCCTAAAACGATGGTTTCTTCCCTATCGAACTTTGAAGTATAGGTAGTATAATAAAATTCCTTTTCCTCAGCTCTTTTATCACCTTCATCATATGAATTAACGAATTCTTGATTGGCATAAATAGCCCCTGTCTGCGCAGAATAGGCCGAAATATTCATGTTATAGGGAATAATCAATGGCTGCCAATCAGACGGATCTACAAAGGCCTCGTACTGAACCATAAAAACATTTTCCCCAATGTTGTTTTTTGCGGGATCGTGCAGGTCGGCATACTCTGGAAATAGACTATACTCTCCTGAATCGATAACTTCTTTGGCCTTGTCTGCCGCTTTTTGATAATATTCCGCACCTTTTTGCAAAGGATTCCCGGCCATGGTAAGGTACACACTTGACAATAAAGACTTTACTGCGCCCAAGGTTACTCTTCCCGAGGTATCATTAAAAGGAAGGCCAGATGATTCGGCACTGGTTAAATCTTCGACAATCAACGTGTAAATATTCTCAGCTGTTTCTTGGGTGGCATACAGGTTTTCTGAACTTAAATCTATAGGGTCCGAAATCAATGGGACCATTCCAAAGATTCTAACAAGGTTATAGTAATAATAAGCCCTTAAAAACTTGGCCTCCCCCAACAACTTGTTTTTTTGACCTTCGTCCATAGCAATATCCGGTATATTCGCAATGGCCAAATTCGCGTTGGCGATACCCTGATAACTACTGTCCCAATAAGTTTTGCCATAAGCATTATCCGAAGTATTGGTCAAATTTCGAATGATATTACTATTATCGGCCTGCCCAAGATCACTCTCGGCAAGTCCGGTAGCAAATTCCAACATCAACCAAGGGCTACCACCATAGGAACCCCCGCGCACTGATCTTAGGTTCGAATAAATCGAATAAATTGCAGTTTCGGCATGTTCAGCAGTCTTGAAATAGCTGTCTGCAGTTATATTTGAAGGATCTGTTTCCTCTAGAAAATCGGAGCATCCTATTCCTATGAAGAGCAAAGATCCCATTAACAATACTTGGATTCTAGTTTTTATAGTATTTTTCATGTTTGTCATTTTTGAATTAAAACGTAGCATTCAACCCGATCATAAATACTCTGGGTTTTGGATATTGGTCAAAGTTTACTTCTCCTTGGCCAAAGGTCGTATCGCTGGTTTGAACCTCGGGATCGTAGCCTTGGTACTTTGTGCTTATAAAGAAGTTTTGGGCGGAAGTGTAAATCTTCAACCTGCTCAACCTTAATTTATCGGCTATGTCAGACGAGAAATTATAGCCCAGTAAAAGATTCCTACCCCTAATAAAAGAACCGTCTTGAATCATGTGGGAGGTATCTAAATTATCATAACCTGCCGATACGGGCCTCCACTGTGCGATGGGTGTATCTTGATTTTCTGGTGTCCAGCCATTCAAAACGGTGGACAAGCTGTTCGCTATACCCTGACGGTTTTCTTGCGGACGCGTGGTAATGTACATGACATCATTACCATATTGAAACTGCAAATCGATTAACAATTCGAAATTCTTATAGCGGAAAGTGTTTATCAAGCTTCCATATCCATCGGGTATACCTTTACCAATAATCGTTCTATCGGCTTGATTGATTACCCCGTCGTTGTTCCGGTCTTCTATTTTAACATCTCCAGGCAACCTGAAATATGTTGCTGCTTCATCGGCTTCGTCAGAGCCCCACGTGCCCAAATTGACCAATCCGAAAAATGAACCGACTGGTTCTCCTTCGCGGATTATGGTTCTGCTCGAAAAAATATCACTTCCTCCCGAAAGGGCCACTACCTCATTCTTGTTCATGGCAATGTTGAAATCGGTTTCCCAAGAAAAATCGGTATTCAATATATTTTTGGTATTCAAGGAAAACTCAAATCCCTTATTCTCCATACTTCCGATGTTACGGAATACAGAGGCATAGCCGCTACTGGTGGGTACCGGTGAATTCAAGAGCATATCGTCGGTTAGCTTGCGATAAATATCAGCCTCTAAAGAGATTCTTCCATTGAAAAGCCCAACTTCAATGCCTGCATCTACTTGCTTCGTTTTCTCCCATTTTAGGTTAGGATTGGCCAATCGATCTATGCCTATACCGTTTACGATAACATCATTTACCACGTAAGCATAGTTTCCGAGACCCGATAAAGCACCATATGCGGGTATTTCTGAGTTACCCGTAACCCCATAACTTGCGCGCACTTTGAGATTGGAAATAGTGGAAGATTCTTTTAAGAAATCTTCTTCGGAAACTTTCCAGGCCAAGGCCGCGGACGGGAAGAACGCATACCTGTTCGTATCACCAAATTTTGACGATCCATCGACACGCCCTGTAACCGTCAAAAGGTATTTATTCATTAATCCGTAATTGATTCTCCCGAAATACGAATTCAAGCCGTAGGCAAAGGCATTCGAGCTCGGGGTTCTGACCACTGAGCCTGCACCGAGGTTATCGAAGCCGAAAAAATCATCGGAAAAATTTTCTGAACCGGCACTGAAACCTGTATTGTCTATATGTTGCCATGAAAGTCCCAACAACCCAGTTATCGAATGAATTTTCGCTATATCCTTAGTATAGGTCAAGTAATTTTCAAATTGCCATGAAGTGTACTCGTTCGATGCCCTTGTGGCATAACCATTGGTGTTCGTACCAATAAAGCTAAGTTCACGACCGGCATATTCATCGGTTTTTTGTTCGACGTTATTAACACCTATAGAAGTTCTAAAATCGAGCCCCTTAGCTAAGGTTACATTGGCAAAAATGTTACCGAGTATGGTATTGGTTCGTAAATATCTCTTGTATTCCTCTCCTACCCTAACAGGGTTCGGGCCTCCTTCCATACCCGGATAGTCGGCATTACTCGCCCAACTACCATCAGGATATTTGACTGGTATTATAGGGATATTCTCAATCATATTCCTTCCGACCCAAGAACCATGAATTACTCTTTCTTTTTGATTGTTGTAGCTCAGGCTACCTCCGACCTTTAACCAATCCCTGATGTTGGAATCGAAAACAAATCGTCCGGAATAGCGCTTTAACCAAGAGTCTTTCATAATACCCTCTTCGTTCATATAGCCTAGAAAAGCTCCGTAACTACCATTCTCGTTACCCCCTGTAAATGACAATTGATGGTTCTGTGTGAAAGCCGCACGCGTAACTTCATCTTGCCAATCCGTATTATAAATAGGGTCGCCATTTGCATCGAACAACCTCGGATCATTTCTCTTAGTGGCCGGATCGGTATACTTGCCATTGGCAAACCCGATGGCATCATATTTTTCTGCGTTCTGGTAGGCTACCTCTTCTATCATCAAAAATTGTTCAGAGTTCAGGACCCCGACTTTTTTGGAAAGATTTCCCAAACTATAATAGCTATCATAACTGATTTTTCCGCCTGCTTGACTGCCTCTTTTCGTTGATACCAAAATAACCCCGTTCGCTCCCCTTGAACCATAAATAGCGGTTGCCGAGGCATCTTTGAGCACCTCGATAGAAGCAATGTCGTTAGGGTTAATATAATCAATAGGAGAGCTATTGTTCGCCAAACCAGTAGAAACCAATATGACCCCATCTACTACATATAAAGGATCGTTCGATAGACTGACGGATGAATTTCCCCGAATTCTAATATTTGATTTTCCTCCCGGTCGACCCGAATTGATAGAAACGCTCACCCCAGGCATCTTACCCGATAGCGATTGGGTAAGTGATGCAGCAGGGCGCTCTTGAAGTTCGTCTGCCGAAACAGATCCAACAGCCCCGGTAAGGTCACTTTTCTTTTGCGTACCATAACCGATTACGACCACCTCATCTAGACTTGCAGCATCTTCTTGCATGGTTACATTAATACTGTTCGTCTGGCCAACTTTTAAAGATTGTGTTTTCATTCCTATATAGGAAAAAACCAATTCATCACCAGTACTCGCGGCAATGGTATATTTTCCATCAAAATCAGTTTGCGTACCCGTTGTGGTTCCTTCAATCAACACATTCACCCCTGCCAATGGCACCCCTGAATTGTCTAAAACAGTACCTGTGATTTGTTGTTGAACAATCTCAAAATCAGGTGCTAAAGATACGGCAATAACCCCCGCATAGACCTGTGGAATAAATGTGGGTAAAAGGAATGCAATGAAGCATACCTTAAAAAGTTCCTTTGAGGTAAGCCCAAAGGAATAAATTCTAGTTTTCCGTTTTTTCATTTTCTTACAGTTTTTATTTGGTTAATTTAATTGAGTTCTCACACTATCATTGGTATCTGTACTTAAATCATATCATCGTAAATACTTCAGCCTCTAGATTTGCATCATCCTGAAAATATACCACATCTTTCAACCACATGTGTGGAGCTTTTTGTTCGATAAGTACCACCTCACCTTCTTTAAACTTTTCTATGCTATCGGCGATAAAACGTGGCCCTCAGCTCTGAAGAATTACTGCCAACCCAAATTCAGGATGATAATGCCACACCCCTAAAAAATTAGCATGGCGATCCATTGTCAACACAAAACCTGTTCAGCAAAGGAAGTTTCGATTCTTTGGCTTAAATCCGATTGCTCAAATTAAAAATGAACAATGAACTTTTTACTCCTGATTTATTATTTCAGGTCTTTCCTCTCTTTTGAAAAGCAATCTTCCGATGGATTTTCAGGCAACGTCGCTTCAAAGGCTTTAAGCTTATCCATTAATTTTTGAAGTTTCTCGGGGTTTTCAGCCGACACATTCTTCTGTTCCGCCCAATCTGAACCGACATTATAGAGTTCAGTTCTTCCTAATTTATTATTGGTCAATAGCTTCCAATTGTCTTCTTGAACGGCGGCACTTGGCCAAAAATCAGGGCGATCATTTGAAAAACGCCAGTCCCAAAAAATGGGCTTTTCTCGCTTAAAGGTTTTTCCCATAAAGGCGGATACAATACTCACTCCGTCAGGCTCGTAGTTCTCGGGATACGTCGCTTTTGCCAATTCTAAAAATGTCGGCAGCAAATCTACGGTGGCCAATTCCGTCGTCTTATCGACCGCTCCAGCAAGCACCTTACCGGGCCATCGAACTAAAAATGGTATGCGAACACCACCTGCGAAAAGAGAGCGTTTACGCCCTTTGAGGCCGCCTGTTTCACCTACGGAATAGTAAGTTCCTAGACCAGGACCAGTAGAATTATCTTCTGTTTTTTTCTTCTTCCCTGTTATTTCAGGTCCATTGTCGGAGGAGAAAACCACTAGGGTATTTTCATCGATACCCAAGGCTTTTAAGGTTTCGAACAAGATTCCGATGCGGGCATCATATTCCGCTACAGTAGCCGCATAAACCTGTTGTTGCTCGTCTAAATGAGCAAATTGTTTCATATACTCTTCCTTTGGGTAAAATGGGGTATGCGTCGCATGAATCCAAGCATTGATAAAAAACGGTTTATCCTTGTTCCGTTTTACAAAATCAATCGTTTTATATAGGGTAGAATCTGCCTGCATCTGATGTAATTTACTTGGTAAATTAAATGCGCCGTACTCATCGTATCCATATTCCAAGGGAGTGGGCCCATCTTTAACATGAGTATTCGAAAGATGCCATTTGCCGTAATGTGCAGTGGCATAGCCCGCTTGCTTTAACATTCTAGGGAGCAATGGGGCTTTGGGGTTCAACCAATCTGGCATACCCCTTTTCATATGTGATTCGACGGAAGCAAAATGCCCATGGACACTTTGACGTGCCGGATACTGCCCAGTCATTACCGCGACCCTGCTCGGAGAACAAACCGGATTGACCACGGAGAAGTTCTGAAAATCGATACCCTCGGCGGCCATTTTATCAAGGTTGGGAGTTTTACAGAAAGTACTGCCGTGAATCCCCAAATCTCCATACCCCCAATCATCTGCAAAAATGAATATGATATTAGGTCGGTTATCTTGATTGGTAGTTACTTCTTTCTTAGCCTCTTGTTTACCCCCACACGATAGGATTACCAAGGTGCTAAAGATCAGGATTTTTGTTCCTATCTTCATTTTTTACTCTTGTTTTATGGTATCTGTTTGGAAAGCCGAAATTGATATAGGCCTAGACCCGAGCTTTATTCAACTAATCGACAAACTGTTATTGGACAAACCTACAGACCAAGCCCAAAAACGTATTTCTCTGTTCGATCTTTTTTTTGCTTATTTCGCCCAATATTGAAGAATTTGGGCAATAGAGGCACTCAAAGGGGTTTTCAACTATGATTTAAACCATTCGGGCATCACCCAATTCGTTTTGACGTACGCTTGCGGTTTACCGGATGTAGTTCTGCCTTCTTTAATGATTTGGGTTATCTTTTTAGTAAGCCTTCTCACTTCATCAGGATGCTCGAAATAAAGGTTTGTAGTTTCACCCGGATCTTGTTCCATATTGTAAAGTTCAAAGATTGCTTCACCCTCTTCAGGTTGAATGATTCTAGGCTCTAAAGAACCACCTGAACCACGAAACATATTCAATTTCCATTTTCCCTCACGAATTGCAAAATGGCCCGATACGGCATGGTGGATTACTGGCCCCCTTACCGATTTATCATAACTTTCTCCTTTTAAAATGGGCAATAGACTGTAACTGTCCTCACCTGCATTATCCGGAAGCTTTGCTCCAACGATATCGGCAATGGTTGCCAGATAATCGGTCTGGCAGACTGGCACATCTACTATTTTTCCTGCTTTGATAACACTTGGCCAACGCAGCATAAAGGGCACACGATGCCCTCCTTCGTAAATATCACGTTTGCCACCCTTAAAATTTAGACTACTAAAATGTCCATGTTCCTCCCGTTGATAAACGTAGTTCGTTTCAGCACCATTATCCGAAGAAAAAATCACCAAAGTATTGTCTTCGATATCATTGGCCTTCAAAGCATCTAATACCTGCCCCACCCTAAAGTCGGTTTCCTCCATAAAATCACCATAATTACCACAGTTACTACGCCCTTGAAAATCAGGATGAGTGCAATGCGGTAAATGCGGACTAGTCAATGGGAAGTATAAAAAAAATGGTTTTCCTTTTTTAGCGTCCTCCGCCGATGCGTTAATATACTCCACTGCTTTGTTGGCAAATGTCTCTAGCACCAACTCATCGTTAAATGATGCCGCTACCTCGACCCATCCATTTGAACCATTTTTAGGTTCATTCTCATAGGGAGGTGTCATTCTATACCCCTTTGGCGTAATTGTGTCGCTAAATGTTCTGGGATTACGGTCCTCTTTCTTTTTAGTCCAAAATACTGGGGGATCCAATACCGTATCATTTTCTAAATAAGTTAAAATACCATAATTCATGGAGGCAGGAATGCCGAAAAAATAGTCAAACCCTTTCTCAATGGGGCCGTCAACAAAGGGCATTGACCAGTCACGGTCTTTACCAAGACTTCCCTCAAATTCCATTTGAAGATGCCATTTTCCTATCATAGCTGTGCTGTAACCATTATCCTTTAGCAAGGATGCAATCGTCATCCTATCCTTCTCGATCAAACAGGGACCATCGGCCCCCAAAACTCCTTTTTTCAAAGAGGTTCGCCAACTGTAACGCCCAGTTAACAAAGAATATCTGGAGGGACTACACACGGCATCACTGCTATGCCCATCCGTAAAGGTGATACCTTCGTTGGCCAATTTATCCATATGGGGTGTTCTAAACTTGGCATCAGGGTTGAGTGCCCCCACATCACCATAACCTTGGTCGTCGGTATAAATGATGATTATATTCGGTTTTTCAATGCTCTGGGCACCTGCGGCTATAGCAACCAATAACACCAAAACTGCCAATCTCTGTCTTAATAAATGCATCATCTCTTCTTTAATTAGTTTTCCAAACCTCTATTTTAAACGTATGGCCCCACGAACCTTTCGTAATACCTCGAGCGACTTTGGTGATACCGAACCGTCTTCATACATTTCAAGATTTATGGAAAGTGGATATCGATTTTTTCGTGCGTGCCTAATTCTTTCAACAAGCTCTTCAGCCGAATATTCTGGGGGTGCAATCGTCGTATTCTTATCAATATGTCCCCATTTTTTCTCAAGTGTGAAACAGGTATGCGCCTGTAATCCTTTGTAATTTCCTTCTGGGAATACTCCATCCTCAAGTCCCGTAAATTGTTTTAAGCCCTCACCGGCGTAATAATCTTGGTATTCTGTTACTCTTGGCAAAATCCATGAATTATAGGTAACCATACGTTGTGGGTTGCCCTTTTTTGCCGCTTGACTTATTTTTCTAAAATTGGCGGTCGAAATGCCGCCAGATGTACCATCAAAGTGCGTGTCATAATAGCGCTGCGCCCCATCAAAAAACCACCCGTTCAATTTTTCCCCATAGCGATTACCGACCTCGGTCAAAATATTATTAATATTTTGGTACAATTCCGTTTTATCGGCCTTATATCCGCCTGCAGCCTGTAACCAAGTTGAATCTTTCGAATGGTAGCAATCGTAGCCGTAGTGATAATAGAATATAAGTTTGATTCCTTTTTCATAGAGCCGATTAGCCATTTCTCCGAGTAAATCCCGTTTTGTAGTTCGGCCTTTAATTATTTTATCAAGTGATTTAATAGGTGCAGAAATATACTGTTGCCCCCAAGTCATTGACCAAATGACATATGCAGCTCCGGATTCTTCCACCATATTGACAAATTTATCGACATCAAAATCATTGATTTTTTTATCCCAAGGCTTGACCGTATCTCCTTTTTCCGGTGTTGCACGATTGGTCCATTGAAACATCAATCCGTAACCGGCATCTTTGAACCAGTTTGCTTTTTGTCTGATTTTTAGCGCTTCTTCGTCTATTTTAGCGCTATAAGATGGTTCAATTAATTTTAAAGCGGATAGATTAAACTTTTGATCCGATTTAATTTCCAACTGCAAAGTATTCAGGCCTTTTCTTAACTCAACGGTGCCCAGGTTAACTTCGGACCATTCTTTTTCATTGCTTGCAAAATCATAACTTTTCCCATTGCAGGATAGTACCCCATTTACATCTTCACCTAGTACTCGAGCAACAACTTCAAAGTTTTCAACTTTAGAGGCTTTTAAATTCCATTTTATGATATACGGACCTGGTGCCTCGGACTCTATCCATTGGAACATAAAATTTAGAACCGTAGTTTTTAGATTCGCACTTTTTTCCGCGAGACCTCCCGAAAGCACATTAACCTCTTTGCTATTGATAACGATGGGGTCAACAACCCTTTTAATAGCATTGTTTCCTGTCTCTGCGTAAGGGTCTGGACTATCTTGGCTCTGCGCTTGCAGGGATATCAATGCTAACAGCAACACAACCCAATACTTCTTGGAAATATACATCATGTCTTTGCCCATATTTTGAATTCCTAATTGGATTTAATTTCCCTATTCCTATTGAAATAGTAGCAACACATTTAACTTTTATAAACAAGCTTTAAAAAAACAACTTCAATAGATTCAGCACTACAACCCAAATTTCATTCGAAATTTATTCCTCGGTAGGAATCTCCTTATCCGTTCGAAAAGGATATGCGGGCAAATTCGAGCCATTGACCAAATTCACATTAGGTTTTCCGGCAAAAGCGTAGCGCACGTAGCGCGGCCTACTTATTTTATCATTGGAAATGACAACGGATTCACCTTCTAGTTTCGCTTCGGCAACTTTCCATTGCAACGATTCATCGCAAATCCAGAATCCTGAAGGCGCATTTCCGTCAATAGTTTTTAAACCTTTGGCATTGTTAAAATGGATAATCAATGCATTATTTTGAGTTTTTACTTCCTTTAAAACTGGCCCTTCGGCAACAACATCTTTATTCAGCACATATTTTTCCGCGAGAAGTGCGAGTCTCTGGCCAACAGGAAGCTTATCCTTCGGGTGAATATTCGTTACATCACCCAAATCGATCGTATTGGCAACACTGGTATAAGGAAGATCTAACACCTTTAATTGCGATTCGCGCATCCATGCCCATGACAAGGCTGTAGGACTTTGTGGGTCGATATCCGGATTATTGCTTGTTCCCTTTCCATAACCCGGAAGCATGACAATTGCGAAGTGCATTTTGTTGTTTTTCCATTCTTTTCTATAACGTTTGACCCATGATTTCAGCACATCTCCATATTCATTAATCCCTATGACCCTATGATACCAATTCGCTTCGCTCACCTCGGGTACACCGGAAATGTAACGGGTATTACGCTCCCCTTGATACCAAATCAAACCGCTACAGGCATATGGAGCCAAGGGCTTTATCATCGCATTATACAAAATGTTGGGTTGTCGCCGCATAAATATATCCTCTTTATTCGACCAACCTTCAGGAGAATCGAGCGAGGCGCTGATCCTATCCCGGGTCGACGTATCGGCATCTAAAGCTTCCATAATATCCTTGAAATACGAAAATTCCTTGGCCATATCTCGAGGCATCCACGCTTCAATCGATGAACTGCCCCAAGAAGCATGGATTATTCCAATCGGAATTTCTTCGGCTTTTTCAAGAAAGTATGCAAAACCAAATGCGACAGCACTACTGGGGGGAATAACCGCCCAATTACCGCTAACATCCTCTTCTTCTTTAAAGGAAACGGTTCGCTTCACCTCAAAACTTCTTATGTTTTCTGCAGTGGGCAACAATGCTTTTAATTCGGGAACATTAGCTGCAGAAAATTGCATATTCGATTGTCCTGAACATATCCAAA
Source organism: Kriegella aquimaris (assembly GCF_900103215.1). Taxonomy (GTDB): domain Bacteria; phylum Bacteroidota; class Bacteroidia; order Flavobacteriales; family Flavobacteriaceae; genus Kriegella; species Kriegella aquimaris. Next base: position 281,009 of record NZ_FNGV01000004.1, read on the forward strand.
CTTCCCCGACGACAACATTGGACAAGACTATTTCGGTATTTCCGCTAATAATCATTTCCCGAGGTGTTTTTGACGCTTGCAATGGCGCCAACTTCACCATCCACCTTCCATCTTTTCCACTTTTTGTCGTGGTACGTTGATTGGCAAATTTTACCGTAATTTTTTCATTTGGCTTTGCAGTTCCCCATACAGGGACGGAGACTCCATGCTGCAATACCATATTATCGCAAAATAAATTAGAGGGCCTTAATTCTTGGGAATACGCAATTGCTATATTGAAAAGCAGAAAAACAAATAGTGTTGTAATTGAGGTGTTTTTCATCATTGTTGGTAGTGTCATTTATATATCGAGCGTGATTTGGATTAGGACTCCATTGTCGTAGATGTGATTTTACTTTTGTAATGCCTTCCTATATCAAGAACAGCAAAGTTGTTTCCAAAAATTTATCACATTTCCCTTAACGCTGCTGCAATTTAGAAATGTTTTTTGGGTTTCCTCAGGCATTTTTACTGCTCAAACGTACGAACTTTTACGAATTAACTTCCACGACAACTTATTCCATGCTTTCTTCTGGGGTCAATCGTATTTCTTTGAGACTGGCACCTTTCCTATTTCCATCTACCAAAGAAACTGTAATTGTATGTTTTCCAGGCTTTTCAAATTTCAACAACCCCATTTCGTAATAACTATATACCGCAGATGAATTCTGCTGGTTCTGAACAACAACTCCTTCATCCGAAGTAATATTCCAGACCAGACGGCCTTCTCCGGCATAATTGAGTTCCGTTTGGTAATAGCCGGGTTCCATTACTTCTATTACCCAAGTCACGTTGCCCTCGTCTTCCCAATCTTGGGCCTGTTCAATATGTTTCCATTCCCCAAATTTCTCCATCCACTTTTTTTCCATAATCTTAGCACCCTTTGCCGTGGCAAAATCTACCGGAAGTACTGTAGCAAATACCGGGTCAATACTATTCGAAACAGCAACGTGTGGTTTTCCAACGAGCGCGACTTCTATGACCGAAACCGTTTTCTCCGGACGTTCTATAGGAAGTGTTATGCTCACCCAATCCCCATTTTTTTCCGTTTCCAATGGCAAAAGCTTTTCTTCACCCAAGAGATTTACCGACTGAATATTATTTTTTAACCCTGGCAGCCACAATTTACCATCTAATGGCCACTTATAAACACAGAGATTTAATTTGCCATCGGATGACACCGTTACATCACCCCACGGCAAGGCATGGCCCCATGGCGAAGCGCCAGCCTTATAAATGACTTGCGGATATGTACCGATCCACTCTCCAGAAGCTCTTAAAGATTCTTGCGCTTCTATCGGGATGGTACCATCTGGTGCCGGACCAACATTTAACATATATGTGCCCCCTCGAGCTACCGTTGAAATTATACTTTTCAAAATACGTTTCGGACTTTTCCAGTTTTCATCATACCAGGCATAACCCCAAGAATCGTTGGTCACATCAACGGTTTCCCAAAGTCCGCCAATATTTTTAATGGGAATATTCATATCGCCCAAAGATTTATAATCGCCCAATCCGTGACCGGCACGCCCTGAAATCATTGTATTTGGCTGGTGTTTTCGAACTACTTGCACCAATTCTTCCACGTATTTTTTTTCCATATCCCCGGGGGTATCGAACCAGACCATGGCGATATCACCATATTCCGTTAAAATTTCCTTTACCTGCGGAAGGCATTTGTTCTTGAAGTAGTAATCGAACCCCACTTCTTTCCCTTTTTCATTGACTTTAGGACCTCCATTTCCTCCCGGAAACGTCCAATCTTGATTGTGCGAGTAATAAAACCCAAAACCCAGGCCCAATTCTTTACATGCTTTTGCCAACTCTTTCATGGGGTCTCTGGCGAAAGGTGTGGCCTTCACAATATTAAAATCATTGCTCTTAGAATCATACATAGCAAAACCATCGTGGTGTTTGCTTGTAATCACAATGTATTTCATGCCCGCATCTTTAGCAAGTTGGGCTATGGCCTTGGCATCGAAATTTACCGGATTGAAGTTTTTTGCTTCGGCCTTATATTCCTCCACTGGAATATTTGCCCTACGCGGATTCATAATCCATTCGCTAATGCCATAATAGGTACTATCTTTCCATTTGTTGGCAATGTTGGAATAAAGCCCCCAATGAATGAACATGGCATAGTTACCTTCATCAAATAGAGCGGTTCGAGAAATGGGCGCATCAGTGCCAAGACTGCTTTGTTCACCCCACATCTCATCCATTCCCTTTCCTTTTTTCTTCTCTTGTGCCAACAAGAAACCACTTTGCAATACCAATGCTCCCAATAGCATTACGAGATGCTTTTTACTATTTTTCAAATTCATTATTCCCTTTTGATTATAGATTTATCATTATTATTTAATCGGGTCTATCATTTTTTTTCTTGTGAAGTTGTATGCCGCTATCCTTCGCGACAAATCGCATGGGTGAACAATACATCATACCCTCGGAGTCGACTGTATTTATAAAATAGGCCACTGCATCTTCGGGCAAACTTGCCGAAATTGTTTTATTAGCATCGGAAAACTTTGCTGTGGCTTGTCCCCATATGTAATTATCCCTGCCCCAATCTGCCGTATCGGTTGTGTAATAAAGAAAAGCCTTCTTTACTTTCCCTTTGTACGTATACCGTAATTCATTTTTCTTACTTAATGCTTTAAACCGTGGCATAATGGGTGCGTCACCCTGTTTTGTTATATAATCGGCAAAAGCATAAATGGTTTTAGGAGCCCACCCCGCTTGGTGCCCGTGTTTCATATTATGCTCGACATAAAGATATTTCTCATTGGGGGATGCTTCGAACGTTTTAGTGAAGCTGTTCATCGTAAAGTGAAAATCGTTTGTGCCGTTTACAAAAAGTGTGGGCTGTTTTTGTAAGGGCACAAATAAGGAAGGTTCCCAATTGGTTAAGTAAAATGCCTGTTGCTCATTAGTTAGCTTTCCGAGCATATCGCTGTAATGAGGCGTTTCTTGTAAAAAACCACAACCATATACGGGTATGGCAAATGCAAAACGATTATCGACCCCGGTTATAACATTGGTAAGTATTCCCCCCCAAGAAATACCAGTGACGCCTATTTTGGTAGTATCTACCTCAGGAAAGCTCTTTAGCAAACTAACGGCCATCACAACATCTGCAACGGCATGATAAAACCATTGATCCTGTAATTTTTCAGTAACAACATCTTCGAAAAAGCCTATTCTTCTTGGTCCGGAATATTCAAAGGTTGGCCACAGTTTTTCTCCTTGATTATTTTCAACCCTATGTCCGGGAATCTGCCCTTCCAATGCTACTGAAATGGCAATATACCCGCTATCTGTCCACTCTTTTACCCATTCGGGGAACACCGTACCGCCACCCCCATGAACCAAAACCACGGCAGGCCTTTTATCTCCTTTTGAAAGATTTTCAGGTATGCCGTACCAACAAAATACTTTTGTCCCCTTTCCTTTAAAGGGCAGTCCCTTAAAGAACAAGCCTTTGATATTTGAAAACTGTTTATGTTCATCGAAACCATCGGTGAATTTGAAATCCGGAGTATTGAAGACCCCACTTTTGACAAGTTCGCTTTTAACCCACAGCGGTCCGCTGTCTTTCTGAAAATCGGTTAAGGAACGATTTGTAACACTCGTTTGACCGACAACATGACCGCATATTAAAAAAAACATTAGAAGCGATTTAAAGGTTCTAATCCTTTTATTTGTTTTATGATGCAACGTTGTTATGTAACTCACTTATCGAAATTTTACCCTTTTTATTCCTTACTCTTTTCGTAGGCTTTTTAGTCAAATTGAGTAGCATCCCAAAACTAATTTCCGCATTAAGAAACGGCTTTCTCTTTTCGACCATACTTTTGCTTATTTCAATCAATCTTGTTCTTTGGTAATTTATGGGAGATGCCAGACCACAACACAATCCATAAAACCACACGGGGACAATATTAATTGATGATAAAAATTTATACAGAGAACCAGTAAAAATCAAATTGAAAAATAGGGCTGTCGGCCCACGTCACGATGAAAAAAAAGAAAATTTATTTTTTCTTGCTAAACTCCGATGGGGAAACACCGTGCAATTTTTTAAAGGATGTAGAGAAATAAGAATTTGATTCTATCCCTATTTGATACATTACCTCAGCCACATTAAAGCCTTCGTTGTCGCTTAAAAGTTTAGCCGCCCGCTGTAATCTAAAATTTCTTAAATATACGTTGGGAACTTGCCCCGTAAGTTGCTTTAGGCGTCTATAAAAATGGGAAGTGCTCAAGCCGATTTCCGCAGCCAATTCTTCAACACCGAAATTAGAATCGGAAATATTCTTTTCAATAGCCTCTATCGTATTTTTCAAAAATTCTTTATCTCTAGTCGATATTTCAAGATCCCCTTTTGGAAGTCCGCTATTTTTCGAAAAATAGTGTCGTAATTTCTTTTTGTTTTGAATAAGCCGTTCTATTCGGAGCTCTAGATGCCTTAATGAAAAAGGTTTGCTAATGTATTCGTCGGCGCCAAATTCAAGCCCTTTTATAACATCATCTTTATCACCTAAAGCCGTTAAGAGCAAAACCGAGATATGGCTGAGCTCGGCACTTGACTTTATCTTTTCACAGAATTCAAAGCCATCCATTTCGGGCATCATAACATCGCTGATAACCAAATCGGGCTCTTGTTGTTCGATTTTCTCCAATCCTTCTACCCCGTTGTTCGCTATTACAATGTTATACTTTTGAGATAACGTACTTAATAAAAAGGTTTGTACATCTATTTCGTTCTCCACGATTAAAATGGTGTATTCTTTGGTTGCACCATTTTTTTCGGTCATCAAATTGTCCTGAATTATATCGGGTGCCAAGGGAATCCAATCTTTTATAAAAGATTTCTCAGATCGACTAATGCTATCCTTGCCAGATTCCGTAATCGCCTTTGAAGGGATTGCCACCGAAAAACGTGTTTCAATCCCCGGGTCACTCGTTGCCGAAATTTCCCCACCCAACAAGGTAACCAATGATTTACAGAAAGACAGGCCGATCCCCCCACCGCTAGTACTTTGCGATTTGTTTCCCAATTGATAAAAACGTTCGAAAATATTTTCTAAATCTTCCTTGGGAATACCCTTTCCATTATCAATAACGTCGATATGAATCATTTTTTGACCGGAATCAAAAGTAATTCTAGATTCAACACTGATGCTGCCTTTTGGAGGTGTATTCTTAAAAGAATTGGAAAGTAAATTGAAAATAATACGTTCCGTTTTTTCTACGTCGATAACAATTTCTTCATCGGGCGTACTTACTTTATAGTAGAAGTTGATATCCTTTTCTACGGCATAATTCTCGAACCCTTCCGTGGTCGGGTACATAAAGCCGCCCAAGGTATCTTTGTTTAAATGTAAATTAAGATGCCCTTGCTCTGCCTGGCGAAATGTGATTAATTGATCTACCAGACTCAACAGTCTTTTGGTATTCTTTCGTACTATTTCTAAATATTTGTTATTTCCGGCATCGGAATTATGGGAAATCATATACTCCAAAGGTCCCGCTATCAAGGTCAAGGGCGTTCTAAATTCGTGCGACAAGTTTGTAAAATACCGGAACTTGCCCTGATTGATGGTATCTTGTCTTTCCTTGTCCAGCTTCTCATATTTCAGCCGCTGTTTTAATTTTTCATGTTGTGTAAAATAGACCACTACGCCTATTCCGGCACCGACGATAAGCAGTGTAAACAAAAGATAACTCCACCACGTTTGATACCAGGGCGGCAATATTTGAACATGCAATAACTTCGCCTTCGTATTCCAGATGCCATCGCCGTTGGCCGCCTTTATTTTAAAAATATAGTTTCCTGCGGAGAGATTGGTGTAGGTGACCGTTGTTTTACCCGTGTTTTCTTCAATCCAAGTATCATTAAAACCCTCGAGCTTATATGCCAACTTATTTTTTGAAGGGGTGGAAGTATGTTCTACAGCCAAATTGAAAGCAATAATTTGTTGTTTTTGACTTATCGCGATACTTTCGGTTTCGGAGATAGACTTCGCGAGCACAACACCGCTATTTAATTTTTCGCCAATTCGGACCGATTTATTATCGACCAGTAAATCCGTAATCAGAATCTCCGGAGGCTTGGTGTTCAATGTAATGTCTTCTGGATTGAAAACGGTCAGGCCATTCAATCCCCCGAAATAGAAATATCCTGATTTTCCTTTAAAATAAGCACCTTGCCGAAAATTATTCTGAGGGAGGCCGTCTCGAACATCAAATACATCAATGTTGTACTCCGGGAGGTAAAGCCTGACCAACCCCATATCGGTACTCATCCAAAGATAATCTTCGCCCTCTTGTAAAATGCCATATATCGCATCGTCGGGTAAAAAATCGTTCTTTCTAAAATGCTCCATTTTTACGGGAACTCCTTGAGCATTTACAGACATTTTACTGAGTCCGCCGCCAAAGGTACCCACCCAGATGGCGCCGTTATTGTCTTCGAGTAGTGAAAAGACATTACGATACGTCAACTTTATTTCATTGGTGCTTTCATCAGTAATTTTTTGATCAATGGTAATCTTTTCACCATCAAAATTACCGTGCATCAAACCTTTGTTCGTACCGAACCAAAACGAACCCGGTTCAACTTCAAGTAGTGCCTGAACATTTTCCGACTTTAAATCTAAACTGGAACTTAGCTCTAAACGGGGCACTTTGCTCTTATCTATCGCACGCCAGGGATCGGTGACAACAGCGATTTGAGTTCCGGCCAAAAGCATGCTATTTTCATCAATCTGGTAAATCTTGCGAATTTTTTCTATCCCGGATTTGTTCCCATTATGTTCTAAAACAACCTCTTTGAATTGATTATTTGACGGATTAAAAACGACTAACTTTAAGTCAGAACCTATCCACACGTAACCTCTTTTATCCTCATAGATCGATCGAACAACGTCGTTATTTGCCAGCGACAACTTATCATCTAAATCTTCAAACTCAAGTTTATCTACAGTACTATCATTTACCGGGGCGGTGCTTCTGAACAAGGCCCTATTATAACCTGACAACCATAATTTACCATGACTGTCTTCAAGAATAGCCATTAGCAAATTATCGGAAAGTGAGCTTTTTTCGTAGGGGTTATGGGAATAACTGATAAACTTCTTTTGCGTCAAGTCAAGTTTATTAATCCCCGCTTGCGCCGTACCGATCCATAACACGTCAAAATCGTCTTCGTAAAGGGCATTGATATGTTTGCTACTTAAACCCGCACTGTTTTTCGGATCATAGGCAAAGTGTTTAAAATGACCGTCTTCGTATTTAAAGAGTCCGTCGTCTTTAGTGCCGATCCATACAGCACCGGAATGATCTTCAAAAAGTGTATTGATTACGAATTCAGTATCGAGCGATTCAGGGTTACCTAGGTTATTGAATGTATCGATTACGTGCACCTTATTCCCCTCAAAAGTTGCCTTGTTCAGGGCCCTTTCAGTTCGTATCCAAAAGATATTTTCTTTCTTCAAAATTTCAGTGACCATCTCGTTTTCGAAAGATTCAAAAACAAAAGAAGTTTTAATATTTGCAAAGCCATTCGCAACTGTCGTACTTAGCTTTAGCAACTTCAAACCTTTGGAAGTCGCCATTAGCAACGAACCATCATCCCTAAAACTAAAATCATTTATACTCCCGAAATCGGGCAATAATTTTAAGAGATTGTCGGAAGTATTGAAAATACCATCATCTATGTTTTTCAATTCGCAAACGTATAGTTCATTTTTTCCCGAAAACCAGATTTGCCCCTTTAGTCCGGAAGCAATCGTATTAATATGTAACTTATTCGGTAAGGGTACGGTAAAGAATTTTTCTAAGGAGGGTATGTAAACATTTAGTCCCAGATTGGTGCCGATCCACAGTATGCCGTTGTTATCATTATACAACCGTGTAATGTAATTGCTGAGAATATGCCCATCTGTATCCGATTGCGTTGTATAGGTTTTAAATTCATAGCCATCGTATCGTATCAGACCGTTAGGGGTGCCATACCATAAGTAACCATATTGGTCTTGTTCGATGGTATAGATGGTATTCTGGTTAAACCCTTCTTCATTGGAGAATCTTTCAAACTTCTGGGAATATACCGCCGGCGAAATAATAAGCGTCAAAAATGCTATTTCGATAAAGAGTAGTAAAGCCTTTCGTTTTCCGGATTTTCTCATACAACATCGTCAAATTTGACCTCCATTTTTCAATTTTGAACGTCAACCAATATAAGTAAACAAAAAGACACTTTTTTTATGTTTGTTTTAACTCTTAATGGGACACCACTTTTAAACCAATAACGGACCCGATAAGGGTAACCATAAAGAAAATTCGCCAAAAATTTGCTGGGTCTTTAAACACAAAAATGCCCATTAAAACGGTGCCCACCGCTCCAATGCCTGTCCAAACCGCATAAGCGGTGCCTATCGGCAGTTCTTGGGTAGCCTTTATGAGCAATAGCATGCTTATGGTCAAACAAACTAAAAATCCGCCGTACCACCAATATACTTCGTTTCCTGTGGCTTCTTTGGCTTTCCCGAGACAGGAAGCAAAGGCGACCTCGAACAGGCCTGCAATAATTAAGATAATCCAATTCATCAGTTTTGCTTCTGCTGTAAAATGTTTAAAAAATAAAAAATCTGACCTTACAATACGTATTTTTCAAAAAGGTCTTCCAGTTCCTTTTCGGGATCATGGCATAGCCCAGGGTGTGGTTTCGAACTCTGAATAATCGTACTTCTAGACGCGGTCAACCAGCGGAATCTAGATGCCAAATCGAGCTTTCCGATAGCGCCTCCTTCAGGTTCTCCGTCACAAATCAACTTCCAAGCTTTCAAATATGCGGTAAGGGCATCTATATCTAGTTCATTTGAAAAGGCTTCAAGCCGATTTCGGTTGATTTCAAATTTCATATCAAGAAACTTTTTCCGTTTAGAAAAGAGTATGGCACCGACATTCATAAACTCTTCCCGCTCTACCTTGGGAACGATTCTAATAATCGCAAACTCATAGGTACATCTATCTTGCATCTTCCGCTTCTTTAACCAGTATATCTATCTTAGAAAGTCGCACCTGTATAAATTCAACGTACGCCGCCCGCATTTCATCGGGTGTCATAGCTACGGACTCATCAAATAACCAATCATCAGGAATCTTCGAAACGATTTCCCGTATGTGATCTTCGTTCAACGATTGCCGAATTTCCTGTGCCGCCTCGGTCAAATGGGCCGCACGGTCTAAAAGCACATGGTCTTTAATGGCAGGAAATGTTCGGGTGAGGTGCGCTTGCCAGGTTTCCCAGTTATGATGAAAATAAAAGCTTGACCCGTGATCGATAAGCCACAGTTCGTTATGCCAATTTAATAAATTGGTGTTTTTTGCAGTTCGGTCAATGTTGCTGATCATGCTATCCAATACCACTACTTTTGATGCCGTCATGGCATCTGCTATCGAAACCAAGGGATCATAAACAATAGCGCCCGATAAAAAATGTAGCCCCAAGTTAAGGCCGACACTAAATTTAAGCAAGTCTTGAATTTCTTCATCGGGTTCGGTCTTACTGAACGAATCATCTAGATTCATAAATACGATTTCAGGTACTTTTAGACCAATTGCCCGTGCCAGCTCACCCCCGAGAAGTTCGGCAATCAAGGCTCTTTTGCCTTGCCCTGCTCCCCGAAATTTGAGTACATAGAGAAACTCATCATCGGCCTTGACGATAGCCGGTAGCGAACCTCCCTCGCGTAATGGTTTGATATATTGAACGACATCAACGGTACGAATATCAATTTTATTCATGGTTTCGAAGATAGTAAAAGTCCCGATGCCTTGCTTATAATGGGCCTATAATATGGGAGGTTTTCAGGTAACGCAGCAAAATTGGTTTTATCTATTTATGTAAAAAAACCGTTAAAAACTGCTTGTGTAACGGTTTCTGTTTTTGTCTGCAGTCATTGCATTTTTTTACTTCAAATTCCTTACCTAGGGAGTAAATGCAGAACGCCAAAGTAAAGACGGATCCAATAATTGTCATTATCAAATTTGGAAATCCACCATATATTTCCAACACAGGATTATCCATAAGTGAATCAACACTTATGAAGTAAAGCATTAAAAAACCGCAAAAATTAGATGTTGCATGTATTATAATCGAAAAAGATAAACTTTTAGTTCGGTAATAAACCCATCCTGAAAAAATCCCGATTATAAATGCAGACACAAATTGCCACGGATTTAAGTGCACCAATCCGAAAAGCAAACTAGAAATCAGGATAGATTTTGTTGGAGCATATTTTTTCAACAATCCATCCAAAATTATTCCTCTAAATATTAATTCCTCTAAAATTGGAGCAGCAATTCCCGTTACTAAAAAAGCAAAAAAACCAGTATAGCTAGAATCTATGAACATTTTTTTAACCCATTCTGGCATTGGTATTAAATTTGCAATTGGCGATATAATTCCGAAAAGCAAAACTATTGTTCCTACCATTACGAAAGGAATTATCCGCTTATTTTCAATAACTATATTGAACGAATCGTGACCCGTTTTTTTCTTTTTAATTAAATATACGATCCAGAAGGGTATCCCAATTGCCAAAAGGTAATAAATGAGCATGGATGCTTCTTTACCAATCAACTTGTTTAATATCAAATTCACTGGAGTAAACAATAGCGTACCTAATATTACTATTCCAGTAATTCCAAAACTTTGGGCTATGTCGGGATAAATTTTTCTTGTCGGTTCTATCACTTGTTTTGTCCTTGGGCGATTGCACAAAATGAATTTAAAAAGTAGTTTGTAAAAAGAGGCTATTTTCGGTTTAAAACATGCTTATTCACGGTCGTTTTTTACTTCTTCAATCTCACTTTTTATTCTTTTATTAATATCAACTTTAGTACCCGTAAAAACAAAAATCATAGTTTTATATTCTCTCGAAAATTGATTTGTTATAGAATCTGCTATAACCGCGGAATCAAAATAGGGACTAGTTTCTTTTAGCTCACCATCTTTTTCCTTATAATTTTTGACCCTTATAAGATTTAGATATTGACGGTCAAAGTTAAACCAGTTAATGTAGTCGGCATTAAAGGACACCGCCTTTAGCTGTTCTTTTGTATAATAATTTATTGCTCCGGCCTGTCCGTAATTGTCACAGAGTATTAGTGTTTGACCCGGGTTGGGCATTATATTATAAACAGCGTCTACTTTTTTCGCCAGTTCTTTCCAACCGAGCATATCTGCATAATCTTGTGGCAGCAAGTGATCTTTTCCATCTTCCCAACGAAGCATTCCCAACTTTTTATATTTGCTCGCATGCTCAATAATATATTCTGGACTTTTATTTGGGTAAGCTATGTTATACATCGGAATGAAAAATAGTACTGGGATTACAATGGCTATGGGCTGTACATATTTTTTCCATCCGTCTTTCAAAATATTGGCAATGAAAACGGAACCAAATGAGATATAAATAGGATGAAGGCCGATCGCGTAGTAGTCTTTTGCTTTGAAATATATAAAAATGATTAGCGTAAAAAAGAAGGTATAGAAGAATGTCCTATACACCTTAAAGGGTTTGTAAAACAATAGCGCATATAAAGCCGAAATGATTACAAATAAGGAACCTATGTAAAAAAATACTTGTGATTTTAAAAAATCAAACTTGTCAACATTTACCAATTGTGTTTTTGCTAGCTCATTTAAATGATGAATAACAGGGAAATTATTGTTGTATTGCCACACTAGGTTCGGGGCAATGAGACATAATCCGAGAAGCAGCGCAAGGTATAGTTTCTTTTGAACAAAAATTTCACGCTGTTCGGTCAGTAAAATTGCAGGTATCAATCCTAAAAGTAGAAAAACGATATTGTATTTGTTTAGAAACCCTAAAGCGAAAATGAATGCTGCTACAAAAAGCCATTTTGAATTTTTAGTATTGAAATATTTAATGATAATAAAATAAAAAAGGACCCAACTTAAAACGTCAAAAGAATTAGGCTGGTATAAGGTGTTCAGTCTTAAAAGAGCAGAAAATAAAATGCAAGTTGCGCCTAAAACCAATGCAAATAGATTTCCTTTTAGTTCTTCAATTGCTTTCCAAACGACCAGAATTGTCAAAGCACCAAAGAGCGCAGGAAAGAATTTAACCCAAAAAACGGAATTCCCTAAAAGATAGATGATTTTTGAAATCCAAGCAGTGAAGGGCGGTACAGATAGATATCCCCAAGCCAAATGATGACCTAGGTCAAGATGCAGGTATTCATCTCGCTGTAAATCGTATTCAGGGCTTATTAAAATATACTGTAGTAGAAATTTTAAAATGATAAACCCGATTAATAGTACTCTTTTTTTTGTCATCAGATTTTGACTGCTGTTTCAACATGCGTTGATGCAGTTAATTTACAAAACTAAAAGGACCTGGTAACGACCTATTCTGAATTCTGCTTAGTCTTATTGCTATTTAGTTGTCGCTATAAAGCCTCTTAAAAAGGTGTACATGAATGGATTTTTTGGTGAATGAACGGCTTGTGTAATGGTTACCATTGCTGTAAAACGCTTTTAGTGCTTTTCTGATTCCGTACTTCTAGCATCGGAAATTAAATGAGCTGTAATTTCCCATTGGTCAGTTTTTTCAAAAAATCGATAATGAGTTGTGTTTCGGGCTCCTAAACTTTTGTTGTCAACAGTTTTTTGTCCTTTTCTTTCAACCGTTGTGATTACTAGAATTGCTTTGTCAGATATCTTTTTAAGCTTTAGCGAGGTCTGTTCCGTATTTCCTGCCATTACAAAGTCAAATCCAAATACTCTAGTCAGATATTCCTGTATTTCTGCCTGTCCAATCATATTAAATCCGAAAGCATTGGTAAAATCAGCGTTTTTTGAATACCACTTGCAAGCCAATTCCACGTCTTTGGTTTTCCAACCTTGATTCCAATCATTTATTTTATTTACAATTTGCAAACTGTCAGATTCAGATAAGGCTTGAGCATTTGTTGTTTGTATCCCCAAAACAAATGTAATCATCAAGATTATATGTCTCATTTTCAAATGTTTTACAAAACAATGAATATAGTTACTAATGACTATATTCCCATTTCACCACTAAGATAACAAAACCCGACAGTGCAAAAAACTCCTTTTATTGCTTTTGCTATAGAAGGATGAGCGCCAAATTTATGGCACAACGAGGCCACCTTACTGCAATACCATCAGAAGGTTTTTAAAAATGAATAAAGGGTGGTTAAACTGTTCTTATTTAGATAAGGGAATCGATGACTAATAAAATCGGCTGTAGTTTTTGCGTCTACGTTCTTTAAAACTCGAAATATCAAAAACCAAAAAGAGTTCCAACGAGTTTGGGATTAATTGCTTGGCCTGGGCCCCAAAAGGCAATCTATAGTTTAGCCCCAATTCAAAAGTTTCCAAAATAATACTTGTGGCAAAGCCAATTTCAGAGAACGTGGCACTTTCCATAAAATTCAGGTGTTCATTGACCCCTACACTAAAATTACCCAAGGTCACATCTTGGTAGAAATCAAGTCGAGTATTCGGGCCTTGCACCGATACGGCATTAAAAAGGTACAAATAGGAGTATTCGGGCAATTTGGTCTGTCCGTATTTATTAATGTCCATTTCATAACCGAACTGCCCTGAAATCAGCATATTCAGATTTACATTGTTCTCACTTTGCCGTGACGATATTTTGGGTTGGTTCAAATGTTTGAACGCAAGTCCGAACAACATATTCATATCGTTATGTATCATTACCGAGGCGCCCATATCGAGGTATCCTATATTTTCCGCTGCTGTAATGGGGTCAATGGTATTGGCGCTGATCTGCCCCGTAAAGATATTGATCTGGTCTTGAAACGTCAGGTTGTTAAAATCATACTTATAATTACTGTAACCTGCCGTGATACCGGGGTAGAAAATCCAGTCGTTCGACAATTCCAATTTGTACATATAACTTAAGGCCGCCGAAGTATAATTAAAGCCCGAATTGTTCAAATTGTTATTGAACAGGTCAAGCCCCAATTGAAAATTGTACTCTTCAAAGGCCGTAGACCCAAAGGCGTATTTATGTTGCGATTGTGCCCCTTGATTTTGGCTTGCGAATTCGGCCAACACCCCAATTCTGGTCTTATCTTTAAAGGCATGAAAACTAGGGTTCAACGATGCCGGGTTCTTACTGAGGTTATGCACGAACTTTTCCTGAGCATACGCCCCTAACGAAATAAGAACAAGCAGCAGGGTGGTTATCAGTTTATGTTTCATCATTATCGTAATATTGCGGCTTCGCCAGATTTGGTTATTTGGTTATTTTCTTTAGTGGTTCCGACAAACAGGTATCTGAACGATTTGTTTTTATACAGTTTTCCTGAACTGTAGGTACCGTCCCAACCCCAATTTACCGGCATATCATCGAAATCGTATGCCACGTCATAGACCAGTGCACCCCACATATCGAAAATTTGAAAGGCAAAAGAAGCTATTCCTGTAATCTCTCCTTGGAAATAATCGTTGATACCATCGTTATTTGCCGAGAATACGTTCGGGAACATCACATCGTAACCATTGCCGATCTGCACCTCTTGGGTTACCGTTTTACTACAGCCCTGTTCGTTGAAAAGAGTCAAGCTCACGGTAAATAAGCCCGGATGACTATAAATATGGGTAATCATGGTACCGTCGGTATTTGGATCGACATCTACGGTGGCACTTCCATCGCCAAAATTCCAGGTTGCATTTCCTGCACCCAGTTCACTTGTAATGTTGAACCGAATGTCTTCTTTGGCCATCAACAAACCTGTGATTTCAAACTCGTCAGAGCTATAATCGAACTCAGGGTCGGTAACACCCGAACTTATCGGCATGGTAAATCCGCATCCTTCATCATTGACCACATTAAGCAAGGCATCTTCCAACGGGTTTGCTATTTGTACCGAATACGTATCCGTACCTATTTTTACGGAGGGCATCAAGGCATTATCATAGTAAAAGCTAAGATCACCGCCTTGGCTATTAAAAATGGACACTGAAATACTTCCAGGGTTTCCTAAACATAGCGCATCGTCTAAATACGGACCATCGACCAAACTCAGTGATTCCGTTTTGTTCAGCGTGATGATCTCACGGTAATAATACGCCGGGTCAGCCTCGGTACAGCCATTTATCGTACTGGTAACCGTAAGTCGATAGCGACCTTCTTCCAAACTACTCAGTTGTGTAATGTTCTGCCCCATGGGTGTAAAGGTTGCAGCAGGATTATTTGTCGTACCGGCTTCCTCTTTTTCCCATACAATTGCATAAGGTCTAAGTCCGCCACTTACGACTATCGAAATAGCCCCATCATTGGATGAACCACAACTTACCAAGTCGATTGTCTTATCGACCACAATAGGCTCGTAGGTCGTATTAAAAGTGAATTCGATTAGTTCCGACGTACAGCCTTTACTGTCTGTAATTGTTAAAGAATAAGTGCCCGCTACCGCATCAAAAGAGGTAATATCTTGGGCTATGAAATTGTTAGGACCTGTCCAATCATATATATAATAGGTATCGCTATTGGCCGCTACAAAAGGAGTTCCGCCTACTACGAGATCCGTATCGAGAACAAAGGCGAAATTGGTCTCACAAGCCGCTATCGTATGTGATTGTACCCCGTTATAGGAAAGTACTTCATAACGATCCATCGTAAACGTTTGTACCACACACTGGTTCGTATCGGTAACGTCGATAACATGGCCATCATTCGATAGCGAACTTATCGTAGTTTCAGCGCTCGTAAAAAGCACGGGTGTTCCATTATCTACGGTGTATTGATAGGGTGCTGTACCGCCCTGAACGGTGAACGTAAACGTTCTTCCCGTATTGGCATCAATGCAACCCGGGGTTTCCGTTTGAACCTCTTGGGCAACAAATACTTCGGGAGCACTTACTTCAAAGGTCTGTCGAACCGTACAAGGCGCAACGGGATCGCTATTGGTATCTTTAATGACAACCTCATAAGATCCTGCTCCTAAATTCGTAAGATTCGTATTGTTCGTGGTATAGCTCGTGCCGTTTTTAAACCATGTTATTTGTAATTGGCTGCTAGGATCCGAGCTGATCTGAATACTGATTTCAGCATTGGTATCACCAGCACATTGTAATTGCTCGTTGATCGTTTGCACATTACTGATCTCAAGCACCGCTTTCGAGGCCACATTGGCCGTAAAAGTCGTACTACAACCTATTTGGTCAGTAACCGAAAGCACATAAACACCCGGAACAAGATTCGCTATATTCTCTGATGAATAGGTTGCATTGTTGGGGCCTGTCCAGCTAAAGTTATACGGAGAAAAACCACCTGTTACGGTCGTTGCCCCGATATTCAAACTGATGGTACCGTCATTTTGACCAAAACAGGTCGCATTCTCGACCACTACGGAAGCTTCATCGAACTGCAAACCTAAAGGCAAAGTCACCGGTTCCGATTCTTCCAAGCTACAGGTAGCCCCTTTTACACTTACGGTATACGTAGCACCAGCCGTTAAATCGGTATAGGTAACATTCGGATTATTGGAAGTTTGCACCAAAGTTGTTCCATTCGGCCGGGTAAGCGTATAGGTAAACGGCGCAATACCACCCGTACTCGAGGCCGTAATAGCGGTGTTACACGTATCGCCGATATTGAGAACAAGTTGTTCCGGCTGCGAAACCAAGAACGGAGACGATGTTATGCCACAGAATTCATTATAAACGGTCAGCAAGTAAACACCGGCCGTCAAATCGGAAATGCTCAAGGTTGAAGCACTAAAACCGGTATCCCCGACTTTTGTCCATTCATAGGTATTGGCTACTCCGTTCGGCTGGGTTATCACGTTGGATGCGCTGGCATTGGTAGCACTTCCCGTACTTACGTAGGCCGTAAAAGGAATTCCCGTAACTTTTGCAGTCAATATAACTTCGTTCGCATTGGTCGTTGCAATTACTTCACTAAGATCAGCACCGGTCGCCGTGTTTATTTCTTGTGCTAGGGCAATGGCCACTTCATTGTTATTTTGCGGTTGATTTAGCCCATTCAAAGTAACTTGATGCTCGTATACAATACCGTTGATGATTAAACTATAGGTATTGCCGAGTTCTGGGATACCAAAAAGAGAGACCGTATTAATTTGTGTTTGAGCGGTATTGCCACCGGTAATTCTTCCGTTAGGCACTACGATACTACCATCGTTTCCTCCGAAGCAACTGACGTTTGTAATATCATTATCAATAATCGCATCATTATTGATTATAGGATAAGGAATGACCGTTACTAGTTTGGGTGATGTTTCATCCGCACAGGGAACTCCAAAAACCGTACTCGTCACTACTCTTTTGAAATAGGTTGAAGTGGTCAGGGTCGTCGGTGGCGTATAATTTGGTTGTGTCGCACCAGGAACCATCGTATAGGTCTGATTGTCTGGGGAAGACCACCATTGATAGGCCAATGTACCTGCACCCGTGGCAGACTCTAGTTCTACAATGGCAAGGGGCTGGCTACCTTCACAGACCGACTGGTTGTCTGTGATTTTTCCGGCATATACCCCGTTGAGCACCACTTCAACGGCATTGGTTTCGACCACGCAGGTCAAGCTGCCAAAAGATGTTCTACTAGTCGTTCTTTTGTAAAATGTTGTCTCTGTAGGAATCGGTGGCGTATAAGATGCCGTGGTTACATTAAGGTCGGTCCAAATAACACCATCCGGTGAGGCGTACCAAGCATAGCTCTGGTCTACAAAGGTACTACCCCCTGATACAGTCAATGCAGCAGGCACAACACCTTCGCAAATGGTCTGGTTACTACTCAAGGTTCCGGGAACCAATTCGGCAGTCACCTCGACTACGACCGTATTACTATCTTCAGAACAGGCTACATTATTTAAATTGGAATATGTCCTTCTTTTGAAATAAGTTGTTGGAAAACTTCCGGCTTGGGGATCATAAGAACTATTTACAGCTCCATCGACAATACTCCAGGTAGAATTATCTTCGGAAGAATACCATTGATATCTTAAAACTCCCGATGCGGTTCCGTCAACATTATTGACCAATGTCGCAGGGTCTTCTCCAAAGCATATTTGTTGATTGCCCGTAATAGAACCAGCGCTAACATCATTGATAATAATCTCAATGGTATTACTCAATTTTTCCGGACCACAAACACTCGCATCTACGGTTGATGTATAGCCTCTACGGTAAAACTTATTGGAAGTAAAAGCTACCCCAGGAGAATATGTCGGTCCCGTGGCACCGATTATCTCCGAAAAGGATACGCCGTCATTCGACTCGAACCATTTAAAACCCATGTAAGGAACCCCTTGAATCGTATTTGTATCGCCGAGTGTCGGTGGAACCGTATTGGAACAGATGGTTATATTACTGCCTATGGAATCTGCATTAGGTACCAGAACAACAACAGAATTACTTTCGACAATACATGTAACTCCTGATATATCGGTACTGTAGGTAGTTCTATGGTAGGTGGTTGTTTGTGTTAATCCAGCTGGGGGATCATAACTTGTTGCGTTGGCACCTGCTATCAATACATTGTTGGCATACCATTCATAAGTTAAGGTTTGTCCCGTCGCAGCAGTCAATTCTTCTATTAAGCTCGGATCGTCACCACTACAAATCACTTCTTCACTTGTACCATTCGTGCCATTGGCATTCGTGGTACCGATGCTACCGGGCGTAGCATTGCCACCGTTGATAAGCTCAAGAACATTACTGGTCTCGCTGCACGAAAGCCCATTCAAGGTAGATGTGGTAATTCTTCGATAGTACGTATCTTGGGTCACTAGAGGCGGATCATAAGAAATAGCATCAGCTCCGGCGATATTCGAGAATGTAATATTGTCATAGGAAACCTGCCATTGATAGGTCACGGCTCCTGAAGCGATTAACGGGAAATTGGTATCAAAAGGCTGTGGATCTCCATCGTTACATACCACCGTGCTTCCTGTTCCTCCTGAAACGAAAGTTATTCTATGATTGACAGCATCGTCAAATTTGTTCACATAAACAATTACAGGCCCTGTTGTAGCTTCACAAGTGGTACTTTGCAAGGTAGTCGTAGCCTTTCTTCTATAGTAAGTTTCTAGGTCACCAGTATTGCTGGGCGCATAAGTAGCCTGATCGGCTCCTACGATATCGGACCATGTATTGCCATCGGGAGATATTTGCCAGCTATAGCTGATGGTTCCGTTGGATGTGGCATCGACCGAACTGGTAAGTGCAGCTACATTATCGGAACCACATACGGTTTGGGTCTGTGCAACTGCCCCCTCTGACAACGTAAGCAAGGTAACCAAGGTAGGAAGACTCGAAGCTTCACAAGTATTGCCATTGCTGGTGAAAGTCACATTTCTTTTAAAATAAGTCGAAGTAGTCAAACCTGTTGCAAAACTTAGACTTTCTCCAGTTTCACCTGACATTACTGTATAGCTTACATTATCTGTTGAAGATACCCATTGAAAGTTTATGCCCACCCCTGCAGGTGTACCATTGGCAACGCTAATTGTTGCAGGAGTTTCGTCTTCACAAACCACCTGATCGGCAGATCCTTCTCCACCGGCAATAGCTCCAGCGACATTTATAGTCACCTCATTCGTATAGTCGGAACAAACCTTGCCATTTAATGTACTTGTATCCAACCTTCTATATTTTGTGGAGGATGCAAGTGTACCTGGAGTGTATGTAGCACCCGTAGCCGCTGGTATGGATGTCCAGATAACACCATTATCGGTAGACGCTTCCCATGTATAAGTTAAGTTGCCGGCGGCGACCGTATTTCCTAAATTTATAATGGTGTTTGGTGTTTCTCCCGAACATATGTCTTGGTCGTTCCCAATAATACCGGTAGTAAGACTGTTTACAAAAACAGTGGTTTCCGTAGAATTCTCGAAACATACTTTGGCATTGTCAGAAGCAACGGTTTGTCTTCTATATACGGTCGTAGCATTAGGGGCACTTGCAAAATTAAATACTGCATCGGTTTCCCCGCTAATATTGGTAAAATTACCTGTTGTTTTTGATTGCCATTGATAACTAATACTTGGCCCCGCAGCCGTTCCGTTTGCGATGGTAATCGAAGCAGGAACCTCTCCTTCACAAATTGTTTGGTTGGCACTTGCGTCACCTCCGTTGATTTGATCAAGAACGGTGATTTCAATTTCATTGGTATAATCGGAACAAGTAAACCCATTTAAAAGTATGTTGTCTTGTCTCCGAAAGCTTGTTGATTGCGAAAGGGCAACGGGTTGATAATCTGCATTGTTGGCGCCAGAAATTGTCGTCCAAGAAACTCCATCAAATTGTTCCCATTGATAAGAAATCGTACCTGTTCCCGTAGCATTGGTATCAGATGCCAAGGCATTGGGCATTTCATTTGAGCAAATCGTTTCTGTTCCGGATATACTTCCAACAACAAAATTGGTAAAAGTAATAGTGGTAACGGTGCTTGTACCCTGACAACTCGCTCCTGAAACAGTCGTAACCCTTCTAAATTCCGTAACTCCAGGGCTGAGGTTTGCACTGGCATTGTAGGTATTCTGGGTAGCCCCGCTAATATCCTCCCAAGTTCCTAGATTATTTTTTTGCCATTGATAAATGCCGTTGTTTTCTCCATTATTTACCGTAAGCAATTGCAAATCGCTTAACGCACAGATATTCTGATCCGTGCCGGTACCTCCTAAAACTGTTGAATTCACGATAATGGTTACCGCAGGGGTTTCCTCAAAACAGCTAAAACCATTGATAACATTCGTGAATCTTCTTTTAAATGAGGTTGATGCGGTCAAAGGTGTAGGTTGATAAAAATTGTCGGTCGCTCCCGCAATAAGATCCCATGTTCCCGTATCGTTTTTATACCATTGATAAGAATTCGTACCGGTCGGTGCCACGGCAACATCACCAGAAGCACTTAATTGTTGGGGTGTTTCCGTAGTACAGACATTTTGGCCCGTACCTTCGGTAATGGTTCCCGCATATATTTCATTCACCGTAATGGTTGCCGGCGAGCTTACCTGGGTACATATTTCCCCATTTATGGTAAAAGTAGTTAGGCGTCTGTATTTACTCACACCATTTGGAAAAGAAGCCCTGTCTATCACCAATATTTCTGAATTGGAACTTGCAATGGGCGTCCAAGTACCGCTGATTTCTTCTTCCCATTCAAAGGTTCTGGTTTGGGTAATGTTAGAACCGGTAACACTGATGTTTTGAACATCATCGATAGCACATACTTGCTGATCGACCCCTGCACCACCTATAAGTGGATCAAAAGAGATTGTAGCAAGAGTCTCATTATCGGTTAGCGCATTGATGTTATTGGCATTGCCATCGAGACTGTATTTTAAATTACCGTCGGTTGTAGTTGCTCCGGGAATAAGTAGTAATCGAACGTTTTCGATAGTAACAACATCCAGAGACGTTTGGGCGCTTGCCGTAATGGTCACTTCTAATCGGGATGCATCACCAGCATCTTGTGTTACCGTTGCAGCTGTAATATCAGTACCCGTTTCGATAATGGTCGTCGCATTTATATCAAAATTAGAGGGTGCTTGAATATAGAACGTATAGGTACCTATGGAAAAATCTGTCGCTAGGGATTCGGATAAAACCAAGCTTCCAAGATTGAGTTCAGCTTGTGGCAAATCAGAACCACATGAGTTGAAACCGGTATTCTGCAAGCTAGGGGCGACCTGCGCCATACCATACCAAGCATTAAAACTAATTAACAAAAATAATGGCACTAGTTTTTTGATTGATTTAATCATGATATTTGGTCGTTATTTGAAAATTGTAATGAAACGGTACTACCTTTACCATTTGTAAGAAAGACCTTATAACGACCTAGAAGTTCAATATATTGCAGTTATTTACAATATTCTTAACAACGTGTTTGATTTGATGTGAAACTGCATTTTACAGTGGTCAACAACTACAATTTTTATGTTGTACGGAGTTAATCACATCATCAAACAGCTCTTATGAGAATCCAAGTTTCCGAGGTTCTTTTAATACTTACTTCGGATTTGATCTTATCTGAAAATACAACTGCCAATACAAAAATATTCTAGTGTCCAAATTCTGGATCGACCACTAGTGAAAGCTATTTTTTGAGGGATGGTGGTCTGTTGGGGAAATTTTGGAATACCATATTACCCAATGGCTATCAAATGCTTATATGTTTTTTTAATAAACTTCACTTAACCATACCTTAAAATCAACTTTACCAAAACTCTGGTTTTATTTCCAACCTTTGAATAAGCTGATATTCTGTGCATGAAAATTGTTTCAGTTTCCTTTTCGTCCCTAGTGTCCGACTTCTTTATTGCCCGTATGGGCACGTATTGTTCGCCCCTTAAATTCAAGAGAATCACAAAACCAATACCCAACCCTCCAAATGAAAAAAAGACCCGTTGACCTGGTCGTGATTTCCGATGTACATTTAGGTACATACGGTTGTCACGCCAAAGAATTATTAAATTATTTAAAATCAATAAAACCAAGACAAGTAGTACTCAATGGCGATATCATCGATATTTGGCAGTTCAGCAAACGGTATTGGCCCAAATCACATATGAAGGTGGTCAAACTACTAATGGATTGGGTCGCCAAAGGAACAGAAGTGTATTATATAACCGGAAACCATGATGAACTTTTGCGAAAATTCGTCGGGTTTAAAATGGGATCCTTGAGCATTTCCAATAAAATTGTACTACCCCTTGATGGTAAAAAAGCATGGATGTTTCATGGCGATGTCTTTGATGTTACCATGCAACATTCGAAGTGGATTGCCAAGCTTGGCGCCATGGGGTATGATTTCTTGATTCTTTTGAACCGGGCCGTGAATTATATTAGCAAAAAAATGGGTAGAGGTCCCGTTTCTATGTCTAAAAGAGTAAAAAACGGCGTAAAATCAGCCATAAAGTTTATCAGTGATTTTGAACGCATCGCTGCAGATATTGCCATTGAAAAAGAGTTCGACTATGTCGTTTGCGGGCATATTCATCAGCCGGATATTAAAAATATCAAGACCGAAAAGGGAACGGTATTGTATCTTAATTCAGGTGATTGGGTCGAAAACCTAACCGCTTTGGAATACCATGAAGGGAAATGGATGCTCTATCAATACGAACAAGATCTTATTGCAAAGGCCCAACATCGAGACATTAAGGATTCTGTTGACGAACTTGGAAAAAATGAACTTTTCGAAAGTCTGATGAAAGAATTCAGTTCTATTTCAGAGTCAACGAATAAAAAAAAAGCGGTATAAATGAAAGTACTTTACGCCATACAAGGAACTGGAAACGGACACTTGAGCAGGGCGCGTGACATCATTCCCATCTTACAGAAAAATAAGGTAAATCTTGATATTTTGGTAAGCGGAACACAGGCAGATATTCAAATTCCGTACCCTATTAAATATCAACTAAAAGGGTGGAGTTTTATTTTCGGGAAAAAGGGAGGTGTTGATATGTGGCGTACGTATGTCAAGACCAATTCGGTGAGGCTTCAAAAAGAAATCAAGAGTATTCCCGTCTCCGATTATGATTTGATTATCAACGACTTCGAACCGGTTTCAGCATGGGCTTGCAAACAGAATCAGAAGAGATGTATCAGTCTTAGTCATCAAGCTGCTGTTTTATCGCCCAAAGCACCGCAACCAAAAAAAACGGATAGATTTGGTAAATTCATCCTCAGAAAATATGCTCCCACCACAAAGCAATATGGCTTGCATTTTAAAAATTATGATGATACTATCTTTACCCCCATCATACGCCAAGATGTTCGGAATATAACACGAACTGCTGGTAATCACTATACTGTTTATTTACCTTCCTATAGTGACGAAAAAATTTTAAATGTACTTTCTCAGATAAAGAATGTAGCATGGGAAGTATTTTCGAAACATACCGATAGTGATTTCTTTTGGCGCAACATAACCATTCGTCGCATCAAAAATGAAACTTTTATCAAGAGCATGGCAGAAAGCAAAGGAGTGCTTTGCGGTGCTGGTTTTGAGACCCCCGCCGAAGCCCTATACATGGGAAAGAAGCTTATGGCTATACCTATGAAAGGGCAATATGAACAACAATGCAATGCCGCGGCTTTGATGGAAATGGGCGTACCAATAATAAAAACATTAAAAACCAAACACCTTGATAAGCTAAAGCAATGGGTCGAAAGCAGTAAAAAAGTCGATGTATACTACCCCGATATCACAGCAGAAATAATTGATCGCGTGCTTCAAGAGGTGACCATAGGTCAAACCTACTAGTAGATTTATGACCGACAAAAAAAATTACCCAAATCCTGAACTGGGCATCAACGATTTTGGAAATGATTTTATTTGGGGAGTATCAACTGCCGCCTATCAAATCGAAGGCGCCCACGCCATTCATGATAAGGGTGAATCGATATGGGACCGCTTCGTTTCCCAAAAAGGAAAAGTCTATCAAGAACATCATGGTAAAATAGCTTGTGACTTTTATCACAACTATAAATCGGATATTCAGCTGATGAAGGCAATGAACATTCCTAATTTTAGATTTTCATTGTCTTGGCCTCGACTCATGCCCAAAGGAGAGGGATCATCGAGCCAAGCAGGTATTGATTTTTACAACCGAGTCATCGATTTTTGTCTTGAATGTGGCATTACGCCATGGGTAACGATCTATCATTGGGACCTCCCCCAAAATTTAGAGGATAAGGGAGGTTGGACAAATAGAAAAATAATCGGTTGGTTCGAGAACTATGTCCGACTTTGCGCGAAACATTTCGGCAATCGGGTAAAACACTGGATGGTGCTTAACGAACCGATGGTATTTACCGGCGCGGGACATTTTTTGGGGGTTCATGCCCCGGGCCGTAAAGGATTGAAAAATTTTCTACCAGCCGTGCATCATGCCGCTCTATGTCAAAGTGCCGGAGGCAGAATTTTACGTTCCGAAGTGACAAACGCAACGATAGGCACCACTTTCTCCTGCTCTCAAATAACACCTCGTTCAAACAACAAGAAAGATGCTCTTGCGGCACGAAAAGCAGATGCTTTGCTCAATCGACTTTTTATCGAACCATCTCTGGGTTTAGGGTACCCAAAAGATATTAAAGTACTACAACGCATAGAAAAATACCAACGGCCCGAGGATAAAAAAAATCTGATTTTCGATTTCGATTTTATAGGAATTCAAAACTATACCAGAGAGGTCGTTAGGCACAGCTATACCACCCCTTATTTATGGGCCAAAATCGTTAAGGCCACAAAGCGGAACGTGCAAACCACCTTGATGGACTGGGAAGTATACCCACCCAGCATATACGCCATGATTGCTAAGTTCAACACCTATGAAAATGTCAAAAAGATTATCATAACCGAAAATGGCAGTGCTTTTGAAGATTCGCTCAAGGCAGGTAAAGTACACGACCCTCAACGCCTATCTTACCTAAAACATTATCTAAAAGAAGTTCATAAAGCCAAAAACGACGGATTAAAAGTTTCGGGATACTTTGCTTGGACATTCACCGATAATTTTGAATGGGCGGAAGGGTTTTATCCCAGATTCGGATTGGTCTATGTCGATTTCAAGAATCAAAAAAGAATCGTAAAATCATCAGGTAAATGGTACCGCGATTTTTTAAGACCACTATTCGATTAACATTTTCAAAATAGCTCTTTACTGAAAAAACCGATGTTTCCATCGGTTTTAATAGACTAACTCAAATACTCATCAGAACGTCTCCTTAAAACTAAGGCCGCTCAAAAATAGAATAGTCAAATCTTTTTAATGTAAAGACAGTTTAAGCAATTGATTAAATTATAACTTAGTTTCTTTTATGATGAATTGATGCTCGCCCTTTAACTTTTTACTTTTGGCAGTAAATACAATTCGAGTCAACCCTTCAGGCCAGCTATTTTTAAGCTTTTCGTCTTCAACAGCGTGAAATTCAATAACTGGTGAAACATGACTAGGGTTGTACTTTAATTCGACTTTAAAACCATCACCTTGTAGGCTCAAAATACCAGCAGCTTTCTCAGAGACTTTACATGGGGTCATGAAATTAATAGTCGTTGGGAGATCCCTAAGTTCGCTTAGCTCATAATTATCAAAGACCGTGAATTTCTTGCCCCTATTAAGCTGGTAGCTTCGAACCCATTTGTTAACACCCGCATCGACATAGGCACTTGAAATATCCGTTGAAAAAAACGCCTTTTTCTTGTCTGCTGTAAAACTGGTGTTTTGAGCAATATACTGCGACCCGTTCATTTGATCCACACCATTTATCTTGGGAAGGTTATGGTATTGTGATTGCATTGTCCATATCTCATATCTTTTATTACTAAAAGTCTTTGCGTTATACGTCTCCCTGCCCACATCTACCAAACACGGCTTACCGTTCACATAAAGTACGAAAGAACCCATATCGTTGTGATTATGGCTCTCTGCATTATGCCCGCCCTTTGCCGCAAAGAAGAACCCATCAGTTGTACCTTCGGCATCCCGCGCTCCGGCTACTTCAATATCGGACAACCAAAAATCACGAATAAGTGCATTTTCCGCAGGTGCCTTTTTTATCTCCTCGAGCAGCATCAATTGCATTACCTGCTCATTGATTTTTCCATCTAAAGTCTCAATTTCCCAACCTTGTTCATTCGCAAGAAACGCACCGAATTTTTGCATCACGGGATCCTTGATAGCTTTTCCGTAACTATAAATAACTTGGGGCTTACTATTAACTTTGGCATCTGCATCGGCAAAATTGACAAAGTAGGGATAATCAATATTTGCCTTATAAATATAGGCCCCCATGTTTTTGACAAGTTGGTTGTCAAAAACATCGAATTGGCCTTGTGTAGCCAAGCGGAGCAAATCTAGATTTTGATATAGCTTTGCACCTGCCAAACCCCAATATGAAGGACCTTCATCACACCCCCCATCAGCAGGGTACTGATTTAAAAAGATATCTAACGACCTGACTACTTTTTGAACACCCGCAATCTTTTTGCGCTCATCATTTTCCATAATAAGGATAGCGGTAAGCATGTTAAAATTGGTCCACGGATTCCAGTTGTTAACTTTTCTTTTTTTATCAAAACCCATCCACCAAAAATCTTCGCGCTCATAATAGGGAATAATAGCCTTATCCATAACCTCATCTTTCAACCTTTTCGAAATCAATGGATGAACTTTGTCAAATTCCTCTTTAAAAAAATAATAGGTCCATGAAAGAATATTTGCAACTTCCCCCACCCCAAGATCAATTGAAGGGTTATGCTTGTCAGGAAGACCGTCGGGTTCGGGAATGTGAGCCGACCAACCCCACCATGTCTGTTCACTGTAGAACCAAGCTCCGTTTATAATTTGGTCGATAAACCTTCCTTTGCCTTCCATCAATTCTGCCATAACGCAGGCAGTAAGTACAGATTGTGGTTTGACAAACAAGGGGTGACGCCGATCTCCTGAACGAATAATTTCCAGATAATCCGTTGCTTTTATAGTCGGCCAATTATACTCGAGATATTTTTCGCCCTGTTCGATATACTTTTTTTTCAATCCCTCGGGTATGGTATTCCAAAAATTACGTGTATCGTATTTTGGATAACCGAGTTCTGAAAAATTGGTGACCAGATTTTTTTCTAAGTCAATTTCTGCAGATTCTTTAAGTAGAATATTTCGCTCTCCTTGCGAGCTAAGATGAGTCGAAATCAAACAAAATATAAGAAGAACACAAAGGTTTTTCATGCTTCAAAATTAAAAATTATGAGATTGTCCGACTCAAATAACCGACGAGCCGATTTCTAAGCCAAAACTTACTTTACAACAACCTCTAACGGACTATTTAGTTTTTCTGCGAAATCGCTCAAATAATCGTCCCAAGCTTTTTTGGTTTGAAACTGTCCGCTTTTTTTCCATGAGAAACCAGCGTAGTATAATACTTTTTGATTCTCGACTTTTAAATGGGCAAAGAGGTTACTCTCATCATTTCTATTGGTCACATAATGCTCATGGCCAATCATGGTTCCTTTGGGGACAACAATACCAGTACCCAATTCTGAATCTTCATGGGGTTCCCAATAACTAATCCAACTTTCTTCTTCATTTATACCGACTTCTCCATTTTTTTCGTGCAAGGTTAGACCTGCGGAAAGTGTATCGGTACCCTTAACCTTGATTTCAAATCTTGAAAGATTGCTGCCATAATCCAATGAAATATGCTTTTCTTCAGAAATTTGATTTCCAGCGGCATCCCATGTGGCGTAAGTCAGTATAAAACTAGTACGAATTGGTCCGTTGTAAAGCGTTTTCCAAGAAGCATAGTTTCTAGAGGTATAATAATTGGTATCAACTTTAACTGCAGTTCCCCCTACCCCTCGGCTGGGTCCAACATGAAAATTGTCAAGTCCTTCACCTGTATCTTTGTGATATGAACCATCAGTCTCCAATTCTTTTTTGTACCATTTATTGATAATGGGATAATCAACTCTTTTGAGCCAGGCATCGATACCGCTTGAAAGCGTACCGCCTTTAACACCATCTTCTACCATTTTCTGAGCAGTTGGGCCATAAGTTCTAAAAGCTACGCGATTGTTTTCCCAGGCATAATCATCAGTTCTTTCAGGTACAAACCTTGAATAACAGCGTTCTTCGGTCATTGTAGATGTCGAATCGTTCTGAATTATTTCAAAAGTTTTTTCGGAAAGCGCTTTTACTTCCGGTTGAAAAAGTAGCATATCTAAAGTTCCATCACTATCGGAATCCACAACCTGCACTACCAGTGGTTTTTGAGTTTCAATATCTAAAACCCCCAACGCGCCCAAATCTACCGCCTCAACATCGAAACCTAAACTGTTCAAATCTAATGACACGGTCTCAGAAGAACGGTCGCTATTCAAGGTGTTCTTAACAACAATCTGTTGCTTCTCCGCCGCTTTCTCGGCACACCCAAAACAGAATAAAACAACAACTAATGAAAGAAAAGCCGAATTTACACGCATAATTAGTTTTCGTTTGAAGGTTTACCGATGGTTGCCAAAATACCACCATCAACATATAATATATGACCGTTAACAAAGTTACTTGCCTTAGAGGCTAGAAATACGGCAGCACCACCCAAATCGTCGGGATCACCCCACTTTGCGGCCGGGGTTCGATTGATAATAAAATCATTAAAGGGATGCCCATCGACCCGTATCGGTGCCGTTTGGGAAGTAGCAAAATAGCCCGGTCCTATTCCGTTGATCTGGATATTGTGTTTGGCCCATTCCGTTGCCATATTCTGGGTCAACATTTTTAATCCGCCTTTTGCCGCAGCATACGCGCCTACCGTATTGCGCCCCAATTCGCTCATCATTGAGCAAATATTGATGATTTTACCTTTTTTTCTGGCGATCATGCTTTTAACCACGTGTTTTGAAACTATAAACGGACTCACCAAATCAATATCGATAACCTGTTTAAAATCGGCTACTTCCATTTCTTCAAGTGGCGTTCTCTTAATAATTCCGGCGTTGTTAATCAAGATATCGATGGCGCCTACCTCGCTTTGTATCTTTTGAACGGCTTCGATTACCTCGGCCTCATCAGCAACATTAAATTTATAGCCAAAAGCCTTTATACCTTCTGACTCATAATATTTTACGGCATCGTCTATTTTTTGTTGTGACGAATTGCCGTTAACGATAAGGGTTGCGCCAGCATTACCCAAGCCCTTTGCCATTGCCATACCAAGACCGTGAGTACTACCCGTGACCAAAGCAATTTTTCCTGTCAAATCAAATAATGAATTATCCATATCTATCTTAATTCGGTTATTTTAGCAACATCCATATCCGTATAATCGAGATTTTCTCCCGCCATTCCCCAAATAAAAGTGTAATTCGAAGTTCCAGAACCACAGTGTATCGACCACGGTGGTGAGATTACAGCTTGGTGGTTGTGCATCCAAATATGTCTAGTTTCACTTGGCTGCCCCATGAAGTGGCAGACAGCTTGTTCTTCAGGTACATCCATATAGAAATAAACCTCCATACGACGGTCGTGCACATGGGCCGGCATGGTATTCCAAACGCTACCCGTTTTCAAAGTGGTCATTCCCATTTGCAATTGGCAGGTTGTCACCACGCCACCGATAATCATTTGGTTTACGGTACGGTGATTGGCAGTTTCTAGTGATCCCAATTCAAGTTTATTGGCATCTTCTAAACTTACCTTTTTTGTAGGATAGTTGGTATGGGCCGGCGCAGAATTCAAATAAAATTTGGCAGGTTTGGTTTCTGAATCACTTTTAAAAACGACTTCTTTTGCCCCCATTCCGATGTACAAGGCATCTTTATGACCCAAGGCATACGAAGTTCCGTCTACAACAACTGAACCGCTATCCCCGACATTGATGATACCTAATTCACGACGTTCCAAAAAATACGTTGATTTTAGCGGATCAATGCTTTCCAAGGTCAAAGACTGCTTAGGCACCGCTGAACCAGCAATATAGCGGTCATAATGGGAATAGGTAAGAACCATCTTTCCCTCCTGCATGAGATTATCGATTAAAAACTCGTCCCGTAATTGGGTCGTATCGTATTGTTTCACGGCTTCAGGGCTGGAGGCGTATCTTGTTTCGTAAAGAGTTGTCATTGTCTATATATGTTAATGATATTAATAAAAGGATGTAATTATAATCCGTTCAGTTAAACAGCGGTTTTCTATAACCAAATCGAAATGATGGTTTTTTCAAATGTACATAATTAATACAATCGATTGTATTAATTGTCCTCGAAATCTTTAAATTTACAAAAATTAGGTAATGGAAGCAACAGCCAAAAATGTGCTTTGATTTACTTCCCAGTTGAAAAAACTTAGTTCATGAAAAATGTGACCATTCACGAAATCGCCAAGGCACTGAACGTTAATAGTTCAACGGTCTCAAGAGCACTTAACGACAGCGACCGGGTAACCGCAAAAACAAAACGTAAAGTTTTGGAGAAAGCTAAGGAAATGGGATATCAACGAAATATGTTAGCTTCCAATCTCCGCCGAAAAAAAAGCAATACGATCGGTGTGGTTGTTCCTCGAATCTCTCGACATTTTTTTTCATCTACTATTGCAGGTATTGAAGAGACCGCTTATAAATTGGGTTTTAATGTTATCATATGCCAGTCTTTAGAAGAGCTCGAAAAAGAGGAGCTGATTATTGAGAATCTAATTGCCAATAGGGTCGATGGTATTCTCATTTCAGTTTCAATGGGCACAAAAAAAGGAGAACATCTGGCGAACTGCCTAAACAACAGAATTCCGGTAGTCTTCTTCGATAGGCATTTAGAAGGATTTCCAGATATGGGCAAAGTTTTGATAGATGATCAGCTTGGGGCCTATCGCGCGACCGAACATCTAATTCAAAAAGGATGTAAAAAAATCGGGCATTTCTCAGGACCTAAAAGTTTACTGATCTATAAAAATCGACTTGAAGGATACAAAATGGCCCTGAAGAACTACCATATTCCCTATGATGAAAGCTATGTATTGACCTCTAAGTTGATGAAAGAGGATGGTCTAGAAATGGCAAAAAAAATATTAAAAGAACATAGTGACCTTGATGGCCTGTTCTGTTCAAACGACACCTCAGCTGTCGGCGCCTTTGGCTATTTCAAAACCATAGGTAAAAGAGTTCCAGAAGACATTGCTATTGTCGGCTTTAGCAACGAGCCTTTCTCAGCACTTACCGAACCTTCTTTAACGACAATAGACCAATCAGGAGAAGAAATCGGAAAGGCGGCCTGCACTCTTTTACTCAAACACATTGCAAGTGGCAATACCTTGATAACGAACGAAACGGTTATTCTAAACCCAAAGCTTATAGAGCGCGGTTCTAGTCAAAGGCAAACGGCCACGATATTTTAATTACCAAACTTACAGGATAAAACTTTCACCCTTTTGTTTTCAACTCCAATTTTGCTACCTTAATTCATTAATAAATTATCATACGAAATAAAAATTATGAACGACCCAAAACGGGATGTAGCGGCAGGCATACCAGAAAAATTCAGTAATATCAGGTTAAGTAAACCAATGGACTACGCCGCTGGAAAATTGGCAGTGGCCAAAACGCTGCAACATGGTTTTATGGAAATGGGGGTCGTTAAATCATTTCGGGCACTTTTTAGTATGAATCAAAATGATGGGTTTGATTGTCCCAGTTGTGCTTGGGGCGACCCTGAACATCCGTCAAAAATTGGTGAATATTGCGAAAACGGTGCAAAAGCATTGGCCGATGAGGCCACCAATTCTCATATTGGCGCTACTTTTTTCAAAAATAATTCAGTAGAAGAACTCGCACGTCTGACCGACTATGAGCTAAACAAATTAGGCAGAATTACAGAACCTTTGGTACTTCGGCCAGGAAGCGTTTATTACGCCCCTATTTCTTGGCAGGAAGCTTTCGAACTGATGGCTGCCGAACTTCACAAACTTCCGAGCCCTGATGAAGCCATATTCTACACTTCTGGACGCTCTAGTAATGAAGCGGCTTTTTTATATGGCATGTTCGCAAGGGCCTTCGGCACCAATAATATGCCCGACTGTTCGAACATGTGCCACGAGTCAAGTGGCGTAGCCCTTTCGGAGACCTTGGGAATAGGTAAAGGATCTGTAAAACTGGAAGACCTTCATGAGGCGGAAGTGATTATCGTAGCCGGACAAAACCCAGGCACAAATCACCCGAGAATGCTTACTGCACTTGAAAAATGCAAAGAGAATGGAGGCCACGTCATTAGCATAAATCCGTTAGAGGAATCGGGGCTTGTACGATTTAAAAATCCACAGACCATTAAAGGAATGCTCGGCAACGGGGAACAGATTGCCGACGTACATTTACCAGTACGTATCAATCAAGACATCCCCTTACTAAAACTTATCATCAAAAAATTGGCTCTCTTAGATCAAAAATCGGAGCAAGTTTTCGACCACAATTTCATTGAAAAATATACACAAGGCTATAACGATTTAATGACCGATTTGGCGACTTATGAAGAAGCCGATTTATTAGTCAAATGTGGAGTGGAGGAAGAATTGATCAATCAGACGGTAGGCCTTTTGGCCAATAAATCAAAAATCATCGTTTGCTGGGCCATGGGACTCACACAACACAAAAATGGGGTGGCCAATATCAGGGAATACATAAACCTAATTTTACTCAAGGGCGCACTCGGGAAGCCGGGCGCAGGCACCTGTCCGGTTCGAGGGCATAGCAATGTGCAGGGCGATCGGAGTGTTGGCATCATGCATTTTGTCGACAAAGATTTGAATAAGCGTATTGCTGAGCATTTAGGATTTAACGCGCCTGAAAAGGAAGGTTTTGACGTGGTAAAAGCCATGCAGGCAATGCATGAGGGCAAGGCTAAAATATTCATGGCCCTTGGAGGGAATTTTTTAATGGCGGCCTCAGATACCGAATACACGGCCGACGCATTAAAACGTTGCGACCTTACTGTTCAAGTAAGTACAAAATTGAACAGAAGTCATCTGGTAACGGGAAAAACTGCGCTTATCTTGCCCACTTTTGGTCGTTCGGAAAAAGATGAAAAAGCAGGTGAATTGCGTTACATTACCGTCGAGAATAGTATGGGCAAAGTTAAAAAATCGAGAGGATTACTTAAACCCGCTTCAAATAAGATAATGAGCGAACCCGAAATCGTTGCCAATTTAGCGCATACTTATTTCAAAGGAAATCATCCGGTGGATTGGATTGCCATGGGTGATGATTATTCACTGATACGTGATAAAATCGATAAGGTCGCCAAAGGTTTTGACAGCACCGAGCAACGTATCAAGAATTCAGGATATTATTTACCCAACAACGTGCGAAATCTTGATTTTAGCATGCTACCTAACGGAAAGGCCCAATTGACCATAAACAGCTTATCGGAATTACGTACGAAGAAAGATGAGTTTGTTTTAATGACCATTCGTTCGCATGATCAATTTAATACGACAATTTATGGTTTAGATGATCGCTACCGGGGTGTTTATAATGAAAGAAGAGTGGTTTTCATGAACCCTAAGGATATCAAAAAATTAGGATTAAAAGATTTAGAAGTCGTAGACATGACCAGTCACTACGACAACACGAAACGAACCGCAAAAAAATTCAAGATCGTTCCCTATGCCATTCCCGTTGGTAATTTGGCGGCTTATTATCCTGAGACCAACGTTCTAATTCCTTATAATCATTTTGCAGACCAGAGCCACACCCCTATCAGTAAGTCGGTAATCGTAAAAATCGTGGGAAACAGGGAGCTCGAAACTGTATGAATTAATCGAACTTCATGATGGTTTCTCTAGACAAGGTCAGGGCTATTTGTTCGCTAAAGGGTTTGGGTAATTATCCGATTGATCTTCAATGGTCTCATCCAAACAGGTAAAATCTTTTTCTAAAAGCAACGACAGTTCTGCACCCGACGCTGATACTATCGTGTGCTGAAACCCTACTTGTTCGCTGTCACCCCATCTTTCCCTTTCTTTTTCCGGAAGGTATAAGGTTATTGTATTCTCCTTGAAATTGGCATCAAGATGCTCCAAACCGGCCTTTGTCCTTAATTCATAAATAAAGGTTTTGTCCCTGAACTGAGTTTTTTCCTCGAAATGACCTGTTTCGCAAAAAATCTTCACCTCTGTCCTTGTCAATCTGTATCTAACAGTGTTTCCTTTTATTCTAATCTTCATCATCAAAAATTTTATTGGGGCAAAACTTCTTGGCCCACTTCCTCATTTTCGTATTCCGTTCTATAATTAATAGTTACCCGAGTTCCGCGCCCCGGAGCAGAATTTATAAACAGGCGACCATTAATATAACCAATTCTTTCTTTCATAAAGAAGAGCCCCATACCTCCTTCACTACCATTCGTTGGCCGCTTTTCCAAAGCTTGGGGATCAAACCCTTTACCATCATCGTCAATAACCACACTTAAAATACCATCGCTATGATTTAAGGTCAAAAGAATATAATTGGCTTCGGCATATTTGATGGCATTGTTTATGGCTTCTTGTACCACTCTATAAATATTTGTTTCGGCCAATGAATCAAAACGTAAATTTTGATGTGTTTTGTTCTCGAACAAAATATTCTTTCCTGTTAATTTCGAAAGCTCCATTGTCATTTTCTGCAACGCCGGAAAGATTCCATGATCACTAAGTTCCGGTGGTGTGAGGTTAAAGGTTGCAGTACGGACACCCTTTATCAGATCGGTCGTAAGCTCTTTTAAATAGGCAATTTTCTCAGCAGTTTTATCTTTATTTTTTAGATTTATAGATTCGATATTGAATTTCAAGGCGGTCAACATTTGGCCAATACCATCATGAATATCTTTGGCAATGCGCTTACGTTCTTCTTCTTGACCTTCGACAATCTGACTAGCCTGAAGTTGCTTTTGACGCATGATCTCGTCATAGTTCTGTTTGGTAAGCTGTTCTATTTTTAATTGGTTCCGCTTGCGTTCGGTAATATCGGAACACAAGATTAAAACACTTTGCTCCAAACTTGTTTGGTGCATCGGTATGATAGACATATCCAACCATAGTTCATCGCCTTTCTCTGTCTTGACCTTTATTTCTTCGACACGAATGTTTTTGCGGTTACTTTTTAAAATCTCCTTTAAGTATTGTTGTTGGCCCTCATCAGAGGTTAATATTTCAGACAAAGGGCGGTTCAAATCTTGTTCGTCACTACCCAAAAGTTCTATAAACTTTCTGCTTATAAATACTACTTGACCGTCATTTTTGGCGCTGGCAAACAAGGCGGCGTTATCAATTACAAAATTGAGCTCTTGTAATTTTTCAAGTGACTTCTCTTTCTCTTGGTATAACTTTTCTATTTTTCGAGAGTTCTCATCAGATTTTTTTTGGCTGTCCATCAAATTCTTGATGGTTTTTCTAATTTGAATGGAAAGTGGTCTGAAAATAAAACCGATTTCCAATAGTAGGATGGCAAGGGAAAATGCCAGTAGAAAATACTCTTTTTGCTTAAGGTTCTGGAGCTGTTTTTTACTTCGCTCATCGTACTCATTGACGATACCATCCATCATGTTCAAAAAAATTCTTTCATTTTCAAGAATCACACCCACCTTGGCTTCAATGTTTTTTTCTACTTCTGAGCCAGCGTCTTGTGAATGCTCTAGCAGCCATGTTATATTTTCAGCCATGGCCAATTGATGTGGGCTTATTTTATGAAAAAGATTTAAAATTTCATCATCTTCTTCTTTTGGGAGACCCGCTTCCTTATTGCCAAATTGCAAAGCTCGATGTGCTTTTTGCCAAGCTGATAAATCTTCTCGTATTTCTGATATAATATGTTGTCGTTGCGCAGCATTACCATCTGCTTTAAGCAACAACACTTCTTTCACCAATTTCTGGCTATATGCACGTTGCATTCCTGCAACATTGATAACACGGGAGTCATCTAATTGCGAATTCAAATGTCTTTGAATAAGAACCTGTGCAAAAATAACGGTTAAGGCAATGGCGGCCAATGCGAGCAAATACCATTTTCTGACCCTTTTAAAAGTAGCCGTATCCAATGGCAGGGTATGCTTGTTTTTGCTCATTTTACCAAATTGTGACTATAAAGATAATCGATTAGCCTTGAAGGGCCTTCGAAACCAAGGCCTTAGTGGATGGGGACAAAGGCAATCGATGGGCAGCCGAATGACCGTCTTCAGACATTTTGCACCATGTTTTCTGAAGGATATCAATCAATTTGACCTCCGTATATTTCTGGGCGAAGCTATCGAAATAATATTCTAGAAATACCAGACAGATAACATCTTCCAAGGTCTGGGTCTCTTCATTTTTCTTCAGCTGTTTTTTCTCCAATAAAAAAGAGACTTGTGCAATGATATCTTGGTCATAGCCTACCTTTTCGAGAATTTCACTGGCTTTTTTCGCATGGAACTTTTTTAAATCTTGTCGCCATTTCAAGTATCCGGTCCGGTTCATCTCATACGATTCACGTGGAATTTCCCAGCGACAAATATGTTGACAGCGTGCCGTAAGCTGTAATGCCTCTGAAGCATCTGGAGCAAATTCGTTCAGCTTTTCGGTCATGCGCATGGCATACAATAACTCTTTGGCATATTCCTTTCCCTGCCACACCTCTACATTCGGGTCTTGCTTATTTGCTTCATCAAAAAGCGTGAAGGCCTTTTGCAATTTCTCTGACGATGCCATAGTATCTCCGGTTTTCTTCCAAAGCTATTCAGAAAACCCGATATACACAAAACCATTATCTAATTTTACGGGATACGTGGCAAGCGTACTTAAATCGCCATTGAGATGTTCCCCTGTTTTTAGCGACCATGTATTTTTGTGTAAGGGACACGCCACTTTTGGCTCTCCATGTTCTTCCCCAATCATACCACGTGATAAAACCATCTCCATCTTGTGTGGACAAAGATTTTGACAGGCGTACCAGGTGCCTTCTCTAGTAAAATTGAACACCGCGATTTGTTTGTCTTTATATTTTACGCAAGCCCCGCCATTTTTGGGAAATTTAGAAACCGCTGCTGCTTTAAACCACACCTTTATGTCTGCTGGTTTTACCGCTTCCTGTATATTCAGACCTATATCCATAATTTTTTCCTTTTAGTAGTTGATAAAATAAATTGCTTATTGCAGTTTTTGGTAATCTGAATTACGCCCATGCTTTGGGCATTTTCTGGTCTCGTAGGGAAACGAATTCGATGCTTTCATCCTCTTCTTCGGTATTTACGAAATGAGTGTATCGAGATCGTATCTCAGGGTTTTCGACCGCTTCCTTCCATTCACATACATAGGTGTCTACCAAATGTTGCATATCGGCATCCAGTTGTTCGACGATACCGAGGCAGTCGTTGACCACCACATCCTTTACATAATCGATTCCTCCATCCAATTTTTCGAGCCATGCTGCCGTTCTGGTCAACGGAGGCGCCGTTTGTATGTAATACATTAAAAATCGGTCTACGTATTTTGTCGCTGTCGCCTTATCGACTTTTTCGACCAGTAATTGGGCGTGTTTCGGGTTGGCTCCGCCGTTACCACAGATATAAACGTTCCAGCCTCCCTCAACGGCTATAAAACCGAAATCTTTGCTCCTCGCTTCAGCACATTCCCGAATACAGCCGGAAACACCACCTTTTATTTTATGCGGAGAACGGATTCCCTTGTATCTGTTTTCGATATCGATGGCGAAAGTCACACTTTCGTCCATACCATAGCGACACCATGTAGAACCGACACAACTTTTGACTGTTCGAAGCGATTTACCGTAGGCTTGGCCCGTCTCAAAACCTTCATCGATCAATTCCTCCCAAATCAAAGGGAGCTCATGTAATTTCGCACCGAACATGTCAATACGCTGCCCGCCCGTAATCTTCGTATACAAATCATACTTTTGGGCGATTCTACCCATTGCCAGAAGCTGTTTGGGGGTTATCTCTCCTGCAGCCACGCGCGGCACTACGGAATAGGTACCGTTTCTTTGGATATTGGCCAAGTACCGATCGTTCGTATCTTGTATTGTTTCTTGTCGGTTGGCCGTTTCATTATAGATACTGGCAAAGATTGCCGCTGCCGCCGGTTTACAGGTCTCACAACCGTGCCCCGTACCTACTTCATCGAGAAGCTCGTCATAATCAGTAATATTCCGGAGCTTGACTATATCATATAGTTCTTGTCTCGAATAAGCGAAATGTTCACAAATTGATTCTTTAACTACTTTTCCAAGTGATTTCAAGGTTTCTACTACCAAGTCCTCCACCATGGGCTTGCAACCGCCACAACCTGTTGTTGCCTTGGTGGCTTTGGCAATGGCCTTGACCGATTCGTTACCATCATCTTTTATAGAGCAACACAACTGTCCTTTCGTTACCGCTTCACAAGAACAAATTACAGCAGTATCCGGTAAATCCATGGCACTGCCAAAAGAAACCGCTTCACCTCCCCTACTTCCCAAAATCAGATTTTCAGGATTTTTGGGCAGCGGCATCTCATTCAGGTACATCTGTAGCAACATATTATAGTCGGATGCATCACCTACCAATATACCACCCAACAGTTTTTTACCATCATGGGTGACATTTATTCTTTTATATAGACTTTCCGTTTTGTTCTCGAATATGATGGAATGGCCTTTTTCAGCGGGCATGAAGGGAGTTCCAAAACTGGCAACGTCAACACCGATCAATTTCAGTTTGGTAGACATGTCTATCTCATCAGCCATTAAAGTATCTTGATCTCCAAGAATTTGGTCAACGGCGACGCTGGCCATTTCATATCCCGGTGCCACTAAACCATATATCATTTTATTGTACAGCGCTATTTCACCAATGGCATATATCTCAGGGTCTGATGTCTGCATCTTATTGTTTACCACAATTCCTCCCCGCGTTCCCATTTTCAATCCGCAACTTTTTCCCAGTTCGTCCCTTGGTCGAATACCTGCGGAAATAATGAGCATATCAACATTAAGTACATCGTCTTCATTAAACTCCATTCCGATGATATGGCCATTACCCAAAATTTGGTTCGTAGCCTTACTAAGATGAATATTGATGCCCATCGACTCCAGTTTGACCTGTAATACCTTACTGCTACGGGTATCAAGCTGTCTCGGCATTAACTTTGGGGCAAACTCGACAACGTGGGGCTCCATACCCATATCCATTACGGCTTTTGCCGCTTCAAGCCCTAATAAACCTCCACCTAATATTGCAGCTTTGGGCCGCTCAACCTTTTTCCTTATTTTATCAGCGTAGGCCAAGGTATCCTCCAAGTCTTCAATAGTTCTATACACAAATACCCCCTCTTTGTCAACTCCATTAATTTGCGGCACAAAGGGCGATGACCCCGTTGCCAGCACCAGATAATCATAGCTCAACGTTTTTTCACTCAGTGTAGTTATCGTTTTTGATTTTCTATGAATGTCGGTGACACGCTCATTGGTGAACAGGGTGATATTATTTTGCTCATACCACTCTCGAGGAGCCATAGCCAATCGTTCGGCATCATTGTTTTCGAAAAATT
The DNA here is from genome assembly GCF_900103215.1 of Kriegella aquimaris. Classification (GTDB taxonomy): domain Bacteria; phylum Bacteroidota; class Bacteroidia; order Flavobacteriales; family Flavobacteriaceae; genus Kriegella; species Kriegella aquimaris. The sequence continues at coordinate 321,149 of NZ_FNGV01000004.1, forward strand.
CGCTCAAGTGCACCCGATCATAGGCTACCCTAGGCTCCTCCCCAAAAACCACCAGCTGGTACGATTCTTTATCCGCCTTGGCGACAAATTTTTCACAAAACTTATAACCTACCATCCCATTTCCAACAACAATAACGGTTTTCATACGTAGCATTTTTATAATTACATGACAAAACTAAGTATTTTTACGTATAATACTTGTATTTTTATCAAAATAAATACGTAGTTTCGTTGAGGATTTAGCAAAAGTCACCCATAAGGAATGAAAAAATGAAATCAGAAAATATTGCAAAAGTGACCTTGGTAGGAGCAGGACCAGGAAGTAGTGATCTTATTACCTTAAGAGGATTCAAAGCATTGCAGGAAGCCGACGTTATTCTATATGATGCCCTTGTAAGCAAAGAACTTTTAACACAGATTGACAGCAAAGCACCTCAGATATATGTAGGTAAGCGCTGTGGAAACCACGAATTCAGTCAAGATGACATTAATGGATTAATTGTCGAAAACGCTTTCAGATACGGACATGTAGTTCGATTGAAAGGCGGAGATCCCTTCGTATTCGGCAGAGCTTCAGAGGAAATAGAATATGTTGAATCTTTCGGAATCCCAACAACGGTCGTTCCTGGAGTGTCGAGCGCCATTTCCGTTCCCGGAAGCCAAGGAATACCTGTTACACAAAGAGGTATTAGCAGTAGTTTTTGGGTAATGACCGCAACAAAACGAGATGGCTCCTTTTCAGAAGATTTGAAATTAGCCGCACAGTCATCAGCTACTATTGTAATTCTTATGGGTATGCGCAAATTTGATCAGATAACTGAAGAAGTAACAAAATACAGAAACAAATTAACCCCTATAGCCTTGATTCAAAACGGAACTATGGAAACTGAAATCTGTCATACTGCCACGCTGGCCAATGCTGTATCGATTAATGAAAAAATAGACCCAAATAATCCCGGGATTATTGTAATTGGTGACGTCGTAGCCAATCACCCTTCCTTTTTTGCGGAAGAAGTACAGCGCGTTCTGCACTCGCAAGTGTAAGATTCACCTACATTATACGAATGAATTCACCCTAAACAGCACAATTATCATTGCAATTATTTATGAATGACTAAATAATACCCACCCCATATTCGCAATACGGAGGATTTTTATGCTCATTTTAATCAGCTACGTAAAAATGCCTTCATAAAGAAGCTTTCAAGCCTTTATATTAAGTAGTTATACCCTATTATAATTAAATTTATAATCCACACCGAGGACTTCTGCTGACACTAGAAACTGAAAATTTAAAAATAGGAACATGAGCGAAACTAATGACTTATTCGAAAGAATTGGGGGTACCGATATTGTTAATGCAGCTGCAAAAATTTTTTACAGAAAGGTAATCACCGATGACAGTATGGAACATTTATTTGCCGATTCGAATATAGAAACGCAACGCAAAAAACAAAAAGCTTTTGTAGCACATGTATTCGGAGTTCCAGAAAAAAAAATTAAAAATAAGAAATACGCTTACAAACTTTTGAAGCTTACCGAAGACCACTTTAATCTTGTCACAGGATATTTAATCGACACTCTTAGGGAGTTAAATGTGCCTAAAGACTTAATAGACGAGGTGTTGATGATAGCCAACGACACACATGAAGAGTTGTCGGCCGAGTAAATATTTCTACACAACGCCATAAGCTAATATCAAAAAATCATATGTAACGTAAGGTCATCATCCATTTTAGGAATCCCATCTAAAGCTACTTGCTCTTCTTTTAAACTATCATCAAAGAATATACTTAGAATTCTTCCTTCTAAGCACGATTTCATGGCTTGAAGCCGTACTTCACTTAAGAAAATACGTGCCACAGTTTCAGATTTTGGGCAATATCATAATTTGAACCTTCCTTTTTTTTCAATATTCCATTTTATACGTTCATTTTTTCCTTGCTTGACAAAAAGAGTCCGTAAACAATAAAATTGAAATATAAATTACGTATTTATACTTAGTAATACGTATTTTTGTCTTGCGAATTATTTTAATAACCTATTAAATTTACGTAGTTATGAAAAAAACTATTTCCACCAAAGCCACAAAATTAGAGCTCTTGAACCTTAAAAGCATGCCCATACGCACCTTTTGGATAACCTCCATTGCGTTTTTTATATGCTTTTTTGCATGGTTTGGAATTGTTCCCTTTATGCCCGATGTAGTCAAAGACCTAGGTCTTACACCTACGCAAAAGTGGAATTCTGTCATTTTAGCCGTTTCGGGCACTGTTTTCGCCCGTTTACTTATAGGCAAGTTATGTGATAAATACGGCCCTAGATTGTGCTACACTTATTTGTTGGTGTTTGGTGCTATCCCGGTAATTCTGCTAGGGTTCGTACAAACACCGTTACAGTTTTTAATATGTAGGTTATTTATTGGTTTTATTGGAGCTTCATTCGTAATTACGCAATTCCATACTTCCATAATGTTTGCCCCGAATATTGTAGGAACGGCTAATGCCACATCTGCCGGATGGGGAAACCTTGGTGGGGGCGCGAATAGATTAGGAATGCCTTTAATCGCTGCAGCCGTTGTCAGTTTTGGGGTTGCCGATGAAATTGCATGGCGCTATTCCATGGTAATTGCTGGAGTTATATGCTTCAGCATGGGAATTATTTATTACTTCTTTACTCAAGATACTCCGGAAGGGAACTTCAAAGAATTGAAGAAAGAAGGCAAAATGCCCCAATTGAAGAAAGATGAAGCTTCCTTTGCGAGCACTCTAAAAGATTATCGGGTATGGATTCTATTCTTCGTCTATGCTGCCTGTTTCGGAATAGAGCTTACAGTATATGGTACTATGGACGATTACCTGCAAAACCGATTCGGTCTAGACCGTTCAACGGCCGGAAACCTCGTACTATCCTTTGCTTTGATGAACATTTTCGCCAGAACCCTAGGCGGCTATTTTGGTGATTTGTTCGGAAAACTAAAAGGGCTCAGGGGTCGAGTGATTTTCTTGGCCTTAATACTTGCTGCCGAAGGTGCAATGCTTTCGATATTCTCGGTAACTACGAGTTTGGTGGTCGGCATGATTTTCTTGATTGCCTTTAGCCTTACTGTTCAGATGGCCGAAGGGGCGACCTTCTCAGTTGTACCCTTTATCAATCGCAAGGCTATCGGTTCTATTTCAGGGATCGTAGGTGCCGGTGGCAATGTTGGTGCATTTTTAGCGGCAATGTTGTTAAAATCTAAATCTGCCGTCGCCGAAAGTGCAGCCATAGCAGCGAACAGTACATTGGGTGAAGAGGCCGTCAAGGCCGCACAAACAACTGCGGCCGCAACAGCTGTTTCGAGTGGATACTTCCTCATAGGCGGGTTTATCGTGGGTGCTGCAGTACTCTCTTTGGCCATTAAGTTTGCCACCGCAGATGAGAAAATTGCCCTCCAAGAAATTAAAGGCGAATTAGCGCTCAGCGGTGCGGACAAATAGAAAAGCCCTTAAAGTCAAAACCACATGAAATGTAGTGTCTCGAATTTAAAATTTAACCTTGAAAAATCAATCGCACAAAGGTTATTAGCGAATACATTATCAAAAAACCACCTATGAAAATAAAGACGTTTATAACCCTGCTTTTAGTATCCATTCAATTTGCCACGGCCCAATTCACCTTAGATGGCGAATTCCGCCCGCGCACCGAATACCGTCACGGTTACGGCTCTATAATAGCCGATAGCACCGATGCCGGTTATGCCGTGTCAACAAGATTAAGACTAAACGCAGGATACGCCGTAGATGCCTATACCTTTTATGTAAGTCTACAAGATGTAATGGTATGGGGAGAAAACAGGCAATTAAAAGCCAATGACGATAATAATTCATTTGCAATTTTTCAAGCTTGGGCCAACATTAATCTTGGCGGGAATTTTTCAACCAAGATCGGCAGGCAACAATTGGTTTATGACGACCAACGCATTTTCGGGGGAGTAGACTGGACCCAACAAGCCCGAAATCATGACGCACTGCTGTTTAAATACGACACCGGAAAATTTCAAGCCGATCTGGGTTTGGCATTTAATCAAGATTTTAACAATCCTGCTGGATTCCAATCGGAAGGAACAACCTATGCAACGACCGGTTTTTTCTCCTATAAAACCATGCAATACCTTTATTTGAAACAAAAATGGGCTAACCTATCAGGGAGTTTATTGCTATTAAATAATGGGTTTCAAAATTTTGAAGCGAACGGAGCTCTTGGAGATGGCACGAGTAACTTACAAACCCTGGGCACCCATTGGGACTATAAAAAAGATAATTTCGGAATAGCACTGAACGCCTTTTTACAGAGCGGGGAAAGACAAAACAGTATTGATGTCAGTAGTGCCTATCTTTTGGGCCTTGACGTAAGTTACAAATTAACCGATAAGATCGGCTTGGGAATTGGAACAGAATTGATCAGCGGTAATAAAGCCGATACACCCAACAAGACTGAGGCCTTTTTTCCTTTATATGGTACCAACCACAAATTTAATGGCTTTATGGATTATTTCTATGTTGGCAATCATGCCAATTCCGTGGGGCTATTCGATATTCATGTCAACGCCAATTTCAAGTTGGGCGAAAAATCGAGCCTCTTGATCAATGTACTGAACTTCAATGCAGAACAAGAATTAGCAAATGGAAGCCACTCCTTGGGAACTGAAATAGACCTCGTATATTCACAAGCATTTAATGGCTATGCGCTAAAACTGGGCTATTCCCAATTATTTGCAAGTGACGGAATGAATACACTTAAAGGCGTATCGGAAGATGCTGCCGCAAGCTTACAAAATTGGGCATGGGCCATGTTGGTCATCAAACCAAAATTCTTAAACACTTCGAAGAAGTAATTTCAAAATCGATTGCTTCGTGAAGGCTATCATGACCATATTTTTTATTTGGTTGTGGTAGCTTTTTTTTGAAGAAGACATAGAAAACGATTAAAACAAGAATTAATTTTGTCCATACACCCCGTACACAACAGCTAAAATCGATCATTATCGAACCACCCCGTACGAATACGTAGTTTTTCCTATATTTGCCACCAAAGAATTTAACAAACTAGTATTTTGAGCAACGTAACAAGTATCGTATTGGCCGACGACCACTCCTTGGTCCGTGATGGTATTCGAGCATTGCTCGAGGAGGAGGAAGACCTAAAAGTTATTGGTGAAGTTTCAAATGGCAAGGAAGCAATAGCCATGGTCTTAGATAAAAATCCCGATTTGCTCATCATAGATATACGAATGCCTGTAATGAACGGCATCGATGCCGTAAACGAATTAAAAGCTCGATCGGTTGCTACCAAATGTATTATTCTCTCGATGCACGATTCAGAAGAGTACATTCTAAAATCTGTCAGTGCCGGTGCCAGTGGTTATTTGTTGAAAGACACCGGCAAAACCGAATTCTTAAAAGCGATACATACCGTACGCCAAGGCGGTAAATATTTTAGCGGTGACATATCGAATGTTTTGGTCAACAACTTATTGAACGCAAATAAGAGACAAATAGAAGTGGTACCCGAGGCCAAGAATACGGAAACTCCTTTCGATCTGACTAGCAAAGAATTGGAAATATTGCAATTGGTACTATCGGGACTTACCAACAAACAGATTTCCGAAAAACTGCAAAAAAGCAAACGTACTATTGAAACGCACCGATTTAACCTGATGCGGAAAATGGAAGTCAAAAATTTAATGGATCTTTCTAAAAAAGCTCAGACATTCGGACTTGTCTAAATCAAGAACACCTCCCATATTAACTGTCGGTATTTAAAAATCATTTCAAACAAGCAGCTACCGAAGTAATAAATATTTCTTCTAACTCATTTATTCGATTTAGAGGGTATTATGTGTTTATTGAATAATAGTAGCATCTGTCAATAAAACGGTATGTTCAATTAATTACCGAAAAGCAAGCTTTCTATTCGATCTGTACTACGAGCATTTTCTACTTACCCTACAACTCATTAGTTAGTGTAAAGCACAATGTTTACACAAAACATACTACATAGTATTTTATTATTATCTTTGCGCCATGGAGCAGAGGCAAAAGTCGGAACTTACCAAGCAGTTAATACTTAACGAGTCATTTAAACTGTTCTACGAAAACGGTTTTAAAACGACAAGTGTTGATAAAATCATGAAAGCTACCAAACTCACAAAAGGAGCATTTTATCACCACTACAAGAACAAAAAAGAACTAGGGCTTGCCGTAATTAGTTTAAAATTACAAAAGAGAATATATGAAGGAATGATGGCCCCTTTATATGAGCCAGGAGATGCTTTGGTCATACTTAAGACAACTTTTATTGACCGTTTGAAATCATTTTCGGTACATGAAAAAAAACACGGCTGTCCCATGAATAATCTAATAAATGAAATATCGGATTATGAGATAGCCTATCAAATTGCATTAAAGAGAATAATTGAAGAGTGGCAGTCAGCCTTAATCTATTTGATAGATAGGGGTAAATCTGAAAATGTGATAAACAAAAGCATTAGCAGCAAAGCGGTGGCCGTCTACCTTATAAGTGCTTTTGAAGGTATTCGTGGAATTCGTAAATTATATGACAATGATTTTATTCTTGAAGAATACATATCAGGCCTTTCTTTATATCTAAATCAAATAAAATCATAATTTTTTTACCTACTAACATACCTTTTAGTATGTTTTTTTACACCGTCTTATTTTTTTATGTTGGCAGTTTTATCCTTTTACCAATTAAAACAATTAAGTAATCCACTAAACAAAAATACGATATGAACTTACAAGATAAAGTAATCATAGTAACAGGCTCTTCGAGGGGTATTGGAAAAGAAATTGCTATTCAATTAGCCAAAAATGGAGCGAAAGTAATCGTAAACTATTCAAAAGGTAAAGTTGAAGCAAAAGATACTGTCGATACCATACATAATAATGGGGGCATCGCTTACGCCTTTAAGGCCGATGTAAGCAAAAGGGATGAAGTCACTCAATTATTCGATAGCGCCATAGAATGTTACGGGAAAATAGATGTTCTAGTTAACAATGCAGGTATTCTCATACCTAAATTGTTAAAAGACAATTCTCAAGAAGATTTCACTAGACAGTTTGAAATTAATGTTAGGGGAATTTTCAATACATTACAAGAAGCAGATAGTAAACTGGCCGACAATGGAAACATTATAAATTTGTCTTCAAGTACCGTTAAATTAATGTTTCCAGCTTATGCGCTCTATTCAGCATCAAAGGCCGCCGTTGAGCAAATGACCCGTGTATTTTCAAAAGAAATTGGGAGGGGAATTTCAGTAAATGCTATTGCCCCAGGGGCAACGGAAACTGAAATGTTCTTGAATGGTAAATCTCAAGAATTTATAGATCGGCTAAAAGGGATGAACGCCTTTAATAGGCTTGCAAAACCGCTAGATATAGCAAAAGTTGTTTTATTTTTAGCAAGTAGTGATTCGAAATGGGTTTCCGGTCAAGTTATTGGCGCCAATGGAGCTCTGGTTTAATTTAGTAGAATCAGAACGTAAACTTATAAGTCATTAAAATCCCTTTTTCACCTATTGGAATCGGTGACACTATAAGCACGAAAAGCTGTACCATTTTCCAAAAGGCGCAAACCACAATTGTTTGGATTAAACCGAAAAAAAGACTGTCACATTAAATTTTAATACAACTAGCTATGAATACAAAAATTACATATCTAATTATAAGATTAGGCGTTGGGGCAAGTATGTTCGGTCACGGATTAGTTCGTCTTCCTAAACTACATGCATTTAGCGAGTGGATGCTCAAATCATTTGAAAAAGCCATGCTTCCCGAAATGATGGTATTGCCTTTCAGCTACGTTTTGCCTATTGCCGAGTTCGCATTTGGAATATTTCTTATTTTGGGTTTCTTAACCAGAATATCGGCTATTGCCGCATCGGTTTTAATGATTCTTCTCATATTCGGCACCACTCTAATTGAAAACTGGGGTGCACTCACGCCTCAATTTCTGCATCTAGGTTTCTTTGCCTATCTCATACAGCATATTGATAAAAACAGATTTTCCATTGATTATTCATTAAAAAAATAACGAGCTCATACGTGCTTGTTGAAAAAAAATAAAAGCAACGGGTTTATTTGACAAATCATTTGAATTGAAAATCACCCGCCGTATTTGGATATCGACTTTCCGAATTATCACCTATTTCGCCGATAATTATTTATTGCGATTTAAGAACGAGTGCTTATCTTTAACCTTTTTACAACAATTTGCAAGAAAACGACACCATTTGGCACAGGCTTTAATGCCAACTAAGACGTTTAACTACATGCAACAGGATTGTGCTTCAGGTTGCGAAATCTCGAACCGTTGTAAAATGAATATGTAATACATTTTAGTCTCCGCTTTAAACACAGGGGCTAAAACCAGTATAAAATGAAAACCCATCCAGTAAACATATCAAGAATAGTCAAAAAGCGCACGACAAAACCAAAAGGGAGTTTCTATACGGTATGTTGGATCCAAGATGAGATAAAATATATAGAAATAGACAAGATTATTTATGAGAACGTTTCTAATGCAATCTTTTTTCTAGACCCCATTAATGAATGGACAATTAGTATTGAAAACACGGCCCTCAGTCCAGGGTACATTATGTATTTATCCAAAGAAATTTTAAATGAACCCCTTTTAAGCAAGTTACATATCAATGAGGTACGGCTTTTCAATTCTGGTGAGATACCTAAAATAAATCTAAGTCCGGGTATTGCAAAAAGAACACAGGCCATTCTAGAAATGCTAGACGAGCTTATTGCCTCATCACTTAACAGCAAGGAAAGCGCCATACTTTCTCTTTTAAATACATTTTTTGTGTATTGCGATGGTCAATGCAACATAAAATCCATCATTACGTCAAACAACAGTAAATCGAATATCGTTTATAAGTTTAAGAAGTTGGTCGACAAAAACTTATCGAAATTTCACCAAGTAAACGATTACGCCAATCTTCTAAATATTTCATCTAAATATTTAAATGAATGCGTAAAGGAAATACTACATGTAAGTGCAAAAGACATTATTACCGAGCAACTACTTATGCAATCTCGACATGCATTAAAATTTTCTGGTAGATCCATCAAAGAAATAAGTTTCGAACTTGGTTTTTCCTCTCCCGATTATTTCAATTATTTCGTTAAAAGCCATACCGGAAACACTCCCTCCGCCATCAGAAAAAGTTGATTGCTCTGAAAATCATAGTTATTACCGTAATTTTCACATAAATGGATGGTAATTCACATGGTAACTTGGCAAAAAGTTATATCATGGACAGAAAATCATTTATCAAAACCACCAGTCTTGGAATTGGGCTAGCAGTGCTTCCGCAAATTTCATGTGCCAACAAAGTAATTTCTAACGAAGAGACACAAACAGACCCCAAAATCGTTGAAAATCATGAAGGCAAGGTATTCAATGTTATTGGGGATATTCAAACACACAAACTAACCGGAAGTGATACCGGCAATCAGCTAGTCGAATGGGTCGACGATGTTGAACCCGGTGTTGGTATACCACCACACATACACACCAAAGAAGATGAAATATTTAGGGTAATCAATGGACAGGTTGAGATTTTAATCGGTTCACAAACAACTATTCTTAATAAAGGGGATATCGCATTTGCACCGAAAAACGTAGCCCATTCATGGAAAGTCGTCGGAACCGAGAAAGCAAAAATGATAACCAGTGCATTTCCAGCAGGTATTGAGCATATGTTCCGCGAACTAGGTGATTTACCACCAGGACCACCAGATTTTGAGGAAGTGGCAGCAATTTGTAACAGATTTGGTATTCGATTTCTAGAAATATAATAGTCATGCCCAACCATACCATATTAAGATTACCAATTAATAAGACCTCATGAAAACCGCTCTACCCAGCGGTTTTTTTATCAAAGTTTCATAAAAAATTTAAGCCTTAAGAAAATGGATGATAGATAACTATCTTTAAAAAACACTTAGTTTCCCCATTCTTTACAGTCTTCAATCAACCTCTTCAGCTCTCCGCAAAGTACCTTAGTATCAAGTTGTTCCCCGCCCAATTATCATATCGTTAAAATTACACCCTTACAATTACCGATAAAAAACTACGTATTTATACTTAATTATGTATTTTTACACATTAAATCGCCGGTATTATTTCAATATAGAACTTCATGCTAAAAAAGAACGTACATAAGACCATTTGTTCCTACTGTGGTGTCGGCTGCGGCATTCTGGTAGAACAAGATGCCAAAGGAAATATTAGTGTTGAAGGAGACCCTGATTATCCGGTCAACAAAGGCATGCTTTGTTCTAAAGGAAAAAACCTCAACTATGTAGCACAAGATATAAGCGACCGCATTCTGTATCCTGAAATGCGATGGAGTAGAAACCATCCATTGGAACGTGTGAGTTGGGATACGGCTTTTGACCGGGCCGCTTCAGTCTTTAAAAGTATTATAGCAAAACACGGTCCCGATAGTGTGGGCTTTTATGTGTCGGGCCAATGTCTTACCGAAGAATATTATTTGGTAAACAAACTTACCAAAGGCTTTATCGGCACAAACAATATTGACACCAATTCTAGGCTCTGTATGAGTTCGGCCGTTGTGGGATACAAAAAACTGGTGGGAGAAGATTCCGTACCTATCTCGTATGAAGATATCGAACTTTCCGATTGTTTTTTGATTGCCGGGGCCAATCCCGCTTGGTGCCACCCCATCCTTTTTAGAAGGATAGAAAAACACAAAGAGGAGAACCCAAACGTAAAAATTATTGTGGTCGATCCGCGAAAAACGCAAACCTGCGCATCAGCGGATCTCCATTTACAAATATTACCGGGAACCGATGTAATCCTTTTCAATGCCATTGCCCGCTGGTTGATCGAAAAGAAAAAAATAGATAAAAATTTTATCAAAAACCATACGGCGAATTTTGAAGCATGCAAAGAAAGTGCGTTTCAACTATCGCTACGGAAAGCTGCCGATCTGTGTGGCATTGATGTAGAAAATATTCGCAAGGCTGCGCAATATATCGGTAATGCCAAGGCCTTTATTAGCATGTGGACGATGGGGCTCAATCAAAGTGTTATCGGAGTTTCCAAGAACGTTGCCCTGATGAACCTTTCGCTGCTTACCGGGCAAATAGGAAAGCCGGGGGCAGGTCCTTTTTCACTTACGGGACAGCCCAACGCCATGGGCGGAAGGGAAGTTGGCGGTATGGCGAACCTACTGGCCGCACATCGCGAATTGAGCAATCCGCTACATCGCAAAGAAGTAAGTCAGTTTTGGGGTGGAAAAGAAATACAGCCAAAACCGGGATATACCGCGACCGAAATGTTCGATGCCCTAGAAAGTGGAAGAATGAAGGCCGTTTGGATAATTTGTACCAATCCCGCCGTAAGCATGCCCAACGTGCACAAAGTGGAAAGAGCCTTGAAGAATGCCAATTTTGTTGTCGTTCAAGATATTTCCCATAACTCCGAAACTACCAAATTTGCAGATTTACTCTTGCCAGCGGCAGGGTGGCTCGAAAAGGAAGGTACCATGACCAATTCTGAGCGACGAATTAGTCTCCTCCCCAAAGTAATTGACGCTCCTGGGGAAGCAATCCCAGATGCAGAAATTCTGTGGCGGTTCGCGCAAAAAATGGGATATTCGGGCTTTGACTATAAAAATACATCTGAAGTATATGACGAGCATTGTCTGTTGACAAAGGGTACCGAAATCGATATTTCCGGTCTATCATATGAGCGATTAAAAAATGAAGGCAGTTTTCAGTGGCCCGTGCCCCATGCAACCCACAAGGGAACCCCTCGATTGTTCACCGACGGTCGTTTTTTTACGAATGATGGCAAGTCACACTTTAATGCACCACAAAAAATTTATAACAGTTCTGAAGCGACCGATGCAGAATACCCTTTAATATTGAATACGGGCAGGGTACGAGACCAATGGCACACCCGTACCAAAACAGGAAAAGTAAAACGGTTGCTAACCCATATACCCGAACCGTATCTCGAAATAAACAAAGTAGATGCCTACCTGCGTAAGCTCAAAGATGGAGATATTGCCGTGATAAAAAGCAGAAGAGGGCAAGTACAGGTCAAAGTAAAGGTAAATTTTGACATTCGCGAGGGTGTGGTCTTTTTGCCCATGCATTGGGGCAAATTGCTCAATAATGATTTTGGAAGGGCCAATAACATCACCAATGATTTGGTAGATCCAGTTTCTAAAGAACCAGATTTCAAATATTGTGCCGTTGCAGTCGAGAAATACGTGAAGGCGAAACAGAAAATTTTGATTATCGGTGCTGGTGCCGCCGCGTATCGATTTGTACAAACTTATCGAGAGAAGAACGAAATTGATGAGCTGCATGTATTTTCTAAAGAAAAAGACCCCTTTTATAATCGGGTGCTACTACCCGAATACGTAAGCGATGAACTTTCTTGGGAGGCCCTGGAAAAGCTCAAAAAAGGAGAACTCGATAAACTCAAAGTAAACCTTCATTCGGGTATAGGGATCGCGAAAGTGAATGCCAAAGATAAAACGGTCATCGATGACCTTAATATAGAACACACCTACGATATTTTAATCATGGCCACAGGAAGTCGGGCCTTTGTACCCAGTGATGTGCAGATAAAAATGTCAGGGCGGTTTACCATGCGCGAACGGGGTGATGCCGACAAACTTCGTACGTACTTACAAGACACCGGACTTCCTGAGTCGGAACAACATGTGGTTATAGTCGGCGGAGGTCTCTTAGGACTTGAGCTAGCCGCAGCACTCAAGAAGAAAAATGTCAATATCAGTATCATTCAACGGGCTCCCCGTCTAATGGAACGACAATTAGATAGCATCGCCAGTAGGCTTTTGGCGGAAGATGTGGCCGAAAGGGGCATAAAAACCTATTTCGACAATGAAGTAAGTACCGTATTTGAAGAAAAAGGAATAAAAAATTCATTGACAGTCACCCTAAAAACGGGAAGAACCATTAAATGTAATGCCATCGTTTTCGCTATAGGCACGCGCCCTAATATTGAACTCGCAAAACAAGCCAGCCTCAAAACGGGTCGCGGGGTTCAGGTCAACGAATATTTACAGACCAGTGAACCCAATATTTTTGCGCTTGGGGAAATCGCGGAGTTCAAAAACAGCCTTTTTGGCATAACCTCCGCCGCCGAACAACAGGCCGATATCGCCGCAAAATATATTATGGGAGATTATGGAAGCATTTATAACGGTTCGGTACTCATGAATATCCTAAAGTTTGAAAACCTCGATCTCTGCAGTCTGGGCATGGTGAACGCCCCGGCCAACGATACGAGTTATGAAGAAATTATCTTTATGGATGTCAGCAAGCGTTATTATAAAAAATGTATCGTCAAAAACGACACCCTTCTCGGCGCTATACTAATGGGCGACAAAAATGAATTTGCCGAATTCAAGAGACTGATAGAAGAAGAAATCGAACTTTCAGAAAAAAGAAACGAGCTTTTACGGGGCAACTCTAGTTCGGTACCCATGAAAGGAAAACTGGTCTGCTCGTGCAGCCAAGTGGGTGATGGCAATATTATCGATACGATTCGCAATGGTTGTGGGGATTTCGCAAAACTTTGCTCCGAAACTGGCGCAGGTCTAGGTTGCGGCAGTTGCAAACCCGAGATTCAGGAAATACTCAACCAGCAGTTACAGACCACTACCTCTTAATATCAAGGCTATGAATGATGATTTACACCGCATACTGATTAAAGGAGGGGTAACCTCCCCAGGAGAGCTTAAAGATATCATTGCCATGCTGGAAGCAGGCGGACTAAAAGAAGTCTTTTTCGGGTCAAGACAAGATTTATTGTTCCCGTTGCAAAATGCCGCTGAAGAACAATTGGAAAAAATATCGAAATTCAATACCGATATTGTTGCCGAACGCAACTACCAGAATATTGTTTCCTCTTACGTATCGGCCGATATCTTTGACATGACACACTGGTTGAAAGGCTCTACCTATCTTTATATATTAGAGGGCTTTGATTTTCTTCCGGAATTAAAAATAAACATTACCGATCCAAAACAGCGGCTGGTTCCCATATTTAATGGCAACCTCAACTTTATCGCCTCTGAAAATGAAGATTATTGGTACCTGAACATCAAATTGCCCCACTGGACAGAATCGGCCTATTACCCTGTACTTGTATACAGTTGGAATATCACCATTTTGGCCAAGGCTATTGAAGAAATTTATGAAGATGTATCAGATGTGGAAGAGTTGTTCTTCATTCTTAATAAGAAACTCGACACTAATAATAGAACAATTGAAAAGGAATTGGAAATACCTTATTTGAAATTTCCTTACTACGAGGGCATGAACCGTATGGGTCTTGACCAATACTGGCTAGGTCTTTATTGGCGAAATAATCGATATGACCTCGAATTCTTAAAAGAACTATGTGGATTTTGTTTGGACAATAGTATTGGAAAAATATGCATCACACCTTGGAAATCATTCGTAATTAAAGGCATTAAAGGCAGTTCACGCCCAGAGCTTGAACGCTTTCTAGGCCAAAAAGGAATCAACATACGCCATTCACAATTGGAAATGAACTGGCATTTACCGGTCGATGACAAAGAGGCAATGGAACTAAAAAACTTCTTGGTGCGTAGTTTCGATCAAAATGATATTAGCACCTACGGTCTCACTTTTGGCATCAGTAACGAAGCCGGAAAAAGAACGCATTTTTCATCAGTAATTATCGAAAAGAATACATTACCGACCATTGTTAAAGATTTTGATGTGCGGCCGACCTATAATGTGCTACATTTTAAGAACTTCGACCCCAACACACAAACATACAAGGCCTATGCTCAAGATGTCGATAAAATAGAGTTGCCTGGGCTGTTAATGGAGCTAAGCAAATATTACTTCGAACAATTAGGCAAAACCGAAAAGAAAAAAGAGCCTGCCAAGAAAAAAGTGGTTGCGACGACACGTGAGATTCATCAATGCCAATCATGTTTTACGATTTACGATGCAACGTATGGAGATGCGAAGGCTACTATTTCAATTGGCACACCCTTCGACACACTTCCGGAAACCTATAAATGTCCGGTTTGCGAAGCACCAAAATCTAGTTTCGCAAAAACTGAAATGTCGATCAGTGAAGTCAAACAACCTCCGCAACGGTAAATGTACTTCCTCCGATAAATATAAAATCTGTTTTTGAGGCATTTTGGAGTGCCTGGGAAAATGCTGCATTCACCGACGGATAGCTTTCCCCCTTTAATCCGAATTCGGTGGCTTTATTCCTAAGCGTGCCAACATCCAGACCTCTAGGAACGTTCGGTGAGCAAAAATAATAAATCGCCTTTTTAGGAAACAAAGGCAATATACTGTTCAAATCTTTTTCCCTAACAAAACCGAGTACCAGGTGAAGGTTATCAAATTTTTGTTGCCAGATTTGCTGTAAAACCAAAGAAAGCCCTTCGCTATTATGTGCCGTATCGCAAACCACAGTAGGTGAGTTCTTAAGTATTTGCCACCGCCCCATTAATCCGGTGTTTGCAGTCACTTTTGAAAGCCCCTCTTTAATATTTGACTCTGTAACTTTAAAATCACTTAACTCCCGTATAGTAGCTACAACTCCTTTCATGTTTTTTGACTGATAGTATCCCAGAAGAGACGTTTTATAAACGTCCGGAATAACCTCATCGGCAAAAACGATTCTACTATTTCGTTGTTGGGCAATTTCCTTGAAGGTATCGACAATTTCGGGTTGAGATTCGCTAATCACAACAGGAACACCCTCTTTGACAATACCTGCTTTTTCCACAGCTATTTTAGTCAAGGTATCCCCCAGCATATCAACATGGTCCATTCCAATATTAGTAATTAACGAAACCTCGGGAGTAATAATATTGGTAGAATCCAATCTGCCGCCCAGACCCACCTCAATAATGGCGATATCAACTTTTTCTTCCGCAAAATAAGCAAACGCCATGCCCACGGTCATTTCAAAAAATGACAAACTGAAAGTTTCAAAAAAGAATCGGTTGTTTTCTATAAAATCAACTACAAAGCTTTTAGAAACTGGCTCTCCATTGATTCTGATACGTTCCCTAAAATCTTTTAAATGAGGCGAAGTATAAAGTCCGACCTTATAACCGGCATCTTGAAGTATGGAAGCCAGCATATGACTGCTAGAGCCCTTCCCGTTTGTACCGGCAACATGTATGCTCTTGAACTTTTTCTCGGGACAGTCTAAATGAGCAGAAAATGCCCTGCTATTATCGAGCTTTCCAGTAAATGCGATCTTTCCGCTTCGCTGGTACATTGGAAGTTGGGTGAACATCCAATCTACGGTTTGCTTATAGGTCACTCTCCCAGTTTAAAGTTGACAACTACAAACCCCACTTGTTGATTGGGTGCATTGGAATCTAAATTCCATTTGTGTTTAAAAGCCGTCTTTTTGGCAGGATCCAACAAACATGGATCGTTATTGGTCGTACCTTTTACACCTGGAGTAGCACTGATCACATTGCCATTTCTATCAACAACAATCTTTACGACTACCCTACCCTCTTGATTGCAATCTTGTTTTACTTGACCTTTGCCGACTAAAGACCTTCCATTAAGACCGTAGCCGCCTGTTCCACTGCCAGATCCCGGGCTACCGTAATAACTAGTGGCATAAGGATCACCATCAGGTTGGCCTTTGTCACCCGTTCTATTGTCATCACCCTCCGAGCCTGTGGCCGTTCCATCCGACTTATTGAGCCCACCCATTAGCGCGTCCAATTTTTTCTTTTTGGCCTCTTGCTCCTTCCGGGCTTTCTCCTCTGCATCCTTTTTTTGTTGCGCTATTTTAGCCGCTACGGCCTTCGCCTTTTTCACGGCATCCTCGGCCTTTTTCTTGGCCGCTCTTTCAGCTGCTTCTGCCTTGCGCTTGGCTTCCTCGGCTTTCTTGATTTTAATAGATTCTTCGTTCTCTTGCGTCAATATTTTTTCGGCAGGTGCCTCTTCTGCCACACTTTCTTCAGGAACCTCTTCGGCAACTTCTTCAACTTCCTCTACGACTTCTTCCTGCTTGGTAGGTTCCACAGGTGGCGTTTCTAGAGGTTCGGATCGTATTTTTTCTTTAGGTTGTTGGTTACCGCTTCCAAAATCCATTGTTCCGAAATTCACAGAGATTCCGTTCTCCTCCGGTGGATCCATATAGGTCAGACCTATGTAAAAAAGCAAAAGCAGTAGTGCACTTAGCAGCGCTGTGGTAAGTGTAAAAGATTTTTTCTTGTGTCTCGTATCTAAGAATGACATTATCTCAATTGAATTTTAAATATCCTTGAATAATATCGTTGATCAAATCAAACAAAAATGTTCAACAACCCATGAATAGTTGTTTGTTTCCTTGGAAGGCAAGACATGACAACATGTCTTTTTGAAATTCAAACCGTACCAATCTTAATTAGGACGTACCGCCAAGATAACTTTGTAATTGTTTCTGTTGGCAATATCCATAACGTGAACCGCCTCTTTAATGGCCACACTCTCTTCGGTTCTCAAAATGATGGTAGGCTTTTCTTGCCCCTTTAGTGCCTTCTTCAATTCAATTTCAATATATTCCCCGTTAATTCTCTCATTATTCACAAAATATTGTAAGTTCTTATCGATACTTACGGAAACATTTTGCGTATTCGTCGATTTCCCCTTTGCCTTTGGCAATAAGAGGTCGAGCGCATTGGGCGAGTTCGCAGTAAGCATAAAGAAAATCAAGAGCAGAAAAACAATATCTGTCATTGAAGACATGCTAAAGTCTGGACTTACCTTATTTCTTCCTTTTAGTTTCATATACCTATAGCGGTTCGTTCAACAAATCAAGAAACTCGACTGCATTGGCTTCCATTTTGTGTACCACCTTATCGGTTCTGTTCACAAGGTGATTGTATCCAATGTAGGCAATAATACCAACAATAAGACCTGCAACCGTTGTTGTCATCGCCGTATAGATGCCTGAAGCCAAAGACCCCATTTCAGCCTGACCCCCACTGGAGGCCATTTCATGGAATGCCAAAATCATACCAATCACGGTTCCTAAGAAACCAATCATTGGCGCAGCCCCGGCAACGGTAGCCAAAACACTTACATTTTTCTCAAGTTTATATACCTCTAGGGTTCCTGCGTTTTCAATTGCCGTATTAATGTCATCCAAAGGCTTTCCAATTCGAGATACCCCTTTTTCGGTTAATCTTGCAACGGGAGAATCTGTCTGCGCACAAAGAAGTTTTGCCGCTTCTAATTTACCATTGGTCACATGATCGCGAATCTGGTTCATAAAATTACTATCTATCTTGGATGCCGCCTTGATAGCAAAAATGCGCTCAAAGTAAATATAGAGAGCAACGAACAGCATTATAAAAAGTACAGAGATGATTAAGATACTTCCCGTACCACCATTTATAATAAGATCAATTACCGAAAGCGTCTTTTCTTCCGATAGAATTTCACCCCCTGCAGGGTCTTGAAACAACAACATAGTATTCTGGGTTATTAATTTGCCTTTATAACGGCATTTTATCGATTAAATTATGCGTTGAGAATTAAATTTCGAATTAAAATAAAAGTTACCGCCCCTGAAATAAATCCGAGGAACGCCAACCAGGCAATTTTCTTCAAATACCAGAAAAAATCGATTTTCTCCATTCCCATAGCAACAACACCTGCCGCAGAACCAATAATCAACATACTGCCTCCCGTACCTGCAGAATAAGCAATAAAATGCCAAACCGGATCATCAATAGGAACGGAGAACATTCCCATACTTGCAGCCACCAATGGCACGTTATCAATAACGGCAGAACCAACACCTAGAAACAATACCACCAAATCGGAAACATGCTCCCCTATAGATTCGGTACCTAGCATAGGCATCGTTTTATCTAAAGCCTCGGCAAAATGGAAGAGCATACCTAAAGACTCCAACGCAGCTACGGCCAATAAAATACCGAGAAAGAACAATATACTCGGCATCTCGATTTTTGATAGGGAATGGTGTACAGGACTATGATACCCTACAGAATCACTCTCACCGGCTACATCTACAGGATCCGAGATAGTAAATTTAGAGCTGCTATATATTTCAGCAAAAGTTGCTACAATCGCCAATGACAACATCATACCAACATAAGGAGGCAAATGAGTAATAGTTTTGAAAAACGGAACAAAAACAATTGCTCCCAAGCCCAAATACAACATAGTAGCTCCGAATTTTGATTTTGGGGCATCAGCGTCGCCACCTACCTCAGCTTCTATATTACCTTTAAAAGCCGAATACCTGCTAGCAAACAATACCGGAACTACCATACAAACAATTGAAGGCACTAAGACATGCTCTATCAATTGGGCAGCGGATACCTTATTGCCGATCCACAACATCGTCGTTGTCACATCACCGATGGGAGACCATGCGCCCCCGGCATTAGCGGCAATAATAACCATACCTGCAAACCACAGCCGTGTGTTTTTATCGAGAATCACCTTTTGAAGTATGGTAATCAAGACTATAGTCGCCGTAAGGTTATCAATGATTGCAGAAAGTATAAAGGCCAAAATAGAAAAAAGCCAAAGCAATTTACGTTTGCTCTTTGTTCTTATATAGCCCTTGATCGTTGCGAAACCATCGAAGTAGTCGATAATTTCAACAATGGTCATGGCCCCTAATAAGAAAACCAAAATTTCCGCCGTCTTGCCTAAATGGTGCAGCAGAATTTCATCAATGTGTGAAGGTTCCAACTCCTTTAGGTCGGTATTTACCTCAAAAACGGGCAGATGCGCCAAAGCAATTATGGCCCACAAAATGGCCATCATGGCCAGCGCGGGAATAAGTTTATCAATTTTAAGGTTATGCTCCATGGTTATGGCCAGATAACCTACTACAAACACAATAATGATAATGGTCTCCATACTCAGTTCGATTAATTTAAATTAATTGTTTTAACGCTATTTCAAATCCTGTTTTACTCAAATTTACTTTTGATTGATTTTGCTTAAAGATATTCAAAATTGCTTTTCTAATAGTCTCTGAAGTATCTTTAAATATCAACTCTTCATCCATACCGACTCTTTTCTCCATAAAGTAGGAAAAAACCCTAGCCATTCCGCAATTGGATATAAAATCGGGAATAAGGCTTGTTCTTTGATCGGTGTATTCCATTATGGGACCAAAGAAAATTTCCTTATCGGCAAAAGGAACATTTGCTCCACAAGAAATCACTTCAAGTTCGGTATCGATCATCTTTCCAATCTGATCTCTAGTCACCAATCGAGATGCTGCACACGGTACAAATATTTCTGCAGGCAGTGTCCAGATTCGTTCATTGATCTCTTCAAACGGAATCATTTGGTCTGCATGGGCCATCAAATTGTTCCCCGATTTGTTCAAGAAAAAAGAACGTATCTCCTCAAAAGAAAAACCATCCTCTTTAATCACTCCACCGGCCCTATCCAGTATTCCTACGATCTTTGCTCCCATTTGCGACAAATAAAATGCGGCCGCACCTCCAACATTTCCAAAACCTTGTACAACTGCTCTTTTGCCCATAATATTTCCTCCGAAAATATCGTAATAATGTCGTACGGCTTCTGCTACCCCAAAACCCGTAATCATATCGGCAACCGTATATTTTCTAGCAATATCGGGAGAATACATGTGTCGTTCCAATGGTTTTATGACTCCCAAACGAAGTTGACCGATCCTATTTATTTTATCTGCCTCCGTAGGCTTAAAATGACCATTGAAAACACCCTCTTGAGGGTGCCATACTCCGGCATCTTCCGTTATGGGAATTACTTCGTTAATCTCATCGACATTTAAATCACCTCCCGTACCATAATAACTTTTCAACAATGGGGATACCGCATGGTACCATCGTTCAAGTACTCCTTTTTTCCTTGGATCGTTAGGATTAAAATTAATTCCCGATTTAGCACCACCGATAGGCGGCCCCGAAACCGTAAATTTAACTTCCATAGTCTTCGCCAACGACAACACTTCATTCATATCTAAACCTTCGCGCATTCGCGTACCTCCACCGGCGGCCCCTCCCCGTAAGGAATTTATGACCGTCCAACCTTCTGCTTCCGTTTCAGGATCTCTCCAATTAAATACGATTTCAGGCGGTTTGTTTTCGTAGGCACTTAGTAACTCTTTCATTAGATAATTATTATTAAAATTATGAAAACACCATTACTGCTTTTTTGCATTGAATCCATTAATTCAATGTGTTTGTTTCAAAGCTACTGTTGTCTCATAATTTCGAAGTTAAATCGATCTGAAAGATTGAATCTGAGCAAATATAAAAATATAGATTTGGTTTGAAAGCATTTCTCATGGTCTTGTCAAATTATCGGAAAAACAATAGCTGAAAAGTCGGTCAATTTTTCATACATACCCTTATATTTGTATACAAGCTAAACATATTAAGTTATGGACTTTACCTTATCAGAAGAGCAATTGATGATACAACAGGCTGCGAGGGATTTTGCTCAAAACGAACTGCTACCCGGTGTTATAGAGAGAGACGACGCACAAAAATTTCCGACAGAACAAGTCAAGAAAATGGGAGAACTAGGTTTTCTCGGCATGATGGTAGATCCCGATTATGGCGGCAGTGGGCTAGATACACTATCCTACGTACTAACGATGGAGGAACTTTCAAAAATAGACGCTTCAGCTTCGGTAATCGTTTCGGTAAACAACTCTTTGGTCTGTTGGGGGTTGGAAACTTATGGAAACGAAGAACAGAAAAAAAAATACCTGACCCGCTTGGCAACCGGCGAAATCATCGGAGCTTTTTGCCTTTCGGAACCGGAAGCAGGGAGTGATGCAACCTCACAGAAAACCACGGCCATCGACATGGGTGACCACTACGTATTGAACGGCACAAAAAACTGGATTACCAACGGCGGCACGGCATCGGTATATCTGGTTATTGCACAGACCGATAGGGAAAAGGGCCACAAAGGCATAAACGTACTAATCGTCGAAAAAGGTATGGAAGGTTTTGAAATAGGCCCTAAAGAAAATAAATTGGGCATACGCGGTAGCGACACGCATTCCCTCAACTTCAATGACGTTAAAGTGCCCAAAGAAAATAGAATCGGTGATGACGGTTTCGGATTCAAGTTTGCAATGAAAACACTTGCTGGCGGTCGCATCGGTATAGCTGCTCAAGCCTTGGGTATCGCCGCTGGCGCTTATGAACTGGCAAAAAACTACGCAAAACAAAGAAAAGCTTTCGGAACCGAAATAGCGAACCATCAGGCCATAGCCTTTAAATTGGCAGATATGCATACCCAAATAGAAGCAGCGCGTCTCATGGTTTACAAGGCCGCATGGGATAAGGATAATGATATCAATTACGATCTTTCGGGTGCTATGGCAAAACTATACGCCTCCCAAGTTGCCATGGACACGACCATAGAAGCTGTACAAGTTCATGGCGGAAACGGTTTTGTAAAAGACTACCATGTTGAACGATTGATGCGCGACGCCAAAATAACGCAGATATACGAGGGTACTTCGGAGATTCAAAAAATAGTGATTTCGAGAAGTATCCTAAGAGATTGACGCAGTTAAATGGTATTAACCATGAGAACGACCCAAATATAAACAGGGGTACACCTTCAATTTTAGACAAAAAATTAACAGAATTGCAAAAAATTAGGGGTGCAAACTTACGAAATATGTTATTTTTGACCTCCCACCCCCTAAAAACATTTTATAGAACACTGATTTACCTTACTTTTGTCATTATGACAAATTAACACCCCCAAAAATCCGTTTTTGAATATTATTTAACGTTGAATTCCATTCGTTGAATTTTTTGTTTCATTTCACCCTAATCAAGGCAAATAATTCAGAAAGAATGCTATTTTTGAGGAAATACCCTAATTTATGAAGCTGGAAAAACAAGGATTATATCTCCCGGAATTTGAACATGAGAATTGTGGTGCAGGGTTCATCTGTAGCCTTAAAGGAAAAAAGTCGAATGACATTATTCATAAGGCACTTGAAATATTAGACAAACTCGAGCATCGTGGTGCAGTAAGTTCAGATGGAAAAACAGGTGATGGTGCTGGAATTTTAGTAGATATTCCACATGACTTTTTTAATGATGTATGTAATTTTGAATTACCGGAACCTGGTGAATATGCCGTTGCAAATGTCTTCTTACCACAAAAAGAAAATCAACGCAACTATTGCTGTGAGGTATTGGAAGAAAATATCGAAAAACAAGGACTCCAACTTTTGGGCTGGCGAGATGTACCGGTAAACAAATCAATACCCGGAAGAGTCGCCATGGAGACTGAACCTTATGTAAGACAGGTTTTCATTGGAAAAAAGGATGCCGAACAAGACAGTACACAGTTCAATCTAAAGTTATTCATCGCTAGAAAAGTTTCGGAGCATACGGTTATTGCATCCAAACTTTCGGAAAGCAAGTATTTCTACTTCCCCAGTCTTTCGACCAAAATTATCATATTCAAGGGGCTTTTAATGCCTAAAGATATCAGTCTTTACTACAGAGATTTAATGGATCCAAGGGTGGTTACCAGATTGGCATTGGTACACCAGCGTTTTTCTACCAACACATTCCCGACATGGGATTTGGCGCAACCTTTCAGATATATGTGCCATAACGGAGAGATCAATACCCTACGTGGTAATGTTTCCCGTATGCGTTCAAGGGAAGAACTTTTGAAAAGCGATTGGTTCGGTGATGAAATAAAGAATATTCTTCCTATCATATTACCAGGAAAATCAGATTCTGCTACCATGGACATGGTAGTAGAACTACTGTTGATGACTGGACGTTCGTTGCCTGAAGTCATGATGGTACTCGTACCTGAAGCCTGGGAAAAGAATCCGGAAATGTCTGAGGCGAAAAAAGCCTTTTACGAATATCACTCCTGTTTGATGGAACCTTGGGACGGACCCGCATCCATACCATTTACCGATGGCAACTATATCGGTGCCGTTTTAGACCGTAATGGTTTGCGACCTTCAAGATATTCCGTGACCAAAGACGGCTACGTTGTCATGTCATCGGAGACCGGTGTTTTAGATTTGGCCCCGGAAAATATCGATTTACACGGAAGGCTTGAACCAGGAAAAATGTTCTTGGTGAACATGGAAGAGGGGCGCATCATCAACGATGAGGAAATCAAAGAAGAAATTGCCCAGCGACATCCATATAAAGAATGGCTCGATAATAACTTGGTACACCTTAAAGACATACCTTACAACGATTGTCCTTTATTTTTAGGGGAAGCTTCCCTTGAAAAGAGAAAATCGGTTTTCGGTTACACTTTGGAAGATATCAATACTATTATCCTTCCTATGGGAAAAACGGCCAAAGAACCTATTGGTTCAATGGGGTCAGATACACCGATTGCGGTACTTTCGGATCGTCCGCAGCTTCTCTACAATTACTTTAAACAGCTTTTTGCTCAGGTAACAAACCCACCTTTAGATGGTATTCGGGAAGAAATGATTACCGATATCAGTCTTACCTTAGGTAGTGATACCAATATTTTCGAATCTACCGAGCTACATTGTAGAAAACTTAAGATACAGAACCCTGTTATATCAAAAGAGGATCTCGATAAGATAAAAAATTACGATGCGAGCCCCGACTATAAAGTAGTTTCTATTTCTGTCCTTTATGAAATAAACAAAGGAAATAATGGCTTGGAAGAAGCTTTGGACGATATTCTCGACCAAGCATCAAAAGCCATAGATGAGGGAACCAACATCATCATATTGTCCGATAGAAGTGTAAGCAAAGAAATGGCGCCAATTCCGGCCCTTTTAGCTTGTTCTTATGTAAACAGCGGACTCCAAAGGTTGGGTAAAAGATCAAAATTAAGTATCATCATCGAGTCTGCCGAGCCGCGTGAAGTTCATCACTTTTGCCTGCTGTTCGGATTTGGCGCAAGTGCCATTAACCCTTATCTGGTAAATGAAATAATCGGTGAGCAGATAGAAGAACATGACATTACCGAATACACTTTCGACGAAGCCGTCAAGAATTACAACAAGGCTATTGGCAAAGGTATTTTAAAGGTGATGAACAAAATTGGTATTTCTACCTTGAATTCATATCGCGGGTCTCAATTGTTCGAGTGTATCGGTATAAACACAAAGGCCGTAGAAAAATACTTCCCCAATACCCCTACTAGAATTGAGGGTATCGGATTGTATGAAATCGAAAAGGAAATAGCAAAGCGTCATGCAAAAGCTTTTTCCAAAAAAGAAATAGCTGCCAACCTAGACCTTGAAATTGGAGGGGAATATCGCTGGAGAAGAGATGGCGAAAAGCACATGTTCAATCCATTATCTATTGCAAAACTCCAAAAAGCGGTTCGTAGCAATGAGCCGGACACCTACAAGGAGTTTGCGGAAATGGTGAACGAACAATCTAAAAACCTCATGACCATTAGAGGGCTGTTCGAGTTTTCAAACTATGACCCCATACCTCTGGAAGAAGTAGAGCCGTGGACAGATATTGTGAAGCGATTTAAAACCGGTGCCATGTCTTATGGATCCATTAGTAAAGAAGCTCACGAGAACCTTGCTATCGCCATGAATCGTATTGGAGGTAAAAGCAATTCAGGTGAAGGCGGCGAAGATGCAGAACGTTTTTACAAAAATGCAAGTGGTGATTGGCGAAACAGTGCCATTAAACAAGTTGCCTCCGGTAGGTTCGGTGTAACTTCGAACTACCTTACCAGCGCTAAAGAAATTCAAATTAAGATGGCCCAAGGTGCAAAACCTGGGGAAGGCGGACAATTACCTGGACCTAAAGTAAATCAGGCAATTGCAAAAACGAGAAACTCAACACCTTATGTGGGTCTGATTTCTCCTCCACCCCATCATGATATTTATTCTATCGAAGATTTATCGCAATTGATATTTGACTTAAAGTCGGCCAATCGTGAAGCGCGTATCAACGTCAAGTTGGTTTCTGAAGTTGGTGTGGGTACCGTTGCGGCAGGTGTTTCTAAAGCCAAGGCCGATGTAGTTCTTATCTCTGGTTTTGATGGAGGAACAGGCGCCTCGCCTCTTACATCTTTGAAACATGCCGGACTTCCATGGGAGCTTGGCATTGCCGAGGCACAGCAAACTTTGGTTCTCAACGATCTAAGAAATAGAATTGTTTTGGAATGTGATGGTCAGTTAAAAACTGGTCGCGATGTTGCAATTGCTTGTCTTTTAGGCGCAGAAGAATTCGGTTTTGCGACTGCACCCTTAGTAGCCTCGGGCTGTATCATGATGCGTGTATGCCACTTGAATACCTGTCCGGTAGGTATCGCAACCCAGAATCCTGAATTGCGTAAAAAATTCGAGGGTAAACCGGAACATGTAGTCAACTACATGTATTTCGTTGCCCAAGAACTTCGAAGTATTATGGCGCAATTAGGCTTTAGAACAGTCAATGAAATGGTAGGTCAAGTTCAAAAGCTTGATCGTAAAAAAGCCATTGATCATTACAAAGCAGAAGGTATCGACCTTACTCCGATTTTATATCAAGTAGATGTACCGGCCGGGACCAAGTTTTATAACACCCAAAAACAACAGCACGATATACACGGATCTATTGAATTCGATATCATAGAAAAAGCGCATCCCGCATTGTTTAGAAAGGAAAAAATCGCTTTAGATTTCCCGATAAAAAATACGGACCGCGCTGTAGGCGCCATCATGAGCAACGAGATTTCAAAAATCTATGGTGCGGAAGGACTACCGGAAAACACCTTAAAGCTTAATTTTACCGGTTCTGCCGGTCAAAGTTTTGGGGCTTTTGCTACTAAAGGACTTACCATGATCGTCAACGGAAACACCAACGATTACTTAGGTAAAGGACTTTCGGGTGCAAAATTAATTATCAAAGTACCTTACAAATCGACCTTAAAACCGGAAGAAAACGTAATCACTGGTAACGTAACCTTGTACGGTGCAACTTCTGGCGAAGCTTATATCAATGGAAAGGCCGGCGAACGTTTCTGTGTACGGAATTCAGGAGCTAAGGCTGTAGTTGAAGGAATCGGAGATCACGGCTGCGAATATATGACCGGCGGTATTGCCGTTATATTGGGAGAAGTAGGACGTAATTTCGGCGCTGGAATGAGCGGTGGAATAGCCTATGTATTTGATGAGAAAAAAACGTTCGCAAAGAGATGCAATACCGAAAGTCTGAATTTGTTGCCAGTTGATGAAGATAACGACATTGCAGAATTGCGACAACTGATCGAGAATCATTACAATGCCACCCTTAGCCCGTTGGCACAGCGCATACTCGAAAATTGGGAAGAATGTTTACCTAAGTTCGTCAAGATCTTCCCTGAAGAATACAAACAAGCACTGATTCGTTTGGAAAGAGAAAAAATGGAAACTATATAAATCGAGAAATGGGAAAGATTACAGGATTTTTGGAATTCGATAGAAAAGTAGAAGAATACGCTCCTGCGGAAGAAAGGGTGAAAAATTACAAGGAATTCACCATTCCGATGAAGGAAACAGCGTTAAAGGAACAAGGTGCCCGTTGTATGGATTGTGGTATTCCGTTCTGTCATAGCGGCTGCCCCCTAGGAAATTTAATTCCTGATTTTAATGACGCTGTTTACAAAGGCAAATGGGATAAGGCCGCAAAAATATTACATGCGACCAACAACTTTCCAGAGTTCACAGGGCGATTGTGTCCTGCACCTTGCGAAGAGGCCTGTGTTTTAGGGATTAATGAAGACCCGGTTACCATAGAAAATATTGAAAAAAATATTGTTGAAACAGCCTTTAAGAATGGATGGATCACACCAAACCCTCCTGCTGAAAGAACCGAAAAAAAGATAGCTGTGGTCGGTTCAGGACCAGCTGGTCTTGCGGCTGCACAACAGTTAAATCGGGCAGGACACTGGGTTACCGTTTTTGAGCGGGATGAAAAACCAGGTGGCTTGCTACGTTACGGCATTCCTGATTTTAAGATGGAAAAACATGTCATTGATCGCAGATTGGCCGTATTAAAGGAGGAAGGCATCGAATTCAAATGTGGTGTTCATGTTGGTAAAGATATTACTGGCGAACAGCTCACTTCAGATTTTGACGCCGTTGTTTTAACTGGCGGTGCTACCGTACGAAGAAACCTTCCTATTAAAGGCGCTGACCTCAAAGGTGTTGTTCAGGCTATGGATTTTCTATCACAGAACAACAGACGTGTTGACGGTATAAAAGATTTAGGGGAAGAAATCAAGGCCACTGATAAAAACGTAATTGTAATTGGTGGTGGAGATACCGGATCAGATTGTATCGGAACATCTTTCAGACATGGGGCCAAATCTGTTTCCAACTTCGAAATTTTAGGAAAACCTACAACCGAGCGTCCAGAAGGTCAACCTTGGCCATTTTGGCCCATGCGGTTGCGAACCAGCTCTTCACACAAGGAAGGTGCTGAACGATTTTTCAGCATTTCTACGAAAGAATTTGTTGGTGATGAAAATGGAAATTTGAAAGGTTTGATAACTTCGGAAGTAGAATGGATCAAAGAACCTGGCAAACGCATGATGTTAAAAGAAATCGAGGGTACCGAAAAAGAATGGGAATGTGAGTTGGCACTTTTAGCCTTAGGGTTCACAGGATCTGAAATGACCCTTGCAGACCAGTTGGGCCTCGAGAAAGACCCAAGAACGAATATCAAGGCATCGATTGAAGATTATATGACGAACGTTCCAGGCGTATTTGCGGCAGGTGACCAAAGAAGAGGCCAATCATTGATTGTTTGGGCGATTTCAGAAGGTCGTCAAGCAGCCCATCACGTTGACAAGTACTTAATGGGGGCATCAGAGTTGCCACTAAAAGGTGAAGGCGATTTGCCAAGGGTCTAACACAGATAAGTGTATCATAAATGGAAACAACATAATCCAACCCATGAAAATTGGGTTGGATTTTTTTTGACCCCGCATATGGATTCGGCCATCCTATTTTTAATCTGAGCCTATGATTATCAGAAAAGTTCTGAAATACATGATTATAAGTGCCTTGGCATTTACCTTAATGAATATTTCGGTAAAACAATTAGCACAGTACAATGTTTATGAGATTGTATTCTTCCGTGGCCTGGGTTCACTTTTATTGACGATGGGTATCTTATACCGGTTGAAAATTCCCGTACTCGGTAACAAAAGAAAACTCTTGGTACTTCGAGCTTTAATTGGTACCAGCTCAATGACCTTGTTCTTTATGTCGTTGAAATACCTTTCCGCGGGAACCGCCGTTTCATTACGCTATCTAGCACCAATATTTTCAGCTATTTTTGCCATCCTTTTACTAAAAGAGAAAATAAGGGCTCCCCAATGGCTTTTCTTCCTAATCTCTTTTACAGGCGTTTTAGTATTAAAAGGGCTGGACACCAATGTCAGTACTATCGGCCTCTTGCTTATTTTGGCAGCAGCTATATTGAGCGGTCTGGTTTACATTACAATTAGCAAAATAGGCAATAGTGACCACCCGGTGGTCATCATAAATTACTTTATGTTTACCGCGACAGTATTCGGCGGGCTATTAATGATACCGTATTGGAAGAACCCCATCGGAACCGATTGGATCATCTTCATAGGTCTCGGCATTTTTGGTTTTATCGGACAACTTTATATGACCAAAGCTTTTCAAATTGCCGCCAATAATCTTGTAGCCCCATTCAAATATCTCGAAGTACTTTTTACCGGACTTATCGGTTTTATGTGGCTGGGCGAAGTATATACCCAATGGAGCCTACTGGGCATTATTTTAATTATTCTTGGCCTGGTATCAAACGTGATTTACAAATCACAAAGAAACAAATAGCCGCAATCAAAATTATAGGAGTTATTACCCCATCTGCCCATCAACTGAAACATTTTCCAGATTATATTTTCCAACGCTCGCTTTCGGCCGTTATTTCAACATCCCATTCTTGATCCGGGTTTGATTGGTACTTCGGATCGTTATCTTTTATAGGAAATGATTCTAAGACTTGCTTTAAACGTTCAAAATTGGTTGTACGCTCTTTAGTGTTCAAGCTATCGATAATGTTATGTTCCTCATAGGGGTCAACCTTTAAATCAAAAAACTTTTCCGGTGCTCGATTCGAACTGATATATAGCTTGTATTTTTTGTTTCTCAGTACCCTATCCCTAAAATTATATTGGTTCTCAACACCATTTGCAGTAAGACGCGCATTATTACCCCCTCCCATTCCCAAAATCCACTCGCGTGCAGATTCGGTACTGTCAAGCAAAACATTTTTAAAAGACTTACCATCAATTATTTGCGATGCATTGTGCTGAGTCCATTTGTTTGTTGATGCGGCACCGGCAACATCAATAAACGTTGGAAGCATATCGGTAAAGTCGATTAACGCATCAGATGTTTGATTCGCTTTTACCTTTCCGGGCCAACTTATAATAAAAGGTTCACAAATTCCGGCCTCTACCGTACTGGCTTTCCCTCCCTTTATCTTCCGGCCTTTATATCCGCCGGTAATAGCCCCTGTGGTGCCGTTATCGGTAGTAAAAACCACCATGGTATTATCTAACAATTGGTTTCCTTTTAATGCCTCCATTAACTCACCAACGATTTTATCGGTGTACCGCACCATGGCCTTATGTTTGCCCAAATTATTGTTAGCCGACTCATCGGGTGTATCCACAAAAGGTGTATGTGTCAAAACCATGGGATAATAGATGAACATTGGTTCTTTCTTATTGTCTTTCATGAACTGAATGATAAAATCACGAAACACATCTGGTCCGAAGGCATCTGTGTAGGTGCTACTACCCTCTTTTGTAAAAATATAGGGGTCCCAATACCGTTCAGCACTAGGTTCCACCCCCGCCTCGTAGCCGGTCCACATACAGAATTCGTCAAAACCTGCTCTGGTCAGGGCATCAGGTTCTACCCGAAAATCATCAATTTGCCATTTGCCAGCAACGCAGGTTTTATAGCCTGCCCTTCTCATTTCTTGAACTAAGGAAGGATTAACGGTTTCATCAAAATGGGCACCACCGCCCCAACGGGGAACATCCCAATGATTAACCCAACCATGCCTAAAGGGATACTGCCCAGTCAACAAGGTTACCCGCGACGGCGTACATTGCGGCATCGAATACACATTGTTGAACTGCATTCCCGAGGCGGCAAGTTTATCGATATTGGGTGTGACTATATCTTCAGCACCATAGTCGCTCACCCATTCCTTCCCCAAATCGTCTACTAGAATAAACAAGATATTGGGTGGACGGTCACCAACAACACTTGTTTTTATAGGTCCGTTACAACCCAGAAAGAACACGGCGATGAAGGTCAAAAAAACTCTGTACATAAAATTGATTTAAGACTTGTTTTTTACTTTCTCATAAATCTCTTGTAAAGACAATTCATCGTCCATCGTTTTTTGAAGCTCCAACAAATCGGCAAATAAGGTTTCGACCTTTTCGGAGTACTCTGGATCATCTGCCAAATCGTTCATTTCATTAGGGTCATTTTCCAAATCGAACAAAAGCACTTTCTCAATTTTAGGATAGACCAAAAGTTTGAATCCATTTTTACGTATCATTCGTTGAACATTGATATAGGCTCCATATACCCCATCGTAATGACTTTCTTTCCGGTCCCCATTGATAATATCCATAAAGCTATTGAACTGCACATAATCGGGCTTATCAACATTTGCCAATTCTAAAGTGGTGGCCATAATATCTTGTAAATAGACATCTTGATTTAAAAGTTTACCCTTTGGAATGCCAGGACCGACAACCATCATGGGTATACGAACGCTATGGTCAAACATACTTTGTTTTCCTATCAGTCCGTGATGACCTACTGAAAGTCCGTGGTCTGCACCAAAAAAGATATAAGTATTGTCTATTTTACCGCTTGCTTCCAAGGCATCGAGCACTTTTCCTATTTGCTCATCCATATGACTTAAAAGGGCATAGTATTCTCGACGATGTACCTTAACCGCATATTCGGTTCTCGGAAAAGGAGCCAAGGCCTCATCCCTAAGTCCAGGAGGATTTCCCATATCATCTTTCCAAGGATATTCCGGCAAGAAATTTTCAGGAACTTCTATATCTTCCAAAGGATACATATCTAAAAATCGTTGAGGAGCCTGTCTCGGATCGTGAGTCGCGTTAAAGGCCAAATACATGAAGAAGGGATCCTCTTTTTTCTTCGCCGTTTCTATAAAGGAAAGGGCATCGTCACGCACTACTTCGCTCCAGTGCTTTCCGCCTTCCCAAAAACCACCTTGCAAGGTATCGGTAGGTGACCACTCTGTATCGTCCGGACCTGTGGGTCGACCATAACCCAGAGGCATGTAGTCGTTCCAATCTTTCATGTCACCCGATTCTTCTTTCCACTTTTTAATGCCAGCGCCCAATTTGTTCGCATGGTCTCTCGGCATTCCCGGACGTATGTGTTGAGCTTCATTAAAAATAGTGTCGGCTGGGGCTTGTACATGCCATTTACCGGTCATATACGTATTGTAGCCTTGCCTTTCCAACAATCTGCTCCAAGTTTGGTTTAAGGCCGTGGTATCGCCTTTAGCCCATTTGGCACTTTTTTTCTGGGCATTCCAAATATAAGAGCCTGAAATTATCATGGCACGCGAGGCCACGCATATCGCGCCGTTCCAGCCCCCCATATTGTAGGCATGGGTAAATGAAGTACCACCAGTTACCAATCGGTCTAAATTAGGGGTATGAACCTCGTCAAAACCAAGTGCCCTGATACTTTCAAAAGTCTGATCATCGGCAAACAAAAAAACAAAGTTGGGTTTTTCTTCTACTTTATTATCTTTCTCTGGCCCGGAAGTCTTACAAGACGCAACCAACAGTATTAAAAGGATGGAAAATAAATGTGTTATTCTCATAAATGTTCTTTTTTAATTATATGATGTCTGAAAAGTATTTAATAATCGTCACTATGAAATAACTGCCGACGAATACCGACCGCCTATTTTTTTAATAATCATTTTCTTGTGCACTGTTCATTTGAGAGGCTTTCCATTTGCGCCATACGGAAACCATTTCACTTAGCCTTTCCGGTTCACTACCAGCAAGGTCATTTTGTTCTTCTGGGTCATTTGAGATTTTGTAAAGCTCAAAATGTTGCCCCTCGTCATTACTATAAACCTTATACTCATTATCCATCAGTGCGGCTTGCTTCTGAAACTCAAAAGCTAAAGGCTCGGATCTTTTTTTCACCTTTCCCTGTACAATAGGAAGCATGTCGATACCGTCATACGGACGTCCATTTTTCTTTAAATCAACTCCTATTATATTTGCTATCGTCGGAAAATAATCAGAGGTAAAACAGGGGATTTCTACTTTCGTGTTCGGTTGTATTCTGCCTTGCCACTCTATAATCCCCGGAACCCGGATTCCACCTTCGTGTAGGCTTCTTTTTCTACCTGTCAATCCTTTGGTAATTCCCTGCGTTCTACCAGTGGTCGATTTTCCTTCAGGACCATTATCACTTGTATAGAACAAAACTGTATTCTCGGCTATGCCCAAAGCTTTTAATTTATTGCGCAAACGGCCGACCTGTTCATCCATAGCCGAAATAACCCCATAATAATGTTGCTGATCTTCGGAAAGTTCAGCATAGGGCTTTCGATATTCATCACTCGTCAATACCGGTAAATGTGGGGTATGAAACCAGATAATACTCAAAAATGGTTTTTTGCTTTTTACCGCCTCCTCGATAAAAGGAATCGCCCGATCCATAATCACTCTTGAGTCATCACCCTCTAAATTATCAGTTTCTATTTGGCCAGGCCCGGTCCAATAGGAAGTATTGAAAGGTTTACCTTCCACCAGCGCTCCGTTTACGTCACCCGAAGATTTCGGCGGAGTAATCATGGGGTTCCATGTCGGAACTTTCGATTCGGTTACAAAACTAACGTCAAAACCATGGTCCCATGGTGGGGCATAATCGGCATCGAATTTAGGTCGCCCTCCTCGATTCGCTTCCACAGTATCACGCGTTAGGGTGCCTAAGTGCCATTTACCAAAATGACCCGTAGTGTATCCCACATCTTTGACCATCTCGCCCAACGTAATTTCTTGTGGTTTTATATGGCCGCAATTGGCCGTGCATATACCATAGCGAAGAGGGTGTCTTCCGGTCATCACACTACCTCTAGTGGGAGAACATACCGCCGATGCCGAATAGAAGCGTTCAAAAACCGCCCCGTTGACGGCCATCTTATCTAAATTTGGAGTTTTGAGATGCGAGTGCCCATTATACCCCGTATCGCCCCAGCCTTGATCGTCGGCCATAAGGAGAATGATGTTGGGTGTTTCTTGAGCGGTGGAGTGATCTTCCGATTTTTTTGATTTTTCAGCGCAGCTCAGTAACATGCTTATTGCGAAAAATCCACTTACGATTAATTTCATATTTTCTCTTTGTACGTGTACAAATAGCCTTCTAAAGCATCGGGTAAAATTTAAAAGTAAATTTCAACAATTAAATATAGTCTTCGGGAATACGCAATTTAACATTAATATCTCCTTTCAAAAATATACTTGGTCAGAGAGACGCAAAAATCTCCCCAACCAAATATAAACTAACTAACAAAATAATATTACATAACGCACTATATATACAAACACCAAGTCTTAACTATCTACCATCCTGTATTTTGGGTCAAATTCGGGTTCAATCGAACTTGATTGTCAGGTATCGGAAATAATAACTTAAAATCTTCAACATTTTTTCCCTGTGCACGCATAGTGGTCAAAAATTGCCCTCTCCTTTTTAAATCCCACGCTCTTTGGCCTTCGAACGCCAATTCAAATCTTCTTTCTTCGAGTACCGCAGTTCTAAAATCGTCCTGTGATAGCCCTGTCAAATCAGGAAGATCAGTCGCTACTCCATTTCGTGCCCTTTCGCGCACTTTGTTAATCCACACATATTTTTGACTATCGCCATAATCAACCTCATTTGAAGCCTCTGCTGCAATTAATAGAATATCGGCATAGCGGATAACATTAAAATTAACCCCAGACTGCAATTCATTTGCCCGATCATCGAATTTGCTTACATAGAAAGGGTAAACACCTGGGCCATATGCATCTTCCATAGTTATCGTGCCAGTAACCCCATCTATATGTTCATAACTATCGGCTATGGTTACTGACCTTCTATAGGATATTGGGTTTTCGGCATTGAACTCAGCACTAGGTGCAATTGAACCTCCCACAACCGTATTGGCCCAAAATGAATTTCCGTATTGACCAGGAAGTGCACGGGGACCGAATCTACCCGGTATCGGGTTATTCCTTTCACCACTTAGATATTGAATTTGATAAATGTGCTCGACACCATTATTATATTCTGTTTTGAAAGCATGGGCATAATCTTCAAAAAGATCATATGCGCCTGAATCAATTACTCTTTTGGCGTGGACCAAGGCATTCGGAAAATCATTTCTGTAAAGGTATATTCTCGCCAGCAAGGCATCTGCAATATGGGCGTTTAACCTGCCAGCCGAACTCGTAGTGGGCAGTTCTAAAGCTGCTTCGGTTAAATCGCGCAGAATTACGGTGTATACTTCATCGACCGAAGATCTAGGTGTATCGACCGCATCAAAACCTATCGTTGGAATCTCATAAATGGGCACTCCGCCCAATACACGAACCAAATGCCAATAAAAAAGTGCGCGGAGGGCTTTGGCTTCAGATACAATATCGGCCTTTTTTCCTTCATCCAAATCAATTTCAGCAGTATACAATGCTACTTCATTGGCCAAGTTAATGCCATCATAAGCAGATCGCCAAAACCCTTCGGTAAGTTCATTGCTATATGTAAACTCATCCCACTCGAATAAATCGGAAACATTTGGTGATACAGTTGCATTGTCGGCATTTACTTCTCCATAATTTATGGCGGTATTGCCATATAAACTATATACAGAATTATAGACGCCGTACAAGCCGGCTAACGCATCATCTTCAGAAGAATAGAAATTTGCAATACTTATGTTTCCCGCCGGATTTTCTTCCAACGCACTTTCACAAGATGTCAACCACAGCGCGAAAGACATCATTACACTAGTTATATATTTTATATTTTTCATGATATTTTTCTCGTTATATTAAAAGCCCAATTTCATTCCAATCCTAAAACTTCGAGACGAAGGGTAAGCACCATTGTCAACCCCGAAACTAACGTTGTTCGAGGCGTATAAATCTACTTCTGGATCAAAACCGGAATAATTTGTTACCGTAATCAAGTTGTCGGCAGCAATAAATAACTGTGCACTTCTGCACCAGTCTAGACCAAGTTCATCAATGGGTAAGTTATACGAAAGGTTTATGGTTTTTACTCGTAAATAAGACCCATCTTCTACGTTTCTATCACTAAAATTTTTCCACTCACCCGCATTGGTGAGAGGAGCCTCGATCGTGTTGCCCGTTCCCGGACCTTGCCATCGCTCGTCAAATGCTTTTTGCAATACATTGTGTTTTTGAGGCTGGGCAAACAACCCTATGGTATTCATGTTTGCCAGGTCATTCCCTTGACTTCCGTTTATGTAAATGGAAAGATTTAAATTCTTGAAAGCAAATGAATTGGTAAATCCATATATAAAATCGGGATTGGGATCACCCACCACCTCCTTATCATCTAAATTACGATTGAAGCCGTCTCCGTTCAGATCCCTATATTTTGGTAGTCCAACCCTATTTACACCACCGACGGAGTTACCACCGGCAACGATTTCTTCTTCAGATTCCCAAATACCATCAAAGCGATAGCCAAAGAATTGGCCTAGCGGTTTGCCGACTTGTGCGATGGATTGCCCATAAGCGGTTTCTCCCCTACCAATTCCATTGATTAATTCATCAGTGCCTTCCGGAAGTTCCAATAGTTTATTCCGATTAAAAGAAATATTAAAATTCGAATTCCAAGTGAGTTTTCCAAAAGTATGATTCATTCCGAGGTCAAACTCAAATCCCCTATTTTCAACCTTACCTATGTTCTGTACGCTGGTCGTATAGCCCGATTGGGTAGGTATGGCGACACTCAATAAAAGATCTTCGGTGGTTTTTACATAATAGCCCGCCTCCAAATTTAATCTCCCTTCGAAAAGGCCCATTTCGAGACCCACATCGGTCTGTTTTGTACGCTCCCATTTTAAATCGGGATTATTGATTCGATTGGGAGCAAGCCCTACTACAGGTACGCCCCCGATTATAGGTTGATTTGTTGCCGCATAAAGGGCCAGTGAGTTATAGGCCCCAATAGATTCGTTACCAG
Organism: Kriegella aquimaris; assembly: GCF_900103215.1. GTDB lineage: Bacteria > Bacteroidota > Bacteroidia > Flavobacteriales > Flavobacteriaceae > Kriegella > Kriegella aquimaris. The sequence continues at coordinate 358,532 of NZ_FNGV01000004.1, forward strand.
TCAAACCATAACTACCCCTCAATTTAAGTGCACTGAAAACATTGAGATTTTTAATAAAATCTTCTTCCACCAATCGCCATGCTATCGCTCCCGAAGGAAAGACGCCCCATTTTTTACCAGTCCCGAATTTAGAGGACCCATCTCTACGAATAGAGGCCGTAGCAATATACTTATCGGCGAATACATAGTTAACCCTTCCCAAATATGACAGTAATGCGGTTTTGGTAGCACCACTTTTAGATGGCCGCGGATCGGAACCAAGTTCTAGATTATTAAATTCCACTAAATCAGTGAAAAAGTCATCGGTACGGGAAAAAACACTTTCCAACTTATTGTTTTGGTAAGTATAGCCTATAACGGCATCTAAGCGATGCCGATCTCCGAAAGACCTGTTATAATTAAATGTGTATTCCGCCAATAAATTGGTTCGCTGTACATTACCGACCGAAGCTATGCCTTTATTGGGCAATGCCTGCGTTTCAGCCGTTGTGGGCGTATAGGCATTCCGTTTCGAATTAATCAGGTCAGCGCCAAAATTAGCTTTAAAAGACAAACCGTTGAACAGCTGATATTGTAAAAAAGCATTACTAAGAACCCGGGTAGCATATGTAATATCGGTTCGTGTTTTAGCAATGGAAACTGGATTTTCAAGTACCTTTACGGTTTCATCATGGTTATGCACATAATTACCCTCGCTATCGGTAACGGGGATTACCGGAGTGGTCGCCAAGGCATTCCATAGCGGCGTATCATTCTGATATCCCCCTCCATCGGAATCAACAGCATCATTAATAGTTCTAGTAATGTTGGCATTCATACCAAATTTCAACCTTTTGCCCAAATCTTGGTCAAGGTTGAATTTTAGGCCTGCCCTTTTAAAGTTTGATTCAATGATGATTCCATCTTGATCCATGTAGTTACCGGAAACCAAATACCGTGTGCCTTCGCGGCCCCCTGAAACGGTAAGATTATAATTATTGGTAATCGCACTTCTAAAAATCTGGTCTTGCCAATCTGTTCCCTCGCCCAAATCCTCTGGAAAAGGTTTATTCACTCCATCGTATATAAGCGGCTGATTGTTGTTGATAGCCCATTCATTAGTCAAAATGGCCAACTCTTCGGCATTTGCCAAATCCAGCTTTTTCCTTACCGAACTGATACTTGTGGAATACTCGAAATCTATTTTAGCTTTGCCAATTCCCCCTCTTTTAGTAGTAACTATAACAACGCCATTCGCTCCTCTTGCCCCATAAATCGCAGTCGCGGAAGCATCTTTCAACACTTGAATAGAGGCTATTTCTGCAGGACTAATACTCGTTAGCGGATCACTTGCCGAAGCTCTGTTACCCCCAGCTTCTGGCGTAGTATTACCATTATCAATCGGAAAACCATCAACTACATAAAGCGGCTGACTGGAAGCGTTGATTGAATTCGTACCCCTTACCCTAATTCTAATGCCACCACCCGGTGCATTGGAAGCAGCCCTAATATCAACCCCAGAGGCCTTTCCTTGTAATGCCTGTACAAAAGTATTGGTCGGTGTTTTTTCTAGATCTGTGCCTTTTACAGAGGCAACAGACCCGGTAAGATCTTTCTTTCGGACCGTTCCATAACCAACAACTACCACTTCCTCCAAACCTGCAGCATCTTCGATCAAGCCTATGGTAATGTTCGATTGCCCATTTACAGATACTTCTTTAGTAGCGAAGCCTATATAAGAAATCACCAAAACAGCACTATCGTCAGCAATATCCAATACAAATTTTCCATCAAAATCGGTTTGGGTACCATTGGTCGTACCCTTCTCTAAAATATTGGCCCCCGGTAAAGGTGCTCCATCGGCATCTGTTACTACGCCAGTAATTTGGCTTTGCACCGAACTTTCTTCGTCAAGAGCAGACCCCGATACCTTCAGGGGTGCTGCGCGATTCATAGCCTTTCTGGTAAGAATGACTTGTCGATTACGTGTTTTATAAGCAATATTTGTGTGGTCAAAAAGCAATGCCAGTACATCCGCTATTTTCTTTCCCTCAATACGAAGGGTTACTTTTCGATTAAGATCTATCTGGGCACTTTCATATAGAAAACGAAACTCAGAAATGCTCTCTATCTCATCAAAAATTTGTTCAATACTAGCATTTTCTAAATTCAAAGTCAATTTCGTACCCTGTGCGTAGGAGTTTGCTTGAATTTCGAATAACGAAACTATAAGTAAGAAGGTAGTCAGTTTCATTTTCAAGTCGAATTTAGGGATATGCCTATGTAGCAACATCCCCGTAAATATTTTTTTCATAGTTTTGGTTTGATTAAATGATTTTGAAAAGGTCGTTTAATTAATTGTTCTTAAATCGGGAAATGGTCTCAAGCATTTTCCGATTTTTTTTGAACTTTTTTATTACATTACAAAAGTCAAAGCATAGGCATTAGGATTATTTGAATTCATTTAATTTGTTAATCTATCGTTATTTTTCCCTCTTTTATAGTATACCCAAAAGAGTATATTTCCCCTATAGATTTCATGACATCTTCGATACTCTCTATGTTCACATGAAAATGGGCATTGAAAATTTTATCCCCTAGGAGTGTATTGTTATTCTGAATGGTAATATTATAACTACGCTCTAACTTTTTTGCCATCTTAGAAAATGAGGTATTCTTAAAAACCAGCTCCCCCTTAATCCATCCGGTGTACAGGGTTACATCGACATCCTCTGTAGTAGTATGATGTGACTCTTTATTCCAAGCACCTTTTTTACCTGGAACCAGCACTACATTGTCAGCTGGAACCAATGTATTGGACATATTCACTGAACCTTCGACCAATACGGTCTTAATCTCGGCATCTTCTTTATAGGATGATAAATTAAATTCGGTACCTAGTACTTCAACGGCCACTTCTTCCGCATGTACAACAAAAGGATGTGCGACGTCTTTGGCCACTTTAAAATATGCTTCGCCTTCTATAAAAACTTCCCGCTTCCCTTTGTTTAAGAATTTGACAGGATACCTCATCTTCGTTCCCGAATTAAGATGAACCAACGTACCATCGGACAATTCAACATCGAAAATTTTTCCAAAAGGAATTTCCAATTCATTATATACCAATTCGTCCATTTCCGAATCGGCGCTATAACTTATTTTATTGCCTTTTTGTACACCCAGTACTTTGCCCGAAGTGGAAATAATTTGTTGGCTTTCCCCCTCTTTGATAACTTTGACCTCATCACCTCCCATTTTTAATTTGATGGCAGTTTCGGAAATCGGAATTTCGTTTTTAATATTTTGATTTTGATAGACTGTGTAACCGATTGCCATTAAGCCTACAAAAATGGCAGCATACTTTAGAAGTGGTTTCCAAAAGGGAACTACCCGCTTTTTAGAAGCATTTATTTTTTGCAAAAGGTGACTCCATTCCTCTTCTGAATCCAAATCTTCTAAAAAATCCAACGCTTCAGACAGCAAATCTTCATGATAAAGTGTATCGACAATTTCACGTTCACTTTTGGTCAAGCCTTCAAGTACTTCGTTCTCCAATGTTGGAGCATCTTGAATACTTTTCAAAACGGATTTTAACTTTGCTATCCCCGTCATTATAAGGTGTTTTATTATAAGTTGTCATAAAACCGAATTAGGGTGACAAAAAATTATCTTTTTTTAACAATTTGACAAAATTTCTTATTAAATGAAATTAAATTACTATAATTGGAAGCTTAAATCAACAGATAGTACAATTACCCATTCCATAATTTAGCGAGTTCAATCCTAGGAAAAACACAATGCCATTACACCAAAAAAATGATGCCGATGAATTAGAACAGCTCTTTAAAGAGCACTATTCATTACTGTGTTTGATTTCTTTTGGAATTTTAAAAGACAAGGAAGCTGCCAAAGATATCGTGCAAGATTTTTTTATTTCCTACTGGCAACGAAGAACAACGATTTCAATCACAATTTCATTTAAAGCATATGCAATTCGCGCTGTAAAGAATTTGAGCCTGCTTTCGCTGGAAAAAGCAAAAAAAGAGAAATCAATATTACACGATTTAAAGCCCATAGTTTACGAAGATCCGAAAGTTTTGGGAGCCCCCCATTCCAATGGCAAGGTACTGGCTCTATTAAATAAATTACCTGAAAGCAGAAGACAAATATTTATTTCTGCCATTCTTAACGGGCAGAGTTATGCAGAAATAGCCGAAACCCAAGGCATCTCTATTAATACCGTTAAAACTCAAATGAAAAGGGCCTACGCCTTTCTCAGGACTGAGGCCGCCGAGAATCTCTTGCGTATTGTTTTCTGGGGTACATTTGTTTATGTGAACTGACACCAAAACAAGGTATCACCTTTATCCCATTTAATCTTTTGTCACTTTGCTCCCCCACCAATCTTCATTGGGCTTAAAATCATCGGATAGAAATTCGAGGCGTTGCGCTTCCAAAGCGGGCCACTTCTCGTTTACAATATTTTCATGCCTTTCTTCTGCTAGCTTGGCGTCAAATTCTGGATCTTTTGTTGCCATGTTAGCTCCGACCTCCTGTAGCCAACTCAACAATTTCTTGCTCATTTTCTTTGCAACTTCAGGATTTGCATTTATGACGTTAGATTGCTCGCTACCATCAGAAGCGAGGTCATAAAGTTCTTCGCTATCATCTTCCCAATAGTGAATCAATTTCCAGTTCTTCTCCCGAATGACCGATGACGGATTGCCCCCTTGGTTACCATAGTGGGGATAGTGCCAGAAAAGCGGTCGATCAACGTTCATTTCTTTTCCTTCTAAAATTGGTTTAAGGCTCACCCCGTCGATATGCTGTTGCGGCATCAAATCTACACCTGCAAAATCTAGAAGTGTGGGATAAAAATCGGTGCCGATTACCGGAAAATCACTTTGAGACCCTCCGTTCTTTAGCCAAGGTACTTTAATAAAATAAGGTTCGCGGATGCCACCTTCCCACTGATATCCCTTGCCTCCTCTCAACGGAAGGTTCGACGTAGAGAATGCGTCACCTGAGGCCACGCCCCCATTGTCGGATGTAAATACTACTATCGTATTTTCTTCCAGCCCCGAATCCTTTAAAGCTTTTAACACGACACCCACGGCATCATCCATGCTTTCGACCAATCCCGCATAAATAGGATTGTCTTGAACTTGTCGGATGGGCAATACACGTTCCATCTCATACCCATGATCTTCTATTCCTTGATCTTCAGCTTTGTCCCTATACTTTTGCCATTTTTGCTCCGAAGTCTGTATCGGTCCGTGCACAGCATAAAAGGAAAGAAAAGCAAAAAAAGTAGAATCTTTATGCTGCTCGATAAAATCTGCCGTTTCGTTGGCCAAGCGCATGGTTAGGTTTTCCCCTTTCTCTTTATTCGGAAGTTTAGGGTTATCCCATGGCGAAAAATAACCGCCCATCGGGCTTCCTTTGTCCCAACCTCCTTTGTTAATGTCAAAACCATGATCTTCAGGATAGGAACCTTCTTTGCCCAAATGCCATTTTCCAGAGAAGAAGGTTTTATATCCTGCCTTTTTCATGGCTTCGGCTATGGTAACGTCGTTTGCTGGCAAGTTATGTACATACTCGGCCGGAAGTAACATATCATGCCTATTGTAAGCCCGCCATGCGGTGCCCGAGGCTGCACCAATCCAATCGGTAATCCCATGGCGTGCCGTGAACTTCCCAGTCATAAGACTGGCTCGTGAAGGACTGCATACCCTACTCGCCGCATACCCTTGTGTAAACATCATGCCTTCATTGGCGATACGGTCTACGTTCGGGGTCTCATAAAACGTACTGCCTGTAACACTTAAATCCATTAGCCCAAGGTCATCAACTAGAATAAAAACGACATTGGGCTTTTTATTTGTTTTTTCTTCTTTAGCTTGCTCATCCTTGCATCCAAAAAAGACAAAAGGACAAAGAACAAAAACTACATACCTGAAATAATTCATATGTATTCTATTTAGACTATTCTCAATATATTATGGCTAACAACCTATTTAAAATTGCATCAACGATTATCCGGCCATACTACAGACTTTATCGATTTCACCGCTCTATTGAGCGTAAATTCAATCAAATTTGCAATGCATTGACCCACTTTTAGTACCCTGGATTCTGGGTTAAACTTCCTTCAGAAATTTCCCTTTCTCTTGCGGGTACGGGTAATAAAACATGATGCTCCTGAATATTGGCAGCCGGTGTTTCCATATGCGTATCGTTAACATTGCGTATCGTTTCGACAAAAACACCCCATCTCAACAAATCAAATTTTCTATGCCCTTCAAAACCGAGTTCGGTCGCGCGCTCTTTCCGTATAGCTTGCCTAAAGGATGCTTGATCAAGTGCGGCCAAGGGCGACAGGCCCGCTCGATCCCTAACTTGATTTATAAACTGGTAGGCTCCAGAAGGTCCATTCAATTCATTTTCGGCCTCAGCTTTCATCAAAAGCACATCGGAATACCGAATTACATAGGTATTTTGACTTCCATTGTTGCTCTTTGGAGGATCACCATCGGCATTAAGATATTTCCCAGAGATGGGTCCGGCACCAGGTGTTCTCGGGGACTCCAAAATGTTACCATTCAACTCAGTTACATAACTAATATCCTTTCTAAGATCTCCCACTTCAAACATGGCCAAATAATCGGTCGTGGGAAGCATATTTTCCCATCCACCGCCAACAGCATTTGTAGCTCCCACAATTTCGGTGTCTCTAGAAGCTGTCCAACTCTGTTTAAAATCATTGCGCTCGTTTTGTTCGAATTGTATATCAAAAACAATCTCGTTTACCAAATTGCCATTTTTGTCGGGCATGGGAACATATTCTGCATTTTGGCTCCACAAGCTATTATAATCGGCAACCAGCCCGAACATACCCGAAGCAATTACTTGCTGCGTCCGAGTACTAGCTTCCTTCCATTCACCCTGTGTTAAATGAACCTTTGCCAATAAGGCGGTAGCCGCCCATTTTGTCGCCCTGCCCAAATCTTCTCCAACGTAATCGTTCGGCAACACCGCAAGAGCCTCGGTAAGATCTTGTTCGATAAGCACATACACCTCTTCAACAGAATTGCGCGTTATACCAATCAAATCTTCGGTATTTATAACAACCTCGTTAATTATGGGAACTCCTCCATAAACTCTCACCAATTCAAAATAATAGAATGCCCTCAAAAACTTAGCTTCTGCAATCAATCGTTCTTGAAGCGCTTCATCGTTCATTTCAACATCGGGCACAAATTGAATCACGGTATTGGCTAGGGCAATACCTTGAAAATTCTGTTGCCACATGGCCGTGGCATCGCCATTGTTGGCATTAAGATCCAAAAACCACGATACCGGCCGCATATTGTGCTGCCCTTGAAAAGCAATATCACTAGGGGTAAAACCATAGTAAAATGAGATAATACTACTATGCAAGCGTGTATAGGCGGCTGTTGTTGCTGCCATTGCATCTTGTTCATTAGCAGGAAAACTTCCAGGAACCAAAAAGTCTATAGGTTTTTCGGTAATGATATCATCACAAGACGTTAGCCCCATAAATATCATTAGAATGATAAGTATTATTTTTTTCATCGCTTTATTTTTTAAAAGGTCAAACTTAAACCAAGGGTGAACGAACGGACCGACGGATCCTGCGCTTGATCATATCCTCTTCGAGCATTTTCATTTCCTCTGTTAATCTCTGGATCATAACCGCTGTAATTATCGAACAATAATAAATTGGTACCACTTACATAAACCTTTGCATTTTGAAACACCGGCACATATTTCGTAGGAATATTGTATCCTAAACTTATATTACGTAAACGAAGAAATGAGCCATCTTCAATGATTCCCGTTTCTGGCACGACCTCTGTTCTAAAAACACCTCTTACCGAAGGCACGTTAGTATCGGTATTGTCGGGTGTCCATCTATTCGCGAACATCCCACTCACATTATTATCAAAAGCCGTATTAATTCTAGAATCTGTCTCATTAAAAATATCGTTCCCCAAAACGAAGGACCAATACATCGAAAACTCTAATCCTTTATAGGTAAAAGTATTATTGATACCACCGAACAACTCAGGATGGGGGTTCCCTATTATGGTTTGATCATCAGCATCGATCACACCATCAGGCACGCCGTCTGGCCCACTAATATCCTCAAAACGTTTACCTCCGGGGAAAACGCCTCTACCCTCTACTCCAGCGGCATCAATTTCCGCTTGATCATTCCAAATACCATTTCGGATATATCCATAAAACGACCCAATGGGTTCCCCTTCTTTAATTACAGCAGACGGCTGATTCAAGACCCCACCAAAACGGTTTATCAAAAGTTCACCATCTTCATCGGGAATGGACACCACAATGTTCTTATTCGTTGATATATTGAAACTCGTATCCCATCTGAAGTCACCTTTGTCGACGTTAATAGAATTCACAAAAAGTTCAAACCCCGAGTTCTCAATAGTACCAAAATTCGTAGGAATAATGGCATTTGGAACACCGGCCAACCACAGAATTTCTTGATCGGTAAAGAGGTCGTTCGTTTCTTTATGGTAATAATCTAAAGTAACTTGCAGTCGATCATTGAAAAAAGAAGTATCTATACCCAAATCTAATTGATCGGTAGTTTCAAACTTCAATTGATCATTTCCCAACCTATTTAATCCAATCCCATTTGTAATATCACCACCATTCCCGAAAAGGTAGGTAAAGCCTGCACCTAATCTTGCTAATGAAGTGCCACCCGAGGCAGGATTACCTAGTCTACCATAACTGGCCCTGAATTTAAGGTCATCGAAAATTTTTAAATTCTCAACAAATTCTTCTCTACCGGCATTCCATGCTACCGCAACGGAAGGAAAAGTTCCCCATTTACTATCTTTTGCAAAATTGGAAGATCCGTCTACCCTGCCGTTCAGGGTAATTCTGTATTTACCTTTGTACCCGTAGTTCAAACGGAACAGAAAGGATTCAACCCCAAATTCATTTGCAAATGAACTGGCTCCCGACCTCTCCGATCCCGCATCTATGTTGTTATACTCGAAAAAGTCAGTAGTAAAGCCTTTCGTTTGCACAACGCTTCCAGAATTAAAAATCCGTTGCCTGGTATACCCAAAAAGTCCATCCATATCATGGTCTCCAAAAGACGTATTGTAGGTCAAGGTCTGTTCGACCAAAACACTTAAATATTCAGAATTTTCAATAGTTCCTGTACCTCCATCATTTCTCTGGGCGAAAAGCGTAGATGGCGCATAATTCTCGCTCTTGTCCAGAGAAAGGTCTGTACCGAAATTAAACTTGTATTTCAAATTTTTAATCGGTTCCAATTCGGCATAAACCGTTCCCAATATTCTTGTCCTAGTATCCAAATTGATATTTTTGGCCCCGTTGCCCACCGGGTTCTCTGCATTAAGCTCGGCACTAGCCGTCTGAATCGTATATTCGCCATTTTCATCTATAACGGGTAACCTAGGGAACCAGCCCGCAATATTAATGATATTACTGCTTCTTGGCACCTGTGAGTTTCTTGAAATGGTTACCGAATTGCCGACTTTGAGCATTTTATTCAATCGATAATCCCCGTTCATTCGCAGCTGATATCTTTCTAAGTTACTCCCCCTAAAAATACCATCTTGATTAAAATAATTACCAGAAACAAAGTATTGCGCTTTTTCATTTCCCCCCGAAGCCGATAGGGTATGACTTGTCATTGGTGCACCATTGCGATACACCTCCTCTTGCCAATTGGTTCCCTCTCCAAAAGATGCAGGATTCGGATAAGCTTCGGTACCCTGAACTTCATTTTGCCAATCGGCAAATTCGGCCCCATTGAGTACATCTAAAAAGCGTGTGGGCGATTGAAAAGTAGTATAAGCATCATATGTGAATTTTGATTGACCGGCTTTACCTCTTTTGGTAGTAATAAGCACTACGCCAGCAGACCCCCTTGACCCATACAAGGCCGTGGCCGAGGCATCTTTTAAAACCTCAACGGACTCTATATCAAGTACATTGATATCGGAAGAATTTCCAGCCCCTATCAATCCATCGATTACGAACAATGGTGAACTGTTACCACTAATGGAATTTGTACCCCGAATTCGTATCGATGCAGCTGCACCTGGTTGGGAGGAAGTAGGTATAATTTGTACGCCCGAAACCTTTCCCCTCAGAGCATCATCTAAACGCACCGATGGCGTAGCATTGATTTCATCAGTCTTAATAGAAGCAACAGCACCTGTCAAATCTGATTTTTTAACCGTACCGTAAGCTACAACCACAACTTCGTCCAACTGGGCCGCATCCTCTGAGAGAATAACAGCAATTGTTGATTGTGACCCAACGGTCACTTCTTTCGTTACATATCCGACGTATGATACTTGTAGAACTGAAGAAGAATCTGCTACCTCAATAGCGTAAATACCATCAAAATCTGCCGTAACACCGTTTGTAGTTCCCTTTTCCACAACATTCGCCCCCGGTAGAGGCAATCCGCTTTCATCGTGTACTGTACCAGTAACTTGGTTTTGAGCCTTTGCCACTTGTACACAAAGCAGCATTACCATAAAGAAAAAATAGATTCTCTTTTCGTTCATATTAGATTGGTTTTTAAACTGATTTCACAATGAAAAACTAACATTCTTCAATGTATCAAAAAGGCATTGTTAACGTAAATTAACCAAAAGAAGGGCTTATTGGCTGTTTCAAACAGTTAAAAAAGTATAGAACATGGTATTCACATAATTTAAGTAAACACTTATTTATAGTATTTAACTTGCTTAAACCTGAACTTTCAAAAAAACAAAACTATTCAAATACCTTTCGCAACAACAGAAAGATTTTACTGAAAGCTTTCTATCTTCAACTGTTTTTCATCCCAATATTCATCACTTCTAAACTCAAAAGGGGTCGGGTCATAAGAGCCCACCAAGGATACATCGCTTTTTTCCGGAACAGGCAAATCAAGCGACCAATACACTGCATTTACAATCAGCCTGCGTGTACCTTCGATGGTAAAGTCAACAGCGGAAAAGGCAGTAGAAGTAAAGGCCTTTCCTTTTTTTCCCCCAGGTATTTGATAGGTCCTCGTCCAAGCGACGGGCATTAGTGGCTCGCCAACGTTTTTACCATTACCATTGGTTTTGGCCACCTCATCATCTGTAGGTCGCATACCATAGAACATATCATTTTCGTCAAATTCTCCTTTTCTATTCATCACCTTACCATAAATTATGGGTTGTGCGTCACCGGGCAAAGGCAAACGAACACCGTATACATCGGCAGAAGCCCAGACATCACCATCAGATATGCCATTGGTCAATCCGCTAGCTTTACCAGCTTCGGCTACTATACCTTTAGTGCTTTGGTGCTTATGATGACCATGGTGATTTACCCAATTTTCACCTAAAACTACTCGGCCAAAACCATCGGCCCATTCTTTCATATCGCCCTTATACGAGTTTCCATAATGTTTGTAGGATGACACATCCTCATCCTTAAAATTAAAGGCATGCGTTGCAGTTCTCAGACCGATGACGGGTTTTCCCGACTTCAAATAATCATCGATATGTTTCATCTGATTGTCTGGCAAGGCCCTGAATCGCGTTGAGATAATCATCAAATCGGCATTATCAAGTGCTTCTAAACCGGGTATATTTTTACCATAATTTGCATCAATTATTCCAGGATGTTCAGGATCTTGTGCGAATAATACCGTACAGTTGAAACCATGGTGCTTCGTTAAAATTTTCGCCAATTGCGGCATAGACTCTTCCGAACGATACTCTTCATCCCCTGAAATCAATACAATATGTTTGGCATTTTTATCGGTACCTTCAAAAGTCAGCCATTGTTTAGGTGTTTCGGTTGCCTCAACCGTTGCGGTTTCTTCGGCCTTAGTCTCTTTTTGCTCTTTACAGGCAAACATCAACAAACAAATAAGAAAAGGTAGTAGATTTTTCATCTAGGAGTATTTATTTTTTTAATACATCAGATGCAATTCTTCACATCTGTATTTAATATTCTCAAGAAAAACCCATGAATGCCCAATTTAACCAATCGACATTGACACGGCTTATTTCATGAGGGATTATTTTAATGGAATAACTAATGAATGTCCATTCCTTTCTTAATCAATTTCAAACCTTCCGTATAGATTTCCTCAGAAGGCGAATAGTCCCGCCATACATTAATGGCATTCGCAAACTCTGGAATAATGGTACTAAAGGCCTCAATGGTCAACCAACCGTCATAGTTTATTTCTTTCAACGCTGAAAAAGCATCATCGAAATTTACCTGACCACTACCCGGTGTTCCGCGATCGTTCTCGCTAATGTGCACATGCTTTAAGTGCGGTGCAATGGTCTTAATCGCCGAAGATTGACTTTTTTCTTCGATATTGGCATGATGGGTATCGAACATAGCGCCCAGGTTGGGATGATCGACCGCCTCTACCATACTACCTAAATCTGCCATCGTGTTATAGAGATAGCATTCAAATCTATTAACTGCTTCAGGGGTTAGTATAATGTTGGCCTTCTGCGCATATTCCGCAGCTTTACGTAACATCTCATTGCTCCACTTCTTTTCTTGCAAGGTTGGAGGTTGTCGCGTGAAATAAGCAAAAGTGGAATGAAAAGGCCCACATATCACCTCTACATTGGCGGCGGCGGCCATATCGATAGTCCACTTTAAACGCTCTAGGCCGGCTTCCCTTATTTTCTTGTCCGGACTAGCAATATTTTGCTCTGGTGACAAAGCCCCTACAGCTGTGACCCCCATATCAATATTGGAAAAATGATTTCCTAATTTCGAATAAAGCTTTTCATCGCCTTCTCCTAAAAACAATTCAATGCCATCATACCCGGTTTTTTTTAAGGTATCGACAATATTAAAATGTTGCTCTGTGACATGGTTTGTCCAGAGCAACATATTCATTCCAATTTTCATACTTAAATTTTATGGGTTTACTAATAGTCAGTAACCGGTTGGTTACTACTAGCGTCAGCGGCATCGGTACTCTTTCGGTTTTTGACCCAGAACCAAAGAATGGCAAACAAAACGATCAAAATTGCCGGAAACGATACCATTGTTCCCAGAGTGTCTTGACCAGCTACCAATTCAAGTTCATCGCCCGTAAGTCCTTGCGCGGCAGCTTCGGCTTTATCGGAATCGATCCAACCTCCTATTATAGGCTGAAAAATAGATGAGGAGAACATTCCCACCGCACCAATAATCGACATACCTAACGCACCACTTTTTGGTATTTTATCAGCGATAAACCCAATCATATTTGGCCAGAAATAGGCTATACCCAAGGCAAAGAAAACAGCAGCTACATAAGCCATTGCTCCCGTTTGTGTGCTGAAAAGAAAAATACCGACCGTAGCTAATACCGCTGACCCGAGAAGTACCCCGGTCTGATCGAATTTTTTTACAACATCTCCTCCAAAATAGCGAGCCACTGCCATAAGTCCGGTAGTCAAGGCTAAAATCCACATTGGTTTGGCACCACTCTTTGCTAGAATAAGACCTACCCATTGCTGCGGACCGAATTCGGAAATTGCCGTCAACGACATGCAAATGACCATAAACAAGAATAAAGGTGAAATCATGGCCTTTAGGTTCCCGGTAAGCGTAGCGGCCTCGTCAACCTTGGCTTTTGGCCAGCTTTGTCCGAAAAACATATAAGCGTAAATTAGAGTAGGCACCATAATCAGCCATATTTGGGTTTCCCAGCTTATAGACGAAGTGGTCATAAAATCGGAAAGTAGGCTTCCAATCATAATACCCCCAGGGAACCACATATGAAACCGATTCATCATTCTACTCATTCTATTGCCTTGGTAAGCGTCGGCAATCATCGGGTTACAAGCAGCTTCGGTACACCCGTTGCCCAAACCTATTAATAAGGTTGAAATCAAAAGACCCGTATAGCTACCTGAATAAATGGTAAGAATTATACCAAGAGCATGGGCAAAAAAAGCGAACTGCATAATCGCTTTTCCACCAACCTTATGATAAATCAAACCACCTACGACCATTGACAACGGAAACCCCAGAAACCACATTGAGTTAATAAAGCCCAATTGCTCTGCCGTTAAACTTAGCTCTTCTCCTAGTTGAGGCAAGATACCGGCCCTTATACTAAAAGAAAAGGCGGTAGTGATCAACGCAAAACAGCTACCATAAAAAAGTCTGTTGGCGTTTAAGCCAGCTCGATTACCTGTAGTTTCCATTGGTTAAATAGTTTTAAAATTTAGATTATTATTTGTGATTATCAAGACTTGGTCAGTGAGTTATCAACCTGTAAGTTTAATATTTTTTTATGATATTTATAATTTTTTCCAAACATAATTATCAAATTGCTGATTTACAACACTTTGTTTTAAAAATTACAGCGATTTCTTCCTATAACTTTCGAAACCGAACAAATCTAAAGCAAAAGGAAACTTCATGATTCCTATATCTTGTTAAAAGGTGACACTTTTTTGTCTTATCAGGAGATACTGGTCTTAATATTCAAAAACAACTTGCGATATTCATGAGGACTCATATCGGTAATCGCCTTAAATTGCCTATTAAAGTTCGACAGGGCATTAAAGCCGCATTCATAACTGATCTGTGAGATATTGAAGTTATCTTCAAGCAGCAGTTTACGGGCATGCCCAATTCTTATTTCGTTTACAAAACGGGTGAATGTCTTATTGGCCCTTGGTTTAAAATACCGACAGAATGAAGTTGTGGTCATATTCAACATCTTCGCGGCCTCTTCTAACGAAATCTTGGTTTTGAAATTAGTCATCACGTATTCATAGACCAAGCGCATTTTTTCTGCATCGTCACCTTTAAACACATTGACATAACCTGGGCTAGAAAGTAAGTTGTAGTCTTCACTACTGGCCAGGATATCTAATATTTCAAGTAATTTAATTATCCGCCGAAATCCCTTTTCGTCGGCAATTTGTAAAAACAATGCATTTATTTTAGTTCTGGTTTCACCATAAAATTCCATCCCCCTTGAAGCATTTTCGACAAGCTTGTTCAAATTGTAGAACTCTTCTCGATCCAAAAGCGATTCACTCAAAAGTTCATGATCAAAATAAATGACCAACCCTCTAGTTGTCAATTCACAGTCCTTTTCAAAATAAACATCATCACTACGCCATAAATGCGGAAGGTTTGGGCCCGTAAACACGAGGTCTCCCTCTTCAAAACTGTGCACATGATCACCAACAAAACGGGTTCCTTTTCCTTCAACGATAAGTGAAATTTGGAATTCAGGATGAAAATGCCAACTAGGGTTGAAGTAAGGCCCAACAAGATCTTTAAAAACAAAAGTTTCCTTGGAAGTAAGCGTTTTTTCTATATTTGGGGTACTCATAAATTTTCTCTAAAATCGAAATTCATTCAAATATAAGACAAAAAAGTGTCACCTTTTAGTAAGATAAAGGAAATATCAAAACCCATAGTATTTTAGCTTTGTACAGCTAAATTTTAATTGTCAAATTATATAGCAACAATTATTAACGATAGTGCATAAAATATGATAATAAATTTGGATATTGACACGCCAAATGATTTTAGTAAGGTCTCTGGTCTTTTGACTATTATGCAAATTTCGATTTCTTGTAATACTAGTAAATTTACTTGCAAAAATTAGTTGACCAACAAGTGTTATAGCTTTGTTTTATTATGTCAAAATCATTAATTTACCGGTATTCTTTTTCTACCAAAAACGCGCGAAGTATCATATGGTATTTTGTAGTGGTTGTATTGGTAAGTTCGTGCGGGAATCACAAGAAATTGGATACTGATATAAAACAGGCTAGAATTTCCCAAGCCACACTGTCGGAAAATGTCAATATACCTATTGAAAATAAGACACAGACCGAAAAAGACGCAGACAAGTATCGTGTGACCTACAGAGGAGAAAAGGGACCGGGAAAAAACAAACACATAGTTTTTATTGCAACAGACCACGAATATAGAGGCGAAGAAACGTTACCCGCATTGGCAAAAATTCTCGCCAAAAGATATGGCTTTACCTGTACCGTAGTTTGGGCTTTAGATGACCAAGGCAACATATTTCCGGGCAGTTCAGATCTCAAAGGCCTAGAGGTGCTGGAAACAGCTGACCTCATGGTGATTTTTACGAGGTTCGCAAATTTTGAAGATAAACAAATGCAATATATAGATGATTACCTACACAAAGGGCGCCCGGTAATCGGCCTCAGAACGTCTACGCATGCCTTCAAAAATTCCGATAATCCAAAATGGGGGCACTATGACTTTAAATATGAAGGGTCAAAAGAAGCATGGCATGGCGGTTTCGGAGAGGTAGTGTTAGGAGAAACCTGGGTAGGCCATTATGGCAAGAACCATCAACAAGCCTCTAAACTGATTACCGAAGACAGCAATAAAAAGCATCCTATTATGCGAGGTGTAGAAAATTCTTGGGCACAATGTGGAGGTTACAATGCCTATCCCCAAGGAAAAGACTTAAAAATACTCGCCCGCGGCCGTGTTCTGAACGGAATGACCCCCGATTCGCCTGCCGACACCACCAAAGAAGAACTTCCTGTGGCATGGGTCCGCACCTACCAAGTAGCCTCCGGTAAGCCTGGGCGTGCCTTTACAACTACGCACGGTGCTTCAGAAGACATTTTAAGCGAAGGTTTTAGAAGAATGCTTATCAATGCCTGTTTTTGGGGACTAAAAATGGAAAAACAAATTAAACCAGACATCAACATTGATTTTGTAGGAGAATACAAACCAACTACTTTTAACTTTAAAGGCTTTCAGAAAAATGTCAAACCGTCTGACTTGGCGGATTGGAATTCTGTGATAATGCCAAGAAAATAATTAAGTAACGATTAAAAACAACAGTTATGCCAGAAAACAACTATCCTAAACTCCACAACGCTTCGTGGCCCGGTGTGGTAGGAAAAGGACCCGATTCAGAGCCACCTATTTCCATCGATACCATGATCGAACTAACTGCCAATGCCGAAGTTGACGGGGTAAAGTTCGACGGATTCGACCTTTTTGCAGCAGACCCTCATTTAGATATCGATTCGAATGATGACGGTATCAAGGAATTGGCCGACAAAGCCAGGGCTAAAAACCTGGAAATCGGAAGCTTGGTAGCACCTGTCTGGACAGGTACGGGTGGAGGGTCGGCCATGGGCTCTCGAGAAGAACGCGATCAATTTGTAACCCAAGTACGCAAAGCTTGTGTAATTGGCAAGAAACTGCGTGACCTCGGCATACGACCCAATGGAGTAATACGTATAGATTCGTCCGTTGATCCTTCAAGTTGGGCGGCTGATCCTGCAGGCAATACAAAATTGATAGCACAGACCTTTAGAGAAGCCTGTGATGTGGCAGCCGATTATGGTGAGTCACTTGCAGCGGAAGGCGAGATTTGCTGGGGTGGTATGCACGGTTGGAAAACAATGGTGAATACCCTTGAAGCGGTGGATCGCCCGAACATAGGGTTTCAGGCAGACATGGCACATACCTTATTATATTTATTGGGATACAATAAAGAGGATGAAAGAATATTGCCTAAAGATTTTGATTGGAGCGACCGCGCCACATTGACCGAAGGTTTAAAAACTGTTACAGCGGCCCTTCGCCCATGGACAATCGATTTTCACGTCGCCCAGAATGACGGTACCGTATTCGGCTCTGGATCACATGATAAAACAGGAAGACACTGTCAAGCTTCCGATCCAAACGGAAAATTGGATATTGCCGTAGATGCCGGTCATTGGTTACGTGATGAAAACGGAAACCTGACCAAAAAAATAAGACATATCTGTTGGGACGGATGCATGTTCCCAAATGATGTAATGATGCAACCAAAAACATGGAACGATATTTTGGGTGCCATGATAAAAGTACGACAACAACACGGTTGGTACGAGGCACCTTAAGACAACAACCGATTGAAAAATCGGCCCTCATTTAACTTCAACTTATAATAAAAAATAAAGTATACATGTCAAGTAAGAAAGAATTACGAATAGGAATGGTAGGATATGGATTTATGGGAAGAACCCATTCCAATGCCTATCGCAGAGTCGGCAATTTTTTTCCTGAACTGGAATATCAACCCATATTGAAAGCAATTTGTGGTCGCAATCAAGAACGCACACAAGCGTTTGCCGATCAGTGGGGCTACGAATCGATAGAAACCGACTGGAAAAAGTTGATTGCCCGTGATGACATTGATGCCGTAGATATCTGTACCCCTAATAATATGCACGCAGAAATAGCTATAGCGGCTGCGGAAGCGGGAAAAATGGTATTATGTGAAAAACCGTTGGCACGTACGGTCGCAGAGGCGCAACCAATGGTAGATGCTATAGAAAAAGCCGGCGTACCCAATACCGTTTATTTCAATTATCGAAGGCTACCATCGGTAACCCTTGCCAAGCAACTTATTGATGCAGGTAAGCTTGGAAGAATATTTCATTATCGTGCTAATTTTTTACAGGATTGGACCATTAGCCCAGAACTTCCCCAAGGTGGCGAAGGCCTGTGGAGACTAGATAATGCAGCTGCAGGATCTGGTGTAACAGGTGATTTATTGGCCCATTGTATAGACACGGCCATGTGGCTAAATGGAGGCATAAAAGATGTTTCGGCAATGACCGAAACCTTCATCAAAGAACGGGTACATACAGGAACCGGAGAAAAACAAGAAGTAACTATTGATGATGCCTGTATGTTTCATTGCCATTTTGACAATGGCTCCCTTGGTCTTTTTGAATCTACACGCTATGCTAGAGGACATAAAGCTTTATATACTTTTGAAATAAATGGCGAGCATGCATCCATTAAATGGAACTTGCACGACCTTAACCGTTTAGAATATTTTGACCATAGGGATGAATCACAAGAAAGAGGATGGCGCTCTATTCACGTTACCGATAGCGACCACCCTTACATGGACAAATGGTGGGTACCAGGTCTTTCAATAGGATACGAACATAGTTTCGTTCATCAAATAGCAGACTTTCTTAAAGCCTTAGGTGAGGGCAAACCATGCTCTCCTACCTTTAAAGAGGCTCAGGAAACCCAGAAAGTTTGTGAAGCGGTTTTAGAATCGGCAAAAGCCAAAAGTTGGAAAGATACCGGAGTAAATTGGTAATTTTGTTTTCACTGGTCGTTTAAACCTCTGAAAAACAATAAAATAATTTAATAGAAGACAAAATAATGAGTGAATCGATAAAAGGCTTCTGCCTTCAGACCAACGAAAAAATCTATCCCAATACGGCTACCTCCGTACTTAGCAATTCGGCTGTGGTCGAGATGGAGATACCCGCATTAAAAGAGGGGGAGATTTTGGCTAAAACACTGTATACCGGAATTTGTGGGTCAGACAATAGCGCTACGATAGGAAAAGCAAATTTTGATTGGGTGCAACGCCCACGTGTTATCGGACACGAATTTAGTGCCGAAGTATTGGAATTGGGCCCAGGTGACCACGGTGACCTTAAGGTGGGGGATATTTTCACACCTTTGGCCATGTTGGGCTGTCAAGAGGAAGACTGCCCTGCCTGTAGCGTTTCTAAATGGAATTTATGTCCGAAAAAGGAAATCATCGGTTTCCATAGAAACGGAGGCTTCGGCCAACAAGTTGTATTGGAGTCCGATCGCGTAGTTCCACTAATGGAAGGCCTTACGCCGGCCCAAGGCGCATTGGTTGAACCCTTATCAATTATCACTAACGCACTTTACAATAAATGCGACATCAAGCCAGGGCAAGATGTAGTAGTGACCGGCTGTGGAATTATAGGGATGATGTCTGCCGAAGTTGCACGTGCGTCAGGAGCAAGAGTAGCCGTAACCGGAATTGCGCATGATCGAGATATTCGTTTAAAAAGAGCTAAAGAAAGAGGTTTTATTACAATAGAGGTTTCTCCAGAAAATTCTTTGACCACCCAATTACAAAACGGTATCAGCGATGATAATGGTGTCCCATTCGGTTCGAACGGAAAAGTAGATTTACTCATAGAATGTTCGGGGGTCCCACCAGTGCTCAGTGAGGCGATCGGTGTTGTTAAGCCCGAAGGAGACATTTGCGTAATTGCCACCTACGGTACCGATGTGCAGATCAATGCCACCCATCTTACAAGAACATCTTTGAACATGAGGGGTTCGATGGGATCTTGTAGAGCAGATTATATGGCCGCACAAAAATTAATGGTTACAGGTATTTTTCCTTCTGAACATTACACCGATTATTACGATTTTAAAGATATCAATCAGGCTTTTGAAGATTCTATCAAGGCCAACAATATGAAGGCCGTCGTAAAAATGAATTGAACCCTTCAATTCGCGTGTACCAAACGAGGTAAAAATCTAAAACTGTGGCTTATGAAAACAATGACCTGTAAACAATTGGGAGGCGCATGCGAGATGCAATTTCATGCCAACACTTTTGAAGAAATTGCTGAAATGAGCAAGAAGCACGGTATGGAAATGTTTCAAAAAGGAGACGAACCACATCTAAAGGCCATTCATGAGATGCAAGAGCTCATGAAACTACCAGAAAGCATGAATGCTTGGTTCGAAGATCGAAAAAGGGCATTTGAAGAACTTGCCGAAAACGAATAAGGAATATTTTAGAAACGAAAAAATATGCACAAAATATTTATTACCGGTGGAACAGGCTGTATCGGATCGGTGACTATCTATAAACTTTTGCAATCAAAAGAAGTAGAAAAAATAGTAATTGCCACAAGATCTAATAATTCAGACCCCTTAAAATTATGGTTGGGAGAGGTTCTGGATCCGCGCTTGGAATTTGTTACCCTAGACGTCTCTAATTACAAAGAAATCGAAAGGGTTTTATTGGAAGTGAATCCTACGCACATTATTCATTTAGGTGCCTATCAAAGCCCTGATTGTTCGCGCGACCATATTGGCGGAATGGAAATAAACACTGGAGGCACCATGGCACTTTTTGATGCTGCAGAAAAATTATCGAACCTTAAGCGATTTGTATTTGCGAGTTCCGCTGCCGTTTATGGTATGCGATCGATGTATTCAGAAGACAGTATTCCAGAAAACGTTCCGTTGGCCCCTCCCAATCATTATGGCATTTGGAAATTGGCGGGAGAACACTTGGCGCGGCTATTTCATGACAATACCAAAGTACCTACCGTTTGTCTTAGGTTGAACACGACGTATGGAAAAGGAAGGGACAAAGGTAAAACTTCTGCCCCGACAAATGCCCTGAAGGCAATTGTCTTAGGAGCGACAGCTGGAAAATTAATTCCTTTTGAAATGCCTTATCAAGGTCGTGAAAATTATCATTTTGTAGAAGATGTAGGTGCCCAATTTGCAGCATGCGTATTACAATCTTACGAAGGTTTTGGTGCATTCAACATTCAGGGAGAAACGATTCCTATCACTTCATTTTTAGAAATCGTTAAAGAGCAGGCTACCGCCTTGGGCATGGGTGACTATGTATCTTTATCGGTTGCCGAAGGTGCACCGCCAAATCTTTTTGTCTGTGACCTGAACCATGAAAAAATAGCAACTACTTTTAACGACTTACCGTTAACCAAAATATCCGAAGGAATAAAAAGTTCATTAATTGAATTTAAGGAAATGGCCGAAAAAGGCGTCTTAAAATATTCAACCCCTGCCTCATGAAAACCATAGGAATTGGATTTATAGGCGCAGGTGATATTGCCGATTTACATGCCGAAGCGATCAATGGACTGAACGGCGCAAAACTTGTTGGACTCTGGAACAGAACCTTTGAAAAAGGTGCAAAAAAAGCCAAGAAATTTGGTTGTAAAACGTACACCACGGTCGATGATTTGCTCAGTGATTCAGAAATTGATGCTGTTTTCATATTGACGAACATGGAAACACATTGTGACTATACCATAAAGGCCGCCCAAGCGGGCAAGCATATTTTAGTCGAAAAACCTGCAGCTTCGAATATTGCAGAATTGGAAAAGATGCAAGAAGCTATCACTGCGGCAAAGGTTAAATGTATGCCCGTGCACAATTACATCTATGAGACGGGTATCAAACGGGCAAAATCAATGATAGAGAGTGGCAAACTGGGCGATGTTGTACAATTCTATATGATGTATAATATTCATCATGCCGACGATATTCGAGCACGTTATCCCGGTGTGATCAGTCAAATATTGACGCACCACTCCTACACCATGCTCTATTTAGCTGGACAACCCAAAACCATCTCTTGCCTAAAGCATACGGTAGACCCTACCTTGGCACCTCAAGAGAATGTGGCCATGGCCAACATACAAATGCAGAACGGTACTTTAAGTCATCTTTGTGCGAGTTTCGCCAATGATGATCACGCGGGAGACCCTTGGACCTGTATAATTAAAGTAATAGGCACCAAAGGCAGCACGCGCTACAGTTACCGCGATTGGGTCATCAATGATCGTAATGGCGCTCATTCACAGACCTATCAGTGCTATCCCGAGTCAATTAAAAATACAGCCACGCACTTTATAGACAATGTGCTTCGCCAAGATGAAGCGCCCCTGTCAAGTATTGAAGATGCGATAACGTGTCAACGTATTATCGAAGCTTGCGAAAAATCTGTAAAAGAAGGAATTCACGTGAATTTCAGTTAATTATATACAATCAATTATGAATATCATTAAAAAAGTTACTTTGGGAAAAATTTTCCTGATCCTTTTCCTAGGGCTTGTAATCTACAGCTGTAGTAAACAGGAGGACAATACCTTGAAAATAGGTAATAACTCACATATCGTTCTGGTGGGCAACAATTTAGGATCACGAATGATGAACTTCGGGCATTTTGAGACTGAAATGCAGCTTCGTTACCCTAATGATTCGCTGTACATTCGGAATATGGGTGACGGTGGCAATACCCCAGGATTTAGACCTCATTCTTCAAGAAAATCGCCTTGGGCGTTTCCAGGAGCTGAAAAATTTCATCAAAATGAACTTTCCAATAAATCTGGAAGTATCGGACATTTTCCTACAGAAGATGAATGGTTGACCGAACTTAAAGCTGATATTGTCATTGGTTTTTTTGGATATTCAGAATCCTTTGATGGTCCTGAAGGGCTTGACAACTATAAAGAAGAATTACGCGCCTTCATTAAACATACATTGAGCCAAAAGTATAATGGTTCGACTGCCCCGCAACTGGCACTCGTATCGCCAATTGCTTTCGAAGATCTTTCAGCGAAAATGGATCTGCCGGACGGAAAAAAAGAAAACAAAAACCTTGCGCTTTATACGCAAGGGATGAAAGAGGTTGCTGCAGAAGAAGGCGTTCTTATCGTCGACGCTTTTGAACCAACCAAGGAATGGTTCGAAACAGAAAGTACCGATTTGACCCAAGACGGCTTTCAATTGACCGATTTGGGGTATCAAAAGTTTGCAAAGTTGCTTGTAGACAAAATTTTCGGGGAAGAAGACAGCAAAGCCGAAGAAAATCGGCAATTGGTGCTTGACGCGGTAAATGAGAAGAACTGGTTTTGGCACAACGATTTCAAAATACCTAATGGAGTTCATGCCTACGGAAGACGCTACGATCCTTTCGGCCCGGATAACTATCCCTACGAAATCGAAAAAATCCGCCAGATGACGGAAATTAGGGACACCGCAATTTGGGAAGCATTACAGGGCCAAAAAATGGACCTGGCAGCTGCAGATGCAACTACCAGAAAATTACCTCCGGTCAAAACAAACTATAAGCCAAGTGCTAAAAACGGTACACCCGAATATCTATATGGCCAAGAGGCTTTAGACGAAATCAAGGTTGCACCCGGCTATAAAATCGAACTTTTTGCATCTGAAGAAGAATTCCCTGATTTGGCGAACCCTGTTCAGGTATCTTTTGATAACAAAGGCAGATTGTGGGTAGGTGTGATGCCAAGTTACCCCCATTACAAGCCGGGCGATAGCAAACCCAACGACAAACTTCTTATTCTTGAAGATACCGATGGCGATAACAAGGCGGACAAGCAGACTATTTTTGCAGATAGTCTTCATTTGACCATTGGTTTTGAATTTGCACCCGAAGGTGTTTATGTATCTCAAGGTACCAACCTCGTTCTTCTAAAAGATACAGATGGCGACGATAAGGCCGATGAAAAAGATATTATACTAAGCGGTTTTGATGACCATGATACCCATCATGCAATCAGTGCATTTACTGCAGACCCCTCAGGAGCTATCTATATGGGCGAAGGTGTGTTTTTGCACACCAATGTCGAAACAGCATATGGCCCGGTACGTGGTACCAATGGCGGATTTTACCGTTACAGCCCACAACGGCATTACTTAGAGCGTACTGCGCAGCTGTCAATTCCAAACCCTTGGGGAATCGCTTTTGATGATTGGGGCCAAAACTTTTTTGCGCACACCTCTGGCCCTGATATGACTTGGATGATGCCAGGCACCATAAAGCCTCGTTATGGACAAGCATCTCCCCGTCCTGAAAATTTAATAGAAGACAAGCATCGTGTTAGGCCCACTTCAGGTTTAGAATTCGTCTCGAGCAGGCATTTCCCCGATAAGATTCAAGGAGATTTGTTAATCAATAATACCATCGGGTTCTTGGGAACAAAAGAGCACACAATGGTAGATGACCCCAAATCTGCAGGCTACCTTAGTAAACATCGACAAGATCTGGTTTTTTCAAGTGATAAAAACTTTAGACCAGTCGATATGGAATTCGCCCCTGATGGGTCGTTGTATCTTATTGATTGGAGCAATGTACTTATTGGCCACATGCAGCATAATGCTCGTGACCCACTTCGCGACCACGTACATGGAAGGGTTTACCGTATCACCTACCCATCAAGACCTTTGGTAGAACCGGCCAAGATTGTAGATGCCAGTATTGATGAATTACTAGACAACTTGAAACTTCCTGAATACAGAACCAGGTACCGAACAAAAAGGGAACTACGAGCCAGAGACGCTTCTGAAGTGTTATCAAAACTAAAAACCTGGGCCAATGGTTTGGATAAAAATGACCCTAATTACGAGCATAATCTATTAGAAGCATTATGGGTTTCATGGGGGCTAGATAAGGTTGATGAAGATTTACTTAAGCAAGTATTAGCTGCAAAAGATTTTAGGGCACGTACAGCTGCTGTAGGCGTACTGCGTTATGCAGGGCACCAAATTCCTGATCAAGCAGATTTATTAATGCAGGCTGCTAAAGATGACAACCCTCGAGTACGTTTAGAAGCGCTGGTCGCTGCCTCTTGGTTGGGCAAAGATGTCGGTATTCCGATTATAACCGAAGCAGGGAAAAAAGGTCTGGATAAATGGATGGAAAAACCATACGAGGCTGCCATTGCCCATTTGAACGATCACAACATGGGAGAAAAGCCCAAGGAAGTAATAGAAAGTGATCTT
Source organism: Kriegella aquimaris (assembly GCF_900103215.1). Taxonomy (GTDB): domain Bacteria; phylum Bacteroidota; class Bacteroidia; order Flavobacteriales; family Flavobacteriaceae; genus Kriegella; species Kriegella aquimaris. Next base: position 383,936 of record NZ_FNGV01000004.1, read on the forward strand.
AAGGGAAAAGACCTAGAACTTTTGGTTGCAGGGCAAGAAGTGTACGAAAGAGATGGTTACTGTGCTACGTGCCACCAGCCTGATGGAAAAGGGTTAGAAGCTTCAGGCTTCCCTCCGCTCGCTGGTTCAGAATGGGTAACCGGTAGCGAAGAGCGACTTATTAAACTAACGACCAATGGCCTTATGGGACCTATAGTCGTAAAAGGGAAAACATATCCGGGGCAAGTGCCCATGACTCCCTTCGGTAAATTGTTGAACGCCGAAGAAACCGCTGCGGTACTCACATATGTAAGAAACACCTTTGGTAATAAAGCAGGTCCGATTTCGCCAGAAAAAGTAAAAGAAGTTCGTGAGCAGATTAAAGGTAAAACAGGTTTCTATTCTCCTGAAGAGTTGTTGCTAGAACATCCAATGAGTAAATGATACTCATGATTTTTCAATGAGAAACTAACGAATTGCAATACATTTTTGGCATTCGGAAATAATTAAACAAAAAGGGCCGGGCTTATTAAAGTTCGGTCCTTTTTATTGCTAAGGGCTGCATACTTATAACGCACTATTTATGTAACACGATGCACACGTTATACGCACGATTTCCTCAGTCAATAGAAGATTTCAAAACACAATCGATTTTACATACTTACCGAATAAACCCACACGATTCTGTGGAATTCCAATAATGTGACAAAAAAAACTCATGATTTGACAAATTATAGGTGTACTTGCTATTCACATAAGGCTACATTTGAACTGCATCTTACAAAGCTCTGCACGTAACTCAAATATTAAAATTATGAACTCAATGTTATTATCTTTTAAGATTAAAAAACGCTATTTCTTATTAGGTCTTCAAATTGTATGCCTTCATACTTCTTTTGGCGCAAGTTTGTCTGTCGACAGGTATATAAATGATGGCAATGATATAAGATATCTGTTGCCCGATAAGCAAGACCATGTAATTTCCGGAACGGTCAACGATCAAAACGGACAACCTCTAGCAGGGGCCAGCATTGTCGAAAAAGGAACGACAAATGGAATCACTACTGATTTTGATGGTAATTTTTCCCTCGAAGTCAGCAGTCAAAACGCGATTCTCGAAATCTCCTATATTGGCTTTACAACAAAAGAAGTTCCCGTCAGCGGACAAAGTAACGTTGTTGTAAACCTCGAGGAAAGTGCCGCAGCTTTAGACGAAGTTGTCTTAATTGGCTATGGTACCCAGAAAAAAAGCGACTTAACAGGAGCCATAGGCTCAGTAAAAGCGGAAGAACTGGCCGAAAGACCCGCCGCCTCTATGAACCAAGCCATGGCTGGTAAAGTTGCCGGGGTCAATGTAACTACCGGTTCAGGGCGACCTGGCGGAAGAACAGTGGTCCGAATACGTGGTAATACTTCGGTAAGTATTGCCAACACGCCGCTCTATGTTATTGATGGAGTTATTCTTAATGCGGCCAGTCTACCGAATGGCAGTACGCCCATCGATTATATGAACCCTAATGATATTGCATCTATCGAAGTATTAAAAGATGCTTCTGCAACAGCAATTTATGGAGCACGTGGTGCCAACGGCGTTATCTTGGTAACTACAAAAAGGGGAACGACCTCAGGGGGTGGACATCTTAATTACGACGCGGATTTTAGTCTAGGGACATTACCCAAGAAATTATCTTTGTTAAACTCCGAAGAATTCTTGCTTGTTGAAGACATAGCCTATGCCAATGCCGAAAAATTCGATCCAGATGGATGGGCTGGAGGAAGATATACTGATCCTGCCCTAAAAAGAACCGATCCACGGCTTTTTGATTCAGAAGGCAAACCTTTATATGATACCGATTGGCAAGACGAAGCCATTAGGGCATCTTTCAGCCAAAACCATCAACTCTCTTTTACAGGAGGCAACAAAGAAGGCAACTACGGTCTATTTATGGGCTTTCGTGATGAAGAAGGCCTTATTATAGAGTCATGGCTGAAGCGTTTTTCAGGTCGGTTTACTTTAGATACCGACATTACCCCATGGCTCAAAATAGGAGGTAGCTTAAGCTACAACGACCAAAATGAGAAGCAAATTGACCAACTTGGGGGCGGTGGTATTACTACCATGCGCCAAGTTTTTGAAGCCCTACCCATAATCCCTGTTCGGTATGCTGACGGAAGTTGGGGGTCAAATATCCATTATCCTGGTATGGAAGGTGGAGGCAGCCCGGTGGCCGTGGCCAACGATAGAAGATACTTCTTAAAAACCCAAACCGTTTTGGGCAACTTCTATAGCAATATCGCTATTAACAAAAACCTGCAACTACGAACTACCGTAGGAGCCAATGTCATTAATCAAAGAAATGATTATTATGGCGGGCGCGATTTAAGATATATTGCCATGCCCGATGGAGCCGCTTCTGTAAGAAACAATCGCTATAATTCATGGCAATTTGAAAATTATTTGACCTATGATAAAGATTTTGATGAAGAAAATTCGTTGACAGCTATGTTGGGGCTTTCTTGGCAACATATAGACGAATTTGAATCGTTCGCCTCAACCAGAGGTTTCGCAGATGATTTTTATGGCTTTAACAATCTTGGAGCAGGATCTAATCCACAGACACCAACATCGGAGAGCATCGCTTACGGACTTAATTCTTATTTTGGCCGTGTTAATTACAACTACAAAGACAAATATTTATTGACCCTTACCGGGCGGGCGGACGGATCGTCAAAATTTGGACCTGAAAACCAATTTGCCTTTTTCCCATCCGCGGCATTGGCATGGAGGGTTTCAGGAGAAGATTTTTTATCGGAAAATGAAACAATCTCTAATTTAAAGGTGAGGGCTAGCTACGGAGCAACAGGTAACTCTGAAATTCCTGCTTATCGCGCCTCAGCAGGATTACAAAGTGGAACAGTAATTTTTGGTGGTGATCGTGCTGCATATAGTATACCACAGCGTATGGCAAATCCGGATCTGCGATGGGAAAAAACGGAGCAAGTAGATGCGGGAGTTGAATTGGGACTATTAAATAATCGTATTTCCCTTGAGGTAGATTTATACCGAAAATTGACTACAGATATGTTGCTTAATGCACCAGTACCCTCAACAAGTGGATTTAGCAATGTCTTTAGAAATGTTGGGAGTATGGAAAACAAGGGTATCGAAATTAATTTAAGTACCATTAATTTCGACAATGAAAATTTTGGTTGGGATTCATCGTTTAACATTTCAATCAATAAAAACAAAGTAGTTGCCCTGTCAGGAGGGTCCGATATTTTCTTGGGATCGACCATTATTCGCGTTGGCGAGTCAGTCGGAACATTCTTTGGATATATAGACGAAGGCACTTGGAATACGGATGAAGCAGCGCAAGCCGCCATTTACGATAGGCTACCGGGAGATATAAAATACCGCGACCTTAACGATGATGGCGCGATTAACAGTGATGACCGAGCCATAATCGGAAAAGGAATTCCTGATGGTTTCGGAACGTTTTCAAACACCTTCCGATATGGCAACTTAGAGCTTCTGGTTGATCTTCAATTTCAGTATGGCAATAGTCTTATGTATCGTGACGAACACTCTGCAGAAGACAGGCAAACCATCGCCAACAGTTTTAAAACCGTTTTGAATGCCTGGACACCTGATAACCAAGATACCGATATAGCACAAATTAGGCCAATAGCTGCTGGGTATGACACTAATAATGATTCGGGTAAATTAAAGGACGCCTCTTTTTTAAGAGGGCGTAACTTAATGTTGTCATATGTTTTTAAACCGGATTTGACTAAGCGTTTAGGCTTAAATCGACTACGACTATACACTTCTGTACAAAACTTTTTTGTTACATCAAAGTTTCCAGGATATGACCCAGAAAGTTCAAATGGTGGTGGAACCTTCGATCAAGGTTACTCTCTATACGACTATCCAAGACCACGGATATTTATGTTAGGACTTAACGTAGGACTGTAATAAAATATAAAAAAATAAAAAAATGAAAATCTATAGAAAATTTATAAGAATTATTGCGGTTACTACCGCAATATCGTGCACTACCGCCTGTAGTGATTTTTTAGATGAAGAAGATGCCTCTAACTTTACAACCGATACGTATTTCACCAAGGCCGAACATGCCGAGAGTGCGGTAAATGGGATCTATGAACCCTTGGTACCAATCACTAACAGTGGTTTTGGTGGCGGCACATGGTTAATGCTTGAATTTGCTACTGGCTTGGCAAATACCTCGTTAGGGCAAGCTACGAACATTTACTTGGTCAAAGATTTGATCAACAATTCGGATAATGGATATGGAAATAGCTATTGGACCGAATATTACACGGGCATCTCAAGAGCCAATCTCGCAATTGAGAAAATCCCCGAAATCAACATGGATGAGACCGAGAAACAAAACTATTTGGCTGAAGCTAAATTCTTTAGGGCCTACTATTATTTTGGTTTGGTTAGAATGTTCGGTAATATACCGATAATAACCAGTTCTGTTGATTTGGGCTCGGACCAATTATTTCCTGAACAAGCATCAGCTGAGGCCGTTTACGATTTAATCATAAGTGATCTTACCGAAGCTGAAAATTCTTCACTGGCATGGAGAGATGCTTCAGGCAGAGTTTCCATGGGCGCAGTAAAAACGCTTTTGGCCGATGTGTATTTGACCATGGCAGGGTTTCCACTTCAAAAAACGGAAAATTACCAACTTGCCGCAAATAAGGCTAAAGAAGTTATTGACTCAGGGGTGTTCGGACTATTCGACACCTATGATGAACTACACGACCCTGTAACCAAAAATACCGGAGAATATATCTTTATGACCCAATTTGCCGCTAACATACAATCAGGCAACTGGCAACCAGCAATTTTACCCTACAATTTGGGGATTTCTGCTTATTCTGCGCAGACCGGTGGTATTTTTTCAACTAATGAATTTGTTGCTTCTTATGAAGCCGGCGACAAGCGTGCCGAAGAAAAGCAATTTTATTTTACTAATTATTCTTTGGAAGCCGATCGTACTGACAGTGTTAATTTGGGGGCTCCTTACATTTTCAAGCACTTTGATATCGAAGCTAATGCGCAAAGCGCACAATCAGACTTAAATTGGTGTCTGTATCGCTATGCAGATGTATTGTTAATGTACGCAGAGGCGCTCAATGAAGCTGAATCAGGCCCATCAACTGATGCATATGAAGCCGTTAACCTAATAAGACGACGCGCCGAACTAGCTGATTTGACTGGCCTTTCACAAGATGCTTTTAGAGATGCGGTACGTATTGAAAGAGTTCATGAGTTGAGTTTTGAAAGCAAGACTTGGTATGATATGGCGCGATGGAGAAAAGCCTATAACCCAGAAACGAATGAATTGGAAGATTTCGTAGGCCATAACTTCTCTTACCTACCTAACAAAGCACTAGCGGAAAGAGAACTGCTATTTCCTATTCCAACGTCTGAAATGCAAAACAATCCTAATTTAGTACAGAACACCGGATACTAAGCATACCCCTTAAGTGCTTAGAAATGATTTATTTTCAATAGTTAGTTTATAGTGATGATACCCCCCGCAATAGTCGGGGGGTATTTTTTTACGGATTATATAGGAGCGTACTACAACTTCACTACGCCAATTAATCACTCTTGACCTTTGTCGAACGGATCACGACCAACTCAAAGAAAACGGCCAAGGCCAAAACTGAGAATAGCACAATTTCTGTTTGTAAGAGCCAAATTTGACTTGGTACCATCCCCATTTTAGAGAGGATAAAAACAACCAGCGCCAAAAGGGTTACTATCGGCATCAATTTAGATAATTTTTTCCTACTAAGAATTCCTACCAAAATCATAGGACCCATCATGGCCGTTCCTGTAAAACTCGTTCGTGCCAAAAGTACCAAGTGTTCAGTACTTACAATGGAAAAGATAAGGGCGAGGAGGCCGAAGACCATAATGAAGATACGGGTAATAGATATTGCCTTCTTATCATCCAGATTGAGCAAAGACCTTAACTCTGAACCGAGGGCAAATATTTGGGAATCGGAAGTTGAAATAGCTGCAGCGATTAAACCGATCAACCCCAAGGCCGCGACACCCGAAGCTTGGTCGTACAACAAAACATGACCGATGAATTCTTGTGTCGTCGCATCAGGATAAAGTACTGCCCCATACATTCCCATGAACATCGTAGGCAGAATTACTAAAATGGCGACCACCCCCAATCCAATTGCCATTTTTCGGAGAGCCTTACTACTTTTCATTATCACTACCCTAGTCGAAATCTGTGGTTGTGTAAAAGGCAAAGAGATAATGGCAATAGCCGAAATAATGAAAAATTGGGCAGTAAAAAGACCATTGGGTCCGGGGACTGACAATAATTCCTCTTTGACCAATGCCACTTTTTCGAACATAGAAGTAATACCCCCGAAGTGGTCGATACAATTCCAACCTATTATCCAAATTGTCACAAAAAGAAGAATTCCCTGCAGGGTATCGTTGTACATAATCGCCCTAAGCCCACCCGTTTCACTGTAAACAATCATAATTCCGACAATAATCAAGCTCCATGCCCACACCGGAATGGCATCGGGAAAGGCTGCATTAAGAAAAATCGAAATTCCGCTTATCTGAACGGCTATATAAGGAATCAAAAAAATGACCGCGCCACCAAAGGCTACATATCCTGCCAATTTTGTTTCATAGGTCGTGGCCATAAGGCCCGACATTCCCTTAAAATCAAGTTTTCGTGCCTTTCTTCTCAATATCTCGCCTACACGAAGAAGCGCATAAACCATCATTGTGTCGGAAACTGCAAGAAAAATCCATGCTCCGACACCATGCGTTCTGAAAAAGTCGGGCATACCCACCACTGTAAAAGCACTAAAGAGGGTCGCAGCAGTGGTAAACAAACCGATGACAAAGCCAATGTTGCCACCACCTAGTAAATAATTTGATGTTGTCTTTTCTTTTAATCGGGTTCGCCTGACCAAAAAAATAAGTATTCCTAGATAAACAACACTAGCTATAATAAATTTAATCAGCATTTCTTTCCTCTTTATTAATGATTGAAACAAAATAGGCCAATACAACAAAAATCACACTGACCAAAAAACCCATCCACATGGTATAAGGTATTCCCATTAAGAAAGGCCTGATTTCATTTTCAGGGATAACCAGAGGGCTAAAAGTAGCGATGAAGGTGAGTATTGCAAGACAATCCAATACCCTTAACAAAGTAGTTCGTTTCATTTTCATAATTATATTTTATAATCTTGGAATGGTCAGACCGCCATCAATCATAACGACTTGACCCGTGGCGTATGGAAAATCGCCTTTAACCAAAGCAGCTACAGCTCTGCCCACATCTTCAGGACGACCGAGACGAGGTTCAATGGTAAGTCCCTCATCAATTAATTTCTGATATTTCTGAAGTACACCTGAAGTCATATCCGTTTCAATTATTCCCGGACGCACCTCGTAAACAGGAATTCCATATTCTCCTAGCCTGGCCGCAAATAATTTGGTCATCATACTCATTCCAGCTTTGGAAAGGCAATATTCGCCGCGGTTTATCGACGCATGAGTGGCGCTCATTGATGAAATATTTATGATACAGGCCTCAACTTCCTTATTCGCGGATTTACTGGCAATCATATTAGCCGCCACAGTTTGGGTAAGAAAAAATGGCCCTTGAAGGTTGATGCCCATCACCCGATTATAACTCTCTTCGGTAGTTTCGAGAAGATCGGTTCTCCTTTCGGGCCCTACCCCTGCATTATTCACCAAGACATCCAACCGGCCAAACGTACTTAAAACAGTTTCCATAATACGCTTACGATCCGCCACGGAAGAAACATCGCCCTGGCAATAAATAACTTCAGAACCAAGATTCTTTAGTTCTTGAACTACGTCGAGCACCCTATCTGCTGATCGCATTCCGTTAATGGCCAAATTACAGCCCATACGAGCCAATTCTTTGGCGATTCCGAGTCCAATACCGCGTGACCCGCCCGTAATTAAAACGTTCTTGATCATAGTTCGATTCCCTTTTTGTATTCTTTCAACAGTTTACCTTCGGGCATCTTCTTATAATAGGAATCGAGAGGAAAACAGCCCGATATCATACCGATTCTAGGGGCGGTAGTACAATCTGAAAAAGTGCGACATATTTTACCTCGTACAAGCGTGCTACCTTTCAATATATCTTCAGGCATCTCCGGATAGCTAAGCACCATTCTTCCCAAGCCAACAAAATCGGCCATATCTTCTTCGACCACAGCCTCTGCCACATGGGGCAGCCATTCTTGCAAATAAGAATAAGCCGATCCAACGATTACAAGATTCGGAAATCTCTTTTTTATTTCATGGGTTATCTGTATTTGTCTTGCCACACCGATTAATGGATCTTCGGGAGGAAGGTATCCATCAGAAGGTGGAAATATTGCCGGTCGTTGAATATGCGGAACATAATAAGGACTTCCTGCCGTAATACAGACCATTTCAATACCCAGCTCTTCAAAATATTCAAGCAGCTCAAAGACTTCCGTCAAATCAATACCTATTCCAGAGGTATCTCCTCCAAAGGCCTCAGTGTAACCTTCTGCCAAGGTTTCAGGAATACCAATATTTTCATCATTTTTCTTATAAGGCACAAAATCAAAAGCACTTAGGCGCACCGCCACGGGGATATTGCTAGTAGCTTTAATACCTTCAACTATCGAAGTCAAAAAACGCATCCGGTTTTTTAAGGAACCTCCATACTTACCATCGCGATTTTTAGCACTTAAAAATTCATGCCCTAAATAACCATGGCAGTGCTTAACATCTACAAACTGAAAACCAGCTTCTTTGGCAAGGCTAGCCGCTTTGACAAAATCCGCTACCAAATTATCTATTTCCTCATCTGAGAGTACGGGATAACCTTCGGGAAGATTAAATTTCTTATCAAGAACCGAATGCCGGTAGAGTATTTTAGGTTTTCGAGCTCTGTCAAGGTCGGGTATTGCGAACCTGCCCGAATGAGTCAATTGCAACCCCACGAGTAAATCGTCGGATGTTCCAAATTTCCCTTCATGGGTCGCAACCACATCAGTATATAATTTTCTAAAGGCATCGAGATTACCTCTATTAATCATAAGTTGATTCGGATTGGCCCGCCCTTCCCGATTTACGGCAACCGCTTCGCAGCCCCACAATAATTTGGCGCCACTGATTGCAAAGTTATGCCATCTTCGCTTGGTATGTTCAGTAGGCAGACCATCGGCAGTTCCATCCCATCCTTCCATAGGAAGAATACAAAAGCGATTTCCGATTTTTTCTCCTGTTTTTAAAGTCAAAGATTTCCCTAATACCGACTCTCCTGGCGGATTTAACTGTTCATGAAAAGGTAGTGAGGTCTCGATGGTTGAGAGGTGTTCAATAAAATCTTGAGGAGACTTTAATTGGGCAACTCTAGTAAATCTTGGTTTTGATTTGGCCATTTAAAGTGTAATATTTTTAAAAAATGTATAATATTCTTTCCCTGTACAAATGTTTTTTAAATAAAGTGCTAACTCCCGTGCGTGATAATCCCCCCACATACAGGCTTCCCCATTTGGAATCTTGCTACCCTCAGGTATATGATCCCAACCGTTAGGACGATGATAAATACTATGTAAAATAAGTCCCTGATGCTCATCACTTGAACTGAGATAAGGTTCAGTGAACAAGGTTTTGGCAATAGTCAAGCCAGCGGACCAATAGGTATCGGCGTCTTTAGCGTTTTTTAGTCTCAGGTAATTCCCAAGGCGCAGGAGGCCCTGCGCTCCAATAGCAGCTGCGGAGCTATCTATCGGTTCGAAGTTATTAAATGGATCTGATTTTTCCTTTCGCCACCCCGGTAAGTTAAAAAGTTCTGGTGCACCTGTATCCCAATAGGGAATACCATCCAAGGCGCTATTCGCAATATAGAAATCGCAAGTTGCCCTAGCCGCTTTCAAAAAAGTTTCTTCTATATAATCCTTTCCACCAAGCTCATCCAGTTCGGGCAAGCCGTCTTGGTCTTGTAAAAATTCTAATTGTTCGGCAAATCCCAGCATGGCCCAACTTAAACCACGTGTCCACGTAGAATAGCCGCTATATCCCTGCTGCGTGGAAGGACATCGAAAATTTCCATCATTGGTATTGAAGACGGCTTCATGGGCAGTACGCCCCCAAATGTCATAGGTGTCCCGACCTTCCCCATAATAAACCGAATATTTGGCAGTGGCAAGGGCATGTTGATATGCTCTTTTCAGCAGGTTGGTCTTACTGTCATTTTCACCAGAGGAATAATGTTTTAATTGGTGACCTGCGACTAAAATTCTAATGGTTCGAATAGTATCAACAAATAAGGAATGGGGACCATTAAAGGAATATATAAATCCGCCTCCCTTGATTTCGGTCCACCGTTGTGCCTGTACCGAAGCCGATAATTTTAGGGCCAAAATGCAGTATTCCTTTGTCCAATCGTTCTCCGAGATCTTACCATCGTTGTACAATCGGAGCATCGCCCCATAAGTACTTAAGTTGTTAAACCCGTGGTCATGTACCCCAAAATGACTAACATGAGGGGTCATTTTGCTTTTGATATTTTCGATACCTAAATCTAGAAAATAAGAATCTTGAGTGGCTTCAAATTGTAATAGCTCAGAACCGTATTGAAACCCTTGTGTCCAATCCGTCCAACTTCGCGGTTCATAGTGTCCATTTACGGTTACCACAGGTGAGCCGGTCGTACCTTTTAAATGGGTGGTCATGTTTTTTATTTTTTCTCCAGACAATGACCAAAGTGCATCAATTTCATTTAGCAAGTCTTCAGGTTTGAGTACTGTGTCTATACGCATAAATTACAAGGGGTATTAATCTTTAATTAATGTATGGATATGCTGCGTTATTCGTAAGCAACTTATCGATTTTTTAAATATACGAATAGAAGTTGTTTATTTATTTTGGAATGAAATAAAAAGTGATTTTTTTTTGTGGTGTGGGGTAATTTTGGTCTATGAGCGGCTATTTGGCCAAGACCGAAGTTCTATCGCAGGGATGCATAGATAGGTATAGTAGTTTGAAATAAGGGCATAAAAAAAGGGCCCTCCACTAATGTGAAGGGCCCTTGAGGAAGGCGGCGGCCTACTCTCCCACCTTTCGGCAGTACCATCGGCGCAGACGGGCTTAACTTCCCTGTTCGGAATGGAAAGGGGTGGGCCCCGTCGCCATGGCCACCTAAGTCTTCAATATTTTTTTACGGGCACCGGGTGCCGTCGTAATATGACATAATAATAATGGGACGGTTTTCCTCGGAGAGGCACGGATTTTCTTTGTGGTGTACGGATAGAGAAAAGGTTTTTCGCCCCCTCCTGGGAGGGGGCGGTTTGCGCAAGCTCAACGGGCAATTAGTACCGCTCGGCTACACATGTTGCCATGCTTCCACCTACGGCCTATCGACGTGGTCATCTCCCACGGCCCTTTAAAGAAATCTCATCTTGTGGCGGGTTTCGCGCTTATATGCTTTCAGCGCTTATCCCATCCCGACATAGCTACCCAGCGGTGCTCCTGGCGGAACAACTGGTGCACCAGCGGTCGGTCCAACTCGGTCCTCTCGTACTAGAGTCAGATCCACTCAAATTTCTAACGCCCGCAGTAGATAGAGACCGAACTGTCTCACGACGTTCTGAACCCAGCTCGCGTGCCACTTTAATGGGCGAACAGCCCAACCCTTGGGACCTTCTCCAGCCCCAGGATGTGACGAGCCGACATCGAGGTGCCAAACCCCCCCGTCGATATGAGCTCTTGGGGGAGATCAGCCTGTTATCCCCGGCGTACCTTTTATCCTTTGAGCGATGGCCCTTCCATGCGGAACCACCGGATCACTATGCTCTTGTTTCCAACCTGTTCGGCATGTACGCCTTACAGTCAAGCGCCCTTGTGCCATTGCACTCTACACACGATTGCCAACCGTGTTGAGGGCACCTTTAGAAGCCTCCGTTACTCTTTTGGAGGCGACCACCCCAGTCAAACTACCCACCACGCACTGTTCCCTAGTTATAGGGTTAGGCCCCGGACAAGCAAAGGCTGGTATTTCAACAATGACTCCACCACACCTGGCGATGCAGCTTCAAAGTCTCCCAGCTATCCTACACATTGCTTGACCAAGGTCAATACGAAGCTATAGTAAAGGTGCACGGGGTCTTTTCGTCCCACTGCGGGTAACCGGCATCTTCACCGATACTACAATTTCACCGAGCTCATGGCCGAGACAGTGTCCAGATCGTTGCACCATTCGTGCAGGTCGGAACTTACCCGACAAGGAATTTCGCTACCTTAGGACCGTTATAGTTACGGCCGCCGTTTACCGGGGCTTCAGTTCAATGCTTCACCTTACGGATTACATCTCCCCTTAACCTTCCGGCACCGGGCAGGTGTCAGGCCCTATACTTCATCTCTCGATTTAGCAGAGCCCTGTGTTTTTGATAAACAGTCGCCTGGACCTCTTCACTGCGGCCCCCCATAAGGGGGGCGACCCTTCTCCCGAAGTTACGGGTCGATTTTGCCTAGTTCCTTAGCCATGAATCTCTCGAGCGCCTTAGAATTCTCATCCCGACCACCTGTGTCGGTTTACGGTACGGGCCGCACAGTTCGCTTTTCTTGGAAGTCGATACGCTGGATTATCGCCTTGACCGTAGTCTCGGCGTACTATCGGGGCATTACTGCTCCCTTCAACGTGCAATTCCGTCTGCACGCACCAACTCCTCGCCTCCGTCGCTTTTGTCACTGTGCGGGTACGGGAATGTTCACCCGTTGTCCATCCACTTCCCCCTTCGGGTCCGCGTTAGGTCCCGACTGACCCCCAGCTGATTAGCATAGCTGGGGAAACCTTGGTCTTTCGGCGTGCGGGTTTCTCGCCCGCATTATCGTTACTTATGCCTACATTTTCGTTTGTAGCTCCTCCAGCGCCCCTCGCAGGTGCGCCTTCAGCGGCACTACAATGCTCCCCTACCCCTTGTATAAATACAAAGCCATGGCTTCGGTAATATGCTTATGCCCGATCATTATCCATGCGGAACCGCTCGACCAGTGAGCTGTTACGCACTCTTTAAATGAATGGCTGCTTCCAAGCCAACATCCTGGCTGTCTGGGCAGTTCCACCGCGTTTCTTCAACTTAGCATATATTTGGGGACCTTAGCCGATGGTCCGGGTTCTTTCCCTCTCGGACATGGACCTTAGCACCCATGCCCTCACTGCGTTACATCATTTCATAGCATTCGGAGTTTGTCAGGAATTGGTAGGCGGTGAAGCCCCCGCATCCAATCAGTAGCTCTACCTCTATGAAACTAATAACACGCTGCACCTAAATGCATTTCGGGGAGTACGAGCTATTTCCGAGCTTGATTGGCCTTTCACCCCTACCCACAGGTCATCCCAAGACTTTTCAACGTCAACGGGTTCGGTCCTCCACTATGTGTTACCACAGCTTCAACCTGCCCATGGGTAGATCGCACGGTTTCGCGTCTACTACTACTGACTATGGTCGCCCTGTTAAGACTCGCTTTCGCTACGGCTCCGGACCTTAAATCCTTAACCTTGCCAGTAAAAGTAACTCGTAGGCTCATTATGCAAAAGGCACGCCGTCACAGTGCAAGCACTGCTCCGACCGCTTGTAGGCGTATGGTTTCAGGATCTATTTCACTCCGTTATTCACGGTTCTTTTCACCTTTCCCTCACGGTACTGGTTCACTATCGGTCTCTCAGGAGTATTTAGCCTTAGCGGATGGTCCCGCTGGATTCATACAGGGTTTCACGTGCCCCGCACTACTCAGGATACCACTGTCTTACTGCTCTTTGCCTATACCGGGCTATCACCGTCTATGGCCGTTCTTTCCAAAACGTTCTAGTTCATTACAGTTCGAGTATCGTGGTCCTACAACCCCGTTATTGCCGAAACAACAACGGTTTGGGCTAATCCGATTTCGCTCGCCGCTACTATCGGAATCACTTTTGTTTTCTCCTCCTCCGGCTACTTAGATGTTTCAGTTCACCGGGTTTGCTCCTCTTGCGAGGTGACATGTCTTCAACATGCCGGGTTGCCCCATTCGGATATCTACGGATCATATCGTGTGTGCCGATCCCCGTAGCTTTTCGCAGCTTATCACGTCCTTCTTCGCCTCTGAGAGCCTAGGCATTCCCCATACGCCCTTATCTAGCTTGTCGCCAGACCTTTGCGCCCCGGAACAGGTCCGGGGCAAATTCTAATTCGTACTTTACTTAAAAAATTCGTGTTTCTCTTTGGGCACGCACCACCGAAGTGATACATGCACCGTCCCAATATGTCAATGAACTTTTTCCGGACACAACGTCCGGACAGTGGAGAATATCGGAGTCGAACCGATGACCTCCTGCGTGCAAGGCAGGCGCTCTAGCCAGCTGAGCTAATCCCCCATTTCTTCAGTCATGAGTTATTAGTTATGAGTTATGAGTCAAAAAAAAACCCGCAACAAACCCAACTTCTAAAATTTCCTATTCAATATTTTACAATCAATGAACGTCCCCAAGCACTCGCTTGGACCTCGTAGTCCCGGGCAGACTCGAACTGCCGACCTCTACATTATCAGTGTAGCGCTCTAACCAGCTGAGCTACGGGACTGTCCCGGACGCAAACGCTGTGTGCGCCGTAACTTATATATTATATTTACAAAAACAGCTTTTATTTATTATCAAATC
>NZ_FNGV01000007.1 GCF_900103215.1 Kriegella aquimaris
CCTGTTCAAACGAACGTTTGGACAAAGTGGAATTTTATAGTCCTTCAAGTATTGTTTCCCTTCAGATCATTGGTTCATAGAAAAATAAAAGTGTGCAATTTTATCTTTCCCTTGATCCCGTTATTCGGTTATGTTGTAACAGTATTGATATAACATTTTAAAATGGACCTTCATTTTTTCCTTGGCCAGTTGCGTGTTCTGTGCCTTGATGGCATCGAAAATTTCTTTATGCTCCTGTATGCCGATCAAGGCCTGGTCCTTATCGCAAACGTGATACTTTTCGAAATTGGTGATGATCTCGGGGGTGATGATCAGCATCAATGTATTTATCGTGCTGTTGCCGCTTGCCTTGGCAATTGCCAAGTGGAAAAGCAGGTCTTCCTGAACGGCATCCTCCCCGTTGAGCACCTTTTTGCTGTATGCGTCCAGGGCCTTCCCCATCTTTTCTAGATCTTCGCCGGTCCTGCGCTGTGCCGCCAACCGGACCGTTTTGAGCTCCAGTAAAATACGGGTCTCCACCAGGGACTTGAAATCGGGTTCCTCCAGGCGCAGGATATCCTCCATAATGCCGTTCATGGCTATCTGCCCTATTTCGGCCACGAAAGTGCCGCTCTGGGGCTTGGAGAATAACAATCCGTAGAATTCCAGTTTCTGGATGGCCTCGCGGACATTGCTCCTGCTTACCCCGAACTTTTCGGCGAGCATGCGCTCGGAAGGCAACTTGTCGCCCGGTTCAAGGTTCTTATAGTTTATCAGTTCCCGGATTTTCGAGATAATGGCGTTCTGGATCTCTTTATTTTCGTTATTGGTAAGAACTTCTAATTTCATACGCTAAGGGGGTCTTTTTTTAAATTGGTCGACCGGATTGGTCTGTTAAAATTAGAAAAATAAACGGCCTGGAGAAAAAATAAACTCTTATCAAAGAATTTCAGTTTCGTTTGTTAAATACCGATCGATTCAAAAGAATTTACCGGCCCGGTCAAGACCGGTAAATACAACAACTCAACAACTCAATTTCGCTCGCTACGATCGGCAAATTGCCGATGTGATAATATAATCGCTATGGCCATACAATTAGTAACTAGAATTAGGATTTATAAGTATAGGTATTGACAATAGGTAATTGCAACTTGAATCAAATGACTTGGTCCCTGATCCAACTCCAGATTCTATTGATTCCTCTAATTCTAATTCGTTCATACCAAAGGCAACGTCTCCCAATTTTTTTCTAATAATGACATACCATCTTTTACAATAATTCCCTCGCCGCCCATAGCCTTGATTTCTTTCAAAGTTTCTTGCGCATTGGTTTCATTGTTCAAATGATTGATAGCAACTTTGGCACCTTCATTGGCCAGTTTTAATGCTATCGCCCTACCGATGTCTCTTATGCCGCCAGTAACGACAGCGATTTTTCCTTTTAAACTTATGACTTGTTCTTATTTAGTCATAAAATCTTCACGTATAGGACTGAAAACGTCGATTAAAATACCCGCTTTTGTACAGGTAGCTCCATGGAGTGCGTGTGGTGGAATATACACTGAATCACCACCTTTTACTGTTTGAGTTTCACCTGCAATCGTAAATTCAAACTCACCACTTGCTACATAGGTCACTTGTGAGTGATAATGTTCATGCTCGTAACCAATTCCGCCTGTGGCAAAATCAACTTTAACCAGCATGATTTTATCATCATACCCCATTATTTTCCTTTTAACCCCTTCTCCAACTACTTCCCAATCTTGATTTTCATCCAATAAAAAATCTTTACTCGCTCCAAATGTTGCCATGTTCTACTTTATTTATTTAAGTTACTATAATGATAAGGGCCCGTCCATCGGTACTCCTTATCGTCTATTTTTAATTTATGTTCTTTTGTTTGAGATGCATCTTCATTAGAAAGAATAAACAGTTGTAGGTTGCCCTCAACATCTTCTATGGTTAATGCCGTATAATTTTCGTCGTCATATCGCACTTTTACTTCCGCTATATTACTATTTGAATTAAGCGCCAGTTCTGAAACCGTACTATAGCTTCCATGTGGTTCGATAACGGAAACGAAAATGGTATTTTTTGATTTTTTTCTTCGAATTATAAATGCTGCATCTCTTCTAAGGTTGAAGTCGGGATCGTTTGCGCCTATTCGGGTAAACAAAAATTCATCGGTCTTATTTACGGTAGAGGTTAAGGTGTAGAATTTACCTGCGTTCAACCATAATAATTTGGCATTGTCCGAGACTGGTTTGCCTTGACCTTCTAGCCATAAATGTTGATACCCATTATCTTTCCCAAGTACATTCAGTGTTGCTGGAGCAGTATTTTCAAAATTTACCTCAATCATTTGCCCCATGAAATGGAAAGGGAGGTCATATTGATTTTCGCTGTCCGACTTTATTTTCATAATGTCCAAAACAAAGGGTTTTTCGAAATTGGCGGACTTTATCATCGCCATGGTGCGATGTATTTCCGTACCGGGATAGGCATTCTTTTCTATCGTACTCACTACTTGTACTTCGCTATTTGCCGTATCGAAAAAATAAAGTTCAGAATGGTGTTTACTGCCAATCTCATACTCTCCTTTAAAATGGGAAACCTCATTCTGTATCAGTGTGTTGTGGGCAATAGACTGCTTGGCATAACTTTGATTTTCCTTCAAATAATTTCCACCCCCTTTTTGCCCGATATTAACAAATCGAGCCAAGCCATAATCTTGCAAAAGTTCATCGCCTTTTTCAAACATTGAGAATGATAGTTTATCATAATGGCCGTGACTTAGGCCTTGAGCGGCATATTTGAAAACCAATGTTAAATCTTCGTTTCCGTATCGAAGTATGCCAACCCCACCTTGCTTTCCGTCGGAGCCATCAGTCAGATTTATCGATTTTTTCACAAAGGGTTTTGCTTTGCCCTCACGGATGCCTATTGCAACCGCCAACCCGGAATCATCAAGTAGAACATGCCCTTGTTTTTCCGCAATGCTTAAAAGCTGAGGATTTTTACCTCCAAATTTATAAGAGATATCTACAGCGGTTATTACTTCTCTTGAATAATACGACATTCCTTTTTGGCCATCGTTGAGCGGAAAAAACTCACCATCGGCATCTGAAAGGTTGATTAGTGCATTCACTGATTTCAACAAAACACTGTCTTTGTATTCAAAGATCTTTATATCGGGGCGCACATTATGTAGGCCTTGGGCAAATATCAAAAATGGGTACATGGCGTACCGCTGATAATAAGGCCCTTCAGTATAGTATCCTTCAGGAGAGAAAGGGTCGTCTACATTTGCCAAGAAACCCGCTTTACCTTCGGTATAGATGAGTCCGCCATCATTATCTTTTGCTTGTATATCTATTTTCGCATCTTTTATACCGTATAGGGCACGTTGAATTAATTCATCATCGTTCATAACCAAACCAATCATGCCTACGGCAGCGTTGCCCCAAGTACTGTGATTGTGCACTCTGTTATAAAATTGTGGATTTTCTATGGAGATAAAATCAGCAAAAGGTCTGAATAAATTTTTCTCCAATTGTTCGCGTTCTTTTTGTGAAAGGTAATCGTAAACACAATCATAGGCTTGGCTTACGTACACCAGCCAATTTGAATCATTCAAACATTGCCAAAAAAGTTTTCCTCTGGCGTAAGACCTTTCTTTTGGGTGTACGGGTAGGTCTTTATACATGGCTTCATATTGAAACAGCATATCACGAACATAAACAGCATATTTCTCGTCTTCCAATAGTTGATAAAGTATTCCTGCCATTTTAAGTGTAAGGAAGTTTTGTTTATGACGTAAATGGGTATATCCACCCGAGAAATCTTTTGGTATCGGCGTGTCAATGCCTTGTGCAATTTCTTTATCTACATCTTCTTTAACGTTCTTCAGTGATGTATCAAATAATGGAACTTTGCCTAATTCCTGTCTGATACTTTCTACACCAGCCTTAGTTAGAATGAGTTTTGGATGGTCGCCCGCACTTACCGTTTTTTTGTCAACGTGCACAGTAGTTGCTTGTGCTTTACAGCCGATAATCATAAACATAAATAGGAATGCTATGATTGGTATTGATCTCGACTTGTTGTTTGATTTCATATTTCGTTTTTAGAAATTATTTCTAAATCTTATTTGTTAGTACATTAATTTCATCTTCAGGTTTTGTTCAACCTTAATCTGACCTGAGTTTGTAATTTGATTATTGGCATGTGAATTATTTTTCGCTCCCCAAAGTAATGCTACTAATTTTACGGGATTATTTTTAAAAGTATTATTTGAAATATCAACATTTACGATGCCTCTGGTGTTTAACAAGATTCCGTTTTCTTCCTTAGATCCGCAATTTGAAAAGCTAGAGTTTGTCACCAATAAATTTCCGCCAATTGTTGATTCATCATATCCGCCTCTATAATAATCTATCACATTTTGGTTCACATTTGAGAACTTACAGTTTTCAACAGTTAAAAACTCTACGTTGTAATCCCCTTTATCGTTTGTTTCTTCGGATAATTCTATACCGTTTTCACAATTGGTGATAGCCGTATCTTTAAAGGTGATTTCTTGAGCAAATGTTTGTTTATATGCCTTCAACACATAATTGAAATTGTTGATATCGCAACTTGTTACCGTTAATCCAAAGTGATTTGACATATTTTCTTTTAGGTTCGAAAAAGCCTTTTGTTTCCCGTTTCCTGTAAGCGACACATTTTTAATATGTAAGATTCCGTAAGGATTTAATTCAAATAACGGCGTATTGCCTGCTCCGGTAAAAATGATTTCAGCTTTGTCGTTTTCTTTTGATTGAATTGTAATTGTTTTATCAATTGCAATAGATTTTGACAAATAGTATTTTCCAGGATTTAAAGAGATAATATCTCCCGATTTAGCGGTAGTTATTTTAGTTTCTAATTCTCCTTTAGTTGTTGTTACTTCTATAACATTAGGCGGTATGGTTTCTACGACATTAGAATACCAATCAGCTCCGTATTTAGTTTTATCTAAAATGTTTGTGTCTTTCAATTCACCTTGAACTGTTGCCCCAATTGCATTTTTATTCGCTCTAGAATTCCCAAAAAGATCCTTTGTAATTGTTTCAAACCCAAAACCTTGATAAATATCAAATTCCCCTGTTAATTTAGGTAAATAAATATGCTCACCAATTTTTGTCAATTCAAATTCAGTTGCCTTAATTCTATCTGTATCACCAAAAGTCACACCTTGGTTATTGATAATGTTGCTTTTAAATTTAACTCCATCAGCCTTGTCGTGCTCAATAATTACATTTTTATCCCCTATTTTATTATAAATAACATTATTTGCAACTACAGTTCTAAGTGCTCTGGCCGAACGTATTTCTGATTCGGGAAGCACATCTTTTTGTTCAATATTCGTTCCCACTCCAAATTGCCATGGCGATTTACAATCTACATAGGTATTATAGGCAACCACAACATCTGTTACTTGGTTGTATCTATTTAATGGCGATTTTGGAATTCCATTCATAACCGCTAACGGACTTCTAAAGTTTTCACCAATAATCTTATAGAAATAATTATTAATAACCCAATGCCCGGTGTTTACGAGTCTTATTCCACCATAGTTTTTATTTACGCCATCACCAATAAAATAATTACCATCTATTATCGCGTAGTTGCCATGACGTGTTACAACAGAACCTTCACTTTTATAGAATACGTTATTTCTAATCTCATTAAAATTTGTTTTGCTAGAAATAATCTCAACTTCCCCATTACATTCCTCAAAAAAATTATTGGCGATAGTTGTATTACTTGGCGACATAGACGTGAAGCTGCTACCTAATTGAATAGTTTCACCTCTAGCGCCACCTTTTCGAGGTCTCGGACCAAAATGATTATTGACAATTTGATGGTAATTTCTAATACTTTGGTTTCCTTTTAGGTCTACCCTAAGTGTTGGGCCACCATTGGTTTTACCTGCAATATAACAATGGTCTAATGTATTGTGCGTTCCATAAAACTGTACCCAGAGATCATCTTTATCACGTTGTTGCTGATTGTAATCTAGAATTACACAATTAGTGACTCTAGAGTAGTTGGCTACTTTTTCTTCGTTTGTTCTAAAAGCAATTACATTTTTGGTTGGGGTATAACCATTTCTAAAATACAGGCCTTTAACGATTAAATAATTCCCGGCAATTTCTAAATTAGAAACCCCTTCAATAAATACTTTCCCGGGTGTTTCGGCCTCAATAGTAATTGGTTTGTCTTCGGTTCCTTCGCCTATAAATTTAATCTGAACATCTTTCCAGATACCATTGGCCAAAACTATATGATGACCAGCTTTAGCATGGGAAATAGCCTCATTTAGCTCATCGATATTGCTAACTTTAATAGTAGTCAAATCAGTTTTTTTACTCCAGGATAGAAGTAAAAAAAACAGAGATAGAATAAGTAATGATTTCTTCATTTTATAAATAAATACTTCGATGAGTGTGAATTCTCAAGACAGTTATTAGTGTAAAATAACTATAATTAAATAATTGGTTAACCAAATTGGTTTACCAAAAATAAGTATATTTGTAAGACTGGCAAATTTTTAACACAAATACAACCGATTAACAAGAAAAAATACCTCTTAAAAATGAAAAATAAAAGTTCAGAATTTTCAAGAAGAGAATTTGTGAAGCTATCGGCAACTGCGTTGGTTGCAACTCCGTTGATTAGCATTGAAAATCCGTTTTATAAAGGTCCTGTTCCATTGAAGGATGATATCGAAGTCCATATCTTTTCAAAGCATTTGCAATTTCTTGACTATAACGGTATGGCGGAGGCGGCGGCCCAACTAGGGTTCGACGGAATAGATTTGACGGTAAGGCCAAAAGGTCATGTATTGCCCGAGAAGGTCAAAGTCGATTTGCCAAAAGCCGCGTTGGCGATGAGCAAATTCGGGCTAAAACCCAGAACAATGACCACGAACGTTTTAGATGTTACGAATAAAGAACAAATATTAGTGCTGGAGACGGCTAGCAATTTGGGCTTTACCCATTATCGAACAGGTTGGCTTGATTACCCTATGGATAGGACCATCGCCGAAAGCCAAACCATTTTTGGTCAACAATTCAAGAATGTCGCAAGGCTCAACCAAGAGTTGGGGTTGATCGGGGGCTATCAAAATCACGCAGGAAACCATGTGGGCGCACCGATATGGGATTTGCCTCTCATTTTGAAAGAGACCGATATTGCGTATATGGGGTGTCAGTACGATATAAGACACGCGGTTGTTGAAGGTGGTGGCAGTTGGGAACTTGGTTTGCGACTGATACGACCCTTTATTAAATCGATAGTCATCAAAGATTTCAAATGGGGCACTGTTGATGGGAATTGGCAACCCATAAATACACCTCTCGGCGAGGGTATGGTAGACTTTAAGCGTTACTTTTCATTACTTAAAAAGTATGGCATCAATGTGCCTATATCGCTTCATTTAGAATATGACCTAGGTGGTGCAGAGCATGGGGCCTCCACGCTGACGATTGATAAAGAGACGGTTTTTAGCCGAATGAAAAAAGATTTAGACTTTTTAAGGGAAACTTGGCGTAAAGCTTAATATTTTAAATATACAGAAAATTGATATGGATGAAATTCAGAATTATATCAAAGAGAAATTGAAAAAAGTGGGTACAGCGACGATTGCTACTTGTCTTTTCAAGAGGGGTTTGAGAAATCAATTTATTCAAGGTGTCAAACCGCTTAAATTGAATAGGCCAACAATGGTGGGGGAGGCCTATACTTTGAGATATATTCCTGCACGGGAAGATTTGAATCCGATCGAGGTCTTCCGAGATCCCAAACACTTGCAAAGAGTGGCAGTAGAAGATTGCCCTCAAGGGTCTGTTTTGGTGATCGATAGTAGAAAAGATGCGAGGGCCGCTTCGGCAGGTTCGATTTTGGTCACGCGATTGATGGTGAGGGGAGCTGCAGGAATCGTAACCGATGGTGGATTTCGTGATTCGGCCGAAATTGCGGGTTTACCTTTTTCGTCTTATCACGTAAGACCATCTGCACCTACCAATCTAACACTGCACCAAGCTATTGCAATCAATGAGCCTATTGCTTGTGGTGATGTTGCCGTTTTTCCGGGTGATATGCTGGTTGGTGATGATGACGGGGTTATGGTGATACCTGCGGCTATTACCGAAGATGTTGCTGATGAATGCCTACAGATGAATTTGTTCGAAGCATTTGTGATGCAAAAAGTGCAAGGAGGAACATCGATTATTGGTCTTTACCCGTTGGTAGATAAAAAAATACGGGAAGAATTCGAGGAATGGAAACGCAATAGTGGAGATGGAGGTGATACCTAAAAAATTAGTGCTGCATTAACCGCCTTTTTGTTACTTATATGAAACGATCTGGCCGGTCTTATGACGCCTCTTTCTTTTCAGATAACAATGCCTCGATAATCGATTTCAATCGCACCGATCCCACTGGTTTTACTATATAATCGGAAATAGCACTTATTTTATGTGCTTTCGCAATATCTACCGGATCGAGTGAAGAAGAGACCATATATATGGTGATGTTCTTAACAACTTCGTCTTTAATTTTTAAGTATGCATCCATAAACTGAAAACCGTCCATGACCGGCATATCAATATCTAGAAAAATAACATCGGGTAGTTCAGAATCTTTATCAAGGTTGGCAACGATGAAATCGAGGACTTCCTCTCCATCTGAAAATGCCGTTATATCCATAGGCAACTGGGTAGATTCCAGTGTTTTGACCATAGTGAATCGATAGATTGAATCATCATCGACTATACAAGCTTTTAAAAGTTTTTTCATAAAATGTTAATTAAAATTTATGGTAAAGGTTGTACCCACATTTACTTCACTGGCTGCTGAAATCGCGCCTCCCATTGCTTCAATTTGGGTCTTTGTCAAAAATAGTCCGACACCCTTTGCATCTGGGTGCCTATGAAAGACCTTATTCAATCCGAACAACTTATGACCATGCCTCTCTAAGTCGATACCAAGGCCATTATCGCTAAACTTTAGAACTACCTTACCGTCTTCAATGAAAGAGGAAATAAGTATTTCAGGTTTCCGTTCATCGGATTTATACTTTATTGAATTTCCGACCAAATTAAGAAAAATACTTTCTAAATAAATCTTATTGTAGCGAATGTTGGAAATTTTGGAGAAGTCACTCGTTATTATGGCTCCTGACTTTAAGGTTTCACCGCTCAAAATTTCTTTCGTATTCTTAAGAACCTGATTTAGGTCAACATCTTCTAAATCTTCACTAGAATCGCTAATTTTAGTTTTTAATGCTTCGACCAAAGTGTTCAGTGTTAAAGTGAGGTGCTGAATGACCGTTTCAAACTTGTTGAACAAATCTTTACGTTCTGCTTCACCTTCCGTATAATTATAAATTTCTAACAACGAATTAAGATTGGCCACGGGTGCCCTCAAATTATGCGAAGTTATATGGGTGAAATCGGCGAGTTGTCTGTTCTGATCCGATAATTTTTGCGCTACGACTTCTAAATTATCTTTTGCCTCAATGAGTTTATGCTCGGCCAATTTTTGTTTTGTAATATCGCGTATAGCCGCGGAAACCAATAATCCTTCCTCTGTGTGAAGTGGGCTTAAACTTATTTGAATCGGTATCTCTTCTCCATTTTTTTTCAGACCGTACAATTCCTTGCCCTCACCCATTTCTCTAGTCTTTGGGGAATGGAAGAAACCATCGCGGTGTGCTGTATGTTTAGGGGTAAATCTCGTAGGAATTAAGATTTCAACCGATTGATCAAATAATTCTTCAGGTGTATAGCCGAATAATTTTTCGGATTGTTTATTGATAAGCTGTATTTTTCCTTTTTCATTTACGATTACCATCGCGTCTGGGGCAGACTCTAGAAGCCCCTTGAACTTCTTTTCAGCCATTTTTATTTCGGTCACATCTTGGCAAGTACCGATCATTTCTATGATTTCACCTTTCTCGTTGGCAATGACTTTTCCTAAAAGTTGAATCGTTTTTAATTTTCCGGTAGTAGTTACAATACGGTGCGTAATGCTGTCAAACCTTTTTTCGTTTGCGGCCTTGGCAAAATGTTGGGTAACTATTTCTTTGTCTTCTGGATGGACGAAACTAAAATAGGTGTCAAACTTCAGTTCAATTGTTTCTTGGTCAAGTTCAAAAGTCCTATAGAGATTTTGTGACCATTGTACCTTATCGATAAGGGTGTCCCATTGCCAATTTCCAATCAAACTAATCTGCTCGGCGAAATTTAGCAGCTCATTTTTTTTAAGCAGTTCATTCTCTACCTTCTTAATTTCGGATATATCATTCGAAACCGCTATAAAACCTTGATTCTTATTTTTCCCATTTTTAATTGCTGTGATATTAGAGAGAACCGGGACTTTTGAACCATCTTTTCTGCGATAGGTCCATTCTCGGGTATCGTTTAAATCCTCTTCAGGAATATCCACATAATGATCAAAGGTAGATGGGTCTTTGCCATATATCTTCGCCATATCATTTTTAAACTTAATGATTTCTTCTCTGAAAAGATACATTCCGGGTCTTTTTTGACCAACCACTTCTGCGGTAGAATAGCCCAATAAAACCTCTGCACCGTGATTAAAACGATTAATGATACCATTTTTGTCGGTAGTTATAATGGCCAAGGCTTCTGAATTGAAAATAGCTTGCAATTCAGAATGTGCTTTATTTAAGGCTTTTTCTGACTGTGTTACCTTATTGATGTCTTGAATTATACCAAAAAGCCGGCTATATTGACCATCGACCAGCTCGGGCTGGCCCACGACGCGTACCCAAGTGGGGTTGCCCTTGGCAGTAATGATTTCCAACTCTAAATCAAAAGGCGTACCATGTATCAGTGCATCTTTGACAGTGTTTATAAATCGAGTACGACTTACCCTTTCCTCATAGAAATTTTCAGAAGCCTTCAAAGTTGGTTGGTAATCGTTTGGCACTTCGTGTATTTCACGAACTATCTTACTCCAAAAGACTGTATTGGTAATGAGGTCCACTTCCCATGTTCCTATACGGGCAATCGTATTTGTTTTATCAAGTATTTTCTCGATTCGAGTTCTTTCCAACTCCTTTTCCTTTTGACGGGTAATGTCGCCGGTATGCATCAAAATGCCACCAATTTTGTTCTCCGTTATGAACCAAGGGCGAACATCCCAATAAATCCATTGTATAGAACCATCCGCACGTTGAAACATTGTTTCTTCGCAAATATCAGTAGCGCCATTGAGACATCGTTTGTGCATAGCTTTCCAGTCATCGCCAATTTCTGGGAAGATATCGTAATGGGAACGACCTATAATTTCTTTTCCTTCAAGCCCATAATCCTTTATCCATGATTGAGATGCGGCGATATAACACATGTTATTATCGACCATGGCCATTGCAGTAGATGCCTGTTCAATAAAAATTTTCTGATATTGCTCCTGTGAATCTGAATTGTTTTTGGCTATACTCAATTATTTAAATTTTGTAAGAATACTTTCTTAAGATAGTGATTATTTACCGATGAATGGTTAAACTTTGTCTTAGGATTTACGTAATTGAAGTAGAAAAGGACTACGAAGGATTGCATTTTTGCAAAATCAACTGTAGTATTCAATTATGAATTGATAGAGTTATCAATAAATATTTACTGCAATTTTGAAAATAAGCACTAGGTAAGGTCTCCCAACCGGGCTTCGGTCTTTGATTTACTGTGAACCGAAAAAAGAAAAACTGTAAGGTCAAGAACTGATTCTTGAAAAATATGTCGAATATAGCCGTCGGCACATACTAGGCTGTGAACCGTTCTATTTTTCTTTTGTTACGTTAATTGCGCATTGAAAAAAAGAAAACTGTCTTTCACATGTTCTGTCCAATAGGGCCATTCGTGACCGCCTTCAAATTCTTGATACGTATGATTTACATTCAAATCGAGTAATTCTTGATGTAGAATGCGATTGGCCTCCAGTAAGTCATCGGAAGTTCCACAGTCAAAACGAAGGGTTGGTATGTTGTTCTGATGTTTCTTAATGGCTTCGATAACAGCTGTTTCGGAGCCATTGATGGCATAAGAGCTAAGCGGTTCTTCCACAAAATCACCCATATCTTCAAATTTTGTGATGGCACTGTGGGCTGAAATGGCCTTGAATTTATTCGCATTTTGCACTCCTAAAAGCAATGCGCCGTAACCACCCATAGAGAGACCACCAATACAAAGCTCCGAAGTATTACTTGCTTGGGGAATATTTTCGATAATGGCTTTGGGCACGTCGGATACGATCCATGCTGCAAAGTCCTTTTCTTGATGTGTCAGATATCCTGAACCGTCGCCCCAGAGTCCATCCGAGGGCATGGCAATGATAGCAGGTCGAATGGTCCCAGCATCCATAAGTTTTTTTGCCGTTCGGTGTGCGCCTCCTTTCATGGCCCATACCCAAGCACTTCCATATACACCGTGTAAAAGAATATAAATAGGTAGATTGGTAATATTTTGGTCTACCTCGGGTACATAGAGACAAATATCGCCCCTGCCTTTCAAATTGTTTGTTTTTACCGTCAGAAACCGCAATCCCTCATTTTCATAACGGGCATCCGAAAGTTCTATAGTTCTAAAACTACTCATTTGGTTTTGCTATTTAGAATCAATCGGGTAAAAGAAATTGGTGTGATACAAATTGATTCTTTTTTAAATTTCACGTAAGTATTCGAGACTTTAATTCGTAGTGAATCTATTCAAAAACCACTACGCCTTTGGCATTTTTTCCAGATAACATATCATCGAATGCCAGCTGTAAATCTTCAAGTTTGTACTCTCGGGTAATCATTTCGTCTAATTTAAGGGCTCCCTTTTTATAAAGTTGCATCAATTTTGGAAAATCGATTTGTGGGCGACATTTTCCATATAGGGGGTTAATGTAAATTTTGTCCCATTCGAACAACCGCATGTCAATGGTGATTTCCTCCTCGATACCACTAACCTGTATAGCCGTACCCGCATTTCGTATCATTGCCAAAGGTGCTGCGCCTAACGCCGGAATGGCCGTGCATTCAAAGGCATAATCGGCTCCTCTGCCCTTAAACATTTGTTTTACTTTTTTTGCCACTTCGCTCAGGCCTTTATCCGCTTTATCGGCTAAAATTACAGTTGTCGCACCAAATTGTTTGGCAAGTTCCAGTTTTTTTGGATTGATGTCAACAGCAATAATGCTGGCTGCACCAGAAATTTCACAGGCATTAATAACATTTAGTCCCACACCACCGCAACCTAAGACCACCACTGAACTTCCTGCCGCGATTTTAGCGGAATTTACTACGGAACCGTAACCCGTCATCACACCACAGCTAATGATGCTGGCCGCTGAAAAATTAAGATTTTGTTCGTGTACTTTGACCAATGCAGCTTCTTTGACCAGCGCATATTCGCTTAGCGTACCCAGATTAAAGGAGCGTTTGATGGGTTTTCCGTTCCATTGGGTACTTTGTAAACGAGCGTGGCCAGGGGTATGGCCATTACCTCCTGCGACGACTGGTGAATTATTTTCGCAGATATGTTGGTTGCCTTCTTGACATTGAAAGCATTTCAAACAGGGGGTCGCCCAATTTAAGATTACTTGATCTCCTTCTTTAAAGTCATCGATTGCCGAGCCCACTTTTTCAACAATGCCCGCGCCTTCATGGCCCATCACAATGGGTTTGCCCCAAGAAAGTGAATCATAATCGGTATGGCAAAGACCAGCGGCTTTAATCTTTACCAAAACTTCATCTTTCTGCGGGTCGGAGAGGGTTACGTTTGCAATGGTAAAGGTACCATCACCTTTGGCAACCGCACTCTTTGATTGAATTGACATATATTATTTATTTATAAAGGTTGCCCTTATTTTTTGTAAAATAGTTTATTCGGATAATAAATTTGCCGGCTTGAATTCCACTGAAAGGTCTACCAGTTTCGATTGATCTACTTTTTGTCGGCCTTTGATGAATTTAGTGCCATAAACATATGCCTTTGCATTGTTAATAGCATCCACGGCCAAAAGAATAGCGTCTTTAAAATACCAAACCGAAAAACTTTTATCGTTTTCTGAATCTCTTCGCACCAAAACTTGATTATAACCTTGGGAAAGGCCCACCATTTGTAACTTAACATCGTACTGATCTGACCAGAACCAAGGTATTGCATCGTAAACTGGTTTTTTATTGCAGAGGGCCGCCGCTGCAACCTTAGCCTGATCTACTGCATTTTGTACCGATTCAAGGCGGATAAAACGATTATAGTGTAGATTGTGATGAAAAGTACAATCGCCGATGGCATAAATGTGTTCATCACTTGTTCTGGCGGAAGCATCTACTTTTATGCCGTTTTGTATGGTTAATCCGGCTTTTTCGGCTATTTCTTTGTTGACATGAATACCTACGCCCACGATGATCATGTCGGCCCTATAAAGGGTGTCGTCGGCACAGATTACTTCATTGTATTCGTTGTGGGATTCAATAGAAATTACATTTTTAGAGGTAAGTACATCGACTTGGTGTTGCGCGTGAAGCTGTTGAAAGAAAACGGACATTTCTGGGGCCGTAACTCTAGATAAAATACGTTCTTCACGCTCTAATACGGTCACATCAGCACCTAATTTTCGTAAAGAAGCTGCAGTTTCAAGACCGATATACCCTCCGCCGATGACGACCACTTTTTTAATGGCCCCGCTTTTCATGCAGTCCCGTATGCTTGAAACATCTGAAGCGGTGCGTAATGGAAATAGATTTTTAGCTGTAGCTACCCCAAGTATTGCCGGAATAATTGGTCGTGCACCGGTAGCAATTACTAATTTGTCATAGGCTTGTAGACTACCGTCGCCCAAGACGATATTTTTTTTCTCACGATCAATGTCAGCTACTGTTATACCGAGCCTCAGTGAAATATTATCGCGTTGGTAGCTTTCGGCCGATTTCAAAAGATTTTTTTCTATACCGTCATCGCTGGTCAAATAAGTTTTCGATAGGGGAGGGCGATGGTATGGAAGTTCGAGATCGGAGTCAAATAAGATAATCTCGCCTTGCCAGCCTTCCCTTCGTAATGCAAAGGCAAAGTTTACGCCCGCGTGACTCGCACCGATTACGACACAGATTTTTGGGTTCGTTAGATTATCCGACATCTATTTATTAGGTTATTTGGCAACCGTTAATACTACTCCATCAAGAGCATCACTAATTTCCAATTGGCAACATAAACGGCTGTATTCATCTGCGTTATCGTCCAGCTCCAACATATCGCTCTCAATTTCACTGGCTACGCCCGTCTTATCCATATCATCGGGTGCTACATGAACGTGACAGGTAGCGCAAGAACAAACACCTCCACAATCTCCGTCTATGCCTCTGACTCCGTTTTCAACGGCAAGTGCCATGACCGAGCCTTCGGTACCTTCTAAAGTTATTGTTTCGTTTGCGCTGGTAATAAATGTGATTTTCGCCATGGATTATTTGTTTAATGGATTAAATTTTACGTTGATGTGGTTATAGCCAACTTTTCGTTGAAACTCGTTGAGGTCTTCTATATTTTCCTGATAATCTTGAATCTCGAAAGAGGCTACTTTTCCCGCTAAGGTGTTCAACAGAATTTTCATTAACTGCCGGGCATGCGATGCACCCAAACAATTATGATGACTAAAACCAAAACCTACATGCGGATTTATTTTACGATCTAGAACAATTTCATTAGGGTTTTCGAAAACGGAGGCATCCCTATTGGCAGAAGCCCAGCATAAAGAAATACGACTATCGACCTTTACCGCATGTTCGCAAACATGGGTGTCTTCGGTTACAACACGACCCATATGTGTCAAAGGGGAAAAATAACGGATCATCTCTTCTACGGTCTTACCTGTAATTTCAGGTTCATTGCGCAAACGTTCAAGTGATTCAGGATGTTCGGCCAAATAGGCGATTGCGTTTGTGACCGCATTGATTACGGTATCACGACCGCCGGCAAAGGTCAGAACCATTACACCCTTGACTTCTTCTTTAGTGAGTTTTCTTCCTTCGAATTCAGAGGATAATAACACCGAATACATGTCTTCCCCAGGGTTTTTAATGGCACGATCGATCTGGGCATCTATATAATCATAAAGAATGTTGGCTTTGTCGCCATCCAATGCTTCCCCTTCACTTCTGAAAACATGCGTACCCCATGAAATCCAAGTTTTAGATTCGTGAAAAGGTGTATTTAATAAAAGTGTTAACGCCCTTGATTGCAGAGGAAGAGCGAAATCGTTGACAACTTCTACAACACCTTTTTCCAATGTTTCATCGATAATGGCGGAAATTTGCGAAGCTAATTTTTTTTGATAATCGGGTTGCAACGGACGCTTGAACCACGGTTCGACAATGGCGCGATAGGCACCATGAACCGGGGGGTCTACCTCAAAAGGAATTTGACGGGTGTCGCGAATATTGACTTCCGATGGAACAACAATACGGCCAGGTATGGCCGCCGAGGTAAATGTTTTCCAGTTATGGGCACTTTTGCGGACATCTTTATGTCGTAAAAGCATGGTTACCGGATCATTTTGATCGTTCATCTCGCCATAGCCTTTAGCTGATCGGGCTTTTTCAAACGGATCCGGAAGTTCACTTTTTTTCATGGTTGTTGTCTTAATGTGTTGATTCGATGTGGTTTACAAAAATGGGTATAAAATTGTATTTAGAAGTAGCCTTTTTTGACCAATAAATAAACTATTCTGTCGTTTTTAGATACATTTTTACTATTTTAGGATAAAATAAATTATTAAAAGGAGCAAGTCTATCTTTTGAATGTTAGATAAGGTATCCTATTATTTTTATTCGAACGAGCCATGGACCCGATTTTAGAACCCATTCATTTAGGAGCGCAGAAGACCATCACGGCTTTCTATCATGACAAAAAGAACTTTGAAACGCCATGGCATTTTCACCCACAACATGAACTGACTTATATTGAAGAAAGCGTCGGTACGAAATTCATCGGTAACTATGTTGGCTCATATGAACCGGGAGAGTTAGTGCTATTACGCTCGAATCTCCCGCATTGTTGGAAAAATAATACGCAGCAAAGCGGACAATCAAAGTCGATGGTGGTGCAATGGAATATGGAGGTATTTCCAAAAGTTCCCGAATTGTCCGATGTTTTTAATATGCTTAGAACGGCATCTAAAGGACTTATTTTTGATAAAACTGAAACAGCACATGTAGTACCATTATTAAAGTCCTTTTCACAGCTGCAGGGGCACGATTTATATATTCAGTTACTAACTGCCCTTGTCGAACTTTCAAAATGCTCATATAAAACGCTATCTGAAGTAAGCTTTATAAACGATATTCCTTCCGAATATGGTAATCGCATGGCTAGAATACATGATTTTGTAGCAGAAAATTTTAAACGGAAAGTTTATTTAAAAGAGGTCGCCGAACTGGTCAACATGACAGAACAATCGTTTTCCCGATTTTTTACCAAAATGATGGGCCGCCCATTTTTTACTTTTTTAAATGAATATCGTATCAATATAGCAGTAAGAATGTTATTGGATACTGATGCTTCGGTATCGCAAATAGCCTTTGATTGCGGTTATGAATCCCTGCCATTCTTCTACAAAAAATTTAACGGGTTACACGAACAGTCCCCCATGAAATATCGAAAGCGGCATGCCGCGAAAGGGTAAAAGTGAATACGCACGATTCAAAAAATGAAATGATCGTTTATTTGAATATATTGCCTCACCATAAGACCAATTACGATATTGGACCGGAAATGGGCGCACTAGCGAAATTATAAGCACAAATTATAGAACCTTTTAGACTGAAGAATTATGAAATTGGAACACTTTGCAATTAACGTAGAAGCCCCACTAGAAATGGCAGATTGGTATGTGAAACACATGGGTCTATCCATAGCCAAGCAAATCAAAGAACATCCTTTTATGACTTTTTTAGCCGATGAGAGTGGAAATACGATGATTGAAATTTATAAAAACCCGATTGATCAAGTACCTGATTATAGAAATATGAGTCCATTAATTGTGCACTTGGCATTTGTATCTGAAGCTCCTGATTCCGATAGAAAGCGTTTGGAAGCGGCCGGAGCCAGTTTCGTTTCTGACGATACGTTCGAAGATGGTACCCAACTTGTCATGCTACGAGACCCTTGGGGGCTCTCCGTTCAGTTATGCAAGCGCGGAACATCGATGCTTAGAAATTACTAAAAAGAGGGTGAACTATGCAAGTTTAGGTTAAAAGGGATGCCGTATATTTCGTTGGACTGGTTGCATCTTGTAATGAAACAATCAGGAATCGATAAAACGATACATGGCGTTTTTGTAGTAATAAACGGGCGCCCTTATCCCAAAAGGCATTGATACTATAATAAGTGCTTAATTTAGTGAAGTCCATTTTGTACCTTACGGTTCCGTTCATCATCATTCAAAACGTGCTATTATGAAACCTATATCGACAGTAGTCTTATTTCTCTTTACGGTGGTCATTTTTTCCCAAACGAAGAAAGTAAAAGAAGGTATATATCGCTGGGCCGACCACCCGGTAAAATTTTCTGAGAATCGAGAGTCGAGGATTATTCTTGCAGGAACTTCCCCCCATTTTGAATATCTTGGAATTCATGCCTCTACCCAGCTGAAAGGTGCGAAACCAAGCACGCTACATGCCAATGAAGATATCGAAGAACTGATTATAATCAAAGAAGGCGAGGCCAAGGTCACTTTTGATGACCAAAGTAAAATATTAAAGGCAGGGGGCGTGATTTTGCTATTGCCCCAGCAGCTGCATTCTCTCGAAAATGTTGGAGATGGAAACCTGACCTATTATGTCATGCGTTACCGGTCAAAGAAACCCATGCAAATTGAAAGAGGACTTTCAAATGGAGGTTCGCTGCGATTGAATCCTGATGATTTGGTATTTAAGCCAAGTGAGCGTGGGGGTGGCCGACCTTATTTCGATAGGCCTTCCGCAATGTGCGAACGAATTGAAATGCACACGACTCAACTAAATAAAAAGGGACCGAGCCATGCACCACACAAGCACATTGAAACAGAGATTATTCTGATGTTATCTGGTCAAACGGAAATGACTATTGATGATAAGGAGTATAGTGGTGGTGCAGGAGATTTCTATTTTATAAATTCGGGTTCTACACATGGGGTTCGAAATCCGACCGGTGAACCATGCTCTTATTTTGCTTTTAAGTGGTACTAACCATGATGATAAAGTTGCCGGACAACTATCGTAAATCAGATACAAAATAAAAATTTATCAAAGTATTTTATGTAAATAAAATTAGCTTTTCTATATTAGTGTAATCGATTACATGAAATCTATGTTGCTTAACCGGTTTTACCCAATTGTACGCTTACTTTGCTTATTTATTTTTTTGAGTGCTATCTCTTCCTGTAAACAAGGAAAGCAGAAGGCGACAGAAGCAATCAATGTCGAGGTCGACGCTTTTGATGCGGCAGATGAAATTATCAAGCGTATCGTGGTACCTGAATTTCCGGATCAAATTTTTAATATCACGGATTTTGGTGCGGTAATGGATGGTCAAACCGACAATTCAAAAGCGTTCAAAGATGCGATCGAAAACTGCCACAATGCAGGTGGCGGAAAGGTTCTTGTACCTGCTGGAAAATTTTTAACAGGCCCCATTCACTTGAAAAGTAATGTCAATCTTCATTTGGAAGAAGGCGCAACGGTAGTGTTCACCACAGATAAAAGTGCATATTTACCCTTGGTGCATACTTCTTATGAGGGTGTACAGCTTATGAATTACTCACCTCTTATTTATGCTTATAGGCAAAAGAACATTGCGGTCACGGGCAAAGGTACTTTTAATGGTCAGGCGGACAATGAAAACTGGTGGCCCTGGTGCGGCAATAGCAAGTATGGGCATAAAGAGAATACACCGGAACAGAAAGACGCGCATAACTTGCCTCGCTTACGTATTATGAATGAGAAGGGTACCCCGGTTTCCGAACGTATTTTTGGTGAAGGCCATGAGTTACGGCCTACTTTTCTCGAGCCTTTTGAATGTGAAAACGTATTGATCCAAGGCGTTACTTTTACGAATGCTCCGTTTTGGGTCATTCATCCTATAAAATCGAATAATGTTACCGTCGACGGTGTTACGGTCAGCAGTCATGGTCCTAACAATGACGGATGCAATCCTGAATATGCCAAGAACGTTCATATTACGAACTGTACCTTCGACACGGGTGATGATTGTATTGCTATAAAATCGGGTAGAAATGATGACGGGCGTAGAGAAAATATACCAAGCGAGAATATAGTGGTCGAAAATTGTATTATGAAAGATGGCCATGGTGGTGTGGTTATGGGCAGCGAAATATCGGCAGGCGTTAGAAACGTCTTTGTACGGAATTGTAAAATGGACAGTCCTGAATTGGAACGTGCTATTCGAATCAAGACCAATACGCTGAGGGGCGGTTTCGTGGAAAATATTTTTGTAAAGAATATTCAGGTGGGTCAAGTTAAAGAGGCCGTTTTGCGCATCAATACATATTATGGTATCTATGCCAATCAAGAAGGGGATTTTATTCCCACAATAAAAAACATCCATTTATCGGATATTCAGGTGGCCAATGGTGGTAAATATGGAATCCTTATCAAAGGTCGGGAAGAGAGCCCCGTAAAAAATGTGACCTTGACGAACGTTCATATTAAGGGGGCTGAAACTCCTTTATCCGTTGAAAATTCAGAGCCTATCTTATTTACAAACTCGACAATTAATGGGAAGGCCTATTAATAAACCGATGAGAATGATGAACGCAAATAGGTTTAAAAATCGAACAAGAACGAACTCGCTAAACTCGAATTTTATGAAAAAATCACACAATACGGTGAAACACTTATTGATTGTATTTTCGGCATTGAGCATCATGGGATGTAAGGAAGAATCTAAAGAAAAGAAGGAAGCGGAACCTGCCGTCACCAAAACTATTGTACCAGAAAATTTAAAGTGGTCGGAAAGAATGATGTTATCGGAAATTGAACGTTTTCCGAAGGCATCTAAACTCGATTTTGTTGACAAACCAAGATGGAGTTATACCAATGGTTTGGTATTGATGGCCTGTGCAGAAGTATACCAAAGAAGTAATGAGCAGAAATATTACGATTATATTTATGCGTATGCAGATGAATTGGTGGGCGAAGATGGTACTATCAAGACGTATTCGCTTGAAAGTCAAAATCTTGATATGGTTAAATCAGGCGATGTGCTTTTGTATTTGTATCCCAAAACCAAGGAAGAACGTTTTTTAAGAGCTGCTCAAACCTTACGTAGCCAAATAGATACACAGCCGCGCACCCCCGATGGCGGATTTTGGCATAAGAAAAGATATCCCTATCAAATGTGGCTTGACGGATTGTACATGGCGCATCCTTTTTATGCGCATTATACCCTAGAATATGATAAAGGGTCGTCTGCACAAAAGGCTTACGACGATATTGTACATCAATTCGATTTGATTCAAGAACATAGTCTCGATGCTGAAACGGGCTTGTTATATCATGGCTGGGATTCTAGTAAAGAACAACGTTGGGCAAATAAGGAGACCGGAACATCTCCTCATTTTTGGTCCAGGGCCATGGGGTGGTATGGTATGGCCATGGTCGATGTACTTGATTATCTTCCTGCGAATCACCCAGGAAGAAAAAGAATAATTGGGTACCTTAATCAGTATGCCGAGGCGCTTACCAAATATCAAGATGAGACCGGACTTTGGTATCAGGTATTGGATATGGGTGATAAAGAAGGGAATTATTTGGAAGCTTCTGGTTCATCAATGTTCAGTTATGTATTTGCTAAAGGAGCGCATAAAGGATATTTGCCCGAAACATATTTGGCAAGTGCCGAAATAGCATATCAAGGTATTCTAGATAATCTTATTTCGGTGGAAGACAACGGCATGGTAAACCTTAATCAAGTTTGTGCCGTGGCGGGGTTAGGCGGAGACCCTTATCGTGATGGGTCTTATGAATATTATGTGAATGAGAAAATACGTTCCAACGATCCAAAAGGTACCGGACCCTTTATATTTGCTAGTTTAGAGTTGGATAAATAAACAAAATAAATGCGGACTCACTTTTTTTACAGCTTCTTTCTATTTTTTATGATGTTGGCAACAATCGGCACGGCACAAGAAAAAACAGTATATACCATCGGAGATTCGACCATGGCGGATAAGCAGGATCCTGATAATAACCCCGAGCATGGCTGGGGGCAATTGTTACCTGAATTAATGACCAATGAAATTCGAATAGAAAACCATGCAGTAAATGGTCGAAGCAGTCGTAGTTTTATTGATGAGGGAAAATGGCAAGTAGTCTTGGATAAATTGAAAGCTGGAGATTATGTCTTGATTCAGTTCGGGCATAACGACCAAAAGATTAAAGATGCCTCACGGTACACGAATCCATATACCCAATACCGTTACAATCTTGAACGTTTTGTTACCGAGAGTAGGGCTAAAGGTGCCACCCCGATTCTACTAACTTCCATAGTTCGCCGCAGGTTTAATGAAAGTGGCACGTTGGAAGATACCCATGGGGCTTATCCGTTAGTCGTAAGGATGGTCGCCGATGCTATGGAGGCCCCCTTTGTCGACCTGCAGTATTTGACCGAACGTTTGGAGACTGCCTATGGTGCTGAAAAATCAAAAGAACTTCACTTGCATTTTGAACCTAATGAAATTGACTATTTTATCAAAGGAAAACATGATGATACCCACTTGTCGAGAAAAGGCGCTAAATTGGTGGCCAGTTTGGCATTGCAAGATATCGCAAAGCTTGACCTCGGGTTAAACCGCTATATTTTACCTAGTGTTATGCAACACAAAATTCTGAATAATTAATGAACAGGATTTTTGAATTAGGTCGGGGTGCTTCTTTTGAGTACATATTATGAAGGATAAGATTACAATTTACGACATAGCCAAAAAACTGAACATCACTGCAGCTACGGTGTCGCGTGCTTTGAACAACAACCCGAAAATCAGTGAAAGTACGCGAAAGAAGGTGTTGGCAATGGCAGACGAGATGCATTATGAGCAAAACAAACTTGCTCTGGCACTTAAAAGTGGAAAAAGTAATACAGTAGGTGTAGTAGTACCTTTTATCGACCGGAACTTTTTCTCTTCCATCATTAGAGGAATCGAGGAAGAATTATATCCGAAGGGTTATCACGTGATTATTTGCCAATCCCAAGAAGACGAACAAAAAGAACTAAAAAATTTCAATGCCCTTTTAAATGCACAGATAGATGGGCTAATGGTCTCGGTTTCAAAGAACACCAAAAATTTTGACCATTTTGACCATGTGCTCAAAAAGAAGGTACCCGTTATTTTTTTCGACCGAAAAGTCGATATGAAAGGTGTAAGTACTGTTACCTTAGATGATTACAAGGCAGGCTATGAGGCTACCAAGCATTTGATAGTAAATGGTGCCAAACGAATTGCCCATCTTTCGGGAGATTGGGCGCTCGATATATATCAAAGAAGAATGGCTGGCTATAAACAGGCTTTGGTAGACCATAATATTGACTGCCCCGAGGGGTATGTTGTAAAAGGGCAGAGCGATATAGGTGCGGGCAAGAAAGCCGTAAAAAAATTGATGAAACTTGACCCTTTGCCCGATGCCATTTTTTCGGCGAGTGATTTTGCGGCGTTAGGTGCTATTCAGCAACTAAAAGAGATGGGAATGCGTGTTCCTGAAGATGTAAAAGTAGTCGGCTTTAGTAATGAACCCTTTACCAAATTTATGGAGGTGCCGATAACAACGGTTGATCAATCACCAATGGAAATGGGAATGATGGCAGCCAAAGTATTTCTTGAACAGGTTAAGAATACTAGTGTACCCATTGAAAAGAATGTAGTGATCGCACCAAAACTAAAAATTCGAAAATCGTCGTTATAGTGAGGCTTAAAGCTTGAAATTAAAACCCTCATCCACTTTCCTGTTATATTTTTCTTGATCGAACTGATAGAGGAAAGCTCCCTTTTTTGACATCGTCATATCTTTTTCATCGAGTTTTTGTAGAATATCCAGTGAATTTACTTTACTAATGAAATTACGCTTGTCGAGGTTTTTATCCAAAATAGATTCATAAAGTTTCTGTAACTGGCGCATGGTGAATTTTTCAGGAAGAAGCTCGAAACCGATTGGTTTGTCTTTGGCCCTCTGTTGCAACCTTGCCATGGCCCGCTCCACCATAGTATCGTGGTCAAAAATTAATTTTGGTACATCCTTTAAACTGAACCATTGGGCTTTATCAATATGTGTAATCTTTTTGTCATGTGCCGCGATATCGATCAATGCATAATATGCGACAGAAATGGTACGTTCCGCAGGGTCTCTATCAACTTTGCTGAAGACATAAAATTGCTCCATATAAATACCGTGTAATCCAGTAAGGTGATGGAGTATTCGAATGGCAGCTTGATCTAGATTTTCTTCCTCTCTAAGAAATCCTCCTATCAACGACCATTTGCCCATTTCGGGTTCGAAATTTCTTTTGACCAATAGGATTTTCAAGTCTTCTTCATCAAAACCGAAGATGATACAATCTACCGCTAAAAGAACCTTGTCTTCACTCACATACTTGTTAAGTACCATAGTAATCGTTGAAATAACAATTTATAATTGATTAAATCTGTCATTAATTCGCCACAGGCTTTGACCTATGTCGTAAGTTTAATTATACAGTAATAGCTGAAAAAGGCTTCAGAAGGTGTAAACCGAAAGTATTGGCAATTAAAATACTCAAAATATTACTTTATACCAAGTTTTATTTCGGTTGATCACGTTCGGGTCGGAACTCCATATTGTTGTTTGATAGATAGTTATTGTTCATAGAGCTACACTTTTTTTATGATGTTTTAGGCGGGTTGGCAGGCGTCTTAGTCGCTTTAAACAAATGCATAAAATGTTATTTAGACCTTTTAAATACAATAGTGTGTAATAAACACTTACAAAATATTTGCACTATCTTGCGCAGAGTCTTAGTTTTCTAATATGAAAGAATATGTAATTGGCCTAGATTATGGCACAGATTCCGTACGCGCCGTTTTGATTGATTCCGCGAATGGTAATGAATTGTCATCTGAAGTATATTGGTATGAACGATGGAAGAGCGGAGCATACTGCAATGCATCTATTAATCAGTTTCGACAACATCCGCTAGATCACATTAAAGGATTGGAACATACTATAAAAACAGTAGTTTCAAATACAGAAGTCGCCCCGGAATCAATAAAGGGAATTTGCATCGATACGACGGGGTCTTCACCGGTTCCCGTAACCGAAAACGGCACTGCCTTGGCCTTGGTGAAGGGCTTTGAAGAGAATCCGAATGCGATGATGGTACTTTGGAAAGACCATACTGCTATCAAAGAAGCCGAAGAGATCAATGAATTGGCTGCCAATTGGGGAGGTATCAATTACACACGATATGAAGGCGGAATTTATTCTTCGGAATGGTTCTGGGCAAAAATTTTACATGTAGCAAGAGAAGATAAAACGGTAAAGGAAGCTGCGAACTCCTGGATGGAACATTGCGACCTGATGACCTTTATGATAAGCGATCACTCTGATTTAAAGTCATTTAAAAGAAGTAGATGTGCCGCTGGGCATAAGGCGATGTGGCATGCCGATTGGAACGGTTTACCTTCCGAAGATTTTTTAGGGCGCCTTGATCCCTACTTGGCGAAGCTCAGAAGTAAATTATATAATGAAACCTATACCTCCGATGAGGTGGCGGGCCATTTAAGCGAAGCCTGGGCACAAAAATTGGGCCTGACGACGGAGACCGTGGTTGCTGTAGGAACTTTTGATGCACATTCAGGTGCTGTTGGTGCAAAAATAGAGGAAGGTGCACTGGTGCGGGTAATGGGTACCTCGACCTGTGATATAATCGTTGCGCCAGAGCAGGCCATAGGCACTAAAACGGTACGGGGCATATGCGGACAGGTAGATGGATCTGTAATACCAGGGTTGATTGGTTTGGAAGCTGGCCAATCTGCTTTTGGCGATGTCTTGGCCTGGTTTAAAGATGTGCTTTCGTGGCCGATTGAAAATCTAGTACTGACCTCAAAAGTGCTTACAGATGAACAAAAGCAAAAATTGAAGGAGGAGATAGAATCGGAATTTATAAAGAAACTATCCGAACAGGCAGAGGCAATTCCGTTGTCGGAAAGTGTTCCTACTGCACTTGATTGGGTCAACGGAAGAAGAACTCCCGATGCCAATCAGAACCTAAAAAGTGCTATTTCCAATTTATCCTTGGGCAGTAGTGCCCCTCATATTTTTAAAGCTTTGGTGAATGCCATTTGTTTTGGATCTAAAAAAATTGCGGAACGTTTTCAAGAAGAAGGTGTTGCCATCAGCAGTGTTATTGGCATTGGGGGGGTGGCCCGAAAATCGCCTTTTATTATGCAAACTTTGGCCAATGTGATGAACATGCCCATAAAAGTGGCCGAATCTGACCAGGCACCAGCTCTGGGTGCAGCAATATATGCGGCAGTAGCGGCCGGTATATATGATAATGTTATAGATGCCGCTAAAAACATGGGAAGTGATTTTGAGGCGGAATATCAACCACAACCCGAAGCGGTCGTTATTTATGAAGCGCTCATAAAATCTTATGAAGATTTGGGGAACTTTATAGAAGAAAATAGTACTAAATACAGTTAAATGGGTTCTAAATATAAAGAACTGAAAAGAGAATGTTACGAGGCGAATATGCAACTCAACGCCCTAGGTCTGGTTATCCATACTTTTGGGAATGTTAGTGCCGTCGATAGGGCAACGGGTGCTTTTGCAATAAAGCCCAGTGGGGTTCCTTATGAAGAACTAAATGCCGAAGATATCGTTGTGGTCGATTATGATGCCAATACCGTTGATGGAAATTTAAGGCCGTCATCAGATACCAAGACCCACGCTTTTTTATATAAGAATTGGGATGATATCGGAGGCATTGCCCATACACATGCGACTTATTCCGTGGCTTGGGCACAGGCGCAGCAGGATATTCCCATTTTTGGAACTACCCATGCCGACCATTTAACAACCGATATTCCTTGTGCCCCACCAATGAGCGACGAGCTTATTGCGGGTAATTATGAACATAATACGGGGATTCAAATACTAGAGTGTTTTAAGAAAAAAGAGATCTCCCATACCGAAGTCGAAATGGTTTTGTTAGGAAACCATGGTCCTTTCACTTGGGGAGAAAATGCGGCCAAGGCCGTTTATAACAGTACAATATTGGAAGCCGTTGCCCAAATGGCCTATTTGACACTTCAAATAAATCCGCAAGCGTTGCGATTAAAAGATTCGCTTATAAAAAAGCACCATGATCGCAAACATGGTAAAGATGCGTATTACGGACAATAACTTAATTAGTACAAATAATTCGAACGTATGGGGATTGATATATCAGGAAAGGAAATTTGGTTTGTTACGGGAAGCCAGCATTTGTACGGGGCCGAAACCTTAAGGCAGGTTACTTCGAATTCTAAGGAAATTGTAAAAGGGTTGGATGCATCCAACCACATTCCAGTAAAAATCGTTTTTCATCCTACTGTCAAGACGCCAGAAGAAATAACGGATATCTGCCTTAGGGCTAGTTCATCCAAAAATTGTATTGGTGTTATTACTTGGATGCATACCTTTTCCCCGGCAAAAATGTGGATTAAAGGGTTAAGCGTATTAACCAAGCCACTTTGCCATTTGCACACCCAATTCAATGCTGAAATACCATGGAATTCAATTAACATGGATTTTATGAACTTGAACCAATCGGCACATGGGGATCGAGAATTCGGTTTTATGATGTCCAGAATGCGAAAAAACAGGAAAGTTATTGCAGGGCACTGGAAAAATGAACGTATACAACGCAAATTGGGTGTTTGGTCAAGGGTTGCATTAGGGTGGGACGAATTTCAGCACCTTAAAGTGGCTAGATTAGGAGACAGTATGCGAGAAGTCGCTGTGACCGATGGCGATAAGGTAGAAGCGCAGATACGATTTGGTTTTTCGGTAAACGGTTAT
Organism: Kriegella aquimaris; assembly: GCF_900103215.1. Taxonomy (GTDB): domain Bacteria; phylum Bacteroidota; class Bacteroidia; order Flavobacteriales; family Flavobacteriaceae; genus Kriegella; species Kriegella aquimaris. The sequence continues at coordinate 28,121 of NZ_FNGV01000007.1, forward strand.
GATGCCTCCGATGTGGTTCGATATATTGAAAAAATCTCCGAAAATGACTTAAATGGATTGTTGCAAGAATATGAAAAATGCTATGATCTGACCCCGGCGCTACAGGTGGGAGGGGAAAAAAGAGAATCTCTGGTCGATGCGGCAAAAATAGAACTGGGCCTTAGGGCTTTTTTAGAGGAAGGCGGCTTTATGGCTTTTACCGATACCTTCGAGAACTTAGGGCAACTGAAACAATTACCGGGTATAGCTGTACAGCGCTTAATGGCTGACGGGTATGGCTTTGGCGCTGAAGGCGATTGGAAAACGGCAGCGTTGCTGCGCGCCATGAAAGTAATGAACGTCGGTCTGGAAGGGGGAACATCCTTTATGGAAGACTATACCTATCATTTTACCCCTGAAAAAGCCTATGTGATGGGATCTCACATGCTGGAAATCTGTCCATCAGTTGCCGATGAACAAGTATCCTGTGAGATACATCCGCTGGGTATCGGTGGCAAGGAAGACCCCGTTCGATTGGTTTTTAATTCGCCTGCAGGAAGCGCAATCAATGTGTCTTTGATAGATATGGGCAATAGGTTCCGGCTTATTGTCAACGAGGTAGAAGCGGTAAAACCCATGGGTGCACTTCCAAAACTACCCGTAGCAAGGGTGTTATGGGATGCCAAACCCGATTTAGAAACTGCCGCCACTTCTTGGATTCTTGCCGGAGGAGCCCACCATACGGTATATAGCCAAGCGCTGACAACCGAATATATGGAAGATTTTGCCGAAATGGCTGGCCTCGAATTATTGGTGATCGACGCCCGTACTTCAGTTCGTGAGTTCAAGGACAAAATCAACGCCAACGAGGCGTATTATCATTTGTTTCAACGCGGTTTTTAGTCCCTTGGGTTATACCTTTCCTAGTTTGTCTAGACTTGAGGAAGAACCATAAAAGGTACGGTTACATGAAATCCTATTTTTTTTATGACGGGTTCGATAAAAAGTCGTTCTAAAAAGGTATGCTTGTTTTGTACCATCACCAAAAGATTTATTTTACTACTCGCTTGAAAGGCATTTACTGCACTGATGATTTCGTTATTGGGAACTTCATGGAAAAGCGCCGTGGTGCCCAATAATTTTTCAAGTAACACTTTGTGTTTTTGCTGTTCCGTATCCAAATCTAGCCCTGTATGAACATGCATTACGTTTATTCTAGATTGGTGGTTTTTTGCAATTACGAGAACCGGCTCAATTAGTTTTTTGGCGTACTCGATTTCATAATCGGTGGGAAACAAAATTTCTTTAGGAGCTTCAAATTCGAAATTTGGTGGAACGGCGATTACAGGGCATTTAGCCCGTTTGATGACATGTACCGTATTGGTGCCAAATAAAATTTCCTGGGCTCCGGTGGCTCCCTTGGTTCCCATAACAACCAAATCGATTTTTTCATTCGTTACGGTCTCCGAAATCTCCCCCAGAAGGGTATTAAAGGCTGAATGTACGATGAAGCTGTGGTTGGGGTTTTTGAATTCATCTATCAATCTATTTTTGAGATTTTCCAATTGGGTGGTGGAAGAAGTTTTTAGCACATCGCCCAACCCAATCTGACCGGGACTCCCAATAAGGTATTCCGATTGATAAACCGCAGGAGAGTAGGTATTTAGCAAATAAAAAGTGCATTCTTCATTTTTATAGGCAAGAAGTGCATATTTAATGGCTTCGAAGGCATTATCGGAAAAATCGGTAGGACATAGAATTCGTATCATGATTTTAGATTTAAATAGACCTAAAACTAAGGTGTGAGAAACTTAGAAACTATGATATTGGTCAGTTTGAAGAGATTGTTATCTCCATGATTATAAATTCGCTTTTATAAAGGTCCAAGCGGCAGTACCAAAACGCTTGTTCAATAATTCCATCGATCAAATCATAGGAAAAGTATAAAGGTTTCACTAACTCATAAGTTCCAAAGCTTTAAGTTTCTTGATACGTATATTTCTTCCTTCAATATCTATGAGCCCTTCTTTTTTGAATCCCGATAGGGTACGAATAAGACTCTCGGTGGCGATACCTGCTACACTGGCCAAATCGTTTCGAGAGATTTTGATATCACCTTCTTTTTGGTTATTCATGATTTCGGCAAATTGTAAAAGGGTCTTGGCAGTCTTCTTTCGAACCGAACTATACGCCATTTGTAACAGTTGAGCTTTGGCTTCGCTTAGGTCGTTGGCTAGCAATTCCATGAGTTCCAAAGAAATATTATGGTTTTTTTCGAGGATGGTCTTTAGGTCTTCCTTGGCAATGGCGGCAAGTTCTACCGTCTCAAGGGCCGTAGCCGATTCTTGATGCGGTATATTTTTCATTACCGATGTAAACCCTAAGAAATCATCGGCTCTATATAGTGATGTGGTAAGCTCCTTACCATCAGCATCCATACAATGGCATTTGACGACCCCTTTTAATATTAAAAATATTTTATGTGAGTGCATGCCTTCTTGATACACCATTTCTCCCTGTTCGAAGTTTACAATTTCCCCATTATCATCAAAAAAGTTCTTCAGTTCGTGCAATGTGCGCATTTCATCTTCTGAAAACTCAGGGGTTTTCGTCATTTCTCCAGACATGCGATTTAACAGTTGTGTCTTTGCCAATCGACTCTCAATAGCGCTGATAAGGTCTTCTTCGTCGAAAGGTTTTGTTAGGTAATCGTCTGCGCCAAGATCCATTCCTCTCCTAATTTCTTTATGTTCCGTTTTTGCGGAAAGAAAAATAAAGGGAATGTGTTGGGTTTCTGGAGCATTCGAAAGGTTTTCTAGTACGCCGTAACCATCTACTTCGGGCATCATGATATCGCAAATAATAATATCAGGAAGTTTCTGCTTCGCCGTTTCTATCCCAATTTTTCCATTTGGGGCCGTTAAAACGGAATAGCCAGAAAGCTCCAAAAGTTCTTCTGTATTTTCCCGTAACGCCCTGTCGTCCTCAATCAATAAAACTGTTTTCATACACTAGTTGGTATTAAGTTTTTTTGGGATATTAACAATAAAGGTCGAGCCTTTGTTTTCTTCACTAAAAAAATCAAGGGTAGCCCCTAAATTCTCCAGATGTTGCTTGGCAATGTTCAGCCCTATACCCGTGCCTTGGGTCAATAATGCATTTTCCGCTCTAAAATAGCGGTTGAATATATGTTTTTGGTCACTTTTTGGTATACCCATACCCGTATCGACAATCTTTAACGATAATTTGTCAATATCTTTTTCCACCAAAATATCTATTGTGGAATCTTCGGGGGAGTACTTAATGGCGTTGTGAATTAAATTAGAAAGTACGAGCTCCAAAGTCTTTTCATCGAAGGCTATGAGAATATCATCAATATCTTCAGGATATCGTATTCGTTGTCCGTTCTTGAGAAGCATATTGGCATTATAAATCACTTCATTGACAATTTTACTCAACGGAAAAGTTTCGATTTTATAATTGATTTTACCTGACGCCAAGCGCTCTACCGATAGAAAATCATTTAAGATGGTATCTAAATATTTAACCTTGTTCTGAATGGTAGCTACGTGCTTGTCGCGCTTTTCTTGTTGGTCGGCCGTGGTATATTTGCCAAGTAGCGTAACCGATGTCAATATAGCACTGAGCGGTGTTTTGAATTCATGGGATACTAAAGATAGGAACCGGGTCTTTAATTCGTTCAGTTCTTTTTCTTTGATTAAGGCATCCCTTAATTGTTTGGTACGCTCTTCGACGGTTTTCTCTAGTTTTTGGGTGTAGTTCGTTCGTTCGGTAATATCGAGAATAATAGCCACAAAAGCGTTTCTATCGCCCACTGCAGAGGGCTGAAGATGAACTTCTACAGGATAAGTAGAGCCATCTTTTCTGCCATGTAACGTCTCGAATTTTAATTTGTCCTCCTTGCCTTCCTGAAGGGGTGCGATGAGATTTAGGAATTCCGATCTTTCGAACTCAGGTTTGATGTCAAAAGGAGCCATTGTCATCAGCTCCTCTATACTATAGCCTATGTTGCGCTGTGCTTCTTTGTTGACATTGGTAAAAAGTAACGATTCGGCGTCAAAAACATAAATTTCGTTCAGCGATTCATCAAAAATACGGGCCCAATGGCTAAGTTCCCTTTCCCTTGCCTTGCGCTCGGTGATATCAATGATAAGGGCCATTATGTAAGTCGAACCAAAAAGTTCAAATGGGTTTAAACCGGCCTCTAGTGCAAACTCCTCACCATTCTTACGAATACCGTATAAATCACGCCCATGTCCCATTTGACGTTTTTCACTCTTTTTGACAAAACTGTCGACATGGTGGCCGTGGTTCTTCAGATACCTTTTGGGAATAAGCGTATCTAAATGCTTGCCGATAAGTTCATTTTTATCGTAGCCGAACATTTGCTCTGCAGAAGAATTGGTCGCTGTTATAAACTGTTCGGTGTTGACAACGATGATGCCTTCAGACACACCCTCGGAAAGGAGATTGAATATGTTATTGTTTTTTTCGAAAACCTGCATATCTCAAATTTAAAGTTTTTAAACGTATTATCATCATATTGCCTCACCCTAATGGACCATATTTTACATGTTATTGAAATGACACTGCTACAATAATGAAATCTGTAATGGTAGCCTGTAACTTTATTGAAATCAGTATCTTTAAATAAATTCGATACCAAATGATTATTCATGATTTAGGAACTGCAAATTCGCGATTAGCTCAATTTGTAAAGGAAATAAGGGATAAGGAAATTCAAAAAGACAAGATGCGGTTTCGAAGGAATATTGAGCGCATTGGCGAGGTATTGAGCTACGAATTGAGCAAGACGCTAAGTTATGACGATGAAATTGTCGAAACGCCCTTGGGAAGGAAAGCAATGTTATTACCCAATGATAAACTGGTACTCTGTTCCATTTTACGAGCGGGTCTGCCGTTACATCAGGGAGTGCTAAATTATTTTGATGATGCCGAGAATGCATTTATTTCTGCCTATCGTGATCATCATGATGGAGAAGATGCCTTTGAGGTTATTGTGAAATATTTAGCTTCCCCTTCTTTAGCCGATAAAACATTAATACTCTGTGATCCGATGCTGGCAACGGGTCGCACCTTGGAAAATGTACTGAGTGCATTTAAAAACCATGGCAAACCAAAACAAATACACATCATTTCGGTAATTGGTGCTACTGAAGGAATTGAGCACCTCATAAACGTTTTTCCTGAAACCACACACTTATGGATTGCCGCCATTGATCCAGAATTAGACAGTAGAGGGTATATTCTACCAGGAATAGGCGACGCGGGAGATTTGGCGTTCGGGGAAAAACTATAATCTGATTATGGCTTACCGCTTTTTTAATCTTCGGTACATTTTTACGAATTCGTACCAAAGTACGGAAACACCCCCAGCAAATAAAGAGACCAGCAATTGATTTGCATTTAAAGTTGTGAACTCAAAGAACTGGGTCAAGGGTGGCACAAAAAGTAACAAGGCGGCCATGACAATCGTGATTCCGATGATTATAGGAACCAGTTTGTTTTTATATTTAAGCGTGGTGATTATCGAAAAATAAAAGGAACGATTGACCAAGGTCAAAAAGATATTTGCCCAGATCAAGACCATAAAAACCATGGTTCTCGTAATAGATTCATCAAAATTCTGTAGCACGGCATATTGATATACCGATAGCGCTCCCATAGTAATAGCTAGCCCCTGAACTATGCTGGTTACCAGCTCCTTAAACTTAAAAAACGTATTCGTAAATGGCCTTGGTTTTTGCACCATGGTGTTTTTTTCCATCGGTTCGTTCTCATAAGCTATAGAACAGGTAGGCCCCATAATCAATTCCAATAAAATAACATGGGAAGGTGAAAATATGGTGGGGTAGACCCATGCCAAAGCCAGGGGAATAAACACCGTTAAAATGATGGGTATGTGAATCGAGATGATATACTGAATTGCCTTTTTAAGGTTGGCATAGATTTTTCGACCCATGGCAATAGCATCCGCTATTTTAGAGAGGTCATCGTCTACCAAGTTCAATGAAGCGGCCTGTTTCGCGATTTCCGTTCCTTTTTTACCCATCGCAATGCCAATATGTGCAGCCTTAAGTGCGGGTCCGTCGTTTACACCATCACCCGTCATGGCCACAATTTCGTTATTTGCTTTTATAGCATTGATGATACGCAATTTAGCCTCGGGAAACATTCTCGTGAACACGTAGGTATTTTTGACCGTTTGTTGCAGTTCAGCGTCAGTCAATTGCATCAGTTCATCGCCTGAAATGCCCTTTTCATAATATTTAAAATCGATTTCCTTGGCTATAGCAGCTGCCGTTGCCGCATTGTCGCCGGTTACCAGTTTGACATCGATTCCGGCCTTGTCAAAATCTTTGAGTACGGTTCGTATGTTTTCTTTCGGTGGGTCATAAAATGCAACGATCCCCTTAAATTCAAAATGAAAGTCTTGTTGCTTTTTGGGAAAATCCGTGCCCTCAAAATGACTCGTTCCTACACCTAGTAGACGGTACCCTTCTTTGCCTAAAATTCTTACGTTTTCTAAAATCAGTTCTTTGCCTTCTACGGTTAGGTTCGAAATAGCTAGAAAAGCTTCCGGTGCTCCCTTGGCCGCGATAATGCGATGACCGTTTGCATCTTCAAAAAGATGCGTCATCATTGGTGGTTTACCGCCTAAGGGGTATTCATGAACCATGGTATAGTTCGGTCGTTCATCAATGGGAGCCAATTTTGAATAGGCTTCATGTAAGGCTATTTCCATTGGGTCGAAGGGAATGGGTTCGCTTGCCCACATCGCAGAAGTTATCAACTCTTTTTCTTCGGAAGCCAATTCCTCTTTGGTCGAGCTAATTTTTTTTAAGTCCAGCGTATAAACCTTGACTAAACTCATCTTATTTTGGGTAAGGGTACCCGTCTTGTCCGTGCAAATAACGGTTGCACTTCCCAATGTTTCCACAGTCTTCATTTGTTTGACCACGATACCCATTTTCATGAGTCGCCAAGACCCCAAAGCCATAAAAGTGGTAAAGGCAACAGGAATTTCTTCGGGGAGAATACTCATCGCCAAGGTAAGGGCCTTGAGTAGGCTGTCTAAAAAATCGTACGACCTAAAATAATTAATGCCCCAGACCAAGAGGAAGGTAAGAACTCCGGCAATGGCCATTTTCTTTACAAAGTCTGATATCTGTCGCTCGAGTGGCGTTTTCTCCGTTTGAATCGATTCGAGGCTTTTTCCAATTTTACCCAGTTGTGTTTTATCGCCGATAGCGGTGACGGTAATAATCGCCATTCCGCTTGCTACTGAAGTGCCGCGATGGATAAGATTATCAGACTTGCCTGCATCTTTGGATACCGAAAGGGCTTCTCCGGTTAGAATGGATTCATTGACCGAAAAATCGTTTGAATATACAATGGGGCCATCGGCCGGTATGGTTTCGCCTTCAGCTACCATTAGGCTGTCGCCGATGACGAGTTCTTCGTTGGGTATCTCTACAACTTCGCCATTTCGGATAGCAGTACAGTTTGGTTGGGTAAGGCTTTTAAGCTTTTCAAGCGCCTTTTGACTTCTAGAATCTTGATAGAGCGATATGGAGCCAACCAATAGTATCGCAGTAACCATAAAAATACCATCGCCAAAATTGCCGCTAATGAAATAAATACCGGAAGTCACCAATAGTAAAATGACCATCGGTTCTTTAAGAATGCCCTTGATAGCCTCTAAAATTTTGTTCTCTTTTTTGCCGGTAAGGGTATTTGTTCCGTAGGTTTCTCTTGATTGGGTTACCTCAGAATCGGTCAACCCCTTGATTCCAAAATTATCTACGGACATATTGGTGTTATTTAGGATAAAAGTAGGTTCAAAAAAAATGGTACGAACTGATTTTTATCATTTTCAAGTAGCTAGCTCCTTCCGATTGATTGTATTTAGATTTTCAAATTGATAGGGATGCCTTTAGGATACTGCGCGATTTTTTGTTTTTAAATATCGATTTCAAGACTGATAGGGCAATGGTCGGAGCCGTAAACATCGGACAAAATCGTTACATCTTTTATCTTTTCGACCAAAATTTCACTTACCAGGAAATAATCGATACGCCAGCCGGTATTGCGTTCCCGCGCTTTGAAACGATAGCTCCAGTAGGTATAGGCTACCGTATCGGGATACAAATGCCGAAAAGAATCAACAAAGCCGGAATTGATAAAATTATCCATACCGTCGATTTCAATTTGGGTATACCCAGCGGTTTTGTTATAGTTTGATTTATCGTTCTTTAAATCGATTGCCCTGTGCGCAACATTAAAATCACCACAGGCAATAACGGGCTTGGTCTTTTCGAGGTTCTTCAAGTAGTTCAAAAAATCGGCATCCCATTGTTTTCGATATTCCAAACGTTCTAGTTTTTGTCCCGAATTGGGCACATAAACGTTCACAAGATAGAAATCTTCATATTCGGCGCATTGCACACGCCCTTCCAAATCATGATCGGCAATACCTATGTCATGTACAAGGTCGAGGGGTTTTATTTTGCTCAACAAAGCCGTTCCCGAATATCCTTTTCTATCGGCCGAATTATAGGCGATTTGATATTTTTTTAAAGGGGAAAGGGTAGTGGCGACTTGATCGTCTTGCGCCTTGGTCTCCTGTAGACAGAGAATATCGGGGGACATCTCCTCGATTTTTTCAAAAAAATCCTTTTTTACGGCTGCACGTATGCCGTTAACATTCCATGAAATAATGTTCATCGCTACTTATTTTAAGAAACAAGACCCCTTAAGAAATCCGAGATTAAAGATAAGATATCGGAGGTGTAAAAAAAAATGATGTGTGGTGATATCGGCCAGGTTAAACAGCATTTATTTCATCACTCATTGAATTTCAGCGCATACAAATCGGCTTCTTTCAAGGTTATTTTTAGTTTAATGGTTCTGCCTTTGAGCGAAGAAAGGTCGGCAAGGTTCTTCCATGTTACCGTTCTTGAAATCTCGTCACCGATTAGTTTTTCGGAAATAGCATCCGTCACATTTGGTATCGGATTGTTGGCAGCATCTAGTATTTCGATAAAAACATAACCACCGGCAGTGGTAGAATAGTTGATTTCGAGATTGTTGCCTTTCAATCGCAAAGGCTTGGTGATAAAAAAACCTTCCTCGAAGTTTGAACTAACGGATGCAAACCCATCCATACGAATTTTGTACAAACTATTCCGGGCGAAAATGCCCATATACATTGTGTCTAGAGGTACGACGTTCAACGTAACATTGTTGGACCGGTTGCCCCATCTTTCCGGCATAAGTCCGGGCCGAATAAAAGCTTCTTTGAATGTTCGGTTAAACGTCAGGCCATTCCTCGAATTCATAAAAACGATGTCGGTAGAATTGCTGCGGTCGGGGAAAAAGCGCGTGGCCAAAGCGATATACAAGTGAGGTGCCCTAAAATAGGGTTGCGTACCGGAAGTATATAAATGCTCTCCGGGAAGGTTGGGAAAGATGTTTACCGGTTCACTCCAATGGATAAAATCTGGGGAGGTTGTTCGGGCAAAAGACCTCAGACCGTTAATCGACCTTCTGAAATAACAAACATATTGGTTTTCGAATTCAGACCAAAATGCGACGTTCTGAGAATCGAATGCATAATATTCAGGATTATTTTTTATGATGGGCGCCTCTTGATATTTTTCAAACGTGATACCATCGTCTGAATAAAAATAATAGAGTCCACCCGATGCCCTGGTGCCAGAAAGCGCTTTGTATTGGTGAGTCGCATTCGGGTTTGTATCTTTAAAAGGCGTGAAATTATGATTAAAAGGAGGGTCGTAAGATATGTAGTTTGTAATACTGTCATTGAGGCCGGTAGGTTCTTCTTGCCAATTATATCCGTCGTTACTGATGGCACTTTTAGTTATTTCCCCTAGGTTGCCATCGTACCCTTCGCCTTTATAAAAAGCTAGGATATCCCGAAAATAGATTCTGTAAAGACTATCAGTTTTGATGATGGTTTGGTAATAGCCGTTGGGTATGTTCGTACTTTGTACTTCTTGGGGCTTATTCAATTTAAAGGCCAAACCATTGATGCTGTCGACAAGATGGTGGTCGACAAACAATTCCCGTTGTAAACCGATATCGATAACTTCTTGGGAATAGGAGGTTTTAAAAGCAGTGAAGCATACAAGTAAAATAAGGCGGCAAAGGTGCTTGGAAATCATTGATTTTTATTGAATATTCCTATAATTTATGATTTTAAATGTACGTTTTAAAAGCTAAAAATACATAGCGGCATATCAAAAAAGCGATTGGTTTCAGATTAGAAACCAATCGCTAAATTTGTTGTACAAAATGGTACAATGTTTTATTTCGTATAGGCGCCCGAAGAATACGTCAATTCATAGCTATGCGTATAGATTTCGAATACAATACCGAAAGGATCTTCTACATAACACATTTTATAAGGCTTGTCATTGGGGTAGTATTCTCGAATCGGCATGCGTTGTTTACCGCCATAAGACACGATTTGGGCAATAAGATCCTCAATATTGGGGTCCTGAATGCAGAAATGAAAAAGCCCGGTGTTGAACGGGTTAAATTCTGGGGCTTCTTTTACGCCGTGAGGAAATGAAAATAATTCTATGCCAATTCCGTCGGAGGTTGCCAAATGCGCAATTTCGAACGTCTCCCAATCTTCACCAAAAACGTCGATACACATTTGCCCGATGGCCGTCTCTTTTTCTTTTTTAACTTTCGATGGCTCCATGATGACGTACCATCCCATTACCTCTGAATAGAATTTTACGGCAGCTGTAATATTCGGTACGGTAATGCCAATATGTGAAAATGACTTCGGATACGCTTTACTCTTTTTCATAGTGTATATTTCAGAGGACGAAATTAACCTATATTTGCCCATTAGGCAATAACTTACTTAAAAGTACTATAGTTGCCTAAAAGAGTAAAATATACATTATCAATTAGTTATAGGTGGTAAATGACCAAAAATAAGTGTCCTCTAAATTATACCATGAGTTTGATCGGAACAAAATGGAAGCCCTTGGTCTTATTTCATTTGTTGGAAGGACCGTTGCGGTCTGGTGTATTGCAGAAAAAAGTGCCTGAAATTTCGAATAAGATGTTTACCCAAACTGTACGGGAATTGGAGACATACGGACTCATTTCTCGAAAAGTTTTTCCTGTCGTACCACCCAAAGTGGAATATCGATTAAGTGCTCGAGGAAAATCGTTGGGACCAATTTTACAAAGTTTGGATCAGTGGGGTTTTGAAGATTGTGGTCTATCCTAAAATGATAAGGTTAGATTTCAAATGGGGAAACCCGAAACATCATTTTGGGGTAATTGAAATATGGCTAATAGCTTTGTAAAACTAAGCTATCTCTTTTATGGCATACATTCGGCAGGCAAGGTTTATTCCATTTCACTTACCTTTTTAAGTGCTTTTTTAATGTCTTTCACCACATATTCCTTTTCTAAAATGGAGAACATATCATTCTTCTTAAAGTCCTTTTTTAAATCTTCATTAATACCCGAAATAATTACTTTTATTCCTCTTGCTTTAAATGTTTTAACGATTTCTTTCACACTCTGATAACCTGTGGCATCAATTAGCGGAACGTAGCGCATTCTTAAAATAATGACTTTAGGTTGTAAATGTGTATTGGTGACCGTTTCTTGAAATTGTCTTGCGGCTCCAAAAAATAGGGGTCCGTTTATTTCATACAAAAGCACATTTTTGGGTACATCTATTAATTCTTCATCAAACAGATTTTCTTCGTCTTTTGTTTCAGCCGTTATATTCTGAATATGAACAGATTCACTCATTCGTTTCATAAACATAAAGCTTGCTAGCACCATTCCGATTTCTATTGCAATGACCAAATCAAAAATTACGGTTAAAAAGAAAGTGGTCAGTAAAATAATAATGTCCATTCTATTTCCTTTTAAAATGGATTTGAATTGACCAATTTCACTCATATGATAGGCAATAACCACCAATATTCCCGCAAGACAAGAAAGCGGTATTAATTTGGCGTAAGGAGCAAATAATAGCATTATCGCCAATAAAACCAAACTGTGTACAATGCCGGCTATCGGAGTGCGTCCGCCATTTTTGACGTTGGTAGCTGTTCTTGCAATAGCTCCCGTGGCTGGGATCCCTCCAAATAATGCGGATACAATATTGGCGCCTCCCATAGCTATGAGCTCCATATTCGAACGATGTTTTCCCCCGATCATCGAATCTGAGACTACTGCCGAAAGCAGCGATTCAATACTACCCAATATAGCGATTGCAAAGGCGGGTTGTATCAATGCCTGAATGGTGTCAAAGTTTACATTCGGTATATGCGGTAAATCAAAATGGTTGGGGATTTCCCCAAAATTACTTTCTATGGTGTCGACCGGAATATTAAATACATTTACGACAATAGTGGATAATAGAATAGCAACGATCGATCCCGGAATTTTTTTCACCAATTTCTGAAAATATATGGTTATGAGAATAGTACCAATGGCAATTGAAACGGCATACCAATTTATGTGACTGAAATTCTCAAAATACATAATCCACTTATCTATAAAATCAGCAGGAACCTTAGCGATTTGAAGTCCGAAAAAATCATTGATCTGTGATGAAAAGATAATTAAGGCGATGCCACTGGTAAAACCGACAATTAGGGAATACGGAATAAATTTCAGCAAATTACCAAGACGCAAAAGTCCCATTCCTATCATTAAAAACCCCGCTAAGAATGTAGCTATAATCAACCCATCTATTCCATGCAATTGAATTACGCCATAGACTATTACAATAAATGCGCCTGTCGGACCTCCAATTTGAACTCTGCTACCACCGAAAGTCGAGATGATAATCCCTGCGATTATGGCCGTTATGATTCCTTTTTCTGGAGAAACCCCGGATGCTATGGCAAAAGCGATTGCTAATGGTAATGCCACTATGCCTACAATCAATCCTGAAAGAATGTCTTTTGTGAGGGTTTCCTTAGATATCCCTTGTTTTAAGAGAGAGAATAGTTTAGGTGTAAATTCTTTTTTCATTATTTGTTTGATAGATTACGGTTTGGCTAAACTGCATTTTGAATTTTAGGTTTAGTTGTAATGGTTGTAGTATTTGATAGGGTACCATAAAACTTGTTGAAAATCATGCATGCCGTTAAATCTCCAGTTACGTTCACTGCTGTTCTAAACATCCCCAAAATACGGTCTATTCCAATTATGACGATTAGACCGTCAATTGGGATACCTGAACTCTGCAATACGGACGCCAGAATAATAACTCCACCGCCGGGAATGGCAGGTGTTCCTATTGAAGCAGCTACCACCGTAAAGGTGATTAATATGAGGTTCATTAAAGACAGTTCAATACCATAGGCCTGTGCCATAAATATGGTTGTGACGCATTGAAATAATGCAGTACCATCCATATTTATTGTAGCTCCAACCGGAATAACAAAATCGCTGATATTGGAGGATACACCTAACTTTTCATCGGCTGTTTTCATCGAAATAGGCATAACTGCAGCTGAACTGGCGGTAGAAAATGCCAAAAGTTGTGGTTCGCGTATCGCTCGTAAAAATTTGAAAGGATTTTTCTTAACGACCAGTAAGACCAGCACTAGGTAGAATATCATTAAGAGTATTAGGCCCGTTATCACCACTACCATATAGTACCCCAAACCAAGGAATATGTCAATACCGGTTCTGGATAGCAAAGCTGCCATTAGGCCAAATACGGCATATGGCACGAGAAGCATTGCCCATGATACCACAATCATGCAAATTTTCTGAATGGCTTCAGTAAAATTAATAATAGGTCTCGCCTTTTCATTCTCCAGCTGGGTAATTGCGACACCAATTATGATGGTAAAAATAACAACGCCCAACATTTCTCCCGTCAAAATTGATTCTAGCGGATTATTTGGGATGAGGTTTGAAATAGTAGCTGGGATGTTTTCTATGAGATTTGGCGCCTCAGTAGATACCGATTGTTCTGCACTGCTATTAGGAAAACCACCCAATTTATAAATATATTCCCCCGGTTTCAAAACAAGGGTGATTAGCAAACCGATGATAATGGAAATAGCCGTTGTGAAAACAAAATACAATAGCAGTCTCAAGCCAAAGGTTTTCAAGTTATCTGTTGTGTTTCCTACAATTCCCGATATTATTGAGGCAAATATCAATGGGATCATAATCATTTGAACCAATCTCATAAAAATTTGGCCAGGCAGGTCAAGCCAATTGGCTAGTTCTAAACTCAATACTTCAGAAACCAATCCTGTAGTCGGGTTGAGAAGAACTCCCAAGCCAGCTCCTAAAATCAGTCCGATGATTACTTTGAGCCATAGGCGACCTTTTACCAAGTGATCTAAGTGAATTGATAGTTTATTAAGGGATCTGATTTCTAGCATGGTGTCATGATGTACTTTATGGTTTGCCAACAATTGGAATTAGTCGTTAGCGTTATATTCATTAGGATAAATGTTTACAAAGCGATAGTATTTTTTTAAATTTCAGAGTCACAAATAATAGCAATTTATTGAAGTTCAAAACGTGGGCAGTTTTACTGGTCAGAACTGATACTGTATACCTGTCGTGCGATTTCCAACTCTTCATCAGTCGGTACGACCAAGACTTTTACTTTTGAATCAGCTGTATTGATTTCTCGCAGTTTTTTGGATTTCGTGGTATTTTTTTTGTCATCCAGCGTGATACCGAGATAATTCATGTCGGTACATACTAATTTTCGAATGACACTTGAATTTTCCCCGATACCTGCGGTAAAAACGATGGCATCTAGGCCATTGAGAACGGCAGTATAAGCGCCAATATATTTTTTAATACGGTAGGCATTCATTTCCAAGGCCAATTGACATGCGGTATTCCCGTTTTCTGCATCTTTTTGAATATCGCGCAAGTCGGTAAACCCGGTCAAAGCAAGCATACCGCTATGTTTAGTAAGTATTTTGTTGACTTCGGCCAACGAATAATCTAATGTATGCACCATATGAAAAATCAGCGAATGGTCGATATCCCCACTTCGAGAGCCCATTATAAGTCCGTTTGCCGGGGCAAAGCCCATGCTGTGATCGATACTTTTTCCATTTTTAATTGCAGTCATACTACAGCCGTTGCCCAAATGTATGGTAATCAATTTTGATTGTTTCAATTGTAGATGGGCGATAGTCTGCTCGGCGACATATTTATGGCTGGTTCCATGAAAACCATAGACTTGAATGCGGTGTTTTTTAAACAGTTCGTTGGGTATCGCATATTTTTTGGCCATTACGGGAATGGTGTGGTGAAAGGCGGTATCAAAAACGGCGAACTGTTTGGCACTTTCGAAAATTTCCTCAGCAATAGTAATACCTTCCAAATTATGGGGGTTGTGCAAAGGTGCCAACACCGAAAGTTCATGGATCTTATCTTTTACCGCTTGGGTAACGGCCGTTGTTTTTGAAAAGGAGTTTCCGCCATGTACGACCCGGTGGCCCATAAGGGCGATATCATCGGTATTTTTGATGACTCCTTGCCGAGGGTCCAATAACAGTTCGGCTATTGTTTTAAATCCCTCTTTATGGTCAGGTATGGCGGCTACCTTATTAATCGTTACAGTGTCGGTCTGATACCGAAGTATGGTATCGGTTTCACCGATACGTTCGACCATACCGGTACAGATAACCAGCTCCGAGGGCATGGCCATCAATTGATATTTTATGGAAGAACTACCGGCATTTATGATGAGTATATTCATGCTTCTTTTTAGTGCTAAGAAATTATAAACCTTGGGCTTGAATGGCGGTTATGATTACGGTATTGAAAATATCTTCTACGGTACAACCACGACTTAAATCGTTAACGGGTTTGTTCAAACCTTGCAACATGGGTCCGATGGCGAGAGCCCCTGTTTCCCGCTGTACGGCTTTATAGGTGTTGTTACCGGTATTGAGGTCAGGGAAAATAAAAACACTGGCCTGTCCGGCGACTTCTGAATCGGGCAATTTACTTTTACCCACCCCACTATCTACGGCAGCATCGTACTGGATTGGACCTTCTACTTTAAGATCGGGGCGTTTTGTTTTGATGATTTCCGTGGCCTGGCGTACACGATCGACATCTTCACCTACGCCCGAAGCTCCCGACGAATAGGAAAGCATGGCGATTTTAGGTTCGATGCCGAAAGCAGCGCTCGTGGCGGCCGATGATATGGCAATTTCAGAAAGTTGTTCAGCCGTTGGGTTCGGATTGATGGCACAATCACCAAAGATCGTGACTCGGTTGGGGAGGCACATAAAAAATACGGAGGAAACAATAGAAACCTCAGGCCTCGTTTTGATAAATTGAAGTGCGGGGCGTATCGTATGTTGCGTGGTGTGTACAGCTCCTGAGACCATACCATCGGCATGGCCTTTGTAGACCATCATGGTTCCGAAATAGGAGACATCTTCCATTAAATCTTTGGCCATGGCCAGATTCACGTTTTTGTGTTTCCGTAGCTCGAACAGCGTAGTGGCATAATCCAAGAAATCGGGAGACTTGGTCGGGTCGATAATAGTAATCGAATTAAGGTCGAGTCCCAAATCCAATTCTGCAATTTTTGCCCGTATTTGTTCAGGGTCTCCTAATAAAGTCAGGGTGACCGCTTCACTATCCATTAGTTTTTTGGTAGCGATAAGAATGCGTTCGTCGGTACCTTCTGGCAATACGATATGTTTTTTGGCCGCTTTCGCCCTTTTTAGCAAGTTGTATTGGAACATTCTTGGGGTAATGCCTTCCGCTTTAAACGTTATGAGCCGTTGGGCCAGTTCGTTGGTAGGCACATGTCTTTCAAACTCCTGGATCGAAATATTAATTTTCTCCCTGTTTTCGGCATACATTCTGGGGCGAATGGTACCCATGCGGTTGGTGACGGAAAAAGTACCGCCCTTGACCGAAAGTATAGGAATGATATCGGTAAGGCCTTCGATCAGTTTTATAATCGAATCTTCGGGCATAAGCCCGCCGGTAAGAACGATGCCGGATAGGCTGGGGTAGTTGGTGGAAGTATTCGCTTGTAGGGCACCTAAAATAATATCGGCACGGTCCCCGGGGGTGATGACCAAACATTCTTTTTTTAAATGGGTAATATAATTACGCAGTTGCATGGCACCCACACTAAAGGCCCCGACTTGGTTGTTCAAGAATTCGCTACCGAACAATATTTCGGCATCGAGCTCTTTGGCAATCTCTTTGACGGTCGGGCTTCCCAACAGAGGATTTAAGGGAATGGCACCGATCAATATTTTGGTAGGTAGTTTCTTTCGAAGTCCAGAAATAACAAGGTCTACATTTTCAGGTTGCACTTTATTGGCAACGGTCATCAAGACTTCGACCCCTTTTTCCTTAAAAGAATCATAGGCCATATAAAGATTTCCGACCAACTCGTTCAACGTTTTGCCGGTTCCGCTGGCTATTATCACGGCCGGAATACCCAAATTTTTTGCGATAAGCACATTGATATCCCATTCAATGATGGCGCCTTCACCAGAAAAATCGGTTCCTTCCACCAATACAAAATCGAACCGATCTTCGATGGCCTTGTAGGTATGAATAATATGGCTCAGTATTTCATCATCCTTATCCATATTTTTTAGTTGAACCACTTGGCTTCGGGTATAGGCGTAAGCCTCTTCAAAGCTAAGGTCGACCTCAAAATGGGTCAATACCGTGTTGATATGGTTGTCGATAGTACCGTTTTCAAAATCGTCGACTATAGGTCTGAAATAGCCCACTTTTGCGGTTTTTCCTAATAAGAGTTGCATCATTCCCAATGAAATGATCGATTTACCACTGTTGGGCTCAGTGGTGGCAATATATATGGCTTTGCTCATAAGAAAATGTTTCCGTGATATAAATTTATAGGTTTTTGTGCAGTTTTAGCGAGACCCTAGAAAAACAGAAACAGGAAGCATTGGCCTCCTGTTTGTCAGTAAGAAATAATTGGTAGCAAATCTTTTGTCGATTTTCAAGAAAAGCGTTGGTTCGACCATCGCACACATTTTGATAGAATGGAACTCTTGGTAGTTTTTCTAATGTTCGCGTAATTTTCCCACGATATCTCCTATTTTGATACGAAATACAACGGGTGGCGCTTCCGATTCAATTTTGGCGGAAAATTCACTGATAAATTTGGCATCATTCCCTTTGGTGCGGCTTAAGATGCTTTTTACACCTTCTGAAAACTCATGTAGCATGTGCTTTGCATCAATGCCTTCAAGCTCTTCGAAGGTACCGTGTACTTGAATAGATTGCCAATTGGATACCGAGTCAATTTTATTGACGCCCAAGACCACCGAAGGGTTTTTACGCATGGCATCCAACTTATGACCAATCGAGGAATAACTGGTAATGGTATGGGTATCACTATCGTAATAGTAGGTGATGGGCACAATATACGGCGTGGAGCCTAAGACATAGGCCAAGTACCCGACATAATTGTTTTTTAATAGTTCAATTCCCTCTTTTTCCTCTAAATTTCTTCTCATGATGCCCTTTTTAAATCGTTTTCAAAACTAAAGCTTGTTGAATCTAAAATACATGACATTGGTCAGTTTTCAAATTTCATTTTGCTCTAAGTGTCCAAAAGAATAGTTTGAAAGAAATAGCTTTATATGACTTATGTCATCGTTTTTTACCTGTTAAATATAATACTTTGCAAACAAACGAGTAGGTTTCGTACCATGCTATTTAACCATTTCAAAAATCTTAAAAGTTGTTGATAAGTCCGTATAATTTAATCTTACCGTTATTGATTGTCAATTTTATAGTTTTCCCCTATGATGCCAAGCGAATTGACAATACGGCATTATATTTTGATATCGTTATGAACGAGAAAACAATTGGAAACCTAAAAGCTACAGAAACCAACAAAAATTCCCGGCAATATTTCCACAGTTCCACCACGGTGAAAACTAAAATTATTAGAAACATTACGGTAAACTATAATTATGAAGTCTCTTTTGCAAATGATTTATTGAAAAAGTCTGATGTCAAAATAACCATAAACGACAGGCCACATGCCGAAACTTCTACTGAATGGCGCAATAATGAATACCAAATGGTTAAGAATGGGAAAGAGAAAGAAGTATTTAAAAGGAGCATCGACTACACCACAATTTTATTGTATTTTGAAGAACCGGTAAATATTAGTAGTTGCTTTTCGGAGCAAGAAGGAACATTTAATACGATTATCCCTTTGGGAAATCATAGTTACAAAAAAATCAATTCGAAGGGAAAGGAGAACATTTATTATTATAAAGACGGCGCATTGGAAAAAGCCACAATCGATGGAGGACTGGCTAATTTTCAATTAATTGCCAAATAAGTAAGAAGGATGATTAGTTCTGATTTCCGAGTAATTAAAATCAATACAACATGACTATAGGATTAGTACTTTCTGGAGGGGGAGTGCGGGGAGTGGCCCATATTGGAGCTATCAAAGCATTGGAAGAACACGGTATTTTCCCGACCCACATTTCGGGAACGAGCGCAGGTGCCATTGTTGGGGCCTTGTACGCCGCAGGTGTCGAATGGTCGGTGATATTAGATTTCTTTAAAAACATACCCTTGTTTCAAGCTAATAAATACGCTTTAGGAAAGCCGGGATTCATTGATACCGAAAAATTCTATATCGATTTTAAGAAGTTAATTCCAGAGGATGATTTTAGCGTTCTAAAAAAACATTTATTCGTCACAGCGACGAATGTTGAAAAGGGAACGTTGCGAATTTTTCATTCCGGACCCTTAATACATCCCGTTTTAGCGTCGGCCTCCTTCCCTGGTGTTTTTACCCCGGTTCAAATCGGTAAATCGTATTATGTAGACGGTGGGGTTTTGAACAATTTTCCCATTGAACCTTTAAAACCGCTTTGCGATTCAATTATTGGAGTTTATGTCAATCCTCTGGAAACCTTGAAGATTTCAGATTTAAAACATTCATATAACGTCATGGAACGTGCCTATAAAATCAAGTCGGCATCTGAATCGGTTCAAAAATTTCCGGAATTTGATTTGCTGATAGAACCAAGGGGGCTGGCAAAGTATGCTACGTTTAATATGTACGGTATAGATGCCATTTTTGAATTGGGCTATAAAGCGACAAAAGAGGCTTTAGAAAATAATAACCCCTTTGCTTGAAAGTATAAAAAGGGGTAGATTTCGGAATGTAGTTTATAGGTCCGACCCTTTACCATCACTATTTTTTCGGAATATCAGATCTTGTTCTTCCATGGCCACGACTACCAATTTCACATATTTATCGATTGTTTTCTCAATATCTTCAGGGTCGGTAATGTCTATACTTCCCCGCCATACCAACGACCTTTCTTTGCCTTCACAGATGCAATACAAAGAAGTTTCGGCGTGGTATACGGTGAATGGTTCATAGTAGTTCGAATTATAGTAGATATCTTGATTAGACATATAGTCATCACTAAAATCACCTTTGTATTTGCTCCATTCCGCAATACTTTTTAAAAAAGTTTTTCGGTCTTCCGAGCCTACAATTTTTGTAAAAAGAATAGCATCAAAATCTTTATCCAGAAGCTGTCTTTCTACATCGTCGAGTTCTTCCTCCGATTTTCTCGAATCGGTAAACGAAACATCGAATAAATCGATACTGCGCATGGCTTCAACGTTTCTTTTCTCGAATTCTTTTTTTAATTTAGTTTCGAAGTCGGCGCGGGCATCTTCGTTATAGGTCATGCCTACTATCAATACTTTATAGGCTGTAAAAATGACGTTATCTGGGTTCTTCCAGTTTTCGACCAACGAGGCATTAGAACACCCGCCTAAAATAAGTATTGCAAAAACAAGTAGTTTTTTCATAATCTGAGTTTTACATTCCAGTATAGAATGCCCCTACAAAAATAGGTTTTTTAGAATTCACCGCTCAACATACCTGTTACTTCAATTCAAAAGACGCTTATTCATTTTTTTGACCCTGGCCACGAGATGGAATAATGCAGTCTTCAGTTCGCGATATTCATTGCTATACTTTTTAATTTCAGATGACAACTCCCAATGGGTTTCAATATAGGCCTTTTCCATCTTGAGCTCGTCTACGTCATTGACCATGATTTCCAGAAGATTTAGATGGGATTTCACCCTTTTCATGAATTCTATGACTTCTTTTTCTGATTTTGAAATCGCTCCGATTATTTCTTGGCTTTCCTTGAAAACTTTTTGGTCTGCCAATTGTGGGGTGTAGGAGGCCACCAAATCGTTCAGAAAACGCTGTTCATCGCGAATGAATTTCAATTCTGACATCCATTGCAAGCTCGCCTCATGCATTTCTTCGGCACTTAGCCACTCGATATAACCGTAATTTTTTCCAGTTGCTTCCATTACACTTTGTTTTAAAATGGTTTGATGAAATGAATTTTAAATAAAGTTTCTAAAAAAAAATGGCATGCGATCCATTGAGTCGCATGCCATTTTATAAAATCATAAAATATCAATTTTTCTTTTTGCCATTTTTTTGGCCTCTTCTTTTTTCAACAAATGTAATTTTAGAATTCCATTCTCATAAGTTGCTTTCACTTCTTTTGAATCGTCAACTGTTTTGGGTAGCTGTAACGCGCGCCTGAAAGAGCGATAGTTGAACTCCTTTCGGGTATAATCACCATCTTTTTCTTCGAGGTCCGCCTTTTTTTCAGCGGCAACTTCCAAGATGTCATCTTTTAGGGTAATTTCAAAATCTTTTTTTTCGAAACCTGGTGACGCCAGCTCAATTTCGAAATCATTATCGTGTTCCTTAACATTCATCGCCGGTAATGATTTTTCAAGATTAAAGAAATTGTCATTGAAAGCATTATTGTTTTCAATGAAATCAGTAAGGCCATAATTCCAAGGCCATCGGTTGCTGTTAAATTTAACTAATGACATAATTATTGGGTTTTAAGATTACTAATTGCTTAATAAGTCCCACTAAGATAATCGGAAAGAAGCAGCAATGAAATGACAAATATCAGTTCTTTGGTTTTTGTTTTAAAAAAAATAGTGCCGGCAGAAAGCACTTAAAAAATGGCTTAACCTGACTTTTATCATTGTTTAAGGAGTGCTTTCAAGTTAGCTTTGATTGGTATTCATGAACCAAATAATGAGTTCGATCTATAGATTGAAAAATTAAACCTAATCTAAAAGAGATGAATAAAGATGTATTAAAATGTATCGTAATTGATGATTCTACGGTATCAAGACACGCCATTGCCACAATGATAAACAATCATTCTGATTTGGTCTTGGTGACTACATATCGAAATGCCATAGAGGCTTTAAATAATAAGGCGCATGAAAATATCGACCTTATATTTCTCGATGTTGAAATGCCGCGTATGAACGGATTCCAGTTTTTAGAAGCCTTGGAACAACGGCCGCAGGTGATTCTCGTTTGTGATAAAGCCGATTATGCCCTAAAAGCCTTTGATTATGCCATTACGGACTATCTGAAGAAACCTTTGGACAAACGTCGTTTTGATAATGCCATACGCCGAGCGCTTGCAAAGCACAGAATGAGTAACCGGATTACCGAAAAGGATTGCATTGATGTCAAATGCAATTTGCAAAAAAAGAAAGTAATAATTGACCACATCAATTTTATTGAAACTATTGGAGATTATATTCGGTTGGTAACCGACGATGGAAACCTTCTGGTACTTACTACCTTGAAATCATTTCTGAAAAAGTTACCTAAAGATAAATTCATAAGAATTCATAGATCTTATTGTGTAAACGTAACCAAGATAGACCAATTTTGTACAACTATGCTTGAGATTGGAGGAAGGGAGATTCCCATAAGTCGAGGCAAGAGCGAGGAACTTGAAAAAATGCTTAACTACGCGTGCTAATTGATAATGACCTTTTTAGAAGACCGTTAATGCGGTTTTCTTTTTTTTAATATAGCTCCGGCATAATTAAATATTTCAGTCTTTAGGGTTTGAAAATCTTGGATACAATCGACAACTTGAGCCTCAATAGCTTTATGTTTTCGATCAAAACCCAGGTCACAGCTTTCATCTTTACATTCAAAAATGCCACCAAGGTTTTTTTCATGAGTAATGATACGTTCGAGAACTCGGCTTTTTGCTTTTTTCGACTTCTCTAATCGCCCTAAATAATCTTGCAGGCGTTCAAACAGGTCAGGTGTGTCAGGCTCAAAAACATAGGAAGTCAGCAGCCGATTTATAAAGAGAATCTCATCTTCCATGAACCACAGTTTAGACCTCCAATTTTGGCAGTCATAGTAGAAGGTTTCTGTTTTCTTTGCCTGGTTCGATTTTGTAAGAAAGTTTCTGTTCATAGTCCCCGTAGCATTGTGATTTCTCCATGAAGTTAAATCATAAACTAATGAAAAGCAATGATTTGGGTCCGTTTAGGCGTTAAAAAATACGTTAATTCCCCTCAAGCTCCCACAGCGCATGAACGTGTGGCCCTATCCAAAAATCCAATTTTTTGGGGCACTGCCACAATAATCGATTTAAGAGTGGTCGTTCAATGTGAATACGGGAACACGGGAGTGGTATCCTAATTCCTTCACCAAAGGATTAGACCACATGCTGCCAAAAAAGCGGTGCTTTTTGTTAAGAAAAGCCACCATATCACTGTTACGGCTTTCGATAAATGCATTGATCCCTGTATGTACTTTTACACCCTCTAGGCTATGGAAACTATGACTGGTATTTTTCAGAATATCTTCTAGTAGCTCCTTATTGTTTTCTTGGGCCTGCGAGAGTTTTTCTTTTTCCTTAACATGCAGAATGCGTATAGCGGTGCCGTACATTTTTCCGATTTCGATGAGGTAATTGAGTTCCCTACGCTTGAAAGGTGTTTTATAATCGGTAGGGAAAACGATTTCTTTGGGCGGGGCAAAACGAACATCTTCAGGTATGGCAAGAACCGGACACTCGGTCACTTCTTCCATTAAGTTGATCGTGTTCGTGCCGTAGATTACGGTATGTGAACCCGTACGGCCCTTGGTGCCCATGACGATGATGTCGATGTCATGTCTTGCAATGGTATTTTCAACGGCTTCGAATAAAAAACTAAAGGTAGATATAGTATGATAGGTATGCTTTGGATTTTTAGGATTTAAGTTTAAAATCTCCATCAACTCTTTAAAACGATGTTCCGATTTTGATTTTGCAGCTTCAAAAGCGCTCTCACCCGGTTCGGGCACCATCATCGCATTATCGAGATTATAACCATCGACCTGGTAAACATTTAAAAAATAGAAATCGCATTGTTGATCTGCATAAAGGGCCAACGCATACCGAATGGCGTTCAACGCATTTTTTGAGAAATCGGTCGGCAACAATATTCGCTTTTCCATAGTGCATTTTTAAAAGTTAAAGTATAAAAATAGGGTTTAAAGTTACCGTACGCTATGACAAATGTCAGTCTGAATCAGGAATTACCAAAAAAGGGATATCTAGATTAAAGGCCACTCTTTTAATAACAGGTTCACGTGTCACCCGTTCTAAAATACTATGTTCGTAATTCACCATGGCAAGGAAGTCGATTTCCAATTCCTTTAAAAAGGTGGTAATAGAGTTCGCTTTGTTCTTGAAAAGTGGCATCCAATGAAATGAATTTTCAAAAGGTAACAAGTAATCTAGCAAAATGCTTTTGTTCATGGTCTGGTATTTATCCAAAACCTCTTCTTCGTTGATATGCATCACACAAATTTTAGATCCATATTGTTTGGCCAAGAAAAGTAGCGGATGAAGAAGCCCGGCATCATAAGGGCGATGGTAGTCGGTTACAAAAGCGATTTGTTTAGGTGGAACAAAATCTATTTCTTTAGGAATGGTTAAAACCGGACATTTTTTAACAGTGCTTATGGTACCTAAGACATTGCTTCCCAAAAAAATGGCTTCAATTTCAGAGCACCCTGTATTCCCCATAACTACTAGATCGATTTCCTTTTTGTCAACAATGTCGGCAACAATATGTGTCAATTCGCCATATTCCGAAATGGTCTTGAAAACATGTTTTGAATCGGGGTCATCTCGTTTGATACGATGTTTAACCGCCTTTAGACCTTCTTGCGATTCATCTTTGAGTTGTTGTATCAAATCTTTACCGGTACTCTTACTCAGTAACGGGGTAAATTCGTCATGTACGTTGAGTATAAAAAAGGTACAAGGTTTGTTCTTTACCAATTGTACGGCATGAAAAAGAGCATTGTAAGCATTGCTCGAAAAATCGGTAGGTACCAATATTTTTTCCATAGTAATTAAGTTTGAGTTAAATATAATGTGGATGTAAGCTAAAAACCATGATATTGGTCAGTTTCTTTTTTTATCTATTTAGCTATCTTGCCCAATAAAAATCTTGATAAGATGAAAAGTAGTTTTCAAAACATTATAGATTCTAAAACTCCAGTTTTAGTTGACTTTTTCGCCGATTGGTGCGGACCGTGTAAAATGTTGGCACCCATATTAAAACAGGTCAAGGACGAATTGGGGGACAACGTAAAAATCGTAAAAATCGATGTAGACAGAAATCAGCCTTTGGCGAATCAATATCAAGTACGTGGAGTACCTACAATGTTATTGTTTAAAAACGGAAAACAAGTTTGGCGACAGTCTGGCGTACTTCAAAAAAATGATATTGTAGCGACAATTAAATCCTTCACTTAAAGACATTCTAACAAAATAAATATGCAATCCTTGTCTATTATAGATAAAGGTCCGCATATTTATTTGTTGTGCATACTATTCGTGCAGTACCAAAAATGGTACGTCTGTATGGTAACTGATTTTCTCTACTTTCGGACGGAACAATATGCGTTGAAAGAAGTTTAGGTTTTTGGCTACCATTGCAATCATGTCTATATCCCTACTTTCAGTAAAACATTGTACCGCGGTCTCAAGTTCTGTACCTGTCAAGGAATGAAAGGTATGATCTACATCAATAAGATAGTCATGTAAAAAGTCCTTGTTTTTTTGCTGTTCCTCGCTCAATTTTTCTCCCTTTTTAGAAATGTGTAGAATACGCAACATGGCCTTGTTCATGGTGGTCATTTGAATCAAGGTATCCAATACTTTTATGTCATAACCAATATGAAAATCAGTCGGAAAAGCAATTTCGTTAAGGTTTATATAGGTCGCATTCTCAGGTACGGCCAATAACGGACATTTTACCTTTGTGATCACGTCACCGGTGTTGCTGCCAATGGTTGCTTTTTTTAGGCCAGAAGCTCCCTTGGTACCCATGATGATAAGTTCGATTTTTTTGACTTCGGCTTCTCGCTTTATAGCATCTACCAAATAGTCATAAAAAGCCAAAGGCACAAAGGTGTGCTTCGTATTAAGGGGGAGTTCGGTTTCAATTCTTTTGAACAACTTTTTAAGGTCGGCCTTGCTTTCCTTTAAAATGATATCCTTGAAATTATCGCCAGAAACGCGAATTGAACTTCCTGCACCAGAATAAGGTGGTAGGGGATTTATGTGCATTATATGGAATGTACATTTCGTTTTTTTGAAAAATTCAAGCCCATATTTAAGAGCGTTCCATGAATTTTCTGAAAAGTCGGTCGGAATCAATATCTGCATCGTTCAGGATATTTTATATTATATCCCAAAGTTACAAGGGTAAAATGGGGCATAAAATGACCATTGTCATATCTGAAAAGCTAGATTTTTATTTAAGAGTGCAGGCAGGAAAGATTTTCCTTACAGAAGCGAGGTATAAATCAACAATTATCTGTTTTGAAACGGAACTTTTGACACGATTTTTATTTCAGCTTCTACCCAAGGTTGAAGTCGGCTATTAATAAATTATTTGGCGAGCTCTAGTTTTGCTCTTCCCAAATTAGTGCCGCAGCTCCACAGATAGCAGCTGTTTTACCCTCCATTCCCGAAGTAAGTATTTTTACTTTTCCTTTATAGACTTCCAGTAAATAATCTTCAAAATACGTTTGTAGCGGGTCTAAGATCCATTTGCCGCTATTTACCAAGCCTCCCATCAAGAAGAAAGCTCTTGGTTGTGTGAATGCCGTAAAATTGGCGAGTGCCAATCCCATAATTTTTGCGGTATAATCAAAGGCTTTAAGGGCTATAGGGTCACCTTCTTCCGCTGCTTTGGTAATGTCTTCACCATGCAGGTCGTTATAGGCTACGTCTCGAAAACGACTTTCATCCATATATTTGCACAACATATATAATACGGTACGTTTAAGCCCGGTAGCCGAAACGTAGGCTTCCAGTCCGCCGCGAACGTTAAGACCGGTCAAACGCCCATCCCCCAAAGTCATGTCAATATGACCGAGTTCACCTGCAAATCCGTCGTAGCCCTCTATCAATTTTCCGTTGGCGACGATGCCCGCACCTAAGCCCGTACCCAAAGTAATGACAATAAAGTCGTTCATATTCTTTGCGTTGCCAAAAAGCATCTCTCCCAATGCAGCGGCACTGGCATCGTTCATAATGCGCATGGGTACATCGAGGTGTTGTTTAAATTTTTCGAGAACAGGTACGGAACCTTTCCATTTTAAATTTGCGGCATTTTCAATAGTACCATTTCGGCTAGAAGCATTGGGCGCACCGATGCCACAACCGATAAGATTTACAGGGAAATCCAGCTTAGCTTCGAGTGCTTCGATTTCTGTTTTTATCCGAATTAAAAAGTCATCGAAATTTTCAAATTCCTGTGTTCTGAAAAATGACTGTTGAAGGCAGTCACCATTTTTGGCTACCAATCCAATTTTTGTTTTGGTACCACCGATATCAATTCCAGCTACTAAATCCATCGTGCTAATTTATAAAGTATACTTCTGAATTTCAATAGTAGCCACTTAATTTTTGTCGGCGCATGACTATTGTCATTTTTTGCCCGATAATCGATGGGTAGTTTTGTAGTGAATCACTTAAAAAACCATAGTGCAATGGACAGAATTTCTACAATACTCGTACCCTTTGACTTTTCAAATATTGCTAAAAGTGCATTGGAGTACACCGCGGCCTTTGTGGGACGCAATGATGATATAAAAATTGTGCTTGCACATATTTCAGGGAATAGCAACTTTAGTATTCTTCCTGAAAACTTAAAAAAAATCGAAGAAAAGTACAATTCAAAACTTAAGAATAAATTGGAATGGGTGACACAAAGTGGCTCTTTGACAGATGCCTTATTGTCCATACAAAAAACAAGACAGGTCGATATGGTCATTATGGGCACTTCGGGTACCCAGAAAGAAGGTGACGCTGAAATGACCAATACTTCGAAGTTTGTGTTAGAAGCCGATTGCCCCGTTTTGGTAGTGCCGAACGGCTATAAAGAATTTAAATTAAAGCGAATTGCCTTGGTCTTGGGTAATGAAGAGATAGAAGACACCCACGTTTTGGGTAGACTATTACAGGTGGCCCGAAGGTTCAATGCCCAAGTGCATGTAGTAACTGTTGAAAATAAACCTGGTAACTACGGCTACTCAAAAGAAGAGGAAAAGAACGAGAATGCGGTAGAATATTATCTAGAAAGTTTTTATGCCGAGCGTGTTTTTATAAAGAATAAAGATGTTGTCGAAGGTATATTGGATTATGCCACCAAAAAAGAACTTGATCTTATAACCATATTGCCAAGAAATCACAGCAAGCGAAGCGAACCTTCTGAAGGTCAACTTACACAATTGTTGACTGTGCATTCACAAGTGCCCTTGCTGGCCATAGATTAAAATTTTATAAACCTTTCAAACTAAAAATTATGGACGAAACACTATCGAAAACCTCAAACAAGAATCTTCAGAAATACGGATTGGAAAAGGTCAATGCCCATTGGAACCTTGATGGAGAGACACTTCAGGAATTGACCGTTGCAAAAGGCATGGGTACAGAAACAGTGAATGGTACACTCTGCGTAAATACAGGTAAATTTACAGGAAGGTCACCCAAAGACCGTTTTTTGGT
Source organism: Kriegella aquimaris (assembly GCF_900103215.1). Classification (GTDB taxonomy): domain Bacteria; phylum Bacteroidota; class Bacteroidia; order Flavobacteriales; family Flavobacteriaceae; genus Kriegella; species Kriegella aquimaris. The sequence goes on from NZ_FNGV01000007.1 coordinate 57,094, forward strand.
AAAAGACGATTACACCAGTGATAAAGTTTGGTGGGGCCGTGTAAATAAGCCGATAGCACCCGAAAATTTCGACAAGCTCTACAATGAAGTCGCAAAATATCTATCGGGAAAGGAAGTTTATATACGTGATGCGTATGTATGTGCCGATCCCAAATACCGTATGAACGTGCGTACGATTACCGAATATCCATGGTCAAATTATTTTGTAAAAAACATGTTTCTTCGGTTGAAAGATGATGAACTTGAAAATTTCGAGGAGGATTGGCTAGTGCTTTGTGCACCGGGCTATGAGGCTAAGGAACCCAAATCTTTCGGTATCGGAAGCGGTAATTTTTCCATTATCAATTTTACAAAGAAAATAGCATTGGTAGCGGGATCGGCCTATACCGGTGAGATAAAAAAGGGTATTTTTTCTGCCTTGAACCTAATTTTGCCAACAGAAAACAATGTGCTTCCGATGCATTGTTCTGCCAATGTGGGGGAAGAAGGAGATACCGCTATTTTCTTTGGGCTATCGGGAACAGGAAAGACGACGCTGTCGGCCGACCCCGAACGAAGATTAATCGGTGACGACGAGCATGGTTGGGCAGCTGACAATACCATTTTTAATTTTGAAGGAGGTTGTTATGCCAAGGTTATCGATCTTACCGAAGAGAAGGAGCCAGACATTTTTAGGGCTATCCGTCCTGGTGCACTTTTGGAGAATGTTGTTTTTAAGGAAGGTACAAAAGAGGTAGACTATTCCGATTTTTCGATAACACAGAACACCCGAGTGAGTTATCCTATCGAGCATATCGACAATATTCAGATACCCTCTTTTGCCAAAAATCCGAAGAATATTTTCTTTTTGACTTGCGATGCCTTCGGAGTTTTACCGCCTGTATCGAAATTAACACCTGGTCAAGCAGCCTATCACTTTATTTCGGGCTATACCGCAAAAGTTGCTGGAACCGAAGCAGGAATAAATGAACCCGTTCCGTCGTTCTCGGCCTGTTTTGGGGAGCCTTTTATGCCGTTACACCCAACTGTATATGCAGAAATGCTTAGCAAAAAAATGACCGAAGCCGGTGTTAATGTTTGGTTGATCAATACCGGGTGGACGGGCGGACCTTACGGCGTTGGATCCCGAATCAAGTTGAAATATACCAGGGCGATGATTTCCGCGATTCTAAAAGGAGAACTTGAGAAAGTCGATTATGACCAGCATCCTATTTTTGGGTTGCACATGCCGAAATATTGCCAAGCGGTGCCCACTGAATTATTAGATCCCATGAATACATGGTTGCAAAAAGGAGCTTATGTGAGCAAAGCCATACAACTAGCGCATTCTTTCCATTTAAACTTTGACAAATTTGCCAATCAGGCTTCAGAAGAAATTCTGAATGGAGGGCCTTTAATAGATACCCACCACGCATTGGCCGATCATATTTAGATAGCTTGTCTATTAAAACCCGACACCGTTAACCGAAGCGGTGTCGGGTTTTTTCTACCTAGCTAGTAAACACATGCAATTAAGACATTTGTTTGGCACCTTTATTTTTTCATCTTGAATGTATTAATGAAATCTTGCCGCTGTTCAACCCAGTATGAAAGAAGAATATTGTCTTAAAAGTTCATATCAAGATTGTACCATTGAAAAGGGTTGCCCTGTGCTTTGAAGTGCGGCAAACCAAAATTCACCCGCCAAATCTATTTTCTTTCTTTGGTGCACGACTTTAGATATAGGTAGGTGCACAAATTGATTGTTGACCATGCCTACTACAAATTTGGTCTTTCCGGCCATTGCGCCATGTACTGCGTGGTATGCCAGTCTATTGCAGAAAACACTGTCGCTCGCATTGGCAGGGGCACTTCTGATAATATAACTAGGGTCAATGTATTTGATGGTCGTCTTGATAGATTGGGAATCGAAATACTCCTTAATTTTATCCTTTAACAATAATCCGATATCCCTATGTTGCACATTTCCCGAGGCATCTGTTATTTGTTTTTCCTTTTCGAACAAATGTTGGCCAGCTCCCTCGGCAACAACGATGACCGCATGGTTTTTGAGTTCTAAACGTTTTTTTAAAGCTTCAAAAAAGCCGTTGGGTCCATAGAGGTCGAAAGCCATTTCGGGTACCAGAACAAAGTTGACAACTGGCATCGCTATAGCGGCCGAAGCTGCGATAAATCCGCTATCCCTTCCCATTAATTTTACAATCGACACCCCATTGTATGCCCCGGTTGCTTCGTTGTGTGCGTCTCTTATAATAGGTGCGGCGGTATCGAATGCCGTCTCAAATCCGAAAGATTTATCAATAAGGTCAATGTCGTTGTCGATGGTCTTCGGTATTCCGATCACCGAAATCGGCAGTTGTCGTTTTTCGATTTCATCGCCAATCGCGTTGGCCCCCTTTAGCGTGCCATCTCCGCCTATGGCAAACAACAAATCTATTTTGTTGTTTTCAAGCATATCGACCATTTCCGAGACTGGTTGTGCCCCTCTGGAAGAACCTAACATGGTTCCACCGAACTCGTGAATATCGTTTACCATATCAGGCGTAAGTTCTTTAAGGCTATGGTTGCTCGTAGGTGATAGTCCTTCATATCCGAAGGGTATTCCAATAATTCTTTTGATTCCATAAAAATAGTGTAATGCCATCACAAGACTGCGTATTACATTATTGATACCCGGACAAAGACCTCCACAGGTTACAATGGCTGCCGTAGTATTTTCAGGTCTAAAAAATATGCGTTCACGGGGACCTGCCTTCTCAAGACAAACGGGTGCTTCGTTATTTTGCAGGCATGTATTGAAACCTTGTAATGTAACATCGCTTAATATTCTATCTTTTTCCTCGATAAATTTGTAAATGCTATCACCGGTCATTTGGTCTAGGTGAATGGGGGAAGGAATCGTAGCGGTACCGATTGTTTGTATGTTAAAATTATTGTCCTTGGCCATATCTTATAGGATTTAAAGTTTGTCTTGTTCGGAAATCAGTGAAAAGAACGTTTAGGTTATTTTTTTGACATCATTATTCTTAATGCAGATAGCCTCAATTTGCTATTATCGCAAACTTTATCGTCACTCGATAAAAAATAGACCTTACATGACAAATATCATACTAAAAGCTTGAAATCGAAAGTACTTTTGGGAACAAAGGATAGTTTGAATTAAAAATAAACAAGCCATGGAAAGTTTTAGAAGTAGGCCAAAAAGTGATTACATTCAAAACAGTCAATGGCAAGAATTGTATATTTTGACCGAACATTGGAAGTCAGATCTTTTGTTCTATAAAGATGACCTTAAATTTCTCCGTCATTTGGTAGATAAGTATTTCATGTGGATCAAGAACCAAGACAATTTGGATGGCGTGCGCAGTGTAGGGGAAGCTATTTTGAAAGCGAGCAGGGAATGCGATGAGTTATTGGTGAGGGTAGACCAACATCTATCCCATTTGGCAAACAGTACGGAAGACGATTCGAAAGGTTTTAGAAAGGAACATGAGGAACTAGAAGATGAAATAGCGGAATTCGTTAAAGAGGTAAGGGAGAATAGAAGTCAGCTTTTCAAAATTACGGAATACGTGATGGACAATGAAGAACTACAAGATCATTTGGAGGAATGAAATACCGAAAGGTTGGATTATACTATGGGAGCAAATACGTGGTAGCCGTTTATATTATGGGAATCAATGTGTTTTTTCGAATGATAATATATGTTTTGGCTTTAGTAAAACAAGGCTTCAACGGTAATCTTGCTGATAGGAAAGTTAAGGCGTAAGCCTATAGAAATTAGAATTATTAATAAAAATCCATATTGGCTTAGTCTTAATGGTAATTTTCTCCCGTACCAACAAAAAAATAATTATTATGAAACCAAAAGAGAGAATAGTAAATGAACTTTACCAAAGCCTGGGCAAGTTGTTTTATGCAATCGCCATGGCGGACAAAAATGTGAGGCCGATCGAAGTGGAGGAATTGAATAAAAATGTGCATACGTTTTGGCTTTCCATCGATGAAGTCGAAGACGAGTATGGTACCGATGCCGCACATCAGATTGCCATTGTTTTTGATTGGTTACAGCAAGAAAATAAGGAAGGTCAACAGTATTTTGATGAATTCGTTGACTTTTATAAAGAACATCCCCAAAAGTTCAACGATGAAATCAAAAAGCTTATTATGAAAACCGCATACGACATTGCATTGTCATTCTGGGGTGCTAATAAATCGGAATTGATTCTTCTGACTAAGCTTCGGATGCTTTTGAAAATTTAAAAAGATATCAAAATATATTAATTTTTTGGCTATTGTAACATCGGTTACAGTAGCTTATTGAACAAGGTTGTAATTTTAAATCGACAATATAGAAACTGCACAATGAAAACTTCAATTATCGTACAAAACTTGAGGTGTCGCGAATGCGCAAAGACCATTATCGCTAAATTATCGGAACTTCCTACAATTTCAAATCTTGCTGTAGATGTCGAGTTGGCCAGGGTTTCCTTTGTTTATGAGAATTTTAATGACGCTTTGGTCGTTAAGGAAAAGCTTAGGGAAATGGGCTACCCTTCCATACATTATAAAAGTTCCATCCCCAATAAAACATTTTCATTTGAAGGGGGAGGAGCGGTCTTAAAACTATTGAAGACATGAAATTACTAACCTATTTAGTTCTGGTATTCATATTTGTAGGCTGTAAAGACGGTAAGCAAACTGAAAAAGAGGCCATAGATAAGACATTTGATAATCATACGACAGAAGTTACGAAATCGCATCCTGGAAAGAAATTTTTGGAAAACGAATGTTATATATGTCATAACCCGAAGACTTCCCAAGCTAGTATGGTTGCTCCGCCTATGATGGCTATCAAGCAGCACTATATAGATTCAAGCACTACAAAGGAAGCTTTTACCGAAGATTTGATTCGCTGGGTGAACGATCCCGAAACAAAAACAAGAATGCCAGGAGCCCATAAAAGGTTTGGAGCCATGCCTTATTTACCCTACCCGGATGAGACTTTGAGACAAGTGGCCGATTACATTTATGATAATGATCTTGAAAAACCAGATTGGTTGGATGCTCATTTTCAGAAAGCCCATAGGAAAGGAAAAGGATTGGCCGGTTGTGAGTGTATGTTATTTGAAGACGATCAAACCGACTATACCGATATAGGAATGGAATATGCCTTGGCCGCCAAAACGGCATTGGGCAAAAACTTAGTGAAAGCCATACAGGAAAGCGGAACAGTAGGGGCTGTGTCATTTTGTAATGTAGAAGCGCTCAAATTGACGGATAGTATTTCGGTAATGAAAAATGCCATTATAAAAAGAGTTTCCGATAAGCCCAGAAATCCAAATAACAGTGCCAATACGGAAGAATTGGGATATATTGAACTATTTAAGCGAATGGTGGCATCTGGGGAGGATGTAAAACCTATTGTAAATGTAGCGAACGGAGAAGTTGATTTTTATTACCCCATTACCACCAACGCCATGTGCCTACAATGTCACGGAAAGCCTGAAAAGCAAATTGAGATTGAGACTTTGGCCATGTTAAAAAAGCGATATCCCGAAGATATGGCGGTCGGATATGATGTTAATGAGGTACGCGGTATTTGGGCCATTAAATTTGACGAATGATCACCCCTCTAAAACAGAAAATAATAGAGAATTTGAAGTCAGCTTTCATTTTAATATTATAGGAATTAAAAATTAAATGAATAGTATTATGCTTGTATGATAAAACATATAATTAACCTTTAGACCTTTTAAAAATGAATAGTAAAATGATTATTCCTTTAGTTTCGTGGGAAAGTGGAACGATAATAATTGGAGTTTTTGTAGTAGTTTGTATAGTACTCGTGGGAATCGTTGTTGCGATGATATCGGGCGGAAAGAAAAAAGAATGACATCAAAAAACATTATTTTAACAATTGTCGGCGTCGTAATCGGGGCAATTGCAGGTTATCTATACTATATTGAAATAGGTTGTGTGAGCGGTACTTGCGCCATAACTTCAAAACCTTTGAATAGTACTCTGTATGGTGGGGTAATGGGCGGATTGCTCTTCAATACTTTCAGTGAAAAATCTCCGAAAAAATAGCTCCCTTAAATTTTAAATGTGAGTACCGGTAAACTGGAATGGTTGGCAACATCCATGCCTACGCTTCCTTTTAAAAAGTGGGCCAAGCCAATACGCCCGTGAGTTGCAATTGCTATGGCGTCAGCTTTGATTTCTTTGGCATATGCGTAAATACCCTTTTCTACCGAATAATCGGAAATTTGCATTATTTGTAAATTTTCGGGTAAATCGCCATGATGGGCTACTCTAAGAAAATTATCGATTTTTGATTTGGTTTGGGAAGTGGTTGTAAAGTTGATTCCAGGTTGGTTTACATAAATCATGTGTACATCAAGTTCCATTGCTTTGAACAACTTTACCGCACGTTGGTAGGCGGCTATATTCTCTATTCGAAAATCAAACCCAAAGACAATTTTTTCTATTTTAAAGGTCTTGGTTCTTTTCTTGATTACCAGAACGGGTACTTCAGAAGATCTAACTACTTTTTCGGTATGCGATCCCACTAAAATTTCACCAAGTCCGTCAGTGCCTTCTGAACCCATCACAATCAAATCAACATCCTGCTCTTTGGCTACATTATTGATTTCACTGAAAATCTTATAATTCTGAACAATTCGGGTAATTTTGATTTCTTTTAGCCACGGTCTGTTCAAGAACATATCGAACCTTTTTTTTGCCAATATCATGTAGTGCTCCATTTCCAAAAATTCTTGAGTTTCATTTTTGGTCACCTCTGTCTCTGACAAACCGAGCATATGTAACACCGCAATTTCGGCATTGTATTTTTTTGCCAGGGTCGCAGCGACTTCCAGAGCAAGTTCAGCATACTCCGAAAAATCGATAGGCACAAGTATCTTTTTCATTTTCAGGGTTGGGTTTATTTCTTCTTTTTCAGCGATGCTTATAGGCTCTCGATCATTCTTCTAAGCTTGTCTCTTACTTCGCCGGCAATGACGTTAAGTGAGTCGTTTTCAACGGCCTGCATCGAGGCTGCAGGATCAACGGCAGAGACTTCAATTGAACCTGTATTCTTTTCTTGTACGATTACATTGCAAGGAAGCATGGTGCCAATGTTGTCTTCGGCCAAGAGGGCCTTATAGGCAAAACCCGGATTACAAGCACCCAAAATTTTGTAATTACGGAAATCAACGTCCAGCTTTTTCTTTAAGGTAGCCTTAATATCTATTTCGGTCAATACGCCGAAGCCTTCCTTTTTTAATGCCTCCGTTGTTTTCTCAATAGCTTGTTCAAAGCTAATATTGTCGAGCTCTTTTTTGAAATAATAGTCCATAATTTTTGAGTTTTATTTATTTGATTTTGGGAAGTACCAAAAATGGGATTTCCGTTTTAAAGACGACATTTCTAATAACCGGCTCGCGCATTAATTTTTCAAAATAGCCGTGTGTATTTTGGAACATGGCAACCATTTGTATTTTCTCATTTTCCTTTTCCATTTTAACTATTGTAGCTGAAATGGAATCTTCAGTATCAAGATATATAAAGTTTGATTTAATCTCTTTGAAGTGGTCTCCAAGTAACTCTTTGTTCCGCAGTTTGTCTTCGATAGAAAACTTTTTTCCCACACTGAAATAGACGACAACCAGCTTGTTATCGCTTAACTTGGCCATATTTATTAGGGGCTTCAGTTCTTCTGGGCTAAAGGCATAGCTAAGGTCGTTCGGAAACAGAATTTCGTTGCTATTCGCATTCACTTCATATGTTGTGGGAACGGCTACTACAGGGCACGAGTCTATATTCTTGATCACGTTAACCGCATTACTTCCCATGTAGATTTCCTTCAATGCGGAAGAACCTTTAGTGCCAATGAAAACAAAATCGGCCTGCTTTTCCTTAACAGTTTCTGAAATTGCCTGTAAAATAGACCCACTTATCAATACCGATTTAAATCGATGCTCAGGATTTTGATTTTCTATTTTTAAATTTTTCACCAAATCTTTCAACTTTGCTTCGATGGTTGTTTTGTTTTCGGGAGAGGAGGGAATACTCCGGTAAGCATGGAGAATATAAAACTTGGTTGTTTTCCCCCGGAAAAGCCATAGTGCATAGTCTATTGCCTTTTGAGCATTAGGTGAAAAATCGGTGGTAATCACTATTTTCATAATATCGCGCTTTTTCGTCAGTTTTCTTGAAGTCGACAAACTATCCTTACTTACATTCTAATAGAAAAGACAATTATTCAAATCAAAATTACTCCTGCGCTGACAGTAAACCCATGATATTTGTCAGTTTTAAAATTTTAAATTTTTTATACCTTACCTTTTAACGGATAAAATTGCTGATTTTAATTTCAACCTTAATAGTTTAGACCTGTTCAATAATACCTTAAGATGTTTTTTACCTTTTCTATGTTCTTCAGTTTTGTGTTTTCAAGAATAATTTGACCGTAACTTGTCTTGAATTTGTGTTTCTTTAGGAATGCAAGGTTCGTTTTATGCCATTCCCAATCGCTGTAAGTCTTTATCTTTTCCAATTCCCATTCCCGTCTTAATAATAGCTTTTTGCAAAAAAACAATTCGGTTCCGATGTGGAATAAATCGGCATCACATAATACCTCGGCGTAGACGTTTGATGGTCGCTGGGGCATTTTGGTTGCATCGATACAAGAAAGCACCATCTCGATTTTTTTGGTGCCGTATCCTTCTGATGTCAGATATTCGTTCGCTAGTTCTTTACTTATTTCTTCATGGCCAAAATAAGTTCTTGAATGTCCCGTATCATGAAACCAAGCTGCGATGATGATGGGTTCTGTTTGGTCGGAATCGAGACCTATTTCTTTAGCTATCAATGCTGCATGTTCGACTACTTCTTGGGTATGCATAAGATTATGAAAAGGTAGCTTTTCACAATTAGAACTAGCTAATATTTTTTTACAATATTCTTTAGTTTTTTTAATAATCATGAGAAATTTTTATTAGACATGTTGAAGTGAAGGGATAAAGGCAAGACCAATATGAGTGAAGTTTTGATCTAACTATGACAAGCATATAAAAATATTTAGATCCGTATAAGTTCACAACTTCTTGTTTTAGTCCTTACAATTTAGGAATGTATATTACTCCCCTAGAAGATTAAAAGCCCCCTGAATCAAGAATTGATCCGTTGGTTTATAGTTCTGCGCGTTTTCAATTAGGGAATAACCGTCATAATTGTCTTTTACCTCCACCTCCATTTGCTTTAAATAATAATTACCATCAGCTTCACTATCTAGTACGAGTACAAAGTTTTTGTTTCCCACATTTACTACCGATTGGTCGGGTAACGCCTTCGCTCTGGCGGTTGCGGTAATGATATTGGCTTCGACGAACATTCCTGTTAAAAAGTGGTTTTTTTCTTCTTCCCTTAGATGCCCGTGCACCTTAATAGTGCGACCTTCCCCGATAACTGTGCCCACCAAATGTACTTCAGCCTCAAATGAATCTGGTGATGCTTCGGGAATTTTAAAAGTGATATTCTGGTCTTTTTTAACTTTCATAATATCTTTTTCGAAAACGGAGAGTTCTAAATGAATGTGGCTGTTGTCGATAATTTCAAGAATGGCCGTTGCTGGCGCTACATAGCTACCCTTGGTCACGTTCACTTCGGTCACACTTCCCGAAATGGGTGCGTATATTGTTGTCACGGAGGCGATATTTCCGGCTTCGACAGCAGCAGGGGAAAAATTGAGCATTTCCAATTGTTTATGAAAACCAGTAGCCTTTGCCTGTGCAGTTTTGTACTCGCTCTCGGCTTTTAAATAGCTCTTTTGCGAAGTGATGTTTTCATCGAACATTATCTTCTGCCGGTCGTATTCCGATTTTAAATAGTCCAATTGCTGCCTAACCTCCATGTACTCTTGCTGTAAGGTTACAAATTCAGGATTCTCAATAGTGAGTATTGCTTGGCCTTTTTTGACGACATCACCGATAAGTAGGGGCAGGGTCTTGATATAACCTCCCATAGTAGCACTAACTACCGAACGGTTTTCCGGTGGAACATCTATCATTCCGGTTGCTTTTACGATAACCGGAAATTCTTTTTCAGACAAGGTGCCTAATGCCATATTATTTTGTTCAAATTGGGCCTTGGTTAACTTGATACGGTCATCGCTGATGGCTTCTTTTTCTGTGGTTTCCTTGGTATTGTCACCACAACTGATGGTAATAAGCGATGTGATTAAAATGAATGTTCGATATATAGAATTTTTCATAACTGCTTAATTAAAGGGTGATATAATTGATTTTGATGACTGCCTGGTTGTACCGGTTGAGATTCTCTAGGTAGTCTAGCTGCACTTGATACGCATTTTCCAAGCTTAGGATATATTGATAGAAATCTATTTCTCCATTTTTAAAACTTCCGTTTGCAGTCTTTAGAATTTCCGTAGAGAGCATTGTACCTTCTTCTTTATAATAAATAAGTGCTTTTTCATATTTGGCCAACTCATCAAGCAGTTCTTGTAATCGGGCATTCAATTGAATGTTATATTCCTCCGATTCTTTAGTTGCAATGTCAGATGCAATTTTTGCAGCCTTAATACGTGATGATTGTCCGCTAAAAAATAGGGGTATTTTAAGCCCTAATTGATAACCGTAGAGATTGTTGTTGAGCTGCGAATTGGTTCCTTGAAAATAATTGAATGAAATATCAGGGAGTAATTTTTGCTTCTCAAAAGCGCTTGTGGCCCTAGCCAACGAAATTCTGTTATTGTAAAAATCCAATTCGGGACTGTCCGATAGCGCTATGGCTCTAAGAGGTGCTTTGGTCGCTGGCTCAACGGCAATTTCCAAAGGTTCGTCTACCTGAACGTATTTCATTAACGCCTTATAGGCAATTTCTACATCTTTTTGTGCCTTTTCAAACTGCACAGAAATTTGTCGTCTTTTCGATTGGGCAGTAATTTTCTCGAGATAGGTGGTGGCTCCTAATTCAAATCTTCGCGCGGCTTTACTTGAAAATTCGGCATACAAACTATCTAATTGCTTGTAGATGTTTTCTTTTTTCTTTGCGTATTGAAACTCATAATAAGTAGCGGTCACCGCGCGTGCTAGGTCTTTTTTCTGAATTTCGTAACTGTTCGTTGCCAGTTTGTAAGTATTCTTATTTACTCGTTTTTCAGCAAAGTAAACTGTAGGAAACAAGAAATCTTGCTGTATGCCAATGACATCTAATGGCACCTCATTGATGGCAAGGTTGTTCTCGTCATATTCATAATAAAGATGCGTTTTGTTAAAACTGAAGGCACTATTTATTAGCGCGTCGGTACGGAAGGTTTCCAATTGATTCGCCTTTAGTGCCGCATTATTTTCAATGGCCATAGGAATCAATTCTTGTAAGTTTTTTGGTGATCCTTGCGCTTGTGCGCCCATTCCGAACAAGAGCGTAGCCACAGTTATCATCATCGTAATATTTTTGGATGACGATGATTTCTTGTCCTTTTTTTCCATTTTATTAAAGAAAGCATAGAGAACCGGAAGCACAACGAGCGTAAGTATGGTAGCCGTAAAAAGACCACCAATGACCACCGTCGCAAGTGGCCGCTGTACCTCTGCTCCTGCATTCGTCGAGATTGCCATGGGCAAGAAGCCCAAAGCGGCTGCCGACGCTGTTAATAATACCGCTCGTAGACGGTCTTGTGTGCCTTGTTTAATAAGTGCTTCTATAGTTGTAAATGGCTGTTTCTTGAGTTCCTTGAAATGCTCGATCAATACGATGCCATTAAGTACCGCGATACCAAATAAAGCTATAAAGCCTACGCCGGCCGAGATGGAAAATGGCAGGCCTCTTATCCATAACAACAGTATACCGCCAACCGCTGCAAGAGGAATAGCGGAATAAATCAATAGCGCCTCCTTGACCGATTTAAAAGCAAAGTACAATAAGACAAAAATAAGCAGTAGTGCAATGGGCACGGCAATCAATAATCTGGCTCTTGCACTTTGTAGATTTTCAAATTGGCCGCCGTAAGTAATTGAATATCCAATGGGTAGGTTTATATTTTCTTCAATCAGTCTTTGAACATCATCGACCACTGATTGAAGGTCGCGGTCACGAACATTCACACCTACCACAATTCTACGTTTTGTATCGTCGCGCGAAATTTTGGCTGCTCCTTTTTTGTATGTTATTTCGGCAAGTTCGCTCAAGGGAATTTTACCGCCCGCAGGCAAATCGACATAAAGATTTTTAAGGTTGTCGATATCTTGTCTGTTCTTTTTCTCTAACCGCATGACGAGATCAAACCGCTTTTCTCCCTCGAAAACGCTTCCCGCTGTTTTTCCTGCAAAGCCCATAGAAACCAAATTGTTTACATCATGAATGTTAAGGCCGTAACGCGCGATTTTAGCACGATTGTAAGTAACATTCATTTGCGGTAGCCCAACGACTTTTTCAACTGAAATATCTGCTGCGCCCGCAACATTTGAAATAAGCGATTTAATTTCATTCCCTTTCTTTGAAAGGATGTCTAAGTCTTCCCCAAAAATCTTGATGGCGATATCGGCACGAACACCTGTAATCAGTTCGTTAAAACGCATTTCAATGGGTTGTGTGAACTCTACTTCCATACCCGGGATGACAGAAAGGGCCTCTTTAAATTTATTGGCCAATTCGTCTTTTGAATTGGCAGAAACCCATTCTTTTTTTGGTTTCAATGTGATGATGACATCGCTTTCTTCCATCGACATTGGGTCGGTAGGTACTTCGGCCGCACCAATACGGGTAACCACTTGATTTACTTCAGGAAAATTGTCAATCAATATTTTTTCAATTTGCGTCGTTTTTTCTATTGTGCTGCTCAAGGATGTTCCTGTTTTTAAAACAGGTTGAATAACAAAATCGCCTTCGTCTAATGTGGGTACGAATTCGCTGCCCATGGTTGTAAATATGTAGATCGAAATACTCAAAAGAACGAGTGCTGTAGCCAATACGATGCGTTTGCTTCGTAATGCCCAATCAATAATGGGATCGTAACGTCTATTGATCCAGGCCATCAAGCGAACCGAGATATTTTTATCGGAATTTTTAGACGGTTTTAAAAATAATGATGCAGCGACGGGTACGTACGTAAAGCAGAACACCATGGCCCCAATAAGTGCAAAACTGAAGGTCAATGCCATAGGTTTGAACATCTTGCCTTCAACGCCGCTTAGCGATAGAATCGGAATAAAAACGATGAGAATGATAAGTTGTCCGAATATAGCTGAGTTCATCATTTTAGATGCACCATTAAAGGTGATTTCATCTTTTAGCGCTTGCTTTTCAGCATTTGAGTGTTGAGACAATGCATCGATTTCCGATTTACGTTGGGTAATTTGAAAGGCTATAAATTCCACGATGATTACGGCCCCATCGATAATAATCCCAAAATCTATGGCTCCTAGACTCATTAAATTGGCATCAACACCAAAAATGTACATCAATGAGAGCGCAAAGAGCAAGCTAAGAGGTATGACGGATGCTACGACCAGGCCCGATCTAAAATTGCCCAATAATAGAACTACAACAAAGATGACGATCAAACAGCCCAATACAAGATTTTCCGTTACGGTAAACGTAGTCTTGCCAATAAGCTCACTACGGTCTAGAAAAGCATTGATATAGACGCCTTGAGGTAACGATTTCGATATTGAGGCTACACGTTCTTTAACGGCATCGATTACTTTTTTCGAATTCGCATCTTTGAGCATCATAACTTGGCCGAGAACTTTTTCTCCTTCCGCATTTCCTGTTATGGCGCCAAAACGAAGGGCACTTCCAAAGCCCACTTCAGCCACATCTTTCACATATATTGGAGTACCGTTGACATTTTTGACCACAATATTTTCAATGTCTTCCAAAGATGTCACCAACCCTTCGCCACGTATAAAATAGGCTTGATTTACCTTTTCGATATAGCCCCCACCACTTACGCTATTGTTCATTTCCAAGGCTGTGAAAATATCGTGTGCCGTAATGTTCATCGCATTCAATTTCTCGGTATTTATGGCGACCTCATATTGCTTTAGGAGACCTCCCCATGTATTTACTTCTACTACTCCCGGGATACCTGAAAGTTGGCGTTTTACGATCCAGTCTTGAATGGTACGTAAATCTTCTGTGGAATACCGATCTTTGAAGGCTGGTTCTATGTCCAGAGTGTATTGATAAATTTCTCCTAATCCTGTCGAAATCGGTCCCATTTCAGGAGTTCCAAAACCTTCCGGTATTTTTTCGGAGGCCGACTTTATTTTTTCCGCGATAAGTTGACGCGGTAAATAGGTGCCCAAATTTTCTTCAAAAACTATGGTCACTACAGATAGTCCAAATTTTGAAACGGAGCGAATCTCCTTCACCCCGGGCAAATTTGCCATTTCCAATTCAACAGGGTAGGTTATGAACTGCTCCATGTCTTGCGTTGACAAATTACGGGAGGTAGTGATAACCTGAACCTGATTGTTAGTTACATCAGGTACGGCCCCAATGGGGATTTGGGAAAGGGAATAGACTCCAAATCCGATTATAAATACTGTAAATAAGAGAACAACAAATTTGTTCTTAATACTAAAATCTATGATACGTGATAGCATAATTCATTGAAAAACATAAGTTAATACTAAATTCAAAACACTTTGGTTTTGAACTTGTTAACATGTAAATACCACTTTTTGTGGTAAATGAATTATACGAATTGGGGAGGTTGAAATAACCCTAAGGTATGCATGGAAGAGGAAGGCAACTGATAGTAGAAATTGGTCACTTTATCCTCTGGGTTTTGAAGTGATTTCAATTCGGAGGAAAAAGTATTGATTACAAAAGCAGAGGACGATGAATAACAATGACAATGGTTTTGAAAGGGTAATTGTTCGTGGTCTCCTTTTTCTTCTTTATGGTCATTGCTATGCTGTTCTTTCAATTCACCATAATGTTTTGAAATGAATACGAGGAAATTATCTCCGTATTTCTCGGCGTGATAATTCGCATGCTCCATAAACTCGTCCAATTGCCCAATATCACTAAAAGTAATATCGACGCTTTGAACCAGCATGAGACTAGACATCAGTATGGAAAATAGCTTAACCATAGAAACAAAAATAACAGAAATAATTATACCATGAAGTAACAAAAGTTACAAAAGGAAATTTTTTTATGCTTTCTGCTTAATTCTTCTTTACCAGAGAAGATTATCAAAGATCTACACCATTTTTCAGTGGCAGCCCGAGAATTGGTAACTAAATCACCAATTTTTTAGACAGATTTTATGAACTGCACGATAACATAGAGCAACCTACTTTATGTCGAGCCCATTCTGGGCGTTTTACGAACCATTTTTCATATTTGACCTGTTCATCGTACGGGTTTTTCAAAAGAAGGAACAATTCATCAATAATTGAATAGTCATCTTTATCGGCGGCATCGATGGCCAATTGGGCCATATAATTACGCAGTACATATTTCGGATTAATGGTGTTCATTCTTGCCCTACGCTCTTTGTCAGTTAATTTTTCTTTGTTCAGACGTTTTATATAGGCAGAAAACCAACCTTCCCATTTCTTACATATTTCCCCTTGTATCTCGTTCGGAGCGTAAAAAGCATCGTTAACCAAATCTAAGATGGCATTTTCACGATTAATTTCTTTTTTGAGGTTACCCAATTTTCGAAAGAAAATGGTCATATCGGTTTCTGTCAATTCAAGGTTTTCTTCCAAAGAATTTATAAGTTGAACATCTTCGGAATCATCTGTAAATAGTCCGATTTTGGACTTCATCATCTCAAGATATTCGATTTGATAATTGGTTTTATAGGATTCTAAAATAGCTTCTAATGGGGCGGCTTCTCCAATTAGGGGAAACAATGCATTGGCCAATTGATATAGATTCCAAAGGCCGATATTTGACTGATTGCCATAGCGATACCGTTTGAACTGGCTGTCTGTAGTATTGGGTGTCCACCCTTTATCATAACTTTCCAACCAGCCGTAGGGTCCATAGTCTATTGTCAATCCTAAAATTGACATGTTATCCGTATTCATAACTCCATGTACAAAACCTACACGCTGCCAATGAAGAATCATATGCAGCGTTCGATCAGTTACCTCTTGAAAGAATTTCAAGTAGGTTTCTTTCGACGGTTTTCCTAAGTGTGAAAAGAAATGCCTTAGTGTGTAGTCGGTCAAAATACGAAGCGTTTTATCGTCTTGCCGTGCCGCGAAAATTTCGTAATTACCAAAACGTAAAAATGAAGGAGCAACGCGACAAACGATTGCACCTTTCTCATAAGCCGGATTTCCGTTGTAGAGCACGTCGCGTAAAACTTGGTCTCCCGTAAGTGCCAACGATAACGCCCTAGTAGTAGGAACACCGAGGTGGTACATGGCCTCACTGCATAAATATTCACGTATTGAAGACCTCAATACGGCCAATCCGTCGGCCGTACGGGAATATGGCGTTTCACCAGCACCTTTTAACTGCAATGCCCAACGTTTCTGATTATGTTCGATTTCAGTCAAATTGATGGCCCTTCCATCACCAAGCTGGCCTGCCCAATTTCCAAATTGGTGGCCACCATAGCACATCGCATAGGGTTTGGTATCCGGCATCACTTTATTGCCGGTAAATACATTTAGAAATGACTCGGAATCTAAATCTTCACGGGACAGTCCAATTTCTTCGGCCATTTCAAAAGAAGAATGAACCAATTTGGGACGAGCTGTTTTCTTGGGGTTAACGAACGAAAAGCAAGATTCGACTACTTGCCTTCTTGTATTTTCCAAAATTGGGTCAGCCGGTAATTCTTTGGTAAATGTCTCTTTTATATTCAATTTCATGTATTCACCATTTATTGATCTGTAATTACCCGGCATTATTTATATGCCGAAGCTATTTAGCCTTTTAGTTGGGTTAAAGTATTTGTGCCGAGACAATCTAATTGGGGTTAGGAAAGGATCGTATAGCTACCAATTTTTTGTCACTTTAACACCTGTTTTTCTTCGGCCGATTATTATTTTTCGATTTTGATGACAGAATCGCCTTTTCCGACAAGTATAAGATCTGTCGAGTCTAGGAAAAGTCCTGTTTCAACGATTCCGGGAATTCTAATCAGCATTTCATTTAAGTTTGGTATATCGTCCCATTCAAAAATATCAAGATCTACAATTAGATTTTCTTCGTCGGTTTTATACGGGCTTCCTTTCACCAATCGCAGTTTAGGTTTTAATCCCATCTCTGTTAATTCCCCTATAATATTCTTCGTAGCAAAGGGAATGGTTTCGATAGGCAATTTAAATTTACCGAGTCGGCGTACTTCTTTTGTTGAATCTGCAATGATTACATTGTATTTCGAGTTGTAAGCCACAATTTTTTCCCTTAAAAGCGCACCCCCGCCACCTTTGATCAGTTGCATTGACGAGTCGAACTCATCGGCCCCGTCAATATTTATATCCAATTTCATTGCTTCTTCGAGTGAAATCAAAGGTATGCCCACTTCACGGGCCAGTTTGGCGGTGGCATCCGAAGAAGGTACACCCTTTATCGAAAGACCCTTGGCGACTTCTTCGCCCAATTTGAGAATCATAAATGCAGCGGTGGAACCGGAACCTAAACCGACCAGCATTCCATTTTTGACCAAAGCGACCGATTTGATGGCCGCCATCTTTTTTTCTTGTTCGAGACCCATATCACTTTTTAGACTTCTTAGACTTCAGATATACATCAAAGGTAAACAATAGTGAAATGATTCTATTTTTGGCATCGACTTAAGAAGCAGATTCGAAAAGTACATTGTAAGAAAGAATATTGATTTGGTTCGACTAAGTAATAGCTAGTTAACTTGGTGAAATTTTTAAACCTTTACAGAAACTGACTTGGGTATGATAAAAGCTATAATTTTTGATCTTGACGGAACATTGATTCAAACAGAAGTGCTAAAAGCAGAATCGTATGCTCAGGCGATACATAGTTTGACTGCTAATTCGGTATCGGAAAAGCATGTATTGGATAGTTTTAGTAAGTTCGTAGGTCTTTCGAGGCCTGAAGTCGTCAAAGGTCTTTATAAAGATTTTAGAAAAGATTTGGAAAATAACCTTTATGACCCTACGCCCGAGGCCGTTCAGGAAAAACTTATACGTAAAAGACTGTCGATATATCATGAAATGCTTAATGATTATATGCTTCTGTCCAAACATTTTTGTCTTTTTAATCTTGCGTTGCTAGAGAGCGCCCAGCAAAATGGTTTTCGTACCGTTTTGGCAACGATGTCACATTTCACTGAGGCTCAAAAAGTACTTGATGCCATGGGGGTTACCGATAATCTTGATTTGATACTGACGCGAGACGATGTGAACCAAGGCAAACCGCATCCTGAAATATATCTAAAAGCAGCGAACATACTCAAGGTCGATAGCGAAGAATGCCTTGTAATCGAAGATTCGGTCAATGGAATAAAAGCGGCGCTGACCGCTAAAATGCCTGTATTTGCCGTAACCAATAGTATCACGAAGCGGGCAGTTCATTCTGCAAATTTGTTGGAAGACAAATTTATCATTGATGACCCTAAAGAACTGAAAACACGGGTTTATGATTTTATAATTGAAAAGCGACTATAAAATGTCCCTTTGTTATTTCTCCCTAATTTATCGAAACATAGACCATTTGTAGTATACAATTACACATATGTTGTTATTGTTCTATTTGATTCTCCTTAAATTTAACTGATAAGATAATCACTGTTTTTGAGACCATATAACGTTATGCCGTTCTCTGACAAATTCATTGGAAAAAGGAACAATCAATTAATTAGAAAAATAGTTTATGAAAAATGAGAACCAACTCCTGAAACTGATTTCCGCTTTTGTTTTAGTAATCTTCTTGAGCTTTTCGGGCATTTTTGCACAGGTGAAGGTATATGAAGGGCAGGAAACCATTCCTACTTACAAAATAGGAAAGGAAGAAGTCAGTCCTATCTTTTATACTGGAAGGGGAGTGCAGGGAGCCGAAGGGCACATCTATCCGTATGCCTCACAGGAAGATTTAGGAGACAAAGTGCTAACTGATGTTACCTATGATATGGTCTATCTGGAGAACGAATTTGTGAGGGTCAAGATATTGCCCGCTTTTGGTGGAAGGCTATTTTCAGCTATTGATAAAACGAACGGTCATGAATTGTTCCATACCAATAGTGTTATAAAACCTGATCTTATCGGTACTTTGGGCGCATGGGTGTCCGGGGGTATCGAATGGTGTTTTCCACATCACCATAGAACAACGACTATGATGCCCAGTGATTATAGAATGATTGAAAATGAAGATGGTAGTGCTACGGTTTGGGTCGGAGAGACAGAAAAAACTATGGGTATGCGAGGGGTTATCGGTATCACTTTACGACCCGGACGCTCTTTTATTGAAACGGATTATCGCATCAACAATACCAATACCAAAACGAAGAAGTTTCTTTTTTGGGCCAATGTAGCTATCACTGCCAATGATGATTTCCGCACTTTTTGGCCGCCCAGTCAAGAAATAGGCGTCTTTCACAACAATTCAAGTTTTACCGAATGGCCGATTTCGCATCAAGTTTATAAGGGTGTTGATTACACCAAAGGAGTAGACTTGACTTGGTGGAAGAATCATCCTGACCCTGTATCTTTCTTTTTCTGGGATGGAAAAGATGGCTTTCTCGGTGGATATGATTACGGCAAAAATGCAGGTACCGTACATGTTGGCGACCCCCTCCAGAATAAAACATCCAAATTATGGCAGTTCGGTCCCGGGCTACAGGGCCAAAATGCTAGACGTAAATTGACCGATGATGGTAAGGCTTATGTCGAATTGATGACCGGCACATTCTCGAACAACCAACCCGATTATAGTTGGATCGCACCTCACTCGGTAAAAGATGCCAAGAATTATTGGTATCCTTTACGGGACCTCGAAATCGTTAAAAATTCGACTGTTGACGCATCGGTGACTTTGCAAATGAGAAACCCTAAAACGATTTTCTATGGTTTCAATACAACCAAGACCTATAAGAATGCACGGATGGTTTTAAAATATAATGATGAGGTATTGGCTGAAAAAACCATGGATATAGCTCCCGCCCATCCTTTTACAGAAACATATAAAGGCAAAACTGCATTCGATGAATATAAGCTCTATATAGAATTGAGCGATGCCGATGGAAAGAAATTGGTTTCTTATGCTCCACAAAAACCAACACACCCTGAATTGCCAGAACCGCAAGAAAGCGTCAAAAAGGCAAAGGAATTGGAGTCGGTAGAGGAGTTGTACCTCACAGGGCGATTTGTAGATCAGTTCAATCGTCCGGGTCTTGATCCAGACGATTATTATCTAAAAGCATTAAAAATATCACCTGACGATTATCGGGTGAACTTGGCTATGGGTATTCGAAAAACCGACCAATTAAAGTATGAAGAAGCTTTGGGGTATCTTCAAAATGCTGCGGATAAGCTTAAAATAAAATATTATCAGCCTAAAGAAGGTGAGATATATTATTATATGGGATTGGCCCAAAGAGCATTGGGGAAAACCGACGAGGCCTATCGCAATTTTGGGCGATCGACCTGGTATTATCAATGGTATTCTGCCGGCAATTATCAATTGGCGCAAATGGAGAGCAATAAAGGAAACTTTGAAAAAGCCCTCGAATATTGTGCAAATGCGTATTCGACCAATACTAGGGATGGGCGAATCGTTGTCCTTTATAGTGCTTTACTAAGAAAGTCAGGTGAAACCGACAAAGCCATTGCTCTGATTGACGAGTTATTGGCCTATGATCCCATTAACTTTTCGGCATTATACGAAAAGGAGCTTTTGCAAGGCAATCGCTCGATAGAAAAATGGCATAAAAATATGCAAGATGTCGACAATAATTATTTAGAAATTGCCGTAAATTATATAAATGCAGGCCTATCCGAAGATGGTATCGATCTACTTTCACCTTTGGAAAAGAGTAGTAACCCACTGATCAATTATTACCGTTCTTATTTTTATAATCAGATAGGCGATGCTGCCAAGGCGCGTGAAATGTTGAAATTGGCTCAAAATGCTTCTTTAGATTATATTTTCCCTTACCGGGAGGAAACAGAGCGTGTGTTGCAGAACGCTATTGAATTAGATCCACAAAATGCCAAAGCGTATTATCTACTGGGTAATTTGCTATTCGACAATCGCCCTGAAGATGCTAATAAGGCCTGGGAACAGGTGGCGTCGATAAACAATACCATACCTATGGTCTATCGCAATCTGGCTTTTGGGGCCTTTCATCACGGCAACGATGCCGATGGGGCCATTGCCTACATGAAAAAGGCTATTTCGCTAAGAAACGATGTGCCACGTTGGTATGCCGAGTTGGCAACCTATTATGATGCTTCCGATGCTGATTTTAGGGAGTGCCTCGATATTTTGAGAAAAAATGTAACAATGGTCAAAAAAGATGTTTCCGCACCAAAGACCTTGGTTCAATTGTATAATCTTAATGGGGAATATGACGAAGCTATTTCATTACTTGAAACCCATCATTTCCGCACATGGGAAGGTGGTCGATCTATTTACTGGCATTATGTAGATGCGCACACCTTAAAAGCACGTCAGCTTATCAATGCGGGTAAGAATAAAGAAGCTGTGGCACAACTGGAAAAGGCTTTACTGTACCCTGAAAATCTCGAGGTGGGGAAAGCTTCAGATGACGAAAAAAATGCAATGATTTATTATTATATGGGGCTGGCTTATGAAAATATGGGTGATAAAAAGAAGTCAAAAGCCTCCTATGAAAAAAGTGCTACGGCAGAAAACAGAAGAGGGATGCACGATTTGGAATATTTTAAGGCAAAATCGAATCAGCAATTGGGCAATACGATAAAAGCGAATGAAATGTTCAAGAATTTGATTCGTCAAGGTAAGGAACAACGGGAAAAAGGAACCGATAATTCATTGATAGCTGTAGAAGAGGGAGCATCGGGAAACAATAAGGCCATCTCTAATTCGTATTATCTAGAAGCCTTGGGAAACAAAGGACTGGGCAACAGTTCGGAAGCACAAAAGCTATTCGAAACAGCGTTGGATACCTATAAGAATAATTTGTGGGCTCAGGTAATGGTAACCAATTGATCACAATCAAGGCTATGAAAAAACTGTTGTTCCATAGCACGACCTTGCTATTAATAGTTTCGACCATGTTAGGGTGGGGGCAATCTGAAAAGAAATTGGTCTTAGGGGAACAACCTATCTTCAGGGTATTAAAAACGAGTGAACCCATCACGGTCGATGGAAAAATGGAGGAGTCTATATGGCAGAGAACCGAGGCACGAAAAATGGAATACTTCTACAACACTGAAAAACCTCACGATAGTCAAGAAACCATTTATCGCATGCTATGGGACGATGAAAACCTGTACGCCTTCTTTCAATGTAAAGATAAATATATCACGGCACGGGAGACGAAACGTGACGGACAACCCTATTTTGATGATTGTGCAGAAATTTTTATAATTCCCGCCGCCGATAGTTTAGATACCCACTTTGGGTTGGAGCTGAATTTGTTCAAGGCTTCCAACGATTTCATTTATTTTAATGATTATTACCAGGGAAAGGATGCTGTTTTTAAGACTTACGACCCCACATTCGAAGTTGAAGTTACAATCGATGGTTCGGTCAACGATAATTCCGATATTGATAGCGGGTGGACAATGGAATTCAAGATACCACTTGACGAATTGGGTGCTTTGGGGCAGATAGCGCCCGTACAGACCGGAAGCCAATGGGCCTTTTTAGCCATTCGGCAAGACCGCAACGATGCAGAGGGCAACCGAAGGTCTACAGCTACTATATTTCCTATTTACGACATTTCAAAAAATGTACATCAAGCGAATCGGTTTGGGTTGATGGAATTTGTAGAAGAATATAAATAATTCCCTTTCTAGTATCATTCAAATCTTTTAGGCCATCTTAACGCCATGATGTTCAGAATTAGTTTGGTAAGTTGTATTTTGTGCTTTAATTAAAACAGAATTCTATGAATAAGAATTATAGCTATAAACTACAGCTAAGCTATGTCGGTACCATCAAATTTATTTTCCTTTTAACCCTATTACTGACATCTTGCAAAGAGAATAAAGACAAGGTTTCGGACAAAATAGAGGCCAACAGTACTATTGACGAAAATATAGACGTAGACCAAGCATTATCAAATGCGGTGAAGCAATTAGAGCTTCAGACGGAATACGCTATGAAAGAAAATAGAATTCCGAGAACGGTGAATCCGGAAGGAGAAATGCATTGGACGAATCCGAAATTTGATTGGACCGAAGGTTTTTATCCCGGTAGCCTATGGTATTTGTACAAGTATTCTAAAGATGATAAATGGAAGAATGCCGCAACATCTTTTCAGGCCATGTTCGAAGAACACAAGAATTTAACTACAAATCATGATTTAGGTTTCGTATTCAACTGTTCATATGGAAATGGATATGACTTAACCGGGAACGAAGATTTTATGGCTGTCATGATAACGGCGGCCAACGCTCTGTCCACCAGATTTAATCCAAATGTCGGTTGCATTAAAAGTTGGGACGTCGATAGGGGGTGGCAATCCGAAAGAAATTGGATGTTTCCTGTGATTATCGATAATATGATGAATCTTGAGCTGTTGTTCAAGGCCAGTGAACTTACTGGAGATACTAAATACAAAGAAATTGCAATAGCACATGCGAATACCACCCTGAAGAATCATTTTAGGGAAGACAACTCTTCATATCACGTAATCGATTATGACCCTAATACGGGAAGCGTAAGAAACAAAGAGACCGCCCAAGGTTTTGCTCATGAGAGTGCCTGGGCTAGGGGCCAAGCATGGGGTTTGTACGGTTATACGGTTTGTTATCGCTATACCAAAGATGAAAAGTATCTTGATCAGGCCCAAAAAATAGCCAAATTCATTTATGATAATAGACCGGCCGATGGTATTCCTTATTGGGATTATAATGCCGATAAAATTCCGAACGAACCGCGCGATGTTTCCGCAGCAGCTATAATCGCCTCTGCCCTTATTGAGTTAGATGGTTATACAAAAGAGTCTTATGGGGCGCAAATTGATGAAATTCTCGGTTCTTTGGCTTCAGAAGCATATACTGCCAAAATTGGGGAGAACAATGATTTTATTTTGAAGCACAGTGTTGGTAGCATTCCTCATGGCAATGAAATTGATGTTCCTTTGAATTATGCCGATTATTATTATTTGGAAGCCCTATTACGGTATAAAGATGACTACGTAAAGAATTAAAGACAGCTGCATGAAATTTGCTTTTAAAATACTTGTAGTTGGTATTCTGATAATTGGTTGTAACGATAGGGGTGCTAAATCTGACAAAGAAAAAACTACAACGTCCTTAACTGAAAAACAACCTAATGTTCTAATTATCTATCCGGATCAATTGCGGCGCTATAGTGCTGGTTTTTGGTCAGAGCCAGCGTATGAAAAGCTTGTATCAGGAAAACCGGATCCTGTAATAACGCCAAACATGGACATGTTGGCTAAAAATGGAATTGTTTTTACCCACGCGATTAGCAATTTCCCCCTTTGTAGTCCGGCGAGGGGTATGCTTTTGTCAGGTAGATATCCTGAGCAAAACGGCATATGGAACAACTGTAGGGATGACAGGGATGAAAGTCTAAGGGACGATATTCCCGTTATCACTGATTTGTTTTATCAATCAGGCTATAGCACAGCCTATTTTGGAAAGTGCCATTGGCTTAAGAACGATCCATTGTTTGATGCCGATGGGAATTATGTAGGGTCAACGGAAAGTCCAGGGGGCAACTATATGAATCGTTATGACACCTATGTTCCACCTGGAAAATCACGTCATAATATTGAGTACATGTATCAATCAATAAAGGACTCCCATTATGACCCTCATATCTATTCGAGCGACCCGAACACAATTGCGGGAAAAAAAGATGGGGAGTTGTATTTGCCTAAAATTTTTTCTCCTAAAAATGAAGCTGAAAAAATAGTCGCTTACCTTACTAATGAAAATGAGGTTAGAGATGTGAACAAGCCTTTTTTCTTAATGTGGTCCATTAATCCTCCGCATAATCCATGGGATGATAAAAACACCGATATGGAAGCATTGGAAGCATATTACGATACCGACAATTACCCAAACATAGACCGTTCTCTTGTGGTTCGTGAAAATGCCGATTTAGAAACGGCTCAATATGCCCGGCATTATTTTGCCAATGTTACAAGCACGGACAAATACATTGGAATTGTGCTTGAAGAACTCGAAAAGCTCGGAGAACTGGAAAATACCATCGTGGTTCTAAGTGCCGATCATGGTGAGATGTTGGGTAGCCATGGTAAAACTGGTAAAAATACTTTTGAAACAGAATCTCTGGCCATCCCATTCATAGTACATTGGCCCGATAAATTGAAAAAAGGCACGGTTACCGATGTTCTTTTTAGTGTTACCGATGTATTACCCACAACAATGGGGTTGGCCGGTCTGGAAAAAGAAATTCCTGAAGAAGTGGAAGGTATCAATTTTTCAAAACTATTACTTGACCCAAAAACCAATTATATGGCGAAGCCCTCCGGGGCACTCTTAATGCTTAGTAATTCAAGGGGGATTTATACCGATAGATACACGCTCTGTTTGGATGAAAAGGCAGGGGCAGAATCAAAATCGGAAACGAAAGCACTAAAAGAGGCTTATATTTACGACCGTGAAAAAGACCCCTATCAGCTAAATAAAATTCAGTTACAAGACCTACCTGACGTATCTGAGGAGTTACTGCCTTTACTGGGTAAAGCACTTAAGAAAGCCAATGACCCATGGTATCAGCAAAGGCGATACGATGAGTTGATTGTTTATCCTATCTAAGTGAAATTCAAGAAATCAACTTTCTTTTTTTTCGTATGTTTTGACCAGCGCTATTTTTTAACGAGCACTACCCAATCTTCCGTTCTTTCTTTTTTCGAAGGAGGATTTCCTAATTGAATTTTTCCCGGACCTTTTATCGTTGTTGTCTTTCCTTTTTGTAGTTCCCCACCGGTACGCGGATTATACCATGATACATTAAACTCTTCTTCCGAACTGCCTAGATCTAAGGTCGATTCCCCTCCATTTTTAAGGTATACGACATAAGTTTCCCCTTTGTTGGCCAGAACATAATCACCTTCCGAAGAAATCAAAGCATCGTTCGATTCCATTTCCCAAACAGGAATTTGGTTATTATTAAAGAAATCGAGACAAATTTTCCCTTGGTCCCAAAACAAATCGCGCGAACGATAGTCTTGACAGGTAAGGTCAGAGTGGGGGTGTTTGTACCCAAAATACCATTCTGTACCCCATGCCCCGGCCATCATGGCACCCCAGAGTCCATTTTTGCGTGCGTCGTTGTGTTCGGGATCTTCGGCATCGGTAATTAAGGAATGCTGCGCATCACCAGGTTCATCACAGGCCACGGCCCAAATTTTTCCTGCTTCAGCAGATTCCTTTAGTATTCGCAAGACCGATTTGTGTACGTTACGGAAATCTTCTTTGTTGGTCTGCAATGAGGCCCCGGTAAATTTTGTGTTAGGACCATAAAGACCATCGTACCAAGCACCATTGTGGATTACGATATGATGGTTGTAAGGATCTATTTCCGAGAGGTATTCCGCTAATCGGATGCGTTCGGCCACATCGATTGGAAAGGTGGGTGGGTTTTCGGTCCAGTCGCCCGTTTCTTCGGCGAGGTTCCAGTTCAATGCAAGATGATGACCGAAACGGGCGATTAACTCACGAAAATATAGTTTGGTGTACAGACCAGTCCCTCCATTGTCCAACAACCCTTGATTTTCGTGTTCCAGCGTTTTAAAATGGAGAAACATACCCAATTTATCGGCATGTTCAAAGATTATTTCCCATTGATCGAGTTTTGAAGAGTCAAAACGGTCATAGGTTTCATAATCTACATACGGGAAAACATTTTGATCGTCACCGGCGATATTCATGGTTAAAAATGAAAAGGCATTCATACCCTTGGATGCCAAATAATTAATGGCTCCGACAATTTCCTTTCCCTTCCCGTTTTTCCAAGTAGGGTCACCCTGTTTCCAGTCTTGCAAATGTGCTTCCCATGTTTTGACAAGATTGTCTTTGTGACCATCGTTCTGAAAGTTGCCATCAAATTTATCATAGGCTAAAAAGTTTTCAGGAGCATCGGAACCACATTTTAGAAAGTATTCTCCGTTTTGAAATTTTAAATAGCGTTCGCCCACGTACTGCAGCATTCCTTTTCCCCTAAAATCTCGTCCAGATTTATCGGATGGGGCAATGGTAAAAGCTCCTGATAGCCCGTCCATGAATTCACCGCTCTTTAATTTTTTCGAATCACGAACGGCTGCCCATTTTCCCTTATGAAAATCTACGTTGTACGTCCATTCCCCAATTTCATCCGGGGAGAAATGAACTCTCCATATATTTCCTGATTCGGCCCCGGAGTTGGCAGCATCACCATCCGTCGCATAGTAACCGGGAATTTGATAGGATTTACCTGAAGGGGTATGTTTGAAAACGACATTCAGTCTATAGGTCAGAAACGGATTTTCCTCTGCCTGCTCCGAAGTTTCGGGGCCTTCAAACGATAATGTTACTTTGTGCCATTTTTTTAATTCTCCTGTCAGTTCTTGTGCGAGGATTGAACTTTGGATAAAAAAGATAAAGAAAGTTGTTATAATCAGGGTCGATTTAATAGATCTCATAAATATGGATTTATACAGTTGGATACTGGTACAGTAAAATTTCAGGCTTTAGTTTTAACTCAAAAACGAGCAATGCCCTTTGGTTTTTTGTTGCATTAAATGTTTAAAGTTTGCATATATTGTTGAATAAGCATCTTAGGATTATAAGATGGTCAAGATTTATATTTTGAGACAACAATAGCTTAGTTTTTAGGTTTAATGACCTTGAACAGATCGTGCTTGTCATTATTGTTCACTACAAAAAGTAACTTGTCTCGAAGATCCGTGATGACCAGCATGTTTCGAACATCCTTATCCACAAATAATCCAGATTTCAGTGCAGGTATAAAAGTAAACCCTCCTTTTCCATTGCCTTTTAAAAAGACACCTATTCCGGCATCTGCCCTAGTGGTCTCTACTTCTGACTGGTAATTGTTTCCTGCAAGAACGAGATCTTTGCTGCCATCTCCATCAAAATCTTCATAGACTATACTGTTGATCGGTGATTGTTGAACCTGGACGGGAAGCGGTTGGAAATCAAAGCCTTCTTTTCCTTGATTTAGGAAAATACCCGAACGAAATTCCGTAACCTTATAGTGCAACGCTGATTCTAGGCCATCGCCCACAATACCTTTTAAATCTTTACTGGCAAAGTCGGAATAGGTCGGAATTTTTTGTGCTAGCTGCGGCAATTGTTGGGTCATACACGATTTACCTCGAACCGGTACTTGCCTATCGCCATATTTTTTAGCCAGAATAACATCTTCTGAACCATTGAAATCAAAATCAGAAGTGTAGATTTCAAAGGGTTTCTCATAGGAAGTATGAAACTTATAATTAAGTCCCAAATTGCCGGCTATTATATCTTTGTCGCCATCATTATCTATATCATCGATCAAGAGTCTGTTCCACCAACCGACCGCTGCCGCAAGATTCGGGTAATTGTCACTACGCTTGAGCATGTTATTTTCATTTAAGAATATTTGAACCCCCATCCATTCTCCAGTAATCACTAAATCTATTTTTCCATCGGTATTTATATCTGTCCAGACTGCATCGGTCACCAAACCGATATTATTTAGTTCAGGCGCACGGTTTTCGTTTTGAATGGTAAATTTCCCTCCTTCATTAAGTAATAGAAGACTGCTTGCAGGATGCGGGTATTTACCCGTTATTACCCTTCCACCGACAAAAAGGTCTATGTCCCCATCCCCATCGTAGTCAGAGGGGACCACTATCGAGCCTGCAATTCCCACTTCAGGAATTACCCCTCTTGATTTTGAGAAAACCCCCTGTCCATTGTTCAAGTAAAGACGATCGATCAATAATCTGGGGTTCTCATAAAATTCATAACTTCCGCTGACCACATAAAGGTCTTGATCCCCGTCGTTGTCGAAATCAAAGAAAGCCGCACCTATATCTTCGCTTTGGGCATCTTCATTAAAGGCAGTAGTACTAGTCTCTTTGAAGCCTCCTTCTTTTTGCCCCAGCAATATTTGCCCAGGTTGCGTATGGCCGCCGCCGAGATAGATGTCTTCAATACCATCACCATTTGCATCACCCTTTGCGATTGCCGGACCTAGTTGGGAAAGTTTATGTGGCAATAAAATTTGTAGGTCATAATCATTAAAATAGGGATCTATATGCGAGAAATTCGTCTTGACCTTAGCGAACAGTGTATTCCCTGAATTTTCGGATACTTTTTTAGGGTCAGTGGCATTGGTATAGGCTACGGTGAGTAGTTGGTTGCTTGGAACATTAATGAATTCTTCTTGTTTGCCATCGGGCCATAATATTTCCATTTTCTTTACGGAAACGTCTTTGCCAATGCCGAAACTTAACGTATTGGAAACTGCGGACAAAAATCCTCTCGTATTAATGAGCTGCCTTGTCAGTAGGCTTCCATCCTCAAGATAAATATTTGCCGTTACGCCCAATCCGGCGCGATTTTTTTGCGGTCCTGAAAATTGCAATTTTAAATAATCGCCCAATCCGATATCGGAAGCCGTGTTCTTCAGCACGGTGGCATGGTCATTTATGTTGTTGACTACTACATCTAGATCACCATCATTATCAAGGTCGGCATAAACCGCTCCATTGGAAAAAGTGGGCACCGAATCTGACCATTTTGTTGAGGTATCTTCAAATGTTTTATCTCCTTTGTTCTTGAAGAAATAATTATTCAATTTTTGCTGAGGTAGCATTTGGGCAAATTTCAGAAAATCTTCTTTGGTAGGCTTTCGTTGGTTTGCTTTTAGTATTTCTAGAATCTCATTGTTTTTGTCCCTATCTATCACATCACGATATACGCCGTTTGTCACAAAAATATCATTAAGGCCATCAAGATCGAAATCGGCCGAAAGTAGGGCCCAACTCCAATCCGTATCCGCCATGCCGGCCATCTTTCCTATTTCGCTGAAAGTACCGTTACCGTTGTTCATTTGAAGCATGTTATGCATATACTGATGGTGATACCCTTTTTCGACCATAAGCTCAAACTGAGGAATGGAGGTCATGGCCATGGTTGTCTTAGACCTGATATAATCTTCTGGATTCATATCTAGAGTCATGAGGTCTAGAAGGCCATCATTATCAATGTCGGCCATATCACTTCCCATACTATTAAAAGACATATGTTTAAACAATTTGTCTCTAGATTCGGTAAAAGTACCATTGCCATTATTTATATAGGCGAGATCAGGAACGTTGAAATCGTTGCAGACGTAAACATCGGGCCAGCCATCATTGTTAAGGTCGCCTACCTGTGGATTCAAGCCAAAACCAATATCGAACTGTAATCCTGCTTTTTCTGAGACATCTGTAAAATGGCCAGTACCATCGTTTTGATAAAGACGGTCACTTCCTTTGAGTTCCAATGTTTTGGGATCTCTCTGTATTTTTTCAAGATCAAGCACTTCTGACCTGCTCGTTATATCAGGCGTATTGGAGACATAAACGTCGAGGTCATTGTCTTTATCGTAATCAAAAAAAGTAGCTTGAATTGTTCGGTTACTGTCGGCCAAACCAACTTCTTTCGCTTGTTCTGAAAAGGTAAGGTCACCATTATTGATATATAAAAGATTAGCGAATTTGTTATCCTCGTCTTGCCATCCGCCGCGGGAAACATAAATGTCGAGGTTTCCATCGTTATTTATATCGACCATAGTAACACCGGTATTAAAACCTTCATTTTGTGAAATACCGGTCTTCGAAGTAATGTCCTCGAACTTAAAATCGCCTTTGTTAAGGTATATTTTGTCTTGAGATGAGTTGGATGTGAAATATAAGTCTAAAAGTCCGTCATTGTTTAAATCACCGGCTGCTATTCCGCCACCGATATAAGTGTACATGTATTGGTAGTAGTTCGACTCTAAGGTTTCTTCTAAAGTGTTTATGAAATCAATACCTGATTCTTGTGAGGGTACGGTCGTGAAGAGTTTTGTTTCGCCAGTAGGTGCAGGGTCTTTCGTGTCATGTTTATTAGAATCTTTACAGGAAAAGACTAAGAATAGAAGGCTTGTCAGTAAAGAGGGAACTAATTTTTGTACATGAGATTTTTGATGGTAGTTCATTGAGTAAAAGATTTTAAATAAAAAAAGCGGTACTCATTTTAAAAATACGAAGATTTAGGCAGTAGTCGTAAATTTTGTGTACTGGTTTTAACCTAAAGAACCCATTATTTAAAAAGTTAAGTTCTCTTCCCAATTTATTGCCGATTATTATGCCATCCCACTGGGCCACCACAATCGTATATTGTGTGAAGTTTCCGTACCAACAATAGAAAAAAATGGATCAATACCCGTTTACCAAAGATTTGCAAAATTTACTTGAAAGAATACCACAAATGATTTGATGTGCATGACAAATGGTTTTAGACTTTTTAGAGTATCGTATTGAATAGGCGGGGGAAAATGTAAAATTAGATTCTTTATCAACGATAAGGGTATCAAGTCAAAGAAGTCAAAGAAAGGTTATGCAGCTCCAACACTTATAGAATTAGTAAAATACAGGTAGTTATTATAATTGCTAAATGTAGCTGCCCATTTAATTGCACCTCTTTTTATCACTGTATACTGCCATCTGGCCTTCTGTATTAAATTTTATTGTTTTTTCAGAAGGTTTTCATTTTGATTTATGGGTTAGTAGACCATAAAGAGGCACTTTTAAGCATTGCTCTTCTTGGTAGCTTTAAGCCGGTAACAATTAATTCTGCAAAATCTTCTGGCTGAAGAACACTATCCTGAGAATCTTTATTTGCAATACCCAATTCAATAGTCATCTCAGATTCTATGGTACTTGGCGTTAAAGTAATTACTCTTATATTGTTTTTACGAACTTCCTTCATTAAAGATTCGGACATGCCGATAACAGCGAATTTTGATGCGGAATAGGCAGATACATTCGCATTTCCATTTAAACCTGCTGTTGAAGAAATATTAATAATATCCCCTTCATTCTTAGCGATTAGAAGAGGTAAAACTTCTTTAGTTACATGATACATGCCCATAACGTTGGTCTGGATAATTTGGGTCCATTGGCTTACTTCCATTTCATTAAACGAACCAATGGCCGCAATTCCTGCATTATTGACCAAAATATCTACAGTCCCTAAAGTGTCTATAATATTTTTAATACTGCTTTTTACCGCTTCATAATTACCAACATCGAATACCGAATAGATTGCCTTAACGCCAAAGGTTTCTAATTCAGAAACGGTTTCTTTTAATACTTTTTCATTTCTGCCCGTTATAGCAATATCAATACCTTCTTTAGCAAATGCTAGGGCAGTTGCTTTCCCTAATCCTCTACCGCCGCCGGTTATGATTGCCTTTTTGTTTTGTAAACTTTTCATTTCCTATCTTTTGGAATACGTTTATATTCAAATTCTCGCTGCTGTTGGGTGTAAAATGAATTGACTGTTTTTTAGAATCAATTATCTTCTGTCCAATAATCCATTACCAAAACATCACCTATTATGGGGGCTATTTTATTTATTAAGGCTATGTGTGCCTCATGAAATAAATAAATTTCTCGGGCATTGTCGTCATTGAAGGTTAAGGTAAAAGTATGGGTTAAACCTTTGCTGGCCCCTTCTTTACTATCGTTAACTCCCCATTCTATATGCTCAATTTCGGGAATTTCGTTTTTAAGATTCTCAAAAGCTTTTACGGCTTCGTCAATTTGTACTTCGGTAGCTTCTTCTTTATATTTTAGGTTTACGATATGCCTTAAAACCTTTTTGCTTCTATCAATTTTAGGGGAAACCTTGTAGGTTGCTACCTTTTTTAAATCGAATCTATTTGAGCCAGCTATGAGTAAGTTGGCATCCTCTATTTGAACAGCTCTTAAACCGTAATAAATGGAGAATCCGGTATCTAAATAGTTCAGGGGAGTAAGCGTTCCGTTTTCGTCCAATTTGACAAGTTGAATGCTGGCATCGTCTCTGGTACCAACTGCCAATACTGCTTCATTGTCTTTTACGGAAACAATTTCAATTCTTGTTTGCCCTTGTAACTTGGTCTTTTCATCATCCTTTAAAACGAAATGCGGTACTAAAGCTCCCTTTCTATTTATTTTAAAAACACTTACGCCATCTCCATGATAAACAAAGTCCGGATTTTTAATGAAACCACTTTCTTGATTGTAATATTTATGATGTCTGTGACCAACTATGACATAATAATTGTCTCTTAATTTCACTCCGGTTACAGGGTAGGCTCCTGTTAAATACCTATCTGTGACATTATCACCTATATTGTTTATATTTTTAAACGAACCGTTTTCATACACTCTAAAACTACTTACACCATTGTCTTGAAAGCCTCCGGTATATAAAAATGTTTTTCCTTTAATTTTATGGGTAAACATGCCAATGATTCCATCCGTATATATTTTTTCATCATCTTTCATGGATTGCATATGAATTAGCTTTCCATCAGACTGAATTTTAAAACTACTTAACCCAGGTGTTTCTTCCAAGCCTCCAATAAAGAGATAGGATCCCTGTTGCATATGAACAACCTGCAGGGTTATGGCAATACCAAGGTGGGTTTCATCGGTATCCATGGTTAAGGAAACCTGTTCCAACGTTCCATTATCCAAAATCTTAAATGTTTCAATGGCGTTACCGTACTTATTTGCTACAAATAAAAAGTCTGTACCATTGATACGATCAGCGACCATTCCTCTAGCAGGTCCTTCTTTTTTATATAGTTCTTGGGTACCTATGGGGGTTAGCTTGCCTTCTTTGTTCAAGCTGAATATATCTATTCCTCCGAAGCCTCCTGCATATACGTACTGAGAACTATTTTTTTCATAACTCGTAATCGTTACCGTATTATTGGCTGAGACACTTTTAAAATCCTGCAAATATGGCATTAAATCATCTGTGGTCTGCGACCAACACATTTGTGATAAAAGCACGGCGACGAAAACAATGGATATTTTTATGCTATTCATAATTTTAGCTTTATATGAATTTAAATGGTTATTCTATGATGGCATTTGATCCTACAGTAGCAATCTCATGGTCTTGATCAATAGTTCCACCGCTGACACCAATAGCTCCAATGATTTTTCCTTCTTTATTTTTTATTGGAACACCGCCGGGAAACGTCATAAGTCCGTCGTTGGAAAGTTCAATATTATAAATAATACCCCCAGGTTGGGTAAGCCTTCCTAAATCGCCTGTATTTATATCAAAATAACGTGATGTTTTTGCTTTTTTAATCGCCACGTCTATGCTTCCCAGGAAAGAATCGTCCATACGTATAAAAGCCTTTAAATTCGCTCCGGCATCAACGACTGCAATATTTACCAAGACATCTAGTTTCTCAGCTTTTTCCTTAGCCGCCAACATTGCTT
Source organism: Kriegella aquimaris (assembly GCF_900103215.1). Classification (GTDB taxonomy): domain Bacteria; phylum Bacteroidota; class Bacteroidia; order Flavobacteriales; family Flavobacteriaceae; genus Kriegella; species Kriegella aquimaris. The sequence goes on from NZ_FNGV01000007.1 coordinate 91,742, forward strand.
TTAACGCATATTCATGTGAAATGTCAGTTGCGCTTTGTGCAAAAAGAGCGCCTGTATTTGTTAGAATTAGTAGAATTAAGGATGTAATACTCTTTGATAATAGAACTTTATTTTTCATCATTATTTACATATTTCGTTATGCAAATATCTTGAATGAAGTTGGCAAAAGAGTTGAACTTGTTCAACTCGGGTAAATTATTTTTCGCTTTTTTTGATTTTACTTAAAAACTCGTGACTAATGCCAAGATAGCCCGCTATTTGTTTGTCGGTAAGTTTAGATGTGATGCCCGGGTAGGTTTCGATAAAATGAAAATAGCGTTCTTTTGCCGTAAAACGATGATTGCGAACGAGCCGTCTTTGCCACGACACCAGGCCCTTTTGAAATATTATGCGGAAAAGTTTTTCGACCACGGGCATCGAATCGTAAAGCGCGAGTTTATCGCGTCTACTAATTAAAAGAACTTCACTATCTTCTATCGCTTGTATATTTAGGCCAGAGGGAACTTGATTCATAAAACTATCAATATCCATTAACCACCAATCCTTTGCTGCAAAATATAAGGTGTTCTCATTTCCTTTTTTATCCAAAGTAAAAACTCTAAAACAGCCATCTATAACAAAACCTTCCAATTTACAAACACTTCCTTGTGTTAATAAAAATTCCTTTTTCTTTAAGCTAGCAGGTTTAAAGTAGGAGCAAATAAGTTCTAAATCTGCAGTAGAAAGATTTATATGTTTCTGTATGTTTTGTTTTAGTATATCGTACGACATTGTTTTTAAGATTTTATAATCAAACAACCCAATCCAATTTTTTTAACGGGAAAGCCCAATTACATAAAAAATTTCGTTTTGCGCCAATTTTATTGCTGTTTTCTTAATGCCATCCACTGGGCTACCAGAATCACATATCGTGCGATGTTTACGTAGCAACAGTAACAGAAAATCAAAAAACGTATCAATACCCGTTCAACAAAGATTTCCAAAATTTATTTGAAAGATAATACAAATGATTTCAAGTGTATGACAAATGGTTTTAGACTTTTTTATAATATCATATCGAATACGAAAGGAAAAAGCGCAAAATTAAATTCGGGATCAACGATAAGGATGTAACGTTAAAGAAAGGTTATGCAGATTTAATTGAATAAGTTGGATGATCAATAGATTTTATGATTTTAATCCGTATTCGATATCACTGGAAAATAAGATGCAAGTGACCAATACCTATTGTTTTTGAAAGTCATGAAGTATATACATACTGGTAAAATAAAAATCATTAATTTGTGACTAATAGTAGACGAGAAACTTCATTATCCAATGAAGTGAAGTGCTAATTTTTGTTATTTAAAATGAATTATAAAAAAGGGGTTTTAAAAGCTATAATTTGGATTTTTATCATTGGTGTTGCCGTTTCTTTTTTTGGTTATTATTATTTAAAAAATACCTGGGACGATTTTGTAACGGAAAAGGAGTTGACTGAATTTGTGACAAAAGTAAAGTTCGCGAAAGAATTGCCTGATCGATTTTATCAATTGTACGAAAAGGAAAATCCGAATATATTATCATATGGTTTAAATCGGCAGATTTTTAGCGGTTTGTTTTCTAGTGATTTCATGAAAAGTCCAAGTCTTTTGGCCGCTATGATTTCAGATATAAGTCGCAAAGACACAGACAGCACAAAAATATCGAACCGTAAGGCTTATACTTTAGCGTGGAAATTAGAAGAAGAAACAACTCAGAAGGAATGTCTAAATTGGGTTTTAGAGAACTATAAGTTCGATTTATATATTCATGGTATCAATGAGGTAGCCAATTTTTATTTCAAGAAAGAGGTATCGGAATTAAGTGATAGGGAATTAAATGATATAATAGCTTTAATGAAAAAACCGAGTATTGTTAGTGTTCCTGATAGAACTGATGAGGGTATGCGCTAAAAGTTGAACTCATCTCTTAGTGCCATCAATTATTTAATGTATTCTCCAATTTCACCCAAGAAACATTTTTTCTCTCTGATATATCTGATTCTTTCGGTCCTACGTTTAAATTAAAAGAACCTATAAATACATCCAAATCACCATCTTTGTCATAATCGGAGACATCTATGGTTTGCCATCTGAAATCAGGAAGTCCGTCAATGTATTTTGGTTCGAATCTCAAACCTCCTTCATTTAGGAGTAACTGAACACTTTTGAAATTCGGATTTGAGAAGTCGCCAAAATTAGAAATCGCTAAAATATCGGTGTCACCATCCAAATCAAAATCGTCTGCTTCAATTTTACTGACTCCGTGAAAGGGGTAAAAGTAATCTTCGGAGAATTCTTTATTTCCATTATTCAACAAAACTCGAACCCCGTGAAAATTTTTAAGAACTGTTGATAAATCAGAATTATCACCATTTCCAATAATAATATCGGTAAGACCATCGCCGTTCATATCTTTTAACTGAAAATCTACCGACCCGAAAGCCGGTTGAAATTGGATGGCCTTTTTACCAATAAAAGTGTCATTTTTATAATCCCATATCATTATCGACTCATGTTCTTGTGCAAATAAGACTACAATTTCATTCGCTTCATCGGCATCCATATTTTTTACTTCGACCTTAATCGCGCCCGACAAAGGATGAATTACCCTCTTCTTGTAGGTGCCGTTCCTTAGATTTTCAAATAAACTAAAGTCTCCAATATTGTTACCATAGTTGCATACGAATACATCATCGTAGCCATCTAAATTTATATCATAAATTAAAAAATCTACTGGCCTTATTAATCCTTCTATAACATTATCCCCGATTTTCAGCTTTCCTTTGGGTTCATCTGAGGGATTCAGGCTTCCGATCATCAACATATAATTCAAAGAATCTTTCGTTACAATCTTAACTGGGGCACTTTCAAGCAGATCTGAATTAAGAATAGCCCCATTGGTGTCTAATGTTAATAATGTTGAACTACTGGCATTTCCTAAAAATAAATTTCCTGTTTTTTCATCATACGAGGTCATGGTTATTAAAGGCAAGGAATCAAGCAGAAAAACATGAGGTTTGAAAAGCGCACTAACTTTTTGGTGTTGAATAGTGTCTATGGGTATTTTATGCACAGATTCATTCAAATAGTAATGAACTATCTTATCCCATTCTTCTTGTGGCATTGTTGGATTGAGATCCTTATGAGAATCGGGATCCCCATAGGTATATATAGGTCCATGTGACATTCCCATTCTATATCCCATATTAGGCAATACTTTTTCACCCCATACCTTTCTAGGTAATATTGAGGGGTCTGGATACATATGGCAGGAAGCGCAATTGGTTTTGGCGGATTTTTCCCACTCCGCATGTTTCTTTTCTTTAGCACAACCAGTGAAGAACAATATAGCGGCAATTCCTGATACAATTTGGGAGATGAGAATACCTTTTTTGAGTTTACCTGTGTTGCGCATTTAAAAGTATTGATTGAAGTCAAGGTAGTATATATTTTTAAATAATGCGCTTGTTTTTAGTTTTTGTAGGGTGACGAGAGTTTAGACTTTTATTCTAAAATATGGTATAGAAGCGATAGCCCCGATACAAAAGCACGATTAACTATTCATATAAATTCTAACACATTTACAAATTTGTATAAATAGCAAAACGGCAAGATTTATTTCAAACCTTACCGTTATGCTTTAACTAACTCGAAAACAACTTAAAATCTTAATTCGCCAAATTCGGATTTTTTTCTATTTCCTGTAATGGTATGGGTGCATAATAATTGTCGGTACCCAAAGACCCCAAAATAGGGTTTTGAGCTGTGGTCAAGGGTTTTGGGGTACCCACACCGTTTTCGTCGTATGAAGTACCTATTGAAACCTGTGGATTTCTATTGCCCAAGGCCGCTTCAACTTGTTCTTTGCGTACCAAGTCGTTCCAACGGATAAATTCGCCAGCAAATTCCCATTTTCTTTCTGTAAAGGCCAAATCTTGAATGGCACCGTCGCTGGCCGTTAAGTCACTTGCATCTGGCGTATTAATGTCAATGCCTTCAGCTCTTCGATGCACCATGTTCAAAGCATTCCAGGCATCAGCACCCGCAGACCCAGTTTCTCCCGATGCTTCGGCATAGATTAACAATACCTCGGCATACCTCATAAAAAGATCGCTTCTCAACGTCTGAAACTGATTCCAATCACCATCGGCCAGATCGCCTACAATTTTTCTAAAAATAGGACTTTGTTGATCTTTAAATTCTTCCCAAGGAATTAGTTTGTCTGGAGTTCCCGCAGTAATTGTTCCACCCGCATCAACCGGAATTTCATCATAATAGGTTGCCGTTTTTCTGACTCCTTCCGGCATATCTTCAAAAAAGCGAATTTCCGCAAATGTTTCCTGCCAACCGGCAAAATCTGTAGGCAACCCTAATTTTCCCATTTTACGATTGGTAAGGTTGCCAGCAGAATTACTATAGGCAATAGTGAACACGCCTTCTTGGTTTAACCTTCCTTCCAACGACCATAATTTGGCCAAGTCGGGTTCAAGTCCAAAACCATGGGCGGCAGCATTGTCAATAACCATTTTAGCGCTTGATACTGCTTGCGCATATTTACTGGCATCTTTTAAGGGGAAACCTGCCCAATCCATATACAACCGTGCTAAAAATGCCCTGGCTGTTCCACTGCTAGGAGTTGTAGAGCCCGCAAATGCACTTTTAATCGGCAATCTTGATTCGGCTTCCAAAAGGTCACGTTCTATTTGTTCAAAAACCTCCAATTGGGAAGCCAAGGCTGGTTGTTGAAATGGATCAACTTCCAAAACCAATGGGATTCTACCATGAATACGCATTAAATGATTGAACATAATAGCCCGTAAAAAATACGTTTCTCCAATTAACCTTTCTTGTTTTGTAGGATCGGGATCGGACAGTGTTTGCCCCTCAACACTTTGCAAAACGGTATTTGCTGCACGAATCATCTCATAAACACCATTCCAATTGGTTAACGTTCTTGAATTTTCAGGTGTTACGAATCGTTGGTCATATTCCCTGAAATCAGCTTTGTTACTAGCAACATGGGTTGTGATATCATCGCCTGACCACCCGTTTACATAAAAGGTAGACATCCATGCGGCCTTATTTAGCTTGCCATAGATACCGGTAACCCCCAACTCTAATTGTGGCATGGAACTGTAAGTCACAACTTGCGACTGGGAGGCAGCAGGGTTTTCATCAAGGTCAAACTGCTCACAGCCATTGAAACTTAATGCTAAAGCTATAAGGCCGAAGACTCCTAAAAGCTTTTTAAATGATTTATAAATATTTATTGTTTTCATATTTTCGATGTATTTTTCTATTAGCATTTTTTTAGAATCCAACTTTTAAGCCCAATGTATATGTTCTTGGGTTAGGATAAGCTCCAACGTTAATACCAGGAGCAACGTCTGCATTTCCTTGAGCCGTTCTTCTAGACGATAACTCTGGGTCGTAACCACTATAATCAGTTATCAAGAAAAGGTTTTGCCCACCGGCATATAGCTTAAGTGAGGTATTTGGGAGTCCAGCAAAGTCTTTAAACGTATATCCTATATTGAGGTTGCTCAATCTAACGAAATCTCCTTTTTCAATATATCTTGAAGAGTTGAACAACTGTACGGTGGCCGGGATATCGGTTTCGTTGCTCGGAGTCCACTGATTTATCTGGTCTGCCGCCATAAAACTTCTAGAGTCTCCAGCACCGCCTGTGATACCGGCTTGCATTAGGTTGTAAATGTCAAAACCGTGCGAACCGTTCAAGAAAATGTTGATGTCCCAGTTTTTGAAAGAAAGGGTATTGTTGAACCCCCAAGTTAACGTAGGAGTGCCATTGCCAATGGCACCAAAAACAATCTCGCCATCTGCATCGCGGAGGTATTTGGCGTCACCTGGTTTTTTGCCAAAAGCTTCTGCTGCTGTAGCTTCTGAGCTTTTCCAGGTTCCTAAAAATGTGGCCCCATTTAACTGTCCCAAGGGTTGACCGAGTTGAATAATGTTTACTACCCTCGCTTGGCCTCCCGGTGCTTGAAACTGGCCATCAATTTGTTCAAGACCATCAAACAATTGGGTTACTTCGTTTTTAACGTGTGATAAGGCTAAATTCGAATTCCAATTAAAGTTTTCATTTTGAATAATATCGTAACCCAAGGCAACATCGATACCAAAATTTTCAACTTCACCAATATTTTTATTCACATTCCCACCACCATTGGTACCCGATACAGGTACATTTAATAGTAAATCCGTAGTCCTTTTTTTGTAACCATCAACACTAAAGCTACCTCTACCCTCATTAAACCCCAAATCTATACCGACGTTAGTTTGGCTTGTAGTTTCCCATGTTAGGTCAACATTGGCAAAACTGGTTATGAACGTACCTGGAGACGGTGACCCTCCGCTATATGCATAAATATTACTACCTAAATTGGCAAAGGTTCCGTAATTGTCAACACCTTGGTTACCTACTTGACCCCAACCTGCTCTCAATTTTAGGCTGTTAAAATAACCCGAACTTTTGGAAGGATTTATAATGCTGTAGCCTGCTGCAATAGAGGGAAAGAATCCCCATTTTTTACCGGGCCTGAAAACAGATGTACCATCGTAACGCCCGGTAGCAGTAACGGATAAATTATCATTAAGCACATACTCCGCACGCAACATAAAGGAAGACAGCTCTCTTTCACCAAAATTATTGCCGATGGAAAAGCCAGAAGCTGTTTCGGCAAAATAGAAGCCGTTAGGCAACAATAAGTTATCGGCATTATAGCTATTAAAGACGTTTTTTGAATTCTGATATTCCTGAACACCCGTTAATTTTATATCATGAGTGTCATTAAAAAGTTTTTGCCAGGTAAATATGTTACTTATTTGATATGATGTAAACTTATTGGTATTAAAATTTGCATCTGGGGTGTCATCGGCACCTTCCACAGCATATCTTTGAACATTGTAATTGTTGATTTGGGTACCGGCGACCATGGTATAACTAAAATTGTCGGTAATTTGATAACTAGCGTTCAGGGTAGCGCTTAATCTTTCGTCAACATCGCTGGCTTGCGTTTCATTTAAGGTCAAAACCGGATTCAAGTTTAAGGAAGCAATGCCTTTTATTGAGCGTCTATTATAATTTCCGTCAGCATCATATACTGGCGTTGTAGGATCCCAAGTATTGGCTTTATACATTAAACTTCCTTGGCCGTTGCCCAAAGCCTCGAAGTTATTATATTTCTCACCTCGACTACCATATATATTAAGACCAACTTTAAATTTGTCACTAATTTGAGCGTCAATATTGGATCGAAGTGACAATTGTTGATATCCGGTATTGATAACGATACCTTCTTCATCCCTATAATTACCAGATAAGAAATAGCGAATCTTACCTTCAGATCCACTTGCAGAAATCTGTAAATTTTTGCTAAAACCAGTTCGTAGAATCTCATCTTGATAATTGGTTCCGCCATTGGCATCGAGCGCAGCGATCTCAGCATCGGTAAACGTCGGGTTTTGTCCGATACTTAATTTTCTTATATTTTCAATTCTAGCAAAATCTCCAACATTATCGGCCAAAGTTGGCAGTAAATCAGGGACTTGGGACACAGAGGTGAAAAAATCGACACTAATTTTTCCCTTTCCAGAACCTTTTTTAGTTGATACCAGTATGACACCATTAGAACCTCGGACCCCATAAATGGCTGTCGCCGAAGCATCTTTCAAAACATCCATCGAGGCGATGTCGTTCGGATTAAGTGTGCTAAGGTCTCCTCCTAATACACCGTCAATAACGACCAAAGGGTCATTACTTCCGGTAATGGAGTTAACACCTCGAATACGTACTTTGATGCCCGCACCGGGAGCTCCATTTGCCTTTGCTACGGTAACACCAGCAGCCCTACCTTGTAAAGCTTCGTCAACTCGAGTTAAAGGTTGATTTTCAAAAGATTCGGAAGAAACACGTGAAACGGCACCGGTGACATCTTTTTTCTTCGATGTACCATACCCGATGACCACTACTTCATCTAATTGACTGGCATCTTCAGCGAGCTTAACATTTATTGTAGTTTGGTTGCCCACGGTAACACTCTGTGTTGCATAACCAACGTAGGAAATAACAATAACATCTTCGGGAGATGCCTCAATACTGAAATTACCATCAAAATCGGTTTGCGTACCGGAGGTAGTACCCTTGATCAGAATATTTGCACCCGCGACAGGGCCTAGGTCATCAGAAACTGATCCCGTAATCGTTTGTTGGGCATAACTCTGTTGGAAGCCCAATAACGCTAGAAAAAGCCCCGCAAAGAAGCATTTTCTTGAAAGATTAAAAAGTTGTTTTTTCATAATCATTTGAAGTTTAGTTAAAATTGAGTTCGATAGTTTAGTTAATTTTTGGCTGTTTTGAGTTTGGTCGGTTGTGGTGTTTTTATACCTTTGATTATTGTTTAGAAAGTCAAGATTAGGCTACTCAAGTTTTAATTGTTGTTGTTTTAAATTCTCCTAAAAACGAGTTAAACAAAGATTCTTAATATATGCTTAATAGATTGCCACAAATGGTCTGATTTGCATAACAAATGGTTTTTGAATCATTATTATGGAAAATGTGAAGACACAAAGTGGAAATCGTCATAAGATTTTTATAATAAGCGTTTTAAGGATAATTTAATAAAACAAAGAAACGCTACATCAGTATATCTCGATTTACAGAAATTACCTCTTGATTACACTATTTTACCTTATTTGGCATAATCGTCCGCCTAGAAATTTATATCGCTGTATTTGAGAGTAGATATGATGATGTTAGTTGCCGCTAACTGGGTTATACCCCTAAAATCGAGAGATTTAAGATAAATGAGCAAAAAAATAGCGGGACATTATGTCTCGCTATTTTTTTAATGTAGCATGGGGTAGGCTATTTGTTTTATCGCTAGTGAATTTACTTTTTTTCTTCCCACTCAAGCTTATCGATACTTACCCCTCTATAGGGCCATTCCACGCTCGAAATGTACCATTGTCCATCTTCTCCTTGAAAAATTTCAGGGGCATGTGAATTTAGAACGGTAATTTCCTTTTCATTGTCAACCCCAAAATCGGACAGGTCATCTGAGTTATATACGTAGGCTTTATGGGTATAGGCTCCTTGAATATCTGTGCCATCCCAATCATCTTCCCATGCACATACAAACAGATAGAAGGTGTTCTTATAAAAAATCATTGAAGGTGATTCTGGATCGAACGTATTGGTTTTAAGAATTGTTTGGGGGTTACTCCAGTGAATCAAATCTTTCGATGTAACCATCCGTACACTTTTAATGGAACAGTAGGTAAGGTAATAGGTGCCTTTGTGAAAGAGTACATTTGGATCGCGCGCTCCGTCAGGATCTGAAAAGAGTTCTCCTTTGGGTTCCCAGTCGTACAAATTGGTGGAGACGGCTAACCGAATAGGACTATGACCGTAAACCATTTGAAAAAGTCCATTTTTTCTAATAATATACGGTGCGTGATTTGCAGGTATCTCGCCAGGGCGGTCTTTAGGTGCAAGTATTTTGGGCAAATCATTGTAGTGATGTTTTTTGACCGTTTCTTTAAAATTGGTTGCAGCCGATACCGCATGAAAAGAGGCATATTCACCTTCGTGAATACCCTTGCTTAGCGGGTTGGTTTCTACAAGCGGGTGCGTGATACCGAAAATATGCCATTTGCCGTCATCGCCCTTTACAAATGTATGGTCGTTAGATACCCATTCATCATACCATTTCCCCTCTTTTAGATTGGGTGTTTCCGGACCAAAAAAATAGTCGCCATCAGGTTTGTAGATTCTAACATACTCATTGGACTGTTTAGGTATATATCTTCTTTCTTGGGCCGTCGCAATAGTAGCGCTTAGAAATATAAATAGTAATCCGAAGAATATGTATTTGTGTGTTTTCATAAACTACTTTTTTAATTTTAACTGGTCGTTATAGGTTATGTGGATGCTCAATAGTAATCCCAAAATCCATATTTCTCACCTTCTATATTTTCCTTAGTGTCACCTAGTTCGGCAGCCTTTTCCTTCATCTCCTCACGCATTTTTTTGACCTGTTCAGCATATTCAGGAAAGAATGATAGGTCATATACTTCCCAAGGGTCACTTTTAATATTGAAAAGTTGGGTAACCCGTGAACCCTTTACGGTCTCACCTAAACTTTTATCATAGTTGTTGGCGCGTACATACTCAATTAGCTTATAATCGCCTTTTCTGTAAGCTCTTTGAAATTGTTTGTAAGCGTGATAGGTATAATCGCGAACATTCGTTTTTTCCATATTGATTACAGGTACCAAACTTTTGCCTGTAACGGAACTGGGGGTATTAATACCAATAAAATCACATATTGTAGGGAAGATATCAAAATTGTAGACTAGGGCATCTCTTTTGCTTCCTTTGTCTTTTATAAGGTTTCCTGAAAAAACAAAAGGAATATGCACTCCGTCTTCATCATAGATATTCTGTTTTCCCATCAGACCATGATTGCCGACGGCCAAACCGCTATCCCCTGCAAAAACAATCAAAGTGTTTTCATAAGCACCACTCTCTTTCAATGAAGCGATTACTTTTCCTATCTGATCATCTAAATGTGTAATGATGGCATAATAATCGGATAATTGTTGTTTGGCTACTTCGGGTGTTCTAGGCCAAACGGCCAGTTCTTCATCCCTTATAAACATATCACCGTTGTCAAAAGGGTGCTGCGCCATATAAGACGGCGGTAATACGATATCTTCAACAGGGTACATGTCTTTATATTTTTGTGGTGCCTGTCTCGGGTCGTGCGGTGCGTGAAATGCCAAATACATAAAGAAAGGAGCTTTCTTTCTATAGCCCTTAATATATTCGGAAGCACTTTCTGCATAGATTTCAGAAGTATGCGGACCATTTTTCTCTGTGCCTGATGGTCCTCTTTTGTCATTTTTGGTCACTGGCCTGCGTATTACTTTTCCGTTCGCATCGAAGACCAACAAATAACCGTCTTCTCGTTTATAGTCACCGTCGTTTTTCCAATCCCACATTGGCATACGAAAATGGTCTACCAAGTAAATTCCCCTAGACATGAGTCTGTCTCCTGAATCGAAAGAACGTGCCAAGGCTGCATTGTCTTGATGCCATTTTCCAACAATGTGGGTCTTGTAATCGTTCGCTTGTAGAACTTCGCCTATGGTTTTTTGTTCTGGAGGAATACTGTGCCCTTGCCCTTGAAGTTCAAATACGTTTCTTCCGGTCAATAACATGGCCCTACTGGGTACACAGGTGGCTCCTGAAAAAGCGCCCATTAAATACGCATTGGTAAATGATACTCCATCGGCGACCAAGGCATCCATATGAGGCGTTTGAACTTGCATGCCGCCTAAGGCATGTACCCCTGAAAACCGGTGATCGTCGGTGTAGATTAATATTACATTGGGGCTGTTCTGTTTTTTTAATTTAATTTTTTGTGCCCTGACGGGAAGGATCAAAGACAAACCAAAAATGATTAGAATGTATATGGAAAGGCGATTTCTAATATTCATAATATTATTTAGGTTGAATTGTATGGGTATCAACTAAGACCTGAGGATCTCTTTTGTCATTTCCTGTTATGGTGAATACTACCTTATTACTTTGCAGGCTATCGATATGTCGACCATAAAGGCCATAAGCCGGAAGCACCTTAAAAAAACTAAACTCGGGATATCGAGTTTCATCTTCCTCAACTCGGACCATGGTATGTTCTTCTTTTCCTCCACCGGGTAATTCCAATTCAATATTCTCTAACACTATATTACCGATTTTATGGTTGGGAGTGCCGCTTATCAATATACCTGAAGGCGGATTCACTCTCGAACTATCTAAAACTCTAGTGCCGCCTTTCACATTCTTGATAAATACATTGGTAATCGTGCCTACATCTTGTTTGTTCGCATCTCGGTAGGTGCGTAGGCGTTCGCCGAGGCGTATAAAAATAGGCATGTCGACCCTATCCATCTGAATACCATCTACTGTGATATCATGGATATTGGCGCCATCGACACTTAAAATTTTGATTCCACCACCTTTGGTGTCATAAATGTAGCAGTTTTTGATGTTTATATTGTACATGTCGCCCATAGATTCGGTGCCGAATTTAATGGAACCCCAATCACTTTTGAGCTTGCAATCGCTAACTTGTATATTATAGGTTGGTTTTGGGCTCGTTGTTTTAAGACAAATTGCATCATCACCCGTATTGATATCACAATTTCTGATAACTGCGTCATAGCTCGAGTCTAAATCGATACCATCATTATTTTTATGGGCATGACTATAAATGGTAACATTCTCTACTAAAATGTCGTTCGATTCGAAAAAATGGCAGGTCCATGCCGCTGGCTGACGCAAGTGAACATCTTGCACTTTTATCTGTGAAGAATTCACGAACCGCAACAGAAAGGGCCTATTGGTTCCAAAACCTTTGGTGTCGATAATGTTCAGTTCCTTAATTTTTGCCTTGATGTTCTTGTTCAGAAAAGCTTCACCATTGCCATCGATAGTGCCTTTTCCTGTGACGGATATGTGTGCAGCATTTTTTGCACCTATGAGACAATTGCCTCGTTCTTGGCCTGTTGCATCGGTAAACGTATCGATACTTTGATAATCCAACGGATTCGAACTACCTATTAATTTAGCATCTTCGGCAATATGCAAGTTTACATTGTCTTTTAGCAAAAGTGTACCCGAAACATAGTTTCCGTTTTCAAGAGTTACCGTACCACCACCCTCGGTATGGCAGTCATCAATGGCATTTTGAATGGCAACCGTATTTATCACTTTTCCGTCGCCAATCGCACCATAATCTGAAACATGATAGGTGTGGGTGTTCTTGTGACATCCTATGAGTACAAGGCATAATAAGACATTATAGAAATAAAGAGTCTTAGGCATTTTATTTGGATAATTTAATTTGTAGCAATTGCAATATGGTGGGCGTTTTCTTTAAAAGACATTTTTTTTGCATTATAAATTATTTGGGATCAATGATCATTCCACGTTCCGATTCGCTATCTGAAGTATAGCGTAAAACTTGGGGGGCATCTGAACCACGAGCATTTTTTATTTCCTTTTTCCAAACAGTTCTCATCTTTTCAAGCATTTGTGTATTGGTATCACCCATAGCCAGATTAGTCGTTTCTTCAGGGTCATTTTTTAAATCGAAAAGTTCTTCATAAACAGCTGGTTCACCTTGCAAGGGTCCTTCCACAAAATCGCGATAAACTGCAATATCGGGGTCATGTACTTTTTACAGCATGCTGGAACTATTGATTCCCATTGCTTTCGCTGTTTCTATTTTTTTACGGGCAGAAAAGTTTTCGTTTTTGTAGTACCGAATATATTTCCACTCTTTATTTTGTACCGCTTCGCATCTAGGATTTCCGAATTGCGTCGACCATAAATTTTCAGTAAAGAGAAAGGAGCGCACAGAAGTTTTAGTGCCGGAAAGTATTCCTGTTAAATCCTTGCCTTGGTAGCTTGCAGGTATGTCTACCCCTGCGATAGTCATCATGGTTGGTGCAATATCGATACTTTGCACCAACGCATCGGAAGTTTTTCCACGATTGTATTTTTTTGATTTTGGATCAAAAATAATCAATGGTACATGGGTAGTAACCTCATAACAAAATGCTTTGCCCCCAAGTCCGAACTGCCCCATGAAAATTCCATGGTCCGAAGTAAATACAATGATTGTATTCTTGTCTAACTTCTCCTTTTTTAGGGTTTCACGCAATTCTCCCATCAAACGGTCGATTCCTGTCATGGCCTCCATTTGTCTTATATAGCGTTCGCGATGGCCTTCAGTGGTATCTACATAATCATAGCCTACTTGTCTATCTTCGGCATGATGAATTTCAACAGGAAGCTTAGGAGTTTTAATGTCTTTTCTGGCAATGTAATTTTTGGGTAGGGGAATATTCTTGTCACGATACAGGGTTTTATAGATCTCATCGTCTGAATCACGCATTTGCATCGAACCGGTTCCTGCCCCATGCGGGAGATTGAAACAGACCGAAAGCATAAAGGGTTTATCCATAGGTCGATGATCGATAAATTTTAAGGCGCCGCTTAATTTCTGTTCGTTCGATAAAAAATCTTGAATTCCTTCACCTACAACTTCTACTTGAGTATCTGATTTGGCATCTTTAAAGATTTGATGGCGATCTTTGGGGTAGAAACCTAAATGGCCATGACCGGCATACCAATAATCAAAACTTTTTTCCATTACTCCGCTGTCGTAACCACCCTTGCCTACAGGAACATGATTTTTACCTATCCAACCAGTAAAATAGCCATTTTCGCGCATGACCATAGGGTAGGTGTTCGCCCAGCCTTCTTCTGACAAACTGGTGCCAGAATTAAAATTGACACCATGTTTTCGTTCAAATTGGCTCGTGAGAATACTTGCCCTACTTGGTGTACAGATGGCACTGGTAATATGGGCGTTGGTAAAAAGCACCCCATCATTGGCAAGTTCGTCTAGATTGGGAGTCTGTACAATTTTATTGCCCGTGCATCCCATTAGGCCGTATTGTTGATCATCTGTAAGGATGAAAATGAAATTAGGGCGATCTTGGCCCACAATTTGACCGGATGATGCCGGGTAAACAACTAGCAACATAAGCGAAGCCATGAAAGATTTTAATTTCGAATACTTTTTCATTTTAGAGCTTAATTGATAGTATATCGTTATCTCAATTTTTGAATTTTATTCTCCCGTAGGTCCCGTTGCCTTTTTTCGAAGTGATTCAAAAGCTTTTTCTTCTTTGATGACATTTTTACGGTGAGGGTCGAACCAACCCGGTACTAGGTTCTTTGAGTCCCATTCTTTATATGCCACTTCTAATTTGGTGATTAGCTCTGGGTGCTTCTCGGCAACATCATTTCTCTCCCAAGGATCTGTCTCCAAATCAAAGAGTAAGGTTTTATTTTTATAAGCACTCTTATAAAGTTTGAAATCACCTATTCTAACCGCATACTCAAAACCACCAACGGAGCGCCAAAATAATTTATCATGCGGATTTGAAGTTTTCCCTTCTAAAATATAGGGCAGAAGGGAGGTGCCGTCTAATTGTGTTTCATTTTTGAGTTGACCTCCGGCAGCTTCTAGAAACGTGGGAAATAGATCTAAAGAACTAATTGGTTTTTTATAGTGCTGACCCTTTTTCACCTTCTTGGGCCACGTGATAAAGAAAGGTACTTTGATACCCCCCTCGAACAACATTCCCTTATGACCTCGGTACGGTCTATTGTCGGCATGTTGTGTGCGGCCACCATTATCGCTTAGAAATACCAAAATCGTATTCTCTTTCATTCCATTAGCGGCCAAAGTAGAATCTATTCTACCGACACCAGCGTCTACAGCATTCACCATTGCCGCATAAATACTTCGACCGCCATATTCTATGTGTTTGGTGTGTTCGAGATATTGTTCGGTCGCATGATCTGGTGCATGCGGTGCATTATATGCCAAATACATAAAAAAGGGCTTCTCATTGTTTTTAGTTATGAAATCGATTGCCTCATCAGTAAAATCATCAGTAAGGTATTGCAATTCATGCTGTGGAACAGGTTTGCCATTGCGAACAATTGTTTTTAAAGGACCGTCGGGTTTCCCCCAATAGTTCATTCCGCCGCCCACAAAACCGAACCAGTGGTCAAAGCCTTGGTGAATAGGATGTAAGCTTGGGTGATCACCCAAGTGCCATTTACCGATCGCACTGGTGCGGTATCCTTGCTCTTTTAGTGCTTCCGGAATCATTTTTTCGGAAAGTGGCGTGCCCACGCTAGCATTATTCTCGGCATCATACGGCATATTACAATCGTGACCGAAACGGGCTTGATATCGCCCTGTCAACAAACCAGCTCGAGACGGACTACAATACGGATGCGATACATAACCATTATCGAAAATAATACCTTCAGAGGCCAATTTGTCCAGATTTGGAGTAGGTATATCGGTTGCTCCGTTAAAGCCTACGTCGGCCCAACCCTGATCGTCTGTAAGCACTACGATGATGTTGGGTTTTTTATGTTCTGCCGGATTCTGAGCGCTGATTCCAGAAAGAAAAACAAGAAAAACTATTATAGAAGTTAATGATTTCATGTTTTCTGTATTTATTCTTTTGATTGTTTTACCAATAGGTTCCAGAGTCATATGGCTATAAATGTAACGAATACATACATTTTATAGCGTTTTTTAAATCATGTATGGTGCTAATTTGATCATATGTGATAGTGAAAATGTTTTAATTGAGAATAGTAGCAAAAAAGGCAAGTCTCGAATTGCTGAAATAGAATCTATGCACTTTGAGAAACTTAAGAGGGATTTTGGAAGTCAGATTAAAAAAAATCAGTTTTAAAGGATTGGCTAATAGACGAATAACCATCTGTTGCAGTATTTAAGACATCTGTAGCTCTGGTTTATCCGTTAAAAGGGGAATTTAGCGGGGAAGTAAATCGTTATTTCGAAAACACTAATCATCAAATTGACATTATGGGCGGGAAATACTCACTTCTGATACTTATGGGGCTTTTATTTTTAGGGGCATGCAAGACAGAAAAGAAAACAGAACATAGCGCAAACGCCGTTACAGATTCGATTCCGAAATTTCAACCGAATTGGGAATCCATCAAGAAAAATTACAAAGACCCGAAGTGGTTTAGCGACGATAAATTCGGAATCTTTATTCACTGGGGCGCCTATTCTGTACCTGCTTTCGGATCGGAATGGTACCCACGACAAATGTACATGGATACCGCAACATTTTCGGCCCAATTAAAATTAGGCAAAACAGGGCCAAATGATACTTATTTGCATCATAAAAAAACTTGGGGCGATCAAAAGGAGTTCGGGTATAAAGATTTTATTCCCATGTTCAAGGCCGAAAAATTTGATGCGAAAGAGTGGATTGACCTTTTCAAAAAATCAGGGGCCAAGTATGTAGTTCCAGTGGCTGATCACCATGACGGATTTGCTATGTACAAATCACATACCACTCGTTGGAACGCATTTGACATGGGGCCAAAAAGGGATGTTTTGGGAGAACTCTTTGAGGAAGGTCGAAAGCAAGGTCTCAAAATGGGCGCTTCTTCCCATTTTGCTTTTAATTGGTCGTTTTATAATAAAAAGGATAAGTTCGATACGGTCGATCCAGAGTATGCAGATTTGTATTCGAGCAAGGGCAAGAACCTTACAGAACCGGTATCTGAAAAATTCAAACAGCGTTGGTGGGAAAGAACGACCGATTTAATCGATACTTATCAGCCAGATATTTTATACTTCGATTTTTATGTGGATATCGATGATTTTGCCGATTTGCGTCCAAAATTGGCCGCTTACTATTATAATAAGGGTATAGAGTGGGGCAAGGAAGTACTGATTAATGACAAAAATTTTGATCATGAGGCCTTCCCTGAAGGAACCGTAATCTACGATTTGGAACGTGGTAAACTTCCTGGTATTAGAAAGTTGCCCTGGCAGACCGATACTTCAATAGGTAAAAATTCATGGTCTTATGTTACCAATTGGGATTCAAAAACGGCTAATCAATTAATCGATGATTTGGTCGATATAGTTTCTAAAAATGGAAACCTATTGTTGAATGTTGGTCCAAAAGCTGATGGTACTATTCCTGATGATCAAAAGAAAATCTTGTTGCAGATTGGAGATTGGCTTGCTGTAAACGGAGATGCCATCTACGATACCAGGTATTGGAAAACGTTCGGAGAAGGACCTACAGAGGTTAAAAAAGGACATCATTCCGAAGGTCAGAACAAAGAGTTTACCGGTCAGGATATTCGCTTTACACAAAAAGGAAATAGATTGTTTGCAACCATGTTGGCATGGCCAGAAAATGGCGAAATCAATATAAAATCATTGGGAAGCCTTGGTGAATATACCAAAGATTTGAAAATTAAGGGAGTACGTCTTTTAGGAAGTGATGCAAAAGTAAGTTTTGAACAAGCTGAACAAGGGCTTTTAGTTAAGAATTTAGGAGAAAAGACGGGTGAATTTGCACACGTTCTGGAGATTGCGTTATAGCAAAATCTAGAGTCGAAGAATGTTAGTTGAGTTTTTTTAGCGTATCAATACTTATTGGTACGCTTTTTTGTTTGTGGGTTAAAAACGTACAA
Organism: Kriegella aquimaris; assembly: GCF_900103215.1. GTDB lineage: Bacteria > Bacteroidota > Bacteroidia > Flavobacteriales > Flavobacteriaceae > Kriegella > Kriegella aquimaris. The sequence goes on from NZ_FNGV01000007.1 coordinate 109,922, forward strand.
CCATCCATAGTTCAGAATTTAGTATGGGTAGTATTCGATTTGGGCTTTAAAGGTTTGCGGTTTTATTGTCACCTTTTATTCCACGGACATATTCACTGGGAACTACACCGAATTGTTTTTTAAAACACTTCGAAAAATAGGAAGCCGTACTAAATCCGGTCCGGAACATGATTTCCTTAACCGATAAATCACTACTGTCTAAAAATTGTATCGCTCTTTTTAAACGAATGTTACGTATGAATTCACTGGAAGAAAGCCCCGTTAGTTCTTTGAATTTCAGGTAGAGGTTACTACGGCTATACCCCATTTCCCTTACCAGCATTTCTACATTGAAATCGGTATTCATCATATGTTTCTCAACAACTTCGACCGCATTCTGCAAAAATTTCTCATCGAGGGAGGTTACAGTGATTTCTTTGGGCTGTAAGGTCACCTCTTGTTTAAAACGTTTCCGTAATTCTTCACGATGTTTTAAAATGTTTGTAAGTTTTAGCTCAAGTAGTTCTACGTTAAAGGGCTTTCGAATGTAAGCATCGGCACCGTATTTAAGCCCTTCAATTTCACTTTCTTGTGAAGACTTAGCGGTTAACATGACCAAGGGAATATGGCTAGTCGTCTTCGTAGTTTTTAAGACTTCACAAAATTCAATACCGTCCATGATGGGCATGATAAGGTCTGTGATAATCAAATTGGGAGTGACCCGTTTGGCAACTTCCAATCCCTTTTTACCGTTCTCGGCTTCAAAAATGGTGTATTGCTCACTCAACGCCTGTTTGATGAACATAAGAATGTCGGGATTATCATCGACAATAAGCAATACTGGCAATTTCGGTCTTGATTTCGAAAGATTTAAATCTTCAAGCTCGTCATTGATTCCGATTGCAAAAGATTCCGTTTCCGACGAACGCACCAAGAAATCGTTGTCGAAAACTTCTTTACAACTAATCTCGGGTATACTTTCATACGCTGCCTTAGACATGGGTAGTTGTACTATAAAATTAGCACCTAATCCTTTCTTACTCGATACTTGTATTGAACCTTGGTGTAATTCTATAAGGCTTTTGGTAAATGCGAGTCCGATTCCGACTCCTTCGGCGTTTATCTTCTTCTTGGTTTTTTCAACATAGAACTTTTCGAAAATGGTATTCAATTTGCTGCTCTTTATTCCAGTTCCTGAGTCTTTAACTTCAATCAACACAAACGCTCCGCCGTTTTCACTGTCGTTCTGTTTTGATATATTAATGGTAATTTTTCCAAATTCGGGAGTGAACTTAAATGCGTTCGACAATAGGTTATTGGTGATTTTTTCTAGGGCGTCGTGGTCGAACCAAGTGCGTATAAAATCTTCGGATGAATTTACTGTAAAATCTATCGATTTCTTATGAGCTAAAAACTGGAAAGGTTCGGCTACCTCTTTTATAAAAGCGACAATATTTGTATGTCGCACGACCAGGCGCATTTTCCCCTGATTTATTTTTCTAAAATCCAATAATTGGTTTACTAATTTTAGCAGATTATTGGTGTTCTTCTGCATTAGTACATACTGTTCTTGAACTACTCGTTCTGTGATTTTCCCGCTATTTTTCTGAAGGTATTCCAAAGGGGCTTTGATCAAGGTAAGCGGTGTTCTGAATTCATGGGAGATATTAGTGAAAAATTCCAATTTAACACGCTGTAGTTCATCTTGTTTTTCTTTTTCAAGATATTCCATCTCCAATTGATGTTTCTTGCTGGCACTAATGATCGTATATTTCCAAAACCCGGCCAAGATACCCAAGAACAAGAGTGTGTAAACTATATAGGCGGCATTGGTTTTCCAAAATGGCGGTACAACCGTAATCTCAATTTTGGAGGGTGTTTGATCCCACAAACCATCATTATTTGAAGATTTTACCTTCAGCGTATACTCACCTGGGGCTATATTGGTATAAGTGGCGAAGCGGTTGTTCGAAGGTGCCTGTACCCAATTGTCGTCAAAACCTTCCAACTTATAGGCAAACCGATTTTTTATAGGTGCAGCATAATGCAAGGAGACAAATTCAAACGAAAAGCTATTCTCATTATGTTTCAAGCGTATTTGATCTGTTTTTTCTATCGATCTTTTTAATACTGTCCTACCATTTATTTTTTCTCCTGTTGCTATGGGTTTATTTTGAATCGAAAAATTGGTGATGACCGTTTCGGAAGCTTGTGAATTATCTTTGATGTCTTTTGGAAAAAAAGCATTAAAACCATTCACGCCTCCAAAAAGCATTTCGCCATTATTACGCTTGAGGCATGCTAGTTCTTGAAACTCATTACTCTGAAGGCCGTCATTTACATTGTAATTTTTAAAGGTTTTTTGAATCGGGTCGAACTTTGAAAGTCCTTTATTGGTCGATAGCCACAAATGGCCATTGTCATCTTCAAGAATTCCCTTTATAACATTGTTTGGTAGTCCGTCAAGTTCTTTGTAGGCTATGAATTTATCTTTTTGTCCATCTTTGCCAGGAACGAAACGGTTTAACCCCCCACCAAAAGTGCCGATCCAGATATCTCCGTTAGTACTCTCATAAAGTGATAGAATATAATTGTGGCTTATGCTGCTGCTGTCTTGTACGGTATTTCTAAAATTTCTAAAATTTGGTTGATCGGCCATAGTCTGATTGGCCGATATTAGACTGAGACCATTTCCGGTAGCGATCCATAGGTTTCCTTGGCGATCTTCGAGCACATTTCGAATGATATTATCGGAAATACTTGTAGAATCCAAGGTATTATTGGTGAAATTACTTTTTAAAAAACTGCCGAGCTTTCCGTTTGGTGTCCATCGGTGAAGGCCTCCGCCGTAGGTGCCGATCCAAAGAGTTTTATTGTGATCTTCCAATAATGAGAAAACAGAATGTTTAAAGTTTTGAAAAGGAACTATGTTTCGCTTGGTTACACCATTCGGGCGAGAAATATCAATTTTATATAGTCCTAATGAGCCTTCACCACCCACGAGTAATGTTTTACGTGGCATGCTACTTACCTCGGTTATGGCAAAGGTATTTTTGATTACATCAAAACTCTTAAAATTGCTGTACTTGGCATTGCCTCTTTTTTGAAGCATATTAAAGCCTCCTCCTTCTGTGCCGATCCAAATCGTACCATTGCTATCTTCGTAAATCGATCTTATTTTATCATAACTAAGGCTATTCGTGTCTGACGTTTTTCGAATATGCTTGAATTGTTTTCTTAAGGGATCTAATTTATTGATGCCACCTCCGTTAGTACCTATCCAAAGAATCCCTGCTTTGTCTAGAAAAAGAGATTTAATAACATTTTTTGTTAAACTCCCCGGATTCTTCGGGTCATATTTAAATTGGTCATCATAAATAAGAAGACCATCATCTTTTTGGCACTTGAACTGTACCAATCCATCATTGGTGGCTCCCCATAAATTACCATCTTGATCTATCTGGAGATCATTATAATACCCCTCATGTATTTTTAGGATTGATGTAGATTTTTCATTTTCACGCAACATAAATAGGCCATCAGTTGTGCCTATCAAAAGTTGGCCATCTGCATTCTGCGCAATACTTGTCACGCCAACTTCTGGCAGACCTATTGCCTCGTTGATATGCAGTAAGAAATAATCGCCTTTACTATCTCTGGTAAGCTTGAACAATCCGGTAGGGCCACCTACCCATATTTGACCTATGGAATCTTCACATATGGCACTGACCATATTGAAATTGACATTTAAAACGGGCTCACTGCTTTCCAAATTCAAACGTAAGAAACCTATTCTGTCGCTTGATTTTTTCAAGTCGGTCATGTTGAGACCTTTTCTCGTACCTACCCACAATCTCTTTTTACTGTCTAGAAAAACTTTGATGATATGGTCATTGCTCAGACTTTCGGGATCTTCATAATTGTTTTTGAATTGGGTAAAGGTTTCGGTTGATCTATCGAAGTAATTTAATCCGCTACCCGTGGTGCCGATCCAAAGATTTCCATCCGAATCTCCGGCAATATCAAAAACAAGATTGCTGCTGATACTGTTTGTATCACCTATTTCTGGTTTATGTACGGTGAATTCGTAACCGTTATATTTGTTGAGTCCGTCATGGGTTCCAAACCACATAAAACCCAGATTATCTTGAAAAATACAATTGACATCACTTTGTGAAAGACCTTCATTCGTCGTGAAGTGGTCGAAAAAAACAGAAGTCTGCCCATAACTTGGGCCGGCACATACGAAGAGCAGTATGCCGAGTACAACCCGCTGCAATTGAAAAGTAAATTTTATAGAAATGCACATTTTACAGAACGGATTACATTTGAAACCTAAAGTTATCGATAATCTTCAAAACTAAGGACAAGACAATATTGTTTAGATAGATTAAAGGTCATGAGAATTTTTAAGACCAATAGCTTCATATGTTCAGATTCGTAGCATATATGGTTTTAACTTTTTTATTTAGACTTTCAAAACTTCTATTTTGTTAGGTAATGCTCCGTCAATTCAGAAATTTATTTGTTAGTATCCAATTGTGATAAATCTTTTAGGGTTTTAAATCTAGCATTACTACAGGTGAATTGGCACGAAATGACGCATAAACAATGAAGTTAACTTGTGTGCCTGTAATTATGTGTTAGCCCTATGAAAATAAGATATGAATTGTTTTCTAGGATGAATTAAATTCTAATAGATTTTTTTAATCGGCATTATTTTAACACAAAAGGCGCCTAATGGGTATTATTTGGCGTATAATTTTTTATATATTTATAAATGAGGAACTGGCTCCTATAACATCTATACTTCAATAGGTGGGATGATGCTTTTTACAAAATCACCTAATAAATGAAACTGACTTATAAGCAGACCGAATTAAGACCTGAAAGTTCTTTTTTGGCCAGAAAGGATACCATGCCCTGCATTGAGCAAAATTGGCACTTTCATAAGGAATTGGAACTCATCTATTTTTTGAAAAGTACAGGTACGCGTTATGTTGGTAATTCGATAGGCAATTTTGAGGAAGGAGAACTGTATTTGATCGGTAGTAATCTACCCCATCTTTTTAGAAACCACAAAGAGTACTACGAAGACGAGGGAGATGAAGGTGCTGTTGACCTAATAGTGGTCAAGTTTGAACGCGATTTGTTTGGTCAAGGTTTTGATGAGTTAAACGAAACAAGAAAATTGCAGCATTTATTTCAGAAAGCTAATCGCGGCCTGAAATTCTCAAAGGCAGTATCTTATTTGGTACATAGCCATATGGTAGGGTTGGTAGGAAGTCAGGGCTTATCTAGTATTATAGGACTTCTGAAGATCTTAGATGTCTTATCGATTAGTGAGAATTATGTACCCCTTTGCTCCGAAGGTATTCATAATACCTTCAAGAACAGTGAAAAGGAACGAATGGCTAAAATCATTTCTTATCTTACCGAAAACTTCGACGAAAAAATCGAACTTGAAAAGGTGGCATCTATTGCACATATGACTCCCAACGCCTTTTGCCGTTACTTCAAAAAGCGAACACGAAAATCGTTTACGCAATATTTGAATGAAATACGTATAAGGCACGCCTGTAAATTACTTATTGAGGGTCAACTTCAGATATCAACAATTTGCTACCAGTCGGGTTTTAATACGCTCACCAATTTTAATCGGCAATTCAAGAATTTTATGAAAATCACCCCTTCCGAATACATGGAAAAGTATAATGCTAAATTGGAAACTGTTTAATTAATTGCCTTTAGCCATAATATTCTCGTAAAGCGTCCGACCCATTAACTTTTCTAACACTACTTTCTTAGTATAATCTACTCCGAAATACATTTGCTGAATGGTTACATACATATTTTTTGTAGAATTGGCGATATTTGAATTCAATTCAAGTAAGAGTGGATTTTTAAACCACTATGTTTTCCTGTTTACATCAAATCGATAAAACAACCTCAAAAATTATGAAAAAAACATATTGTATCATCGGTACCATACTATTGCTGTTTGCCCAGCAGATAAAAGGTCAGGTGAAAAAAACTCCGGAGCACCTCAAGCCTAATATCATTTATATACTCACCGATGATTTAGGTTACGGTGATGTAGGGGTGTTTTTTCAGAACCAAAGGAAAGAGAAAAACGACCGTAGTGAACCTTGGGCATTCACGCCCAACCTTGATAAAATGGCTTCCGAGGGAGCGATTCTTACACATCATTATACAGCTGCTCCGGTTTGTGCCCCATCAAGATCTTCATTTCTATCGGGTTTGAGCCAAGGTCATGCCAATGTTCGGGATAACCAATTCGATAAGGCATTGGCCGACAACCATACCGTGGGCAACGTTTTGCAAAAGGCAGGATATACAACCGCAGCAATTGGTAAATGGGGACTTCAAGGCTCAAAGCGATGGTCGGAAAATGGTGATCAGTGGCCAGCGCACCCATTAAATAGAGGCTTTGACTATTACTATGGGTATATGCGGCATTCAGACGGACATGAACATTATCCCAAAGAGGGTGTATATCGGGGCCGAAAAGAAGTGTACGAGAACAAAACAGAGGTCAGTAAAGACCTCGATAAATGTTATACCGGTGACCTGTGGACTGCTGTAGCCAAAAAATGGATTGTAGAACAGGTACAGCATAAAAAGGAACAGCCTTTCTTTATGTATTTGGCATTCGATACCCCCCATGCCGTCTTAGAGTTGCCAACACAGGCGTATCCTGAGGGAGGTGGTCTCAATGGTGGATTACAATGGATGGGCAAACCGGGCAATATGATCAATACGGCATCGGGCGAGGTAGACTCATGGGTGCACCCAGATTATGACAAAGCTACGTACGATGACGATAATGATTCGTCAACCCCTGAAGTGGCTTGGCCCGATGTCTATAAGCGATATGCTACCAGTACAAGACGTATTGATAATGAGGTGGGAGACATTCTCCAATTATTATCCGATTTAGGCATCGATGAAAACACCTTGGTGATTTTTAATTCGGATAACGGTCCGTCTATTGAATCCTATTTGCCCAAAGAGGGTTACAAAGCAAACTTTTTTAATAGTTTTGGTCCCTTTGATGGCATCAAAAGAGATGTTTTAGAAGGAGGGGAGCGAACTCCTTTGATAGCGAGATGGCCGACGCACATCCCCGCTGGAAACGTGGTTGAGTCACCGAATATTTCTTATGATTGGCTTCCGACATTTGTGGATGCAGCCGGACTTCCAGCACCGGTAAATAGCGATGGTGTATCATTGTTGCCTAGTTTGACGGGGCAAGGAAAACAAAAGGAAAGCTTAATCTATGTTGAATATAATCAAGGAAGGAAATCTCCCGATTACGATGAATTTGCACCTAATAATAGAGGCAGATTAAGAAAGCAGATGCAAATGATGCGTATGGGAGATATTGTAGGCCTACGCTATAATATTCAAGGTGCGGATGACGATTTTGAATTTTATAATGTGATCGATGATACGCATCAGGCGACCAACTTGGCCAACAATGGCAACTTGGCCGAACTACAAAAACAAATGAAAGAGCGTGTCTTGCAAGTACGGGTGTCCGATACGACAGCGGCTCGACCTTATGATATGGAAGAGGTACCCGCCGTTCTCGGCAATGGTTTAAAAAGCGGATTGCATTGGAAGGTATATGAAAGCAATGCCCCTTGGCTTGCCCGTGTAGATGATCTGACCCCTATAGACCAAGGTGTTGCTAAATCCCTTTCATTGGATAAAATCAAAGTAAAGAAAGGAAACGTCTATCTTTTTGAAGGATTCATCAAAGTCCCCAAAAGCGGTACGTATACGTTTTACGTAAAGGCAACGAACAAAGCTTACGTACGTATTCATGAGGCCAGTTTGATCGACGCCGATTATGGGTATAAGTCGGGGACATTAAAAGAGGGTACCATTAAATTAAAGGAAGGGTATCACCCTATCCGCATTTATTGTCAAAGTGAATCCGATATGGAGAATGCTCTTGATATACAGTGGAAGGGACCTTCTTTTTCAAAAGGTAAAATACCGGCATCCGTATTTTATATGGAATAAAGAAGTATTACGATTCAATCACCGTAGAAGCGTTGAATTTTTGTATCGTCCCTTGATAAGATATTATTCTTTACTTCGAGAGACATTTATTGAACGGTCAAAGACAGCTGTTTTTAAATTTGGCATTTTATTTACCTAACTCAAAAAAGCGCTTACCTCACTTAGAAAACAAGCAATATTAATCGTGTCTCTCAAGTTTTGATATCGGTTAGCAAAACGTTCTATAAGCGATTTTTTTGAGTTTATAACGTATCTAAAAAAATAATTATTGATGAATTGCAGAAAGAAACAAATCATAATAACGACATTATTGTCGTTATTTTTAGCGCTTTCCATTTCTTGTAAAACCGAAAGTAAAAAAACCGCTGACATAAACAATGAAGTTAAGGCAAAGGTCAAGAAACCCAACATAGTTCTCCTATTTGTTGATGATTGGGGATGGATGGATCTAGGGTACCGGACAGAAATTCTACATACACCGAATATTGATCAATTAAAAAAAGACGGACTCGAATTTACACGGGCCTATATTGCTACCCCAACCTGTAGCCCAAGTCGTGCTTCTCTACTGACCGGCAAAGAACCTGTGCGCTTTCAAATGGTAAGGCACATTCCTGGTGCGAATGAAGGAAGTTTTAAAAACGGGAGAACAGACGAAGAGTTTCATCTATGGCCCAAAGATCCCGTACAAATGCCTTCGCGAAATTGGTTCCCCTTAGAAGAAGTTACCTATGCCGAGCGTTTAAAAGAATTTGGTTATTATAATATGTTCATAGGCAAATGGCATTTGGGGCACGAGCCTTATCATCCTATTAAACAAGGTTTTGATGAACAGTATGGTACGGCGAATGCCGGGCATCCTAAAAGTTATTATCCACCTTATTTTAAAATAGACAATCCTTTGGAAGATACTCCGGAAGACAGGTACTTGACCGATGTATTGACCGATAAGGCAGAAGATTTTATAGGCGGCTATGATAAAGACGTACCGTTTATGCTTTCCTTTTGGTATTATAATGTTCATGGGCCGCACGAAGGCCCAAAAGATTTGGTAGCCAAGTACAAGGCGGAAGGATTGGAAGATCGCTATGCCAATTATGCGGCTATGGTGACTGCAATGGATGTATCGGTCGGTCGGGTTCGAAAAGCAATTCAAGAGAAGGGAATTGCTGAAAATACAGTATTATTGTTAATTTCGGATCAAGGTGGTTATTTTAACCAATCACCATTGAGTGGTGGTAAGACCGGTGGAAACACACTTGGCGAGGGTGGTGCCCGTGTTCCTTTTATAATTGATTATCCAGGTATTGCCAAAGCGAATACAACTACTGACATACCGGTGCAATCGTTAGATATTTATCCAACGCTTATTGAAATCGCATCTGGGAAACCTTGTAACGATGATTGGATCAATGGAGAGAGCCTGATGCCGATTATAAATGGTGGTACTTTAGCGCAACGTAATCTCTATTTTTTTAGAAGCTATGAAGACCAGTACGCCGCTGTCATTTCTGGGGATTGGAAACTTGTAAAGTACCATAGCGGTAAATATGAATTATTTAATGTGACGGAAGATCTTTCGGAACAACATAATTTGATCGATGAAAATCTGGAACAGGCAGTAAAACTGAAAAAAGAGTTAGCTAATTGGGAAAAAGCTGCAGTACCCACATATTAGCGCATTAGTGTTTTGATTTTAGACTTTTACACTCAATAATAACGACTATTTTTATCCGCTTGAAAACTTCCTTTATTTAATATTGATACGACCTAACTAAAAATGAAAATGAAAAAATACGCATTGATTACTGTCTTTTTTATGAGCGCGCTCATCGGGGTCGCACAAGAAAAACCGAATATCATCTGGTTAATGGCCGAAGATATGAGTACTGATTTGGAGTGTTATGGTATGGCGGCCGTAAAGACCCCTAACCTGAACAAAATGGCTGATGAAGGCATTCGATTCGATAATTGTTTTGTGACCAACCCCATTTGTTCGCCTAGCAGATCGGCAATGATGGTGGGCGCACATCAGGTGAAAATTAATGCACATCATCATAGAAGTAATCGCGATGTGCCACTTAATGAAAACTTTAAGCCGTTTACTTATTGGCTGCGCGAAGCTGGGTATACAACTATTCTAGGGCACCATGGGGTGATGGGAAAAGGTCGTAAGACCGATATGAATTTTAAAGCTGAGAATATTGGTCCTTGGGATGGCAAAACAAAATTCGGATTATTCGACAAGTATGATACTTTTGAAAAGAAAGACCAACCTTTTTTCGCGCAGATACAGCTAGTGGCGAGTCATAGGGGAGATTGGTGGGACACGGTTCGCGAAGAATCGAAACACCCTGTCAATCCTGATGAGGTGGTGTTGCCAGCTTACATGGCCGATGATCCGGTGATTCGACTTGACTGGGCCAAGTATTTGGATCAGATCGAGTATTTAGACAATGAGGTGGGCATGATTTTCAAAGAATTGGAAGAGAAAGGAATGGCCGACAATACCGTGGTTATTTTTATTGGTGATAATGGTCGATGCAATGTTCGCGGAAAAGGCTATTTGCAAGATCCCGGACTCCGTATTCCGCTTATTGTATATTACCCAAAGGAGTTAAAAGGAGCTCAAGTACGTAAAGACGTGGTGAGTGCCACTGATATTACAGCTAGTATTTTAGATTTTGCGGGAGTCGATATTCCCGATTATATGACCGGAAAACCAATCTTTAAAAATGATTTTAAGCGAGATTATGTGTATGGTGCCCGCGATCTGTGGGACGAAATTGAAGAAAAGTCAAGAGCTGTTACTTCCGGTAAGTGGGCCTATATTCGCAATGATAAGCCCGAAGTACCTTATGATGCCCACCAAGCTTATTTAGAATTCTACAGGCCTGCCGTACATATAATGCGAAGGTTATATGCAGAAGGAAAATTAGATGAAAATCAAAAACCATTTTTTGAGCCTACAAAGCCAAAAGAAGAATTGTACGATCTGGAAAAGGATCCCCAAGAACTGCATAATTTGGCCTCTAATCCGGCATACAGTGAGATACTCAACCAATTAAGGAAAAGAACGCTAGCATACGATGAAGAAATGAAACCGGTTAGTAGCGTTTACCATCCGGTTCATGCGATTTCTGTAGATGTTATGGAGTGGGTGAAAAAAGAAAGACCAGAAGAGTACCAACGCATGTTGGATGGTGTCGAAATTGGTTTTAAGGCTATGACCGAAGGTTATAAAAAAAGTCTGAAGTAATTGGCACATCCAAAGAGAAATTGGAAACGGTTAAGTTGATGCCCAATCAAAAAAATAAATAACTTTTCTATGAAATTGTTCGGTTCTAAATTTCTTTTTTTCTTTTTTTCAACCTTGATACTTATTTGCTGTTCTTGTAAAGAAGGTGCCAAGGGAAATTCGCAAGAAAACAACGCGGTTGTGACTCAGCAGAAACCCAATATCATTTATATCTTGGCGGATGACCTGGGATATGGAGATCTCGCTTGCTATGGACAGGAAAAAATTGAAACCCCTAACATAGACAGACTGGCGTTAAGAGGGATGAAGTTCACCCAACATTATAGTGGGTCGTCAGTTTGCGCACCATCACGCTCCTCATTGATGACCGGCGAACATACAGGACACACCCCTATACGTGGTAATAAAGAGGCGGAAAATAACGGAGAGGGACAAGTGCCCATGGACGGCAATGCGATTACCATCGCAGAAGTGCTTAAATCGGCAGGCTATGTTACAGGAGCCTTTGGAAAATGGGGCTTGGGATATCCAGGTTCTGAGGGTGATGCCAATATGCAGGGTTTTGATACATTTTATGGCTATAATTGTCAGCGTCTGGCACATCGGTACTATCCTCCGTACTTAAGAAACAACCAAGAGAAGGACTTTTTGGAAGGCAACGATTGGACCCATATGGTCACTTACGCCCCAGACAAGATTCAAGACCAAGCTTTGAAATTTTTGGAAGATAATAAAGGAAAAGCATTTTTTGCGTATTTGCCTTATACGCTACCGCATGCGGAATTGATTTCACCGAACGATTCCATATTACGGAAATACGAAGGAAAGTTCGAAGAAACACCCTATACCATTGAAAATTCGTATACCTCCGATTATGGGGCTGATATCGTTCAGAAAGAATATTGTTCGCAAAAAACGCCACATGCGGCATTTGCATCCATGATACATCGATTGGATGTTTATGTAGGGCAGGTGATGAACAAGCTGGAAGAACTTGGCATAGCCGATAATACCATCGTTATGTTCGCAAGTGACAACGGACCCCATGCCGAAGGAGGTGCAGACCCTGATTTTTTCAATAGCGGGGGAGGACTCAGAGGTATAAAAAGAGACCTTTACGAAGGTGGGATCCGTTCGCCATTTATTGCCGTTTGGCCCAATAAAATAAAAGGGGGCGAGACTTCAAACCATATTTCCGCTTTTTGGGATGTAATGCCTACAGTAGCAGAAATTGCCGGAGTTCAAACTCCCGAAAACTGCGATGGTATTTCTTTTTTACCGACACTCTTAAGTCAGAACGATCAAAAGATGCATGATTATCTGTATTGGGAATTCCATTCGAAATACAAACGCCAAGCAGCGCGCAAGGGAGATTGGAAAGGAGTACTCTATAATAAGTTCAGTGAGCCGGGTGGTGAAATCGAGCTCTATAATTTAGCTAAGGATCCTTCGGAGAATAATAATATTGCAGATGAACATCCGGAAATTGTTTCTGAAATGAGCAGTATATTTTCCGAAGCACATAAAGAATCTGAACTGTTTCCTTTTCAGTGATGGATTAAAACCAAAATCTTCTTGAATTTAAAACGTACTCAATTGTAATCCTTGTTTTCAACAGGAAATTGATCTGCGGAATAAAAAGTAGATGAACCTCTTTTAATTTAAGAGGATGCGCAAGTTCTATGGAAAGGAACAAACCAAAAAAATGATTTGCGAGCAACCTTTGAATCGATGAATTGATCCTGGTGGCTCTAAATTATCAATGAAAGACTCCGTTAAAGTTATTGGTCAGCTAGCACAAATGGCTTACAGCTATAAATAAGCATATAGGTAAGTTTAGCCCTGAACTTTTATTCAATTTGTTTTATTGCTAAGGTTTTTTCAATGCCATTGAGGTCTTATACCGGGGGCAAAGGGAAATTTTAAAGACTTATAATATGCTAAGGTTTTTGTAGGTTTATTTACACCTTCCGGAAGCGCTTGTTTCGAAAAGGTTTGGAAATATAGCAGACAGGCATCACGCCACCATTTCGCTTCCCTTAATTGAATTTGTAAAAGCATTCGTACTTCGTTATGTTGCTCGGGTGTTATATATTGTTTTGAATCATCCCAAGTTACAATCATTGTCTTCACTTGATCGACACCTTGTTGGTATTTTAATGCAAGTCCATCCCATAGGGTATGGCCATTTTTTAATTTATAATCCCAAGGAAGATGATGAAACCACAGCAGATATTCTTCGGGACATGTTTTTGGGTCGTTGAATATTTTCGCCAACTCCGGTGCATATTGTGCTGTGGCATCGCTTCCGCTCGGCGTACGGTTAAATCCGATACCCTTCTCGTCTGCTTTATGATAATATACGGGGTTCCATTCGGGTCTGCTAAGCTCACTTACCCATGGCCCAGGGCCGTAATGGTGGCCGGTATCAAAAATATGGTGCAGCCCCAGCGGATTCATATAATTGACTACGGCCTCCCTAGACGTCAACATCATTGATTTTATAGCCGTAATAAAATTGGGGTTTTGTGAATATGTGGCTTTGATCCATTCATTTGCAATGGTTTCCGAATCTAGATACGGATCCCATGCCATTCTGCCAAATCCATACCAGTTCGCTTGGGCAAAGGGGTGACCTGTCCAATTTAGATCGGTCCCAATATTGGCGACACCGGCCATTCCGGTAAGTTTCTTTTGGTTCAAGGAACCGGCAATTACCTTGGCTACCGTAGAGCCTTTCCCTTTACTATAGGTATCCGAATGTAATACTTCTTCGAACAGTTTGGGTAAAAAGACCAAATGTGTACTAAAACCTAAATATTCTTGAGTAATTTGAAATTCCATCATCAGAGGGGTTTTGGGCATAGCCCCGAACATAGGATGAAAAGGTTCTCGTGGCTGAAAATCGATAGCTCCGTTCTTGGTTTGAACTAAAACATTATCCCTGAATTTTCCATCAAAAGGCACAAATTGAGTGTAGGCCTGTTTCGCCCTATCGGAGGTGTCATGTTCCGAATATACAAAAGCGCGCCAAATAACATTACCACCAAAGGGCTCTAGTGCCATGGCCATCATATTGGCACCGTCCACATGGCTCCTGCCATAATTTTGAGGTCCAGGCTGCCCTTCAGAATTTGCCTTTACTAGAAAACCGCCAAAATCGGGAATGTAATCATAAATTTCTTTGACCTTGCCATGCCACCAGTTTTGAACATTAAGGTCAAGAGGGTCAGCTGTTTCCAAGCCCCCTATTTCTATTGGGGCTGAAAACCGTGCGGTAAGGTATATTTTTATGCCATAAGGTCTAAAAACCTTGGCCAAGGCCTGTACCTTTTCTAAATAAGCAGGAGTCAATATTAAAGCGTTCGCATTTACATTGGTGAGGGAGACCGCATTGATACCTATTGAGGCGTTTGCCCGTGCATAATCGATATAGCGTTGATCGATGTATTCCGGTAATTTTTGCCAGTTCCATAAAGAGAAACCTGCATAGCCACGCTCTACTGTGCGGTCAAGGTTATCCCAATGGTTAAGCATACGTATATTTACTTTGGGAGCATCAGAAAGCATAATGTGTTTTAAGCTTTCACGTTGTTGCATGAGATTGAGCAATCCAAAAACACCGTATAGAATACCGATATCTTCATTGGCTGTAACAATCAGAACTTGTTTTCTTTCAAAAAGAACGGTCTTTATTACAAAACCGTCCGCGCCTAGTTGGTCAAAATCGAAGGCTAGCCTTTTTAAAAGCGAGGATTCAAGGTTGCTTTTTTTGGCTATGACCACGGTGTTTTCCGAATTTCTTAGTTTTTCAAAATCGGGTAATTTTCGCAACATTTTTTTTATTCCGGTAGTAAGTTCTCTTTCGGCAGCATGTAGCATCTCATTGCCGTTCTGAAAATAAATGGATTTGAAAGTATTCTGATATTCTTTTAAAAGTGCCGGCTCCTCGATTTCTGAATACCCCAACCATAAATCATATCCGGGGGGCGATTGAGCGAAAACTAAGGTGATTTGTAGCATAAAAAACAGGAAAATCGCTTTCGTACGGCTCATATAATCATAGTATTTTATAATAGTATGGTTGCTTAAAGGTAAATAATTAGTAACCAAATAAATTAAGCTAAAATGAAGGTTAAGAATCTCTAGATATAAATTATTATCAAATGAACAAAATAACGACAAAGCACCACTTCTTTAATCTGTATAGAAGAATTAGGCTTTTCGGTAATCTTTTTTTGGTATTGAAAAGTAAATACCGTATTCAAAGATGTATGATTAAGCACTAAGGAAGTAGCATTCATGTTGCCCATGCTAGTAATTATGATGCATTTGAACAGGTATACTATTTTTTCTAATTATATTGATACTTCAGATTCGATCTCGTTTAAATGGCGCTCGTATAATCGTGCATAGTGAGCGCCTTGTTTTAAAACATATTTGGGTCGATTTCTACGTTATATAAACTACTGATCTTTGTAAAGTGCTATTCATTTTTTAATATCATTATGAAAGTTGCCCTTATAATTAAAATTTGTGTTGCAATTGTATTGCTGATCTGCAGTCACATGAATGCCCAAGATCGCTCCGAAGAATATACCTTCGTAAATATAGAACAGAATAACACCCAGCGGGCGGTCTCAAGTATTGTACAAGATAGCCTTGGATTGATTTGGATGGGCACCAATGGCGTAGGGTTAAAAAAGTATAATGGTATCGATTTCGTGTCTTACAAACAAGACTTCAATGAAGAGAAATCGTTGAGCAGTTCATTGATTTATGTCACTTATGTGGATAAATCAAATAGATTGTGGATTGGTACCGAGGCTGGATTGAATTTATATGATCGAGATTATGATGAATTTAAACAGGTAGTCCTTTATAGAGATTCGGTGGTACTAGAGAATGTTCCTGTCAGGGCAATTCAGGAAAACTCTGACGGTTCACTGGTTATTGGATCTCATTACAATGGTTTGTTCGAAGTGGATCAAGAAACGTTAAAAGGCTATAGCGTTCCTATACTTACGAATACGCCAATTTCTGCTCTTCAGATCAATAGCTTGATAAAAAGTAGTACCGGTAAACTATTAATGGGGGCCAATCAGGGTCTTTTTGAATATGACGGTTCTAGGGTTCATCCCGTTTTATCTATTTATGAGTCGTCAGATACTGATTTTTCCTATAATATCGAATCGATGTTACAAGATGATGAAGGTTCGATATGGATAGGAACTTTTTCTAACGGTTTGATAAAAGTAGAGGTAACCCCGTTTAATTCTTACGAGGTTCATAATTACAGAATAACCGACCAACGTGTTTTAGCCCTTGCACAGGCTTCCGATGGCAATATTTTATGTGGCACCGAAAATGACGGACTTTTCGTATTAAAAAAAAATGGGACCATTCGTAAAAATTATCGGTATAATAAATTTGACGCCAACAGCATAAAATCGAATTCTATTTGGTCAATTTTTGTAGATACACAAAGTCGAATTTGGATTGGTTATTACAATAACGGGGTAGGGGTATACGACCTTCTTTCCGATAAATTTAAAGATATAGAGAGCCTCGCCAATACGAACAATTCTCTACAATTACCGTCGGTGACCGGTATAGTTAGCAATAGTAATGGCCAGATATGGATTGGTATGGATGGTGGGGGCATTGATATTTATGATCCGGTCAAAAGAAATATCGTTCACCTCAAAGACCCCAGTAATAAGTTGTTTTCAGGTTTGGACGCCGGTGATGTGGTGGCACTTTTTATGGATAGTAAAGATAATCTTTGGGTGGGAACATGGAATTCAGGAATTTTTCTTCTGCCCGCTAACACTTCCTCATTTCTTAATTATACGGCATCGAATACGAATTGCGGATTAAGATCAAACCGCATTATGAGCTTTGCAGAAGACTCAAAAGGAACCATTTGGATCGGATCTTATGTTGAAGGGTTGCATTCTTATAACCCAATCAGTAAGATTTTCAGTCATCATAATAACGATATATTCGAAAATCCTAATCCCGGACATGGCGCAATGCGAAAAGTATTGGTCGATAAAAATGATACTATTTGGATGGGAACAACAGCTGGACTTTACAAAATGTCTAATGACCTGACCGGCCCCCAAAAGGTAATATCCCTAAAGGAAAACATGCATCAAGATTTAGGAAATAAACTCGTTGTCGATGTGATTGTTTCTTTATTCGAGGATAGTAAAGGAGTGATATGGATAGGTACGGATGGTGCCGGTCTATGTAAATATGATCCCAGTAATGAAAACTTTGTTTGGTATGGTCAAAAAGATGGTCTGGGTCAAGAAACCATTGCATCAATTATGGAAGATAACAACGGAGATCTTTGGATGGGAGGCAACAACGGTCTTTCACATTTCGATATGACAAGCCAGACCTTCAAAAATTTTGATACCAACGATGGCTTACTTTCAAACGATTTTAATTTCAATGCTTCCTATAAGGATGTAAATGGCGTATTATATTTCGGTAATTATGGGGGCATTAATTATATAGATCCGAAGAACATTAAGTTCAATACGAATGAACCTCAGGTTTATTTTACCGATTTTAAGCTTTTTAATAAATCCGTAGTTCCGAACCAAGAACAATCTCCCTTGAAAAAAGTCATTGGTCAGACCGAAAGTCTTAGTTTGAAACATCATCAATCCGTATTTACCATTGAGTATGCGGGAATCAACCTGACCCGGCCCAAGAAAAATCAATATGCGTTTTATTTGGAAGGTTTTGAAGATAAATGGAATTATGTTGGCGACACGCGCAGTGCCACCTATACTAACCTACCTTCGGGAGATTATACATTCAAGGTGAAAGCCGCCAACAACGATGGTATTTGGAACGAAACCCCGAAAACTTTACAATTAACGATACTTCGACCATGGTGGGGTACCAATTTAGCTTTAATTTTTTACGTGCTCGGTATAGTCTTGATTTCCTTTTTTTTGACTAATCTCATCAAACAAAGAATAAGGGAAAAACGAATAGTACAGTTTGAAAGGGATAGAAGAATTCAAGAGGAAACCTTAAATGACCGAAAAATTCAGTTTTTTACCAATATATCGCATGAGTTTAGAACTCCGTTGACGCTTATCTTGAACCCCTTGGAAGATATTATGCACGATTCGGGGCTTGTTTTGACAAAAACTATTAAAGAAAAACTTCGAATTATCCATAAAAATACGAGCAGACTAAAGCGATTGATAGATGAATTGATGGATTTTAGAAAATTAGAAATCAACAAGTTATCTGTTAAAATATCTGAAATAGAGGCGATATCCTTTGTTAAGGAAATAACCGATCACTTTGAAGAAGAGGCCGTACTTAAAAATATTGTATTCCAAGTAGAATCCGATGATTTGTCCATAACGCTGTGGAGTGACCCTTCGATGTTGGAAAAAATAATTTTCAATATACTGTCAAACGCTTTTAAAATTACTCCTGACCATGGGGAGATTACCGTGGGGGTGGTAAGATGCAACCAAAAGGTTACTTTTCCATTAATATATACGGAACAACCTATACATGCTTTGGAAATTTATGTGGAAGACACCGGTAGCGGTATAAAGAAGGACGAAATAGAAAAGGTTTTTGAGCGATTTTATCAGGTGGAAAAAATGAACAGTCAATACTATGGAGGTACTGGAATTGGTCTCGAAGTAGTTAAGAATTTTGTGGATCTTTTAAAAGGGAAGGTGGTTGTAGAAAGCGAAGAAGCCTTAGGAACAAAATTCAGGGTTTTTCTACCCCTGGGTAATGCCCACTTTAAGGAAAATGAGCTGTTTTTGGCACCGGAACAAGAGAGTGATAAAGTCGATGTGCCTGATTTTGAAGAAGAAATTATTCATCAAATATTGGGTGCCAACGGCCAAAAGACCTTACTTATCGTTGAAGATAATACAGAATTACGAGATTACCTTAAGAACGAGTTGAGCCATGATTATATGATTATTGAAGCCGTTAACGGAGCACAGGGACTGGAAGCAGCCACGAAAAGAATTCCCGATATGATTTTGACAGACGTCGTCATGCCCGAGATGGATGGTTTTGAATTTTGTACACGTATTCGAGAAGACCTTAAGACTAGTCATATTCCCTTGTTGATGTTGACTGCGAAAGCAATGACCGATGACTGGGTAAAAGGCATAGATTCAGGGGCCGACGTTTATCTTAGTAAACCTTTTGAAATGAAGGTGTTAAAGGCACAACTCAAACAAATTATCACCAGCCGCCAAGTTCTTTTTAATAAGTACCTTAAAGATTCAAATAATGTCAAAATACCCGGAAATACGACTAACTTGGATAAAAGGTTTATTCACAAAGTGTTGGACTATATCTCCGAGAACATGGCCGATGAAAACCTCAATGTCGAACATTTGGCCGATGAATTGCACTTGAGTCGGAGTCAATTATATCGTAAAATTAAAGCCCTTACCGGATATTCGGCTAATGAGTTTTTACGCAGAATACGATTGGAAAAGGCCAAGCAAATGATAGAAGGGGGAAACGAGTCTATTAGTGAGGTGTGTTTTAAAGTAGGTTTTTCATCACCTTCCTATTTTACAAAATGCTTTAAGGCCCACTTTGGAGTATTGCCTACAGAGTTAAAGTAATACGGTATATTTTTCCAATGAGACTTTTAATCAATAGTAACCATAGCCTAATTCAAAAGTAAAGTACTACATACCAAAATTTAAGCTAAAACTTTCAACAATATCTGCTGAAAAAATTGTTAATGGTATTTAGAATGAAATATGCCACAAATGTTTTAAAGTCCGCTTCATATGTCGTACCCATTGCATTTGAATTAAGCGAATTTTATAACTTGAACCTAAATTGATAGGCATTTCCGTGCGACAACCAATTTTCACGTACGGAACCTCCTAATGCAACAAATCATTATGAATAGAAAGACTGCGAGCACAGTATTGCTACTTGGCATTTTGTTTTTAAACGGATGTGGAGAAAAAAAGAAAGACATAGAAACACCTAAGAAATCGGAAACACTAAGTCTTAAAGAGGCTTTTTCAGAAGACTTCCTGATTGGCGTGGCAATCAACAATCGGGTAATTGAAGAGACTGATACATTAGCAGTGGGTTTGGTGGCCCGCGAGTTCAATTCCATTAGTCCGGAAAATGTCATGAAATGGGGAGAGTTGCATCCTGCACCGGATGTTTATCATTTTGATTTGTCGGATAAGTATGTAGCCTTCGGAGAAAAGAAAAATATGCACATCATTGGTCATACTTTACTCTGGCATAGCCAGATCGGTTCTTGGATGAATGAAGTAAAAGATAGTGCAGTGATGTCTAGCTATATAGAGAATCATATTAATGCCGTGGCTGGCAGGTATAAGGGGCGAATTTATGGATGGGACGTATTAAATGAGGCACTTAATGAAGACGGTTCTTTAAGAGAATCTATTTTCCTTAAGGTTATGGGCGAAGACTATATCGAACGCGCTTTTAGCCTTGCGGCGAAGGCAGACCCGAAAGCTGAACTCTACTATAACGATTATAACATGTGGAAACCTGAAAAAAGAGCAGGTGCCATCAAACTCATAAAAAAGCTACAAACTAAAGGCGCCCGCATTGATGGGGTGGGTATGCAAGCACATTGGAGTTTAAGTGGACCTTCACTAGAAGATATTGAGCAGAGTATAATTGCCTACGCTGAATTGGGCTTGAAAGTTATGATTACCGAGTTGGATATCACGGTACTTCCAAATCCTTGGGATCTGGAAGGTGCAGAGATAAGTCAGAATTTCGAAGGCAGCGAAATTATGAATCCTTTTCCTAATCAATTGCCTGA
Organism: Kriegella aquimaris; assembly: GCF_900103215.1. Lineage (GTDB taxonomy): Bacteria > Bacteroidota > Bacteroidia > Flavobacteriales > Flavobacteriaceae > Kriegella > Kriegella aquimaris. The sequence continues at coordinate 131,053 of NZ_FNGV01000007.1, forward strand.
CTCGGTACAAATACAATTGGCCGAGCGCTATGAAAATATCTTTAGGCTCTTTTTAAAACATAAAGCAAAAATTGACAGGGTTACTTTTTGGGGAGTGAACGATAAAGTTTCTTGGCTAAATAACTGGCCTATAAAAGGAAGAACAAATTACCCGCTACCTTTTGACAGGGCATTCGAGCCGAAAAAAGCTTATGAGCGTATTTTAAGATTAAAAAAATGAGCACCCGTAATAATGCATTAATCGAAGAATACATATGAATTCGAATTCGCAAAAATTAACCGTCAAGGAAAAAATCGGGTACAGTTTGGGAGACCTTGCCGCCAATTTGGTCTTTCAGACCTTAATGACCTACTTGGCATATTTCTACACGGATATTTATGGGCTTGAAGCAAATCATGCCTCTGCCATAATGCTTACGGTAGGTCTAATTGCGGCTTTTGGATTTAATCCTATAATTGGCGCGTTGGCCGACAGAACGAAATCGAAGTGGGGAAAATTTAGACCATGGATTCTTTACACCGCTATTCCTTTGGGAGTAATATCCCTTTTGGCCTTTAGTACCCCCGATTTTGAATATAAAGGGAAGGTAATTTACGCCGTTATTACCTATACGCTCTTACTGTTGTTGTATGCCGCCAATAACCTACCATATTCGGCATTAAGCGGCGTTATTACGGGCGATATGGCAGACCGAAACAGTTTGTCATCATACCGTTTTGTAGCGGTAATGTTCGCCCAGTTCTTTGTACAGGTGTTTATGTTGCCCATCATTGAATCTGTCGGAGATGGAGATAAGGCACTGGGTATTGAAATCGTAATGACTTGGTTGGCGCTTATCGGCACGATACTATTATTGGTTACCTTTTTTACGACCAAGGAGCGTATAATCCCGAAACCGGAGCAAACATCTAGTCTTAAAGAAGATTTAGGGGATTTATTTAAAAACCGACCTTGGGTTATTATTCTAATTGTTACCACATTGGTTTTCGTTACGTTGGCGATGAAGGGTGGTTCTTATGTGTATTATTTCGAAAATTATGTTAATGAAGAAAAGCTAACCCACTTTATTCGCCCTATTTTGGAAGTATTGTCTGGGATAGGGGTGAATTTTTTTGGAGAAAACCCCGTATCGGCAGGCTTTGGTCTGTTCAACGCCGGAGGTATTATTTTTATGATTGTCGGTATTGCGTTTTCAAAACGCTTTGCAGATAAATATGGTAAAAGGGATGTTTTTAGCGTAGCGCTGTTTCTTTCGACTTTGTTTATAATCTTATTCTATTTTTTCTCGAAAACAGCAATAGCGTTAATCTTCATTTCACAGATATTACATGGTTTTTTCTATGGGCTAACGATCCCCTTGCTTTGGGCAATGATTGCCGATGTCGCCGATTATTCAGAATGGAAAAATAATCGTCGGGCTACAGCCATTATTTTTTCGGCGATGATGGTAGGTCTGAAAGGAGGATTGAGCATAGGCAGTGCCTTGGTCGCTTGGATTTTAGGTTTGTACCATTATGTGACCAAAGAAGGCGCTGTTTTGGGAGCGACCATTGTGCAGCCCGAAAGTGCCGTTCAGGGAACAAAAATGTTAGTGAGCATTTATCCTGCAATTCCCTTTTTAATAGGTATCGGTCTATTGTTTTTTTATGAAATAAATAAAAAAATGGAGGTTCAGATAGAAGCAGAACTTAAAGAAAGAAGAAGTAATTGATATAAATAACACCATGCCTGAAGAATCTGTAGAACACATTGATTTTGATAATCTGAACAAACGTGCCATTTCACAACCGTTGGTCAAAAATATTTATACCGCAGATCCGTCGGCACATGTTTTTAACGGGAAAATTTATATTTACCCCTCACATGATGTGGATGCGGGAGAAGCATTTGATGATTTGGGAAGCCATTTCGCTATGGAAGATTATCACGTAATCTCAATGGACAATATTAATAGTGCTGCGGTCGACAACGGGGTGGCATTACATGTGGAAGATGTAATTTGGGCCGAAAAGCAAATGTGGGCACCAGACGCGGCACATAAAAATGGAACGTATTATTTATATTTTCCAGCTAAAGACTACGATGGAATATTTAGGATTGGAGTCGCAGTAAGTGATTCCCCGACCGGACCTTTTGCCCCGCAACCAGATGCAATCAAGGGAAGTTTTTCAATCGACCCGGCAGTTTTTGAAGATGAAGACGGTAACTATTATATGTATTTTGGAGGTCTATGGGGCGGACAATTACAGCGTTGGCGAGCAGGAAAATTTAATGCGGAATACCCCGAAAGTCCTACAGCGCATTTACCAGCTGACCAAGAGCCCGCATTATTGCCATTAGTTGCCAAATTGACTGAAAACCTATTGGAATTTGCCGATACGCCACAAGAAGTTCAAATATTAGACGAAAATGGAGATTTATTATTGGCAGGAGATAATGAGCGTCGGTTCTTTGAAGCATCGTGGGTTCATAAATATCAGGGCAAATACTACTTTTCCTATTCTACCGGTGATACGCATTACATTTGCTATGCCATTGGAGAATCTCCTTATGGCCCCTTTACGTATGGCGGGCGTATTTTGAATCCGGTCGTGGGTTGGACCTCACATCATTCGGTTTGTCAAGTGGAAGATAAATGGTATTTATTCTATCACGATTCAAGCCTGTCTAAAGGTGTTACCCATTTGAGGTCGATAAAAGTTGCTGAACTAACACATCGCCCAGATGGAACCATCGAGACCTTAAATCCTTATAAAGATTAACTTCTCCTCACTAAAAATTAATGAACCCATAGAGGTATTGTGACATTGTCTAATTCAATTCAACAAATTGCATGGCATCATTGTTCTTCGCGGCAATAACATACGTTTTACTATTATAGTTAATGGTAGCCAAGTCCTTTACGTCACCTGGCACAAAAAAACCACTTTTTGAGGCGGGAATTGCTTGAAAGTCCCCTTCACCGTTGCCCTTTAGAAAAAGTCCGTAACTCGCGTCATTTCGAGGAGTCTCCACTTCTGAAACGTATAAGTTTCCTGCAATGAGAAGGTCTAACAGACCATCTTTGTCATAGTCATCCACCAAAATTCCATTTATGCTAGAAGTCTGTGCTTCGATAGGGAGTTTGTGTACGATGAATTGACCATTTTTATTTTCCAAATAAACGCTGGCAAATGATTTTACTTGGTAGTGTAATGCCGATTCCAGAGACTTTTCAGTGTATACCTCTTCCAAGGTTGCATCGGCAAAACTTTCATAATTCTCAAACTTCTGTTTAATGGAAGGTATCTGTTGCGAGGAGCACGATCGACCCCTCACCGGATATTGTTTCCCTTCATTGTAATAACTTAGTACAATATCTTCATTACTGTCATTGTCAAAATCATGGGCGAAAATATCGAAGGTTTCATTTTCTGTGGCTTTGTATTTGTAATTTAAACCATTATTTCCGACTACATAATCCATATCCCCGTCTTGGTCAAAATCGCCTTGTTCGATGCTCCACCACCAGCCCGTAGTATCTTTGGTCAGTCCCATGTCTTCAGATACCTCTTCAAAACCCGTATCGGTATTTTCGAAGACGCGAATGGGCATCCATTCGCCTACAATAATGATGTCTGGCCGACCATCACTGTTAAAATCGGTAATAATAGCATTTGTGGCCATACCAAGATTTTCAAATTCTGGAGGTTGCATTTCTGTGGCAAAGTTAAATTTTACGTTGTCTCTGCTGCTTTCATTTCTGAGTATATAACTAGTGGCAGGTGACGGATAGTTGCCTGGAACCTGTCTACCAAGAATCAACAAGTCTTCTCGGCCATCTTTATCAAAATCGGCATGGTATACATTTGAACCACTCGTACTAATTTTGGGCAAAGATGTAGGATTTGCTTTTATAAAATTACCGGTGCCATCATTGAGGTAGAGTCTATCTTGAAGAGCCTTCGAATCTCTTGCGAATTCATAGCCACCACTTACCACATAAAGATCGTTGTCTCCATCGCCGTCGGCATCGAAAAGTAGTGCTCCCATGTCTTCACTTGATTTGTCGTCCTCTAAAAAAGGGGCAGCTTGGTTCTCGAATCCATTTGTGGATTGAAAAAAAATACTTCCTACGAAGTTGGCGGAACCTCCAATAAAATAGTCATCTAGACCATCGTTGTTCATGTCGCCGACAACCAATGTCGGGCCAAAAGCAGACATTTTATGGGGCAATAGTACCTGTTTTTGAAAATCGTCGTAATTGTTTTCTTGATGTTTATGTTCGGGAAAAATGTCAGTGATGCCTGGAGCAAATAACTTAGATTTCATGTTTGCTTGAATTTGGCTGTCAACAGCATCGGAATGTTTTAAAACAAGGGTCTGATTTCCATTAATATTCTTTAGTTCTTGGATCTTACCATCTGTCCAAACTACTTTTAGGCTATCTATTTTTTTAGATTTGGCCAGTCCAAAATGAAGTTCTGGTGCCACGGAAGATTGAAACCCCCGGGTTAGGGTAAGTTCTTGCATTTGCGTTCGGCCATTTGCAGTAACGTATACCCGATTGCCGAGACCGAATTTGTTCATTGATTCTTCTTCGAATTTGATGGTCAGGTAATGGTTGCTTTCAGAACTTTTGTTCTGAAAAACCGATGCAGGGTCGTCAATGTTATTTGTAATGATTTCAAGATCCCCATCATTATCAAGATCGGCATAGGCAACACCGTTGGAAAAGCCTTTGAATTCAATGCCCCACGTATCGTTGGCTTGTTCAAATTCTAAATTTCCCTTATTCTTAAAAATGAAATTGTCAATTTTTTCAGATGGAATTTCAAGGCTCAATTGTAATAAAGTGTCTGCACTTAGTTTTAAATTTTTGAGTTTATTGAAGTAGTCGTTATTATTGATTTCCCTTCTGGTACCATTGGAAACAAACAAATCTTTTAGACCGTCATTATCAAAGTCTGCGAATAGGGGTCCCCAGCTCCAATCGGTGGAGGAGGTTCCTGTTATTCTAGAGACATTGGAGAAATGTGGGATATTATCAGTAAATACGCCTGAATTCAACTGCATACAATTGTGCATGTACTGGTAACCAAATCCAGCATTGACAACATCCCAGAAAAGATCGATGTTCATGCTCGCCATATTGGCTTTCTGTCTTCTATTGCTTTGTGCCGACATATCTACCTGGAAAATATCAAGATTTCCATCGTCGTTAAAATCGGCAATATCGGCACCCATTCCATAGAATGCAGTATGTGATGTGGCTTCTTTAACAACTTCACTGAACGTACCATCTTGGTTATTGAGGTACATGAAATCAGGAGAATTAAAGTCATTGGAAACGTAGAGGTCTGGCCACGAGTCGTTGTTGAGGTCTCCTACGGTTGCACTTAGAGATAATCCAAAGGCTCGCAAGCCCGAGGTATTTGTAACATCTATAAAACGATCTCCGTGGTTCTCGTACAAATGACCTGTTTCATCACTCTTGACATTTTTCATCTTGTAAGCGTAAACAAATGTCGGGGAATCAAATTTGGTGGGCGGATAGTTGGCAACAAAAAGATCCAAGTCGCCATCTTTGTCATAATCAAAGAAAGTTCCTTGAACACTGTTACCGATATCATCTATGCCATATTGGGCTGCTTTTTCCGAGAAGGTGCCATCTCCATTATTCAAATAGAGCTCGTTGTTTCTTGGGCCGAATTTTCCGCCGACCGAACAATAGATGTCTAGAAAGCCATCACCATTTATATCGGCCATAGTGGCACCAGTATACCAGCGACTATCACCGGAAACCCCTGCTTTTTTAGTAATATCTTCGAATTGCAGGTTGCCCTTGTTTAAATATAATTTGTTGGAGACTTGATTTCCTGTGAAGTAAATATCTAGGAGACCGTCATTGTTTATATCTCCAGTGGAAACACCGCCACCCATGTATAGATAGGAATAAGTGAAATAGTTCAGGCTGTCATTTTCGACCAAATTGTTAGCAAATTCAATTCCGGTTTGGGATGAATTCAAAGAGGAGAATATTTTCGTTTTTTGTTCCGCCAACTCTTTTTTTGGGGTACAATTGATTGAGCTCACTAAAACAATCGAACATAAAAAAAATCTTTGGGCTAGATTCATTTTCATAATAAGCGATAGACTTTCAATTCATAATTTACAGATTTTGAATGAAATTGAAGAAAAAAAACAGCATGCCCAGAAACACACTGTTTTTTACAACTGCAACTAACTCAATCTAAAAACTGTTTAATTCTTTAGTATCCGGGGTTCTGATCAGCCGAACTAATGTTTATGTTCGAATCTATTTCACCCTGTGGTATCGGTAAAAGCTCGTGTTTTCCTACTTGAAAATTCGTTCCTGAGAGTTCGGTTTCCGCAATACCCCAACGAATTATATCGTTGAACCTTGATTGTTCTCCAGCGAGTTCTACTTTACGTTCATGAACCAATGCATCAAAGACTTGTTCTTGAGACATACCTGTTGGCAAATCGTCGAGGCCTGCCCTATCGCGAACTTGATTGATATAGCCAATTGCTACATCTTGGCTTCCACCAGCTCTCATACTTTCGCATTCGGCCATCATCAGCAGTACATCGGCATACCTAAGGTATTTGAAATTTATACCGGACGTTTGATCTTCATTGGCATCCTTATAATAATTACAGTATTTTGACCAACCGGCATTACCGCCACCGTTACTTGGGAAATGATCAACTTCGAGGGATCCTCCTGGACCAAAAGTATCGCCATTAACATAAAAAGACTGTTCGAAGCGAATATCGTCGGGTTCATACTCATTTAATAAGTCATCGGAAGGAAATACATTGAACCAGTCATTAAAACCGTATTCTTGCCCTCTAAAAGTTGCTTCATTCGGCCCCTGTCCGCTTCTATCTGAATTCCATTGAGCACTTGTTCCAAAATCATCATCGTATTCTATTTCAAAAATTGATTCAACACCGTGTTCCGTTTCCTCCATAAAATTGTTGAAATAATTGTCTTCGAGTTCATAACCACTCAAAGCGTTGAATTGTGTAAGTGCATCATCATACTGTTCCAAAAACAAATAAACTTTACCTAACAAAGCATGTGCCGCCCCTTTGGTTGCCCGTCCATTTTCCTCATCACCTTTCTCGAGCAATACAGGAATTGCTTCCTGTAGATCTTTCACAATCAGGGAATAAATTTCGGCACTCGTACTTTTTGCCGGACCTACACCATCTTCTGGAGGTAAAACGGTTACCAACGGTGCGTCTCCAAACCTCGTGACAATAAAGAAGTAAAAAAGTGCCCTAAGGAACTTCGCTTCGCCAATTGCCTTTTGCTTTAAATCATCGCTCATTACCGAGGGTAATATGGCATTGATTTTATCAGAATTTTCAACTACAAAATTAGCTTTGTTGATGCCTCTATAACAGCTTTCCCAATAAGCTCCGATTGCGCCGTGACTGGCGTCGAAAGAAAAATCAAGATATTGTCTTTTATCCGCTTCCAGCTGTGTATTTCCCCCATTTTCATGCGACATATTGTCCATCATAAAAAACATATGGCGGCTGTATAGGCCCTGAGTTTGTAAATTCGAGTATACAGCATTTACCGCGGACTGTACTTGTATAGGATTCTGGAAAAAGGAATCTGGCAAGAGTTCGTTAGGGTTCGTGAGTTCCAAAGAATCTTCATTACAGGATACGCTGAGACCTATAAGGGCCAAAATCGTTAAAATAATTTTATTTTTTTTCATGATTTTTTTTTAGAATGATAATTGGACTCCAAGTATAATTGATTTAGGTTGAGGGTAGTTACCTCTATCGATTCCTAATTCATATTGCCTATTTCCACCGTCATTTGTTAAAGGGTTTCCTATCTCAGGATCCAAACCTGAATAGTCTGATAACGTTATTAAGTTCTGACCACTTAGGTAAATTCTGCATTTTGAAAAATATTGATCAAGTGAAGTATTGTCAAGGGTATAACCTAAGGTGATATTTTTTAATCGGGTATAGGAACCATCTTCTACAAAACGATCGGATATGGAATTAAAATTTTGATCTGAACCGCCGGCCTTTGGAACCGAATTGGAGGTTCCGGGCCCCGTCCATCTATTTAATACGTTTGTACCAGAATTGAATAAACGTGGCATGCCTTCAAGATCGTATATATTAGTGTTGTATACGTCGACCCCGGCAACACCTGAGATAAATAGATTGATATCCAATTGCTTATATTTTGCATCTAGATTAAGTCCGTAGGTGACATCGGGATAGGGATTACCTATTTTAACACGATCATCTGCATTTATTTGACCATCGCCATTTTGATCAATAAAACGAATATCACCAGGGTTAACGGCAAGCTCTCCCTCGTCATTCGGTGTTTGGTTCAGAACAGCATCAACTTCTGCAGGAGTTTGATAAATACCATCGGTAACATAACCAAAGAAAAAGAATAGTGGCTCACCTACCTCTATACGGGAAATGTCTTGCGATTCGAAAGAGCCACCCGATAGTGACTCGTTAGAGCCCAATGATTTTACTTCGTTACTTGAAGTACCGACATTTAGGTTGGCCGACCAAGTAAAGTCTCCCTCAAAATCGTTATAACCCAAATTCAATTCAAAACCTTTGGTATCGACTGAACCTACATTTTCAGTCACAGAACCGGAGTTTATTCCTAAAGATCCCGGCAAAGGTCGACTCATCAAGAGGTCGTCGCTAGTATTGCTAAAATATTCGACAGCTCCTGTAAATTTGCCTTTAAAAAGTTCGAAATCCAGACCAATATTCTTCATGGTAGTTTCCTCCCATTTCAGGTCAGGATTGGCCAAACCACCTGGAGTTGTTCCGGTCGCCAACGTACCGCCTAAAGGATAAAAGAAATCAGATAATAAGGTTGCACTATATTGATAGTTTCCAATTCTGTCATTTCCGGTTATCCCCCAACTACCTCTTAACTTCAAAATGTTAAAGGCAGAATTTGACAAGAAACTTTCCTGCGCGATGTTCCATCCAACTGCTACCGAAGGAAAGGTTCCCCATCTGTTGTTGGAGCCAAAACGGGAAGAGGCATCGCGTCTAATTGAAGCAGCAAAAATATACTTTTGATCGAAGTTATAGTTGACCCTACCTAAATAGCCAATACGATTATATTCAAAAGATTGCGACTGTAAAAAAGATTGTTCATTTGAAACCTGATTTAGTTCGTTTGTAATCGGATTTTGGCTATTCGAATTCAAAATCTCGTCCACGGTCTCTTGCTTCTCGGCAAGTACCAAGACCTCTAAATTGTGAAGGTCGTTAAAGGTGGTAGTATAGTTCAGACTGTTCGTTATCGTAATTGATTTTCTTAGAGTTGAATTTTTGGTAATAGCGGCAAAAGTGGAGCTGTGGGTAGCTCCTTCGCTATCATCATTATAAGAGGGCCTGAATATGTTGGTGTTTGAATTTCTGTACTCTAAACCGACTTGACTTTTGAATTTCAAATCTTTAATTATTTCAAGCTCACCAAAAAGGCTTCCTATAATTGCAGCCGATTTGTTGATATGTTCGCCCAATGTTTGAACACGAATGGGGTTTTCGGCATCTTGTCCGTCTAAACCACTGCTCGGCCCCTGAAACCCCCCTAGATTATTGGAGTTGTAAATTGGTAAATAAGGCGGTATTTTAATGGCGTGCTCCAACAAAGACCGCGCACCAAGGTTTCTTTCAGGGTTTTGTTTATTAAACGATACTGACATCGTCTCTCCAAAATTAAACTTGCCCACCGTAAAATTACTATTGGCCCGAAATGAAAATCTCTCAAAACCGGTTTCTATTATGGCGCCTTCTTGGTCCATATATCCCGCCGAAAATCTAAAATCACTATTTTCTCCACCACCCGCAATGCCCAGATCAACCTTTTGCATAATGCCAGTTCGGAAAAGGGCATCTTGAAAATCAGTATTGTTTCCGGAAGAGGAAAGGGGTGAGGTAGGTACGATACCAAATGCATCGTTGGCGAACTGTAAATATTGCTCGGAGTTCAATACATCAAATCTTTGATTTGCATATTGAATTCCTGTATAGGCATCTACATTGATTGTGGTTTTACCTGACCTTTTACCTTTTTTTGTAGTTACCATCACAACACCATTAGAACCTAGTGAACCGTATATAGCAGTTGTAGAGGCGTCTTTCAAAATGTTGATTGATGCGATATCGTTTGGGTTTAAATCGCCCAAACCACTGGCAATTACACCGTCAATAACATATAAGGGGTCGTTATTGTTCATAGTTCCCAGCCCCCTGATTCGAACAACGGGCGCCGTTCCTGGAGAACCCGAGTTGAGAACGGTAACGCCGGCAGCCCTGCCTTGAAGCGCCTGATCGGCCGTTGCTACGGGAAGAGCTGACAACTCGTCTGCACCTACGGTGGAAATTGCCCCGGTAACCTCTGCCCTTGATTGCGTACCATAACCAACTACGACAACTTCCTCTAGTGCTTCGGCATCTTCTTGAAGATTCACATTGATGGTATTCTGATTACCAACTGATATGGTCTGGGTCGTCATTCCTATATAGGAGAATACCAATTGATCCGAAGAGTTGATATCTGAAATGGAATAATTACCATCGAAATCGGACGTTGTCCCATTTGTGGTACCTGAAACTAAAATGGAGGCACCAGGTAATGGGGCTCCCGACGCATCGGATACCATACCCGTAATGGTCTTGGTTTGTGAGAATGCATTTTGCCCCCATAGCGTGAGCAATGCAATACAGACAATTCTGAGTTTAATCATAATCATTGGGTTTTAGTTAGTATACGTGTTCAGTACACTCATAAATACAGAGAAAATACATCAGAGCAAATATATGCGGAGGGCATTGAGGTTAATAAAAGAAATGAAGCAAACTATGAGAATCATGTTGCATCTAAGCCTGAAATATGGTTATTTGTGAATTTTGAGGATGCAATATTGTGAATATAGAAATTGTGTAGTGGGAAAAGTGAGTATGAAAATTGACAATCGCCAAACCCCATTTGGGTTTTGCCATTTCTGTATTTCTAACTTGATCACAAGAGGTCGATCAACGTATGATTACAAATAACTTGCAGGGAAGAAGGGAAGGGTTCAATATAAAAAAAGTCTGTGCAAATCGTTTCGAGGTGCACAAACCCTTTTAAATCGAAAATGGTATTAGAATTATTTCTAGTTTTTTAATTAAAATGGCCTTTATTAATTTGAGCGCAAGAATTACAGAGCCCAGGTTTAAAATCCGAAAAATGGATTTGCTTTCGGTAATCAAATTCTTGATGTATCAGAATAGATTGTGTAATTGTACAATTAACCATTCGGAGGTCTGTTCGTCGGCCTGTTGTTTGGACGGGGACCATTCGGACCGCCACCTCCTGGCGGGGGACCTCTTCTCTCCGTGTCGGTAAACTCGCCCATTAGGCATCGACCCACATAGGGATAAGAGTTTGTTACTAAATAGACATAATCACCGTTTATCTCAGTGCCATTACATTCATCTAAATCGCCCGACCCCTTTACATATTCCCAATCAGATAAGAAAGTTCCATCTTGTTCAGTGCCATTGATATCAACATCAATGCTAACTTTTGGATTGGAATAGGTGCAGTCTGTACCAGTACGACTATCATCGACTATGCGATAACTTGGCTTATATGCGCTACTTTTTGAATAATAGATAAGAAAACCATCGTGGGCGAAACCGACATGTACCAGGTCTTCGTCACTGTCAAAGGTTTCAATAACACCAGTTGGTGTGCCATGGTAGTGGTAAGCTCCATTTGGTTGTACGTGGGCATTGTTAAAATCAAGACCAAGATCGATCAAGTCTTGAAAAGCCTCGACTCGATAATTTTCACCGCTTTCGCAAACCACGACTTCAGCTGTTCCGGGCTCAAATTTCACTCCGTTCAGTGCCACACCAGGTTCCCTGACCCATTTTGATTTACCTGTATATACAGGTTTTATGGGAAATACGTACGTTCTATCTTGGGCGCTAATAGTATTTGGATTTCCTTGATTGGGAAATGCACCTGTTTTATGATTGGGAATAGCATTGGTAACCATGGTGCGTTTATCACCTTGAACGGTTACGGTAGTTTTTGTTCCAAAATTCTCATTATTCAAGATGTATGAGCCAAAGTAGTCGCTATGGTTATGAGCCACTTCAGAACCCGAAGACTCATTATGACTATGACTGTGGGCAATTTTTTTCTTTTGTCCGTTGCAGCCATAGAATAAGCCAATAACAACAATCAATAAAGCTGTATTAAAATTTCTCATTACTCACTGTTTAATCTTGTTTTTTTAGTATTTCCTTATTCGTGTTCCTACCCATTATTTTTTAACCGACTTATGTCTATATCAGATAGTTAACTTACTTTCCGCATACCCGGTCTTCGAACGGTGAACAGTTTCGAAATAATGAACATTGTTAGCACCGCCAGGCTACCCAGACCCACAACTACCCACGATAGACTTGCTTCTTCCACCGTTTCCACTTGAAATTGGTTATCACGCGAATAGATAGACAGTTCAAAATTATTACCCTTTTTTAAAAAGAAATTTTTAGACTTGTTATCCTTGGTAATAATTTTAAATACGCAATTGTTATTTGATGTCTCATTGAGACCGGTGATCTTAACATCAAGGGATTTCAATTTATCGGGAAGACCTGTTAGGTTGAATTTTATAACGGTATGATGCCCCATCTCTATATAGCCATTTCTTAACTTCGCCATAGCGTTTCCGTTAGCCATCAGTTCGATATTATCTTCGAGGTATTGCATCAATAATTTTTGGAATTCTTCTGCTGGTAAATTGTTTACATCAATATCGGGGTAATTGTATAGCAGTTGATATCGATATCCATCAAAAGAGGAACTTAATTGAAGTGTCCATTGATTGTCTTCTCCTTGTACTAGGGCCATGGTGGCTATTTGAGAATTATGGGCCCGCAAAAAAAAAGTGGCACTGAATAATAATATCGAACAAATTATTTTTTTCATCACTATATTGATTTGATAGATTTTGAGCAAGCTTTAATTCAATTCGTATATGCCTTGAGCACCATTAAAGCAGTTGATGAAACTGTTGGTGCCTGGAGCGGCGACATGATAGTGATAACCTCTAATATCGTCGGTATGGCCACGGCAATCATCTAAGTCCGTTGGCTCGGCGCCATCTTCGTTCATTTGTTCATGAATGCCAAACCCGTCCATGGCGTAACCGATCATTCCTGCATGACCATCTGATTGGGCAACCACGGTTGTGGTTCCTGTAGCTGCGTGGTAGTGATACCCAGTAGCGGGATTTACGTGACCACCATTATCGTCCATCGGAGCAATAGTGTAGGCACCAAGAATTTGGGCAGTTGGGGCCGGAGGGTCAAAGTTTACGCCATTGAACGCTGTTCCGATCACTGAAGATTCCATACCTGCTGGAGCACCGCCATTGGGTGGGGCTTGACCATCAGGAGGACCTCCGCCGTCTGGTGGGCCAGCTAGGGCTCCTCCTATAAAATCAGGAGCGTCAAGTTTTACCGGAGTAACAGGTATATAGTAGGTCACGGTAATATCGTCAAAATAGGAATGCTGACAGTAGACGCAATAGTTTGCGTATTCTTCTCCAACATTAGGGTTAGCTGCTGCTTCACAGGCCTCCTGACTATCGGTGGTATAGATATCGCCATTTTCATCATACATTTTCCAAGTACTATCTGAATAAAATTCATCAAGATTTTCTATAAACGCACCATCTACATCATAGAGTTCGCCGTTTTCAAACCATTTCCCTCCCTTATCGGCTCCATCGGCGATATTGGTCGGGCACCAGGGACCCATGGTATGGTCGCTGGGTGTTGTGTTCGTCACGATTTTATAACACAGGGCTACAGTGCCATCTGAGAGTGTTTTTTCCTCGGTAGTTATTGGTTCTACCAAACCTTCAGAAAGAAAAAGTGATGGGTCTACATTAACGATTCCTTCGATTTCGGAAACCTCTTCACTCTCTTCGTTCCCATTTGAATTGTTACTGCAGCTTAGGCATGAAAAAACAAGGAAAGGAGTATATAGAAAGCTTAGTTTTGAAATTAAAAAATATTTCATGATAGCTGTTTTTATTTTCGATTTGCTTATTGGCGCCCCTGTCTTTTTGGTTTAGGTGCCTTTTCGATTTCTTCTTTGGAAATGAAACCATCTTCGTTTGCATCGATTTTGGCAAAATCATTTTTTAATGGTCCCTTAACTTCCTTTTTAGAGAGCTTTCCGTCCTCATCTTTGTCCATTTGCTTTATTATTTCTTCGGCCGAAGGCGGCTCTTGGTTTCCCCTATTGTTTTGTGAAGGTTGTGCGTAGCCGTTGAAAGCGAAAAACGAGACGATTAAGCCAAGTTTTAATCCAGTTTTACAAGTTTTTTTCATCATTATCTTTTTGTTAAAAATTCTATTTTGGACTACAAAGATGGACATTGGTTAAATATCAAATGACCGTTTTAAGTGAGTGAAGGCAGGTTTTCAGTTAACGGAGGGATTCTATCTGTGAAGTCTCGTTTTCAAGGTGATAACAATGATGTTTTCGCCGTTGCAATCAATATTATTTCCTTTAATTTGCGGTATGAACAGATCAAAACGATATTTATTTCAGGTATTCCTGTGGGCGGCTATTTGGATTGTAGGGTGGCTTGTATTGGGTGGTGATTTCCAATTTGTCAAACAGAATTTGATTTCATTCGTTCTTCAGATTCTGGTGGTTACGGTATTGGTTTATTATACGGCGCCGACGCTTCTTTTAAAGAAAAAATACACATTTTTTATTCTTGTATCTATAGGTCTTCTTTTGATTTGTTCGGCAATAAGTTCACAGATTTTTCAGGGTCCACCACCACGAAGAGGGGCTTTACCCGATATGAGGGTGCAACCGCCACCTCGATTTTTAATAGAATTTTTACTGGTAACAATTGCCTATGTACTTGCCACGATCGTCGAGACTTTCCTGTTTGCACAAAAGCACGAAAAAGAGACGATTCGAAATAAAAATGAAAACTTGCAGACCGAACTCAAACTTTTGAAATCACAGATAAATCCTCATTTTTTATTCAATTCCCTGAATAACATCTATGCCCTTTCTGCTATTGATTCAAACAAGACACAACAGAGCATTAGTTCATTGTCCGATATGCTGAGATACGTACTTTATGAATGTGACCGCCCCTATGTGCCACTTCATAAAGAAATTGACTACATCGAAAATTATTTAAAACTGTTCTGTTTAAAAAGCAGTAAAGTCTTTCCTATAAAGACAGATTTTAAGGTTATGGATAATAATGTAAACATAGCCCCGATGTTATTGATTCCTTTTGTAGAAAATGCGCTGAAGCACGGGAATCTTGAGAATATAAAAAATTCTTTCTTGACAATTAGTATCTATTCCGATTCAAAAGAAATTAAATTCGAAATAGCGAATAGTGTACCTGAAACAGTTTTGAACAAGGATAAAGTTGGGGGCATCGGACTCGAGAATGTGAAGAAAAGGCTGGCCCTGCTGTATCCGAATCGTCATGAACTGATTATTAATGACAAATCGACTATTTTTGAAGTTAAACTACATTTAAATTTAGATGGAAAAGATTAAATGTTTAGTAGTCGACGATGAAGAGTTGGCCAGAAATTTATTGGAAACCTATATAGACAGAATCGATTTTTTAGAGTGTGCCGGTTCCGCCGAAAGTCCCGTCGAGGCCATGGAAATAATGCGCGAGATTAACATAGATTTACTTTTTCTAGATATTCAAATGCCAGAAATCAAGGGAACGGATTTCGCTAAAATGATTGCACCGACTACACAGATTATTTTCACTACGGCCTATTCTGAATATGCCGTTGAAGGTTTTGAGTTGAATGCGCTTGATTATCTTTTGAAGCCTATTACATTCGAACGTTTTTTGAAGTCGGTCTCCAAAATCAAAACGGAGACGAAAACTTCTGATCAAGACGGTACGATAACCGTGAAATCAGGTTACGATCTTCATAAACTGAAGTATGATGACATTCTTTATATCGAAAGTGATAGTGAGTATGTGATTTATTATTCAAAGGAAGGCAAGTTAATGAGCAATCAGTCGCTTAAATCTTTGGAAAATATGCTGCCCAAGGAAAAATTTATGAGAGTGCATCGCTCCTATATTATCAATAAGACAAAAGTTTCAGCTTTAAAAGGAAGAGATTTAATTATTGGGAAAGTCAGTATTCCGGTAAGTGCCAAATATTTCGATTTGGTGAGACAAGAATTGTTTTGAATGGCGTGGTATTAGTATTTGTAAAGCCTTTTCAGAAACATCACTACTCGCTTTCTTCAATGGGTTCACCACTGATTATTTTTAATTCCTTTAATGTGATTGTGAGGCTCTTATCCGTATCTATAAGTTCGAAATCTGCATAAATAAGACTTTTTCTAGCCTTTTTTGCCTCGTCTTTACTGATAACCCCATCATGATCGATATCTAACCGTTTGAACATTTTGAATGAAGCATTGTTCTGTTGCTTTTTTTTCTCTTGCGGATAGAGGCAGGTCAAGAAAAAGAGGTTTAATATAAAAATGCTTGTTTTTAGAATATCTTTTCTCATGGCTAATGTGTTGACAATTTGATTGTGTATTTTCGTTTCTTGAAAGATTTCAATTGATTTTTCGCTTTCTAAACCATAAATCTTCCAAACTCAGGTTCAGCGTGAGCAAATGGTAATCTTCTTTTACTAGAATGTTTTGGATTTGACCTTTGGAGCCGTAACTGTATGATAGGTTCAATAGTGAGTTGGTGCCTTTGCTAAGCGGAATTCCAATGCCCGTGGTGAGATTAAAGCCCTTCACCCGCGTGTTTCCGATGGCCAAATAACCAGTGTCATAGTTGAAACCTGCGCGATATCGAATGCGTTGTGATAGTTTATAGCTATCTTTATTTTTTATGTACTCTGCACCAAAGGCATAAATGTCTTGATCAACATAATGGCCCAAGTTCTCGCTTTGTTCGGTCGCACTCCAATAGTTCTTTTTATAATCTGCGCTCAAGGTCAACGATTTGTAAAGCGTACCACTTAAACCAACACCAACTTCCAAGGGCATGGTGAAACTCGAAGCATCGGATGTCGTATTGTCTTCAACTACAATCTCGGAGCCATCTAGGTTCTTCATCGCGTAGCGTTCGAGAGTTCCATTTAACACCGTTGGAAATTGAAGAGTACTACCAATGGTCACGTTTTCCAATAGATCATATTGTAGTCCAAAACCCATACGAATACCATTATAATTGGTAGTTTCCGTTGATTCGAAAGAGCTGCTACTGATCTGGAAGTCTTCATTTTCTTCGATACTTCCAAATAAAAAGGAGGCAGCCAATCCAAGGCGTAAATTATCAACGATCTCGTAACCCAGATTTAAGCGTAAGTCACTCAATCCACCAATACCTGCAACATTACTTTCGAAAAATTCAGTGGTTCCTTCAATATTACTTTGCAGGCCCACTAACGTATAACCGACATCGCTATAAGGAACCATTGTAATACCGGCCCCTAAGCCTTCGGTGATTCGAAAAGCGAAGGCAAAGTTTGAAAAGTTAAGGCTCGTGCGCCCCTCTGAAGTGCCTACATTGCTATAGTTGTTGTATTCACTGGTTACACCTATATCATAAAAAAAGGAGTTCTGAGGAACCAACGCAAAATTGGCAGGGTTTAAGTTATTGATTTCCGTTTCAGTTTTTAAGCCAATTCCTGTATACCCCAGCCCATTCGATTTTCCTATACTGGTCTGATTGATAACACCAAGACCATAAAGTGAATAGGGTGAACTGGTCAGCCCTTCGGATTGAGCCTGTATGAATGTCGAGAGTGAAACGAGACCTGTGGTAAGTAAAAGGATTTTAATTTTCAGCTTCATCATAGATGGAATAGGTGAGTTCTAAAGTGGTACTATAATCTGAATTGTTGTTTCCGTTGAGTATAAATCGGTCTACGGTACTATTGTAGTTGTCGGGCAATAGCACAAGTGCTTCACCCGTATATCTTTCCGTTACCAAAAGCTTTTCGATATAACTGCTTAATGGCAGTTCATAATAAATGTCATTAAATTCCTGATTGTCCCGATTTAAAACGGCGACATAAGATAGCTGTTCGGTTAGGTCGTTGTTCTTATCGACGAGATAGACCGATAAACTATCCCTTAAAATCAAATGGTCGTCATAGCTTTGGGCGGCGGGTTTTATTTTTAAAACGGCATTTAAAATAGTGCCTTCACCGGGTATGTCGTAAATACTTTTGATATGGGGAAATTGAATTCGAGTGGCAATCCCTACACCTGACTGTATAAAACTTCGGCCTTCGGCATTGGCGCTTTTAAGATCAATTTCTTTATCGGTAAGTGTTTTTAAATATTCGTTGGGTTCTTCAGCCGTTATTTGATTGAAAAACGGGATGGGAGAACTAGTGGTGTTGATCGTGAAATCGATATAATTGTCCACGCGCTCAGTTTCTTCCGCGGTGCTGAAGTAAAGACGCATATAACTATCTTCCGATGCTAGTGAAAAACCAATAATCGATCCATCGTCACTTTCCCCTGGAAATAATCCCATGCCCTTAAAATGCGCATTGAATTCGGCAAAGTTCGTAATTGATTTTTCCTGAAACTCCTTAAAAAGATCTAGTCCGAGGCTGTCGGAAAGCTTAATTTCCAAAGAATCGGCACTTATAGGTCTGGGGGTATATGATAGTGTTCCGAGATTTTCTTCCTTATATGTAAAACTAGCCGTATTGTAAAGGTCATCTCCATTGTAGGCTTTCAGGGTTTCATTAAGTTCCTTGATCTGAATGGTGTTTTGTTTCAGGGTGTCGTTGTAATAGTATTTGTCGAACTTTAAATACATCGCAATACTATCGAATTCTGCTTCTGAATCTATAGTGTATGTCGTGGGCAACAGTTCAAAGTAGCTTGCACATCGCACGGTCCCGAATTCGGGATCGATATATTTGCCTACCAAAACCCTTGACGATTGTGAGGTGATAAGACTGTCGAATTTGATGGTTGATGTTGCTACGGTAATGGTATCAATTTGTATGACCCTAATGTTACTTTCTGTAAAGACTTCCCCCGCGACGAATTCAGAACTATCAATAGCATCTTCGTTGCATGCGACAAACACCACAGGGAAGAGGAAAATAATTAAAGGTAGCAAGCGGAGGACTTTATGTATGGTTTCCCTTTTCATATATTTTGTTGATTTTCATCAAAGGTAGAATGCAAGTACAAGGCTCAAAACCCGAATAGACCAACGCCAATTCTTTTAAGATCAATCCTGAAATTCTCACGATGAAAGTGGTAGAGGCGTTCGTAGATCAAATTGTCCATTTGATATGTTAAAACCTCCCTTTGATCTATTCTGTTTTTTAACGGCGGATGCACGTTTTAGCTTTGATGAAAATTAGGACCAAAAAATAAATTATTAAGAATGAGAAGAATTGAAGATAATTTTAAAACTATAACCCTTTTTAGTGTATTGATGCTGTTACTCACCAGTTGCTCGAATGATGATGATGAGGAAGACTTGGGCAACTGGGTTGACAGGTCGGTATTTGACGGCAGCCCTAGAAGTAGTGTTTCAGGGTTTACCATTGATAATACTGGTTATATGGGTGTTGGGTATGATGGTGATGATTATCTGACATCGGTATGGGCGTATAATATGGAAGGTGACTATTGGTCTCAAAAGGCAGATTTTCCAGGAGTGGCTAGAAATGCGGCCGTAGGTTTCGAAGTAAACGGTATCGGCTACATTGGTTCTGGTTATGATGGGCTAACCGAACTGAGCGATTTTTATGCCTACGACCCAAGTTCGAATACTTGGACGGAAATTGCGGACCTCGAAACACCTCGAAGGAATGCCATAGCTTTTGGTGCCAATGGGTTTGGATACTTCGGTACCGGATTTGATGGTGATAATGACCGAAAAGACTTTTGGAAATACGATCCATCATCAGATACTTGGGTAGAACTGGAAGGTTTTGGTGGCGATAAGAGAAGGGCGGCAACGACCTTTACTATCGGAGATAAAGTGTATTTAGGAACAGGAGTCTCCAATGGTGTTTATCTAGATGATTTTTGGGTGTTTGATACAACCACCGAAAGTTGGACCAAAAAATTAGACCTCGACGAAGAGGATGATTATCAGGTTACAAGAAGTAATGCCCTAGGCTTTACAATGAATGGATATGGATATATTGCTTGTGGAGAAAGATCTGGACCTACCAATTCAATTTGGGAATATGACCCGTCGTTGGATACGTGGGAGGTAAAGACTTCCTATGAAGGGTCGTCGCGTCAAGATGCCATCGTTTTCTCAAATACAAGTAGGGCATTCATCGGTATGGGAAGAACAGGAAGTCTGTATTTAGATGATCTTGACGAATTTTTCCCCTTTGATGAATACGAAGAAGAAGATTAAAAATTTTTCATTGAGTGATTTTAGTTGATGAATGGGGTCTTGCAGTGGTGCCTGGCCCCATTTTAAATACCAAGATGTTCATAGTTTTAAAAGGGAATATCGGTTGAATATAGATTGCGGATAATTTTATTCAGACCAGAAAGGTTGTTAAAGTATGACTCAATGAAGTTCAAGAAACAAAACTTTATTTAAGAATTAAATAACAGTATAAAATGAAATTTTCTCTAAATATTGGGATGTTATTTCTTGTAGGTTTATCATTTTTGACCGTATTGAAATTTATTCCTTCACAAACACCTGTTGTGCCTTCTTTTGATACCGCTATTATTGTTGTTGAAGATGGCTACGGTTATCAAATTTTAAAAGATGATAAGCTCATCATACAGCAAGAGTACATTCCTGCCATCAATACGAAACAAGCAATTGGAACGGTGAAAGATGCGCAGTTGCTCGCCGATTTGGTGGTCTATAAATTAAGAAAAGGTGACAGTCCAGTGGTAGCAACGACCGAACTTGACGATTTGAACATTGTTATATTGGAGAGACAATAAAATTTTTAATGACTTTAGAAAAGAAAAATATATCCCAAATTTTAGCGCATATTTTTATATGGGGGTGCTTTTGTATTTTGATAATTTATCCCATGATATCTCAATCTAGACCTATACCTTCTAATTTAATGGCTGGCTTGGGTACGGGTATGCTTTTGTTTTATGTGAATTATTTCCTAGTGGTTCCTGAGCTGCTATTGAAGCGCAACATTCAAATTTACATTGCAGTATCGGTTTGCTTGATCATTGTAGCTGCCTTATCGGTCAATTTTTTCTTTACTCCTGAAATGCCTGAAAACTTTCCGGAAAAAATGATGACTAGAATGACGCACAGGCATACCAATTTGTGGAATCCGCGAATTTTTATATCTATTAGTTTCATTGGAATTCCATACATCATAAGTGCAATGCTCCGTATGTATACGGAATGGAAGAAAAATGAAGACCTCCGTAAAGTGGTAGAAAAGCAGAAAATACAATCGGAACTGCAATTTTTAAAAACACAGTTAAATCCACATTTTTTATTTAATTCACTGAATGCCATTTATGCCCTTTCCGTTAAACAATCACCCGACACGTCACAGGCAATTGTCGATTTAGCGGAATTGATGCGCTATATGCTCTATGAGGCCGATAAAGACCTTGTACCCCTAAGCAAAGAATTGGAATACATAAAAAGCTATGTGCAATTGCAGCGCCTTCGTTTATCGGATAGTGAGAATGTCACCCTACAAATTTCGGGTGAAGAAAAGAATAAAGTCATTCCCCCTTTATTGTTTATCTCCTTTATTGAAAATGCCTTCAAATATGGAACCGATTATGAAGGAAAGACCGATGTAAGAATAAACCTTTTACTGCAACACAAGTCTATACAGTTACGAGTGACGAATAAAATAGGAGTGTTCAAAGAGCCGACGAAAAGTTCAGGCGTAGGTTTGCAGAACATTAAAAATAGATTGAAACTATTATATCCCTTGGCACACGAGCTGATTGTTAATAACGATGGAACAACATATTCGGTCAGTTTGACCCTCAGACAGTAAGCAACATAATAGGCGAGACCAGTTGGCGTGAAATACCACGCAAATGGAGCGAAGGATTTCATCAGACCCTAATGAACTAACAAAAACGAACAGATGAAATGTATTATCATTGACGACGAACCCCTTGCCATTGAAATTTTGGTAGACTATTGTAGTAAGATCGATTTTGTTGAGGTGCTAGGAACCTTTACCAATCCGTTGGAAGCTATCGCGGTTATAAAAGAAAAAAAGGCCGATTTGATATTTTGTGATATTGAAATGCCACAAATTAGCGGTATTGATTTTATAAATTCTTTGGATAATAGGCCGTTATTTATTTTTACTACTGCTTATTCGCAATATGCCGTTGAAGGGTTTGAACTGAACGCGGTTGATTATCTGGTAAAACCGATACCCTACCATCGTTTTATAAAGGCTGTTTCAAGAAGTAAAGAACTCTTGGCGAGCCAAGAAAAACCATTGGAGAATAATAATATATTTTCATCGCATGGTGAAACCAACGACTCCCAAAAATTTATTTTTGTTAAAGCCGAGTATGAGAGCATCAAAATAAATCTTGACGATATAGAATACATTCAAGGCTTAAAAGATTATTTGAAAATACATATCACTAATACGAATAAAGCCATACTCACACTAATGAGTTTTAGGGAGCTGTTGGATAGACTTCCGCCCAACCAATTTTTAAGGGTGCATAAATCATTTGTGGTAAATGTGAATTATATAAATACGGTGCAACGCAATAGAATTGTAATCAATGATATACGCATACCCATTGGAGAAAGCCATAAAGACACGTTCTTTTCAGTTTTGGGTCTTTGATGACAATTATTTTTGCATTCCAATATTCTATCCAAAAGAGCTAGTCCCCTGAGGTAAGCTCTGGTATATTGACTTGGACCTATTTTGATTTTTAAATTAGGTTAGCATTTTTCAACGCTTCGAACGGTTAAACCCTATTAGTTAAATAGACTAAAAAGCTAACCTTCAGAAAAAATGGTATTCGATGTAAAAGGGATATAAAAAAAGTGATAAATTACCGAACGTTCCCCTAGTTCGAATCTTAATTTTCACTTTTACGATAGACCTATGCTAATAACAAATCGAATTGCCCCCATTTTGTCCCTAATATTTCTACTCGGAGCTTGCCATACGAATAAAAAAAAAGAACCCTTAAAAGAATCCGAGAAACCAAACATACTGGTCATTGCCGTAGACGATCTCAACGATTGGGTTGGCGTTTTGGGTGGGCATCCGCAGGCTAAGACACCTCATATGGATCGGCTGGCCCAACGCGGGATGCTTTTTACGAATGCCCATTGTCAGGCTCCGGTCTGTAATCCGTCACGCGCAAGTGTGATGACTTCGCTATATCCCAGCACCTCCGGTATTTATTTTTTGAACCCAGATATTACCAAATCTCCTGTGGCCAGTAAAAGCATGGTGATGCCCAAACGATTTGAGAAAGAAGGTTATCACGTATTTGGGGCAGGAAAACTATTCCATAATGGAAAAGGGATCAATGAAGCCCATGTGCCAAATTATGCAGGGCAATTCGGAGGTTTTGGTCCTATGCCCGATGAGAAAATCAGTAGTTATCCGGGACACCCATTGTGGGACTGGGGTGCATTTCCCGAGCGCGATGATCAGATGCCCGACTATCAACTTGCTAGTTGGGCCGAGGCCCGTTTGGCTGAAAAGCAGGAGCAACCCTTTTGGATGGGTATCGGGTTTTATAGGCCGCACGTACCCCAATTTGTACCTCAAAAGTGGTTCGATATGTATCCGATGCAATCGCTTCAATTACCACAAACAATTACTGACGATTTGAATGATATATCTTCATACGGGGTAGATATCACACGTTTAAATCATGTGTCTCCCACTTATGAGTGGGTTGCTGAAAATGAAGCATGGAAACCGCTCGTACAATCCTATTTAGCCTGTGTAAGCTTTGTTGATGAACAGGTAGGGCGTGTACTGACCGCACTCGATAATGGTGATTATGGAGATAACACCTATGTGGTGTTATTCAGCGATCACGGTTTTCATTTGGGTGAAAAAGAACGCTTTGCCAAGCGCAGCTTATGGGAAGATGGCGCCCGTGTGCCTCTAATTATCATGGGACCGGGTATTCCAAAGGGTAAGGTTTGCAACAAGCCTGTTCAATTGTTGGATATCTATCCTACTTTATTGGCACTCAGCGGACTTGAGCCAGATGCGACACACGAGGGGAATTCCTTAATTCCCTTATTGGAAAATCCTGAAAGTGAATGGGCACAATACGCCAGAACGAGTTTTGGCCCCGGTAATTATGCTATTGTATCGGATGGGTATCGCTTTATTCAGTACAACGATGGTTCTGAAGAATTTTACGACCACAATAGTGACCCTCAAGAATGGTATAATGTCATCGATAAACCAGAATATGTCGAAGTGATAGAACAACATCGCTCTCAGATTCCCGAACAGCGGTATAAGATATTGGGCAAGGGTTCAACCGGACACTTGTCGTACGATGCTTCGGAGGAGAATAGAAAAACGAATTAAATAGAAATTCCGGTTTAGAAGCTTAAATGGGTTTTAGCAGTTATCACGATAGTTGTCGCTGTTTTTAGTACGCCCATACCTGATATGCTCAATATTATTTGATGATTCTAATAGGAATCATTTTCTGTTATTTCGTATTCTCTTCGGTGATATAGGAAGAAAATAGGTCTTTAAATGGCACATTTCTTACTTCCTCATTGGCATTGTATTCTTCATTAATTACAGGCCAGTACCGCTTCGCTACATTTTCTGTTAACCAACCCATTAATTTTTTAAAGAGTTTATCTTTCAATTCGGGCATTTGCAAAGCCAAATCATTTTTTTCGAAGGGATCTTCTTCGATGTTGTATAGCCGTAACCTTCCGTACCAATCAAAAATTAGTTTATAGTTCCCATCACGAATGGCAGAATGTGGTGTAAGGGCATACGGCTCATAAGGACTGTTATAAATCACATTAAAGGGATAATGCCAATAGTGGTCTTTTTTGGAATATTTTTTTTGAACATTCTCTGTATCGGAAAGAAGGGACAAGATACTTTGTCCATCGAGCGAGTTGGCTTTGGAGATCGCATTTGCATCATAGCCTGCTGCTTCTAAAATAGTAGGATAAATATCCGTACAATCTACGGGCAAATCTACCCATTGGCCTTCTTTTAGTTTCCCTTTCCAGCGGAATATCAATGGTACCCTAATGCCACCTTCTGTCAAACATGCTTTTCCTCCTAAAAAAGGACTGTTGTCGGTACCATCGCCTCGAGGGGTTATTTTTCTATCAATTCCCCCATTGTCAGACATGAAAACTACGAGCGTGTTTTCTTCAAGTCCTGTTTCTTTTAATTTATCGAGAAGCTGACCTACCGAACGATCCATACTTTTTATCATCGACGCATATACCGGGTCTTTATGACCGTTCCATCCTTTTGTGTTTTTGTTTTCAAAATAGGCCACTTCTTCTTCCTTGCCTTGATAAGGCGAATGCACGGCAAAATGTGAAAAATATAGAAAAAAGGGTTCCGCTTTTATCTTTGCCCTTTTGTCCATAAAATCAAGGGCCTGCAGTGTAAGATCATCTGTCAGGTATTCCTCCTTGGTCATATTTCCTGAGTCGCCGATTTCCCATTCGTCTTGTGGCATTTTAGGAAAACGTTTTTTCGATGTTTCATCCCAACCTTTTCGCCAATCGAAATATGCCGAACCTCCACCATCGAACCATGCCAAAGGTTCAAAGCCTTGATCAGCGGGCTGATAATTCTTGG
The DNA here is from genome assembly GCF_900103215.1 of Kriegella aquimaris. Lineage (GTDB taxonomy): Bacteria > Bacteroidota > Bacteroidia > Flavobacteriales > Flavobacteriaceae > Kriegella > Kriegella aquimaris. Next base: position 156,947 of record NZ_FNGV01000007.1, read on the forward strand.
CACCGAAACCACCAATATGCCACTTGCCAATAAATGCGGAATGGTAATCTTCTAACGCTTCGGCTATTGAAAGCTCATCGCTGCCTGCGTCGAAGTCGGTTCCCGTTGGCACGGCCGAGTTTGAGGTGCCGTTTATAAGTGCCTGTTCTATTTCGATATTGTCTTTGTGTTCAAGCACGTCGTGCGTGTAATAGCCTTCGGGAGTTTTTAAATTTTGATTGTAATATGTTTCCCTTAATGGCATAGCGGTAGTAAAGCCCAAACGGCTTGCATATTTACCGGTAAGGATGCTGGCTCTGGTTGGCGAGCATAGTTGGTTGGCATAGGCTTGTGAAAATGAAACACCTTCGGCCATCAATTTGTTGATGTTAGGGGTCTCATAAAAGGTGCTATCCATTGGTGTGCCCAATACCCTTGAGGCATAAGCTTGGGTGTCCATTATACCATAATCGTCGGCCAGTATGAATATAATATTGGGCCGTTCAGGAAGTTTGTCAGACTCCTTTTTTGCCTCTGATTTACAACTTGTAAAAATGATTGCCGAGAAAATAATCAGTAAGAAGTGTCGCATTGGTTTAAGTGGTCTTATTCGAAATTGGTAATTCGATTTTCAGTTGGGTGTAATATCCCCAGCGTCTAAGGAAACAATGATATTTTTCAGTTTTGAGGTATTATCGCTATCGAGGAATTTGATATTATTACCTATAGCAAGAATATAAATATCAATTTTATCAGAACGTTATTTTTGAACTAATGGAATACTTTCCGGATCCTACTTCCAGTATGGTTTCGCCGCCGTTCGATTCTAAAATTTTAATATCCTGTATTTTTGAAATATCTCTATTTCCCTCTTTGATATCCGTAATTTTAGTTGTGGGAATATACACCTTTGCCTTGGTGTTTACAGGAATCTCAATATGCATCATAATTTTGTTCCCTTTCCAGTTCCAAGCAGATACAATAGTACCATTGATACTTTTGTAACTTCCTTTGATGTCATTCATTTGTTTGCTAATCGCGGGTTTTACGATGATGTTTCGATATCCGGCATCTTCGGTATCAATGCCGATTGCATGTTGAAACATCCATTCGGCAACGGAGCCAAAAGCATAATGACTGAAAGAATTCATTTTGGCGTTGAGGTCGGAATTGGCGGTATCGTCTTTGGTATAGCTGTTCCAACGTTCCCAAATAGAAGTACTTCCATTGACTACCGAATATCCCCAACTTGGGTATTCCGTCTGTTTGAAGAGGGTATAGGCTAAATCGTTATGGCCATATTTTGATAAGGCCAACATCACATGTTTCGTTCCTAAAAAACCAGTGGTGAATTTGTTGCCGTTCGCTCTTATTTTTTCTGCCAAACGGTCAGCGCCTTTCTGCGCAAGATCAACAGGGTAAAGATCAAAATATAGGGCGAGCGCATAAGAGGTCTGCGTGTCCTCGGTGGTGCGGCCGTTGGCAAGAATGTATTTTTCGGTAAAGGCTTTTTTGATGTTTTTGAACAGGGACCCGTACTTTTCAAAATCTTCCGTTTTATGCAATGCCTTGGCCATTTCAGCCATCAGTTTGGCATCGTAACCGTAAAAGGAAGCCCCAACAAAATCGTTGCTTGTTTTTTCATTTACCGAAAGCCAATCGCCCCAATTGTTTCCTCCCCCAGGTCTTAAATAATCAGTGCTGGCATCGGCCTGAAACTGCATAAATTTTTGCATACCCGCGTACATGTAGTCTAAAATACGGGTGTCGTTATACACCTTGTACATGTTGTATGGGATAATGACCCCGGCATCCATCCAGGCAGGAGAATATTGATTGGGTCTAGAATAGGGAAAAGGCGCGAAGTTAGGGTAGGCGCCATACCATCGCTGGGCATCATCAAGATCAACCAAGAACTTTGTCATAAAGGCGGCCACATCGGCATTGTAGGTTGCTGAACGCATATAGGTCTGGGCATCTCCTGTCCACCCCAAACGTTCGTCCCGTTGTGGGCAATCGGTTGGTACTTCAATAAAGTTTGCACTTTGGGTAGTTTTGATATTTTCAAAGAGGGTGTTGTTCATCGCGTTCGACGAACTAAAAGTACTCGCATCGGTCTCGATAGAACTTAAAACAAGGCCTGTAATCGCATTCAAATTGGGTTTTCCGGGGTATCCGGTAACTTCTACGTACTGAAAGCCATGATAGGTAAACTTGGGTTGCCAAGTCTCTACGCCTTCACCTTTTAAGATATAAGTGTCGGTTGCACGAGCCAATCTGAGGTTCTCCGTCTGAATGTTACCGTCACCTTTGAGAATCTCCCCAAAGCGAAGTTGTACTTTGGTTCCTTTGGGGCCCTGCACTTCCAAGGAAGCGATGCCTGCTATATTCTTACCAAGATCAAAAACAAAGGTTCCCGGTTGTGGTTCTGTTATGGCAACGGGCTTTAGAAGCTCGGTATTTTTTATTAATGTTCCCGGATGTGCCTGTAGGCGGCCATTGGGATAGGTATATACCTTTGGGTCTTTCCAAGTACTGTCGTCGTAACCTGCCGAGTCCCAACCTGAATTTTCCAATCGGGCATCATAGGTTTCCCCCATTAGAATATCAGCTTCACGGGTGGGGCCTTGATTGGCTTTCCATGACCTATCCGAAGCTATGATTTCAGAAGTTCCATCTTCATATTCCAAATGTATTTGCCCCATAAAAGATGGATTGACACCATAAAATTCGCGGACCTTATCTAAACGAACCAATAGGGCATAACCAACATAACCGGCGTACCAACCATCGGCGATAATTGCTCCGACTACATTTTCACCCTGCTGTATTTGGTCAGTGATATCAAAGGTTTGATAATGCAGGCGTTTGTTGTAATCTGTCCACCCCGGAAGCAAATAGGAGTCCCCCACCTTTTTTCCATTCAAACGGAGTTCATACAAACCAAGCGCAGTTGTATGGGCCGTTGCCCTTTTTACCTTTTTTGATGTTTTAAATGATTTGCGCAAATAGCGAGCGGGGGGAAGGTACAAACTGTCGTATTTATCGGTTTGATTATATCCCACATCGTGACCAATAAAAAGGCCTTTCCATTGAGAAAAACGCAATAGGCCCATAGACCAACGTGCCGCTTCACTCCATTGCGATTCCTGAGCCACTTCGTCCCAAACTTTTACTTTCCAATAATAGCTGGTATTCGAAATGAGCGCACCTCCACCATATTCGATTTGATTGGTATTGTTGGAGTTGGTTTTACCGCTGTCCCAAATGTTCCCATGATTTTTTTCTAGTTCTGCTATGCTCGAAGCAACAATGATTCGGTATGCTGATTGATACCGATTTCTACCTTCTCCTGTCAATACCCAGCTAAATCTTGGTTTCTCAATGTCGATTCCTTCAGGGTTTTCATGATATTCCACTCGAAGTTCTTCGATGACAAGGGGTACAACCATCTTATCTTTGGTAAAAGAGACGTTAAGAGAAAACGTTACGGTTAGAAGAACAAGAAGTTTTATTTTCATGGATGTATTTTATTTTCAGGAAAGTGGATACGATTACTTATCGATGCTGTTTTTAGGCTAATTGGTATAGGGAACGGTACCAGTTTCATCTACAGGATATCCCCATTTTTCAATGTATTCCATGCCGGGCAGGAATTCATCACCGGTTTGCTTTAACCGTTCGGATAGCAGTTTTTCCATATCGTCTTGCAGGGTGGCATGCCCTTCTTTACCCACTAGATTGGTCAATTGGTAAGGGTCATCGTAATTGTCAAAAAGCAACCACGGGCCATTTAAATCTCTAGCATAAGTGTACTGTCTGGTCTTAATAGCCCTGTACTCCCTACCTCCATATTTTACTTTGTTCCATTGCCCGAATGGTTGTACGCAGGTCAATAATGCGGCTTCTCCTACTTGCTCTTTACCTTCCATATAAGGCCGATAATCTATTCCTTCCACAGTATTGGGTATTGCAATGTCGCACAGACTCAAAAGGGTGGGCATGATGTCTTCTGAATTCATTAAAGCTTCCCGTTTTCCGGAAGCGATTTTAAAATTTTCAGGTATGTGATACAACATGGGCACCCTTGCCGATTCTTCATAGGGTTGCTGTTTTTTATAAGCACCATGAGAACCCAATAAATCTCCATGATCAGCAGTAAAGACAATAATTGTATTATCAAACTGTCCGGAATCTTTTAGATTTTTTATCACTTTACCGATCATATCATCAAGTGCCGCTATATGCGCATAATAGCCTGCTAAATCTTTTTTGGCTCGCTCTTTTAAACTATCAGGTACATTTCTGCGGAGTTGTATCTTGGCAGGGTCAAAGCGTTTGCGATATTCTTCGGGAGCTGTATGATATGGGGCGTGAGGGGTACCGTAGGAAACTATCATCATAAACGGATTCTCTGCAGACTTCCTTTTTTGAAGATAATCGATGGCGGCATCGGTCTGTTCGAAAGTATCATAACCTTCCCAAGTCTTTCGGGTCGGGTCGTCATTGTCGTAATATACGGAATGGTTATAATCGTGCGTACATTCGTTTCCTTTCCAGAAATCGAAACCTTGTCTTCGCTTCCCGGGGGCGACGTTCTGCAGCCTTCCATGTCCGTCTAAATGCCATTTACCGATATAGCCGGTGTCATAACCTGATTTTGAAAACACCTTGGCAATGGTGACCGCGTTGGTATCGAGCTGTACATCGTTCATAAATACGCCATGGGTCAAAGGTCGCTGACCTGTTAAAAGCGATGCCCTAAATGGGGAACAGACCGGCATACCCGAAACGGCGTTTTCAAAATTCACACTTTTAGCGGCAAGTGCGTCGAGGTTCGGAGTACTTATATTAGGGTCGCCGGCATAGCCTGTGGCTTGTGCACGCCACTGGTCGGTCAGTAGCACCAAAACGTTGGGTCGCGATGTTTTTTGCCCTTCTTCGGTCTTTTCTTTTTTATTTTCGTTGCAAGAAGTGAGAAAAATAATACTCAGTAAAAAAAATAAATAATTGGTTTTCTTCATGCTTGTTATTTTTAATTTTGAGGTTCTTGATTCCAAGACACTTCGATTTGGTTTAATAATTTCTCCACAATTTCAGGGTGCGCATCTGAGAGGTCTTCTTTTTCGAAGGGGTCCTTGTAAATGTTGAATAACTGAATCTTCTCATTTGGTCTGTTCGTTTTATCGGGAACGATAAGCTTATACGGATCCGTCATGATTAGTCTATATTTGAGACTTTCATTAACCGTATAAAAGTCATGATTGTAAATCTCCCCAAATATAGCCTCTCGATTTTTTTGCTCTGTTTCATTTAATACATTAATTCCATCAAGTTCTTCGGGTCGTTTCATTCCCAATAGATCCAATACCGTTGGTACCATATCTAAGCTGCTGGCCAACGTTCGGTCATCAAGTTTAGGAGTAATTTTGCCTTTCCATTTGAACATGATAGGGGTACGCATTCCATAATCATATGGCGATTGTTTTGAAATCGGATTGTAATTTCCGTTATCCTCGTTCTGAACCCAGCCATTATCGCAAACATAGACAAATATCGTGTTTTCTGTCTCCCCTTTTTTGTCAATATAGTCCATCAATTCCCCACAAGTTTGATCAAACCATTCACACATGGCCCAGTATTTGGCTATATATTCCGTAGGGGCTTTGGGCAAATATTTTTGCAACAGACTATCAGGTGGATTGTGTGGCGAATGGGGTAAAAAAGGCGCGTACCACATAAAGAACGGTTTCTTTTTTTCCAAAGCCAAATCGATGTAGCCATAAAGGGTATCCATTCCCTTACGGCCAATTTCCAGACCATAATCACCATGCCTGCCGCCACGGTCGGGATCACCATGAGTCATACCATAATCAAATCCTCCATTCGCATAGTTACCTATCCACCATTTCCCGGTTTGAAAGGAGAGATAGCCCTTTTCCTTCAACATCTTGGGCAAGGTATTCAGTTTTTTGAAGTTTTCTATAACAGGAGCATAATTTTCAGCCCTCCAAGGCGCCTTCCAAGCCGACTTTCCTTTCTTGTCATCGCCCGGAAGCACCCGGTCATTCGCAAGAACCATATGGTCGCGGGGATAGACACCGGTGATTATAGACGCCAAAGACGGTGCACATAATGATGTAGGTACGTAGCCATGGGTAAAAGTGTGGCTTTCCTGAACCAGTTTATCGATGTTTGGGGTTTCTATATGTTCATGTCCCATAAAACCATAATCGGTCCATGCTTGATCGTCCGATAATATAAACACAATATTGGGCAGTTCTTCTTGTGGTTCTTCTTTGGGTGCCTGTTTGGCATCCTTACACGAGGTAAGACAAACTTTCGTCAAAAATATTAATAGCAGTAAGGTGAAATTTTTCATATTCTCTCTTTTTTCGGTTTGCAAATGATTTGCATCTTGGCTTCTTGTAAGAAGTTGTTCAGATACAAAGAACTATATTTAATACCCAGGATTCTGTGTCATATTGGGATTTAAATCCAGCTCGTTATTTGGAATCGGATATAACAACTTCTCTTGTGTTATGGCAAAGGATTCAGGACCGAAGGCAATAAAATCAGGTGGAACAAGGGTGGGGTTTGCTTTTTCTTTTATGCCGTAAGCTGTAATAACTTCAATGGCTTTACCAGTTCTTACCAAATCGAACCAGCGGTGATTTTCAAAGGCCAGTTCAACTCTTCGCTCCTGCGCTATTGCATTTCTGAAAGATTCTTGATCGGGTAGGTCGGTAGGGGTTAGTTCAGGTAATCCGGCTCGTAATCTTACCCTATTGAGCATATCGAATGGTGTTCCAGTCTGATAGCTTTGTTCATTAATTGCCTCCGCCAGCATCAACAAGACATCTGCATAACGGTACACGGGCCAATTGTCGGGAGATCTAGAAAAATCGGGATCGGTATCATGGTTGTACTTGTTAATATAGTATAAAGGGCTGGGGTCTCTATCAAAATATGCTACAGATATATCCTTTCTTATATCGTTGGCTTCATAAGCTTCAACCAAATCGGTTGTGGGTATATTTCTTCCTGGAGCACTCTCAGGACCTAAGACTACAACACCTCTTGATCCCACAGGGGCAAATTGGTAAATAAAATTACTTGATTCACCTTCTGCTCCCTCTTTGAATTGAACCTCTAAAATAGATTCTGGGTGGTTCTTATTTGTCGGATCGAAGACATCAGCATAATTTGCCAGTAAATCATATTCGTTGGAACCTATGATGTTATTGAGTTGGTTTTGTGCATTGGAATAATCACCTCTTGTCAAATACGCTTTGGCCAGAAGCATTCTTGCGGCTCCTTTGGTAACTCGGCCCACATCATTACCTGCATAGCCCGGTGGTAAATTTGAAATGGCAAATTCCGCATCTTGAACAATGGCCTGATAAACATCTGCAATAGAGTTTCTCTCAAGAGCAAATGCATCTTCAGCAGAATTAACAGGCTCTATGAGCAATGGTACATCTCCCCAGTAACGAACGGCGATAAAATGATAAAAGGCCCTGAAAAAACGCAATTCTGCTTCCATTGATTTGGCTGAAACCGGATCTATCTCAGCTTTATTCAGATAAAATAGGGTAACGTTACAATCTTTTATTGCACTGTAAATCGTATTCCACGCGTCCGATATAGGACCTGCATCTGAAGTCATTTTAAACTGGTCTAAAAAACCATATTGTCTTCCACCTCCTAAGGAACCCTGGTCTAATAGGTTGTCATAAGTTGTATTATCAGACCTACCCTCTTCCAAGAAGTGGGCGCTTAGCGCATAGTCTTGTAAACTGCCATATACTCCTAGCAAAGCCTGATCGAAATCTTCCTCTGTTTGGTAAAAATTTCCTTCGGTTAAGTAATGGTTTGGAGTAACATCCAAGAACTCATCACTACAACCTAGAAAAACTAACATTGAAACTATAGGAAGTATACTTCTGACCTTAAGTATTAAATTATATCTTTTCATCACGAGTGTTTTAGAAATTAATGTTGACACCTAGGGTGTATGTTCGGTTTATCGGATATGAGAAGTCGTCAACACCCAACCTTTGCGGATTATTACCAAAATTGCTTACTTGAGGATTCCACCCTGAGTATTTGGTGAATTTTGCTAAATTTTGAACACCAAAATTAAAGCGCAAACTGGATATAAATATATTATCCAATGCTGAAGCTGGTACCTGATACCCTAGCGATACATTTTTGATCCAAATATGGTCTCCATCTTCAAGCCAAAGATTTGATGCTGCATGTTGACCAGGGTAATGGATAGCGGGAATCAAGCCATTGCCGGGGTCATCGGTAGACCTCCATCGATTCAAAAATTCTGTGCTAACGTTCCATCTTCCTTTCTCATTATACAGTACTTCGTTTAGCTGAGGGATGATTTGGTAGCCAAATGCGCCGGTAGTCAATATGGAAAGGGATAGATTTTTGTATTTGAAAACATTGTTAAACCCTAAAATTACTTTTGGATGGGGATTGCCAATATGCTCTCTATCAAGACCACTTATCGAGCCGTCTCCGTCAACATCTCTATAAATATAGGCTCCGAGCTCTTTCGCACCGGCCCACCCGAATAGGTTGGGGTCGTCTAGTTGTTCTTGGGTGTTAAAAATTCCATCAATAACATATCCACGCAATGAACCTACAGGTAAGCCCACTTGGGTAATGTTCCAGGTAGAGATGATTTGTGATATTTCTTCGGGAAGGTAGGTTACCTCATTTTTAATGAAGGATAGGTTTAAATTGCTGTTCCATGAAAAATCACCACTATAAACTCGGGCACCCAATTCAAGGTCAACCCCTTGGTTTACCATTTCTCCAATGTTGGTTCTGGTAGATGCAAAGCCTGATGCCTTTGGTATAGACAGATTAAAGAGCATATCTTCCGTAGTTTTCTTAAAATAACTCATGTTTAGTGTAATGGCATCATTTAAAAATCCCAAAGAAAGACCCAAATCAAGCTGTTTGCTTGTTTCCCATTTGAGGTTGCTAGCCCCTAATGAGGTAAGTGATTTTCCTACTTGTATGTTGTCATTCAGCACATAGTTAAAATTATTGTTTAGGTTATTTAAGTTTGGAATAGAAAGTATGGTTCCGAAACGGTCAAAATCCCCGATAGCGGAATTTCCGGTTACGCCATAACTCGATCTCAGTTTAAACTCGTTCATAAAGAAATCTTCAGGATAGAAATCTTCTTCAGAGACGCGCCAACCAACGGATGCCGAAGGGAAATTTCCATATTTATTGTCGTATCCAAACCTAGAGGATCCCTCTCTTCTGAAATTCACTTCCATTAGGTACTTCGATTTGTAGTCGTAACTGAGGCGGGCAAAATACGCCGCTAGAGACCAATTGGTCAAATCTGTAACTGCGGCGAATACATCTGCTGCCTCTAGAAAATTTAAAGTATTGTCACTAGGGAAACCTGTGGCATTGATTGCAGACAATTCACCACTTTGTTTTTGTGCGGTGTACCCTAATAAAGCACTCATAGAATGATTTCCAATCGTTGTATCATAGGTCAAGAGATTATCAATACCCCAATTGGTGATATCACTTTTTTGATTCGCTCCCGAATTCACGAATGGCGGGGCACCAGGGGAAAGATTAGACGCGTTGCCTATGGCAAATCTACCGATAGAACTTGGAGTAAAGGTGTTAACCTCCCTAGTCAATAGACGCCCATAAAGCTGAGGTTTATAATGCAGACCGGGAAGAATTTGCATATCTAAGTTAACACTGGCGTTTATATCTCTTTCCACTCTATTATTTGTAAGTGCCTGTGCCTCGAATATTGGATTGGTATAGGCGAAGTAGCCCGGCGAATCTGCGGGTATATAAGGTTTTAGGTCACCATTTTCATCATAGGGAGATTGTAATGGACTTGCCGTTACCGCTTTCATTATGACGCCTCTCGATCCATCTTCAGGAATTGAGTTGTTGTCGGAATATGATACGAACATATTAGTCCCAACTTTTAGCCAATCATTGATAGTGGCATCTGCATTTGCTCTCAGCGATAACCTTGAAAAATCAGTGTTTAAAAGAACACCTTCTTGGTTTAAATACCCAGCGGATACAACACCTTTAAACTTGCTATTACCACCTCTGAATGTCAGATTGTGATCTTGAAAGAGTGCACTCCGCATAAGCAGGTCCTGCCAATTCGTACCACTGTTTTGTGAATTACTTAAAGCATCTTGATAAATTTGGGGTACTGGATTGCTGTTCCCACTTCGCTGATTGATTTCTTGAACTCTTTCTATATTGTATTGGGCGTATTGTTGTGCATTTAATGTTTTCGGACGCCAATTATTCGGTACCGATTGAAACCCACTAGACCCATTATAGGTAAGTTCGCTCTGCGATTCTTTTGCTTTTAACGTCTGAATCAATATTACACCGTTGGTACCTCTTGCCCCGTATATAGAAGTGGAGGCTGCATCTTTTAAAACGGTAATTTTTTCTATGTCATTGGGGTTTAGGCTCTGAGGTATGCCATTGCCCACTGGAAAACCATCAATGACTACGAGGGGTTCGATTCCTGCATTAATAGAACTGATACCCCTAACGCGAATGCTTGGGGCAGCGCCCGGAGAGCCATTACTTTCGCTGATGGTGACACCAGATACTCTCCCTTGGAGAACTTGGCCTGAAGTGGAGTTGGGCATGTCTTGTACACCACCCATATCTACTTCGGAAACAGCGGAGGTAATCTTTTTTTTACTCTGTGACCCATAACCGACCACGACCACTTCGTCCAATCCTGCTGCACTTTCTTCTAAAATAACACGAAGATTGGTTTGCCCGCCTATTTGAACCTCTTTGGTAGAAAAGCCAATATAGGAAATCACCAAAATCGCGTTTTCATTTGAAACGTCAATCGCAAAATTACCGTCAAAATCTGCGGTTACTCCATTGGTCGTGCCTTTCTCTACAATATTGGCCCCTGGTAATGGAGTGCCATCTTTATCGGTTACAGTACCCGTAAAAAGTTGCTGAATTATTTCCTTTTTTACGATTTTGGGATTTTTCTTCAGGAAAATTGCTCCGTTTGCAGTAAACTGAAATTCAAAGTTGGTTAGCATTGCGCATTTGTCAAGCAAGTCTCCAACCTTTACAGTGCCCTTCTTGATTTCTACAAGCGGACTCCCAACAAAAAGATCGGAACGATATATAAAGTTGTAATCCGTTTGCTTTTTGACCACCTCCAACACTTCTTCTATAGAAAGTTTTGCATCTTCGGTAAACGTAATTTTTTTGTTTTGTGAAAATCCTTTTTCCACGCTAAATCCGAACGAAATAATCGAGAAGAAAAAGATGAAGATTTTCATGGTGATAAGTAGGGATGTCTTGACATAGCCAAGGGGGTTCCCATTTGGTTTAGTTTTCATAAATTTGAATGTTAATTAGTTTTTTTAATTAATGATTCCGGGGGTGGAGGTTTAAATTTTCCAGATCTAGACTCCATTCCCTTTTTTAAATTTTAATTCATCGTAATCGTTTTTTTATTTATTTCATAATTGACTTCGTTGGTGTTCTTTATGATATTCAATATTTCATCAAGCTTTAGCGTTTTTCTAAAAACGCCATTGAAAGTTAGCTTCTTTATAGCTTCCGTTTGAAAGACTACGTCAACATCGTACCAGCGCGAAAGCACTTGCATGATGTCTTCTAATGGTCGATTTTTGAAACTGAACAGGCCTTCTTTCCAAGAGATTTCATCATACACGTCTACCTTCGAAACAACGAAGTTTTTTAAATTACGGTTGAATCTGGATTGATGTCCGGGAGTAAGGCTTTTAGACCCGCTTTGGTTTTCGACCCTAACTTTGCCTTCTACCAAAGTTGTAGAAACTTGGTCTTCACCTTTATAAGACTTTATGTTGAACTCGGTACCTAGTACTTCTACTTGCTGTCCCTCTGATTTTACAATAAAATGAGTGCCATTGTGTTCAGAGCTGGGAGATACATCAAAATAGGCTTCTCCGTATACCAACTCTACTTGACGGGTCTCATTAGATGCAAAAGCCACAGGGTACTTAAGTTGCGTTTCAGAATTGATCCATACTTTCGTTCCGTCAGCGAGAACTACAAAAAACTGCCCTCCTCTAGGGATGGTGAGAATATTTTGGGCCATAAGCTTTTTAGGAAGCTTTTCTTCTGAATTATATACCAATTGCTCACCATTACTGGAAGCCTTGCCCGTTTTATAGGATTTCCCTTTTTCCAAAGTAATATGCGAACCGTCTTCTAAAGTCAATGTAGCTTTGTCGGTGCCAATTTGAATGGGGTTTTCGGTAATTTCGGAAGAGGAATTTGGAAGCGGTACCTCAATTTTCTCTGTATGGGAAAGCCACAAGGAACCGATGCCCAAAAAAAATACGACGGCAGCTACATACTTCATGTAAGTTTTGCGGCTCCCTTTTTTTTCAATTTTGGATGAAACCCCATCCCATCCCTTCTTAATGTCAACAACATCGAGCCCCTTGCTATAATGATCCTTTACCCTATTGAAGTAGATACGGTGTTCGCTGGATTCATTGTACCAGACATCGAAAATTATTCTTTCGTTTTCTTCGAGGGTATTGTTAATTTTCTTTAAAATAAGCTTGAACTCCATAAGCGATTTTATTTGCCTCTTATCAATAAGACAAACAAATTGTCAAAATGGGTGACAAAAAAATATAATATTTTAAAATTTGATGATTTTAAATGAGAATTACATAATTATTAAAGTCATTGTCACATTGTGGAGAACAGTAGTCCAATGTAGATAATGAGTTCGCCTAATCTTACCTTGGCCCTTTTTAATTGGGTTTTTACAGTATTGGTAGATACGCCCAATTCTCTTGCTATTTCTTTGTAGGGGTAGTTATTGATAAAACGCAGCATGACGATTGCGCGCATTTTTGTTGGTAAATTCTCGATTACATTGCGAATCTGTTCGTGGCGAACGTGTTTTTCTTCTTCAGGGAAGAAATCTGGGCTATAAGAAGCCTTTGTTATGAGAATTTTTGATATATCCGTAATCTTTATCGCTTTTAGGGTATTTAGACACCTATTCCGAACCATAGCATATAAATAGGCTTTCAGATTAGTTTTGAGATTAATGCTATTTGATTTTTCCCAGAGATATACAAAAACTTCCTGTACAACATCTTCACTTGAATCCTTGTCAAAGAGATATTCATTGGCATAATTGACCAATTCTGGATACAGGCCTTCGAAGAGCCTTTTAAATACAAAATGGTTTTTATTCTGTATCTCCCTAAAGATTGTTTTTGAGTCCAAAATTAATATTGAATATACGCTGTTTTTATCCTAAAGACCTAATTCTTCTTACTAAAATGTGCTACTTCCCTAAGCAAGTTTCATAAAAAACTCTCGATGAGAAAAATTTGGGTATTCGAAAAAAAGAATCCAAATAGTATCGTCTTGGTCCTTAATTACTCAGATAAATTCATTTATCTTCTTTTTTGATTAACGATAAAACAATGATATGCATTATTATTTGGAAGCGTATCCTGTACTGTACTGCAGTTTTATTTAAGCAATGAGAGTGGATTGGAATATAAAATCATTTATTCTTCCATAATAATATGTAACGCTGATTGGCATATATAATATCAGAGCCAAACCATGTGAATTTTTGAATAGTCTATTTAATACTAACCGTAATTAACCCTGGATATTTTGGTTACAGTATGGTACAGGATAGTTTTACATCTTCTAAAGTCTAATTTTAACGCTTAACTTAAAAATAGAAAATGAAGAGACTATTTCAAACGGTATTTGCTTTTTTAAGCCTCAGCATTATGTATGGCCAATTACCCCCGGTTTTTGGGGAAACCTACAAAGATTATACTAGCAATTCAGAAATGGTCAAAACGTATCTTACCCCACAAAGAATCGTTTGGCAGTCCGATGATTCTGGGGCATTCATTAAAAATGCGAAGGCATTGTTGGAAAAGGGAAATGGGCAAGTTGCAGTAAATGACCAAGACCTGTTCCATTTTGTTAGTTCTGCAGACGACCGACCCGGTATTTTGTTGGATTATGGTAAAGAAATTCATGGTGGAGTAAAAATTTCGATGGGTATTCGTGAAAGCAAGACTCCGTTAAAGCTTCGGTTACGTTTTGGTGAATCGGTAGGGGAGGCCATGTCAGAAATTGGGGGCGACCAAAATGCGACCAATGAACATTCGCTACGTGATTTTATTATCGAAATCCCTTGGTTGGGAAGTATTGAGGTTGGTGAGACCGGTTTTCGATTTCTACGTATCGATGTGGTTGAAGCGAATGAAGATGCCCCGATAAAAGCGATCGAGGCCGCTTTTGTGTATCGTGATATTCCGTACTTGGGATCTTTTGAGAGCAGTGATAAGCGGTTAAACGATATTTGGGCGACAGGTGCCTATACTGTACACTTAAATATGCAAAACTATTTGTGGGACGGAATCAAGCGAGATCGTTTGGTCTGGGTTGGAGATATGCACCCTGAAGTAATGACAATTAATACGGTATTCGGAAAACATGCCATCGTGACCAAAAGTCTCGATCTTGCCCGTGACCAATATCCATTACCTCAATGGATGAACGGAATAAGTTCATATTCGATGTGGTGGATATTAATTCATAAAAATTGGTATGATTATCACGGAGACCTTGTTTACCTAAAGAAGCAGGAGCATTATATGATCGGTCTTCTCGATCAACTAAGTACATTCATTGATGAAGACAATAAGGAGATTTTGAATGGCGGTCGTTTTTTGGATTGGCCTACGAGTGAAAAACCTGAGGCCGTTCATGCAGGACTTCAAGCCATGATGGTCATGACGTTCGAAGCCGGTGCCAATATCATGAAGGTATTAGGGCGTGAAGATTTGATGACCAAATATGCAAAAGTGTCCCAAAAGCTAAAACAGCACGAACCAAAGAACAATACCACCAAACAGGCAGCAGCCTTAATGGCCCTAGCTGATTTACAGAATGCAAAAAAGGTAAATACGGAAGTGTTGACACAAGATGGGGTACGGCATATGTCGACCTTTTATGGGTATTATATATTGGAGGCCATGGCCAAAGCTAATGATTATACTGGTGCACTAAGAGTTATTCGCGATTATTGGGGAGGTATGCTAGATTTGGGTGCAACCACTTTTTGGGAAGATTTTGATGTTTCGGATGTTAGAAATAGCAGCCGAATAGATGAATTGGTGCCGGAAAACAAAAATGATATCCATGGTGATTTTGGCGAATACTGCTATGTGGGTTACCGTCATAGTCTATGTCATGGTTGGGCAAGCGGACCAACTTCTTGGTTGAGCCAACATGTGTTGGGTATTCATGTTTTGGATGCTGGTGAAACGGTAAAAATCACACCTCATTTAGGCGATCTTGAATGGGCCAAAGGTGGTTTCCCTACCAAATATGGAATCTTGAAAGTAAATCACCGTAAAAATGCCGATGGTTCGATAGAGTCAAAAGTAGACGCACCAGATGGTTTGGCAATAATCAAATAATTTGGGATACGGAAAGACACCGCTCTATTTTATTCCGCCGGCACTGTTGATTCTCTTATTATTAGTTCATTGCGAATAATTAAGGTTTCAGAAACAATATTCTGGTCATTATCCTCAATTTGTTTGATAAGAAGGCGTGCTGAAGCTTGTCCCATTTCAAAGGCATGGTCTTCTATAGTTGTTAATGAAGGTTGAATGATTTTAGATATAGGTGTATTACTAAATCCCACAACGGCGATATCTTGGGGAACAGAAAATTTTCGCTCTCTGGCTGTTTGAATAACGCTAACAGCAGTTATGTCATTGGCGCAAAAAATGCCATCGGGTTTTGTATTCATATCGAATAACGCATTAGCAAAATGGCGTCCTTCTTCTTCGCTAAGGATGTTGCCATAAAAAATAAAATCTTCATTAATAGTCAAATTGTTTGCGATTAAAGCGGCCTTATAACCTTCTAATCGGGCTTTGAATATTGAGGAATTTAAATTTCCTGCAATATGGGCTATTCTTTTACACCCAATTTTTGCTAGATGGTCGCAAGCTTTAAAGGCGGCATCGTAATCATTGATCAAGACTTTGTTTGATTCTAGGTCGTTGCAAACACGATCAAATAATACAAGGGGTATTTTTGTATTTGCCAATTGTTTATAATGGTCGATATCGGATGTTTCCAAAGCTAAACAGGCAATAATGCCATCAGCCTTGTTAGACATCAATATCTCAACGCTTTCTACCTCCTTTATATACGAATCTTTGGTTTGAAAAATCGAAACATAATAACCAGCTTCATTGGCAACTTCTTCAATTCCGCTTATCGAAGAAGAGTGAAAATAGCGATCTATTCTCGGGACTATTACACCAATATGATTGGTTTTTCTTCTTCTTAAATTTGATGCAACTGAATTGGGTATATAGCCTAGTTTTAAAGCTGTCTTTTTTATCTTCTCACGTGTTTCCTCTCCAATGCTGTGATGATCTTTTAATGCTCTTGAAACAGTAGATGTAGATACGCCTAAGATTTTGGCGAGACCTTTCATCGTTATACGTGTGTTTCCCATCCCGTAAAAGTAATAAATAATCCTATTGCATTTTAACACAAACGTATGTGTAATTATCTAAATTTTTAATACGATATGTTAAAATAATATTCAGAATTTGCTATTTGATAATATTTCAACTACTACAATATCAATATTTTATATTTAAACTGTTGCTTTTGCTGAAAAAACAATTAACACACAAACGTTTGCGTATATATTATTGTTTTGATAGATTTACGGGAACTATGAATTGATTTGCAAGGTTGGTATTGAAGTATCGCTTATGTTTTTTTTGGAAAAATAATAGGATTAAAACATTTGTTCAACGCATAAAAGACTTACGAAAAACCCCCCAAATAAATTCAACTTATTGGAATGAAACTGGCAATTGTAAGCCGAATTGAGGTGTTCAATTATAAATAGCGAATTGTGATAAAAGCTAATGCTATAAGCGTAAAGCTATGTTCGTAGGTTGAAAAAAGAACGTAGCTAAATAAAAAAAATGCTCTAATGAAAAATCAAACTCGAAGAAATTTTATCAAGTTATCTGCATTGAGTACAGGGTTTTTAGGACTTTCTGCACATGGTGTATTTGCCCAAGATGAAATTCAAAAAAGAATTGCTGGCCTTAGTGAAACGCCGCAAGCTATTGGTAACTCGGCAATCGGTCTAAAATACGACCCCATTAAACAGGTGAGAATAGGTGTCATAGGAGTTGGTAACAGAGGGTACGGCCATGTAAAGAATATTAATTCATTACAGCCGAATGCGAAAATAGTTGCTATTGCCGATGTTAGGGAAAGTAGAGCTAAAAGAGCATTGGAACTGCTGAATAAATTGAACAAAAAAAAGCAGTCTATTGATTTGTATTTCGGTGACGAAGAAATATGGAGAGATATGGTAAAACGAGACGATATTGATTTGATAGTTGTCGTCACGCCTCCCACCGAACATGCGCACATGGCAGTTTATGCAATGGAACAAGGTAAACATGTCGTATCGGAAGTTCCGATTGCACTTACTATTCAAGAGTCATGGGACATTATTAACACTGCTGAAAAAACGCAACGGCACTGCATGATGCTTGAAAATTGCTGTTATGGAGAAGAAGAGCTTTGGGTTTTAAACATGGTTAAGAACAATGTCTTTGGTTCGTTGACCCATGCAGAAGGAGGCTACATTCATTCCTTGTTACAAAAATTGTTCGTAAAAAGCGATGACCCTGCCACTAGTGCTTATTACAAACAATGGCGGTTAAGGTTACATGCCGAAATGCATGGAAACCTATACCCGACCCATGGATTGGGTCCGATCGCTAATTATATGGATATCGGCAATGGTGACCGGTTCGATTATCTTGTTTCAATGGATTCTTCAGAAGAGTCTTTGCATCAATATGCTACACAATCGTCACCTGATAACGATTTTTATAATCAAAAGAACTTTTCTCATGGCGATATGAATAGTTCAATGATAAAAACGGCAAAAGGAAGATCGATACTACTACAGCACGATGTCGTTTCACCTCGCCCCTATAGCCGCATTAATGCTTTGTCAGGAAGTAAGGCATACCATGAAGGGTATCCCAGCCGCTTATCGCTGTACGACGAAGGTCTTGGTCATGATTGGCTCAACGAAGAAAAGTTTAAGGAAATGCAAGAAAAATATGAACATCCGATTTGGCATAAAATGAAGGAAGATGCTCAAGAGCAAGGAGGCCATGGAGGCATGGATTACATTATGTTCTACCGTTTAATTCAAAATTTGAATAATGGATATCCCATGGACATGAATGTCTATAACGGGGTTGACTGGTCCGTAATTCTACCACTTACCAAGTTATCGGTCGAATTGGGAAGCATACCTATCAAATTTCCTGATTTTACCCGAGGTAATTGGAAAGAAGAAAGAGAACTAGGGTTCTTTCAAAACATATAACACAAATTTTACAAATTAAAAGCTTAGAGTATGGAGATTATAATTTCAAATGACAAACAAGAATTGGGTGAAAGCGCGGCGAAACGGGGTGCGGAGTTAATTCGTAAAGCAATTGAAAAAGAAGGGGAGGCAAATATAATTGTCGCAACGGGTGCATCACAGTTCGAGATGTTGTCTGAACTTGTAAAAGAGGATGTAGATTGGACAAAGGTAACCGGATTTCACCTTGATGAATATGTAGGTATGCCAGATGTGCATAAGGCCTCATTCCGTAAATACCTGAAAGAACGATTTGTTGATTTGGTACCTCTCAAAAAGTTTTATTACATAGCGGGTGATGCTGAAGACCCATTGGAAGAGTGTAATAGGATCGGTAAGATAATTTCGGGTATTAAAATTCATGTAGCCTTTGTTGGAATAGGTGAAAACGGTCATTTAGCCTTTAATGATCCACCAGCAGATTTTGATAGGGAAGAAGCTTATTTCGTTGCTGATTTAGACAAAGCTTGTAGAGAACAACAACTTGGCGAAGGTTGGTTTGCTTCCTTGGAAGATGTTCCTAAGCAAGCCATTAGTATGTCGGTTAAGCAAGTATTGAAATCAGAAGCAATAATAGCGAGTGTTCCTGATAGCCGTAAGGCTAACGCTGTTAAAAATTCAGTCGAATCAGAAATTTCTCCCGAGGTTCCGGGTACGGCGTTAAGATTACATCAAAAAACTTGGTTGTATTTAGATAAGGCGTCTGCAGCTCTTTTAAGTGAGTCATAAGAGATTTTTTTTAGTATAACAGAATTAAGTAAAGCAAATAAACTGATTATATGGATAATGAACTTAACTGGTTGAATACCTTGGTTAATGCTCGATATTTTTATGATGATGGTGATGATATTCCGATATGTTCTGGGTAGTTGGTGAACTTCCGAATAAGAAGTTTGCCACTTAGGACAACATTGATTAATACCTGAACGGGTTAACGAGTATACACGAACTGACTTGGGGTATGTTGTTTTTCTAAAGCGCATATTGAAATAGGTCCTATGAGTTCCGCAATTAAGAAGTATTAAGCTATACCCTTTTTCCTTTTTTTTTGCTTGAGCGATTAACTAACTAATAAAAAAAACTATGAAAATTAAATTAAATTATGCATTTGTTTGTTTGAGAAGGAAGGTGCTAATGAACGTGATGAGAGCCTTTATTCTTTTGTGTTTTACAAACGTTTTTAGTGCTACACCAAATGTTGTTGTTTCTGAAAAAGTTCCACAGCAGCAGATAAGCGGTACTGTAGTTGATCAAAACGGACAACCATTACCTGGTGCCAACATTCTTGAAAAGGGAACAACGAATGGTACACAAACAGATTTTGATGGGAATTTTTCAATTCAATTAGAAAATCAGAACGCTACGCTTCTAGTGTCTTATTTGGGCTTTGTGACTAAAGAAATTGAAGTAACAAACCAAACTTCCTTAGACATTGCTTTAGAAGAAGATGCTAATAGTCTAGATGAAGTAGTAGTAGTAGGTTACGGTACCATGAAAAAAAGTGACCTTACCGGATCGGTAGCAAATGTAAGTTCCGATACCTACAAAGATCAACATATGACGCAAATTACCGATATGCTACAAGGTACTGTCGCGGGGCTGAACATGACTCAAGGGACCACTGCTGCCGGAGGAGGAGCGATTGAAGTAAGGGGGGCCAATTCATTGAATGCATCGACCCAACCGATGATCGTTGTCGATGGTTCTATTTACAATGGAAGTCTTCGTGATATAAACCCTTCCGATGTTAAATCAATTGATATCTTGAAAGATGCTAGTTCTGCAGCTGTTTATGGATCTAGGGCATCTTCGGGTGTAATTTTGATTACAACGAAAGGTGGAACCAAAGGGAAAACCAGCATCAATTTCACATCACAGGTTGGAGTAGTAAGTACAACCAATAAATTTGCCCCTAACGATGCCGGTCAATACCTTACGTTTCGACAAGATGTGAAGAGAGCGCTTGATACGAGTTCGCCTTCTTTTTATTATGACAACCCAAACCAGTTGCCAACCGGGGTAAGCCTTGACCAATGGAGAGGTGCGAGTAATAATCCCAATGCCGATAATACTAGGGAATGGTTGACAAGACTTACATTTTTCCCTGTTGAAATGGAAAACTATATCAACGGAAAATCAGTTGATTGGTATGATAAAGTTATACGCAAGGGAGCTGTTCAGCTAAAATATGATTTGAGTATCAATGGAGGAACTGATGAGTTTACCTATTTCTGGTCTATGGGCTACATGGAAAATGAAGGTATTGTTCTCGGTGATGACTATTCTGCCTTGACAACACGTTTGAATTTAAACTTCAAGCCTACAAAATGGATGGATATTGGGATGAACACACAATTCACAAATCGGGATGAAAGTTCGGTTGCAGCTGATTTAGGCGATATGTATCGGATGAGTCCTTATGGGTCGGAATATAATGACGATGGAACCATAAAAAGATACCCCAATGACTTTACCGTTGCGAATCCTTTACTTGAATATTACGGACAAGATCGTTCCAATAAAATTAACTCGTTATTTAGTACCTTATATACAAATATTCAATTACCATTCGGTATTAAGTATAAATTATCTTTCCAACCTAGATTTGAATTTTCGGGAGATTACAATTTTTGGTCGTCTGAAACAATACAAGGTGGTCAAAGTGGGTATGCAACAAGGGAAGAGTATAATTCCTTTAACTGGATATTGGATAATATAATTACATGGAAGAAGACATATGGAGCACATTCTTTCGATTTAACATTATTGCAAAGTGCAGAGCAAAATAAGTCCACCTATTCTTATTTACAGAATGAGCAATTTACACCAAATCAAAACCTTGGTTATAATGGCCTTCAATATGGCGTAAATCCTGCGGTAAGCACGAACGACAAAGAATCTACTGCTGATGCATCAATGGCACGATTAAATTATGTCTTTAATGATAAATATCTTCTAACAGCGTCTGTGAGAAGAGACGGGTACTCTGCATTCGGACAAGAAAATCCAAGAGCTGTCTTTCCCGCTGTAGCGCTGGCATGGAAAGTTTCTGATGAAGGTTTTTTTAATGTTGACCAAATAAATCAAATGAAACTCCGAGCGTCTTGGGGAATAAACGGTAACCGCGATATCGATATTTATGGCTCATTGGCTCAAACACAATCAGATATTTATTATGATGGAACCAATACCCAGGTTGGTGTATACAACAGTACTTTAGCTAATAAGTCTTTGCGTTGGGAGAAAACGGAATCGCTCAATTTTGGTCTTGACATGGGCATGTTCAATAACCGTATAAATTTTGCCGCTGATGTCTATTTCATGAAAACAGTAGATCTTCTGATGGAGCGAAAATTACCTGAAATTACCGGGTATTCTTCGATTTTATCGAACCTTGGTGAGTTACAGAACAGTGGTGTAGAAATGACGCTGAATACAGTTAATATCAGCAATGAGAATTTAACATGGAAAACGGATCTTACTTTTGCTCTTAACCGAAATAAGATTAATAAATTATTCAGCAATTTTGATGAAAATGGTGTTGAATTGCCCGATTATACAAATGAATGGTTTCCAGGTCAAGCTATAGATGCTGTTTGGGATTATAAAACCTTGGGAATTTGGCAAGTTGATGAGGCTGCCGGCGCTGCTGCTGTTGGATTAGAGCCAGGAGACTGGAAAGTCGAAGATATTGATGGTGACGGAACCTATGATGAATTAACCGATAAACAGTTTATTGGGTACACAGAACCTCGGTTTAGACTGGGAATGAGAAATCAGTTTAATTTCTTAAAACACTTTTCTGCTTCAATTTTTCTAAGAGGTGAATTTGGTCAACTAGGAGCATTCTCTTATGCGCTTCGAAATGGGGGTAGCGATACTTATGATAGAAGAAATGAAGTGAATATTCCCTATTGGACAGCAGACAATCCAATAAATGATTATCCGCGTTTGATTACCAATACAACAGTGTATGGTGGTGGAATTCAAATATATAAACCAAATTCTTTTGTAAGGGTACAAGATTTGACCTTGTCATACAACGTACCTTCTGCTTTTATGGAGCGTAATGGTATGTCTAATGCCAGAATATTTTTCTCTGGACACAATATATACACTTTTTCCAAATGGCCGGGATGGGATCCAGAATCGCTGAACAATCCGTTGACAAAGACATATTCATTAGGATTTAGTATAACATTATAATAACCTTAAATAACCTTAAAGATGAATAAAATACAAAAACAACTTGCAATATTAGGTTTGGTTATGTTTGTCATGATCACCTCATGTTCGAAAGATTGGTTAGAGCCAAAACCTTTATCTTTTTTCAGCCCTGAAAATGTGTATGTTGATAAGGAAGGGTTTGAGTCAATGCTTTATACGTTGAGAAAGGCTTTGAAAAGTGAAAATACCGGATATTTGAATTCTATAGCTGCTGAGTATTCAGCTTCTGATTTAGCGTCTCCTTGGTCTCAACTTGATTTCCATAAGCTTACGCCGAATCAATCGCAATATTATCCTTTTTTAGATTTTTTCACAGAAACATTCGGTCATATCAAGAATGCAAATGTTGCTATATCGAGAATCGATGATATTGAGTGGGATAGTCAGGACGACCGTAATGCAATTTTAGCGGAAGCCCTATGGCACAAATCATATTGGTATTATCGATTGGTAAATACCTATGGAGATGTTCCTTATGTAAATGAGGAAATTACGGGCGAAAAGCTTGATTTTCAGACAACCAGCAGATGGACTATTCTAACTCAAATGGAGGAAGATTTGGAATTTGCTGCACAATGGCTACCCGATGTTGCGGGTCCTGGAGATATCTCTAAAGGAGCTGCGAATTATTTGTTGACAAAGGTTTATCTCGCAAACAGTAAGTTTGACCAAGCTATTACAAGCATAGACAAGGTTATCGAAGGGCCTTACTCATTAATGGAAGATAGATTTGGTGTTGATGTAGCTGATACAAACCGAAATCTGATTTGGGATCTTCATCGTCCCAAAAACTTCAATTCTTCTGAAAATAGAGAAACAATACTTGCTGTTGTAGATAGGTATGAAGCTCCTTCCGATGCACGGTCCGATGGATTATATACGATGCGTAATTACAACGCTCAGTGGTTCCAGCCAGCTGTGTTGGATAGTCAGGGTGCACCCGGTATGACAATTGACGGTAGTGGGCAGGTTATGTATGATTCGCTAGGCAGAGGAAATTGTAATGTGCGCCTCACCCATCATTATCAATATAAGTTATGGAATTATGGCGGACAGACTTGGGAAAACACACAAGATTTAAGACGTGCCGATATTAACTGGGTCGATAAGCATGAATTATTGTACAATAATCCTAGTTCTGTAGATTTCGGAACACCGGTTAAAGAAGAGTACTTCGCGCAAGCAATTGATACGTTTAAGTATATTTATGCAATGCCGCATTATATTATGTATGTTCCCCAAGATGACCCTACGGCAAGACCTATGGGAGGAAATGGCGACTGGTACTTATTCAGGTTGGCCGGTGCTTATTTGCTCAGGGCTGAAGCCTATTACTGGAAAGATCAATTGGCAAGTGCTGCTGATGATATTAACATGGTAAGAAGAAGAGCGAACGCGATACCGATATCAGCGGGAGATGTCACGCTTGATTTTATTTTTGATGAAAGGGCAAGAGAGCTTTTTGCAGAAGCCCCTAGACATTCAGAATTAGTAAGAGTGTCATATATACTAGCACAGCAGAATAGAGATGGTTATAGCCTCAGTGGCTTCGGAGACAAGAATTTTTATTATGACCGCGTAATGAAGTATAATAAAACCTATGAAAAGCAAGTCACTTTACTGGGTAACACAGCGGGTATGGAACCTTACCATGTACTCTGGCCTATTCCCTCTAAAATAATTACTGCTAATACATTAGGTGTAATTAACCAGAATTATGGTTATGATGGTTATGAAAGAAACGTACCACCGCTAGAAGTGATCGAATAATAATAAGATAGATAGAACTAACCCCACTATTAAAGAAGTTGATGGTGGGGCTAGTAAAAGATATTGTGGTAGTTCACCGGCAATGGTTAAGTATCGATTTCTGTTTCTAATATATCAACGTAATTATCAGGTTATTAGGTGAGTATAAGTTTTAAGATTGCATCTATAAATCCTTTGCTCAACGTAAATACCGCAATAATAGTCATAGTTTATTTTCTCTATAATTGTTTTTCGAAGGCAGCGCTTTATGGCAACAGTTTTTGAATGGTGTTAGCCCCCAACACAGGCTATTCTTTTTTTTGAGTATCAAAAGCAATACACCGGTCTTTAATCTTAGTATATGGGAACGATGAAATTCACTTTTCACTTTTACTTGCATAAAAAAGCTTTTTCTTCGTAAGAAGAAGGAAAAATGAAATTTGTCTGCGATGCAGTCTTAAACCATATTGGAGTTTCTTTGTTTGTGTTGAAATATAGATAAACCTTCCGCTTATGCCCATGGTTTTGGTGGGAGTTTGTTTAGCTGTCGGCTTGATTTATTAGAGAGTAACAATTCGTTTTATAAAGGGAAAATGAATTGGGTTTCTAGGGTAAAACTATCGGAAATTGTATCTTTTCAGAGAATTCGATTTTGTATTTGAGAAAACCATAAAGGTTAGGTCAAGTGATAAAATGGAAAATAGAGAAAAAAGGAGTAGGTGTCCTAATAAATAAAAAATAGCAACTAATCATGAACGGAAAAAAAACGGATAACGGAAGAAGGAATTTCGTAAAGACTGGGGCAACTGCCATAGCAGGAGGAGCATTGTTGAGTAGTTTTCCAATGAAGGCTTTTGGTGCTGGCCAACAAAAGGAAATACGTATTGGTCTCGTAGGCTGTGGTGGTAGAGGAACCGGTGCGGCACATGAAGCACTTAAGACATCAAAGGCGGTAAAATTAGTGGCCCTTGGTGAAGTTTTTGAAGATCGGTTAAACAGTGCTTATCAGAATCTAAAGAATACCTATGGAAATCAAGTGGAGGTTCCTGATTCCAAAAAGTTCATAGGTTTTGATGCCTATCAAAAGGTTATCGAGAGTTGTGATGTAGTTCTTTTGGCCACACCGCCACCGTTTCGACCGCTCCATCTTGAAGCTGCCGTAAAAGCCGATAAACATGTTTTTATAGAAAAGCCTTTGTTCGTAGATATTCCTGGATATCATAAGGTAATGGGAATCAACGAATTGGCAAAGCAAAAGAACCTGAATTTAGGTGTAGGTCTTCAGCTGCGCTATGAAAACGGTTATCAGAAGATGAAAGAGCAAATCGATAGCGGTATGATTGGAGATATAACATCTTTAGATGTGTATTACAATGTAGGCGCACCTAAAATACATCCCCGGCAACCGGGCCAGACGGAAATGAATTATCAGGTGAGAAACTGGAGGTATTTTACTTGGCTTTGGGGAGGCCAATTGGCGGGGCAGACCATTCATCAAATAGATTTGATAAATTGGTTTATGAACGATTATCCGGAGGTAGCCCAAGGATTAGGTGGAAGGCAATCGTTTAATGGGCCCGACCAAGGGAATACCTACGACCACCATTATGCAGAATTTGAATATTCCAATAAGATCAAGTTACACGTTCAGTCCAAAACTATGGATAATACATGGAATAAGGTCGGTTTCCATATTCAAGGGACAAAAGGTTATGCCAACGAAAAATCTGAGATTTACAATACGGCGAATGAACCGATATGGAGGTATCGTGATCAAGAGGAGACAGTAGGTCCGACCCAAAAATGTCAGTCCGACTTCATTAATTCGATAATCAATAATAAACCGCTAAATCAAGTGGACTATGGAGCAAAGTCTACCTTGACCACTATTGTAGGGAGAATGGCTATTCACTCTGGGCAAATAATCACGGTTGAGGAAGCCTTAAAATCTAAAAAAAGTATTTTACCCAAAGAGTTTAATTGGGATGCCGAGATGCCTTCTATGCCGGGCCCTGATGGTAACTATAGTATACCAGTGCCAGGTAAAGTTGAGGTACTTTAAATTCAGTGAAGGTCGGTATTTGGTGAAATGCCCAATCGATATAGTCATCTAGAAACTGAATAATATTAATATTAAAATGAGATTATATGCCAACTCCCCCAAAAAAGGAAGGCTCAAAACTAAATAGGTATTTAAAAAAAATCGGTCCCGGCATTATTACTGCGGCCCTGGTCTTTGGTCCGGGAAGCCTCACAATAAATACCAAGTTGGGCGCCAGTTTCGGATATTCGTTGCTCTGGGTATTGATACTGACAGTTATATTGATGACGGCATTTACAAATATGTCGGCCAGGATCGGACTTGATAGCTCCGTTTCTTTTATAGAACGAATAAAGAACGAATTGGGCAAGCCGCTTGCATTTATGGTCGGTATCGGTATTTTTCTGACAACTGCCTCTTTTCAAGCCGGTAATACGGTGGGCGCCGCTGTCGCCTTTTCCGAACTTTTTTCTACATCCTTGATACTTTGGATTATACTATTTACCTCGGCCGCTATTTTCCTGTTATTTTTTAAATCTTTTTATAAAATTTTAGAAAAATTAATGATCGGGTTGGTGGCGCTTATGCTACTTTCTTTTTTGCTCACTATCATTATGGCGGCACCCGATATTTCCGAGATACTCAAAGGGTTCATTCCCTCGGTTCCTAAAGGATCCGAGTACCTCATTATTACCTTGACCGCATCGAGTTTCTCCATTGTAGGCGCCTTTTATCAGTCTTACTTGGTACGGGAAAAAGGATGGAAACGTACCGAAGTGAAAGACTGCATGAGGGAAAGTCGCAACGGGATTATAGTATTAGGACTGCTTTCTACTTTGGTAATGCTTTGTGCTTCGGCGGTGCTTCACCAAAACAATATTGAGGTACGCAGTGCGTCTGACCTGGGAATGGCGTTGGAGCCCTTGTTCGGACCGTTCACTTCGAGTGTTTTTATGATCGGTTTTTTTGCTGCGTCATTTTCGTCGATGGTGGGCAATGCCACGATCGGTGGGGTGATATTGGCGGATACTTTTTTTTCCGAAAGCAACTTGAGCAGCTTCAAAGTCAGATTGATGATAATTTTAGTGGTGCTGATCGGGGCCGTAGTTGCCTACATTTTTGGAGCACTTCCGTTGGAGCTCATCATTTTCGCCCAAGGGATAACGATTATGATTGTGCCTTTGGCCGCTGTCATCATTCTGATTTTTGCAAACTCCAAAAAAATGTCCCTCGAATTAAGGAATTCAAAATATTCGAACTTTATGGGGGCCTTGGGAATTCTCGTTCTTTTACTGATGTCGGCTTATAGCATCGATTATTTATTTTTTAGATAGGAAACCTAAAACAGGTATAGACAAAATTTATTTTTTGCCTACCAAACGGAATGATTAGATTAATACAAATTGTAAATAAATGAAAATTCAAAATGTACATGACCTTGAGGTGAAACTGGCGGAAACCACGCCAGAACTTATCGATGACCTAAGGAATGTAGAAGGTGATATTATGATCTTGGGCCTAGGAGGAAAAATGGGTCCTAGTCTGGCCAAATTGGCCATTAATGCGATTCAGGAAGGAGGTCTTGATAAAAAAGTAATAGGTGCCTCGAGATTTTCGAACAAAGCGATGAGGGACGAACTGGAGGCCTATGGAGTGCAGACTATAGCGGGAGACCTGTTGGATGAAAATTTTTTACAGAGCTTGCCCGATTGCAAGAATGTTATCTATATGGCGGGTAATAAATTCGGCACCTCCGGGAACGAGCATTTTACTTGGGCCATGAACGCTTACCTCCCAGGAAGGGTCGCCGAAAAATACAAAGATTCAAAAATCGTGGTCTTTTCAAGCGGCAACATCTATCCGTTTATGCCTGTAGAAAGTACCGGGGCAAATGAAAGCGTGGCACCAAGCCCCATCGGGGAATATGCGCAATCTTGTTTGGGTAGGGAAAGAGTTTTTGAACACTTTGCTATCAAAAATAATACACCGATGGTAATTTTTCGATTGAATTATGCCGTTGATCTTCGATATGGGGTGTTGTGCGAGGTAGCAAAATCGGTATTCAATAAGAGACCGATCGATATCACCACGGGTTATGTGAATGTCATTTGGCAAGGTGATGCCAATAGTTATGCGCTGAGATCCTTACGGCATTGTACGACACCTCCCCAAAAGTTGAATTGTACGGGCCCAGAGGTTATTTCCATCGAATGGTTGGCCGGCAAATTTGGGGAATTGATGGACAAACC
Organism: Kriegella aquimaris; assembly: GCF_900103215.1. Lineage (GTDB taxonomy): Bacteria > Bacteroidota > Bacteroidia > Flavobacteriales > Flavobacteriaceae > Kriegella > Kriegella aquimaris. The sequence goes on from NZ_FNGV01000007.1 coordinate 185,751, forward strand.
TGTTGAATTCACCGGCACATCGGCACCTACCGCACTACTCAACGACGCCTCTTATTCTTTTGAACTCTTTGGAAAGCCTAAGGTAAAGCTCCAAGAAATCATAGAATGGACGGCCCATTGGGTCATGAACGGTGGGGAAGATTTAGGGAAACCCACTCATTTTCAACAACGTAAAGGCAATTTTTAAACGTATGCAACAAGAATTGAAACCGGAAATAAAGGAACTGCTTTTTAATGGCACGGTAATACCGGCATATCCATTGGCCTTGGATTCGGAAAGGAACTTTGATGAATTCCATCAACGATTATTGACCAGATATTACGTTGCCTCCGGTGCAGGGGGTATTGCCGTAGCAGTACATACCACACAGTTCGCTATCAGAGATCCAAAGATAAATCTGTTCGAAAAAGTATTGTCCGTAGCCGCCGACGAGGTTTTTAAAATAGGACCGAAGCGGCCATTTATAAAAGTAGCAGGGGTCAGTGGTCCATCCGAACAGGCAGTAAAGGAAGCGCTGATTGCAAAAAAATTGGGTTATGATTTGGTATTGGTAAGCATAAATAGACTGGGCGATTGGTCTGAAAGCGCTTTACTAGACCGTGCCCGTGAAATCGGGAAACACATGCCCTTGTTTGGGTTTTACCTACAGCCTTCGGTCGGTGGAAAAGTACTTAGCGAAAAATTTTGGAAAGATTTTTCTGAGATTCCGAGCGTGCAGGCCATTAAAATAGCTCCGTTCAATCGCTATCAATCCCTCGAAGTGGTTAGGGCGGTTTGTAAGTCTTCACGATGCAATGATATTGCTATCTACACCGGCAACGATGATAATATCGTTAACGACCTTTTGACCACCTATCAAATAATGACGGATAAGGGAATAGTGAATAAAGAGATTGTGGGCGGACTGCTTGGTCATTGGGCGGTTTGGACCCAAAAGGCGGTCGAATTGTTGAAAACGGTAAAGGAGATTAAAAAAGGGGGGAACCAAATGAGCAGGGCAATGCTTACCGAGAATATCAAGGTAACCGACGCCAATGCCGCATTTTTCGACGCCAAGAACAATTTTAGGGGATGTATCGCGGGAATCCATGAAGTGCTCCGTAGACAAGGACTTTTAGAAGGCACATGGTGTCTTGACGAGAACGAAGAGATGTCTCCCGGGCAAAAAGAGGAAATAGACAGGGTATATCAAGAATATCCAGAATTGAACGATGATGCTTTTGTTATGGAAAATATTGAAAGTTGGAAGAACAACTTATAAGACGATTCTTTTGAAGAGGACAAAATATATGGTAAATCTTAATATCGGCAGCAAATAAAAAATGAGCTTGGCAATTCTTAAATATGGCAATCCTATAATCGTCTTTTTGTTGCTTATAGCATCCGGTTGTACGAAACCAACGACATTAGTTACTATTTCTGTTGCGGAACAAAATGGATTAGAACGAAATTTAGAATATGTACAGGCAGACATTTCCCTACGGCATATTTTGAAACCTACAGAGAGCTTGGTTGCAGTCGGTCTCGATGGTGTTGTTGTTCCCGTTCAAACAACGGATACAATTAGAAACGAGAACGGGACTGGGGTACGAATTGTCTTTCCTGTTGCTATGAATCCCCATGAAGTAAAGAAATTCAGTATTGAGAAGCATGATAAAGCAAAAGATACTTTAAGAAGTGATTTATATTATTCCGAAAAAGCCGTATTTGTTGAAAATGAACATTATACCGCCCACTTTGGAACAAATAAAGATAAAAGAGGAGGACAAGTACTGAATTTAGAATTAAAAGGATTCAACAATCAATTACTGCATCGAAATCATAGGACTCCCATTCATTGGGCACCCAATTTTTCAAAAAGCGATTCAGACCGTTACTATACGATGGAAAGTTTGTCTCCATCATCAAAGAATAGTGTTAAGGGCAACGGACCTTATACAGTAACAAAAATCCGCACGGGTGAGACCGATAGTGTTCCGGAAATTAATGTAAGGGGAAAATATAAATTTTACGCCGGCCTTCCTTATTTTGAATTTTCTTCCACCATGACAGTAACCCAGGATGTGGAGTTAAGCCTTTTGAGGAATGATGAAATGACTATGGATAGCCTTTTTACCCATATCATTTTTGCCAAACCCGATAATTCGATTATAAATTTAGGCCTGTACGATGAGGAACTTGATGTTTTAGAGAAAGAACACATTACGGATGACACTCCTTGGTTGGCATTCTATAATAAAGACAAAGGCTATGGTTTTGGTTCCATTAGGCTTGAATATGACAATACGAACCTTGATGGCAATACATCACCACTACATAAGCCGTATACTAAAATCAGTAAGTCGGTGGGTAATGGCCGTTATTGGAACCGGATTCTTGTCGCCGATACCATTTTGGCTATTCCCAAAGGTAGTAGATACCATGAAAAAAATGCTTATTTTATATTCAATGCCGACTCGGAGAAACCTGAGGATGAGGTGCTCTATTATTCAGAGCGCTTGAACCATCCGCTTGTTGTGACCGTGGAAAAAAACTAGATACATGTGAATTTACAAGAAAATATAAAGACATTGGCCCAAAAGTATGCTCCCGATTTTGTGGAAGTACGAAGGTATTTACACCAAAATCCGGAACTTTCTTTTCAAGAGTTCAAAACTTCGGCACATATAAAAAAACAACTGCAAGATATTGGTATTACCGACTTTGTTTCGGTAGCAGAGACCGGAATTTTAGCCACTGTACACGGTCATGCCCAAGGTGAAACGCTACTGTTGCGCGCCGATATGGATGCATTGCCGATCCAAGAGGCCAATTCGATATCCTATGCTTCAAAAAACACGGGGGTAATGCATGCCTGTGGACACGATGTACATAGCGCTTCCCTTTTGCTTTGTGCCAAAATTCTGTTTGAATTGCGGGACCGGTTCAAAGGAACGGTAAAACTACTATTCCAACCAGGGGAAGAGGTTATGCCGGGCGGGGCAAGCCTGGTTATGAAAGAGACCGAATATCAAGAATTAGGCATAGTACCGCATATTGGCCAGCACGTGCAGCCAAATATCCCGGTGGGAAAGGTGGGCTTTTGTTCTGGAAAGTTTATGGCCAGTATGGACGAGCTATTTATAAAAGTAACCGGAAAAGGAGGGCATGCGGCAATGCCCGAACATTTCATCGACCCTGTTTTAATAGCGTCGCACCTTATCGTAGCGGCCCAACAATTGGTCAGTCGAATGGGATCACCAAAAGTACCCTCTGTACTGTCTTTTGGTAAAGTGTGTGCCAATGGCGCCATTAATATAATTCCCGATGAAGTCACCATAGAAGGAACGTTCAGAACTATGGATAGGGAATGGCGTAAAGTAGCATTGAAGAAACTGGAACACATGTTAACATCGATAGCCGAAGGTATGGGCGGCAAATGTGAACTACGCATCAATCACGGATATCCGTATCTTGAGAATGACAAGGCCTTGACCGAAGAAATGAAGTCGAGTGCAGTTTCCTATGTGGGGCAAGACAATGTGGTGTCTTTGGATCAATGGATGGCCGCTGAAGACTTTGCCTATTATGCTGAAAAACAACCCGCTTGCTTTTATCTTTTGGGTGTGGGCAATGAAGCGGAAAATATTACTTCCGGATTACATACCGCAACTTTTAATATAGATGAAACTGCATTGGAACTTGGCGGCGGCTTGATGGCCTGGTTGGCTTTAAATCATTTAGGGCAGCACTAAAATCGGTCTCGTTATGTGGATGCAAAGATTGGTATGTAAGTAATTGTAATGACATGGGTAAAGAGAGCGATACTTTCAGGTTAAGGCGCTTGGGTCTGCACGATGTTAGTAAAGCTATCCTCTTATCGGACAATGAAAGCTGGAATCAAACGGAACATGACTGGGCTTTTTTGATTGAAAACCTGGAGAATTTGTGTCTCGGCGTGTTTGATAACGATAGGCTCATCGGTACCGCAACAGCTTTAAATTATGACTACGTTACTTGGATAGGCATGGTATTGGTCGATAAAAACTACAGGGGTAGGGGCATTAGCAAAACGTTGTTATCAAATATAATTAAAGGGATAAAACCAAGTCAATCAATCAAGCTCGATGCAACCCCGGCCGGTCAAAAAGTGTATGCAAAATTTGGTTTTCAAGAGGAATATGAAATTCTGCGCATGACAGCAACCTGCGCTTCTTCGAAAACATTAAATTCCCCTGATAACGAAAACATTCGACTTATTACATATAAAGACATAGCCAATATATCTGCGTATGATAAAACCGCCTTTGGTGCCAATCGAAAGGAGCTCATAGCGTTTCTTTTCTCGAATAATCGAAAAAAATCTTTTGTAGTTGAGAAGAATGGTAAAATTGAAGGTTTTATTTTGGGTAGGAGCGGTTCCAAATATTATCACATGGGGCCTCTAATGGCATCTTCCCCCGAGATTGGTGAGGTTTTAATTCTGAAAGCACTAAATGAACTAGAATCTCAACCAGTACTTCTTGACATTGTTGCCGATAAAAAAGATCAAATTAGTTTTTTGAAAGGTATCGGATTTAGCAAAAAAAGACATTTCATTCGGATGTATCAAAAGGAGAACCCAGCTTCTGGACTATTAGGAACCCAGTATTTAATTGCTGGGCCTGAATATGGATAACGTATAAACGTAGAAATTTGAATAAGATAGTTGAAGTTCGCCTTACTATACCAAAATATGCTACTTCGCTTTGATTAGATCAATTGAATTAGGTTCACACGCAATAAAAATGAAAACTGTAAATTCCGGAATATGAATAATTGGGAGCAAATGAATACAGAGTTAAGTAGAATACCTGTTTTTAGTATCATGTTTTTTACATCGCTATTTTTGATTATTGGGTGCCAAGAGGTGAAAACGGAAAATTATCCAAATGCGGCTAATAACCCAGAATCTCCGCTGATGCTTCAAGGGGATTGGTTTGATAAACCACATGATATCAATTTTGACCTGCTGCCAAAAATTCCGTATGAACATGTGGTTGTCAGTAATGTTCAAGACGCCGGGGATAGTTTAGAATATACCTTTTCAGGCCATACTTTAAAAGGGGGAGTCAATCAGCACAACTATTTGACCTTCCATGCAAATAAATTTTGGCTCATGTGGAGTGATGGTCCCGGTGTCGAGGATCGAGTGGGGCAATTGGTAAAATACGCCACAAGTCTTGATGGAATCAAATGGACCATGCCTAAGATGATGACCCCATATCCACCAAATTCAGGCCCATCCTCAGAATTTTACAATACAAGAAACCCTAAAGGAATGCGCTGGATTTCGAGGGGCTTTTGGCACTATAACGGTGAACTTCTGGCATTGGCATCTTTAGATGAGGCAGCAGGTTTTTTTGGCCCCAGTCTAGAGCTAAGGGCATTTAAATGGGATGAGACCGGTGAAACTTGGAAAGATGATGGTCTAATAATGGATAATGCGATCAATAATTTTCCGCCTAAGAAGATACCATCGGGAGAACTAATGATGTCGCGAAGGTCTTATGATTATACGGATAAAGGTGTAGATTTTATGGTGGGCGGTATCGAAGGGAAGGATAAATGGGAGGTTTTCCCTGTTTTAGGAACCAACAGCGAATTGTCGGCAGAAGAGCCTTATTGGTGGGTGCTACCCGATGGAAAAAGTCTTATGGCAATGTTCCGTGATAACCGACAAAGTGGTTATCTGTATCGTTCGTTCTCTATTGATAATGGCCGTAGTTGGTCTAAACCGGTACAAACTGATTTTCCGGATGCCCGATCAAAATTTCATGGTTTAAGATTAAGTAATGGAAAATATATTTTGGTGTCCAATCCGCACCCTAAGAAAAGAGACCCCATTGCATTGTCGATCAGTGATGATGGAATGGTATTTAATAAAATGGGGTATCTGATGGGTGGACGACAAATCGATTACCCGAATGTCATTGAGCACGAAGGCTATATATTGATCGCTTTTGCCGGATCGACCAAACAGAAAATAGAAGTCCTGAAAATTAAAATCTCCGATTTGGATAAATTGGATATGTCTGATTATGTGAAACATCTGTGAGTTAAAATGAGATGAGGTCGACTTTTAGTTGTTAAGCTTGAATTTTAAAAATAAGTCTCCTTATTAATTTTATTCCTTTTTTAAAACAAGGACTATCTCGACAACTAAAATATTCCACATTACTAATGATGATAAAATCAATAGGACAAACGTCAAAATAGTTTAGGCCGGCATTCTATATTGTATTTACGTAAATTTATAAAAATCTAGACCTTCAATCTGAGTGGTCTTGAATGGATATTCTTTTCTGAAATAGTTCTGTCCTTCGGTTAAGACAACGGTATTGGGCTAGTTAACGTCCTGTTGGAATCATCTTTGCGATGGGAATATTAGATTAAAAAAATTAGTGAAGCCAAACACTATTTTTCATCCACTCCAAATATTTTTTATCAACGTATGGAATTCCATCACTACCCGCACTAGGAAGATACAATAGCTATTTGTCTATTAGCCAAACACTTCCATAATTTGAAATCACTATTTAAGTATATAAAAACATGAATATGACATATATCATATTTAACGATATGTTCATTAATGAATTTTGCCATGTTTTCAGTTGATGAGGCTGTAGGCTTAAGACCTACCATGCAGGCCTTGTTTATGGGTTTCTGTGGTGTTATATTTAGAACTTTCAACCAATACGGCCTCCATTCTGCACCAATTCTTTTTAGAATTGGTCATTTAGGACTCGTTAGTTGGACAGAAAATGGGTTTTATGAAGTGTAATAGCGCTGATTATTTTTTGCCTTGCCCCGTTATGGTGTAAAGGACTGGAAATAGGGAAATAACAATCGTAAACAAAAAATAAAGTATGTTGTACGTTAAAAACGCATTGACCCGAAAGAATTTAATGGCACTCACAGGTCTTTTCCTTTCGTTTTTTCTTATCATTCATTTATTCGGGAATCTTCAACTCTTATTGCCGGAAGAAGAAGCCAAGTTACAGTATAATTGGTATAGCCATTTATTGGCAGGCAATATCGTAGTAAAAGTAATAGCCATTGTCCTTTATATATGCATTCTATTGCACACCATAGATGCAATCTACCTTAGCCTAAAAAGCAAAAAGGCTAACGGGCCGCGCTATGCCATTGATAAAAGAGGAAGGGCAAGTAAATGGTATTCCCGAAATATGATGTTTCTAGGAAGTATAATTTTCCTCTTCTTGATTATTCATTTCAAAGATTTTTGGTACCACTTTAAATTTGGACAACTTCCTGTGGATAAAAACGGAAATAAGGATTTATACACATTGGTCATTGCGGCATTTGACCAATTGTGGTACGTTATCTTGTATGTCATCGCCATCATTGCCCTAGGATATCATCTGCTGCACGGCGTCTTCAGTGCGCATAGAACACTGGGTCTATATCATCCTTTATATTCCAAAATAGTAAAATTCTTAGGAATGGCATACGCCATTATTATGACCATGGGTTACATCGCAATACCAATATTTATTTATCTAAACCGCTAAGGCTGACGCAATGGAAAATCATCTGAATGCAAAAATACCGGAAGGGCCACTTAGTGAAAAGTGGAGCAATTATAAAAAGGAGGCCAAATTGGTAAGCCCCAATAACCGAAAAAAACTGGAAGTTATTGTGGTGGGGACGGGATTGGCAGGAGCTTCAGCGGCTGCTTCACTTGCCGAGATGGGCTATAATGTAAAGAGTTTTTGCTTTCAAGATTCACCGAGAAGGGCGCATTCTGTAGCTGCACAGGGTGGAGTAAATGCAGCGAAGAACTATAAAAATGATGGGGATAGTGTGTACAGGATGTTTTATGATACCCTAAAAGGGGGCGATTTTCGCTCTCGGGAAGCAAATACCTACCGCCTTGCTGAATGTTCGGCCAATTTAATAGACCAGGCAACTGCCCAAGGAGTCCCGTTTGCAAGAGAATATAGTGGCTACCTCAGAAACCGCTCGTTTGGCGGTGTACAGGTATCCCGAACCTTTTACGCAAGGGGCCAAACGGGACAACAATTGTTATTAGGTTCTTATCAGGCTTTAATGCGACAAGTCAATACCGGTAAGGTAAACTTATATGCAAGACACGAAATGTTAGATCTTGTGCTCATTGAAGGCAAGGCCAAAGGTATCATTGCCAGAAATTTGGATACAGGAAAGATGGAGCGCCACGGAGCGCATGCCGTAGTGCTGGCTAGCGGAGGTTTTGGAAAAATCTATTACCTGTCGACCTTGGCAATGGGCTGCAATGCTTCTGCAATTTGGCGGGCCCATAGAAAGGGAGCGTTTATGGCCAACCCGAGTTGGACACAAATTCACCCGACCTGTTTGCCACAAAGTGGTGAATACCAATCGAAACTTACTTTGATGTCTGAGTCACTCAGAAACGATGGTAGAATTTGGGTTCCAAGAGATAAAAATGATACCCGAAAAGCCAACGATATTCCCGAAGAAGAACGCGATTATTATTTGGAACGCAAATACCCCGCTTTTGGAAACCTTGCCCCACGGGATATCGCATCTCGATCGGCCAAAGAACAAATTGACGAAGGAAAAGGCGTTGGTGTATTGAAAAATGCAGTTTACCTCGATTTTTCAAGGGCCCTAAAAGAATATGGAAAGGATATTATCGAAGAACGCTATGGCAACTTATTTACGATGTACAAGAAAATTACCGGTATAGATGCCTACTTGGAGCCGATGAAAATTTCTCCCGCTGCCCACTTCTCTATGGGAGGCCTTTGGGTAGATTATGAACTTATGACCACTATTCATGGGCTTTTTGCCATTGGGGAGGCTAATTTTTCGGATCACGGAGCAAACAGACTAGGGGCTAACTCCCTATTGCAAGCTTGCGTTGACGGCTATTTCGTTTTGCCGTATACCCTGCAAAATTTCTTGGCAGACGAAATTAAGAATCCAAAAACAGATATCCATCATCCTGAATTTGACAAGGCAGAAGAAGCGGTTAAAAATCAGCTAGAAGAATTTCTCGCTACAAAGGGCAACAAAACAGCCGAAGAATTCCATAAGTTACTGGGAAGCGAACTTTATGATAAATGTGGTTTGTCCCGTTCTAGAGAAGGTCTTGAAAAAGCTATTGAAAACATCCGAGAATTACGAAAAGAATTTAAGGAAAACCTTATTGTACCCGGCGATGCTTCAGAAGTGAACAGTGAACTTGAGAAAGCCGGTAGGGTAGCGGATTATATGGAAATTGCAGAACTTATGTGTATTGATGCCCTACAAAGGGAAGAATCTTGTGGAGCCCATTTCAGAACAGAATATCAAACAGAGGAAGGTGAGGCCAAACGTGACGATGCCCGTTTTTCCTATTCATCCGCCTGGGAATGGAACAAGAATCCCGCCACACCGATATTGAATAAGGAAACCTTAATTTTTGAATCCGTAACACCTTCCGTGCGAAGCTATAAATAAAAGATGATGAAAATACACTTAAAAATATGGCGGCAAAAAAATAGCCAAAGCAAGGGAGGATTTAAAGAATATACTTTGGATGATGTTCATCAAGAAATGTCTTTTCTGGAGATGTTAGACATGCTAAATATAAAACTGGTTAAGAAAGCGGAACGCCCCGTAGAGTTCGACCACGATTGCAGAGAAGGTATTTGTGGCCAATGTGGGGTCATGATAAACGGCATAGCCCATGGTCCCTTAAAAAACACCACTACCTGTCAGCTTCATATGCGTTCTTTCAACGATGGGGATACCATATATGTGGAACCTTTTAAGGCATCCGCTTTCCCCTTAGTAAGAGACCTGAAAATCAATCGATCTTCCTTGGATAATATTATTAGCTCGGGAGGGTATGTATCTGTAGATACGGGTCAAGCTCCGGAGGCCAATACCATACCAATTGCCAACGAAATTGCAGAAGCTGCTTTTGACTCTGCTGCATGTATAGGATGCGGCGCCTGTGTGGCAAGCTGTAAAAATTCGAGTGCAGCATTGTTTACAAGTGCTAAGATTACCCAATTGGAACTTTTGCCACAAGGTCAAAAAGAAACAAGAAAAAGGGTAGTGGCTATGGTCAATCAGATGGAGGAAGAAGGTTTTGGGCATTGCACCAATACGGAAGCTTGCGAGGTAGAATGTCCTGAAGATATATCGGTGCTTAATATCGCCCGGATGAATTATGAGTACAACAAATCGAAAATCCTAAGGAACAAATAAGCTGTTTAATAATTTTCCTGATGCTCGATCAAAATTTTAGGGTTTAAGATTAAGCAATGGAAAGTATATTTTGGTGTCCCATCCGTACCCTAAGAAAAGAGACCCCATTGCATTGTCAATCAGCGATGATGGAACGGTATTTAATGGGCTGGCGACCAATCGAATACCAGAATGTCATTGCGCACGAAGGATATATTTTTGATTGCTTTTGCCGGATCGAACAAAGAGAAAAAAGAAGTCCTGAAAATTGGACAGTATAAAAATTAAACGCTCCACAGTATACTTTAAGATTTTTCTTTTGCTTTAAAAAAGGTAATTTCTTTCATTTTTTTAACCATTTTATGGCTGCAGAAATTGTGGGGTCATCCAGCAGCTTATCATAATCATCATTACTTTTGACATAGACATCAGGCTTCACGGACAACTCTTCGTAGACATATTTTTTTCCGTCCGCAATTTTATTTACACTGAGTAAAAGGTAGCCTTGATTTTTCATAAATAAAAAACCTTCAGTCGCACTGCAAAAACCAGGTGTTGATTCGCCAAAGACCTTAACATTTGGTTGTTGTTTGAGATAGACTGCTAGTATCTCTCCTGAACTAATGGTAGATTTCCCGATCAGTACGGCCATAGGAATATGAACCTTATTGGAACAACTTTCTTGTATATTCGCCAGTTTGTTACCATTTTCATCAATGGCTACTCCTTTTCTAATTTTAGAAGGTGCTAGAAACTTTCCGTCCCTGTCCACCCCATAACCTAAGATTGTATCAGTGAGCAAGGGTTCTATCCCAGTAATCATGGGGGCTGAATTCCCTCCCGTATTCATTCGGAGGTCAATAATCAAGGATTTAGGCCGCTTTTCAAGAAGACTGCACAATGAATCTCTTAACATTTTTGCCCTTTGGTCAATATCTTCTTGATTGGTAATGTTCATTGAAGGAATTCTAAGATACCCTATATCATTTGCAAGATATTCGGTCACAATTCTTGGACCTTTTAAAAACTCCTTTTTTATAGCTTCACCAAGTACCTCATCAAAATTTATGGGAGGCGGGTATCTGTAAGAAGAAGTTTCATTCATTGCCATACCATGATAGTCTTTCAATTGTTGAAATCCGTATACTATCGCCGGAAAGGCTTCGCTATAAGTCTTGGCATCTTTTGCCTTTACGTATGCCGAATCTCTTATCTGATGCCAATTTAAGTTCTTTCCAAATAAAGATTTGGATTGCATTATATGAAGAGCGCTATCAATGTAAACCTTGACCGAAACTGGCATTTGCCCTTGTATCTCGCCTCTGGAGCAAAGAAATAGGCAAAGAAATAAACTAAGTTTAATAAATTCTTTCATAATAATTTCTATTTAGATTTTGACAATGTGAGAATCACCGATAAAAATTCAAACGTTATGCAATATTCTTATGACATTTATTGTACTTCGCCATTAGGCTTTGTAAAAATTCATGAAAAACTAGACTTCGCAATCTTGAATCTAGCAGTGGCCGTTTTATATGGATACATTTGGTCTTCTTACCAACAATTCCTTGATTTTGTTAGAAAGAAAATGCCCAAATGGAGGCTCGGTGTTTGACAGTACGATGGCAATATGATTTGTGTTCGGGTAAAGGTTCAGTTCCACACAAACGTTGATGAATCCGCCGCTATGGCCTACGATATGTTCATGACCAATGAGGTGGTGCTCCGTTCCGTAACCATAGTGGCCATCTACCGTTTCATCGAACAGACATTTTTGGGTGCTGGGGCCTAATAATTGGCCGTTGTTCAAACCTCTTAGGAACAGATGTATGTCGCCTACTGTTGATGTGCCGCCACCCGCACCCGTTCCGGCAGCGGTATACTTCATTTTTAATGGCTCAAAAATGTTCTCCTCCACATATTCTTGAAAAGTTAGCCCGCTAATTTTTTCTATAATTATTCCTAATAGACCAAATCCTGTATTACTATAGCGTAAATCAGTTCCTGGAGCAAAATGAAGTTTGTCGGCTTCTATAAACGGCATAAAGCTTTTCGAGGATACCAAGTCGTCCTTTAATTTTTCGTATAACGGACTCTCGAAAAAATCGCCCATTCCCGAGGTATGAGTAAGCAATTGGGCCAAGGTAATAGCATGTAGTTTATTGTTCTTTAGATCGGGTAAAAATGTGACGACGGTATTATCCAGATCCAATTTTTTCTGGTCTTGTAGCTGTAAGATTGCTATTGCGGTAAACATCTTGCCCGCCGAAGCGAGGCTAAATTGGGTGTTCAGGGTATTGGGCTTCCCTTTGGTATCTTTTCCGAATGATTTGTTATATAATGTTTTATCACTTTTTGAGATGAATACATTTCCCGAAAAGCCTTTGTCTAGCTTATGGGTGATGTAGTCGTCAAGCGCGGCCTGTAGTTCCTTTTTTTTCAATTTACCAGACTTCAGACCAATTTCAGGTAACGGCAAGGGAATTATCTTTCGCTCCAAAAACTTTTGGTTTTCGTCCGTGGATATCATAAACCTCCACCACGTATCGTATTTGCCTTCTTTTACTATCAGATCCATTTTGGAGGTAGAAACATACACCCAATCTTTCACTTCTACTTTCCCTAACAGGTTATACGTGTTTTTATGGCCTTGTAGCGTGCGTTTGACAGTTTCCCCGTCGCTGGAAATCGTGCTTAAAAATCTGTGATATTGCAACGTGTCCCCTGTATTGTAAATCGTTATAAACCGTTCGGCCTCGGCTTTTAATCGGTCTTTCTCAATTGGATTTTGTGAAATTCCCATAATGGATATTAGCATGCCTAAAGTGAATACTAGTTTGATTTTTTGTTTCATTTGCCTTTTTTTAATTATAAATCCGTCTTGAAAACCAACTGACGTGATTCGGTATTTTCTTTAAGTATTTCCATGGCCCGTTCCATAACCTCATCTTTTTTGAATAACTTCCCTTCAATAGTTGGTCTTACCTCGTAATCTGGAATGACACCCTGGTCTTTGAACGCATAGTCCCCAACCGCGGTATAATAAGCCAACAGTGGTATGCCGAGATCAATCTTGGAATTGGGTAGCTTGACAATGGCAAAGGCACCGCTATTATTGCCATGGTAGCCACCTCCTGTCTCCTCCCCGATGAACACAGCACGTTTCAGGTGGTGCGCCACGGCCGCAAACTCCGAGGTTACAGAAAAGCTGCCGCCATTGATTAATACAATGACCTTTCCTAGAAAAGGATTGTTTTGTGGTTTTTGAATTTTGAGGTTCTTGTTTTTCTTCCATAGGTACTTGCCGTTATCGTTCTTGGATAACATTCCACGCATCAACCCATAAAATTTGGGCAGGCGGGCATGTTCGTGAAAGGAAAATTTTTTATCGGTGACGGCCTCCAACCGATCGTAGTATGAAAACGATTTATCTACCAAATACGATAATAACAAGGCACCATAGGCATCCTTGCCTCCTTCATTATTCCTCAGATCAAGGATTAAATTCTCGACTTCGTTGGCACGGATCTCTGTAAAAGAGGATTTAAGAAAATTCTTGAAATTTGATTTGTCATCGGGCCAAAAGGAAATTATGGTCATAACGGCCGTTTTGTGGTCCTCGGTAATTTCCAATTGAAAAGGAGTCTCTGGATTTTCGTTTTGCTGTTTCGCCTTGATTTCTTCCAAAGTAACCGGATTAAGCGTAACCGTTTTTTCAATTTCATCTTCGAGATAGTCCACGATAAAGCGATTTGGCGGATTTTCTACGTTGGTAATTATGTTACCATACAGACCGTTGAAAAATTTGTTTATTTCATAATATTTGAACGTGGTATTCCGGCCATCTGAGAATAGTGTTTTTTTTAGTTTTTCGACAATCTTTTTCATACCCTCCCCGTTAATGGCCAAAATTTGGGTATTTGGCTTAAAGGGCATTTCCTTCCCGTATGAGGATACTGCATAAGCCGTATCACCTTCGAAAAATAGTTGAAGCGGGAATAAAGTCTGTGTATTATAATAATAGTTGTAAGTATCAATTTTAGGTGGGAGCAATTTGGTATGCCCGCATCCTATTTCCGAAATCAACGGTAGTAATTTCTTGTAGAATTCCTGCTCCGACAGCGGTGTTTTTAGACTATTTTGAATAGACTTAAAATGTGTATCCATTTGTGCTTTTGAAGTATATCGATAAAGACCAGGGTGTGCCTCTTCAAGAGCAGTCCTAAAAAAATGGAAATCGTTCTGTAATTCATTCGGATTTAGTATGGGTAGTTTTTGAGCACCTAGTGCCGCACTCAAAAGAAACGTTCCTAAATAAAGTATCTTTTTCATGGTTTAATTTTTTAAAATTTTAAAAATGTTAATTCGTTTTGACCCGGATTTCGCTACTGGATACTGGACGCTTGAAAATATACCGTGTTATGAAAATGCCATTCGGATCTTCGTCCCCATTCGAACTTTCAACACCGCTGTTTACGAAGGCTAATTCCCAGCCCTGATCGGCCAGATTGTTCAGCTTTGAGGTGATCACAGCATCATTGGCCGCAATATTTTGAAAACGGATACCGCCAAGATTGAAAAAGTTCAACAGCTTGGTCTCCTCAAAATTTTTGATCCTGATTTCGCCCCTATCTGATTTATTCCTTTCGTCATCCTCTGCGCTGCGAGTAGCGGTAAACTCCTTGTAATCCCTACTTTCTAAGGGATCTATCATTCTAGATCTGCCCAAACCGTTTGGTACGATGGATTCTACTGTTGTAATAGTCTTGTAGTCAAAACTTTGGCCCCAAGTACTAATGCCGATCGAGTACATAAAAACGAAGATTATGTGTTTGATTTTCATTGATTCAAGTTTTAATTGTTGATGATTTTTGAATAGTTACTTTTTGATTGCCTGTATTTTTAGGGTTAGTTAACTTCCAAAAGGGAATTGACATATCCGTTCTGGAAATGGGTATTTGGATTGGCGGGATCGGTAATCCATCGCCCATCAACTATAAATTTATAGCTTATCGTTCCAGGTTTGACCTCTGCTTCCGCTACCCATTTATCGTTTCTTTTGGTCATTTTTAGGTCTGTTTCCCAAAAATTGAACGAACCCGAAAGAACCACTTCTTTTGCATTGGTGTATCCCTCTAGAATAAATTGCACTTTTCGAAATTCAGGTCGAGCTGTTTGGACCTTTTGGATCTGGTCGGCCAGAATTATCTTTTGAGCCGTATCGGTCGTAAATTTCAGAATAGTCTTCAATGCCCAAAGATGACCGGTATACAATGCCATATTGGATTTCACGATACTATCGGGTACTACCCCTATACCTTCCCAATTGGTTTTGCTGATAGGGTTGATAGCTTGCATATAGGGCACCGCGATTGCATAGTGCTTGTTTATAGGTACCTGTTGGTTCGGGTTTGCTCCTCCCTTGGTAGTTTCTCCGATTAATTTGGCCCGTTTCTGTTGTTTTAAGTCATAGGCCAATTCTTCGCCCCCCGAAAAGGTCCGTCGGCTGGTTAGAACATAAATCGGTTTGTCTACATATTTTTTGTAGGGCAGCCAAGCATACGTCCAAAATTGTTTGGTGGAATTGTTCCGGCGTGTGTAAAAATCAAATAAATGAACTGGTTCCTTGAAAAAAAAGCTGCATAGAAAGGGTATGGTATTTTCGTCCAAACTTCCCCTGCAATTTCGCAGATCTAGGATAAGCGCTTTTGTATTCTCGATTTTTCGTATGGCGGCTACCAAGGTATCGGCACATTGCGCTAACGGGCCGAAGATGGGTAATTCCATGTAGCCGATGTTACCTTCGAGAACTTCTACATTGGTAACGCCATATCGGTTCTCTTTTAGAATAGTGTCCATCCATTCTAGCTGTTCCTTTAGTTCCAGTTCCGTTGGTATGCTGTCGGTGGAAATTTCATTCTGGCTGTAAGAAACGCTCAGGTGAAGATCTTTGGAAATTTCCCTTAAATCATTTGTCAGCTGAAAAGCGAACTCCCTATCATCGGAAATGGCGTCGTATTTACCCGATACAAAATGTTCCATTATCCCGATTTTCATGGTTTCTGCCATTTTCGGAAATACATAGCTATCCTCTAATATCCTGCCTATATTGGAAAGAATTTCCTTTTTTTCGTTAACGGACAGTTGTGCAAAGTTGGTGGTGGAAATGAAAAACACCATAAATGCTACCGCTAGTTTAATTGTTTTGTTCATTTTTTTATGATTCTTTGTTTTTCTAACCGATAGTGTTTTACTACGCTATCGGTATTATGAATTTTTTAAAGTTCAAAGCCGAACTGTCTTATCTGTGAACATTTCCCAATGACAGATCTTCAAATTGATTGGTGGTTTCGACGTTACTATTGATTATCGCTCTATCATCTTCCAGAACAATACCATAACCCAGACCGTGCGTTATTTTTGAATTGGTAATGGTCAGATTAGCAAGATAATTTCCATCAAGGCCTATGGCTGTAATTTGAGAAATACCCGGCATATCTGTTTTGCCCGCATAACTTACTTCGGTAAAATCCATTACATTTTTGGGACTTTTGGACTGAAAGCGGATTCCGTTCCAAAAGCCCTTTGTTTCTTTCATCCCTGTAAATACTATCTTTTGTACATCGGTGCCCTTTGCTTCCAAATAGCCATTGGGAAAAATTCCGATCATTTTATCTTCGGCAAGTTTGAAAACGGCACCTGGAAGTATTTTAAGCCCAGATTGTATAGACAGATTACCACTTATCAAGTAGGTTGCGCCAAAGTTCAGGGCAGGCCATACAGATTCGGTCTGATTCAGGAGAATGGAGCCGAAAATTTCGACACCATCATGTCCGTTTCCAGTAAATTGTAATGCAGGAGCCTGTCCCAGTTTCGCTATTTCGTTGGCCGGTAAGGTGACTGCGGGACCTTTGTTGTCTATAAATTTGATGAAACCAAAACTGTCAATTTTGGCGCCATTTTCCACCAACAATCCGTTGCCTCCGCTTCCAGAAATTATGGAATTCGATATTTTTAATCGGGCGTTAGCCTTTCCATACAAACCAATAGCGGTTTTGGTAGCAAAACCATCGATTATGGCATTGCCTGCATCAAATATTTCTACATGTTTCAGTACATTGTTTTCTTTGTTCGATTTAATGGATATTCCATTCCAGAACCCATCGACCATTGTCTGCGTTCCATGAAACTTAATCGGGTTTTGTGGTGAACCGATTGCTGTCATAAAACCTGTCGGGGTCACCAGTACTTCCGCGTTATGTTCGAAAAGGAATTCAACTCCTTCGTAGATATGGACGCCGGAGGCAATTTCAATATTGCCTTCTACTACATAAGAAATGGTATTTTCAACTTGGGCATTACCAGACCGAAGGGGAATCCAATGCGAAATTTCGGACATATTTACCCTGTCCCCAATTACATGAATTGTGTTGTTCACATTATCCATAAACTCCATCAGTCCATTGAGCGATCCCAATTGTGATGCGGGAAGCACCATTATTTTCTCGTTGTTGTTAAAAGTATTTCCTAAGGGAAGATTCAAATTACCTCCGCCATCAACGACTAGGCCATAACCAGCACTATATTGAATTGTTGAATTAGCCAATGTCAAGTTGGATGAATTGGAATTGCCAACAACTAGGGCACTTGCAAAATCAATTCCATCGGCAGCCGAACTACCTCCATATTCAATCGTTGTCCTTTCCAGAATATTAGAAGTCGTATTAGATTTAATTATAAGGCCTTTCCAATATCCTGGGGTTTTGACCTTACCTGTGAAAACGATTTGGGCTTCGGGGGATCCTATTCCCTGAATCGATCCCGGTGAATCGATAAACATGCCTTTGTCGGTTTCAAATGCTACGGTGACCGATGGGTCTATGGTAAGAGCTGCTTTCACATGAATATCCCCGGTAACTAGATAATCGATTTTAGTATTATCCTCAAATATGTTGACCAGGTGGGTGTCTACGTTAATATCTTCATCTAGAATTATTGTTTCGTCTAAATGATGGTCATCAATCTCCTTTACGGAAAGTGAAATTTCGTCGGTATCAAAAAAAGATTGGTTGTAAATCTTAAGTTCTACGACATAATTGCCTGCTTTATCGGGAGTGAATTTGGGGGTTGCGGTAGTTTGATTTTCCCACTCGCAAGCGCTCGTGGCTGGTTTGTTCTTAAAGCTCCACAAATATTGAAACGGTTTGCCCGCTTTATCCTTTGACTGGGAACCGTTTAATGTTAATAGCTGACCTATGAATAGTTGTACATCGTTCAAACTTCCGGCATCCGCTTCAAGGGTGTTCATAGAATAGTCGATAGTATCGTCTTTTTCGCATGCGAAAAGCATTGCCAAATAAATTGCCAGAAAAATTAAGTTTGTTCTCATATTGATTGTTCTGAATTTTGATTCTTAAAAACGTTTGCTTTCATTTTAAAAAGTTGTGTTATTGTATCACTCATCTGAAATGCATGAAATATTTACGATACAAAGGAAGTACAGCGTTTCAATGTCTACAATCGCATAAATATGTGAAAATGAAGATGCTCAAAACAATTTAAAAAGTGGTTAAAAGAACGAAGGGCTAAGCTTTCTGCTTTGGAAAGAGAGCGAATAAATTCGATTGAGGAAAAAGGGCGAGATTGCCCCTTAAAACCAATCAGGTAACCCTAGTCTTGAAACCGTCAAAATTTTGTAGAAAAGGAATAGAAAAAAGTACGCGAGCAAGTTTATGTTACAAATCTTCCGTCAGCAACCTGACACCTATGCAATTCCCATGTTCTTACCCCCTCGTCCGTATCAAGGTTCTAAGGGTGTGTAAGAATACTTTAAATCAGAGAAGTCTATCCTTAAAGGCTTTGGCCACAGCTTCGCTCTTACTGTTGACGTGAAGTTTTTCGTATATTTTTTTAATATGTGAACGTACGGTATCGATGGCAATGAATAGGTCATTGGCAATCATTTTATAGCTATACCCTTCGACCAGCAGATGCAATACCTGTCTTTCACGTTCGCTCAAATCATATTCGTGATGCTTGGTCTGCGCGGTGGCCTTAAACATTTTGAGTACCTGCGCCGCAATGGAGGAGGTCATAGGTGCGCCACCCTCGGTCGCATCTTGTATGTATTCCAATAATTTCGCAGGTGGTGTCTTCTTGAGCAGATACCCGTCGGCCCCGTTCCTCAAAGCCTCGAAAACATTTTTGTTGTCGTCGAAAACGGTCAGCATCAGTACCTTGGTCTCCGTGTTGATTTCCCGTATTTGTCTCAGCCCCTCTAATCCATCTGTACCGGGCATATTGATGTCCATCAAGATAACATTTGGCTTCCATTTTTGGACCTCTTCCTTTATGTTGTCACAATTCTTATAAGCTGCCAAAACGGAAAAACCGATACTACCATCGATAAACATGGTAAGTCCCTCGCGGAACTGTGCATTATCTTCGTATATCAACACACGTATCATCATTTTTTTTGATAAAATTAGGAATAGAAAAGATTCACTACAATCACATAAACATGTGTATATTGGTTTTATCCATAGGCATATCCAATAGTATTTCTGTTCCGTTTTGAGGTAAACTCTTTATATAGAGTCGCCCCCTCAACGAATGGGCCCGTTTTCGCATATTGTCAAGACCGTTACCGGTATCGGCCTCACTTATATTGAATCCTTTTCCGTTATCCTTGATGCCCATGTGAAGTCGCTTTCCTTGACAATACATATGCACGACTACCTTATCACTATAAGAGTACTTTGCCGCGTTGTTGATGGCTTCCTTAAAAATCAGGAAGAGGTCTCGCCTTGATTCCATATCGAGTCTAAGGGCATTGATTCGGTCGTCGATTTGAAAATCGAACCTGATGTCTTTTGCCTCGAGTAAACCTGTGGCATATTCACGCATTCGTGCCAAGACCCTTTGCATACTATCATTATCGGGCTTGATACTCCAAACGATATCATCCATGGCCTCCATCATCCGTTGGCTGTTATCAGTTATCTTTGTCAGGTAGTTGCTACTGGTCACGGTATCTTCGACCATTTTACTCTTGGCCATCGAACTTAAAATATTGATGGTGCTCAGGGTAGCCCCCATATCGTCATGAAGGTCCCTGGCCACTTTATTGCGCAGTTTTTCAAGAGCCAATAAACGGTTCATTTTTAGTCGATAGATAAGGTAGGCTAGACTCAATACAAGTACGGATGAAAGTATAATAAACCACCACGTACCATAGAACGGAGGCAGTATTTTGAAGTCGACCCTAGTGACCCTTTCGGATTCTTCGCCATGTAGATTTCTTGATTTTACCTCGAACGTGTAGTTACCAGGGGGCATCGTCGTATAATTTGCTGCCAAATCCCTTTCTGCCTTTACCCAATCTTTATTTATGCCCGATATTTTATAAAAATACTGGAGTTTGTGCTGTTCGTTAAAATTTAAGGCCGAAAAATAAAAGGTAAAGGAATTCTGGTAATGTTCGAAGGTAATCTGTCTTTGAGCCAAAATCGAATCCAATGGTATGAACCGATTGAACAGCTTAAAATCGGTCAGAATTACGCTCGGTGGTTTTTGTTTATGTTGCAACGCCTTAGGATCGAACCCGAAAACCACATCTTCACCTCCGAACCATATTTCACCATTTTGCATCTTCCATTTTGTAGCATTCGCTTTGTCTCCATAAATAATACCGTGTAAGTTGTTATAGGAACTTATCATATCCTTTTCATAGTTATAGCTGCTCAAGCCATTGTTGGTAATCATCCAAAGGATACCGTCATCGTCTATCATAAGTTGTGATAACTTAGAGCCGTAGAGGCCATCATAGGCCGATATTCTCTTTACCTCACCCGACCTTATATTTAGGATATTGAGTACTTCGGAACCTAAGAAAAAAATACTATCATTGTATTGTTGGATATCGGAAATAGTGTTGCCCACAACCGAAAATTGGTCTCCAAATTCTCTATCGAAATAAAATAGGATATTGCCATTGTCGGGGTCAATTACATATACCCCTTGTTTATGGGTGCCTATCCATAACCGTCCCTGATTATCAAAATAAAGTCGGTAAATAATGGTATTGAAATTGTGGATTTTTTGAAATGACATATCGGAAATCGCATCATTTTTATCCCATTTTACTAAATAGCCGCTCTGGGTACCGAACCAGAGATTGCCATTCTTGTCTTCGCGTATTTGGCGGACTGTGGATTTGTTGAAAACGGGAGGCCGCAACCAAGAGAACGCTCTTTTGGTTTGTGGATCGAAAACTGTCAGGGTTCCTTCTTGTGAAGCTGACCAGATATTACCGGTAGCACCATGTTGGCACAAATCCCAAATTTTACCATACGATTCAAAACCCGCATTTCCTATTTGCGTATAGGGATTTCCTTCGATTTTTTGGAACTTATTATCGTAGAACAAGAGTCCATTGCCCCAAGTACCAATCCAATTTTCATGGTTTTGTGTCTCCAATAGGGCATTTACGGCGGACTCATGTTTCAAACCTTCGATAATCACCAGATTATAAACGTCTCGCAGATTCGGGTTCACCATGTAAAGGCCATTGGCGGTGCTCAACCAAACATTGCCCTCCGAATCTTCAATTATATGTCTAATATCGTCCGATTTTATGTCGAATTCCAACGGCGTGGCCTTGAGCTGCTGACTGAAACGGTTCCGGTCATTATCATAAACGAAGAGTGCATTTGCACCTGCAACCCAAAACTGTCCGTTACTTGTTTCCAATAAATGTTCAAGAAAAGCATAGTGATCAGGGGAATGGCCCCCCAAAGTATCGGACAACATCTTTTTTTGATCGGGATCGTAGTGCAATAGAACGGATCTTTGCTTGGAACTATCGAAATCCCAATAGGCCGCCCACCAGGTTTTTTTGCTGTCTTTTAAAAAAGCGTTTACGTTTGGAAGCTTTTTTTGATCAAAAAAGGAAATTTGGGCAGGGTTATTTTCATTATAAAAAAGCTCGTTGGTCGAACTGTTGAAAAGAGCCAGTCCTTGGTCGCTAGCAATAAAATATTCTCCTGTTTCGGCATCTTCGAACAAACCGTTTACGCCCCATCCTTTTGGCACATGAATAGGTATGTCGGTATCTACGAAGGCCCCCGTTTTTGGGTCGAACCACAATAACCCGTATTTGGAAGCGCATAAAAAGACTCTTCCCTTACTATCCTTAAAAAGTTTGAACTGATTTCTGGGTGGTACATGGCCCGTAGTCTTTATCCGTGTATCGCTGTAGTTGAAAGTAAAGGCATCGAACTGGCCTAGCTGTGAACCCTGCAAAAGCCAAAGTTTGCCATCTTCGGCACCTATAATTTGATCAACGCCGAGACTTGGCGGCAAACGGTCATTTTCATCGCCCCGGAAGGAAACGAATTTTCTTCCGTCAAAACGTTGGATACCAACCTCGGTACCTATCCAAAGAAACCCTTTTTCGTCTTGCCAAACACAGTTGATTTTATTCGTATTTAGGCCGTCAGAAGTCGAGTATCGGTTAAACACATAGGTATACTGTCCAAAAACACAGCTTTGGACAAAGAGCATCCAACAAATCATCGTTAAACGCATTTGACCCTATTTTACAACTCAAAATTATATAAAGATTTGATATGTTATTATTAAAATGAGGTAAATTAATTCAAGCGTTAAAACACGCCGACCACATGAAAATGTGATAGGAAATAAGAGGGAGCCATACCATTTTTTAATGCATTTTCACATGATTGTGCGATTGTGGAAAATAGAATTACGGGCGATTTTTGTTCCTGTGATTTTAACCTGGAAAAATATAAAGTCGCGTGAACATTCGCTAATTATATAAAGACATTGACAGAAACAAAAAACCATTATCTCTTTATCAATTTTAAAAACAGTAAAAGATAGGTTTGATCGGATTACGGAAGGTTCCGACTTTGATTTCCGAACTGGATAGGGTTTATTCCCACTCCTCATAAATAACTTTAAATAGTGCTAAGATGAAAAAACTACAATTAGATTTAAATCGAATTATTGAACAGATTGGGTACTCAGTGTACCTCCACTATCTGTTGTGGCGTTTGAAAAAATATAAATATTACCTTAATGGTAGAAGAAAATAAAAATAATATCAGGAATTTTCTTCGTAATCGGCCTAGGTGTTGATTTATATCTGCTATTCTTTTTCGGGCCTTACTTCGTTGACATATCCTCCATAAGGGAATGATAGTTTTAAGCGGATTTACCCTTTTTAGTCGTTACCTATATCATATCCAACATGTACATTATCCGAACTTCCCAATCCTCTTTCTCCGCAACCCTGCCTAATTTTTATGGTCTGCCGTTTTATTGTGAATGGTGTATTGGCTTAAATAGATGGGTAGGTATATTCAGTAGTTTTTCCAATTTAAGATAGAATAGGGTTATTACTCTTGTTGGTTTTTGAACGATGGTCTTTTTCTTGGTGGCGCTCCCATATCATATCATCGCCAACTTGCACCGTAAACTGTTCCGATTTTAGGGTGTCTAGACAGGTAGGTATGAGGTAAAATAAATTCCTAACATAGGTCAAGTCCAATTTTTTGTTTGAGTCTTTGGCCACCTGTACTTTTGCTCAATAAAATGGATTCAACAAACAGTTCACACGAATTAGATAAGAGATTAAAATGAATCATCAAACTAAATTTATTCCTTCTTTAACGCCTCTCAGAGGTATAGCGGCCACCTTAGTAGTTTTTTTTCACTATCACATATTTATTGGCCCACTAACAACGCCTGAGAATTTTATGATTTCCAAATTGTATTTGATGGTAGATTTATTTTTTGTTTTAAGTGGATTTATAATGGTTCATGTTTATGGAGAATGGTTTAAACTAAAAATAGAGAAGGGAAGTTTTTTGAAATTTATTAAAGCTAGATTTGCAAGGTTATACCCTCTTCATATCATCACGTTTTTCTATTTGTGTATGTGGATAATCTACATGAAGTCACAAATAGTTTTTGGGCAAACACCTGCCATAATTCAAAATATTTTTGATAATACTGCAATTTTTGGAGTACTAACGTTAACCCAAGCTTGGGGGACACATATGGAAGCTACATGGAACACAGCATCTTGGTCTATAAGTGTTGAGTTCTTTCTTTATCTTTTGTTTCCATTTATTGCGTGGGTAATGAATAGACGAAAACACTTTATAAAAATATCATTAGGAATAGGTGCGCTAATATCCCTTTTTTATTTGAGTTATGTGATTGAACCTGAATGGATAAAGGAAATTACTCAACAACGACATTTTACCGCAGAACAAATGAGGTATCGCCCATCTAACACAATTGATGTAATAACTGGTTTTGCTTTATTAAGAGGCCTTTGTAGTTTCATTTTTGGCATGATAACCTATGAATTATACAAAAAGGGAACAGGGAAACAAGTACTGAAACATGGACATTGGTTTTTAGTAATTTGGGGCGGTCTTTTCCTTTTTTGGTTTAACGACCTACTTCCTGACCCTTTGGCGATACCTATTTTTTCATTTCTTATTCTACAAGTAGCTTACGCTGAAGGATACTTAAGAAAAGTTTTGAATGGTAAGATATTCACATACCTTGGTAACATATCTTATTCAATTTATATGATTCATATACCGATTATTCTTACTGTATTTATTGTTTCATTAATCAAAGGAGAGATGCCATCATCGCCCGATAAAATAGATTTTTTACAAAATTGGGTTGGTGCTTTTATCCTATATGTAGTAGTAATTTTTACTGCTTCGGTTACATACAGATTTATAGAAAAACCAGCTCGAAATAAACTGAGGCGAATTTAAAAAATGATAAATTTTAATTTAGTGTGATTAATTATAACGATTGAGACGAATTCTAGCCATCATTTTAATGATGGCTTTTTATTTTTAATCTAGGACATAAAAATTCTAACATAGGTCAAGTCAAATTTTTAGTTTGAGTCTTTCATCACATATACTTTTGTATCTCAATAGCATAGGAAATGCAAAACATATTTAAATCAGATAAATATTATTTAACAGATGGAGGGCTAGAAACTTCTTTGGTATATAATCAAGGAGTTTCTTTAAATGAATTTGCTGCCTTTGAACTGCTCCTAACTTTATCCGGAAAAAATGCGCTTAAGAAGTACTATTCCCCTTATTTAAAATTTGCGGCAACTAAGAAAATAGCATTCATCCTTGAAACCCCAACATGGCGAGCTAATTCTGACTGGGGTCGTAAACTAGGTTATTCCAACGATGAATTAATCGCTGTTAATATAAATGCGGTGGGCTTTATGTGCGAGATAGTCAAAGAACAAACCCAGAAAAGTGAGATACTAATAAGTGGCAGCATTGGACCGCGAGGGGATGGCTATGTGGTTGAAAACAACATGACCGTAAAGGAAGCATATAACTATCACCATAATCAAATAAAAGCCTTTGAAATGGTGGATGCCGATTTAATAACTGCTTTGACACTAAATTATGTTGAAGAAGCTATTGGAATTGTACTTGGTGCTAAAAAGAACAACCTACCGGTGGTCATTTCATTTACAGTTGAACTAGACGGAAAATTACCTAGTGGGCAGTGTTTGAAAGATGCCCTAATTGAAGTGGATACAAAAACCAACAACTACCCTTGCCACTATATGATCAATTGTGCTCATCCAAATCATTTCATGGATGTTTTATCACCTCATGATGATTGGATAAATCGAATTAAAGGGATTAGAGCCAATTCAAGTACTAAAAGCCATCAAGAACTTGATAGGGCTACAGAACTTGATCCAGGAAATAAATATGATTTAGCTTTAAAGTATAAAGAATTGCATCAAATCTTGCCAAACCTTAATGTGCTTGGCGGTTGTTGTGGTACTGACATAGGTCATATTAAAGCAATATGCGATATATTGATAAAATAAGAATACGATTTAACCCATAGTATAAAAATGAAAATCATGAAAAAAATAACCTCTGTAACAGCAATTATGTTCCTTGTTGCCATTGCTGTTTTAATTTATGCAGTAGTTGCAACAAAAACCCCCAATATAAAACCCGATAAAACACTATTGGCTTATAATTTTGTAAAATGTACTCCCGCCAAATTTCTACTGACGGATGTAGATACTACAAAACAAATTTCTCCGCTTTTCAACAATTTGGGGAATCTTAATTTCACGATTAGCACCAAAAATGAAAGGGCTCAAGCCTTTTTTAATCAAGGTTTGAAACTTAGTTATGCTTTTAATCATGCAGAGGCACATCGGTCATTTATGGAAGCATCACGGTTGGACCCCAATCATGCCATGACCTATTGGGGACAGGCCTTTACTTTAGGGCCAAATATAAATGACCCCCAGCCAGACGACGATCGCAAACAAAAATATAATGAGGCCATGGCCATGGCAAACAAATTGGCATTTTCGGCAACGCCAAAAGAGCGAGCCCTGATTAAGGCGTTATCTGCACGATATAGTGAAGATTTAAGTAAAGATGTAGCCGAGTTAAATATGTCATATATGGAGGAAATGACCAAAGTGGCAAAAAAATATCCTGAGGACGCCAACATCCAAATTTTATATGCAGCAGCCGTAATGAATACCGTGCCATGGAATTATTGGGATAAAGATGGAAAACCATCTCCAAATATAAAAGAGGCCAAAGCAGCTTTGGAAAAAGCAATGGAGCTAGAACCAGAAAACCCGGGAGGTCATCATTATTTTATTCATATGGTTGAATTGCCTTACCCTGATCTTGGAGTTCCTAGTGCCGACAAACTGTCCTCATTAATGCCTGGAGCTGGTCATATAGTGCACATGCCTTCGCATATTTATATTCGTGTAGGCAGGTATAAAGATGCCGTTACGGTAAACCAAGCTGCAATTTTGGCCGATGAAGATTATATTTCCCAATGTTTTGCCCAAGGCTTATATCCGTTGGCCTATTATCCGCATAACATACACTTTCTATGGTCCTCTGCGAGTCTTTTGGGCAGTAGCCAAGTTGCTATTGACGCCGCAAATAAAACAGCGGAAAAAGTGCCCGCGGCAGAATTGGTACAAATACCATTTTTACAAGATTTTGCGTCAACACCATTACTGGCCTATACCAGGTTTGGAAAATGGGACGAGATTTTATCCATACCCGCTCCAAGTGAAGAAATTAAACATGTAAATCTCATTAGGCATTATGCTAGAGGTATGGCCTTTATTAGAAAAGGCAATATTAATGAGGCAGAGGAAGAATTGAATGCCATCAAAGCATTAAAAAATGATCCCGAGCTAGAAGATTTGGTAGCGACTGCCAACAATAGTTCCGCCAGTATTGCACGAATAGCCCATGATATCATCGCAGGTGAGTTGGCAGCGTTAAAAGGTGATTTGCCAAGTGCTATTGAACACCTGGAAAATGCGGTCATCAATGAGGATAAACTGGTTTATACCGAACCTGCAGCATGGCATATTCCCACGAGGCAGAATTTGGGAGCTGTTTTAATGAAAGCTGAAAAATATGAAGAGGCAGAAAAAATATACAAGGAAGATTTATCCGTATTAAGGCAAAACGGATGGTCGTTAATGGGTCTTTATAACTCCTATATCGCCCAAGGAAAAACCAGTGAAGCCGAAAAAATAAAAAAAGAATTCAACAAGGCTTGGGAAGAAGCAGATATTACAATATACGACCCAGTTTTATAATACGTCAAAATGAAAAAGTTTAAAGCGAAACACTTTATTCCAGCATTTTTAGCAATCGGTCTCATAGTGATGGTATTTTCATCATACGAATCAAATGACGAAGAATTGGTTGTACATAATCCAACGGATATAAATCTTGAATTAGTTGATGCTAGCTTACATCAAATAAGCAAAAATCATAAGGTGCTGGATTTTGAACTACTAAATCAAAACGGCGAAGTAATTACCCATGAAAATTATAAAAACAAAATCTATGTGGTAGATTTCTTCTTTACAAGTTGCCCGACCATTTGCCCTCTTATGACCAATAACATGGCCAAAATTCAAAAGGAATTTTTGGAGGATGATGACATAATGTTGCTGTCGTTATCTGTAACACCCGAGTTTGACAGTATTCCAAAATTAAAGGAATACGCAAACAAAAACGGCGTCATAGATTCTAAATGGAATGTGACAACCGGTGACAAAACACACATATATGATCTAGCGCGCAAAAGTTATTTTGCAACCACGGATACCGGGGACGGAGGACTTCAAGATTTTATTCATACCTCCAACTTTGTACTCGTTGATAAAAAAAGACAAATAAGAGGGGTATATAATGGTATTGACAATGATGAAATACTGCGTTTAATCGAAGACATCAAGGTATTGACGAACTAATCAGTAGCGAAAGAACCAAAATTCAGATTGCAAAAGACTAAATGCCCAAAAATATAATAGTAAGAATGCTGACTGCTTAAGCATTTACAGCAGAATTCATTAATCTTTAATTACGCCCATGTTATAGCCACCATTAGTTTTAATGGGTAGGGAAGAACCCTTATGGCCAAAAAAGTAAAGGCCGTAGACGATACAATCACTGGTCGAGGCCGAACATAATCAGTTAACATATTAAATTTTTAATATCATGAAAATCATCAAGAACATTTTTTTAATAGCAATTTCGGTATGCATTTTTGCATGCAATAATGATGATTATACGGGAGATGCTCCAAATACAAAGCAACTCCTACTTAAGGTAAACGCACGTGGAACTGTGTTGGGTCAACCGAAAACCATTGTCCATCCTAAAACAGGTGAAACTTTGGAGCCCACCTGTTTTTTAATGGATCTTGTAGACCCCGATACAGGAAAACTAATCGGAACACTTCAAGATTGCGTCGTCAGTATGGAAACCCCTAGTGACGGAACAATAACTTCTAAGGTAATTACTTCTATACATATTGACGGACGCGGAACTATACTGGCAGAAAACATAGTATTTCAAGAACTAAGACCTCCAGCTCAGGAACTTAACTTTAATACGTCATTTACCCCAACTAAGAATAATGTTATTTATACAACCTTCGAATTTGAGGGAATGGAAGGTACAGTTTCTTTAGATGGTGAAGTAAACCTTTCAAAATTAGGAGAAGGCATCGTTACCTTCAATTGTGATTTCACTATCAATCTGCAATCCAACTAAGCACAGAATCAAACTATATCTTTCTGGTTTAAGGTCATTTCCCAATGCTTCTTTAGAAGTTCATGGACACCTCCTTCTACGCTTGATTTTATACAAGAAAAAGTCTTTTAATATTATGAAGAAAAGAGCATTTATAATATTCATGCACTGCTTATACCTATTTGGAATGGCACAAGAAAATATGTTGTCTGGGCAAGTCAACGATAGTCTGGGAAACCCTATTGCCTTGGCACATGTCATGGTTTTTAACTCAAATACTTTTGTCGTAGGAACGGTAACTGATACGGATGGAGGTTTTACGATCGCTAGTCTGGAACAAGGTTCATATGTATTAAAAATCATTGCTATTGGTTATGAAGATTTTGTACAGGAGTTTGCCCATGAAGAAAATCTTATAGATTTCGGTTCCATTTCTTTAAAGACTACCGCGATTGAATTGAATGGGGTAGCGCTAATTGCCAGAAAAAAACTTTACGAAAAACATGGGAATAGTTTAATAATCAATGTGGAACAGAACGTCGCGAGCGCTGGGGGCTCCGTACTTGAACTTTTGAGCAATACTGCCGGGGTTTCGGTAAATCAACAGAATGGAGCACTATCTCTTAACAATCAAGGTAAGATTGCTATTATGATTAATGGAAAACCCAGTAGAGTTGATGGTCAAGCTTTGATCAGCCTTTTAAAGAGCATGCCCGCTTCAAACATTAAGAACCTAGAGGTATTCAACAACCCTCCTTCCAAATATGAAGCCAATGGATCTGGTGGAATGATAAATATCGTTACCAAATCCAAAAGCAATGATGGTCAAGGCGGATCCATTTCCCTAAATAGTGGATATGGCAAGGGCGAGAAAACCGGAATATCTGTGAATATTCACTCCAATCAAGGAAAAATAGATTGGTACGGAAGCTATGCTTTTAATCGAAATCGAACACCCGAAGAATGGAAGTTGCAAAGTGAGTTTAATAGTCCATTAAGCCAGAAAAAAGTAGTTGCCAATAGCCTTCGTAAACCAATAATCAATGCACATAATTATTTGGTGGGCACGGAGTTTTCCTTATTCAAAAACACAAATGTTGGTATCAATCTTAGTGGCTACAACTCTAAATGGGACATGATAGCGTTTGACAAAGTGATAAGGAATGGAGGTACTGATAATACAGAAACAATTAATATAGATACCAAGGAAGCCAATGAATGGGGTCATATAGGTGTAAACATGCTACTAGAACAATCTTTGGGAGACCAGCATGCCTTGACCTTTGAGTACGCTCATTTGTATTATAATTTTAATAACCCCAGTACCTATGATACTCAAGAACAAATGGATTTTTTTGAAATCCTTAAAATAACCCCTATTACTTTCAATGTGTTCAATCTGGACTATAAGGTAGGGTTATCAGAAAAAGTGAAAGTCGAGTTTGGGGCCAAAACTACTTCTTCCAATTTCACGAACACAATTGAAGCAAGTTCTAATGATGGTAATGTGTCAAATATCGATGATGAGCTTTCAAGTACCACACGAATGGATGAGCAAATACAAGGAATTTATGCCTCATTCGAGTTTCAATTGGGAGAAAAAACACGCTTTACTTCAGGTCTTCGCTTCGAACATACGAGCAGCAAACTTGACATCAATGATACAGATACTATACTTAACAGAACATATGACAACTTTTTTCCCAGCCTAACGCTTGACCATCAATTAAATGATGTGCATCGTTTTCAGTTTAATTACGGTCGGAGGATCAATCGTCCCACTTTTGATAATCTAGCACCATACATTCTTTTTTTAGGACCGGAAGCTTTGTACGCTGGCAATACCAATCTTCAACCTTCATTAGTGCACAAAATAGGAGCTGAATGGAGATGGGCCGGAAAATATATTTCCCTAGAGTATTTGATCGAAAAAGATGCAATAGTCGAATTTCAACCAAGACTCTCCACAAACGGAGAGCAATATATTTTCAAAGCTGAAAATATGGATAAGAGAAATATGTTGAGTATTTCTATGGGTGTCCCGTTTTCGATTACACCATGGTGGCAGACCGAAACTAGCTTCATCTACCAATATGAAACTTTACAATTTAACTTTCAAGAGGTGGAATTCAATAGGTCTAAAGGAAGCTTAAGAGCCAACAGTTCTCAACAGTTCTCCATAAGCGCAAAAACAAAGTTGGAACTAAGTGGATATTACCAATCCTCAACGCTTTTTGGAATTAGTACGTTCGGAGCTAGAGGTTCATTGAACGTAGGTGTACAGCAACAACTTAAAAAAAACCATGGGAATGTGAAATTATCCCTTAGCAATGTTTTTGCCTCAGATAACTGGAAGATTAATACAATTAATGAACAGCCTTTTATCAATACGTTAGAGACTTATTTTCCTGAATCAAGGATTTTGACATTCACCTATACCAAAAATTTTGGTGGAAGTACAAAAACGCCAAAATATATAGGAAATAGTGCTGATGACGAAAAACAGCGAGTCCAATAAAGGAATGAAGCTTAAGTAGGCATTGGGCCGATATACTTTAAATAATTAAAACAAATAGATATGAGCAATACATTTAAAGACAACCCTATTCTAGGGCCTCTTAATTCATGGTTCTTTTATACAATTTCCGGCTACATGAATGTGCTTTGGGGGAAATCTAAAAAAGAACTGTTTCAAAATCATCCTGACACCGTTGTTGAAATAGGTTCAGGGGCAGGGGCCAATATGCGATACCTAAAAAGGGGAACCAAACTGATTGCAATTGAGCCGAATATTCATATGCACAATAACCTAAGGAAGACCGCCAAAAAGTACGGTATAAATCTGGATATAAAATCCATAACAGGGGAAGCCATCGATTTACCGGATAATTCAGTGGATTTTGTAATGAGTACGCTCGTTCTATGCACGGTTGAGAATCCTTTAGAATGTTTAAATCAGATAAGGCGCATCTTAAAAACTTCTGGCCAATTTGTGTTCATTGAGCACGTAAGGGCAAGAGAAAATTCTCTACTCGGTTTCATTCAAAATCTGATACATAAACCGTGGCATTGGTTTTTTGAAGGTTGTCATACGAATAGGGATACCCGGTCTTTATTGGAATCAATTGAATTCTCATCGCTAGATATCGAATGTTACAATTCATATTCTCCGTTCATTCCTATTATCCCACAAATTCGAGGTAAAGCCATAAAATAACGAAATCAAATAATCAAAAAAACAGTACAATCTCATGAAAAAAACATCAAGGCATTGGATTTCCGTAGTAGCGTTTTGCATCATTGTTATAAACCATCTTTGGGCACAACAACCGGTGACCCTTTCATTATTCAATGAATCGACCACAATACCCTATACGACTTTTCTTAACGACCCAATGCACCCTGGCGTTCAGATTGGGACGGAATTCGACTGGAAGGAAAACAGATTTTTTCGTTTATATCCATCTGTCTCATTTGGATATATGTACCATAAAAAACTGTTTCAAGGTCTGTATAGCAACTTAGAACTGGGGTGTGATTATAAAACCTTTTTCGGCCTAAATTTTAAAATAAAAATAGGTTTAGGTTATTTGCACACCTTTAGTACCCAACAGGAGTTTCAATTCGATGAGGGGTCTTACAAGAGTAAAAGAGATTTAGGGAATTCAAGATTGATGCCTTCTATTACCACAGGCCTTGGGTTTCGGTTATATCCCAAAAAAATAAGCTCGCCGGAAATTTATGTGCTATATCAATCTTGGGTTGAATTTCCATATTCCCCTGGTTTCATACCCTTGATGTCTCACACCAATCTACATATAGGTATTAAGTTTTTTCCATTCAACAAAAAAAAGAAACCATGAAAAAAGTATTAATAATTTTAGCAGTTTTTCATTTCGCTTGCACGGAACAAGATGAAGTCTTTCAAGAGGATTTCTTCCAATGTGAAAACACATTGTCGCCGAATAATATCGAACATGAAAAAGTTGAACCAGTTTCTGAAATAATGAAAGATATGGTCTCAAAGGGTGTCCCGGGAATTATGATGAGTGTTCATACCGAAGGGGATGGCTATTACTCAACTTCTTACGGAAAAAGTGACTTGGCCAATCAAATTGATATGCAGGCCTGCAACCTGACCCGAGTTGGTAGTACAGTAAAAACTTTTACAGCAGTTACAATCCTGAAATTACAGGAAGAAGGTAAACTTAGGTTAGACGATTTACTGACCCAATATCTCCCCGATTACCTATTGGATAATATTGAAAACGCAGAAGAAACCTCTTTACGACAATTGCTAAACCATTCGAGTGGCATTTACAACTATATTCAAGATCTTAAATTTCAAACGGCTTCCTTGAATGATTTAATAAAAGTTTGGAGGCCGGAAGAACTGTTGGATTATGCTAGAAATCGTGGTGCCTACTTTAAGCCAGGAACGGATTCACGCTATTCCAATACAAATTATATTCTTTTGGGAATGGTTATCGAAAGTCTTGAAGGTAAACCTTTTTATGAAGTTTTTAAGGATAAGATTTTTATACCACTTCAGTTGGAAATGACACAGTTTGCAGCTTCAGACCCAGTGCCTGATGACATCATAAGGGGCTATATTGATCTTTACAGTAAATTAGAGTTGACAAATGCTACCTATTATAGCGGGTGGGATTATTTTTCGGCCGATGGCGGTTTGATTTCTAACGCTCACGACTTGAACATTTTTTTGACGAATCTTTTTCAGGGTAACCTTCTTTCCGATGCATCGCTAAAGGAAATGATGGATTGGCAATCACCGAATGAACAGGATAGTGAAGAGTTTGTAACACATTACGGGTTGGGTATTTTTTTAATCGAAACGGATTCTGGCCCTGCATATTTACATAGTGGAGACGCCATAGGCTACTTTGCGAGTATGGTATATTTTCCGAATCAAAAAACAACGATTACATGGGCGGTAAACGCCAATTATGGCAAGATTGACGATATCACGCAAAAAAAAGGTGCCATGGAGAAAATTTTTAAATCTGTGTTGGGAAACTAAAATCTGATGACTTCAATCACGAAAAAGCAATCCGGTTAGGATAAACCGATGATATTCTACAATGGGTTCAACAGCTAATGAACCCGGTAAAAGATGTTCAAATCAATAGTATTAAGCCTTTGTCCCTATTCAGTCTAATTAGCTGTTCTATTCTTAAAAAAAATATTGACCAGAAATAGAACTAAGCACAAAACCACAAAAACGTTTTACTAACTTAGATGAAAAATAAGATACCTCTCCCTTCTTTCAGCCAACTTCCTTTAATGTTATTACAAGATTAAAGCTATCGCCAATCATATTTTTTATAGATAAATTGTTTCATTTAGCTATGCGTGGCGGTAACCTTGCGTACTGTTTAAGGGCATTTTTATACTGGTTGAAATCAAACGATCGGACTATAAACTATCCTAAATCTGATTTTTTTCGGAGAGAAATTGATAGTCCCATTAGATTTAAGTTTTACGGTAATCCAAAGATTTACAAAATGAATCTAGGAAAACTGCAAATTCATCGAACACCAATAAATAAAAAGTTGTAATTTAAACTTGGTTTTTAATAATCGAGTAATTTGTTATTTATAGACTTCTACAACGCGGTTTTAAATACGTCGTTTACCTATGACGACTTACCCTTCCCTATTACATCTATACACGTCAAGAAAGGAACCAGTTTAACCGTATATGGCCAAGTAGAGGATTCACTTTACTTTATGAACAAGGGTATAGTCGAGATGACAATTAAAAGTTACATGACGGAGAAGATAATCGACTTTTTTTTTGAAGCAGAACTGTTTTGCGGTTATACTTCTTTTTTAGACCAACTTCCAACAGATGTTCAAATAACGACCTTGATGGATTCTGAAATCGAGGTGATAAAACGAAAGGATTTACTTCCGGTCTATCAATATTCCCTTGAAGCCAACCAGTTTGGCAGAATTTGTACAGAACATGGGTATATGAGGAAATCAAATAGGGAAAAAAATCTTTTGACAAAAACTGCTGAGGAAAGATATAGTGAATTGTTCCAATCACGTTCCAAGTACATTGCAAATATACCTGTAAATAAAATTGCAAAATACCTAGGGATTCATCCTGAAAGCCTTAGTAGAATCAGAAAGAAAATGAATTCCTAACATAGGTCAAGCCCATTTTTTAGTATTAGTTTTTGATTGCACATATTTTTGTGTTCTAGTATTTAGAACAAAAGATTATGGAAACCTTTTTATCACAATCACCCCTCAAAACTATTAATTAACCGGTTGTTTTGATAGTAACGGTTCATTGCTTCCCAAGCACATATTAAACCGAAGTGTTATCCATAAAATTTAAAAAAACATTAAAAAATGGAACAAGAATTAAAAACCGACTACTGCATTGTGGGTGGCGGAATTGCAGGAATTTTACTGGCCAGTAGATTGGTGGCTACCGGTAAAAAAATTCTAATTTTAGACCAAGGGCCTCGATTTACGGAAGAAGATCGTGCCAATATGTTGCGTAAAAGTAGGGAAGACTTGAATGATTTTGCCGATTATAATGACAATGTCGACCCAAATGTGGTTACTCCGTTAAGTTCTGCAAAATCTGGAGATTTAGTTGTGGAGTGGACCAATTATAGGTTGTTCGGAATCGGTGGAACGGCCCTTCATTTTGAAGGCTTGATGATGCGGCCTACAGAAGAGGATATGCAGGTTAAAACACGCTATGGATATAGTCGTGATTGGCCGATACCCTATCCAGAATTAGAACCTTGGCTTCTTGAAGCTGAATATGAAATTGGAGTTTCCGGAAATGATGATAATCCATATACTTCATCAAGATCCGGTTCTTATCCTATGCCGGGTCATTCATTCTCCTATTTTGACAGCGAAATTTTTGCTCCTGCCTTAAATAAAACAGGGATTACCGGTCACTCTTGTCCGAGGGCAGTTAACTCTGTTCGTTACCGAGGCCGTTCAGCTTGTTTGGCATGTCGCGCTTGCAAATTTTGTCCAACGGGGGCAAGATATTCTCCAGATCGAGTACATGTTCCAATTTTAGAAAAGTATGATAATGTAAAGATTCTAGAAAACATCAGCGTTCGTAAACTGGAGACGAATTCTAAAGGAGATAAAATAGTTGCGGCCCATGCCGTACGTCTTCAGGATAAATCGGAAGTTGTTGTTCTTGCCAAGAATTTTATTGTGGCTATGGGAGGGGTAGAAACCCCCCGAATGTTATTACTATCAGCTGATAAGGGAATTCATAAAAATGGTCTTGGAAATATGGGAGGGCAGCTCGGAGCTGGCTTCAACGACCATGACAATCTATATGTAACTTTCGATGCCGGCCGGCCCGTTGGAAGACGGTTAGGTTATGAAACAATGGTTTCTGATCATTTTCGCAAGCATACCAATAGGGTAGAACAACCTACATTTACAATGTATGCATCCCCGGCTATGGATTGGTTTCCTATTGGCAATGAGGCCACTATCTGGTCAAGACACGGGAATATCGTATCCCTCGAAAACCTCAGAGAAAGTTTGCCGAATATGGCTACGCTATCGATAATGACGGAATCGGAAGGAAAGGGAATTTTAGAGTTGGATAAGGAAAAGCTGGATGCCTTTGGGGACCCACTTGCAAAAGTTACCATGAAACTGACAGAGTGGGACCGTAAATCTTATACGAAGTTCGTAGAATTGGCGCCTCAATTGGCAGAGGCAATGTCGGCAAACAAAGTTTCCGATGTAACCCCTCCAGGTTTTGGTCTGGGCTATCATCCGTCAGGAGCTACCGCCATGGCAAAAAAACCCGATGAAGGAGTTTGCGATGAAAACCTTAAGGTTTTTGGTCTAAACAACCTGCATCTTGTAAGCAATTCTGTTTTTCCCCATATGGGTTCTAATCCGCCCACACTTACTATAGCTGCCTTGGCATTGAGGTTGGCAGCACATTTACAGCAAAAAAAATAATATAATTATGGAAAATATAACACGTCGTAGTTTTGTTGTTCAAAGTTCGAGATTGCTTGCATTTTTACCTATTTCCGGGGTTGTAGGCTGTCTTTCGAAGACCGAATTAGTACTAAGTAACGAAGATGCTTTAAAAAGGTTGATCTATATTGTTGGACCATGGTCTCTAGAAGACAAACGAACAGCAGAAAACTTTGCTAAAAGGTTCCTTCAAGCAGGTCATTCAGATCCATATTTAAGAAAATCGGTTATGTTGGTCCAAAGCCTTACGAAGAAATTATCAGAGGAGGCAATGGCAGTTAATGAGATTGTACTGGATAATATTCCCGAAGATGCACAAGAAATACTATTAAATCTGACAAAACAACTCTATAGTTTTGTAGAAGTTCGGTTTTATGTTTTAAACGAGCCTACTTGGGGGCAATGCCAGGAGAATTCCAATTGGCATACAGAAATTACTAAGTAGTTAATATCAATACTTATTAATCTGGTATGAAGGAATCAACGTATCAAGAAACATTCAAAACTTGGGATAAGATCGCTAAATTATATGAGAACACCTTCATGGATTTTGATTTGTACAACGACACCTACGATATTTTCTGTGAATTCATAGGTCGTCGGTCCAACGAATCTATATTGGAAATTGGATGCGGTCCTGGTAACATTACCAGATATATTGCAACTCGCAATTCATCATTTAAAATACATGCGGTCGATGTTTCTGAGAATATGATTGCATTGGCAAAGAAGAATATACCCAGTGTCGACTTTCAAGTTATGGATTGTAGGAATATAGCTGACATTAAAAGTCGATTTGGTGGAATTATATGCGGTTTTACTATCCCCTATTTATCGCGACCAGACTGTTCAAGGTTACTGAAAAGCTGTAATAATCTATTAAGGGAAGATGGTATCTTCTATTTAAGTTTCGTAGCCGGCGATTATAAAAATTCAGGATATATCCTCGGGAGTACCGGAGATAAAACGTATTTCTATTACCATAACCTTGAAAAAATAAAAAATGAACTTGAAGTGAATTCTTTCATCATTGTAAATCTCATGGAGAAAGAATTTCAAAAATCAGATGGAAGCATACAAATTCACACGATTATTATAGGAAAAAAAGTTAAAATATAAAGTACGGGATTAAATAATTGCATGGCTTTGGACTTAAAATGATAAATATCCTGAAGGATCTTTCCGGTATGATTTTAATCATTTTCATTCTTGTCTCTAGAGCTTATATTTATGATTGAAGACAACAGAAGGAGCTCTATTTCAGATAACTAGCAAATAATCCTAGATAGCATAACTAGCTTTATCGAAACCAATTATTCAGAGCTATTTACCTCATTGGATGAAAGCCCGGTAACTATACCGTTGGAAGGAAATCCGAATTTCGACAAAGATACTTTAGAATGAAATCTGGAGCATTCAAAGCAATTCTTTAGACATCACCAATTAACCTTTAAAGCTGTGATATGAACATACGCTACAAAAAACTTCTTTTTACTGTACTGGGAATGGTATTATGCTTTTTTCTGTTTTTACTTTGGTACCAATACAGGTACGCTATGCATGTTGCGCAGCACATTACTGTCAACACCATCAACCAAGAAACAAAGCTTTTAATCGCAACGCAAGGGAGTGAGTTTAAAAATAAGGTTACCGAGGGAATCATACAGTATTTCAAAACCGACTCAATTTACATTGAAGTTATAGATATTACTTATCTTCAAGAAATAGATCCGAGAACTTTTGATGCTATAGTACTTATACATACTTGGGAGAACTGGAAACCTCCTGTTGAAATAAAATCATTTGTAGAACGAACAACAGCATATAAGCACAAGATTGTAGTAATGACTACTTCTGGGGAGGGAACCTATAAAATGAATGAGGTTGATGCCATAGTAGGGGAGTCCATCTTGGAAAACGTACCACTGGTTACTAACAAAATCATTGCCAAAATAAAGTTAATTTTAGAATCAAAAGAGTAGTATGTTCTCGTTCAGAAATTTCAATATTGCAGACTGGTTTTCCCTTTATCGTATAATGGCGGTACCGCTACTTGTGGCTTTCATATGGTTTGGGGAACGTCAATTATTCACTTGGTTCTTGCTAATAAGCTACAGTACCGATGCTATTGATGGTTATTTGGCTAGAAAACTGAAAATAACCAGTGCCAGGGGATCACAATTAGATTCTATCGGAGATCAAATTACATTGGTAATGGGACTTATTGGTCTTTGGTTCTTTGAAAACGAATTTGTTTTGGCAAATTATCAATTGATTTTACTTGCTTTTCTGCCCTACGTTCTGCAGATGATCATCGCTTTTAGAAAATATGGTAAAGCTACGGCATTTCACACCTATTTGGCCAAATCTTCAGCGGTCTTACAAGGTGTTTTTATCTTGTGGCTGTTATTTTTCGGACCGGTTTACTGGTTGTTTTATTTTATGGTAATTGTTGGGGTTTTAGAGACTATCGAAGAGATTACCCTAATATTTATGTATAAGGAATGGGTAGAAGATGTAAAGGGAATTTATTGGGCGTTAAAAGATAAAAGAAGACTTAAAAAAAAGAGTGTAAAAAATCCAACAAGTTAATTATTAAATACCTACAAGAAAATGATGCATTAGCATGAAATCTTGAATTGGCTTTTGAAAAACGAGCCAGCTGTTCAGTTATAAGTTCATCTTGATTTGGTGCTATGGAACGTAAAGCGCTTCAAAATAAAATTGTTCCAAAAGGTAGGGGTGCGTAATTTATGAAGAAATCAAATCCTACCAGTTCTTGGGGCAACGCTTTTTATTAACCCAAACGAACTTCTTCCCCCTTTATACTATTTGACTGGTACAAACTATGTATTGCCCTTAGTAATCCATTTAACAGAGAATCTATTGACCTAATTTTGAGAAATAGAAAGTTGGTGATGGAGGGCATTTGTCTATTAGTAAAACTCATTTGACAGCCTTAAGTATTTATGGAATGTTCTTAAACTATGATTCATACTTAAAACAAATGAAAACGACCTAGAATCTGTTATTGTCTAAAGGGAAGTTCCAAGAATCAAAAGCTATACAAATTTTATTATGTTTCAAGAAACAATTCTAATACCATGGCTTTCGGTTCAGTTGTTTTTTATACTGACTTTTATGCCTATCAATTTGCATATTCCAGGTCATGTAAGCTATGCGTTATTAACTCTTTTAGGAGCTATGGCCAACTCAAAGCGTGAAAAAGCATAAGTTCTACAATATTGTGCTCATGATTCTACTATTAGAAAGTGGTCAATAAAAATTAATCAGGTAACTCTTTAGCTTCCTTTTTTTGTTTTTTTTCTTGTTTCTTAAAATATCCACGAGTTAAGAAATTGTGTTTTAAGGCTTCCATATTCATATTGAAGCTTTCTGTGCCTTGTTCAATATTCAGCATTGTTCTCTTTAAGTGGCCAACCAAAGCTGTATCCTTGGAGAGATAGTTTATTGCTCCGTCCTCCTTTTTGATTCCTTCTATAATTATGTTTAGATTTTGAGTCATACTTTTTATTTCGCGGCTCGATGCATCTAGATTCGAAATAACGTCCCGCATTTTCACAGCGGAGGCGGTGTCACTTAGTAAAACGCCCGCCGTACTTTCCTCAAAATTTATGCTCCGAACCATTTTATTTAATTCGGCCATGGTACTATTTGCATGATTGCTCGTGTATTTCAGGTTTGTAATCGTTTGTTGTAAGTCGTTCGCCATGCTACTGTCATGGAGTAATTTGCCCAGCGTGCCTTCACCTTGCGTTAGGGCATGTGATACTTTTAAAAGGTCAGCCGTCAGTAATGCGGCATTTTCATTGGTAGTATTCAAAGTATTCATCATGTCTTGAGTTGCTACCTTGCTAAAAGATTGTAGCTCATCACCAGGTTCAATCAATTTTGTATTACCAGCCCCCGGAACGATGTTAATCAACATGCTACCCACCAATCCGTCGGAGCCGATTGTTGCAATGGCGTCTTTTTTAATATGCTTTTGCATTTTTTCTTCAATGATCATATACACGCTGATTGTCGTATCATTGAGCATCTCGATTTTCTTGACCGTGCCAACATTGATACCGGAAAAGCGGACATTATTTCCATTTTGGAGTCCGCTTGCATCTTTGAACGTAGCGGTTATTTCAAAAGTTGTTCCGAACATATTTTGCCTATTACCAATAAGGTAGGCAGCCAGAAGCAATAGTATAGTTCCTATAACTACAAAAATTCCCAATTTTAAATTTTCCAAAGTCGTCTTTCCCATACTTTTATTTTTTAAAAAATGCTTCTACTTTTGGATCCTTGGATGCTGATAATTCGGCGTACGAGCCTTCAGCATAATTGATACCATCTACCAAAAGAATCATGCGCTCTGAAATGACTCTTGCACAATCCACATCATGGGTAATAATCAAAGAAGATGTTCCGTATTTTTTTTGAATGCTTCGCATCAATTCGATAATTTCTTTAGAGGTAATAGGGTCTAATCCACTTGTAGGTTCATCGTACAGAATAATTTTGGGTTTCAATATGAGCGTTCTTGCCAATGCAATCCGTCTTTTCATACCCCCTGAAAGTTCCGCAGGCATTAAATCCATTGTATGGGCGAGTCCTACATTTTCGAGAGCTTCCAACACAAGGGGAGTAGTATCTTGAACTACACCCAATTTCTCTTTGTGCCTTCGCATGGGAAATTCAAGGTTCTGGCGTACGGTCATGGAATCATACAAGGCACTACCCTGAAATAGGAAGCCGATATCGGAACGTAATTCATCTAAAGTTTGGCGGTCTAAATTTGCTATTTCCTTTCCCATGACTTCAATATATCCCCTATCGGGTGACATTAGGCCCACCAGGCATTTTATCATCACAGATTTACCAGAACCTGATTTACCCATGACCACAAGATTTTCCCCTTCATGTAACTTCATATGAAATCCGTTCAACACATGGTTGTCGCCAAAACTTTTGTATACATCACGAATAAGGATAACCGTTTTCCTTTTATCCGTATCCTCAGATTGGTAGGGATAATTTTCGTTTTTATATGTAATCTGTTCGTTTGTCATAATTCGTAAAAAATATCGGAAACAAAAACAGCTATGAAATCTACAACGAAGACCAATAGCGATGCCATTACTACAGCTGTATTTGCCGCTAACCCAACCCCAGCAGTCCCTTTTTTGCTGTAATAGCCCTTATAGCAGCCCACCAAACCGATTACAAATCCGAAAAAAAAAGATTTTATAGTGGCAGGTACCACATCCCCAAAACTCAAGGCATCAAAAACCGTGTTAAAATATAATTGAAATGACACATCCCCTTTTAAATTCTCTACTAACGCAGAACCGTACAAGGCAATCAAATCGCCAAAAACGACCAATAACGGAAGCATCAATGTCGTCGCCAGAATACGGGTCACAACCAAATATTTAAAGGGATTGGTACCAGATACCTCCATGGCATCAATTTGTTCCGTCACACGCATAGAACCCAATTCGGCACCTATTCCCGAGGCAATTCGTCCCGCGCAAATAAGCGCTGTTATTACGGGGCCAATTTCCCTCACTATGGAAATACCCGTCATATTAGGCATCCAAGAAACCGCACCGAATTGAATTAGTGTGGGGCGTGATTGCAAGGTCATTACTAAACCAATGATAAACCCTGTAACACCAACCAAAACCAATGAACGGTTACCCATTTGATAACATTGTCGCAATAGTTCTTTAAACTCGAAAGGCGGAGTAAAAACCTCTTTAAAAAAGCGGCCTGCGAAAAAAGAGAGTTCCCCAATCTGCACAAAAAAATGTTTGATAGGCTCCACCAATTTCGATTTTACAAATTTTGTAACAGACAAATCCAACATATTCAAATATAGCAAGCGAAAAAAGGTGTTGGAATGATAAATGTCATGAGAGTTTGAGTGACATATATCATATGTTTGCTAGTAGTAATAAAATAGATTTGAATCAAATTGAGATTATGGAGCAGACTATTGAAATACAGAACTTAAAATGTGGTGGTTGCAAAAAAACCATAAAGAACAAGCTTAAATTGCTAGAGGGTGTGAGTAACGTTACGGTCAATATTGAAAACGGTACCGTGTCGTTCACTCAAGAATCAGACGAAGTTTTTTTAAATTTTAAGAAAACGCTTACCAAACTTGGCTATCCTTTGGTTGCGGATAAGAACAGCTTGGGCAAGATAGCGAAGTCATATATCAGCTGTGCTCAAGGACGAATGGAAAACTGATATGAGACACTTCAACCTTCAAAGTCTTACTT
The DNA here is from genome assembly GCF_900103215.1 of Kriegella aquimaris. Taxonomy (GTDB): domain Bacteria; phylum Bacteroidota; class Bacteroidia; order Flavobacteriales; family Flavobacteriaceae; genus Kriegella; species Kriegella aquimaris. Next base: position 229,435 of record NZ_FNGV01000007.1, read on the forward strand.
TAATAAGCAGCTTTTTTTTGATTGTACTTCTTGGTTCTTGTACTGGTAAAAATCGACAAATTTCAGAGAAAAAATCTGCTATAGTGCTACTTTCATCGGAGCAAGCAAGCAAATCGTTATTGCCACAGCCCATAAAGCTTAATAGAAATGTTACTATCGGCGAATACTTTGGCTATATTGATTCATTAGTACAACACTATGATTCGTTAGTACCTTATCCCTTATCTGAGCATATCTTGGTCAAGCATAATTCTTGGATTATTGATACTTTGGCCAATACCGATTATTATAGAATGAAAGCCCGTGATTCTTTCATTTATGACCAAAAAAAGCAAATTGCACTTCCGAAAGGAAACCTATTGCAAATTCCTGATTCACTTAGAGCATGTCAACTGTATGAAGATTTTAGTAATACGGAAATTGACATCAATATTCCAGAATACAAACTGCGAATATTTCAAGATTCCCTATTGCTTTATGAATTTTTGGTTAGGGTAGGGCAAAATCGAACGCGTTATTTGAAAATGGGCGATCGGGAAACCGATTTGAGAACCAAGCAAGGAAAGGGGATTATCGTCAATCATGTAAAAGACCCCGACTTTTATAATCCTGTTGATGGGAAACAATTTTATCTGACCAAAAGGGATGATAATAGAACGACTCTGATGCCACAAATACCTTGGATAGAAACAGAGATAAATGGGGTAAGAAACGGTCAAATGATTCACCCTACTACCAATCCTAAGTCTTTAGGGAAGGCTTATTCCAATGGATGCATAGGCACTAGAGAAGCGGATGCTTGGGTTATTTATTACCATGCTCCCATAGGCACCAAGATAAAAATTCGCTACGATTTAGAAACCTACGAAGAAGGTATGGTCATTTCCGTCTTTAAGGATATTTATGATTACCAAAATTAAGTTATTGACTATCGTTTCAACCTTCTTTATAGGATAGTGTGTTTTGCCCATTTAGAGTAATTCGAACGTATACCGTGGATGGATTATTTTTATCGACACCCTTTTTTGAATCCAAAAAAAAAATTGATAATGTTGTAGAAGTACGGATACTTTTCTCTTAATTTTTAAACAATAATTTGAGACAAAAGTTAAATCAACTTCGCAAGGAATAGTCCATTCTAAGTCAAGTTATAATGAAGTAGATGGTTCGTAGGCGTATCAAATCAATTTTTATTACTTGCTAAAAAATAAAAAACCTTGCTAATCATAATCTTAGCAAGATTTTTATCTTGAACGGTGTTCCGATTGGTGCCTTGGCTGGGGCTCGAACAACCAGCAGTTGCTTCTAAACCCACTATTTGTCAAATCTGCAATTCAGAGGGTAATCGAAGTGTATGCCTATTGTTATTTTAAATAATGATTAGCTTTCTTTTTTAAGCTTACGAAGCCATCTAATAAAGTAAGGGTGGTCATTGTTGTTAGGCTGTTCGTACCATTCCGAGCATATTACGAGCATATTAAATATCATTCTCCCTTAATTAAGGTTTTTTCCAAATCTTTCAATCTTATCGGATTGGTGAAATTCACCTTTTTTAAAAACGGAAACTGAATATCGACCGCGACTTTTAACTTACTTTATGTATGTAGCTCAGTTTAAGTAGTTCACTAACTTTCTGAATGTTTGTACCCTAATCCTTCCTTCTCTACCCATGCAGTGCCAAAACCGGCACATTTTCATGGTACCCCAATTTGCTTAAGACGGGTTTGCTAAATCCGAATTTCTCCCAAAAGGATGGTTTTTTTGCAATATAGCTGATCATATCACTATGCTCGATACCAGCGAAACTGCTTAATGAGTCTGCCGTCTTTAAATTAGGTCGTACACTGAAGCTATGATTAATATCTTTTAAGAATTTTTGCAGATAGACCTTGTTCTTTTTTTGTTGGGGTGTCAAGTAGTCATTTGCCAAGCTCAGAACTTGTATTTTGGCATTGGTCATTTTTGCTATTTCGGCTAAATATTTTATTTCTGCGACCTTGAAATCGCTGCTAAAATTAGTTGCTAGAACAATTTCTTCCGGCTGGTTAAAGGTTACTTGCCTTGGAACTATCAGAACGGGGCATTTTCTGACGTTTTCGATAACGGCCAAAGTATTCTTACCATATTTGCCTTGTGGTTCATTTGCCATACCCTTGGCACCCATAACAATCATATCGATCTGCAAACTCTTGACAACCTCTTGAACTGCATCCAAAAACAAATTAGATCTCGACAGTGTATAAAATCGATGGTTCGGGTTATCATTCTCAAAAGTTAGCCTGACCATGATATCGCCCAAACCCTGCATTGATCGTTTCTCTGAAAGTTTGTTGAATCCTTCATCGGGATCTAAAAGAGTGTATTTATTACGACCATGAGTATCTTTGGTAAAGGTATTCAGAATGTAAAAATCGCAATTTTGATTTTCATAGAGCTTTATCGCATATTGAATAGCATTCCATGAATTTTTAGAAAAATCGGTAGTCAATAAAATCTTTTTTTTCATGATCGTTTGTTTTTAAGTACCCGCCCGATAGACAAAGAAAACAGGGATCTTAGATTTATTTTGGCTGTGCGTCTTATGTCATTGCGCGTTTGGCCTATCTAACTTCACTTTTAAGCTCGCACTACCTAAGGCAAATGGCGTGCCTATAAAGTGAATTAACCAGATGATTTTATATAACTAACTGATAATTAGTGGTTAATCATTTTTTGGTTTAAAAATGAAAGTGTTTAGAGTGGGGAGAAATTCCCCGGATGGGGAATTTTCGACCAGTAGGTTATTTTATCTTGCCCCGTTTTCGGGTCGATTCGAAGTATTTCAGTGACCTTTAGCTTTTTGCCCGCTTTATGGATGAATTCACCTTCTCTAGATGCCCTTAAATTGGAGCGTGGCGAGATTATGGGAAAATAAAAAAGTTGAGAAAGAAAATCAAGAAATTGTATGACGAGGATCCACACAAACAGAACGCTCAGCTCATAGTGGCCGGTATGCTAAAAGAAGGTTGCCAGACGGGGTTCAGCTACCTAATGTTCCAACAAATCATCATCAAGTGGCAAAGAAGATTATCAAGGAGCTACAAAGGGGAATCGGGAAGGCTCTTAGGTCAGGGGAAATCGGTATTTGATTTTAATATTTTTTGAAAAGGCATTAATTTCTGACTATTGAAGAGAAAAAGTGTCCCGTAAATGGGCAATTAACTAAAACATTTAAAAAGACCATAGATGGTACCCTTAAGAAAGAGCTTTACTCGTGGTCAAAAATAGTCCTTTAAAATGGCCGTTTTTTGGAACCGTAAAAAACAGATTTTGAGGAAGGATGCATCATAATTACAAATGCAGATTCTCTTTATTCGTTTTTAAGTGTGACAGCCGGATTCACTCTTGAGATCTTTTCTGAATAAATAACAATCACACAAATAAGAACAGATACAACCATTAAAAAAGGTAAAAGGAAAAATAGTGGCCCTATTGATATTCTTGAAGCATATCCTTCCAACCATAAATTGATGATATAGCTTGAAACTGGCAGAGCAACTAAAATTGCTATTCCTAAAAGTATGAACAATGACTTGTACAATGACAGCCAAATACTCATAATAGAGGCTCCGAAGACTTTTCGAATCGAGATTTCTTTTATACTTCTGTTAGTGGCAAAAGCCAGAAGACCGAACAATCCAATGCATGCAATTAATAACAGCAGGCCTGCCGAAACAGAGAAAACAACGAAAAAGTGATACTCACCTTTATACTGCTCGTTGTAATTATCTTCTAAAAAAAAGTAATTTATCGGGTTGTTAGGAAATACTTCTCCCCATACTTTACTCATATGTGCAAGTGCCGCTTTTTTACTTTCATTAGAAACCCTCAGTGAATAGTAACCCTGAGCGTCATATAAAAACAAGACATACGGAGCTGGTTCTTTTTTTAATGATTCCTGCTTATAGTCGGAAACTACACCGATGATTTTACGTTTATCCCCTCCAAACATTAAAATATTTTCGCCAATCGCATCTTCAGCGCTATCAAACTGTAATCTTTCGATTGCTGACTGATTTAAAATTACTACACCGTTTGAATCACTCCCAGCATTTTTGGAAAAGTCTCTACCCGCAATAATATCCAGTCCGTAGTTCTTTACAAAATCATAGTCTACACCATTGAACTGCACTGGAAGATCGGTAGCAAGCTCATGGTTGAGCCTTTTAATATCACCTCCCCAATTATGGGGTTTTCCCGGTATCAAGGAAGAAGCGGTCATAGAAGTGATATGAGGACTATTCAATAATTCGTTTTTAAGAGTTTCAGTGCTCTCCGAATAACTTTGGTTTTCCTGCAATACTCTTGGAGCTTGTATAATCACCATGTCTTCCATATGAAAACCAAGATCGGAAGAACGCATATGGTTGATCTGTGCAAAGACCGAAAATAAGAATGCACACAAGATAAATGTTATAGAGAACTGCGCCGTAACCAGTGTATTTCGAAATGAGCTTTCCTTGATCGACCCAACCCTGCCTTGGATAGCGTTAATCAATTTAATGGAAGAAAGAAAAAATGCGGGGTAAATACCGGATGATATCACATTGAAAACAAAAATTCCTACAATGGATAACTTATAGAGCAAACCAAAACTTGTTGAAAAATCGAATAAGTAAGAAGGTAATGTCTCATCCAATAAATTATTCGATATCATTCCTAGGCTAACTTCAGCAATTATCACGGATATAATTAAAGCCAGTAAATTTAATATTGCCGATTCCCCTATGTATTGATAAATCAACTGTTTCTTGTCAGACCCTAGTACTTTTAGGATACCTATCCCACGTACTCTCTCGGCTGACAATGCAGTTGACAGACTAACATAGTTGACCCAGGACATAACCAAAATCAAAAAAGCACTGATAAGTAAATATTTTACATTGTTTCCATCGGAGTTTGTCGTAAGTTCCTGAATCCTATCTGAATACAGATGAATGTCTTCGATTGGCAATAAACCAAATCTTATTTGAACATCATTTGCATTCTGTTGATGATTTTTGAATTTTGAAACCAGTGAAGGGATTTTGGATTCTATTGTATTGGGATCAGTGTTGCCGGCAAGCTGTATATAAGTAGTAAAATCCGTAAAATCCCAACTGGTGGTACACCATTCGTCTGCACACAATGTGGGGTACGAAATTATCACATCGAACTGAATATGGGAATTTATTGGTGGGTTCTCGGCTACTCCGGTTATCAGGAGATCTTTTGATCCACCTCTGTCGTAGACCCGGAGATTTTTATTGATTGGATTCTCGCCTTTAAAAAATTTTTCAGCAATACGTTCAGATATTACCGCAGAATTTGGTTCATCAAGTACAAGATCTGGATTTCCATATTTTAATTTGAAATCAAATATTTCGAAAAATGTATCATCGGCATAATATGTCCGTTGCTCAATTGACTTTACCACATCTCCATCTGGCTCCGTGTAGGTGAAAACAACAGGCCCATAAGTAGCCTCGGTATACATCCTGACCTGACTTACTACTTCAGGAAATTCGTCCAGCATGGTCGGACCAACAGCAGGATAGGTTATCGCGTATTCATTCAAAACCTCATTGGAATTGAATTCATCCATATTCACTCTATATATATCTTTGCTAGCTGTATGGAATGTGTCGTAGCTATTCTCATAAAAAGTATAGTTCAAAATTATCAATAGCATTGCAGATCCAATTGTCAATCCGAAAATATTAATAAAGAAGAACATCTTGTTTTTCCTGTAACTCCTTAGCGCTAGTCTTGTAACCATCATAATTTTGAGTGTCTTCGAATTGGTTGATTTTGTGATATCAATGGAATGCACTTCAGTTTCATTGCCGAATACAGTTAAAAAAAGTATCGATTTTTATGCCAGCAATTTTAAATCACTGTTAATCAATAAGATAAAATTACACTTCTATTTATGTCCTATGCTTAATGTAAAAAAATTTTACATTTAATGTCAATTAATTGTACAGTGGCAATGAAATTTGAAAATGTATATCTTGAGATGGTGTTATAAAGTTTAAAGTCTCCAATAAACAACAATTGAATGGTCACTTCGATTGTTCTGCGCCTGTTTTAAGAATCGGCCGTTTTATGGGCCTTCTACTAGTTTTACTTCCTATTCTTTTAATCTGCCGTTTAACAATTCACCTGATTAAAAAAAAGTGAATTAAGAAACCAAAGATTGATTTTTTTGAACCCCAAATAACGTCAGTTTTTCGTCTTTTCCTTTTAAGAAAGCATCTACGTATACTTGACTTCGATATTGTTCATTGCTTTTGATTTCATTCCATATCGTTTCAGAAACCAACAGTTCCTGTTGGTATTTGTTGCAAAGTGATTGAATTCTTGATGAAGTATTGATCACATCTCCATGGTACGCCAGCTCTTTTTTTATTGTTCCGATTTCGGTAAATACGATAGTTCCACCGTGGACACTAGCCTTAAATTCGGGATAAAACCCATACTTGTTCTGGTAATAGTCTTTCTTACTTTTTAATTGTTCTTTGAACTTGAAAAAAACTTCCACACAATTATTAAACTGTAATCCGCCTTTATAGGTCCATACAAGTACTGCTTCGTCACCTACATATTGGTATATGGTAGCATCGTGTTCTGATACAACTTCGTTTAGCTCAACGAATGTCTCTTGAATAAACTGGCTGTATCTGTAATCACCTAATTTTTCAGCAATAGCAGTCGATGATTTTAGGTCTAAAAACATAAATATACGGGCTAGTTTTTGCGGTTTTTTGTAGACACCCAAGAGCATTTTAGCAAAAATACCTTTGCCGAAATTATCTTTTGCCATCTGTAAAAATGAAAACACAAAGAGTGCGACTAGAAAGTATACTAAAGAAGTTCTGAAGAATTTATTTTGGATCCACCACCATCGTTCACTGGAAAAAGATTCATTACCATCATCTAAAATAAGCGTTCTGGCCGCGGTGAGTAGCGCAACAAGGATAACAAAATATGCCGAGGACTTGATCAGGAGCTGTAACCAAAGCACCATCTTTTTTAGGAATGTTTTTTGAAAAACAAATTCAATTAAAGTAAAAAAGACACCTAGCAAAGCACCTGTATAGACTGCGGGCAAAAGAAGGTCTTTAAAGATAATATGTTGGGTTGGGCGCAACCCAAGGTTGTCGATACCATAGAATTTCAGAAATACATAAAACAGAAAAGCCAGTGTCCAATAAAGTACGGATTCAAGTATAAAGGGCACGTGTTTCATTGGAAACATCATCTTGAGTTTTCTTGGGATTTTTTTCATGAAAAATTTAATCGGCATCTCCTAAATTAAATTTTCATGCATATCATTCAAAGCTTCAATTATCGTACTACCATACCCTTTTGTTATTTCAAATTCTTCATTGTCTACTAAAGAAACACTGTATGATTCACTAGATCGGTAAATTTTTAAAAATTTCAATTGATTTGTATTTAATTCCATTGTTTGTACAATTTAAATTGTTGAATGTTTTCGATTATATGTAGCTGTTGTCTAATTAATGAAGATGTATCCTAAATCAAAGCTCCTAGCCTTTAAAGCTAATTGTAAGCTCTTCTACCTTACCACCTCTCAATACTTTTAGCACGAATTCTTTCATTTTGTAGAAATCCGATCTATTAGCCATTGCATTATCCACTTTTTCAAAAGCTTCTTTGGTCAATGGAAATCCGTTTACCGATAGTATAATATCCCCTCCTAAAATCAAATGCTCATCTTCAATGGTAATAGTTTCAAATCCGCCTTTGATTCCGGCGAAATATGCAGGTGAAAACCGAACTACGGATTCAACCAGCAAGCCGCCATTAATGGGGACATTTAACATCAATGCCAATTCTTTATCCAGAATAAAACCATTAATACCGTTCCATCTTCTATTGCCGTTCACAACCAATTTCTTGGCTAAATTGGAAGTAGCTGCAAAACCCAACCCCTGAAAACCTCCAGATTCTGAAATGATGTAGCTTGAAATTCCGATGACCTCTCCTTGCAAGTTAAACATTGGACCACCGGAATTTCCCTGATTTATCGATGCATCCGTTTGAAAGTACTCATTGATTACAAAGCCAGAGGTCCTGGTTTTTTGCTTTTGTCTGCCACTAATGTAGCCGGAAGAAAGTGAATGTTCCAAACCATACGGAGCTCCTAAAATAATAATCTGCTCTCCTACCGAGACCTTATCCGAATCTCCCATTTTTGCCACTTTATATACCTTGGGCATCCACGATAATTTCAATAACCCTATGTCCGCAACTGGGGCCGACCTAATCACTTTAGCGGGAATTTCTTCCCCATTTAAAAATTTGACGACGACTTTTTCAGCATCATTGACGACATGGGCGGCCGTTAAGATTTCTCCATCCTCTGAAATAAGAACACCTGAACCGATACCTTCATCGACAATCATTTGATGGCTTTCTTCAAATAATCTTGATTCGGTCAGAATAGTAACAACGGATGTATTTACTTGTTTGTAAAGGGATGCTATATCTTGGGCATTGGCGATGCCTAATGTAAAAGAGAATACCACAAGAAAGATGGGCATTTTAATTGTAATCATTGACTTCATTTTATTGTTAGTTTAAAATTTATAGGCTAGTGAAAGTCCTAAATTGAATGTGATGATTTTGGGCTTGTAATTTGAAGTGATGCGCCCATTGTCAATTGTTGTGTCAACACCGGAAATTGTTACAAAACCACCGCTGAAAGTAAAAGTGGGCATTAGACAAAAGTAGTTTCCTAAGTCACGTTTAAGCCCAATACCAAATTCGTAGCCTAAACCCAAACCGGTCTCACTAGAGCGATTTACTTCAGTATTGGTGTTTTCATTCGTAGCCGTTATTGACATCTGTGGGTTAGAAACAAGCATAGGGCCCAATCCGATACGGGGATAGAGACTGAATTTTCTGCCCAAATTTATTTTGTATTCAATTCCTGTAAGAAGGGAATAGGTTTTCCAAACATCGGAACTACTAACAAAATTTGCTGCTTTATTTATTGTTTCCAATTCTTTTACCAATGTGGTGACATCGGTATCAAATTTCTGATAACGAAAAGTTAATGTTAAATTCAGCTTTTCGCTTAAAGCACTTCCTGCATATAAATCCAACTTGTTTCCGCTTTCTGCGAAACCTGCATTGGAATTGTTGATAGCGTCATCCTTAAAATCTACTAATGGAAAACTTTTTCCATAAGAAATTCCAAAATAATAGTTGCTTTCTTGAGCAAAAACAACGGTTGTGGTTATGTGAAAAACGATTATAAAAATATATTTTTTCATTTTAAATTAGTTTTGAAAACTTGATAAAGAAAAACTCAGATCTGGAACAAGCTTTATTATCTCGCTCGGCTCCACTGTAGATCAGCGGATATGAAGCGTGCAGTTACCTTAAGGTTAAGTTTATCCCCTTCCATCTGACATTCTACATCCAATAGCCTTTCTCTCTTTTTGGAGTATATCTTGCCTACCCATTTACCTTCTTGATACTTCAAATTGAGTACTTCGATGTCTGTGTTTCGCTCTCCCTCTGCGTTTATAGGGTTTCCAAGGTATATATTACCTTCTTTATAGATTTCTACTTTTGTTTCATCTGCTGTAGTCCAAACAGCAACTATCTCATTTTGTTCATCTTGCTTATCTTGTGCAAAGAAGTTAATCGATAGGACAAAAAAGGAAATTGTGATTAAGTGATTCATATTTCTCATGATTATATTTTTTGATTACGGGGCGAAACTATTTTGATAGAGGGCCAGTGGCAAAAAAAATTTACGAAATTGCTGTATAAATGAACCAAATGGATGTTGAGGGCAACTAAGCCTTTTAATTATCAAAACGAACAATTCGTACCATGAAATCATCATTTCATTCATTTGATTATGAAAAATTAGAAGATGACGCTAATATTGTTCCTATGAGCAGCGCATTGTCTAGAACGGAGCGATTTTTTAAAGTCGGCCCCTACATCCTATGGTTTGGGATACATATCTCCATCAGTTTGGTACTTGCATATCAAAGAAGTCTCGCAGATACTATTTACTATTTGGTAACCTATATATTTTTAGGTTCCTTGATTATTTGGCTTTTTGGATATAAACTCTTTCCCGAATACTTGGCAAGGGAAGGGAACATCAATCGAAGATTGGGACTGTTGATTACCACGAATATCATTCTTTTTGTTATCGGAATCTATGCGCATACCATTATGGCGGAAATATTGGGGTTAAACCAGATCAGTGACCAATACGCCCCTAAATCGGTTCGTATCGCCTTGTGGCTTTTAATGGTTTTATTAGGAATAATTTTTGTGGCCAGTATTCGAGTAGCACATGTTTATTACCTTAATGCAGTTCAAAAAGTTGAACATAAAGTGGAAAGAGCCGAGGCCGAACTGAGATTGTTAAAAAGTCAAATAAGCCCTCATTTTCTGTTCAATACGTTGAATAACATCTACGGGCTTGCCTACTTGAGAGATGAAAGAGCTGCTGAAATGATTTCAAAACTATCCAAGCTGTTGCGTTATTTACTGTATGACTGCGATCGGCCCAAGGTACCTTTGGCCAAAGAAAAGGAACTGATAGAACACTATTTGAGTATACAGTTGCTTAAGCATGAAGATTCCCGCAATGTTGATTTCTATCATGCAGGAATTACGGATAACAATAAAATTGCGCCTATGATCCTTATCAATTTTATTGAAAACTGTTTTAAACACTCCGATTTGGAAACCAATCCCCGAGGTTGGATCAAGATTGGTTTGGAAGTGGAAAAAAACGAACTTAGTTTTAAGACAGAAAATACCTTCAAGGATGAAGTTAAGGAAGTTGAAAGGGATCAAATGGGAATAGGGCTTAGAAATTCATTAAAACTTTTAGAGGCCAATTACCCAGAGAAGCACGAAGTTGATATCACCAAGGAAAATAACGTCTATCAACTAGACCTAAAGATTACGTTATGAAAATGAAATGTCTAATTGTCGATGATGAACATATTGCCCGAAAGATTCTTTCGGATTATGTTGGCAAAGTCCCTGAGTTGGAACTGGTGGCTTCCTGCAGTTCTGCACTGCAAGCGCTCAACCATATTAAAAATGATCGTATAGATGTTTTGTTTCTCGATATACAAATGCCCGATCTTACGGGGCTTGACTTTCTGAAAATCTTACCGAACAGGCCAGCTACCATACTTACCACGGCCTATTCCGAGTTTGCAGTTCAGAGTTATGAACTCGATGTTGTAGACTATTTGTTAAAACCGATAGATTTCGACCGATTTTATAAAGCGGTCACCAAAGTCATTTCCTTAAAAGATTCGAAAGTCGATTATCCCTTAACTTCATCACCAACCTTGTCTACGGACAAACTATTTATTAAAGCTGACGGTAAAATTATCAGTGTTGCATTTCAGGACATCATTGTCATTAATGGTCAAGGTCCCTATGTACAGTTAATTACCGTTTATAATCGTAAAATTATGACGTTGCAATCCATGAGTAAATTAGAAGAACTTCTTCCGGCCAATTTCCACAGGATACATCGTTCTCACATTGTCAATATTAATCATATAGACAGCATTGATGGTTACATGGTCAGATTAAAAGACCATACTGCTATAGTGAGTAAAAACAAAAGAGACGAATTCCTTAAATTAATTGATCAGCTTAATTTATTAGGGGATTGATTGTAGGATTACTTTTAAGGATAGGTATCGCATTAAACCAAGGTTTTACGGCACCATAGTTTGATTTGGAAGATATTACATTGTATTGATTTTCTATGTAATTTTATATAGTAAATAACACGTTATCAATATGTTCTATAGTTACTTGTAAGTTAAGCGTCAACAAAGGGATTCGACTTAGATAAGTACAATCAGAATGCTGAAAATCAATTATTTGTAAAGATACGTGGCATACTGCTCCCGACCAAGTAAACATAGGCCTTTCAAGAGATTGAAATGCCTTTTTTAGGTACAACATAGAATTCCCATTCAATTATTACAAAGAAGCTGCCTTTGCAGAAAGCTTCTAATGTTTCACAGAACTTGAGTTATTATAGTTTTAGATTCAACATAATCTCATGTGTTCCATTATCAAAAGGAAGCTGCATTTATTATGGGCAAGGAGGCGGGAATGGGCACATTACGAATCTATTTTAATGACCATCCAATAATCTAAAAGGATTTCGTAAGGTGCGCCAGAAAATAGATAGCGTTTCAAATCAAGAGTAGGGTTACGTCCTATCCGGTTTTTGCTTGACGCTTATCTACCGGAACGCTTAAAAAACCGGACAGGATCAGGGCACAAAGTTTTGGGGTATAGTTCTTTGTACCTTGCATACGTTTAATTTACGGATTTTTGTACTTTGGTAAAAGCAAAAATTGATGTTTATCGGAGTTCTGCCGCAGCCACTACCGTTTTATTGCACTATTGAACTCCACAAAAATATTCAAGATTAAAGCATTCGCCGAAATCCCTCCAATCTTTATTGTTTGTAAGTAGTTTGATGACTTTTGTAAAAGGTATTAGTGTAATTGAAAAAAACAGTCGATTTTTATTAACTTGTTTCTCTATTTTTTTTGTTTTGAAGGTAAAAGAAAAACTCATAAAGCATTTAACGCAAACAATTACTCTTACAAATGAAGAAGCAGTAATTGTTGGTAATAGCTTTAAGGAGAGGCATCTCGAAAAAAAAGAGGTTCTATTATTTGCAGGAGAAATCTCCTCGCATATGCAATTCATTGCGGAAGGCTGTCTAAGAGCCTATTATATGGATGAAGAAGCCAAAGAGCACATTGTTCAATTTGGAATAGAAGGATGGTGGGTGAATGATTTATATAGCTATCTTACCAAAACTCCTGCCAAGCAATTTGTCCAAGCCTTGGAAAAAAGCACAGTATTGCAAATAAATCACGACACCTTAAATATCCTGTATAAAGAGGTTCCTGCTATTGAACGTTTCTTTAGACTGAAATTTGAAAAAGCCTATGTCGCCTTTCAAGAACGTACATTAGATGTTATGTCTAAAACCGCTGAAGAACGTTATTTGGAATTCCGCACAAAATACAGGGATATTGAACAACGGGTTCCCCAGTATATGGTTGCCTCTTATTTAGGTATAACCCCTGAATTTTTAAGTGCCCTTCGAAAAAAAATGAGATAAAACTTCTTTCTTAATCCACCTTAAGATTATTACCTTTTGTTACTAATAAGTTTGTACTGAAATCATTAAACTCAGTACAGTATGAAAAGAATAATCGCATTTACAGGAAGCAACAATCCGGTTTCTATAAACGAAAAATTGATAAAATACATTATTAAAGAATTCCCGAAAAGCGGAATTGAGTTTACAGACATTAAAAAATACACACTACCCATTTACAGTCAAGAAATAGAACAAAAAGGTATTCCAAATCAGGCCAAAGAACTTTTCCAACTATTAACCACCGCAGAAGGATTTATTCTAGCCTCTCCTGAGCACAATGGTCTTCCATCAGCTTTTTTGAAAAATACTATCGACTGGCTTTCAAGAATAGACCAACGTTTCTTGGGCGACAAACCCATTCTTCTTTTAAGCACATCACCAGGAGCGACTGGCGGCAACACACATTTGGAAATCTTAGCCAACTTGGTACAGCGATGGGGAGGTCAACTCGTAGGTCGATTTTCTTTAGGTAGCTTTCAACAGAATTTTAATGATGACATAAATAGTCTGAATAATTCTAAAGACGAAGAATCACTTAAAAAATTGGTCATAGACCTTTTAAGCAAGCAATCTGTCGATAAAAATGAGAACAAGGATGAAGTCAAGGACGGCTCTACTTCTTCTTCTGGGTATGGCAAAATAAAAACTACTTTAAACACGCCCCATGCCGAGTACTCTACAATCAATGAAAAAGAAAAAGAGCACAGGAAAGAACAGCTACATGGAACTTTGCGCCGCGAAGCTCGGACAGAAACTTTAATGAATGAAATAGTCAGTCGATATAAAAATAAAGGCTTTTTGTAAAGAATAATCGCTTGGTAAATTCAACCTTGAAAATGCCAAAAGGAGGTAATTCAGGAACACTCTTTTTTTGAATATATTACTACAGTCTATTAAATTATTGGCAATCGATATAACCAGTAATACGAAAGAACATGAACAAGGAAATTATTGAACATTTATTCGAATTTTGGAAACAGATAGGAGATAAGGGTGGTTTTCTTAAAAAAGAAAAGGGTTTCAACAGTACCAATCCACCTGAAAACTCATGGCCCAGTAAGGTTTTCAACGTTGACATTGAAAATCTTGACCTAAAAGAACTAGAACAAAAAATACATTCAAAAAAGCTACCCAATTCAGTCGCAGTGTATGAACAGGAGTCCACTGGAAAAATACTAACATCCAATGGGTACAGTTTGACTTCTACGTTAAAGGCCATGGCATTGATAACTAATGGAATTATATATAACAATATCAATGAGTCTGATTTTCTAGAGGTTTGTTCGAAGTATGACGCAGGGCTATTTGCACAAGTAGCATCCGACTCCTTTGGATATCCCGTTAAAACATCAACAATAATTCCGCTATATAATGACTCCGCCTTTAAACTCTTTCTGGGGAAACACCAGGGCTCATTTCCTAGTTGTGGCATAATTTATTTGGATAAAAAGGGTAATTCTGGTATCCACATGATTGGCACAAAGGCTGAATACAGAGGAATGGGACTTGGAAAAAAGATGACACAACTTTTAGTCAACGAAGCCTTAAAGAACCAAAGCAAGAAAGTATACTTGGTCGCTTCACAAGCTGGAGAAAGAATATATTCGAAAATGGGGTTTGAAACTTATGGGGTTTTGGAAAGTTACTCCTTGCCCATGAATTGAACACGAGATGTAAATTTAATATGAAAGGGTAATTGTTTGTTTCAATAAATGGAAAACAGCTGCCCTTTTTTTATGCAATCATCCGAATCGACCCGATAGTTTTCTTTCGGTCCACTTGATTTCTTAAGCTACCTTAATCAACCCCCAATTGCTTGACTATAAATTTGTTGTGAATCAAAAATAGCAGCAATGTCTAGAAAAATATCTTTACTCATTTTGATTTATTTGACCGTTTTAAGCGTTGCGGGTCAAGAATTGAACTTCTCACCAGATTTAGTATTAGGCAACCGTTCTGTAACCTATAAACATCTAATTAAATATTCGATCAATCCAAGACTATCTGTTGATAATTTGACACTATTTGATACCGAATATGAAGAGGATGCCAACAATATCTACTTTGTCAGGAATAATTTCTCTTATCATTTCAATAAAAAAATTAAGCTCAACGCAGCAATAGGGATTAAGAATCCTGGGGCATTCTGCACAGTGTCTTTAGGTTTTTCCTCGAGAACGGCCAATTTTTCCTTTGCCTATACTGCTGGCAGTACATATCAAAATGGGTTTTCATTTGAGCAATCTATGGTATTAAGTTATACCCCGGATATAGGTCATAACTATAAAGGCTATATAAATCTTCTTGCGACGGCAAACATAAATGCCAACGGATATATAAGAGGATTGCAACAGTTTAAAATCGGAATGCTAAAAAAACAGTTGATAACTGGGTTGGCATTAAACCTGGATTAGTTCAACAACGCTCGAAAAAAGTTACAGAACATGGGCATATTTCTAAAGTATAATTTTTAACCTTAAATATTTAATGCAATGAAAAGAAACAAGAACCTAGGAATTTTAATTCTAAGATTGGCGATACCCTTTACCATGTTGATTTATGGTATCAACAAAGTAATCGAAGGCACGGGATTTATTGGAAACCTTTTAGAACAATATGGTTTGCCAAAGTTTATAGCAAATGGCATTTTTATTGGCGAGATAGCAGCCCCTTTAATGCTGATGATGGGATTTAGAACCAGATTGGCCGGATTGATTTTCTCCTTTAATTGCCTAGTGGCTATTGTAATGGCGCAAACCCAAAATATATTTAAATTGAACCAATTTGGAGGATGGTCTTTGGATTTATTGTTTATTTATCTAATGGCAGGAATCGTATTTTACGTGAGTGGTGCTGGCAAATACGCCTTGTCAACTTCCAATCATTGGGATTGACCCTTTTTTTTATCATCTATGTTAACTATTAAAATAAAACAATGCATGTTGTAATCTATAAGTTCAATGTTATCAATGGTTTTGAAAATGACTTTGAAATTGTATGGGAAAAATTGACAGAAGCATTTATGAACTATTCAGGTGGTCTAGGCTCTCGTCTTCATAAAGATGAAGAAGGTAATTATATGGCTTACGCCCAATGGCCTAATAAGAAAACATGGGAGCAGGCAGGAAGCAAGCTTCCCGAAACCACTAATGAACTGATTCAAGCAAGGAAGAGAAGTTGTGAAAGTACAGATGTGCTTTTCCATTTGGATATTACAAATGATTTGCTGCAACCTTTACAATTGACTTCACGTGAGGAGCTCCTATATAGATTTATAGTAATCATCAGGGTCCGAGCTACTTCAACACATACCAAAAAAGAACAATTCGCTAATTACCTAGGTGTTGAACCTGAATTTTCGAACCTTTAACAATAAAAGAAGTCTTCGGATTTATTTAGACTAGCATGGATGTTTAAGACACGTATTTAAAAAAATAACTAGACCCCTTCTTTCAAAAGAGATGTGTAGGCCTAATGAATGCTTTCCATACATATACATTTTCTTATCAATCTGTTTTACCTCCGTTATTTATTTTTAAATTCGGTTAAATAGTTTGTCTATTTCGTTTTTAATCTGCTGATTGGGCGCAACTTTATAAAATTCCTCAAGTAAATCTAACGATGTTGGTTTTTTAGGGTATTGATTATTTAAAAGGAAATTTTTAAGTGCCAAATTTACTTTATGCTCTCCCAATACTTCAGATAGCTCTACCATGACAATTGCTCCTTTAGAATAAGCAATATGAGAGTTTCCGTTAGTCACTTTATAGAGTGGTTGGTTTTCATATAATCCTTTTTCACTATCATAGATTTGTTGATGAATTTGTAAACGTTCCATCATTTTTTCTTTGCCATACATCTTTTTATACAGCATCATTTCAGTGTACATAGCCAATGTTTCGGTGAGCATTGAAGCACCTTCTCTATCGTCTGGGTTTATTTGGCTATTTCCCCACCAAAGATGGGAAAGCTCGTGTCCGGCCAACTCATTGATGACATCTTGTTTTTTATCGCTTTGAAGATTCGTATGAAAAATCATATCCTCGGTCATAAAGATGGCTGAAGGATACGCGGTCGCTGCAAATCCTTTGGTCAAAGAAGAAACTTCAACAAAATTGATGCTCTTAAAAGGATATATTCCAAAATGAGCTATGCAATAATCCAATGTTAGCTTAGCATTATCAAGTAAATGGGCTACATTTTCAAAATGGTTTTTGGTGTAAAACACATTGACATCTATGTTTCTATGCTGAATCGTTTTATGCTCATATACTGCGGATGACACCGCAAATCGAAATGGAATATTTTCAGCTTTATAGTTAAAATGATTTCTATTAGTATCAGACCATTGT
The DNA here is from genome assembly GCF_900103215.1 of Kriegella aquimaris. Taxonomy (GTDB): domain Bacteria; phylum Bacteroidota; class Bacteroidia; order Flavobacteriales; family Flavobacteriaceae; genus Kriegella; species Kriegella aquimaris. The sequence continues at coordinate 247,033 of NZ_FNGV01000007.1, forward strand.
TTTACTAAATCGCCTGTTCCTACGGCAGTTTGTGAAGCTTCTGTAGAAACGGTCATATTTAAATTGATAAAATCGTTCTTGAAAACTTCTGGCGCTTCCAACTTCTTTACTTCTAAAGCTTTCCCTAATTGAAATTCTTTGCGCGTTTGTTCGTCTTCAATTGCGCGATCCTTCTGATAACCAATAGAAGGAAAATAATTGCTAATTCGCGTAAACGATCCATTTTCTACAATGGCATTAAAAGATTGATGGCCATTTACAGCAAACCATTTGTATGTTAAAGTGAAGTTTAAACTTGATTTTTCATTAGATTGTAATGGGTATTTCAATTTTACTTCAGTTACCTGCCCATCTATTTTCAAACGCTCATTCGTGCCTCTAAACAAAGCGGATTCAATTTGTAAATCGGGATGAAAATTGACCAATATTTTATCAATAGGTTTTTCGGTTTGATTCTCTAGAATATATTCCCCTTGAATTTGATATGCATTCTCGGAGGGATATAGTTGAACTTCAGTATTCACATCGGTAATGGTGGGTTGTGGCATCATTTCGTAGCCGCGTAAATCTTTTTCATAATTCACAGCATTTACAATTAACTTTTCGTCATCTTTAGGCACATACCCTTTCATGAATTGAATTCCGTTAACAACACCCAAAACCACTAAAACAGAGACGAAAATAGACTTTCTAATATGCCACATTTTTGTCCTTACAAAATCATTAAGTAACCATAATAAAGAGATGAAGCCGAGCCCGAATAAAAGCCGTTGAGAGAAAGCGGAACTATAAACTCCATAACCGTTAAAATCGCTGAAATTACCTTTAAAGCCTGAAAATATTTGTAATAATGGATAAGGAAGAATTGTTTTGGATAATGGAGTTGCTAACGCAAAAACCGCTACCGTTGAAACGCCTAAAGCAACGTATCGATTACTGATAGAATCGTTTATCAACAACAAAAAGGCCGTAAAAAGAATTAAAGGTGCTGTATTAAAGATAATTACCCCTAAATACGCATTCCAATCAATATGAAGGTAATTGTAGCTGAATTGAAATATCAATCCTTCGGAAATTAGCAGTACAGTAAAAAAGCACGCTAAAACGCTGACTGAAACTAAATGCCCCTTCATCTTACTTTTGGAAAAATAAGAGCTTTTTTCAATCAAATTGAAGCCAGAAGAATGACTTCTCCAATACACATCATTAATGAAATAGACCAAAATCAATAACCCGAATAAATGAAAGTTTTCAGATATCGAAGTAGCTAAAAGTCCGGAACTCGCATATTTTCCTGGTAATCGAATGCCTTTATCTATTTCGGCGTACATTTCCATTCCGATATAAAACACTAGAAGAATGGAGACGGCAACAATAGTGACACTTTTAAAGAGATAAATTAAATCTATTTTCGCAAAAGACAGCACCGATTTAAAACTTGCAAAATCTCCAAAATAAAGCTGCGGAATTTTGACTTTTTCGGGTGTTGTTATGAAATTTGTTGCGTCTAATGCTATTTTCTTATGGACTCTTTTGCCCTTCTTTCCGGAAAAAGAAAATAATCGATAACTCAGCCATAAAAAGAATCCTGATATAAGAGCGATTACAAATCTGTTAATTAATAGCAGTCCGAACAACGGAACAATAAATTCATTCTTTTGTTGTACTGAAAATGTTCTTGCTTCAAAAAAATAAGCAGACAAACCAAAGGGGTCCAATAAGGCAGAAATTTGTTGTGCTTCTATAGATTGGGGTAAACTACCGGACATAAATGGGGAGTTTGAAAACACTAAAAGCACCATATAAAGGACATAAAGTAATAGGCCGCCTACAACTACCAATAGCTTCTTACGAGTTGCATAGGCTATAAAAAATAAAAAGCTGCAAACTAAGAAACAATTGAGCAATCCGAATAAAAGTAGTGGATACAAATAGTGTAAAGCATCAAAGCCAGTTTGCATTTCACTTCCAATTCGTAAATTTTGACCTATCACAAATCCTAAAATGAGCAGTGCAAAACCTAAAAATGATTTTAGGAAGAGAAACCCGAATTTCCCATTTAAAAATGACATCTTAGAGACTGGTAGCGCAAAAAAAACACTGTCGAATTTTGCATCCCATTCTTTAAAAAGGAGTTGGTTTGAAAATAAAATAGCAAAAAATATAATCGACAGACTTAACATTCCCATCATAAAACCAATGGTGTACGGGGAATTGAGGTAAATTCCCTCTCCAGCAGTTAGATTAAACCTATTACCGGAAAAGAAACCTAGAAACATTAGAATTAAAGCCGTAAGATAAGTAACCCAATGCCCTGAACCATGCTTTAATTCGAATTGAAATATAGAGTTCATTATTCGTTATTTTGAGAAAGTGCATAAAAATAAACGTGTTCCAACAAAGGTGTTGTAGCTTCAAAATTCTTTGGCCGTTCCATTGAAAATATGGTAACATGCAATTGTCTTTCTATTAATTGCTGACTGATAACGTTGAAATTTGTCTGGTAAAATTTCAATTCTTCCTTTTTGATTGATTTTGACCAGATCTTGTTATCCAGTGTTGAAATCAATTCTTTCGGTCTACCGGATTTTAAAATCTTCCCTTTATTCATAATGGTCATTTCCGAACATAAATTCTTTACATCTTCCACTAGGTGTGTGGAGAGAATGACAATTACTTCGGTACTAATGTCATTTAACAAGGTATTGAAGCGATTACGTTCTTCCGGGTCCAGTCCTGCCGTTGGCTCATCTACAATAATGATTTTTGGCTTTCCCAGTAAGGCTTGTGCCACGCCGAAACGCTGTTTCATCCCGCCGGAAAACGTATGAACTTCCTTATCTTTAAAATCCCAAAGATTCACCTTCTGCAATAGATATTGAATTTGAGTTGAACGTTCATCATTATTTTTTATGCCCTTTAAAATGGCGATATGGTTTAAAAGGTCATTGGCACTTACTTTTGGATACACTCCAAAGTCTTGAGGTAGAAACCCCAGATTTTTTTTGATATAATTGGTATTTCCGACGATATCAACATCATTGAACATTATGCTTCCTGACGAGGGTTTTTGAAGTCCTACTATAGTTTTCATCAAAGAAGACTTTCCGGCACCGTTCGGACCTAACAATCCAAACATCCCGTTATTAATCTCCAAAGAAAAATTTTGTATGGCTTGATGTCCATTTTTATAAGTAAGACTAAGATTATTGATTTTTAATGTATTCATTATATTAAACTTCTTTTAAGACATTAATTGACCATTTTCAATGTTGTACCACAATATTTCTTTACCATTTTATGCCCGATTCAGGTTACTTAAATAGGGCAGCTCTGCAAACTTGTTGCTTCGAAACAATAACCAGAATGTTAAGGTCAATTCTCCGATTACGCCAGGAACTATTACCGCCAGTGCAAAAAGCGATTCATAATCGGGGTAGTTGAGCAAGAACAATTGGGCAAAGCTATCAGCGACATATCCTAAGGCTGCAATCATAAGCAGTACTCCGAGCCATTTGGGAACGGCACCTGATCTCCAAACCAAATACGCCAATAGTGCGAGATGAAAAGCAAAAAATAACAATCCGATCAACCATATATTATTGAAATCGTTGAGCAGGTCTATAACCTTGGTTTCCAAAAACTGATTATGTACGGTTATGGAATCAATTGATGTTACGATATGAAATACTGCTATAAGATGGTATAGTGCAAGCCCAAAAACTAGAACATTGATAAACCTAAGGGCCGCAGCCATAAACGCAAAGTGCCGGCTTACCGGCCGAAACAATTTGTATAACCCCCAAACTAACACCAAATCAAAAATCAACATAATCGCGAATCCGAAAATTGCCAGTTCAAAAGCTGATTTTTGTGTTAATAAATTCATGACTGTCAATGATGGATTGTCAAGCGCGACCAAATGCTCCAATACCACAAAGTTTGCGTAAATACCAGTAATGAAAATGATGAGGTAGGCAATCCCCGATAATTTTGATATTCGCTTTAAATCTTTCATAAACATGCTATCTAATTTTGATTAATGCACTTTACTGATAATTGATGTTCATTTGTTTGGGCTGTAAAAGGAATCAAACCTTATCATTCTGATAACCAGACACAAATCTACTTTCAACTTCTAACTTATTTCTTAAACTACATTAAGTTTTTTAAGAAACCCTTCCAATAATTTTGTGTCATGAATAAAAAGATTATGAACCAAAACATCAACATAATACTGGCTATAATAGGGGGGGTATTTCTGGCCATGCAAGGTGGATTTAATGCGCAGCTAGGGGTTCAACTGAGAAATCCATTAATGGCATCATTGGTAGCTTTCTTTTTTAGTATGGTTTTCGCATTACTGATGGTACTATTGAGTCTCAAAAGTTTACCCAAAGCATCGGTACTGTTCGGTATACCCAAATATTTATGGTTTACTGGGGCACTTTTTAGTGTAATTGGAATTTGCCTTTATTACTACACCATTCCAAAACTGGGCATATCAACTATGATATCACTCGGTTTGTTTGGTCAACTTCTATTTTCGGTAATCGCGGGACATCATGGTTGGTTTGGTATGCCTCAAGAACCTATGGAATTGAAAAGGATCCTTGGGATGGTGGCAATGTGTATTGGAATACTCCTAATCAAAGAGAATTAAGCCAAAAAGTGTATATAAAATATGAATCTTAAAATAAATATTATGAGACTAATAGAAAATCTAAAATGGCGTTACGCAACTAAGAAATTTAATCCATCTAAAAACATAAATGAGGCAGACCTTGAAACATTAAAAGAAGCTATACAACTGTCGGTTTCATCGTATGGCCTGCAATTATATAAGGTGCTGGTCATCAAAGATCATAAATTAAGAAAGGAGCTTAAAGATGCTTCTTGGAATCAGGCACAGATTACAGATTCCTCTCACTTGTTTGTTTTTTGCAATTATACCGAAAGATGCGAAAAGCATATTGATAATTATATTCAAGCTACTGCAAAAATTCAAGGTTCACCTTTGGATAAGCTGTCTGCCTATGGCGATTTTATTAAAGGGAGTTTATCACAAAAAACTGATTCGGAATGGATAAGTTGGTCGGAAAAACAGACCTATCTGGCATTGTCGAACCTTTTGATGGCCTGTGCGGAATTAAAAATAGATGCATGTCCAATGGAAGGATTTGAATCCGACAAGTACAATGAAATTTTAGGGTTAAAAAGGAAAGGTCTGAATGCAGCTGTGATTGCTCCGGTCGGATTTCGATCGGAAGAAGATCATACTCAATTCAGGAAGAAAGTCAGAAAGCCTATGGATATTCTTTTTGAATTAGTTTAAAATTTAATGAATTTATGAAGGCTTCAAATTATGCATATAGATCTTTTGCCAAAATTCTCTCAATCCATAAAAGCAACTAAAAAGCGAAAAAAATTGGATTTCTATAACCGTATTTGGGAATAGAAAACTATTTGAAATATGGGATTTGGAGCCCAAGTCCCTGTGAAAGTTAGTAAACCAGAACTATATTAAAGTTAAGAGCCATGAAATCTCCTAAAATGAAATTGCAAAGAATATTTAAGGTTATTATTTCTCTATGCTTTATCATTAGCGTCTTCAGTTTAATGAAAAGACCTCAAGGGAGAAACACATCGCTTCGATTGGAACTTTTCAATTCCAACGTCGAACAATCCGTGAATTTTTATACACAAATTCTCAATTTTTCCTATGAAGGCGATGCTATCAATCCTTTATATCAGCAAGTGACAATGTAAGCTCCCAACTTCAATTTGAATACTATTTTCTTGTAAAAAGTTGATTTCCAATTTTTTAACATAGTTCCGGTGCCCCTTTTACGAATTCCATAATGGGGCACCGAATAGCGCACCGCGACATATGGTTATATTTGGTATCAAATGATTTCGGAAAAAACAAAAAAAGTCTGTAAATCAACGATTTACAGACTTTTTGAATAATTTTGAAGGTCTAAAAGTGACCTGGCTGGGGCTCGAACCCAGGACCCTCTCCTTAAAAGGGAGATGCTCTACCAACTGAGCTACCAGGTCAAAATAAATTTCCTATTGCGGTTAGCGGGTGCAAATATAAGATCATTAATTAATTTACCAAGAACATTTGGGTAGAAATTTAAAATTTCTTTGAAATGAGACGAAAATACGCCATTTTCGCATCAAATTAGAACAATGAAAATAGTGCTTATAGGCTACATGGGAAGCGGTAAAACCACAATTGGTAAAAAAATGGCCGATAAACTAAAATTTGATTTTTTAGATTTAGACGACTACATCATTGAATCGGAAGGAATGGCCATCCGTGATATTTTTAAAGAAAAGGGAGAACTCTATTTTAGAAAAAAGGAACACGAGTACCTAGATGAGGTTTTGACGACAGAGCAAAACCTAGTGCTTTCTACGGGCGGTGGAACACCCTGTTATGGCAAAAACATGGAAACCATTCTTAAAAACACTCCAAATGCCTTCTATCTTCGTGTTTCAATTAAAGAATTGGCGCAACGGCTTTCCAAAGAAAAAGAATACCGCCCCTTGATTAAAAATATACCGGACGATGATCTGCCTGAGTTTGTGGGGAAACATTTATTCGAACGAAGCTTTTTTTATTCCAAAGCCGCACATACGATCATGTGCGATAACAAAGAACCTGAAGACATCATTAAGGAAATTGAGGTGCTTATAACAAGCGCTTAGAAGTTCTTATAACTAAAAACGGTCTTTTGGGTGTGCGCTTCCGAAAATTAGTTACCTGCCGTTAAATCCGTTGAAATTAAGCCGAAATTATTCCTGCCGGGAAAATCAACGGTTTGACTAAATAATTTTCTGGGGGGAGGCATTTAATCCAAATACACCATATCGTTTTTCGCCTGAAAATTTACATGCACATGTTCCTGTAGCGATGTGGATAAAGAAATTCCTTTATAATCGGCTTTAACGGGATATTTTTTGTGATTTCTGTTGACCAATACCGCAGTTTTCAATTGCTTTAGTGGGGTTTTTAAAAAATGATGGGCGCCATAGATCAGGGTAGTGCCCGAGTTCAAAACGTCATCGACCAGAACCACTGACTTATTGATATATGCCGACTCGGGTATCGATGTAGCTACTCCGCTTTCTAGGGGATTGCTCTTATCCATACTCACTTTACAAAGTGTAATTGTGGCATCTGTTATTTTCTTTAAAACGGCTTGTATTTTTTTTGCAAACTTGAGGCCTCCACCATCGATACCGGCAATAATTATCTCCTTTTCCTCCACATTGGCCTCATAGATTTGGTAGGCGATGCGACGTATTTTATGCTGTATTTCTTGGTGTGATAAAATTGTGTTTTGCATTCAGCTGAAATTTATGAATCAAAGATAAAGAAACCTCTTTTAAAAAAATCAAGGGTTCTCTTTTTCTGGCGCGTTTGGAGATGACTTTTTTTCGTCAACGTCTTTTGATGAAGGGGAGTCTAGGTAATCGTCTATTTCCCTACGGTCTTTTTTGGTGGGTCTTCCTGCTCCTTTTTTTCGATAGTAGTCCTTTGAGTACTGTAAAAGTTCATTGTGTTCAAAGGCCGAAGCCGGCGTCGTGTCTTTTCTGTAGATGTCGACCAATTTAGCGCCCACCCGGTTTTTGGGAATGTCGAGAACGGTCACTTGGTAATCTATTTGGTTCTTACGAACGATCAACTTATCCATGGGGTAGACCTCCCGTGAGGGTTTTACGGCATTTCCATTTACTTTGACATGGCTCTTTTTGCACGCTTCAGAAGCTTGGTTGCGTGTTTTAAAATACCGAATACACCATAGGTATTTGTCTATTCTCATATTCAGTGACAATTCTTTGTTAACGACTTCTACAAAAATAGGGAAAATTGTATCTTGCGCCCTTTAAAAGCAAATAATGACCGAATATAGAATTCTTGTAGTATTTTTTTTGATGATTACCGTTTTGTCTTGTAAAAAGGATGATGATTCAGTTGAAATTGAACCTCCACGTGCCCTGAGCGAGGTGTCGGTAGAAAATGAGGCTGAAATACAAGAGTACTTGAAGACACATTTCTACAACTACGATGAGTTTACCAATCCTCCGGAAAATTTTGATTATAAAATCAAGATCGAAGAAATTCCTGAAGGAGATACAGAGAAATTACCTTTGTCTAATTTTGTAGAAAGAGAAGAGGTATTGATTTCTTCCGAGAATTTAGGTTTGGAAGATGGGGAAATAAATATTCCCCATTATCTGTACTATCTGCCGGCGCGGGCTGGTGTGGGGCCAAGCCCAACGGTTGTCGATTCCATTTACTTGAGATATGAAGGCACGCGTACCACTGGCGACATTTTTGATAGCCGTTTGGGAGAACCATTGTGGTTTGATTTGCAAGGTACTTTGAGCGAAGCCAATCCCGGAAGTTTTGTAAGAGGGTTTAAGTTAGGGGTAACAAAATTCAATTCGGGAGGCGAGATCATTGAAAATGAAGACGGCACCTTTGAAGTAGCTAATTTCGGTTCAGGGCTAATCATTATGCCATCTGCTCTGGGGTATTATAACAGTACTAATGTTGGGGCGAGCTATGCGCCACTTATTTTTAATATTCAAATGTTGGTCGCCATAGAGGCGGATCATGATGGCGATGGTATCCCAACAAAAGACGAACTCGAAATCGATAGTGAAGGTAATGTTACGCTTATCGATACCGATGAAGACGGTATTCCCGATTATTTGGATATCGACTGATCAACAAATTAGCGTTGAATAAAAAATAAAAAGGCAGCTTGAAAATTTTCAAGCTGCCTTTTTTGTGAATAACTACTGTTTATATTTTTAAGGAAAGGCTCAATATCAACTGATCAGGTCGAGTGTCGACCCTACTTGGTGGAATAGTTGTGATATTGGTATTTATGAACTCTGCTTCATTGTCGCTAAAGCCTCTTTCATACCGAAGGTCAATACCGAACTTGCCAAGGTTTACTCCCGCACCTATATTTAGGCCGACGGTAAAGTCATTTTCAACGGAATCAATACTTATGCCGTCAAACTCGGTATTAAGTATATATTGGAAAGCAGGACCGGCAAAAACGTGCAGAGGACCGATTATTTTGACTCCTACAAGTATGGGAGCATCCAACTTACTCATGGTAAATTCGTCACCGTCATAATCTGATTTGGTTTTCGTATAGACCAATTCAGGTCTCAAGTAAACCCGGTTTCCTAATTTTCCGAAGATACCAAGATGGTAACCGACGTTTCTATCCGGGTTCTTAGCGGCGTCACCGGTCGATTCAAAATAATCGCCGTTTGCATTGTAATTTAGACCGCCTTTAATACCGAAACCAGAACCGGTTTGCGCAAATGCGGCCGTACCAACCAAAGCGAATACGGCCACTAGTAGTGTTTTCTTTACTTTTTTCATAATGTTCTCGTTTTTAATACTGCAATGGCATCAAAAACGATACCATTATCATTTTCTTTTCAATACCTTCAAAACTGCTCTTGTTATGGCTTTATTGTTCAGTCCGTATTTCTCCATTAGCTGCTCAGGAGTACCACTTTCACCAAAAGTATCTTGGGTGGCGACAAACTCTTGCGGCGTAGGATGCTGTGTAGCAAGGGTTCTGGCGATGCTCTCGCCCAATCCGCCTAAATAATTATGCTCTTCGGCAGTAACCACACAACCTGTTTTTTTAACAGACTTTAACACGGCTTCCTCGTCCAACGGTTTTATGGTATGAATGTTTATAACCTCGGCAGAGATGCCGTCGGCCTCTAAATTTTCGGCAGCTATCAATGCCTCCCAAACTAAGTGTCCGGTAGCAATGATGGTTACATCGGTGCCTTCGCTAAGCATTAGTGCCTTTCCGATTTCAAATTTTTGATCGACAGGTGTAAAATTCGCCACTTTGGGTCGACCGAACCGAAGATAGACCGGCCCCTCGTAATCAGCAATGGCCAGTGTAGCGGCTTTAGTCTGATTGTAGTCGCAAGGGTTTATAACGGTCATACCGGGCAACATTTTCATGAGTCCGATATCTTCTAAAATTTGGTGAGTAGCACCGTCTTCACCCAAGGTAACCCCGGCATGTGAGGCACATATTTTTACATTTTTACCCGAATAGGCAATTGATTGTCGTATTTGGTCGTATACCCTTCCGGTAGAGAAATTGGCAAAAGTTCCGGTAAACGGAATTTTTCCTCCAATGGTCAGACCTGCTGCAATGCCCATCATATTGGCCTCGGCAATTCCTATTTGAAAGAAACGCTCTGGGTTTTCATCAATGAATTCCTGTATTTTTAAAGAGCCTACCAAATCGGCACAAAGCGCCACTACGTTTGGGTTGGTTCTGCCTAATTCGGTCATTGCCGCCCCGTAACCGCTACGTGTATCGTTTTTTCCTTGATCTATATATTTTTTCATTCAGTTTTGTTTTGATCGATCTCTTAATTGTGAGAATCTAAGGTTAATGATGGTACAGCTTTGTTTAGTAGTCACCTAAGGTCTCGGGGTTCTGCTCCAAAGCGATTTTCAATTGTTCGTCATTCGGTGCTTTACCGTGCCAAGCATGGGTGTACATCATAAAATCTACGCCATGGCCCATTACAGTGTCCATAATAATACAAACGGGTTTGCCTTTTCCAGTTCGGCTTTTGGCTTCCTTCAATCCGTTAATTATAGCTTCTAAATTGTTTCCTTCCTTAACTTCCAAAACATCCCAACCGAAAACCCTGAATTTTTCACCAATGTCGCCCATGGGCAATACATCTTTGGTGGCCCCATCGATTTGCTGTCCGTTTAAATCAATTGTTGAAATTAGATTATCAACCTTATTACCGGCGGCATACATAATGGCTTCCCAATTTTGACCTTCCTGTAGTTCTCCATCACCGTGCAGACTGTAGATCAAATGGTCATCATTGTTCAATTTTTTAGCAAGTGCGGCACCAATGGCGACCGACATGCCTTGACCCAATGATCCCGAAGCAACACGTACCCCCGGAAGACCCTCATGGGTCGTCGGGTGACCCTGTAAACGTGAATTGATCAATCGAAAAGTATTAAGCTCCGTTATGGGAAAATATCCTTTTCGTGCCAAGACACTGTAAAATACGGGAGAAATGTGTCCGTTAGATAGAAAGAAGAGGTCTTCGCCCTCACCATCCATATCAAACCCTTCCTTTAGTTCCATTACCTCATTGTACAAGGCGACAAGAAATTCCGTACATCCTAAGGAACCTCCCGGATGACCTGAATTTACGTTATGTACCATGCGCAGAATGTCTCTTCGAACCTGCTGTGTAAGATCTTGCAATTCTTCTATTTTCGGCATTTTTCGGTTTTCATTAAATGACCTCAAAAGTAAAGGCAATCTTTTGTGTATACAAGTAGATGTTATAATATTTTATCAACCATGCGGTATTTCTACTGAACTTTATTTTTTTCTTAAGGATGTTATGCTCACTAGTTGGTTATATTTGCGACTTTAAAATCAATATATTGAAATTCACCCTTAATCAAACCGATTCTCAAAGCAAGGCTCGGGCCGGAACAATGGTTACCGACCATGGTGTTATAGAAACCCCCATTTTTATGCCTGTTGGTACAGTGGCGTCGGTTAAGAGCGTACACCAAAGAGAATTAAAAGAAGACATAAAGCCCGATATTATTTTGGGCAATACTTACCATCTTTTTCTCCGTCCTAAAACTGATATCTTGAAACAGGCCGGTGGACTGCATAAGTTTATGGGATGGGATAGTAATATTTTGACCGATAGCGGTGGATATCAAGTATATTCATTATCCGCAAATCGAAAAATAAAGGAAGAGGGCGTGAAGTTTAAATCGCATATCGATGGGTCGATGCATATGTTTACTCCTGAGAATGTGATGGAAATTCAGCGTGAGATCGGGGCCGATATTATTATGGCCTTTGATGAGTGTACACCTTACCCGTGTGATTATAATTATGCCAAGAGATCGATGCACATGACGCACAGATGGTTGGATCGTTGTATTTCCCATTTGGATAAGGTGCCGTATTCTTACGACTATTCACAATCATTTTTCCCGATCGTTCAAGGGTCGACTTATAAAGACTTGCGAAAGCAATCTGCAGAATATATCGCCAATGCTGGTGCCGAAGGAAATGCCATTGGCGGACTCTCGGTCGGTGAACCTGCCGAGGAAATGTACGCAATGGCTGAAATCGTTTGTGATATACTACCCGAAGACAAGCCCCGTTATTTAATGGGAGTAGGAACACCCATAAATATTCTTGAGAATATTGCTTTGGGGGTAGATATGTTCGATTGCGTTATGCCAACACGAAATGCAAGAAATGGAATGTTGTTCACGGCTCATGGTACAATCAACATCAAGAACAAAAAGTGGGAAGATGATTTTTCGCCGGTTGATGAAATGGGGATTACTTTTGTTGATACCGAGTATTCCAAGGCATATTTAAGACATTTGTTCGCTGCGAATGAATATTTAGGCAAACAAATAGCAACAATACATAATCTTGGATTTTATCTTTGGTTGGTACGCGAGGCTAGAAAACATATTTTAGCGGGAGATTTCGCGTCATGGAAGACCATGATGGTAAAACAGATGGACAAAAGACTATAGGGTGACCATTATAGATAAATACATATTAAAGCGCTACCTGGTCACTTTCGGGGTCATGTTGTTGTTGTTTATCCCCATTGGTATTATGGCCAACCTCGCCGAGCAGATCGGTAAAATGATAGACAATGAGGCACCGGCCAATGAAATTATCATCTATTATCTCAACTTCACCATATATATAGGTAGTCTTCTATTTCCAATTTTTCTTTTCCTATCGATAATTTTCTTTACCTCCAAATTGGCCAGCAACACTGAAATTGTGGCCATTCTAAGTTCGGGCGTTTCCTTTGGTCGGTTTTTAAGACCTTATTTGTTCGGTGCAACCATTATAGCCGTACTTATGTTGGTAATGGCCATGTTTATCGTTCCCAATGCGAGCCAAGGCTATAATGAATTTAAATATAAGTACCTTAAAAAAGGAAAGAAGGACCGGATTACCAGTAATATCTTCAATCAATTGAATGAAACCGATTATATCTACGTAAGCACTTTTGATCCGGCTAGACAAATCGGTTATAATTTTACCTTCGAGCGTTTTAATAAAGATAATAATTTGGACTTCAAGATTTCGGCAACCAACATTCGTTGGATTGAAAAAGACAGCTTGTACCGGTTGACTTCGTATAACAAACGCCGTTTAATAGGTGATACCGCCATCGTAGAAACCAAACGAAGACTTGATACGCTCTTTTCGTTCAAAATAGATGACCTTACACCAGTTTCATATATCGCCGAGACAAAGAACTTGTTCGAACTGAATAAATTTATTAGGGAACAAAGGCGCAAAGGCGCTTCCAATATAAATAGTTATGTTCTTGTAAAATATAAACGTTGGGCATTACCTATTACCGCTTTCATTCTTACGATTATTGCGGTTGCCGTTTCTTCGGTAAAGCGACGGGGAGGAATGGGGATAAACTTGGCCTTTGGTATCGGCGTAGCTTTTATTTATATCTTTTTTGATAAGGTTTTCGGAACTTTGGCCGAACAGTCGGGATTTTCACCGCTATTAGCAGTAATCATACCCAACATAGTTTTTGGTGTACTCGCCCTTTATCTATTACAGCAGGCTAAAAGATAGCCATTGCTACGAAAATACCGCCTCAAATGATTTAGATTGTGCAAAGTTTATCAAGACGTCGGTTACCTTACAATATCATTTTTAAAAATTAGCGAATTAAAATAGAGATATGGATCGACCGTAGTCTTTTAAAATTTTATATTTGCCTGTACAAACAAACGAAACTTACCAAATTCATGGAATATCTTGATTTTGAATTACCTATTAAAGAGCTTGAAGATCAGCTTGATAAATGTATGGTAATCGGTGAAGAAAGCGATGTAGACGTGTCTGAGACCTGCAAGCAAATTGAAAAAAAGCTTACGGAAACCAGAAAAGAAATATATAAAAACTTGACCGCTTGGCAGCGGGTTCAGTTGTCACGACATCCTAACCGACCTTATACCTTAGACTATATAAATGCCATTTGTGGCGATACCTTTTTAGAACTTCATGGCGATAGAAATGTAAGGGACGATAAGGCGATGATAGGAGGCTTGGGTAAGATAGGTGACCAAAGCTATATGTTCGTCGGTCAACAAAAAGGCTACAATACCAAAACTAGACAGTATCGAAATTTTGGAATGGCCAATCCTGAAGGATATCGAAAAGCATTGCGATTAATGAAGTCTGCCGAAAAGTTCGGGGTTCCCGTGGTTTGTCTTATCGATACTCCTGGAGCGTATCCCGGTATAGAGGCTGAAGAACGTGGACAAGGAGAGGCTATTGCCCGAAATATACTTGAAATGACCCGTTTGAAAGTGCCGATTATCGTTGTTATAATTGGAGAAGGTGCTTCTGGTGGAGCTTTGGGTATAGGCGTTGGAGATCGTGTCTTGATGTTGGAAAATACTTGGTATTCCGTTATTTCGCCAGAATCTTGTTCTTCGATACTATGGCGAAGCTGGGAATACAAAGAGCAGGCAGCAGAAGCATTGAAGCTGACCGCTACCGATATGAAAAAGTTGAAATTAATCGATGAGATCGTTCGAGAACCTGCGGGTGGTGCGCATAGCCAACGCGAGAAGACTTTTGAAATCGTAAAAAATAAAATTATTTCCCATTTTCAAGAGCTGGAAAAGTTATCACCAAAACAATTAGTTCATTCGCGCATGGAAAAGTATGCCGCAATGGGTGTTTTTAACGGGTGATAAGCGGTTTTGTCAAGCCGAACTAAATCCACTAAATTATTTACTTCATTTTTTTAAGTTGTTAACACGTTTTCGTAACTTATCAACAAGATAATTGTTGATCAAGTGTGAACAACGTTCATACCTTGCGTAAAGTTAACTCAAGGTTAATTGTATACTTTCGTAGTCATGGAAAAATCGAATCCACTTGTTGGTCGTAAGATAGACAAATCAACTATCATAAATCTGGAGAGGGGTAAAATACCACCTCAATCTGTTGATTTAGAAGAGGTTGTGTTGGGGGCGATGATGATTGACAAAAAGGGAGTCGATGAAGTAATAGATATCCTACATCCTGATGCTTTTTATAAGGATGCACACCGATTTATCTACGAAGCCATCTTTACATTGTTCGAAACTTCGGAACCGGTCGATTTATTAACCGTTTCATCCCAGTTAAAGAAAGATGGAAAGCTCGAGGCAATTGGAGGTGATTTTTATCTGATAAAACTTACACAAAAAGTAGCTTCTTCCGCACATATTGAATTTCATGCAAGAATAATCTTACAAAAATTCATTCAAAGAAGCCTAATTAAGATTTCGAATGAAATAATCGAAGCTGCCTACGATGAAGGTACCGATGTATTTGATTTATTGGATACTGCGGAATCGAAATTGTACGAAGTCACCCAAGGAAACTTAAAGCGATCTGCCGAAACAGCGCAGAATTTGGTCATACAAGCCAAGAAAAGAATTGAAGAAATTGCCAATAAGGAAGGTTTGAGTGGAATACCTTCCGGTTTTGACAAACTAGACCGTCTTACTTCCGGTTGGCAGCCCAGTGATTTGGTAATCGTTGCAGCACGCCCAGGTATGGGTAAAACGGCTCTGACGTTATCCATGGCACGTAATATTGCTGTTAATTCAAATATTCCGGTAGCTTTCTTTTCTTTAGAAATGTCATCGGTTCAATTGATAACCCGTTTGATCTCATCGGAAACGGGACTCTCCTCTGAAAAGCTACGTACCGGTAAATTGGAGAAGCACGAGTGGGAACAACTGAACGTAAAAGTAAAGACACTTGAAACGGCACCATTGTTTATCGATGATACCCCTTCACTTTCCATTTTCGACCTTAGGGCGAAAGCAAGACGATTGGCATCACAGCATGGTATTCGCATGATTATTATTGATTACTTGCAATTGATGACGGCCGGGGGCAGTCAAAAAGGAGGAAATAGGGAGCAAGAAATTTCTACCATATCACGAAACTTGAAAGCTTTGGCCAAAGAACTTAATGTGCCCGTTATTGCACTTTCCCAGTTATCTAGGGCTGTAGAGACGCGTGGGGGTAGTAAAAGACCGATTCTTTCCGATTTACGGGAATCAGGGGCTATTGAACAGGATGCGGATATTGTTTCCTTTATTTATAGACCTGAGTATTACAAAATTGACGAATGGGATGATGAAGAACGAACACCGACACAAGGGCAAGCGGAATTTATCGTTGCGAAACACCGTAACGGTGGACTGGAAAACATTCGATTGAAGTTTATCGGTAACTTGGGTAAATTCGATAACTTGGATGATTTTGATTCTCCTTTTGAGTTCCAGTCGAAAATGAATGCCGAAGATGAAAATCCGTTCTTGACCAAAAACCTGCCCAATGCCGACGAGGCATTTGGGAGCTCAATGAACACTAGGCCAGATGCCGACGACGATGTACCCTTTTGATCGGTACACTTAGTTGGTTTTGACAAGACGAAGGTTTAACGCTACTTTAAATTTAAAACACTATTTTTTCATGTAACTTTGAGAATATTTCAATAGCAAGATCAAGTTTGTATGCGAAAGATTTTGATTGCTTATCTCTTTTTTACACTCACTTCACCAATTTTAGCGAGTTCCATTCTTATTCCCATGGATGCCGAAGGCCAAAAGAATCACTTAAAAGCCTATGGAATTACCTATTGGGTACTCTCCAAACAACAAAAGGTGCAGTGGCTCTTAAATTATCGTGGGGGATCGTTTCTGTTGCCCGATGGGGAGACCATTCGAAAAGAATGTCAAATACGGGGGGTCTCGTTCGAAATTTTATCTGATGCCCAAGCGCAAGGAATTTTGGAAGCCATCAGTAGTCCTTCCCAAAATCAAGAAGCTGTAATATTAGAGAAGGCTCCAAAGGTTGCCGTATATTCTCCTAAAGGAAATCAACCTTGGGACGATGCCGTGACCATGGTCTTGACCTATGCCGAAATTCCCTACGTCACCGTTTATGATGAAGAGGTTTTAGATGATAAATTGGTATTGTATGACTGGTTGCACCTGCATCACGAAGATTTCACCGGGCAATACGGCAAATTCTATGGTGCTTATCGGGCGGCACCTTGGTATATAGAAGGCAAGAAAGAGGCAGAAAGCTTGGCCTTGAAATTAGGTTTTGATAAGGTTTCCGATGAAAAAGGGGCGGTGGCCGAAAAAATAAGGAACTATGTAATCGGAGGCGGATTTATGTTTGCGATGTGTTCCGCGACGGATAGTTTCGATATCGCATTGGCGGCTGATGGTATAGATATTTGTGAGCCCATGTTCGATGGTGACCCTTCCGATGCCGATTACCAAAGCAAACTGGATTTCCGTAGAACTTTTGCATTTCAAGATTTTACTTTGGAAAGAAATCCGCTGCGTTATGAGTTTTCGTCTATTGATATGACAGATAAAAGGAAAAATGTGCCCAAAGAATCAGATTATTTTTCTTTGATGGATTTTTCTGCCAAATGGGATCCCGTACCTACGATGTTATGTCAAAACCATACTGCATTGGTCAAAGGTTTTATGGGGCAGACGACCGCTTTTTCAAGAGAGCAGGTCAAGGCGACGGTAATGGTATTGGGCGAAAATAGAATTAACGGGGAAGCTCGTTATATTCACGGTATAAAAGGAAAAGGGTTTTTTACATTTTACGGTGGTCACGACCCCGAAGATTATCAGCATAGGGTAGGGGACCCCAAAACGGAATTAGAGCTGCACCCCACATCGCCCGGCTATCGGTTAATTTTGAATAATGTGTTGTTTCCGGCTGCTCGGAAGAAAAAACAGAAGACCTAAAAACCACTCCGGTTTAAACCTGGTGTTACCCCATCTTAGTAACAATCCATTTTGATTTGTTTGCGATTCTGGTAAAAGCTCAGGTCTTTCTTTAAATACCGATTACAAATAGATTGAAGTTCATTGAGCACTTCCTTTTGCATGGCAATCGAACCGCAAATCATTACACAGCCCTTTTTTCGTAATACTTTCGCAATCTGTTCCCCATCTTGTTTTATAAGATGTTGTACGTATTTCTTTTCGGTCTGGGTTCGTGAGTATGCGGGAATAAAGGTTGTTAAACTGCCACTTTCCAAAGCGTTGTCGATAAAAGGTTTGTAAAGTTTTAAGGAGTCCTCGGTACGGCCTCCCCAGTATAAATGAATTTCATTTTTTCTTGAATTACTTCTAATCATTCCCAAAAAGGGTCCGATACCCGTGCCCGTCGCAATCAATACTGTTTTCTTTGCTTTTTTTGGAAAATGGAAATTTTTGTTTGCTACCACCGACGCGGAAAAGGTCGTACCCTTTTCTAATTGCAGCAAATAGTTGGAACAAAGCCCCTCCGGATGTCTTTTGACGCTGATGGTGAAAATGTTGTCATCTAATTTTCCCAAAGAGTACAATCGTTCCTGTTCGCCAGAACCCGGAACAATCGAGAGCAGATCGCCTGAATTGGCTTGCGCGCCGTTAGTGTTTTTTAAGGTCAACAAAAAGGTGTCATCTATCATATCTTGAGCTTCTGTTTTCTCTAGAACGATAAATGGAGATTTATGACTTTTCTCAGCCAACTTTGTTGGTTTCGTAAGGCGAATGTTAAGCCCGACCAAATTTCCCCAAGCCGTGGCCCAATTGGTATATGCTTCGAAAGACCTGTCATTAACAGTATGAACTTGCGCGATTAAAGCATTCGCTTTGGGAGTAGTTTGTAAAAGCTTGTTGGTTTCATAAGCAAATTCACAAAAATGAGGGTATGAGGTCGACCCAAAGCCTACTACACTAAAATGATAAGGTTGTTTTTGAATATGTTTCTTCAGTAAGGTTTCAAACTTTATGGCGCTACTTGGCGCTTCGCCCTGCCCGTATGTGGCCGTTATAACCACAAGATGTTCCATGCTTTTGAAGGTGGTATAATCGTCCATCATGGCGAGGTAACTTTTCTTGCCCAAGGCCAAAAGTTGACTATGCAGTAATTGGGCATATTGTAGGGTCGTACCCCCTTCCGAGCCAACAAGAATTACAAACCGTGCCTTTTCTTTTGGGACTGTATTCTTAATATTGGTCTTAGGTCTTTTAAAATATACTGCAAAACCTGTGAACATTAAAAAGGGAACGGCTAGGCTTCCAAGCCCCAAGACAATGGACCATAAAATAGTACCTTGACCAGTATGCAATACAGTCGCCCATTCGGAAGCCAAGGTCACCATCGGATATTTCTTCTCACTTATTGGCGCACCTGTGTATTGGTTGAGCAAAACCTCTTTATTTTTTAATCGAATCAAATAGTAATCTTCAACAAATTCTGAAAAAGGGTATTCAATATCGCGTAATTCGGAAAGTGGTGTGTTTTTAAGAAGTTCAAAGTTGGTGTAATCGAGTAAGGGTTCTTCTTGTAAATTATCAAAATCAATTTCGTGCGTTATAAATGTTTCAGGAATCAATTGGAAACGGAGCAATGAAAGATAAACGCCCGAAAGTGCCAGAATCACAATAGGTATCAATACAATACGAGAGTATACCACATGCTGGTATTGCGCATAATTTTCACGCACCACCGAAGAGAAAAAACGTTGGATGCCTCCTTGCCGTTTCGCAATAAGAACAATACCGGAGACAGCAATAAAAAATAGAAGTAATGAGGCCAGGCCTATAAAAAGCCGCCCTGGAGTTTTTAAAAAAAGGGAACGATGAAGATTGGTTGCAAATTGATAAATAGGAGCCTTTTCGATTATAGGTCCAAGTTTATCGCCTGTAATCGGGTCAATATAAAAAGATTCGTTCTTACTGTCAATAATTACCGTAGCGCTGACAAATCCGTTTTGGTCTTGCGAAACACTAATTACATCATCGTACCTGGCATTTATATTGGCGAGGGTTTCAGCAAGTGAAAGCCCCTCAGCATTCGATATGCTGTAGGGCTGTAGCTTATTGTTTATGGGTTCCACCGACAATATAACCCCAGTGATCGATGCCACAAGAAGAAATAGAGAAGATGAAACAGCCAAGATTAAATGGCTGTATCGCCAAATGGAAAGGGTCATGGACTATTTATTTGGCACCATTCTAATATATCGTATGTATCCCTTACCATCAACCTTGTTCTTTATGGTGGCAGAATTCAGAGCTATTTCCGCATCTACGGTATAATATTCCTGATTTTCCACCGCAGACTCAAAACGAATGGTATGGCCACTATCAATTTCGGAAGGTTCGAATGCCAACGAAATAATGTTGCGTTCTCCATTTCCTATAGTGGCGCCGGTAATACCATCAATATTTTCGTTGGATCCATCGCTGAATTTCCACCAATTTTTGAGGTCGGGAAACCACTCATCATCGTCACCTTGAACATATAGGGTTTTAACATAATTTCCATCTGGATCGATAAGTGACACGACGACATATGCTTTTTCGCCAGTGTAGTTGATCATTTGGATCATGCACTTAAAGCTTACCGAAGAAGGGGTTTTTACAAATGATGAAGAAATAAGAAAAATAAGCGCTAGGGCTCCAATACTTGCAAACTTGTAAGTTAATCGTTTCATTTTTTTGGTTAATTAAGGAATTCTAAATTCACATTGTTCCGTGCCAAAAGTTCATTTTCTTTAGCCAAATCGAGAGCCGTTTCACCAAATTCGGTGGTAGATTTTACATCGGCGCCAGAAGCAATCAGGTATTTTAATACCTCCGTATTATTGGTCTTCATAGCTGCATAATGTAACGCCGTATTCCCTTGATCGTCCTTTAAGTTGATGTCTGCCCCAAAAGCGTTTATTTTTTTAAGCAGGGCGATGTCGTTTTTGTCCACAGCCAAGTGCCAAACCGTGCTTTTATCGCCCTGTGCTTTTTTGAAATCAAAGCCAGCCTTTGATAATATATTTACCTTTTCATCAAAATTTTTGGGCTTGCCTCTTGTTTTAAGAAGGTAGTAAGCCAAGTTATTTCCCTTTTTATCTAGAATGGAAATGTCGGCACCCCTTGATATTAGGTACGCTACAATTTCGCCACTATTATTTTGAACGGCAAGGGCCAATGCCGAATGCCCGTCTTTGTTGGTATGATCAATATTTTTCGTTTTTTCGGACAGGTACTTGATGACTTCTAATTTATTATTTGATGCAGCGTTCAATAGGGATGTATTCCCTTCTTCATCAACGGCATTAGGATTGACACCTTTGTCTATAAAATATTGTAAAATAGCAAGGTCATTCGAAGAGCGGGACAGGTTGTGTAAAGGTGTGATCCCACTTTTGGAGGTGACATTGGCATTGAGGCCGAGTCCTTCCAAATATTCGAAAACTTGCAAGCCGTTACTTCTTCCTCTTCCGCCCCGACTGGCAAAAAGAATGGCATTTTCTCCCGTAGTTGCATTTTTTGAGGTTGATACCCCGCGTTTTTTTAGTTCTTTTAGAATGGCAATGTTACCACCTTGTGCCGCGTAATGGAAAAGCCCGTTACCGTCGTTATCGGTAGTATTGATATCAAGACCTTTCCCCAAGAAATAGTCTATTAATTTAAAATCTTTTGCCCGAGAAATTGCCACTAGAAGGATATCGGCACCGTGGTGGTCTTTTTCATTTTTAAAATCGGCCCCGTTGGCGATAAAAAAATCGAATATGGCCGGGTCTTGCTGACCACCGGCTACTGCAAAAGAGCTTACCGAATAACCATGGGAATCTTTAAGATCCAGTTTAGCCCCCTTTTGTACGAGATATTCCATAGCCTCTAAATTTCCTCTTGAAGCTGCCCAGAAAATATAGGTGCGCGAGTCATGGGTTCTTTTATTGACATCGTTTCCCTTTTCTATGAGATATTTAATTGTGCTTATAGGATTTTCTGCAAATAGGGCATAGGTAGTAGCATCGAATCCTCCGCCATTGGCTTCGAAAATGGAATGTCCTTTGCTAATATTAGCCTCAATATCGGCAATACTTGGTTTTGAAGCCCAGTAGTCACGATCTAAGAAAGGATTTTCCACCTTTTGGGCGGATACCCAAATCAATCCGGTCATAAAAAAAAGGATCATGATGATGGAACGCTTATAATTTGGTGTCATAGTTTTATGATTTTTTTTTAGAAGTAGTCACAGCTACTTTTTCTGTGTTTGTGCAAATATCAATTTTATTTAGAATAAATCCAAATAAAGATAGTGGAATCAATTTTCAGACAACTTGATGTATAATTAGTACACCAAGTCATCTGAATATTGTGTAAATAATCCCCCATATAATTGGCGCCTCAATTGATTGAATGAGGCCTCAATGATGAAGCCGTAAGCGGTATTAGAACTAAAAATGCTTTCAGGGTCACCTGACGGGGGCATGGGCATAAAGAATTACTTTGATTCAAAGAATAAAATAACTGCTTTAGATTTAAAAAGTACCAATAAAGTGGCTTCCTTCTACGTTCACCAGCTCAGCACCTTTAGTTACTTCACCTGTTTCTGTATCTATGACGTAAATGTTCCCGTTTTGCCCTACAGGGGCTTGGGTTACATATATTTCTGTTCCATCAACTACAAAGCCTTGGTATTGGAATAAGTAGAAATCTGGATCATAAGGAATGGCATCAATTTTTACAGCTGTTTTAGCGTTTAAATCTACCAATGCGAAAAATCCCTGAGCACCGGCAACACCTTCTGCAGATCCATCATGACGGTATGCTAATACTGCTTTACCATTTGCTGCTGGTCTCCAAGCTAAAATATAAGCACCTTCTATGCCTAAAGCATCGTCCAGATTAAACGCATATGAATCGTCATATTGGTTGTCTGCACCAATTTTCAAGATATGAGAACCTTCTGGGTCACTTTGATTTGCTTGATAAACACTTCCGTCTAAAAGGAAAGCGTTGATACTACGGTATCCATTTGTATTTCCGTGTCCAACGGTAGAGGTAATTACTGATGGATTCAACAAAGAAGGATAATCCAATACAATAGTTTTAGAACCTAAAATCTCGTAATCACTGTCACTTTCTGCAGTAGCGGGATCCACTTTGCTTAAACGCGCACCAATATATAATTTATCTCCTGCAGCATTTAAAACAGGCATATCAATTCTAGAGATATAATAGCCGTTTGCTTCTTCCTCTGCACTTAAAGCAACACTGTGCTCTTGGAATTCTTTTATTGAAGAATTCACTAAATCTAAAGTCACCACACCGATGGTTGCATCGGTACGTGTGTAATTATCGTCTTCGTCAAATTCGTTTTCTGTAGATACATATACAGCAGCACCTGTTTGATCTCCGTCAAATAATTTTATCCATCTTGGTGCGGTACCAACATAAGGTGCAATGCTTACCTCAGAACCTGTTGGGGTAAAAGTCTGTCCACCTTCTACGGTGTATTTTGTGTAGTTACCACCCGTATCTCCTGCGTAGCTAATATTAAAAATGGTATTGCCATCTTCAGAAGATTGCAACCGAGCAGTTCTGTTCGAAGGTGCGATAAAGCCATTTTCAAAAGGCGCTATAGATACCGAAGGATCTTTGGCATCATCACTAGTTACGGAATATATTAAAGTTCCTCCGTTACCGTCACCAGGGTTATCTCCCATTTTAGCTCCAGCAACGGTAATCCATCTAGCTTCTTCCGGTTCCTCGGTATCTGGTTCTTCAGTATCTGGTTTTGAGATAACAACGGTGTCATCATCATTGTTACAAGCGGTCATTAGTCCGGCTGTTAGTATAACGGTGGCAAAGGTTTTAATGTTTAAAAAAGTTCGTTTCATTTTCGGTATTATTTAAAGAATTAAAATTTATTTATTGCGTAATTTAATTTTAGGTAAAAGGCTCTTCCTGGTTTTTGTACAGAAAGGTTATCGTAAATGGGTTCGTCAAATATATTTTTGATATCAAAACTCATCACAAACTTGTTGTTTGGGAATGCGTAACTAAGTCCGAAATCTTGTGATAATTGTTGGGGTACTTCAAAAAACTCGTTACCCACAGTGTTTGTTCCTTGCGAAGTCAAGAATGAAAATTCATCTGTGAAATAAACATTGTAGAAAAGATTTAGTCTAGATTTCTTCTGAACCAAATCTTTGAACGAGTAGCGTAAACCACCGTTCATGGTAAAGAATGGTGTGTTTGGAACGTCTATTTCTATTCCTTGATTAACAATCTTTAAATCGAAACGAGACACATTAAAGTTGAGGCCAAAATTGTTGTTGTACGTGTAATTCAATTGGGCGTCAATTCCTTTAGATGTACCACTACCTTGATTTACATATACTATTAATTCATCATCAACATTTAATGATGTTTCAATAGGCAAGCCAATTCTATCTTTGATATTTCGAGTGAAAACATTCGTTGATATCGTAAAATCGTGCTTTTTGATGTTAAATGTTCCAAATCTGAATCCTAAGTTGTAGTTATCACTACTTTCTGGATTAATACTTGAATTCGCCACAACATTATCTCCGTCATTACCAAATACTTCTGTTTCGTTAGGGAGTCGTATGGCTTTTTCTGCGGAAGTTAAAAGCGTAACATTTGGAATAATTTCATAAGAAGCCGCAAAGCCATATCCGTTATACTTTTTGTTGCTGCTTACCACTTCATCTACTATCACATCATTTCCATCAGTGTCCGATTCAATAGTAGGGTCACTACTTATTGTTTTTTGTTGATAATGCTTGCCAAATAAACTGGCTTTTAATTTTTCTTCGAAAGCTGTTAACTCATAGGTTAAGGAATAGATGTTTTTATGTAAATCCCGTGTGCCCAAAAATGTGTTTTCTAATACAGACCTTAAAGCATCACTGTCTTCCCTATCAATTCCACTATAAACATGATTTGCTGATACCTTGTGATGGTCATTAATGGCGTAAGAAATCCCCGTTCTTATTGATGCAACATTTCTTTTGATTTTAGCTAGTGTAGGACCTCCTTCTTGTTGAGAACCCCAAGTGTATTGGTATTCATCTCCTCTAAAATCAATCGCTCGTTCCCCGTTCCAACTATATGCCCAAGCAACGGTATCGTTTACCGCACGGTTTCTTTTACCATATAAGCCGTTTACATTTACATCAAGGCCTTTGGTGAAAAGGTCTTTCTTTTGATAATTTAAACTTGCCAGCAGCGCATCAGATTCTAAGAACCTGTCTTTGTAAGGGGTAATCGTCATAAAGGCACCGTGCTGTACTTCTTTATAGTCATTAGAACCTGTTAAGCCGACGAAAAATTGATCTGCCCATTTTACATCGGTATAACCAATTTGTGCCGTTCCTCCTGTTGATCTATAGGCATCATTAAACCTTTTCGCGGTTATAGGTGTTTGTACGCCGCCTAAACCGGTAACCACAACACTTCTACCTGATACTTTGTAATCATTGTCAGAATAGTTATGAAAAAGAGATGCTTTAACTGTTAACCCAGATTCTTTAAAACGATACAGGCCATTAACACTTGCTTGTAATGTGTTGAATGATCCATAAGAAACCGAAGCATTGAAATTGGTTTTTGCATCTTTATGAAGTAGAATGTTTATAGCCCCACCCAAAGCATCATCTGCTAAATGCCCGGGAACAACCCCTTTGTAAACCTCAATTTGCTTAATCATTGAGGGCGGAATACTATTCAGGTTAAATGAATTGCCATATGTGGAAATAGGAATTCCGTCGATAAAAATACGTACTGAGTTTCCCGATAACCCATTTAAACTATAACGAACGTCAGAACCTAATCCCCCATTTTGCCGAATTTTCACACCAACTGTGGTGTTTAACAATTCGTTGGTTTGAATATTCCGTAGACTGGCTTCCTTTGTTTTAACAGCAGTTACGGCAAAGCCTTTGGTCTCAAGCTTTGTCTCATTTGTCTTTCCATTGACTATAATCTCATCAAGATTCTCTGTGTTTTCAGAAAGCGTAAAGTCTATCCTTATATCCTGTGTGCCATCTTTGATGGTGATTTTCTTTGAAAGTGAGCCAAAACCGATATAGGATACGATTATATTATATCTGCCATTAGGCACATGCTGTAGTTTATAATATCCGTTTTCATCGGTCTGTACTCCGTAAGAAGTGTCCTTTAGAAGTACAGTTGCCCATGGCAGGGGTTTACCATCATCGCTGTGTATTCTTCCTGAAATAGTGCTTTTCTGTGATTGGCCCAGAGCGGCAATCGATAAGAAGAGAAGGGTAACAACAAGGATTTTATTCATAACTAAATATTATCTACTATCTTTATTAAGATTTAATCTAAATAATTTAGATTTGCAAATCTAGGCTAGTTGTCAAGGAAGCAGTAACGCAAAAGGAATTTTTAAATACGAAAAAGGAAGTAATGAGGTTGAGACTTAAAAAGCATGGGGTTGAACAATATCTCCATAAGAATATCATAGGAGAAAAGCTGTTTAGCAACTCTTTTATCGAAAATTCAGTTCAATATTATCTTTTGGAAAGCGCGGTAAAGGAGGGTACTGTAGCAGTTAATGGGTCGATATTTCCATATAAAAAAATACCTTTCCGGAAGAACTTTGAAATGCTTGTTTCAAGTGATTGTCCTGTTTTAAAAATTCATTTTTCGTTGGAAGGGGGGTATTGTTATGAATCTCTGAAAGCGGATGAATATGTAATCGATATTCCTGAAAATCATTGCAATATGATTTACTTACCAACCCAGGAAGGAAAGGATATATTTTCAAATGAAAATTCCAAAAGCTTTGAAATATATGTTGCGCATGATTATTTGCAACGCCTATTGTGTCCTGAATTTAAAGAATCGTGTGCTAAAATGAATAAGGCCATGACCAATTTAGAAGCGTGTGCACTCTGGGAAAAGAACAGGCCTATATCCGCGCAGGTAAGTAGCAAGATAAATGAGATTCTACAATGCCCTTATGAGGGTCATGTGAGGCAAAGTTATTTGGATGGTAAACTCACAACATTGCTGATCGACTTTTTATTGGGCCAGCAAGCTTCCAAGGCTTTGAAAAAAAATATAAAAATACCAAAATCGGACTATTTGGCCTTGGTGAAGGTCGAAGCATACATAAGAAAAAATTTAAAGAAGTCCCTTAATATTTTAGATCTGGCGGATATTGCGGGATTCAATGCCACCAAACTAAAAAGAGATTTCAAGCGGGTTTACGGCATAACTATCTTTAAACATATTACGGCTCTACGAATGCAAGAGGCAAAGAAAATGATTACAGAAGAAGGCGCTTCTATAGCGCAGGCTGCTTATGAAGTGGGCTATGCCAATCCCCAACATTTTACTGCTGCTTTTAAAAGAACTATGGGGTATGTACCAAGTCAACTAAAATAGTCAATTTACGTAATGTGCGTCTTGATTTTAGAAGTACAATATGGTGTCATGGGTCTTTAAGACTGCCTTTCAAGTATTGTTGGGTTTTGCACCGCTCTAACCTGAAATGAGTTGACGAAGTATGTGTTCTACACCATGTTCGTTGTTGCTCAACGTGCTATAATTGGCTGCTTTTTTTACGTTTGGATGCGCATTTTCCATAGCAAAACTGAAATCGGCCAAAGACAACATTTCAAGATCATTGTTGTAGTCACCAAAAACCATGGTCTCTTTCGGTGTGATGTTGTACATTTTTTGCACCTTTTCTAAAGCAAAACCTTTATTGGCATTGGGGCTTGATATGTCTACCCAGTTTTCTCCAGAAACTTTCACCTTTAGGTCACCTTCCAAATGTTTTACCGCTGGATAAATATATTTCTCCGAGCTTTCAAAATGATATATTGCTATTTTTAGAATTTCCCCTTCAAAGGCTCTAAGGTCGTCGAGAAATTCAAATTCCGTATAATATTCTTTAAGCTTATCGACAAATTCATTTGAGGTGCCCAATAAGTAGGCCGTATCGCCTCCACATAACACGGGGTGTATGTTAGGTACTTTGTCCAAAACGTCTAAAATCGTGTTTTTCGCCCCATTTGCCAATGGTGTAAATATAAGCTCTTCTCCATTTTTCCTGGCTAGACCCCCATTCTCCGCAATGACGATAATATCGTCCTTGATGGATGACAATTTGTCGATTATGCTGTGGTATTGTCTTCCACTGGCCGCCACGAATACGATATCTTTCTTTCTAAGTTCTTTAAAAAGCTCAAAAAATTGATCACTGACCTGATGATCGGAATTGAGAAGCGTACCGTCCATATCGGTAACTACCATTTTAATTTGGGATAAATCCATCGAAAATATTTTTAAGCGGCAAAGGTATTTGTTATGAATGGGATAATGGCTTAGTTTTAGAAAGTTTTACATTTTATCGATACGTTTAAAAGGCTATGAAATTTTATCAGAAAGAAATCAGGTTAAAGGGTTACGAAAGAGGATTTCACTTAATTACGGAAGATGTTATAGTGGCGTTACCTGAATTAAAGCACATAGTCACCGGAATGCTTCAGGTCTTTATCAAACATACTTCGGCGAGTTTAACTATTAATGAAAATGCCGACCCTACAGTGCGAATTGATTTTGAAAGCCATATGAATACAATGGTGCCTGAAAATGCCCCTTATTATATTCATACGTACGAGGGGCCAGACGACATGCCAGCACATATCAAATCGTCATTGATGGGCTCATCTGTGCAAATTCCAGTTACCAGAGGAAAGCTGAATCTTGGAATATGGCAAGGCATCTATCTTTGCGAACACAGAAACCATAGTTCGGGAAGAAATTTGGTCATCACCGCTTTTGGAGAATGAAATAGAGTGTATAAAAAAATCCGGTCGACTTACAAGTCGACCGGATTTTTTATGTGAGCTTACTGATTTGTTTGTTATACTATTTTACTTTATCCACAATCGCTTTAAAGGCATCGGGATGGTTCATTGCCAAATCGGCTAAAACCTTTCGGTTTAGGTCAATTTGATTTGCTTTCACCTTTCCCATAAATTGAGAATACGACATTCCATGTAACCGGGCACCTGCATTAATACGGGTAATCCATAAGGCACGAAATGTTCTTTTTTTGTTTCTTCGGTCTCTATAAGCATATAGCATTGCTTTTTCAACCGCATTTTTTGCTACTGTCCAGACGTTTTTACGTCTTCCGAAGTAACCTTTGGCTTGCTTCATCACCTTTTTTCTTCTGGCTCTAGAAGCAACTGCATTTACTGATCTTGGCATAATTTTGAATTTTTTGTAGTAGGCGGTCTATTTGACACTTTGCAATATTCTCAATCACAGTTGTAATGTGATTTTCGATTATGAGCCTAACTCCAGGGTTAATGTTAATTACCGAATTGAACAATTATTTCAAACACAATTGTTCTTTGATACTTTTTTCATCCGCTTTGTGTACCAAAGTGGAATGCGTTAAATTAAGTTTTCGCTTTTTAGACTTCTTCGTAAGAATGTGGCTCTTAAAAGCGTGTTTTCTCTTAATTTTTCCCGTACCGGTAAGCTTGAACCGCTTTTTGGCACTGGATTTTGTTTTCATTTTAGGCATTTTCTATCTATATTTAATCAATGATGTCCTGAAAATTATCAGGATATTTCAGTAGCTCACCTACTAATTTATTTTTTTGTCTTTGCCGCGATGAACATGGTCATCCGTTTTCCTTCGAGTTTAGGCATTTGTTCTACCTTTCCCCATTCTTCTAGTTCAGAGGCCAGTCGTAACAATAAGATCTCACCTTGATCTTTATATACGATAGAACGGCCTTTGAAAAAAACATATGCCTTTAACTTGGCTCCGTCTTTTAAAAACTTTTCGGCATGTTTCTTTTTAAACTCATAGTCGTGGTCATCTGTTTGCGGACCGAAACGTATTTCTTTTACAACAACTTTAGACGCCTTGGCCTTCATGGCCTTTTCGCGCTTCTTTTGTTCGTATAGAAACTTTTTATAATCTATGATTTTACAAACGGGCGGATCTGCCTTTGGTGATATCTCCACCAAATCCAATCCCATTTCTTCAGATTTGTCGAGTGCCTCCCGTGTAGGATAAACACCGACCTCTACATTGTCCCCCACCAACCTGACTTTTGGTGCCAAAATTTTTTCATTGATTTTATGGGGGTTTTTATTCTCCCTCCTAGGTTGGGGCCTAAATCTTTTTCTTATAGCTATGACTCGTACTTTTTAGTTAAACATTAGGTTTTTAAAACGACTTTAAGGTACTGTTTATTTCTTTAGTTACCAAGTCGGAAAACTGCTCTAAGGTAATTGTGCCTAAATCTTCTCCGCCGTGTTTTCGAACGGATATGGTGTTTGTGGCTTCCTCGTTTTCCCCGACAATCAACATATACGGTATTTTATTCATTTCTGCCTCCCGTATTTTCTTGCCAACAGTCTCGTTTCTGTTATCAATGAGGGCGCGAATTTCGTTATTTTCTAAGGAAATTAAAACTTTTTCGGCATATTTTTCATGTTTCTCGCTAATAGGCAGTACAATAGCTTGCTCTGGAGTCAACCATAATGGGAAATTTCCACCCGTATGCTCCAATAAAAGTGCAATGAATCGCTCCATACTTCCAAAAGGGGCCCGATGTATCATTACAGGTCTGTGAAGTTCGTTGTCGCTCCCCTTATAGGTAAGGTCGAAACGCTCAGGAAGGTTATAGTCTACTTGAATGGTGCCCAATTGCCATTGTCTCCCGAGGGCATCCTTAATCATAAAGTCTAATTTCGGACCGTAAAAGGCGGCTTCACCACTTTCGATAACAAAATCCAATCCTTTTTCCTTCGCGGCGTTAATAATTGCGTTTTCCGCTTTTTCCCAATTTTCAACGGATCCGATGTACTTCTCCGGTTTTTGCAGATCACGAACAGAAACTTGGGCGGTAAAATCTTCAAAGCCTAAAGATCGTAAGACGTACAATGATAGATCGATGACGTTTTTAAATTCTTGATCCAATTGGTCGGGGGTGCAAAATATATGGGCATCGTCTTGAGTAAAACCACGCACCCGGGTCAACCCGTGAAGCTCACCACTTTGTTCATAACGATAGACAGTACCAAATTCTGCAAAACGTTTTGGCAGGTCTTTATAAGAATGGGGTTTGAAATTGAAAACCTCACAGTGATGCGGACAGTTCATGGGCTTTAGCAGAAACTCTTCATCTTCTTTCGGAGTATGAATAGGTTGAAAACTGTCGGCTCCATATTTTTCATAATGACCTGAAGTGACGTAAAGTTCTTTTTGGCCGATATGAGGGGTAATGACCATCTCATATCCGGCTTTTTTCTGTGCTTTTTTTAAGAATTGCTCCAATCGCTCGCGCAAGGCGGCACCTTTTGGCAACCATAACGGTAAACCTTGGCCCACCTTTTGTGAGAAAGTGAACAGTTCCAGTTCTTTTCCTAATTTTCTGTGATCTCTTTTTTTGGCTTCTTCAAGCAGGGCTAGATACTCGGTAAGCTCTTTTTGTTTTGGAAAAGAGATGCCATATACACGAGTCAGTTGTTTTTCATTCTCGTCACCTTTATAATAGGCGCCCGCCACACTAAGTATTTTAACGGCCTTTACGATACCGGTGTTAGGTATATGCCCGCCTCGACAAAGATCAGTGAAGCTACTATGGTCACAGAACGTAATAGTTCCGTCTTCTAAATTACTAATAAGGTCTACCTTATATTCATTCTTACTCTTATAATATGATAAGGCTTCGTTCTTGCTTACGGCCCTCATAGAGAAATTGTGCTTTCCACGGGCTATTTCCAACATCTTATCTTCGATAGCCTTAAAATCTTTCTCTGAAATGGTTTCGTCGCCAAGATCGACATCATAATAGAATCCGTTATCGATGGCTGGTCCGACCCAAAGTTTCACATTAGGGTATAACTCTTCCAAGGCCTGGGCCAAAATATGGGCCGATGAATGCCAGAAAGCTTTTTTGCCTTCAGGGTTGTTCCAGGTGTAAAGTACCAACGAACCATCCTGAGTGAGGGGCGTGGTAGTTTCGACCACGGTGTCATTGAATTTTGCCGAAATTACATTTCGGGCCAGTCCCTCACTAATATTTTTAGCAACATCCATGGGAGTGATGCCTGTGTTGTGTTCTTTTATAGTGCCGTCTGGTAGCGTAATTTTAATCATACCTTTATATACCTATATTATAAGGATGCAAATATACTATCTAGTATTGATGCTGACAATAATAATAAATGTGTTTTTGACCGTATGCTTGATTCTATATATATGGAATGGATATAGCTGTTCATTGGGTTCTATAACCCGCTTTGAATTGATAATCTGGTTGCACCTGTTTTTTTTCGGATAATTTTCATCCGTAAAAGCCTATAATACAGTACGCTCCGTGATGGATAAAAAAAAGTTTAAAAAACGCATGAAAAAAGTGTTGCGTAGTATTGAAAAGGTTGTAGATTTGCAGCCCGAAACGATGTAAGTCGTTGTAGGGAAACGGCCTTCGGGCCACGTTCATTGATCGTGTTGTTTTTGCCGGAGAGGGATAAAAAAAGTTTTTTTCATTTTTATTTGGCAGTGTCGAAAAGGGTCGTATATTTGCACCCGCTTAGAGACACAGGGACAGGATTCAGGTCCTGTACGACAGGAGAGATCGAGAGCGGCGGCCCCGATGGCGGGGACGTTTTTTAAGGAGTTCATTGAAATATTGCAAAGACAGCGTAGGCACGTTTCGCCCCAAGGGGAGGAATGTGTTTATAAT
>NZ_FNGV01000009.1 GCF_900103215.1 Kriegella aquimaris
TCGATCTCGCATATCGCGGAATGGTCCCTGTCGTAGACGACCTTGCTGCCACGGCTTACGGCACCCGTCTCGAGGAAATAGATGCCCAAGCGGTCGCCGCCGAATATGATGTTGTCGGTACCTACGCCCCTTTTGCGCATTTCCATAAGGGCACAGTCGCCGATATCGTTCTTGGGCAAACGGGTCACGAAATCAACGGGAACCCCGTAGTTGGCCAAGGAAACGGCCACATTGGATTCGCCACCGCCATAGACGACGTCAAAACTGTTGGTCTGTGAAAACCTCAAAAATCCCGGAGGGGAAAGGCGCAGCATTATCTCGCCGAACGTAACTACTTTTTTCATTTGTTATGTTAAGTTTAAATAAGTTCTAATCTAAATTAAAAATCAAAATATTCCTTGGCATTATTATAGCTGATATCCTGAATCAGTTTTCCGATCCACTCCATATCATTGGGCAGTTCCCCACGTTGTATCTCGCTCCCGAAAAGGTTGCAGAGAATACGCCGGAAATACTCATGGCGTGGAAAAGAAAGAAAACTTCTAGAATCGGTCAGCATCCCTACAAAACAGCTGATAAGGCCAATGTTCGAAAGGGCATTCATCTGCTTCGTCATACCATCTTTTTGGTCTAAAAACCACCAGCCCGATCCGAATTGTACCTTGCCTTTTACACTGCCGTCATTAAAGTTGCCGATCATTGAAGCCAACACTTCGTTGTCACCCGGGTTGAGGTTGTACAAAATGGTCTTGGTCAATTTATTCTTGCTATCGAGCGTATTCAGAAATTTGGAAAGGCTTTCCGCTTGTGGATAATCGCCAATGGAATCCCAGCCGGTATCAGGCCCTAATTTTTCCAGCATTCTACTATTATTGTTCCGTAAGGCACCCAAGTGAAACTGCTGAACCCATCCGAATTCATGATATTTTTCGCCCAAAAACTGTACAAGGGCACTTTGAAATTTCAAAGATTCACTTTCGGTAATAGTTTGGTTATTTCTTCTTTTTGTGAAGATAGTAAAAACTTCGGATTGGGTAAACGTATCAAAAGGAACGAAACTTAGCCCGTGATCCGAGACCCTGCACCCGTTGTCGTTAAAAAAAGAAATACGGTTGGCCAGTGCGGCACATAAATCTTCATAGGTCGCAATTTCTATATCGGCAGCTTGACCCAACGAGTCGATATAGGTGTTAAAGGTGGGGCTGTCGATAAGAATGGCCTTGTCAGGTCTGAAAGACGTACTCATCTTCGTCGCATGCTCTCCTTTCGAATATTTTTGATGGTGTATGAGGGGGTCGGTAGGGTCTTCGGTGGTACAAACGACTTCTACGTTCATTTTGGAAAGTAGGCTCTGGCAGCTATATTCCTTGGTTCTGAGTTTAGCGCTCGATGCTTCGTAGATGCCACTTGCTGTTTTTTCGTTTAAAAGCTCATGAATATCAAAATATCGGGCCAACTCCAAATGTGTCCAATGATACAATGGGTTGCGCATGGCATAAGGAACCGTTTTTGCCCATTGGGTGAACTTGCCCTTATCCGGTGCCGTACCCGTAATATATTTTTCGTTGACGCCAATGGTACGCATGGCACGCCATTTATAATGATCACCATAGATCCATGCCTGAGATATGTTTTCGAAAATAGTATCGTTAACAATATCGTTTGGTGTCAAATGGCAATGATAATCAATTATGGGCATTTTGCTCGCATACGTATGATAGAGCTCTTCGGCGTACTTGTTCTCGAGTAAAAATTGATCGTGTATAAAAGAAGCGGGCGTACTCATTATGTAGGATGATTTATTTTAGCTTGCTAACTTACGTATTTTTTGATCTTACACAAGGTCGAAATCGCTCAAAATCACATTTTAAACCTAGAATTTTATAAAAATGTAATCGATTGCAAAATTATAGGTTAATTCTTATAAATGCCAAAAGTTGCGTTCGAAAGATAATGGACACGGAATAGCAGCCTGTTTCGTAAAAGGGACTATTGTTTTTTTAGTTTTTGGTACAATGCCCTCGGGACTTTGAAAATAGTACCGTGTCGGGTGCCTTCGGGAAAATGGATTCGATTCGAAATGTCTTTCCAGTTTTTTAGGTCGGAAGACTGTACGGCGCCGTAGGTATGGTCGATATACTTGTCGAAATAGACGGTCCATTTACCATCGATTTTTTGGGCTGTCGGACCCTCCGCCCAATAATCGCCGGTTATCGGGTCACTGGCCTTTGAATAAGGGCCTGTAAGCTTGTCGCTATGGGCAATCTTGATATTCTTTTCTGCCGGTTCCCGGGTTTCGTCTTTCAGGAACATAACGAACTTGTCTTCATGTTTTTGTATGGTCGCGTCGATAACATTAAAACCGGGTTCATAAAGCAAGGTCGTCGGGGAGAACGTCTTAAAATCTTTCGTGGTCGTATAGTACATGCGGTGATTGTAACCGCTGTCTTTGTCCGATTGGGTTTTAGGGAATTTCCCGGGAATCGTACTCGCCCAGTAAATGAGATAGGTGTTACTTTCTGCATCGTACGTAAGTTCTGGAGCCCAGGTGTTGCGTGTGCTTTGTTCATGGGCCATAACGGGAATGAACTGTTGTTCGGACCAATGAATCAGATCTTCGGATGACGCATAGCCGATGCCTTTGTCCGTCCAACTTACCGTCCAGACCATATGATATTTGCCATCGCCCCCTTTAATGATGCAAGGGTCGCGCATCAATTTGTCTTTGCCAACTACGGGGGTGAGAAACGGGGCATCGTTCTTTAGACTTTTCCATGTATAGCCATCTTCGCTATAGGCCAAATGCAGTCCGTCTTCACCGTTACCTTTAAAATAGGAGAATAGCAACACCTCTTCGTTGGGTATCCAGTTGTGAGATCGGAGCCAGTTGGCACAGGCAGTTGGCCAATATTGGTTGGTAGGCCCTACGCCTAGACCGAAACCGTGGCCGCCTTGTTCGTAAATATGCATTTCGGAAGCGACATTATGTTCTTTTAAGGCGAGATAATAGGCGATGCTGTTTTCGACAGGAACGCCCGAATCATCGGTCGCATGTACCAGAAAGGCGGGAGGCGTTTCTTTGTTTATCCGTTTTTCACTTGAAAATTTTTCGAGGAGTTCAGGGGTAGGCGAAGCGCCCAAGAGATTCTTTTGGGAGCCTTTGTGGGTGATGCCGGCTTCCATACCGATTACCGGATAAATTAATATAGAAAAATCAGGACGGGCACTGGTATCGTCCGATTCCGTGTAGGTTTTCTCATTGTAAAGGGTAGACAAACTTGCTGCTAAATGACCGCCGGCGGAGAACCCCATAATCCCGATTTTAGTAGGGTCGATATGCCACTTATCCGCATTTCGCCGAACCATTCGAACCGCTTCTTGGGCATCTTGCAAAGGTCCTACGGATTTGTCTTCCATCGTTTGGTCGCTCGGCATTCGATATTTTAGTACAAAAGCGGAAATTCCCAGGCTGTTGAACCATTCCGCGACCTTATAGCCTTCTTTGCGAATGGCCAAATGGGAATAACCGCCCCCAGGGCAGATGATAACCGCTGTGCCGTTCGAAGTTTCTTTATCGGCAAGAAATACCGTGATGTCGGGCTGCGAGACTTTACTGTAGCCTCTTATATTTCCTAAAGCATCCAATTGTGATTCTTGAATATAGGAAGGGGCCGATAAGGCACTTGGCGCACCATTGGGCCACAAGGGAATGACTTCGGATTGGGCCTGTATTTCCTGTTGATATATCCCCAAAAAAAAGGAGAGGACAAAGATTCTTAAAAATAGTTTTTTGTACATGATTACTTCTTAATGATATACCTCGACTGGCTTCGGTATATTGTTGTGCAATTGGTTTGACATAAAGAGGACAAGATAATGATTTCAACTTCACGAAAGGGAATACTTGATTCGGGCAGTCGTAAAAATAAGTTCTTCCCATTGGCCTAATCAAGAAGTTCCACAATTCGGGCGGCGATGATTTTTTGCCCCGCTGCACTCATGTGAATGCCATCAGGCGCATAATTATCAAGCACTCCCTGAAGGGGGTGATAAACGTCTAAGACTTTAAAACCGTTAGCTTGTGCTATTTCTTGAAAAAGGGGCACCAGATGGCCCAGTCTTTCATTACCGCCCTCGTATTTTTCCAATATCCCTTCTGTTTTCATGGGAGGAGGGGTAACGAAGATCAGTTGGGGCTTACCGTTTTCCTTCGAGGGGGATTTTGCGATATTTTTCAGTAATTTTTCAAAGTTCGTCACCACGGCTGACTGACGATCGGCAAATATTTTTTTGGTATCGTTCGTACCAAGGCATAGCACGATATAGTCGAAATTTTTACCGCCTATTTCTAGTTGGGCTTCCCGTAGATACTTGTTGATATTCCGAAGCGCATTTAAATCTTTTGCGCCGTTATTATCAAACCCTATCGTACGTCCCGATTGGGAAAAATTGACGATTGTAGCATTTGGAAGCATCGTTTTTAATTGATTGACCCACCCTGCTTCACTGGCGCCGTTCGAATCACCGATAGTCAGAATGGTAGCCTTTAACGGCGAAGTTTTCTTATAAGGCACCAGAGACAAAGCTTGGGGAAGTTGTTCGTGGCCCCCTTCAAAAATGGTCAGTTGAATATTTTGATACGTCCGGAACAGGTGAATGTCACGACCATAAAGCGATTGCTTTTTATCCGCGAGTGGATTTAATCTTTTTGTGACCAAATTTATAATCTCACTTTCAGTGACCAAATCGGAATCGGAGACCGCTTTGGGCCGTATTTCGGCTACTTCGGAAATCTGATATTTAAGTTCACCAACTAAGCGGTTATACATATTGATGGAATGCGTTATAGGAACAGAACCTTCATAGCCATCGTGCACCCCTTCATAAATATAAAGTTTGGCTTTTTTTCGTTTTGCAATAGGATACTTATGGGTTATGGGAGAGCGCCTTAAGGCTTCGGCCTTGTCAAAAACACCATCTTTTGAAATGGCCTGTAAAATATCTTGTGCATATTTTTGTTTCCTGCCTATTGACTCCCAATACCATGCTTCAATATCGGAAATGGGCGCCCAGGCAGAAAAAGATTTGACGGGGTAGTCTAATCCCATATAGGCCAATAATGTGGCATAACCTCCACCTGAGACCCCTATAATATGAACTTCATCAGGGTCACTGTCGGTATGTTTTAATGCGTATTGAATGGCATCGGCAATATCTGGAACGACTAGATCACTCCCCATGGCCTGAGGATGGTTGTTGGTGCCTCTAAAATCGGGGTGAATATAATTCCAATCCCTAGCCAATATTTCCTTGGCCAAAGGGTCTTTTTGGGTATAATCGCCACTCCACGTGTGAAGGCTCACAATAAGGGGTTTACGGACTTTGCTTTTTGACCTATAGAAAATAGCATTTTGAATTGCACCATCTTTTGATGATGTAATGCCTACACGTTCAAATGGTGCGGCCCAATTGCTTTTTGCAGTATCGTCCCATGTTGGGTCCTTTTGGGAAAATAGTGTCAAAACCCCAAAAAATAGGGTAAATAGGTAAATGCTGATAAACTGTTTGACCATGTACTCGTTGATTTTTTAAACTACCGCAGTGAGTCGCTTCATCATACCTTTACGGCTACTAATTTAGGAGGGTAAGATAAATATTATTTAATATCAAAACCGATGACGTTTGTATTGATCAGTTCTTGTTCCCTGATGGAATCTACTTTAATATTTTTTAGTTGAATATGCTTTACAGGTACCTCTTGGTTGCCATTAATATGTGATATAAAGTCGACATTCTTTGCAACCACATTGGTTATAAAGATATCTTTGATAGGCGTGAGTCGCCTTTCATAAGTAGGTACTAAATCACGCCATTGATATAATACGTCAGTTTCTATGCCTAGGATTCCTTTGTCAATTTTACCCGATTTGATATTGCTTACATAAATATTTTTGACATAACCGCCGCGTCGTTCATTGGTTTTTATATAAACAAGATGGTTTAGTTTGGCGCCCTCCAAAACTTCACAACTATCCACAAAAACGTTTTCTATGCCACCCGATAGTTCGCTGCCGATGGCCAACAATTCGTGTCCGTTTTTTACCGTGCAGTTTTTTATAACCAGATTTTTTGTTGGGGTGTTTAGACGCCAAGCGTCTTGATTACGCCCTGATTTAACGGCTATGGCATCATCGCCTTGGTCAAAAATGCAGTTCTCTATCAATATGTTTTGAGACATTTCAGGGTCAACACCATCATTGTTATGGCCGTGTGCCTTTACTTTTACATTTCTGATTACAATGTCTTTGGAAAGGTAGGGGTGAATGACCCAAAAAGGGCTGTTTGTTATGGTTATTCCTTCCACTAAAATATTCTCGGATCTATTAAATTGAATGAAGTGGGGCCGCAGGTTAGCGGAGTCGCCGACCATTTGTCGTTCTTCGACCGGACGGTCTTTGGCCGCCAAGTTATATAAGCGCTTAAGACTGTTCATATGCGCCGGGGGGCGTGTAAA
Organism: Kriegella aquimaris; assembly: GCF_900103215.1. Lineage (GTDB taxonomy): Bacteria > Bacteroidota > Bacteroidia > Flavobacteriales > Flavobacteriaceae > Kriegella > Kriegella aquimaris. The sequence continues at coordinate 6,515 of NZ_FNGV01000009.1, forward strand.
CCATTTTTCCCATACATCCATCTTCGCCTTTAACTCACCTTCTCCCGTAATAGCGACGTTTTGGCATTCATAGGCATAGATCAAGGGGGAATAGTTAAAGCATTCCATGCCTTCCCAAGTGGTATGTACCGGGGGCAAGTAATCTTTTGGGTTATCTGAAAATAACAGAACGGCTCCGTTGTTCAGGTGTAAATTGACATTGCTCTTTAGATGGATTTTTCCTGTTATCCATTCTCCTTCGGGTATTATTACCATCCCTCCCCCAGCTTTATTTGCCTGGTCAATGGCCTTTTCAATGGCTTGGGAAATTTTTTCTTGATTGCCCAGTACGGCACCAAAGTCGGTAATCGGAAATTTTTCACTGCTCGTAAAATCTGGAACTTTGATCGACGGCATTTCGAAGGGGGCCTCGACTTTTATCTCAATGTTGCCAATGGTAGACTTCTGAGTACATGAACATAGGTTCGAAACCGCAACTAACGTTAATAAGAATAGTGTGTTTTTCACAAAAAAAATATTTTTATCTTGGACTGGGTTCATTTTCCATGCAATTAAGCTTGCAAGTAGAACATCCAATTTGGTTAAGGTGCGGTTTTAAACCATTAAAATAACTCGATAATTAACTTTAAAATCTGTTATTATACGTTTAGTAGACCACACCCAATTTTAGCGTTGTAATCGATTACATTTTTGTGGCAAAAATAGACTTTTTTATTTATCGAGGTTGATAATGTTTGAGGGATTTTATTCTGGGCCTACCTTTTCTAAGTGTTTAGGTTGGTAGGATATTGATTTTCTTTGAAAGTGCCGTCCGAAGTCGAAAGAAAAGGCATTAAGAATATCATGTGCATTCAGAAAATAGATTATCTAGTATCTTTGATAAGCCTAATGGTTCAGGGTTATAGCAGGAAATATTTGAACGGCTTAAGTAGGGTTTGGAAAATAACATGTAACTTGAGCCTGACAAACAGGCTAAAAAGAAAGAATAATCTTACTAATTTGAATCATTATTTTCATATCTTCGGTTTTTGTTTCACTGCGAATAAGGTTGTAGCTTTTCGTCATGAAATTTCCACTGTTTTAGAAGCCCCCTAAAACGTTTAACTAAATATTTAAAAGATAGCCATTATCATAAAATCAAAAAAATCATGGGCAAAAACAATCACATTGTAGCGTTGGATAATAAACAGGAGGAGGCAGCATCTAAAATCGAAATTATAAAGAATTTGATTTTTGGTGAAAATATTCAAGTATACGATTCTGAATTCGAGTCTTTGAAAAAAGATATTGAGAAGAAGAAAAAAGCATTGGAAGAGTTGATCGAAGAGGTACGGCAAGACCTTAAAACAGCCATTGATAATGTGGCGACCGATGTAAATATTAGAATTACCGAGCTAGAAGATAAAATCGAAGAAAAAATAGAAAACCTAGAGACCGAGAAGGTAGATAAAAAGATGCTTGGAAAGCTACTAATTGATTTAGGAGAAAAAGTGAGCGCGAAATAACCTAGTCAAAATTTACCAGGTTATGAATGAAAACGACAAAATGCAAATCTTGAGAGATCTTCTTTTTGAGGATGATGCGATTTTTATTGAAAAGATAGCGAAAAGACTCGAGCGATTAGAAGATAGTTTCAATGACAACGATAAGTTTACCTCAAAAGTAGACCCGATTATCTTGCATCAACTCGACGAGTTCAAAACCAGTATACCACAAACATTGGGGCCTACCATTACCGCTGCACTCAAAATTGAAATCAAAAAGAATAAAGACGAAGTGGTAGATGCACTTTATCCCGTTATCGGGAAAATGATTAAAAAATACATTGCGCAAGAAATCAGAAAACTCTCAGAAAGTATCAATCGCCAACTTGGTTTTAAAGAAAAAATAAAATCTTGGTTCGGAAAATCCAAAGAAAAACAAGCTATCGTTAATGAGCTGGCGGCAGCACATATCGAACAGGTGTTATTGATCGAAAAAGAGTCTGGACTGTTGAAGGGAAGCTATTCTAACTTGCACACGATCGACGAAGAAATGATTTCAGGTATGCTTACCGCTATAAAGAGCTTTGCCGAAGATGCTTTTGGGCAAAAAGGAGAAAGTCTTGAACTCATTGACTACGAACTGTACCACATTCACCTACAAAGTTTCAGTAGCTACTATGTCGCTGTCGTACTGTCGGGCACTTATACCTTAAGCGCCAAGGACAAGTTGCAAGACCTGATTTTTGATTTCTATGAAGATTTCACCAAAAAAAATGAGTACAAATCACTAAGTTCCGACCGTATTAATACCGAACTGGCACAAAATTTCAGATATGCAAGTCTCTAAAAAAGTTATTGTATTAGGACATTTTGGGGTTGGCAAGACCTCATTGATTCGGCGTTTTGTCGAGAATAGTTTTTCAGATAACTATACAGTGTCCATCGGGGTACATATTACCAAGAAAGTGGTCGAAGTCTCCGTGAATAAATCCGTTTCCCTGATTCTTTGGGATTTGGAAGGGACTGATGATCTTAATCATATTCGCGAATCATATTTGCTGGGTACACACGGAATTATCTATGTTTTTGATGTGTCAAGACCAACAACATTTCAAGATATTCAATTGGATTTGTCTGTTTTGGAAAAGAAAGTGCCTGGTATTCCCACCAAAATAGTCGGTAACAAGGTCGATCTAGTAGTACCTACGGAAGTGCAGGAAATTTTGGAAAACAATAATATTTCATTCGATTATCTAACCAGTGCCAAAACAGGGGGCAAAGTTAATGACCTGTTCAAAGAATTAGCAAAAATGCTTGCTCCAGATGCTGAAAAAATTAAAGGAACACTACAGTAGTAACAACTTTCAATTTATTTTGACGGATACCGAGGGATTGGTGGTCGAAAGCGACCAAACCCTCTTAGCGGTCAATAAAGGAGCCCCGATTGGTGAACTGCATCCTTTTTTTATCAGTATTCCCGAGATTATGGCCTCGGTTCAAGAAAGTACTATTTTTCATTGTGTACAGTTGGGCTCCAGCGTTGATAGCCTAACAGCCGATATAGAGGTCCTGAAAAAAGAGGGCCATATACTAGTGGTTATTTGTGACCTTACTGCTCATTACCTCTCTTATCAGGCAATGACCCAGTCTAGAAACGAGTCGATTATAGACTCGGAACTTATCCTTTTAAAAAATCATGAACTTCAGGAGCGCGAGGATTTTAAGAACGAGTTTATTCAGAATTTTAGTCATGAACTTCGCAATCCACTCACAAATATTATTGCCCTTACCAATATTTTAAGACGAACGGACCTGAGTTCGGAGCAACAAAGAATTTTAACCGTATTAAAAGATTCTACGGCTAACTTGAAATTGATGCTAGAGGATATTTTGAGTATTTCTATGATTGCAAAAGGCAAGCTGGCGTTAAACCCCAGTGTGTTCAGTTTTTCACAATTGGTAGACTTCTTAAAACTGACATATACCACGAGGGCCAAAGAAAAAGGACTTGTTTTTACGATAACGGTCGACGAAAAGATTCCCGCTTACCTCGAAGGTGACCGTTTGCGGTTATTACAGGTATTGACGAATTTATGTGATAATGCTACCAAATACACGGAGAAGGGGAGCATTGAATTGTATATTGCCCTTAACCAAAAAAGGGCGAATACCGTGAGCTTGCGATTCGGGGTCAAAGACACTGGGGTGGGTATTCCGAAAGAGAGCCTCGAAACCATTTTTGAAAGTTTTGAACAGCTCCGTCGTACCGAAGGGGTAGGCCTAGGTCTCGCCATAGTCAAAGGTTTATTGGCGTTAATGAAAAGCAAGGTAAATATAATTTCTACGGCCGGGGTCGGATCTCATTTCTATTTCGACGTAACCTTGAGCTTTCCGTTACACCAGCCTTCGGTTCCTGTTTTTCAAGAACATTCAAGAAAGAAAGTTGTCAAACCGAGGTTAAGAAACAATTCAAAATTCAAGGTTTTGTTGGTAGAGGATAACGAACAGGTGCAAACTGCCCTTTTCAAGATGCTGATAGATGAAGGCGAATTCTTTATTGATGTGGTCAATGACGGAGCCCTGGTCATGGAAGAAATTGTTAACAATGCCTATGATATCATTTTGATGGATATAAACCTTCCCAATATTTCAGGAGATCAGCTCGTAAAAGTGATCCGAAGTTTTCCGTTCAATAATATCAAAAAAATTCCGGTTATAGGGATAACGGCCTACTCCTATGAAGAGCAACTCAAGACCTATTTGAAGGCAGGTATGAATGCGGTACTGGCCAAACCTTTTGAAGCGCATGAATTACTCAAAACCATGCACCGTTTCCTGAGGTAGTTTGAGAAGATTAAGTATTGCCCACTTCGTCAAAGCAATTACGTTTAAAAATATTTTGTAAGAATATTACTGTTAAATATGTATTTAATCGATAAAAAGATACGTTTTATCGGTTTTTTAAATTGCTGCTCGTAGGATTGCTGTTTTTGCCTTCAGCTTTATATTTTTACCCTGTTTGATTGAAACAACTTATAAATGCTATTTGAACACTAACCATTGATTATAGCAAAAAGGGTCGAAGAACCATTAGAAGATTCGGTAGACTCAGAATTAAATTGTTCCCCCATTTTTAATAGTATTGGCTTATGAAAGCCCCTTTGTAGGGGCTTTCGTTAGTCAATTTTCAATAGCATAAAAAGAATGGACATAGTGACACCGGATTAGTTCCTTGGATTAAGAAGGTAAGTTATGTTTAGTTCCCCCAGGGATATTTTAAGAGTAATCTTGAATGTCCCTTTTTTATTTCTTGATATCGGAATTTGTTGAGATTTAAACTGAGTGTTCCAGTACAATCGATTTATTGGTTGATTTTGTATATTTCACTTCCGGCCAAAAGAAAACAACCCAAGCCATAATCTTCAAAATCTGGTACCTTGTCGTAGGATAACGGCTGACCATCTTTAGGTTCTTTTCCGGTAGATTGAAGAAAGCCCAAAAATCCCGATGTATGCAAGCCGTCTGTGACCATTGCATTCCAAGCTTTTGTAACTACGGGCAAATATTTCTCACTATCTAGAATTTTATTATTGATTCCGTACGCTAGGGCATAGGTGAACAAAGCGGTACCCGAAAGCTCTTTTCCCCCAAAGTTCTTCGGGTCATGCAAACTTACGTTCCAAAAACCATCTTTTCGTTGAATGGGGACCAAAGCTGCTGCCATGGCCTTGAGGTCGGAAATGTACTGTTCGCTGTGCGGCAAATTATCGGGTGCAATCGAAAGCACTTTCGCCAAAGCGGCAATGACCCAGCCATTACCCCGGCTCCAATAACAATCTTCTCCATTGGGTTCGGTATACGGCGGGTCGAAATCGGCATCGCGCCACCAAAGTCCGTCTTTTGGGTTGTACAATCCATGGTCGCCATGTTGATTACGCGTATACATATACATGTCGTACATTTTTTCGTAATAGCGGTCGTCATTCTCAAGTACGCCCAATTTTGCAAACACGGGCATCCCCATTTGAATCGCATCGATCCAAGACCAATCGTCAGATTGCGGGGTATTCAACAGCATGCGCATGGTTGCCCTCGTATTTTTTAATTTTTTAGGATCTGGTTCTAAATTATAGAGGTCAATATAAGTTTGAGCTGCACAATAGTCGTCGGCATTTCTATTGGCCGAACCATATCGGAAACCCCATTCATGGAATTCGGCCCAGTCGTAGGCATAATTGTAATATTCTTCTTTGGGCCAAATCTCGTAAAGTGCCATAAGGCCTTCGTAATAAACACCCCGGGTCCAGATATTGCTAGGCCTTTCTTTGTTCGTGATGATGGTCTTGCCAACATCGGGCCATTTTTTCATGAAGTAGGCATTCGCCAGTTCCATCTGTTCCAAAACTTTTGCCCGGTCAAAAGGTTGCGCGTGTAAGATGCCAAAAGCAAGTAATATGAAAATAATAAGTGCATTTTTTTTCATTGTTTGGGTGTTTAGTTGTTGTGTTTTAAAGGAACTAGCAATACTTTGCCCAAAAGGCCTGAGGGCATGGGTTTCCATTGGGTGGCATCGAATTTTTGATAATCCTTGTCGACCATATTGATTTCGTGAAATATCTTCCATTCCTCTCCACGTAGTTCTTTGGCACGTATTCTATTGGCCGGTAAATTGGTTACTTCGATGGTCAACCTGTTTTTTCCTTTATTGAGTTTCCCTATGTTCAGGGCAAAAGGTGCCGACCAGAGCGTTCCCATATACGTATCGTTCAACCATACTTTGGCACTTTCGCGTACATCATCGAATTGTAGTCTCCAATTATCAGCTTCAATGTCGGGAGCGTCAAATTCAATTTCATATTTAGCCGTGCCCGAAAAGCCCTCGGCTTGTTTTCCCAATAGGGTCCAGGACTCAAGGGTATTCAATGTGCTGTTCGGAGGTAGCGTGGGCCCTCCTTTTAAAAAAGAAAGCTGCCATTTTCCATTGATTGGGTAGCCCTTTTCCAAGTTTTGGTAATATGGCCATTCAGGAATGGTGGTTTCCCCTGTTTTTAGGAATAGAGAACCTCCTGAAGGAATAGCTACTTTGACCAAGGTCAGTGCTTCTTCTTTTTTAATCACAGCTTTTCCGTAGGCTTTGGTCAAAGGGTCTAGAATAAGAACTTCCTCGGCGCTCCCCTGTAAGGGAATAAAAGTGTTGATGTCTTCGGAGGTATGGTTGACCAAAAAATAAACCTTTGCACCATTTACATCCCTTCGTATGAATTTCAGTCCCGTTTCTACTAGGGTTTCTGGGAAAATTTGGGCAGCGGCCAATGAGTCCACAAGATTTTTTGTTGGCGTAGTTTCCTGTGAATTGTCCGAGATCATTTGTGCCAACTCGCGGTTTCTTTTTTCGTATTGATAAAACCCGGGTACCGATTCGGGTAGCCCTTCAAAAATAATGGAAGCACCTTGTTTTTTTAGGTCAATCAACTTTCGAAGTGTTGCCAATGGCATATTTCGACAATCGGGAAGCACTAAACTTTTGTAGGTGCCGCCTGGCAGTACAATTAGACCATCGGAAACCGTCGCTTTTTCGATAAAGGCGTCCGAGATAAAATCGACACCGTATCCTTTTTTCATCAACTTTTGGGTAGTGTTGTAAAAATTGGTACCCTGTAACCATTCTTCAAGCGAATGAATTTTAAACTGAAAGAATAGGGAGCCGTTGTGGTATTCATCCCATACATCATAAATTGGCCAATAAAGTAAAGTTTCATTGTCCGGTTTCCCTGATTGCAACATCGCTTGGCAACGGGCAATATAGGAAAACAGCTCAGGGGCATCTTCCCAAATGGTGTTGTTGACATTGAAGTTGACCGAGGCGTAGAATTTCCATCCTGGCCATGCGGCACTTTCCGGCGAGTAGGTAGAACCATGCAGAAAAATATGGTTTACACCATTTAACATCAAATCTTCGGCCTCGGGTTTGCATTGTGATAAGGCTGTTTTAAAGTGATCGCGAAGCCAAGTAAAAGTTTCCGAAGAAGTCAACGGCTTACCAGAAATATGGGCGGCGGAAGAGGAGAATTTTAACATGACGGGGTCGGCATCTCCCTGACGGATATCTTCTTTTTCCCTACGGAAACCTTTGATGTCAAATGGCATCGATCCAAAAGTCTCGCATTCGGGTATGTCGGCAGAAGCATACATATCGATAAGGTTGCCTGGCGAACCGTGGGCTTGTAACCGTGTTTTAAATCCTTTTTCATTGGCCCATTTTGTCCAAGGTCTATCAAATTGGGTAAGCAATAAGTCAGAAAGTGTCTGCCGATAATCACTTTTTACACGATTGCTTTCTTGTCGGTCATTTTTGTCCAACAATAGGGGTATGTGTGGTTTTAGGTCGTAACCGCGTCTTTTTTCGAAGGTGCTAAAAAAATCGGGGGTAAAATCGGTATGGTAAACTTCATAACTGTCATTAAAAATAGAACGCAGGTGTTTTGCATGATTTTCAAAGGCGGCATTAAAAGGTTTTACGTAAGAGGTAAAAGCCGCTTGGGAGTAATGGTCAACAGTGAACCCTTGGCCGCCCGGTGCTGCTCGTTTTACCTGCTGTCCCGTTTTACCTTCGTATACTACATAGATAGTGTAATCGGACCCCTTGGCCTTCCATTTTAAAACGTTGTCTTCTAAAGTTGGGGTTAAATCAATGTAAGCACCATGGGCGCCAAAAGCCAGTACATGGATCAACTTGGCATAAGGCCGGTCTTTTGTGTTCGTAGCAAGAAGATGGGTGTTGATTTTTTCGCCTTTTTTTATTTTTAACGTATCGATCACTAATTTGGTGGCGGCATATTCTTGTGTAACCTGAGGTCCGCCGTAGGGCCATCCCGTGCCCAAGGTCATGTCTACCTGCATATCGAGACTGTCGGCGATTGAAATGGTCTTGTCCAGCATTTGCAGCCATTCGGGAGAAAGATAGTCGAGGTAATTTTGTTCCGTTCCCTTTACCCCGTAGATTGGTTGGATCTCGACGCCCCCCAAGCCTGCTTTTGACATTTCAACCAATGACGTTTTGATGTTTGCTTCATCTATGGCATTCCCCATCCACCACCAACGGGTCCACGGTTTTGTAGTATTCTTAATTTCAGGCCATGGCTCTTGTGATGTCTCTTGGGATTGCATACTCGGAATGGTGATCCAAAATACGAGTGCTACGGTCCAATATTTTAAAGATGAGGTATGCAAGAACTGTTTTTTCATTTCAAAGTCTTATCTGTCCGCTATAATTAAGGAGATGAGTTCCTTGCGAAGGCCGTTGTAATGTACTAAAATAACTCCTGTAGCAGATATTTGCATCCTGTGCTGTACTGTTACAAAATAAAAGGGCAGTATACTACAGGATGCAAAGACTAGGAGGACGTGGTATTTTGGTGCGATAAAATAGATTTCGCGTTATTCAAAAATAGAAAGAATAGGATGTTCGGTATAAATACCTGTGGGATACCGGGAGCTTACTCCCGTTAAAATTAAAAGAAAAAAATACAGGTATTCGAATCACGGAATAATTAATTAACTTTCGAGGCTAGCTATAAAACCATCGTATATGAAGCTTATTGTGAACACGCTTGTGCTTGTTACATTTCTAATGTTCTTTTCCTGCGGTACTACCGACGGATTCAATACCAAAATCCATCTGGCCAATGACTCCGATATTGCCCTGATCAACAAACCAATTTCTATTGAACGTTCAACGATAGACTTAAATAATGAGACCAATTTGTTTCCGATGTTACGTGATGAGAAAGGAGATGTGATTTCGGTTCAATTTAATGATAGTGATGGCGATTATAGGTGGGATGAGCTTTTTTTTATTAGCGATCTCGACCCCCATGAAGAAAAAAATATCTCCGTAAAATGGGTCGCAGGGCTACCCGACTTTCCAAAGAGTACGAGTGTCCGGTTTGGGAAACGTCCTTCGGCAACTAAACCGATCAGGCCCGAAATACAGGAAACTCTTACCGCAAATGAACTGCCTAAAAGTTTGGGATATCAGCAATACCAGACTGATGGACCTTCTTGGGAAAACGATAAGGTCGGGTTTCGGCATTATCTTGATGGTCGAAATGCAAAGGATCTTTTTGGTAAAAAAGTTTCAGAAATATCCCCTGAAACTGTTGGAATCAATGCCGATGGTGCTGTTGAAGATAATTACCATACTATGGAAGATTGGGGTAGGGATGTGCTTGCCGTAGGAAACTCTGTCGGTCTCGGCGGGTACGGCTTGGCCATTGGCGATACCCTGATGCGTTTGGGGGTGACCGTAGATGATTCGATAAACAATATAGCAAAAACAACTTTTAAAATACAGTCCGAAGGCCCTGTGAATTCGGTCTTGAGCTTCGAGTACAATGATTGGAAACCGCTAAATCGCTCTTATGATGTTCGCGAATACACGTCGATTTGGCCGGGTATGTATGGCTATAAGAATACCGTTTCCGTTTCGGGACTTGGGGGCAATGAAGACCTCGTGGTCGGACTTGTGAATATAAACACGGATAAAGCGCTTGTCGAAATTACGGATCATGAAGAATATGTCATCGTTTATACCCACGATAAGCAAACCTATGACAAAGAATGGTGGTTAGGTATGGCTTTGATCCTTCCAAAAGATAAGTATCTCGGCTATACGGAAGCCCCAAAAACAGGAAGCCTTTCCAATACGTTTTTGGCCAGGCTCACTATCGAAGATAAAGAGCCGATAAGCTATTATGCCGTGGCCGGATGGGAACTCAGTGATTCCGGTTTTGCAAAAGAAGCCTATTTTGTGAACTACCTTAGACAACTTGTAGATCAGCTGTCAGTAAAAGTAAATGTTGAAATAAGGAATTGATTTGAAGATAACTGAACCGTATGAAAATGATAGATCGCTACACTAAGGAAAGAAATTTATTTCGTATAACTTCGTATGTACTACCTATCTTTCTTGTTCTTTTTTTTGAAAATGCTATAGTAGCTCAAAATAGTACCGAAAGCAAAAAACCTAATTTTTTGGTCATCATTGCCGATGATGCCGGGTGGAACGATGTGGGCTATAACGGCTCTGAAATACACACGCCGAACATTGATTTTTTGGCCAAAACCGGAGTGCGGTTAGACCGGTTTTATGTAAATCCCACTTGCTCACCTACAAGGGCCAGTTTTTTGACCGGTATGCCCGCCAGTCGTATGGGCATTGTAGCCCCTATCGCCGGTCGCAGTGAAAAAAAACTGCCCGATACGGTAATCACCTTGCCGCAATTGTTGCAAAAACAAAACTACCAGACAGCACTGTTCGGAAAATGGCACTTGGGTTTAAAACCGTCGAGCGGACCAAAAGCATATGGTTTTGAATATGCCTATGGATTTTTGCATGGGCAAATCGATCAATACTCGCACGAATATAAAAATGGGGACCCCAGCTGGCATAGAAATGGTGAATTTATCACTGAAAATGGGCATGTTACCGATTTGATAGGGAATGAGATCATCACATGGCTTCGGTCAAAACGGGATACCACAAAAAGTTTTTATGTTCAATTGGCCTATAGCGCTCCCCATTTTCCATTGCAGGAAGAAGATAAGTGGAAAAAACCATATTTGAAATCGATTGCGAATGAATCCCGGAGAGATTTTGCGGCGGCCATGAGCCATATGGACGATAATATAGGGCAGGTGCTAGAAGTATTAAAAGAACTGGGTCTCGAGAAAAATACCATCGTCATTTTTATGAGCGATAATGGGGGAATGGACAGTTGGTATCCGGAAAGTCAATATAACGGCAAACACGGTCCCAATCCGGTATTGGGAAATAATCTTCCCTTGCGTGATTGGAAAAAATCGAATTACGAAGGTGGTATTCGCGTACCCGCTGTTATCTCATGGAAGGGCAAACTTGCACCTTCCGTAAATGCCGATTATATATCGGTCATCGATGTGATGCCTACTTTGCTTAAACTCTCTGGATCTACATCGATTCCCGAGACGGTCGAAGGAGAAGACATTTGGAATACCCTTGTTTCAGAGGATGCGTTCAACAATGAAATTTATGTAAGGGGACATGTACAGGAAAGCTTGATTAAAAAGCCTTGGAAATTGATTCGTACGCGGCATAGGGGAGCGGTTCCTACGGATTATGAATTGTACAATCTTGAAAACGACCCGGAAGAAAAGCATAACCGCTACATTGATGAGGTTGATGTTGCCAAAGAATTAAACGACCGTTTACAAAAGCAATTTGCCAAAGACGCCCCAACAGTAAATGCGGGTATAAACTAAAAATCAGAAGAAAATGTATCGAAATGCCTTTACCATGAAACTAAAGCCTGGGTTCGAGGCGGAATATAAAAAGCGGCATGATGAAATTTGGCCCGAACTTTCTACATTACTCTCTAAATCGGGTATTCATGAATATTCTATTTTTTTGGATGAGGAGTCGCTAACACTTTTTGCTTTCCAGAAATTGGAAGAAGGTTTTGATGACGCCGCACTTCCCAACCACCCAATTGTAAAAAAATGGTGGGCTTATATGGCCGATATTATGGAAACCAATGATGATAATTCCCCAGTAGCAAAACCGCTCAACGAAGTTTTTTATATGGATTAAAAAAAATGCTATTGGTTGTACAAATACAGTTATGTGATGCACCCGGGTAGTTTTTTGGCATTGGTTATCCTAAAGGAGACTTTTGTAGATTAAAAAATTCCAGTGATAATAACTTGCCGATAGACTCCTATCGTCAAACCGAATTCCGCTCGATGTATTTAAAGACGTTTTTTACTTTTTCCGTTTTGTTTTTGAGAATCATATAGGCCGTAGTTTCACCCATGGCTTTAAAATCGGTGCTGATGACGGTAATACCCAAGAGCTCTTTTAAGGGAGTGTCATTATATGAGATAATACCCACATCTTTGCCCAAGACCATTTTTTTGGCGTTGATTTGACGTACCAAGTTGACCAGGTCCATCTCTTCAATGGTAATATAAACGTCTTTGCTGTTAAGCTCCATGTCATCATAGATTTCGTCCAAGACTTCGGAGTCAAATCCAAATTCACCACAAAACCGGGTAAACCCATGAACGATACGCATCGGGTAGGGGAAAACAGATTTTTTTGGATACACTAAAATCAGTTTATCATACTTTCTCAATTTATCGATACCCTCTTGTAGCGCGTTGTACAGGTCATCCTTGAAATTTTGATAAATAGCGCCGTATTTACCTTTTATCTCCAATCGATCGTTATCGAGAATAATAAGTTTGTCTTTCGGTATTTTTTCGATCTCTTTCAATACGGCGTCCGTTGCACTGGTATGCGCCAATTTTTCATCTTTAAAATGAGGCATGATAACGTAGTAGTCAAAGGCACCTAAATTTTTCTGCAACGCCCTTATGAATAGCGTTTCCTCACAATGGTAAATATTGAGTGTAACATGGCCGTCAACGCCAATACCGTTGACAAAGGCATTGTATATGGCCATTTTGTAATAGCTTGGTTTGTTCACCAAAAAGAATATACTGATCTTCGAGATCAAATCGGTTTTCGAAGTGTAATATCCTTTTCCTTTTACGGAAACGATAGCTTTTCTGCTTTTCAGTTCTTTATAAGCTTTTTCAACCGTATCCCGCGAGAGGTAACATGACGCACTCAGCTCATTAATCGAGGGTATTTTTTCACCAATTTCCAACTTACCTTTGGCAATATCGTTTATAATAGTCTCCACGATTTGCTTGTATTTCGGAATTCTCGATGATTCGTTGATCTTAATATTGAGTCTTTGGATCATGTCTGCAAATTAGGGAATTTCGCCACACTGGTCAACAGGGAAAAGATAGTACAATACCGAATTACAACTTAGATTTTTAACAGTGAAGTTTTTCACAGTAGGAAGTCATAAAAAAAATACGGTCTTTAAGCAACGAAAATCAGTATTATGATTATGTCATAACCCTGGAAATTCATTGTGCTAAAGACCGCACTATTTAAAAAGAATTGACGACCAAATTGATTTGATGTGTGCCGGGAGACAAACGAAGGGTGCCAAAAGCCATACTTGCCTTTTCCCCGTTCAAGGTGACTACATCATTTTCAGCGGTCTTGATTTCAAATTCGGCAACCATATTGGCAGGAATTTCTATGGTGTATACCTGTAATCGTGGGTTTTTGTAGGTATAGGCAGCCTTTATTGTCCCTTTAATGGTAGGAACTTCAATGGCGCTATTCTTTAAATCTCCCATTTGAGGTTTAATAGTAGCAATGTCAAATCCGGGTGTTTTTGGTTGAATCCCCCAAAGTCCACGAGGAATAGCATTTGCCGGTACGGCTCCCCAAGCATGGTTCCAATCAAGATTGTTTTTATATTTTAAATCCCAAGCTTCTAAGGTAATCGTCGAGCCGATACGAATCATGTTGTACCAACTCCTGTCACTTGTATCCGTTAATAGTTCCATGGCATAATCCGCCGCGCCAGCATTATATAGGCCATCCATCAAATATTGTGAGCCATATACACTGCAGGCCATTCCTCTTGATTTTACAAATTCAACTACGGATCCTATGTGCTCCTCCGGAACCATATTGAAGGCCAGCGGCATCATGTTGGCATGTAATGAGGCATGGTCTGTTCCGATCCCATCTATATAGATGCCTCGCTGAGCGTCGAACATTTTCTCATTGAAAGCCTTTTTCGCTTTCAACCCCCTTAATTTAAAATCTAAAGATTCTTGTGTCTTCCCTAAAACCTTGGCGAATCCGGCCATGATTTTCATATTTTGATAATAAAAGGCATTGACTACGGTATTATAATCCTTAAAAATATAACCGTCGCGTTCGCCTTTGTTAGCCGGGTCACCGCCCCAGCCAGCAGAGGGCCAATCAACGATGTCCCTGAAAGTTTCTTTCATTTCTTTTGGAAACCCAAGATTGGCCATTAACTCAGGAGTCATTTTGGTCGAGGTAATCAGACCATCTTCGTTCGCAAGCTCATAGAGTGTTTTGTATTTTAACTGATCATAGTATTTCTCAATAAGCTCTGTGTTGCCCGTGTACATATAATCGGCATAAAACATAAGCGCTACGTGCTGTTGCCATTCTGTAGGCCATGTAGGGTGTTCCATGAAATACTCTATGGTCTGTCGGGCGATGGCGTATTCACGATCGGTGGTGTAATGGCTCAGTTGGTTGAGGTAGGCATCGGCCTCATAAGGAATTCGCTCCCGATCGCCATCTACATAAAGACCGTTAAAAGTCGTAGCCTTGATAGAATACTTGCATAAATCCCAAATCTGATTTAAAATATCATCTGAACTTGTGAAGCTGCTGGAATCATCTTCCCAATAACTGTGATAGGCAAGTTGCGTAAAATTTTCAGCAGTCAAAGGTTCTTGGGCTCCGTCAACTTCGGCGTATCGAAAAGGCATCAAAACCGGAAACCCTTCGGGTAGCGGTAGTGCCTTACCTGGTAAAGTATTTCGCTTATTCGGTTTTATTGGTAGTTGATATTTGGTTTGTTCCGGTTTTACCTGAACTTGGATTTCTTGATACCGGATATGGCTCTTTTCAAAAGGTTTTCTATTGATGTTTTTACCTGCTAACTGCTCTCCAATTCGGAAAGTAAGTGTATGGGCCGTTTTGGCGTTATAAGTAAAATCAATGGTTGCGAAAGCAGCCTTGCCGAAATCGATAAAATAGGTGTCACCTCTTTTTTCGAATTCGAAAGGTTTTATTTTATCGATTTGGAAACTATTGGGTGTAGTGATGGTCGCTTTTGGGTTTCCCATGGTAAAGGATTGACTTTTTGAATATCGTGAAAGTCGATTGTCTTGGTCCCAAATACGCACTTTCCAAAAGTAGGTCTGCCCATTTTTCAATGGCGTCCCCGCATGTTCTATTTCTGTTGAGGCATTGGTTCTTACTTGTCCACTATCCCATACATCACCGATATTATTATTTATCTTTTCTTCGGTCGATGCTACCAATACTTGATAGGCCGATTGTGAAACTGCGCCATTTGGCACCACCCATCCGTACTCAGGTTTAGGGTCAATTATGGTAACTCCGGCCGTATTTCGTATCCATTCAATAATTAAATTTGACGGTCCCGTTGAATAGTCGTCCGAAAGTTCAAGAATAAGGTCATCCGTTTTTTTCCGAAACGTTTTAAGGGTTTCGGCATATTTTGAATCTTTTGCAAGATTATTGATCTCTTGTGGGTCCTTTTTTAGGTTGTAAAGTTCCTCGAACGATTTGTCATTGACGTACCTGAAATACTTCCAATCTTTGGTGCGTACCCCCTCACTGGGCGGAATATTTTCAAATTCCCAGATATGCTCGATTAACACGGTGTCTCGTTCTAAGCTCTTTTGTTGCCCGGAAACCAAAGGGAGTAGACTTTTCCCTTGCCAAGCTTTGGGGGGTGCCACTCCGGCAATATCTAATATGGTAGGCGGCACATCGATATTTAGGGCCATGTCGTCAAGGTCTTGGTGCTTTTTAACTCTTGGGTCGTAAATAATAAGGGGCACCCGAACTGAATTATCATAAAGGAGCCATTTTCCGGCCAGTTGGCGTTCGCCTAAAAAATAACCATTGTCACCCATTAGAATGATTATTGTATTCTTGTCGAGTCCTTTCTTTTTGAGATGGTCCCGAATTTTTCCTATTTCGCGGTCAATACCTGAAATCATGCGGTAATATCCCTTTACACTGTGCTGATATTTTTCAGGAGTGTCATAGCGCCAATTCCAACGGGTACGGTTAAAGCCGTCCCGAACGAACTTGGGTTGTTGCTCAAAATATTTGTCCTCACCGAGTTCAGGGTCGGGCATCGTTGTATTTTGTAAAAGTTTATCAGATTCATCTTGCCAAAAATATTGGTCTTTGGCGCCGTCATGGGCATGGGGTGCGCTAAAACTGAGTGAGAGACAGAAGGGGGAAGAAGCGTCGGCGGCGTCAATATAGTCCAATGCTTTTTGACCCGTATAGCGTGTCAGGTGTACCGTATCTTTATCCAAGGTTTTGTAATAATATCCGCGTCGGTCTTTAAAGGCGTTGTTACGGTCGTACGATTCAAAGACATCAAATTGCTTTTCGAGATGGTCGTAACGCACGCCATACTTGCCAAAAAATCCGGTGTGGTAGCCATTATTTTTTAAAAGGGTAGGGTAAGAGGTTTCCATATAACTGTCCCTGATATTTCCCGTCTGAAAATTATAATTGTGGGTACGCTCGTAAAGTCCGGTCAAAATACTAGCGCGGCTAGCGGCACAGATCGGGGTGGTTACCATGGCATTTTTAAAATAGGTGCCCGATTTGGCCAAGTTGTCCATCTCCGGAGTATGAATCAATGAGTTTCCTGCATAGCCCAGCGCATCGAAGCGCTGATCATCCGTCAAGATGAATATGATGTTCGGACGGTCGGCACCATTTTGTGCTTTGTTCTTTTGGGCATAGAACTTGGGGCCCGATACTAAAAACAAGAGTAAAATTAGAGGGAAACTAAATTTTTGATAGTTCATTAATTTTTATTTTTTCTGCAGAATTTTGAAGTAGGTCAAACTTAAGCCATTTCCCATAATTGGGTATCCTGTGCCGTCCTGTTTCATATAAATAACCTGTCTGATATCCTTTATAAATATATACCTTTAAGACCGATTGATGTCATCATTTGAATCTACTTTTAATAACAACAAAATCCCCAGAATGATAAGGAGTTTAATAAAACTGGTATTTACTTCCGTCACATTATTGCTTTGCATACCATGTAAAAGTCAAAAGACCGTAAGTGGTTTTGATCTGGTTCAAATAGAAAGAAACCGGGTGGTTGATAACGCTCGGGAGTATGCAGGCTTAGAACCTATTACCGTTACCCATGACCAAAGTGAACGCAGTGCTGGTACGCTGCATGATTTTTACTCCGAGGGGGATTATTGGTGGCCCGATCCTCAAAACCCTGAAGGACCTTACATACGAAAAGATGGATTGACAAATCCCGATAATTTTACGGCACATCGAAAAGCGATGATTCGTTTAAGTCAGATTTCCGGAGCCTTGGCATCGGCTTATTTGGTCACCGGTGATAAAGCTTATGCCAAACAGTTGCTTCCGCATTTGCAAGCTTGGTTTGTCAATGAAGATACCAAAATGAATCCGAACCTTTTATACGCCCAAGCCATCCAAGGCATAGTAACAGGTCGGGGTATCGGTATTATCGATACCATTCACTTATTGGAAGTAGTTCTTGCCGCTCAGGCCATTGAAGAGGCAAAGGTAATCTCGGCTAGTGACATGGCCGATATACGGAAATGGTTTTCCGATTATTTGGAATGGATTACGACACACCCGTATGGCATCAAGGAGCGCGACAATGGAAACAATCACAGTGTTTGTTGGGCCATGCAGGTCGCCGTCTTTGCCGATTTCGTCGGAAATGATACGCAAAAAGAATTCGTCCGAAATTTTTACAAGGAAACCTTGCTGCCCGATCAAATGGACGACAAAGGGACTTTCCCGCTCGAATTGGCGCGAACGAAACCTTATGGGTACTCCCTTTTTGTGCTTGACGGAATGGCGGCGCTCTGCCAAGTGCTTTCTACCCCTACAGAGAACTTGTTTGCCTATGCGACGGCCGATGGTAAAAGTATGGTCAAGGGACTCTCGTTTCTATACCCTTATGTCAAGGATAAAAGCAGCTGGCCTTTTCAAAAAGATGTCATGTATTGGGAAGAATGGCCCGTAAGGCAACCTTCATTTTTATTTGGCGGACTCGCACTGCAAAATGAGACTTATTTAAATTTGTGGAAATCCCTTGAACCCAATTTCGATAACCCCGAAGTCATACGGAATATGCCCGTGCGATATCCGTTGCTTTGGGTAAGGAAATAAGCGACCCCTAATAACACAGGGTCGCTTCCTTTATAGATTTTTTAACTGTATGTTGCGGTATTCAACTTTCATAGGCGGACCTACATGTACTTGAACGCCTAAAAAGCCTGAAGATGCGCGGTTTACAGTATCATCATCAATAACCTCGCTCATGAGAACTCCGTTGATGTAGTGCTGTAACTTATTTCCTTTAATGATAAGGTGGGCTTCGTTCCAATCTTCACTTTTGATTTTTGTCTTGAGTTCGTCGGAATCGCCTAGAGATTCGATAACCTCACGACTCTGCCAAGCGTTCTTTGCCACATTGGCGCGTAAGGATCCTGGAGTATCTGGGTTTTCTTGTGAAGTGATGATGGCTTTTTCGCCTCGATAGGCGAGTGTAGCGCGTTTTTTCTCTTCGTAGTTCTGCCCCGTATATCTGATTTTCCCGTCGATATCAGCCTGGTAGCCGCGTAGCGCATAGGGAATAGTATCGATTTTTTCACTGCGATAATTGATGCCACTGTTTCCCGCTTCGGCGATACGGAACTCCAGTTTTAATTCGAAGTCGCTTGGTTGCCCGCCTTTCCAGACAATAAACGTATTGTTCTGCAAAAGGGTCGAAGGGGTGACTTCACCTACCAAATTCCCGTTTTCTACTCGCCAGTAATTGGGGTCTCCTTCCCAATTATCCAGGGTCTTGCCATCAAATATTTCTACAAAACCATCAGTGTCTTCAACAACGGCAACGGATTCTTCCGCTGCTTTACTTTCTTTTTTTTCCTTGCAAGATTGTAGACCAATAAGTGCAAGAACTACTAGGGCATAGCGCATATAATTTCTTTTCAAATTCATTTTTTTATTTTTTTGTTGGTTCGTTGTAATAGATAGTTAGCCCATCTTTTCCGGCTACGATAATATCCTTCATTCCGTTTTTATTCAAATCGGATACGCTAAAATAGACGCCCGTGCCTTTTCCCGTGCCATAAGCACCGTAGTCAATAATTTGTTTGCTGAAATTTTCACCGGTCCATCTGAAATAATAGAGTCCGAGTTCATCATTCCCGCCGGGATCTTTTCCGTTGTGTGCACGGTAACGTTTTCCTGTAACCAATTCATTTTCCCCATCTTGATCAATATCGATCCATTCCATACTATGGTATTGCGAATTGTAGGGGTCAATGGAATGTTTGGTCCACGTCGTTTTTTTATCTTTTTTCGTGGTTGTCTGCTCGTACCAGTGCAGACCGTAACCATGACCCTGGCCTACAATCAGGTCGTTAAGTCCGTCTTTGTTGATATCGGCGATAATCATAGGTACGCTGGCGGTGCCTAGTTCAAAGTCTTGATGAAATTTCCATTCTCCGGTATAGGGATCTTCTGGCGCTTCGAGCCACCCCGATGGAACGACCAAATCTCCACGACCATCATTATTGATGTCCCCAAAACCTAAGCCATGACCCTGTTTTTCCGAAATGGTGTGTTTGCCAAATTTCCCCGTACCCTTTTTATTATTATCCAATAGTAAGCGATAGATAATCAAGGGGTCGTTTGGAGTATTTGGAACGATTTCGATGATGCCATCGCCATCAATGTCCCAAGAACGGGTGCTCTCAATATTGCCGGCTTCGGCAATCAAATGTTCTTGCCACTCGCCATTGTCACCGGAATTTTCTTTCCAGACCAATTGTTTTCCAAACCAGCCTCCTGTAATAAAATCCATATTTCCATCACCATTCACATCGAGTGGAATGGTCGAGAAATCATCGTAATATTCACCATAGCGTTTGGCCGACCCAATATAGTGCCTGTTTTGATAGTCAGGTCCTTCGTACCAATAGGCGCCCGATACGATATCAAGCACGTTGTCATTATTGACGTCGAAGACGCCTACCGATTCATAACTTTCGGAGGCAATCGCTTTTTTGGTAAATACCAAGGGTTTTGATTGGGCATACCCAAAAACACCCGTCAAGAAAAAGACGATGAGCGAAATACGTGCCGTACTGTTTTTGGATGTAGTTTTAGAAGCTGGCGCAGTGTAGTTTGAAACTACATGGCAACCAGCTTCTTTTACTAATTTATTCATTTTAATTATTAGCCTCCGTGTAAATAGGGTTTTTTGGGTCACCTCCGGAAATCAAATAGGCCAGAAGATCTTTTAGCTCATCCGCGTTTAACGAATTAATGGTGCCAGGGGGCATTATAGACACAGTCGACATTTTCATATCGGTTACCTGATCTTTAGGAATCTCACGAGTGATGTCCGGAGCATATGGGTTCTGGGAAACTACATAGTTTTGATCGTTTTCGTTCATCAATCTGCCTACTATCGATGTGCCATCTTTTAGAGTGTACACGGTAGAGTTATACTGATCTGAGATAACATCACTAGGGTCTATAGTGGCTTTTAGAATATCTTCAGGAGAGAAACGCGTGCCTAGCTGACTAAGGTCGGGACCAATATTTTGACCTTCGCCCTGCATGGTATGACATGTGATACAGCTCGTGGAAGCAAACATACTTTTGCCGTATTCAAAATCTCTTCCTTTTAAACCATCGGCCAATAAAGGCCCTATTTCTTCTACTTTCCAATTGTGTCTAGGTCCTTTCGGTGTTACCGTAGAAACGGCCAAATCGTTACCCGAACTTGCCAATAAATCGGCTCCTGACATCTTATCGTAGAAATCAAATTTGGCTTTAGGTACATGGGTCAAGGCTTTTTTTCTGGCCTTGTCGATAAAACCGATATAACTTCTACCTGCTTTGAAAGAAAATGCCTTGTTAAACCACTTGAAATACTTTTCGCGAAGCTCCGGCGTCCATCCTTTGTCAACATCTTCGATGACCATGCCATAATAGGTGTGTTGGGCAGGAGGCATATTTTTCAATGTAAGGGCAATGTCCATTCCATACTGAGGGTTTCTCAATATCAAATCGGAAGCGTCAGTGGCAGTGTTTGCCATTACATCTACGTTCTCACCAGTATTCGATTCCAATAACGCTAGCGTTTTTTTGGCGACTGTCGGGTCATCAAGATAGGCAAGGGTCTTGCTCAATAATTGGTTCAAGACATCTGTTTGTGCCGGGTATTTCGGTGAAAGATAGGCGATAACCTTGTTCTTAATGCCGGCCGACGGAACTCCGAAACGCGCAAGTGTCAGTTCAAAAGCGCGTAACAAATCAACCTGATGTTGTGGTGAAAGTGAAGCGTAATCAACACCCATAAGCGCATTTAGCATTCCGCTCTGTTGTGTTTTTGATCCCTGACGGGCTAAAGCGATAACACCTTGAGCCAAGGCTACTGGATCTTTTTCGGCCAATACTTTCGCCTGCCATTCTTGTACGGGTTGATGCTCTATGGCAATACGTGCGGCATACTGTAAAAAACGATCTTCACTGCTTAGGTGCGGCCAAGCAAATGCTACGGCACCTGCCTTTGGTGCTTCGTGATAAGCTTCTAATTGTCTTCTGATTTTATTCGCTTCGGTCAACTCGGGAGTCTCGTTTGAAGCGACAACCGATTCGTCACCTGTGTAATGCACTCTGTATAGGTCGGAATCCAACCTACGGCCTCCTGTCATAAAGTACATCGCGCCATCTGGGCCAATGACCCCATCGGTCAAAGGAAGTGGAATGCCTGATAAAAATTCTTCGCGCTCACCGTCATAAGAAGAACCGTTAGGTGTGAGATGAATGGCATAAATCATTCCAAAACTCCAGTCAAATGCATAGATACTTTTCTGATATTTCTCTGGGAATTTTGCCCCCCTACCATACACCACGTTGGTCGGAGACCCTTGGCCGATATTCACTATAGGCGGAAGGTTGTCAGGATAGGCGGGAGACCATTTTCCGTTACCGGTACGCCATCCGAATTCACTACCACTGGTTACGTGGCAGATACGGGTCGGACGATACCAAGGCATGCCCAAATCCCATTCCATATCGCTATCGTAAACGAACATATCGCCTTGGTCATTAAAATCAAGGTCAAAAGGATTTCGGAAACCGGCGCTCACCAATTCCCAGTTTTTTCCTTCGGGGTCGATTTTTGCTATCCATCCTCCTGGGGCACCTCGGTCATTGGCATGACCACGAGGATCTTTGACCTGAGGAAAGAGGTTATCATCTTGCCATACTTTAGGCAATCGATATGAATCCATTTCAGGTAAATCGGTATGGTTTCCGGCGATGACGTGCAGCGTCTTTCCGTCAGGACTCATTACAATACTATGCGGACCATGTTCACCGGCACCGTTCAATGCCTTTAACAAGGTAATCTTGTCATATTGGTCGTCATTATCCGTATCCTGCAAACGGTAAAGCCCGCTGCTTTTTTCAAATTCGTCGTTACCCCTATGGTTGACCATCACGTAAAGACTATTGAAAGCATAGAGCAGTCCTTGTGCATAGCCCATTTGTATTACGGAATCAGCCACGGCTTCCCCGGTTTGAATCTTGAGCTTTTCAATCTTGGGTGTTACAACGTCGGAGCCGATGGCAGGTATTTCCATACGGTATAATGCACCATATTGATCCGCGGTAATTAGTCGGTCTTTATCATCAAAGGTCATAGCGACCCACGATCCTTGATCATTATCCGCAGGGCTATACAGATGTTCTGCTTCAAAACCTGGCTGTAATTTCAGCTTCGACAGTTTTGGATCAAGCTCTTGGGTACTTTTTGAATCCGTTTCCTTGGCATCCTCACAGGAAATAGAAAACAGCATTGCAAAAATAAGTGCGACGAAAAGTCTGGTCATATTATTTTGATTTTTATTATAAGTCGACTAATTTAATTAAAAATTTGGGTTTAGGGATGATTCGGATGCCGGAAGTGCATAACGTTCTGTGATATTGGTAAAAACATTGCCCCTTGGTTCTACACCCGCAGGATAGTAGTAGTCAACTGGGTTGGCTTTTATTTTATTTCCATGAGCAGTAATCACATCAATTGCACGACCTGTTCGAACCAAATCGAACCATCTTTTGTTTTCAAAAGCGAGTTCGACCCTTCTCTCGTTAAAGATTGCTTCTCCTAAATCACCTATCGGGGCACCAAGGCCTGCACGTGTGCGAACTTCAGTTAGATAGGGAAGGGCTTCACCATCTTTTCCTTGTTCTTCCAAGCTTTCCGCTAAAAATAACAGTACTTCGGAATAACGATAAATAGGCCAATTCATACCATGGTTGCCATGCAAAGAATGGGGTTCAACATATTTCTTGATAATCGGATAAACACCATCTTCCCAAAAGCTCTCACTAGCGGTAACATACAATATTGAAGCATCTTCCCTCAAATCGCCGTCTTCATAAGCTTCAATAATATCTGGGGTTGGGATATTGTTCCCTTCTCCATTAACGGGCTGTGGGTTTGATGTTCCGGTTATAGCACCAACCTCTTCGGCGGTAATTGGTCTTGGAAGAAAGTTGTATAGAAAGCTGCCATTCAGTCCTTCGGCACCTTCCCTGTATTGAATTTCAAAAACAGACTCCATGTTGTTCTTATTGTCGCTATTTCCGGAAAAAGCGTCCTCATAGTTAGGCATTAAGTCATATTCGTTACTGGCTACAACCGCTTTCAAAACGGTTTCGGCATCCGCCCATCGTTCGCGAACTATATAAACATTTCCTAAAAGTGTTTGAGCCGCACCGGAAGTCACCCTTCCAGGTTGTTGTTGTGATTTAAGCGGTAATAAAGAAATGGCCGCTTGGGTGTCTTCTATAATCTGGGCATAAAGTTCTTCTTCCGAAGCAAGGGGCAAAGCTGCTCCTTCACGGTCTACTACCGGCTCAAGATGCATGGGTACACTACCAAATAACTGCGCCAGGTCAAAATAAGAATATGCCCTTAGAAAAAGCGCCTGACCTTTTACGTTCGCTTTTGCAGCTTCATCAAATTCAGCTTCATCTATGGTTGCTAAAATCTGATTGGCTCGAGCAATAACTTCATAATATCCCACATAAACATTATTTACATGGCCATTCGCGGTTATGCCCCCATCGCTAGGTATGGAGTGATCGGCAATATCTTCTTGGTTATCTGTAGCACCAAAAGCCGTATTACGTGCAAAATAGGTGTTGTCAGAGTGCATCTCGGCCAGAAAGGGCTTTGATTGATTGTTAATTCCACGTAGGGGTACGTAGGTTCCGTTAATGGCTTGTGTGAAATCTTCTTCCGTTTTGAAGAAGGTAGGCACACTTAATGAGTCTTCGGGGAAAATGGTTAATTCCTCGTCACAACCGCTTACCAGAAACCCCAGTAATATTGCGATAAAATAGAATATATTTTTCATTTTTTCATTTTTAAGATTTGTCGAAAGTGAACTATTTTTTGACATAATAATTTACGATTTAAAAGTTTAAATTTAAACCTAAACTAAATATACGTGGAACCGGATATCCGGAAATATCTACCCCGGAAGCAAGATTTCCACCATCTCCCTCTCCATTATTCTGCACACTTATTTCAGGGTTTGGTCCGCCCCAATATTTAGTGAATATGTGCACATTTTGAATTGAGCCATATACGCGGGCCGACTTGAAATATTTATCCAGTCCTGGAATGGTATATCCTAAGGTTATATTCCTAATGTTGAAGTAGGAGGCATCTGCAACGAAGCGATCATTGATCCAATCCCTTTCTATACCGGTAACATTACCACCACCAACTGTGGTGCCATAAAAACCGTCACCCGGGTTGTCAACCGATCTAAAACGGTTTTCAACATCTTTTAAAAGATTGAATACCCCATCTAAATTCGTTGTACTGTACAGGTGCCTAACAAGTAGTTCATTGCCGTAAGAACCGGTACCCACAACAGAAAAGTCAAAATTCTTGTAGTTAATAGTGTTTGTAATACCGTAAGTAAAATCAGGAAATGGACTTCCCATGATCGCACGGTCATCTTCATCGCCCCCGCGAGTAATGATACCATCACCATTAACATCGAGTAATTTGATACTACCCACAGTAGAACGACCCGGAACCTGTGGGGAGCTGTCCAAGTCTTGCTGGTTTAGATAAACCCCATCAGATAGATGTCCATAGAATTGACCAAAAGGCTCGCCTACTTTGGTAATATGCCATCCGCCTGGGCCGTAAACCCTGTCAATACCATCGGCCAATGCTACTACCTCATTGCGATTGAAGGATATATTTGCATTGGTGGTCCATTGAAATTCACCTGTAGTGTTAACCGTATTTATACCAAACTCATGGCCCCAGAATTTGATTTCACCAATGTTGTCGCTGAAGTTGGAAAAGCCTGATTCCCTAGCCACCTGTACGTTATACAAGAGATTGGTCGTGTTCTTGGTATAATAATCATAAACTAACGACACCCTATCATTGAAGAGGCTTAAATCCAGTCCAATATCGAACTGCTTGGTGGTTTCCCAACCCAAATTAGAATTTGAGAGTGAATTTACCGCTGAACCAGGCGCAAAAGTGTCTCCAAATACGGCATTTACAGTATTGTCTATTAACGCATATTGCGTGTAGTTACCTATATTATTGTTTCCGGTAACCCCATAACTCGCACGCAGTTTTAGAAGCGAAATGGATTCCACATTTTCTAGAAAAGCCTCATCAGATGCAATCCATCCTGCAGATACGGAAGGAAATGTACCCCATCTATTCTCGGATCCAAATCTTGAAGACCCATCACTACGGATTGAACCGGTCAAGAGATATTTTCCTTTATAGTTATAGGTAAGTCTTGAAAGATAGGAAACCAAACTCCATTCCTGCACTTGATCATATGTGCCGCCCCTGTTAATGTTGGCCGCCCCTTGTATATTGGGCAGTCTATCATCGGCAAAATCACTGGCCGCAACCCTACTCCGGTCGAAACGATATTTTTGATAGGTAAAACCTCCTAGAAGCGAGAAATTGTGCTCGCCAAAACTTTTAGTATAATTAACCGTGTTCTCGTTCAACCATGAAAAAGTGTTCCTTTTGTCCCAAACTGCTTCATTGTTCGTTGGTATCGGACGATTAATTGCATAGGTGGCATTGGTGGGACTGAAGTATTCATATTGACTATTGTAAAATTCCGCGTTTAAACTCGATTTAATAGAAAGGCCTTCTATTGGTTCGTATTCAATATAGGCATTGGACAAAAGATTAAGTTCTTTAGTTCCGTCTTGAATACGCTCAGCAGAATTGAGCCAGTTGGCATAAGAGAAGATATTTCCTGTATTTGCCGGAAAATTATTGAACTCCGTTCTGGTCCCGTCAGGATTGTAGATAGGCATAATGGGCCAGGTGTGCAATGCGTTAAACAGGAGACCTGTTCCCCGGCTACCATCTGTTCTTGGTACATTATCAAGAATGTAGCTAGGTGCAACATTCACCCCTACTCGAACCTTATCAGATAAACTATAATCCAAATTTGCACGTAGTGAATACCGCTTATAATCCGAATTTAAGACTACCCCTTCTTGATCAAAGAAACCTAAAATCACCGAGGTTCGTAATTTTTCTTTATTAGAAGTCAAGGTGAGGTTGTAGTTGGTCATGGGAGCCGTTCTTAGCATCGCATCGTACCAATCGTTGTTTTGTCCTTCGTACTGCGATGGGTTCTGATAAATATCAGGTACCGGGTCCCCTTGATCTTCATAATACTCCTTTTTAAATTGCGCGAATTCAACAGCATTCATCATTTCTATCCTTCCCCTATCCGGAACATTCTGCATACTGGTTGTAACATTCAGGCTTATACTTGTTTCACCGGGTTTTCCGCTTTTGGTCGTAATCAGAACAACTCCATTGGCGGCTCTTGAACCGTACAAGGAAGTGGAAGCAGCATCCTTTAAAACGGAAATATCTTGGATTTCATCAGGATTTATATTGTTGATCCCTCCAGAGATGGGAAAGCCATCAACTACATACAAAGGGTCACTACCACCGGAAACGGATAATTGCCCCCGGATCCGAACCGACATTCCCTGACCCGGTTTACCCGTGGTCTGATTAATTTGAACCCCTGGAAGCCTACCCTGTATTTTTTGAGTGATCTGGGAAACGGGGATATCGGCAAGCTCAGTGGCCTGAATGGTAGACACTGACCCGGTAACCTGTCTTTTAATCTGGGTACCATAACCAACGACCACTACTTCATCGAGGCCGGCAGCGCTTTCTTCGAGTGTAATATTTAGAGTCGATTGACCATTTAAGGGAACCTCTTTGGTTGCGAAGCCGATATAAGAGAAGACCAATGTGGCATTTGTATTGGGAACTTCTATCGAAAAGTTGCCATCAAAGTCGGCCGTTACCCCATTTGTGGTACCTTTTTCAACGATGTTGGCGCCTGGTAGCCCCAGTCCGTCAGTGGAAGAAAGTACCGTGCCCTTGATCACCACGTCTTGAGCATGGCTATTAAGTGCAAAAAGTAACATTAAGGCAAAGAGAAATGCCTTTGAAACAGCGTTCAATTTTTTTTTCATAATAGAGTTGATTAAGTTGTTGTCATTAATAAAAACGAGGGGGTCAGAATACCTTTCTTACTTGAACATAATTCTGTCGTCTTTACCCCGAAAGTACTTACCTAATCTTAATGAACTATCCTGTACTGTCCTGTTTAAAATGAATAGAAGTTAACAATGGTGCATCTTTTTTGATAGAAAGTGTTGTTTTTATTCTGAAAAAGAAGAATTTGATAGTGTTCGTTACTTTTTGGTTTTATAATTATTTTTTCATTGAATCGGGACAGTACAGGACACCTCCCTCAATTCCCTTGCTTACTTTAGCCCTATCAAAACTAAATTAAGACAATCAAAATGAGCAATACGGTTAAGAATTTCAACTATGTAGATTACCTCTGGGACGATGAAAAAGCGGCAAAACTAGGCGACGATCAAGTGGCACTGTTTCTATACCGTTCGAACATTCTCGGGGCCGATTTAAGAATAACGAATTATGGTGGGGGAAATACGAGCTGCAAGACCATCGAAAAAGATCCGTTGACCGATGAGGAGGTCGAGGTGATGTGGATAAAAGGTTCGGGGGGTGATATTGGTACCCTTACCAAGGCGGGAATAGCGGGACTTTACACGGAAAGGCTGCGAAATTTGAAAAATATATATGGCGGATTGGCCGATGAAGATCGCATGGTCGGCCTCTTCAACCATTGTATCTATGATTTAGACAGTAAGGCACCTTCTATCGATACTCCTTTGCACGGGCTGCTTCCATTCAAACATATCGATCACCTACACCCCGATGCCCTGATTGCGGTAGCCGCTGCCAAAGACAGTGAAAAAGTAACCAAAGAAATCTGGGGCGATACCATGGGCTGGGTGCCTTGGCAACGACCTGGTTTTGATTTGGGGCTACAGTTGGAGAAATGTTTGAACGACAACCCAGGTATCCGTGGTATTGTTTTAGGCAGCCACGGACTTTTTACATGGGGAGATACATCATATGAATGTTATATGAACAGTTTGGAGGTGATCGAAACTGCTTCGGAATATATCGAGAAAAAAATCAAGGAAAAGGGAAGCGTTTTCGGAGGGCAGAAAGTACAGTCCCTTCCGAAAGACGAGCGCCGTGAGAAAGCGGCGCAATTAATGCCGATGTTACGTGGACTCTGTTCTTCCGAAAATAGGATGATAGGTCATTTTACGGATAGTGACGTTGTATTGCAATATATAAACAGCAATGATCTTGAGCGTTTGGCCCCGATGGGTACTTCATGTCCCGACCACTTTCTTAGAACGAAAATTCAACCATTGGTCCTACATTTAGATACCAATGAAGACCTTTCCGATACAGCAGCGGTGCTTGAAAAATTAAAGCCTGCCTTTGAGCAATATAGAAAAGAATATCAAGCCTATTACGATACGCATAAGCGTGACAACAGTCCTGCAGTTCGTGATGCCAATCCGGTCATCATTATCTATCCGGGGGTGGGGATGTTCAGTTTTGCCAAGAATAAACAGACGACCCGTGTTGCCAACGAATTCTATGTGAACGCCATAAACGTAATGCGCGGTGCCGAGGCCATTACCGAGTATACTTCCTTGCCAAGGCAAGAGGCATTCGATATCGAATATTGGTTATTGGAAGAGGCAAAGTTGCAACGTATGCCCAAAGAAAAGCCCTTATCGCGAAAAGTGGCTTTGGTAACTGGTGCCGGAGGTGGTATTGGGAAGGCCATCGCCGATAAATTGGCCGAACAAGGTGCCAATGTGGTCTTGACCGATATTGCCGAAGACCGCCTTCAGGAAGCCTTAGAAACTTATGGTCGTGATACTGCGGCATATGCGGTATGTGATGTCACACAAAGCAGTTCCATTGCCGAAGCTTATAAAAAAGCATGTCTCGAATTTGGGGGAGTGGACATTGTGGTCCATAGTGCTGGTCTGGCCATCTCCAAACCATTGGAAGAAACTACCGAAAAAGATTGGGACATTCTTCAAAACGTATTGGTCAAGGGGCAGTTCGAATTGGCCAAACAGGCTGTTGCGGTTATGCGCAAGCAAGGGCAAGGAGGTGATTTTATTAGTATTGCCAGTAAAAACGGTCTGGTCTCCGGTCCAAACAATGTCGGTTATGGTACCGCAAAGGCGGCACAGCAGCACATGGCCCGTTTATTGGCCGCCGAATTGGGGGGTGATAAGATACGTGTAAATACGGTCAACCCCGATGGCGTAATCGTTGGTAGTAAAATATGGGAGGGCGATTGGGCCGAAGGTCGTGCCAAAACCTATGGCATTACCGTTGAAGAATTACCCGCGCATTATGCGAAACGCAATTTGTTGAACGAAATAATTTATCCGAAGGATATTGCAAACGGTGTCTTCGCCTTGGTCGGTATTTTAGATAAGTCTACGGGAAATATAATCAATGTCGATGGCGGTATGGCCAACGCATTTGTACGATAATTATTTGAGTGAGTTTTTTGAGTTATTTTAGGACTATCCACAGGCTTTGTGCCTGTGGGTCTTCCTTCTTGTAAGTACATCATATTCATCATATTATGAAGATAGAAAAAGAGCAGATTTTAGTTGAAAACCAGCAGCAAACGACTTTCCATAATGAAAGTTTTGATTTTTTGGGAAGCTCCTTGGATAAGAGAGGAGTCGATGTCGAAGAAGTCGTTCAAAGGTTGGCCGATTTTCAAGTGGCCATTCCAAGTTGGGCCTTAGGTGCTGGGGGAACGCGGTTTGGAAGATTTTCCTTCTACGGCGAACCTGCGACCTTAGAACAGAAAATCGACGATGTGGGCGTTTTGCATGCCCTTACGGGTACGGCGGGTGCCATTTCGTTACATATTCCATGGGACATTCCTGAAGATTATAAAGCGATAAGGGAACGGGCCGCTTCTCACGGATTAATTTTTGACGCGGTCAATTCCAATACTTTTCAAGATCAGAAAGACGCCAAAGAAAGTTATCGGTATGGTTCGCTGTCGAACAGAAACGAAGCCGTGCGCGAGCAAGCGATACAACACAATCTTGATGTCATTAAGATCGGCGAGAAATTAGGGTCAAAAAGCCTGACGGTGTGGCTTGCCGATGGTTCCAATTTTCCGGGCCAGGACAATTTTCAAACAGCGCTACTGAACACCGAAGATAGTTTGAAAAAAATCTATGCGGGACTTCCCGAAGACTGGAAACTCTTTATTGAATATAAACCTTATGAACCCAATTTTTACAGCACCGTAATACAAGATTGGGGTACATCGTTCCTATTGGCGAACGCCTGTGGTGAAAAGGCCTATACACTTGTGGATCTTGGCCACCACCTGCCCAATACCAATATCGAACAGATTGTTTCCACCTTAATGGTTAAAGGTAAACTTGGGGGTTTCCATTTCAACGATAGCAAATATGGCGATGATGATAGTACGACGGGAAGCGTAAAACCGTATGCGCTATTCTTAATATTCAACGAGTTGGTTTATGGTATGCAGCACAATCCGCAGAACCCATATCCGGCGTGGATGATCGATGCAAGTCATAACATCAAAGATCCTTTAGAAGACCTTATACAGTCATTAGAGGCAATACAAGAGGCCTATGCCAAAGCATTGTTGGTCGACCAAGAACAATTGAAGGTAGCACAGCAGCAGAACGATGTGGTACAGTGCCAAGAGATTTTACAAAATGCATACCGAACCGATGTACGACCGTTGTTAGAACGGGCGAGACTTCAGATGGGTAGTGCGTTGCATCCGTTGATGACCTACCGTTCCTTACAGGTGCGCGATAACTTGATAAAGGAACGGGGCCGACATACCGTCGCTACCGGACTCTAAGATGTATCGATGAAAAAAAAAGTTACCGCCATATTCGATATCGGGAGAACCAATAAAAAGTTCTTTCTTTTTGACGAGGATTATCAAGAGGTCTATCGCGAATATACCCGTTTCGAAGAAATTTCTGATGAGGATGGTTATCCTACGGAAAATCTCGCGGCCCTTGAAAATTGGTTAAAGGAAGTCTTCGATCGGATGATGGACGTTTCCGATTACGAGATAAAGGCCGTTAACTTTTCCAGTTATGGTGCCACCGTCGTACATATCGACGAACATGGAAAAGTAATCACACCTTTGTACAATTATATGAAGCCTTTGGATGAATCCATATCCAAGAGCTTTTATGATAAATATGGTCCGGAGGCAGAACTTTCAAGAATTACGGGGTCACAAAAATTGGGTATGCTGAATACGGGTATGCAGCTCTATTGGCTCAAGCAAGCGCGGCCCGAAGTCTTCAAAAAAATAAAATATACACTCCATTTGCCCCAATACCTGAGTTATTTGTTTACGGGCATACCGGTGAGCGAATATACCAGTATCGGTTGTCATACGCTGCTGTGGGATTATGAAAAAAAAGATTATCATGCATGGGTCTACCGAGAAGGAATAGATAAAATACTACCTCCATTAACCACAGCGGATACTTGTTTACATGTGGATTATAAGGGCCACAAACTAAATGTCGGTGTGGGGATCCATGACAGTTCTTCGGCTCTTTTGCCCTATGTGCGAAGTACGGAAAGTCCTTTTGTACTGGTTTCGACGGGAACGTGGAGTATTTCCATAAATCCGTTCGCGAAAGAGATGCTTACCGATACCGATATCGCCAATGACGGACTTTTTAATATGCGTATCGATGGAAGTCCTGTGAAAGTATCGCGTTTGTTTCTGGGTAATGAATACAAATTTCAGGTAAAACAATTGTCCGCCCATTTCAATCTTCCCGAAGATTACCACAAATTAGTTAAATTCGATCAAG
This sequence comes from Kriegella aquimaris, assembly GCF_900103215.1. Lineage (GTDB taxonomy): Bacteria > Bacteroidota > Bacteroidia > Flavobacteriales > Flavobacteriaceae > Kriegella > Kriegella aquimaris. The sequence goes on from NZ_FNGV01000009.1 coordinate 39,131, forward strand.
AAATTCTGTTCGAGGTGACCAAAGATTTTACCCCAATGTTCAAATGGACGAGCATTTCGGCCAAGGACGTGCCCGAGGAAACAAAAATATCATACGATAGGTTTGAACACGCTTATCACCAATTAATGTTAGAACTGGTGTTGTTACAAGTCGAAAGTATCAAAGCGGCCGTCGGTGATACCCCGGTCGAACATCTTTTTGTAGACGGAGGTTTTAGCGATAACGACGTATACATCAAATTGGTGTCCCATTACTTGGGCCATATGGGGTTACAAACGACTGATTCGTCTTTGGGTTCGGCCCTGGGCGCGGCAATCGTTATTTCGAAGGCGAAGCTCGACACGACCTTCCTTAAAAACAATTATGCTTTGAAGACACATGCACCCTTTATTCTAAAATAACTATGAAGTCCGAAATAAATTCACAATACCCGTCCGTAGAAGATTTAAGGGAAAGAGCTAAAAAGCGTGTTCCTAAATTTGCTTTCGAATACCTTGATGGCGGTTGTAATGAGGATGTAAGTATTACACGAAACACCTCGGAAATTAGGGAAGTACAGTTACAGCCTCGATACCTTCGCAATAAGGGGGTCAGTGATACCAAAACAAAGGTGTTGGGCATGGAGTTCGATGCTCCTTTTGGCATTGCGCCAGTAGGTCTTCAGGGATTGATGTGGCCCAATTCCCCTGAAATTTTGGCCAAAGCAGCTTTTAAAAATAACATCCCATTTGTACTCAGTACCGTTACAACAATGGATATCGAGCGAGCAAGCGAACTTACGGAAGGGAACGCTTGGTTTCAATTGTACAATCCTGTTGAAGACAGGCTACGCGATGATATTATTGATCGTGCTGAAGCCGCCGGATGTCCGGTGCTTGTTTTGTTGTGCGATGTGCCCACATTTGGTTATCGGCCGCGCGACATCAGAAATGGACTGGCGTTGCCTCCCAAAATGTCGTTGACCAACATTCTTCAAATTTTAGGAAAACCACGTTGGGCCTACAATACGCTCAAATACGGGCAACCAACTTTTGAGACCTTAAAACCGTATACGCCTGAAGGCCTCAACCTAAGGCAATTGGGGCAATTTATGGATAAGACCTTCTCAGGTCGATTAAATGAGGAAAGAATAAAACCAATTCGTGACAAGTGGAAAGGGAAGCTGGTATTGAAAGGAGTAGCCTCGGAACAAGATACCCAAGATGCGATTCGCATGGGCTTTGATGGTATAATTCTATCCAATCATGGGGGCAGGCAGTTAGATGCCGCCCAATCGACAATTAGTTCGTTACAGGGCATTGCTTCGACTTACGGTGACCAGATTGAGATTATGATGGACAGTGGGCTGCGATCAGGTCCCGATATCGCTAGAACCATAGCCAGCGGTGCAAAGTTTACCTTTATGGGGCGTTCTTTTATGTACGGTGCAGGCGCTTTGGGCAACAAAGGTGGTGACCACACGATAGCCATGTTGAAGACCCAATTCAAACAGGTTATGGATCAATTATGCTGTGAGCGCGTCGAAGACCTGCCCAATCATTTACTACACAACTCCTAAACCATAACCATCCGAACCGCTTTGCATAGAACGTTTCAAGTTTAAAACCAGACCAATGAGCCAATACAATATCGAAGAGGAAATAATAGAGGATATCGCCGGTGGCGAATTTGAACGAACTCCAGTCCCCAAATCCAACCTCAAAGGCTGGAAAAGCTTTTTAGGTATGTATGCAGGTGAGCATGCCGCGGGAACAGAATTTATCATTGGTCCGTTGTTCTTAACAGCAGGGGTTAGCGCATTTGACTTGATTATAGGGCTGCTGATCGGCAACCTATTGGCTGTTCTATGCTGGCGTTTTTTAACTGCGGAAATAGCCGTGAAATATCGGTTGACCCTCTATTATCAATTGGAAAAGATTTGTGGTAAAACACTGGTAACCGGCTATAATTTGGCCAATGGTATTTTATTCTGCTTCTTGGCCGGAGCCATGATTACCGTTTCCGCCACGGCAGTAGGAATCCCTTTTGGGATGGAAATGCCCAAATTGACAGATACCATGCCTAATGGGCCTACTTGGGTAATTATCGTATTGATTATCGGAGCGGTAATTTCACTCATCGCTTCCAAGGGGTATGATACCGTTTCCAAGGCCGCCAATTGGATGTCGCCGATAATCGTCTTGGCATTTATAGCCTGTGGCGTTGTTGCATTGGGGCAATTGGAGGTACATAGTTTTTCTGATTTTTGGAATATTTGGGGGGAAGGTTCCGATCCCTTTCCCGGACAATTGAAATATACGTTCTGGCATGTGGTTATCTGGTCGTGGTTCGCCAATGCGGCTATGCACATCGGTATGTCAGATCTTTCGGTTTTTCGGTTTGCTAAAAAGGCAAGCTCGGGCTGGACTACCGCTGCGGGAATGTACGTCGGCCATTATATGGCATGGATTGCCGCTGCGCTGCTATATGCCGTTTATCTAAAATCGCCGGAAGCGCAAGCTTTTTTGACGAATGGGGAAGCTCCACCGGTGGCTCCTGGGCCTTTGGCAAATAACGCCATCGGTATTTTTGGTATTATTGCGGTCGTTTTGGCCGGATGGACAACCGCCAATCCGACCATTTATAGAGCGGGACTTGCTTTTCAGGCCATTGTTCCCAAACTTTCCACTTTTTGGGTGACTATTATTGCAGGCACGGTGGCTACTATTGCGGGGCTTTTTCCAGCCTTTGCCATGAAATTATTGGGTTTTGTAGCACTCTACGGGTTTATTTTGGCACCTTTTGGGGCGATTATCGTGTTCGAGCACTTCTTTTCTAAAAATGCCGGTATCGTTAAAAATTATGCCGAAACGGCCAACATTAAGTTTAATAAATCGGTGTTTTGGGCATGGGCCATAAGTTTTGGGCTTTTCTACTTTATATCCTTACAATTTGATGTGTTCTTAAGTTTCGTAACGCTTCCTGCCTGGTTGCTTTGTGGCGGACTTTTCCTATTGTTCAGTAAAATGTGGCAGAAGAACGTTTAAGAAGGAAATCCGAATGCATTCGAGATGACCCGGAATGGTCGTTCGAATCTATTTGAGTTATAAAAAGGTCTTGTTTAGAAGAACATTTGTCCAACCACTACTTTTTTATCAAATTGGCATCTTTACTGTTATTGTAAGGAACGGTAATTTGCCATGTTTTTCCTTCGGATTTTACGGATAAACTTACACCATCTTTATTTTCGGAAACAATCTTGGCCTTTATATTTGGCGTTTCTTTTTCCGAAGGTACGAGCAACCATACAACAGTGGAATCGGAGTTGATTTGGGTGCTGTAATTAGCGGTGGTGTTGGGTTCGAACAAATTATATTCAGGACTGTACCATCCTTGTATTTCTGGAGTTTCTTGACCTTTGATAAACTTAATTTCGAATTTTTGTTTGCTAACTGGGATTACGGCCAAGTTCCCAAATTCATTAGTAGTCTTGACAGTTGAGCCGTCTTTTTGTACCACCGATTCAGGGTGCCAGTGCCAGAATGCATCAATTTTTCTGGGCCTATCCGTATCGATACGATCTACGACTACCCAAAATTCTCCACGCACGTAAAGTACCGCACGGGTGTGCTTGGCTTTTCCTTCGACATCGATGAATTCGTCGAATGAATTGGTGGCGTAGTCGAAATCGTCGGCAATTTTAAAATAGTTGGCACCTATCGGTTCCTCGGCGAGTTTCGGCCCCGCATTTTGACCTTTTTGGTCTATTAAAATGCTATTATGGCCTGCCGTTCCTTTGGCATATGGCCGGAATTTTTCAGCGACTTCACCAGTATAGGCGAACCGTCCCGAATCGACCAAAAGATCTCTTCCGTAAGCGGAAATGGAAATATGTAATTTGTCATTATGCTGATGGCCGCTGCCCCAAGGGCCCATATCAAAAAAGGACCATTGGGCATTGGCGTCATATCCACTACGAGAAATAAAATGGCCGGCCCAAGGATAAAAATAAGAGGGACCGTCACTTGGCTTGATTCCCGATGCTCCATTAGTGGCAATATATTCCCACTCCGGATGATTAAACTTTTTCGCACCCTTTAAAATAAAATCGCGGTCACTGCCCTTGTCACCATCATTATTTAGAATACGGAAACCACTGGGGCGCACCACATGGGAGACATAGCTGTACATCGCTTCAATCGTATTGTTGAAATAATCTGGAAGCTCTTTATTGGCCCTGTCACAGATATCTTTAAAAAGTTCGAAGTTGATTAGCGAAACATTGTGATAATGGGAGGTAAGTTCTGTTTGAACCCCATCGGCATACACTTGACCCTTCATGCTTTCGCTCATAGTTGCTATGGCATAGTCTAACCATTCATTCGATTTTTTATACTCGGGAAAATCTGCTGCTACAGTAGCTAATGCTGAAATTTCCATCGTCAACCAATTGTTGCTGCTGTGAAAATTTCTGTTGTAGTGGGCATGGTCCGGTAAACTGGCCAGCATCAAAAGTTGTGTGGCCGGAGAAATATATTCACTGTTGATCATTCCATAAAAAATACGCGACCAAACTTTGGCCCGAGCAGCAACTTCGAGACCACGCCATACTGAAGTTCCACTCTTAATGGCGGGGTAGGGCATACTTTTAATAATAAAATCCCTTAGAAATAGATCGATGTATTCGGCATATTTTGGATTGCCCGTTTCGAGATAAGTAGAAAATATACCGCTGAGTTGGCTATGACGGTTCGATAACCAAGCCCATTCTTTGTCGTTGTTCGGGCCTTTGTAATACCAGTCTCGGTGGCCATCATTTAAGAGGGGTACTTTTCCCTTAATATTCTGTATAATAAAAACATCGGTCAGCGTAGTGTCTGCTGTTGCTTTGGTATTATCTGACTTTTCAGGGGTATCTTTTCTAAGCTCCATCGCCGTGTCCCCGTTTTTGTAGTAAGCCAACAACGCATTGCTGGCTTCTACCAAATTACCGGTGGCATAAGTTTCTTTGACTTTCTCCAGCCCGGGATAGTCAAGATTGAATTGTTCGAGCATCGTTTTTACGGTCTCGGGATAACTTGAACAAAGTTCTTCAACGGTGGTGACCTCCTTCCAATTAGATTGGGAAGTACAAGGGAGATAAGCGAAAAATAGAATGGTTAGTAGGGCAAGGGTCCGCGTAATATTTAGAATCATTGTTTGTTTTTTGGTTAAAGTGACTTCGGGTTTTTTTCTCTTTTTCAGAGGGAGTATTTGTATAATTTAATTCGCTAATTCTTTCTTTATATCCGGAACAATCGTTTGTAGCGCCTCATCGACATTGATATACTTATGCAAATCTCTTAGGGCAATGACGGTAAAGTTATGTGCTGCCAAATAGTTTAGATATGCTGTAAACAGTTCAGGAGGCGTATTGACCCAAGGGTGTTCGATATCGGGTACGCCATGAAGGGTTAATACAACGATTTTTCCGTTGTTGGCCTGTTCAAGGGCTGCCATGATGGTTTCTTTATTTTCGGCATCTGTAGCCCAGCTTGGAACAAGAAACGGGTGATCGATCAGGGGATTGTAAGCCCTACTGCCTCCGGCGCGGGCGAAGCGATACCCTAGTTCGTTCAAAAATGGAAGTATCTCAAGATTAAGCCCATATCCTGGGTAGGCAAAATTCGTCGGTTTTTCTATGCCCAACGAGTCACATTTGTCTTCAATATAGCTAAGCTCATTAATAAACTGTGCTTTCGATAATTTGGTGACATTCGCATGCGTTCGGGTATGATTGGCTACTTCAAAACCCATGTTGTCAAGCTCCTTTATTTGGCGCCAATTCATGTAAAGGGTACTATCGCTATAGTTTGGCGGAAATTCACAAACAAAAAAAGTAGCTCCGAAACCAAACTTCTTGAGTAACGGCGCCACTACCGAATATTGACTTGCAGGAGCATCATCAAAAGAAAGTACGACCAGTTTATCGGGAATTTGTTTTTTTAGGATTTGGGAATGTCCGTTAAGAAAAACAGAAAGCGTAAAAAACAGTAGTACTGACCTCATTTCGGGGTGCTTGGTTTAACGAATAAAGCCTTAGGCCATTTAGCCGTTACAAAAATGATATAACGGTCTCTAAAAATAAGCGATTAATTTTAATCTGGAATGAATTCGTTAAGATTTACGTTTTGAACATTTCAGAATAACCTTTGTAATGAAACTTAAAAGTAAATACTTAAAAATTTTAGGGGTAATAGGTTGTTTGCTTTACGAATTAAGAAAATTTCCATTTTTTTATTTGGTAGGCGCTATCCCAGAATTCGAATTCCATGCGACTAGCAATGATAAATGCTTCGGTCATGTATTTTTGGGTTGACGGAGTGGCAGTGAGGGCTGCTCGGTCACAAATTTCAATAGCACGAGTCACTGCGATACCAAATTCTTCCCCTGCATAGGTATCGATCCATTTTTGGTAGGGGTTATTTTTAGCTTTTTGATGTTGGTAAATATAGTTCCCTACTTCCCTGTAAATCCAAAAGCAGGGTAATACGGCCGCCATGGCGATTTCCACGGATTCATAGGCGGCGGTGCTTTTCAAATAATGAATGTAATGGTGGCATGTAGGTTCCAATTTTCCACTGCTGGAAATTCCAAAATCCTTAAAATACGATTCGTGAAGCGCATTCTCCACTAAGATAGCATTTTGTCCAAATTGAATAAAGGCTAAGGCTTCTTCAACATTCGGTGCCTTGGCCCCTATCATTGCTAATGCGCGCCCGAAGTGTTCAAGATATCCGGAGTCTTGGGCCATATAGAATTGGAATTTTTCCATCGCTAGGCTGCCGTCCATAAGTTCGGTAATAAAAGGCATGGCAATAATCGATTCGTAAATAGGGATTATACGTTCCCATGTTTGTTTAGACCAAGTCATGTTTTACTAATATTTGAGGGTTAAAAAAGTGGTTTAACGGGCCATTTCCTTTTCCGATAGCTACATCTTTTCCATGAAAAATGGCTTTGTGTACATAATCCTGCCCTTTTGATATGGCTCCTACAAAAGACTCGCCTAAGGCCAAATAACTGGCGATGGCCGATGATAGCGTGCAGCCTGAACCGTGCGTGTTGTTGGTGTTATATTTTTCCTGTTGAAAAGCAGTTACCTTATCGTCCGCATCAAAAAATAAAGAGGTCAATTCCAGTGTTTTAAGGTGACCTCCTTTTAATAAAACATTTTTTACGCCTAATTTTTTGATTTTTTTACCAGCCGAGTACATGTCTTCGACGGTGTGAATTTCCATTTCAGCCAAGATGGCAGCCTCGTCTAAATTGGGAGTGAGAATATCAATTATGGGAAACAACATTTCCACGATTGTGCCGATCGTGCTGTCTTCAATAAGTTTGTGCCCACTGGTCGCCACCATAACAGGATCAAAAACCAAGGGAGTTTTCGGATATTTTTTGAGGGTCTCAACGACAGTCAATACGAGTTCGGAAGTGTGCAGCATACCAATTTTTATGGCCTTTGGGGGAATGTCTTCCATAATTGCCTGTATTTGTTCTTGTACCGCCATATATTCAATTGGGTAAATCGATTTAACACCTGTAGTGTTTTGAACAGGGAGGGCCGTTAAGGCGGAAGTGGCGTAGCACCCCAGGGCAGATATGGCTTTAATGTCGGCTTGAATGCCTGCGCCCCCGCTGCCATCAAAACCCGCAATTGTCATTACTGAAGGATAGGAATACTGTTTCATATCGTTTTTAGAATCTCATTTTTAAGTTCGAAAGCCGCTTTTTCCGGATTTTTGGCGCTGCAAATGGCAGAAACAACTGCAATACTATCGGCACCAGCTTCCAATACAGCTGCTATATTATCGATATTCATGTTTCCGATGGCGATCAAAGGTTTGGAGATTTTTTCTCGAATGTTGCGAATACCTTCCAAACCCCATTCCGTTAGGGTATCTTCTTTTGTTTGGGTTTTGAAAACGGGACTAACCCCTAGCCAGTCGGAAATTTGTGTTTCTTCGGTATCGAGCTGATCCAAGGCTTCTAGAGAATATCCTAACGATTTGCATCCTTTCCATGCCTTGCGAATGGTACTGGGAGGAATATCTGTTGTTCCCACGTGTATTCCGAAAGCCTTCACCTCCATGGCAACCCTTAAGTTGTCATTGATAATTAAGGGAATATCATATTTATCCGTTAATTCTTTGAGTCGTTCGGCCTTAAGGAAATACATTTCGTCGGGGCAGTCTTTCTCCCGTAACTGGATGAGATCTACCCCACCACGAATGGCTGCTTCGGCAACCTCTAGAAAGGATTGATGTTTGCAATCACGTTCTGAGATGACCAAATACAGTGGATATGGAAAGGCTAGACTAGTCATGTAGCTCGATGTTGAGTGTGTTGTTAAATTCCGATGCTGTGATATTATAGAGCTTGTCCAATAGTTGGGTTTGGAGGCTTCCTGGTCCGGCACAATTATGGGCGGCCAATTCTCCACAGATTCCGAATAATGCCATTGCTGTGGCAACAGCCTCCATCTTGTCATCTATGACTGCGATAAAAGCGCCGATGATAGCGGTAGCGGAACATCCTAAACCGGTAACCTTGGTCATCAATGCATGACCATTTTTGATAAAAACAGAGGTTTTAGGTCCTACGACAATATCTATCTCACCCGAGACGCAGACCACGGCGTAGTAGTTTTTGTGCAACAGTTTGGCAGCTTCCATGGCCTCCATGCTAACTGCCGTACTATCAACTCCCTTGGTCCTTGATATTTTAACCTGGGCCAAAGCCATAATTTCGGAAGCGTTGCCTCTTATTACCGTGGGTCGATATTCGAGCAATTGGGTCAAAAGGGTCGTTCGATAATGCGAAGCCCCTGCGCCTACAGGGTCTAGGATCCAAGGCTTTTTTGTATGATGTGCGAGTTCGGCCGCTTTTAGCATCGCTTGTGACCAATAATTGTCCAAGGTGCCAATGTTGATGACCAACGACTGGCAAATGGTACCAATATCATTGATTTCATCGTGCCCATGAGACATGATGGGAGATGCACCAACTGCTAAAAGGGCGTTGGCCGTGTTGTTCATCACCACAAAATTGGTGATGTTCTGCACTAGGGGAGCAGAATTTTTTACGGTTTGAATGTGTTTCCAGAACTGGTTTTCCATAATATTTGTGAGTTATATATTATGGCTAAAGGGCAATTCTTGAACATAAGAAGATGCGTGGCCACTATGGTGACCGGATACTTTTCCCTACGACGGTATCAACCGTTTCAGGTTCAAAGGGACTCTCTCAATTCTTTTTACGGAATACCCCTAAAGCCATTTCAAATATAGCATCCTTTTTTTTAAACGGGAAATGAAATAATCGGTTCATTAACTTAAGTGAGTGAAACGGAGGTGATATGGTAATGGGTCACTTGAATTTTTGGGTATAGGCATTTGCAAATCTTTTTCCCATAATTCGTTGTGCTTCCGAATTAAAATGTACTTTATCACCTTTATCCTTTAAGTCGGCGGTTTCGATCAGCGATGCTTTGTCATCTGTCGAAACATAAAGCGCAATTTGATTATTTATTTTTTGCCATTGCTGATTGTTTTTTGAGAACGAGCCTAATTTACCTATGAGTATGGGCAAATCTTCGTTGTTTCCCGACGCTCTGAAATTAATAAAAAGTTGTGAAAGTCGGTCGGTGTACAGTTTAATATCTTCTTCGCTCTCAGCATCACTTTCACCTTGGTGCCATAAAATTCCTTTTAAGGTGCCATGATTTTTACCTATTTCCATTTTTTGGGCGAAATTTTTAAATAACTGAACCTTTTGATAGGTGGAATCTTCCAGCCACTGTCGTAGTGAACTTCCGCCGACAGCAGTCGGAATTAGCAATAGTGAAACACTATCGGGAATATGTTTTAGTAATTCCTTTCCAAAGGTTAAACCGCAGTCTAGACCAGCTCGGGAAGTTTCGTAAAAATGAAGTGGTTCTTTTGCCACAATAAACTCCTCGGTTTTGTTTAAACTTAATATCCTGTTGGAAGGAAGTGTATCTTGAGGTTCGACAAGGGCCCTGCCGGCCATGTTCGATTGTCCGGCCAGAATGAAGACCCATAAATTTTCTTTAGCAGGTAATTTATCAACGATTATTTCCATTTTTGGGAAAGTCTGCATCCTGATACTGTCGTCATAAAATTCATCATCTTTTTGATTACAGGAGACCAAAAGGAAGAAGTTAATAAATATGAATATTTCTTTTCTCAAAGCAACTTTTTTTGTTGATAATGGTCATTTCGAATTGTTTATAAAACAACGACAATTTTTCCTATATGCTCACCTCGGCCAAAATATGTGATTAGTTCTGGTATTTTCTTAAAAGTATGCGGACCATCAATAACGCATTTCAATTTTCCTTGTATATAAAGCTGGTTGATTTCCTCCAGGCCCTGATTCGGTTTAAGACTTAGAATGCTGAGTTGTTTTTTATGGAATAAAGAAATGAATTTTTTATAACATAGCATTTGCAGCAGACGATGTGGTTTTCCGCCCACTGTGATGTAACTAGCTTCTAGTTTTAATGAACGTACATAGGCTAAGGGACTTCGATTCGTTTTGCAATCGAGGACTAAGTCATATTTTTGGTGGCTTCTGGTAAAGTCCTCTTTTTTATAGTCAATTACATAATCAAAACCTAATGATTTCATTGTTTCCAGCTTTTTTCCGGTGTCTACTCCTGTAACTTCGCATTCGTGTAATTTTGCTAGTTGAAGTCCGAAAAAGCCCACTCCACCTCCTCCGCCGTTGATTAAAATTCTTTGCCCCTTTTTTATATTTCCCTTGCGTAGGCCCTGTAGGGCCAAAAGAGCAGCGTGTGGCAGAGAAGCGGCTTCATCAAATTTCATGGTTTCAGGTTTTTCGACCACTGCCTTTTCGTGAATACAAATGAATTCCGCAAAACTACCAAAACCATAATCTGAAATATCACCGTAAACGGCATCCCCTATTTTGAGTTTTTTAACATTAGATCCGATTGCCTCGATCGTACCGGCCAACTCCATTCCCGGAATCTGTCTTTTGGGTTTTCTAATGCCGAACATTAAACGGTACAAATAGGGCTTGCCGCGTACCATACTCCAATCATAATCGTTTATGGCCGTGGCACGAATACGCAGCAATACCTCGTTTTCTTTTGGTGTAGGTTGAGGTACCTCTTGAATTTTTAGTAGCTGAGGAGGCCCGTATTTTTCGCATACAAAGGCTTTCATATATTTGGACATGGCTTATTTAAGTCGAAAACTTAAATATACTAAAAAGGAAACAGCCTCTGGCGAGAGGCTGTTTAAAATAGAGTAATTCTTAGTCGGTTATAATTACAAAAGGCTAGAACAAATCCTTTGATTTTTAAAGAAAACTATTTTTTATTTGATTTACCAACTTTGTGCCATCTGGGTCGGCCTGAGTTTTTAATTGACAAAAGTCTTCTGCCCATTTTGAGGTACGAATACGTAATGGCGGATTTTCGTCTTGAGCTACCTTCAGCACGACTTCCGCTACTTCTCGACCAGTTTGATAAACCGCTACTTCGCTTTCACCGGCTCTTTTCTGATTGGCCGCTAGATAGCGCTCAAAAATGGGGAGGTATTCTCCTGAGGCGAGTTGCCCATTGTCTACGGTTTTGTCTATGGCAGACTTCATAAATTCGGTCGCTATACCGCCAGGCTCGACATTGGTGATTTTAATGTTAAAGGCATCGCCCACATAGGTGGCAAGCGCTTCCATATACCCTTCTACGGCAAATTTGGCACCGCAATACAGCTCATTAAAGGGTTGCCCTACTAACCCGCCTACTGAGGTAATGCTGATTATTTGACCCGACTTTTGTTTTCTCATATGGGGCAATACTGCTTGTGTGCAAAGCACTACACCGTGATAATTTACGTCGGTTACCCATTTTATTTCTTCTAGTGTGGCTTGTTCGGTGGTTTTGGCAAAACCAGCTCCGGCGTTGTTTACCAAAACATCGATTTTTCCATCTTTTGCAATTATGGTTTTCACTGCTGACTGAATAGAAATTATGTCGGTTACGTCAAGCGGAAGTAATTCAATATTTAATTTTTCTTCGGAAATTCTTTTTTTCAGGGCTTCGGCCTTTTTGAGATTTCGCATAGTAGCGTAAACCTTGTAGCCCTTGTTGGCAAAAAGTAGGGCACTTTCAAAGCCTACGCCAGTCGATGTTCCTGTAATCAATACATTTTTTTTCATTTATTCTATTTTATTGGAGTGAATGTTCATTCCATTTTTAATTAAAATTTTTTTACGTTTTGATTCCGTCCCAAACCATGTTTGTTTGATTTTGAACTGATGTGCTATCAATATTTTCCTGAATTAAATACCATCTGAGGTACGATAAAACAGAACCTCCTATAAACTGAATTAATTCAGTGATCTCCAGATTTTTGATAATCCGTTCATCCTTGCCTTTTTTTAGCAAATCAAAAACGGGGTTTACAACCGCTATTCCTTTTGCCTTGCTTTCGGAGGTGATTATAGGAGACGCATGTAATTGCTCCATAAACTGAAAGTAGGCGGGATGTTCGATAAAAAAGAAGATAATGGACTGATAATAGTTCTCAAATTGAGTTTTTATAGGTTTTCTATAATCAAAGTCCGGAAAAGCGGAGTTCTCCTTTTCTTTAATGTTCACGTATAGTTCGTTGATTAAAACATCTTTGTTGGGAAAATAGTTATAAATGGTTCCCATACCGGTACCCGCATTTTTCGCTATGGCCGACATGGGGGTATTATGAACCCCTTTTTCTACCAAAAGCATTAAAGCGGATTTTAAGATGTTTTCTTTCTTGTTCACCGGACAAAAATAAGTATTTTGGAATGATTATTCCAAAATATGATGCAATTTTTTCAGCTTACCGTTAATTGTTCGAATATTATAGCTTTGGCAGATAGGGGAAGGAGCGCGAATACTCTTTATTTAATAGGGAGTTTCCTATGAGTATTATATCCTTTAGGATATTTCGAAATATTTAGTTTCTTAGACCATCTAAGTTAGCTTTTAGTATCGTCTTGACATCTGCTTCTTCAACATGTCCTAAAATACCGAAATCACCCATGTAACCTTTGGCTATCAATAATTCGATCATTTCTTTTTCATAATCTCCCGCTCCAATGGGAAGTATCTTGGGTCCCTCTTTTCTTAAGCCATCCAGATTTACATTCCATAGGTAAGGCAACATTATTGTCACCATTTCTGGAAAATCGTCAATTTGATTATGTGCATGGTGAAAATTATAGACTAACCCCAAATCTTCATTGGGCAGTGCTTTGATAATCTTTATTTGATTTTCAGGTTCTCCGAACCAATCTCCATGATTATACAAGGCTATTTTACAATTCAAAGCCGCTGCTTTGTTACTTAGGAAAGCAATCATTTTCGCCCCTTTGTTAACTGAATCGGCATCCGATAGATTTTCAAAAAAATTGGCATTAAAACTAACCCAGATTTGACCTTCGTAACCGACCTCTTGTATAACGCTGAAGACTTTTTCATTGGAGCTATTCAAACCTTCCAACGAATTCGAATCGTTATCTATCCAAAGCCACAGGGCTATTACATCTATATCATTTTTTTTAGCCAACCTCAATTCTTCAGCCATATAAGGGAGATGCTCGCTTCTCCAGTCATAGGCATACTTTGTGATGCCCAAATCTTTCAGCATTTCTATTCTCTCTGTCGGAGATCGCTTCATACTGTCATAGGGTACAATGCACCAAGCATAAATATTTTCGGGGTCAATGATGTGGTCTTCTTTTACTTCTTTGCATGAAATAATTATTAATAATGAAGTAATGAGAATCGGAATATAGGTTTTCATGTCGTTTGATTTTAACTCAACTATGTGCAAGTACATTTTCTCAGTGGAAAACTACTGCAATAAATTATCAGGGCCTAAGTGATAGTTGATTCTTGGTATTTTAAGACTTTTTTACGTAGAACAAGAATCTTATCACAAGATAGTCATTAAGCGCGCACGGTTGCTTTCAGACCTACCCGATTTTGGTTTTCTGGATGGTAGTTTAAAAACAACGCTTCGAACAATTGGTGTCCGAAGCGTTGATGATTATACTTGATTATAATATTTTACTCTACATCCCACCATACCCTGGTGTCCAAAATATCGGGGCCTTGTCTTCCGATAGCTGCATCTAGATTGGCTGAATTGACTGTTCGTTCAGCATCTGGGTAGGTCAACCTACGAATAAAATCTTCGGTCTTCAATTCCCCACCGGGGTAAGGGTTCGGGGCTACAACCGGAAACCCGCTCCTTCTGAAATTGGCCCAACTTTCCGAACCGTTTAAAAAAGAAGATATCCAATATTGGGTATTGATCTGCTCCAATTCCATTCCTGAGGTGAGGGTATGTGTTGAAATATAGGTGTCAATTTCAGCTCCAGGTATCGTAGTATCTCCTGGCCAGTCCGCAAATTGTTCCATATTGGCGCGAATTGCCTCTTGATAGAGCGCATTGGCATCGCCAGAGGCCCAACCGCGAACGATGGCCTCGGCATGCAACAATAATGTCTCTGAATAGGTAACATAGAAACTAGGTGCCTCGGGCGCTCCCAACCGTGTTCGATCTAACTGGCTATAATCAAAAAGGCTTGCTACTCCGTCCGCTGCAACCTGCGGTGCTATCGTGGTGTTATCAAACCCTTGTGGCATTCCTATCTGTACGGCGGGATCGCTATTGGCATTTTCGGGTACTTGGCCCCCTTCTGATGCCGATCCTACATAACGAACGGCTATCGCCTTCAATCTAGGGTCATCGTTGCTCTGAAAGAAGTCGACCAACTCTTTGTCCAAATAATAAAATGGCGCTTGGCCCCCGTTCAAATTGGTACCCATTCCATTTCGGAAGCTGGCATCATGCCGAACCAAGGCATTGTCGTCATTTGAGGTCATAAGGCCTCCTGCAATCGCTTTCGCAGAAAATTCTTGGGCTTTCGCGGGGTTGACTTTGACCAATCGCATGGCGGCCCTTAATAAAAGGGAGTTTCCCAATCTTTTCCATGCGCTTATATTATCGCTGATGCCGGCACCCGCGTACATGACTTCTTGGTCTACCCCATCTTTTGCAGGGTCTAAGGCTGCAGAAGCCTCTTCCAGTTCTTTGAGCAGGTCATCGTAAATCAGCTCCTGAGAGTCGTATTCGGGAAAAGGAATCTGTTCCAAAAATCCTTTTCCGGCCTCGAAATACGGTACATCTCCATAACTGTCGGTCAAGATCATAAATTGATGCGCGCGCCAAATTCGAAGCATCGACAACATATTTGTTTTTTCGGGGTCACCTTCGATGGATGCAATACCATCAACCAGATTTTTGATGGTCGTACGATAGCCCAGGTTCCAAAGTTCGAGCGTTGCTGCGCGGTTGTCTTGATTAAGATTGGCCCCAGTACCTACACCGGCAAAAGGAGTAATCATTTGCCTTACGATGGTAACTTGATAGGTTAGGTTATTGCCATAACCGGGGGCACCTTGTATGATGGCGGTATTCAGTTGATAGGTCGGATCTATGGAAACCAAACGAACTTTGTCGGTATTCAGTTCATCGAACCCATCATCACATGAGAAAAGTAATGCCATTATCAAAAACGTACTGTATATATATTTCGTTATATTTTTCATCGTCTTTGTATTAAAATTTAATATTCATGTTAAAACCGATATCCCTGGTAATCGGTAGACCCGTGGCTTCAAGACCTGTATACTGATCTCCGATAATCCCGTTTTGATCGGGATGGATATGGGGAACCCATTTTTTAAGAACCGCCACATTATTGGCCACAATATCGAATTTCAAGCTTTTTATAAACTTGATATGATCCAAGTGTGATGTAAAGTCATACCCTATGGATAATTGTCTTAACTGCCATGATCCGGCATTAAAAACCGATGCTTCAGATCCCCTATGGGTGCGTATGGTCTGGTAATATCCCTGAATGTCCGCTTGCGCTGTGTTGACACTG
Organism: Kriegella aquimaris; assembly: GCF_900103215.1. Classification (GTDB taxonomy): domain Bacteria; phylum Bacteroidota; class Bacteroidia; order Flavobacteriales; family Flavobacteriaceae; genus Kriegella; species Kriegella aquimaris. The sequence continues at coordinate 55,145 of NZ_FNGV01000009.1, forward strand.
CCATCAGGATTGACCCCTTCGCCAATAACATAGCCGACATCCCGTCCGACCAACGTGGCTTTGTCAAGCCCGTGCCGATACGCATTGATATGGGTGCCCGAAATCATCTTATGGCCCAATTTATAATCTATTAAGAAGGAAGCTGTCAGGTTTTTGTATTTAAAACTGTTAGTAAACCCACCGACCCAAACGGGTAGTGCAGTGCCAAAATTAAGTTGCTCTTCAGATCGTAACGGAAATCCGTTGTTTGGATCGAATACCTGATTTCCTTGATCGTCGCGCAACCATCCATAGCCGTAGAGCTGTGCCATTGGCTTACCGACCACCTGCCTAAGTTCTCCATGGAATTCGGCAAGTCCGACAGTAATAAAGTTGTCATCGACACTTTCGCCAAGACTCAACACTTCGGAAGTGTTATAGGATAAATTGGCAGATGTATTCCATGTAAAATTTTCAGTCCGTATGGGGCTGACCGATAAGAAGGCCTCGACCCCTTCGTTTCTACTTTCCCCCACATTTATGCGACGGGTGGTATAACCAGATGCATCTGAGGTCTGTGCTTGGAGAATCTGGTCCGAGGAAAGCTTGTTGTAATACGACGCTTCGAACCGTAAATTATTGAACAAGGTCAATTCTAGCCCTATTTCCCGTTCGGTCACCCGCATAGGTCTCAAATCTGTATTAGGAATGGTACTGGTGTCGATGCCTCCGACAGGTTGGCCTAAGAGTTGTAATGGATTAATGCGATAAGGCAAGTTGTCGGCGTATGCACCCACATCGGTGTCGCTACCTACCTCTGCATAGGCCAAGCGTATTTTTCCGAAGGAAAGCCAGCTCGGCATATTGTTAAACGCTTGGCTAAAAACAAAACTACCGGTTACTGAAGGATAGAGGATGCTTCTATTTTCTGGGGAAAGGGTAGAGAACCAGTCATTTCTCGCTGTGGCATTTACGTATAGAAAGCCCCCGTACGAAAGTTCGGCCGCAGCATATAATGAATTTATCTGCTCTTCCGAACGCACATAATTGGGCGATACCGTACTAGCATTCCCGATAGTGTAGAGATTCCTAGTATAAAAGTTCTCTCCCAAAATGGTGTTCACGTCGGATCGACGGTACATTTGGTTGCCACCAAAATTCAACATTGTGCCAAACTCGCCGAACTGTTTGTTCGCGCTGATTAAAAAGTCGGCATTCACCTCCCTGAAGCGACGTTGGTCTTGAATATATTGACCATTTACAAAACCAGGAGGTGGATCGGACTGTCTTTGGCTACCTGTGGGCAAATTATAATCCACATCACGCATGTAATAATCTTGCCCGATCCTTACTTGAGCGAACAACCAGTCAGCAAAATCATATTTTGTCGTAATGTTGCCATATACCCGATCGCGCGTATTATTCTCAAAACGTTTTAGGGCGAAATACGGGTTGGTTCTGTTGGTAAACCTTGAATACGGAATTTCATCTCCATTTGCATCACAACAGTTCTCTCTCAAGAGATCAAGTGGCATTGTGGATGCAAGGGTGTAGATGACGACGGGACTAAAATCCTGCTCCGCTATATTCGGAGGGTTCGTACGTTCTTCATTGGAGTAATTGACATTTCCCGAAATGGTGAACTTTTTAAGTTTTTGTGTGAATCCAAGGTTTACCGTTCTTCTTACGTAGTCTGATCCGGGAAGAATAGATGTTGCATCCATATTTGCAGCAGAGAAACTGATGCCCCCATTTTCTCCACCAGAAGCGACAGAAATCGTGTTCATCAAAGTCGAACTGTTTCTATAATAGTCCCTAATCTTGTTTGGGGTCGGGGTATAGGGCACTACGAGCCCGTCGAATAGAATTTGCGTGCCGCCTACGGGTTCCCCGAAACTCCAAACCCCGGTATTGGGGAACGGAGCATTGGGGCGAACCCCACCTTCTCCTTGACCATATTCATATTGGTAGTCGGTATAATCAAGTGGCGCGCCATTGGTATAGTTGGTGTTAAAAGTAACTTCGACCCCACCTTCGTCAGACCTATTTTTGGTCGTAATCATGATAACACCATCTTTGGCCCTAGAACCGTATAGTGCCGAGGCAGCTGCACCTTTCAGAATGGTCATGTCAGCCACGTCGTCGGGATTGATACTGCTAAGTCCGTCACCACTATCGGATCGTCTGTTACTACCAACTTCACCAACATCTCCCTGAACCCCAAAAGAGGTATTGTTTATGGGAACACCATTTACTACGATTAATGGAGAGTTGTTATTTCCAAAGGAAGAAATACCGCGTATTCTGATTTTGCTACTTCCCTGCGGACCCGACCCCAAGCCCGAAATATTGACTCCTGCGACTTTCCCTTGAAGGGCATCCATGAAGTTCGGGGTTCTATTCACGGCAAATTCTTCAGAATCGACCTTGGCTGTGGCGTAGCCCAATGTTTTTCGGTCTCTTTCAATCCCAAGTGCCGTCACTACGACTTCCCCTAAAGCCTCGGCGCTTTCTTCTAAGGTTACATTGATGGTAGATTGTCTGCCAACGGCCACCTCTTTAGCGGTAAAACCAATATAACTAAAGACTAGAACGGCGCTGGTGCTCGGTACCATTATGGTGTAATTGCCATTGAAATCGGAGGTAACTCCAGTGTTGGTTCCTTTAACAAGAATGCTTGTCCCGGGTAAGGGCCCGCCATCAGAATCGGTGACGATGCCACTTATCTCTATGGGGTCTTGTAAAATGGGTGGGACCGAAGTCTTCCCTGCCGAGCGATACGTGGTGTTCGAAGTCAGAACGATTTGTTTGTCAATAATCTTGAAATTAACGTTTCCAAAGGGAAAAAGCTTTTGAAGTACTTTTTCAATATTTATCCCCTTCACACGCATATCTACTTTGCGTTGCAGGTCTAAATCTTCTTTGCTATAAAAGAACTTAAACTCAGTCTTGGCTTCTATCGCATCGATTATTTCGAGTATCGTAGCCCCAGTTTTGTCTAAATCAATTTTCGTATTTTGGGCGTAGCCCGTAGTTGCGTGTAATTGGCAAAGTGATCCAAAGAAAAAAAAGAGGATGGCAATCACTTGACAATTAAATTTTGGAAGTAGCGCATTGGCATCGTCCAATAGCCTCATTGGTTTTTTCATAATTACTTGTTTGGTTGATTAATTACGTTGTTCAGTGTATTGCATGAAGGTGCTTCTGCACTTTTCGAATGCGTGCTGTATATAATGAATGGGGTTTTAATTCATCTGGTATGTTTTAAGGTTTTCTTTTTTCCATAATGGTTATAGTGTTTCCTTTTTCCCTAAAATCGAAAGGAGTATGTTCTTGAAATACCCTTAAAATCTGATCTAGGGATTCTTTGGTGAAGGTTCCTGTAAATCGTTTTTTGTTCAATAGTGTAATATGATTATCAATAATGACATTAAAATGCCTTTCCAGTGTTTTGGCAATTGTTTCAAATGGATCATCGATGAATACCAATTTCCCTTTTGTCCAGGCGATGTACTTGTCTACGTTTACTTGATCAATGGCAATGGTATTCTTGAACATTACTGCACGCTGACCCGGGGCTATTTCGATGTCGTTGAAGCTTGAAACATCAGTTGCTTTATAGACACCGACACTTCCTTCTATTAAAACCACAGCGGTTTCGTTCTCTTCGCCGTAACTAGAAATATTGAATTTTGTACCGTAAACTCGGGCATTCATTGTTTTGGTGATTACCTTGAAGGGCCATACCCTGTCTTTTTCTACCGAAAAATAGGCTTCGCCATCAAGAAAAACATTTCTTGCGCTATTGTTCGAGAAGGCTACGGGGTACCGTAGTTTAGAACCCGAATTCAAAAAGACATGAGATCCATCTGAAAGTTTCAGTTCAAATTTTTTGCCATAGGGTACGACCAATTCGTTATAGGCAAGGTGTTCTTGGTCTTTGACTCTTTTTTTATCGTAAACAAGAATATTTCGCTCTTGATTTACAACTCTATTCCCTTTTTCATTCATAATAACTTCCGAAGCCTGTTCATTGAGTATTTGCACGGATCCGTCTTCAAGTTGTAAGGTTATTTGTGAGCTGATAGTTTTTAGACTTTTCTCCTCGGAATTGAAAAGAAGGTGATAAAGTCCGAAAGTGGTACCTGTTATGATGATAAAGAGTGCGGCAAATCGCAGTAGAGATCTGATCTCAAACAGGGGTGATGGATGAAGTTGAAAATAGTTTCTATTGCTTTTTTTCTTTCTTTTTTGAAAAATATTTTGCCACATCGTATCAATTTCTGTGGCAGAAAGTTCTTCTTTGCCGGCAAATTTCATCAGTCGCATCATACGTGCCGCATTTTCAACGGTCTCCTTTTTCTTTGGATTTTGCACGACCCAGTTTTCCCAAAAATTACGCGTCAAACGGTCCGGGTCCAAAATCCATTTCTGAAAATAGGTGTCCTTTACAAAATCTTCTTCTTTGTAATGGGTGTATTTCATGCTGCAATTCATTTGGTACTACCGAAGTAATTGTGCCATGCCGACTACTGGTATTAAGAAAGAGACGGAAATTTGATTTTTACCCCAATAAAATCCATTTTTTTGCTGAAAAAAGAATATGAAATCAGTATTTAGTAGCTTGATATAAAGTGTTTTGGTAAAAAAATATGCTACATATGGACGTATCTTATAGGTCTATGGACATCCTATTTCTTTCACGAAGAAAATTCAAAAAAAATACGTGTCGGAATGCTATTTTCAAAAAAGGAATCCTTCTGGAGGAGACTCAAAAAAAACAGCACCGTTTAAATCAAACGATGCTGTTTCTGACTAACCTAACTAATTTTTTTGTTAATACCCCATGTCGATGGCGTGCATTAATGCTTTGATATATCCGAAAGCATAGGCATGGCCTTGAAGTCCGCTTGCGGGATCTTTATGATAGGGTATGTGGTCGGGCATGACCATACCGGCATAATCTACATCGCGTAAGGCTTTAATGATCTCACCGAAATCCATATCCCCGTTGTCGGGATATACTTCTTGAAAATCATTATATCCTCCTTTGATATTGCGTAGGTGTATATTGAATATTTGTTTTCGTTCACCCACCCATTTGATGATAGGCAAAATTTCTGTTCGTGGGTTTTTCAAACCCTCAGCTGTGGATCCAAGACAAAGGTTGAAGCCATGCGACGGACTGTCGTAAAGTTGGGCAAAGCGTTTTATGCCCTCGAAGACATCAGGACTGTTCCATCGCGTTATGCCTCGGTACCCGACTGGCGCCGGGGGGTCTGCAATATGGTTGGCCAATTGCACATTGTATTCCTCGGCCACAGGAATGACCCGATCCAAGAAATAGGTGATACGCTCGAATATTTCGTCGATGTCCACTTTTCCTGCAATGGTGAGTCCTTCGTTTTTGGCAAGCGATTTTTCGAGGTTCCAGCTTCTGTAATACGTATTGCCACGGGTCTTGTCAAGTGTATCTTCAGTTCTTAGGATGACGTGTATGATGGTATTGTACATTAACGTTTTCACTCCGGTTTTACTGGCGACGGAAATCATTTGCTGAATCATTTCTATTTCGCGGTCACGTGCAGGGCTTTTACCCAACATGATGTTCGGGGTGCTTATGTTTTCAATGCCTGCGGACGACAATGGCAGGTGATAGGCGTCTAGAGTGATACCATATTTTTCGCAAGCTTCCCGTTTTCGCATGGAGTCATCTATGTCCCATCCGACACCCTCGATTAGTTTAGGGGATCCGCCATCCATATTAAAGACACCATAGCGGGCCAAAAATTCTAGGTTTTCTTTTCCAGTGCCCCCATGTTGACATCCGATTTTCATCAGCATCGGTTTTTTGGACATCTTGGAGATTTCTTCCTTTATATTTTTTGTTGATGTTTTTTCGCTGTGTGCCGAGACCGTACCCATTGATCCGAATGCAGCAGCTCCCAATCCTCCTTTTAATAAAGTAGAGAGGGCCTTTCTTCGATTTAACTTTTCAAGTTCTTTCATTTTTAGAGGTTTTTAAAAGCATATTTATCGACTTGGGCATAGCGGTGATTGTTACCATCGTTGTAGTTTAAAATGCCATTGCGGGTCAACTTTTTGCATTTCTACTTCATCATTCCGTTCTTTTAGGCCGCAGGCCAAGAATTTCTTATGAAGTTTTTGCAACTGCTCCCGATCTAACGTTACTCCAAGACCAGGTCCGTCTGGCACAGTAACGAATCCGTCAATTATGGGAATTTTACCCCCGTCAATCACCTCGTCGGCTTGCCATGGATAATGAGTGTCTAGGGCATAGTCAAGATGTGGGATGGCCGCCCCCAAATGCACCATTGCGGCCATGGAAATACCGAGGTGACTATTGGAATGCATTGAAAACCCCCTACCGAAGGTCTGGCAGATTTTATTCAGTTCCATTGATGCCCGCAAACCGCCCCAAAAGTGATGGTCGGACAAAATGATATGTTCCGACCCTAATCGAATGCTTGCAGGAAGATCTTCAAAAGAGGTGGTGCACATATTGGTTGCTAACGGAATATCGACTTTTTGACTCAATAGCGCCATATCAATTTGGCCTCTGACGGGATCTTCATAGTATTCAAGAATGCCCTCCATTTTTTTACCATATTTTATGGCGGTCTCCAATGACCAAATGGCGTTTGGGTCTAACCGCAAAGGTGTATCGGCGCCAAAGGCATCCCGCAAGGCTAAAATACTTTCGTATTCGATTTCAGGAGGACGCGCGCCACCCTTTAGTTTTATAGATTGAAACCCGAATGCCTCGCACATGGCTTTGGCCTGGTCGACTATCTGATCGGGGGATAGGGCCTCCTCTTGACGGGCCCGTAACCAACCGGATGCTTCCGTATCCTTATCTGATCCGAGTGCTCCCCCAGCACCTTCGTATTTATAAAAAAGATAGGCAGAAAAAGGAACTTTGTTTCTTGACCTTCCTCCCAGTAAATCTACAACGGGACGATCTAATTTTTTACCGATACAATCTAAACAAGCAACTTCGATTGCACTGAACAAATGTACCAGTAACCTTTGGTCCCAAGGTGCGACTCCCCGTTGGTCGTCGCGTTCCCCAAATTTTTGATTGATCAATGTCTTGATCGTATGGAGTTGAAATACGTCTTGACCGATTAGATGTGATTTTAATTCGGTCAACGCTTTGTATATTTTTTCGCTCCCGGGAATTTCACTCAGTCCGGTAATTCCAGAATCAGTGATTATTTCTACGATAATACGAAGTGCATAAGGGGCATGCAGCCCCGCCGCATTTAATAATGGAGGGTCTCCGACTGCAATCTGGGTGATATTTATATCGGTAATTTTCACGGTTTCATTTTAAATAGGAAATTCATTTTATTCGAACATTCAAATGGCGGCCAGCTCGGCAAGTAGTACATACAATGCGCTGTGGTCGAGCTCTCCTTTTCCCTGGGCAATAAGGGCATCCATATTGGCAGCGACCTGAGCGCTACCCTGTAAGGGAACAGAGAATTCTTTTCCAGCTTGAAGCGCGATGTTCATATCTTTTCGGTGTAGTTTTACTTTAAAGCCCGGCTTGAAATTGTCATCGATGATCCGTTGTCCGTGCAAATCAAGAATACGACTTTGGGCAAATCCGCCAAGTAACGCTTCCCTCATTTTTTCGAGGTTTACATCTGCTTTCTTTGCGAGGGCAAAAGCTTCAGCTACGGCCTGAATAGTCATTCCCACAATGATTTGATTGCAAGCCTTCGTCGTTTGGCCGGCCCCTGCATCACCAATCAATACGGCGCTTTTTCCCATTACATTAAATAGTGGGAGCACTTTGTCAAAGGCATCTTGGCTGCCTCCTACCATTATTGAAATTGTGCCACTTTCTGCACCTACCTGCCCTCCGGATACAGGAGCATCCAAAGCTTCAACTTTCTTTTCTTGAAAGGCGTTGTATATTTTTTTTGCGGTTGCGGGTGCTATGGTCGACATATCAACGAAAATCGACCCAGGGCGTATGCCTTCAATAACCCCGTCTTTGCCTAAAACTACGGTCTCTACTTCTGGCGAATCTGGAAGCATGGTAATGACGACGTCGCTATCATGGGCTAAGGCTTTACTCGTTTTATATTCTTTTGCCCCAGCGGCGGCGACCTCTTTGGCTGCCGCACTGGTTTCCAATATCAATACAGTGTATCCTGCCTTGATTAAATTTAATGCCATGGGTTTCCCCATTATTCCTAATCCTATGAATCCTACTTTTTCCATTTTTTGTGTTCTATTTTATGCGATTGTTCGGTTAAAATTAATTATATATTATTCTGTTGTTCTATACCAAAGGCCACAGTTGTGCGGCAATTAAAATAACGATAAGGCCGGTTACGCCCATTATCGTCAACATGGGTGAAAATGTTTTCAATAGTTCCTTTTCAGTCAAGTTACTCATTTTACATACAATCCAAAACCCGCTGTCGTTCATCCAAGGAAATATTTTAGAGCCACAGGCAATGGCAAGTCCGACATAAAGTTGATGGTAGCCGAGATCCATTGTAGCCGACATGCCTGCAAGAATTCCCGAAGCAGTAATCATGGCAACCGTAGCTGATCCTTGGGCGGTTCGCACCACCATTGCTATAAAAAAGGCGAGAGGTATGATGGCCATTTGATAGCCTTGGGTGAGTTCTCCGATGCGGGCACTAATGCCAGTCTGTTGCAACATTCCTCCGAAAGCACCTCCCGCAGCGGTAATCAATATGATGACTCCACCACTCATCAATGCGGTTTGTACTGCTTTTCCCATTGCCGTCTTATCTTCTTTTTTTTGGAGGACTAGCAGGATTAAGGCGGATAGTGCACCACAGATCAAGGCCGTGTTCTTTTCCCCAAAGAAGTTCACTAAGGCCAACAAGATATTTTCTGGGTTCTCTATATTCATAAATGTGTCAATGACCGCTTTGACGGTTATAAAGATCAAGGGAATTAAAACAGGAAGTGTAGAAAACCATAACGATGGCAGGTGGTCATCTGATTTTAAGGATAATGCTTTTATGTCTTTTAGAGGTGCATCTACCGAGTCACGAAGGGGTATGGGCCATTTTCGATTCGCCCATACGGCATACATGTAGCCAGTTGAAATTGTGAAGAGGCCCACCAAAATTCCACCGAGCATCATCATGCCAATCGGAATATTCATTTCACTGATTAAGAACAACGGTCCCGGAGTTGGTGGTACCAATGAATTGGCCATTGCGGCGCCTGCAGTAATGGCAAGTACCAAAAGCAAGTAGTTTTTGCCCATTTTGTTCGCCATCGCTTTGGCCAAAGGAATCATCAGGTAAAAAACAGTGTCAAAAAAAACGGGAATCCCCAGAAAGAAGCTACCACCTAAAAATGAAATAGGGGCATTTTTCATCCCGGTCCATTTGATAAGGGACCTTATGATTTTCTCTGCCGCGCCACTTTCGAGCATACATTTACCAATAATGGCGGCCATGGCAATAAGTATTCCGATTTTGCCACATGTCTCCCCGAAGGCAATAGCGATTCTTTTGCCGACATGCCAATGCGACATTTGAAGTGCCGCTTCGTTGGAGACGCCCTTGGTCAGGGCAAATGTTTCGACAGCGGAGGCCGGGGTCAATAAAGCTACGGCGAAGGCAGCGATCAACAGTGCAAGAAAAGCATGCAATCGAAGACCTATGATTCCGCCAACGACAATTATAATACCAATTAACAAAATAAATAAAGGGTCGGAAAAAAAACTAGCTAAAGCCATATTGTAGGATTACGCTTTTTGAGAATTTAAAGACTCGGCCATTTTCAATGCCCCTTGACTCACAAAAGTGGCATCAGAGCCACAGGCTATCAATCTGATGCCCATGTCATAATATGTTTTGTAATCGTCAGGATTGAACAAGAGAATTCCGACAGCCTTTCCCGCTTTATTGGCGGCAGCGATAATAGCCTTTAGGGCGCTGATATATTTGGGGTGGTCTAATTGGCCGAATATTCCTAAAGACATGGAAAGGTCTGAAGGCCCCACAAACAGCACATCGACCCCTTCCAAAGCCGCAATTTCATCTAAATGGTTTAGTGCCTCGGTAGTTTCAATTTGAATTACCCCTAAAATATTTTCTTTCGATTTTGTTCTGTAGCTGTCAAAATTTTTCCCAAAACTGGTGGCCCTGACCATTTTGGCTACCCCCCGTTTTCCATCAGGGGCATAATACAGACCATCGATTACTTTTTCTGCGTCGGCTGGGGTTTCTATTTGAGGGCACATGATTCCTTCGGCACCCATATCCAAGGCGCGCTGAATACGTCTTTTGTCATTGCTCTCAACCCTAATAATTGCACCCGTTGAACTAGCTTGTAGCGCTTGAAGCTGTAAGAGTGCGTCTTTTTCATTGCCTGAACCATGTTCAAGATCAATCAAGACCCAATCGAAACCTGCCTGCCCCACAATTTCGGCTGTTAGTGAACTGCCTAAGTTCAACCAGCAGCCATTTAGGGCTTCTCCATTTTTGAGTCTTACCTTTAAGTTTTTCATAAGATGTACAATTGGTTTATTGTTAAAGCTTGGATAATAGTTGGCACTTTACAATCAAGAGGTAGAATTTTTATTTTTACCCCATAATCGAAACAAGTTTTTTGAACTAGTTGTAATTTCAATAGATCGTTCAGTTTTTATATCTGGATTTTAGTAAAGCTTTAGATGGAAATTTGAATACTTGCAAATTTTCCTTTCCTGTCGTTTCCTGCAATTTTATACTAACGTTCAATTTATTTTAATGGACATATTAATTATTAGTTGTTAAATTATTTTGTATTTTGTTCACATATTCCCAAAATTCCCCTAGCATTAATAGCATATAACTATTTTTCAACTGCGGATATACTTTAATTTTGGATTTAAATTTATCATATTTTCAGAGCTACATTTCGGACGACCGAAGTGAGGCGCCCAAGGTTGTCTCGAGAGAACCCAAGGGGATAGCAGATTTTCAACTATGGCAAGAATTTCAGGCCGGCAGCGATATCGCATATGCTACTATTTATAGAAACAATGTGTCTTTATTATATAGCTACGGACTAAAATTGATCAGGGACAAGGAATTGATCAAAGATTGTATTCAAGAACTTTTTGTTGAAATTTGGAATTCCAAACATAAACTAGGTCGCGTAAAATCGATAAAATCCTACTTGTTCAAATCCATTAGAAGAAAATTGATTGCCGAATCTGTAAAGCGTCGCAAGAAATCGATGCCCCTTGATTTAAAACCTAATTTTTTAAAAGTACTGGCCACCCCTTCCATAGAGTTTGATATTATTGAACGACAATGTTTTGATCAGCAATGCCAAAAACTTAAAAAAGCGCTTGAAAAGCTTACCGATAGACAGAAAGAAATCATTCACCTGAAATACTACACCCAGTTGAGTTATGATGAGATTGCAGAAATTATGTCGCTCAGTACAAAGGGAACTTATAAGTTGATGGGCCGATCCATCAGTTTTCTTAGAAAAAATATGGGTAGCATTCTAATTCTGTCAATGCTCGTGCATCTTTAAGTTGCCAGTACTATTGGTGATTATGTGTCAAGACTTTTTTCATCAAAGGAAGGGTCGTCAGGGGTTTCTTGGATACCAGAATCATTCTTTGGAGTTTCTATATTTGATGAAGTTGAAATTACCGCATTTTGCTCCTGCTCCTTTGATTCAGAGTGCGTTACATGCTCGACGCCATCATAGGCTTCTTCCCTAGCCTCGTATTCTACTTCGATTTCATCTAGTAAAGTGCCCATCTTATGTTTATCCTTGATCATGGCCCAAGTCATGACCAAGCTGGTCACAATAATTACAAATAGCAGAATGCCCGATTCGAAACCGGCAATTTCTGCTTCCACAGGAATGGCATAGAATAATAGTATAGTAATTAATCCCCTTGGTGCGATAAAGATTTGTGGGAGAATATCCTTTCCGATAAAAACACGTAAGACTATAAATCGAATGATGTATATAGAAGCGATGATTAGAAGACTGACCAGCGCTACATTTAGGTTTAGCAAAGAAGTTAAAACGATGGTGATTCCAAATATCACAAAGAAAAAAGTACGCACTACAAAGGCCGTTTCCAAAGTGATAATGTGTAATTCGTGATAAATTTGGTGCATTTTTTCTTTTTCGAGAAAAATAGCCGTTTTTCCAGGAAAGAATAGTTTAACGTTCGCGATTACCAGTCCGAATACCAAGATAATTATCAATGACGAGAGATGCATCTTCTTACCTATAGCGTAAAGCAAAAGCAACACGGCAATGAGCAAAAATTGTTTGGCCTGACTTTTTATACGTTGAAAAATAAGTACAAGGGCGTAACTTGCGACTATGGCAATCACAATGGTCAGAACGATGTTGCCAGCAAAGCCTACGGCTCCTGAGTCTTGTTCGGGGTCGAGACCTCCCGCCAAAAAATAAAACATCATGATACCCATGATATCGGAAAAGGTACTCTCGTAGATGTGGAACTCTTTTTTATCGCTTGAAAGGCCTCCAACACTTGGGATTATAATGGCGGATGAAAGTATGGAAAGGGGTGTGGCATACAGCCAAGCCGATTGCATGGTCATATCGGGTATGAACTGATATAGAATCAAAGCGGCGACCCAAGCAGAACCGATGAGACCGATCAGGGCAATCGCCATTGATTTGAGAATAGGCACCAATTTTTCCCTTTTAAGCTCCAATTCCAGGGCCGCTTCCAATACAATCATGATAAGGCCTACGGTTCCGATAATTTCTAAGGTGCCTTTCAGACTCTTTTCAAAATCAATATGGTCTCCGATAAAATATTTCAACACAAACTGCAAAATAATACCCAGAACAATGAGCATCAAGACTGAGGGGATATTAGTTCTTTTAGAAATGCCATTGAACCAAAAAGATAAGATAACAATGATCGAAGCCCCGATAATCATGTTGTATGAAGACAATATTTCCATAGGGTAAGTGGGTTGTTTAGTATGGTCGTTGTTTAAAAATACTACTTAAATAGCAAGTTAAACTTTTTACCTTAAGATTCTTTTTTATGAAGTAAATAATGGAATTTTAAGGTGTTGCAAAGCGGGTGTCCACCATAAATAGATTGTGGGAAACAAAAAAATTGTATATTTGCACCACTGAAAGGATATAAAAGTATTCATGAGGGGACCATAATAGTCCTCTTTTTTGTTTGCAAGATTTTCTTTTTTGAGGTATTCAATACAAATAAGAGGGTGCGATTGTATTGTTGCTGAACGATATTTAGAAAGATTTTAAACGTTACGATTCATGTTAAAAGATAAAGTTAGGGCGCTTTTAGAAGCTGCTTTACAAGAGGATTCATCACTCTTCCTTATTGATTTTTCCGTGACACTTGACAATAAAATAAAGGTCGTTATTGATGGTGATCAGGGTGTTACGGTGCAAGACTGCATGAAAGTCAGTAGGGCTATCGAGCATAATCTAGATCGCGAAGAAGAAGACTTTTCTTTAGAGGTGGCATCGGCCGGGGCCGCTGCACCGATGGTGATGCCGAGACAGTATAAAAAAAATATTGGCAGAAAATTAGAGGTGAACACTTTAGGCGATACCTTTGAGGGCAATCTAACAGACGTTACCGAGAAGGGTATCATCTTAGAGTGGAAAGCACGTGAACCCAAGCCTATTGGAAAAGGGAAAGTTACGGTTCGGAAAAAAAAGGAAATCGGATTTGCCGACATAAACGAAGCAAAAGTTGTATTAAAATTTTAATTGTAGCATAAAAATGGAAAATATTGCGCTCATTGAATCTTTCTCTGAATTTAAGGACGATAAATTCATAGACAGGGTAACGCTAATGGCGATTTTAGAAGATGTTTTTAGAAACGCGCTAAAGAAGAAATTTGGCTCCGATGATAATTTCGATATTATTATCAACCCTGATAAAGGGGATTTGGAAATATGGAGGAATAGAATTGTTGTTGAAGATGGTGAGGTAGAAGATCCTAATGAAGAAATATCGTTATCTGAAGCACGAAAGATTGAGCCCGATTTTGAAGTAGGCGAAGACGTTTCCGAAGAGGTGAAATTGATTAATTTAGGGAGAAGGGCCATTTTAGCCTTGCGACAGAATCTTATTTCTAAAATTCATGAGCATGACAATACTACCATATACAAGCAGTTCAAGGATTTAGAAGGAGAAATTTATACGGCCGAGGTACATCATATTCGTCACAAGGCCATCATTCTTTTAGATGATGAGGGCAACGAGATTATTATGCCCAAAGACCGACAGATTCCTTCTGATTTCTTTAGAAAGGGAGATAACGTACGGGGAATTATAGAAAGCGTTGAACTAAAAGGAAGCAAACCGACCATAATAATGTCGAGAACATCTCCCAAATTTTTGGAAGCTTTGTTTTTTCAAGAGATACCCGAGGTTTTTGATGGTTTGATTACGATTAAAAAAGCGGTGCGCATCCCTGGTGAAAAGGCTAAAGTTGCTGTTGATTCATATGATGACCGTATCGATCCGGTAGGTGCTTGTGTGGGTATGAAAGGTTCCCGTATTCACGGTATCGTGAGAGAATTGGGCAATGAGAATATCGATGTAATCAATTGGACCAGCAATCCGCAATTGATGGTAACCAGGGCGTTGAGTCCGGCACGTGTTTCCACGGTAAAGCTGAATGATGAGAAAATGACGGCTCAGGTATATTTACGGCCTGAAGAAGTTTCGAAGGCTATCGGTAGAGGTGGTCATAATATTAGATTGGCAGGTCAATTGACTGGTTATGAGATTGATGTGTTCCGTGAAGGTGTTGAAGAAGATGTAGAGCTTACCGAGTTTTCAGATGAAATCGAAGGGTGGATTATCGAAGAGTTCAAGAAAATCGGAATGGATACGGCAAGAAGCGTTTTAGAGCAAGACGTGGCCGATTTGGTCAAACGTACTGATCTTGAAGAGGAAACAATTTCAGAAGTTGTACGCATACTAAAAGAAGAATTGGAAGATTAGCTATATATTAGCGGTGTTTTATTGAAAGAATAGGAATTAATATTTATGGCAGAAGTTGCAAAAATTAGGCTTAACAAGGTTCTCCGAGAGCTCAATATTTCATTGGATAGAGCTGTGGACTTTCTTAAGGATGCAGGGCACGAGGTAGAGGCGCGACCGACCACGAAAATATCTAATGAAGTGTATCAAGTGCTAGTCGACGAGTTCCAAACAGACATGAGCAAGAAGGTTGCTTCAAAGGAAGTCGGTGAAGAAAAGCGTAAGGAGAAGGAAGCCCTGAGACTGCAATTGGAACAAGAGCAGGAAGAAAGGCGTCTGGCCCGTGAGAAGCGAACTGCAGCATCTGAGAATATAATTAAGGCAAAAGCATCACTGGCGGGTCCTAAAACGGTTGGTAAAATCGATTTAGATAATAAGAAGAAGCCTAAGCCAGTGGTTGAAGAGGCACCCAAAACTGAGGAGCCAATAACTCCGGAAGTCAAAACTCCTGAGGTCAAAGCTCCTGCTGAGGTGAAGACACCTGAGGTGAAAGCACCTGAAACCAAGGCTCCTGAAACAAAAACTCCGGAGGTCAAAACTCCCGAGGCGAAGAAGACTGAAGTTGTCAAACCATCTGAGCCCGTTAAAAAGGAAGAGCCGAAGGAAGAACCCAAGGTAGTAGCAAAAAAAGAACCGGAAGAAGTTAAGGAGAAGCAGGAAGAAGCTGCGCAACCGGAAAGTGAAACGATAGCCACTAACTACAAAAAGCTGTCGGGACCAAAAATTACTGGTGCAAAAATTGACTTATCCCAATTTAATAAACCGAAGAAAAAGAAGGAAGATGCAAAAACTTCCGACTCGGTTGATAGAAAGAAAAGAAGGCGACGTATTGTAAGTGGTAACACTGCCAAACCGCCAGCAGCTCGGGGTACTGGCCCTAGAGGTGCGAATTCCGGATCTAGCGATGCGAGAAGGGGATCAGGCCCAGGTAGGCGTTTTGCTACACCTGTGAATAAGGTTGAGCCTACGGAAGAAGATGTACAAAAACAAGTAAGGGAAACCCTGGAAAAATTACAGGGCAAATCGAAAAAAGGAAAAGGTGCCAAATACCGTAGGGATAAGAGGGACCAACATAGACAGCAGACAGAAAAAGATTTAGAGCAGCAAGAACTTCAGAGTAAAATTTTGAAGGTTACCGAGTTTGTTACGGCAAGCGAGGTGGCTACGATGATGAACGTTTCAACGACCGAAATTATTTCGGCCTGTATGTCGCTAGGTTTGATGGTTACCATGAACCAACGATTGGATGCTGAGACGATTTCGATTGTAGCCGAGGAGTTTGGTTACGAAGTTGAATTTGTGACTGCTGAAATCGAAGAGACAATCGAAGAGCACGAAGATGCGCCGGAAGATTTAAAGCCAAGAGCACCAATTGTTACGGTGATGGGGCATGTGGATCATGGTAAAACTTCACTTTTGGATTATGTTCGTGAAGCCAACGTTATCGCTGGAGAAAGCGGTGGTATTACCCAGCATATCGGTGCTTATGGTGTAACTTTAGAAGGAGGTCAAAAAATCACTTTCTTGGATACTCCGGGTCACGAAGCCTTTACGGCGATGCGTGCTAGGGGTGCTCAAGTAACCGATATTGCGGTAATTGTCGTCGCTGCTGATGATGATATTATGCCGCAGACCAAGGAAGCAATCAGTCATGCGCAGGCCGCTGGTGTTCCCATTGTATTTGCAATTAACAAGATAGATAGGCCAACGGCGAATCCTGAGAAGATTAAAGATGGTCTGGCGCAAATGAATTTATTGGTGGAAGATTGGGGAGGCAAGATACAGTCGCACGATATTTCTGCAAAAACCGGTGAGGGTGTTAAAGAGCTTCTTGAAAAAGTATTGCTTGAGGCCGAGTTGCTAGAGTTGAAGGCTAACCCAGATAAACTGGCTTTAGGTACGGTTGTAGAGGCCTTTTTAGATAAAGGCCGTGGTTATGTATCAACTATTTTGATACAGGCAGGTACGCTCAAAATTGGGGATTATGTTTTGGCAGGTACCCATAGTGGTAAAGTGAAGGCCATGCATGATGAACGTGGAAAAGAGGTTCAAGAAGCAGGTCCGGCGACACCGATCTCTATTTTAGGGTTGGATGGTGCTCCGCAGGCAGGTGATAAGTTCAATGTCATGGAAGACGAGCGCGAAGCCAAACAAATTGCATCGAAAAGATCACAGTTGCAGCGCGAACAATCTGTTCGTACACAGCGACATATCACACTGGATGAAATAGGAAGACGAATTGCATTAGGCGACTTTAAGGAGTTGAATATTATCTTGAAAGGTGATGTTGATGGTTCTGTTGAGGCGTTGACTGATTCTTTCCAGAAATTATCTTCTGATGAGATTCAGGTAAATATTATACATAAAGGTGTTGGTGCGATTACAGAGTCCGATGTGTTATTGGCGTCTGCTTCTGATGCAATTATAATCGGCTTTAATGTTCGGCCAATGGGTAACGCGCGTGATGTAGCAGAAAAAGAAGAAATCGATATCAGAATGTACTCGATTATCTATGATGCCATCAATGACCTTAAGGATGCCATGGAAGGAATGCTTTCCCCGGAAATCAAAGAAGAGATTACGGGAACTGCCGAAATTCGTGAAACATTCAAAATTTCGAAGATTGGTACTATCGCAGGTTGTATGGTTACAAGTGGAAAAATATTACGAAATGCCGGTATACGATTAATTCGTGATGGTGTAGTAGTGTATACTGGAGAATTGTCTTCCTTGAAACGATTTAAAGATGATGTGAAAGAAGTTTCCAAGGGTTACGATTGTGGACTTCAGGTCAAGAATTACAATGACATATTCGAAGGGGATATTGTAGAAGCCTTCCAAGAAGTTGCTGTTAAGAAAAAGTTGAAGTCTAAATAATCACAGTAGTGAATCTTAAGCTGTCAAATTGTTGAGGGCTGTTAGTGGGATACTCAGATTTGATTTGATAAAGAGCAAAAAAAAATCGACCTAATTGGTCGATTTTTTTGGTTTTAATAGCATCGCGTCAGGATATTTTGCCCTGACCTCCATAAAATTTCGTTCCGCTTCCAATTTGGTTTTGAATCTTCCAACGCGTACGCGATAGGTGGGTGACTCAAAAACAATTTTCGAAGATAATTGTGGAAAATCTATTTCTACATTCGATTTTATTTCCTGTGCCTTTGAAGAAGAACCGAAGCCTACCTGTATTCTGTAGTAATCAGAATCGTCCTTGGGAGATTTATACAGGGCCATTAATTCGTTTATTTTTTGATCTTGTTCGATATTGATCTGTCCTTTCTGTGAAATTCCTAAATTGTAAATAAAGGCAAAAGCAATAACACTTATCGTTGTTTTCATTCTAATCTATTGTGTTTAAGTGGGTAGCTGTAAAAGTAAATCTTTCCGATCAGTCGACCAAAAATGTATTTATTTAGAACTGTTATAAATTATAAATTATAAATCCATTAACATTTTGCAAATAAAGTCTATGTCGTATTTTTGCCTGCAATTTAGGCATGGGAAACAATCCATAAATTTATCTAAAGCAATAGAAAATATCATGCCAAGATTTGAAATACTTTATACATGAAAAAGGTTATATACCGTAATCAAATTTCCAAAGTCTTAGGTATCGGTCTGGTGGTTTTCCAACTCTTTTCCATTTCGCTCAGCGCGCAGGAAGATGCTGCGGCCGCTGGAGGTGATCCAGTGAAAGGAAAGGCGTTGTTCAATCAGAACTGTGCTGCTTGTCATGCTTTGGACCGTAAAATGACGGGTCCTGCGCTGGCTAATGTAGAAAGTCGCCTTGCGGAGGACGAAGGTTTGGATAAAGAGTGGATTCATGCCTGGATAAAGAATAGTCCCGGGATGATCAAGGCTGGTGATTCTTATGCTAATAAGATATACGCCGAGTATAATCAAGCGGCGATGACGCCATTCCCGACTTTATCGGTCGAAGACATCGATAATATTTTGGCTTATACGGCAGCTGCCCCTGCTCCTGTTGCTGCGGCTGCGGGAACCGAAGTGGCGAATGCCCAAGGGGGTCAGGGATCAGGCTCTGGTATTTCCAATGAAGTTATTTTGAGTGCACTTATTTTGGTTTTTGGCTTGCTGGTGTTGATGTTGTTCATGGTGAACAAAACATTACGACAAATAGCGATGGCCAATGGCGTTGATTTGGAGAAAGAAATGGGTGAAAAGCGATTGCCGGTTTGGAAAGCCTTCGCTAAAAATCAATTTCTTGTATTAGTCACCGTAATTTTCCTGCTTTTGGGAAGTGCATATTTTGCATACGGCTGGATGATGCAGGTTGGTGTTGATCAAGGTTACGAGCCTATTCAGCCTATCCATTACTCGCATAGGATCCATGCTGGTGATAACAAGATTGAGTGTAAATACTGTCACTCTTCCGCTCGAGTTTCCAAAACTTCGGGTATACCATCGTTGAACGTTTGTATGAACTGTCACAAATCAATTTATGAAGTTGCTCCTGAAACCTTGGCAGAAGGACAGGCTCATGGTGTTGATTATAATGCAGAAATACAAAAACTGTATAAAGCAGTTGGTTGGGACGAAGAGAATCAAAAATATACAGGTGAATCCAAGCCGGTGGAATGGATACGGGTGCATAATCTTCCTGATTTTGCTTATTTCAACCACTCACAACATGTTTCTGTAGCGGGTGTTGAATGTCAGACTTGTCATGGGCCTGTAGAAGAAATGGAAGTTATGTATCAACATGCTCCATTGACTATGGGATGGTGTATAAACTGTCATAGGGAGACCAATGTTAAGGTCGCTGGTAATGCATACTATGAGAAAATACATGCCGAACTTTCCAAAAAATATGGTGTAGACCAGCTTACGGCGGCCCAAATGGGTGGATTGGAGTGCGGAAAGTGTCATTATTGATTAAAAAAAAGTAGCTAAATACCTATAAATAAGTATGGCATCAAACAAGAAATATTGGAAAAACGAAGCGGAGTTAAATCCTAACGATTCCATTGTTGAGGCGCTAAGACAGAATGAATTTGTTGAAGATATACCTGTCGACAAGTTTTTGGGCGATAAAGAGAATTTGTCTGCCACAAGTACCAATAGAAGGGATTTTCTTAAATATGTAGGTTTCAGTACGGCAGCTGCTACGGTAGCCGCTTGTGAGGGGCCGGTAATTAAATCGATACCTTATGTGGTGCAGCCTGAGAATATTATTCCTGGTGTAGCTAATTATTATGCTACCACAATAGCCGATGGATTTGATTTTGCAAGTGTCTTGATCAAAACCCGTGAGGGTCGTCCGATTAAGGTTGAGAATAATACCGATGCCAAAGTTGCTGGTGGGGCGAATGCCAGAGTGCAGGCATCAGTGTTGTCATTATACGATAGTACTCGTATTCAGGGGCCCTTGGCGAATGGAGAGCCGGTTGAATGGTCGGTCTTGGATGCTGCGGCCAAGGCGAAATTGAATGCATTAAAAGGTTCGGGCAAACAAATTGCTGTTTTGACACAGACTTATGCCAGTCCTTCGACTACAAGATTATTGCGAGAATTTAAAGAGGCGTATGGAAATGTAAACCATGTCGTTTATGATGCTATCTCCGAAGATGCTGCATTAACGGCATTTGAGAATCGGTATGGTGAGCGCGCCTTGGCCGATTATAATTTTGAAAATGCTGAAATAATAGTTTCTTTCGGTGCAGACTTTCTTTCCGATTGGCAAGGAGGTGGCTATGATGGTGGTTATGCCAAAGGACGTATTCCTAAAAATGGTAAGATGTCTAGGCATGTACAATTTGAGGCGAATATGTCGTTGACGGGGGCAAATGCTGATAAGCGTGTTCCTTTGACGCCGATGCAACAGAAAATTGCTTTGGCTCAGTTATATGCAAAATTAAATGGTACGAATGTATCTGGTGAATTGCCGGAATATGCGCAACGGGAAATTGAAAATGTTGCGGCACACATACGAAAAAATAAATCTGCAGCCGTTGTTGTTACCGGTATAGATGATGTAAATGCACAGACCGTAGTCTTATCTATTAATGATGAGATGTTGGGAAGTAGGGCTTTTGATGCCCAAGCGCCCCGATATGTGCGACAAGGAAGCAATGCCGCAGTAAATACTTTGATCGCGGACATGAAGGCTGGTAAAGTTGGGGCTCTGTTAATGGATGGGGTAAATCCAATGTATTCATTGCCTAATGCCGCTGATTTTGCGGAAGGTATTTCAAAAGTTGATTTTTCGGTGGCCTTTTCGACCAACTGGAACGAAACTACCGAAGTCACTCAATACACAGCTGCAGCGAACCATTACCTTGAATCATGGGGAGATGTCGAAATCAAAAAAGGGCATTACAGCCTAACGCAGCCTACAATTCGTGAGTTGTTCGATACGCGACAGTTTCAGGGCGCATTGTTGCAGTGGACGGGTAGTGAGAAAACATATTACGATTATATAAAGGAAACATGGAGCACTGCTGTCTTGAATGGCGGTGATTGGAACAAGGCGCTGCATGATGGTGTTTTTGTAGCTTCTTCCGATGTGTTGGAGACAGAAGAGTCAGACCCCGTAAATGGAGGTGTGCAATCTGATAAAGAGGAAGTGGAATCGTTGGATGATTCGGTTTCCGAATCTACCGTTATTCCTATTGCTTCCGCTGTACGAAGTTTGGCCAGTGCCACTAGTGGTGGGGGTATGGAGCTTACGTTGTATTCCAAGGTAGGTATGGGTGATGGCCAGCAGGCAAGTAATCCTTGGTTGCAAGAGTTTCCAGATCCAATTACACGTGTTTCTTGGGATAATTATGTGACTGTTTCCAAATCAGATGCCGAGAAACTTGGTTTGGTGAACGAGCATGTTGCCAACGGCGGTATGGATGGGAGTTATGCGAAGCTTACGGTTAACGGAGTAGCGCTTAACAACGTTCCGGTTATCGTTCAGCCCGGTCAGGCGCCAGGTTCTGTAGGTTTGTCTTTTGGTTATGGGAAACAAGTTGGCATGAAATCTGAAATGCAGACCGGTGTCAATGCATATCCTTTATATCAGAATTTTAATAAAGTTCAGTCCGTTACTTTGGAGAAGGCAAGTGGTATGCACGAATTTGCGTGTGTTCAGTTGCATAAGACTTTGATGGGAAGGGGCGATATTATTAAAGAGACAAGTTTAGAAATTTTTAATACGAAAGACCATGCCGAGTGGAATATTGTACCACAGGTATCTTTGAACCATCAGGAAGTTCCTGCTACAAGTGTCGATCTTTGGGATAGCTTTGACCGCTCTATCGGTCATCATTTTAATTTGTCGATTGATTTGAACGCTTGTACCGGTTGTGGTGCCTGCGTTATAGCCTGTCATGCAGAGAACAATGTACCTGTTGTTGGAAAAGAAGAGGTAAGACGTTCTCGCGACATGCATTGGTTGCGTATTGATAGGTATTATTCTTCTGAGGATACTTTCGAAGAGGATAATATTAAGAAAGATGAATTCGACGGACTTTCAGGTGAAAAAGGTTCTTTGGGTGGGTTTGGAGAGTTGGAGCATCCGGCAGCCAATCCTCAAGTGGCCTTTCAGCCGGTAATGTGTCAACATTGTAATCACGCACCGTGTGAAACGGTTTGTCCTGTTGCGGCAACATCACATAGTAGGCAAGGTCAGAACCATATGGCCTATAACCGATGCGTGGGTACTAGGTATTGTGCAAACAACTGTCCATACAAAGTGCGACGTTTCAACTGGTTCCTTTACAATAATAATGAAGAATTTGATTATTATATGAACAATGATTTGGGGAAAATGGTTATTAACCCTGATGTCAATGTTCGGTCTAGAGGTGTTATGGAAAAATGTTCCATGTGTATCCAAATGACGCAAAAAACGATTTTGGACGCTAAGCGTGATGGTCGTGTAATCAAAGACGGGGAATTCCAAACAGCATGTTCTGCCGCTTGTAGTAGTGGAGCAATGGTCTTTGGAGATGTCAATGATAAAGATAGTCAGGTGGCTGAGTTAAGCCATAGTAACAGGATGTACCATCTTTTGGAACATGTTGGTACCAAACCGAATGTATTCTATCACGTTAAGGTTAGGAATAACAACGAAGCATAATCATAAATTAAGCAAGTAACTATAATAGAAATCTATGGCGTCGCATTACGAAGCACCTATACGAAAACCCTTGGTTGTTGGAGACAAAGGCTATCACGATGTATCAGTCGATATAGCAGCTCCGGTAGAAGGTAGAGCCAATAAGCATTGGTGGATCGTCTTCTCTATTTCCTTGGCGGCATTTCTTTGGGGAGTGGGTTGTATTCTTTATACAATTTCTACAGGAATCGGTACTTGGGGGTTGAACAAAACCGTAGGCTGGGCCTGGGATATTACCAACTTTGTTTGGTGGGTAGGTATTGGTCATGCCGGTACTTTAATATCGGCCGTATTATTACTTTTCCGACAAAAGTGGAGAATGGCAATTAACCGTTCCGCTGAGGCAATGACCATATTTTCTGTGGTACAGGCAGGACTTTTTCCAATTATACACATGGGCCGACCATGGTTGGGGTATTGGGTACTTCCTATTCCGAACCAATTTGGCTCGCTATGGGTGAACTTTAACTCACCGCTTTTATGGGATGTATTTGCGATATCAACGTACCTTTCGGTTTCATTGGTCTTCTGGTGGACAGGGTTGTTACCTGATTTTGCCATGATTCGAGATCGTGCCGTAAAGCCTTTCCAAAAGAAAATATACAGCCTGTTAAGCTTCGGTTGGACGGGTCGTGCAAAAGACTGGCAACGTTTTGAAGAGGTGTCTTTGGTGCTGGCCGGTCTAGCTACGCCACTTGTACTTTCGGTACACACTATCGTATCGTTTGACTTTGCTACTTCGGTAATCCCCGGATGGCATACGACTATATTCCCTCCTTATTTTGTGGCAGGTGCAGTTTTCTCTGGCTTTGCCATGGTGAATACGCTATTGATCATCATGCGTAAGGTGTGTCATCTCGAGGCTTATATTACGGTTCAACATATCGAATTGATGAATATTGTAATAATGGTCACTGGGTCTATTGTGGGTTGTGCCTACATTACCGAGTTGTTCATGGCATGGTATTCTGGTGTTGAATACGAGCAGTACGCATTTTTGAACCGGGCTACCGGTCCTTATTGGTGGGCATATTGGTCAATGATGACTTGTAACGTTTTCTCTCCACAGTTTATGTGGTTCAAAAAGTTGCGAACAAGTATTATGTTCTCCTTCTTTATTTCGATTGTAGTGAATATTGGAATGTGGTTTGAACGTTTTGTTATTATAGTCACATCTTTGCACAGGGATTATCTTCCATCTTCATGGACGATGTTCTCTCCAACGTTTGTTGATGTCGGAATTTTTGTGGGCACGATAGGATTCTTCTTTGTATTGTTCTTATTATATGCGCGTACTTTCCCTGTTATTGCACAGGCCGAGGTAAAATCAATTTTGAAATCTTCAGGTGAAAAGTACAAGAAGTTAAGAGAAGCTGGAAAACCGCTTTATCAGATCACTATTATGCCAGATAATCGACCAGGCGCAACGATTGAAAAGGCTGTAGTGGAAAAACCGAAGGTTGCCCCAGTCGAAAAGAAAGAAGAGGTTTCTGCTTTGCTAGGTGCTTTAGGTGTTTTTGACCCGACAAAAGATACAGCCGATGATCTTAAGAAGGTGAAAGGTGTTGGTCCTAAAATGGAGGAGACCTTAAACGAGATCGGTATATACACTTTTGCGCAAGTAAGCAGAATGACCGAAAAGGAATACGATTTACTCGATTCTATTACCGGCTCTTTTCCTGGTAGGGCGCAAAGAGACGATTGGGCTGGACAGGCAGAAAAATTAAACAACAAAAAATAGATATGGCATCTAAAGTTATACACGCATATTACGATGATGACGATGTGCTTATGCATGCGGTCAAAAAGGTGAAGGCGGCCAAACACCACATCGAAGAGGTGTACTGCCCGTTTCCCGTTCACGGTCTTGACAAGGCTATGGGATTGGCTCCGACGAGAATTGCCATAACTTCTTTTATTTATGGTTGTTTAGGTTTGTCAGTGGCTACGGTTATGATGAACTATATCATGATTCAAGACTGGCCTCAAGATATCGGTGGTAAACCAAGTTTTAGTTACATAGAGAATATGCCGGCTTTTGTGCCCATTATGTTTGAACTTACGGTGTTTTTTGCTGCGCATTTAATGGTTATTACGTTCTACTTGAGAAGTAGGTTGTGGCCATTTAAGGAGGCTGAAAATCCTGATGTACGAACTACCGACGACCATTTCGTTATGGAAGTTGAAATACATGACAATGAAGACGAGTTGTGGGATTTGTTGCGTAATACGGGAGCTGTGGAGATTAATATATCAGAAAAAAACAGTCATTGAATATGAACAGTTTTAGCAAATTAGGAATTGTATTAGGGTTGGTTCTCTTAGTTGCTTCCTGTAAAAAGGATAGGAGTCCGAATTATCAGTATTTTCCCAATATGTATGAGCCTGTAGGTTACGAGACATATGGAGAAGTTGATTTTTTACCCAACGGACAAGAGGCAATGTTGCCTGCAGAAAACACGATACCCAGAGGTTGGATGCCATATGGAATTGAAAACACTCCAGAAGGTAAAGAACAGGCTAGGTTGTTGATGAGTCCTTTAGATTCACTTCAGAAAGATGAGAATTTGGCCAATGGTGCGCAATTATATACTATTTACTGTGCGATATGTCATGGTGATAAAGGTGACGGGCAAGGAACATTGGTAAAAAGGGAAAAGATTCTAGGGGTACCCAATTATAGTGATGTTGCTCGAAATATTACTGTGGGAACTACATATCACACCATTCAATATGGTTTGAACTCTATGGGTTCTTATGCCTCACAATTGGATACCAAGGAAATGTGGCAAGTTTCCGAATATGTGATGAAATTGAAAGAAGACTTATAATAAAATAATACATAGAACATAGATATGTACACGTTTTCAAATAGATTAAAAATAGGCTCCTTTATTTTGATGGCAGTGGGTGCGCTATGTATTGTTACCGGATTTTTGTCTGCTCCAGGAACTGTGGAGGAAGCAAAAGCGATAGTGGCAAGTCATAGTGATGGTCATGGGGAGTCCCATGGAGAGGAAGTTGGTCATGTGGCCGAGAGTCACGGTGCGGTTGCGCATGGTGAAGAACATGATGCCTCGCATGATGAACATTTGTTACATCAACTTCAGAACAGACCTTGGGCAGCACTTTATGTGGCCGCGTTTTTCTTTTTTATGATCGCTTTGGGAGTGTTGGCATTTTATGCGTTACAACGGGCAGCTCAAGCAGGATGGTCACCGTTACTGTTCCGAGTTATGGAAGGAATAACCGCATATGTGGTTCCCGGCGGTATTGTTGTGTTCGTTATCTTGGTACTTTCCGTAATGCATATGAATCACTTGTTTGTATGGATGGATGCCGATGTTGTGGCACATGATAAATTACTGCAAGGCAAGTCAGGGTACCTTAACCCTATCTTCTTTTTGATTCGTGCAGCTATATTCTTGGGAGGTTGGATTTTATACCGAGAGTATTCGAGAAAGCTTTCGTTGCGACAAGATGAGTCAAATGACAATTCTAATTTTAAGTTGAATTTTAAGATATCCGCAGCCTTTCTAGTCTTTTATCTTATCTCAGAATCGATGATGTCTTGGGATTGGATTATGAGTGTCGATCCGCACTGGTTTAGCACATTGTTCGGCTGGTATGTATTTGCAAGTATGTTCGTATCGGGTATCACAGTTATAGCCATGGTAACAATTTACCTGAAATCTAGAGGTTATTTAGAAGAGGTGAATGATAGTCATGTTCATGATTTGGCCAAGTTTATGTTCGGTATCAGTATTTTTTGGACATATCTCTGGTTTTCCCAGTTTATGCTTATTTGGTATGCCAATATACCTGAGGAGGTAACTTATTTCATTACACGAATAGAAGATTATAACCTGCCATTCTTTGGTATGATCGCAATGAATTTTATTTTCCCCATATTATTGTTAATGAATAGTGACTATAAGCGTATCAATTGGTTTGTGATTCTTGCTGGTATTGTGATTCTAGCGGGGCATTATTTGGATATATTTAATATGATTATGCCAGCTACCGTAGGAGACCAATGGTTTATCGGTATTCCTGAGATAGGTTCAATACTGTTCTTTGCCGGATTCTTTATATTCTGGGTTTTCAGGGCATTGACCACGGCACCGCTTCAGCCTAAGCGTAACCCGTTTATCGAAGAGAGCAGACATTTTCATTATTAATTGGTTTTTAAGGTATAATATCTAAAGATATACGATGACGACAATATTAACTTTAGCTGTTTTGATTCTAGTGGCAATTGCTATTTGGCAAATGACCAAGATATTTGAATTTTCTCAGCTTAGTGCACAAACATCCGAAGTTGCAAATGATGAAGATAACAAGTACAACGGTTATCTCCTTTTCGCTTTTCTTATATTTATCTATGGAATAACAATTTTCAGCTTTTGGAAATATGGTAAAATGCTGTTACCGGAAGCTGCTTCTGAGCATGGTGCGGATTATGATAAATTGGAGCTGGTTTCCTATATCATTATCTTTACGGTACAGGCCTTGACCCAAACATTATTACATTATTTTGGATTTAAGTATCGCGGGGAAAAAGGCAAAAAGGCCTTGTTTTATGCCGATAACGACCGTTTAGAGTTCATATGGACAATCATACCCGTTATCACTTTGGCCGGCTTGATTCTATGGGGACTTTACACTTGGACTACCATTATGGATGTGAATGATGATGATGACCCGCTAATTGTCGAATTATACGCACAACAGTTCAATTGGACAGCTAGATATGCCGGCGACGATAATGTTTTAGGTATGGCGAATGTTAGAATGATCGATATCGATAAGGCAAATGTGTTAGGCCTTGATGAAGCCGATTCATATGCTGCCGATGATGTTATTGTAAAAGAGCTGCATCTTCCGGTAGGCCGCAAAGTTAATTTTAAAATGCGTTCCCAGGATGTTTTACATTCTGCTTTTATGCCGCATTTTAGGGCTCAGATGAACTGTGTACCAGGTATGATTACCGAATTTTCATTTACTCCTAATAAAACTACTGAAGAAATGCGATTAAACGCTGATGTAGTTGACAAAGTAGAGCGTATTAATAAGATACGGTCAGAAAAGGCAGCGAAGGGAGAGCCGAATTCAGATCCATGGGAGTTTGATTATATTTTGTTGTGTAATAAAATATGTGGTAAATCACATTACAATATGCAGATGAAGATTATTGTCGAAACACAGGAAGAATATGAAGAGTGGATTAAAAGTCAACAGACTTTTGGTAAGACCATGGCTTCAGCACAATAAAAAAAGAATTAAAGAACAATAGTAAAAAAATAAATAGATTATGTCTGCCACAGCACACGAACAAGTTGAAGATCATGGGCATCATCATAAAGAGACCTTTGTAACTAAATATATATTTAGTCAAGATCATAAGATGATATCAAAGCAGTATTTGATTACTGGTTTGATTA
Organism: Kriegella aquimaris; assembly: GCF_900103215.1. Taxonomy (GTDB): domain Bacteria; phylum Bacteroidota; class Bacteroidia; order Flavobacteriales; family Flavobacteriaceae; genus Kriegella; species Kriegella aquimaris. Next base: position 83,754 of record NZ_FNGV01000009.1, read on the forward strand.
TGGGTGTTATAGGTATAGCAATGTCATTGCTGTTCAGAATGCAGTTGGCATGGCCAGGGGAATCGTTTCCTGTTTTTGAGGCTTTGCTTGGCAAATGGGCCCCTGACGGTGTTATGGATGCCGATGTTTATTTGGCACTTGTTACCATACATGGTACATTAATGGTGTTTTTTGTATTGACTCAAGGTTTGAGCGGTACTTTTAGTAATCTTTTGATTCCGTTGCAGATTGGTGCACGTGATATGGCTTCAGGTTTTTTGAATATGTTGTCGTATTGGATGTTTTTTATCTCTTCTGTGATAATGATTTTATCATTGTTTCTTGAAGCAGGACCCGCAGCTGCTGGCTGGACGGTTTATCCACCTTTGAGTGCCCTTCCAATGGCACAACCTGGTTCAGGTTTGGGTATGACACTCTGGTTGGTGTCAATGACTATATTTATTGCATCTTCCTTATTGGGGTCTCTGAATTATATCGTTACCGTATTGAATTTAAGAACCAAGGGTATGTCTATGACACGTTTGCCATTGACAATTTGGGCGTTCTTTGTGACAGCAATAATCGGCGTAATATCGTTTCCCGTATTACTATCTGCAGGTCTTTTGTTACTTATGGATAGAAGTTTCGGAACGTCATTTTTTCTATCCGATATTTTTATTCAAGGTGAGGTCTTGCATTACCAAGGTGGGTCACCAGTTTTATATGAACACTTATTTTGGTTCTTAGGCCACCCAGAGGTGTATATCGTTATTCTCCCTGCAATGGGTATCGTATCAGAAGTAATGGCAGTCAACGCCCGTAAGCCTATCTTTGGCTACCGTGCGATGATCGCCTCTATTTTGGCGATTGCTTTTCTTTCGACTATCGTTTGGGGACATCACATGTTTATTTCAGGTATGAATCCGTTCTTGGGTTCTGTATTTACATTCACTACCTTATTGATTGCAATACCATCTGCCGTAAAAGCATTTAACTGGATTACCACCCTATGGAAAGGTAATTTACAGTTGAATCCTGGGATGCTGTTTTCCATAGGTATGGTATCTACATTTATATCAGGAGGTCTAACGGGAATTATCTTGGGAGATAGTACGTTGGATATCAACGTTCATGATACTTATTTTGTAGTAGCTCACTTCCACTTGGTAATGGGTATCTCGGCACTATATGGTATGTTTGCGGGTATCTATCACTGGTTCCCTAAAATGTTCCATGGTCGAATGATGAGTAAGAATTTAGGATATGTTCATTTCTGGATTACGGCGGTCGGATCTTATGGAATCTTTTTCCCTATGCACTTTGTAGGTATGGCCGGGGTGCCGAGAAGGTATTACGAGAATACCAATTTTCCGATGTTCGACGATTTGACCGATATACAGGTGTTGATGACCGTTTTTGCACTGATTACTGCAGGGGCCCAGTTGATCTTCGCCTATAATTTCATTAGTAGCATTTTCTACGGAAAGAGAGGAGTTCAAAATCCATGGAAAGCAAATACATTGGAATGGACAACACCTTTAGAGCCTATTCATGGTAACTGGCACGGTGAAATACCACACGTTCATAGATGGGCCTATGACTATAGTAAGGTTGATGAAAAAGGAGAATATATTATTCCAGGACAAGACTTTATCCCGCAAACGGTTCCGTTGCTAGACGATGAAGAAGAGTTACAACATTAAACTTGTCTAAATAAATAAAAAAATGCCCAGCTGTATAAGTTGGGCATTTTTTTTGATATATTTAGTTGTAGCCCCATGATGGGGTTATAAAGGGGTCTTTTTGCCGTGGGGATGTTATTTGTTCCATATTTCAGGTCTTGAGAAACCCGTAACTAGAATGCTGCTATGAAAAATTTAATCGTTTTATGTACCCTTATATTTTGCTTTCAAGCTTTTGCTCAACGGAAGCCTAAAATTAAGGGTAATAAAAATGTCGTCGAGGTCGTAGAGAATCTCCCCCCATTCAATGGTATTAAGTTAAATGATGATCTTGAAATAGTACTTCAAAAATCATCTCAAGAAGGATATCAGATTACCGCCGATGATAACTTGATCGATGTTTTGAAATTTGATGTGCAAGACAATACCCTGGTCATAAGTTCATATTACAAGATTACCTCGAAAAAAAAACTTGATATTACCATCAACTATTTTGAATTGAATAATATAGCAATGAACGATGGTCGCATTCGTATGAAAGATGTGATTAAGTCCGATGAGTTAAATGTTAATACATACGGAAGCTCCAAATTAGAACTCACGGCGGATGCCCCGTTTATTAATATCAACATGGAGGGTAATAGTTCTGGCGATTTCAATCTCGATGGTGATTCGGTAAACATTGTTTTAAAGGATAGGATTGATGTTCAGGTCTATTCGGGGAGTGATAGCAACACGATTAAAATGTATAAGAATGCCTCTCTAAAAATGGAAGGTACAGCCAACACATTTATGGTGAATCTTCTAGAGAATGCCAACTTGAAAGCCGAACGATTTGAAGCTAATAATGTAACCTTGAACTCAAACGATTCATCTACCGCAATAGTTAACGCCCTAGATACTTTCGAACTTTCTTCAAGTGGTTCATCGAAGGTATACCTATACGGAAAGGCCAAAATAACTATTCTTGATTTTCTGGATACCTCCGAACTTCACAAAGAAAAATAGGCTGTTTCACACTTTTGTGAGTGTTGTCAATAGGTGATTTATATTAAGAGGTGGTTAGCTTTTAATAGCGTTTTTGTTTTTTCTTAATTATCAAAGTATCTCTAAAAAAGTATTAGGATTAATCAACAATTCTAGCTTATTTTAATAAAGTATTTATAATGGATTTTCCATTGTAAAAAGGAGGCACTTTTGAATAGTTAAGTATTGGAAAGTTGCTTTAATTGATGTTTTGCAGAACAACTATGGCTTTTTTACAAAATAGTAGTGTTATATGAATCTTAGGGACGGTGTAAAGACTTCCGATAATAAGGTTTCCGCAGAAACCGAAAAGTTGGCTGATTTCGTTAAAGACGAAAGTAAGTCGCTAATTGATAGGCTAGAATGTTATGAAGATATCATAAACTTGGAAGTAGGTGATACCGCACTGAACAGGGCAAAAACTTTGGAAAGGGAGTTTGATATTCGACAGCTTTATCTTAAGTACGAGGGTGACAACCCTACCGGCACACAAAAAGATCGCATAGCTTTTGCCCAAATGTATGATGCACTTCGAAGAAAGTATGAAGTAACTTCACTTGCAACTTGTGGAAATTATGGCGTGGCAGTTGCATTGGCCGCTAATCTAGCGGGTATCAAATGTAAAATTTACATTCCTGAGTCTTATCAGACCGATCGTTTCGCAGAGATGAAATCGCTTGGCGCCGAAATTATTCAGTTGTCTGGCAGTTATGAAGATGTAGTTCGCAAAAGTAGTGCCTTGGCACAACAGAACGATTGGTACGATGCAAACCCTGGTGGTGCGAATACGCCATTGCAGATTTCCGCATATTCACAAATCGCTTTTGAAATAATTGAAGAGTTGGGTGATGCCCCCAAATATTGTGCAGCTCCGGTTTCGAACGGAACCTTGTTCGCCGGTATTTATAGAGGCTTTGTAAGCATGTATAAACGAGGGAAGACGTCACGAATTCCTAAAATGATAGCTGCCTCGTCATCTCGAAAGAATCCGATAGTACAGTCATTTATACAGGGTCTGGACTTTTGTAAGGATTTAGATCCGCACATCGCCAAAGAAACCAAGTATAATGAACCATTGGTGAACTGGCATAGTTTTGATGGGGAAGAAGCCCTTTATGCGCTCATTCAATCCGAAGGTAGTGCATTCAATATTAGTGATAAGAAAATGAAGGAAATGAGTAGTTTTTTACTTAAAAAGGAAGGGTTGCGTATTTTGCCTGCAGCCACGGCCGGACTCATTGCTTTATTGGAAATGGATGAAAAACATAATTTTGAACCGGATCGCTATGTTTCGGTTTTAACAGCGAAATATTAGTGTTATGAAAGAAGAATCTATTGATGGCAAAGCGCTGGTCTATTGTGAACAAGGTTTCAACACGCCTAATGGAAAAACGGCTCATGGCCTCGTTCGTTTTACCGAGCGTTATGATGTTGTGGGGGTCATCGATAGCAATTATGCAGGTCAAGATGCGGGAAAAGTGCTTGATGGCAAAAATAATGGCATACCAATCTTCAAAAGTATTGGGGAGGCTACCAAAAAGCTTACCGACATGAACCAAGTGCCTAAATCGCTCGTTATGGGGCTTGCCCCAGATGGGGGAAGAATGCCTGCACAAGCCAAAATTACCATAAAAAAGGCATTGGAAATGGGGTGGAACGTTGATAGCGGATTGCATGATTTTTTGACAAACGATAAAGATTTGATGCGCCTTGCCGAGGCAAATGAGTGTCGCGTGCGTGATATAAGAAGAACCCCGGATCGCGACAAGCTTCATTTTTTTACTGGGGATATTGAGAAAGTGTCTTGTCTTAAGCTAGCAGTGTTAGGAACCGACTCTGCTATTGGCAAGCGTACCACAGCTTGGCTGTTAGTACATGGTTTTCGCAATAGCGGAGTGAAGGCCGAAATGATTGGAACCGGTCAGACCGCTTGGATGCAAGGGGCGAAGTACAGTATGGTCATGGATAGTTGTATAAATGATTTTGTTTCCGGGGAAATAGAACATGCCGTAGTAAGCGCTTGGCGTAATGAAGACCCTGATGTAATAATCATTGAAGGTCAAGGAAGTTTAATGAACCCCGCTTATCCGGGAGGTTTTGAAATTTTGGCAGCCGGTCGACCCGATTACGTTATTTTACAGCATGCACCGAAAAGGGTGGAGTATGATGGTTTTCCGGGGTATAAATTACATTCCATAAAAGAACAGATAAATGCCATTCAGGTAATCTCGGGAAAGGAAGTAATTGCCATAACGTTGAATCATGAACTTATGGAACCGGAAGAAATATTGCCGGCTTGTGAGGCATTGACGGCTGAAACGGGTTTGCCCACTTTCGACGTTCTAGCCCATGGGCCCGATAAACTCATTGCTTTATTGAAGTCGAAGATAAAATGAATGACATTCGCACCCTCGTTGTTTTTAATGAACTAAAGGTTCATCAAGTTATCATTGAGCCAAAACGGGTCAAAGCTACCTATACGATAGTTAAAAATGATGGTGGGGAGGTAAGTAATGAACTTATCTATTCCTATAAAAATGCCTATTTCGATAAAAGTAGTGCTGTAGATGCCAATTTGGCTTCTATGATGCTTGCGCAGGTCGCCCTTAATTACGGACTTTTTTTTAAGACAATCACCCTCGACGGTCTTTACGATGCGGCTGATAAGCGTTTTCTTCTTGACATGATGGAGAATACCTCACGTGAAATAGTGGTCAATAAGTTTTTGGTGAAAAATGAATTTTTAAAACCTCCTTTCGATAATCTTACAATACAAAAATTAGAACGTTATACAGCAGCTGATTTGAATTTTGTCAACACCTGCTTTGCAAATCTGAAACTGAATAAAGAAAGAGCGGTTACTGATAAAAATCAATATGCCATTCTCAGTAGCGGGGGGAAAGATAGTCTGCTTACTTACGGTATAATAAAGGAAATTGGCGAACCACATCCGGTGTTTATTAATGAATCGGGTAGGCATTGGTTTACTGCGATTAATGCCCATGAACATTTTGAAAAAATTGAGCCCAATACCGTAAAACCTTGGTGCAATAGTGATCGTATTTTTAATTGGATGGTAAAACAGATGCCATTTATAAAGGAAAATTTTCAGAACATTCGAGCAGATATTTACCCCATCCGTTTATGGACGGTCGCTGTTTTTCTGTTTGGCGTATTGCCCGTTGCGCGCAAACGCGGAATTGCAAATATTCTAATTGGTAATGAATATGACACTACGGTAAAAGGTAACCATAACGGTATCAGTCATTATAATGGGCTGTATGACCAGAGTAAGTATTTTGACAATGCACTGACGAGATATTACCAAAAGAAAGGATGGAATATGTACCAATATTCCATTTTAAGAAGCCTTTCGGAGCTTCTTATCCTCAAAGTGTTGGTAAAACGTTATCCCGATCTTCAACAACACCAGGTGTCATGCCATGCTGCCCACGAGTTTGAAGGTCGCATGCTTCCATGTGGCAAATGTGAGAAATGTCGGAGAATTGTCGGTATGCTAAAAGCTTTGGATGAGGATCCGAAGCGCTGTGGCTATTCCGAAAACCAAATCGAAAATGGACTTAAGGCACTTGGTCAACAAAAGGTAAAACAAATTGGAAGTGACGCGGCACACTTATATAATCTTCTACTACAAAAAAATCTGATAGACAAAAATGAGCACACCCTGAAAATTGCGAAATCACACCCTGAAATCGTAAAATTACGTTTTGATAATGAAAGAAGTCTCTTGTCAGATTTACCACAACACATCCGGAAACCTTTATTTTCAATCCTATCAAAATATAGTGATGGTGCCGTACAGCTTCTAGATCGAAAATGGCATACCTTTATAATGGAAGATGGGGCTTTGGAATCGGCTTATTTTTTATCCGAAGAGAAATAACGAAAAATGCTTTCTCCATTCGCTATAATTGTAAACGAGTATTTGAATTAATAGGAAATGTATTTCCCAATTCGTATCCTTAGTCTTCGCCCAATTTAAATTATTAAAAGCATGAAAGAACCGTATAAGAAAGGCAGCTTCCTTTGGGAACAGATGACGTGGCCAGAGATTGAGGCGTATCTAAAAACTGTAGATACTGCCATTTTACCTTGTGGCGCCATAGAACAACATGGCCCACATTTACCTGTGGATATTGATTATTTTGACGCCAAATATATGGCCTTTAAAGTGGCTGAAGCTTGTGAGGAACCTAAACCTTTGGTGTTGCCTACTATTCCTTTTGGGGTTTCGTACCATCATGACGATTTTAAAGGTACGCTGAGCGTTACCAATGATGCACTCTCGAAATTCGTCTATGATATTGGTATGAGCCTTGCCAAAAATGGGATTAAGAAAATTATTATTTTAAACGGTCATGGCGATAATGAACCTACGTTGACCTATGCGGCCCAAATGATCAACCGCGATGCCAAGATTTTTGTGTGTGTTGATACCGGTGAGACGAGTGATGTTGATTTGTACAATCTTATCGATACGCCTAATGATATTCACGCCGGCGAGATTGAAACAAGTACGGCCTTGGCGCTGCGACCCGATTTGGTGCAAATGGATAAAGCAGTCAATGAAACGATGAATTTTGGCAGTAAGTTTCTTGATTACGATAATGAACGCGGCGTTAATTGGTACGTTCAAACGAATAAAATTTCAGAAAGTGGGGTCATGGGAGACGCCACAAAAGCGAGTGCCGAGAAAGGGCGAAAAATGTGGGAGCTCATGATTCACCATATGGTCCGTTTCGTCGAGTCGATAAAGAATACGCCTTTGGAAGAACTGTACCAAAAAAGATATTGATGAAAATTACCAAAGTGTCGTATGAGCGTTTTGATATTAAATTAGCGACACCTTATACCATTGCATATGAAACAGTATCAAAATCGGTCAACTTTATACTTAAACTAGAATCGGAAGGCTTGATTGTAGGTTATGGTTGTGCGGCACCGGATGAAGTTGTCACAGGAGAAACCGCAGAACAGGTCGAACAGGCCATACAAAATACAATTGTTCCCTTATTGAAAGGTAGAAACCCTTTTGCCTATATCAAAATAATTGAAGAGTTAAAACAGCTATTAAAAGATTATTCCTCGACATTGGCCATGGTCGATATGGCTTTGTATGATCTGATTTCTAGGAAGGCGGATGTGCCATTATATCAATTTTTAGGTGGCTTTCGAAGTAGCATCCCGACGAGCATTACAATTGGTATTTTATCAAGTAAGGAGACCATCGAACAGGCAAGGGAATTCGTTAGACAAGGATTTTTTATTCTTAAGATTAAAGGCGGACTTCAACTCGAGGAAGATATTGAAAAAATGAAATTGCTACGTGAAAAGTTTCCTGAACTGGTCCTGCGATTTGATGGTAATCAAGGGTACTCGGTGGCAGAATCGATAGCTTTTGTCAATGCCACGGATGAGGTTGGAATAGAAATATTCGAACAGCCCACAAAAATCGGAAAAGAAGAAAATTTAGGGGAAGTAACCAAAAACGTTGGTTTACCGGTTATGGCGGATGAAAGTATTAAAACCTTGGCCGATGCATTTCGTTTGGCGCAGCACCAACGCATCGACATGGTGAACATTAAAATAATGAAGGTGGGCGGCATAGTAGAAGGCCTGCATGTGAATTCCGTGGCAAAATCCGCAAACTTGGAAGCAATGGTCGGCTGTATTGACGAGTGCAGCCTGGGAATTTCTGCCGGACTCCATTTTGCGTTGTCAAGACCGAATATTCAGTTTGCCGATTTAGATGGACATTTAGATATGTTGAATGATCCTTTTACCGGCTTGTTCCATCTAAAAAAGGGGATTTTATACCCCAGTGATAGTCCGGGTTTAGGAAATGTCAATTTGTAATGGGAGCGGTCATAAGATGGTCTGGAATCCCGAAGCCATCGACCAATACCTCCATATGTGGGCGTAATTCAGAACATAATCGTTCTACGCGTTGACGAATGGCCTTTGACTTTGTGCTGCCAATATAGCCTTGTTCGAGAAACCAAAACGCATTCTCCTTAATTTGGTTGAGTGCATATAAGGTTCCAAGTTTTTCAAAAAGCAGTCGATTCTTCTCGTCGGCAATATTTTCAGTGAAATTAACATACATATGATAGGCCAATTCATGGCTGTACGCTTTGCCCAACGCTAGTAAATGGTCTTGTACCTTAAGAAATGCCTGATACGAAGGCATGCCCTTTTTAATATAACTGCGAATGCGCATTGCTAATGTATAGGTCAATCTTCTTGTGCGATATTGAAATGCATGTCTGTGAAACTTGGTGTTGAACAAATGCTCTTTGTCGATTTTGTTTGAATAAACCGGATTTATAGTAGTGAGTTTGTCACTGATTTGCGACCCCAGCAATTTTAGTACTGAAGAAAATCCGGCGCTATTGAATTCAGAATTAAAATCTGACAAAATACCCTTAGCTGCCAATTGCAGCAGAACAGTATTATCTCCTTCAAAGGTTGTAAAAATATCTACGTCTCCCTTTAGGTCCGCGATTCTATTTTCTATAAGATACCCTTTGCCACCACAGGCTTCCCTGCATTCTTGAATCGCATCGTTTGCAAACCATGTAATTATTGATTTGAGTCCAGCCACTTGGGTCTCGATTTTACGCTTGTCGTTTGAAGTGTCATCGGCATAAGCCTGCATAATATGGTCTAAGGTGATACTATGCACATAACATTCGGCCACTTTTGGCGTCAATCGCAATTGATGGGTAGGATAATCCATAATAAGGTCTTCCTGAATCTTAACGCTATCGTTGAATTGTCGCCTGCCCAAAGCATATTTCACGGCAATGGTTAGGGCCATTTTGGCTCCGCCTAATCCGGCTCGTGCCACACAGATGCGCCCGCCGACCAAAGTACCTAGCATGGTGAAAAAGCGTTTGTTCGGATTCTTTATTTCGGATTGATAGGTGCCCGTCGTATCGATATCACCATATTTGTTCAATAGATTTTCACGAGGCACTAAAACTTGGTCGAACCATATTTTGCCGTTGTCCACGCCGTTCAAGCCCAATTTGTAACCGTTATCCTCAACGGTGATACCGGGTAGAAGTTCGTGGTTTTCGTTTCTCAAGGGCACTAAGATGGCATGTACACCCTCGTTTTTTCCAGCGACGATCAACTGGGCAAAGACCGTTGCCATTTTGGCGTGCAGTGCATTGCCGATATATTCTTTATTATCATTTTTTCCGGGCGTATGGATTACGATCTGCTCAGTTTCCTTGATGTAAGTGGCCGTGGTACGAATGCCGCGCACGTTTGAACCATGTCTGGTTTCGGTCATCGCAAAGCACCCAAGCAATTTTACGGCACCGGCATCTTGTAAATAATGGTCGTGATGTTTTTTGGTGCCTAGTTTTTGAATGCTTCCCCCAAAAAGTCCGACTTGCACGCCAAACTTTATGGCGAGGCTGCCATCAACATACATCAGATTTTCAAAAATATGGGCATAGGCCGGCATGTTTTCGATGCCCCCATAGGCTTTTGGGTAGGCCATTGCCCCGTATCCTTTTGCTCCTAAAAATTTAACTTGTTCAAGTACCTTTTGTCTAAAATCTTCCTTGTTCCTTTTTATTTGCCAATCAAAGATTGGATCGGCCAGAAGTGCACGAAAGGCATCAAGGTGTTCGGCATGCTCACCCTTTAGAAGGGCGTCCAATTCGGAAGCATTATAATAATTTGATGTTTTCTCGTGTACCACCGCTACCTCGAACAAGTGGTTGTAGTGGTTGGGCTGTATGCCCAAATTTATTTCGATATGTTTTAATTGCTCATTAAAGGGGCATTCGCTTTTATAGCTGCATACTAATTTTTGGCTAAAAGAAGAAAGAGGGTAGGTTTCACTTTCGACCAGCTTCACCCCAGAGTTCGAAATAGTATGTTTCCAGTTTTTTAATTCTGTATTGGCAGGGGGATGGTCTCTTTTTAACCACTCGAGCATCGTATTTTTGTCCGAATCAATAAGTGATTCGTCGTGTTCAAATGATTTTTTTACCACTTCGATTTCGGAAGCGGATAGAAGGTCATCGGACCATATCACATAAAAAAAAGGAATATATTGTAAAATGCCCGAGGAATATTTTGTTTTTTGCATAGGCTGAATTTACGAATTATTTGTATTTATTTCATTAACGTTAAATAGTGTGAAACTTCATTTGAAAGGAAGGATAATACCTGTCAAAATATATGTAAGCACGGTTGGTCTTACTGAAATTATAATGGAGGTCTATACCTAATTTACCTATCTTTGTTAGCCTATGAACGAGCATTTAGACCCAACAACGGGTAATTTTTCTTCCGAGGAAGTGGACATTGAAAGAGCCCTAAGACCGGTTACTTTTGATGATTTTACTGGACAGGAACAGGTGTTGGAAAATTTAAAGGTCTTTGTCGAGGCGGCAAATCAGCGCAATGAAGCCTTAGATCATACGTTGTTTCATGGCCCCCCAGGATTAGGAAAAACTACTTTGGCCCATATTTTGGCTAACGAGTTGGGGGTAGGCATTAAAATCACCTCAGGGCCTGTATTGGATAAACCCGGTGACTTGGCCGGGTTGCTTACCAATCTAGACGTACGTGATGTGCTTTTTATCGATGAGATTCACCGACTGAGTCCCATTGTGGAAGAATACCTCTATTCGGCCATGGAAGATTACAAAATCGATATCATGATCGAGACCGGACCCAATGCAAGGTCGGTTCAAATCAATTTGAATCCCTTTACCCTAATAGGAGCAACAACCCGATCAGGTCTACTGACGGCGCCCATGCGGGCACGATTCGGAATTCAGAGTCGATTACAGTATTACGATACCGAGCTGCTATCTACAATTGTTGAGCGGAGCGCTGAAATTTTGAAAGTACCGATTACACCAGATGCGGCTATCGAAATTGCGGGACGAAGTAGGGGTACACCCCGTATATGCAATGCACTTCTGAGAAGAGTACGTGATTTTGCACAGATAAAAGGCAATGGCAACATTGATATGGACATTTCTAAATTTAGCCTTAAGGCTTTGAATGTTGATGCGCATGGTCTTGATGAAATGGATAATAAAATTTTAACTACCATAATTGATAAATTCAAAGGTGGTCCGGTAGGGATTACGACTTTGGCCACTGCCGTTTCTGAAAGTGCTGAGACGATTGAGGAAGTTTACGAGCCTTTTTTGATTCAACAAGGTTTTATCATGAGAACTCCAAGAGGTCGCGAGGTTACCGAGTTGGCCTATAAGCATTTGGGCAGAGTGAAGGGTGGTGCCCAACCAGGTCTATTTTAATCTCATTTTTAGATAATTTAGAGTAAACCAAAATGCAAAAGAGAATACCCGTAGTATCTTTACCTCAATTTTTATTGCATTCATTGGATATTCTAAAAAATCCACTGCCATTTCATCTAGATAACTTTAAAAGGCATGGTGACGTTTTTCGCTTAAAGATTGGTTTTAAGAATTCCGTAATTTTTTCACGTGATGCCGCGCTCGCCGAATATGTGCTTCAAAAGAATTGGAAGAATTATACAAAGTCCCCCATACAGACGGTAGATTTAGCAAAGTATCTCGGTAAAGGGTTGTTGACTTCGGAGGGTGAACATTGGCGAAGGCAACGAAAATTAATACAACCTGCTTTTCATAAAAAGCAACTTGCAAAGCTATTGGGAAGCATCGAAGAAACAATCATAGAAGCCCTGTCGGGAGTCGAAACTGGCATAACTACTGACGTATTTCCCATTTTTAACGATTTGGCCTTTAAAACCGTAGTGCGGTCATTGTTCAGCAATGCCGCGAGCGATGAAGAAATTGCGCAACTTCAGCATAGTACCGAAATGAATCAAAAAATGCTGGTGAAAGAATTGCGACAGCCCTATCTGGGTTGGTATTTCAGGGCCTCGGGAAAAATAGAGGAACATATCAAATTGGCCGAAGCATCGAAGGCTATTTTACGTGATATCATTATTCGCAGAAAGAAGTCTTCTAAACGTTACGACGATCTGTTAGACATGCTTTTGGATGCGCGCTATGACGATGGAAGTGCCATGTCGGAAGAACAATTGATCGATGAGATTTTAGTGCTTTTTGTTGCCGGTCATGAAACAACGGCGAACACCCTCAGTTTTACGGTACAGCTTTTGGCGCATCACCCTGAATGGCAGAAACAGATACTAAATGAGTTTGAAAAGATGGGGAATAGTGAGCAAGACTTAATGCAATTGGTAATGTCTTCCCAGATTGTTACCCAGGTTATTGAAGAATCCATGCGATTGTACCCGCCAGCCTATTTTATAGATCGCGTAAATTTAGAAGCAGATAATTTTAATGGGTTCACTTTAGAAAAGGGCTCAAGCCTACTTTTTTCCATTTATGAAATTCATAGGCATCCTGATCTTTGGGAATCGCCTGAAAAATTTATGCCTGAGCGTTTTAAATCTGATAAAGCCAGAAATTATTCCTCTTTTTACTTTCCTTTTGGGGCAGGCCCAAGAAAATGCATTGGCAATAATTTTGCTATGTTCGAGATGATATTGACCATCGTACAACTCGTATCACGGTTTGAAATCGTTCGAGTGAAAGATGTAATAGAAATCAAACCGTTGATCACCTTAAAACCTAAGAATGCCTTAGTTAAATTTAGGAAACGAAATCTAGACATGCGCTAAATAAGTATGTTCCCTTTTGGTTCGATTCCCTAAGCTATTCCAGTCCAAAATGATTCATCACAGCGTTATAGTTGCTCACATCTACTCCCGAAGACTTAAGGTTGTTCAATAGGCTTGCTTTTCCAGCTATTTCCGATACTGCATTGGACGATTCGATGAGTACGATTCGAAAGTCGATAGTAGTCGGCACGTCTTCATCTGGAATACGGTCAGGCTCATATCCATTGATTGTTTTTGCCAATAAAAGGCGATTAGTGTTAGCTTGTTGCTCTATTAGTAGGCCAAATTTCTCCGTTGAAGTAGAAACCATTCCTATATATGGTAAGAGCTTGGTAATGTTTATCGCAGTTCCCCTTCCCGAATCCGAAGCATAATTAGGCTTGGCATAAGCCAAAACTATATTTCCTTCATTATAAAAATTGTATAATTCTATCCCCCCGGTACTATCTGCGGGAACAGTATAATATCTATATTCATTACTCGCCCCAAAGTGCAAGTTCGCACTCCAATCTGTATTCGAAACTATGATATCATAATGTTTTACATTCGCATTTCCGGGATCCCCTTTGATACCTTGCTCCCCTTCGATGCCTTGTATTCCTTGTTCACCTTGTGGGCCCTGTGGCCCGATGGCACCCACGTCACCGTCTTTAGAACATCCTGTTATTGTCAGTGCACTACTGGCCAGTAGACATAGCGAAATTTTCAACCTAATTTTCATAACCTAATTTTTGTTGGTTTTTTATGTCCTGAAAGTAATAGGTAATCATCGAAACTTTGGTCTATATGTGCAGAATGGCGTCGAAGAAGTGTAAATGGATGATTTTTATGTTTATTCGGAATTGTTTGATACTAATAGGAGAAGGTTTTGTAGAAGAAATAATATTAGTTTTTCGTGCGCTCGGGTTGTCTAAAAAAGATGTGATTTCATTCCCCGAATAATTATATTTTGACAAAATGATATTATAAAAATAAAATTGTGAGCTGCCATTGTCGGGAAAAACATAAAAAATGGTGTTATAACCAGAAAAGTTGCGCTTGTTCGGTAAATTTTTGAAACTGGGGAAAGATGTAGAATATTTGTAAGTAGTTACTTTCTATATAAAAGAAAAAAGGTTGTAAATCGTAAAAGAAATGTGATACTTTTATTGTAAATGTTCTCGTGTAAAGAAAATTTGCATGATATTAAGACTATTGGGAATAGTGAGCTCTTTTTTTAAAATTAGTATTGAATTTTGTAAAATAACAAAAATATTGACCTTTAATATAATCTTATGAAGACAACGCGTATTAGTTTATTTGGTTTAATGGGAATTGCACTTTTATCGTGTAGCAAAAGTGATGATTCTACGCCACCCAAGATTGATCCGGATCCGGATCCTGTGAACCAGGCACCAGCCGCCTTTGATTTGTTGACAGCGGCAGATGGCGCCGAAGGTGTTGACGTATTACCCACATTAACCTGGGAGACCGCCACCGATCCCGATGGCGATACTGTTAGTTATGATGTTTTTCTTGATGGTAGTGCCGATCCAACAACATTGTTGTCTGGTGCAGTTGGCGCAACCACGGTTACAGGAACCGAACGCCTTCATTTTTTGACACCATACAATTGGAAAGTGATTGCTAAAGATACTGAGGGCGCTACCACGGCGAGCGGGGTTTTTGGATTTACTACAAGAGGATTGCGAGTTCCTGCTGCGGCAACAGTTGAAGCAGCTGCGTTTTCTCCAAAAATTGCTCTTTCTTCGGTTGCCTTCGGAGATAAGCTTTGGGTAATAGGCGGAAGAGATTCTGCAGGGTTTCAAGAAGAGGTTTGGTCGACTAGTGATGGGGCCGCTTGGTCTTTAGTTACTGAAGAACCTGGTTTTCTTGGAAGAGCAAGTCATGCAACTGCTGTCTTTCAAGACAAAATGTGGGTGATGGGAGGTACTTCGATCCGCGAAGTCGCTCCCACACCAGAGAATCCATCTGGAGATGAGCAATATTATATGAACGATGTATGGTCTAGTGTCAATGGTACCGATTGGGTAGAATTGACTTCAGAGGCCGCTTTTGCAAAACGTGATGGATTGACTTCTGCAGTTTTGGGTGATCGGCTTTTTGTAATGGGTGGTTATGATGGTACCTATATGAATGATGTTTGGTCCACAACCGACGGAGAAGTTTGGGAACAGGTAGTTGCATCGGCTGAGTTTTCAGCCCGTTCTGGTCACACCACTGTAGTGTTTGACGATAAGATTTGGGTAATCGGTGGCTGGGATGGTATCAAAAGATTGAATGATGTTTGGTACAGTGCCGACGGTATAACTTGGTCTCAGGCCACTGGAGCAGCTGAGTTTTCTGCCCGTGTAAATCCTACAGCGGCAGTATTCGATGGTAAACTTTGGGTTATCGCTGGATATGCCTCAACTGCTGTGAACGATATCTGGTTCAGTGCAGATGGTATTACTTGGGAACAAGCGTCGGGTGACGAAACTTTTCCAGTTAGAGGTGACCATACTACCGCCGTATTCGATGATAAAATATGGGTAATAGGAGGAAATGATGGAAGCTTAGATCAAAAGTATAACGATGTTTGGGCATTGGATTAATACATAAAACGGGCTGCCTAGGTGTAACTAACTAGCGAACAGGCCATAAAAGTATACGGTCGAAGTAGGTTTTTTCAAACTACTTCGACCGTTTTTATTTGTTCAAATTTGAAAGTTCAAGCCTGTGTGAAATCTTCAGACTGCCAGAGCCTGATGTGACCTTAAAATGTTGTGCATTGTAAAATCCTAGATTAAGATTAGTACCTTCGTCATTATCAAATTGTCGGGTGACCACATCAAAATGTTAGGAAAACCAGAATATGCAAAAGCTATAAAAACCGAGGCCAAACGTCTTGGTTTTTTGTCATGCGGTATTTCAAAGGCCGAATTTTTGGAAGAGGAGGCTCCGAGATTGGAGCAATGGCTAGAGAATAATATGCATGGCGAAATGGCTTACATGGCCAACCATTTTGACAAGCGACTAGACCCTACCAAGCTGGTCGAAGGGTCAAAATCGGTCATTTCACTATTGCTGAATTATTATCCGGAAGAAACACAGAAAAATGATAGTTATAAGTTGTCGAAATATGCGTATGGCCACGATTATCATCATGTTATCAAATCAAAGCTAAAACTGTTGCAAGAGTTTATTTCCGAGGAGATTGGTGACGTTAATGGTCGTGCCTTTGTTGATTCAGCACCCGTTTTAGATAAAGCGTGGGCGGCTAAGAGTGGTCTGGGTTGGATTGGAAAACACAGCAATCTACTTACCCAACAAGTCGGTTCATTTTACTTCATTGCCGAACTTATTGTTGATTTGGAATTGGAATATGATTTGCCCGTCACCGATCACTGTGGCACCTGCACGGCTTGTATCGATGCTTGCCCAACAGAAGCCATAGTTGAACCTTATGTGGTCGATGGAAGCAAATGTATTTCCTACTTTACCATCGAATTAAAAAATGAGATTCCGAATGAGTTTCATGGAAAATTTGATGATTGGATGTTCGGTTGCGATGTTTGTCAAGACGTTTGCCCCTGGAACCGGTTTTCAAAACCCCACAATGAGCCTTTATTCAATCCGCATCCTGAATTGTTGTCGATGACCAAAAAAGATTGGCAAGAAATAACCGAAGACGTTTTCAAAAAAGTCTTTCAAAAATCAGCAGTAAAAAGAACTAAATTCTCAGGGCTACAACGAAACATTGAATTCTTGAAGTAATAGACACCGCTTTTAAATCGTTGTCGATTTTTTGCAAATACTTTAAATTTCTCATCAAAGGTTTCTTAAACCTTATCATGCATTCTTACTTCGATTTTCAACTGTTCAAGCATTAAAAAACACTATATTGAGTAGAATTTTTTTCGACTAAACTAGTGTAACAATGAAAATACGGAAGCCTGAGCTGAGTTTTTGGCAGATATGGAACATGAATGTGGGTTTTTTTGGAATCCAGTTTAGTTTCGGGCTACAACAGACCGCAATAAATCCTATATTTTCTTTTCTTGGTGCACATCACGAAGAACTTCCTTTGCTCAATCTTGCAGGTCCAGTTACCGGGTTGTTGATTCAGCCGATAATCGGGGCGATTTCTGACAAAACTTGGTCACCGCGGTGGGGACGTCGCAAACCTTTTTTCTTGATTGGTGCCATAGTAGCAAGTTTATGTCTGTTTGTATTTCCCTTTAGTTCTCATTTGTGGTTTGCCGTAGGGCTTCTTTGGATTTTAGATGCCGCCAACAATACAGCTATGGAACCGTACAGGGCCTTTGTGGGTGATAAATTGCCCGATAACCAATTGACGTACGGTTTTCAAATGCAAAGTCTGTTTGTGGGTGCAGGTATCACCCTGGCGAATTTTTCATTGTTCCTTTTTCAAGATTGGTTCAGTGTTCCTTCGGCAAGTGGAAGCCTTTGTTCAACCACCACCGAGGTAGTGTCGGCAATCCCGACGTGGGTGTATTATAGTTTCTTTTTAGGTGCGGTAGCTTCCATGGGAACTATTTTATGGTCTGTTTTTAAAACACCTGAGATACCGCCTACGGATGCCGAACTTGCACATATAAGAAATAAAGATAGGGGCAAGTCTTTTATTCAGAAAGTTTTCGGACCCGTTCTCGAAATTGTACATGCCATTGGTGTTATGCCCAAACTAATGTGGCGTCTTTCAGCCGTCTATTTTTTTCAATGGTATGCCCTGTTCGTATACTGGCAGTTCATAACCCCGATGCTCAGAACCGGCCTGTTTGGTATTAGTAACCAAGATACTGAAAGGTTTGAATCCATTATGGCCGCTTGTAATGCTGGTAGTGTAATCGGAACAAGCGACCTATCTTTTGCTCAAAATATTCAATCACTATCGGAACAGGCCTTGGCCCAAACCGGGTTGATGAACGGGACGTATAATTTAGTGACGATGGTCGTGGCTTTGGCCCTGGTGCCTTTGGCAAGAAAATACAGTTCGAAGTTGGTTTATGTGCTCAGTTTAGTGCTGACCGGAGTGGCCATGTTGAGTATGCCCTATATTTCAGATCAATATCTATTGCTTCTGCCAATGATTTTATTTGGTGTCGGGTGGGCGGCGATGATGGGTATTCCGTATGCTATGGTATCGAAAGTGATTCCTGAAGATCGTCGGGGTGTTTATATGGGCATCGTGAATATGATGATAGTGATACCCATGCTGATTCAGACGGTTTCCTTCGGATTTATTATCAAGAATATGCTTGGTAATGACGCTATAAATGCTATTCTTTTTGGGGGAATTTTCTTCATCATTGCAGCGATTTTGGCATTGCGTTTGAAGATTCCCGATGATTGATAAGTAATGCAATTCGGGGAATGTATTTTTCCTAGCGGTAAGATTGTTACCTAAGATAAAAACGGGATAAAAAGTAGACGCCCCGAACTTAAACTTCATTTCAGCAACTTTCAACGACTTTTATCCGAAGAATACTACTAAATTTGTTTTCCAAAGTCTAACTATATGAGCAACGAGAAACAAAGACGTGAAGCATTGGTCTACCACGCCAAACCCCAACCTGGAAAGATTAAGATTGTACCTACTAAGCCTTATGCCACCCAACGTGATTTGGCGCTAGCTTATTCCCCTGGGGTTGCAGAGCCCTGTTTGGAAATCGCAAAAAATAAGGACAACGTATATAAATACACCTCAAAAGGTAATATAGTTGCCATTATATCGAATGGTACGGCCGTACTAGGACTTGGTGATATCGGACCCGAGGCTAGCAAACCCGTTATGGAAGGGAAGGCTTTGCTTTTTAAGATTTTTGCAGATATTGACGGAATCGATATCGAAGTTGATACCAAAGACGTTGATAAATTTGTGGAAACGGTCAAGATGATTGCACCCACTTTCGGAGGCATCAACCTTGAAGATATAAAAGCACCCGAAGCTTTTGAAATTGAAAGACGCTTAAAGGAAGAACTTGATATTCCGGTGATGCACGATGATCAGCATGGTACAGCGATTATTTCTGCTGCTGCTTTGTTGAACGCCCTTGAAATAGCCCAAAAGAAGATGCACGAAGTAAGAATTGTGGTGAGTGGTGCAGGTGCGGCCGCAGTTTCGTGTACCAAGTTATATAAAGCTTTCGGGGCGAAGGCCGAAAATATTGTAATGTTGGATAGTAAAGGAGTGATTCGAAAGGATGCCGAAAACTTGGCTCCTTCGAAATTGGAGTTTGCCACCGATAGAAAAATTGACACCTTGGAAGAAGCCATGATTGATGCCGATGTTTTTGTGGGCTTGTCCGTTAAGGATATAGTGTCCCCTGAAATGCTGCTTTCCATGGCGAAGGATCCTATTGTTTTTGCTATGGCGAATCCTGATCCCGAAATGAAATATGAATTGGCCGTCTCGACTCGAAAAGATGTTATTATGGCTACTGGGCGTTCAGACCATCCTAATCAGGTAAACAATGTTTTAGGTTTTCCTTTTATATTCCGGGGGGCCTTAGATGTACGGGCGTCGGCAATTAACGAAGAAATGAAGATGGCCGCGGTAAAAGCTTTAGCTTCCTTGGCCAAAGAACCCGTTCCCGAACAAGTGAATATAGCCTATGGAGAAACAAGGTTGACATTCGGCAGGGAATATATCATACCCAAACCTTTTGACCAACGGTTGATATCCGAAATTCCGCCAGCAGTGGCAAAAGCTGCAATTGATAGTGGGGTTGCAAGAATCCCTATCGAGGATTGGAGCAAATATCGCGAGGAGCTATTACAGCGCTCGGGAGACGATAACAAGGTAATGCGACTGCTTATGAACAGGGCGAAAATCGACCCTAAAAAAATTGTTTATGCCGAAGCTGACCATCTAGATGTCTTAAAGGCGGCTCAGATAGCTTATGAAGAGGGTATCTCCATACCGATACTTTTAGGCAAACGTGATATCATCGAAGAACTGATGGGGGAATTGGAATTCGATGCCGATATTGTTATCATTGACCCCAACGCTATCGAATCGAATGAGAGAAGAGATAGGTATGCTACAAAATATTGGGAAAATAGAAGGCGAAGTGGCTCTACCTTGTACAATGCGAAATCTAAGATGCGTGAGCGTAATTATTTCGGGGCGATGATGGTTCTTGAAGGTGATGCAGATGGTATGATTTCAGGTTATTCACGAGCGTACCCCAGAGTGGTAAAACCAATATTCGAGGTGATTGGGAGGGCTACTGGTGTCACAAAGGCCGCCACGGTTCACATTATGATCACACGAAGAGGACCGTTGTTCTTGGCCGATACTTCTATAAATATCGACCCCACGGCAGAAGAAATAGCAGAAATAGCCCGAATGACCGCCAAGGTTGCAGCTACTTTTGGTTTTGATCCCGTAATGGCTTTGTTGTCTTATGCAAACTTTGGGTCTTCTAATCACCCGCATGCTACCAAGGTAAGAAAGGCGATTAAAATCTTACATGCAGAAGATCCTGAATTGGTGGTCGATGGAGAAATTCAAACCGACTTTGCCCTTAATAAAGAATTGCATCAAAGCCAGTTTCCGTTTTCTAAACTAGCAGGAAAAAAGGTGAATACTTTGATTTTTCCGAATTTGGAATCGGCGAATATTACTTATAAACTGTTGAAGGAACTTAATGAAGCGGCATCAATCGGACCAATTATGGTCGGATTGCGAAGGTCTGTACATGTTCTGCAATTGGGTGCAAGCGTTGATGAAATGGTAAATATGTCGGCAATAGCCGTAATCGATGCACAAGAGCGAGAAAAACGCAAGAAAGCAAAAATAGGCAGTAATTAGTTGAACTTTTGTACATATCCGATTCGAGTTTGAACTTGATGGAACAATACCTTCTTGTACTTGATGTGTTATGGAGACTTAATATTTAAACCTGGATTTAACTTATGATTCATCATCTTCACGGCAGACTTATTGAAAAGAATCCCACCCATGTTATTATCGAATGTGCGGGAGTCGGATATTTTGTCAATATATCTTTAAACACCTTTTCGAAGGTTTCCGATAATGAAAACATCAGTTTATATACCCATCTGCAGATTAAGGAAGATTCACATACCTTGTTCGGTTTCGTAGAGAAATCGGAACGGGAGATTTTCCGTTTATTACTATCTGTTTCAGGAATTGGTTCCAGTACGGCCCGAACGATGTTATCATCGCTTTCGCCGTCACAAATAAGAGATGCTATAGCCTCTGGTGATGTGGCTACGATTCAAGGGATAAAAGGGATCGGTGTAAAGACTGCTCAGCGGGTGATTCTAGATCTTAAAGACAAGATTTTGAAAATCTATAATATTGATGAACTTTCCCTTGTTTCAAACAATACAAATAAAGATGAAGCGTTATCTGCATTAGAGGTTCTTGGATTTGTCAGGAAGCAGGCCGAAAAGGTCGTTGACAAGGTTTTGGCACAAGACCCGACACTGAGCGTCGAGGAAACTCTAAAACGCGCGCTCAAAAATTTATAACAAGTTTGAAAACAGGGGCAAAAACAATTCTTAAATCATCATTTAAGCTTACCTTTCTATTCGTTATTTTCTTTATGGCAACGGAAACTTCCTTTGCACAAGATACCGATGAACAAGAAACGGATGAACAAGAATTGGATTCTGTAAAAACAGGTTTCTCGCTAGGGAGATTAAAGATGCCCAACCCCGAAAGCATCGTTTCAAAATATATTTACGACCCCAAGCTTGACCGATACATTTACAAAGAAAGCATCGGTGATTTTGATATCGGATACCCAATAATCCTTACGTCTGAGCAATATCTTGAACTGGTTCGCCAAGAAGGTATCAAAGATTATTTTAAAGAGAAATCGGATGCCTACTCTGGAAAAAAGGAGGGAAGTGAAGAAGCTCGAAAAAACCTCTTGCCCAACTTTTATGTCAATAACAGTTTCTTTCAGTCTGTATTTGGAGGAAATACCATAGAAGTTATTCCACAAGGATCTGTAGCGATGGATTTAGGTGTTATTTGGCAAAAAAATGACAACCCATCCCTTTCACCAAGAAACCGTACCAACCTATCTTTTGATTTTGACCAACGTATAAGTTTGAGCATGTTGGGAAAAATAGGTGAGCGGCTACAGGTGACTGCCAACTACGATACCGAAGCTACATTCGATTTTCAGAATATTGTAAAGCTTGATTATACACCGACCGAAGACGATATCATTCGTAAAATTGAAGTGGGTAATGTGAGCATGCCGCTCAATAGTTCCTTGATCCAAGGGGCGCAGAGCCTTTTTGGGGTAAAGACCCAATTGCAATTCGGTAAGACTATGGTGACCGCCGTTTTTTCCGAACAGCAATCGCAGAACAACACAGTAGTGGCACAAGGGGGAGGAACCTTGAATGAATTCTCTGTCACAGCTTTGGATTACGATGAGGACAAACATTTCTTCCTTGCCCAATATTTCAGGGACACCTATGACGAGGCGCTTTCAAACTATCCTTTTATCCGTAGTGGAGTACAGATAACGCGGCTTGAAGTCTGGGTTACCAATCGTAGCCAGCAGACGCTGAATGTTCGAAATATTGTGGGTATTCAAGATTTAGGGGAATATGATCCGCTTAACGGACCTACCGAATCAAAAACTAGAATTTATAGTCAGATTGCCGGTAATAATCCTCCGGCCGGATTCTTTAATACCAATACTACAGACATGCAGCCCAACGGCTTGCCAAGAAACAATGCCAATGATTATGATCCGGCATTGATTGGTGCTGGAGGCGTTTTGACAGAGAGTATTCGTGATATAGCTACGGTAGAACAAGGTTTTAATGTGCCGGGCTATCAGCCAAACCAAGGTTTTGATTATGCGATTCTAGAGAATGCACGAAAATTGGAACTCGGGCGTGACTTCGATTTCAATTCACAATTAGGGTATGTTTCTTTGAACCAGCGTTTAAGTAACGATGAGGTTTTGGCCGCCGCCTTTCAATATACCTATAATGGAAAAGTGTATCAAGTAGGTGAGTTCGCAAATGGGGGTCTAGATGCTACCACAGTGTCTGGGGGTATCAATGCTGCCAATCCTATAATCGAAAACAATACGTTGGTATTGAAATTACTCAAGAGTAATATCACGAGTGTCTCAGATCCCATTTGGGATTTGATGATGAAGAATATTTATGCGACCGGGGCCTTCCGTTTGAGCGAAGACGATTTTAAAATGAATATTCTGTATTCCAATCCGACTCCGCGAAACTACATAACACCGGTAGACGATGCTACGTGGCCCGATGGGTTGGAAGAGGATATATTGCTGAAAGTGTTCAATTTTGATCGCTTGAACGCTTATAACGATGTTCAGCCAGAAGGTGATGGGTTCTTTGATTTTGTACAAGGAATTACGGTCGATACCCAAGGAGGGAATATTATTTTTACAAAAGTGGAACCTTTTGGGGAATATTTGTTCGAAACTTTGGGCGGCGGTACTTATGATGTGGCCAATGGCCAGGGTTATAATGCGAACCAGCAAAAATATGTGTTTAGGGATATGTACGAGCTTACCAAATCGGCGGCGTTACAAGACCCTGAAAAAAACAAGTTCTTATTGAAAGGGCGCTATAAGTCTGAGGGAAGCAATGGTATTCCCATCGGGGCGTTCAATGTGCCAAGAGGTTCGGTACGGGTTACTGCCGGAGGGCGTCAATTACAGGAAGGTATTGACTATACCGTAAATTATCAGGCAGGTACCGTGCAATTATTGGATCCCAGTTTAGAAGCCTCCAACACGCCAATCAACATATCGGTAGAAAACAATGCTGTTTTCGGCCAACAGACCAGAAGATTTACGGGCGTTAATGTAGAACATCAATTCAACGATAACTTTGTGTTAGGCGCTACGTTTCTAAACTTGAACGAACGTCCGTTGACCCAGAAATCCAATTTTGGGGTAGAACCTGTAAACAATACTATTTTCGGTGTGAACGGAAACTTCTCGACAGAAATTCCTTTTCTGACCCGATTGGTAAACAAATTACCGAATATAGATACCGACGTTCCTTCTAATCTTTCTGTTCGGGGAGAGGTTGCTTGGTTGAAACCGAATTCTCCGAAAAATGCTGATTTTCAAGGGGAGACTACGACGTATCTCGATGACTTTGAAGGAGCACAGGCACTTATAGATATTCGTTCTTCTTTGGGCTGGTCACTGGCCAGTACGCCTATTGAGTTTTTAGATAGCCCGACACAGAAAGGTTTGGAAACAGGTTTTCAAAGAGCTAAACTGGCATGGTACACCATAGATCCTATTTTTTATACAAATCAACGGCCATCAAGTATTGGAGATAGTGATATATCCATTAATACGACCCGACGAATATTCGTTAACGAAGTATTTCCAAAGGTAGAAATTGCACAAGGTCAGACAAGACAACAGACTACGTTAGATTTGGCGTATTATCCAAATCTTAAAGGTCCGTATAACGCGAATGATGATTTTGATAGTGCCGCTGCCAATGATAGGTGGGGAGGCATTATGCGTTCGCTGAGTAGTACCAATTTTGAACAATCGAATGTTGAATTTGTACAGTTCTGGGTAATGGATCCGTATGAAGACGGTACGGCCACCAGTTCAGGGGAATTGGTTTTTAACCTTGGGAATATCTCCGAAGATATTTTATCAGATGGTTTGAAACAGTATGAAAACGGACTGCCTGTAAATGGGGTAGGTAGTGTAAAACCTGAAAACCCTATTTGGGGTGTAGTACCAGCGACTCAAGCTTTAGTATATGCTTTTGACGTTGATGAAGCTGGGAGGCAAGCGCAAGATGTCGGTTTTGACGGATTGGATGACTCGGCCGAGGTTGCTATTTATGGTCCCGGGGAAGATCCGGCTTCCGATAACTATGAATACTTTTTGCAGCGCGATGGGGGTATCTTGAATCGATACTTGAATTTTAACAACCCTCAGGGCAACTCGCCTGTACAAGTAACCAATGACAATAGGGGGTCAACGACGCTGCCCGATGTTGAAGATATTGACCGGGATTTAACGATGAATACGGTAAATAGCTACTACGAATATCGTGTTCCTATCAAACCGAATACCAATATTAACGATAAGTATGTAACCGATATTCGCGATTCCTTGGTTTTATCGGGTGATCGTATTCCAGATGGTAGTACCGTGCGAACTCGGTGGATTCAATATAAAATTCCCTTAAGTGATTTTACCGATGCCGTAGGTGGTATTACCGATTTCAGGTCTATCAGTACGATGCGTATGTATATGACGGGTTTTAATGATGATGTCGTACTGCGTTTTGCAACCTTGGATTTGGTCAGGGGAGATTGGCGTACCTATGCCAAATCGTTACAGGATGATGATATAGATCCACTTGATGATGGTACCAGTTTAGATGTCAATGCCGTCAATATTCAAGAGAACGAGAATCGGAATCCAATTCCGTATGTGCTGCCCCCGGGGGTGCTTCGTGAGCAGTTGAACAATAACAATACAATTATTCAGCAGAACGAACAATCACTTTCTTTAGTGGTTGAGAATTTAGAGGCTGAAGATTCAAGGGGGGTGTTCAAGAATTTGAACATCGATGTACGGCAGTATGAAAAACTGAAAATGTTTATGCATGCCGAAAAAATATTCGATGCCGATTATCCGCTTGATGATACACCATTGGTAGGGTTTTTACGGATAGGTACCGATTTTTCCGAGAATTTCTACCAAATGGAACTCCCGTTAAAGTTTACGCCCTTCAGTGCGGTGTCGGATACCGAGATTTGGCCTGAAGAGAACGAATTGGAAGTTATCTTGTCCGATTTGAATAAAGTTAAGTCCTTGCGTCTCGCGCTACGGTCACAGAACGATGTACCGCTTAACGAGCTGAGATTTTTTGAAATTGATGGAGGAACAGTGGTGGAGGTAGATGAATTTTCACCCAGAACGCTAGGAAGAATTCGAATCGGAATTAAAGGGAATCCCTCATTGGGAAGTATTCGAAGTGTGATGGTCGGTGTAAAGAACATCGATAACCTGCCAGCTCGCGGTGAAGTTTGGTTCAATGAACTTCGGCTCGCCGGTCTAGATAATAATGGAGGATGGGCCGCAGTAGCCGCAATCGATGCCAATATTGCCGACTTTGCAGATATATCCGCAACAGGAGGCACGAGCACATCAGGTTTCGGGGCCATCGATCAGATGCCCAACGAAAGGGCACGTGAAGATGCTATATCGTATGATTTGGTTACCAATGTAAATGTAGGTCAGTTGCTTCCTGAAAAGTGGGGTATTCAATTGCCCTTTAATTACGGTATATCCGAACAACTGATTACACCTGAATTCGATCCCGTATATGACGATCTCAAATTACAAGATAGAATAGATGCCGCCGATAATGCCGAGAATGCAAAAGAAATAGAGGAGCAAGCCGAAGATTATACCAAGCGCACAAGCATTAACTTGATAGGAGTACGTAAAAATCGGGGTGAAGAGGCCGATGCCAACTTTTATGATGTTGAGAATTTTACATTCAACTATTCGTACAACGAGACCGACCATCGTGATTTTGAGATTGCGGAATTACGAGATCAGAACGTTGTTACGGGCCTTGTTTACAATCATAATTTTAAGCCTGTTGAAATAGCTCCGTTCGTCAAAAACGATTCATTGCTCACGGGTAGATATTGGCAATGGTTAAAAGAACTGAATCTTAATTTGTTGCCTGCAAGCGTATCGGTTAACTCCAATATCAATCGGCAATTCAATCAACAGAGGTTCAGGGATGTGGTCGAAGAAGGGGTAGATAAACTGGCATTACCGACCTTAAAACAACGAAATTATCTTTTTAACTGGCAGTATGCGGTAAACTATAGTCTTACCAAGTCGTTGCGGTTGAATTTAAAAGGAAGTAATAATAACATCATACGTAATTATTTTGAGGAAGAAGGAAATCCTGATTCCGAGATTGATCAGATGTTGGGACTTTGGGATGGCTTTTGGGATTTAGGGGAACCGAATCGACACTCGCAACAAATGGAATTGAATTATGAATTGCCTTTTAGCAAAATTCCAGCCCTAGATTTTATCAGTTCACAATATAGTTATACTAGTAATTTTGACTGGCAGCGCGGCGGAGATGCCTTGCGTGAGGTGGCCGGGTCTGACATAAATACGGTACAGAATGCCAATACCCATAATTTAACCGCGGCATTGACCCTGCAAAAATTTTATGACTTGATCGGGTTGAGAAAGCGATCAGGAAAAACACGTGCCAATGCTGCTCCCGTTCAGCGAGACAAGGCGGGCAATCCGGCAACGAATTCGGAACAAACAAAAAAGAAAACTGGTGGTTTGTTCAACGCTGCGGTAGACATCTTGACGATGGTTAAACGCTTGAATTTTAATTATAATGAAAGTAACGGAAAAGTACTTCCTGGGTATACCCAATCGGTTGGCTTTGTAGGTTCTTTGAGGCCTTCGGTCGGTTTTGTTTTCGGAAGCCAGTCAGACGTACGCTATGAAGCTGCGCGAAGGGGTTGGTTAACAAGGTTCACCGAGTTCAACGAACAGTTTATAGAGCGCACGAACAAGCAATTGAATATTACCGCTACAGCACAACCTTTTCAAGACCTGACCATAGATTTGTCGGCAGACCGACAATATTCAAGCAGTTATCAAGAGAGTTTTGAGGTTATTGACGATTTTGAAAATGGGGGCTCGCGATACCATAACCTGTTAGGTAATAACTTTGGGAACTTCAGCATCTCGACCGTCATGATCGGTACGGCCTTTGGAAAGAGTGATGAATTTACCTCGGCTCATTTTGAGCAGTTCAAAGAAAATAGATTGACTATAGCCAATCGCTTGGTGTCTGATAGAGGCGGTGTGCCGGGCACTTTAGATGAAGATGGTTTTCCGGAACGCTACAGTAAAACAAGCCAAGATGTTCTGCTTCCTGCCTTTTTTGCAGCTTACACAGGTCAAGATGAGAATCGGGTGAACCTAGATGTTTTCAGACAGATTCCTATTCCGAATTGGAACATAAAATATACAGGATTGATGCGTAATAAGTGGTTCAAGAAAAAATTTAAACGTTTTTCGCTGGGTCATGGGTACAGGGCTTCGTATAGTATCAACTCTTTTCAAACCAATTTGGAACGTGAGAATGGACTTATCGATCCCGAAACAGATGACTTTTTACCAGAACTTATTTTGAACAACGTGGTGCTTACCGATCAGTTCAATCCGTTGATGCGGGTCGATTTTGAAATGAAAAATTCAATTAGCGTATTGGCCGAAGTACGCACCGATAGAGCCTTGTCGCTTAGTTTTGATAACAATCTGATGACCGAGATCAGTGGTAAGGAGTATACAGTCGGTCTAGGGTATCGTGTCAAAGACGTGCAGTTTGTAACGAACATTGGCGGTAATAAAACAAGGTTGAAAGGTGATCTTAATTTAAAAGCTGATGTGACTTTGCGTGATAATATTACCATCATACGTAATCTTGACATAGACAACAATCAAATTACATCAGGGCAAAATCTTTTGTCCATGAAATTCACTGCTGATTATGCGCTGAGCAAAAACTTGAACGCCCTGTTCTTTTATGATCATTCATTCTCACAGTTCGCTGTTTCCACGGCATTCCCACAGACTACCATTAACACGGGCTTCACGCTACGTTATAATTTTGGTAACTAAAAGTGTTGATTGGTCATGTTCTCGAAGAAAGGTGTACACCTTCATATTGCTATCAAATTGAAATTCAAGTAATTTAAGTAGGTGCCGAATTTAGCGCTTGAACTTATGCTTATTTTTTGAATTCCTCTTCAGAATCATTTACATTTGCTTTCCTAAAAATAAAGAAATGAACATACCATCGGAATTAAGCTACACCAAAGATCATGAATGGATAAGAGTCGAAGGCGACGTAGCCATAATAGGTATTACCGATTTCGCCCAGGGTGAATTGGGAGATATCGTTTATGTTGAAGTAGAAACCGTTGATGAAACGATGGATAGGGAAGAGGTTTTTGGTACGGTAGAGGCCGTGAAAACGGTTTCGGATCTTTTTCTTCCTGTAAGTGGTGAAATTATCGAGTTCAATGAGGCTCTTGAAGATGAGCCAGAAAAAGTGAACACCGATCCTTATGGTGAAGGGTGGATGGTCAAGGTGAAAATTAGTGAGCCGTCACAGATTGACGACTTATTGAGTGCATCAGATTATAAGGCGTTGATTGGTGCTTAAGAATAGATTGTACACCATCGCTTTCATAAGTTGGATGTCGCTGGTTGCATATTCATGTCTGACTTCTTTTTCCGGAGACGAAATTCCTAGTTTTAATTTACCCCATATGGACAAGGTCGTGCATTTCGGATTTTATTTCGTCGGCGCAATTTTAGGAACAATGGCCTTGCGGGAACTTTCAAAAAGTAAAATTCCTATAAAAAAAGTGTTATTCGTAATCTTGGTGGTGGTTATTGTGTTTGGTATGATTATTGAGGTTGTACAAGAGCACTATACGCTTGATAGAGAGGGTGATATGCTTGATGTTTTGGCAAACAGTTTTGGTGCGATTTGCGGAGCGTTATGTATGAAATCTTTATTTTCGGGCAAAACGAGATTAAAATGGGAAAATTAATTGCTTGATTATCGATTATTTATTTAAATTAGCAAACCTTAAAATTTGTAGATATGGAACCGAAAAAGAACCCGAAGGCAGATATAGGGCGCAATAGCGGCTTGTACTTTGTTATAGGTTTGACACTGACAATGATTTTAGTATATGGCGCTCTAGAGTGGAAAACGTACGATAAGACCAATGATTACGACATTTCAATGAATGTTGATGATGATTTGGATGAAGAAGTGCCAATGACGGAACAGATCAAAACACCACCTCCGCCACCGCCACCAGCCGCGCCTGAAATTATTGAGGTTGTCGAAGATGAGGAAGAAGTTGAAGAAACTGTAATTGAATCTACAGAGACAAGTCAAGAAGAAGAGATTATCGAGGTTGAAGATGTTGCGGTCGAAGAAGAAATCGAAGATGTCGACGTACCTTTTGCTGTAATTGAAGATGTTCCTATTTTTCCTGGTTGTGAAAATGAAAGTGATAAAAGGGCTTGCTTCAACTCAATGATGCAAAAGCACATCAGCAAGAACTTTAGATATCCTGAAATCGCACAAGAAATGGGGATTCAAGGTCGGGTTAGTGTAATGTTCGTAATCCAGAAAGATGGTAGTATCGGCGGCGTTAGAATGCGTGGACCGGACAAAAACCTTGAGAAAGAGGCGGCTCGAATTATTGACAAGCTGCCAAAAATGACCCCAGGAAAGCAAAGGGGTAGGGCAGTAAGGGTTCCTTTTAGTATTCCTATTACATTTAAACTGCAGTAAAAAATATTTTCAATATATTTTGAAACCCTGATAGTGTGAGCTATCAGGGTTTTTTTATGGCCAAAAGATAAACATTGTCAAGAGGTTGCACAAAATAGTGTTTGAGACTATCTTTGCATTCCGATAAAAAATGGAGAATGAAGGCTGCGGTCAATACGCCAACAAATGCTGTCTGGTCAAATACATTTGCTGATTTTAAGGAGATTACCAAGGCCCGACTTGCGGTCAGTGTAGTTTTTTCTTCCTTGGCGGGCTACCTACTTGGGGCTTATCAGATTGAAATGTCTTCAATTTTATTGCTCGCTTTCGGCGGGTATTGTATGGTAGGGGCTTCAAATGCGTTTAATCAAGTTATCGAAAAAGATTTGGATGCGTTGATGAATCGTACCAAAAACAGGCCCATTCCCTCTGGTAGAATGTCTACGAATAAAGCAATGGCGCTTGCTATAATTCTTACCGTATTGGGCGTGGTCTCGTTATATATATTGAACCCAAAGACAGCGATGTTCGGGGCTATTTCCATTTTTTTATATACCTGCGTATATACACCTTTAAAAACGAAAACTCCGTTAGCTGTTTTTGTAGGGGCATTCCCTGGCGCCATACCGTTTATGTTAGGGTGGGTCGCTGCTACGAATGATTTTGGAATAGAACCTGGTACCCTATTTATGATTCAGTTTTTTTGGCAATTCCCCCATTTTTGGGCGTTGGGGTGGATGTTGGATGAGGATTATAAAAGAGGAGGTTTTAAAATGTTGCCTACGGGAAAAAAAGACAAGGGAACCGCTTTGCAGATTATAATGTATACCATTTGGATGATTGTCATTTCAATCGTTCCTGCCTTTGGCATTACCGGAAGGTTGCAGTTGTCTTTGCCTGCTGAGGTGATTGTATTTCTAATGGGGATGGTCATGTTGGTCTTTGCGCTGCGTCTTTTCGAAAAGCGTGATAATGTTTCGGCACGTAAATTAATGTTGGCTAGTGTAAGTTATATTACATTGATGCAGATAGTCTATGTGGTAGACAAATTCATATAAAATCAACTAGGAGTGGAGATGTGCATTTAACGTTTTGCCCATATCCCTAGGTGAATAGATTGATAATAGGTTTGGAATATAATAATTGATGATGGATTTAACGCAAGCAACAGATAAGGTAAAAAATGACAGGGCAAAGAAAATGATGCTCTGGTTCGGCATAGCGAGCTTGCTTATGGCATTCGCAGGGTGGACAAGTGCTTATATTGTGAGTAGTAGTTCTCGTGAAGACTGGATAAGCGATCTTCAAATGCCCTCTTCTTTCTTTATTAGTACGGGTATAATAATATTAAGTAGTATCACTTATATATTAGCGAAAAAAGCGATGCGTTCCGGGGCCTTGAAACAATGCACCACATTGTTGGTAGTAACAATGGGCTTAGGGGTAGCGTTTATCGTGTTCCAATTCAACGGTTTTTCGCAAATGGTGGCCCAAGGATATTATTTTACGGGACCCACGAGCAATATCAAATTGTCATATGTGTTTTTGATTGCTACCGTGCATATTGTTCACGTGGTTGCCGGAATAATCTCGTTGGCGGTTGTGCTGTATAATCAATTAAAAGGTAAATATAGTCCTGAAGAAATGCTCGGACTGTCATTGGGGGCTACTTTTTGGCATTTTTTAGATCTTCTATGGATCTATTTGCTTCTTTTCATGATTTATGTTGGATAATAAATTCAAATAAAATAGGTTTTGATTACGATTGGGCTTTTGTTTGGTCGAAAAAAATGTAAATTTGTGCAAATTCTAAATAAACGTTAAAAAAATATATGGATTCTACGGTGACAACAGCTACGGAAGAAAACGTTTGGGGCGGTGGTAATCGACCCTTGGGCGCTAGTTACGGAAAACTTATGATGTGGTTTTTCTTGGTGTCCGATGCCTTGACCTTTTCTGGGTTTTTGGCCGCTTATGGGTTTTCAAGATTTAAGTTTATAGAGACATGGCCAATTGCCGATGAGGTCTTTACACACGTACCTTTCTTTCATGGAAATTATCCCATGTACTATGTGGCCTTTATGACCTTTATATTGATTATGTCTTCGGTGACTATGGTATTGGCCGTAGATGCCGGTCATAAGTTGAAAAAGAATGCCGTAATATGGTACATGTTCCTAACCATTATTGGAGGTGCTATTTTTGTGGGGTCTCAGGCTTGGGAGTGGGCTACCTTTATTAGTGGTGATCATGGGGCTGTAGAAACCCGTGGAGGAAGAATATTACAATTCGTTAAAGCCGATACCGGTGAGCGAGCGGCCTTGGCCGATTTCGCAAAGACCATACCGGGAGAACGAACTGAGCACGAACGAAAAAACGGAATTTGGTTTTTTAATGAAGGATATGTACCGAGTTATAGTTTAGAAGAGGTTGTCGAAGGCTTTAAGGCCAATCCCAATGTTTTAATACGAACGGAGACAATTAATGACGATCATCAAAAAATAGTGCTTTCACGTGATGAGTCTCTAGCGAAATTGAAGAACGCAACGCAGGTGGTAGAAGGTGCAAACTTGATTCACAACGAATATGGTAGTAGGCTTTTTGCCGACTTCTTCTTCTTTATAACAGGCTTTCACGGTTTTCACGTATTTTCTGGTGTAGTGATAAATATCATTATATTCTTTAATGTGATATTGGGAACTTACGAACGTCGTGGCCATTACGAAATGGTTGAAAAAGTAGGTTTATATTGGCACTTTGTAGATTTGGTATGGGTATTTGTATTCACCTTTTTCTATTTGGTTTAAGAAATTTAATTGTCATTTTTGACTAAAGAAGATTGATATTTAAGTAACAAGACTGTTTATAACATGGCACACGAACATAAATTAGAAATATTCAGAGGACTTTTAAAGTTCAAGTCCAACACACAAAAAATTTGGGGCGTACTGATTTTCTTGACCGTAATTACGACAATTGAAGTAGCGTTGGGTATTACCAAGCCCAAGTCTTTGACGCACTCCTACTTTTTGGGTATGAAAGTACTGAACTGGATATTTATCATATTGACCTTGGTAAAGGCCTATTATATTGCTTGGGATTTTATGCACTTACGTGATGAAAAAAGTGCATTGAGAAGAGCGATAGTGTGGACACCTATTTTCTTGGTGGCTTATCTGATATTTATTCTTCTCTTTGAAGCTGACTATATTTACAACGTCTTTAAATATGGCTTTGTAACCTGGAATTTCTAAGGCAAAATTAACAGAATGAAAAGACGGTATAACAACCGTCTTTTTTATTTTTGTACCATTCTTAAACTACCATGAAAAAGACATTTGTATTAGTAGTCTTGTTCGTTCTACCTGTTGTTATTTACCTCTTCTTTGCGTCGGGGGTAAACAATTTTGGCAAGTTGCCAATACTTACTGAAAACGTACCAGAAATTAGTGCTATTGATGGCTCAGTGTCACTAGAGGACAAAATTACCGTTTTGGGCTTTTTAGGTGATGATACCTCGAACAAGAAGGGAATTGCATTTAACCTTAACCAGAAAATCTACAAGCGTTTCTATAAATTCAAAGACTTTCAGTTTGTCATGATGGTTCCCTTGGGAAAGGAACAGGAAGTGGAAGAAATTAAAAGGGAATTGGGAAAACTGGTCGATATGCAAAAATGGAATTTTGTCTTCGCCGAAGAGAATAAGATTCGCGATTTTTTTACAGAATTAAAAACTGACAGGAAACTGGATGAGCACTTAGGAATTCCATATGTTTTTATTATTGATAAGGATAGAAGTCTTCGTGGTCGAAAGAATGATGAAGATGAAGGAACGAAATATGGTTTTGATGCATCTTCCGTGGCCGATTTAAATAATAAAATGGTCGACGACGTCAAGATTATTTTGGCCGAGTATCGCTTGGCCCTTAAAAAGAACAATGCCGATAGACAAAAATAATGAACAAAAAGTACACATACATATGGGTGTCTTTGATAATTCTGATTTTCGGGATAATCTTTATTCCTAGAATTGTTGATCGCATCAAGGGTGGGACTATTGTTGAAACCGACCGTATGAGCGTCGAACCGCCGAAGATTCCTTTAAAGTACATTACCCTAGACGGTCAAATACGAAAAGTACCTTCTTTTGAATTTATTAACCAAGACAGTCTATTGGTCACAAATCGTGATTATTTGGGAAAGGTGTATGTGGTAGAGTTTTTCTTTACCTCCTGTCCCTCAATTTGTCCGGTTATGAATAAGAATTTGGTGGCTCTGCAAGATGAGTTCCAAGAATTTGATGATTTTGGCATAGCATCTTTTTCTATTACCCCTGAATATGACACTCCCGGTGTGTTAAAGGAATATGCAGAGGAATATGGCATTACCGATATGGATTGGAATTTGATGACAGGAGACAAAGAGAAAATTTACGAATTGGCCAATGCGGGGTTTAATATTTTTGCCGCCGAAGCGCCCGATGCTCCCGGAGGATTTGAACATTCTGGACTTTTCGCGCTTGTCGATAAACAAGGATTTCTTCGATCAAGAACTGATAGGTTCGGAAACCCTATCGTTTATTACCGTGGTGCCATTGCTGAATCAGATGGAGAGAATGACCATGGTGAAAAACAACAAATTTCCATTTTAAAAGAAGATATTAAAAAGTTGTTGGATGAGTAATATGGAGTTTGGCTTGGCCAGGGAACGAAAGTTCAATAGATTGATTACCGTGGTTTCTATCGTTATTCCGCTAGTGGTCGCTATTTTATTCCGGGTAAAGCTACCGAACGTTGAACCGCTGTCATTTCTTCCTCCTATATATGCATCTATCAACGGATTGACGGCCGTACTATTACTTGTGGCGGTATGGGCCATAAAAAACGGGAAAAGGCAGTTGCATCAAAACGTGATGACCTTCTGCATCGGTTTGTCGGTACTTTTTTTAGTGATGTATGTGGCCTATCATATGACGTCTGAATCCACAACCTATAAAGGTGCGGGCCCGGTGAGATATGTGTATTATTTTATTCTGATATCCCATATTATTTTGTCCATAGCGATTATTCCGTTGGTGTTAAAAACATATGCGAGGGCCTACTTGAAAAAGTTTGAAGCGCATCGAAAGCTGGCGCGAATTACCTTCCCCATTTGGTTATATGTGGCGATAACGGGGGTAATTGTTTATATGATGATTTCACCGTATTATGTGAATTGATGTTGCAGAATGCAATTAAATAATATTATGAAAAGGATCAATGCTATTTTATTGGTTATAGTGCTGTTGTTGCTTCCCAAAATATCGAAAGCGCAATGTGCCATGTGTCGGGCCGTTTTGGAAAGTGGGGATAATGTTGGTGCTGCTGAAGGAATTAATAATGGCATCGTTTACCTCATGGCGGTCCCCTACGTATTGGTGGCAGTGCTTTTTTATTTCGTCTACAAAAAAATGCGCACATAAACCATTTGATTGATTTTTTAAGAATTCGTTAGAGCATTCATCTTTTTAATTTCATTTGGTAAACAGTATTTGTATGCTTACCTTGTTTTAACCTAAGGCTAGGCGATTTAGGGGCTGCCACTCTTTTACTGGCGCAAACAGCATCGTAATTGAAAGAGGTGGCTCTTCGTAAAAATTTCCCCACTAATTTATTTAACATAACTTTTACATTCAAGGATGTAACAATGATATCTATGGTTAGTCTTATTGCTAAGATTTAAGAACCTGAACAACTAACATCTTCCGCATGATCGAAATAAAAGACCTTCACAAATCGTATAAAATGGGAAGTAATTCCCTTCATGTTTTAAAAGGAATTAATTTATCGATAGAGGCAGGTGAACTAGTGGCGATCATGGGTTCTTCCGGATCAGGTAAATCCACTTTATTGAACATTTTGGGAATGTTGGACGAAGCTGACTCCGGTGAGTATAATCTCGATGGTGTTCCTATTAAAAATCTTAACGAAACTAAGGCCGCCAAATACCGGAATAAGTTTTTGGGCTTTGTATTTCAATCCTTCAATCTTATCAATTACAAAAGCGCTATGGAAAATGTGGCGTTACCCTTGTACTACCAAAAAGTACCTCGAAAGGAGCGGGAACAAAGAGCAATGAAATATTTGGGACAAGTCGGTCTGAAAGAATGGGCCACCCATTTGCCAAATGAACTCTCAGGGGGTCAAAAACAACGTGTGGCAATAGCGCGGGCAATGGCAGCGGAGCCAAAAGTTTTGTTGGCTGATGAGCCCACAGGGGCATTGGACAGTACAACTTCCTATGAGGTGATGGACCTCATTCAGAAAATCAACGATCTGGGCAACACCATTTTGGTCGTAACCCATGAAGAAGATATTGCCCATATGTGCAAGCGCATCGTTTATTTAAAAGATGGAGTTATTGTAGAAGATAAAAAGGTTGAACAGGTTAGAGCTTCTACTTATGTTTAGCAGAGACAATTGGAAAGAGATTTTTGAAACCATTCAAAAGAATAAATTAAGAACCTTCTTGTCTGGGTTTACCGTCGCTCTGGGTATTTTGATATTTGTGGTCCTTTTTGGTTTCGGCAATGGCCTTATCAATACTTTCGACGATTTTTTTGGAGATGACGCTACCAATGTCTTTTTTATTTTCCCTGGGCGAACCACCGTTCCGTATAAAGGTTACAAGTCAAATAGAACTATTGAGTTCGAGAACAGCGATCTAGCCGATATAGAGAAGAATTTTCCACTTTTCTTGGAATATGTAACACCCCGAATTTCAAGGCAAGATACTGTTAGATATAAGCAAGAATCGAACAGTTATACTACCCTTGGAGTAGCCCCATCACACCAGTTTAGTGAAATGACCATCATCATGAAAGGTCGTTACTTGAACAAGCTCGATATAAAGAACAAAACCAAAAATGCGGTTATTGGTCGGCTGGTAGAGCAAGATTTGTTCGGTGCCAAAAATTCAATCGGAAAATATGTCGACATCGGAGGTAGCTCTTTTAAAGTAGTGGGCGTATTTCAAGATGATGGGGGAGATAATGAAGAGCGTGTTGTGGTAATACCATATACTACACGTCAACTGATTGAAAAGAATAATGACAAGGTAAGTCAGATCATTGTAGGGTTCAAGCCCCAGATTGGCTATGCCGGGGCCATGGCGTTTGAAAAAAGTCTCGACCGCTTTATTCGAGAAAAAAAGTACATCAGTCCGCAAGATCAAAACGGCATTTTTATACGTAATGTAGCCGACCAATTGAAGCAGAACCAACAGTTTGCGCGGGTACTTCAGATAATTGTTGCGCTAGTAGCATTTGGTACTATCATCGCGGGTATTATTGGCATAAGCAATATTATGGTCTTTGTGGTCAAAGAGCGGACAAAAGAATTGGGTATACGAAAGGCCTTAGGAGCGACCCCTAAGTCGGTTATAGGCACTATTCTATTGGAATCGGTATTTATTACCACCATATCCGGGTTTGTCGGAATGCTGATAGGCATTGCCATCCTAAGTTCGTTGGGTGAAAAGCTAAAAGATTTTTTTATTACCAATCCATATATAGATACCGGTACCGCGATTTTCGCAACAATGATTTTGATTGTTTTTGGAGCTATAGCTGGCTATGTGCCTGCTAGAAGGGCCGCGCGTATAAAACCAATTGTAGCACTTAGAGACGAATAGTATGAGATTTTTATTCGATAGAAATACGTGGCAAGAGATTTTTGGTTCTATAGGAAAGAACAAGATCCGAACAATTATAACCATTGTGGGAGTGCTATGGGGAATCTTTATCTATATCACCTTATCAGGAGCGTCAAAAGGTATGGATAACGGTTTCGAGCGCATGTTTGAAACCATTGCCAGAAATAGCATGTTCGTTTGGGCACAAAGTACAAGTATGCCCAACGAAGGCTTTAAGACCGGCAGGCAATTACAATTGAAATTGGGCGATGTCACAATGATTGAAAATAGAATACCCGAAGTGCAATATATAGCACCCCGGAATGTAAAAGGATTTTTTGGTTCTACACCGGCGAGGGTAGGAAGGGGTAAAGAATCGGGAAGTTATCCTGTGTTTGGAGATTTTCCCACCTTCACCAAAATTGCTCCAAAAAAAATATACGATGGTGGTAGGTTCATCAATGATGAAGATATAGAAAAGGCGAGAAAGGTATGTGTCATTGGTGAACGCACCGAGAAAGAACTTTTTAAGAAAGGGGAAAAGACGATTGGCGGCTTTATCGAAATCGATGATGTTTTTTTCCAAGTGGTAGGCGTACATAAATTCGATGCAAGCGGTGGTTTCGGTGGCGATGGCGATATTTTTATTCCTTTTGCAACCTTTAAAAAACTTTACAATACGGGTGATAATGTAGGCTGGTTCTCCATTGCAGCCTATGACGATGTCGATGTGGTAAAAGTAGAGGAGAACATCAAAAATCTTTTAAAGAATATACATAAGGTGCACCCCGATGATGAAAGGGCGTTCGGTTCTTTTAATTTGGGTGAACAGTTTGGTAAAATAATTGGTTTCGCAAAAGGGATAACCTTCCTTTCGTTAATTGTTGGTATAGCTACGATTTTGGCAGGGGTGATTGGTATAGGAAACATCTTGTTGATTTCAGTAAAGGAGCGAACCAAAGAGTTAGGGGTTCGAAGGGCTTTGGGGGCTACACCTAATGAGGTACGTTCACAAATAATTTTAGAATCTGTTTTCTTGACTATGATTGCGGGTGTTATGGGTATTATTCTTGGTGCCGGTACACTCAGCTTGATTAGTAGTTTTACTAAAGATATTGATTTCCCTTATACCAATCCTACGGTTCCCATCCCATATGTGATAGGGGCTTTATTGATAATGGTAGTTTTGGGTACTTTGATAGGCCTGATACCGGCACAAAGGGCAGTGAGCATTAAACCTATTGACGCATTAAGGGAAGAATAACAAGCTTTTTAGAAATACGAAAAAGAAAAGATAATTCATATGTTTTGAATCGTACTGTTTTTCAAATGGAGTTTTATTATCGAACAATCCAAGGAAAACAATATGTATTCTAAAGGAAATTTTTAACTGAAAACCACGAATACAATAACAACAAATACAACTTTAAAATGAACAAGATCGTAAAATACGTATTAATAGGTTTATTGGTGCTCGGAGCACTTTGGGCGGCAGCTTTTTTTATAAAAACCAACAGTAAATCAGCAATTACTTTCGAGACCCAAAAACCTTTTGTTTCCAGCATTGAACAAAAGACAGTGGCGACTGGCAAGGTCGTTCCTGAAGATGAAGTAGAAATCAAGCCGCAAATCTCTGGTATCATTGATAAAATATATTTGGAGGAAGGCGACGAGGTCAAGGCAGGCGATTTAATAGCCAAGATTAAAATCGTACCGAACGAACAAGCTTTGAACCAATCAAGGGGTAGGGTCAGAAATGCTGAAATTGCACTAGCTAATATAAAAATTGAATACGACAGAAATAAGAAGTTGTTTGATAAAGGAGTGATTTCCAGTCAAGATTTCAATACACTACAATTACAGTTTGATCAATCAACGCAGGAGCTGCAAAATGCACGATCTGACTATCAAATTATTCGTAGTGGCTCGGCCAGTGGATCTGCGACAGCAAATACAAATATTAGGGCAACAGTTGCCGGAACCATACTAGAAATTCCTGTAGAAGAGGGTGATCAGGTCATTGAAAGTAATAATTTCAATGATGGTACTACCATTGCCTCGATTGCCGATTTGAGTAAAATGATTTTCGAAGGAAAAGTTGATGAAGGTGAAGTGGGCAAATTAAAAGTGGGCATGCCTTTAAAAATAAGTTTGGGAGCGATAGAAGGTGAAGAATTGGATGCTAAATTAAAGTTTATAGCTCCTAAAGGGGTCGAGGAAACCGGTGCCGTTCAATTTAAGATAGAAGGAGATGTAGAGATTAAAGACGATGTTTTCGTTAGGGCAGGATATAGTGCCAATGCCTCTTTAACACTTGAAAAGAAAGATAGTATTTTGGTCATTCCCGAAGCCTTGTTGCAATTTGACAAAAAAACCGACAAGCCCTATGTCGAGGTAGCCACGGGTGCTATTGCCGATCAGAAGTTTGAGCGAAAAGATATTGAGATTGGTATTTCCGATGGCGTGAACGTAGAGATTGTTTCCGGACTCACCGAAGATGATGAGGTCAAACAGTGGAATAAAACCGAGCCTATTAAGAAAGGTGAAGATGAAGAAGAGTCGGAAGACTCGGAAGAATAAAAATCATCAATCGTAATTAAATCAAAATCAAATGAATTTCAAATTAACAGCTTTATTACTCCTGTTGTTCACGATGGGTAGCATGTCGGCACAGCAAAAGAAATGGACCCTTCGCGAATGTGTTGAATATGCCGTCGAAAATAATCTGACCGTTGAGCAATACGAACTAGATCTTCTAAGTGCACATATCGATAAATCCGATGCATTGGGAGATATGCTTCCGAATCTCAATGCTTCAATGAGCACATCGGGTAACACGGGACTTTCTTTTGACCCCACGACTCAAGAACCGGTTACGACAACTATTATGACCGCTAGCGGTGGACTTTCCTCATCGGTGACTTTGTTCGACGGACTTCGTAATATCCATCGACTCAACAGGGCGAAATTAAATGCTCTTTCCAATCAATATCGCTTAGATGATTTGAAAGATGATATCAGTCTTAACGTGGCGAATTCATATTTGCAAATACTATCGAACAAAGAGACGTTAAAAGTCTTTAATGCGCGATATGCGGTGACGGAGCAAGATTTGAAACGCACCAAAGAATTGGTGGAAGCAGGGGTTTTGCCATCAGGTGATTTGTTGGAAGTAGAAGCTACGGCTGCCAATTTGGAACAGCAAATTGTTAATACGGAAAATCAGGTCCTGTTATCGAGGATAAATCTGGCGCAGCTCTTACAAATAACCGATTATGAAAATTTTGACATAGTCGATATTGACTTCGAAATACCACCGACCGATATTCTTAATAATTCGCCCAAGGAAATTTTTGCCAAGGCATTGACGTTCCGAAATGATATCAAGTTCTCCCAATCGAATATCGATTTGGCCATCGAAGATTTAAAAATAACCAAAGGGGCGTTATATCCTACTTTAGGAGGATTTTTCAATTATAATACCAGATTTTCCGATCAAGAAAGGTTTGACAACATAACCGGACAGTTGTTCAGGGAGAGTTTTGGTGACCAACTATGGATGAATGATGGTATTTCTTATGGCCTGCAAATGAACATACCCATTTTTAATGGTTTTAGTGTAAAGAACAATATAAAGCGTTCCCAAATAAATGTTGAAAGGGCTAAACTGCAGCTAGAGCAAGAAAAACTGGGCTTAGAAACCAATATCAATCAGGCCTATGTAGATGTTAAAAGTTTTTCGAAAGCGTATGAAGCGGCACAAAAAACATTGGATGCAAGACGTTTGGCGTATAATTATTCTAAGGAAAGATATGACGTTGGTTTAATGAATGCCTTTGATTTTAGTCAGGCCCAGTCGCGGGTAGATGATGCTGCGGCGGAATTGGTGCGTACCAAATACGATTATATGTTTCGAATCAAGGTATTGGAGTTCTATTTCGGAGTTACACTCGACCTTGAGGGGTATTAAGACCGAACAGCTTTCCGAATCCTGAATATTTTGGTTAAATAGGATTATATTTGCGCCCATTATGGCAACGATTTTAAACCTTGAAACAGCTAGTACCAATTGCTCGGTAAGTATTGCTAAAGATGGCGAACTGCTTGCGATTAAAGAACACGACACGCCCAATTACTCGCATGCAGAGCAATTGCACGTTTTTATAGAGAAGGTCTTGCACGATGCGTCCATTTCCTTTGAAGAATTGAGCGCGGTTGCCGTTAGTAAAGGTCCGGGTTCATATACGGGGTTGCGTATCGGGGTTTCGGCGGCAAAGGGCCTATGTTTTTCCTTGGATGTCCCCCTTATTTCGATTTCGACTTTGAGAAGCATGGCCTATCAAGTTGAATCTGGTACGTATGATTTTGTTATACCTATGTTGGATGCTCGGCGCATGGAAGTGTATTCGGCTATTTTCGACCAATCAGGAAAAGAGGTTCGTGAGACACGAGCACAAATTATAGACCAGAATGCTTTTCAAGAGTTGGAGGGGAAGGGAAAAGTTCTGTTAATCGGAAGTGGTGCCGATAAATGCAAACAAGTACTAGCGTATCCGAACTTTAGTTTTAATACGGATGCCGTGCCTTCAGCCAAGGAAATGACAAAACTTTCTTATGCCAAATTCTTAGAGAAAGATTTTGAAAATGTAGCCTATTTTGAGCCCTACTATCTAAAAGACTTTATACTAAATGCGGGCAAAAAAAAATAACGGTATAGCAGCATGATTGTTACTTCGATGCCCATGATAGCAGGTATTTGTGGCCATCATGGGACAATGAACAAACTTGTAAATTAGGCTTCGCTAGCTCTTTTTGCTGGTGCGTGCATCACCCGTTGTGGGAACGGAATTTCAATACCTGCCGCATCGAATCGATTTTTTAATTCTTCCAACACATAAAAATGAGCGGCCCAAAAATTCTCGTTATTGGCCCAAAAACGCAACGTTAAGTTTACCGAACTATCGGCCAAGGCACCAACATATACTTCCGGTACCGGCTCTTTAAGAATATTTTCATTTTCCGCGCATATCTGTAACAGAATA
Source organism: Kriegella aquimaris (assembly GCF_900103215.1). GTDB lineage: Bacteria > Bacteroidota > Bacteroidia > Flavobacteriales > Flavobacteriaceae > Kriegella > Kriegella aquimaris. Next base: position 127,235 of record NZ_FNGV01000009.1, read on the forward strand.
TCCTTTCCTTTTTTGATATTCGATCCATAACCAATGCCGACATCTATTTTGTCTCTACGGATTTTTTCGGCGTTGTAATTGATAATGTTATTATTCGAAAGTTGCCCATTGGGTAGTATAGCCACTTGATTTCCGAACGTATTCAATTTGGTTGTGAAAATCGTTATTTCTTTTACTGTTCCATCTACTCCTTGTGCAGAAATAAAGTCACCCACTTTGAACGGCTTAAAAAGTAAAATAAGCACCCCACCGGCAAAATTGGATAGTGACCCTTGTAGCGCCAAACCTATAGCTAACCCTGCAGCACCCACAATAGCCACCAGAGAAGAAGACTGTACGCCCATTTGGGTGACCACTAGAACAAATAATACGATTTTGAGGCCGGCACTAATAAAACTCTGTAAAAAAGTTTCCAAGGTTGGGTCGTAATCTTTTTTAGCGAAAAACCTGCGAACCATACGGTTAATGAAACGCAAGACCCACAATCCTAAGACTAGAATTATAATAGCCATTATGAGATTGGGTAATGCGGTCCAAACCCATGCGATGGCGTTGTCAATGTGTTCTTGATAATTCGTAAATTCTTTCATAAAACGGTTTAATTAATTTTTGCCAACATAACAAAAAACTTAATGGTCATCAAAAAATAAGAAATAAACTATTGTTAATTTGGTGTAGTTTGTTTTGATTGCTGAAACGTCTTACCGCGGAAGTGTGATTAATAGGTGTTTAGAAGGTGTTAGGCGCATTTTTTAAAAGGGAGGCGTGAAAGTGTTCCAAAAAAAACGTCCGGTAATTACCGGACGTTAAATTTGTATTGGGCTAGTTGTTAATTCACTTCAAAAGTGATTTTAACGTTGACCCGGTAATTATCCATTTTGCCATCCTTGACAGTGGCACTTTGCTCGTTGATATACACCGAGCGTATGTTCTTTACCGATTTAGAGGCGTGCGCAACGGCATTTTTAGCCGCATCTTCCCAACTTTTGTCGGAATTAGCCAATACTTCAATAACTTTTAAAACTGACATAGTATAGTGTTTTTAGATTTCCTTCAAGATAATGAATATTAACCGTAAAGACGAAAATCTAGGCTGGAAATTAGCCGTTCACCGCTACTACTTCATTGACTTTATCGCCCATCATATTTTTCAACATGTTCTCAATTCCATTTTTCAAAGTGAAAGTAGATGAGGGACATCCACTGCATGCTCCTTGCAGAATAACATTTACCGTTTTACTCTCTTTTTCATACGATTGAAAAAGAATATTTCCACCATCACTGGCGACCGCAGGTTTTACATATTCTTCAAGAATATCGATAATTTCTTGAGAGGTGTCATCCAGATTTTTACTAGCTACCTCGCTATTGGCGACTTGTACACTTTCTTGACTTAAGCTCTCAGCTGATACGACTTCTTTACCTTCGGCCAGAAAGTTCCGAATAAATTCCCGAAGCTCCATGGTTACATCGTTCCACTCGGCAACATCGTATTTTCTAATTGAAACATAGTTTTCGTCAAAAAATACTTCCTTTACAAATGGAAAATGAAACAGTTGTTTTGCCAAATCAGAGGTCGCCGCCTCATCGATGTTTTTAAACTCGAAGATTGTGGGAACGATACGTTTATTGGTCACAAATTTCATGGTAGCCGGGTTGGGTGTTACTTCGGCGTAAACAGTGACTGGTGATAATTTTTGATCTTCGCTTTCAGTAACTATAGGTTCCCCTGCATTCAGGTATTCTACCAATTGTTGGGCCACTTCATCTTTGACATCATCCCATTCAACAATATCAAAACGCTCGAGACCTATAAAGTTGCCTGAAATATAGACCGTTTTAATAAAGGGAAGGTAAAATAATTGCCGAGCCAAAGGGGAGTCTTTAGCCTCATCGATATTCTTGAATTCATAGTTTTTATTTGTGACTAAAAACTGATTCGTCTCGAATTTTAATATGCTGGGGTTGTTGGTTTTGACGGTTGTGATGGTATACTCTTTCATCGCTTTTAATTTTGTGTAAAAGTACAATCATTTTTGCAAAGAACGTAGGCTTTTATCGGTGTCTTACCGAAAGTCGCTTATGTGTATGGAAAGGATGATTATCTCGTGACTTTTAAGATAATATTGTTGCATTTCATCCGTTATTAGTTATGTTTAGTCGATAATACGAACCTTTGTTCCAACCAAATAGATGAAAAATCGTTTACTTCTTTTGCTGGCTTTCCTTGGCTTTGGTCTAAATTCATACGCCCAGGAAGGAATTCCGGTCTATTTCGACTATCTGTCAGACAATTATTATTTGGTGTATCCATCCATGGCAGGTATTGGTGAAGGAGGGAAAATTAGGGCTACGGCCAGAATGCAATGGTTTAGTGTTGATGATGCTCCCAACCTGCAGACCGTGAATGCCAATTTCAGGTTAGGGGAAAGCAATAGTGGAGTAGGTGCCATATTTTTCAATGATGCCAATGGGTATCACGCCCAGACGGGAATCAAATTGACGTATGCGCATCACCTGAAATTAGGTGGTGATGTTCGTAATCTCAATCAACTTTCTTTTGGGTTGAGTCCTACCTATTTGCAAAGTAGTCTCGACGAAAGTGAATTTAGATCTGTACAATTAGACAATGCCATTACCGGAAGTAAGATCAGTCAAGGCTATTTCAATATAGATTTGGGCTTTTCTTATAATCATATGGAGTTTTACTCCCATTTTGCCATTTTAAATGCCTTGGAAAGTAAACGTAATCTGTATCGCTACGGAAGACAAAATCCAGATAATGTGCCCGTAATCGATAACCTTAGACGCTATTTATTTTCTGTGGGTTATGTCTTCGGAAAGAGCGAATGGCAGCTCGAACCTTCCATATTGTTTCAAATGACCGATTTTACCAAAGAAAAAAGTTTGGATATCAACGCCAAGGTATATCGCGATGTCGATTTCGGAAGAATCTGGGGCGGAGTATCGTATCGAAGAAGTTTTGATGGGGCACAGTACCAGTCAGGTAGCGCATTGGTCGTTCAGCGGTTACAGCTTTTTACACCAATTGTGGGGGCAAATATCAAAAATTTTATGGTGTCTTATAACTACTCGTATCAGATGGGCGATATTCGCTTTGATAGTGGAGGTTTCCATCAAATTACGATAGGCTACGATTTTGGTCAGACGGAGCGTAAATACGATTGTTATTGCCCTGCTGCCCAGTAAAATTTGTTGTGGTTACAGTCCGCTTTATGTTTTTGCAGGAGCTCTCGCTTTCAAAGCCTGACGCTATAAAAAAAATAAAGCGACGAAGTACTTTCATACGTTATCGCCGCTTTAAGTTTTGTTGAATAAACTTTCAAATTCCCCAACATAATAGATTTATTCCCACTTATACGCCTTTTTAGCGGCCTGCTTTTCAATGGCCTTTAACATCGCGTTTTCCAATTGGCCCGTTGCATCCTCCTTTTGATTTGTGGCGATATAGGCATCTCGTTTGGAGTTTAGTTTCTGAATTTCATTTTGTATTTCGGTCCTTTCCGATTTCTTTCCTTCGATATATGCGGTTATTTCCGTAGTTGTTTTACCTTGTAATTCTCTGGGTAGTTCCGCTTTTTTAATCTTGGAGACATCGAATTTCTCATCGTCCGAGGCATCAACCAAATCCCAAGAGGAATTTGAGTACAAGCGTGAGCTTTTGCTTACCGCACGTTTTACCATGACCACCTCTTCCATAGCCTCCGCATTGGCATCTTGTTCTGACTGTAATCGCATTTTCGATTGACCGAGTGCTCCGTAAGAGATGTACGTTTTGTTCAATTTTGAATTCAACCGAATAATAACATCGTCATAGGGTGTGTCAATATGTACTACCTGACGGTTATGGTCAATGGCTATATATTCCCCACCTGTTAGTGTCGCTCCCTTTTTCCATTCAGAGTTTACTCCCTGGTCATAATTGCCACAGAAAATGGTGTTGACAACAATATCTTTTTCTTTGGCATCGGTAACGGCGTCCTTATAGTTTAGTTTGCCTTGGGTGAAGGGTTCGTTCCCGGCAATGAATATCATTTTCAGATTATCAGGATTTTTCCCCCATTCCAGTTGTCGCAATGAGGTATTGATAACCGTTCCGCAGTATTCTTCGCCGCCATTCGTAGTCAATGAAAATAGCTTTTCTGAAATTTCATCAAGGTCGCTACTGAAATTCAGTACCTGTTGAATGTAACCTTCCCGAGAAGAAAGATTGTCGTTGCCATATTGGTAAAGGGCAATCTGTAGTTTTGGTCTAGCTTCATTACTACATTTGGCATGCGTAAATTTGTTTACGATATCCCACAATTGTGCCTTTGCCTGATTGATGAGCCCGTCCATACTGTTACTGGTATCGAGCAAGAGGGCGATTTTAACAGTGTTATTGTCCGGTTTTTCATCACTTGCCAAGACTTGCGCCATAAGTGGTTCGGTATTTGAATTTTTTGACTTGGTTTCGCAGGCGGAGACGGCAGTTATCGTAAAGCTCATTAAACCGATTCCTAAAAGTTGTTTTATGTTTTTCATGGGTTACTGATTTTAGTGTTAATATGGGATAAAAGTAAGCCTGAACTTTTTCTGCCAAAACGACCATTGAGCGAAAGGCCCATTTGAATGCGTAAAGTGTCAGTTTGACTGCGCAACAGGTGATAAAGGGCTTGTTTTGCCTTGGTTTTTAGTCATTCCCCATTTTTTTGTACCGCTTAAATCAGCTAAGTTTACGTTGTAAATAAGGTTATGAAGAACTATTGTTTCATAGGGGTGTTTCTTTTCTTTGGACTTGTCACGGCTTTTGCCCAAGTACCCGAAAAACGGGCGAATCGTGAAGTTTCGAAACATCAGTCTTATTTAGATTCCGCAGCATTTTACAAGCGAAAGGATATAGGGAAAAGCATCGATTTTATTACTCGATCCATTGCCGAGCTTGGAAAGGAGGCGAACAAAAAAGATTTGGCTACTTCTTTGAGCGCACTTGGTGAGGTATATCAATATTATGAACAATATGACCTCGCCATTACGAACTATATTGATGCACTAGAAGCAAACAAATCGACGCGAACGACATTGCTTCTAGGAAAGGTATATGTACTCAACAAGGCCTTTGCAGCTGCTGAAAAAGTACTTGCCCCATTATTGGAAGTTGAGGGAATGGTTCCCTATCAACGAACGGAACTCTATGAGATAATGGGCGATGCCTATACCGGTATGAATCAAATAGAGAAGGCGGTATCTTTTTATTCGGAAGGTTTAAAAGTGGCGAAAAAGAATCAGATAGCTCCTAAGATGGCCGATCTGAATTCGAAAATTGGAGATGCCTATGCCAGTAACGATAGGTCATTGGAGGCGGAGGCCTTTTATGGCAACTCCCTGAAATTGGCCAATAGCCAGGCACCCCAACGTGCTGTTCAAGAAAAGGAAAAGATTGCTGATTTTTATAACCAGAAAAGCAGGTACCAAGATGAAATCGAATTACGTAAAAAAAGCTTGACCGAACTTGACGGTTTAAAGAAGTTGTCAAAAGCGGAGCCTAGTGTGGCGACAAAAATCGCAACTTCCGATTCAATTACCAGCCAGCGCATCAACTACAAAATCGCGAATGCTTATATTGCTCAGGATAAATACGATCAAGCAATTCCGTATTTACGACAGAGCATTGAGGAAGCTGATAGTGATGATGACCTAGTGGTGCAGAAAGATGCCACTCGAAAATTATCGGAAGTTTATCGATACAAAGGTGATTATAGTAAGGCTTTGGAAACCTATCAGGCCTATGTGGCGGTGGTCGATACTTTATATGTTCGAAAAGAGCAGGAAATTTCCCGAGCCGCACGATTCAATCGTGAAATCTCTAGCAAACAGAGCAGAATTTCTGGCTTGGAACAAGAACGGGAACTTTTCCAAAGTAAATATGACCTGGCGCTGACCGAGCAACAGTTGATTCATGAAACCAACAAAAGACAGCGATGGGTGATTTACTCCTTGATTTGCGGTTTGATCTTGATGGGGTTGGCGGCCTTCTTTTTCTACCGGAGCAACCAGCAACAACAGCTGGCCAATAACTTATTGGCATTGAAATCGCTGCGTTCCCAAATGAATCCGCATTTTATTTTTAATGCGTTGAACTCGGTCAACAACTACATTGCTAAGAACGACGAACGTAGCGCCAATAGGTATTTGAGTGAATTTTCGACTTTAATGCGTACCGTGCTTGAAAATTCAGAAGAAGACTTTATTCCACTGAGCAAAGAACTTTCCCTTTTGGAACTCTATACGAAACTGGAGCATACCCGCTTTCCCGATAAATTCGATTACAAGATTACCGTTGATGAGAAAGTGCCTGTAGCCGACTTTCAGATTCCGCCCATGTTATTACAGCCTTATGTTGAAAATGCGATTTGGCACGGATTGCGCTATAAAGAAGAAAAGGGAATCTTGAAAATCGATGTAAAACAGAAAGACGCCAAATCGTTGGAAATTACAATTATAGATAATGGCATTGGCAGGGCGAAATCTGCCGAATTGAAGACCAAAAATCAAAGAAAGCAAAAATCAAAAGGTATGGGAAACATTAAAAAGCGCATCGCCATTTTGAATGATATGTATAAGAACAAGATTGATGTCGATATTTCCGATTTAGCTAATGGAACGGGTACGAAAGTAGTATTTACTTTAAATAAAACTTGATGAAACTAAACGCGATCATAGTTGAAGATGAGGCCAGTAGTCGTGAAATTTTACGAAACTATATAGCCAAATATTGCGGTGAGGTCAATTTGATGGGGGAGGCGGCCTCTATAAAGGAAGCACTTCAACTTATTCAAGAAAATGAACCTGACCTCTTATTTTTAGATGTTGAAATGCCTTTCGGAAATGCTTTTGATTTGTTGGATCAATTGCCCGATAGAACCTTTCAGACCGTTTTCGTTACGGCCTATGACCAATATGCCAAAGATGCCCTGAACAATCATGCGGCCTATTATCTGATGAAGCCGATAAGTATTGATGAACTGGTGCGGGCGGTTCACTATGTTATGGAAATAAAGGAAAAAGAAGATCAGCTCGAAGACCGGGTATTACGCCCAAAATTGGGACAAGTGCTGGGGAAAATCACCCTTCCACAGCAAGATGGATTTCAAGTATTGAACGTTTCTGAAATTTTGTACTGCAAGGCAGATGATAATTACACGGAAATTTATCTGGTAAACAAGAAGATACTGGTCAGTAAGACCTTAAAGTATTTTGAGGAAGCATTGTCTACTTTTGCCTTTGCACGTATTCACAAATCTTATTTGGTCAATGTCAACGAAGTGGTAAAATATAGGAAGGGTAAAGGGGGGAGCGTGGTCGTTTCCAATGGCAAGGAACTTTTGGTATCCGCATCCCGAAAAAAGGAATTATTAGCTTATTTTTAAAAGGGTCGACGTTGGGGTCCGTAAAAGGAAATATATAGAAAGAGAACTATGATTAAAACAATTAAAGGAAAAACACCCATAATCGGTGCGGATTGCTTTATCGCCGAAAATGCGACGATTGTTGGTGAAGTACGTATGGGCGATCATTGTAGTGTGTGGTTCAACGCAGTAATTCGGGGCGATGTGCATTTTATTAAAATGGGCAATAAGGTCAATGTTCAAGATGGCGCGGTAATCCATTGTACGTATCAAAAATCGCCCACGACTATCGGAAACAATGTCTCGATAGGGCATAATGCCATAGTGCATGGGTGCACAATAGCCGATAATGTTTTGATTGGCATGGGAAGTATCGTGATGGATGATTGTGTGGTTGAAAGTAATAGCATAATTGCGGCGGGAGCGGTCGTGACTAAAGGAACCCATGTGCCTTCAGGTGCTGTTTTTGCCGGTATGCCCGCAAAGAAAATAAAAGATATAAGTCCGGAGCTGAGTGCCGGTGAGATCGACCGTATTGCAAATAACTACGTGAAATATTCAAGCTGGTTCAAAGAGGAATAGACTGCGAATGGGGCAATATTTAGGCGAAGCCGTATTTTAGATTGAATATTTCACAAAATTTTGGCCTTTTCAGCATATTCTTGATTCGTACACTTAAACTTTAATTCCTACTTTTGACGCATCAAAAAAGAAAAAAATGAAGGCATATATATTTCCCGGACAAGGGGCGCAATTTGTAGGAATGGGATTAGATCTATACGAGAAGTATCCTGTGGCTCAAGAACTCTTCGAAAGGGCCAATGAATTACTTGAATTTTCGATTACGGATATCATGTTCGAAGGTACTCCCGAAGATTTAAAAGAAACCAAGGTTACGCAACCTGCTATTTTTTTACATTCCGTGATTATGAGCATGGTCATGGGAGAGAATTTCAAGCCCGATATGGTTGCTGGGCATTCATTGGGTGAGTTTTCAGCATTGGTAGCGAACGGAACCCTAAACTTTGAAGACGGACTTCAATTGGTTTCTAAAAGGGCTTTGGCAATGCAAAAGGCTTGCGAATTGCAGCCCAGTACCATGGCCGCAGTTTTGGGTCTTGATGATAAAATCGTGGAAGAAGTATGTGAGGCAACTCCTGGTATCGTTGTGGCCGCAAACTACAATTGCCCTGGTCAATTGGTTATTTCTGGTGAGATTGAGGCAATAAACACGGCATGCGAACGGTTGAAAGAGGCAGGTGCCCGAAGAGCATTGGTTTTACCTGTTGGGGGGGCTTTTCATTCACCACTTATGGAGCCCGCTCGCGAAGAATTGGCTTCGGCTATAGAAAGTACTCTTTTTAATGTGCCCAAATGTCCCATCTACCAAAATGTGTCGACGACTGCGGTCACCGATGCCGAACAAATTAAGCGTAACCTTGTTTCCCAGTTGACGGCACCCGTAAAATGGACGCAAAGTGTTCGCAACATGTTCAGTGATGGCGCCAAGTCATTTATTGAAGTAGGGCCGGGAAGAGTTTTACAGGGATTGGTCAAAAAAATAGAACCAACCGCTGAAACTAGTTCTGCAGCATTATAAACACATACGTTAATCCTCGAATTTTGTATTTCATCCGAAAAAAACATATTTAACGGAAGAATTGGAGCCATAGCTTTTTTTTTTAGTAATATTGGGTCCCATTTTCTACAAAAAAAATCTACTTACATTGCTGTGAATTGAATTCTTATAAGTTCAACGGACACAGTTTATGAAATTGAAAAGAAATTATTTTTCCTTGGCCCCAGGAAGTAATTCGCTTTACAAGCGCTTTATTTTTACTGCGGCCCTACTTTTTGGACTTATGCTTCAGGGGCAGACCGTATCTGTTACCGCTATCGATGGTGCTGCCTCCGAGGCTGGTGCTGACCCAGGAACTTTTCGAATAGCTATTACAGGGGGGAATCCTGGCTTCTTTTATTCAGTAAACTATGTTATTTCGGGGACAGCTACACAAGGTGTTGACTATGCAGCCATATATAATGCACCTGCCACCTCTGGAACTATATTTCTGATAACGGATGGTTTCGGTACTGATTTTCGAGATATAGCAGTTGGCACTATTGATGATGATAATCTGGTGGAAGGCACAGAATCAGTTATAATCACTTTAAGCAATAGCGGTGCTTATGCTATTGCTGGTACAGGTGAAGCTACGGTTAGTATTACCGATAATGATACGGGAGTTATTTCGTTGGATTTGGTCTCGGCAAATTCTATAGATGAGGTTAATGAAGATGGCTCGGGTACTTTTCCATACGGGCAATTTCGAATTGTATTGGACAATCCCAATGGGACCGCAAGCCCTATAACGGTTAACTATACGATTTCCGGTACCGCTAGCGGTACCGATTACAACTTGACGAATGCGGTAATATTGGAATTTAACAATACCGGTCAATTAGCACGAAACATACGCGTCGCGCCGGTGGATGATGCCGTTGCCGAACCTGATGAAACTGTAACCATAACACTGAATAGTACAAGTAACCCTGCTTTATTCTCTATCGGAGCTCCGGCATCGGCCACTGTCACCATAATTGATGACGATTGTGCCGCAGGAGATACCGCCCCGGCAGTGAGTACAAATGCCGAAGCGTTCTGTGATACATTTTCCCAGGCCTTGGACGATTATTTTACCGGGGTGAGACCACCCAACACCGATTTGGGGTGGACTACAAATTCTGATCCATCTGTACAAGGAGATTGGCTACCATCGGCAAACGGAAGTCCTGTGACAGGTCCAGGTGTATATTATGCGTTTTTTGTAGACAATACGACTTATGACTGTTTTAGCCCTACGGCTACCGTAACTATAACACAAAGTTTTTCGCCATCAGCAGGCACCACTACAGATGCCGGTGCTTGCTCCGATGAAGATTTTGGGGAGAGCAGGGTAGACTTGGATGACCATATCACGGGACAGGATAGCGGTGGATGGACGCAAACCGGAGGTCCTTCAGTTGGAGCTATTCCTAATAATAACCGAATTGATTTTGATGGACGGGCTACTGGGCAATATGTGTTTACCTATACGACGAATACGGCTACAGGTGCCTGTGTTGATGATACTGCGACTGTCACTGTCACCGTTATTGAATGTTGTGATGCGGGCAGTACAGGCCCACAATTGGTGGCAAATCCACCGGCTATGGTCTATTGCGATGCGCTTCCCGATGACTTGAGTTTAAGCGATTTTACGACTTCTATTCCACCAGCGACTACGGTTCTCAAATGGACCACCGATTCCGGTGATCCTGCCGATACGAGTTCACATCTGACAAATACCCGCATAAATAACCCTTTGCCAGGCACCTATTATGCTTTGTTTTATGATGCGGCTAATGATTGTACTAGTCCCCTTCTGGAGGTTACTTTAGCGTTGAATGAAACTCCGACCATAACAGGTACCGAGGGAGGTACGCGCTGCGGCCCCGGTGAGGTTGAGCTTACAGTGACAGCTACTGGAAATGCAACTTTTAATTGGTACACCAGCGAAACTGGTGGTACGCCAGTAGATACTGGTGCTAGTTATACGCCGACGGTTTCTCGGGGTATAACTCTTGAACCAAGAAATCATTCTTTCTGGGTAGAGGCAACGGAAAACGGTTGTCCTTCGCCGAGGGTGGAAGTAATTGCCACAGTGGTTCCGCAACCTTCCCCCGGAATACCAAGTGATACCTCGTCTTGTAATGATTCCCGGTTTGGAACAACAACCCTGAATTTGGCTAGTCAATTGGCAGGCGAAGATGCGGGGGCATGGGCGGTAACCTCGCAGCCGGCTGGCGGTAGTTTGGGTAGCCCTACGAATGGCACGGGTACGGTCGATTTTCAGGGGCAACCTGACGGCAATTATGTTTTTACGTATACCACGACTGGGGCACAGGCACCCTGCGGAAATGAATCATCGGTGGTGACCGTTTCAGTCAGCAGTTGTGATACTGATGATGATGGTGACGGACTTTTTGGAGGTGATGAACAAGCATTGGGTACCGATCCAAATAATCCTGATACAGACGGTGATGGTATCAATGATGGTATTGAGGTGGGAAGTAATATTGCCGCACCTTTAGATGAGGATAATGATGGTATTATCGATGCTTTAGATTCTAATAGTACCGATCTTGATAATGATGGAGTTAATAATCAACAAGATCCGGCTAACGACAATCCGTGTATACCTGACAATTCACACAATCTTTGCGATACTGATGGTGATGGTATCACTGATGGTGATGAAGAAGCTAACGGTTCGGATCCATTGAATCCGTGTGACCCTAATCTTACGCCAGATTGTGAACCGGATCCCATAGATTTAGAAATCATAAAAGAAGTCGATAATGAGAATGCTCTTGTCGGCGAGCGGGTTACTTTTACGATACATGCGAATAACCTTTCCGATAGTAGGGTGTTGGGGGTAAAAATTGGCGATTTGTTGGAAACTGGTTTTGAGTATATATCCCATACGGTTTCATTAGGTAGTTATAATCCAGAAACCGGTATTTGGGATATTTTTGAGATGCAACCACTATCAGACAGCACTTTGGAAGTTACCGTGGATGTGCTTGAAGGTGGGGTGTATTCCAATACGGCCGAACTTTTAGATTCTTTTCCGATCGATGGAGATAGTAGCAATAATGTTTCCGAAGTCACCTTAAATATAGACTTACCGGAAGGCATCAATTTGATAGTCGAAAAAACCGCTAGAATTGATAATAATGAGAATACGGTACAGGTCGCTGGTCGGGTCAGTCCTTTGGTGGGCGAAGAAGTGATTTTTGCGATTAAAGTCACCAATAAATCTAAGGAGGATGCCGTGTCACGTATCGTTGTGCGTGATTCGATATCCAATATCAATGAATTAGGATTTACACTTCTTACATCTTCCACAGCGAACGGAACTTTCAACGAAAACTCAGGTATTTGGGTTATTGAAAGTTTAGCGGTGGGCGAAGAAGCGGTACTTGAAATTACCATGGTTTTTGAAGAAGGAGGGACGCTTTTCAATACGGCAACAATTGAAAATTCATCGCCACATGAAAGTGAAGTAAATGATAAAGACAGTCAATCTACAATTCAGATTGAAGTCAATGAACGTACCCCGTTGGATATAGGAATCATTTTTAATCAATTTTCACCAAATGGTGATGGTACTAATGATGAACTTAAAATAAACCGGATAGACAGCGAAACGAACACGGAAGTGGAAATAGCCTATTCTATTAAAATATTCAATAGGTATGGTGCTTTGGTTTTTGAGGGCGATGATATGACCGAAGACGTAATTTGGGATGGCAGTTGGAAGGGTCAAGATGCGCCCGATGGCACTTATTTTTATGTTTTAGATGTTGTTCAGGATAATGCTGAGCCCTTTAAAACCCAAAAAGGCTGGATACAGCTTATCAGATAACAAAATCAATGGCATACAATATAAACAAACCCGCATATAACTGTCTGTATTTATTAATCGGTCTTGTATTGTGCAATGTATATATGGGCTATTCACAGAGAGAGCCCCAATACACGCAATACATGTATAATATTGGTAGTTTTAACCCCGCCTATGTGGGAACTGTTGAAACACCTGAACTGATTGGTTTATATAGGGCACAATGGTTAGATATTCCGGGCTCACCCAGAACAATGCGATTCGGGGCAAATATTCCATTTTCGAACGATAAGCACGGACTTGGATTTAATATCGTGAACGATGAACTGGGCCCTGTTGCCCAGACCTATGTGAATTTGGCGTATTCCTATCAGTTTCAAGTTTCCGATAATGCCAAGCTTTCTTTTGGTATGGACGTGGGTGGCGGATTTTTAAACGTTGATTTTTCAAAAGGAACTTTTGAAAATCCCGGGGAACCGGTACTGGATCGTACGCCGATAAAAAAGTTTTATCCCACAGTAGGCGCAGGTCTGTTTCTTTACGGTCAAGATGTTTGGTATTTGGGCGTATCGATTCCCAATTTCTTGACAGATGGCATTTATGATGATGACGTTGCTACGATTGTAGAAGATAAGATGCATTTTAACTTTATTGGGGGGTATGTTTTTGATTTATCCGAAACCCTGAAGTTCAAACCGGCTTTTTTGGTTAATTACCTTAAGGGTTCACCGGTCAATGCCAATGTCTCGACCAATTTTTTGATCAATGAAAGATTTACGTTGGGCGCTTCTTACCGTGTTGGTAACGCGGTTAGTGGTTTGGCTGGTTTTCAAATTGGTAGTGGTACGTTCATTGGTTATTCTTACGATTATGATACCAATCCTCTTGGGAAATTCAATAGCGGTTCGCATGAGGTTATTTTGAAATTCTATTTGGGCAAAGGTAGTGGTGAAAGCAGAAATACTGGTAATACCGGCAGTAGTGGTAAGAGAACCAAACCAGACAAAGGGCAACCTAAACAAATAGATACGCCAAGATTCTTTTAATCGAGGGGTTGTGATTTGATCGGAACTTACGATTTATTGGCTATAATGAAGAAATGGTGATCGGAGAAAAAATTCCGACCTTTAAAACAAACAATAGTAACAGATGAAACTAAAGATATTTTTATTGTTCTTTGGTCTGTTTTGGGGCCTTTCCCATGCACAAGAGAAGAAGTCGCGGGCCGACAAATATTTCTATAGTTATGCCTATGCCGATGCTATAAGCGAATATCAGAAAGAAATGACCAAAGGTGCGTTGACTAAGGAGCAGCGTCTAAATTTGGCCGATGCCTATTTTAAAACGAAGGATTACGCCAATGCATCAAAAATTTATTTAGATGTTAACAAAAGCGATTCGACGATGTCAAACCATCGTTTCAATAAGATGTTGCAGAGTTTAGCTCAGACTTCTGAGACGGGTCAGGTAAAATCATTATTGAAATCGAACCGTGGGTCGTTGCGAAATGAACTTTTAGAGAATGCTGAATTTAACTTTGAATTATTGGAGACCACTGCCAATTCTTCTATTGATTTTCAAGTGTTCAATATTAAGGGAAATAGCGCTCAAGCCGATTTTTCACCAACTTTTTATAAAAATGAACTTCTTTTTAGTAGCAGTCGAATGCAAAAGTCAAAGGATGTTTATGCGCCCTCTGGGGAATCGTATCTCGACATCTATCGTGGAAAAATTGAAGCTACCGGTGATGTTGTTAACATCAATGAATTTACAGGCATTCCCAATTCAAAATATCATGAAGCAACTCCGTATTTTTCAGATAAGTTGAATCAGATATTTTATATAGCCTCGAATGAAGATAGAGGAAAACTCTTATTCGATGAAAAAGGAAAAAATGCGTTGGCCATCGTTATTGTTAAGAATGGCGCTGGTGCCGATCAACCTTTTAATTATCTTTTGAGAGATTTAAGTGTTTCCTTTTACTATCCATTTTATGACGAGTCTTCCGACCGCCTCTATTTTTCGGCCAATTTTGATGATGGCTATGGGGGAACGGATTTGTATTACGTAAGTACTTTTAATGGTCAGATTATGTCACAGCCCGTTAATTTGGGTCCGCGTGTTAATTCCGCAGCGAATGAGATAGCACCGTTTATTTTTGATGGTAGCCTGTATTTTTCCTCTGATGTTTTTTATGGTTTGGGAGGAATGGATATCTACAAAGCGAACCAGCGTCCCGATAATACGTTCAGCATCCCCGTAAACCTTGGTAGTGGAATAAATTCAGATGCCGATGACTTTGGGTTTATAATTAAGGAAAACGGAAGCAGCGAATTTTCTGGTTTTTTCTCATCAAATAGAAGTGGTGGAAAAGGGAATGACGATATTTATGGCTTCAAGGTGAGTGAGAAACCAGGACTGAAAACGTTCGCAGTCAAGGGAACCGTTTTAAAACCTCGAAGCAGTCAAGGTATTGCCGAGGCTTCCGTTAAAGTCTTGGATACGGAAGGGAATACAATTAAGGAAGTTTTGACACAGAACAATGGAAGCTATCAACTGGAAATTCCTTGGAGGGAAACCATTGTTTTGGAAATTTCCAAAAAGAAGCATTCGATTTTTAGCCAGAAATACACAGGTAACGAGCAGGAAGAGGTGCAGAAAAAACCCTTGGTCATTGAAATGGCCTATTTGGAAGATGTGGTTGAGCCGAAAGAGGGTAAAACGGTGCTGAAACTGCAAAAGATAAAGTTTGCCAAAGCTAAAAGTAATTTGACTCCCGAAACTTTGGTACAACTTGATAAAGTAGCCGATTTGCTTTTAAAGTTTCCTAAAATGCGAGTAAAAATAGAATCGCATACCGATAGCCGTGGTAGCAGCTACAGCAATAAAAAGATTTCCCAGCAACGTTCGGAAGCATTATATTCCTATTTGATGAAAAAAGGAGTGCCCTCGGAGAATATTATTGGTGTTTTGGGATATGGGGAAGAGCAGATAACAAACAGCTGTACCAACGGCGCTTTCTGTTTAGATTTCTTACATGATCAAAATGTACGCAGTCTGTTTGTTGTTGACAACTATGATGAATTGTTAAATCAATAAAATCTACATCTTTAGTTAAAGCGTAGCTTATTAGATATGGTTATTCGAAATATAAATTCGATAGCTTCAATCGAATAGTACTTACGGGATGTTTAGAAAACGACCATCCAGAAATATAGGATAGAAAAAAAGGAAAGAAAAATAATACCGGCATAGGTCAGCAGTTGAAGTCCCTTTTTAGGCCTTTGCTCTACAGGTAGTTCCTTACTCATAACATTTTTAAGATTCATGTACCCGACAATGGGTGCCACCACAAAAGATACAAAAGTGGCCAAAGCCACCAATTGCCCCATATTCGCACTAAAGGCACTGACAACAATGTAATTGATCAAGGCGAGTATCATGACCCCGAGCGCATAATAGATTTTCTTTTTATTGATTTTCAAATTGGGTTTGAGTAGGCCGATGATATCCAAGCTTACTCTTGTTATTGCATCATGAGCGGTCATACAGGTACTGAACATCGTGGCAAAGGCGGCAATGGCTATAAAAATGTAGGCCCAAGATCCGATATGGCTCGTGAACAATTGTACGATTTGATCTGCAAAAGTCACTGCATTTCCGCTGAGTTCGGTATTGGTGCCGTAAAGCGTCATGCATCCTATGGTTAAAAAGAAAAGGGCTAAAATGCTTGTCAATAAATAGCCGATATTGAATTCTTGAAGCGACTCTTGCAAACTAGGTTTTTCCTTGGTTTTCCATTTTTCGACGCTCCAAAGGCTAACCCAACTTGATGCTTCTACAGTTGTAGGCATCCAGCCCATTAATCCGATTAAAAATAAAATTCCCGCTTCATTAAAGATGGGCAGCGGTTTGAAGTTTTCTACAGGGGTTACTTGTCCTTTTAAGACCACTAAAAATGTGGTGATGATGAGTGCGATGAACAAAATGGTAACAACCAATTTTAGGGAACGTTCTAAAAATGTATAACGCCCCACAATGAGTAAGAGACTGATGAAGGCAAATAAACCCAAGGCGACCAAGCTAATCGGGATGTTAGGTATCTTGGCCAAGTTGATGAAGAGTCCGGCGGTTACTGTGTACAATGCGGCTAAAATGGTAAAGGTCGATATCAATGTGATTGCCGCGTAGAACCACAAATAAACTTTTCCCCTGTTGAGATAGCCCTCAATCAGTGTTTTGTTCGTTACATTGGTGTATCGTACGCCAAATTCAAAGAAGGGGTATTTAAAAATGTTGGCGAGTATAATGGGCAAAACCATTATCCAACCATATTGTGCCCCGGCCTTTGTAGATAGCACGAGGTGGGATGTACCAATCGCCATGCTTGCAAATAATAGTCCAGGACCAAGATTATTGAGCAACCTTTTGGTTTTAGATATCATTACTTCGCTTTAGGGGCCAAAATAGTTTTTTTTAATGACTTTCGCGCTCTTTACTTTTTATGGTTTTTTGTCTCCACGTTGGCTGAATATGATGATGAAATTCTTGCATCTATTTATATTTAGTAAGAAATCTCTTTATTATCAGTCCAAATCACTTCTCAGTTAATGATTATTTAACATTTTTTTACCTTAATGCAAAAAACTTAACATTAAAAATACTTAAGGAAGTATTGTGAGCATATATATTTACTGTCTGAAACATTGAAGTTTATACGGATGCAATAAGAATTTGCTGGTCCGCATAGTAATCATTGGATTACAGATTGATTAAAATGTCCGGAGCTATGGTGGCATTTGGTAAATTGAAAATTGCAAAAACTCTTCATCAGAGAAACAATAGACTATGAAAAAAGAAGATCACGATAGGGCTTATTTAAGCTATGTCAAAAGCAGTTATGGCATTTCTGCCTTTTACCTATTAACCTTATTTCTTGCGGTTACGGTAAATGCAAACAATACAGTTTCGTCGGAAGGTTACTCAAATGCCTTTGCAACTAATTGGGCAATCGCTTTAGCGGCGCCTCAAGAACGAACGGTTCAAGGTCTGGTATCTGACGAAACCGGTCAACCTTTACCTGGAGCGACTGTGCAGATAAAAGGTACGTCTTCTGGCGTTACCACCGATTTTGATGGTAATTTCTCTATTGAAGTCAGTGGGGATGCTGTTTTGGTCGTATCTTATCTTGGATATGCCACAAAAGAAGTGGCGGTAGCGAACCAGTCTACGGTAAACGTTTCCTTAGAACCTGATGCCTCGCAGTTGGATGAGGTTTTTGTGGTCGGTTATGGTACTACGGCTAAAAAGGATGTTACTGGGGCTATTTCTTCCGTAGATGGCGACGATTTTAAAAACTTGCCGGTTGCCAGCGTTGACAAAGTACTTCAAGGTCGACTGGCCGGTGTTCAGGTAGTGAACAATGGTGGGGCACCTGGTGCTGGAGCGTCGATACGAATTCGAGGAACAGGTACGGTCAATAATTCTGATCCGCTTTATGTTATCGACGGTGTTCCAACGGGTAGTATTGCAGGAATCAATCAGAATAATATTGAGTCTATTGAAGTGTTGAAAGATGCTTCTGCTTCAGCAATCTATGGTACACGTGCTGCTAACGGGGTGGTGATCATCACAACGAAAAAAGGGAGAAGAGGGCAGAAGACAGAGATGACCCTTGATGCCTATACCGGTTTTTCCAATGTAGTGAAGACCATTGATGTGCTCGAAGCTCCTGCCTTGGCCGAAATTAAAAGAGAACGTTATGCAAACGACGGAATTCCTGTTGATGAAATCTGGAACGATTCGCAATACCTAACGCAACGCACGAATTGGCAAAATGAACTTTTTAGAACAGGTACTACTCAAAATGTAGATTTGACCATTACGGGCTCAAGTGAAAAATCATCTTTCTTATTTGGTTTGGGTTATTATGATGAGCAGGGGGTTATCGAAAAAGCAAAAGCAAATCGTTTGAGTTTACAAATGAACTCTGACCATAGAATAACAGATTGGTTAAAAATTGAACAAAACCTTTCGCTTTCGACACGGGCCGATAATGGCTTTAATACGACCTCGGCGCAGACTGGGTTGATTTGGAGTGCTATTCGTTTTCATCCAGGACTTCCGGTTCGAAATGCCGACGGAAGTTACAGTTCTTCACAAGTAAGTAGTGAATTTGGCGATATCAACAACCCCATGTACACCGTCAATATCGACGATGCGAAAGATAGAAAAACCCGAATTCTATCGAATGTTGCCGCCGAAATCTCTTTTACTCCTGAGCTGAAATTTAAAGCAAATTTTGGTGTTGACGCTGAAATACGGGATCAACGGTCATATGATGCCCAGATTTTAGACCAGATTAGGCAACGAGGTACCAGCAGTAGATATCGAGGGTATGAAGAAACCTATTCTTTTCTTATGGAATATTTTCTTTCGTACAATAAGGTCTTTGGAGACCATGTTGTTGGAGGCGTAGCGGGGTATACCGAACAATCGTTCGATTCTCAAGGGTTTAACGCAAGAACGTATAATGTCGAAAGTGCCGAGAGTCAAAAATTATTGACCAATGGCGATGCTGATACGGCAGGTGAGTTCCGTTCACACGATGGGTTGAAATCAATATTCGGAAGATTGAATTATTCCTATAAAGATAAATACTTGGTTACCGCTACGCTTCGTTCCGATGAATCTTCCCGATTTGCAGAAGGTAATCAAAGAGGAACATTTCCTGCCTTTTCATTGGGTTGGAGGGTTTCTGAAGAATCTTTTTTCGATATTCCTTTGATAAGTGATCTTAAATTAACCGGAGGTTGGGGAGAACTAGGTAATCAAAATATTTCACGATTACAGTACTTGGCGCGATTGAGCGGTGGTAGAAGATATTCTTTTGGTCTTGACGGTAGTAACCAAGTAGAAGGTGTTGCACAGGCCAGTTATGCCAATCCTGATGTAACTTGGGAAACAGTGGTAATGAGCAACTTCGGATTGAATATCGGATTTGCCGATAACAGACTTACCACAAACTTCAACTACTTTATCAAAAATACCGAGGACATGCTTTTGCAGCCACCTGCTATTGGCAGCCAAGGTACTATTTCTTCTCCCTTCCAGAATGTTGGTGAGGTAGAGAACAAGGGATTGGAAATCGAGCTGAACTGGCAAGATAACAAAG
Organism: Kriegella aquimaris; assembly: GCF_900103215.1. Taxonomy (GTDB): domain Bacteria; phylum Bacteroidota; class Bacteroidia; order Flavobacteriales; family Flavobacteriaceae; genus Kriegella; species Kriegella aquimaris. Next base: position 147,265 of record NZ_FNGV01000009.1, read on the forward strand.
GCGATTTAAGTTATGGTGTAGGTGCCAATGCTTCGTTTGTGAAAAATAAGGTAATCAAATTGGTCGATGGAAATTTCTTGGCTTCCAGTTTTTATGGACGGCCAAATCAAGAACTATCTCGAACCTTTGAAGGAGAGCCTATTGCTACTTTCTTCGGATGGAAGACCAACGGTCTTTTTCAAACACAAGCCGATATTGACGGTCATGCTACCCAAGAAGGCGCCGTACCTGGTGATGTGCAATTTGTTGACATTAACGAAGACGGGGTAATAGATGATCAAGACCGAACTATAATTGGAAGTCCTCACCCTGATATGACTTACGGTATCAATGCGAATATCGCCTACAAAGGTTTTGACGTTACTGCCTTTTTCTTAGGTGCTGCTGGCGTTGATATTTACAATGCGGACAGAATGCAAGGTTTAGACGCTTCGTATCCGTTTAATGTATATTCTGATATCGAAGGGCGATGGACAGGGGCTGGTACTAGTAATTCAATACCAAGAGTGTCTACGCTTAGAACGAATTTGAACCACAGAACTTCTGATATGTTCGTGGAGTCGGGTGATTATTTCCGATTGAAGAATTTGACGATCGGTTATTCACTGCCCGTTGATTATATTGAAAAAATTAATTTGAGTCGTTTACGTTTATACGTAACTGCGCAGAACTTATTTACCATTACCGGATATTCGGGTATGGACCCCGAATTGGGACTGACCGATGGCAATTTACAGCAAAACGTAGATTTTGCACAATTTCCACAGGCAAGAACATTTTTACTTGGTGTAAATCTTAGCTTTTGATTTTAGCTAATAAAAAGAAACTATGAAAAATACGATGAGACAAAAGTTACTGCCCTATATCGCTGTTATAGGCCTGCTAAGTAGCTGCAACGATGAAGTGTTGGATACCATACCATACGGCGAATCGACATCGGCTGAGTTTTGGCGCAATGGAACGGATGCCGTCGCGGCATCTACCGCTATGTACGAACCTTTGCGTTGGGAAGATATGTATGGTCACAGTGAAAACGTATTCGATAATTGCTCCGATGATATCTTTAGGGCCGGGGATCATGGTTACGAAGAAGCCATGGAGAATTTTACGTTCGATCCGAGTAATGATGGTTTTCGTTATGGCTGGGGCGCAAAATATGAGATTATTTCAAGGGCGAATTCCGTATTGATCAATGTGCCAAATATTGAGGATATAGATGCTGCACTAAAAGATAGAATATTGGGGGAGGCACATTTTCTACGCGCTTTTGCCTACTGGCGTTTTTCAGTGCTTTATGGTGAGGTTCCTTTGATTTTGGAAGCCAATGCAATCGAGGGGAACTTTAATGTCCCTAAATCGTCTTTGGCAGATATTCGTGCTCAAGTAGAAGCTGATTTGGTCATGGCAGCTAGCCTCTTGCCCGAAACACACGATGCCGAAAATTTAGGAAGGGTCAACAAGGGATCGGCAAACGGACTTTTGGCGAAACTATATCTTTACGAAGATGAATTTCAAAAATCAATTGATGCCGGTGAAGCAGTAATAGATGGCCCATATCCATTAGCAGATAATTTTAGGGATAACTTTGTACCGGCGACCGAGAATAACCCTGAAATGTTGTTTTCTGTACAAGGGGAAGAAAACTGGGGCGATGTTCCGAAAATGTTCGATGCACCCAGGCCATGGGGTGGCTGGGATTTTCATGACCCAATTCAAAGCGTAGTTGATGAATTTGAGGATGGGGATACCCGATTGGCGAATTCGATTTTGAGCCCTGGTGACATGGTTGATCGAGGTGAAAGTGGTATTTTAGAATTTACTGCCGATTTAACGCAAACAGGTTTCAGTTTGACCAAATATGCCAATTATAAAGCAGATGGTAATTTAGATGGCGATCAGAATGTACCCGTGTTGAGGGTAGCTGATGTATATCTTTTGGTTGCGGAGGCAAAGATTCGATTAAATGGTCCAGGTTCTGGTGATTTTGAAATTAACGAAGTGCGAAGAAGGGCAGGGCTTGCGCCGATTGAAAATGCCGATATGCCCGAACTTATCCATGAAAGGCGTGTTGAGCTAGTTGGTGAAAACCAACGGCATCAAGATTTGATGCGTTGGGATAAGGCAAATATTATCGATATCGCAGCTATTTATGCCGAAGATAGAGGGCAGTTTGATCCACCTCGAACGTTCGTCAGGCCAAAACATTATTATTTTCCGATCCCTCAACGGGAAATCGATTTGAGTAATGGAGTGCTGATTCAAAATGAAAATTATTAGAAAAGGATTCTTGGAAGTCAAATAATCGTTCCAAATCAATCTTTAAATAGTTATACTGATCAAATGGTTTTCTTAAGGGTTTTTCTTCCTTGGGAAAACCATTTGTTTTTTAAAAGGATATTATTTTCTTTTACCTAAAATAGGGGCTGACCAGATGGTAGGAAAGATGGAATGCCTAAATTACTAGAGATGAAGAGTCGCCGTTATATTAGTATTGCAGTAATTTGTACTTTATTTCTTCAGTGTGCTGATACGAAAGAATCGAATCAGACTAAAGAAGAATCTATGGCGGTATCTCGGCCACTTTTTACCGTATTGCCTCCCAGTGAAACACAACTGAATTTCGTAAATATTATTAATGAAAGTCCCACGATTAATGGTGTGTTGTATGAATATCTATACAATGGAGGTGGGGTTTCGGTAGGTGATTTGAACAATGACGGGTTACAAGACCTCTATTTTATTTCCAACTTATATAGCAATAAGCTTTTTCTCAATAAAGGAGATTTGGTCTTTGAAGAGAAAACGACCGAAGCCGGTTTAAAGGGTAAGACCGGGTTTCCGACCGGGGTTACCATGGTCGATATCAATTCAGACGGGCTCCTCGATATTTATATTTCGAAGTCGGGAAATTACCCGAATCCTGAACACCGAAAAAATGAACTTTACATTAATCAAGGACTCGATGACGAAGGAGTTCCTGAATTTGTCGAAGAAGCAAACCAGTATGGTCTCGATTTGCCGCATTATTCTACCCAAGCTGCTTTTTTTGATTATGATAAAGATGGTGATCTTGATATGTTTCTTTTAAACCACGGTATAGACCCTGCAGAAACCGAAAGGAATATCGACAAACTCCTTAGTCTAAAATCGGAATATAGCAGCAATAAATTGTTTCAGAACAACGATGGAAAATATGTCGATGTTTCAGAAAATGTTGGGATTGTTGACAATGGTATAGGCTATGGTCTCGGTATTGCCATTGGGGATTTGAATAACGACCAATGGCCCGATATGATCATTGGTATGGATTATTCCGAGAAAGACCATCTGTATATCAATCAAAAAGATGGGACCTTCAAAGAGGTTATTCAGCAGGCCACGAATCATATTTCCAATTTTTCGATGGGTAATGATATTGCTGATATCAACAACGATGGTTATTTTGATTTTATATCGGTCGACATGGTTTCGAACAATAATTATGATTTAAAGACCAATATGAGCGGTATGAACCCCAAACGATTTCACGACCTAGTGGGTAAAGGACTGCATCATCAATATATGTTCAATACGTTACAATTGAACAATGGCAATATGTTGGAAAATGGTACGGTGCCCGCTTTTTCCGATGTGGCACAATTTGCCGGCCTTTCAAAGACCAATTGGAGCTGGGCTCCCTTATTTTTTGATATGAACAATGACGGATGGCAAGATGTATTTGTTTCCAATGGTGTGCTACGCTCATTTAGAAACAACGATTTTGTTATTTACAAAAGACAGCGGGTAGCGAAACTATACGACGATATGAAAAAATATCGCAATAAAGATTCATTGATTGCATCCTATTACAAAGATCTTTTAGCAGTCATGCCAGAAAAGAAGGAAGTAAACCTGCTCTACCTGAACAATCAAGATTTTACATTTTCTGAAATGAACGAATCTTGGCAATTGAATGCCCCTACCGCAACCAATGGAGCCGTTTATGCAGATCTTGACAACGATGGTGACTTGGATATTATCGGAAACAATATAAACGACCCGGCGACTATTTATCGCAATAACAGTCGTGAATTGGCACCCGATAATAATTATTTGACTATCAAATTAAAGGGCAAAAATGGGAATTTAAATGGTATAGGTTCTCGAATTTTATTGCAGTACGAAGATGTTGAGCAGTCCAAGGAGCTCTATCTGTCAAGGGGATTTCAATCCTCGGTAAGCAATAGGTTGCATTTTGGTATAGGTAAAACGGGTGTAATAAATAGGGTCTCGATAACGTGGCCTGATGGAAATTATCAGTCTCTAAAAGAAGTGTCGGCAAATCAAGAGTTGACATTGGATTATAATGACTCCCAGATAATTCTTTCAAACAATGGATCAACCAATGATGCCTTTGTTTTTAAGGATGTATCACACGATTTGAATAGTATTTATGAGCATAAGGAAAACGATTTTGACGACTTTCAAAGAGAAATACTACTTCCTCATAAGTTTTCACAGAATGGTCCCGCTTTGGCTATAGGAGACGTCAATAATGATGGTTTAGATGATTTTTATATAGGAGGAGCAAAAAATGAGATCTCCGAGTTATGGGTGCAGCAGCAAAATGGGGATTTTGAACCATTGAGCAATCCATGGAAAGATGATAAAGGGCATGAGGATCTGGCAGCTGAATTTTTAGATGCCGATGGCGACGGTGATCTTGATTTGTACGTAGTTTCTGGAGGTAATGAGGCAAAGGAAAATGATGACTACTATCAAGATCGATTTTACGAAAACTTAGGAAAAGGTAATTTTTCAAAACGGACGAATGCAATCCCTAAAATAGTGACAAGCGGATCATCTGTAAAAGCTGGGGATTTTGATAACGATGGAGACCTCGATCTTTTTGTTGGAGGAAAATTGGTGCCGGGCAAGTACCCTTTTCCGGCAAAGAGTTATTTGCTTAAAAATGAAAGTACGGCTGGCAAAATTGAATTTGTTGATGTCACACAAGAATTGGCTCCTTTTATGGTCGAATTCGGGATGGTTTCGAAAGCACAATGGGCAGACATTGATAATGACAAAGACCTTGATCTAGTTGTTGTGGGGGAGTGGATGGCCGTAAAGATGATAGAAAATGACAATGGAAAATTTATCGACAGTACCACAAAAGCAGGTCTCGATGATCAAGTGGGTTGGTGGTTCAGCGTTGCCTCGGAAGATTTTGATAATGATGGTGATATGGATTTCATCGTCGGTAATTTGGGTGAGAATTATAAATACCAAGCCTCTGTCGAAGCCCCATTTGAAGTATTTACGAGTGATTTTGACAAAAATGGCAGCCAAGACATTGTGCTTGGTTACCATGAAGAAGGAAAGGTGTATCCGTTACGTGGGCGACAGTGTTCTTCCGATCAGATGCCGTTTATTAAGAAGAAGTTTCCCAGCTACGATGATTTCGGTGCAGCGGACTTGTCAACTGTTTATGGTGAAGAGAAATTAAAAAAGGCATTACATTATCAGGCGACTACCTTCGCGACTTCTTACATAGAAAATTTAGGTGATTTTAAGTTCAAAGTGCATAAGCTTGATGAGTTGGCCCAATTTTCATCTGTCAATAGCATACTTATCGATGATTTTAACGACGATGGACATGCCGATGCCCTGTTGTCAGGCAATCTATACCAGTCAGAAGTCGAAACTCCAAGGAGTGATGCGAGTTATGGCGATTTGCTTTTGGGTAACGGCAAAGGAGGATTTAAATCGTTATTTCCGTATGAAAGTGGATTGTTCGTTAAAGGTGATGTTAAGAATGCCGCTCTATTGAATTCGAATTCGCCCGGTCGCAAGCGTATTGTATTTGCCAAAAATGATGCCGCACTTCAGGTACTGGAGTATTCTATGAAGTAAGTATTGCGGGAAGCTTGAAAATCCGCAGGACTGCTTTAGACTATTTGATTTCTACTTTTTCCCCGTAAAAGCGAGGTTGGGTATTCATAAGTAAATCTAAGAACACTTTTACGCGTGCAAAGTACTCCCGAAGCTGTACTTTATAACCTTCGGATCCCGAAATATCGGTGGCATTGAACCCGATAGCCTTCAAACCTTTTGTTTCGGCCAAATAAATGGCCCGCTCGTTGTGAAACTTCTGTGAGATTATTGTCACTTGGTTTAATCCGAAAATTTCTTTCGCACGCACCATGGAATCCAACGTTCTGAAACCAGCATAGTCCAAGTATATTTTCTCTTTTGGGATTCCGTATTGCATTAAATCTTTTTTTATGGTATTCGGCTCGTTGTAGTAGATTGAGCCATTATCGCCGCTTACTAGTACGTAATCGATTTTCCCTGCTTCATAGAGTTTTACCACGGCTTCTATTCGGAAAGAATAATACGGATTTGGATGTCCGCTTCTAATCCTTTTAGAGGTTCCTAAAACGAGACCTACCCGATTTTGAGGTATTTCTTCAAGATTTGAATATGTTTTTCCTTCGGCATTCGAGTCAATGATTGCATTACATAAGAAAAGGCCTAGAAAAAAAATAATGACCATTGGTACAAGAATCCATACTATCTTTTTCTTCATTGGTCAGACAAACTGAAAACTAAAGGTAAGGAAATTCGAGGCGATTTTCTGTTTGAGATTCAGAAGCTATGAATGCCTTCCTGAAATTCATCGAATACGCCGATATCTTTACCGGTTTCATGTTTTCGGCATTAGCCTCCGTAAGCCCTCGAGTTTTGAGGATTTAGAGCAAACTGGAAGCGATAAGATATGAATAGCCAAAATCGCCTGATTTTTTGTTTACCGCAAATTATGCAACAATTGATGGCAAAATTGTAATCTTTCTTATAAAACATGTTAGATTTTTTAATGATGTCTTAGTTTTGCGCCATTTAGGAAAATCGTATTTTTCTAACCGAGAAGTATTTATTTAAACTAAACCACCAACCACAATGAAAATAGGCGTACTAAAAGAGACCCAAGATGGTGAAAGACGGGTTGCAATTACCCCCACCATTGCAAAACAGTTGATTGCTGTTGGGTTTGAAATTCTTGCCGAAGAAGGGGCTGGGGAGAACTCTTCCTTTAAAGATTCCGACTATACCGACGTAAATGTGACTATCGAAAAAAGAGCGGTCATCTTTCACGAGGCAGAAATACTCTTAAAAATCAATCCTTTTGATGAAGAAGATCTAAAATTGGTCGACGAAGGACAGATTTTGATCAGTAAGTTGTATCATAAATCGGACCCTGAACTTATTAAGGCTATTGCGGCAAGGGGGGCTACCGCTTTTTCTATGGATGCCATTCCCAGAATTTCAAGGGCTCAAGATATGGATGTGCTAAGTTCACAAAATAACTTAGCGGGATATAAGGCTGTTATTTTGGGTGCCTTTGAAATGACTAAGATATTTCCTTTGATGATGACTTCGGCAGGTACTATTGCCCCATCACGTGTATTGATTTACGGCGTTGGGGTAGCGGGATTACAGGCCATTGCCACGGCAAAACGTTTGGGTGCCGTAGTGGAGGCGACGGATATCAGGTCAGAAACCAAGGAGCAGGCCGAATCTTTGGGAGCAAAATTTATTTTGGTTGACAATGCCGGTGAAGAATCTGAAGGAGGTTACGCCAAAGAAGCGTCGGCAGATTATGCACAAAGACAAAAGGAAGCGGTCAATAAATCGCTCTTTCAAGCTGATTTGGTTATTACAACGGCCAATATTCCCGGAAGAAAGGCTCCGGTCTTGATTACGGAGGAACAGGTACTGCAGATGAAGAATGGTGCCGTAATCATTGATTTGGCCGCCGCCCAAGGTGGAAATTGTGAGGTCAGTGAAATCAATAAAACCGTTATCAGAAACGGTGTGAAGGTTATCGGTACCAGCATCGATCCAAAAAGTGTTTCTACGAACGCGAGTGATCTATATGCGAAGAATATCTACAACTATATCAGGCATCTTACTGAAGAAACTAAATTTAAATGGGATTTGGAAGAAGAAATCACTGATGAAACATTGATTGTGAAAGATGGAACCATTAGAAAAAACTAAAAAATAAAAAAATGACAGATTTTTTACAGTTTATAGAAGATAATCTTCAGATCACCTACATCCTCATTCTTTCGATATTTGTGGGTATCGAAGTAATAAAAAGTATACCTGCCGTACTGCATACCCCTTTAATGTCTGGGGCAAATGCATTGAGCGGGGTGGTAATCGTGGGGGCCATTCTGGTAATGTTACATGCTGACCCTGCCGACTATCTTGCGCTTGCCCTTGGCTTTGTCGCAGTAGTTTTGGGAGTTTTAAATGTTGTGGGTGGCTTTGCGGTTACCGATAGAATGTTGCAAATGTTTAAAAAGAAAAAATAATGGATATTTTACTGAATATTATATATCTGATCGCTACCATTACTTTTATTGTAGGTCTGAAAAAGTTAGGACATCCTGAAACAGCCAAAAAAGGGAATTTAATAGCGGCTTCCGGAATGGGCTTGGCCATCTTGGGAACAATTTTCATTCATGAATTAGCGGTTCCTCCGCTGATTTATATCTTGATTGGCTTGGCGATTCTTATAGGGTCGATTATAGGGTGGTTGATAGCCATTAAAGTGGAAATGACGAAGATGCCCGAACTGGTATCTTTGTTCAATGGGTTCGGTGGGGCTAGCGCAGCCTTGATTGGATTGGTGGAATACAGCAAAAATGTCTCCGATGTTACCCAAGCTACTACAATAGTCGCAGGGGTTATCATTGGGGCCATTACATTTTCAGGAAGTTTGATTGCCTGGGGCAAATTGAACGGCTCTCTGAAAAGTGTGGTGAAAATTCCTTTTTATAACCCTATCAATAATCTGCTTTTTATCGGAATAATTGCTTTTGCCGCATTTATGATCGCTACTGGCGTCGACAGTCAATTGCTATTGTATGCGTTGTTGGCTTCAGGGTTGGCTTATGGGGTCTTGTTTGTGCTTCCTATTGGAGGGGCAGATATGCCCGTTGTAATTTCATTATTGAATTCGTTGACCGGTATCGCAGCAGCTATCACAGGCATTTTATATGATAATATGGTAATGCTTGTTGGTGGTATTCTGGTAGGTTCTGCAGGTATTATTTTGACAATAGCGATGTGCAAGGCTATGAACAGAACCTTAGGATCGGTAATTTTTGGAGCTTTTGGTGGGGGAGAAGCCGCTGTAGTCGGTAACAAGACTTTGGGATCCATTAAGAGTACCAACCCAAGTGATGCGGCCATTATGATGAATTATGCGTCAAATGTGGTGATTGTTCCGGGGTATGGTTTGGCCGTTGCACAAGCACAACACGTAATTCATGAGTTGGAAGAAATGTTGTCTAAAAGAGGAGTCAACGTAAAATATGCCATCCACCCTGTGGCAGGTCGTATGCCGGGCCATATGAACGTTTTGTTAGCAGAATCTAATGTAGAGTATCATATGTTGGTTGAAATGGATGATATCAACCCTCAGTTCAGTAATACCGATATCGTTTTAGTGGTCGGTGCCAATGATGTGGTAAACCCTGCAGCCCATAATGACCCTGCCAGTCCGATTTATGGTATGCCCATTTTAGATGTAGAGAACGCAAAACATATCATTGTAAATAAAAGGGGTATGAATGCCGGTTATGCCGGTATTGAAAATGAACTGTTCTATAATTCTAAAACTTCGATGCTATTCGGAGATGCCAAGGCGGCACTTACCGATTTGGTCGCGGAGTTGAAGAATATGTAATGCCATTGCCTCTGGGTAAAATAGAGAAGTTCTAAGGAGACAGGTGAACCACACTTTAGATTTTATTTATATCCATAAAATTAAAGAAGGTGTTAAAAAGTCCTTATTTGCGTCATTACTAAGTACGAAGTAATACTTAAAATGGAGGTAATCATTGAACGGATTACTTCACTTCGTTCGAAAAGACTGCTTATTTTGACTTTTGTTCACCTTTTTTCTTGATTATATGGATGAGCTAAAATTCTGGTGCCTCAAGAGCCTAAAAGGAGCCACCGGTTCAAATAAACTTAAAAACTCTAATGCCATTCTAATCTCATCAGCTGAAAGTAAAGCGGCCTTTCTTTACCTTTGCGATTTTCTAGAAATTTTAATGGTATTAAGAATATTTTCAAAATGGCCAAACAAATATTAGTCATAGAAGACGAACATAATGTGGCTACCTTTATTAAACAAGGCTTGCTTGAAGCCGATTATGAAGTTTTTTTGGCCTATGAGGGTGAACAAGGTATCGAACTTTTGAGAAACAAGGAAATTGACTTGATTATCCTTGATATTATTTTGCCTAAAATGGATGGTAGGGAAGTCGCCAGAAAAATAAGAGGCCTTGGTTATGAAGATGTACCCATCATTATGCTGACTGCCTTGGGAAATACAGAAAATGTAGTCAAGGGACTCGACTCGGGTGCCGATGATTATTTGGTGAAACCTTTTAAGTTCAAAGAACTTTTAGCAAGAATACGTGCTTTGACAAGGCGAAATGGGTATGCTTTGACCACGGTACAGAAACTGGTCTTGCAAGACTTGGAGTTGGATACCGATGCAAAGACTGTGAAGAGGGCCGGCCAAGAAATCAGTTTGACGTCAACTGAATTTCGCCTGTTGGAATTTTTATTGAAAAATAAGAATAGAGTACTTAGCCGCATCGATATTCTTGAAAACGTTTGGGATATTAACTTTAATATGGGTACCAATGTCGTCGATGTTTATGTTAATTATTTACGAAATAAGATTGATAGGAACTACAATTCCAAACTCATACAGACCGTAATCGGTATGGGTTATGTTATCAAAGATTAAGTGAAATAACCGTATGCAGTTAAGAACAAAGATCACTGCCATTTTTATATTGTTAACGGGACTTTTCCAAATTGGGATTTTCGTACTTATCTATTATTTTTCAGAGGAATATACCGAAAACGAGTTCTATCTACGGCTGAGCCAAAGAGCTACTATTGCCGCTCAGGCCCATCTTGATGAAGGTGAAGTTAACGTCGATATCTACGAAGATATACGTATTCGTCATCTGCAGACCCTACCCAATGAAAGAGAGGTAATCTACCCAGTGGATGCAGAAAAAAAGAAGCCCTTGGCCAATTTTGACACTAATCTGCCCGAATCTTTTTATCAAAAGGTTTTCGATAAAGAATATGCCGAGTATAAAAAGGACGAATATTATTATACGGGACTTTTATACCACGATGCTCAAGGAGACTTTATCGTCTTGTTATCTGCAAGAGACCTTTATGGAGTGGGGAAACAAGAGAATTTGAGGAATATTCTCATCATCGCTTTTTTCGTAAGCATGATTTTCATTTCTATTTTAGGGCAGTATTACGCAAAGCAGGCGTTGAGCCCAATTTCGGAGATTATTAAAAAAGTAAATTCCATAAGGGCGGAGAGCCTTTTTCTTAGATTGGATAATGTTAGCGGAAAAGATGAACTTGCCGATTTGACCCGAACATTCAATAGTATGCTGGATAGGTTACAGATTTCATTTGATCTGCAGAGCAATTTTATCAATAATGCGTCCCATGAACTCCGAAATCCGTTGACAGCCATTCTTGGGCAGACCGAAATTGCATTAAGTAAAAGAAGAACGATACAAGAATATCGGTCCACACTTAATAATATTGATCTTGAGGCTTCAAGGCTTGATACTTTAGTAGATGGAATGCTAAAACTTGCAAAAACAGATTTTGATTCGAAAGGCTTGGTTATCGAAGCTATTCGATTAGATCAAACTGCAATCGAGATCAAGCAAAATTTAGACGTTGTAAATCCTAAAAATAGCATAAAACTTAATTTTGACCACTTACCTGAAGATGAACGTTTAATTACCATGTTGGGAAGTGAGACGCTTCTTAAGGTAGCATTGAGCAATATTTTGGAAAACGCCTGTAAGTTTTCAGATAACAAAAAAGTTACCTTAAAACTCTTGACAGATGATGGTTATATCTTTTTGATCATTACCGACGAGGGTATTGGAATTCCGTCTGACGAACTCAAGAATATTTTCGAACCTTTTTACAGGGGGTCGAATGTTCGAAATTTAGTTGGCTTTGGTTTTGGGCTTCCATTGGCCTACCGGATAATAAAACTTCATTCTGGTGACATTCGCGTTTCATCACAAGTGGGTAAGGGGACCATTGTAAAGATAAAACTCCCTACTCAGGATAAATACAATTCTTTGAAGTCTTGATAATTTTGGGTACCTAAAGACTACTTACCTTTTTGTTCAGTCCCTAATTGGTAAAACAAAGCCTTGATGGACGAAGTATATTCTATTAAGAAATTATAGCTGCGCATAATTGTGCCAGGCTAAAAAGGGAAAAACATCATTCGAAATAATACTTCGATTTCGAGGAAACAAGATTGACTAAGCCTCTTTTTAAAATTTTAATCCCATTCTAATTTCGCTCTTAAACCGTTCTAATTGTCTGCACTTACTTTCGCTGAGAAAATAATAAACAGATGAAAAAAGTACTTATTCCGACCGATTTTACCGTAGAATCGTTGCAGCTCATTGAGTATGCTATTTTAAATTTTCCTGAAGCAAAACTAGATATTATTCTTGTCCACGGTTTTAGGTTGCCCGATACACGATGGGGACTCACACATTATTCCGCAATGAGGGAAGTCAATAAACTTAATACCGATGTTTTTGCGAAAGCCAAGAATATGTTCGTTCGTGAGCACAGCGATGTGATCGGGCGTTTACGGTTTGAGTTGTTTACGGGGAACAATTCCTTTGCATTTCAAAATTTCGCGGAACAATTGGACGTAAAGGATGCGATTATCCCAAAAGGAAAATTTTTAAACGTTAATAATTCCAAATGCTTCGACCCAACTCGATTTATCAAAAAGAATATTGATAATGTAATCGAAATTCCTTTTGAGTTGACCGAGGAGTATCAAAAAGGAAGATTTTCTCTCTCAGCCCTTTTAAACTTCTAAAAATATCACCGCTATAACGGTCTGAGCGTATTCATTTTTACAAAATCAAAAAAGCTATGAAAAATTTCACAACAAGATATTTAAAATCTGATATAAAATCTGGCCTAGTGGTCTTCTTGGTTGCCTTGCCACTGTGTCTCGGTATTGCTTTGGCCAGTGGAGCTCCACTGTTTTCAGGCATCATTTCGGGTGTCGTAGGAGGACTGGTCGTGGGTGTCTTAAGTAACTCTCAATTGAGCGTCTCCGGCCCTGCGGCAGGTTTAACGGCTATTGTACTAGCTGCAATAGCTACTTTGGGTTCTTTCGAAGCTTTCTTGCTTGCCGGACTTTTGGCGGGGGTTATCCAATTGATATTGGGTTTCGTAAAAGCAGGCATTATTTCAAATTACCTGCCGTCCAATGTTATTGAAGGAATGCTTGCTGCGATAGGTATTATCATTATGCTATCACAGATTCCGCATGCCGTAGGGTTCGACGAGATGCACGAAGGGGATTATTTTTATGTCAACCCGGCCGGTGAACACCAAATTTTTCAAACGTTTGCCAATACCGTTAATTTTATCCATCCGGGAGCTGTTGTAGTGGTTTTAGTTTCTCTCGCTATTTTGATTGCCTTTATAAAAGTCCCATTTTTGAAAAAAATCAAGGCTATACCTGGTGCCCTAGTGGCCGTATTGGGTGGAATTGCAATTAACGAGGTTTTTAAATTAACAGGCTCATCATTGGTTATTAGCGAAGGTCACCTCGTAAGCCTACCCGTGCCCGAATCGATTGGTGAATTTTGGAACCAGTTCAGTTTTCCCGATTTTACCCAGATTGGTAATACAGATGTTTGGATTGTAGCGCTTACAATTGCGGCAGTCGCGAGCATTGAGACCTTGCTGTGCATCGAAGCGGCCGACAAACTAGACCCTTTGAAGCGTTATACCAATACCAATACCGAGTTAAAAGCTCAGGGGGTCGGAAATATAATAAGTAGTTTGATAGGGGGCATACCGATGACTTCTGTTATTGTAAGAACTTCTACAAACGTTGACTCGGGTGGTAAAACGAAGATCGCCGCCATTGCACATGCTGCTTTTTTGTTGCTTGCGGTTGTTGCACTTCCTTCTTTTATGAACAAGATTCCTTTAGCATCCCTAGCGGCCGTTCTACTGGTAATCGGTTACAAATTGGCTAGTCCTGCTAAATTCTTGCATATGTGGTCCAACAGTAAAAAATTTCAGTTTATACCCTTTGTTGTCACCATTGTAGCCATTGTACTCACAGATCTTTTGATGGGGGTAGGTATAGGATTGGCTGTAAGTATCTATTTTATTCTTAGGGGGAATCTGAAACTTGCTTACTTTTTCAAGAAAGACAAACATATCGAAGGGGAAACCATACAAATGGAATTGGCACAGGAGGTTTCTTTCTTGAACAAGGCCGCCATAAAACAGACTTTCATCCATTTACCCGAAAATAGTAAAATCGTCATAGATGCCTCGAACACGGTATATATAGACCACGACGTGCTGCATCTGATAAAAGATTTTGTGTATCATGGTTCTAGGGATAAGAATATCTGGGTTGAGCTAATAGGCTTTAGAAAGGAATATCGAATAGAGAACTCGGCTTCCCATGTTACTTCCATAGTTTCCGATAATGGTAGTCTGGTATCCCCAAACAATATCACGAATGGGGCGAAGGTTCCCTCTAATGTACTCTTGGTAAGGGAGCTGAGTCGGGCTTGATGACTCTGGCGTTGCCAAAAAGTCGATAATGCCGCATGACAATAGATTAACAAGTAACTTATAGGACAAAGGCTAAAGAGTTAAAATAGCATAATATGTTTTTTAAGGAAACTTAGAGAAGAAAAAGCCAAGATTATAAATCTTGGCTTTTTTTGTTTCGGTTATGTTTTGTCCTGTCGGTGTTAATTTGGTCGGCAGTGGCCGCCAAAGGGGCTAATAGGATATCTTTTTTATCTGGCTGTTAGAAAAGTAAAATAAAAACCCTGAAAATCAAATGATTAACAGGGTTAGTTGTACTCGAGACGGGACTTGAACCCGTACGGACTAATGTCCATTGGATTTTAAGTCCAACTCCTTTTGACTTTATATGGTACTATATGGCCTTATAATCAGTTGTTTATGAATTGTTTACAAATTTATTAAATTAGAATAATACAAGTAAAACCGCCATTTGTTGTACCTATGTTGTACCAATTTTTGTATCTTTAAATAGATTAATTACGATTATGGCATCAAGTGTAAAAGTAACATTACGTAAAAAACCGAACAAACAAGGACAATATCCCCTTGCGGTACGAATAACCAAAGATAGACGAACTTCATATCTCTACACAGGTCAATTTATTGAGCTAAAGTATTGGGATGCTTCAGGACGTGTAGTTAGAAAATCACATCCCAATGCAGCCAGGCTGAATAATCTCCTTCTTGCAAAGTTGTCAGAAGCAAATAAGAAGTTACTGGACCTTCAGACAACAAATACTGATATCTCGTCTAAGCAAATCAAAAAGGAGATTAGCGCCCCTCTAAATAAAACCACATTTAAGGAGTTGTCGGAAAGCTATCTTCTGGAAATTAAGGCAAATGGGAAACTGAGCCGATATGCTTCCGATAAAGTTCGTGTGAATCACTTACAGTGTTTTGCAGAAAATAATTATTTGACGTTTAAGGAAATTGATGAAGCTTTTCTCAGACGTTTCATGAGTTATTTGAAAGTTACTAAAAAGGTCTCTCAACGAAGTATTGTCAATAATCTAGTGGTTATTCGAACACTATATAATAGAGCCATTAAACAAGGAATTGTTGATAGGAAACATTACCCCTTTGGCGCAGATAAAATCCGTATCAAGTTTCCCGAAACGGAGAAAGTTGGGCTAACCATTGAAGAAATTCAAAATATAGAGGAATTGAATAATTTATCCAAACAGGAATGTCATGTTCGAAATGTTTGGCTCTTCAGTTTTTATTTGGCAGGTATGCGGGTCAGCGATGTGCTGCAAATAAGATGGAATGATATTTATGATGACCGCTTGCATTACCGTATGAACAAGAACGATAAATTACTATCCCTAAAGTTGCCCAATAAGCTTTTGCCCATTTTACAGCAATATGTAGTGGATAAAGTAAACGATACCGATTTTATCTTTCCAGAAATGAAGAAGGCGAATATGGAAAGCATGCAGGATATTTTTGCTAAGACGAAGACTGCAACCAAAAAGTTCAATAAATACCTCAAATCTATTGCTCAAAAGGCGAAAATGGACAAGAAACTTACCATGCATATTGCCAGACATAGTTTTGGTAACATAGCAGGGGATAAGATTCCTATTCAGATGCTTCAAAAGTTATATCGCCATTCTTCCGTAACCACAACAATCAATTACCAAGCGAATTTCATGCATAAGGATGCAGATGATGCCTTGGAAAAAGTGATAAACTTTTAGCGGTATGAACAAATTATCGTTTAAATTATATGGTCATTCTTATGCTCTATCTTCTTAGAATTGTTTCGTTATTTACCTTTTGTCTGTTAAACATGAGAATCCTTTAAAGTTATAGGACATTATTACTATTCCTTTTGAACTAGTGCTAAGAAGAGTAACATACTGTGTTGCCAACCATTAAGTGAATGCTATTTATTGTCGAGATTAAATCTAGATATGTACCAGCGACCTTCTGGTTATGAGTTTGAAAAAAATCTCGAATTTTAGCGTTTTTAGACGGTAAATGCTATAAAACTGTTTAGCGGACTTTTTACTGTATCAGCACTAATTTTTTTGTCTCTCACGAAAAGGTAAACAATAATTTTTTTGGAGAAATTTTTTGATTATGGCACACCTCAATGAGAATGTCACTTATTTCCATTGCGGAATTTTTCAAACAAAACAAATAAAAGAACACTGTCGTTCTTAAAAGCTTCACGTATTTTGGTAAATGCAATCCGCATTTGTGATTCAACGGTTTTGATTGAGATTCCCATTTGCGCTGCAATTTCCTTGTACCCTATACCTTGCACTTTATTCATCTGGATAATTTTTCTACACTTGGGTGGTAGGGTTTCAATTATCTCTTTCATTTTCTGAATGCGCATTTCTTGCATTTCTGAATCTTCCTCAATTCTATCTATCAATGCACGTTCCCAAATTTGATCTAATAGTTTTTCTTGTTTTTTGGTCTTCTTGATGGTATCAATATACCTATTGTAGGCGATGGCATAGAGGTATCCTTTTGGGGATTTGGTTTCATCCAATTTCGATTTATCCTCCCAAAATCGAATAAACGCATGCTGAACAATATCTTCCGACTGAAATTTATCATGGGTGTAGGTGGTAATATAGGCCACAAGGCGGCTATAATATGTGGTAAATAGATATTTGAAAGCACTCCGGTCTCCCCTTTTCATGGCTATCACAGCCTCGACTTCGTTCATATCAACAGGGTATTGGTTTGTTTGGTAATTGAAATTTAGATGCGAATATCAAA
Organism: Kriegella aquimaris; assembly: GCF_900103215.1. Taxonomy (GTDB): domain Bacteria; phylum Bacteroidota; class Bacteroidia; order Flavobacteriales; family Flavobacteriaceae; genus Kriegella; species Kriegella aquimaris. The sequence continues at coordinate 164,731 of NZ_FNGV01000009.1, forward strand.
TTTTTTTTAATTTTTTTTAAGGGTTTAATAAAATTTTAAAGTATTGGTTGTGTAATGTGTAATGAGGGTAACTTCAAAAAGAGCTAAAACAAGAGTATTCTACGCGAAAATATAATGAAAAAAAATATCACCAAACTGCTTATTGGTACAATTACGGAAAAGGAGATTATTGAGCTTCGGGATTGGTTGGAAAATCCAAAAAACAGGACTATTCTTGAATCGTATGTTCGGGACTATCATGATTTGAATTTAACCACACTAAAAAGTAATCTCGATGAAGCCTACAATAAGGTGAGTCGTCAAATAGATAAGAAAGAAAAACCCGTTAAAACGTTGTTCCCAAATTGGACGAAGTATGCTGCTGCGATTGTAATACTATTTGGTTTGGGGTTTTTATTTCAACAAGGCTTCTTTTCTCTGCAGGACCATAAGTTTCCAGTGCCCCAAGAAACATTCATAACCTTGGAATTGGATAATGGTACCATTCAGACCATTGATGTTAATGGGACCAAAGAAGTTAGGGATTCTGAAGGGAATGTTGTAGGAGACCAAAACCAAAATCAAATTAGTTATAGCCAGGCAAACCAGAAGGAAGAATTGGTATATAACACCTTGACTATACCTAATGGAAAAAAGTTTCAGATTGAGCTTTCAGATGGGACTTTAGTACATCTAAATGCCGGGAGTTCTTTAAAATATCCCATAAATTTTTTAAGCAAAGAACCAAGGCAGGTGTTTCTGTCAGGGGAGGCCTATTTTAATGTAGCAAGAAATGAATTAAGCCCATTCATTGTTAACGTGGACCAACTGGACGTAAAGGTGTTAGGTACAGAATTTAATGTCTCGGCCTATACTGAGGATATTAGTATCGATGTTGTTTTGGTAAAAGGAGCGGTGATTCTTGGTAAAATGAGGAAATCGGAGGAGGAGGTTATTAGGTTGTCACCAGGTCAAAAGGGATCTTACGGTTATGATTCCCGAGACATTTTGGTAAGTGCCGTAAATACCGATCTATACACTTCTTGGATGCAGGGTCAATTGGTTTTTAGGAATTTAACCTTTAACCAGATTTTGGCGAAATTGGAACGCCATTACAATATAGAAATTGAGAATATGAACACCGATTTGGGTCAAGAAGTTTTTAATGCCAGTTTTAACAATGTTAAAATTGAGGAGGTGCTTAGTTTTTTTAATGATGCCCATAAAATCGATTATGAGATAAAAAATAACAAGATAATTATCAAGTAAAAGAAGAGTAGAACCAAAAAACAGATAAATATGATGTAGCCTACCGAATACCACTTATGACACTTTGTTTTCAATAAAACAAAACCGGAAAATGTTGGAGCATTTTCCGGTTGTAAAGGGTGATCATGATTATTTACATAACCACAATAAAACAATCAAAAATATGAAAAAACCACTTAACCAATGGAGGTCGGACAAGCCTTTGTTGAAATTTGACTTAAAAATGAAACTTACTACATTGTTATTGATAACGACCTTGTTGGGGTTGCATGCCAATAACAGTTACGCCCAAAAGACGAAGGTGACATTGAATGTTGAGAATTCAACAGTTCGAAGCATTATCGACAATATTGAATCTAAGACGGAGTTCCGATTTATTTACAAGACAAAACAAATTGATTTAGAGCGCAAAGTATCGCTAAGGGTTGATAAAGAGTATATAGAAACCGTGCTAAATAGGTTGTTCCGTGATACAAGTACAATATATAAGGTTAGGGGCACTCATATCATTTTAAGGCGGAACCAAGAAAAAAAAATATCTACGACCGAAATCTTCAAAAATGGTCCGATAGACCAGATGCAAGACTTTATAGCTACTGGTGTCATTACTGATTCCGACGGGGTTCCCCTACCAGGTGCGAATATCATCGAAAAGGGCACCACGAATGGGGTCACCGCAGACTTTGATGGGGGTTTTTCCATTTCAGTCAAAGATGAAAATGCCGTTTTAGTAGTTTCCTATATAGGTTTTTCGAATAAAGAGGTGCCTATCAATGGTCAAACGAATATTTCCGTGATGTTGGAGGAGAATGCAGCAGGGTTAGATGAAGTTGTTGTGGTTGGTTACGGTACGCAGAAGAAAAGAGATGTATTGGGTAGTATTGCTACGGTAAAATCGGACGTACTGGAAGATTCATCAGGAGCTAGTAACTTCACATCTTTGTTACAAGGCCAGGCAGCAGGTGTGAGCGTTCAAACATCTACCGGTAGGTTGGGCTCAGGTGTAGACGTTAAAATACGTGGGTTGAGTTCGATAAGTGCCGGAACTAGTCCGTTATGGATTGTAGACGGAGTACCAATTATTGCCGGAGCGGGTTCAAGTGCCGAGTATACTTCTGAACAATCACCTTTTTCGTTGATTAACCAAGCGGATATTGAATCGATTGAGATATTAAAAGATGCTGCGGCCACTTCTATATATGGTTCAAGAGGCTCTAATGGTGTAATAATCATTACCACTAAAACTGGACGAAAAGGCAAGACATCCATTAATCTTGATTATAGTACAGGTGTTTCAGACCTACCCTTCCAAAGAGTAGATTTTGTCAATACAGAAGAATGGTTTGAGATAAGGGACAAAGCAAAAAAATCTTATGGCTTGGGTGATTATAGCATGACAGATTATTATGCGGGTTCGGTATATTTAACAGAGCAACTTACTCTGGAACAGGCCAAATCAATCGATACCAATTGGTTTCAGGAAGCTATGCAAAATGGTAGTTTTCAAAGTATAAATCTATCAGCGTCTGGCGGTTCGGAGAAAGCGGATTATTTTATTTCCTCAAATTACCGAAAGGATAAAGGAGTGATGCTAAATGATGATCTTGAGCGATATGGTTTCCGTACAAACGTAAATTTGACCAGTTCCGATAACTTTAAAGTAGGAGCAAAACTGAATTTTTCATTGTCAAACAGCAACAGAGGTAAGAACTTTGGCACATCAAGTAGCGGAAATAAAGATGCTCGTTCTGGGGGATTTGCTTTTTTGAACACGAGTGCACAAACATTTAACCCGGTTTATAGTTTGGCAAACCCCAAAGAATATTTCAATCCCTATGTTGGAAATCCGGTTGCCCTTAGTGATCGCGATAATATGGTTCAAGATGTTGAAATGTACCGTACTTTGGCAAGTTTATATGGAGAGTATGCTCTGCCATTCTTACCCCAACTCTCAGTGAGGTCTGAATTATCTCTTGATTTTGTGCAGGTTAATAGAAATACATGGTTGTCCGATGAGATTCGTTGGGATGGTTCATGGGCCGATGATTTTGCAAACACTATTAGAACATTCAATTACAATTTGTTCTTAAAGTACGATAAAACTTTTGGCGACCATAATATTATTGCAATTGGAGGTGCGGAAGCTCAGCGTAGCAAGTCGTGGAGCCGTCGGATGCAAGGGGAGGATTTAGTAGGGAATTATAAGCAACTAGGCTCTCCAAGTCAAATGACCTCGATGTATTCCGGACTAGGAGGAGAAAGTTATTTGTTAGCTTATTTTGGTCGGGCGAATTACAAGTTTAAAGATAAGTATTTAGCGGGGATCAGTGTTCGTCGCGATGGGTCATCAGTATTTACCCCAGATTACCGATGGGGTACTTTCATGGCTTTTTCGGCAGGCTGGATAATGTCTGATGAAAATTTTATGAAAGGATTTGGGGCCAATAATTTTTTGAAGTTAAGAGGTAGTTTTGGACAGACAGGTAACGCGGGTATCCCAAGTGGATTGGACGCATTTAAATATACCCCAGGAAATGCCTATGGCAGTGCAGATATATTTGCAACAAATGGAACATTGGTTTCAAGTATTGGGGTTTCTAATTTAACATGGGAAACAACTAATAATTTTGATGTTGGGTTGGATTATGGATTATTAAATAACCGCATTAATGGTTCACTGGCTTATTATAATAAGTATGTCAAAGATTTACTTTTGGCGACACAGTTGCCCCAATCATCAGGTATAAGCACAATTTATGGAAACATCGGTGATCTTGTTAATTCAGGGATAGAATTTAATGTGAGTTCAATAAATATTAGTAAGCCAGATTTTAAATGGCAAACCACTTTTAATATTGCATCTAATCACAATGAAGTGAAAAAACTAGTTCCAAGAATCGATGCAGACGGAGCTGGTATGGTGAGTTATGTTAATATTACTAAAACCGGCTATGCTGTGCGTGAATACTATTTAGCTGATTTTGCAGGTGTAGATCCCGAATCTGGGATATCTATGCTATATGCTCTTGATAAGGATTATTATGACGAGACTAATGAAACACGTAGGTTGAAAGATGAAAATGGAGAAGATGTGAAAATTATTAATAGCAATTCGAATGCCAATGCTAATAAATTTCACTTAAAAGGAAAGAATTCCATTCCTGCATATTATGGTGGTCTAACCAATAGTTTTAGTTATAAGGGGTTTGATTTAAACCTGTTGATTACGTTTTCAGGGGGTAACTACATTTTTGATAGTTTTTATAGAGATATGGCTACCGATTATAGTGGTACAAGGCGTATGCTGAAGGACGTGTATGATGATTATTGGAAGTCTCCAGGTGATGATGCGAAATTTCAACAAGTAAATTGGAATTCAAATATTAAATTAGAAGATGGCACCACAATCGGTCTTGGTGATCCGCGAACCAATACCGACCAATTTTTATTTAAAGGAGACTATGTGAAGTTTAAGTCTGCGACTTTGGGATATACCGTACCTAAATCGACAAAAGTCGGGAGTTTGTTCGAAGGTTTGAGATTGTATACCACGGTTGAAAATCTACACACAATAACAAAATATCCAGGATGGGATCCTGAAGGGAGTGCCACATCGTGGGATCTACCTCAGTTATTTTCTTCAACATTTGGTGTCTCCATTAAATTCTAAATCCATAATCATGAAAAAAGTTTTATTTTATATAGTACTATTACTGGCCACTATCTCTTGTGAAAATGAAGAATTTTTTGAACTGGAAAGGCCCGTTCAAAGACCGTGGTTGAATTTAACTGAATTTGAAAGAGCTCCCATAGGAGCTTATAGAGAAATTTTTTCAACAAACCTAAGTTGGGGCAATGGATTTAATTATTGGTATTTGTACAAAAACGCGGTTGGCGATGATGTTGCTTGGGCAACACCAGGGGACGCCGCTTGGGGATGGTATCGTGACACTGAAAACGAAAAGGCGTGGTTGTCAGAAATGTTCACGGATTGTTATAAGACGATATCGTCTGTAAATGATGCCATTCAATATGTTGAGGAAAATAATGGGAATCCCTATCCAGACATTAACGAAGCAGACAAAGTAAATAATCTTGAACGAATTGTAGGGGAGCTTTATTTTTTAAGAGGTTTTTCATATTATATGGTTGCAACTACTTTTGGCGATGCCTATGAGCCGGGGGGAGTCAATGGTGCGCAACAAATACCTTTAAGAATAGTAAGAGCAAGTTCTTATGAGGAAGCAGCTAATTCAAAAATTGGCATGACTGAAGAAATCTGGAATCAAATGCTTTCTGATTTTCAAACAGCCTACGAGATGCTTCCTGAGCGATATATTCCCGGAATAATGCATGTTTCGTATCAGGCGGGAAGGGCCAATAAATTTGCGGCCGCTGCTATGTTGGCCCGGATATATTTTGGAATGGGAAATTATACTAAGGCAGAGGAATATAGCAGTTTTGTTATTGATGAGAATAATGGTGACTATGACTTAAGTGAAGACCCCATTGAAGCCTTCAACAAAAGTACCCTAGCGCGTGCAAAGGAGACCATTATGTACACACCGTGTTATGATGAAACTTTTGGCAATCAAAATTTGCATGCCGCAACTTTTAGTAATCTTCTAATTGACAATCCAGTTCCTTGGGTAGCTACTCACATGGATTATGCAACTGCACAGCGCTTAGGGTGGATGTCTGATCCTAAAAATGACACAACCATTACCATTTTGGCTAGAAGGGATAAACGCTTTCAACAATTAATGGCATTTCGCGGAGCTTCTAATGTGCCGGAGTCAGATAGAATAGAAGGAATCTATTACGAAACACGGACGAATTTAATGTGGAGGACCATACTTGCGAGTAAATATTTTAGAGGTCCTGGGGGGAGATATACCAATGTTCCAACCCTACGTTTGGCCGAAATGTACCTGACTCGGGCTATATGTCGATTTAGGGGTGGTGATAAAGAAGGCGCCGCATCCGATTTAAACGTGGTAAGAAAACGAGCATGGGATGAATCGATTGCCGGTGAGCCTTATGAATTTTCGGATAGTCATGTTACATCAAGTAATGTTACAGAGCAAATGATCAATGATGAACGCTTGATTGAAATGTTTATGGAGGGTGATAGAATAGATTATTTGAGAGGATTAAAAGTAGATGTTCCGAACAATGAGCCGGAAAGAGGAGTTCCTGCGTCTGTTCCTTATACCGATAAAGGGTTTGTTTGGCCAATCCCAATTAATGAAACCGAATTGAATCAGGGATATGGTAATTAAACAGAATCAGCTTAAATCGCTACAGGTAGAATGTTATCTAAACCATAGATTGCTAATAAATTGTATGCTTTGTCTGTTCCATGCAAGCTGTGGAGCCGGTAAGAGTTTATTTTAATAATAAATTCTGGCATAAATAATTTTAAAGAACCAATCTGCCAGTGTGAATCAATCATTGGCAGATTGATTATTGATAGGTAAGCCCATAATTTTATCTCTTGTATACAAAAAGCTTTGAACAGTCGGGAATAACCATAAATAAATTAAAGCCTAAATGATTTTTATATTCCTTCTAATATTGACATCATAGATCATTTATAGGAATATCAAAATAAAACCAGATGATGAGTGGTTTTTAAAAAAGTGGGACAACAAATTAAGTAAGTAATCCATTTCGTGTATGCAAAAAAAATCCGCGATGAAAGGATTAAAAAAAAAGCTGCTTACTGTGCTACAAATTATCTCTTTGGTATATATTCCGAAAAAGCGAATAAAACTTTCTTTTGCCTTGCGCAGATAGATAAAACAAGTACCACAGTATTTTCTACTGCTGATTAAACAGGTGAAGTTGCCAATTGCATTATCATTTTTGGACAAGCTTTCTGTATAGCTTGTTTTATATATAGGATGTATGGAACATATACTTTCTGCAAAGTATGGCCTATTAATTTGGTTTCATATCGAAACTAATTATAGTTTAATATATTAATGTATTTTTTATACATTTATCACATATAATGGTAAATAATTGCATAATTAATTAAAATGTCCGCAGAAAAATCCTATACTAACGAATTGCTTGTTACTCAGTTTAGAAACGGTAACAAACAGGCGTTTCAGAAGCTTTTTGAGCTGTATTGGGAATCAATGTTTGTACAAGCTAAAGCTATACTTTCGGATGGAGAAATAGCAAAAGATGTAGTTCAGGAAATTTGGGTTGAACTATGGAAAAGTAAAGAAAATAAGGTAATTGTAAATTTCGAGGCTTATATTTTTAAAGCGGTCAGGTATGGTTGTTTTAAATATTTAAGAGATAATAAGTTCAATGCCGTTCAGCTTTATGTTATCGATTCATTACAGTTATCTAACCATGATGTTGAAAATCAACATGATCTAGAGGAGACTCAAATCGTTATTGCCAATTCTTTAAAAGAATTGTCCCCAAGGTGTCAACAAATTTTTCGATTAAGCCGAATTGAAGATAATAGTAATGAAGAAATTGCTTTACATTTGGGCATATCAAAGCGCTCGGTTGAAAATCAAGTTTCCTTGGCATTAAAAGCTATCAGGGAAAACTTGGGAATTCTACATAACGTACCCTTCATCATTTTTTTTCTTTGTTGATTAGCTTTTATAGAGCAGAGCGTCGTGTAAAAAAATACTTCAAACTATAAATTCCGGTCCTGATTTATTATTCTCGAACCCTACAAATCTCGTTATAGTTGTTAAATTAATGTTAAATGTCCAAATTTGATGTGTGTTGCATGTCTGAAAAGGTACATCTAAATATAGGGTTAAAACTATGCGCGAACAGGAATTCCGGAAATTATTGGATAAGTATCTTAATGGCTCTATATCCGATGAAGAAAAAAAAATTCTCGAAAAATTTAATGAGAATATGATTTCAATAAACGATAGTCCGCATTTTAAAGATGAATCGAATAAAATTGAAATTAAGGAATCTTTATGGAAAGATATCAAAGTCGAAAGCAGGTTTAATAAGAAGAAAACAGGTTTCTGGAGAATAGCTGCAGCGAGTGCAGCTGTATTTATAGGAATAATGACTTTAGGATATCTCTACATCTACAATACAAGGGCGACTTCGCTAGATATCATTCCTGAGAATGCCATCACCTTGGAACTTGAAGACGGAAGGCTTGAAATTATTGAAGAAAATGGTTCTGTGCAAGTGACCGACAAGAAGGGCGCCGTACTTGGTCAACAAAAAGGAAATCGATTGGAGTACTCGGAAACTGGCAATGCAGAGGAGCTCATTTTTAATACGCTGACAATACCTTTTGGCAAAAAATTTGAATTAAAACTTTCTGACGGCTCGAAGGCTTTTCTCAACTCTGGGTCTTCCATAAAATATCCAGTAAAATTTTTAGATGGTCAAGATAGAAGTGTCTTTATTTCGGGCGAGGCCTATCTCAATGTTGCAAAAGATTCAGCACACCCCTTTATTGTAAATGCCGGTAAATTGAATGTTCGTGTTTTAGGCACAGCATTCAACGTTTCTGCGTATCCAGAAGATGAAACGACGGAAGTCGTGCTTGTAGAGGGGTCGGTCAGTCTTTCAAGTGAATCGAAAAATGAGGGCAATGAAGATGTGGTAATGTTGGAACCGGGGTTTAAAGGTGTTTTAGATAAAAGAGACAAGAATATCACTAAAAATCAAGTCATTACGGCTATGTATACTTCTTGGATAGATGGCAAGTTAGTTTTCCGGGATATGACCTTTGAAAACATTGTCAAAAGACTTGAAAGGCATTATAATATTTCAATTGTAAATAAGAATAAATCATTGTCAACTAAGAAATTCAATGCTAATTTTGGGGATGAGCCGATTGAAAAAGTGCTCGAAGAACTCAAATCGAATTATGGCATTAAGTTTAAAATAATTGATAATAGTCAAGTAATAATTGAATGAAAAACGAATTATGAACCATGTAAAATAGATGTCAATGAAATAAAAAATCCGACACGAACAGAATGCTAAAAAACCAATTGCTTATTACTCTTCGTCGCAATAGACAAAAAACCGGAAAATGCTCGAACATTTCCCGATTTAGTAGTAGTGATTAAAGTAAAAATAACCACATTTTAACACCTCAAAAGTATGAAAAAACTTCTTAATTGTAAAAGAAGGCGATATCCTTTACTCTCCTATGATTTAAAAATGAAATTAAGTACGCTGTTTATATTGGTCACATTTTTTACTTTACAAGCCAATGATAGCTATGCACAACGTGCTAAAATCACTTTGAACCTCAATAATGTTTCTGTTGGTCAACTTCTTGACGAAATTGAAAGCACCACTGAATTTCAATTTGTTTATAAGATCGAAGATGTTGATTTGAAACGCATTGTTTCCATTAGTGTAAAGAACGAAGGAATTTCTAAGATTTTGAATGACATCTTTGAAAATACTAATACAACATTCAATTTAAATAAACGTCGCATTTATTTGGTTGGTAGAAAACCTTCTCCTCCCATAAAAAGCCAAAAAGTAGATAGTACTATTCCTGTTCAACAAAGTTCGGTAAATGGAGTTGTAACTGATTCCGACGGGGTTCCCCTGCCAGGTGCGAATATTATTGAAAAAGGTACTACAAATGGGGTTACCGCAGATTTCGACGGGAATTTTTTTATTTCAGTAAAAGATGAAAATGCCGTTTTAGTAGTTTCCTATATAGGTTTTTCGAATAAAGAGGTGCCTATCAATGGTCAAACGAATATTTCGGTGATGTTGGAGGAAAGTGCTGCCGGCCTTGACGAGGTCGTAGTGGTCGGGTATGGAACGCAAAAGAAGAGAGATGTAATTGGGTCAATGGTTTCGATTAAAGGTGAAGACATAGCAAAGACACCCACAACCAATCTTGCTGATAATTTACAGGGTATGGCTAGCGGTGTGATGGTTAATAGCAGGAGCGGCCACCCAGGAAGCGCCCCAGAGATAAAGATACGTGGTATTAATTCGATTAATTTGAGTTCAGACCCTCTTTGGATTGTAGATGGGATACCCATATTTACTGGATCTTCTGAACTTAATCGTGATGGTGTAAAAGCTGTTTCTCCCATTTCAATGCTCAACCCAAATGATATCACATCGATTGAAGTTTTGAAGGATGCGGCTGCAACTGCCATTTATGGAAGTAGGGCATCAGGCGGAGTAATTTTAGTTACAACAAAATCAGCACAAAGTGGAAAAACTGGCGTAAAAATATCTTATGATATGGGGGTTTCTAGCATTCCATTTTCCCAAGAAGATATTTTTGTAGATTCAAAAACATGGTGGCGACTATCAGATACAGCAGCAGCTAATTCAGGTACGGTAGCACCTGATCCGGCAAGCATTATGGCTATCCAATTTTGGGGTGATCGACCCGACATGTCCAGAGCCGAAGCGGAAGCGACAAATGTAGACCAGCTTAATGCGGTAACCCAAGATGCGCTGTTTACTCAAATTGGATTTTCCGCTAACAAAGGTTTCGAAACTGGTGGGGTGCTATTTTCTTTGAACTACCGTAATGAGGATGGTTTAATCCGCAACAATGATTTCGAAAGGTTAACAAGTCGTATTAATTTTAATTTTAAACCATTAAAATCAGTTGAGATTGGCATCAACTCGAATTTTGTTTATCTAAAAACAAATGGTGTCCGATCAGCTCAAGGAAAGGGCGCAGGTGGTTGGGCAAATTGGAGCCATACTTTGCCTTGGTGGAAGATTTATGATGAAAATTCACAAACCGGTTATTGGGCTGTAAATAGTGGATATAACATGACTGCATTTTCCGATCGTGATTTAACAAGATATGATGTTGATCAATATAGAAGTATAAATAATGCCTACGTGCAATGGTTACCTACTGATGGTTTAAGTATAAGAGGTGAAGTAGGGGTCGATTTAAATGTAAACAATAGTTCTTATTGGCGATCTGGGTTATTGGCGCCATCTCCCCCATATTTTTCACAAGCACAAGAACAGTCGGTAACAAGATCTATTGTGAATTACAATGTGTATGCGAATTACAATAAAGTGTTTAATGAGATTCATAGTTTTGATTTTACGTTAGGTACTGAAGCTTCACGTAATTGGTCATACACGAGAACGTTTGCAGGAGATGGGTTGCAGACAGAATACCCTGAATTAAGAAACCCTTTGCAATTGAATTCTATGGCAGGATACCAAGGTGGAGATACCTACATAAAAGGATTTTTTGGAAGAGCCAATTATAAACTATTTGATCGCTATATGCTGAATGCTAGTGTGCGCCGTGATGGCCATTCCGCATTTAATGAAGAAAACCGCTGGGCTAATTTTTATGCCGTTGGACTAGGCTGGATTCTTTCCGACGAAAATTTTATGAAAGATTCGTCTACTATCAGTTTGTTAAAACTTAGGGGTAGTTACGGAATTACTGGAAATACCGCAGTTTCCAATTCGATGACTTATATGTCATGGGGTCTTAATACCTCTAGTATTTGGGGCGTTGACTATGCTGCTGGGTCTTCAACAGTTGGCCCTCTTGGGAGTGCGGATCTAAAATGGGAAACAACGACGAACATGGATTTTGGGCTTGATTTTGGCTTATTCTCTAATAGAATTAATGGTTCTGTCGCATTTTATACTCAAAAGGTAGAGGATTTAATATTGAGAGGAAATGTGCAACCTTCAGTAGGTTTTAATAATAATCAAATCTATGAGAATGCCGGTGATATGAAAAATTGGGGTTTTGAGTTTAACATTTCATCATCTAACATTCAAACTGACAATTTTACATGGAAAACAGACTTCAATTTCAGCACTAATCATAATAAAATTATCATATTAAATGAAACCGAAAAAGGCAAAGGAAAAGAAGATGCCCAGGTGATTCGAAAAGAAGGGGAAGCTTTGAATACATGGTATCTCGCAAATTATGTCGAGGTAGATCCAGAAAGGGGCATTCCAATGATTGAAGAGAGGGATAGTGATATATGGGATAACGAGTTTAGAACAGTTGCAACGGGTTCAATTATTCCTGCAACAAGTACGAATGTTGCTGATAACAGAATGGTTCAGAGCGGAAAATCCCCCCTACCTACTTTTTATGGAGGATTAAGTAATACGTTCGCATATAAGAATTTTGATTTGAATATGTCATTTAGCTTCGAAGGGGGCAATTGGTTGTGGAATTCGCTATATGCGGAAAACCATAATGTTATGAGTGAAGTCAATACGATAAATGATGTTGTTGGGAAATTTTGGGAAAAACCGGGTGACATCGCTGAATATCCACTATTGTTGGGTGGAAGTGATGGGTGGTATTATGATAGTGATGGAAATCCTTCTGAAGCTAGAATTGGTTACAACACGAGACAAACAAGCAAATGGCTTGAAAGAGGAGATTATATCAAGTTAAGAAATTTGCAATTGGGCTACACTTTACCAAAATCTGCGGGAATGGATGTTTTATCTCCCGTTCGGTTTTATATCGGCGTTACTAACCTTTTCACCATTACAGGTTATAAAGGCCTAAATCCAGAGTCTCTTAACGACTTGCCTATACCCCGTACCTACACTTTCGGAATTTCCATTAATCTATAGACTTTTAGTATTATGAAAAATATAATTTACAAAATATTGGTAACACTAATTGTACTGTTATCAATTGCCGCATGTAATAAAGATAACGAAGGTTTTTTTGATATAAAAAGACCCCAAGAAACGCAATGGACGACAACGGCAACTTATGACCAAGGACTAAACAGATGTTATTTTCTTATGCAGTGGACCTTTGCCGCTGGAGGAAGGGGATACTCCCAATTTCAAGACTTTTTAACGTCTGGTTCGGCCATGCCGCTACCTGCGGCTACTCCGGGATTAGGTGGGGAATTATTATTATATCGAAAATTTGAGCCTAACAGCAACCAAGATAATATCTGGAGAGATAGTTATAATATTATAACGATGAGTAATTTAGGTATTGATTTACATGAAAACAGCGAGGATGGCAATCCGTTTAATTTGGACATCAAAGGGGATGATTACGAACATAATTATGTACGACAAGTAGCAGAGTACCATTTCACAAGGGCATATTCTTATTTTGCTTTAATAAAAATGTTTGCACCAAAATACAAGCATAGCGGGGACAATAGTACATTAGCAATACCTTTAAAAACTACAGCAGCCTATTCAAAAGAAGATGTTCTAAATGAGAAATTAGGAACTGTAGAGGAAGTATACCAACAAATTATTGCCGATCTGAAATACGCAAAGGAAAATTTACCTGATAAGTTGACCTTAAATTCGTGGAATAATGTGCCGGGTTACGAAGCAGGTCGGGCCAATAAATGGGTGGCGGCTGCAATGTTGGGTAAAGTATATTTTCTAATGGGAAAGTACCAAGAAGCAAAAGCTGAATTTGATGATGTAATCGCTTATGCCCAAACTACTGGAAATTATTCTCTTGATGAAGACCCAAAGGAAGCTTTTAATAAAGAGAAAGCTCAGGATTTTCCCAAAGAATCGATTTGGGAATTTAATGGTGGATTTTTACAGGGACAAAATGAGAGGCACAATATGTATATGTACGCCGGCATGGTATTTAGCCTACGTTTTCGTGATTCAAATGGTGACGAGTTATATAGTTCACCTGAAAATGGGGTTGGTACTGTAATAAGTGCTTGGTGTGGAGCAGTATTGGGATATTCCATGATTAATGAAATAGGATGGATGCAAGATCCTGTGAATGGGGATTATACCATCACGCCAGAAGCTGAAGCGGATCTTCGTTATCAACAAGTCTATCATTTGATGCAACCGTACCAAGAAGGAATAGCTAAAGGTGATCCAGAATATATTACTACCGAGTCGGTTTCGGGCCATTCGCAGGTTACCACTCCAAATATATACATTGATAAATATTTTCGAGGTGCACAACCCTACGGTAAATTATCAAAATTCCCATACGTCAGATTGGCTGATATTTATTTGATCCGTTCATGGTTAAGGTGGAATGGGAATGAATTTCAAGGTGCAGCTGACGACCTTAATAAAGTTTGGAATCGTTCAAATCCATCAAATCCTAATATATATACACCCGGCAATGTTGATCACGAGGCAATTTACAAGGAATATTTAAAGGAAATGACTGGTGAAGGATGGACCGTTGATTTCATGATGGGGACTCAGATGAATATTCCTCAAGGAGATATTGACAGCAATACCGAGGTCAGTCCTCCATATACAGGGTGGTATTGGCCAATACCAAGTACCGAGACAGATTTGAACCCGAACTACAAATAGATTTAGATGTAGATGAGTTGATTTGAGAAAAAGGATGTGGATCCGTATTCGGCTTCCCATTCTCTTTCTTGCGTCATATAATTTTCAGAAATGAGAACTGAAAAAGGATTTGCCGCTTTGAAATGGGCTCCATTCCGGGTTATTTACCCGGACATTGGGATGGTTGTTAGCTGTTTACCGCTTGACTTTATGTAGTTGGTATCCGTATTTTAAATGCAATTAATGCCAAGTAAACAAATTCATTTGCTGGTGTGGTTCATTTATAGATAACCTTTTATTTCATCTAGGATTATTTCTGTGCTGTCATATAAATTTTGAATTCCGAATATTACTTTTTGATGAATGGAAATATTTGAATCGAATGTTTTTGAGTTAGTTGAGTTGGTTGAGGGAAGCACGGGAAACCGTGCTTTCTTTCAACTTTCAAGGATAGGGGAACAAACGATTTTAAACAAGACCTTGCAATTCGGAAAAGTTAGTGATGGATACGTAATTCAAGGTTGACCGTAATATTTATTGAGCGGACATACCTGTTCGTACCCTTAGAACAATTAAAAATAATTCCATGAAAATACCACTAGTACTCATTTTTTTGCTGATTTCTATTTTATGTTTTTCACAAGATTTTTCAAATTATGATAAACGAAAACAATTTATCATTGAAGGACTAAAAAACGTAACGCTTACGGAGCGCGGAAAGCACGGCCTTCCCAAGGCCATTGCTCGGCTCGAATCCGATCCGCACGACGGGGCTGCATTGACCTATATTACCAATGATCTTGAGAATCGCCACCAAAGCATGTTCGACTTTCCGGGGATTGCGTTGGCCTTATGCCGCTATTGGGACAGCTTCAATGCAAAGCAATTGGAAAAAATAAAGGGCGACCTCGAAAATTTGGCCAAGCCCGATAAGCAAAATGGCGAAGGTTTTTTGGGTCACGGTACCGAGAACCATGCTACTATGATGTGGTCTAGTGCCTATCTTTTCGGTCAGTTATTTCCAGATGCCAAATGGGCCAATGGGATGACCAGTGATGAACTGATGGCGGATATGAAAGAGCGTTTGCGCAAGACCTTTAAAAACGTTTATGCCCACGGCTATACCGAATACCTTTCGACTACCTATGAAGTGGTAATGAACTTCCCCGTCGAAATACTATTGGAATATGCCAAGGATCCGGAAATGAAGGCAATTGCAGAGGCTTTTATGCTCTACAAATGGTCCTTGTTGTCATTGAACAACTTTGAGGGGAACATCCTTGCCCCCTATGGACGGATGAACACTCAGCAGGATCATCTTTCAGATGATAGTTATATCTCGGCCACCACCTATTACAATTGGTTGATGTGGGGCTGGGGTCCGGCCACTTCAAACATGAAGATGCACCAATTTGACGACTATTCTGAAGCGAGCTATACCATTTTTTCGGCATTGTCGGGAGTGGTCCCTCCGAGTGTTTTCTTCCAGTTGGCCGGTAACGATCCCGCCCCGTTCGAGCTAAAAACTTCGGCATCTACATTTGGACATTATGGTTCAGCGGCTCCCCATCAGATGATGCGCAAGGTGTACCGCAACAAGACCTATGCCATCGGGACGGGGAATTTTCGCTGGGTACCCGGCGGAGATTATGCCGACCATGATGCCAATGGGTTCAACATCACTTACCATAGCCCCGACCGGTTCAATTATATCAATTGCTTTCATCCCTACTGGTACAGCGACGGTGATGAAAAAGACCGTACCCCGGATACTTGGTACAAAGGGAACATTTCACCTTTTCAACAGACCGCCCATTCTAAAAATACGGTAATCACTCTTTTCAACATTCCGGAAAAGGATCCGTGGGTGAATACGCCTAGTGAATCGAAATGGGCCTGGCGCGATGGGCATGCCGACAATCTGATCAAAAGGGGGATGTTGCGCTATCCGAAATCGGTAGATGAGAAAGTGGAGGAGAATGGCTGGATCTTTCTTAGGGAAGGCGACACCTATATAGGCATAAAACCCTTGAAAAGCTACTATGAACAGACCGATTTGAAAGGTACGGGATTAGACGGTTTCAACATCGTAAAGAGCGATTACGCCCAGACCGGCTTTGTCTTTGAACTCGGCAGCAAAGCAGAATCGGGAAGCTTTGAGAAATTCCGGCGAACCTTGAAGAAGAACCGGCTTTCCATCGATTGGAAAAACATGAGCGTCACTTATACCGATAGCCAGAAGGAGAAGCTGCAGATCCAATATAAGGATGGCCTCCCCATTGCTACCGAAAATGAAATGCCCGAGCATTTAGTGA
The DNA here is from genome assembly GCF_900103215.1 of Kriegella aquimaris. Classification (GTDB taxonomy): domain Bacteria; phylum Bacteroidota; class Bacteroidia; order Flavobacteriales; family Flavobacteriaceae; genus Kriegella; species Kriegella aquimaris. Next base: position 181,566 of record NZ_FNGV01000009.1, read on the forward strand.
AAAAGGGAATCAACGGGATGGCCGAATCGGTTCCTACCGTAAAAATCGAAAACAAGAAGGAGAAAGGGTACCGTCAATGGCCGATGATTGAAAGCCCTTTTATAAATATGAATAGCAGTGTCTTGCGAATTCATGACGGAACAACTGATATTGAGGTTGACTGGCAAGCTGATTATCCAGTAATCAAAAAATAAGCGAACTATGTTGAATGATATGAAAATTGGTTTATCTTTTATATTACTATTTATTATAGTAGTATTTGGGGTGAATGGTCAAAAATCGACATCTGATTTGAATCAATTTCCCAAAGAAAAAACACCAGAGGTGATTGGTCTGCGAATTGCCGAAAAATTCTTGAATACCTCCCATTCCCAGTACGGGAATACCCGACCGCCCAAACCGCCCACGCAGATAACCTATCCCGATGTCTGTACATGGCTTGGGGGACTGTGGTTTGCGGAGGCAACCAAGGATGAAGAACTCTTTAATCGTTTTGAATCGCGTTTCCTACCGCTATTGCGAGGGGAAACGAACATGCTTCCCAAGGCCAACCATGTTGATAACAATGTTTTCGGAGCCGTCCCTCTCGAACTGTTCCTGAAAAACGGAGAGCAAAAATATCTCGATTTAGGAATAAAATACGCCGACAGCCAATGGAAGGTGCCGAATGATGCCACGTCCGAACAAAAGCAGTGGGCCGCTAAGTCCTATTCTTGGCAGACCCGAATCTGGATCGATGACATGTTCATGATTACCGCAATACAGGCACAGGCCTATAGGGCCACCAAGAATCGTGAATACGTTGACAGGGCGGCAAAGGAAATGGTATTGTACCTCGATGAGATACAGTTGGACAACGGACTCTTTTATCATTCGCCCGAAGCACATTACAGTTGGGGCAGGGGAAATGGATGGATGGCAGTAGGTATGGCAGAAATTCTTCGAATACTGCCCAAAGATAATCCCGACCGGACACGAATCATGGCAGGTTATCAAAAAATGATGTCGGCCTTACTCAAATATCAGGAGAATGATGGTATGTGGCGACAAATTATAGATGATGAAGAAGCTTGGAAAGAGACTTCGGCAACGGCCATGTTCACCTATGCGATGATTACCGGTGTAAAAGAAGGCTGGCTGAAGAAGAAAGCGTATGGAGCAGCTGCACGTAAAAGCTGGTTGACCTTAGTGGACTACATCAATGTCGATGATGAGTTGACCGAGGTATGTGCCGGAACGAACATTATGAACAGTCGTGATCATTATATGAACCGTCCGCGTATTGTGGGTGACCTGCACGGTCAGGCCCCTTTGCTCTGGTGTGCTACAGCGCTATTAAGGTGAGTTCAATTGAAAATTATTAAAAAAGTATAGTATGAAAAAAAAGATTTTTCTTATTGTTTTGCTTTTAGGTATGGTATCCTCTGGTTTCTCACAGAAAAAAACCATTACCTATAAATTGATTGAAAACCTTTCCTATACCGATGTCTACGAGGGTAAAAAGGACGATTATATGAAGGAGCGTTGCAAACTGGATATCTATTATCCCAAAAACCAAAAAGATTTTGCAACGGTGGTTTGGTTCCATGGCGGCGGTTTGACAGGAGGGGAAAAATCCATTCCCAATGATTTGAAAAATAAAGGCAATGCAGTAGTTGCTGTCAATTATCGGTTGCATCCCAAAGTAAAATGCCCGGTCTATATAGAGGATGCTGCTGCTTCGGTGGCCTGGGTTTTTAGAAATATTGCAAAGTTTGGGGGCGACCCTGCTAAAATATTCGTTTCAGGGCATTCGGCAGGAGGCTATTTGGCTAGTATGGTGGGCCTTGACAAAAGTTATTTGGCCAAGTTCGGTGTCGATGCCAATTCAATTGCTGGACTGATTCCTTTTAGTGGACATACCATTACCCATATGACCGTGCGGAAAGAAAATGGAGTAGGCAACAAGCAACCGGTGGTCGATAAATTCGCACCATTGTTCCATGTGCGTGCCGATACTCCGCCATTGGTACTAATAACGGGCGACCGAGAGATTGAGATGTTGGGCCGCTATGAAGAAAATGCCTATATGTACCGGATGATGAAAGTTGCGGGGCATAAAGAGACAAGCCTCTATGAGATGCCCGGTTTCGACCACGGAACGATGGCGTGGCCGGCCAGTCATATCTTGCAAAAACATATCGAGAAAATTTTAAAATCAAAACAGGACTGATAAGGGGGAAAGAGCATGCGAATCCTGTAAAATTAAAAGAGAGACATTCAATTTTATTCCAATCTTTAAGAAGTGTATGAAAACAATAATCAACCTAATTGCGACCTTTTTTATAATGGCACCGTGTTTTTCTCAATTAAGCAGTATCCCACCCAAAACCCAACTGCCTGATGACAAAAACTGGAAATTGGTGTGGAGTGATGAATTTAACGGTAAAGTGCTGGATACCACCAAGTGGGGATTTCGGCAACATATTATGCAAACCCGTCATGAGACATGGACGGATGACGCTTATGAAATTGATGGAGAGGGCAATCTGCTGTTGAAGGCCTATGAAAAGAACGGGGAGTATTATACCTCGCAACTACAAACGGGAAGTAATTTTATGGATCGTCCTGGAGACCCGTATGGAAAATCAAAATTGACGTGGCCAATAGCCAATCTGGAAACTTCCAAGTTTTTGCATAAGTACGGATACTATGAAATACGATGCAAATTGCCTACTCAGGAAGGATGGTGGGTGGCTTTCTGGTTGCAATCTCCGACCATTGGTGCTTCTCTGGATCCTCTGGCTTCCGGGGTGGAAATTGATATCATGGAGAACTTTAAAAGAGACGGCACAATTAGGCAAAATATCCATTGGAATGGCTATGGTAAAAATCATGAGCATGAGGGGTCCGGTGATATTAAATTGGGGTTAAATGACAATGCTTTTCATACCTATGGAGTCGATTGGAGCCCAACAGGCTATGTGTTTTATATCGACGGAAAGGAAACATGGCGGGTGGCTGGTCCTGTTTCCCATCAAGAGCAGTTTATTCTAGTATCCGCAGAATGCAATGGATATAGGAACGGAGCTGCTTCCTCAATTCTTAAAGAGGCCAAACTGCCTGATTATTTTGTAGTTGATTATATACGTGTCTATGATGAAATTAATTATTGAAATAATACAAATTTCAGTTCGGATATTATTAAGCATTAATGATGTGGTTTTTTGTTCAGTGGTTATTGTGAATTCGGCAAACAGCTAGTTTCAGTGATTTGTCATTAACAAATATGAAAGCATATAAATTATTTCTGTTTTTTGTTACTTTCGGGGAGATGACCATTCGATTAAAACGGATGCCTAGGGAAGGTGATACTGGCCGTATCAAAATAAATAGAACTAAAAATTATATCAAATGAATTTACAGCGATTTTCCATTCTGATAGTGGCAATGCTACTAAGTATTAACCTTTCAGGGAAGGACCTGTACGTTTCCGTAAATGGAAATGATACAGCACCGGGCACCAAGGACCAACCCTTGGCAAGTTTATATGGCGCACGTGACCTGATTCGACAATTAAGGGAATCGGACAATTTGAAAGAGGAAATCCGGGTAATAATTTCTGGGGGAACTTACTATATGAACGAACCTTTAGAGTTGACAGGAATTGATTCGGGGAATAACGATTTCCCCGTTGTCTTTATTGCTGCCAATGGAGAAGAACCGGTTTTTATGGGGGGAATTCAAATTAAGAACTGGGAGAAGGTAACGGATAAATTATGGAAGGCCAAGGTGCCTGAAGTAAGTCGTTATGGATTGTATTTTGAACAGTTGTATGTGAACGGGAACCGTGCGGTTCGGGCTAAATCACCCAATGAAGGGTTTTATTATTTGAAAGAAGTTCAAGAAACGGTCATGGATCAAGGAAAGGGGCGTACTTCTGCCATGGCAGTGCAAAATTTAAAGCTATTTCCGCCGGCAACTACAGATTTTTCCACTTTCTCGACAAGTGATTTTAACGATGCCTTGGTCACTTTTTATCATAAATGGGATAATACACGGAAGCGGGTATCTTCCTTTAATGCCGACAGTTCGGCCGTTTTTACTGTGGGTAAGGGAATGAAGCCTTGGAATAAATTGGATAGTACTACACGATTTACGATTGAGAACTATAAAGCTGCGTTGGACACCTTCGGGGAATGGTATCTACAGCGAAATGGGGATTTGTTTTATATGCCTAGGCCTGGGGAAAATATGGCCGACGTAAAAGTGTATGCGCCCGTAATCGATCAATTTTTGGTTATAAAAGGATCTGAGGAAAAAGTAGTACGGAATCTTCGGTTTGAAAATCTTCGCTTCGAGGTTGCGGGGTATCGTACTCCATTATGGGGAAACGAACCCGCTCAAGCGGCCGCCCCAGTAGAAGCGGTAATAATGCTGGATTATGCCCAAGAAATCGAATTTAAAAATTGCAGGATCAGCCATACGGGAACTAATGCTATTTGGTTTAGGAAGGCCTGTGCAGATTGCTCTGTTACGCGCTGTTACCTAGATGATTTGGGAGCCGGAGGCATAAAAATAGGAGATCTTCGGATTCCTGACAACGAAGACGATTTAACCCGTAATATCACCATCGACAATAATATTATACGATCTGGAGGGTATGTTTTTCCATGTGCCGTGGGCGTCGCTATTTTTCAGGCCAGCGATTCCAAAATAACCCACAATGAAATTGCCAATTTCCGGTATTCAGGAATTTCCGTCGGATGGGTTTGGGGATATTCCGAAAGTCCGACCAAACGAAATACCATTGAATACAATCACATTCATCATTTGGGACGGGGCGATCTGAGCGATATGGGAGGTGTCTATTGTCTGGGGGAATCCGAGGGAACATCGGTGAGCAATAATGTCATCCATCATGTGTATTCATATGATTACGGCGGTTGGGGCCTATACACCGATGAAGGGTCGACCGGGGTTACGATGGAAAACAACCTGGTTTATGCGTGTAAAAACTCGGCTTTTCATCAGCATTACGGAAAAGAGAACACTATCAGAAATAATATTTTTGCGGCGAATATAAGAGCTCAGTTGCAAGCTACCCGTGTTGAGGAACACCTTTCATTTAGTTTTACCAACAATATTGTATGGTTCAATAGCGGAACCTTATTAAGCAGCCGGTGGAACGAATTCAACCTTCACACTGATAAGAATTGCTATTGGGATACAAGAACCAAAGATATACGCTTTGGTAAATTGGCGTTCGAAGAATGGCAGGCAAGCGGTAAAGATCGGGAATCGATAATAGCCGATCCTGGTTTTGTAGACCCACAAAACTTTGATTTCAGAATTCAAAACAAAGCCGTTATGCGAAAGATCGGATTTAAGCCTTTTGATTTCTCAAAAGCGGGTGTTTATGGATCAGATGATTGGAAGGAATTAGCAAAATTCGATCCGGAATTGGCCGATCAATTTGATGAGACGGTTAAAATAATAGAACAGCGTACCAATTGGCATAAATAAATAGCACCAATGATCAAATCACTTAGAATGACACGTGCATCTACTTTTCTCTTCCTTTTCCTTAGTGTTGCCTGCAGCGTAAATAAAGGAAAACAAGTTGTAAAAATTGATGTAGATAGGTTGCAACAATCAGACATACTGTGGGATTTGGAGACGTTGAGCAAACCACCGAATTTTTCATGGGTCGATTCCACTTCTGCGGTACGTTCGCTGGTATATGAAAGTGTCTCTTTCGAAGGGAAGCCAACGGAGGTATTCGCCTATTATTCCAATCCTGATTTGCTGCAAGGCAAGGACACTGGAAATTCTTTTCCTGCTGTTGTTTTAGTACATGGGGGAGGAGGGAAAGCATTTAAGGTATGGGTAGAGAAATGGGCGGCCGATGGGTATGCGGCTATCGCCATGGATCTGGGGGGAAATGATGCTGATGGAAAACCCTTGTTACTGTCAGGCCCCGACCAATCTCACGAAAGCAAGTTCACAGTAATTGAAAAAGGGAATTTAAAAAATGTGTGGAGTTATCATGCCGTGGCACGGGTAATTTTGGCGCATTCCTTTTTATTGGATAGGCCAGAAGTTGATGCCCAAAAAACCTGTTTGACGGGAATTAGCTGGGGCGGGTATTTGACATGTATTGTGGCGGGTCTCGATAATCGGTTTAAAGCGGCCGCACCTGTTTATGGCTGTGGGTTTTACAATGAATCCGACGCCTTTGGTAAACCTTTGTCTGAACTTACTCCTTTTTATGAAGCGCAATGGATGAAATATTTTGACCCATCGGTTTACCTTCCATTGGCAGAACCCTCTCTTTTATTCATTAATGGGAATAAAGACTATTTCTACAATATAGTACCCTATTATAAGACCTTTAATTTGCCTGCAAAGAGCGAGAAAAATATTTCGCTCAAACCGGACATGAAACATGGGCACTTGGAAGGTTGGCAGCCTATCGAAATACGTTATTTCTTTGAATCGGTAGTGAATGGTGGAGTATCATTGCCTAAAATAGAGGAGATCAAACCGAATCACCCATCACTTCGTTCCAAGTTTCATTCGTTTGCCGGATTGCGATCCGTGCGGCTCTATTATTCCTCAGATACCCTATCGACCAACGCAGAACGAAAATGGTTAGATGTAGCCGCTAAAATAGACCAGGAGAAAATGGAGATAGAAGGTACACCACCTGACGGGGATTTTAAATATGCTTTTTTCTATACTACCGATAACCGAGAGCTATCCGTATCGAGCCCAATCTATATAAAACATTGATGGTTTGGTAGTCGGCATAAAAGGGTGAAAGAGATGCTTTTCGAGAGAAATAAATATTAAATACTATGATAACCATCAAAAAAAATCTTCGTACACTCTTTGCCTTTTGGGTACTTGTGTTGACTATGACGACTGCTGCATTGGGTAATGATTTTTCCCTTTTTGACAACCCTTGGACCGTTTTTGCCAATGTCGATGCCGATATAACTATTGAATCAATTTCAGATGTAATTCCAACGACTTTTTCCGGAGTAAACGCTTTTGCCAAAAACTATTACTTTACCAATAACCTTCTGGATTTTACAAGCCTAGGTCTTACTCCTCAAAATCAATCACCTGCCATTATTTGTACCTATGTTTACTCAAATAAAAATAAAAAAGTAACCATTGGTGCCGGAGCAGATTCGAGGATGCAGGTAAGTGTAAATGGTAAGACGGCTTATACAACAATGAAATCGGGGAACGGAAGTCCATTAATATATTATACCGATCATATCTTTGATATTGATTTGAAAAAGGGCAGAAATATTATCGTAATAAAAGTATTAGGTAGTAATAATGGCTGGAAATTATGTCTTGGTAATCCAGATGATGTGCGTACTGCACGTAAATTGGAACAGGAAAACCCATTCGGTTTTCTTCGATCAGTGCTGGCGTTTTATCAAAGGGATATCTCAGAAAAGCCAGTGCCAGATCCACTCTTATTGCCAGGTGGAACTCGAATTATTACAAAAGAACAATGGGAAGGTGAACAACGAGAGCGGATCCTTTCAATTTACAAAGAGCATATTTACGGTAATTTTCCAACCAAATTTGATGACATTTCCTTTAAGGTTACGAGTTCCGATTCTGCGGCGGTCAACAGTACTGCCATAAAAAAAGTAATAGAAGTTACCATATCGAATAATGGAAAATCAGCTTCTTTTCCTTTAACGCTGTATATTCCTCACGGGGCTACAAAGTTTCCAGTTTTTCTATACATAGACCGTAAAGATATTAGTAAGGGAGCAGTAGATGTTGAAAATCCTTCTTTCCCGATAAAATATGGGATACAACAGGGATTCGCAATGGCTTCTTTTTGGAGAACAGGTCTGGCGCCTGACAGTAAAGAAGAATATAACCAGAAAATGATGACCCTTTTTCCCGAACTAATCGATGCCCCTAATGGTGCTAAAACTATCGGAATGTGGGCCTTTGGGGTGATGCGCAGTGTTGATTATCTGGTTGGTGATTCTAGAATTGATTCAGACCGCATCGCGGTTATAGGAATGTCACGAGGAGGCAAAACCGCCATATGGGCAGGTGTCAACGATAAGCGGATTTCATTGGTTTGTGATAATGCTTCTGGAGAAATGGGTAGTGCCATAAGCAGACGTTTGGTCGGCGAGAATATCGCTGATATGAAAGAACGTTTTTCGCATTGGTTTTGTGACAATTTTGCCACTGTAAGCAATACAATGGATGAACTCGATGTAGATCAGAACATGTTTCTGTCACTCATTGCCCCACGGTCCCTGGCTGTTGGCAGTCGTTCTTTTGATATCTGGGCAGATCCAGAAGGACAATATCTTGGTTTGATGGGTACCTTGCCGGTATACCAATTATATGGTATACCAACTATTGATCCGAAGACGTCGGTAAAACTAGGAAAACCAATTATGAGCCAAGCCATTTCATTTCATATTAACCAAGGTACCCACAGCCTTGCTCTTAAAGATTGGCAAACCTTTTTTGATCATTCCAATTATCTGGCGAAGAACCAGTAGGGGACAATTTTTTTAAAAGTAAATAGGTGAACTTATTATGGGCCTCTGACGTCGAATTAGAATAGAACGACCCCATTTTAATGGTAATACGCACATATTTCTTAGCCGGTATGGTATTTAAAACAAACTGATGCAAACCGGAAATAGAAAAATAGATTTTTGATATCAAAACCAAATTATAATGAAACACTCAATCTTACAAAAAATATTTTTTTTAACGACCCTATTGCTCTGTCTTTCAATTTCAGCCCAAGAGAGACAGCTTGCAAAAGTCGATGTATTTAAAATGAAGGAATTTCATCTCAGGGATGGGCTTCCGAATGTGTTTCACAAGATTGCCACACAACGTCAGGTTCGAATAGGTTATCTAGGTGGCAGTATTACCGAAGCAAGAGAAGGTTGGCGCGACCTTTCTTTTAGTTGGTTCCGTCTTAACTTTCCAAAAACGGCTTTTTATCAGAACAACGCAGCCATTGGCGGTACGGGCTCAGACCTTGGGGTTTTTCGTTTAGAGGATGATGTTTTTGACGAAAAGCCCGATCTCCTTTTTGTCGAATTTGCAGTAAATGATGGGCATACTCCCACATCGCTTCGTACTATGGAGGGCATCGTTAGAAAAACATGGGCGGCATTTCCCAATACTGATATTTGTTTTATATATACTACTGCCGAAGTGTATTGCAGGGCAATGGTTGACGAGGGTAAGACTGTTTATGCCGTAGACGAACACGAGAAAGTGGCTGCCCATTATGGTATTCCTTCCATTAACGTAGGGCTACAGGTTGCCCGTATGTACGCGCAGGGAGAATTACTGTTGTCGGCTGACCCATCGAAAAATGAGCGCACCATTGTTTTTACCAAAGACCGTACCCATCCTTTGCCCGAATCTGGTCATCCGTTATATGGTAGCTTGGTTGCAAAATACTTGGATAAAATGAGCAAAACTGCACATGACAAAAAACATGTGCTTTCTGCTCCATATACGATTGAAAACTGGCAGGCAGCTAAGATGATCGATATTTCGCAAACAGAACAAACTGGAACTTGGAAAAAGTTGGAGGATGGCCATGACTTGCTCCGGAAATTTATATCATATATGCCTTCCATTTATCAAGCTAAACCAAGATCATCCATGCGTTTTAAGTTCAAGGGGACTGTCCTTGGGTTTTACGACTGTGTTGGTCCAGGAACAGGTAGTCTTGAAATTACTGTGGATGGTAAGAAACAGGAAAAATTGCGATTTGATCAATGGAGTAACAATTATCGCAAAAGCAGTTTTTTCGTAGAGGGACTAAAAGACGGTGTTCACGAGGTTGAGGTTCGCGTTTTAGAAAAAAAACTGGACAAGGCGGACATTCTAAGTAAGAAGAAAATCACCATAGACGACCCGGTCAAATATAAAGGGCTTGATTGGTATGCTGCCAACATAATGATCGTTGGTGAATTATTAAAATAGTTTGGTGAAATCATAAAAATAATTGACATGTTCCTTTCAAAATGCAAAAGTTTAGTTTTAACTATTTTCATAGTTATCACTGGCAACTTGTTTGCGCAAAACACAAACCAACAATTAGTTTTCAGTTCGGGAAAGACCGTTATTGCACTGGAAGATAACCTGCACCATCCGGTTTATTGGTGGCCCAATACGCTACTAAATTATCCTATCGTTTTTAATGAAGATATTCAGATTGAAGAACTTGTTCTGATTGATGAACTAACTGGTAAACAACAACCTTTTCAGTTGACTGAACTGCAAAAGATACCTAATGGCATTACAAAGGCCATACTCCATTTTAAATCAGATCTTCCCTCTGGTAAGAAAAAAATTTTCGCCCTGAAAAAAGGAATTCCTGAAAGATTCCCCCACGTGGTGGTAGAAAAAAGTGGCAAGGAAATTAGGTTACGGTCGGACAAACTTACAGTGTGGATACCATCTTCCCAGACCGGGTCATCAGACTATAATCCAGGGCCGGTGCTTGGCATCGCTCAAGATGTGAACAAACGTATGGGACAATCGCATTTCAATTCAGGAGAAAAAAAATTGGCGGCGATTACCTCCGAAGTAACCAGCCAAGGTCCTTTGTTTGCCGATATAAGTGTAAACTATCGATTTACAGATGGGGCTATCTACCATGCAGAAATACGGTGTATAAAAGGGTATGATTTCATTGAAATCAAAGAGGAGATGAGTGGGTTTTTGAATGAAGAAAAGTGTAGTTGGAAAATTGATTGGAGCGGTTTTTCGCCAACCCATCGGCAGGCGCCCAATCATCCTCACTTTGGGACCAGGCCCTTTAAAACGGCCACAGATGAACCCGGGTTTGGGCGTTTTTCTTGGGAAAAAATTGACCAATCCATGCTCGCAGGTCATCTAGGGGTTATTTATTCCAAAGATTCGACTAAAATACCTTACGAAATAAGTACTTACGGCAATTATCCTGCAGAGAAGAATGTTACCTCTTCTGTTTTTTGGGATGAAAAGTCGAAACAGTCTATCGGTATTTTTATGAATAATGCTTTAGGGTGGAACGATTTGGAATATCCGATTTGGCATATTACCGGAAAGCTGAATATCAGTTTTTACAATAGCGACGAACATTTTTCGTGGAATTATCCGGTAATAAATGGCAAACGTTCAACGGCATTAAGTTGTTACAACCATCAGAAGGATATTGATTATATGAATAATCTGGAGAAAAAATTTCAGCCACAACAGCATCCTTCAGGATTCACGTATCGCGTTCAGATGTCGCAATTATCGCATAACAGTTTTTTGCAGAATATGTATGGCGCTATTTCCTTAGATAAGATAAAGGATTGGAATCTTACGTATCCAGATTCACTTCCGCTCGCCCCTGTTATTTTCAAAAGCGGAAAAATCAAGTCGATTAAAGAACTTGAACAAGGTTTTCTGTATAGTGGATTTGTTTTAGAACTACCGATTAGTGGAACTTGCCAAAATAGCGGTTATGGCCCTACCAATAATCGAGAGTTTTATGGAGCATGGGTGGATGCTTTCAACCGCTTACTTCCAAAGATGTCTGCTAAAGACCGTCAGCGGTTTGCGGCGATGTTCTTGTTTCATTGCTATGTGGCAGCGGATGAAGGGTATATGCCCATGCGCAATATGTTGAGCGGCCATCCAAATTTCTTGGCCGATGTAAAATCCACCCCCGCAATGGCATCTTTCCTTTTTCCAAAACATCCTCAAGCAAAAATATGGGAGGAAATGTTTGCAAAATATATAGAATTGAACACACATTATCACACACGGCCAAATGTCAAAAGTTGGGGAGCGACGGGGGGTCGTTGGACCGAAAATCTCGGAACCTACGTTTGGGCCTTTTTGAAACCTTCGCTTCGTGCCAACTATCTGCTTCAAAATAAATTCGATGGAGCCAATCATCTCGCCAATGCCAATACGGCCGTTTTGGGATCTTGGCTTTTAAATAGTTTGTCGAGCCCTTATGATGGGGAATCCCTTGATTTTTATAAAGAGGATAATGGTAGACTGTCAAACCACCACTGGGGTATAGTTACCAAAGAAAAGGCACCAAGGAGAATACATCCTCCACAAGGGGCCCATGCCGCGCGTAGAATGCCTTCAGCTTCATTATGGCTTTTAGGCCGTGACCTACAATACTATGACCCCTTGTTGAGTGAAAATATTAAATATGTTGCCAATCCAAATGATATGCAGGCTGAAGTTCTTGATAGTAGTAAAGATCCCTTTGGGCTTATGTATACAGAAAAGGAACACAATCCGGGAACTCCTCCTGATTTTAAAAGTGAGAAATTTACGGGCTATGGTATAATTCTTCGTGCGGCCCACGGCACAAAAAATGAGCTTTCCATTCATTTACAACAAATTGACAGCGGTCCAAATTATCGTTGGGGAGTTGCAGCCGATGGCGGATGTGGTAATATTTATTTCTATGCTGCAGGCAAATCGTACAGTCATAACGGAAAGGAAGATAGCGGAGATCGCCGCATACAAGATACCGACCTGATTACCAATTTTGGGGTTTTTAAAGAGGGTAAGTTTAAATCAATTGGAATGAGCGTACTTGATAGCCCAATGTATGATTTGGGCATTGGTCAGTTTGCTGAAATTCGGTCGTCGGAAGGTAACCCTTATTCTTGGCCTGAATATCAAGGGCGAAGTATCATGCTACTCGGTGACGATTATTTTATTCTTTATGATGATGTTCACGACAATAACATTCCTGGGCGATTGAGTTGGTTTACTCATCCTGACGAAGAACTTCCGGAGATAGAAATCATTAAAGCTGGCGGAAGAGGGTCGTATAGCAACAATGGAAAAGTCAATAAGACCGAACTTTTCGGCAAAGAATCAGAAGGTGTTTGGTATGACGGTACGGGCGACTTTTTGACATTCGTTTCCCATAAAAAAGGATTCAAGGTCGAACCTACCTTTTACGGTGGAATTATTACTCGAAGGGAAGGAAGTAAAGATTATATTTTCAGAAACGATTTACCCGTTAAAATTGATGAAGCCGGAATGGTATTCTCTGGTACAGCAGGTTTTATTCGCGATAAAGAGCCAGGGGTTCAAGAATGGGCATTGTTTCATGGAACCGAAATCGGGAACGACAAATTTAGTGTAAGCACTACCAATCAGGATGCCGGGATAAGTCTAGTGTTTTCCAATGAGCAGAATATCAGTGGTAATTATTCTAGTCTGAAGAATTCTGAGGTTACATTCAAGTGGCATCATCGGTCAAGACCTAAAAATATCAGATTTTATTTGGATGGAGTCAAACACCCGGTGAAGGTTGGAGATAATGAAATGACGGTCATTATTCCTGCAGGGATACATATTTGGAACCTTACGCTTGGCATGCCTGATTTATCGCGTCCTGAAATTAACTATACCAATAATGAAAAAGGAAAAGTCTCGTTCGATGTTCGGCCGGTTGCTGGGGCCACCAGCTACCGTTTTGAGTATAGTACGGATGTGGGAGAAAATTGGACAACATTTAATCGGAAGTCCAAACCTCAAATTGTAATTGAACCTTTAGGTAATGAAGCTAAAGGATATGTCCGCATTATTGCTTTGAATAAAGAACGGGAAAGTCAACCATCGGTAATTTATCCAGTATATTTTACAATTGAAAAACCACATTATCCTGATGGATTAAAATTAGACATTCAAGACGAAAACATTAATCTCACGTGGGGAAAAGTGCTGGGTTGCAACGAATATAAACTGTACCGTCGAAAAAAGGGTTCTAAGAAGTTTCAACTGATTTATGTTGGGAATAAAAACCAATTCACTGATGTTCACTTGTCTGGTAATTCTATATTCGAATATGCAATTACCGCCGTCAACGGAAATGGTGAAAGCGAAATGTCCAATGTTGTAAATAATGACCCCTCAAGTTGGTTGAATTTCAATCCTATGCCCAATGAGCCTTTCCGCAGAAGCGTAAATCTCTATGACGGAAGCAGGGACAATTCAGGAAGCCCAGTCGATTTGTATTATCCTGAGTAGAATTCGAAACGGTAGGTGAATTATAATAAAAAGAGTTTACGCCAGGTCTAGTGGAAACAACGGCCATTCGACCTATAATATGAGTGTTCTATGGGGTAGCGCATGCAGACTTTCTAGGAAGGGGGATTATTACTTAATAGTGAATAGTCCTAAAGACCAAGATTAAATGAATTTACAGCGATTTTTCATTCTCATATAAGCAGTTCTCATAATCTTTCAGGAAAGCCTGTGCAGGTTGCTCTGTTGCGCGCAGTTACCTAGATGATTTGGGAGCCAGTGGCATAAAAAAATGAGATTATCGGATTCCTGAAAACCAAGACGATTTAACCTGGAATATCACTATCAGAAATAATATTATTGCGGGGAATATTTGAGCTCAGTTGCAGGGTACCAGTGTTGAGGAACAATTTTCAATTAGTTTCGCCGACAATACTGTATGGTTCAATTGCGGAACCCTTTTAAGCAGCCAGTGGAACGAATTCAACATACCCACCGATAAGAATTACTATTGGGATACAAGAACCAAAGATATGCGCTTTGGTAAACTTGCGTTCAAAGAATGGCAGGCAAGCGGGAAAGATCGCTAATCGATAATAGCCAATCCTGGTTTTGTTGACCCACAAAACTTTGATTTTAGACCTGAAAACAAAACCGTTACGAGAAAGATGCGATTTAAGCCTTTTGATTTTTCAGGAGCTGGTGTTAATGGATCAGATGATTGGAAGGAATTGGCAAAATTCGATCCGGAATTGTCCCATGAATTTGATGATATGGATAAAATAATAGAACAGCGCACCAATTGGATAAGTAAATATCATCAATGATTAATTAAGTAAGAAATGCTCCTTCACTTTTTAATTTGTATTCAGGAATATTCGAAGAAGGGTTTGCAGCTTATCGTTGACAGGATGTTACGATTAGAAATACTAAAATTTTCATTATACAAATATCAATAGGAAAAAAGTGCTTTATAATGAATGCAAAGACTATGGTCAGTTTCCGTTTTCCAAGGAAGCAGTACCAAATCGGTAACGCTAATAGACTTCTAGCATACAGAATAATCTCAAGAAACCCGAATAATTTATTTTTTTAGGTAAGAATTTTTCTCACTGGAAATCTTGGTCATGACAGTTGGTCAAATGCCAAGACAAAAGACGTTAGGGAGTAGTTGCCTTGATTTGGTATACTTAGAGTGACGAATCATCCTTTTGCTTAAAAGCGATTATCTTGTTCGTATTTTAATTACCTCATATAGTGAATTTTAAATTGCTCTTGAAAAGTTTGATATCTGGTCTAATCAATTCTAAAAATCGGATGATTAGGCAATTGGTCCAAAGTACTGATTTTTTCACCTTTAAAGTCAGTTGACGCATTGTTATGCCTGTCAAGCCAAATCGACTGCATCCCCGCATTTAAGCTGCCCAAATAGTCCAGATTATAAGAGTTCCCTATATAGATGCATTCTCCAATTGTTCTATTTGCCTGTTTCGCCGCGTGGTAAAAAATTCTCTCATCAGGCTTTGAGTAACCGACCTTGTCCGATATACAAATTTGGTCAAAGTATTGATGAAGATTATTATTATTTATTTTAAATAGTTGATCAGGATAAGTTCCATTTGATAATATTCCCATACTAAAATGGGATAATCTTTGCAAAACCCGAACGGTATCATCAAAATTTAAACAGGAAGTAAGGAAATATTTATGATATTTTATATAAATATTTTTAGCGGATGAGTCGTCCAGGTTCTTAGCAAAATACTTCCAAAATTCCTGCACCCTGGCAATTCTTTGTTGTTCAAGGGTTATTTCCCCCTTAAAATAATTGTCAAGGTAGTGGTTCATGATGTCAATCCAAATTTGGCTAGTATTTTCAGGGAGACTTTCTGCCAAGAAATATTCTTTAAATATTACTTCTATCGCTGACCTATGTGCGCTTTCACTATCGACCAAGGTGTCGTCAAGATCAAAAAAAATATACATTATTGAAACTTTTTAGAGTGAATTTATAATCAGAAACTATTACGTCTAACCAAACGAAAATCGCATTTGATTTTTGAAAACGATTTGCCGAGGATCATTTGGGCCGCAAGCTTACCCATTTGTTCAAAGTCGGTAGAAAGGACGGTAAGACCATTGAGGATAATTTCGTTGATTGGTGATTCGTTATAGGAAATAATTCCTATTTCGCTGCCAATGCTATACCCTCTCGATTTTGCAGCTTCAACCAATTCAATTAATTCGCTATCCAATTGTCCGTTTAATATAAGAAAGGCTTCATTCTTATTTATTTTAGATGGATTTACCTCGTTGTGGATTTCATAGGTGATGTCATAATCGGCGCAAAATTTCTTTATTCCAGTGTGTAGATATGGGGCATATAAACTACCCGACATTGATATTACATTTAATTTTTGATATTTTTTTAGCACAGTTAGCCCCTGATGAAGTCCATTATAAATGTCCTGTTGGTAATCTTGGTAGACCGCACCAAAATTCCCAGACAATTTTGGTAAGAGGGTATCTAAAAGGATCAATTTTCTGTTAGGGATTCTTTTTAGAGTATTTAGAGCTCTTTTTTGAATATCCGGCACTAAGGGGAAATGAGAGGTGATAACATAATAGTCAAAATGGTCCAAACTATCTTCCAAAAAATCTTCGAAAGTACTAATATCTTGGTTGTGTAGTCGAATGGTTATTTCGGCATAGACTCCCAATGTATCGGAAAAGGCATTGTACATGGCCTGTTTGTAGCTACCCAATCTGTCCAAAATAAGTAATATCCTCATTTTATGATTACCAACAAAAGAAATATAGTATCCCTTTCCCTGCGTGGATTCAAGAAACATTTTTTCCCGTAAAATGGAATAAGCTTTTTTAACGGTTTCCTTAGAGATATGTAGTTCGAAGGATAAGTCATTTAAAGAGGGTACGTAATCACCCTTTTTATAAATCCCATTTTCTATTAAATATTGAATATTCTTTACCAATTGTTTGTAAATCGGCTCTTTCGAATTTACGTCTATTTCGATTTTGCTTTTCATCTTAAAAAGAAATGAATTAAAAAGGGACTTTTTTCTGCGGATGTTATCCTTTAAAAAAAGTGCATGGTAATCTTTATAAGTAGGTTACAAGAGTATAATAATACCGCACTACACCACACTTTACTTGTTGTAAACATACGTTTAGATGGATGAAAATCCAACAAATTTCCTAAAGTATTAAAAAAGTGGGATATGAAAGTTTAAGTTGTTCGCAGTATGAGATTTTGCGTACCGTTGAAATAAGGCATCCGACTCAAAGCCATGGTATTCGATTTTTAATACGATTCAGAATAGAACCGTGCATGGCTCCTACCACATCTATTTTACACAGTTTAAAAAGCAATTTCTTATTCAGCCAAAAAAACAAGAATAGGGCGGGAAGACATAGAAATTAGGAACCGAAACTGGTGAGTTCCAATACTGATTGAGGAAAATTTACGAATATCGAATAATCACAGCTGCATTTTTGGGAATATGAGCGCAAATATCAAAAATAATTTTGAGATTGAAATATTTTACATATGTTTGCTGTAGTACCACACTACACCACACCTAAATAATTAAATTACTTACTTAGTGCTAACTAAAATTTAAAACAAGTATGAAGAACTCTAATGAATTTAAAGTCCAGAAATACCTTTTTGCTTGGTTGCGAAACGTACTTCCTATTTTGATATTTACATTTCTCTGTACGAGCGTAACGGGCCAAGACACCATGGTTTCGGGTTCTGTGACTGATGAAAGTGGAACACCATTGCCTGGCGCCAATATTGTGGAAAAGGGAACCACAAATGGCGTGACAGCTGATTTTGATGGTAATTTCTCAATCAATGCATCCAACGATAAAGCTACCCTGATTGTTTCTTACATCGGGTTTACTACCAAAGAAATAGCCGTGAACGGCCAATCGTTTTTAAGTTTAATCTTGTCGGAAAGTGCTGCTGGGCTTGACGAGGTTGTTGTGATTGGCTATGGAAGTATAAAGAAAAAAGATCTCACAGGGTCTGTGGCTTCAATACGTAGTGAAGATATCAATTCTGTTCCTACTGGTCCTTTGGCAAGGTCCATTCAGGGACGTGCATCTGGGGTTCAGGTGCAACAGAACTCAGGAGCTCCTGGGTCTGGAATGCAAATTCGAATTCGTGGTACGAACTCCATAAGTGGCAGTAATGAACCACTATGGATAATTGATGGATTCCCTGGTGATCAGAATGCTATCAATGCAAATGATATTGAAAGTATGGAAATTTTAAAAGATGCTTCTGCTACTGCAATATATGGTTCTAGAGGGGCGAATGGAGTTATAATAATTACTACTAAAAGTGGTAAAACAGGCAAAACAAAAGTCTCGTATGAGAGCAGTTTTGGACTGCAAAAAGTGAGAAACAAATTAGATTTATTAAATCCTCAAGAATACATGCGATTTGTTAATATACAGCAGGTTAATGATTTGGGTGAGGCATTTTTTACTGAAGAGCAAATTAATATTGCAGGAACTGGAACTGATTGGCAAGATTCATTTTATAATCTTGCACCAGTAAAAAATAAAACTATTTCAGTTAGCGGTGGTAGCGATAAAACCAAATTCACTCTCAGCTACGGGCGTTTTGATCAAGAAGGAACAATTGGTAATAACAAATTTCTTAGGAATACCCTTAGGGCTAAGATAAATCATGACATAAGTGATAAATTAAGTGTACAGCTAAATACGAGCTATAGTGAAACTAAAAATGAAAATGAATATGCATCGGCTGGTTTTAGGGGGAATTCTGTAATCAGTGCCATCTTTGGAGCTCCACCCACACTGAGTCCGTATGATGAGAACGGTGAATATCGTGAGTTAAGGTATTCATATCCTTTTATGAGTGATGGACTACTAAATCCTGAGGCATATATCCAAGAAGTATCTAGTATTTCGCAAACTCGAAATAATACAATCAATTTGGGTGTCGATTATAAGCCAATTAAGCAACTTTCGATTAACCTATCGGGAAATTATATTAATGTCGATGGACGTTCTGATTCGTATAGGACATTGAATTATCCCGGTTCACAGGGAAATGGTGGAATAGGAATATCCAATGTTAAAACAATTGCAAGTAATAATATTGTTACTTACACCAACACTTTAGACTCTTCGCATACGTTTTCGGTAACAGGCGGGGTAACCTATGAAGAATCCTTATCAACTGGAGTTGGAATTTCTGGATCAGGATTTCTGAGTGATGCCACTGAGAATTATGCGATTGGCGCTGCCAATGTTGTTGGTGTGCCAAGTTCTAGCTATACTAAATGGCAATTGTTATCCTATTTAGGCAGACTCAATTATTCATTTGATAATAAGTATTATGTAACGGCTAGTTTTCGTTCAGACGGTTCGTCTAGATATAGTGAAGGAAATAAATGGGGTTATTTTCCTTCGGCAGCAGTGGCGTATCGAATTTCAGAAGAAAATTTTATGAAAAATTTGCCCTTTATAAGTAACCTCAAATTGAGGGCAGGTTATGGAGAAACTGGCAGCACGGCCATTGCACCATATACAACGCTAAATATGTTATTTACCGGCAAAGCGATTTTCGGAGATAGCGATTTTACTACATATGAGCCCACTGATCGTTTACCAAATTCGCTTAGATGGGAATCTACCCAACAGACTAATGTTGGGATGGATATCTCGTTATTTGACGGAAAAATTGACTTAGTTGCTGATTATTATATAAAAAATACAAAAGATTTATTGAACAGTGTTCAATTACCAAGGTCTCTTGGGTATTCATACACCATTCAAAACATTGGTGAAGTACAAAACAAAGGTTTGGAGTTTCAACTGGATGCTGAAATTTTAGACCGTGAACTAAAATGGAATATTTCTTCTAATATTTCTTTTAATGAAAATAAAGTTGTCGAATTGTATGATGATCAAGATATTTTAGCCCCTGGTTTGAATATTACGGTAATCATTGATTATCTTAATTTGATAAGAGAGGGGCAGCCAATGAATGTTTTTTATGGATATCAAAGTGATGGATATGATGAAAATGGCAATTATAAGTATATAGACATTGACCAAAGCGGAGATATAACTTCAGACGACAGAACTTATATTGGTAATCCAAATCCTGATTTCGTATATGGATTTAGTTCAAATCTTTCATGGAAAAATTTTGACTTTGATTTCTTTTTGCAGGGTTCTCATGGTAATGATATTTATGCTTTAGGTATGGCTGCCCAGACCATTGATTTTGGAATGGGGTTGAACACTTTAAAAGATGTGCTTTATGATCATTGGACACCAGAAAATACCAATGCACAATATCCAAAAATAAGTACCGCTACAACACCAAAAATTTCGGACTCGTATGTTTTTGATGGTTCTTATTTAAGACTTAAAAACATACAGTTGGGCTATAATATTCCGGTAGAGAAATTGGGAATACCATTATTGCAAAGGGGTAAGGTATATATTAGCGGACAAAATTTATTGACAATTACCAAATACCCATGGCAAGACCCTGAAATTAATAGTTTCGGAGGTGCTAGTTCTCTTAGACAGGGTATAGACCACTATTCTTACCCAGTAGCAAAAACATTTACATTTGGGTTTAAACTCGATTTTTAAATAAAAAA
Source organism: Kriegella aquimaris (assembly GCF_900103215.1). GTDB lineage: Bacteria > Bacteroidota > Bacteroidia > Flavobacteriales > Flavobacteriaceae > Kriegella > Kriegella aquimaris. The sequence continues at coordinate 202,292 of NZ_FNGV01000009.1, forward strand.
AGCAAATACGTAATATTATGAAAAATATATATTTAGCTATAGTTATTTTATGCCTTTGTATTTCTTGCGAGGATGTCTTAGAAGAAGTGCCAAAAGCAATTGCAGCAGAGACTTTTTATAAAACCGAAGCGGAATTCGAATCGGCCCTCTTTGGTGCATATAGACAATTGGCACGAAGTCCATTCCATCGGAATTACTTATTGATAAATTTATCACAGGTAGATTATGGTGTTGGCAGGGGGTCTTATTCGTCAACAAGTAATTTCCAGGGTCTGGATCCAACCAATATTGGCAGAACCAATTCTATGTGGTCTGCGTTTTATCTTTCCATAAGGGATGTCAACCTTGTTATCAGAGAAGGAAGTGAACCAGATGTCATAGTCGAGGCAAATATATTAGACCCGTTAATTGCCGAGGCAAAATTTATGAGGGCATTTAATTACTTTCAATTGGTCTTGAACTGGGGAGGAGTTCCTTTGAGGACTGAGGATAATATATCGGACCCAGATGTGCCACGAAGTTCAATAGAGGATGTTTATGCCAAAGTAGTGGAAGATTTAGAATATGCAGAACAGAATTTACCGGATAATCAGAGTATGACAGGTCGCCCGACTAAAATGACGGCTAAAACTCTATTGGCCGATGTATACTTGAACATGGGTAGTTGGCAAAATTCAAGAGATAAAGCGTTGGAGGTAATAAATTCTAATAAATACCAACTCGTCAATGTTTCTGAACCAGATGATTTTTATGAAATTTTTGGTTCTAATATAATATCCACATCTGAGGAGATATTTTATATGAAGTATAACCCTTTGAGTCCAAATTCCTTTGTAGTTATGCTTCATAAAGATAACCGTGATTATTATTATGGCAATGGAGCATATGCGGCATACGTTCCTGATAGCACTGAAAACAAAACTATTGCCGAATGGGATCTTAATGATTTACGTAGAAAATTCAATTTATATAATTGGGATATTGGTGTTGGCTCTAAAACTCTTCTTTATAAAAAGTTTACTGATCCAGATCAGGGTCTAAGTTGTGATTATCCAATTTATCGTTATGCCGACCTACTTTTGATTTATGCGGAAGCTGATTGTAGAGCAAATAGTGGACCTACAGTTGATGGTATGGAAAAATTAAATATGATACATAGACGCGGCTATGGACAGGATCCAAATGTATCCTCTCCTGAAGATTTTAATTTCGCAGATTATACCGAAGAATCCTTTATAGATTTAGTCTTGCAAGAACGTCTTTACGAATTATTTTCAGAACACAAACGCTTTTACGATTTAAAGAGAACCGGGAGGTTAAAAAGCACAATTAAAGATGTAAAAGGAATTGACTTCGCAGACAAACAATTTCTTTGGCCAATTCCAAACACTGAATACGAATATAATAAAGCTATTGATGAAGTCGCTGATCAAAACCCGGGGTATTGACCAATGATGACGTTCCGGCAGAATACGCGAAGAGTCCATGACATAGGTAGATAACATACAAATTAACAACTTTTATAAGATGAAAAAAAAGATATTTTTAAATGCGCTGGCAGTTTTGTTCTTGACCGCGAATATCTGTATGGCACAGTATGAATGCACCAATTGGAAGAATATAAAAGCCGCAGCGCCAGAATTGGAACAAGTGGGATTAATGGCTACTAAAACCGCTACGGAAATAGAATCTTCCCCTTGGTCGATTGGTTGTGAAACCATGGATAGGGATTACACCATTTTTAATAATTACAAAGATTATGTTGGTGAATTGGGAGCTAAGTCAGCCCGACTTCAAGGTGGTTGGGCGAAATGTGAAAAGGAAAAGGGAGTTTATAGTTTTAATTGGTTAGATGAGCATGTGTATGGACTTGAAGAACAAGGAGTGAAGCCATGGATTTCTTTATCATATGGAAATCCCTTGTACAAATCTGATCCCAATCTAGGTTCAAGGATTTTTTCATCAGAGGAAACTTTGGATGCATGGTGTGCTTGGGTGGCGGCAACAGTAAGCCGATATAAGGGAACAGTGAATGAATGGGAAGTCTGGAACGAGCCAAACTATGGGAATAAGGGAGGGGAAACCTATGCTAAATTACTTATGCGAACTATTCAAACCATAAAAGAAATACAACCGGATGCCGTCATAATAGGTTTTGCGTTATCTGGCACACCTTTAGACTTTACAAGGGAGGTATTCGATATTTTGAAGACTAACAATATGGTTGATAAGGTTGACTATCTAACATATCATCCTTATGCTTACAACCCGGATGATTCTTACGTTCAAGTGGCCAAATTAAAATCTCTAGCGGAATCTTACAATCCGAAAATTAAACTCTTTCAAGGTGAAAATGCGGCACCTTCGGATAATCATTATGTTTATCATGCACTTAAAGATTATCCTTGGACTGAAATTAGTCAGGCAAAATGGTATATGCGTCGAATGGCCGGTGATCGTGTTAGGGATATTAGAACTAGTGTTTTTGGCATTATAGACATGAAATATACCGAGGTGCTATTATCAATGGGACTGCTTCGGTCAAATTTAAAACAAGAGGTTTTGTACAAAAAACCTGCATTTTATGCAGTACAGCATATGATGACTTTTTTTGATAATTCTGTTATTCCTATAGGAGAGTCGAAATTTGAATCTTCCTCGGTCAGAGAAATGACTGTAGCCGGTTTCAAAAAGAACAACACTCCTGTGGCACTTGTTTGGTATAAAGATGAAATTCCTTCCGATGAATTGAAATGGGATGTTAAAGACATTACAATCCATAATATGAATTTTAAAGATCCCGTTTATGCCGACATGCTATCGGGGAAAATTTATGAATTAAAAGGTGATTGGAAAAATGAAGGCAAGAATGCCAAATTTGAAAAATTACCAGTTTGGGATAGCGTCATGATGATTGCAGAACGTTCTGAAATAACATTTAAGGCTGAATAATTAAAACGCTAAACTCCCAGAGTTAAATTCGTCCAATTTCATGAAATCACTTTACAAAGGTTATAAATGGGAAGTATTGGCCCTACTTTGGGTTGCATTTCTCTTGAATCAAGCTGATCGTCAGGTCTTTAATGTCGTACTTCCCTTAATTAAGGCCGATTTGGACCTGACGGATGTACAAGTGGGTACTATTGCCACTGTGTTTAATTTAGTATATGCGGCCTTAGTGCCTTTGGCTGGTTATGCTGGGGATGTTTTCAGTCGAAAATGGATAGTCACCATTAGTATTGTTTTTTGGAGCGTTGCAACAATGTTCACTGGTTTAGGGAATTCTATGTTAATGTTAATTATCATGAGAAGTATTGCCACAGGGGGTGGTGAAGCTTTCTTCGGGCCCGCAAACTATAGCTTGTTGGCCCAATACCATAAGGGCACCAGATCATTGGCAATGTCTCTGCATCAAACCTCATATTATATCGGGATAATATTATCGGGTTATGTTGCCGGATATTTAGGCGAACGTTTTGGATGGAGGTATGCATTTTATGTGTTCGGGGCAATTGGCGTTATTCATGGGTTGGTCCTCGCCATTCGATTAAAGGATAAAAAGAAAGATTTTGAAGAATCTGAAGACAAGAACCGGGTGCATTTTTGGGAAGGAGCAAAGATTATTTTCCGAACACCGACAGCTTTGATACTTACCATAGGTTTTAGCGGTCTTATATTTGTATTAGTGGGGTATCTTACCTGGACTCCTACCTATTTATATGAAAATTTTGGAATGAACCTTTCTAGTGCTGGGTTTCATTCTATGTTCTATACACACTTATTTGCCTTTATAGGAATCATTTTTGCGGGGAAATACTCAGATATATTGGCAAAGAAAAAGCCTGCATCGCGTATGTTAGTACAAGGTATTGGTTTGTTGATAGCTGCTCCTTTTATTGTTTTAATGGGAAATTCTAATGCATTGTGGTTGGTTTATATTGGATTTGCGGGATTCGGCTTTGGGAGAGCTTTTTTCGATGCCAATACCTATGCGGTACTTTATGATGTTGTCCCGGAGAAATATCATTCCTCTGCGTCGGGAATTATGTTGATGATCGGCTTTTCTGTAGGTTCCTTATCCCCCGTTATATTAGGTTATTTTAAGCCAATAATCGGTCTCTCCATGGGAATTTCATTGTTAGCGGTCGTTTGGGTGCTATGCGGTGTATTATTTATTGTGGGCTCTAAATTTTATTTTATGAAAGACTATAGAAAAAATCACGCTGGAATATTTAAGGAATAAGATAAATACTTCTTCTAAATTGAAACATCAAAAACAAAATACCTACGATAATAAAACTTTGAATATGAGATTTAAGGATAAGGTAGTGTTGGTAACAGGTGCCACTAGAAACACTGGAGTAAGTATTGCAGCCCTTTTTATAAGAGAGGGCGCAAAAGTATGCATTAACGGATGTACTGAAAAAGGTTTGCAAAAAGGTGCTTCCGAATTAAATAGAGCAGGGCTAAAAAATTTCGACCAATTCATTGGAGATATTTCCGACATAGTACAAGTTGAAAAAATGTTCCAGCTAATAAAAGAGAAATACGGAAGACTTGACATATTAGTAAACAATGCTGCTAATCAAGGAGTTGGAATGAAATTCGACACGATGAAGCCCGATGACTTCTTACAAGTTTTAAAAGTAAATTTATTGGGTACCTTCCAGGTCTCACAACAAGCGGTCAGAATAATGGTGGAACAAAAATCGAAGGGGACTATTATCAATTTGGGCTCCAATGTTTCTAAACGTGCCATTCATGACCGTATCGCTTATGTGACTAGTAAGGGCGGGATTGATGCCCTTACGAAGGCAATGGCTACAGATTTGGGATCTAAGGGTATTCGGGTGAATATGGTTGCCCCGGGCTACATTTATACGGATCGCTGGGATGAACTTTCCCCAGAGGTAAAAAAACGGCGTAGAAGCAATATTCCTTTGGGGAGTGAAGCGTCCGGTGAAGATATTTCTCAAGCCGTGGCTTTTTTGGCATCGGATGCGGCCAAAAATATAACTGGAGAAAGATTGGTTGTAGACGGGGGGTGTTCAGCCCAGCATTTACCGCTCGATATTGATTTGTAAATAGAGGCACATGCAAATAAAACCTTTTGCAATAGGCTTTGTCATGAACGCAGAACAAAAGATAATTCGCTTGAACTAGTACCAGGAATAGAAATATGTATTTAAACTAAATATAAAAACATGAAAATAACTGCCATAAAAACGTTCATCTGCCATGCCTATCGGACCAATTGGGTGTTTGTAAAAGTGTTTACCAATATAGATGGTCTTTATGGTGTGGGTGAGGCTACTTTGGAATACAAGGAGCATACGGTTGCCCAAGCCTGCCATGAACTAGAAAGTGAGTTGATTGGAAAAGACCCGCATCGAATCGAGGAATTTTGGCATCGGGCGTACCGTAATGCCTACTGGCGCGGTGGGGCTGTGCTTATGAGTGCACTATCTTCGATTGAAATGGCCCTTTGGGATATCAAGGGAAAAGACTTGGGAGTGCCAGTATACCAGCTTTTAGGAGGGAAGGTTCGGGAGTCTGTTCCCTGTTACGCCAATGGTTGGTTTGCCCCGGCTAAGACTCCTCAGGAGTTCGCAGAGAAGGCAAAAATGGCGGTTAAAAATGGTTTTAAAGCATTGAAATGGGATCCATTCGGGTCTGCCTATTTACAGATTGGCCGCAAAGAGTTGAGCCAGGCCATTGAATGTATCGGAGCCGTCTATGAAGCCGTAAAGAATGAGGCGGACATTATTATAGAGGCCCATGGAAGATTTGATATTCCAACGGCAGTTCGAATAGGGAATGTTTTATCCGATTTTGATATTCTATGGTATGAAGAACCGATCCCGCCTCAGAACCTTGAAGGTTTGGCCGAAGTAAAACGCAGGATTAACGTTCCGGTTTCCGCTGGGGAGCGATTGTACAATAGATGGGAGTTTCGAAGTCTGTTAGAACTCCAGGCAGCAGACTACATTCAACCCGATGTTAGTCACGCCGGGGGAATCATGGAATTGAAAAAGATTGCAGCCATGGCCGAAGCATATCATATTCCTTTTTGTCCCCACAATCCCAGCGGTCCCGTAGCCAATGCGGCAACATTGCAATTAGCGGGGTGTGTGCCGAATTTCTATTTATTAGAAACAATGAGCAGTGACGTGCCTTGGCGATCTGAAATTAGTTCTGAAAATGTGCAGTTCGAGAAAGGTAAAATGGTAATTCCTGATGTACCGGGCCTTGGTGTTGATATTAATGAAAAGGAAATTGCGAAATACCCTTTTGAGAGGAAGGAATTAAGGCACTATAAAGGAAGTCTGACAGATATCAGACCGAACAATGCTAAATCATATTTCAAGGATAACTAAGATTTTTATTGTCACTATATGATATAGTATTTATGTAATACAAAGTTTTTGAGTTAGTTGAGTTAGTTAAGGAAAGCACGGGAAACCGTGCTTTTCTTTTGAGTTTCCAAATACTCCACCTTTAAAAGGTATTGAGACGGATGGGGCGCTGAAGATATTCTTGCTCAAATATTTTGACCTTATTTATCTTCTCTTCCATTATTTTTAATGGTCATTAATGCTCTCGACAGGGTACCCCCCCCCCCCCTTTTTTTTGTACTGTAAGAATAGGCACGGGTATGATTATACTGTTACCTATTATTCCCAAATTGTAGTAAAAACCGAGTTCGGTCCACACCAATCGAGATTGTATATGCTAAGGTTTTTCCATTTCTCAAGTGTTTGGTAATACATGTATAATTAGTCAGCGTAAATACAAACCAAATTTTTATTGTATCAATATCACTTAAAGTAAATGGTAGGGCCTAAGGAATCGAAGCAGAGAATGATATTCTTCTATTATGGGCACTTCGTGATTATGTCGGACTAATGGAGACCTACTTTATTGATAATGGCATCGACTATACCAGATTAGGTGAACTTGCCCTGGTCAACGCTTTGTGCAGGGCCACAGGGAAACGCCTCTATCATCAACCCTATATTGTTGAATTGGAAGGAAGGGGAATAAACTTGGGATAATAATTAAGTCAATTCTAGAATTAGTATTACCTATGGACGCAGTTTTTCGTTGCTCTAATTAAAGGATTATTTTCTACTTTTAACAGTTCGGTTTTAAGGGGAGCTTACATTTTTAACGCAATAAATGCGCATATATACATATTCATATATGCAAATATATTTTTGGCCGAGTTTATTTAAATATATGCCCCAAGCTCCTGCGGAAGTCATGCAATCCTTCCACTGCGATCCTTCCCATTCGGACACGCTTCGCCGGTCCGAATGCTATGTCTTTCCATTGCAGTTTTGCACGACCCCCTAGGTGCCGCGCAAAAGAACAAGCGGCGAAAAGACCGCTTGCACTTTTCTCTCCCTGACCACAAAAAAACTGGGAAATTTCCATATTTCCCTAATTTTTTCAACACCATATCAGGCCGGATAAATTTCGTATCTGTACCCATATAATTCGATATGGTCCGATATGATATTACGACATAAAATATTGATTATGAGATTATTATAATTCAATTTGATTGTATATATTTATCCACGAAGGTGGATAGCAAGTGATGTTTCGCGCATCGCAAAACCGCCTACTTCTGACGAAGTGAAACCGATTAAAATCGAGTAAAAATAGGCAATGAACAAAGGCGGCAGAAAACGATTGGGGGACAAGAAAAGGATGCATGCCATAACGCTCCGGTTCAATGGTACGGAACTGGAAAAGGTGAAGACCATCCTGCAATCCTATAACCTTGATTTCAAGAAAAGGGGAACGGTCGGCCCTTTCCTAAGAAAGCTTATCCTGGACAGGGAAACGATAATGGA
>NZ_FNGV01000036.1 GCF_900103215.1 Kriegella aquimaris
TCGGTACAGCAGTAATTTGAGTAATCATATCTTTAATTTTTCGTTCATTTTAAAGATACTCGACTTACTGCTTTTTCATCGATGCTATAATTAATTGCTGCGGAATTCCCTCGCGGAAATTCACTTGAATTAATTAACTTCGTTGTACGTCGGAAAAATCTCTAACGGATTTTCCGCAACTAACCATACACAAACCGTTAGCAACAAGCTAGGTTATAAAAGCATTAAAACTGCACTATTGGAAATTCCGATATTATCGAAAATAGGAGAATCATATCGAATAAAAAACTGAAATAATTTCACAGGGATTACGTTTGCATAATAATTCCAATACCAAAATGAAATTTACCAAATCCGCCGGCCTGATTTTTTTTGCTTTTTTGCTGCTAAATTGCTCTAACGATGAAGGCCCGAGCCCAGAACCAACGTCCGAAGAAAAATTCAATCCAAAACCAGAAGAGTCGGATGAACCAGAGGAGCAAGTTTATTTTTCTTATTACTCTGACCCGTATGAGTATGATGCCTATTCATATTCACAATGGAACGATAATTGGGTAATTTTGCACAATCAGGACGGCGAGCTTTTGGACTATAGGGAGTTCGCAATTGGAGACTCACTCGAATTTAAAGAATCCGTCGACAAGCTGAGTAACGTACAAACATTATCCGTAACTATTTTAAAGCATAGTTTAAGTGAAGGAGGTGGTGATCTGCATATTATGGAAACAAGTTCGGGCATCAAAAAGGGTACCATATGGGGATGGACCGTAAATGAACCTACGGTACCAATCCCTCAACCTACAAAGAGTGTAGGTGTGAGCATTACCGTTAATAATGTGCCCAATGTACATTGGTTTGACATATCATCGCTAGTCAATAATCACGTAGCGAGTAATCCGTTTTATCAAGAAACTGATGCGCTGAAGATTAGTAGTGTCCCTCTTTATGAGGGCATAAGTTATATACTATCACTTAGAGATGGGAATGAAGAAATAAAGTATCAGTTATTGGAATTACCCAATCCTTTCTCCAATATAGTTCTAGATTACGGTGAATTTCTAGAATATGATCGAGTTCTTGAAGTCGAAATACCTGAATACAAGGCCTACGTAGCTCGAGTGAGTGCTGGCAACAAATCGATAAACTATAGCAACAAAACAACAATTAGCAGTGAAAGTTCAGGACGCTTGGCACGGGGCAAAGCGAAGCTTGGATATATCAATGACTTTGATACATTCGTGACAAGCTTAGTCTTACATTATGATGACCAAACTATTTATAGCCGTTACAAAACAGGTGCGATTCCGACAAGCATTGATGTACCAGAGAATCCTCAATTTCAAGTGGGAGGCAACACTATTTATGACTATAGTTTTACCACCAATCAGAATTATTACCGTAATACGTCCACTTGGACATATGAAAATGAGGAAAAGGATATTATAACAAGATACAGTTTTGGAGGTAAAACAGACAATGGTGCCCTAGTTGGGGAATTACCGGACCAACTGCTGGAGAATTTCCCTAATTTGAATCTAGGCAACTTAAATCGGGAGGCCACATTACTATTTATTGGCGAAAACGTTGATTATATATCTGACGATAGACAAACCATAATGGGAGTAACCTCCTGGCAGAACAATGAGACCATCAGATTCAAAACCAAATGATTAGGGGAGCCTGCCTTTATACTCTTGAATTAGGGTCGTTATATATTTGCATTCTCAAATGAGAAAAAGATTTCAAATAGCTAGTAGTTTGAACCTACTTTAGTGCACTGGATCATTTCATAATATTGATTTTGTTTTAGTTCTTCGAGCAATGAAAATAAAGTTATCATTTGTCACATTTTGAATATAGATGCTGTAAAATATATAGTTGAATCATTTATAAAGGAAAATAACATGGCATTTGGTATGGCAAAAAGAGATAAAGCCAGTTGCTAACATTGGCTATATCAAATCGGGCGTTAAGTCCTATTCCCATGGGCTTGGTCGTGTTTGCTAAGTCCGCCAAATCTTTTGGATTTGGTAATTAAAAAAATAAAGATAATTACAAAACAAAAAGCTCTGGCTACGAGCGCAGACGGAAACGAAAAGGTTTCCTTGCTGCCCAACTTGCCATAGCCGAGACCGTTAGCAAACATTTTGGGCAAGTAGAAAAGTCCATTCTTTATCTCAAATTCT
>NZ_FNGV01000008.1 GCF_900103215.1 Kriegella aquimaris
AGAAAAGGCCTATTCCAAAGGGGAGCAAAAGGTTATATCGAGTTTGAGAGGGTATTTCGACCAGTATCCCGAGCACTATAATTCCTACCAAAAATGGATAAAGGAAAAAGATAGCGTTCCAAACCAAAAGTAGGGTGCGCCCTATGGAATTTCTTCTTCTCGCTTATCTACCGGAACGCGGAAGAAATTCCACAGGATCCATGCGCAGGTAAGGTTATGGTAAGATTTGGGATTAAAAAGGTTAAGAATTTTGGTAAGAAAATTACGTTTTGTTGCATATAGTTTCTATAGCCATATTTTAGGACAAGACAGAAATAGAAGCTAACTTAGAAAGCCATAACTATTCTAATGAATAATCTTATAGACTTGGTGAAAGTTATTTCATCTAATGCCAGTTATCATGGCCTACAATTAGTTGTTTTCCCTATTTTTAAGATTTAATCCAGATTAGATCTTTATGGCAATAACGAAAAATGTTCTTATCAGATACCACGCATTGGACCGGTGTTTTAGCAATCCAGGGAAAAATTATGACTTAAGTGCTCTTTTAGAGGAATGTAATACTGACTTGTACGAGTACAATCCAAATTCGGATGGAATACAAAGAAGACAATTGTATGACGATATAAAGTTTATGGAATCATCCCAAGGATGGTCTATAGACTTAGAAAAAACCAAAATTGGCAGAAATGTTTATTATCGCTATGCCGACCCCAAATTCTCAATAAAAAAGGAACCAATCAATGAACTGGAAGCCGAACAAATAAAATCGGCCATGCTGGTATTGACCCGCTTCAAGGGGCTACCACAGTTTGAATGGATCAATGAACTATTGCCTAAACTGGACCAAACCTTTAAGTTATCAAATCAGTCACAGGAAATAATGAGTTTTGAATCCAATGAATTTTTGGAGGGTTTAGAGTATATTTCTCCCTTGTTCAATGCCATGCTTTACAAACAATGCCTTAGCATAACCTATAGATCATTTAAGAGTGATGAGGACACTATGTTGACTTTCTTTCCCTATCATTTAAAACAATATAATAACCGTTGGTTTCTATTTGGAAAAGGGGGAGATTATGACAATTTAACCAATCTTGCACTTGATAGAATTATACAAATAAAGAATTCTAATCTTCCTTTTATTGAAAATACCGAAATAGATTTCAATGAATATTTTGAAGATATCATTGGGGTTTCAAAATCAATCGGAGTAAAGGAATCAAAAATTATATTGCATGCCGTACCTGATTTGGCCCCCTACATCAAAACGAAACCGCTACATGGATCACAACAAAAAATTACGGATAATGACCAAGGTTTTACCTTTTCTATAAAAGTTATACCCAACTACGAATTAGAGAAACTGGTCCTTTCATTTGGGGAGCAGCTCAAATTATTGGAACCAGAAGAACTAAGAATAAAACTTAAGGCAAGATTACAGAATAGCCTTAACAATTTCAATTAGTGCATTTCCACCGCACAGTTCCGGCTTATGTTTGTTGAACATTCAATTAAAACAAATCTCTGACATTAAAAACATTGTTATGACTAGGAAAGACATTATCACAAGTTCAATAAGCGAAAAATTTACAGTAGAAAAAACCAGACTATTTCAAAGTGATTTGGATATTGCCCTAAAAACAATGGCGTTAATGGACGTCATGAAGGTATTTATCAAATATGAAATTTTAAGAAATAAGGAATCGGAAGAATTTTTGGATGCTTTTAGCGAAATGAATGAGTCATGGCAAAGGAAAAATGAAGGTTCTGTAATTGTTGGTGAAATACAAACCAGTAAGAGTAGATGTATTGCTTGTGAATTTGGTAAAGGCATGTCGGTCTATGAATTTCATTATAGACATTCCGGATAACCGGAACCTGATAATGGCGTTATTTATAAGAATAAGTTTGGAATGTTGTATGATATTAGGGACGGGATTTTACATGATTTAGCTATTTGTAATGCATTTTTAAACAAGTTAGAAATGGGACAACTTAGGTAATAAAATAAGTCTTTACACAATACTACAGAACCATACTGAATATGGAGTAGAACAACTCCAATAGTGAAACCCGTTGAACTTAAAAATATTAAATGAGCTTCTTCCATACCATTCTTAAAAACCACAATTTACCAAAACATGATGGCAGACCTCTTTGGAAGTATATTTTAAGCGATGGGCATTTTGAAAGGCTAGCCCATGAATTAAAATTCGCTGAACCACTATCAATAGACCCACGGGATGTTGCACTTTATTATGCCGGGTGGTGGAAGAACAACTACACTGGCGGAAAACCTAGCAAGCAAGAAATATTTAATTCTATCGGGGGGAACATCAGATTTATTTTTGATGAAAAGGAATTTTTCAAACTTGCCAAACAAGGAGCTCAAATGCTTGGTGTAAAATGGATTGCCAAACAGAACACACTATATTTCAGGACTTTATTGTTACAAGGAGGACTTCCTTTAGCAAACATTTCCGAAAACCAAGGAAAATATCAGGATTTCCTTCTTGCTGTACTGGATGAGATGCCGGATACTATTGAGGATTTTATGTTTAAACCTCATATTATTAACCTACTTCCAGCCTCTAGCCAAAACGATATTATATATGAGAACTGTCTAGAAATAGTTAAGTCAATTCTAAACAAAGAAGATAATTATGAAGACCTGTTTAAGGCTAATGAAGCGCTAAAAAATATTTCCACAACCCTAAAAGTAAGGGAGAAAACCTTAGTAAGAAAACAACGTTTATCCAAGCCCCAAAACTATTGGCTCTTACGCTTTAAAGAAGAAGAAACCAGTATTAGTTTAAGAATTGGATTTGCTAATATTTACGATGTTGACTCCATGTCAAATATTTTAGGATTTGAAGCAAATGGTAAAGAATACCAATTTTACTTGAATGAAAAATTAATATGTGTATTCCGCAAAATGTTGAATGGATCTTTTAAATCATATTGGTATCAACAACAAAATGAAAAATGGATTGGAGAAAGTAATTTACCTTATGCATATGTCTTGGAAGAAGGCAAAAAAATTATTATAAAAGATTTTATACAAACCGTTCCCAATCTTCAGGAGCCGAGCCTATGGGCTAAATATTCTGACAACGAATGGAGATTAATAAAAGGATATGGAACTCCTGATAAGGAGACAGCTATACTTTTTCCAAAAGAATGGAAATGCCAACAATCTCATTTTGAAGTGTCCATTTATGGGCAGAAATTAGCTTGGTTGACCTTTGAAGGAGAAATGGAAATTAATTTTGGCTCAGATAAAAGAACCTACTATAGTGAAGTTAATTCCTTTGATTGGACAATTGAAAGTCAAAGACCTTATTGGATGCAAAAGACCAGTATGCCGGTGGTCCAAAAGAAACCCAGTATAATTGTTTGGGACGAAAATAATAAGAAGCTACACCAGGACAAATTTAAAACTTGGGTAAAACGCCATAATTCTGCCGAAACCTGGCAGGATTTAAGAAGGTTGAGTTATCTTCCTTTAGGCTGTATTGACCTTAAAATAGAAAAAGAAGGTGTTGCTGCTTTCGACATGTTCTTTAATATAGGTAGCCTACAAATTAATTATTTGGAGAAATCTATTGGCAAGGCTCAATTGAGCCTAAAAAACTTTGATTCGTTTGATTTCAAATTAGATGAATCTTCAATATTGAACATAGAAAATCAAGCAAATGTTTTTTCATTAAAAGTCCGGACTGAGTATTCCAAGATACCTACAGGAATCAAAGGTTCAGTTGGTAAGAGCGGACAAAAGAAACTTTATTTTGAAATGGCATCACCTTTTGAAGGGATGACCATTACCGATAGAGAAGGCAAAATTATAGAAGAGAATGACCAACTATCATTGGCCAACCTGTACGGTCTTAGAATTTTAAGTTCTCCCAACAAAGAAACAATTCTTAAAATAAGGAACAGGTTAAAACCTGACGTAAAAATCACCATGCCACTTAATGAAGCCTCTCAGCCAGTAATTTCATTTAAAGATGAGATTGTAAGGCTTTTTTATTTAGCCGATGCAATGGATTACAGAAACAAAGTTTACTTGGAGATTATAGAAGGTAGAGAGTCAAAAACCTACCAAATTTCTGGTTTTAGTTACACCTTAAATGTAGAGTGTCAGTTAGAAAATAAGCTGTCATTATATAATTCTGAGGATGAATTAGATTTATATGCTATCCCATTGAATTGTTCGGAAGATGATATTGCGTTACTTCCACTTCTTAAGGATGGAGCTACATATATTATTCCAAATACTCAAATAACCAGTCAGTTTGTTGTTATCTCCTCTAAGGAAAATGGAAAACAATTAATGCCAAGATTTGTGAACACTGATGAGAATTATATTGGTTCAGACAGGGATGAGCGTATAAATGCCTATCATACCGAAATAATGGAAAACGACTTTAATAGTCAGATATGGAAACAATTACTTGCCTATTTTAATATATGCGTAAAAGAGGATATTCCTTTTTCTACTTTCGACCAATTACGGGCTATCTCAAGAAGTTCACAAGTTGCCAGTAGGGCATTTTTGTATTTAGGAATACATCAAATTGAACCTGAGATTTTTATTCAAAGATATATTCCGGAAATGGAGAAGGATTTAGGATTTTGCTTTCATTGGATAAAAAATAAGGACTGGCAAGATACATTAGAGGAAATAAATGAACTTTATCCAAATAACTTCACGAACATAGTTAGTTTAATTTCTGATTATTTGCAGGAAAACAATTTATTAGAATTGTTTCATTTTATGAATGGTTCATTAAAAGATGTAAAGAAAATTTATAATGCCGACATTTCTGATTTAAGGTCTCAATTAGGTGAACGGGTACTCAATGAACTGCCATCCCTAAGCCCAAAAATAACCAAAGACTACAGTATTCCTATCCAACAACATAAACTAGTTAAACTTTTAATAAAAGCACCAATTGCGGTTGCTGAATCCATTACAGACACTCAAATAGAATATCCCATTTGGGCTGGAGATGAATTATTGGACTCCATTAGAAGAAACATTCAATATTGCCAGTATTTAAAGCCAGAATTTTACAATAAAACCATATTGCACGCCTTAAAAAATAATTAAAGCCATGAATTTTCAAGAATTTTATCAAAAGACCGAGAAAAGATTAACCGATGCTATTCTCTCTCTTTGGGCCACCGGTGACAAGGAAATGCAGGATTACTTTAAACATTTACTTTCCCAGGAACCTATTATGGCGGAGGCAGTTTTTCAAAATACTTTTCCTTGGGAACAGTGCAAGTCAAAGTTTGGGGAAACCACAGGGGTATTTCAACAAGACTTCATTAATGCCCTAGACGCCATTAAAGATCCTGATTTTCAATTCCCTAAAGCTCGTTATCCGTATAAGCACCAACTTGAGAGCTGGAATATCCTACTAAACAAAAAGAAATCAATAGCAGTAACGACAGGTACGGGATCTGGTAAAACGGAATGTTTTATGCTGCCAGTACTACATGATATCTATGAGAATTGTAATGGGCAGCAAGGTATCAATGCCATCTTTCTATATCCTTTGAATGCCTTAATTGCCAGTCAAAGAAAAAGAATGCACGCATGGTGTTCAGCTTTAGGCGGAATAAACTATGCATTGTTAACCGGTGACACAGACAACAAATCCAATCTGAAAGATAAAAATAAGGCCCTTCCCCAATTCATTTCTAGGGAACAGATCCGGGAAACACCTCCACAGATTTTGTTTACCAATCCTACTATGTTGGAATATATGTTGGTACGTAATGCCGATGTGCCGATTCTTGAAAAATCACAAGGGACCCTTAGATGGATTTTACTTGATGAAGCTCATACACTGACTGGGTCTAAAGCGGCAGAAATGGCATTATTGATACGTAGGGTTGTAACTGCATTTGGAGTTGATATTAGCAACATAAGATTTGCCATCACTTCAGCCACGGTAGGAAATGGAAACACAGTTATGCTCAAAAGATTTATGGCCGACTTGTGTGGAATAGCCGCGGACCAAATAGAAGTAATTCAAGGAAAAAGAGTTAATAATAAAATTGCAGATAAGGATATTCCCAATTTATCCACAACATTAACCCAAAATAACATTAAACTTTTAAGAAACGAATTGTTAACCTCTGCTGGACTAAGCCAGAGTGAAATTGGAAATAAATTAAAAATAACCGATAAGGCAGAACAATTAAAAGTAATGGATATCCTTGCCGAACAAGAAATAAATGGGGAAAAATTACTTCCGGTAAGAGGCCATTTTTTTACCCGAGGTATAGGAGGAGTCTATGTATGTACTGACCCTAAATGCGATAAACATAAAGGTCATAAACCCAATAAAGCATTGGGTACTATGTATACCATTGCAGGGGCAAATTGTGATTGTGGGCAACCGTTGTTAGAACTTGTAGCATGTAATAGTTGCGGCAATATGATGATGGATGGTGAAATGGCAGGGGGTTTAGTAATGCAAAAGGCGAGCGTTGGATATGAGGCCTTTCATATTGAAAATGAGGAAAACGAAGAAACAGATCAAGCTACCCCCAATAGAAATTTAGTGCGCTTTATAAAGAATGATGGAAATCATAATCTTATAAATTCAGAACTAGTTAGTTGTTCAATATCTAAGGAAAACCTAATAGTCACCGGAGATAATCTTCTGATGGCACAGGACAATAAATGTCCACATTGCGGAGTACATAGCGAAAATTCTATACACTTTCGGATATCCTCAGCTTTTACCAACAGAATTTTATCGGATATTGTTTTGGATCAAACGCAAAATGCCAATAACATTTCGAATAAAACTTTATATAAGGGGCGAAAATACATCTCGTTCACGGATAGTAGACAAGGCACTGCAAAAATAGCCGCATTAATAAATATTGACAGCGAAACCGACTGGATCAGGTACCAAGTATATCATTATCTGACAAAGCGGCTAAAAGAAAATCAAGTAGATTCTAGTAGAGAAGAATTAGTGGCAGAGAGGGCTAAATTGATAATAGATCTTGAGAATACGCTTCCCTTCAGAAAAGCTAGAATTCAACAAGATATTGATTTCATAGATTCAATTTTAAAGCAAAATGGCAATAATTCCGTCTTATCAACCAGTAGATCTTCCTGGAAGGATATCATTGAGGAAACAAAAATAAAAGAGGGCTTTAGTACGCTGTTTAAGAAAGGTGCGCGAGGAAGTAATTTGGCAACTGAAAATGAAAGTTATGCTAAGGCGCTATTGTTTGACCAATTTGCCCGGAGATTGCCAAGACAAAGATCACTTGAAAACCTTGGATTGGTTAATTTGGTATACCCATCGCTCGACAATGAAACTTTACCTCTAATTGCAGATACCCTGAACATAAACCTTCAGGAATGGAAAAGTTTACTAAAAATATCTTTGGACTATATTGTTCGCTATGGTTTTCACTTTCAATTGGACCAATCTATAAGGAATTTTTCAACCAGATACCATACTAGCTATCTCCTATATCAATCGAATTCAGATATAACCAATGGCAAGAAATGGCCTGCGTATAATCCAAATTCCATTGTACAATCACGTTTGGTTTTATTGATATGCGCTGGGCTAGGGTGGCTTAGCAAGGACGATATAACTAGTGAAAGGGAAGACATGTTAAACGATCTTTTGGAAAAAATATGGCGAACCCTTCTGCAAAAGGTCCTTACCAGGGACGGTGATGGGTATAAATTAGATTTCTTTGAGAAAACGGCATTTGAACTGGCTGGGGAAGAATATTTATGCCCAGTTACAAATCGATTGTTGGACTCAGTATTTCGCAACTATTCCCCGTGGATCAAAGGGAACCTTTTAGAAGAAAATATCAGAAACTATCAAATAGATAAAAGCAAAAGTTACCAATTTCCCACTTATCCTCATCCTTATCATTTAAATAAGGAAAACATGCCCTTAACGGTTAATGAGGTAGGGATTTGGTTACAAAAAAATAGCGCTGCTGCCAGAGAGAAAGGGCTTTGGAATGACCTGCATGAACGAATATTCGATTTTGAAAAATTATATTTGGCCGGGGAACATTCTGCCCAACAAAGTAAAAGAAGACTAAAGGATTTGGAAGAACAATTTGAGAATGGGGAGATTAACATACTTAGTTGTTCCACAACCATGGAGATGGGTGTTGACATTGGCGGAATCTCTGCAGTGGTTATGAGCAACGTCCCGCCAATGCCAGCCAATTATTTACAAAGGACCGGTAGGGCTGGAAGACGCTCAGAAAACAAGTCTCTGGCATTAACTTTTTGCGCTCCCAATCCAATTGGCCTTCGTACCATGAATAATCCTAAATGGGCATTGGAACACCCAATTGCACCGCCAAAATTGAAGTTTGATAGCAAAAGCATTGTAGAAAGACATGTTAATTCGCTATTGTTTGGAGTTTTCGTTAGACAACGGGAGAATGAAAATAGGGGACTAAACGTGAAAGAAAATATAGAAAAATTTTTCTTTGAAGGGGAACCCACGATTGCCCAAAATTTTTTAAACTGGTTAGAAGATTCAGTTAGGTTAGATTTTGAAAAGGCATTAACAGGTCTTGTAAAGGATACTCCTATGCAAGGTATCAGCCCTAAGCAACTCATTGAAGTGGTCGTGGATAATTTTAAGGGGGTCATAGCCAAAATAAGAAAACAAAAAGACAGCTATGACAAAAAGCTGCAAGATTTGGCCAATGAATTCGGTGATAATAGTGCAGCATACAAGGCTGTGAACTACAGGAAAGGACAATTCCTCCAGAAATTTGTGTTGGGATATTTAGCAGAGGATGGCTTTTTACCGAATGCCGGACTACCAACGGGTATAGTAGATTTTGAAAAAATTACATTATCAGATCTACAGAGAAAAAACCAGACCAAATTCAAAGAAAATCCAAGTTATCCCATCTCTAGGGCATTGACTGAATTTACTCCGGGAAATCACATTTTAATAGATGGGCTAAATTATAAATCCTCAGGTATAATTATGAAAAATACTTGGGGCAATGAAGGGGAACGTAATGAAATACAAGCCTGTAAAAATTGTGGATATCAAAGGATACTGGATGTTGGTGAAAAAATTACCGATAATTGCCCTAATTGTGATAGAAGCAATTCCTTTGTTGGTTTGGAATTAGGTGACCATAAAGCGAATTTTACGGAACTAATAGAGCCCGTTGGCTTTGCCATAGACTTATATGAAGAACCAACAAGGGTTATCTCCGAGAAGGCTAAGCCGCAATATTTGGAGCCACTGTTGCTTAACATAGCACCATGGAACACAAATCAGCCCGGTTATTTGGACTTCCGGACCAGTGAACAAGAAAAAAAAGCGCAGATTCTTTTTTATAATACTGGTGATGGGGAAGGTTTTAGTCTTTGTTTAGATTGTGGAAGAGTGGAAACATCTCATGATAAATTAGATGGCCATTTCAGGTTAAGGGGAGGGAAAAGTAATGATGGCGAGAATTTATGTGAGGCACAATACATCCATGATCATATCATTCTCGGTGGCAGATTTAAAACAGATTTTACCGAAGTCCGTCTTAAAAATGAGAACGGCTCATTTGTCAATGATCAAATACTGGCCTATTCCATTGGCGTAATCTTTACTAAAACCTTGGCAGAATATCTGGCTATCGAAGAATCTGAACTGGGATTCGGTATTAAAAAATATAAGGGATACCACACTGTTTTTATCTACGATACGGCTAAAGGTGGTGCAGGCTATGCCTCGCAATTTACTATTCATATCAAAGAAATTTTGGAACGTTCATTGAGCATTTTGGATTATTGTAACTGTCCAAATGCGTGTACCAAATGTTTAATAGACAGAAGCACTCAATGGCATGTTGAAAATTTAGATAGGCATATGGCCATTGACTGGTTAAGACTTGCTATAGATAATCAAATTCCCGATGTACTAGAAAGTGGTAAACTTAAAGTAAGTTCAATTTTTGGATCATTACATGACGAGATTAAGCGTTTAAATTATCACTATGGCATTAAAGAAATAAATATTCATCTGAATAATAATATGGCATATTGGGATATTGAAAATTTAGATTGGCTTGAAAATTTTAAACGGGATAGAATTAAAATCAATCTTATTATCGAGAAAGAAATTGATTATGCCAATAACCAGGATAAATTATCGATATACTTATTGTCCCATAACTATAGCCTGAAAAAGGGTATAGGCAGTCAGATTTTGCAATACAATTTACATTTATCGGTCATTCTCGAAAACGGCACTCCACTTAACTATGTTTCCATGGCTTCCTATGCCAACTTGGATGCCGAATGGCCAAATGAAGCGAAAGAAAAATTTTATAAAATTGAAGATGTCGCCATTCCTGACTTTGCTTCTTTAGACCTTCCGGATTTAACATCGAGTAATTTGTACGAATCACGTATAAGTACAATACCCCCGCAAAGTAAGAGCAATGATTTGGCTCCGATCATGTTTTCACAACTTAATAATGCAAAAGATTTTTTATCGAGAATTAAGAATAGGACCTTCAAGGTGGCCTATTACGATAAGTATAATCAGTCCGAGTTTTCAATGCGTTTACTACTCCAATTTATAGAGCAACTGCCACAGCTTTGGTCTATTAATATAGAAAAATTGGCGGTGCATTTAACTAAAGATGTTTTCCAGAATGCCAACTACCCAGTCTATATTATTCATAACTATAAGGATTTGGAAGATTATAAATATGATTTGCAGCAAATTTCAAAAGATTATGATTTTAGAGTGGATTTATTTGATACTTCAAGGCTTCCCCATTATAGATATTTTGAGTTTATATCAGAGAACCTTAGGTTTAGTATTCGTATAGATGGTGGTATAGCCCACGGCTTTAAACCTGAATCTTATTTAAAGTCCGACGACATGTCCCTGAACAAAGTAATATTTAACATAAAAAAGGATGTGCGATATGACGTTATATATAACATCAGCATTGAAAACTAATAAATCTATGCAGATACACCACATAAAACATCAATATGTTTGTAGCTCGTTTAATTTTAAAAGCTATTTTCTATGAAACTTATTCATTTATTGCTCTCTTCCACCCTAGCATTTACATGCTTAGTTCACTCGCAATCTACCTATACGGTAGGCACCACTGAGTACTACTATAACCAAACTTATAGCACTACCGGTAAACAGAAGGTTAAGCGCAGTGAAGCCAATAAAAAGGATTTTTTGAATTCTAAAGGCTATGATAGAACACCTTACGGGTATGAAATAGACCATATAATACCTATATCTCAAGGTGGCACTGATGACCCAAGTAATATGCAATTACTTACCATAGGACAACACAAGGAAAAAACGGCTCGAGAGCGTTCAAGAACTATTACCTATGGCAACAGTACACTACGCTATTCCAACTATTCCAATACCACCAAAGCTCCTAGCTATTATAGTACATCTAGCAATACCAAGACCAGAACAATTTATACCGGCCCTAATGGCGGTAATTATTATTACAATTCGAAAGGCAATAAGACCTATGTTAAGAAAAGTATTACGGCCACCTATAGTACCCCTAAATATAAGCCAACCTCTTTATCTAGTACACCTTCATACAATTCTGTGATCAGTCGTACATTGCGAACAGGTTCTCGTGGTGGTAGGTATTATATCAACTCCAATGGAAACAAGACTTATGTTAAAAAGAATTAGATAACTAATCCAGAGTAATAACAATAGCCATGAGTGTATTAAGCTTAAAATTTAAAAAAAGTATAACGAAATTATTAAGGAGCTAATGTTGAGTCATTTTCCAGATGTACTTATTGATGGTGAGAAATACCACTTTCCATCAAAACATTTAATATTAGACCTTCGCAGAGTAGTTCTTTTTACTTAAAACTTGATACTACAATATATCATAACGTTCCGGTTTTTAGACGTAAGGGAATTTGGAGTTTTCCTTTTTACAATACAACTGACAGCTAGTACGGGTAGGACATATTCTAATCCCGAATTGAGCAAAATAGAAGTACAGAATCATGATGATTTAATATTATTAGCCAGTTATATGTTTAGTTGAGCAAATACTACCATTCATTTTTTTAACTCTGAGTATAAAAAAGCAATGGATGATAAATTAAGAAGTACAATTGATGGGTTATTTAAATATAATTCTGGGGGTGGAATCACTGTAAAAACTCCTTAGGAAACAGAGTAATAAAGTAATTTGCAGATAGATTGCATATTGGTTGATGATAATTGCATGATGTCTTAAAATTTTAAATTACTTGTCCAGAATGTAAACACCGATTTGATGTTGAAAATGTCTTAAGCCAGAAAATTGAGCATTGAATCAAAAATGAATATTTACATAATTTAAAATATAATATAAAAACCACTAATTACTAATGTCCCAAGACCAGTTCACAATCCTAGCCCAGACTAGGACACTTTTAAAAACATCTAACCCTGATTATGGGTCAATTTTGGAGAACGACTTCAACTATAAGATACCAATTTATCAGCGCCCTTATTCTTGGAGAGAATTAGATATTGAAAAATTTATTAAGACAATTAATAAAGGATTTGAGGATAATGATCCCGTCTTTATAGGTACAATGCAGCTAACCGAACAGGATAATAATGATATTGTGAGTGTGATTGATGGGCAACAAAGACTCACAACTTTTTTAATGATATTTAAGGCTATAAATTGGCTTTTTCCTCATACATTGGATAGCCGCCAGGTTAATTCGAAATGGCTCACCACAGATGTGAATAATGGATTGCACGCTAAATATTTAAATGAGGTATTAGAATCACATTCGGCAGAAAACATTAATGATAATGGCATAAATCCTTACGCCGGCAGAATACTATTTATATATGATAAACTAAAAGAAATTTTGATAGATGACGAGTCAGTCGTTTTGGTCGATGATTTTGTAGACTATATATTTACTAAGGTTTATTTTGTTGTAATTGTGACAAAAGCAGGCTTGTCAAAAACCATTCAGATTTTCAATACTATTAACACCACGGGCTTAGACTTAAATGGTAGTGACATTTTTAAAATTAAAATGTTTGAATACCTTAAAAAATTTAAAAATGCAGAAGACACCATCTTCAATGAAATTAGTAGTCTGTATGAACGTGTAGATAAGTCTAATGAAAAACGCAAGATTGATTACATCGGGATGACAAACATCTTGAGAATTTATCAATACATAATAATAACTAGGCATAATTTACCCAAAGCTACATTTGATTTAAATCCTACCACTTTTTTTGAAAGGCTATTTGACTCTCTTTTAAATGTAACCCAATGGCCAAATTTTAAAAGTGCAAATAACAACGTCGATCTTTCTTTGGATGATTTGGAGAAAATCATTGAGCTTCGGTATTCATATTTCGATAGAAGTTATAGTTCTCCAGAAGAAATGCTCGCGGTACATCTTCTTGGATGGTCGAGATATCGTGTTTTTTGGGATATAAAATTTCTTTTTGTGTTCTACAATCGTGACAAACAGGACGTGTGGGAATCGATGGTTGAGTTTGATACACTTTTAGCCAAGCTCGTTACTATTTATAGTGTTCGATATTCAAGAAGTATAAACAGAGTGGTAAATGCGATCCGAGATCTGATGTTTGATATGGTTAACACTTCAGAAGAAGAAATTATCGAAAAATTAAAAACTTTGATAGGAAATAGAGAGAAACATAACGGAAACGGGAATGATCTAAATTGGTTCATTTCTAATAACCTTACAGAGAACGCGAAACGGAAATATATTGTTTGTTTACTTTCTGCATTTTTGGATGAATTAGAAACAAAGAATTATAAAACAAATGAAGAAATAATAAATTTAGAAAAATCGCTCTTCAAAACAGATGTTGATATTGAACATATAGAGTCATATCATCACGAAGATGTTACTATACGCCCAGAACATAAGGAGGAATGGAAAAACCACATTAATACTTTAGGAAATCTAATGGTACTGGAAAGAGACTATAATCGCCAAATTAAAAATAAAAGCTATCTAACAAAACTCAAAACATACGATAAAAGCCAATATGCAACAGTGCAAAGAGTTAGAACTTCTAACAAAGGCTGGGACATAGAAAAATGTGAGTCGCGAAAAAGAGAAGAAGAAATTAAACTTTTTAATTTTTTGTTCAATCACTATAAGTAGTCTCTTACTGGTGTTTTGAATATTTATATTTACAGCTCAATTTTAATGTTGAAATTGTTTACTTACCATAAAAGCTAAAAATTATAAATGGAGATAACAGCAAACTCAATAATAAAAAACTTAAATCCTAACGAACCTGTTAGAGTTATAGACGTCCAAGACTTTGGAACTGATTTGAGTATTGAGTACGTCGGCATTAACTCTGGACAGCGTAACACTATAATATTCCCGAATTCAAGGCTTAGTGAGTTGGAAAGGGTATCTCAACCAGGTGAGTTTTCGTTCAATGGTGATCCTGAAAAATTTGTTTTGTACACAGAAGCGGAAAGAATTAAATCGGCATATTTATTTGATCCGCTATTAGTGCAGATAGAGCGCACACACCAGTTCTATATTTACAGTGTTCATCTAAAATACTGTATATATGACTGCTTATCAGAAACACTGGGATTCCGAAATTGAAACACTTTTGAATGAGCTTAATGCTCCCTCATCTTTAGAGGAAAACATTGTAGACACCCTACACAACTCTGGGCGCACAGGTATTTTTCCCAATCAAATTATCAATGCCCTTCGCATAGGTCTTTCCATTAAAGAAGGCCATCAGAATATGGCATTAGTTGCCTCCATGCAAAGTGGTAAATCCGGAACAGTTTATTTTTTGTGTAATTACGTACTGCCAGCCCTTGGACTGATCAACAAATACGAGTCCATATTGTTTGTAACAAGTATGAGGGATACAGACCTGTACAATCAAAACTGTAGAAATCTCCAAGCAGAGTTTTATGATGTCGAAGAAAAAAGGACAAAACCGTCAAACATCAAGGTGATGAAAATGAGTGATTTCTTTAACCATCCAAACCCCCATAAAGTTGTCAACGAGTTTGATGTACAATTAATAGTCCGAGATGAGGACCAATATGGATGTGGTGAGGAATCCAGTTTTCAAGAAGCGTTTTTTAGTGAACTTAGAAGAAGGATTCCAGATATTAAATTATTGGCCGTAAGTGCTACTCCTTATGATATATTGGATGCACAATATACCGGGACAGCGGATGTGGATGTTATTATGGGGGTGCGTCCTCCACAATACTATGGTATTTCCGAAATGTTGCAAGATGGCGTAATTGAGGATTTACCCGAATCTTTTAAAGCGTTACAATCTCAGGGATCGGGTGATGAAATTGTATTTAATATCCATCCAAAAGTTGAGGATTACGTAAGACATCTGAATACTTTCGAAGATGGTTTAGGAATTATTCGCGAATCGAACAGTAGTAGGGCTTTGGAGCTACGAAGATTATTGTTAGGAGCTTATAAAAACCAATGTAGGGTAATAGCCATAGGATCGGACAGTGGCTGTGATTTTGGTATAAATGAAGGTATTAAAGAGATATCAAGCCTAATTTTAAAGAGAGGGCAGCGCGTTGTCTTAATAGTGGTACAAGCATTGACCGCAGGTAAAGATTTAGGAATTCTAAAAGAAAAGGTCCGTTTTGGAATAGAACCTAGGGACAAGCAGCTTGCCAATGGAGCACAGGGTATTGCCGGTAGGTTCTGCGGATACCACAAGAACCGAGATTTTAAATTGTTGGCAAGCGAGAGCCTTCTGTCTCACTACGCTCAATTTGAACAAGATTGGGAAATATTTGCCGATGAAGAATGGCGAAACAATTTGTACAATGCAGACGTACGGGGACTAAGTACTCACACCCGTTTTGTTAATATGCAATCTGAGGGGGCTTTTACCCCTATAGTTAGTATTGAGGATATTGATTATACCTCCTTATTATCTGGCAAGGCCAGGTTAGAATTAGACTTTATTGATGATGATGCCTACGAAAGACTTTTGAGTTTTTTTGAAGATTCATTCTACGATGCTGCTACCAAAGGGATGCGTTTTAATCAGAAGGGGATTACCGTGCGTATTGCTTCTTCCTATAACCTTAGCAGTAACCGGGTACATAGAAACTGGAACTGTGGAGTGGACGATGATTTTGGCAATATCTTCTTTAAGAAAAATCCTTATGAATACGGAATCCTGATCAGCAACTACCCTGTTAGTGATGAAAGGAATACTATAGGATTTTGCGGGATCAAAATAATACGTGCCGGACAGAAGGAAAATAGGCTTCAAATTACTAACGTGCTTAACGGATCCATGTACAGCAATTAAATAGATTCTAAAAAATACTAACGAGATGAAAAACTTGGAAGAAAAATTAAGGTTGCGGAAGAATCAGGAACCGCTTTTCGCTTATTTATATGAAAGGATACCTTTTAACATAACTGTAGTCGACCGGATATTGTTACATATATGTAGGGATAATTATTTGCAGATATTATATTCATATGATATAGACACACAAAGACTACTACTTAAATTCTATTTGGAAAAAGAAGATTATGCCAAGTGTATTCTAATACGTGATACCCTATTAAACCATAATAAATCAACCGGATCTTCTCTGAAAATTGATATTTAAGATAAACACCTTATACTAAAGATAAAACTAGTCCGGGTTATGGAACTAGATGTTGGTGAAACTATGGAAAACGAACTAGGGAGGTCAATCAAAATTTTATAACTTTCATCCTGATATCAGATTGATTATAAATTTCGGCAATTCAATTGAAGGTTGAACCGACAGAATAGAAATTTCAATAGGTCTAAAGAATCGCCTACCTTAGTTCACTGGGCAAAGAAAAAGGCCGACTGGGTTGACCCTTTTATTGACCCTGATGATTCCATTTAGGAAACTATTCTGATTATTTACCATGATGGTTGTAACAGCACTTCAAGCGCCTTATCCACAATCTCCGTATCCAATTCTTTTAAGTAGGCTTGTGTAACCCCTAAATTCTGATGCCCGAGCGATTCACTAATTACATCAGTAGCAACACCTTTTTGTTTGAGACAATTGGCAAAACTGTGCCGGGCCACATAACTGGAGACATTTTTGGTAATTCCGCACAGTTTGGCCAGTTCCTTTAGCTCTTTATTATAGATGCCTAGCATTTTATGTTTTCTATCGGCCAGTTGGGTTGGGGTATAGTCCTCTCGAAAGAGTAGGGGAAAAACATATTTGTTTCCATAACCATGTATACGATAATAGTTCAATATTTTTTGAACCGGAGGCATTATGGCAATGGAGAAGTTTCCCTTGGTTTTTGCCCTGGTATAATAAATAATATTAGCTTCAACATCTTTCCATTCCAGACACATCATATCGGCAAAATTCATACCTCGAGTATAGAAGCTAAAAACGAAATAGTTTTTAGTGTTTATTAAATGTGGATTGTCGATCAAATCTAAGTTGATAATGCGCATGATTTCCTCGAAGTCCAAAGCACGTTTAAAACCCTTACCTCTCAGGTTTGATATTTTATAGGTTTTGAAGGGATAGAGACTTTCTTTGATTACCCCTCGTTCGATGGCTTTATTAAAAAGTGCTCTTATTGACCGCATTTTTACACCGATACCGCCATCGGTGCCACCTCTCGACCTAAGAAAAGCATCATATTTACTTAAAAAGGCAGGATTAACTTCTCTAAAAGTAAGCTTCTTGAATTTATGAAAAATTTGAACGGAGGTTTTGGCATCTCTATAAGATTTCGCATTTCCGATGCGTCCAGCAAAGGTCATTTCTTCTATAATTTCATCAAAAAAAGCGAAAACATCGTTCTTGACAGGGTTGAAGGTAATTCTATAGCTTCTGTCGAAATCCTGTAGTGAATAATCGGGATTTTCGATCTCTAAATCTGTAATGATTTTGTAAGCTCTTTCCTTGAATTTTACAAGTAGTCGATTAAATTGGATATGGTTTGAATTTCTTTTATTGAAATTTCCGGTGGGTTCTATCCATTCACTCAATTTTGCGCTGAATGGAGTTTTATAATGCCTACATTTTCTTTCTTTTGTAACACGCAAACAGACAGGATATGTTCCATCTGACAATAACTTCTTTTTGAGAACAATCTTGAGCGTGATCATATTTTATACATTTGGGGACAACATTTTCATTATTTTAATTCGAAGACCTTACTGTTATTGGTTGCATGTGATAATATTGGGGACAACATAGGGACAACAAATAGGCTATTAAATGTAAAAATTGTAGAACCAAATGCAAAATAAAAATTCATAAAATATTGATAATCAGACCATAAGATAGTCAATGAGGCTATATGAAAACACCTCATTTTCGGCTGTTAATCAGAGGGTCCTTGGTTCGAGCCCAAGAGGGGGAGCCCAGTAGTAATAAGCCTTTCGAGAAATCGAAAGGCTTTCTTTTTTTTGGAGGTGAATGCTAATTAGTTTTGTTTCAAATCCGGCACTTCGGTTTTAAATTGTCTGCCATACACTAAAAAATCAATCATCGCTTACTCTTCATCTAGGTCCGTTTAGCGCAAATTGGTATAAATTGATTTATTCATTATCGATTTCTCGTGCCAATATCAACTGATGTTTCACGACCAGCAAATACAGATTATTTAGGTACAACGGTTACAATTACGCGCTTATATCGAGATAAGGAAGGTGTGCCCTTATCGGAGAGCTTAAGAATGATGTGAATTGTTTCTTTCTTTTCAACTTTTGGGGCCGTTAGATTTACAATGTGAACGTTCTCTGCCCCCAATTCTATACTTTCTTTATAGGAACTTTCCTCAGGATAATGAAACCATAGATAACTAAGATTATCGCCGTCAGGATCTGTAGATTTAAAAGCATCTAGACTAAAACGTTCGCCCGACTTTACGGTTAACCGTTCTGGATGGGTCAAAACAGGAACTGGCGGATGATTAGCTTCTTCATAGGGCATAACACTCCAATCCATACGGGCAGCAAAATCATTTTGAAAATCATCTCTCCAGCGCCATAAAGTGACCTTATCACCTTTAAATGTAACCGTATCTCTTTTAAATGTTCGGCCATATTCTTTAGCTACATATGGCGTATAATTATCGATTGTATTGGTCCATATAGCCCTTGTTTCGGGTGCCAAGGTCACAATAGAACCTCCTTTTTTCGTTTTTGAAAAATCGGGCTTGTAAAGTTCATAGCGCCCACCCCAAGCACCCCATTCTGGGTGTTCCGGTTCATTAAGTCCGTTAGGTATCAATGATAAAAAGGCAGGGGTGTCACCCTCTACTCCCCAAGCCACATCGGGATATTCAGCGCCGAGAGGACCGTGATTTTGTTGAATGTTTTGGGCTATCCAACTATTACTGATCGATGTATTATCTATTCCTTTCACATAGCTATTGATACCGGTCCAAGTAGCGTTGGCGTAATAATCGCCGGGGCTAACGATATAAAACAAGTCGGGAAAATTATTCCGTATCCAAATACCACTGTCATCTTGATCCGAAATAGTATACACTCTTAGTTTCGAGATGAGTCTTTTAGCCTCTCTACTACTTTTTGTTTTTTTAATTTTATCCAATGATTGGGCCAAAGTATTTACACCTCCCCAAACAGATATCCATAAGGGGCGGTCGTCGTTTTCTTCAAGCACTTTTATGATCCAATCGGAACCCTCAGAATCTTTTCCATTCCCGACGCCGAGCATGCCATAAACGGGAAGTCCGTTTTTAATTAGCGATACTAATGCCTCCGGTTTCGGAAACCCGGTTTCATGTTTTAGGAGATTAGGTTGCACCTCGCCATATGCACGAATAACCCGTTCTATGGATTCGGGGGCGATTTTGTGCTGTTGCCAGCAAGAAGTTGTAGCGACGATACCTTTAATATCAATTTGGTTCGAATACAAGAGCAATCGAACCAATGACTGTGTATCATCAGGGTCGGCCTCAATATCGGTTAAAATGATTACTCTATTTTTATTATTTACTTGAGCGAAGGTTAAAATGTGGCATGCCAAGCAAAGTGCAATGAATAAAAAGGGTATCCTCATGTCAATAATTTTATTGTTGTACTATTTATAGATCTCCCTGACAAAGCATAGTCTTTTCTGGGGTAAGCTTTTGTTTTGCAATCATAAAATTATGTAATATAGAATTTAGGAGTCAATTCGTTGATTGTTTATTCTCGGCTAACCACTCTGGATACCTTTTTAAAACCTTTTCTGGAGAATTTGTGTACCAACTATAACCGTTGCGGCGATCGTCACTTATTTCTGCCAAGGAGTTTCTTTTAATACCATCTCGACTGCAAAAGTATATTGTACTGGTTTCCAAATCATAAAATCTACCCCACAATGTTCGCGCATTCTCATCTTCAACAACAATTCTATTCTTTTTTCCGTCTTTTTGGGTTTCTGTTTCTATTTTTATACCCTCTATCCGATTGTTTTCAAACCATTGTACCGCTCCGTTTACGGCCGCAACAATTTCTTTGGAAGGATTAGCTATGTCCATCAACATTTGTACAATACCCACAGATTCAGAACCACTGAACGAAGGTAGCTCGTAACTACGGGCTTTTGCAGGCGCGAGAGTTATTGAATCATGTTGGGCACACCAGACAGCGGGTTTTCCCTTATATATGATCTGTGTATCTAGAAAACATTGAATACCCTTATCAAAGGCCTTTTTTGCCTTTGCCTTTGTATCGGTGCTTAGGTGAAGTGAAGCGTAAGCTGTGTTATCGGAACCGATCTCTTTAAGAAATTTCATGATATTGACCATGGCATAGTCGTTATATGTTATATGGCCAGAATATGCTACACTGCCTTCGCGTACAGGAAAAAACTGTGGCCACCCACCATTTGCATATTGGGCAGCAAAAATATAATCCAAACCTTTTGTAAATGCCTGCTTGTAACGGTCATCCTTTATTTTTGCATATACCTTGGCAAGAAACTTCAGTTCAGTAATGGTAGCGCCATTGTCGAAAGTTGCGCCAATTTTATTCTTGTTGCTGCTATAGTTTGCTTTATCCGATTCAGAAAAACGATGGTGAAAGTCTTTGTTTTTCTCCCATCCTCCAATAGCCTTTTGACTGAGCAATACATTTTCGGCAACCAACTTTGCTTCGTTTGAGCCATACCACTCCGAAGGCATTTTGTTTGCTATACTCGTCCACCTTTTGCCCAGATATTCAGCGCTTTCATCTTGGGCGAAACCTAAAGTTGTGGCTAAGGTCAATACTGTAATTAAAATGAGCGTAACAAGTTTCATACTTTTATTTCTAAGCGGTAAAATACTATCCTTTTTTAACATAGACTTGTTTTTGAAACTAGATTTACGATAGTGCGCTGGTATCTGGCAAATACCACCTTACAATTATCGGCCAGAATAGATAACCTACATTTTTATATGTACTGCAATGAAATTCTTTGAGACAGGCAAACCGGGTAAATAACAAAATAATCGTTACGATTTCCACAGTAAAGATATACTCGTAATTGTACATATACTGCCTTTATTTGAGGAAATACCTATCATTTTCCTAGATAGTTGGAGCATTTCGATGAAAGAAGAGCTGATTTTTCTCTCTTTTGGCTTACCTATGAAGGTTGTGTCTTACTATCATGGAAGATACCTCTCTAAATAACCGAAGGCATCCAAATTTTGTTTCGAAACCACTTATACCGACATTGGGAAGGGAACAGCATTTTCCCCTTCCGGAAAATTTACTGGTGCTATATTAAAAGGGCTTCATCTAGCGAGAAAGAAGCCAGACATTATTTATATTTTCGTTGTTGCTATTGATTTTTTATACTCTGTATACTTTTAAGGTCAATGGCTAAGATATCGTGCTTTTTTTTGGTAAAATAGTCACGCCGCGACACCCTCACCCAATATGATACTAAAAAACTAGTGGATTGGCTTTTTGTAATTTGTCTTCCAAATGCTTTAGAATTGCTAAAGAATTAGCGCCTACATTTATTCCTTAAATTTAAGGAATGAAAATCTTGATAGCCGAAGACGAGATTGAGCTTCAAAAATCGATGATCACTTATTTAGAGTGTGATGGTAACGTTTGCGAAGCGGCATCCGATTACAATGAGGCCTTGTACAAAGTAGATTTGTACGAGTACGATATTTTGATATTGGACATCAACCTTATTACCGGCAGCGGGTTGGACATTCTCAAACAACTTAAAAAACAACATAAGAACACAGCAACGATTATCATTTCTGCCAATAGTTCGTTAGACGATAAATTGGAAGGTCTAGATCTTGGAGCCGACGACTACCTGACCAAACCATTTCATTTAGCGGAATTGAATTCTCGCTTAAAAGCCGTTTTGCGCAGGGGCAAGTTCGGTGGCACAGAAAAAATAGACTTTAATGAAATTTCCATTGATACAAGATCAAGAACCTCTTTTATAGATAAAAAGCCAATGGCTCTTACCCGAAAGGAATATGATTTACTACTGTTCTTTGTCACAAATAAGGGCAGGGTGCTTTCCAAAGCAATCATAGCCGAACATTTATGGGGCGATAACAGTGATTTGGCAGATAACTATGATTTTATATATGTACACATTAACAACCTACGCAAAAAATTGACCGATGCCGGGGCCAAGTACATTAAGACAGCCTATGGCAGTGGTTATAAATTTATGGAAGATTAGCCCATGGGTGAGCCTATAAAAAAAATACGGTTACTGCGAAAAACCTCAAAAACCTTTCTTTGGATAAGTTTTGTTCTGATGTTAGTCAGTACTATAGTGCTCTATTTTTATGTTCGGAACTTGTTGCAGGGCGAGATCGAAGAAGAACTGCGGTCCACCGAGGCGCGTATAGAAACTTCTATTAATGAAAACGGGCCCATGTATCAACTGCCTCCCGTAGTAGAAATAGAAAAGGTGGCGCTGTTGGGAACTGAACGCTTGAAGGACACCCTTATTTTTGATCCGTCTCAAGACGAATTGGAAGAATTTAGAGAGTTGACGACTTATTCCGACATAAAGGGTAAAAAGTATCGCATCACCGTTCGAACATTGATAGTAGAATCGGAAGATATTTTGGTAGCTGTTGTAGTATCATACCTCGTTATCATTCTACTTGTTTTCAGTTTTCTATTTTACTTCAACAAAGCATGGAACCAAAAATTGTGGCATCCGTTTTTCGAAAACTTGGAACAAATGAAACGGTTTTCACTGACATCCGATAAACCGATTCTGTTTATGGACAGTGAGATTTTGGAGTTTTCCGAACTGAATTATGAAATAACCGCCTTAACCGATAAAGTACGCTCCGATTATAAAAATCTAAAACAATACACCGAAGATGTTTCCCATGAAATGCAGACCCCATTGGCGATTATTCAGGCGAAGATTGATAATATCATAAATGGCGACCACCTTAATGATGCGCAATTCGAGCACTTAACTTCTATTCAAAAAGATATTCAACGACTTACGCAAATAAATAAGCGGTTGACTCTGCTGACCAAAATAGAGAACCAACAGTTCTCTAATATAGAAAAGGTCGATATTACCCACTGCGTTGGGTCAACCATTCAAAATTTTAATGAAATCTCTGACAAAGAGATTAAGTATGAAAGAGATGATGTGATATGGGCAGAAATGGACCGGTATCTTGCAGAGGTGCTTTGCAATAATTTGCTCTCGAATGCTATCAAATACACGACGGGTAATGCCGATATCAGGGTAATAGCAAGTGACAAAACCCTTTCTATTGCAAACCACGGAATTAGGGCCCTGCAACATCCTGAAAATCTTTATACTCGTTTTTATAGGGAGTCGGAGACTATAAAATCGACCGGATTGGGCCTTGCTATTGTAAAACGTATCTGCGACCTCTATGATTTTGAGGTTGACTATAAGTACGAGAAAGGCATGCATACTTTCTCCATAACTTTCAAATAACTATATAAAATGCAGAGACAAAATTTTAGCCTTAAGAGCGTTTTGGACACAACTTTAAATTCTCTTTAGGTTTAAGCCTTAGTTTTGTCGACAAACACAAAATGCTTCGTTGATGCAAAGAATATTACCATTGTTGCTTGTTTTTATTTCCTTTTCTGCGCTATTTTCCCAAGAAAAAATTACGCTCAATGGGCAGTTGCTAGACGCTGAGACCCAAGAGGCCTTACCCTTTGCGAATGTGGCGGTTCACAATTTTGAGAGCAATATCTTGATAACAGGCACCATTACAGATGCTAGGGGCAGATTCGAGATATTAGAAATGTCCGTTGGAAAATACCGTCTCTATTTTTCTTACCTAGGATACAAAACAGTTGAACAAACATTTACCGCAGGCGGACTAAATACCTTTTTCGATTTGGGAAAAATTCAACTCGCCCCGAGTACCGAAAATCTGGAAGAAGTGGAAGTATTCGGAAAACAGGCAACTACCAACGCTGACCTGAACAAAAAATTGTTTAGTCTTGAAGATAACATCGCCCAATCAGGCGGTTCTGTGCTTGACGCTATGAAAACCCTGCCAGGTGTAACTTTTGATCAAGATGGCAAGGTCATTTTGCGCGGAAGCGATAAAGTAGTAGTACTAATCGACGGAAAGCAAAGTAGCCTAACAGGTTTTGGCAATCAGAAAGGTTTGGCGAACATTCCGGCTTCAAATATCGAGAAAATTGAGATTATCAATAACCCTTCCGCAAAGTACGATGCCAATGGTTTTGCAGGAATCGTCAATATCATTTATAAAAAAGAAAAACAAACAGGTTTGAACGGCGATGTCGGACTTTCCTTCGGATTGGGCGCTCTGGGAAAACGTACATACGATACCCCGACCGATTTAGGTAGTTTTTCGACCAACCCTAAATTGATTCCGAGTGTCAATTTAAATTATAAAAAGGATAAGATAAATTACTTTCTACAATCAGAATTTATTTTACAGGAAGCGCTGCCCAA
This sequence comes from Kriegella aquimaris, assembly GCF_900103215.1. Lineage (GTDB taxonomy): Bacteria > Bacteroidota > Bacteroidia > Flavobacteriales > Flavobacteriaceae > Kriegella > Kriegella aquimaris. The sequence continues at coordinate 25,027 of NZ_FNGV01000008.1, forward strand.
TAACGAATTTACCACCCGGAATTATGATGATGGGCGCAATCTAATTTCCCAAGTTCCTGAAAACCGGAAGCAATTCCGCGCTATTATCAATGGGGGTATAGACTATGATCTAGACGAGCACAATAGCTTTACTTTTTCCGGACTCTACGACCGTGAAAAACATATCGATACTTCCCAAGTGGCCTTTATCGATTTGAATACAAATTCTCGAAACCGGTTCTATAATTGGCGAGAAGAAGAAGTAACAAGATACATCAATGCAGCGGTGAATTATCGCCACAAATTTGAGCAAGCTGGTCATACCTTGAGTGCTAACGCACAGTACACCCAAGGGTTGGAAGACGAGACCTATTCGCTAAATGATAGCTCCGCCGTACGCATTGGTCGTGACAAGACCAATATTCGGGCAATTGAGAATACAACTAGTCTTTCTTCAGATTATGTGCGACCTTTAAAGTCGGGGCGAATCGAATTGGGTGCAAAATTGCGCATCAGAAGATTGCCGGTAGATTATACGATTACCCCCGGTAATGGATCCATCATCTATCCTGGTTTGGGCACTTTCTCAGATTGGGGCGAAAACTTGTATGCGGGCTATGCGAATTACCTTTTAGAGAAGGAAAAATTCGATGTTGAAGCCGGTCTTCGTGCGGAACAAACCGACGTGTTTTACAATCTTGATCCAGTAAATGCATACTATCCTGATAATGATAAATACAATTATTTCGAACTTTTTCCCAGTGTTCGTTTTACCTATAAACTGAATGATAATAACAAGTTATCGATATTTTATAACCGTAGAATAGACCGCCCAGGCGAACCCGAACTTCGTGTATTTCCGAAGTACGATGACCCTGAATTGTTAAAAGTTGGTAATCCGTATTTGCGGCCCCAGTTTACCGATGCATTTGAAATCGCCCATAAATATTTATGGGCTAACGGTTCATTGTTTTCCGCAGTATATCACAGAATCATAAAGGATCAGTACATGCGAATTTTTAGTATCGACGACTCCAATCCTGATTATGATATCGTGAACCGTATCTATCAAAATACAGGAAGTGCCACCAATACCGGCTTAGAGTTGTTGGCAAGCCAAGATATTACGAACGACTGGAAAGTATCTGGAACTTTGAATTGGTACACGAATGCCATTAACGCCTATAGCGGTAATCTGTTGTTTCCTTTTGAGCGAACCTTCGATATTCAAAAATCTACCGCCAACGCATGGGATGCTAAGGTCAGTACCGAATTTGATTTGCCTAAAAGTTTTACTGTTCAGCTAACGGGAATATACTATTCTGACCGAAATATTCCCCAAGGGGAAGAGCTCGCTCGTTCTTCTTTTGATTTGGGAATTAAAAAGAGCCTATGGAACAAAAAGGCGGACTTGACATTTTCTGCCAGTGATATTTTTAACCGCTTTGGTATCCGCCAGCAGTTGACCAACGAAGGGTTTACCGCCCAATACCAAAACTATTTCGAGACCCAGATTTTTAGGTTGGGCTTCAAGTATAAAATTTAATTCGCAACAAAATGAAAACCTTGAATAAGGTTGCAAAGATTACTTTATTGTTTTGGTTGATGAAAATCGTGGCGACCACTTTGGGTGAAACCTTGGGCGATTTTATCGCACAGACTTTAGGTTTGGGCTATACCATCGGTCTGCTGATAACATTAGCTTTTTTCGGTATTGTTTTGGGAATTCAGTTGACGAGAAAAAGATATATTCCTGTTTGGTTCTGGCTAGTCATCATTGCAACAACGACCTTGGGTACCGAGATTTCAGATTTTATAGACCGAAGTCTTCATTTAGGCTATACTTGGGGTAGCCTTTTGTTATTTGGCGGACTTTTAGCGACTCTTTTTGCTTGGTTTAAAAAGTTTAAAAATTTGGAAGTATTTCCCATTTTTGAACGCAACAAAGAAGTCTACTATTGGGTTGCCATTTTGTTCTCGAACAGTCTGGGAACTGCTTTCGGTGATTATCTCAGCGACGTCATAGGATTGAGTTACTTGAATGGGGCCGTAGTAACTGCGGGCATCATTATATTCGTTGTGTTATTACATTACTTTACTAAAATCAATCAAATCGTACTTTTTTGGATTGCCTTTATCTTCACAAGGCCTTTTGGGGCAACTTTTGGTGATTTTTTGACCAAACCTTTGGCGAATGGAGGGTTGGATTTAGGGACGCTACCCGCCTCTATCGTTTCAATTATACTGATGAGTATTTTGATTTTTGCTTCGGATCGGAGGTTGCGTGCAACAATCGACAGTTGATAATTACTCATAATGAATGCCTTAGCCAATCTTCTGTTAATTATCACGCAGCTATTGAATTGCATCGGAAATTAGTATCAGTCAAATACGAATTAAAAACCACATTATGAAAAGAAAGGGATTCATTGCCGTACTTCTAGGGATCGTGACAATGCCCTTATGGGCAGTTACACCAAATGAAAGAATTATAAAAAGAAACGACAAGGGTTTTAAGGTCAAGACAGGCGAAGGTCGACTGCATGGTCATTTAAGGTTAAAAGCTGTGAACTCGAATATTTTGGATGTCAAAATATCAGGTAACGATACCAAGGGAGATCTAGCAATATTTGAGCAAACCTCGCTATCCCAAGGGCGGGGAACACCATTGCACGTTCATTTTTCACAAGATGAAATATTTTATATCATTGAGGGGGCCTACTATTTTCAGGTCGGTGATGAAAAATATCATATGTCCGTAGGCGACAGTATTTTTCTTCCCAGAAAGGTTCCGCATGCATGAACACAAGTATCCGAGAAAGGGAAAATGATTGTTACGGTGCAACCTGCCGGAAAATTAGAAGATTTCTTTGTCACAATGGCCGCCTTGAATCGTGAACCTGATAAAGAAGAAATCGCAAAGATATTTTCAAAAAATGAGATGCGGGTAGTCGGCCCTCCTTTGAAATTAGAACAATCTTAGCTTATAGGGCTCATTAAAATTAATTGTAAAGTTTCGCCCGATTCGTCAATTTTTTAGAAAAGGTCGAAGCTTGTTCAACCTTTTTTAAGAGAGTTAGCAACTTTAAAATCTCTTTAGAATCCAAAGCTACATTTGGTATAAATTCTACGAAATGTGGTCTAAATTGTTTCCAAAGCGCTTTGCGTTGTTGAAGGCGTTCGTTCTTCTTTTTCTATCGATTTCTTCTTTGGTACGAATCAGTTTTCTGATATGGGGCTTTAGTGAGGTCGATACGGGAATTTATAGTCTTTTAAAGACTTTGGTTGTCGGACTCCTTTTTGATATTGCAACCATTTCGTTTTTTACCGTTCCCTATTTGTTCTATTTAGTGTTGTTTCCCGTAAAGTGGTACGGTTCATTCGTGGACAAGACTATAACCGCTTTCGGATTTTTCTTGGGAATACTCATTACCTATTTTTCATTTTTTGGGGAGTTTACTTTTTGGGACGAATTTCAAAGACGTTATAATTTTATCGCTGTAGACTATTTGATTTATACCTATGAGGTGGTACAGAACATTAATGAATCATATCCCTTGCCAATTTTGATAGGATCATTACTGATTCTTGTAGCTTTTACAATATTCTTGATTTCTAAATCCGGGGTTTTCCAACGAACATATCACAACCGAACAGCTTTCAAACAAAAATTAGTGGCGGCCTTGCCATGGTTCGCCATCGTAATTGTCTCTGTACTTTTCGTGACGATTGATCAAGCCGAATGGTCAAAAAATCGCTACACTAATGAATTGTCGAAAGCCGGCATCTATTCCTTTTTTGCAGCTTTTCGAAACAACGAGCTGGCCTATTCCGAATTCTACGATACTATTCCTGAAAAGGAGGCTTTTGATAGCATAAAAACTTATTTAGCGAACAACGGAGAAACTTTTCTTGTTCCATCGGAAAAAGAAATACTTAGACACATTAAGAGTGTAGATAGTGTTAATGTAGAAATAAAACCAAATATCATCTTTATCTGTATCGAAAGTTTAAGTGGTAAATATTTAAATTCGCTCGGTGCCGACCTGAACATTACCCCAACGCTTGATTCGCTTGCCAATGAAAGCCTGTTTTTTACCAATTTATTTGCGACGGGTACCCGAACCGTTCGCGGTATGGAAGCGATAACATTGTCTATTCCGCCCACACCGGGACGCAGTATCTTAAAGCGAAAAAACAATACGGGCTTGTTTACCATAGGCGAAGTTTTCAGGGAAAAGGGCTATGACCGCAATTTCTTTTATGGCGGTGATGGATACTTCGATAATATGAATACCTATTTTGGTGGTAACGGTTTTAATATAGTGGATAGGGGCCGCGGTTTTCTACTGGATAAAAGTATTACAACTACTCGAACCAATATCGAAGATAAGGAAGTCACCTATGAGAACGCATGGGGAGTTTGTGATGCGGATATTTATACTAAGGTCATCAAGGAAGCAGATAAAGCTCATAAGATCGGAAAACCTTTTTTCGATTTTGTGATGACGACTTCGAACCACAAACCGTTCACCTATCCCGAAGGAAAAATTGATATTCCCTCAGGTAGTGGCCGATATGGGGGGATAAAGTATACCGATTACACCATTGGGGAGTTTCTAAAAACGGCACGGAACAAACCATGGTTTAAAAACACCGTTTTTGTTATTATGAGCGACCATTGTGCCAGTAGTGCCGGCCGTTGGGAACTTGATGTGCGCAACTACCATATTCCCGCATTAATCTATAATCTACCGAATTCTGTTCCACAAAAAGTTGACAAACTAAGTTCGCAAATCGATATGTTCCCCACACTCTTTGCTGCTCTTGGGTGGGATTATGACACCAACCTTTTCGGTCAGAACATTCTTGAGATGAAACCAGAAAATGAACGTGCACTAATCGGTAATTACCGAAAATTGGGGTATCTTAAAAACGATAAAGTTATGGTGTTGGGAGATGGAAAAACGGCCAATTTTTATCAATGGAACCCAATGAATAATAGTTTGAGCCCGCTTCCAGTAGACAATGATTTCTTGAAAACCGCGATTTCCAATTATCAGGTGGCCGACTATCTTTATCAAAATGGTGGCCTTAAACTGAAGAATCTAAAAAAATGATCCGAATTCATTTCATTGTCAATCCCATTGCCGGTCATGGTAGGTCATCTTTGACCGAAACGCTTCTTGAACTTTATTTTGTAAGAGGTGTGCATCAATTGACTGTAAAGCATTCTGAATATAAATGGCATGCTTCACAATTGACTAGAGAATCCATTTCTGAGAAGGCGAATATTATCGTAGCCTGTGGCGGCGACGGCACGATTAATGAAGTCGCCTCGTGCTTAATTGGTAGTACTATACCATTAGGTATTATTCCCATAGGTTCAGGAAACGGATTGGCATCCAACCTGCGCATCCCGAAACAATTAAGAAAGGCATTGGAGATTATAAAAAACCAATGGACGGTAAAAATTGACGTTGGTAAAATTAACGACCGTCATTTTTTTAGTAATATGGGTATTGGTTTCGATGCAAGTGTTATAAAGCATTACGAATCTTCGCAGAAACGAACGCTTTCTGGCTATGTTCGGGCCTGTCTGATTTCCCTTCGGGATATGGGACAAAACCAAAAACTATCGGTTTCCATTAATGATTTAAACCATTTCGTAGATCCGTTTATCATCTTGATATCCAATTCGAATGAAATGGGGTACAACCTGAGCTTAACACCAAAAGCATCCCTTCAAGACGGGCTCTTGGATGTGCTTATCGTTTCAAAAATAGGCCGCATGAAAATGTTGTGGCTAGGGGTGTTGATCATCTTACGTAAAGTGTATTGGTTAAAAGAAGCTAAAAGCTTTCAGACCAAGCAACTACAGCTTTCAAGAAACGATAAAAACTATTTTGAGTCGCAGATAGATGGGGAGCTCCAAGAAATCGATAAAGGAAATTTGAATATCTCCATCCAAGAAAAATCACTAAGCGTTTTGGTGGCCGAATGATTGGAGTTTTCTATTATATATTTTACCCTGTTTAAAATTAAAAGTTCCCATTTGCTACCTTGCTCTCTTTCCAACCTAATCTAATGGCAACGGCCTGGACTGTTTTCTTAGTATTTTTTATAGGTTTTGAATACAAATGCCATTGGCTCTCACCTTCTTTTTTGTAGGCAATGGATGCCCCGGGTGAATCGCAAGAAATTGCGATACTGCCATTTTCCACTGAAAATTCGGGAGTTTTAGTTTGTGGCTGAACACCATTCGGAGGCCACAATTTTCGAATAAGCTCTGATTCAGGGATCATACCCAAATCACCATAGGTGGCGACAAATTCGTGATGGGCAGTTCTTAGCTCGTCGAGTTTTTCGAAAAGCTCGGGTCGAGAAGCTAGATTGTTGATTTCGTGGGGGTCACTTTGAGTATCATAAAGTTCTTCCAGTGGTTTTTTCTGGGCCCAGAATTGCCATTGTTTTGCACTAAGTTTATTTTCCTTTTTTAAGTGCAATATTTCCTGCATCATAGCAGCTTGATCGCGATACGGAATATAACCCAGATAAGGTAGGTCGGGGCGGTAGTTTCGAACATATTTGTACCGTTTGTCACGTACCGCCCTAATGGTTTCAGGTGCTGGATCCATCCGGTCTCTAAAGGCATAAATATACTCGCGGGGTTCTTCCCGGTCATCTCCAAGAAATTTTATACCCTCCATATAAGATGGTTTTTTGAGTCCCGCTAAGGCTAAGGTCGTTGGGGCAAAATCAACAAAAGAAACTAATTCGTCATTCACGGTACCCGCTTTTTCTCCATTAGGCCATCGAACGATCAATGGCACTTTGATGCCAGAGTCATAGACCCACCGTTTTGCCCTGGGCAGTCCGTCACCATGATCGCTAAAAAACAATACGATGGTGTTGTCCAGCACTTTTGCTTTTTTTAATTCTTCCATCAGTTTGCCGACCCATTGATTAATAGCATGAATATTATCATAATGTCGGGCCAAATCGGTGCGAACAGCTTCCGTGTCTTGATAATAGGGTGGTATTGGAATTGAGTTGGGATCGGTAACTTTAGGGGAATAGTCCTTGAAAGTCTTGCTTTCATGGGTGATGACATTATTGAAAACTGCAAAAAACGGAGTCTTTTTCGATGGTCGATTGCGCCAATGCGCATCTTGGCTGCTTTCGTCCCAAGCGGTGATGGGGTCTTTAAATTGATAATCGGTCTTTGAATTATTGGTGCAATAGTAGCCCGCTTCCCTTAAATATTCCGAAAAACAGCGTACCCCTTCGGGTGGTGTAGCTTCGTATACGGGAATGCTCAAAAGTTCGGGGTCGGTAATCTTGTCCAAAGAACTTGTCCTTTTCCAAGTACGCATGGCCATGGCTCCCGTAGACGTCGGATACATGCCCGAAATTAGTGTATGCCTACTGGGTGCACAAACACCGTAAGTTGCATACGCATTGGTGTAGCGTATACCTTCTTTGGCCAACTGGTCAATGTTAGGGGTAGGTACGGTCTGGTCGCCATAGCATCCTAAATGCGGACTCATATCTTCAACGGTAATCCACACGATGTTGGGTTGATTTTGTGATACCCCAGAAATAGGTAGCAGTATAAGAAAAATTAGTATGGAAAGCCATTGTATTGAGAAAGAAAGCTTGGGTAGAATATCAGACCTCAGGGAGGTATTCATCTGAAAGTTCATCTTTTGGTTGCCTGAGCCAACCCTTACATATCCGAAATCCATTGATTCATATTTATGTAAACCTAAAAAATAAACGGGAAAAACGAAGCTAATTCTGGGATGAAATTGTTGAAAGGAGAAAAGGGTTAGTACGGGCTATATAAATTATGGTAGAGGAAGTACTAAGGGAAAATAAAGATACTTTTTCAAACAAAGATTTTTTAAAGTATACCGTTTTTATGCAGTATACACATGGGACGTTGCAAGCTATACAAACCTTCTGCCTGATGATTAAAACAATTGTAATTTTCTATCGGTAAAAACATAAGCTGATGATATAAGAATTGGCTAAAGTTAAGATTTCGCTAAAAGATTCCCTCCCAATTTATCTGTTTGACCAATTGCTTCCCCTTTTAAATAAATACCGTGAGAACAATTAATAATTATATAAAGTAATGCATTATGGCAAATGAAAAAAGCAATCTCCAGGTTAATCTGGTAAACGATGAAATTTTAACTACGAATTCATCAATTGAAATTACTACGACACCTAATGCCGATGTAGATTCGGTTATTCGAAGTATCGGGGTGCGAGGCATAGATGGAAAAGTTTCTCCGACAAGAAAAAAAGGGCTATTTATTTGGAGTGCCGAAAAAGGACTCCCTGCTGGGCAACATATTCTGGTAATCCAGCCCATCGTAAATTCAAAATCACAAAAATTAAGTGAATCCCTTGAAATTCCATTTACAGTTGTTGCCACTAATGCAGAAGTAGACAATAACTTGCTTATCGGGAGTTTTGTACGACTAAAACTTGTTGAAAATGGGGTAGAGCGACTTTCAAATGATAAAATTCCGAACACGGAATATTTCGAATTTTATAAAGCAACTGATCGTAAAAGTGGCAAGCCGATATCATTTGAGATCGACCATAAAGGAAAACGGGTGGACGGCGAAAAGATCCTGGAGGACCATAGAAAAAAATTGGATTCAAAATTCGGCAAGATACACCCTACACTTTTTTCCTTGATTAACTCCAAAAAACCACCTAAAACCGTTTTGATAGATATATGGTATGAAGTTGAAGAGCCTGAAGCCTCGCCTTCTGACCGCACACAGAACGAATGTGATCAAGAATCTGTTAAGAAACGAGCTGATCAACTAAGAAAGAAAATGTATGAGCGTTCGGTAAAATTTAGTAAATCACTTGAGGGTAAAGTAAAAGTTGTGAAAGTTGATAGATCGGCTCCTTTAGTTACGGCAGTAGTTGAAACCGCCGCTATCCGCGAATTGGCCTCAAACAAAGAAGTTGCCGGACTTTTACTGCGTGAAACCGAAGGTATTGAAGATCTTGGTAATTCAATGGCAATTGCCGGTTCCGATGTTGTTCAATCTAACGGGGAAGATGGTTCCGGAGTAAAAGTAGCCGTCTGGGAATCTGGACCTAGTGACACTTCAAATCTGGTAATTTCCGACGAATTCAAGAATAATCCAACTACTTCCAATCATTCCCAAAATGTACATGCGATCATCCGAAATAATGAATCGGGTACTCCGAACGGGCATGCTCCCGGGTGCAGTTTGTATTCGGCCAACGATAAGGATAGGGATGCATTGACCTGGGCCGTGGAAGATAAAGAGTGTACTGTTATCAATCAAAGTTTCCATAGATCTAGTGAGCCGGGTTCCGGTGCTTTGTCAGGAGATGACATCTATGGGGATTATCTTGCAGTAAGGTATCCTTATCCATTGATCGTTCATGCGGCCGGAAATTTCTGGAACGGAGATGTTGATAATATTAATCCGCCGAGCAGCGAATTCGTAAATCACAAAGGATATAACACTATTTCAGTAGGAAATCACAATGATAGTGCCTCGGCTATGTCTACGGACTCCGTATTCCGAAACCCAAGTTCTTCCCATGGTGACCGAGAACTTCCGGAAATATGTGCCAATGGTACTGGTGTAACAGCGGATGGGATTACCATGGGTGGAACAAGTATGGCTTCTCCTGCAGTTGTTGGGGTTTCCGCACTTATCCAAGGAACAAATACGATCCTAAAACATTGGCCTGAAGGATGTAGGGCGATACTACTTGCTAGTGCAACAAAAAATATTACGGGCAGTACTTGGTGGCAAGATGTCAGCAATGGCGTTGATGCATTGGACGGTGCCGGTGCTGTCAATGCAGTTGAAGGGACGAATGTTGCAAGGAATCGAAAATCGGCCAATAACGCTCCAAGCCGGCGAGGTTGGGATGTAGGCTTGCTCAGTTCTTCTAACTTTGGAAATGATAAACTATCGACATTTGAATATAAAATTTCCGTTCCCAATTACTTTTTTGGTCCAAGAAAAGTAAAAGTGGCACTGGCTTGGACATCAAAAGCTTCAAAAACATCCATTTTGTTTTGGAGCTGGTATATGTCCCAACTAACGGTTGACCTAGATCTTATTATCTACGATGAAAATGGAGCGCAAGTGGGATACAGCGGCTCTTGGGACAATAGTTATGAGATAGCGGAATTTACCGGGCAACCGGGGAAAACCTATACGATAAAAATTCGTAGATGGTCGGGTACGAACTCAACCTGGTTTGGGATTGCATGGACCGTAACAGGCGGGTTCAGTATTGCCTTAACTTCCGAATTATTTCAGGTTAATCGATTCGTAGGTAATCTTTAGTTGCCGCACTAATAAAATTTTATTGAAGTAGGCTATCCACTTTTTGGGGGATAGCCTCTTTTTTTTAGTATATCAGTCCTTCTGATTTTCTTGAATCGGAAAAAGAATGGCCACACATATTTTTGGTTACATGATTCAATATGAAGTTTCACCCGCTATATTTGTAGGTAGATAAAGGGATTGTTTCATGGAATGCATCAGTGTTTTCGATATGCTTAAAATCGGTGTGGGTCCTTCAAGTTCCCACACTTTGGGTCCGTGGCGGGCTGCGGAACGGTGGATAAAAGAACTCGACCTGGAAGGATTGTTTGATGAGGTGGTGCAAATTAACGTTTACGTTTATGGTTCTTTATCATTAACGGGAAAAGGTCACGCCACCGATTTGGCCATAATGTTGGGGCTCTCGGGGGCAGACCCTGTGGAGATTCCCATAGAGGATATCAACACAATCACAGCCATAATCAAAAAGGATAGGGTATTGAACTTTGCCAATAAAAGGGCAGTTGCTTTTGACCCTAACACCAATATTATATTTAAAAGTGAGTTTTTGCCGTTTCATGCAAACGGGATGAAGTTTGAGGCCACCCTATCAACAGGAAAGAAAATAACCAAAACTTATTACTCTATTGGTGGAGGTTTTGTGGTGGTCAAAGAACGTAAAAATGCCAAAAAGAATAAAGACGTTTTTGCCACTTTCCCCTTTCCGATTGAGAAGGGAGTGCAACTTTTGGCCTACTGCAAAGAGCAGCAAAAAAGCATTTCTGAAATCGTACTGGCCAATGAGCTTTCACTTAGAGATGGCGATGCTATAGATCGCCAGCTACAAAAAATTTGGGAAACCATGTTAGAATGCATGTATGTGGGCTGTCATACCGAAGGTAATCTCCCAGGGGGGCTTAATGTTCGCCGCCGCGCTTTCGATATGCACCAAAATTTGAAGGGGATAGTCCCATACGCCAATGAGAAAGAGTGGATGGAAACCATACGTCAAACCGAGGTTAAATTCAGACAAATATTAAAATGGGTAAGTTGTTTTGCGCTTGCCGTAAATGAAGTAAACGCTTCCTTAGGTCGCGTAGTCACTGCCCCTACTAACGGCAGTGCAGGTGTAATTCCGGCTGTTTTAATGTATTATTTGGTCATCGAGAATCACGATGCCGATTTTGAGCACATTAAAAAATTTCTTTTGGTAGCGGGCGAAATCGGAAGTATTTTCAAAAAAGGGGCAACCATTTCTGCAGCCATGGGAGGTTGCCAAGCAGAAATTGGCGTGTCTTCCGCCATGGCTGCAGCGGCATTGACCGAGCTTTTGGGGGGTACTCCCGAACAGGTCTTGATTGCGGCAGAGATTGCTATGGAACATCATTTGGGACTTACCTGTGATCCCATTGCGGGCCTTGTTCAAATTCCGTGTATCGAACGGAATTCGATGGGTGCGATAAAAGCCATTAATGCCGCAGAGCTGGCTTTGGAGACTAAGCCGGAAAACATAAAAATACCTTTGGATAAAGTTGTGAATACGATGTGGGAGACTGCAAAGGATATGAGTTCAAAATATAAGGAAACTTCGGAAGGCGGCCTGGCCGTCGAAGTGAATATAAGTGATTGCTAGTGTATAAATTATAAAAAATTAGGATGGGTCTTGTCGAATACCAACTCTGTAATGGCCGCCTTTATGGGCTTCATTAAAGGCACTTTCCAATTCGTGTAGCAAAAACTCCTTGTTCACTAGGCTTGCAAAAGGATACTTCTTATGGTTTTTTTCTAAAAAGGTAATTGCGACGGCTAAATCTTTGGGCTTATAATTGTGTAGCCCCTTTATGGTGAGTAGGTTGCGCACAATCATTTCTGCATTGACCTGAGTATTTCTTTGGCTAAATACTGCACCGACCCATACGGCCATACCTCCGATACTCAATAGTGATAAACTCTTTTCCATGGCTTCAGGTGCCCCTGTTGTATCTATGACGACATCTATCTCATGGTGGGGCTTTAATTGTTCGACGATGTCTTGCACTTCCAACGAAGCCTGAATGATTTGATTTACTCCAAATGTCTTTGCAAAATTCAGTCGAGCCTTATCACAGTCCATGGCATACACGTTTTTAGCACCTGATTCTTTGGCCATGGCACAGGCGGAGAGTCCGAGCATTCCAACGCCTGCGATAAGCACGTTCTTGTTGTTGAGGTCTCCCGCCAATCGAATCGCCCCTGCAATTGTTGCATGGGTGCAGTTCAACGGTGCTAGTTCTTTGGGGATCAATCGGTCGGAGAGATTGAAAATGGCAGTTCCTTCACGGAGCAGGCAATGTGTCGCGAATCCCCCACTTAATGGCTTATCAAGCGCCATTTGTTGGTGTCCGTATTTAAAAAGGTTATGGGATTTCTGGGGAAATCCCTTTTTGGCCATAGTTCCATGTACATCATGCGCGTAAACTGACCAAGTGACCAGATTTCCGACCTTAAGTGCTTCACCATTGTAATCGGTGTTGATGGCTTTTCCCAAAGAAACTACATGTCCGATGATTTCATGGCCCAGAATACTTGGACATGGCGAAGTTCTTCGCCCGTAATAGGTATGTAAATCGCTTGTACAGATAGTGGTGTATGCTATTTTAACCAAAACTTCATTGACTTGCGGTGTGGGAAGCGACACTTTTTCAATGGTGAACGGTTTTTCAGCTTCATGGAAGACTAATGCTTCCGCCATTTCATTTGCTGTCATAACGGTCTTTTTTATGGGCATGGTTGTATTGTATAAGGCGAGTTTTGGTTTAAAGGTAAGGTGTGGTCGGCTATTTAAATCTTGCACTTAACTACCATTTCTTTTTTAAAAATTGAAAGATTGTTGATTTGGCATTAAAAACTGGTTAAATTGTGAGTATTTGTTAAAGAAAGTGATAAACAAATATAGTTTCTTTTAAATAAAATCGATTTCTTTGAAAAAGATAACCATTGCTTTACATCATCTTAATCTAATCGAAGTGTCTCGCCCGTTACATTTACCTGATGGAAAATAAGAATCCAATTCAAACGCTTACAGCCAATACTACAACAAGAAAATCAATACTTCCGGGAATGTCGTCGATCTGGATCATGGTGGCGGCCTTTTTATGCTATACGGGTATGTATGCGGTGCGTAAGTCGTTTTTGGCCGGGCAGTATCAAGATTTGGATATAGGTTTTGGAATGGATCCCAAAACCCTTTTGGTCATCAGTCAAGTGTTGGGTTACATGCTTTCGAAATTTGTGGGCATCAAGATCATATCGGAAATGCCCCCTAAAAGGAGAGTTTATTGGCTGTTGGGCCTTGTCGGCCTCGGACTTTTTATGTTGGGTCTTTTTGCCATAGTGCCCCCCAAATGGAAAATAGTCACACTTTTCTTTAATGGATTGCCCTTGGGTATGGTCTTCGGGGTTGTGTTTTCTTATCTGGAAGGCAGAAGAAATACAGAGCTATTGGCCGCCGCATTGAGTGCTACGTTTATTTTCTCTACAGGACTCGTAAAGACTGTTGGCGTGCTATTGATTCAAAACTACGGGGTTGGCGAATATGCCATGCCTTTTGTGACGGGTCTGCTTTTCCTGCCCATATTTATGATTTCTGTATGGATGCTGAACAAGTCAAAAGTTCCTGATGAATTAGACAGGGAAGAACGTACCGAACGTACCACAATGGATGTCACCAAGCGAAAAGATTTCATGAAGAAGCATGGTATTGGGTTTGCCGGCTTGGTGGTCATTTACATTCTACTCACCATTGTCCGTGATTTTAGAGACAATTTCATTGTCGAGTTTTGGGAAGAGCTGGGGTATGGCCGAGAACCGGAATTGATCACGCTTACCGAAATTCCTGTTGCTATTATCGTGTTGATAATAGCGGCTTTGGGCATACTGATACGAAAAAACCGATTGGCATTTAATCTAGGCATGTATATGATCGGGTTTGGGGCTTTGGTCATTCTGTTGTCGACCTTGCTTTTTGAAAAATCGCTTATAAGTCCGGTAATGTGGATGATCAGTACGGGTGTGGGTGTCTACTTGCCCTATATCTTATTTCACTGCCTACTTTTTGAACGATTGATTGCCTTTCTCAAATACCAAGGGAATGTTGGTTTCCTTTTCTATACAGCCGATGCCTTGGGTTATTTGGGCAGTGTTACCGTACTAATGCTCAAAGAGGTTGTGGGCTACAATACCTCTTGGGTCGATTTTTTCATCGATATAAACATCAAAGTCGCCGTTCCCATCATGATACTGGTATTTTTGGTTTTGTTTTACTTTAGCCGTAGTGCATCGCCTCAGGTTGCGCCCGTAGCTTCAAAACAGTCGCTTAACGATTATTAAATAAATAGTATGATAAAGTGTATTCAAATCAGTCTTATAATGCTAATGGTGCAACTAACGGGTTGTCAAGACCAAACCAAATCAACTGACGGCTCCAGTGATTCCCATTTGGCCAAAAGGGTTATTGTGCTCGGTCTTGATGGGTTAAGTGTCGAAGGCTTCAAAACCGCAAAACATCCCAATCTCGATGCCTTGTTCGAAGACGGAACAATTTCATTCACTACCCGATCGGTAATGCCGTCGGTAACATTGCCAAACTGGACGAGCCACCTCACCGGGAGCGGCCCCGAAGAGCATGGCGTAGATAATAACAATTGGACCTTGGCAGACCATCAACTACCGCCGTTGGAAAAAGATTCCGATGGGTATTATCCTTCTATTTTTAAAGTGTTGAAAGATCAAATGCCCAATATAAAAACGGCGTACTATTACAATTGGGGCAATTTGATAAATCCTATCAATCAAAAATATCTCGATGAGGTGAATTTTCTGGAAGACGATGCATACGAGGAAAATTACAGCAAGGCAAAGTCCTTTGCCTTAAAACACAAAGACGACCCGACACTCATCTTTTTATATAGTGTACACGTAGATCATGCAGGCCACGGTCATGAATGGATGTCGCCCGAATATATTACGGCCATCGAAGAAGCCGATGTTAAAATCGGAACCCTAATCAGTGATTTAAAGAAAGACGAACTTTATGAGGATACCCACTTTTTACTTATTACAGATCATGGCGGAAAAGGTACCGGTCATGGCGGTATGAGCCCGGTCGAGATGACCGTGCCCTGGGGTATCAAGGGGCCAGGCATCAAAAAAGCGAAGATGTTAGATGACCATAATAGCAACAAGAATACGGCGTTGGTCCTTGCACGTTTATTTGGTCGTGACAGTCTTCCGAAGTCATGGACGGGCAAAGTACCTGAATCCATTTTTGAATTGAAGTAATCCATTTTTTTTGAGAAGTTACTGCCGTATTTAAACCTAAACCGGATGTATGGCAGTGCTATGTACGCGCCCTGCTATTTTTTACAAATTGGGATGGCGTTGTATTTTTCAATTTTTTAAACTTTCGGTTAAAATTGGAAAGCGAAGAAAACCCCGATGCCTCGGCAATCGTTGCAACTGTTAGGTCGCTGTCTTCGATCAACAGCTGACAGGCATGGGCGATACGTACCTCGATAAGAAATTCAAAAAAGGTTTTGTTGGTACGCTGTTTAAAAAAGCGGCAGAAGGCATTGGGAGTCATAAAGGCTAGTTTCGCTATTTTTTTCAAAGCGATTTCTTTATGAAAGTTTTTCATAGTGTAATCAAAGATGGCCCGTAACCGTTCCCCGTCATCATTGGTAATTTTCTTTTGATAGACAAAGCCGGCCAATGATTGTCTTTCCGCATGGCATAAGGTTCGCAAAAGATTTAGAAATTTTACAAATCTTGAGAATTTGTCCAAATGGGGAAACTGTATCATCAACTTTTCGATTTCCGGATCTCTTTTGGTGAGGCGAAACCCAACATCCGAGTGGTCGAAAAAACTTTTGATTGCTACGAGGTCGGGAAGGTTGAAAAACTCTTCCCCGAAAGAACGTTTTGAAAAGAAAAGGGATACCATATGCGATTTCTCATTTACAATACTCTGAAACACATGGGGCATATTGGAACCAATAACAAAAAAATCGCCCAGGCCATAGGAGTGAACGCTATCTCCCACCACCAGCTTTCCCCGCCCTTGAACGATATAGCTGATTTGAATTTCCTCATGCTGATGTAATTTTCCGTAAAACTCCATTTCTTGATCGATCTGAACAATCAGATTCTCTGAGGGCGATTTAGGAATTTGAAAAGGAAAAACTTTCATTTATGCGTGTATATATGCCTAAAATACTATTTTACCCAACTATATTTGGTAACATAGTACTGTTTTCAGGTAAAATATTATTAACAAAAATTCCATTACCTGTTTTATTTTTGTACTAAATCGTGGCGTAATCTAGTTTGCGCTAATAGCATGAATAGGAATGGGCTCATGAAAATCGGGCTTGTTAAAACATATAATTCAATAAAATAAGCTTATGAAAATCGAATGGAGGGGCGTTATGCCCGCAGTTACTACAAAATTTACGGCTGAAGACAAACTTGACATGAATATGTTCAAAGTGAATATTAAGGCCCAACTTGATGCAGGTGTACACGGTATTATTTTAGGGGGTACCTTGGGTGAAGCCAGTACGCTTACCGACGAGGAAAAGAAAACGCTCGTGGTTGAGACTGTTGACTTTGTTGAAGGTAAAGTGCCGGTAATCATCAATATTGCCGAGCAAACCACCAAAGGAGCCATCGCCGCGGCCCATCGTGCCGAAGAACAAGGTGCTAGTGGTTTAATGATGTTGCCGCCGATGCGTTACAAGGCAAACGAACATGAAACGGTGATTTATTTCAGTGAGGTGGCAAAAAATACCGATTTGCCGATAATGATTTACAATAACCCTATTGACTATGGTATCGAGGTTACCCTTGATATGTTAGAAGTACTCTTAAAACATGATAATATTGCAGCGGTCAAAGAGTCGACGCGTGATATATCGAATATTACCCGCATCAAGAATAGGTTTGGGGATCGCTTAAAAACCTTTACCGGGGTTGATACCTTAGGGATGGAAAGCCTTTTGATGGAAGCCGATGGTTGGGTAGCCGGACTCGTTTGTGCATTTCCTGCCGAGACCGTTGCTATTTACGAACTGGTCAAGGCCGGAAGAATTAAAGAGGCCCTTGCCATTTATCGCTGGTTCCTTCCCTTATTGGAACTTGACATCAGCCCGCAATTGGTTCAGAACATCAAGTTGGCCGAATTGGCAACAAAAATTGGTACAGAGCATGTGAGAGCGCCAAGATTACCTTTGATCGGCGACGAACGGGAGCGCGTGTTGAATATTATAGCGCACGGTTTGGCAACAAGACCAACATTGCCCGCGTATAAAGATTTATCTTTGACACAGGCGTAGAGATCCAATGATATGTAACTAATGGCGAAGCATACGTTTACTTGTATCGATGCCCATACAGCGGGTAACCCTGTGAGACTGGTAGCCCATGGCGGCCCTGAATTGATAGGCTGTAACATGAGCGAAAAGCGGCAGCATTTTTTGAGGGAGTATGACTGGATCCGAAAAGGACTCATGTTTGAACCCAGGGGCCACGATATGATGAGCGGTAGTATTTTATTTCCGCCCAGTGATCCCCTAAACGACTTGGGGATCCTTTTTATTGAAACAAGTGGTTGTCTTCCCATGTGTGGTCATGGCACCATCGGCAGTATTACGATTGCCTTGGAAGAGGGACTCTTAACGCCAAAAACTCCGGGTAAGGTGCGCATGGAAGCGACCGCCGGCCTTATTGAAATCGAATACCAAAAGACAGGGGATAAAGTCGACTGGGTACGATTGACCAATGTAAAATCGTATTTGGCCGCGTCTGAACTTATTGTAGAAAGCTCACAATTAGGTTCACTGGTTTTTGATGTGGCCTACGGCGGCAATTTCTATGCTATCGTAGATCCCCAACCAAATTTTCATGGCATACAAGACTTTTCGGCAGGGCAGTTGGTGCAGTTCAGTCAAGAATTACGAGAGAAAATAAACCTGAAATATCCCAATGCCTTTGTGCATCCGCTTGATGATACTATTCGAGATGTCAGCCATATGCTTTGGACAGGCGATACCATTTCTCCATTGGCCACAGGTCGCAACGCTGTTTTTTATGGGGATAAGGCGATAGATCGTTCCCCATGTGGTACGGGTACTTCGGCGCGTCTCGCCCAATGGTATGCCAAGGGCCTGCTTAAAAAAGGCGAAGATTTTGTACACGAAAGTTTTATCGGTTCGCAATTTATCGGTCGGGTCTTAAAAGAAGATACAATTGCCGGAATTTCTGCCATTGTACCCACCGTACAGGGTGCTGCACATGTGTTTGGGCACAATACGATTACCATTGACGATGAAGATCGGTATGCTCACGGGTTTCAGGTGATTTAGAGATATTTTTGCTGTACTACGGTTCATCCCGCACGTGCGGGATCAACGAAATAGCGCACAAAAAGGGCATAAAAAAAATAGTGACAGATTTCAAAATAATCTCTTAACATGGGGAAGAACGTTATTGTTGTAGGCGGTGGTATCGTAGGACTCTGTTCTGCGTATTATTTACTAAAAGAAGGGCATCAGGTTACCGTAATCGATAAATCGGACATTACGGCCGGAGCCTCTTTTGTCAATGCCGGCTATATTACCCCAAGCCATATTATTCCGTTGGCAGCCCCGGGTATGATTGTAAAGGGTATGAAATGGATGTTCAGCCCGACAAGTCCATTTTATATGAAACCCCGATGGGATGTAGATTTCTTTAAATGGGCATGGTACTTTCATAAATCTTCGACGCCCGCTAAAGTGGCGAAAGCAATCCCCGTAATTAAAGATATCAACCTGATGAGCCACCGGCTGTATACCGATATCTTACAATCGGGTGATCTCGGTGATTTTCAGTGGGAACGCAAAGGGTTATTGATGTTATATCAAACCGATGCGGAAGAACAGCACGAAATGCCCGTAGCCGAAAAGGCCAAAGCACTGGCGCTTGAGGTAGATTTTTTAGACCAAGACCAACTACGGACTATTGAACCCGATGTGGCCATAAAAGCCAAGGCGGCCATTCACTATAAATGCGATGGGCATACGACCCCAACGGAAGTCATGCCGCGATTAAAGCAGTATTTGACCGATGCAGGGGTTGATTTAAGAACAAATGAAGCGGTGCTTGACTTTACGATAAACCAAGGTACGGTAAAAGAAGTGATTACATCAAAGGGTACGTATGCCTGTGATGAAGTGGTGATTGCAACAGGTTCTTGGAGTGAGGGCCTCGCCAAAAAATTGAATATAAAACTTCCTATTCAAGCAGGTAAGGGCTACCGTATCGATGTCGCACGACCTACCGGTATTTCAATGCCGGCCATATTGATGGAAGCCAAAGTAGCGGTTACGCCAATGAACGGGTTTACCCGGTTTGCGGGCACGATGGAATTCTCAGGGATCAACGATACCATTCGGGCGGCACGGGTAACTGCCATTGCCAAAGCGGTTGCTGAGTTTTACCCTGATATTAAAATTACTGCGCGCGAAATGGCTGCCGCTAAAAGCGGACTGCGCCCGGTGAGCCCCGATGGCTTGCCGTATATTGGAAAATCAAAGAAATATACCAATCTGACCTTTGCTACGGGCCATGCCATGATGGGCTGGAGTTTAGGCCCCGCTACGGGGAAATTGGTGGCACAGCTTATCTCCGATAAAATACCCGTACTCGATCTAACGCCCTTTTCTCCGGACCGCAAGTTTTAGATGTTGCCCAATTGAAGCGGTTCATTTCTTCCTCACATTATTATATACAAACGTGGGGTACCTTTTTAAATCAAATAATTTACGGCTCTAAGCTATCCTGCACCCGTTTTACCTTTGAGAGGTCTTGAAAATCAGAATCGTTGATCCAGCCCCATTGCAGTTCTTCGCCTTTTCCATAACGTTCGTAAAAGTTTACTCCGCCCTTGTTCGCATATTTGTAGTTGTCGAATATAGCACCAGCGCCAGCCATACGGGGGTCTTCCTGTTCGCTTAAGGCATCGAATAATTGCTGGTGTAATTCGGCCAAAACAGTTTGGTGGTTTTCTTGTAACGCAAGGTTGTGCATACAATCGGGATCTCGTAAAATGTTATAAAGTTCTTGGCTTGGTCGTTTCCCAAAAGACCATTTCCAATAGTTAAAATCGTCATTTTCGGCATAGACGTTATGTAGTAATAAGGTTTTGGTCGGGCTGCCGTCTGTATTGGGGTAGCCTCGTTCCGGGTTTCCGACAGGCCATCGGTCGGTTTCAAAATTTTGTAAGTAGAGCATGCTGTCGCATACAATACCTCGAATGGGGTAGCCTTGATCATGGGGCCGCCCAACATCATGGCGTTCTTTGCCGATAAGTACGAAATCACGTTCGGGCTTAACGAAGCCCTCTTTTTCCGAATACAAAATATCGGTAAAGCTATGGCCGGTAATGGGCTGCATGTCATTTTTTGCTTCGGGTACGCCGGCGACTTCCAAAAAGGTTGGGGCAAAGTCGATAAAACTGATAAAGTCATCAATTTTTCTACCTGGCTTTTGAATACCATCGGCCCACATCATGGCAAGCGGTAAATGGTTCGAATATTCGTATTCCTGACCCTTTATTCTTGGAAAAGGCATTCCGTTATCGGAGGTAACGACAATGAGGGTATTGCTTAGTTCGCCGCGGTCTTCCAAATTTTGGAGCATTTTCCCCAATTGCTGGTCAAAATATTCGATTTCAAAGGCATAATCGAGCAAATCGGTCTTTACCGAATCGACGGCAGGCCAGAAATCATAAACGTCGGCATCGGAAATTTCACTGAGCGATTTCCCGCCCTTGGCAATACCCGATCCGTATTCATAGGCCCGATGCGGTTCAAGTCCGCCATACCAAAAGAAAAAGGGCTTATCTTCCTTTTGCTGTAGAAAGGCATCAAAATTGGCGGCATAATCGACGTTGCTGATTTTCGGTGTGGGCGGGGTGGTCTTTATTTGGCTAAAGGCTTTGATCAGCAGTTCTCTTTTGCTTCCATCTTTATGTTTGGCGATACCCGGGGCCCAACCTTTACCGGTGTAACCTACGGTATATCCATTTTCCGCTAAAGTCTCTGTAAATACCTTAAATTTTGTTGGAAAAACGGGCCAGTGGTTGGCGGCTTCTTCCAACTGCCATGAATTTCTACCGGTTAGAATATTGGAACGGGAGGGCGCACATTTCGCATTGGCGGTATAGGCCTTATTAAAAAGCAAACCGTTTGTTGCTACCCGGTCAAAATTTGGCGTATCGACCCATGAACAACCGTAGGCACTCATGTGCATATAGGTAGCATCGTCCATGATGGCAAATAAGACATTTGGTCTTTCGGCAATTTTTTCTTTTTCCGCTTCTTTACAGCCCAAAATGGTGAGCGCAAGGCAAAGAAAGGGCACTATTCGCAGTTTTATCATGGATTTTTAAATAGGTTGGTGGTCTTTTGGGCACAATACTACTCATACAAGCGCAAGCGATTTCTTAAACGGGTCATTTCTTGCTGCATATCCTCCATACGGTTTAAAAGCTGGGTAATCACCTCAATGCCTTCCAAATTGATATCCAAATCGTAATAGAGGCGTACGACTTTTTCGGCTTTGGGCAGCTCTTCCTCAGGAATATACTGAACGTTATCTTCCTCTACGATTTCGACCAGGCCGTACGATTTGAGCTCTACCACCAAGGTTTGCGAGATGTCATGACTTGTACAAAAATCGGTAACGCTAATAAGATTTCGAAGTATCATAAGCTGTTATTTTTTGATGGCCGCTAATTCTTTAAAAAGTTCTTTCTCCCGCGCACTAAGATTTGTCGGGGTCTTCAGGTCGTAGGTTATAAAAAGGTCTCCGAACTGTCCCTCTTTTCGGTATATCGGAAATCCCTTTCCTTTTAATTTGACCTTGGTACCGTTTTGCGTCTCGGGTTTAACCTTTAGCTTGACTTTGCCGTCGAAGGTATCCACGGTCATTTCGCCTCCCAACACTGCCGTATAAATATCGAGGTCGACGTTCTTGTATAGATTGCTTCCGTCTCTTTTAAAGGGCGTGTTATTTTCAATACTAAAGGTGATGTAAAGGTCTCCTTTGGGTCCGCCATTTCTACCGGGTCCACCGTGTCCTTTGATTTTAATGGTCTGTCCGTTCTCGATTCCTGCGGGAATGGTTATGCGAATATTCTTCCCGTTAACGGTAAGGGTCTGTTTATGGGTTGTATAGGCATCGCGAAGCTGTAGTCGAAGCTCGGCATTAAAATCTTGCCCTCGAAATTTCACTTGGCTACCACCTTGCGAAAATCCGCCGCCACCTCCTGCGCCACCGAACATCGATTCGAAGAAGTCGGAAAAGTCATGGCCCCCGAAATCGCCTGAATATTGCTGGCCTCCACCTGATCTCGGCCGTTGTTGCGACTGTCTGGCCTGTTCGAATGCTTCGGCATGCTCCCAATCTTTACCGTATTTGTCGTATTTTTTTCTTTTGTCGGGGTCTCCCAATACCTCATTGGCTTCATTTACCTCTTTGAACTTTTTTTCGGCCGTTGGGTCATTCGGGTTGACATCGGGGTGATATTTTCGGGCCATTTTGCGATAGGCCTTTTTTATGTCTTTCTCGGAAGCGTTCTTGGAAACTCCCAATACTTTATAGTAATCAATATATTCCACGCTCAAAATTCGATTTTTTCTTTTTTCGTTCGTATTCAATCATACGTTGTCCATTTCTTGGGCAAAGCACAAACATCAGTATAAAATTAGTGAATTTAAGTCGTAACGCAATTGTCATTTACCGATATTGACTTGCAGCGCTAAAAGCTCTCGATTGATTTATTTTAAACGCGTTGTAAACGGCACCTTTAAATTAACAATTAGTTAAAAATATATAACATGAGTTAAAGGTTTTGTTTTGGAATGTTCGCGTTTTAATATGTATATTTGAAACCATTCATAAGGCTAGAGCATGCTATTTTACGGCAAGAGAAGTTTTTTTAGAGGGTTGGTTTTCTTTTTCGTGGTACTACATATCTCGTGTGGTGATTCGAAGGAGTTTACAGAACCATTGCCGGAAACTGTTGATTTTAATTTTCATATCAAGCCTATTTTAGTTCAGAATTGCTATTTGTGCCACGGTCCCGATGTGAGTAGCCGCAAGGCTGATCTACGGTTGGATGTCTATGAGGGAGCAACCGCCGAGTTGGAAGAAGGCGGTCATGCGATCGTACCTGGCAAACCTTCAAAAAGCCTCCTGGTAGCGCGAATAAATAACGTGGAAGAGGATATGATAATGCCGCCACCCGACTCAAATCTCAAACTTACCGACCGGGAAAAAGCACTGTTGGAAAAATGGATCGATCAAGGGGCAGAGTGGAAAGAGCACTGGGCCTTTATAAAACCGACCACTGACCTGGCAACCAACGATAAGCTGGCCATCGACAATCTTATTAATGAACAATTGGCAAAAAAAGGACTGGAGAAATCGGCAGTAGCCGATAAAAACGTGTTGATACGAAGAGTAGCGTATCTGCTTACGGGTTTGCCGCCATCGCCAACCGATGTGGAATCTTTTATTACCGATAATAGTAAAGATGCCTATGAAAAAATGGTGGATCGCTATTTGAATTCCCCTGCCTATGGTGAACGGTGGGCAAGACATTGGATGGATCTGGTGCGCTATGCCGAGACCAAAGGACATGAATTTGACTACACCATTACCGGAGCATGGAAATATCGAGATTATTTAATTCGGGCGTTCAATGAAGATTTACCTTATGATCAACTGCTAAAAGAACATTTGGCGGGCGATCTTATGCAAAAAAAGCGTTACGATGCCGCTTCCGGAAACCCTGAATCACCTTTGGGTACTGCTTTTTATGCGATGGGCGAGGGAACACACAGTCCGGTTGATATACGTCAAGATGAGGCGGATCGCATTGACAATATGATCGATGTTACTTCCAAGACCTTTCAAGGCTTGACGGTTTCCTGCGCTAAATGCCATGACCATAAATTCGATCCTATTTCAGCAGCCGATTATTATGCTTTTTATGGTATCATGGAGAGTACACGGTTTTCACCGGTTCCCGCCGATTTATCCCGCGAAGATGAAAAAACGGTTAAAACGGTCAATGACCTAAAAACATACATGAGTCAATTGGTGGCCGATAAATGGTCAGAGGGTCTAAAGGCATCTGAAAAAGAAGCGTTGGCTCAAAACACTGCCGTAGCAGAAGAAAGCGCTACCGATTATCAGGTTCTAGGAGATTTTAGAAATGCCGATTTTGGCGGTTGGGTAAGTGACGGACTGGCTTTTGGGCAAGAAACTACCTTAGGAAATCCGTTAGTCGATAAAGCTACCGGAAGATTAATGGGGTTGGATGAGGGCCGTGCAAGCAGTAAAACGTTCGGGGCCGGAGTTTTTGGAGTGCTGCGCTCGCCTGATTTTGTATTGAATACTGACTTTATAGGAGTCAAGGCTCGTGGAAAAAATAGTCTTGTGCGTATCGTAATCGACAACTTTCAGTTGATTCAAAACCCGATTTATGGAAATATACAGCAAAAGGTCGGCGAATCGGAATGGAACAATTACAAACTTAAGGTTGGCCCTTGGAAAGGGCATAAGGCATACATTGAGATTTTGCCAGGTGAGTACAATAGGCATGATTACATCTTGCCCGAGGATGCTTATGTCGAAGCGGAATATGTTATCGCCTATGACTCGTTGTGGCCCAAAGAAATACGACATAAAATACCGAAAGGTACATTGACCGCGAATAGTAATAAACCCTTAGCTCTTTCGTCCAAACTTGTCAAGTCGTTGAACGGAAAACTTAAAAAAGGGCAATTGCCGGATCGGATTCCTGAATTGAAAACAGCTTTGGATAGCAGTCTAAATCTAGAAAAGTCACTGGTCAATACCTCTTTTTTCTATGGAGTGAACGATGGTTTTGCGATCAATAGCCCAATTTTTAACAGGGGAAGCTACCAAGAACCGTCCGAAGAAAAGATACCGCGCCGATTTCTGTCGGCCTTACCTTTGGGTGATGTTCCCTTTAAATCGAAAGGAAGCGGTCGCCTTGAATTGGCAGAGGCGATGTTGCATAAAGACAATCCGCTGACATCCCGTGTTATGGTCAACCGTATTTGGCACCATCTCTTTGGGAAGGGCATTGTTGAAACTGTTGATAATTTTGGATTGCAAGGAAAGCTTCCATCGCACCCTAAATTGTTGGATTATCTTGCCGTAAAATTTCAAGATGATGGCTGGTCGATTAAAAAAATGATTCGGCATATTGTTACCTCCGAAGTTTTTAAAAGAAGTGCGGTTAGAAGTGATGCACTGGCGGAGAAAGATCCCATCAACATCTATTTGGCTTCGTTTCCGGTTCGACGATTAGAATCAGAAGCTATTCGTGATGCGCTTTTGGTGGTTTCGGGGAGTATGGATTCTACCTTGTACGGCCCGCCGATCAAAACGCATTTGACCGAATTTATGCAAGGGCGGGGTAGACCAAACAAATCGGGACCTTTAGATGGTGCGGGACGCAGAAGTATCTATCAAGAAGTACGACGTAATTTTTTAGAGCCCATGATGGTTACCTTCGATCGTCCGATACCGTTCAGTACATTCGGAAAGCGTAATGTGACCAATGTGCCGTCACAATCGTTGATTATAATGAATGATCCCTTTGTGGTGCAACAGGCCGAGCGCATGGCAAAACAACTATTGGCACAAAAAGAGTTGACCTTTGATCAGAAAATAGAGTGGATTTATATGCGTACTTTTTCTCGTAAGCCGAGTGCTGAAGAATTGGCAAAAGCTGCAACTTTTATAGAGGTTTTACGCGGTATGGAAAATCAATCGGAAGAAGAAGGTCTTGATAAAGAAACTAATATTTGGAAAGACTATTGTCATAGCATTTTTAACCTAAAGGAATTTATATACCTCATATAATGAGCAAGTATCATAATTTTATGCAGCGGCCCCTTTCACGTCGTGAGATGTTGGGCATATGCAAAGGTGGTTTTGGAACCTTGGCTTTCGCAAGCTTGTTCGGAGGTTTGCCTTTGGTGGGTTGCGATAGGCCAAAAAAAGGTCTAGCGGCTAGTTCAGACCTGTATTTGGGTCCCCATTATTTGCCCAAAGCGAAAAATGTTATTTTCCTATATATGGATGGTGGGGTCTCGCAAGTAGATTCTTTCGACCCTAAGCCCCGTCTTGCCAAAGAGAATGGGGAAGATCCCCGAAAAAAATTCAAGGTTGATAATACCCAGTTTGACAACGTAGGTAAGATATTGAAAAGCCCTTGGGATTTTAAACAGTATGGCGAATGTGGTATGCCCGTGAGCGAGTTGTTCCCACACATTGCCACTTGTGTTGATGATTTAGCGCTCATACGATCGATGACTTCCAATTTTCCAGAACATACCAACGCCAATTATTTCTTGCATACCGGAAGCGGCATTCAAGGGCGCCCGAGTATGGGTTCTTGGATGACTTACGGACTGGGAAGTGAAAATAAGAACATACCGGGTTATGTGGTACTTGATGGTGGATTGATTCCCCCTGGAGGTTTAGATAATTTTAAGAATGGCTTTTTACCGGCTTCGTACCAAGCGTCGGTCTTAAGGGCGGGTGCCGAACCGGTGGCCAATATTAGACCACAGGAGTCCATTCAAAATTTACAGGAGCAAAAATTAGGGTTTATAAAGCAATTAGATCAAAATCTAATCGGAAAAATGGGCGAAGTTGATGCTGTGGAATCTGCCATATCAAACTATGAACTGGCGTATAAAATGCAGTCTTCCATTCCTGAATTGACCGAGTTTGGTGCTGAATCGGAAGCCACCAAGAAATTGTACGGCCTTGATTCCGATGATCCCCATACCAAAGGGTACGCATCACAATGTTTATTGGCCCGTAGATTGGTAGAGCGGGGTGTTCGCTTTATTGAACTGACATGCCCCAATGTAGGAGCCGATCGCTGGGACCAGCACAGTAATTTAAAACAAGGGCATGAACGCAATGCCCACGCCGTAGATCAGCCGATTGCAGGACTTTTAAAAGATTTAAAATCTAGAGGACTATTAGAGGAAACTTTGGTGGTCTGGACGGGTGAATTCGGCAGAACGCCTTTCGCACAGGGCTCTAATGGCCGTGATCATAACCCCTCGGCTTTTAGCATGTGGATGGCCGGGGCAGGGATAAAAGGCGGAACCATTTTCGGAAAAACCGATGATTATGGTTATCGCGTTATTGAAAATGAAGTTACCATTCACGACCTGCATGCCACTATCATGCACTTATTGGGACTAAATCACGAACAGCTCACCTTTCGCTTTGGTGGTCGCGATATGCGATTGACCGATGTGCATGGCCACGTAATCAAAGATATTTTAGCGTAATACAAAAGAGAATAAATGCAAATTAAAAGCTTGTTTAAAAAAGGAACGATATTAGTTTGGCTACTGCTTCCGATAGTAGTGATGGCCCAAGAACCATCAACTGCAACATCACATTCCTTTTTTATGGCCGGGCCTAAGTTTACGGGCATTATCGGTGAGAAGGGTCAAATAGTGTGGGACAGTCAAAAACCAGGTGCCAGAGATGGGTACGTGTTGAAAAATGGAAATATTCTGATTTGTTGGGGCGATGAAGTTCGCGAATACAATAAGAGAAAAGAAATTATTTTTTCCTATAAAAAAACGGAGAAATCAATGGAGTTGGGTACTGCGGTCCGTTTGTCGCATGGTCGTACCTTGATTACCGAATCGGGAAGCAGCCCACGAATTGTCGAAGTCGATAAAAAGGGCGATCTGGTGAAGAGTGTGCCTTTGCAACCTGAGACCGATAACATACACATGCAGACACGTATGGCTCGAAAACTTAAAAATGGGAACTATCTGGTTCCTCATTTGTTGGCCTTCGCCGTAAAGGAATACCAACCCGATGGCACAGTCGTCAATGTATTTAATACCGACAATATCAGTCCTGACGGACGCAAGGCCGAAACATGGCCCTTTACTGCCATCAGACTTAAAAACGGAAACACGGTAGTCACCCTTACTCATGGGAATACGGTAGTGGAATTAAATCCCAAAGGAGAGGTGGTTTGGAAGGTTACCAATGACGATTTGGAGGGTACGCCTTTGGCAGATCCGTGTGGTGCCCAAAGGTTGCCCAATGGCAATACCGTTATCGCCAGCTATGCGTCCAAAGGGCCAATTAAACTTTTAGAGGTCGATACCGATAAAAATGTGGTTTGGAACTACTCGGGACATAATGTGCATCATTTTCAGATTTTGACTACCAACGGCAAACCATTAAAAGGCGTTCCGCTTAAATAAAAGTATGCTGGGTATACTAAGTAGCATTGGGTTTTTGGACGACCCTGCCGATATTTTTATTTTTTTGGGAAGATTGCATCCATTGGTGGTCCATCTCCCCATCGGTTTTTTATTTTTGGCGGCATTGGCCCAACTGGCTTCTACAAAGCCTAAATTTCAGGCGATAACACCCTTTATTTCCTATGTATGGGCACTAGGGGCTTTAAGTGCATTTTTTGCCGTGGTTTTCGGTTATTTTCTTTCACTTTCCGGAGATTACGAGCCCGATACTCTATTTTGGCATAAGTGGATGGGAGTAGGGGTTCTTCTATTTTCTATAGCTTGTTATTACATAACCAAAAAGACAACAAAGCCTTTTCTTTATACCAAATGGTTTTTTACAGGCCTGGTTACGGTGTCGGTTTTTATTACGGGACATTTGGGGGGTAACTTAACCCATGGCTCGACCTATTTATTGGAGTATGCCCCAAATACGATTCGAGGATTAGCGGGTATGCCCCCAAAGGTGGAGCCTCGGAAAAAAGTGACCGAATTAGATTCGGCCGATGTCTTTTTAGATTTGATCTCCCCCATGCTCGATAGTAAATGCACAAGCTGTCATAACGCTGGGAAAAAGAAGGGCAAATTGAAACTAACGACCTACAATGAGATACTGAAAGGTGGTGAAGGAGGGGAAGTTGTAATTCCTGGAGATGCGCTGAACAGTGAGCTTTTTAAGCGGATTTCGCTGCCTGAAGACCATGATGATTTTATGCCCTCCGAAGGAAAAAGACCCTTAACCGATAATGAAGTGAAACTTATTGAATGGTGGATCAAGGTAGGGGCGCCACCCGATGGCTATTTTACACAATTGAATCCAGAGAAGGAGGTTATCGCTATGGCGGAAAACTTCTTTGGCCTGGATCGGGAAAATCAGTTATATGGCCGGACTGTCGTAGCACCGGATAAAGTGGTTGTCGACTCCCTTCGAAGTCGTGGTTTTGTTTTAAATCGATTGATGAAAGACAACTACTTTATGGGGGCCAACTTTAGTTTGAGCGAAAGAAAATTAGAGCTTTCCGATGTTGAACTATTGGTGCAATTAAAAGAGCAATTGATTTGGCTTGATATCAGCAATTCTAATGTGCAAGATGCACATCTTGAGAAAATTGGCCAGCTGGAAAATTTGGTACGATTGGATGTAAGTGGAAATGCCATCACCGATGCTGGCCTGAATCATTTGGTCGGACTTAAAAACTTGGAATCACTTAACTTATTCGATACCGACATTTCAGACGGGGCTTTGATTGCAATTCCTAAGTTGAAAGCACTTCAAAAAGTATATCTGTGGCAGACGAAAATCTCTCCAGAAGGTATTTCGAAATTAAGAAAGGAACATTCAGATTTGAAAATAGTTTCGGAAAGGGAATAGTTCGTAGCTATGCGTTTTTTAAACGATATTGAAAATCAATTGATCAAGGAATGGTTACACTTGGTAATAACTGATTTTTTTGTACTTTCATCAGCAGCGAAATGAATTCAAAACCGTTCATACTACTATATTATGTTTGGGCCATGGGCATTGCCTGTGGTTTCACGGGCCAAGACGACAGAACCTTGAAAGTAAAGGAAATTGAACATAGCGGCGATGCCAGTTTACAAGAAGTTTCTGATTTGCTTGAAAGCCAAACGGAACTCCATGACATTGATTTGATCAATTGGGATGCATTCTCCTATCGTCCAAAGGCACAGTTCAGAATTGCACATAGCAATAACCAAATTTGGCTTAAATATTATATTGAAGAGAAGAGTATTTTAGCGGAAGTCGTTGATGTCAATGGTGCGGTGTCGAACGACAGTTGCGTTGAATTCTTCTTTGACCCCCAAGCCGATGGCAATTACTATAATTTTGAATTCAATTGTATCGGAACACCTCTTTTGGCTTATGGTCCGGGAAGAAGTGACCGACACTTTGTTGATGAAAAGTCGATACAAGAACAAATTCAGGTAAAATCGACTTTGGGAACGACTTCTTTTAAAGAACAAACTGGAGAACATACTTGGGAAATGACGCTGGTTATTCCTGCGGAAAGCCTGTTGCATGACGAAGGACTACAATTAAAAGGACTTCATGCCAAAGCCAATTTCTATAAGTGTGGTAATAAAACTGCAGAGGCCCACTACCTCAGTTGGAATCCGGTTAAGGCGGAACGTCCTGATTTTCATCGCCCTGAATATTTCGGTACTGTCATTTTCGAATAATCTTTGACTATCATCTATTTTTTGGAAAACATTGGAGAAAGTAGTGTGTTCGAACACATTTTTTGGCGCGTTCCTTGTTTATATTGAGAAAGTAGATTATCTTAACCATTGTATCCTAGTTCCCTCTAGATATAGTATTAAGCAGGCTTGAGCAACTTCTGCTCAGAAGATGTGTGAAGCGCGGCTTGATAAGTTGCCGTATATTTAATTTGTAAGATTGGTATTTAAATGAAGTTCGCCCAATTTACCAAAGTCTGGTTAATCTGTCTTTTTATAATTCTCGGATTGTCCCGATGTGCCGAGCAACCTTCAAATGGTGGTCTATTACTGCCCAATGGTTTTCAGTCCGTGGTTATGGTAGACAGTGTTCCTGAGAGAGTTCGGCATATGGCCGTTTCCGATGAAGGTGTGCTATACGGAAATCTTAGAAATTCAGATGAAAAAGCGGGCATCATTGCAATTGCAGATACTGACGATGATGGTGAAGCTGATATTATAGAAAAATTCGGAGGGTATAGGTCCCGTCAAAGTTGGAGCTATTCAACCGCCATGCGAATTTATAACGGGTATATTTACTTTAGTTCTGAATTGGTGGTGTATCGTTATAAACTGACTCCTGGAACCATGGTACCGGAAGGTGAAGTGGAAATCGTGGTTACCGATGACCACGAACACGGTAAACACGAACATATTGGTAAGCCCATTGCTTTCGATAATGAGGGTCATTTATATGTTCCCTTTGGCGCACCTTCAAATGCATGCCAAGAACCTAAAAGAACTCCAGGGGCCCAGGGTCTAGACCCTTGTCCCCAACTCGAGCATCATGGCGGCGTTTGGCGTTTCGATGCGAATAAATTGGGTCAGACTCAAGAAGACGGCTATAAATACGCATCAGGTATTAGAAGTGTGGTAGCGATGGACTGGAATTCTGTAGATGAAAATCTGTACATTGTAATGCACGGTAGAGATGATTTATTACGCCTGTTCCCCGATAAATATTCTCCTTGGGAAAGCGCCTTGTTGCCATCGGAAGAATTTATTAGAGTAACGGAAGGGTCGAATTTTGGTTGGCCTTATTGCTATTACGATCAAATGCAGGGTAAAAAAGTGTTGGGTCCCGAATATGGAGGAGATGGCAAAATCATAGGTAGATGTGATGAGTTTGATGACCCTATCATTGGGTTTCCTGGCCATTGGGCGCCTAATGATCTTGTCTTTTATAAGGGAGGCCAGTTTCCGGAGCGTTACAAAAATGGAGCCTTTATTGCCTTTCATGGGTCTACGAATCGCGCACCCTACCCGCAATCTGGTTATTTTGTTGCTTTCGTACCCTTTAAAGACGGGGCACCCAGTGGCGATTGGGAAGTTTTTGCCGATGGCTTTGCTGGGATCGACCCTATAGAGAGTGTAAAAGACGCCCATTTTCGACCTATGGGAATCGCTTTTGACAAAGACGGGGCAATGTATCTTTCTGATTCAGTAAAGGGAAGAATCTGGAAAATTACATTTTATGGGGATAAGGGCGCCTTCGGAGAGGCGGACCTAGCCGATATGGAGAAAAGAAAATTAGCGACCCACATTCGCACCCCGGATCAGGTCAATGATAATCTGGGTAGAAACGCTTCTTCCCCAGGGGAGAGCACCTATTATACATATTGCAGCACTTGCCATCAGAAAGATGGAAGAGGAGCGCCTGGACGATTTCCGCCACTTGCAAATACCGATTGGGTCGCTGGGGATAAAGAGCGATTGGTTAAAATAATACTGAAAGGTATGGAAGGAAGTATTGAAATCAAAGGTGAAGCTTATAATGGGGTAATGCCACAACACAGCTTTTTGAGCAATGAAGAAATAAGTGGTGTGCTCACTTATATTCGCTCGAATTTTGGAAATGATGCGAGCGCTGTCGGAACAGATGAAGTCAAAAAAATTAGAAATTCCATGGATAAAATCTAAATGGACTCCAAAACGCGACGATTAAGTTGGAACCTTTTAACCGTTAAAGAACTACTATGAAAACATGTAAGAGACATTGGCTGGTAACAATCCTATGTTTGTTTATAGGACTATCAGGCTTGACTGCTCAAAATTTTGATATTTTGATTAAAGGGGGCAAAGTTGTTGACGCCAAAAACGGCATTGACAAAGTTATGGATGTTGCCATAAAAGATGGCAAAATCGCAAAAGTGGATGTAAATATTCCTCAAAATCAAGCAGCGAAGGTCATTGATGCCAAAGGACTGTTCGTAAGTCCCGGTTTGATCGACATCCACAGTCACAATTTTCATGGAACCGAACCAGATGCCTATCTCAGCAATAGTTTTACCGCCCTACCACCCGATGGTTTTAGTTTTCGAAGTGGCGTAACGACAATCGTCGATGTCGGTGGTGCAGGATGGCGAAATTTTAGAATTTTTAAAGAACAGACAATTGACCGATCGAAGACGAGGGTACTCTCCTTTTTGAATATTGTAGGTTCGGGTATGAAAGGGGGGGCAATAGAGCAAAATATCGATGATATGAGCCCCAAACTTACGGCTATTGTCGCTAAACAGCACCCTGGAGTTATTGTGGGCGTAAAGCTGGCGCATTATAGTGGATTTGATTGGACACCAACCGAAAGGGCGGTCGAAGCAGGGCGGTTGGCCGACATCCCCGTAATGATTGACTTTGGAGGCAGTGATCCAGAATTATCCATCGAAAAACTGTTTATGGAAAAATTGCGACCAGGCGATATTTTTACGCATACCTATGCCCATGTAAATGGTCGAATTCCAGTGGTTGATGAACAAGGTAAGGTTCGTGATTTCGTTTTTGCCGCTCAAAAAAGAGGGATTATTTTCGATGTAGGACATGGCGGTGGTAGCTTTGTTTTTGAACAGGCCGTACCAGCACTGCAACAAGGGTTTAAGCCAAACTCGATCAGCACCGACCTGCACACGGGGAGCATGAACGGGGGCATGAAAGATATCATTAATATCATGTCGAAATTCGTAAATATGAACATGCCCGTGAATGAAATTATTGCCACCGTTACTTGGAATCCGGCACAAATCATAAAACGCACCGATTTGGGGCATCTTTCTGTCGGCGCCGTTGCCGATGTTACTTTGCTAAATCTTAGGGACGGTGATTTTGGGTATATCGATACCCAAGGAAAAAAATTGAAAGGCGATAAAAGATTGGAATGTGAAATGACCATTCGCGACGGTAAAGTGGTCTATGACCTGAATGGTAGAGGCGCGCCAGTTTGGAACGAATAGGCTAGAGCGATTTGAAGCTTTTGGATTTAAATGAAATTAATTATAACATAAAAAAGAATACGGAGATGAAAAACAAGACAACTACAAGAAGAGCATCATTCAAACAAATAGGAATGGGCCTGGCGGCATTGTTCGGTGTTGGTGCGGCCAATGCAATGGGTAAAAATGAAAAGAAACCTAAGAAAGAGGTGGTGGGCGACATTGTTATGGACCAAGACATTCCCTTGTTCTCAGGTGCCGTCAAACACGGCAATACACTTTATATCGCCGGAAAGGGTGCACACGTAGAACCCTATGAAATTAAAGCGCATACAGAAATTGTGCTGCAAGAACTTCAAAAAGAATTGGAGCGCAATGGCTCTTCCATGGAAAAAGTAATGAAAGTAAATGTCTACTTGGCCGATTTGGGCGATTACAAAGGCATGAACGAGGTGTTCAGGGGTAGGTTTGGAAAAAATCCACCTGTCAGAACAACAGTGGCGACCTATGGCGGGGTGCCGGGTAATTCATTGGTTGAAATGGACTGTATTGCTTCTTTAGATTAATAATGGCTAAAATCGGAACTTATGAGTAGTAGAAGAAAAGTATTGAAGACGTTATCGGCCCTTCCCTTGGTTGGAGGAATATTGGGTCCGAGTATGTTAACGGCAAAGGCCGTTGAGACCACGATTGCCAAGCCGATCG
Organism: Kriegella aquimaris; assembly: GCF_900103215.1. Lineage (GTDB taxonomy): Bacteria > Bacteroidota > Bacteroidia > Flavobacteriales > Flavobacteriaceae > Kriegella > Kriegella aquimaris. The sequence continues at coordinate 59,914 of NZ_FNGV01000008.1, forward strand.
CGCGTGATTTTTTTAAAGAGCTTGGTGTCCGTACGTTTATCAATGCGGCAGGCACTTATACTTCGATGACCGGTTCTTTAATGCGCAAAGAAGTTACCGAGGCCATAAATTATGGAGCCACCGAATATGTAAACCTCGACGAGTTGCACGACAAGGTTGGTGAACGTATCGCCCAGCTTTTAGAGTGTGAGTATGCCACCGTATCCTCGGGTGCCTTTGGCGCCATGACGATTGGGCTTGCTGGTGTTATTTGTGGCATGGATACTGAAAAAGTGGCCCAGCTTCCTGATACAACAGGGCTTAAAAACGAAGTAATCGTACAAGAGGCCCACGATATTGGGTACACCCACGCACTTCTTAATACCGGTGCTAAATTGGTACAGGTAAAAACGGCAAAAGAGCTCGAAAAGGCAATCAATAAGAATACGGCAATGCTTTGGTTTTTAAATGCCAATACCGACATGGGCGAAATAGATCGCGAAGCATTTGTGGCCTTGGGTAAAAAACATGGTATTCCTACATTTATCGATTGCGCTGCGGACGTTCCGCCCGTAGATAATCTTTTTAAATTCACCAAAATGGGATTTGATCTCGTTGCCTTTTCTGGAGGAAAAGGAATCAGGGGACCTCAAAGTGCCGGACTCCTTCTAGGGAAAAGGAAATATATCGAGGCGGCTCGCTTACATACCCCACCTCGCGGAACCACCATTGCCCGTGGAATGAAAGTTAACAAAGAGGAAGTATTGGGTATGTTGGCAGCTCTGGAAGTGTACTTGGCAAAAGATCATAAAGAAGAATGGGAACTTTGGGAGAATCAGATCAAATTAATCAGTGATAGTGCACTTTCGGTAAAAGGTGTGGAGACGGAAATTCATGTGCCGCCACATGCGAACCATGTTCCGAGTTTACGTATTAAATGGGACGAAAGCGTAGTCAAGATTACAAAAGATGAAATGCGGAAACGGTTACGGGATGGCCATCCTTCGATAGAAACGGTAGGAGGCAAGGAAGAGGTGGGTATTACCACTTGGATGATGGAACCTGGCCAAGAACGCACCGTGGCCCAACGGGTCAAAGAAGTGCTGGCGAATGCCTGATAACGCGAATATAAAACAACTTTTCTATGAGGATTACTTTTTTTGGATTACTGCTTATTGCCTTTATTTCCTGTAAAACGGAACCTGAACATACTGATAAGTCGAACAGCAAAAGCACGGCAATTGAAGCTGCTGATATAAATTATAATCCCGAGGGCAACTTAAAAGAGCTGGGCATCACATTAAGTACACCTTCTGCACCGGTTGCCAATTATGTCAATGCGGTTCGAACGGGAAACCTGATTTTTTTATCCGGGAAGGGTCCACTACAGGCCAATGGTGAAAATATTACGGGAAAGATCGGTGCTGAACTGACCATAGAACAGGGGTATGAGGCCGCAAAGGTGACGGCTATCAATCAACTATCGGTATTAAAGGCTGAATTAGGTAATTTGAATAAAGTAAAACGGGTTGTCAAGGTTTTGGGTATGGTGAATGCCGAGCCCGACTTTACCGACCACCCCAAAGTTATAAATGGTTTTTCAGATACGATGGTGGCTGTCTTTGGCGAAAAGGGTAAACATGCCCGTGCAGCGGTAGGTATGGGGTCTTTGCCTGGGAATATTGCCGTAGAAATCGAGATGATCGTTGAGGTCTACGGAAATTGATTATATTTGGTTTTCACGCTAGAAATGCGCCGTTAACCACCATGAGTATCAGTATAAAGACCAAACATACTACGCGGAGACTCTGTCACCTGATTTTACTTTTCTTGGTCCTGAGCGGTTGCAGCCCAAAGGAAGAACCCGAATTTTTATTACGAACGGCACTGCTGGTCAATGAAGACCATACTTGGTTCAAAGCTTTTGTCTATTTTGGTGGAATCTTGGAAGAACGCTCCGACGGGCGTATTAAGGTTGAAATCTATCCTTCGGAACAATTGGCCAAGGAAATTGAGGCCATTCGTCTGATACAGGCAGAAGTAATCGATATGACGACCACAGGGTCTACATTGACCAATTGGTTCGAGGCAGCCACTTTTTGTGAACTCCCCTTTTTGATGCAAGACTCTACCGATATGAATCGTTATATAAATGGTCCGGTCGGAAAATTGATGGAGGATGAAATGATAAAAAAAGCAGGGCTTCGGGCTCTGGGGCATTTTGAACGAGGGCCAAGACATTTGACTTCCAACAGACCAATACGTCATCCCGATGATTTAAAAGGACTGATTATAAGAGTGCCCAACGTGCCGGCATTTGTGACCACATGGAGCGCTTTAGGTGCAAAACCGACCCCTATGGCATTTTCCGAAGTTTTCACATCGCTGCAACAAGGCACGATCCAGGCACAGGAAAATCCGTTTGCGATGATCAATAACGCAGGTTTCTCCGAGGTGCAAAAATACCTGAATTTGACAGGGCATGTTATAAGTTGGGTGTACCCCGTAGTAGGAGAAAAACAATTCCAAAAATTACCCCCAGACCTTCAGGAAATATTTCTACAGGCAGGTAAAGAAATGCAGGCCTATGAACATCGCCTTTTTTTAGAAAATGAAAAGAGTGTACAAAATGAATTAAAGGCCGACGGAATGCAATTTATCGAGGTGGATAAGGAAGCTTTTGCAAAAAAATGTGAACAGGCCATTTACGATAGTCTTTCCCCAGAAATGCAGAAGATTTACGACGAACTGAAACAAGAAAAAGACGATGCTATATAAAGCAATAGGGCGTCTACTAAAAATTGGCACACTCTTAAGTACATGGGGGTTAATGGCAACGGTTTTGCTTCAGATTTTTTGCCGTTTTTCGCCCTTTGATACACCGTCATGGACAGAAGAAGCCTCCCGGCTTTTCTTTATTTATGCCATGTCTTTTGCGGCTGGTCTGGCCATGAAGAATGACTTTTATGTGCATCTTGATATGTTCTATAATCGCTTTCCTGCACGGTTCAAGAAAATTTTGAATCTTGGTATTCCTGTAATTTCGCTGCTTCTTTTTTTGATTATGGCCTTTTATTCCATAAAATTCATAGTCTTGGGAATTCCCGAAAAATCACCTAGTATGGGTTTCAATATGGGCGTAGCATTCTGTAGTATGTTTATTATGTCAGCATCTATAAGTTATTATCTCTGGAGAAAAATCCATAAAATATACAAATCCACAAAAGTATGATTTGGATACTCGTAATCGTTTTTGTGCTGTGTCTGGTGCTTCGGTTTCCGATTGCTTTTGCTTTGGGACTGTCCTGTTTGAGTTATTTGATTGCAAAGGGAGTCCCGCTTATAATTGTTCCGATGAAGATGTACTCAGGCATCGATGTTTTTGTACTGTTGAGTGTGCCGGGATTCATTATGGCGGGTAACTTGATGAACCAAGGGGGGTTGACCGAAAAAATAATTAAGTTCTGCAACCATCTTTTGGGACACATTCGCGGCGGACTTTCATTGGTGAATATCGGGGCTTCGATGCTTTTCGCAGGAATTTCCGGAACGGCAATTTCCGATACGGCCAGTATGGGGTCGATAATGATACCTGCAATGAAAAAGGAAGGTTATGACACTGGTTTTTCATGTGCGGTCACCGCCGCTAGCTCTACCGTAGGGCCAATAATACCGCCAAGTGTGCCGATGATTATTGCGGCAACGTTGAGCGGTCTGTCGGTGGGGAAATTGTTTTTGGCAGGTGCACTTCCAGGGTTGTTACTGGGTATTGGTCTTTTATTCACCGCCTATTTTATTTCTAAGAAAAAGAATTATCCCAAACATGCGCGTAGTAGTTTAAAAGAGGTTGCCCGTGGTTTTGTCGATACCTTTTGGTCGCTTTTGATGACCTTTATCATCCTTTATGGAATTATCGGAGGTATTTTCACGCCGACGGAAGCTTCGATTATAGCTGTAGTTTATGCCTTGGTAATCGGTAAATTCGTTTATAAAAAATTGAATTACAAAAACATACAGGTCATTTTGCTCGATAGCATGAAGACTTCCGCTTCGTTAATGGTTTTGGTTGGTTTTGCAAACCTCTTCGGTTACATTCTGATTACAGAGCAAATTCCGCAAAGCATATCCAACGAAATTTTGGGTTTTACCGATAACAAGTATGTCGTCTTGTTGCTCATCAACTTGTTATTAATCGTAGTAGGCACATTTATGGAGACCATAGCAGCCCTACTTATTTTGTTCCCTATTTTGCTGAAAGTGGCGCTTGCCGTTGATGTTGATCCTATTCACTTTGCGGTAATCGCGGTCTTGAATTTAATAATTGGACTGACCACTCCACCGGTCGGTGTTTGTCTTTTTGTCGCCTCAAGTATTGGAAAGATATCGATTGGAGAAGTTAGTAAGGCCGGCCTTCCCTTTTTGCTCGTTAGTTTTTTGGTGTTGATTTTGGTAACCTTATTCCCTTGGTTTTCACTGGCACTGCCAAATCTATTTATAGATTGACCTCAGAAAGTAACCAAGTTTCTTAAATACAGACCAACCGAATAAATAAAATGTTATGAATAAAATCACCCTAGTTCTTCTCATATTGGTTTTGGGAATTACCCGCATAAACGCCCAAAGTGATACATATGTTCTCGAGGAAGACATCCCGTATTACGAGACCAATGTTAGCAATTCGGATGCGTACATCAAAGAGCGGTGCAAGTTAGATGTATACTATCCTAAAGAAGCAGAAGGTTTGGCAACGGTTGTTTGGTTTCATGGTGGTGGCTTGGAAAGTGGTGAAAAACACATTCCTGATGGGTTGAAAAACAAGGGGGTAATCGTTGTAACAGTGAATTATCGCATGCATCCAAAAGTGAAACATCCGGTCTATATCGAAGATGCTGCCGCTGCGGTTTCATGGACGTTTAAGAATATCGCCAAATATAAGGGAGATCCGAAAAAAATATTTATAAGCGGGCATTCGGCTGGGGGCTACCTTGCAAGTATGGTCGGGTTGGACAAGACTTATCTGGAAAAATTTGATATCGATACCGATGAAATAGCCGGCTTAATTCCTTTTAGTGGCCACACCATTACCCATTTTACTATTCGAAAAGAAATGGGAATTAGGGGCACACAGCCTATAATCGATAAATTTGCCCCGCTTTTTCACGTACGTAAAGACGCTCCGTCCATGCTGCTGATTACCGGAAATCGCGAACTCGAAATGTTGGGTCGGTACGAAGAGAATGCCTATTTCTACAGAATGATGAAAGTGGTCGATCACCCCGATATTGAATTGATGGAGCTAGATGGATACGGGCATAATATGGTATACCCTGCTGTTCCGTTGTTGTTGGATTTTGTTAAACGAAAGACCGTTGCACTAGTACCAAAATAAAACTGTTCTTCGCTTTATACCTTCTCTCATATCATAAAAACCTGGTAAAGGGAAGGCTTGCAGAAAGTTAGATTACGATGAAGGCAATAGTTTCTCCCGTGATTCCTCCTTGTTTTCAGGAATGTTAGAGCGGGTAATTTTTCGATATAGCACTTCTCCAAATTACTTTTACTAGATACAAATAAGAATTATTTTGAATGTTGATTTTGAAAGTTTTAGAATAACAGGTTGATCTGGCCGAAATAACTTGCCATTGTCTTTTAAGACTGTCAAAAAAAACTTTATTTTTGCCGTCTTGATATTTTGGCCTCGTAGTTCAATGGATAGAATAGAAGTTTCCTAAACTTTAGATGCAAGTTCGATTCTTGCCGAGGTCACTTTTTAAGGTTAAGATGCAACCTCCGCTGCAAATTTTTTAGTTTTGTTCACTGTTCACTGTTCACTGTCTTCTCGCCCAAATCTCGTACATCGGTTCGCCTTTACTGTTCTTGCCTTTGTGATGCCAATCCATGTCTTTCAGTTGATAATTGAATTTTAAGGTTGCGCCTACCCGTGAATTATCTTTAGAGAAATATGCTATTGTTTCGGTATATAGGCCGTTTTTTGAAGTGAAGCTACCACCACCGGTACCAGAAAACTCAAAGGTTTCGGTATTATAAGCTATCCACTGAAAATGCCCATCCATCAGAAATTTTAAAGTCTTTCTAGGGCTTTCCTCTCCCCTTCGCTCTTGGCCCTTGTCGGGTCCACGTGTCGCAAAAAGCCATTGTCCATCCAAATCCTGCGCGATTTTCGCAGCTGGTTCGAAGACCAGTCCGTCCGCGGTTCGTAGCACCAAGCTACTTTCTTTCATCGTATAGGGCAATGCCAATTCGGTACTACCATTTGTTTCATAGTCCGAGTTGAATTCCAGACTCACTTTTAAGATATCGTTTTTAGAGGTGTAGAACCCACCAAGCGTTTTTATGAAATTAGCAGGATTGGTGGTGTAGGACGTATATACAAAATAATTGCTGTTCACCTTTATTTCATGATGTATCGTTTGTCCATCGCTTTCTTGTTCAGTGTGGTAGACACCTGGTGAGATCTGAGCTTTTACCTCTGTTGCTAAGGTTAGAAAACAAAAAAAAAGAAAACCGGATACTAATTTTATAGATTTCATAGCTATGATTTTACACTTCCAAAATAGGAATTAAATAATTTATAATCAATAGATTGTGTTAAAATTTAATGCTGATGGTGCCAGTTTCTTGGTTCTGTCTATTAAGCTTCTTTAAAATTTTTTATAAATCCTTTTTTTTTCACTTTTTTTCTTTTCATTTGTTATAGTTTTTAGTTGAACAACATGCATTTTGTTTTTGTATTTGAACAGCGGGAATTTAGTTCTATTTTTTCCGCAGCTACTTACCTGATCGGAGGCCGAAATTTTAGGCCTACTTCGGTAGCTTCCGCTATTAAGCGAAGCCAACGCATGAATTTTTTTGTTCCGAACACGGAGAAGAAAATTTTGATTTGAATTTTGAAGTCCAATACCTTTTCGACGAACGTATAAGAAGCATTGCATTTTTACGTATCGCATTTATAGATTTTTCACAAAACCACTTTAATGAATACCAAATACATAGATTTAATAGATCAGACCTATTTTTTTCCGCAAGAGGAGTTTAACTTGAACGAGGGAAACCTGCAGTTTCACGGTATTCCACTTGCCGAACTTACGGCCAAGTATGGCAGTCCTTTGAAGTTTACTTATTTACCAAGAATTTCCCAAAACGTGGCCAGAGCAAAAAACTGGTTTGAGAATGCATTAAGAAAGCATAATTACAAGGGAAAATACCAATATTGTTATTGTACTAAAAGTTCACATTTTCAGCATATTCTTCACGAGGCTTTAAAAAATGATATTCATATAGAAACGTCGTCGGCATTCGATATAGATATCGTAGAGCAATTAAAGCGCGATGGGAAGATAAAAGATGATACCTATGTAATCTGTAACGGATTTAAAAGGGCGCAGTATATTGAAAATATAGCAAGGTTGATCAATGAAGGTCACCAAAACTGTATACCCGTTGTCGACAATTACGAAGAAATCAATCTACTTTGTGAGGCCATCGATGATTCGTTTAAAGTGGGAATTAGAATAGCTTCTGAAGAAGAACCGAAGTTTGAATTCTATACCTCGCGATTAGGTATCGGATATAAAAATATTGTTCCGTTCTATGAAGACCAAATCAAGAACAATGAACAGATAGAATTGAAAATGCTCCATTTTTTTATCAATACGGGTATTCGTGATAATGCCTATTATTGGAATGAATTGGTTAAATGTCTCAAAGTATATGTGCGGTTAAAGAAAATTTGTCCGTCATTGGACAGTTTGAATATCGGCGGTGGCTTTCCCATAAAAAATTCGCTAGTTTTCGAATATGATTATCAATATATGGTCGATGAAATCATCAATCAAATTGTTTTGGCCTGTTCGGAAGCAGATGTTCCCGTACCCCATATTTTTACCGAGTTTGGTACTTTTACGGTAGGCGAGAGTGGTGGTGCCATCTATGAAGTGCTTTACCAAAAGCAGCAGAACGATCGTGAAAAGTGGAATATGATAGATTCTTCATTTATCACTACCCTTCCCGATACTTGGGCAATCAACAAGCGGTTTATATTGTTGCCTATCAACCGATGGAATGAAGAATATGAAAGAGTGCTTTTAGGAGGCTTGACTTGCGATAGTGATGATTATTACAATAGTGAACAGAATAGAAACGCGATATACCTTCCAAAATACAAAAAAGAAAAACCGCTTTATATTGGCTTTTTCAACACGGGAGCCTATCAAGAGAACATAGGCGGTTATGGGGGATTACAGCATTGCCTGATTCCGCAACCAAAGCATGTTCTAATCGACCGGGATGAAAACGGTAACCTGACCTATGAACTATTCAGCGAGCAACAGAAATCGGAAAAAATGCTGGAAATTTTAGGATATTCTAAGAAAGATAAAACAAACAATACCAAGATGGAGACGATTGATGCGGCTGAAGAAAATTAAAAAAAAGTTATTTTGCTTCTTTCTTAAGCGGTTATGATTAGATATTCATCGGAATATGTAAATTCAAACAAATAAACAATTTATTGAAAAACAGTATAATAACAAATATTTAGACCATGAGCACAAAAAAGAATTACGCCGGCATACCCGACGAGTTCGCACAACTAGAAGAGGCCAAAATCGTCTTGATCCCCGTACCATATGATGGCACTAGTACATGGGGCAAGGGTGCAGATAAAGGTCCGCAAGCTTTTCTTGAAGCTTCTGAAAACATGGAGCTCTATGACATTGAAACCGATTCGGAGGTTTATGAACAGGGTATTTATTTGGCCGAACCCATTACAGAAAACAGTTCTCCCGAGGCAGTGGTAAATGCGGTTCACAAAACCACTAAGGAGTATATTAAACGCAATAAGTTTGTGACGCTATTTGGCGGTGAACACTCTATTTCTATAGGTACGATTCGAGCTTTTAACGAGTGCTTCGACAATCTTACCGTTTTGCAAATAGACGCACATGCCGATTTGAGACAAACTTACGAAGGCAGCGAATATAATCACGCTTGTGCCGTGCACGAAGCAAGCCAGAATACCAATCTCGTACAGGTGGGTATTCGCAGTATGGATGCCATTGAGAAGACCTTTATGGACGAAGAAAAAATGTTCTTTGCCCATGATATGGTAAACGATGAATATTGGATGGACAAGGTTATTGAAGCGATGACCGACAATGTATTGATAACATTTGATTTAGATGCCCTTGACCCCTCTATCATGCCATCAACAGGTACGCCAGAACCGGGAGGATTGTTCTGGTATGAGACGTTGGAGTTCTTGAAAAGGGTTTTTGAAGAGCGAAACGTTGTTGGCTTTGATATAGTAGAACTATGTCCTACGGCTAACGATAAATCTTCCGATTTTTTGGCAGCCAAATTGTTTTACAAAATGTTAAGTTATAAATTTAGTGACGAAGCCGTCGATGATGAATATGACAATACCTTTGACATCGATTATAAATCGGGGGGTAACAATTTAAAATTCAAGAATGACGACGAATAAGGGAGCGATTTCCAATTTTATTGAGAAGTATTATTTACATTTCAATGCAGCCGCCTTGGTCGATGCAGCAAAGGGGTACGAGGCGCAGTTAGAGGCTGGTGCTAAAATGCTGGTTTCTTTGGCGGGTGCGATGAGTACGGCCGAGTTGGGCAAAATATTTGCTGATATCATACGTGAAGACAAGGTGCAGATAGTTTCTTGTACAGGAGCCAATCTTGAAGAAGATATTATGAACCTTGTAGCGCATAGCCATTACAAAAGGGTGCCCAACTATCGGGATCTGACCCCTCAAGATGAATGGGAGTTATTGGAAAAAGGCCTAAATAGGGTGACCGATACCTGCATACCTGAAGAGGAGGCTTTTCGAAGGTTGCAAGAGCATATTTTTAAAATTTGGAAAGATGCCGAAGATGCCGGTGAACGGTATTTTCCACATGAGTTTATGTACAAGATGTTGCTTTCGGGCGTTTTGGAAGAACATTATGAAATCGACCTAAGGGATTCTTGGATGTATGCGGCGGCAGAAAAAAATCTACCTATTGTCTGCCCAGGTTGGGAAGACAGTACTATGGGTAATATTTTTGCAAGCTACGTCTTAAAGGGGCAACTTAAGGCAAGTACCATGAAATCGGGTATTGAATATATGACGTTTTTGGCTGACTGGTATACTGCCAATTCCCAAAAGGGTATTGGATTCTTTCAGATTGGAGGCGGTATTGCAGGTGATTTTCCTATTTGTGTAGTGCCAATGCTCTACCAAGATATGGAGCGAACCGATACTCCGTTCTGGAGCTATTTTTGTCAAATAAGCGATAGTACCACAAGTTACGGATCGTACTCGGGTGCCGTTCCCAATGAGAAAATTACATGGGGGAAGCTCGATATCGACACTCCGAAATATATTATAGAAAGTGATGCAACTATTGTTGCACCTCTTATTTTTGCTTATCTTTTAAACCAATAACTGCCCTATGGACAATCTAAAACGTGTAATCGTTGATTTTAAAAAACTGACACCGGAAGTGCTAAAACTACTGGTAGAACGTTACCCTGATGGGTATGATGACCGCAATATCATTACCTTCAAAAATGCCCAGGGAGAGCGCATTGAGGCTGTTGAGGTATTGACAGAAGATACCAAATATTTGGTCAAAATAAGCGCCAAGTTGGAGTATACTATGGAGAATTATGATGAAGACGATTATGAAGATTTCGAGGATGATGATCCAGAAGCTGTTCCAGACCCAGAGTTGTCTGAGGAAGATGATGAAGACTAACCCAATTTTCTTCAACTTTTTAGTTCTTAAGTAAAGGTTGGCCGACTTTTATATTTTACGCGACGCTAGTATTAAAGTTAAGCAACTTGAATGCTCATTAAAACGAGGGTTCAAATAATCCTTTTCCAATGAAAATTGAAGATATAGAAAATATTGAATTGAAGTTTTTAGATCTTGATGACTATCAAGAATTAAAAACGGCAATGATATCGGCATATACAAATATGCCAGGGGCCTATTGGAAAGAGGAGCATATCAAATCATTGATCGACAAATTTCACGAAGGACAGGTGGTCATTAAGGTTAATGGCGAATTGGCCGGGGTCGCACTTTCCATTATCGTCGATTACAACACATTTGATGATAATCACACCTATCAAGATATTACCGGAAATTACTCTTTTAATACCCACAATGACGAAGGAGACGTATTGTACGGTATAGAGGTATTCATTAAGCCGCAGTTCCGTGGGTTGCGTTTGGGTCGTAGATTGTATGACTATAGAAAGGAACTATGTGAAAAACTCAACCTGAAAAGTATCGTTTTTGGTGGTCGAATGCCTACTTACCATAAATATTCGAGTGAATTGACGCCAAAGGAGTACATCGCGAAAGTTCGTAGAAAGGAAATTCAAGATCCTGTGCTGAACTTTCAGATTAGCAACGATTTTCACCCCGCTAAAGTAATGAAAGGGTATCTAGAAGGTGATGCGGCATCAAATGATTTCGCCATCTTAATGGAATGGGACAACATCTATTATCAAAGGCCCTCTAAAAAGGCAGCTACCAAAAAAAAGATTATTCGCTTAGGGCTCATACAATGGCAAATGCGACCTTACAAAGATTTGGAAGAACTATTGCAGCAAGCGGAATTTTTTATCGATGCCGTATCTGGGTACCGTTCCGATTTTGCACTTTTCCCTGAGTTTTTTAATGCACCTTTGATGGCAAAAGATAACCATTTGTCTACGCCAGAAGCTATTCGAGAGCTGGCAAAGCATACGGAAGCCATCGTACAAAAATTTTCGGAGTTTTCTATTTCGTATAATATCAATATCATCACGGGTAGTATGCCCGAAATAAGAGACGGGCGATTATACAATGTAGGGTATTTGTGTCGCCGTGATGGTAGTATGGAGCGCTATGAGAAATTGCATGTTACTCCCGATGAAGCCAAAGTGTGGGGCATGCAGGGCGGTACTCAATTAAAGGCCTTCGATACCGATTGTGGAAAAATAGGGGTGCTGATATGTTATGATTCCGAGTTTCCCGAATTAAGCCGAATTTTGGCCGATGAAGGTATGGACATCCTTTTTGTTCCTTTTTTGACCGATACGCAAAACGGATATTCCAGGGTGCGTAACTGTGCACAGGCAAGGGCAATCGAAAATGAATGTTATGTGGCTATTGCCGGTAGCGTGGGCAATTTGCCAAATGTGCAGAATATGGATATTCAATTTGCCCAATCTGTGGTGTTTACCCCATGTGATTTTTCATTCCCTACCAACGGAATCAAAGCAGAGGCTACTGCGAATGCAGAAATGATACTGATTGCCGATGTTGATATTGATCTGCTTCGCGAACTCAATAAATTTGGAGCGGTGAGGAACTTGAATGACAGAAGAAAAGATATTTTTGAATTAAAGAAAAAATAACAATTGAAAGAACTTGAACTGATAGGAAGCGAAGAGTGGTGTGTGTTTAAAGACTTAGGAATTCCTGCGATAAAGGCCCGAATAGATTCCGGTGCCAAAACCTCGTCAATACAAGCAACAAATATAAAAATACATTCCAAAGAGGCTCAAGAATGGGTGAAATTCGATGTGAATCCGTTACAGGAAAACCGAAGCATCGCCATTCCATGTGAGGCAAAATTGGTCGATAGAAGAATGGTCAAAAGTTCTTCCGGAATCTCAGAAGAACGCCTGGTGGTGAAGACCCCTGTTACTTTGGGCGATTCCGTTTTTGAGATCGAACTTACCTTGGCAAACAGGGATACCATGGAGTTCCGAATGTTACTGGGTAGAGAGGCAATTAACGAACGCTACCTTGTCAACCCGGCGGAAACCTATAAAATCCAAGATTTTAGTGAAGAGCAAATCAATAAGAAATATGCTCCTTATTTTAAGGAGAAAACAGGACTGAAAATAGCCCTTTTGGCGAGTAATCCTGAACTGTACAGCAACAAAAGACTGATGGAGGCGGCTGTAGCACGCGGGCACGAAATCGTGTTTTTGAATGTGGAATTGGCTTATATGAAGCTCGATGCGCATTCTCCCGAAATTCGATATAGAGGTGGCAATATCTTAAAAGAATTTGATGCCATTATCCCTAGAATAAAACCATCGGTCACCTTCTATGGCTGTGCCCTTATTCGACAATTTGATAATCTGGGCGCATATTGTCAAAACTCGGCCGAGGCCATCACGCAGTCTCGCGATAAACTGTTTGCTTCGCAATTATTTTCGAAGAACGATATTCATATTCCCATTACCGGTTTTGCAAAATCACCCATGGATACCAAAGACCTTATCAAAATGGTCAACGGTGCACCTTTGATTATAAAATTATTGGAAAGTACCCAAGGTAAGGGCGTGGTATTGGCTGAAACCAATAAAGCGGCGGAAAGTGTGATCAATGCTTTTAAAAGTGTACAGACCAATATCTTGGTGCAAGAATTTATCAAGGAAGCCAACGGGCAAGATATTCGCTGTTTCGTGGTTAATGGCAAAGTAGTAGCTTCCATGCAACGTCAGGCGGCCAAGGGTGAATTCAGGGCGAACATACACCAGGGAGGTACAGCTTCGATAATACGGATAACGCCAGAAGAAAAAAAATTAGCTATAAAAGCGGCAAAAGTGTTGAATCTAGCCGTGGCTGGGGTCGATATCATACGGTCGAACAAAGGGCCACTTTTACTAGAGGTGAATTCTTCCCCAGGTCTTGAAGGCATAGAAAATGCTACTGGAAAAGATATAGCAAATTCCATGATTATGGCTATCGAAAGGAAACTGAAGTTTCGAATGTAGTGGTTTCTGGCGGTAATGAGGATGTGCAAAATATAATTTCCTTAAAACCCGCCACTGAAGGGTCATAAAATTGAGAATAGCGAGCGAGGTTAATGTTTTAAATTCCGCAACATCTCATTTGTCGTTTTCTCCAAATCAAATTCTGCTTTCCATCCCCAATCAGCTTTTGCTTCTGTATCATCGATACTGTTGGGCCAAGAATCGGCGATGCGCTGTCGAAAATCGGGATTATAAGTAATGGTAAAATCAGGGATGCTTTGTTTAATACTACGTGCAATTTGGTCGGGGGTAAAACTCATGGCCGCCAAGTTATAAGATGACCTTTCCTTAATGTTTGTGATATCGGTTTTCATAATGGCCATCGTAGCACGAATAGCATCGTCCATAAACATCATTGGTAAATTGGTGTCTTCCTTTAAGAAACAGGTGTATTCACCATCTGATAAGGCCTTGTGATATATTTCTACGGCGTAGTCGGTAGTTCCGCCTCCGGGCATCGTCTTCCAGCTTATGAGCCCTGGATAACGTATGCTTCGCACATCTACGCCATATTTGTGATGGTAATAATTGCACCAGCGTTCCCCCGATTGCTTACTGATGCCGTACACGGTACTAGGCTCCATAATGGTATGTTGGGGTGTGTTCATTTTTGGCGTATTCGGACCAAAAACAGCGATGCTAGAGGGCCAAAATATGGAAGATATCTTTTTGTCCTTGGCCAAGTTCAATACATTAAAAAGAGAATTCATATTTAAATTCCAGGCCCTCATAGGGAATTTTTCAGCAGTTGCACTTAACATGGCGGCCATAAGGTATACTTCGTCTATTTCATAGTAGGCGACAATTTCCTCCAAAGCATCATAATCGGTGGCATCTAAAATTTCAAAGGGACCGGAATCCATTAAATTCTCGCCTCCTTCACGAATATCACTGGCAATGACTTGGTCATTACTATATTCTTGCCGTAAAGCCAGAGTCAATTCGGTACCTATTTGTCCGCAAGCACCCAAAATAAGAATATTCTTTTGCATTAAAATCGAGTTAAATCCTTTAGCCTTCAAAGATACCGTTTATTAAAATTTGTACATTCGCCCTATGGGTAAATTATTCATTTCATGCGCCATTTTGTTTTTGTTTTCTTCCTGTAAAGAGAATAAGGGACCATTGGTTGTCGAAGACAATACTAATTCGATTATCGCGACTGCAAGTTGGCCAAAGAAAGCCGTTATCAATGCAAAGGCTACTGACATTATAAAAGATTGGCCAAAGTTTTCGGCGATGGACACTGCCTTCGACGCACTGTACACAGTGGAAAATCCTGAAGATGTAAAGTTGGTTATCGAAAATCTTATTGAGAACCAAAAGCTTCTGGAAGCTTCGAAATATCCTGAGGTATTCGATGTTCCACAGATAAAAAGTCGTCAGAAAGTCTTTAAAACCTATATTTTGAAGATAAAGGGCAACCTAGAATATCGTTTAGATGTAGAAGAGCCGGTATTGGAAATGATTACCGCCTACAATGCCCTGCGCAATCAGTTTAATGTCATTGTAAACAATACGCTCGACACCAAGTTGATACTTGAGGAATAGGGGGTAATCCCAAAGCATTTCTTTCCTCTTTTTGTCAAAAAAAGGTGAAACGTGCTAACTTTTCTGGTTATTATTATTTCTCACCCTCTGGGGCTGGTGGCGGATTTTTTCTTGACTCCAATGCCTGCTTACTTAGACTGGCAAGATTAAAGCTAGGGTCAATTTTAAGCGCTTCATCAATAAGTGCAATCGCTGCATCTACATTTTCTTTGTCCGCATTGAAGGCTACTAGTGCCTTAAGATGTAAAAAAGCAGCCTTAAGAGAAACTTCGTAAGGTTGTTGTCGTTCGTAAAAGGCATATTTCATATCGTCTTTGGCGTTGGCGATGCCATATTCGATATTTGTAGAAGCCCCGGTATTATCACCCGTCTGTATCTTTAAATCTGCCAACTCATAAGCCAAATATGGACTGGGCGTTCTTTTGTTCAAAATTTCGAACTGCTCTAACGCACGTTTGGGTTGATTGATCGCTTTTAGCGAAATCGCCTTAACCTGTACCGCCAAATCGGAGTCTGCTTCGTCTTTTTCGACCCCTATGGTATTGAGGGCCTGCATATGTTTGTTGTTATTGGCATAAATATAGGCCAAAGTGTCTTTGCGCTCTTTTGAAGGTGAAAGCACATTAAGATGGGTAAGGGCACTGATTACACCGTTCATATCACCCTGTAAACGCATTTCTTTATAAAAAGCTTCGTAGTGTTTTTGCAATTCACTTGTGCTCTGGCCAACTCCTATAAAACCTGCCATTAATAATAATACGGATACTGTTCTCTTCATCACTGTTGAATTTTGGTGCGCTAAACTAATAAAATATTTTGTGCTATTCGTTAATGAAACCGTTAAACCCGTATAAGTCAACAAAAAAGGACGCCGAATGGCATCCTTTAATATGAGTTAATTTAGAATTCTTGATTAAGCTAATCTAAGCGATGCATCTTTGCCTTCGCCCGAATAGGAATGCAATAGGTTCGAGTAAAAGGCTAAACTCTTACTGTCTTTGTCAATACATGTTTTCAAAAAATCAAATAGATTCTTGAATAATAAGTTTACATGCAATGTTGGTACACAAAGGTTTACCTTTTTTGGATCATAATCCTTATCGTCTAAAATGACGTCCATTTCTACTCTTCCCCGATGATAGTCAATCGCAACATCTGCTGCATTGTAGTGATTTTTTAAAATGGCAACATGCAGATTTTTGTACTTCTGGGGAACTTTTTGCTTCGGACAACTTACGGCAACTAAACTTTCAAATTCTGAAAGAATGCGCCTTTTTAAATTAGAATTTTCCATGCAAATAGTTTTAAAATTATGAAATAAAGGTACTTTTTAATCGATGAAATGCCTTTCGTATTAACATGATCGGGCGGTTTTTGTTGTGAAAGTGTGATTTTCTGTGGTGAATCAATCCGTTATTGATGTATTGAATCGAAATCCTTTAACAGTCATTAGATGATTCGATTTTACGTACTTTTCAATTAATGAATTATCGTCGATATAGCTTGGTATTGGGAGGCCCTTTCTTAAGCAGGATGCCGTATAGTATTCTTTTTTGGATGGATGATGTGGGTATACGGCATTGAAGAGTTCGTTCCACCACCCCTCTTTTTCAATTGCTTCGATGATTCGAATACAATCCGTTTGATGAATGAGATTGATAGGTGCCGAACCATTTGAAAGCCCTTTTTTTCCTGAAAGGAAGTTGGCCGGATGTCGGTCATCGCCAATGAGTCCACCAAAACGTATAATCGTCGTCTTTAATTCTTGGTCATTACGAAATAGTGCTTCGCATGCTAAAAGTTGCTTTCCCGAATCGGTGACCGGTTTTGGGATAGTTGCTTCGGTAACTTCTCCCTGAATGTCTCCGTAGACCGAAGTGCTGCTAATAAAAATTATATTCTTAACGGTTGACTTTTTAATCGCTTGATGCAACAATGATATTTTCTGAAAGTAATTTTCTGCATTGTTTCCTCTAAGCTTTGGAGGCACATTTACGACCAAGATGGTTATTTCGGAGAGAAAATCAGCAATGGGACCATCAATTCCGACTTCGGAAAGGCGAATCAAGAAGGGATTAATGGCTTTGTTTTCGAGTTCGACCAATTTATCTTTGGAGGTAGTGGTTCCGTAAACGTGGTACCCACTCTTTACAAAAGACACAGCCAAAGGCAACCCCAACCATCCGCAACCAAGTATCCCGATTCTATTTTTCAAATGTGCTATTTTTCATACAGCGAAATTATAATTTAAAACTATAAAATTCTAATGTGCCAATGTGTTTCGTTAGTTTTATTTAGATAATTCGAAAATATTCATTATATTTAAGATTAACCTAAAATCAAATGATATGGGAATAAAAAGTTTTCAAGGAATACGTAGGACTACGAAGAAGGAATTTGATGCACCTATTTTAGTTGAAGATTATATGACCAAGAAATTGGTGACATTTACACCAGATCAATCTATTTTAGAAGTCATGGAGGCACTCGCCAAGTTTAAAATTTCTGGGGGGCCGGTACTTGATGATAATGGTTTCTTGGTGGGCATTATTTCAGAAGCGGACTGTATGAAACAAATTTCGGAAAGCCGTTACTTCAATCAACCCATTTTAGACAAAAGTGTCGAAAAGTTTATGACTAAGGAGGTAGAGACTATACCTCATGATATTAGCATTTTTGATGCCGCAGGCATCTTTGACAAGCATCACAGAAGAAGATTGCCCGTGATGAAAGATGGTCTACTCGTAGGTCAGATCAGTAGGAAAGATATCGTTATCGCCGCCTTAAAATTAAGCGGACAGAATTATAAGTAAGGCTTGTTTATTTCTAATTAAGCAAATGATGCTCCCACCTAGGGGGCATTTTTATTTTAGGATAAGCCCAAACGACACTTGAAGCCGAATGAATCAGTAAAATTGATAACGTTGTTAAACAAGAGCGCCCAAAGATAGTTGCTCTAGCACTTTGTTCACCTGAACCAGATGTCTTTGATTGTGATAAACAACCACCCTAAACGTATCTCCTAAACGCAATTTGATAAAGTTAGAAATACTGATTGCCGTTTTTGTTTTGCTCAGATTAACTTCTCCAGCGCTATGCAAAAGCTCCAAAAGCTTTTTTTGTTGTGATAAAAACCGGTCAAGACTTTTTATTTCCAAAGAAAAACCATTCGGATTCTTGTCTTTGAAGGTTTTCATTTTGTTGGGCTTTTCTTTTGGAAGCATACTTTTTGCAAAGAAATTTCCTAAAAGACCACTGGTAAAATAAATGGAGGGATACGCATTATTTTTAGCCATCTTTTCTTCTATTTCGGGAAGATAAAAATCCCCGTACATGTTCAGGTGTTCAATGCACTCCAAAATACTCCAAGTGTGAGGGCTGCTTTTATAGTTGAGTTCCTCATTTGATCGTACATATAGCTTTTCGGCTTCCGTCAGGCAATTTTCGGTACGGTTGATTAAATCCGCTAAAAGTTCCTTTGATGCTATCTTCATTATTTTTTTTACAAAGTTGCCCACTTCGGGGGAACTAAACATTGATTGAAATCAAGATTTTATAATACGTGATAGAGTTTCCGGGGCCATTCTCAAATAAGAGGCAATATATTTATGCGGTATTTCTTGAAAAAGCCGCGGACTTCTTTCTAGAACCCTTTTGTATCGTTCTTCGGGAGATGATGTTAATATGTCCCGTTCCCTTTCCATTTGCTGATAAATTAGTTCACCCAGCATAATGCGCCAAAGACTACTGTTTTCAGTGGAACTTTCTATGAAATGAAGAAACGTCGCTTTACCAACTACCTTTAATCTCGTTTTTTTAAGTGCCTGAATGTAGAGGTCAGATGGTCTGTTGGTAATAAACGAATCGAGAGCGGCGATTAGATTATTTTTATAACCCAATCGAATAGTATGCTCTTCTGTTTCATCGATTACAAAAATGCGTAGGCTGCCTTCCACGATAAAATAGATATTGGTATCGATACTATTCCCCACCTTCACATATTCATTTCTGTCCACGGATAACATACCTTCCCATATTCCGAAGTTTTCCATTTTTTCCATAAGTATTTGGGCGGCGTTCATTCTCTTCTAATGGTTATGGATGTTTTGAAAAAGGTAAATGAAAGGATAGTTTATTCGCGTTTCACAATCATGTAATAGTCATTTTCTAAAGGGAGATAACCTAAATCATAAATGAAATAATAAGTCGTTCCTTTTTTGGTGGTGTAAAGATTGGTGATAAAATCAAAATCAAAGCCTTTATCGAGCAGGCGGGTTCGCGTTGTTCTTGTTTTGCCTTCTTTCAACTGGAAACTATCGAGCACGCGGTAATTTTTTCTCAGGCGGTTGTTAATATTGCGAATGAGATTCTTACTGTCTTTGTTGACTTTATTATTATAGGCATTGCGGCAGTAGTCGGAACAATACTTTTTGTCGACCCGACCCATAATTTTCTCCCCGCATTCCAAACATTCTTTTTCCAAATTAAGTCTGCTTTTTATAATTGAATTTCACTTCTTCCTTTGTACCGTCGGCGTGTTCCATGAGTGCATAAATATTGATTTCGGTATCGCTTATACTTTCAAAAGTAAAGCCATCGAAATATGCACGATTACCAGCTATTTTGACGAATTTAAAACTTTGGACTTCGTCTTTTTCTTCCCATCCTTTTAAGTCGCTTCCAAAATGTTTAAGCTCGAAAACCAAGGTTTCACCAACTTGCCGTATATGTCCCAATTCGTAGAATTCCACTGTATTTTCGACAACGAGTTTAAAAGAAAACAGCATTGAATTACCTAAAGGCGGACCCCAAATTTCTTCGGTGATGCCACCGAAAGCCTCACCTTTCCAATGACCTTCCATCCAAGCAATTTCTGATAAATTTGCATTGGCTACCATGCTTCCTTCTTCGTGCACTACAGTATTTTGAGCATGAGCATTTATGCAAATAAGAAAAAATAGGAAGAAATAGCGCTTCATTGCAACGAATTTATAAGCAACAAGTTACAAATTATCCGATTACAAACGGCTAATATAAGAACTGGGAAGTTTAATTTGATGATTGAATGGAATCGATGGAACGGTACAATTTACGCATAACCTCGATTTTGTGGCTGTCTTCGGCAACAGCATTTGTAGTAAACATCATTACCCCGCTTGACCGAGATTCTAGACCGCCTTTTAAAACGGTTGCGAATTCTCTGGCGGAAATGATACGTGGGTCATTATGTGCCTGAACAATTGGCCATACCTTCGGATAGGCATTGTCTTTGATGTTTAACCTGTCGCATAACCAAGCTATGTTTTCGGCCACCCAAGTTGGTTTTCGTTCCATTCTTCCGTGATACACCATTGGAGAAAATACATCAACGGTCTGCTTTAACAAGTCATAATCTAACCCAAGAATACGGCGTCTGGCATTATTGAATTCCTCATCGGTCCATGGGCAATGGTATAGCCCCAGAAGGGCATTGGGTCGTATTTGTTCCATAATGCTTTTCATATCTTCTGCCCAAGAGGCAATCACTTTACATCGCCAATCACGCCATTCTTTTTCTTTGTTTTTGAGTACCCATTGGGCTTTTTCCGAAGTGTTGCCCTCGGGAATTTCAATTTCGAAATCTCTAGCGAATGTCTTTAAACAGCTGTTGGAAAAACAGGTTTCAGGTAGTATGGGTTCTGGTTCTTCGAATTGCGCGTGCCAATGTACGTAGTCCATCCAAACACCATCGAGTTCAAATTCTTTAATCAATTCGCGCAGTTGGTTCATACGGTAGTTTCGAAAACCAGGTTCGGTAGGGCATACGCCCATAAACCAAGAGGCGGCCTTCACTTTTTCACCCAATTCATTTATTGCCCAAGCTTCGGGATGTTCGTCAACATAGTTTTTTCCGTTCAAGGTCGCGAATTCGGCAAATACCAGGGCACCTTCAGATTTGGCACGTTTCACCATCTCGTGGGTCAATGCGCCACTATGCACGAAAATGGAATTGACACCAAGCTCCTTCAGACTATGGCCTTTTTCCCAAAGCGGTTTCGGATTACCATAAACGCCCCTGATTTCAATTGTTTTCGCTATTTTTTGCGCGACAAGAAATGGTGGTGGGCCAAGGTTGATGAGTAGAAGAACTATAACTAAGGTAGTGCGTGACATTTTTAGTATTTATTGTTGTTCTATTACAATATCGTATTTCTGGAGCAGGCCTACAACTTCTGGGGCAGCGAACAAGGCTTTTTTGATACGATTAATTTCAGGGTCCAGACTATAATTGAAGGCCGTTCTAAAATCTGCTCTTTCCAAAAGGCTATGCTGAAAAATAGCACCCTTAAGGTCACATCGGTCAAACTGGCACCCGCTTAAATCGGTTTCTGTAAAGTCGACACCTTCAAGTTTAGAAGCAATAAAACGAGTGTTTTTAATTTTTAATTGATAGAAAGAAGCAAAGTCGAGTATGCAATTTTCGAAAGTGAAAGACATCAGAAAAGAATTGCAGTCTGAAAACTTGACGCCGACCATTTTAGATTCTTTAAACAGACAATCCTTGAAAATGGTATTGGTAAGATTGGTATTACTGAGATTACATGCTATAAATTTACATTCCATGAAATTTTGGTTGGCAAGATCTCCGTCAGCAAAATTACAGCGCTCGAAAATACAGTTTTCATATTCCGCTTTGGTAAGCCGCTGCTTGACGTTATTAAAATCTTTAAAAGTTTTGTCAGCAATAAAGGGGTGTTGCATGTTCTTTTTTTTAAGTCGCTGTTATTTCTCTTTTTAGAATACCGTAGGTATATCAGAAAGAATTTGGAGTAGAATTTTCTCAAATCTAGCGTTTTACATTCTTTTACTGTATTATAAATCGTCTGGTTCGATATGAATCAACACATGACCTAAGCTAGGTATTTCTTTTTTTAGGGCGTCTTGAAGTTTATGGGCCAAGTCGTGCCCTTGTGTTACTGATATTTGTCCGTCGACCATAGCATGAAGGTCGACATGATAGTACATACCAGCCTTGCGTATGTAACATTTTTCAGTGCCTAAAATTCCATCAACCTGAATCGAGATTGCCCTGATTTCATCTATCAGGTCTTCATAGAGGTGCTCATCCATGATTTCGCTGAGGGCGGGCCTGAATATCAAATAACTATTGTACAATATAAAACCCGAAGCTAAAAGAGCGGCCCAGTCGTCTGCCGTTTCGTAACCTTTGCCAAAAAATAGGGCTATGGAGATTCCGATAAATGCCGTTACAGAAGTAATAGCGTCACTTCGATGGTGCCATGCATCTGCTTTTAAGGATGTACTGTTCGTTTCTATTCCCTTTTTAATAACTATTCGATATGATATTTCTTTCCAAATAATAATTGCACCAAGTACCAGCAATGTCCAAGGTTTTGGTATTTTATGGGGTGTTCTTATGTGTTGAATACTTTCATAAGCAATTATTGTAGCCGAGGTAACTAGAAAAGCAACGACTACGAAAGTAATTAAGGGCTCTATTTTTCCATGCCCGTAGGGGTGGTTCTTGTCTGCGGGCCGTTTGGCATATTTTAATCCAAAGAGGACTAATAGCGAGGCGAAAATGTCGGTTGTAGATTCAATGGCGTCGGCAATAAGTGCGTATGAATTTCCGAAAAGGCCGGCCAACCCCTTGACCAAGGCCAACCCCATATTGCCTACAATACTGAAATAGGTTGTGCGAATAGCAATCTGCTCATTGGTCTTTGTTTTCTTTGTCAACTATCTTTAGATTTCTTTTTAGACTGTTTTTTGGCAGTTGCTTTGTCAATGTTCTCGCTAACCCTAAATTTGACGATTTTGGTAATTAATTCTAATGGTATGGGTTTATTAATGGGGAATTGAATAGACCCTTTTCCTGTTTTATAACTTGAAAGCTCTTTGGAAAAAGCTTTGTTTCCTGATGGGAGGGCATAAAACCCGATATGGTTTTTAAATGCGGCAAAATGAACCAAGATACCATGTAATTTAAAGGTGGGCATGGCATAGCTGATGGTTTCTTCCGCTTCCGGTGCCGCTTTTTTGATGGAAGTGCGCACTAGTTCCAAAATTTCCTGTGTTTCTTTTGGGAAATCCTGTACATAGTTATCCACACTACTTTTTGCGTTATTCATGTCATTAAGATAATAGCGTTATGTTGCTTTTTTTACGATTTTACCGTCTTCAAAAACTTCATTGTATTCGATGATATCGTTTTTATCATATCGTACCCATGGGCCGTTTTTTATGTTATTCTTAAAATTGCCCACTTGCCAAAGCTGGCCCGTTTCTCGATAGAATTTCCATTCCCCCTGCATTTTTTCATCTTCGAAAGGACCTCTGGCTTTTAAAGCCCCGTTTTTGAAAAAGTAGGTGAGCATATTATCCATTAACTTATAGGTTTTTTGCCCGTTTGCATATTGTTTTTTGCTTAACATAAATTGGTTTTAGGGCATCAATGCTTTTCCGTATAAACCTTAAAATTATCCAAAATAGCTTGCCATCCAGAACGTTGCATAGCTACGGGATTCTCCGTTTCGGTTTCAAAGGTTTCGACAACTTCTGTTTTGCCTTCTTTCTCGGTAAAGGTAACGACTACCTTTCTATTATCGTCCAGGGTATAGGCAATACGCTTATGGGGTACCACCTCGTCATAGGTTCCTTCGAAGTCAAAACCAAAACTACCGTCTTTGGCTTCCATTCGCGACATAAATTTACCTCCAACCCGAAGATCGTTATCTGCCTTTGTTGTGTGCCAGTCTTCAGAAGCTGTATTCCATTTGACAATATGCTCGGGGCTTGTCCAATAGTCCCAAACTTTATTCAACGAAGATTTGATTGAGGCTTTTATTGTAACCTGTTCCATTTTTTTAATGTTCTGAGAGTCTCTAAATTAAGGCAAAAAAACAATATGACAAATGCCACTAAAGAGATTATAAAACAAGGTAAAATGACGATGTTTTTTTTAACTCTCCGCCCGCAGAGGCAAATACCCCTCTTTCGCAACCTAACTAGGCTACAGGGCAGTAAATAACCGGTGTATTCTTTGATGAGCCTAGTTGTGGCCTAAATCACAACTGCATTTGGGAAGTGTAAAACTTTGTGAAGACTCATGCCATTTAAAAGCAGCGTTGTACCGATTGTTTTCCCACCAGAATTTACTGCGTTCCTTCTCTGTATTCCCAATTTCGTTCATAGTGTCCGTATCAAAAAGACGGCCGTTGACCATGGTATATTTCACGGTTTCGGTATTTCTAATATCATCCAAAGGGTTTTTGTCGAGTACGATCAAATCCGCTAGCTTACCTTCTTTTAACGATCCAATATCGTTGCCCGCTCCAATATATTGGGCGCCGTTAAGGGTGGCGGCACGTAAGGCTTCCATATTGGTCATTCCTCCCTGTTGCAGCATCCATAATTCCCAATGTGCACCAAGACCTTGCAACTGTCCGTGACCACCTAGATTCACTTTCACGCCTGCATTGGCCAAAGCATTTACTGCATTACTGACTAAAATGTGACCATTTTCATATTCTTCGTCAGGCACCATGGTACGATGTCTTGAACGGGCGTCAACTATGGCATGGGGTGTATATTTTAGCAGTTTTTCATTTTCCCAAACCTGATCTTTTTGGTAGAAATAGTACTCGCCGTTCATTCCACCATAATTTACGATAAGTGTAGGGGTATAGCCCGACTTGCTGGTTTTCCATAGTTCTTTGACATCTTTATAGACCGGTGCTACAGGAATATTATGTTCGATACCGGTATGGCCATCCATAATCATACTCATGTTGGCGAAGAAGGTAGAACCTCCTTCGGGAACCACGTTCATTTCCATTTCCCTTGCCGCTTGTAAAATCTGCTGGCGTTGTTCGCGACGGGGCTGGTTATAGCTTTTTACCGATTTGGCACCAAAAGCTTTTGTTCTTTTGATTGAAGAACGGGCGTCGTCCAAATTGTTTACGACTGCCTTGAAATCCCCATCGGCACCATAGAGAATAAACCCGGTGGAATAAACGCGCGGCCCGACCATATCACCGCTTTTGACCAATTCGGACATTGTAAACACCGTTTCGGTATTGGCGGATGGATCATGTGCCGTTGTGACTCCAAAAGCCAGATTGGCGTATAATGGCCAATGCTTTTGTGTGGTGAGCCCGTATCGAAACGCACCTAAATGGGCATGGGCATCTACAATGCCGGGCATAATGGTCTTTCCTTTAACATCATAGACTTTAGCATCTTTTGGAATCGAAACCGATGAGGATGAACCTATTTTAACGATTCGGTTGCCATTGATGACTATGGTACCATCTTCGATGACCTCGTCACCTTCCATAGTAATCATACGTGCATTGGTAAAAGCGATAATTCCTTTAGGAATATCGGTAGTAATCTTCAAATTTATTTTGATGCCTGTGCTATCAGGCTTGACTACTTTTTCCGGGGAGCCGGGCAAGAAGGTAAAACGGTCTTTGATATTGTTGGTAAAGTACTCGTCGCCTAATGTCCAATGTACTTTGTTACTGTCTTTTGACCAATGGATGTTGATGCCTGCGTCTTTTGCGATTTGCGATACCGGTACTGATTTCGATTTGTCGTCAAGGTCAATTTCGGTTCCGTTCAAGACCAAGGGCGCAATATAGGCTTTGTGCAAATGGGTGAAGGCGATCCACTGGTTATTAGGGCTGGGTACGAGCCGATTGGCATACTTAGATTTGATATGGGTTCTATTATCTTTTCCGTTAAGGTCTACGGAAACCAGCGTTTTGGTCAAATTGCCAAAATAGGTGCCTCCGGTCTGATAAAATATACGTTTGCCATCTTGAGTAAAAGAGGGATATTCCCCCGTCTTGGAAATCAATTTAATATCGCTTCCTGTCGATGTCATCGTATAAATACCGGGGTTCTTGGTGAAAGTCGTTCCTTGGTCGTTGTTGCCGTCTTCCTTTCGATATATAATTAGGGTTTGCGAAGGGTTATAGGCTGGCGTTCTGTAAATTCCTTTGGTAGTGGTCAGCTTTTTGGGTGTTCCTCCAGTAGCGGGTACCGAATGAATGCTTCCTAAATTTTCGTCGTTCCAACTTACATAAATAATTTGTTTTCCGTCGGGAGAGAAATTGGGTTCAAATTCAAAATCGGTGGCCTGTGTCAAGCGCTTAGGTTTGCCATTGGGCAGTTTTTTGGTCCAAAGGTGCCCTAGTGCACTAAAAATAAGGTTTTTTCCATCTGGGGAGGTCACCGCATGCCGAATCATTTTAGACGTAAATGTTTCCGGGGCAACCGGACTTTCAAAATGAAGGGTTTCCGCTATTTTGATTTCAGCATCGACGGTAAAAGGTATGGGCGTAACCTTGAGGGTCTCAATATCTATTTTATGTATTTTTCCTCCAGACCAAAAAACTAATTCCTTATTGTTAGGCATCCAATTGTAATTGGCGTACACCCCAAAAATAGCCCAAGCTTCTTGTTGGTCTTTGTTCAGGTGGTCATAAATGGGCCATTCTTCCCCAGTTTCCAGATCATGTAGGTAAAGCACCGTTTTGGTACGTACCCGCTTGACAAAAGCCAGTTTTTTGCCATCGGGAGATACCTGTGGCCTCGCGGCGCCTCCAGGGCCTCCGGTAATCGTCGTGGTTTCGCCCGTTTCGAAATCGTATCTTTTGATGGCATAGATTTGTTTGTTGGGGTCTTTGTTGTATTGAAACGAACCTCCGGGATAGACGTCTTCGCTATAGTAAAGATATTTGCCGTCTGGGGAAATGTTGGGTTCATTGACATCTTGCTGGTCGTTCTTTCTTTTGGTCAATTGCAGTCCGGTTCCACCGCTGATATGGTATTGCCACATTTCGCCAGCACCCAAAGATCGCCCCGAAGTAAAATGTTTACGTGCCACAAGGTAATTGCCGTCGGGCATCCAGGTGGCGTTGTTCAATAATCGAAAGTCTTCTTTGGTAAGCTGTCTGGGATCGCTGCCGTTGGCATTCATCACCCAAATATTGTCGCCTCCACCGGCGTCGCTTGTAAACGAGATATGCTTTCCATCGGGACTAAAACGAGGTTGCACCTCAAAAGGAATTCCAGTACGGAGCGGAGTTGCCTTACCACCTGAAATGGGAAGCGTATAAATATCGCCCAAAAGGTCAAAAACCAACGTTTTTCCATCAGGACTCACATCTAGGTTTATCCAAGTGCCCTCATCGGTCGTGAACGTATGGTCTTTATAGTTAAAGTTGCCTTGGGGGGCAGCGACATCCCATTTGTCTTCTTTTTTATCTTTTTGGTCTTCTTGGGCGGAGAGTTGAAACGCAATCAAAAATAGCGTTGCAAAAACTAAAATTCTTGTCATTGATCGTCTTATTTGGAAAAAATCAAAGATACTGAAATCTTGGGAGTGTACCGTTAAACATGAATATATGTGGGCGTCTCCATTAACTGTGGCTATCAAATCGGTCTATGATTAAACCGGAATTATGTTTTTGAATCTTGGGCGATAAAAGATATAAAGTATGATTTTTATCAGCTTTTAACTTCGATGAATTTACAATCTTTGGAGTTTAATTATTTTTTAAAATACACTCATGGTAGTACCTAAAAAAGCACATAGTTTTCATATTCCTGTAATGGGTTTAGCCTATACCGTAGATAGTCCGATTCGTGTCGCTCAATATGGAATTTCGTCCGTAATTTCTATTGTTGATGATGAACTTTTAGAAAGAATGAATGCATTTTACAGTGAGAAATTCGGTTTGAAATATCAAGAGATTTCAAAGAAAGCCGAAGATTATCGCGCCAAACGTATCACTGCTTACTTAAACTTAGTCGATACGCTCGTGAAAGATAAGTTCGAAAGATTTAAAACAGAATTATCGGAAAGCAAGTCTGCCCTTGAAAACTTTATAGCGATTCTTCCCAATAAATCCAGTTTAAAAGAAGGCCTTTTGAGTTTGTTGGAAGAAGGTATGTTGTTTAAGGAAAATATCAAAAAGTATATAGATTCACAGCTGGTTGCCGGAGATATCGATGTGAATATCATGACCAAAATTGACAAAGATAATTTCAATAAAAACGAACAACTACCAGTAGCATTTAATGATGCGCACGCGGCACTCCGAGGCTTCGCCAATAGCAACCTCGAATCTTCTGTAGTGCTTTCGGCAGGGATGAACCCAAGATTGTATAGCTATTTCGAAAATTTCAAAGATTTTTTCCCCGATGCAAAAGGCCAATTGAAAAAGAGAATCACTTTAAAGGTCAGCGATTTTCGTTCGGCGATCATTCAAGGAAAGTTTTTAGCTAAAAAAGGCCTTTGGGTTTCCGAGTACCGCATAGAATCGGGTTTGAATTGTGGTGGTCACGCCTTTGCTACCGAGGGCAATTTGTTAGGTCCTATTTTGGAAGAATTCAAAAACAAAAAACACGAATTGCTACAAGACACGCACACGGTTTTAAAAAAGGCCCTACAAGATAAAGAACTGTTTGTTCCTGAAGAACCATTACCTATTAATATTACCGTACAAGGTGGTGTAGGTACGGCAGCTGAACACAATTTTTTAATGGACACCTACGAAGTGGATTCCGTAGGTTGGGGAACTCCTTTCTTATTAGTACCTGAGGCCACATCAGTGGATGAAAAAACACGGACTTTGTTGGCGAATGCTAAAGAAGCGGATTTGTATTTAAGTGATATTTCACCTCTGGGAGTTCCTTTTAATACCATTAAGGGCTCGTCCAATGATTTTTATAAACAAAGCCGAATAAAAAGTTATAAGGCGGGAAGCTCTTGCCCCAAAAAGTTTCTGGCATTGAGTAAAGAGTTTGGTCCTGAAGGTATTTGTACCGCATCAAAAAAGTATCAAGATATAAAGCTGAACGAGCTTGAAGCTAAAAAAGAAACGATGTCTTACAGCAATTATGAAGCGACTAAAACGAAAATTACAGAAAAATCATGCCTTTGCGTTGGGCTCGCCAATGCCTCATATATTGAAAATGATATGCGCATCAAAGGGCAACAGCAAGGTGTTGTTATTTGCCCAGGACCCAACTTGGCTTATTTTGATAAAAAAGTGTCATTATCTCAAATGGTTCAACATATCTACGGAAATACTTCTGTTCTTGCCGAAGCGAATAGACCGAATATGTTCGTTAAAGAATTGAAAATGTATATCGATTATTTACAAAATGACATCGCTAGTTTTACAGATCAAATAACGGCTAAGCACATTAAAAAATGGACATCCTTTAAAAACAATTTATTGGAAGGCATAGCCTACTATGAAAATCTATTTGATAATACGGTCAATTCGAATACTAAGAATATTCAAGTTGAATTTAGAGGTTATAAGAAGGCGTTAAAGGCCGTTGCCATTCCTGTTTTGCCCATGGTCATGTCCAATTGAAGGGCAAATCTACAGCTCTATTTAAAGAGGGGGATGCGACAACTTAGTCAAAAATGTAGTATCCGGTTTAAAAATACAATTTCTCTTTGATGTTTCTAGTTCCCATATTTAGGGGCATCAAGCCATTTTTAAACGACTACAAACGTTTACAAACGAAAGTAATTATTTCCGAACCGAATCTTTTTTGATGTCCGTTTTATGTTTGCAGTGTCGAATTAATATTGGGTTCGTCTCAGTATTACAGCCGTTCGATAGTATTAACTGTTTAACATTAAAACCTTTTATTATGAATGCACTTAGAAACAAAGTACAGTTGATTGGACACTTGGGTAACGACCCAGAAATCGTAAACTTGGATGGAGGCAACAAGCTCGCCAAATTTTCAATCGCCACCAGCGAAAGCTATAAAAATGCGAAGGGCGAAAAAGTAGAAGACACCCAATGGCATAATGTAGTTGCCTGGGGTAAGACCGCGGATATTGTCGAGAACTTTTTAATCAAAGGCAAGCAGGTCGCTGTTGAGGGTAAATTGACGCACCGTTCGTATGAAACCAAAGAGGGTGAAAAACGCTATATAACCGAAGTCCGCTGCAACGAACTTTTGATGTTGGGGAAGTAGTATTTCCACAAACCTGATAAAGCAATCCCATGTTCTGTATTTATGCGGTCATGGGATTGCTTGGTTTTTATAAAGTTGTCTCTTTACAAAGAAATTGTGGCGAAGTGATAAATCTATATGAGACACAAATTCAACGGATTGCTTCACTGCGCTCGCAATGGCGTTTTTGCGAGGGGCCGTACGTATTGTTTCTGAGGTTTGCAACTTGAGACGACAAAGCAAACTGTTGAGGTCGGAGACAAATTCAACGGATTGCTTCACTTCGTTCGCAATGGCGTCATGGAACTTTAAAACAACAAGATGAAAAAATCATTCGTTTACTTAATAACCAATAAGAATAACACCGTAATCTATTGTGGGGTAACAAGTAATTTGGTTAAAAGGGTTTATCAACATAAAACGAAATATTATAAAGGTTTTACTGCCAGATATAACTGTGGGAAACTTGTATATTTTGAGGAATATAATAGCATTGTTCAAGCCATAGCCAGAGAAAAGCAACTAAAGGCAGGTAATAGAAAACGAAAGGAACTTTTGATTCAGTCTATAAACCCACATTGGAAAGATTTATCTGAGGGTTGGGTGTTTGCAATGTAATGAGGTAAGCTTTTAAATTAGAGAGGTAAATTCAACAGATTGCCGCGCTGCGCTCGCAATGGCGTTTTTGCGAGGAGCCGTACGTATTATTTCTGAGGTTTACAACTTGTGGCGACGAAGCAAACTGTTGAGGTCGGAGACAAATTCAACGGATTGCTTCACTACGCTCGCAATGGCGTTTTTGCGAGGGGCCGCACGTATTGTTTCTGAGGTTTGCAACTTGAGACGACAAAGCAAACTGTTGAGGTCGGAGACAAATTCAACGGATTGCTTCACTGCGCTCGCAATGGCGTCATGTAACTGCTTCGTTGCTCTCGTCACCTGCGATCAATAACGGTAACGGGCTTACGGCCCAATTTTGACATCCGGAGCTCTTGTACGATCTTGATTTCGCAGAACTCGATTTTTGGCGATACCCTAAGTTTGGATCGAAAATGATCTTTTATCGCTTGTAATAATCGGTCGGTCGGTGTGTCGGTTGCAATCTTTATACCTATTTCATCGGTGCCGATACTGTTGTGGTATATTTCGATGACATGACTTTCCACTTCGCTAAAATCGTTCAAAAGATTGTCCATGGCGGGCGGGTATAAAGTGGTGCCCTTGTATTTGATCATTTGTTTTTTTCTTCCTACCAAAGGTCCTAAACGTATGGTATTGCGACCACAGCTACAGTTAGAAGTGTGGGCCACCACCATATCACCGGTTTTAAATCGAAGCAAAGGCATAGCTTCGACACCAAGCGTGGTAATCGTAAGTTCGCCGACCGCACCTGCTGGCACCGCATTCTCATTGTCATCCAACACTTCTACGATAATCAGTTCCGGATGCTGGTGTCCGCCTTGTTGGGCATGGCATTCGGTAAAGGCCGTGCTCATTTCGGTGGAAGCATAGGTGGAATACAGTTCGATATCCCAAGCCGATTTTATCTTGTTTGCCAGAATATTGAGTGAGAAATCTTGGTTGCGCAACGATTCCCCGATACAAATAGCTCCTTTTATTCCAGAAGCGTTTACATCAATTCCATTTTGTTCGGCATATTGAATGAGCTTTAATAGAAAAGAGGGAACCACGATCAGGTAAGTAGGTTTGAACTTGAGAATGGTATCCCATTGCAGTTCGGGAATACCGGCCCCAACCCGGATAATGCCCGCACCCAGTTTTCGTGCTCCCAGAAAATAGGCGAGTCCCGCCATAAATCGCCGATCCAAGGTGGTGGTGAGTTGCAGGATGTCATCTGGTTCTACGCCTGCACAAGCAAAAGAAATCGCTTCGTTATAGGCGAGGCGATCTAAATCGGCATCGGTCTGCCCGACGGTTACCGGTTCGCCCAACGTGCCGGAAGTGGTTACGAAATCGACTATTTTTGATTTCGGAACACATAAAAAATCGTCATTGTACTGCTGTAATTGTTCTTTGGACGTTGTCGGAATCTTGTTCAAATCTTCCAAAGTATTTATTTGCTGTGGTTCTATTTTGTATTCTTCGAAAAGGCGTTGGTAGTAGGGCGAATTCTCCTGTAAGTATACCATGAGCTCCTTCAATTTGCCTTCTTGAAAGACTTTTATACGTTCTGATGATGCTTTTTCTATTTCAGGAATCATGGATGTAAACGGTGTTTTAATTTTTTAATATACTTTTCAACCCCTTTCCGGTCAGGCAAAGTAGTAATTTCTTTGGTGTTAGCCAGTGTAAAAGCGTTCAGTGCGGCGGTGTAATATCCCTTTTCATAATGATATCTTCCTATGAGGTAGTAAGCTTCCCAATAATCAGGATTACTTTTTTTTAATGCCTCCAGCGTTTCAGGTGATAGATGTTCATCGTTTGTAATGGCGGCACTTATTTTTTCTTTTAGTTTCCGATAAATCTGATAATTATTAAATGCCGTGCTGTATTGAAATGGGTCTTCCGCAATGTTCATTGCTGTTTTTGCCAAAGTTACTTTGAGCGTTTTCTTCTCCGCATCCTGAAAAACCGTGTTCAGATCGTAGGCCACGAATTCACCTAGTTGATAAGGGTTGGCCGAAACCCAGACCTTGAGTTCCTCAGGTTTAAATACGATACCGTGATGCGCGAGTAATTGGTTCAAAGCCTTCTCGTTGCCATAACCGATGGCTTTGTCATTCAATCCTTCTTTATTGCGAAGAATGTCAACAGCGGTTTGCGGGGTAACTTGGGTGCTTTCACCCAGAAGTTCCTCCATACGATCATAGCGATATTGACTATGGCTCTCTAAAATATGGTCTTGATTTTTTTTGTCATTGGCATAGGCAGTGCTCTGAAAGTGGTTAGAGCATATCAATTGAGTGGAATTGGGGACATCGTACACCCCGAAATTTTCTGGCGATACCTCAATGATGGCTGCTTTTTTATCCTTGGCACTACCCACAAAAATAGATTCTGAAACAAAGACCTTTCGTTTCTTTGCTATGGCAACGGCTTCTTCTATGGTCGAGGCATATTGCAATATTTCTCGGGTTACTATGGAAATGGGCGTTTTGGCGGCTGTAGGGAATTTTGATTTTCCGGCATTAATCGTAACCGTGAGGCCTTGGTCGTTCATACCTGAAACCACACCGATCATACCGCCCCAAGTTACCGACATAAATTTATGCCCTTTTTCTGGGTTGATAAAGGCGATGATTTTCTCTTTCGCAAATTCATCTCCGGCATAAAAATCGAAGTTCCGGCCGATGATAAGCTTGCCGTCCGCTGTTTTATTGCCCCAAACCGCGAAGGAGGTACAACCTACCAACGCCAAATCTTGAAGTGCATGGCCAATATCATGCGCACTGTGTAGATAAAGTATTCTGGGATACGCTTCGGCAATGTGGTCATAGGTATCCGAAGCATATTGCGAGAGTCCGTAAATTTCCGTTTTATATTCGTTGCTGATGTTCAGGTACATTTTCCTGTTGAACCAGGCCAAGAATTTGCGAAGCAGGTATTGCTTGGTTTTCGAAGGCACCATTTCATCGACTTTGGTAAGTAATGCGTCTTCCTGTTTATGAAAAAGCTCTTGGGTAAGACTCCCGGTGGTAAGACCGATTTGTAAAGGGTTTCCCTCTGCATACAATTCCCAAAGGCCTTGTTTGTTATGGGTAAGTCGACCGTGTTCGGAAACGTACAATGAATCTGAAATTTTGATTCGATTAGGTGTTTCGGCATCGTATTTACCAATGTCAGGAACACTCTTTAGTGATTTGGAGACACCGCAAGATGCCAATAACAAGAGCAGTGGCAGAAAATGTAAAATACGCGTTGTGTTGACGGTTTTGAACATTATACCTTTAGATTCCCATATTTATTATTGGTGCGGCGTATCATTCCGCTTTCTTTGAAATCGACCCATTTTTGTCCCATCGTTTTGCGCATAATGTTCTCAAAATGACGCATAAAGAACACGTTGCCCGCTGTTTTTAGCAAGCGTCCTGGTTTTGTTGGAAGGGCCCTGAGTGTGATGGAAAATCCTCCGTTTAAGTATTTTATAAAATGCCAGTATCCGCTAGGCATGTAAAGCGCATCACCATGGTTCATTTCTACTTCTATACCTGTGACATGTTTTAGCGCCGGATATTTTTCGAAATCGGGATTATCCATATCAATGGTTTCCAAGTTGTGTACGGAAAAAGGTACCTTATAGAGGTATTTTGATTGTTCAGGATTAAAAAGCGTTACACTTTTCGTACCATGGAAATGAAAGTGCATCAAGTCGGCAAGGTCCATATCGTAATGCGGCAATACCTTTGATCCGGTCCCTCCAAAAAACATAACAGGCAGTTTTTTAAAGAATTTCAAGCCTATGTCGGGATACTCGAAATCTTTGGCAAGCTCGGGCATACGTTCAAGAATGTTATAGAAGAAAATACGAAGGTCCGTAGGTTCGGTTTTCAAAAGTTCTATATAATCGTACAATTTCATTTCGGTTGCCGGTGCAGCGGAGTTTTGCTTGCCTTTTGTCGGTTCGTTGTTGTAAAGCGGAACGACTTGATCACCCGATAACTGCTGAATGTAATCGAGGTTCCATTTTTTATAGGCAGACCAGTTTTTGGTAAGGCCTTCAATTAAAACGGGTCGCTGTGGCTTGTAATAGCTCGAAATGAACTCTTCTTTGGAAATGTTCTGTACCCGTGGTATTGGTGTAGTCTTGAATTTTTCCATCAAACGATTGGTTTTTCTTTTGGGGTATTATCCCCTTCCAATATTTTATTCAATAAATATTCCCTGCCCAATATTTCGGATGAAGTAACCACTCCGCTAATGGTAACACCCAAAATACCGTGCATGTTCAAACTTTGACCCGTGAAAAAGAGATTGCTGATCCGGGTTTTTGGTGAAATAAATGATTTTAGCGGACTTTTTACGTCTTTTGAATATCCATACATAGAACCATTGTTGCAACCGATATAATCACGATACGATAGTGGGGTAGATGTATAGACCGATTGTACGCAATCACGGATATTCGGAAATTTTTTCTCCAACTCGGTCAAAAATTGCTCGATTTTAGCCTTTTTGAACTCATCATAGGTCTGTCCTCGATCATTTTTCTGGGCGACTGTATTAAAGGTGTCGGCCCATGGTGCTACCTCTTCATAACGCATGTAGGTTATTGCCGTTAATTGATCTGCCCAGTCATCTGTATTTTTCTTGATTCCCATAGATACCATATAGCTTTCAGGCCAACTTTGTTGCGTATAACTATGGCTGTCCCATACCTTGGTGTGGTCTTTAAAATGGTAGTAGTTTTTGTTGAGGTAGGGAAAAGTTTTGGGTTTTAATACGATGTGCAGGCTAAAGGCTGAAATGGTGCTTTCAATTTGGTCTACCCTTTTTGTGTACGATTTCCGGAATTTTTCCTCGCCTACTAATTTTAGGGTTAGCTTAGGTTCGATGTTACTGATAAAAAGTTTCCCTTTTATTTGCTTCCCCTTTTTGGTAGTGACAGAAGTAATCTTCTTGTCTTCATAACCGAATTTTACCACTTCCTGGTGTTTGTAGGCCTCACCACCATTCTCTTTCAGCTTGCGAACGAGCAATTTTGAAATTTGGCTTCCACCATTCACGCATCGATACGAACTTTGAATATAGGAGTTGACTGATAACGCATGCACGTAGAAGGGTGTTTTACCTGCTTCCCCGGCATATAATAGATTGGAGCCCGCCAGAACGGCCTGCAATTTAGTATTGCTCGTAAAAGAATTAATATAGTCACGGGCGGGTAGCTGAAAAAGTTCTTCCTCGTCGTAATAGGGTTTGCCCAATTTCAGGTTGTATAGCGGAAACTTATCGCAGGTTTTTTGCATGGCCTCGCAATACTTTTGAATGTTTTTGGCCTCATCGGGGAATTGCGCTGTGAGCGAGGCTGCGAAATTTTTATAGCCTTGGGCGTGTTTGTATTCATTTTGGTCGCCATCGAAAGTGATGATGTCGTATCCGTCCTCATCCATCTTCTTAAGGATGAGGTCATCGTAAATTCCCAAATAGCGGAAATAGCGATATAAATTTTGACCTTCCGAGAGTCCGCCGATATAATGCACACCCGTGTCGAAAATGGATTTTTCGCGTACAAAGGTTTGTAAGTTTCCACCGTACTGATTGTTTTTTTCCAAAACACAAACACTGAGTCCTTCTTTGGCAAGAATATTGGCGGCAACTAGTCCGCCTAAACCACTACCAACTACCACTACGTCGTATATCTCTTTCATGCTTGGGTTACCTTACCTCGGT
This sequence comes from Kriegella aquimaris, assembly GCF_900103215.1. Classification (GTDB taxonomy): domain Bacteria; phylum Bacteroidota; class Bacteroidia; order Flavobacteriales; family Flavobacteriaceae; genus Kriegella; species Kriegella aquimaris. Next base: position 96,639 of record NZ_FNGV01000008.1, read on the forward strand.
TGAGAACAATAAAATTATTATTTTGGGTCACGATATTGAAACCCGGTACGCCCATATTTTTTGGCCATACACCCTTATTCGTGTTCAATACGATTAATATAAGAATTTCATTGCTTATTTCGGAATTCCACACGTTACTCTGGTTGGAATTTAGACCAATAACAAGAACTTCGGCTCTCTCGGTTAAAGCTTTTTCTATCGAACCGACAAAATGGAGGTTGTTGTAATTGTTGGTGATATAGCTACTTTTAACTATAGTTCTGACATTTAAATCTTCAATATAGGTGGTTATTTTTCGATTATTGGAATCTAATAGTAATAGAAAGTCGAATTGGCCTTGAGAGTTTGAAAGATGCACAATATGAGTTTTTTTAGGGATATGCTCCAATAATACTTTATACACTGATTTATTACTTTGAAGGTCTTTCTTGACGGTAGAATACAGTGAATCCCCTTTATACCGATAATCCTCTAAAATCAATTGATGAAAATAGGTTTCGTCTTCGATTTCATTTCTCAGCCGTTGAAATTCATCTTTGAAATGAGCACCTATTTTTTTGGTACGCTCTCGGTATCCTACTCCGAATGTAGTATCATCAGCGGAAATTCGTTCCAATAATTTTAAGGTGATGCTACCATCTTTGATAATAAAGGTTCCTTTTGGGAGCACTTCCGAGTTTCCGTGGATAAGTACGGGTAAAATATCCAATTGAAATTGCTCAGCAAGAAAAAAGGCGCCTTTATGAAAGCGTTTTATTTTGTTCGTTTTGGAACGGGTGCCCTCGGGAAAAGTAATGAGCGAATACCCCTGGGCTACCTTTTTTCTCAGATGTTCGACGCCTTCTTCCAAACCGCTGGAGACCGGATAGAACCCGGCTGCCTGAACGGCTTTGCCAAAAATAGGGGAGTTGTAGACCCAGTCGTTTACCAAGAATATAATTTTAGGATGCAACATACCTATGGCCAAAATGTCTAAAAATGAGGTATGGTTGGCAATAATCATTACTGGTTTGTCAAAGCTTTCGTTGTGCGTATTGATTATTCTTTTCTTAACGAAAGGGTTGGTGTATAATACCGATCCCATCAATTTGGAAATGGATTTATGAAACCATGCCATTTTTATTTTTTGGCTTAAGGGAATGATTCTAAGTAACACTCCGAATACAGAAAGAACAATGCCCCCTAGGCCGTAATACGTAAAAGAAAGTACGGAATGAACAAATAATCGAAAGCTGATAGGGCGTTTATGCTTACTGCCTACGAATAGTCTGAATAACTGAGGTTGTACGGTAAAGGCGACAAAAGCAGCGGATAGAATACCGATTAACGAGACTAACGAAATAGAATATAACGCCGGATGTTTTGCGAAAACGAGCACTCCCACACCTAAGATGGTCGTAATGACCGAAAGGATTATTGACGTTTTATGGGTGGCCAATGTTTCTTCCCCGGTACGCAGCTCCATAAGTAGACCCTTGGTGATGAATATGCTGTAATCGATGCCCAAGCCGAAGATAAAGGTTGAAATAATAATATTAAAAATATTGAACTGCAGGCCCAACAAGCCCATAACCCCAAGCGTTAAAAACCAGGTCAAAAATATGGGGATGCTGGTAACTAAAGTCAAAGAAAAACTACGGTAGAAGAAAAATAATAAGAGTAGAATAACGAGAATCGAATAACCGATTAATCGGTTGAAATCATTTTTTAGCGTCCCTAGGAAAGTTTCATTCATACCTTGACGATCGATTGCCAAGGTTTGAGGTATATTGACTAATGCATTATGTATAGCTGATACCCCGGTGGAATCTGTTTTTGCCAAAGAGGTAACCGTGGTGAAGTTGTTTGCTGTAGTCACGTAGTCATCGATGGAAAAAGCATTTATACTTTTATAGTCCTCGATTTGCAGAGGCTCAAAATCGGCATTCAGCAGGGTGTAAAAAGGCGAAAAGGTATCTGGTTTAAAACCAAAACTGTTTCCACTCGTAACTAGGTTGTTTTTAACGGAATCAATCGTTTTGGTGTCCCAGAACGTTTTCCATTGAATGATTTTAGCTTCCTGTACCTTTTGGGAATGCACCAAGGCGCCAATAGAACTAAAATTGATAATACGGCCATCGTTTTTTAGTCGCTGAAGTACGGAAAAGATGGTGTCGTTAGTTTGTAGCGCTTTTTCCTTGTCACCCCCGTAAGCGGCTACATAAATGGATTTTGAACCCATGTCGGTCAGTGACTCTAGCCGATGTCTCGCATCGACCAAAGGTTTGGGTTCGTAGTTTAATTTCGAAATGTCTTTGTCAAAGGTTACTTGTTTATAGGTAAAGATACTTGCAAGCAATAAGAGGCCAAGTACGGCAAGTCCCCATTTGTTTTTATGGAAATCATGTGCGGCAATGCGGTCTAAAAAGGTTTTCGGAATGGATTGCTTTTCCGATACTCGATAAACTTGGGGAATAAAAAGTAGCGCAAACACCGAAGCGCTCATGACACTGACAGCCGCAAAAATACCCAAATCTTGAAGCGCCTGAGATTTTAGGAACAATAAGCACAAGAAAGCTGAGGCGGTAGTCACACTGCTCATTAAAATTGAGGAGGTAACTTCTTTGTAAAGTTTTTTGATGGGTTCGCCATTTCGAATATGGGTAAGAATATGCAGCGAATAATCGAGGGTTACCCCGAGCAGCACGGCTCCGATACCTAGTGAAATAGCCGAAATTTGACCGCGTATCAGGTAAAGAAGTGCAATGGCCAAGAGTCCGCCAAAAATTGTTGGCATAAATAAAATAAGAGGGAGGGTCAATTTTTTGTAGAAGAAAACAAGAATAAGAAGGAGCAGTGTTAGGGCTATACCCACGGTAAATTGAATGTCACTTTTGATTTGTTGGGCGTTGGCAACAGCAATCAAAACTGCCCCGAAATAGTCTGCTTTGGCTTTGCCGGTATAAGTTCGGTTCAACTGGTCTTGAAGTTGGTAGAGGTTTTCTACAAACTTTTCATTTTCGGCAGTTTCGTTCGAAGGATGAACGGGAGTTATGAAAAGCAAAATATGTTGCTCGTCTTCGCTCATCAAAAATCCGTTTTTTAGTATAAAACCATCACTGACACCCAATTGCTGTAACTTTTTAAGAGCGATAAAAGAGAGTCCTAAAGGGTCTTTGAGAATTGTTTTTTTGACGACGATGCCCGACGGCGAAATGAGAGTCTTGTAGTTTTCTTTAGTAATCGCGGCAATGCTATCTTCTTTGATTTTTTGGGCGATTTCGTTGTAATCGGATGCATCGAGGAAGAGAGGCAAGTTTTTATAAACAAAGTCTAAAGTACCTGAAATATCGTCGTCGGAAACTTGACCCTGTATATTTTTTACATAGGTGTCGCAATGGGCGTTCAGACTGTTTATAAATGCGGTGGCGTATTGGGTGAGGTCATTGACAGAACCTGTTTCATCACGTTGAATGTTTACAATGATCTTGTCAGCAAAATTAGCGGTCTTTAGTACCTTTTGATAGTCGGCATTTTCGGAGTTTATGGGTATCAATTTTGAAATATCCTCTTCAAATTGAATTTTGGAACCTACGGATATCAGACCAACGAGCAGGAGTGCCGATCCAAGGGCACCCCACCACTTACGTGCTGCTATGAATTGATATGTGCTATAGAATAACCTACCCATTGTTGACGGCTATTCTTTTTCGTTCGAAAATGGATAAAAATATATATCCCAAAAGGCCAATAACGATAGCTGAAGTCGTTGATAACACAAGACTTCCGACGATATAGGCCTTCAGATGTTTCAGTACTTCGAAATCTGTAGTGATTTCTTCCATGGTATACGAGTACTGCTGCCCTAAAATAAACTGCCCCACTTTAGAACTTGCGTAGAGTACAAAAGGAATAAACGGGGGAAGGCTTATATTAGAAAACGCAAAGGCTATGACCTTGTTTAATTTAAAAAGGATAGCCAAAAAAATCACGATAAGCGTTTGGAATCCCCATAGCGGTGAGAGTCCGATGAAAACCCCCAAGGCAATCGACAGTCCCTTTTTTCTTGCTGAATCTTGGTTATGCAGGAAATCTTCATATAAAAATCGCCTGAATCCCTTTTTTCTGAGCTTTCGAAGTAGGTCCCTAGGTTTTATATAAAAGATGGCAAGAATAACCAACCACGTATTTAAAATGCTGATGCGCGTAAAATCTACCAAGGGCCGAAAATGGGAAACACGTTCCGATTCGTCATAACTCACCTGCACGGGAATATTCTTAACATTGATGCCATGCCACGCCGCACGTACGATAACCTCTATTTCAAATTCAAATTTTGGTGTATAAAACTTAAGGTCTTTCAATGCAAATAATGGATACAAACGATAGCCGCATTGAGTATCTTTTAGCCACTTTCCCGTTTCGAACCAAAACCAAAAGTTGGAGAATTTGTTGCCGAAACTACTTTTTTTCGGCACTGAGGAATGACCCATATTCCGTGCACCGATCAATAGCACCTTTTTTGAAGATTCCTCTTTTAGTGCATTTATAAAAATGGGAATGTCTTCCGGAAAATGTTGTCCGTCTGAATCAATGGTCAGCGCGAATTGATAACCTTGTTCTACAGCTTTTTTAAATCCGATTTTGAGCGCATTGCCTTTGCCTTTATTTTCCTCTAAATGAATTTGTTCGACTGAAGGATAATCGGCAAGAATTTTTGAAGTGTTATCGGTAGAGCCATCATTGATTACCAAAATGTCAGATGTATATGTGCATACGCCATCCAGCACCTTTTTTAAGGTTTTGGAATTATTGTAGGTTGGAATTATAACACAACATTCGAGCTGTGTCATAATTTCAGCGTTGGAAGGGGTGAAAGTCGGCAAGGCTCATCGATTATAAACCCCACTTCTCGGTGAAAGGGCTTAAGTTTCAACAAAGATACATAATGGATTTCCTAAAACAATTGCTTTTCAGACGTATCGAAGAGGGAAGATTCCATAACATAATTTTTAATAAACGCAGCAACGGCTTTTGAAGAAGTACTTTTATAATTGTTTAATAAAAATTGCTTGTCCTCAGGAATATCGTCTTTATAATTTACGACTTTAGGTGAATTTTCTTGAACGCTCAATCGAATGCACCGAATCTCTACATTCTCCGGTTCTGCTTCAACGGCATATTCAATAAGTTCGGCCCCGGTCTTAAAAAAATCTTTTTTATTCCTAATTCCTTTCGCATATTTGGCCATTAATGTAGACACGGCCCCTTTATAGGCTACTAATACTTTTGCATCTTCTTTTGTCACATTGATAAGCTCGTTTTGCAGTGCATTGGTAATCGCTTCACTATTGGATGCCTTTGGGTAATTTTTTCGAAGTTCCGAAAGGTCAGGGTTTGCCCACGTAGAAAAAAGAAGAACAATAAGTAGGCCTACAACTTTCATCTAATTCAAGATTTTAAAAGTAGCACTCAATTTTAATGCCAATGTATCGTCAAAAAAGGAAGTGTTTTTTACTTTTATTTGGTTATCATCCTCAGAAATAGTCAGATTTAGCACCAAAGTGTCATTTTTTTCAGGATTAATAATAGCCATGAACTTTATATTGGAAGAGGTAGATAAAAACAACTCTTTGCCTACAGCTTTTTCGGTAAGTTCTTTAATGATTTGAATCATACAAACCCCCGGCATTACGGGGTTTCCGGGGAAATGACCTTTAAAAATATCATGCTCTTTATAAAGTTTTACCGTGGCGGCAACATTTTCTCCATTTTGTTCAAAAGCTTTTATCGTGTATAGTTCTTTTATCAACATATTCTAAAACCGTTGGTATTTATATAGCGCCCCAAAGGTAAAGTTTTGAGTCGAACTTAATGTCAAAAGCGTATTTCCGCTAGAAATTTAATTTATATAATGCGCCTATTTGTATTACCCTATTCAACTGATTTTTCTCAATATCATCACCATAATCACCGTCATCGTTGAAATCTAAATCCAATAATCCTTGCTTGTATCGCAGTTCGAGGGCCAGTCCGAAATCGAATTCATATCCAATACCTCCGAAAAGCGAAAAGTCGATTGGTGTGACCTCAAGATTGTCACCGTTGGCATTCACAAGACTAATGAAGTTATCGTCAAAGTTAAAGTCTAAACTAGGGCCCAAGATAAAATGAAAATGTTGGTCTTGGGTAAAAATTTTACTTCCAACACCAAGTGATACGTAATTTATGTCGATATCTTCGAGCCCTTGGGTTTCTGATGCGCCACCCTGTTTTGAATAAGTGATTTCGGGCTGAAGGGTATAGTTTTCGGTAAATTGTACGGCCAAAGCCAATCCTACATACAAACCTGGTTTGGTGTGTAAGGTCGAATTTAAAATTTTGGCATTGTTCAAGCCCATTCGCAGTGCCATTTTTGTATTTCCTTGGGCGAAGATGAAGCCAGATGAAAACAGTATCGCTATGATAATTATTCTTCTCATGTTAAATAGCTTTTAATAAGATTTTCAAATCAAATTTTTTGTGCAGAATTTGGATGTTAGTTGACTTGTTCCCATCAATTTCCGAAAATTTGAATTCTACTTTTTCCTTTCCACGAGCTACACGTACTATTTTGTACAGTCTTTGTTCTTTGGAATAATAGTAATGCTTTGAATCGCCAATTACACATTCTAGAATGGTTTCTTCATTTTTCTTAAAACTTGTTTTCAATAAAGGATTTTCGGTAATCAGGGCTTTAAAGTCTTTCTCTAAGATACGAATCAATATTTTTTTGTTCATATTGGGCACTGCATAATTTACCTTAAACCCGTTCTTCAAGAAGGAAAAATCGAAAATCTTATTGCCCATTTCTGTAGTGAAAACCACTCTGTGTATATCTGGCCCCAATTTCTTCACTATGAATATGCCGCTGAAATTTTTCTCAAAAATCGATATATCGGCCTTATAGACATAGTCTTTTGCCGGATCTGAAAAATAGGGATTGATACTGTAGTCTTTCGTGGTTTCCGACAATTCAAATTGATGACGTTTCGGATACGAACCGCATGATAATAAGAATACGGAAATACTAATGACCAAATACCGCATCCGACAAAGGGGTGTTTACCATTCGATTTGAAAAAATAATTTGTGTGTAATCGTCGGAAGGTTCAACCATTTTTACCGCTATTACTTCTCCTTTTTCATTGAAAGTAAGATGAAATACCTTAATGAAATCGGAGAATTTTTGGTTTTTTGGCGCAAAATGAACCTCGCTATCATGATCTTTTTCGTAGTAAGAAATATGGAACTCTTCCGTATCGAACATATCTCCCTTAATGCTATTTGTGATGAGCTTGTTGAGTTGTTCGAATAGCTTATTGGAACCCATATCCATATTACTTTTTTTTCCCTCGTTATTGATGTAAAGAGTTTCCTCTTTAAATATAAGCGCATATTCAAAAGGAGTAAGGTATTCCCATTTCACAAGATTCGGAGACTTATAGCTCAATTTTCCTGTTGACTTTATATCACTGGATAAAAAATCAAGATGCTTGTACTGTATAAAGTCACTGGTAATAGTTTCGGTGGTAAGCGCTAGTTTTTTGACCTTTGCCTCGAGTGCTGTAGCCTCGGCAGGAGCCATTTTGGTTTGTGCAAGTAGACTAGCCGAAAATAGGAAAAGAAGTAAAAAACCAACTCCGACTCGCGTCGCTATCGCGTGGACTGTGGATAAGATGGGAATGTCATGCATAAGCCTTAATGTTAAACAACTGGTCAATCGTGACCGACTGTAAATTCTGCTCTTGCAAAAATAACAATAACTGTTCCAGAACTGCTACGGTTTTGTCGCTCGTGTCATGTAGTAGCACTACATCGCCTTTGGCGATACTCTTGGTGATTCTCCTTAGTACTTGTGTTTCGGAGCGCTGGGTGGTGTCCAATGAACGTATGCTCCATCCAATCGCTTGTAACCCTGTCGCTTTTAGTGCCTTTTTTATATTCGGATTCGTAACCCCGAAAGCTGGGCGATACAGTCTTATTTCTTTACCCGTAAGTTGTTGTACAATAACATTGTTTTTTTGTAATTCGTCAATTACTTTCTCTGCACTCAGAAAACCAAAACTTTTAGTATGCGAATAAGTGTGGTTCCCGATAGTGTGCCCTGCAGTCACAATGTCTTTAAATAGGGTTTCGTTGGTTTCAATGTTTTTGCCAATACAAAAAAAGGTGGCCTTGGCATTGTACCGCGCTAAAAGGTGTAAAATTTTAGGAGTAAATTCTGGGTGTGGTCCATCGTCAAAGGTCAGGGCAATATGATTTTCTACCTTGTTTTTATTTGAATGCAAAGCATTGATGTGGTAATTCCATCGAACATGAAATGAACCGATAGTGGTCAATGTAAACCAAACCAGCGCCCAAACCAGATAGGGCCACCAGGGTATATTATAAAATGTGCTTCCTGTAAATAGAATAAAGAGAATGGCAATTGCAAGCCCGTTTATGGTACTGAACCTTAACATTTGTGTAATAAGGTGAAGCTATGATTTTCGCCCCGATATTGGTTATATAGCAATACGGTGTTAATCTGCGTGGTAGCTTCCTTATTGAGTTTTACGATTTCAGGCACCCTTTGTGCCTTAATCATTTTTGCAGCCAACCAAGTACCAAAGGCTGATGCCGTATAGAATTCACCACATAGATGTTTGAAAGCTACTTGCGGGGTATTCTTAAAAGAACCGTCACTCAGTTCGTGGTACCAACCATCAAAAGCAACATCGCCATTATTGCCCATAACCAAGATATCGATATCATCAATGTCTAAATGGTTTTCCTTTAAAAAAACAGTAAGCGCCTCGTTCAAATCTTCTTTGGCCAAAGTATTGTAGGTCGCAACAGCCCCTAGCTCTGCATACGCGCCATTTTTTTTTGAATTTGATAGCACGAAAAAGTTTGCTCCTTCACTGAATACGGCTCCTTTCGTTTTAGACTTAAAGAGGCTGGAAGACTTTACTTTTTCCTTTTTTATGTGGTTTATCAGTCGATGTATTTTAACCGTATGGTCTCCAGATTCATCGACCCCTCCCACCAAAATTGTTGAAGCTTCATCGTTTTCCAGTTGTAATTGTGCATCTAAAAGTGCCGATTCAAAAGAAATGCTAGCATGCACATAGGTAAAATTATAGCCCTTGCAACCGAGCCCCAAGGCTATTTGACCGCCAACAGTGTTGTGCGTTGATTGAATAAAGGAGGTAGGTGTCAAATATTGTTCGTCATTATCGATAAGGGCACTGACAAATTTTTCGGAATCTACCGTACAACCAAGTCCGGTTCCTGTGATAATGGCATCTACATTTTCCAACTCCGCTTCTTGGAGCGCGATTTTTGAAGCCACGACTCCCATTTTTATGCCTTTAGCCATTCTACGGGCAGCGGCGGGAGGAATATAATCTTTGTAATTAGGGTCAACAACGGACAGCACCGTATCGTCATGGTCGATAATTTCATCTAGAAACTCCGAATTATCAAAAGTTCTTTGTGATGAGATGGAAGCTACGCTGCTGATATAAACTTTACTCATGGCTTTTTTGAAAAAATGACTGTGGAACAATTACCACCAAACCCCAACGAATTGGATAATACCGTGTTCAATTCCTTTTCTTTGGTTTGGGTTTGAGGCACCAGATTAAATTCTTTCATAGGCGTCTCAAAATTGAGATTGGGATAGATGGTATTGTTTTGAAGCGCGAGTACAGCATATACGGCTTCGATTCCTCCCGCTGCTGCTAGCGTGTGTCCGGTATAGGGTTTAGTTGAACTGAAATCAGGTGTTTTATGGCCAAAAATACGTTGAAACGCCCGCCCCTCTGAAAGATCGTTGTTCGCTGTTGCTGTTCCGTGGGCATTGATGTAGTCGATATCTTCTGGCTGCATTCCGGCAACCTTTAAGGCTTTTTCCATGGCAAGGGTAGCGCCGTCCCCGTTTTCTGACGAAGCAGTTTGATGATGCGCGTCATTGGCATTACCGTATCCTTTTACGTAGGCCAAAACTTTTTTGTTTCCTGCACGAACTGCCTCATCCGATTCAAGTACTAAAAATGCAGCAGCCTCGCCTAAGTTCAGTCCTTTTCTATTTTCGTCAAAAGGAGTGTTATCAGTATCGGATAAGATCATTAGGGTCTTAAAACCGTTGATGGTGAATTTAGACAAGCAATCGGATCCGCCCACGATAACACGATCCAATTTCCCCGATTTTATCAATCTAGCCCCGAACATAATCGCGTTGGCCGCTGAGGAGCAGGCTGTACTGATTGTTGTTACAAGACTTTTATCAATACCCAATTGTTGGGCAATTTTTTGGGTTGAATCGCCTGCATGGTGTCCGTCGATATATTTTTGCACAGCTTCGTCTTCCAAATACTGATAAAAATACTTTTCGGTCATATCCATGCCGCCAACACTCGTAGAGGAGACTAAACCGGTACGATAGTCTTTCATATTGGTGATTTGTGCATTGGCCACGGCTTGTTTGGCAGCAATCGCACCCAATAAGGCGGTTCTTGAGTAGTTGTTATCTGGGGTCAAGCCCAATTGCGCTTCCAGTTGCTCGTTGGTCAAATCAATTTCACCTACTTTAATGGCATTTTTATGGATAGTGGCAATCTGGGAAATTTTGGAAACTCCCGTTTTACCTGAAATCAGGGCACTATAATTTTCCTCCACATTGTTTCCAATGGCGGAAATGATACCCATTCCTGTTATGGCGATACCTTTGTTCATTTATAGAAACTGAAATAATTCATTACGAAAGTACGAATATCGACGATATAGGAGATTCTTTCCTTAGTTGACGGCGAAGAATAAACCTTCTGGTTAGAGGAAAAAAGTTTCGATTTAGTCGGCCATTTGGGCTCTAGGGATACCGTTTTAACTAGCAGGTCGGCTGCCTTTCATAAGTCAAAGGAAGCAGCCATAATGCGACTACTTAGTTTTATTGGCCGTAATATAATTGGCCATGGTTTCAATGGACTCGAATATCTTTTTCCCTTCCTTGGGATCTGATAGTTTAATACCGTAGTCCTTATCCAACATTACGATAAGTTCAAGAGCATCGATAGAATCTAGTCCCAATCCATCTCCGAACAACGGATCATTATCGGCGATTTCATCCACAGTAACATCCTCGAGGTTCAATTGCTCTATAATTTTTGATTTTAGTTCTTGTTTTATATCTCCCATGGTATTTAATATAATCTTTTTATTTCTTCTGTACTATGTATGAAACTGCCTTCTCGTGAAACTAGATATATAAAAGCTTCGTAGTTTTCTTCATCGAAATCAACCCAGCCACAAAGTACCTTTTCGGCTTTTCCGGAATCTAATATGCTACTGCTATATTCGAATAAATAATCGGGGTTAAAGGCATCAAAGATAAAAAAACTATTCTCGGAATACAGTTTGTACTTGATGCTAATTTCACCGATACAAATATTAGGTAAGGTATATACAAATACTGCCGGACTCGGGTAATACGCCGTTACGTCTTGAATAGATTCCTGATGCTTTCGATCTGTATCCAAACTTGATGCCCGATTAGAAAAAACGATGGCGATATTTTCTTCCTGTTCGGGGGATACCTTTTCGTGTTTTAAAAGTACATCGCCCGCCATAAATGCCAACTTACTCAAATTATCCATTTTAAAGAATTTGGGATAATCAACGGCGAAATGTTGGTAAGCCATTTTTATAAAAGTTTTGAAAGGCCCCTCTCCTTTAAATATAAGCGCTCCATTCAGAGATATTTCATTGTTCTTGATGTGGCAATAGGATGCTATTCGGTAATTGTCTTTCATCATTTTTGCAATTTTTGAAAGATTACGGCTGCATTGCACCCCCCAAAGCCTGAAGCTGTTTTTAGAAATGTTTTCAGCTCTCTTGGGGTGGTTTCTGTGATAACATTTATGGGTTTTGATACGCCTAATTCTTGAAATCCTTTAGATGTGAATAGGGTGTTTTGGTGCAATGAATGCATGCCTATAATCGCTTCCATAAGGCCAGAGGCACCTAAGGTGTGCCCGAAATATCCTTTTAGGCTGTTCAAAGGTGTTTTTTGCATGCCTAATCGGTCAAAAGCGATAGCTTCCATTTCATCATTGAAAGAGGTTGCCGTGCCATGGGCCGATATATAGTCAATTTCTTCGGAAACCAGACCGGCTTCACTGAGGGCCGATCTTACTGCCCTGTACAGTCCTTCTCCTGTGCGTGACGGACCCGAAATGTGATTGGCGTCGTTGCAAGAGGCATCGCCTAAAATTTTGACGGCTTCCTCCGCTAAATTGGCATCACTTCTCGTGACCAGGGCACTTGCCGCCACTTCCCCAATATTAATGCCTGAGCGAGTTTTACAATATGGTCTACAAAGGGTAGGGCTTAACGCTTGAAAAGAATGAAAGCCCGATAGTATAAAAGGGGTAACCAAATCACCACTGGCAATAAAAACATGGTCGAAACGGCCTTGGCTAATAAATCGTTTGGCGATGGCTACGGCGAGAATTCCCGATACACAAGCATTTGAAACAACAATAGGTTCTGTTTTAAACCCAAAAAAAGATTGTACAATTTTGCCTAACTCACCCAAATACGCCCGGTTTTTATGAAAAGGACTGTCTTCCGAAAGCACATCGATATTTCCTTTGGTAGTCGATATGATGAGGCCGACCCTGTCATTTAATTCCAATTGAGATTTCTTGATTACCCTTTCTAAAGAAACTAATAATATTTGCTCTAAGCGGGTATATTCTTGTTGTGGATTTAAAGTCTCAAAAACGGACCGGGTTTTTTCAGCTGGGATAAGGGAAGAGTAAAATGGTTCGGGCAACATTTTTGGGTTATCGACCAGTTGTAGTCCCGACACCTCATTTTTGATATTGACTACTGCTGCCTGTGAATCAAAACCAAAGGATGAAACAATATTATTATGTGAGAGATAGGTGTTATTCATCTAAAAGTCCGACTTTTCGCTTCCAGTCCAAAAAGAAATCGGGAATAGTCAAAGACATTTCACCGCCAAGTTCTACAAAAACTTGAATAGTTTCACCCGTACAGACCAGTTGCCCTTCTGGGTTGAAAATTTCGTATCGGAAGACCATTTTAGCTGCCCTAGAATCAATATAGATGGTTTTTACCGTGGCGACATCACCATAACGTAACGGCAATTTATGTTCACTACTACTTTTTACGATAGGTGTGGAGAAGTTATGGTCTTTCTGGTCTAGGTACGAAATGCCGTGGTGACGCCCAAAGGCCTCCCTGCCGTCTTCAAAGTACTGAATATAGTTACCGTGCCAGACGATGCCCAGGGGGTCGGTTTCTACGAAGCGTACCCGTATTTCGCTGGTATATGTGATTTCTTTATTGGTTTTAGACCGCATTTTTTCGTTGGTTATAGCCAATGGCAATTAAAGTAGTGACAACAAAAAAGCCGAACAGTAGGGCTATTTCGGGTATAATTTCAGCAAATCCACTATGGCGTAAAAATACATCATAGAAGGCATTTAACCCCCAATTCATTGGAGATATATTCGAAAGCAGCTGCATAAACTTTGGCATGACGAATACGGGAACCCAAACGCCGCCCAAGGCGGCCAAAATTACAACCAAGGTGGCGCCGAAAGGTGCCGATTGTTCTTGTGTTCTAGCTACCGTGCCTAATAATAGTCCCAATCCGACGGCGGCCAGGCCGGCAAATAAGGCCACTACAAAAAGTAGCGGTAGTCTTCCGGAAACATCCAATTCTGGCAGTCCCATTACCGGAAACAGGAACACCCCGACCAGCAACATTAGCGCAAATTGAATCAAGCAAACACTAGTGTAGACCAAGGTCTTGCCGCCTAAAACTGTTGCATATGAAACCGGATGGGTACGCAAGCGAACAAAAGTACCTTGGTTTTTTTCGTTGACCATATTTATCGATAGGGGCAAAATGATGAAAAAAATGGCGAAGAGCGTCCAAGCCGGAACATTGTGCTGACTCGAATTCGGAATAATATTTTCACTGTTCTTGCCCGGAACAATCTCGGTAAAGGTGATAAAACTCTCGGTATCAAAAATAACTTCGGATGCATCTTCGGTCAATTGTTCTTGAAATGCCCTGTAAATAGTTTGGGTTTCAATTTTTGATATCATCCGGTCTATACCGTTCTTTACCGCACTTTTAAAGGATTGTTGTGTGGCGGGGTCAAAATAGAGTTTTACCTCTTTAGGTTCCATTTTTGAATTTACAATGGGAATACTTCCTTCCTCTTCTTCCAATCCGAATTTGGCGAGTATACCATCTACGTTTTCATTGACCTTCTGATCGAGGTCTACGGAAAGATTTTCGGGTATGACGATTGCCAATTGATAATCGCCTTTTAAAACCAGTTCTTTGGCCTCCTCCTCCGAGGATTTGGTAATTATTTCAAAGGAATTCGATTCTGCTAAATTCTTATTTATGTTTTCCGAAACGGTACCCTTATCATAATCTACCATTAAAATAGGAAGCTTGGTGTCGGTAATCGTCTTAAAAGTACTGTCTTGAACGAGTGTGATAACAATTAACAAGAGTAACGGCATGATAAATAGAATGGCCAATCCGCCAATATCGCGAACCAGCAAAAGCATTTCCTTGTATGTCGAGGCCCACAGTTTATGCATGGTCGCGAAGGGCTTTTCCGGTTTGGGACAAGAAGACTTCCTCTAAATTATAAGCATTTTCCTGTGCGGCAATTAGTTCTTTGGGAAAACCTTTACAAACAATTTCACCATGATCGATAATAGCGACACGGGTGCAAAAGTTTTCCGCTTCATTCAAGTGATGCGAGGTATATATAATTGTGGTGCCGGTCTCATTCAGCGCCAGTAAATGGGCTATTATTGCATTTTTCGATTGTACGTCAACGCCAACTGTGGGTTCATCTAAAAACAACACCTTCGGTTGGTGTAGTATACTCGCAATAAGATTGATGCGACGCTTCATGCCCCCGGAAAAAGCTTTGATTCTTTTATGTGCAAATTGATCCAACCCCAGAGTTTTTAAATGCCCATGGATTTTGTCTTTCAATTCTTCACCCTTCAAGCCGTACATACTTCCGAAGTAAGAAAGATTTTCATAGGCAGTCAGGGAAGGGTAGAGAGCATACTCCTGAGGAACGATACCAATGAGCTGCTTAAGCTCATTTTTATTATCATGATAGGTAAGCCCATTTATGGAAAATGAACCTGAGGTCGGTTTTAGCAAAGAGCTAAGCATCGAGATCAAGGTTGTTTTTCCGGCCCCGTTAGGACCCAACAATCCAAAAATTTCCTTCTCATGAATAATCAAATCCAAATTGGATACCGAAAAAAAGTCGGTGCCTTTATATTTTTTAGATAGTTGGTTGATTTGGATCATAAGATATAAATCTTCATAGAATTCGTAAAAACAGAGATTGC
Organism: Kriegella aquimaris; assembly: GCF_900103215.1. Classification (GTDB taxonomy): domain Bacteria; phylum Bacteroidota; class Bacteroidia; order Flavobacteriales; family Flavobacteriaceae; genus Kriegella; species Kriegella aquimaris. The sequence continues at coordinate 112,071 of NZ_FNGV01000008.1, forward strand.
ATTGACTGAAATTACGCCTTTGCCAGAGACTATTTAAACCGCTTTTCGCAACGCCTTAAAAAAGGCTTCTTCTTTTTTGGCAATGGCCTCAAGCTGAGTTGCTACTTTGTTATAGGCATCGGTCTGACTGCTGCGATTTTTGTAAATGCGGGAGGCATCCACTGCAAAATCACGCCATTGGTCTCCGATAATGGTCATTTCTTTGGAATGCTCTAGTAGCGCATCGTTATTCAAAAGCTTACCTGATTCTTGCAAAAAGGCAGCGTATATATAGCGAAAGCCACCACCTCCGGTTCCGATTTCTTCTTGCATGCGAACAATTTGTCCCAAATAATGGTTTGCTTTTTTAGTTCCTAATTTGTCGGGCCACTTTCTGATGTTTTTGGCGACCCAGCGCATTGCCTTTACCCCGACAATGGGTACTGGGGCGGTCATATCCCTACAAGTTTGTTTTATGCCTTTGACAATGGCTTTTTCCAATTCAAGCGCTTCCGGAAATTCGATAGGGTAATACATGTGGCCTTTCGGAGCAAAGGCCCCTTTGGCAAAACGTACTTTTTCGAGCTCTTTTTCGGTAAGCGTGGTCACCGACTCCATAACGGGGTCACTAATGAGATAGTTGCCCCCATCTTTGCCATAAACAACCATATTGTGTGCATTGAAATGAAAGCGATATTCGTCGGGAAAATAGGGAAGGTTGTATACCCCGACTTGAAGCCCTACCGGATTATTCTTTTTTAAGTTTTCATCTAATCTTGCCTTGGCGGCCATCGGGCTATTGAATTTTTCCCGCTTTACTTTGATGCCCGTTCGTTTGGCAAATCGATTAAAAATTAAACCTGGCATTGCTCTATAAGTGAAAACTGGGGCGTGATTTACCTTTATAAACGGCAGGTAGCTGAAAAGTAGTCCTGCGCCAATGCCGAATACCATGGGTTCGCTGACCTCAAAACCATTGTGGCGCATAAGGTTCGATACTACGCCATTTTCGCAATGGGCAGCTTGTTTGTGTGTGAAATCTATCTTCATGGTTCAGGAATCTACTTTCTTCAATTCTTCAATGGAAATATCGAAGGCATCGGCATATTTTTGTAATGTTCTTGGTGTAAGCTTTTTAAATACTGCGGGTTTGAAGTGCCTTTTTACCCGCCATTTCCAGAACCCAACATAACTTGCTAAAATACCAAGATCCATTTTATGAAGTTCCATGTAGTAGGCAATAGGGCTTAATTTGTTGTTTAAAACTTGTGCTTTTGCTTCTTCTACCCGCTCTTCTATGTCTTGTATGGCATTGTCAAGTGCGATGGTTTTTGGTGCCCAACCTGTACTCAGCTCGGTGGTATACTCACCGTTCTCGTCAACGGCATAATACATATCTTTGATATTTGCCGATTCTAGATTGCTTTTGTCTTGGGGCACTTCATTCTTCTTCATCAGAGCTCATGAATTAAAAAATTCAAAGTACAATCTACGATTAAATCATCATTTCTAAAAGTGCTGCCCTGTATTGTGCAGATGCTCATGGTATCGGTGTCGTATCGTGAAATGAGCTTGGCCTTTGTTATCAAGGTTTCATTTACTTTGGGCAAATCGCTTATAACCACTTTTTTGATGGCACTGATGTACCCAATAATATTATTACCCTCTCCTTCGAGGTCATCGACTTCAAAATAGCTTTGTCCCACAATTGCGGAACAGGCCTGGGCCGCATTTTCAATTAGACCAGTTTCTGAGAGCACATTATTTTTGACAAAAACGCAGTCCGGAGAAATATTAAATTCTGCAGTTACCGAATCGGCATCGATATAGGCAATATTATTAACCATAAGCATGGGCTGCCTATGCGGAAGAAATTTTTTGATGTCTATATTATTGCGGACTTGTTTCACTTATTATGCCAATGCAGTTTTCATTTCACTAAGGGCAATTATAGTTTCATTGCATTTAACTTCGGCCTGTACCAAAGTAATTCCCATTATACTGTGTAAAATGGTGACAGTCGTTATCAGTTCTTGACCAATTTTTGGCAAGGCCATGATTTCTACCTTTTTAATTGCTCCTATATATCCTGTTGGAGCAGGTTCTTTTTTTAAATAATACTCGTATCCAGTATGTAAGGCTACCGTTTGGGCCATATTCTCAATTAACCCTGGCGCATTGAAGATAGCGTTTTCCGTAAAGAGATTTTCTGCTGTTATAGAAAGTCCGGAAACTACTTGTTCCTGTGAAAAATAGAGTAATTTGTCTACCATCACGAAAGGTTTTTTTTGAGGGATTAGGTCAAGAAGAACACTTTCATCGGTTATGGCGTACGGGAGTAAATTCATTTAACATACGGTTAAGTAGGCGTATGTGTATGAAAATCTTGCACTTTCAGGAACGTGCAGCAATATTCGATCTCCTTTTTTTAATTTACCTGAATTTACCAATTCCTCCAACATGACATAAATGGATGCCGCCCCAACGTTGCCGACTTTCTGTAAGTTCAAGAACCATTTTTCCCAAGGCATCTCTATCCCCTGATTTTTCATTTCATCATATAAACCTTGCTTAAAGTAATAAGAAGAAATATGCGGAAGATAATAATCGACATCGTCAGGCGTAATATTATTTTTTTCGTAGGCCAATTTCAAACTGTCGACCCCTTTGACCAAGATATTGTCACCCAATAATCGGGTGTCTTGTTTCATGGCAAACAATGATTTTTTGCCCCATACTTCGGCGGGGTACTCACTCCATGGCTTTAAGTGGCCGTCAGGCAATTTGTCACCACCGGCGTACATACAGGTTTCCATTTCATGGGCATAAGAATAGCCCTCCATCCATTCTATTTTCAATGGAGTTTCTCCTTTCGGTTCGGGTTGCAATAAAACGGCGCCCGATCCATCGGATAACATCCAGCGTAAAAATTCTTTATTAAAAGCCAAGATGGGACTATCTTCCAATTCTTTCAAGTATTCTACTTCATTCTCGAAAACATCAGCTTTCATCCAAGAAGAAGTTCTTTCCGACCCTGCACAAACAGCATTAGCTACTTGACCAGTCATTACAGAGAGATAGCCGTATTTTAGGGCATTCATACCTGAACAACATGCGCCAGAAACAGAGTTGATTTCCATGTTCCGATTTTTTAGAAATCCGTGGACCATAGAGGCGTGGGAAGGCAATATTTGATCCGGACTAGAGGTGCCACACGACAGTAACTCAATATCTTTTGTGGTGAATTCTTCATCGCACAGGAGCTCTATGACTTCTTTAGTCAATTGCGCATTGTTGTGGGTGACCTGACCCTCATCATCAACCGCGTAATATCGGGTTTTGATTTGGTTGTTACGCAATACTATACGTCTGGCTTTAGAGGCTTTCCCGTTAATTATTCCCAGTATTTTTTCCATAAGATCGTTGTCAACGGGCCTATTGGGCAAAAACTTGGATATTCTAGTAATGTAAACGTCCTTCATCAATTATCCTTTAGTAAAACAGAGGAATAATAGCGTTTTTCCTTGTTTCTCTTTTGGTACATGGGCAAATAAGTGAGCAAAAATACAATAAAAACTATAGGGGTTATAACCCAGACCGCAAATAACAAATAATATTTGAATATTCCGATCCACTTCATTCTTTCGGGATCCCTGGGGCCTCCTTTTTTTATCAAGTGGTTCGCCCATTTTGAAAATACGATATTACCTCTTTCGTCGGTCATGACCAAAAAAGGATTGACTCGAACGGCATCTAAGGCCAGTAGTTCTTGTTGCAAACTTTCAAAATTATTGTTCAGTAATGCCGCTCGTATCGGTAAACCAAATTTTTCTGCGGCTCGAATATCGTTGTCGGAAACACCAGGTTTGGGGAATACACCTTTGTAACGGTCTTTTTTGCCTGAAAGCATCCAGTGCTCAATGGTGATGACACTAATGTGGTTAATGTGCCGATCGACCAAAGCGATATGGCCCACCAAATTTGCACCTACAGCTGCCAACAGCCTTTTCGTTTTTTCTTGTGCTTGGATCCACATGTTACGGCAAGCAACAACGGTAATTACGGGAGTGTTTTTTAATAACTTTTCAGCAGCATCCGATTTTAAAAAAGAATTTATGGGAATGGATGGGGTTAAATACCAAACTTGATATCCTAGAATAACAAGGTCATATTTGTTATTGAGTATTTCGGGGGGCACAGGCTTTAATTCCGTAGGAATTTGAAGAAAAGATTCAGGAAAAACTCCGTAGAACTTTTTTGAGTCCCAAGGGAATTCAAAAGGTTTTTTTGGTTCAATCTTTAAATAGGAGATATTTACTTGGTCTCCCCCTGCAATAGTCTTTGTAATATTATTGAGAATTTCGTGCAGTTGTCCTGTTTGGGAATAATAAATTACCAGTACTTGCTTCATTCGTTTTCTTTTGTGTTCCAAAAATTATAATAATTGAACCATTGCAAAGGATACTTTTTTAGTATCCAATCAACACTGTTTAAATAACTTTCGAGTAATGCCGGGGCATCCCTTTTTTTCACCTCTGCAGTTCTTGCATATAAATGATAATGTTTGCGAGTCTCTTTCATTACATATACGAAGAGCACCGGAACATCAAGGCGGGAACCTAACAGAAAGGGGCCAGCGGGAAAACGCGTGTCTTCTCCTAAAAAATTGGCAGTCAAGGTTTTTTGACCATCAAAATATCGGTCACCTGTAAAGCACACCAATTCTCCATTATCCAATGCATTCTTAATATCAAATATATGTGACATATCTTCCTTGACCAATATAAATTTGATTTTTGACTTGGAGGTAACACTTTCTAAGTATGATTTGATATTGGCATGTTCCGCATCGGTAGTGACCAGGCTGATCAATGATTCTGAGTCAAGGTCTTCAAGGTCTTCAAAGAAGTGCGCAGCCGTTTCAAAGTTGCCCACATGAGCACTGATCATAATGCCGCCCTGTTTTTTCTTCAGTAGGTTTTCTATACGTTCAATGCCATCAAATTCGTAGGTAAACCTATTGCGAAGACCTGAAGATATAGCTACTTTATCAATAATGGTCTGACCGAAAACAAAATAGCTCTTGTAAACGGAGTATAGGCTTTTAAAGGTCGAATATTTTCTTCTTTTTCGAAAGTAATAGTAGATAGAACGTGCACTGTCCCCGGAAAAGAAGCAGTAATAAAGGGCGACAAAATAAAGTAAAAAATAAGACGCTGGAAGGCCCAATTTCTTGATAAAGAAAATAAAAATTCTATAACCTAATACCGTGCCTCTGGATTTTCCTTTCCATTCCGTTGCCATTTCCCGTTTTTACGGTAATCAACCTAATTTTCGTTCGATAAGGTCATAAAAATCTTGAAGAGTGACCACATTAACGAAATCCTCGCCAGATAATTTCACCCCGAAGTTGCTTTCAACCGCAACGACAAGGTCGACAAAATCTAGACTGTCAAGTTCTAAAGTTTCCTTTAGGTTGGCCTCTGGAGCAATTTCATCTTCCTCAACCTCAAATTCATCAATGAGAAAGTCGTCTATTTTTTCAATGATAACCTCTTTATTCATCAGCAGCAAGCATTTTTTTTATAATCAATGCGGAATTGGTACCGCCAAATCCGAATGAATTGGACAAAAATACGTCAATTTTTTTATTTAAGGTTTTCTTAACTAAGTTTAATTTGGCCGCATCTTCATCGGGTTCGTCTAAATTTATGTTCGGAGCGATGAACGAATCTTGCATCATAATCATAGAATAGATGATTTCACTCGCCCCTGCCATCCAACATTCATGTCCGGTCATCGATTTGGTCGAACTTATGTAAGGTGCACTTTCACCGAAGACTTGATATAGTGCTTTGGCTTCATTGGCATCTCCTACTGGCGTAGAGGTGGCATGGGCATTTACATAATCAATGCTGCTTGCCTCAATGCCCGCATCTTTTAGTGCGTTAGTCATGGCTCTTGCCGGACCTTCAACATTCGGTGTCGAGATATGTTCGCCATTGCTGGAAAAACCATAACCGACGATTTCGCCAAGAATGGGCGCACCTCGTTCAAGGGCAGATTCAAGACTCTCGACAATTACCGTGGCGCCCCCGCCGCTGGGCACAAGGCCGTTTCTTTTACGATCGAACGGACGTGAAGCTTTTTCAGGATTTTCGATATCTGTAGCAAATACACCCAAACCATCAAAACTTGCCATGGCAAAGTGATTAATTTCTTGAGCTCCCCCGCAGATGATGCAATCTTGCATTCCGCTTTTTACCAAATGATAGGCCATTCCAATAGCGTGGGAACCACTTGCACAGGCTGCACTGATGGTAAGGTTGATACCCCTTAATTTGAAAATGGTAGAAAGATTCATGGTGATAGATGAGTTCATGCCTTTGAATATGGCCCCAGAACCTACCAATGTTGTATCTTTTTTTTCTCGAACAATATCTATGGACTCTATAACCGATTTTGCCGTGCTGTCATTGCCATAAATAATGCCGACTTCATTCTTGTCAAAAAATGATTGGGACAATTTGGCGTTTTCAATGGCTTCCATCGTGGCAACATAGGCAAAGGCGGCTTCTTCGCCCATACTGATTCTTTGTCGTCTTGTAAGCAGTGCTTTTAAGTCTGGAGCTTCTACCATGCCGGTCAGCGGAGATCGATAGCCAAAGGCCTTCCTTTGTTCATCAAAGACAATTCCGGATTTCCCTTCATAGAGGGATGTTTTTACCTCTTTCAAGTTTTTTCCGATACACGAATAAATTCCCATCCCCGTAATCACCACTCGCTTCATCTGTCAAAATCATTTTAGGAGTAGATGCCCCCATTAATGTTCACCACTTCACCGGTAATATAAGATGCATTTTTGGAAACTAAAAACGAAACCAAGTGTGCCACTTCTTCGGGCTTGCCGAATCTATTGCTCGGAATCATTTTTTTAAGTTCTTTTTCGTTAAGTTCGCTTGTCATGTCGGTTTTGATAAATCCTGGTGCAACTGCATTTACTGTAACGTTTCTTTTGGCTACTTCTTGTGCAAGTGCTTTGGTCGCTGCAATAATGGCTCCTTTGGCAGCTGAATAATTGGTTTGTCCAGGGGTGCCCTTCAACCCGGAAACCGACACCAAATTGACAATCCTTCCGTAACGGTTCACCAATAATTTCTGTATCAAATGATTGGTAACATTGAAAAAGCCATTTAAACTTGTATCAATAACGTCAGACCAGTCTTCTCGGCTCATCCACATGAAAAGCCCATCTTTAGTAATTCCTGCATTGTTTATAATGACTTCGATGACAGCTTCTTTGTGGTTATCTTGCCATTGGTCGAGGCCTTTTTTGACCGCATCGGCATCGGTAACGTTGAATTGTAATAATTCGCCAGAGCCTCCTGCTTCCTCTACCTGTTTTAGACTTTGCTCGGCGGCTTCAATATTTTTATTGTAATTAATAAGAATTTTGTAGTCGAAATCTTTGGCCAATTGCACACATATTGCTCGGCCTATTCCCCTCGACCCACCGGTAACCAGTGCGTATTTTGTTTTGTTTTCCATGTAATAATTTGCAAGAATCTATTGCGAAGTATCGACAAAATTTTCAGCGTTCTTATACCATTGATCGCCTATAACTTTTCCTTTTTCGTCAAGAAATCCCCAACCTTTTTTAGTTTTTATCCGAGCCAGTCCATCGATAAAACCTTTGTCTTCACCGCTTTGAAAAAATGCAAAGCCTACCGATATATCATATTCGGCGGGTATGACCAGTGATCCTGATTTATTGACAAACCCCCAATCTTTTATTTTCACCGGTGCCAGGCCGTTATCAGCGAATATTTCAGCGTCTTTGTACTCAAAACTGATGACTTCTTCACCTTTCTCGTTGATGTAGCCCCAACTTTTGCCATTGGCTACAGGTGCCAACCCGTTTTTAAATGCTCTGGCCTTGTCAAACCTGGGTTCGATAACCCATTCGCCCTTGTTGTTGAGAAACCCCATTTTTTTATTACTTCTGGCGTATGTGAGGGTAGATCCATCCCTGAAATCCCAAACTTTGTCTATGCCTGAAACAACCTTAAGATTGCCATCAACGAAAATACCCAAATCTTCTCCTTTTTTTCCCCAGAGCCCATTTTTGTTATAACGGCCGATTTCATCGTACTCCGTGGGGATGGTCAGTTCCCCCTTCTTGTCAATCATGCCCCAGAGTTCGCCATTTCTTACCTTGGCACGGCCATCCCAGAAATTTTTAATCTCGTCGAACTTAGGTTCCAAGATGAATTTTCCATCGGTTCCCAAAAGGCCTATTTTATCCTCTTTTCTAAAAATAGCGACGCCATCATTGAAATCATAGTATTTATCAGGTACGGGTGTCTCTAAAACCTTTCCTGAAGCGTCAATATAGTTCCATTGGTCGTCTTTTAAGACCAACGCAATTCCGGAATTGAAATCTTTTACCCGGTCATATTCCGGTTGAATGGCCCATTCCCCTGAGGTGTTGATATACCCCCATTTTCCATCTTTCTCGGCGCCGGCAAATTTTCCGGAAAAGCTCAGCGCTTTTTCGAATTTAGGCTGAATAACATATTCTCCTGATTGATCAATATAGCCTACAAGGTCTTTTTCTTTGACCATGGCCAATTTTTGTGCCTGCACTAAATAGGTGCTAAGAAATAAGGCAATAAATAGAATTTGTAGCGCTTTCATTGTTTTATTTGTTTTGATGGTTAATAATATAGTTCTTGACTTCATTAACATAAGGATACATTACTACATCCTCTTCAAAGGGGGGAACTATCATTCTAATCGCATCGTACATGTTTTTGGTTTTGGAAGAAACTTTGTCTTGAACCTTCAAATATTCAATAGCCTGAACTATAGTGATAAGATGAATGGCCATGACTTCAAAACCGTTTTCGATTACTTTTTTGGTAATCAATGCCGCATTGGTGCCCATGCTTACAATATCTTGGTTGTCGTTGTTGTTCGGTATGCTATGTACATACATGGGGTTTGAGAGCATTTGGTTCTCGGCGGTAGTCGAGGTGGCGGTAAACTGAACGCCCTGCATACCGAAATTCAACCCTAGTTTGCCGAGGTTTACAAAGGGCGGAAGGATGTCATTCAATTTTGAGTTCATCAAATAGTTCAGTTGCCTTTCGGCCAACATCGTCATTTTAGTGACCACGATTTTAAGTTTGTCCATTTCAAGTGATACATAATCCCCATGAAAATTACCACCATGGTATACATTTTGGTCCTCTACATTGACAATAGGGTTGTCATTTGCTGAATTTACCTCCTCGATCATTGTAGCCTCTACATTGTTCAGGGTATCTAAAATAGGTCCTAAGATTTGAGGTACACAACGCAGTGAATAGTATTCTTGAACTTTCTCCTCGAATACGGTAACACCATTATTGTCGGTATATAAGTGGTGTTCACGTTTGCGTGTAAGGGTACTATCTTTCAGGTGACTGCGCATTGCTCGCGCAATTTCCCGTTGCCCAAGGTGTCTTTTGGTCTGGTTGAGATTTTTAGACAAATGGTCGTCATATGCCTGAACGATTTCGTTGATTGCCGAAGAACAAGCAATCATCCATTCCAACAACCTTCTTGTGTAAATGGTGTTGACTACACCAATTCCCGTCATGACCGAAGTACCGTTAATCAATCCTAACCCTTCCCGAATCTCAACGGTAATAGGTTCAAGGTTCTCTGCTTCAAAGACCTCTTGGGTGGATTTTCTTTCCCCTTTATAAAAAACCTCGCCTTCGCCGATAAGTACTAGTGCCAAATGGGCCAATTGTACCAAATCTCCACTAGCACCGACCCCACCATGCTCATAAATCAAAGGAATTATATCTTTATTTATCAATTCGGTCATTAAGGAAATAACCGATGTGTGTACCCCTGAATTGCCTAAACTTAAGGTGTTTAAACGCGCAAGCATTGCCGCCTTGACATATTTCGGGGGTATAGGGTTGCCCGTGCCCGATGCGTGGCTTCGAATCAGGTTATACTGCAATTGAATTCTTTCCGAATCTTTAATCTTATACTGTGCCATCGGGCCGAAACCCGTGTTTACACCATATATCACTTTGTTTTTCGAAAATTCTTTAAGAAAATCAAAACTCTTTTGCACAGTTTCAAAGACCTTTTTGTCAACTGAGATAGGTTCATCTTCAAAAATAACTTTGTAAAAATCCTCTATCTCTAACTTTCCTTTTATTTTTGGCATTTATGATTGGATCAAGCTTATATAAGCATCAATTTATAAATAAAATTAGTTAATTTGGTTTGCAAATTTATAATAATTAACGAATCTATATTTTATTGAAGGGATGAATAATGAAAAGGTGGAGGTATTAATTATTGGGGCGGGGCCTTCAGGCTGTGTTGCTGCTGCTTATTTGTTTAATCAGGGACTAAAAATTAAAGTTGTCGAGAAGAGTAAATTTCCTCGATTTGTAATTGGTGAAAGCCTTTTGCCTAGATGCATGCATCATTTCGAGGAGGTGGGTTTGTTGCCCTGTCTCGAAAAACAGAAATTTGAAATTAAGGCAGGCGCCCGGTTTATGAAGAACGGTCAAATTTGCAATTTCGATTTTTCAAAGAAACATACTTCGGGTTGGGATTGGACTTGGCAGGTACCCCGTGCAGATTTCGATAAGACCTTAACGGATACGCTTATAGAACGCGGTGTCGAAATTGCCTTTGAGCAAGAGGTCGTTGATGTGGCCTTTACCGATCAAGAAGCCATCACAACAATTAAAGATAAAGAAGGCCAAGAGTTTCAGGTCTCAGCGAAATATATTATTGATTCCAGTGGTTTCGGTCGTGTATTGCCCCGGTTGCTTGATTTGGAAAAACCCTCTACGATACCCGAACATTCTTCGATTTTTACACATGTTAAAGAGGAGAATAGGCCCAAAGGAAAAGAGGGTACGTTGATCACCTTTGATGTAATCGATACTGACACCTGGTTGTGGGTTATTCCTTTTTCAAATGGATACACCAGTATTGGCTATGTTGGGAAAACGGAATATTTGGAGTCTTTTGAAGGCGATAACAGCCAAAAACTTAGGACTATGATGAAGTTGTCGGGCTATTATAATGACCGATTTGAGCGTCTGGAGTATGAGTTTGAGCCTAAAATGATAAAGAATTTCTCGAAATCGGTAAAACAGTTATATGGGAAGCGTTTTGTGCTTACCGGTAACAGCGCTGAATTTTTGGATCCCGTTTTTTCCTCTGGTGTAACTTTTGCTACAGAATCGGCACTCTTGGCGGCCAAATTGATTACACGGGAATTGCGAGATGAAAAAGTCGATTGGGAAATTGAATATTCGCAATATATCAAAGAAGGAGTCGGCGTTTTTGCTACTTATGTGAAGGAATGGTATACTGGAAACCTTCAAAAAATATTTTTTCACAAACAAGAAAACACAATAATCAAAGCGCAGATTTGTGCTGTTTTGGCAGGGTATGTTTGGGACAAGACCAATCCGTTTGTGAAAAACCACTCTCGATTGGTTAAAACGGTTGCCCATATTACGGATATGGAAACAGAGGGAAAGGTATAGCTTAACTGAAGATTTTATTACTTATTCGTAGCTTAGTGAGTAATATCAAAAAGCTTTCTTCAGAATCAATTTTGCGAATGATTTTCCTGTTTTGGCATACCCTTCACCAATGCGGTCTTCATTGCTAAAGCTACTGCCCCATTGGTCTCCTGGAGCTTCTTTACTGGTGATTTCGGCAAGAACATTGCTTTTGTTCGCTGTTTCGACAAACTTCAGTAAGGTAGTTACTTTTGCAGGTTGCTTCATAACGCCTGCATCCCAACCTGGATAAACCCAAACAGTCTCAACAATTAGTGTATATGGCGAATCGGTTAAATCTTCAGCAAAATAAATTCCATGATCTTCATGAAAATATCGATTCATTAGTTCAAGAAATTTTGGGGCGTATATCAATTCTCTACTTGCATACCAGCTTTTTTCCCAAGATGTGCCCTTACCTTTAGTTTTTTCTTCCAATTCGGCAGCATGCTCCGTTACATATTGCTCGTTGGTAAGGTTCTTCTTAAGTAGGGTCATATTATCGTAAACGAATTCAACGTTTACTTCTTTTTGACCCTTTAAAAAATCAAATTCGCCTTGTGCGATTTTTAGTTTTTGGGCATTGATACCGGTACAGACCAAAATTAATAGTAGTGTCAAGTGTTTCTTCATAATTGTAGTTAATTTGTATGTTAGTGTTTTAATGGTATTCGGTTATAAAGGTTAACAAATTGAAACAAGAGAACGGGCATTCTAAAAAAATATTCTAGAATCAATAGCGAATTTGGTACGTTAGTGGTTTTTTAATCGTCAATGGCTGAAAAGACCATTTGTCTAAATTTCCAGCCCGTTTGGTCATTTACAGGTCCTTGGGTCTGTTTCATTAAGATGCCGATTATATTTTCTTCGGGATCGGCAAAATATTGGGTATTAAAGTATCCTCCCCAATCAAAGGTTCCCGTGCTCCCTTGTCCTCCAGCATCTTGACCGTCGGATGTCACTACACCAAAGGCGAGTCCGTAATGTTTCAGCCCATTACCGAACTTATCGGCTGTTTGGTTGCCCATAATACTTTGCACCGTGGTACGGCTAAGAATTCTTTTTCCATTCAATTCTCCTTCGTTCAAATACATTTGCAAAAAGGTGGCATAGTCTTTTGCGGTACTTGAAAGTCCGGCGCCACCTGAGAAAAACCGTTTGGCTCCTTTTATAGGGTAGTCGATCTCAAATCTTGAATCTTCGAACCTCTCCCATTCTTCGTCTTCATTTTTTGACTGAACAGAGACTAAACGATTGTGTTTCGCTTTCGGAAGGTAGAACCACGTATCGTTCATGCCCAATGGGTCGAAAATACGGGTTCGCAGAAATTTATCAAATGGCACTCCCGAAATCACTTCAATAAAATAGCCTAGCACATCCAAGCCTTCACTATAAGTGAATTTTTCACCCGGTTCATGATGTAGTGGAAGCCGAGATAGCTTTTTAATGTTTTCCCCAATACTAATATTCTCTGAAGTGAAAGCGTCAACAACCCCCGCTTTCTGGTATATTTTTCTAAAACGGTCATCACCATCAATCATTCCGTAACCAATGCCGGAGGTATGCGTGATTAAATCACGAATTGTTATTTGGTTTTTCGCAAGTTTTGTAGAATAGGTAGAGTCAGATTCGTTAAACGTATCCAGTATCTCGGCTTTTCCGAATTCGGGGAGATATTTGGAAATAGGGTCATCCAATTTAAATTTCCCTTCTTCCCAGAGCATCATCACGGCTGTGGATGTAATGGCCTTGGTTTGAGATGCAATTCTAAAAATGGCATCTTTCTCCATTGCTTTCTTAGATTTGTTGTCGGCCATGCCGTAGGCATTGTGAAAAACTATTTTCCCATTTCTGGCAATAAGCGCTACAACGCTCGGTACTTCTCCGTCTGAAATTGCTTTTTGGAGCATAGCATCGATGCGCATTAACCTTTCGGGAGACATACCCTCTTCGTTATTTGCTGCTGAAAGGGGAGGTGAAGACTGTTTTGAAATTGTCTGTGCACTTGTCTGAAAAAAAGACAAACAAACAATAATGAAAAACAGAAAATTTCTGGTAATCGAATATGAAAAAAAGAAAGTATGGAGGTTTAAGCTACCTTTTTTAGAAGGTCGAAACATGGACAACGCCCACAACGTTTGGATTCGCATTTTTTATATTTTTTGCAACATTTAGTTTTACAACCTTTGGGAACCATCTCTTTAAGAACTGCTTTACGTTCTTTTTTCAAAGATTTTTTGGCTTTCTTTTCTTCTTTCTTGGCTGCTTTTTTCTTTTTGCCCATGATGCAATTTTTCCAAACGCACCAAAAATACTATTTTAAATCAATCTAAATAAAAGATATTTGTTAAATTTAATTAGGTGTATCGGCGGCGCTGTTGGCTGTAATTTGCTGAACATCACGGTCGAAAAGATAGAGGCCGCCTTTGTCGTCACCTATAAGATTAATCTTGTCTAGAATGGTTCGTGCCAATGCTTCTTCTTCAATTTGTTCTGCCACATACCATTGTAGAAAATTATGGGTGGCATAATCTTTCTCTTCCAAAGAAATATGTACCAAGTCGTTGATGCTGGCGGAAACCAAAATTTCATGGTCTAGTAACTCCTTGAACATTTTTTGAAAGGTGCCAAATTCGGTTTTAGGTTGGGTTAGATCCGATATCTGGGCGTGACCGCCCCTTTCATTGACATATTTTATGAGTTTGAGCATGTGCAATCGTTCTTCATCCGATTGTGTGTACATGAACTTTGCAATTCCACCTAAACCCTTAACTTCGGCCCATGAGGCCATGGAGAGATAAATTTGTGACGATTCGGCCTCAATCCTAATTTGCTTGTTTAATGCCTTTTCCAACTTTTTAGACAACATAAAAAATGATTTTGTCTAAAGTTACAAATTATTGATTACCATAATGTAGGTGCCATCAGAAATGTATGGCAAGACCCATTTGACCGGGACCAAAATTGAGGTTCCAACTTAAATTTTTAGAACCATCATTGTATTTCTTATCGTATTTCGCATCTAAATACCGGTCGATTGATTCAACAGTGAAGATGCTAATGGCAATTCCTATGGCAAAATCGGTAACCCAATGTTGGCGATCCCAAACACGGGAAACTCCTGGGATCAAACCGACTAAATAGATTCCCGATTTTACCCAGGGACTTTTAAACTGCTTGGCGATGGCATAGGCATTTGTAAACGCCATAATGGTATGGCCAGAGGGGAAGGAATGAAAATTTCTACTGTCACTAAAAGGCATGAATGTATCCTTGGTTTTGCCACTTACTGGTCGGGCCCTACCCACCGATGACTTCAAAATTTGTTGTAAAAGCCCCGCGGCCGTAGCCGACGATATCAGAAGTACCCCTGTTCTTCGTAATTTTTCGTTTTTTGTTATTAGACCAGTTAAGTAGACTCCTGAAGTAACCATGTAATTGTTTTCAGGGTTGCCATAGAATTCACCATAGTCTCTTATAAACTGTGGTACGCTTTCCCGTTGGTTGCTTATAAAACGAGATGAGTCGTCGTCTAGAAGATAAAGTACTCCAGTGCCTGCAACCACCCCTCCAAAAGTTTTCCATTGTTTTCCTTTCCAGTGTAGCGGCCTACTGTACGAATAGCCAACGCCTTTGATAATATTACCAAAATCGTATTTGAACATGCTCCAACGTGTCTCTGAATTGTCATTTAAAGTATCTTGACAGAACAAGGAGACCGATGAAGCGAGAAATAGAATAGTTAAAAGGTTTTTCATAACCATCGAATTTACTGATGCATTGCCAACTGAATTCGCTTTCTAGCTACGTCTACCGACAAAACTTTTACTATTACCTGCTGGTGTAGATGTACATGTTCGTTTACATCTTTAACAAAGCTATTCGATAGGTTGGAAATATGAATGAGTCCACTTTCTTTAATGCCAATATCGACAAAACAGCCAAAGTTGGTGATGTTATTTACAATTCCCGGTAGTAATTGCCCTTCTTGAACGTCGGTTATCGCCCGAATATTTTGATTGAATGCAAATACCTTTGCTTTTTCGCGCCGATCCAATCCCGGTTTTTCCAATTCTTCCAAAATATCTTTCAGTGTGGGCAACCCAATACTATCGGTACAATATAAATTTAGGTCAATATTTTGCAATATAGATTTGTTGCTGATTAATTCTGTGAGAACGACACCCTTATCTTTGGCCATTTTTTCTACTACAGCATAGCTTTCAGGATGCACGGAAGAATCGTCCAGAGGATTTTTAGCTTCTTTAATCCGTAAAAACGCGGCACCTTGCTCAAAAGCTTTTGCGCCCAAACGTGGTACTTTTCTAATTTGAGAGCGACTTTTGAATGCACCGTTCTCATTGCGATAATTGAAGATGTTCTCAGCCAGTTTCGGGCCAATACCCGATACGTAGCTCAATAAGGGAACACTTGCTGTGTTAATATTTACCCCAATGGCATTCACACAGCTTTCTACCACAGAATCTAATGAGGTCTTTAGTTTTGTTTGATCCACATCATGTTGATATTGGCCAACTCCAATCGATTTGGCGTCAATTTTGACGAGTTCGGCCAAGGGATCGGCCAATCTACGTCCAATGGAAACGGCACCTCTAACGGTAACATCATAATTTGGGAATTCGTCACGGGCAATTTTTGATGCGGAATAAATGGAAGCGCCGGCCTCGCTGACAACAAAGACTTCTATGGGGTTCTTAAATGATATGCGTTTTATCAGGCGTTCCGTTTCTCGGGATGCCGTACCGTTACCAATAGCGATTGCCTCTATCTTATAGGCATCGGCCAATGAACTTATTTTTTTTATGGCTCCAGAACTATCATTTTTTGGGGCATGCGGATAGATAGTTTCATTATGTACTAAATCTCCTTGGGCTGTTAAGCAGACGACTTTACAACCGCTTCTGAACCCAGGGTCAATGGCCAGAATGCGCTTTTCGCCTAAAGGGGCGCCGAGCAAAAGTTGTTTTAGGTTTTTAGAAAATACTTGAATGGCATCTATATCGGCTTTTTCTTTGGCCTTTTTTAAAAGCTCATTCGATAGCGAAGGAAATAATAGGCGCTTGTATGTATCTTCAATTGCTTGATTGATGTGCTCCGTACAGGGTCCTTTTGATTTTAAAAGGCGTTGCCGTATTTTTTCAATAGCGCTTTCATCATCTATTTCAATTTTGACACGTATGAATTTTTCGTTTTCCGCGCGCAGAATGGCCAATAGTCGGTGTGAAGGACAACGGTTTATAGGTTCGCTCCAATCAAAATAATCCCTGAATTTCTGGGCTTTTTCATCCTCTTTTTTTGTGGAGATTACTTTGGTGGTTATCTGACCTAATTTTTCCAGTTGATGCCGAATCTGATTTCTGATATCACTACGTTCATTTATCCATTCGGCTATAATATGACGTGCGCCTTCAAGGGCTTCTTCTTTATTTTCGATGTTTTTATTCAAATATCTTGAGGCAATAGCATCAATATCGGTAGCATTTTGGACCATAACGATTTTGGCCAGTGGCTCCAATCCATTTTTTAGGGCGGTTTCCGCTTTTGTCTTTCGTTTTTTCTTAAAAGGAAGGTATAAATCTTCCAAAGAAGTTAAATCTGCCGATTGTTGAAATTTTTGGCGAAGCTCAGTAGTAAGTAAGCCTTGTTCTTCGACAGCTTTAATAATGGAATCCTTTCGTTTTTCCAAAGATTCAAATTGACTCTTGAAATTTAGGATGGCCCCCACTTGCACTTCATCCAAATTACCCGTGCGCTCTTTGCGATAGCGCGAAATAAAAGGAATGGTACAATCTTCATTGAGTAGGGTCACCGTATTCTGAATGCTCTTTTCAGGGAGATTGGTGTGATTGGAAATATATTTGAGAAGTTGCATAGGCCCTGGTTCAATTAGTGAATTCGACGAAGTAGGGTCATTCTGTGAAGACCCTGTAGAAAGCCTGATGTCAGATGCAATTCTTACAACCGGCTCGCTTTATTACGATGCTTGATCAATGAATATACCCGCAAACTAATTGATGCCTTCCCCATTCCCGACATTCTCTTCATCAGGATTTAAAAACACCAATTTGCCATCTGTGTTTTCGGTCATCAAAATCATTCCCTCACTTTCAACGCCACGGAGCGCTCGAGGAGCCAAATTGACCAATACGGTCACTTTTTTACCGACGATGTCTTCGGGCTCGAAACTTTCGGCAATACCCGAGACGATAGTGCGGGTGTCAATACCGGTATCTACTTTCAATACCATTAATTTCTTTGTCTTCGGCATTTTTTCGGCTTCCAAAATTGTGCCGACACGCATGTCTATTTTAGTGAAATCATCAAAGTTGATTGTATCTTTTTGTGGCATTACTACTTTATTTTCGTTTTCGTTCGCTTTTTTGGTAGCCTCTAGCTTATTAAGCTGAGCTTGAATTTCCTCATCCTCAATTTTTCTAAAAAGGAGTTCCGATGGTCCAATTTTATGATTGGATGGAAGCAAAGCCTCTTTGGTGGGAACGTCTTGCCAGGTTGAAACTTCATCCTCGGTCAACGTAGAATTTAGAATGTTTTTTAATTTATTCGAGGTAAACGGTAAAAAGGGTTCACTTAAGATAGCCAAACCTGTAGCAATCTGAAGGGCCACAAACATGATTGTCTTCACCCGGTCTTCATCTTGTTTGATGACCTTCCAAGGTTCTTCATCGGCCAAATATTTATTACCCAAACGGGCCAAATTCATCAATTCTTGTCCTGCTTCCCGAAAACGATAGCGCTCCAAAGAATCGGATATGGTTTGTGGAAATTTTCTAAGTTCTTGCAAAGTTGCCAGATCGACTTCAGAAAAATTTGAAGGCTCCGGAACTATTCCTTCATAATATTTTTGGGTCAAAACCACGACACGATTAATGAAATTTCCGAAAATGGCAACCAATTCATTATTATTTCGGGCTTGAAAATCTTTCCAAGTAAAATCGTTATCCTTGGTTTCTGGGGCGTTTGCGGTCAAGGTATAGCGCAGTACGTCTTGCATATCCGGAAATTCCTCTAAATACTCGTGCAACCAGACTGCCCAGTTTTTACTAGTGGAGAGTTTGTTGCCTTCTAGATTCAAAAATTCATTGGCCGGAACATTGTCGGGCAAAATGTAATCGCCGTGCGCCTTTAAAATTGCAGGGAAAATGATGCAGTGAAAAACGATGTTGTCCTTGCCGATAAAATGCACCAATTTAGTGTCTTCCGATTTCCAGTAGGGCTCCCAATCTTTATCATTCTTTTCTGCCCACTCTTTGGTTGATGAAATATAGCCAATGGGCGCATCGAACCATACGTAGAGTACCTTGCCCTCTCCGCCTTTGACAGGAACGGGAATGCCCCAATCAAGGTCCCGGGTTACGGCTCGTGGCTCCAATCCGCCGTCGATCCAAGATTTGCACTGCCCATAGACATTGGGTTTCCAGTCCGATTTATGTCCTTCCAGAATCCATTTTCTTAAAAAATCCTCGTAGCGATTTAAGGGTAGAAACCAGTGTTTGGTTTCCTTTAAAGTAGGAATTCCACCGGTAATGGTAGATTTCGGATTGATTAAATCGGTAGCATTCAACGAAGACCCACAATTTTCGCACTGATCGCCATAGGCTTCGTCATAACCACATTTCGGACAAGTACCAATTACAAAACGATCGGCCAAGAACTGTTTGGCTTCATCATCATACAATTGTGCTGTAGTTTCTTCGATAAAATCGCCTTGGTCGTACAATTTTTTAAAGAAATCGGAAGCTGTTTGATGATGTATCGGGGCAGAGGTACGGGAATAGTTATCAAAGGTGATACCGAAGTCTACAAATGATTTCTTAATAATACCGTGGTATTTGTCAATGATATCTTTTGGGGTTACCCCTTCCTTTTTGGCCTTCATCGAAATGGCCACTCCATGTTCATCGCTTCCCCCAACAAAAACGACATCTTGCCCCGTCAGGCGTAAGTAGCGGACATAGATATCGGCAGGAACGTAAACTCCGGCCAAATGACCGATATGAATAGGACCATTGGTGTATGGCAGTGCGGCGGTGACAGTATATCTACTGGCCTTTGAAAGGGCATTTTTTGTGGTTTCAGGCATCAAAAGTGAATTAGGCCACAAAAATAGCGTTTTTTACAAGGGAACAAACCTTCATAAAACTAAAAAGTAAAACCTCCAGCAATACCGCAATCGTTATTGTTGAAGGTTTTAAAGAGATCGGGGGCGAATTTAAGCCAGCATTACAGATTTGCTCATTTTATGATCTTGTACTTGAATTCTATAAATATATTTTCCAGCTGCTAAGTACAATGGCATTTTTTCACGAATATTAATTTCTGTTGATCCTTCCATCATAATCTCATTAAAGACCGTACCCATATTTTGACCAAGAATATTGTACAATTGAATATCTACATGGGCGCTAAACGGCATTTCCAAATAAATATGTGGGTTGTTTTCTACAGGATAGAAGGGTCGGTGAACGATGCCGTTCAAGGCATCAGGTGTTTGTTCGATAGGATCTTCGGGATTATCAGAATCTGGATCTGGCTGCGTAGGCAATGTTGGTTGTCCATCACTGTAAACAATGTCGGGGAAATCAGTTCCACTACAGTTAAACCCTAGATTTACAGGTGTATAGGGGTGGTCTAGTAGATGTTGTTCTACCAAGGGTATATCTACACAAAGCCATTCGGCCATTACCGTAGCATAAAGATCTCTAAAATCCATGGTATATTCTAAATTGCCACGTCCATTAGGGTTGTCCAATGAAGAGTGTTCCCCTACAAAAGCACTCCCATTCAGACCTGAACCAAAAAATAAGGTCGGGGCCGCCTTACCGTGATCGGTACCATTAGAACCGTTCTCGAATATACGTCTTCCGAATTCAGAGAAGGTCATACTCAGTACTTTATCATCTTGTTGTGTAAAGGCAATGTCGTCGTAAAAATTATCTATGGCCACCGATAGGTTTGTCATCAGGCGTTCATGGGTCTGTGTTTGATTGCCGTGGGTGTCAAAGCCCCCCATTGATATCATATAAACCTTGGTTCCCAAATTTCCTTTTATCAATCGGGCCAAAAGGGCCAATTGTCTAGCGAAACCGTTATCTTGATATTCTACTTGATTTTGTCCGCGTTCATAGGCTTCGTGTATCAAGCCTGAATATTCATAGGTAGTATTGGCAACACCCCTCAAAAATTGTAATTGATCACCATACATACAGCTATCGAACAATGCATCTTCCATTCCATAAACGACACCTGATTCGGCTATTTCTTCTAATTGATCTACATTGGAGGTCACAAACGCATAGTTGGTTTCCTCACCTTGAAAAACCAAACTTCCATATTGTCCAATTTGTATAGCAGCTGGTGCTGGCGGTGGGGTCATTAAATAATCTGGGAATAAATTCTCAAAATGGCGACCCATCCACCCCGTGTTTAAACCACTAAACCCGGTAGAAGTCAAATCGGTGTTGGCAAAAATGTCGGAACCAGTGAAATGTGATAAACTTTGATTTTCGTAACCTACACCATGAACAGCCTTAAATTGACCTTCTTCCCACATGGGTTGTAATGATTTCATATAGGAGGGCACTCCGTATTCGTCGGTTAGCCTCAAGACCTTACTTTCGGGAATATAGATGTTCGGTCGCGCATTGGCATATGAATCATACTGATTAATAGGAATAACGGTACTTAAACCATCATTACCTCCGGAGAGTCGTATCAAAATTAAAATATTGTCTGTTTCTGCTGCCGCAATGGCCGAAGTCAATGCGGAAGGTGCCGAAGCGGTCAAAAAATTGCTGCCCATCATCATGGATCCTGAACCGGCAATGCCCAAGGCTTGAAGAAACGATCGTCTGCTCCAAGTTTTGTGTTCGAGATCGTGACCATCATGGTCTATGCCTTTATGGGGGGTAGTATGATTGCTATCGCACATAGTATGTAGGGTTTATTTTAGTTGAAACTCAGGTTGTCTTGCTAGATATTGTAGCAAAAGATACACTTGAAATGGGGCTTGTTGCCACATGGCCAATGTCCATGATTCATCGATACCGCCTTCATAATAGGTGTCATCTACGTCGCTTCTGAATATTGCGAAGGCTTTCTCATATTCTGGTTCGCCAAGCAGGCCTTTGGGTAATATAAAGTCTATAATCTGTCTTGCGATTACATCAGGATTGTTACTATCAGTACCGTCATTTCCTGTAATCGACAAGGCAAAAGATCGGAACTGTTCATTATCACTTTGATAGAAACCTTCGATAATAGTTTCAATGGTCAACCAACGACCGATCATGAAATTGGTGTTTATCCATGAGCGATCACGTTGCCAACCGGCAACATCAAAGGGGTCGAAGAGTGTTTGGCCTAAAAGTCGGGTGTAATTGTTTACTTCTTCGATATTGAGATCGTCGTATGTGAAGCTGGTTTCTTTAAAAAAGTTAAAGTACATATCGTACGGACTCTTGATAATCACGCCAATGGCGTTGTCATCAAAAAAATGCTGGCTTTTAAACAGCTGTGCCAAAACGGGAGCTATTTCAAAATCGGAAGACACAAACGTGCTTGCCATTCCACTTATAATAATTTGTGCGTTGCCTGTCTCATCTCTTGAGTCAGGGTGCACAAAGAATTCATAAAGCTTTCTACAGATAAATTCCGCAATCTCGTCAGCTCGTTGCTCGAATAGAATATCGATGACATCGTCGTACCCCCAATTTCCGGTTTGCCCCAAAATGGTCTTGCTACCAGCGTCGAAACGTTCTGGATTAAACGTTACCGCTGTACAGCCTATTTCGCCTCGCTCTACGTAGCCCGTCAATGCTTTTGCAGTTTCAATAATGTCTTCTTCCGTATAGCCGTTTCCCTCTCCTAAAGTGAAAAGTTCATAGAGTTCCCGGGCGTAATTTTCGTTGGGATTATTTCCGTTGTTATAAACGCCATCTAAATAGTAAAGCATTGCGCTTGTCAGACCAATTTCGCTAACAAATGTTTTGAAATTTCGGATGGCATTGCGCTGTAGGCAATCAATATAATAATATAGAAAGGAATTACAGTTGTAGATGTCTATTTCTGTGACAAAATGATTGCTCCAAAAAAAACTCAATCGATCTCTTAGATTGTTGTCCAGTAATGCATTGGAGTAAGTCAATCGGAATTCCGAAAGTTGGGTATTCTTAATTTGATTGCGCTGCTGATCATCTTCTGGGTAGTTGGCATTGGTCCAATCTGCCCATGTGGGAGCTTGAATGGGTGCCATGTTAAATGCCTCGGCAATTAAGCTGTCTACTAATGTGCTGGCCGTTTGTCCAACAGCTTGTTCAATAGTAGCCACAGAGGCACTAAAACCAAGTCTTCTATAGAGATGCGCCGCCTTGGTTGAATCCAAGGGAATAGTGTACGGCGCTAATGTAGAAGAATTACAATTAACGAAGTATTCCATAGTTATTTTAGGCTTTAAGAACGTTCATGTGCTTAGGGGCAAATTCTTAACGCTTAAACTCTTTGGATAGTATTCTGATTCCAGTATTTTCGTTATTCTGATGAGGAATTTACAACCTTACTCATAATTTAGACGTTGAAGTGTCAACCTTTTCGATGAAATACACTATTTTGAGTTGGTTTTATTGATTTTTATGGGAAAACACAATGAGTTTGGAAAAGAAGGTGAAGACCTTGCTGTCGCTTATCTAATAGAGAAGGGATATACCATCAAATGCCGGAATTATAGGTTCTTGAAGGCGGAAATCGATATCATTGCCCAAAAAGACGATATTCTGGCAATAGTGGAAGTGCGTGCCCGGAGCAATGACCAGATTATTAATATAGCCGACACGGTGACCAAAAAGAAAATTCAGCTTTTGGTCAATGGAGCGGATAATTATGTCACCGAGCGAAATCTAGACATCGAAGTGCGTTTTGACATCATTGCTATTTTAAAGAACAGTAAGATTTTTAGGATAGAGCATCTCGAAGGGGCTTTTTACCATTTTTGAAGCACAGGATACATTAATTTAATTTTGCACAATTTGTTTTATTTATAACAATATGTTATTTTTGTACCAAATCGATTTTTAAATGAAAACCATTTCCTCGGTTGTTGAGCACTATATCAAGAAAAAACCTTTTTTACAAAGCGCTTTGGCACAGGGCATCATCAACCTTACATCGTTATCAAGAATTGTCAAGCCTGAAATCGAAGGGGAACTTGGAAAGGAAATTCGCAATGGTGCCATCGTTATGGCTTTAAAGCGACTTTCCGATGATTTGGAGTTTCGGGCCACACATAAAATAATCAAAGTACTCAAGAATATTGGTGAGATTACCGTACGCTCGTCGTTGACGGATTATACGTTTTTGGCTTCTGACTCGATTCTTGGCCAACAGGCCAAACTTTTGGAAGCGATCAATGATAATCAAGATATTTTTTATACCTCCTCAAGAGGTGTCAATGAAATCAATATTGTTATCAGTAATATCATGGATGATACGGTGGAAACTGTTTTCAAAAGTGAAAAATGTACACAAAAAGCCGAAGACCTATCGTCAATCACCGTGAAACTTCCTGCTGAAAATGTTTCTGTACCAGGTATCTACTACTTTATTTTTCAACGTTTGGCTTGGGAAGGCATTGTACTTTACGAAGTAATTTCTACAACAAACGAATTTACAATTTTAGTCGATGATGATCAGGTCGACATTGCCTTTAAAACGATTAAGGATCTAAAGACCTTGTAGCCCAATATGCGACTTACTATCAGTTCCCCTCTAAGAACGATATCACGTCTCTGTCGCTTTCTGGCTTTGCCACGATTTTTTTAGCGTTGTCTAGGATAAAGTAAGTCGGGGTGTGGCCAATAGCATAGGTTTTGGCATATTCACTTTCCCATTTTCCCAGAGAAATAGCGTGTTCGAAATTTCCCAATTTGGCCGATTCCGTTTTCCAAGTACTATCGTCATCTTCAAGACCTACCGCAACCACTTTGACGTTGGGTTCGCGACTCAACGCCTTGTGCAATTGAGGTAGCTCTTTCAAGCAATGCGAACAGGTGCTGCTCCAAAAGATCAACACATAATTCTCAGCCCCTGATAAGTCGCTTAATTTCTTGTCAAAATTGCCTTCTTTCCAAGTTATTTCAGGCGCAATGGCTCCGATTCGTAGCCGCTTGTTCACATCGATTTCCGTCACAACTTGTTGTTGTTCAGTAGTGCTAGCAAATGGTTTTAAATAAGAGGAATAAATATAATCGGAAAGAAGGTTCAAATTATTGGCAGTCGCTTGATTCCAAAGGGAGTGAAATACATGAAACTTGTATGAGTTGCTTACTTCTGACAAATGTTCATCGAGCGTACGCGCGTTATCTTCCATTGCTTTTTCCATTTGGGTAGGGGTCATTTCCTCCAAAGGAACTGCAGTGAATACATAATTGGTCAATTTCTCGGTCAAGAAGCCCGAAGCTTGTAATATGCTACTGTTTATGTCGAGATGCTTAAAATAGTAATCTTTTTTAAGTCGAACGTATTCGAAAACGGATACATATCTTTCTGGAATATACGGGCGATTGGCTTTGATAAAATGATTGCAAAGAAGACCTTCAGTTCTGCTTTCGAACAATTGTTGGGTCGCCGCCATTTTTTTGAGAATAGCCTCGAACTCTGGTACATCTGTTTTTTCTTGGGAATAAAAATTAACAATTTGTAGTTCTATTTTATTGATTTCATTGAAATAAGATGCGAAAAGAATATTTTCTTTTGATTCGGTGAATCGAACACCCTGATCCGCATTGAAGTCCAATTGTACATCTTCTTTTCCGTTGTATATGATATCGATGAAAAATTCTTCCTTAGGTACGGCATATACCAATCGATAGGTGCCCGTTCGGGAGTTTTCAGGAATCTTCAACGTGAATTTGCCTTTGTCAATCGCAGTATCGGCCACATAAGCCTCCCCAATAGGCGTTAAGCGGTAGGCAAGCAACCAAGTATAATCCTTGGCAGGGGTAAAAGTTCCTGAGATGGTGTGCTGGGCAGAGGCAAAAAAAGTAGTCAAAAATAGGAAGGCAAAAAAAGTATTTCTCATGGTTTAGTACGTCCAAAAATCACACCAAATTTAATAGATTTAACTGCTATACCCTGTAAAATAGAGTCAAGATATTAGATATAGTTCTAATTGCCTGTTTCAAAATTACCGTAAACGGCATCTCTGAAACCTTTATGAAGTCCTATCTGGTCATAAGGAAACAACTGAACAAATAACACAGCGGTAAGTTCATTCACAGGGTCGACCCAAAAAAGGGTGCTTGCGGCACCATCCCAAAAGAACTCACCGACTACACCGTTATTTTCTTCTGCGGATACGGGAGGCTTCAATCGCACCGCAAAATCGATTCCAAAACCTACCTGGCCCTTACTGGGTAAAAAAGAACGTTCCTTCACGCTGTCGGCCAGTTGGTTGGTCGCCATCAATTCGACCGTTTCCGGTTTGAGAATGGTGACGGAATCTAAAGAGCCTTTGTGCACCAGCATACGGGCAAAACGCATATAGTTATCGAGGGTTGAAGTCAAACCAGAACCACCACGTGTCAGAGGCCAATGGTTCAAGTAATCTGATTTTGATTGTTCGTCGGGCAACTGCATTAGATTGCCTTCTCCCTTCCGTAGGTACATCGCTGAAAAACGGTCTCTATCTTCTTCAGGAACGAAGTACCGGGTCTCGTTCATTTCAAGCGGAGTTAAAACGTGCTCCCTGACGTAGTCGGCATAAGTCTGCCCAGAAATACGTTCGACTAAAAAAGCCTGTACGTCGACACATGGGCCATATTCCCAACGTTCACCAGGATGAAAATAAAGTGGGGTATTTCCCATTTTTTCGGCCATTTGTACCAAAGTGTTCTCACGATTTAAAGCATCGGCCTCAGAGATTAGCTTACCCAGCCCTGGAATATCGCTGTTTCTTCCGAAACCGGCGGTATGACGCGTAAGGTCCCGAATGGTCATTGGGCGATGTGGTGTTTCAAGAATAGGTTGCCCTTGTGTATCTTCCCCCGCATAGACTTTGATATCTGCAAACTCTGGTGCGTATTTCGATACGGGGTCGTCAAGCTCAAACTTTCCGGCATCATATAAGGTCATTAGGGCCGTTCCTGTAATAGGTTTTGTCATGGAATAAATTTGTACGATCGTATTGCGGCCCATAGGTTGTTGGGCATTCTGATCGGCAAATCCGAAGGCATTGTAATAGACTTCTTTGTCTTTTTCAAAAATCAATGCCGAAACTCCGGCAATATTTCCTGAATCGACAAATTTCTTTAGGGTAGAATCAATTCTAATTTTGACCACTTCATTGAGAATGCCGTTTTCGGTATAGGGGGAAGGCTTATCTTCCTTACAACTACCAAAAAGTAGCAATAGTACTGCGAATACGTAAAAAGATTTGCTTTGCATGATGTAATATTTAAGTGATTCCGGCTCATTTCCGAAGAAAATAGTGTTGGCTTCCTAGGCGCCTAGTTTATGGCTTTCCATCTTTTTATAAATCAGTTCGATCAAAAAGCATATCAAGATAATTGAAATTGCAACGATTACCCCGATTTTGTTGTCAGAATATTGCTGAATAATCAAAATTATAGTTGCCAATAGGCATAAGGTGAAGCCAGCCAAAGGAATTGTTTTGTTTGCATTGATTTTGTTCGATAACTTAAAACCTGAATAATTCACCATGGCAAAAATCAATAAAAAACCAATGCTTCCGGCCGTTGAAATACTTTCAAGGTGAAGGGTGTTGACCAATAGTATTGTGAGTACCGCAGTAATGAACAAACCTATTGGCTGATTCCATAACATATTGGTCAGTTCATGTGGCAATTCGTCATCTTCGGCAATCTCATAACTGACTCTGCTACCACCATACAACGAGGCATTTATGGCAGAAAAAGTCGATATCAAGGCGGCAACGGTGATGATGGAAAATCCGATTTGACCCAACATGGGTTTGGCGGCCTCGGCCAAGACGTAGTCTTCGGCGGTTGCGATTTCTTTAAATGGCAAGGAGCCCACTGTGACAACAGCAATTATGATGTACAAAAAAATAACGAAAATGACGGAGTAATAATAGGCTCTGGGGATGTTCTTTTTTGGGTCTTCAATATCAGGTGCAGAATTGGCAATTAGTTCAAACCCTTCATAGGCCACGAAAATGACCATACCACCTGTCAATAGGTTTATGGGGCTTTCCCAATTTTCAAAGGATAACTGAGCGAGGTTCGGGTTGTCTGTCAATCCGTATATTCCGACCAGCACAAACGAAAGAAGGATAATCAGTTTTATGATTACGGCATACGATTCTATCTCCCCCACCACCTTGATGCTGTAGTAGTTGATAGCTGTTGCCAAAACGATTATCGCACTTGAATAAAGGTGGCTGTCTAAAGTCTTATCGGCAGTCAATTCAAATAAATTCGGAGCATACGAGCCAAAGGCCGAAGCGTAGAGCCCTAGCATAATGATGTAGCTGACCCAGAGCACATTATTGAGTCCACCACTGAACACCGTTTTGCCAAAACCTTGATTAATGAATTTGACGGTGCCGCCCCGATCTGGGTAGGCGAGTGATAATTTCACATAGCTATAGGAAGTAATCAAAGCCAAAAGCCCGGCGAATAAAAATGCTACGGGGGTACCACCTTGGGCCAAGGAAACCGCGAGACCAAGTACTGCGAAAATACCACCGCCTACCATGCCGCCAATACCAATGGACATGGCTTCCCTAAGGTTTATTTTTTCGCTCATTAATTAGTCCTTATGAGATTGGCAGCTTATTTTTTAATCTGCATTATTCCCTTAGTTTGGTGAACAGCCATTCGTTTTTAAGTTCTTGCTGTTCGGGGTATGTCCAATGTTGGGTTTTTTGAAAGAGATGTAATTCTTTTTTGCCAGGCAACACATTATATGCAGAATAGGTAGATGCTGGCGGACAGACATTGTCGTTATAGCCCCAACTGTACCAGCCCGGTACTTTAACAAATCGCGCGAAATTCACCACATCGAAATATTTTGAATTTTCGATTTTCTCGGTTTTGTTGGTAAACTCATCGACAAAAATCTGTGGCCAACCACCGGCGCGGCCGTGTAGAAATCCCGTCATATCTGAGAGCGCGGGATAAAACGCCGCCAAATAATCGATGCGATCATCGAGTCCGGCTGTTACAATCGAAAGTGCACCTCCTTGGCTACCTCCGGTTACGGCAATGTCTTCCCCATTAAAACCGTCGACACTTTCGATAAAATCAACGGCTCTGACACAACCAAGATAGACACGGCGGTAATAGGCGTTTTCTTTATCATCTAAATTAAATGCTTGGTAGTTGTTTAAAGGTCCTGCCCTTAAATCGTCATATACGCTTTGGTCAAGATTAACAGGAATACCATGGATACCAATTGTGAAAGAGATAAAACCTTCCGCAGCTTCCCCAACATCACCATAGTAAGCGCGTATGCCTGCACCGGGCACATGTAATATGGCCGGATATTTTCCTGCCGCCTTGGGCTTTGCCAGTATACCATAAATTTTGCCTTTTACATTGTCCAATTTCACATGGTAGACATCGACCTTGTCGGTACAGCGTTCGGGCATTAAGGTCAATACCGGATTCATGGGTACTTTTGCCAATTTTTCCTTACCCTCGTTCCAAAAGGCCTCAAAATCTTTGGGCAATGTTGTGGTAGGTTTGATTTTGTCAGGTTCAAAGCCAATAGTGGTGTACGATGAATATTCTTTTCCATCTACTTTTACGGAAACGGTACATCGAAGAAAGCCGGCTTCATTGAATTTTTTGGTTTTTATTTTAGTTGTATGATTTTTGAGTTTACGGGTTCCTTCGTCTAAAATTGCAATAGATCGATATCCTGGGTCAGGTTGAATGCTATAATTGACTTCAATACCATCTAAAGGCACGTTGTGCTTGTATACCGAAATTGAAAATTCTGCCTGATCACCAATATCATAGGTCCAGTCGGTATGGTTGGGAGTTACAATGACCTCGACCAGTTCTTGTCGGGGTTGGGCGCTGCCATAAAAAGAAAAAAGGATTGCTGATACTAGGAAAGCATAAAGGTTACGTTTCATTTTTTTGATGTTGGTTTGTGTACTTTGTTACATTGGTGGTACGAAATAGTCAAAATTTCCAACCACTCTTGAAAGATAATAAAACCCAATGGAATTTTGGACTTGCTGTTTATATAGGAAGGAAAGATTTAGTTTGGACTATTGGTGTTTTGAGCTTTTAAATCATCCGTCCCGCTCGGGCGGGACACCTCCCTTTGAAAAAGGAAGGAGCCACTTGGTTCAATTTTTTGATAAAGGTTCAATTAAAGGGCTTCACTCTTTGTGCCAAGAGGGGTGGGTGCCGATGCTTTAGTCGGGTGTCGGGGAGTTAAGATTAAACAGTTAACCTTCCTTCCTATGGTTTCCCGCTAGGGCAGGCCTCTTTTACCTTCGACTTTAGTTTGGCATGCACAGCAAAGGCTTCCGTCTCGGATATTGAAGTAAAGTCAATTTTTATAGCGCCGTTATACTACTAACTGTAATTCCGATAAAGCAATCGTCCATACAACCTTTCTTAACATAGCCGGAAGTAGAGATTAACCCATTGTTTTTTGTCTCGAAGTATGTCGTTGCATCATTTCTTTTTATTAGCCATTCCTGTTTGGCCTTTTCATAGATTTCATCAAGGGTCAATGCAGGGGAGGCGCTTGTAAATTCGTGTTCTGAACTATTAATATTATTTTTATCCTCAGTCCATTCCAATTGGTCCACAGGAATAAAATCTTCTGCACCAGATGTGTATCTGAAATCTCGTTCAATAATTACCCCGTTAGAAACAGTTATGGTAGTTTGCCATCCATAAGTAGTTAAAAGGGAACCATTAAGAACTACATATTTATATGAATTATTTGATGCGTTTCTAAAATCTATCCAAGCCTTCTCGCTATTTTCAAATTCACTTTGATAAACTAAATCGTCATCCGAGGAGCAAGAAGATATTAAACTGCTGACTAATAGTAATGTAATTATAAAAATATTGTTTTTCATAAATTCGTTTCTTAGACTATTGTCCAATAGATGCGAATTCATCCCTATAGTTGCGCCAAATTGTTTTCAATAATAGGGCCTAGTAACATTTAATCTGCTTATTAAAGTGGGTTTAGTTTATCGATTACTCCCTCCAATATTTGATTACCTTGCCTGCGAAATATTTTACAAATTGTATTTTACAATTCGTTTTTTACCGTTTTCTGTTACGGTAATTTGAAGGTGGTCATGACTTACTTTTGAAAGGGTATCAAGTTTTACTTTGATATCGGGTATTTCTTTTTCGTAAGGTGTTACTAAGGTTGTAAAGTGCACTGGCTGCTGTGCGCTTGTCTTTTTTAATCGATAGCGAAAGGCCGGCCTGGGTTCTTTTTTGGTGTATTCAAACGATACCCAGCCTTCTTCCTCCGATAGTTCCAGCCCCTTTTGTTTTTGTGTACGCACGAGTACATTCCAACCTTCCTTAAAATCAGAATTAACGGAAAAACGGTTGTGGTCGAATACAGCGTTACCGGGAGCGAGTTGAAAATGCAAATCAATATCGCCGGTGGCTTTTCCTATGGCTTCGTCAACAATGACAAAATATCTTTTGTCTACAAAAAATACGGAGCGTCGATGCGTGAGCTGATCATAGCCGGCATTTTCAACAACTAAGATGTCAAGGTCTTCGCCTGGTTGCCAGAGGAGCAATTTCGGATCGTACTGTGTGTTTTCCCCATTTAGGGTAAGTGTTTGGTGTGATTTGGTCTGTCTGAACCATTTGCGGCCCTCGGGATTACCACTGTAAATGTAACTTCCCGAATCGGGCATCAGTGTTCGTCCACCGGCATACAGGGTAAAGGTTCCGTTATCAGGCTGGCAATGTCCGCCCCCATTCGGACCACATTTTAATACCATACTCACGGCATTCTTGTTCCACCCGCTTCTCAGCGAATACAACCCGCTTTCTTCCAAAGCATAGGCCTTTTGTTCTGGTGCTGTTCCCTGTGTGCCACCTGTTGCGAGAAAAAGAAAATCCTTACGGTTAAAACGATCAGACCAATCTTTGAATTTCTCCGAATATTGCATAGGCTCCCCTGCCCAAGCATCGCCGAACTGCGCATTTGTTCCATCGGGAAGCCCTAATTTCATAGGGACTTCGCACATTTTCTCTAGACTGTTGATAAACGATGCAGGAAATGCACTTTCCAGACCATTTAATTTGGCCAATTCATAGGTTCTATAAAACCATCCGATACTGCCTATGTGGTAGCCCATGGCTAGTTCCCGCTGGTGTCCGTCGGCATTTACCTGTAGGCTCATTTCTTTGTTGAGTCGAAGAATTGCTTCGGATTTCCATTTCTGCGAATTTTTAAATTCAGGAAAGGTAAATGCAATAAAGGCCATGCCTTCCGCTTCCATCAGCGCCCAATTACTGCCCGAACTATAGGTCGTCATCAAGAATTCAGCATGTTCATAGCAGCTGTTCATAAATGCCACCAATACCTCTGGGGTAAAATGTTCCGATTTGATAAATTGATGGAATAGGCCCGTCCAACTGCGGCCCCGAATACCTGCTTCGATGGAGCGCCATGCGTATTTATGAGCCTCGTCTCGCGGATTTTTGTTTGTCCAGTCGACTAGTTGGGCACACCATTCTTTGGCAAAGCGCTCATCGCTCGTTTTGGCGTAGACCTTTCCCATGGCATTCCAAAAATACATGCGATTGAGTTGCCATACCCATTCGTTATCGGGCACGGGTCTGGAATTCCAGTCGATATCATCACCACAAAAATGAGAGGGGTATGCCGGTTGCCCAACAAATACATGCTTAAGGGCATCGTTTGCCCATTTTTTATCCTTTTCGGAAATATTAATATCTGAGGAACCTTCCGTAACGGGGTGTTTTACAAAGCTTCTTTTCTTGTAGTATTTCAAGAGTTCTTTCCCTGTCGCTTCAAGGTTATCTTGTTTAGACACTACATGTAGCCCTGCATTTTCCAAATTTAGACGGTTCAAAAGCATCTCGGTCTCCGTCGTAAAATCGCTCGATTGACCTTTAACTAATGGCGCAATGCATAGTAAGCTTAATACAAATAGAACTCTTGTTTTAAATAAAATGGACATCCAGTATTTTTATTATCCCAATATCTCTTTTATCTCTTTGAGCTCCGCTTCACTGAAATCTATATTGTCAAGGGCTTTTAAGTTATCGAGCAATTGAGCTTCACGGCTAACGCCTATAAGTACCGTTGAAATACGGTGGTCTTTGAGTAGCCATGCGATGGCCATTTGAGCCAGACTCTGCCCCCGTTTTTCGGCCACTTTGTTAAGGCTGCCGACTTTTTCGAGAACTTCGGGAGTTATTTGATCTTTCTTTAAGTAGCGGCCATCTTTGCTGGCGCGACTATCCTCTGGAATACCTTTTAGGTATTTATTGGTCAGAATACCTTGTTCGAGTGGCGAGAAGGCTATGGATCCCATTCCCTGTTTTTCCAATTCGTCCAATAACCCGTCTTCAACCCAGCGGTCAAACATATTATAACGGGGTTGGTGAATCAATAAGGGTGTTCCCAAATCTTTCATGATTTTGGCGGCCTTGGCGGTCAATGCTGCAGGGTACTGTGAAATACCCGCATATAACGCTTTACCTGATTGAACAAGATGATGCAATGCTCCCATGGTTTCCTCCAAAGGAGTGTCGGGGTCCGGTCTATGATGATAGAAAATATCAACGTATTCTAAACCCATTCGTTTCAGGCTTTGATTCGCCGAAGCGATTAAATATTTGCGCGAACCAAAATTACCGTACGGCCCTGGCCACATATCCCAACCCGCTTTGCTGGAGATGATGAGTTCATCGCGATAGGGTTTAAAATCTTTTTGAAAAATACGGCCAAAGTTTTCTTCGGCCGCACCAAATGGGGGTCCATAATTATTGGCCAAATCAAAATGGGTAATTCCGTTGTCGAACGCGCAACGTAATAAACTACGACCTACGGTCAAGTCATCGGTGTGACCGAAATTATGCCATAGTCCCAAAGATAATAGCGGTAAAAGAATACCACTTTTGCCACAGCGACGGTATTGCATGGTATTATAACGTGCGGTATTTGCCTGATAAAGGTCAAAATGGAAGGCGTCATTTATTTTCATAGTGTAGTTTTTTCGGTAATTACTATTCTTATAATACTTGTCGAAGTAAATTGCCCATACGAATTCTGAATATATACGAATATAAAGCAATCGAACTGAAATGTTCCATTGCTTAGGGCCCTAAATTAATCATAACCGTGATATAGGTATAAAGCACCATAAGACCAATTCGGACCTTCTAAACCCGGATAGTTCAACCTATCCATCATTAAGGCGACATAACGAAAGGGATAGCCTTCTGGCAATTGAACGACATTGGGCCAAACCCTTGTCCCCGAGTTCCAGTCCCATGGAGGTAAATCCATTTTTAAGGTACCTGCCTCTTTAAGGTCGGGATAAGTATAGATGTAAATTTCACGTTCTTTACTTCCAGAAAAACAATATCGTTTATTTCCTATTTTTTGAATGGAAGTACCCGTGGAATTATGCGTAACCGGACCAGCAATTCGTCGATAACCTTTATTCCAAAACTCCGATTCTAACATGATAGCTTTGTAACCCTCCTGATTTTCACAAGTCAGGATGCGCCATTTGTTGGCCGTAGTATCAAATAAAATATGCGGGTCTTCAATATCGCCTACAATGCCGAACGGAGTTGCCTTCATTACAGAGAACCCAAAACGAGGGTCTTTTCTGCTCTCCACGGCCAAAAGTTGTTTTTCTTCTTCTTTGGGACGTGCAAGAGCACTAAATCCGGTGGTCAAACCCCGCCATAGACCTTCTTGTCGATCAAAGAAAATATGAGACGCCACTTCATTTCTTAGGAGTCCGTCATTACGGTCAAATAGAATAATACCTTCAAACTTGATATCGAACACGGTAGGGTCGAGGCTAAAAACACCTTGAAGATGATGGGGGAGTGCACGACCCCTGATGCTCATGGTGTACCAAAGCCGATCTTGGTCGAGCAAAGGTTCACCGTCTTCATAGGTGATAGCCCGTATATCGGCCAAGCCCATACCGCTGCTCAAAGCCGATGCCACCTTAGTAACGCGTAGCTGTCCATTCGTAATATTCAGATACAAAGAAGAATGAAATGTATTGATATATTCCTTTTTGCGTAAATCAATATGCTGATTAAAATCGCTTTGTCCTATAGGTGTGGGCAAACCGTCACGTTGGGCAAACAATGTCAGTCCGCTACCCAACATTTGAAGGATAAGTTTACCACCTACCGTTCCTTGTTTGCCATTTTTCGTGGCGATGGATTCATTTGAAATCGTCTGGGAGTTTTTAACGACTTTTTGATTTACATCAACTAGTTGACCGCTCTTGTACTTAATCGTAATGAAAAACTGGGCTGTCTTTTTGGCGTCCGAGAACTCAAAACCGATAGCACCTTCACCCGTGCAGTAGGCTAAATCTATTGTGTAAGTTGCAAAAGGGTTAAAACCTCCGAACCATATTGAAGTTTGCGTCTCTTTTTTCGATTTAATCGACAGTTGATTGTTAATGCAAACTACTTCGGCATGATCGTCTAAATAATTTTGAACGGGGTACATGACCGACATTTCAATGACCTCATTGGGGTTTAATACGGCCAGCGGAATGCTTTGATCGGCGTCAAATACCAATCTGCGGACCCCCTGCCGCACAAATTTGATGTTATCGGGCGCAACCTCACTCTGTGCTGATAAATCTGAGAAACCGATAAGGGCAAGAAAGAGGAAAAAAGGAATCGATGTAAACTTATGCATCACCTATATTAAAAGGGTTCTAAAATATCTCGGATTTATCGCTTTGCTAAATGTATTTATGCGAACCATCGCATTGCGGCAATTTTTTAGATTGGCCACACGTACAATCATTGATTCCTATTCCGTCGAGAATTCGTTTCCGATATTTTTCAACCCGTGCTACTCTGGTTTTAGACTGTTTGGGTGCGGAAAAAAAGAGATTGTATGCCCTTTGACGACCAGGAGTTAAAGCTTCAAAAGCAGATTTCAAAGTGGGAGATTCATCGAGTTTCTGCTGGAATTCTTCGGGAAATACAAGATTTGTGCTTTGTTTTAAATTTACTTTGAGTCCTGCCCTTTCTATTTCAATGGCCTCATAAATATAGGCTTTTATGAGCGGTTCCGCTGTGACAATTTCTTGAACATCGGTGAATTTAAGCATTCGAACAGATTGAGAGTTTTCTCCAGGAGCTACTAGCAGACCGTGTACATCTTTCAATAAAACTCCTTTAAAGAAACTAAGTGAAAAGTAGGCTTTAAAACTACCCAATAAGGCGATGTTGTGCTGCTTAAATGTGTAACAGGGTGTTCGCCACTTTAATTCTTCGGTAAGATTACAATCAATAAGTATTGTTCTTAATTGTTGCAGTTCTTCCCGCCACTTTGAGGCAGCTTTAAAATATTCGTCAACCTTGGGGTTTGTTTCATTCATCTATTACAAGTCTTGAATAAGATATTTTTGCTGATTAAATTAAGAATTATTCTGCTACTTCTAAATAGTTTAGTTTATATAAAATCGGTCATTTTTTAGAGATGCTTACCGTTTTACGTTGATTGACACATCTTTTAAAAGTCAAATTCATTATTCTTAGCTCGCTAAGAGCTAAAATTTTTGGAGGACTTCTTAAACATGTCCATGTTTTAGATTTAGGAGTTATTTGCCCTATTTGGTACAGCCCATATTACTCACTTTTCCTTAAAACCATTTTTCTTGACAATAATCTTGCTTTTTTGACCGATATTCTCTGTTTTTAATGAGTAAATGGTGCTGGTCGATTTGTTTACTTCGGTATCCAAAAAGGTGGAATAGCTTTTTAGAAATAAACCTGGCTATGCGAAGGTCGACAACCATTGTATCCCTTAGTTTTGAATCCCATTTTACACCAGGGAATAATACAAAAACGCGGTCTATCATATACTTTCTTAAGATACTTGAAAGCCATAAAAAAAATTTTGGTATTTTTCTTATCAAGAAATAACCGTCGCTACCTTGATTTTGGTAGAGCGGCATGAATATTATGGACTTCTCTTTTGAATAGATGGCGTTTCCATTGATTGTAGCCAGATTTTCATTTCTATCAATAGATTGAAAATTCGAAAAGCCCGGTTTCATAACAAAGTGTTCATTTTCATTTACATTAAATCTATTATAAATTTCATAAAATGCCGGGTGCTTTGGCATGATTGAATTCCAAATTGATAGGTATTGGTCATATTCTATAGCTTTTTGATTTAGGGCATTCGAAAAAACAAGTGATAGGTAGATGAAAATCTTATGGTTTGTTATCGAAACTAGTTCATCATGTTGTCCTGCTTCAAATCCGAATGAAACATAACCTAGTTCATTGATGTAACTCAAAAGAGGGCCATCGAGATATTCTTCGATACCTAGAATGAGTGGAACGGGATACTGAGAGGTGAACTTTCTGTTTATCAGGCTATCATTTACGGTTATAAATGGAACGGTTTCGCTAGACGTAGTATGGAGGTCAAAAAAATAAAATGGCCCTGTTTCGGTATCCAAAATGCCTTGTAGCAATTCGAATATTTCAAGTTGTTGCTTTTCATCTTCGTTTTTTGGACTGACACCTTCCTTTTTAAGTGCCTCCATTCTATGGGCGCTCCACAATCGATTCAGGTCCGCTTTATGATATCGTACCGATCTTTCAAGCGCCCAAAGGTTGCCACTTATTGCAATAAATGAACCTGAAAGGTCTTTTTGTTTATGCCCTAGCTCTTGAACTACCTGATGCAATGCAAAAACACTGGCGGGCTCATTTCCATGAATACCTCCAAAAAATATTAAGCATGGCCCTGGCGTCTTGCCATCAACTCTTCCGATAATACGATTGACATGAATCGTTTCACCCAGTGCTTTACTATGAACTTTAGTCATTAAAATGAATTATGTCTTTAATTGTTATAATGCCAACCAGTTGTGTATCATGTAAAATAGGTAAGCAGCCAATTTCGTGTTTCTTCATGAGTTCAACCGCTTCTTTTATTGGGGTC
The DNA here is from genome assembly GCF_900103215.1 of Kriegella aquimaris. Lineage (GTDB taxonomy): Bacteria > Bacteroidota > Bacteroidia > Flavobacteriales > Flavobacteriaceae > Kriegella > Kriegella aquimaris. The sequence goes on from NZ_FNGV01000008.1 coordinate 149,870, forward strand.
GATGTTTCAATAGTGATAACATTCTTGACCATTATTTCACCAGCACTTATCAATTTATCGGTATTATGAACCAAATCCCAATATTGTTTTAGATACTGCCAGGTAATAAGACCGACCAATTTTTCATTTGTATCAACTACAGGTAAGTGGTGTATGTTATTCCACTTCATATATTGAAGGGTCAAAAGTCCTAAATCGGTAGCGTGTGCCGTTACCAGTTTAGAGGTCATTATATGACAGGCCAAACGCGCCGTAGAAGTAAAAGAAGTAAAGTCATAGAGGGGTGGCCATTCACTGACAGGGTTTCCGGAATTCTGATTTTCATGAATGGCTGCCGTAAGCGCAATCAATGCATCATCAGGTTTTAGTTTTTTCTTAAAGTTGCGATGATTTTTTACCATCCATTGTGAACCTGTATGTGTGGAAATTCTGTCTTTGATTACCCCGAGGTACTTATCTATGTCTGTTTTGTCAATCTTCATCTTTTCAAGTCCGGTTCTTGAAATAGGCAATAATACATTCAGCACAAGTTCATCTAATGGAATCGCATTCCCCACCCAGTTCATAATCGATTCGGAACCTGTTCGGGCTGCGCGAATAAAATTGGATCGAGCGTCCCTAAATTCCATAACATCCGGAAGATTGTCAAATTCTGCTGGCCGACCAGTCATGAGTCCGACCCAAAATGCAAAATTGGCCATTTCGTCTGTTACGGTGGGCCCTGATGGAATGTACCTGTTCTCGATCCTGATATGTGGCTTGCCATTGCCTACACCATAACATGGTCGGTTCCATCTATAGATTGTGCCATTGAGCAGATTGAGGGCGCCCAGCTTAGGAATCTTACCTTTTTTTAATTCATCGAACGAGCTGCTTTTAATTTCTTTAGTAAGCAACGTCTTGAAATGGGAAATTTCGTTTTTATAATAGTCCACTATATTTCCGGTTATCCAATTATTTCCAAAGGAGACTCTGGCTTCTTGCTCGTTTTGCGCCATAGAAACGAATCGCGTGTCAATACTTTGTTGAAAAAGGGCAATACGTGTTTCGCTCCATAGCTCTTTGCCCAATAGCAAAGGTGCATTTACACTTATACCAAGAACGGGTCCGGCAATTGCCTGAGCCCAGTTATAGCTGGGTATAAAGTCATTCGGGTTTATTTGCAAGTGCATTTGAAAACTCGTGTTACACGCTTCGAACATAACCGAATTGTGCATGATAGAAAGTTCATCAACTCCTAAAAGGTGCAACCTGAAATCTCCACCTCTCGCTTCTTTAAGTAAATCGTTCAATGCATAATAACGCTCATGGGGGGTCATATACTCGAATTCCAGTTCTTGTTTTGAAATACTAGGGAGAATTCCGGTCAGTATAATTTTACTATGGTTATTGTTTGCTGCCGTTTCTGCTTTTTTCAAAAGTGACCGGATTTGACTTTCAACTTTGGCAAATGCATCTTTGCAAAGCTCAATAGGGTCTAGATTGATTTCTAAATTATATTGTGCCAATTCAGTTGTGAAGTGTGGGTCATTGATAGTTTTAAGTACTTCGAGCGCATTCTTGGCGGGTCGCCATTGTTCATTAACCAGACAGAATTCTTGTTCGGCACCAATGCGTATGATATCATCCTCTATCATCCCATTATTGAACATATATTCAAGACTTTTAAGATCATCGATCAAGTGACCTAAAAAATCAATTTTCGCTTGGTCGTCGGATTTTATATTTATATTCTGATCTCCCATACTAAATTGGTGTTTAGGGGTTGGGCTAAGATTCGTTGCTGTGATTTGTCGGAGAGACAATACAGCCGAACCTAAAGATAGCTTTTTGCGCGTGATTTTCGTTTATGGAATCAGCAAGAAATTTTAGGCGTTGTTGTGGCCAGAATTTATTTTAACGTTCTGCTATTCCCGCTTTTCGAAATCCATTGTTCAGTAATTCCATAAGCCTCAAATAAAACTTTTGTCAGATTTGAGATTCTACACTTCATATTCCAAATTTTCTGGTTTCTTTCACTTTTATTATTTGTGGTGCCAACTTTTATTCGACCCCATTTTAAGGTTTCAATCCAAAGTTGGTAGTCATTCCCAGCGTCATCTTTAATACTCAAAGACCGAGCCTTTTCACCTTAATATTCGTATTGAGTATGAAGTCCAACTTTTGTTGCCCAGTCCTGAACAATTCGGTCAATTTTGAAATATCTCTTTTTCGTTGAGGAAGAACCGATTAAGAATAAATCCAAAACAGTAACTAATAAATCTACAATTCCTTCTAACATTAAGTTTTGTGATATTGGCTATAACTTGTTGTGTTTCGTTTTTTTATTTCATATTCAAATTTCAGAACTCTTAAATTCCATAATGTCAAAGTTTGTGTGGCAGTAATTCTATCATTCTCACTTCTTACTACGAGCTGGTCTTTAAATGATTTAATGAACTTAGTCCATAGTTGTCCTTTTGAGTCTTTTAGCAAAAAGTAAAACCCGCTATCTCCAATTTTTTGTCCTTCGGAATCTAGAATGAGTTCCCCATTTTCTCCAATTTTTGGAGTTAAAATGACTGTTGCATTTCCTTTTGGCAAAGTGAAAATTGCTTTTATACATGACTTGCCAGATGGTATAGTGCAAGTTTCATAAACTCCCGAATAAACTATTTGGCCTGTTGATTTAAATGCTCGAAGCCAAATTGTTCTTTTAACTTCATTTGTTTCAGAATCGAGTAGTTGAATTATTTCACTTGTCAATCCTGATGAGTTCTCTACGTTTTGAATCGGAACATTTAGTTGTTCTATTCTTTTACTGAATATTATTCTTACCAAAATGCCGAAACCTTTAAATAATGGATTCCATTTTGCTTTTAGTTGAAGGTCATAATTAGATGTGTTTTGATAAAAGTCAATCACATCTTGAGATAAAGCGTTTAATTCATTTGTAGAGAGATTTAGTTGGTCGATTGATTCAATTAAACCCTTGTTCATTTTTTGGTTTTCAATAACCAAATGTTCTTTTTCTGCTAATTGGCTAATAAATTTTTGACCAATGCCATTTGTGCCTCCAAAAGGACCTAAAAGCCATTTGTGCTTTGTTTTGTCAATTTTCTCCCCAAAAATAATGACCCATTGCTGAGTAATCCAATCTTGTATACTTTGTTTTTTATATGCTATTCCCATTTTTGCTGGAACTCTTAAGTGTTGGGGATAAAATTTGATTGTCCTTTCCACTTACCAAACTCGGCCATAGGTTTAAATCTTAATGTGATGAACTCAAAATGAAAATCCTTTCTTTCATTGCAGCGGAATGTCTATTAGGCTTTTCAACCGGACTATGACCATGAACCATATCGGTCATTTCTTTTTCCGTTTTCCAAATTGAAAAAGTTGAGACTGTATTCGGAAACTTTACTGATGCCAATGAAAGTGTAGTTCCTGAATGGTCTCTAACAAGTTTTTCTACAGGCCTACCCCAATTGATAAATCTGGGAATTGCAAAAGGTTTCATTCTTGCTATTGTTACAGCAACTACTGGAGAATTTGGACTTTCTAATTTGTCTTTATAGTCTGGTATTTTGAATTCACTAAACTTCCCCCATTCTCTAATAAAAGACAAGCGTACATGCCAACCTTTTGCTAATAATCTTCCAAAATGGTCTTGTACCAAATAATTTTCAAGTGCAGTTTCATTTTCCCATTGTATAAAAATAGCCACTTGTCCTATTAAAATTCTAGAGGTAGATAAGATTGGGGAACCCAATTTCATGGCTGTCATGTACTCTGAGTGAATCAGCCCTTTGGAGTTCTTAGGAATTGGATTCGAGAATATTCTCTTTATCGCTTCAAAAAAGGGAAGTTCGACTAAATGATAAGAGAATATATTCACTTTGACTTTGTTTGAATTAGTAGTTCTATGGTGTTTTCAAATTATACACACCAATCGGATAGCATCATTGATGCTATCCGATTATTACAGGCACTTAATAAGAAACGCCTGTGGTCATATTTGAACGACCGTCCTTTTAGGGTGACCTAACTTACTTAATCCCGGATTTACTTATATGGAATCGTCTCAAGAACATGTGAAATAGCATTCAACCGAGCGCTTGATTTTTTGTCGGCGCTGATAATGGTCCACGGAGCATGTACCGTGTTCGTTTTTTCGAACATTTGCTCTTTAAACGTGCTATACTCATCCCATAATTCTTGTGCCCGCTCATCAACGGCCGTCATTTTCCAACGTTTTAAGGGGTCTTTTTTAATATCTTTAAAACGTTTGGCCTGTTCTTCTTTCGAGATGGAAAAGTAAAGTTTGATAAGGTGGATCCCCGACTGGATAACCATTTTTTCAAAATCGTTGACCTGCGACATAAAGATCTCATATTCGCTTTCGGTACAGAAGTTATTCACAGGCTCAACCACGGCCCGGTTGTACCAACTTCTGTCAAAAAATACAATCTCGCCCGGCTTTGGCAATTGGTAGATATATCTTTGAAAAAACCATTGTTTTCTTTCGTCGTCCGTCGGTATGTTCAAGGCGACAATTCTGTAATGCCTCGGATTAATGTACTGGGTGAACCTTCGTATGGCCCCGCCCTTTCCGGCGGAATCACGCCCCTCACAAAGAATGACAATCTTTTCGTCGTTCTCAATGGCCCAGGCCTGCAGTTTTATTAGCTCTTCTTGTCTTTTTTGTAGTTCGAGATAATATTCTACCTCCTCCAATGATTTGACAAGGTCGACCTTTTTGTTTTTTAAAAGTGCATGTAGGCCTAGCTTCGAGTTGAGCAGGGCGACTTCTTTGTTGTTTAATTCAGATTTGCTCATAAATTATTTCTTACGCTACCTCGAGACTAGTCGGATTTGATAAATTTTTTATTTGTCGATCTGAACAATACTTCTGTGGTACCGCATTACGATATTGGGATCGGGTAATAGGGAAACCTTTGATTCTCCTTTGTTTTTATAATCGAACTGCGATAGTACGTACCGCATACTTTCAAGTCGGGCCTGTTTCTTATCATTTGCTTTTACGATGACCCAGGGGCTAAAATTGGTATGTGTCTTACTGAACATCTCTTCCTTATGGTGCGTGTAGCTGTCCCATAATTCCTGTCCTCTCATATCTACAGGACTATATTTCCATCTTTTTAAAGGATTGTTCAATCGGTCTTTAAACCTCTTTTTTTGTTCGTTTTTAGATATGGAAAACCAAAATTTTATAAGTTTTAGATTATCCTCGTAAAGTAAATGTTCGTATTCGGGAACTTGAACTATGAATTTTTTATATTGTTCTTTGGAACAAAAGCCCATCACAGGTTCTACAACCGCCCTATTGTACCAGCTTCTGTCGAAAAAGGCAATTTCACCAGCATTGGGCAACACTTTTATATAGCGTCGAAAATACCATTGACCCTGTTCTACATCGGTAGGTTTGGTCAATGCAACAACCTTTGATGTTCGGGGATTTAGGTGCTCTTTAAATCGTTTTATCGAACCTCCTTTTCCTGATGCATCCCTTCCTTCGAATAGTACGGCAACTCGTAATTTTTGCTGCACTATCCAATTTTGGAGGTTGACCATTTCGGCCTGCAATCTGGCAAGTTCTTCCTCGTAACTTATTTTTTTTAAGGTCTTGGCTATCGGAATTTTATTTTTTTTCGCAATCGCGATTAAATCACCACGGGTTTTTGCTTCCAACAAATGATGAGGTTCAAAATTCATAGGCTATTCATTTTTTGCCCCTTGTTGGAACGACGTTAGTTTCGATTAAGCTCAAATTTATGGTGTCATAATGAATATTCAAAACCCTTGCAGGATATTATACCATTATCCACATCAATTCTATATGGGTATGAACCTCCCTTAAAACTTTTGGAAGTCGCTTGCGGTTACTCCTTTGGCAGCATATTGCGAATGGCGGTTATTTTCCAACGGCCTTCCTCGTAGGCAACAATAAAAGTGCTCCACATTTTTCGAGTACTACCATCGGTATTTTGTATTTCATAACGCGCATCGACAATGGCCGTATCGGTGTTTAAAAATCGAATGTAATCAACGGTCAGGGTTCTGCTGCCCGGATTACTGTTCGAACTTCGCATCATTCCTTCTAAGGCTCCTTTTTTACCGCGACGCCATTCCCCTGTTGAAACCAATTGATCGATTTCGGTAGTTAGCAGCTGTTTTAGCGCTACGGTGTCTTTGGTTTCCCTGACTTGGGCATATTCGGCAATTAAAACGGTAATCGCTTTTTCTTGTTTAATTTGTGTTTTGGTTTCTTGGGCGTATGTACCCGTTAGTAGAAACATAGTACATAAGGCCCAAATCAGTTGTTTTTTCATGAGGGTGTATATTCTATCTATGAAAAAAATAGTGCCGTCTTTTTATACCAATCGCCATTTCTTTCGAGCCTTTCGTGATAACAGCTTGTTGGCCTCGGCATCACCGATAAACTTTTCTTTATCAGGGTTCCATTCGAGTTTTCTTCCCAATCGCCATGAAATCAAGCCCAAATGCATAGGCAATGTCATTTCTCGGGCATAGGCCAGATTTGATTCGGATTGAGTTCTCGACTTTACGGCATCAACGAAATTCTGCTGGTGGCCAGGCGACCGAATAATACTTTTTGGTACTTCTGGTATATCGGTGACGGTCTCTCCGTTGATGGTAATCTTACGGTTGTTGTAATCACAGATCAAAGTTCCTTTGTCTCCTTCAAAATAGGCGCCGATTTCCATTTCTTGGGCACCGGGAACTTTGGGTGGGTTGGTAGACCAATGTAAGTTTAGATCTTCGAATTCATAGTCAATCTCGATCCACTTGGGGGTATCGGAAATTCCCGCAGCTTCTTCACCTCTGGCGGCTATGCTTTTTAATCCCTTGGGTTCTAATGCCCAAAAGGCGACATCGGCGATATGGCACCAGAAATCGGCAAACATTCCTCCGGAATAGTCTAAAAAGTAGCGATAGGTAAAGTGACAGCGCTCGGGTACATAATCTACATAAGGTGCCGGTCCGAGCCACATGTCCCAATTCAAACCTTTTGGCACGGCCACACTTTTGGGGTGGCCCAAATCAGGTGAACCATCGTTTTTCCACAAACGAACGGTATGAACCTTTCCAATGGCACCTGCTTGAATGATTTCAACAACGCGGTGGTAGTTATCTGTAGCATGTATCTGCGTACCCAATTGAAAAATACGGTTGTGCTTCTGTTGGTTTTTGAGCATCATTTGCCCTTCCTTTACATCATACGAGAGCGGTTTTTCACCATACACATCTTTACCGGCCTGAAAAGCTAGCGTTGCAATCTGGGCGTGCCAGTGATCGGGAGTAGCACAGGTAATGGCATCTATATCATTTCGATCTAGAATATGTCTAAAATCGCCATAACCGTCCACCTTTTTGCCGGGCTGCAGCGTTTCCATTGTTTTTAAGCTGGATGCCAGATGTGCTTCATCGACATCACAAAGGGCTACCACATCGACTTCGGGTAGGCCTGCGAACCATGCCATGTGATTGTTGCCCATGCCTCCCACACCGATGTGGGCTACTCTTAAACGGTCACTAGGGGCAACTTTGCCGTACATTGAGGGCAATAAGGTAAGGCCTAAAGCACCGAGGCTACTTTGTTTTACGAATTCTCTACGAGAGTTGTGCTTTGATTTCATATAGGGTGGTTTGATTGAGCTAAATATAGGCAAAGCCAATCACAAAACCAATGGCCGTGCGCCGTAGCTAATTAATTTCAAATTCGTAAATGACCGACATTAAAATTGAGGAAGGCTAATTTAAAAGTACGCCTTGCCTTTTTTTCCAATCGTTTAGATAGTCGCGGCGCCATTTGTTAACAGTTTTTGCTCCGGGTTTGTCGCCCTCTTGATATTCGGGTTGTTGTAGGTCTGTAAAGTAATTTGGGCCATGGCCCGTTTTTTGAAAGCGACCTCCCCAACTTTCCGACTCTGGGTCTTCGGGATCTCCGTGGAGCAAATAAAGTACAGAAGGGGTGTCTCCCATTTTAATATCTTTCTTCTTTTGGTAAAAAAGATTTCCCAAGGCACCCCTTCCTTTTACGTTCGAAGTTACAAAGCTTTCGTTTCCGTAATCCATTTCATTATATCCGCCCATATACATGCCGCGAAAAGTAGTATTATTTTCTATAAACCAGAAATCGGGATGATCGTTGTAGACGTAGTTTCTAGCTAGGGGGTCTAGTTTTGTGTTCCACGACCCTATAAAGTACACCCTTATTTTCGATTTGATATCGGGCGCCGCCTGTAGTGCTTGGGCGATATCCGTAATCGAGCCCCATACAAGAACGTATAGTGGTCTTATATCGGGTTTGTGGGCTTCGTCGATAATCCGTTGCGCCCCTTCGCTAATGGCCGTGTCTGGCTTGTCGGTTTTTTGGGGATCTAAGGCGCCCTGTGAAGTAATCGATCTCAGGTAATCTGGTGAGGGATACTCGGTAGATCGCTCTTTTAATTTGGTATAATCGGTTTCATAAGCTTCGATAGCTTCTAAAATATGCTTTTTACGGCCACCATTTGGTGGAGAGGATACCAAACCGACAATGTCCAATGTGTCGGCATAGAGCAAAAGGTGTACCATAGACTGAAAGTCGTCGGGATCACTTCCACCGATATCCGTAGAAATAAGTACACGCGGTTTTGATGGTGTTTCAGTACATGAAATAAACAGGGCGAAAATTGATGATAATAAGAAAATTGAAATTGTTTTGACGGGTAGCATGGTCGAAGTGTTAGTAAAGTGATTGAAAAATCATCCTCCTAAAATATATAAAATCGAAGTTATAACCATGCTGTAGTTCGAAAGTAAATTAAGAACTATGAAACCTCGGCCATTTGTTGTTCAAAAGGTGCCATGGCCTTCAGTGCTTTGTCGACCGAAGTAATGCGTTCAAAGACCAATAATAATCGCAGTCCGTTTCGCGTCTGTTTTTCCTTTACCTTACAGAGTTGGGGCTGGCTTTGAACAAACCGCATTACTTTCATAAAACCGGGACTTTGGTAGAATGGCGATTGTTGATCCGAGATGAAGTAGCCAATGAGCTTTCCTTTTTTCATAACGACTTTTTCCAACCCTATACTGTTGGCAATCCATTTGATACGCACCGAGTTCAAGAGGTCTTCTACCTGCGAGGGAAGCTCTCCAAAACGGTCGATTAATTCTGCCTCGAATTTCTGTAACCCCTCTTCGTCTTTAACTTGATTCAGTTCGGTATAGAGGTTCAGGCGCTCGGTGATATTATTAATATAATCATCGGGGAAGAGCAACTCAAAATCAGAATCGATTTGCGTGTCTTTTACAAAGACTTTCTCGTGATGGCCTTCTACCTCTTCATACAGTTCCTTAAACTCATTTTCTTTAAGTTCGTCAATGGCCTCGGCCAAGATTTTCTGGTAGGCGTCGAAACCGATTTCATTGATAAAACCGCTTTGTTCTCCACCTAACAAATCACCGGCGCCCCTTATTTCAAGGTCTTTCATTGCAATATTGAAACCACTGCCGAGTTCGGTAAATTGCTCGAGTGCCTGAATACGTTTTTGTGCCTCGCTCGTCATCATATGAAAAGGGGGCGTAATAAAATAACAAAAGGCTTTTTTGTTGCTTCGACCTACTCGGCCCCGCATTTGGTGGAGGTCGCTCAACCCGAAGTTATTGGCATTATTGATAAAAATCGTATTCGCGTTGGTAACATCCAGACCACTTTCTACAATGGTGGTGGAAACCAACACGTCGAATTCCCCATTGATAAAGGCCAGCATTAGAGTTTCCAGTTTTTTACCTTCCATTTGGCCGTGTCCGATTCCTATTTTGGCATCGGGCACCAAACGTTGCAACATGCCGGCCACTTCTTTGATGTTTTCGATTCGGTTATGAATGAAAAACACCTGTCCGCCCCGTTGAATTTCATATTGTACGGCATCACGAATGGTTTCCTCGGAAAAACGAATGACTTCACTTTCTATCGGATAGCGGTTCGGTGGTGGAGTATTGATGACCGACAAGTCCCGTGCCGCCATCAAGCTGAACTGCAGCGTTCGTGGTATAGGCGTTGCTGTAAGGGTCAAAACATCAACGTTTTGTTTTATTGATTTGAGCTTGTCTTTGACGGAAACTCCGAATTTCTGTTCTTCGTCGACAATCAACAACCCTAAATCTTTAAACTGCACATTTTTATTGACCAGCTGGTGGGTGCCGATGATAATATCGACCTTTCCGGAAGCCAAATTTTCTAGCGTTTCCTTTTTTTCCTTGGGCGTTCGAAAACGATTTAAGTAATCGACCGTTATGGGCATATCACTGAGCCGCTCGGCAAAAGTGCGTTGGTGTTGAAAGGCTAAAATAGTAGTAGGAACGAGAACGGCTACCTGCTTGCCATTGTCAACCGCCTTAAAAGCTGCTCGAATTGCCACTTCGGTCTTTCCAAAACCCACATCACCACAGACCAAACGGTCCATGGGGCGCTCACTTTGCATATCTTTTTTAATATCTTCAGTGGCCTTGGTCTGGTCGGGGGTATCTTCATAAATAAACGAAGCTTCCAATTCATATTGCAGGTAACTGTCAGGGTCGTACTGGAACCCTTTTTGTAACCGTCGCTTGGCATAAACTTTTATAAGGTCGAAAGCTATTTTCTTTACCCTTGTTTTCGTTTTCTGCTTTAATTTCTTCCAGGCGGCAGAACCTAATTTATAAATTTTTGGCGGGGCGCCATCTTTTCCATTGAACTTTGAAATCTTATGTAGCGAATGAATGCTAACATAGAGAATGTCGCGCTCGCCGTACATCAGTTTAATGGCTTCCTGTTTTTTGCCTTCGACATCAATTTTTTGAAGTCCACCGAACTTTCCGATACCATGATCGATATGGGTCACATAATCACCGATTTCAAGTTTGTTGAGGTCTTTGAGCGTAATTGCCTGTTTTTTTGCGTATCCGTTTTTAAGGTGGAATTTATGGTAGCGCTCAAAAATCTGGTGGTCTGTGTAACAAACGAGCTTAAGATCATCGGAAATAAACCCTTGATATAATGGAAAAACCAGTGTTTTATAATGCACATCGTGACCAACTTCGTCAAAAATATCATGAAACCGTTTGGCTTGCTGTTCAGACGCGCAAAATATATAATTCGAATAACCGGCTTTATGGTTGTTGTTGAGGTCGTCGATCAACAAATCGAATTTTTTGTTGAAAGCCGGTTGGGGTTTGGTGTTGAAAACTATTACCGGTGCCGCTGTGGCGTCACCTGTTGGGTGCAGCACAGTCGAAGCCGCACCTAATTCTACAGCTGAGAATTGCTGTAACTGACTTCGAAGTAGTTTGGAGTTTACAAACAGTTCTTCCGGTTTGGCATGTTTTATTTCTGACGAAAGTTTGGTAAATGCTTCTTCGGCCTTTTGAAAGAATGAATCTAGCCGATCATAAATTAGGTCGGTGTTTTTTCCGAAGACTACCGTGTTTTCTGGTATGTATTTGAGGAAGCTTTCACGAGACTCATTTGAAAACTTGTTCTCTACATTGGGGATGATGGTAATTTTAGTGACCTTATTGGTCGAAAGTTGCGTTTCTACATCAAAAGTACGGATGCTATCGACTTCGTCGCCAAAAAACTCAAGGCGGTAGGGCTCATCATGTGAAAATGAGAATACATCGACAATACCCCCACGAACCGAAAATTCACCGGGTTCCGTAACAAAATCGACACGTTTGAACTGGTATTCGAAAAGTACCTCGTTTAGAAAATCGAGCGAAATAGAATCGTCTAACTTTATTTTCAGGGTATTCTTGTCGAGTTCTTTTCTTGTAACTACTTTTTCAAAAAGGGTATCGGGATAGGTGACAATAACCGCGGGTTTTTTTCGAGAATTGATACGGTTCAAAACTTCTGCCCGAAGCAAGACATTGGCATTGTCGGTCTCCTCAATTTGGTAGGGCCGACGGTAACTTCCGGGGTAGAAGAGCACGTCTTTTTCCCCAATCATTTGTTCCAGGTCGTTTAAGTAGTAGGCCGCTTCTTCTTTATCATCGAAAACCAATAAAAAAGGAACTTCTGAATTCAAAAAGACATCCGAAAGTACAAAGGATAATGAAGAACCCGTGAGTCCTTTTAATACGATGCTTTTATCAAGATCGGCATTTTGGGCAATAGCGTCCCTCAGTTTCCGTGTCTGTGGAGACTGTTCGAACAGTTGTTGAATTGTAGCTGGGGTCAACCGTTAATTTTTAATGAAACCCTATGGTCTGATTATATCCATATCGAATAGGTCAAACCTTATGGTCGAATTAACCCTGTTGCTATGAGGGTTATTTCAATTTTTGAACTGCAAAGATAGGAATATGTGCTTAACTGACAGCGTTCATAATTTTAGAATATGGGTTAATCTTTGGTATTTAAAATTTGGATATTGTGACAGCGGGAATCACATCTCTAGAAATACAAAAATTATGAAAATAGAGGAATTCGATGTATTTGTTATTGGTAGCGGAACCGCAGGGCAGACTGTTGCTGAAGCATGTATCAAGGGTGGACTTACTGTGGCCATGGCCGATTATCGCGAGTTTGGGGGTACTTGTGCCAATAGGGGCTGTGATCCGAAAAAAGTGCTCTTGGCAGGAACTGAAGTTCTGGAAATGGCCGGACACCTTGAAGAAAAGAAAGTAGTAACACTACCTCGCCTCAACTGGAAAAAACTGCAAAAATTTAAAAAAGGGTTTACGAACGCGGTTCCTGTGAAGACGGAAGACAAACTTTCAAAGCTGGGTGTAAAACTATATCATCAATCGCCCCATTTTCTTGATGAAAATACACTGTCCGTAGAAGGTAAAACGGTGAAGGCCCATAAAATTGTGATTGCCACAGGCTATACACCACGCGAATTACCTTTTAAAGGGGCCGAACATTTAAAGACCAGTGATGATTTCCTTAATTTAAAGAAAATGCCAAAGAGGTTGACGTTCATCGGCGCCGGTTATGTGGGTATGGAATTTGCTCATATGGCTGCCAGAGCGGGGGCCAAGGTGACGGTAATCGATACTGGTAATCGACCATTGGCCGATTTTGATACGGATTTAGTGGATGAATTGACCGAATATTCAAAACTAATGGGCATAGATTTCATATTTAATGCCACTGTCAATGCGGTGAAAAAATCAAAAAAGAAATACCAGTTGAATTATGAAAAGAATGGGAAATCGGAGCGTATTTCGACTAAGTTAATTTTTAATACTGCAGGGCGCGTACCTGCATTGGCTGAGTTGGGACTTGAAAAAGGGAATGTCGCGTTCGATGAAAATGGAGTGAAAGTGAATACATACCTACAAAGTACATCCAACCAAAATGTATACGCTTGTGGTGATGTTTCGAATCATTCTGTACCACTGACACCTTTATCGGGGCGAGAAGGGTATGTTGTTTCTCATAATATTATAGCGGGAAATACAAAAAAAATCGATGTGCCCGTGGTGCCTTCCGCAGTTTTTACATTGCCTAATCTTGCATCCGTAGGCTATTCGGAAAAACAAGTTAAGGAACGTTATAAAAATGTGGTCATTAAAAAAGAATCGGCTTCCGATTGGTTCAATGCCAAACGTCTCAATAGTCCAATATATTCCTATAAAATTTTAATAAACGAACGTACCGATAAAATAATTGGAGCACACCTCTTGGGACCTTATGCCGCAGAGACCATAAATTTATTTGCTATGGCCATAAATAATGGAATGACCACAAATGATATACAACGAACAATCTTTACCTATCCTTCCTGGGGCAACGATATGAAGAGTATGGTTTGAATTTTGAAATGATGGCAAGAGGTATTTTTTGTTATTTACCATTGAGAATAGTTTGTTATTCTTTTATCCGTTCCATCAATTTGGACATTGGGTTGGTCTTCCGATTTTGATAGCCATGTATGCCGATTGCGGCCAATAGGATAAAACTACAGAACAATGCCGAATAGGCTATCGTGTCAAGTGAACCGTTGTGTCGCACAAAAATTGCTAATAGGGACCAAATGCCTACAGCGGCAAATTCTCGCATATTTCTGTAAACAATCATGGCAATATTGATTGCTGTGGCTGCGATTATCATGACAATCGTCCAATGCTCTTCTGAAAGAAAAGCACCATCCCAACCCATTTTGGTTAAATAAAGGGAGATGTTGGCGATCGTGGCAACGGTAATCCAACCACTGTAAAGGCAAATCGGCCACCAAACAAATGCGATGATTTCGATTGGGGCATCCCAGCGTTCCATGTTGGTATTGAGAACGATTTTTAGGAGTGAAAACAGAATGCCTAGCATAATTAAAACCGACAGAGCGGTATAATCATAAACAAAAGCAATAACCCAGCTACAGTTCAAAATATTGGCTATAACAAACCAATAGCCCGTCTGTTCAATAAACGTACTTTCTTTTTGACTAAAAAAAGCACGGCGTACCTGAAAAATGGCGTATGCCAATAGGCTCAAGAATATAAGGCCCCAAATAGCAAAAGCGTAACTAGCGAGAGTAAAAAGGTTAACATATTTAGCACTGATTTCACCAATGGTTAAATCATTCAGGCGAACGGATTGTGAGATATAATTGACTCCGATTACCAAGATTACTGATAAAAGGTTGAAGATGGCGAGTTTTTTTTTCATGTTGCGCGTTGGCTATTTGGTGGAGTTATCCATACCAATGTAGTCTTTTTAAGAGACAAAAATTAACTGAAATAGCCTAAAAATGCGCTGTTATGAAAAATGTCTTCCGCGATTTGGTATGCTCAATTCTATTTTAAACACGGCGTCTTCGGTTATGGCGTAAACCTCATTGTCGTGTTTAGGTTCAAGAATGTGACTGCCGGTAAAAGTGCCGAAAGCTGGCAATATCATTTGATTCGTACTTTTAAAAAAGCATGGTAACCGGAGTGATTGCCGACCTTCGCCCCGTAACCGAATGGCCGGATGTATGTGCCCCGAAAAATTGAAATAACCATCGCGTTCCTCAGGATGGTGCGTCAATAAAAATTCATCGGAAATCATTTCAGAGAGCACATCAATACCCAAATTTTCATATTTCAGGGGAGATATGATGTCGTGATTGCCAGCCACCAAAATGACTTTCGAGATAACGGTGGCCATCCATTGCTCGAAAAGTTTCCACTCGCTATTAAGAGAAGAATGAAATAAATCGCCTAAAAATACGACCTCTTCGGGTGAGAAGAAGTTGATGGCTTCGTCCATTAGTTCAAAATTTCTTGTAATCGCATTCCACGGTACCGCAGCCCCGAACTTTCGAAAATGCGAGACTTTACCAAGATGCACATCACTAATTAAGAGCATTGATTTTTCTTCCCAAAAAAGGGTGCCCGAAGGGTGAAAAATAATGGTTTGATTTCGAATTAGAGTAGATTGGGTGTTCATGCCATGCGAAATTAGCAAAAAGTCCCGTGGTTACCGTTGAAAATTATAAACGTACGGCTATCTTCTTTTCATCAGCATAGCGGTCATGCGTTTGATGCGATCGGCCAGTTTTTCACTGCTGAGTTTTTCCCGCAATCTATCCGTGATAATGGGAAAAGAAAAGGGTGTCGGTTTTTTGCAAGCCTTCCAAACAATTTCTTGGATAGCGATGCGCTCCAAGGCCAGACGTAAACGACCTTCTTCCAATTGATGTTCAAAGGTCTCGGTAAACGCTTGTTGAAACAGCAGGTTGTCTGGCTCGTAATCTCGAAATACATCGAACAACAGTTGTGAATTACTCTGAAGGTGTTTCATTTTTATTCCCTTATTAGGGTATCCGGTAAAGACCAGGCCGCTGATAACTGCAATATCCCTAAATTTTCTAC
Organism: Kriegella aquimaris; assembly: GCF_900103215.1. GTDB lineage: Bacteria > Bacteroidota > Bacteroidia > Flavobacteriales > Flavobacteriaceae > Kriegella > Kriegella aquimaris. Next base: position 165,722 of record NZ_FNGV01000008.1, read on the forward strand.
GGGCCATTTCAGTGGAGTTTAGACTCTTTTGCAGATCTTCTAAAAGATAATCTTTGCTAAATAGATTGTTGTCGATGACTTGTTGTATATCGATTTCTTTATCGGAAAGTAGTTCGAATCCGTAATCATTAAAAGCCAGCGAGAAGGTGATTGGAAAGAGCAGACTAATTCGGTACCCCAGCAAACTACCCATAGCTTCGTGCACAAACCGACCTTCAAACGGATAAAAAATATGATGGTACCCATCTCGGGTTTTGAAGGTTTCTATTAAAAATTCTTGAGAATTGGGCACAATACTTTCTATGCGTTGGCGGTCAAACAAAGGGGAAAGCGATCTTATTTCTACCGATTGGTTTTTTTTGTCCAATCCCGCGGAATACAGTTCATTTCGCAGCAATTCCGACATTTGCGCCGAAAGTGTCAGTCGTCCGCCCATCCAACTAGGAACTTTATTGGTTTTTTTGGATGAATTTCGCACGTGTACCTGCATGTCTTTGATACGGATGAATTCCAAATTACGCCCCGCAAAGGTAAAGACATCCCCTTGGGTCATTTTTGAAATAAATGATTCTTCGACCGAGCCGATATATCCACCTTTTTGATACCTTACGGTTAAATTGGCATCACCTACGATTGTGCCAATTTGAAAGCGGTGTCGCATGGCCACTCCTCTGTTATTGACTTTAAATTTGCCATCTTCCTCGATTTCTACCTTTTTATATTCGTCGTAGGTCTGAAGGCTCTGGCTGCCTAAAACCAAAAAATTTAAGAGCCATTGCCATTGGTCTTTTGACATGGCTTGATAACAAAAGGTTTGTTGAATTTCAGGGAAAATTTCATCAGGATAGAATCCGTCGGAAACTGCCAAGGTAGTAAGGTATTGTAACAAAACATCGAAACTATTCAAATAGGGTATGCGGTCTTCTACCGCTAGTTGTTTTACAGCTTGCTGTAAGGCCGATGCCTCGACCAATTCGAGCGCGTGCGTGGGCAGAAAATAAATGACGCTTTCCTTGCCAGGTCTGTGACCACTTCGGCCAGCACGTTGCAGAAATCGGGCAACGCCCTTAGGTCCTCCTATTTGTACTACTGTCTCAACAGGTGCAAAGTCGACTCCGAGGTCAAGGCTCGAGGTGCAAACCACCGCCTTCAGGCTTTCATTGCGTATAGCCTGTTCTACCCAAAGCCGCGTCTCTTTATTGATGCTGCCATGATGCATCGCCATCTCTCCGGCGTATTCAGGATGCTTTTCAAGAATTTTTTGAAACCATATTTCACACTGGCTACGTGTATTGGTAAATAATAGGGTGGTTTTGCTGTTATTGATAATAGGTATTACTTCTTCAAGCAAACGTAGGCCCAAATGGCCCCGCCAAGGGAAAGTTTCCATTTCTTTCGGAATGATACTTTTGACCGTAATTTTTTTATTCAGTTTAGCCTTGATCATCACCGAATTTTCCAAGGCGTTTGAATTTGGCCCGAGCAGCACCTGTCGTGCCTGATCCAGATTTCCTATGGTAGCCGAAATACCCCAGATACGGAGGTTTTTGGCCACACTCCTTAAACGAGACAGACCCAGTTCCATTTGAACGCCTCTTTTTGTGCCTAAAAGTTCGTGCCATTCATCGACGACTATGGCCGTACAGTCTTTAAAAATGCGATCATACCCTTTGGTAGCGAGCAGTAGTTGCAAGCTTTCTGGGGTAGTAATCAAGAGGTCGGGCATCAGTTTTTTCTGTTGTGCTCTTTCTTTAGTGCTGGTATCTCCGGTGCGTATGCCCACTGTCATTTGTGTTCCTAAATCTTCGGTTATTCGCTCTGCGGATTGTTTTATTTCTAGGGATAGCGCACGTAGAGGGGTAATCCAAATAGCTTTTAATCCTTTTTTATGCTTGGTGCGGTACTCCGGATTTTTTTTGATGTAGTGGAGTACGATAGGAAACCAAAGCGCATAAGTCTTCCCGCTACCCGTGGGTGCGTTCAGTAATCCATGTTTCCCTTGTAAAAAGGCTTGCCATGTCTTTTTTTGAAACGGAAAAGGTTTCCAGTCTTGTTGCTGAAACCAATTTTCGGCGATATGGTACAGTTCGTCCCTGGTCATGACTTACAAACGAAGTGAATGTTTAGGCCAAAGCAATAGCCCATCTTTTTTGGGGGTCATTGTTTTTGGAATATAATAGTTTTGCGAGACCAATATCATTCTATAATATTTTTGGAGCTGTCTTTGGTTTCTATAGCTTTAGGAGTTTCGGCAAGTATTAATTCCTTTAAATCTTGTATCGCATTGGCATCCTCTATTTTTTTATCATGCCGCCATCTCAAAATTCTCGGAAAGCGCGTGGCCACTCCGCTTTTGTGGCGTTTAGACAATGCAATGCCTTCAAAGGCAATTTCGAAAACATGATGGGGCTTTACACTACGTACCGGACCGAAACGTTCGAGGGTGTTCTTTTTTATCCAGGCATCGACCTTTCGGAATTCGGCATCGGTCAACCCGGAATAGGCCTTGGCGAAAGTGACCAACTCTTTTTTACCTTCCTCATTTTCTTGCCATAAGGCGAAGGTGTAGTCGGTGAAAAGATTGCTACGGCGACCATGACCGCGCATGGCATAAGTGAGTACGGCGTCGATGGTGAGAGGGTCAACTTTCCATTTCCACCAATCCCCTTTCTTTCGGCCAACTAAATACGGAGAATCTTTTCGCTTGAGCATTAAGCCTTCACTGCGTGCCTCGCGGGAACGTTCCCGCTCTCGGGTCAAATCATTCCAGGTCGTGAAATGCATGGTTTCAGAAAGATGCAGGGGAATCTGATTTTCAAGATTGCTTTTAGCAGTATGAATTTCACGATATAGTGCGGTCAGTAACTTTCTGCGTTCGGAAAAGGGTTTGTTCCGAATATCTACGCCTTCCCATTCCAGTAAATCGTATGCTTTTAAAATGACCGGGACTTTCTCTAAAAGAGATTTAGAAACCGTTTTTCTTCCAATGCGTTTTTGAAGATCATTGAAGGTGCCGATTTGATTTTTGGGATAGGGCAGTATTTCTCCATCGATGACCGTTCCATTGGGAATAATACCCACAAATTTTTCAAACTCAGGATATTTGTCCGTGACCAATTCCTCTCCACGGCTCCATACAAATAATTCGTTGTTTCTAAGAATGACCTGGGAACGAATTCCGTCCCATTTATGTTCGGCTGACCATTGTGAAACATCACCTAAATCTTCCACATCGTTTTCTATGGCATAAGCCAAATAGAACGGATAAGGTTTTGATAGGTAATCACTTTTATTTTCTTCCAGAATCAATTTCTGAAACGAAATCGTGTTGGGATCCCAATTGCCCATTAACTTATATGCGAGCACATCTTCATCTAAACCTGTCGCCTTTGCCAAGGCCCGGGTCATTAGCTTTTGGCTGACCCCAATTCGAAATGAGCCCGTAATCAATTTGGTGAAGACGAAACGGCCATAATAATCAAGTGCGTTCCAGTTTTCAAAAAGATAGGCTTTCTTTTCAGTGTCCGTTTTGCTTTTTAAGGCGATCATCTCTTTCAAAAATTGAGTAAGGCTTTTTTTAGAGGATGACGCTGTTGACGGAACGACCAAGGCAATGGTTTCGGCCAAGTCGCCAACGATATGATAACTTTCTTCAAACAGCCACAACGGAATATTCGCCAATTCGGAGGCCCACGCCCGCAATAGCGTCGTATTTACGGGGCGTGGTGGACGCCGATGGGAGAGAATGGCGATGGTCCATACCTTATCGGCATCATTTGCCACTTTTAAGTAATCGGCCAGTGCCGTCACCTTCACCGTAGTTTTGTTGGTGCTGTCGAGGGTTTTTATGAGTGCTGCGAATGTTTTCATTTCATATGTATTGCTGACAAAACAGAACATAGGTGAGTTCTGAGGCGCAATTTTTTCAGTTTGTTGACGTGATTTCTTCTTTAGTCGAATTTAATTCTGCCAGTTCCCCTTCGTACTGGGTTTCCTCGGTACGAGCATCATAGCCTTGTTCGCGTAGGTAACGTGAAAATATATCGCTGTAGCCATGGGTACAAATAATTTTTTCGGCACTGGTGGCCGTAATGCTTTCGATCAACCCCTGCCAATCACAATGGTCACTCAGTACAAAACCTTTGTCAATGGCACGCCTTCGTCTGGCGCCCCGAAAGGTCATCCAGCCGCTGGCCGAGGCCGTTTCGTAAGGCACCATTTTTCGAATCCAAGAGCTACCGTGGGCACTGGGCGGCGCCAATACGATGTTTCCGAGGAGTGCTTCTTTTTTTGTTTCTGGGGTGATACGTGATGTTTCGGGAAAATCGACCAAAGGGCGTAATACTTCCGTCATATTTTCGATAGCCCCATGAGTGTATATTTTTCCGATATCGGTATCTAAATATTTCAATAACCGTTGTGCCTTTCCCAAGCTGTATCCGAAGAGAACGGATGTTTTTCCTTCTGACCGATTCTGTGCCCACCATTCATTGATGGCCGAAAAGACTTCATCTTGAGGTACCCATTTAAAAGCAGGCAATCCGAAAGTACATTCGGTAATAAAAGTGTGGCATTTTAGAGGTTCGAATGGGGTAGAGATGCCGTCGTTCTCTGTTTTATAATCGCCGGTAAATACCCAAACCTCCCCTTTGTATTCGACTCGAACTTGGGAAGATCCTATGATATGACCGGCCGGGTGCAATGAAAACTGAACGCCATTAATGGTAAAGGTTTCGCCCCATTCCCTTCCGCTTACTTCGATTTCGCCAAGGCGATGTGTTATGATAGGAACATTTCGGTGATGGGTGATATACCGATTATTGCCCCAGCGACTATGATCGGCATGGCCATGGGTAATTATAGCGTTGTCTACAGGTTTCCAAGGATCAAGATAAACTTTGGCCGCACTGCAATAAATACCTTTATTCGTGAATGCAAGAAGTGGTTTTTCCATAGCTTTGTGAAAATACGAATTTGATTAGAAAACAAAGTTTTGGAGATTATAAAATATGACCTCTAAAAAAATTATATTTGCCCCCAATAAAATTGTGATATATGTCTTTCGTTGATTTATACGGTAATAGTGAACATAGAAGAAATTTGGCGCATTTTGCCGCAATAGCCACTTTGGCCTCGACCGATGGGTCGATAAACGAGCAAGAGCAGGCTGTCTTGGATCAATTTGCCCGCAAGTTGGATATTACCGAAGAAGAGTATGAAGAAGTAATGGATCCCGCAAAAAAGTTTCCTATAGACCCACCGGTAAATTCGGAGAAAAGGCTTGAGCGGCTGTACGATCTGTTCAAAATAATTTTTGCAGACAACCATATTGACGACGATGAAATGGCATTGCTGCGTAAATATGCAACCGGACTTGGATTCTCTGGTGAAACTGCAGACAAGATTATCAAAAGATCTGTACAGGTCTTTAGCGGTCGTATCGATTTTGATGATTATATATACCTTCTAAAACAATAGTGCCTCTTTTTAGGTGACTATCAATGGTATTTTTCTAGAAATTCTTGAAGTTTTGCAACCATATTTCGACTTCCGCAAAAAAACGGAATTCGCTGATGTAGTTCGGTAGGCTGTATATCTAATACCCTAGTGCGGCCACCTATAGCCAATCCGTTGGCTTGTTCGGCCAAAAACGCAATTGGGTTGCATTCGTATAAAAGTCTGAGTTTCCCTTGTTCGGTAACACTGCTCTTGGGATACATATATATGCCACCCTTAATCATATTTCTGTGAAAATCAGAAACCAGCGAACCAATATATCGCGAGGTATAAGGTCGATCACCTTCTTCTTGCTGACAATATTTGATGTAGTCTTTTACCCCTTGATGAAAATGTATGTAATTGCCCTCGTTCACTGAGTATATTTTTCCATCTACGGGAAATTCCATATTCGGGTGTGAAAGGTAGAATGTGCCAATGGCGGGGTTCAGGGTGAATCCATTTACTCCGTGGCCCGTAGTATAAACGAGCATCGTAGAGGTGCCGTATACAATATATCCAGCAGCGACTTGGTCTCTGCCCGGCTGTAAAAAGTCTTCCAAAGTAACTGGTGTACCGATGGGAGTGACCCTGCGGTAGATAGAAAAAATGGTGCCTACCGACACGTTTACATCGATGTTCGATGAGCCATCTAGAGGATCAATGAGTACCACATATTTATTTTGGTGGTTTTTGTCATTGCTATTGATGCTGATAAAATCATCCTCTTCTTCTGAGGCAATGCCACAAACAATCTCCCTGTTGCTAAGCGTTTGAATGAACTTTTCATTCGCGAGCACATCGAGTTTTTGTTGATCCTCTCCTTGAATGTTTGTGTCGCCAGCGGCTCCTAATACATCGACCAGTCCCGCTTTGTTCACTTCATGGTTCACTACTTTAGCGGCTAACCGCAGTGCATTGATCAATTTTGAGAGTTCGCCTGAAGAATATTGGAACTCTGATTGATTCTCGATGATAAACTCGCCTAGGGTCTTGTGTTTTTGCTGCATAAAGGGTGGACTGTTTAGATGACCACAAATATCGGGTATTTTGTGAAACTAAGGTAGTTGTGGATATATTTCCTTTTTTAAATTTATAACTTTGTGTTTTATTTGTAACAAATATGAAGTTTGCAATTCGCGAAGCCGTAGCTAATGATATGCCAGAAGTACTGGAACTTATTAAAGAATTGGCTGTTTTTGAAAAAGAAGATAATGCCGTAGAGGTCTCGGCAGAAGATTTAATACGAGATGGTTTTGGACCAACGAAGTTATTCCATTGTTTTGTTGCCGAGTCGGAAGATGAGCTTGTAGGTATGGCCTTGGTCTACCCAAGGTATTCTACATGGAAAGGTGCGGTTATTCATTTAGAGGATTTAATCGTTACCGAGGCCATGCGAGGTTCAGGACTTGGGACTGCTTTATTGACCGAAGTGGTACGTTACGGTCACGCGCTTGGAGTGAAACGTATATGTTGGGAGGTTTTAGATTGGAATGAACCGGCAATTTCTTTTTATGAAAGTAAAGGTGCCAAAGTGATGCGCGATTGGGATGTTGTACAATTGGATGAATTAGGGATACAAAATTTTATAAACAGTATATGAAGGTTTTTAAATTTGGAGGGGCATCGGTAAAAGATGCCGATGGCGTAAAAAATTTGGTCAGTGTCTTAGAACTGACAGGGCATGAGAATACCATATTAGTAGTCTCTGCCATGGGCAAAACGACCAATGCCATGGAGGCCGTAGTCAAAGCCTATTTTGATGATAAGGTGAATCTGGCCTCGGTCGTTCAAGAGGTAATCGATTATCACGGCGGCATTCTATCAGATCTTTTTGATAATGACCAACATCCGATTTTTAAACGGATCAAACTATTGTTTGATGAGGTTCAAGGTTTTTTGACCTGGAATAAATCACCGAATTACAATTTTGTGTACGATCAAGTGGTCGGTTACGGAGAATTGGTCTCTACTACGATTATTAGTGCTTATCTGAACGAGATCGGTATTGTGAATAATTGGGTAGATGTACGAAATCTGATAAAAACCAATGATAGTTATAGGGATACTGCCGTTAATTGGGAAAAGACACAAAAAAATGTTGTTGATCAAGTGGATCGGAAGATTTTGAATATAACCCAAGGATTTTTGGGTAGTGACGACAACAATTTTACCACAACATTGGGTAGGGAAGGTTCCGATTATACCGCAGCTATATTAGCGTATTGCCTTAATGCCGATTCAGTGACCATTTGGAAAGATGTTCCCGGTGTCTTGAACGCAGACCCTAGGTATTTTAAAGAAACCCAATTACTAAATAAAATATCATATCGAGAGGCGATTGAGTTAGCGTTTTATGGGGCGTCGGTTATTCATCCCAAGACCTTGCAGCCACTGCAGCGCAAAGAAATTCCATTACATGTAAAATCTTTTATAAGTCCTAAAGATCCTGGTACCACCGTTGGAAAAGGAGTCGGTATAGAACCAGAAGTGCCTTGTTTTATATTGAAGAAAAATCAGGTTCTGATGAAACTTTCGTCTTTGGATTTTTCCTTCATTGTTGAAAGCAGTATTAGTGAGCTGTTCCTGCTTTTTCATGAACATAAAATGAAGGTAGATCTTATACAGAATTCGGCCATTAGCTTTTCGGTTTGCGTCGATAATCGGTTCGGTAGGCTTGACGAGCTTTTGAATATTTTAAAAAGTCGATTTAAGGTAGTGTGCCACGAAGGAGTGTCTTTATACACCATACGCCATTTTAATGCCGAAGCCATAGCTTCCTTACAGAACGGACACGAAGTATTACTGGAACAAAGAGGAAAAGAAACTTTGCAGCTAGTGGTGAAATAATATATCCAAGGCTCTTATCTTTTGTTAAAATAGGAGGGCAGTCTTGTGTTTTTTCTATCTTTAGCTTTTCCTAAAAAGCTATATTTATGGGGTTAGTGACCGCAAAAGAAGTGGCCAAAGCGATTAATGTTGATAGGTTCGGGTTTCTCGGTAACCTTATTGCTTGGTCTCTCATGAAGGTTACGAGATTATCGAGTATCAACTCGTTTTATGACTCCATAAAACACCTCAATGGTACAGAATATGCCGATGCCATTCTGAAACATTACGAAATCGATTTTGAGATTCCCGAAGAAGATTTTAAGAGATTGCCAAAGGAAGGTGCGTATATTACCATTTCGAATCATCCACTGGGCGGCATAGACGGTATTCTGCTTTTGAGGTTGATGGCCGAACAAAGACCCGATTATAAAATAATGGCTAATTTCCTATTGCAGCGAATGGTGCCTATCGATCCCTATATTATTCCTGTCAATCCGTTCGAGAACCATAAAAATGTTAAAAGTAGTATCTCTGGATTCAAAAGTGCATTACAGCATCTTAAGGATGGCCATCCTTTAGGTATTTTTCCTGCAGGGGAAGTATCGACTTTCAAAGACGGGAAACTAATTGTCGATAGGCCCTGGGAAGAGGCCGCATTGAAATTGATACGCAAGGCCAAAGTGCCGGTAGTTCCTATATATTTCCACGCCAAGAATAGCAAACTCTTCTATCGTTTGGCTAAGATGAACGATGTATTCCGCACGGCCAAAATACCCTCGGAAGTATACAGTCAGCGAAACAGACCGATCAAGGTTCGCATAGGTCAGCCTATATCGGTGAACATGCAAGATGAGCAAGAGACTTTAGAAGAGTATACCGCCCTGCTACGCAGAAAGACGTATATTCTTTCCAATGCATACGAGAAAGAGCGACTTATCGACCAGATTCCCTCCTCTTTAAAAATTCCTAAAGCTCCGCGAAAAATTGCAACGGCAGTTCGCACCGAGGTCATTCAGGGTGAAATCGAAAAACTGACCGAGAAAGATAGAAGACTGTTGCAAAGTAAGAATTATGAGGTTTTTCTTGCCCCGGCAAATGAAATGCCATTTACACTAAAGGAAATCGGAAGGCAACGCGAAGTTACCTTTCGGGCCATTGGGGAAGGAACCAATAATTCGATTGATCTTGACGAATTCGACAATTACTATCATCACATGTTTTTATGGGATAATCAAGAGAAAGTGATTGTGGGCGCCTATCGCATGGGTTTTGGTTCGGAAATTTTTGCAAAATATGGTATTGATGGATTCTATCTACAAGACCTCTTTCGATTCGAGCCTGAACTTTTCGGAATGATGCAGCAATCGATAGAGATGGGTAGGGCCTATATCGTAAAAGAGTATCAGCAAAAGCCCATGCCATTGTTTTTACTTTGGAAAGGCATAGTACATACCACCTTACGCCACCCCGAACACAAGTATTTAATAGGTGGGGTAAGTATAAGCAATCAATTTTCGAACTTTTCAAAATCGTTGATGATCGAGTTTATGAAGAGTAACTATTGGGACCCCTATGTTGCCCAATATGTAAGACCGAAAAAAGAATTTAAAGTAAAATTAAAGGATGCCGACAAAGAGTTCGTTTTCGATGAAACCCAAGCCGACCTCAATAAATTCGATAGACTAATCGATGAAGTAGAGCCGGGCAACCTTCGCCTGCCAGTCTTGATAAAAAAGTATATCAAGCAAAATGCAAAAGTTGTGGCGTTTAATGTTGATCCGTTGTTCAATAATTCCGTAGACGGACTGATGTATATTAAGATTGCCGATTTGCCCGAAAGTACCGTAAAACCGGTTATGGAAGAATTTCAGGCCGAATTGGAACGAAAGTTTACCGAAGCCTTCCAAAACGGAAATTAGGTTGGTGTAACGATATTAACTCGTTCTAGTGCTGGTTGGATAGAACTTTCACCTTATCCTATTTTTTTGAAATGCACTTTGCGACTAAAATATGGCCAAAGGGTTTTCAGCTCCGGAATTTGTTTCCTAAGCCAATCAAATCCGTACTTCGTCTTTTAGAACCAAGGTTTTCGGCCCACTTGATAGGTGTTGTAAAACTCCTCGTCAGATTTGGTGAGGTAAATAATGCCTTCGATCAAACCGATGACACCTGGGATCCAAACAAAAAGTAGTCCAATGGCAAAACACGATAGTACATAAGCCGCAATAGAAATACCTAATAAGATAAAACCTTCCTTCTGATACCCCAATATAAATTTATGTACTCCCAAAGACCCTAATAGAATGGCCAAGATACCGGCCAGCACTTTCTTGTTTTCCCCTCCGGTCCCACTAAAGGCCTCTTTAGCACTTTCGGTGAACTCATTGGCCGTTTTTTTTGCTTCATCAGCGAAGTCACTTGCTTTTTCTTTGGCACTGTCAAAGGCGTCTTCGGCCTTATCTTCAAAATCTTTATTATCTTCTGACATCACGGTTTGGTATTGGTTAATACAAATCTAAATGTAGCGAATATTTTGGAATCAAAGAAATGCGCTATCAATGGGTTCCCAGAGTTCCAGTTTGTTTCCCTCGGGATCCATTATCCAAGCGAATTTACCATAATCGTATTCTTCAATTTCTCCGACTATGGTCACGCCTTCCTTTTTCAGAACGTCAAGTAATTCAATCAGATTCTCTACTCTAAAGTTCATCATAAATGGTTTTTGACTAGGCTGAAAATAGGTAGTTTTTCCATCCATCGGACTCCATTGTGTCGAACAATCCTTGCCGTCTTTGTCTTTCCACCAAAAAGTACAACCGTATTGATCCGTTGCAAGTCCCAAGTGGTTTTTGTACCATTCCTTTGTTTTCTCTGGGTTATCGCTCTTGAAAAAGAATCCGCCCAGACCAGTTACCCTGTTCTTCATAGTTTACTTCTTTTTTATGTTTTTTTCATATAGCGTAATCCAATCATCGATTGTCATCTTGGTACACAGATCGGCGATTAGTTTGTAAGGAATATCATCCATTTTTTTAAAACGCACACAACTTTTGCCCATATCGAGTTTGTATTTGCACTGTCGGGCATATTCCGAGACAAACCAATCATATAATTTGGGATCCGCATATATGCCCGAATGATAAACTGCTATAAAATTTTTTTGAGAAGCCAAGTTTATGAAGGGTAGGGGCAATTTAGGGTCGCAATGATACCCATTAGGATAAATAGTGTGCGGCACCACATAGCCCAGCATACCATAACTCATTTGCTCTTCGAACCCTTTAGGCAGATTTTGAAGGATCACCGTTCTTATTTGTGAAACCACTTCTTGCCTTTCCTCAGGGAGTTGCGCGATGTAATCATCTGGGGAATCGGCTTTGTATTGCATGGCCATTAACTTTTGGGTTGAAGTATTAAATCTGAAACGATGAAAAATGATATATTCAATTATGAACACAATCAGACATGATGAAAAAGTTCTTTTTAACCCTTTATGCCGAAGTCTACGTCAAAGCATATTTACCGAGTTTAAAAAAGGTAAAACATGGCAGCGATTGAGCCCGAAAAAATAAGAACAGTTCGCTTCAGCTATTAAAGTTAGCAAAATTTTGCTTTGATTTTATTTACAACGGTTTGAGCCAGCTTTTCTTTGCTTTCTATTGTCCAGCCGGCCACGTGTGGGGTGAGTAACACCTTATCCGATTCGACCAGGTACTGAAAGGCCTCTGGCATTTTATTTTCTTGCTTCTCGCCAGTATTTGATGTTTCATGGGGTATAAACATGCTCTCAAAAGACGACTTTTCATATTCAAGCACATCGAGTCCGGCACCGAGAATTTTACCTGATTTCAATGCAACGACCAAATCTTTGGTTACCACACATTTGCCCCTGGCGGTATTGAATAACCAAAACGGTTTTTTAAAGGCATTGATGAATGCTTCATTAATCATTCCTATGGTGCTCTCGGTTTGCGGCACATGCAGACTCAGTACATCGGTTTTTTGTTGTAGTTCGAGAATACCGACCTGTCTGGCATTTTCATCGCACACCCCACCTAGAATATCATAACAGATAACCTCGACATCAAAGCCCCTAAGTTTTTTGGCAAAAGCTTTGCCCATATTGCCATAACCGACAATTCCGACTGTTTTACCATCGAGCTCAACACCACGATTGCCCTCCCGATCCCATTTTCCGGATCGTACCTCCTTATCGGCTTTGTTCAATTTATTGAATAAAGAAAGCAGCATGCCCAAGGTGTGTTCACCAACGGCATTACGGTTTCCTTCAGGGGCGGCAGCCAAGAAAATATCCTGTTCTTTGGCGTAACGGGTATCGATATTCTCCAATCCTGCGCCTAATCGGCCAATAAATTTTAAGTTAATAGCTTTTTCCAGAAAAGATTGGTCTATCGAAAAACGGCTACGTATGATGAGTCCGTCATACAGATGGATTTTATTCTCTATTTCCGTTTTTGATGAGGTATAATCCTCATCGTTCTCAAATCCTAAATCATTCAATTGTTGAATCAAAAGAGGGTGATTTGTATCTATATGTAAAACCTTCATTTTTTCTGTCATAGGTATTTTGGCCATTCTTCGGCATTTTAGATCTTCAATATAAGAACATCCTTGAAACTGCGAAAGGCGTTGGTTTATTTAAACCTTTTTGATACAGAATGTTTTTATATAATAATTATGAAATGGTACTATTAAATGGATGATTTACAGAAGAATAATTTTTTTGAATTTTGTTATATACAATTACAACCCCAACAATGGGGCATGTATGCGAGAGGAATCAAAAGTTTTTACTATACTATGGCTTGGTTGGAGTTCCAAGTGCCATCATTGACCTGTTTTTTTGATTCCTCGTACAGTTTTTTGAGACTTGCTTTATCCACGTCATAAACTCCTTGCATGATGCGGGGTAGATAGAAAGTTCCGTGGTCGAAAATATCCTTGCTTTCAATGGTCTTTTTCTCTTGTTCTTCATCATTCTTGGAAACCTCTGCATTGGTAATCTCTACATAGCGTTCAAGAATATTGAGTAAATTGCTTGGTACGAAATTTTTGGGAGTCAGAACCTGTCTGATATTATCTGGTTGGGAGAAGATACTTGTGGTTTCCGATATTTGGAACTCACTTTTTTCACTCGATAATATTTTGTTGGTCGGACTATGGTCTCGTACCCCGCCGTCGAATAAAAGTAGTTTTGGGAAGTCTATTGTTTCTCCTTCAAAATCATAAATGGGTCCGTTCATGGCAACCCCGGAAGTAAAAATGGGAATCGATGCCGATGCGTTAACGAATTTTAGGAAATTTTCATAAGAGACTGTCTTAAGATTGATATAGAATCGTTTTCCGGTATAAAAATCCACCGAACCCACAATGCAAATTGCTTTGGTGACATCTAATTTATAGGCTTCAAATTCGGTTCTTGAGATTACTTTGGCGATTGTTTTTCCAGATTGTTCTGCTCACCCAAGTAATGTTTCCCGCCAATTATTTTACAAATTGCATTCCACGTATTGAGTTTTCCGTTTTTCTTGATAGGAGAGGTGCTGAAAAAGTCATCCATTTCAAGGTTGAGAACCTGATTTTTTATTTCTTGTCGTTTGCCCAGAGCTAATGGTAACGCCAAAATGGCCCCGGCGGAAATTCCTGAAATTACATCGGGAATATACCCGCGGTCATAGATGATTGATTCTGCGATGCCGAAGAATCCGGCGATTTTAGTTCCGCCTCCTGAAATGCCCATTTGTTTCATAACTATGGTTTTAAGGTTGAAGGGGAAACGTAGAGCAATAAATATAACGAAAAATTTCTATCGAAAGTAAGGCAGGTTTAAATACCCAGAACGATCTTGGCGATCGAAAAATAGATCAAGATTCCAAAAATGTCGTTACTGGTAGTGATAAAGGGTCCTGTAGCTATTGCGGGGTCGATTCCTCTTTTATGGAGAAACAAGGGAATAAATGTGCCTATAAAGCCTGCCACTAAAATTACGGCAATCAGGGAAATAGATATGGCCAGAGCGACCAGAAATTCACCTTTCCAAAACCAAGTGAACAAAAGTAAAATAGCAGCCAAAATTACGCCATTCAATAAAGCCAAAAGCATTTCTTTGATCAATCGATTTCCCACACTCCCCTTGAGATCATCGTTGGCAAGACCTTGTACGATAATCGCGCTTGACTGTACGCCTACGTTACCGGCCATGGCCGCTATCAAAGGGGTAAAGAAAAATAAAATGGCGTGTTTGCTAATCATTGCCTCGAAACCACCCATGATAGCCGCTGCGCCCACGCCACCGACCAGCCCCAAGAACAGCCATGGCAAACGGGCACGGGTTAGATCCCAAATGCTATCATCGGCTTCCACGTCTTGTGAAATACCTGCAGCCATTTGGTAATCTTTTTCAGCCTCTTCTTTTATGACATCTACAATATCATCAATAGTAATTCTACCTACCAGACGACCAACTTCATCAATGACGGGAATGGCTTCCAAATCGTATTTGGACATTATTTTAGCAACCTCTTCGGGTTTTTCATTTACGTTTACCCAATCTACATTCGAAATGTATACATCTTTGATGTGCGTGGTAGTAGAAGTCGTCAGCAAATCTTTTAACGATAATCGACCTTTCAATCTTTCTTCATTGTCGACCACATAAATGGAATGCACCCGAGTAACGTTCTCGGCCTGGGCACGCATTTCTTTAACACAGGTCAGCACATTCCAGTTCTCATTGACCTTTACGAGCTCTTTGGCCATGAGACCGCCTGCCGAGTTTTCATCGTAGCGCAAAAGGTCTACAATGTCTTTGGCGTGTTCTCGATCTTCGATTTCCGAGATAACCTCTTGTACAATTTCTTTAGGAAGTTCACCAACGATATCCGCGGCGTCATCGGTATCTAGTTCACCAAGCTCTTCGGCAATCTCTTTTGAAGAAAGGTTGCTCAAAATAGCCTCACGAACATCCTCATCGACTTCGGTGAGAATATCGGAAGTTTTATCACTATCTAATAGTTTGATCAGATAAGTTGCTTCCTCTTCATCAAGTTCGTTGGCAATCTCTGCAATATCGGCATAATGTACCTCTTCCAAAAGCGCCTTGAGGTCGGCATTCTTTTGGTTTTCGATCAGCTGTTCGATTTCAGCTAAAAGCTCATCTGTGAGTTTAAATGGTGTCATTTGCTATTTTCTTCGTAAGCTCGGCAAAATCAGCTACGGCCAATTGCTCCGGACGAAGATCAAAGATAGCATCTTCTTTTAGATTATCTGAAAGGTCAAATGTTTTTAAACTGTTACGAATGGTCTTTCTACGATGATTAAATGCCGCTTTCACGACCCTAAAGAAAAGTTTTTCATCGCAATCTAGTTTGAAATTTTTCTTGCGAACCAACCGTATTACTCCCGATTCTACCTTGGGAGGAGGGTCAAAAACTTGGGGAGATACGGTAAAAAGATACTCTGCATCATAAAAGGCCTGTACCAGAACGGAAAGAATGCCAAAAGTTTTATTACCTCCTTTTTCACAAATGCGTTGGGCGACTTCTTTTTGGAACATTCCCGAAAATTCAGGTATTTGGTCACGATAGTCCAACATTTTAAAAACAATTTGCGTCGAAATATTATACGGAAAGTTGCCCGTAATGGCAAATTGGTCTTCCCCGAATAGGGTTTTGATATCAAACTTTAGAAAGTCTCCCTCAATAACCTTGAGCGAGCCCTTTCCGTTTAGAATTTCAGAATGCTCTAGCGCAAAACTATGATTGAGGTAGGTAATGGATTCCTCATCAAGGTCCATAGCGATCAAGTCGATATCACGCGATAATAAATATTTGGTCAACACCCCGGTACCCGGACCAATTTCGATAACTTTTTCATAATCATTTAACGACAGTGTTTCTGCAATTTGAAGCGCAATACTTTCGTCTTTTAAAAAATGTTGTCCCAAGTATTTTTTTGCTTTTACAGGGCTGCTACTCTTAAATTTAGGATTGTTTCCTTTTTCCGAATAATGGACTTTACCTTTCTTTCTTTTTTTCTTGGACATGCCCTGACATTTTATCAATTAATCCGTAGTGTTTTTTGCATATACCCAGGCTGACTTTCCAGATTGCAACACTACTTCTTTTCGTCTATAGGAGTTTCCTTCATAAACGTCTGTTTTTAGTAATTCCCTTTCCGATATTTCATATACCATACCGCAAATAACGTCAGTTTTTAATAATGAAGGTCGGATTACAGGATACTGGTCAAATATTTTCTGTTCTAGCATCACATAGCCTAATAGACAATCTTTCTTGCCTTTTAAGCTGCGGCCGTACAGGGCAGATTGAATTTTTTCCTCTTGCAAAGAACCATAAGTGAACATATGGGTCATGCTGCTCAATGTTCGCTTACAACTTCCAATTCGGTACGAAACGATACAAATTGGTTCGGGAAACGCTTGAGGGCATCCTCACGCAACCGAGATGCATCTTGGTCATAATAGCTCTGCAAGGTTTCCTTGTTGGCCGTGGTAAATTGTACCGAATAGGTCATGCCTCCCATTTCTTCTTCCACCAAAACTTTGCACATTTTTGCCGATAGAAACTTACCGGTGGCCAGCATGTCAGGTATGTGCGTTTCTTTCATCCATTGCAGCCATTGGTCATGAACGGCATTTTCAATATTGGTGGTTACGTTGTAGATATACATGTATTCAAATTAAAGTGTTCGCCTGGCTAAATTTGGACTAGCTTGCTCTTGTAAAAGTCAATTGATGCTGTCTCCCCTTAACATCCTGAAATTCTTACGGGCCTGTGGAAAATAGTAACTATCTTGATAGTTGTAAATTATTTTTTCATACTGGGCTTTTGCTTTTTCAGGTTCATGCATTATGTTTCGGTAGAGTTCGGCCAATGCAAAATGGGCATCATCTGCCAAAATTCCATTGCTATAGAATTCCGTAATCTTGATGTAGTTGAATTCTGCGGACTCGTAATCTTTTTGCTGCTCCAAAAGTTCACCTTGTTTTAACAAGGCCTCGTCCTCGATTTTTTCCCCTTTGTGGTTTTGTAAGATATCATCTAAAACCGCAATGGCTTCTTTGGTCTTGTTTTGATAGCCCAAGAGATCGGCGCGTGCATATTTTTTCAAGGCTGTTTGGGTAGAATCTTCCAGCGAGTTGTCGGATATTAAAAGGCTCAACTGCATGGCGTCATTGGCAATGAGCTGTGAGGTTGAACTCCGAAGCACTTTTAGTTGGGTTAGTGCCCAATCAAAATCACCCTTGTAAAAACTGGTCTGTGCCACTTTATAGCGCGCATTCTGTCCAAGCACATCGTTTTTGAGGTTTTGTTGCACTTGAGAGAAATAAATCAGTGCTTCGTTGAATTTTTTGCCGTAGACTAGAATATCGCCCAAGGCCAATTTTATAAAAGCCTTTCCGCGTTCGTTCAGGGGTAGTTCAAGACTTTTTTTTAGAATATCGATGGCGGCCTGTGGGGTGTCTCTTTTAAAGGTCAAAAAATTAGCATAGGCTATTTGGAGTTGCAGGGTTTTACCTTTGTACCGATGAATATCTATCAACTCGTCATATCTTTTTTGAATTTCTGAGAGGCTCTTTTCGTCGGCATCTAAAATTTGGATATCGATAAGGTTCAATTCTGCATTTAGTTGGGTGACTTCATCATTAGTGTTTTCTACAATATATTCAAAAATCGATTTTGCGACTGCTACCGCTCCCTCTTTCATGGCCATATCGCCGAGACTTTCCATGCGTTGCATGGAACTGCCTTCCATTCGCTTATAAATGGCTTTTTCTTGTCTAAATGCACTTGAATATTGTTTCTGTTGAACGAAAAGCCAACTTAAAAGTTCGTTCCACAAGAGATCGGGGTCTTTTTGCGCATGTTGTAGCAGTACCCTTTTTAATTTTATATTATTTTCGTTTTCGGGGTCAGCGGTAATAAAGGCGTCTATATTTCGTAATACATTCGATTTGGATGTTTTTCCCTCACTAATCAACCTAAGATACGATTCGTACATTTTATCGATATCGCCTTGTTCCCCATAGATGCGGGCCATATGGTAATTGTAATCTAGTTTGGGGTTCAGTTCCATGGCTTTGGAATAGGCCTTTAGAGCTTGGTCAAGCAAAGCGTACTTTTGAAAACGATAACCCACACCATATCCAAAATTCGGATTTTCATCGATTTTTGCAATGGCTTTTTCATAATATATCGTAGCCTCGTCCGGAAGGTCTTGCAATGTGAAATTGTATCCTAGTTCAATGAGTAGGGTAGGATAGGCATAATCGCCTTTGATGGCTTTTAACAAGAAGGCTTCGGCATCTTTATAGCGCTCCAGTTGCTGATAACAGGCAATGAGTGCTTCAGCATAATCGGTTCTTCGCGGATTTTTATCCAACAATTTTTCATAAAAAACTACCGCTTTTTCAAAGTCGCCATCATTAAAATATTGTTTGGCCAAGAAATCATCTTGGGCCAATGCCAATTGCACGAAGCAGAAAGCCAAAATGAAGAGAAATTGCTTCAAATCAAGTTTTTTGTAAAGATACGCAGATTATTTATGGTTGGCGCTCGGGTATTTAAAACGGGTAGAGCGGTAATCCTCATTTTTATTCCATCCATACAAAATTATTGGCCAGCCGTACAACGAGGTATTAACGGCCAACTATCTTACATTATTTTTATAAAACTAGATATATAATGTAGTAGTAATATTAAACTTAATAAAAATGGCAGCATTTAGAAAAAACTGTGAACGCTACGCAGCGTTCCTATATCCGAACGGAGAAAATTCTGGAAGAATCAATTTGTATTGTGCAGATGGTTATAGGCTTTATCTTATTTTTAGAGATGGTGCTTTACCTGCAAACACTTACAATGAAAGCATCAAAACCGGTGTGGGTTATCAACCTATAGATCGATTTAGTGACTATGTCGATTTGGTAAGAAACGAAAAACCAATATCCGTCACTTTTAACACCACGAACAAAAACTATGTGGTTTATGCTTCAGGAGAGGAAGTCGGCGAAGGAGAAATGTAATCTTCGAAATTCATGGGTATTGTAACTATTTACGGTACCCATGGAATTTGTTTCTACTTTATCATGTCGAAACCACAATAAGGCACCAAGACTTCAGGAATTTGAATTCCTTCGGCCGTCTGGTAGTTCTCTAAAATTCCAGCTAAGACCCGTGGTAGTGCCAAAGCGCTTCCATTTAGCGTGTGGGCCAATTGCGACTTTCCGTTTTCATCTTTATACCGAAGTTTAAGTCGGTTGGCTTGGTAGGTTTCGAAATTCGAAACCGAACTTATTTCCAGCCATCGGTCTTGCGCTGTTGAAAAGACTTCGAAATCATAAGTTAGGGCGGCAGTAAAGCCAAGATCTCCGCCACAAAGACGCAAAATGCGATAAGGAAGTTTCAGCTCCCTTAAAATATTTTTCACGTGCTCGACCATACCATCTAGTGCATCAAACGATTTTTCGGGATGTTCAACACGTACGATTTCTACTTTGTCAAATTGATGCAAGCGATTTAAGCCACGTACGTGGGCACCATAGCTTCCTGCTTCCCTTCTGAAGCAAGGGGTATAAGCCGTCATGCAAATAGGAAAATCTTGTTCATTGACAATTTCGTCCCTAAAAATATTGGTTACGGGAACTTCGGCCGTTGGTATTAAATAGAGGTCATCTGCACCTATATGATACATTTGCCCTTCTTTATCGGGCAATTGTCCGGTGCCATAGCCAGATGCTTCATTGACCATATGGGGCACTTGCATTTCGGTGTAGCCAGCTTCTGTATTTTTATCCAAGAAATAAGTAATCAGGGCACGTTGTAGTCTGGCACCTTTTCCTTTGTACACAGGAAAACCCGCTCCCGCAATTTTTACACCGAGTTCAAAATCTATGATGTCATACTTTTTTGCCAGCTCCCAATGCGGTAAAGAACCTTCTTTCAAAACGGGGATATCACCTTCTTTAAAGACTTCTTCGTTGTCGTCTTCGGTGCTTCCGGCGGGTACTGACTCGTGGGGTACATTCGGTATTTGATAGAGCAGTTGCTGCAATTGCTCGGTTATGGCATTTAACTCGTCACCAAAGCGCTTTGAGTCTTCTTTAAGAGTGCCGGTTTTTTCCTTTAAAACATTGGCTTCTTGTGCTTTTCCCGTTTTGTAGAGGTTGCCGATTTCCTTAGATAGCTTATTGCTTTCTGCCAAGGTATTATCTAGTTCGGTTTGAGTCGATCGTCGCTTTTCATCCAATAGGAGCACACTGTCGACGATGGGGGCCGCATCGATGTTCCGTTTTTGCAAAGCGGCTATGATTGTATCTTTATTATCTCTTAAAGTTTGAAGCTGCAACATTCTTTCCTGATTTTACGGTGCAAATTTATACTAATCTTCCGATTATAAACGGATACTTGGTGTACTGTTATGGTAAAATACGTGAATTTGTACGAATTTTATCCATTTTAAGACTGATGGGAATGAAGTTGAGCGATACCCCCTGGTTATTCGACAGGTTTTTTGAAAAGTAAATGAAATACCAATACCAACAGGGAATAGACAAGTCCCAAAGTGGCTACACCCGTCCATTTATAGGTTTCCCAAGCCAAGGCTCCTGTAACGGTTCCTAGCGCTCCTCCGATAAAGTAGCCGACCATATAGATGGTATTTACGCGATTTCGCGCTTCTGGATTTCTAGAGAAAATGATATTCTGATTCGTAATATGAAGCGATTGTAGCGCCATATCGATTAAAAGGACCCCTATGATCAAACCAAAAATTGATTTTTCAGAAAATAGAAATATGACCCAAGATAGAATCATAACCATTGATGCTATGGTAATAAGCAAATTTTTATTCAAGTGATCGCTCATTTTTCCGACTTTTGAAGCGGCAAGAGCGCCGAAGATTCCTAAAATACCGAAAGATCCGGTTACCGTGCTACCATAATTAAAAGAATCTTCCATCAAGAAAACCAAGGTAGTCCAGAAGGCACTGAATCCAGCAAAACCCAATCCTCCCCTCAAAGCGGCCAATCGTACCGAACGCTCTTTTTTGAAGTAATGTAGTATTGACTTCATGAGTTTTACATAGGTTCCTTTAAAATCGGGGTGAAGTTCTGGCAGATGTATTTTTAGTAAAACCCAATAGATAATCATAAGGCCCGAAGCCAAGTAATACATGCTTCGCCAACCATAATGTTCACCAACGAACCCGCTTATGAACCTGCTGCCTAGGATACCGATCAATAGACCGCTCATGACAATACCAATGGCGCGACCCACACTATTTTTATCGGCGAGTAAGGCAGCCATAGGAACGAATAATTGCGGAATTACCGACGAGGCACCAATGAAAAAGCTTGCAACAGTCAGCATAAGTAGCGATTTGGCTGTGGCAGCAAGAAGTAGTGAGAGTACAATGGCCAGAAAATCGACCATTATTATTCTTTTATGGGAAATTTTATCTCCCAAGGGGATAATGAACAGCAAGCCAAAAGCATAGCCCAATTGCGTAAAGAGAGGTATATTACTTACTTTCGATTCTGAAACTCCAAATGTATTGGCAATTTGGTTTAATAGGGGTTGATTGTAGTAATTATTGGCCACTACCAGTCCGGCCCCAATGGCCATTAGATATAAAAGGGAGTTGGTCAATTTCTTTTCGCCCATGGTTCTCTTTAGTTTGTTGGGGCTGATGGCAGTATCCAATCATGGTGTTTGAAATGATGCCAGCGTTCGCTGGCCAAATCTACCTTTGGGTCTATAAAGGCCCTGTAAGGTTTACCGTTAACACTTACTTTGGAGTTTAAAACGAACACTGAAATGTCTTCTCCTTTTTGAGCGTATTCTTTTTTTAATTGCTGGGCAAATTGCCATATAAAATCGGGATAAGCTCCAATCTTTTGTTTCTGTTTCGAGGTCAGATAGTCATTTAGGTCTACAATCGTCGATTTATTCTTTTCTCGGTTCACGACCTTGAATTGTATTTTGCCGCTTCGATTTCGTAGCATCATGCGCCAGCTCATGCGATGGCCTTCTTCTGTCCAAAGCACATCATCTTTAATAAAATAGTGCCGCAGGGGTAATGCTAACTGAATCAAAAAATAGAGGCTTCCGCCGAAAAGCGCAATATTTTTATAGGACGGTGGACTGAACTCCTGCTTTGTATAAGGTTTTTTTCCTTTGAAAAAGAGTTGTCTTATGGTTTCGGGTTCGAAAAAGAATACACTAAAGGCGAGAGCTAAATAGGGAAAAATTCCAATTTGAAAAACAACGGAATTAAAAACATGAAAAAATAGGGATGCGAAAAAGGCTATTTTTCGCGTCGGTCGCCATAAAAGCGCGGGTACGATCAGTAGGTCAAACAAAATGCCCATAACCCCTACTATCCGATGCATCCAAGGTTGTTGAAGCATCTCGCCGATCAGGTAATAATCTGCCTTGCTTTGCATTAATATCTTGATGATTCTGAAATCGACCCAATCTCCGTACATTTTGGCAATAGCGGCATAAGTGTATACGATGAATAGTTGAAGTACTATTATCCATTTGACGTAAGAGTACATCGCATCGGTCTTCAAGGCTGTATTTTTTTTAGCATCACAAGAGTAGTTCTGGTTTGCTGGAAAAAAACACATAAAAAATGAGATTAATATAAGTAGGTAGTAATGATTGTTGTAGGATGTTTTTTGCATTAAATAGACACCTGTCCACAATATGGTGAATGCAATAATGCTGAATCGGTATTTGTACCCCAAGGCAATACAGAGACCCAAGGTTCCCATGACAAAGAAATACAAATACATGCCGTTTCCGGGTAACGGTTGTAGCCATTCAAAGCCTATGAAGTTAAAGGTGAAACGAGGTTCGACCAAGGTGCGTTGAATCCAGCCGGTGACCATGGCGCCATAGCATTCTAAAGCCACTAAAATTCCAAATATTATTCGGAAAATGATCAATGGGGAATTATCGATTTTCGAAAAAAGCCACCGGTCTAGCATTTATTGTCTTATGAAAGCAAGCGAAGTTTTTTTGTCTTTTTGAAGCTGTATTTTTAGGGCATCGATAGAATCGAACTTGTGTTCATCACGAATACGCTTCAAAATATCAACCTGTATAGTAGTCTCGTAGAGATTTTCATCAAAATTCAGATAATGGACTTCAATGCTCTTCTCGGCTCCATTTCCTGCCACTGTAGGATTGTAGCCTATGTTCATCATTCCGTATACCACTTTATTCTTAATGGTGCTCTTACAAACGTATACGCCATTTTTAGGAATCAACTTGTATGATTCTTCAATGAAAACGTTGGCCGTAGGAAACCCAAGCTGCCTACCTAGACCCTTGCCCTTTTTTACAGTGCCCGTCAGCATATATTTATAGCCCAAATATTTATTGGCCGTAAGTATATCACCTGTTTCAAGTGCTTTCCGTATTTTGGTGGAGCTGACTGAAACATCATTGATTTCTTGCGCGGGTATTTCCTCTACTTCGAAATCCAATGCGTTGCCAAAAGCTCTTAAGTCGTTAATGTTGGCGGTTCTATTTCTGCCAAAACGATGGTCGTAGCCAATAATAATTTTCTTGGTCTTAAGGCTGTTTACAAGAATATCCCTCACAAACTCAGTTGCCGATAATCGCGAAAACTCTTTTGTGAACGGGTGTATGATCAACTGGTCGATTCCAAATTCCTTGAGTATATTGGTTTTTTCAGAAACGGTATTCAGAAGTTTTATATTGGTGTCTTTCTGAAGTACCATTCTTGGATGTGGAAAAAAAGTAAGCACAGTCGATTTAAGCTCCGTTTCGGCACAGCTTTTGATTAAACGATCCAAGATTTTACGATGCCCAATATGCACGCCGTCAAAAGTGCCAATGGTGATGGCCGTGGAATGCTTTTTGTCGTATTTGGAGATGCTTTGGACTGTTACCACGTACTAAAAATAATAAAAAGACTTATATTTGATTCTGAGTGAAAAACCCCTTGATGGCTACAAAACTACGTCTAGTTTTTTCAATTACCATACTATTTCTTTCCTTTTACGGCACGGCACAGCGTAATTTTTGGAAACAGGAAGCTTTACAAAATGATGTAAAGGGAAAAATGTTGGAGCGTTTTGAACTTAAAAAAGGAAAAGCATTTTCTTTAGACGAGAAAGCTTTTAAGCGGGGGTTGGAAACTTTTCCAGCAGCTAAAAGCTCTTTTAAAACAGTTTATTTTCCGGATGAAAATGGAGAGCTCATACCCTTTCTGGTTTCGGAAGCCCAAGTACTAGCTCCTGAACTTGCCGCCAAATATCCATCTATAAAATCGTATAAAGGGCGCAGTCTGAAGAATGCGAATGACGTTATACGATTCAGTGTTTCGCATAAGGGTATACAGAGCATGGTCGTACATGGTGATGGGCAAAGCAGTACTTTTTTGCAAAAAGTTGGTGAGAATGCATATATGGCCTATAATAGGGATGCCAATAGTACTGAAGATATTGACTTCATCTGTGACACAGGGTCTATAGCAGGAAAGCAGTTACAAACCACCACGCAAAAGTTGGTCAATGATAAGATTCTTAGAAAATTTAGATTGGCGGTATCTGCCTCAGCTGAATATACACAATTCCACGGCGGAGAAGTCGTCGATGCCCTTGCTGCCATCAATGCCACTGTGACGAGAATCAATCAGGTTTTTGAGAGGGATTTGGCTGTTACACTTCAGCTTGTTGCAAATACCGATGAGGTGATTTTTACCGATGAAGAAAAAGACCCTTATGACGGTAACCTGAATTCTGAAGTTCAGAATACGCTCAGAAATATTATTGGAGAAGAGAATTATGATATAGGCCATTTGTTTCACGACGATGATCCCGGTGGCAATGCGGGTTTTGTAGGTTCTGTCTGTGTAGATGATAAAAAAGGTAGTGCCTATGCATCGAGCCCCAGTCCTGAGGGAGACCTATATGATCTTGATTTTGTTGCCCACGAAATGGGCCATCAACTTGGTGCCAACCATACCTGGTCTTTTGAATCTGAGGGCACACAGGTGCAGGCGGAGCCAGCGAGTGGTACTACGATTATGGGCTATGCCGGTATAACTGGGGTCAACAACGTCGCTTCGAACGGCAGTGATTATTTTCATCATAACAGCATTGTACAGATTTCTAGCTATTTGGCAAGCATCGGATGTGCTGAAATAATGAATCTTGACAATAACCCACCTGCAATAATTCCTATTGGAAATTTTGTGATTCCTAGGTCCACGGCATTTATACTCGAAGGGAGTGCGTCAGACCCCGATTCGGGCGATGTATTGAGTTATACATGGGAACAAATCGATGATGGAGTCGTGACACAGGCCACTTTCGGACCAACAAATCCGAGTGGGGCGAACTTTCGGTCGCTGCCACCTTCATTATCCCCAAAAAGATACTTTCCGAAGTTGACGAGCATATTATCAGGCAATCTTACCCAAACCATGCCCCTTGTAAATTCTAACTGGGAAACTGTTTCAGATGTAGGAAGGGAAATGAACTTTGCCTTAACTGTTCGTGACAATGCTCTTGGAGGCGGACAGGTGGTATCCGACGTGGTCAACGTTGCCGTGGTAGGTGGTGCAGGTCCTTTTATCGTTACTTCCCAAGCTGAAAGTGAGACGTATATTGCAGGTGATGTACAGCATATAATTTGGGATGTAGCCGAAACCCATAAAGCGCCTGTTCTTGCACAAACTGTAGATATACTGCTTTCTACTGATGATGGGCTCACGTTTCCCATTGTCTTGGCGGAAGATGTGCCGAATGATGGTGACCATAAAATAATTGTCCCGAATAACCCTACTTCCAAGGCTCGTATTATGGTCAGGGCCCATGATAATATTTTTTTTGCCGTCAACACCGCTAATTTTTCGATAACAGCATCACAAATTCTCCTCGATTTCGACAAGTTGGAATATGAGGTATGCCAACCCGACGATTTGGTGGTGACATTTAATTATGAACCCGTCTTGGATTTTACTGAGGAGACCACTTTTACCGTGGTTTCACCTCCGACCGGACTAGATATTACTTTTTTCCCCGAAACCGCTACGAGTAATAATACTTCAGTTGACCTGATTTTGAGCAATACTGGAGCGGTTTCAGAAGATAACTACAATATTGAAGTTCTTGCAACTTCTTCAAGTGTGACGAAAAAAGTGGTTTTGGAGGTGAGCATCTATGATGCCGATTTTCCAGATGTAGCGTTGCTCTCACCGGCAAATGGTCTCGAAGATACTTCTACGGGAATGCCATTGGAATGGGAGAGTGACAGTTCATATACCTCCTATGAGGTAGAGATATCTACTGACACCTCATTCAATACGATTGTCGAATCTGCGACCGTATTTTCAAATACCTATAGACCATCGGGGTTGATAAATGCAACCACATACTTTTGGAGGGTGAAGCCGATAAATGCTTGTGGAGATGGGGACTTCGGGCCGCCATTTGGTTTTACCACAGTTCAGTTTAGTTGTAAAAATAAAGAGAGTGATGGGTTACCAATCGAGATAACGCCAATTGGGAAACCAACGATAACTTCGAGTATTACCTTTTTAGAGGATTTGCCTTTGGCGGATATCAATGTGAATCTTACCGTGGATCATACTTTTCTCTCTGATCTCGCGATAAGTTTGACCTCCCCAGCGGGAACTACCGTGGTACTTGTTTCCAGTAGTTGTGGAGACCTCGAAAATATAAATGCCACTTTTGATGATGATGCAGACAGTTTTGAATGCGATGGCAAGCCAGCAATAAGCGGAACGGTTAAACCATTAGGTTCCTTAGATGCTTTTAAGGGCGAATCGATTTTAGGTAAATGGGTTTTAGAGGTTTCAGATAACGTTCAATCCGATGGCGGTGCGCTCAGGGCTTTCTCTTTGGATGTTTGTGTGGAAGGTGAATTCAGGCCTGATGCCGATAAAGATGGCATTTATGACGATGGTGACGATGCATGTCTGGGAACCGCTGAGGGCCAAGAGGTCGATGCCAACGGATGTGCGGTTTACAGGTTCCCTAGCACTAATTTTTCTATTTCCGTACAGAGCGAATCTTGTAGAAACAACAATGATGGGCAACTGAGTATTGTTCCCCAAATCGACTTGGAATATTCGGTTACCGTCACGGGAAATGGGGTCAATATTACTGAAGACTTTTCACGCACTTACACACTGGAGAATTTGGCGGCAGGTACTTATATGGCATGTATTAATGGAACCGATGGGAGTTTGAAATATCTTGAACATTGTTTTGAAGTAGTTGTTACACAACCAGAACCTTTAGTGGTTACTTCAAAAACCAGCCAAGATGGAAAATACGTGCAATTGAATTTGCAAGGTGCAGCTATCTATACAATTGACTTGAATGGAGAATTGCTGCAGACCGAGGCAAGCGAACTATTTCTGCCCTTGCAAAATGGTTCCAACAGTCTTAAAGTATATGGTGAGTTACCATGTCAGGGGGTTTATGTGGAAAAGTTTATAACATCCGACCAACCTTTTATTTATCCGAATCCATTTAGAGCTTCGACGAATATCTTCTTAGGTATGGTGGTCGAAAAAGTTGAGATAACTATCTATGGGGCCAGTGGTCAATTGGTTAAAAGTGGAAGTTATATAGTTGACAGCGCAGAAATGACACTTGATTTTGATGCCTTGCCTGCTGGGATGTATTTTGTAAACTTTATTGGAGGAAAAGTGCAGGGAACACTAAAAGTTATAAAACAATGAGAGTATTTTCGGTAATTATAGTCGGTATGCTGTTGTTTGGTTGTAAAAAGGATGCTCCGAAGTCACCGGAGGCAGTGTTATTGTCCTTACCAGCAAAAAACACAGAGTGTGCCCCGGTTCAAACTTCTAGTGAATCGGCCAATGTTGTTCGATTTACATGGTTGGCGGCCGATCATGCTGAAACTTATGAACTTCGGGTGACTAATTTAAACACGGGTACAACACAGACCAAGAGTACCCAGTTACTTTCCGAGACACTGCCATTACAGAAGGGTACACCTTTCTCTTGGGTAGTTATTTCAAAAAACACAAAAGTGCAAAAAACGAGTACGAGTGAAAAATGGATGTTTTACAATCCTGGTGCACAAACTTCATATGCCCCTTTTCCTGCTGAGATAATATCGCCAAAATTAAGCGAATCTGTTTTTAAGGACATTAATAATGAGATTACCCTTGAATGGTCGGGGTTTGATCTAGATAACGATATCGCCGATTTTGATTTATATTTTTCTACCGAAACGCCCCCAGCCACGCTAATTGGTACATTCGCCTCAGGAAGTTCAGCTAAAAAGGTGAGTGTCTCGTCAAAGACGGTATATTATTGGAAGGTGGTTACTAAAGATGAAAATGGTAATACCTCCGATTCAGGGATTTTTAGTTTTAAAGTCTTTTAAAGAATAGATCATGTTCCGTTAAAAGTGTTCATAGTGTTTTTAATTCCCCCCAAAACAAAAGAATTAATGAGTTCGGCCGATTTAGAAAGGCGCTCCCCCATCTTTTTCTTTTCTTCCTCATTCCATTCGCCCAATACGTAATCTACCTGTCTTCCCTTGCCAAAATCAGAGCCTACGCCAAAACGGAACCTGTTATAGGAAGTAGTCTGTAAAAATAATTGGGTGTCTTTTAATCCATTATGTCCACCATCACTTCCTTTGGTTTTTACGCGAATCGTTCCAAAGGGTAAATTAATGTCGTCGGTTACCACAAGAATGTTTTCCAAAGGAATTTTCTCTTTGTCCATCCAATATTTTATGGCTTTTCCACTTAGGTTCATGTATGTGGAAGGTTTTAGACAAAGTACACTTCGCCCTTTAATTTTATAGGAACCAACGGCACCAAGCTTGGCTATTTCAAATGAAAATTGTTCTTTTTCGGCCAAGGCGTCTAAAATCTTGAATCCGATATTATGTCGGGTTTCTGCATATTCGGCACCGATATTTCCGAGACCGATGATCAAAAATTTTTTCATGGCTTCTGTTTCCGCAAGTAATGCCTTTTTATTTGTGAATATTGATTTTAAGAAGTGCAGCATGATGATATGAAATGGATAAAAATACAAAAGCATCCGGATAGCTGATTCATCAGGATGCTTTC
Source organism: Kriegella aquimaris (assembly GCF_900103215.1). Taxonomy (GTDB): domain Bacteria; phylum Bacteroidota; class Bacteroidia; order Flavobacteriales; family Flavobacteriaceae; genus Kriegella; species Kriegella aquimaris. The sequence continues at coordinate 195,218 of NZ_FNGV01000008.1, forward strand.
GTATTAAAACTATACTAGTTTTTACTAGCTTTCAGCGCCTTCGGCAGTTGCCTCTGCTCCTTCAGCAGTTGCTTCTTCTCCTTCAACTCCTTCTTCATCTTCATCGTCACTAACCACTACGGCCGCACGTTGCGTTTTAACCTGTACCACCACTGTTGAATCTGGGTGAAGAATGGTAAAATCGTCATTTAATAAAGACTCAACAAGAATGTTGTCGCCAATTTTCAATTTTGAAATGTCAACATCGAAGAAATCGGGTAAGTTAGCCGGCAAAGCCTTAAGGGCGAGCTTCCTTTTTCTAAACAATAATCGACCACCATTACGTACCCCTGGTGAGTTGCCTTGCAACCTAACAGGTATATCCATGGTGATTTCCTTGTCTTTGAATAATTGGTAAAAATCGACATGTAAAATTCTATCCGACACTGGGTGGAATTGGATGTCTTGCATGATGGCATCTACTTTTTCACCATTATCCAACTCAATCACGACTGTGTGCGCGTTGGGGGTGTATACCAAATCTCTGAACTCTAGTTCGTGTGCTGTTAAATGCAATGGTTTTTCCCCTCCGTACACTACGCAAGGAACCTTTCCAGCATTACGTAGGGCCTTCGTTGCCTTTTTGCCCACGCTTTCTCTTTCTGATCCTTTAATTGTAATTGACTTCATTATATATATTAAAAATTAATAATTCGCTGTTTTGATCTTCTCAAGAATATTCTTTTCGAAGCGGTTACGGGTTACATCAGAAACTTCGAAGCGATCGAAGTATTGTGGTGTACCCTGTGCATTACATCGGCAAAGAGCTCGGCACAACTTAGTACCTTCACTTTACCACTTTCTTTTTTTATAGGAATTGAATCTGTTATGATCAACTCCAACAATTGTGATTTTTCTATTTTTTCATAAGCATCTCCTGAAAGTAGCCCATGTGTTGTAATAGCGCGAACACTTTTGGCCCCTCGCTCCATCATTAAATCAGCTGCCCTGGTCAAAGTACCTGCCGTATCGACCATATCGTCTACCAATACTACGTTTTTACCTTGAACATCGCCTATGAGCTCCATGTGAGAGATTATATTGGCCTTAGCCCTTTGTTTGTAGCAAATGACCACATCGCACTGTAATGCTCTTGAATAGGCGTAGGCTCTTTTAGATCCTCCCATATCAGGTGATGCAATGGTAAGGTTATCAAGATTCAATTTCTTCAAATAGGGTAAGAACAAGGTAGAGGCAAATAGATGGTCAACAGGTTTTTCAAAAAAACCTTGTATCTGATCGGCATGCAGGTCCATGGTAATAATACGGGTCGCACCGGCAGCCTCTAACATTTTGGCTACGAGCTTAGCGGCGATCGGAACCCTAGGTTTATCTTTTCTGTCTTGTCGAGCCCAACCAAAATAGGGCATGACCGCTGTTATGTGTCGTGCTGAAGCCCTTTTAGCAGCGTCGAGCATGAGTAACATTTCCATTAAGTTTTCTGAACTTGGGTGTGTAGACCCTATAATGAAAACACGGGTACCGCGAACAGATTCTTCAAAAGAAGGTTGAAATTCGCCATCGCTATACCGCGAAAAGAGTACGTTGCCCAAATCGGTGCCATACGATTTCGATATTTTTTTTGCCAATTCAGAACTTTGGGTACAGGCAAAAATTTTGGGTTCAGGTACTTGGTATGGCATGGGTAACGTATTGTTTTACACTTATTTGGCAAACCTTTTTCTAAGGGAGGTGCAAATTTAAAAATTTATTTGTGTTGCTAAAGGATAAATGTTTTTATTTTTTGTGTTTATCCCAACATTTTTTTTAATTTTGCAGTCCTAATTTAATGCTGCTCGAGTGGCGGAACTGGTAGACGCGCTGGATTCAAAATCCAGTTCTTCGGAGTGCGGGTTCGATTCCCGCCTCGAGTACAGATAGAAACCCTGGTAATCATTTGATTATCAGGGTTTTATTTTTTAGATGGATATGTTTGAAATCTTCAAATACAAATAAGATAAAGTCTTTGCCTCTTTTCAACGATTTTTCTAAAGTGATCGTGTTGCTTCTTTCAGATTATGTATTGTATTCTGTATTTTGCCTTCGAAAACATTGCCTTGGACATCTTTGATTTTATAGGCAATCGTCATTACATCGACAGGTTCAATTTCCGGTAGCACAAGCTTGATGGTACGGCCATCCTCAAACATCATTATTTCACTGATTTTAAGGGCCTTGGTGTTGTAGCGTTTAGATCCATATTTACTGCTTCTCACAAGGTTCCAAGTTTGTACTTCAAAATTTGTTAGGTCTTCTAGGCTATCTATATCTAATGTTGCGCTAAAAGTCAGTATAACGCCATCCTTTTCGGCGGATAGGCTTAGCGGTGTAGATAACGGCTGGCCCGTATAACGAAGTCTATAAAATTCCCCTCCCTTTATCATTTGAGACGTTCCCCAGGCCGACATGCCACAGGCATACAAGTTTCCATCTGCTTGATTAAAACGACCCCGCATTACACCAGAAAGAAATTTAATACCTGGTAAATCGATTACCCCAGCCTGTCTTTGCCCGTTGACTTTTTCGTGCAACACTAACTGCACTTTGCCGAAACCGTATGAAAAACTCAATAAACTACCGTTCAAGGGCCCCCACTTTTTGCTGTTGACCCATAAAAGCTCTGAGGGTGACCGGTCAAACTCCATATCGATCCAGACCATGGGTGGTTGCATTGTGGTGCGTGTAGTGTCTTTTGGTGGGTTGTATCCCCACATATTGCCGTAAAATTTGTTTTGGCCCTCAATCCAGTTCACCCGGTTCATGGGGTTCCAGAATCCTTGTTGGTCCGTTACGATAAAGCTGCCATCAGGATTAATGCAGACGCCGTTGGCTGCCCTGAAGCCAGTGGCTATAATATCGGTACGTGAGCCGTCTTTGCTGACCTTGAGCAAGGTGCCATGCTGGGGTACCAACGCCTCACGCGCATGCCGCCCACTTTTAGCATAATAGAAATTGCCCTGCCGATCGGTCTGCAGACCCATGGCAAATTCATGAAAGTGGTCCGTTACTTGGTGGTCATTATTGAAATTTTCATAGAAGTCGGTTTCACCATCTTCGTTCAGATCTTGAAGACGTACGATTTGATCTCGGCAAATAACGTAGATTTTTTCCTTGACCACTTTAATGCCCAATGGTTGAAACAAACCCGACCCGATTCTTTTCCATTTTAAGGTTTCTGAATCATCGGTTAGTCCGGTAATTGTCCAAACATCGCCATCAGTCGTACAGGCAACTGCGGTATTGGCGTCGTTCATAAAATCGATTCCGCTGAGTTTCATCCTGCTTTTCCAAGGGTTGTCAAAAGGAGGGGTAAGTTGATCAACGGCAAACGGACCTTCATCTTTTCCTTTAACAATGGTCGTAATAAGTTCTTGAGGATAATGCGGATCGCCGCCCTTGGTATATTTTGTCAAAGATTGCGGAGCTACGGCTTTTGCAACAAATTGATCTAGTCCATCAGCACCCGCCTCGGTAATGAACAGTTTAATATTGGCCGATTTTTCTTTCTGAACTTCTAGAACGACAAATCCCTGGGAGTTCTTTAATGAGGCACCTTTCCCTTTTATGGCGACTTTGGTTCCCTCGGGAGCAATTCTCATTTTTAAGGCCGTTGCAGACGGACTTATATTCAAGGTTCTGGTAAATATGGTTTGTGATTCCATTTTTTCCATACCCAGTTGCTCTAAAACATGGGCATTGCCTACGGTATAGGAAATAATAGTACTGTTTTCATGATGGTAAATACCTTCGTAATGAGCCCATTTTTTTGGCAACGGACCGAATCTGCGGCCATCGCGTGCTTTGAACCGAGGGTCTGCGAATGATCCATTTGCGGGATTTGCCCAAGCTGGTGAAACAGGTGTTTCAAAATGTAGCTTACCAATGGTTCTAGGGTATGTCTCGTGCTGATCATTCAACAGAATACCTTTCCAATCGATAAATCCTTCCCCGGTCCATCCGCCCGCCACACGCATTAAATCATGGTCGAAAATCATCCAAGCCTTGCCGTTCGAAATCCCTCCCGAACCTTCATCTAGGCGTACCGCAATACCTTTGTAGGCAAAGTTATTTTTTAGATAGTTTTCGTCCGGGTAAGGAGGAGGCCCCGCTGAATGAAATCGTTCGGGTCCGGTTTCGGCATCTGCCAGTTCATAGGTGTTCATAAAAAAATTCCCATAGTCCATATCGGACCAAGGATGGTACGGTTTTACTGCAGGACCTCGTGAAGCGCCTTCTGGTAATTGCGCCAAATAACCCGAACTCACTTTAAAATATTGTTCACTATTTGTTGGTCGTACAAATTTTTCCCTGATGTAAAGTATAACATCATATTTTTCTTGAGGCGTCAGCGTTATTTGTGGCGGCATAGACCCCGAACCCTTAGTGATTGTTTTATACATGGCATAGGGGTCGTTTCCGAATTTGAAGGATTGCTCCCAAAATTTTGTAGATAGCGGAATTGAGCCTTCCATCTCTGGAGTACCATGGCAATTGATGCAATTGGAATTAAAAACACGGGCACCGCGCTTCAAACTAGATTTATCAATGTCTTTAATGAAACCTTGGTGGTCTATATCTTTTTCATAATCGGCCAAATCGGAATCTGATAATATGTAATTGACTTCGGGTTTGTTTAATGGGCTGTATTCTTCAGATGCCCTAGTGGCGGTGAATTGAACTTTTGTGTCCTTAACAAGAATATGACCTGTCAACTTTTCTCCTTTAAAGTCCCTATTCAAAAGAAGTACATTTCCAGAAGGGGCTATAGCGGCAGAAAGCGTATTGTTTTCACTTTTTAAATTTTCAAGAGTTTTTGTTCCTTTTTGAAATGAAATCATTTGTCCTGTGTAGGAATTACCATTTCTCATGAGCTCAATAATACCATGGTCGTCATTGGTCTCATAATCCCATGTTCCTTCGAACCCTTTATCGTGCGAGCAATTATATAAAAAGCCTACAGTGCTAAGTAGCATTATAATTCTCAGTAGATAATTCTTCATTCGCTGTTGTTTGTAGAAGTCAAATGTATTCGGCACAATCGAGATTGTTAAGGCAGATTTACCTTAAAAAAATATGATGTTAGTTAATTCAACTTGCTTTGCCACTTTAATGACAGTTGGTGTTTTAATAGTTCAGAGATGGTAGTTTTTAGAAAGGTACCTAAAGAAAATAACTTCAATAGTTTTGCCCTCGGATTAAAAGACCTCAAAACTTTTAATATATAATTGGCTCGATTCACCGTGTATCTTAAGCCTGATTTTATTAGTCTTAATAGGGTCGAAATTTTGAATTCTCTTTCTTCCTATGCTTTGACCTTCAGCTATTGGAACCCACTTATTTTTAATCAAGGCTTCTACTGTATAATTCGTAATGTGCTGACCATATTTGATAGCTTCTTCGATGACTAAAAGGCTGATCTTTTGCTTCTTGGATAGAGTTATTGATACTTCCTTCATCGGTTTTCCCGTTGTGGGTGTTACACTACCTAAGGGAGTGTCAAAAGTATTTTTTAAAATTTTACCGAAGTCCGATAGCCTTTCTACCTCCACTTTTGGTATTAGGCCACTGGTGTCGGGGGTCATGTTTATGAGAAGGTTTGCGCCCCTGCCAACCGATTCAGTATAGGCGGTCTTGAGATAATCAAGGTCTCGAAGGGTATTGTCTGAATTTGGCGCCCAAAACCAAGTGCTTCGTGTGTGCAAGTTGGCCTCGGCAGGAACCCAGCCAGCATTTTGCGGCCCAATCCAATGTTTGAGTCCTTCGCCGGGTTTTACAATGTTCCATAAAGGGTAGGCGGCCCAGCCTTGCTCACTGCCCGACCATCGAATGTCGGGTTTGGTGCCTCCCATCACTACTGCGTTCGGTTGTAAATTTCGCACCATGGATCGAATGGCATCTCCATAAGCTGTTCCCAATGGTTTAAGAGTTTCGGCCACCATTACGTCCCAACCGAAAGGGTCATATGCTCCATCGAACCAAACGTATGAAACCTGGCCGTAGTTGGTCAAAAGTTCTCTTAGTTGTTCTAGAAATATGGGGAAATAACCATTGATATCACCTACCAATTTTCGCTCTCCTTGTGGATCGGGGGTACTCGTACAGCCAAAATTTTTATCGCCACCGGAAATGTATAACCCAATTTTCATGTCATATTTTCGACAGGCTTTGACAAATTCGGCCACCACATCGCCATTACCATCTTTCCAAGGGGAGTTTTTAACCGAATAATCGGTTGTTTCTGTGGGCCATAAGCAATATCCATTGTGGTGCTTGGCAGTTAAGACAATGTGTTCGGCGCCAAACGACTTGGCAGTTTTGACCCATTGTTCGGCATCAAGTTGTGTGGGGTTGAAAATGTCCACAGGAGGCACGGTCATAAAATCCGAAGCGGTATAGGTTGCCGGACCGAAGTGAATAAAGGCTCCCAATTGACGTTCTTGATACGCTAGTTGTTGAGCCGAAGGTTTGTCACTAATATTTTTTGTAGTAACTGATTGGGGCCGGATAGCATCATCTTGGTTATCTGCCGCGATAAGTACTGGTGCCCAATCGCCCTCATGCTCTGGAGTGACTTCTGTAGATGCTTTCGTATCCTTGAAAAAATGTTGGAACAATTGCGATGGTGTTCCATCAAAAGTTGCCCATTGTAGATCGCCACCAATTTTTTGGTCACTTCCCGTAAAATATAGAATGGTCTGCCCATTAAAATAACAGAGCTCTACATCGGAAGCGTTACTTTCCGAAACTTCGGAGGGTCTTAAGGGAATGTTCTTATGGCTTGGGTCAAAGGTGACAAAAGGTCTATCTGCCGGAGCATCTTGCCAATGAACAAGGTCTTTAGATCTGGTGATACGGGTTTCATACCCATTTTCAAGGTCCTCTAGATAAAGTGTATAATACCAATTATCTTCATAATATAATGCTGGCCCCCCTACATATTTATCACGACCGTAGATGGCGTCGGGTATGGCCTCCCAGTTTATCAAATCATCTGACTTCTCATACCGCAATGTAAAAGGTTTCCAACTTTTGTCATTGGTTTCATAAAGTAAGATAAAGCTATCTTTTCCCCTGCAAACGGCTGTGTTGAAGAAGAATTCGTCTTTTGATGCCTTTAGTACGGTTTGCGGTTCGGTCCATGTTTTTAAATCGGCAGAACTGGTCATACTGATTTCCGTCATCTTGCGCCATGGCTTGTTTTCTCCATAGCTGCCTGCAAAAACATAAACGCGGTCATTATAGGTCAGTACAGTACCGAAGCCGTGGTTCTTTAAAGGAACCGACGCTATTTTATCGGAAGCAACATCACGAATGCGAATCTCATCTTCATGAAAATAATCTCCCGGCTTGGTATTAGGTAAATCCCAAAAACGCTGATGGTTTTCCAGCAGGTACAACTTGTCTTTAAAAACAAATGGGGAGGTTTCTACTAGCGGGGAACCTAGCCTGCCTTGTTTGACTATCGGATTCTCAAAGGCTTCTTGGGCATGTAAAACGGAACCTAGGGAGAATAAGAATATACAGCAGGATAATAAAAATTTTGTCTTCATAGTACAACATTGTTTCAGGCAACATTGTAAATCTAAAGCTAAAATCTAAATCGGACTACGCGACTTTTGGCTAATAATGATGGAATTTTTGCTCCATTGAGGGCCCTAACGCCTCAAACATTTAAGAATTTTCCAATGAAGCTGGCCAAAGCGTATTTCTAAACTTTTATATAGATTCTCTTTTTATCCAACCAAAGGCCGATAGCCCAGCAAAGTAGCATGAAAACTAGGGCAAAAGCGAATGCCCCATAGTACGGGCCAATCCAACTAAAACCTTTTTCATAGATGTAGCTATACAAGCTTTGATTTCCGTCTACACGAATAAAAAGCATAGTAATGGCAAGGTATTCAGATAAGAGATAGATGAACAGGGAGTTCTTTCCGAAAACCTCGAAAAAATAATAGTTCACTGGTTTTTTGACGAATTCTATGGAGTAGATAAGTATCGATAATACGATGATATCAAGTCCTGTGGTAAGAATTACGAAAGAGCTTGTCCATAACTTTTTGTTTACCGGGAAACTCATATTCCATAGATAGGCAAGTACGAGCAAACCAGCACCCACCATGAGCATTTTGGATAATTTTTCGTAATTGATTCCGCCTTGAATAACAAATTTACCAACCAGATAACCGCCGATCACATTGCAGATCGCGGGTAGGGTACTCAAAAGGCCTTCGGGGTCAAATGGAATTCCATCTCCTCCATAAAGATGACTGTCTCCCAAAAGAAATCTGTCAACCGTTCGTACCAAGTTTCCTTCTAAAGTGTAGTCGCCGAAGGCGCTGAGCAATCCCCAGTAGCCGAGTAAAATAACACCCGAGGCAATAATAAGCTGACGGTTCGTTAGAAAATAGATCATAACGGCCCCGATAAAATAGCAAATCGCTATTCGCTGCAATACCCCTAAAATTCTTGTTTCACTAAATGGAACCATCGTCAGGTCTCCCGAATCCGTCCATGATACAAAGGGAAACCAATACATGAGGTAACCTAGAAAGAAGATAATCAGGGTTCGCTTTATGATTTTTTGAAAAACTTCGGACAGCGGTTTATCTGCCCATCGGGTTTTTACAAAAGCAAAGGCGTTTCCGACCGCAAAAAGAAAAGAAGGAAAAACCAAATCAGTTGGGGTGAACCCATGCCAGTTCGCATGTAGCAATGGTGCAAAGGTAAAGTCCCAGTCTCCGGTTGTATTAACAATGATCATGAGGCAAATGGTCAATCCCCGGAAAACATCGAGAGCTTTGAATCTTTTCATAGTGCGTTGGTCTTTATTTGGCATCTAAGTTAAGCGCTCCTGTTATTTTTACAAACAAATTGAAGGTATTATGCCCACTTTGTAAATCATCGGCTTCATATATGAGGGTATGTTGACCTTAATCGTGGTGTAATCGTAAGTTTATCCTGAAATAGTAATAGGTTTTAGAGAAGCCATGTTGGCCAACTCTTTCTTTTATGGATGTATTTGGAAGTTGATCAGTATTACTCGACGGAAAGCGGAATCCCTTTTTCGTTGGATTCATAAATTTTTTCAAGAACTTTTAAATTTTGAAGATAGCTTGAGACTTCGGTTTCAAATGGATTTCCCGAAATAAGGTTCTTAATAAAATGGGATTGGGTATTAAAAACACAGTCCCCGGAGAAGTTTTGGTTCTGAAAAGTGTATTTATGCAGTCTCTCCGGTTCTCCCAAGGGATGAACTGTAATTTTTCCATCATCATAGAGGCGCAAACTTCCTTCATTACCTTCAATTAATACTGCTCCGAAAGTTAGCCTGGGGTCTTCGGTTGTATTTTCGTTGTATCGATTGGCATCTAAAAATCCTAAAGCTTGACTGGCGAAGTCAAAATGCACCCAAGCAAAATCTTCACCTTTTATGTTGGCGTTCAAGGTTCTTAGTTTGGCGTAAACTGTAATAATGTCGCCCATTAAATATTGAAATACATCTATGAAATGAACGCCGGTCTCATAGATGAGCAATCGTTCCATTTCTCTGAAATACGGTTGCCGGTTCATGTAAGCATCGGTCTGCCAACCATCGCCCATGCGCATTCGTAAGTTGATCGTATGTAATTTTTGCCCTATCGTATTTCTATCTAAGAGTTTTTTTAATTCGCGATGCCACGGCTGGAATCTAAAATTTTCGTGTACCATCATTCTCACTGCAGATGTCTCGACAAGTTTTGCAATTTCCGTTGACTCGGCCAGTGTGGGAGCCAGTGGTTTTTGACAGATGATATGGATGTTATGCTTTATGGCAAGCTGGCAAAGTTCTAAATGTGTCTCGGGCGGTGTAATGATATCAACGAAATCGGGTCGTTCGTTCAGAAACATTTTTTCTACGTCGCTATAGGCATTTTTGAATCCGTATTTCTCTATAACCGTTTGAGTGTGTTCTGTGGTCGAGTCGCAAACACCTACAATGTCAACATTTTCTAAGCGTTGCCATGCCTCAAAATGAAATTGGCTAAAATAACCTGCTCCAATGCAAACTCCTTTTAGTTTCACCATGCGGTTGATTTTAATAGGTCGAAAAATGTTGTTGTGGTTTCATATGGTACCATAATGCAATTGCAATAATATTCAATATCGCGCCAACTACGAAGAATGGGGTTGTAGATTCCGTCCAGGCCTGTAGGTAAGGAAAAGCCAATGCGGTCAAAAACGCTCCGATGTTTCCTGCCATATTCATGGTGCCTGATACGGCTCCCGAATGTTCTTTGCCGATATCGACACAGAAGGCCCATGATGGGGGCAATGTCATGTCGGCTCCGAAAATGGCAATGCTTAAAAATGCAATAGCTCCCACGGCACTGTCCATATAAATGCTTCCGATTAACCCTAAAGCTGCTAGAAAGAATCCGATAGACGCTGGAAGAATTCGAGATTTGTCCCAATTCCCTTTTTTGTAGATGCGATCACTGAGTGCCCCAGATGTCCAATTTCCGAAAGCTCCAAAAACTAAAGGTATTGCGGTGTAAAAACCAGCTTCTAATGTGTTTAGGCCATACTCACTTTTCACGTGCGGAAAGAGCCAGGTAAGTGCAAAGAAAAAGGTAAAGTTGCTACAAAAATATTGCCCCATGGCCAGCCATATATTCTTTGATTTTAATAAATGTCCCAAGCTTATTTTTTTGATTTCCGCTTGGGTGTTTTGTTGCTGTCTTGTCGAGAGAATAAATTCTTTTTCTTGTTTTGAAATGCCTGGATGGTCTTCCGGTTTGTCCCTAAAAAGCAGAAACCAAACAACTGCCCAAAGTACACCGATACCACCGAGAATTACAAATGAAATACGCCATCCGAAATCATCAATCATCCAGGCGACCACGGGAAGGGCGAATGCAGCACCTAGGCGGGATCCGGAAAAATTGATACCGGTAACGATGCCTCTCTCCTGTAAAGGAATCCAACTGTAAATGGCACGTGACATGCCCGGAAATGCACCTGCTTCTCCTGCGCCGAAAAGAAATCGAACGACTAGAAGTGAACTGAAATTCCATGCCGCTCCCGTTAAAGCGGTAAATCCTGACCAAATGGCCACTATCGCCGAGAGTACCTTGCGAGGGCCTAAGGAATCCGACAACATGCCGGCAGGGGTTTGAAAAAGTGCGTAACCCAATGAAAAGGCGGCCAAAACCCATCCCATTTGTTTATCGCTGAGGTCTAAAGCACCTGAAATAGGTTCTTTGGCGACCGAAATACAAACACGATCTACATAGAGTAACAAAGCCAAAAGAAAGGTGCCCATTACCATAAAATAGCGCTTGGGAAAGTGTTTTTGTGTTTTCATGTTGGTTTCATTTCAAAAGTGTGATCAATTCTAGGAGTGCGTTATTATCACCAACATTTCCTGGAAAGACGATATAGGGCAACCCCGGAAATTTTGCTTCTTTACCTAATTTCCAAACGGGTACGCCTTTGAGTACTTGGCCAAGAATGGTTGCACGCCGAACCCCTAGTCCTTTGGTAGCTACATCGCTAGAAGTGATGCCTCCTTTCGCTACAAGGTATTTGGGTCTGTTCTCAATTTGTTTTATGATAGCAATAAGTGCGTCGGAAACGCGATTGACAATTTCAAGACTTTCGTTTTTGGTGCTACCTTTAACTACGGTTCTGCTGGTAAATAGCACTACATCTTCTCCCGTGGCTATATGTCGGTCTATTTGGCTTACCAACGATGCCAGTTCTTTGCTAAAAAGAATAGGATTTAGAACATTGGACACTTCCAATTCTAGGAAAACAGCATTACAATTTTTTTTAACATGTTCCAACTGGGCAGTCGTTTTTGGAACGTAGGAGCCGACTATGACAAGCGCTCCGTTTTGAGTAGGCTTTCCTAAGATTTGATTTTTGCTCAAACAAGAGCGTAAGGCGATTCCCGATATCGCATTTATGAAAGACGCAGCAGTTCTAAAAATGAACGAACCCGTATTTTGGAGAATGACCAGCGCTATGACCTGTAAATCATTATAAGATGTGGCATTGACCACAATATGGGTAGTATTAGGTTGTTCTAGTATGGTCTTTATTGCTTCTGGTGCTTGCTGTCTCAGCATTTGAACCGAGACACTGGCGATGTGATCAGGCGTTACCTTCCCTTCCGATTTTTCAATAATCCATTCCCTTAAATTGGAAGACTCGTATCCGAAGGTGTTGTCTTTGGCAAAAGGTGTTTCCGCAGCGGGTATAAATTTATCACCCTCTTTTACATAATGTATATCATTGTGGGTGTAGCGACCGCCTTCAAAAAAAGCGGGAATCAGTAGGTGTTTCGCATTTCGTAAATGTAATCCTGTTGCAAGGGCATTGACCTCGTTGGGGTAATGACCCCTTAAAGTAGAGTCACTTCGGCTAATTACAATAAGCTTTTTTTGATGTTTGGCCGCTAGTTTATGCAGCCGTGTGCCTATTAGTTGGCCTAATGTATCAGCAGCCTCAGCGTGAAGACTTCTGGAATTTGTCAAGATAAAAAATACAGGACTTGAAAGGAGTTCTTTTTCTAATATTTCTTCCGTCCATTCTGTAATTACCGGAACATCGTAAACCGTTTGTGTGCCGGTAGGGTCATCATCTAAAATGACTATCGATTTTTGATTTTTTGCTAGTTCTGCACGTATTTCGGCTTCACGGCCAAGTAGTCGATTCCCTTCTTCAATTGATTGTAAAAGAGTTGTGCGCAGCATAAATTTTATTGTTTTTCCAATGCGATGACCCGTGCCGGTGCGCCATCGCCATTTTCCACCTTTAAAGGCATTGCTATAAGGGTGATTTTACTTTTTGAAAGCGCATCGAGATTGGTAAGGCCTTCCACGATTATAACATCATTTTTCATTAAAATGGTGTGGATTTGAGTAACCTCTTCCAAATTATTGACATCGGCAACAGAAGGCGGTTCAACTCCTAGAATGTTTACACCTTTTAGTCCTAGCCAATGGGCCAATTCGGGACTTATTCTCGGGAGGGCATTTCGATATTCATCGGTACCCAATTTTTTGCTCCACCCGGTATGGAGTATAATGCTTTGTCCTTTTTCAATCGATGCTGCTATGCTGTGTAAATGGCCAACTGTGATAGACTCTTTGGGGCTAATATCGGTCAAATCGACCACCCACGCCTCTGATATGAACCGATGTACAGGAGTTTGGTCAATGGTCTTGTCGTTTACCTCAAAATGAAGTGGTGCATCCATATGAGTACCGCTATGTGAATATAGATGCAAGGTAGTAGCGTTCCAACCATCTTTGGCCAAAGTTTTGGCTGGTTCAATAAATACGCCGCTGCTATTCCCATTAATGGGCAAGGTAAGATCAATGACTTTTTGGTCTATCATCGCAATTAGACGGTTGATAGTTTTGTTGTCTTAATAAATTCTACCACGCTTTGGGCGACTTCTGATGTAGAAGCGGTACCACGAAGATCTTTCGTCAAGTTGCCTTTTGCCGTTGTCGCTTCGATACCGTCCATAATGTTTTTAGCTGCTTCCGTTTCGCCCAAATGTTCTAACATAATGGCTGCAGACCAAATTTGTCCAATAGGATTTGCTATATTTTGTCCAGCAATATCAGGAGCCGATCCGTGAATGGGCTCGAACATTGATGGGAAATCTTTTTCAGGGTTGATGTTTCCACTGCCGCCCAAACCTAAACTGCCCATGATGGCTCCACCAAGATCCGACAAAATATCGCCAAAAAGATTTGTTGTTAAGATCACATCAAAAATTTCCGGACGCAATACAAAACTTGCCGAGGCATTATCGATATACATTTTAGTATATTCCACATCTGGGTACTCTTTTGCCACCTCTGCAATCACTCTGTCCCAGTAGGCCAAGCTATTAATAAGTGTATTGGATTTAGTTACATTGGTAACTTTATTATTTCGTTTACGGGCCAGTTTAAAAGAATAATGTGCGATGCGCTCAATACCAAACCTGGTAAAGATACTGGTATCCATGGCCATACCTCCCGGCTTGTCTCCATGCATTATTTTTCCGCTCTGTACGAACTCCCCTTCATTGTTTTCACGAACAACCACAAAGTCTATGTCTTTTTCAGTTTTATAGCGAAGCGGACTCTCTACACCTGGAAATAATTTTACAGGTCTGTAATTAACATATTGCTCAAAAGAGGTCCTTACCCGAAAGGTATAATCTTTTGCGGGTAAAGTATCGTCTACCTCTGGCAAACCTACTGCTCCAAAAAAAATGGCATCAAATTTTTTTAGAATGTCCAAGGCATCGTCAGACATGAACTTCCCATGTTTCCTAAAATACCCAGCTCCAAAAGGGAATTCTTCTTTATCAAGGTTAAATCCATATTTTTCCGCCACTGCATCTAGCACGGAAACTCCTGCAGGAACAATTTCGGTTCCTATTCCATCACCATTGACTACAGCGATTTTGTACGTTTTTCCCATTTTAACTTCCTGTAAATTATATTGATCTTTTTATTTGCGCATTTTTGCACAAGTCTATTTTTTCGTTGATGATAAGCTTGGTTATGGAGCAAATATATATAAATAATCGGACTGAAGTATAATTTTACTGCTTATTTCGGAAGTGCCTATTGACAAAAAATTGCGCAAAATTTTGTTTGTTGGCTTTTTGAGGCTGTAGGTTGTAATCTTTTTTTTAGCGTAGGTTTATGGTGTTTGTAATGAAGTTGAGTTGATTGCCTCTTGCTATAAGATTTTACATAGAGGGGCTCAGATATTCTCAATTATTTTTCTAATCCTTTGAACGGGCATTTTGGTTTGTGCACAGTGATTGTTTCAGTAAATGGCGCTGTAGTTGCGCAAATAGTTGCTCTTTATTATTAAGATATTGATTGCTTTATTAATTTTTATTTAATAGTATTGCTTTAAATATGGCATCACAATGATAATTAAATATAAAAAGACATATTGTGCAATTAATTGCATTATTGTAATTCTGTGTATTGATGTGCCGTTTCGGTAGTTTATCTGAAACAGGTACTTTGTTAAGATAAAGAGGCAATAACTCCAACTTAAAAACTTCATGAAAAAACACATTCTATTATCGCTACTTATCGTATTTGGCTGTTCAATTTCATTTGGAAATGAACCTCCACCCGAAAAAAAAGCAGGAAAAACCGTAGTAACCATAGTGAACGATAAATTTTTGATCAATGGGGAGCTCACCTATAAGGGGCGCACTTGGCAAGGACATAAAATCGAGGGTCTATTGATGAATTCTCGAATGGTTCAAGGGGTTTTTGATGACTTGAATCCGGAAACTGTGGACCGTTGGAAGTACCCTGATACCAAAACATGGGATGCCGATCGTAATACGGCTGAATTCATAGCTGCTATGGGCGAATGGTATGCCAAAGGGTTATTGGCCTTTAATATTAATTTTCAAGGGGGTAGTCCCGAAGGATACTCAAGAGTACAACCTTGGGAAAACAATGCCTACGAATCCGATGGTAGTTTGCGTCCAGCTTTTGCAAAAAGAATGGCACGCGTCATTGAAAAAGCAGATGAACTAGGCATGATAGTGAACTTAAGCCTCTTCTATTTTGGGCAAGATGAACGGCTAAAAGATGAACAAGCAGTTATTGCGGCAGTAGACAATGCCGTTGCATGGATAAAGAAGAAGGGCTATACCAACATAATTTTGGAAGTAGCCAATGAAAGTAACAATAAGGCATATCAACACGCTATAATTGGTCAAGATAGAATTCACGAACTCATTCTAAGAGTAAAGAAAAACGCTCCCAATCTTTTAGTGTCCACAAGCTTTAACGGAAATACCCTTCCACCGGATAAAGTAGTAGAAGTATCCGATTATGTATTGATACACGGTAATGGGGTTGGTGATCCGGCCCGAATTACGGAGTTGGTCGCACAAGTACGCGCACTGCCATCATACCGTCCCATGCCGATAGTTTTTAATGAAGATGATCATTTTGATTTTGATAAACCATCTAACAATTTTGTCGAGGCAGTAAAAGCGTATGCCTCATGGGGTTATTTTGATTTTAGGATGAAAGACGAAGGCTTTGATGATGGTTATCAGTCCGTGCCCATTAATTGGGGAATAAGTTCTCCTCGAAAAAAAGCTTTTTTCAACAAGCTTGAAGAAATTACCGGAGGTCCACACTAGGCAAAAACTCCTATCAATAATCGAGAACATCAAAAAGCCAAAACATGAAATACTATTTTCTTAAAACATTTTCCTTTCCGAGTACATTGCTTTTTATAGTAGCCCTGTTTTGTTCCTGTACCTCCGAACCCGATTATGCGGTTCAGGGTGAACTAAAAAAATGGCATAAAATAGAATTGGTATTCAATGGTCCTTCCGCAAGTGAATTGGATAGTATAAATCCTTTTTTAGATTATCGACTAGATGTTACATTTACCAATGATGATCAAACTTTTGTAGTTCCCGGGTTTTATGCTGCGGATGGTAATGCCGCAGAAACGGAAAGTGAGAAAGGCAATAAGTGGATGGTACGATTTGCACCTAATACTACTGGTGTTTGGAATTTTGAAGTATCTTTTAAAAAGGCCAGTAATATTGCCGTTGCAGATGGAGCTAACGACGCGCCCAGTGCCAATTTTATGGATGGCGTAACCGGTAATTTTACTGTTGGGGAATCTGATAAAACGGGAATTGACAATAGATCGAAGGGTAAATTGGAATATGTTAATGACCATTATCTTAAGTTCAAGGATTCGGGTAACTATTTCATAAAGGTTGGCGTTGATGCTCCTGAAAATATTTTGGCTTTTGACGATTTCGACGCTACCACCAATGCCCTTGGCTTACTAAAAACTTGGGAGCCCCATCGAAAAGATTTTGATGAAGATGCCAGTGATCTGTTATGGCAAGGCGAAAAAGGAAAAAATTTGTTTGGAGCCATCAATTATCTGGCTTCCGAAGGGCTGAATGTATTTTCCTTTCTGACGTTCAACGTAGATGGTGATGATCGTAACGTTTTTCCGTATCGGCTAAAGGTATCCGAAGAGGCCTATACTACCTATGCGAATGATAAAAAGAATAAGGAGGCTTGGCAGACCATGTTTCATAAAACACGTTTAGATGTTTCTAAATTGGAACAATGGGAGCGTATTTTTGATTATGGCGATAGAAAGGGAATGTTTCTACACTTTAAGACCCATGAGACCGAGACCGATCATTTAATGGATAATGGAGTTTTTGGGGTCGAAGGGAAATTGTACTACCGCGAACTCATTGCGCGTTTCGGTCATCATTTGGCCATGAATTGGAATATTGGCGAAGAAAACAATCAGCCAATACAAGAAGTGATAAAAGTGACGGATTATGTTGCAAAACTTGACCCCTATAATTCGCATAGAGTGATTCACACCTTCCCTGATCAAGACTACCGATATGCTGAGTTGATAGGTGATCAATCAGCATTGACTGGAGCTTCATTGCAATTAAGCGAGGAAGATTTTAAGGATGTGCACCCTAGGGTTTTGAAATGGAGGGAAAAATCGGATGCGACAGGTAAAAAATGGGCTATTGCGGTTGACGAACCTGGCAAAGCGAAGGTAGCACTTTTGCCAGATGAAGAAGACAGCGAGCACGATGATGCTCGCGGAAATGCGCTTTGGGGAACGCTTATAGCCGGAGGCTATGGTGTAGAATGGTATTTTGGGTATGCGAGTCCCCATTCAGATTTGACTTGTCAAGATTATCGGAGTAGAGATCTTTTCTGGAATCAGAATAATCATGCCAAGGTGTTTTTTGAAAAGTATCTTCCGTTCTGGAAAATGAGCCCTTCCGACGATTTGTTGGGTGATAAGGTATCCTATTGTTTTTCACAGCTTGGTGAGGTATATGCGGTTTATCTTCATCCCGGTACCGAAACGACTACATTGAACATGGGTGATTCGGGAAATTCGTTTTCGGTCAAATGGTATGATCCAAGAAATGGGGGAGACCTTATGGAAGGTTCCATTAAAGATGTGAAAGCCGAAGGACGTGTCGATTTGGGCTATCCTCCTAAAGAAAGAGAAAAAGATTGGGTGGTATTAGTAAGACTTCAAAAATAGATTCGAAAAAAGGTCTGCCCGCAAGAACGTGTTTTTAAGACTTGTTCTTGTTGGTCGATTTTCGGATTATCAAATTCGATTTTAAGACTTTTCTTGATATTTCTTTGTCATAATTTGCAATCCGATCAATAACAAGTTTTGCAGATTCGATGCCCATTTCATAACTCGGCTGGTCTATACTGGTTAATGTAGGTTCTAAAAGTTCGTCGACAGGTTCGTTATTGATGCCAATGATGGCAAGGTCTTCGGGCATTTTGAGTCCTCGCTCCTTCGCTGCAAGCATAACACCAATGGCAACTTGGTCACTAAAGGCCAAAATGCCATCGGGATGTTCTGGGGAATACAGTAATTTTCTTGCAGTACTAAGATTACCTTCTCTCGTGAAATCGGAGTATTCGATGAATTTTTCTTCAACAGGAATATTAGCATCTACCAATGCTTTTTTGTAACCTAAAAGACGCGTGGTACTAATTTGTAGAATTTTTGGGCCGCCAATATAGGCAATGCGCTTGCAACCAACGGCAATCAAATGCTGAGTGGCATCATAGGCAGCTTTAAAATTATCAATTATCACTTTGTCAGATTCGACCTCATCACATAAACGATTGAAAAAAACTAAGGGTACCTTTCTTTTCTTCACTTCCAAAAAATGGTCGAATTCTTTAGTTTCACCAGCTAGGGAAACAATCAGCCCCGACACACCAATATCCAACAATTCTTTGACCAAAATCTTTTCTCGGTCGTATGATTCATTTGATTGACAAATGATGATCTGCATTTGGTGCATTTCCAAGACTTTCTCGATACCCGAGATGGCCATCGCATACAAATGGTATTTAATCCCCGGTACTATGACGCCTACGGCATTGATTTTTTTTGGCGCAAAAGGATTGATATGTTTTGTTTGGAAATAATTGTATTTCTGTGCCAAGTCGAGCACCCTTTCCCGTGTTCGGGCGCTAATGCGGGGGTTGCCTTGTAAAGCTCTTGAAACGGTAGAAATAGAAACGTCTAGTTCAGCCGCGATGTCCTTTAAAGTGGTTTGTTTTTTATCCAAGTTGCTCGAAATGATTGAAACAAATATAACCCAAATTTATGTTTGTATTTTGAGGATTCATTGAACATGGCCTTCTTCAGCATATTCATCGAGCCGCCCGTATCGATTTTTGGTCAAAAAAAGGTTTTTGACAAACTTGCTTTATGTTATTTTTTAATTTTGATTAAAACAGCTTCGCAACTTTTTAAATCGGAATTTAATACGATATCTTCTGTGGTTTTACCATCGGTAATTTTAATGGACACCGTGTTCGGTGGAACTTTACCTAAATTATGTGCATAAAGAAACAAGTCATTTGATTTGCTTGGGTCTAATCTAATGGTGATGTGTTTTTTTCGATAGGTCAAAAGATGCTTTGAAATAATGGTCTCTCCGTTTAGATATATAGAAACGATATCATTGTCTTGCCTCCCATGATCCCATATATCAATACTTATTTTCTCATCTTCAAAAACAAGCTCTTTTGTATATGAAATCTTTCGGCCTTCAAACGATTGCCGGTGGGGAGGTTCTGCTATTTCCGCTATATTTTGTTGGCCATTGCCGTATTTTGAAGCATTTCTTCGGGCGTCGCCCTCTTCGTTTCGTATCGAAAAATAAGGTGTGGCAAATTTGGCCACTTGGTATTTATTGTCAGGAAAAAGTTCAATACCCACTACTTGGTAGGTGTCTCCAGAACTAATATTCTTGGCCAGATTTATACCGTCGGCAGTAAACGTATTTTTAAAAGTTCCTAATTCTTGCACAACCATGTCATCTCGAGCCAGAAAAAAGCGTATTGATTTTTTTGAATCAATGTTCGAGGTTTTCCATGCTATGCTTGCAGGTTCGGAAATGGTCCAAACCGTACTCTTGTTAGGATGTAAAATTTCAATAGCCGATTTTTCTATAGTTTGATAAACCACTCCGGTGGTATTGGAAGTATAAGGGGTATGACTACAAATGAATTGGCACACAAAGAAACAGAGTAACAGAAAATTTCTATTTCTAGTGCACATATTATAGTTAAGTCTATGTTTGGTTTCCCCGATTTCAATCATAATCATTATCTAATTAACACATAATTGATGTAAATGTTGGCTAACAATATCTTTTTTTGATTAAATAATGCTTTTTGTGCTTTAAAGATGGCTTAAAATAGGCCGAGGAGAAGAATAAATTGTTTTTCTGATAAGCACTTCATAACCATTATTTGCTGTGTACGATACGATAATTTCACCTTTCACAACTTCTTTTCATTTGAATTGTAAAAGATGTACTTAGTCGGATTTTTATCCGTTAAAAAAGAGGGGCTTAAATGAATTCCAAATCAACATAACCTCTACTAAAAAACTTAACCTACTTAAATTTTGAAAAGGATTTTCACAACCTTTTTGGTTCTATGGTGCTTTCAATTGGCTACGGCCCAAAAAGAAGCGGCTATCTGGTATTTTGGAAAGAATGCCGGACTCGACTTTAATTCTGGGTCTCCAGTGGTATTGGAAGATGGCGCTTTGAACACCGTAGAAGGATGTGCTACTTTCGCCGATGCCGAAGGCAATCTTTTGTTTTATACTGACGGTCGTACGGTCTGGAACCGCAATCACGACATTATGCCAAACGGCACCGAATTAATGGGGCATTCTTCAAGTACCCAATCAGGTATCATCATTCCAGCACCCGGAAGTACGAATCGCTATTATATTTTCACTTCCTATTTTCAAGTACAGGGGGGGTTGCATTACTCCGAAGTAGATATGAATGAAAATCTCGGAATGGGTGGGGTTATCAGAAAAAATATTGAATTGCGTAATCCCGTTGCCGAGAAACTCACGGCAGTTCAGCATAAGAACGGTAAAGATGTATGGGTCATCGCGCACGACTGGGGAAACGATGCTTACTTGGCTTATTTAATTACTGCGGCCGGTGTTAACCCGACCCCGGTTGTCAGCAATGTCGGTTTTAGTTTGGATTTTGTTACGGAAGGAAACGACGTTTTTAAAAGTAGAGGGTATTTGAAGACCTCGCCTGACGGAACAAAGTTGGCCGTTAGCCATGCTTTTGTCGGTGCTGAAATTTTAGATTTTGATACGGCCACGGGAAAAGTTTCGAACCCTTTGGTTTTAATGCAATCCCAAAGCAGTGATTTTTATGGCGTTGAATTTTCACCCTATGGCAATGTGCTTTATGTATCTATTTTAAATGATGATATCTACCAGTTCGATTTGAAGGCGGTCGATATTGTCAACTCAAAAACACCTTTGAATGTGCCCGGAAAAATGGCGGGTGGATTACAGATGGCGTTAGATGGTAAAATCTATGTCGCCAGCTTTCAGTCGCTTTCCGTAATAGAGCGACCAGAGCAATTGGGGTTGTCAAGTTCTTTTAAAGGAAATTTTATTGACCTGGGGTCAGGGGTCAGTACGCACGGCTTGCCACCTTTTATAACTTCTTTGTTCCAATTGGGTATTCAGGCCGAAAAGTTTTGTTTTGGTGATGCTACCGAGTTTTCGGTCATGGCCACCGAACCTATCGATTTTACGGAATGGGATTTCGGTGATGGGCACACCTCTTTAGTGCCGAGCCCCTCGCACACCTATGAAGCCCCTGGTGATTATACCGTAAGCGTTACCGTGACCATCGGCACGCGGATTAAAATTGAAACCAGACAAGTAACTATTTATGAAATCCCCGAAGCACAAGACGCTATTTTAGTGCAATGTGATTTGAATTCAAACGGAACTGCCTTATTTGATCTTTCGCAGATAGATGCCTATATTTTGGCTGATCAAAGCCCATTGGCATATCAGGTATCTTATTTTGCTGATGAAATGGATGCCGCTAATGGGCAAAATGCTCTTTTAAAAACGGAATATCAAAACAAGGGTTTACAGGAAACTGTTTATGCAAGAGTGCAATCACGAGCTGCGGGAGATTGCTATGCCCTATCACAAGTGTCGCTGAAACTCTTGTCTTTACCGGAACCCAATTTGGAAGCTACCTATGTGGTATGTCCAGATAATCCGGATTTGACGCTTGATGGGGGTGATTTTGATAGTTGGGTATGGATGAACCAGCAGGATGTCATAGTAGCCACGACCCGCTTTTTTCAAGTGACTGAAATAGGAGATTATAATTTAACGGTGGCCAATGAACTGGAAGGTAAAAGTTGTGATAAAACCGTTTATTTTCAAGTGAATCCCGCTTACGTTCCGGAAGACCTTACAGCCAGCGTAAATAATTTCGCAGACCAATTGATCATAACTGTTGATGTAGCGGGTGATGGTGATTTTCAATATTCCATTGATGGGCTATATTTTCAAGAGCGTAATTCCTTTGATGTGTTACCTGGTAAACATTCCGTGTATGTTCGTGATTTGGGCCAATGCCGAACCTTGTCGAAAGAGGTAGTCGCTTTGGGATATCCAAAATTCTTTACACCGAACAATGATGGGGCCAACGATTATTGGAATATCTTGGGAGCGGAACATTTTCCCAAATCCATTGTTTTTATTTACGATCGTTACGGAAAGCTGTTGCAACAGATATCGCCGCTTGAGTTAGGTTGGGATGGTTCCTACCAAGGCCTGTCGATGCCATCTTCTGATTATTGGTTTCGATTCGTAAATGAAGACGGTTCTGTTTTTAAGGGTCATTTTACGTTAAAACGATGACCTTTATCCTCTTTATTGGTTAAATCAATGCCAAAAAGATGCTGGCGATTTTTCCACTCCCATACCAGCATATTCCAATTGAAGCACTTCACCTAAAAAGTCCTCAAAATAATCGATTCGTACCGTATGCATACCTTTTTTTAAGGCTTTTAGTCCCTTTTTGGTGCTCGTGTTATGAGAACCGTCATTGTCAACGACCAATTCATCGTCGATGTACAGCTTACTACCGTCGTCTGATTTGAGATAAAAGGTATAAATACCTGTTTCGGGCACTTCGATATAGCCTTTGTATTGAATGGCGTAATGGTCTAATCGTTCTCCTATTTTATCAGGATCTAGTTCTGTTGCCACTCCCGATTTTTTTGGAGATGAAAGCGTTGCGAAATTGGGTACCGAGGTAAAGTTGCCCTCGTAATACGTATACGACAGTCCTCTTTTGGGTCGTTTCGGTTTTACCGCAGCACTTGGTTTTATTTTTTCATATTTTTTATCAAAGGTGGCGCTGCGATATCCCTCATTATCGGTAAGCATAATTTTGATATCCGTGCTATTGTTAAGTGTCAGTTTTTCAGGAAGAATGCTGGATCCCATTTCTGGATTTCCCCCGTTGGTTGTATATCTTGCTTGAATATTTTGGTATGGATGCGAAGCTTCTACCTGAATTTCTTTGATGAAAATATCCTCTTTCGTCATTTCGATTCCGACAGTTGAAGGGGTTAATTCTATGGTTTCCGTACCGTGAAGGTTAAATTCAGGTGCCATAAACGCACTGTCATATCCCATTTCCCATTGCATTTCTAGAGGGTCCCATTCCGAAGTTTCTGAATCTCCGATTGGTTTTGTTGCGATAACTAGTTGTTGTTGGCTTTGGGGCGGTAGACTTAACTGAAATTTAGAGATGTCTGGTTGAATTTGGTGGTGATGGAATAATTGGCCTCTAAAATGAATGGTATCCTCCGAGGCATTATTCAACGTCATCAAAATTTTTCGTTTTTCATCCTTGCTAAGCACCAATGTTTTAAAATTGGTAGCATCGATCAAGGCTTTTGCCATTATTTGGGTTGCTGGGTTGCTTACATCTTGGTCGATAATACCAGAGAGGCTTAGGTTGACCAACTTGGGGCCTTCATCGGTCATGGTTACCCATCCGACATGATCGAATTCACCGAATTTTGGTCCCCTTAGTTTACTGCCGCCACCGGTAGTACCTAAAACATAATGATTTTGATCATTCTTGACATGGTGCATATAACGATGGGTGTGTCCGGCAAAAACGGTATATTTTCGGTCTGCCATAGAAGCCTCGATTTCGTCGAATCCGTTCATGTCTCCAAAGGCCCATAAAGGGTGGTGCATGTATATCATGGTCCACCGCACATCAGTATTTTCTGAAATGGTCTTCTTTAAAAATGTAATTTGATCGTCGCCCAATAGAACGCCGTCACCATCATTTGTGTTGAGTATCAAAAAAAGTACATCTTTATAGATAAAATGGTAGTAATCTTTTCCGTAGCGTTCTTTCCATTGAACGCCCATTTCGGCATTGGAATAGTCATGGTTACCAGCTACATAAAAGAACCGGGTAGAGAGCGGATCTAAAATACTGTCGAATTCGGCCCATTGTTCATCGATGAGCGAATCATCTTTAGTATACCCTTCGATAAGGTCGCCAACACTCATGACAAACTCAGGATATAGTTTGTTTATTTTATGAAGCGCATCGCCGAAAACTCCCTCGCGATGGCCGCCTGTTCTGTCGCTTACGATGGCAAACTGAAAATTTTCAGGGTTATTATAAAAAGGTTTGCTGGTCCAAGGCTTTTTTTCCGTTTTTACGGTGTGGGAAAAGGCTTTGTTTTCGGTTTGAGCATGAGTTGTATCGATATGGAATGCAAGAATAAAAAGGAAGAGAATGACTTTTGTAAAGTTTGACATGGCGATTATTTAAGCGGTAAAAATATTTTGTTTCACTTGAGCGGCTCTTAACTGGGTGTTAAATTATGGCTTTTTTAAAGTTATCATAATTTTAATTCTTTTTTTGAACCAATACAGATTGTTTTTTAACATCATTATATTTGGAAATATTCCAAATAATAGGAAATATTCCATAAATTAGCATACCATTTTGGTATGCAATGAACAAGACAATATTACATTTAGATTTGGACACTTTTTTTGTTTCCGTAGAGCGGCTTATTAATACAGCATTGAAAAATAAGCCTTTACTTGTAGGGGGGCTTAGTGATCGCGGTGTTGTTGCGGCCTGCAGTTATGAAACGCGGGGGTTTGGGGTACATTCTGGCATGCCTATGAAAATGGCTAAAGAGCTCTGCCCAGAAGCCATAGCAATCAAAGGCAATGCAGGTACGTATAGCAAACACTCTGATGATGTGACCGAGATTATCAAAGAACATGTACCGTTATTCGAGAAATCGAGTATCGATGAATTTTATGCAGATCTTACCGGAATGGATCGCTTTTTCGGTTCTTATAAATATGCATCGGAACTGCGACAACGGATTATTAAGGAAACAGGATTACCAATTTCTTTTGGTTTATCGGTCAATAAAGTAGTTTCCAAAGTAGCTACCAATGAGGCCAAACCCAACAATCAATTGAAAATCGACTACGGATTTGAAAAACCTTTTCTGGCTCCGCTATCCATAAAAAAAATACCTATGGTAGGCGATAAGACCTATCAAACTTTACGTAACCTCGGTCTGCGACAGATACGTACCATACAAGAAATGCCGGTAGATGTAATGCAGCGTGTATTGGGCAAGAACGGTACCGTTATTTGGAAACGGGCCAATGGGGTCGATAATACCCCTGTAATTCCCTTTTGCGAGCGAAAATCGATTTCTACCGAGCGCACGTTCGATAAAGATACCATTGATGTGGTGATGTTAAACGGTATCCTCATTGCTATGACAGAAAATTTGGCCTATCAATTACGGCGCGGCGAAAAACTGACGGCCTGTATCACCGTGAAAATTAGGTATTCCGATTTTAACACCTATTCCAAACAGTTACGAATCCCCTATACCAGTGCCGACCATATTTTGATTCCTAAGATTTTAGAACTGTTTAAGACGCTTTATAACAGACGTTTGTTGGTCCGTTTGGTGGGTATTCGGTTCAGTCATTTGGTATCGGGCAATTACCAGATCAATTTATTCGACGATACCGAAGAAATATTGAACCTGTACCATGCTATGGATTATATCAGAAAACGTTATGGCGATAAAAGTGTTATACGTGCTTCGGCCATGGGAGCAAGAACCATTGGTAGAATGCACAACCCGTTCAATGGTCAGCCACCTATTGTCTTGGCACATCGAAAACAGTAAAATAAGTTGTCAGTTGGTAATTCATGATATTCGACTGACAAACATCAACGAACAATCAATTGTATCTCAACTGTCACACATATTATAGTTTGCGCTACGGCACCTTTTCAGAGGTGGAACTGTTGCAATTGGCGCAAGACAATCAGGTGACCCAATTGGTGTTGACCGATATCAACAATACTTCGGCCGCACTTAATTTTGTTCGCAAGGCTCCCGAATATGCAATAAAACCTATACTTGGTGTCGATTTCAGAAATGGCGCCGATCAATGTTATGTGGGTATTGCCAAAAACAACGAAGGGTATCAAGAGTTGAATGATTTTTTGTCTGAACACCTCCATCAGCAAAAGGACCTGCCTTCGATAGCTCCACTTTTCAAACATGCGTATGTTGTTTATCCTTTTGAAAAAGTGGTATTGACCGATAAAAAATCGTTTGCTGAACACGAGTTTATCGGTGTTTCCATTGCCGACCTGAGGCGTTTGCCTTTCTCCAGGTTGTTGGCGCTAAATGACAAACTGGTAGTGCAGCAACCCGTTACATTTCGCAATAAACGTGATTTTAATGCCCATCGACTGCTACGGGCAATTGAAAGCAATACCTTGTTGAGCAAGCTTTGCAAGACCGAGGAAGCCGATGAGGAGGAAAAAATGTTTCCCATTCAAAACTTGGCGATGGCCTTTTCGGAGTACACTTTTATTTTGGAGAATACGGAACGACTACTAAACTCTTGTAGTATTCAATTTGACTTTTCTGCCGGACGAAAGCCCCAGAACCTAAAAACGTATAATGCAACAAAGGAGGAAGACGAGGTGATGTTAGAGCGATTATGCCAAGAAGGGCTTCCCTATCGATATCCTGATGGTGGCGATGCCGTTATGGAACGCTTGAAAAAAGAATTGGAGCTTATCAAGACTATGGGTTTTGTCTCGTATTTTCTTATCAATTGGAATATTGTTTCCTATGCCCGCGAACAAAAATTTTTCTATGTAGGGCGCGGTAGTGGAGCCAATAGTGTTGTGGCTTATCTATTACGAATTACCGACGTAGATCCCATGGAACTTGATTTGTACTTTGAGCGGTTCATTAACCTGTATAGGGCCAATCCACCAGATTTTGATATCGATTTTTCGTGGAAAGACCGTGAGGAGATTACGCAATACATATTTGATACATTTCCGAACGTTGCTTTACTTGGCACCTACGTTACGTTTAAAGATAAAGGTGTGGTGCGCGAATTGGGCAAGGTATTTGGTTTGCCCAAAAGCGAAATCGACTTTTTATCGGAAGGTAGGTATCGATTTGAAGATCTTGATGATGTTTCGCGATTGGTTATAAAGTATGGTCGCTTGATTCAAGGTATGCCCAATTACTTGAGTATACACGCTGGGGGTATTCTGATCAGTGAGAAGCCTTTGCATTGGTTTTCGGCCACTCATCTACCGCCCAAAGGGTTCGCGACCGTACAGTTTGATATGGTCATTGCCGAAGATGTAGGCTTGTTTAAATTCGATATTTTGGCGCAACGGGGGCTGGCCAAGATTAAGGAAACGATGGAAATACTAGAACGTGATCGTCCCGATGAATTTTCGAAAGTCGATATTCATAACATCATTGCATTTAAAAAAGACCCCAAAATCAATAATCTCATAAAAACTGCCCAGTGTATGGGCTGTTTTTACGTGGAGTCGCCCGCCATGAGAATGCTGCTCAAAAAATTGGAGGTAGACAATTACTTGGGATTGGTGGCGGCAAGTTCTATCATCAGGCCCGGTGTTGCCAAAAGCGGTATGATGCGCGAGTATATATTGCGCCATAGAAACGAGGGTAGGGCTGAAGAAAAAGCACATCCCGTAATGCTCGATATCATGCGTGACACTTATGGGGTCATGGTCTATCAAGAAGATGTTATCAAAGTCGCCCACCATTTTGCCGACCTTACCTTAGGGGAGGCCGATGTCTTGCGTAGGGGTATGAGTGGTAAGTTCCGCTCACGTGACGAGTTTCAAGAAGTAAAGGAGAAGTTTATTGAAAACTGTCGAAAAAAGGGAGAAGAAGACCGTATTATTTTCGAAGTGTGGGAACAAATCGCCAGTTTTGCGGGGTATGCCTTTGCCAAGGGACATTCGGCATCTTATGCCGTCGAAAGTTATCAGAGTTTGTTTTTAAGGGCGTATTATCCTTTGGAATATATGGTGGCGGTGCTCAATAATGGTGGCGGATTTTATAGTTCAGAGTTTTATGTGCACGAAGCCCGAATGTTAGGGGCTACCGTGCATGCGCCCTGTATCAATAAAAGTTTGGCTGTCAACCGTATTTATGGTAAACAATTGTATTTGGGGTTTATGTACCTACGTGATTTGGAAGGTCGTGTGATGGAACGTATCTTGAAAGAACGGTTGTGTCATGGGGCGTTTGCCTCTTTAGAAGATTTTCTGGATCGCATCATTATATCAATAGAACAATTGAGTATTTTAATACGGATAGATGCCTTTCGATTTACGGGAGTAAACAAACATGAGTTGTTATGGAATGCCCATATGTTTTTGAACAAGAGCGTGAAAATAGACCATCCGAAATTGTTTCCTCCCAAACATCAAGATTTTAAAATTCCTACCCTGCATACTACTGATCTCGAAATGGCTTTTACCCAGTGGGAGTTATTAGGTTTCTGTCTGTGCAGTCCGTTTGAACTCTTGGTCAAGCCGCCTAAAAATAAATCGGGAAGCAAAGATTTAAAACGTTATCTAAATCGGCACATCGATATTTATGGCTATCTGGTGACAGTAAAAAATACCAAAACCCATTCGGGAAAACAAATGCACTTTGCCACCCTGGTAGATCAACAGGGCGAGGTGTTCGATACGGTGCTTTTTCCACCTGTAGCGGCCCAGTATCGCTTTAGGGGCAAGGGAATTTATCGTTTTTACGGAAAAGTTGTAAGCGAGTTCGATTTTTTAAGTATCGAAGTCATAAAAATGGAAAAGCAAGATTATATACAGGACCCCCGGTACGCCGATATGAAAACGAGCACTAAGGTATTCCAAGAAAAGAAGAATGCAGTTAAAGCGCAATCACAAAAGGGGGAAACTAAAAAGAGCCCAATCAACTAAGACCAAGCTCTTTTACGAGAACACTATATGAAAATGAAAAATTTTACTTCGTATTAATTACATGACAAACATACCATTGACTCACTTGTTTTAAAACTTTTTGATGTGAAGGTGGGCAAATTTGTGGTGTAGCAAGGCAAACTTGTTATGAGAATCTCAAATGATATCCAACAACTGCCTTCAATAATTTTTGAGTTAACGAAGCTATGCAGAAAAAGAAGACAAAAAGAGCAAAGAGATTTCAATGCAGTCTTGAAAAAACATTAAGAATTTAACAAGCTTTTACATCTTTTAAAGATTATAAACACATATCATGAGCACAATTTCATCATTGTTTTTTCCAAATCCTTTTCGAATTTTTTTGAAGGCGATTCGCATTTGTGATTCAACAGTTTTTATTGAAATTCCCAACTTATCGGCAATTTCTTTGTTTTTATAGCCTTCCTTTTTACTCAGTAATAGAATCTCTTTACATCGGTCGGGTAAGCTATCTACCAAAATCTTGATCTTTTCTATTTTTTCCAACAGCTCCGAATCGTCTTCCTGTGTTTGTTCTTGAAGTACTTTGTGTTTTATAAAATCCAACGTACCCTCTGTTTTTTTATCTCTACGCACATTTTGCATACAGGCATTGAACACAGATTTGTATAAGTATGCTTTTATAGAGGTTTTTATATCAAGTTCCTCGCGCTTGGTCCATAATTTAATAAAAACGCCTTGAACAATATCTTCTGCATCTGGAAGACATTGGGCGAATTGTAAAGCATAAACACACAAAGGCCTATACTGTTGGTCAAAAAGTATTTTTAGCGCATGGCTATCGCTTTGCTGTATACGTGCCCATATACCTTCTTCATCCATTATTATACAACAATTTTATTTGATATTATTTTCAATTCAGCGCTTCAGTTAATAGTGAAAAGTAACAATAAGTTTAAGTATACTATAATTTTTTTAGTAAATAGCACCTGCGCTAAACATAATATATCGTCCCAAGCGGTATAACATATTCGATTGACAAAAAATATGAAACGGCATTTCGGCATCTAAAAAGCAAATTCGAATGTACATCTTTTTTATAGGAACATTGGTAGTCCAAGAATTCAAATTCAGTAACTAGGGCAGTCTTAAGAGAATCCTCTTTTTTAAGATGTCGGAAATATAAAAAGCGAAAACAGTAGAAAAAAGAAGGCTAAATAGTGAATAAATAAAAAAAGTTATAATTTTTTTAAGGGTATATCAATTTTTATGCATCATAACTAAAATTATAATAAACAAATCTTTGGTGTATTGAAAACTTTAATACTGAAATTTCTTACTGATACCATCTCCATAGAAGAACTGAAAATTCTTCAAAAATGGCTTAGTAATCCTCAGAACAGGGATTATTTTGAAGAGATGATCAAGACCAATCAAAGGTTGGATTTTGCTTATCGAAAAATTGATGTGGAAACTGCTTACCAGCGCATCATAAAGGCAACTTCCGAAAAGGAGGGTGACGCTCCCAAAGGAGCGCATACATTTTTCAAATATGCGGCCGTAGCCATTTTGTTGATTACTACTTCTTTTGGTCTATACACCTTTGTGCAAAAGGATGATAAGATGAAATCTGTTTCGGTGCCACAAGTAGCTGCTCCTGAATCTGAGATTGTGTTAGAGTTAGAAGATGGTAGCTTTAAGGTTATTGATGAAACTGAGAATGTCGCTATTACCAATGCCAAAGGTGATAAAATCGTACAGCAAGAATACAATAAACTTAAATATGCCGCATCTTCCACCTCAGAAACCAGTCTTGTATATAATAAATTGATGGTGCCCTATGGCAGGCGTTTTGTTATCGAACTTTCAGATGGTACGGTCGTTCACCTAAATGCGGGAACAAAATTAAGATACCCCAAAGTTTTTGCCGAAGCTGGTAATAGGGATGTATATCTTGAAGGAGAGGCTTTTTTCGATGTCGAGGAAAATAAGGCAAAGCCATTTGTGGTACATACCGAACGAATGAACGTTCGTGTTTTTGGTACGAAATTCAATGTTTCCAGTTACGATAACGAGAAGAGTACTTCTACTGTGCTAGTCGAGGGGAGCGTGGGCGTCTATGGTGCAACTGAACAATATAATGATACTGATAGGATGGTTATTTCCCCTAACCAACAGGCTAAAATGCAAAATGGCGAATTTACAATAGCGGAAGTTGATGTGGAGCGCTTTATCGCTTGGATGGATGGTAAATTATTCTTTGTTAATGACAGATTCGGAGATATTGTAAAGGTTTTGGAACGGAATTATAATGTAAAGATTATTAACAAGCACCAAGAGTTGAACGACATTCGCTATACCGGAACTTTTCAGGAGAAAACTTTATCCGAAATACTGAATGTATTTAAAAGAAATACAAAATTTGACTTTGAAGCAGGCAACGATGATAGCATCGTAATATTTCCTTCTTCGCTCTGAAGCGAGATTAACAATTGAAAATATAAAATTATATGAAGCCAATGAATTAAATAAAATTGACAGCACACAATTCGATTTACGACATGACAGAACAACAGTCGCTAACCAACAAAATCATTCCCAATTATGAAAATGACCAACATCAAGAAGATGTTTGAAAAAACGACTTCGCAACTTAATCTGAAAATGAAGATGACCGTCTTCTTTTTAATTATTTCATTTTTTCAAATGAATGCCAACGAAGGCTATGCCCAAATCACAAAAATTAGCTTGAACTTGGAAGAGGTAACACTAATAGAGGCCTTTAAAGAGATAGAAGGCAAAACTGATTTTCGGTTCTTTTATAAGAACCAAGATTTAGAGTTAAATCGAAAGGTAACGCTGAAAATGAAGAAAAAGCCTATCGATATAATATTGGACAAACTTTTTCAAGATGGAGAGGTAACCTTCGAGGTGTACGATAAATATATTGTTCTTAAAAAGGTCGTTTCCACTGTAGGATCAAATGACATAAAGCCAATAATGGAATCGAAGCCCATACAATCTTCGGTAAGTGGTGTGATTGTCGATGAAGATGGGGTTGTCTTAGCGGGTGCCAGTATCGTAGAGAAAGGTACGGTCAATGGTACCCAATCCGATTTTGATGGCAACTTCACCTTAGAGGTAGGTAATGATGCTGTTTTGTTGATTTCATTTATCGGTTTTATATCTAAAGAGGTGCCCGTAGCAGGTCAGCAGAATATTAATGTAACCCTTACTGAGAATACCGATGCTCTTGACGAAGTAGTAGTGGTGGGTTATGGTACTAAACGAAAGAAAGATATCATTTCGGCAGTTTCAGTAGTTGATATTGAAGAAGTAAAGGATGTACCGGCTGCAGATGTATCAAGGATGTTATTGGGTCAGGCACCTGGTGTTAACGTTGCGTCAAGCTCAGGCCGCCCCGGCCAGAATCTTGATATTTCCATTAGAGGTTTGGGGTCATTGGGAGCAGGAAATGATCCGCTATGGGTAGTTGATGGATTTCCTCTTGAATCTTCCGATGGTTTGAATCCAAACGATATAGAATCTATTTCCATATTAAAAGATGCGGCTTCGACCGCAATATATGGGGCTAGAGGCTCAAATGGGGTAATTCTCGTTACTACAAGAAAAGGGAAAGTAGGTAAGACCAGTGTTACATTAGATGTGACCACGGGTTTTCAGGATGTTCCAAATTCACGTAGACTTGATATGATGAATGCCGTAGAATTTGGGGAATTTCAAAAATCGAGTTGGATCGATAGATATATCGCTGCCAATGGATCGGAACCTGCTGAAAGTGAAATTCCTGCAGGCATTCGCAATCCGGAGAATAACACGATTTCTACAGATTGGATGGATGAGATATTAGCTAATGCGCCCTTATTCAAGAAATATGACCTCTCGATCGCTTCTGGTAATGAAAAGACAACATCGTTAATTACCTTGGGCTACATGAATCAAGATGGGGTCGTTATCAAAACAAATTTTGAACGCTTCAATGTTAGGGCCAAAGTAGACAATAAGATTACTGATAATATCACCGTGGGGGTTAATTTATCTGGATCCAAAACGAATGAACGAATTATCGGTGCAGGATCTAGACATACGCCTGTCGGACTTGCATTATGGGTAGACCCTAGAGAACCGGTTTATGAGGAAGATGGAAGTTTTAATGCCTATTTGGGTGATAAGGATACTCCGGGTGACTTAATTTTTAATAGCGCCAACCCCGTACAAATACTGCATGAACAAAAAACCACCATGAACACAAGCAGGTTACTGGCCAACGGTTACGCACAGTTCAAGTTTTTGAAAGGCTTTACGTTCAAATCAACGCTTAATGCTAGTATAGTCAATTCTAGATATAATCAGTTTACGCCATCAACTTTGTCAGGTTTTACATGGAACCAGCCGGCGCCGAATGATGCAGATCTGTCCGAGGAATATATGGAAACCTTTAATTGGTCTGCAGATCAATTGCTTTCCTACGCAAAGGTGTTAAACGATGTTCATAGTATTACCGCCTTATTGGGGTATACTTCACAGGAGTCTACAGTTAGGTCGATTGATGGAGATGGAACGAAATTTCCTGATGATGATATTCGATTTTTGCAACAAGCAGAATCTTTGTCGGCCGAATCTGAAGAATCGAGTTGGAGTCTTTTAGCCTATTTTGCGCAGCTCAACTATGATTATAAAAACAAATATTTAGTTTCTGCCACATATCGTAGGGAAGGAAGTTCCAGATTTGGCTCGAATAATAGGTGGGGTAATTTTCCTGCCGTTTCAGCAGGTTGGCGAGTCTCTGAAGAAGGTTTTTTGCAAGATGTTTCATGGCTGAATGATTTAAAGCTACGAGCTAGTTTTGGTGCCACGGGGAACAACGACATTGGTAATTACCCAAGTTTATCTACGCTTGGAACAACGAATTATATTACTGGCGGAAGTTTTCAAGCGGGTAAGATACTAAACTCACTTTCCAACCCGAACCTAGGTTGGGAGAAATCCGAACAATTTGATTATGGCATCGATTTAACGATGTTCAACAATCGCCTTAGCTTTGTAGCGGAATACTATAAAAAAACTACGACAGACATGCTGTTGCCTGTGAATATACCCGTTATAACCGGGTTTGAGACCACCTTTACGAACATTGGTAAAGTAGAAAATACAGGTTTTGAATTAGGGTTGAATTTTAAAACTAATATTACCGAAGACTTAAAGTTCCGTAGTAATTTCAATATTTCGTTCAATAAAAACAAAGTACTCGAAATTGATGGTGATAATGACGAAATTAGAACTGGTGGTATCTATGGTGCACATCATGTTTCTCAGGTAGGCAGGCCAATTGCTATGATACATGGATATAGAAACATAGGAGTGTTCCAATCACAGGCGGAAATTGACGCTTCACCTATTCAAGATGGTGCCGTACCAGGTTCGTTCAAGTATTGGGATGCTAATGGAGATGGTGAGATTACCTATGACTTTCAAGATTATGTTGAAATAGGTAATCCACATCCAGAATTTGTTTATGCGTTCAATATGGGCCTAGATTATAAAGCTTTTGATTTTAATGTAGTTTTCACCGGAGCGCAAAACTATGAAGTTTTTACAGAAATAGAACATACCACTATGAATGTGGACGGGGTTTTCAATGTAGAGACGAAAGCAGCAGATAGATTTAGGTATACTACCATGTCTGGTGATGCGGGTCCTACTTCCAATTTTTGGAAATGGGAACGCGAAGGAAACAGTTATTATATTTCTGATGCAAGCCATGTATGGTTGAGAAGCCTATCCATAGGGTATACAATTCCTATAAATGCAAGCTCCTTTCTTGATGGAGCCAGGATTTATGTTAATGGAGACAACCTTTACCTCTTTTCGGGTTATGAATATGGTAATCCTCAACCGAACGATCGTAGTGGGTTAAGACCTGGAGTAGATGAAACACCTTATCCTCTGGCACGTACAATTTCTCTTGGGGCAACATTGAAATTTTAATATTTAAAAAACTAAGGAATGAAAAATTTAATCAAGATATTTATAAGTTTATCGATTGTTTTTTCCATGTTTTCGTGTAGCGATGATTTTTTGGACAAACCAAATCCTAATCAATTAGGGGAAGGAAGCTTTTATGCTTCTGAAGTGCAAGTACATCAAGCAGTTATGGGTGTTTATGGGCAAATGCAGGGCATCACAGGTAACCAGTGGCTTTACAGCGAAATGCTCACCGACAATACCACCGTTCATTTTGATGAAGGGAATAGGGGAAATGCACCCAATATTGAGTCTTTTGAATACTGGCAATATAATTCCGGTACAGGCCGAATGTATGATCTTTATAGGGATATCTACAATGCCATGGGCAATATTAACCTAACCTTGTCCAAACTAGGGGAAGCTGACATAGATTCCGGTGAAAAGGCCCGTTTTGAGGGAGAATTGCGATTTTTTAGAGCGTATTATTACTTTCTTTTAACGCAGTATTTTGGTGATGTGGTTATGATCACCGAACCATTAACCGATCCTTCAGCAGCATTTGAGTTAGAGCGTTCTCCAATTTCAGCGGTGTATACTCAAATTGAAAGTGATCTCGATATTGCAATAGCTGCTCTGCCTCATCCCGGTAATGTTAGTGCATCGGATGTAGGACGATTGACCAAGGGAGCTGCACTCACCCTTTCGGGTAAATTATGGTTGACAAGAAAAGATTTTGGAAAAGCCAAGACGGCCCTTGATCAAGTAGCAGCTATGGGGTACAGCTTATTGGGTAACTATGCCGATGTTTTTGACCCCACTAATAAAAACCATAATGAATCTATTTTTGAAGTGCAATTTCAAGGCGGAAATGACCTAGGTGAACATAATGGATTCATTTATAATTTTTATCCAAAGTTCACAAATGGAGAGGTAACTGGTTTTGATGGAATAAGTGGAGGCGGATGGAATATTCCTACTTTGGATATCATTGGCGATTATGAAGATGGTGATGTGCGCAAGGCCATATCGATAAGTGAAGGGTACACCGATAAAAATACGGGCGAGTTTGTTGCGATTCCTTTTATTGAAAAGTACCATTACGAACATGCTATTCAAGGTCGTCCTGATAATAATTGGCCAATATACCGATATGCAGATGTATTATTGATGCTTGCCGAGACCATCAATGAGCAGTCGGGGCCGAACGCAGAAGCTTATGGCTATATTAACCAAGTTCGGGATAGGGCAGATCTACTTCCTTTGTCGGGACTTTCCCAAGATGAGTTCAGAACGGCATTGCTTCATGAAAGAAGAATTGAATTGGCCTTTGAAAATCATCGTTGGTTTGACTTGAGAAGAACCTTGAGTGCTACGGAACTTGTTGCGTTATTGAATTCTCACGGTGCCTCGGAAAAAGCCAACCAAACGACTCCAAGGGGGTCAGTAGGATTTTCGGCGGGAGACTATATATTTGATACACATGAAATATTATTTCCCATACCAAATAGGGAGCGGGTTGTAAATCCGGATTTAACGCAAAATGACGGCTATTAGCCTTTGATTATACTTATAAATTAGTATTTTACTGAGCATGATTGTTTCTAAACCTTTTAATGGTATATGTCATATCAAATTACCGGGTTTCGGGCAAGAAAGATTGATGATGATAGAAAAATATTAGTAAACATATGGAAGAATTTAATTGGATATTACAACTTTTGGGTCGTTTTCATCCCCTATTGGTGCATTTTCCCATAGGCTTGTTGGTGGTTGCTTTGTTCTTTGAGCTGCTTACCATTGGAGGAAAGCGACCTGCATTGCGAGAAGGCATTCATTGGATGGTCTACGTGGGCGCTGCATTTGGCGTGCTCGCTGCATTGCTGGGTTGGCTACTTCGTACGTATGACGATTATAGCGGTGACTTAGTGACCAACCACCAAAATGTAGGCATTGCCACTGCTGTATTCAGTGTGATCACGGCGCTGTTATTGCGAAATACCCTCAATGGAAAATTGAGTGATTACCGTGTATATCGCTCTGGCCTTATGGTTACTGTGATATTGCTGGCGGTTGCGGGTCATTTAGGGGCAAACCTTACGCATGGAGAAGACTATTTGACCAGTGTGTTGCCCGGCAATAAAGATGCTTACGACAATAGTAAATCTGTGGCCTTGCTCGCTGAATTGAAACAATCTGATTCGTTATCAGAAATTCAGCAAGACAAACTGAACTTGGAGGTGAGGGCGATTTTTGCACATAATTGCTATCAATGCCATAGCGAAAACAAGCAAAAAGGAGAATTGGTGTTGGAACATAAAGAGGGCGTCTTCAAAGGTGGTGAATCCGGTCCGGCTATCGTCGCCGGAAAGCCTTCGGAGAGCGAGCTGTATCGAAGGGTTACGCTTTCCCCAAATGATGATGAGGTAATGCCAAAGAAAGGAAAGGTGCTTAAGGACAATGAAATAGCATTGATTAAATTATGGATCCAAAACGGAGCTCATTGGTCCGATCAAGCACTTAAAGTGTTTCCTGAAGCGGCCCTGGCCCTTGAAAGTCCCGAATTACCAAAAGTTGAGGGTCAAAGCCATCCCGTTGATAAATTGATTGGTTCTTATTTTGAAAAAAATAGTATCGATTGGTCTGAAAGCGTTGATGATAGAACTTTTATTAGAAGGGTCTATATGGATGTAATCGGTCTGCTTCCTGAACCAGAGGCCATTGCCGAGTTTGCTAACGATTCAATTCCAGACAAAAGAGGCGCACTCATAGATACGCTTTTAGGTGACACCCATAACTACACGCAGAATTGGTTGAGTTTTTGGAACGACCTTTTGCGTAATGATTATAGTGGCACCGGATTCATAACTGGCGGAAGAAAACAGATTACCGATTGGTTGTATTCATCGCTGCAGGAAAACAAATCCTACGATCAAATGGTCAAAGAATTGGTCAATCCCACCGATGCTTCAGAAGGTTTTATAAAAGGAATCCAGTGGCGGGGTGTGGTCAATGCAAGTCAACGTACCGAGATGCAGGCCGCGCAGAATATTGGCCAATCGCTGCTAGGGGTCAACGTAAAATGTGCCTCTTGCCACAATAGTTTTGTGAGTAATCTTACGTTGGCGGAAACGTATGGTTTTGCTTCCATTTTTGCAGATTCGGTATTGGAACTGAACCGTTGTGACAAACCATTGGGCAAAATGGCCAAGGTGAACTTTCTGTATCCTGAATTGGGAGATGTAGAGGCCGAGAGCGTTAAAGAGCGGTTGTCAAAGCTTTCCGAAGTAATAATCAAACCCGAAAATGGCAGATTGTATCGCACCATTACCAACCGTTTCTGGAAACGATTGATGGGCCGTGGTATTGTAGAACCGGCCGATGAAATGGACAATGAGCCATGGGACTCTGATTTGTTGGATTGGTTAGCGTCTGATTTTATAGCTTCGGGGTATGATTTGAAGCATTTGATAAAGCAGATCATTACCTCGAAGGCCTATCAGCTGCCCACTGCGCACTATGAAAAACTTGAAGATATCAAGTCTAATTATGTTTTTAAAGGTCCTGTTCTAAGACGAATGAGCGCCGAGCAATTCTCCGATGCAGTAAGTCAGGTAATCAAACCGATGTATGCGGCCGTTGCTTTCAATCCTAAAGGTGGAGAATTACCATCCTCAAGAATATGGCATCGCGAAATAAAGTTTGATCGTGATGTATTGCCAGAACCTGGGAAAAGATATTTTAGAAAAACGATTACACTTCCAAATAAATCGATAACAAGTGCCAAAGTGTTGGTCTCAGTCGATCATTCACATACACTTTACATCAATGATAAAAAGGCATCGGAAGGTTCTGATTGGACAAAAGTATACAGGTCCGATGTTACACCTCTCTTGTTGAAGGGAGAGAACACGATAGCGATAGAGGGAATCAATGAAGGAACCATTGCTAATCCTGCCGGGATATTATTTTCTATGAAAATAATATATTCTGATGGCAGCGAAATGATTTTGAACTCCGATAAAAGCTGGAAAAGCACTGCTGAAGAACCCGATCAGGGATGGACAAGTGTGGCGTTCGATGACAGCAATTGGGTAGAAGTGCGTAATTATGGAACTTCAAATTGGGGGAAACTTATCGATTTTTCTTTTGAAGAACATAATGGGGAGTTTGCCCGGGCCAGTCTTGTTCAGCAACACCCGTTCATGAAAGCTTTGGGTCGTCCGAGTAGGGAAAACGTAGCAACCTCAAGGGATGATCAGGCAACACTTTTACAGGCATTGGAACTGACCAATGGCGAATTTTTTAATAATGTCTTGGAAGAAGGAGCAGGGCAGTGGTTGAAAAGATATGACGACAATAGTGAAAAGATTGTTGATGAACTCTATCAAAAATCGTTGGGTCGAAAACCTACCGATGATGAGAAAGAAATAATGCTGGCCGTTTTAGGCAATCAACCAAAACAGGAAGCATTACAAGATATATTTTGGTCCACATTGATTTTACCAGAATTCCAATTTATAAACTAGAGATGGCGATGGATGAACAAAACACACGTAGGGATTTTATAAAGAAAATGACAGCGGCAAGTTTGGCGGCTTCGGCGACCACTATTCCGTTGGCCAGTTTTCTAAGTTCATGTACGGGTACGGTTCCAAAAATTCCCTCGACAGCCGACACCGTTATTTTATTGTGGATGGCCGGAGGCATGGCCCATACCGAAACCTTTGACCCCAAAGCGTATGTTCCGTACGAGAAGGGTGTCGAAAGCAAAAGGGTATTGAGTACGTTTCCTAAAGTGCCCACTGCTGTTGACGGACTCGATTTTTCGAAGGGATTGGAATCGATAGGAAGTGTAATGGACAAAGGTGCCATTATCCGTTCGTACAAATCCGCTGATTTGGGTCACATATTGCATACAAGACATCAATATCATTGGCATACTTGCTACGAGCCTCCACAATCGGTTCAAGCACCCCATATCGGCGCCTGGATTGCAAAAGAATTGGGACCGGCCAATCCGGTGATACCGCCTTTTATTGCCATGGGACAACGATTTACCGTGGGTGAGGCGGAAGAGTTGAAAGCATTTCATTCGGCAGGGTTTTTAGGTAGTGAATATGGACCGTTTTTGATTCCTGACCCATCGGGCGGACTTGAAAGTGTACGTCCACCGCAGGGGATGTCTATCAAAAGATTCGAGGCCCGATACAAACTTTATAAAGAATTGGCCAATAAGAGCAAGGTCATGGAAAGTGGCAGCGATTATCAAAGGGAATCGCTCATGCGTTCGATGGAACAGTCGTATCGCTTGTTGAATTCACCTGAGGCAAAAGTCTTCGATTTGTCAGAGGAGCCTAAAGAGGTATACGATACCTATAACACGGGGCGTTTTGGTCTGGGATGTCTTTTAGCCAAGAGATTGGCCATGAACGGTGGAAGGTTTATCAGTGTTTCTACCGAATATGAGCCGTTTTTAGGATGGGATACCCACGAAAATGGACATACGCGACTTGTCAAGATGAAAGAACTTATTGATCGACCCATTGCCCAATTGGTGAAAGATTTAGACGAGAGCGGCCATTTAGACCGAACATTGATTATATTGGCAAGTGAGTTCAGCCGTGATGCCATTATGGAAGGGCGACCCGGCGAACAGGTCCAAGATCAGGTGCCGCAACCCGATGTTATAGAGGATGAGAAATTTTACGGAATGCATCGGCATTTTACCGATGGTAGCTCGATACTTATGTGGGGTGGAGGTGTTGAAAAAGGTTTGATATATGGTAAAACGGCAGACGAAAGACCCTGTTCCTCTATAGAAAATCCAGTTGTAATCGATCAAGTGCACCAATCTATTTATCATGCATTGGGCATGCACCCTGAAACACATTATACGATTGAGGGGAGGCCATTTTATACCACGCCTGACGGACATGGAAAACCCATATTGGATTTGTTCGGAAAACCCATGAAGAACTCAAAAAATCAAGATAAAGAGGCGCTGACCTCATAGTGCTATTCGAAATTAAAATGTTTAATGAGTAAATATATTTGCCTACTACTAATTGCTTTTTTCTGGTCTTGCCAAAATTCAAAGGACGATGAAATAAGTTTTAACCGCGATGTCAGGCCCATTTTAAACGATAAATGCCTAAGATGTCATGGGGGTGTCAAGGCCAGTGGTGAATTTAGTCTCTTATTTGAAGAAGATGCATTTGGCCAGACCCAATCAGGTGCAACTGCTATTGTTCGTGGCAATCATTCCAAGAGCGAATTATACAAACGTATCGTTCATGAAGATCCAGAACTACGAATGCCATTTGATGCGCCCGCGCTTACACAAAAGGAAATCGACGTGCTTGTACAATGGATCGATCAAGGAGCGAAATGGGAAAAACATTGGGCGTATGTTCCTCCTAAAAGAGACATCGAACCTCCGACTATAGATAGCCTGTCTTGGGCAAAAAATAAGATAGACCAATTTGTTTATGCTAAAATGCAGGAAAAGGAATTGTCCCCTTCGCCCGAGGCAGATAAAGCAACCTTGCTAAGAAGACTGTATCTCGATCTTATTGGTATACCTCCCACCCATGAAGAAGTTAAGGTCTTTATGGAAAACAGTGCTGAGGATGCCTATGAAAAGGAAGTGGACAAGTTATTGGCTTCATCACATTTTGGGGAACGTTGGGCAGCGATGTGGATGGATTTGGCCCGATATGCCGATTCCAAAGGATATGAGAAAGATTCCAATCGGGAAATATGGAAATTCAGGGACTATGTAATCAATGCATTTAATGAAGATATGCCATTTGATAAGTTTTCAATTGAACAATTGGCCGGCGATCTTTTGCCGAACCCCACCGAACAACAATTGATTGCTACGGCCTTCCATAGAAATACGTTGGCAAATGATGAAGGGGGTACCGATAACGAGGAGTTTCGAATAGCTGCTGTGGTCGAAAGAGTTGCAACGACCTATGAAGTTTGGCAGGGAACCACAATGGCGTGTGTGCAATGTCACAGTCACCCTTACGATCCTTTTCGCCATGAAGAGTTTTACCAGTCTATGGCATTTTTTAATAATGCCAAAGACAATGACTCCTATTTTGAAGAGCCTAAATTTTTTACCTATTCCGAAGAAAATAGAGAAGAAGTTGAATCACTTTTAGCCTATATCGACGCTGAACTTTTACCCGAAGACGCTGCGCCAAAGGAACCGTACCTGTATTCGGAAAAGGAAGCTGTATTGACCAGATTGGGTTACCGAATGCATGAGGCGGAGTCATTTTATGAATCAAGCTCCTTCATTGAATTGGATGAAAGTTTGAGTTTGCTGTGGCAGGTACAAGATAGTTCTTGGGTCAAGTATGATCAAATTGATCTCGAAAATATCGAGCAAATCGGATTTTTTGCATCGGCGACCATTGGCTATGCGGGTGATATTTCAATCCACCTTGATTCGTTAAAAGGAAAAAAGATAGGAGCGGTTAAAATTACTAAGACCGGCGAATCGAAAAAAGGTGCCGATAATAGATATAATACCCGCGAATTTAAGGCGGCCATAGATGCCACAGAGGGCAAACATGATGTCTATTTAAGATTTTTTAAGGGAGAACGTTATGACGGCCATCTCTTTTATTTGGATAAGATGAGGTTTTATGAAAGAGAACCTCGGATGAAATTATATAGTACTGCTTTCAATCAAAAGCTCAAGAAACTTGCTGAGATTCCTGCCACATCGACACCGATAATTCAAGAATTACCACCGGTCGAAGCCCGCAAGACGCATTTATTCGAACGCGGTAGTTGGTTGACTTTGGGGAACGAAGTAGAAAGTGGTATTCCCAACATATATGGCTATCCGGAAACAGAAGAACCAAAAGATCGATTGGCATTTGCCCAATGGAT
This sequence comes from Kriegella aquimaris, assembly GCF_900103215.1. GTDB lineage: Bacteria > Bacteroidota > Bacteroidia > Flavobacteriales > Flavobacteriaceae > Kriegella > Kriegella aquimaris. The sequence continues at coordinate 238,401 of NZ_FNGV01000008.1, forward strand.
GATGAGTGAGAAAAACCCGTTGGTCGCAAGGGTAGCGGTAAATCGCTTTTGGGAACAGCTTTTCGGCTTCGGATTGGTCGAGTCGATGGAAGAATTTGGCACACAAGGCGAAAAACCGACCCATCCGGAACTATTGGATTGGATGGCAGTTCGGTTTGAGACGACCCATGATTGGCATGTGAAACCGTTACTTCGCGAATTGGTGCTTTCGGCAACCTATCGACAATCATCGGATGCCGATGTTGAAAAAATCGAAAAAGATTCCAGAAACCAATGGCTTTCCCGAGGTTTCCGAACACGCCTGTCGGCCGAGCAAATACGAGATCAGGTTTTGACTGTGAGTGGTTTGTTGAATCCTTTAGTGGGCGGCCCAAGTGTAACCAATAGTAGTGTTGATGGCGGTTGGACGGGCGTTCCAGATTGGGCGGTTAAAGGAGATTCTGCCAAGTACCGGCGCTCGCTCTACACCTTATGGAAACGGGTGACGCCCCCCAATGAAATGCTTACCTTTGATAGTCCTGACAGATCGGTTTGCACTTCGCGCCGAATTCGTACGAATACGCCGTTGCAGGCCTTGAACCTATTGAACGACGAAACGTTTTTCGAAGCGTCGAATGCCTTGGCGGTACAAATGTTACAAGCCGATGCAGATCCCGAAGAACAATTGATGTTCGGGTATGCTAAAGTCATGGGACGAAAGATAAGCGACAAAAAACTTTTGCTACTGAAAGAACTCTATCACGACGCCCAAGAACATTTCAAGCAAGAAAAGAAGGACTCGAATTTTCCGGAAGCCGCAATTGAAAGAATAGGTGATGAAAAGAATAATCTAGCAGCACTGGTCATTGTTGCCAATGCCCTGTTGAATTTAGATGAATTTATTGTAAAAGGGTAACTCATGGATATTGTAAACGAAGCACATTTTAGGCAAAGTGAATATAACACCCGAAGGCATTTTTTAAAGAAATGTGTGACCGGGATGGGGGCCGTTACACTCGGTTCGATGATGGGGGGAGCAAATCTTTTTGCTAAAAATTTGTTGTCCCCGGGCGGAGGTGCCGGAATGCCGCATTTTGTGCCTAAGGCAAAACATGTGATTTATTTGCATATGGCTGGGGCACCTTCACAATTGGAACTTTTTGATTACAAACCTGAACTTCAAAAAATGAATGGGCAATCTTGTCCGCCTTCGTTGCTTGAGGGTAAACGCTTCGCATTTATTAGAGGGGTACCTCAAATGCTGGGGCCACAAAGTACTTTTAAGCAGTATGGTGAATCGCGTACTTGGGTATCCGATTATTTGCCGCGATTTGCTGAAGTTGCCGATGAGGTTACTTTTCTCAAATCGGTACACACCGATGAGTTCAATCATGCGCCTGCCCAGTTTTTAATGCAGACCGGATCACCTCGAACAGGGCGACCCAGTTTAGGGGGTTGGGTTACCTACGGGCTTGGGTCGCCTAATGAAAATTTACCAGGTTTTGTGGTATTACTTTCTGCCGGAGGTCCGACAGGAGGGAAACGGCTCTGGGGAAGTGGTTTTTTGCCTACCGTACACCAAGGCGTGCAATGTCAATCAACGGGTACGCCAGTGCAGAACCTTGGAAATCCGAAAGGTGTGGATAGTAAGATGCGGAAAAAATCCGTAGATATTATCAATAAAATTAATGAGCTGGAATACCAAGAAGCGCAAGATCCGGAAATATTGACCCGAATCTCACAATATGAAATGGCCTTTAAGATGCAGACTTCTGTTCCTAAAGTGATGAACATTGATAGCGAGCCAGATTATATTCAGAAAATGTACGGTGTTACCCCGGGCAAAAACTCATTTGCCAATAATTGCCTTTTAGCGCGTCGGTTGGTTGAAAATGGGGTTCGATTTGTGCAATTGTATGACGATGGTTGGGATATGCACGGAGCGGGTCCTGGAGGAGGTGTTGGCGATGGTTTAAGACGAAAATGTAAGCAAATAGATCAACCTATATCGGCACTTTTAATGGACCTTAAGCAAAGGGGAATGTTAGAAGATACCTTAGTGGTTTGGGGCGGTGAATTTGGTCGTACGCCCATGATGGAAGCCCGTACAGGCAAAAATTTTCTCGGACGTGATCACCACAACGAAGCTTTTACCATGTGGATGACCGGAGGAGGAATCAAAAAAGGACATACCCACGGTGAAACCGATGAAATTGGCTATTCCGCGATTAGTGGTAAAGTACATGTGCATGATATACAGGCTACCATTTTAAATCAATTAGGATTGGACCATGAACGGTTGACCTATCGCTTTCAAGGTCGTGACTTTCGATTGACCGACGTACATGGGAATGTAATCAAAGATATTTTGACTTAAAAAGGGTTGGTATCACTAGTTCGGGAGTACTCAATTTACCTATGGGAAATCGATACAGATAAATAAACAGTTACTGAACTATAGATTTAATGCAAGACGGTAAAACCGATAGAATAGACTTTTTGGAGACGACCACCAAAGCGACAGCTGGCGCTGTTGTTATGCCTCATTTCAATATAAATTCTTCAAAACCTAAGATGTGCGAAATGGTCATAGGCCATAGTGATTTTGAATATAAAGTACATAAAGAATGGGGCAATCTAGACCCGGCAAAAACACCGGTGAACAATTGTCACGAAATGATAATGGACAGCAAGGGGAGATTGGTCATGGTCGGTGATGACACCCATAACAATGTTCTGATTTATGATAAATCGGGAAAATTACTTGATTCTTGGGGCATTCGTTACAAAGGAGGGCACGGACTTTCATTATGGAACGATGGAGAAGAGGATTACCTGTTCATTTGTGATACGGATGGCGCCATTATCAAAACGAATATGGACGGACGTGAACTGATGTTTATCGGACACCCATCGGAGTATGGTGCCTATGAAAAAGATGAGGCCTTTAAACCTACTGAAACTAGTATTGGTCCGAATGGCGATATCTACATTGCCGATGGATATGGTTCACAGTATGTACTTCAGTTTACTAAAGATGGTGAATTCGTTCGTAAAATCGGCGATGGACGCGGAACCGATGATGGCCAGTTTCAGACGGCCCATGGGGTATGCATTGATGATCGAGATAAAGAAAACCCAACTTTAATAGTGACATCACGGGCGGGCAATTGTTTTAAACGATTTACTTTAGATGGCAAGTACCTTGAAACTATTTCGTTGCCAGGTGCTTTTCCTTGCCGTCCGGTAATTCATGGTGAAAATTTATATGCAGGTATTTGCTGGTCTTCTGCTGTGAAATTTGAGAATGGCGTGGCTGAGAGTCATCCGAGTAAAAATAATCCGAACTCCGGGTTTGTTACTATTTTAGATAAATATAATAAGGTGGTCTCCAATCCGGGAGGTACTGCCCCAAAGTATGAAAATGGAGAACTACAGCCTATGTTGCAGGCAGAACCTGTTTTTAATCATTGTCATGATGTATGTATCGATGACGATGCCAATATTTATGTCTGTCAATGGAATGCCGATAAAACCTATCCCATAAAGCTGGAAAGGGTTTAGTGCCTGTTTTTGAATTAATGCCTTATTGGTTACAGTCGAAATGCTTTTGTCTATTCTTCAATCCTATTCAGGATTATAAAAAATTAATGAGACCCCGAAATAGAGAAGCATAAAACTAAAAAGAGCCTTGTCTAGTTAGACGAGGCTCTTTTACGAGAACACTATATGAAAATGAAAAAATTTACTTCGTATTAATTTCATAACAAACTTACGGTGAGGTTCCCAAAACGACAATTAAATGATGTGAATGCCTCTAATTATGTTGTGAATGAAGTGAATTTTATATTTTAGGAGTTAGTGAAGTAAATCGAAAATCTTAAAACACAAACACCATAGGATACTTTCGGTTGCCTATGGTGTTTCTTGGTTTTAGGGTTTTACGAGTTTTCCTTTTTATTCTTAAAAGCCCAAGTTACCCTTCCTACTTCTTCTTTTTTATACAATTGTCGTATATAAAAATGGTGGGTTCCTCTTCTAAATTCCTTATTGCCTTTTACGATAAACTTACACTTAAATATTTGCTTTCCTAACTTTAAGTTGCAAAGGTAAAAAGTCTTTAAATTCGGAAGTTGAAAAGTTACCGTTTGGCTTTTTTTATCAATTTTGGCTTTTAGTCCCTTTAAACCGATTTGTCTATAAAAACGATAAGGTACCTGTAGCGATACGTTTGCTGATTTGGGTAGATTTCGAACAATCTCAATATCAAAAGGTCGTTCTCTGTCCGGCGATCCGACAATATTGATTGGCATTTCAAAGATGGGGTCGTCTGCTTCAACGTTAATTACATTAAAGTTTCTCCATGTCGCATTATTGTTATTACGGACAAACGCCCTAAAATCGTCCCAATCGAAATTTGTAGCCGGTGGTAAAGGTGGCGCACCATCTTGAGGATGGTTGATTAGTCCGACAAAGCAGTAATGACCGGTAGCAGGTATGTCGTTTTTGTCCCATACAATAGGGTCGGTGACAACCATGGTGTCGCCTACAGGAACGTTAACAGCCCCAGATGTGCCTATAAGGTTCCATAAATTAGGTGTAACCAGAGTTGATACTTCACTCCAATAAACTTGGGCGGTTACCCCATTTGCAGCGGTAAAACCCCTATTTTTCATTCTTACATAAATATAATTGTCTTGTCCCGATTCTACTTCGTAACCCAATGTACTCGAATTTTCAGTACCACTGCCTTCTCCGAAAGAAGTGGTCGGATCAGCTACTGGATTTGGGCGGGCGATAATATCTGGACTAGCGCTGATGCTGCCCGAAGAGGGAACGATGCCTGTGTCGCCTACGTTATCCCTCAAATAGATATCGGGGGTAATCTCTAAAGTGTCTTCTAGAATGGCCCTAAGATTGGGCATAACCCCAATATTGCCACTAACCCCTGTTCCTTGGGCTGTTCCTGTTGCTGAATTCGACAATAGAGACCGCATTTGCAAAGGCGATAAAATGGTGCCTGTTGAATCTTTATAGGCACCTTGCAAAATTAGGGCAGCACCGGTAATCATGGGTGATGCTCCACTAGTTCCACCAAAAGTACTTGTGTAATCATCGTTCATGGTAGCGGTTAGGTCGTTGCCCAATGAGCCAGCACGTCTATTCGCATAACCTGAGGTGACAATATTTTCGCCCCAGCCATAGCAATCTATTCTGGAACCAAAATTGGAGGAAGCCCATCTGTTATGTGGTAAGGCAGATAATGAGGCCCCGACCATAATGGCTCCCGAATCCATAAAATCGGCGTGGGTCCTGTTCAATCTGAAATTACCGGCTACATCGGTAAAGCTATCCAAATTTCTATTGCCATTACCAGCAGCCTCAACGACTATGATGCCATTTGCTACCGCCAACCGTATGGCATCGAAATCGGCCATATCCATTTCAGAAGGGAGAAAGTTTCTTTGTACCTCCAGTAATAATACATCACCCACATTCATGTTAAGAATAGCTGCGACAATGGCATCTGCCACGTGTAAGGCTGTATCTGAAGAAGCCTCATAGTGCGAAGCCATACGCACGTAAGCAATTGAAGGCGCTATGCCCACTATTCCAGCGGTATTATCTACCCCGACTACTTCGCCTAAGACAGCTGTTCCATGGTCTCCGATATAGGTGCCTACCCCACTTCGATTATCGTTAAAGATCAGTGTTGGTGATGCTGCGGCCAAATCTTCATGAGTAGGGATCCATCCTTGTTCCAAATCTATAAACCCGATTCCTTGACCTTCAAATCCTTGGCCCCAAGCCCAAATTGCGTCAATGCCCGTTGGTGCCGCACCCAAGTAACCTTGTTGAGCCGATAGATTATCATTGCTTGGATTGACAAAAGGATCAGTGACCGTATGTTCTTTGTAGGCAAAGTTTATTTCGTATAGGCTATTAAATTCTTTGATTAATTCATCAATGTTGCCCTCATAATTTCTATAATCCAGCCGCCAGTAGTTAGAAAGGCTTCGCAACATCGGAAAACCACTATTTCGCCCAGTTTTTTCAAGTTTACTAAGCTCTTTTATGGAGGCACTTTTAATCTGCCTTCTGACAAAACTAGGCTTGGAACGATCCAACAGACCTCTTAGTTTTGTTAGTTTGAATTTTTCAACAAGCTCCTTGAGTTCCTTTCCCTCGAAATAAGAATATTTATCGGATAAATTAAGGATAATAAAACCACTGAATTCTTTCCCTCCGGTTGAATCATTTGCTTTGAAACGATGCAAGAGACTTTCATTTTGTACTAAATTTTTCATTTTTAAATGATTTAAGTATTTGTTATTCAATTTTTTCAAACTTTTCTCAATGGTGATTCAATAGTGCTTATCGGAAACCATAAGTTTGGGTGCACTGTTTTTGAGGGAAGAAAAAAGGGGGTGTGGGTATTACTAAGAAATATATGGTTCAAATATATTGAAACTTAGTACCGGCTGGGGTTGATCTGTATGGATGACAGGATTTTTTGTATGGTTTGCGAAACGGAGAGCCCGTTCATAAAAAATGTACGGTCCGAACGAAAACATGGAATTTGAGGAGTGAGAAAATAGTCTATAACTAAAAAGAGCCTTTTCTTACTAGAAAAGGCTCTTTTACGAGAACACTATATGAAAATGAAAAATTTTACTTCGTATTAATTTCATGACAAACTTACGGCGAGGTGACCTAGACCGCAACTAAATGATGTGAGTGGCTCCAATTCTGTTGTGAAAGAATACTTTTTTGATGACCTGTTGAGAAGTAGGTTTTTAACTTAGGTGAAATTCTGTAGGGGTCGATTGTATTTACTGGCATTTGCACTCCAATTTTAATAGGTGATGGAAGCGTTTTTTTTGTAGTTTCATGCAGTAAACCAATTTATTAGAAAAACTTTCCCATGACGAATTCCATAAAACTGCATGTCAATGGACACGAGCATGAAATCGAAGTTGCTCTTAATACCCCATTGCTATATGTATTGCGTAATCAACTTCAACTGAACGGACCTAAATTTGGATGTGGGTTGCAGCAATGCGGTGCTTGTATGGTTTTAAAGGACGGAGAGTCTGTGCCATCTTGTAGGCTACCCGTCAGTGCAGTATCAAAATCAAAGATTCGCACTTTGGAAGGGCTGGCTGATATAAACGGAAGCTTACATAAGGTACAGCAAGCTTTTATTGATGAACAGGCAGCACAATGTGGGTATTGTCTTAACGGAATGATAGTGGCTGCAGTTGCATTACTTGAAAAAAATGATAAACCCAGTGATGACGAAATAAGAAAAAAATTAGCCCTGAATATTTGTCGTTGCGGTATTCATTCAAGGGTAATCAAAGCGGTTAAAAAAGCGGCATCTAATTAATTAGAATATGAAAGCTACGCGACGCAATTTCATCAAACAAATAGGATATGTGAGCATTGGGTTTTCAATGGTCGGAACCGTTGGTCTTGCAAATGGCGGTTTTATGCCTATCGACAAAACAGGTTCTTTATTAGGAACCCCGGATAAAGATCAGATCAATGCTTGGTTGCAAATATTGGAGAATGGAAAGGTCAAGGTCTTGACCGGAAAAATTGAACTGGGTCAGGGAATTCGAATTGCTGTCGCTCAAATGGCTGCGGAGGAGCTAAATACCGATTTAGATTTGATCGAAGTGAATATAGCCGAAACTGGGGTGACACCAGATGAAGGCTTTACGGCCGGAAGTAGTTCCATTGTATCAAGTGCTATGGCGGTGCGAAATGCAGCTGCTTCGGCACGCGAAATCATTTTGAAAATAGCTTCTAAAAAATGGGGAATGGCCATTTCACAACTACAACTTAAAAATGGCAAGGTTCTCGGTCCGGAACGAGAAATGTCGTTGTATGAGCTTTTAGACGGCGAGCAAATTGAAAAAACGATAGCAAAAGCAACGGAATACAAGGGAAAAACAATTCGAAAGTATGTCGGGAGACCTATCCCCAGAAAAGATATAGAAGCGATGGTTAGGGGGCAGGAAGTATTTGTTCAAGACCTTCGATTTCCAGGTATGGTGCATGCTCGGGTGGTGCGCCCACCAAGTTATACCGCCAAATTGGTTACTATCAATGAAGCTGAACTCGAAAGGTCGCCCCACCTTTTGAAGCTGGTTCGTAAGGGGAGTTTTCTGGGGGTATTGGCAGAAGATGAATACCAGGCAATCCGGCTTATGGAAAAAGCCAAACAACTTGCAAAATGGAATGCACCGGAAAGGCTTCCCGGTAATATCAATGTAAAGGAATATCTGAAAACTCTTCCTGCTGATATCGAAACACATGAGGAAAAAGGCGATTCGGATACTTCCTTGAAACAATCGAAAAAGCAACTTAGTGCATCTTTCTTTAAACCTTACCTGATGCATGCGGCCAATGGTCCGTCATGTGCCGTAGCTCTTTTTAAAGAAGGGGAATTATATGTATGGACTCATAGTCAGGGTGTTTATCCGTTACGGAGAACCTTGGCCAAATTAGTTAAAATGCCCGAAGATGCTGTTCATTTAAAAGCGGTTCCAGGTTCGGGGTGCTTCGGACAAAACGGTGCGAACGATGCTGCGACCGAGGCGGCACTTATGGCGATAGAATATCCGGGGAGACATGTTCGCTTGCAATGGACTCGTGAAGATGAACATGGTTGGGAGCCCTACGGAACGGCCATGATAGTAGAATTGAAGGCAGGCCTTGATGAAAATGGCGAAATAGATGGTTGGAAATGTGCTATTTGGTCCGATGGACATAGCAACCGACCTAACGGTAACCCAAACACGCTTCTTCCTGCCCAGTTTTTGGAGGAGGGTTACGGGCATCCGGGAATTGGCTACCGCGGGGGAGCAGTGCGCAATGCGATTCCGTATTATGACATTCCCAATCTAAAGGTCGAGACACATATTTTTCAGGGGCCATTACGGGCTTCGTCATTACGGGGACTCGGCACCTATACGAACGTTTTTGCCATTGAATCGTTTATGGATGAGCTGGCGCGGATGTCGAATACCGACCCCATTGAATTCCGTATTCGACATTCGAACGATGAAAGGTCAATTGCCTGTATGAAAAAACTTCAAGAAAAGTTGGTAGGGATTTCTATTCGGGGAGGCGAAGGATTGGGATTAGCATTTTCCCGTTATAAAAATAACGCCTCTTATTGTGCTATGGCCGCTCATGTAAGTGTAGACAAAATAACAGGAAGTGTACAGGTCAAGAAAATGTGGTCTGTTGTCGATGCAGGGGAAACTATTAACCCTGATGGGCTAAAAAACCAAATGGAAGGGGGTATGATTCAATCCGCCAGTTGGGCGCTTAAAGAAGAAGTTCGTTTCGATGCACAACATATAACTACTCTCAATTGGAATTCATATCCCATTTTTAGATTTCCTGATACCCCGGAAGTGGAGGTCGAAGTAATCGACAGGGTTGATGAGCCACCGATGGGCGCGGGAGAAGCAGCGCAAGGCCCTGCAACGGCCGCCATCGTCAATGCAATTTTTGATGCTACAGGTGTACGGATTAGAGAATTACCGGTTAATAAAGAATTGATCAAACAAGCTAAAACTTGACTTAAATGAAAAGAAATGCTTAAAACTAAAAAGAGCCTTTTCTAGTAAGAAAAGGCTCTTTTACGAGAACACTATATGAAAATGAAAATTTTTACTTCTTGTTTTAAATACAGAGTAAACTTACGGTGATGTGCACTGAACTACAATTATATGTTGTGAACAGTGCTTTTTTTGTTGTGAAAGAAGTATTTTGTGATGTACTGGATTTGAGGGTGGAATTATGGGGTTTCGGCAGGATGTAAAGTTTTTATGTTTTTAGAAGTTTTTATTCAAAAAAAACCGCCCGGCTGTTGTGCCTGACGGTTTTGTTGCGCGTCGATACGGTGGCTAATTCAAATAATTACCTTGTGCATCAAGTTTAAGGTTCTTTTTTGACCGATCTTTTCGCAATTTTACCTTGTAGTGCTTTTTTGGTTCTTTTCCATAACTATAAGAAACCTCATAAGAGCTCGAATAAAGGTCCCAGCCTGGGTGTTCTTTGAATATGGTATTTCTTACTTCGAAAGGAGGTGTTATTGCATCAAACTTTTCATGCGCGGAAACTACTTTTCCAGCATTATCGAATTGAGCGCGTATATAACCGTTTCCATTGGTGTCATCTTTAAACACGATTTCATATAAATCAAGATTTTCTGCAAATCTACTGTCCTTATCAATGTTGTATTTCGCGACCCTATATTCCAATGCCTTGACTGGACGTGGAGTATTGTGGTCTTGAATATTTTTAAGATATTCTGCATTTTGGGCGATTACCTCAACTCCTTCGATGTGTATTGTTCTCATACAATCTTCAGTTTGGGCACTACCAAAGTAAAATGTTCCGATTGCCAAAAGGCATACTGTTGTTGTTCTCATGATTAATTTTTTTATGGTTTTTATTTAGTCAAATCTTCTTTGATTCTTTATGGTGATAAGTTGCGTATTCAATTAAATTCGGCATACGCCAATTGGCATCGTAATTTTGTCTTTTCAAAATGTCTTTGAAATTGAAGTTCGAGTACAGGTAGCGCTTTTGTGGTGGAATTACAGGATCGAAAAGTGTTATTGAATGTTGCTTTTAAAAGCATCAGCATGTGGTCTTCCATTTTATTGAATAATTTTTGCAATTCTGCATCCTCTTCAATGATTTCCATAACCGGTTTAAACTTGTGATTTTCCATAATTGTCAGATTGGAGATTAGTAGTGTTTTATTTGAATACCTCTAAGTTGTGAAAGAATAAAGGGAAACAGAAAATGGATGAGTGAATGACCGAATTATCTTAGTGAATGGTCAAAATACGGGTGTAAGTATATACAACAGCATGTCGATGTATAATCAAAGAAGGTGAAAAGAAGATTTTGTGGAAAGCAATCATTTTTTAATATGGACAAAACACTAACGACAAAATTAAATCGTACGAAAAAGCCTAAAAACGGTCTCTTTGTGTGATTTGCTAACAGGAATTTTGTTGTCACCGATAAAAAGCATATTGCCCTCAAAACCATCTACCAAATTGATATTGACAACGTAGCTTCTGTGAATTCTTAAGAAGCGATCTTGGGGTAATTGCGCTTCAATTTTATTAAGTCCGACGGAATACATAAAGCGATCCGTTCTAGTGTATACGGTGCAATAATTGCTATCGGCTTCTAAAAAAAGTATTTCTTCAATGGGTACGCGTTCAAAATGTTGGTTCTTTTTCAAGAACAGGCTGTCTTTAATTTGTAATACTTGGTTTTCCGTAGGTGAAAAAGTTTTTTTCCCCAATATTTGCCTTTCGGGAATTTTGATTGCAAAATTTTTAAGGGCCAACTCTATGGCTATGCTAACCTGACGATCATTAAATGGTTTGAGTAAATAGGCATATGGCCTCACACTTTTGGCTCTTTCGATAAGGTAGCTATCAGCATGGGATGTAAGAAAAAGAAATGGAATATTATATGTATCGTTTATAATCCGAGCAAGTTCAATGCCATCACGATCGCCTTTTAAAACGATATCGATCAATAACATATCAATATCTTGGTTTTTTGACAACAAATCCAAGGCCTTGGTCGCCGTATCGGCTATTCCAACGATGGTGTAGTTGTTATCGCTAAGCCTATTGGCGATATCATTGGCCAAAAGAATCTCGTCTTCTACTATGAGTAATTTTACTTTTAAGGCTTGGTTTGTCATTGATACCCTTTCTTAGTTAAGTTTTATGCCGACTCCAATTTCATGGTCCATAAGGTTCCATCAAGATTGGATCGCTCGATACTCCCATCCAATTGCTGTATCAAGGAAGTTATTAATTTAATACCGAACGAATTGTTCTTTTGACCTTCTTCATTGGAAAAGCCAATACCATTGTCACTAATTTCTATTTTTAGATATTTATTTACTTCACTGACCTTGACTTTTAAATTTGGATTCTTAACTCCGCCGTACGCATATTTCAATGCATTGATTACAATCTCATTGATAATTAATGCAATTGGTACTGCTTTGTCTACCGATACACTGGTGTGGGCTATATCGAAATCGGGCTCGAAATTGACATTATAACCATGAAAAAGACCTAAAACCAATTCTTCGATATACTCTTTCAGATAGATTCTGGTCTCTACTCCTTCCTGATATAATTTACTGTGTACCAAAGATAGGGCTTCCACCCTATTTTTACCTGCAATAATCGCCTCTTGGGCCGGATGGCCAGAGAGTTCACGACTTTGAAGATTCAATAAACTTGCTATCATTTGCAGATTGTTTTTTACGCGATGGTTCAGTTCTTTTAGCAAAAGGGCTTTTTCGCGTTCTCTATTGGCGATAATCAGTTTTTGGTCAGACAGCTCGCTATTGGCTTTTTTAATCGTCTTATTGCCCTTAAATAGTAGGTAAGACAAAAAAATGAATAGACAGATGCCGGCCACTAAGGAAATTAGCGTATTTTTTTGATAAGAATTGATTGTGTTTAGCACGCTTATTTCTGTTTCCCGCTTGTCTATCTCATAACTCGACTTTAATTGTTCTATCTTTTGAATGGAAGCCTTGTTTACCAAGCTATCTTGATAGATCTGATATTTTTTTTGATAGCCCAGCGCATCGGCAAATCTTCCTTGGGTTTCATATAATGATGCTAATTGAGCGCTGAAATCCCTGATTTGTTCCTTTAATCCGGCCGTTGTTGCCATATCCAGTGCTTCCTGTAGTTTTTGTTCGGCCAAGTTCCACTTCCCTTCTTTCTTGTAGATTTCCCCCAATGCCGCGAGGTATACTGAGGTAGAATAGTCATCACCCAAATTCCGTAATATAGAAATTGCTTCGGTCAGTAGTTCTTTTGCAGCGGCAAGTTCGTTCTGAACGGAATACACCATCCCCAGATTACCGGTAGAATACCCCTGAACGATATCGTTCTTTAACTGTTCGTTACGCTTCAAGGTTTCCTTAAAAGAGGTGGCCGCACTGTCCATGTGGCCAGCGAGGCGATAGGCCTCTCCTAGATTGAGCGTCGTTAGAACTTGGTTTAAGGTATTATCGGAATTTTCATAAATATGTTTGGCCTTTTTTAAATAGGCAATAGCCGAAGTATAATCATTGTCGCTTATTGAATTGCTCCCTAATTGGGCATACGAAGCAGCCTGGCGTTCCGGTAGGTCTAAGGTTTCAAATATTCGCAATGCTTTTAAAGATGCTTGCAGTGAAATATCGTTGTTTCCGCGTCTTCGTTCGACATGGCTAATTTCTTCCCAAGCCATTGCCTGTAATAAAGGTTTATCTATTTCTGTAGCGATTTGCAAAGCCTCTTTAGCCAAAAGCAGACTTGAATCAATATCTTGAACATGATATGCACGTTCACCGAGTAATCGGGACCTTTCTTCCTTGGAAAGGTTGTCTTGCTTTAGAATTTTCCCAAGACTATCCGCTATTTGGGTACTTTGGGAGAAAGAATTCACAAAGTGAAATAGAAATGTAAGTGTTAGAACCCATTTCATGTTTTTCAAAGCTTAATACATATTAAAGATAGATAAGCCATTATAAAATGTTGGTTTAAAGTATAAAGCGCCCAAAACAGGATGCTTCCCGAGAATAAGAGATGAGTTTTTCCTGGTTATCTAAAAAATAAAAGTGTAGTTAAAACTGACTTATAGCTCAATTTTATTCAGACTTGATCCCATGTAGCAATATCTCCTTTACTTGTGAAGCGCCAGTGGTTTCTCTTAGCCACGCGAACTTATTTTGACTAAGGGATCTAAATTAAAATAGTACTTGCGTTTCTCCCCCTTACTATTTTCGAACAACATCGAAAACATAATGCTATAAGAAATATAATTTCTTTTGAGGGCTTCTTTAGTCTTTATCACACATTTATGCTTTTTATTTGGTGAAATATACAAAGTGCCATCCGGTGTATTTTGCACCCACTTCTTTTTATAGTTAAAGATTTTTTTCCAATGGTCCTCTAGTTTGCCATCTTGGTTTATAAAATCTTTGCCCACATTTTTAGCTTTACAGCACACAAGCTCAGGATTGCTTAACCCAAAAGAAGGACCGTCATCAGCCGGTTTCAAACTTATGGAAATAGTGGTTTTCTCCGTAATTTCCGGAAATTCATTTTTTTCAATATTTACAAAATTATCAATGGCAATAGGTCTGTACGGCGTGCCTAAATCTAGGTACGTATCGTTCATGGCTTCTTCTAGACCTTTAAGCATTATCGGAAAGCAGGTAATTGAAGAATCTTCTTTATTAGTTTTTAATTCAATTTCAATGTGCATTTTGGTTTGGTTATTATATTGTTTATAAATTGAAAATGATACGAGGGAGGAGCCCTAGGATCTCTGGAAATAAGCGCTCTCATCCTTCAAAAGGCGTATGAATATAAGTAAAGAATTAAAAATTTTACCTACATTATTCAGTAAATATTCTCATTTTAGTAAATTTCATTACCTAAATGAGAAGGGGTTGTTGGTGAATTTTTTTAAATGTAAATACGTTAGGAAAGCTGAACACGACCGCTTCTTCTACTTCAATGGGCAAAAAAGAACGATTCTATAAAAAGGGTTAGAATTTTTTAAAGGTTGATATTTAAGTATACCGAAACTCTATGTTTCAACGCTACCTTGCCATTGTTCAAGTTTTGATCGATGGGCACCATACCGACAAGGCCTAGCGAATAATTTTGGTAGGCCGTTTCAAGGCTTAACTTGCCAAGAAAGATAGTGCCTTTGGTGTTGGCTACTTTCATGTCAAATTCTCTATTGGAAGCATAATTCTCACCCGCTAGCCCAATAATTGGTGTAAAGGCTAAATCGGAAACGTAGTACGTTTTAAACGCATTGATTCCGTAATTGAATTGGTTGCCAAATTGGTAATCTTTTGGGTTTTTCGTTTTGATGGTATAGTTGAACATGGTGCTGATACCCCAGTTTCTATAGCTGAATCCATAGTTCATGGCCAAAATGTAATCCCAACTGCCATTTCCTAGCTGAAAACTCGGATTTACACTCCCGGTGTTATTGGCTTTGTCGTATTTACCCGTAGGTAGTTTTAATCCTCCGCCTAACTGCAAGTAATGCTCGGGTTTAATAGATATTATGCTGTCGGGCGTGGCTTTGATTAGGCTGTAGAAGGCTAGTACACTGATGTCGCCCAAACCGTTAATTTTTTGTTCTGTGTTGTCGGGGAATATCCTGTTGTGAAATTGGTAGGGAAGTATGATATTGACTATTGCTCTTTTTGTTACTGGAAAATTTCCCCACGCCTGTACGGTATTGAAATTTTCGTTAATCCATGGAGAATTGTTGAAAATTCCATCCCTCGATCGATATTCTTGACCGATATACCGTAGGCCCATAAAGTTTTTATTAAGGGCTGTACCGTAACCCATACTGCCTCCGCTACTTCCGCAACCACAAGTGTCGCAAAAGAAATCGTCTTCTAAAAAGTGAAAATGTTCCAAACAATAGCGTGGTGGATCTACATCAAAGGGACGATTATTTGCATAGGAAAAGGCTATGGAGTTAAAAATCAGTAAAAAATATAAGGTTTTAATATTCTGCAAAACGTTCATCGTTAATATAGGTTTCGTCTGTCAACGTGTTTAAAAAAGAGACCAAAGCGGTCTTTTCAGTGGTTTCTAAGGCAATGCCCAATTTTCCATTTTTGTTTAAAACTGGGTCAAGTGTAGGAGAGTCGAAAACGCCCTCATCATAAAAATCAAGCACGGCTGTTAAGCTACCAAATCTGCCGTCGTGCATGTAGGGTGCGGTAAGTGCAACGTTGCGAAGGCTCGGCACCTTGAATTTGTAGTTATCCGTTTGCGCCCCGCTCACTTCAGCTCGGCCGATATCATTTATTTGGGGATTCGGTGTCAAACCATTATTTCTAAATGTACCATCTGTAAAGAGGTCACTACTATGGCAGGTAGCACATTTTTCCTGAAAGATAGCAAGTCCTTCTGCTTCCAAAGTACTTAGGTTTCCACCGGGTTCTTGCCTAATATATGTATCATATTTTGAATTGGCCGAAACCATCATTACCATAAACTGGGAAAGAGCTTTCAAAAAATATTCGTTGTTGATCTCACCTTCATCAAAGGCATTGGCAAAGAGTTCGGGATATTCGGTATCTGCTTGTAATTTGGCCAGAACATTGCTCACCGTTTCCCCCATTTCTACTTCGTTGGTTATTGGGATTATAGGAAAGAGGTCTAAATGGGAGGTGGCGCCGTCCCAAGTAAATTCTTGCATAAAAGCGGCATTTTGAATGGCCGGTGTATTTCTTATTCCTTCCAAGTCATCTATACCATGGCTAAATTGGTGGCCGTGGTGGGTAAAGGCAAAATTTTGTTCATGACAGAATCCGCAGGAGATAAACCCATTTGCGGATAGACGGCCGTCATAAAAGAGTTTTTTCCCCAGTTCAAAACCCAATTGGGTCGGCGGGTTGGCGCTAAGGTCATATTTCACTTCTGGAAAATTTGAAGGAATAGTAAACTCCAGCGAACTATTTAATGGAACGTATGCTTCATCTGGTGAAGAACACGAAGCGAAGAGTGCAAGAACAAACCCCAATAAAACATCACTGTTTTTCATATTATAATGGTTAATGGCAGTCGGCAACTACCTGAGATAACCGACCACCAATTCTAACTAATGGTTCGTGTTATTCATGACCATTCGCATTGTGAACATGGTCTACTACGAACATTTCTGTTACGTTTACCGCTATTTGAGGAGATTTCTCAGCGTCTACCATGATTACCGATTTTTCAGAAAGCTCAATCGAATTAGTTGCTCCGACCAATATTTTTCCGGCATCGATTTTTAGATGGATGTTTGGGTCCATACCATCGCTTACAAGAATATTAGATGGCAATTGAAGGGTTACCTCCTTATAATTGTCGAGGCTAGATCCGTGACTTCCCATGTGAATTTTAAAATCTGTGGGGTCGGCTACGGTTTCAGAAGTAAAGTTCCCTTCAAAATTTAAAAACTTGTAGCCCGCTTGCCAAGACCACATCATATTGTTTTCCTCCGCCAAGGTCACAAAGTCGCCTTGCCCCTCGGCGCCTTGAAGGTATTTCTCTTGGTCGACGCCTATTCCGAAAACAAGTGTGGTGTATTCACCGGCTGGAATTTCAGGAAGTTCTACATCATCGGCTTCGGTCTCTTGGCTAATGATAAAATAACTCTCATCTTTTGGGAATACATATTTTTCACCATCTTTATTCACTAACCGAAAATTACTGACGATATATGAAAATCGCGTTACTGTTAGAGTTTCCCCATTCGCATTGGCCGCGTTTGCACTTCCTAGAACCAAATCGTTATCGGCGAAGCCATTATCGAAGGTGATAGAAACTTCTCCTGACCCGGTTAATTCGATGCTATCATTCGTGCCGTCTTCGTCACTAGAACAAGAAATTAAGAAAAAGCTGAATACGGCTACGATAGCCAAGTTGTAATATTTCATTGGTGTTTTTTTAAATTTTTATGCAATGGCAACCCTATTCGATTTTTGAAATAGGGATATTATTTTTTAAAGGAATCTATACTGCAGTCTATTACGGAATGTAGGATTGCTATTAGCACTATACGTGAAAGCAGGGTTTTAGGGAATATCATATGGATATTCAATAGCCGATGCGTGAACGTATCGCATGAGAACAGTTACATTTCAGAATAGTATTTAGAAGACTACGCGAAGTATCGAAAAACGTTTGATTTTTCGGAAAATAGGCGTAGTAGGTCGAATTAAGCCAATTCTGGAGGTTGTGTAATATCGTAAGTGAAAAGGTTTGAAATCAAGTCTTGAGCAGTAGTATAATTGTTCTGTTTGATTTTTACTAGGTGGAACCCCAAATCAATTTGAGGTAAAGATTGAAAGAAAGTTATTTGTTGAATTTCGGTTTTGGACTGTTTTTCGCCGAACGGATTTTTTTCGTTTTGCTCTGATGCTGCCGCAAGTTGTTTAGCGAGGTAGCACTTACCATCACAATTCAGTTGCGGCTTGTCTTTGTTCTCACAAAGTACATTTTTGATGTAATCATAATTCATAACGTATTCCGCTACGGGCCATAGAGGCTTGACCAGCATTACAAACGCTACGAAAAGAATAACCACCTGTTTCACGCGGCAAATATATGATTTATGATTTTGCTTTAAAACAAAATAAAAGCGAAAGTTACAATATCATCGTCAAAGTGTAATCACATTTTTAGTGTCTTCCAATACGTTGTATGCGACCATTATTTATGTAAAAGCGGGTATGCCGGTAATATCAGCTCCGGTAATCAGAAGGTGAATATCGTGGGTGCCTTCATAGGTGATGACACTTTCAAGATTCATCATATGCCGCATGATGGAATAATCACCAGTAATACCCATTGCTCCTAAAACCTGTCGTGCTTCCCGAGCTATTTTTAGTGCCATGTCGACGTTGTTTCGCTTGGCCATGGAAATCTGCTGGGTGGTTGCTTTGCCTTCATTTTTTAACTGCCCCAATCGAAAAGCCAGTAATTGGGCCTTCGTGATTTCGGTTATCATTTCGGCCAGTTTCTTCTGTTGCAATTGAAAGGCTGCAATGGGCTTTCCGAATTGCATGCGCTCTTTTGCATATCTGAGGGCAGTGTCGTAGCAATCCATGGCGGCTCCGATAGCTCCCCAGGCGATACCGTACCGGGCAGAATCAAGACAGCCGAGTGGCGCGCCCAATCCGCTTTTTCCAGGTAATAGATTTGCCTTCGGTACTTTTACGTTGTCAAAAATAAGTTCTCCGGTAGCCGACGCCCGCAAAGACCATTTATTATGTGTCTCCGGGGTTGAAAACCCATCCATTCCACGTTCAACAATAAGTCCTTGTATACGGCCGTCTTCATTCTTGGCCCAAACTACTGCGATATCGGCAAAGGGCGAGTTCGATATCCACAATTTGGCGCCATTTAAAAGGTAATGGTCGCCTGCATCTTTAAACTTGGTTTCCATACCGCTGGGGTTAGATCCGTGATTTGGTTCTGTCAAACCAAAACAACCCATGAGTTCTCCCGTCGCCAGCTTGGGGAGGTATTTTTTTCGTTGTTCCTCAGAGCCGTAAGTATAAATGGGGTACATGACCAAAGAAGACTGTACAGAAGCGGTTGAGCGAACGCCGCTATCCCCACGTTCGATTTCCTGCATGATGAGGCCGTAGCTTATTTGATCCAAACCAGCACCCCCATAGGTTTCGGGAATGTAGGGTCCGAAAGCTCCGATTTCTGCCAATCCTCCTAAAATTTGCTTGGGAAATTCAGCCTTTTGCGCATACGACTCTATAATTGGCGAAATATCGCGCTTGACCCATTGTCGGGCAGCGTCACGTACTAATTTGTGCTCTTCGGAAAAAAGATCATCGAGATTGTAATAGTCGGGAGCTTCAAACAGGTCGGGCTTCATATTGGAATGTTTTCAATCAAAGATAATTAAAGAAATATAACAGACCAATGCCCACTTGTTACATTTTTAAATAAAAATCTTTGGTCAGGTCGACATATTCCTGGGTGTATTCATGACGCCTTATTTCAATGGTAAGTGCTTTGATTTTAGTTTCCGTTGCATTGAAAACGAACTCTAATAAACTGCGTTTGGTTTCTGAAGTTGGGTTCCCCTTTACCCGAGTAATCCGTCGCGGAAAGAGATTGAGTTGCGCTGCAAGGTTTAGAAAAGCTTCCTCTTCCTTGAAAGGAATAATGGTGGAGAAAATTCCTTTTGGAGAAAGCAAGCGTGAAACGCCTTCCAATAGTTCATCAAAAGGTAACGACTGATTTTGGCGCGCCTGATCCCTCGATTTATCACCACTTGAAACATCCTCGGAATAAAAGGGAGGATTGGAAACAATCAAATCATAAGTATCTTCCCACTCATCGACAAACTCATCTAAACCCGCGTGATAACAAAACATTCGGTCTCCCCAAGGCGAGGATTCAAAATTTTCGGTACACTGCTCATAGGCGTGATCATCAAGTTCAATAGCGTCAATGGTTTGCGAGGGACTTCTTTGTGCCATCATAAGCGCAATAACTCCCGTGCCTGCCCCAATGTCCAAAATACTTTCAGGGTTTTTTTCCAAAGAGGCCCATGCGCCCAACAGAACACCATCGGTACCCACTTTCATGGCACAACGATCTTGATTTAGACTGAACTGTTTAAAACGAAAAATGTTTTTCATGAATTGCGATCAAATAATTCTAGAAACAGGAATTTAATCTACTTTTCCTGATTCCCTATTTTCAGACCCTTCTACTTCTGTCAGGGCATCACCTAGCCTAGCCCGCATTCCATCGGCAAGTTTCTTAATTTTTTCAACGACTTCAGGGTTTTCGGCAGCTACATTTTTGGTCTCCGAAATATCTTGGGTCACATCATACAGTTCAATATCTTCCATGTCGACCATTCGATATTCCCCCGGAAGACCATCTTTGCCGGGCTCTTGGCCATTCATGGTACGGTACCGATGGGGGAAATATAACTTCCATTTTCCGTAGCGAACCCCCATAAGTTCATTCACCCGATAGTAAAAGAAATAGGCTTCCTGAGGGCTTTCGGTGCTTTGCCCTGTCAATACGTTCCATGCACTCACGCCATCGATAGTTCGGTCGGGGAGTTGTGCGCCTGTGACTTCTGCAATTGTGGGCAATAGATCAATTGCCATTATCGGAGTGTCCAAAGTACGGTTCGGGGTGAGTTTGCTCGGATATTTCATAACAAAGGGTTCGCGTTGGGCACCTTCCCAGGCGGTTCCTTTGCCCTCACGGAAGGGTAGGGCGCTTCCCGCGTGGTTTCCATAGGCCAACCATGGTCCGTTATCTGAAGTGAAGATAATCATGGTATTATCTTCCAATCCGTTTTTCTTTAAAGCCTCGATAATTTGACCGACCGACCAATCGATTTCCATAATCACATCGCCATAGAGCCCGCGTTCCGATTTTCCCTTAAACTTGTCTGAAACAAAAAGAGGCACGTGCGGCTGCGGGTGTGGTACATAAAGAAAGAAAGGGTTGTCTTTATTACGGTTTATAAAGTCTACACTTTTTTCGGTGAGCTGGGTAGTGAGCTGCGACTGGTCTTCGAGTGTGTCAATTACCGTTTCATTTTGGTATAGGGGTAGTGGGGGAAAATTGAATACTGTGCCTTGCCATGGGTGATGTGGCCACATGTCATTGGAATAGGGGATGCCGAACCATTCATCAAATCCGTGTCGTGTAGGCAAGAATTTCTGGTCGTCACCTAAATGCCATTTTCCATAAATCGCAGTTTTATAGCCCTTGGCTTTTAGCATTTCAGCAATGGTAGTCTCAGTGGCATTGATGCCAACGGGGCTCCCGGGCCCCAATGCGTTATGTATTCCTATTCGGTTGGGGTAGCATCCTGTTAAAATACCGGCCCTTGAAGCCGAGCATATGGGTTGAGCGGAATAATAGCTTGTCAATTTTACACCGTCTTTCGCCATTTGATCCACGTTCGGCGTCAGAATGTTCGGAGATCTGAAAACCCCAATATCTTCATAACCTTGGTCATCAGTGAAAATAAGAACAATATTGGGCGGCCGGTCGGCTTTTGGGCTCTCTTTTTCCGTTTTTGATTTACAGGAAATGAAGCAGGTAAATATCAATATGTAAACTAATGGTCGGTACATTAATCAATTATTTTTTTGGTGATAGTATGAGAAATGATGATGTTACTTGTAAAAGGGAAGTTCCATCTTTGGTCAAAAGTAGCGAAAGTCGGGTGCAACCTCCAATGATAAAACTAAAAAACTTAGACTTGGCTCCTTTAAAATTCTTAAATTGAGATCTTGAATTTGATTAGAAACTAAGAACATTATATATGAAGGACAACAAAATTACAAGAAGAAGGTTCATGGGGTCATCGGCCACTTTGCTGGCGGGTACAGCTTTGGTAGGGCCGTCGCTTTTCGGAGCACCGTCTATATTGAAATCTTATAATAAACCGAACTCTTTGATTAATGGGGTTCAAATTGGGGTCATAACCTATTCTTTCAGAAGTATGCCCGATCAAAGTGCCGAGGCGACTTTAAAATATGTGCTCGATAGTGGCATTAGTGCAATAGAATTGATGGGGACTCCTGCCGAAACTTTTGCGGGCAGACCCGAAAACCCAGTTGACCGAAGTGCATTTTCAAAACTTGCTCGGAAAAAACGAAATGCAAAATTGAGTGAAGACGAGGGTAGGGAATTTGCAGATCTAGAAGCCCAAATGGCTGCTTACAATAAGCAGGTTGCCCAATGGCGGAAGACTGTCTCAATGGATAAATTTACAAAGCTCAGAAAAATGTATAGTGATGCCGGAGTCAGTATATACGCTTTTAAGCCAGGGAACACATTTGGGAAAAAGAATTCAGATGCCGATATTGATTGGGGCATGAGGGCAGGGAAGGCATTGGGTGCAAGCCATGTTACGGTAGAGCACCCAAGTGATGATGCCTTGACCAAAAGATTAGGCGCCATGGCCACAAAGCATAAAATGTGTATCGGATATCACGGTCACGAGCAGCAGACGCCTACTTTGTGGGACACGGCCTTGGAGCAATCAAAATACAATATGTTGAACTTGGACCTAGGGCATTTTGTGGCTGCCGGAAATTCGGAGCCTCTGGCCATCATCAAAGCAAAACATGATCGCATTAAAAGTATGCACCTAAAAGATCGTCAAACACCCGCACATGGAAAAGGAAACGTGTTATGGGGAACGGGCGATACGCCTATAAAGGAAGCGCTTCAAATGATAAGTACCAACAAATATAAATTTCCTGGAACCGTTGAATTGGAATATGACATTCCCGAAGGTTCAAATGCTGTAGCGGAAGTACAAAAATGTTTGGAATATTGTCGTAAAGCGTTGTCATAGCGCTTTTCGGTATTATCCCAAGTAAAGGTCGACCAGTCCGTCGGGTGTAGTTACAAAAATTGTTTTCGCCGCCCGATCTACTTTGGTCAGAATCTCATCGGTGATGGGAATCAATAGTTGCTTGCCGTTTTTTTCTATCTCAAAAAGGGCTTGGGAGGTTGTATCGTTAACCCCGGTAATCAAACCAATATCACCGTGAACATCATCATTTACGGTAAAGCCTATAATTTCATGAAAGTAGAATTTATTGCCTTTCAGTTTTGGAAGGGCAGTCAGGGGCAAATAAAGTTCGGCACCCATAATTCGGTCTGCCGCTGCTTCATCTTTGACTTCTTCGAAATCAATGCGTAATAAGGCCGATTTATGTAACCGACATTTATCAATAAAAAATGGAACCAGATTGTTTCGTATTGAAACAAAAACTGATTCCATGTTTTCGTATATTTCAGGTTCGTCAGCATCTAGCTTTACTAGTACTTCGCCCTTAAAACTGTATTTTGAAACGACTTTTCCGAGGTAGAAACAATCTGACTTCTGCATCGTTTCAAACTTATTTTATGCTTCTTTGGCAGAATCTTTATCTTCTGATTCGGCAACAGCTTCTTCCTTAGCTTCTGCTTCTGGGGCAGCTGCTGCTTCGACCTCTGCGGTTTCTTCAACAGGCTCAGCTTCCGCTTCTTCTGGAGCTTCGGCCTCAGCGGCAGCTTGTGCACGTTTATCGTTTACAGCTTTTTCAGCTTTCAATGCCTCGGCTCTTGCATCGGATTTTTCTTTGTCCAATCCGCCAATTTTATTGGCTATGGATTGCCCTTTTTCCTCTAACCAAGCATTGAATTTCTCTTCCACTTGTTCTTCGGTCAAAGCTCCTTTACGAACACCTCCCAATAAGTGGTGCTTCAACAAAACGCCTTTATATGATAAAATAGCCCTAGCGGTATCGGTAGGCTGTGCACCGTTCTGTAACCATTGTACAGAATGGTCAATATTAAGTTCTATAGTTGCCGGGTTGGTGTTTGGGTTGTAGATGCCCAATTTTTCTAAAAACTTACCATCTCTTTTCGAGCGCGAATCTGCTGCAACTACCCAATAGAATGGTTTTCCTTTTTTCCCGTGTCTCTGTAATCTAATTTTAACTGGCATATCACATTAATTTGTGGGGTGCCCGACCCCTGTTATTAATTCTTTTGTCCTTTTTAAGGACGGCAAAGATACTGTATTTCTTGAAATGAACAATAGGTTTGCTGGAAATGTTGAATAAAAGGTAATTAAGTATTTTCTTGGGTGTTGAGTCAAGAACGAAAAGGTTGTTTTATGGGTGTTCTTCCATTACTCCCGTTCTGCCAACATGTCTTTCCCTTTTATTAATTTGGATTTATGTGCCGCTACCAGTTCATTGATTTTTGTTAAAACTTCCGGATGGTCTTCTGCAATATCGAACTGTTCGGAAGGGTCTTCGCTTAGGTTGTATAAAATGGGAGGGTTATGTATTTCTTTACCTCCGAACTGCCCGTATACGCCCTTGGTTATAAAATGTGCTTTGTAATCGCCTAATCGTACTGCGTACAATTCGTTTTCTCGATAATAGAGCATACTTTCTCGTGGACTTTGTCCGTGCTCGAGGAGGGTTGTGGTAAGATCGATTCCATCTATTACGCGATCATCAGGTATGGGTACTCCTGCCATATTACTGAAGGTGGTGAATAAATCCATGGTCGAACCTATATCGGAAATCACTCCGGGTTTTATTTTTCCAGGACTCCAAAAGATACCGGGTTCACGCATGCCACCTTCCCATGTACTTCCTTTTCCAGCCCGCAGAAGCCCAGCACTGCCGCCATGTGTCTTGAATGGAAGCCAGGGTCCGTTGTCGGAAGTGAAAACGACAATGGTGTTTTCGGCCAGGCCTTCTTCTTTTAGGGCCTGAATGATTTTACCTACGCCGTTATCGATTTCTTCCAACACATCACCGTACAGGCCACGTTTGCTCTTTCCTAGAAAATCTTTGGAAGCGAAAAGGGGAATATGGGGCAGGTTATGGGCGAGATAGACGAAAAAAGGTTTGTCTTTGTTCTCTTTTATAAAAGAAACGGCTTCTTCCGAATATCGCTTGGTAATCGTATTCTGATTGGCGGGCTGCTCTATAATTTTTGTGTTTCTGAGAAGTGGAACGTTATAATCTTCCTTTACTATGGCCTTTTGGCCTTCTTTAGCCAATTCTTTATAGTTGCGTTTACCCACGTGGTCCATGTCATTGGAATATGGAATTCCGAAATAATAATCGAAGCCATTATTCGTAGGTAAATATTGTTCTTTGTGCCCCAAGTGCCATTTTCCGATACAGGCGGTACTATAGCCTGCTTTTTTCAATTGTTCGGCCAAGGTAATTTCATTTGCTGGTAATCCGTTTTTGCTGTTGGGGAATAGTACGCGCGATTTAGCGCTGCTCATTCCGCTTCGAATAGGTAGTCTTCCCGTTAATAAAGCAGCTCTGCTTGGAGTGCAAACACTGGCGCCTACGTAAAAATTGGTCCATTTTTGGCCTTCATGCGCCATTTGGTCCAAATGGGGTGTTCGAATGGTCGGGTGTCCGTAGACACCAAGATCTCCATAGCCAAGGTCGTCAGCGAAAATGATTACAAAATTCGGTGTGTTTTGTGAATTCTTTTGACCAAAAGAGTTGGTGGAGCTTACTAGTAAAAGAAGGGAGGCTAGAATGTAAATTCTAGGGAAAAGTATTTTATTTGCCATTTTTAATTTTTTTCGATGCTCAATTTAAGTATTATATTAAGAATGGAGAAAAACATGTACCGTTAATAACTCCTAAAAACTACCTTTTAAAAACGTTGACTATTTAAGTACTTTTATAGGCTACAATTTTATCCGGAAAAACACCTTATATGTACCTAATCTTCGATACCGAAACTACTGGTCTGCCCAAAAACTGGAATGCTCCTATTACCGATACCGACAACTGGCCGCGCTGTATTCAAATTGCTTGGCAGTTGCATGACGAAATGGGCAGGTGTATCGAACATCAAGATTATTTGGTGCGCCCCGATGGTTTTAATATACCGTATGATGCAGAACAGATTCACGGTATCTCTACTGAATTGGCGCAGCAGCAAGGGGTTGCGCTATCAGAGGTTTTAGAGAAGTTCAATATTGCCATGTCGAAAACAAAGTTTGTCGTCGGGCAGAATGTTGGCTTTGATGTGAACATAATGGGGGCCGAGTTTCATCGCTTGGGTGTTGAGAACCCGTTACAGGAGCTTCCTGTTTTAGATACTTGTACCGAGCATACGGCACAGTTATGTCAAATTCCCGGAGGCCGGGGCGGTAAGTTTAAGCTTCCTACCTTGACCGAATTACATCAGCATTTATTCGGAGAGCCTTTTGGGGAGGCCCACAATGCTACTGCCGATGTGGAAGCAACTACCCGTTGCTTTTTAGAATTGATCCGTAAACAACAGTATACGACGGAGCAATTGGATGTTCGACCCGATTATTTCAAAAATTTCTCGGAAGTCAATCCGCAAGAGATTCAGCTAATCGGTCTAAAACATATCAATCTTAAAAAAGCATCGAAAAAAATTGCCGATGCACTTTGGGAAAAAGATACAGGCGTCGTTTCCCATGACGAGATAAAAGAAAACTTAGCTACGCTAGAATCCGTAAGTTTTGCGCATTTGCATAATCATACGCAATTTTCGATTCTCCAATCCACTATAAGTGTGGCCGATCTGATTGCTGCCACCGCAAAAGCAAAAATGCCGGCCGTAGCCATGACTGACCATGCAAATATGATGGGGGCTTTCCACTTTGTAAGTGGGGTGCTTAACCATAATAAAGGAGTTACGACGCGTAATGAGGAAAACTTAAAACGTTATGAAGCTACCCAAAACGGAACGCTAGAAGAAGGAGAAGAGCCTTTGAACGAGCTGCCAGAGCCTGAATTGGAAATCACCCCGATTATCGGTTGTGAGTTTCAAGTGTGTGAAGACCATACCAATAAATCACAAAAGGATAACGGTTACCAAGTAGTGATGCTCGCCAAGAGCAAACAAGGCTACTTGAACTTGGCGAAAATGTCATCCATTGCTTTTGTTGATGGTAAATACTATGTGCCGCGTATCGATAAAAAAATCGTTGAGCAGTACAAAGAAGATGTTATCGTACTTACCGGTAATTTGTACGGCGAGGTGCCTAGTAAAGTATTGAACGTTGGCGAAAACCAAGCAGAAGAGGCCCTTCTTTGGTGGAAAGAAACGTTTGGTGACGATTTATATATCGAGATTATGCGACACGGTCAAGAAGATGAAGATCGTGTGAACCAAGTATTGATACAGTTTGCGAAAAAACACAATGTAAAACTAGTCGCCACAAATAATACCTATTACGTCGAAAAGGAGAATGCGCATGCACATGATATTCTTCTATGTGTTAAGGATGGAGAAAAACAGGCAACACCGATAGGCCGTGGTCGCGGTTATAGATACGGATTGCCTAATCAGGAGTATTACTTTAAGTCTTCGGAGGAAATGAAGGAGCTTTTTAAGGATATTCCCGAAGCCATCATCAATATTCAAGAAATCGTCGACAAGGTAGATACCTTTACTTTGGCACGGGATGTCTTGTTGCCCGCATTCGATATTCCAGAAGAGTTTCAGTTCGAAGAAGATAAATTAGATGGTGGTAAGCGCGGGGAGAACAAATATTTACGTCACATTACCTATGAAGGGGCAAAAAAGAGATATGGGGAGATTACACCCGAAATCGATGAGCGGTTAGATTTTGAGCTGAAGGTAATCGAGAATACGGGGTATCCAGGCTATTTCTTAATTGTTGAAGATTTTATTCGGGCTGCCCGAAAAATGGACGTGTCTGTCGGCCCCGGACGTGGTTCGGCGGCAGGTTCGGCAGTGGCATATTGTTTGTGGATTACCAATTTGGATCCGATTAAGTACGACTTGCTTTTTGAGCGTTTCCTGAATCCGGATCGTGTAAGTATGCCCGATATTGATATCGACTTTGATGATGAAGGTCGAAGTCGGGTAATGGATTATGTTATCAACAAATACGGCTCTAACCAGGTGGCCCAAATCATTACCTATGGTACCATGGCCGCCAAATCATCTATTCGAGATACGGCCCGTGCTTTAGACTTGCCTTTGGGCGATGCCGATCGTATGGCGAAGTTGATTCCCAATATGTCCAAACTAAAAAAGATAATTGGGGTCGATGAAAAAATATTGAAAAGCAAGTTCAACAGCGAAGAGCTTGAAAAAATAAATGAACTTCTGAATATATCGGAAGGTGAAGGACTCGAATCGGAAACGCTCAACCAAGCATATATTTTAGAAGGTTCAGTTCGCAACACGGGTATTCATGCTTGTGGAGTGATTATTACCCCAGACGATATTACCAAGTTCGTTCCGGTGGCTCTTGCCAAGGATTCCGACATGTATTGTACCCAGTTCGACAACTCTGTGGTGGAAAGTGCCGGATTATTGAAAATGGATTTCTTGGGATTGAAAACCTTGACCTTGATCAAGGATACCGTTAAAATCGTTAAGGCGAAACACGGTATTGAGTTAGATCCCGAGAATTTTCCGCTCGACGACGAAAAGACATACGAACTTTTTCAAAGAGGTGAAACAGTTGGGGTATTTCAATATGAATCACCCGGTATGCAAAAACACATGCGGTCGTTAAAACCAACGGTTTTTGCCGACCTTATTGCTATGAATGCCCTGTACCGACCTGGGCCAATGGAATACATACCGAGTTTTGTTGCCCGTAAGCATGGTACCGAAGAGATTGTCTATGATCTTGACGCCTGTGAAGAATACCTAGCGGAAACCTATGGAATTACGGTGTACCAAGAGCAGGTAATGCTCCTCTCGCAAAAACTGGCGGACTTTACCAAAGGTGAGGCCGATGTTTTACGTAAAGCCATGGGTAAAAAGCAAAAGTACGTTCTTGATAAAATGAAGCCCAAATTTATCGAACAGGCTTCTGCAAAAGGACATGCGGCAGATAAGCTCGAAAAAATATGGAAAGATTGGGAAGCATTTGCGGCTTACGCCTTTAATAAATCGCACTCTACCTGCTACGCGTGGATCGCCTACCAAACAGCATATTGTAAAGCACATTATCCGGCAGAATATATGGCCGCCGTGCTTTCGAATAACATGAATGACATTAAACAGGTTACATTCTTTATGGAAGAATGCAAGCGCATGGGCCTTGATGTTCTTGGGCCCGATGTAAACGAATCGTACTACAAATTTGCGGTGAACGATGCCGGAGCCGTTCGTTTTGGAATGGGCGCCGTCAAAGGTGTGGGTCGCGGGGCGGTAGAAACCATTGTGGAGAATAGAAAAAAAGACGGTCCGTTTAAGTCTGTTTTCGATATGGCGAAGCGAATCGATTTACGGGCATCCAATAAAAAAGCATTCGAAAACTTGGCGGTTGCCGGTGGCTTCGATTCTTTCGGATCCGCACATCGCGCACAATATTTTCATGATGAAGGCGATGGCATAACCTTCTTGGAAAAAGTAATTAAATACGGGGCAAAGTTTCAAGAAAATGAGAATTCGGCGCAGGTAAGCCTTTTTGGTGACGCAAGTGAAGTGCAAATTCCAGAACCCGAGGTTCCACCTTGTGAAGAATGGGGCACGATGGAAAAGTTACGTCGGGAAAAGGAAGTTGTAGGTATCTATATTTCCGGACATCCCCTTGATGATTTTAGAACAGAAATAAAGGCATTTTGCAATGCTTCCCTTGCCATCTTGAATAATCTAGAAAGCGTGGTAAATCGTGAGCTTTCATTCGCCGGGGTGATTACCGATGTACAGCATCGCACCTCAAAGAATGGAAAAGGGTGGGCTTTGTTTACTATGGAAGATTATACCGATTCCTATGAATTTCGAATTTTCGGGGAGGAATACCTGAAGTTTCGTCATTTTCTAATGATCAATTCTTTTGCTTACGTCAAGGTATATATTCGCGAAGGCTGGATGAACCGTGAAACTGAGAAAAAGGGCGACCCTAGGTTACAATATAATAGCTTTATGCTACTGCAGGAAGTGATGGAAACCTATGCTAAAAAGCTGACGATCAAACTTAATATCGACGAGTTGGCAGAGAAGAATATTTATGAATTAAAGGATACATTGGTTTCGCACAAAGGTAGCCATACCTTGAACTTTGTGATTTACGAGATGGAAGAGGAAATAAAGGTGAACTTGTCGAGCAGAAAGCAAAAAGTCCAGATTTCAAGTGAATTGCTGCATCAACTAAGTGAGAATGATGTACATTATAAATTGAATTGAACCGTATTAATGATGATGGAAAAATAATCTGTTTTCGTTGAATGTCTCAATGGCCCGTGATAGTCAGGCCTGCAGTGACGTATAAATTACGGTGATAGTACAATAGACAAAACGAATTTTACGTTCGTAAGGAAGTAGCATAATATTTGACTAAATTTGCGTAATCAATAAAAGGAATTAAAATGGCATTAGAAATAACAGATGCTACTTTTGATAAAGTAGTTTTGCAAAGTGATAAACCCGTTGTAGTTGATTTTTGGGCTGCTTGGTGCGGGCCTTGTAGAATGGTGGGTCCCATCATCGACGAGGTAAGTAATGAATATGAAGGTAAAGCTGTAGTTGGCAAAGTAGATGTTGATGCGAATCAAGAATTTGCCGCAAAATATGGAGTTCGAAATATTCCTACGGTTTTGGTCTTTAAAGATGGTGAAATCGTAAACAGGCAGGTTGGTGTATCACCTAAAAAGGTATATACCGACGCTATCGATGCAGCTTTGTAGTAAAGACCGATTCCAATAAAAAGGAAAAGAGTAAACTAAAAGTAGTATAAAAAATCCCGCAATTTGCGGGATTTTTTTATTTAGGGATTTTATAAAGGATTTTTCTAATTGAACAGTTTAGGGGTAATTTAAATTCCTTATTTTACCCTGAGAACTTTCCTATCTTTGTTCATATGAACCTCCAATCTGAATTAAACAAAGCGCCTCTTTTTCAAAATTTGGAACTTTTGGCCAATCAAGTGGTCGAAGGCTTTATAAGTGGTATACATAAGAGTCCATTTCACGGATTCTCGGCTGAATTTGCCGAACATAAAATCTATAATGTTGGCGAAAGTACCAAACATATCGACTGGAAGCTATACGCAAAGACTGATAAGCTCTATACCAAAAGATATGAGGAGGAGACTAATTTAAGGTGTCATATGATTTTGGATAATTCCGCTTCGATGTATTATCCCGAAATAAAGAACTTGACAATTGATAATCTAAATAAGGTCGGCTTTAGTGTTTTGGCCATTGCAGCATTGATGAATGTGCTCAAAAGGCAACGCGATGCCGTTGGGCTTAGTGTTTATTCCGATGGGTATCACTATTATTCACCTGAAAAGGGCAGTGAAAGGCACCGACAGATGTTACTGGCCAAATTAAGTGAGATAAGCCTTGATACTAGACCGGCCCAACAAACCGAGACCTATACCTATTTGCACCAAATAGCAGAGAAAATAAAGCGTCGTAGTCTCATTTTTTTGTTTACTGACATGTTTCAGGCCAACATCGAAGATGGAAAATTGTTTGATGCACTCCGCCATTTAAAGTATAATAAGCACGAAGTTGTGCTGTTTCACGTACTGGATAAGGATACCGAGCTTCATTTTAATTTCGACCATGCACCTAAACGTTTTCTTGACGTAGAAACAGGCGAACATATCGATCTCTATTCAGATACGGTCAAAGATGTATATGAAAGGAGTATCGAAAATCAACTTGAAGCTTTAAAATTAAAATGTGCGCAATATAAGATTAAGTATGTCGATATTGATGTTAAAGCCCATTTTCATAGGGTATTGAACACCTTTATGGTGGAGCGTCAGAAATTTGTTTGATGCTATTTTAAAATTTTAAAAAAAAATGTTTGTGGAATTCAATTAGCAACGTATATTTGCACACGCTAAACGCCACGGTTCGGTAGTTCAGTTGGTTAGAATACCTGCCTGTCACGCAGGGGGTCGCGGGTTCGAGTCCCGTCCGGACCGCCAACAAAGACAAGCCTTTCAAGAGATTGAGAGGCTTTTTCTTTTTAGTGGGTACAACATAGGTACAACAAATTACTTCCCCGTTAATTCTTTCCGATTCCTTTGTGTTCGTTATCATTAAGGCATTTTCTGCCCTTTAAAAAAATCAGTCCTTCATTCATAAAAATTCTTCTGTGACTTCTTGTTCGAATACATTCAAATCATAATCACATTTTGCATAATTCGGACCAATTTCAAAGAATCTTTGGTAATCCCTCAAAAAACATTCTTTTTTTTAGTTAAAGACTTCCTTGGATTTCTTTTGACGGTACCCGCCCTTCTAATTTGGGCAAAACCCTAAAAAGAAATACCATGAAAGAAAAGGAAAACGTAGTAGGGCTGCTTTCCGACATCAAAGGTCTGTTGTCCCACACCAAGAAAGTAATGAACGTAGATGACCTCGTGGCCTATACTGGACTCTCAAAGAGCAAGATCTACAAACTGACGCATTTAAAGCTCATCCCGATGGGGAACAATCCCCATATCCGCCAAAAGTTCTTCGACAAGGACACCATCGATGCCTGGCTGTTGGGGGAACCCGACCTCTCGGACGAAACCCTGGAACAGCGGTTCAACGAGCAGCTGATGAAAAATAGAAAGCACTAAACTGGAGGCTCCCTTCATTCAAAAAATAGAATCATGAAAGACACTCCCTATATCCGTGTGGGCACCGCCTACTATAAAATGGTGAAGGCGCCGACGATAGCCGGACATTTCAACGAAGTCCTGGTCCATTGGAACATGGAGACCATTAAACAAGACCATGGCAAGGACCATTTGAGCAAGGTTCCCAAATACGACGGCTTTACATGTATCCCCAGCCACACCGATTTTAAGCAAGAATACAAAGGGTTTTACAATACCTATTCCCCTTTGGCCAAGAAACCCCACGAAGGAGAATTTGGGAAGAGCCTGAATTTCGTCAGGCATATCTTCGGGAAACACTATGAGCTTGGGCTGGACTATCTGCAATTGCTATACCTTAGGCCCATTCAAGTACTCCCCATCCTTTGCTTGGTGTCCAAAGAACGTTCGACCGGCAAGAGCACCTTTCTGAAATGGCTCAAGGAAATCTTCGACAACAACCTTACCTATTTGACCAACGACAGCTTCAGTAGCCAGTTCAATGCGGACTGGGCGAACAAACTATTGATATGTATCGACGAGGTGCTTTTCAACAAAGAGGAAATGACCGAACGCATCAAATACCTGAGCACTACCAATATCAACAAATTAGAAGCCAAGGGAAAGGATAAACGCGAGGTGGAGTTCTTCGGGAAATTCATCCTTTGTAGCAATAACGAGGACAGCTTTATAAAAATCGATAGCAACGAGACCCGGTTCTGGGTAAACAAAGTCCCGGGCATAAAGAAAGAGCGGACCAATTTTCTAAATCTCTTGATAGCGGAAATACCCGCTTTCCTGTTCTATTTACAAAATCGCGAACTAGCTACAAAGCACAGTACGCGAATGTGGTTCACCCCTGGCCAGATAAAAACCCTCGCTCTGAAAAAGTTGGTACGGAACAATCGCAACCGGGTGGAGAAAGAACTGGCGAGCATTCTTTTAAGTGTCATGGAAAAGTTCGATCTGGAAGAAGTAAACCTTTGTCCCATCGACGCGCTACATATATTGAACAAGACCAGGGTACGGACCGATCTGACGCAGTTGAGAAGATTGCTCAAAAAAGAGTGGAAACTGACCAACCGGGACAACTCGAACAGCTATCAAAAAATCGTGATCTGGAGCGATGGGGATATCCACAGGACGGATGCCAAGGGGCGCTATTTTACG
>NZ_FNGV01000027.1 GCF_900103215.1 Kriegella aquimaris
TATATCAAATAGGGCATAAAGTGCTATATTTAAAGGCTTGGGTATGTTTGCTAAGTCCGCCAAATCTTTTGGATTTGGCAATTAAAAAAGAAAAATATATTGAAAAAATTCATTCTCATTTTTCTGATTTTATTTTCTTCATGTAAGGAACGAAATAAGACGGATAATATCGCTGAAGAAAAAGTGTTGCGGACGGATTTCGGCCTTGCGCACTCGGACTTTACCATAATTAGATTCAATCCACAATGGTACTGGATTTTCCAAAATACGGAACCAACAGCTACTGAATTAGGTTTGGGAGAATTAAGCGATATTGAGCCAATTTTAAAAAAAGCTATAATAGAACATAACGACGGACTTGATAAAGATTCTCGTTTTAGACTTAAACTTGATGATTACAAACGGCAATATGTGGCCATCTTAAATGAAAAAGGAGAAAAAGAGGTTTGGATAAACTTTTTTTGTCAAGATTTTGAATTTGACAAATGGCAGACTGAAATACCGCTAGTTGATGACGGAGGTAGTTGCTTCTTTAATATTAAAGTTAATCTCAAAACAAAATTCTTTAAGGACTTACGGATAAATAGTATCGCTTAAAAAAACGTTTTACAACAATACCTATAGCAAATAGGTCATAAAGCGCTATATTTAAAGGCTTGGTCGTGTTTGCGAAGTCCGCAAAATCTTTGGGATTTTGCTTTGTACAGAAGAAAAAACAAAACCCAAAGGTTTTGCTAAGTGCGTGGCGGAAAGTAATCGCTTATCACCTGCCCTACTTGCCATAGCAGAGTCGTTAGGCAACATTTCATAAAAACCATACTTCACTTAAAATAAAATACTTATCTTTGACGTTAGTAACGTGAAAAGATATGATATTATCCTTTGGTTCAAAAGCGACCGAACAGATTTGGAACGGAATCCGAGTTAAAAAAATGCCGATTGAAGTTCAAAACGTAGGACGCCGGAAACTAAGAATGTTGAACAACTCGCAGGACATTTCGGACTTTAGGATTCCACCGTCAAACCGACTTGAAAAGCTTGGAGGAAAATTAAGCGATTATCATAGTATTCGGATTAACAAACAATGGCGGATAATGTTCTTGTGGGACAAAGGAAACGCAAGCGAAGTGGAAATAATTGATTATCACTAAGAAGTAAAAAATGGAAAAGTTAGCAAATGTACATCCTGGCGAAATTTTGTTTTACGAGTTTCTTGAACCTCTTGAAATTACGGCTTACCGACTTTCAAAGGATTTGAAAATTCCTCAAACTCGTATTTCAGAAATCGTTAAAGGTAATCGTAGAATAACAGCGGACACCGCTTTGCGATTGAGTAAATATTTTGGTAATTCAGCCAAGTTCTGGCTCGGACTTCAAGATGATTATGACATCGAAAAAGAGAAGGAATCTAAAGAATCGGAACTGAATGAAATCAAGCACTTTGAGAATAAAAACGTTGCCTAACAATACCGTTAGGCAGCATGTTGACCCGAATTCACACTACGCACTAACTGAATTATTTGAAAATGACTTATTGCCAAAGATTTTCTTTCTGTGATGGATACCCCAATTATGCAATTCAAAAATGACCTTTTCCAGCGTTTTGGAATGCTCTGTAGGCATATATTCCGTTCTGACAGGAAAACCATTTAAAACAGTTCTTGTAATCAACTGATTTTCTTCCAAATCTTTCAATTCCTTTGACAAAACTTTGGTACTTAACTTTGGAATACTTCGCTCTATTTCCCTAAAGTGCTTATTTCCTTCCCAAATTGAAATTAAAATTAAAAGTTTCCATTTTCCACCTATTACATCTAAAGTGTCCCTTACAGGTAACAAAGCGGACATACACTCTTTATGTTCCTTTTTCTTCATCTCTACTAATTTAATGATTACCTTGAAGTAACTGATTACCTATAGGTAGCTGATTACTATTGGTAATCAAAAATAGTTAATTTTGCCATATTATTAACAACAACAATTGAAAAATGAAAAACAAGATTTATACAGCTTTATTTATTTTATTCGGATTAATGATGATTAATTCAGGATTAAACAAATTCTTCAACTATATGCCTATGCCCGAAATGTCTGATGAAATGATGCAAGTTATGGGCGGATTTATGACAATTAAATGGATTTTTCCGCTTGTAGCAATTATTGAAATCGTTGGAGGTGCTTTAATAGCAATCCCAAAGACAAGAGCATTGGGAGCGCTAGTAATTCTTCCTGTTATGGTAGGAATATTTGTTCATCATTTAGTACACGACCTATCAGGAATTGGAATCGCATTAATACTATTTGCTATTAATATTTGGGCAATTGTTGTCAACTGGAATAAATACGAACCAATCATAAAAGGCGAATAGAAAAGAATAAAAAAAGAATTCTATTCTATAAGTAGGAAGTAATTAAAACACTACTGCCAACATTGTATCCTATGAAAAGCCATAGCTGTGTTAATTCTTCACCAATGGCTTTTTTGTATATTTATAGTCTGGGTAAAACCGAAGAAATAGCATATAAAAATCCGCTACGGCTCGTATACGAAACCGTTACCAACAAGCTCGAAAAACGCATAGTCCTGAATGGCACTAAGAGAAGTAAAAAAAGAACTAAAGGCAATGGACAAAACTGAAATCATTAAGCTGATTTCAGAGATGTATAAAAAAATTCCAGCTGCAAAAACTTACCTGGACATTTTTGCTACCGGGGAAATCAAAGGACTTGTCGAGAAATACAAAAAAGAAATCGAAAGATATATTTATCCGGGTGGACGGAACATGCAGTTGCGTGAGGCCGAGGCCAGAAAGTTGATACGGACCCTTCAAAAAATGAAAATAACCGAACTTAATGTGGAATTGGAACTACATTATGTAGCTTGTTGCTTGGAGGTTATCGAAGATTTCGGATATTGGGACGAAGGTTATTATATAGCACTGGAGAAAATGTTTTACAATGCGACGGACGGAATACGTGAATTGGGAATGGAGGTAAAATATGAAGAACGTATAACTGGAATTACATACAAGGCAAGCCATTTCGGACTAGAACTTTCCTACTGATAAATAAAAGCCAGTTGGTAACAACACCTAAGGTTCATCGCTTGCGGATTTCCTGTCGGAAATCCCTATTTTTAATCCATGGCTCGGTGTCTCGCGGGACTGTCCTGCGGACAGGTCACCGCAACGAACTTTAGCCGAACCGTTGTGCCACATTAACACCAACCAATATGAAGAATACACTTATAATTTTGACAATCTTGCTTCTAACATGTCAGGCATATTGCCAGAAAAAGAGGGCTAGAGATTTGGGAATACCTCTTGATGGAAAACCTGGTCAATTAAATGCTATTACTGACGTCAAAGGAATTGAAGTTGGACATACTACTTTGATATCTGGAGAAGGTAAATTAGTAGTTGCAGAAGGTCCTATTCGAACGGGAGTAACGGCTGTTCTTCCAAGAGGTAAAAATTATGACCCAGTATTCGCAGGGTGGTATAGTCTTAACGGGAACGGTGAAATGACAGGAACTACTTGGGTAGATGAATCAGGATTCTTGGAAGGCCCTATATCTATAACTAATACACATAGTGTTGGTGTGGTAAGAGATGCAGTAGTGGAATGGCAATTTAAGAATAAACAATTCAACCCACTTACCGAAGAACCTGATGTTTTTTGGGCTTTGCCAGTAGTGGCTGAAACCTATGATGGTGACTTAAGTGATATAAACGGATTTCATGTAAAGAAAGAACATGTATTTTCTGCATTAGATAATGCAAAACCCGGCTCTGTTCCAGAAGGAAATGTTGGTGGAGGAACAGGCATGGTTTGTCATGGTTTTAAAGGTGGAATTGGTACTTCTTCACGCGAAATACAAATTGATTCTACTACCTATACTCTTGGGGTTATCGTTCAAGCCAACTATGGAAGTCGTAAATCACTAACTATTGCGGGCGTTCCTGTTGGAAAGGAGATTACGGACCGTATGATTATTTGGGACCCAATAAAGCCTGAAGAAGATAGAGGTTCCATAATAGTTATTGTTGCGACAGATGCACCACTACTTCCACACCAATTAAAGAGAGTGGCACGTTGAGTGCCAATTGGCATAAGTAGGATGGGAGGTTTTGGAGGCAATTACTCTGGCGATATATTTATTGCATTTTCTACAGCTAACCCAGGAGCAGCCGATAGAGAAAAAGCGCCATTATTGAAAATGATAGCTAATGATAAAATGTCCGGACTTTTCGAAGCAACAGCACAAGCAACAGAAGAATCGATATTAAATGCACTTGTTGCAGCCGAAACCATGATTGGAAAAAACAATACCACGGTTTTCGAACTACCAGAAGAAAGGGTAATTGAAATCTTGAAAAAATATGGTAGAATAAAAAAATAACGTGGTACAACACCGTATAAAAATAATTGCGGTTAGTGTATAATCAAAGGTCGTTACGTGTTTGTAACGTCTGATTTTCCTTCGGAAAATCCTCGCATACAAACCCGCAACTATTCTTATACATAAACGGTGTGCGTCATTTATACCAAACAAAACCAACAAATGGAATTTAAACAAAAAAGTATTTTTTACTTTCTATTAACACTTCTAATATTTGGATGTAAAAACACAGAAAAAAAAGAGTTGAAAAAAGAATCTCAAAATTCAGACTCTTATATTTTAGTTAATGATTGGCCAAAACTACCAGAAAACTTTGTCTTGGGAAATCCTACTGGACTCGGAATTAACTCTGAAAACAATATTGTGGTTTTTCATAGAGTAAGCAGAATTTGGGAAGAAACAATGCAGGAGGATAGAATCCAGGAGAATACCATTCTGACGCTAAACAAGCAAACTGGAGAAGTTTTAAAAAGTTGGGGAGCGGATTTATTCATAATGCCACACGGACTTGAAGTTGATAAGCAAAACAATATTTGGGTTACAGATTGTGGTCTTCATCAAGTTTTTAAATTTGACTCTAATGGAAGCTTGCTAATGACTTTAGGAGAAGCTAAAGTTCCTGGTGATGATTCTTCTCATTTTAATGAACCTACAGATATTGCTGTGACAGAAGACGGTTCATTTTATATAAGTGATGGATATGAAAATAGCAGAATAGCTAAATTCTCAAAAGAAGGCGAATATTTATTCGAATGGGGCAAATTTGGAAATAAATAAGGTGAGTTTAATATTCCGCACGGAATTGATTTGGATAATGAAGGCAATGTTTATGTGGCAGATCGCGAAAATAATAGAATTCAAAAGTTCGATGCCCAAGGCAATTTCATTGCTGTTTGGCAGAATAAAATAACCGAACAATTATATTCTGTAACCATTGACAATCAAAACGACTATCTGTTTGGAATAGATTATATGACTGTAAATGACACAGTTGTTAAGGGTTCTGATATTTTTCGCTTTGATTTAAATACTAACCTGCAAATGCAATTCGGTAGAACTGGATTTTATGATGGTCCAATTTCGAGATATCACGACATTCAAATTGATGATGAAGGAAATATTTATGCTGGAGATATTTTAGGCAATAAGGTTCAGAAATTTCGATTAACTAAAAGTGATTAAATTAAAAAAGGAACACACAATACGAATTGTGGCGCCAAGGGAATTGTAAATCACCGCCCCACACTAATCATAGCCGAAGCCGTTGTGTATAATTTTGACCTACATTCAGGAAAATCATCCATCCATTAACGTAAATCGTCCATTTTATACAGGAGGAAGGCTTGTCATCTTTGTGTAGTCAATATTGACAAACAATAATTAAAACAATTTAGAATGGAAAATTTAGTTAAAACAGAATTTAATGTTCCTACAAGAGAGCAAGTATCTCCAACAAATCAAAAGATTTTTGACAACTTAAATAAGGCACTGGGATTTGTCCCTAACCTTTACGCTACCATCGCCTATTCCGAAAACGGTCTCAAAAAGTATTTGGACTATCAAAACGCCAAAACATCATTATCGAACAAAGAAAAAGAAGCCGTGAACCTAATTATCAGTCAGGTAAACGGATGTATTTATTGCCAAAGTGCACATACCGTGCTGGGAAAAATGAATGGATTTGATGACAAACAACTGTTGGATATCAGAAAAGGACAGAGCGAGAATGCCAAATTGAATGCTTTGGTAAAATTGGCAGCTGACATTACCAAAAACAGAGGCAATGTTAGCCAAGAAAATGTGGAGGACTTTTTTGCCCAAGGATACACAAAAGAAAATCTCGTTGATTTGATCCTTCAGGTAAGTGATAAAACGGCTATGAATTATTTACATAACCTTACGAAAGTGCCTGTCGATTTCCCAGTAGCTGAAAGTTTGTAAATCCAGAAACCTAATATGGGAATCGTGTCAACATGATTCCCACTTTGGGTTTACTAAAACAACTAATACAATGAATCAAGAAGAAAAAAAATATCCACTTCCCCCCTTCACATTGAATACGGCTCTTGAAAAAGTGCAAAAAGCAGAAGATGCATGGAATAGCAAAGATCCTTTAAGTGTATCAAAAGCGTATACTTTAAATTCGGAATGGCGAAACCGGACTCAATTTATCAACGGACGGGAGGAAATCATCCAATTTCTAACCGAAAAATGGAAAAAAGAAAGAAATTACAAATTAAAAAAAGAACTTTGGGGATTTCGAGAAAACCGAATGGCGGTGCTATTTGAGTATGAATATCAGGATGAAAACGACCAATGGTACAGGGCGTACGGCAACGAGCTTTGGGAGTTTAACGAAAATGGACTCATGCAAAAACGGATTGCAAGTATTAACGACTTAAAAATTGATAAAAGCGAAAGAAAGCTGATCTAATATTGGGCTATGCTGCAAAATAACCAATTCACATTCATCAACCCCCAAACAGGCAATCTTGCCTTCAAACTATACCATTTTGAAAAGGAAAACCCATTTGACCATATTCAGCGGTTGAATTATTACGCTCTCATTTGGGTAAAAAAGGGAAAGGGCAACGTAAAGGCCGATTTTTCAAACTATGACTTTCATGAGCATATGTTATTTTCTTTTTCACCCTACCAACCTTTTATGCTCAATGCCGAAACTGAAATTAGTGGTTCAGTAATAAATTTTCATCCTGACTTCTTTTGCATCCATAAGCATCACAAAGAAATAGCATGCAATGGAGTATTGTTCAACAATATTTACGATCCGCCTTTTATTCACGTGAATGAGGCTGCTAAAGCAAATTTTGAAATGATCATTGACCAAATCAAAACTGAAATACAAAAACCTGATTTGGCACAATATGAACTATTGATTTCCTACCTGAAAATATTTTTGATTTCAGCATCAAGACTAAAAACAGAACAACAGGTTGACACACAAAAAGTAACTAAAGGAAATAAAGAACCCTTCATATTGCAAAACCTAAAAAGCTATATAGAATCCCATTATAAGACCAAGCATACCGCCAGTGACTATGCTGAAATGTTATCCATTTCGCCAAAAGCTTTATCCAAACTGACCAAGACACATTTCAACAAAACCTTGACCGACTTAATCTCTGAACGCATCATCATAGAAGCTAAAAGAGAGCTGTATCTTACAGATAAAACCGTGAAAGAAATCGCTTATGAGTTGGGCTATAATGATGAATATTATTTTAGTAGATTCTTTAAAAAGAATGCAGATGCATCGCCACAACTATACCGGGAAACAGTTGGTTTTGACAGAGCTTCAACCATTTAAATGGAAAAAAACGAACGCACAACAATGGGTATAAAACATAGGGCGGACAGTGGTTTCCGCAAGTTTCGGGTTCATAGCAAGCTTTATATCGGTGGACAAGGCTGCTTTTACATAGATGCTAAACGTAATGCGGCCTTTAGGGCAAAACCGAAAGGTCTGGGTATATTTATGAAGTCGCTAAACCTTATGGATTTAGCTTTGGACAAGAAAAAATAAAACTAAACAATAAGCTTTAGCTTTGTGCGCAGACGTGAACAAAAAGATTTACTTACCGCCGCACTACGAGCTAAGCCCTTGTGCTTCAGTATGACCAACAAATAACCAATGATACAATTCTTTAGAAAAGATGATACAACTAAAGCGAATTCATTTATTTAAAATAGTACTAATTACCTTTATCGTATTATGCTTTTTTTCATGTAAACCGCAACAAAGTTTGCAAAACATGATTGATTTTTCCATAAAAAACAAAGATTCGGTTTTAGTGATTCCCGATGGAAAGTACGTTATACAGAAACCATTACTTCTCTCTGGCACAAATAATCTGGTTATCAAAGGTGAGACGCCGAACGGAGTACTAATAACCTCTAGTATGGAAGTGCCAATCAAAGACTTGACATGCCTAGATGAAGCAATCGGAATGTACGAGTATACCGACCCAAAGTTAATTATGCCTCCATGGCCAGATTCATTTAAGGGTTATGCCGGGTGGCCAGAAATCTATATTGCCGGAGTTCCCTTATCCATATCTCGTTATCCTAATGAGGGGTTTATAAAAGCAGATTCAATAATTAGGGCAGGTAGGAAGCCAAAAAACAAGGAAGCAAAGCAATTGCCTGCGAAATTTTTATCTGCTGATCTTATAAAAAATTACAACAAAGAATTCCCTTTGTTTCTAAACGGGTATTGGAGTTTTAAGTGGGCCGACGAAATTATTCGGGTTGACTCCATAAACCCCTTATCCGGTGAGATCATACTCGCGGCCACACACAATTATGGAATGGGATCTCCATCCGGGGGGCTCTTTTACGCTTTAAATCAACCGGAATATGTTGATGCAGAAAATGAATATTATTTCAATCCTGAAACAGG
This sequence comes from Kriegella aquimaris, assembly GCF_900103215.1. Classification (GTDB taxonomy): domain Bacteria; phylum Bacteroidota; class Bacteroidia; order Flavobacteriales; family Flavobacteriaceae; genus Kriegella; species Kriegella aquimaris. Next base: position 8,823 of record NZ_FNGV01000027.1, read on the forward strand.
AACAATCCGATTTATTCATTCTTTTTCAAATGAGAAAGTCGAATCAGTTCAAATTGCATATCAAGATTTTACCCTTTTGGACATACAAGATTGTAATCAAATAAAAATTGAAAATATAAATTTCAGCTATCATAACAATTTAGCTGTAAATATTTCCAATTCGAAATCTGTAGCGATTGAACGGTGTGAGATGTATGGATTAGGCAGGTCTGCGATACAGATCACCGACGGATATAATTGTGGCGTTAGAAACAGTACTCTTAAATATTTAGGAAACACCGGAATTTCACTCTTAGGCGGTGATAAGAATACTTTAACAAAGGCAGCCCATTTTGTGGAAGACTGCTCCATTAGTTATTTCTCAAGGCATGTTAAAACTTATGCACCCGCGGTTAAATTGACGGGTGTCGGGCATATTGTGCAAGGAAACAAAATTAGTTTTGCGCCTCATAATGCGATTCTTTTTTCTGGAAATGATCATTTGATTGCTCAAAATCAAATCAGAAAAGTATGTCTAAATACTTCGGACGCCGGAGCCATTTATTGTGGTAGGGACTGGACTATGGGCGGAACCGTGATTCGAGAAAACATTATCAGTGAGCTAGGCCAAGCAAGTCACCATCATAACTGGGGCATTTATTTAGATGATCTGGCCTCAGGGATAAGTGTTATTGATAATCGGATCGAAGACAGTCCTTCCGGGATATTAATTGGTGGAGGACGTTATAATCAAATTAATAACAATACTATACGTAATTGCCCGAAAGCATCAATTGTGTATGATGCCAGAGGATATGATGATTGGTTCAAACACCATTTAATCGATCGTCAATTGTCTTTATGGCCTCGTTTAAACGCAGTTCCCATAAAACAAACGCCTTGGAGCGAACGATTTCCTTGGTTGCAAGAAATACACAATGATGATCCAGCAATTCCTAGAGGAGCTGAAATAAAAAATAATCAAATAGTAAAATCTGCACCACCTAAAATTCATAGTAAAGTATATGAATATGGGGAGGTAGATTTTAAAGCTAAAAATCCATAGTAAAACCATCATCAAACAAATCCTGTTCGTAAGGCCATTTTAGTTTAAAAAGAAACGGTGTTGTATTAGGAAACTTGGGTTAATAGGTATGTTGATTCAACTGCTACTACTGATTCTTAGAGGGTATATTTTTGTAAATTAGGTGATACAAATGCCTTATTATAATGTTAATACCGGAAGCGACATAAGGTCCCAAAAAATATGATTTAACTGAACGCGGTCGATTCGTTGATACAAACATTCATTAAAACAATTACATTATAGAAATGATTAAAAAAACAATTCTTTTATTCATCTGGTTGGTTTTGGGAATCAACCTAGTTAAAGCACAGGCCGATATTTACGGCGAAGCCAAGTTGATTAACTCGAAGGCTGACGGATACAGAGGAATTTGGTATTACATCGACAACGCTGGACAAGCAGGAAAGGTTAAAAACCAGTACCGGTACAAATACAGTGGCGGATTGGGCACCTATGGTGCTACCCAATACCCTTTTTCAGTTTACGTGAAAGAAGTTGACAAAACCTTTTTCTGTTACGGAGGGACCGACGAAAGTGGAAAAACACTGCTACATATGGTGTCTTATTTTGATCACAAGACAGGACAGGTGCCTCGCCCAACCATTGTCCTTGATAAAGCTACTGAAGATGCGCATGATAACCCAGTACTACAGGTAGACAAAGACGGTTTTATTTGGGTTTTTTCGACTGCTCACGGAGTTGAACGACCCGCCTTTATTCATAAGAGTGTAAAACCTTACGACATTTCTGAATTCGAACGGGTTCCCGCTACAAAAAAGGTGAATGGCGAAAAAGTACCGTTAGATAACTTTTCTTACATGCAAATTTACTACTCTGATAAAGAGGGTTTCACAGCACTGTTTACTCATTATGAAAAAATTAAGGGTCGTGTAATTTCATGGATGACGAGTAAGGACGGAATAAACTGGTCTGACTGGAAAAACTTGTCTTTATTAGGTATAGGACACTACCAGACAAGTGGAAACCAGGGAAATCGAATTGGGACTTCATTTATGTATCATCCCGATAGGGACGTTAGAGGCGGTTTGGACTTCCGAACCAACCTGTATTATCTTCAGTCGGACGATTTTGGAAAAACCTGGATTACTGCTGATGGCTCTGCTATACAATTACCGCTTACTGAAATTTCCAATAAGGCTATGATCCACGATTATGACTCCGAAGAACGCAATGTATATATTGACGATCTGAATTTTGATAAGGAAGGAAGACCAGTCATATTGTACAAAACGAGTAATGGGCCGCTGCCCGGACCAGATGATGGCCCCCGGATGTGGCATACGGCTTGGTGGAATGGTAGTCAATGGGAAATACAATACTTAACACCTACCGGCAATAACTACGATGGAGGTTCTATTTATATAGAGGAGGATGGAAGTTGGAGAGTAGTTGCTCCAACGGCAATGGGCCCACAAGACTATAATACCGGTGGGGAAATGGAAATGTGGGAGAGTAAAGACCACGGTAAAACCTGGACAAAACTTAAAATGTTAACCTGGAATAGCAAGTATAATCACAGTTATGCCAGGCGTCCGATCAATGTGAATCCCGATTTTTACGCTTTCTGGGCAGACGGACACGGGCGCGAACCTTCGGAATCAAGGTTATATTTCTGCGATCAGGATGGAAATGTTTACCGACTTCCTCAAAAAATGGATAGCGACCTTGCCAAACCTGAATTACACAAGCTTAAAATGAAATAATTTATAAACTACGTGGGAAAATATAATTTACACGCCCTAATCGAGTAGACGGCCGTGAGCGTTAAAGCCCACGGTGCGCCTCTCGCACTACCGTACGTACGGGTCTCGTATACGGCGGTTCGTTATATCAGAACTTTACAACGAGGTAGTACGCGATCATACTTTGATAACCTCTTTTTCTTAGACGTTTTTCAGTATTAGTAGTTCTAAGTATAGGCCTTTGGGCTACTGCGCATCCTCCCATCCTTGTTCTACTCTAAGCATAAGCCTGATTCTGTTTTATACATAAGCCAATGAAATTCTTGCGTTTGTGCTCTGGTTTCTTCCAATCGTGCCAAATGCAGTAGCGTAGTCGGTTACGTAGCCATTCATCCAGCTTTTTAAGTTTGGTCCGTATATTTCCTAGTCGAAAATTGTTCAACCACCCTTTATAGATGAGTTCTAAGCGTTGTAGCCTTTTGATAATGGCAGCGTTTTCTTGGTAGCATAATTGAGCTTGCTTTTTAAGTGTTCGCCAAGCCTCTTCACTTACTGTTAACTGGTAGTTGCCCTTTACGCCTTTCTTATAGACCGGCGCAAACCTATAACCCAACACCTTGAATGTAGAAGGTCTGTGGATACCACTCTTTGCTCGGGTTGATAGGTAAATCGAGCTTATCTTTTAAAAATAGATAAACCTCGTTGCCTATCGCTCGTGCCGCTGCTTTTGATTTAGCATAGATACTGAAATCATCGGCATAGCGGATAAACCTGAACCCTCGTGATTTTAGATGTTTGTCCAATTGGTCCAACATGATGTTGGACAGTAAGGGACTTAATGGGCTGCCTTGTGGTAATCCCTTTCTGCGTTTACAAAATCGCCCATTCTTTACAATAGGCGCTCGTAACCATTTGCGGATCAACCATAAGGTGGTCCGGCACTTGACCTTGTTATAAATAAGCTGAAGTAGCTTATAGTGTTGTACTTCATCAAAGAAACTTTTAAGGTCTCTTTCTATTAGGTCTTGGTAACCATCGTTGATGTATCCCTGACTTTTTAATACTGCCAGTTGAAGGTTCTTCCTTGGGCGGAAACCGTAACTCTCCGATTCGAAATCGAGTTCGAAATGAATCACCAGTTGTTGGCTTACCGCTTGTTGAAACCATCTATCTACTACCGTTGGCACTCCCAGTAATCTGGTCTTGCCATTTGACTTGGGTATCTCCACCCCTTTGATAGCTTGTGACCTGTAGTTTTTAGAAATAAGCTGGTGCACAACTTTTGAGCGGTGGGCATCTATAAATGTCTTTAGCTCTCGAGTGGCCATTCCATCTATTCCTGCCGAACCTTTATTGCGAACTACTTTTTTACAGGCGTCGCTCAAGTTTCTGGCTGCTACTACTATTGCTATCATTCGTACTGTTCTTGTCCTTCTAGGTGTAGGCTATCGGATAAACTGATTCCTATACGAATTCGGACGCGATTTAACGTTCGGTCCTTCCTTACTTGTGAGACCTCTAGGGCACTGCCATAGCTCATTTCCTGTAAGTACTATGACCTCTGCTGACTTCTCCATTTAGCTACTCGTAACTTTGGAGACCTCCCTAGGTAATGGCATCTTCTTTCACCCGATCCCTGCCGTATCTACATACTTACCCTTTTGTCAATCGTCGGGCGTTACAATTATGTGTTTGCTTGCCCAAGTAAATATGCCTCCGTATACGGTTCCTGTTCGTCAGTACCGGGTTTTGTAGTCTGTATTTGCTCTTTGTTCAATCGCAAATAGCCTTCAGATGTAACCTCACGGTTACCACCCTTGCGACTTACTAATGGTTCGAAGCGTTACCCCCGCCCATAAGGGACTTGCACCCTCTAGATGAATTATTTACCTTTCGATAAATAAAAGATGCCCATGCCGGGCACACACAACGTGTATAAAACTTAGCTATTACAGGCTTTTCAAAAGGTTTTTGCTTATTTTTAAGATCGCCAAATTTTTAATTTGGCTATTTTTATAAAAGAAAATTAAAAATTCGGCTCGTACTAAATCCAAAAAGTTAGTGTCGGCAGCGCGCCATCTCGCCCACTACTCACGCAGATGTCGTACGCTACGTTTCATACACAAACACGTTGGCGGTCATTTAAGAAAACCCGTCATAAATAAGAAAATTGTGGATATTGAACTGACCTGGGCAACTTAAATATTAGATTTAAAACTTAAGATAATAATATGCTAACGGACATCAATCCGAAATTACCGATGCGTGACAAAAAAGTGACTCGGGAATTTTACTCAAACCGATTAGGTTTTAAGGAATTTGGAAGTGCCGATTTTGACGGTTATTTGATGATGGAAAAAGACCAAATCCAAATTCATTTCTTTGAATTCAAAGAAATCGACCCGAAAGAAAATTATGGACAAGTTTATATTCGGACCAACAATATTGACGAATTCTATAAATCATTATTGGACAAACAGACTGAAATTCACCCAAATGGAAAATTGGAAATCAAACCTTGGGGACAAAAGGAATTTTCGATACTTGACCCAGACAGTAATTTATTGACATTTGGACAAAATATTTGAAGTGAAAAAAGGAATAAAAACGAACCGCCCACAATGGCTATAAGTAATTGCTTTCAAAGGGTTAATTGAATTTGGTTCCCTACTTTTATATCAAACTAATTCTACACCAAAAAAAACGCCAGAGCAACTACGC
>NZ_FNGV01000023.1 GCF_900103215.1 Kriegella aquimaris
CCGCTTATCGGCGAACTCAATAGGGAATCTTAAGGAAGGGCACCTGAGCGATTTCTTCAAAAAAATCAATTACAAAAAGGGCAGGGCAACGGCCGTAAGTGCAACGGCACGGAAACTGGCCGTCATCACCTGGAACATGCTGGTCAAGGGAATCCCCTATAACCCACCAACGGAATATCTCTTCCTGGACCAAAAGAGAAAGTTGAAGCTCGTAAGCAGGATCAAAAGGAATATTGCTAAATTTGAAATCAAACCGGAAGACATCGGATTTGGTAATACACTGAATATCAGCAATTAAATTTGACGTTAGTTGGAATCTAAGCGTAAAAGCCATATCCCATGAATCGATCGGCATGATCGATCGAGTGGTACTCTACAACAATGATGGCCTGGTCATCGAAAAATTAAATCCTCAGCGATCCAATTCCATCGAAATAGACTTGCCCATATTTTACACCAGAGTCAATGGCTATCTGCCGCAGTGTACTGTGCCAACGGAGCCGTTGCCCATACAACCCTAATATACTTTGTCATCGAGGGACAGCCAACCTGGCACACAGAAAAAGCCCCCGATATTATAGTGAGGCAATTGGCCGCAATCAAATCCATAGAAGAAGAGACCAGAGCAATGGAAGAAGTTGATAAAGGGATTCTTGACCGATTGGAGGACGCAAGGGCATTTTATGCAGCAATTTTAAGCAGTCTTGACCAATAAGTGAAATTAAGACAGAACCATTAGTCAATTAGGCAAAGGGCTAAGCGCCTCCCGGTACCTAATTTCGCGAGGAGGTCACTTGGAAAGAACCGGCACTTTAAAAACCTTATTGTTTAAGACCGTTTTTCTACAAAACCAATTTTAGTTTTCAAGCTCTTTTCTATAAACATCTTTGGTTTATTCTCTATTCTACGGACGCATTTGTAGCCTTACCCATTTTAGATTAGCTCAATATCTCCTTTACCACTTCGCCATGAACATCGGTAAGTCTAAACCGACGACCTTGATGTTTATAAGTCAATTTTTCATGGTCAAGGCCCAATAAGTGTAGCAATGTTGCTTGAAAATCATGAACGTGCACTGGTGCCTCTATAATGTTGTATCCAAAATCATCGGTTTTTCCGTAACTAAAACCCTTTTTAACACCAGCACCGGCCATCCACATTGTAAAGCATCGTGGATGATGATCCCTACCATAATTCCCCTTCTCTAAAACGCCTTGCGAATAATTTGTTCTACCAAATTCCCCGCCCCAAATAACCAAGGTGTCCTCGAGTAAACCACGCTGCTTTAAATCCATTACTAAAGCCGCTGAAGCTTGATCCGTATCTCGGCATTGGTTGGTAAGGTTTTTAGGTAGATTATAATGCTGATCCCACCCTCTATGATATAGCTGAACAAAATTTACGTCTCTTTCTATCAGTCTTCTTGCCAATAGACAATTGGCGGCATAAGTACCGGGCACTCTTGATTCTGGTCCATAAAGGTCATATGTGGCCTTCGTTTCCCCGGAAACATCCATCATTTCAGGAACTGATGACTGCATTCGATATGCCATTTCGTACTGAGCTATACGAGTTTGAATTTCGGGGTCTTGTTCTGCCTCGAATTGGCGCGCTTCGATTTCACTAAAATAATCCAGCATTTTTCTTCGTGTCTGTGCATCTATTCCCGGTGCATTGGAAAGATAGAGCACGGGATCCTTACCTGAACGGAACTGAACCCCTTGATGAAGGGAAGGCAAAAATCCGCTTCCCCATAATCGAGCCGATAAGGGCTGTGCATTTATTTTACCGGTTCCATTGGATAGTAAAACACAAAACTCAGGCAAATTCTTATTTTCACTTCCCAAACCATAACTCAACCAAGAGCCTATGCAAGGTCTACCATGTTGCTGGGAACCGGTCTGAAAAAAAGTTAAGGCAGGGTCGTGATTGATAGCCTCGGTATGCATTGATTTGATGACACAGATCTCATCTGCGATAGCCGCAGTGTGCGGAAGAAGTTCACTGACCCATATTCCCGATTTACCATATTGTTTAAAATTAAATTGGGCACCTGCCAGCGGAAAGGATTTTTGTCCTGCGGTCATCCCTGTTACACGCTGTCCCTTCCGCACCGAATCGGGCAGTTCACTACCATCCATTTTCTGAAGTAATGGTTTATAGTCAAACAAATCATGTTGAGAAGGCCCGCCACTTTGAAATAAATAAATAACTCTCTTCGCCTTGGGTGCAAAATGTCGTATACTTTCAGGGATTTCCTGTTGCGTTGACCTCTTGTCCATACCTGCAAATGCCTGTAATGGTGTAGTCATAGAGGCCAGAGCCAACCCGCCAATTCCAATCCCCGCTTTGGACAGAAAATTACGTCTGTTCATTTGCAGCCTATGGGATACTAAAGGGTGACCGTGCATTTTATCGAGATCCGAAAAATTCATTTTTTTCCAATTTATTATTTATACACTTAAAAAACCATTTACTAACGCTTCATTATGGTCTCATCTAAACTGAGTAATGTATTGTTCACCACTGTCATCGCAGCAACTTCCAGAGCGGGCAATTCGATAGCTACAGGATGTTCCCCTACAGCCAATAGCTCCTTGACCAAATCAGTGTTACTTGAAAATTTCTCTCTGGTTTCTTGCTCAAGTTCAATTAGTAGCGTTAATACCTCATCATTTGGTCTTCTTCCGGTAAGTAATCGATGTGCGTGTAAAATTTGATCTTTTTTGTTGCTATTTTCCCTTATTACACGTTCTGACAAAACCCTCGCTGCTTCTACAAATTGAGGATCGTTCATCAACACTAACGCTTGCATAGGTGTGTTGGTCTGTTGACGTATTACGGTGCAATTATCTCTGTTAGGAGCATCAAACAAAGACATGGAAGGCAGTGGTGAGGTTCGCCGCCAAAAGGTATAAAGCCCTCTTCTGTAAAGCTTTTCTCCATGATCCTGCTCATAATTTTTTAAAACACTAAACTCGCCTTTTTCAGACCAAAGTCCAGCTGGTTGATATGGCTTAACACTAGCTCCACCAATATCTAAATTTAGCAACCCACTTGCGGAGAGGGCGCAATCTCGAATAAACTCAGCTCCTAGCCTTGTACTTGGACCCCGCGCCAACAGCATATTTGAAGGGTCATTTTTTCTCGTGCTTTCTGTTGCACGCGATGATTGTCGATACGTTGCCGACATAACGATCAATTTCTGAAATGCCTTGATATCCCAACCCGAGTTCATAAATTCTAATGCCAACCAATCCAAAAGCTCGGGGTGTGATGGTAATGATCCCTGGTTTCCAAAATCTTCAACGGTCTTTACGATACCTTGTCCAAAATACATTTTCCAAAACCTATTTACGATGACTCGTGCCGTTAGCGGATTTTTTTTATCTACCAACCACTGGGTAAGCCCTAACCTATTTTTGGGAAGACTGTCAGCAAAGCCCATAAGCGCCTTAGGTGTATTTGGATATACCTGCTTCCCTTTTTCTTCATACCCTCCTCTTTCAAGTATATATGTGGTTCTAGGTTCGGGCAGGTCTTCCATCACCATAACGCCCATCAGTGTATCTTGCATTGTATTCCTTCGCTTACCCAATTGGTCAATCATCTCCCGTACTGCCATCACTTCTTTCCCGTAATTTAACAAGTAATGCTTCTTCAACATTTCATCTGGAACAACTAACGGTTTCGAAGACGCTTCACTATAAAGTACATTTACCTCAGCAGCGCTAAGTTCTTTGGCAAACACTTTTAGGTCATCAATACTTCCACCCCCTTTCACCTCAGATAAATAGCCCGGTCTGCCACCGATGCTTAGACGCTTTTGACCATTGCTTATATTTTGGTTCAATCGATCGAGTCCGATGCTTTTCTCTACAACCTTTCCGTTGACATAAACTTGCACACCCTTTGCTTTGCTTGAACCATCATAGGTAAATACATAATGTGCCCATTCATTCTGTACTATCGGTTTTGGCGCCCTCACGGAAATAAGGTGGGCAGGCCACGCTCTTATCAACCGTAGCGTAAGCATATCGTCGATCACAGATATATCATAACCTTTGAAACTTGTTCCCCCTCCGCTCATATGATTAAGTACCGTCGTCTGCTGTCCTTCGTGGTCTGATTTAAACCAGAACGAAAATGAAAATTGATCGGCCCTATCAAAATCAATGGATTTACTCTGAATATGTACTCCGTCAAAACCTGTAAATTTCACAGCACTACCGTTATTATGGGGCTCTGTCATTACATCTTTATCGGAATTTATAATGCTTTTAGTGTTTGCCTTATTGGTAAAATGCGATTTACCACCATCAAAATCAATGTCGATAATTGGAGCCAAGTTTATTTTATTGGGTAATTCCGCAATTGTCAAAGGTTTTTCCAACAAGATTTTCAAGCTGTCTTGCAGTGAGGCAATACGGGTCTCAATATGCTCAATTTCCTTTTCTACCGCTGGCGTTGCAAGCAATAGCTGTGGCCCCGAATTACCATCATTCTGTGCGATACCTGATTCGTTGGCGCTGTTAAAGAAAGCGAACATCTCGAAGTATTCTTCTTGCGAAATGGGGTCGTATTTGTGGTCATGGCACCGAGCGCACTGCATTGTCATACCCATCAAAGAAGTCGCCACTGTTTCTGTCCGGTCCATAACATATTCTACCCTGTACTCTTCATCTACGATACCCCCTTCTCCGTTGAGTCTATTATTGCGCAAAAAACCTGTGGCCATTCTTTGTTCCGATGTAGCGTTTGGCAATTTATCACCTGCTACTTGCCAAGTTATAAATTGATCATAAGGCATGTTTTTGTTGAAGGCAGTTATCAACCAATCACGCCAAGGCCACATCGTACGCAGTCCGTCTTGAGAGTACCCATTAGAGTCCGCATACCTAGCTACATCCAACCATTCCAAAGCCATTCGGTCACCATAATGAGGGGAGTTTAGCAACCTATCAACTACTTTTTCAAATGCATCGGGCGTTTTGTCCGCTATAAATGCATCAATTTCTGCGATGGTCGGCGGTAGGCCGGTCAGATCAAACGAAACTCTACGCAACAAGGTTTCTTTTGAGGCCGAAAGATTGGGCTCTAAACCCACACTTTCCAGCTTCTTAAGAATAAATTTATCGATAGGGTTCTGGACCCAATTGGTCATTTTTACTTTTGGCAATCGTGGGGCCTTGGGAGGGATAAACGCCCAATGTGGTTTATATTCCGCTCCTTGGTCGATCCATTTGGCGATCATGGCCACTTCGCGGGCCGAAAGTATCAAGCCTGATTCCGCTGGTGGCATTTTCTCCTCATCATTTGTGGAAGTAATCCGGGAAAAAGCCTCGCTCTTTCCAATGTTTCCCGAGACAAAGGCGTGGCCACCCGATTTTAGTTTTTTCCTGAGGGCGCCTTCTTCCAAATCTAATCTCAAGTCTGCCTTTAGTGCATTTTGGTCTGGCCCATGGCACGAAAAACAGCGATCGGAAAGTACAGGCTTAATGTGAAGGTTGAAATCTATTGTATCGGGAACCGTTCCGAACATCTCGCTACTACCCAACGCAGAGAATTTATCATTAGGTTCGACCGAATTGCAGCCAGCTATCAATATAATAAGTCCGGCGGCTAGAGCGCTTATATAAATTGAGTGGGCATACTGGATTCTAAAAATCATATTTAAAAATTATAAATTCGTAATAGCCTAAATCCTATTATAGAATCCAATCTATATAAATCTAATCATTGCAATCCCTATCCGCTATTGGGCATTGTTAAATTCAATTTTTTTTTGTTCTTTGGGGAAAGTAACAATAGAAGCCAAATATCTGTCCGAATTGATATTATATTAGACACTTGGAGAGAATGAACTAATCGAAAAATGGAATCAATCATCATAAATATAAATCATGGTGCAAATTATGGTTCTTGAAAGTATAAAAATTAGTGAAGGGAAGCAACATAATTGAAGCTTCAAGGAAAAGACTAGAAAATGCACGCATGTCTTAAAAGACCAACTTGGTATTGATTTGTAAACGCAACCTTAACTAAAAATGAAAGCTATCAGGGATTCAAGTAATTATGTGAAATTTTATCAGATTAAAGAAACTATTGTTTCTAATCATAATAAAGGAATAAATCAATATTTATGAAGCAGCTAACTTTTTTATTAATTCTAATCATTTCTATGCAGTTGGGGGCACAAAAAACCATGGACCTCTACCCTGCCTCCATTCCGAATAGCAAATCTTATTCTTTGAAAGAGAAACTCACTGTCAAAAATGATCGGGTTACTTGGATAGAAAATGTTTCAAAGCCAACGCTAACAATATATCTTCCCGATGCGGAAATAGCAACGGGGGCTGGTGTAATTATTTGTCCGGGGGGCGGGTATTCAGGAGAAAGTTATGACCTTGAAGGCGTTGTTATTGCCGAAGCATTTGTCCGCAAAGGTGTCGCAGCTTTCATTTTAAAGTACCGGTTGCCAGATGATTTAATAATGATCGATAAAACAATTGGCCCTTTACAGGATGCACAGCAAGCAATCAAAACAGTACGTGATCGAGCTAAAGAATGGCAATTGGATGCTGATAAAATAGGAATTATAGGATTTTCCGCTGGAGGACATTTAGCATCGACCGCAGGCACACATTTTGAAAAATCATATATACCCAATGCTGAAAATACGAGTTTGAGGCCCAGTTTTATGATTTTAGTTTATCCTGTTATAAGTATGACCGATGAATTGACCCACAACGGATCACGTGATAGATTATTAGGCAAGCCTGCCACAGAAAAACAAATAAAGTTATTTTCAAATGAATTACAAGTCAAGACCAATACCCCACCTACTTGGTTGACCCATACGGGTGATGACAATGTAGTTTCTGTTGAAAATAGCATCCGTTTTTATCAAGAATTGATTCGAAATAACGTATCTGCAGAAATGCATCTTTACCCCAAAGGTAATCATGGATTTGTTTTGAGCTTACCTACTGACGAATGGATGCAACCCCTCTTCAATTGGATGAAAAAAATACTCTAAGTGATTGATAATCATAAATTTAAACACCGTAATAAGATGTGAATAATGGTCATAATCCATAGTATTTAGACCCACGTAGCAATGAAAAAGCATAAAAAAATTTAGCGATAATGGTAATCCGTATCCAAGCTTTTTGTTTTATAATAACAGGAGTGAACTGACTATATTTTACCGTACAGTAAGTCGAGCTCATAAATAGAAACTACAATATATCGAACGGGTAGGACTACGATTTGCGAGATGATGTTTCCACATTGTTTTTCCAGTACCTTTCTATTTCCTCTAGACTCTTTCCTTTGGTCTCCGGCAAATATTTATAGAAGAACAAGGTTGCCAACAAACACATGCCGGCAAAGGTGAAAAAACCAGCAGACATGCCAATTTCATTGACGTACCATGGAAACAAGAAAGCTGTCAAAAAATTGATTCCCCAATTCGCAAAAGTAGCGATTGACATTGCTCGCCCTCGGATACTTGTCGGAAAAATTTCTCCAATAAGCACCCAGATTACGGCATTGATCGAAAAGGCAAGACAGGCCATATACACACAGAGCATAATAATAATCCAAATGCTTGAGGTTTGTCCGGTATAGAACAATGTCGCAATAATCATCAAAGAGACAAAAACCCCAGCCATGCCCCAAATAAGCAATGGGCGCCGCCCCCAACTATCAATTTTCCAAAGGGCGATTATTGTAAAAATCAAATTGATAACTCCTATTGCTACTTGAAACTGAAGCGCACTGTCTAATTTAAATCCTGCACTCTCAAGAATGGTGGGACCGTAATAAACGATAATATTGACACCTGTAAATTGGCCGAATACCGATAAACCAACACCAACAATTAAGGCTAGACGCAATCCTGGCCTCAATAGCTCACTTATCTTCCCTTTAACATCATCCAACGTTTGCTTTATTTCCGCTAATTCCCTTTTTGCTACTATAGCTCCGCTTATTTTTTGAAGAATCTGAAATCCCTTATCCTGCTGCCCGTTCTTTATTAGCCAACGGGGGCTTTCGGGAATGAGAAATAACAACGATATAAAAAGTGCGGAAGGAATCATTTCAGAGGCAAACATTGCCCTCCAAACTTCAGATACCATAATTTTATGAAAGATGCCTGTCTCAGCAATAGCTGCTGTGTTCGATTGCGAAAAGTCTAAAAGCACCCAATTGGAGAAATAAGCGAACAAAATACCTATAACAATCGACAATTGATAGAGCGCAACGAGCCTGCCCCTGATTTTAGGAGGGGCAATTTCAGAAATATACAAAGGAGCTAGCACAGATGCCATTCCAACCCCGAGCCCACCAAGCAGTCTGGCACATATAAGAATCACAAAATTGGGGGGCACCGTTGATCCGAGGGCGGAAATAAAAAACAACAACGCAGCCATTAGAAGTACGGGCTTTCGTCCATATTTGTCACTCAAAGCCCCTGCCATGGCGGCCCCTACTATCGCCCCAACAAGGGCCGAACTTGCGAACCAACCTACCTCTATTTTGTCAAGTGCAAAAAAAGTTTCCACAAAACTGAAAGTTCCGGAAATAACAGCAGTATCGAATCCGAAAAGCACCCCTCCCAAAGAGGCCACAAAACAAATCTTTGCCAAAAAACGCTTTTGTTTTTTATCCATAAATGTGATTAACAAATCCCTATATATTTATACGTTGTTCTTATTAGTACTTTCCAATGTCTTCCATCCTTGATATAGAAAACGTGGCGTATGGAAACATCCCTTCCATTTACCTCCTTTTAGTGAAAGTAACACTTCTCCTTTCTGATCGAGGTAACCGAACCATTCTCCATTCTCCTTATCGGAAAAATGGTTCCAGGCATAATCATGAACCTTTTCGAACCATTTCCAACATTTTTCATCTCCCGTTAGCGCATACCCTTTTAACATAGCTAGCATAGCTTCTTGATGAACCCACCAGAGTTTTTGGTTCCCGTCCAATCTATCAAGGGGATAACCCTTGGCATCCTTGAAATAAAAAATACCCTTGTAATCTTTGTCCCAGCCATACTCCAGTAATTCAAGGGCAATATCCTTCGCTTTATGTATTAAATCATTATCCTTGTTTCGCACTCCGATATCCATTACAAACCACATGGACTCCAGTCCATGACCAGGGCAGACCAACCTTCCATCAAATGTGTCGATGAAACCTCCGTCACTAGCAACATTTTCCAAGATAAACCCGTGTTCTTTTCTATAAAAAACCTCCATAACCTCGTGGACAGCATAATCGATGGTTTTTCCAACAAGTTCAGGTTCAATAAGATGTTCCACTTCCAAAACAAGATTGGACAAAATCATGGGTAAGGCAAAATTCTTCATGGGACGGGTACCTTGGAAAGTTTTATCATAGATACCTTTCGGGTGGTCCCTCCTTTCTAAAATGTTTCTAAATGTATCTCTGGCAATATTGTCATATTCTTCTTTCCCCGTAGCTTTCCCTAATTGGGCGAAGGCCATTACCGCAAAACAATCGGAAAAAATATTATAGGGCTGTACTAACGGTTTCCCTTCACGGGTCAACGAAAAATACCAATTACCCTCTTTGTCCATACCGTATTTCTTGAGAAAGTCAGCACCTAAAAGGGCTATATCGAGCCATTCCTTTTTTTGTTCAACATTGTTATAAAGCATAGAAAACAGCCAGACCTGTCGACATTGCAACCATATGAACTTATCTTTATCATATACTTTTCCTTCACGGTCAAGACAGGTAAAATAACCACCAAACTCCCAATCAGGTGAATTTTTCTCCCAAAAGGGAACCACGTCGTTCAAAAGCGCATCCCGATAAGAGTCGGCATATTTTTTAAAATTCATTTATGGACATTTTTTAATTTCACTTTCCTTTTTTGAGTCCCTATTTTCGACATTAGTCAATGAATGAGACCAAACCTCACTATTCTGAGCTCTTACAGAAGACTTTTCAGTCACTTCCCAATCTCAATTTTTTGTGCTTTGTATATCGATTTCCTCATCTTATCACAATTAGTTTTCCTTTCCACTATGCAACACAGGTTTTTTAGTTTTTTCCAACCCTTCTAAATATCCTAAAACGGCCTGTGTAAGATCAATTTCTGCCGAGGATGTAAAGGGAGAGACCCGCTCTACTTCGTAACCACCATGTGACCAAGCCGACGCCGTTGGTAAATAACCTAACCATCCGTTCGTGTAACCAAAAAAGAAGGTGTAGAAAAAAGGGGAACGATTGCGAATCTCGTTCGATATCTCATTGAATAGCTCCACTGGGGCGCCCCATAAGGCTATATCATTGTTGATTGTCAAAAAACGAACAGGGAGTTTGACCATTTTATCTCCGTTTTTGGTGGAAGTATAGGCATCTAGATCTGATGGCCAACCGAGGTCAGGTTTCCTGGGAGTTTCGACAACCATCGCTCCCGAATTCAAGAGCACATCAGTGGTCGTAGACACAATTTTTTGGTTCGCCTCTATAATTTTATCACCTAGAAGCACCCGAAATTCTCCCAAATGACCACTTCTTGGATTTGGGTATACACTATAGATAGGGGCGATATTACCTGCGGCACCATTGATAAAGAGAAGTGGAGCACCAATCTCTTGCTCCACATATTCTGAAACAATGCCCGGGGCATCACCACTAATCGCCAAGCTCTCTCCTCCCAAAACCGTTCCGTGTATGGCATAATTGGAGATCAGGGCCAATGTTTTGCCATCAGCATTGTCAATGCGCATTAAGCCAATACGGCGATCGACAGCTCCATCAGGATTCATGCCGAGCGAAGCCTTACCGTTCACGTCGATTGCCCGCCGGTTAATATTGGCTCTTGAAAAGCCCCAGCCTACACCCAACCGTGCAGGTTCTAGATTTTTTCTTGCCTCTAAAATTCCTTCTATTAATTTCTCCTCTACCATGGCGGTATAGTCCGAATCGACTTTGTGTTGTATTCGCTCCCCCCTATAGGTGCCATAAATACCTGGAACTCCGACTTCGGGTGCCGAGTGCGTATGGGTAACCGTCCACCACACATCAACGGGTTCAATTCCGTGTTTTTTCTGAAGCTTATGTGCAACCTTGTCATACTCCGATGGTGAGAATAAACAAATATCGGTCGAGATGATGAAAAATTGTTTTGTACCGTCATCCATTGCCACGATCCGATGAAAAATACTATCGTGAATACTTTCTGATTTTCGCTCTCCATAACCAAGAAGATATTGGGTATCTGATGGCGTAATATTTTTCTTTACAACGGCTGCCCTAAATTCCGATTCTGTTGATGACTTCGGCGCCAAGGCTTTTGTTCGTAATGGAACTAATTTGACTTCTCTCAGATCCAACAATGCACCTTCCGTAAATTCAGAGGCTGGTTTAAAAATCACCGACTGGCGACCTTTTGATAGACGGATACTTCCGATTTTTATACTTTTAAAAGTTTCCCACGAACCGGTTTTAGCCACTTTATTTTTTAGTTCTTTTCTACCCGCTATTAAGACAAAAGGCTTACCTGCTTCTTCATCTGAAACTGACCATTCCAAGAAAACATCGTATTCACCACTATTTTTTACTAGAACATCCCATTCTACTCGATCTTTAGATCTAAACCAGCCAAATGCTTTCCATTCCGGCATATATTTAATATCCGGCCCTATTGCTTTTCCTTTTTCTGCACTTAGCCTGAAGATACCATCGGGTTCTGACCGGACCAATAAATGATTTTGAAAAAAAGTGATACTCATAGCCTGGGATGAAATCAGCAGAAAAAAAACAGTCAATAGAGAACCAGAGCAACAAATACGTATAAGCTTATTCAAACAATTGTTCAGACGGCCATCTGCTAACGTGAATTTGATTTTGATGGAATTCATAATCATTGCCTTACTATTTTTAGATTTCTATAGACACCTACTTTTAGTACCATTTACTTTTATTTCACCTCTTTGATATAGGCCAACAAATCTGCCATTTGTTGTTGATCGATACTATTCTCCAATCCTGCCGGCATGGCCGACATCCCTAATGATTGCAATGACTCAATATCTTGACGGGAAATAGTCGTTTCTTGTCCGCCAGTTTTGCGCAGCGTGATAGCGGTCGGGGTCTCTGCCGAAACAATCCCTTGTATTGATTCACCACTATTCAATGTCACTGTCCAAAGGTCAAATCCATCTGCGATTGATTGGGCCGGATCTAAAATATCGTTAAGAATGGATGCTGCCTGCCGATTTCTTATGGTGGCAAGATCAGGGCCGTAATTGGTTCCGATAGTGCCTCCGATTTGATGGCAGATGGCACAGTTTTGTTGGAATACCTGCTTTCCCTCGAAAGCCTTTCCCGATAACTCAAGGGAAGCCCAATATTGCTTTACGATTTCCTGTCGCTGATTGTTCGCGTCCTCGGAAAACAAGATGCGGGCGCGGTCTTTCTGCGCTTCATCTCTTCTTGTCATGAGGCGCACCGCCATTAAACGGTCTATATCGGTTTTCTTTATTTGCCCTGTTTCAATAGCGTCTAGGAGTAAATCAGTTCTATCTTCGTTGTTGAGAAAAGTAGGTAGGGCCGCACTACGCACATCAGGCGTCATTACCTGCCACTGTTCCAGCACATATTCGCTCACCATCGGACCAGGTATAGAACTCAGTGTTTGCAATGCCGCTAGTTGAACGGGCAATGGTTCGCTTGGAACAATTAATTCTTTCAACATGGTACTATCTCGGCCTGGATTTCCAAGCGCAAGAAAATTTATAGCCTCCGCCCTCCTTTTTTCCGGTAACTTACGATTCTTCGCCATTTTTTCTGCCCGATGAATCGCATTTAAAGTTACTGGCCCATCAGGAAGCCCCATACCTTGCAGCAGCTGTAGCGAGGCATTTCTAATAGCCGCGGAAGGGTGCTGAAAAAACGCTGCGACCAGTGCATTCTGTTCCTCCCGATAATTAACGGACGACAATTCCTTGCTTTTAATTCCATCTGCAAGTCCTTTTAGGATAGGCGCCTGCCAAGCGTATGCTTCTTTTGAACCGCTTTTTGTGGCTCTTTTCAAGAGTTTTCTCAACTCCGATGGTTGCCCGTTTCTTCCTATCATAGCACTCAACCGTTGCACGAGTGAAGCATATGCCGGAATATCTGCTTGAAAGCGATTGAGAACCGCTTCTAATAAGTCATTCTCATTGAGGGAAGTGGCAGAAAGTGCGGCAACTTGAATCCAATAATCCTGAACATCGTTGAACAACATCTTTTCTCTTGCCTTTGTTACGGATGGCGTATCAACAAAACCCAATGTAAGCAACAATTGAAACCGCACCTTACTATTCGCATCATCCTGTAGTGCCACCAATGCATCGGTCATCGTAGCATCATCAAGATGTAATTCGGCCAACCTTATGGCATTTTCCCGAATACCCGGAACCTCGTCCGTGAGTGCCTGTTTAATCATTTCCGTAGAAAGCTGTCCCAACCCCTGTAATGTCCATAAGGCATGCAACCGGCCCAAAGGAGATTCTATATTTTTGGCCATTTGCCTTAACAAGGGAACAGCCTCTTTTTCTTTGCGAGACACTAAAAGACGTTGCGCATTTCGGCGCCACCAAATATTAGAACTTGCCAATGCATCTACCAATTGTTCAATAGAAGCTTCCCCAAGACGGAAACCTTTGGATTGATCAACCGATCTAGCACCCGTTGGGGTAATGCGATAAATACGACCCTTTTCAGTTCCATCATAAAGTTCACCAGATTGCACTACTTCTTCTGCCATCCATTCAGGATGCTCAATAATTTTTCGGTAATAATCGATTACATAAAGCGCACCATCGGGTCCGGTATACATGTTGACAGGACGAAACCAAGAATCAGTGGAGGCGAGAAACTCCTTTTGTTGATAGACTCGAGATGCGGTATAGCTGACCCCATCATCTGCCAGCTTATCTACATGAACAAGATTATTTACGGGCTCGGCAACAAATGTCGAATTGTCGAATTCTGTTGGAAAGGCCCCACCTTGATATGCTTCAAGGCCCGTGGCCGAAGTAAACACACCTACGGTAGTAAGCAATTGGTGCTGTGGGTTTTTAGTAATAGGGTATACATCGGCGGGTTGGCCATGATCGGAAAGGGTTTGGGTAACTCTTGTTACAAGAAGATCAGGGTTACGTTGCAGGTATCTCGCGGCAATCAGTTCTTGAAAGATATGATTGGAATTGTTTAGCAAAAGATGATGACCCCAGGCGTCGAATGTTTGACCGAATTGTGAAGCGGCAGCGGTCATTTGCAACTCAGGGGTGTCAGGTCGGAAACGGACATTACGACCGTTGGCATTTTGAGGTAGACGTGGACCTTGAGGTAGTTGCGGAAAAAGGATATCTTCCCCCTCGTCACCGAATTCGTCTTTATAAGATTGCGTAGCGACTGAAGGCTCATGGGCCAAATAAATCCAATTATCGAGCCCATACAATGGGTTATTAAGATTGTGTTGTGGATTTGACAAAGCAAAACCGGTGAGCAGGGTTTCCCTAATATCTGCTTTTCCGTCATCGTTTGTATCCTCCAAATAAATAACATCGGGAGCATCAGTAACCAAGACACCTTTTTTCCAGCGCATGATACCTGTAGGAAGCATTAGACCATCGGCAAAGACGGTGCTTTTATCAATTTGTCCGTCACCATCGTTATCAGTTAATAGCTTTATCTTGCCAGTACCGCCCTTATCTAAAGGATAACCGTGTAATTCAACGACATACATCAGTCCGTTTTCATCAATCATCATATCGACGGGATCGGAAATCATAGGTTCTGACGCAACCAATTCGATTTCGAAACCTGATACTATTCTTAAGGTCGAAAGTGCTTTTTCGGCTGATTCACTAAACGGAGCGTCAAGAACGTTCCGACAACTTACCATAATTAATAGTAAACTACATAGCGAAAAAAGAAAACAACATCTAGGAGGGCATAGGCAATTATGTTTCATTCTCAATTTTTCATTTGAACCAAAGGTTATAAATTCATGCCTTCTATCAATTATATATATTGCTATTTAATAATGACTTTTTAACATTTAAAGCATTAATACTCTTTACATTATATATCAACTTATAATTCGTCAGTATTATTAAATTTTACTGTTTTCCGGCTATATAAAAACATTTTTGCGATAAAGGCAAGAGCTGCAATGGTTGACTATTCGCAGTTTAAACGATGAGAAACCATCAGCTTATTGCCCTTCAAGATAACCTAGCACTGCCTGTTTAAGGTCTGTTTCTGCAGAAGGCGTAAAGGGAGAAACTGTTTCTACTTCATACCCCCCTTGTTCCCAAGAAGTGGCGGTGGGCAAATAGCCGAGCCAGCCGTTGGTATACCCAAAATAAAAAGTAAAAGGGAAAGGGGAACGATTGCGTATCTCGTTCGATATTTCATTGAACAACTCTAAGGGTGCACTCCATATGACCAAATCATCATTAATATTTAAGAAACGAATTGGCAGCCGCACCATGTTTTTCCCATCATCGGTGGTTCTTGTATAGTTTTGGAGTTCCGATGGCCAGCCCAAGCCAGGCTTTCTAGGGGTATCTACGGTCAATACCCCAGAATTTAATGACACCTCATTGGTGGTGGATAAAATCCTTCGATTCGCCTCTACGATCTTATCGCCCAGAAGTACACGGAATTCCCCCAAATGGCCTCTATTTGGATTTGGATATACACTGTAGATGGGAGCGATATCACCTGCAGCTCCATTAATGAAAAGAACCAGTGCTCCGATCTTTTGCTCGACATATTCTGAAACAATGCCCGGGGCATCACCACTAATCTCCAAGTTCTCGCCCCCCAAAACCGTTCCGTGAATAGCATAGTTAGAGATCAGCGCCAGCGGGCTGCCGTCTTCCCTATCAATTCGCATTAAGCCAATACGCCGATCGACAGCTCCGTCGGGGTTCATACCAAGAGAGGCCTTACCATCAATATTTATTGCCCGACGGTTAATATTGGCCTGTGAAAAGCCCCAGCCCAAACCTAGCCGTGCGGGTTCAAGGTTCTTGAGCGCTTCTAAAATTCCATTTATCAGTTTTTCCTCTACTTCAGCTGTATATTCGGGATTAGCTTCATGTTGATAGCGGTCACCCATAAAAACAGCCGGAAGTCCTGGCGGCCCCAGTTCTGGTGCAGAGTGCGTATGGGTAACCGTCCACCAGAAATTAACCGGATCAATGCCGTATTGGTCTTCTAGCTTAGCTGCGACATGATCATACTCGGCAGGTGAAAGAACACATATATCAGATGACACTAAAATGAACTTATTTTCGCCATCATCCATAGCGACAATACGATGGTAAATACTATCGTTGACTCCTATCGATTTTCGTGCCCCATACCCCAGCAACCATTGGGGACTTTTAGGGGTAATATTAATTTTTTCTACAGATGCCCGAAACACGCCAGATAGACTTTCTTCTTTCAAAGGAACAGAAGTATGAGTCTGTTGAGTAAAACCCTCAGCTATTAAGTTATCCTTTTGATTATAAGCAAACCCAGTGGCACAGCTAAATATCAAAAAAAATGAAAAAATTATCTTGAACGTCTTTACCATGGTATTAATTTAAGAAAATTGACTTTTATTTTTGAATTGCCCTAGCGATCTTGATATTAGATTTCTTCCAGTGTAGATTTTTTAAAAGTAGCATAATCATATTTAATGGCGTCTCAACTAGCACTATCAATTTATTCAATCGAATAATTACCGGTATCCGTTTTTCAAAATCAGTTCATACTTAGTTTTCCGAGAAAATTTAGTTCTACTTTCAATACTTATAGCTATCAAAAGGTGCAGAGTTTTTTGGGTCAACAGGGCGATAATAATTATTGGCGCAATTTCCAGTTTCGGCCACAGCACTTCCACCGTCTCCAAAAGTGATGATATTGTCCGCGACTACACAGTCACTACTGTTGTTCAACCGCACAACGGTTTGACTGATTAGGGTATGTATGATGTTATTGGAAAACAATAATCGCTTTGCATTGTCAAACTGAATGAACGATTGGCCATTGGATTCCGCATCAATGGTGCGGGTTCTTTTTCTACTATCGATATACTGGGTAATGGAATTTCCAGATACGTTTAGACCTTGAGACTCCTTTACGTGGCAGAAAGAACCATAAGCCGCGGCTCCTGTTGATATTTTCCAATTATATACCGAATTACCTGTAATCGTCGAATTCACGATGTTATCGATTTCAAAACATTTACTGATGTAGGCAAATGTATTATCGTGAAAGGTCGAGAATATAGGTTTACCGAGAACCATTGCCGTTTCCAGATCAGCGAATAGGTTGTCGCTGACCATCATGCCCTGTCCATTACCTTCGAGACGTATTCCATAGGTCAATTGGCCGAACCAGTTTTTGTGGATATAACTTACATCACAATCGGCAATTTCGATACCTACGTACAGTTCCGTAAAATAACAACCGGTGACCCGCAACAATTCACATTTTGAGACGCCTTCCCCTTTCGGTGCCTTCGGTAAAACAATGGCCCGCTGCCCTTCTGCTTCAACATTGGTATACCTGTCTTTTGCCGGGTACCAATGTAATCCCCTGAAATTGGGTTCGTCCCCTCGAAACCGACTATAACCATCGGCGGTATTCACCCCTGTATTATTGTATCCTACGAACGACAGGTTTTCCAATTCTACCTTTAAGTTTTGATTGTGCCATGGGCTTTCCCCTGATGGAAAAGCACTGCTGCGCCCCGCATAATCGAATGTTATACAATCGGGACCGCTTTTCTTTCCAAACCTAAAAATTGTTCCCCCTTTAAGATTGGCGCCATGAACGTCTATGCCCCCATGGCCATTTCCGATTATTTTTACACTGGCCATCTTAATTTTAACAGGAGCATTAAGATAATAAACTCCTGGTGCAAAAGAAATTGTTGCGGAAGCATCCTTTATGGCCGAAAGCTCATCAAAAATAGCCTGTAAAGCCTCGGACACATCTAGCTTCCCCGTATTGTTCAAATGATAGCTTCGTTTCCCGGTATTCGTAAGTGCCTCTACAGTGGCAAAATTGATTTCGGTCACTTGTATTTCCGTCGGGTTTTGAAAACCGTTCTGGGAACGGATTTCCGAGGAAACAAAAAACAGGCAGATCAATGCGATGATTACCGATATGTTTTCTTTCATTTATAGCGTTTCTGGTATTTGCTCTCGAATATATACTATTCTCAATAAGTATCGGAAAACTGATAGGAAATCCCTATTTTTTTATTCGGATGGGTATACATTATAAAAGTATGGATTTACTAAAATATCGCTTAATGGAACTTTTGTTTTTTATCTTTACTTCCTATCTAGGAATTCAAGGCATTTTAACATAATAAACTATACTAATGAGCAGGGACTTCGATAAATATGCCTACATACCATTAAAGCAGCATTCCAACCGAGTTTGGCGCACATATGGTGGTGGCGCCTTAATCGATCGATGGAAAATGCACACCCCCGAAAACGATGGCAATATGCCAGAAGAATGGATTATGTCTACCGTTACCGCCAGGGGAAAAGGTCGGCCTGAAAATGAAGGGCTATCGTTATTGAATACGCCCGATGGTGTAAAATCACTAAAGGAATTGGTCGACTCGAACAAGGAACTTTTTTTAGGAAAAAAATTAGCCGATAAATTCGGAACGACCGGGGTATTGATCAAAATGTTGGATTCAAATGAGCGTCTGACCATACAGGTCCACCCAGATAAGGAATATGCACATACTATACTCAATTCAAATTTTGGCAAGACGGAATCTTGGTATGTATTGAACAATCGCGAAATCGACGGCGAAAAAAGTGCAGTCTACATGGGCTTTAAAGAAGGTGTTACGCCAGAAATTTGGAGAAAGCATTTTAAAGATCAAGATATTGAAGGCATGTTAGCTTGTCTTCACAAAATAGAGGTGAAACCGGGCGATGCCTTTATGGTCTACGGTGGGGTACCCCATGCTATTGGTAGTGGTTGTTTTTTGATGGAAGTACAAGAGCCAACGGATTATACCATGAGGGTTGAAAAAGTCACCCCTAAAGGATTAAAAATCTCAGATGAATTGATTCATCAGGGGGTCGGGGAAGAAACAATGTTGGAGTGCTTTCATTATGATTGTTGCTCGCATGAGGAGGCATTAAAACGCTGGAAGGTTGAACCGCGGCTTATCGATAGTTCCGGTTCGTACACCTTAAAATCAATTTTCAATAAAACCCACACCGATTGTTTCGGACTCAAAGAGCTTGATTTAAATGGTGCGTTGACCATAAAAGCAAATGGTAGTTTTTACGTTGCGGTTATATACTCGGGCGAAGGCACGATCGTTTGTGGCGGAAAGACATTTGATTTTAAACAGGGGGATGAAATTTTCTTATCCGCGGCCATTGATGAGGCCACTTTTACATCTGATATTGCCTGCAAAATATTACTGTGTTACCCGCCTAGTTAATTACAGGCGCGGTGTATAATTTGATGAAGAATAGAACAGTTTAAAACTCAAATTATTAATTTTATTCATCCTTAATTAAGGAAAGAATTTGTGGCTCTTTTACATTTTCATTTTTTAAAAATGCTTTAATACTATTTGAAATAAAACTATTTTCAGATTCTAACAATGCCGCTATTTTATAATACATTTCAGAGGTAAGCTCTTGTTTTTCCAAAACTGACAAAGCCTTTTTAAAAACCTGTCCGTTTAAACTTCCTAAATTTTCAACCAATTCTATTTTAACGGAATCCTTTAAAAAATCACAATTCTCCATTTTTTCGATAACACGAATCTTTACATTATAATTTTCTTGTATTAAAGCTTTCATCAACAATTGCTGAACATCATAAAGATCAAGTTCATTTTCACTTATAGCATCCAAAGCCTTCTCCACAACTATATAGTCTTCGCCCTTTATTAAATCAAATACTTTTTCTTTGAGATTAGGCGTAAAATCTACATAGCCGTCGATATGTTCCAATGCCCAAATCTTATCGGCCTGAATTGGACTTTCCAATATTTTTATTATCAACTCGGACGAGATTTCCGCTATCGTAAAATTTTGAACTTGATTTTTTGTAGCCCCGTGTATCAAATGCCATAGTTTGAAAGTGGTATATGCCGCCCCTTCTATTACGTATGGAGCTAAGTTCTGTGGAGTCGCAGAAGTAATTGCATCTATATCTTCCAAACCATGGCTATTGGGTTTAACGGTTAACTGATTATAATCTATCTCGGCTAACGGCGTACTCTCAGTGGCCAATATTTGATTTAATTTTTCATAGACATCAACTGAAAATGGTTCATGGTCGGTCTTACTCAAAAACTCGTCCTCTGGCAGCTCGAAACCAAGATAGCGGCCTGTTATATTCCAGTATAGATTAATTGTTAATGGGCGGCACTTGTTGTCAAAGCACACTGGGGTAAATACTTCCCTGTAAAAGAAAATGGGGGTTCCATCTTTTGAAGACACCTTATATAGTAAATCACTTTCGGAAATTGAATCGTTTATATCCACCGAAAACACCTGCGTACTATGTGGTTGCAACAAAATAGTCTGTGGTTGAAAATATTTTATTCTTTCGGCATTCACAAAAGAAAGAACTACAAAAACAATTGCAATTTTCACATAGAGCGAACTATGTGTCAACCTATTGAAAATAGCCATTACCCTCATTCTAACCCGACCAAACATATTTTCAAGTCCTTAATGGTAAAATTCCACCATGATTTCTTATTAACTCCTTCAGGTCTTCAATAGGAACTTCATGAGGCGACACCCCTAGCTTATTTGCCAAAACCGCTGCAGCTGCAGCTGCCTGCCCCATACCCATTGACGAGGCTTGCACTCGAAGCGCTGAATTAGACATTCGGTCACTGCTTACACATCGTCCTGCCACAAGAAAGTTTTTACTTTTCTTCGGAATAAGTGCTCTTAATGGAATACTTGCCACCACATCTGGTTTTAAGAACACCTGATGAATTCCTTTCCCAACTATATGAAGATCAATAGGATAAAATGAATTTGAAATAGAATCTTCAAATACTTTTCCTTCCAAATAATCGCTTTGGGTCACTTTGTAGATGCCATCAATTCTGTAAGTCTCTCGTATAGCAGTCTCCGTTTTTAAATCAAGTATTTTTAAATTTTCACAGCCCGGAAAAGTCTTCAATTTCCGTATTAAATTTAATAAAGTTGACCTACCATCATTATTGGCTATTGTATGGGATTCTGCAGTGGTAGAATCCGCCCCGGGAACATATACATAGCCATAAGGAACAAATGTATTCTCAGAACTTGATCTTGACTGATTTTTAACCATGTTCTGTCTAAGAACACGATGGTATTCATTCGGAATTTTTGTTAAATCGAGCGAATCATAATCATAACCTCCTATTTGGAATATCAGCGACCCTGGTTGAGTTTCAGTTTCCTTAAGCACATCAAAACCGGCCATTGAAGCTATTAATGCATTACCGGTACAATCAATTATTTGATTGCATGTTATTTGGGTGGTAATTCCCTTGCCCGTCGTTTGCACGATCCAATTTCCATTTCTGAACTCCACGCTGGTCGGGGTTTCATAATAGCGAATGTTGACACCTGCTTCAATGCATTTCTCTTCGGCAACAAGGGTGTATAAAAAACCATTTACCGAAACTTGATGTTTCCAGTGGCTGTCTGGAGGGATTGAAAAATCGGGTAATTCGTCTCCGTTTAATTTCACGCAGTCCGTAACCAGTTCCCAACCTATTCCTCCTATAATTTGTTTACCCCACGCATGGAATATCCCGGGAAAAGTAACACCGCCCGTAGTCATTGTACCTCCAAGCTGACTGCCACTTTCTATCAATATCGTTTTTGCACCCGCCCTTCCTGCTTGAATCGCGGCAATTGTACCGGCCGTACCACCTCCAATTACGAGTATATCGGTTTTTATTGCCTTTTCGGTAACCTTATAAGGTTCTTTTAGCGTTTCCGCTTTTAGCATTGTAGGCGTCATTGCCCCGACCGAGGCAAGTCCTAATGCTTTAAGAACTGATCTTCTTTCAACTTTTCCCATATTTTAAATAAAGCTCATTAATAATAATCATTTTTCACTCATTTCAGGAAATCTACAATGTTAATGCTTATATCATAAAAAAGTTGAATATGAAAAATTGAGTTATCAATCGGCACAGTGAATATAAAACATCTTTAAGACCTAGGATTCAAAACTAGTTCTTATTCAACTTCTGTAGCACACTTTGCAATTTATGAATATTCTGTTCATTCTGGCCCCATTTTTGATCGGGAAAACCTGTATATAAAAGTCCTTTATTCACTTCATACAATAGAATGCCCCCTACTCTTTTATCTTTCTCTATTGCATTTAAAAAATCGTAATCAACCCCATCGCCCTGTGTAAAATAATTATGGACCCACACACGTTTACCCCTATTGTTTGCGTATGCTTTAATGCTATCTCCCATCAAAGGTCGGTAATCACCGCGATAATAATGTTTAAGGGTTACCTCATCGGCCAAATCAATTGCTTTTTTCCAATCGAGCACTATTTTAGGCATAGCCCAGAACCCCAACTCATTAAAATCATCGGACAATAAAGGTGCCTCATGAGAATGGCGTAAATGAACCTGCATTTTTTTACCTGATGTGTGTATCACATCTGCCGCCTTTTCCAGAAACGACAAGAAATATTCGCCTCTTATTTCCATGATTTTTAAGGGGTCTGCTTCTGCTTTGAGAATATCAACCCCATATTTTTCCTTGTAACGCTTTATAATAGGCTCATTGTAGCCATAATTTACATAATCAGTTACCATTCCCGAATGATTTTGGAGTCGGAAGTCAATTCCGTCAAACCCCATTTTCATAACACGTTCGGCTTGATCCAACCAGTGTTCCTGAACTTCAGGATAAGCTTCACATGGGGTTCCTGCCATATATTTGCGCTTGCCTTTAGCAATGCCGTACACGGGACTGCTCACCCAACCATCTCCCCAGTGACCTGTTCCTTGAAATTCAAACTCAAAACCCCAATCCATGAACAATTTGGCCGCTTCTTCACCTTTAACCGTGTGATTTTCCAGGCCCCATTCTCTTTCTTGCGGAGATTTCCTTCCCTCCTTTGCACTTAAAGGATTTCTCACATGCACACCAGTTGTTATAGGAATCTCCCCTGAGAGGGTAAACGCTCTTATCATGGAGTAGGGAATTGTATATAAATTCTTATGCTGGCCAAGGGTTATTGCCATATAGGGATGTTTTTCAGGAAAACTAAAATTTTTAATCGTTAAAACCAGAAAACGTTTTGGCTTGTCAGCTAATGGAAAACCATTCGCATCTTTTACCTGGCGATTTTCAAATTTTGATTCGACTTCAATAGAACCATCATATTTGATATACTCTCCATTATCTTGACTGTGCCAAAGCGTAATTTCAGGGACTTGAATTTTTGAATCTCGCATTCCTTCAAATTCAAAATAATCCTTAGATGAAGTTTTTTGTTTAAAAGAATCCAGGGAGAAGGCAATCTCCAATGTTTTTATGGGCTCCTTTAGTCTATTTCGTATAACATCTGGTTCAGGCTTTCTTTTTACTCTTAATTCAGGATTTTCAGATATTAAATTATCAAAATTGATGTGTTGCCCGCCGATGGTCTCTATCTGTTTTCTACTAAGCGGAGCATGGGCACCATGAGGAATTGTAAACCCAGTTCCTGATTCATATGGCTTTATGATTGCCCACGCTTCCATACCCAATCTTTGAGCTTCATATAAATATACATAATTCGGATCTCCGAGGGCCAATATAGATTCCAAGGTGTGATTTCCCGTGCCTTTACCAGGTTGCATAACGGAAATAGTTGGATCGGAGAAGGAAGAATAACCAGGTTGACACAATATAAAGTAAACCCTGTTAAAACCTAGCTTTTTTAAAAACACCATTTCTTCACGTACCTTTTTATAATCGTGAAAACCTCTAAGGTGGGGCATAATATCAACAACGGGTGCCATAATTTTCCCTTCCTTTGTTGGCATTGGCAGTTCCTTAATCGAAGTTTCAAAACCTTTTGTAGTAATTGATTTTTCAGCTGTTTGAGCACATATCGACCCTGTTACAATGAATAATAAAATTGTTAACGATGTTATTAATTTCATAAATACTGGATTTGTTTAATTTTAGAATTCTATACTCGGGTATCAATAAACCCCACAATGCAATCGTTTGTTATATTCTTTGACTTGCCCAACGGTAATGTTCGCTTTGAAATTGACTAAGGCCGGAGGAGAAACAGCTAAACCACCTGTCGTACATTGCATGAACTTTGATTTCTTTACAAGTTTGTTGTCCATTTATAAAGCTAGATTTTTATATCCAAAATAAAATATCCGCTCTTCAAATTCAACTTTCTAGAATTTTCAGAGCGGATATTGTTTTAACATTATTTCAGATTACCTGGTCCAACCAGGGTTTTGCTCCATTATCACATCTTTATTTCTATCGATGGCACTTTGTGGGATGGGCCATAGGTTGTAATCGAAGGTAAGTGTTAAAGCCACATGTGGATGTAATGCATATTTTTTAATACGATCAGTAGCCACTGTCCCCCCCATTCTTAAAAGAGTATTCCATCTACTTTCCTCAACATATAGCTCCCTTGCTCTTTCATCAAGAATATAATCGATATCAACATCGCCCGCAGTAGCCAGTACCTCGCATTGTGCTCGAGATCTGATTAGATTTATGTCATCAGCGGCCTTTTGATTTTCTCCTTTTCGGTGATAAGCTTCAGCTCTCAGAAGAATAGTTTCGGGCAAACGAATGGCATATTCATCACGGAAAATATTGCTCCTATTTTCGCCCTGATCCAAGCCATCGAACTTATCGGTATTCAATTTATAAAAAATCGGAAAAATCCATCCACTACCTTCATTGGTTTCATCTATTACATCCTGAGGAACCTGGGTTCCAAAAAGAGGATCTGCAGGTTGGTTATAAAATATTTTACGGCTAATATTATGCTCAGCATTACGTTGGTCGCCTGCAGATATACTTTCGTCCCAAATTGCAAACTCTGTTAAAGGAGTTGGTGCATAAAACGCTACGCCCCTCCCACCTGCATCTTCTCCAACACCGCCTCCTGGATCTCCGTCACCACCAAATCCTTCAATGGCCCTGTAAACCGGGGCAAAATATCTTGGATAATTTAAGACTGATTGACCATCTTCTTGTAGAAAGGCATCAAAATCTACCTGAAAAGTCCATATACTTTCCATATTTCCGTCAGAATAATTTATGTTTCCATTTCGGAATAAATCCCACCATACATCGGCACCACCCGTTACCGTGTTTTCCTCGTCCATTCGGGCGCCAAAACGTTCTGTCATCAGGGCATAAGTTCCCCCGTCAATGACATCCGATGCATATTTGATGGCCTGATCATAGGCGGCTTCATTTGATGATTCTATCCCCAAAGCGAGATGAAATTCACTTAAGTAATTTTGGGCTACACCTTTTACCAATCTCCCCCCCTGTATTGTTGTTTCCGGCAAATCATTTAA
This sequence comes from Kriegella aquimaris, assembly GCF_900103215.1. Lineage (GTDB taxonomy): Bacteria > Bacteroidota > Bacteroidia > Flavobacteriales > Flavobacteriaceae > Kriegella > Kriegella aquimaris. The sequence continues at coordinate 25,628 of NZ_FNGV01000023.1, forward strand.
AATGGCCTCCAATTCATCAATAGCGAACTGATACGTCTCTTCGCGAGTGCTCCTTACATAATCAAAACGTGGCTCCGTAGCTACTTCAGTTACAATTGGAACACCCCCAAAAAGCTCCGCTAACATTCCGTGTGCATAAGCCCTGAAAAACCGGGCCTGAGCAAGAATATAAGCTTTTTTAGCTTCCGATTCGAAAGAAATATCCTCCCCGTTGGCTGCAGAAAGGGCCGTATTAGCTGTTGCAATCAACTTATAATAGAAATCATAAACATTTTTGAAATTTGAACTTTCCGCATTGATTCTACTATAGTCGCTAAAGGAATTTGAAACCCTAAACTCTGGTGCATCCAAAACATCGGTACCAATGCCGTGCATTTGATCATTCGTAAGTTTGAAATTGCGTAATCTCGAATACATTGTCAAAATTACCTGGTCAATCTGTGTATCTGATGAAAATATATTATTTGTAGTATAAAACGTTTTAGGCGTTTCATTAAGGAACTCTTCATCATCACACCCTACAGAAGTTAACAATAACATCAATAGAGCGAAAACTTGTATTTTTATGTTGTTGATTTTCATTTGATCTATTATTTATAAATTAGAGACTTACTTTTAAACCCATCGTATATATTGTCGGAACAGGTTGCGTATTATCATCTGGTCTAATTCCCACTTCAGGGTCACCACCACCGAACCAATTGGTAAATGTAAATTGGTTCTTTATACTGGCATAAATCTGCAATGAATTTAATCCGATACGGCCCATAAGATCTTTCGGAAATTTATAAGAGAAATTAATATCTTGTACCTTTATAAAACCACGAGACTGCAATCCTTTATAACGGTTACTATAAGCATTTGCCCGTAAATATGTTTCACTTTTATTTTCTGGTGTCCACCAGTCGTGATCAATTTCGTTGATAGCATATCTATCCCTAAAAGAATTGTGTAATACATTCTCTTTTTGGTAAAAATTATCTTTCCCTCCACCAAAAATTCCAGAGACCATAACGTACAGGCTAAAATTTTTATACTCGACCGTGTTTGAAAGACTAAGTCTAAAATTCTCCTTCCGGTTACCTAATATTTCCCTGTCATAGTCAGCTGTGATAATACCATCCGGCACCCCATCAGGCCCACTTATATCTTTAAACATTGGGTCTCCCGGTTCGGCCCCTACATTCGCAATGTATTCCGTGTCATCTTCTTGAACAACACCTATATATTTATAGCCGTAAATAGATTCCAAGGATTCACCAATAAACAGGCTATTGGAAATATCATCATCTTCTTTTCCGTCACCATCGATATCGTCACCATAGAGGCTAACAATTTTATTTCGATTTTTCCAGAAAGTAAGACCAGATGACCAAGTTAAGTTTTCGTTCGAAACATTGATCGTACTTAAACTTAACTCAATACCCTTGTTATCCACTTGTCCCAAACTTGAAAAGATTGAACCAAATCCTGTCATAATCGGTATTTGACGTTGAAAAATCTGGTCGGATGTTTGTGAGAAATAGAAATCAAGATCAAAAAATACCCTATTATTAAACCATATAGATTGAAAACCACCATTAAAAGCAGTAGTTGTTTCCCAGCCAAGATTCGGGCTTCCTAAATTGGTCTGATCAACACCGTACAATATAGTTGACGGGGCATCACCAAATTCATAGCGAATACCTCCATCATTACCACTAGCCACTCCTGCAAGAGTTTGATAAGGACTGAGCCCCTGGTTACCGTTTTTACCATAGGAAGCTTTAAGCTTCAGGTAGTTCATTTTTTCGAATCCACTGATAAAGCTCTCTTCAGAGGCCGTCCATGCAAGCCCAACTGATTGGAAATTACCCCACTTTTGATCTTCCCCAAAAACGGAAGCACCATCTCTACGCATAGTTGCTGTTAAATGGTATTTATCTTTATAAGTATAACCAAGTCGGCCAACATAACCAACATTGGCTCTTTCGACAACATTTAAATCTGTTTTTTGAACAGCTGCCTTATGAATTCCGTCAACCCCAAGCAATGTATTTCCATTTGCAGAATAGTCACTTCCAGACGCACTTACCAGTTTGCTATATGAATAATCACGGGTCGCCACCAATGTTGCATCGAGATAATGGTCTCCCAATAATTTTTTATAGTTCAATATATGATCCATGACATAAGTATAACTATTCGTTCGGTTGTTATACCCATTTGCCTGTGATAATCTTTTTGCTAATTCCCCAGGGGAATACCGATCAATATAGGGGGTAGAGGTTGCTTCTCCCACATAATAATCCTCATAAACAAATCTATCGCGTTCATTACTATTTGAATTAATTGAAAAATTAAACCGGTAGGTCAGACCATCAACCTTTGGAACCTTGATCAGTGCATACGTACTTAATCTATAAAAGTTTCTTGAATCAATATCCTTGATTGATCCATCTGTTCCCCACAAAGGATTTGGTATTGATTGTCCGGTAGGATATCTTTCCAATAGTGTACCGCTATTAGCCCCCGGATTCACTGGCATACCTTCATAACGGTACGGATAACCCCAAGGTGTCTGTGCATAAGAATTAAAGCCAAATGCTGCCCTAACACCGGAATAATCATTATTATTATAAGTTCCGTCTATTCCTACTTTTAACCAATCGGTAACATCGGCATCCAACTTTGTACGCAATGAAACACGCTGATAATCGTCGCCAACAACAACACCTTCAGTACTGGTATATCCGCCGGAAAAATAATAATTTATGCGATCTGATCGGCCGGAGACGGCTACCTGGTGATTTTGATTAAAGCCATTGCGAGAAATAAGGTCCATCCAATTAGTATCAACATCCTTCTGCTCCCATAAAGTAGTCGCATAAGCGGCATCAAAAACAATTTCTTCTGGGGAATCAATGGATACAGTTTGCGCAACAAATTTTTGTGTCCATCGCTCTCGGTCCATCATGTCAAACTTATTTTGCCAAGTGTTTACACCAACCGATGTATTATAGGTGATAGTTGGTTTATCCGATTTGCCATTTTTAGTAGTAATAACGACTACACCGTTCGCGGCTCGAGAACCATACACGGCTGCTGCAGAAGCATCTTTTAAAACGTCGATCGTGGAAATGTCATCCGTATTAATATCGGTCATGCTTCCCAGATAAATGATGCCATCTAAAACAATTAACGGGTCGTTATTTCCATTGATTGAATTCTGCCCTCGTACCAAAATTCCCGGTGTCGCCCCTGGTGAATTTTGTACCCCAATGTTAACACCGGAAACATTTCCCTTTAACGCCTGTAAAGCATTGGTGTTCGAAGAAAGGGCAATTGGTGAATCTTCCAGTCGAACAGTACTGACTGCCCCCGATATATCCTTTCTTCGTGCAGTTCCATACCCAACTACAACAACTTCATCCAAATTGGCAGCATCTTCCTGTAGCACAATTTGCAATTGAGACCTTCCATTAATCGCGACATCTCGAGTAGAAAACCCAATATAAGAGACTTCCAAAATAGCCTCCTCATTTTCTAGGGTTATGGAGAAATTTCCATCAAAATCAGCGGTCACACCGTTAGTCGTCCCTTTTTCGACAATATTGGCCCCTGACAAGGGGGTGCCGTTTTCGTCTGTAACCGTACCAATTATTTCTATCTGTTGTGTTTTATAGGAAGTGGTTTTTTTAAGGGTCAAAACAATTTGATTGTCATTTATTTTATAATCAAAATTTGCCTTTGAGGCCAATTTATTTAAAACTTCCTTTACATTTTCCCCATCTATGTTAAGAGATATTCTTTGATTATCGTCTATTTCCTTAACGTTATAAAAAAAACGATAGCCCGTTTGAGACTTGATTTCATTTAGAATACGTTTTAAGGGAACGTTGTCATAGTTAAGTTCAATTTTCTTCTGTAACATTCCCGTATTGGCAGATAGTTGGAAGAGTATAAGAGAAGCGACGAGAAAACAATACTTCATTATACATTTTAATTTTTTGCCACGCTTCTTTTTAATGGCATCGTCTTCATCTCTTTTTTTCATAATTTTTAGTGTTTTTGGTAGTTAGTACTAATCATTCAATGGTCGACTTGATAATGGGGAGCAGCTTCAGCACTTTCTTTTTTTACTCCGTTATTGTAATTATGTTCTGGTTTATTTCATAGTTAAAGGGAGTGCTCATTGAAATGGTCTTGAGAACGGATGCAATGTCCTCATCAACAAATTCACCTTTATAAAGTTCATCGTTTAAACTTTCGGAATTATTCACAAATTTCACAGCGTATCGGCGTTCAAGCCTGATCAATATTTCTGGGAATTTTAGATTGTCGATAACTAAACGGTTCTGCATCCAACCGGTATACTTATCGACGTCTACCTTAGCCTTGATGAAGTTATTCCCGAACTTGTCATAATTGGCTTGAAAACTTGGGGTTAATTGCATTGTATTTTCCGGTGTCCTAGTTTCATAGACACTGACCGAACCTTCCACCAACGTCGTAGCTATATAATCATCATTTTCATAAGAATTAATATTAAACTGGGTACCTTGTACTTTGACATCCACCTCTTGTGTATTTACAATGAACGGTTTTTCCTTATTTTTGGCAACATCGAAAAAGGCCTCGCCCTCGAGGTAGACAATTCTTTTTTTGCAGGCATTGTCAAAGTTTTGCGGAAAACGAAGTTTTGACCCCGCATTGAGCCATACCAGCGTACCATCGGAAAGTTGTAATTTGAAAATTTCCCCATTGGGAATAAAAATTTCATTATATATTGGATTTTTATTTACAGACTCCTTTGCCGAATCGAACACAAGAGAATTTTTTCCTTTATTAGCGACAACATTACCATTGGCATCAGTTACCGCCTCTTTACTCTCCGTATTCAAGACCTTAGTAGTTCCGTCGGCCAACTTAATTACAATAGCATTGTCAATAAGTGTCTTTTCCTCATTTTCAACAACCTCTATTGAAGTTTTGAGAGTATTAGTAAGTAATTGCCGTTTTGCTAAAAAACCAACGCTCATCACTATTGCAATCAATGCCGCATACTTCAATAATGTACTTAAAGGTTTCCGTACTTTTTTCTTTAGTTTCAGGGATTCCGAAAATCTTTGATATGCTAGTTCGGCATCAAAATCGATAGATGTTCTTCGACTCGATTCTTTAATACGGTTTTTAAAGAAAGACCTGTTGGCATCACTTTCTAGAACCCATTGCTCCAATTCTTTTCTTTCTTCAGAAGAGATCGTGCTATTAATATATTTATCTATCAGCAAATGATATTTAGGCATTTGGCACTTCTTTTAACCTAAGGATGCAACATTAACAAAAAACCCCTATTCTTTTTATTTTTTTCTTAGATTTGGCCCGTATTTAGCACAACATGACCGACCAAAAACTGATTAAAAAATTACGAAAAGGCAACGAGAAGGCATATCATTATTTATTTTTAGAATACTACGACTGGCTTTGTAATTACGTTTTCAATCTGTGCAAAAACCGTTCCTTGTCGGAGGATATTGTACAAGATGCCATGATTGTTCTATGGGAAAAAAGGGAGATTATTATGATTACCACTTCTCTCAAAAACTACCTTTTCAAGACATGTCACAACCAGTTTTTGCAACATATTCGAAGTCAAAAAATTGAATTTGACACTTTGGACAAAATAAGATGGGATGTTATTTCTGAAGTTACTTTGGAAGACGACCTCTTTGATTTTAGAATGGAAAAGTTAAATAAGTTAATCAATCAGTTGCCACCTCGTTGCAAAGAAATATTCATTCAAAGTAAGTTGGAAAAAAAGAAATATAAAGAAATCGCCTTGGATATGGGAATATCAGTTAAAACGGTCGAAAATCAAATGTCAAAAGCTCTTAATTTTTTAAGGGCGAACGCTGCCATTTTCATGTTGTAAGGTTCGTGACTGGCATTCATAAAAAATGTGTTGAATTTAGCAAAACGGAGCTTCACACATTGGGTAACTTAATACATTCTTTAATTTTAGTAAAATATTTAAATGGGTATTACTAAACTAGTATAGGAAACATTCTTCGCTTATTGTTTTCGATAGTTTTGAATAAAAGCAGCAAGGGATACCCCCATGGTCGGATAGTTTGGGTAGGGGTGTGGATTTCCAGATTGAACTGCTATTCGCTCGTCTCCTTTATAACTCGAATAGGGCAATGTAAAAGTTGAATCTTTTCGAAATAATGTGCCATGTAAATTATCAATGGCTATTCCGGCATCTACGATATAGATATTTTCATCTGTTCTATTATCAAATCTCTCAATAATGTTCTTTCGAAGTTCCCACATACAGGCATTTTGTTTTGTGGTAAAATCACCTGCAACGTTATCCAATATACCGCTAGTTGTAGATGGGATCATTAAAACGAACTTTCCAGATGAAACGGCTTCAAGGTATGAGGCTATCACCTTCTCCATCTGTTTATTCCATACAGAAAAATCAATAGCAGTAGGATCCGAAGCATTTCTAAAGTCATTCAGCCCCAGAAATTCGGCTAAAATCTCAGGACCCTCTAAATTCCACATGGAAAGGTATTTACGATAGTCAAAACTCCAGATAAAATCTTCGTAGGCTATTTTCTTCCATTTAGAACCATTATACAGCATATAGCTTTCCAGAGCATTATCATACATTAGGTCGTTTTTGACAGGGTTTGACTTATAGCCGGTAGTAGCATCGAAAAGTTGTGCCTTGGAATGGTATCTACTGGTATTGTATTTCTCTTCAAAACTCCACTTCTTCTCTGGGTTTGAATAAATTTCATCGACCAATTCCCAAAACGCCGTTGCACCCCAGTATCGATATTTTCCCTCTGGCTGCCAAAACCCGTTGTAGGCTTGTGTACGTTGGTTTGTCACTTTAAAGTAACCTTTTAAAGTCCATCCGCCTCGGCCTTCATCAAATTGCCCTGGATACTCAATAACCTCTCGAAGTCCGATCATCTTGATTTTGGGTACATATTTTTTCTTGAGCAAGGCATCGCTAAAGAATGTGCCATGGGTAAAACTGTCTCCAATAATTGATACGGTGACCATATCCTTGCCAACTCCTGTTCGGCCTACTTTAATGGTCGAAGTAAGGGTCTTCACCGTTTTGAATTCGTCTTGATTAACCAATTCCAAGGTAACCGTTGCTCCATCTACAGGATCGGTGATACTGGCTACACGTTGTAGTCGTCGCGAGTATTCGGATGAACCTGAAAACCTTACCACATCATTGTAAGGTCTCCAGCGTTTTATTAGTGGCTCAACAAATATATCATTCTGCGTACCCGAAAGCATATAGAGCGTGCTTGGCAGACATATGTCATTCGTAAATAACTTTGACTGATTTTGTGCTAGTGTGCAAAAGGGGCACAGTATTACCACAATAAAACACTTCAAAAGATGTATTAATTTCATATAGATATTGTTCTTTGATACCAGTGATCAATTACTTATGGTCTAAAAATAAGCACTTCATTGGGAATAGTCCATATTTTTATTTCAAAGAGTTGCGGTCTCATAATCTTTCAGCCGAAATTTTAAAATCCTTATTTTGATTTGACTTCAAAAAGCTATTTTTGATATAACAATATACCCTACTTATTTCATTGTACTTCAGGGTCGTATCGAAGACTGTTATGCCATCAATCAATTCTTTGAAAGAATTACCCGTATCTTTCTTAACCTCATGGAACCAATGGTGAAATCAGATGGATATTTTTGAAAAAACATACTAGTAGGGTCACCGAATCTATAAAAATTTGGCTTAAAAAAAAGCTTCTTGTGTTCTTGACTCTGATAAAATCCAAATTTTAATTACAACAACTTGTGTACCGATTCCTTCACCGAACTCTACACCTTTTAGGTGATTTCATATGATTTCATCCGATATCATATAAAACAAAAAACACTGTCAACTAGTCAGTTAACAGTGTTTTAACACCACATGAAAAGTGGTTCGTCGGGATGACAGTACCCCACGTATCGTTACAAATGATTGATTTTCAGTATTTTGAGTGTACTTATAAAAATCAAATCCCTATATGGTCACTCGATTTATAAATAGCTTAAGAACGTATTGATTGTGTGTTAATTACAGGATAAAATTACGAAAAATATCCAACAATAGCCAAGTGCAAAACCTAACTTAAACCAATACCATTTTTAAAGGCACTGCCCATAAGTTCCTGCTCTGAGCGCGGAATTCCAATCTCTCCGGCTATTGCCTTCCAATGGCTAACTGAATTGGCAACCTCATCGATAATAATATCCATTTGTATATCGTCCAAACGAAAGTACTCCCCTACACTTTTTGCCAGCTCCAAATCCAAAGCATTGTTCTCCATGTCAATATTTAATACTAGTCCGTCTTTGTCTATCGATGGGTTAATATCATAAGCGGGAGAAAGTATCCAACCTTTTGAAGTCAAGATAAAACCATGATTACGCAAATGGTCATCGGTATTCGAAACCGCGATATTAAAAATAATCCTACGCCATAACTGGTGTAGGTTTTTATCAATGTTTACCCCATTGGTTTGGATGAATTCGGCAATGTCCAGATAACTTGCTGGGCTATCTCGGATAGTATCCTCATTATTCCCTGTCATGGTCATGGCTGATGAAAAATGGATACGCTCTTTCCCTATCCTATCAAAACGTTGTGTAAAAAAGGTATTATAGTTTCCAGTAATTTTTTCAATTTGGGAGGGTGCCATTTCGATTCCACAATTTATTGCCAATCGATATGCCAAAAATTCCCATGCTCCTTTATCTATAGTATCATTCTTTGAAGGAAATTTTGCTATCCAAAGATTTCCATTTTCATCCAAAATATTGGCCTTGGGTCTTGCTCCACCCAAAGAAGATCCTGGGGCCATTAGAACGGCCAACCATTTTTTTACTTCTTCGTTATCGGTGTCATTCTCCAAATGCTTGGCGGCTTCTTGTAGTTCCCTCACTGACGACCAAGGGGGGGTAGGATTCTCATTATTATCCAAAAACGGGCCGTTAGGGTCAGTTTTAAAACGTAATGCTCCCATTCGACTTTCGTCATATACTCCTAATAAATAATCAATTTCATATAAAGTAGGTGCTTTTTTGTCTTGCTCACTTGCTTCCTGGGCTGCTCGTCTTTTCATTAGGGTTCGGCCCCAAGTATCAGGCATACTGTCCAAAAAGACTCCGAAATTTTCTTTGTTATTGGGATATTGTGGTCCTGAATAGAATTGAATATCGGGATCCAATAGTAGCTGTTGTTCCGATTTTATCCAATTTTTATCATATTCGAAACTAAAGGCTTTTTTTCCTTTGGCATAATGGGCCGCAAGTACACCTATCATCTTAGCCTCTGGCATTCCCTGCCAATGCGCATAAACGTATATATCAAATTTACCTTGTGCCATTCCTCCCTTTTATAATAAATCTAGGTCTTGTAGTTTTCTTCCAAATTCGTCATCAGCAGCTACTTTTAGAAAATCATCTTGTAACCCTAAAACCCGCAATACATTAAAGTAGGAGCCAATGCCCACGCTAGGGTCGCCCTTTTCTATAAGGTAAAGTGTGCTCCTAACAATATCAGCCCTTTCAGCAACTTGAAGCGTTGTAAGTTTTCTTCTCTTCCGAGCCAGTTTTATGTTTTCTCCCATCCGCTCTAAAACCTTTATGTGTTTGGGGAACAGCGTTTGTTTTCTTTTAGCCATAACCAAAATGATTGTTATTTCATACAAATGTATCATTTTCGATTGAAATAACAATCATCATATAGTGAATTGCAAGTAAGAAACAATAATTATTTGCCTTTCCCCGCCCAAATCTTACCCCAAAACTTTGCGTGTGGATCCTGTCCGGTTTTTGTAGTGTTCCGGCAGATAAGCGTAAAGCAAAAACCGGATAGGGCGCAACCTATTCTTTGCTTTGGGGTGTTCTCCATTTCTCATAGCGTTCGCCTGCCTCTGAGCTGGCCGCGAAGAATGCCCGAAAATGCGCTACCGCCTTTTATTCTCCCTGTCCAAAGGCTTCTTGTCTTTTTTCAGGGATTTGGGAGACTTTATAAACGCAATAACCCAATACCACGAAGGCGATTATCAAGAGACCCGAGAACAGCTTTATCGACCACTTCGGAAAGTTCATGGAGTTCTTGATATAATACACCGCGTTGGCCATCATCTTATGTTGGTCTTCAATAGCCTTCTTTTGGTAATCGTTGTATCGCGTAAGAATAAAGTCGATATCAGAAGTATCGGCCTGTATTTTATAGGTCATCAAAAAGGTTTTTAGTTCTTCCATTCGGTCGACCGAAGTTTCGAAGCCTTTGATTTCTTCCGTTAGCAATTCCGCTATTTCATCCAATTTTGCCATAATCCTATATTTGCATTCCTAATCCGATCGATTTTTTGACGGCCAGTTTGATGGCCTTTTTCGCGATGTTCGCCGCCAAATTGGGCGTTATTCCCACGGTCTTGCCCAACACTTTTAAAGTATTGTCCTTGGCTATTTTCTTTGTCGCACTCTTATCGAAGCCTATACGTTCCGCAATTCTGCCCATTGACATGGAGCGGTGTACCTCGCTTCCTTTCAGGTTCTCTCCGTTGTAGGCAAAACGAAAGCCTTGAAGCCGGTTCTGCTTGTTGATGCTCGGGATGACCTCGACATCGTTTTGTTCCATGTATTTGATGTACTGATCAAAATCCTTAGGTCTCATTTCGGTCATGACCTTTTCATGGAGCTGTTTGATCTCTGCCCTGATTTCCTTGACGCTGTCCAGTTTTTGTTGTTGTACCTCCCTGACCGTGGTCAGCCCCATTTGCTTTGCAACCCTTTCGGCCACCTGTTGGCTCCGTTTCCCGATAAAGCTGTCCTTGTACGCCTTGCCCTGAAAGTTGATGCGGTTCACGTACAGATGGATATGTACATGCGCCTTGTTCCGGTGTACAAAGGCAATGGCCTGGTTCTCCTGGAGCTTCATTTCCTTTAAAAAGCGTTCGGTGATTTCATGAAGCCCTTCGTTCACAAGTTCCTTTCCATCCTCAATGGTCGGACTCAAAACAAAACTTAAGGTATTTTTCCGGCAAAGGTGGTTCTGTTGCTGGATGATCTTGAACTCTTGGGTAATCTCCTTTGGGGTCTCCCCTGCCACATGTTGGCTATAAACGATCACCGGATTTTTCTCCTCGCTCAGTCCATAGCCCATTGAGGCTCCCGTATGCGATATGGATTTCCCCATGCCGATCATCTCCTAAAGTTTAAAAGGTGCTCGCGTATCTCGCTGGCAAGTTGGGTCACTTCCGCTGTCAATCTTGGGTTCCGTTTTTTGAACATATTTCCGATAAGCTTAAAATTGTTCTGGTACTTCAAGAGCATTTTGTAGGTTTCGATCTGTTCCTCCGAAAGCCGTTCGATAATTCGATCGTTAAAAGCGGCACGGCGACAATATTCACTTAGGGAAAGCCCGCTCTTTTTGGCCTTGACCCTGAGCAGTTTCTTCTCATAGATGGAACATCTGAATTGCACGAACTCCTTTTTCACTTCCGGTATTTTTACTATTGTGGAAACAGGTCCTATTAATTTTTATCCAACCAAGACGTTTTTCTAAATCATATATCGATGGCCATTTTATAACGTACGGCCTTTTGCGACCATCGGGAGCAAAAGCAAGATTTGTCATGACAATGACACATCTTGAATTCTTACTCATACGTAATTCATTGGGTAATGATTTCGATATCCGTTTTTCATCTTTTTATACTTCTTCACGATTATTTTATTGATTAAAAACTTAAATACTGTACTGAAATAAAGCTACTTATTTCTGGAAAGTTGTTTATCGAATTCCCTTTCCAAATAGTCGTCCGATAGATTGGGTCCGCCCATTAGCCAGGCATCGATAACCTCCTTGTCAAAGAATTTTTGTCGGATGTGTTTGTTGCCGCCCATGGGAATCAATTTCAACTGGGTCAAC
>NZ_FNGV01000024.1 GCF_900103215.1 Kriegella aquimaris
TACGTCAACCGCATCGATTTTGATGGCAAGGCCTACAATGACAGTTTTATAGGGAAACGCAGCCAATGGGCCGCCGAAAAGGTGGCCAAGGACATGGGGCTGACCACGGTCAAAGAGGTACAGCTGGAAAAGGAACTGGATTCCATACAGATACGCCATGAAATAAAGGATATACACCATAGGGTAATGGAAAACGAAAGGCCACAAACGCTCGATGGTTATATCAGGGCAATGAAAGAAAGGAACGTAGAAGTTATCCCAAGTATCAACAGGGCGAACCGATTACAGGGATTCCGGTTTAAATACCAAGGATATAACTTCAAGGCAAGCGAAGTGCACCGTTCCATGTCCGGGGGAAAAATAATGGGGCAGCTTTCACGGCACAAGGGCATGGGAAAAACATTGGGGGTAGGAAAATCGGTCCAGGTACTGGGCAAAACTTTGGAAATGAGTGCCAATCTGGCTTCGGGCATGGCGAAAAATATGCTGAAAAAAACCATCAAAAGGGCCATCGATAGAGGAATCGGATACTAATACAAAAAGCTATGGGATATAAAAAACTGGACGAAGTGATGGAATTGCTCACCGATGAGCTGGACGGGTTCAACAAGTCTTTGGAAAGGCTGGAGAAACTGACCCAAAATACGGACAATATCAAAATACGGCCGGATACCTCGGAAATCGAATACATGCTCAAAGAGCACCTAAAAACTGAAAAGGCCAAGAGCTCACAACTTCACGAGTCCTTTAACAATTTGGAAAAGCAGATTTCAAAAGCAAGCCTGATCCCAAAAGCACAGCTATTGCTCCAGTATTCCATTTGGCTCCTCTCATTGGTCATCATCGGTTATCTGGTTTTTCAAGTTTCCCAAATAGACCATATTCAAGAAAAGGCCTATTCCAAAGGGGAGCAAAAGGTTATATCGAGTTTGAGAGGGTATTTCGACCAGTATCCCGAGCACTATAATTCCTACCAAAAATGGATAAAGGAAAAAGACAGCGTTCCAAACCAAAAGTAGGGTGCGCCCTATGGAATTTCTTCTTTTCGCTTATCTACCGGAACGCGGAAGAAATTCCACAGGATCCATGCGCAAAGTTTTGGGGTAAGATTTGGAGATTACAACATAATACCGTTTAAAATTAAGATTATTATTCTACTTTTAAACAGTTCGGTTTTAAGGGGAGCTTACAACGTTAGCAATTCCGAGTGGATTCGGACGTAGTCGAGTCCACCGTAATTGAGGTTATCATTGTTGCAAACGTTTTTTCATATATTTAATGCTAGTAACACTTCCTAAGTTAATATTTATACTTTATTTTTTAATATTTAAAACAACTTTATTTAATTCTACTAAACTAACTGCTTTCGGGAAGTTTTTGTGTATCTCCTTAACAATTTGGTTGGAATCGTTGGGATTAATATGGCTTGCTATCACAACCTCGGGGTTGATATACTCTTTCACATTATATTTTGCTTTTTCATCAATCAACATCCAAAAAGGCAATATAGCAACATCAATATTAGATTCTACTAAGTTTAGTTTATTAAATGCAACTTTTGATAAGTCCCATTCAGTATCTCCAATATGAAGTATTTTGTATCCGTTTACATGGATTAAATGAGCAACATTCTGAATGTTCTTATGTTTTGTTTGATAGGTGTGATCACATCTTATCGATTTTATAAGTATTTCCTGATGTTTAATTGTATTTATTTGATTATCCAAGCCTACGACTTTGACTTGTTCCAAAATTTTTTCTGTGCTGTTTTCGGTTTTTTCCAACTCTTCTTTTACTTGAGCTGGACCAATTGTTAATGATTGTACATTTTCTTTTAAAAAATGTAATGTTAATTCAGGATTGAAATGATCCTTGTGTTTATGAGTAACTAAACTTAATTCAAGTTTGGTAAACTCTGGGAATTTACCATGGATTAGAGATTCAACCGTTTCTTCAGAAGGGTGGTTATAAGCTGGCTTATATTTTTTGTGAAATCCATCTATAAGAATAGTTTGACTCTCGCTTTCTATCAAAACACCCATATTTCCAAGGTACAAAATCTTTAGGCCGTCATTAAAATAGTTCAAAGTTAAAATTTTGCCCTTAAAATTTAATAAAGAAATTAGGCTAGTAAATACCAAAATGATCGCAATTACTTTTATTTCAAATATTCTAACCATTAGATGTCAAAATTCTGGGTTCTTTGTAAAGTTGATCAATCGTTTATTTGTCAGGCGATTCTCCTTCATTTGCTCTATTGAATAATTATTTTTTTTCTACAAATAGTTTGGTCGGAATAATCTTGAATTCTGAAAATTCTCTAGTAAACATTAAATACTTTCCATCATTCGTTATTGTTGGAAAGTTTTCAGTTTTGTTTGAGTTTATTTTATCGTTCAGCCTTTTTGGAATTGTCCACTTTTCACCCTCAAGGTAAGAGATGTACAAATCAATTGAATTTACACTTCCATTTTTACTGCCAATACAAGCAATGATATAGTCTTCGTCTGGCGACATACAAAATTCATAAACTGTCCAGTCTTTGATTTTTCTCCAATGATTTACTGGTTCGAACAATTCAGGCTCTAAATACTTATCACCTTTACATTCCATTTTGTATGAAAGAGTCTTACTCCAATCTGGTAAGTCCGAAGTGAAAAATATAGTTCCATTATTTGTTATGCAAGGTTGCGAGTTGTAGCTGTAAATTAGATTTTCGTAACCTAATTCTTTTGGGTTAGTATTTTTATTATCGGTTAATTCAATTTCCCAAAAATTGTAATTTGGATTCTGAGTTGTGTCCTTTTTAGTTCTCTTATTTGAAATAAAAATAAGTTTATTATTATTTGGTATATTCAATTGGTAAGAATAAGAATTCTTTTTATCGTAAAAGCCCATGATTTTAGGTGCTTCCCACTTTCCATTAATAAAATTTGATTTATATGGAATGTATTCCTCTATTTCAGGTGCAACTTTTCTAAAGAAATAGAACGTGTTATAATCATCAGAAAATGAGCCTTTGAAAGTGTTTCCTTCTATCCATAATTCAGAAGCAAAGTCGGATATGGAGCTAACATTCTTAAATTGAGTCAGTCCGCTAGATACTTTTCTATCAGAACAACTATGAATAAAAAAGGTAAGGGATAAGAAAAAAAATAGTTTTAAATTTTTCATTTGATCTTTAACAATGTTTGCCAACGGGAGTCTGCGCAGTAACTCCATTTCGTATAAAAATAAGGGATCAATTTTGATCTAAAGCGATGTGATGATGGTTTTATGGATGGTTTTTTGGCCGTAAAATAAGTTGTGTGGGAAAAGAAAGCGGTACAAATTGGCGGAAATGGCCCCGAATAGGCGGGATAGTCCAAGTCCAAGCCCTTTTAGCCTGTTTTTCAGCGCCCTTGGGCCGAGAATGGCCATAAGCCTTCTCAGATTGTAACATATCATTATCAGGTCGACCTCGGCGAGCACATTTTGTTTTCCTTTCATCAGGGTGTAGGTGAAGCCCCATTGTCTTTTGATCGTCCCGAACTGGTGCTCGTTGATCTGTTGCCTCAGCCTATAATATTCCGGGTTTTCATCGACCCTTTTTTGGTTTTCCTCCAGGGCCTCCTGATAAATGGAGCGCTCTATGAACCGTCCGTTTTTATTTACGGTACATAGGTTCCTTACCGGGCATACCTTGCAGGCCCGTCGGTTTTTATAATGTTTTACTTTGTGCCCCGCCTTGTTGTATACCGTCCCATTGGTAGTCAGTACTTGATCGGCCGGACATGTGTAGGTATCCTTTATTTTATCGTACCTGAAATCGACCATTGGGTAAAGGCCGTTGTGCTGCGATGAATGTTCCTTTGGCGAGGAGAAGGGAGTGATCCCGTTTTTGGTACATATCTCCAAGTGCTTAGCGGTAGTATATCCACAAACATATCCACTATCCGCGCCCACGAATCGGGTCCCACTTCCGATTCGAAATCCATCATTACCATTTGGTCCCTGTTAAAACCTGTTATAAAATCCATACCATTAAGATAACCGATATCAGAATGTTATGGCCCTCGAAGCTTTAGAGATAATCAACAAAGTTATTTAGAAAGGGCAGGTTTTTGCGCAGACTGACGGTTTGCAGCTACCCGAAGGGCGGGGCTTTCACTACAAAACTTGATTTGAAAAACTAATGTTTGAGTAACCACAAAGCTGTCCTTGGAACACTAAACCCCGCCTTTTGGGTAGGTGCTGTTATGCGGTTGGCTTTCTTGTCCTTCGTTATTGGTTCGTGTCATTTTAGAAATTGTCAATTTTGTTTTTTTGAATATTTCAACACCACTCCACCCGTCAAAAGTTGTTGTGTCGAAACGAGAGTTAAGTTGTTAGAATTAATGCCTTGTCTGAAAAGTGGTCGTCCACTACCTAAGATAACTGGTGCAATAGCAATACGATATTCGTCAAATAGATTGTCATCAATAAATGTTTCTGAAAGGTTTGCGCTACCGAAAACATAAATGTCTTTTCCGCTTAGTTCTTTTAATTTCTGAATTTCAGCCGTAGCATTATCTTTGATAATTGTCGTGTTGTTCCAGTCAGCAGTTTTTAAGGTTTTAGAAAAAACAATTTTTGGTATGCTGTTCATCAATTTCGCAACTTCTTGTTCAGCTGCATCACATTCTGCCTTTGTCCAAAATGCTGCCATACCTTCCCAAGTCACGCGTCCGAATACGAGGTAGTCTGCAGATTGCAGTTGTTCAATACTTAGCTTTTCAAGCTCTTGTCCCCAAATGACATTATGAAATGATAAATCCCAATTTTTATTTCCTTCAAAATATCCGTCAAGTGTCATTACGTTCCACATTATAAGTTTTCTCATTCTGTTTTCTTTTTAGTCATTGGTTGTGTCGTCTTTAAGCTGCCGCATATTGTCTCGGCTCGAGTAGTTGCGTGGTTTAGCACTTAACTTCGCCAATACACGCCAAGTTGGAAATTCCGCAGGAATTTTCAAAGTAGGCGAGAACAAGCAATTACTTATAGCCACTGTTGTGCCGTCGTGCTTTTAATTTATATTGTTTAAATATTTTTCTAACATAGTATATCCATCCGAAGCTACTACATTGCGGTCATCAGGGTTTTGTTTGTCCAACTTGTTTTTAATCTCCCAGTAATCAGGCATTCCGTCATGGTCTGTGTCAATGGGGGCGGGGGAGCTTTTTAGTTCGGGCCAGCCACCAACATCGCTTGGAATATCAATAATACCTTTATTGCCATATTTTGCTGTTCCATGAAGAACATCATCGATAATATCTGCATCTACTTCATCTCGTGTAGGTAAAGAACAACCCGCGTATTTTAATACAGCTTTATAAGCTTCTTCAGCTGTTTGTTGATTAATTTCCATTGCAGGCCATGGTTGGTTGAGTTTATACGCCGCACTTGTTTTTGTCACCCCCAACAAATTATTGTCAGTGACTTTAGGGTATCCATCAACAATATTTTCAGAAACCCACCATTTTCCCGCGTCAGCATCTTCATCCCTTGATGAGGGATCAACAATACAGCTCCTCACTTTTGAATCGGTTGCGGGTCCTGGCTTATAATAATTGGCAATTATGTTAATCGTAGAATGTTCAATTGGTGGGTTGCGCCTATCCCCTTTCTGATGTGCCTCACCTCCATAACTACTTGCATATTCCCAATTATAAATTACATTGTTTCTGTAATCATTAAACCCACTGCCAGAAGCCCAACGTGGGTTTCGACTAGCATTATGTGCAAAAAGGTTATGATGCCAAGAACCGTATTTATTTCCCCATATTCCCCCAAAACGATGATCATCGGAACTGCCTTTGGGGCACGCTTGTGCAATAATACACCATTGAACCGTTGTATTCTCGTTATGGTAAAGTGTCATCGTTTCATCGGTACTCCAACTAGCAGATATATGATCGAAAATAATATTCTTATGATACCTTCCTCCTATTCCGTCATTTTCACCTGTGGAAGGGTCAAACCTTACTCGAATATACCGAATGATTATATTATCGGCATCGGTAGACAGGTTTCCTTTGATACATATTCCATCACCAGGAGCCGTTTGTCCAGCAATAGTTATACTGTCATTTTTGATACTAAAATTACCCGTTATCGTACCCGAAACTCTGAAGACAACTGTTCTAGGTCCTTTAGCTTCTAATGCGGCCCTTAGACTTCCTTCTCCTGAATCATTAAGATTTGTGACTTCAAATACATTTCCACCACGTCCACCAACAGTATATTTACCGTATCCTTCTGCAGTAGGGAAGGCTAATTGTTGAGACCATGCATAAAATAAAGTCAGGATTGAAATCACTCCAGTTAAAAATAATTTTCTCATATCTTCAATTTTTATATAATGTAGAAAGTTCTAGCATGCGGCACAACGTTTATGTATAAGAATAGTTGCGGGTTTGTATGCGAGGATTTTCCGAAAGAAAATCGGACGTAACAAAAGCGTACTAACCTTTGATTAAGCAGTAATTACCGCATTATTTTTAGCATTGTTAGCGGTTCGTTGTTCTCTTCAATTCGTTGAAAGTGTCGTTTTTTTCTATAATTTCAGTGGCACTTTCATTGCCAAGTTGTTCTGCCAATCCAACGAGAAGACCTTCAACTCCGCGTATGTAACAAAGTCGATATGTTTCCCCAAATTGTACAACTTCATCAACTACCTTAGCACCATATTTCTCAAGTCGAGTCAGTAGCTCGTCAAGATTGTCAACCCTGAACATTACTCTTAGATAGCCAAGTGAGTTTACTGGATTGTTTCTATGATCTGCGATTATTTGAGGGGTGAAGAATTGCGATAATTCAAGTCGGGAATGACCGTCAGGAGTAACCATCATTGCAATTTCAGCAGATTGATTTCCTAGCCCTGTCACACGTCCTGCCCATTCTCCTTCTAGCATCATTCGTCCTTCCAGTTTCAAACCAATTTCTGAGAAAAATGCAATAGCGTTATCCAAAGATTCGACAACGATTCCAACGTTGTGCATTTCCATCACTTTACTTTTTGCCATAATTTATCTTGCTTATAATTGTTACTTGGACTGGATACAATACGAAGTAATTTTCTGAATTTGATTCACATCATTAAACTCATAAACATCACAAGCGCTAACAAACGAAACCCGTTTTCCTTCTCTTAAAAATTCTGCTGTTCCATTAATTACAACATTATTTCCATCTGCAATGGTGTTGAGTGTTTTTAAGTCAGTCGTAACAGACTTGAAGTAGTTTCCAACTTGTTCACAATTATCAATAATAGCTTGTTTACCTGTGAATTTGTCTTCTTCGATTACAATCCATTCTGCATTTTTAGCTATGAAATCGTAGGTTCTTTCAAATTCCCCGTTGGAGAATGCCTTTGCAATTTCTTCTTTTATCATGCTGTTAAGATTAATTTTGTATGGTTGTCTTTTTAAATGTTATAGGAGCGTTGTTATTTCTTTTGTCCTTTAAACTCCAAGGTTTATTTTGATGTCATCAACTAATTCAGGTAGTCCGTTTGCAAATGCATGGTCTGTTCCGTTTAGAACTCTTACGGTTGCATCAGGTAAGGTCTTTTTATAGAAATTCAAATGTTTGAATGGGACAATTGTATCGTCTTTACAGTGATAGAGGAAAATCTTATTCACTTGTTTGAGTTCGTTTTCAAATTTATCCTTGAGTACAAATTCGTCCACATCCCAACCGTTTTTCCCCCATAATGGTGTGGCAACCAAATACAGTGCTGAAATCAAAACATTTGGCTTTTCTTCTGAAATGAATTTAAGCAGCATTGAAGCTCCCAACGAATGCCCAATAAGGATTGTAGGCTGGTTCGCTTTCTTAAACTCTTTTGTGAAAATATTTTTCCACATTTGATAAGTTGGAGCTTCTGGGGCATCAATTATTGGGTAAAAAATTTCAAATTCGTTACCCAATTCATTTTTTAAGTACCTTACTAATTCAGAACTTCCTTGCCCTGCGCCATCTTGTCTGCCACCACTATGAGCAAATAAAATTTTTATTGATTTCATTTTTTTCAAACCTTTATATGGTCATAGTAATCTAAACCTCTATACAATACGAGGTAATGGCTTTTACCTTTTCACCCTTTGCACTTTGAAAAACATAAAAATCTGAAAACGCATAATGCTTTCCGTTTTCCATTGTCATTACCCCGTTTGCAGCACCTTCTTTGCCGTGGGATAAGATTTGATCTAATTTCAATTCAGAAACCTTTACAGATTGCATTTTCTCTAATTCTTCTGTAAAAGCTTCTATTCCTACGATTTTCCTCTCACCAATAATGTTCCAAACGATATCGTCTGTTACGTTTTCCATTAAAAAAGTAACATTGCCTTCAGCAAAGGCTATGTTAAACTGTTTTAAGAACTCCATTTTGGGTGAGTTGCCACAATTAGGACAAGATATTATTTTGGTCATTTTGATAGTGCTGAATATCTATTCTCTTTTCCCTTTGATATAGGCATACATTGCCATAGCGTGTCCGTGACCTAATTCAAAATCTTTTTTTAGCCAGTTAGTTATTTCTGTGCTTTAGCTACTAACGCTCCATTATTGGTAAAGCCTTTTTCCTCAGCTAGTTTTTGAAATTCTTCAGCGGTTTTACCTGTTTTATCTTCTATGTTTTTGATGTATGTTTTGAATGACATAATTATTGATTTTTAGTTTTAAGTCTGATTTTTTGTGAATAGACATAAGAAACCCCTAGAATAATACCTACTACGATGGGCATTAAGATATAGGCTATAATCTGGTCTACCGCTATATGGCTTATAGCTGCAAAAACTAAATTGAATGTTAAACCTGCGTACGCCCATTCCCTAAGCTTAGCAGGAAGTTTTGGGAACATTATTGCAGTTGCCCCCAATATTTTACAAACCATTAAAGCATAGGCAAAGTAATCAGGATAGCCCAAGGGCTTGGTTCCAGCGTTAAAGTATTCGTGTGCAAATAAAAGCGTCGCCAAAGGAATTATTGCTTCCATTACAAAAATGATGGAAGTAGCTATCCAGAATATGATTTTATCTTTTTTCATTCTTGTTATTTGTTTTGATAATTAATCATCCAATTGATACCAAACTTATCTGTAAATTCTCCGAAGTAAGCACCAAAAAACATATCTGCCATTGGCATTGTAATGTTGCCATCTACAGAAAGTTCAATAAATAGCCGGTCGGCTTCTTCTCTTGTTGCGGGTTCTAGGCAAATATGCATATTGTTTCCACTTGTTAATTTAAAGCCCATTTCTTTTGGTGCGTCCGTACCCATTAATATATGCCCACCAACTATTGGCAATTCAACGTGCAAAACCATTTTTTTTACGTTATCGGCAACGGGAGGCCAATTTTCGGTACTTGCAGGCACATCTTCAAAACGTTCAATGCCTTTACCTATAAATTCAGTTTTGAAAACAGATTTATAAAATTTGAAAGCTTCTTCTGTATTACCTGCGAAGTTTAAGTAGGTCGTTACTCTTGGCATATTGTTGGTTTTATTTTGATTGCGCAGTTTAAATTGTGCTTCAATGTATTGGTCTAGATTTTCCATAGCCATCGTAAAGCCTTCTTTAAAACCCATTTCAATAATCTTTTTTAAGTCCGCAAGACTATCGTATTTGGCCGTAATGGTTACAAGGGTCTTCTCTCCATTTTCATTGAACTCGTTTGTCCATTTGGTTCGGGGCATTTCTGGGTTAACCGTTCCGTTTTCATCACAGAATGCGTCTAAACCCGAAAACATTTTTTGATGTGAAATTTTGATGTAATCATTTTTACACCAATGACATTCTTGTGGGTTTTCACCTTCGGTATTGTACATTTCGTAAAGCCACATACCACCTTCACGAAAATCCATTGATTTCGTTCTTGTCTTATAGGGTTTGGGTGCCCACCATAGGTCGAGAATTTCGGGATTTGTCCAAGCTTCCCAAACCAGTTCAAGGTTTGCTGCAAATTCGCGTTCCACATTAACAGTGTTCTTTTCTTTATCGACTATGAAGTCAAATTTTAAGTTTGGGTTCATTTTCCTTTTGATTTTAATTGTTCTAAAACGGTGTCCAATTGGTCAAAGCGTTTAGCCATTAGCTGTTTAAATTGCTCCAGCCATTTTTCTAAGTCTTTCATTTTACCTGCATTTAAGTGATAATGAATTTCTCTGCCTTGTTGCTCCTGTACGAGAATTTCACACTCCGTAAGTATTCGCAAATGTTTTGAAACAGCTTGTCTGCTCGTATCAAAATGATCGGCTATGGCATTGGGTGTTAAAGCACCAACAGCCAAAAGCATAATAATGGCTCGTCTTGTTGGGTCTGCAATTGCTTGAAAAACATCTCTACGCATAATTATATAGGTTTATAAACCATTACAACAATGCCACAATCAAACTTTTGTACATCATCAAGGTTAAATTTTTGCATTTTGGACAACTCTTTAAAAATGGGCATTCCGATACCGATGGCGGCAGGATTTACAAATAAATGTAACTCATCAATTAATTTGTTTTTAATGAGTGCGGAAACGAACTCACCACCACCATAAGCAATAATGTCTTGGCCTTGCATATTCTTTAGATTGGTAATTTCTTCGACCAAGTCGCCATTAGCAATTTCAGTGTTTTTCCAAATTGATTTGTCAAGAGTTTTGGTAAATACAATTTTTTGTGTTGAAGCAAACTTAACACCACCTTCATACTCTGGATTGTTGGGGTCTTTAGCAACATTTGCCCAATGTGCAATAAATCCTTCCGCCAATTTCCGACCTAAAACAATGGTGTCTATAGGTTCAGTAATTTCTCGAACATAATTTAGAATGTCTTCAGTCCAAGGAAACTCCATCCAATCCATTTCTCCATTTTGTCCTGAAATAAAACCGTCTATGGTCATTTGGACTTGTAATTTCAATTTTCTCATTTGTCTATTTTTATCAAATAGCGAAACCATTCGGTTGCAAATATATGTGCAATCAATCGGTTTCGCAAATGTTTTATTCAAAAAAGTTGAGTTTTGTTCTGAATTTAATTTGCCCTAGAAAAATTTCTATTTTATCTTGAAATTTTGGTCGGTCGAATCTGGGGAATGACCGCTAACGTTCTGTGTCCGGTGTCGTAGCATCCCGCAGGGTGCTATGCACTATACATACTGTTAGCTATATTTTATAAAATACATTTCCAATTCTCCCTTTCCTTTAGCTTGAATTTTCTCCCTGGTTTCGCAACTGATATCATTTTTGACAAGCTGGTAGGTTGTTTCTGATATATTTATTTTGCCTGGCTTTCCTAATGATTCCATCCGACTTGCCGTATTAACTGTATCACCAAAGAGATCATAGTTGAATTTCTTCTTTCCAACCACGCCAGCCACTATTGGTCCTGAATGTATCCCAACTCTCATCCTCCATTTTATTTCATGTTTCTTATTCCTCTCCTCCAGATAGGATAGCATCTGTTGTGCCGCTTTAATACAACTCATGGCATGATCTTTAACCGCTTCTTCAAGGCCACATGCAGCCATATATGCATCCCCGATTGTTTCAATTTTTTCAACTCCTGCCTCCTCGACAATCTCATCGAATCGGCCAAAAATATCATTGAGTTCATTGACCAAAGTGATTGCCGGAATGCTAGCTACTAACTCCGTAAAACCTTTGAAGTCAGTAAACAGAATGGTTACATTTTTGTGCCTTTTGGGCACTGTTTTACCAGTTTCTTTTAGATCTCTTGCCACATTTACAGGAAGAATATTATGCAGAAGGTCATCTGATCTTTTTTGCTCAACCCTCAATGACTTCTCTGATCTATCAATCAGCACAGACAAAGTCCATGCGATTGTAAGGCAAATCAGTCCAGTTGTGCTGATGTTAAATATTTGCAGGAAATACGGGTCAAGTACATCATAGTGAGGATTAAATTCGGATTGAAACGTAACCGAAAAAATCAAAGTCAAGACCCCCAGCATACTGAAACCAATAGCTAATTTCTTCGCACTTTTGGGGAAAGTCATGTATGGAGTAATTATTATGATGAAACAAATGACCCAAACCCCTGACGAGTAACCCAACAAATAAAGAAATAGAATAATTCCAATATAGGAGGTAGCTGTAAACCAAGTTGAAGCCAAGACCCGCCAACCTTTGCCATTGAATATTAGAACGAATGAAAACATCAATGCCAATAATCCATTGCTTCCGTAAAGTATTGGGGAATCTGTAATGCAAAAAGCGGTAATCATCCACATCACCATGAACAAGATGCCAAGGATAGAAGCGATATTTGTTATGCGCAGATACCTATTCTCAGTTATGGAAAACTCCTTATTGGCGCCAATATCAACTATTCTTTGGGAAATTGGAGTTTTGCTTTTATCACTATTGGGCATTATGTTCTAATTGTTTTTATCTAAATAGTTGACTACTTTCAAATTATAGCTAACGGTCTAGGCTACGATTCCGCAGCGGTGTTGAAATCCGAAGGATTTTACGCCGTCGCGAATCGGGCCGTCCTTTGTTTTCCGTTTCAAGTTAATGAAAATGTAGCAATCGATTGTAGCCATTGTTAGCGCAGCGTGCGCCGCCCGAGCCTATGGCGGGTCCAAGCCCATATTTTTGCCCCGTGGCATTTGAGAATAGGTTTTTTATTGTCCCTCTGGGTAAGTTCCGTCCGACCGCGGCTTTTGGTATGCGCACAATTATAGGCCTGCCAAACCCGAAAACGGGAAACCGCTAAATGTCCGTCCGACCGAATCCGGCAGACCGGCACCGGATTTTGGTCAATGACTTCCGCCTCGGAAAAAATGCCGCAAGTCCCGAAACCGTTTCTTGAAAATGGTGCGGGCCGCAAGCCAAAACTTTTTATTTTTTTTAAGTGGACGGAACTTTTGAGATGGGCTGCGGACCACCGTGGAACGACCGTTAAATTGCAAAAGGGTGAGGAACATTTTTTTTCGGCACCAAATTACTGCCGACGGTATTGTGTATGAGTAGTAGCTATTTTATACTCATTAACTTTTTCAGGTGTATACCGATCTTTGTCTAATGTTTTTATCTTTCGTTTTATAACTTGAACCGCTATTACCTATACACACTGTCGTGGCTAGTTCTTCCTTCTAATGATTTTTACAATTCGGTTGATTGTAATTTCCGATAAGTTCCATTCATAACCATTAAAATCTGTCGTATTCATGAATTGAACCACTATCGCGTCTATATCTTTGTGGTATTCTGCAAGGCTTTGATAGCCAACTACCAAACCTCCATGATTATATTCATAAGGATAGATTTCCTTTTCTCCTTCGTCAAATACCGAACCATCGTTTAAGGCTCGCAAAAATATACCCACATCTTTTGCTGTAGCCAACATCCCATATTCACGAGCTTTAAAATCTTCCTCATATCCAACATAATATCCACTCATGACATCATCTAAATCGACTTCATTATTCGAAAAAAATGTGTTTTTCAGCTCTAGTGGAATCAATATCTTCTCTTTGATATACTGATTGTGGCTATACCCTAAAACATCATCCATAATCCTACGAAGCAATAAATAATTCGTGTTTGAATATTCATAACCTCCATTAGGTTTAAAACTAGCTGGTAGGTCGAGAGCAAAATCTAATGCATTTTTGCCATTTTCCTGTTCGTTTTCCCAATACGCTGGATTATCTGTGAAATTTGGAATACCAGAACGGTGCTGAATCATCATCATCAAGTTAATTTCTTCAGCATTTTCAATTCTACCTATAAGTTCTGGAAGATAATCAGCGAGTGTTTTATCAAAAGACAAACGCTTCTCTTTGACCAATTTAGTAGCTGCTACAGCGGTATATAACTTGCTAATACTTGCAATTTTGAACAATGCTTTTGAGTCGGCTGGTATTTTATTTTCTCTATCTTTCCAACCACCTGTGTAATGTTCTGGTGATTTTCCTGCCTGGTCCACATAAACAATCATTCCGTCAAAACCATGTCCAATTGCCTCATCTACTTGTTCTTGAATAGTATCAGGTAGAGGTAAAATCCAAGCTTTAACTAAAATCCATGGCACAAAAAACATGGAAATTGCGGTTCCACCGAACAAAATGATTCTGATTATTAAGGTCTTTTTTTTCTTAGTCATAAAATACTCGAGCGACGGTTTTTCAATTAACGGCTTCTGCTATGTCAAGTGCGAGATTATAGGCCCTTCAGTTTCGATTTAATATTATGTTTGTTTATATTAAATTTCTTTAAATTTAGCACTTTAGCCCGCCTTACTTTTATACTTTATTGTCGGTTCGTTTTTTATTTTTTCCGTTTGTAATGCAGTTGTGTCAATCCAGTATCAAATGTTTTTGCTTCCACAAATTCAAGTAATTGTTCAGGTCGTCCACCTTTAAATAACCTTGTACCAATACCTAACAAAACAGGAACGACTGAGATGATAAATTCATCAATCAAGTCATTTTTTAATAATTCATTAATTACTTCTGCACCACCATCACAATATATGTTTTTTCCGTTTTCGGATTTGAGTTGCTCCACCAAATCGGTTAATTTACCTGTGTGAAAATTTGTTCTACCAACACTTGGTCTTTGGGTTCTTGTTATTACATATACGTCCCTTTGTCCATTGTCGTAAAATGATGAGCCAATTTCCTTAAGGACATAATCATAGGTTTTTCTACCAATAATCAAGGTGTCAATTGTATCTGTAAATTCTTTATAACCATAATCTTCACCTTCTTTCTCTACGAGTTTTAAGAAACTCAAGTCGTCATTTGGTTTTGCAATGTAGCCGTCTAAACTTGTGGCAATAAAAAGTGATATTTTACGCATATTTTGTCCTTTGTCTATTTATATTTTCCATTCAAGCATCAGATGCCCTCCAATCGGCAATTGTTGCCAGTTTTCCATTATTGAATTGATTTCATCTAAACAAATTATTAAAATATTTTCTAACAAATTGAAATCTAGGTATGTGGTGTATTCTTCAAAATTTTCAATGGGTATATGTCCCCAATAAACAGATTGTACGGGTCCAATTATTTGTTCTATAAATCGGAGTTTAGTCGTCTGTGGATTGTCTTTGCCGAACAGTTCATTGAAAGTGTGTCTTAGGAATAACATACCCCAAAAACCTTTTGAGTATTGCAAATTCATTTCTACCACAAAATGGCAAATGCCATGAAGCAAATACGTTTTTGTTTCGAGAGTAATAATCTCAGTAGAATTGTCTTTTCTTATTATTATATACTCACACTGAAATTGAGTCTTTTTCTTTATTTCGATTTTCAATTGTTTTCTTCAAACCAATTAACGATTGAAGGCATATTTTTTTCAAAGCCACCAGGGATGAAAAAATTGAGGACTCCACACTTTTCATTCGTTCGATTAGCAAAGTCGTGAATTGTTTTTGAAGGAATCCTTAGAAATGCCCCTTTTTCAACATCTATCCATTCATCACCTACCATTATAGAAGTAGTACCTTCAATTCCGTAGAATATTTCGTCATTGTCTTCGTGTTGATGTGCACCTGGACCGCCTGAGTTTGGTTCAAGCCACCACTCTGAAATACTATATTTGTCATCGGTTTCATTTTCATCTGCTTTAAATACAGCTTTCATAGTACCACATTGATAAGTTCTGCCTTCGCCAGTTTTTAGAAATATTGGATCAGATTTGCTATGTGTATGCTTTATCACTATCGTTTAGTTACTTTATATGGATTCCCTTTGTTGTCATAAGTTGTCCATTCACCAACTGGTTCATCGTTTTTAAAATGTCCAGAACGCTTGATTGTTCCGTCAATTCGATACCATTCCCAATAGCCTTCTGGTTTTCCTTCAATTATTTTTCCTTTTGACCAAATTGTTTCACCATTGGCGTGATACTTAATTGTATATCCGTCAATTACCTCACTTGCTTTTGGTTCGTTTTTATTTCTTTTCACTATTCAGTTGTTCTAATGATTGCAGAAGTTTCCTTAAATGACCGCCAACATGTTTGTGTATGAGTAGTAGCGAATTTATAACACTACTTTCTGGAAAGTAATTTACAAAATTAAAAAGAATAGCGATTTGAATTAAGACACAGATCGCTATTGCTTATACATGTAGTTGGCAGTATTTTTTATTAAGCGTCAACGTAAATTACTTGACCAGTTATGAATCCATCTATTGAACGTTCAAACGCTTTTCCTACTAAACTTCCTGGAACAGGCTGAAAACCAGGCATCATTTCTCCATATACATCCCAAGCTTCTTCTAATACAGTCGGATTAATAGAGTTTACACGAATACCTCTAGGCATTTCGTGAGCAACACATTGAACAAATGTGTCAATCGCACCACTTGTTGTTGCGTCAGCAATTGCGAAAGGAATTGGTTTTATATTTAAAATTCCTGTTATTAATGTAAACGAACCTGTGTCTGCTATGTATTCTTGACCAATACATACAATGTTTATTTGTCCCATCATTTTACTTGAATTGGTAGTTATCCATTGTTCTTCGGTCATTTCTGTAAAATAGGCGTATTCGCAAACACCAATTGTGTTTACAACAGCATCAAAATGACCTACATCTTTAAATAGGTTTCTTAAAGATTTTTCGCTTTTTATATCCAAAAGATGTGGCGACCTCATAAATATACCCAGACCATTCGTTTAAGCTCTAAGCTCGTATTGTTTATAGCATCTATGTAAAAGCATCTATGTGTTGTACGCTGGCATTTTCATACGAGTGATTTGATAGATAAATGGTATGTATTATCAATTACTTTTCAGTTTTTCGGCTACTTCATCATAATACTCTTGTGTAACCACTTCAGTCCAAGTAGTTGGTTGCCCACCGCCATATAAAGCCAAATATGTTACATCACTAAGCTTTGAGGAGGAATGCCAATGTTCGATATTTTTCTCACATTTAATTATATCTCCTTCTTTCAAAATTACAGGCTCATTTCCTCTCTCCTGATAATAGGCTTCTCCATCTACAATTATTAAGACTTGCGCTGTTCCATGTTTATGCCAGTCCAAAGTTGAGTTTGCTTTAAAAGTTGCCTTTGTAATATTATAACCCAATTCCTTATCATCGTGAATAATGGCATTCAACCAAGCTTCTCCGATATAATGAGTATTTGGTGCTTTTGTTCCCTCCGTTTGATAGGAGGATACCTTGTAATCTGAGTTTTGTGAAAATACAGATACAGAGGTTAAAATTAATAGGAGGAAAATTGATTTTTTCATTTTCTTGATGTTTATATATTTCTTGTTTGTTCCGAGTTTTATGCTGCTCGCGTACAACGGTAGGTACATGCGGCGTGCGGCGTTAGGAGCATGATCGTCATGTACATTGTTTTGTGTAGTTATTTTTTCATTTCAACCAACTTCAATTCTTTATGATAGACTTCAATTCTCGAGTGTGCAGTTCCGTCAACTAATAAGATAACTATCAGCATTGCAATTGTTGTAATGCTAATTGCCCTCCAAGTTGGTGTGTTAACAAACAGAATTAGTAAGGCAGCTATGATAATTAAAATCGGAATCACTTTAAATACAACTGTGTATTCCTTTAAAGTGCTTTCGGAACGTTCAATTTCGGATTGATAAAAGGCAGTAGCGTTAGAATTAAATGCTTTTTCAAATTGGGTAATCCTTGATTTGTTGGTAGAGAATAACCCAATCCCAATTGTCATTAGCATCAAGCCTGCTACCAAGGTTGGAATGACGTAAGCCTTTGCTAAATCCGTTTTTCCTAATTGCCAAAAGCCAACACTTGCGATTAAAAATCCAATCGCGAAAAAAATAAAGAATCGTGTTGAAAAGACTTCGGCTTTTGCCCATTCCGTGGCTAATTTTAATAGTTCCATTGTTTAATTCAGTTTGTATTTTTCTCTATAATCGGTAGGACTTAAACCTTCTTTCTTTTTGAACAGTCTCGAAAAATAGGCTGGATATTCAAACCCTAATTCATAAGCAACCTCTGCTACAGTTTTATTAGGTTGTAATAGAATGTTCTTTGCCTCATCGATTAAAAGCAAGTGTAAATGTTCGGTCGTGGACTTGCCTGTTTCTTTTTTAAGTGTATCACTTAAATAACGCTGTGAAACTGACAATTCGGTTGCTATCTGCTCTATGCTCGGAATTCCTTTTTCTTGCAGTTTTCCCGATTCGAAATATGTGTCCAAATGATGGTTGAATTGTTCTAACAAATCGTTGGACATATCTTTTCTGTTTAAAAATTGTCTTTCATAGAATCGATTGGCATACTTTAACAATGTGTCCAATTGAGAAATGATGATGTCCTTACTAAACTCGTCTTGGTTGTTTTGATATTCAATTTCAATATTTTCTACAATGAACTCTATTTGTCTTTCTTCTTTAGGCGAAAGGTGCAAAGATTCATTTACGGAATAAGAGAAGAAACCATATTTTTTTATCCGTTGTGCTAATTCTGTTCCCTTTAGAAAATCTTCGTGAAAGTTTATTGAAAACCCTTTTTGTTCAAAAACTACGCTGTTATCCCATTGCAAGACTTGTCTTGGTGAAATAAAAAATAAAGCACCATTAGTAAAATCATACTGGGTGCGGCCGTAGTTTAATTTTCCCTCTACAAACTTTTTAAAACTTATGGTATAACAATCATTTGTAATTGGAGGCGAACTTTCTTTTGGGCAAGGTAGGAAGCCATCGCCTTTTGAGTTAAAAACACTCAACATTGGATGCTCTGGGCGAGGCAACTGCAAATAATCTAAATAGGATGATAAGGTTTTAAAGTGTTTCATTTCACTAATTTAAATATTCCATTTAACTCCTGTCTCTTTTTCCGAAAGCTCCCACAGTCTTTTAGCCACCGATTTATCTTTTGCGTGTGGCTCTATTTTGTGTGCTCCAACTGGACCTACCCAATTGCTTCTTCCTGTTGGGCCATAAAAACCTTTTTGGTCAAGATTTGGCTCCGTTGCACACATCAATTGCGAATACGCACCTTTTTCAGCTGATTGTGTTAATGGAGATAATTTCATCAGATTAAAGATGAGTTTCATCATAAAACTACCACTCGTATTTATCAAGTTGGTTCTTGAAGAACCCGGATGACATGCATAGGCTTTAACATCTGTTTTCTCTGCTTCTTTCAATCTATCTTGTAATTCGTACATTGACATTAGCTGTGCAAGTTTACTTTGACTATAAGCATTATTAGGAGTGTAGTCCTTATCCCAATTTAAGTCATCAAATTTGATTGTTTTAATACCCATATCATAACCCATACTTCCTACAGTTACAATTCGTCCTCTAGATTTTTCAATAAGCGGGAACAATAAAGCTTGTAAAGTCCAATTACCATAGTAATTCGTTCCCATTTGACTTTCCCAGCCGTCAACAGTTAGTGTTTGTTTAGGTACTTGGGCAATTGCTGCATTGCAAATGAGCGCATCAAGTTTAGGGACTGTTTTCAGTACTTCTTCAGCCGCTTTTTTTACAGAGGCTTGCTTGGATAAGTCCATTTGAATGTTAGTGACATCAATATCGTTACCCAATTCTTGTTTCAATGAAGTAATGGTGTCTGCTGCTTTTTTAGGGTTTCTATTAAGCACTACAACTTTTGCACCCTTTGAAAGTAAAATTCTTGTGGCTTCAAAACCTGTTCCGCTGGTAGTTCCTGTTATGACATATATTTTGCCAATCAAATTTTCGATTCTATCAGGTTTCCAACCTTTTTCACCAAATTGATTTGTATTCATTTTGTCTATTTTTTAGTGTTAAAAATTATAAGACAAAGGTCGGATAGAAGAGGTATTGTTTCGTTATACGGATTTTCGAATATCGTATACTTTTTGGTTGGTCATAATTTATAAATCTCAAAAGTGTAAACTATGTCCCTTTAACTCTGTAAACTATGTGCCTTTACCGTACCATAAAGCCAACAACGGTCTGAGCTCGAGTAGTGCGGGAGGGAAGATGCGCTTACCTTTCCGTCATGCACCTAGCAAAAGCTTTTAGTTTTGGTTTATCTTTTAGTATCAGAGCAAAATCGAAAAGATTTTGCGAACCTCAAAAAAATACACCAAACCTGCGATTAAGCCCGAAGCCCTTATTGTTTATAGCATCTTTGTTGTGCAACGTTTTTTTTTAGTCGGAATACTCGATTACTCTCCGTAAAGCCCGGCCCTATGGTACAGTCTCGCCTTCAGATTCAAGGAGCACGCGAAATCCGACATAGAAATTCTGAAAGTCGGGCCAGTTGCGACCACGGAAAGCGCTTCGGCTGCGGTCGGGTCCGTAAACGAAACCTCCGCCACGGAGGATTCGCTGTTCGCCATCTACAATGCCAGTTGGGTCCTTTACGGGTCCCTTGGGATATTCGCCATACCAGTCGCTACACCACGCCAAGGTATTTCCGATCGGGTCGTACAGCCCAAACGCATTAGCGCGGAACGTGGCCACTGGAGAGGTATAGATGTAGCCATCATTCCAATTGAATGGGGGAAACAGGGTATAAAGATTTCTACTTGCTGTAGATTCGTCCGAGCCATTGAGCCAGCCTTCACAGTCTTCCGGGTCATTCCCCCATGGATATATGGTAGTTGTTCCTCCCCGAGCAGTATACTCCCATTCCGCTTCTGTAGGAAGACGGTAGGTGCGTTCTTCCTTTTCGCTAAGCCATTCACAGAAAGCGACGGCATCATGCCAGGTTACGCAAACCACCGGGTTGTTATCTCCCTGTTCGAAACCGGGAGACTTCCAAGACCCGCCCTCGTATTTGTCCCATTTGTCTTCAGGCACATTCCAGGCTCCATAGGACCAGCCTTGTTTTTCAGCCAATGTTTGATAGCCACTCTCCTTTGCGAATGCGGCCCACTGGCCCACGGTGACATGAGTGGCGCCGATCCAGAACCGGCGCGAGATTTGAACGAGATGAGGCGTTTCGTTTTCCTCTCTCAGGGGAGCATCCAAGGGGCTGCCCTGTATAAATTCGCCAGCTTCAATCCGTACAAAATTCATGTTCAGACTATTGGACCAGCTTGAGTCCGTTTGCGAAAAAGAGCATCCTAAGGGAGCGAGACAGAAAACGATTAAGGCGAACTTCGCCGTTAGGTTGGTCAACTCATTGCGCATAATTGGTGTCTTAGGTCTTTTAACGAACGTTTAATATATGCATTATTTCATAATATATGAAATTAACCTAAACTGTGATTTCAGGATTTTTCTTGGGTTTATATAAAATGAAGATTTGGTCGCTTAGAAGAGGCTATAATGGTTCAAATAGAGCGGTGATAAGAAGAGGAAAAGAGATTTTATTGTTTAAAACCGAAGTAATTAGGTAAATGGATAGTCCTTTTTTAATTCACTGATTTACGAAGGTTTAATATCTAGTACATATCAGAATTTCATTTTGATTTATCTTGATAGGCCCCAATTATTGAATTAATAAGTAATTTGGATAGCAATGTAATTCTCATATGCACAACGGTTGGCACAGGCGGCGTGGCGGCGTTTAGCCGGCATGATCGTCATGTACATTGTTGGCAGTAGTGTTTTTATTCTCGAATGATAAATGATTCGGTTATTTTTTTCCAAACAAGACAGTTAATGTTCTATTTGAATTTGCTGAAATAACAGTCAAATGCGATTCCTCATCAAATATTTGCCATTTAAATTCTATATTTTCATAATTAGAATCTTCTAAATATGTACTAAATTTAACCATTGTAGATACCATTCTTGCTTCTTCTTCTCCTACAGACATATAAACCTTCGTGTTGGGAATATTCCAAGTATCATTGGTTGTGAATTGAAAAACCGCTTTGTCTAATAATTCTTCTTTTTTCCACCATAGAGAAGGGCTATGTATCCCAAATCTCGTAAAATAACCATCAGAATTTATAAAACAATACGCAGAAAATAAACCACCAAGAGAATGTCCAGAAATTCCTCTATTAGAATTAGTTTTATAATGCTTATCGATGAATGGGACAATTTCTGTTTTAATACACTTTAAAAATTCTGCTCCTCCAGAATTAAGAGAACCTTTTGGATAACCAAATTCTATTTCCGCATTCCTATCATCTAATGTATCAATAGATGTTGTATAATCATAATTTCTATTAATAAACCAACTTCTTCTATTTTCACCCGCACTAATACCGACAATAATTACATCGTCAATTAATCCAGTAGCACTTAATCTTCAATTTGCTTGGTTAAATGTTTAGAAAAAAAAGATCCATCCAAAACATATAAAACTGGATAGAAAATAGTGTCTTTGGTTGAATAACTTAAAAGGAAAGAAAGATATATTTGATATTTTTTTCCCATAATTTTTGAGGTTACTGTAACCTGTGATTTTGAAAGCCAGTTGTTTTTCGGTCGTTGTCGGTCGGCAAAAAGTCCATCACACCCACAATCGCGTCCAATTTTTTAAAGTCCGTTATTATTCCGTCCTAGGTTAGTTGTCCGTAAAACGATTCTTTGAAGATCGATTCGATATTTTTCAGTTCCGAAGTTTTGATATCGGTCAGAACCACGTTGTATTTGGTAAGTCCGTTCGTGAGCAACCAACATTTTTTTCTGTCGACGTAGAAAATCGTTGCGTTCCATTTACCGAGTTTTCCACAATCCGCGTTTCGGTCGGTCGAGATCAGTTTTTTGACCAACTTTTCTAGTTTTTTCGTGGTATGTATTTTTGTTCGATTCAAATAGTGTAGAACTTTCAGTATATGAGAAGTAAGCGATTTTGAAATGCGAAACTTTCAGTTAGCGCTTCGTTATATACGAGCCAAATTAAGGGAGAAATGGTTTGTTTTTTATATCAGTTCTTTGTTAGCGGTGTTGATGTTTTTTTCATCTTTCTTCATACCTGTCCATACAATGAGACATAGAGCTATAATGGCCGTCGATGTCCTAATTATATGATAAGTCCACCATTGGTCTCTCAATGACGTCCAATTGTCTGGTGGCATATTCATGTCCCATGTCATTACAACACTATTGATCGGTTGGCTTCCAAATTTAGTTGTAAGTCCGCTTATAATTAAAAAAACTGTTGCAACCAGAAGAAGAATAAAAGCACCTTTTTCCTTTTTTCGAAGGAAAGCAGAGATTAAGGTTAAAACAATTGTAATAAGCCCAAGTAATGGCATTATGGTATTTAACGCCCTTATATTATTCTGTTGTTGCTCAATATATGTTTGTGCTGACAAGCCAATTGGATTAAAGCCAAGCCATATTCCAAATATGGTACCGGTTACCAAGGCCACCATAATAATATTGAGAAAACGAATTATTTGTGTTGCCATATTATTATTCCTTAAGGTTCAAAATTATCCAGTCAAAGGTTTACATATCACTATTGATTTTATTTTGGCAAACGCAAGCAAAGGCAAAGCTGCAAAATGTATACGTTTTTTTATTTTTTTGTTAATTTACATATTTATTGGTTGGTCTTTTACAATGACCTCTAACGGTTTGGCACTATGCGGAGGTCGGGGTTTCGAAGCTCCCACCTGTCATACCGTTACGAATTTGAGTAAATGTACAAAAGTTCAAATTACCCACATCGCCCGGCTTACGTATATCGCGTGTTATGGGCTGATTACACTCAATGTCTTCTTTGTTAGCAATAAAATATTTCGGGTTTCTTTGAAAGGGTTCATGTTGCTACAGGAACAGTTGTACATAAAAGAAGATTCCATCTTTACTTTATTGTCTAAAATAATGATGAAATCTTGTTAAAATAAACTCGGGATTTTAGATTGGAACAAATCCATCTCATTTGTAATCATATTATAAAATGGCGTACTGAACTAACTTAGTTACGATGATAATCTTAACCCTTGGTTTTCTCAATCATATGATTAATTACATGACTGTGTTCGTGCTGAGGACTGAACATGATTATCTCAGCATCAGCATTGACCTTGACATTATGCCCGGCTGGCCAATAAAACATATCATTGGTGGCGACAGTTTCCTGAATGCCTTCTGCATCAGTGGTTGTAAGCTCACCTTTTAGAACATAACCCCAGTGTGGACTTTGGCATAAGTTTCCCTCAAGTCCCATAAAAAGTGGGGTGGTATCTACTCCTACAGAAAGGCTGAAATACTCTCCGCTTATTTTACCTAAGCCAGTTGCATCGCCGAATTCTGTTTTCTGACGTATAACAGCTCCGGGAATCTCCATTTTCACTTCGATGTTTTCTTTTGCAATTTTCATTTTTAATCCTCCTGTTTAAAATTATTTTGACATTATTGTCTGTTTTAACGACCAAAGAATCGCCAGCACATCTTTTTTAGACTCCTCGTCAATATTATGCTTATCCAAAACACCCATAATATCGTCTACCACGTGCATGTATTCAACAGCGCTGATGTTCATTCCCTGATGGGTTGTTGTCATATCTCTGCCATGGTATTCAACTGAACCACCGCTTCCTGTGCTAAAAAATTCGATGGTATGTTGCCTGATTTTTGCAAATCGCTCTGGTTGATCCTGGTAAGGTTTAAATCGAGCACTAATTGCTGGGTTGTTCATGTGTGCTTCAATAACATCATCAACAATGGCTGTTATGCCTGGTGTTCCGCCCAATCTTTCAAAAAGTGTCTTTGTTTCGTTGGACACGGTTTGTGCACTTAACATGAAAGTCATGGTGAAAAGTGTCAATAAAAATGTAAACTTCTTTTTCATTATTTTGCTATTAAATATAATACAACAAGGCTACGGAGTTATATTGTCGTTTAATAGCACATTTGGTTCTTTCGCGAGTAAATTTGGGTCAGGGAAATATTTGAATTCAAAATGAAATATTACAGATTTAATTCTGTATTAATTCTGAAGGTATAATTCCATATCTTTTACGGAAGCATTTTGTATAATACGAAGGGCTGTTAAATCCTGAATCGAAAGCTACTTCAGATATATTCCCCTTTTGTTTTTGTAGCATTTGCAATGATTTCCGAAGCCTGAAATGTAGCAAAAAAACACTTGGTGATTTTCCGGTTAACCGAATCATCTCCCGATAGAGTTTTGATTTACTGACACCAATATTCCTCTCGAAATCATCCACTTTTAATTCCGTATTTTGCCACTCTTTTTCGGTAAACTCCATGAACTGGTTTAGAAATCTTTCTACGTCTGTTGTTAGCTCGTGAATTTGGTTCTTGTTTATTACTTCTCCAAAATTTTCGCTCTCAAACAAATGTTTTACTTCAGCTGATAAAACAATCTCAGCAGCAGAAATAAAGCACATACGTTGAGCCAATTTAATAGTATCTTCAAATATTGATTCTTTATCGGTTACCGGTATACCAGCATGTAATCCGATAGATAATTCTGTAAAATTAATTTGATATTGGGATATGAGTACCCGATAATCTTTATGAATCTTTAAAGCACATAAAACGGCTTCAGTAACCGTTCGAAAAGAAATTAAACAACCATCTTCATTTTGTTGTACCATATTTCCATTAAACGGTTTCAAAATGGTACTTATATGCTTGTAAATTTGCTGCACATTTGAAATAATAGAAAAGGGGTCGGAACTTTTCAAAGAGTGGTTCTCAACAGAAACCATCATTAATGTTCTAAAAGCTGGTTCGTTGATGATATTTAGATTTGTATTCTGTGCTTTTTCAGGATCTTCTATTCTGCCTAAAAACGATTCAACAATGGTCTTATCCACCTCAATAATTTGGTGAGGTACCATACCATGAGCATGGTCATGCATCTGAGTAATTGCATCTCTGTCGGGTGCTTCAATCAAACAAAAAGCAGTTTTGCGGGCATCATCAAACCAATAGGTTAACCCCCGACAATTATATTTTTGCTGTATTTTTATATCTTCTAGGTGTATTTGTGCAACGATTTCGGCAGTAACCGATTTAGAAACATCGTGGCGATCCATAAATATTGGCATATCATTTTCTTTAATCAGTAAATTGACCTTTAAGTAATCTGGTGCAATATATTAACAACTAATTTAGCTGAATGTTAAATGCCAACAACGTTTAGTGTAAAATGCGTTTTAATGCATTTTCACACATTGTTGTAGTGCGTTTTTATATTTCCAGTTTTATTTCGTCTAGTGTCCTAACTACATTATTTTCAAATTCTACAATCGTTAAATGCGTTACTGTACCATTTATTTCGAAATCCTTGCTATTCCAATTGTCAACCATTTTTTTGCATTTAAATTTCTCCATTGAGTTTCCAATTCCAATGTGTGGAACAAAATCTATATCAAGTCTTAAATCTTCAATTAACTTGTCTCTATATAGTTTATCATGAATTTTGACAATGTTGCTGTATCCTTCATCAGGAACTAAAAGTGAATGATAGTATTCACTAAAGGCATCCTTAGTCATTGTAGAACAACGAATGGAAAAGTTAAAACTTGGAAGATTATTAGACTGTTTCTTTATTTCTGCAATAAACTCTGTTTCTGATAATCTAAAAACTGGAAATACAATTGTGAAATGTGGTTTCACTACATCATAATATAGCTCGTCATTAACCCTTCTAAATTTTTGTATTAGTTCAAGGTCAGAATTACTGATTATCGGATATGCTAAAACTAAATATGCCATTTTTTCGTTGTTCATGTTTCTTAATGCCCTACAACGTTTAGTATAAGAATATGTAGCCGACTGCGTGGCACTTTCCTGTCAAGTTACCCAAATATTGAAGCGGGCTACAACCCTTGAATTTGCTACAATATTGGCTATTATTTTTAGCATTTATGTAAAAGCAGCGTGTCCATTATCTTTAATTTATAGCAAACTCTTAAAGATATGAAAACGGAACACACTGCCAAACCTAAGTTATTCATTGGAATCGATATTCACAAACGTAGTTGGAAGATTCATTGCTCGACCGATATTACGGGGGGGCAAGACCTTTTCGATGCCCCCTTCCCGGGAAGGATCAAGGGCATATGTGGATAAGTACTTCCCCGATCATGAAGTCGTTACGGCCTACGAGGCCGGCTGCTGCGGCTATCATGCCCACCGTTGTTTCGAGGGCTATGGATGGCGTTCTTTGGTCGTGAACCCTGCCGACGTGCACCGCAAGGGCAAGGAGAAGCACACCAAGACCGACAGGATAGACGCGCAGCTCATTGCCAGGGAACTCAAGGACGGTCGTTTGGACGGTATCCATGTTCCCGATATGGAGCGTGAGCAGCTGCGCAGCCTTTTCCGCAGAAGGAATGATCTGGTCAAGGATTACCGTCGCATAAAGAGCCTAATAAAATCACAGCTACTTTATTTTGGCGTTGCTGTTCCCCGGGAGTTCGACAATAGCCATTGGAGCCATGGTTTCCGTAATTGGCTCGATGCTTTGAATTTGAGTATTCCCCTGCCCGTGCGACCCTTGACAGCCGTATGCGCCAGTTCCGCTTTGTGGATCAAGACCTGCGTGATGTTTCAACGCAACTACGAAGGTTCTGTAAGACCTATTACAAGAAGGATTACAAGTTGCTCAGGAGTATTCCGGGCATTGGTGGCATCGTTGCTTGCGGGATCTTATGTGAACTGGGCGACCTGAGAAGGTTCAGAAGCCTGAAGCATTTGTCGGGCTATGTAGGCCTGGCCCCAGGGGTGTACCAGAGCGGAAGTAATTATAGGACACTGGGGATAACGCCAAGGGCGCACCGTTTGATCCAGTCCTACTTTGTGGAGGCTGCCTGGCAGGCGATACGGGCGGATCCTGTTATGCAGGCCTATTATCGCAAGCACCATGGCAAGAACGTAAAGAGCATTATCATAAAGGTGGCCAGGAAACTGCTGAGCAGGACATTGGCGGTAATAAAGACGCAGACCCCTTATGTGATAGGGGTATTGGAATAACCTAAAGGATAAACAGCAACCAGATAACAAAGCTCACAACGAAGTATTCAAAGCCAGTACCACAAAACAACGTGGGTGGCCCAAGGAATTGGGATCACATTTTTATAGCAAGTGGCCGGGCTTATTATAACTTATAATCATACAGATGCCGGTGACGTTCCTAATCTAGGATCGATCACACATAGGATGCGGAGCAAGTTATATATGGTGTTGAAGTATTGACAACCAAGTAAAAAGCTGACAAGGGTTGCCAACAATTCAACACCCCAAAATCACCATTATGGACTGATAAAAAATAAATTATTAACTTTAAGGAACTGGACTAGTGCTTTTCATAGGATACGGTGTTGTGTGCAGTTTTTTTATTTCAGGCGTTTTTTAATATCCATTCTCTGATGTAAAATTCTAACAATTTCGACAATTTCATTTTCGACTTTTCTGTAAAAAATCAGATGCGATTTGATTTTCGTTACTCGATAGTTTTTTCGAGTTTGTTCAGCCGTTTTTCCAATCAGATAGTTGTCCGCTAAAAATTCAATCTCTCCAATTATCAAGTCGTAATATCTGTCTGCTTGTTCTTTAGACCATTTGTGAAGAGTATAAACCCAAATATCATTTAAATCATCAATCGCTTGTTTACTTATTCGGTATTGGTTTTTACTCATAAGTGTTTGCGATGTAATTCAGCCAGGTTTTGTTTTGGGTCAAAATTTTCAATAAAACCACTATTTTCTCCGACTTCGAGAGCTTTAATTAATTCTCTTTCTTTTTTTTCTTCGCGTTCCAGCATACGTAATGCAGTACGAATAACTTCGCTTACCGAACCATATCTACCTGAATTTACTTCTTCTCTGATAAAATCTTCAAAATGATTTCCGAGTGATATTGATGTGTTTTTTCCCATTTTGACTATAATTTTACTCAAATATACCAAATCTTGGTAACGTAGCCAAATGTTCGTTAAGAGACATGGTTTGCACCACAACGGTCTGGGCTATGGCAAGTAGGGCAGGCAAGGAAACTTTTCGTTTCTGTCTGGTCTGCTAGCCAGAGCTTTTTGTTTTGTAATTATTTTTTCTTTTTTAATTGCCAAATCCAAAAGATTTGGCGGACTTAGCAAACATACCCAAGCCTTTAAATATAGCACTTTATGCCCTATTTGATATAGCCATTGTTGTGCTTTCGTTATTTGATTTAATCAATCATTTAATTCAAGATTGATTTTTGATAATGCGTCGTATTGCATATTTTTTATATGTTCCGTCCATTCTAATAAAAACTTAACATGAATTTCGAAACTGAAAAATAAGTTTTCATTTTCTAAATTGTTAAAAATGGCATCATAGTCGGCCTCAAAATTGCTGTCATGAATTTCGTCATATT
>NZ_FNGV01000025.1 GCF_900103215.1 Kriegella aquimaris
CGATTTCACGGGAGGGATATAGGCCCAGTGTTTCTCGAACTTGGCGCCTTGTTTGATCCATTTCTTGATGAGTTCCTTCTCATGGGGATTGAGTTTCAATTGTGAATCGGAGGGCGGCATGACCTCTTCCGAATCTTCCGATACGATCCGCTTATAGAGCATGCTCATATTCGGCCTACCCGCAACGAGCGCATGTTTCCCCGGGCTTTCGGGCAGTTCCGAAAACGCGTTCTCCTCAAGGTCGAGCCTCAGGCCCGCCTTGCGCTTGTTGGCATCGGGGCCATGGCAGGTATAGCA
This sequence comes from Kriegella aquimaris, assembly GCF_900103215.1. Taxonomy (GTDB): domain Bacteria; phylum Bacteroidota; class Bacteroidia; order Flavobacteriales; family Flavobacteriaceae; genus Kriegella; species Kriegella aquimaris. The sequence goes on from NZ_FNGV01000025.1 coordinate 298, forward strand.
CTTATCGGATAGAATTGGCTTGATATGGAAGTTGTAGTCGACCACATCGGGTATCTTCACCTTCGCGTACCCGTCGTTCTTGATGGTGAACGCCCCCTGCTTGATGGCAAAGAGGACCCCGACCAAAATTGCGAGAATGATGAAAATACCTAGCTTTTGTTTCATGGATGACACGGCTTTGATTCTCCAGTAACTTTAATACTAAAATTTTGGATACTTGAGAAATTCTAGAAAATTATACAGTAATCAAGAATGATTCAAATATAAGAAAATATATGTTTAAACATATGAACAATATTTTTTAACATTTATTTCATAACTTCCTACATTTGAATAGTATGCACACGTTGTACCTGTAATACAATTTTAAACATGACAATATGATCAATTTCAAATTGATAATAATTTTGAAAATTTTGACAGCTATCCTTTTGTTTTCCAATTTTTCATGTATTGAAAAAAAGAGGAATGTTTCTACAGAAAATAGAAATAAGGATGAAATTCGTACTGTTACAAAGGCAGAAGACTTCGAAGATTTGGTTATAGTTGATAGTACAGGGGTTACTGGTGCAGATGGAGCTATTTCCTTTCCGCTAGATAACAATACTTCGTTATTTATGATGGGAGATTCATTTTTGAGACCGATTCATTATAAAAAGAGGGATGTAAATAGTGAAATGATAAATAACACCTTCATTTTGATTGACAAAAAGAAAAAGACCCATAAAGCACTTTATAAGGGTACTGCCAATAATCCAGATGCATTATTGAAACCAAATTATGGCAATGCTAAAGAATATTATTGGCCTGGTCATGGTTTTAAAAAGAAAGGTGTACTTCATGTATTTATGTCACGGTTTTTACATGGTGAAGGCGCCTGGGGGTTTAAATTTTCGGGTACGGATTACATTACTATGGATGCCAAGAGTTTCGAAATTATTTCTCAAAATGATTTTTTGTATTCTAACCGTAACGATGTTCATTACGGACATTCTATAATCAATACAAAAGATTTCACTTATATATATGGAGCATGGAATGGCAAGGATTCCACGGCACTTCATGTAGCAAGAGGAAAACTTGATGGGAACACAAATATGCTACATTCATTTCAGTTTTTCGATGGAAATGGCTGGGACTCCAATCCCATTAAGAGTTCTTCTTTGAAAGGAGTAGGGCAGCCACTGCCCGAACAGTTTTCTGTCTTTGAATATGAGAAAATTTTCGTTCTGATTCTTCAGGCTAGGGAATTGGGTAATGGGAATATCTATTCTTACATATCAGATACGCCAACTGGCCCTTGGCGTAATGAGAAATTGCTATACCATACTACGGAGCAAGAAAACACAAAAGATCAAGTATTTACATATAATGCTATGGCACACCCCCAGTACATGAGTGATAACAAGCTGTTGATTTCTTACTGCGTAAATAGTTTTGAGGTATCAAATATTCATGAAGTAAATACCGACTACTATAGACCGAAATTTATTTGGGTGCCCATGGAAATGATTTTGGAATAGTCATGGTAAAATCAACGAACTGCTTTCAGATTTAGGAAATAGTTAAAAAATGCTTCTAGAAATAAAGAAGTCGAGAATCATAAAATTTCCAGCAACTGCAAGTAATCATCGTTTTTGGCAAAAAGGATACCCGTTCCGCCACCGGCCAAACGTATTTTTTTTGCCGCCTTGACCTCACCTTTTACCATAAGACCGCTTTGGTAGGGCATTTTGCTTTCAAAACCCCCTTTACCATTTCCCACCATAAGGCCGCCATAGCTGGCATCTGCTCTTGGCGTCTCAACTTCCGATCCATAAAGATTTCCTGCATGAACAACGTCTAAATGGCCGTCTTTGTTAATGTCATGAATTACCATCGAGTTCATCGGTGCAATTTGTGCCAAATTATCTAATGGCCATTTTTTGAATGTACCATCCCCTTGGTTTTCCAAGTATATCGATGCAAAGTTGTTCACTTTAAATTGCAATGATTCTTTTAACTCTTCCGTAGTGTATACATCTGCCAAGCTTGCTGACGCAAAAGCCTCATAACTCTTAAATTTATAATTGATGACAGGAATTTGCTCTGATGAGCATCCTTTTCCTCTTACGGGATATTCCGTTCCACTTTCATAATAACTTAAAACAATATCTTCTTTGTTGTTCCGGTCAAAATCATTCATATAAATACTGAACGGTTCGTCTTCGGTAGCTTGATACTTGTAATTCAGGCCAAGATTACCCAAAACGAAATCTTGGTCCCCATCTTGGTCAAAATCTTCATTGATCATTCCGAACCACCAGCCTGCTGTATCTGAAAACCCTATTTTATCCGTTTCATTTACAAATTTCCCTTGTTCATTTTTAAGATAGGTTATAGGCATCCATTCCCCTATGAGCATCAGATCTAGGTAGCTGTTATTGTCAACATCTACCCATTCGGCCTTGGTTACCATCCCCAATTGGGATAGATCTGGCGCAATTTCTTCCGTAACATCAACAAATTTAATTTCTGTTGAAGTACTCTCATTTTTGAGGATAAAACTTCTAGGGGCCTTGGGGTAATTTCTAGGAACAAGTCTTCCGCCAACGAACAAATCCAAATCACCATCATTATCAAAATCTCCAGGAACCGCACAGGATCCGCTACTATGCATTTTAGGCAGGGCTGTTCTATTCCTTTCAAATTTTCCTTCCCCTTTATTTATATACAAACGATCTTGATAATACGCACTTTCACTTTTGGCCTCATTACCGCCACTAACAACATAAAGGTCTTGCAAACCGTCTCCGTTTACATCAAAAAAAGTGGCACTTACATCTTCCTGTTTCTTATCAGATTCCCATATATCATTCGAAATCTCTGAAAAAATACCGTCTTTATTTTGGTGGTACATTTTACCCGCCTGACCAAAAGCGCCGCCCACATAAATATCATCCAATCCGTTATTATCTATATCACCAACAGCCAATGCTGGTCCGTACTCCGATGTTTTATGAGGAAGAAGTACTTGGTACCTAAAATCGTCGAATGGATTTTCTTTATGTTTGAATTTTAATTGTACTTTATCAGTGATGTCTTCAAAAAGCGGTTTTGACTTATTTATTTCAGTTTTTCCTTGAATTTTTGCGTTGTTATAATTTATTGCAAGCATTTGGTTTGAAGTTACATTGTTTAAAATTTCTTCTTTACCATCTTGCCAAAGTATTCTGACTTTTTCTATAGCGGCATCTGATCCAATACCAAAGTGCATGATTGGCTCAACCGATGATTGAAATCCTCTGGTCAAGGTTAATTCTTGAAATTGGGTTTCTCCATTGTTTTCTAGCCATACCTTACAGCCTAAGCCAATTGTATTGTTTTGGGGACCGTTCATTTTCAGCCTTAAAAACTTATTCAATTTCCGGTCAGTCGTCGTATTTTCATAGATAATGCTTTTCTCATCTAGATTGTTAACAATAAGATCTAGGTCCCCATCATTATCAAGATCTCCGTAGGCAACGCCATTTGAAAAGCCATTATAATCGATACCCCATTTTTCACCGATGTCTTCGAATGACAAATCCCCATTATTTTTGAACGCATAGTTCTTGATTTTTTCAAATGGTAGTTTCTTCGTTAGTTCCAAATCATTCAGTTTATCCTGTTCTTCTTTTGGAGCTTTGAAGAAGTCTTGATTATTTATGTCTCGCCTGACACCATTAGTTACGTATACGTCCTTATGTCCATCATTATCAAAATCAGCAAATACGGTTGCCCAACTCCAATCAGTGGAAGACAGCCCTGTCATTCTGGCGACATCACTAAAGCGCGGCAAGCCATCTTTATCATTGCCCATATTCAACTGTAAGCTGTTCGCCGAATACTGATGGTGCAGCCCGTTTCTTACTATCGAATTAAATTTTTCAGGATTCATGGTGGCCATGTTTTCTTTGATTCTTCTGTTGCTTTTAGGTAACATATCCGCTTGAAAGAGATCAAGTAAACCATCATTGTTGAAATCGGCCACATCGGACCCCATGGAAAAGTAGGAGGTATGACTGGTAAGTTTTAAGTTTTCATCAGAAAAAGTACCATCCTGATTGTTAATTAAAAAATAATCGGGTGTAACAAAATCGTTGCAAACATAAAGATCTGGCCAACCATCTTGATTGAAATCTCCTACGGAGATACCCAAAGAAAGTCCGTATTTCATCAAATTGGCCTCTTGAGTAAGGTCTTTAAATTTTCCATTACCATCATTCCTATACAATCGATCACTTTTATCATAGGGGGTTCCTAATTCTCGGTATCTTAAATATTTTTCCATGTTCGGACCGGGTTCGGTCAAAGGATAATTCGCCACGTAAAGATCTTGGTCGCCATCAAGATCATAATCAAAAAAGACTGCCTGCGTGCTATTTCCCGTATCTGCGACACCGTAACTCTCTGCAGATTCTGTAAAAGTTGGCACGCCGCCTTCTTTGGCATCGTTGATATATAACAAGTTCTTTCGGGTTACCCATTTTCCTGAAACGCTAACATAAATGTCCATCCACCCATCTTGATTGGCATCTCCCAAAGTAACACCTGTTACCCATCTATTGTCGGCGGCAACTCCGGCCGATTCGGTAATGTCTTCAAATTGCAAGCCACCCTTGTTAAGGTACAGCTTGTTCTCCACCATGTTTCCAGTAAAATAAACGTCTTGAAGACCATCGTTATTGAAATCCCCTATGGCCACACCGCCTCCCATATAGATATACAGATAGCTGAAATAATTTATAGAATCATTTTCGGTAATGTTATTTGAAAAATGGATTCCAGACTGTTCGGCACCCACTTTTTCAAATAAACCTAGGTCGTTTTTCTCCTTTTTCTCCAAGGTCTTTTCACAACTACTATAGATAATCAGTATTAGCAGTAAAGAAAGAAATCTAAAAATTTTAATGTTACGCTTCATCATATATGACCTATAGTTTATCATTATTTTGGGTACAATGTCTAATTTTGAGCGAACGAACCATATATGGTCGGTGTATGAAATCTAACTCATTGATAAGACAAAACCTTTCGACTTTAGCATAAAGTCGAAAGGGTTCGTCTAATATAGTTGCCTGTTAATAGCTGTTATTTAGATTATATTTTTTGAAAATCAACACAAAAAGATATCATTAAACAATGGCAAGGATTTAAAATCAATAAGGCAATTTATCAATATCCTGGATTTTGTTCCAGTGCCCCTTCACTTTTGTTTATTTCATCTACGGGGATGGGCATTAAGTAATAGTGGTCTCCAGGCCAAGTCGCCCTTGTAGTCGCTGTGGTGATTGTTCCATACTCATAACTCAATTTACCACCATCGGACCAATCTTTGGTTAGACTTGTAATTCCCCTTGCAGGATTCAGGTCTACATTTCCTGGTGCCGCTTTCCATCTCATAAGATCATAAAAACGTGAATCTTCCAAGTTCAATTCTACCACGCGTTCATTTCTATACGCGCGGACCAGATCGGCACCACTCGATGTAATATCGGGCATATTGACAGATTCTCTTTTACGCACCCTATTGATATACTCGCGAGCCAAATCTTCGTTGCCGAGTGCCATTTGGATTTCGGCATAGTTCAATAAAAACTCACCTAATCTAAAATAAGAGGTCACATTATCATAATCATGATCCCAACTAGCCCTTGGACTTGTAAAATCTGTCAGTTTTCTAAATGCGTAACCCGTTTGTATATTCCAATGAAAAGGTGTTTTTCCGGCGACCCAGAAAGATTTGGAGTCTTTTCCAAAATCGAAAATGGTTTCACCGTTCCAATCAGGATTCTCTTGAGGAATTGTTGGATTCGCATCTTCCCAATATTCATAAGCCCTCTCCGCACTCTTTGATCCATCAAAAATTTGAACAATAGCGCCCGAATAGAGCACATTTACATAATATCTCGGATCTCTGTCAATATTTGGGAGCTGGTCATCATAGCCAGAAGCTGGATTCACCGTTATTCCATCGGCAAGATAGGGGTATTCACCGTTGGTCATCTGAAATGCGTTTACAAAGTTTTGCGTAGGGGTGACTCTTTGGTTGGCATCAAACCCACTGGGCCAAAAATCGTAATTATATCCCCATCCCCCTTGCGAGGCGACCCGGTTAAGACTTGTGTAACTTCGGGCTAGTATGCTCTCGTCCTCGGCAACGGGATCATGAAATAAAGCCATATAATCAGGGTGTAAAGTAAACCCGGCATCAATGACCGCCTTGGTAGCCACTTCGGCAGCCTGCCATTTGGCAAGATCATTGCTTGGGTTGTTTAAAGGGCTAGCCATGTACAAAAGCATTCGGGCCTTTAAGGCTAATGCGGCCTGTTTAGTGGCCATCCCTGAAGGTGCATCGCTATGATTAAGAAGAAGCGGAATCGCTTTCTCCGCTTCGGAAATTACGAATGCGGCAACCTCGTCGTAGGTATTTCTTGGCACACTATAAGACTCCTCGGTCAAACTAAAAGTTTCTGTTATTATTGGAACACCACCAAAATGTCTGCTTAATTCGAAATACATATAGGCCCTTAAAAAAAGCATCTGGCCTACCAAGGGATCAAGAGTTTCTTTTTCAATAGCTGAACCTTCAACTTTTTCTAGAAAAAGATTCACATTGGTTATGTATTTATATTGATGGGCCCATAGTCCATTTGTTAGGGCATCTACATTTTCCGGTGTCATGCCAGCCTGTAGATATTCTTCTCCCGGCCCTCCTATATCATTTGTTTGTGTCTGTATAAATGCCAAATCAGTTAGACCTATCAGACCGCCTGCGGCAGGCCTATAATGAACTTTGATGCCATTGTAAGTGGAACCAACATAGCCATTCAAAAAAATGGGATCATTAAAAACATCCGTTTCAGGAATGGCATACAATGGACTCTTGTCCAACATGTCATCATTACATGATGATACCATTACGGCACCCATGGTCACAACTAAGAGAAGGGGAATGACCTTCTTTATATTCTTCAATTTATTTATATGTTTTAAATTTCTCATAGTTATTTTTTTAAAAAGCTAGATTTAAACCGAAACTTATTGTTTTTAATGGAGGATAACCCCCATTATCTTGCTCAGGATCTCCGTAACCATATTTATCCAATTTTGAGAAAGTCAACAAATTATAACCACTGGCATAAAATCTTAGATTATCTATGCCGAATTTATTCATTATATCTTTCGGAAAGCTATACCCAAATTCCATAGACTTTAAACGGAGGTAAGATGCATCTCTGTACCAAAAATCACTGGCGGAGTTTCCTAAAGTGGTGGTGCCCACCCTGGGGAGCAGGGCATTCGTACGGTTTAAAGTAAAGCTATTTTGTGCCGCATAATCAAATGAATTACCTCCGGCTCCTGAATTGAAACCGTTGCTCAACGTTCTTTGTACCTTTGTGGCGCCTTGGAACAATACAGTAAAATCAAAACTCTTATAATTTAAATCCAAGTTTAAACCAAATTGAAGTCTTGGGGTTGCAAGGGGGTCATAACGGTATCTATCATCACTGTTGATCTCGCCATCGTTGTTTAAATCTGCGAAAATCAATTCGCCAAGACCTGCATTTGGGTAATTCACATTATTGTCTAAATCTGCTTGCGATCTGTAAATACCAAGGGCTTCATAGACCAAAATCGAACCAAAAGGTTGACCTTCCAATTTCTGATATAAAAAATCGGTAGGGGTTTCGTCAAAAAATATAATCTTGTTTTTCGCATAAGTCAAAGTTCCTCCCAAACCAAGCCCCACTTCGCCAAAATTCTGATTATACCGTAATGAGAAATCAAATCCTTTATTTTCCATTTCCCCAATATTCTCATCGGGCAGATCTAGACCAGTATAAGATGGAATAGAGGCTATTCTTCGTCCCAATATATTTGTGGTCTTAATTTTAAAATAATCCAATTCAAGATTCAGTGCGCCTTCGAACAAACCCATTTCAAGCCCAATATCAAGATTATCAGATACCTCCCATGTAATGTTCGGATTGGCAACACCATCGGGTATTACGCCTTTTATATCTTGTCCACCAAAAACATAGCCATCTCCAATTACACCGTTCCCGGGAGGTTCACTGTATTTGTAAACCGCCAAGTATTGGAACTGATCCACTCTATCATTACCTAATTGACCCCACGAGCCTCTTAGCTTTAAATGGTTGACTAAATTATTCTTGAAAAAGGATTCCTCAGAAATCGTCCAACCAGCAGATACGCCTGGAAAAAATCCGAATCGCGATTCTTTTGGGAAGGTTATGGATCCGTCATACCTAAAATTAAATCCGAACAAATATTTTGATTTATAGTCGTACGACAAACGGCCAAAGTAATTTTTTCTCGCATTTTCACTACCGGAACCAAAATTCCTAAAATTTGCGGTGTCTTCGCTACCTGCAAAGAGTTGGTCTATCGATTTCGAAGCAAACCCCAAACGTGATGTCCAAAAGTAATTGCCTTTACCTTCGCTTTGCTCATAGGCTACAAAAGCATCGACCCTATGATCTTCTGCTATGGTCGTAGTATAGGCGAGTCTTGCGTTCAGCGTTATGGCCTCTTCTTGCTCAAACCTTTCAGTGAGTCCTTCAGGATCTATATCCCTTGCCTTTACTTTAACAATTTCACCATCTATATTTTTCTCCCAATAGTCCCATGGCCAATTAAACGCTTTGTCATATTGCCACGTTCTATTAAAGGCGGCAAAGCCTTCCAAAGACAGTCCTTCTACACCGGGTATTCTATATTTGTAGGTAAATCTCGATGTTAATACGTGATCTGCTTCTCTCTGATAGCCAACACCCCTTACTCGGGCGGCCTGGTTTAAATGGGACCAGCCCTGCGTAGGGTAACGAGTGTCTCCATCAACAAATGCTTCTACTAATGGACTCGTGTTACCGCTACCACCTGTACCACCTCCCTGAGGATATTGGGAGTTTTTTTGACGTAAGGCTATGTCTAGGCCCAAATCCAGGTTTTCACTTGCCTTGAGATCTAAATTCATCCGCACATTGTATTGTCTATTTTTCGTTTTATCGTCTCCTACCAAAAGGCCTCCTTGAGAAGACGTTCCTAAAGATGTGAAATATCGAATTCGCTCAGAACCTCCTGACATAGTCAATGACTGCCTGTTTTGTGGGGCAGATCGACCTCCGTAAAAGGCTTCTAACCAATTCTCGGATTTTCTTGCTCCTGATGTGAAGTCATTTATTATCTCATTTGGGAAAGAAGGGTCGCTACCATTCAGTACATCAGCTGAATTTACGATATTCATATAGTCTACGGCATTTGCATAATCTCTTTGTTTAGCCAGACTTTGAAAACTTAAGGAAGAATTATAATTGACTTGCATCTTCCCTGATTTACCTCTTTTGGTGGTAATTAAAATAACCCCTCCAGCAGATTGTGCTCCATATATTGCTGCAGAAGCATCTTTTAATACCGTGACCGTCTCAATATCATTGGGGTCTAATCTATCAATGCCATCTGCATTGGCAACCCCGTCAATAACAATGAGTGCTCCACTATTGCGGTAGGTATTTGTTCCTCTTACTTGAATAGTGGCATCATCTCTACCTGGCGTGGAACTGTTTTGTGTTACAAAAACTCCAGACATACGCCCTGCAAGGGAATTTGCCATTGAAACAGTTGGTGATTTATTAATCGTTTCACCCGATACCTGCACTACGGCATTGGTAACTTTTGCTTTTATCTGTGTTCCGTACCCTACTACGATAACTTCGTCTAACTGGCTAGCATCCAATTCCATTTGAACATTAATTGTAGAAGAGGAACCAAGGGTTACTTCTTGGGTAAGATATCCGATGTATGAAACAACTAAGACACTACCCTCACTAACGGTAATGGAGTAATTTCCATCAAAATCTGTGGAGACACCATTGGTAGTCCCTTTTTCAACGACACTGGCCCCTGGAAGACCCACTCCATTTTCATCTAGGATTTGTCCAGTTACACTTTGCTGAAAATCAACATTAGAACTGAGACTCTCACCCTCTTTAAGGAATTCAGCTTTTTTGGATTTGTTGAGAAAATTATCATTTGCCCTCAAACCTGTGCATAGGAAAAAAGATAAAATAAAGAAGTACCCGCCGTAGTTAGTCCATGACCGAACACGTAAGAATAGTTTGCTTTTCATATTTTGGTTTAATTGATTGTTTAGTAATAAAGCATCTGCTCGTTAGATTCTACTGACAAGTTTTTTACAACAGATTAACTTTTACGAAAATGGTGTTCAACTTTGATATCATAAATTATTCCTTGGCTATTTTGTTAAAATTTATTTCTTCAGTTCGGTTTTTGACAAATTGAGACCTAATATGTATCCCTTGTAACAGATAATAGAATCTCTTTATTTGGATTTTTAATCCTTGAATACTCACTAAAAGGGCATTTATTGGGGGAGTTGGCACGAATAAGCTAACATGTACTTATGTTCATACATAGTCAAATATATAAAAAAATAGTTCACAGTTTAATAAATTATTAACTATTTGATTAAGAATTTAATAAATTCTCAATCATGGGAATTGTGAATACTTAATCAATTAATCTGTCCTTCGGTTTTATTAATTGGATATTAAGAAATTCGGTCATTTTTGAATCATTCAGGAAGCTTGAAGGTGCCCCATGTCTTATTGGGTTGGGGACCTAACCATAATTCCAAAAAACCGCCCTTGGAAAAATCAGAATGTTTAAACCAAAATTGGTTCAGTGTTACACCGTTCAAGCTAGCTTTTTGGATGTATTTATTTTCGTCTGAATTGTTATATGCCCTGATGATAAATTTATCCCCTTCATAATATTCAGAATCGAGTTTTATGATAATTTCATCGAATACGGGACTAGTGATATCATATACGGGATCTAGCGCAGCCGTGCCACGTAGACTAAACAGGCCCATGGACATCAGTGCGCTTACACCTCCCATTTGACCCTGATCTTCATCATGGCCACCATAACCCTTATCAGGTGTTATTCCACCATAGGCTTGCTCATTTACCTTACGCACCCAATATTGACTCAACCAGGGCTTACCGGCATAGTTGAATACGTGGGCGTTGGAGCAGCCTGGTTGATTAGCATAGCTCACGTAGCCATTACCATATGCAAAAACAAAGTCTGTAGGTTCTGCCTGTTCAAAAGCAAAATTCAGCTTTTCGCATAGCTTGTCATTACCGCTCATTAATGCCGATAACCCTTGGATGTCATGTGAAACCGACCATGTAGCCTGCCAAGCGTTTGCCTCAATCCATCCTTTACCACTAAGCGGGTCGCTGTGAGACCAATTTCCGTTTTCGTCCTTGGGAAAAATAAGAGATTGGTGTTTGTTGTACAACTGTTTCCAACCTTCGGATCGTTTCAAAAAATAAGCGGCATCTTTTTTCTTTTTCAATCCTTTGGCCATCTGGGCCAGAGACCAATCTTGAAATGCCGCTTCCAGAGTCCTTCCCGCATTTCCCGCAAAGTAGCCTTTGTCAATATAATGGTCGTCGGCTTCCAACATTCCGCCGGGCATATGGTTTTTTTTCATTACAGAATAAGCATGTTCATGGTCTACTTTTGTCAGTATGCCTTTAGTATAAGCCGAAACAATTAAAGGGGTGGCAGGGCAGCCCGTCATAATATAGGAATATCCACCAGCATTTGGACCTCTCGGCAAAAGTCCACCGTTGTTGGCATACTGAACCATTGAAGCTGAAAATTCATCTAACACTTCGGGCCATGCCAGTCCCCATAAAATGTTCAAGTTCCACTGGGTCAACCAAAAAGCATCTGAATTGTACATATGGAATTTAGGTACTCCGTTGTCTTTTTTGGGTAAGGTTCTAACCTTTAATTTGGCATTGAGGGTATGCGATCCTTTTCTGTCACCCTCGGTATAATCAGGATAATCGCCACTATAATCATCTATTTTATGACGCCCTAATAACGTGTGCCATAAATCGGTATAAAATTTAATCTTTTGTGGTTCAGAGCCGCCCTTTACCTCGATTTTTCCCAACCAATCGTTCCATTCCTCCTTTGCTTCCTTTCGTACTTGGTCGAAATTCCAATGGTCACATTCCTGTGTTAAATTATTCTTGGCATTGGCAATACTGGTATAGGAAATAGACATCTTCATTTGTAGTTCGCTACCCTCTATTACATTATAAACCGCGCTGAGCCCTGAAGTAGGGGCATCGTAATAGGACCATCCTTCTGGTCTTCTTGGAGTTTTTTCTGAGCTTCCCTTCAAATGTGTTATATCTTCGTATTTATCTTGGTCTACCCAACCGTTTAGTTTTTCGAAAGGCTTATCAAATTGAATAACAAAAAACAAGGTTACATTATCCGGACCGCCCCATAACCTACCCATCGTATTAACAGAGCCATTAATTTCGGTATCCGTTATTTTAGTCACTTTGGCATCGGTCATAGTGCTAGTACCTATGTACCCCCCTAGATTTACTAAGATATTCGATACGGCATCTTTCGTGTATTTGAATCGATAAAAACTTACGCGATCCGTAGTGGTTTGCTCTACCCATATGTTATAGTCTTCAAGGAAAACCTTTTGATATCCAGGTTGTACAACTTCATCTTCATGTGAAAAGCTCGATTTCCATTTTTGTTCTCCTAATGAAGGATTGATCTCACCTGCAGTTGGCATAAGGTCTAACCCCGAAAGCATCCAGCCATGTACTTGAGGGAACCCCAATATTTCATTGGTATTGTAGTTATAGCCACCTCCCATTTGGTTTTTGTTCCGAGTCATAGGGGCGGCGCTTATCATACCGAAAGGACGACTTCCGGTGACAAAATAAAAATACCTTCCCCTGGTTGTCTCGATATAGGGATCTACCCATGACACATAATCATCATAGTCCGTTGGAGCAGGAAATACTTCTATTTCTGATAAGCCAAGATGGTCACCATCTCCATCGGTAACCACAAACTTAACCCATTCTACCTTTTTATCAGGAAAAGAAACTGTTTTAGGGCTTCCGTCATTAGGAATCGCCGTAACGCTTATTTCTGTACCATCACTAAAATATAGGGTTCCTCCTGCCGTGTGGGCATCCAAGGTGGTCCTATCGAATAATACAATCTTATTGATGGTTTGTAGACTGTCCCAATCCAGTTGCATCCAAGGATAGTTTACACCGCCCCAGAAATTCATCATACTGTCAGAGGCCCACTCTCCAATATTTGTATAGCGTGCCATGCCATCATTGACATTGACAATATCGAAAGCAGAGTTCAGACTTGTGCTTGCCTTAGCTTTAGCCGTGCCGGCGATGTTTTCCGGACCCGCTTGGGTTTTGGTTAATATTATCGCAAATAGGAGGGTGATTATCACGGTTTTTTGATGGGATAGAAAAGACATAATTTTAAGGTGTTTTATATGATTGACTTTCTAGAAACTTACTTCTTACCCCAGCTTTTTTCAATTTCTTCCAAAGTCTTCCCCTTGGTTTCGGGAATCATTTTGTAGGTGAAAATCAATAGGAAAATAGCATTGCCCATAAATATCCAAAAGGTATATGCCCCTCCCAGATTTTCGAGCATTATCGGCGTAAATTGTGTGATGGCCACAACCCCCAACCAAATGGTCATGGTCGCAAAGGACATTGCCAAACCTCTTATTTTCATCGGGAAAATTTCTGAAATAATCACCCATGGGATCGGCCCGAGCGACGAGGAAAAACTTGCTATAAACCCCAATATGAAGATTAGTGTCCAAAGACTGGCACTATGGCCTAAATAGAACACCAGTCCCGTTCCGAAAAGACATATAATCATACCCGATAACCCCCATAACAATAAGGTCCTTCTTCCCATTCTATCAATAAAGTAAATAGCTACAAAGGTGAAAATGGTATTAACAAAACCAATAATTACGGTCTGTTGTAGGGCCGAATCGGTACCGAAACCAATATTCTTGAATATTTCAGGAGCATAATATATGATGGCATTAATACCAGTAATCTGTGAGAACAAAGCCAAGACCAAACCGATTATCAATGCCCTTCTTAACTTTGTAGCGAACAACTCTTTCAATGTTCCCTTTTCGGCCCTAATCGTTTCTTTAATCTCATTTAAAACTTGTTTCCCCTTTTCTTTCCCATTTACTTTTTCTAGAATGGTAGCCGCTTCTTCTTCCTTACCCTTCAATGTCAGCCAACGCGGACTTTCGGGAACTAAAAAGAGTAATATAAAGAAAAGAAGTGCGGGTATAATCTCTGAGCCGAGCATATACCGCCATCCCATATCGATGTTCCAGGCTTCGGTTCCCACATTGGCTATCTTGAGATTAACGAAATAGACAAAGTTGATTCCCAACACAATGGCCAATTGGTACAATGAAACCAGCATTCCTCTCATCTTCGCCGGTGCAATCTCAGAAATATACAAGGGTGAAAGCATGGAGGCTGCCCCCACACCCAATCCTCCAACGAACCTGGCCGCTACAAATTGTGTAAGAGTATTCGGGAGGGCCGATCCTATCGCAGAGAGCGAAAAAAGGACGGCGGTCGCCAGTAACACCTTTTTTCTTCCCAATCTGTCACTAGCATATCCGGCGAACATGGCCCCAAACAAACAACCCCATATGGCACTCGATGCCGCCCACCCGATCATTGCAGATGATAGTTCAAACTTGATTTGCAAGAACCCTATTGCACCAGCAATTACGGCGGTATCGTAACCGAATAAAAGCCCACCCAAGGCGGCCACCGCGGTCACCAAATACACATATTTCATGTTGGTCTTAGCAGTATTTTCGTCCTTCAAACTCATATTTTCGAATTATTTGGTCATGTTATTTTAATATCCTAACTGTCTAGCTAGGATTAGAAAGCAAGGGTAATGGACCTTTTTGAGCATATCAGTCCAAGATTGGGTAATTCATTCTAAACTATTCGCAGATGTCATAACTATCTTATTTTAACAATTATCGAATGGCACTTTTAAAAAATCACCACTAAGGTATCGTCAATTATAACCTTCTTTATTGCTGCTAGGGAGTGAAATAGCCAGGGTTACTTCTTGAATAAGTCCTTATAGGGAACGTCCTTCATTTCTAGTAGCAGCTCCCCTCCCATTATTACCTCCTTTTGAGGAAATTTCCATGAAACCAATTTATTACCATTCAGTGTGGCCGCGTGAATGTATTTATTATCTCGGGAGGCATTTTTGGCTTTGATAACAAAAGTGTTTCCTCCGTAATATTTATCGCTAAGATGAATGGTCACTTTTTCAAACCTAGGACTTCCTATTTCATACTGAGGATGGATCGCGGCTCCACCATCCATTTGAAATAGTCCAAGTGTACTCATCACGTACCAGGCACTCATTTGGCCCTGATCTTCATCTCCAGGATAGGCATCACGTGGACCGGTTCCATAATATTTTTCCTGTATCTCCCTTGCCCACTTTTGAGTCAACCACGAAGCTCCCGCGTAATTAAATAGATAACTAGACTGCATATTTGGCTGATTACCATGATTGATGGGATATTTTGAAAAATTATCGCCTAAGGCATTAAAATTTACTTTTTTCGATTGGTGCATCGCACTGTCTAAACGGGCAACAAAGCGCTCTTTGCCAATAACGTCAACCAAGCCTTTCATATTATGTGGAACAAACCAGCTAAATTGCCAGGCATTGCCCTCAACAAAACCGGGCGTGTGATAGGGGTCAAATGGCTCGTGCCATGTTCCGTCGGCATTCTTTGGCCGCATAAAGCCCGTTTTAGGGTCAAAGATATTTTGCCAGTTCCCAGCACGGTCCATAAATAACTTATAATCCTTGTCCTTCTTTAGGACCTTAGCGGCCTGGGCCAGACACCAATCGTCAAAAGCATATTCAAGGGTATTGGAGACATAACTTTGGTACAGGTTCGTATTTAACGGTACATATCCATATTTCAAATAAGGTTCAAGGCTTTCATTGCCCACCCTTCCCCCTCCGGGATGGGAGTCCATGGGAAGGGTTGTCTGTACGTGGTGCATGGCTTTATATGCATTTTCAAAATCAAAATCGTTGATGCCACTATTCCATGCACCTACGATCCAGGGAATAGCGTGTTCGGCAACCATCACGCTGGAATATTCTCCGCCGAAAATACCCTTGGAGAGCCAGCCTCCCTTATCGTAAAAAGCAAGAAGGCTTTTTACCTGCATCGAAGAAAACTCGGGGACAATCAGCTGATTCAATTGCTGAACGTTCCAAAATGTATTCCAAAATTCCCCCGAACACAACCTTTGATCGGGATCGTCAAATGTTTGTACCTCCTCATTCATGTCCAGCCATTGACCGTTTACGTCGCCCCACGCCATTCGGCCAGATAAAGCCCTGTATAGATTGGTATAGAATTTTACCTTTTGTAGATAGTCATCGGTCTGTACTTCTATCCTGCCCAGATATTTGTTCCAGATTTCCTGTTGGTTTTTGACCACTTGTTCAAAATTCCAATCGAAGGGCTCTGTGATTTCCTTTTTTAAATTCAACCATGCATTTTCCGTACTCACCAAAGAAATGGAGCTTCTGACTAAAATTGTATCATTCTCGGTTGTTTTGAAATTTACAATTGCACCAACACTTCCTGAACCTTTGATAGTCTTGGTGTCATTTTGAACCGATTCATAGGTTAGGCCATGGTTCATTTTTTCCAATGCCTTGGATTTGTCCGTCCACCCACCCATACTTTCAAAAGGTTTGTTGAATTCCAATGCGAAATACAATTTGTAATCTTGGGTCATCACGTACCCTGTCTTATCGCAAATATGATGTACATAGCCTTCTATTCTATAATCATCTAATCGCGTAATCTCCGTCTCCACATTTTGATAGCCATATTCGGCATCGGCATACCCATCGATTATAACGCGTGAAACCTTCGATTTCGGAAAAATATACCTTTGCAAACCTGCCCGGGTAGTAGCCGTAAGATCGACATGTATATTATAGTCCGTTAAGTCTACACTGTATTTTCCGATTGTAGCTTTTTCGGTCGATTTATCGATTCGGGATCGATACCCTAAATCCGGACTGTACTCTGGTCCGGGGTTTGTTTGTAGTGCACCAACGGTCGGCATCATCAGAAAGCCGGCCATAGTCCATTCTTGGGTATGGTTGAAACCTGTCACACTTTCTATTTGGTATTCATAGCCTGCCTTCCATACCGTTCCTTGATTATTTGGCCCAAGTTGTACCATGGGCATTGGGTTACGGGGTCCCGGTGTAATCATCCATCGAGATCCGCTCGTGCCCATAAACTGATCTACATAATCTGAAAGTTCAATTTGTTCTTTAGGGGTTCTTCGTAGTTGTTCCTTATATTTTAGTTTTCCATCAATATATATATTGACTTCGGACATTTTTTTAGAGGATACAGCTGGAACATAGAATTCAAGAATACTGTTTCCAACCTCAATTTTTTTAATCATCTCTTGACCGTCAACCGAGATTTTAATCTCTGAATTGTTTTCTTGCTGTAGGATATCGACTAAAAGCGGTTGAACATCTTTATTCTTTTCCTTCATTTCAAAATCGGCAAAAGCAACGGACTTCAACACCGTATTACCGATTTTGCCCAAGGATAGTTCTTTAGGGCCTATCAACTTAATACCATCAAACACACACCAACCACCGGTCATATTTTGGAAAATAATCTCGTTCACTCCCTTCCTTAATTCTTTCGATGGAAATGAAAATGTAATTGTCTGCATAATGGCATTTAACCGTTCAGGTAGGTCTCCTGATCTACCGAGCCGTAGCTGATGTTCGTATACTTTTCCATTAATGAAGGCACGGAAAAGGGGCGCGTTTTTAGAACTAACCTCTAAGATATCGACTACAAGTTTGCAAGTATCCGTCTCAATGGTTTGCTCAAGTTCAAAATAGATAGGTAACTTATGAAGCGCACGCCCAGACCAATAACCGTAACCGGCAAAATCGTCTTTAGGTCCAGGAAGGATATAGGGCCAATCATTCTCAGGTTTTGATTTGCCAACCACATAATACCTATTAGCGCCACCAAAACCCTTGGGGGCAAACTCAGCATACCTATTTGGAGTCAAAGCAAATTCTGAATGGGATCCATCAGCCTGTCCGATGCTCCAAATCAACTGTTGTGAAGGAGATTGTGCAACCGTAGCTGTGCTTAAAAACAGTATAATATAAGCATTATAAAAAAGATATCTCAAAGACCTTTGCATATTGACGTACATATCATCTTTTAGTAAATTGTGTTCTGTGTTTGTTCCCAAAAATGGGAGTCATATAATTTGGCACTTCCTATAATGGCCGCCTCTTCCAATACATCGGATATTTCAAAACCAACGTGTATTCCCTCATCTTGGATCTTACATTTCAACGCAGGGAGAAAAAAATTACTAGCCTTGGAGACATTACCTCCTAGAACAATAAGGTCGGGTTGATATTTTTTAAGAAAAGGCAATATAAATTCCGCCATATTCGAACCGAATTCAATAAAAAGTTTTCGAGAATTATCATTATTTGCTTCCGCTATTTCCCTGACTCCAGTAGCTTCGACTCCCGAAATTTCTTTATATCTTTTAATGCACCAACGGGTGGAAAAGTAATCGTCACCCAAGGCATTCTTGTACGGTTTGTCCCACATAAAACCACCCATTGGTACGTCTTCCGAATTTACTTGGGGCACGCCGTTCTTGATGAATGCCGATCCAAAACCAGTACCCAATGTAATTGCGACCACCTTGCTATGGTCTTTGGCCATGCCCATTGAAGCAACTCCAACTCCAAAAGCAGTAGCATCGTTGATGAACCTATAATCGGACTTAAAGGATTTAAGATATTTTTGAAATTCGTTTGGAATGGAAACATTATATAGGCTTTCATATTTTTTATTGTTTCCAACGAACATCGCCAATCCGGTTTTATAATTAAAAGGGCCGGGCATAGCAAAGCCTATCTTAATTTTGTCATGAATTCCGGAACTTTCAATAGATTGATTGATTGCCTTGCTCCAGTTTTTGAGAATGTCTTCTTTGGATGCTTTATTATCTACTTTAACGGTATAAGTAGTGCCCTCAATTATCTTGAGTTCAACTATGTCTACAGCCGAGCTCGTGACATGGCTGCCACCGACATCAACCCCAATTGCCCACTGCGCAGTCATGCTTGACATTCTTAATGTTTAAATGTTCGTACATATTATTTGAATAAAAAAATTCCTTATTCAGAAACTTCTAAAGCTCCCTCTTAATATCTATATCATATGTAAAGTAATCGGTGTGATAATACACTATATTAAATTCAACTGGACGATCCCCGATGTCGGTAACTAAGCGCTCCCTTTTTAAAATCGCTACATCATTTCCGATTTCCAACATGGCTGCAATTTTTTTATCCGACTTTATAGCTCTTAATTTTTCCTTTGATGTGGAAACTATAGTATCGTGCTCCTTCTCCAATAATTCATATAATGGTGTCATAAAGTTTTCATCTCCGGTTATTCCAATTCTAGGGTGGAAATAGGATACGGAATACAGGTATTTCGCTTCTTTAGATCCTCGTATTTTTTCAAGTTTCCATATTTTTTTTGTCTGGGTGACCCCCAAAGCTTTATATACTTCATCCTCTACATCCACTAAGGCGATATTGACGAGATAATTTACAACCTCAATTCCTTGATTTCGCATCTCTTTGGTAAAGCTGATCCAATTATCGAGTCGCGTTGAAATTTTTCTGGTCACAACTTTAGTGCCGACCCCTTTTTTCCGCTCAATTAGGCCTTCGTGAACCAATTTGTTAATGGCCTGTCGAATGGTATTTCTCGAAACCCCAAGTTTTTTGGACATGGTCACTTCTTTGGGTAGAAATTTTTCGCCGCTTTTATAATCTTTCTTAGCAATCAATTTTCTGAGATATTCCTCTATTTGGGCATGAAGTGGTACTGGGCTATTTTGGTCTAATTTAAATTCCATAGTTGTTTTCTTCAGGGAGAATCTGATAAATATCCTCCTAATATACTACTATTGTTCGGCTCACCTATTTTCCAAACGGTCCAATTCTGTGCATGGCACGAAATCAAAGTAGTGATTAGGTCGAGTAGTGATATAATGGGATTTTTGTTCATATAGATTATTCTAACAAGCTTCATCTTTTACAAAAGAGACAATGACCTTTGCTGTGTTTTTACCATTATTTATTAATCGAAAAGTTTTGGATGCCGCCGGTACCGCAAAAGTTTCTGCAAATTGGAATGTTTGTGGAGGGCAGTCATTAGGTATCAGATTAATTGAAGTGCCTTCGACTAGCATTAGGATATGGCACTGGTCATTAGTGCTTATTTTAATTTCATCTTCAAATTCATATCGATAGATTTCATAGAAATGATCCGGATGGGTAGGCAAATGTATCTTCGTCCAATCATCACCGCTACTTTTGACATATGGTTTTGAAACTAAAGTTTCAAGAACATTTTCGCCCTGTCTTTCAAAATTCAGATTGTTGAAAGCATGTTGTATATTCATAGGACGGGGGTGCCCATCAAGATCTAACCGCTGCCAATCGTACATTTTAAAAGTGAAAATGTATGGGGTGGCGCTAATTTCAAGAACCATGTTGTTTACGCTCGAACAATGTATCGTGCCATGCGGTATTAAGAATAAATCGTGTTTTTTAGCGGGAAGTTTCTGCACGTATTTTCCAACGTCCAGCACTTCTTTTGACTCATAACTGTGTTCCAAAGCCCTCCTGAATTCATTGGGGTCTATATTTTCTTGAAAACCGAGGTAGACATTCGCATCATTACCGGCGTCTAGAATATAATAAGTTTCATCTTGAGTAAAGTTTTCACCGAATTCTTTTTTTATGTATTCGGGTTTTGGATGGCATTGCACGGACAAATTTCCTCCATCGTAAGTATCCAAAAAATCGAATCTGATTGGGAATTCATCTTGAAATCTTTTTGCTGCTTTGCCTAGAATATTTTCAGATTCTTGAAACATGAGCATATCAAAAGATACTTCCAATAGTTTTCCACTATTCTCAAATACTAGACCATTTTCGGGAACGATCATTTCAAAAGACCAGGCATAATTAGGCACATCAAGGTTAAGGCCTAAAAACCGCTCTTTCATCCATTGACCGCCCCAAACACCTGGTTCGAACCATGGACGTGCCCTAAAATAGGTTTTAGACATTTTGGCAAGGCTTCGACGTAAAGCGGTCCCAGTTGTCCAGGTAGGATTTGACGGTCTTTGTTGGTCTACAATAATTGAGATTTTGGGCAATAATCTTTTCTTTTCCTTGTTTAGCACCACCCAGTCAACAAAGTAAAAATGCTTATACATTTGCTTGGGGTCTTTCGTGGTAGTTGAACCGAAATTTGTGATACAACCCGCTCGCATCCTAAATTGCAGTTCGTTTTTTGGTAAATCAAAATACACTAAAAATCCATCAATATTGGCTTGACTTGCACCAGTACCATAAATTAGAGTAATGTCATAATCTTTTGAGATTGATAGGCTGTCAATTTTATTCGAGTCGAAAAAATCTTTGATAGCAAGTGTTGTTTTGAAGCCAAAAATAGAACCGTCATCCCTTAGAAACGGTTTTTTTAGTCTATTGATTTCACTTTCCTCTTTCATACAAGTTTCAATGTCAATAGCTTGTATAGATAGACCTTTCGCCTTTAATTTCTTTGTTAGAGTGCTGCCTATCTCTTTCCAGTCTACCCCAATATAGCCATCAAGCAAGAGTACCTTTTCTTTTACGATTTCATCGACCAAGCCGTCATAACCTAGATTAATTATACCCTCTTCAAGAGGAAACGAAGGATAAATGTCATAGGAAGGTTTTTTAGTAGTTTGTTTCTCGAGCGGCATTAAATATTGACTGGTCTTCCTTTTCATCTAAATTCGATTAATATAAGAATATACTTGCTAATATATGAAATATATGTTCATATGTATGAACATATAAAAAATTTATTTTTGGAGCTATTGCTTATAATGTTTTTGAAAAACTTTTGAAAAAATATATAGATGCCATTCGTTAATACTTGTATCAGCATCACTTCTATCTGTTATTTTTCGATTTGCATACTATTCATCTAAAATTTGTTTTCTAGAAGGTTAAATGACTTCGGAAGACCAAAGAAATTATTATCAAAACAATTATGTAGTCCGGTATTGAGACCGTAATTGATATATTTTGATAGAAATAACCACAAAGTCGAAATCCCCGTGTAGCTTGTATTGTAACACTTTATGGAGTTAACATGAAGATTTCTCTGATGATTAAAACTTTTGCTTTCGAATTTTATATATGCGAAATTGGATGTTTATAATTGCAATCCCCGAGAAGTTGAACCACACTTTATGGAAACATTTTTTTTGGTGTTTTTGGGTAGGAAAAACACATTAAATTTAAGCACAACAGTCGATCCTTTGATTAATTTGCCAGTAATGAGATTTCACTACATATAAAAACACCAAATAATGTTAATCAATTATATTAAAATGAAATTTCATTCATGACTTATCTGCACGCGGATCCTGTGGAATTTCTTCCGTGTTCGGGAGGATAAGCAAGAAGAAGAAATTCCATAGGGCGAAACCAGATGTTAGCTTGAAACTCCATACCTTTTCTTCTTCTCCCTATCCACAAAAAAATGCCCTTTCGAGGCAAAAATCGCATATCCAAATCTTTTCATTGATTCTACATTGAAAGTCCCCTGCCCTTATACTTTGTAAAGTCCGTAAACTCGTCCTTGAACCCGTTAAACAATTCTTCCTCTCTAAAACTATTACTTCCCAACAAATTGCCAAGCGCATAAACACCCTGTCGCAATAGACGCGCCTGTTTTTTGTCCACTTGCTTTTGGGAAACAATACCTAGGGTTTCCTTCAGTCCGTTCTGCATATGGTATTCCAATATCTCCAAAGGTAGATTGGGTCTCACCCCATCCAATACCAAGAGATAGGCCGCCTTCTTATATTGCCCTCGCTCTATCAAATGACCGCACCAAAGACTTTTTAAATTATCCCGTCCAGATGTTTCGATGTCCTTCAAGGTTTCTGCTTGCTTATCCAAAACCTGGTCCAAGTCTGTTGACGACTCCAGATAGGCCTGTGTTTTTGGCGAAAGCGGAACTTTTTCAGCGTACTTGGAATATATCGAACCGATGCACAGCTTTTCTTCATTTCTTTCGAAATAGAAACCTTTGGCATTGAAAAATGCTATATAATCCCTCGGGGATTTTTCGAAGGAAACCTGCATACGCTCTGCATATTTATGATAGGATTTCAGGCTCAGCATTTCAAATTTTTGTCTGTATGGTGCAGCCATGGCTTTATATAGGTTCGGGAACATCAATGGAAGGAACATCGCCGACGGCCGTAGATCGATTTCATTTTCGGTCCTGTCGTTCAAAAGCCCGTCCAGTACTTTTTCGTTTTCCTTGATAAAACCGGGGGAAGCATAAAAATCGATTTGGTCCGGCAACGGTATGTGGCCTAAATTCAGTTTGATTTGATGCTTATAGGAATTCGTATATCGGAGTATGCCCCTGTCGTAGTCGGTACCAAGACTGTGGATAAGCTCGAAAAGAACCTTCTGTTGCTGTGGTGCTTCGAATAGTTGCTCGCCGATGGCCTTTTTTATGAGTTCGGCCTTTGCGTTCAGTTCCTTTTCTTCCTTGTGTGATTCCGTATCATAAAGCTTGTCCTTTACCGTATTGAATTGTTCCTGGATTATACCGCCCAAGTTCCTGTTGTCGGTAAGTAAATACTTTTTAAGAAATAGAAAACGTTCCGATCTGGCCATTTCCATGACCAGCGCTTTTATCGGCATCCTATCGATATGCTCCGAATATAGGATCTTGTTTCCCGTATTTTGATAGGTACTCTTATAAGCTTCCCGGATGCACCTTTGAAGCTCTAGTTGTAGTTGTTCGCTTTCCGCATACATCTGGGTATATTCGCTTCCGAACAGTTCGGGGTTTTCTTGAATGCCGATATTAGGTGCTATTTCGTCACTTTTGAGTACATATCCCGATTTGTCATAGATGGTAAAGCCCATGGCTTTTCCTTCTTCATTATAATCGACCTTGCAATCCAGTTTTTGATAAATTTTTAGGATATCGGGGAGGTGTTCTGGGTTTATCGTCTTAAAAAGTCCGTAAGCCGTATTTATTTGTTTTTCCAACCGTTTTTTGACCATCGGCAAGAGTTTCGAGCTTCGGTTCTGTTCAAAGACCTTTTGCAGTTTTGGACCGCTCAATTGTGGGTGTACGGTATAACCGTTGATGAACCTTGATTTGTAACCATTATTTACGTCAACGCCGTAGGATACCCCTACCCGTCCATTTCGCTCGACCGTCCTTAGCTCGATATGATGCTTCTTAAGGTGCCGCGAAAGTTCGTTGAAACTTCTGACCTTGTACTTTTGCAGGGCGATGTTAACGATGTCCTGTATATAGAACCGGACCCCGTTGCTGTCACGGTTCCGGAACTCGGGCATCTCATATTTCGGCAGCTCCCTTGTATTCCTTGTATCGGGCGATGGGGAAAGTTCGAACTCCTTTTCGAGGTACTTTTGGGTCGCTATGCTCCTTCTGATATCGTTGGAGAGGTTGATCTGCAAACAGTCTTCTTTGATGGTGGACGAGACGATATGCACATGTTCGTGTTTCGTATCATGGTGACGGATCACGACATAGGGCTGTTCGCCATAGCCCATATGTTCCATATATCTTTTGGAGAGTTCGAAGAAATCGGTGTCGTTCAAGTGCTCGCCACGGGGCAGGTTAAGTGAGATATGCGCATACCTTTTCTCCGAATCGTGCCGATTGCCGAGATGGTAGAGTACCCTGCCGAAAAACTTCATGTCGGTGTTGGTATCGGAATAGGTGTTCTGAAAGCCGACTACGGTGCTTTTTGGTTTGCCCGATACATAGTTCAGCACGCCCTGTATATTGCTGCGATATAATATCCTTGTTATCATTCTTGGTTTTCGGTGTTGATGGTTTCAATCAGTTCCAGCATCAATTCGTTCGCCCTATCCAATTCCTGTCCGAGGTCCGCGTTCGGGCTTCTCATGTCCTTGTAATTGGCCACCTTTACCAGCTGGTTGATGTTGGTGCCTATCTTGTTGATCTGGTAACTTAAGGTGGAGACGCCATCGGGAATCCGTTTATCCATTATCGTTTCCCTGTCCAGGATAAGCTTTCTTAGGAAAGGGCCGACCGTTCCCCTTTTCTTGAAATCAAGGTTATAGGATTGCAGGATGGTCTTCACCTTTTCCAGTTCCGTACCATTGAACCGGAGCGTTATGGCATGCATCCTTTTCTTGTCCCCCAATCGTTTTCTGCCGCCTTTGTTCATTGCCTATTTTTACTCGATTTTAATCGGTTTCACTTCGTCAGAAGTAGGCGGTTTTGCGATGCGCGAAACATCACTTGCTATCCACCTTCGTGGATAAATATATACAATCAAATTGAATTATAATAATCTCATAATCAATATTTTATGTCGTAATATCATATCGGACCATATCGAATTATATGGGTACAGATACGAAATTTATCCGGCCTGATATGGTGTTGAAAAAATTAGGGAAATATGGAAATTTCCCAGTTTTTTTGTGGTCAGGGAGAGAAAAGTGCAAGCGGTCTTTTCGCCGCTTGTTCTTTTGCGCGGCACCTAGGGGGTCGTGCA
>NZ_FNGV01000026.1 GCF_900103215.1 Kriegella aquimaris
TAAAATAACGGAAAACCATATCGGAAGCAACGCCAACCATAGGATTTCATAGGTTTCATAAAGATCGAACGAAAAATAGACCATAAATATTCCAAAAAGAATAAGCCCAATAATCAGCCCATTATTTCCTCTTCTCATAAAGGCATTAACTTTCTGATGGATTATGTCTTTTCTCCCGTTCAGAACGACCAACCAATTGGCGATATTTTCAATTATCTTTTTCATTTTACAAAAAGCTGATTTCAAGATAGTTAAAAGATGTTGGACACCTTTACATTTTCGATGTGGCGTTTATAAATGGGAGGGAAAACAAAAAAATTTGTGGGTCGGGGAAAGAAAGGTCAAGCGGCCTTTCGCCGCTTGTTCTTTCGCGCGGCTCCGAGGGTGTCGGGAAAACCGGAGCGGAAAGACTTCCCTGGCGGACCGGCGGAGTGTGTCCGCATCGGGAGGATTGGAGTGGAAGGGTTTTTCGACTTCCGCAGGGGCTTGGATTATAAAAAGATATACAAATACTTTAATGAAGTTTTAGAAAAGTAAGCAGTTCTATCTAGGGGAAGGTTACAAAAGAGCCTTTAGTGTAATGCCAGCCACATCAACTCGCCGTCAATTGTTAAAGACCCACTGGGTCTTCACGATTGCCACGCCCCTCGCCTATTGGTTGACCAAAATTCTCTTAGGCCGTTTCAAACCTAATATTAAACTCTGGTAAAACAACATCTTTAATTTTAGCAATAGCTTCACTAACTGGCCTTTCAGATTTTCTAAGATTTATTGCCATATGGTTAACACCCACATTTTCATATTCTTTTAAATATTCTGTAAGATGATTAATACCTACTGTACCACCAAAACGCTGTGGTTTAAAAGTCGCATTATCATTTGGGTCTAAGTTTAAATGTATAGCCGTGATATAAGGTTTTGCTGCTTGGTCTTCATCATATAAAGCATTACACCAGTATTTCCTGTTCTCTAAAGTTTCCGCTACCGGTCTTGGGTAATTGAACCAAGCTTGCGCGTTTTTGGCAATCCAATTAATACTTTGTCCGGAATGACCAGCAACTACAAGTGGAATGTCTTTCTTGGGTTTTGGATAGACTTCAATACCGCTAGTTAAAAAATCATACTTAGAATTTAAATCGCTATTGATTTTCCAAGCTTCTTTAATGATGTCAAGATTATTTCTAAAGATTTCCGGTCTTTTATTATAATCGATATTATACATCGGGAACTCCACAGGTCTGTCTCCCAAACCTAAGCCCAACAAAAGTCTGCCATCACTTAAATTTTCTATGGTAGCAGCAGCTTTCGCTAACTTTATTGGCTGTTGCAATGGCAATACAATGGCTGCGGTACCCAACAAAATGTTTTTGGTAGCTGCAGATAAATATCCCAGGTATGGCAAGGTGTCAAACAATTGAGCACCATCACCAAAATTAGGGTCGTACACAGGAACATCTCGCATCCATAAAGCTGCGAACCCTGCATCGTCAATTTGTTTTGCAAATGCTAAATGGTTAGAAATATCGGGCACTCCAAAAGGTCTGTTATCTTCTAACCGTTTGCGATTTCCTTCTGATGACCAATCATTATCTAAGGGAAACTCTATACCAAGTGTCATTTTACCTGGTTTGTATAGTTTATCAAATGGATTCATAGTGAATTTATTAAATTCATCAGGCATCCTTAAAGGACACCTGATGAATTATGGTATTAAGCATTCCAGATACTATCTGCAGTGTATGGTCCATTTTCAACTTCCCAAAATTTACCATCTATAAAACGGTGCCCTTTATCCAAATCCCTCAATAACGCTATATCTTCTTCAGTAAGCGTATGGTTTAAAGTCTCTAAATTCTGAAGTAATCGCGCTTCATTAATAGATTTAGGAATTACCGCAATGCCTCGTTGCATAGTATACGCCAATGCTACTTGTGCAGGCGACATACTTCTTGAGTCAGCGATGTTTATTATCGTGTCATTTTCCAACAAACGTAGCGTGGTGTTTTCATCTCCAAGCGAACCTAAAGGTGCGTAAGCGGTTAGCAGTATATCGTTTTGTACGCAAAATGATTTTAATGCTTCCTGCTGTAAAAACGGATGCATTTCCACCTGATTCATCTCTGGTTGATGCGCTGCAGTCGCCATTATTGCTTTAAGCTGATTTTCATTGAAATTACTCACCCCAATATGCTTTGCAAGTCCTTGTTCCAAAGCAGCTTCCATACCTTTCCATGTATTGGTTAATGGCACTTCTGATAGTGGAATAAAATCGGATGCTTTTTCTGGCATCTCAGTTCCTTTTTTAAGAGCTACTGGCCAGTGGACAAGATACAGGTCTAGATAATCTAGTTGTAAATCTTCTAAAGTCTGATTCAACGCAGGAACTACATTCTCCTCACCGTGAGAAGAATTCCATAATTTGGAAGTCACCCATAAATCTTCACGCGTAACCAAATCTTGTTTTATGGCTTCAGCAATGGCGTTACCTACTTCTTTCTCGTTTCCGTAAGCCGCAGCACAATCTATATGTCTGTATCCAATTTTAATCGCGGAAAGTACTGCATTGTACACTTCATTAGGTTCAGAACGGAACGTTCCTAAACCTAGAATTGGCATTTCGTCGTTGTTTCTAAATTTTAATGTAGTCATCATTATATATTTATATTTTTTCTTTTTTGAATAAAACTAGGGTCAACAAGAATCCTACGATTACTAGTATACCACCTACCCAAGGTGTCGCTTCAATTCCTAAGCTTGATTCTACAACCATTCCGCCTACATAAGCGCCAATAGCGATACCTACGTTAAATGCAGCAATGTTTAAGGCAGATGCCACATCTTCGGTTCCTGGTAAGTATTTTTCCGCCATTTTCACCACATATAATTGCAATGCTGGCACGTTTGAAAACGCTAGTATTCCCATAAAAAACAAAGTTACTATCGCAAAAATCTGACTAGAGGCTGTGAAGTATAAAACGAACAACACTATGGCTTGTAAGGCGAACATGACCAATAAGGCTTTGCCTGGTTTGTTGTTAGATACTTTACCACCAATAATATTTCCTATGGCTATGGCAATACCATAAATTAAAAGAAATACACTGGTCATATCTGAAGAGAAACCGGTTACGTCTTCCAATAATGGCGTTAAATACGTGAATGTGACAAACGTACCGCCATAACCAAATGCGGTAATGGCTAAAACCAATAAAATAGACGGATTTTTAATCACTTTTAATTGGTCTATAAGACGTAATGGTTCCGATTGTTTTATGTTTTTGGGCACCAACGCTAAACTAGCTATAGCACCAATTGCTCCTAAAATAGCAACACCAATAAAGGTAGCCCGCCAGCCAAAATTCTGACCTATGTAAGTACCTAAAGGCACACCTGTTACGATTGCAACGGTAAGACCTGCAAACATTATAGAAATGGCTGTTGCTCGTTTATCTTTTGGGACTAAACTAGCTGCGATGGTAGAACCGATGGAGAAAAATACACCGTGAGCAAAACCTGTTACGACTCTTGACAGTAGCAATAATTCAAAACTTGGTGAAATTGCTGCTAATCCGTTACCAATTATAAATAGTAACATAATGCCCATTAATAACTGTTTTCTTGGAATTTTACCTGTTAAGGCGGTTAATATTGGTGCGCCAATTGCCACGCCAATGGCGTATAGACTTACTAATAATCCTGCTGATGTTAACGATGTGCCTAGGTCGTTTGCAACGGTAGATAGTAGGCCTACAATTACAAATTCTGTTGTTCCTATGGCAAATGCACTTATGGTCAATGCCCATAATGCCGCTGGTAGACTCTTCTTTTTAGCTACCGTTGTATCTCTATATATTGTTGATGTTTCCATAATTTCTAATTGTTTTTTGTTATTCTTATTTAATGGCAACCGGGTTTATTTGCACTTGTGTAGACCCTTCATATAAAGGATGTCCAAGTACAAAAAGAAATTCCCAAGCTTTATCTTCTACCAACTCATCTACAAGAATATTTTCTAATACTTGTACACCGTATTCGGTTGCCATCATTTGATTCACAGGGAAAGAAAGTGCACTGTTTTCGTGTGGTACTGCTTCAAAAGACCAGTTGTCCGCTCCTGCTGCAACAATTCCTTTTTTACCTAAGTAATGCGCAGCTTCAGTACCAATCCCAGGTCCGCCAGCTAAATAGCGTTTATCATCTTTACCCATTAATTTTGTCCATCCTGTGTAAAACAGAACCACATCTCCTTTACGGATTTCAATGCCTTGTTTTTTAGCTACTTTTTCAATGTCTTCTACCGTAAAAACAGTGCCTTCTTTTACAATATCTTGATTGTAATATGAGCGCATATCTAGCACAACACCTCTAGTTACAATTGGAGGTAATTTTTCTAGACCTAATTTTTTTACACCAGAAACGGTTAAAAAATCTTCTACTTTATGTCCGTTATAGTGCACATTGTCTCTACCGTAATGTGCTAATCCGTTTATTTGCGAACCAACACCTGTCCAACCTATTAATTGGTCATCTACGTAAGTGAATTTGTTAGAACCTGCAGCAGCAGTTTCTGGCTGTAAAGTTTCTATATGAAAGTATCTATGACGGAAGGCTGCAGTTTGTGCATTAACTACCATTCCTAAACGGTATACTTTTCCTTTTTTAACCAATTTTACTGCATCTAAAACCGTTTCTTCATTCAAAAGGTTTAGTGCGCCAATTTCATCATCTATACCATAGGGAGACGTTGGTACTTGTTGCGCGTTTGTAGTTAAAGAAGTAAAAAGTGTAGCTGCTAACGCAATTGTTTTTAATGTATTTACTATTGTTTTCATTTTGATATGTTTTTAAATTTCTTATACAAATTTCCGTTTAAAGCGAGGGTTGTACGAGGATGTATATCACCATTTTAGAGTGATGTATGTCACATTTAATAGTACTCATACATCACCCATTTTTTTGAGATACTTACTCTTCAATTTTAATTTTTAATACCAAATAAGGCGGCTTGCTCGCATCTTTTCCTTCATTCAACAAAGGAAGATTATGAAGTTGATTTGCTACGATATACAAGTAGTTTCCGTGTATGGCAACACCATCGGGCCAAGACAGGTCTTTTTTAGATTGTGCAATGGTTTTCATTCCAGCAGGAGTACTTTCTACAATGGTTGAATTCTCAACATCCGTCACATAGACTTTACCGTTTGCACCCACTTTAAATCCGTCAGATTTTGGTTTGTTTGCATAAAACTCGATGTACTTATTCAGATCGCTATTTTGCTTACTTTCATCTGCTAATACTGCAGACGGAATACGGTAAATTTTGGTGTTTCCCATTGCACCATAGTAGATGTAATTGTTTTCGTCATCAATAGAGATTGGGTTTAAAGGGTATCTTGGTTGTATGGTTGTACCATCGTTTCTTTTGTGAGACACTAATCTTCCGTGAATTTTTACCGATTCATCAACAGGTAAAAACGAAGAATTTCCTTCTAAAACACGTCTTATATAACCCGTTTCTAAATTAATCACTACAAAAGCTGGCGCAATTGGCGGATTTAAAGCATCGGTCATATCTGCAATTACAGCGGTGTTGTTTTTCACATCGATTACAAAATCCTGTAAAAAAGGTTTTGATGATAATACCGTATTCGGAATAGGGAAAACCTTTGTTACGTTACCGGTAACTAAATCAAAACCAACCAATTTTGGAGCCTGATTTTGCTTTACGTTACCCATATCCAACACCCAAAGAATACCGTTAGCATCGGCTTGAATTCCGATAGTTGAATTGATACCTTTTATACTTCCGTTTTCTGGTTTTACTATCCATTCTTTATCGCCAAACGGAATAGCTTCTCCATTAGGCAAAATTTCTTTCACCATATATTTAGAAGCACTTAATGCGCTCATTGTTACAAATATTCTTCCATCGTTAGAGACTGTAATATTCCCTGGTCTTGATTCTGGAAATGTTGCTAATGTTTCTAGTTGTGCTTGTCCAAACATTGCGTGATTCATCACTAATGCTAACAAGACTGTTTTTATTATTGTTTTCATTGTATTTATTTTTAAAATTGAATGTGATTTGATTAGTTGCCTAAAAATTTCTTTTGGGTTGCAGGGTCTACCCAGATTACATCGCTAGGGTCTCTGGCAATGGCATCAAAAACGAGTACGTCTAACGGACCTTCTAAAATTTTTCCGTTTCCGTGTGCTGTGCCTTTACCCCAGAATAATAGGTCGCCTCTTCCTGCAACAACAGGACCTTTGTCAGCCACATAAAATTCTGCTTTGCCATTTAAAATGTAGAGGTAGGCATCAGATTTTGCGTGGTAGTGCATAGGCACTTCGTCATACAACCTAAAGATTCTTACACCTGCGTGTTCACGGTCTAATAATCTGATGTCTTTAATGATTCCGTTGTGACTTTTAGGGAGTAGCGTTACGTATTCTTCAATATTGATAATTCCGTAGGAGTTACCCATTAACGGTCTTTTGTCTTCTTGCGCACAGGCGCTAAAACCAATGGCAATTACTGTAAATAATAGAAATAGTGTTTTTGTAGTTTTCATAGTACATTGTATTTAATTGTTCGATACAAAATTCTATGAAAACCAAGGGGTGTGCGAGGACATACATCACGGATTTTTTGTGATGTATGTCAATTTTGAAAAGTGATTTAAATCACTCTTAGCTACTAAAACGACTTAAGGTCTCTCTGGATACGCCTAAATAAGAAGCGATTAATTTTTTAGGAACGCGTTGTATTAATTTTGGAAGTTTATTTAAAAGGTATTCGTATCTGCTTTCTGCGGTCATTGTGAGTAAAGAAAGTATTCTTTGTTGCAAATTTATATAACCGTGGTTGGATTTAATTCTGAAAAAGTTGGCAACGGCAGGCACTTCAAAACAAATCTTTTCTCTGTTTTCCAGCGACAAACAAAAAAACTCGGAATCTTCAAGACAATCCACAAAAATAGTCCCAGGTTCTTGATGCTGAAAAGCACAATGGTCGCTCACCCAATAGTCTTCCATAGCAAATTGAAGAATATGCTCCTTGCCTTTTTCGTCTATGGAATACGCTTTAACCAAGCCTTTGATAATCCAATATTCAAAAGCTACAGGTTGCCCCACTTGAATTAAAAATTGATGCTTTTTCAAGCTTTTAAATTCAAAGTGCGATTTTACAATATTCCACTCATCATCAGTTAAAGAAACAATTTCTTCAAAATGCTGTCTTAGTAAATGAAGCTTTTCTTCCATAAAGTAAAAATACTTTTCTTTATTTAAAATATTATTTAATGTTGCATATTAAATTGGATACACAACCAGCCAAAGAGCATAAATTTACTTTAAACAGTCATTAAAATTACATTTTCATTCCACACACTTTGCCTTGTCTCCTATAGTCGGTCAGTTAATAAATGTTTATTCATGGCCAGTTATTTTTTTTTAAGGTATTCATGAATCTAGAATGTGATTTCATTACCTTTTCAGGGAGGGTTTTTATAAGAAAAATTTAAAGAAAGTGTGGTGCCAAATACTTTGCTTTACCCAAGCAAAGTGTCATAACGCAAGACACTATAGTACAAATGTTATTATTGCTTTTTTATGAGAGAAGGCCATTGAAAGCTATAATTGATATGTTTTAACTCTTTTTCATTGGAGGTAAATCGAAAGCTGTTGCTTCGTGCTCAAAATGATTTCTGTGTGAACCATCGCAAAAAGGTTTGTTATTAGAACGTCCGCAACGACATACACCTAACACTGTTCTACCTTGTAAGTTATATGAATTACCTTGGCTATCTACAATTTCAAAATCTCCTTCTACTTTTACAGACCCATTACTATTTATTGTTAGTTTTGTTTTGCTCATAATATTAAATTCTTTATTTGATTTTGGTAAAAATATGAATATAGATTTAATTATTATTGCGAATAGTTAAGAGTTATTAGCTTTAAAACAACATGTAATAGCTTCTTTTATTTATACTCTTTACTAGACAAAGTATATACAAAAAACACAACTTATCAAATAGTGAATTTGCCTTCATCTCAAATAAAAAAACTATTCAAAAAAAGGAATTGAAAATAATACTAAAAAAGCAGTAGATACTTTTAAATAAGGATAATCCATTCCACACACATTACGCTTCCCTCCTACGTCGGCGCATAAAAAGTGTTCCATTAACATTGTAGAAGAAACTTTTTAGAATAAATTTTTTCAATAAATTGAGGAAGAACCTTTCGCTTTTACCAAAGCAAAGTTAAATAACGCAGAACATTATAGTACAGATTGGCATATCTAGATGAAATCAGGTGTATAGCTGTAGGCTATAATTCTATTATGTAAAATATCCCTCACGTTTGTAGCTTTTAAGCGAATTACCAACAGGGTCATCAACCTTTTTAATTTACGTAGCTTCAAATTTTCCACACGAATGAAATTTTATTCTAAACTTCGAAATTCATCAACCCTGACGACAAACCTTTCATCTGTACTCATAATTTGTCATTATGTCAAATTGCCGCACAGCCAATCGCCCAATTGCTTTTTTAAAATAAACGCTTAATGGCGTTCATTTTAAACACAATTTGCCAACGCTTGGCCAGCGCCAAAAAAGCAAAACTTTTAGATTTTTTTGAAATATGCGATTTATGAGAAACTGTCCGCAAATAAATTTTTCAGGAGATTCTCGTCAGCTTGCCGCAACAGCTCAAAATTTAGAAAATAAAATTTCTGAGCCCTTGCTATCTCTTGTCTCTGTTTCAACAGATATTTTAGGTGTTCCTTACATTATGTAAAATAGGATTTCAATATGGTAACCAGTAACCGTAATGTTTTATCTTTTTTTCTTGATAAAAAAAGAAACAAAAAAATCAAGGCTTACAGATAATTTTGGAAACAATGTACGGGTCGGTCACTAAATTTTAGGATCCATTGTAACTCTCAAGATTGATTTGAGGTATTATAGCTACTTTGCCAGTCAACAATTATTGTAACCAGCGCCCTAAAATTCTTAACGCTCCTCTCCCCTATTGTTTTACCAAAATTCTCTTGGTAGAGTAATCTTAATTGAGAATTTCTAAAATCCTAACATATTTATCCAAATCTCCTATTTTTACAGTATCTCCTACGGCCTTTCCTTTTAGTGCTGCTCCCAAGGGAGATTTGATATTTATTTTCTGAATTCCATTTGACTTTTCTGCTTTTGATACGGTATGTTCGACTAAATGGACTTTCAAATCTTTGTCGATATTCAAGTACTTTACTTTTACTTTGCTATTTAAATCAATAGTTTCCTTAAATAATTCAGTTTGAAAATCTTCATTTTGAGTAACGGCTTTGATGGTTTCTTTTAAGTCTTTTTGTAAGCTCGGTGCAACTTTAGCGATTTCATGTTCGATAATGGTTATGTTGTCCGTAAATGCAAGACCTGTTCTCGATTTATCTTCAAAGACTGAAGGATTACTATTTTCAATTTTCCTTATGAAGTCTACCAATTTTTGTGTTTCTTTTTGTGGATTCCTCCACCAATTTGTACTCCATATTCTATGAAATACAAAACCATGTCCCTCAAGAATCTTTTGTCTATGTCTATCATGCAAATAGGCTTCTTGACTAGAATGATATTCTGCACCATCACATTCTATTGCTATCTTAGGTAATCCTATATGTTCAGTGTCATAAACTATATCGATTCTGAAACCAGCAAATTGGAGTTGAGGGATGATTTTGCTTTCGTCAAAATGTTTGGTCAGGGCTTCGTAAACTTCTTCTTCAAATGGAGATTCGAGGTCTTCATTGAAATTGTCAATGGACCTGCTTTTTGTTGAATTTTCTGCCAATGTATTTAAGACGGAAATTCTTGCTTCATTATCTTGGTCGCTTACTGCTTTTGCATACGCTAAATAAGCATAAAAAGCTCCTCTTCTGTTATTCGAACCTTCGGTAATCAAATGTTCTTTATAGTTCATAAAGACTTCTAGCGGAATTGACGAACAAACATATACTTTATATTTTGCCCTTGTAATGATAACATTTAATAACTTGTAACCTTTTTGGTGGTTAATTGAGCCGAAACGTTGGGCAAATTTCCCTTCTTTGTTGATTCCATAGGTCGTGGAAAGAATTATTACGTCTCTTTCGTCACCTTGAATGTTTTCTAAATTCTTTACAAAAAATCCGTTTTCCTCTAGTTCAACGATTTTTTCATTAAAATCCCTAAATCGTTCAAATTTTCGTCTTTCATTTATTTTTCCTAAAATGAGGTTTCGCTGGTTAATATTAAAGGTTGCTACTCCAACAGTCGGATAGTTGCCATCTGGTAAGAGAGAAATATTATTGTCAATAATCGATAAAACCGTTTCCGCTTCTGCATCATTTGAATTATCGGAATATGTGCCATTAACAGGAACATAATTAATCGGAATGTAATCAAAACTATTCGGAAGTGGTTTTAAGCGTTGATTATAAAATGCATAATTTGAATAGTCTATTAAATAAGGATGTCTTGAACGATAGTGAAAATCCAAATGTTTTTTTTCAAAACCTAGAATAGCTGCGAAATCAAGAAGCGATTCACAATCCAACATTGAGTTGCCCAACGTATTTCTAATCCTGTCTTCTTCCTCTTCAAATTTATCTTCATCATCAATTGTTCCGTCGAATATTTTGCTGAAATAGTTTGAAGGCGGCATTTGATGCTCATCTCCCGCAATAACAATTTGTTTTCCTTTCAAGAGTGCAGGCAAATTATCCTCCAATTTTAGCTGACTGGCTTCATCAAACATGACAATGTCAAAATATTGATTTTGTCCTTTAAAGAGGTTACTGGCTACATCGGGTGTGGTCAGAATAATTGGGAAAAATGTAGTAAACAAATCCATATCCAACTTAACGATTTCTCTTAAGGATAGTCTCTTATGTTTATTACTGGCTCTTTTGTTGTACAGATTTTCAACTGCTATATCTGGATTTCTGTTGTCAAAATCTCTTGTAGCATCAATTTGTTTGGAAAACCAATATTCCCTAATATATTTTATCTGTTCTTTTTCAAGTTCAGACAATGATTTTCCTAATTCTACGTGGTCGTTATCGTTTGTTGGCAAGTCCATATTTGCCGAGTTCACGAGCATTGAATTGAGGTAGAAAATCAAAAATGTTTTTCGCCAATCTTCTTTTTCAATTAGTTGGTCTATTATTAGAGCGTCTTCTGTCGGAAGGGAATTGTAATACTGAAACCATTTAAATTCAATCGAAAAAAGGTCATTTTCATTTCCAAAAAACGATTCTTTGGATTCAATTAGTTGTTCAACAGCCTCGACAATAGACTTGTACGATGTTTGACTGAGGTCGACAGTACTCCAATTGTCTTCAAGGATTTTTATTTTTAAACTGGTAATTTGGCTTTTAATTGAAAGTAATAGCTCATTTTCAAATTCTCCTGCAAGAGGTTGGAGAATGTCTATGGACTCGAATTCGGTTTCAATTTTGCTTTGAAAATCTTTTTTGGTGCTCTCAATGATTGATTTGTATATTTCAAGGCTCAATTCTTTATCATCAATGGTTTTAGCATAAACAATAGTTTCAAGGTCTTTGCTTGCCTTGGTTGTATTTTGAATTTCGGCATACGAAGTGTTTACTTTAAACTGGTCATTAATGATAGTTTTTTTTGTTTTGGAGAAAATTGAAACGGCTTTATAGATAAAACTTTTGGTTTTTTCTTCATCATAAAAATCGTCTGCTTTCTCGTATTTAGAGAAAATTTTCAAAAGTGGGTTAGAAATTTTATGAATTTTTTCTTCTTGTTGGTTTAACTGCTTTTTTCTAATGTTGTAGAAATCTTGCTCATACAACAAAACCTGTTCTCCAATGTCTTCAAGTTCCTTCTTATAATATAAAAAGTCATCTTGTATTTGCTGTTCGATAATGAAAGGATTATCCCCAATTAATTTTGAGGAATTCAAAAAAGACAAATCTTTGTGAAGTTTGTACTCGTTGTTAAGATTTTGCCCTTTTCTAATCAGTTCAAGCAATCTATTGAGTTCCGAAGATTCATAGGAAAAAGTATCTTTTGCCAAATCCAGATTAGATTTTTCTGAATTGTCCTTTAATTCGGAAAGTAAGGAGCCGACAACGCTAGTCCAATTCTTATTGCCAATCAATTTTCTATCTAATTTCTGGTGTCTCTTGTTTATTGCATCGATTAGAGCTTTAGATTTTTGAATTATGTTGTCCAAAGTTTCTTTGGAATGTGTGTATCGATATCTTCGATAAGAAGAATTGTCAACTCTGTCTCGCACCGAATCTACAGCAAGTCTTCTGTCTTTTATAATGTCTTTGATTAAAATAGACTGATAATTCAGTCCTTTTTTGTTTAAGGCATTATATAAAACTTCTAATGCAGTTCGTTTTTCGCAAACAACTATTGTCTTTTTCTGATTTTCAAGTGCATTTACTAATATAGCGGTTAATGATTGGCTTTTTCCAGTTCCTGGTGGACCTTGAATAAGAATATTCCTAGATGTTTTTAATGAATGTAAAATGCCTTGTTGAGATGGGTCGGTTTCAACTGATGAAATAGGTTGAAAAAAGTGTTTATCCATATCTTCAAGGTCAATAGTTGCACCTTTCAGTTCTAGCAAATTTCCATAATCGTAGATTATATTTTGTTTTTGAACCTCAAAAATGGAAAACAGACCGCCAAAGTCAATAAATGAGTTATTGGAGGTTAATGGTAGTTTTTCGTAATATTTTTTTTCTGGAATGGATTTTATTTCGTCAAGTTTTTTCTCAAACGTATCTCGAAGGTCATTTGGAGTTGTGCTATTTATGGCTTCAATAATGTTTACACAAATCTCCAAAAGCTCATTTCTATCAATTAAACCGTCATCCAAGTGTTCCCTAGAAATTTGGTCAATCTCGATTTTTGAATCGTTTTGTAAGTGATTGATTAAAACTTCATTGATATAAATTGGGTCGTCCTCATTTCGAAGTATCTCCCAAGTGTTAAACTCTTTTGTACGTCTTATCCTCAAAGACCAAATTAAAATTGGGGCTACAGTCAATTTATTGTCTGATTGGTCGCGTCTTATAAGCAAGGGAAACCCAAAACCAAAGGTATTCAAACCTTTTTCAGATTCGATTGCGTCTGTTTGGTTAATTAGATTTTCAAATGATTTTGTGATTTTTACCAATTGGGTTTGGTCTTCTTCAAAAAGCGAATTCAAGTCCGGAACATTATCTTTCCAGCTTATTTTGAACTTTAAGGGTAATTCTGTAAGTAAGGAATTGATGAAGTTATTAGGGAGGTTCTCGTCAATGTGAGAAAGTCTGGTTAAGTCAAACTTATACCTTGAACGTGCAGGTATTGCATTTAGATGAACACCTCTTCGGCTACCAACTTTTAGTCGGTTTTGTAATTCAATTAGTAGCTTTTCGGTTATCTCCATATTGTTTTGGTTAAAATTGGGTCACGTAAAATACTGTCTTTTTTAATTTAATTCATGGTTTTTCTCATTTGTTTGAGAGTTGGAAAAAAACTTCTTCATTCTATCAACTCTTTAAAATGTTCGTAAATCATGACCATAGCTAATGTATCTAGCTCACAGTATTTTAGCAGAGAATTGGTTAGCCCATCGATCTCACTACGGGTCATATCTGTATATTGAAGTTTGCTATATGCTATTAAAGCAGCTCCTCCATTAGCAATATCTTCTATCTCTGATAATGTATTTTCTATCTGTTCCTCGCTCCATCCTTCAAAAACTGAAGGCAGTATTTTATACGGGTTTTTAACAACACCATTGTCTATTACCAACCAAACATGGTCATCAGGAAAATTTTTACTGGTTACGTTTATTCGATTAATTGGTTTGGAATATTTTTTTTGCAATAGTTCACTTTTTGCTAAAGATGAGGGTAATACGGCTTTTAATGAATTAGAACCATTAGTTAAGGGATTATAATAATATCGCTTTTCAATATCCCATAAATCCACCATATCGCGTTCTCCCTTCCATTTTAATACACTGTCCTTAGTCGAGTGAGATATTGATTGTATAAAACTGATAAGTGAATCTTTATCTATTTCATTTGAGTTTAATAATTGAATGTAAATAGCGTTTAAGATTGTATTCTCGTGATTTGAATACCTAAATATAGTGCCATTATCATGCTCTAAAGCAGCTTTTAGCGACCTTATGAATTCAAAATTAGGGAAGACACTAGCTTCATTATTTATGTATTCATTAGCATGAACTATACTTCCAT
This sequence comes from Kriegella aquimaris, assembly GCF_900103215.1. Lineage (GTDB taxonomy): Bacteria > Bacteroidota > Bacteroidia > Flavobacteriales > Flavobacteriaceae > Kriegella > Kriegella aquimaris. The sequence goes on from NZ_FNGV01000026.1 coordinate 14,276, forward strand.
CTTTCCGATAAATATGATGTGAAAACTGAAAAGCAATTTGTTCATAGGGTCTCAACCCTTTGTTAAATGGCAATGCAGCAGCACTCGTTTCAAAGTCGATGAAGTGAAGAGGGTAGTTAAATCTACTTATCTCCGCTTTTAGACCAACTGTGTCTACGTGGATAGATGAGTCTTTATTATTCTCCTTTTCAATTTGTAACCATTGCCTATGTGAAGTGGTTAATCTCTCTGGCTCCTCTTTTAATCCTATATTTTCTTCAGTAAGTTCACTTTTAAAATAAATACCACTTTCAAATAATTTACTTCCTTTTCTAAAATCGTGAATATCAAAAATATTAGGCTTAAGAAAGTCTTCGCTAGTCCATTTATGTTGCTTTTTAAAACATTCTTTAAATCCAGATTTTAAACCTTGCGCTTCTTCTAAATTCCCATATTTAAACTCACATTTTTTACAAGAAGTAAATGCAGTTGGCCAATTAGTATATTCATCCTTTACATATTTGTCTCGGAATAGTTGAATTGCATCTAGAAACATCAAATTTGAATGATAAATAAATTTGTTAGACTCAATATCAGATATAATTTGAGAAATATCCTTTCGCCCTAAAACAGAATCTCCTGTTTCTTGTAAAGTCTGCACTTTCTTTATAATTTCTGTACGACTATTCCCTTGATTAGTAATCCTAAATAGTTGATTCAAACCATTAATACTAGTTTTTTTTGATTTATCAACCATCATAAGAAATGACCTAATTTCCCATTTCGGGAAGGATTTTTGAATAACATATTTTTGGAATGCGACATCAAATAAATAAGACTTCCAACCAGATACCAAACCACCTCTTTTCCCAACTAATAAATATTCGTCTTCAGGGGTAAATGATTTGGATTTCACTTCTATAAGCTCAATGATATTTCCTTTTTTAACCAGAACATCTGTTCGGATAAACAATCCATCAAATAAAAAAGCTGCTTCATAAATGATAACATTGTCTTGCTTTAATAATTCTTGTGTTTGGTTCCATGCGTATTCATATTCCCAAGGATTACCCTCAATCAAAATTCCATTTGGATAATGCATTCTAGCAAGTTCTTCAACTTGGAAACCACCTTGAGCTAAGGCTTCTAAGAAAGGGTCTTCATTTTTTGTATTTGAATAGTCCTTTTTGCCTATGTAGTAAAGCTTATTTGGGCATTCAAGACCTAATTTGAATTTTGATTTTGTTAGTAATCTCATTATGGATAAATTCGACTAATTACTCAACTTGATTGTTTTAGTCTTCGTTTCATCATAAGTAAGTTACCGCAATAGACTGTAAATTTTGGAGCAAATCAAATATAACAATTTAACAACTAATTAATTACGGAATTCCGTAGTAAGATTATAATATGTAGAAAAATCCCATTCCACTCACATTGCCTTGTCTCCTATCGTCGGTCGATTAATACGCGTTCTATTGACTTTTTAGACGCTATAATTTTTAGCAGCTTGAGGTTCTTTGAAAAATTTAGGCTAGTTGATGCAGTTGGTATTTAGAAAAGCTTTGTGTTTTCTAACTATAACTTCTATAAATTTTTAAAGGTATTCTGCTTTGTTTTAAAAACTGTTAAAATTCCAATCTGGATTTAAACTATATTTTCTTTCCAAAAACTTATTAATTCACTTTCTTTTCCATTAAAAATATCTCTATCACATAATCCTATGCCATCAATGGGCACCGCACCTGGTCCATGAACACCATCGGTAAACTGCCATAAGGTGTAATTGTCCCAACCTATCGGTAAATTTGGTTTGGATGCATAATCTGCAACCCAAAGCCAACATTTTGATAGTATCGGATCTATTCCAGATTCCTGTTTTAATACTTCTTTTAACAGCGCTCCACCATAAATACCTGGATATTTACCTGTTTTTAACTGAACCTGTGATACAAAGTCTCTTGCCTCATGCAGACTCATATTAGATTCTCCAGGTGTAGTAACTACTTCAAAATCTAAGACTAGCAGGATATCATTGTTTGGTTTAACATAATCTAAAAACGCATTCGCCTGGTCTATACCACTTCCATTAGTACCAAAATGATAAGCTCCCCATAATAATCCTAAATTCTCAGCGATTTGCTTTCGAATAGGATACATTTTGTCATGAAAAAGTGTTCTTCCGCTAGATTGGGTTGCTTTGTGTAATATGCCTAATATACCTGAAGATTGTACTTTATTTAAATCTACATTTTCATTCAAATGTGAGATATCGCATAAGGCATTTAAAGTACCTGTGGGATTAAAATCTAACGCATTCATAATTTTTGATTTATAATTTTTTGATAAAATTTAAACTGATAATATGCTTTTAACGAAGCACAGTTATTCCTAATATTGGTATATTTCGATTGTTTGTTATTAACGTATTCATACCTTCTAAAAAATAATTACGCCTTCGACACCTATTCAATAATCGTCCTTTGCCATTCATTATCATTTTTATTTGGCCATTGTAACCCAACTAGATTCTGTGGATAAGACGTGAATTGTTGAATGTCTTGTGAGAAACTCCAAACCATCATTCTTTCTTTTTCACTACCGGTTGGTTGCCAATTGGTCAATTCTTTTGTTGTATTCACAGATGTAAAACTGCTACCATGCCCAATCGGTCCTACGTTTACACCAATTGACAATTGTTCATTTGTCATCCCTTGATTTATGTACTGAGAATATATCTACTCCAAATCAGATGCATCATCTCCATAGTTCATAATTCCTCCGAAAGTCAAATAGTCTTTTAAGGCTGGAATCTCAGATATTTCGGCAAAAAGCGCCTTTGTGATAATCGTTCCAACCGTAAAAGTTTCGTACATCGTTTTAACGGTTTGCGTTTAAATGTTCCCAAAATTCGCGTACTCGTTGTCTATGTTGATTCCATCCAATTCGTAACCCGCTTCAATAAATATATCATTTAGATAGTTGACGAAGGGTTGAATTTTTTCTTCTGGAATAGAGGACCATCCACAACCACATCATTTCCCAGAATTGTAAGAATAACGGCAATGCGTTTGTCCTGTAATGTTTTATAAGATCCATCAAGAAGTGTTTGCAAATCTGGAGCAAAATCTAGGTACGGAGGATCAAATGATGTCCTTTGGTAAATGTCGCCCCATAAGGTCAATGACATTAATTTGCGGACTTCCATCTGCTCGTGTGTAGTTGAGGATGTCGGTTAACGGAACGACTACTGTTTGATTTCCGGTTAGAGCGGGTGGCGGAGGCGCAGCTGGTCCAATGCCAACTTCAGGAAGCCAATACGCGGATACCATTTTTGTGATAGGCAAATTCAATTTATTCATGATTTATCTATTTTAATGATTAATATTTAATTTACTCTAAAACTGGCTTGTTGAATGAATTCCAATCCTTAACATTTGGGTTGATGTTTCCTATCTGCCAGTTGCTACTATAAAATACAGCTATTTTCCGTGGCTTCCTGACCCCATACTATTTTGTTTTATTCTAATTAATTAAGGTAAAATTGAACTGACTTGAATGTTCTCATGAGTTCCTTCAACAGAAGCATCGTAAGTAATATCAACCGAACTTGCTCCGCTAAAATTTGCGAATGGATTGGTACAAGTGAAACTTATAGCTTCTCCTAGACCTAATAGATTCACTGATCCTGCAGTAGTATTTGCTGTACTTTTGTATACTTGGATTTGCCATATGTGACGCTGCTTGTTTTAATGTGATTGTTGCCATAATAAAATGTATTTAAGATTAGTTTAATTGAGTTATTATACTTTAACTCAGTACAGTAATACTAATAATAGGAATACACTTCATATTATCTAATTGGAGTTTGTCTACTCCTTCAATAAAATAGTCTTGCGCCTTCTTTTTCATTTTAACATGTATAAAACTACTGTTAGGCTTATCAAATCCTCCCGGTTTTACGGTCAATACAACTGCACCTTCTCTTTTTCCCATGCTACCAACCAACCAAATAGTACTACTATCCTGTATGTTATCTGCTTCTATACTATTAGATACTTCTAATAAAAATTGTTTCATAACCTTAGCTTTTTTTAGTGTAATTATTCCAAGTAATATCTGTTATACTTTCTGTAGGTCCTAAGTTAACATTGGCCGCAGCTATTATAGCTGCATCGGCTTGACCCTTTGGTACTGGTCCTTGGCCATGAGTAGGCACCACTCCTAAGTCTTCAACATAATTGATATTCACATATCGAATACTTCCATTAGTACTGTCAGTAATTTGAACTGAGGAGACTTTGAAGTATAAATGTTTTCCATGACTTCCATTTCCCATAATTTTTCGTATTTAAGAATTAACTTTTATTTGATATATTTAGTTGTATTGTCGTCTTTAGACTAGCTAGCGTCGCTATCATCATCTTTCTTCTTTTCATGTAACATCTCTGGATAATATTTCTGCATCCATTGTACTGCAATAGTGCGTTCTGAGATATGTTTTAAATAAAAATTGATTGGAACTCCACCATCGCCCTTAGCTGCCATCTTTACAAAATCGTCAATAGCTGTCATAAGCGAATTCATATCGATGACCTTATTGGCTTGTGTATCAACGTTAGCTACTGCGTCAACCGACCCTTTGATATATTCTGTGTTCATTTTTTCTACAGATTGCCCTTTTTTTGATTGTCCTGCCAAACTTGCCATTGATTTTATACCATTATTGCTAGCATCTTGTGTAGCAGCTAATTGTGCCATATGTTCTTGAGGTGTACCTTTTAAAGCTTCTACAACACTCTTTATGTTGCTTGATTTTATTGATGGAATAAGTCCCATAGTAATAACACTACAATGTGATTGAATATCTGAAGAACTCATCATCGCCTTTGCTGTTCGTGCTGTTTCTGCATCGACACCAAAAGAACCTTCCATTTTCGCTAAAAAGAGCCCTTCTTCAATAGAACCACTTGCTTGAGTTGCTGCTGATCTAGCGCTTTGACTGGTTTGTGTTTTCTCAATTTGCTCAAAATGAACAAAGCCTACAAAACTTGACCCATACGTAGCACCTATAAGTACAGGCATACCATTAGCTTGATCATCTGCTGTCAGAGGAACACTTGCCTTTTTTAGCATTTCAGCAGGATCTTCTGCACCTTCCCACGTTTTACCAGAATAACTAACATAGTTATCTATAGCTCCCTCAATATCAAGTACTATCGGTGAAAATACTTGAGCATTTTTTTGAGTACAGTTAGCGCAAATAACCACAGTACCAACTATATTTCTATTTTTTGTTGCTGATGTGACAGCTGAATGCGCTGATGCTCCAGCTGATGCTCCCCAAGTTGGTCCTAAAAATGAAGAAACTTTTGTTCCAACAAATGTAGAAATGGAATTTGCAGTTGATCCACTTTTTTGTTCATTAGAAGAATACCTATAGTATTGCACATCCATATTCATACTATCTGAACTAATTGGGAGCTTTTTTAATTGTGAAGCATCAAAATCTAATGGGCTTTGTACTTGTGAACCAATTTGTTTTTGACCTTGTTCGGCCCTAAGACTAGCGATGGCATTTTCTGAAGCTATTACTGCGGTACTTAATTCTCCCGAAGCCTTTATAACTTCTTCCATAATAGTACTAATATTTTCATTAAATGATTTCAATTGTTCTTCCCCTGCACCAAGGCTAATGAGTTCTCTGGCAGTCATATCAAGACTTAGTTTTTGTCTTAATAGCGCATTCACTTTATTTCTTGCGCCATCTACAGGTTCTTGTAAATTTGCAATCGCTTCTAGGTCCTTAATTTTATTTGGAGCTACTACCATGCCAAGTACTAGACTTGGATCGAATGGAATTGTTGATGTTGGCATATCTTTTATATTAAATTGATAATTTGTTTTTTATTACTAATTAAGACCTAAGCCCATTTTCTTGTCATAAGATGTTTGGATGGCTTTCCATAACTTCTGGCTGTCTTTACGATTCGCTAAAATGAGTTGCGATTCTCCTTGAGCAGTAATGTTCCAGAATTTCACCAAGTCAGATACAAATTTTGAAAATGCGGTAATAAGTGTTGCATTGGCTTTTGTCATGTCTCTTCCGAAATCATCAGTTGCTTGAGCAACCTTTACGGCGTAGTCAAAATGACCATTATGCGCTTTAATTTCGTTAGTTAAACTAGATTGTGTGTTTTCCCAACTGTTAACACCACTCACTCGTGCACTGTAAACAGTTTCTTTTAAATTGGCTTCAGCATTTTCACGAACTTCTTTGTAAGTATGTACTGCATAATCCCAATTTACTTTTGCTGCTTCAATTCCTGCACCACCTTTTATACAATTAAGCAGAAAGTCTGATTGTTCTTTATGGCTGCTTTGCTCAAAAGTGAATTTCGCCTTTAATAAATCGCTAATGCTTCCAGGTGCATGCTGTTCGATTTTTTCAATTAATGGAATGTAGCTGTTTGCCTCCGGTGTATTCATTACCTGTCGATACATTTTGAAAACTCCAGGCACTCTAGGTTTAGAAAGATCTTCACCTAATTCCTTTAACAAATGATGCATCATAGCATCAGCTTGCTCCATAATGTGTTCTGCCACAGTAGAATGCACAAAATTTAAATTTTTAAAGTCCCATTTTGTTCTTTTTTCCTTATCAGATATCACTGTGAATTTTAAGTCATCTGAGTTCTCGTCGATCGGCCTTTTAGTAGCGGAATCTTTAACGTCATTGTTTTTTGCCTGTTTTGCCATAATTTTTATATTTTAATTATAAATAATTTAATTGAATTCTAAGGTCTTTTGATTTTTACAATCTGTGAGAAACAATTTTCAGAAAGAATAACATGTTTTTCAAAAGAAGAAATATAGTTTTCAGTAATTTGAACTCGATTTAGAAATTCACATTTCAACTTCTTCTCAAATTTGAAAAAATAAAACCTTTAAATAAAAATAGATGAGTGAATGGTGGGTTTATCTTAGTGGGTAGTCAAAATCCTTATGTAAGCAACTGATTGTAAATTAATTAAAAAAAGAAAACAACCAAGAAATGAAGTTTTATGTGGTTCTAAAGCGCTTAAACACCTCTTCTTTATGTGCCTTACTAACAGAATTTTTTTTTACCAATGAAGAGCATATTTCCTTCAAACCCACTAACGGAGTTGATATTAATGACATAACTTCTATGAATTCTTAAAAACGATCAACGGGTAGTTGTTGTCCTATTTTATTAAGTCCTACGGTGTATTTAAAACAATCTGATTTAGTATAAATGACACAATAGTTACTTTCCGCTTCTAAAAAGTGTAACTGAACACATTAAGAAACTTCTCCAGCCCTAATATTCTTTTGTTTCATCTTGGCCATCAAATTCTGCATATCTTCCCCTACCTTCTTTTCAACCACCCGAGCATAAATTTGCGTAGTCGAAAGTTTGGTGTGCCCTAA
>NZ_FNGV01000033.1 GCF_900103215.1 Kriegella aquimaris
CCCCGCTTTCGGAATGGAATCGGCGCCCACGAAAAATGGTTGAACGGCAGAATCAATCCCATTATCTATCAAAAGTACCGGGGATGCCTTTCTTAGCTCCTGCAATGCCACTTCCGATATGTTCGTATCCCATAGATACAAGCTTTTCAATTTCACCAAATTCTTAAATACGGCGATACTTTGGTCTCCGATGTCGGTACCGTATACTTTGAGGGTATGCAGGTTCGAGAGGTTCTTAAGGTTTTGTATCTGGGCATCGTTTATCGGGGTACGGTCGACCTCCAACCATTCCAGATTTTCACAAGTGGCGACCAGCCCCATCTCCTTTTCGCCGATGGGCAGTCCGCTAAGGTCCATTTGCACGATATTTTTGCTGATGGCCTTCAGGTCCAATATCAATCGGGGATCGTAGGTGGGCGGTTTGTACATGTTGACATGCAGCGCATCGGTGCTTCCCGCGATCCGTCCGATGGTCAGGTAATCGGAACTCAACCGCTGAATCGTACTATCCGCCACTTTGGGCAGTTTTGCCCATTTTTCCATAGGGTCGGGCACCATCATTTCCCTGATCAGGGCGGCCAGGGGCTCGTTGGCGCCCAAATGGTCCAGGCGTACGGTGTCGGAGGCCCCTAGGGCTATCCAACGTTCCAAAATCAGTATTTCCTTGGCGTTCAATGGCTTTTCGCCCTCGGGCGGCATATGCTCCTCATCGGCCAGGGGCAGGTGCAGTCTTTTAATGATCTCGCTCTTTTCAGGGTCTCCGGGCACCATTGTGCTCCCGCTCTCGCCCCCCTTCAAAAGTCCGTCAAGATTCGTCATCAACAGTTCGCCCTTTTGTTTGTTGGGGTTGTGACAGGAAACGCAATTGTTCTTCAGTATACGGGCCACCACATGTTGGTATATGAGCGGATTGTCGGGAATCGGGCCGTCCATATCCTTTTCGTTGGGTAGTGCCAAAAAGTTTTCGCCATGGGTGACCATTCCCCCATAATGCCCCGTGAACCCGACCAATATAACCAGCAGGCCCTGAAGCGCTTTCGTATAAACCGTTTTACCGAAGCCCGCCCCGTCGAGCCAGTACCATACGGCCGCGACAAGCGCCGTACCGGCGCCCAACCATTGGTGCCAAAACAACAGATCGCCCTTTTCCATGGCCTCCTTGCCCAGAAAAAAACCAGAAATGGCCGTGACCAAAGCGGTAACGGTCGCTACGGCAAGCAATGCCCTCGGCACGTTTTTTCCGGTCAGCCCCAAAAAAGCGGCGATCAGCAAGAGAACGATGGGAAAATGTAGGATCAGCGGATGCCAACGCCCCAACCAGGCCACAAGGTCCGGAAGCTGTAGGAAGGACTCGAATATCAGGCAGAATACGAGAAATACGGAGAGACCAAAAATAAGCAGGTCGACCCTTCGGTCTTTTTTAGTGGTGGATGCCATAGATTACGCCAACAGGTCTTTTACTACATTGCCCGCCACATCGGTCAACCGGAACCGGCGCCCTTGATATTTATAGGTCAATTGTTCGTGCTCAAGGCCCATCGTATGTAATAGCGTTGCATGAAAATCATTGATATGCACGGGGTTCTCGATGACATTATACCCGAACTCATCGGTTTGGCCATAGGAAATTCCCGGTTTGATGCCCCCACCGGCCATCCAGATACTGAACGCCCTGGGGTGATGGTCCCTTCCGTAGTTTGCAGGATCGAATTTCCCTTGACAGTAGTTGGTGCGCCCAAACTCGCCGCCCCAAACGACCAGGGTGTCCTCCAACATGCCCCTTTGTTTCAGATCGAGTATCAGTGCCGCGGAGGCCTGATCGACATCCTTCGCCTGGCCCGCCATTTCATTGGGCAGGTTACCGTGCTGGTCCCATCCCTGGTGGTACAATTGTATGAACCTGACCCCGTTCTCGGCCAACCTTCTGGCCTGTAGCGCATTTGCGGCATAGGTACCGGGCACTTGGCAATCTTCGCCGTATAATTTTATGATCGATTCCGGCTCTTTTGAAATATCCATGACATCGGGTACCGACATCTGCATGCGGTAGGCCATCTCATATTGTGCGATCCGCGATTCGATCTCGTCGTCGCCCGTTTCTATATGGTGCAGTTTGTTGAGCGATGATACGTTGTCGAGCAAATGGCGCTTGTCGGAACGGGATATACCATCGGGATCGTTCAGGTAAAGTACAGGGTTCTTCCCGGCGCGCAACAACACGCCCTGATGTTTGGAATCCAGGAAACCGCTCGACCATAATTTGGAATATAGGCCTTGACTGTTCCCTTTTCCACGTGATGTCAGCACCACGAAGGAGGGAAGGTTCTTGTTCTCGCTACCGAGCCCATAGCTCATCCACGAGCCCATACTGGGCCTGCCCCCTTGCTGGCTACCGGTCTGAAAAAAGGTAATGGCCGGATCATGGTTGATCGCCTCGGTATGCATACTCTTTACGATGCAGATCTCATCGGCGATTTTGGCGATATGGGGGAAAAACTCGCTCACCCATGCCCCGCTCTTTCCATGTTGGTTGAATTTCACCGCCGGCGGCATCAAAGGAAACTTGTCCTGCCCCGAGGTCATTCCGGTCAATCGTTGTCCGTTCCTGATCGATTCCGGCAGATCTTCGCCCATCCGTTTTCTCAGCGTCGGCTTGTGATCGAAGGTTTCCAATTGTGAGGGTGCACCTGCCTGGAACAGATAGATGATACGTTTTGCCTTGGGCGCAAAATGGGGTACGCCCAGATCCCCTCCGCTCAGAATACCCTGTTCCTTTTTAAAGAGGTCGGGGATCAATAACGACCCTAGGGCCAATGACCCGATACCTACACTTAGTTGTGAAAAAAAATGTCTCCGGTTTACCTTTAACGGGCTTTCCCTATTTGTTTTGTCTT
>NZ_FNGV01000047.1 GCF_900103215.1 Kriegella aquimaris
GGCATAGCATCTGAATGTTGGTTTCAAATGCAACTTAAAAAGTGTAAACGATGTTTCTATAACTTTGTAAAGGATGTTTGTATATCGTACCTAATTACCTACAACGGTTTTGTATAAGATTAGTTGCGTTGTTTAAGCACCTAATTTAGCAAATACAAACCGAATAGAAAATCCGCGAGGATTTTCGTAAGTAGGCTTGCACTAGCAATTAATTTTATACGGTGTTGTACACCGTTTTTTATTCATTTATTTCTATTCTATTATTTTTAAATATCCAAACTCCTATAACTATTGTCAAGGAATATATTAACACCCAAATAGTCTGTTCAGACCATCGTGTTACAAATCCATTATCTACTATGAAAAATGTAATCCAAACTGATAAAAAGGCATAAAGTGATAATATAATTTTCTCTGTCAAGTTCGAATATTTGCTTTTTAAACTTCTTTTAATAAACCAAAAAATCACCATTGCAGGTATTGACGAAAGAAAACCAACAATTATCATTACAAATATTATTTCATAAGAATTCAATATACTGTTGAAACTAGAATTATTAATAATAGCACCTAAAATTAATGCTATTAAAAGCGGTGAAATTATTATTGTAAACAACCAAACTTTAATTATATATTTCATTTACTATTCAGTTGTTTCTTTTCCATAAACAAGATAAAATTCAGACACTTGTCTCACAGTTTCTGCGTCCATTTTTTCTTTCTTTTGGTCGATTTGCTTAACTAATTTAATTCCGTCGTAATAGTATTTACTATTCACAATTGTGTCAGTTCCAGTTTCATTAAATTCCACAATTCTGGCAAAAGTCAGACTGTCTTTTTTGAAGTAAAATTCATAATTCGCTGGCGATTGATTTGGCTGTCCAACTTCTGCGATTATTCTATAGATTTCTCCATTGTCGTCAGTTAGTTCATAAATTGAAATTCCACCAACAATTTCGCCATCGAAGTCCTCTGTATTAAATTCAGTTATAGATTCCGACAAATCTTTTCGGTTATCAATTTCAGTTACGTATTTTTCAATTTCAGATAATGTATTGTTATTTCCACAATTGACTAGAAATCCGATTATTAATGCTATGTAGATAGTTTTTCTCCTAATGTTCGTTAATATACATTGTTTACAAAAGTTATAGATTAGGGTTTACACTAAGTTTGTTTCTAACCTTACTGATTGTTCTTTCTTTCTAAAC
>NZ_FNGV01000028.1 GCF_900103215.1 Kriegella aquimaris
GACGATGACGGTGACGGTATCGATACGCCCGATGAAGATGCCAACAATGATGGTGATCCTACGAACGACGACACAAATGATGATGGTACGCCAGACTATCTAGATCCAGAAAACAACGGTCCTGATACCGATGGTGACGGCGTGCCCGATACCGCAGACCTTGATGATGACAACGATGGTATATTGGATACGACCGAGGATCCAAACCTTGATGGGGACAATGATCCTTTGACTGACCCTATAGACAGTGATGGTGATGGCTTCCCCAACCATCTGGATATCGATGCCGATAACGATGGAATTCCCGATAACGTAGAAGCTCAGACTACGGAAGGCTATATTGCACCCAACAATGATGATACTGCTACCTATGCATCGAATAATGGGGTGAATTCAGCCTATCCTTCAGGGCTTACGCCCAATAATCATGACGGTACCGATACGCCTGATTATATTGATTTGGATAGTGATAACGATTTGGTCCCGGATAACAATGAGGGGAATGATTTCAACTTTGACGGTATTCCTGACAATAAGATGACCGGCGGCGATGACGATAGCGATGGTCTTGATAATGGTTATGAGGGAACGAATGCCAATGATGGTTTTGATGTAAACGACGAGATCGACGATCCGGCGAACGACCTGCCCGATACCGATGGTACTGAAGATGTCAACTATCGAGACTTCGATGATGACGGAGACGGTATCGATACGCCCGATGAAGATGCAAATAATGACGGAGACCCCACGAACGATGATACCGATGCTGATGGTACACCAGACTATTTAGATCCAGATACCGATGCTACGATTGAGGTACTGCAATTGATAACACCGAATGGCGACGGCAAGAACGAGTTTTTATGGATAAATAATGTTAATATAGTTCCTGACAATTCCCTTAAGATTTTCAATAGATGGGGTGTGGCCGTATATGAAGGGGAAAATTACAACAACCAAAATAATGTTTTTGACGGTAGGTCAAGAGGACGAAGCACATTGAGTGCCAACGACTATCTTCCGGCAGGTGTTTATTTTTATATATTTGAATATAAGAAGGGGCGTGAGACTATTACCGATAGTGGATACCTATACATTAGCAAATAACCGATTACCTATTTGAATCTTTTATGATAAATAGAAAGAATTTTATTGTACCCGTATTATTATTGATAGGCCTTGTTCAGAGTATGTATGGCCAACAAGATGCACAGTTCACACAGTATATGTACAATACAATGAGCGTAAACCCGGCCTATGCCGGTTCACGAGGCCAATTTAGTGCCGCAGCATTATATAGGGCACAATGGGTGGGTTTGGAAGGTGGACCCAAAACTCAAACCTTGAACCTGCATTCACCCATAAGAAATAGCAAGTTGGGTTACGGGTTGTCCATATTCAATGACCAAATTGGCGATGGCGCGGTTCAAGAAACATACATCGATGGGGTGATTTCGTACACGATTGATGTATCTCTGGAAGGAAAATTATCCTTTGGGCTTAAAGTGGGTGGAAATCTATTGAATTTAGATTTGGAATCCCTAAGCAAAAAGGATCAGGAATTTGTGGCGGGTGATAACATAGAAAATAAATTCGCTCCTAACTTTGGTTTAGGGGTCTATTACCATTCGAACAAATTCTACGCCGGCCTTTCGGCTCCGAATCTGGTGGAAACGGAGTACTTTGATAGATCAGGCGATGATGCGAATGCCGTTAATTTTCTATCCAAAGAGCGTATAAATTTTTACTTGATAACAGGCTACGTAATTGATTTGAATAATAATTTCAAATTCAAACCCGCATTATTGACCAAGATGGTGGGCGGTGCGCCTTTGCAAGTCGATGTTTCGACCAATTTTATGTATAACGACAAGTTTACTTTTGGCCTAGCTTATAGATGGGATGCCGCTTTGAGCGCAATGGTCGGTTTTCAAATCTCGGATCAGTTTATGTTAGGCTTAGCTTATGATAGAGAGACCACGGCATTGGGAGGCACACAGTTCAATGACGGGTCTTTTGAATTTTTCTTACGGTTTGAATTGGCCAAATCATTTCAAAAATTGGTGTCACCTCGTTTCTTCTAAAGTACATGGATATGTTAAAAAGAATAGGATTATTTTTTATTTTGTTTGTATTTCTAGTTCCAAAAGGTTGGTCCCAGGAAAAACTAGTTGCAAAGGCAAATGAAAAATATGATGAGTATTCATTTAGTCCAGCGATAGATATCTATAGCCGTGTTTTAAAAAAGGGGTATGTTTCCGCTGACCTTTTAAAGAAACTTGGTAATGCTTACTACTTTAATGCGGATTATATGGAGGCCGCTGAAACTTATAAACGTTTGGTCGACAACTACCCCGACGAGGTTAGTGCCGAATATTATTTTAGGTATGCACAAACCCTAAAGACCTTGGGAGACTACGGTCATTCTAACGCCATTATGGCAAAATTTACAGAGGCCACTACCGATGATATAAGGGCTAAAGCCTATAAAAGCGAAAAAGAATATTTAGAAGATATCAGAAAAAATTCGGGCAGATATAACCTCGAAAATTTTGAGTATAACTCCCCTTATTCTGAGTTCGCACCTTCTTTTTATAAAAAAGGCTTGATTTTTTCCTCGGATAGGGATACAGGAAATCTAGCGCGTTATAGGCATACTTGGAACTCTAAAGACTTTCTTGATTTGTATAAGGTCAATGCCGACAGCACATCCATGAATTTTGTGGCCAAATTAGGAAAAGGGGTGAATACCAGATTGCACGAATCTACCTCGATTACCACCAAAGATGGAGAAATACTCTATTTTACCAGAAACAACTTCAAGGAAGGTAAATATATCAAAGACGATAAAGGTATTATTCGACTGAAAATTTTTAAAGCTACATTGGTCGATGGAGTTTGGGGGGATGTTGAAGAACTTCCTTTTAATAGCGATAAATACTCTGTGGCTCACCCCGCGTTGAGTCCAGATGAGCGAACCTTATATTTTGCTTCTGATATGCCAGGAAGTCTTGGGGCTTCTGATATTTTTAGGGTGTCCATTAATGAGGATGGTAGTTTCGGAACTCCTGAAAACTTAGGGAACAATATAAATACAGAGGTAAGGGAAACTTTTCCATTCGTTACCGAGAATGAAATATTGTACCTGTCTTCCGATGGGCACCCCGGTTTAGGCGGTTTGGATGTTTTTGGGACAAAAGTTGCCGATGGAAAATTTGACAATCCTGTTGTCAATGTTGGGGCACCGATAAATAGTAGTATGGATGACTTTACATTTATCCTTGATGATGTATCCCAAAAGGGATATTTTGCCTCCAATCGTCCAGAAGGGCAGGGTGCCGATGATATCTACGCTTTTACCCAAACCACTCCTTTGATAGTTGATTGTAATCAGACCATAACGGGCACAGTGCGCGACAAAATTTCCAATGAACCACTTGTGGGGGCTACGATCAAGGTTATAGACGAGAGCAATGAAGAAATTTATGCTACCATAACAGATTCTCAAGGTAATTATAAACTAAGCATAGATTGTAATCAAGGAAATTTCGTTCGGGCGCTAATGGAAGGTTTTGTGCCTGAAGAAGATTACCTTTCAAAATCGGATGGAAAGCCTCAGATTGTCGATTTTTATTTAGAAAGAGATACCGTGAATGCTGGGTTTGGTGATGATCTTGCCAAATTGCTGCAATTGAGCACGATTTATTTTGACTTTAATAAATACAACATCAGAAAAGATTCGGAAATTGAAGTTGAAAAGGTAATCGTAGCTATGGAAAAATATCCGAGCTTAAAAATCAAGGTCAATTCACATACAGATAGTAGGGGAGAAGATGCATACAATCTTTGGTTATCGCAGAAAAGAGCTGAGTCTACTGTAAATTATATGATAGCAAAAGGTATTGCTAAAAGTCGCCTCACTAGTGAAGGTTTTGGTGAGACCAAACTAGTGAACAAATGCCGTAATGGCGTGGCATGTTCCAATGCAGCACATGAATTGAACCGAAGGTCTGAATTTATTATAATACAGTAAATCAATATAATTTCATAAAAAGCAACTCTTTTTGAGTTGCTTTTTTTTTGACCTGTCCACAATCCTTTTAAATGTAGGGGTTATTCGATAAACGGCCTTCTTTTTTTTGAATATCGTTTCTTCAAGGGTAAGCAAACCGCAAGTTTTTCAATATACGTACAGGTTATGGGTGCATACACAACAATTTTTATGTTTTGACTAGCTACCGACATATTTTTGTTATAAGTGTTTTATAATTAATGCCTTAAAGTGCATAGGTGTTTGAAACCATTCTTTTTAACCCAACCATGACCTACACAAGAATTAACCGTTTCTTTCCGAGACTAAATCTAGACTTTACCTTAGCGCTAAGATTTTCTGTTAAAGCTTTACTGTGCTTTGGTATGATGAGTTTATCCACTAATTGGGTGGCAGGCCAGGAGACGTATAGAGATAATTTTTCCTCCGTCAATTATGGCAATAATAATGGTTCTTTGAATTTTTCAACGGATTGGATCGAAACGGGTGATACTGATGGAGGTCCCTCCAGCCAATATATAAGAATTAGTAGTAATAGGCTTGAGTTGTATTATCTATACTCTGAAACAATTCGAAGATCAGCCGATTTATCTGGCGCTTCTACTGCAACATTATCTTTTAACTGGCAGGCTATAAGTCTTGGGGGTAACAGGTCATTGGCTGTACAGGTTTCAAATAACGGTGGGGCGAGTTATGCTACAGTAGGCACTATCACGGGAAATAATTCATCCGGTACCTTCAGTGAAGATATTTCAGCCTACATTTCGGCTACTACAACGATTAGGTTTAGAAAATCGAATTCGAACTGGAGGAATGATGATTATGCCTTTATAGATAATCTGCAAATTTCTGCAACATTCCCGGCACCAATACCTATTATAGAGGTAGATGATGTTACGGTTGATGAAGACGGCGGTAATGCGATTTTTACGGTTTCCCATACAGGTACGAATGCAGCAGGGGCTTTTACGGTGAATTATCAAACCATTAATGGCAGTGCAAATGCAGGTAGTGATTATACAACAACAACTGGTGTTTTGAATTTTAATGGTAATTCCGGGGATACGGAAACTTTTTCGGTACCCATTTTAGACGATGCCACAATAGAAAACGCCGAAGACTTTACAATTCAATTTTTAGCTGTTTCCGACCCTACTGTCGATATCACCGATACTGCGATAGGCACCATAGTTGATGACGATGCACTTATTATGATCGATGGTGGTAGTGCTACTTCCTGTAGTGATATCTTTTTTGATCCAGGCGGACTCTCTAATTATTCAAATAACGAAGATGTAACCTATACCATCTGTCCAGATACTGCAGACACCTATATTAATATCAACTTTTCAACTTTTGAGGTGGTGTCGGGCGATGTCTTGTACATATATGAGGGAACCACAACGGGGGGTACATTAATTGGGCAATATGATAGTGCAAACATACCTACAGCTATAAATTCGTCACATGCTTCTGGCTGTCTAACGTTTAGGTTTACTTCAAATGGGGATACCACTGGAGCAGGCTGGGAAGCAGCTGTAAATTGTTTTCCTGAAGGGCCAATTATTATCATCGATGATATTTCTTTTGATGAAGATATTGGTAATGCCGTCTTTACGGTAAGGTCGACGAGAGCGGCTCACGGTACCAATGTATTTTTACTTGGGTTTGTGAATCAATCTTTTACGGTAGATTTTCAGACAGTTGATGGCTCCGCACTTGCGGGAAGTGACTATACGACAACATCAGGGACACTCACTTTTACTGGGGCATTGAATAATGTGCAAACCATATCGGTTCCCATTGCTAACGATGGTGTACCCGAGTTCGCAGAAGATTTTACCATTGAATTTACGGGAGCCAATGCGCAATATGCAACTGTTAATTATACTGATACAGGGATTGGAACAATAAACTCCCAGATTCTCGCAAATGATCCATTGACGTTATTTCAAGAATTTGACGGTTATTTTGATTATACAACTACAGGTGGTTCATTAAGAACAAGTGGTAATGGAGGTGATCCTTGCGCTATTACTACTTCCTCGACTAATAGATTAGTATCCCCAATACCAAATACAGCTGCGATTGAAAGGGCATATTTATATTGGGCACATTCAAATACGGTACGAGATGATAACGTCACATTTGAAGGGCAAAATGTTTCAGCTAATTTTCTATATCAGACCTCATTGACCAATAGAAATTTTTATGGTTATGTTAGTGATGTAACCTCAATTGTGGCGGCGATTCCAAACATTTCGACCAATGATTTTGATTTTAGTGATTTAGACATTGACAATACAGGAAGTTATTGTAGTACTGCGACTGTCCTAGGAGGTTGGAGTTTAATTGTTTTTTATGAGGATCGCTCCTTACCGGCAGTTAATATCAACTTGTATCAAGGTTTTGATGGATTGAGTAATGATGGAAATTCATTTACATTAGATTCCTTTTATGCCATTGCAGGTGCAGGCGCAAAATCTACGTTTTTATCATGGGAAGGTGATCCGGATTTGGCTTCTGGTGGAGCAAATCCTGAAAGATTAACTATTACCAATCAAGCGAATACCACCTCAAATTTGACGGGTGATGGGGGGCAAACAGGTACGAATGCATACAATTCCACAATTTATGACAATACTGTAGGCCCTGTTTATAATACAAGTAATATTTATGGCGTAGATTTAGACACTTATGATATTTCATCATTTATTTCCCCAGGAGATAGTCAAGTGACCGCCAATGTAAATGTAGGTCAAGATTTCGTTATTTCTGCAGCGGTAGTACTCAAAGTACCTTCTAACTTGATTGCTGGCCGTGTATTTGAAGATGTAAATTATCCTGGCGGGGCAGGAAGAGATCAGGCTACTTCTGGCGGAATTGGTATTTCAGGCGCAATTGTAGAACTATTTGATTCCTCTGGAAATTTTTTGCAAAGAAAAACCACTAATATAACAGGTAATTATTCTTTTGGGGGTATGGCCGATGGTGATTTTAATGTCAAGGTTGTAAACTCCACGGTTCGTTCGAATAGGAATAATGGATTAAATTGTTCGGCATGTTATCCTATTCAAACTTTTAGAACCTATAGTGATGTTGATAGTAACCTGTTCGAGGTAATCAATGAAATAGGAGGTGCTAACCCTAATGCCACGCAAGATGTAGCACTAGGCATAATAAATGGCGCACAAAGTGTGTCAACAGTTTCAGTTGCGAGTAATGGAGTCGTTGATATGGACTTTGGATTTAACTTCAGTACTGTAGTCAATACAAATGATGCCGGACAAGGTTCTTTGGCTCAATTTGTAGTCAATTCTAATAATTTAGGGGAGACAATTTTAGATATTGAGCCAAACTCAATATTTGACCCAGCAGCAGAAGAAGATGTTTCCATTTTTATGATTCCGCCTACAGGTGATCCTTTGGGTAGAACAGCCGATACTAATTTCTCAGGGGGCATATTTGATATTTCCATATCAAATATAAACACGATAACACCAATAACTGGTACCAATACAAGTATTGATGGAAGAACCCAAACGGCTTATTCAGGAAATACGAATTCGGGAACCGTTGGTTCTGGCGGCACAGTGGTAGGTGTTTCTGCTAATTCATTACCAAATTTTGATCGTCCCGTGATACAAGTTCATAGAAATGATGGCGATGTCTTGGAATTACAAGGCAACAATACCTTGATAAGGGGCCTTTCCATATATGCTGACAGTAACGCAGGCATACTCGTCAGTGGTGGCTCTTCAAATATAATCGGAAATTTACTGGGCGTTAATGCTTCAGGGGTTGCAGCGGGAAATATTGACTATGGCGTTGAAATCGTAGGCGGTACGACGACAATCGACGGTAACTACATTTCAGGGAATACAGACGAAGGAGTTCTAATAGACGGCGGTACCTCGGTATTGGTCCAAAATAACCATATAACCGAAAATGGAAACACGGCTTGTTCAGATAACATTCGAATCGAGGGAGGCAGTGGCATTGTGATTCAGGGTAATTTGATCGAGAATGCAGCGGCCTTAGGTATTGATGAAAATGGAAGCATAGGCGATATACAGATTTCTGACAATACTATAGTGGGGTCAGGACAAAATGGTGGTGATTGCTCAGGTCTCGTTAAGAGCGCAGGTATTCGATTAGAAGGCAATAACTCTGTAGTTAACGATAATATTATAACTTCGAATGGTGGTGCAGGTATCGTACTGGTAGGAGGCAATACCAGTGGTAATCTCATTTCTCAGAACTCGATTTATGCCAACGGTACAATTACGGCTTCGCTCGGTATCGACATTGACCAAACCAATCAAATGGGAGACGGAGTAACCTTAAATGAAACGGGAGACGCCGACAACGGTCCCAATGGAGTAATTAATTTCCCTATAATTTCAGGTGTTTATATATCAAGTACGAATTTAACTATTGAAGGATGGTCAAGACCTGGTGCTACCATTGAACTGTTTTTGACCGATATAAGTGAAGGAAGTGCTGTTGCGGGAGACAATGAATTGGGAAAGACCACCGACTATGGTGAGGGTCAGGCCTACTTGGCCAGTTTTGTTGAAGGTAGTGGTTCAGATCTATTATCAGATGCTACCGCTTATCTCGATGAAGATGGAAATGTTGATACGACAAACAAATTCAAATTTACAATACCACTTCCGCCAGGAGTTATAAAGGGCAATTTAGTGACCAGTACGGCTACCATCTCTAACTCAACATCTGAATTTTCGCCTATGAGTATCATCAAAACCTATACGGTGATAACCAATCGAAGAATTACATATAGAATAAAGAAGAACTGATTTTCCGCACGTTAAATAGTAAAAATTTTCCTACTTTATCTCATTCGTTAAACACCACTATTATTGGGATGATCGACAAAATAACTATCCAAAAATTGAGATTTTTTTTAACTAATACTTCACAATAGTTGCTTTATACATTACAATTTAGTATGTACACAACATTTATTTCCTAATGGTATAGCTAAGGTTAATTTTGTATTGTGTAGAAGAATTTTTCAGACTGGGAAACCGTAATGGAAAATTTGATACGCCCCCCAAGTATAAATAACTTAACCGAACCTATGGTAGTTTTACCACTAAAAGTATGCTGTTTTCGGTCTGATTCCCAGGCTACTTTCAAAACAGACTCCCACAATCATATTTCAATAAGTTATTCTGTACAAGACGATTACTTCGGAATTTCCGGTCAAAGGAAATCTTGAAGTAGTCATAAGACACATAAAAAGAGGTTTTAATTCATAAGAGTCATGAATAATAGAATTTTAATAATATTTTTTCTTTTATTATCTGGAACTGTAATGGCACAGACCACTGTGACTTTACAGGATCAATGTAATTGTGAGGTGCTAAGCGGCACTCAGGTTACAGCTGCAGGAATGCTTACTCCGGCTGGAGCTGACATGGGTGATATTTACGTAAATACCGATACAGGTACTATTTATTTCTGGGACGGTGATTCTTGGGAACTGACTTCTTCCGATGACCAACAACTTCAGGTTTTTGGGTTCAACCCCGCAACCAATGAATTAACGCTGACACTTGAGAATGGAGGAACCTTCAATGCTGATTTAAGTAATCTTACAGGAGATGGAAATATTACATCTACTACAATTGATGTGGGTGGAGATAGCAATGCTTTATTAGGGAATGTAACTTTAGAAATTGGCGCCGATGCGGTGACCAATGCAAAACTGGCCGACGACGCGGTCCAGACGGAAAACATATTGAACGGGACCATCCTCAACGAGGACCTGGCCGATAGTTCGGTCGATACGGACAAAATTGCGGACGGCACGATCCTTACGGGCGACATCGCCTCGGCGGGCAACGACCTGGTACTGGTAACGGATGCCGTGGGCACTGTAGCCTGGGTATCGCGCGCCTCCTTCGAGTCGATCGCGGATCAAGTGACCATTACGGGCATCGGTACTGCCGGGGACCCTTTCAAGGTAGAGGACCTTTCCATCGTAACGGCCAAATTGGGCGCCGATGCGGTGACCAATGCGAAACTGGCCGACGACGCGGTCCAGACGGAAAACATATTGAACGGGACCATCCTCAACGAGGACCTGGCCGATAGTTCGGTAGATACGGACAAGATTGCGGACGGCACGATCCTTACGGGCGACATCGCCTCGGCGGGCAACGACCTGGTACTGGTAACGGATGCCATCGGTACGGTAGCCTGGGTATCGCGCGCCTCCTTCGAGTCGATCGCCGATCAAGTAACGATTACGG
>NZ_FNGV01000020.1 GCF_900103215.1 Kriegella aquimaris
GCGACCGCGCTTACCGTTGCCGAGGGCACCCGTGTGGTGCTGAGCATGGTCCCCAACGGTGTCGGCCTGACGATCACGCTTCCCAATGGGAGTACGGTGGGCGACAACCATTCCCTTGGCAGGGTCGACGTCTCCGATAGCGGCACCTACCTCCTTACCACCGACGGCGGCTGCCAGACAACATTGGACCTTACCGTGGGCGATCAGGTTACCAATACACTCGAAAGCAGTAAAGAAATCGTTTCTAGCGATTACACGAAAAATAATGTTGAAAATGATATTTTGGTATTTCCGAATCCGACCACGGGAATATTACAATTGAATTTGGTTAATTATATGGGATATTCTCTACGTGTCAATGTTTTTAACAGTTCTCAACAGAACGTAATGGTGCATGAATTTGACGCAGACCATGATGCTAATGAAATTCTTGTTTTCGGGGATCATATGGCCGATGGACTGTATCGCATTGTGATTGAAGGTCCAAGAGGTACTATTGTTCAGTCGGTAATATTATCGCGCTAAGGCATTCTTTAAACTGCTGATTTTTATTAGTACTTCAAAGTTTAAAATAAAATCCGTTTCAAGGAAGATTCAAAACCTTGAAACGGATTACTTATTTATAGTTTCATCTCTTATTCATAACGACCTATTCATCGACTTTACTGGGGTAGTTTAATTCTTACGTAAATGTTAACAATTGTTAACGTTTTACTAGTTTCATCGATTATTTTTGATTTGTTTAGGTAATGGGAGTCTTTTTTGTGTTATTCATCGTACTAATAATACATTTAAACGATTTGATAATCTTTTTTGATAAAGCATAACCTCCGACTGCAGATGAAAAAAACTACGATTTTAGGGCTTTTATATTTTGTACTCATCCCTTTTTTAAGAGCGCAAGACCCCGTAACTTACGAACAGGCATTTCCCAACTTAACGTTCGAATTCCCACTCGAAATTCAAAATGCCAATGATGGCAGCAACAGATTATTCGTAGTGGAACAATCAGGAAAAATAAAGGTTTTTGACAATAATAACAATACTTCGACACAGAGTACTTTCATTGATGTAAAAAACAAAATAACTTTTTCATCAGGCCAAGAAATCGGCTTATTAGGGCTGGCTTTTCATCCAAACTATAAGCAAAATGGCTACTTTTATGTTTATCATACCAAGTATGGAAATACAGTAGATTATACGCAAGCAATAGTTGTTGCTAGATATCAAGTGAGTAGCAGTAATCCAAATCAAGCTGATGTATCTAGTAGGCTTGAGTTATTTGAATTTGAAAAGACATATAATAGTAATAATCACAATGGTGGCAAAATTGCTTTTGGTCCTGATGGATATTTATATATCGCAGTAGGCGATGGGGGCGGGTATTCCGACCCCAATAAGAATGCCCAGAATTTAGACGTGGCTTACGGAAGTATCTTGCGCATCGATGTAGATTTGAATGGAAATAATCAAAAGGCTATCAATGGTAATTATGAAATTCCAAGCGATAACCCAAGAGTAGGGAAAAGTGGGATGGACGAAATATACGCTTGGGGCCTACGGAATACTTGGAAATTTTCTTTTGACTCGCAAACTAACCGTCTTTGGGGTGCTGATGTTGGTCAAGATGCCTACGAAGAAATTAACTTAATAACCAAAGGGGGCAATTACGGTTGGAACAGGTATGAGGGTAACTCAACGGAGAGTAGTTCGACAAATCTGACAACCAGTCCTGACATCAAACCCGTTTTTCAGTATAATCATGATAATGGGGATGTATCTATTACAGGTGGATATGTTTATAGGGGGGCAAGCAATAACACGTCACTACAAGGAAAATATATTTTTGCGGACTATCTTTCCGGTAGAGTTTGGTCTTTGAATTATAATTCAGCTAATAATTCAGCAACTTCAGAATTGTTATTCAGAACTAACGGACAATACATTTCAAGTTTTGGATTGGATGAATCTGGAGAACTATATTTCAGCGGTTATGGATCCACGGCCAAGATTTTTAAAATTGTTGGAGGAAATGTTGACCCTTCTCCAGATCCCACGACAGTGGCAATTGATGGTGTCGGAGATTGGAAAGCATTTGAAAATGGTACGAATGGCATTGTCGAATCAATTGTCGTAGATGAAAATGACGTTTATGTAGCGGGTAATTTTTCAAAGGTAGGCTCACTAACAGCTAACAATATCGCACAATACAATATTAACGAGGGTTGGAAAACATTATCAACTGGTGCTAATGGAAAGGTGACGGCCTTGGCCATAGCTCCCAATGGAAATTTATATGCCGGAGGTGAGTTCACCTCTATCGGCGGTGTTTCAGCAAGCAATGTGGCGGTCTGGAATGGTTCTTCTTGGGCTTCTTTGGGTTCAGGAACCAATGGGACTGTGGCTGAAATAGTTGTGGACAATCAAAACAAGGTTTATGTTGCTGGTGGATTTGAATCTGCTGGTGGAAAGCCTGTAAAGAATATTGCACTTTGGTCCAATGGTTCATGGTCGTCTCTTGCTGATTCTGGCACGGGGGATAATGGAACCAACAATGAAATAAGGGCCTTGGCAATTGATGAGAATAATTTACTCTATGTTGGAGGGAATTTTGATGTGGCAGGAGGAAAAAGTGCTTTACGAATTGCAACTTGGAATGGTTCTAGTTGGGGTACTTTGGGAGATGGTACCAATGGATTCGTTCAGGCTATTGTGACGACACCTGACTATATTTATGCCGGAGGTAATTTTTCCATTGCTGGAGGTAAGACGGTAAACCGAGTAGCTAGATGGGCAAGGACATCACGAACCTGGGAGGCACTTGGAAACGGTGTCAGCGGAAATGTGAATACTATGGTTTATAAAGATTCTCATCTCTATGTAGGTGGAAACTTTGAGACAGCGGCCAACGACTCAAATACCAATTATATTGTTAAAAATGTTTCTTGTTGGAGCGCATCCAAAGGCTGGGAAGCCATGGGTCCCTCAAAAGATGTAGGTGTGAATAATTTGGTTAGTACTATCGTATTCTCTGGTGATGAAGAACATATTTTTACAGGTGGAAACTTCAACACGGCGGGTGAAACAACAGTTCAAAATATGGCAGTATGGGGGCAGAATTTTGACTGTTCAGATGAACGATTGAATGTTGAATATAGGCTTGATAATGGTAATTGGACGAGTGTAGGAGCTAGTCTTACGGTCGATGAAGGTACAAAATTAGAACTACGATTGTCTACAAGCGCTCAAAGCTATTTAATAGTATTGCCCAATGAAAACGGTGAAGTAGATGGTGAGCATAATCTTGAGACAGTTACAGTTGATGACGATGGGGTATATGAATTTAATACGAACTCTGGTTGTACAACGACATTTCGTCTAAATGTAATCAAAGATGATTTCTTATGTGATGACAATAGTATCATTGCAGAGTATCAGATAAATGGTGCATGGCAGAGTGGTAATGGTAGTTTACAGGTCGACCCAGGTGATAAGGTTGTACTTAGTATGCTGCCTAATGGCATAGGATTGACCATTACGCTTCCTGATGGTTCTGCCGTCGGCGATAATTATCAGTTCGGTTCGGTTAGCGAGGCCGATAGTGGCATATATGTATTTACCTCGGAACAAGGTTGTAAATCAACTTTAAATTTGGTTGTTGGTACACCCGTAGACTGTAGTGTAACCTTGATTCCTGAATATAATGTGAATGGTACTTGGCAGAGTGGCACTGAAGACCTACAGGTACAATCAGGAACCAAAATGGTATTAAGTGCAATCCCCAATAGTGCCAATGTAACCATTACCTTACCAGACGGTTCAATTGTAGGGGATAATTTCAACTTAGGAAAAGTTACGGAAGTAGATGCTGGAACTTATTTAATCACTTCTGATGAAGGATGCACTACACAATTAAACCTTAGTGTTGGTAATGGTACCATTCCAACAGACTGTGATGGTGAATTGATTCCGGAATACAACGTGAACGGCGTTTGGAAAAGTGGTGCAACTGATTTACAGGTAGAAGCTGGAGATTCAATGGTTTTGAGTATGTTGCCTAATGGAATTGGATTGACTATTACCTTGCCTGATGGTTCGACCGTCGGCGATAATTATTCGCTTCGTTCGATTACTGAAGTAGATAGTGGAATTTACATATTGACTTCCGAAGAAGGGTGTTCAAAAACGTTTAACCTTTCTGTAGCATCTGAGGTAAATGAGGAATGTACGTCATTGAATATAATTCCTGAATACCGCATTAATAACACGTGGTATAACGGAAGCAGTGAAATTACCCTAGATGTCGGAACTGGATTATTGCTTAGTATGTTGCCGAATGGCAAGCCATTGGCAATTACACTTCCCAATGGTACCGTGGTAGGAGATAATTATTACTTAGGCAAGGTGTCGGCGGCCGATAGTGGCACATATATTCTTAGTTCTGAAGGAGAATGTAGAGCGCTGACTGTAGCCGTAACGGATTTACCAAATTGTTCAACTGGTGCTACGGTTCCGGAATATTATCTAGGAAATGTTTGGTCAAGCGGTGAGAACTTATTACAAGTAGAAGAGGGTGAAGATTTGATTTTGAGCATGCAGCCCAATGGTGTTGACTTAACAATCACTTTGCCCAATGGAAATAAAGTTGGAGATAATCATGTGATTAGAAATATAACCGCTTCCGATGCAGGTGTTTATATATTGGAGCCTGCCAATGGCTGTAAAACAACAATACAACTTTTTGTGACAGCAGAGGAGAATGCAAAGGCAGTAAGTTTGCTGGCGAAAGTTGTTGATGATGGCTCCTTTGAAATTTCTGAAAGCCTTATAACGGCGTATCCTAACCCTACCGCAAACAAAGTATTTATTGAACTAGGGGAAACCAAGAGTACATCTTATGAATTAGTTATTCATGACATCAAACAACAACAGGTGTATTCAGAACAAATAGAGAACAATCAGTCTAACCGACTTGAAATAGATCTTAGCGGTTATAGTGAAGGTATCTATTTTGTTTCCATTCGTGATGAAAAAGGTGAAGTCTCTACTCAGAAAATAGTGAAAACCAGATAATTTCCACCTAATGGGTGATATATCACTAAACCCTTGCGATTGACTGTCGCAAGGGTTTTTGTTTTTTTACGACAAAGGTGGCATAACAATTGTTTAAAGTATAAGGAAAAAAAGTTGCATATGCCCCGTTGTAACTATAACAGGGGTTTTTGGCAAATGATGTTTAATTTTACAAATCGAAATTCTGTTTAAACAATGACAGAATGACCGAATATATTGATATGGGAGATTCCAAATTTTCAAATTTTGACAATATGTCTTTGCAAGGAATAGACGAGGATTCTGAATTGATTCCTTTGCTGACCGCCGAGGACGAAGAGCAAATGAACGGTGAGAGCTTACCGGAAACATTGCCGATATTACCTTTACGTAATACCGTTCTATTTCCTGGTGTCGTAATTCCGATTACCGCAGGAAGAGATAAATCTATTAGCTTGATTAAAGATGCCAATAACGGTTCAAAAGTAATTGGTGTGGTTTCCCAAAAAGATGAGGGTACCGAAAATCCGGACATTAAGGATATAAATACACTGGGCACTGTTGCGCGTATTCTTCGCGTGCTGCAAATGCCAGATGGGAATACAACGGTTATTATTCAAGGGAAAAAACGTTTCGAAATAGCCGAGGTTTTGACAAAGAAGCCATATATGACGGCAACGATTCGGGAAGCTAAAGAGCAAAGACCTAATCAGAATAGCAAAGAGTTCAAAGCTATTATTGAATCGATTAAAGAATTGGCACTACAAATAATTAAAGATAATCCGAACATACCTAGTGAAGCATCTTTTGCTATAAAGAACATTCAGAGTAATTCGTTTTTGATAAACTTTGTCTCTTCGAACCTGAATATAAATGTGAAGGAAAAGCAAGAGCTATTAGAGATATCAAATTTGAAAGAACGTGCCTTGGCCACGCTCAAGTATATGAATACCGAGCTCCAGAAATTGGAACTTAAAAACGATATTCAGTCAAAGGTGCGCAGTGATATGGATCAGCAACAGCGCGAATATTTTCTTCATCAGCAAATGAAAACAATTCAAGAAGAATTGGGCGGAGTTTCATATGATGAGGAAATTGATGAAATGCGGATCAAGGCGAAAGATAAAAAATGGGGAAAGAAAGAGAAGGAGCATTTTGAAAAAGAATTAGCCAAGATGCAACGCATGAATCCTCAAGTGGCCGAATATTCAATTCAACGAAATTATTTAGATCTTTTTTTAGACCTTCCATGGAACGAGTATTCGAATGATAAATTCGATCTTAAGAAAGCTGAAAAGATCTTAGATAGGGATCATTATGGTTTAGAAGACGTTAAGAAGAGAATTATTGAATATCTGGCGGTTCTGAAACTTCGAAACGACATGAAATCACCTATTCTTTGTTTATATGGTCCTCCAGGGGTAGGTAAAACTTCTCTGGGTAAATCAGTGGCCGAAGCACTTGGTAGGGAGTATGTACGTATGTCATTAGGCGGACTTCGCGATGAAGCGGAAATTCGTGGACATCGAAAAACCTATATAGGCGCCATGCCCGGTCGCATCATTCAAAGTATTAAGAAAGCAGGTACCTCCAATCCCGTATTTATATTGGATGAAATAGATAAGCTTTCAAATAGCCATCAAGGTGATCCCTCGTCCGCCATGTTGGAAGTACTGGATCCTGAGCAGAACGCAGAATTTCATGACAATTTTTTGGAATTGGGATATGACCTTTCAAAAGTAATGTTCATCGCAACAGCAAATAATCTTTCTACAATTCAGCCAGCGCTGAGAGATAGAATGGAAATAATAAACGTAACGGGGTATACAATTGAAGAGAAAGTGGAGATTGCAAAAAGACACTTATTGCCCAAGCAGTTGAAAGAGCATGGGTTGTCTGCAAAACATTTGAAAATCGGTAAACCACAATTGGAAAAGATTGTAGAAGGTTACACACGTGAGTCGGGCGTTCGAGGTTTGGAAAAACAAATTGCCAAAATGGTTCGCTATGCAGCGAAATCTATAGCCATTGAGGAGGAATATGATGTAAAGGTCACCAATGCCGATGTTGAGAAAGTGTTGGGCCCTGCAAGAATGGAACGCGATAAGTATGAAAATAACGAAGTGGCGGGAGTAGTAACTGGATTGGCATGGACCAGTGTTGGTGGAGATATTCTTTTTATCGAATCAATTTTGTCTAAAGGTAAAGGAGCGTTGAATATTACCGGAAACCTAGGAAAGGTGATGAAAGAATCAGCTACTATAGCCATGGAATATATCAAATCGAACGCAGATAGGTTCGGAATCGATTCCGACGTTTTTGCAAAATATAACGTTCACATTCACGTTCCGGAAGGTGCGACCCCAAAAGATGGTCCGAGTGCGGGAGTTACCATGTTGACCTCTCTGGTGTCTTTGTTCACCCAAAAAAAAGTTAAAAAGAGCCTGGCTATGACAGGCGAAATTACTTTGCGCGGAAAAGTACTTCCCGTGGGTGGTATAAAAGAAAAAATACTGGCTGCAAAGCGTGCACGAATAAAGGAAATCATATTATGTAAAGACAATGAAAGAGATATTCTTGAGATAAAACAAGATTATTTAAAGGGACTGACCTTTCATTACGTAGAAGACATGCATGAAGTAATTGACATTGCCTTGACAAATCGAAAGGTCAAAAATGCCAAAAAACTCTGATATGGTATATGTGCTATTCCTTTTACGAATAGCATGCGAACAATTTATTTCTGCTTATTTTTGACTAATGGCAAAAATCACAATAGCAATAGATGGTTATTCATCTACAGGAAAAAGCACCATAGCTAAGCAATTGGCAAAGGCTCTTGGATACGTATATGTTGATACGGGTGCAATGTATCGGGCGGTAACGCTTTTTGCAATGCGTAATGGTTTTATCGGTGGACAAAATGATAATATTGGCGCTCTTGTCAAACTGCTTCCTAGAATAAAGCTGAAGTTTGTGTATAACGAAACCTTGGGATATGCTGAGATATATCTTAATGGTGAGAACGTCGAGCGTGAAATTCGCACATTGGAAGTTTCCAAGTACGTTAGTCGAATAGCGGAAGTCGAAGAAGTGCGCCATATGTTGGTAGATATCCAAAAAGATATGGGGATGGAAAAAGGCATCGTTATGGACGGTAGGGATATCGGGACGGTGGTTTTTCCAAATGCCGAATTAAAGATTTTTATGACCGCATCGCCTGAAAAAAGGGCGTATAGGCGTTACAAGGAACTGTTGGACAAAAAGGAAGAGGTCACCTATGAAGATGTGCTGGCCAATGTTGAGAATAGAGATCGAATTGATTCAAACAGAGAGTTTTCCCCATTGAAAAGGGCTGATGACGCCATACTTTTCGATAATAGCGACATGGGGTTGAAAGAACAGTTTGAACGTATGTACAATCATGCACTTCGCATAATCGAGAAACAAAAAGACCTGTCGATTTCTTAAGAAACAACAGGTCTTTCTTTTGCAAGAAGGCTCCTTTTAGAGATTCGGAATTACCAAGACTTGATCAGGATGTATTACATCTGGGTTCTTTAAAACATTGGTATTAGCCTCAAAAATTTGCTTATATTTCATCGGGTCGCCATAATAGTGCTTGGCTATCTTACTTAAAGATTCACCACTTTTTACAGTATGTCTGGCATAAACTGAAGTGTCTCCAACGGTAATGTTAGCCTTTATATCCGAAGGGCTTTCCCCTCCGATTTCCTTTATTTTGTCCCAAATTAGGTTCTTCTCATATTGGTTTTGAGCTTCTCCCTTTACTTTTAATACACCGTTTTCCTCAGTGACATTTCCATCTTTTATACCTAATTCCTCCCCTAGATTTAAAACGGGTTGGTACTTTGCTTTAACACTCATAGTTATTTTTGTTTAATGGTTAATATTATGGGTTCAAGATAATGATTCTTAGTGTTTTTAGGGGTAAAATATATAAAATACTGGTACATAATTAAAGCTTTATAAAAATGGGTTTGCCAAACCAGTTATAAATTGTATTTTTGCACTCCTTTTTAACAAAGAATCAAGAGGAAAAAGGGAACAAACTAAAAATCATATAACATCTTCCGTGGTAATTGTTTAGCTCTTGTAACATCATGGAATACAAATTTTAGACCAGTAAAATGGCAGAAGAAAAAGACGCCGCCCAGGTAGATGAAACTACCGAAGCAGTACAAGAAGTAATTGAAACGAAAGAGAGCGCTCCCGCTCAGGATCCTCAAGAGTTTTTAGAAAGTTTTGATTGGGAGAAATACGAACAAGGTATTGAGCGTGTCGATGATTCCAAATTGGAGGAGTTCGAAAAGTTGGTGACCGAAAATTTTGTGGATACCGCAGATGAGGAAGTTGTCGAAGGTACGGTAGTATATCTTACCGATCGTGAAGCTATCATTGATATCAACGCGAAATCGGAAGGTGTAATTTCCCTTAACGAATTTCGATATAATCCAAATTTAAAGGTTGGTGACAAGGTTGAAGTTTTAATCGACATACGCGAAGATAAAAGTGGTCAATTGGTGCTTTCCCACAGAAAGGCCAGAACCATTATGGCTTGGGACCGAATTAATGGTGCCCATGACAAAGAAGAAATTGTTAGCGGTTTTGTCAAGTGCAGAACTAAAGGTGGTATGATCGTCGATGTTTTTGGAATTGAGGCTTTCTTGCCCGGTTCTCAAATCGATGTGAAGCCTATACGTGATTATGACCAATACGTTGGCAAGACTATGGAGTTCAAAGTAGTCAAGATAAACCACGAGTTTAAAAACGTTGTAGTATCGCACAAAGCATTGATTGAAGCCGATATTGAAGAACAGAAAAAAGAGATTATCAGCCAGTTGGAAAAAGGACAGGTTTTAGAAGGTGTTGTGAAAAACATTACTTCTTACGGTGTCTTTATTGACCTTGGTGGTGTTGATGGTCTTGTCCATATTACTGACCTTTCATGGAGCCGAATCAACCACCCGAACGAGGTTGTTGAGTTGGATCAGAAATTAAACGTTGTAATATTAGACTTCGACGAAAACAAATCTAGAATTCAGTTGGGTCTTAAGCAATTGGAGAAACATCCATGGGATGCTTTGAGCGACGATATCAAAATCGGCGACAAGGTGAAAGGAAAAGTGGTTGTAATTGCTGATTACGGTGCATTTATTGAGGTCGTTGAAGGCGTTGAAGGCTTGATTCACGTTTCAGAAATGTCATGGTCAACGCATTTGCGTTCGGCACAAGACTTTGTGAAAGTCGGTGATGAAGTTGAGGCTGTTGTGCTTACTTTGGATAGGGAAGATCGTAAAATGTCTCTTGGCATCAAGCAATTGACTCCGGATCCATGGACCGATATTACAACAAAATATCCTGTAGGATCTAAACACAAAGGTATCATTCGAAACTTTACCAATTTTGGCGTTTTTGTTGAATTGGAAGAGGGTATCGATGGTTTGATTTATATTTCTGATCTATCTTGGACCAAGAAAATAAAACATCCTTCAGAATTTGTTAATGTAGGAGATACCATTGAAGTGGAAGTATTGGAATTGGATGTTGAAGGTCGCAAATTAAGTTTGGGCCACAAGCAGACTACCGAAAATCCATGGGATAAATACGAGCAAGAATTTGCCGTTGATACAGTACATAAAGCTGCGTTGACAGAGATTGTTGACAAAGGGGCCGTAATTGAGTTTAACGACGATATTACTGCATTTGTACCACAGCGTCATATGGAAAAAGAAGACGGTAAAAAATTGGGCAAGGGCGAAGAAGTCGAATTCAAGATCATTGAATTCAACAAAGACTTTAAGCGTGTTGTAGCAAGTCATACCGCTATCTTTAGGGAAGAAGAGCAACGAAACGTAAAAGCAGCCAAGAAGAGGGCCGCTACTACTAACGAAGAGGCTAAAACGACCCTTGGCGATGCTAATGAGCAATTACAAGCATTGAAAGATAAAATGGAAGCAGAGAAAAAGAAATAATCATTCTTTTTAGCTATAATTTAAGAGCCCTGGCGTTTTCGCTAGGGCTCTTTTTGTTTCATCTTAGCGGTACATTATTTGAAGAGAATTCCCTACTTTTGTACCTCCACAGCGTTGATGATCTACTACATGAGTCAAAAAGTCTTACTGTCTTCAAAGGAAATAAACATCATACTTCACCGTTTGGCCTGTCAACTCCTTGAGAACCACTTGGATTTCTCCAATACGGTGCTCATTGGCATACAGCCAAGAGGTATTTTTTTGGCGGAGCGATTGACAAAAATTTTAAAAGAAGAATATGGTGTCAAACATATTGACCTCGGTTTCTTGGATATTACTTTTTACCGTGACGATTTTCGAAGGGGCGATAAAACCTTGGAAGCGAACAAGACTAAAATTGATTTCTTGGTAGAGGATAAGAACGTAGTCTTTGTAGATGATGTTCTGTATACTGGGCGAAGTATACGCGCAGCATTGACAGCCATACAATCTTTTGGTAGACCTGCAGAAATAGAATTGCTAACTCTCATAGACCGTCGTTTTAGCCGGCATTTACCAATACAGCCGAATTACAGGGGCCGACAGGTCGATGCCATAAATGATGAGAAAGTAAAAGTGATGTGGAAAGAGAATGATGGGGAAGACGTAATATATTTGATAAATACATAAGAAATGAGCGAACTGAGTGTAAAACACTTGTTGGGAATTAAATATCTGAACAAAAAAGATATTCAACTCATTTTTGAAACTGCCGACCATTTTAAAGAAGTTATCAATCGGTCTATAAAAAAGGTTCCTTCTTTACGCGATATTACCATTGCCAATATCTTTTTTGAAAACAGTACCCGAACGAAATTATCATTTGAATTGGCCGAAAAGAGGTTATCTGCCGATGTCATAAATTTTTCTGCGGGTCAATCTTCCGTAAAAAAAGGGGAGACGCTTATAGACACTGTGAACAATATACTTTCGATGAAGGTTGATATGGTGGTCATGCGCCACCCTAACCCAGGGGCAGGTATATTTTTGTCAAAACATGTGAAAGCAGCCATTGTAAATGCCGGTGATGGTGCCCATGAGCATCCAACCCAAGCATTGCTTGATTCTTATTCCATTCGTGAAAGGTTAGGCGATGTAGGAGGTAAGAATGTAGTTATTGTTGGTGATATCTTACACTCAAGGGTGGCCTTGTCCAATATTTTTGCACTAAAACTTCAGGGTGCCAATGTCAAAGTATGCGGACCTAAGACGTTATTACCGAAATATATAGAATCTTTAGGGGTAGGGGTCGAGACAGATTTGAGAAAAGCTTTAAATTGGTGCGATGTTGCCAATATGTTGCGCATACAGAATGAACGTTTAGATATCAGCTATTTTCCTACTACGCGTGAATACACCCAACAGTTCGGTGTGAATAAAGCGATGCTCGATGGATTGGACAAGGAAATTGTAATTATGCATCCCGGGCCTATCAATAGGGGGGTTGAGATAACCAGCGATGTAGCCGACTCAAAACAATCAATCATATTAAATCAAGTAGAAAATGGCGTTGCCATTCGAATGGCTGTGATTTATTTATTAGCTTCAAAGATAAAATAAGAAGATATGATTTTCGATAAAGACGGAACCACCACTTTGGTTTTTCAAGAAAACATTTCATTACCGAAATTTCTGGAAAATTTACAGGACTCCTATTCAAAGATTAAAAATGACAATATTATTGTAAATCTTTTTTCCTTTACAAAACTTACGGCAGGCGACGTATTGGAATTTTTAGATTTTTCCAATACCCATAGAAAGGCGAAGAAATCATTTGTTTTGGTTACGGATCGAGTTTCATTCGATGAAGTGCCCGATGAAATCTGCGTAGTGCCTACAATTCAAGAAGCTAGAGATCTTATTGAGATGGAAGAGATAGAAAGAGATCTCGACCTATGAAGAACTACCATTTGGCCCAAGTGAACATAGCACGATTATTAGCTCCGATTGATAGTCCTGTTTTGCTGGATTTTGTCAATAACTTAGATAGAATTAATGAGCTTGCGGAACAAAGCCAGGGATTTATTTGGCGATTAAAGGGTGACGACAATAATGCTACTGCCTTGCGGATTTTTGAAGATGATTTCCTTATTGTCAATATGTCGGTCTGGGAATCCAAGGATGCATTATTTGGGTTTACATATAGTTCCGATCATGTTGAAATCTTAAAACGAAAGAAGGAATGGTTTCATAAAATGTCGGATATGCATATGGCACTCTGGTATGTCGAAGCGGGGCATGAACCTTCTGCTGATGAGGCCAAAGAGCGTTTAAAATACCTCAATGAAGTGGGTGAGAGCCCATATGCCTTTACATTTAAAAGTAAATACTCCATTGCTGATGCACATGATTATGAAGCGCGAAACTAAGAATTTAAAATAATGAAAATCAGTATCTTAGGGTGTTATGCGGCAACTCCACGTACATTGACCAATCCCACTTCTCAAGTACTTGAAATAAAGGACCATCTTTTTTTAATTGATTGCGGAGAAGGTACCCAAGTGCAACTCCGTAAGAATAAAATTAAATTTTCACGAATTAACCATATTTTTATTTCGCACCTACATGGGGATCATTTTTTTGGTTTACCGGGGCTAGTTTCGACATTTCGTTTGCTGGGAAGGGATAAAGAAATGCATATCTACGGACCAAAAGGAATTAAGGAAGCTATCACGCTTTTGCTGAAACTTGGTGATTCATGGACCAATTATCCGCTTGTTTTTCACGAGCTTACAGCAATGGTTCCTGAACTTATTTACGAAGACGATAAGGTGACGGTAGAGACCATTCCTTTGAACCATAGGGTATATACCAACGGATTTCTTTTTAAAGAGAAAGTGGCCGAGCGCAAATTGAACATTGAGGCTGTCGCTAAATACAAAATTGATAAAGCATATTTTCAGAATATAAAAAATGGAAAAGATATTGTGCTCGACGATGGTTTAATAATACCAAATGTAGAATTGACCTTTGATCCTGTAAAACCGAAGAGCTATGCCTTTTGTAGTGATACAAGCTATAAACCTGACATCGTTCCGCAAATAAAGAATGTTGATGTGCTATACCATGAATCTACATTTCTAAATTCTGAAATGCATTTGGTTGCAAAGACAAAGCATTCGACGGCCAAGGAGGCTGCTTTGATTGCAAAGACTGCCAACGTGGGTACTTTGATTCTGGGTCATTACTCTACTCGATATAAATCCATCGAGCTCTTTAAAGATGAGGCTATGAAAGTATATGCAAATGTGGAGTTGGCAGATGATGGTAAAGTTTTTGAGTTATAATCCGGTAATCGAAGCAACTTCCTCGCATTTCTACATCTTATTGTAAAATGAAATATGGAGGCGAAAATTTTTTTTGTAGTTCTGACTTGTATTGTCTTGCTATATTCCTGTGAAAAAATTATCGATGTCGATTATCAAGAAGAAGACCTAACAGGGGAGTGGCGGCATACCGATATCATTCCCAGCGGGCCTTATGAAATTGGTTATAAATATTTCGATGTGGTCAGTACAATAAGCTTTGAGACCGATGCCAAATACGCTTTAGAAATTGACTATTATGGTTTTAAGGATGAAAATCCAAATGAAATTATAGGTTCTTCGAAGACATTGGGTAATTATCAGGTTCGAGCAGACAGCGTGTTTATAAAAAGTCTACAGAATACGTCTTGGGAAAAAGAATTTAATCCGGAACCGTATACGGTGCTTTACGAAGATGCTAAAAGTTCTGGAAGCAGATTTGAAATAAATGATAATATACTCACCTTATACTATATTTCCTATCCTGCAGATGCTCCTGTACAAACACAAATGAGTTACGAGCGGGTAGATTGATTTTTGTTTCTATTCCTTTTTTTATTGATTAATATAAGACCCCAAACGTTTTTAAAACCTTTGGGGTCTTATAATTTTTGCAGAACTTTACACTCCGATTATGGGTAAATAAAAGACATGCAAAAAGATTTAGGTGATTACAGAAAATCGTATGAGAAGAGTGCCTTGATGGAAGATGCTATTTCCGACAACCCTATGGAAGTCTTTCAAAAATGGTTTTATGAAACGGAAGCATCTGAAGTGGTAGAAGAGCCCAATGCGATGACCGTTTCGACCATTGGGCTCGATGGCTTTCCGAAAAGTAGGGTAGTACTATTAAAAAAGTTTACCTATGAAGGATTCATTTTCTATACCAACTACAAGAGCGAGAAGGGAAAAGCGATTGCCAACAACCCTAACGTCTGTATTTCTTTTTTTTGGCCAAATATGGAGCGGCAGGTCATCGTTAAGGGAAAGGCCGAAAAGATAGCTGAAAATTTGTCCGACGGTTATTTTGAATCTCGGCCGGATGGAAGCAAATTGGGCGCAATCGTTTCTGAGCAGAGTATGGTGATCGACTCACGGGAGTCTTTGGAGGAGAACTTGAAAGAGCTTGAAAAGAAATACGAAGGCAAAGAAATCGAAAGGCCCGATTATTGGGGCGGTTATATCGTAAAACCTGTGTCTATTGAGTTTTGGCAAGGTAGGCCGAATCGGCTGCACGACCGCATACGTTTTACTTTACAAGAAGACTTCGATTGGAAGATGGAGCGGTTGGCTCCTTGAAAGCAAGAGGTTACACCTTTAAATATATTTCTGAATGTTTATATCTCGTTTTTTGTTTTTGGGCCAAAAGAACCCGAAATTCATAGCTATTGGAAACTGATTGTTTAACATTAAATTTTGGTTAAATGAAAACACTGATTTTGGTTCGACATGGTAAATCTTCATGGGAGTATTCTGTCAATGACATAGATCGACCTTTGCAGGAAAGAGGTATAAATGATGCGCTTTTGGTTAGTTCATCCTTTAAATCCCAAAATTTAAAAATTGATGCAGTTTATTCGAGTCCGGCAAATAGGGCATTGCACACGAGTATGATATTTTTAAGGGAATTGAACTTTAATTTAGATAGTTTTCAAGCTACCAAATGGTTATACGATTTTTCAGGTGATTATGTATTGCAGTTCATCAAAGAACTGGATAATGACCTTGATACCGTAATGATTTTCGGACATAATCATGCCTTTACCCATATTGCCAATTCTTTAGGAAATACCTATATTGACAACGTTCCTACTACCGGATTGGTAGAGTTGGAATTCACCACGGACGATTGGACCATGGTCACCAAAGGAATTACAAAACAAACTATTTTTCCAAAACATTTAAGAGGATGATAAAAACCAAAAATCAATATGTAAATCGAGAAATTAGTTGGTTGTGGTTCAATGAAAGAGTATTACAAGAAAGTGCAGATAAGAATGTTCCCCTAATAGAGCGCCTCCGGTTTTTGGGTATATTTTCTAATAATTTAGATGAATTTTTTAAAGTACGCTATGCCACTGTAAAACGTATTGTTGAAGCTGGTAAAACGGGGAAAAGCGTTTTGGGGGGCGAGAAGGCCAAAGATATTCTTGCTGAAATCACTCAAATTGTTATCAAGCAGCAAAGTGAGAGTGTACGGGTCTTAAGAACGATAGAAAAAGAACTGGAGGCTCAGAATATTTTTATCATCGACGAGACCGAAATAGCTCCTTCACAAGAAGAATTTCTAAAAAAGTATTTTTTGGAAAATGTGAGTCCGGTTTTGATGACAATCATACTGAACGATTTGACCGAGTTTCCTGTTTTAAAGGATACGGCAGCATATTTGGCAGTGAAAATGGTGATGACAAATGGTGATATTGAAAATGGCAAAGGCACTAATAATATTCGCTATGCATTAATCGAAATTCCCAAGGGCATTGGTCGTTTTATCGAGCTTCCCAAGGAGGGGGACAAAAACTATATCATTATTTTAGATGATTTGATCCGTTATTGCCTGAGAAACATATTTAATATGTTTTCTTATGAATCGATATCCGCGCATATGATAAAGATAACGCGTGATGCCGAGCTCGATATGGACAATGATTTGAGCAAGAGCTTCATTGAAAAAATTTCTTCAAGTGTCGAACATCGCAAGATAAGCGACCCGGTTCGATTTGTATATGATAAGAATATTGCAAAAGATACGCTTCGCTTTCTAAAAGATAAAATGGATATAGAGGATACCGACAGTGTAATTCCCGGCGGCAGGTATCACAACAGAAGGGATTATATGGGCTTTCCTAGTTTAGGAAGGCAAGATTTGCTGTATGATAGGATTAAACCGCTGTCGATAGTTGGCTTGAGTATGGAGGGGAGTCTTTTTGAGCGAATTGCTAAAAAAGACTATTTACAATATACCCCGTACCAAACATTTTCGTACGTCATAAGATTCTTAAGGGAAGCGGCTCTTGATCCCAAGGTAAGGAGCATAAAGATAACCGTATATCGTTTGGCCAATGATTCCCAGGTTGCTGCATGTCTTGTTAATGCCGTTAAAAACGGAAAACATGTAACCGTACAAATCGAACTGCAGGCACGTTTTGACGAGCAGGCTAATATTGAGTACGCCGAACAATTGCAGGCAGAGGGTGTTAAACTGATTTTCGGCGTTCCCGGGTTGAAAGTACATAGCAAAATATGTGTAATCGAACGGGAAGAGCATGACCAAATAAAGCGGTATGGTTTTGTAAGCACAGGTAATTTTAACGAGTCTACTGCACGTATTTATACCGATTATACGCTATTTACGGCCCATGATGAGATACTAAAAGAATTGAACAAGGTTTTTGATTTCTTCGAAACTACCTATAAAATTAATAAATATAAGCACTTAATTGTTTCTCCTCATTATACTAAAAGTGTTTTTAAAAATCTTATTGATCGAGAAATCGAAAATGCCAAAAGGGGCAAGGAAGCCTATATAAAAATAAAGATGAACAGCTTTACTTCCTATAAGATGGTTGATAAATTATATGAAGCAAGCAATGCGGGCGTAAAGATTCAACTGATTATTAGAGGAATTTGTTGTTTGGTTCCCGGGGTAGAGGGAATGAGTGAGAATATTGAGGCTATTAGCGTAGTGGATAAGTTCTTGGAGCACCCACGCGTCTTTATTTTTGCAAATGAAGGAAATCCGAAAATATATATTTCTTCGGCTGATTGGATGACAAGAAACCTGGATTATCGTGTAGAGGTGGGCTGCCCTATTTATGATAAGGATATAAAACAAGAACTCATAGACACTTTTGAAATTTCATGGAATGATAATGTGAAGGCAAGGGTTTTTTCTGAAAAACAGGACAATGCCTATAGAAAAAATAACAAGGAAAAGGTTCGTTCACAATTTGCCACCTACGATTATTATTTAAAGAAACAAAAAGCATAACATGTCATCCCTAAAGGTTCGAAAATTTGCGGCAATCGATATAGGTTCAAACGCCATAAGGTTATTGACCCATAATGTTATCGAAGAAAAGGGTAAAATAACCCGTTTTCGCAAAAGCGCCCTTATTCGGGTGCCTGTTAGGTTGGGTGAAGATTCTTTTACCGTAGGTGAAATTTCAGAGAATAACGTTGAGCGCATGGTAAATACCATGAAAGCCTTTAAGTTGCTTATGAATGTCCATGGTGTTGAGAAGTATATGGCATGTGCCACCTCGGCGATGCGGGAAGCCAATAACGGCATCGAGGTCATCGAAAAAATCGAAAAAGAGTCTGGTGTTAAAATAGAATTGATCGACGGCAAAAGAGAGGCGGCTATAATAGCATCCACCGATTTAAAGCAATTGATTCAGAAAGACCAATCGTATTTATATATCGATGTTGGTGGAGGAAGTACGGAATTCACTATTTTTTCCGGCGAAAAAATAAAAACATCGAAATCGTTTAAATTAGGAACCGTTCGTTTGATTAATAATTTGGTCGGGGAAGGTACATGGAAGAAACTAGAGGAATGGATAAAGGAGAACGTGAAGGATATTCCAAAGTTATCGATTATTGGATCGGGAGGAAATATTAACAAACTTCATAAGATGTCGGGTAGAAAAGAAGGGGAGCCTCTTTCGTATGTTTGGTTAAATGCTCAATTTCGATTTTTAGAAAGTTTGAGCTATGATGAACGAATTTCTGAGCTAGGCCTTAATCCAGATAGGGCCGATGTAATTATCCCTGCCGCCCGAATTTTTTTATCTGCGGCCAAATGGAGCGGAGCGAAAAAGATTCATGTTCCTAAAATCGGACTTTCCGATGGCATCATAAAGACCCTCTATTATATGGAGAAGTAGCTTTTGTCAAAAACAGTAGCTGCTACTTGTCACCCGTGTATGCTTTCCGTCTTCCCTAAATTTTTCATTATTTCAGCTTCATAATCAAGAAGGCTTTGCCATTTTTTGTCTACTTCCTCCCGATTTCCATATTTTCGGGCGAACGTCAAGAACATGACGTAATGCGTGGCTTCACTCACCATGAGTTTATGATAAAAATCGGCCAATGACTTGTCTTTGAGTTGCTCCGACAACAACCGGAAACGTTCACAACTTCTAGCCTCGATTAGCGCAGCATATAATAAACGATGTGTCAATTGCGTGGTTCTGCTACCACCTTTCGGAAAAAATTTCAATAATTGCAGCACATATTCGTCTTTCCGGTCACGCCCTAATGTTTGACCTCTGGCTATAATCAAATCATGCACCATCTTGAAATGGGCCATTTCCTCCCGCGAAAGAGCAATCATTTCTTCAACTAAATCTGTGTATTCCGGAAAGCTGATAATCAATGATATAGCCGTGCTTGCCGCTTTTTGTTCGCAGTATGCATGGTCCGTCAAAATTTCATCTATATTCTTTTCGACAATGTTCACCCATCTCGGGTCTGTTGGTAGTTTTAACCCTAGCATCATTTGTTATCTTTAGCAGCAAAAGTAGAAATAATGTCCTTAAGTTGCGAACACTGGTTTTTAGGGCGGCTATTTTTACTAGATTGGTTATCTTTGAGTGTTAATTTTAGGTGATTCGGGAGATTTTGATTTCTCTTTATTGAAATAGGCAATCGTATGCAGGCAGGTAGTATTGAACAACAATTGAGAAGGATTATTGAATCTAATGTTGAAGAAGAAAATTACAATTGGTTAGAAGGAAAAATAAATGCCATTATAGAAAATAAGTCGACCAAAGACTTATTTATGACATACAGTCTGATCGCTTCTAAAATAAAATTGAAACATGATTTGAATACGGCTATGGTCTCTGATGACCTTAGTAGTTATTTAGAAATTCAGAAAGCCGATTTACGAGAATTGAGTAGACTTTATTTGTTAACAAAGGTTACCAATTCGGATACTGAATTTTTTACGCCAAAAGTTGCCAACATCATTCAGGTGGCCGACACGGGAGAACTAACGACATTTCTCAAATTTTTGATATTATTGCCCCATTGTGAAAAATATAAATCGGTCGCTGTCGATGCATTGCGCACCAATATCGCTACGGTTTTCGATGCTATCGCTCTTAATAACCCATATCCCGGAAAATATTTTGATGATAATCAATGGAACCAGATGTACTTAAAGGCTGCTTTTATGCCACGTGATTTAAGTCAGATATTGGATGTTGATAAAAGAGCCAACAGTGAATTGGCTCGAATTATTTCAGATTATGCCCATGAACGCTGGGCGGCATCCCGAGAAGTGAACCCTTATTTTTGGAGACCAGTGGGTGAATTTTTGAATGATAAACTTTTAAAGGATATGGAACGGTTGTTTTTGAGTACGGATTTATTCGAAAATAGGGCGGCAGCATTATGCTGTCATCGTTCGGATAATCCCAAGGCAAAATCCTTGTTAAACGCCCACTTAGAATTAAAAGAACAAATTGAAAATAATTCCCTTAACTGGGAAACCTTAAAAGATTGAAGATGGATGACAAAATGATGTTTATTGACCCACACGTGCATATGACATCACGAACTACTGATGATTATCAAGCTATGGCGCAAGCAGGTGTCGTTGCCATTATTGAACCTTCTTTTTGGTTGGGCCAACCCCGAACCCAAGTGGGGTCGTTTCAAGATTATTATAGTAGTTTGGTGGGATGGGAGCCTTTTAGGGCCAAACAATTCGGTATCCAGCATTACTGTACTATTGGTCTAAATTCAAAAGAGGCCAACAATGAAGCGCTAGCTGAACAAGTAATGGAGCTTTTACCGTTGTACTTTCACAAAGAAAATGTGGTCGCCGTTGGGGAAATCGGTTATGATGACCAAACGCCGGCAGAAGACAAATATTTTCGCATACAATTGGAAATGGCCAAGGAGTTGAATATGGTCGTACAGATTCATACCCCTCATCGAGATAAGAAATCAGGAACCATAAGAAGTATGGAAGTATGCCTTGAGCACGGGTTAGATCCTTCTATGGTAATTGTTGACCATAACAATGAAGAAACGGTCAAAGATGTTCTTGATCGTGGATTTTGGGCAGCTTTCACTATTTATCCCAAAACAAAAATGGGAAATGAACGCATGGTTGCGGTTGTCAAACAATACGGGAGCAAAAATATAATCGTTGATAGCTCTGCAGATTGGGGGGTCAGCGATCCACTTGCCGTACCGAAAACGGCATCTTTGATGTTGCGTTCCGGAGTATCTAAGGCCGATGTGGTTAAGACGACCTATCAAAATGCACTTGATGCTTTTGGGAAGAACGGAAAAATGAAAGAGTCCGATTGGCTGCAGGCGGAAGGCATCAATCAAACGCAATTATTTAATGACAACAGTGTGCTAAGAGGGCAACAACCTCGTGTTGATGATGATTTGATTAAATAATGAGTTCTTCTTTTCTTGGTTACATTCGATTAATGCGACCGGCCAACTTGCCCACTGCGGCTGCCGATGTGTTGGCGGGAATGGCAATTGCCGGACTTTATTCAAAATGGAGCAATCATAGTTTCAATTATACAGATGGGCTGTGGCTCGTAACGGCATCAATCCTCTTGTATGCCGGAGGTGTCGTTTTAAATGATGTCTTTGATTATAAATTGGATAAAATTGAACGCCCGGAACGTCCTATTCCCAGTGGCGTAGTATCGTTGGTAAATGCTGCCGTGTTTGGAGGGGGGTTATTGGTGATAGGAGTAGTTTGCGCTCTAATGGTCAATAATCTTGCGGGTGTTTCAGCGCTGCTTTTGGCCCTAGCGATTTTGCTGTACGATTCCTTTTCAAAGAAATATGGTATTCTTGGTCCGCTGAACATGGGTGTCTGTCGAGGTTTGAATCTTTTGCTGGGAATGTCTGTTTTTGGAGTTTTAGAACATTGGTACTATGCACCGGTTCCAGTCGTTTATATCGCCGCCATTACTTTGATAAGTAGGGGAGAAGTACATGGAGATAACAAAAAACATATTGTGTTTGCAGGTATATTATACGCACTAGTGATTGTGGCAGTTTTGGCTTTATTTGTCCGGGGCAAAGAAAATGTCCTTCAGGCCGTACCCTTTCTCATTTTATTTGCGATTATGATTTATCGCCCTTTAATTGGGGCTTTTAAAGAGAATTCTCCCAAGAACATAAAGAAGGCCGTCATTGGAGGAGTGTTATCTTTGATTTTATTGGATGCATCTCTCGCTGTCGCATTTTCGCAATGGTGGTTTGCCTTGCCCATAATCTTATTATTACCTTTGTCTATCTGGCTTTCAAAATTATTTGCAGTTACATGAATAAAACCCCGATTTCGCAATCTTTTGCGGTTAAATACGAGTACAAACTCTATTTTACCGATAATCTTTTTTCTCTTGATAATCCATTGTTCAGAACGGTTGTAGAACAGTTCAAAAATAAGGGACCCGTAAAATTACTATTTGTAATCGATG
This sequence comes from Kriegella aquimaris, assembly GCF_900103215.1. GTDB lineage: Bacteria > Bacteroidota > Bacteroidia > Flavobacteriales > Flavobacteriaceae > Kriegella > Kriegella aquimaris. The sequence continues at coordinate 22,861 of NZ_FNGV01000020.1, forward strand.
AAGGAGTACACAAAAACCATTTTGGTTTAACACAAGAAATAGAAAGTTATTGTGGTGCATTTTCCGATTCTCTTCAGTATACCGAAAAGTTGATAGTCCCTGGGGGTGAGGAGAGTAAGAACGACCATATTCACGTAGAAAGGATATTAAAGGCAATAAACGCTGAGCGAATTTGCCGGCACTCTTTTGTAGTGGCTATTGGTGGCGGAGCGGTTGTAGATATGGCGGGCTATGCTACCGCTATAGCTCATCGGGGTGTTAAGCTGATTCGTGTTCCGACCACAGTGTTATCTCAGAATGACGCTGCTGTTGGAGTAAAAAACAGTATCAATATTTTTGGGAAGAAAAACTTTTTAGGCACTTTCGCGCCACCTCAGGCTATCATTAACGATGGTAATTTTTTAAAGACTTTGCAACAACGCGATTGGATTGCCGGTATCGCCGAAGGAATCAAGGTCGCCTTGATAAAAGATGCTCATTTTTTCGATTATATAAAACAAAATGCCAAAAAATTGGCGAGTAGGGATGATGAATCGATGCATTATTTGATTTATAGGTGTGCCGAAATGCATATGCATCATATCGCCACTGGGGGTGATCCTTTTGAGAGCGGCTCTTCTCGGCCATTGGATTTTGGCCATTGGGCCGCCCATAAATTGGAACACATGACCAATTACCGACTGCGCCATGGTGAGGCAGTCGCTATAGGCATGGCTTTAGATCTCACTTATGCCAAAAATATAGGACTTATTGATGCGAACACCTTGACATCAATTTTAGAGGTAATGGATAACGTTGGGTTCGATTTGACAATTCCGCTAGATAATGATATGGAAACAGAAGAACTACTTAAAGGTATTCAAGAATTCCGGGAACATCTAGGCGGGGAACTGACAATTACTTTAATATCGGAAATAGGAAAAAAGGTCGATGTACACGAAATTGATATGGACAAAATGCGGTCGGCTATTTTTGAGCTGAACGAACGCGCCAAACTTAAATTAGTCTAACATGAAGATTGCAGATGCGTATCACTTGAGCTATTGTTCCAATATTCATCCAGGTGAAAACTGGGAGGTTACCTTTTCCAATCTTGAGAAGTTTCTTCCGATTATTCAAAAGCAGGTAGCCGATGATAAACCTTTTGGGGTAGGGTTGCGTTTGTCGAATACGGCAAGTGAAGAATTGGGCTTGGGAGAGACGTTATCGAATTTTAAAAATTGGTTAGCGGAAAACAATCTATATGTCTTCACGATGAATGGCTTTCCGTACGGTAATTTTCATAATGAAAGGGTGAAAGATATGGTTCATGCTCCTGATTGGAGTACGAGAGACCGTGTTATCTATACCAAACGCTTGTTTCACCAGTTGGCGGTGCTATTGCCTGATGGTGTCACAGGAGGTATTTCAACTTCACCCATTAGCTATAAACATTGGCATGAGACCGATGCTAAAGTCGATGAGGTATTAAAAAGAGGTGCTGAGCATCTTGTGGAGATAGCACAGCATCTTTTTGAGTTGGAACAATCTACAGGGAAGTTCATGCATTTGGATATCGAGCCCGAGCCAGACGGACTTTTTGAGAATAGTGACGAAGTAGTCAATTTTTTTGCAGATTATTTAGTGCCGATTGCAAAGGAGGTTTTACCAAATAAAATAGGAACTGACGCCGATAGGGTTGAAGATTTAATTAAGAAATACATAACGGTTTGCTATGATATTTGCCACTTTTCGTTGGCATATGAAAATCCTATAGACACTTTTAAAAAATTCGCCGCTGCCGGTATTACTGTTGGTAAGATTCAGGTGAGTGCAGCGCTGAAAATATTAAATAATAGTGAGGAAACCGCTGCTATCTGGGAATCGCTTTCACAGTTTAATGAACCGGTTTATCTACACCAAGTTACCGAAAAAGTGGGCAATGAGGTAGTCACGTATAATGATTTGCCCATTGTTTTAAAGGAAAAGAAAGAATTCACCGAACTTCGAGCCCATTTTCATGTGCCTATATTTCTTGAGAAATTTGATAAACTTGATTCTACCCAAGATCAGATTTTGGCAGTTATCGATTACCTGAAATCGAATAAGGTCAGTGAACATTTAGAAATTGAAACTTATACTTGGGATGTGCTTCCTGAGGCATTAAAAACTGATTTATCCGATTGTATTGTTCGAGAAATCAATTGGCTAAAGCAAAAATTATAATTAAATGCGGAAAACGGTCGTGATCAATGTAGTGGGTTTGACCAAACGTTTGATAGGCACGCATACGCCCTTTATAAAATCTTTTTTAGAGGCAGGAAGAGCCACGACCATTCATCCAGTTTTGCCAGCAGTAACATGTTCGGCCCAATCAACTTACCTTACAGGTAAATGGCCAGCTGAACACGGGGTAGTGGGTAATGGCTGGTATTTTAAAGAGGAGTGTGAAATTAAATTTTGGCGACAATCTAATAAACTGGTTGCAGCTGAGAAAATTTGGGATAAACTAAAAAGAGAAGACTCTAATTTCACCTGTGCCAACCATTTTTGGTGGTACAACATGTATTCGAACGTCGATTATTCATTGACTCCAAGGCCCAATTATTTGGCCGATGGTAGAAAAATTCCCGATTTTTATTCCCATCCCTCGGAACTTAGGGATACCCTTAAAGATGAGTTGGGAAACTTTCCGTTATTCCAGTTCTGGGGACCAAAAACCTCAATTAAATCGAGTAAATGGATTGCCGATGCGGCCATTAAAACGGATCAGCTGCATGACCCGACGCTTACCTTTATTTATTTGCCTCATCTCGATTATAATTTACAGCGTTATGGACTCAATTTCGACGTTATTTCCAAAGACTTGAAAGAAGTTGATACCGAGGTTCAAAAGTTGGTCGAATACTACAATCCTGAAAAAACGAATATTGTACTACTCTCCGAATATGGTATCACCGATGTAAACCATCCGGTCCACCTTAATCGAGAGTTGCGTAAATGGGGGTATTTGAACATCCGCAAAGAGCGTGGACTTGAACTTTTGGATGCCGGGGCCAGTCAGGCATTTGCTGTGGCCGACCATCAAATAGCACATGTTTATCTTAACGATATTGCGTTAAAAGCCGATATAAAAGAATTATTAAAGAAGGTGGAGGGTGTAGAAAAAGTACTTTCTGATGAAGAACTTGTTGCCGCGAATTTAAATCATGATCACTGTGGCGATATTGTGGTCATCGCAGATAAGAACTCTTGGTTTACCTACTATTTTTGGTTAGATGATGCGGTGGCACCCGATTATGCACGAATGGTCGATATTCACAAAAAGCCGGGTTATGATCCCGTTGAGATGTTAACCGACCCCAAAGATAAGTTCGTAATGCTTAAAGTAATCTGGAAATTATTTAAAAAGAAACTGGGTTTTCGAACGGTTTTGGATATTATTCCTATCAATGCTACCTTAGTAAAAGGATCGCATGGTAGGGTGCCGGAAGGCAAAGACGATTTTCCTATACTTATCAGCAATCAAAAAGATTTTATGCCTACAGAAACCGTATCGGCAATCGAGGTCTTTGATGTATTGGTGAAACATGTGAGGGGTTAAGTTTTAAACAACTTTAATTATGAATTCTTTCTTTAAAATAATAGCATTTATTTTTTCGGTACTTTTTATTTGGGCTGCGGTATTGCAATATAATGACCCTGATCCCATTTTATGGTATACAATTTATGGAGTTGCGGCGATTGCCTCGCTGCTGTTCGCTTTTAAAAAATTGTCATTGTGGATGGCCTTGATTTTGTTTTTAGCTTTTTCAGTCGGCGCCTACGTCGATTGGCCAGCTCAGTTCGAGGGGTATGCTATTGGGGAAGGTGATATTAAAAATATTGAGATGGGGCGTGAAGCTTCCGGTTTGATACTATGCGCCTTAGTAATGTTGCTTTACGTGTGGCGTATTCGCAAAGGTTGGAAATCTTAGAGGTCTAAATCGAATTCTTTTCGAAGAAGATCGATAGCCGGATTCTTTTCCCGAAGTTTTTCATATTTTTCTTCAGGAGTAAAGGCGAATTTCTTGGCAGTGGTCTCGTTAACCGTAATTTTCAGTCTTATATGGTAATTATTTAGCTTTAGCTTCAAATACTCCATTAACTCATACTGCTCGCGCTCGATTTCGGTTTTCATGGTGCTATTTGGCATCTCTAGCCATAGCGTGTTTTCATTTCGTAATTTCGGAGTGTCGGCACTCAAATTTGAAGCCAATATTTTTTGGCCTTTAGCATCAATAGTTTCTACAAAATCTTTCCAATGTTGCAACATTTCCTCCTCTGTAAAAAGACTCTTGGGCAATTGGTCGGGGTCGAATTTTACTTCTTTCTTATTAAGCTGGTGTTCTTTTTTCGCTTTTAGACTTGATAAAGAAAGTCCTGATACTTTCTTCGCAGGTACATTGATGTTTATCTTTTTGGTCTCGGGTTTTGCTTCAGGCACAGCTACTTGAATGGAAGGGGAACTTGGTACTGTATTTAATGGTTCTTCTTCTGAAATGAGTTTTGGTGCCTCTTGTTTCTCGAGTAGGGGTTCGGTTTTCTCTTCAGGAGAAGTAGTAGGGATTACTTCCTGTTCCGTAATTTTTTCCTCTTGCGGAGTTGCTATCGGTAATGTCTCGGATACCTCCTCTTTAAAATAGGAAGCTGGTACCAAATCAACTGTATTATTGGCTAATGCTAGAGATTCAGGGTTTTTTTTTTGGCCATCAAAATCGATGGAAGCCAATTTCATGAGCGTCAGCTCGACCAGTAACCGTTGGTTCTTGCTTGTGCGATACTTTAAATCACAATCATTGGCAATATCGATGGCTTGTAGCAAAAAGCGACTTGAAGATTTTTTAGACTGCTCGAGATATTGCTGTTTTGCCGTTTCACCGACTTCTAGCAATTCTATAGTTTGTTGATGTTGGCTAACCATGAGATCTCTAAAGTGGGAAGCAAGGCCCGAGATAAAATGATGGCCATCGAAACCGAGTGCCAAAGTCTTGTTGAACAATATCAATAATCGTGGAATATCGTGCTTCAGTATAAGATCGGTAGCTTCAAAATAGGTGTCGTAATCGAGTACGTTTAAATTTTCAGTAACTGCTTTTCGGGTCAAATTCTTCCCGCTAAAACTCACGACACGATCAAATATGGACAGCGCGTCACGCATCGCACCATCAGCCTTTTGTGCAATGATTTGCAGTGCATCGTCTTCAGCTACTATGCCTTGATTTTCAGCAATGTACTTAAGATAATCCGTTGCATCTTTTACGGTAATCCTCTTAAAATCGAAAATTTGGCATCTAGAGAGTATCGTAGGAATGATTTTATGCTTCTCGGTAGTCGCCAAAATAAAAATAGCATGCTTAGGCGGTTCTTCCAAAGTTTTCAAAAAAGCATTGAAGGCCGATTGTGATAACATGTGGACCTCATCGATGATATAGACCTTATATTTTCCGACTTGTGGAGGAATACGCACTTGGTCGGTAAGGTTTCTGATATCGTCGACCGAATTATTCGAAGCAGCATCAAGCTCAAAAATATTGAAGGCAAAATCTTCATCTTCCTTTTGCGTACCATCTTGATTGATGTTTTTTGCCAAAATACGCGCGCAAGTGGTCTTGCCGACACCTCGTGGTCCACAGAACAAAAGCGCCTGTGCCAAATGATTGCTTTCAATGGCATGGAGCAGAGTATTGGTAATTGCCTGTTGCCCGACAACATCTTTAAATGTCTGGGGACGATATTTGCGTGCAGATACTACAAAAGGTTCCACTTTGAGTGACTTTAATCGAGTGTTTTAGTTGTACCCGATAGGTTAATATACAAATATAAAAATCACATGGCATTTAGGTATTGGTTTTGTCTAGTTTCAATATTTACTTATCAACAATTCGTCTACCTTTGTACCAAGCAGGCTACCCTATCGATTTGCCCTGAATTTTATTCAAGGCAAATAGGAAAGTCCGGACACCATAGTGCGGCATAGCGGGTAACACCCGTCGTTCGTCTTTTGACGAAAAGGACAAGTGCAACAGAAAGCAAGTACAGTTCGGCTGTAGTGAAACCAGGTAAACTCTATGCGGTGAAACGTCATGTAAATCGGTGCTTGAGGGCTGCACGCTCGAGCCGAAGGGTAGGCGGTTTGAGCCTTTGGGCAACCAAAGGTCTAGATAAATGATAGGGATTCACTTTTTAGTGAAAACAGAATCCGGCTTATGGCCTGCTTATTTTTAAAATGGTTACCCGATCAATAGTTAAAAAAACTAAAAACGCTTCCCCCATATTTTCTTGCGTTTGAAAAATGGGCAAGGCGACTTAGGTCGGTATGTTTCGAATGTTCAATAATCAACATGCCATCTTCTAAAAGCAATTCTCGTGTAAATACAAGGTCCGGAATTTTTTCGAAATCCTCCAAAGGCATATCGTAAAAGGGGTCTGCAAAAAATATATCGGCTTTAATCGCCGTTTTCTCAAGAAATTTGAACACATCGCTCTTAATGGCATCAATTCCAAAATCAAAAGATTTGGAAGTTTGATCGATGAACTTTATACAACCAAGGTCTGTATCTACTACGGTGACTTGCTCAGACCCTCTTGAGGCAAACTCGTAAGCAATATTTCCGGTCCCCGAGAAGAGATCTACAACTGCGAGATCACTGAAGTTGTAATGATTGTTCAGAATATTAAAAAGTGCCTCTTTCGACATATCGGTCGTAGGTCGTACCGGCAATTTTTTTGGTGCCGTAATCTTTCTTCCTTTATATTTTCCTGAGATAATGCGCATTATAAGGCGTTTAAAACGGTGAAATCTATAGATGCACTACCTAAATCGGTTACGGGGTATTGCGACGAACTCGAAGGTATAAATATAGATATCAATTTAACATATTCGTAGCAGAGATGATAAATGTCATCGTCGTCGTCGATAGCGCCGAAAAGTTTCAATTGTACTTGTTCGGTATCTAGTTTTAACTGTTCCATTGTAAACAGTAAATAGTAGATGAAATCTTCTTTAGTGCCGAATTCAAAACTGTTGTAAAGCAATAGTTTTTTTTCGGAAATAACGGTGATATCCATTTGATGCTCGGCCACATGTACGTAGCATACTGGTTCTTTGGCATGGGTATGACCATTTAATAAAGATTCTACCATCACGGTACCACTGTGCTTGAATTCAAACTCCCCGAACATGTCATAAATGTAATTGTTTATGTTCACAAAAGGAACATAAACATTTACCATGTCATAACTATCTATTTCATCGTAAGCCAGATGATCGTTAGCTAGAATTTTAGCATTAAACTTTAAATAATTGGGCAGTTCATTGGCATCGAACAGTGATTTTGGAACTAAACTGAACAGTGTATTTCGATGAATGACGATGATTTCGGAAAACCTGTCTTGAGAAACATCGTTCTTTTTAAAAACACCTTGCAACTCTTTCTGCACCTCATAAGGTGTACATTGCTTTTTGAAAAAGATGCTTTCTGATGCTAATATTGTATTGCTAATAGTGTCTAAAACACAAAAAGAAAGTCCATTCAAGCTAACTTGAATGGACAGTTTATGAAAATTTTGGGTAGTTTCCCCGTTATTGTTGTTCACCTTTTTTATCATAGATAGGTGGCCAGTTACCACTTGTGCTAACATCTTCCAAAGATCCTACTCTTATAACGCTTCCGTTTACCTCGTCAACGCCTATCTCGGCATTTTCCTTGGCTAAAAGATCTTTTGGTTGATCACCGAGTATTACATTCTTTTCAACTTTTGCTTCAAAAACCGGCGCTTTATAGCCGCTTCTTTCGATAATGGCTGATTTCATTTCAAATTTTTCTCCACCCGTAGCAGTAGGTACGTTCATCATAGTTTTATAACGATCGTCGTTCTTGAAAAGTGAATCTTTTACCGAAACAAAGCCTAATGTATCGATAAGTACCGTATCCTTAGGCATATCGATTTGAAAATTTTTGTCGAAGCGAACAAAAGAAGAATCCCTTTGCTGCGTGATGATATACTTTCCTGTATCAACGAAACTGATTAGGTCATTAAAGTCCTTGGCGTACTTTCCGTTAACTGTTTTATAAGCTTCTTGAGAATTTCTAATGTCTTTTAAACTTGAAACTACTTTGGCAAAGCGTTGCTCCTTAACCCTGTTGAACTCTATTGGCCCAGTTACCGACTTGTAAATTAGGTAGCCCAACCCGATGCAAACAATCCAAAGTAAAATTTGTGCAATGGTCTTCATTTCTTACGTGTTAATTAGATTTAGTGGTCATCACAAATCTACAATTTTTTTATAAACCTCCTAATTTTTATAAAAGGATTTTGTTATGTTTCAAATTGGGTAGTTGGTTCGTTTTTATTCTTAAGTCCTATTAAAATACACATGATCAGTGTTTTCCGTCAAATAGTTTGTACGAGGCGCTTCACCTATCTATTTTTGTTTTTCAATGGGAGGCTTGGCCTATTTCATGTTTCTGCTTAAATGATGTCTATATTTACAATTCTATGAATAAGATAAACGCGGCTTCTTTTTATGCTATTCTCAAGGATAAATTTCCTCATGAGCCAACTTTAAAACAATCGGTGGCACTTGAAAAAATGGCAATTTATGTTTTGTCTGACGAAAAGGACCATGTTTTTTTACTAAAGGGATTTGCCGGTACGGGCAAAACTACCCTTGTAGGTACGCTCGTCAACAGTCTTTGGAATACAAGAATGAAAACGGTTTTATTGGCGCCTACCGGACGTGCGGCAAAAGTCATGTCGAATTACGCAAAAACCCAGGCGTTTACTATTCATAGAAAAATATATTTTCCGAAAAAACAAGGTGGTGGTGGAGTTCAATTTGTGCTCGCTCCAAACAAACATAGAAACACGATATTTATTGTCGATGAAGCATCGATGATTCCCGATGCCCCTACCGATTCAAAATTATTTGGTAATGGGTCTTTATTAGATGATTTGATGATGTTCGTTTATTCAGGGTTCAATTGTAAATTGATATTGATAGGCGATACCGCTCAATTACCGCCTGTGCATTTGGACCTCAGTCCGGCCTTGGATGCCGACAAATTGTCCTTGAACTATAATAAGGAGGTAATTCGGTTAGAGTTGGATGAGGTGATGCGGCAAGCCGAAGATTCTGGGATATTGGCGAATGCTACCTTTTTGAGAGAGCAGCTTCAGGATGAATTTTTTGATTCGTTTCAATTTGACGTTACACCATATAAAGATATTGTTCGCCTTGTCGATGGCTATGAGATACAGGAAGCCATTGATGCTTCGTACGCCCAGAACGGAAATGAAGGTACCGCACTGATAGTACGCTCGAACAAACGCGCCAACCTATATAATAAGAATATCCGTTCCCGAATTTTATTTTTAGAAAATGAGATTGCCCCAGGAGACTATATGATGGTGGTGAAGAATAATTACTTTTGGTTGAAGCCCAATTCAGAAGCCGGCTTCATTGCCAATGGAGACATTATTGAGGTTCTAGAAATTTTTACGATTATAGACCTTTATGGTTTCAGATTTGCCGAGGTAAAGGTGCAAATGGTGGACTACCCCAATCAAAAACCTTTCGAAACGGTACTTTTATTAGATACTATTGATGCCGTAACTCCATCACTTTCTTATGAAGATGGAAACCGACTTTATCAATCGGTTATGGAAGATTATGCTGACGAGAAGTCAAAGTATAAAAAATTTCTTGGTGTAAAATCAAATAAGTATTTTAATGCGTTACAAGTGAAATTTTCGTACGCTATAACCTGTCATAAGTCACAAGGCGGGCAATGGGATACCGTTTTTGTCGAACAACCGTATTTGCCCGATGGGGTCGATAAAGATTACTTGAGATGGTTGTATACTGCAATTACGAGAGCGAAACGGCAGTTATACCTTATAGGTTTTACCGATGATTTTTTTGTTGAATCGGAATAGATTAAATTCGTAGTGCCTAAAAGCTGATGTTACGTTCCCTAAATAATAAAGATGACCTCTGAAACGATTATAAGTATTTTTCTTGGTATTGGGCTAGCAGCTTCGGTAGGCTTCAGAGTATTTTTACCATTGTTTGCCCTTAGTTTGGCCTCGTATTTTGATGTATGGGAGTTAAATCAGAGTTGGCAATGGATCGGAAGTCTTGCTGCGGTAATCGCTCTGGGAGTAGCTACCATATTTGAAATCTTTGCTTATTTTATTCCCTTTGTTGATAATATGTTAGACAGTTTGGCGATTCCTTTGGCAGCAATTGCAGGAACGGCCGTTATGGTATCTACGGTGGCTAATTTAGATCCTGTGGTCACATGGTCTTTGGCGATTATAGCAGGTGGTGGTACGGCAACGGCCATAAAAGGGGCAGGGGCGACCGGACGTCTGGCCTCAACGGCTACAACGGGCGGTTTAGCAAACCCGATTGTTTCTACTGCTGAAACAGGAACGGCCCTAGTGATTACGGCGGCCTCTATTTTTGCGCCTATTCTTGCCGCCGTCTTAGTTATCATAATTCTTGTTATTATATTCAGAATATATCGGAAATTGCGCCCCCGAATAGATACCTAAGGTTTCAAAAATATAAATTCGGGATTAAATTTTTAATCAAAAATGACCAAATTTAGTGGATCATAACCCGAAACATTTTTTATCTAAAACAAGTAAAAGAAAATAAGTGAAAACGATAGCAATGATACCCGCTCGGTACGCGGCGTCTAGATTTCCTGCAAAGTTGATGCAAGATTTGTCGGGTAAACCTGTGATATTACGAACCTACGAGGCGGCAGTAAACGCCAATTTGTTCGACGATGTTTATGTGGTCACCGATAGTAAGGTGATTTTTGATACGATTACCAGTGCCGGTGGACAGGCGATTATGAGTATAAAGGAACATGACTGTGGCAGCGATAGAATAGCGGAAGCGGTGGCTGACATGGAAGTGGATGTTATCGTAAATGTTCAGGGAGATGAACCTTTTACAGAAAGAAAGAGTTTGGAAAGGCTTTTAGAGGTCTTCGAAAACGATAGTACGAAAGAGATTGATTTAGCTTCTTTAATGGTTCGAATTACTGATGAGGATGAAATAAGTAACCCCAATACGGTAAAAGTAATCGTTGATAATGGAAACTTTGCATTGTACTTCTCGCGTTCTCCGATTCCATATCACAGGGCTAAAGAGGTAACACCTATTTACTATAAGCACAAGGGTGTTTATGCTTTTCGAAAAAGTGCACTTATGGATTTTCATCGTCTGCCGATGCTTCCTTTAGAGGCTATAGAAAAAATCGAGGCCATTCGGTATTTGGAATATGGAAAGAAAATAAAAATGATCGAGACCACGGTTAGTGGTATAGAAATCGATACACCTGAAGACTTGGTAAGGGCGAAAAAAGCATGGAAATAGATTATAGCAATATTAAGGTTATCGCTTTCGATGCCGATGATACTTTATGGGTAAACGAGACCTATTTTAGGAAAGCGGAAGAACAATTCGCCGATTTACTCGAGAAGTATGAGACTAAGAACAAAATAGATCAAGAACTGTTTAGAATGGAGATGAAAAACTTGGACCTTTATGGCTATGGCATAAAAGGATTCGTGCTTTCCATGATAGAATCGGCCTTGCAATTATCGAACAACCGGGTTTCGCAGGCCACGATTTCCGATATTTTGGATATCGGCAGAAAAATGATTCTACATCCAGTGGAACTTTTGGAAGGCGTAAAAGAGGTTTTGAGGAAATTGAACGGTGACTATCGCCTTATCGTTTTGACCAAAGGTGATTTATTGGATCAAGAGAGAAAGCTAGAAAATTCGGGCCTATCGAAATATTTTCACCATGTCGAAGTTCTAAGCGACAAAAAAGAAGAAAACTATATAAATTTGTTGGATCATTTAGAAATTGATGTAAAAGAGTTCTTGATGATAGGCAATTCTTTAAAATCAGATGTGCTGCCTATTGTTAATATTGGTGCAAAGGCTGTGCACGTACCTTTTCACACTACTTGGAAACATGAAGAGGTGTTGGTTGAAGATGAGCACGGTGATTACCTTACGATTAATAAATTGACAGATATTCTGAAGTACTTTTAAGGCGGATTATGGAGATGAAAAAAGAATTGCGTGCAACAAAGCACATTTTGCCAAAGCACGAGAAATACAAGAACTTCCCCATGGTTCCACGTGTCATTTTTGGTAATGGCAGCTTTGATCAATTGGGTGAGATATTGTTACCGAAAAGAAGGCACTCCGATGCTCCATTCATTTTTTTGGTCGATGATGTCTTTGAGGGAAAAGAATTGGTAGGTAGAATTCCACTACTATTTAATGATCAAATTGTTTTCATCTCCTCGGAAGAAGAACCTAAAACAAACCAAGTCGATATATTGGTCGCTAAGATAAAAAATGATTTTGAAGAACTTCCTTCAGGTATTATTGGTATCGGTGGCGGTACTATTTTAGATTTGGCGAAGGCGGTATCCATATTATTGACCAATCGAGGAAGCTCTTCGGAGTATCAAGGATGGGATTTAGTTCATCAACCCTCTATTTATCACGTAGGTATTCCGACCATTAGTGGCACAGGGGCAGAAGTTTCAAGGACTACCGTGTTGCTGGGACCGACAAAAAAATTAGGAATTAATTCAGACTATACCACATTCGATCAAGTGGTACTAGATCCAGACCTTACTCAGGGCGTTTGCAAAGAGCAATGGTTTTATACCGGAATGGATTGCTTCATACACTGTGTAGAATCATTAGACGGTACTTTTTTGAATGCTTTTAGTCAGAGTTATGGCGAAAAGGCCTTCGAACTGTGTAAAGAGGTTTACTTAAATGGGTTGCCCGCCAGTGAAGCTCGTGAAAAATTAATGATGGCCTCTTGGCACGGAGGTATGAGTATTGCATATTCTCAAGTTGGGGTTGCACATGCCATGAGTTACGGGTTATCATACCTCTTAGGTATACGCCATGGTATTGGCAACTGCATGGTCTTCCAACATCTCAAAGAGTTTTACCCTGAAGGGGTAGAATTGTTTTACGAAATGCTTGAGAAACATCAAATAGAACTACCCAAAAATATTTGCGCGAATCTTACCGATGATGATTTTGATACTATGATCGAAGTGGCCCTGAAATTGGAACCGCTTTGGGAAAATGCTTTAGGAAAGAATTGGCGCACTATTGCCACTCCCGAAAAGCTGAGGTCGATATACCAAAAAATTTAATTTTTACTTCTGGAAGTATGGATTGGAACTTCTGGAATAATCTTTATTTACTTTTATGAAGTGTCACGTCAGATTTCTATTTGTATTGTTTTTTGCAACTGTAATCAGTAGCTGTACAGATGAAAAACCTAAAATTTTGATTATTGGTGATTCTATATCCTTAGGATACACCCCATTTGTCAAGGCCAATTTTGCAGATAAGGCGATAATTGAACATAACCCAGGAAACGCCCAACATACGGGAACGGGCTTACAGAAAATAAAGGAATGGATCGGCGACGGTGAATGGGATATTGTTCAATTTAATTGGGGTCTCTGGGATTTGTGCTATCGTCATCCCGATTCTAAAGTACAGGGTAACCGTGATAAAGTCAATGGAAAGGTTACTTTCAGCGTTGAGGATTATAGTGCAAATCTTGATTCGATTGTTGCCATGTTAAAAGAGAGAACCGATGCCAAACTTATTTTTGTCACGATATCATACGTTCCTGAGAAAGAAGCCGGAAGGTTTAGTGATGATGCGTTGAAGTACAATGAAGCGGCAAAAAAAATCATGGAAAAGCACGGGGTAGAAGTCAATGACGTTTTCGAAAAATCGGCTATGATACATAGCAAATTTGGTTCAGGACAGGACAATGTACATTATACCGAGGAAGGGTATAAGGCACTTGGTGAAACGATTTCTAATTTCCTTTTTAAAAAAATAGAGTAATCGATTGATTGTATACTTCTGTTGAAAAATGTAATCTTACTATTTAATTCCCTTTTCATGTTATGCAAATACTTGCCAAATTCATCTTCTACAAATTGTTGGGCTGGAAAATGGTCGGTAGTTTTCCTGGTCATCTTGATAAATTTGTAATCATTGTCGTGCCTCATACCAGTTGGGTAGATTTCTTTCTAGGTCTCCTAATCCGTAGTATATGGAAAGAAGAGATTAATTTTATTGGAAAAAAAAGTCTTTTTAAACCACCTTTTGGGTGGGTATTTAAAAGATTGGGAGGTGCACCTATAGACCGTACCAAAAATAACGATACCGTAGCAGCAACGGCCAAGATTTTTAATGAGCGCAAAAGATTCAGATTGACCATAGCCCCTGAAGGAACGCGTAAAAAAGTTACCCGTTGGAAAACAGGGTTTTACTACATCGCTAAAACTGCAAAAGTTCCCATCGTTATGATTGCCTTTGATTTCGGTAAGAAACAAATAAAGATTTCCGAACCTCATACTCCAACAGATGATATGGAGGCTGATTTTAAAGTATACAGGGCTTTTTTTAAGGGTGTACAGGGGAAAGTGCGCCGGAATGATGTCTAATTATAGTTCTAATAAAAAAGGCACAAGTACGATATGTCAAATTAGAAGTTATACCCTTTTTTACTTTTAAATGTTAGTTTGATATAGACGCTTTCGAGCGTAAATCACAATCAAGTCTATACAGTCTTAGTAAAGTTTGGATAACTAGATTATGCGGAGAATTTTATCGTAAAAGTAGTTCCTTTATTGACCTCGCTTTCTACACCGATACTGCCGCCTAGGCTGGTAACATGATTGTTTACTAAATATAGTCCAACCCCTTTGCTATCTTCATTGTCATGAAATGTTTGATTCAGGTTAAAAATTAGATGTCCTACTTTTTTCATGTCAAAGCCAAGGCCGTTGTCAGAATACTCAAATACCTTTTCCCCATTTTCTTCACTAGTGATTATCGTAACCACGGGTGATACATCGGGTCTGGCATATTTAATAGAATTGGTAATTAGATTAAGAAAAATACTTTCCATATAGGCAGCGTTGAACGCTATGTTTTCTAAACCTGAAAAATCGACTTTAAATTGAGTCTTCGCTTTTTTCACCAATGTGCTTATGGACCTTTGCACCTTTTCAAATACATTTTCAAAATGAACATCTTCAAGTGCTTCCTTTATAATGTCATCTTGTTTCATCACATCTACATTTGAGTTTAGTGAAGTCTTCAGTTCTTCTACCGAAAGCCTTAAAAAGTCAATTATTTCAGCAGTGTCTTCATCATTTATGTTGTCCATATCAATTAAATCGAATAGGGTAAGCATATTGTTTACCGGCGATCTTAAATCATGTGAGGTGGTATAATTGAGTTGTTTTAGTTCTTGATTTAGCTTAGAGAGATGGCCTAAATGCGAGATACGCTCAGTCTCCAGTTTTTTCTTGTGTGTAATATCTTTTGCTATGGCATAGACTAATTGCTCGTCTTCTACAGGAATAGAAGTCCAATGCAACCATACGTATTCTCCAGATTTACAGACATAGCGATTCTCAAAATTGACCAATGGCCTATTATTCTTCAGGCTTTGTCTGTACAAGGCTGTACGCTCCCGATCTTCCTCGTAGATAAAATCGCATATTAATCTAGAATGCAACTCCTCTTCAGAATAACCAAGCAACTTGATAAAAGCTGGATTAATTTTTTTAAAGTACCCATCATAACCTGCTATACAAAGGCAATCCATTGATAAATCGAAAAAAGGTTCTAGTTGAAGCTTCATTGGTTTATGGTAGTTTTGCGGTTTTACGATTTCCTTTTTAATCAGTCAGCCTGATTATAGTTGGCTGTTCCCAACAATAGGTAACGTTTAAAAAGGTCAAATTATTCTTGATTTAGGTGTTAAATCCTCATCAAAATTGGAATTCGAAACGAATTCTATAAAATTAAGGAACGATGACTGCATAGCGAAGTGCCAGGTTAAGCCTTATTCAGTATGTAATCTGGTCGTTTTACGGATAACCCTTGGTTACTGCGGATCAATTTTACAAGAACAATAACGAGTTTAGCCCAAGGCTATGGGAATACAAAAGACGGTAATAAATAGAGTGAAGAATATGTGGAATATGCATAAGTGACAGCTTTTTTAATTGCTGTCACGCTCTAATAAAAATACCTTACGAAATGTCTTTGAAGCCCTAAATCCATTTAGGGCTATTTTCACTATGAAGCTAATTAGTTACTCTTGCATGGTATGATATACGTTCTGTACATCATCGTCTTCTTCGATTTTTTCCAATAATTTTTCTACATCGGCAACCTCTTCTTCATTCAATTCCTTGGTCACTTGTGGAATACGCTCAAAACCGGAAGATAATATTTCAATACTGCGATTTTCTAATTCTTTCTGAATGGCCCCAAAACTTTCAAAAGGCGCGTAAATTAAAAGCCCGTCTTCATCTTCAAAAACTTCTTCTGCACCAAAATCGATCATTTCGAGTTCAAGTTCCTCAGGGTCGATGCCCTCCGCTGGAATACGAAAGTTACAGGTATGGTCGAACATGAATTCAACGGAACCCGAAGTACCCAAACTACCGTCGCATTTATTAAAATAACTGCGAATATTGGCTACGGTACGTGTATTGTTATCAGTTGCCGTTTCAATGAGAATAGCAATGCCATGGGGCGCATAACCCTCAAAAAGGACTTCTTTGTAATCGCCCTGACTTTTATCGGAAGCTCTTTTGATTGCCCGTTCAATATTGTCTTTGGGCATGTTGACAGACTTGGCGTTCTGTATTACCGCTCTCAGTCTCGAATTGGAATCTGGATCTGGTCCGCCTTCCTTTACCGCCATAACAATATCTTTGCCAATACGTGTAAAGGCCTTAGACATTGCCGCCCATCGTTTCATTTTACGTGCTTTTCGAAATTCAAAAGCTCTTCCCATAATCTATTGTTGCATTAAATTGATGTGGACAAATTTAATAAAATTTAAGGACCAAAAGTAGCAGTGCTCGGGTAAGTGACAAGTTACTGCTGGTTTTGGTGTAACGTATTGTCTAACAGTGTTTTTTGTTTAAGGAAAAAGCGAAACCCACCTTAAAAGTAAAGTGGGTCACGAGTCCTATTTATTTTTTAAAGCGTATTACCGACCGCAAATTTTACGCACTTTCAATAATCTTCTCAATGGCATGGGCCAAAATAAAGTCTTTTTCAGTTACTCCCCCTGCGTCATGGGTGCTTAACCGAATGTTCAATGTGTTGTATATATTGTTCCAATCAGGATGATGACGCTGAACCTCACATTCAAAAGCGATGTGCGTCATGGTCGCGAAAGCTTCCCTAAAATCTTTGAATTCAAACGTGGTCTCAATTGCGCCATTCACATATTCCCAGCCCTCAATTTTGTCTAAGCGCTCTTCTATTGTTCTTTCTGATAATTTTTCCATTGTTTTATACCTATTTTTTGGTTTTTAGTTATCTATATTCAGGATTTTCAAATGCCCATCGGGAACCGGTGTCCCAAGCTTCTCTCGAATTCCCATAGCTGGGATAGCCACCTTTGTCTTTTAGAATTTTCGCCAAATGTAGCAGATTATACGTCATAAATGTAGTATTTCTATTAGTGAAATCGTTTTCTGCCGCATTTGATTCCTTATCTAAATAACTTGGGCCGGGCCCTATTTCACCGATCCAGCCACAATCGCCTTGGGGAGGAATAGAATATCCTAAGTGTTGTAAGGCGTACAAAATGCCCATAGCACAATGTTTGACTCCGTCTTCATTGCCGGTTATTATGGTTCCTCCTACCTTTCCATAGAACAAATATTGCCCCTTGTCGTTCTGTTTTCCAGACATGGCGTAAAGCCTTTCGATAACTTTTGTGCATATTGAAGAACGTTCACCCAGCCAAATGGGAGTTCCCAAAATCAAAATGTCAGCGGCAAAAATCGTTTTGAATAGTTGAGGCCATTCATCCTTGTCGGCTCCTTCTTTGGTCATATCCGGTTGAACTCCGTAGGCAATGTCGTGGTCAACGGCCCGAATAGTTTTTACCGATACTCCTTCTTTTTCCATTATTCTCCGTGAAACATCTATCAAGCCTTGTGTATGGCTTTGCTGAGGTGTTTTTTTCAACGTACAGTTGATATAGACCGCTTTGAGTCCACTGAAACCTCCCTTATCATCTTTCATCGCTTATGTAATTTTAATTGAATTTAAAGTTACTAAAATTACGATCTGTTACTATCGCCGAAATGATATGTATCCATAATATATTGGTATGGACACTGAACTAACCTGAAATGTGGTGGTCTATAATGTCTTGACTGCTGAATTGTAGGTTTTTTGGAAGAATGTTATCTTTTGGGAGTACCGCAAGATACCGTTCGTCATTGGTAGTATATATGCGCTTATAGATGGGGTTAAAATGTCCGATCCGATCTACAACTTCGCTGATGAAGTCTTCATGATGCACCAAATCATTACTGCCTAAATGAAACACGCCAGTCTTATTTCTATTGATTAAATAATGAATTTGTTGCGTGAGTTTATCGTCGTTGGTCACGTTCATAACCAGATTTGGGAAAACTTCGAGGGGTTCGTTGGCCCAAATGGCCTGTTTGATTTGCTTTATTCGAGGAGAACCATTACCAAATACCATTGGTACGCGAAGAATGGCCATTTTCTTTTTCGGCAGACGTAACAACATGTTCTCAATCTTTATTTTTAATCTACCGTAAACACTCTCTGACAAGGTTTTGTCATTTTCATAGGAAGGATATTTGCTATAGGCATCAAAAACATTGGCCGAAGAAATAAAGTAAAGTTTACAGTCGTCTTTCTTTTTCAAGTACTCGACAATATGTTGGTGTGCCTGTATCTGAGCAGCAAAATTACCGCGTATTGCCGATATGATATATTGGGGATTTATTTTTTCCAACAACTGAACGACATCATCCTCTTGCATGTCGTATTTGAAAAATTTTTGATTACTCTCGAAAGCCCTACGAGCCGAATTGTAGGTCGCATAGGTATCGTAATAGTTGTAGAGTTCTTTATAGAGTGCATTCCCCAAAAACCCGCTTCCTCCTAATATGAGTATTTTTTTTGACAGCAATGCTTAAAATATTGATTGACCTGTAGCCGTGGTGAGTTTCTCCAAAGCTTCCATGCCCAATTTTGAGTTTCCCTTGGCGTTGAGTCCAGGGGACCAAGTGGCTACACAGTATTTTCCGGGTAAAACGGCAACAATACCGCCACCAACACCACTTTTGCCGGGTAGGCCCACTTCAAAGGCGAACTCTCCTGCTTCATCATAAAAACCACAGGTAAGCATAATTGAATTGATACGTTTTACTTGTCTTAGTGTAAGCTGTTTTTGTTCGCGTTGGCAGAGACCTCGGTTCATAAACATAAAGAATACCTTGGTCAATTGTTCGCAAGTCATTTGAAGCGAGCATTGGTGAAAGTAAAAATCCAATACAGTTTCAACATCGTTTTTCAAATTGCCATATGATTTTAGCAGGTTCGCGGCGGCATAGTTTCTAAAGCCTGTCGCTTTCTCAGACTGTGCAACGGTGCTATCAAATTCGATGGTTTGATCATTGGCAAGATCCCTGACGAATTGTAGAAAATCAACTTTTGGATTCGTAAGTCTAGAAACCAATATATCGGCGACTACGATGGCTCCTGCATTAATAAGTGGATTTCTTGGAATCCCATTTTCCATTTCTAAAAGTGATAAATGGTTGAATGGGTCACCTGAAGGTTCCACATCTACACGCTTCCATAAATCTTCACCGACCAGAGAAATAGCTTTGGCTAGGGTCAGCACTTTGGAAATACTTTGAATAGAAAATTTCTCTAGGGAATTACCAGCTCCAAAATTATTTTTTTCGGCATCGACCAAATGGATGCCGAATTTAAAGCGATCGACTTTGGCAAGTTCTGGAATATAGGTTGCAACCTTGCCACGATCTTCTGTCAATTGACAGCCAGAGGCAATATCGTCCAGAATTTGTTGATAGTCGATTGTCATACGCTATAGAAAGGTAGCTTTACAACGGTTGCAGGGACCGATTTCTTGCGTATCTGTATATTTATTTTAGTGCCTAATGACGAAAGATCTGTGGGAACGTACCCAAGTCCGATACCTTTTCCTAGGGAAGGGGACATGGTACCCGATGTTACAACACCAATTATTTTGCCCTGAGCGTCTACAATGTCATAATCGTGCCGTGGAATACCTCTTTCGTCTAAAGTAAAAGCAATTAATTTCCGTTCCGAACCCTGCTCTTTTTCTTCCTTCAAAGCTTCACTGTTGACAAAATCTTTGGTAAACTTGGTAATCCACCCTAAACCTGCTTCTAATGGTGATGTTTCATCATTGATATCGTTTCCATAAAGGCAGTAACCCATTTCCAATCGTAGCGTATCACGTGCCGCGAGACCAATTGGCTTTATGTCATAAGCTGCACCAGCTTCAAAAACTTTGTCCCAAATCTGCTTTACTTCTTCATTCTTGCAATAGATTTCAAAACCACCAGATCCGGTATATCCGGTTGCGGAAATGATAACATGCGGTATTCCTGCAAAATCACCAACGACAAAATTGTAGAACTTTATAGCCGATAGATCAACAGAAGTTAGTGCCTGCATAGCCTCCACGGCCTTAGGTCCTTGAATGGCCAAAAGTGAATAGCCTTCTGAGATATTTCGCATATCGGCATTAAAATCGGCATTATATTTCGAGATGTGTTTCCAGTCTTTCTCGATATTTGCAGCATTTACCACCAATAAATACTGATCTTCTTTTAAACGGTAGACGATGAGGTCATCAACAATACCGCCTGTCTCATTAGGCAAACAGCTGTATTGGGCTTTTCCAATAGTTAATTTGGAGGCATCGTTCGAGGTTACTTTTTGTATCAAATCTAAAGCTGTGGAACCGCTGATTAAAAATTCGCCCATATGGGATACATCAAAAACGCCTACACCCTTGCGTACGGTTTCATGTTCGGCATTTACCCCCTCGTAAGAAACGGGCATGTTATAGCCGGCAAAAGGTACTATTTTGGCACCAAGGGCTTCGTGGGTCGGGGTAAGGGCGGTATTTTTCATATGTAAAAGAGTGTTTTTTTTGGTTTTGCTTTCTCTTCAAGTTCGCTGTTGATAGCCGATAATTTTTGACAGGCACGTCGATGCCTAATTTTAAACTTATAGGCCCGGCAAATCTATTGAATATATAAAGGATACGAAAATAGCGGTTCGTAATGTTTTGCAAAAAGTAGAGCCTTTTTAAAAGGAGATGAAAATACAGTGGAAATCTCTCTCATTTCCTTCCCAAGCTTACATATAACTTACTATTTACATAGGTATTATAGGATATATTTCTTTCAATCTAGCTTCGTAATCGAAAGTGAAATAGTTGTTGACCGAAAAATATAATAGACTAGATCTAACCAATGTTAGCTTCTCAAAAGAAAGGTTTTAAGTTCGGCGTATTTTTTTATCCGGATAAACTTTTTCTCTTTATCCATTACCTTTTGAATTTGTACCGGAATTTCAAGCGATTTTCCGATAGTTTCTTCTACAACATCCAAGAATTTAACGGGATGCGCTGTCTCCAAAAAGATACCAAAAGTATCGGGATGTGCAGATTGATATTTCTTCAGTCCTAAATATCCTACTGCACCATGGGGATCTGCAATGTACTGGCTTTGTCTATATATGTCCAACATAGCTTTTTTGGTCTCTTTATCAGTAAAAGCGAATGAAGAAAGGTTTTCGTTCAAGGCCTCAAAATCGTCTTGGTACAGATGCCGAATGCGTATGAAATTACTAGGGTCGCCCACGTCCATAGCATTGGAGATAGTGGCCGTTGAAGGTTTGGGATTATAGCTTTGCGTACGCATAAATTCAGGTACGGTGTCATTTACATTGGTAGCAGCTATAAACTGCTTGACAGGCATACCCAGCCGTTGGGCTACCATTCCTGCGCAGATATTTCCAAAATTCCCGCTGGGAACTGCAAAAACAATTTCTTTCTCCTTTGATTTTACCTGTTTATAAGCTAAAAGAAAATAGAATAATTGCGGAAGCCATCGTGCAACATTGATAGAATTAGCAGAAGTCAGTTGCATTTGTTCGAGTAATTCATCGTCTAAGAAAGCCGTTTTCACCATTTCTTGGCAGTCGTCGAAAGTGCCATCTACACTTAAAGCCGTAATGTTTTGACCGAGGGTGGTCAATTGCCTTTCTTGAATATCACTAACTTTTCCGTTAGGGTAGAGAATTACCACTTTCACACCAGGAACGCCGAGAAAGCCATTTGCTACGGCTCCGCCAGTATCACCTGATGTTGCAACGAGTACCGTTACCTCTTGGTTCTGGTTTTCTGAAAAATATCCCAAACAGCGCGCCATAAAACGGGCACCAACATCTTTAAAAGCCATAGTAGGACCATGGAACAACTCTAATGTGACTACGTTATCTTCAATTTCAACAATTGGAAAATCAAAATCGAGTACTTCCTCCAAAATGTTTTTTAAAATGGCATCGGGCAGGTCATCATTGACAAACTGATGAATTGCCTGAAATGCTATTTCAGTAGTAGACAACTTCTCAATATTCTCGAAAAAGGAAGCTGGTAACGCTGAAATGCTTTCTGGGAAATATAGCCCTCTATCGGGTGCTATTCCTTTAATGACGGCATCCTTAAACGATACGTTAGCGGCTTTCTTATTTAGACTGTAAAAGTTCATGGTTATGCTAAGTTTTTTGATGTTGGGCGCTTATGCCCATCTACTTATTTATCAATTATGAAGCAACTTTATTCCTGTACTATTGATTTTAGAAACATGAACATCGTTGTCGACAGCAATTTCTTCATATCTCTCTTTCATTACTTGGGCTACTTTACGGGCAGTGCTTTCTCCTTTGCTAAAGGCAAAAATCGAAGGTCCCGAACCTGATATGCCACAACCAAGAGCGCCTGCATTCAGGGATTCGGCTTTCACAGTGTCGAATTCAGGAATCAACATAGAACGTATGGGCTCAACGATATGGTCTTCCAGAGACCGGCCTATTAAAGCATAATCGTTCATAAATAGTCCTGCGATGAGTCCGCCAACGTTACCCCATTGTTTTATACCATCTTCAAGAGAGATTTTGGTTTTCAAAATTTTTCTTGAATCGGATGTCTTTACTTCTATCTGCGGATGAATCACCGTAGCCCATAACTCATTGGGACTATTTATCGGAATAATATCCAAGGGGTCATAACTACGAACTAAGGTAAAGCCACCGAATAGGGCAGGGGCTACATTATCGGCGTGGGCAACGCCACTGGCCAAACGTTCGCCTTCCATTGCAAATTTTACCAATTCCAGTTGTGAAAAAGGTTTGCCCAATAATTCGTTCATGCCCCAAACAGCACCTGCCGAACTTGCGGCACTGCTTCCAATACCACTACCTGCTTTGATTTTTTTATAGATTTCAATTTCAAATCCACCTTGGTAGTCGCTAGCAGCCAATAGGGCCAAGCCAGCTACCCCGGCCACATTTTTATCAGTCTCCATGGGTAGGTCTTGACCGACCAGTTTGGTGATGCGCACACCTTGTTCCGAAACTTTGCGAATGACCATTTCATCGCCAACGGAGTCGAGCGCTACACCTAGTACATCGAATCCACAAGAAATATTGGCTATGGTCGCTGGGCTAAAAAGTCTAATTTCGTTGGTATGCATAGGTTTGTTATTACTATTTTAAAGGCATTTTAAAAATTTCCGATTCTGATAATATCCGCAAATATTCCCGATGCGGTTACGTCAGCTCCTGCACCTGCCCCTTTTATAATCATGGGCTGATTGGGGTAGCGCTCCGTATAGAAGAGCACAATATTATCACTGCCTTCCAAATTGTAAAAGTCATGTCCTTTGGGAATGTGTTGCAATCCTACACTTGCTTTACCGTCTTCAAACTGGGCGACATATTTTAATTTGCTATCCGTATCGGCAGCGGCCTTATACATTTCCTGAAAAGAGGCCTCGTACTTTTTAAGTGAAGAAAAGAAATCTTCGTTCGTTGTTGTGGCTAAACTTTCTTCAGGTAAAAATGGCGTGTTTCCAATATCTTCGATATCCAATCGATTTCCACTTTCCCTGGCTAAAATTAAAATTTTGCGCATCACGTCGATACCGCTCAGGTCAATTTTTGGATCGGGCTCGGTATATCCTTCCTCTTGAGCTTGTTTTACCACGTCGTGAAAAGTGGTTTTATCATTAAAATTATTGAACACAAAGTTCAAACTTCCCGATAGTACGGCTTGAATTTTTAAAACCTTATCACCAGAGGCTATTAAATGTTTTAAGGTATCTATAATCGGCAGCCCCGCACCTACATTCGTTTCGAAAAGAAAAGGGGCATTGTATTCACGTGCCAAATTCTTTAAGTCGATATAATTTGTGTAGTTCGATGAACAGGCAATTTTATTGCAGGTAACTACCGAAATACTATTCTTTAAATAGGAGGCATAAGTCGATGCAACGTCATCACTAGCTGTGTTATCGACAAAAATGCTATTGCGATAATTCAGTTGGTTAATTTTATTGAAGAACAATGCTTTGTCGGCTTTTTCACCGTCTTTTAAAACGTCTTCCCAATTTTTCAGGGAAATACCATCTTCATCGAAAACCATATTGCGGGAATTTGATATTCCGATGACCCTAATATTCAATTTTAGGTTTTCTTTTAAGTATTTCCGTTGTTGTTGTATTTGGTTTAAAAATTTGGATCCCACATTACCAACTCCCATTACAAAGAGGTTGAGCTGCTTTACATTTTCCTCAAAAAACTCTTCGTGCAGGGCATTCAGTGCTTTTTTGACATCCTCTTTTTTAATTACCGCTGATATATTGCGTTCCGATGCACCTTGCGCAATGGCCCGAATGTTTACGTTGTTCCTTCCAAGGGTACTGAACATTTTGCCGCTCAGACCTTGGTGACTTTTCATATTGTCGCCTACTAGAGCAATAATGGCCAGATTGCGTTCCGCTATTACGGGCCAGATTTTTTCACGCTCGATTTCGTATTCGAAGGCTTGGTTAACAATTTCAACAGCTTTTTCGATATCGCTATCCGAAATACCTACACAAATAGAATGTTCAGAAGAAGCCTGTGTAATAAGAACCACACTGATGTCATGTAGCGAAAGTACTTCGAAAAATCGTTTTGAAATACCAGGAATACCTACCATTCCGGGGCCTTCTAGAGATAATAATGCGATGTTTTCGACATGGGTAATGCCGCGCACGGTCTTTCCTTTTTCTGTTCTATTTTTGGTAATGAGTGTTCCTGCACTCTCGGGGTCAAAAGTATTTTTAATATGGATGGAAATTCCTTTGGTCAATACGGGTTGTATTGTTGGCGGGTATAAAACCTTGGCTCCAAAATGGGATAGCTCCATCGCCTCTTCATAGGATATGTGGGGTATTGCGTGTGCCTGTTTTACGATTTTAGGATTTGCCGTATACATACCGCTGACATCAGTCCAGATTTCGAGAACTTCAGCATCGAGGGCTGCAGCAATAAGGGCTGCCGTAAAATCAGAACCGCCACGACCTAAAGTTGTCGAATTGCCGTTGATTGACGAAGCAATAAACCCAGGAACTACAATAACCTTGCTTTTGGTTTCGCCCAGTATTTCTTTACAAAGCTTGTTGGTGGCGTTGGTATCGACGACTGCTTTACCGTTGAGGTCGTTGGTCTTTATAAAATCCCTGCTATCCCGATAGACCGCATCGAGCTGTTGTTCCGCAAAAAATTCTGCAATACTATAGGAAGACAGCAACTCTCCGTAACTGACAATCTTGTCTGAGAGGCGCGGTGTAATCTCACCTATTAAATAGGCTCCTTCCAATAAAGTTTCAAGCGTATTGAGGTCACTTTTTATTTTGCTAAGTGCCTTGCTCTGTTTGTTGATAGGGATTAATTTTTTTATCGTGTCGATATGTCTATCCTCAATTTCTTTCAAAACCGTTTTGTACCTCAAATCTTGTGAGGCGGCGAAATCGGCCGTTTGGAGCAGTAAATCGGTAATCCCTCCAAAAGCAGAGACGACCACAATAGTCTGGTCCGCATCAACGTCTGAAACGATATTTTTGACCAATGTAATATTTTGTGCGTTGGCGACCGAAGTTCCACCGAATTTCAAAACTTTCATGATGTACTAAAAATTAATTTGAACTGATTCAATTTTTGCGGTGATACGCAAACCGGACGGATATATAGCTGCTTACCCCAAAGGGGTGGTGGCAATAGATGTAATGCCATTTGTAGGAGTGGAAAAAAATAATTGTATGTAATCGTCGTAAAAAAGCATACTTCTTTGAAAGCCTCAAAAGTACTACTTTTGAAGTGCTAATCAAATGTTCTGTAAAAATTTTATAGAATATCCAACATTTACTTAAATTTTTTGACGAATGAAGCTTTTTAATGCCCAACAGATATATGCCGCTGATAAATCAACAATAGCCAGCCAACAAATTACAAGTGACGAGCTTATGGAGCGGGCCGCCGTTCAGCTATTCAATTGGCTGCACTTGCGTCTACAGGGAGCGTCGGTAAAGATTCATTTGTTTTGTGGAATAGGAAATAATGGTGGAGATGGTATTGCGCTTGCCAGACATCTGCAGGATCACGGATACAATATTGGCGTGTACGTGGTAAATTATAGTAAAACACGCTCAGATGATTTCTTGATTAATTTAGATCGGCTAAAAGAACGAAAAGTATGGCCTATTTTTTTAGAGGAAGGTTCGGCACTCCCTGAAGTCGGTCGCGATGATATTATTGTAGATGCGATTTTCGGTATTGGTCTAAATCGGCCCCCAGCAGCTTGGGTCGTTAATTTGATGCGATATTTGCATAAGTCGGAAGCTTTGGTGCTTTCAGTGGATATCCCTTCGGGACTATATATGGACAATGTTCCCAAAGAGGAAGATGCGGCTGTAAAGGCGAATTATGTATTGAGTTTTCAAGCTCCGAAGCTCGTATTTTTTCTCCCTGAAACGGGTATTTACATGGAACACTGGGAGGTTTTGGATATTGGTTTGGATCAAAAGTTTCTATCTGAGCTAGAAACGGAGTATCGCCTTATTGGTAAAAATGAAGTGTTGTCTCACTACCTGCCTCGAGAGAAATTTGCACATAAGGGCACGTATGGGCATTCATTGATCATTGGTGGTAGTTATGGTAAAATTGGAGCGGTTGTGCTGTCGGCCAAGGCTGCCCTTCATTCAGGTAGCGGATTAGTGACTGCTTATGTGCCTGAATGTGGGTATACGATTCTTCAGACAGCGTTACCCGAAGCAATGGTTGTTGTAGATGTTGATAAAAAGAATATTTCGAATATAGATTTTGATATTTCCCCTAAGGTTATTGGACTTGGAGTAGGTTTGGGGAAAGCAGCCTCCACGGTAAAGGCGTTATCCGATTTTCTGAGTGAAAATAAAATACCATTGGTTATTGATGCCGACGGATTGAATATCCTTTCTGAAAATCAGGCATTATTGAAAAAAATGCCAGCGAAGACCATTTTAACCCCGCACCCCAAAGAATTGGAGCGCTTGATAGGGAAATGGGAAAATGATTTTGATAAGTTGAAAAAGGCCAAAGATTTTTCTAAAAAATATGATTGTATTATTGTCATAAAAGGAGCACATACTATTACACTTTATGGCGAAAAAGGATATGTGAATACTACGGGAAACCCAGGGATGGCAACAGCTGGTAGCGGTGATGTATTGACAGGTATCATTACCGGATTGGTAGCACAGGGCTATGAACCTCTTGAGGCGACCATTTTTGGAGTATATCTTCATGGTAAGGCCGCTGATTTGACCGTAGAAAATACCGGTTATCAAGCACTTACCGCTACAGGTATAATTGATGGTATCGGTGAAGCTTATTTAGATTTGTTCAAGACCCCCGAGGAACCTCAAGTGCAGAACGAACAATCGGAACAATAGTAATAGTGTGAATTTAGCCTAGCAGAGCGGTCTGCCTGCGCTTAGGGGCCATAGTTTCCCTTTCTAGTGGAAACTTATGGCCGTGGTCTTAGTCCGATGATTATTTTCCTTTGACCCTTCTTTTAACCCAAGTCAGGGCATTATCGTATTCTATAAAAAACTTCATGGGCTTTTTATAGAATAGCTTTTCAATCTTAAAGTTGTGCATATCGATCTCCTTTATGGAAACAATAGCAAAGGCTTTAAGATTGTCCAATTGTCTCAGATATGAGTAAACGGTAGGGTCTACGGCATATGAATGTTTCCGAAGGCTTATATATCCAAAATTCTTTTCACGGAAGTGAATTTCTGAAATTCCAATTATTTGATACGTTCTTTCTAGGGTAAGGGTGGCACCTTCTTCGAAAATAGCCACCATATAATCATCATAAACTTGAATTTTTCCAATCTCGAGTTGATACTCCCTAACAACAATCGTTTTTTTCGGTTGCCCCACTTTCATTTCATGTATTTTATTGTGTCTGTGACGAAAGTAGCGGTAAGTACTGTTCTACGATAAAAAATTAGATTAAAAGCTTAAATATCGTTTATACTGCTTTTAGAGGATAACTGCCGTGTTTTATTTCTTACTTGCTTAATATTGAACATAAAAAAAGGGAGTCATTTCTTATGACTCCCTTGTTCCCAATTTCTTACGAAATTTTATGTTTTCGACGATTTTTCAGCTTTCTTAATTTTGATGGTAAGCTCGTCTTTTTTGGAATCTAAGTCCATGAAAATACTATCGCCTTCCTCGAGTTTCGAGTTTACGATTTCCTCTGCCAAAGCATCTTCAATATACTTTTGAATAGCTCTTTTGAGCGGTCTGGCCCCGTATTGTTTGTCAAAACCTTTTTCTGCAATGTAATCTTTCGCTTTTTCGGTAAGATTTAAGTTGTATCCTATATCTTTTATGCGTTCAAATAATTTATGCAGTTCAATATCGATAATCAAGTGAATATCCTTTCTTTCTAATGGGTTAAAGACTATAACGTCATCAATTCGATTCAGAAATTCGGGAGCGAATGCTTTTTTCAAGGCATTTTCGATAACACTCTTTTGGTGGGTGTCTGCTTGGGCCTTTTTTGCAGAAGTACCAAAACCTACACCTTGGCCGAAGTCTTTCAACTGTCGTGCACCAATATTCGAGGTCATAATAATAATTGTATTTCTGAAATCGATTTTCCTTCCAAGACTATCGGTAAGAAAACCATCATCCAATACCTGCAACAGCATGTTGAAAACATCGGGATGCGCTTTCTCGACTTCATCTAACAAAATTACGGAATAAGGCTTGCGACGGACCTTTTCGGTCAATTGACCACCTTCCTCGTATCCGACATATCCTGGAGGTGCCCCTACTAATCTAGAGATGGCGAATTTTTCCATATACTCGCTCATGTCTATTCGAATAAGTGCATCTTCCGAATCGAACAATTCTTTGGCCAATACTTTTGCCAATTGTGTTTTACCTACACCGGTCTGTCCTAGGAATATAAAGGAACCTATCGGCTTATTAGGATCTTTAAGTCCTGCTCTATTGCGCTGAATGGCCTTGGCGACTTTGGAAACCGCTTCATCTTGACCAATCACATTAGTTTTGATTAGTTGTGGCAGCTCGGCCAGTTTGTTGCTCTCGGTCTGTGCAATTCGATTTACAGGAATACCGCTCATCATAGAAACCACATCGGCCACATTGTCTTCGGTAACGATTTCTTTGTGCAATTTGCTATCTTCTTCCCATTTTTCTTGAGCTACCGCCAATTCTTTTTCGAGTCTTTTTTCATCGTCCCGTAATTTGGCTGCCTCTTCATATTTTTGCTTTTTAACAACGCTGTTCTTAAGTTCTCGAACATCTTCCAGTTGTTTTTCGAGTACCAAGATTTGTTTGGGAACATCCATGTTCACAATATGAACTCTCGAACCGGCCTCATCTAAAGCGTCAATGGCCTTGTCGGGAAGAAATCTATCCGTCATGTAGCGGTTCGTTAACTTTACGCATGCGACAATCGCCTCGTCAGTATAATTGACGTTGTGGTGATCTTCGTATTTTTCTTTGATATTTTTAAGTATCTCAATGGTTTCACTTACCGTAGTAGGTTCTACGATTACTTTTTGGAAACGACGCTCCAATGCCCCGTCTTTTTCGATATATTGTCGGTATTCATCCAAAGTAGTTGCTCCAATACATTGTATTTCACCCCTTGCCAAAGCAGGTTTGAACATGTTTGAGGCATCGAGGCTGCCTGTAGCGCCACCGGCTCCCACGATCGTATGAATCTCGTCGATAAAGAGTATTACGTCATCGTTCTTCTCAAGTTCGTTCATTACCGCCTTCATACGTTCTTCGAACTGTCCTCGGTATTTGGTGCCTGCGACCAATGAGG
Organism: Kriegella aquimaris; assembly: GCF_900103215.1. GTDB lineage: Bacteria > Bacteroidota > Bacteroidia > Flavobacteriales > Flavobacteriaceae > Kriegella > Kriegella aquimaris. The sequence continues at coordinate 53,303 of NZ_FNGV01000020.1, forward strand.
CCAAATCTAAGGTTACAACACGTTTATTGTAAAGTATGCGCGATACTTTTTTATTGATAATGCGTAAGGCCAGACCTTCGGCGATGGCACTTTTGCCAACACCTGGTTCCCCTATCAACAATGGGTTGTTCTTTTTTCTTCTACTTAATATTTGTGAGACTCTTTCTATTTCTTTTTCTCTTCCTACAACCGGATCCAATTTATTTTCTTCGGCCATGCGTGTAAGGTCACGTCCGAAATTATCCAATACGGGAGTTTTCGATTTTTTGTTGCCTTTTTGCGTAGAAGCACTGCCAAAAGTACCTTCCTTGCCTTCGTTGGCATCATCGGAATCACTTGGAAACGAATCGGAAGTAGGAGCATCTACAATGTCGTCGTCGCTTGTAATCATAAATTTAAACTGTTCTTTGACCCCGTCATAATCAACTTTGAGCTTATGCAAAAGCTTGGTAGTCGGGTCATTTTCATTTCTTAAAATACAGAGAAGCAAGTGCGCGGTATTGATCGATGAACTTTGAAAAAGCTTTGCTTCTAAAAAGGTAGTCTTCAAGGCGCGTTCCGCCTGTCTTGTCAAGTGTAAGTTTTTTTTGTCTTTTTGTGAACCGCTGGGGTTTGGGTTCGAGGGACTAAGAATTTCTACTTTTCTTCGCAAATGGTCTAAATCAACCTCCAGAGCATCTAAAATGCTTATTGCTTTTCCATTTCCATCGCGTAATAAGCCAAGCATTAGATGTTCGGTTCCAATAAAATCATGGCCCAATCTAAGTGCTTCCTCTTTGCTGTACGCAATCACGTCTTTTACCCTCGGTGAAAAATTATCATCCATAAAATTATCCTTTCAACCATAAAATTAGTAAATCTAGGTCAATCTTGGGCAAATACCGTACCTATTATTCGACAAAGTTGATCGAATTGCCGAAAAAGCGATAGATTACAGAATAATTAACAATCTTATTATCAAACAATCATGGCGACATAAGTGTTAATAAAATTTTGAATAAAGTATGTGATATATACTTAAAAAGTAACGATTTTACGTATATTGGCATGCTTTTTTAACCTAAAAAAAACAGAAGATTTTACAATGGCAGAAGGAGAAAAATTGATACCGATCAACATCGAAGATGAAATGAAATCTGCCTACATCGATTATTCGATGTCGGTCATTGTGTCACGTGCACTGCCAGATGTACGCGACGGATTAAAACCAGTACACAGACGTGTGCTTTTCGGTATGCACGAATTGGGTGTGCGTTCGAACAGTTCACATAAAAAATCTGCCCGTATTGTCGGGGAGGTTTTAGGTAAGTATCACCCTCACGGCGATACTTCGGTTTACGATGCTATGGTACGTATGGCCCAAGAATGGAGCCTTCGCTATATGTTGGTAGACGGGCAAGGTAACTTTGGTTCTGTTGATGGTGATAGTCCTGCCGCAATGCGTTATACGGAAGCCCGTATGCGAAAAATTGCCGACGATATGCTTGCGGATATCGATAAGGATACGGTCGATCATCAATTGAATTTTGATGACTCTTTAAAAGAACCGACCGTGTTACCTACAAGGGTGCCTAACCTTTTGGTCAATGGAGCTTCGGGAATTGCGGTTGGTATGGCTACGAATATGCCTCCCCATAATTTATCTGAAGTTATCGACGGAACTGTTGCTTACATTGACAACAATGATATTGAAATCGATGAGCTAATTACCCATATTAAAGCTCCTGATTTTCCAACAGGTGGAATAATTTTTGGTTACGACGGTGTAAAAGAAGCCTTTCATACGGGAAGAGGTCGTGTGAAAATTAGGGCGAAGGCCATCATCGAAGAAGTTCAGGGTAGGGAGTGTATCATTGTCACCGAGATTCCATATCAGGTGAACAAGGCCGATATGATCAAAAAGACGGCCGATCTTGTAAATGAAAAGAGAATCGAAGGAATTGCTACTATTCGTGACGAGTCGGATCGAAAGGGAATGCGCATCGTGTATATTCTAAAAAGGGATGCCATACCGAATATTGTGCTCAATATGCTGTATAAATATACGGCATTGCAGTCTTCTTTCAGTGTGAACAATATCGCACTGGTCAATGGTCGTCCCCAATTGCTGAATGTAAAGGAGATGATTCATTATTTTGTGGAACATCGTCATGAGGTAGTTGTTCGTAGAACCAAGTTTGAACTTAAAAAGGCCGAAGATAGGGCCCATATTTTGGAAGGCTTGATTATAGCCTCTGATAATATTGATGAGGTAATTGCCATTATTAGGGCATCTTCCAATGCCGATGAAGCGCGGGCAAATTTGATGGAACGCTTTAAGTTGACCGAAATACAGGCAAAAGCTATTGTAGAGATGCGGTTGCGTCAACTTACAGGTCTTGAACAGGATAAACTAAGGTCAGAGTACGACGAAATAATTAAGACCATTGCCGATTTAAAAGACATATTGGAAAGGAAAGACCGAAGAATGCAAATCATAAAGGATGAGCTTCTCGAGATTAAAGAAAAGTATGGTGATGAACGGCGTTCTGAAATCAACCTTGCCGGTGGTGATTTGAGTATAGAAGATATGATTCCTGATGAACAAGTTGTCATCACGATATCACATGCGGGTTACATTAAAAGAACACCATTATCCGAATACAAGACTCAAAATAGAGGCGGCGTAGGTCAGAAGGCCTCTTCGACCCGGAATGAAGATTTTCTTGAATATCTGTTTGTTGGTACCAATCACCAGTACATGTTGTTCTTTACGCAAAAAGGAAAATGTTTCTGGATGCGCGTATACGAGATACCCGAAGGTAGTAGAACATCAAAAGGAAGAGCTATACAGAACCTTGTCAATATTGAACAAGACGATAATGTAAAAGCCTTTATCTGTACACAGGACCTTAAAGACGAAGAATACGTGAACAACCATTATGTTATAATGGCCACGAAAAAAGGAATCGTGAAAAAGACTTCTTTGGAACAATATTCAAGACCTCGTCAGAATGGTATTAATGCTATCGGTATTCGAGAAGACGATGAGTTGCTTGAAGCTAAATTAACCACTGGAACAAGTGAAATATTCTTAGGTCTTAAGTCGGGTAAAGCCATTCGTTTTGAAGAAGGAAAGACACGGCCAATGGGCAGAAATGCTTCCGGAGTACGGGGTATTCGTTTGGCCGATGATAATGATGAGGTAATCGGTATGGTATCGGTACACGATTTTGACGAAGATATACTGGTAGTTTCAGAAAATGGTTATGGAAAACGATCTAGCATTGAAGATTATCGGGTCACTAACCGAGGTGGTAAGGGTGTTAAAACAATATCCATTACCAAGAAGACAGGTGGCCTTGTAGCTATAAAAAATGTATCAGATTCGGATGACCTTATGATCATAAACAAATCAGGTATCGCCATTCGCATGAGCGTCGAAGACCTTAGGGTGATGGGGCGCGCTACACAGGGTGTCAGACTTATCAATTTAAAGGATAACGATTCGATAGCGGCGGTGGCAAAAGTGATGAAAGACGAAGATGACCTGTCTGAAGCCGAGGTGCTGGATATCGAGGTAGAGACTGAAGATGGCACGGCTCTTGATAAAGAAAGTAACGACGATTCTGAAGAATAATCATTAAACACTAATTATTACTTTAATACAATTGAAAATGAAAACTAAAATTTTAATACTAGCCTCCATGTCTTTTGTGATGGCCGGATATGCTCAGAAAAATGAGATTAAGACGGCCGAAAAGGCTTTAAAGGACGGGAATGCCGCCGCGGCAAAAACTGCCCTTGATGGAGCTTCAGGGATGATTTCTGGTGCAGATGAAAAAATGCAGGCACAATATTATTTTGTTCGTGGAAAGGCGTATGCCGATTTAGCAAAAAAAGGTGATAACGCCGCATTTGATGAGGCTGTCTCTTCTTTTAAAAAGGTTATCGAGGTAGAGGAAAAAAGTGGAAAAGCGAAATATTCAGATGAAACAAGACAGCATTTGGGTACTTTGACCGCTGATTTAGTAAATTCTGCAGTCGAGGATAATGCGAATGAAAAATTCAAAGAGGCTGCGGAGAAGTTGTACATGAGTTATAAGATTAGCCCGAAAGACACAATCTATTTATACTATGCGGCGAGTAGTGCAGTCAACGGAGGGCATTACGAGCCGGCATTGGAATATTATGAGGAACTTCAAAGCTTAGGTTATGACGGAAGCGGAGTCACTTATAAGGCAACCAATGTTGCGACTGGTGAAGAGGAGGAAATGGATAAAACACAACGTGATTTAATGGTGAAGTCAGGTACCTACAAAGATCCAAAAGATGATAGGGCTCCTTCCAAGAAGGCGGAAATCGTTAAAAATATAGCTTTAATATATACCCAATTAGGTCAAGACGACAAGGCATTGGAAGCGTATAAAGCTGCAAGAGCGAATAACCCAAAGGATGTGAATTTAATTTTGAATGAAGCCAACCTGTATTACAAGATGGGGGATAAGGATAAGTTTAAGGAACTTCAGGCAGAGGCAGCAGCTTTAGCTCCCGATAATCCAGATTTACATTATAATATGGGTGTAATCAATATGGAGCAAGGTAATTTGGAAGAGGCTAGGGCCGCTTACAAAAAGACATTGGAAATCAATCCTGGGTATACCAATGCGCAACTAAATTTGTCTACAACCTATGTAAACGAGGGCAATGGATTGATTGATGAGATGAATACATTAGGAAATTCAAAAGCTGATATTGCTCGTTACGACGAACTGAAAGAGCAAAAGGATAGTTTGTTCAGACAAGGGGCAGATGTATTGGAAGAGGCTTTAAAAACCAATCCTGATAATCAAGGGATATTGACCCAGCTCAAAAATATCTATGGAGCTATGGGCGATAATGAAAATTTTATGCGCGTTAAGAAATTATTGGGCGAATAAGTTTTTTAAAGTGTTTAGAAATAGAAAAACCTCGACAATATAGTGTCGGGGTTTTTTTATATGATCTTTTTGATAACCCTTAAATTATGGGTGTAAGTTCCTATTTCTTTATTGAAAATGCCTGTATGGTCTAATCGATCGATACGTACTTTGCCATGGGAATGAATAATGTAATTATTCTCCATAATTAACCCTACATGGTGTATGATTCCATCCGAATTATCGAAAAAAGCCAAGTCACCTGGCTCACTTTCCTCTATAAAACTGAGTGCACACCCCTGTGTGGCTTGTTCAGAAGCATTTCTGAACAACTGATAACCATTAATTTTATATACCATTTGAGTAAAACCCGAACAATCGATGCCAAATGGAGTTTTTCCTCCCCAAAGATAGGGGGCGTTCAAGTATAGCAAAGCGGTTTCAATGAGGTTATTCCTATCCTTTTTTCCTTTGACACTGGCGCCATCGAATCTGTATTGTAAAAGCGTGGTATTTTGAATGGCCGATCCCAGTACGATTGGTATGAGAACGGAACCATTTTTTTCGACAATGGATATCAGTTCCGAAGAATATGTAGTACTGCCATTATTTTCTAAGGCATTGTATTCGTCTTGCTCTATGATGCTTATCTGATTGGTACTGACCCAGCCCTCTGAATTATCGAAGGCCATTCTGATTTTACACCAGAACTTACGTCTTTCCAAAATTTTGAAATGTTCACCAAATAACAATTGGGAAATCAGTTCAGAGGTATCATCGGAAATTGCTCTAACGGGCACAGTACTTAGGTGGCAAATACCGTATTGCATAAGTTCTGCTTAGTTTCTATCTAAAATTAGTGCAGAAGCTCCTCCACCGCCATTACATATGGCAGCTGCCCCAATTTTTGCATTATTCTGTTCGAGCACGTTTAATAAGGTAACGATGATTCTTGCGCCTGAGCATCCCAAGGGATGGCCTAAGGAAACGGCCCCACCATTTATATTTACATTAGTATCTGAAAGGCCTAATAACTTCATATTAGCCAAGCCTACAACTGCGAAAGCTTCATTGAATTCAAAATAATCTATTTGATCCATGGAAATGCCTGCCTTGACTATAGCCTTGGGCAATGCTTTGGCAGGAGCGGTCGTAAACCATTTCGGTTCTTGGGCAGCATCGGCATAACTTCGTATGGTGGCCAGAGGTTTTAGGTTGAGCTCCTTGGCTTTATTGGCGCTCATCAAAACAAGAGCCGCAGCACCATCATTTATTGTGGAAGCATTGGCCGCAGTTACGGTGCCATCTTTGGAGAAAGCGGGGCGTAACGCGGAAATCTTTTCCATTTTCACGTTTTTGAATTCTTCGTCTTCAGAAACCAATAGCGGTTCACCTCGACGTTGGGGTACGGAGACAGGAACTATTTCGTTATCAAATTTTCCTGAGGCCCATGCCTCGGCAGATCGCTGGTATGATTGTATGGCAAAATTGTCTTGGGCCTCACGGCTGAATTCGTACTTTTCGGCACAGGCGTCTGCACAAACACCCATAGCATTTTGGTCATAGGCATCAACAAGACCATCTTTCTGCATTCCGTCAATCAAGGTCGCGGGTCCAAATTTTTGCCCTGTGCGCATATAAACATAATGGGGAATAAGGCTCATGTTTTCCATTCCTCCGGCTACTGCAATGGTAATATCTCCCAATTTGATTGCCTGGGCTGCTTGCATCACCGCTTTCATTCCTGAGGCACATACTTTGTTTGTCGTCGTGCAGGGTACGGTATCAGGTATACCTGCCAAGAGTGCAGCTTGTCGTGCAGGTGCCTGGCCAGTGCCGGCTTGCACGACATTGCCCATAAATACTTCGTCTACTAGGTTAGGGTCAAGATCGATTTTCTGTAAAGCACCTTTAATTGCGGTAGCACCCAATTGAGTAGCTGGTATTGTAGATAACCCACCCATGAAACTACCAATGGGGGTTCTGACTGCCGAAACTATAACAACATCGTTCATAATCAAAGGTATTACAATTGCGAAAATAATAAATTAAAACACAAAGATGTTGGTAATGGCTTCAAAAGCATTCCATGAATTTATATTTTTCTATTTTTGAGGATACCTATCTTCATAATGCGAAAATTCTTGGATAAAGTTTATAAAAATCAATCGCTGATCTATAAGTACATTCTGTACATCGCCTCTATTTGTTGTATTGTATTTTTCTTTCCAAAAGGAGGTAAGTTCAAGTACGAATTTCAAAAAGGAAAGCCATGGCAGTATGAAAATCTATATGCCCCCTTCGATTTTTCGGTCAAGAAGAGCGATGCTGAAATTTCGGAAGAGCAACGTGCTATTAAGGAACAGCGGACCGATTATTATAGATTCGACGATAGCATTGAAAAAAAGGTATATGAAGATTATGAATTAAAATTCCAATCAACTTTTTCAACGACGGATTTTAATGATAATCAAAAGCTTACGCTAAAGGATGTTGGGGAGAGTATTTTAGATGCGATCTATAGCCGCGGTGTTATTGCTGAATTTGCAGGTGGACGTATGGATAACCAAATCTATTTGGTGAAAGACAACGAGGCCAAACGTATCAATTCCGGGGATCTCGTCCTTTTTAAGGATGTTGAGAACATAGTAACAAAGAGTCTTAACGACAAGGATCTTGGTGGTTTCAATTCCTATTTCCAAGATTTCTTTTTTGATTTGATCGAACCCAATGTGTTTTATGATAAAAGTTTATCTGAAAAAGCATTGGAAGACCAGCTTTCAAAAGTGTCCTTGACCCGTGGTGCGGTCGATGCAGGTAAACTAATTGTTGCCAAGGGCGAAGTGGTCGAGGCCGAGAACTTAAAGATTTTAAATTCATTAAGAGACGAGTACCAATCGGAACTATGGACCGCCAATAATTATTATTTCATTCTCTTCGGATATACAATTTTGGTTGCTTTGGTGTTGATGATGTTGTTTCTTTTCTTAAAAAGGTACAGGGACGGGATTTTTAGCAACAATACGAAGGTCACATTTATTTTCTTCAACATACTACTGATGGTTTTTGTGACCACTTTAGTTGTGAAGTACGATGAGGCGTATGTTTTTGTTGTTCCACTATGTATTCTTCCCCTGCTTTTAAAAACATTTTTCGATGCTAGACTTGGGCTTTTTGTACATGTGCTTACCGTTCTGATTTTAGGTTTTGTAGTGCCCAATAGTTTTGAATATATTTTTCTGCAGATTATTACCGGCATCGTAACTATATTGACGGTGTCTGAATTGTATAAGAGAGCTAATCTCTTTATTTCCGTAGGACAGATTACCCTGATCTATATTGTTGGTTATTTGGCCTTCCATATCATCCATGAAGGCAATTTAGACAACATACAATGGCTCACAGTGGGGTTGTTCTTGCTCAATGGTATGATAACGCTGTTTGTACAGCCCTTGATCTATGTTTATGAGAAGGTATTCGGTTTAGTGTCCGATGTTTCGTTATTAGAGCTTTCCGACACGAATTCCAAATTGCTGAAAGAACTTTCAAATAGGGCGCCGGGTACCTTTCATCATTCGCTGCAAGTGGCTAATTTGGCGGAAGCGGCTGCAAATGAAGTGGGCGCGAATGCTATGTTGGTGAGGGTTGGGGCACTTTATCATGATATCGGTAAGATGGTAAGTCCGACATACTTTACGGAAAATCAAATCACCAATGTTAACCCGCATGACGAGCTTTCACCGAAGGAAAGTGCAAAAATTATCATCGATCATGTAATAAATGGCATTGAGATAGCCCGAAAAAATAATCTTCCCGACCGTGTTATTGATTTTATCAGATCTCATCACGGAACTACGTTGGTCTATTATTTTTTCAAAAAGCAACAAGATCTCGAAAACGATGTAAACGAAGATGATTTCAGGTACCCCGGGCCCATACCTTTTTCTAAGGAAACGGCTATTTTAATGATGGCCGACTCGGTAGAAGCTGCTTCGAAAAGCCTTAAAAATCCAACATTTTCGGTTATTGATGAATTTGTGGATAAAATCATTGCCGGACAGATGAAGGCTGACCAATTTTTGAACGCCAATATAACATTCAAAGAGATTCAACTTATAAAAAAGGTCTTTAAACAAAAGTTGACGAATATCTATCATTTGAGAATCGAATATCCGGAATAACTGCAGCTTTAAAATAGTAGTAAAAAAAACCAAAAAATAGTTGCGTCATAGAATTGGAAAAAGTACATTTGCAACCGCGTTTCAGGATGCTAGTTCATTGAAGAAATAAATAGGAGAGGTGCCGGAGTGGTAACGGAGCAGATTGCTAATCTGTCGACGCGCAAGTGTCGCATGGGTTCGAGTCCCATTCTCTCCGCAATTTCTTTTGAAATATTAAAATTTTTACACCTCGGGGTGTAGCGTAGCCCGGTTATCGCGCCTGCTTTGGGAGCAGGAGGTCGCAGGTTCGAATCCTGCCACCCCGACTCAACTGGTTTCATCTAGTTACATAACGTTGCAAATCACCTGATTTGCAACGTTTTATGTTTTTAGAGGGTTCAGATGAAACCTCATGAAACCACATAAAAA
>NZ_FNGV01000041.1 GCF_900103215.1 Kriegella aquimaris
GTTATATTAAAATAAAAAAGGTGGTTTAAGGCAAAAAGAAAATATTAATTAACTTTAGAGAACTGGACTAGGGCTTTTCATAGGATACGTTGTTACCCACCGTTTTTATTCGATTTGTTCAATCTCTAATCCAAAATTATCTTTCGATTTTTTTGCTTTAAAAATAGCAATATTATTTCCGAGTTTTTGTTTCGACAGCTTAATTATTTTATTGGTTTCTTTTAAATTCATTTTGCATCCAATAATTATTTCTGTGATTGTTCTTGGCTGGATTTTCACGGTTCTTTTTTGGATATGATTTATTGAAATTCGCCATTCTTGTTCATATTTCCATAGTTCCGATTTATAATAAAACTTTTTGTAAAACTGTAGTCTACTATCATCATTACCAGAAATTATTGGATATTCAAATTGATAGTTCACAGGTTCAATCCACTCGAAATTATATTCAGTTGACATTGACTTTGTATCAAATCCAACGACAAATCCGGTATGATTTATTGAGTAATGTGACCACATTAAAATATTGTCACGAGTTGATGAGAGTGATAAAAGACCAATAATTTTATCCCACTTATCGATTTGTTCCGACGTTTCTCTTTTTAATTTATCAGGATGCCAAAGTTTCTTTAATTCTGTTTGCTCTCTTACAAATTTCTTGACTTTATTTTCATCTTCGCCTTTTAAAACGATTGACATAAGTTCCAAATTTTTCTTGTAACAATCTTCGAAGCTCAACAAATCCCATCTTAAAGGAATGTTGCCATCGAATGGATCATTAAATTCAGATGGTTTTGGAAAGTAAAGTTCTTGTTTTGAGATTAATTTACGATGATATTTATTATTCGAATCCCTATATTTATAAAGAGTTTTTGGTAATTCAACGTCGGTAAATCTATCTATCATTTTGTATTTGCAAAATTTTTTTCAAATGTCACGTCCTAAAATAAGGCTATAGATTAATACTTGTTTTTAAGCGGCATATTGATGCACGTAATTAGGTGTTTTATAATCTAAAGATAAATGTAATCGTTTAGTGTTGTACAACTTGATTGCATTTCTGGTCGCTTTTTTAGCTTGAACCACGCTAGTAAAGGTCTGGTCGAGATAAAATTCATCTTTGAGAATACCATTTACCCTTTCGGCCATTGCGTTTTCATAGCAATGGTTTTCTTCGGTCATACTGATTTCTATTTTCTTTCTTTTTAAAATTTGCGTGTAAATATTGCTACAGTATTGAATTCCCCTGTCCGAATGATGAATAAGTTGCTTGGTATCTTTAGCATTGTAAATTGCTTTGTTGAGTGTTTTAAGCACCTAATTTAGCAAATACAAACCGAATAGAAAATCCGCGAGGATTTTCGTAATTAGGCTAGAACTAGCAATAAATTATATACGGTGTGCCTGTTGCACAAGTTAACAAAAAAAGTCCTTGATGATCATTGCCAATTGGAGGTTGGATCGTAACTTTAGTTATGCAAGGCAAGAAAGACTATCAAGAAAAACTGTTCGCACAATTTCAACTTAGCGAACGGATCCCGAAGAACAATTTTTACAGGCGTCTAAAGGGTGCCATCGATCTGGGTTTCCTCTATCCCCTTACCAAAGGGTATTATGGGGGTAGCGGCCAAAAGAGCATAGACCCGGCGGTATTCTTCAAGCTTTGTTTGGTGGGCTATTTGGAAAA
>NZ_FNGV01000029.1 GCF_900103215.1 Kriegella aquimaris
CTACTTAGTAGAACTTTAGCTGTTATTAAAACAGAGACCCCTTATTGCATAGGAGTACTAGAATAAAAGATAAAAAATAAACCATAACAAAGCTCACAAAATAGTAGTGAAACTCGTACCACAAAACAACGTGGGTGATCCAAGAAATTGGAATCACATCTTTATAGCAAGTGGCCGAGTTTATTATAATTTATAATCATACAGATGCTGGTGAACCCTAATAAAAAAGGTGTATCACAAATAGGATGCGGAGCAAGTTATATTAAAATAAAAAAGGTGGTTTAAGGCAAAAAGAAAATATTAATTAACTTTAGAGAACTGGACTAGGGCTTTTCATAGGATACGTTGTTAGGTGCAGTTTTATATTTAGTTAAGTGGTCTATAATAGCTTTTTCTACTTCTAAATAATTTGATTGAATCAGCCAATGACCTCCATCCAATTTTAGAAAAGTATAATCGCCTTTCATATACTTATGATTATTTTCGGCAGCAACTTTGCCAATTGCTAAATCATTTTTACCCCAAATAAATAGAGTAGGTGTTACAATATCTCCAACAGGTTGATTCTTACCTTTTTTAAAATTCGCTCTATAATAATTTAATGCAGCTGTTAATGTATACTTTCTTCGAAAAACAGTAAGATAATTATTCAGTTCTTCAGGTGAACTGTGTTTCCATAATTTTCTGAATTTTTCAAAATCATTTTTCCGTAACATAATTTCCGGAATAATAGGAAATAAGAACCATCCTATGTAACGACTCTTTTTTCTTTGTTCATTATCCATTTTAACAGCTTTTCTAAAACCTCTAGAGTGAGGAACAGATAGCGCTGTCCAGCTAATTATTTTTTCGGGATTATGATAGACAATATTCCAACCTATTCCAGCTCCCCAATCATGAGCTATGAGATGAAATTTATTTACATTAACAGCATTAACAATATTCAAAATATCATCACTTAATTTTTTTATCGTATATTTTTTTACTCCTTTCGGACAAGCATTCTCACTGTAACCACGCATATCTGGTGCCACACAATAATATCCTATTGAAGATAGTTTTTCCATCAAATTCATCCACATAAATGAAGTTTCAGGGAATCCATGAAGAAATATTATTAGCTCGTTTTCTTCATTACCTAAAACTCTACAATCAAATTCAAATTCTTTCGTTTTAATTTTTTTTATTTGCATGATTTTAGATTCCAACTAACGTTTAGTATATGGCGCGTTTCAATGCGCTATATACAATGTTAGCTATCGTGATTCCATTCTAATATTTTTACCACTTCGTTTCCGAATGTGTTTATCATTAGTTCTTTCAGTTCTTTATCTTCTATGATACCAACCTTGTCGGGATTAATGTCAATCAGAAAATCACGAAATTCATTGAGAAATTCGTCTCCGAACTTTGAATATAGTTCCTTGGCTTGAATATAGAACTTAGTTTGATACCAGCCATAATTACGCCCTTGCTTTAACACTTCAAAGTAGTCTTCTTCAAATTGATTTAAGGATTTGAATTTTAATTCTCCCCATTGGTTTGAGTTAATTAAAAATAATTGAAAAACGTCCATTCGATTAAACACATCTTGAGTCGATAAATTTTTTGCAGCTGCTACTTGACATAAGTTTCCGAAAACTTCATTTAACCAATGTCTTTGTGTGCCTTTACCAGTTTTGTAAAACTGATATAAATGGCCCAGTTCATGCAGAGCTAATGCATCTCTATAAAACAAATCAAGGTTTAATTCTTCACCAAAATGTTGTTTTAATATACCTAATTTGGAATCAGGGACTTGTTTGAGTCCTTGTTCGGCACCCATTGCGATTACGGAACGGCCTAAACCTAAGACCATATTTCCTTGGAAATGTGCTTGAGGCATCCCTGGAGGAGGTGAAAAGGCATATTTGTTCCAATTTGCATTGTCCACAAATAATACTGCAAAATTTAAATCTTCTTTAAAGGTCTTGTCGAAATATTCCTTGGCCTGCTCGAGGTTATCTACGGTGTTCTTAATATTATCAGGATTCTTCTCTGTACAATAGGTCTCAAATGATTCTGAATAGTGAATATCATTTAAACCTTCATGCTTTGTCCTGTCAATCCAGTCATCAGAATCAACTTGCTTACAAGAGCAAAATAGAATTGTTAAAATCAATAAATATGTTCTCATAATTCTTAATTATAATGATAGCTAACGGTCTCGTATATGAAAAGTAGCGCTGAAAAAAAGCTGTTACTTTTCGGATAAAACACAAGCCGAATTTTTAAATTTTACAATTTATTTTTTTTATTGGAAATCGTCAAATTTAAAAATTTGGCGACTTTCCAAAAATGCCCAAACCTTAGTGTTAGCAACAACTTGCGTTATTTTTTATGTACAATGTTGGCGGTAGTTATTTTATTACTTAGGCCTCAAATTCTCAATAATCTTGGCATCAACCCAATATTTTTTAGATTCCCAATATGTACTACCATCCTCCCTGACTTTTTCTTCATGCCTTGAAAAAAGCAAATACTTTCCATCTAACGTTAAAAATGCTCCATTTTCTTCCAGCTCTGAATTTATCTTATCTCCCATATTAATGGCAGGTCCCCATGAACCATCTTGTTGTCGAAAACTGATATAATTATCAGACTTACCATATCCATCTTCTCGCTCACTACCCCATATTAAAAAGGATTCATCTGGTGCTATAAAGGGGTGACATGTCCATTTGCCTGTGTTAATATGCTTGCCGAGTAATTTTGGTTCTTCACGCTTACCGTCTATAATCCTTGACATACGGATTACGTCATTACTTTTATAGTCATCAAAAACAAAAGTACCTTTAGAGGATACCGACATCACCATAATGCCCCAATCATCCCTTTCAAACATGGGGCCTAGACTTTTAATTTTTGACCAACCGGAATCTGTACGCTCTATGTAATTCCATCTAGAATATAAGATATTACTATCGCTAGGATTATGTTTGAAGCTATACTTATTTACACTGTATGAACTACCTTCATTTCGATACACAACTACTGGGTCCTCAAACGGGTTATTCCCTGTATAAGTAAAGTAAAACTCATCCATATTCAAAGAGTTCGCATTTCCTAACGTCCAATCAGAAGAAGTACTCTCTTCAGGAACAAAAAGTTCGGGAACTAGTCCTGGTGTTTTGTATCCAAAGTATAAGTTTTCTTCTGTTGAAGAATCATTCTTACTAGTTTCAGGTTTCTCAGTTTTACAAGCATTTATAAATATTACAAATATTAATACTGAGGTTTTTAGAATTCTATTTTTCAATGTCTGTTGATTTTAATTACCGCCAACACAGTACCTCGTATGTTTGTTTCTTGAGTTGAAGATAAGATATTTAGAATAATCCATTAGTTTAAAGGGAAGTGTGATTTCGTGGTTGGGCCAGATACTAAATTGAGATATCGTCGCTTAGGATTACACTCTTCCCAAGCTAATCTTTAAAGCATTAGCTTGGATACTTAACAACAGGCTTAAATAGGAGGGACAGCGAGGTCTCGGCTAGATACATTCAGATGATATCGTTTCATAGGTTTTCCGCCCTTCTATAATTTTCTTGGAATCTGAACAGTACCTAGATCCTAAATGTGCAGAGATCGAATCAAATGCGAGCAAAGATGCTAAAGAGAATTCTAGCCTTAAAAAATAGGATATGGAAAAGCAGTTAAAACAAAGTTTGGGTATCGATGTTTCTAAGTTGAATCTATCATTGTCATTAGGTTTCCTAAGTAAAAGGCTGGTCAAGGAATTTAAGTCCCATTCAGATGTTCCCAATGATATAAAAGGCTACAAAGAACTCTTGAAATGGTTAAAAGCATCGGTTGACCAAGAGGTGGAACTTTTGGTGGTGATGGAAGCTACCGGCGTTTACCATCAGCGTATTGCACATTATCTACACGAACGGGGGTATTCGGTCTGTGTAATGCAATCGGGTCGTGTAAAGCGCTACGCGCAGAGTTTGGACCAACGTTCTAAAACGGATGCGCTGGACAGTAGAATGTTGAGTATGCTAGGGCTTGAAAGAAGTATTCGCCTTTGGCACCCGCCCAGCGAAGAGTTACAGGAATTAAAAGGACTGAGCAGGGAGCGCAGTTCATTGTTGAACGATAGGACAATGGAGACCAATCGCCAAGGTGCTATCGCATCTGGAGTTCATAGTAATGCAAGAGCATTGAAAAGGCACAAGATCAGATTGAAGCTTTTAAATACACAGATAGCAGCGGTTGAAGAAGAGATGCGGATACTGATCTCTAAAAATGAAGTATTGAAAAGGAAACTTGATTATTTGATAAGTATCCCTGGTGTATCTTTCATATCGGCGGCTACGGTAATCGGGGAAACTTTAGGATTCGAATCCATAGTCAACGCCAAGCAGTTGGTGAGCTACGCCGGTTATGATGTGGTACTGAGGGAATCCGGCAATTTCAAGGGGAAGACCAGAATCAGTAAAAAAGGGAATAGTCATATCAGGGCGGTACTTCACATGCCCTCGATGACCTGTGTGCGCTGTAACCCGACATTGAAACAATTCTATAATAGATTAAAGCCGAACAAAGCAAAGCCGTTGGTGGCTCTTGTGGCGGTTCAGAGAAAACTATTGATATTGATGTACACCTTATGGAAGAACGAAGAAAATTATGATGCTAAATTTGAAACAAAAAAGCAGCAAAAGCATGAAGCTCTTGCTGCGCGGGATAACAACTTGATAAATCAACCTGTTTCCTAAATTATCAAAGAAAAGACTTGTTTTTTGACACAGTACCTAAGCGTAGTGCGGGGGCAAGGAAACTTTTCGTTTCCGTGTGCGCACGAAGCTAAAGCTTATTGTTTTGCTTTTTCTTTTTTTGTTCCAGAGCTAAATCCATAAGATTTAGCGACTCTATAAATATACACAGACCTTTCGGTTTAGCCCTAAAGTCCGCATTACGTTTAGGTATTGTTAGCAAAAGTATTTTCCGTCCGAGTAAAGTCCATCTGCGTTCAGTTTAGTGCGAATATTAACAAATCCATTTATTACTTACGGTACTTAAATCCATATATTTCTTGTAGTCTATGATTCATGTAATTGTCAGATGGAAAAACTGTCAATTGAACCTTATCGTTTTTTGATTTAATCCATTTAACGAATTCAATATAACTTTCATACTCGATTGACAAAAACTTTAAGGACAAGTTTTGTTCTGCTTCCTTAAATTTTATTTCGTTTGTAGTTGGACTTTTACTAGCATTTATGTATTTCAATTCCGTAATATCAGAATAATTAATATGTTTTACCTTACTAATAAAACGATATTTGACGACTACATGTTTGTCCTCAAACAGAATAGAAAATGCTTTTGTTCTTGCATAATATATAATTAATCCAATTAGGATAAGGGTAATAGAAATCGCAAGTATTTGATAAATCAAGTTCTCTACTGCTGAAAAGATTCCAAATCCAATCGTTGCTATAATCAAGCAGGCTAAAAATGCCTCCCACACCAAATTCGTTTTTGAGCTATATTTCGGCATAACAGCTAAATGGTCATTTATTGATAATATTTTTGCTAACGCCTAAGCTATGATTAGTGCGGAGAGCAAGGAAACTGTAAAGTTTCCGACTTCGCGCTAAGGCAGAGCTTTTTGTTTGCGTTTTATTTTTTATTATTAAAATGTCAAATCCAATAGATTTGACGACCTTATAAAATTACACAAGCTTTTTGAATTAACACCAAACCTTCGCATTAATTATAGGTTTTGTTGTGTGTAGTGTTTTTTTAGCGCAAAGAAGATAATTCCGATCCCTATTGCGCTCCACAAAAGTCCATTAATAATGAACTGAACCATAAAATTTTCAGTAAAAATATCACCAATAAAATTAATGATTGAGTTTGTAAATGTAGCACCAAAAAAACCTAAGTGAATTAATGAAAAAACGAGAAGAAATGCAATCAGGGAATCCCAAATTCCTTTTTTATCCTTTTTCCATAATTTAAAAAGTCCAATTAGAATTAATCCAACTGCTAAAGCACCAAATCGCCATAAAGAACTCTGCATAGTAAATGAGCCTATAGTTTCAGAAGTAAGGGATTTAAATTTTTCCATATTAAGAGAAAAAAGAGCTAAGTACTCTTCTGATTGTGAAGCTACTTTTAGCTTTTCTACTCCAAATCCAAGGAACAATAATCCAATAGATTCTAGGGCGATATTTTTAAAATTTAGAATCAAGGACATTTTTTTAAAATGTTCGTTAATATACATTGTTTACAAAAGTTATAGATTAGGGTTTACACTAAGTTTGTTTCTAACCTTACTGATTGTTCTTTCTTTCTAAACACATGTTCATCAAAGTATCCTAAAAATACGTTTCTATAAAATACCCTCCAAATACCATTGCCAATGTCTAAGGCCCCGATATGTTTACCTTGGAGCGAAGCGGAAAGGTAAACCCAATTATAGGCCTTCCATCTTATAGCTCCATTTTGGGTGACTTTTAAGACTTTCATTTTGGAATCGTAATCAAAGTGGGGTATTTTTTCTGGGAATGGTCTTGTTGAAAATTCATGTACCGAAGCGGGCGTT
>NZ_FNGV01000031.1 GCF_900103215.1 Kriegella aquimaris
TCAATTTCTGTTTGGTCGGCATGAGTGTCAATAGTATGCGAACCATCCACAAAACCCATGGTTTCGATGTCAGTTTTGGAAAGATTTGTATCAACGGTATGTGCTCCAGTAACAAATCCCATACCTTCTATTTCTGTCTGGTCGGCGTGTGTGTCGGTGTCAATAGTATGCGCGCCATCCACAAAACCCATGGTTTCAATGTCGGTTTTCGATAACTGCGTATTGGTATCAACGGTATGTGCTCCGGTAACAAAGCCCATGCCTTCAATTTCGGTCTGGTCGGCATGCGTATCGGTGTCAATGGTATGTGCACCGTCGACAAAGCCCATAGTTTCGATGTCAGTTTTTGAAAGATTTGTATCCACGGTATGCGCTCCGGTGACGAACCCCATGCCCTCAATTTCGGTCTGATCGGCATGCGTATCGGTATCAACAGTATGCGCACCATCGACAAATCCCATGGTTTCAATATCGGTTTTCGATAATTGTGTATCGGTATCGATTGTATGTGCTCCGGTAACAAATCCCATGCCTTCGATTTCGGTCTGGTCGGCGTGGGTATCGGTATCAATAGTATGCGCACCATCGACAAAGCCCATAGTTTCGATGTCAGTTTTGGAAAGATTTGTATCCACGGTATGTGCTCCGGTAACAAAGCCCATTCCTTCGATTTCGGTCTGGTCGGCGTGGGTGTCCGTATCAACATACGCACTTAAATCTACGGAAGTGGAATTTCCATTTTCAATCGCAAGGGTCAATATATCATTGCTATCGATGGTAGCGGATTCTAAATTCTGGCTATCTCCGGCCGTAAACGAAATTACGGTCTGGTTTCCTGATTCGTTGGTATAGGTATAAGTGCCATCAAAATTATCGACCAAGGTACTGGTGGTTTCCTTTGCGCCGTAAAAGCTGATGTTACCCCCGTTTCCATCGTTGAGTACAAATCTTCCGTTTCCGAGGTCGGTAAAGGAAACAGCGCCTTTCGAACTCGATTGCGTACATAGGTTATTCCATTGTGTACCATCATAATAATGTATGCATTGGGTGTCGGTATTATAAACCAAGGCACCGCGTAAGGGACTTACCGTTTGCATCTGGCTGTTCGACATTCGGCTAAGTACCAGTGCTTTGGTGGTACTCTCCAGTTCGATCATCGAAGCGGGATCGATCGTATCGGGGTTGGCTCCAATTTTTACCTGGGCACTAAGGAAATTAACGCCAAGAAAAAGCACAAGTAATCCTAATTTATTGAATTTCATGGTAGATAACATTTGGGACATTATCTAAGAAACCATTCTGATGCTATGAAAATTCCTTTTTGAAATCTGCTTGGTTGGTCAGCTTAGTCTCTAGATTTCCAATAAAATTAGCGCATCATCGACAAAATACAAGCAAAATGTTGTGTACGTTCACCAAGTTGTGGTGAAATAATAATCCGGTGTAATTTGACCTAAAAAAGTGGATTTCGTCGAGTTGGGAAGCGGACAAATCAACGTGCCATATAGAAGAACCCTTGGAAGTCGAGTTCGAGGTCTTTTAAAGAAACGACATAAAAATAAACACCTTCGGGAAGTCCCTTGTCGCGGCCGATAACAAAGTTATCTACGTTCGAGTAGCCGACAAATTGGTTGGTATAATTCGTCATTTCAAAGACCTTTAGTCCGAAGCGGTCATAGATCAGGAGGTGATTGTTCGGTGAAAGTTCCAATTCTGCAATTTCAAGCGCATCGTTTAGCCCATCACCATTGGGCGTAATCAGGTAATTGTCGAGCGAAATGTAATCGCGTGGTTCGCCCATTGCCCCAAAGGTAATGGCCTCATATTCGTCGGGGACAAAAAGTGCGGAAACCACAACCCCTTGATCAAGGTCGCCGGCAGCGGCACCCCCGGCGAGAATTTCCCAACGTGCGGTGGTTTTGCTCCAACCTACCACAATAATCTTGGCCACATCATCGGTGAGTTCGCCCATATTGCTACGGCCGTTCCAGGTCATCTGAACGGTGGAAGGCACATTGCCCTCTAAACGCCAAAATTCGCGGGTACTGACCCCGCCCAACTGCGGTGGCCGACTTTCGGTATCGAAGGCCGCTGTAAACGTTGACGGGTTATTGGGGTTCTCGAAAAAATAGGCACATTTGGCCAGCGCATTGACACTTTGTGACCGCAGTACCAGAGGCCGCACTTGCATGCCATCACCGACCGGAAACGTAAAATTCTGTTGGTCGGTAATGGTGGCGTAGCCGTTTACTTTTGAAATATCACTTTCGCCGGTATAAAAACTGTCGGCCAAAAAGTTGAGGTAGTATTGCGGTTCATCTTTGGGCGTAAAAAAGTCGCCCACAATAAAGTTTAGGTTATTGCTGACGTTGACCACGGTGTTCAGCCCCACATTGGTATCGTTCGAGATCTCGATATCGAACAGGGTAGGGGGCAGCGCCCCGGAAATGGTCAGGGGGGCAATACCGTAAAACCCGGCTAACCCGTTGTTTTCGTCAAATACCCCATCGTTGATCAGGTTGGTATGAAACCCCAATTGACCCCCTTCATGAATACGAAGGTTGCCCGAATTGTACAGTGCGGACTGTGCAGAAATGTTGGTAACCTGCAATGCAAGAACGATAACAGCGAGTGGTATGTAATATGGTATTTTCTTTAACATTGCGATTAGCGGTTACTTTTTTAGTAAGGCCTTTATTTCGGCCATATCTTTTTTAAGGGTCTCCAATTCAGAGGAAAGCGTTTCGTTTTGGTTTTTTAGTTTTTTAATCTCTTTTTCTTGATTGATGGTGTGCAAAAAGAGTTCTTCGATTTTTTCAAGGTTTTGTAGGTTTGATTCGCTAACATTCCATGAACCTTCTTTTTTAACCTGAACTGCCGACTTGATACCTGGCAAGTGATGGTGTTTTTTAATAAAGGCTTCAATTTCTGTCAGTTTTTTAAAATCGTATCTTGGATTTAAATTTGATTTCCCCGAATAATATTTTTGAAATACATAATCAGGATGTTCTTGCGTTAAACCTACCCAAACTTCACCGTCTACCTGTAAATTTCCAGCTACGTGAAGTTTTCTATTTGTATCAGGAGTTGATGTGCCTATACCTACATTTTGAGAAGCATCGATTCGAATAGCTTCATTACTACCTGTTGCAAACCCAATTTCATTATTTGCGGCCCAAAACATTCCTGTGTCAAAATCATTATTAGTTGAGAAACCGTAGCCTGGCTGGCTGGAATTTCCCCCTGGCGTAGCAAAAGTGAATGATCTTAATCTATTATTGACAGCATCCCAGGAAAGGTTGGTTGGGTCGTCATCTAAACCAGCGGATCCATCAGAAAAGAATATACCTCCTGGCGTACCTGTTGGAAGTGCTCCCTCGTCGTTTCCAATCTCCCATCCTGGCGTGGTCTGGTTCCATTTGATTACCTGCCCGGTAGTTGTTGCGCCCATGTCGTCGAGATCCTCGAGGTTTATGGTCGCGTTGAGAATCTCGTCGGAGGTCACAGCACCCGTACCTATATGGGAGGCGTCGATACCATCAGCAGTAATCATAACAGGGGTAGTCACCGTCCCATCATTTGTTAAAGGGTAAGTAACACTTATCATTGAGGGTGGATTGGTCAGTATATATGGATCGCCAGAGGTACCATCACCAGAAACTATTACACTTGAGGCGCCACTATCGATGATGGTTTCCGAGCCGTCCGCCCCTCCTGTACTTGTGAGTATGTACGGATCGGCGCTTGTACCGGTTCCTGCGACTGTCACCGTCGCGCTACTGTTGATTTCGGTCTCGGACCCATCGGAAGAATCAATACTGGTGAGCACGTACGGATCTCCGGCAGTTCCAGTCCC
>NZ_FNGV01000002.1 GCF_900103215.1 Kriegella aquimaris
ACATTTGGCCGGAAACGATTCCAAACAGGTGACCGAAGAATTCAAGATTATCCAGGAACAGAACACGCGCTGCCAAAAGAACACCCTGAGCTTTGTCCTTAGCCCTACCCAAGAAGATGGAAGGAACCTGACCAAGGTGCAGTTAAGGGAAATGACCCAAAGGTTTATCAAGGAAATGCAATTGGGGGAACGGCAGGCCATCGCTTTTGTCCACAGGGACAAGGCACATACCCACGTCCATTTATACGTCAACCGCATCGATTTTGATGGCAAGGCCTACAATGACAGTTTTATAGGGAAACGCAGCCAATGGGCCGCCGAAAAGGTGGCCAAGGACATGGGGCTGACCACCGTCAAAGAGGTACAACTGGAAAAGGAACTGGATTCCATACACATACGCCATGAAATAAAGGATATACACCATAGGGTAATGGAAAACGAAAGGCCACAAACGCTCGATGGTTATATCAAGGCAATGAAAGAAAGGAACGTAGAAGTTATCCCCAGTATCAACAGGGCGAACAAATTACAGGGATTCCGGTTTAAATACCAAGGGCATAACTTCAAGGCAAGCGAAGTGCACCGTTCCCTGTCCGGGGGAAGAATAATGGGGCAACTTTCAAGAAACAGGGGCATGGGAAAAACAGTGGGGGTAGGAAAATCGGTCCAGGTACTGGGAAAAACCTTGGAAATGAGTGCCAACCTGGCTTCGAGCATGGCCAAAAATATGCTGAAAAAAACAATCAAAAGGGCCATCGATAGAGGAATCGGATACTAAAACAAAAAGCTATGGGATATAAAAAACTGGACGAAGTTATGGAATTGCTCACCGACGAGCTGGACGGGTTCAATAAGTCCATTAGCAGGTTGGAGCGGTTGACTCAAAATGTAGATAATATCAGCATAAAACCGGATACTTCGGATATCGAGTATTTGCTCAAGGAGCACCTGAACTCGGAGAAGGTCAAAACTTTAAGGCTTCAAGAATCTATTGACGATATTATGGAACAGATTTCCAAAGCAAGGTTGATTCCAAAACTAAATCTTGGGCTTCTATTTTTGATTTGGCTTATCTCCTTGGTCATTATTGGTTATCTGGCATTTAAGGTATCCCGAATAGACGATATACAAAAAAGGGCCTTTGCCGATGGAGGGCAGCAGGTGATCCATGAGTTAAGAGACTATTTTGACCAATATCCCGAGCACTATAAAGACTATCAGCAATGGATAAAGCAAAAAGACAGTATTTCAAACCAAAAGTAGGGTGCGCCCTATGGAATTTCTTCTTCTCGCTTATCTACCGGAACGCGGAAGAAATTCCACAGGATCCACGCGCAAAATTTTGGGGTAAGATTTGGGATAATGAGGATATACAAATCAATTTGATTTAACAGAAAGCTGGTTAAACAAATAATTATACCACACGAATCTTTCAAGTATTTACACTTTTTGGGAAGATATATATGTCCCAAAGAACACTACGGAAACTCCTAAATACATTTATCGAAAAAGGTCAACCTTTATAAAAGAGAAGACTTGTAATCCGAATAAAGATTCGATTTACCGAATTACGCCATTATTTTGTACACTAGTTCTACCATCCTCATCGGTGATATAGTCAAAATCTCCCATCCCCTTGCTTTCCATTTCTTATTACTTTGGGAATTCATTTCGAAGGGACAACTATAATTTGTTTAAATCTCGTTAGGCAGACCCGGCCTGGGTTCTTGGGTTTACAATAGCTCCTTCTCCAATACCAAATCAAAATTTATGGTGCCAAGATAACCGTCACGGTATTCTCTCTTAGAAAAGCGTGTTGATTGCCTTTAGGTTGGGCGAGACAATGTTTTCAAAAAAAGAAAAGAATTCAAGGGTTACCTTTTCAATTTCTCGGTATAAATAAGAAAATGAATTAAACACAAATGAAAACAGACTATCAAACCTTGTTGAATCATCCCCGGTGGAAAACCAAAAGAAGGAAAATCCTAACCAGGGATCAATTTAAATGTGCTTGGTGCGACAATGATCAAAACCTGAAGGTACACCATCGACAATACCATTTTATCATTAGCCAAAATAGGCATCAGGAACCTTGGAACTATCCAGATAAGTACTTAATCACCTTATGCGATAGCTGTCATAAAGAAGGACATAAAACATATCAAATCCCAACTTATAAAATCTAATCAATAAAGCCAAATGAAACTATTCTCAAGATTTTTCGAAAAAGGAAACAAAAACGATCTATCAGTTCAATCACAAAACATCAGCGATGGAACATCACCGACCATTATTCCATCTCGGGAATTATTTATAGATACTGATCCGCCTGCTCAATTAATTGAAACTTTTAACACCAAAGAAGGTAAAATACAGAGTTTTCTCAAAGAAGACTATATGTCTCGAGGCCAATATGATGGTTATACCAAACATTCAAACCAGGCCCTGATGATCTACAAGCGCAAAATCAAATCAGAGTTCCTGTTTATTGTAGATCAATTAATTCAGGAAAAACAGCAGCGAAAGCTTAAATCGATAAACACCCTTGTGGAGGTATCGGGAATTTCAGATAGCATAAAAAGTCAACTAGAAAATGTCGTTAAAGCATTAGATTCAGCCATTGCAAACCTAGAAAAACAAAAGGCTTTATCCGTTGAAGAGGAGGGGTGGGTCATGCCGGCTTTACACACGTATCATCTTGGATTTATGCAAGGGCTGGAAGATTATTTGGCAGAAAAAGAACTCTTTAACACACACTTAGGAATTTAATTAATAGTTAATTATGTTGACATTTTATAGCAAAATAATCGGGGAAGACCCTAGATATACAAGAACATTTCAACCAAGCGGAAAAAGAAGTGTCGTTCTCAAAGGCACTGCTTTGATTATTCCCGTAATCCTCTGGTCGTTGATGAGTTTCTTACTGGTTAGAAATGTACTTGGAGAAACTTATCTTATAGCGACTGTAACAGGACTAATGACAGGAACCATTGTTTTTCTTATAGAAAGAACCATTCTAATGTCCAATGGTAATTTCTTTATTGTCTTGTTTAGAATTTTACTAGGGTTTCTGATTGCATCCTTAGGAGCCGTTGGAATGGATCAAGTGATTTTTAAAAATGACATAGACAATAAAATAGAGCAATACAAATTATCATCAATAGAGATGGCTGTTGACGATATGGATAATCGATTCTTTGACAAGGTAAATGAACTGCAGGCCATTGTCAACAAGAAAAAGTCAAATTGGCTCACCGCTTTAGAAAGAACTGGATGTGAGGCCGATGGAACTTGTGGAAGCCTCATTAGAGGAAGAAGTAGCATTACTGATCTCAAGGAGAAGATTGCCAACCAACTAGGAGAGGATTATAAGAAGGAATATGCTAGATTAAATGCCTTAGAAGCCGAATACAATTTGGCTGTACAATCTGCAAAATCCCAAGTAGCAGAAGACTTTAATGGAAATTCTTTGTTGTTGCGCATTCAGGCTCTTCATGAGCTAATCGCATCCAATAGCTATATGAAGGTGGTTTATCTAATAATAACAGGCCTCTTGTTCTTGACTGAATTCATTGTCATCATTGTAAAAGTAAGTAGCAGAAAATCTATTGACGAGCAGATTGAAATAGCCAAGGATAAGATTCAAGAGGAAAATATACGGAAAGTACTTGAAAATAAATCCAGATTTATACAGCCAGAAAAATACCTAAGTTCTACAAGGGCAGTGAGCCGTTTAGTAAAAGAAAATGAAGATGCCTCTTTTGTAATTTAGTCTTTCTTGTATGATTCGCTTAAATTTTGGAATTGCCAAAAGAGGTTCAGAGTGCACTGGAATACAGAAATTTTTATAACTTGACTCCGAAAGGATTTCAAGTCTCTGTTTTTATATGCCTCACATCGATCAAGAAAAAGTTATTCTCATCCGAAATGATCGAAGCTGTTTCGAGGGTGTCTATAAGACTTGCAAGCCCCTTGCTATGGGGTTTATGAGAAAACAAATAAATCTAGGCACTCCTCAGGTCTCTTTAGATGATATCTATCAGGATGCCCTAATTGTACTCTATGAAAAAATTCTAGACAATTCATTTACCTTAAGCTGCTCTATTCAAACCTATGTCAATTCAGTTTGTCGTAACATGCTCTTAAAAAAACTAAGAGACAATCCCAAGCATACAGAGATAAAGGGTGACTTTGACCCCAACATCTCTGATGATTTAGGTGAAGAAAATATAAAGGATAGGAAATTTGAAGCCCTCAAATGGGCGTTTGAAGAGCTTTCTAGAGGAGGAGGGAAATGTGCTGAAATGTTGAAGCTCTTTTGGTACAAAAAAAATTCTATCAAACAATTGACAGATTTCTTTAGCTATGAGAATGATGAAACCACCAAAGTGCAAAAAAGCAAATGTCAAAAGCGATTAAAGAAAATAGC
The DNA here is from genome assembly GCF_900103215.1 of Kriegella aquimaris. Classification (GTDB taxonomy): domain Bacteria; phylum Bacteroidota; class Bacteroidia; order Flavobacteriales; family Flavobacteriaceae; genus Kriegella; species Kriegella aquimaris. The sequence continues at coordinate 4,430 of NZ_FNGV01000002.1, forward strand.
AACTAATTATATACTTCAAGTAACTTGATAGACCCAGCGCTCAATATCGTTCAAGAATTAATCTATGACGCTGGTCGTAGGGAACCACAATTTGATGTCTCTAGTGACGTGGTTAATTGGGATGCTATTAAAGATGCTTTCCTCAACTACGATCAGGATCGAGATTACCTTAATAAAATCATAGAGCGGAATTTTGAACATCCTGAGCAGATAATTGATCAATTGCCAAATCTATATGTAGAATTTATAAGACGTCTGGCTCTAGACTATTCAAAAGGCAAAAAACATCCTTCTATCCAATATTTCCTTGAAAAAAACAACAAATATTTCCTATCTGAGTTAGAAATACATTCTTTTCGAGAAGACCTTGGGCTTAGACGGAAAGAAGAAATACCGCGTTTGGGTGATGAAAAAAAACTGGAGGAAGGACATTTGATGTTCGAGTTTGAGGACAATTTGATTCAGGATGTTATTACAGAAGCATCAAGGGAGGAACTTAGAAATCAATTCAAAAATTGGGATACCGAACTCCCATTAGCAGCGGTTTCAGAACCACCCTCTAAAAGCAAAACAATAATCACTCCTTGGCTAAAATACACTATAAGTGTTGCAGCTTTAATTATTTTTGGGTTCTTCCTATGGCAGCCTGGGAAAAAGTCGAATGAAGAGTTGTTTAATGAGTTTTCAGGGCAGGGATTCTTAAAAGAATCAAGTCTACAGCAAGACAATGAACAGGAATACAGCGTGGATCCTTCTACAAGAGGAATAGAAGAAGGCCCACTTAATTATTCGATTATTGACGAAGAAGAAATCGTAAATGGATTGCGTCTACTTGAAGAAGGGAATTTTGATAAAGCAAAACTGATTTTTGAAAAACAGGGTTCTAAATACAACGAGGCAGAACTGCAATTTTATATGGCTGTAGCAAGCTTAAATTCAAATGAAGTCGAAAGGGCCGTTTCTACATTAGAAAACCTTGCGAAGGATAAAGAATCAACAATCAAGGGGGCCGTGAAGTATAATTTGGCTTTAGCCAATTTGAAAATGGGGGAACGTAAAAAGGCAAGAGAGATTTTTAACTCGATAATTAGCGAAGGTTTGGAATATAGTGAGGAAGCAAAAATAATTCTTCAACAGATGAGGTGGCCTTAACCTCTCAATAAATTAACCCCTACATCATGAAAGAAATATTGAACCGGATAACTTTCTGGTTGGTTTTGGCGCTATTGATATACTTTGCAATAAATCTTGTTCACCTTTCCTGGTACATTGCGAACCCGGAAGGATTTTTTGGAATCGGATACTTCTTTGATATCTTAAGTACGCTAATTACGGTGGTGATTGTTTTGGTAATTCTTATAGTCGCTACTGTGATGGTTTTTTACTTCATTGTTGGGTTTTTCACCAAAAAGGTAAACAAGAAAAGTGCCTTGTCATTTATTGGATTGTTGATTTTTATATCATTCATGTCCTTGTTTAATCATTTTTGGTCAAATGGCATTAGTTTTTTTCTAAATTCCGATCTGTCCAAGAAGTATGGATACATAAATCAAACTAGGAAATATTTGGAAGAAGGCAAGTCTCAGAAAGCAGTGAGGTATGCAAAAAAATCATATGAAAGGGAATCAAATGTAGACCCATCCAGATTCTTTCTTCTTACTAGTACTTATCGTTTATGGTCATATGACAAAAAACAACGCTTGCTTTCACTATATGGCGCAACGATCAATTATGGCGATATCCTATACAATACACTGGATTCGCCCGAGAATGCCATTGAAAAGTTTAAAGAAGCTCTTGATATTGTTGAAAACAATCTAATTAAAGACCAAAGCACAGATCTAAAGATTTATCCACTATCGTCTATCGCCCATATTTACGAGATTCAAGGGGAATATTCAAAGGCCGATGACTACTATAGTTCCCTTGAAAAGCTTCAAGCTGATATAGATTCTCAGGAAATACAAGATGTCCTTTTTTCTCGATTTTTTCTTAAGGCCAATAGAGCGATAACAGTGGGAGACCATGAAAAAGCTTTCGATATTTATCGAGAATCCCTTGATAAATTTAGAGAACAAAGTCCTGACAAGCTTGATTCACCATTCTATTTCCAGTTGCTCAACCTAGCAATTATTGACGCCCTATATCACGAAAATTTTACAAGAGCAGCTGATGTTTTAGTAGAGGCACAAACTGTCTTAGATAAAATCGAAAATGACTTATTTAAAAGCCAATTTTTAGGTATAAAGGGCAAATACCTCCTTCTTGCGAGTCATTATGGGCAGGGTGATGAAAGATTAATATCATCTAGTTTTTTGGACCTTTTCTCCTCCCATAAGGATACGACAATTGAAATCAAGATGCTTCGGGAGGCTGAGCTTTGCTTTACAGAAAAACTCGACATATCAAGAGAAAATGCGGGGAAGAAGAGTCCAGAGTACATTCAAGACCTTTTTGCTCTTGCCGATTACTATGTGAACATTGGAGATTTTGAAACAGCGAATCCGTATGTGGAAGAGGCACTAAGTCTCATGGAGGTAACTGGCTTTAAAATCAGAAGAGTCTATGAGAAGCTCCTCTTTTATAAGCTGCTAATTAAAAGTGAACTTGAAGGTTTTGACTATCAATTTGCTCAGAAAATAAGCCAATCTATATTTGAGAGTATTAACACAAGTTTTGTGGCCTTCACAGAAGAAGAAAAAGAATACTATGCGATCTATATGAACAAGTATCTGGGAGCATTAAATTCGGCATATCTCGAGCAGAATTCTGATAAGGCCTATGTAGCTGTTTATGATAATGTGCTAGGAATCAAAAATTTTGCCTTAGATGCAAGGAAAAATCTGAGAGCGTATTTAAAAATTGCGAATGAAAAAATAAAAAATCAATATGCTGATATAATGGATAGAAAATCTATATCAAATCTTTCCAACGAAGAAAAATCAGATAATCACAAAAGAGAATTAGAGCTCTTAAAAATCATAAAAGAAGATTCCGATTACATTCCATTCAAAACGAAAAAAACCCATTGGCAACAGGTGGCAAATTCTCTTGACTCTTCTCAAGCAGCTGTTGAATTTATTAATGTAGAAAAATTGGGCACTAAAGAGGTAATTTATTATGCGCTTGTTCTAGAAAAAAATATGCCCGCCCCAAAGGCAATACGTCTTTTTGAAGAAGAAAAGCTGAAATCAATCCTTAATGTCAAAGGCAATAGTAAAGAACGCATCAATCAGCTATACGTGCAAAAAGCAGATTCCCTTTATAGCCTTATCATTGCTCCTGTTGAGTCCGCTATCAATTCCAAAAAAGAGTTGTTGATATCTCTTAGTGGATTATTACACAACCTATCATTTCCTGCAATTTTTAAAGGCAGTCCCTTATCCTATAAAATATTTGGTAGTACACGAGATATCTTAAAAAACGCTGCGGATTCAAATGGGACGATTAATGCAGCATTGTTTGGTGGCATAGACTATGGCCTGAAAAAGGATAAAGAAACCCCAAAAAAAATGGAAGGCCGTTCCCCGTATAGCATAAATACCTTTTCCAATTTGGAATATACTGAAGATGAGGTGCTGAAAATTGATAGTGTTATTTCCGGCAGAGGTGTGGCGGCTCACACAAAGATATTCACTAAAGAAGCTGCAACTGAAAAAACCTTTAAAAACCTTGACGGGAGAAGTTATGACATCATACATCTTGCAACACATGGTTATTATTTAAAAAATTATTTTGCTCAAGATATTTTTGGTGTAAATGAAGGACTTAGCTCAAACAGTAATCCTCTTGCCAGAATTGGCTTGGCTCTAGCTGGAGTAAACAGCAAAAAGGGTGGTAATTATGGCAATGATGGGCTTTTAACGGGTATGGAAATTTCACAAATGGATCTCTCCAATACTAATTTAGTGGTGCTCTCAGCATGCGAAAGTGGGTTAGGGGATATCATGAGCAGTGAGGGGGTGTTTGGGCTTCAGCGATCATTTAAAATTGCTGGGGTCGAATCAATAATTGTTAGCCTATGGCAAGTTCCCGATAAACAAACCTCTGAACTTATGATTAGTTTTTACGATTATTATGTCAATGGGACTCCAAAAAATGAGGCTCTTAAATTGGCACAGAGAGAAATAAGTATAAAATACCCTGACCCCTATTATTGGGCTGGCTTTGAGTTGATAAACTAATTCGCTCTTTCGTCATGAACTATGCGGCCAAATCTATCCGCCTGTTCGTTAGATGATTTTGTTTCTTCTTTATATGCTTAAAAGGGTTTTTTGATCGATAGCAGGTAATCAAGCAATTAGAGTTTCCAGACACGATGATTACAATATTTTTGGGCCTATGTTTTAAGTTCAGGTATCTAGGAATAGAATTCTCTCCTATAACATAAAATATCATGCCTTGCTTAAAATAAGCCTCGCCATATTCTATAGCTAAGGAAATATCCTTGTCCGAAATGTTTCTCTGTCGTGACCTCTTGAAGGAATGTGTCGAATGCTGATAGGATAATTCCGCAGATTTGTGGAGTTTTTCACTCTGAACTTTCCAAGTTATTTTCTTCTTGCTTTCCGGTAAATTTAAGTTATGTGTTTTCATCTGAACTAATGGTTTTATTAGTTTATACCGCTAGTCCCAATAAGGTAACCCTTATATTAATTTTTTCTTATTCATGGGCTTTGATTGAAACAAAACTTGCCCAGTCTTTGGATGTAACCTAAATAAGGAATTTCCCAGAAATAACAATTACCGAAGATGAGCAACGGGTAATCTCAAACTTGAGAGGACACTTTGATAAGAAGGCAGAGTTTTGCGAATCATACCAGAAATGGATTAAGGAAAAGATAGTTGTCCAAATCAAAAGTAAGGTGCGCCCTATGGAAATTTACTTTTACGTTTTTCTATCGGAATCACTACAAAAATTCCACACGATCCAGGCGCAAACTTTAAGGTTAAGGATTTGGGATGAGGCAATTAATAGCACATTTATCTTATATAACCATTTAACTAAATCCTTGTTAATATGGAAATTTTAAACACTTAAATTTTATCGATACCTTCTGAACCTCTCAACGATGTGCACTTTTGGCAAATTTTTTAGATTTATACATCTGAACCTTTAGGCCTTTTTCTTATTCCTTATCTTGTTGTCTGATTTAGCGAAGTATGTTCTGAGCTATCGTAGATAACGTAAAAGTAGGGCCAAAACCAAACTCAAACGGCAAATGTCCAATGTGTGGAGGCCGGGTATTGTCCAAATGCGGAGAGGTCAAAGTATGGCATTGGGCTCATTTCAGGGATGAAAATTGCGACACATGGTAGGAGCCTGAATCATACTGGCATCTACATTGGAAAATGACGTTTGGAAAGGATAATGCCGAGATTGTTGTTAGGAAGAATGATAAATGGCATATAGCCGATATATTTACGAAAAGCGAGGTAGTAATAGAGCTTCAAAACTCCCCTATCCAAAAGGACGTGATTAGAAAAGGAGAGGAATTCTACGGTCGACGCATGATTTGGCTCATAAATGGAGTCCATTTCAAAGACAACTTCTTTATTAGGGAACTGGACGACTACAATTATAAATGGAATGTTAAACACAATTTAACGAACGATCAAAAAGGCAAAAAGCGTTTTTGTTGGCATTATGCCCGAAAGTGCTGGTTTATGTTTAAGAGACCTGTCTTCATTGATTTTGGGGAGAAGACCTTATTTTGGATCAAAGAGGGAATGGGAGCAAAACACGGTATAGGGGAATTTGTCTCCAAAGCCAGTTTTATAGATAAATACGGAGGGGATTACGAATATTATAACGAGCAAATGGCAAAAGGGGTAAGGCTGACCTAAAATTTTTCAGTCTACGCGATCCCAAAGCATGCAAAAAAATGAATGCGACCTTCGAAAAAGGGCATGGCTGGAAAAGTGAGCAAACTACCCTTTTTTCTCGATTGTATAAGAAAATTCCTTATTCATACCGTTAACAATTGCTAAACTGTTCGGTATTTTCTATTTTGGTAGAATAATAATTACTTCAACAATATTTTTAAAATCTATGCCAGAATGTATCGAATGTGGGGCCTATACCAAATTTAATAATGGCCACTGCAAAGATTGCTTTCAAAAACAGAATGGAAACCCATGGGTGTCCGGAGTAATCAAGGGTAGAATTGCAGAAACCATTGTTGAACAACTTTTTATTTCACTGGGTTTTCAGGTGTTTAAGTACGGGATGGAAAATTCAATACCAGGTATTTCCGATTTATTGAAAGGTGTTAGAGGTGATGTCTCAAAGAATATTCGCCAAATGCCAGATTTTGTAGTTTTTAAAGACAAGCAAGCACATTTTATTGAAGTTAAATTTAGAAAGAATGGTAGTCTTAGCATAAAGGATATTGAGTCTTATGGCGATTACCCCTTTGAAAATGCTCTCTTTGTTTTACTTTCCCCTAAACACATTAAATGTATTTCCTATAAAGAGTTGAAAGCAGGTAAAGTAATTCATGAAAAATGTAGAAATTGGCTTGGTAGCCGAAAAGAATTTGAAACCGATAAAGAATTGATAATAGACTATTGTCGATATGCCATCAAATTCTTTGAAAATGTAGATTAATGAGTCAAGTAAAATCTAAAAAGCGCCCCATGCCTTTATTTTTGCCGTCGCGCGGTCACGAACCTTGAGAAAAAGAAACCTCGTGCTAAATTTAAGTAAGCAAGTGCGCCCTATGGAATTTTTGCTTGACGCTTATCTGCCGGAACACTACAAAAATTCCACAGGATCCGTGCGCGGTCAGGTTATGGTAAGATTTGGGACTTTGTTAGTGTCTGTTGCTTATTTTTTGAATTTTTTGATTTAAAGTTGCTCGAAGGGTAGGACTACAAAACCTCTATAAAACAACCATTTTTTTAATCAGGCTGTACGTTTCTTATTCTTTTTATTATCTAACATTAACATTACTAAATACAATTTAACTTGGGTATCCTATAATCTGATGGAGTCTTCGGGAAATACTCTGCCAAGAATTATTTAGATTTAGTGTTTTAATTTCAATATTGTGCCTCTTATATCTAAAATTTAAATTGTATTCCTTTTCTATAGTTGGATATAGCAAAATTCCTTTGGCTAGATTGTTCCTTTCTGTATTATCTTCTTGATTCAAAAGATAACTGAATAATTGGTACAGGTTATTGGATTTTATTTTCTCCGTATCATAATTAAATGACATGGTCTCTCGGTAATATTTGGCATCAATAATAATTTTTTCATGCTTATTAATAAGTGTAATGTCCGTTTTCATTTGAGGAAGATATCTAGAATCCATCATAGATTCTAGCTGCCAATTTATAATCTCTGACTTTACTATATTAAACTTTTTCTGTTCAATTTTATAGAAATTTCTAATGAATGCCTCAAAAAGTTGATTCATTTTATTTTCATCCCTTGTAAAGTCCGTGAATTCATAATAATCGGAATTTTCTAAAGGCATCGTGTTCTCATATATGATTTCACAAACATTCATTAGAAAATGATAAAATCGATTATTTCGATTAATTCGGAATTGTTTAAAATGAGATTTAGTAATTTTTATTACATCGATTCCATTGAATTTTCTTTTCAAACCAATAAGTTGAGCTTTTAAACCTTTATTTAGACCATTAATGCGTATTAAATTACTGATAGTTGATATTAGGATTTGATTTAATAAGATATTCGAGGAGAAGTCATCAAATGAACATATAGTGTTTTGTTTAGCTAACAGGTTATTTTTCAAGCTTGCACTAATTTGTATTTTCCCTTTAACGCCAACTATTTCCTGTGTGCGGTCGACGTAGCTTTTATCGATGCCTCTTTTTAAAAGAATCCTTGTGCCATTAATTAATATTTTGGCAAATAAATCTTTTATTTCCATAGAGTCATCTACCGAAATATTTACGCGCTCTTTTTCTTCTAACTTATTCCATGCATAGCATAGTAAATAATATATATTTTCAATTGGTATATGCATTTAACGCTGAAGGATTCTAATTGTTTCCGAAATATTATCTTCCTCATCAAACCATATTTCTTCCAACATAGGCTGAATTTCAAAATCAAGTATCCCTTGCCACCATTCCATTTCATTCTCACCTGATTCAAATCCACAGAAATAGCTATGACCAATTTGAAAACCTTCGCCTAAATTTTTATCCGACTTTATTTTATCATTTACTTTTTTAAGAGATATACTTATATGGTTTACCAGTTCTTTTGACAAACCTTTGCTTTTCAGGAATTCTTGGAAATTGGTGCCATAATCGGGTTGCAATCCGATAAAGGCAAAACGCCTTCTAAGTGCATAATCAACTATTGCTAAGGATCTATCTGCAGTATTCATTGTGCCAATTATATATAGATTGTTCGGCACATAAAAACGATCTTCCTCATCTTCGGCGTAAGTTAATTTTAGTGCGTATGCTGAATCGCGTTTGTCAGCCTCTATCAACATCATGAGTTCTCCAAAAATCTTACTGAGATTACCTCTGTTGATTTCATCTATTATAAAGAAGAAAGGCTTGTCTGGATGGGCTTGGGCTCTTCTACAAAAAGTAAAAAATATGCCATCTTTCAGGTCAAAGGTCCCTTTTAGGGTTGGTCTTAAACCTTGAATGAAATCTTCATAACTAAAAGATTGATGAAATTGAACCATTTCTATATGTGCATTGTTAACCTCTTTCATTATTTCGTAGGCTAATTTTCTGGCAATAAAGGTTTTGCCAACTCCCGGAGGTCCCTGTAGAATTATATTTTTCTTACGCTTTAGTAATGATACTGTTTTTAGGAAATTCTTCTCACTAATAAATGGCTTGTCGCTATCGTCCTTAAATGAGTATTTATTATTACCTTTTTTAAGTCGAAGGTCTGTGATAATATTTTTAGTGTCTATTACTTCTCTGATTATATCGTATTCTTCTTCCGAAATATTAAATAGACTACCTTGATTGTTTTTAAATACCTCGCATTCCTGAAGACCGTTGATATTTTTAAGCTCGTTCCAACTGACGGGGATATCAAGCTTTTCTATTAATTCAAATTCAATTTCTTCTCCAACGTCCGTGTTGTGAATTCCTTTAGTAATCTCATATATGGCCTTAATTTGTTTTGTAGGTGAACTCTCATAGCCTATAATAAGATCTCCTGGTTTAGCTTGTTCGAAGTATTTATAGATTCTTCTTTTATTACCTTTCTCGTTGTGCGTAGTATATTTTTGTTTCTCTCCTTCTTGATGGTTGGTGATGCTCCATATTTTCGGGTTGGAATTTAGCCACCAGAAATTAATTGGTTCTTCATCATCCAATTCTTCCTGTGTCTCTAAATCCCCAGATTCGATATTATTACTTGTGATACTTACTGACTCAAAAATAAGATTTTGACCTGTGAATATTTCTTTTAATTCGGGATAAAGACGTACATATTCATCCAATAGAAAGCTCCAAATTTTGGTTGGGCTAAAAGTGTCTGGCCTAAATAAACTTTTGTACCCTTTTAGACTTCTCGATTTATATTGATATACTCTATTTGTCAACCAATTTATTTTTCTACGATGCTTGTATCCATTTTTTAAGGAGTCATAATAATATTCTCCATCAATAAGACCAATTCCTAAACAAGTATTTATACCCTTATTTACAAAAACAACATCACCAATATTTGCCGTCTTAAAGAACCATAAATTCCATGTTTGATTGGATTGGCTCTTTTCAGGAAGACCTGCTTCTAAATTAAGCTCTTGAAGGCTCTTAATGTTCGTTATATCTTTCAAAGGGAGATGACTATAATCTATAGCTATAAGTTTCTTGTTGTAGAATTCTTCCCATTCGGAAGCTTGACTTCCGGGTGAAAATTTAAAATAATTTCTGGCTTCTTTATTAAGCTTAACTATTTCTGACTTTTGAGATTTCAAAGTATTTATTACCTCATCATAATTCTGAATTTTTTCAAGGATGTTTGTTTCGGGATTTTTAATATCGTGACCTGCAATCCTCCCAACTTCCGGAACATTGCTTATTGCAAGAAAGAATTGATAGGCATTTTTGTGAATTTTCTTGATGTTTGGAAATACCGCTAACCAACAAAAATCTTGTCCAAAATTGGAAGGCCCCTGAAAATCCACTATGTGATACGTATAATCTTCTAGTTTCAATTGACCGATAATATCTTCCGCTATTTGTTGTAGATAATTTTGAACGGTTTCTCTAGTTGGCTCCCATTTGTTATAGAAAAAAGTATGAAAAACTTTCCATGGGTTTTGCCAATTAGCGAACATATCTCTTTTTCCAACAGGATACTGTTTTAACTCCTCAATTATAGTGTTCGGTAAATGATCAAATGCCTCCAATTGTTTTGAACGAATTTTATCCTTAATGTCTTCAACAATTTTCGGAGTAATTATTATGCCATCCAGCATAAATCTTGCCACTTCAGCACGTAGAAGGTTTACTGGTCGTAAACCATTCTCTAGATTGGAGTAATCTTCATAAAAGCTATTAACTTGCTCTATTCCGAGATTATTGATTGCCTCATAAAGCAATTCACTTTTTGTACTGTATATATGGTATTGTGATGCTAAATCCTTAATATATTGAAATTGTTTTACCATGATTTTTTAATTACAGTTTTTCCAACTACAGTTGTAAAATTATTGTTGCATTCAATTTACTGATACCTTTTGCCGACAAGTCATGATACGCAAGAATAGATCGCTTTATTTTTTCCGTTTGAAACTTTATATTAGGTTATAATATTTAACTCTTTGAGGATGTCTTTTTTGAACTTACTAAACGGGCGTTTATCAAAATCTGGCTCATCATAGAATACTCCAAAAGCAAGCCTATAGACTTCAGATCGAGATACTTTTAAGCCATTAAGAACCTCTTTTTCTAGAATTGAAAGATATTTATCAGAATAGGATTGTTTTATTTTTAAAAGTTCAAAAAGAATATCGGTATGAGCATTGTAAATTTCATCAATTTTTAAGTCGGTTAGCAAATTCTTGACATACCAGTCTTGATGGACTTCCGTTTTTATTTTAAGCCCATTTTTATGGTAAGGATCGTTGGAATATTCATAGGAAAATCTAAAATTATTAATACTCTCATCTAGATAGGGATGAGCGTGTTTATTTAAGCTGAATTCCAAACCATGCTTAACACTTGAATTACATATTGAACAACTAGGGATTAGGTTGTAAAAAGATAGTGCTAGAAAAGGATGTCTTGATTTATCTAAATAGTGGTCAAACTGTGGTCTTGTAATTTTATTACCATTTTTTGAAGCTACTGTTACGGTATAATTCCTATTGCAATAGGTGCAAGTGGTGGCATCAAGATTCTTAGCTAAATCATATCCAGAATACCTTGTTTTTGTTTTGTAAATAAACCAATCATAATTAAATACTTGTTTGACATATTTCAAAAGAAAAGAACTACCACTTACTTCCGAATTAAGTCTCGCACTTAATTCATAAGCTGCGTTAATATCACCAGAAATCAAGACTTCCAAATAATCATTCACAAAAAAATCAAACCAAGATTTGACACAATCATTATCGATTTTATCTATGCGAATAAACAATAAGTCTAACATTTCTTTTAAATGCTGATGTTTGGCACTTTTTATCTTGAAAGATTCCGGGTTTAAAAAAATCATGGCCTGTTATCTTTATTAGATTTGAGGTTCTCCAAAAATTTAATTTGAGTGTCAATAATCTCTAGCTCCAAATCTTCTCTAAAAATTTCATCATACATTTCAGAAAGTTTTCTTTGTACAATTGGTTCGTCAATTATTTTAATTATTTTTTTATGATATAATTTCCTATCAATATCTCTGTCAATATCATTCAGCCATTTAATAGTATCCTGAATTTTTTCTTTGACAAAATCACCTATCAGGCCATCTTCCACAAAAAAAGAATCAGCTAATAAATCTGTAATATTAGCACCAAACGATTTACTGGGTCTGTCTAAATCATCTTGGTGAAAAACCTTAATTGAATCATCATCTAATCGTTTCAAATAACTAATCTTATCATTAGGTAAATCTGACAAGGTTAATGCATCATGAGTAGTAAAAATAATTTGTACTGATGGATTTTGTTCTAAATTAGAGAATAAAGCTGGAAGAGTTTCATTAAGAGTCCAAATGAATTTTTTCTTCCAAACAGCATGATAACCATGTTCTGGTTCATCTAAGAGTAATATATACGAATTCTTTTCTCGAAAGTGATGCTTATCTTTTAAGGTGAAGGTATAGATAGCGCCATACAAATTTAGTATTGCCTGTTCACCTGTAGACATTTTGCGTGAAGGACTGACATTAAAAACGCGAAACTCGAATTGTATATACTGAAAAGTTTCATACACATTTTGATATAATAAAAAGAGTTCTTTTAATATCTCTTGAGTCTTTTCATCATTTACTTTTAGTATAAGTTCTGAGCTCTTTTTGGAATTTTGAAAAATTTGATTGTTTTTCTTAATAAAATCATACAACTTAAAAACTCGATTATATCTAACAATTGTTTGAATCGCATGATTTTTAATTTTATTAAAGTCAAACCCACCTGCAATCTGAGATATTTTATCAGCTCTGACGTTATCAATTAATTCTTCAATACTATCGAATTTAACTCCTAGTTTCTCATCCAAAATTTCAAATAGTGGTCCATCAATGTTATCCAGTCGTTTCTTTAGAAATAACTCCAACTTTTTCTCAAAACTTTCTTGTTTAAGTATATCCTCGAAACCAATTGAAAATCCATTGCCATTTGTCTGTGCGAATGTATCGTCGGTGACCAAAAGGGAAAGAACAAAAACCTCAAAGTTTTTCAGAAACTCTTCATTTTTATGAATCATTTCTTCGGATTCATAGCCATATGAATTCCATAGCATTTTAAGTTGTTCCGATATTGATTTACCAATTGTAGCTTCCTTATAAAAAGGAGAATCTAAAAATTGTGATTTAGATAAATTGTTTATTGACACCGAGATGTCTTGATAAATCGGAAGTTCCGGATATTTTTTACTTAGGTATTCACCTTTATTAAATAAAAAAAATACTTGTCGGATTATAGTGTCATAATAATAGTCAGTGAGACTATCCTTTATTTGGTTAGATTCAGAGATTATGCTGTTGAAGTCTTTTAGCGTATAATCAAGAATATTAGAGTAATAAAGCGGGAATGGGCAATCTTCATAATTTATATCTTTAAAATCAAAATCAGCACCAATTTGGTTATCTGTTGCATTCTGGATAAAAATTTTATTCTCCTTGCCATAAACAGCCAATGTATTAGATTTGGGTTCTTGATTTAGAATCCGCATTAAAGAGGTCTTACCCACACCATTATTACCAACTATTGCACTAATATTGGATACGCCTTTTTTATAAAACCCCCTTATATGCCGAGTATTTTCGTTATTTGTAATTTTTACGAGTCCCTCAACCTTCTCAAATTTGAAAGTGAATTCACCGCCAAAATTTAGATATATTGGTTCTTTGAAAAGAAAATGATTATCTATGTATACCGCTAATAACTCCATTTCTACTTCCTGTATTTTGTTTCCCCCCCCTCACAAGTAGTCGATTGCTTATTCTTTTTTTCATCTTATTAGTTCCGGTGTTATTTCATTCCTCCATTTAATTAAATTCTTACCATTTAAGCTTTCAACTTTAAAATAAATTGAATCAGATTCTTGGAACAAATCACCTTTACACCTATATATGGCTCTAAAGTCCATAGATTCGTGGTCAATAAATATTATTATTTCATCACTAAGTTTAGCGTTCTCAACTTTGATACGATAAGGGGAATTAGCATCTCTAGTACTCGGCCTTATAGTCCTGTTTCTAATTATTACACTCATACTATTTATCTCTCTTTTTACCAACCTAAAATTACTCATTCTGTAAACCAACATTTACAACAAGAAAGCTCATTTTCAAATCATGTTCATTCGCAATTACAAACATATTCCATAATATTATCGTGAAAGCGTTCACCATAGGTTTCACGCTCTCCATAACCGCCATTCTTAAAATTTGACCATTTACTAGAGGGAATATCACAAAAAATATAGGAACGGGATGAATAGCTGTTTTTCACTTTTATTTTAGCAACCACATATATTTTATAGTCATAGTCATAAGCGGCCACTTCTGTCAGCCAATCGGAATCCAAAGTATAATTTCCTACGCTACCTTTTCGATATCCATGGTCTAGTATGAAATCTTGAAAGGCATCGCAACTAATTGAGCTGCCCTCAGAGTCAATACTGCCGCCGGCACAATTTTGAAGAGATTTGACGGCAGCATTCAACTCATCTACCGCTTCATTTAATTTTGATAATGCATCGTTTGCGTAACTTTTGGCATTATTCAAATAATCTGCTAGATAATCAGGGTCTTCTTCGTATGACGCGCTAGAGAGTTCGCTCTCAGCATTCGATAAAGCTCTTTTTGCCTCATAAAAATAGTCTTCTGCATCTGCGGCAAAGTCTTCTACATCATCACAGTCTATATTACTGGCTTCGCTTTCTGCGTCATCAGCTTCATCTTCGGCGTAGCCTGCCTTAGTTCTTGCACTTGACATCTCACTTTCAGCACTACTGGCCTCATATTGAATATCTGAAATAGTCGACTGTTCGAAAGCTTGATCGATATAATAAATGCCTTGTTGGGTTTTCTTAAATGCAGATTGGTATTCTTCAAAAGCATCCTCTATTTCACCCATAACCTTATCTGCTTGAGCCTCTATAGCTAAGGGGTATAGAATTGTCAATAAAAATAAAAAATGCGATTTCATAAAGCTTAATTGAGTAGTTTCATGTCCCATCCCCGTTGAATCACCAAATGAATCCTGGCAAAGGTTTTGGTCAATCATTTTTTTTAAGATTGTTTACTATGAATTTCGCGCGTTCAAATAATTCATCATAGGTAAGTATCTGAATATTCCGACTATCATTTCGGTATAGTTCAAGTGTTTTTTTCTTTATTCTTGATTCCTGATAGTTTTCAGAACTTTCTAACTCCATCCAATTTCCTAATATTATAATAGTCTTAGAGTCGTATGCTTTTTCAGCAATTAAATTTCCGTCGCCGTCTTCCTGCGGTTTGTCAAACTTTATCAGTCCTGCCGCTTTTTGTTCTAAAATTTGAGAACAGGCATTTTGTAAATCTCTAGACAGCGACCATGCTCCTGAACGATTCTTGTCTTTGCCAAAGAGAGGCGTTGTAGGTTTTTTAAGCTCAACGAAGGTTACAAATTTAGAATCGGACAGTAAAAAATCTGTTATGACAGAATTTCCGCTTGATAAGTCTTGATCTGAAACATTTGCCTCCTTCTGTAATATTCTTTGAAATTTGTAGTCCATTCCAAGCCCTAAAATCCATTCGTTACGCTCAAAAAACGCCTGCCAAGTTGATTCTTCTTTTGCATTAGGCATTTGGATAAGTTCCCTATATTCTTTCCAATATTCTGAATTTGCTAACAACTTCTTAAAATAATCTACTCCTCTTTTCCTAAAAGCGACGTTAACAATATCGCGAGATGTTATGATTCCTTCTTTTATAACGGATTCAACTACCTCTTGACCACCATCTTTGGCAAGAAGTGTTTTTATAAGCTTGATGTTTTCAGGTGTAAGTTCGGAATCGGCAATTTTAATGCGTTTTTCAGAAATCGCGGATAAATCAGTTTGAGTCAAAAAGCTCAAAAAAGCTTTAAGTTGAGCTAAGTTAAACTTACTAAAACCAATTTTTTGCTTCTCATCTTTACCAATAAGTTTTATAATCTCAATTCCCTCAATATCATTTTTTTCTTTTATATAAACAGCCTTGAGCATAGTTCTGGTCGACAGTTTAATCTCAAACCCTTCCTCATCTTCATGTACTACTTGAAAAAACCTTCCTTTCTCAAACTCATGACTATACAAGTGATTTGGTTTTGAATTGTTGATAATGTCGTCCTCGGTAGGGACAAGCCCAGTTCTTCTATTTCCTAACATATTATTTATGTTCAACTATTCTTATTTCCTCTTCAGTTAACCCATACAACTCATACACCATTGCATCTAATTGTTGCTCGATAGCATCAATTTGTGTTTGTAAATCTTGGGCTTTTTTCTTGTTTTGTTCAAATAGATCCAACCACTCAAACTCGTCAGTTTTTGTAAGGGTGGTTACTGGAGCTTGTCCTGCTTTCTCTCGTAATTTATTAGTGGCCTTAATCGCTTTATTGAGTTCTTTAATGAAATCTCCAAAATCATGATCATGCCAGTTTTCAATCTTACGCGAAATTTTAGCGAGACTAAATTTAGAAGTCAAATAACTTACAAACTTCTGTATCAAATCTCTTTTTTTAGAGACAGTATCAACTATTGTTTTGACTAGTTGAACAAATGGCATTTGATTTTCTTTCGAGACTTTTTTTATCGGAAACTCTTTTGCATCCTTAATCAATATTTTCTGAAAGCGATCTTTGTACTCTTCCAAAAACTGTTTTTTGTGATAGAAAGACATCAATTTGCTATTGACTAAGCTTAGAATGAACTCTGGTTCATAGTCGTCCTTAGCCAACAAATTGAATGCGTTTTGAGTATTATAAAGCTCTTCCTCAGTCAAGGCTGCCCAGATTCTTTTATCGCTCCAATCGATAATTTGCTTGACAAGAATCCTTTTGTCTGTGAAAAATCTTTTTTCTCTTGAAGCACCTAACCAATCCCCATAGCTTATCCATTCCCTACCACCCCATTCCACATTATACCTTACAATATCATTTCCAGCCAAAAGTTTTTTGAAACTCTCATCCTTTTTAAAGTCAGAATGAAAAACCCGCCCCTTGATTTGGTCTTGAGTATGACCTTTGTACTTATCATAAGGTGTCAATCCTAAGCAGAAATCAACACAATCACTCAGCTTTTCGGTGTCGCTTCGACATTTTTCGAGCAAACCAATAGTCTTGCTATCCACATTAATCCTAAAAATATTTTCAGAATCTTTGTTCCATTCTTGTGAATCTGTAAAGAAGTGTATGTCGGCATTGTAATCTGCAATTTCAGTAATCCTATCAAAACCTTTATATATTATGACTTCTGTTTCAGACTTGTATCTGCCATTTCCAAAAGTTAATATAATAGTGTCCACCTTTACTTCTCCCGCCCCACCACCAAAAGACTCATTTGGAAGCCTTACTATATTTTCTATAGTAGTCTTATCTAACAAAAGTTCTCGTAGCTTTTTATAAGAATCCTGAGTTAGTAAAGAAGATGGAATTATGAATGACAAATAACCTTTTTCTCGAAGTAATGAAGTCGATTTCTCGATGAATGTTGAGTATAAATTTATACGGTTATTTGATGTTTTATACTTACTGAATAGATGTTTTATAAGACTGTTATCTAAGGCTTTAAGATCAACGTAAGGTGGATTCCCAATTACTACATCGAAACCACCATTTGCAAACGCTTTAGGAAAAGCAGTCTCCCAGTGAAAGGCTTTCTCTCCAGCAATAGCTTTACTATCTATCAAGCTATTACCGCACTTGATGTTGCTACTCAAATCATTCAATTTTCGACGGGGTTGTGCGGTACGTAACCAAAGTGAAAGTTTGGCAATCTCGACGGACTCTTCATTGAGGTCTACGCCGTAAATATTGTTTTCCAATATGGTGTTTTCAATATCGGGAAATTGGAGACCGCCACCTAACACTTTTGCTTTAAGCTCATCGATATATTGATGTTCTTTGATGAGAAAATCCAAGGCTTGATTGAGAAATGCCCCAGAACCACAAGCGGGATCACAGATAGTTAATTGTAATAACCAATCGCGGTATTCATCTAGAATATCTACCAATTTTTGAACGGTGGCTTTCTGTCGGTGTTTTCGGCCCCTGAAATATTCTTCTTCCTTAAAACCAAGAGCTGCCTTCTTCTCTTCGCACAGTTTGCCTATGGTATTCTCAACAATGTACTTGGTGATGTATTTGGGGGTATAGAAGACACCGTCCTTTTTACGCTTGCTTTTTTGTTTGTCGAACTGGGCACCTTCGATTTCTGCGTTGACGCTTTCTATCTCGTTAAGGGAATTTTCGAAAATATGTCCCAAAATGTTGACATCTACTTGGCTTTCGAAGTCATACTTGGCCAGTTTTAGAGTATGGCGGTATAGCAGATTATCATCGATTTCTAAACCGTCAAGAATAGAATCCGGTTGAAAAAGGCCACCATTATAGGCATAAATTTCTGCCCTGCTAGACGTTCCTTTTCTTCCGGTATCCAAATAGTTAAAATATTGCTTGAACAAATTGTACAAAGGGCGTTCATCCCCAAAGTCCATATCTGCCTTCCATTTTTCAAGTATTTGAAGGGTAGAGTTGGGCGTGAGAAGGCCTCTATCTTCCGCAAAAAAGACAAACAGAAAGCGATCTATCAGTTTTTGTGACCTCTTAAACAGGGCCAGTTTTACGTTTTTTTCCAGACCTTGCAATTCCTGTTGATAGGCAAGATTGGTAGATATTTCCTTTAATTCCTGCTGTCTTTCTATTCGAATTTTTTTGGCGTTCCGTTTTACCAGGTCGCGAAAAAGTTCCCGTTTGAAAAGCGAATAATCGTTATAAAACTCCTTAGTAATCTGCTCTTCCTTGACCAATGAGTCCTGCTTGATTTTAAACGGTACGCCAGTAAGCAGATTATCTTTATACAAGCACAAATATAAAAGAGCAAATCTGTCCGGTGTTAGTTGGAATAGGTCAAAAGACTCGTGAGCAGTGGCATCATCGATATAAAACCGCAACTTTTCGAAATTGGAGGTAATCACATATCGGCAACCCTTATGATTTACTTTATAATCGAACGCTTGGCGTCGTATACTCTCCAAATCTTTGGTATTAGTACCTTTTAGCTCTACGACGGCAAGCGTTGTAGCATCGTTTAGTATGGCACCATCTGCTTTCCGATTGTTCTTTTCGTTTTTGTACTCTGTGGTTAGATTGTATTTAGGACTAGGATTTATGGTATAATCAAATACATTCACAAACAGTTCGGTAAGAAAAGTAGCTTGAAATTGCTCTTCCTTGCTACTGCGTATATTTTCCTGTATCTCTGCGTTGAGAAAATATTTTGAATATTTCCGATAGGCTTTTTCTACAGCTCTATGGTCTTGTTGAGATAGGTATTTTTTTAGTACCGAAGTTTGGAATAATGGCATTTATTTTTGGTCAGGTTTAGTTCCTAAAAGTAGATTATTTTTATTGTTGAAGGAAAAATCAATCAAAACACTTGGTAAATGGTATTTTCAAATACGTTGTTCAGGGGTATCTTCGATAATCCCTTGTTTGATTTCTTTTAAAATATACTGAACTTCTTGTAAAGATTTTTTCATATTCATGGCAAGAATGACCTCCGTGGTATTTGCTTTGGTTTTTTCCAGAATCGCAGCTTCTAAGGTATTAATTATGGTTTGATACAATTTTTCGTTCAATGCTAAAATCGGTTTCATTTTTCTACCTATGATCCTGGCCGCTGCAGTGGTCATTTCAAAATCATCATTAAAAAGATCTAAATGGCTTTCATAGGCTTCAGTCTCATAGAATTCCCACCCGGAGTTGAGAAGTAATGAGATGTCCTCTAAATCTTTAGTTCTATCTTGTTTATCACTCCAGGATACCAATTTTAGAATTATCAATCCCACTACGGGTGAAGTGGGTAATGAAAAACCAGCTTCCTTGATAAGTACCTCTTCAGCTTGTTCACCTACCTCTTTAAAACCAAGAACAGATAATGACATGTCACGTGTATCAAAATTCACGGTGTGATCTTGCTCAATTTCTCCATAAGGCAGTAGGTCGAGTATGGTATTCGTCTTATCATACAGCAATCGATAGCTTTCATTTGTTTTTCTGAATCCTTTACGACAAATTTCATCAAACAACATAGCGTATTTTTGAAAATCGGGCACCATGACTGCAAAATCAATGTCTGCCGTATTACGTGCGGGTTTAATGCCGACCTTGTAAAGTTGTACATCCCTGGCATTCGCACCTATCAGGTAGTATTTGATATGGTGAGTTGTAAAGACTTCTTCCAAAATCTTATAGACCTCACCGTGGTGGGCAAATGAATAGTCTTTATAAGTTAGGTTTGATATACTCATCAAAGATTATTTGGGCGGTTTCCATGTTTCTTTCGTTTCCACTATATATGAGTTCGGCGTATACTAATAAGGAATTTACAGCAGTTTCGCCATAATTGAAATGTAGTTTGATACTTTCTGGTTTCCAAAATGACTTGTATGCACTAATATTTCCACTATCATCTGGAACCATTTTAAAACGGCGCATTAAATCAGCTTTTTCTCTGGTTGTAAATAGAGAGTATTGTTCAGGGTTTAAATAACTAGTAATTATTTTTGCGCCATATTCCCCCCCCCAGCAACTCTCTAGGCGAGGACCGATATCCTTAATCTTAAAATGCTCAGTAGTACTAAATCTGTAATTGCCTATTTTATGAGCTGGCAAGATTTTTTCATTTACCAAGGCAACCCATTTTTCAAGTAGTTCCTCTCTTCGAATTAGTTGATATTTTTTAGTATTATTCCATTTAACGGCAAAACCTTCTTTTAATAATCCCTTTATGGTTTTGCCAACACTGCCTAATGAGACGCAGCTTATTTCTGCTAGTTGACGGTATGTAGCATTTATCAATTCCGGATTTTGAAGCAATTGAAAAAGAATTTGCCCCCCTGTTGGAGTAAAAATTTCTGAGTATTGGTTGTGCACCGGTCTTGAATTGTTCTTTTCTATATAGAGCTTGAGGTTGTTAAGATTCAAGAATGTATTTCCGAAGCTATCGATATAGTTAATACCCTTGCTTTTTAGCGCTTCTTTTGCTTTCGGTGTTATATATTTGGAAGCTACCAATACAGGTAGATTTTCACTTCTTTTCTTAATGAACTGATACACATTTTGAGGTCTTACTTCATTTTTGAATTCAACGAATACATGCTCATCGTTTATGGCATAAATTTTTTCATCTGTTTCTTTATCATGAGACATATAGTATACCTCTGTTTTAAAATCAAGGGTCTCAAACCATTCAATTAAATAGAGCGTACTCAGCATTTGTTCATTTTTTTACAATGTTCATGTAACATGAACAATCAAATATAATGAAAATTAATACTTAAATGGAAAATAGTATACTAAATAGACAGGAATTGTATCACTTGGTCTGGGACCAACCGATAAGTAAGCTGGCAAAGAAGTTTAAAATAGAGCCAAAAAGACTAAAAGATATTTGTATAGAAAACGAAATACCATTGCCCAATAGGGGCTATTGGTCAAAAGTTAGGTTCAATAAAAAAGTAGATAAAACTCCGCTGCCAAAAATAGAAAATGATCATTATCCGATAAATCTAAAGACTAGAAAATTCAGAACCGATTACCATAAGCGAGCCTTTGAACTTGAACAACGTAAAGATTTAAAATTCAAAGTACCGGGAAGAATCGTAACATATCATCCAATGGTCAGGGCCACAAAGAAACTATTGGAAAATATTGATAATAGTAAGGAAAAACTTAAATTCTGGCAAGTTTCCCAGGAGCATAACTTATTGCCAATCCACACCGATTCCATACTAAGGTCAAGGGCGCTCAGATTTATGGATACCTTAATCCGTCTCGTAGAAGCAATGGGGCATACCATAAGATTTGAATATAGTAGCTGCCATGTGGCAATGTTTGGTCAGAAGGCAGAAATAAACCTCAGACAGAAAGTATATAGAATAAGAGAGAAAGATGAAAGTGGGTGGAGTATGGAATCTTGGGAGCAATCCAATAAACTAGAATTTCAGGTCGGTCCCTCATTCAATCATAAAAGATGGATCGACACAGATAAACGCAAGCTTGAAGAATGCCTGCCGGAAATAATAGCTTGGATAGAAAAGGACTGTAAATATTGGCACGACTTAAGAGCGCAACAGGCCATCGAAGAGAACAAACGATTACTGGATGAACAAAAATTAGCGGCAATCAAGGAAGAACAAGAATTGGAACAAGCCAAAATCGATCAATTGTTTACAGATGCCGAAATTTGGGATAAAGCATTGTTATTAGAACGGTATGTCAATGAAATGGAAAAGCAAGCTATTCTAGAAAATCAGATGAATAAAAATATTGAGGATTATATAGCTTGGGCCAAGAAAGTGATAATCAGGTTGAATCCAATAAAAGACAAAAAGTGGTTAAAGCAGTAATTCTGCAGCTTCATCCAAGACAGAACTATCCAATTCCCTTAAATAGGCCTGCGTAACCGCCAAGTTCTGATGCCCCATAGATTCGCTGATGACATCAGTTGCAACTCCTTTTTGCTTGAGACAATTGGCGAAACTATGCCGAGCCACATAGCTGCTTAAATTTTTATCGATTTCGCAGATTTTAGCAATCTCTTTTAGCTCTTTGTTGTATCGCTGGAGGGTCTTGTGTTTTCTATTTTCAAGTTGGTTGGGCGTCAATTCATCCTTTAATAAAATTGGGAATACGTATTTTGTTCCCAAAGAATACTCTTTGTAAAAATCTAAGATTATCCGAACCGGCGGAAGAATCTTTACTGTAAAATTTCCTTTGGTTTTGGATCGAGTATAGTAAATAGTATCGTCATCTATAGCTTTCCATTCCAGTTTCATCATATCGGCAAAGTTCATGCCTCGGGTATAAAAGCTAAATACAAAGTAGTGTCTACTGTTGGTCAGAAAGGAATATTTTTTCAAATCTAACTTCACAATTTTCTTCACCTGTTCAATACTCAGGGCCTTTTTTAACCCTTTACCTTTCAATTTCGAAACCTTGTACGTTTTAAAGGGATAGTACTGTTCCTTGACAACGTTTCGTTCTATAGCAAAATTATAAAGTGCCCTGATAGCTCTCATACGGACACCAATACCTCCATCACTGCCTCCCCTTGACCTTAAGTACACTTCATATTTGTTCAGAAATGTTGGGGATACTTCTTTGAACGTCAATCGGGTAGAGTTATGAAACTTTCTGATGGAATCGGAAGTATCTTTATTTACTTTTGCATTTCCCGTTCTACCGGCAGATTTCATCTCTTCAATTATTTCATTCCAAAAGATAAAAATGTTATTCTGGACCGGATTATTGTCGACCCGATACCTTCGTTCAAAGTCATATAAGGTGAAATCGTCTCTCTCAATTTTAAGTTCACCAAGAATTTGCAAAGCTTTGTCCTGAAATTTATGCAACAATCGATTGTTCTGAAGATAATTTCGGTTGCGTTTATTGAACTTTCCGGCACCGGAATTCCACTCATTTTCGTGGGCATTAAAAATGGTTTTGAAATATTTCGATTTTCGGTCTTTGGTTACCCTCAAACAGATGGGATATCTTCCATCAGAAAGCTTTTTTTTTCGTAAAATTGTCTTGACGTTTATCATGAGGTCTGCGAAAACGGGTACAACATAGGTACAACAAATTGCCTTTTAAAGGTAAAATAAAAGAAATTTGTTGCAAAATAAAAAATCATAAAATGCTGAAAATCAGACTATAAGAAGGCAAATGGCAATAAATGAAAACGGAAATAATTGGACTCATAATCAGGTGGTCCCTGGTTCGAGCCCAGGTGGGACCACAACAACAAAGACGGGGCTTCCGAGAAATCGGGAGCTTTTCTTTTTTAGGGCGGGTACAACATTTGGTCAGGTACAATTCTTTCCAATTTTATTTATTTCTACCGTGAGCTGGTGAAAAGATAGGGCTGAAAAAAAGGCAGTTGGCTCTCCGCCACTTATGGTGCACATAAATAAAACATGTTTTACAGAACTTTGCCATATTCAAAGCTCGTTAATTACGGTATTGGCTAAAACCTTTAGTTATTCTTTTGAAGTATTTTGCGGAAAATATTCCCAGCTGATACCAACCAGTATATTGTGTTTCCTCCTGTTTTTAATATGATCTTACTCGTGGTGGTTGAATGGATAAGTACTAAATACAACAATAATCGGAATATAGGCCAATGACTTTAGAGAAGACGATGATTGTGACATCTATGCTGTCAACTTATACAACAGGGGTAACACCTTTCTTAATTAACCATTTCCTTTCATTATATTTGAAAGAGCTATTGCTCAAATGACCAATACCAAAGTTTGAGTATGATTCGCAAGCGAATTACATATTTACTATTCTTTTCCTACATTATTATCATCCTTGTGAATTTCTCTTGCCAAAAGTCCAAGGAAGAAATTCATATTTTAACTATTTCGCCCAATGTTTCTAAAATAGCGCTTGAAGCGGATATTATGACCGTCTTTAATGACCGGCCCTACAAATTGGAAACCACCTCCGAGCTTGCGATAATACAAGAGGACTCCATTTCTGAAATGGATGTGTTAATTTTGGACGGTTTGTCCCTCGATCAATTCGATCCACGTCGAATAAACATAATAGAGCGCTATTTGGAGGCTGGCGGTACTATATTGGGAATAGGGTTGAGTACATCGGAAATTAATCGCTACAAAAGCGACCTGCTATATAGTTGTTTTGGCCACGGAAGTTCTGTGAAGCAACCTATCGTCAAAAAGTTTGGTAGGGGAAGTTTTATTTCAGTAGCAAATCCGTCCATGGTTATTGCGGCTATGGATATTGCGTTAGCTAAAATCAAGAAAGTAGACTATACATCCATTAAAACCCCTGTGGCACCGCCTGACCATTGGTTTGAGATAGACACCTTGCATGTGTCCATGGATGAGCCCTTGGAGATGGAAGTTTTATCTAATGGAGATGTTGTTTTTATTGAAAGACGAGGAGCTATAAATATGTTCAATAAGCATACCGGAACTGTTGATAGGATTGCCCAATTACCCGTTATTTCTTCACAATCGAATGGATTGAACGGTATGGCAATCGCTCCGGATTTCAAAACCACCGGCTATATCTATTTCTCCTATTTGTCTCGAGCCGATTCAACCCATCAACGTATTTCACGATTTAAGATCACTGACCGTAAGCTTGAAATGTCTTCGGAGATAATCGTGATGAAAATCCCCTTAGTAAAGGAAAACGGTTGGCACGGTACCAATGCCTTGGGTTTTGATACAAAAGGAAACCTGTACATTTCCATGGGTGATTTTACACTACAATCCGCGGATATAGCGGGCTATGCCCAGATAGACGAGCGACCAGAAAATGTGGCTACCGATGCACAGCGCACGTCGGCCAATACGAATAGTTACTTTGGAAAGATCCTTCGTATACATCCCGAACCCGATGGTACATATTCCATTCCTAAAGGCAATTTGTATCCCGAGTCCTTGGATAGAACCAAACCCGAGATTTTTATAATGGGATGCCGAAATCCATATCGGTTCAGTCTTGATCCGCATACAGATGCTCTATATTTTGGAGATGTTGGCCCAGATGCTTTGACAGAAGGTGAAAAAGGTCCGCAGGGCTATGATGAAGTGAACATTGCCAAGGAAGCAGGTTTTTACGGATGGCCCTATGCCGTGGCCGACAATAAGATGTACAATGATTATGATTATGATACGAAGAAAGTAGGTGAACCATTCGACCCTGAGAGACCTGTAAATAAATCTCCCAACAATACAGGATTAGAAGAATTGCCTCCAATTAAGAAACCAGTTTTGTGGTATCCGAAGGGAAAGGCGAGCACTGTATTCCCCTATACAGGAAGTGGTGGAATCCAAATCATGGTCGGTCCCCGCTATTATACAAGTGATTATCCTGAATCATCCGATAAATTTCCCCGGTATTACGATAAACGGTTGTTTATTTTTGATTGGGTGCGCAATTGGGTGATGAGTATTGACCTAGACGAAAGTGGTACCCAAGTAAAAAATATGGTGCCTTTTTTACCCGAACATTTTTATAATAAAGTCATTGACATGAAATTTGGTACGGACGGTTCGTTGTACCTGCTTGAATATGGTAGTCAAAGCTATAGTGCAAATGAAAATGCCTCTATTAAACGTATTCGTTATGTTGAGGGCAAACAACAACCAAATTCCGGAAATACCAAGCTGCGTGAATCGGTGGCTCTTTGGAAGGAAAGGCTCCCTGTACAACCCAAATTTGAAAAAGGGCGTCAACTTTTATTAGGTGAAACGTGTTTGACCTGCCACCGGCCCGATGAAAAAATAATCGGCCCAAGCTTTGACCAAATTGCTGAACGGTATGCCAAGGACAATAACGCCTTGGACTCACTCGCCAAAAGAATTATTAATGGAGGAACGGGGAACTGGTCGGGCAATATTATCATGCCCGCAAATGCACATTTGAGTGAAGAAGAGGCCAGAGCACTTGCGGGCTATATTTTGAGTTTCAAATAGAAGAAAAAATCAGTCCAAAATCGGAAAACTTCGGGACGGTTTGTTCACAAATCGTTACATGGCCGTAGTACATTCGCCTTCCGGTTCCGTTTGATAGGAAGGTTCATCACTAGCGGTAGAACTCTTGACCGGGGTCAAGGTAACGCGCTCCGTAGATAACAGCTGGACCGCCTACTTCGAGTGCACCCAAATCCGGTGCCTTTCCATTGAAGCCATCATTTACGTTTGGAATAATGACTCCGGCATCAACCGCCCTTCCCTTAGGGTTAAGTTTAAAGTTAAGGTCTACTGCATGATAAACCGGACCTGGCATATCACCCAGCGGTGTGCCTACCGGTGCTTGGACCGGTTTCTGAAGATCCTCAAAAATATCATAATCGACCATTATACCATGCTTTTCAAGACTACTGGCTTTGCTTAAGCTCTTTAATGTCTTAAATTCTACTTCCTCCCCATTGGGTGACAACCATCTATATTGATTTTCAAGACTCTCAGGACCTTGATTTGGCCGATACCCGTTGTAATCAGCTACCGAATAGGTAGTTGTATAGGGAAATTTGGCAATGTATGTCGGCCCGTCAGAACCAAGAAACAAATTGTTCCGGTAGTTCGAATTTGGGTGTGCTCCACCACCGTTGTTTTCCGCAATGAATGTGTTATGATAGGCTGTGAGGCCGGGCACCCCTCCATGGATTTTGAGTGCCCCTCCCTTGTTTATATTATAGAGAACATTCCTGATATAGTAGGCAGGACCACCAAATACGGGTTGGGCACTTATTCCGCTCTGTGCAGTGTTTACACCTCTATTCCGCATGACACGAATATTGTGCACACCTCCGTCCGCCTCGACGAAGTCATCGACCAACAGGTGTAGGTCATTGTTGTAAATATCGTTCGACACTGCTTTTAATTCCTGTTCTTTCTCAGGAGTGCCATAGGTCGATATACCAATGGCATCATGGAAGAATGCAATGGAATTATAGGCGATTACGTGCCCGGATCCGTACACTTTGATGCCATAATAAGAATCCATTAGGTGCGTTCCATAAGGAATTAGGCCCTCCCGATGAGCGGCCCAACCGTACAATCTGTAACGGTCGTCGCGACCAAGGATAACATTGTCTTGGATAAGGAAGTTCTTTGAACCTGCATATTCTGTTCGTATGCCCTCACCGACGTTCTCAAAACGACAATTCCGTACCGTTAAATTACTTGCCCCTGCCAGATGCTTCCTACCAGCTTCGAAAACCCTGTCGACATTCCTAAAAGTAAGCCCTTGAAAAGTATGATGGTCGGTGGCCATGACATTAAATAGATTGAGGGCTCCGGCACCATCAAAGATGACCTCGCCATCCCCTGCCGCCTCGATTACGATTGGGCGTTCGGCAGTGCCTTTCTGCGTGAACCAATATGTTCCATCGAATGGGATATTGTTCCAATCGGGATAGTTTAGAAGGGGAGCCTGATAGAGTCCTCCATGTATTTTAATAATATCCCCGGGCTGGACCGGATCTTCGGCTACGACGTACCAATCCCCCTTGGTGTGGGTTGAACCGCCGTAGGCAGAAACCAGGCCCGGGTAGTTCGGTTCTTCTTTCTCACCGGTATAGTATTGGGAATATACATGTCTTACCCTTCCTTCACGGTAGGCCTTGGGCTCGGCACGTGTGGCAACAATGACTACTTTAACGGCTTCCCCATCGACCCCATCAGGATCTTCCAATGTAAAGCGGGCCTCATACCCGGTACCGATGTTGAGGTCCAGAATACTTCCGGCGAACATATGTGGGGTCGTGTAATCGATTCCCGCTCTTTCGATATGTTCCCCCCCGATTCTTAGGAGCGGCATTCCCTCTTTCCACTCATTGCCCGATTCCGCCTTTCGATACTCGACCTTTACTGTAGCATTACGGTTATCATCACCATCGATATACCACTCGAACCCCAAATTTTCAAGTGTTGGTGGTTCGACAATAAACTTTTCGCCTTGTACCTTGTTCTGGGCTTGTGAAAGCTGTGGGACAAGAAAGAGTATGGTAATGAACCCTCCTGCACTTAGGTTTTGCAACAAACTTCTCTTAAAACGGGTTATTTTACTTAGGTCTTCCTTTTGAAAATAATGTTTTCGCATTTTACTTGAATTTTATATTTAAAAATAAAAATTGAACGCCTCCTTTTTAATCTCCTTCTGTAAGCTTCGCTTACCCCAAAGAGAAGCGAGATGATTTTTCGTTTTTCACCTTTAGGGCCATACCGAAATAGCTAGATACTAGCCGTTTGAAAATAGAGCCTATATTATTTATCCGATTGCCATATATTTATACTAATTCTGAATCTAATGAAACGTGGACCATGGGTTTTACTCCATTGGCGGAAAATCATAAGATGGCTTGTTTACAAAACGTTGCATTCCCAAATGCAATTGAATGGAACTTGCAGGGGGCATCACAACCTCAACATATTTTCCATTAATCGATTGTTTTCGGCCTTCCGTTGAAAAAGTGCCATCATCATTCTTTGTGGCTTTACTAAATACAACATCGGTGAATTGGTGTTCGCCAAAAGCACCTGCCTGAATAAATAGTCTTCGTTTGTGAACAGGGCTGAGGTTAATGAGGTGTACTGTTGACTTATTCTTTTCCAATTTTTCGATCAATGCGGAGACGTCTTCTGGAAGCCCCGGTCGTTTTCGGTCTACGTCAAAATAACGAACCGTAGCACGTAACAGTCCCCCAAAATAAATGGTCTGCGGTGTTCCCATTGTAGTTTGTTGCAAAGCCTTTATCAGTATCGGGTTGTTAGGGTAGGTATCGTCCCCAGTGATTTCTGATATTTTTCGTGTATCGTTTCGCATCAACTCCATACGGTTCGTCATTTCCTGAAAATCGGCCTTGAGAGCTTCCAGTGGCCAATCGGGGTTTTCTCCTGTATAGAACATAAAACGGGCATATTCACTTTTTCCCATGGTGCGATCGCCTTGTACCATTTCCCTACTCCAGTCAAAGGGTTCGCCTGGTTCGTATTTTTCCTTGTCCAAGTGGTCGAGTGTATTCTTCCCCCATAGTCCCTCCATATTCAATGGACGGAATTTATGTCCTTTATGCATTTGTTCGATGCGATGCCGATCGGCATCGTTCATAGATGCGTGCCAAAGGTGTACCATATCACGTATCATCATCGGCCTATAGCTGTGCCAGCCTTTTTTGTTTCTTCGATAAGGCACCAAGGTCTGACCTTCCTTAGTGGTTTGTGCTCGCTTTAGCAACTGATCGATTTGCGATCGCACAAGGCCAAGGTACTTTTCATCACCAGAAACAAGATAGGCACATTCCGAGGCCACGCTCATGGAGGCGTACATCATCATAACGCCATATCGACCGTACCAGCCATAGAGACCACCCCACCACTGGCCGTCGCGGTACTGACCGATTTTGCCGTCAAGGCCTACGTTGTCCGGCAAAATACCATCGTTCCGTTCAATACGTTGCATCCATGTATCCACATAATCCAAGACCCATTTTTTGTACTTTTCTTCACCTGTATATAAATAGGCATTGGTTATCAGACCGGTTATTCCAAGGTTTACGGGCACATCGGTTCGGGTAGTTATACTATCGTATAGCCTCTGTATTTCTGATGCGCGAGCCGGATTTTCATGCCAATCGGGATCCAAGTCTTTCACAATCGGATAGAGAGACGCATGTCCATACCTCAAATTGTAGACAGCGCTTGAGGTGGCCAATGGCCCCTTGCTTCCCGTAAAAATCGATTTAACAAGCGTATGCTCAGCATCAAAATTTGGAGCTTCAGGATCCTCATTGAGATAAAATCCGGCAAACCGTTTTGCTCGGGCCACATTTTCTGGAATGGACGGATTTCCTAGGGCCAAGTTGTAAAAAAGTGTCATGCCTTCACTAATATGAAAAAAATCGTCATGGGTCGGAAACTCTTTATATAACCGATGATGATAGTCTCCCTTATCAGGAGGATAAGGGGTATTGGTTCGGGTAATTCCGTTGTATGCAGCCAAGGCCCTTTTATAAAATCGCTGGTGTGCACCAACAATATAGAAATCGGGCCAGTTATAGAACATTTCATAGAGATCGTCATAAGGTCCTTCACCAATCGTGCTGCCACCTTCATGCGTGAAACGGTCCCAATAAAAGTCTCCCGCTTCTTCCATGGCTTTCACTAATTTCCGTTGCATAATCGCCCAATCGGGGGGAGATTCGATTGTGTTTGCTTCTATGACGGGAATTGGTTCCCTTTCGACTTGTCCATAGCTT
Source organism: Kriegella aquimaris (assembly GCF_900103215.1). GTDB lineage: Bacteria > Bacteroidota > Bacteroidia > Flavobacteriales > Flavobacteriaceae > Kriegella > Kriegella aquimaris. The sequence continues at coordinate 35,108 of NZ_FNGV01000002.1, forward strand.
TTTAGAAAAAAGAGACCGAGAATGGCTATCGATAAATTTTGGATATATGTCACAACTATACTGCTTTATAAAAACGCGTGCCGCTTTTCAATGGCATCGACAATTCATTAGCTCCACCAAATTGGTAGCCCTAATCCTTTAAAAACGGGATTTTCCTTGTAATATGGCCCGGGTACAAAAGGAAATTTCTTTTCGATATTTTCAATAATTTCTACTCCAAATCCGGGTTTATCTGGAATGGTCAATACCCCATTCTCAATCTTGTAAGGATCTTTAAAGATTTCCCACTTCAAGGGATTATATGTTTGGTTAAGCTCGCACATATGGCCGGAAGGTACGCCTGCCACCAAATGGATATTGGCAATAGTGGTAAGCCCGCCAACCCAATTGTGAGGACAATATTTTTGACCGTTTTCGTGAATTGTTTTCCCAATATACCAGCCTTCGGACATACCGGAGAGATTGGCATCTGTTTGAATGATATTCATTGCGTCAGCCTTTACATAGGGTTCTACCTGATAGCGATTCCACCAGCTTTCTCCGCCAGATACCATTACGGAGGGCATGGCCTCGTTGATGGCAATGTGCTTCTCAAGAGCGGCGGGGTCGGTATGGCTTACTGGTTCTTCGAACCAATAAAATTTAAGGTCTTCCAATGCAGGGCATAATTCGTTTATAATGGTATCGAACGACCACGGGAATTTTTCGATGACCAATTTAAAATCGGGACCAACGGCTTTGCGCAATCGTTCCAAAATCTTAATGTATTTTGGCATGGTCATCTTGCTATACTTCCAGGAAGTACCATTGCGGAACTTGAATGTATCGTAGCCAGCTGCCTTGTATCGCAAGGCCTCCGCTATCAGGTCCTCATCCCCTTTGTCATACCATGCATGGCTTACGCCGCCACTTGCATAGATATTTACCTTATTGGACGGGTTTTCATCATTCGAAAGCAGTTTGTAGACCGGTTGGCCCTTGGCCTTTCCGATAATGTCCCAAAGAGCGTTGTTTATTCCAGCCCAAGCACCTTGGGCCACGTGACTATGGCCTTGGTTATTGCATAGAAAATCAACATCGAAAACATTTGCCCCTTTCAACATTGGAGTAATATACCTATTCGTATATTCCTTTAATTTGTCCGGACCGCGATAGGGACTTCCTTCGGCAATGCCTACAATGCCTTTGTTCGTAAATATTTGAACGAGGGCGGCATCTGCCTTCCACACGTAGAGGCCTGCACAGCGCCAGAGGTAATCACCATCATGTGTATACGACAAGGGGGTTACCTTAATATCAGTAATAGTGATATTTTCACGTTCCAAATTTTCGGCAGGATGGGTGCGGTTCGCCCGGTCTACCGGCGAGGAAAGGTTCTTGCCATCCAAGGAGATCATGGAAGGACCGTAATTTGCTCCCTTTGCATAAGAGGGAGCCATGCTAGCCAAAAGTGCAGCCCCCGATGTGGAGACAAAAGAGCGGCGGTTCATTTTTTTCATTTTCTAAAATTTTATAATTATAATTGAAGTAACGCCAATAGGATTTAGCTAGTTCTTACCAAGTTCGTTGCTTAAAAAAATCATCCAATTGCGCTTTAGACATCCTTATTTTGGAAGGGTTGGCGTCCAGCCATTTCAAAAAATCCTTTTTGATTTCCTCCTTCCAAGCTCCATCTATTTCTCCGGATGTATAGCGTTGTTCACGTAGACATAGGTGACCGAATTCATCTTTTAGAGCTATAAACTCGCCTTTAAGTACTACTTCTTCTGCCAAATGTGGAGGTATAAAGATGACGCCTTCCCTTTTGGCCAATACTACATCGCCGGGCATTACGGTAGCCTCACCGATAATAATCGGAACATTGATGCCCGTAAGCATCATTTGCATTTGATAGGAGGGGTGCCAGCTTTTTACAAAGGCATTGAACCCCTCAATGTCTTCCAGGCCTTCCAAATCCCGCAAACCCCCATTGAAGACTACCCCGTTTTTTGATTTGGCATAAATGGAGACACCGAGATTGTCGCCGATAATTGGGCCCTCATTTACTTTGCCGTAGGAATCGGCGACGTATAGATCGCCTTCGACCAATTCGCCTATAGGCCAATTGACCATATCGCCGCTTCTACCTTCCGTTTCACCCTCCTTTTCCAGAACCTCCCTGACAGCTACCCGTTTGGGCATATATTGTGCTGTGAGGGCACGGCCCGACATGACTTGGCCTTCATGGATCATTTTCCATTCTCCGGCAAATTGATTCATATACCCATGATTGCGTAAAACCGACCAGACCTGTTCCAAGGATATGGCCTTCATTCGTTCGACGATATCCATAGCTACTTTTGGACGGCCATCATCGAACCGTTCGCCTTTCCATTCCGGTGTAAGTGCAATCAATCGTTCTTTGGGCATGTTAATAGATTGCGCATTTGTCGAGAACGAAAAACAAACGGATAGAACAAGAAACAGCAAATATTTCAATGGCATTCGCATGGTCGCTATTATTAAGGTTAAAAAAATAGAGTTCAAAAAATCAATATTTTTAATACTATCGTAATTAGAAAATAGGAAGGTATTAACGAATCATCACTTCCCAATACCGGGTACGTTTGGAGCTGCCTTCTGGCCCTTCGACTTCTAGCGTAATAACCTTACGCACCCCTTTTTCTTTAAAACGATAAATCGGATTTTGTTCCGTCGAGCTATCATCATTGCCGAAATCCCAAGTCCATTTATCAATCTTTCCGATTGATTCATCTTTGAAGGCCACTATTCCCTTTTCCTCGTCGATAACCTCGTACGACCATGATGCTTTAATGGGCTCCAAAAATTCGTTTTCCAAAGGCATCAATTGAAATGCACACAGATAGGAGGCATTTTTAACCATTTCGACATTGTGGGAGAGATTGATATGGCCTTCCCTTTTTCCTCCATCAAAGTCCAATATGGACCATGAAAGACCGATGAATTTATTTTCTTTTAGCTTTGACTCCACGGCATTTTTAGGTCCTGTGTAAGGTGCATAGTCATATGGGGTAATCCATCCTTCCAAAACCAAAGTACCACTTTCGCCATGTTTAAAATTGTAGTCATATGCATGGTTTGCATACGGAAACTCGGAAATCCATGGTTGGCTCCCCCACACCAATACCCATGCATTGTTTACAGGCGGTGTATAAATATGGTAGTTCTGCGCATGTACACCACTAAAATTAAAATGGTTTTCTATATAAGAAGGGGTTTGAGGTTGCCATTTTAGCTGCTCTGTATCATATAAGGGATTTTGAATAAAAGGGCCACCGGACAAATCGCCATCCACTACCAATTCAAAAATATCGTTCATATAACCCTCGGGGTTGAAACGTTCAAAATCCCAAAAATCATCATAGGCCTCGTAGAGAAAATAGATGCGGTTCAAGCCCTTGACCCAACCAATGGTCACTTTTACGTCTAGGTCTTTGGGGTCGATATCAGTTCCCATACCGTCTTCGGTATCGTTTAAAAGATCAGTAGCGTAAGTGTAGTTTGTGGGCACTATTGCCCAATCGTATTTCTTCCCGTCGATTCTTGGAATTTGATTTCTGGGGAATTGAAAAACCTGAAATATTTTCCCCGCTCTTGCCGTATTGTAGGTAGGGCTTAACTGGCCGTTTGTTATGGAGATATTTCCTATGAAAAACCATAGGAAAAGAACCTTAGCCATATTAGCTTCCCAAAAGTTCAAATCGCTTTGCCTTTTCATAATTTATAGATGCGATCTGCATTTTTATGGTATATGTGGTGCAATTCCTCATCGGAAAACTGACCGGTTATTTTTTCAAAGGCTCTGGACCAGCTTATATAGGAACCGGCTCTTAGTACTACAGGCCAATCTCCTGCAAAGACGAGACGATCCATCCCGAATTTTTCGATGACATATAAGATATAGGGCTCGATTTTTTCGACTGACCAATCCTTCCCGAAACGGGTAATAATACCAGAAATTTTGCAGTTTACGTTGGGCAGTTCCGCTAGTTTTTCAACTCCATTGCGCCATTGTGTAGTATCTGCATCCGCAACGTTCGGATTGCCTATATGATCGAGTATAAAATTGGTATCAGGGAATTTCCTGGCCACTTCAACCGCTTCGACCATAAGAGACGGAGAGAGTAACAGATCAAAACTTAGCTTGCGATCGGCCAATGCTTTAAAGCCTTTCAAAAAGGCATTGGAAGTGGCCGCATCTTTAGGAAAGCCTGCTCGTATGCCTTTAACTAAAGGGAGCTCACAAAGCTGCTCCAGCACCTTTTCCGTGCGAGGCCCTTGCATAAGGTCTGCCTTGGCCACTATTCCTTTAATTCTCGGTTCGGATAGGGCCTGTTTGCTTACCAAAGTAGCCTCTTTGAGCCCTAAACCGGCATCCGTCCCACTTTCCATAAAAACCATTTTTCCGATATTCGATTTTTTCGTAGCCTTTCTATAATCCTGCAAATCAAAATTACGGTTGATTTTAGGAGAGTTTTTCAGCCAGGAATAAGACAAATTTTCCAAATCGAACAGATGTACATGTGTATCCGTTTTAGGTATTTTTCCAAATCGGGCATCATTATTTTCGCTTGCCCACATTACAGATGGAATACATAGTGTGCCTACGGAAACACCTATGAAGTTTGTGGAAAATATTCTTCTTTTCATGGAAAATGGCCTTTTGAGCACCTATCTTTCTAGGTTTTTAAATTGAAGAATATATTTAAAATTGTTAAATAATTAAATTATGTATAAATATATAATTAAAACAGTATGAATATAAAAAAAATATTCTTTTATAATTAAAAACTTCTATATACATTTGGAAATATACATAAAATTACATGTGTCTCCTTTATTTTGGCTTGTTGGTAATTTCTCTCCCCCATATCCAATTAGCCAATGCATGTATTTGACAGCTACACGTGACGAAATTATTAACAGATGCATATTTTCAACTTTAACCTCCTAAATTATTTCAGCCAACATGAAAAATCAACTTTCCTTCTCTCGTAGTTGTGAGGATAGCTTAAATTATCCCCATTACGAACCATTAAAATTTATTACGCTTGCTATGCTGCTTATTTCTACGGCTTTGCATGCCAACACAACCGAGGCTTTTCGTTTAACTACATCAGAACATGTATCGAATATTGATGGGACCGTGCAGCAGGAAATTTCAGGTACTGTGACCGATGATTCGGGTGTGCCACTACCCGGCGCCAGTGTCGTTGAAAAAGGCACCACGAACGGTACACAGACCGATTTTGACGGCAATTATACCCTTGCTGTCGAGAATGCGAATGCTATTCTTGAGTTTTCCTATATAGGATATGCCGCCCAAGAGGTAGCGGTAAATGGGCAAAGCAACATCGATGCACAACTCGTAGCTTCACAAGCCGAATTGGATGAAGTCGTGGTGGTGGGTTACGGCACACAAAAGAAATCAAATGTCAGTGGCTCCATTGTATCGGTCAAGGCAGAGGAACTTGCCAAGGTACAGTCGCCTACTTTCGATGCCGCTCTACAGGGCAAGGTGCCTGGCGTATATATCTCATCAAACGGTGGTCAACCTGGTGGTGGCATTGCCGTTAGAATTAGGGGCGTGGGATCTATTAATAACAGCAACCCGTTATACGTGATCGATGGAGTAGTTGTGCCATCGGGTAACAGCGAGAATTCAAACCCATTGGTAAGTATAAACCCCAATGATATCGAGACAATAGACATACTTAAAGATGCTGCTTCGACAGCAATTTATGGGGCGAGAGCTGCAAATGGAGTGGTATTGATCACTACAAAACGAGGTCAAGTCGGAAAGCCTAAGGTTACATATAATGTATACGGCGGATTTCAGAAACCAATTGGTAACCTTCCCCCTCCTATGAATGCCGAGCAATTTGCCGAAAACATGAACCTGGCCTTTACCGCTGCAGGCGAAGATGCCCCGTTTACGGATCCGGCGGCGTTGGGCAAAGGGGCCGATTATTTGGGTGCCGTGGTAAATACAGGTTGGATTACGGATCATCAATTGGCCGTAAGCGGTGGTTCTGAGAACCACAGGTATTATACCTCCCTTAACTACTTCGACAACGAAGGTATTATGCTTGAAACCTTTCAAAAAAGGTTTTCGGTGCGAGTAAATACCGACAACACAATTACAAAAGGGATTAAAATCGGCAATAGCCTTGCGTTCAGTAGAGGGTCGAGATTTGACAACAATGCGGGTAACCGAACCTTTATTCACGGTGCCTTTACAAGCCTTTACCAAGCTATACCAACTACTCCTATCTATGATCCATCGACAAGTACAGGATACGGCGGGCCAACCGATTTGAGGTTGGAAAGGACCAGAAACCCGCTTTCCCAATATGAATTACCTACAAGGGAGAATATTACGGATCGCCTTCTCGGCAATGTTTATTTGGAACTTACCCCCCTAAAAGGATTGGTTTTTAGAAGTGCCTTTTCCACCGATATTTCAAATGATAGGGTATACAGTTACACCCCGATTTGGGAAGAGGGTCTTCTGAATTCAGGCGGTCTTTCCAATATTACCCAAAACCGATTTAATTCCTTCTTTTGGTCTTTGGAAAATACGTTGACATATTCGGGGAGCATTGGAAAGCATAATTTTGTGGCTACCGTTGGGGGTTCTTCCCAAGCGTCGGAATACAACGAACTAAGGGCTAACGCAAGTTATGATACTGATGTTTTTACGGAAATCGTACTAGGAGCGGTTCAGGATCAAACCACAAGTGCTAGTTCAGAAGAGTCCTTGACCTCTTTGTTCGGAAGGCTGACGTATGACTACGACAATAAATACCTGTTAACAGCGGCTGTTAGAAGAGATGGGTCCTCCAAATTTGGGCCGAACAACAAATTCGGGGTTTTCCCTTCATTTACTTTAGGTTGGCGGGTTTCCCAAGAGAATTTTTGGAACCCTGATGGTACTATAACAGATTTAAAATTAAGGGGTGGATGGGGCCAAGTAGGATCTGATGCTATCGGTAACTTCAGGTATTTGGCGCGATTGAACACTCAGTTTGATTATGCATTTGGAAATGAAACCGGGGTATCATCCCTGGGGGCCGCGCTGGAAGATTTAGCCAATCCTAATGTAAAATGGGAAACGGCGACGGAGTATAACTTTGGGTTAGATGCCAGTTTTTTCAACGGAAAGTTAACTTTTACTGGGGAATATTATGACAGATCGCGCACCGATATGTTACTTGTTTTGCCACTTGCAGGGGTGTCAGGGTTGAATGAAACGGTCGATAACGTTGGGGAGGTGGTCAACAAAGGCCTTGAATTCTCGTTGGGTTATCAAGGCGGAAAAGACGATTTTACCTATGATTTCAGTGCAAACTTATCTACAATTAACAGTGAAGTGGTCGACTTGGGAGGCCGTGATGAGATTGCCGCTTTCTCCTATTCAGGATCGGGTGCCACAGTAGTTATTCGACCGGGGGAACCTCTCGGTGTCTTTCTAGGAAGACGTACCGAAGGCCTGTTTCAAACCCAGGAAGAAGTCGATGCTGCAAACGCCATCGATGGTAATCCTGATACACCTTATCAAAATTTAGGAACAGGCCCCGGAGATTTTAAATGGCGTGATCTTGATGGTGACGGCAGGGTAACCAACGATGACAAGGAAATTATCGGAAGTCCGGTACCTGATTTTACTTATGGATTTGGCGGAAATTTCAGATACAAGGCAGTAGATCTGTCGTTACAATTTTTCGGTGTGCAGGGCAACGATATTTTTAACATTGCCCGTTCCAATATAGAAGCTTCTGGGCGAGCATTTAATAAGAGTAGCGTGGTCGTAAATGCTTGGAATGGGCCAGGTACTAGCAACTCGATTCCAAGGCCGCAGGTGCAGGATCCAAACCAAAATACTATTTTGGGCGATCACTTGGTCGAAGACGGTTCCTATTTACGTTTGAGAACACTACAAGTAGGCTTTAATGTGCCATCAAAACCACTATCTACAGTGGGAATGTCAAACGCAAGAATCTATATATCGGGCCAAAACGTTTTAACTTGGACCAAGTTCACTGGAATAGATCCCGAAGTAGGCCTTGACGAAGGCAATAGTGCCGTTGCCGGTATATACAACGATCTCTACCCTCAAGTACAGACGTGGTCAGTAGGTCTTAATGTTGGATTTTAAATTGAAAAAAGTACAGATATGAAAAATAGAACAAACTTCAAAATATGGGCATCCAGTTTGGTGGCACTCCTTTGCTTACTTTCTTGCGATGAGGATTTTGTGACTAAAGATTTTAAGAACGGTGTAGTCGATGAAAATTTTTTCCAAAATGCAACACACGCCGAACAGGCATTAACTGCAGTTTATGACATCGTAGGATCAAAAGGGTTATATCGAGAGGCGATAAACGTTTTGGGTGACTGCCCTAGTGATGATATCCTAGAACTAACGGGGGATAACGGAGACTACGGTACTTATTTTAGAGCCTCAAGTGATTTTCGATGGTTTCCAGACAATCCTTTTTCGACGGCCAGATGGTACGATGCCTACAAGGGTATATTCAGGGCCAATATTCTACTTGAAAAATTACCTGAAATAGACATGGATGCTGGCGTAAAGGATCGTTTTGCCGCTGAAGCCAAATTTCTTAGGGCGCTATATTATTTCAACCTGGTAACGGCTTTTGGAGATGTGCCTTTTTCAGCGGAAGTACTGACAAGGGAGGAATACGCCGAATTGGGACGGACAGACCGTGCCGTTATTTATGCGCAAATGGAACAAGACCTTAAGGATGCAGCAGATGTGCTTCCGCCAAATGCATCAGACCCGGTAGGTAGGGTGACTAAAGGAGCGGCCAACGGCTTATTGAGCAGAGTTTATTTGTATCAATCCAAATGGGATGACGCAGCAGCTGCAGCCAAAAAGGTTATCGATCAGAACAAATATAAACTGGTAGCCAGTGATGATTATGTAAACCTTTTTAATGGTCTTATGGAAAATAGTGAAGAGTCTCTCTTCGAATTCCAGTCCGTTGGTCAAGCACCTGCCTTTTGGAGTGGAAATTCTGAAAATTTTTATTCTGTGATGTGGAGCCCGGTACATGGTTGGGCAAATTGGTTTTCTCCCAGCCCCAGCTCTTACGAACAATTTACAGACCCTAATGATGTGCGGCGGAAAGCTAGTATATTATTGCTTGGACAAGACCCTCCGGATATGATCGATGTCGGTAAGGGAGAACAGGAAGAATTCGGTACCGGAACTATGAGACCCACATATTTTCATAATGCCAGTACCCGCAAATGGCTTCCTGAAGGAAAGGATATGACCCAGGTCAATAACTATGAAGTTAATTTTTTGATATTACGTTATGCAGAGATACTGCTGAACTATGCAGAGGCGCAGAATGAGGCAGCCAGTACCACAGAGGCGGTATGGGCTATTACCCAAATTCGGGAAAGAGCCGGAATCTCACCTCCAGAACCACCAGAAACGGATCAAGCAAGTCTTCGTGAGCTTATCCGTTCGGAACGGCGAAAAGAATTGCTCTTCGAAGGGCACCGTTTTTACGATTTGCAACGTTGGGGCATAGCCAATGAGGTACTATCACCATTCGGATACGTTCAAGGTACCCATGAGTTTTGGCCAGTACCGACTGCCGAACTCGATTTGATGCCCAATTTGACGCAATATCCTTGATAAATTTTAATCAGTACGGAATATCTAAGACAGCAGTATTTTAAAGGTAAAGCCTGGCAAATCAAAAGCCAGACTTTATCTTTGGGATATGGTTGTTCTCTTTTTTTTGTTCGAAAAGTGCCTATGTTTCTTATCGAAAGAAAAGGCAATAGGAGGACTTTAAAGATGACCAAGAAAAACCAGTACAAATGATTTATTCATGCAACGTTTTATTATAGTTTTTCTTCTCGCTTGGTCTTTCATTTCGTGTAAGAAAGAAAAAACAATTTTTGAGCTTATAACACCTGATCGCTCAGGTATTTATTTCTCCAACACAATTGTGGAATCAGATTCCGTGCATTTTTTTAATTTTCCGTACATCTATTCAGGCGGTGGAGTCGGGGTAGCGGATTTCAACAATGATGGCTTTTCCGATATTTTTTTTTCGGGAAACATGGTCTCTTCCAAACTCTATATCAATAAAGGAGGGTTTACATTTGAGGACATCAGCGAAAATGCGGGCATAACCACGCATCAATGGGCGAGCGGAGTCTCGATTGTTGATGTAAACCAAGATGGATGGAAGGATATTTATCTTTGTTTCGGTGGGGATGTCGATGCAAAAAACCGAACAAATAAGTTGTTTATAAACAATGGTGACCTCACTTTTACCGAATCTGGCGAAACTTATGGTATTGCCGATGATGGTATGTCGACGCAAGCCGCCTTTTTCGATTATGACCGTGATGGCGATCTTGATCTTTATATAATGCAGCATGCCAACGAATCGTACGCCCAAGTAAGCAAATTGGAAACCTTTAAAGACGGCAAAGGTCCTAGCACCGATCGTTTATACGAGAATATGGGAATAAACAGTGTCACTGGACATCCGTTGTATAAAAATGTTTCAGATTCCGCAGGCATCACAGTTGAGGGTTATGGCTTGGGATTGGCCATATTGGACATTAATCAAGACGGTTGGCCGGACATTTACGTAGCCAACGATTATATTGGAAACGACCTGTTATATATTAATAACAAAAATGGAACTTTTACCAATGAGCTGGGGGACTATCTAAAGCAATGCTCCCTAAATGGGATGGGCATTGATATAGCCGATATTAACAATGATGCGCTGCCTGATATCCTAGTCTTAGATATGTTGCCGGAAGGAAATTATCGGCAAAAGACGATGACGGCTAAAATGAATTATGAATACTTTAAAAGGACACTTCAAAACGGGTTTTCACCCCAGTTCATTAGAAATACATTGCAGATAAATCGTGGCGCGGATGCCGATGGAAAATATAGCTTCAGTGAAGTGGGGCGTTTGACGGGATTGTATCAGACCGATTGGAGCTGGTCTCCCCTAATTGCAGACTTTGATAACGACGGTCTTAAGGACGTTTACATTACCAATGGTTTTCGGAGGGATATTACCAATCAGGATTTTATCGAATATACGGATCAAAGCAATCTCTTTGTAAAGGGTTCTGGGGAGTTGGCCATCAATAGCCTGCTCAAAAGACTTGTTAATTTAGATAGTATCTGTTTGCCCAATTATATGTTCGCCAACAAAGGCAATCTTCATTTTGAAGACGAAACGACAGCTTGGGGAATGGATCAGCCAACCATGTCGAACGGATCTGCTTATGCCGACTTGGATAACGATGGAGACCTTGATTTAGTAGTGAACAATCTAAACGCTTCGGCCTCGATTTATAAAAACAATACTGATCAACTAAACAATACCAACAAAAGTGTGGTGGTCAAATTATTGGGTAAAAACGGTAACATGGAAGCCATTGGTGCAAAAATCACTGCAACCTTGCCAGATGGGAGTGTTAGGTATTACGAAAACTACCCTGTTCGTGGCTATATGTCCTCTTCTGAACTTGGTATACACATAGGGCTCGGAAGCAATCGAAAAATCGATTCTCTGAAAATCACATGGCCCGATGGCAAAGAAGAGGTGGGTACAAATATTAGTGCTGGTACAAAACTCGACTTTCAATATGGAAAAAATCGCGTAGTCCCCTCAAAAGCAATGCTTGAAAACAAGCATATTTTCAATGAGGTAACGACGCAAATAAACACACTTTATCTGCATAAGGATAACGTCGCCGGTGATTTTAGACACGAGCCGTTGTTATTGCAGCAATATGATAATAATGGACCGGGCCTAGCGATTGCCGATATCAACGGAGATGGGTATAAGGATTTCTACATTGGAGGGGGAAGGGGGCAAAAAGGAACCTTTTTCATTCAGGAAGATAATGGTGCATTTGGCTCTAAAATATTAGCGGATTCTGATTTCTATGAAGACATGGGAGCCTTATTTTTTGATGCAGATCAGGACGATGATCTAGATCTTTATGTGGTAAGTGGGGGTAGTTCGGTCAAGTATTTTGAAAAAGGGCATTACCAAGATCGATTGTATTACAATGACGGGAGCGGTAATTTTGAACTAGCCGAAGATGCGCTGCCCAAAATCGAATCCAGCGGTTCTACTGTAACGGCTGCCGATTTTGACAAGGATGGAGATTTAGATTTATTTATAGGGGGAAGAATTGTTCCTGGTAAATTTCCAACGGCACCTAGACATTATTTATTGGAAAACCTGAAAGGCAGATTTTATGATGTAACATCACAATTGGCCCCCCAATTGAATTCGGTGGGAATGTTAAGTGCCGCATTGTGGACGGACTTTGATAACGATGGGGATTCTGATTTAATAGTCGCCGGTGAATGGATGCCAATAACCATTTTTGAAAATACTGGGAGTTCTTTAAAAAAACAGGAAGTTGAAAACGGACTCAATACTTACAAAGGTTGGTGGAATAGTATTGTCGGTTGCGATATAGATCTTGATGGTGATATCGATTATATAGTAGGCAATTTGGGAAAAAACAATTTCTTAAAAGCTACTGAAGAACGTCCTATTCGAATGTACGTGAAAGACTTTGACAACAACTCAACTTTGGATGCTATTATAACACGGTATATTGGAGAGATGGAATATCCCATTGCACCAAGAAGGGCCTTAATTGATCAATTGCCAATAATCAACAAGGCATTTCCCTCCTATAGGGAATATGCCGAAGCAGATATCGGCAGGATTTTAGAAACTTTCAATACTGACGACATGGTGGTCATGGAGGCCAATTACTTTTCATCAGCTTATATCGAAAATTTGGGCAATGGTAAATTTTCTTTAACGGCACTCCCTATCGAGGCCCAATTTTCTCCAGTATTCGGCTTTGAAATCGGTGATTTTGATGCCGATGGTTATCCCGATGTAATTGGAGTGGGGAACAATTCTCAAATGGAAGTCATTTCGGGTTGGAATAACACCTCAAAGGGGTTTTATCTAAGTGGTGATGGAAACGGTAATTTTAGAGCTGTTCAAGGAGGTAAATCTGGTTTTTTAATCGAAGGAGAGGCTAGAGCTTTAGCAGGATGGGTAACTGATAGAAGCAGGTTTCTAATTGCTTCAGTGAATTCGGATAGTCTGCGTGTTTTTAAGTCCGACTTGGATTCAGAAGTTTCGAGATTCCCACTAAGACCGGACGATGTTTGGGCGAACATTTACTATAACAACGGCGTTAAAAGTAAATTTGAACGTTATCTTGGTCAGGGATATCTTTCCCAATCACTCGATGACATGTTGATTTCTCCTTCTATGGATTCTGTCGTTATTTACAATCGAGCGGGCAATTCAAGAAGTATAAACCTACCCAATCAATAGCATTGGCGCGATATCTTAAAGTGTCAAGGGAGCCCATAGGTTTGTGACCAAACGGACTCATCTACCTCCAATGTTTAACGTTGCAGAATCCTAGAGATTTCCTTTGGCGGTAAGCATACCTCTACTTTGGGCAAAACCCAAAAAAAGAAATACTATGGAAGAAAACGAAAACGTGGTGGGGCCGCTCTGCGAGATTAAAGGACTGCTGTAACATCAAAAAAAGTTATGAACGTGGACTACCTTATCGATGTGACCTTGGGGCAGCCTAACTACGCCATTTTCCGACTGATTCTGCTCGACACTTTTACCATTATCGAACTCCTTTAAGGCCTTTGCGTTATGCACGGGTGAAAATTTACTTCTTCTCATAATACTGTTTAAAATGCTCCATTTCATTAGAAATAGCAAACCTTTTTCTCGCAAGGTGTTGATGTTTGCTAAATCCATGATATTCCCCCTTTCTTACGAGAAAGCCAAAAACACTATATATTAGGACTAGTTTTGATTGTATGTGTTGAAACTCAATAAACTAAATTTTAGCATCAAAGAGTAGCGGAAAAAACTTGCCCTCCATTTTATTTCCTTTTGGAATTGGCGGAACACCGGCCAACAACTCATCATTCGTATTACTAATGGTTCCGTCTGCAAAAACGTTGAGCACAAAGGCTCTTCTGCTCCTATTAGATTCGTTTTTATAGGACCCATGTACCATTAATGGATGGTGAAAAGTGGCATATCCCTTTTTTAATTCAATGGGTACAGGCTTAAAATCAGCTTTTTGTTCTTCGTTTAAATAGTCTAATATTCCATTCATGTTCCCAGCAAGTTCAGGGGCATCGAGCAATCCCCATTTATGGCTTTTTGGGATGTAGTGAAGACAGCCGTTTTCAATCGATGCATCATCAAGACCTGTCCAGCAGGTCAGGTGCTGCATAGCAACAGTTCGCGTCCAATACGAATAGTCTTGGTGCCATGCCACCACTCCCCCGTGTTTGGCAGGCTTACAGAATAATTGATCGTGCCAAAAGCGAACTGGTTTGTTTGCTAACAATTGATGTGCGGCCATAACGAAGGCAGGGTTCCATAATATATCGTGAAACCCTTCAGTTATGCGCCAATGCCCAAGTGAATGGAACAGCACCGAATTCAGATCCGTAGATTCATTACTGTGGAATTCATAGAACAGTTCGTGTGCCGGATGTTGCGCATCTAAAATCTCCTCAAGATCTTTCCTTAACAGCTCTATTTGGGTATCGTTCAACATTTTAATACCCGAAACATAGCCCTCTTCATGAAAATGTGCGACCTGTTCATCGGTCAATCGATAGGGTTCCCATTCTTCCTTTGATTTAGGAAGTTTAAACATATCGGAAACCATCCTATGTTTTTCTGCTAAATCTTTTGCTCTGGCCATTGTTCATAGGTTTATACGAATTTATTCCTTCATAAATTTAGAGTAGATTATTTTGATGTTTTTATCCATCTCCGATACTCCTTTTCTATATCTTTTTCACCTCTCCATTTTTTGTAAATCACCCTCCATTTAAGAGAGTATTCTTTCCCTGCCTCAAAATTAGGAAGGATATACTGAAAGTCCCAAGCAGGTTTACCTATTCCAGCACCGCTTGGAGACTTCATAAATCTAATGTTTCCTTCTTCAGGTTCTGCAAATAGGTATGAAAAGACCATATTACGGAATCTTCCATAAGATTAAGGTTCAGTAAAAATAGTATCTGATATTTCCACATTAAGGTCTACATTAAAGTTGGGCGATGTGTAAATATCATAACTAGCGTTATCATAAAAATAGTTCCATTTTCGCCATTTTTCTTTATCTCATTAAATGGAATCAGTAGGAGTAAATCTGCATTTATTTGTTGTCTAATCTTTTAAAACCGACCTGATATATTTATTGTTTAAGAGATAACTCTCAAGCATATCGGCGTTTTCAGGTACGGCCCCTTCAATTTGCACCCAGCCATTGTACCCGATGTCATCGATTGCCTTACGAACTTCTTCGAAATCTACTTTTCCTTTGCCGAGAAGGTATCCGTTTTCTTTGGCATGGAACTCGCAAATGTGCTCTTTGCCGAGCCATCGGATTTCATCATAAATATTGTATCCCATTTTATTAGAGTTGGCAACATCGTAATACACTTGTACGTTCGGGGAATTAACGGCATCCAGAATTTCCATATGCTCCTCGGCACTTAGCCAAGATTCAATACCCAAAATAACTCCATGGTCTTCCGCTTTTGGGGCTACTTTTTTGAGTCTGCGTATAGTTTCTTTCGTGCCGACCGGGTCATTTTTTAAATCGCCATTGGAAAAAAACGCAAGCAGAACTACTTTTACGCCCATGGCTTCTGCAACGTCAATGCTATCGGAGGCCCATTGTTCGGCCCTTGGGTCCGATTTATAGGGAATGCTGTTCATCTCACCAATGGCTATACCGCCAATGGCCATGTTATCTTTCTCACAGGCATCTTTATATTTTTGTTGTATTTTCTTTTGCCTTAAGTGCATGTCGTTGTCCAAGGTGCCTAAACTAATCTGTACCCCGTCTAGACCAATTTTTTTGCCGACTTCGATGGCCTCGATATTGGAATGCTGTTTTATTGACCAATCACATGCGCCAACGTTAAATCGGCTTGAAGAATTAAACGCAAAGGCTTCATAAGCTCCGAGATAGCTTAGCCCCAATAATCCGATTGATGATTTCAAGATGTCTCTTCTGGTTAATTTTTTGTTCATGAGGCCCTTATTATCAATTATAGACTGCTGTTTTTCAATGTCAATAGAAAGCTGGATAAATTTGCCAGGTCTTGTTCTTTTAGACCCAATGCCGCTGCATTCGGCATGATGCCCGTTTTCATTGCCTCTTTACTTTCAATATCATCGGGAGCAATTACTATTTGCTTGCCGCCCATGTCTTTTAGAACCGTGGTTTCCCCTTCTGATAATAGAAAACCATAAAATGCCTGTCCACTTTTGGTTTTTATCATTACGGGTTCATAGCCGAATACGATAGATGCATTGGGGTTAATGATTGCATCCAGTAATGCGGCCTTATCGAACTTTTCTCCAATAGAGGATAAATCAGGCCCGATGTCGTTACCGCTCGTTCCATTTTTATGGCATGTTGCGCATTTGGATGTAAAAACGTTTTCTCCTGCTGAGCTATCCCCATTTAAGGCCAATATTTTTGGAATGGAAAGTGGTTTTTCTCCAGATTGTACAAAATGTTCGCTTGCCAATGTACGTATTTCCAATTCCGGATTTTTGAAAATTGCACCCGAGACTGCATTGATTAGTTCTTTGGACAATTTATTCTTGGCAGCAAGGTTTATTAAGAGGCGTCCGCCAATTAATGTGCCTGCCATTTGTTTGCCGGCATCAATTCTTTCATTCAGCGTTTTAGAACCATCAAGTAGAATTTCTTTCTGCGTTGCAATTTCTGTCGGAATTTCAAAAGTTCCCTCACCTTGCGATTGCCAGTCCCATAAGGTATGCCAATCGTTGGTCATTCGAAAGGCGACCCACCAATCAGCTAATTCTTTTATGGCGGTTTTATCACTTTCCTTACTTATCGCTATCATGGCGGTTACCGCATCCTTTTCATTGATAAAGGCTAAGGCATCAACCGCTTTTTTTCTTTGATGTTCATCTAAACTTTTGGACAATGCCCTTTCCCTCAAAGCAACAATCGCTGATTTAGGGTGCAACCTCCAGACCAATAAAGCAAATTCTTCGGGCCAATCAACAGGGTTTACTGGTTGTTCAGGAAGCAATTCGGAGTAAGCCATTTCTTCTTTTCCATCCATAGCAATACCCAATGATTCAAGGTACCAAGGGTCCTTTCCGTCGTAGCTTTGGAACAATTTTTTGATGAGCTTTCCACTTTTATCCCAAGCCACATCCCGGAGCGATAGGGCGACCTCCCTTCTAACGTCAGCGGAAGGGTCGTCGGCTGCAATCGCCGCATATTTTAAAATGTCATCTTGGCTACTTTTTAGTGTTCGGTAAGCAACAATTCGTAACCTTGGGTCCGCTTCACTTTCTAAAACGTTTTCGACAATTTCTGTTCCTTGAGGTCCCAATTGCGATAAGAGCCAAATTGCGCGAGCACTATGCAAAGGATTGTCGGATTCTAGAATTTTAGCTACTTCAGGAACAGCCTTTTCCCCCTGATTTCTCAACTTTTCGAAGCCTAAATTCCGTACGTTGATTGCTGGATTCAATAGAGCAGCTATTTGACCTTTGGTGGAGGTCAAATCAATTTTTAAATTTTTTAATTGCTTTCCTTTGGGTGTAAGGCGGTAAATACGGCCATAGCCGACAGTATCTTTCATTTGATGTCCGCCTACGACAGGATCATACCAGTCTGAAATATAGATGGCTCCGTCGGTGCCAACAGCTACATCACTAGGGCGAAACCATTTTCTCTTGTCGCCGTCAATTTCATTCCAAATATAACCTTCAGTTGATTCTTTCATCGAAGTAATCAAGTCTCTTCTTTTAAGTTCGAAGCCCGCACCTTTTTTTGAAGGTTGATAAGCAAAAATAACATTTCGGCCAGCATCGGCACTTAACAACATGCCGCGATATTCTGGTCCAAAAGCATCACCTTCATAAACTACGACCCCGGTCGGGGATCCAGCACCTGTATTATCGCCGGCAGGCATTGCGCCGGGATCGTCTTGGTGCCAATGTGCCGTAAAGGTTTCTTGACCTGGTTTTCGGTCAGCCTGCCAAGTACGCTTGCCATTGGCGTTGAAGTATCCGGCATTGCCTCCCTCCATTATCCATGTGACCCGACAGGTTTCTACTTGATCATCGTTATCGTTTTGCCACATATTTCCATAGGAGTCCAATGCAATTTCATAGGAGTTTCTAAAATTATGCCCCACAACCTCCAAGTCGGTGCCGTCTTTTTTTACTCTCAAGGCGAGACCTCCGACCCAAATACGCCCATCGTCGCTAACCTGTGCAGGCTCGTTCTTATCGTTGTAGGGTGTTCCACCCGTATAGACGCTGCCCGAGCGCAGCTGCCATCCAGCCTTGTCGGTTACTTTATGCGGACCGGCGTTACCTGTATTAAAGTAATATCGGCCATCAGGTCCCGTAATGAGGGAATGAAGACTATGATCATGGTCCAATCCGCCAAATCCTTTTAAAAAAACTTCCTTTTTATCGGGTATATCATCTCCGTTTTCATCGGTATAGACTATTAACGAAGGGGCACAGGAAACAAAGATTTGGTTTCCTAGTACGGCGATACCCATGGGTGCAACCAGATCTTTGTCTTGTACAAATACTTTTGACGTATCACTAATGCCATCTCCATCGGTATCCTCTAAAATCATCACACGATCTCCTTTTTCGAAATGCAATCGCTTTTCAGGGTCATTATTAAAATCACGATAGTTGACCGCTTCGGTGACCCAAATTCTTCCTTTTGCATCTACATCCATGTTGGTCGGATTGTAAAGCGCTGGCGATTCGGCCCATAACGTAGCTTCCCAACCCTCAGGAACAACGAAACCATTATTTTCCATGGTCTTAAAATCGAGTTCGGGAACGGTGTAATCCGACAGTCTTTTGTCGGTGCAGGAAATAATGCTGATCAAAAGGACAACAGCGAAAGCAAATAAAGTCATACGCTGTTTAAAGCCTTTTAATTTCAATTTGCTGAGCTCGGAAACTTTCATAGTCCGTCAATTTATATTGGTGGTTATGCCCCTATGGGGTAATTTGGGTTTTGAGGATTGCTTAGCGGCAAAAAAGCTAGAATTTTACTGAAAGCCGTTTCCTGAAAACATGCTAAGCAGAAAAACACTCCCCTCCCTTGAGTACTTTATAACCTTGCTTTTTTTCTTCGGCTTCAAAAATAAAATCTTTGACATCCGCAGTATTAAAGCTGAACATATCGTAATGACAGGGAATAACATATGTTGCGTTGATAGACTTGCCCAATGCAACAGCTTCTTTGTGATTTAAGTTGCCTGCAACTTTGCGTTCTGGGTTGTTCCCGTTAATCGGTAGTATCGCCACATCAATATCAAATGGTGTTAACAATGTATCCATTTCTTCGAACCACAAAGTATCCCCACTGTGGTAAATCGAATAATCACCAAATTGAATGACAAAGCCCATAAATTTGCAATTACCATTTTCATCTCTAGCCAGTTCATTATGTTTTGCTGGAATACCAACAAAGGTAAAACCGTCAACTGAAATTGAATCTCCGTCATTCATGCCTATGGGAAAGTCCGTATCACATTGCACCCGATTAATAACGAAACTACGATTTGCTTCGGGAATAATAAATTTGATGTGAGGATTGTTTTTCAGAAGCGGGCCCAAGGTTTCGGCATCTAAGTGATCGGTATGGTTGTGGCTTGAGGTCACTACCGAAATATTCCGCAATAATTCGGGTCTTGCCACCAATTCGCTCATACGAATGTGTGGTTTTTCTGTTTGTGCATACTTTTTGGTCAGGGAATCTGAGAGGTAGGGGTCGATGAGCACCCGCTTACCGTTCCATTGTAGGAGGTAACCACTTTGGCCCAGCCACCAAAGACGAAAGCCTTTTTTTTCATGAAGAAATGAATCCATTTCGGCAATAAGGGCTTCATCCTTTTTCAATGCGGGAATCAAATTTTTCATAACGATTCACGTACTTTTTTGGCTCCAGCGACCATATTTATGAGTTTTTGTCGTGAAGCCCAACGGGCGGTTTGGCTCAATCCACAATCAGGAGCTACGGAAAGCTTTTCCGCGGGCACATATTTTAAACAACTGTTGATGCGTTCGACCACATCGGCTACCGTTTCTATATAATAGTTTTTTACATCGATGATTCCGACGGCAACGTTCATTTTTTCGGCAAAGGGAGCCAAAAGTTCGATTTCTGCAAATTCGCGATTGGCCATTTCAACATGAATCTCATCTACATCCATATCTAAAAAATCGGGTAACATAGGCTTAATGCTTCTATAACCGACAGGCCTACCCTTAAAGTTTCCGAAACAAAGGTGTGTACTAAGGTTGCATTTTCCCTTAATGGATTTTACGGTGCGGTTAAAAATATCGACAAAACGTTTCGTATCGGCTTTATAGGCATAACAGCTCATAGAAGGTTCATCGACCGTAATTTCGGTGCACCCCGCAGCTATTAAAGCTTCGAGCTCATTACTAATGATGGGCAACAAAGCTTCGGTTATCTCAAAACGGTCTTTATATTTATCGTTGGGCAACAGCCTGCCCGAAAGTGTATAGGGCCCTGGAATGCTAGCCTTGAGCGTAGGGCCTGCCGGAGCCAGTTTTTTGAGCCTTTCAAATTCCTTCACTGCACCCAGACCGTTCGGAGCGGTCAAATCACCAATGATATTGTTTTTTCCTCGTTGGTCGTGTGCGGCAGGGCCGAACTTTCTGGTATCAGAGGGGTTGTTTTCAATACCGTTGATAAATCCATAAAAGGATAAATTGAAATCTAGACGTGTCTGTTCGCCATCAGTGATAACATCAAGACCTGCGGTCGTTTGATCGTGTATGGCGGCAATAACGGCATCTTCAATGGCTTCCTCTATATCTGCAGCTCCAAATTTATCGAGATTTTGTGACGCGAATTCAAGCCATCCTGGAAAAGGATAGCTTCCTATTACGGTTGTTCTAATCGGAATTTTGCTCATGGTAGGGTTTGTGGTTGTGTTTTGCAGGACAAAAAATCTACGCTAATGTAACAAAAACAACTTGTATGTACAAGTTATAATTCATACATTTCAATACCCAATTAGGGTGCCAATGTCTAACTTTGTGGCCGTGAAAACAGGAAATATCAAAAATAGAAAATACCATACCATTCAAGACTATATCAGAAAGCGTATACAGACGGGAAAGTATCCTGTTGGTAGCTACTTGCCTTCAGAGAATGAAATTTGTGGGCAATTTGGCACGACTAGAACTACAGTTAGGAAGGCTTTGGACGAACTGTTGAAGGAAGGGTTTATCGAGAAGGAGCAGGGCAAGGGGAGCAAGGTTCTGGAACGTCGAAAGTCGCTGGGCCTTCTGACGGTAAAAGGTTTTTCGGGTTCTATTGATTACAAAGTGAAAACGGTAGTTACCAAGGGCCCAAAAATTACGGAGTGGAATCCAGTTATTGCATTTTCATTGACGGAAGAAGAAAAAAAATCAAATTGTGTTTATTTTCAAAGAGTTCGGTATATCAATGACCGACCAGTGGTATTAGAAAATAATTGGTATGCTAGCAATGAACTGCAGCTAATCGATTCCGATGCATTTATAGAGGGTTCTTTTTTCAAAACGCTCAGCCAAAATCATTTTATTGAGGTTATGGGCGCTGAACAGGAATTGAGATCTATTCCGGCTAGTAAAGAGGTGGCGAAAAACCTTGGAATACAAGAAGGAAGCCCTATATTACATATATCGGTACGTTTTCGAACGAGCAAACCTGGCTTAAATCTTTATGGGGATCTCTATTGCAATACGACAGACTACCCTATTCGGAACAGTTATTTCTTATAATTTTCTAGGAGGGTCAATAAAAGAATACAGACGTTTAGGGTTCTCAAAAAACAACTTTTGATTGTATTCTTCCAATCCTTTGGCTTTTAGAAAATCAGGAACCGTCTCGATTAAATAATTCAATCCCGGACCTCCTCCATAGCTTTTCCAATAGGCGTTTTTAGCCATGTCCATACCGACAACGATTTGGTCAGGATAATAGGGCAGCAGTTGCTCCAGCAATTGTAACGAATAATTGGGCTCCTCTTTTCTCCAACGGAAGATACTATCATATTCTATTCGCACACCTAAGTCTAAGACCGAACGATTGTAGGCTACATTTTTTGCTCTATCAACATGGGACAACACGACATGTTCTAGGTTTGCTCCTAGCTTTTTAAAGAGGCGGGCCTGTTCCAGTGCCTGTCTTCCAAAATTTGTGTGTGTCAAGATGGGCGCGCCAGTTTCCAAATGCGCATTGACCGCAGCTCTGAAAATTAATTCTTGATGTTCGGTAAAAGGGCCGTCTCCGGTTGCCAATTTGATCAGTCCCGCTCTATGGGAAGTCCTTTTGATTATGGGCCCCGAATAGTCCAACTCATCGATGCCTTCTTCAATATCTGCTATAAAGAGGCGTGTCAATTTATCTTCGGAAATACTGTATCGCCAATGATTTTCTGGGTAATAAATTTCTAAATGAATACCTGTTGGTACGATGATGTTCACATCACTACGTTGGCTGACCTCTACGGATTTCAAAATATTTCTTCCGCAATTCGCTGGCATGGTATCTACAACTGTTCTTCCTCCGGCATCATGGAAATTCTTGAGTTCCTTTGAAATTTTATCGACATCGTTCAATAGAAACTCTGGGTGTTTGGCCGTTACATAACCATCATCGATTACGATATGTTCATGTGAATAGGTCAAGCCCATTTCCGAAAAGGAGAGGT
Organism: Kriegella aquimaris; assembly: GCF_900103215.1. Lineage (GTDB taxonomy): Bacteria > Bacteroidota > Bacteroidia > Flavobacteriales > Flavobacteriaceae > Kriegella > Kriegella aquimaris. The sequence goes on from NZ_FNGV01000002.1 coordinate 58,008, forward strand.
CACCTAAAACTGTTCTAAAAAAATCTTGGGACATAGTTTTAATTGTTTGCCCAGCCATTTCGGGAAATATCTGCAACATTAATAGGCATTTCTAGAACGGCTCCTGATCGAACGAGGGAATCTTGTAGCTTTTGAACATCGATATTTTTTGCATCCAAATCCGTATCCAAAGATAGTATCGCAGCCAAACCGGCAGCTTGACCCATACTCATGGTCTGAGCCATGGAGCGGCAAGAGGCATGTGCATCATGGGTCGCTGAAAAACAGCGCCCTACAACCCAAGTGTTCATGCTTTCTTTGGGAACGATGGTGCCATAGGGAACCCCATAGGCTCCTCCGTTCGGAACATATTCCCAAAAAGTTTCTGAACTGCCATTGTCCGATTTTCTATGGTCCTCTATGGGTGCTCCACAGAGAAATATTTGATTATCAAAAGTTTTGGCCGACATACAATCTTCTTTGGTCAATCGATATTCACCAAAAACCCTACGGGTTTCCCTTACCCCGATTTGATTGGAGAGTCCTATTATTTTTGCATTTTGGTATCCTGGCACTTCTGCTCGAAAGAAATCTTCGAAGATAAAGGCTTGTCGACGCCCTTCGATTTCTGCCTTGGTGATGCCCTCCACATCCAAAGGGTCAAGGTCTATTACTTTAACGGCAACGGTAGAAATACACTTCGGTTGGCACATCTCGTGGGCCGAACCTTCTTTTCTTGGTAAGGGGTGCGAACCTTTTGCGTAGGCTTTGGCCATTTTTTCTTTTAACATTTTTTTTCCTCCGGCCGCATCGTATTCATTATGTTCAACGTTCGACATTCGGAAAGTAGTCGTCATACTCTGGGCTGCATCTTTTTCACCGGCTTTTTCATAGGGTATATCCGCCCAATGGCAATAATCTGCATCCCCGGAGGCGTCGATGATGCGTTTGGCCAAGATCGAGAAAAACCCCATGCCTTTATTGAAAAATATACAGTTAGAAGTTTCACCGGCACTCTCAACGTCGACCAGGGTAGAATGATAAAATAGTTCTACGCCGCTTTGTAGCAATAGCTTATCCCAAACTTGTTTCAATTTTTCTGGGTTGTAATTTACCCCGGTTCCTGCACCATAGGTGTTCGGCCGAAGAAAAATATCACCCGATTTATTGAGCTCATTGACAATGCGATCCGGGATTCCCCCAACTATTTTCTTGGGGCTTTCTGAAGGCGTAAAAAACCCATAAAAAGTATCCAGCATTTGCGTTGAGGTACCGCCCGGAAACCCGTATCGTTCTACAAGTGTTACCCTGTGTTCTCCTTGGGATGCAGCTATTGCCGCGGTAGACCCTGCACTACCGCCGCCTATGATGAGTATGTCGGTCTGGTATGTTTTGACTATGGCAGAACTAAAGGTCATCAATGTTCTTTTTCGGACCGACATTTTCATAAAGCTTTGCCATTAAATGCGCATGTTCGTCGTAGGCCGACTCGAATAAATCAACGGCCCTTTGTTCACCCACGATTTTTCCGCTGCTCAAGACTTTAGGTGATTTTCCGTTTTTATGGAGAATATTGGCTACTTCCGCTTTTATGGAATTGATGATTAAAACTCCGCCCAAGGTCGAACCGGGGGCCACGGGAGAATCAAGTCCGTCAATATAGAGCATGGCATCGCCTAAGGGAGCACCAGTATCTAAAATATAGTCGGCAAAATCAATGAGTTTTTTACCATCTGCTTTTTTTGAGGTGCTTCCTTCTAAATGTAAACTACTGACAAGGGCGACCACTTTGACATTGCGTTTTTGAAATTCCTCTGCCATTTCGATCGGAACCACATTACAGCCACTTGAGGAGATAATCAATGCCGTATCTTGCGGACTCGTATCGAAATTTCTTAGAATACGCGACGCAAGGCCTGGTACATTCTCTAAGAACATCGCTTGCCGTTGTCCGTTGGCACCTACCACCAAATTATGGAAGGAAAGTGATAATTCCACAATCGGGTTGAACCCGGGAAACGACCCGTATCGTGGCCACATTTCTTCGACCATCATGCGACTGTGACCCGACCCGAAAAGGTGCACCATACGACCGTTCAAGATAGATTGAGCGAATAGTTTGGCAACTTCTTGAATGGTTGATTCTTGTTTTTCTATGGTGGAAATAATATCTTTTCCTTTTGACAAATATTGTTGTGTTAAGCTCATTTTAGTGTGAATTTTTTTTGGCGAAGAATGCGGCGCCGATGGCTCCGGCGTATCCTCCTAGTTTTGCTTCTTTAATTTTTATTTGATAGCCTCCCGGGCGCCATTCATAATCGGACATGAATTTTTTTAAGGGTTCCAAAAGTGAATTGCCAGCTCCGGCCGTAATCCCTCCCCCCAAGACAATGAGTTCAGGAGAGAGAATGTTAGTCAGCGAAGCAAGGGCGACCGCTAATTTTTGAACAGATTCCAACCACCAGGTTTGAGCCTTTGGGTTTCCGATTTCATAAGCGTTCACCAACTCTCTGACGTTTTTGAATCTGCCATTTGTTCTTTCATAAACCGAAAAATTACCTATTGCATGTTCCAAGCTGCCCGGCATATTGGTCATGGTAGGGGCGCCTTGAAAATCAACGGTCATATGGCCGACATGGCCTGCTCTTTGTAAATTTCCCTGATAGAGTTTTCCGTTTATAATAATCCCTCCACCTACACCAGTGCCCAAAGTGAGCATCAATAGGTTTTGAATTCCTTTTTCATGATAAAAAGATTCATACTCTGCCAAACAGGCCGAATGCCCATCGTTGATAACCCTAATATCTCTTTTGAGTACCTGGGACCAGTTGAAATTTTCTATGCCCTCTAATCTTTCGGGCATGTGTAGGGTCATTGTGTTTTCAGAATCGACAAGACCGGGAGCAGAAATACCACAAACGACTGCATCGGAGTTTCCTTGTGCATATTGTTCAGATTTCTCTTCAATAATCCGAACTATTTTTCTCTTCCAAAGTTCTTTCTCCGCGGATGCATCTTCGGTCAACACTTCGCCATTTTCTAGAATTTTTCCTTTATCGTCTAGAATGACCGTCTTTATTTTTGTACCCCCGATGTCTATCCCCAGATAATATCTTTTCATTGCCGAAATTTATTGATATTGCCCTTCGCTCAAGGCCCATCCTCCGTCTACAGCTAAAACTTGGCCCGTTATAAATTTCGAATCTGGGTGCAAGAACATGAGTACGGCACTATTAATGTCTTCAGATGCCCCTGGGCGCCCACCGTCCAGAGGTTGTTTGGTCTTTAAAAAAGATAGAATATCTTCATTTTCAGCAGCTCGTTTCGCCATGGGTGTAATAAATAGGCTTGGTGCGATTACATTTACACGGATGTTATGTTCGGCATAATAGGATGCTATCGATTTCGAAAAACCAATAATTGCAGATTTTGCCGCGGCATAGGCATGGGTCACAAAATATTTAGGGGAAGGGGAGTAGCCCAATACCGATCCCATATTTAGAATCGCCCCTTCTTTATGATGCTCTAAAAAATAATTGACCATCGCCTGATTCGATAGCATCATCGAGGTCAAGTTCAGTTCCATGGTCTTGTTCCAACCTTCTAAGGTGATTTTATCCAATGCGCCGTCGCCCCATTTTCGACCACTTCCCCCGGCAACATGAAACATTCCGGTGATAGTGCCAAATTTATCATGAGCCATTTGAATGGCCGTCTTCGCGGTCTCGGGGTCAGTGGCGTCGCCACTTAGGGAAATGTTAATAGGACCCAAAATTGCCTCGGCCTTTTTACAGCTTTCGAGATTTCTTCCCACGACCAGCACGTTAGCGCCTTTTTCTTTCAGCGCGATTGCTGCAGAAAGTCCCAAGCCGGTGGTTCCGCCCATGATGATATATGAAGTATTTTTAAAATCCATAGTCTTTAAGTTCAGACAGTTAACATCTTGGTAGTGCATGATGCGGATATCGAATTTTCAGAAATGTCCATTGCAATTTTTTTATTCTGCCCGTGTTACTTTTTGGGAAACTTTCCCTGATGTTTTATGTTTTAAGATGAGTGTAATATCTCCATTGGGCAAAATCTCTTTTTTTATTAAATAGTGGTCAACATCATAAGATTCCCAATGTTTTTGATTGTCTTCCGGGTCGTCGCCCCGCCAATCTTCTAAAACAATTGGTTCCCAAGTTTTGGTTTCTGCCGATTTGAAGGCGGCATCCAAGATGGCATTCACCACGTACCCATCGTAAAAAGTTTCAAGGGGATCACGGTTTTCTTCAATGGCGTTAAACATGTCGGTAAACATGTGGGGGTATCCGAGTTCATGGGCTTCATCACCAACAGGAAACAACCAACCGGTGTTAGATTCGGCTTTTTCGGCAACATAGCCATCATCGCCTTTTCCCGTGGTGAACATTTCAAAACCGGTACGCAAAAAACTATTGACCCAAATAGTACCTTCAGTACCCATAACCTCGTCACGGAGGTCCATTCCCCCTCTGAACGTCCAGCTTACTTCAAACTGACCGATGGCTCCATTCGTATATTTTACAAGGCCAATCGCATGGTCTTCGGCATCAATTGGGTGTACCTGCGTATCTGCCCAACACATCACTTCAATGGGTTTTATATTCTTACCGATAAAATTACGGCTGATTTCAACACAGTGGCAACCTAAATCGATAATGGCACCACCACCCGACTTTTCCTTGTCCCAAAACCAATCACTATGCGGACCTGGATGTGTTTCGCGCGACTTTGCCCAGAGTACGCGACCGATATCGCCACGCTTAACACTCTCCATCGATTTTAAAAATTTGGGGGTATAGCAGAGGTCTTCCAGATACCCTCCAAAGATTCCGGCTTGCTCTACCGCATCAAGCATACGTTTCGCTTCCGCAGCTGTTCGACCCAATGGCTTGGTACAGATAACGTGTTTTTTGGCTTTTACACAAGCATGTACCGCGGCCTCATGTAAATGGTTGGGAAGTGAAATCAGCACCACATCGACGTCAGGATGAGCAATGGCATCTTCCATGGATGTGCTGTAATGGGGCAATCCATAATCCGAGGCAAAGCGTTTGGCATTTTCTTCATTTCTAGAATAGACCATGACAACATGGTCTCTGCGTCTTTGGGCGTGCAGCGATTCGGCATAAAAGCGGGCTATAAAACCCGAGCCCAGCATGGCGATTTTCATATGCTATATATTTAATCTATATCGGAATAAATTTCTGTTAATCATATTGCTTTGGTAAAGGTAAGAAATTCAACTTGTACGTACAAGTTGAATTTCCTACTTGGTCTTCTGGTTATTTTAACCTCTGCATGACACGAATGATTCATAAAACCCTTAATGTTAGCTATTTCTAAAAGGGACTTGTCTCCGAATGGGACATTTTTATATTACACCTGAGATTCAATTATAAGCGTCTAGGTATCTGAAGTATGCTCCGTCATTATTGGATACCCATAGAAATTTTGAATTTGCCCTATTGCGACACTTTCATAGCATTTTTAGAAGCGTTTTATAGACAACGCCAAAGAGAGGTATTGCACACTACTATTGGTTTGATATAATATTTCTGAATCACATATAAATCATTGCTAGAAATGAAGTTTTGATGAGAATTAATGTCCTTGGTGGTTTAAAAAATAGGCTGCATCTCATTGGTTATGTCACTCCCTTTAATTTTTTCCTAAAGCAAAAAATTATGGGACCTATTGGAGTTTCTTCCATAATACCATTAAAAAACCAAAGAGTATATTTTGTACGCTCTTTGGTTTTTAAATGCAGGTTACGCTATGCAATGTCTTGGCTATCGTTTGTACGGTAACTATTCTATAGTCCAAACATCATTTACCCGATCTAATATGGAATTACTTTGCTGACCTCCTATGACCCAAATCTTAGAATCAAAAATGGCGGAAGAATGACCATGCCTTGTTGAGAAAGGAGCTGAAGAAGTCGCTCTCGTCCAAGTAATACCATTAACACTTGACCAGATATCATTTTCGAGGGCTGATGCCGACTTGCCTCCAATAACCCATATTTTATTATTATGTACTACAGTTGTATGTCCCTGTCGTTTTGAAAAAGCAGCGGATGGCGAAGCCGCTGACCAATGGGCTCCATCGGTAGTAAACCATACATCATTCATCAAACCAGTACTTCCAGTTCCGGATTTTCTGCCTCCAATAACCCAAAGTTTATCATCGTGAACGACTGTCGTATGACCTGATCTGGCCTCAAAAGATGCGCCCGAAGCCGCTTCGACCCAAGAAATTCCGTCCGTAGTATACCAAACATCGTTGAGTTCGCCCCCGACAGCCGAATTTCCGTGACCGCCAATGACCCATATTTTATTATCATATACCGCAGCTGTATGGTTAACGCGCCCTGAAAAGGGAGGTTCTATAGCTTCGGTCCAATTTACCCCATCGGAACTATACCAAATATCGTTGCTATTTTCACCTCCAATGTATCCGCCAATAACCCACATTTTATTATCAAATACTACGGTTGCGTGCCCCGACCGCCCATAAAATGGTGTCGATGTAGTTGCCGCTGACCAATTAGCGCCATCACTGCTATACCATGCATCGGTCTCGTAATAATGACCTTCATAACCAGAAATTACCCAGAGCTTATCATCAAAAACAATAGTAGTATGATCGGCTCTCTTTGAAAAAGCACCATCTGAAGTTACCGAATTATAATGCAACCCTCTAGTAGTGAAAGATCCAAATTCGCTAATTTTTATGTTTCCATGATTATCCCTAGCCAATACCCACCAGTGATATTTTACATTTGCAGACAAAGGACTTTGGATTTTGAATTTATTCTCGGTCACCCCACTTGCCAAAAGTGTTTGTGGACGTTTCTCTGTGCCCAAATAAATCTCATAGGTAACCCGACAAAAACCGCAATCGAACGCTTTTTCCCATCGTAAGGTTGGTGTTAGTGGTACTTCTAAAAAGCCTTTAGAAACATCGACAAGCTTAAAAGAAATCGAGTCCTTGTCTTTTATAACGGGATAATCACCGTATTTATCGCAAGAGGCTAGTATGAGTACTATTGCAACGAGTGTAAATTTCAATTTTTTCATGATATAGATTTTAAAGTTCATATACCTTTTATGTAACACATCATCAAAGGTTAACATCATGATAAAAAGTATATAATCATATATCAGTGGTTTGCTTTGATCCGCTGTTTTCTGGTTTTTCAAATTTTAGATGGTTAATGATTATGTTTAGGGAAATAAAGAAATATTATCACTGTTCGGGCTGTCTTCAATGGTTTTTAACGTTATATCGGAGGTCAGTATACATCCAGGGCCGGCCAAACTTTAAATGTTTTCACAGCATCCATGTGTTTATAGCGAATAGCCTGGTTAAGAAGATTATATCATGAATCTGTTCTTACCAAGAAATCTGAAGTATTCATAGTTTAAATAGAGGCTTGAAAATAACCGGGTTTCGGGCTTTTATAAAGTTTTAGGAATTTGACGGGCAACAATCGCTTTTAAAGCAATTAAGCTTTTTGAAGTATCTGAATCTACATGAACTTTGATTCAGTGAGAGCCTTTTGTAAGTACGAAATCTCCTTGAAGCATTTTTATTACATTGATCAAGGAACGTATATTATGATAATTGACTTTCCATATTTGTGCCTTTGCATCATATTTGGCTTTTGGGTTAGAATCTAAACCTTCTCCATACCAACCGCCATATTCATGGTCTATCATATAGGTGTCGATATAGTCCCATTGTTTTTCAAACAGTTCGTAATAGCGCTTCTCTTCAGGGAATAGTTTTGACATTAGGAGTAGGGAATTTAAGCCCTCAGCTTCTGTCCACCATATTTTTGCACGGTTTTGTATCGTACATACATCAGGTTCAAAATAGTAGCCACCGTCATAAAAACCTCCTATTTCAGTATCCCAACCAGTGGCCAATGCGTGATCGACCATTTTTTTCGCTTTTTTTAGGGTAATACTATCATTTTTTAACCCTAACGCATGGGACGCTTCCAACATTAGAAAGGCCGTCTCCACGTCATGGCCAAAAGAGACATGGTCTAACCCAAAATTTTGTTTTCTATAGGCCTCGGATGAATCTTTTAATGAAACCGGAGTCCAATCTCGCTGAAGATGAAGCGTGAGATATCCCTTTTCTGTGGCAATCGTATCGCGGATCAATAGCAAAAGTTCTTCCAATCGTTCTTTGACCAACCTGTCGGGCCAAACTTGGTATAGGGCCGTTAAGCATTCCAAAAGATGAATCGAAGAGTTTTGGTCTTTCCAATCCTTTCGAATAAAATTATCGTAATTTTTATCATTTTCGGTAACATCAAGTAATAAAGAACCATCTTGATTCAAGACATCAAAATATCCTTTATACGTTTTGTCATGGGCGTGTTCATCTAACCAATAGAAAGTTTTTTTTGCGAGATCAAGGGCCGATTCGTCTTTTGAAACCGAATAGTAGGTGGCAAGCCCATAAATGGCGAAGGCGTTGCCATAGGTGCTTTTACCAGTAGAAAGAAGTTTTAAAGAATCTACATCTGTACCCAAAAGGGTATAAAACCCACCATTTATGGTATCCCACATATGGTTTTTTAAAAATTCGTATCCGTGAGCTGCAATTTGTTGGTAGTACGCATCCTTGTAAAATTCTGCCAAAATAGAGGAGGTCCAAATATGGCGTGCTTGGCTGACGAGCATTTTGTTCTGCTTTCCTTTCTTTTCCCACCGATAATCAAAATCAGACCAAAACCCGCCGTGAATACTATCAATGGTTTTCGGATACCAAACCTGCACCAGGTCTTTTAATTCTTGTTCAAATTTTGGTAAAATCTCCGGGTAATCTTCGACTTGCTTATCTTGTTTCGATTGGCAAGAAGCTAGTACTATCAAGAGAAGGAAGAGCATAAGCCCAAGTTGTTTTAAAGGAGTTTTCATATGACGGTTCGTTAGGCACTCGAGACAATCATAAAACTAAGAATAATTGGGTTATGTTTTTAACCTACTACCGAAACAAAATCAATACGGCACCCACTGCGGTCAGGACCAATATCATTTTTCGGTAAAAATCTTCTTTGATGATTTTAACTAACCGAACCCCTAGGAATACCCCGATTAGAATGCCCGGAAGCAATTTTAGATCAATAAGCAATGTTTCTGGGGTTATGGTTTTCCATACCCATACATGAAATGGTAGTTTGAAAACATTAATGATTAAAAAAAGCCAAGCCGCAGTACCAATAAACTCGTTTTTAGGTACGCGCATGGCCAAAAAGTAAATATTGCTGAAGGCGCCCGCCAAATTACCGATCATCGTCGTAATTCCGGCAATAATACCAACAGTACCTGCGAAGGCCCAGTGGGTCGGCACAGATTTTGATTTTCTTCGATCCCACCAATACATCATCAGGACACTTACCACAATAATAACTGCCATACCTATTTTAAACGTACTCTCGTCGAGGTCGTTTCCAATAAGTACGCCTATAATGATTCCTGCCAAAATCCAGGGTAAGAAACGTATAATATAGTACCAACGGGCATGCCTATTGTAATAAATAACGGCAAAAATGTCTGCAGCTATCAGTAAGGGCACTACAAGACCTGTAGACTCTTTCGCACCGAAGGCTAGGGCCATTAAAGTAACGTTTATAATGGCTATGCCTTTAATGCCAGCCTTGGAAAGTCCGATAACCATTGCCGCGGCAACCGCCATGCCCCAGGCCATGATTGAAATATTCGATAGTGTTGATAATATCAAAATTGATGTTTAGTGGTCAAAGGGCAAATGTATCTTAAAAAATTTTATCTTTATCGATCAACCAAAAACCATTTTATGGAGCTAAGTACCCTTGATTATAGTTTTATTATAGTTTTCTTCTCACTTGTTCTTGGAATAGGTGTTTATGTTTCCAAAAAATCCGGCAAAAACTCTTCCGAATTTTTTCTATCGGGAAGAACAATGCCTTGGTGGCTTTTGGGGCTGTCCATGGTAGCGACCACATTCTCGACTGACACTCCAAATTTGGTTACTGATATCGTACGTACAAACGGGGTTTCTGGAAACTGGGTCTGGTGGGCATTTTTAATTACAGGATTATTGACAGTTTTTGTGTATGCCAAATTATGGCGTAAATCGAATGTAAATACGGATTTAGAGTTTTATGAGATGCGCTATGGTGGCAAACCTGCTAGGTTTTTAAGAAAATTTAGGGCGGTTTATTTGGGCGTGATATTCAATGTTATTACGATGTCGGCGGTTACTTTGGCTGCTATAAAAATAGGAGGTATTATGCTAGGGCTTGAGCCCTGGCAAACGGTTATCAGTGCTGGTTTGATAACGGTTACTTTTAGTGCTTTGGGAGGATTTAAAGGCGTTGTTTATACCGATTTCCTATTGTTTTTTGTTGCTATGGGAGGCGCTATCGGAGCGGCTTATTATTTGGTGAATATTCCCGAGGTTGGAGGCATACAGGCTTTGATAGAACATGAGAACGTTGCTGGAAAACTAAATATTCTTCCTGATTTCAGCAATAAAAAAGCATTGATAACCTTGTTTATTATTCCGTTGGCCGTTCAGTGGTGGAGCTCTTGGTACCCAGGTGCAGAACCTGGCGGTGGCGGTTATATTGCTCAAAGGATGCTTGCTGCAAAAGATGAAAATCATGCCATTGGAGCTACATTCTTTTTTAATATTATGCATTATGCTTTGCGCCCTTGGCCATGGATTTTGGTGGCATTGGCCTCTTTGGTTGTATATCCTGACATTGCCAGTATTCATGAGGCTTTCCCCAATGTGGCCGAAAGTAAATTGGGTCATGATCTTGCTTATTCCGCAATGTTAACGAAATTGCCTAGCGGACTTTTGGGTCTGGTATTGGCTTCTTTGATAGCCGCCTATATGAGTACTATTTCTACCCAATTGAACTGGGGGTCTTCGTATATTGTATTTGATTTTTACAAGCAACAGGTAAAACCGAATGCTTCCGAAAAAGAACTGGTAGCCGTGGGTAGAATTTCTACCGTGGTATTGATGGTACTAAGTGCAGGTTTGGCGCTGGCCTTGCAGAACGCATTGCAATTGTTCGATGTTCTGCTAGCTTTTGGTGCTGGTACTGGATTAATTTTTATTCTGCGTTGGTTCTGGTGGCGTATCAATGCATGGAGTGAGATTACGGCCATGTTCGCCTCAGGTATAATTTCGATTATTTTCAAATTGACGCCACTTGGTCCATACCTATTTGCTGCCGAGACAGGGGTCTTCCCTGATTGGGCCGAATATCTATTTATTGTCGGAATCACCACCGCGATTTGGATGGCTGCGACCTTTATGACTCAACCGGAATCGAAAGAGGTACTTCGCAATTTCTACAAAAAAATACAACCAGGTGGGCCAGGCTGGTCCAAAGTCGTCAATGAAGCTGAAGCCGATAATGTTGAAATCATCAATACTAAGGAAAAATGGAGTGTTCCTTCGGGCCTTACCGCAATGCTCATTGGCTGCGTTTTGATCTATTCCATAATGTTTGCAACAGGCTACTGGATTTATGGTCGAACAACTCCGGCCATAGTCTTGACCGTTGTCGCTGCTATTTCAGGATTTCTCCTGATTAAGGCTTGGAACCGAATGAAAGACCATATTCTGTAAGTGGTTATATGAGGGATCGTATACTATCTGTAGACATTTTTAGGGGCATGACCATCGTTTTGATGATTCTGGTGAATACACCAGGTACTTGGTCAAGTGTTTATGCCCCATTCTTGCACGCCCCGTGGCACGGATATACACCTACAGATCTTGTTTTCCCTTTCTTTTTATTTATCGTGGGTACTTCGATTGCCTTTGCTTACAAAAACAAAGCTATCAATGCGGGCACCTATAAGAAAATAGTCGTTCGTAGCTTGAAATTGATTGGACTAGGGCTTTTTCTAGGTGCGTTTACAATTTATTTTCCCTTTGTAAAAGATTTTTCTGATATCCGTTTCCCTGGAGTATTACAACGCATAGGAGTAGTCTTTTTCTTTGCCGCTGTTCTATTCATTAATTTCAATTGGAAAACCCTAATAGGTATTTCAGCTTTTCTTTTGATAAGCTATTGGTTGTTGATGGGGTACGTTCCCGTAAACGGTATGGAATCGACTTTTGAACGAGCACCCAACAACCTAGCCAATTATTTAGATGTTCAGGTGTTTGGCACACATAATTATAAAGACGATTATGATCCCGAAGGGTTGCTAAGTACGATTCCTGCTATTGTGAGTTCGTTATTAGGTGTTTTTACCGGATTGATATTGATGTCGAAACAACCCAAAAAAGCCACTATTTTAATGGGCATAGGAGGTTCGATGTTAATTGCCGGACATTTATGGGATTTGTTTTTTCCTATAAATAAAGCCCTCTGGACAAGTAGTTTTGTTCTTGTAACCGCAGGGTGGGCCAACTTGGCTCTAGCGCTTATTTATTATCTTACGGATGTCAGGGGCGTTCGCTTCGGAAGTATCTTCCGATATGCCGGGGCCAATGCGATCATTCTTTATTTTTTATCCAGTTTTATAGGAAAAATTTTGGGTCAAATAAAAGTGAGCGATGGTACATCAATGCACGGCTGGTTTTTCAAGACCATTTATATACATGATTTTCTATCCATGCAAATGTCCTCATTGCTTTATGCTCTAACGGTGGTGACTTTCTATTGTCTACTGGCATATCTACTTTACAAAAAGGGGATTTTCATCAAAGTTTGATACTAGACAATGTTCTTTATGTGAATATACATTTGTTCTTTTAGTACTTTTAGTGTTGGTAAAATTAAATGCGGCCATGAAAGAAAAACCAAAAAATGTTTTAGGTACCGAACTACAGTCTTGCTGTTTTGACCCCCTCACCGGTTTTTACCGTGACGGGTTTTGCCAAACAAGCGATGAGGATTTAGGCACCCATATAGTTTGTGCTGTCATGACGGATGAATTCTTGAAGTACTCCAAGTCAAAGGGCAACGATTTGTCTACCCCGATACCCGAATGGCATTTTCCAGGACTAAAGGCAGGGGATAAATGGTGTTTGTGCATTCTGCGCTGGCTAGAGGCCGAAGAATCAGGCATTGCCCCAAATATTGTATTGGAAGCAACTCATGAAAAAGCCTTAGAATATACGGATTTCGAAGTGTTGCTAGAGTTTAAATATTAGCCCTTTTTTTCCATACGTCATGGCAAATGCCAACGAAATCGACCGGCGTTTGGCCTGTGCACTACAACAGGCTGCCTGATTAAAACTCAAATGTAAAATCATGGGATATCAAGCTCTAGAAACTAACAGAATAGGGGTTTAAAAGTAAAAACAGAGCAAACTCAATAAGTCGAATATGGAGAATCCCATTAAAATTTAGTTAGCGGCATACTTTTATTCTATATCGGGGAGTATAGTCTTACTCATGAAATTGCCTTGCTAAAGAAAGAACTATAAATTTCCCTTTTCCATTAACCTTGCCACATACTTTCCGATAACATCAAATTCTAAATTCACTTGTGTACCTATTTTATACGAGTTAAATCTTGTATGCTCGTAGGTGTAGGGTATAATGGCCACACTAAAGCGATTATTTTCAGAATTAATAACCGTTAGGCTTACTCCATCTACCGTAATCGAACCCTTCTCGATGGTTACATTGTTTTGGCTAGGATTGTACTCAAAAGTAAAAATATGACTGCCATCTTTTTCCTCAGTGGCAATACAGACTCCGGTTTGGTCGACATGGCCTTGCACAATATGCCCGTCGAGTCGCGAACCGAGCACCATAGCAAGTTCCAAATTTACGCTGTCTCCAACCTGCAGCTTGCCCAAATTGGTTTTTAGCAAGGTTTCCTCAATGGCGGTAACGGTGTAGGTGTCTACATTGAGCGAAACTACGGTTAGGCAAACCCCATTGTGAGCGACACTCTGGTCGATCTGTAACTCATTGACCAGTTCTGATTCTATGGTGATGTGAAGGTTGCTGCCTTCTTTTTCCAGTTTGTCGACAAGACCCAAAGTTTCAATTATTCCCGTAAACATCTTCCGTTTAAATTAAGTAATTTTGTGCATTCGATTAAGAGACAAAGGTACGGCTATTATGGAGGAAAATGAGAAAATAAAACTAGGGATATCCATCGGGGACCTTAATGGTATTGGATGTGAAGTGGCGCTAAAAACTTTTGAAGATTCGCGTATGCTCGACTTTTGTACCCCTGTCTTTTTTGCATCCAACAAAACCATTTCTTTTCAAATGAAAGAATTGGAATTGGATATTAAATACAATGGAGTGCAAGAAGCTTCAAAGGCGCTGGACGGCAAAATAAATGTGGTCAATGTCTGGAAAGAGGTGCCTAAAGTGCAATTTGGTGAGGGTACAAAAGAAAGTGGTGATTACGCTATAAAATCGTTAAGGGCGGCTGTTGAGTCATTAAAAAAGGGAGAAATAGATGTGCTCGTCACGGCCCCTATCAACAAAAATAATATTCAAGCCGAAGATTTTAAATTTCCAGGCCATACCGATTATCTGGCACAGGAACTTGGGGGAGAGAGTTTGATGTTTATGGTGACCGATGACCTCAAAGTTGGTTTGCTAACTGATCACGTGGCCGTAAAAGATGCGCCAGCTGCTATAAATGCTATTTTGATCCGGACTAAGGTTAGGACAATAGAGAAATCATTGCAAATGGATTTTGGTATTCGAAGACCGAAGGTGGCGCTGTTGGGCATAAATCCGCATAGCGGAGATAATGGAGTTATCGGAAAAGAAGATGAAGAAGTATTAAAACCTGTGATACGAGAGATGTATGATGCAGGGCACTTGGTTTTTGGCCCTTACGCCGCTGATAGTTTCTTTGGCTCCGATGCCTATAAGAATTTTGACGCCGTTCTTGCTGCATATCATGATCAAGGACTCATACCCTTCAAAACGTTGTCATTTGGAAAAGGGGTCAATTTTACCGCGGGACTCTCAAAGGTGAGGACATCTCCCGACCATGGTACAGCCTACGAGATTGCCGGAAAAGGAAAAGCCGACCATAGTTCTTTTAAAGAAGCCGTTTTTATGGCGATACAAATTTTTAGGAACAGAAAGGAATATGTAGAATTGACCGAAAATGCCCTGCAGAAACAGAAAATAAGACGCTAATTTGATAAGAAGTTGGTTCGTAATCCAAAATCTTCTCATGAGTAGGCATATATTTTGTTTTTGAAATTGGGTTTTACCAAAAAAATATTATCTTTGCCCCCGCCTTTGAAAGGGCGTACTTAACAATATAGCAGTGTTACATGATGAAGCAAAAGGAGTTTAGTATTCCTTTCTCTGGATTGAAGCAAGGAAAACACGAGTTTAAGTATAAAATTGAAAAAAAGTTCTTTGAATCTTTTGAGTATGATGAGTTTAATGGTGCCGATATTGACCTTACGGTCATTTTGAATAAAACAAGCACCATGCTAGAGCTTGATTTGAGGGCTTTGGGGGTGGTAAATGTCGATTGTGATCTTACCAGCGAACCCTTTGACCAAAAAATAGACGCTAAGCTTGAGCTGGTGGTTAAGTTCGGTGACGAATATAATGACGAGGATGATGAGCTTTTGATTATTCCGCATGGCGAACATCAAGTTAATATAGCACAATATGTCTATGAGATGTTGGTGTTAGCTGTTCCTCAAAAAAGAATACATCCAGGTGTGGTAGACGGGACGCTTAAATCGGAAGCACTTGATAAACTAGCGGCCCTGCAACCGAAAGAGACCAAAGAGAATAAAGAAGAAAACGATCCCAGATGGGATACACTGAAAAAATTATTAACGGATAAATAAGTTAAAATGGCGCATCCTAAAAGAAAAATTTCCAAAACCAGAAGGGATAAAAGAAGAACCCATTATAAGGCCGTAGCTCCTACTTTAGCTACGGATCCTACTACTGGTGAAATACATTTATTCCATCGTGCACATTGGCACGAAGGTAAATTGTATTACAAAGGTCAAGTTTTGATTGACAAGACCGAAGAAGCCGAGGCCTAGTAGCAAGGGCATTGAAATAAGAACTCTCACTCTTTCAAGATTGGGAGTTTTTTTGTTGAACTAATTTAGGATAATTTTTCTTGTACCCTTACCTTGTTACAAGGTTGGGCTATAAGGTAATTCTAGGATGTTCATAGGAATTCTAAAAAATCCTGATTTTAATCAGAAAGTCGCAAAAAATCACTAATTTTCACAACTTTTGATATGTTTTTGAAGGTTTTCTGATACAAAAACAACTTTAGCATGAACAAATTTTCAGCAGCTATTACGGCTGTGGGGGCATATGTGCCTAATTTTGTATTGACCAATAAAATGTTGGAAGATATGGTAGAGACCAACGATGAATGGATCACTACCCGGACAGGTATTAAGGAAAGAAGAATTTTAAAGCCGGAAGAGGGCGAAGGCACGTCCTATTTGGCCATAAAAGCTGCGGAAGACCTTCTTCAAAAAAAGGCCATTAATCCCAAAGAAATCGATTTGGTTTTGGTTGCTACGGCTACTCCAGATATGTTTGTAGCCTCAACGGCGGCCTTATTGGCATCTAGTATTGGAGCAACAAATGCTTTTTCATATGATTTGCATGCGGCATGTTCTAGTTTTTTGTACGGTATGTCAACTGCAGCCGCTTATATAGAAGCTGGCAGATATAAAAAAGTGCTATTGGTAGGGGCAGATAAAATGTCATCGATTGTAGATTATACGGATAGAACGACTTGTATTATTTTTGGTGATGGAGCAGGGGCTGTTCTTTTTGAACCTAATGAAGAAGGTATGGGATTACAAGACGAGTACTTGCGATCTGATGGCGTTGGAAGAAATTTTTTAAAGATGGATGCCGGAGGTTCACTTTTACCTGCGTCGGAAGAAACAGTTAGAAAGAGACAACATTTTATCTATCAAGACGGAAAATCGGTATTTAAGTTTGCAGTGACTAATATGGCAGATGCAGCCGCAAAAATAATGCAACGTAATGAGTTGGGCGGTGATGACGTAGCTTGGTTGGTGCCTCATCAGGCGAATAAAAGAATTATTGATGCAACTTCAAATCGTATGGGGCTCGATAGTTCAAAGGTGATGATGAACATTCAACGTTATGGCAACACCACATCAGCGACCTTGCCATTGCTATTAAATGATTATGAAAGCCAATTAAAGAAAGGGGACAATCTCGTTTTTGCCGCGTTTGGTGGAGGATTTACCTGGGGTTCCATCTATTTAAAATGGGCCTATAATTAAAGCTATAAAACCCCGTCAAAACCAAATTATAAAATAAAACCAAATTTCATGGATATTAAAGAAATTCAGAGCCTGATAAAGTTCGTAGCAAAATCTGGTGCCACCGAAGTAAAGTTAGAAACAGACGATATTAAGATTACCATTCGCACAGGTGATGGCAATTATAGAGGAGCGACTACCATGGTACAACAGATTCCTGTGGGTCAGCATATGGCACCTATGTCTCATGCACAGCCTGAGGCACCTGCCGTACAGACTGCAGAAAATGCGGCGAAAGAAGCGGCGAAAGAAGACTCTAAATATATTACTATTAAGTCACCGATAATCGGTACTTTTTATAGAAAACCGTCTCCGGACAAACCTGTTTTTGTCGAAGTCGGTAGCGAAATAGCCAAAGGAGATGTGCTTTGTGTGATTGAGGCCATGAAGTTGTTCAACGATATCGAGTCTGAAGTATCGGGCAAGATTGTCAAGGTATTGGTAGAGGATTCCTCTCCTGTAGAATTTGATCAACCCTTGTTCTTGGTAGATCCGTCTTAAAATAAATCCCAATCCGATAGCAATCGGAATAACATTCAAACTCCATTTCACAGATTTAGAATTTGGAGGCTGTAATTTGAAATTTCAAAACGGTTATGTTTAAAAAAATATTGATTGCAAACAGGGGTGAAATTGCATTACGAATTATTCGTACCTGTAAAGAAATGGGTATAAAGACCGTTGCCGTATATTCAAAGGCCGATGAAGAAAGTTTGCATGTACGATTTGCAGATGAGGCAGTTTGTATAGGTCCGGCACCAAGTAGTGAATCTTATCTAAAAATACCTAATATTATAGCAGCAGCGGAAATAACGAATGCCGATGCGATTCATCCCGGTTATGGGTTTCTGTCCGAGAATTCAAAATTCTCAAAAATTTGTGCTGAGCATGAGATAAAGTTCATTGGTGCGTCGGGTGAACATATCGACCGAATGGGCGATAAGGCCTCTGCCAAAGAGACCATGAAAAAGGCAGGAGTGCCTACCATTCCGGGTTCTGAAGGACTTCTAAAAGATGTCGAAGATGCAAAAAAGGTCGCCAAGAAAATGGGGTACCCGGTGATGATAAAGGCTACTGCTGGTGGCGGTGGAAAAGGAATGCGTGCCGTTTGGGCCGCAGATGAAATGGAAGACCTTTTTGAAAGCGCAGTTCAAGAAGCAACGGCGGCTTTCGGAAACGGAGGTATGTACATGGAAAAGTTGATCGAAGATCCACGTCATATCGAAATCCAAATTGTTGGAGACCAATATGGGAAGGCATGCCATCTTTCGGAGCGAGACTGCTCTATTCAACGAAGACATCAAAAATTGACCGAAGAGACCCCTTCGCCCTTTATGACCGATAAGTTAAGGGATGCAATGGGTAAAGCTGCGGTAAAAGCGGCTGAATTTATAAAATATGAAGGGGCAGGCACAATAGAATTTTTGGTAGATAAGCACCGGAAATTTTATTTTATGGAGATGAACACACGAATTCAAGTGGAGCATCCTATAACAGAGCAGGTCATTGATTATGATTTGATCAGAGAGCAGATACTAGTCGCTGGCGGTGTCCCTATTTCCGGAAAAAATTACATTCCGAAATTACATTCCATAGAATGTCGTATCAATGCTGAAGACCCGTACCATGGATTTAGACCATCCCCGGGCAAGATAACTACATTGCACATTCCTGGTGGTCATGGTGTGCGTATGGATACCCATGTGTATAGCGGTTACACGATTCCGCCCAATTACGATTCAATGATTGCTAAACTTATTACTACGGCGCAGACCCGGGAAGAGGCGATCAACAAAATGAAACGGGCACTTGATGAATTCGTAATTGAAGGTGTTAAGACGACCATACCTTTTCATAGACAGTTAATGGATCACCCCGATTATTTGGCGGGAAATTATACGACTTCTTTCATGGAAAGTTTTAAAATGAATCCCAAGCCTGAAGAATAGGGCAAAATTCAACCCTAAAGTTTTAATTAGGATTTATCCGCGACAAAGGAGACTTAGTTTTTCAATTAAGCCTACAAACCTTGTGGTCGGTTTTAAAATTTGAATAGCCCCTGCGCGTTTTGATTATCATGTTCATCGATGAAATATGTCTCAAAACGGGAAATCGTTTCGAGACTGGGCTGTGCATTAAAAATAAAACCGACCATACGGTCTAAAAGGCATAAGAAGCTTAGCAGCACATAAAAATAGTATACGAGAAGAATTTGAGATTTTAGTTGCTATTTTAGGGGTATGCATTTGAGCTACTGGGAATATAAAACTTGGCTATCCGATATTGATTACACCATTGTCGGGAGCGGTATTGTCGGTCTTAATTGTGCCCTTCAACTGAAGAATCGTTTTCCGAAAGCAAAAATTCTAATACTGGAAAAAGGGATTTTGCCCCAAGGGGCCAGCACAAAAAATGCTGGATTTGCATGTTTTGGGAGCATTTCCGAAATTTTGTCGGATCTCCGTCAGCACTCAAAAGAAGAGGTTTGTTCATTGGTTGAGAAACGTTGGGAAGGACTTCAACTACTCCGCAAAAATTTGGGTGATAAGGCCATTGCCTTTCAACTTCATGGAGGGCACGAGCTTTTTTTAGAAACCCATCATGAATTATTTGCTCAATGTTCCGAAAGAATTAAAGAGGTAAATGAATTTCTATATTCCATTTTTAAGGAGGATGTTTTCAAACTGCATTCGAATTCCTTTCATTTCAAGAAAATTAAACAAAAGTATATTACCAATAGTTTTGAAGCACAACTCGATACAGGGAAAATGATGGACGCTCTGCTGCAATTGGTACAAAGGAAAGGAATACGTATTTTAAATTCAGTAACAGTTTCGGAATTCTCTGAACATACGGCTGCTGTATCTGTCAAAACCGATCAACTTGAATTTGAAACCACAAAGTTGTTGATTGCAACGAATGGTTTTGCTGCACATTTAATAGATGGGGTAAAGGTAAATCCGGCACGCGCTCAGGTGCTGATTACCAAGCCCATTGCAAATTTACATATCAAAGGAACTTTTCATTTGGATGAAGGGTATTACTATTTCCGTAATATTGATGGGCGAATTTTATTGGGTGGCGGTAGAAATCTCGACTTTAAAGGGGAGACAACCGATAGTTTTGGCGAAACAGCACAGATACAAACGCGACTCGAAAAATTGCTTACAGAAGTAATTTTGCCAGATACCCACTTTGAAATCGAACGAAGGTGGAGCGGTATAATGGGGGTGGGCCAAGAAAAGAAGCCGATAGTACAACAACTATCGGATAGCGTTTATTGTGGCGTACGTTTAGGTGGTATGGGCGTTGCTATTGGCAGCCTAGTCGGCAAAGAATTGGCTGATTTATTGTGATTGGGTTTTTTAAATGCCGAAATAGATAGCATTTTTTGTCTTCACCGCGATAAAACCATCGCTCCTTCTTGAGGGGAATTAAGACTTATTTTCACTATGAAGTGATTGGTTTCACTGATGGGTGTCATTTTCCCCTTATACTCTATCTTGTCACCATTTTCGCGTTCAATTGTAAATTCAATATCAAGGCCATTAAAGATTCCTTTCAGAATATTGTTATGTCTAGGATCATCGCCATCATTATGTTGCTCTTCACCTAAAATCTCTCCCGAATGTAGTGGCCCATTATCATATTTGGTGTCGTTAGAAGGATACTGCAAATTCATAAAATAGTCTTCATCACCCTCCACGGGCCAAGTAGCTGTGAAGTCAGGAATAAATATTGTACCAGGGCTGTCAGAACTGCCACAACTTGTTATGCCAGCTAACAGGGTAAACGTAATAATTTTAAGCAAGCTAGATTTTTTCATAATTTTCTATTTAGGTTCTATATAGCAAGTCAACCACTGATTTCGACCTGTAGATGGGAAAGAAAGGGGTTTATCTTTCCATGCATGATATCGATTTGCCTACCGAGGTCATCGGTGATTTCTTGAATTTTTTTTAAGATATCTTTTCGCATTTCTTTCTTTTCCTTTTTGCTGGCATTACTTTTTCCATATTCTGCTATTGCCAATCGGACTTGCCGCAACCTAAGGATATAAGTAATATGAATGTTGTCAAGAATGCCGCCCAAAATTGCCTCGAGTTCCCGACCTCTGGGTTCTTCCCAATGCCGTATGAAATCCAAGTGATATTTTGCCCTGTTTGCTGTTAATGTGTCAAAAATGTCGTTATAGGCGTATATCGTTATCCCGAGTTCTTCTAGATAATTTTGATCATCAAAGGCGAAGCGTGCACTATCTTCAAAACGTGTTTGAACATCTCTAGCACGAACCATATACGTCTTTAGTACTTCTGAAATCAGTTCATATTGTTTTTTCTTTAAGGCCCCGCGTTCTTTTTCATGTACATGGTCCACCAAATCTTTCATGAAATTTTTTCGTGTTTGATTGTCTGCAATCAGTCCCCTACCGATAAGTATGCTACCTTTTCGTAAAATTATTTCATCTAACCTTTGAAAGGTGACGGTAACCTCATACACCCCGCTATTGATATCATCTTTGACCTCACCGAAAATAACAACCCCAGCTTTGTTTGCTTTAAGGCTGTCTTTAGAGGCGGTAGACAGGTTTTGAATGTTGGCAATTCTGTTTTCTAAATTTCGATGTGATAATACGCGATTATAATGCCGACGTTCTAGCACCGTATAAAGGCCTGAATTTATCAACTCGGTTTCAAAATCATCCGTGAGCATACTTCCGATGTCTTTGAGCGAAGTGTCTTTCACACTAAAATCCCAAACATATACAATAGAATCATTATTATCTGGTTGATTCATTGCAATAGCGGTCTTTGAAGTAAGACAAAATACACAGATGAGTATTATACTCGTAACAATTTTCATAAAATTGTTATATTGAGGGTTCATAATCAAGGTATTATAATTTTTAATCAAATGCCAAAATCATTGTATGATTGGACCTATTTTCTGTGTAAGTTGTTTTATTCCGAAGAATGGGGCAATTTTGCCGAAGTTCCTTTGGGAGGTCGTATTAATTGAAACTTTAGTCACATAATATGAGCTGAACGTTGTCTTTTGAAATCAGCTTATCTGTAATACAGCTATCTGTCTCACCTTTTATTTCAAAATGATGGCTACCTTTTTTCTGTTTGATACTAATCTTGATAAAGAGTAAATTTCGTTCTACAACATCTGCTGGTTTGCCATCTACAAAAACAGCAGCATTTACCATATTTGAGGGAACGACTAAATCTACGGTATACCTTACATCGGGTGCAGCTCCTGCCATTTCTTCTTTTTGACTATTTGTGTTTGCGACTGTATCTTTTTCTACCAATACCGTAGAATCCTCCGTTTCTATTACGGAAGGGGATGGCGCTTTATTCCCTAAGGGATCGTTTTTCAGCGCAAAGAATTGGGGAACTAGAAGAAACAGCGCTAAAGCACCGATGATGGCAGTTATGCCAAATTTAATTGTACCATTTTGGTTTTTTTTAAAGAATTCTAGAAATGTGGTTGTTCCAAAAATTTTTGTGCTGATTCTGACCAAAATGTTAGATTTTCCATCATTATGGTTCTCATGCGATTTAGAATTATCTTTGTTAATTGTGAGCTCTTCGTTGCTGATTAAATCTTTATCTATTTTTTGGCGAACAAGACTATAGAGCTGTTCAAAATCCGAGTTAATATGCCGATTGGTGTTTAAGGTATTGATGTCTTTGAGTATATTGGTCAACCGTGCAATATTATGTCGTATTTCGGTGTAAAGGTTAAGGTCGTCGGTCACCCCCTGTATATTGGAAAGGTCTTTTAGTTCTCTAATCTTAATGTCCAGATTTTCGGTTTCATATTCCCAATATTTTACAAGATCAATACGATCTGACGCCTTGGCGATTTTAACCTCATCTAATACTAATGGGAAAATTCGCTCGTAAAAGTTTTTATTCTTGAAAATCTGCAGGAGTTCGAACATACAATTCTCAGACCTAAGGTATTTATTGCTGACAACAAGAATCACGCAATTTCCTTCGCCCAGCCGCTCCATAAAAGCTTTGATCTTTCCTTTATATTGCAAGTCGTTTTTGTCCCTGAGAATATGAATGTTCCGTTTTTGAAATTCTTTTTCAATGACATCGACTATGGCATCACTTTCAGGATTCCAGGCATAGGAAACATAAATGGAGGGTACTTCAGAACCTTTCTGCATAAAACAGAAATTTAATGGGTTAAAATGTTAGATATCGATTGGAGGGAACGATTCTAATATCAAATTACAAAAATTATTCGGTATCCGCTCAGGGCGAAGAAAAATACCAAATATGAATGGCCTGCACATAAAATAATTCGTTCTGTAATGTTTTTTATAAATAAGTCCATATCTTATTATCTTTGGAAGATATCAACGGATTAAATAGCTTAGTAGCATGGCAGAAAAGAAACACCTCCGCAGCAGTGAATGGTTCAATAGTAGTGACAAAAAAATGAACTTTACCCATCGCTCGTGGCTAAGAAATCAAGGTTATCCAGACGATTATTTTGAAGGTAAACCGGTCATTGGCATTTGCAATACTTGGTCTGAACTTACACCCTGCAACGGTCATCTTCGCGATTTTGCTGAAATCGTTAAGCGTGGCATTTTGGAAGCTGGCGGAGTTCCACTGGAATTTCCTGTAATGTCATTGGGTGAAACACTTATTCGTCCCACTAGCATGCTTTTTCGAAATCTGGCCAGTATGGATACCGAAGAGTCCATTCGAGGTAATCCGTTAGATGGAATTGTGCTGCTAACAGGTTGTGATAAGACGACACCGTCAACAGTTATGGGAGCCTGTAGCGTTGACCTTCCGACCATTGTGGTGCCCGGTGGCCCTATGCTGAGCGGCCGTTTTCGTGGTGAAAAAATTGGTTCGGGTTCGATGAATTGGATGGTAAAGGAAAGACAGAAATTAGAGGGTTATACCGACGCGGATTTTATGGAAGCCGAGGTCTGTGTGGCCCGTAGTATTGGTCATTGTAATACCATGGGTACGGCAAGTACAATGGCGACTATGGTTGAAGCCTTAGGATTGACATTGCCCGGATTTTCATCCATTCCTGCCGTTGATTCCCGAAAAAAACTTTTTGCTCAACTTTCGGGAAGGCGTATTGTTGAAATGGTCAAGGAAGATTTAAAACTATCGAAAATATTGACACGAAAAGCCTTCGAGAATGCGATTATAACTAATGCCGCAGTAGGAGGGTCTACAAATTTGATTATTCACCTGACGGCCATTGCAGGGCGTATTGGGGTCGATTTGAAATTGGAAGATTTTGATAGCATTGGTAGCAAAATACCGCTTTTGGTCAATCTAAAACCGTCGGGCAAACACTTGATGGAAGATTTCTTCTATGCAGGCGGACTTCCCGTTGTTCTAAAAGAATTAAAAGAACTATTACATTCAGATAGTATTACCGTAAACGGTAAAGGCTTTTCTGAGAATTATGAGGATGCGGTTTGCTATGATACCGATGTAATATCTACCCTAGAAAACCCTTTACAAAAAGAGGCTGGTATCGCAGTCTTAAAAGGAAATCTTTGTGAAAATGGGGCGGTAATCAAGCCATCCGCGGCATCGAAGGAGTTGATGCAACACAAGGGTAAAGCTGTGGTTTTTGAAAGTATAGAAGATTATCACAACCGTATTGACGATCCTCATCTTGATATTGACAAAGACAGCGTAATCGTATTAAAAGGTGTCGGTCCCAAGGGCTACCCGGGAATGGCCGAGGTTGGCAATGTAGATTTGCCCGAAAAATTAATACTTCAAGGTGTTAAAGATATGGTGCGTATTTCTGATGGGCGTATGAGTGGTACGGCCGCTGGTACGGTTATTCTACATGTCTCTCCCGAATCTACGGTCGGGGGCACCTTGGCTTTGGTACAAAACGGTGATCTTATCGAACTTGATGTTGCCAATCGCAAACTACATTTAGATGTTTCCGATGCCGAAATTGCACAACGAAAAGCGGCATGGAAAGCCCCAGAACCTATGGCAAATCGGGGGTATGTAAAAATATATATCGACCATGTAGAGCAAGCTGATAAAGGCGCCGATCTTGATTTTCTAGTTGGAGGTTCAGGTTCGAATGTCGAAAGAGACTTGCATTAGATGACAACTAAACAAGAACTCTATGATTTTTGTCGTGCGTTTGTCGAGGATAGGATTGCACGAATTCAAAATAACATAAAAGGAATTCAAGAGTCTTTGACCTCGGAGACGAAAAGTAGTGCGGGCGATAAACATGAAACAGGGAGGGCCATGTTGCAGTTGGAGCGGGAAAAATTGGGGCACCAACTGGCAGAAGCTGAGAAAATGAAACAAACCTTGGCAAAGGTTGTTTTAAAGAGTCACTTAGAAGTTGTGCAACTTGGTAGTTTGGTAAAAACCTCTAAAGCTGATTATTTTTTGGCAATTTCTACGGGTGAATATAAAATGAAAGGCCAACCTGTTTTCTGTATATCGATTCAGACACCTATTGCCCAACTCTTGATAGGGAAATCAAAGCAAGATATCGTGATGTTCAATGGAAGCGAGATAACGATTATTGACATTCTCTAGGTCCTTATTAAGGTCTGTGAAGTGCTTAAATTCAGTTTTTCTTTGAAGTTGGCAGGTTCGTGCTGGTAATTAGTGATTTTGATTGATGAATAAAGGTAGCCTGGTTGTATTGATTACTTCTTTCATTACAAAATAACTTTCCATTTGACTGATATTTTTTATGGTTGCCAACTTTTTGAAATTAAATTCATGATAATGGTCAATGTCTTTGGTGCAAACCTTTAATTGAAAATCGAAAGCTCCAGTTACATGAAGGCACTCTACGACTTCCGGAAATTTCTTTATTTCGTTCATAAAGGAAAGCGCTCCTTCTTCAGAATGTTTTTCAATTTTGACAGAAACCAGCACCATAACATTTAATCCCAACTTTTTTCGGTTTAATAAATACACTTTCTTCTTTAGCAATGACATTGCGGTTAGCTTCTTAATACGCTCATAAACCGGCGTCAAAGTGAGGTTGGTGGCCAAGGCAATTTGTTTGTTGCTAATATTGGCATTCTCTTGCAATAAGTCCAATATTTTAAGGTCTTTTCGGTCAAGTTTCATTTCACAGTAGTTTTAGTCTAAAAAAGCGTAAGAGGTATAATATATACCGAATTATTTTGCTGTATTTAAGAATATTTTATACATAATTAACTAAAAATTTGGATAAATAGGTTTTCTATTCCAAAAAAAGTTAATTTCAGGTATTATTATACTGATTGTTTTTCTCTTAACATGATTTACGGTAGTAACTAAATATAAAGAATGAGCCAACCCAAACTAAAGAAAGTACTGAGTCCACTAATGTTATGGGGCCTAGGTGTGGGCTATGTTATCTCTGGGATGTATTTTGGCTGGAATCTAGGTTTGGCAGAAGGTGGAACCTATGGTCTGGCAATTGCCACCTTTTTCATTATAATAATGTATGTCACCTTTACTTTTAGCTATACCGAAATGGCCTGTGCCATACCAAAGGCAGGAGGTGCTTTCGAATATGCGAATAGAGGTTTGGGCAAACACTTGGGGTTTCTTGCCGGGATTACTCAAAATATTGAATTTGTTTTTGCGCCGCCGGCTATTGCTGCGGCTATCGGAGCCTATTTAAATCTCATCTATCCCTCTATAGATTTGATGACATTTGCTATTGGAGCCTATCTCGTTTTCACGGGAATTAACATACTTGGTGTTAAAATTGCCGCCACTTTCGAGTTGGTAATTACAGTTTTGGCCATTATCGAACTTTTAATATTCTCAGGGGTTACTTTGCCTGAGTTTGAATGGGCAAATATTCAATCAAATCCGCTGCCCAATGGTTTTTCAGGAATATTCGCTGCCATACCTTTTGCTATTTGGTTTTTCTTGGCCATAGAAGGTGTCGCAAATGTCGCAGAAGAAGCCATTAATCCGCAACGCAGTATTTTGATTGGTTTTGGTTCGGCTATTTTGACTTTGGTCATATTGTGTATACTCACATTTGCTTCAGCGGTTGGGGTAGCTGGCTGGGAAGCCGTGGTTTACCCTGTTGGTAGCACGGTCGCCTCCGATTCGCCACTTCCATTGGCTATATCTTATGTTGTTTCAAATGACCATTTTCTGTACAAACTTTTGGTAGGCATAGGCCTTTTGGGTCTTGTGGCTTCCTTTCATGGAATTATTCTTGCCGGAGGGAGGGCCACTTTTGAGTTTGGTAGGGTTGGCTATGCCCCAAAGATTTTAGGGGCAATACACAGCAAATTCAGAACTCCTGCTAATTCGCTTATTGTAAATATGTTGGTGGGAATTGTGGCGTTGTTTACTGGTAAAACAGGTGAAATAATTACCATAGCTTGTTTTGGCGCGCTTGGACTTTACATCGTTTCTATGTTTTCCTTTTTTGCGCTACGGAAAAAAGAACCGAAACTTGAACGTCCTTTTAGGGTGCCTATGTTTCCGTTATTCCCAATAACAGCGCTTGTGATAGCTATTGTTGCCTTTGTTTCAATGACGTATTATAATTTTAATATCGCACTAGTTTTTATGGGAATAGTTGGTCTATCTTATATATATTTCTTACTGTTTCTCAATCATAAAATGGAGTAAAAGTTACTATGGACAAAAAAGAGATAATATCTAGATTAAAAGAGAGCGGTCATGATAAGGTCAAATTGGCCATTGCCGATATCGACGGTGTGCTACGTGGAAAATTTATGCATATCGATAAGTTTATCGGTGCCTTAAATGACGGTTTCGGCTTTTGTTCGGTGGTATTCGGATGGGATATGGACGACCTTTCGTACGACAATGGAAAGGTTACGGGTTGGCATACGGGTTATGGTGATGAAAATGCTTATATCGATTTAAATACCTTTAGAACGATACCCTGGGAAAGAGGAACACCCTTATTCTTAGCCGATTTTTCACAAGGTGCGAAACGTTTTCCTGTGTGCCCGAGAAGCTTATTGAAAAAAGTGATTGCTGAAGGTGAAGAGATGGGTTTTTCCGCTATGTATTCTCAAGAATTCGAGTGGTTCAATTATAAGGAAACTTCAAGTTCAGTACATGAAAAGAATTTTTCAGGTCTGCAACCGCTTACATCCGGAATGTTCGGCTATTCGTTGTTGAAATTATCCGAGAACAGCGATTTTTTTCAAGATCTGTTCGATTTGTTGGGTGATTTTGGAGTGCCATTAGAAGGGCTCCATACCGAAACTGGCCCAGGTGTTACCGAAGCCGCCATTCAATATAGTGGCATATTGGAAGCTGCAGATCGCGCGGTCTTGTTCAAGACGGCGACAAAAGAAATTGGTCATAAACATGGAATAGTGCCCAGCTTTATGGCAAAACCAAGCAGTGAACTTCCAGGTTGTAGCGGTCATGTGCATCAGAGTCTTTGGAACTTAGAGAAAAATAAGAACCTTTTTTACGATAAGGATAAAAAGGATAATATGAGTGCGGTCATGCGTAGTTTTCTTGCAGGCCAATTACTTTGTTTGCCCGAAATACTGCCAATGTTGGCTCCGACAATAAATAGCTACAAGCGTTTGGTCGAAGGCGCTTGGGCCCCTACAACGATAACCTGGGGTCATGACAACAGAACTACCGCCTTGCGACCACTGGTTGGCTCTGAAAAGTCTACAAGAATTGAACACCGTGTCGTGGGCTCGGACACAAACCCATACTTGGCCATGGCTGCCTGTCTCGGAAGTGGATTGTATGGAATAAAGCATAAACTAGAACTGAATATTGAACCCACAGTTGGAAACGGTTACGAGGATTTTAAAAATGGAAAGTTGCCATCGAATTTGTTGGAAGCTTCCAATAAAATGAAGGGATCTTCCATTGCCAAGGAAATTTTCGGTGATGAATTTGTCGATCATTACACCTATACCCGTGAATGGGAATGGAAACAGTTTTCAGCATCCGTTACCGATTGGGAAACCAAAAGATATTTCGAGATTATTTAAAAACAATAGACATATATTTTTAAGCCTCTTAACCTAATTTATAATAAAAGTGAATCAGACTTATACTTTTAATTTTCCGACGCCCATACGTTTTGGGAGCGGTGTTATCGATGAGCTGGCCGACTATTTAAAGAGCCACAATTTAAAAAAACCCTTATTCGTCACCGATCAAAATGTGGCCGAGTTATCCTTTTTCAAGAAAATAAAAAAGGATGTTGAGCGACAAGGTCTAGAGGTGGAAGTGTTCACCGATATGCACAAAAATCCAGTTAAATCTGATGTAATCAAGGGCGGGGAAGCATATCACGATTCTAAATGTGATTGTATTGTCGGTATTGGCGGCGGTGTGGCTTTAGATGTAGCTCGGGCCATTCTGTTGCGCGTAAACCACAAGCGAGATCTTTTTGATTATGACGACTTAATAGGTGGTGACAAATATGTAACCGAAGATGTACCCCATTTTATAACGGTGCCGACTACTTCCGGAACAGGTAGTGAGGTGGGGCGAAGTGCCATTATCTCTGAAGACGATACTAAAAAGAAAAGAATTCTTTTTAGTCCTAAGTTACTGGCAAGAATCGTATTTGCCGATCCGCTGTTGACTATGGAGCTTCCTTCTTTCGTCACGGCAGCTACCGGTATGGATGCATTGACTCACAATATGGAAGCCTATGTGGCAAAGGGGTTTCATCCTATGTGCGATGGCATAGCACTCGAAGGTATTGCCCTGATTGCACAATCTTTGGAAAAGGCGACCAATAATCCAGATGTCGAAGCACGGTCAAAAATGTTGTTGGCTTCACTAATGGGGGCGGTAGCTTTTCAAAAGGGGCTCGGGGTAGTACACAGTTTGGCACATCCTTTATCAAGTATGTTCGATACTCATCACGGTCTGGCGAATGCGGTGAATTTACCCTATGGAATGGAGTTCAATTACGAAGGTTTCGAAGATCGATTTGATAAAATGGCTCTGGCTCTTGGGTTGGGGTCGAATGAAGGAAATAAGGTGGTTTCCCATCTTTTTGCCTTGAACGATAGCCTTGGGCTTCCAACAAAATTATCAGATTTGGGCGTGAAGAAAGAACATATCGACCAACTTTCGGTTTTGGCAGAAGCAGATTTTTGTCACCCAAATAACCCCAAACCTGTCAAGATAGAAGATTTTAAAAACTTGTATACAAAAGCACTTTAATAGCAACCTATGGTAAAAATCGGAATAACTTCCTGTTTTATGTATCCCGATAAAGAACGCACGGTATTCGGGCCAAAGTCATTGAGTTATATAGAAAATGATATGGCGCGATATGTTGCACAAGAAGGTATTCTTCCCATTTTGATTCCTGATGTTGACGATGTTTATTTGGAAAAAATTCTTGCGGAAGTTGATGGCATCGTTCTTCAAGGAGGTAGTGATTTGGCGCCCGAAACCTATGGCGAGGCACCCATCGGTAGATGGAAAGGAGACGCACATAGAGATAGGTATGAGCTCAAGATATTGGATTTTGCCATTAAGAACTCACTTCCGGTCTTGGGCATTTGTCGGGGATTTCAATTGATGAATGCTTATTTTGGGGGAACACTTTACCAAGATATTGGCACTCAGCTCCCACAAGCCAACGACCACAGATCCGCGGAGTTATACGATACTATAAAACATCCTGTGCAGTTTGTTCGAGACACTTTTCTCCATTCGCTTTATGGTGATATCAAAAACCCACATGTGAATACGGTACATCATCAGGCCATAAAAGACTTGGGTGATGACCTAGAGGTTTATGCGAATTCCAATGACGGCTTAATAGAAGCGTTCGGATATACGAAAGAACCTGTTGGCAAGGTGGTGGGGGTGCAGTGGCATCCTGAATTTTCAAATACATTGAAAGATGAACTCATTGACCCGAATATATTGTACGAAGCCTTTTTGCAACATGTAAAAGAGGGGGAAACAAGTCAAATGAATCAAAATAGTGGAATAGATATTTAGGTCATTTCAAATATAAATGACAGCAGAAAATTAATTCAAATTCACAAATGAAAATAAAGAATCCGGCAACCAATAAAGTTATAGCCGAACTAACGGATAATAGTCCTTCGGAAATCAAATCCAAACTGAACACCCTCCGTAAAGGACAAAAAGAATGGTCTCGTCTGTCGGTTCGTGAACGTTTAGACTGTATCGTAAAGTTCGGTGAATTGATGCAGGCCAACAAAGAAGAGCTAGCCGCAATACTTACTAGTGAAACGGGCAAACCATTGCAACAGTCGTTGAACGAGATTGTCGGAGCACAGAATCGAATCGACCATTTAAAAAATAATGCAGAAAAATGGCTTGCCGACGAGAACTTGGTAGATTCGGGAGCGACACACGAAAAAATCGTGTACGAACCTTTGGGAGTCATTGCTAATATTTCAGCATGGAACTTCCCTTATAATGTGGGGTACAATGTTTTCCTTTATGCTTTGGTAGCAGGTAATTCCGTAATGTACAAACCTTCGGAATACGCGAGTCTCACAGGCAAGCAGTTCGAAAAGTATTTGCATGAAGCGGGTATACCCAAAAATGTTTTTATGTGTGCCATAGGCGATGGAAAACTCGGACAACGCATTCTCAAGGAACCATTCGACGGGTATTTCTTTACTGGTTCCCATGCAACGGGACAAAAAATTGCTAGTACCGTAGCCTCCAAATTGGTTCCCGTACAATTGGAATTGGGCGGCAAAGATCCCCTGTTCGTTGCCGACGATGTACCTGACGTAAAGGTGGCGGCGGTTAACGCTGCAGAAGGGGCGTTTTATAATAACGGACAAAGTTGTTGTGCCGTAGAACGGATTTATGTTTCGGAAGGTATTTATGACGACTTTGTCGAGGCTTTTGTTAATGAAGTTGAGTCGTATGTTTTGGGCGATCCCACAAACCCGGATACATTTTTAGGTCCTTTGACCCGCGAACAGCAAATAGCTGTTCTCAAAGATCAGGTGGGCGATGCAATTGCCAAAGGTGCAATACTGAAAACAGGAGGACAAGCCATAGAAGGCGAGGGCTATTATTTTCAGCCCACGGTATTGATTAATTGTACCCATGATATGAAAGTAATGCAAGAGGAGTCTTTTGGCCCTATCATCGGAATTCAGAAAGTAAAAGATGATGAAGAAGCGGTAGCGTTGATGCAAGACACCGAATATGGCCTGACAGCGGCCATTTTTTCCTCCAATGAAGATAGGGCTATGGAGGTACTTCGGCAAATGAATACCGGTACCGTTTATTGGAACTGTTGTGACCGTGTGAGTCCGAACGTTCCATGGTCCGGAAGAAAAAGTTCAGGTCTCGGAGCTACATTGTCCGTGCAAGGCATTCGTGCATTCGTACAACCTAAATCATATCACCTTAGATCATAGAAAATAAAATGGCCAAACCCTATTTCAATGAAAAATTATAGCTTAAAAACCATACTTTTTTTATCTGTTTGGAAAAAGAAATATTACTATTTACCAGGTAGTACATAACAACTAGGAATAGGTAAAGCCGAATTGAATTCAAAAAAGCGCTAAGACAAACGTGTCGACCCTGTGTCAATAACATTGACATTTTCAAAGTTCCCCCCAGAAAAAAGCAGTACAGTGTTCTTGATATTAATAACATAAACGTATGAAGTGACCTAAACACTTGATAAGAATTAATGTAATCATAAAATAGGACTCAATTACTTTAATGGTTTATTGGTTTTTTGTTAACCTAAAACAAACCTTTAAAGAAGTTTTTCAAGACAATTTTGCACCACGAATAATTAACCAAAATCAGTATCAATGAAAATGAAAAAAACGCTGTTAACACTGGTTCTTATATTATTTATAGGGACCTTAACACACGCCCAGAAAATATTCTCGGGAAAAGTTTTAGACGAGAACAACACTCCTTTACCAGGAGCTTCTGTTGTAATCAAGGGGAGTTCGACGGGGGTTGCCGCTAATTTTGACGGTAATTTTACAATCGAAATATCTAACAACGATGAAGTGCTTCAAGTATCTTATATCGGATATGTTTCCCGAGAGATCAATATCGCCGGAAAATCATCGGCTACAATAGTATTGCAACCCGATTCACAGCAATTGGAAGAAGTTGTAGTAACTGCCTTGGGTATTACCCGGGCAGAAAAGAAATTGGGTTATGCTACCCAACAAATGGATGTGGAGACCATTGAAGAGGTAAAGGCCCCGAACGTAGGTAGTTTGTTTACGGGGCAAGTAGCCGGACTTTCGGTTACCAATCCCACAGGACTCTTTCAGTCGCCCTCCTTTTCATTACGGGGTAAAAGTCCGCTGATCGTAATCGACGGAATTCCTGTAGAAACGAACTTTTTTGACTTATCATCAAATGATATCGGTAACGTAAACGTATTGAAAGGTACTACTGCATCCGCATTATACGGGTCTAGAGGTAGAAACGGGGCAATCTTGATTACTACTAAAAATGCCAAGACCGAAGGCTTGGAAGTTTCCATATCGCACAACATGATGGTAACTGCGGGGTTCACCGTATTTCCTGAAACACAAACTGAATATGGGAATGGGTCGAATGGTAAATATGAGTTTTGGGATGGTAAAGATGGTGGTATTTCCGATGGAGATATGATTTGGGGCCCCAAATTTGGAACAGGGGCTATGGTTCCCCAGTGGAATAGTCCGATTCTTGACAATGTAAGCGGTGAGACCATTCCTTGGTGGGGTGATGTCGCTGGAACACTTTATGATGACAAATCACGGTATTCACGGGTTCCTATTTCTTGGGATTACCATGATAACTTAAAAGACTTCCTTCAGACGGGCTATATTTCAAACACCAATTTCGCTATTTCCCATAGGGGAGAAAAAGGGTCTTTCAGACTTTCTGGAACGTATGCCTATCAAAAAGACCGAGTGCCGAATTCAAGTTTGAATACCGGTGGGTTGAATTTTAAATCGACAAGTATACTCTCCGATAAATTAACGTTGGACAGTAAATTATCCTATAACAAAGTGTATTCGCCCAACTACCCACGACATGGGTACGGTCCTAAAAACCATATGTATACAATCCTTATATGGATGGGAGACGATGTAAACGGAAAAGAACTTCGAGAGCATTTATATGTTCCCGGTCAAGAAGGATATCGTCAGGCTAACTGGAACTATGCTTGGTACAATAACCCCTATTTCGCGGCCCATGAACTTAATCAAGTATATGATGCCAATGTGATCAATAGCCAGTTAAAATTGAATTATAAAGTAACCGATGAATTTAATTTACAGGCAAGGGGTTCCGCTGTTTTAAAGGATATATTCGAGGATCGTCAAAGTCCGAAAACGTATCTCAATTATGGTGATCCTAGAGAAGGGGATTATAAAACATGGAATCAAGACGTGCTTCTGGTCGACTATGACATTTTAGGAACGTACCAAAAAGAATTCAGCGAAAACTTTGGTTTTGACGTTAATGCAGGGGCATCTTCACACTACAGAAAATACCAACAAGAATATAATGCGACTGACGGTCTTGTAGCCCCTTTTGTATATAGTTTAAACAATACCAGCGGCAATATAAAAGGCACCACGTATTATCAGCAAAAGAGCATTAATAGTATTTATGCCACCTTAGGGGTAGATATCTTCAATGCGTTGTTTTTAAACTTTTCGGCACGTAATGACTGGTCTTCCACCCTTCCGGAAGAAAACCGCTCCTATTTTTACCCCTCGGTATCTGCAAGTCTCGTAGTATCGAATCTTGTCACTATGCCCGAAGGAATTGATTACTTAAAAGTCTTTGGGTCTTGGGCAGAAGTTTCTAGTGATCTTTCGCCTTATCAGTTGTCTTCATTTTATAGCAATAGTGGCTTTTTTGGATCCAATCCGAGATTAACCTACCCTGGCGGGCTAGTAAATCCGTTAATAGAACCTCAAAAATCAGCATCTTTTGAAATGGGAGCCAGTACGTCGTTCTTAAAGGGCAAGTTTAAACTTGATTTCACCTATTACAACACGGTAGATACCAATCAGATTATTAACCTACCGGTATCAGAAGCCTCTGGTTTTACTGAAAGAAAGGTAAACGGCAATGAGTATACAACCAATGGTTTTGAGGTGGCTCTTAATGTCTCGCCTATCCGAACGGATGATTTCAACTGGAATGTAAACCTGAACTGGACCAAATGGGTAAAGAAACTTAGCGGTATCTATGATGATCAAGACCGTTATGGGAATCTAAGACTCAATGATCGCGCCGATAGTTATTATGGCACGATATGGCAAAAGGCTCCTGACGGTCAATTGATATTGAATAGCGATGGACTTCCTGTGCGAGACAATTTCCCGGGGTATCTAGGTCATTTTGAACCAGATTGGCAACTAGGGTTCTTAAACAATTTTAAATATAAGAACTGGGCGCTAGATGTGGGTATCGATGGTGTTTGGGGCGGAGTATTTAACTCTACTACTATAGAAAAAATGTGGTGGGGTGGCAAGCATCCAAATTCAACCGAATTCAGGGATGAGGAGTATGCTGCGGGACAACCTGTTTATACGCCTGTAGGGGTTAATATTGTTAGCGGTGAATTGGTTCAAGATACTGATGGAAATACGATTTCCGATAGTCGTGTTTTTCAGCCCAGTACCACAAAAGTAAACTGGCAAACATGGAGTCAAAACTACCCCTATCGAGCACGTGTTACCGAAGACGAAAATGAAAAGTTCGCCAATGTTTTCGAACGCACTTTCTTTAAGTTAAGGAGTGTTTCCTTAAAATATGATTTTACCGACTTGTTGCGAATAAAAGGCCTTACACATATCGACATGGCCCTGAGTGGATACAATCTTTTTATATGGAAAAAAGCCCCGATCGTAGATCCCGATTTTGGTACCGGAAGATCTGAGGGTGATCCCGAACCGAGCACACATTTCGGAAACGAAAACAACTTGCAAGATCCATCGTCCAGGTTTATTGGCTTGGGTATCAACATGAAATTTTAATCGTAAAGAAATGAGAACATTAAAAATAACATCCGTTTTTGTATCGCTGATAGTACTGACCCTAGCGGCGTGCAGTAAAGATTTGAGCGAAATCAACGAGAATCCCAATAACGTAAGTGAAACCCACCCGCAATTGTTGCTTACTCAGGTGGCCTATAATGCTTTTGGAGTAGAAGGCACCGGCCCCATGTACGCTGGCAGAATGTTGGTGCAGACCGATGGAGAGAATAATGGGCAATATTATAACTGGGACAGGGCCAGTTTTGGCGAGTATGGCGATCTTAGAAATGTGACGAAACTTATGGAAGAGGCGCAAAGGATCGAAAGCGATACGTACATCGCCTTGGCCATGTTTTTTAGGGCTTATTATTTTTATAAGCTTACCCTTACTTTCGGAGATATACCTTATAGTGAGGCTTTGCAAGGTGAAAACACAAATATTTTTTTACCGGCCTACGATACCCAAAAACAGGTTTTTCAAGGCATCTTGAAAGAATTGGAAGAAGCCAATGCCCTTTTAGCTAGCGGAGCCGAATTGATTGCCGGTGATATTATTTTTAACGGCGACCCCGCAAAATGGCGAAAATTGATCAACTCATACCGTCTTAAAGTTTTAATGACGCTTTCGAAACAAGAAAGTGATGCGGATTTAAACATTGCCGCGGCTTTTGCTTCGATTTATAGTGGGCAACCCATTATGACATCTTTAGATGACAACGCCCAATTAGAATTCATCGATCAAGACGGAAGTCGCTACAGCCAGTTTAATAGTAGTAGTTATGGTTCGGGAATGTACATGGATTCTACGTTCATTAAAAAATTACAAGACCATATGGATCCCCGTTTGTTCATTTTTTGCAGTACTACAAAAAATGCAAAGGAGGCTGGCTTGCTTGACGACGATTTCAATGCCTATGAAGGCGGAAACCCGATCGCCCCTTATGGTGAAGTCAACGACAAGGCCGCGGCGGGCGATGCTTCAAAAGTAAATGCCAGATATACCGACGACCCTGTGGCAGAGCCACACAATGTTCTTGGGTATTGGGAAGTTGAGTTCATCTTGGCAGAAGCAGCCAGCAGGGGCTGGATATCGGAAGACGCAAAAGAACACTACGAAAACGGTATAAAGGCTTCCTTTGCGTTCTATCAATCCAATGCTAGAGATGCCACTGGTGTAAACGACTATGCATCGTTTGTTGATGAGAGTAAGGCAGATGCTTATCTTCTCGAAGACTTGGTCAATTGGGACAATGCTACCACCTTAGAGGAGCAACTGGAGCTTATTATAACGCAAAAATACTTTACCTCATTCCATCAGACGGGTTGGCGTATGTATTTTGAACATTTGCGAACAGGGTATCCAGAATTTTTGATTCCTGATAGTGGCACACCTCCAACACGATGGATATATCCCCAGAGTGAATACAATCAAAATACCGAGAACGTATCCGCGGCAATAGAACGCCAATTCGGATCAAATAACGATGGCATTCGTCAGGTGCCATGGTGGTTACAATAAGTCAAACTTAAAGTACAAGTTGACCAGAAAAAATGGTATCATGTTGCGCCAATCGCCGTTGGCAAATGCTATGTGTTTTTCTGGTCAGCTTTAACTTTTAAGAACACGAACGACCAAAAACAAATTCCGTTCCTCTTTTTCGAGGTAAGCCAGTTCGGTTTCTTCGAAAATTTTGGCGTTGGTTGAAGTGATATAATTTGGCTGATCCAAAGCGCCAAAATGTTTTGTGGCAGCAAATAATTTTTTTAACGAGTTCATAAATAAAAAACAAAGATGAAATTTAGCGTAGTTTTTCTCTCATTATTTACTGGCATCTGTTTTCAGGCGATTGCACAGGAATTGGAAATAAAACCCTATATCCAAGATGTAGAACCCAATTCGGCTATCGTAATGTGGCAGACTTCGTCAGTAGAGGAAAGTATTGTGGAATGGGGAACTAGTCCGAAATTGGGAAAAAAGGCGTTAGGCACCTCCGAAGCGATCAACTTTGATGCGGTACAGGTTCACACCGTTAAAATTGAAGGGTTAAAGCGTTTTACGGAATACTATTATCGTGTGCGTACCGGAAAGACCCGCTCAGATATATTTCAATTTAAGACACCTCCCTTTTCTAATGATGGAGAAGATTTTAAATTGGTCGCCATGAGCGATATGCAGTATGACAGTAATGAGCCTGATAAGTTTAGTGAAGTTGTGAATGATGGGGTCATCGGCTATCTTGAAAAAGAGTTTGGGGGGTCTCTACCAGATAATCTCGCCATGGTAC
This sequence comes from Kriegella aquimaris, assembly GCF_900103215.1. Classification (GTDB taxonomy): domain Bacteria; phylum Bacteroidota; class Bacteroidia; order Flavobacteriales; family Flavobacteriaceae; genus Kriegella; species Kriegella aquimaris. The sequence continues at coordinate 96,612 of NZ_FNGV01000002.1, forward strand.
TTATACCTGGTGATTTGGTAGAACGCGGCTCGAAATTCTATCAATGGAAAGACCATTTTTTCAACCCTGCGGAAAAGTTGTTTTCTGAAGTTCCTGTATATCCCGTTCCTGGTAATCATGAGCGCAATTCGGTCTATTACTTTAAATATTTCAGTTTGCCCGAAAATGGAACACCCGCTTTTGCCGAACATTGGTGGTATAAAGATTATGGCAATACCCGTGTCATTGGTTTAGATTCGAATGATGGGTACCGCGATCTATTTGAACAGTTCGAATGGTTGAAGAAGCTACTTACAGATACGGAGAAAGATGATAAAATCGATTTCGTTTTTGCACAATTACACCATCCTTATAAATCAGAACTGTGGATTCCGGGGGAAGAAGATTTTACTGGAAAAATAGTTAAAGAGTTGGAGCAGTTTTCCACAAAAACGGGAAAACCCAGTATTCACTTTTTCGGACATACCCACGGGTATTCCCGAGGGCAATCAAAAGACCATAAACACCTTTGGATCAATGTAGCTTCAGCTGGAGGTGCGATTGATAATTGGGGCGAATTTGAAGGAAGGGACTATGATGAGTTTACGGTGACACAAGATGAGTATGGTTTTGTTATGGTCTCAATTGATGGCAATCGTAACGACCCAAAATTCACCATAAAACGCATCAGCCGTGGCAATACAATTCATCATCGAGAAAATGAATTGAGAGATAGTATTACCATATGGCGAAAAGAACGTAAACCAACTACGCCCGAAGCCATTTCTCCTGCTGGATCTGAGGTTTCTATAACGGGCGCCGTTTTAAAGGCTGGAGAATTTAAAAGTACCCACCCGGGAACCTTTCATGCCGCTTCACATTGGCAGGTGTCTGGATCAAACAGTTTTGAAAAACCGATATTCGATAGCTGGAAACAATATGAAAACTGGTATTATAAAGAAAATCGACAAAAAGACGATGACTTGACCGATGAAAAAACACATCGATTAAAGCCCAATACTACCTTTTACTGGAGGGTGCGCTATCGCGACCAAAACTTGAATTGGAGTGATTGGTCGACGGTTAAAACTTTTAAAACGGGAGAAAAATGAAAATCAAAATGATACTTACTACCGTTTTGGCTACGGTTACCCTTGCACTTTCCGCCCAACAATCTAAAAACACTAAAGTGGTTTTAATTACGTTGGACGGATTTCGCTGGCAAGAGCTTTTTACGGGGGCCGACCCACTTTTAGTGGCCAACGAGAAATATGTTAACGACTCTACAGAATTAAAAGAACTGTTTTGGAGGAAAACTGCTGAAGAAAGACGGGACGCATTACTCCCCTTTTTCTGGTCCAAGTTGGCTAAGACAGGCCAATTGCATGGTAATCGCAGCTTGGGTAGCAAGGTAGACTTAACCAATAAAATGTGGTTTTCTTATCCAGGATATAACGAAATATTAAGCGGGCTGGCAGACGACGAGCGTATTGATAGCAATGCGAAAATCAATAATCCGAATACCACGGTACTTGAAATTGCGAACAAAACGAACAAATATAAAGGGAAAGTCGCGGCGTTCGGCAGTTGGGACGTTTTTCCCTATATCGTCAATGAAGAACGTTCAGGTGTTCCGGTAAATGCCGGTTTTGAAATTGCCAAAGGAAACAATTTGACGGACCGCGAAAAATTTCTGAATGAACTACAGCCCAAAGTGCCTAGCCCCTGGGGCACCGTTCGTTTAGATGCCTTTACGCATTATTACGCTTTGGAGACCATGAAAAAAGACCATCCTGAATTAGTTTATATCGCGTATGGTGAAACTGACGATTTTGCTCATGATGGCGACTATGAAGCCTATTTGAAATCGGCCCACGCCACCGATACCATGATCAAAGAACTTTGGAATTTTACACAACAAGACAAGTTCTATAAAAACAACACCACATTCATTATTACCACCGATCACGGCAGGGGCACAGATCCCTTGGATACATGGCGAAGTCACGGGGGAGATATTAAGGGCGCCAACGGAGTTTGGATGATTCTATTTGGCAAAGGTGTGAGCGCTGAGGGCGAATTAAAGATAGACGAGCAATTGTATACCAATCAAATTGCACCTAGTATTTTGAAACTGTTGAAGATAAATCCCGATGTTAATAAAATGCCAGGAAAACCATTAAATATAGGGGGAAACTGATTAAGGGTTTTTCTAGCTTATAGTTCATGTAAGTCGGGCACATCGAGTTTATCGGTATCCCAATGGGCAAGTTCGGCTCCTGCCTGGTACGCGCTTTCCAAAAAACTCAGAAGTTCTTGTCGCGGATTTGTTGTATTTAGCAAATCGTTGTATCGTAAAATTGCCATGGGACTGCCATTGCTATCGATCCATTCCGCAGTGGCAGGCTGTAACATCTTTTTATTTATTCCTTCGGGAGCAGGATAAGTATAGGAGTAAAAGGCCGGTTCTTGCATATTTTCATCACCTGCCCAAAAGCCAAAACTTATACATTCATGGGAATAAGCATCTTTATCTGATAGTCGTGCTTCTTTCCCCATTGGTGGGGCCTTTTTGCCCGAAAACCGCGTTACTGCCAGATCCATAGAATGCCAATACAAATGTACGGGGCAGGTTTTTCCGTAAAAACGTCCTCCAAATTCTTTGAAAACCCCATCTACCCAAACTAAAATTTGCCATAAATCTTTAGTATAGGCTTCATCGTAATGATGGTATTCGGTCAGTTCACCAAAAGGTTTGTCAATAGGTAAATCAAAGGGCTTATTTACAATAGAAACCTTAACGCCAATTTTTTCAAGTATTTCAATTAGCTGGTGGTAAAAATCGGCTACTGTAGTACCAATTAAAGAAAACCCGAAGATTTCACCCTTGGTGGTAGCTACATCGAGTCGATGTGTATGTACGTTTATAGTTAAGGTAAAAGCATCCATTCCAGAATGATATGGTATAGGGCCAGTTGAGATTCCCTGTGTGTCTATGTATTCTGTTATGTACCACCAATGATTTTTACGTGGCGTCATCTTCAGACGTATTTTTCCAATAACCTGCAAAAAAAGATGTAACGTCAATTTGTGGGGTACATTTTCGGTGTAGGGGAGTAACGGTAACTGAAGTGCATTTTTCATTTGTCTACTATTTAATCACGTTAAAACCATTTTTTTAAAAGCTTACGGCAGATATAGCCATTGTATAATCTCATTAAAATTTCAGTGATGTAACCTATCTCAGAAAAAGAGACAGGTTCTCAAAACTAGATTCTTATGTTGAATTTACGATTTATTTTAACCGATTTCCATAGGCACTTCCATTAATAAGATTCGACTATCTTTAATCGCTATAACCTCTAATTCAGAGGTGTCCCACACCCCAAAACCATCTCGCTTACCTAATTTTTGACCAGCAATTTCAACTTCCCCCTCTAGAACAAAAGCATATGTGCCATTGTTGCTTTGATGAACTTTATGGACCGCTGATTTTCCAGCCTCAAAATCTCCCAAGTAGAACCAGGCATCTTGATGTAACCAAACCCCTTGATCCGATGCATTGGGTGATACGATTTGATACAGCTCATTTTCTTTTTTGAGGTCTCCCGTAGCGATTTGATCGTATCTGGGAGTTACGTTTTGCTTATTCGGTAATACCCAAATCTGTAAAAACTTGACACCTTTATCGGCATTCTTATTGTATTCACTATGATAGATACCCGTACCTGCGCTCATCACCTGAACATCACCCTCTTTTATGACCGTAGTGTTACCCATACTGTCTTTGTGCTCCAAATCACCCTCTAATGGAATCGATATAATTTCCATATTCTGATGAGGATGCGTGCCGAAGCCCTTTCCCTCGGTAACGGTATCATCGTTCAAGACCCGAAGAACACCAAAATGCATTCTTTCAGGATTGTGGTAATTGGCAAAGCTGAATGAATGATATGAATTTAACCATCCATGGTCGGCGTGACCCCTAGAGTCCGCACTATGAAATACTGTTTTCATTATTTTTCTTTTTAAATTAATCTTCTAAATACCCGAACTTGCCCATATTATAGTCGTTCATGGCCTGCATCAACTCTTCTCGTGTGTTCATGACAAACGGTCCTTGGGCAGCAATCGGTTCGTTAATAGGTTCTCCACTTAGCACCAGAATGACGGCATCTTCCGTAGCTTCAATCTGGAATGTCTCCCCTTTATTTTCGAAAAGTAGGAAGTGATCTAAGTTGACCGTATCGGTGTCGTTTACCTTAACCTCACCTTCAATGACCAATAAAGCCGTATTGTAATGTGCTGGGAAATCGAAATCAGCCTTACCCCCTTTATTGATTTTTGCGTTAAGGAGGTGTAGCGGAGTAAACGTTGAGGCAGAACCTGTTACGTCTTTGTATTGGCCTGCAATAACCTCGATAGTTCCTTGGTTTTCCTCAAGTTGGTATTTGTTGATGCTATTATTGGCAAAACCTTGATATTTTGGGGTTGACATTTTGTCTTTTGCCGGAAGGTTGATCCATAATTGAACCATCTGAAAATCGCCACCTTTTTTGCTGAATTCGGCTTCGTGGTATTCTTTGTGCAATACGCCCGACGCGGCAGTCATCCACTGTACACCACCTTCTTCAATTATGCCACCGCCACCACTGCTGTCATGATGTTGTACCTTGCCTTTATAGGCAATAGTGACCGTTTCGAACCCTCGATGTGGATGAACACCCACGCCTTTAGGTTTTTCAGAAGGAGGAAAATGGAATTTAGAGTTGTAATCCAATAGGATAAATGGACTCATACGCTCCATATCCAAACGAAAGCCACTGGGGATAAAGTTATGTACTCGAAATCCGTCACCCACAAAGTGAGGCGCTTTTGGGGCTGCTATCAATTCTATTGTTTTTGTGCTCATTGTTTTAAATTTTATTCAAATCTAGTGAGCAAAACTTAACTTGGCATTGATGTATGGTAAGAAATGGTTTTAGAGTATTCGCTATTTCACCCCAAAGTTCTTGGACGCCAGATCGCGTCGAACCCGACTCAAGCTTTCGGGTGTTATACCAAGATATGATGCCACCATCCATTGGGGAACCCTAAGCAAAACATCTGGGTGCAGCTTTACAAAATCTAGATACCGAGTTTTGGCCGATGCCCCCAAAAGTAGACTTACTCTTTTGTTCAAATGACGAATATGGTTGTGTAACAGTCGTTCGTTGTATTTTCTGAAAGAGGGGCTTATCTCGGAAATACGATCTATAAATTGTGTATCGATGAGTATCACCGTCGAATTTTCTACGGCATCTATAAAATAATGGGAAGGTTCATTAAAATAAACGCTTCCTCGGTCGCTAACGAGCCAGTTCTCGGGTGCAAATTGGAGAATGTCAGACTTTCCGTTTTCGTTTAAAGCGTAAAAGCGGAGCAACCCTTGCTCTACAAAGAAAGTCATTTTGCAGATTTCGCCTTGTCTTAGAAGATATTCATCTTTACGAACAGGTTTGGTTTTAATGAAATTTTTCAATCTATCGACCTCCTCTTGGGTCAGGCCCCAGCTGTTTTTTAAATATGCTTTGAAGTTTTCGGGCATCTTGTTGGCAATGGCTATGATAAATATAAGTGATTAAAAGGCGAGTACAAAAGATGTTTCTACATCTGGAATGGAATGTACTTTTAGGGTGCCGCCATGCAAATGCATAATCTGCTTGGAGAGGCTCAGGCCGATTCCTGTTCCTGTGTTTTTAGTGGTAAAAAATGGTACAAAAATTTCGTCCAACAAATCTGGGGGTATACCTGGACCATTGTCCCATACCTCAATATATTTATGGTTCTCTTTATTTTTGCCCGCAGCTATTTTAATAATGCCGTTTTCTTGTTCATTTAATGATTGAAGCGCATTTTTGCTGAGGTTGACGAGTATTTGTGAGATTTGTTTTTCGTCGACAAATAGTTCGAGTTCAGGTGGGTGAACAGTAGTTTCAATTGCAATAACGTTTTTTTTGCTTCCTTGAAACTCCAATGCCTTTTTGACACGATTCAATAAAATTTTTGCAGGAACCAAGGTCTTATCCGGAGGGGGTAGGTTAAGAAGACTTCGGTAAGATTGTACAAAAACCATCAAATCACTCCCTTGTTCTTTTATTACTTCAAGTCCTTTGACAGTATTTTGAATGTGATTTTTGTTGAGCTGCGCCAAAGGAATCAGTTCATCGTCGGTTTTATAGTATTTTAAAACAGATTCTGAAATAGAGGTTATTGGGGTAATAGTATTCATAATCTCATGGGTGAGTACACGGATCAGCCGTACCCACGAATCAGTTTCTTTCTCATCCAACTCTTTATGAATGTCTTGCACTACAATCAGTAAGAGCTCCTGTTTATCCAATGAAATGGCAGTAGATTTTAAGGCTAGTTGTTTTTTTTCGCGTTCATTGGTGAGTTGTGCCAATTTTCTTTCGAATGGTCGTAACTCGGCAAAAAGATTATATAAATTTTTATCTACCTGATTCAATTGTTTGATATGGTTAAGCGGGTGATAATTAAGTAGTTGTTCCACTTTGGGGTTGGCATACAATATATGGCCCTTGTCATTAATGGTCATAATGCCAATGTCCGCCTGCTTTAATATTTCTTGATAGTACTGTTCTTGTATTTGCTTTTTTATATGGATGTCTTGAATCATGGCATTTAGCATATTCAAGCTGTGATTTAGTTCTTCCAACGATTTTACGCTCAACTTTTCAGGGAAACGCAACGTAAAATCTTCATTTTTAATGGCATCAAAAAAATACGCAATCTTCCGATTTGTTTGGTTTACATAGTGAATCAAAAAAGAAGTTTGAGCGGTGAGTAGCAGAAATGAAATTGAGGCCAGTATGTACTGCTCTTTAAAAAAGAAAAATGCAGAAGCCAATGCCGTGATGGCAATGCCAACGATGCGAAATATCAATTGCAAGTAAATATGTCTGCTTACCATTTCTTTATTAATTCAGATTTCAGTATCAAATATGAGAAGTGTTATAATTTTTGTTCACCAACAATAAACGGCTTATTGTTTCTTCTTCATTTTGTTGTATAGGGTCTGTCTTGAAATTCCCAATTGATCGGCCGCGGCGCTATAGTTTCCGTCATGTTGGTTTAGCGCATTGATAATCATGACGTGTTCCATCTCCTCTAAGGTAACTGATTCGGTATTCATTGTCGTCACCTCGCCAGCATGTAAGAGAAAGTCATTGGGCTTTAGAACATTGCCTTCGCACAGTATTACTGCGCGTTCCATGGTATGCTGAAGTTCACGTACATTCCCGGGCCAAGTATGGGCCATTAATTTTTCTTGTGCCAAGTTGTTGATTCGCAGTCCTGGTTTGTCATATTTGGAGGCAAATTTCTTTAGGTAAAAGTCCGCTAAGATCAAGATATCCCCATCTCTGTCTCGGAGTGGAGGAACTTCGATATGTATAGTATTGATACGGTATAATAGGTCTTCACGAAAAAGTCCGTCGGCAACCATTTTATCCAAATTACCATTGGTAGCACATACCAATCGAATATCTACTGGAATCGGTTTGTTAGAACCCACACGAACTACTACCTTATTTTGAATGGCTGACAAGAGTTTCGCCTGTGTTTGCAGCGACAGATTTCCGATTTCATCTAGAAACAAGGTTCCTCCATTGGCAGCCTCGAATTTGCCTGCCCGATCTTCTTTAGAATCGGTGAAAGCGCCTTTGACATGACCGAACAATTCGCTTTCGAATAGCGTTTCGGAAATTGAACCCATATCGACGTTGATAAAGACTTCATTGTTGCGGGTCGACATGCGATGAAGTTCACGGGCAATCAATTCTTTACCTGTTCCATTTTCTCCCGTAATCAGTATATTAACATCGGTCTTGGCCACTTTTCGACTTAAATTCAAAACAGAGGTCAATGCCTTTGAATTGCCAATGATGTAATTTCTATCTTGGTTAATAACCTGTTTAAGATTGCTTTCGGCTTGTTTTAGTTCGTCGATTTTTTTTAAAGACTTTCGGAGTTCATAGGCCGACTTTACGGTTGCCAGTAATTTTTCGTTGTTCCACGGCTTTAATATGAAATCGGTGGCACCCTCTTTCAGGGCTTTGACCGCTAAATCTATGGCACCATAGGCGGTCATCATTATTACCGATATATGAGGAGCTTTTTTCCGTATTTCCCGAAGCCAGTATAAACCTTCATTGCCAGTATTTACACCAGCAGAAAAATTCATATCAAGCAATACAATATCAAATTCTTGCAGGTTTGGGAATGACGAAATTTGATTGGGGTTGCGTATAGTCTCTACGATCTTGAAATCGAATTGTAGTAATATTTCAAGGGCGCTCAATACACTTTTGCTATCATCGATTACCAGTATTTTTGCGTCTAACATGCCGAAGAAGTGATTATTAACGCCATTGCGAAGCTAGTGAGACAATCTACTTACCGTACTTATGATGTACAATATCTTGTTTGTCGTGAAATCGAGCCGTGCAATGACATCTCAAAACTACGATTTCAAATTTATTATTTTAATGAACTGTCAAATTTTTTGACAGTTCATGTATAATATTTTTACATAAATTGAATTTGAACTAACTAAAAAAATAGCATAAATAACTGATAATGTGAATGTTGTATTCGTGGCATAACAATAGTTAAGGTAGTGGCATACCAATATGTTTATGATTTCTAGAGCTTTGATTTTAGTTTTTCTTTTTTTCTGTTCCACAGGTCCAGTGATTTCGCAAGTAATATGGTCTTTAGATGACTGTATTGCTTACGCTGTCGAGCACAACCTTACGGTAAATAATTTCAGATACAATGAAGATTCCTCCAAAGAAAATCATCGCCAGTCAATTCGAAATTTATTGCCTGGCGTAAGTGGGTATTCCGATTATAATATCCGGTATGGTCGGTCTACAGATCCGAATACGAACGATATTATCAATACCGATTTCTTTTCTAACAATTATTCTTTGAACTCATCAATAGACTTGTTTCAAGGGTTTCAAAAAATGAATGCCATTAAGGCGACGAAATTCTTGTACAAAGCTACTCAAGAAGAGGCTTTGCAACAGAAATATTTGCTAGCCTTTAGGGTGATGTCGGCTTTTTATGATATTCGATTTTATGAAGAACTATTGATTGTATCCAAAGAACAAGAGGCCGTTTCACAGACGAATTTTGATTTGGTCGCCAAGCAGATTGAATTGGGCATGAAAGCAGGGTCTGACCTTTACGAGGCGGAATCTTTATTATTGACCGATAAATTAAGCGTTACACAAACTGAAAATCTTTTGGCTGGCGCTAAACTTTCCTTGATTCAAGAAATGAATCTCGAAGGAGCGAATAACATTAGTATAACTGATAATTTTGTAGCTACAACCCAAGACAGCAGTCATTTAGAAGTGAATTCGGACTCCATTTTCATGGCGGCGAAGAATTTTGTTCCTATTATAAAAGCGCAAGAACTACGCACAAAGGCCGCAAAAAAAGAAGTTGCCATGGCGCGGGGAAATCTTTATCCTTCCATATCGTTCGCCGCAGGTTATGGAACCGGATATTTTGAAACCAATGTGAATGATGATGGCATTATTCCTTTTTCTACCCAGATAAAAGATAATACATCGCGTTATGTGGGGTTCTCCATGAGTATTCCCATAAGTGATCGATGGTCGGGCAGATCAAGGGTGAAACAACAAAAAATAGCGTATTTACGGGCTCAGAATGATTTGGACATTCAAGAGCAGGAACTCTATCAGCTTATACAACAACTAGTTCAAACACATCAAGCGCTTCAAGTAGAAAGTGAACAGAGTGATAAAAAAGTCGAAGCACAAGAATTGGCCTTTAATATTGCGCAAAAAAAATATGAAAAAGGGCTGATCAATGCTTTGGATCTTTTTCAGGCCAAAACCTTATTTGCGGCAGCACAAAGTGAGAATTTACAAGTAAGGTTTAGAGGCATGGTTAATGAGAGCACCCTAGACTTTTACCGAGGATTGCCAGTATTCAATATAGAATGAAAAATAAGTTGATAACTACGTCTTTGCGAACACAGTGAAGTCAACTTTTGAACCTTTACAATAGGTTAAACAGATGACTTTGTGTCACTTTGGAAAGCTCGGTAACCGCTTCCCATAACGACTTTAATAATAAAACAAAAATATGGACATACAACTTGAAAAGAAAAAGGGATTGAGACCGAAACATTATGGTTACATCGCGCTCGGACTATTATTGCTATTCGTGGGATACCAGCTGGTCTTCGGTAGTTCGGTTTCTACCTTTAGAACGGAAAAGGACAAGCTATCCATCGCTGAGGTCTCGCAGGGTAAATTCGATGATTATATTACGATAAACGGCTATGTGGCCCCTATATCGACTATTTATATGGATGCCTATGAAGGTGGTCGGGTCATGGAAAAACTCATTGAAGAGGGGGCCATGGTCAAAGAGGGTGATATCATCCTAAGATTGGAAAACACCAATTTATACGAGCAAATTTTGGCCAGTGAAAGTAATTTGGCCCTTAAGCAGAATGATTTGCGGTCTACAAAACTAACATTTGATTCCAGACAGGTCGAAGGTAAAAAGTCGCTGGCAACCGCTAAATATGATTTACAGCGCCTAAAACGGAATTATGAACAGAACAAAGCTTTGTATGAAGACGAATTGATTTCCAAGGAGGAATATTTATTGTCCCAGGAAAATTATGAATTATCACAACAACAATATGAGATTGTAAAACTGCAGACCGAACAAGATGATGAGTTGCGAAAGACTTCTTTATCGGGCTTGGACACCGATTTGGAACGCATGCAAAAAACATTGTCAATGGTCTATCAACGTTTAGATCATCTGAATGTACGAGCTCCGGCAGACGGACAATTAGGGTTTCTAGATGCTGAAATTGGCCAGAACATTGCCCAAGGCCAACGCATAGGCGAGATTAACGTACTCACTGATTACAAGATAGAGGCAGATATCGACGAGCATTATTTAGATCGTGTCAAAAGAGATCTTATTGCCGTGTTGGAGCGCAACGGAAAAGAGTTTCCACTTCGGTTACGAAAAATATATCCAACGGTAAGGAGTGGAAAATTCAAAGTAGAATTGGTGTTTACCGATGCGAAGCCTGAGACCATACGTACGGGCCAGAGCTATAATATTAAACTGCAATTGGGAGAATCAAGCGATGCCTTATTGTTGCCGAAAGGAAGCTTTTTTCAAAGTACGGGAGGGCAGTGGATTTTTGTGGTCAAAACCGATGGAGAAGAGGCGTTGCGAAGGAACATTCGTATCGGAAAGCAGAATTCACGATATTATGAAGTGTTGGAAGGGCTTCAGGCAGGTGAAAAAGTGATAACGAGTAATTATGATTCATTTGGTGAAGCTGAGAAAATAGTCTTGAAGTAGCCTTGACAACGCTCAGCAGCTATGTCAACAAAAAGAAACCCAGAACGGAGCTCGGCATAAAATAAAATTTAAAAATCAATAGGTAACTGTCACACTGGGCGCAATCGTGACGTCTTTAAATATAAACAGATATAAATAAGTCAAAAAATGATACAAATACAGAACTTAAAAAAAAGTTTTCGAACCGAGGAAGTGGAGACCTTGGCATTGAACAACGTGAACATGAATATTGCAAGTGGGGAGTTCGCTGCTATCATGGGACCTTCGGGATGCGGAAAATCGACTTTGTTGAACATCATCGGTATGTTGGATAATCCCACAGAAGGAAGTTACCAATTTGCAGGTCATGAAGTGGGTGGTTTAAAAGAACGGCAACGCACACAATTACGAAAGGGGAATCTTGGCTTTGTTTTTCAAAGTTTCAACCTGATCGACGAACTTACCGTTTATGAAAATGTAGAACTGCCCTTGATCTATCTTAAAATGAACAAGGCCGAACGTAGGGAAAAGGTCAAGGTCGTGCTCGAGCGTATGAAGATTGCCCATCGTGAAAAACATTTCCCGCAGCAATTATCTGGGGGGCAACAGCAGCGTGTTGCCATTTCCAGGGCCGTAGTCACTAACCCCAAGTTAATATTGGCCGATGAACCTACTGGAAATCTAGATTCTAAAAATGGAATCGAAGTTATGAATCTGTTGACCGAACTGAACCAAGAAGGTACGACCATAGTTATGGTGACCCACTCTGATCGTGATTCCCACTATGCGCATAGGGTCATTAATCTATTCGATGGTCAAATAGTAACCGAAAGTCAAAACCGAGCCATGGGAGCAATGTTATAGAAATACGGAGTTTTATTCATCAATCAATCAACAATCATGTTTAAAAATAATCTTAAAATAGCGTGGAGGAGCCTTAAAAAACAACCATTTTTTACTTTTTTGAACACCTTTGGGCTCGCCATTGGTATGGCCGGGGGGTTACTTATTTCATTATACATCTATGATGAGTTCAGTTACGACAAAATGTTCACTGATGCAAATCGCATTTACAGAATAAATGCAGACATAAAGTTTGGTGGTTCTATAATGAAAGCCTCCGTAGTGGGTGCTCCCATGGCTGCTGCGATCAAGCGTGATTTTCCTCAAATTGAATCCGTCACAAGAATCAGGGACCGAGGTAGTCTACTCTTAAGAAAACTGGAAGCTGAAGCCAATACCAAAGAATCGAATGTGGCTTTCGCCGATTCCACATTCTTCAAAATGTTCGGTATAGACTTGGTCGTAGGAGATGTAAATTCGGCACTGACCGAACCCAATACCTTGGTGCTTACCAAAACGGCGGCCGAAAAGCACTTTGGTGTAAAAAATGCCTTGGGTCAACAACTTTTGCTGAACAATACCGATACGTATACCGTGGCAGGTGTTATCCCAGATTTCCCAAAAAACTCATTTCTTCGAGACCACGACGTGTTTATGGCCATGGCAGGGTTCGACGATGCGCAGCAAATGTTATGGACCAGTCATAACTACTTCACCTTTGTAAAATTGTTGCCAGAGGCCGATATCGCAGACTTTCAAGCACCCCTGCAATCGATGTTGGAAACATATATCTTTCCGTACGTGCAGAAATTCTATCCGGGTATCACCGCGGAATCTTTTGCGGCATCCGGTAATTATTTGAGGTATAGCACCATTGCGTTGACCGACATCCATTTGCATTCCAATAGGGGTACCGAGCTAAGTGCCAATAGTAGTATTCAAAATGTCTATATTCTTTCTTTTATCGGATTGTTCTTAATTCTCTTAGCCAGTATTAATTTTATGAATTTGTCAACGGCCCATTCTCTAAAAAGGGCCAAGGAAGTGGGCATTCGAAAAACTTTGGGTTCTAACAAATCTGAACTGATACGTCAATTTTTGATCGAATCAGGAGTAATTTCCTTTATTTCATTACTGTTGGCCTTGACCATAGCTATGATTGCCCTTCCTTTCTTTAATGACCTTTCAGGTAAATCAATTTCTATACCCTTCACCAATTTCATTTTTTGGATGATTTTGTTGGCTTCCGTAGCTTTTCTAGGTCTTTTTTCCGGAAGTTACCCCGCATTTTTTATGTCTAGGTTCGTTGCTGCAACGGTGTTAAAGGGCGGGGGACAACAAAGTGTGGGGGGTGGAAAGATTCGAAATTCCCTTGTCGTATTTCAATTTGCTATCTCGGTATTTCTGATTATTAGCACCTTAGTGGTCTTTCAACAGTTGAAATACATTCAAAGTAAAGATCTTGGCTTTGCTAAAGACCAGGTCTTGCTTATCGATGACACTTTTGCTGTAGGAAATAAACTGCTATCCATAAAGGAAGAAATAGAACAATTAGGGCAAGTCTCAAGTGTGACCTTGACAGGTTTTATGCCGACGCCTTCTTCCCGAAATGACAATTCCTTTTTTAAGGAAGGGTCCACCGAACAAGAAGATGCACTGCAAATGCAGAATTGGGTGGTAGACCATGATTACCTGTCCACGTTGAACATGCAGCTTATTGCGGGCAGAAATTTTGATAAGCGGCATCCCACCGATTCTACGGCGACCATTCTTAACGAGTCGGCGGTCGCTCGATTGGGTGTGGCGCCTGAAGATATTTTGGGCACACGGATATCGGGAAATCTTGGTGAAGAACGTCCGATATTCTATACCGTTATTGGGGTGGTCAAGAACTTTCATTTCGCATCGCTCCGAGAAGACATTGGTGCCTTAGGCCTTTTCCTGGGAAGTTCTAATGGTGCTATGGCCATTAAATTAAAAGCCGGTGATTTTTCAAATGCGATTGGAAATATCGAGAATATCTGGAACAGAATAGCTCCAGGTCAATTATTCAACTATCGGTTTATGGAAGATTCCTTCAATACTACCTATCAGGCAGAGCAAAAATTAGGGCGCATTTTTGTAGTATTTACGGTGCTGTCTATTTTGATTGCCTGTCTCGGTCTTTTTGGCTTAGCCGCCTTTAATGCTGAAAAGCGCACTAAGGAAATCGGTATTCGGAAAGTACTGGGGGCTAGTGTGGGCCAAATAACCTACCGGTTGACCACTGATTTCCTAAGGCTAGTAGGTATTGCAGTACTTATTTCTTTACCACTGGGCTGGTTTGCAATGAGCAAATGGCTCGAAGACTTTTCCTATAAAATTGAAGTCGGTTGGTGGGTTTTGGCGCTAGCGGCGTTTTTGGCGGTGGCCATAGCGATACTTACCGTAGGCTACCAAAGTATTAAAGCAGCCAGCATTAACCCGGTAAAGAGTTTACGTACCGAATAAATGTTGAGCGCCTCCTTTTTTTCAAAGGGAGGTGGATTCCCGCCCTTTTTTGGTGGGAAAACGGAGGGTTTGAAAATTAAAGAAGAGCAAAAAACATTGACAAAAATCAAGCATCATGTTTAAGAACTATTTAAAAATCGCTTGGCGTAATATAAAACGGAACAAGCTCCATTCCTTTATCCATATTACAGGCTTGGCCGTTGCATTTTCTATTTGTATCCTGTTGTTTTTGGTCGCTTATTTCCATCTAAGCTACGATTCTTTTCATAAGGAAAAAGACCAGTTGTTCAGAACGTCACGTTTTGTAAACAATGCTCAGGGACCCGAAGTAAGTTCCCAAATGCCGTTGCCTGCGGCGGCGGCTTTAGAAGCCGAAATTCCCGAAATCGAGACGGCTGTTACTGTCCACAGGGCAATGCCCGAAAATTTTTCATACGGGGACATAAATATGGAACGGTTGATAACTAGAACCGACCCCGATTTTTTTGAAATATTCAATTTTCCCGTCATCAAAGGAAATAGTGCAACAATACTTTCCGGCATGCATAATATCGCTTTGAGCGAAAGTACGGCCAATGCCATTTTTGGGGAGACAGATCCTATAGGTAAGGATTTGAAAATAGGAAAACCAGGGCAAGAACAAATCTATTCAGTATCCGCAGTATTAAAAGACCCTCCAAAAAATAGTAGTATTCATTTTGATGCGGTGACCAGGATTGAAACGCTCTATGGTTATGCAGAGAATAAAAATAATTGGGCATCCAATGCATCCAATGTCTTTGTCAAGATTGCGAAGAACCATGGCCCCGGGATAGTTGAAAATAAATTGGTCTCTTTCGTAGAGAAATACTATCCCGAGCAATTGGCACAACTGAAGTCCGAGCATTCGGAAGCGATGGAAACCCTTGAACTGCTCAAGGTACACCTAACCAATATTGAAGATGTGCACTTTTCTGGGGAACGGAGCGCCTCAATTGCTTTGGTTTATGCCATCATGGCGTTGGGGGCTTTTATCCTGTTGATCGCCTGCTTCAATTTTGTGAACCTCAATATGGCCCAATCCTTTAAACGAAGCCGTGAACTTGGAGTAAGAAAAACGCTGGGAGCTTTCAAAGGGCAGCTTTTTCTACAATTGTGGGGAGAGGCATTTCTACTCTATTTTTTCGGGTTTATAATGGGTATGGGACTTGCCTATCAGCTAGTACCGGCCTTTAGTGCGCAGTTTGGGGGTGGAATCGAAATTGCAACGCTATTCCAACCTGCTTTTTTGGTCATCATGCTCATTGTCTTTATAGTCGTCACTTTGATAGCCGGCGGGTATCCTGCGCTTAAAATGGCCAATTTCGGATTGGTCGAAATTTTGAAGGGCAATGTCTCCACAAAGAAACCAGGGGCTTTGAGAAATACACTGTTGGTAAGTCAGTTCGCAATCTCGAGTCTTTTGATCTGCGTGAGTTGGATAGCCAGTCAACAACTTGATTTTTTACGCGAAATACCGATCGGCTTTGAAAGGGAGCAGGTAATCAGTATTCCTGTAGGCTACCAAGAAGATGGCCGAACGGTTTTGGCGAGAATGCGGAACGAACTTGCTGAAGACCCGAATATAATCTCCATTGCAGGAGCAGGGGGAAATCTGGGTAGGGGAAGGGATCGGACAACTTCGACATCAATAACCGGATTAGATTACAATCAAAACCAAATTTCGGCCTACAGCCTCTTGGCAGATTTCGATTATCTGAAAACATTACAAATCCCAATTATAAAAGGAAGGGATTTTGATCCCAACTTCGCCACCGATACCATAAATGCCGTGGTAGTTACCGAAAGTTTTGCAAAGGCCATGGGGGAGTCTGATCCCATTGGAAAATATCTTGGCGGCGAGGGTGCCGATCAAATAATTGGCATGGTACCGGACTTTAACGCTTACTCCCCGTCTGAAAAAGAACTACCGATCCTTATCCATCTTTCGAATGATGAAACCATTAATTATATATTTCTAAAAGTCGGCACCAATGATCCGCAGGTAGTTATGGAGCGGCTTGAATCGGTTTGGGAAAAAGTAGCTCCCCGATCGTTATTCAATGCCTCATTTTTGGATGAAAACCTTCAGGCCTGGTACGAGATGGAAAGTACGTTGACCAGAGTTTTCGGAATCGCATCTGCAATCGCCATTTTTTTATCCTGTATGGGTCTTTTTGCTATTTCTATGTTAGTTATCGAATTGCGTACCAAAGAAATTGGTATTCGAAAGGTGATGGGGGCTTCAGTAAATGAAATTGTTTCGATGATTTCACTGCACTTTTTAAAGTTGGTCTTGATAAGTTTATTAATTGCGATGCCCTTGGCCTGGTATGCCATGCAAAATTGGATTCAGAACTATGAATATCGAATAGCGATAAATCCGTTGACTTTTATTGGGGTAGGACTTATAGTGGCGGTGATAGCTTTGGTCACGGTAAGTTTTCATTCGATTAAGGCCGGGAATGCCAATCCGGTAAAGAGTTTGCGTACGGAATAAAAAATAAACAATGAACAATGAACATTCGGCGGTAGGCAGAATTCATCTGTGAACAATAAATGGATAACCATCAACGGTCAACTAAAAACATAGAAACCATGTTCAAAAACTATCTAAAAATCGCTTGGCGGAACCTTTGGAAGAACAAGGGCTATACCGCAATTAATATCGGTGGGCTTGCCTTAGGTATGGCCGTTACGCTAATCATCGGTCTCTGGATCCAAGATGAGCTTACCCATAACGGCTATTTTAAAAACAATAATCGAATTGCCCAAGTTTTCCAATCACAAACATTTAATCAAGAAACCAGCACGGGCCCTGCCATACCTAGGCCCTTGGAAAAAGCACTACGCGATGGTTATGCAGACAACTTTAAGCACTTGGTGATGTCTTCATGGAACATTTCCAGATATCTGGGATACAAAGAAAAAAGTCTTTCCAAAACAGGGAATTTCATGCAGCGGGAAGCTCCAGAAATGTTAGAATTGAATATCCTAAAAGGAGAAAAAGATGGCTTACGCGAACTAAACTCCGTTATGCTCTCTGAATCTGTAGCCAAGGCACTTTTTGGCGACGAAGAACCTATAGGAAAGACGGTTGAGGTTAATAATCAATATGATGTAATGGTTACTGCGGTATATGAAGACATTCCTTTCAATAACTCCTTTAACGATGCCGAATTTCTTATGCCTTGGGATAAATTGGTCGCTACCCAAGAATGGATGAGAAATGCAATTGACCATTGGGGAAACAACTCTTTTCAGATGTTCGTACAAATTGCCGATAATACGACTATTGAAAAGGTTACGGCAACCATAAAAGACGTTAAAAAGAATTTAAACGAAGATACTGCAGAGTTCAATCCGCAGCTTTTCTTATTTCCTATGAAAGATTGGTATCTGCGTAGTAGTTTTGAAAATGGAAAACAAGTAGGTGGGCGTATAAAGTATGTCTGGCTCTTCGGCATTATAGGCGCTTTCGTATTGCTTTTGGCCTGTATAAATTTTATGAACCTAAGTACAGCGAGGTCTGAAAAGCGCGCCAAAGAGGTCGGTATTCGTAAATCAATAGGGTCGCAAAGAAATCAATTGATCAACCAGTTTTTGAGCGAATCTTTCTTGGTGGTATTGTTCGCGTTTATTATTGCCGTAGTAATTGTCTTATTGTCCATGAACGGATTTAACGATTTATCCAAAAAAGAGATATCCTTTCCTTGGGGTAGTGGTATTTTTTGGTTGATCTCGGTGGTATTTATTCTACTTACGGCTCTGGTGGCGGGTAGTTATCCTGCCCTTTATTTATCTTCCTTTAGACCCGTTGATGTGTTGAAAGGAACTTTTAAAGCCGGAAAGCACGCTGGCTTGCCAAGAAAGATTTTGGTCGTACTTCAATTCACGGTTTCGGTCGCCTTTATCATCGGAACCATCATCGTAATGCAGCAGATTAATCATGCCAAGAATCGACCCGTGGGTTATGATAAAGAAGGTTTGGTACAAATACCTACTTTTAGTGAAGACTTTGCTGGTAAGTATGATCTGATGCGTAGCGAATTTTTGAATTCAGGTGCGGTGATTGAAATGTCGGCTTCTAGTAGTCCCACTACTCAAATATGGTCCAATCGAGGGGGTTTTGAGTGGGAGGGTAAACCCGAAGGCTTTCAAGAAGATCTGGCTTGGACGGAGGTCACTCCCGAGTATGCCAAATCGCTGAACCTAAAAATAGTAGAGGGCAGGGACTTTTCCCGTGAATTCGCTTCAGATTCCAATGCTATTCTCATCAACCAAACGGCCTTAAAGTATATGGGGTTAGTTGATCCCATTGGTAAATTTTTAAAAGATGATGATGAAGAAGACCCTGAACCTCCATTAAAAATTATTGGGGTGGTCGAAGATATGATTACGCAATCACCTTATGAACCTGTAAAGCAGGGCGTCTATGTTTTTGACAAACACGGCAATTCCAGTTTTTACAATATGCGTTTGAATCCAAATCAGAGTGCAAGTCAGAACATGGCGATTATTGAAAGTGTGTTCAAAGAACATTTCCCCAACCTTCCGTTCCAATACGATTTTGTCGATGATAAATACGGCGAAAAATTCGCTGCCGAAGAACGCATCGGAACCTTATCGGGGGTTTTTACGGCCTTGGCCATTTTGATAAGCTGTCTTGGGCTGTTCGGACTTACATCATTTGTGGCGGAACAGCGTACCAAGGAAATAGGTGTTCGTAAAGTGCTGGGAGCTACCGTATTCAATGTCTGGAATATGCTTTCCAAAGATTTTTTAAAGCTAGTGGTCATTTCCTGTTTTATTGCTATTCCCATATCGTATTATGTCATGAACGGGTGGTTGCAAGACTATCCATACCATGTGATCTTAGAGTGGTGGATCTTTGCCCTGGCGGTTATTGGAGCATTAGCGATCACTATTCTAACCGTGAGTTTTCAGGCCATTAAAGCGGCCAATGCAAACCCTGTAAAAAGCTTACGGACCGAATAAGAGTTTAGGCTCCTCCCTTTTTTTCAAAGGGAGTTGGTTCGATTGAAGATCGAATCGGAGGGTTTATAAACAACTCAAAGGAAGGTGTCCTGACGTTTCAGTCAGGACGAAGGATTTGAAATAATATAAAAAGTAGTGGATTTCTACACTTTCAGAAGGAAGACAAAAAATCTATAAATGCCGAAAGTATTCGGCCAAAACATGAGGATTATGCTAAAAAACCATCTGAAAATCGCCTTACGCTTCTTTTTGAGGAACAAACTGTTTACAGGCATTAATGTCTTAGGACTTTCAATTGGGATAACGGCATTTATTCTGTTGATAAGTTACATTGGGTTCGAAAAGAGCTATGATAGCTTTATTCCCAATGTCGATAATCTATATAGGGTAACATTGACCACAAATCTTGGGGGTAATGGTTTTGCTACATCTGCAACCAATCACCCAATGGCCGGGCCTGCAATGCTATCAGATTTTCCGGAAGTTGAAAGTTATACCCGAATCGCTGATAAACCAATGGCATTTTCTGGCACTATGAATATTTCATACACCAATACGCTTGGTGACGAAATAAAATCAGATGCAATTGATGATTATATCTATTTTGCTGATAATGCCATTATCGACATGTTTGATATACAATTTATTCAAGGCGATGCAGCAACTGCCCTCGACGAGCCTATTACGGTAATTCTGACCGAGAAAATAGCACATCGATTTTTCGGAAACGAAGACCCTATTAACAAAATGATTGAAATCAATGACAATTTCAAACTCAAAGTAACCGGTGTTTTTAAAGATCGACCAGAGAATACGCACTTACCTATGGGTATGATTGTTTCATATAATATCTTCGGACAAGATGGTGATCACGCGAATAGTTGGGTATGGCCAGAGTTTTACAATTATGTGAAACTTAAACCAGGTACAGATCCGAAGGTAGTCGAGGCTAAGTTTCCGGCATTCGTAAAAAAATATTTGGGAAATATCATGAATGAGCATGGATTTGAGGCAAAATTTGCTTTACAACCGGTTAAAGACATTCATTTAAAATCTCATTTATTAAAAGAAATCTCTCCCAATAACAGTGAAGGTACGCTGTATTTTTTATTAATCGTAGCCGGTTTTATTATAGCCATTGCCATGATTAATTTCATCAATCTATCCACGGCCAAATCAATGGAGCGTGCCAAAGAGGTAGGGCTTAAAAAGGTAGTCGGTGCTCCTCGGTCTGTACTCATACATCAATTTCTATTTGAATCGCTTATCATTAATTTCTTTGCAGTTATCATATCATTTGTCTTAATTAATTTGTTGATTCCTTCCTTTAATTCATTGGTTGGCATAGACGTTCTAAACTTTGGAATGTGGGGTAAATGGCAAGTATGGTTGGCCATGCTGGGCATATTTCTTATAGGAGGAATTTTAGCAGGCCTCTACCCTGCCTTTGTATTGTCCAGTTTTGTACCCATTGAAGTCCTTCGAGGTAAGTTTCATAAAACAACAAAAGGCAATATACTTCAGAAGACTTTGGTAGTTGCTCAATTTGTTATTTCAATTGCCCTAATAGCGGGCACGTATATTGTTTATAATCAATTCTCCTACATGCAGAATCAAGATCTTGGTTTCAATGCGGAGCAAAATCTCGTTTTTTCTGCACCAACATATGCCGATTCTACCACACAACAAAAAATAGAATCTTTTAAACGTGAACTAATTCAAAACCCAAAAATCAATAATGTTGCCTTGTCCGATGAAATCCCCGGCAAACCCATCATACAAGGGAATACGATACGTCAGGTGCACGAACGAAGAGAATTGGGGGTCAATGCCAATTTCGTAATTATCGATCAAGATTTTATAAAAACCTACGGCATCAAACGCTTAGCAGGACGAGATTTTGTAAAAGAAGACGCAAGCTCATTGTATACCCGTGAGGGGGCAGTTCCATCAGGTCATCGCGTCGTAATCAATCGTTCGGCTGCAAAAAATTTAGGATTTTCCGACCCTGAGGCCGCTATAGACCAAAAGATGATATTCAAGTTTGGCCCCATAGATAGAACAGCACAAATAATAGGAGTGGTAGAAGACCATCATCAACAATCATTACAAAAAGGTTATGACCCTATTGTCTTCATGCATTTCGAGAGCTATGGTGCCTCGTTTGTAACCGTAAATATTACGGGCGACAATATTCGTGGGACAATGGGCCAAATCGAGGCCAAGTTCAAAGAGTTTTTCCCGAACGACTTATTCAACTCCTTTTTTATTGATGACTACTTTAATCGCCAATACCGGGCCGAATCGAAGTTCGGAACTATTTGTTTGGTATTCTCTATGTTGGCGATTTTTATAGCGGCATTGGGTCTTTTCGGTTTAGGGTCACATATGGCCATGCAAAAGACCAAAGAGATAAGTATACGAAAAGTTATGGGTGCCACAGTGGCACAGGCTTTGGCGATAATTCCAAGAAAGTTGTTAAGCCTGGTACTATTATCGGGAGCGATAGCCTTGCCCATCATTTACTTTGTCACCAAAAAGTGGTTGGAAAAATATGCTTTTAAAATTGACCTTAGTGTTTCGATGTTCTTAATTCCCTTGTTGTTGGTTTTAGTGGTCGCCGCACTGTCGATATTATCACAATCCTTTAAAACGGCAATGGTCAATCCGGCAGAATCGTTAAGAAACGAATAATCATCAATCAGAAAATCGACAAACATGTTTAAAAATTATTTAAAAATCGCTTGGCGAAGCATCAAAAGCGAAAAACTGTTCACCTTTATAAAAATAGGGGGCTTTGCAGTGGGCATTGCTGCTTGCTTGTTAATTGCATTGTTCATATCGGATGAATTGAACTATGATCGACATTATGCCAATTCGGATCAAATTTATAGGGTAGTACTGCAGGCAGAAATAGATGGGGAAATGAAAAAAAGCACCCATTTCCCATTGCCCATGGCACAGACAATCGAAGCAGATTTTCCTGAAATTAAAAAGGCGGGTAAAATATTCGGTTCTGCACTTTCTTCCGGCGGAAAAAGAGCATTCCGTTCGGGTGGAGAGACCCAGAACATTTTTGAGGGGGGATTCCTGTATGGTGACCAGAACATATTCGAGATACTTGAAATACCACTGGTACAAGGCAACTCTAAGGAAGCGTTGACAGGGCCAGATAACATTGTTATCTCAAAGTCGAAAGCGGCAAAATATTTCCCCAATGGAAGCGCTCTGGGGCAAACGTTGATTTTAGACGATAATGCTTCAAAGCCGTATACCATAACAGGTGTGATGCCTGATTTTCCGAGTAATTCACATCTCGATTTCGATTTTCTATTGCCCATTGATGATACCAATCTAAGTTGGACATCACAAAACTACTTTACCTATGTCCTTTTGGATGAAAAAAGTAACGTCGGGGAACTGCAGCATAAAATGCGTTCTATAATAGAGAACTATGTGATTCCAGCCCAAATCAAAAGAGGTAGGGATGCATCTTTTATAGAAATTTTAAAAAGTATAGAATACAAATTGCAGCCTATTGGCGACATTCACCTAAAATCGGATATTGAAATGGCCGATGGATTAAGGCATGGAGACCTCCGTTTCGTTTGGCTCTTCGCAGCTATTGCTGGGTTTATTTTAATTTTAGCCTGCATTAATTTCATCAACTTATCAACGGCAAAATCTGCGAACAGGGCAAAAGAAGTTGGTTTGCGAAAAACGGTCGGTGCTTTCAAGAGTAACCTTGTGGCTCAGTTCCTTACAGAGTCGGTTTTATTTAGCTTTATATCGTTTATAATCGGAGTGGTAATGGCATGGCTTTTACTTCCCACATTCAATTCCATTGCCGAAAAGACGATAGAAATACCTTGGACGGCATGGTCTTTTATGCCTGTTTTATTTATCTCGGCCCTGATTATTGGAATTATTGCGGGTTTATATCCTGCCTTTTATCTCTCCGCCTTCCGACCCGTAAATGTTTTAAAAGGAAGTTTGAGTAGAGGCGGTAAAAGTGGAAAATTACGAAGTGGATTGGTCATTTTTCAGTTTGCAACTTCCGTTGTCTTGATTATTGGAACGCTGATTATCTACAAACAGATGGACTTTATACTAAAAAAGGAACTGGGTTACGACAAAGAACAAGTCATGATTTTGGACGGTGCCAATGTCTTGGGAAGCAAGTCTGAGAATTTCAAACAACAACTCTTACAATTGCCCCAGGTACAACAGGTATCCCAAAGCGATTATCTACCCGTGGACGGTTCCAAACGCAATCAGACTACGTTCACTATTGTAGGCGAAGGAAGCCAAAATGGTGGCATCTTGAGCCAAACTTGGCAGATAGACTATGATTACATAAAAACCTTGGGTATGCAAATTGTAAAAGGCCGCGATTTTTCAAGGGAGTTTGCTTCCGATTCTATCAATTCCATTATTATCAATCAAAAAATGGCTTATGACCTTGGGCTTAAAAACCCCGTGGGAAAACAAATTGATAACAACAACAAACAGTGGACGATCGTGGGTGTTGTCGATGATTTTCATTTCAAATCTTTGAAAGAAGATATCACTCCTGTTGCCTTACGTTTGGGTAACGATATAGGAACGATTGCGGTAAAAATCGGTTCTGGGAACATCAAGGAATCTTTGGCGGCCATCACAGCAATTTGGAACCGCAATGTGCCGAACCAATCTTTAAGTTATAGTTTTCTGGATCAGAAATTTGCCCAAATGCACGAAGACGTCCAACGCATGGGGAAAATCTTTAACAGTTTTGCCCTATTTGCTATTCTTGTGGCCTGTTTAGGTCTATTTGCGCTCTCCGCTTTTATGGTGGAACAACGACAAAAGGAAATCAGTATACGCTTGGTGCTTGGCGCACCATTTAAAAGTATCTACAGCTTATTGACACTTGATTTTATGAGGTTGGTCTTGATCTCAATTGTCTTGGCCGTCCCCATTGGTTGGTTTATGATGCAGCGTTGGCTCGAAGATTTTGCATATCGCGTTAATATTGGTTGGGAAGTATTTCTGAGCGCAGGATGCATTGCATTGGCCATTGCACTACTGACGATAAGTTATCAGTCTATCGGTGCAGCACTGATCAAACCGCTAAAAAGTTTACGTACTGAATAATAGAAATAGTTAAGGCTACTACTTTTTTTTAAAGGGAGGTGGTTCGATCGAAGATCAAATCGGAGGTTTTGAAAATAAAAATTTAATAAAGGTAGATTCCCGCACTTTTCTGCGGGAAGACGGATGGGTTGAATAAGAAATAAAGATAAAACATAGCATCAAGGGGTTTGGTTTTTTAGGAAATATGAATAATGAAACTCCCCTCTTTCTTCCGATTATGCCGTGTAAGCTTGGCACAAATCGGAATTCATTTCCCTCTTTTAAAAGAAAGAGGGCGCGCAAAAGAATAAAGAATGCTGAATTGATTTCGGCACAAGAAATAAAATCATGTTAAAGAACAATTTTAAAATAGCATTGCGAAATATTTTAAGAAACAAAGGATTATTCTTTCTGAATATAATAGGGCTGTCCTTAGGCATTGCATCTTGTTTGGTTATTATGCTTTTTGTAATCGACGAACTGAGTTATGATAGGTTCAATGAAAAAGCTGATGAAATCATGCGTGTGGTGTTCAAAGCAAAAATTGAAGGTGAAGATGTGCGGGAAGCAGTTGTCATGCCACCGGTAGCAGAAACCCTCAAACGTGAATTTCCCGAAGTGAACGATGCTACGCGCCTAAGAAGAATGGGCGAACCCATTGTAGTATACAATAACACGACTTTTAAAAACAGTAAATATGCGTGGGTAGATCCTAATTTTCTTGAGGTGTTCACGCTTCCGGTTATTGAAGGAAAAGCAGTTTCGCCCCTAGACGAACCTTTTAGTGTCGTACTTACCCAAAAGGAAGCGCAGCGATATTTCGGTAGTTCAAAAAATGCAATTGGCAAAAATTTGGAATTAGAAGGATACGACCAACACTATAAGATTACCGCCATTATAGACGAAGTTCCAACAAATTCGCACTTTCACTTCGATGCGTTTGTCTCTATGAATGGTCATGAACTTGCACAGAGTGGTACTTGGATGAATTCTGATTTCTTTACCTTTTTAGTATTACGCAAAGGATATCCCTACGAGCTATTACAGGCAAAACTTCCAGAGGTGTTAAAACAACATATGGGACCACAACTGCAGGAAGAATTAGGGATCAGCTACGACGAATTTAACCAAGAGAATTCGTTGGGGCTTTACCTACAGCCCTTGACCGACATTCACCTGAATCCCGAGTTTTCAAAGGCCTCTACTTTAGAACAAGGGGGTGATATCAAATACGTTTATATCTTTAGTGCCGTAGCACTTTTCATGCTACTCATCGCCTGTATCAATTTTATGAATCTTTCTACGGCCGCTGCGGCTAAAAGGGCAAAAGAGGTCGGTATACGTAAAGTATTGGGGTCGAATAAAAAGCAGTTGATCAAACAATTTTTAATGGAATCGGCCATAGATACTGTTATAGCTGTACTAATTTCTTTTCTAATAGTGATTGTTTCCATACCCTTCTTTAACGCTCTTTCAGGGAAAGAGTTACAGTCGCAGCAGCTTCTAAAACCTTCTTTTTTGGTAATATTTCTTTTTGGCGCTATAATTATTAGCCTTCTAGCAGGAGGGTATCCGGCATTTTTCCTTTCTTCCTTTAAACCCATTTCAGCCCTGAAAGGCAAATTTTCAGGTTTCGGTAAAAGTAAAGGTATTCGAAGCGGACTGGTCATATTCCAGTTTGTGATATCCGCTGGGTTAATATTGGCCGTTTTGGTGGTCAATCAACAAATGTCATACATCCAGGATAAAAACTTAGGCTACGATAAAGATCAAATTCTTGTTTTGCGTGATTCCTATCTATTGGGTAACAACAATGAGGTTCTGAAAAATGAGTTGTTGAAAGACCCGAAAGTAGCAGGTATTAGCCAGTCTTCTTTTGTGCCTGCAGGCCCCTCGGATCGCAGTGTATATGGAATTTATAAAGACGGCAAGTTCAAACGAAGGAGTTCACTCTACAATATAGACGAAAGCTATCTTTCTGTAATGGGCATAGAGCTCTTGGAGGGTCGTAATTTTTCGAAAGAATTTGGTTCTGAGGAGGGGAAGACCATCATCAATCAAAGTGCTGCAAAGGCCTTTGGTTTGGGTGACAATCCTATAGGAAAGACTTTTGAAAGGGCGGGAGACCCAGAGAATCAAAAACTTACCGTAATCGGGGTGGTCAAAGACTTTCACCACGAATCGTTGCATCGGGCTATTGAGCCTTTGATTATGGTTTATGGTTCTTACGGCGGATTAATTGTACGGGCAAATACGGGAGACATGGCTGGTTTGATTGCCGATACCGAAACACTTTGGAATGATTTTAACACCAACGAAACCTTTAATTACAGTTTGCTCGATGAATCATATAGAAAAACCTACTTGTCGGAACAAAAGATGGGTACCGTGCTTTACGTTTTTGCACTTTTGACCATTTTCGTGGCCTGCTTAGGGCTTTTCGGGCTAGTAACTTTTACCACCCAGCAGCGATTTAAGGAAATAGGTATCCGTAAAGTGCTTGGCTCATCGGTGCCACAGATTGTGGCCATGCTTTCTTCCGATTTCTTGAAATTAGTAGGTATCTCTTTTATAGTGGCCTTCCCCTTAGGGTATTATCTTATGGAGAAATGGCTACAAGGTTTTGCTTATCGGATCGAGATGCAATGGTGGCTTTTTCTCTTAACGGGATTGATTACAATTATGATCGCCTTTTTAACCATCGGCTGGAAAAGTTTCAGGGCGGCTACGATGAATCCCGTTAATGCTTTAAAGGATGATTAAGTACGAGTATAAAAGGAGGAATACAAACCACTTTCTCGCTAAGGGAGGTTGAATTACAA
This sequence comes from Kriegella aquimaris, assembly GCF_900103215.1. Taxonomy (GTDB): domain Bacteria; phylum Bacteroidota; class Bacteroidia; order Flavobacteriales; family Flavobacteriaceae; genus Kriegella; species Kriegella aquimaris. The sequence goes on from NZ_FNGV01000002.1 coordinate 124,292, forward strand.
ATGATTAAAACAGGGAGCCATGTTAAAGCATAATATTTTCCTTTTTCTAAGGAACATAAAAAAAAACAAAAGTACTTTTCTGATTAATACCATGGGTCTGGGGGTGGGTATTGCTTCTTTCTTGGTATTGGCACTGTATGTTTACAACGACCTCACCTATAATCATTTTCATGAGAATATTTCCAATATCTATAGGGTTCGTGAAGGGGAAAGTTCTATGACCAAAGGTCTTTTGCTGCCCCAAATGATAAAAGAAATTCCGGAAATAGAAAATGGAACGCGCATTTTCGATTGGGAAGGGTTTCGCATAAGCTATTAAGACGTGGCATTCCTTGAAAACATCTACTACGTAGACGATGGATTTTTCTCGGTATTTACTTTTCCGTTTACAGAGGGCTCTGCCCAAAATGCGATAGAAGACAAATACGGTGTTGTCATAAGTAAGACATTTGCGAAAAAATATTTTGGAAGCGATTCCGCCATTGACAAACAGCTTCGAATTAAATATGATGATATATTCCTCACTGTTAAAGGGGTGGTTGATATACCTGAGAACTCTTCCGTAAAATTTGACATTGTTGCGTCTTATGAAATGGGAGAAGAAATTTCTCCGTGGATCAAAGATGTTCACGATTGGTACAATACCTTTTCTATAACCTACGTGCAGTTGAAGGATGGCGCCAATGCTGAGGATGTTAAAGATAAACTACAACGTATTGTAATTGAAAATTTCCTTCCCGTGGGTGAGAATAAAACCGATTTGAATCTACTGCCTTTTAGTGAATACCACGCGGCGGAAGAATCGAACCAGACTCTGATTATTATTTTAGCCATCATCGCTCTAGGGATTATTGGCATTGCAATTGTCAATTTTATAAATCTCACTATAACCAATTCTTTGGTGCGAATTAAGGAAATTGGCATTAAAAGAGTGCATGGGGCTACTCGGCAAAATTTATTCCAGCAAATAAATGACCGAATCTCTAATGGTAAGTTTTATAGCCTTAATTTTTGGGATTGTAATGGTTGTTTTACTTCTTCCAACTTTTAATCGCCTGTTTGAGACCGATTTACAGTTTAACCCTATTCAGAATACTTTGTTATTGTGGGTTTTGGTTATAATTTGGGGTATTGTCGGCCTACTTTCCGGTTTGATTCCCGCTTTATTCTGGTCTCGAAGTAAGTTGATCCAAAGTCTTCATGGCAACTTATTTCCGGTAAATAAAAAATCAGTCTCCAGGCATTCGTTGATTGTTATACAATTTGTGATAGCGATTGTACTTATTTCCGGGACTTTTATGATTCGGAAACAGATTGATTTTATGCTTCAAAAGGATCCTAAATTTGATGATGAGAATGTGATTGCTGTGCAAACGGATAGCTGGCAGTATGAGAATCTTGAAGAGGCCTCCCGAAATTTAAAAAGAATCTCCGAAGAATTAGAGGCAAATCCTTTTGTAGAATCGGTTAGTTTCTCTGGAAGCATTCCTGGGGACTACGACGAGAATTACAATGGTTTTTACCCAGAAGGTTCAAGCACGGCTGAGCGTATGTTTCTTAGAAAGGCGTATGTTGGCCAGAACTATTTTAAAACGATGGGAATAGATTTTTTAAACGGCTCTGGTTTTGACCAAGCCATCACAGCTGTTAAAAATAGCGTCGTTTTAAATAAAAAGGCCATGGAAGAGTTGGGTTTCACGGAAGCCACAGGACAGATTCTTCATGAAGGCTCTCGAACAGGAAATCCATACCGTATAGTTGGTGTAATCGATAATTTTAGCTATCAGGGCGTACAAAGGGAAATACAGCCTTTGGCTCACTTTTTTTCAGAACAGGAAAACTTTGCCGATTGGGATTATTTGTTGGTAAAGGCCAAAGCAGGTGCTAGCTTTCAGGTAATTGATTTGCTGAAGGAAAAATGGCAAGAGGGGTTACCAGGGTTTCCTCTTACTCATTTTTTTGCCAATGAAAAACTTAACGAACAATACAAAGAATATATTAAGGTAAATACACTTATCGCATGGTTTTCGATCTTGGCCATACTGCTTTCCTGTGTGGGTCTTTTTGCCCTGTCAAAGTTTACAATGGCACGTCGGGTAAAAGAAATTGGTATTCGAAAAGTCAATGGGGCCAAGGTTTCCGAAATATTGGCCCTACTCAATAAAGATTTTTTAAAATGGGTTATTGTGGCCTTTGTGATTGCCGTTCCGTTGGCGTATTACGGATTTACAAAATGGCTGGAAGGTTTTGCCTATAAAACCACGATAAGCTGGTGGATATTTGCCCTTGCAGGAATAGCAGCACTTGTTATTGCCATGGCAACGGTCAGTTGGCAGAGCTTTAGGGCCGCCATAGCGAACCCGGTGGATGCTTTACGGGATGAGTAACTCCTCTTCTTTGAGGAGGCCAAGGGATGATAAAAAATAGAACATTATGAACAACCTATTTCTGAAAATCGCAACGCGCTATTTGTTAAAGAACAAACTGTATTCGTTTATTAACATCTTTGGTTTGGCAATTGGTGTGGCTTCGTTTATTTTGATTATGCTCTATGTAAACCATGAGCGAAGCTATGATAAATTTGAAGGTTCCGAATATGTGCATCGGGTCTACATGGACTATCTGGAGGGCGGCGAATATGTTGCTGGCGACGCCAATGCCTACATTGTAAGCGGTCCAACTTTACAAGAAAAATTCCCCGAAATTATAGACTTTGTTCGGCTTCGCCGTATGACCGGATTGGTGTTGTTACATGACAATAATGTTTTTGATAAAAACGCTGGTGCCTTGGCAGATCCCAGTTACTTTGAAATCTTCGACCGCACCCTGGAAAAGGGTGACGCACATACTGCATTGAACGAACCGTATTCCATAGTGCTCTCGGCCTTGTTGGCAGAAAAGATTTTTGGTGCTGCAAATCCTATCGGTGAAACCGTAAAGATAGCTGCTGGAGGTAACACAAATTTTAAGGTAACCGGGGTCATGAGCGGCGAAGTTAAAAATTCGCATATCAATAACGATTTTCTGGTGTCCTTCAAAACCTTCTATACTTGGCCGGTATTTGAGCGTGATTGGAAATATACATGGAATCAAAATGAGTACTATACCTATTTAAAATTAGACCAAAATGCCGATCCTGCTTCGTTAAATAAGAAAATAATGGCGTTTGAACCAGAAGGGCTTAAAAACGAAAGGCATCATCTCGAACCCATAGAAGATATTCACCTGAATTCAAATAAGCCGTATGAGGCAGAGACCAATGGCAGTGCTAATAACATTCGACTCTTGACAATCATAGCATTCATAACCATTCTGCTTTCCTGGATGAATTATATTAATCTCTCTACTAGCAAATCAATGGAACGTGCCAAGGAAATAGGGATTCGTAAGGTGGTCGGGGCAAGAAGGTCACAATTAATCTTACAGTTTCTGGTAGAATCCGGTCTCCTGAATTTTATGGCAATTGTCTTGGCAATCGCTACGGCATATGCTTTACTTCCTGCCTTTAATCGGTTTGTGGGATTGGACTTAAATTTAAATAATGTGCAAACAAAAGGGCTGCTGCCGTATTTTAGTTTTATACTGTCGGGTATTATCCTGTCTGCTTCCTATCCTGCTTTTATATTAAGCAAGTACAAGTCGGTGACCGTGCTAAAAGGAACGTTACGAACTTCCACCAAAGGACTCAATCTTCGGAGAGGACTTATTATTGGCCAATTTTTAGTAACTATCGTTCTTTTGACAGGCGCGTTTTTGACCAACAAGCAAATTCGTTTTCTCCAAAACCGGCCTATTGGTGCCGAACTTAGTAACCTGGTTGCACTAAACGGACAAGTATTGAACAGGAAAACGGATTCACTTTTGAAACAAGATTTCAGTACATTGTTAGCTGAGCTCAAAAAAAGCCCTTATGTGAAAGACGTGGCTTTGGCGCAAACTTTTCCTGGGGATGATTTTTCGAATATGAATTCAAATATTGGGGTAATGTTTCCCGATGGAACGACGGATGAAAAACGAGTATGGTATAACTATACCGTTCAGCCGAATTACTTTGATCTGATGGGTATGCAATTCGTGGCAGGGAAAGCCTTTTCGCAAACGACAATGGAAAGAAGTAATAACATTGTAATCAATGAAAAAATGGCCCGTTTGATGGGTATTTCAGATATGCAAGGTCTAATCGATGAAACCATAAAATTTTGGGATCAAGATTGGGCCATTAAAGGGGTGGTCAAAGATTATCATCATTTTGGACTGAAATCATCGATTGAGCCGCTCATCATAACACATAATAAGAGCATTGGAAACATTTTGGTAAAGTTAGATGAAAGTACCGCTACAATGGCTGGCACTGCAGTTGCCATGAATCAATTAAATAAAACCTGGCATAAAGTTTTTCCAGAGAGTACTTATAGCTATACTTTTTTAGACCAAAATTTCCAACGGCAATATATTGAGGATAGAAAATTTGCCAAAGCTTTTCAAATATTTACATTGTTGGCCATATTGATTGCTTCCATGGGGCTTTTTGGTCTAACGTCCTACACCTGCATCAAACGGAAAAAGGAAATTGGAGTGCGTAAGGTAAATGGTGCGACGATTACGCAGATTCTTTCGCTATTGAATATAGACTTTGTGAAATGGGTAGGTTTCGCTTTTATTATCGCCGTACCTATAGCATGGTATGCTATGAGCAAATGGCTGGAAGGGTTTGCCTATAAAACCACGATAAGCTGGTGGGTATTTGCTCTTGCGGGAATAGCTGCCCTTATTATTGCCATGGCAACGGTCAGTTGGCAGAGCTTTAGGGCCGCCATAGCGAACCCGGTGGATGCTTTAAGGGATGAGTGAAAAACTGAGAAAAAAAGTCGTCTTTTAGAATACAACTTCAAAGGTAGTGCCTATATTCACTTCACTCTTAACTTTGATTTCACCACCCATGCCCTCTACTTGGGCTTTTGTGATAAAAAGACCGACGCCCTTTGCCTCAGGGTGACGATGAAATGTATTGTGCAATCCGAACAGGCGACTTCCGTTTAAGGCTAAGTCGATACCCAGACCATTGTCCCGAGCTATAAGTCCGATTTTATCCCCTTGTGTATAGGTCTCAAAATGAATGGAAGGTTCTCGATCAGATGAACGATATTTTATGGCATTGCTCAGTAGGTTGTGCAGAATGCTTTCAAGATAAACGGAAGAATATTCAACAGTCGGAGCTGCCGAGAAATCACTTGTAATCTTGGCGCTCGATTCCATTATTTTTCCTTGGTATGTGTCTATCAGCTTTGAAAATAAAACTTCGAAATTCAGCTTTCCTCTTTCCTTTTTTGACTCGTGACGTATGGTCACCACCTCCAAAAGGTCATCAAGGGTCGTACCCAGATTTACAACGGTTTTTTCAAACTTTCCAATTATAATGTCTCGCTCTTCAATTGATTTTTCCTTTTCGTAAAAATAAAGAAGTGCTTTCAGATTGCTGGTAGGCCCCCGAAGATTGTGTGAGACTATATGGGCAAAGTCTTCTAATTGTTTGTTCTGTTTGGTTAAATAACCAGTGCGCTCTTGTACAATTTTTTCAAGGTTTTTATTGGTGGCTATAAGTTCATTTTCCGCTTTTTTCCTACTCATATCAGTTCCATTTAATAATTGGGCAGTTGACCATAGAGAATGAAGTGATATGAGCAGGTAGGAAGTAGCGAATAAGGCTATGCCGAACTCTATTGAAACCAAATCTAATCTTACTAGTGATAGTTGAACATAACCAAGTATTAGAACGGCGATTAGGCTTCTTTTAAAAAGATTACGCGCCATTATATTGCCGATACGACCTCCAGTGAACAACCCAATAATACCTAGCCCAGAATATAGATAAGATACCGCTATAGATAGTATAAAAAGCGTAATCGAGGTATGGATGGCCATTGAAGTAAAAAATGATAGTTTATATGAGGCTGGAACGCGAAACAAGTATCCTACTATGGCTATGAAAGAAATAAGGGTTATTAGGTGGAGTGCATATTGCCGTATATTTTTAATATGATTGTTCGTACTACGAATTGCAAGAAAAATCAATCCGAATAGACCGAAACATAGGGAAGTAGTGGGTGAAGGACGCCCTGGCGATGGTTGACCCATGCGAATGGCATCTAAATCGTCTATCAAAAGCTGATCAATGCCCAGATTGTACCCAAACACGTCTTGAAATAGAGATGTGAAGCCTAAAACCGCAAGAACTACCGAGGTTATGGCCGCAAATTGAAGCCACTTTTCTTTGATAACAAGTAATAAAACAATGCCGGTCAAAATAAAGCCCAGGGCAGTGTTTAGTTTCATTGAAACATAATGGGGTACTATTGTCTTGAGTAATGCGATATCGAATGCCCAGCCTAATGATACCGCTAATCCTAAAATTATAGTAAAGACGGCTATCCAATAGAGTTTTCGGGCATTTTTATTCTGATACATTATTTTTGGCTAAGGGGTACTAACAGTTTTGTATTTGAAAGGATTTCAACAATGAAGCTATCCTTTCCTTGGTAAGTGGCAAAGAGGTATAAAATTAAAGTCATACGTAGGTCACGGGGTTCTATAACGGTTGTCAATTACAAAAATTGTAGGAAAAAGATTAATTTATGTATTGCCGTTATTTTCCTTAAGTCATCGTAGTTCTGAGAAATCTATATATCTCTGTTTAATCTGACGGGTATGACATCATATAATAGTGTAAAACATTTTGACACTATTTGTAAAACTATTTAACAAAAATTGCCTAATTAAAAAGGTAATCCTGAGTAACTTATTGATTATAAAATGATTATCTTTTTGGCACGAAAGTAGACCACTATTAGGGAGTATGAGCTGTAACAGTTTTCAGAAGACCTCATCATTTGTTTGACATGTTTTGTTAAGAACATGAACGGAATGTACCATCAACTTGAAGAATAACTATATGCTTTTAGAACTAGGAAACATTTTTAAGTGGGTCAATTCAGGAGGGCAACGAATATTTCTTTTAAAAGACATCAACCTTAGTGTCGAGGAGGGAGAATTCATCTCGGTAATGGGCCCTTCAGGTTCGGGAAAGTCCACACTGCTTAATGTTATTGGTATGCTTGATGGTTTTGATGAAGGGGAATATCAATTTTTACACGAATCGGTACACCAACTTAAAGAAAAACATCGCGCCAACCTTTACAAGGAATATATTGGATTTGTATTTCAATCGTATCATTTGCTCGATGAACTTACGGTCTATGAAAATTTAGAGATGCCCTTACTTTATAAAAAAGTAAAGGGGTCGGAACGTAAGGCGATGGTTGCCGATATGTTAGACCGTTTTAATATTGTAGGGAAAAAAGACTTGTTCCCGACCCAACTCAGTGGTGGGCAACAACAATTGGTCGGCGTAGCCCGTGCTTTAATCACTAACCCTAAGTTAATATTGGCCGATGAACCTACAGGCAACCTGAACTCGCAACAAAGTGAGGAAATTATGCAGCTCTTTAAAAAATTGAACGAAGAAGGAGTGACTATTATTCAGGTAACTCATTCTGAAAAAAATGCTGCCTATGGCTCAAAAGTGATTCATTTACTCGACGGGCGAAAAATAGCAAGTGAATGAAATAGCCCAAAAAACAAATGTGATGACCAATGGTGTTGTTTTGTGTTAGAGGCCTTGAGAGGGCGACCATTTAGTCCAAATTGGGTTTGCTGCGATTTCTTTTTTTAAGGGCAGCTATTTTTTTATGCTTTAATCGTTTCTCGATTGATGATTTCGAGGGCTTTGTTTTACGCCTTTTTTTCGGTCTCTTTAAAACGCCCTCAATAGTTTCCAAAAAACGTTGTATGGCGAGGGCCTTGTTTTTGTGTTGACTACGGGTTTCTGCGCATTGTAGCAATAACAGCTGTTCTTTGTTTATTCTATTATTCAATTTTATGAGGATCCGACTCTTTTCTAGGGCAGAGAGTGCCTCAGAATTGGCGACATCAAAAGACAGTTCGATTTTTGTAGCAACTTTATTCACATGTTGGCCGCCCGCACCGCTGCTTCGTACCGCTTTAAATTGAAGCTCTTCTATGATGCGTTGTTTGTCCAAATTTTCTTAGAGGTTTAGCCGTTGGTTGATAGTTTCGATAGAAACATTTAGAAAAACAGTCTTCCCTATTTCTAGGGCTCTATGATGATGGAAAGTAATATTCTGGTCTTCATAAGTGCCCCTTATCATATAATGACCGCCCATATAATATGATGCATTTACAGTGACTTCTAAGCCTGATTTTCCTGAAACCCTAAATTCATGGGCATAAACAATAATACGCCGTTTGGTATCGGCATATGATTTTACCACATTGATAGGAATTTTGTTGGCCTCACCGAACAATGAGGCTATATAAAGATCTTTAGGGTGTTCATACAGATTCTTTGGGGTTTCTTTTGCAATAATCTGCTGGTCTTTTAAGACAAATACACGGTCGGCAAAGGGCAATATATCGTTATGGTCATGTGTTACGGTCAATACGGTAATCCCTTCTTTTTTTAGAAAGGTAAAAAGATCGCATCTTAAAGTATTTTTCTTGAAATTATCAATATTGCTGAAAGGCTCATCCAATAATAATATTTCTGGTTGTTGCGCTAGAACTCTAGCAAGGGCAACACGCTGTTGTTGTCCACCGCTGAGATGTTTGACCTTGGCATGTGCCTTTTCGGTCATTCCAATAAGTTGCAGAAGTTCTTGGGTCCGCCGGTTCAATTCCTCTGGCTCAAAAACTGACAAATATTGGCTGACATTTTCAAATACCGTAGTGTAGGGCATCAAATCGAAATCTTGTGACAGGTATTTGATATATGATTCCCCGGGAACCAAATTATAAAGCGGACCTAAAATCTGGGTTTCATCCCAGTAGACTTCACCAACCTCAATATCCAAAAGCCCGTAGATGATTTTTAACAGGGTGCTTTTGCCACAACCGCTTTCTCCTATTATAGATACGTGTTCTCCCTTTTTTACCCTAAAATTGATGTTCTCCAAAACAGGAGTATCATCATAGGAAAAGGAAACGTGGTCTACTTGTAGCATATCGTATTATTTTACATCAAAACTTGCCTGTAAAATATTTGGTGATACATTTCAAAACAGGCTATTAATAGAAACGTATTTTCATCTAAAATATTGAATGCTTTCTCATACGAAGCACTACTTCTTGGTTTCCCTCAGTAAAACTTTATTTGGTAGTTCTCTGAACCCCATATTGTAAAAGGTAAAGGCAAAGATATCAGCATATTGTTCAATAGTTTTACTTATAGGCGTTCCCGCACCATGACCCGCATTGGTTTCGATCCTAATAAGGGTAGGGTTGGTTCCCGACTGATTTTCTTGCAGCTCTGCGGCAAACTTAAAACTATGTGCGGGTACCACACGGTCGTCATGATCACCCGTCGTTACCAATGTGGCAGGGTATGAAGTGCCTTTTTTTACATTGTGAACGGGAGAATAGCCTTTTAAATAATTGAACATTGCTTGGCTTTCTTCTGCCGTGCCATAATCATAGGCCCACCCGGCACCAGCGGTAAACGTATGGTATCGAAGCATGTCTAAAACGCCGACGGCAGGAAGGGCTACTTTCATTAGGTCTGGTCGCTGTGTCATCGTAGCACCGACGAGCAGACCACCGTTAGAACCTCCGCGAATGGCTAAATAATCTGATGAGGTATACTTCTTGTCAATTAGATACTCCGCCGCAGCGATAAAGTCGTCGAAGACATTTTGCTTTTTAAGTTTTGTCCCCGCATCATGCCATACTTTTCCATATTCGCCACCACCACGAAGGTTGGGAACGGCATAAACACCACCTTGTTCAAACCAAACTGCATTGACAATATTAAAAGCAGGGGTAAGGCTTATGTTGAATCCACCATAACCGTAAAGCAAAGTCGGATTTTTTCCGTTTAAGGCCAACCCTTTTTTATGGGTTATAATCATGGGTACCTTTGTACCGTCCTTAGAAGTATAGAATATTTGGTAAGACTCATAATCTTCAGGATTAAAATCTATTTCGGGTTTCCAATACGTTTCATATTCCCCAGTTTCTACATTGAATTTGTAAGAAGATCCCGGCATAATATAGTTGGTAAAGGAAAAATAGAATTCCGTATCCTCCTTTTTTCCACCAAATCCGGCAGCACTTCCCACACCTGGAAGCTTTACTTGGCGAATCAATTCTCCATCATAATCGTATTGAAGTACTTTAGAGATCGCATCGACCAGATACTCCGCGAAAAAATAACCGCCACCCGTATTTGGGCTGAGTACGTTTTCGGTTTCTGGTATAAAATCGACCCAATTATCTGGGGCTGGGTCAGCAGCATCTACCATCACTATTTTTTTGTTCGGGGCATTTCTATTGGTTACGATAAAGAGCTTCGAACCTACGTTCTCGATGAGGTAGTTGTCTGATTCGGTATCATCGACTATAGTTGTCAAATGGGCACTTGGGTTATTCAGGTCTTGAATAAAAAGTTTGTTTCCAGACGTAGAGGTAGCCGCTGAAATCGTTAAGTATTTTTGGTCCTCAGTGACGTTAGCGCCGATATATCGATGATTTTCTGCTGGTTTGCCACCAAAAATAAGCGCATCATCCTTTTGCGGAGTGCCTAGTTTATGAAAGTAGACCTTGTGCTGGTCTGTCTTGGCAGAAAGTTCGCTGCCCTTGGGTTTGTCATAACTTGAATAATAAAATCCCTTATTACCAAGCCACGATAGGCCACTAAATTTGATGTCGACTAATGTGTCTTCAACAATTTGCATTGTTTCGGTATCGATTACAATGCCCTTACGCCAATCACTGCCCCCTTCTGAAATCAAATAGGCCGCCAAAGAACCATCTTTTGTAAAGCTCAGACTCGCCAAAGACGTGGTTCCCTCTTTAGAAAAGGTATTGGGGTCTAAAAAAACGGTAGGTTCTTCATTTTCCTTTTTGCGATAAATTACATACTGGTTTTGCAAACCATCGTTCTTATAAAAGTAAATGTATTCACCTTCTTTAAAGGGAGCTCCCAGTTTTTCGTAGTTCCAGAGTTTTTCAAGTCTATTTTTTAGATCATCACGAAACGGAATTTGGTTTAAGTATTCCGAAGTAACAATATTCTGCTCTTTGACCCAAGCTTCGGTTTCTTCGCTTCGGTCATCCTCTAGCCAACGGTAGGGGTCTTTGACAACAGTTCCGAAATAGGTGTCGATGGAATCAACTTTTTTAGTTGGGGGATAATGCACGATTAAAGTATTTTGCGTTTTGACATTATTGAGATGGTCTTTGGTCTTTTTCGAAGAACCGCAAGCGGCAAGCAATATTAGAATAAAAAGAGAGATTACATTCTTCATTATTTCAGAATTGACAACATCGAAAATAGCACAAAAAAACCTTTGGAACATCTACGTTACAAAGGTTTTAACTTTCTTAAATCGAAAATTGGTTTACACCAGATCATTTGCCACTAAGTACTCGGCAATCTGCACGGCATTAGTAGCGGCTCCTTTTCTTAGGTTATCGGCAACAATCCACATATTCAAGGTATTTCGTTGTGTTTCATCACGACGAATACGACCGACGAATACTTCGTCTTTATCATGCGCATAAATCGGCATGGGGTAAGTATTGGTATCAGGATTGTCTTGGACCGTTACTCCAGAACTTTCGTTAAGCAGACGCCTCACCTCGTTCAAGTCAAAATCATTTTCAAATTCTACGTTGACCGATTCTGAATGGCCGCCAGCTGTAGGAATTCGAACAGCTGTAGCAGTCACAGAGAAACTGCGATCATTAAATATCTTCTGCGGCTCTTGCGCCAGTTTCATTTCTTCTTTGGTATAACCATTTTCCATAAAAACATCGCAATGGGGCAATGCGTTTCTTCCGATGGGGTAAGGGTAGGCCATTTCGCCTGAAATACCTGCTATCTCATTCTCCAATTGGCGGACCGCCTTGACTCCCGTACCAGATACCGATTGGTATGTGGAGACTACTACGCGTTTCATTTTATATTTCTTGTGTAATGGGGCCAATGCCATTACCATTTGGATGGTAGAGCAATTGGGGTTGGCAATGATTTTGTCGGCTTTGGTCAATTCATTGGCATTAATTTCTGGAACCACCAATTTTTTTGTGGGATCCATACGCCAAGCTGAGGAATTGTCTACCACTGTAGTTCCCACCTCGGCGAATTTGGGGGCCCATTCCAATGAAGTGTCCCCGCCTGCTGAGAAAATGGCGATGTCAGGTTTAGCCGCAACGGCATCTTCCAAACCAATAATGGCGTATTCTTTTCCCTTAAAAGGCAATTTTTTTCCTACGGACCTTTCCGAAGCGACCAATAATAATTCCGTTATCGGAAAATTGCGCTCGGCCAGTACTTTCAACATTACTTCACCTACCATTCCGGTGGCGCCTACAACAGCTACTTTCATATCACTTTATTTATGAGCGACAAATGTACTGCAACAGGTATTGTCTTGCAAGCACGATAATTAAGATTTATTAAAAATATAACAAAATGTTATATAAATAACATTATTGCAAAAAATAACCGCAGATCTAGTAGCGAAACTAGGTCTGCGGCTTTTGAAATTAAAGCTGCGGTGCAGCGGATATATTCAATCCAATAATGGATTTATTTTTTCTTCAATAAATCACGTATTTCTATCAACAAATCCTCCTGTGTTGGTCCAGCTGGAGTTTCTTCGACAACTTCAGCAGGTTTTTTCATCTTGTTGTAAGCTTTGATTATGAGAAACATCACAAAACCAACTATTATTAAGTTAACAATGGTGTTGACCCACGCACCCCATCGGATGGCGTTCTCGGCCACAAAGCCAGCTTCTCCTGCTACACCTGTAGCCGGTGTCAATATTACCTTTAAATTGGCGAAATCGACTCCACCTGCAAAATGCCCAACAATTGGCATAATGATGTCACCGACAAATCCGTTCACGACCAAGCCCACTGCGCCTGCCATGATAACTGCAACGGCAAATTCGATGACGTTGCCGGTCATAATAAAATCTTTAAACTCTTTTAGCATGTTTTAAATTTTTAATGGTTATTCTCTGCAATGTAGTTAAAAAGGTCTTTGGTTCAAAGAGATACATTTATTTAATGATCGATACACACTCTCTTTACGCGTTGCGAAATTCCGGTTAACAGTTCATAGGAAATCGTTTTTGCTCCTGTAGCCATCTCGTCGGCGGTAGGGTCTTCCCCGAAAATCACCACTTCATCGCCTTCTTCGCAATTCAATCCGGTGATGTCGATCATAATCATATCCATACAAACGTTACCAATAATAGGGGCTTTCTTCCCATTAACGGAAACAAATGCTTTTCCATTTCCATATTGCCTGCCAATGCCATCAGCGTGTCCCAAGGGAAGGGTTGCCGTAAATCTTTCGTTGGAAGAAATATAGGCCCGATTGTAGCCTACGCTTTCTTCAGGCAAAATTCTATGAATTTGTGAAATGGCGGTCTTTAAAGTGGCTACAGGCTTTAACTGTTTATCGATCTCGGTGTCGTTGCCGAATCCGTATAGGCCGATTCCGCTTCTGACCATGTCGAATTGTGCTTTAGGATAGTTAATAATGCCCGATGTATTCAAAATATGTTTAAATACAACACGGCCCAATTTATTTTCCATTGCCGTCGCAATCCTTTTAAAAGTGTCGATTTGTTGCAAAGTGAAGACTTTTTCATTCAAATCTTCCGAAGCAGCCAAATGCGAAAAGATAGAGACCATTTTTATTTCCCGACTGTTCTCCAGTACTTCTAGGACAGTATCCACCTCGTTTTCCCCAAAACCCAATCTGTTAAGGCCAGTATTGAATTTGATATGCACGGGATAGTCTTTTAGACCTTCGTTTTGGACAAGTTTTAAAAATTCGTTCAAAATCTTGGTAGAATACAAGCTTGGCTCAAGACGGTGTTTGAGCAATACATCAAAATTAGCCGCCTGTGGATGCAGTACCAATATGGGCAATTTAATTCCTGCATCCCTAAGAACAACTCCTTCGCTGGCATAAGCAACTGCAAAATAATCTACCCCTATGCTCTGTAACTTTAATGAAATTTTTACGGCATCACTGCCATACGCGAAAGCTTTTACAACCCCTAGAAACTTTGTGGTCGGTTCTAATCTTGAGCGTAAATGGTTGTAATTGTGTTCTAGAGCGTTTAAGTTGAGCTCTAATATCGTTTGGTTAGCTTTGGGCATCGGTATTCTTTTTGTTTTCCAAAACCTCTTCGTCGGCAACATTCATATGTTTTACTTTTTCTTTTAACATGGCTTTGTAATAGGCAGACCTACTCAAAGGCTCATATTCTCCTGTTTCACCTAACAACACCAGATTATCATTGCTTGATTTTCTGTAACTGTAATTGGCTAGGTTTCCGGTTCGGGTGCATATGGCATGTACTTTGGTTACATATTCCGCAGTGGCCATCAAAGCGGGCATAGGCCCAAAAGGATTTCCTTTAAAATCCATATCGAGGCCAGCAACGATAACACGAACACCTTTGTTGGCCAAATCATTGCAAACCGTAACAATTTCATCATCAAAAAATTGCGCTTCGTCGATTCCGATAACATCACAAGTATCGCCCAAAATACGAATATTGGCCGCCGCAGGAACTGGAGTCGATCTGATTTCATTGGCATCATGCGAAACCACCATATCTTCGTGATATCGAGTATCGACGATAGGCTTAAAGATTTCCACCTTTTGCTTGGCGAACTGTGCACGCTTTAATCTACGTATGAGTTCCTCGGTCTTTCCGGAGAACATAGACCCGCAGATAACCTCTATCCAACCGAATTGTTCCTGATTATTAACGGTATTTTCAAGAAACATTTTGTAATTTTAGACGAAAATAAGGTGTTTTTTCGTTCTTATTATAGCGAACATAAAATTAACTAAAAGAAAGCCGTTTTAGGAGAATAAAATTCAAGCGATGAAAAGAAAGTTGAAAGAAGAGTTGATAAAGATGTCCACTGACATTATCACCTCCCGGGATATGAACAATGTGGCCGAGTTATATGAGGGTGCCAAAAACCTTTATGAAAAATTGGCGGTACTAAAGTTTATCGATGAAGAATTGAATGAGATGGAGGTAGATGTCTCAAAAAATGTAATCGCCTCGAAATTTGAGGTTATGGCAAATGCCGTGCTCAATGCGAATTCATCCGTTCCGGAAACCAATCCGCATGAAGAAGACATTATGACGCCAGGAATGGATACGATCAAGCATATTGTTTCTGAAATGCCCAGTGATACACCGGTCGATGAGGTATTGGCAGAATTTTTGGCCAAGCCACAGTATATGAAAAATGATAAGGAACTTTTTATGCCGCCAAATGATAGCGGTAAAAAGAAAGAAGCCGGTCAAAAATCAGTAAATGATGCCATGACCAATAAAGACATTAAAGTAGACCTTAACAATAGACTGGCGTTTGTAAAACATCTATTCGACGGTAGCATGGAAGACTATAATCGTGTGCTTTCGCAATTGAACACTATCGAATCGGAAGAGCGGTCAGTGGCCTTTATAAATAATTTAGTGCGACCAGAATATAATAATTGGGTAGGCAAAGAAGAATATGTAAATCGATTTATGGCACTGATCGAACGAAGGTTCGCGTAATCAATTAGTAGTCAATACACTTAAATCATACAAGTCGAAAGTTGGTAAATCAGCTTTCGACTTCTTATTTTTAGCAAATGGGAAAATTGTTTATAGTACCTACCCCAATAGGTAATTTAGAAGATATTACCCTACGGGCGATAAAGGTTTTGAAAACCGTTGATGTGATTTTGGCAGAGGATACACGAACAAGCGGTAAACTGCTACAACATTATGATATTGGCACACCTATGCAATCGCATCACATGCATAACGAGCATAAGACTGTCGAGGGTCTCGTAAGACGACTGGAGGCTGGTGAGGAAATGGCTCTTATTTCAGATGCAGGTACCCCGGCGATATCAGACCCCGGATTTTTATTGACACGCCTTTGCGTAGAAAAAGGTGTCGCCGTTGAATGCCTCCCGGGAGCAACCGCTTTTGTTCCGGCTTTGGTCAACAGTGGCCTACCCAATGACCGATTTATTTTCGAGGGTTTTCTTCCGCCAAAAAAAGGGCGCCAAACCAGATTATTGGCTTTGGCCGAAGAAGTCCGAACGATGGTATTTTATGAATCGCCCCACAAATTGCTTAAAACATTAGGTCATTTCATTGAATACTTCGGGGAAGATAGATTGGTATCCGTTTCAAGGGAGCTGACCAAATTATATGAGGAAACTGTTCGCGGCACGGCAAAGGAAGTTTTGGAGTATTACACCGAAAAGCCGCCCAAAGGAGAAATTGTAATTGTAGTCGCAGGAAAAAAATAATCTAAATGAAACTGGAAACATTTGAGAAAAAAATAAAGGAAACGCCCGCTTTGGTAACATTCTCAGAAACCATGGCCGTTATTGACGAAAACTACATATTTGAGCCTACTGCCTTTACGAATGGGAACTTACAAAATGAAAGTGGACAAAACTCGGGTTCCTGCAAATTATTAGCGTTTGCGAAAAGACAAGCATTTACAAAAGAGGAAACATTGGTGTGCTTTGGGGGCTATTATTTTGATGATGTATTGAATAACAGCACTGGTACCGACCATCAAAATATTAGAAATTTTATGAGAACAGGTTTTGAGGGACTTACTTTTGAGAAGAATCCGTTGAAAGAAAGGTAGCTTATAGGCATGCAAGAACTACTATCTGAAATACGAAGTTGTGAAGTTTGTAAGGCTCATTTGCCTTTAGGGCCGAGACCTATTGTCGCGGCACACGAGGAAGCTAAGATTGTCATTGTCGGTCAGGCACCCGGTACGAAAGTACACCAAACGGGTGTTCCGTGGGACGATCCTAGTGGGCGACAACTGAGAAAATGGTTGGGCGTTACCGATGAGGTATTTTACGATGAAACCAAAATCGCCCTTATCCCTATGGGGTTTTGTTATCCTGGAAAAGGCAAAAGTGGTGATTTGCCGCCCCGCCCCGAATGTGCCCCACTTTGGCACGAGCCCTTGTTCAGTAAAATCCCAAGTATAGAATTGATCGTGGTAATCGGGAGCTATGCCCAAGGCTACTATTTGAAAGAAAAGCGGGAGAAGAATTTGACGGGGACCGTTAAAATGTATAAAAACTATTTGCCCCGCTATTTCCCGTTACCACACCCCTCTCCAAGAAATCGATTTTGGCAAAGTAAAAATCCATGGTTTGAGGAAGAGGTTGTGCCGGAGTTGCAGAAAAGAGTTTTGAATATTCTAAGTAATTAACAAATTTGTTTGTGGTGATTTAGCATCAAAGCCGTTTCCCAAACCAACATTAAACATGTTTCCCTTTTTCCCATCCGTATTTTTTTAAATATTGATTTCCGCTTTCCATGGCTCCATCTTCGAGTGGAGTGGCCATAGAATCGTTCCAGCGGTTGAGAAACCCGAACAGAGAAATAACCCCGAGCATTTCCACAATCTCTCCATCGTTCCAATATTTACACAGGTTGTTTTTGATTTTAGCGGTGACGGTATTGGGCACTTGGGAAGCGGCGAGCGCAAATTCAAGAGCGACGCGCTCTGCATCGGAAAAGGCCGGATGGGTACGGTATTCCCAGATATTATCTAATTGCTCTTGGCTTGCCCCATACCGTTCTGCGGCTCGAATAGCATGGGCTTGGCAGTAGCGACAACCAGTGGCGTTGCTGCTTACCCAGGCAATCATTCGTTTCAAGGCGGAAGTTACGCCACCTTCATTGGCCATAACGGCCTTGTTGAGGTTGATAAAGGCTTTTGAAATCGCAGGGCGATGCTGCATGGTCAAGACTGAATTAGGACAAAACCCCAAGGTTTCATCAAAGAACTCGGCCAGTTCCTTGGTTTCGGAATCGTGTTTCGAATCAAGAGGGTTTACTAGGGGCATATCGATTCTATTACGTTCTTAAACTAAACATTTAGTAGGGGATCATTTCAAATTATAATTAAAGATAATTAATTCAGTTAACATTCTGAATTAATAGGGCTAGGGAATGTGATGCTGTTTCTTTTGTTTATTTTTGAATATTAAAAATATAATTATGGGTACCACAAATCATATAACGACCAAATGGTTGGGAAAAAAGGCATTTGAAAGCAATAACCCTTCAGGGTTAAACTTTAAAATCGATGCAAGTCCTGATGATGGCGGCGAGGGTAGTGGTTTACGCCCAAAGGCTTTAATGTTGTCAGCTTTGGCCGGTTGCTCGGGGCTAGATGTCGCAGGGCTAATAAAAAAGATGAAGTTGGAAGTGGACGATTTTCATATTGAAACAATAGCCAATCTAACAGATGAGCATCCAAAATATTATGATGCTGTTGTCGTCGAATACCATTTTCATGGCAATAACCTCAACGAGAAAAAATTGCAACGGGCGGTAGACCTCTCCGTAGAAAAATATTGTGGGGTGATGGAGATGTTTCGTCGTTTCGCTAAAATGGAAATCAAGACCTTCTTTCACAAGAAATAATTAGGTTTTCGCAGATGAAGAAAGAGTAATTTGTAGCTAAGAACTATGAGCAATTGATAGCCTTGCATCTAGTGAAAAATGTATATATTAATTGAATGCGCTGGACCTTAAAACCAAAACCGGAACAACATGAAATCGATGCCTTGTCAAAGGCATTGAACGTAGATCCTTTGGTGGCACATCTATTAATTCAAAGAGATATTACCAATTACGACGAAGCAAAGAAGTTCTTTAGACCTGAACTGGCGCAACTGCATGATCCCTTTCAAATGAAGGATATGAATATTGCGGTCGAGCGGATTGAAAAGGCAATTGTTAACAATGAAAATATTCTGGTGTTCGGTGATTACGATGTAGATGGAACCACAGCTGTAGCATTGGTATCTTCCTATTTGCTGACCTTTTATCCGAATGTGGCGACTTATATTCCTGACAGATACACCGAAGGGTATGGAGTTTCTTTTCAGGGAATCGATTTTGCGGAAGACAATGGTTTCTCATTGATAATTGCTTTAGATTGTGGGGTCAAGGCCATTGATAAAGTGGCTTACGCCAAAGCGAAAAATATTGAATTTATCATTTGTGACCACCACAGACCTGGTAAAGAGCTTCCCGAAGCAATTGCTGTTCTTGACCCTAAGCGCGACGATTGCCATTACCCTTATGATGAACTTTGTGGTTGCGGTGTAGGGTTTAAATTGGTTCAGGCGTTGGCCTCCCGACGTGACGAGACCATTGACGACTTGATTCCATATTTAGATTTGGTCGCTACGGCCATTGGCGCAGATATTGTTCCTATCACCGGGGAAAACAGGGTGTTGGCGTATTATGGTCTGCGGGTAATAAATGAAAATCCACGTGTTGGTTTTAGGGCTATCATAAATCAAATTAAAAAGACCGAACTGACTATTACCGATGTAGTTTTCATCATCGCGCCGCGAATTAATGCAGCTGGCCGTATGAAGCATGGCCAACATGCGGTGGATTTGCTTACCGAAACCAATTTAATCCAAGCTGAACAATTTGCTTCGGGCATTGAAAAATACAATAGCGATAGACGTGATCTCGATCAAGAAATCACAAAAGAGGCGCTGTCTCAGATAGTCGAGAATAAGGAAGAAGAACGGTATACCTCAGTGGTATTCAAAGAAACCTGGCATAAAGGGGTTATTGGTATTGTGGCTTCACGATTGACCGAGACTTATTATAGACCCACATTGGTTTTTACGAAAAGTGGTGATAAGTTGGCTGCATCGGCTCGTTCGGTTAAGGGCTTTGATGTCTATAATGCTCTAGAAGGATGTTCTGAATGCATTGAACAGTTCGGGGGGCATAAATATGCGGCGGGACTCACATTAGTGGAGAATCAATATGAGGCTTTTAAAGCACAGTTTGAAAAAGTAGTTGGTGAAACTATCGATCCGAAACTCCTAATTCCTGAAATACTGATCGATGCACCAATAAAGCTGAGTGAAATTAGCCCTAAATTATTGCGAATTATTAAGCAACTCGCCCCTTTTGGTCCGGGCAACATGACGCCTATTTTTATGTCGGAAAATTTAAATGACTCGGGTTATGCCAAAGGTGTTGGGGAAGATGGAAAGCACTTGAAACTTTCCGTGAATCAAAACGGTATTGGCCCCATAGGGTGCATTGGCTTTAATCTTGGTGAAAAATTATCCCTTGTAAAAAATGGAAATCGCTTTAGCGCTGCGTTTTCTTTGGATGAAAATGAGTGGCAAGGCCATGTAAGCCTTCAATTAAAATTGCGCGATATTCGAAATACGTAATGAAAGTAAACCTATCGCAGTACCACCCATTAGCTACCTTCTTAATAAACCAAACAAACATGAAATTGAAAGTTGCATATAGTTATTTAATTGTCCTTATTTTATTTATACCAGTTGTTATATTTTCACAGGAGGGTAATCCGGTACTTATAAAGGGAGTGGTAGTTGAAGAAGCGGGCGGAAAGCCTATTGAGTTTGCTACCGTGCTTATTGGCGATAAGACAACTAAAAAACCTCTATCGGGAACTACTACGATAACAGACGGCAGCTTTGAACTTGCGACCGATGCTACCAATTTTTATATCGAAGTAAGCTTTATAGGTTTTACGACCAAAACTTTTGATGACAGGACTGCCACAAACGGAGTCATAGACTTAGGCTCCATTGTGCTTTCCGAGAGTTCGCAGCAGCTAGATGAGGTGGTTGTGGCCGGAGAAGTATCGCAGACCGAATTCAAATTGGATAAGCGTGTGTTCAATGTCGGCAAAGACTTGAGTAGTACGGGGGCAAGCGCATTAGAAGTATTGAACAACGTACCATCGGTCAATGTGAATATTGAAGGGCAGGTAAGTTTACGAGGAAGCCAAGGGGTACAGATGCTTATAAATGGAAAACCATCTGTTCTTGCCAGTGAACAGGGTAATGCGTTGGGTACCCTTACTGCTGATATGATTGAAAAGATTGAAGTGATTACCAATCCGTCAGCTAAGTATGATGCCCAAGGTACCTCGGGAATCATAAATATTGTTTTGAAGAAAGAAGAAAAAGAGGGGTTAAACGGATCGGTAACATTAAATACCGGCACACCCAATAACCATAGTTTGGGGCTAAGCCTGAACAAACGCACTGAAAAATTCAATTTGTTCAGTCAATTAGGTATTGGGCGTAGAACATTTCCAAGCAAAGATGAAACCGAGAATCGAGATTTGTTGAACAATACAATCATTAAAAGTTCGGGGGAAAGTGATAAAAACGAGACCTTCTTTAATATTATCCTTGGCACCGACTATCACATTAATGATTTAAATGTGTTGACCCTTTCAGGGCATTTTGCATATGAATGGGAAACGGAACATTCAAATTCCAATTTTGAGAGCTTAGACGCCTCAAATAATCAAACGGATGGATTTCGACGAAAAGAACTGACAACTGCGACCAATCCCAAATGGCAATATGAACTGCAGTATAAAAAAGATTTTGAAGATGATGAAAACCATACCTTACTTTTTAGTGCTTTAGGCAATTTTTTTGGTAAGGACCAATCGTCGGCGTTCGATAATATTATTACTTTAGGTACAGGTTCAGATAGCCAGCAACAGACCCGAACAGATTACAAGCGAGCCGATTATACCATTAAACTAGATTACACACATCCCTTTCTGGAAAAATATACCATTGAAACGGGGGCACAGTATGAAATTAACGATGTGGCCAATGATTATGCTGTCAGTGACTTTATAGGTGGAAGTTGGATGGAGAATGATGATTTGACCAATGTTTTCGAGTATTTACAAAATGTCTTGGGTCTATATGGTACGGCGGCCTATGAAGGCGATAAATGGGGACTTAAACTTGGACTACGTTTAGAGAACACTGATTTAAATACGGTCTTGAAAAATACCAATGAAAAGCACGATCAGAACTATACCAACTTTTTTCCAAGTGGGCATACATCCTATAAAGTATCTGATAATTTTTCCCTGCAGGCAGGGTATTCAAAAAGAATATTTAGACCCAGTCTATGGGACCTCAACCCTTTCTTTAATATTCGTAACAGTTTTAACGTACGTACTGGAAATCCAAATCTTCAACCAGAATATACTGACTCGTATGAAATTACCAGTATTCATCAAATTGGGAAAGCATCATTAAATTTTGCTGTATTTCATAGGTATACCCAAGATGTTGTTGATCGCGTAATTGTTTTTGAAGACAATGTTAGTACTTCTAGACCTGAGAATGTGGGTACGAACAATTCCCTTGGTATAGAGTTCAACGCAAAATACATTCCCGTGCAATGGTTCACCCTGAACAGTGATTTCAATTACAGTCATTTCAAAAGGGAAGGTACGTTTGAAACCACCACATTTGATTTTAACGGGGAACGTTGGGCCACTCGCCTGACCGGAAAATTCAAACTACCGGCGGATATCGACGTTGAGATTTCTGGAGATTATCGATCTCGATATGAAACTTTTCAACAAGAAGTTAGTGACAACCTTTTTGCAGATTTTGGTATGCGGAAAAAAGTGTTTAAGGGTAAAGCCATTCTTAACCTGAGCGTTCGTGATGTCTTTGCCTCAAGGAAGCTTGAAAGTATCACACAACAATCTGAATTCTATTTGCGTAATAGTCGGCAACAGGGCCGTTTTGTAACCTTCGGAATTAGTTTCGGATTCGGTAAGGGAGAAGCCATGGAATTTTCAGGACAAAAACAATTTTAATAAACTTCAATAGGTTACCAAACAACTCTACATAGATGCTATTAGGGGTGTTGATTATGAGCATAATTTGATAAATGTAAAATATTATTTATATTTAATCTAAATAAAAATAATTACATTTGTGACAGACTAATAATTTATTATGCAAGATATCAACCCCATTTATCACAATCAATTCGGTGTAGCCTTTCAATGGAAAAGAAATTCCTCAAAGGCTAAGAATAAAGTTCAAATTGTATTTCGCGATACCGGCTTATTGCTTTCAATGGAGGAGCTGGCTCGGTTCTCTCAAAATATAAAATGCAGCCTTAAAGATGGGCATCAAAACCTCTGTAGCGATTGCCAGCACAACGATTCTTGCCGCTCATTACTGTTAGACACTCCGGCCCCCCAGGTTACCTTGTCGATGAGTCAAAATGAACTTTATGCCGTTCAAGATTTGGTTGAAGGAACATTATTTCAATTGAATTTGGATAATTTTCTAGATGGAATTTTATAAAGTTCCGGTAATTGTGCCATTTCAACGTAAATAAATGAAAGTAAATCTAACAGTACTGGTGTTTCTCTTTTTGATTTCGGGGTGTTCCGCAAAAAGAAAGATCCCGACTGTGAAATCGTTGCTTCTAGAACAACTTAAAAACACACATACAGATCAAGATTGGTTCGTGCCCGTAAAAAAGGCTATTGCAGGTGTTACGCTTGAACAATCAAAGTGGAAAGAAGAGGCTAACAATCATTCTATTGGAGAATTGGTATCGCATTTAATATTTTGGAACGAAAGGGTTCTGACCGCTTTTAAAGAAGAGAACGTACCCGAATTTAATGATGACAATGACACAACTTTTGAAATATGCGAAGGAATCGGTTGGATAGCCGAAAAAGAAAAATTGGATAGCATTCAAAATGAATGGGAAGAGCTGGTAGAAAAAGCAACAGATGACCAATTGATGAAATGGCACATGTCTATTGCTAACATTTGCACCCACAACGCCTATCATACTGGGCAAATTATTTATATACGGAAGCAAAATGGGTGGTGGGAATAATGCTTTTTAACGGTTAAAAGGGCATATACTCCAATGGCATACAATTAATTGCTATCGTAATGTTTCAACTGTAATTTTTCACCGTCAAAAACTCCATAGGTATAATACGAAATCCAGTCGCCTAGGTTGACATAAGTAGAATTTGCATCGAGGTCTATTTCTAAAGGAAGGTGACGATGACCGAATACGAAGTAATCGTAATGTTGTTGTTCGAGTTTGCGTTTGGCGTATTGTACCAACCACTCTTTATCTTCACCCAAAAATTTCACGTCCTCATCTCCCGAGATCATTTTATTTTTTACCGAAAAGTATTGGGCCAACCGAACACCCCAATCGGGGTGTACCCATCGATAAAACCACTTTGCAACAGGGTTGGTAAACACCTTTTTCATGCGTTTATACCCTTTATCACCAGGGCCGAGACCATCGCCATGGCCAATAAAGAAAGAGGTTTTATTAAAAGTGAATTGTTGGGGTTCGTGAAAAACGGGAATGTTGAGCTCTTCTTCGAAGTAACCATTCATCCATAGATCGTGATTGCCTACAAAATAGTAGATGGGGATTCCGGCATCCGAAAGTTCGGCCAGTTTCCCAAAAGTTCGAGTAAATCCTTTTGGAATGACCGATTTGTACTCCATCCAAAAGTCAAATAGATCACCCAACAAAAAAATGGCACCCGCATCTTGCTTTATTTCATCCAACCAAGCTACAAACTTCTTTTCACGCGGCCGACTTTGTTCCATCGTCGGGGCTCCCAAGTGATTGTCGCTTGAAAAGTATACTTTCTTTCCTTCTTGAAGTGTAATGGTTTTCATTTAGCGGCAAAGATAGGCAAAGCCTCGTAGCCTCCAAAGAGGGAATGAAAACCAAGTTCCTTCTTTAGATACTAATTATCTTTGAAGTGAATTTGCCATTAGTTTTTTGAGTAGGTAAAAGTGACGTTGGTCTGTATCGTATTGCCGGTAATATCGATAATGTTAAGCGTACTGGTCGATGAAAACTCAGAAAATTCAGAATCAAATTGCAGCGCTAAATTTTGAACGGTACACGAACCGGTAAGACTCAATGTCTGCCCTGAAAGCTTCCAGCTTCCCGATATAACAACTTTATTGGAACAGCCTGACGCATTTTGTCCTTGACCAAAATTGTAGGCTCGGTCAGATTCGAAACTGTATGCGGCGTCTTTTTCACAGGCCCCATATTGCCCAAAGATGTCTTCGGAGGCATTATCTTCATTGTCATCGGTGATGTCTACCGCTTGGTCGGCAGTAATCGCGGTCAATGTCCAAGTTCCGGCGAACGCTTCCTCATCGGCGCTTAAAGCACCTGTAAAGTCTTCGACACAATCAGTGTCGCCATTATCGGAATTACATCCAAAAAGAGTTACGGCCATTAGTAAAGAAAATAGAATCGTCTGAAATTTTTTCATTTTTAGATTTATCTATATAATGCATAAAAGCCTGAAAGGTTGCGTCAAAAAGCAAATAAATTCTAGACTCACATTTAGAGGTAATGTAAATTCACACAAGACAAGAAATCATTTCAATATTTGGATGAATTTAATTGTCTTCAGCAAACCATTCGGCATATGCGGTTTCGGTTTCTCGAAGTCGTAGCGAATGTAGTTTTAGGCCTGCTGGTATTCTTGCCCTTATTTTTGCGGCGAAATCGATGACCATGTTTTCACTTGTGGGTTGGTAATCGGCCAAGATAACTTTATGCCCGCGATCGATTAACTCTTGGGCCAACTCCTTATGCGGTGTATTTTTATTGAATACGGTGGCGTGATCGAACGGATTTATGACTTCTTCCTTTACTATGGTCTTTAAATCTCCAAAATCGATGACCATGCCAAGCTTGACCGCTTCAGGGTCGGTTATGGGCTTTCCGATTACGGTTACCGACAATTTATAGCTATGGCCGTGAACGTTCTTGCATTTGCCATCATAACCGTATAAAGCATGACCCGTTTCAAAGGTGAATTGTTTCGTAATTCTTATTTTCGACATAGTGCAAAGATAGCGTTTTAAGCTAAAAAGAATGATTTCTATAATTGATTTAGACGTAAGCCTGAGGTAAACAAAATGCCTATCTGCCGCTTTTTATAATATATTGCAAAAAAAAATAACGTGGCGAGAAAACAGCTCAAATCGATTAAAGATAAAAATAAGGTAGGACTGAAGGATTCCTTTAAGGCATGGCAATCCATTCCCCGTTTTTTTGGAGAAATTTATCGTTCTGGCCGAACCTTATTCATTGTAAATCTATTCGCCCGTATTATTAAGGCTTTTGCCCCGGTAGCGTTGTTGTGGATTGGAAAGTTGATAATCGACGAGATTGTGCTGCAACTCGGTCAGTCTGAAAAAAGTTTTGATTTGCTCTGGCAATATGTTGCCATGGAATTGGCCGTCGCTATTACTTCTGATCTATTGGGCCGTTTGGTAAACTTGACCGATGGTCTATTGGGAGACCTGTACTCTAACGCATCCTCAGAAAAAATTATACGAAAGACGAATGAGCTGACGTTGGCGCAATTGGAAAACCCTGAATTCTATGATAAATTGGAGCGTGCACGTACCCAAACGAACAGTAGGGTGAACTTGATGAGTAATGCGCTGAGCCAAGCGGAAAGTGTTATTTCAATAGCCTCGCTGATTGCCGGCCTCATTTATTTCGAGCCCTACCTTATCATTTTGTTGGTTTTGAGTGTAATACCTGCCTTTATCAATGAAATAAAATTTAGTTCAGACCGATATTCATTGGCCCGTAGTTGGACCAGTGAACGTCGAGAACTCGATTACCTGCGCTACATCGGAGCGAATAGCCAAACGGCTAAAGAGATAAAGCTTTTCGGGTTGACCGATTTTATTGCAAAGCGGTTCAGAAGACTCTCAGATAGTTATTATAAGCTCAATAAAAAGCTGGCCATTCGTCAAAGTGTGTTTGGGGGAGTATTCAATCTTATCGGTATTGTTTCGTACTACGGCGCCTATGTACTCATTATTTATAGAACGATGAATGGGTTGATAACTTTGGGTGAGCTCACTTTTCTTTCGGGCTCTTTTAATCGGTTACAGAGCAATTTGCAGACCTTCTTTTCACGCTTTACAAGAATTTCGGAAAGCGCTCTTTATCTTCAAGACTATTTTGATTTTATCGACCTCGAAGTTGAAGATATTGCCGATAAAAGTGTACCCATTCCGAAAGTGATGATAAAAGGCCTAGAATTTCGGAACGTGTTTTTTTCGTACCCTGATAGTGAAATGGCAATATTGAAGGGAGTTTCTTTTACAATGGGTGCCGGGGAGAAAATGGCGTTTGTCGGTCAGAACGGTGCAGGAAAGACCACTTTAATAAAATTGATCTTACGGTTTTATGAACCTACACAAGGGGAGATTTTAATGGACGGAATCAATATTTCAAAATTTGACAAAGCCGAATATCGAAAACTGTTCGGGGTAATATTTCAAGATTTCTTTAGGTATGAGTTTACGTTGAGGGAGAACATTGCCGTTGGTAATATCGATGCTTTGCAGAACCATGAAAAAATTCAGGATGCGGCCTACAAGAGTCTGGCAAATCAAGTTATCGACGAAATGAAAAATGGGTTTGATCAGCAACTGGGTAGGCGTTTTAAGAATGGGCAGGAACTTAGTGGCGGACAGTGGCAAAAAGTCGCATTGGCGCGGGCTTATATGAAAGATGCGGCCATCATGATATTGGATGAACCTACTGCCGCTTTGGATGCCCGTGCCGAATATGAAGTTTTCGAACGTTTTATAGGCTTGACCAAAGGAAAGACAAGTATTATCATCTCGCACCGGTTTAGTACGGTGCGTATGGCCGACAGGGTATTGGTGCTCGAAGACGGAAAAGTATTGGAAATAGGTACGCACGATGAGCTCATGGCCCAGCCTAAACTTTATGCCGAACTTTTTAAATTGCAGGCGGCCGGCTACCAATAAAACGAACGATTAATTTGCGGGAAGCACGGGCTGTGTCCACGCAGTTTCGTACAATATATCTTCAATGGGGTTGTCTTGCAATTTCGAAGAGGTAATCTTGCATCTCATGAATAAAATGTCATCGGTCAAGTCGACACTGGCCTCGTTCCCAACGATTGATTTAAATATACTGGTTTCCGATTCTCCTTTTTTGCATCCTATAAAAACTATGGTATAGGTGACTCCCTGTTCTGCATCAACGGCTACTGACAGTTTATTATCTTGATAATTCACTTCTTTCAGCGTAACCCCCGTGCTGCCGTAAAATTGTCCGGCCTCCATAGATTCTATAAGTGCCTTGGCAGAAAGGGTGTCGGATTGTACCATTACCCAGCCCCTGCCGGCATTGCTCCATTTCTTCCCTTTTTTATGGTAGCTATGCGAATCATCGGTTGCGAGACCATACATCAAGGGCTTATTGCTGGCTAGGTAAGAGATATTGATAAGGTCCCACATATTTTCTGTAGAAATATGAGTTGAATCGCCCATGTTGTGTACAACCGGGTGGCCATTGTAAACCTCGAAAAAACGCTCGCCTTTTAATGAAATCATATCTTCAAGACTGATACTGTAGTAAAAGTTGGGGTGATTGATATGAGGCATGATAGGAACACCTGTTCGCTCGCGTTGATCGAGTACCTGATTTATGTTGTTTTGCATGACTTCTGCAACACTGGATCCACCTTGTGGTTCAATTTTTTCTTGAATGTTGGTTGCGTTCATATGGATATGCTTGCCCTCAAAACGATCGGTAATCTCCTCAGAAGGTATTACTAAAAATTTGCCCGGCTCTTCGGTAAGATCTCGATATTCTGCAAAGGTTTTGAGCTTAACCAGCGTCTTGCCCGAATCAATTTTATGGGTGACCCATTCCTCACCGTAGGTATTCAAATAGTTTTGAAAAGCAGTTTGATAAATGGAATCTTCAGAAATGGTTTTCCATTTTTCTTCCCTCGCCACGGTATTATGATCGGATAAGGCCATAAACTCGTATCCTCGTGTTTTGTACCAGTCTAAGATAACTTCAGGGAATTCATCACCATCGCTCCAGTATGAATGGGTATGAAGATTGCCTTTGTACCATTTGGTATTCTTTTGTGCGGTATCTTTTTTCTTCGGCTGGCAATTGATAATAACGGAAACAACAAGTAGAACGGGAATAATTTTTAAAAATCTCATGGATGTATGGCTGTAATTCTCAGCGAAAGTTAAGAAAAAAGTTTATAGCCACTGTTGCATTTTGATGAAATGGAAATGAAGTCTTACTTGTCAACAAAAAATATGGCAGATTGTAATTAGAATTTTACTCGTAGGGGATTGGTTATTTGCTAAGATAAAGTAAGTAGCTACCCCCAATAATCAAGAGTGGTGCGGCTATCATAGAAAGTATAACGCTCCATCGAAAAAGTCCCCAAAAGGAAACGGTTTTTACAGCTTCTTTCTCCTTAGGGTTATAGATTATTTTTATGGTATCGCCAATGGCATATGGCGCAGGACTGGAACTTATCGGGTTTTCAAATGTTTTTATGGTATGGGTCCTGTCAGTATATTCAAAAACGGGCCTATACGTAGTTCCGTCGTCGCTTTGAGAAGCCAACAAATCGATTACCTTGGCGGTAGTTCTTATTCCATAGTCTAAGAGACGCTGTGTTTTCTGGTATTGAACATATGCACTATAAGCAATAAAAGTCCCTAGAAGAAATAATTACCCGTAGAAAATTGCCCAACCCATATTTTTATTGCTAGACACGATTCATTATCGTTTGAACTTTCTTCTTATACGAATGCGGTTCACAAAATAAATAACAACTACAAAAAGTGCTAGAAGCGGCAATATTAGGTCGCCGTTCAAAAAATTCAGAAATTTCATTTTATTGATTTTGAGAATAGAACGTTCCCACGATATTTTTATTATTTCTTAAATTTTGAAAGCGCGTTTCTTGTAAACTCAGAAAGCACTAGTTTTCCGGTTATGGCGGCACGTTCGACAAGCAAGGTATCCCAATGATCGGTGCCCTCCCAGAGCACTTTTTTCCATTCTTCACTTGCTTCGGGATTATAGGAAGCTAATTTTTCCACAAAAAAATCAATTTCTTTGTCCATTTCCTTACTGTGGTCAAAAACTTTGGCGTACAGGCCTTTCTCCTGAGCCCAATAGGCATTTTTCCACTCGGTTGGAGCCAATGAAAGTTCCGCCAAACCACTTTTGCCCAGCTTTCGCTCTACGGCAGGGGCAATGACCAAGGGAGCTACGCCAATACTTAATTCAGAAAGTCGGATGGCGGCATCTACGGTAGCAAAAACATAATCACAGGCGGAGATGAGCCCGACCCCACCACCGACGGCCTTTCCCTGTACACGTCCAATAATGGGTTTTTTACAAAGGCGCATGGCATTTATGACGTTGGCAAAGCCACTGAAGAAAACTTTACCTTCTTCTAAAGTCGCTACGGCAGTCAATTCTTCAAAAGAGGCACCTGCACAAAAGGCACGATTACCTTCTGACTTTAATAAAATTACAGCAATTTCGGGGTTTTCCGAAAGTTTATGAAGCTCTTCGGACAACCTATTCAAAAGTTCGAGAACAAAAGAATTACTGGCCGGATGGCCGAATTCAACCGTAGCAATACGATTTTCAATGGCGGTATATAAACTTCCGCTTTCTCTTGAGGTTCCCATAGGTGTTGTTTTAAATCAAAATTAAACCTTTTGCAATAACGGACGAAACTTTCGGCGGAACTTCCAAACCAATGCCCCGCCCCGTATCATCATCCAAATGGTAAAGGCAATCCAAATACCGTATAGCCCCCAATGCATGAATTTGCCAAAGTATAATGCCGGAATAAAACCTAAGAAAGTGGCTGAAAGAAGTACATTGCGGAGGTATTTCATTTCCCCCAAACCTTTGAACAATCCATCAAAAACGAAGGCCAAGGTGTTTATGGGAAGCCCTAATATGATGATAAAAAAGATGGCATAAAAGGCTTCAAGTACAACTGATTCATTGGAGAACAGCTGGCCAATAGGCCGATAAAAAGCGAAGCCTAATAGCATTAATATGAGGCTTACCAGCATACCGTACTGCATGATTTTTTTTGCCAACTCCCAGAGTCCGTTATAGTCTTTTTCCCCAAGCAGTTTTCCTCCCATTATATTACCGGCAGCGCCGTATCCGTCGATAAAAAAGGCCGAGAACAACCAAATATTAATTGCGATGGTATGGGCGCCTATAATGCTGTCACCCAAGATGGTGGCCTCACGCACGGCCAAGACTAAAGCGGTGTTCAAGGCGATGGCACGAACGAAAAGATTTAAGCTCATCGCTATCAATCGAGGTAGTTCTTTGTTCAGGGGAAAACGAAGTTTTAGACTGATATCGGTTTTTATAATCAAAAGGGCAAAAGCTATAATTGCCATAACCCCCTGAGCTATAAGACTGGCCCAAGCTGCGCCTTCTAAATGCATTGCTGGGATTACCCCTTCCCATCCATATACGAAGATAAAATCGAGTACGATATTCAATAGGGCGCCGATAAGGGCAATAAACATAGGCCAATAGGTATTCTGAAGACCACGGAAAATACCAAATACCGCGAAAGTAAAAAGAGTCAGAGGAAAACCCCAAACACGTATGGCATAATATGAGACACAATAATCCAATATTTTACCCGAAGCTTCGAACAATTTAAAAATATCTTCTATCACAAAAACGGTGGATAGTAGCACCACGATACTGAGTCCGATATTGAAAAATATTGCCTGTGCGGGTAAATCTTTCACTTCTTGCAGTTTTCCGGCGCCCAAGTATTGCGAAATAATGGCGGAAATGGCACTTCGTGTCTGGCCCAAGACCCAAATCAACATAGATAAAAAGGATCCCACGATACCTGCGGCCGCCAATGATTCTAGTCCGTCTACCGGAATGTTGCCTACAATGGCCGTATCGGTTATCGATAGAATAGGTTCGGCAATACCGGCAACCGTAGCCGGAATGGCCAAATTGTTAATACTCTTAAAGGTGATTTTCGTTTTCAATGGGCGCGCAAGTTAGCGCATTCGATAGCCATAACAAAAGAAACACCTAGGGCTAGGTGTTCATTGTTTCCTTAGTTAATTCGATTTTGTGTCAATTTGTGATGTACGTTTTAGTAAAGTTAAGAATGTCAGTAATTTCCAATATCTTTGCACGTCGAATAATGTACATTTTTTATTCGTAAAGTTGGTATTTACTATAAAATAAGCGTCATGAAGAATATATTGGTACCTATAGGCACTTCGCCTGATGCACACGAAACGTTACAATACGCCATTAATTTTGCTACAGAGTTTTCCTCGAAGATATATGTGATGGAAGTTTTCAATGTATCTATTGGAGCGGGGAGAAGTTTAAAGAACGTAGAAGAGAAGGTTGCCGAAAGTAGTAAAGAACATGTAAAGGAGATAATCGATAAAATCGATTCGAAAGGAGTTGAGGTGAAAGTTGCCACATACAATGGTGATTTGATCGATGGATTAAAGGAAATTGATAAGGAACTGGGCATTGATCTGATTATCATAGCGCCTAGAAGTAATGATGTTACGGAAGAACTTTATTTAGGGCATACTTCGGGAAGAATTATCAAACGAACCGATATTCCGACTTTGATTGTTCCCCGAGGAACTGAATTTAAGCCGATGCGTAACATTTTAACCGCTTTTAAATCAGGCGTGTTAAAGAGAAAACGCATTCTTGACCCTTTAATACAAATCAAAGCGAAGTTTAATGCCAAGGTGAATTTATTAATGGTAAAAACGCCGGGTTATAGTGATGACGACCTTAAAGTAAATACTGCGTTAATGGATATAAGCTCTCAGCTGACATTGGCTGAAGCTCCTACAACCTATTTGGGCGTTTTAGAGCATTTTCAATCACAGCACCCAGATTTATTATGTGTATTTCGAAGAAAAAGGGGCTTTTTCAAGAATTTATGGGAAAAGAATACGATTCCGAAATCTGAATTCTCGTCTCGTATACCAGTTTTGGTGCTAAGTGTCAAGAAAGATTGATTTGTATTTTGATACTTTGCCAAAAAGTATTTCCTTTGAGGGCTGAAATTTGGGGGATTAGCTCAGCTGGCTAGAGCGCTTGCCTGGCAGGCAAGAGGTCACCGGTTCGACTCCGGTATTCTCCACAAAACCATCAACTGAAAAGTTGGTGGTTTTTTGTTTTACAGACTTTTAAAATTTCTTGGCGAGTTTGGTTTGAATAATCTAAAATCAAAGGACTATAAATTTCTTTTCCTTTTAGGGATACTTTTTAAGGCATGTCAATCTATCCGAAATTGATATTGTAGAACCACCATCCATTTTCGCACATCGGAGCGTATTCCATCGTTGGTTTCCATAAAAATAGGGCGATTTTCGGCATTAAGGGTAAATTTTGATAAATGCCCGTTCATATACCAATTTATACCAAGATCATAGTAGAACATTGCATTTTCAAATCGATCGAAATTCGAATATTGTGCGGCCGAATAAGGTTGTAACCGACCTTTATCTCTGTCTTTTCCCATGGGTTTAAAAAGAAAACCCAACTGCGCAAAAGTTGATGTTCCCGTACCCGAAATCGGAAATGTATTTCCACGACCATTAAAGGAACCTTCATCTGGGATGAACCCATTCGCAGGATTGTTCGCGCCTAATAATCGGATGTAATTGGGGCCAAAATCAAAATTAAAATACCCTAAATAGGCTGTTAGGGCAGTTTTTTTATCCTGACCCAACGGCAAATCCATAAAGACATCAAGGCCAATAAGCGACATATTATGATACCGTATCATACCTTGTTCTAAAGACCATAGCGCATTATTTTGTCTGGTAAAACCGAGACCTAGGCTGAGTACTTTTTTGGCACCTAAGTAAGTGCCGACCTGAGCAGGGGACAAATTGCTTTCCGGTTCCCAGAACTCATATTTTGCGTAGCCCGAATATTGAAGAGTAGGCCTAGTGTCGGTAAATCTTGCGATAGACTCAATAGGTTCGGAGTTGAACGAACTACTATTCTGAACGGATAATGGTTTGGCAAGAACAAGCCGATAATCAATCGGGCCAATTTTCCCTTTGGCATAGACACTAAGCCTTCGTATCAAGTCATCGGTACTATCGAGTGTGGGGCTTGCCACAAAATTAAGGTCGTAACCCATCAGTTTCGAAGTACTGGGGGAAGTAAACCGTGATAATCCGTTCCAAAAAGATTTACCGCCGCCAATTGCAATGAACGGCGAGAATTCGTATTGCACGTAAGCATCCAACAGGTCAATTGAAGTGCCACGCGGGGAGAGATAATTCAAGTTATTTACCCCCAATTGGAAAAACACGTACAAGTCGTCTGCAGGTCGAGCCCCTAGACCCAGTCTAAAACGACGTATGGAAATATCGGTAGTAACGGCTTCCGGCCGATCGTTTATGGTCGTACCCGGATTGTTTTCTGTTACCCTGCCCCAGAGTTGCACGAACGAACTGAATTGCAACCAATGTTCTTTTTCTTCATCAAGGTATATGCGTAGTTTAGAATTGCCCAGTTCGTTTTGGGCATATCCTTTTTCTATTGCCAAATGGAACAGTACGATGGAAGAAATTAAAAAATGCTGTACATATCGCTTCATTCCAATCGTATGATATATTGTAAAACTGCCATCCATTTTCGGTTGTCGAATTGCACACCTTCGGAGGTTTCTTGATAAACGGGCCGTGATTGCAAATTCAAAGAAAACTTTGAAAGATGTTCTTTTAAATACCAATTGACCCCGAAGTCAAATGTCGTCATTGGCTCTTTGAGAAGTTCGAAATCGGAATATTGTAGCGAAAAATAGGGCTGCAGTCGACCGTGTTTTTGGGTCTTGCCCAAATATGGAAATAAGTATCCTATTTGAGTGTACACAGAATTTCCTGTGCCGACCACGGGATAAGCATTACCAGGACCGTTGAACGAACCTTGAATCAAATCTACAGCTGATATTGGATTGTTCACCCCTGTGTTGCGAATGTAGTTCGGCCCGAAATCATAATTGAAATATCCGAGGTAGGCGGTCAATGTACTATTGCTTTGTTGATTTACGGGAAGGTCCAAGAACAAATCGGCGGCCCAAAGCATCATATCGTGAAATCGCGTTTCTCCATTTTGAAGGGAAGCGAGTGCGTCTTTTTGAAATTCAGTGCCGATACCTAGATTAAAAACTTTTTTCTTACCTAAATGCGTTCCGTCGGAAAATGGAATAGCATTGGTCTCTGCATCTAGAAATTCCCATTTAAAGTATCCTGAATATATATTTCCATTACTTTTGTCGGTAAACCTTGCTTTGTCATCAATCAACTCTGAATCAAAGTTGGGGCTGTTTCTTGGTGAAAAGGGTTTTGAAAATACCATGCGATAATCTAGCCCCGCTAGCTTTCCCTTTGTATAAATGCTCAATTTTCGAATAAGATCGTTGGTCTCGTCTGTGGTTGGCAAGGCGAGCAACAATATATCATAAGAAAGTAATTTTGATGTATTTGGGGCCGAATAACGTGAAAGTCCTGTCCAGGCGGTCTTACCTGCACCTATTGCCAATTTTTCAGAAAAGGAATATTCCGCATAAGCATCTAAAAGGTCCGTGGATGTTCCTCGGGAGGATAAATAATTCAGGTTGTTTATGCCCAACTGGGAATAGACAAATAACTTTTCGGTCAATTGTGCTTGAACACCTAGTCTAAAACGACGGATGGAAATATCAAAAGTGGTATTTTGGGGCTGATCGGAAATTAGGCTTCCAGGGTTGTTTTCCGTGTTGCGCATCCAGAATTGCGCATAAGTATGCAACGCCAACCAATGGGAGCCATTTTCATTTAAATCCCATTTTAGTGGTTTGTTACCCCATTGATTGGCTGCCGGGTCTTGCGCGCACAAAACTGATAGTTGTAACAAGAGCATCCAAAACAAAATGGAGTTGGTGACTTTGATAAATAATCTGTTGAATCTGGAGTTTCTCTTCATTTTTTAAAGCAATTATCGCTGATTTTAACCGCTATGGGTATCAGCGCCATAGATATAGGGGTTTTTATCTACCGTGCCTGATTTTTTCCCAATGTGGGAATTCATGGGGCCTTAAGTATAATTGTTCGAAGGGCCCGTTAACCTTGTTCATTGATCTTATGATTGTCTTTGTAGTGTCGATAGCGATATCGAATATTGCGTTCATATATTATTTATTTATAGCGATTTTCAAATTCTTTCATGTAATATCTTTCTGAGTTAAATTCCTCAGCCTTAAAGGCAGGTGGAAAGTTCTTAAATGATTTAACCTATTGGGAACAAAAACTTAACCTTACAATTAAAGTACTGATAATCAAATGTTTAAAATTATTATGGGGTATCTAATTTATTAGTTTTCAAAAGTAGTTTTACGTTTTTTGTCAAAATATGACAACTGTCATATTGATAAGTAGCTCTTGGTTATAATTTTGTCTTGTAAATCATTTAAAGATTATATAATGGATAAAATTTCCACGATTCTAGTTCCATTTAACTTTTCAAGAACTTCGAAAAAAGCATTAGAGTATGCCGTACAATTCATAGGGCAGAACAAGAGCATGAAAATTATTCTAGGCTATATCACTGATGACCATAATGTCGATATGTTACAAGAAGCCTTCAGCACCGTTATTGAGAAATATAAAATTAAAGTCGAAATAGAATGGCTCGCGACATCCGGCTCGTTGACAGATGCATTGGTGAAAATACAAAAGGAAGAAAAAATTGATTTGATCATTATGGGCACTTTCGGCACAATAGCCGATGACGGATCAGGGGTGACAAATACCTCCAAACTCGTTCTTCACGTAGACTGTCCCGTATTGGTAGTGCCATATGGTAGTGAAGATTTCAGAATTAAAAACATCGCATTGGTCTTAGGTAAAGAGGAAATCGAGAATCGGAAAACGTTGGGTATTCTATTGGATATTGGGCGTAAATTCAATGCCAAAGTACATGTTGTTACCATTGAAAACCAACCTGAATTATATGGCTATTCAAACATCGAAGTACGCAATGAAAATACGTTGGCCTATTATTTGGAGGACTTTTATTCGGACCACACATTTATCGAAAATCCCGATGTTTTGCTGGGAATCCTAAGTTATGCTTCGGAAAAGGCAATTGATATGATTGCGATTCTTCCCCGTAACCACAGTAAGAAAAGTGAGCCATCAAAAGGGAAGCTTACCCAGTTATTGACATTACATTCAAAAATACCCATACTGGCCATTGACTAACCCGAAATAATTTCAACCAAACTATGCTAGAAGTATCGATTATTCTAACTATTACTATTGTCCTGTTTATTTGGGGCAAGTTTCCACCCGATGTGGTCGCATTAATTTCGATGTTGGCGCTATATCTTTTTGGTATTTTAGATCTTACGGAAACCTTGAGTGGCTTTAGTAATCCTACTGTAATTATGATCGCTGCGCTTTTTATCATTGGAGAGGGGCTTTCACGAACAGGTTGGACAGCTTTGGCGGGGCAGAAATTTGTCGCTTGGGCGGGGAAAAGTATTCCTAAACTCTTGGTTATCGTTACCTTGGGATCCAGTGTTCTATCAGGATTCGTAAGCAATACCGGTACCGTTGCCGCATTACTGCCGGTTACTGTTTCTGCGGCTTGGAATGCTGGCACCTTACCCTCCAAACTATTAATGCCGGTCGCCTTCGGTTCGAATACCGGTGGATTGTTGACCTTGACAGGAACACCTCCTAATATTATTGTAAGCAATGCCTTGATCGAGAAGGGTATGGATGGTTTTTCATTTTTCGAATTTGGATTGATCGGTCTTCCGCTTCTGATTATTGCAATTTTATATTTCAGGTATATAGGGTATCGACTGCTACCGAGCCATAAAACCGATAACCGCACGATTAGCATCGATTCGGAAATGCATAAATGGATTGAGGATTATAGCATCGGTGACAATATGTACCGTTTGCGCATTCGCTCAATGTCAAAACTCATTAATACTCGGATTGAAGATTGGGATTTTGAAAAGAACTATAACGTATCTATCGTGCGTTTACGGCGCCGACACCCAAAAGTACTGAAGGGAACCCCGCCATACGTTGAATTCCCCAAACGCAATACCGAAATGCGCTATCACGATATCATCACCGTTAAGGGAACATCCCAAGATGTCGATAAGTTAGTATTGGAATTCAGTTTGGGCATAATTTCCTCAAAACCTGAAGAGAACAACCTAAAAAATGAACTGATCAACCAAGAAGTAGGTATGGTCGAAATGCTGATAACCCCAAAATCTTTTTTCGTAGGAAAGACCATAGCCATGGGGCAATATTTGGAAAAATCGGGCATTCAGCTATTGGGTGCATCACGAAACAATAGGCCATTGTCCCAAAAAGAAATTACCGTTCAGGCAGGTGATGCGTTTGTTATACGCGGTAGGTGGAGCAATATCGAATCTCTGCAAACAGTCTATGAAAACTTGGTTATTTCCGGTAGTCCGGAGGCGATGGCCAAAAATGTGGACGAGATTACAACGAAATCATATATTGCCCTAGGTACGCTGCTACTAATGATTCTTTTGTTGGTATTCGAAATATGGCCAGGAGCTATTGCTGCTTTGGTATGTGCGGGTATAATGATGTTATCGGGCTGCGTTCCAATATCAAAGGCATATAAAGGAATTAGTTGGACTAGTGTCGTGATGATTGCCGCTATGATTCCCATGGGGGTGGCACTGCAGAAAACAGGTACGGCGGCCATGGTTTCCAATGGTCTCGTTGACTATTTGGGAGAAATCCATCCAATTGCACTTCTTGGTGGAATTTTTTTACTGACCACAACCATCAGTCAGACCATTAATAATTCGGCAACTGCCGTACTTATGGCACCTATCGCTTATATGGCGGCGGTATCATTGGGAGTGTCTCCAAAACCCTTTTTAATCGCTGTTGCCGTTAGTGCCTCGACGGCCTTTTTGACTCCGATCGGTACGACTACCAATGCCATGGTCATGGTCGCGGGGGGCTATAAATTTATGGACTATATGAGAGTGGGTGCGCCCTTGTTGCTCCTATTTTTTATTGTTACACTAATACTGGTGCCGCTTATATGGCCTTTTTAAAAAATGAACCTTTAACTATAATTAATTATTAACCTTAAAACCAAAAAAATATGACTAGCAAATACAAAAGTTGGTACCATCCGTATAAGGCGGAAAAGGAATTCAATAAAAAAACGGCCTATTTTAGTATGGAGTTTGGTATTCATCAAGGCTTAAAGACTTATTCTGGAGGTTTAGGGTTTTTGGCCGGTTCGCATATGCGATCTGCCTATAATCTTAAACAGAACCTTATTGGGGTCGGTATGTTATGGAAATACGGATATTACGATCAAGGCAGAAATAGAGACCAAACGTTGCAAGTGAATTTTATAGAAAAGAATTATAATTTTTTAGAAGATTCCGGGTTGGAAGTTGAAGTAAAAATACATGACAACGAATCGGTCAAAGTCCGTGCCTATGTATTGAAGCCGGAAACATTTGACACGGCCCCCATTTACTTTTTGACTACTGACGTAGCCGGTAATGACTTTCTCTCAAGAACGATAACAGATCGTTTGTATGATTCCAATGAAGACACACGTATTTCCCAAAGTATTATTTTGGGTATTGGCGGCGCAAAAATAGTAGAAGCACTGGGTGGCGCCGATGTGTATCATTTGAACGAGGGCCATGCCTTGCCTGCTTTTTATTATTTGCAGAACAATGGTTCAAAGGCCCAAAAAGCGTTTACGACCCATACACCGGAAAAAGGCGGCAATGAAGAAAGAAACGGTCATCATTTGAATCGATTTGGATTTTTTGGAAAAACACTTTCATTTGAAGAGCTTCAAAAAGAGATGGTAAATGGCGATGGTATCAATTATACGGTATCTGCACTTCGAATGGCAAAGAAGGCAAATGCAGTTTCAAAACTCCATGCCAAAGTTTCGGCTGAAATGTGGAAAGGTTTCGAAAATACCACAGAAATACTACCGATAACCAATAGCCAAGATCAAAATTTTTGGCAGGATAAAGAAATCCGTAAAGCATGGCAAAATAAAGATAGTAAAGCGATGGTCGAAAGAAAAATAGCGCTAAAAAAATCGCTTTTTTCCGAAGTATTACATCAAACGGGTAAGATTTTCAATCCAGATGTCGTAACCATCGTTTGGGCCAGACGTTTTGCAGGATACAAAAGAGCAGATTTATTATTGTATGATATTGCTCGTTTTGAAAGTTTGGTTACCAACACAAAATATCCTGTACAAATCATTTGGGCCGGTAAACCGTACCCTATGGATTTTTACGGTATCGAAGTATTCAACCGTTTGGTAAAACATACCAAAAACCATCCTAATCTTGCGGTACTGACGGGATATGAAATTGAACTTTCAAAAAAACTCAAGACGGGGTCTGATATTTGGTTGAACGTTCCGAGAATAACACATGAGGCCTCGGGTACAAGTGGTATGACGGCAGCTATGAA
The DNA here is from genome assembly GCF_900103215.1 of Kriegella aquimaris. Classification (GTDB taxonomy): domain Bacteria; phylum Bacteroidota; class Bacteroidia; order Flavobacteriales; family Flavobacteriaceae; genus Kriegella; species Kriegella aquimaris. The sequence goes on from NZ_FNGV01000002.1 coordinate 164,721, forward strand.
CGGATCTATCAATCTATCCACAAACGACGGATGGATGCCCGAATTCGGAAAAAATGATAAAAACTGTTTTCTGCTCCCAGAAATGGATAGTAGCCTCCCCGAAGCAGAGCAAGATGAAATGGATTGTAAAAATTTATATGAAATATTAGAGCAAAAAGTGCTGCCTACTTTTTACGACCATCCCGATGCTTGGAACAAAATTGTGTTTAATGCTATTGACGGCGTCATACCTGAATTTACAAGTGAAAGAATGGCAAAGCAGTATTATCAGGAACTGTATTAATAGGTCTAGAAAGCTAACTAAACTGTTATCAGTTTCAATTTACACGCCTTTTAATACGTTCGTAAAGTAACTTTTGAAGGGCACTTTTACAGAAAAAGAAGATTCAAGAGATGTTCTTGGGGTAGTAAGAACATCTCTGGTTTCTTGCCCTGATATATTGAAAAAGAGTATTTGAAGGTAATTACCTCAATTTGAACTCTATTTTTCCATAAATCCTGGCGGCTTCTAGATTATACTAAATTGGCTCTTTGATTTCTAAACTTCTGTTAAACAAACCGCTGTAAGTTCGAATTTTTGTAATTTTGCAAGCAGTGAAAGAAGTCTTACGTAAAATATCGTCTATTTCAATGGCATTTATTGTGCTATTCTCCACTTCGTCGTTTTCGGTGGATATGCATTATTGTGGCGACCATTTGGTAGATTTTAGTTTTTTTGAAACCTTGGATACTTGCATAATGGAGGCTGAAATGTCTAAATCTTCCAACGAATGTGCGGAGGTGGAAATGGATATGGACTGCTGTTCAGATGTCGTGGTTACTATTGAGGGGCAAGATGATTTAAAAATTTCATTTGACAAGCTCAGTTTTGATCAGCAGCTATTCGTTGCTTCTTTTGTTTACAGTTATATTAACCTTTTTGAAGGGCTCGATGCGAACGTCGTCCCCTTTAAAGATTATTCACCTCCTCCACTGATACGGGATGTTCAAGTCCTAAATCAGACTTTTATCATTTGATTTTTAAACTTTTAAAATGAGGCCCAACAGCCATCGCTGTTCTTGGGCTAAAATTGTTGTGCGATTTTGTCCAACATGATTTTTAACGGTTTAATAATCTTTTTATATGCTGAACAAAGGCATTAAATTTCTAATCGATAATAAATTGGTCGCATTGTTAATGCTCCTCCTATTCGTGGGGTGGGGTACGGTCAATGCACCTTTTAAATGGGATACGGGTTTTCTTCCGAGCAATCCCGTAGCTGTCGATGCGATTCCAGATATTGGTGAGAACCAACAAATTGTTTTTACAAAATGGCCCGGGCGGTCTCCGCAAGATATTGAAGACCAGATTTCCTATCCATTGACCACTTCGTTGTTGGGTATACCGGGGGTACGGACGATACGGAGCTCTTCCATGTTCGGTTTCTCAAGCATCTACATCATTTTTGATGAGGATGTCGAATTCTATTGGAGTCGCAGTCGCATTATTGAAAAGTTAAATTCCCTTCCAAGTAATCTCCTTCCTGAGGGAGTAAATCCAGCTTTGGGTCCTGACGCAACGGGTTTGGGCCAAATTTTCTGGTATACCCTTGAAGGGCGTGATGGAGACGGAAATGTTACCGGCGGCTGGGATTTGCAAGGGTTACGTAGCATTCAAGATTACTACGTGAAATATGGATTATCTGCTGCGAGTGGCGTTTCTGAAATAGCCTCCATTGGTGGGTATGTTCAAGAATATCAAATTGATGTAGACCCCGAGCTGATGAAGCAGTACAGAATTAGTCTACAGCAAGTGGTCAATGCAGTAAAACAGAGCAACCGTGATATTGGCGCCCAAACGCTGGAAATCAACAAGGCGGAATATCTAGTAAGGGGCTTGGGCTATATAAAATCTTTGGAGGATATTAAAAATGCCGTAGTCGCTGTTGAAGATTATGCCTCTATCCGCGTGAAAGATATTGCCAATGTATCACTTGGGCCAGCGGTTCGAAGAGGTATTCTCGATAAGGAAGGGGCAGAGGTCGTTGGGGGAGTAGTGGTCGCTAGATACGGAGCGAATCCTCTAGAGGTTATTAATAACGTTAAGAATAAAATAAAGGAAGTCAGTTCAGGACTTCCCTCCAAGGTATTGGATGATGGGCGTACCTCCCAACTGACCATTGTACCATTCTATGACCGTAGCGAATTAATTCAAGAAACCTTAGGAACGCTCAACGAAGCGCTGACCTTGGAAATATTGATTACCATTTTGGTTATTGTTATCATGGTGTTCAACCTTCGAGCTTCCGTTCTTATTTCCGGATTGTTGCCCGTCGCCGTACTCATGGTTTTTGTCGCCATGAAGTTTTTTGGGGTAGATGCCAACATCGTGGCACTTTCAGGAATAGCTATTGCCATTGGAACTATGGTTGATGTGGGTGTCATTCTTTCGGAGAATATCATTCGGCATCTCGACGAAAACAACGAAAAACTACCCGTAAATACTGTCGTGTATAACGCTTCGGCAGAGGTTTCTGGTGCTATTGTGACGGCAGTAATGACTACGATCATCAGTTTTATCCCCGTTTTTACGATGATAGGAGCCGAGGGGAAATTGTTTCGTCCTTTGGCATTTACCAAAACTTTTGCGTTAACCGCATCGATAATTGTGGCCTTATTTCTTATACCCCCATTTGCCGCCTTTTTGTTTAGAAAGAAAAGCGACAGAAGCGTTGTGGGGTATTTCATTAGCGGAGTACTTATAGTTACAGGGCTTGTTGCGGTTGTTTATGGTTATTGGCTAGGGTTGGTCTTGGTGGCTTTTGGAACAATCAAACCGTTGAAAAATTCTGAATTGATATCACGCTTGTTTAATGGGTTTTCCCTTTCCGAAAAACAGGCAAACCTCTTGAATGTCATTATTTCTGCTGCTGCAATTGTATTTCTTTTGGCGAATTATTGGCGACCATTAGGTTTTGACCGAAGCATATTCATGAATCTCATTTTTGTAGCCTTGATATGCTTTGCGCTATTGGTGGTATTTATACTTTTTAGAAAGTATTATACACAAATATTACGATGGGCCTTGCGTAATAAGTTGTTGTTTCTCTCTATTCCAACGGTTATAGTTGCCTTTGGCGTGCTGATTATGCAGCATACAGGTAAAGAGTTTATGCCCTCTTTGAACGAAGGTTCCTTTCTATTGATGCCCACTTCGCTTCCCCATTCGGGGGTTGAGGAAAATAAGCGGGTTTTGCAACAGCTAGATATGGCCGTGGCGAGTATTCCCGAAATCGAAACGGTCGTCGGCAAGGCGGGAAGAACTGAATCTGCCCTTGATCCGGCACCTTTGTCCATGTACGAAAATATCATTCAGTACAAAACCGAGTATATGCGAAATGAAGGGGGTGAACGCCAGCGTTATCGAGTGGATGACGATGGGTTGTTTATGCTGAAGGATGGAAACCTCTTTTTGAACCCAAATTCTAGTGTCGATGAAGGTGAAGTTGAGAGTAACCGAGGAGACATTTCAACGGAACTTCAGGTGACCCGGGATAATCTGATTCCTGATGAAAGCGGTGAATACTTCCGCAATTGGCGGCCCGAAATTCAATCGCCCGATGATATTTGGAACGAAATTGTTAAGGTAACCCGGCTACCTGGAGTAACATCGGCCCCCAAACTACAGCCAATCGAAACACGATTGGTTATGTTACAAACGGGAATGCGGGCCCCAATGGGTATTAAGGTGAAGGGACAAGATTTAAGGCAAATCGAAGCCTTTGGGATACAGCTGGAAAATATTCTTAAAGAGGCCGAAGGCGTCAAAGAGGAGGCCGTATTTGCCGACCGAATTGTGGGCAAGCCTTATCTCTTAATCGATATCGATAGAGAAGCCTTGGCAAGGTACGGCCTGCTAATAGATGATGTGCAACGCGTTCTAGAAGTTGCGGTAGGTGGTATGACTTTGACCCAGACCGTTGAGGGAAGGGAACGTTATGGGGTTCGTGTGAGATACCCTAGAGAACTTCGCGAAAATCCGACGGACATTAAAAAAATCCATGTGCCCGTAGCAAGTGGTAGTCCTATTCCATTGAGCGAATTGGTTAGCATACGCTATGAGAAAGGACCGCAGGTCATCAAAAGCGAAGACACCTTTTTAGTGGGCTATGTGCTTTTTGATAAGCTTGATGGTTATGCGGAGGTGAACGTTGTGGAAAACGCCCAGGCAGTTATCCAACAAAGAATCGACAACGGGCAACTCGTCGTGCCGAAGGGTATCAGTTATCAATTCACAGGAACCTATGAGAATCAGCTAAGGGCGGAAAAAACGCTTTCAGTGGTCGTACCCTTGGCTCTGGGCATTATTTTTCTAATCCTGTATTTTCAATTCCGCTCAGTGAGCACTTCCTTAATGGTATTTACAGGAATTGCCGTAGCCTTTGCAGGAGGATTTTTGATGATATGGGGCTATGGCCAAAGTTGGTTTTTAAATTTCAATTTCTTCGGGGAAAATCTGCGGGATCTATTCCAGATGCATCCCATTAACCTGAGCGTAGCCGTATGGGTCGGTTTTATTGCCCTTTTCGGTATTGCCACCGATGATGGGGTGGTCATGGCCACATATTTAACGCAGACTTTTGAACGAAACAAGCCGAAAAGTCTGGAAACTATTCGGGCGTCGGTCGTAGAGGCTGGTGAAAAACGAATACGACCCTGTTTAATGACTACAGCCACTACCCTATTGGCACTATTACCTGTGTTGACTTCCACGGGCCGGGGAAGTGATATTATGATTCCGATGGCCATTCCATCGTTTGGTGGAATGCTGATTGCACTGATAACACTGTTAGTGGTTCCTGTGCTATACAGTTGGAAAAGTGAGTGGCAACTTAAAAGAGATAATCGATGAAAAAAGTACTAGTCACAGTTATAGGTTTGTTAGGCGTCAGCTTGGCACAAGGGCAGACCTTGCAATCGTATATTGACGTAGCGGAGACAAACAACCCGGAGGTGCAGGCTTTTGAAATAAGATACAATATCTCGAAAGAAAAAGTAGCTGAGGCCAACAGTTTGTCTGATTCAGAGATGAGTGCCGGGTTTTTTGTCAGTGAACCAGAAACACGAACCGGGGCACAAAAAGCAAAATTTTCTATAAAACAGATGCTGCCATGGTTCGGCACCATAACCGCTAGGGAGAATTATGCCAGTTCTTTGGCTGAAGTCGATTACTTAGACATTGCCATCACAAAAAGAAAACTAAGGTTGTCGGTGTCGCAATCATATTATAAATACTATGCTATTAAGAGAAAGACCGAGGTTCTAGAGGAAAACAGCAAACTTCTAAAGACGTATGAGCAATTGGCGCTGACCGCTGTGGAGGTGGGCAATGCCTCCGCCGTAGACGTACTTCGCTTGCAAATTCGTCAAAATGAATTGAAGGAGCAAAAGGAAGTATTGCAACAAGTGCTGCTATCGGAAAGAAGTGTTTTTAATAATCTGTTGAACCGTGATGAGTCGTTGGATGTTGAGGTAGTCGATAGTCTTTTTATCGATAATGACTATGTACAGACCGTAACGGAAATTGGAGTACATCCTGAATTGGAAAAATACGATAGGTTATATCAATCTATTGAACAGTCCGAGGTTCTGAACCAAAAGGAGGCTGATCCAAATTTAGGTTTTGGGCTAGATTATATTGCGGTTGCAGAAAGGCCAGAAATGACTTTTACCGATAATGGAAAGGATATTTTCATGCCTATGGTTTCGCTTTCCATTCCCATTTTCAACAATAAATATAAATCACGTTCAATTCAGAACGAACTGCGACAAGCAGAAATCAATGCGCAAAAAGCCAATCGCCGCAATCTACTGGAATCGATTTTGAATAGGGCAATCAACAATCGTGATGCTTCTCGCATCAAATACAAAATCCAGCTCGAAAATTTGAAACATGCCAGAGATGCAGAAGAAATACTTATCAAGAATTACGAAACAGGCACCATTGACTTTAACGATGTGCTCGACATTCAAGAATTGCAATTAAAGTTTCAAATAAATCAAATAGATGCGGTTAAAAATTACTATTCGCAAATGGCGACCATCAATTATCTGGTTGATGAACAGCCAAAATGATTAATGTATTGAAAATCAAAACATAATTTAAATTTTTATAAATATGAAAATCCAAAAAACAAACCTTATGAACGGAAACAAAAATTTAGCTTTAATGATGGCCGCAATTATTTCTATGGCATCATGTGTAGAAAAGAAAGAAAAACCAGAAGTGAAGGGCGATACTGGAACTCAATTTGAACAAACAAAGGGGAATTCGGAAGCTACCTCAAAAGCCTCTTTTTCAGATTCAATGGCAGAAAAGGTTTTCAGCGATTATCAAAAGATACGAGCGGCATTGGTCGATTCTGGCGCTGGTGAGGTGCAAGCTGTGGCTAAGAAACTAGTGGAAAATTTTACGGAAGAACAGGAAGGCTTGAGGTCAATGGCCCTTGCCATGGCAGCTACCGATAATCTTGAGGAGCAACGAGAACTATTTTCCGAAATGAACGCAATAGTTGAGCCTCTAATCAAGGAATCCATTTCGGAGGGGACGATTTATAAGCAATTCTGCCCAATGGCTTTTTCCGGAAAGGGCGGTTATTGGATTTCAAATGTAAAAGAAATCCAGAATCCATATTACGGCAAAAAAATGCTGAAATGTGGCAAGGTCGTAGAAGAAATCTGATGATATAAGTCCTGTTTTGGGAAAGGGAATAATGGTTAGTCCTTTCCCTTTACAGGCATTGTCAATACCCTGAATATTGAAGAAAATGAATCAGTAATCCTAAAACCAAAAACAATGGAAAATAACAAGGAAATGAATCATAAAAACATGAAAAGTAGTAGCTACACTAAATTTTTCCTGATGTTGGGAGCGTCTTTTGTGGCGATGTACATTACCATGTATCTAAACACCTATCAAATCGATCATGTATACTTTAGTCTTACCCGATTTTATATGACGTGTTTGGGTATTTCGACTATGGCCGTTATTATGCTACTTTTTATGTTGAAAATGTATAAAGACAAGAAAAAGAACATCGCCATTCTTGTAGGTAGTTTGGTGCTCTTTGTAGGGGCATTGGCGTTGGTACGTGCGCAGAAGCCCATAATTGGTGATGTGTTGTGGATGAAGGCCATGATTCCACACCACTCCATAGCAATTCTGACGAGTGAACGAGCGGCGATCGAAGACCCTGAGGTAAAAAAATTAGCAAACGATATCATCAAAGCGCAAAAAAAGGAAATCGAAGAAATGAAGATGATGATTAAGCGCCTTGAAGGCAAATAAAAGTTTGAGCAAGGGGCATCAGGTCTATTTAATTAAACTAAACAAGTTATGAAAAAGAACATCCTATATATCGGTGTGGCAATCATTTTCGGTATGGTGGCCGGTTGGCTTATTGCATCGGGGAACGCTGAAAATAATAAAGACGCAGCAACGCATGACCATAACCAGGAAATCGAATCGGGACAAATGTGGACATGCTCAATGCATCCACAGATTTTACAGTCCGAACCTGGTGATTGTCCCATCTGTGGTATGGATTTGATTCCTGCAGAATCCGGAGCCGATGGTTTGGCCATGGAACAATTTAGAATGACCAAAAATGCGTTGGCTTTGGCTGATATTAGGACTACGAAAGTAAGTTCTGGTACAACTGAGGACAACATTCTAAAACTATCGGGAACCATAGTGCAAAATGAAAAAGCCGCGGCTACCCAGGCTGCTTATTTTGGCGGGCGAATTGAAAAACTGTTTATCAACTTCGAGGGTGAGGAAGTCAAGAGTGGGCAGCAACTGGCAACTATTTATGCCCCAGAACTAGTTTCGGCACAACAAGAATTGATAACGGCAGCAGGTCTTAAAGGGTCCCAACCTGCTTTATATAAGGCGGTGCGTAACAAGTTGAAATTGTGGAAACTCTCCGATAAACAGATAGATCAGATAGAGATGTCAGGCGAGGTTCGCGAGAATTTTCCGGTGTATGCAAATGTTTCCGGCACGGTTACCGAAATTATGGTAGAAGCCGGCGATTATATAAAAAAGGGTGCCCCATTGTTTAAAATAGCTAATTTGAGTAGTGTCTGGGCCATCTTTGATGTGTATGAAAATCAAGTTTCACTTTTAAAGGAGAATCAGCATGTCACGATTGTGGCCAAGTCGTATCCCGACAAGAAATTCGATGCCAAGATTTCTTTTATAAACCCCGTTTTAAATTCAGCGACTAGAACAGTTGAAGTTCGGGCCGTACTACAAAATTCGAACGGACAATTAAAACCTGGAATGTTTGTGGCTGGTTCTTTGATGCTATCAGCCAACAAAAAAGATGAAACGATTATCATTCCGGAGAGCGCTGTACTATGGACAGGGGAGCGCTCGGTGGTATATGTAAAATCGGACCAAAACAATTCTATTTTTGAAATGCGGGTAGTCACTTTAGGTGAGGTCGTAGGCAAAGGTTATGCAATTCTTTCAGGTTTAAGGATAGGAGACGAAATCGTTACCAATGGAACTTTTACCGTTGATGCAGCGGCACAGTTACAGGGTAAAAAATCAATGATGAACGATGCGGGTGGAAAAACCGTGACAGGCCATGAAGGCCATACGGGAATGGAGATGGAATAAGTTGATATTAAGGGAGTTTGAAATAAATTTTGACCACGATCAGTCGGCTAGAATTGCAAAATGCTGCACTGTCTCTTGCTGCTTTTCGTTGTTGAAAGGATGCCTTGGAGCACTAATAGTTATGCAAATGCGATTACGTGAATTTTTTTAATGCATTTTTCAAAGTCGAAATGATAAAGTCACAATCATCTTTGGTTAAAATTAATGATGGTCTTAAAGTTATGATGTTGCCTTCAATTATTTTAAAGGCTACGCCTTGTTCAAAGCAATCATACATCAATTGTTCTGCCTCTTCGACCGCTCTTACTTTTGTCTTTCTGTCTTTGACCAAATCGATTCCAATATGAAAGCCCTTGCCCGCAATATTTCCGATGAGCGGATAGATTTCTTTTAATTCGGCCAATTGTTCCATTAGGTAATCTCCGAGTTCCGCGGCATTTTCCACTAAGTTGTGTTCTTCGATGTAGTTGATTTCAGCTAACCCTGCAGCGGAACAAAGCGGATTCTTTTCATGTGTGAAATGGCCGATAGATCGGTGTTGAAGTGTATTATATTTTTCTTTGGTGACGATTCCGGCAAAGGGTACCAACCCACCACCTAAAGATTTTCCCATAACAAGCACATCAGGAGTAACAAAATGCTCTGAAGCGAACATTTTTCCGGTTCTTCCGAAACCCTCAATAATTTCATCGAAAATCAATAAAATATTATATTGTTCGCAAAGGTCTTGAATCTGCTGCCAATAGGCATAAGAGGGTACAACAGGTGTTGCCGAAATGGGTTCGGCAATAATGGCGGCTATATCGGGGTTACGGTGAATAATGTTCTTAATCTGTCGTAAATATTCTTGATCGATGGTCTCTTGGTCGGTAAAACCCCATGGATTTCGATAATAATTTGGAAATTCAACATGAAAAGCACCGGGTACCATAGGTCCCTGCCCAACGGTAAAATGCTCTTCACCCCCTATACTAGAAGCCTGAAAACCTGTGCCATGGTACGAATCCCAATAGGATATTGTTTTCCATTTACCCGTTACTTGCTTCGCTAGCATTACGGCCATTTCGATGGCCTGTGACCCACCGGGGCAGAATAGAACCCTGTCGAGTCCGTCAGGTGTGATTTCGGTCAATTTCTTAGCGAGTTTAATAGCCGGAAGATTGGTATAGCGCCGTGGAGTGAATGCCAGACTTTCATCCAATTGGGCCTTTACCGCTTCTATTACTTTTGGATTGCTAAAACCCGCATTATGAACGCCATTGCCATGCAGATCAAGATATCTTTTACCGTTAAGGTCGGTGATATAGGCTCCATTCGTTTTTGAAAGAACATTCATTACGGGTGTCGAGAGCGCTTGATGTAAAAAGTATTTAGCGTCCTCATCGATCCAATGTCGGGTCTTGTCATCCAAATTTTCGACATAGTCCTTCCGTTTTTCCGTTGCGTTATTATCTCCTTGTTCTTTTGATACAGTTGTTTTCATTGCTGGATACTAGAGTTTGTCTTATAAATTATTTCGTGCCCTGTCTTGCTGGGGATTTCTAGTCAAGAAATAAAAGGTTGGCCGGAATTATCTGTTTTGGTGTTCCCGGTCCTTTATAAAATGCGTCGAGCCATGCGCCACCTGCTTGGTTGTGATAATCTACCGTAATTGGGTGCATACCTTCTTCCAAATAAATGCTTCCCATACGTTCAATAGTTCCGTGACCTCCATCGTTGTCGACGACCAATTCCCCGTCGATATACAATTTGCTGCCATCATCTGAACTGAGGTAAAAGCGATACTCGCCTGTAGTGACAATTTTTACTGACGATTTGAACTGTATACCGAATTGGTTGTCTTTCGTATTTATATCATCGATTCTGAATTCGTATTTTTTCCTTCGGATAGTGGTTTCATATTTTCAAAAACCGGAAGGAACTTCCAATTCTCACCTTCGTAGTAGGTGTACCGAACACCATTTTTTGAATTCTTCTTCACAAGTCTAAAATAGGCGGTAGTTACGTTGCTTTCTTGCTGTTCGCCAATAAACGCTTTGGCCATAACAACGGCACTTTGTGACAATTCGAAGGGACCCGTATAAAGTTCTGAATTTATGGTCGGTACAGATCCGTCGGTCGTATATCTGATTTCTGAATTGTTTCTTACTTCCATTTTTACTATGGGAAGCTCATCGATATATAAACCGCCTGCCAAATCATAAAGGTTCGGTTTCGGAAAGATTACGGGGCTTGCAATTTGAACTTTCTGCTCTCCTAAATCGGGTTCGGGGAAACCTGTAAAAGCACTTTGAACGGGTTTTCCAATCCATGCATAAGGCTGATTTACACCTAGTAAACTGGCCGCTGTAGCGGCATTGTCATAAGTATATACGGTATTCTTTATTAAATAGCCAGGCTTTACCCCCTTGCCGTATAGTAAGAAAGGAATCTCGAGTTCATCAAGGGTTTCCCCACCATGACCATAACCTATGCCTCCGTGGTCTGCTGAAATGATAAACACCGTGTCGTCAAAGGTGCCGGCATCTTTTGTTGCCTGAATAATTTCTCCGATTTGTTGGTCAACCTTAGCAACGGCATCGTAAAAATAGGAAGTTTTGTGCCCCTTATCATGGCCGACATGATCAACATCGTCAAAATGGACAAATAGAAAATCAGGCTTTTTTTCTTTTATATATTTTGTGGTTTTAATCAGGGTCTCCTCATCAGAAGGTTGGGTAGTATCGTAACTAAGGGCAGTTCGTTCAATAAGCCTACCGAAACCACTCCACGTATAAATAGCACCCATTTCAATAGTAGGGCGTTGTTGTCGGGTAACGCCGAATATCGTGGGAAAAATATCTTCCAACCCGGTTCGCATTGGTGGAATCGTATGGTCATCGCGTTCCCATCCGTTGGATGTTACTCCATGTTGCGCCGGACCCACACCTGAAACCATCGACGCCCAGTTCGTGCTGCTGCTAGTAGGTAAAACGCCTCTGGCATTCAAGGTGAAAGCACCGTTTTTCATGATGTCGTCCATTACCGGCGTGTTTGCATTGGTGATCCCATCGGGGCTCATGGCGTCAACACCGATTACGATAACGTGTTTTACGGGTTCTATCGATTGTATACCCTTCTTTTGATTTGAGCACGAAGAAACCGATAAAAAAAGCCCTAAAAGAAGTGGGGTTCCAATTCTTAGTCCATTTACTTTTTTCATAATCATTTTTTAGGTTCTAAAATTACACAGCAGCCTTAGATAAGCAGATTTACGAACAGTAAAAGTAATCTTAATGATGTAAAAATATTACTTATAGTAAATAAAATTATATATTAGTAAATAAAATTTTTCCATTTAGGGTGGTTTCAAAAGTTCTTTCGGCATGTTTTTTTAAATTATTTAAGCCCATCAACACATAGTGGAAGACACATATGGAGCCCCGATACTTAAATTATTTTTAATTTGGGGGAGTTGTTATTAAACTGTAATGCATTTATTAAATAAATCTTATCAATGGGTGTTGCCAAAGGGGAATTGTAGAAAAAAAAATATAGATTCTATACTTTTATGCAGTACGTCAAATGATATTCCTGAGATTGAAGGGAGTTCTTAATCTATACAAAGAAATCAATGCCACTAAAAGGAAAGTTGGTTACAAGGGGGGAGTCAGAAAGTCTATTGGTTATAGAACTTTCTAAAGGAAATGAAAAAGCTTTCCGGGCACTTTTTGAAATGTATCGTAAGGACGTCTATTCCTATAGCCTCAGTTTACTCAAGTCTTCCGCCAATGCCAAGGAAATTGTTCAAGATGTATTTATGAAAGTTTGGCTACATCGTGAAAATTTAAACCCGGAGCTTTCTTTTAAATCTTTCCTTTTTACAATTACCAGAAATCTTTCCTTTAATTTCTTACAAAAAGCGGTCAATGACCGTAATCTGCGGCTTGCCATATTTCAGAAAACTCAAAAATTCCATAACCCCATAGACCGTCAAATTCAAGATGCAGAATACGAGTCGATGAGAAAAAGGGCCATTGAGGGACTTTCTCCAAAACAAAGAATAATTTTTAATATGTCACGGGAAGAGTCAAAAAGCTACCAAGAAATCAGTAGTGAACTGGGAATTTCCGTTAGTACCGTAAAAAACCAGATGAGCAAATCTTTGGCACTCGTCAGGAATTTTCTTCAAGCAAATGCCGATTTCACGCTTGCATTAGTTGCGTTATGGCAGCTCTCAAACTAGATAGACCAAGCGTAAAGATCACTTTTTCTTCGGTTTCAATCTTCAAGGTCTTTGAACTCATTCATTACACAATATTTTTTATTTAGAAAAAAAGTGACTAGACCATAGTACTTTTCCCTTTTTCAACTGTACTGTATATATAGAAAACGTTAATGTATAACAAAAAAGAAATAAAAGGAGTACTGCAGAAGTTTGCTTTGAACAGGTGTACACCAGAAGAAATAGCTGAGCTAATTTCTTATTTTAAGGAAAATGCTTCTGTAGAAGATTTGCCGGCGGTAGAGGAAATAAATGCGTTGTTGTCGACGCATGAAATTCTAGATGTACAAGATGCCGATGCGATTTTTAAATGCATAATCGCAGCTGGAAAGAAACAAGAGGCAATCAAATCGAACCGAACGAATCGCAAAAGAAAAATTTGGAAGTACACCACTGTTGCCGCAGCTGTCTTAATCGGATTCTTGGCCATTCCCTTTTTCTACCACTCATCCCTTACTATAGATTCTAAGAAATCTGTAGATTTTACATCTAGCCCAGAAGCGATTACGCTACAATTGCAGAATGGAAATATCGAGGTTATCTCAGAAAACGGCAATTCACAAGTAACTGACGCAAAAGGCCAGGTGATAGGGAAACAAATGGGGAACCGATTGATTTATGATAGTTTGGCTGTTACTGAAGAATTGGTATTCAACACCTTAAAGGTCCCGTTTGGCAAGAAATTCGAACTGCTTTTATCAGATGGTACAACGGCATACTTAAATGCCGGGACTTCCTTAAAGTATCCGGTAAAATTCTTGCCAGGAAAAGAAAGACAGGTATTCTTAGATGGAGAAGCTTTTTTTGATGTCACAAAAAATAAGAAAAGTGCATTTATTATTAATGCAGCAAAGCTCAACGTACGCGTTTTAGGAACCAAGTTTAATGTTTCAAATTATGCCGAAGATGATGTAACCGATGTCGTATTGGTCGAGGGTTCGGTCGGGCTGTATGATTCGACTGAAAAGTTCGGCGGAAAAAATACAACCATGTTGACGCCGGGCCATAAGGGGAGCTTCTCAAAAGAAGAAGGTAGTATTGCTACTGAAAAAGTCAACACCGAAATTTATACCTCATGGATTCATGGTGATCTAATATTTCGAAATATGACGTTTGAAAATATTCTCAAAAAAATGGAGCGTAACTACAACGTTTCCATTACCAATAAAAATGTTTCCTTGGCAAAGGAAAAATTTAACGCAAGCTTTAGAAAAGCACCTATCGATACGGTTTTGCAGTTTTTTAAAACTACCTATGCTCTTGAAATTAGCAATAACGGAAGAGAAATAACTATAAAATAAGAACCAATAGTAAATCGCCTATGATATAAAAAACCAAAACGCACCAAAGTAAATACAGAACAGAACGCCAACTTCATAAAAGAATCGGGAAATGTGCCAGCATTCCCCGATTTCGAAGATGTGGCCTAAAAAACAACCACTTTTAAAACACCATAAAAATATGAAAAAACTTCTTAAGACTAGAGGAAGGTCCGGGTCTTTAAGTAAACTGTATTTTAAGATGAAAATAAGCACTCTTGTAATGTTTGCCGCCTTTTTTTCATTGCAGGCAAGTACGACATATTCGCAGCGTACCAAGATTACTTTGAACTTGCAAGATGTCACCGTAAAAACCGTGCTTGACCAGATAGAGGGCGGTACCGATTTTAGATTTGCCTATAAAATCAATGATGTCGATTTAAATCGAAAAGTGAATGTCGCTGTTCGTGACCAATTGGTAACTACCATTGTCAATGATATTTTTAAAAAAACGGAAACAGCCTTTAATGTAATAGGTCTTCAGATATTTCTGTTTAAAAAAAGTGTTCCGCAAGGGTTGAACTACACCAAGAACGAAGAAGAGAGTGTGTTGCAGGCTGATATAACAGGGACGGTATCGGACGAAGACGGTAATCCATTACCCGGGGCAAGCATTGTTGAAAAAGGAACCACCAACGGTACCCAAACCGATTTTGATGGAAATTTCACTATTGCCGTCAGTGATTCTAATGCCATTTTGATTGTTTCATACATCGGTTTTGCGACTATCGAAGTGCCGAGCAATGGTCAGACGACGCTCAGTATACGGTTGAAAGAAAGTTCCGCAAGCCTTGATGAAGTGGTGGTAACCGCTTTAGGCATTAGTCGCGATAAAAAAGGATTAGGGTATGCTGTTCAAGAAATTCAGGGTGATGATTTGAACGAAGCTCGTGAAACCAATTTTGTGAATTCTCTTTCTGGTAAGGTCGCCGGCGTGAACATATCATCTTCCGGTGCCGTAGGATCGTCATCTAGAATTATCATCAGGGGCGAAAGTTCACTTAATTTTAATGGAAATGAGCCACTGTACGTAATAGATGGGATTCCGATAGGAAATGCAGGAACGAGCAATTCAACAACTTCCGATTATGGCAATAGTTCTGCGGAAATAAACCCCGCCGATATCGAGTCGGTAACTGTTCTTAAAGGGCCGGCGGCCTCGGCACTCTATGGCTCACGTGCTGCGAATGGGGTAATTGTAATCACCACTAAGACAGGCGAAGATAGTCAAGGACTTGGAGTAAGCGTGACAACAGGCACGACAATGGAAAGTTTACTACGGCTTCCAAAATTCCAGGATCAATTTGGGGGCGGAGCCAATGGAAATTATGAAGGGTCGAACTTCGGGGCCGATTGGTCTATTTACCCAAGCGGCATTCGCGATGGCTATGACGAAAGTTGGGGGCCACGGTTGAATGTAGGCACGCTCGAAAGACAATTTCAGTCTCCTACTTTAGGGCGTATGCGTGGGGGCGATGTTGCCAACCCAAATAGAGGAGAGGTTATACCTACTCCTTGGATTTCCTACCCCAACAATATTCGTGATTTTTTTACCACAGGTCGCACCTACTTTAATAATGTGGCCCTTACGGGAGGGAACGAAAAAGGAAATTATAGACTCTCGTATACGAACGTAGACCAAACGGGTATTGTACCAAACAATGATCTTCAAAGAAATACTGTTGCACTCCGAGGTAGTTATAAGTTTACCGACAAGTTTAGTGTCGACGCTTCAATGAACTATGTGAATACAACGAGTACCAATAGACCAGAAACAGGGTACGGCCGTAATTCGCTGATGTATTTTATGAACTGGTCTGTGCGTAATATGGATATCAATTCTCTTAGGGATTATTGGCAAGAGGGTTTTGAAGGAACAAGACAGTTTCAATACAACTATGGTGAAAACCATAACAATCCCTTCTTCTATCAATATGAGAACACCAAAGGACAAGATAAACACCGGTTGTTTGGAAACATAAGCTTAAATTATGATTTCACCGATCATTTATCACTTATGCTACGCGGTGGTACCGATGTATATAATGATTTTCGACCCATGCAATGGGCGCTGAGTACTGTAGGTTATGAAAACGGAAGGTATCAAGAAGTATCTCAGTTTTTTGAAGAACGGAATTACGATTTCTTATTACGTTACAACAATAGCATCGGCCAAGATTTTAATTATAACGTTTCCGTTGGTGGTAACCAAATGAAACGGAGTACCAGATATAGATTGGCTCTAGCCCCTGAATTGTTGGTGCCAGATGTATATTCGTTGTCCAATAGCGCATCAGACGTAGTTATCAATGCATCGAACAGCGAAAAGGCTATTAATAGTTTTTATGCCTTTGCCCAGTTCGATTACCTGAGTATGTTCTACTTAGATATTACGGCGCGAAATGATTGGTCAAGTACGCTGCCTGCTGAGAACAACTCATATTTTTATCCCTCTGTCTCTTTTAGCGCTTTGCTGGATAAGGCACTATCGATGCCCGATTGGGTAACATTGGCCAAGCTTCGATTGGGCGCTGCTCAAGTAGGTAGCGACACTGAACCCTACAATCTGTACGACACCTTTAATTTTCAACAACCATGGGGCAGTGTCTATGCATTGGCAAGTGGTTCCAGTTTGAAAAACAACAATCTAAAGCCTGAAAGTATCACTACCTATGAAATTGGTACCGATCTACGATTCTTTAATAACCGTATCGGTTTAGATTTTACATATTACAATACAACTTCGAAAAACCAGATTATCAGTATTCCATTGGCGGCATCAACAAGTTATGCAGGGCGCATAATCAACGCTGGTGAAATACAAAATCGAGGTTTTGAAGTCATGTTGAATATGACGCCATTGCAAATTGTAGACGGATTGAAATGGGATATCTCCCTGAATTTTTCAAAGAATGAGGGTGAAGTAATTGAGCTGGCGGAAGGTATTACTTCTATTACGCAAAGCGCACCGGGAGAAGATGCTTCGATACAAGCTAGGGTCGGAGAACGAATGGGGGCTATTTGGGGTCCCGGTTACCAACGTGTAGAAAGTGGCCCTTTGGCCGGTGAAATAATAATTGGGGCAAGCGGTATTCCAGAGAGTACGGATGAAGATATTTATTTGGGAAATATAAACCCTGATTGGATTGGAAGTGCCTCAAATACCTTTACCTATAAGAATGTTAGCCTGTCGGCCCTTGTAGACGTTCACTACGGCGGAAAATTTGTATCGCGTTTTTATAATAAAGCGGTCGGCGCAGGTCAATTGATCGAAAGTGCAGAGGGTAGGTCGGCAAGGGCTGTTGGCACTGAATATGATGATCCTTATTATATGGTTGGTGCGGCTTTGGTCGATGGCATCTACGTCGAGAATTCTACGAGTACCGATGGCACCTATAGTGCAGGTGTGTATGGCACCGATGCGAGAAGTTTTCATAAAGCACGTTTGGATCATATTAGTGAAGGCCAATTGTTTGATGCAACTTATGTTAAACTTCGTGAACTCAAATTGGGCTATAGGTTCCCCAAAGAACATTTGGGTAGTCTTCTTAAAGATGCGCAGGTTTCAATTGTCGGGAGGAATTTATTCCTATGGACACCCAAAAGCAATCAACATTTTGACCCAGAGGTGGCTGTCGCCACTGGCGGAGGAGGATTGGTTCCGGGGTTTGAAAACATGAGCCTTCCTTCTACTAAAAGTTTGGGAATCAATTTGAGCCTGAAATTTTAATCATTTAAAAAAGCATCATGAAAAATATACTTTCAAACATAATAATCGGGCTATGCACTATGCTGCTGCTCTTTTCATGCACCAAAGATTTCGAGGAAATCAACACCAATCCGAATCAAGCGGATCGCTTGACAAATCCCGGACTTTTACTGCCCAGTATAATCAGGGAAACCTCGAACCGAAACTGGGACAATTCATTTGATAGATTTGCCGTTGTTTCGGATCAAGTCGCCAATCAGTTTGCCAGTACCTTTTTAGATTGGACTCGATTAGATTCCGACCGTTTCTTTTGGAGCAATTACGATAAAATAAAAGACCTTGATAAGTTGATTGCAATTTCCGAAGAGCAAGGACTTGCCAATTACAAGGGAGTCGCCATGGTGATGAGAGCGTGGCTCTTTCAGGGGATTACCGATAATTTTGGTGCAATTCCCTATACCGAGGCTGGCAAGGCACAAGACGATATCAATTTTCCCGAATACGATTCCCAAGAAATGGTTTATGCCGGAATTTTGAGTGAATTGGAAACGGCCAATCAGCTTTTGGGAAGTACCAATGAATTGGTTCTCGGCGATATTTTGTACAACGGTGACATCACTGGATGGAAAAAATTTGCCAATGGTCTTCGGCTGCGAATTCTACTGCGTCAATCGGGCAGAAAAGACCCATCTGCCGAAATGCAGCAAATTTTAGGCAACCCTACGACGTATCCTATTTTTACTTCCGATGAAGATCAGGCAGCACTACAGTACCTAACCGATTTGGGCAATGAACATCCATCATTTCGCGGTAATGTCAGCGATTGGGCTTCATCATCAAGATTGTCGACCACAATGGAGGCCATTTTAAAATCGATGAACGATCCACGCTTGACCGTTTTCGCAATGCCCACACCAGCTTCGGCAAACACCGACACTCCCGAATATGGGGGAGTCCCCAATGGTATTCAAGACATTGAACAGTGGAATGGGGGGTCGGCAAATCATTCGGCCATCGGTCTCCTTTGGGCACCACAGCAGTTTGCGCCCGATATGGCATCGGAGAACGCGGCGCAAAGTATCTTGATGTCGTATTCGGAGTTACAATTTATTCTTGCCGAAGCTCGTGAACTGGGCTATATAACTTCCGGTACAGCGGAAACCTACTATTTAAATGGCGTACGAAACCAATTTGATTATTATGCTTCACGCATACCCGAGCACTTTGTACTGCCTACCGCGAACGAAGTGATTCCACCAACTACCTATTACACCCAAGATAGTGTGGCCTATACAGGAACCCAACAAGATAAATTGAATAAAATCTATATTCAGAAATGGCTTTCGTTATTCTTAGTCGGGTCAGAAGCATGGTCACATTGGCGAAGAGTTGGGGTTCCCGAGATTACACCGGGGCCAAATAGTGTAGGGTATATTCCGGTTAGATACCTGTATCCAGCCGATGAGCAACGCCTGAACCTTGAAAACTATAATGAGGGTGTCGAATTATTGGGTGGCCCAGACGATCTTACAACCCCAGTGTGGTGGGATGTCGATTAATTCAAAAAAACAATAATCAGAGCTTTAAAATATATTAGATCATGAAAAAAATAGAATCCAAAATAAAATATCGTTCCTTTATTTTCACCCTCTTGGGCCTCTTTGCTTTCTTACTTTCCTGTGAGAATGACCTCGAAGATGAAATAGACATTGTTAATCCGTATGTGGTAAGTTACAATCCAGTACCCGGGGTTGATGGGGTTGCTTTGAATAGTAACCTAGTTTTGACCTTCGATGATATCGTTTATAAAGGTAGCGGCAAGATTACCATTACTTCTGACGTTGAGTTGGCCAAGCAGGTTATAGACGTTAACGACGAAGCAGTTACTATTAGTAACGTTGGCCGTGTTATGACCATAAATCCACAAGACTTTTTGTCGGGGAGGGATTATCAAGTGGTAATCGATAGGGGAATTGTAGTCGACAGCACGGGAAATGCCTATTTTGGAATGCCCGATAATGAAACTTGGACTTTTAAGAGTGGTGGCAACGCTAGAGATTTAGATGCGCCGGAACTGGCAACACAATCTCCCACCGATGATGACACAGAAGCTTCTGTCTTTGGCCTTGTTTTGACGTTCAATGAGGGGGTCAAGACGGCAGCCGGAAGTTTTGTCATCTATGATGCCAGTACCGATGCTCCAGTTCACACGATCGATGCCGAAGGTGAAATGCTCGTTATTGATGAAGACAAATTGTCGATTACCTATCCCGCACCACTTTCCTTTGATACGAACTATTATGTACAGTTCGAATCAGGTGTGGTGAAAGATATTGCGGGCAATCCTTTTGGTGGGATAACCGATGCTACAACCTGGAATTTCAAGACTGTCGCTGGTAGTGGAACCGATTTGGTAGTCCATTTACCCTTTGATAGCGACCTTGCAGATATTAGTGGTAATAAATTTGATGCGACTTTGGGCGAAACGGCTACTGCCGATGTTTCATTTGAGAACGACGCTACAAGAGGTGGGGTAATTCGATTTAATGCGGGATCATATGCAAGACTTCCGGTACATCCCTTGTTAAGGTCAGTTGAAGCAACCGATGATTTTAGTGTTAATCTATGGATAAAATTGGCGGGTACCGATTCTGACCCGGCCATTATCGGTAATAAAGACTGGGGCAGCGGTGGAAATCCAGGATGGTTGCTGGCTACTGACGACGGTCATGAATACGCACCAGGTAATGGTACCGATCACGGTTGGATCGTTAATATTGCAGATGACCCTAAAAACGATAATAGAATGGATTGGAGGGCTGCCGCGACAACACCTCAGGCACCTGCTTTATCCGATGACCAATGGCATATGGTTACCATGGTCTTTGATAGAACAAATTCTGAATTATCGGTTTACATCGACGGACAAGAGTTTGAAAGTAGCGCAATTGCATCGTCATTTGATTTAAGTACGGTACCCGGTCCACTTTATGACACGGTTAATGACTACCCCATTACTATTTGGGAAGATGTCACAGGAGCCTATAATGCCAGCGATGATCGCAGAGGAGCCATGACCGGACTAATGGATGAATTAAAAATTTATAACAAAGCACTTTCACTGACGGAAGTCACAGCTTTGTTCGCCGAGTAAAATAGGTTGAAAAATAGTATTTGATTTGTTTTATTATTTAGTAATTAGTACAAAAAGGCCTCGTTGATATGAGGCCTTTTTTTGCAAATGCGGGTTAATTTTTTTTGGGTAAATAACACTGTAGTCCGTCAAGGGATACCGTATCGATTATATTTGATACACGTTACACGCAAAAATATTTATGCATATTTTTTAAAAATGCTTAAAATAAAGTGAGGCCTTTTTTAAGGAACATGACTTACCTTTTCAATCCATTGCTACTTGGCATCCCATCTGCCCCAACTAGTAAAGGTTTAACGAGCCAATGAATAATTTTAAGTTGTTCTTAAATTACGAGTCTTCAGAACACATTGAGGTTGATTTGGCCACAGGCAAAATATTGGATAGGAACAAAGAGCATAATGAGTTTTTAAGAAAATAATAACGGCACAGATTTTCTTTTTATTTAGCAGAATTATAATTTCACATAAAACAGACTAATGAAAGATTTAAAGAATAAAGTAGCCTATATAACAGGAGGATCTAAAGGTATAGGTTTTGGAGTAGCACAGGCGCTGATCAATGCGGGAATGCGGGTTGCCATAAGTGGCAGAACACTAAAAACGGTAAAACAAGCGGCTGAGTACTTGGGCAACGAGGGTAATGTTCTCGCGCTCGAATCGAATGTTGCGACCCATGGTGATGAGAAAAAGGCAGTTCAGAAAATTTTGGATAAATGGGGCCAATTGGATGTCGTTCTTGCTAATGCGGGAGTAGGTCATTTTGCCCCGGTAGATGAGATGTCAGATGAACAATGGCACCAGATGATAGATACTAACCTAAATGGTGTATTTCATACCTTAAAGGCTTCTGTCGAAGCGTTAAAGAAGACGAAAGGCTATTATATGACCTTGGCCAGTTTGGCAGGAACTAATTTTTTTGCTTCTGGTGCTGGTTACAATGCCACAAAATTCGGGGTAGTCGGGTTTACCCAAGCCGCCATGCTAGATCTTCGAAAATATGATATAAAAGTCTCGACGATTATGCCCGGTTCGGTGGCGACCCATTTTGCAGGAAATGAACCCTCACAAAAGGATGCTTGGAAGATTCAGCCAGAGGATATAGGGGAATTGGTCGTAGACCTTTTAAAGATGCATCCGCGAACATTACCTAGTAAAGTAGAGGTCAGGCCGAGCCGTCCTGATAAGAAGTGACCTTAGACCTCCTTCTCCACGAACGGAATATCCGGATTACAAATCTCTAGAATCAATTCTTCAAGTTGTTCGCCGAAAGCAAGCATAGTGTCTTGAGTAATTACGGTATCTGTTTTTCTGCTAGCTTTAGAATCTTTGGTTCCAAAATATTGTAGTCCCGAGCCTAAATTTTTAAACGAGATGATGCCTGCGACTATATGGTTAAACGGGTTCGTCTTGGCATACATGGTAGCGTAGCACAAGAGTTGAAATGCTTTGCTTTGGTCGTATTCGGTTCTGATTTCCTGCCAATCTACAATAGTGACGTTCTTGTTTTCAACCTTCCCTGTTTTATAATCTATAATTCTTAAGGTACCGTCTTTCTCGTCGATGCGATCGAGTTTTCCTTTCAGAACCACAGGAAAGTTAAGTTGGGGCATATCGAGGTTGATTTGATAACTTTCCTCTAAACCTATGATTTTGATTTGATGTCTCTTCACATCTGCAATTTCCAAATCAATAAAGTTCTCGATATAGCGTACCACAACATTAAACGCGATTAAGTTTTTTCCATAAGAGATATCGCCCCCCTTATAAGAATTTAAAAAGTGTGATTCAACAATGGTGCGAATCAAACTTTTACCTTGAATTAGCAGGTCTACGGTCAATACATGGCCAATAAAGGGTTTGTATATTTCCTCTAAGGTATCATGCACTATGGTCCCCAAGGTGTTGGCCGCAACAGTTTCCTCTACCTCAGAAAGGTCTTCGATGCCCAAGAGATTCTTTTTGTAAAACGAGATGGGATTTCTAATGTAGTTGCTTAACGAGGTTGGAGAAAACCCTTTGCTCGCATACTTTTCGATAAGTTCAATCAGAGCGGCGTCTTTGTCAATACGTTCCATTGTTTTAATGGTCGGTGATATGGCGGGTGCTATTATGGTTTGGGAAATTTTTCCCATCATATTCTGGTCGGTCAATAATTGTGAGATAAGACGACTTCGTTCTCCGCCCTCCAGCACATCAGGTTCTGTGTTGTATAATAGATAGATGTTTTTCGCACGTTGTAATAAGCGATAAAAATGATAGGTATAAACGGCATCTTTTTCTTTATAGGTAGGTAGGCCAAAGGCTGACTTGAGATCGAAGGGTATAAATGAATTATTTGATTTTCCTGATGGTAATATTCCTTCATTGACCGAGGTTAAGATTACCGTTTCAAAATCTAGGTTTCTACTTTCCAACATGCCCATAATTTGGAGACCTTGCAAGGGCTCCCCCTTGAAGTCAAGTGTTTCCGATGATAACAGTTCTTTATAAATGCTTTGCAGCGACTTTAAATCGTCTATGAAGCTGTGTTGCTGAACAACGTCTAATAGTTGATTAAAAAGCGTATAGAAGTGATATAAATATTCGAGGGAGAGCGCGTTGTTTGAAACTTGAAGTTTGTCTTTTAAATCTAAAATAATGGCAAGGCATTTTTTGACAAACTTTTCAGGGTTTGGAATTTCCTCCGAAAATAGTATCGATAATTGCTCGCTTGTCGCCAGTGACCTTATTTTATCTATATCGATATACGCCCAATTTTGGGCTTTTATAGTTTCAATAATAATTTCGGCATCATTCTTAGTTTCCTTATCTAGTAGTATGTTAATATATGGGTGTGAAAGGAAGGCAAGTACGCTTTTATAGAACCATCCGTGCGAGTCTTTTTTGATATAAAGATCCATAAATTGGTAGAACAAACTGGCCAACGGTGTCTTGTTCAAAGGATATCCCATCGTGATGTTTACGCCTTTCAAATCTTCTGGAATGGAATTCAACAACGGGTTTAATAGTGATTCGTCGCCGAGTACTACAGCGGTTTTTTTTATAAAATTTTCATCCTTCTTAAGCCGTGTTGATAACAGACCACTGACATACTTCGTTTGTGAGACATTCTTGGGTACACCAATGATATGAATGTTTTTATCCCCTAGAAAATGGTCACTTATTCCTAGTAGCCCATGGTTTTGCAATTGAGGCCACGTTCTTTGATGCTGACGAATAAAAAAACTGGCATCGTGGGCCGAATCATCTAAAAAATAGTTGTCAAGATCCCAATAAATATCAGATTTACACTGCGCTAATATTTTTTGAATAATAGTAATCTCGGCAGTATTTAGAGCATTAAAACCCACAAAAATGTAAGTTTTATTTTTATTGGAAGCGATATAGTCTTCGAGCTTCTTGACGGCTTGCCGATATACTAGACCTTGGTGGCCAAGTCCTTTTTTTAAAAGGTTATTGTTGAAGGCTTTATAAAGTGGATTGAGATTTTTCCAAAACTGCTGGTAGTCTTCCATCATTTTGGTCTTCGGGGCATCGGGAGACCAATGAGAGATTTGTTGAATATCGTACAGATTTGAGAACAGTTTTTCTGTGTCTACAAGGTACCGATCAACTTCGTTAAAATCTTGTAATAACGTTTGGCCCCATTTTGAAAAAGTGAAGAAATCATCTTTTTTATCGGGAGTTTGATTGGCATATGTTGAATAGAGCTCAAAAAGCTGTTGTGTATTATTGGCATAAGAGAGACCCGAGAGATGCTCGACAAAACTTTCTATACTGTAAATGTCAGGGGCAAAAAGCGTTTTTTGGGTGATATGGGCAATTGCATTGCGCAAGAAAGTGCCCGCTCGCTTGCTGGGTAGAATGAATATGGTTTCCTCAAGGGTTCCTTGTTTTTTCCATACGGCCGCTACAACTTCTTCTAAAAAACTTTGCATGTCCAAAAATAGAAAAAGCCCTGACAATTGTCAGGGCTTTTTACTTTATTTGAACGGGATGAAAGTTCTTATTTTACTAAGTTGATTTCAACTCTTCTGTTTTGAGTTCTACCAGCTCTAGTATTGTTGGTAGCGATAGGCTTGTCTTCACCATATCCTACAGAAGATAATCTGAAAGCATCGATTCCTTTGTCAACCAAGAATTCTTTTACAGAAAGCGCTCTTGATTCAGAAAGACTCTGGTTCAATTTAGCACTACCTACACTATCAGTATGACCTTCAACTGTAAATTTAGCAGTTGGGTACTCTTTCAAGATTTGGATAATGTCAACCATTACAGAAGTAGATTCTGCTTTGATAGAAGATTTACCTGTGTCGAACAAAATAGTTCGTGCATAGTCGTTCAATTGTTTTTGAACTTCTTCAGTCACTTCAGGACAACCTTGGTTAGCAACAGTACCGGCAACATCTGGACACTTATCGTCTTTATCCAATACACTGTCACCATCTTTATCTGGCCATGGGCATCCTTTGTTAGCAGCAGGACCTGACTCATTAGGACACTCATCGTCACCATCGGCAACACCGTCACCGTCAGCATCTGGGCAACCTGCAAGACTAGCTAAACCAGCTTCATTAGGACATTTGTCATCTTTATCGGCAACACCGTCACCATCAGCATCTGGGCAGCCGTTCATTTCTTTAGAACCAGCTTCGTTAGGACAGCTATCTTTGCTATCTTCAATACCATCGCCGTCAGCATCAGGACAACCGTTGAAAGCCTCTAGGCCAGCAACCTCTGGACAAGCATCGTCTTTATCGTAGATTCCGTCAGCATCTGTGTCAGTACCACCAAATTTGATAGACAGACCAGCCATATGCTGAAAATGTGGAACCAAATAATCTTCAAAGGCATGCTTATAACTTGTTTGAACAGTTAAACCAATGTTATCGGTAAACCAAAAGTTGATACCAACACCACCATTTACAGTTCCAGCACCGATTTCATCGATCCAAGTGTAACCACCACCAACTTCAACGAATGGGTCGATTACGGTTTCTTTCAAGAAGTTATATTTAATTGTACCATCCAAAGCGTAGTAAGAAAGGTCATCAACTCCGGTATCTCCCCATTTGCTGATTTTGTTTAATGAACCTCTAGCTCCAACGGAAAAACCACTTCCAACAGCCTTAGAAACGCCGATGTAAGAAATAGAAGGAAGAATGTTCCAGTGATCCGTGGCGTTGAATAGTTGGTTGCCAAAAGAGCTGTTTGGGAAATCACCAGTTGGATATACGTCAACGGCGTTTACTCCAAAGCCAATCTGCCAAGGGTTATTCTCGTCTTGCGCTTGTATGCCGTTAACAGCTGCAATCAGCAGGGTAACGACCAATAATTTGCTAAGATGTTTCATGTTCAAATTTTTAAGTTTAAGTGTTTATTAGAGGCAAATGTAAGTTGTTAAATATTATTAACAAAATCAATTTCCTTTTTTTTTAACACAATACGTAGGAAATTTTGTGCACTTAAACGATTTTTAAGGCTTTTCCTACCGCTATGAAAGCGTTTATCGCCTTATCAAGATGAGAAATTTCATGTGCTGCTGACAGTTGTACCCTTATCCGAGCCTTATTTTTGGGTACCACCGGGTAGAAAAAACCTATTACATAGATGCCTTGTTCTAAAAGTAAGTTAGCCATTTGTTGAGATAGCTTGGCGTCGTATAGCATTACGGGAACAATTGCCGAGTCTCCATCAATGATGTCGAATCCTGCCTGCTTCATTCCTTTTTTGAAATATTCCGTGTTTTCTTGAAGTTTATCGCGCAGTGTGGTATCGTTCTGCAACATGTCGAATACCTTGATTGAGGCTCCTACAATGGCCGGTGCCAAAGAGTTCGAAAAAAGATAGGGTCTAGAACGTTGCCGCAATAGCTCGATGATTTCCTTTTTGCCGGTAGTGTAGCCGCCCATGGCACCACCTAGGGCCTTGCCCAGTGTTCCGGTAATAATATCGATACGACCCATAACGTTTTTTTCTTCGAGGGTTCCTCGGCCAGTTTCCCCAATAAAACCCGTAGCATGGCATTCGTCAATCATAACCATAGCATCGTATGTTTCGGCAAGATCACATATCTTATCTAAAGGAGCAACAAGGCCATCCATAGAAAATACACCATCGGTCACTATAATTTTAAATCGGGCGTTGTCTGCATTAGCTTGTTGTAGTTGTTTTTCAAGATCTGCCATATCGCTATTGGCATATCGATATCGTTTGGCCTTGCACAAGCGAACGCCATCAATTATTGATGCGTGGTTCAGAGAATCCGAAATTATGGCATCTTCTACTGTTAGCAATGGTTCGAAAACCCCACCATTGGCATCGAATGCAGCAGCATATAAGATGGTATCCTCAGTACCGTAGAAATCGGCTATTTTTTGTTCAAGTTCTTTGTGGATATCTTGGGTGCCACATATAAAACGTACCGACGACATACCAAAACCATGGCTGTCCATGGTGTCTTTTGCCGCCTGAATTACATCAGGATGCGAAGAAAGCCCGAGATAATTGTTCGCACAAAAATTAATGACCTCCTCGCCTGTTGAGATTTTGATTACCGCTGCTTGCGGTGTGGTTATAATGCGTTCTTGTTTAAAAAGACCGTCTTCTTTAATGGTAGCCAGCTCTTGTTGAAAGTGTTCTTTTATTTTTCCGTACATAATTTGGTTCTATATAAATTCTGGAGTTACGTTGTCTTCAATATATACAATGATTTTGTTTTCTACAAAGTATCCCATGGTTTCCAGGGCCGCTGCATATGCATATACTTGGTCTTGATATTTAGAGTTTTTCTTTCCGGTTTTATAATCGATAATGGTGGCCTTGTTTTCTGTTATAACAATACGATCAGGTCGTAAGAGACTTCCCGTTTTGGTCAAAATATCTTTTTCATTCAGAATTGTATTTCCTTCTTGATAATAAGGAAGCAGCTCGGGGTGTTTTATGATTTTATATATTCGAGATTTTAGCGGACCAGTTTCATCCGGAGTGATATCCCCATTTCGAATTAAATCATTAAAGGCGCGATCCACATCCTTTTCAGTTTCTATGAGGCCTAATATATAATGTATCAGGTTTCCACGAAAAAGAGCTTCTTCACGTTGGGTATCCCATAAAACACCAGATCGGGTAATAATATTAAAGCTAGGACGATTTTTGTACGAATAATAATGTTGAATATACGTTCTGGGTTTTGTAAGATGGTCTTTTTGCAGGTGGGCCATATTCAAATCACCAAAGGTGTATTGGTTCTTTGAATCTTCCCAAACCCCTAATTCTTTTAAATAATGTATAAAGAGACCAGAATAGTGCTTGGTGTTATGGCCTCCACTTTTATTGATTTCTTTTTCGGTAAGAACAAACAGGGCCTTTTCTGCCCTGGTCAGGGCAACATAGAGCACATTGAACGCATCTAACACCATTTTCTGCTCTTCTTCTTCAAATATGACTTTTGCAATATCACTGTATTCGGCAACTTCCGATTTCTCGTTCACCAGTACTTCATCAAATCCGTTATAAGAAGCACTATCAACGGGCAGCCACAGTTTTTTGTCGTTTCTGCGGAACATATCCATATTCGCAAATGGAAAAATGACAATAGGAAACTCCAGCCCTTTGGACTTATGTACTGTCATGATACGAACGGCATCCATATTTTCTGGAGCCGTAATGGCCAATTTGTCCTGTTTCTTTTCCCAATAGTCTAAGAACGATTGCGCATTGCCCCCTTCTTTTTGTTCAACTTCCAGAACAACATCCATCAAAAATGTAATATACGCATCTGATTCAGGGGCGAGATCAAACTGTTTTATGGCAAGTTCGAAGGCGTCGTAGACCGAACTTTGTTTTATATGGTCAATATCAAAGTCGTGTACTTCTTTTAACAGTGATTTCAGGTCATCGAGATGCGATGAGATATAATGGTGACGATTTAGGGCTTCGTCAGCTGATAAAAACGATAATATCTCGTAGGCTAGATCAGCCTCTTGACTACCACCACTGTAATACAATAGATGAATTAGAAACCGCACTTTGGAACTACTGGCCAATAAAAGGCTTTCCGATGAAATAATAGGAATTTCTTGCTGTGTTAAATAATTGGCCAACAAAATGCCCTTGCTATTGCTTCTTACAAGAATACAGATGTCATTATAAACATAATTTTTATTGACGACGTCATGTATGATTTCGAGAGTAGCTCGGCAATAATTCTCGTCTATTTGTTCTTCATCTTCCTTTACCACGAAATCAAGCCGAACGAAACCTCCTTTTTTGCTATTATATCGTTGTTGATTGCCTTCGGCAAAAAGTGCATGGTACTCGGGTCGTTCAAGAAAGGAAATTACTGAACTGAAGAAGTCGTTGTTGAATTTTATGATTTCTTCATGGCTACGGAAATTTATGGGCAAATTTTCAGTGCCTGGATCGATTACAAACGGATTCGCCCTTTGGTTGACCAAACCTAGAAACTGTTCGGCATTTCCGCCACGCCATCGATAGATGGCCTGTTTGGCATCACCTACTAAAAATAAAGATCCAATCTTACCTTGGTCGTCTAGGCTTGTTAATGCGTTGTCGACCAATGGCACAAGGTTGTTCCACTGCATTTCTGAAGTGTCTTGAAACTCATCGATAAAATAATGACGGTATTTTTCGCCAAGACGTTCATAGATAAAAGGTGCGGGCTGGTTCTTTATTTCATTGGATATTATATGGTTGAATTTAAAAAGTGGAATCTGATCTTGCTCTTCTCCGATAGCATTGATCTCTTTTTGAATTACATTTAATACCGTGAGCGGTACTACATTTTGATAGGCATTTTTTAGAAAGAGATAATCAGAATGCCTATTTTTTATAATACTGAAATATTCGATAAACTGGGGGTGTAGTCCGTCTAGAATGATCTTAGTGCTATCGGCACATGATTTGGCGTAAAGTGGTGCTGTTTCAAAATTTCTTTTCCATCCAGCATTAAAGTCAATATTGAAGTCGTTTTGACTGATTTTAAGCATGAACTTTGGGAAATAGCTACTTGAAAAATCTGAAAACACCAAACCATTATCTTCAATAGCGGCTAATGCAAGTATGGCATTTGCTGTTATTTCTTTTTCAACCTTAGCCAATCTAATTTTGATAGTTTGCTTAAGGAGGATAAAATCGGAAATGCTCTTGTTCTTGATCTTATCGAGATGGGGCACGTGGTTTTCATTAAACAGTAACTTGCTAATTTCGTTCAGGTCGAAAGCAACATCCCAACTGCGATTATCATCAGTCTTCTCAAGGGCAAAATCAACTAATACTTGAGTCAATAACTTGTCAATACCGGCTTT
Source organism: Kriegella aquimaris (assembly GCF_900103215.1). Taxonomy (GTDB): domain Bacteria; phylum Bacteroidota; class Bacteroidia; order Flavobacteriales; family Flavobacteriaceae; genus Kriegella; species Kriegella aquimaris. The sequence continues at coordinate 195,163 of NZ_FNGV01000002.1, forward strand.
TTGAATCACGCGGGCCACCGCTTCTTCTTGTAATAGGGCCGTATCGATAACCGGTTCGAAGTTTTGAGGGAGTTTTAAGTCCTTGGCAAAAGTTCGAATTAGGCGATGCGTAAACTTGTCAATCGTCGAAACATCAAAAAAAGCATAATTATGAAGAATTTCTTTTAATGTTCTCTGACTTTTTTCACGTAAATTAGAAGGTGATATTTTCAGATCTGATGCTAGATCATCAAACATGTTTTGACTCTTATGAGGAATGTTTTCTAGGGAAAAATGGAAAAGACTGTCTAGAATGCGGCCTTTCATTTCGTTTACCGCTTTGTTGGTAAATGTGATGGCCAATATGGTCTGAAACCTTTTTTGGGAGGTCAGGGCAATTTTAAGATACTCTTTAGTGAGGGTGTAGGTCTTACCCGAACCCGCTGAGGCGTTATATATTTTGAAGGGCGTGTCTTGCACCGATTTTTGTTGCAAAATACACAATATAGCACAGTTCTTAACAAATTATTAGCGGAATATGTTTGTTAAAAAATGTAAATTTGAGAATCACTTTTTTATAACTTAAAAACACATAATTATGGCTTTTGAATTACCAAAATTACCCTATGCCTATGATGCATTGGAACCCCATATCGATGCAAGAACCATGGAAATACACCATACGAAGCATCACAACGGATACACTACCAAGTTGAACGACGCTATCGCCGGAACTGACTTAGCCGACAAGTCAATTGATGATATTTTAACGGGTCTAGACATGTCAAATGCAGCTGTTCGCAACAATGGTGGCGGTTTTTATAACCATTCGCTATTCTGGCAAATAATGTCCCCTAATGGTGGTGGCGCTCCTTCTGGCGCACTTGCAGATGCAATCAATGATGCTTTCGGTTCGTTCGAAAGCTTTAAAGACAAATTTAGTGGCGCAGCAGGCACCCGTTTTGGGTCTGGATGGGCATGGCTTTGTGTACACAAAGGAGGTAAACTAGAAATTTGTTCTACTCCTAACCAAGATAATCCGCTAATGCCCGATACAGGTTGTTCCGGTCATCCTATTCTAGGATTGGATGTATGGGAACACGCATATTACCTAAATTATCAAAATCGAAGACCTGATTATATTAATGCATTTTTTAATGTTATCAATTGGGACAAGGTTTCTAAATTGTACGAAGCCAACAAATAAAAGTAGAATTAAAACTTTATTGTAAAAAGGTGCTCAAATTTTTGAGCACCTTTTTTATTTGGTAATGTATTCTTCATGATATAATTAAAACCAAATATCTCTTTTAATGTTGCCGTTTTGATCTTTCTTAGACAAGATTTAAAGGTAATTTAAAGTCGAAGGGTATTGACTAAGAGCGGATTAGAAATAGAAAAGGGCGGAGAAGTCTCCACCCTTTTCGTCCCAAATCTTACCATAAACTTAACCTACTTATGCTATGGCAGTGCTAAATTACTGGTATTACGGGAAATAAAAAAGGAATTTTAAGAAATTTTATGAGCTAAGCCCCAAAAAAAAGATGGTTCACTTTAATAAAAAGTGGGTAAAACCTTGTTAATTAGCGAGAGTAGCAAAATAAAAAGACGGAGCATTGCCCCGTCTTTTTCCCCAAATCTTACCATGAACTTAACCTACTTATGCTATGGTCCTCCAAAAATAATGAGAACAAAGCTCAGGAAAAAAAGTTTTAGATGAACACCCTAATCTATGGTTGAAATGTAATTGAGTGAAGGCTTTATTATGGGGGTGGGAGTTAAAGTGAAATTAGGTAATATGTATAAAATAAAAAGACGGAGCATTGCCCCGTCTTTTCCCCAAATCTTACCATGAACTTAACCTACTTATGCTATGGTTCTCCAAATATAAGGTGTTCTACGCCTTAAAATAAATTTCTTTGTTGAACGACTCATTCCTTTGTTAAAGTGTTCATTAGAGATTTCTAAGAACTAAAAAGTTCAATTTCTAATTTTGTTATTCGATAATTTGGCTGGAGGAGGTTTGTGCTTAAGCTATTGTCTGAAATGTAAATATCTAAAATAAAAAAGGTGGAGAAGTCTCCACCTTTTTTGCCCCAAATCTTACCATGAACTTAACCTACTTATGCTATGGCAAGCTCAAAAATAATGGTGTTAAATCTGTTGTGCGTATAAACCCGATAAAAAGCATGGATTATCGATAAAGTGTAAGAATTTCCGACTATGTGCTAAAATGTTAATATGCACGCTCATTTTTTCCTTCATAAAAATTGATAAAAGCCTTATTGACTACCCGATTTCCTCCAGGCGTGGGGTAGTTACCTGTAAAGTACCAATCTCCTAAATTCTGGGGGCAAGCAACATGCAGATTTTCAATAGTTTGGTATATAATCTGTACCTCTGACTTGATATCTGCCGGACTTAAAAGTTCGCCAATTTTCTTTGAAATTTCGAGAGCTGAGAAAGGGGCATAGAATTCCTTTACGTAGTTGATGACATCTTTGTCTTTCGAACTTACCTGATCTAGACATTTTTGATAAATATCATCGATTTTTTGCTGGGTTCCCCTTTCTTGATGTAAGGCCAATGCGGCCTTAAAAGCAATAAAATCTTCAAGTTTTGCCATATCGATACCATAACAATCAGGGTATCGGATTTGGGGCGCTGATGATACAACTATTATTTTTTTTGGCCCCAAGCGATCTAGAATTCCGAGAATACTTTTCTTCAGGGTAGTACCCCTTACAATACTATCATCGATGATTACAAGATTGTCACCTTTATTGACCGATCCATAAGTAATGTCATAGACATGGGCTACAAGGTCATCACGGCTACTATCTTGTGTGATAAACGTGCGAAGTTTAGCGTCTTTTATGGCTACTTTTTCAATTCGGGGGCGTACCTCCAATATTTCGTGAAGCTGATCACTGGTAATTTTAGAACCTATGGCTAGTATTTGTTCTTCTTTTTTCTTGTTTAAATAGTTTTGAGCTTCTTTAACCATACCGAAAAATGAGGTTTCAGCGGTATTTGGAATATAAGAAAAAACTGTATTTTTTATATCGTTGTCAATCGATTTCAATATGTGGGGGAAAAGCAGCTTTCCAAGTTCCTTTCGTTCTTGATAGATTTCTTTGTCGCTTCCTCGAGAAAAATAGATGCGTTCAAAAGAGCAGGCTTTTCGTTCGACAGGTTCGAGTATCTCATTAAAGGTAACGCTACCGTCTTTTTTGATGATGATGGCATGGCCCGGCTCCAATTCTTTAATTTCTTCATATTTAACATTAAAGACAGTCTGTATCGCTGGTCTTTCCGATGCTACAACGACAACTTCATCGTCTTTATAATAATAGGCAGGTCTGATGCCAACCGGATCTCTAAGTACGAAAGCATCGCCGTGGCCCAATAAACCGGCCATAGCATAACCGCCGTCCCAGTTTTTGGCTGCACGCCTAAGAATCTTAGCTACTTTTAATCGGTCGGCAATTATGGGTGAAGCCTCTTGTTTCGTATATCCTTCTTTTTTAATTTGCTTGTATAGTTTGGCAACGGCATCATCGAGAAAATGACCTATTTTTTCCATTACGGTCACGGTATCTGCCATTTCCTTTGGGTGTTGCCCTAGTTGTATCAGATTGTCGAACAGTTCATGCACATTCGTCATGTTAAAATTACCCGCGACAATAATATTTCGATGCATCCAGTTGTTTTGTCTAAGGAATGGATGTACACTTTCAATGCTGTTCTTGCCGAATGTGCCATACCTAACGTGACCAAGTAAAACCTCTCCTATATAGGGGATGTTTTTCTTCTGAAGTGCAACGTTGTCTTTGTATTCAGGATGCTCTACAAAAGCTCTATTGACACGTTCATTTATTTGGGCAAAAATGTCTTGAATGGGCTGTTTTGCGATGGAACGTACTCTGCTCATATAGCGCTCACCCGCTGTCATATCTAATTTAATACTGGCAAAGCCCGCGCCATCTTGACCGCGATTATGCTGCTTTTCCATCATTAGATACATTTTATTGACCCCGTAAAAGGCGGTACCATATTTTTCCTTATAGTACTCCAAAGGTTTTAACAACCTTATCACAGAGATTCCACATTCGTGCTTAATAGCGTCGCTCATTTTTATAGTAAATTAAAAAAGCCCCGATTCATCAGGGCGTATATTATCGTAATTCAATATCAAATTGTGTTAAGGCCTTAAATTGATGTAGCCTTTTTTCTATCTGCTTCCTGTCGAGGTCTTGCATCCGCTCTGTACCGAAACGCTCCACACAAAAGGAAGCCAAGTTCGACCCATGGATAACAGCATTCTTCAAATTGTTAAATGAAATATTATCGGTTGCCGCCAAATAACCGGCAAAACCACCCGCAAACGTATCTCCTGCTCCTGTTGGGTCAAAAACCTCTTCCAGGGGAAGCGCTGGTGCAAAAAACACCTTGTCTTTGTGAAATAGTAGTGCGCCGTGTTCTCCTTTTTTTATTACCACATATTTTGGACCCATTTTTTGAATTTCGGCTGCGGCCTTTACCAAGGAGTACTCCCCGGTCAGTTGACGTGCCTCTTCATCATTTATGGTAATTACGTCTATATGTTGAATAACTTCCGTTAATTCTTCCAAAGTATTGTCCATCCAAAAGTTCATGGTATCCAATATGATTAACTTTGGTCGTTTTTTCATTTGGTTTATTACACTTAATTGAATACTTGGGTGTAAGTTTCCAAGCATAACAACTTCGGCATCCTTATAATCTTCAGGAACAATAGGGTCGAAATCAGCCAAAACATTAAGTTCGGTCGCTAAAGTGTCCCTGGTATTCATATCATTATGATACTTGCCTTTCCAAAAAAAGGTTTTGCCTCCTTTTACTATTTTAAGGCCAGAAATATCAATATTTCTAGATTTTAGAAGATTTAAATACTCGGATGGGAAATCGTCTCCAACTACAGAAACAATTGCCGAATCTAATCCGAATTGTGATGCTGCGAGACCAATAAAAGTCGCTGCACCACCCAAAATCTTATCTGTTTGCCCAAAGGGGGTTTCAATGGCATCAAAAGCAACTGTGCCAACAATCAAAAGCTTGCCCATCTCGTTTTAGAAATTTGTTGCAAATATAGGGTTTTGCTTTGCGAATTGCGAGCAGGCTTGCCATCAAATTTAAAAGGAATCGTTTTAATGTAGGAGAAAATCTTTTAACGGTCGGCATAAAAAATTAATAGCCAATATTTTGGGGGTCAGGAGTAAATTTTTAGGAAAAGGGAGGTTCGTTGATAATAAGGACTCACCTGACCTTTTTATAAATTAAGCAAATTCGGAAACTTCATCTTAAATTATTGTTTTGAGCCGTATGAACTGAGAAGAAATAGGTCCCTCCTTTTTGTTTAGTCGCTTTCCAAGGTGATATCGACCGAGACTGGTTGGTGGTCAGATGCATGTGGGTATTCTGACCATATGTTTCCGTTTTGCATTTTTTTAATTATCTGCCCGTTCGACGTCCAGCCTAATCTGTTTTTAGAATATAGGATATGGTCTAGCCACACATAATGGTAGTTGTAATTGAAATTGAAAATCGGATCAGCGAATCGTGTCGTGCTCACATCCAATTTTTGTTCCGTATCATAAATGGCATTGCCTAATATGAATTGGGGTTTCCAGATGTCGCCCATTAATTTTTCGATACCGCTACCAAGAATTTTCTTTTCGCTTACATCATACCCAGGGCCATCGTTTACATCGCCACAAACAATCAATGGAATATTTTTTGTGTCGTCATTGGTCAGGTAAGGCTCGATGAAATCTGTTCTTAGATGAACGGCACTAGCAAATATTTTGCGTCGATTCGAAATCGATTTTTCCCACCATTTCCCCCATTCCAACAAATCAAAAATACCTTTACTCTTCAAATGAAGGCCTAAGATGCGAAAACGTTCCCCATTTTTTAATTTAACCTCAGAGTATAGTGGTTTTCTTTCGTATTTGTATATTTCTATAATTCCGTCGTTTTCATTGTCTAGTTGAAAATCATCGAAAACAACATTGTTCACTGTATTGTAATTAATTATCGGATTTTGGTCGTCAAATTTATCAGTGTCTGTGCGAATGGCGATACCTATACATTGGGTAGAGCCTTTTGTCGCCTGTATATAGGTTTCCCATGTTCCAGTTACATCTTCGTCAAAAAAGAGTTGGAGCTCTTTGGTGCGATTTTGGCCTTCTATAATTACAATTATTTCTGGCTGAAGTTCATCGATTACCCCCGAAAGGTCTTTTCTTCTTTCGAGTACCGTAGTGCTCCTCGAATGTTGGGGTTTGTGGTCGTCTGCATGAAAATTGCCATCTCCATCGAATAAATCGTTCATCCATTCCATGTTCCAACAAAGAAGTTTAACGGTCATAACTGATAAATTTTATGAATCAATACTGCGGGAATTGAATATACCAAAAATAATCTATACTGTAAGAATCTACGTTAATATTTGTTGTCAAATGGTTTGTCCTAGATTATTTTTGGCAACAAAATTCTTAGTGGTTCTTGTAATGGGCGCATTTTGATTACTTTCTACCAAAGTCAGCCGGAATTTCGCCCCATGCCTTAGTTTCCCATTTCACAACAGGTGTATCGTATGAGTTATTTTCAAGCCAAAGAAGGGCTCTTCTTACCAAATCGAATATTACTTTGTTTTTGGACGTTTCCTTAAGTTTCGTGTTGCAGGTTTTTTTGCGCACCCAACTCATCGCCGTGCGAGAATCGGTATAAATGATTCTATCGCTTTTGCGTTCTTTTAAAAAGGCAAGCCCATGTACAATGGCCAAAAACTCACCTATATTATTTGTGCCTTCTGCAAATGGCCCCTGCTTGAATAATTTCTTTCCTGTTTTGGTATCGACCCCTTGGTATTCCATAATTCCCGGATTACCGCTTGATGCGGCATCGACCGCGATTGAATGATAGTTAGGGCGACCGATCTTAAGCAATTGTTCCGGTGAAAGTAAGAGTTCCCCCTTTTTCTTCCCCTTGAAATCATCATAATTGCCATTATAGGCCTTTTTGGCTGTTTCGAAAGTTGCAAAAGATTTATACTGAGCGCCTTTATAGCCTGTAATAGCAGCTTTGCAATCTTTCCATGTGGTGTAGATACCTGGCCTTTTTCCCTTCCAGACCGTATAAAACTTTTCTTTTTTTTGAGCCATTACGTTTTAGGTGCTAACAGTTTTTCCAAGGTTGAGGGATAGTGTTCGTACTCCAGTTTATGTACTTTTTCGGCAATCATTTCAGGAGAATCGTCAGGTAAAACAATGGTTTTTGCTTGATAAATAATGGCCCCTTCATCGTAATTTTCGTTTACGTAGTGTATAGTTATGCCCGTTTCAACGTCATTGTTTTCCCTGACAGCTTTGTGAACATTCATACCGAACATGCCTTTTCCTCCATATTTTGGTAATAAAGCAGGATGAATATTGACGATTTTTTCTGGAAAGTTTTCCAAAATATTATTGGGCATTTTCCATAAAAAACCTGCAAGTACGATGAGATCAGGATTAAATGAACGTACTATTTCAAGCACACAATCTGAACCATAAAACGCTTGTCGATTGAAGTATAATGCATTGATTTTTAATCGATTGCATCGGTCTATTACCTTTGCGTCCCTTTTGTTGGTCAGTACCCCGGCAATGGTCACATTGGAGTTGTTTTCAAAATAATTCACTATATTTTCGACATTGGAGCCGGAGCCCGAGGCAAATAGAACGATGCTTTTCATGGTGTGGAGGACATTACCAAAATGGAGAATGATTTCTTGGGCTAAAATACCATTCTTGAATTAAAATTTCTTAAATTACCAGACATTTTAACGACAAATGGTGTTATTCATCCAAAGTTTTTTATTTTTGCCATCAATTTAAAATTTTTAAAACCAATATTATTATGTCAGACATTGCATCAAGAGTAAAAGCTATCATCGTTGATAAATTGGGTGTTGATGAGAACGAAGTAGTGCCAGAAGCTAGCTTTACCAACGACCTAGGGGCAGATTCATTGGATACCGTAGAGTTGATTATGGAATTCGAGAAAGAATTTGATATTCAAATTCCAGATGATCAAGCTGAGAATATCGCAACTGTTGGCCAAGCCATAAGTTATATAGAAGAAGCGAAGTAATTTTATGATTTCTTGAATAAGATCTAAAATTATCCATGTGGTAACAGTATCGCATGGATAATTTTTTTTAATTTACGCTAGGCTTAAAATTAATCAAAATTTGATTTAATGCAATTAAAGCGAGTTGTAGTTACTGGCTTGGGTGCTTTAACACCCATAGGTAACAATATTGAAGAGTATTGGAACGGTTTGGTAAACGGTAAAAGCGGCTCAGCGCCGGTCACGTATTACGATACCGAAAAGTTTAAGGTAAAATTTGCCTGTGAACTAAAAAATTATTCACCGGAAGACCATTTCGATAGAAAAGAGGCACGTAAACTTGATCGTTTTGCGCAATATGCCTTGGTATCTTCTGATGAAGCGATTAAAGACTCTGGAATTGATTTAGACGTAGTCGATAAATTTCGCGTAGGCGTTATTTGGGGTGCCGGAATAGGCGGACTCGAAACTTTTCAGAACGAAGTGATGAACTTTGCCCAAGGCGATGGTACACCACGATTCAATCCTTTCTTTATTCCCAAGATGATTGCAGATATTGCACCCGGCCATATCTCTATAAAGCATGGCTTTATGGGGCCAAACTATACAACTGTATCAGCTTGTGCTTCAGCGGCGAATGCGATGATTGACGCTTTGAACTATATTCGTTTGGGGCATTGCGACGTTATTGTAACCGGTGGAAGTGAAGCAGCGGTTACCATAGCGGGTATGGGTGGATTTGGAGCAATGCATGCCTTGTCAACAAGAAATGAAAGTCCTGAAACAGCTTCAAGACCTTTTGATGCCACCCGTGACGGTTTTGTTCTTGGAGAAGGTGCAGGAGCCTTGATTTTAGAAGAATACGAACACGCCAAGGCACGAGGTGCGAAAATCTATGCCGAGGTTGTGGGAGGTGGACTCTCAAGTGATGCGTATCACATGACAGCTCCCCATCCTGATGGAATTGGGGTAGTTCAGGTGATGAAGAACTGCTTAAGGGATGCAGGATTAAAACCGGAAGATGTAGATGCCATAAACACACATGGTACTTCTACTCCATTGGGCGATGTAGCCGAATTAAAAGCTATTTCCCAGGTATTCGGAGAGCATGCTCCCGACATTAATATCAATTCAACCAAATCTATGACAGGGCACTTACTGGGTGCGGCCGGTGCCATTGAGGCAATTGCTTCGATTTTAGCCATGGAACACGGTATCGTACCGCCAACAATCAATCATACTACGGTCGACGAAAATATAGACCCAAAACTAAACTTGACACTGAACAAAGCACAGAAACGCGATGTCAAAGTGGCCATGAGCAATACATTTGGGTTTGGAGGACATAATGCCTGTGTCGTCTTTAAGAAAATCAGTTAAGTTTAATAATGAATTTTACTTCCAAAATATTCAATTCCCATTCTAAGGAGGATGGGGATTTTTTTTTGGGAATAAAAGCAATTCTTGGATTCAAGCCCAAAAACCTTGACATTTATAAGAAGGCCTTTTTGCATCGTTCGATGAACAAAAGGGATAAAGAAGGTATTCCGATGAACTATGAGCGGCTTGAATTTTTGGGCGACTCTATGTTGGGGACGATTATTTCAAAACATTTGTACGCCGCAGTTCCTGAGGGAGATGAAGGTTATCTGACTAAGATGCGTTCGAAGATAGTAAGTAGAAAGCACCTCAATGAGTTGGGTAAAGATCTTCAGCTCATAAAATTTGTAGAAAGTAGAATTCCTAAATCTCATTTTGGTGATAATATTCACGGCAACGTTTTTGAGGCATTGATAGGTGCGATTTATCTTGATCGGGGGTACCAGTATTGTGAAAAGTTCATTGATGAACGGGTCATTGAACCTTATGTCGATATTGAGCAATTGGAAGGTAAGGTTATCAGCTATAAAAGTTTGATAATTGAATGGTGTCAGAAACAGAAAAAAACGTTCAACTTCAATGTTTATGAAGATACTGGAAACGATGCCGTCAAACATTTTGCGGTTAAATTATCGATTGCGGGCAACGTTGTAGCTAAGGCCAGGGCGACCTCTAAGAAGAAGGCAGAGGAGAAGGCTTCAAAAAGGGCGTATTTTGCACTACAAGATAGAATGAGCAAGCCCAAAACCTAGGTCTAAAGCTAACTATAACGTTTTAGTAATAGATCTATCATCCAAACCTAATATCGTATTAGGCTTTGTTGGTTATAACTCCTATATTTACGTTTTTGTACGACCATGGTTGCAGTACACAAGATTTCCGAAGATTTTTATGAAATCTCTTTTAGTTTAATTGCGATGCATTGTAGTTTAGAAGACCACGCAATGGCCTATGAACTGAATAAATATTTAAAATTAAATTTTAAAAGGTGTGCCAAGGATTTAGACCTGAAAACACATGTTTCTTTTCCCATTTTTGAGTGGAACGATGATGTAAAGGAAGAGCACTGGGCCTTAATAGCAAACAAAAGTCAAAACGTAAACACTGAAGTGCGAACAGATCTTTTTCAAGATGAACCATTGTACTCAACAGACTATTTGATTCCTGAGTACAAAGAAGTTGATTACTTTTTGAAAATAGAACAAGAAGCCATAGCGATGGGAGGAAATCTCCTCAAATCCATTCTTTCCATACCAAAGGTTGTTTTAGCCTACAATGTGGACACCGAAAATCTAAAATCTAAAAATAATTTAATTTTTTAATTCAATGCCAAGTATAAAAAAGACAAAGATAGTTGCCACATTAGGCCCGGCCACTAGCAAAAAAGAGGTGCTAAAGAAAATGGTCGAAGCCGGTGTCGATGTCTTCCGGATAAATTTCTCCCATGCCGATTATGATGACGTTGCCGAGCGCATAAAAATGATTCGTGAGCTTAATGAAGAAATGGAGACGAATACTTCGATTCTTGCCGATTTACAGGGCCCCAAACTTAGAGTAGGGGTAATGGCCGGTGAAGTAGTCGTATCACCAGGTGATGAAATCACTTTTGTTACCGGGGAACCGTTCGAAGGTACCAGCGAAAGGGTATATATGAACTATGATACTTTTCCAAAGGACGTAAAGGCAGGCGAACGCATCTTATTGGATGACGGAAAACTCATGTTCCAAGTGCTTTCTACGAACGGAAAAGACCAGGTAAGGGCGAAGGTGATCCAAGGAGGACCGTTGAAATCCAAAAAAGGGGTGAATTTACCGAACACGAACATTTCGTTACCGGCACTGACCGAAAAGGATATAAAGGATGCAATTTTTGCCATATCTCAGGATGTCGATTGGATTGCACTTTCTTTTGTGCGTTTCAGCCAAGATCTTATTGATCTTCAGAGTATTATAAAAGAACATTCAGAACACAAGATTCCGATTATTGCTAAAATTGAGAAGCCGGAAGCTGTTGAGAATATCGATAAGATTGTTGCTTATTGCGACGGTTTGATGGTAGCAAGGGGCGATTTGGGTGTTGAAGTGCCCGCACAAGAAGTTCCATTGATACAAAAGCAATTGGTATTACGAGCCAAAAAGGCAAGAATACCTGTTATCATCGCTACCCAGATGATGGAAACTATGATTACCAGTCTGACCCCGACTAGGGCAGAGGTAAACGATGTCGCAAACTCCGTTATGGATGGTGCTGATGCCGTAATGCTTTCAGGCGAAACTTCGGTAGGTAATTACCCTGTTGAGGTTATTGAAAAAATGTCAAGTATCCTAAGAAGTGTTGAGGGATCTGAATTGATTCAAGTACCACATGATCCACCGCATATTAGAACGAAGCGGTACATTACAAAATCGGTTTGCTATCACGCGGCGATAATGGCCAATGAAATTCAGGCGAAGGCCATATCAACATTGACCAACAGTGGTTATACGGCCTTTCAGATATCCGCTTGGCGGCCCAGTGCCCATATTTTAGTGTTCACCTCGAACAAAAGAATATTGACGCAGTTGAGCTTGCTCTGGGGGGTGAAGGCATTCTTTTACGATAAGTACGTTTCAACCGATGAGACTATCGAAGATGTGAACGGAATTGCTTGTAAAAAGGGATATTTGGAAGTCGGCGATATGCTTATTAGTCTTGCCGCCATGCCAATAAAAGATAAAGGAATGGTAAACACGCTAAGGGTTACTGAAATAGAGAGCTGTAGCTTTTAGGAAACACCTATAATAGTATTGATAAAGACCGATTTCCATATAGATATATGGAAATCGGTCTTTTTTTATGCCTTTGAATTGTAAGTTACAAACTGAAAATATGACCAATAGGCTTCACGAATTCCATTCATTATGATGTTTGAGTTTCATGATTCTAAAATTGGTTCTCTTTTTGCACTGACTAGTGATATAAAAGTCAATGAAAAACGTTTTTCCAACACAAATGACAACATTACTATTGTTTGGAATAGAAACGAGGTTACCGTTGTGCTTGAGGTTGATGGTTTAGAGGTCGCTTTGCTGCCTGGTCAGTTGCTGACCACCACATATTTGCAGCATGTATCATATAAAAAAGCGCAGCAGCCGTTAACTGCCTTTTTGTTCAACAGAGAATTTTACTGCATTGTAGATCATGACAGCGAGGTGTCGTGTAATGGAATTCTTTTTTTTGGCACTCAAGACCTTCCTATTATACAAATACCAGCCGATCAAGAACGAAAGTTTAACACGCTATACGAAGTTTTTGTTGACGAATTTTCTACACCACGCGATAATATTCAGGGCGATATGCTACAAATGTTATTAAAACGATTGATCATTATCTGTACGCGCTTGGCAAAACAACAGTTGATAGTCAAGACTCTTGACAATGACCAAATAGATATCATACGAAAGTTCAATGTCTTGGTAGATACAAATTTTAAGTCTAAACGTAAAGTAAGTGATTATGCCGATATGCTCTTTAAGAGTCCCAAAACCCTTTCCAATCTATTTGCCATATATAACCAGAAGTCACCGCAACAAATAATTTTAGAGCGTGTGGCTTTGGAAGCAAAAAGACTTATAAGTTTTAGTGATAAACAAAATCAAGAAATAGCCTTTGAGCTAGGGTTCAATGACCCCGCACATTTCAGCCGTTTTTTCAAGAAAATGACCTCCTACTCACCTACCGAATTCCGGACAATCGGCGCATTGTCGGTCTAAAGGGAAATTTGTGCAAGCCTTCGGGCAATCCTTCATAACACCTCCCTTGCATTCTGTCTCATCTTTGCAGTGTAATTAAAAATATCACCAGATGAAGACAAAGCATATATCTATTTTCAACTTAATTGAAATTTTCCGGACGCCCAAAAGACCAGTGTGGAACACTATCAATTCGGAAACACATTGTGAGCAAAAGCATCACCACGATTTTTATTGTGATACGGATAGACCTTAATTAAATACAAACAAAAATTTTAATGAATAATCAGTCCATTTCCAAAAAGGGATAGGTCATAAATGTTTAAAAGTTATGAGCAAATTTAAAGTACCCACTAGAGAAGAAGTAAGTACGAAAAACCAAGGTATTTTCGATAATTTAGAAAAAGCAGTTGGTTTTGTACCCAATTTATATGCCACTTATGCGCATAGCGAAAATGCTTTGGAGAACTATTTAAATCTAAGCGGAGCCAAGACTTCGTTAAGCAATAAAGAGAAAGAAGTAGTGAACCTCGCTGTAAGCCAGGTAAATAATTGTACGTATTGTTTGGCAGCACATACGGCGATGGGTAAGATGAATGGTTTCAGTGATGGCGAAATTTTGGAGCTGCGAACAGGAAAAGCCTCTTTTAATGCCAAATTGAATGCTTTGGCGGCCTTAGCAAAGAACATTACTGAAAATAGGGGCGCTACCAACACTATTGTTATTGATGATTTTTTTAACGCGGGATGGACAAAAGAACAGTTGATCGACACCGTAGTTTTGGTTGGAGATAAAACCATATCGAACTATATCCATAAAACGACAGATGTACCCGTAGACTTTCCCGCTGCCCAACCTTTGGAAGCAGTTGAAGTATAACAGTAGATGGTAGGTCATGCATTATTCTTGACCATACTTTCCGTTAAAACATATAATTCATAAACTTTAAAAACAAATCATGAAAAAGATAATCACACTAGTTACATTACTATTCGGTGTAGTATTTTCAATAAATGCGCAAGATGGGCAAACTTCCAAGGTCATTTCTTTGGAGCAGACTCCCGGTGAATTTACCCAAAAAGGAATTACGGTTTCCGCTGGAACTTATGTTTTCGCCGTCCACAATAACGAAGTGGGGCACGATGTCGGTTTTGTATTGGTAGAAAAAGGAAGAGATGTTAGTAAACCGGAAAACCATATTCAAACGGCCTATGTAACGAAAGCTGTTGCCAATGGAAAAACGCAACATTCAAAACCTACTGTCTTACAGGCGGGAGAGTATATATACTTCTGCCCTTTAAACCCTACAGCTATTGATAATGTCTTGGTTGTGAAATAAGAAGATTATGTTTGGTGTTTATTAGCCTTAAAGGTCATTTGACCTTTAAGGTTTTTTTTTGGAGTTAATACCGATTAGTTAGTAATTTAACGATGTGAAAATTGGGGCGGGTATAAACTCAAGACAAGTCCATGATATAAGACATAACTATGTTAAAAGAATTACAAGAAAGTTACGGAAAGGTGTTTGAAGAAGACCTGATCAACGAAATAATCCAGGTAGGCACCATTAAGGAGGTCCCCGAAGGATTTAAGTTGATTGAGATCGGTGACTATATAAAGAGTATGCCCCTTTTAATTTCAGGCGCAATAAAAGTTTTACGCGAAGACAGTGATGGCGATGAACTGCTATTGTATTATTTAGAACGGGGCGAGACTTGCTCGCTTACGATGACCTGTTGCATGGGAGATTCAAAAAGTGAGATTAGGGCCATTGCCGAAACCGATACCAAACTTATCATGATACCCGTGGCTAAAATGGAAGAATGGACAGCAAAATACAAGTCATGGAGGAATTTTGTGTTCGATAGCTATCACACTCGATTGAATGAGCTTTTGAATACCTTGGATACTATTGCCTTTAGTAAAATGGACGAACGTCTTATTGCTTATTTGAAAGAAAAAGCAAGAGTCAATAAAAGTAATAGCGTTCAAAATACCCATCAAGAAATTGCATATGAATTGCATAGTTCTAGAGTGGTTATTTCGAGGCTGTTAAAGAAGTTAGAACGAATGGGCAAGATTGAACTGCACAGAAACTACTTAAAAATCATATCATTATAAGAGGTTTTGGCAAATGGCGACATATTGTATGTTGAAATGAGCACATATCTTTGAAGTCCAGACCCAAATAGGATGCCAAAGCTAGTATTCCCAATATTCTAATGGTAAGAGAGGGAAAAAGCCTTTCAATGAAAAAGGAACGGCTTTGTAACTTTGGTCACTGTGCAATGGATGGTACCTAACTACTTTTGATTTTAAATAGTGACAGATAATACTGCCATATTTCTGAATTCCCTTTTGGAGAAACCATTTACCTGTATTGTACGGGAAGTTATCGAAGCATGATAAGCATGGATATTCAAAAGTCGGGGCATTCATAATATGATAGATGTGGCAGGAGGTTTCGGGGCAATCAAAGAAGCGGGCGTACCAGTTTCTGACTATGTCTGTCCGACTGAACTCTAATATCAATTAGTAAAATAATAAATGGATAATTCAAGTGGTATTTTATACGATGCTTTTAAAAGCTAAAAAAGAGATTTCTGTTTCGGGAAATTTCTTTTTATTTCTAAAGTGACCACGATAATTACGTTGGTCTTATCCGTATTTTTGTACTGCTTATTCCAAAATACCATCCTTTTATGGAAGACATGCTTTTTTACGATCGGATGCAATTCGCCTTCACGATAACTTTCCATTACTTATTTCCGCAATTAACCATGGGACTTTCTTTAATGATCGTCTATTTTAAGTGGAAATTTTTACGAACCAAGCTTGACATATATAATGATGCGGCCAAATTCTGGATGAAAATTTTTGCCTTGAATTTTGCCATGGGTGTGGTAACGGGTATACCCATGGAATTTCAATTCGGAACGAACTGGGCAAAATTTTCGGAATTAACAGGAGGCATTATTGGACAGACTTTAGCCATGGAAGGCATGTTTTCCTTCTTTTTGGAGTCCTCATTTTTGGGGATGTTCCTTTTTGGTGAAAAATTACTGGGTCAAAAACTTCATTTTCTTACCGGATTCTTGGTCTTTTTAGGGTCTTGGGCAAGTGGTTTTTTGATCATAGCGACGCATTCGTGGATGCAGCACCCCGTAGGTTTTGAAATAGTTGAGAACGGGAAATTCGTGCTCAACAATTTTTCCGCCCTCTTCTCAAATCCGTGGTTATGGCCTTCCTATATTCATAATCAGTTGGCCTCATTGATAACTGCGGCTTTTGTAGTCGCTGCTATCGGTGCATTTTATATCTTGAACAACAAGCATAGCGAATTCGGAAAATTGTTTGTCAAAACTGGTGTGCTATTTGGTTTGGCCGCTTCAGTTCTTGTGGCTTTCCCTACTGGTGATTGGGCCGCCAAAAATGTTGTTGAACACCAACCCGTTACTTTTGCTGCCATGGAAGGTATTTTCGAAACCGTTGATGGGGGCTCAGAAATCGTATTGATAGGTCAACCCGATACTGAAAACAAAAAACTGGATAACAAAATCGCCGTACCGAATGTGTTGAGTTTTTTGACCTATCAGAGATGGGACGCTCAAATAAAGGGGCTGAACGAATTCGATGAAAAAGATTATCCTACCAATATTCCCGGGCTTTATTACGCCTACCATATTATGGTAGGTTTAGGTACCGTTTTTATAGCATTGATGTTCGTAGCGGCCCTACAGCTTTGGCGTAAAAAGTTATACAAAACCAAATGGATTTTATGGGCGCTCGTTTTTGCACTGCCCTTTCCCTATATCGCCAACACTACCGGATGGTACACCGCTGAACTTGGTAGGCAGCCGTGGTTGGTCTATAATTTGATGCGCACTGCTGATGGGGCATCACCTACGGTATCCGCTGGAAACACCCTTTTCACACTATTGGGTTTTGTAGGGCTGTACCTATTGCTAGGGATGTTGTTTTTGATTTTGGTGGGAAAAATAATAAACAAGGGACCTGAAACCGCAAAAGTTTAATTATGGAGTTATTTTGGTATATCGTTTTGATGGGGATGTTGGGCATGTACGTCGTACTTGATGGCTATGATTTTGGGGCCGGCATTGTTCACTTGTTCTTTGCAAAGAAAGAAAAAGACAAAAAAGCCATCACCAGTGCCATAGGTCCTTTTTGGGACGCTAACGAGGTGTGGTTGATTGCTTCTGGCGGGGTGCTTTTTTTCGCTTTTCCTACCCTATATGCGTCGTCTTTCAGTGGTTTTTACCTGCCTTTGATGATGATTTTGTGGTTGTTGATCTTTAGGGCCATAGGCTTAGAGCTAAGGGGACAAGTACACAACAGCTTATGGGAAAGTGTTTGGGATAAGGCCTTCGGAATTTCTAGTCTGCTTCTGGCATTGTTTTTCGGGGTTGCCTTGGGAAATGTGGTTCGGGGCGTGAATTTGGGTATTGTAGAAAATGGAGTTTCTACGCATGAGGCGCATTATTTCTTTTTGCCCTTGTGGAACGCAACCTTTAGCCCAACAGCCGAGCACCTCGGCATTATCGATTGGTTTACCCTTCTATTGGGTGTTATCGGAGTAGTGACATTGACTATTCACGGGGCGAATTGGATTATTTTCAAGACTAATGCCGACTTGAACGAAAAGCTCAAAAAAGTGATTTTCCGATTGAATTTTGTGCTATTGGCCTTGGTAGTAGTTTCCTTATTGGTATGGCATGTGATTGAACCGAAACCTTTTCATAATTTTATCGAAACCCCTTGGTTGTGGGTCTTCCCCGTAATTACATTTGCGGGTCTTTCCGGTCTGTTCAATGTCAAAAGATTCAAAAAAGACGGTCAAGGGTTTTTGTTTTCTACGCTTTTCTTGTTGGGAGGTTTTGCTACCACGGTAGCATCCATCTTTCCTAATGTGTTGCCCTCGACGAATGATGTAAATCCGTCTTTGACGATTTATAATGTTGCCGCCGATTCGTACGGACTTACAGTCGGATTGAACTGGTTCGTCATAGCCTTGATTCTTGTGATTATCTATTTTGTGATACAATATCGGGTCTTTAAAGGCAAAATGGACGATATTGGATACGGAGACCATTGAAATCTTTTGTTTGCCTACGTTTTTCTTGGTCCCATTCTTTTGTAACAAATGTTACATAACTTCATAATGAAATCACCTTTCTTTGCATTTAACGACGTTACTTCATGAATTTAATATATGAACCTTGGCCTTGGTATGTTTCGGGCCCACTGATTGCTGTCATAATGTTTTTGTTGATAATGATTGGCAAAAAGTTCGGTATGTCATCAAACCTACGCACATTATGTACCATTTGCGGGGCTGATAAAACCACTGATTTCTTTAAGTTCGATTGGAAGGCCCAGCGCTGGAACTTGGTGGTGGTGGTCGGTGCTATAATCGGAGGTTATATAGGTTCTCATTGGCTTTCACCGGATGTTGCCGTAGCAATAAACCCTAAAACCATCGGCGACCTGAACTCGTTGGGTTTTGAGAGCGCAGGAAAAGCTTATTTACCTACCGAATTGTTCGATACCGCTGCATTGACAGATATAAAAAGCTTGGTGCTATTGGCAGTTGGTGGCCTACTCGTCGGTTTTGGTGCAAGGTATGCCAATGGGTGTACTTCTGGCCATGCCATATCTGGGCTTAGTAACTTGCAACTGCCATCATTGATAGCCGTAATCGGTTTCTTTATTGGTGGTTTGGTAATGATACATTTAATATTTCCCCTTTTATTCTAAACGATGCGCACACTCTCATATCTATTTATAGGCATATTTTTCGGAATTGTAATGTTCAAGTCGGAGGCCGCTTCATGGTTCCGGATTTATGAAATGTTCAAGTTCGAATCCTTTCACATGTATGGTATTATTGGTTCTGCCCTGGTCATTGGTATTGCTATGGTACAATGGATAAAACGGTACAATATCAAGTCGTTTTACGGGGAGAAAATTCTGTTTATGCCTAAAGAAAAAGGTATCAGGCAATATCTTTTTGGAGGTATTGTCTTTGGTTTGGGGTGGGCATTGGCGGGTGCTTGTCCGGGCCCCATGTTTACATTGGTAGGAGCAGGTTATGTGCCTATTTTGGTCGTTATTTTTGGTGCCATGCTAGGCACTTATCTATATGGGGTACTCAAAGACCGATTGCCACATTGATTATGATAATGAAGACAATTGCTTTTTGGTAAAATACACGCTATTGTATTCCAACGGTACAAAAGCCATATCAACGCTTAAAAACGGTTGTAACTTTATATTACTCGATAAAGATATTGTCAGACACCAAATGAATATGAGTCCCAACGCGATTAAACGTATGTAAACCGAATAAATTTCGACTTAATAAGTGCATGAAGTAATTGTCGAACTAAACAAATGATGCCATGGAATCTAAAACGAATATAGACCTGATGCTTTTTCTTAATTTTCAGAGTACCACTAATTTATTACAGGAAAGCGACAATACTTGGGAACAAAAAATCAAATCCGATCCGTTATTGACCACAGGGCGTTTATTTGCCTTTCCCGAATTTTTGGAATTTTATTCATAAATGCCAGTCCACCCAAACCAGATGTTCCGTTGAATAATTAGGCCTACATTGGTTTTTCATTTGCCAAAAGCAGAGCACCGGATTACGGTTAATCAATTTTGAAAAAGTAAATCGGGCACTTCGAAAAAAAGTAAGGCAACCTCTCCAGGCCCATCATTGCGAGGTACGAAGCAATCTCTCCATTAAGATACAAAGCAATTGGAGGTTATTAATGCGTAATACCAGCCTTCTCAAAGTTTCCATTTCATCATTTCTTGAAAAATGGTACATTAGTACAGTTTGATACAATTCTACAATCATCTGTAACTATGAAATTATCCAAAGTATATTCCCATGTTATAATAATACTGACGCTTTCGGGGTGTCAGTATGATTTTTATGGTCAAGACCGTCCTAACATTCTATTCGTTATCAGCGACGATCAATCGTTCTTGCATACAAGCTTTGAAGGGTCTAATTTTATAAAAACGCCTGCTTTCGATAGGGTAGCCCGCGAAGGTGTGTATTTTTCGAATTGCTATGCCGGTTCTCCGGGCTGTGCCCCTTCAAGAAGTGCCATCATTACGGGAAGGCACCATTGGCAAAATGAACAATCTGGCCAACATGCTTCCGCATGGTTGAAAAAACATGTTCCGTTTGTCGACCTGATTGAGAAGAATGGATATTCAGTGGGACGAACGGGTAAGGGTGTGGGTCCTTTTCAATATGCGCGAACGGCAGAAGATTCACTATGGCGAAAATCGGATGCTGCAGGAATCGCCCATAGCAATATAAGTTACGACGGACAAGAGGACGAGCGTTTTGCCGAAGGCATCAGTACAACTAATTATTTCGAAAATTTCAAATATTTTTTAGAGCATGATGAGGGTGACGCACCATTTTTTTTCTGGTATGGAGGTCGAGAACCACATCGGAGATATGAAAAAGGATCGTGGAAAAATAGGTCGAAAAGGTTGGAAGATGTTGATGTGCCGGAATTTCTTCCGGACAATGATGAGATTCGGGGCGATTTGTTGGATTATGCCGTAGAAATTGAATGGTTTGATCTTCATCTTCAAAGAATGCTCGATTATCTTGAGGAAATCGGGGAATTGGAAAATACCATTGTCATCGTAACGGCCGATAACGGCATGCCCTTTCCTCGGGCCAAGGCAAATAGTTATGAATATGGCGTGCATGTACCGTTGGCCATTAGATACCCGAAAGGGTTTTCATCAAATAGAATTGTTAATGATGCCGTCGGTTTTGTAGATATTGCACCGACGATTCTTGAGATAACGAATACGTCATCTAAAGGAATGCTTCCGATTACCGGAAAAAGTATTTTACATATTTTAAAAAGAAAGGAAAATGGCCTTGTTTCAAAAAAAGAGCGCGCCGTATTTTCGGGCAGGGAGCGTCATTCTTCTTCGCGGTATTTGAATTGGGGATATCCGCAAAGAGCCATCCGAAAGGGAGATCATCTTTTGATTTGGAACATGAAATCGGAACGTTGGCCGGCAGGTGCTCCCCAAAAATTCGACGCAAACGATTCGTTACAATTACTTCCGATGCATGGTTTGGACGAACAACATAAATACATCCCCAACGGTGCCTATACCGATATCGATGATTGCCCTTCAAAAACATATCTCATCGAAAATTATGAGGTAGACGAAATTGAGCCCTATTTCGAACTGGCGGTTGCCAAACGACCCGAATATGAACTTTTTAATGTGACCGAAGATCCCGCTTGCTTAAAAAATCTATCCGGTAAGCAGTCGTTCAAAATCATTGAAAAAGATTTAAAAAAGGAATTGTTGGAGGAATTGAAAAGAACCAACGACCCACGTATTGTTGGTCCTGACCGTGAAATATTCGATAGTTATAAGAGATATTCCCCGATGCGAAAGTTTCCCAAACCAGATAAAACCTAAGCGTATCGAAACGAATAGCAAATGTGACAATTGGAATCGACTTATGCATCTTCTTTAGCGTTTTTTCAGAATGCTTGCTCTTCGTGCCAATCGATATTGTCAAAAAACCGCTAAATTCGTAGGGTTCCTAATTATCGAATTAACCGTTACCATGAGTTTTCGAAGCCTATTTTTTCCAATGATTATTTTATGCTTGTACCCTAATTTCAGTTTTGGTCAAGAGGTAAAGAACGTACCCGAGGCTTTTAAAGCATTAGACACAACGCCGGAAGTAATCGTTTTGAAAAATACCCTAGATGTACCTACTGCTAACGGTCATTTTCAGGGAGTACAGGTGATGGTAAATAACGGTGTCGAAAAAATACTTATCTCTGGGAGTTCACAAACCACCGCCTATGTTTTACAGGCCGATTTGGCGACACAAAAAACGGACAGGCTTATTCCTTTGATGAAAGAACCTTTTAGACATGCGGGAGGCATTCAGGTTAGCGAACCGTATATGGTAGTGGGAATAGAGGACAATGTGATTAAGACGGCCTCAAAGGTTTGTCTGTATAATTATAAAACGGGCAACCTTTATAGGGCCCGACAAAATATGATTATCAAAAGGCAGGGTGAAGTGGAGTTACAAACTGCTGGGGCTACGGGTTTGTTGGCCATGAAGAATGGCTATCTTATGTTGGTTAGCAATTGGGACAGCCGCAATTGGGATTTCTACCGTGTGAACCCTAAAACTGGAAATCAAAAAATACTCAAGAGTTTTGCGGCTCCTGACGATTGGGCCGGCTATCAATCGATTAATTTGATTAAGGATGACGAAGCCATTTATGCCATTGGAACTTATGAAGAAGATGCGTTAAGCTATGCAGATTTAATTCTTGTAAGTAACCGAGGTACCTTCGAGCCGATAATGAAAAAAGTGCTTAGCAAAGCTTTTTATTGTAAAAATGGAGTTGATTTTGGAGGTGCTGCAGGCCTTCAAGTCGACAATCAAGGAGCATTGCACCTATGGGGAACCCAAAAAAGTGCGGTGCGCCAAATCACGATAAACCGATTTTCACAACAATAAACCCATCATTGCAAGGAACGATGCAATCCGTCAAGTTCCTCATTGCGAGGCACGAAGCAATCTCTCCACCAAGGCACGAAGCAATCTCTTGAAACAATCTGCTCCGTCTCGACTTTGACTACGAGGCACGAAGCAACCTCTTCCTAGAGGTCCCGAGTAAGCAATAACCTAAAACCCTTATTTTTCTGACACGCCTATACTAACTCGTGCGGCTATTTTTAAAAAGTGTAAATTAGTGTATAATCGGTGGACCTAATAAGTATACCTATAGCGCCTGTAAATTGAAAAAAAATTGAGTTTAGATTGAAATGAAGAATAAAGAGCAACCGACGCAGCTTTTTTTAAAGTGGTTTGACGAAGAATTAAAATTATCAAAAGTCCGTATTCCGACAGCAGTTTGCTTGTCTACCATGGGAACAGATGATTTCCCCAACGCTAGATTTGTTTCCTTTAAAGAGTTAATTGATGATTCGTTTATTATTACGGGCCCGTTAAATTCGAGAAAGGGACTTGAAATTGAAAACAATAATAAGGTAGCATTGACTTTTTGGTGGACGGAAACAGAAAGGCAGGTTAGAATTCAAGGTATTGCTTCAAAAATATCTGATCAACTTGCAGATAAATATTTTGAAGCGCGCAACACAAATTCTCAAGCGGTATCTTTAATTTGTGAGCAGGGGAAAGAAACTGACAATCTGAAAAAACTGGAACAAAAAGTGTTGGATAAAGTTTCGGAAAACACCAAAATAAGCAGGCCGCAGAATTGGAGTGGATTTTCGATTAAACCGACACGAATTGAGTTTATGGAATTCAAGAAAACAAGGTTTCACGAAAGAAAACTTTACCAAGTTGTAGCTGATGATTGGACTTTAAAAAATATACAACCCTAGGAAAAAGTCCGTGGAAAACCAATACGCAGTTAGTTTTTATGGGAGAATAAATAGAGCGTCATTTTAAAACAGCACAAGGTTTCATGAAATATTTTTCAATACGCATACTTATTTTAGTGTTGCCGTTTCCATCTTTGATGCTTGCTCAAGGTGCTTTTTGGCCAAGACACGTAATAGATTCTTCATTTAGTGGGGCAGATGGAGTAAGGCTGGCAGATTTAAATAATGACAACTTAATGGATATTGCCACGGGTTGGGAAGAAGGTGGCTTCACCAAGGTTTATGTTCATCCCGGGTACAATTTGGTAACTGAAAAATGGCCATCCGTAATTGTAGGAAATACGCCCTCTGTTGAAGATGCCGTTTTTGTAGATCTAAATAATGATGGGGCTGTTGATGTCATCAGCAGTACGGAAGGAAAAAATAGAAAGGTTTATATCAATTGGGCACCAAAAAATCCGGAAGACTATCTTGTTTCCACGAAATGGACCAGTGAGGTTCTTCCGGTTTCTGATGGTCTCATGCAATGGATGTTTGCGATTCCTTCTCAGATAGATGGCATCAACGGAATGGATTTTATTGCTGGAGCCAAAGGGGCAGAAGCGAAAATCGGATGGTTTCAAGCGCCGGAAAATCCAAATAACTTGATCGACTGGAAATGGCACCCCATTAGTTCGGCAACTTGGGTGATGTCGCTTCTGGTTAAAGATATAGACGGTGATGGCGACCTTGATGTTGTAACCTCTGACCGTAAACCGGGACCGACAAATGGGGTTCGTTGGTTATCGAATCCCGGAGAAACTGGAAAGCAATCTCAAGAATGGGCGAACCACTTTATGGGGGCAAAAGGTTTGGAGGTTATGTTTATGGATATGGCCGATCTTGATGGTGATGGATTGGAAGACGTAATTGCTACGGAATATACCCATCAGAAAATTGTTTACCTGCGAAAACTTGACCATACCGGTCTTAACTGGCAGCATTATAACATTGATATTCCTGAAATAACGGGTAGGGGCAAGGCGGTCAGCTTAGGCGATATCAATGGTGATGGCAAGCTTGACATTGTCTATAGCTCAAATACACTTGGCGACAACAGCAAGGAGGGTTTAATCTGGCTAACGTATAAAAATGAGCCTACCGATTCCGTTTGGGAATGGCATCATTTAAGTGGCCCCGAAGGTTATAAATTTGACCGCATCGAGCTATTGGATCTCGATGGCGATGGGGATTTAGATGTACTTACTTGTGAAGAAAATTACGGTGTAGATAGCCAAGGTCTTGGAGTGATATGGTATGAAAACCCATTGAACAATAAGGCCACTCACAAAAGATAGCCCCTTCATTGCGAGGTACGAAGCAATTCCCCTGCCAAGTCACGTAGTAATCTCTGTGGTACATCATTGCGAGGAACGAAGCAATCCCTCAAAAGCAATTTCGCTGTTTTAGACCATCATTGCGAGGTACGAAGCAATCCTTTCATCTAGGTACGAAGCACTACGTACCTTTATAAACACCTATCCTTCAAACACGACAATGTCCCAAAAACAATTCGTATTAAAAAATGTAACTTAGTATATAATAGGAATAGCATCCATTATGCCATCCAATTGTTAGCCACATTATTCCGGAAATTGAAATTTACAGCTTATAAATATCAAATTATCAAGGATAAGCCTTCCATCACCAAACAATTATTTTGGACTGGACTATTAATGTTTGGACTGGTATTTGGTTTATTGTATTTAAACAATAAAATGCCCGTCTTTGAAAATATTCAGAATTTAACGTTATCTTTTTTTTTGATTGCCTGCATACCGTTTATAAGTTCATACATATATCAATATTATGATTATGAAAGGATTGATAATATAAAGGATGGTCATATTGAATTTAACGAAGATGAAATAATTATAGATTATTCTAGGAATTATAAATATCATGAACTGACCGACTTGCAAATTGGAATAATTGCTTATTATGGTCAAAGAATTAATCTTATCTATTCCAATCCTAATGAAACAAAAAGCTTAGGAATAAGAAACCAACTTGGCATTTCCAATAAATTCGAAGTACTATCATTTAACTTTAAACTTGAAAGTGAAACTCATCTTAAAGAACTGGAAAACACGCTATTTGAATTGGTGATTAGCGGAAAATTAGAAAATATTGATTCAAAAAAATCAATCAAGCTTGTCTCTGATCGATTTAAACAAAATGAGAGCTATAAAAATTATGTGATAAAACAAATTCTAGATAAAAAAATAGGTTGTACAGAGGGACTGCTTTTGCACGGTTATAAGTCGGACAAAGAGGCGAAGGAATTAAGAAAAAAATACTGTGGATAAACATCTATGGCAAATAGGGTGTCAAGCGTTAAATTTAAGGGATTGGTCTTACTTACTAATTCCGCAAAATCTTTTGAATTCTGCTTTAATAAGGAAAAGAAAAAAACTAAAAGATTTGCTATGTGCGCGGTAGAAGGTAAACTTAGTTTCACCCTCCCCCCCTTTGATCATAGCTAAACCATTAAAAAATATATTTAAAACGCGAAGCAATGAAACAAATGACAAAAATTGGTATACTGGCCGTATTATTAATCGGTTTCCATAACGTATCCGGACAAAATAATAAGCCGCAAATTTCGGAAGCAAATGTTTACAAAAAGATTGCAGATGCGGAATTCGATTTAACCATCCGAATAAACAGCGACATGAATGATGAGGAATTAAATTCCCGAATTGATGTTTTACACAGTTTTGATGAAGATATAGAAATACACTACTCACGGGATGAATCAGGAAATATTAAGACTCTTTCTAGTTCGGGAGGCAAATCTTCGGGCGCCTGTAAATCTGATAATTTCGATTTTCTTATTATTTCATTAACAGCTAATCAGTGGAAGGGATGTATGATTTCAGATAAAAAATAAGACTTTTTGCGTACTAAAAATATAAGGTCTGAATAATGCCTTGTGCAAATAGGGCAAAAGTTTTTGATGTTATAGCTGCTCACGAACAAGACAAGATTGTCCCATTGATCTAATTTGTTGAATTTCGACAATCAAACTACTTAAAATTCGCATTTCTACTTATTTTTAAGCAGCAAAATAAATGAAATGAAAAAAAGGAAGTGGCTTTTGATAGCTTTGGTCGGCTTGGTGATACTTTATACGCTGACCGTAGTTATTGTCCCTAATATTTTGGACGGGCAAAAGAATACGACCCAACAACTCCCTCCCTATGCGGTTTCAGACAAAGCCCTTGCTGTATACAATTCACTTGATTTTATAGCCGACCTGCATTGCGATGCCCTGCTTTGGAGCCGAGACCTGACAATTAACAACAGTATCGGCCATGTAGATTTTCCAAGAATGCAAGAGGCGAACATGGCGTTGCAGGCGTTTACCATCGTTACCAAATCTCCTGTGGGGCAGAACTTTTCAAATAACACGGCAGAAGCTTTTGATAACATCACCTTGTTGAATTTTTTACAGGGGAGACCGCTATCAAATTGGTTTAGTCTTTTTGAAAGAGCAGCGTACCAAAGTCGTCGCTTGCAAAAATTCGCCAATGATTATAACGACGAATTCATCGTCGTTAAAAATGCCGATGACCTGAATCGGCTTATAACACTCAGAAAGCAAAACAAACGGGTGACCGGCGGGTTCTTGGGTCTCGAAGGGGCACATTGCCTGGAAGGAAAAATCGAAAACCTCGATAAATTATATCAAGAAGGCGTACGAATGGTCGGCCCCACCCATTTCTTTGATAACGAACTAGGTGGTTCTGCACATGGGATGACCAAAGGTGGCCTTTCCGAATTTGGTCGTGATGTGATACAGCGCATGGATGAACTGCATATGTTTATTGATTTGGCCCATGCTTCTCCAGCGCTGATCGATGATGTTCTGGAGCAGACAAAAAACCCAGTGCTCGTTTCGCATACCGGCGTACGGGGCACCCTAGACAATTCGCGAAATTTATCCGATGTTCACATCCAAAAAATTGCAGCCAATGGGGGCTTGATCGGAGTTGCCTTTTTTAAGGGAGCGGTAACCGCACCGTTAACCAAAGGCATTGTCGATGCGATGAAATACATCAAAGCTATTGCGGGGGTCGAATGCATTGCTTTGGGTTCCGATTATGATGGTACCATCTCAGCACCATTTGATGTTACCGGTCTGCCGTTGCTGGTCGAAGAACTTTTAAATCAAGGGTTTCAAGAGTCCGAAATCAGATTGATTATGGGAGAAAATGTAAAGCGGTTCATGCTAAAAAACCTGAAGTAGCTTCACAGCCTTCTTTGTAATTTAAAAATCAAACTTTAATTGTACCAATACCGATTCTTCC
The DNA here is from genome assembly GCF_900103215.1 of Kriegella aquimaris. Lineage (GTDB taxonomy): Bacteria > Bacteroidota > Bacteroidia > Flavobacteriales > Flavobacteriaceae > Kriegella > Kriegella aquimaris. The sequence continues at coordinate 223,226 of NZ_FNGV01000002.1, forward strand.
TTGGACTCGGTTTTCTTTTTTTCGGTATTCAGATTGGCGAGTGAAATGCCCAACAAACGCACCGAGTTTTGAAGTTTTTCTTGATAAAGTAGTTCTTTGGCGGTTTCGAGAATAAGGGCCTTGTCCGCAACAAAATAAGGCACGGTTTTACTTCGGGTATTCAGTGTAAAATCGCTGTATTTAATCTTAAGGGTAATCGTCTTTCCAGCGAGATTCGATTTTTTCAAACGCCGTTCGAGCTCTTCTGCAATATGCTCCAACCGTTCGAGCATAAATATTTCACTGCTGAGGTTTTCGTTAAAAGTACGTTCGGCACCTACCGATTTGGGCGTGCGATGCGGTTTTACGGCGCTGTTGTGAACACCGCGCACCACATGATAATAGTAGGCGCCACTTTTTCCGAAGTTACTTTCCAAGAATTCGAGCGATTTTGTTTTAAGGTCTTTGCCCGTGAAAATGCCCAAGCGGTACATTTTTTCGGTCGTAACTTTACCAACACCATAGAACTTTCGAATTTCAAGATCTTCCAAAAAAGAAAGCACCTCTTCGGGGTTTACCGTTTTTTGTCCGTTCGGTTTGTTATAATCGCTGGCTACCTTGGCGATAAATTTGTTGATTGAAATTCCGGCCGATGCTGCGAGTCCCACTTCGTCAAAAATACGTTGCCGTATTTCTTTGGCAATCAAGGTGGCCGAGGGATTTCCTTTTTTGTTGGTGGTGACGTCTAAATAAGCTTCGTCCAAAGAAAGGGGTTCTACCAAATCGGTATATTGGAAAAAAATGGTCCTTACCTTTTTTGAAATTTCTTTATATCGATCAAATCGCGGTCGAACAAAAACAAGATGCGGACATTTTTTTTTGGCCAGAACACCACTCATGGCACTATATACTCCAAATTTTCGAGCCTCGTAGTTGGCGGCCGATACAACACCTCTTATTTCGCTTCCGCCGACTGCAACCGCCTTTCCCTTAAGATCAGGGTTGTCGAGTTCCTCCACAGAGGCATAAAAAGCATCCATGTCGACGTGTATGATCTTTCGTAAAGGAAAATCCGTTTCCATATCGTAAATTTATGGAAGAAATTATTTAGAAATAGCCTTAAATATTTTTAAGGATAAGAGATTAGTTAGAGGTTTGTAAAGTATGGAAAAGAAAGGCAAAACAGCGATTGTTTTAGGAGCAACCGGATTAACGGGCGGGAAATTACTGGAAATGCTTTTGGAAGATGAGGATTATGAAAAAGTAAAACTTTTTTCTAGAAGTTCGGTAGGGCTTTCGCATCCGCAGATCAAGGAATATTTAGGTGATATGCTACAACTTCAAGCATTCGAAAATGAGTTCGTTGGCGATGTCGTTTTTTGTTGTATCGGTACGACCAAATCTAAATCCCCGGATAAGGAAGTTTATAAAAAAATAGATTTTGGAATTCCTAAAAGTGCGGCCGAATTGGCGCGCAACAATAATATAGGGACGTTTATTGTGATTTCGGCGCTAGGCGCCAATGCGAAGAGTAACGTTTTTTATAACAGGGTAAAAGGAGAAATGGAAGAGGCCGTGCTCGCAACTAAAATTGCGGAAACATATATTTTGCAACCTTCCTTGATAGGAGGCAATCGAAAAGAAAAACGCTTCGGAGAATTGGTTTTCAAACAAATGATGAAGTTGATCAATATTGTTTTGGTCGGACCGTTGGATAAATTTCGGTCGATTTCCCCGGAAAATATTGCGAAGTGTATGATCTGGTTGGCGAAAAACGAATATGATGACGTACGCATACCTTCCGATAAGATAAAACAGATTGCACAAGGTAATTCGCTATTGTAATGCTAGAGATAGAACGCAAATTTTTGGTGTTATCCTCTGCTTATAGAGAAAAAGCTACTTCAAAGGAACGCATCGTTCAGGGTTTTTTGAATACACACCCCGAACGGACGGTTCGGGTGCGAATCAAGGGAGATAAAGGTTTCTTGACCGTAAAGGGAAAATCAAATACAGCGGGCACATCACGCTTCGAATGGGAAAAAGAAATTGCGGTGCAGGAGGCAGAAGCTTTATTGCCTTTCTGTGAAAAGGGTATCATAGCCAAGTTTCGCTACGAGGTAGCTGTAGGGTCTCATGTTTTTGAGGTTGATGAATTCGAGGGAGATAATGAAGGTTTGGTAGTAGCTGAAATTGAGCTGAGCAGCGAAACGGAATCTTTCAAAAAACCTGATTGGTTAGGAAAGGAAGTTACAGGAGAAGTGAAGTATTACAATTCTCAATTGGGAAAAAATCCATATAAAAGCTGGAAAAAATGAAATATATATACTCTTTTCTCGTCGTTATCGCTTTTTTCTCTTGCAAGCCAGACGCTAAGCCAGGCCCGAGCGTTGAAAGGGTAGAAGCCAAAACAGTAAAAGAAATTAAGGAAGAACTTACTTCAAAAGGGTTTCAAATTTTTGATTTCGTAGATGAAAAGACCAAAGATACTGTAATCATGCAGCAGTATTTTATTGCCTTTTTAAAACGTGGGCCTAATCGTTCACAGGACAAAGCAACGGCCGATAGCCTACAGGCGCTACATTTGGCGCATTTAGGAAGCATGTATGAAAAGGGCTATGCCGATATCTCGGGACCTTTTGGTGACGATGGCGACATTAGGGGCATCACCGTTTACAATACTCCGACTTTTGAAATGGCCGATAGTTTAGCAAATTCAGACCCTATGGTGAAAGCAGGACGCTTGATTATCGAAATACACCCTTGGTGGGCGGGTAAGGGATTTCCACTCAGGTAGTTTTTGTTTCCAAAAGTTGCCAGATTTCGTTTTTAGGTATGCTTTAAAAGATAGCATTCCTTTGTGTAATCAAAAGTCAATATCCCCTTCAGATTATTTACGATGAGGTGTTCCAGTAATTGAGGCATCGTGTATCTTTCCAATAAATTGAGCTTGGAAAAGACAATATTTTCCATATGCATCAAATTAAGCTCACAGACCAGTTTTAGGTTTACATCGGCTTTTATTTGCCTCAGATCTTGCGCTTCTTTCAATAGCTTATAGACAACGCCCAACACTATTTTTTTTCTAAAACTTTCATAGGCATCGTATGCCTTCGGATAATATTTGCGGAGGCCGAAAAAAAAAGAAGGACTGAAGCTACGCATGTGCTTCAGTCCTACCTTATAAATATAGACAACCTTTGTTAATGGGGGGAGGGCGACTCCATCTTTGAGATGGGTTTCGATTTCTTTTTCAACCTTATCCAGTAGAAATTGAAGGCTCTCCGATACCAGTTCCTCTTTATTTTTGAAATAGCGGTAAATGGTTTTTTTTGAGATTCCCAATTTGCGAGCCAGCTCATCCATAGTGAAGCTTTTACTGCCGAATTGGGTGAAATTGGCGATTGAAAACGCTAATAACTGCTCTCTGGTTTCCATTTAAGAATTATTTCCAGCCTCCGCCCAAAGCACGATATAATGTTACAATGGCGTCGAGCTGACCGTATTGTGCGTTAATATAGTTAAGCTCTGAATTGAGGGCGTTCTGTCGAGCGGTCAATACTTCCAAATAATTCGCCAAACCGTTGTTCAGTAATTCTTCTGAATAAGATTCGGCCAAAGTATAGGCTTCCAGCTCTTTAGTGTATGCTTCGATTTTTCTGCTTTCGGCCTCATAACCATATAGGGCATCGGAAACTTCTTTGCCAGCGACCAACAATGTCTTTTTATAAGATAACAAGGCCTTTTCTTGCTGCGCTTTTGCGACCTCATATTGTGTTCTTATTTTCCGTCCGTTCAATATGGGCTGAGTCAAAGAACCGATCAAACTTGAAAACAGGGAACTTGCATTGAACCAATTGTCAAGTTCAAGACTCTGTAAACCACCTGAAGCGGTCAATTGTAATGAAGGGTAAAAGCTGCTTTTCGCTACATTGGTCAATTCAAAAGCATTGATCAAGCTGTATTCCGCTTGCATCAAATCGGGCCTGTTGGTCAATAACTGTGCAGGAACCCCTGTGCTCAATGCAGTCTGTATACGCTGCTCATCTATTTTACCACGTTCAATGGCCCGTGCCGGTTCACCGAGTAAAATGCTCAAAGTATTTTCCAATAATTTGATGTTTTTCTCAAGATCGATCAATATTACTTCGGCCGTATAGAGCTGTGCTTCTGTCTGTTTAACCGCTACTTCGGTCACTTGCCCCGCATCTTTAAGGGCCAAGGTAGTTTCCAAACTGCTTCGACGGGCTTCTAAAGTTTCCTCTGTAATGCTCTTTTGCTTATCCAAAGCCATTAATTGATAATAAGAAGAGGCAATGGAAGCTACTAAATCGGTTTTTATCGCCTGATGGGCAGCTACGGTTTGTAAATATGATGCACCAAAAGCTCTTTTGGTACTTCTTATTTTCCCCCAAATATCTGCTTCCCAAGATAAGGAAGCGGAGAGTTCATATTGCTCCAAGGCACTAGTAAAGAAACTCCCAAATTGGCTGTTTTCCGAGTTTTTAGTCCGTGAGTATTGGCCTGTTCCCATCAAGGTCGGCAAGTATCCCATTTTACCTTGTTTTACATAGGCTTGGGCTGCAGCAATATTTTGCAATGCGATTCGAACGTCTAGATTATTGGCAAGTCCTTTTTCAATATAGCTATTGAGATAGCTGTCGGTGAAAATGTCTTTCCAGGAAACAGTCGCCATGGAAATACTGTCTTGCGGCAAATTATCGGTTCTATAAAGACTTTCGGTCTCCAATTCGGGCCGTACATAATCTTTGGCAACAAAACAAGATTGCAGCAAAAGCGGAAGAATGGCTACCAGTACGAGTTTATTAGTCACTAATCTATTCATGATTTCTCTAGTTCTTTAATTCTTCAATAGTTTCTTCCGGCGCCCCGGTTATGCGTTCTTGAATACTTTGGAATATGACATAAAGTGCCGGAATAACGAATACTCCGAATACGGTACCTATCAACATACCGCCCACAGCGCTCATACCAATTGATTTGTTACCTACTGCACCGATACCGGATGATAAGGCAAGTGGCAAAAGTCCAAAAATAAAGGCAAAAGACGTCATCAAAATTGGTCTTAATCTGGCCTTGGCCCCATCTATCGCAGAATCGATAATAGACATACCGTGTTTTCTACGTTGTAACGCAAACTCTACAATTAGAATGGCGTTCTTAGAAAGTAAGCCGATTAACATGATCAAGGCAATTTGAAAGTAAATATTATTCTCTAGCCCTGCCACGTTTATAAACCCAATAGCACCTGCAATACCAACGGGTAATGAAAGTAATATGGCAAATGGCAGCACATATGATTCGTATTGAGCACTCAACAAGAAGTAGACAAATACCAAACTCAGTATAAATATAATAATCGTTTGACTACCCGCACTGTTTTCTTCTTTTGTAAGACCTGAATACTCATACGTGTAATTCTTAGGTAATACTTGAGCTGTAACTTCTTCAATGGCCTTAATGGCATCCCCGGTACTGTAGCCAGGGTTCATCGCACCGTTGATCTTTACCGAACTCAAAAGATTGAACCTACTTACGATTTCAGGGCCATAAATTTTCTTCAAAGAAACGAACTGCGATACGGCAACCGACTCCCCATTTTTATTGGTTACAAAAATATGGTTGAGTGATTGTTCATCGGCCCTGTCTTCAGGTTTTGATTGGATCATTACACGATACTGTTTCCCGAACTTATTGAAGTCGGTGGTGTACAATCCTCCGTAATACCCCTGCATGGCGTTAAAGACGTCCGTAACCGCTAAACCGGCCGTTTTGGTCTTTTCAATATCTACCTGCAGTTCGTATTGTGGGAAGTTAGGGTTGAATTGGGTCATGGCATATTTTACCTCGGGCCTGGCATTCAATGCGGCCAAGAACTCATTTGTGGTCTTGCCCACGGTCTGCCAATCATCTGCATCTTTGCTTTGTAGGTTCATTTCGAAACCCGTAGAGTTTCCAAAACCTTGTACACTTGGCGGGGTAAAGAAGAAGGCTTTGGCATCTTTTAAACCTGCTGTTTTTCCGAAAAGGCTTCCTACTACGGCATCTACTGATTGTGATGGATCTTTTCGTTCATCCCAATCTTTTAGACGAAGTACCGAGAAAGCATATGAACCGCCGTTCACCCTGTTCAAAAGGCTGAAACCGGTAACGTTCATTCGCGCTTCAATAATATCCATAGAAGCATAAATGGAATCTAATTTTTTCACAGTTTTCTGCGTCTGTTCCAAAGTTGTTCCGGGAGGTAAACTAATATCTGCAAAAACAAGTCCCCTGTCTTCGTTGGGAATAAAACCTGCTGGAGTTGTTTGAAATAATACTACGGTTACGACAGTAAAGAATACTAAAGACAATACAGTAATCCACTTTCTTTTGGCAATGAATTTAACGGACCCGACATATTTGTCGGTAATTGCGTCAAAACCAGTATTAAAAGCGCTAAAGAAACGCTTGGTTAGCCCTTTTTTATGTGCTTCGGATGGATTGTGCGGTTTCAAGAAAAGTGCTGCTAAAGCAGGACTCAACGTTAGCGCATTCACTGCGGAAATAAGAATGGCAATTGCCAATGTGATACCAAATTGTTGGTAGAATACCCCGGAAGAGCCTGAAATAAAGGAAACCGGAATAAATACGGCCGACATGACCAAGGTGATGGAAATAATAGCACCTGATATTTCAGACATGGCTGATTTGGTTGCTATTTTTGCATTCGTGGCACCTTCTTCCATCTTGGCATGCACCGCCTCGACCACCACAATGGCATCATCCACAACAATACCGATTGCCAATATCATTGCAAAAAGTGTCAACATGTTAATGGAGTATCCAAATAGCGAGAGAAAGAAAAATGTACCAATAATAGCTACTGGAACGGCTATAGCGGGTATCAATGTTGACCTGAAATCTTGTAAGAACAAGAAAACAACTATAAATACTAATAAAAAGGCTTCAATTAATGTCATTACAACATGGTCAATAGAAGCATCTAAGAAATCTTTGGTGTTGTAGGGAATTACATAATCCAATCCTTTGGGGAAATCTTGTTTGCTTTCCTTTAAGATGTCTTGAATAGCATTAATAATATCGTTGGCATTGGAACCTGATGTTTGAAAGATACCTACAGCGGTACCGGGTTTTCCCATACCTTCGTTTTTAGTGCCATAATTAAAGGCTCCCAATTCAACTTCGGCGACATCCCTTAGACGTAAAAATTGTCCGTTTTCTTCTGCTCTGATGATGATATTCTCATATTGACCTTCTTCTGAAAGACGCCCTTTGTATTTTAGTACATATTCATAAACACCATCGGCATTTTCGCCAATTTTACCGGTCGCTGCCTCAAGGTTCTGCTCTTTAAGTGCATTTTGAATATCTGATGGCATCAACTTATAGGCGGCCATCTTTTCTGGGTTTAACCAGATACGCATCGAGTAATCTTTAGATCCGAAAACGGTTACATTACCTACCCCCTCTATACGTTGTAACTTGGGTACCAAGTTAATTCGAGCGTAGTTTTCAACGAAAGTGGCATCGTAGTTCTCATTATCTGAAAACATAGAGAAGAACATAAGTGCACTAGTCTGTGACTTTTGGGTAATAATACCCGTTTTTACTACTGCTTCTGGCAATACACTATTAGCCCGTGCTACCCGGTTTTGAACGTTTACGGCTGCGATATCGGGATCGGTACCCAATTTAAAAAATACATTTATCGTAGCGGCACCGTCATTACTTGCATTGGAGGTCATATAAAGCATGCCCTCAACCCCGTTTATTTGTTCTTCCAATGGAGTAACAACACTGTTTAGTACCGTTTCGGCATTTGCTCCCGTATAGGAAGCGGTAACCTGTACCGTTGGCGGTGCAATTTCCGGATATTGTTCAATAGGTAAGGATGATAATCCTAAAACACCTAGAATAACTATGATGATCGATATTACCGTAGATAGTACGGGACGATCTATAAATTTTTGAAACATTGTTCTTTAATTATAGGTTGTAGGGAAATATGTCGATGGAGGTTATTTGGATGGATTTATGGTCATTCCGTCCCTTAACTTTGAAACCCCTTCAATGACAATGGTAGTTCCAGGTTCTAAACCAGTTTTAACTATATAGCCTTTTTGAGTGTTCGCAGCTATATTAATAGGCATAGTGGTAACCGTGTTGTCATCTTTTAGTACGTAGATAAGTTTTTTACCTTGAAGATCGATCGTTGCCGTTTGAGGAATTTCATAAGCATCTTGGTATTCGGTCGGAATTTTAATTTTTCCGGTACTACCGCTACTCAATAAATTGTTCTTGTTGTCAAAATCTGCTCTGGCAGTAACACTTCCTGTAGTACTGTTAATGATAGTGTTGATCATGGCAATCTTACCTGGCTCGGCATATTCTTCACCATTGATCATAACCAATGTAACTTCTGGTGCCTTTGATAAATCTAATTGATTGTTTGCATTTTTGGGCATTGATTCCTTAAGCTTTAAAACTTCTTTTTCACTTAATGAAAAATAGGCACGAACCTCACTCACATCGGAAACAGTGGTTAAAGGGCTGCCCATACTCGAGCTTACCAACGCACCGACCTTAAACGGAATTTCACCTATGTAACCGTCAACAGGGCTCGTAATACGTGAGTAGTTAATGTTCGAGGCGACGCTTTGGTAAGCAGATTTGGCCTGCTCAAGCTGCGCTTTCGCTGTCTCTAACTGTACCTCGCTAATGATACCCTTGTCAACTAATGGCTTAATTTTATTTACTTCTACCTCTGCTACGTTTACTGAAGCTTTTGCAGCATTGGCATCTTGATTTAAGGTTTGGGTCTCCAATTTAAAAAGGAGTTGTCCTTTTTTAATTTTCTGACCTTCTTCTACATATACATTTTGTATAAAGCCCGAAACTTTTGGCCATATTTCAACGGTTTGCTTGCCCTCTAAAGTGGTTGAGAATTCATTCGATATGGTTATGTTTTGCTTTTCAAGGGTGCTTACATGTAGCGCCGGTGGGGGTGGTGCGGCCAGACCTGTCGGTTGATCCGGTTTTGTTCCGAAACAAGAGCTTAATAGTAGTACTGAACTCAATATACTAATCAGGGAGAAATTTTTCATTTTAAAAAGGGTATTGTATTTGCATTAAGGTTTTGTTAATTCGGATTGTTCGGTGTAAAACGAACTGTTTGGGTAAAAAATATTAAATAAGTTTTTTCAATGCTTCAATTGTTTCTTGGTATGTTTTTTCATTTTTATTTAGGCATCCCATGTAAGTTTCCGTTTTTTCCTTATTGGAAATGTATTTTTCAGGATTATACTTTTGATTATAACTCGTTACTTTTTGAATCATTTTTGATTCATTTGCAGCTTTTTTCAGAGCTTGCTCTAGTTTTTTTATGAAAAATGTACTTTTATCCGCAATTTTAAAATACCTTCTTCTGTCACCTGATTTGGTAAAATAGGTAATCATACCCAACTGTAGTAATAGATTGAGCGATGTTGAAATTGAACTTTTACTAGCGCCCCTTTTTGTTAGACAATCATCAAAAGTAAGTCCAACCTCATCGGTTATCACAAGATTTGCGAAGATTCTTGCAGCCAATGGGGGTAGGCTGTATTCATTTTCAAAGTGAATGCCGAGTTCCTCTATCAGTATTTGTTTACTCTCTTCTTTATTCATGATAAAGATAAATTTAGGATGCAAATATACAGTTAGTTCGGAAACAACAAAACTAAACGAAACAAAAATTATGTTAAACTTATATGAAGTGTATACTGCGATTTAATTTTTTAGGTGTCTTTTCCTATTATGAGATGGAACTCAAATATGTTGTAGTATACTGGTCATAATAGGCCGGTCATTTACAATTTGGGTTTTGACACTACTGTTTTCGGTGCCCCGGAAAGTCTTTCTTGTAACCACTGAAAAACGACGAATAAAGTTGGAATTATGAACACTCCCAGTACTGTACCTATCAGCATACCGCCGACAGCCCCTGTTCCGATAGCATTGTTTCCTGCGGCACCTACTCCCGACGCCAGTACCAAAGGCATCAACCCTAAGATAAAGGCAAAAGAAGTCATTAAAATCGGACGCAAACGGGATTTGGCCGCGTCAATGGCCGCGTCAGTCAATGAGAGCCCATGTTGTCTGCGTTGTCTGGCAAATTCTACAATAAGAATCGCATTTTTCGCCAGTAGTCCAATTAACATAATTAAGGCAATCTGAAAATAAATATTGTTCTCAAGACCTGCAAATTTGGTAGTCAAGTACGCGCCAGCAACGCCTATCGGTAAAGATAACAATACCGAAAAGGGCAATAGGTAACTCTCGTATTGTGCCGAAAGAAAGAAATACACAAATACGATGCTCAGCAGAAAAATGATCCCTGCTTGTCCTGAGGAAGCAATTTCTTCGCGTGTAATTCCTGAAAATGCCACTTCGTAGTTGTTCGGTAGATTATCTACGGCTACTTGGTTTACAGCGTTGATTGCATCGCCAGAACTAAATCCGGGAGCAGCGGAACCATTTATGGTAACGGCGTTGAATAGGTTGAAACGGCTTACGGTCTGGGGACCATAAACACGATTTAAAGTGACAAATTCGGAAACTGGCGCCATTTCTCCCTCCCCATTTCTTACGAACATACTATTTAAACTCGCGATATCTTTTCGGTCTTCGGGCTCAGCCTGTACAAATACCCTAAACTGTTTTCCGAACCGACTAAAATCTGCCGCATATAATCCCCCGATGTACCCTTGAAGCGTTCTTAAAATACTACTGATTTCCACACCGGCTTCTTTAGCTTTAGGAATATCGATATCCATCTGCAACTGTGGAAAATTGGTGCTGAACGAATTGGAAGAAAATCCGATTTCTGGTCTTTCGTTAAGTGCAGCTACAAAATCGTTGGCAATATTGTCAAGGTCTTTCAATTCTCCCGAAGTGCGGTCTAACAATTGTAGTTCAAACCCGTCAGAAGATCCAAAACCGGGAATACTAGGAGGGGTGAAGAAGAGAATTTTAGCATCGGCAATATTGGCGGTCTTGGCGAATAATTGTTGTATAATGGCGTTTGCCGAAGTTTCATCAGTTTGCCTTTTCTCAAAATCTTCTAAAATAATAAAGCCCATACCGTATGAACTTCCCTGTCCTGAGAAGAAATTTCGACCACTAATTATTGAAGCAGTGCGTACACCCTCTACCGAACCAATTATTTCATATAGCTTTTTATTGACACTAAAGGTGCGATCTAAAGAAGCCCCTTGGGGAAGGTCAAGGTTAAGAAAGATTACCCCACGGTCTTCAGATGGCACAAAACCACTGGGGGTAGTACTGTTGGCCCACCAAATGGCAGCTCCACAGATAACGAGTAACACGGCCGTAATCCATTTATGTTGTATCAAAAACCCCAGAGAACCTACATATCTTTTACGCATGGCATTGAAACCAACGTTAAATGCAGTGTAGAACCGTTGTAGAAACCCCTTTTTCTTTTCTTCCTCATTTTTATAGGGTTTCAGAAAGATGGCACAAAGTGCCGGACTCAATGTCAAGGCATTTACCGCTGAAATGATGATGGCAATTATAAGCGTTACCCCGAATTGCTCGTAGAAGACGCCTGAAGGCCCTTGTATGAAGGTAATTGGAATGAATACCGCTGCCATAACCAAGGTAATCGAGATAATAGCTCCACTGATTTCACCCATGGCCGAAACAGTCGCTTCCCGCGCGGAATCATAGCCTTCTTCCAATTTGGCATGTACTGCCTCAACGACGACAATAGCATCGTCTACGACAATACCGATTGCCAAAAGCAGTGCAAAGAGCGTTAGTAAATTGATGGAATATCCAAGAATTTCCAAAAAGAAAAAAGTGCCGATAATTGCTACAGGCACGGCTATTGCCGGTATAAGTGTCGATTTGATATCCTGTAAAAAGATGAACACCACAAAGAAGACCAATAGAAATGCTTCGATTAGGGTTTCTTTGACCTTGTCCATGGAAGCCGTTAAAAACTTATTCGTATCGTAATTGATAAGGTAATCGACACCTTCGGGGAAATTCTGTTTGAGGTCTTCGAGCTTTACATAAATTTTCTCGATGATTTCTTGTGCATTCGAACCGGGTGTCTGAAAAACGCCGAAACTGATGGCCGGGTATCCTCTTGATAAACTGGTCGAACTGTATGAAAACGCATCAAGTTCTACCTTAGCTACGTCTCCAAGCCGCAAGAACTGCCCGTTGCCGAGTGATTTTATGATGATATCACTATATTCTTCTGCAGTCTTGTACCGGCCCTTATATTTGATAACATATTCGAAAGATGCACCTGAGTTTTGTCCTAGAGAACCAGCTGCGGCTTCTAAACTCTGTTCCCCAATAGCATTTGATACGTCAGTAGTAGTAAGGCTGTAGGACGCCAATTTTACAGGGTCTATCCAAATACGCATGGAATAGTCCTTTGCCCCGAAAACAGAAACATCGCCAACACCATTAACACGTTGAAGTTCTGGTCTGACATTGATATTTAGGTAATTTTGAACAAAAGTATCGTCATAATCGGGATTTGTCGAATAAATTGCCGCGTATAAAAGTGCAGAGCTCTGTCTCTTTTGTGTTATTACACCAGAACGTATGACCTCGGCTGGAAGCAGGGCATTTGCCCGCGCTACGCGGTTCTGCACGTTCACGGCCGCAATGTCAGGGTCCACACCCTGTTCAAAATATACGGTAATGCTCGCACTACCGGTATTACTTGCTGAAGAGGTAATGTAGGTCATTCCCTCTACGCCATTGATTTGTTCTTCGATAGGCACGATAACACTTTCCAGAATAGTTTCGGCATTCGCCCCAGGGTAATTGGCGGAAACCTGCACTGTTGGTGGCGCAATATCGGGGTATTGGGTCACTGGCAATGTTGCCAAGCCGAGCACGCCCAATAATACAAGTATAATCGATATGACCGTTGAAAGTACCGGCCGTTCTATGAATGTTTTTAGCATCGGACGTTATTTAAAAACAGTTTCGAATGAACTGGTAATACTATCTATAGTCGTTGGTTGTGACACGATTTTGGTACCGGGACGTACCTTATTTACACCTTTGGCAAGTATTTCGTCGCCTTCGTTTATTCCTTCAATAACTACAACTCCGCCAATGGTGGCTTTCGGATCTACATTCTTGGTCACCAATGTATCGCCCTGTACCAAATACACAAACGTTTTACCCTGTTGTTCAAAAGTCGAAAGGGCAGGTACTACAAGTACATCTTCCATTTTTTCAGGAAGCAAGATTGTTCCGCTACTGCCATTTCTTAAAAACCCCTCGGGATTGGCGAAAGTAGCCCTGAATTTTACGGTACCTGTGTTCGGGTTGATTTCACCCGCAATGGTCTCTATCTGGCCTTCGTGGTCATAAATGGAGCCATCTGCCAAACGGAGCTGTACCTTGGGTAGATTTCCCGCTTTTTCATCCAACGTTTCTCCTTTTATTTTTTTCAGGAAACCGATTAAATCTTTTTCGTTCATCGAAAAGTAAGCATACACTTGGGAAATACTGGAAACGGTAGTTAGCGGGCTGGCATCTTGTGAGCTTACCAAATTGCCCTTACGGAAGGGAATGGATCCAATGACCCCGTCGACAGGACTTTTAATATTCGCATAGCCAATATTGGCAGTTACACTTTGATAATTGCTTTTGGCCTGTTCTAAATTAGCCATCGCTGTCTCCAATTGCACATCGCCGATGATGTTTTTCTCAACTAGCGGCTTTAGTTTATCGACCTCTACTTGTGCGACGTTGATTCTGGCTTTTGCTGCCCCGGCATCTTGGGTCAGTGATTCGGTTTCCAATTTAAATAACAATTGCCCTTTTTTTACCTGTTGCCCCTCATCGACCAATACCGATTGAATGTACCCCGGAACTTTGGCGCGGATAGTACTGTTTACCAGCCCCTCTATGCTTGCGGGAAAAGTGGCAATATCTTCGACTGTTCTTTTTGCTACTTGAATCGTCGGATAAGGCTGTGCGCTTTCAGATTTCTGTTCGGTCGTCTTACTTCCGCAGCTTGTTAGTAGAAAAACCATTAAGACTAAAACCGAAACAAGAGAAGAGGATAGATTTTGTTTCATAAGCTTCAAATTGTTGTAAAATACGATGCCTTAAAACAAAAATACGATAGGTGCAATGTTAAGCCGAATAGGAGTAGTTAATTGAATGTTAAAAGCAGGCAAATATCACTCCGATAAAATACCTTCTTTTTCAATAACCGAAATATGTTTTATGGCATCTTCTTTTATCGAATTTTTGGAAAACAAAAATCGTTTTTCAAAAAGCTTGTTTTCAGCGAAAAATGTAACGAAGAATTCATTGTTCAATGCTAGAACATCTTCTTGTAGCAGTTCAATTTTCGCAAACGATTTTGAGGCAACCGCGCCAAGTCCATGCCGCATGATTGATGTTTTTCGTTGTTCGTCAAAACCTTTCGAGACTACGAATACCATTTCAATTTGATTCTTTCTATCGTTTATGAGATAGGCATTCCATTCTTTTGAAAGAAAATCATCGTCCCATTCCCGAACTATGGCAACATAGACATTTTTGGCAATGGGTATTTCGATATCCTTTTTCAAAATAAGGTTTTTAAAACGTACTCTTGAACTGCTCTAAAAACCTAACGTCATTTTCGCTGAGCAGTCGAATATCAGGAATTTGATGTAGCAATAGCGCAATACGATCAATGCCCATGCCAAAGGCAAAACCCGAGTATTCGTTAGCGTCAATACCACAATTCTCGAGTACATTGGGGTCGACCATACCACATCCCATAATTTCAAGCCAACCTGTTCCCTTGGTCATTCGATAATCGGTTTCCGTTTCCAAACCCCAATAGACGTCTACTTCAGCACTAGGTTCTGTAAACGGAAAATAAGAGGGGCGCAACCGTATTTTCGATTTGCCAAAAAGTTCGGTAGTAAAAAATTGTAAGGTTTGCTTTAAGTCGGCGAACGATACATCTTTATCAATGTAGAGACCTTCAACTTGATGAAAAAAACAGTGTGATCGAGCCGATATGGCTTCGTTTCGATAGACCCTGCCAGGCGATATTGTTCTAATCGGCGGCTTATTGTTTTCCATATAGCGCACTTGTACCGATGAGGTATGGGTACGCAATAATATATCGGGGTCGGTCTGAACAAAGAATGTGTCCTGCATATCTCGTGCTGGATGATGCTCAGGGAGATTCAAAGCCGTAAAATTATGCCAATCATCTTCAATCTCAGGACCTTCGGAAACATTAAAGCCAATTCTCGAGAAAATATCGATAATTTGGTTTTTCACAATTGATATAGGATGTCTGGCGCCTAATTCGATTGGTGCTCCAGGTCGTGTTAAATCACCGTAAACACCTTTCTTCTCGGATTTTTTCTCTAAAGCCCCTTTGAGTGCACTAACCTTTTCGGTAGCGGTTTGCTTTAGCGCATTAATTGTTTGGCCAAATTCTTTTTTTTGTCCGTTGGGGACGTCCTTGAACGCCGCAAAAAAATCATTCAGCAGCCCTTTTTTTCCTAAATATTTTATTCGAAATGCTTCTATTGCTTCCTTATCGTCAGAAATGAACGCTTCGACTTCTTTTAGATGCTCTTTTATTTTATCTATCATTGTTTGGCTAAAGAGAGAAGGGCAAATTTAGGAAATATTCCTATTACGTGCCTATAATATAGCATTGCATTTATAGATTATACTTAACTAGTAGTTATAAAAAATGTCAACCACAAAGTTTGGTAACAGTAAAACCTTTCTAAGCAAACACGCTAATTGGATAAGAGATAAATGAAAAAAGTCCTGCCGCGTTTATTTTAATCGGGGATAAATCCGAATATACGGGACAGGACCAATTTGATTGCAAAATTGCAAATTCCCCTAAGGGGCTTGTTGCAATCTATAAGATTATGATTTAGCTTCCACTATATTTTCTTCTATTTTAAATTGCGCTTGCTTTAATTTTATATAGGAAGTAGCTTCCTTAAAAGTTTCGAAGATATTCTCTTTGGGAATAAGGTCGGGAATAATGTCGATACGTTCCATCATATACATGGGTTGATGTAAAACATCGACCAAAATCACTTCAATATCTTTTTTCCTCAGATCAACCAAGACTTCTTCCATGGCGTATAAACCACTTTGATCCATATACTGCATACGATCCATACGTATAATAACGGTAATGGCCGTATCTGGAATCTGATCGGCCAATTGCTGAAATTCACTGGTCGATCCAAAGAACAATGGCCCTTTGATATGCTTGATGAATACTTCGTTTTTCAGATTTTCTGGAAAATTAGCTTCATCGTCCCAGGCTTTTTCCTTGAGTAAGCTCTTTACATCGGAGCGTTCTGCCGTCAAATCACCCATTTTTTTCATAAACATCAAAGAGGCAATTATAAGGCCCACACCCACGGCATAAACTAAATTCCATACGGAAGATAACACAAGCACGACGAGCATAATAATCACTTCGGAGCTTAATTTGATAGGTCCTATTTTCATGTCTTTAGGTAAACTAGGTATGGCTTTGAGACCTTTGTAGTCCATGACACCGATTCCTACGGTTACCAAAATTCCAGCAAGTACGGCAGCCGGTATTTGTGAGGCAACAGGGCCTAAAGCAAGTAAAATAATTAAAAGGAGTATCCCTGCTACCATACCCGATAATTTGGTTTTTCCCCCTGCATTGATGTTGACCACGGTTCTTATGGTGGCCCCGGCTCCTGGGATACCTCCAAAAATAGCGGCGATACTGTTTCCGATACCTTGACCAACAAGCTCCTTGTTTGGCTTATGCTTCGTTTTTGTCATGTTATCGGCAACAACTGAAGTAAGTAAAGAATCGATTGCTCCCAAGAGCGCCAAGGTCAAGGCCGTAAAAAAATATGGAGTAATCGAACCCAATTCGAATTGGGTAAAAATACTAAAGTTGGGTATGGGTAAACCGCTTGGTATTTGTTCAATAGGTCTATAATTCAGTCCGAACCCATAAGCGACACCTGATACTACGACCAATGCCACTAATGCACTAGGTACTTTAGTGGTAATACGTTTAAAACCATAAATAATGAAAATGGTAGACAAGGCAAGGATGAGTTCTAGCCAATTGATATTTTGCAATGCTCTTGGTAATACCTTAAATGCACCGATGACTCCGGAGGCTTCGCTAGAGGCTAGGGTTTTCGCTTCCTTTAGCATGTCATCTTCCGTAATGCCTTTTGCCCGCTTAATAGTTTCTTCGAAATTTTCCAAGACCAAAATACCTTCTCCTGCCTCCTCTTTTAGAATGTTATCGAGAATGATTTCCTCGGCATGTGGCTTGAATTGTTCTACAAATTCAACGTCTTCTTTGGGGTAGTACCCTATTGCAGGTAATATCTGGGTAACAAGAATAATGACCCCAATAGCGGTCATAAAGCCTGACACTACGGGGTAGGGAATGTACTTTATATACTTTCCGATTCCAATGAGCCCCAATCCGATCTGCATTAGACCTGCCAATAGAAAAATAGTCAATATCGCCGGAAGCGCTTTTTCTATACTGCCATCATATATGGCAATAATGCCCGCAATAACGACCATACTTACTGCGGTCATTGGAGCTGTCGGACCAGAAATCTGCGTGTTCGTACCTCCGAACATAGCCGCAAAAAAGCTGATAAAAATAGCTCCATAAAGGCCCGCACTTGGACCCAGTCCAGAACTTACCCCGAAGGCCAAGGCCAAGGGCAGTGCAACGATACCTGCGGTGATTCCACCGAAAAGATCGCCTTTAAAATTAGAGAATAAGTTTTTCATAGTATTACGTTATATAATAGCATAGACCGACATGTCAAAGCCGCAGGCCTAATGGTGATTTATTTAATTTTCAGTACTGAAATGGAAAATGCTTGATTTTATGTTATATAAATAGCGCTACCAGTCTTAATCCAAATGATAGATTTCCATGATGTTATTGAGAATACCTTCAAAATCTATTTTAAGATCTACAAGTTTTCCCGAATGAACATCAAATACCCAGCCGTGGACCTTTAGATTACGGTCTCTGTAAGCTTTTTGAACCGCAGCGGTTTTTATAAGGTTGACACATTGTTCTTGAACATTTAGTTCTACCAAACGTTCGTACTTTTTTTCGTCATCGGTGATGACGTTCAGCTCGTCTTTGTGAATGCGATAAACATCCCGAATGTTTCTCAACCAAGGATTCAAAATGCCCAAGTCGGCTGATTGCATAGCGGCTTTGACGCCTCCACAGCCATAATGGCCACAGACCACTACATGGTTGACTTTTAAATGCTCAACGGCATAGTTGACAACAGACATGACGTTGAGATCTATGCTGATAACCATATTGGCTATGTTTCTGTGTACGAAAACCTCACCTGGCCCTAAGCCCATAAGGTCTTCGGCGGTTACTCTACTATCGGAGCATCCGATATATAAAAGTTCAGGACTTTGACCTTTTCCTAAGTCCTCGAAGAAATTGGAATCGGTCGAAAGCTTATTTTGGATCCACTTCTCGTTGTTTTTAAATACGTTATCTAGGTTCATTGTTTTTAGTTTAAATGTACTGATTTTAATCCGTGAGTAGTTATGAAAGTATTTTCATAGTCTCTCAGGATGATTTTATTGAAATTTATTAATGGAACTAGATAAGCGATTCGGGGGGAGGAAGAATTATTTCTAACGTATGGTCAAAGTTTGCCAAAAGGTAGAAGTCACTTGATGTAGAGTTTTTAAGCTGGGCTAAAAAAGAATAATTCGTGTTGTCGTAAACAATCTTTTTTTCGGCAATATTTTTTTTCCCTTGTTCCGGTTGCTCCTCTTCATTTAAGTTTACGGTAATGATGGTACTTCCATCACTATTCAATAAAGAAATGATAGGGGGTGCAAAAATGGCAAAAAGCCATATTGATAAAAGAGTAATAATTATTGTCGATCTAATCATTGAACGGCATTTGTTGCAAAAATACTATCGAAAGACTCATTATGCGTTAAAGAAATATTAAAAATCTTTCAACATTTTTAAATCTTCTGAAGAAATCCAGCCTGTTTTACCGTCAGCAATCTCAATTTTCTTCCAATCGTTGAGTACATCAACGACATTGACTTTTGCTCCTTCATGTAGGGTGAATATCGCCTGGCTTCTTTTATTGGGTTCAGATTTCACCATTGTTTCTTCCGAGAAGATTATTGCAGGATTGTCTTTTTTAAACTCTCGATAGCCCAAATATGCGAAAATAATGCCTACTAACATAAGGAGCAATGAAATTATGCTTATTACAAATGCCAAACGCTTTCGTGAAGAAAAACGAAAAAAATAAAATGCAATATAGGAGATGACAAATAGAAACATAAAAGCTATGGCCAAGTAGGCCCATTGGTCAAAAGACAAAGCCTTCACTGTACTCTTATATATTTTGGCGAATATAGTTTTGGGTAGCGGTTCTATGGCATCTAAGGTCATATTTTGAGCATAGGCCAAATTGTTTTTTATCTCGGGATCATTAGGTTTTAATAGTAGCGCCTTCTCATAATAATAGATGCTTGGTGCGATATGATTGAGCTTATAGTAACAGTTGCCCAAGTTGAAATAGAGCTCGGAAGAGTGCTGCCCGTTTTCTAAAATTTTCAGGTAGTTTTCTGCAGCCTGTTCATAGTTGCCTTCATTATAGGCTGTAGTGGCCCGATTAAAAAGAGCTTCACTTTGTGCCGAGGCCCAAAAGCATATAAGAAGTGAAAATATTGTAATTATTTTTTTCAATTCGCTTTTTTTCAAGTCATTGATTATATCCTTTCGTGTTCTCATTTTTTGGTTACAATTGCTTGTCCATTTGAGAAATCACCTCACTGGCTTTGTCGTAATCTTGCTGCATCTGTACTTCAGAAAATGGACTATATCGTGCCATTTCGCAATTTTGAAGTAATGCTATAAATCCGTCTTTGGTGGCAATATCGACTTTCTTCTCTGTCAGCAATGTTGCAATTTTGTCTTTGCTGAATTCTGAAGTTTCAATTTTCAGTTTTGCCTTCAGATAGTTATGTAGCGCTTTTTCAAGGGCAATATAAAATGCTTCTTTGTTGCCGAGCTCTTTTTTTGCCTTTGATAAATATTTTCGCGCGAGCTTGTTTGCCCTTTTTATTTTGTTGCCCACTACATCGCTGGCAATGGCCTCTCTTTTCTTGCCAGTGACAATTGTTAAGGGAATTAATACTAACGGTAATAAGAGCCATAAATAGAAGGAGGTAGAACCAAAGAAATGCGTTAACCCTATGTTCGTTAGATTCGAATTTAGTTTTATAAAATTGAATTGATCTCCAGTGGTTACGACAGTTTGTTTGTTTCCAGTGCTGGGAATGGCTCCAGTCTGGGCGGCGGATCCACTGCTAGGTCCTTGAACTACGTCTATCATAATCTCTTCGGAGCTCAAATTCTTGTATTTCTCCGTGGCTGGATCAAAATAGCTGAAAGAGATGCTCGGAATAGGGTATTTTCCTTTGAATGAAGGTACGATGGTGTAACTGTTACTTACTTTTCCCTGCATGCCCGAAAGGGTAGTGCGAACACCTTCTTCAAATTCTGGGTCATAAACCTCTAAAGAACTGGGGAGATTGGGTTCGGGCAGTTGAAAAAGTTTTAGGTTTCCTTTTCCGCTGACCTCGACTTTCGCCTGTAGTGACTCCGAGGCATTGAGTCTTGTTTTACTCGTAGTAACCGAAAAGTCGAAATCACCAACTGCTCCTCCGAAATTAAGAGGTTTTCCTTCAGAAGGGAGTGCTTTTACCGTAATTGTACGGTTGCCCGCCGAAACTGTTTTGTTTGTTTGGGAATAAATGCGTCCACCAAAGAAATCACGTTTATTGGTTGGTACATCTACGGTGACCTCTAGAGAAAGGGGTTCAATTTCAAGTTTCCCTGATTTTTGAGGATAAAGCACGACTCTTTTTAATATCACATAGCGGTAAGGCTTACCTTGATAGGTACCATTTTGGGCACTAAGTTTGGAAACTGGTATGTCTTGGCTCCAAAAATTATTGTATTTAGGATTGTCTAAAGGCCGGTAATTAGATACACTTATTGAGGGACTAACATATAGTTTGTATACGACACTTAAGGCTTCATTTAAAAAAGGGTCGGTCTTTGACACCTCTGCAACCAAATGCAGGCTCTCATCGGCCACATCGTCTACTGTTTTCTCTCCGCTCGGCTTGTCGACGGCCGCTGTAACCTCGACCTGTTTTGAAAGTGATTTATAAGTTTTGCCTTCAATAACAATAGAGGCCTGTTTAATTGAAAATTTTCCACGGGCTGTCGGCGCTAAAGTATAGGAGTACGTCTTTGAATAACTTCTTACCCCATTGAACCATGAGGAACTAATTCGTTGAGAGGGCCCCATAAGAACCCGAAAGCCCTCAAAATCAGGAGGATTGAATTCGTCTCCGTCTTTATTCATAACAAAATCGACGCGTAAACGTTCGTTGATGCCCAACTTTTCTTTGCTCAGTTCTACTTCAAAAGTTACCGCATCCTTATCCTGCGCATTCATCAAGATGAATGTGAAAAATAGGGAAAACATTGCGATATATTTTTTAAAGCCCATTACCAATCCTTCTCATTTTTAACTTTCACGCCTTTGACCTTTTGTGCATCAATTTTTTCTTGCACCTTTTTCTCCTCGTTCTGCATGGCATCTAACAGGTTTTGAATTTGTTGCTTGCTCAACTGGTTGGGTCTGGGTTGCTGTTGCTGATTCTGTTCTTCTTCAGATTTGTCGCCTTGGTCGGGCTGTTTCTTTTGTTCTTCCTTTTCATCCCCCTCACCTTCTTTATTATCTTCTTTTTCGTCTCCTTCATCACCTTTATCGCCCTCGTCGCCTTTATCTTGCTCGTCTTGATCTTTCTGATCTTCTTTATTGTCGCCCTCGTTCTTCTGGTCTTGGTCCTTTTTATCTTCTTGGTCTTGATTGTCTTTGTTGTCCTCGTTTTGTTCGTTTTGTTCTTGCTCTTTTTTAAGCATTTCTTTTGCCAGGGCAAGGTTATAACGGGTTTCCTCGTCCTTGGGGTCGTTCCTTAACGCTTCTTTATAGGCCTCTATTGCTTTTTCGTATTCTTTACGTTTCATAAAAACGTTGCCCATATTATGGTACGCTTTGTGCTTGTCCATTTTATCGGTAGCTGACTCGCCGGCCTGCTTAAAACGCCCAAAAGCTTCGCTATAAGTTTCTTTGTTGTAATAGGCGTTACCTAAATTATAGGGTGCTGCTGCGTTCTTCTCACTTTTTGAAATCGCCTTTCTATAGTCGATTTCCGCTTCGACGAATTTGTTTTCAGAAAGTGCGGCATTTGCCTCCCAAGTAAGGTTCTCGGAAGCCCGAAGGGCGTCACGATTTTCTTTTTCGGTTTCTTGGGCATTTGCCAAGCAGCCCAACAACATCAATATGAAAATCAATTTTTTCATGTTATAGAATTTCTTCGTTTTTTTCGTTGAACAAATTCAATTTTTTCAGCCATTTCGTTTTTCTGTCCAATATAAAAACATCTAAAAATAGAAACAACAGCCCTGCTCCCAAAAACCATTGAAATTGGTCTTTGTACTCTGCAAATTGTTTGGCCTCGAATTCAGTTTTGTCCATTTGGTTTAACAGTTCTTTAATCCTGTTCACGGCTTCTTCCGTATTTGTGCCGTCGATGTATTCGCCGTTTCCTTCTTCGGCAATATCTTCAAGAACTTTTTGGTTCAACTTGGATATTACGACTTCTCCCTGAGCGTCTTTTTTTAAACTTTCGACCACTCCGTTGCGTTTTATGGGAATTGGAGCTCCTTTGGATTTGCCGACTCCAATAGTGAAAATTTGTATACCCTCCTCTACGGCAGGCTCGACCGCGTCTAATGCCGAACCTTCGGAATGATCCTCACCATCTGAAACAATAAATAGCACTCTATTGGTCTGCTCTTCATCATCATAGTAGGTAGTTGCCAGTTCAACAGCTTCATTTATTGCGGTCCCTTGCGAGGTGAGCATATCGGTATTCATACTCTGCAAGAACATTTTTGCCGCGCCATAATCCGTTGTAATCGGAAGTTGCGGAAAAGCTTGCCCGGCGTAGGCGATAATACCTATGCGGTCACTGGCCAATTGGTTGATAATTTCAGAAATCAATCTTTTCGCTTTTTCGATGCGGTTGGGAGCGATATCTTCGGCCAACATACTTTTCGAGACATCTAAGGCAAATACGATGTCAACGCCTTCCCGTTTAACCGTTTCCAATTTTGTGCCAATTTTGGGGTTG
The DNA here is from genome assembly GCF_900103215.1 of Kriegella aquimaris. Taxonomy (GTDB): domain Bacteria; phylum Bacteroidota; class Bacteroidia; order Flavobacteriales; family Flavobacteriaceae; genus Kriegella; species Kriegella aquimaris. The sequence goes on from NZ_FNGV01000002.1 coordinate 246,557, forward strand.
ACCAGACCTAAGGTCAGAAATGTTATTCCTAATAAGAAAAACAATAGTTTTAGCGTAGACTTGAAATTAGACTTGTTGGGGGTTAATCGCTTTAATAAAGCAGGGTCTGCGAATTTCTTTTGGGTTTTTTTCTTCCAAATCAGCAACAGCACGAATAGAACGATCATCACCGGGATAATCGCCAATAGATAAAAATATATTTTTTCGTCTAACTGTATCATTTTTTTGTCTTCTCTCTCAAGCCCAAACAGTTTTCAATATTTGATGGGCGTACGCTTTAATTTAAATAAAACTTCTAAACAATGAATTTCGCAATAGCCATTCAAATACTAACAAAGCCCCTGCCAAAAGCACCCATGGCCGAAATTTTTCTTCATATTTATAGTATTTGAACTCTTCTATTTCTGTTTTCTCAAGTTTGTTTATTTCGTCGTAAATAGCCTCTAATTTCTCGTTGTTGGTGGCCCTAAAATATTGTCCACCCGTAGCATTTGCAATATCCTTTAACAAAGTTTCGTCAATTTCGACTTGACGCATGCCATATCTAAAAGACCCGTCGGCATTGTAAGAAATGGGGGTTAAGGCGTTGCCATTCGTGCCAAGGCCTATCGTATAAGTTTTTATTCCAAATTCAACAGCGAGATCTGCGGCGGTCTGGGGTTCGATAAAACCCGAATTATTGACACCGTCTGTTAACAATATAATTATTTTGCTGACGGCCTTACTTTCTTTCAACCTGTTCACCGATGTGGCCAATCCCATTCCTATTGCGGTTCCATCGTTCAATTGCCCGTAGGTTATTTCTCGTAGTGCGTTGAGAACGATTGATTTATCACTCGTAATGGGAGTTTTGGTAAATGCTTCCCCTGCGTAGGCCACTAACCCTATTCTGTCATTCGGTCTTTTCTTTATAAAATCAGAAGCTACCTTTTTCAATGCCGATAATCGGTTCGGTTTTAAATCTCTGGCGAGCATACTTGAAGAGACATCAATGGTCATTACAATATCGATACCTTTGGTTGTCTTTGTTCTAGTAGAAATATCTTCGGTTTGGGGGCGTGCCATAGCTACGATAATTGCCGCCAATGCCAATAATCTAAATAGAAACAACATGGGTTTTAGCTTAGGAAGTAGTCCTCCTTTGGAAAACCCCTTGATACTTGAAATTTTAAGGGATGCACTTTGTTCATTTCGCTTGAAAAAATACCATAGCGCAGCTAATGGCAGCAATAACAGTAGCCAAAAGAACTCAGGGTTTGCAAATGATATATTTTCGAACATCTATGCCTCTGTTTTTACCTCTACGGTTTTTAATATACGATCTACAATTTCTTGGGCGTAGGTATCATCTTCTTGCCAAGTCAGTAACACTTGTTGTTGAAAGCCTTTGCCTCCAAAACTTAATATTACATATTTTCCGGTGACCAGTTTCGATGAGTCAGGCACCTTGAATTTTCCGCTTCCATAAGTTTTTATTCCCTTTACCCCGGTAATTGTCGAGAATTCCTCTTGTTTGGTAATAATATTTTTTGCTCCCTTTTTCTCAAAGTTTTTCAGTAGCTGTTCTATGGTTTTTTCATGATCAGGCTCAACGGGTTGGGCAAAGGTTGTTGATGTTGTGGCAATCGTAAGAAGGGTTGCATCATTTTGGTATATAAAAGTCTGCAACTCTTGAATATTTGCCTTTGCCTCTGGAGGAAGCTTGATATTCTGTCTAACCAGAACTTCAGGTGTTTCAAGATCTATAGGAGGGTACCCATAAGAACTCGAAACCCATTCCTTTTCCAAAAGTCGCTTCGAAGCATTTCCGGTAACCGTATCCCATACATACCCTGGACCATAATACGCGGCTAAAGATACGATGGCAATTAGTATCGCTCCCACAGCGATGCCCGCTGTCAACACCCATTTTTTTCTTTGTTGCTTTCGAGCCAATTCTTCTAGGTATTCTTCTTGTTCCATCAATTCTTCCTCGGTGGGCTCTGGAAGTGCATCGTGGGTCTTTATTACGATTTGTTCGATCGATTTCCTATCTTGTTCCGCCACTGTCGTGTCCGGTTTTGATTTGGCAAATTTTACCAAATCCGCGGTCTGCAAAATGCGTTTGAATTGATGAAGGGTGTCATGGTCAAGCTTCAGTTCCCCCGCATCCTTCAACATTTCCAATTTGGTGATTAGTTCATCTGTTGTACTTTCCAATGCCGATACATGGGCATCCTCTTCAAGGTAAGAACGTACAATGGCCGTAAGTTCGGTATAGTATTCTTTATATTCGTCTTGTATCAGGTATTTCGAATTTTCGAGCTTTTTCAGCTCCAAAAGCGCTCTGTCATAGGGTGGTAACAAAGCTTCTTTTTCCGCTTCGGTCAATGGTTTTTTCCGAAAAAAGAACCAATAAATAAGTCCGCCTAGCACAACCAACCCAATAAGAATGCCCAGTAGTATTTTCCAGAATTGTGTGTTACTTTTTTGCACCTCCATCAATGGCTTGATATCGTACATTTTTTGTGCGAGCGTGTCGACGGGGATATTAGCTACCTCAATTTCCAATGAGTCGGTGAAATAACCCTTACCATCAATTTCGATACGTTGGGCAGGTAATTTGTAAGAGCCTGAATCGAATTGGGTAAGCGCGTAAATTTTTTGAAGTGTATATCTGTCACTTTTTTTAGTTGTGTCGGTTGCAAAGGCCTCAACGGTTTCTAGGGGAGAGAAGGTTTGCCCTTCCGGAAAAATAACCTGCGCCGTAGAATCGGCCTCAACGGTCACCTTAAAATTTATTTGTTCCCCTATTTTAATGCTAGTCGTATCGACCTCAGAGCGTACGGATGGTATGTTTTGTGAAAAGCCTTGAAAAGCACAAATAAAAATCAGGCATGCGACCATACACCGCAAAACCTGCGATTTATAATAATTTTGTATTACCTTTTCGTTTTTCATTGAAATCAGCCTCTTCGCTTAAAATAACCCAACAATTTTTTTACATAACTTTCATCGACCCTGCAACTTAATACGCCGCAACCCGATTTGGTAAAACTATTCTTAAAATATTCGACGCGTTCTTCTTGGTAACTCGCATATGCCCTACGCACCCTTTTCGATTGGGTGTTGACCAATTGAACGGTGCCGGTCTCTGCATCTTCCATTTGTACCATGCCTAAATTGGGTATCTGCTCTTCACGTTCGTCGTAAACGCGTATTCCCGTAACATCGTGTTTGTTTCCGATTATCTTTAACGTGCGCTCATAATCTTCGGCAATAAAGTCGGATAGTACAAAAACGATAGCCTTCTTTTTCATTACGTTGGTCAGGTACTTTAAAGCCCCGGCAACATCTGTCTTATTACTTTTTGGTCTAAACTCAAGCAGTTCACGAATGATTCGAAGCACATGGCTCTTTCCTTTTTTGGGAGGAATAAAAAGCTCGATTTCATCGGAAAAAAGAATCAACCCGGCTTTGTCATTGTTCTGCAACGCTGAAAATGCAAGTGTGGCCGATATTTCAGTGATGATTTCTTTTTTAAATTGATTGGTAGTACCAAAATATTCTGAACCACTGACATCGACCATCAACATCATCGTAAGTTCCCGCTCTTCTTCAAAAACCTTTACATAAGGTTCATTATAGCGGGCGGTGACGTTCCAATCGATGCTCCGTACGTCGTCTCCGAACTGATATTGTCGCACTTCGCTGAATGTCATACCACGTCCTTTGAAGGTAGAGTGGTACTCTCCTCCAAAAATGTGATCGGAAAGACGTCGCGTCTTTATTTCGATCTTTCGAACTTTTTTAAGTAATTCTTTGGTATCCATTTCTCGGTAAACAGTTTTCGGCAAGCGAGCTCAAGTCGCTACCAATTAAAGAATTTCAATGGCGACTGCAACTGCTAACTGCCCACTCTTCTAAGGTACTTCGATCTCGTTAACGATCTTGTTGATGATTTCTTCTGAAGTGACGTTTTCCGCTTCGGCCTCGTAAGTTATTCCAATACGATGTCTAAGCACATCATGTACTACCGCCCTGACATCTTCCGGCACTACATAGCCGCGACGTTTAATGAAAGCAAAACATTTAGCCGCATTACCCAGATTTATACTACCTCTGGGAGAAGCCCCGAAGCTTATCAAGGGTTTCAAGCTTTCCAAATTATATTTTTCAGGATAACGTGTCGCGAAGACAAGATCCAATATATATTTTTCTATTTTTTCGTCCATATAGACCTCCCGAACAGCCTTTTGTGCACTCAAAATCTGATCTATAGAAACGACGGGCTTGACCTCTTCGTAGGTTGATAATAAATTTTGACGCATTATCAACTGTTCTTCGTTCATTTTTGGATAGTCAATCACCGTTTTCAACATAAAACGGTCAACTTGTGCCTCAGGAAGCGGATAGGTGCCTTCTTGTTCGACAGGGTTTTGGGTGGCCATCACCAAAAAAGGTTTGTCCAAAATAAAGGTTTCATCACCAATGGTTACCTGTTTTTCCTGCATGGCTTCCAATAAGGCGGATTGAACCTTTGCGGGAGCACGGTTGATTTCATCGGCTAAAACGAAATTGGCGAAAATCGGACCTTTCTTAATTGAAAAATCATTCAATTTCATGTTGTAGATCATGGTACCTACAACATCGGCCGGTAAAAGGTCTGGGGTAAATTGTATTCTACTAAAGCTTCCCTTTACGGCTTTAGATAGCGTATTTATCGCCAAGGTTTTAGCAAGACCGGGTACTCCTTCCAATAGAATATGGCCTTGGCCCAACAGACCGATAAGTAGCCTTTCGACCATATGTTTCTGACCAACTATGACCTTGTTCATTTCGAAGGTAAGCAAATCTATAAAAGCACTTTCGTTGGCGATTTTCTCGTTCACCGCACTAATATCCACAGTAGTATTTTCCTCCATATATTTTTATAAATTTTGGTGTTGATCGGTATAATGGTTAATAGGGGTGCAAATTGAAAATTTATTCATTGAGTAGCTGTTAACGATTGGTTAAAAAATGGCACAACCCCTTATTTTTATGAAGTTTTTAAGGGATTTCTTTTTAATTTCACACACCTATGGAAAACTTTAACTCTTTTTCTAAGATTATGGCATGATTCACGGCTTGAGACATCTGTAGAAAAGAATTGTCTAAAACTGAAATAATACCCTTGGGGCACCATTGATTGAAAGAGGCAATCGCCAAGTTTGTCATAACGATATTTAAGTTGAACATATCCAGAAAAGCCGTTTATGGATTTTTTAAAAAGGCTATTTATAGAAGGAGTTTTTTTAGTCAAAAATTATCTTGTATTGGAATTTGCGTTTAATGTGCCGATTTGGAGTTTTAAAAGTAGTCTTTTTTAACGGATTTAATCTTAGACCAGAATGTTCTGGGATTTCAAATTATTTAAAAGAATGTTTATGAGTAAAACCGTACTTATTACCGGCGCTACTAGTGGAATTGGTAAAGCCACCGCCGAACTTTTTGCAACGAAAAAATTTAATCTTATTTTATGTGGTAGACGTCAAGATCGGCTTGATGAACTAAGTAAAGCCCTCGGTAAGCAAACGAAGGTTCTTACCTTGAATTTTGATGCGCGAGATAGAAATTCCGTAATCAAATCGATAAATTCACTACCTGAAGATTTTTCGACCATTGATATTTTAATTAACAATGCCGGTAATGCCCATGGGCTGGATCCAATTGAGAGTGGAAGCATTGACGATTGGGATGCCATGATCGATATTAATGTAAAAGGGCTGCTCTATGTTTCCAAGGCAGTGATTCCGAAAATGATTGAAAAGAAATCGGGACATATTATAAATATTGGGTCGACGGCAGGGAAAGAGGTTTACCCCAAAGGAAACGTATACTGTGCTAGCAAACATGCCGTTGATGCCCTGACGAAGGGTATGCGAATAGATTTGAACCAATATGGCATTCGTGTAGGGGCAGTAAACCCTGGGGCGGTCGAAACCGAATTCAGTAACGTGCGATTCAAAGGAGACGATGAAAAGGCGGCCGATGTTTACAAAGGGTTTCAGCCTCTTGTTGCTGAAGATATTGCAGAAACGTTGCTCTTTGTAGTCACACGACCCCCACATGTGAACATTGCAGATCTGATAGTAACACCAACGGCACAAGCATCTGCCACTATTTGGAAGAAAGACCAATGATTAACAAACGGCTATTGGTAAAGAACTTGCTCGCCCATAATGACGAGAATAGTTTTTACGACAAGAAACGCTTTATTGATATTGGCCAAAAGGAGGGAAAAGGAAAATTTCTTAAACACGTTTGTGCCTTGGCCAACAGCAACCCTAAAAACAACTCGTTTATTGTCATTGGGGTAGAAGATGAAGACAACAAAATTGTCGGAGTTGATTTTTTTGATGATAGCAAGATTCAGAATTTGGTCAATGCCTATTTAGATAATCCTCCGTTGATATCATATGAGAACATTCCGTTTCCCCATTTGCCCGAAGGCAAAGTTGTTGGGCTGGTTACCATTAGGTCCAATGGAAAGGTTTGTGCGCTTCGAAAAAATATCTGGAAATATTATGGGGGGGCTGTTTTCTTTCGTGAAGGAAGTATCAGCATGCCAAAGGCATATGGCATTGAACTAAAAAATATCAATGCCGATGTCGTGGCTACAATTGAACAGCATGCACGTAATAATATAGAACTCACCTTAGATGGAGTTATTGATTTTATCAATAACCGCCATAAAGACCTTGAAAGTAGTTATAAGGTTTTTAAGGAACAATTTGTTGTCTGTTGGGCCGGAAACCGAAAGAAGGTAAAAGACAACGTTTATTATTCTAGGGTCGATATTGAACTGATCAACGAACAGGTAAAATTGTTTTATTCAACCTTGGATGAAATCACTATTACTTATGATGAACAGTCTTTTTCTACGATGGAGTATGTACAACTTGGGCTTGGTAAAAATCAGGCTTACTACCCTTTGGAAAAAATGGTGCTTACTTTTGACGATAATGGTACATATCAAATACAGAGTGATTTAATTTTCGAACCTCCTCAATTCGATAAGAAAACGTTGCACCATATCTACAATGTCAACAACACCTTACTTCATAAAGTAAAAAATAAAATGGAAGTTAAGCCGTCGGAAAGAGAAGATCTTAAGAACCTTCCCGACACCTATCTGATTTGTTATCTAAATGGATTTGAAGAGGCAATAGATCAAATGGAAATTGCAAGGCCATTACTCAAGCAATATGATGACAAAATCTATGCTTCATTGAAAGAGGCATTACGGATTTTAAGAAAAGTGAGATATAATTAAAGACGTAGCAGCCGTACGATAAAAATAATTTTTTTGATTTGTTTTTTTATCAAATTATGAGCTTTCCATTCTTAGAAATAGGTAGTCATCCTCTTTGCGCACTTTAAAGAAATGCCTATCTTTTTGAAAAATTTAAAACAGCAGTAAGATGGACATATTCAACGAGATCAAAAAGAAACTCAGTCACGAATTTATAGACATTATCGAGTGGTTGGACAATACCAATGACACGATTGTACATCGGTTTGAACGCTATCAGAATGAAATTAAGAACAATGCGCAACTAATTGTTCGAGAAGGTCAGACCGCTGTTTTCATAAATGAAGGACAACTGGCCGATATTTTCAAGCCGGGCACCTATACCTTGAATACTAAAAACTTACCGGTTTTAACGACCTTAAAAGGTTGGAAGTATGGTTTTGACAGTCCGTTTAAGGCGGAAGTCTATTTTGTAAATACGCACCTTTTTACTGATGAGAAATGGGGAACCAAAAACCCGATTATGCTTAGTGATGAAAGGTTTGGCCTAGTCGAAATACGAGCCTTTGGCACCTACAGTTTCAGGATAAATGATCCAGGCAAATTTGTTGTCGATGTGGTGGGCACAGACGGAAATTTTACCAATTTCGAGATAAATGAACATTTAAAGAGTCTGGTCGTCACCCGTTTTACCGATACGGTCGGTGAGGCGAATCTGCCCATTGAACTATATGCGGCAAATACGAGCGAACTATCGGAAACGTGTCGTGAAGTAATGCAACCCGAATTTGGGCGTGTGGGTATAGAATTGGAAAAATTCTATATTGAAAACGTCTCCATGCCCGAGGAACTTAAAAAAGAAATTTTTGAGTATAGCCGATTAGATAAACTTGATATGACCAAGCTTGCCCAGTTCAAGGCCGCGAAGGCAATGGAAGCGGCTGCCAAAAATGAAGGTGGTACCGCAGGTGCAGGTATGGGTATGGGCATGGGTTTTGTACTTGCGCAACAAATGGGAAATATGATGAACCCGCAAGCAGCACAACAACCCTTTGGTGGACAGCAGCCGCAAGCGATTGCCCCACCGCAGGTACCCACACAAGTCATGTACTTTTATGCTACTTCAGGCCAACAGATGGGTCCGGTCTCTTTTGAAAAGCTAAAGGAACTTTTTGCCGCAAGAACGATAAATAGAGATTCTTTGGTTTGGAAACAGGGCATGGCCAATTGGACAGCCTTAAAAGAGGTAGAAGAACTTAAATCGTTTTTAGGAGGGAATACCCCACCCCCGCTACCAACAGCATAGCATTTCGTTCGAAACGGATGCAGTGAAGGAGACGAATCCTTTTAATCGATACTATAGATAAGCAATATGTCCGAACTATTTACTTCAAAAAATCCCCATTATTCTTGGGAATGATAGGTGTTGTTCATGGAAGAAACGAAAAAATCGGAAAGCAAAAAGTCGTGCGCCAATTGTGGTGCAGAAATGAAATTCAAACCCGGCTCAAATCAGATAAAATGTGAATATTGCGGTTATGAGGAGTTTATAGAACAGGCCAAAAGCAGTTTTGAAGAACTAGAATTAGAGCACTATTTAAAGGTTGTGGGCGAGAATGCGTTTACTCAGACCATCGACTTGCTCAACTGTAAGAATTGTGGAGCCAATCAGCATGTTGAGGAAAATTACAAGTCATTGAATTGTGTGTATTGTGGTGAGCCTTTGATTCGGGAAGATGTTGAAAAGGAAGGCTGGATTTTACCCGGGGCTGTTCTCCCCTTTCAATTGGACAAAAAAAAGGCCCTTGGTATTTTCAAAAATTGGGTAAAAGGTATTTGGTTCGCCCCCAACAATTTAAAAAAGGCATCCATCGATGCTGAAGGGCTTCACGGACTCTATGTGCCTTATTGGACATTCGACTCCAATCTGTATGCCTCATATCAAGGGGAACGCGGCGATTATTATTATGAGACACAACGAGTCAGAACAAAAAATGGAACCCAGACACGACAGGTACGAAAAACAAGGTGGTCACGTGCATCAGGCACCGTAAACGGTTTTATTGATGATATATTAATCAATGCTTCTCAAAAGAAACGAAGAGACCTTCCTTCTAAGATCGCTTTTTGGAACGTTAAGGAACTTGTGCCCTTTGACTCGAATTACCTATCAGGTTTTGTCACGGAAAAATATACGGTCTCATTAAAAGAGGGGCATCATCAATCGTTTCAGGAAGCAAAGAAGATTGCATACCAATGGATCCGCAGAGATATTGGGGGAGATACCCAAAGAATCCATCATGCTGATATCAAGTTGAACGATGAAACGTTCAAGCATATTTTGCTCCCCGTTTATATCAGCTCATATCGCTATAATGGTAAAGAGTATCAGTTCTATATCAATGGTCAAACCGGCACGTTAAGTGGAACAAGACCCTACTCTTTTTGGAAAATTTTCTTTTTGGTTCTCTTTATTCTTGTAATAGCCGCTATAATTGCGATTTTTGCACAATGAGTTCAAGAATATTAGCTATAGGAGATATACACTCGGGACTAAACGCCTTGAAGCAGTTGCTTCAAAAAGCCGAGGTTACAACAAAAGACAAGCTTATTTTTTTAGGGGATTATGTTGACGGATGGAGTCAAGCGGTTGAGACTGTTGACTTTTTGCTCAATCTTAAAACTACCCATAACTGTGTTTTTTTAAGGGGAAACCATGATGAACTATGTTACGATTGGCTTCGTGATGGTGAAGACAATCCGCTTTGGTTACAACATGGGGGTAGGGCTACAATGGCTTCTTATGAGCAAGCAAGTAAAAAAACTATTGAGGCACATATGTACTTCTATGAGAATCTGGAAAATTATTATCTAGATTCCGAGAATAGACTTTTCTTACATGCGGGCTTTACCAATCTCAAAGGTATTGACCACGAATACTTTAAAAAAACCTTTTACTGGGATCGAACACTTTGGGAATTGGCACGCTCCTTAAACCCTGCGCTGTCAAAAACCGATGCGTACTATCCACAACGTTTACGGAATTATGAAGAGATTTATATAGGTCATACCCCAATTTCAAAAACGGGCCTGGCTGTACCTGAAAGAGCGGCAAATGTATGGAATATTGATACCGGTGCAGCCTTTAAGGGACCGCTTTCCATGATTGATGTAATTACTAAGGAGGTATATCAAAGCAATCCCGTATATACATTTTATCCGCAAGAAAATGGCAGAAATTAAAAATTGCTGTTATTTTAAATGATTTTACTATATTATTGACGAAATTTGTAAAAAAGCATAGAATGCCCACAAAGAATATAAGATTAGAGGTAATGCAGGCGATAGAGCCTCAGGTGGAGGGATTTATGGAATCATTCTTGATTCCCATCGAAGATATATGGCAACCGTCTGATTTTCTTCCCAATTCGGAGAACGAAGGATTTTTAGATGCTGTGGCCGACTTACGTGGAGAATCGAAAGAACTGGGGTACGATTTTTGGGTTACCATGGTCGCAGATACGATTACCGAAGAGGCGCTTCCAACATATGAATCTTGGCTGATGGATGTTGAAGGAATCGATCAACACGGGGAGAATAAAACAAATGGATGGTCTAAATGGGTGCGTGCCTGGACTGGTGAAGAAAACCGTCATGGTGATGTGCTAAATAAGTACCTCTACCTATCAGGAAGAGTGAATATGCGCGAGGTAGAGATTACGACCCAACATTTGATTTCTGATGGTTTTGATATCGGTACCGATAGAGATCCTTATAAAAACTTCGTTTACACCTCTTTTCAAGAACTGGCAACGAATATTTCGCACAAAAGGGTTGGTCAGATGGCAAAGAAAAAAGGAAATGTGCTTTTAGGTAAAATGTGTACCATCATAGCTGGGGATGAGATGAGGCATCATTTAGCTTACAGAGAGTTTGTGAAGACAATAATGGGAGAAGATCCTTCGGGTATGATGTTGGCTTTTGCAGATATGATGAAGAAAAAAATTGTGATGCCCGCCCATTTTTTAAGGGAATCAGGCGGAACTATCGGAACGGCCTTTGAAAACTTTTCGAATTGCGCGCAACGCTTAGGGGTATATACGGCCCAAGACTATATTGAAATACTTGAGAAACTGAATGCCTATTGGCAAATAGATTCTGTAAGAAGTCTTTCAGATGAAGCAGAAAAGGCAAGGGATTACTTGGTGAAATTACCAGATCGTCTGCAGCGCATATCAGAACGAATACAGCATCCTAAGGATCAGTACCGTTTTAAGTGGGTCGAGGCTAACGGAATGATTTAAGTTTTTTATTAACATATATAGGGGAAATCCGGTTCATAAACGAATCGGATTTTTTTTATGATACACCTATAACTTTCCGTGGTCATGTTCGTCTTGCCATCTGGCCAATTCGACCCATTTGCCCTCAAAGCACATTTTTGCCTGCATTGGCCAAGATGCCGGGTCATGAACTTTAAAGCGACTGCCGCCTTCCCTTAAAATTTCTTGACATTGGGCTACTGCTGTTTCCGATAGTGATTTCCATGTGCTTATTCCTGCATTGCGGAACATTTCTTCTATTTTAGGCCCAATACCCTCAATAATTTTCAGGTCATCTTCTTTTACGGTTTTTCCCATTACCGCTTTTGCTGTAGTAGCATCAAAGGAAACGAGTGCGACCACGGGTACAACCGATTCTACAGGTGGCTCGATTTGGGAAGAAAGCCGCGCTTTGCAAGCATCAAGATCGGTCTGTAATTTGGCAATTTCCTTTTCAAATAACACAAGGTTCCCCGAATTATCGACCGAGGTATTTTTCCCTTTGCCATAGCGATACCCGAAATAGGCACAAAGAGCCCCTATCAAAACGGTCAAAATCCAGTATCCGATGGTTACAGTTGAAAAATCCATATGTTTTCTATTTAGGGTTCATCTGCCATATATAATACTCGATGTTCGGGCAGATTCAAATATATCACGCTTCAATTATATTTCATTTAGTTTTCTGATTAGCAATGTATTAAAAAAACTTTAAAAAAATCCGAAAAAGGTGTTTCCAAATTATTAAATTAAATAACCTTCAAAAACATATCGGTTTGAATATCAAGCCTGAGAAATTTCAGGGGTTTGAATGTTTTTATATTCAATCGGGATTAATTCGTTACGTTTTGGAATTTAATAAAGAGAAGAATAACTCTTGATACAAAGGCCGCAATTATTGTTGTTGGATTGATAAGACATCGATAATAGCGAAGTCGCAAACTTCCAATTTCTATATTTTACCATTCGAACATGGCTTTGCCATGGTCATACATTTTATTTCCCCTGTTATACAAAAGTGCTTGTAATCAGTTGGTTGCTGGATTATTTTTAAGGTAATACAAATTGATAAACATATGAATTATGAAAATTACTATAAATATATTCAAGATGGGGCTATTGATATTGGCAATTGTTTTGACCTCCAGTGCAAGAGGCATAGTGAGACCATTGTTGGTGCCGAAGCGAACTCTGGGCAAAACAAACTTTAACGGAAACCAGAATAACTTAAATTAACTTGCCAATATTTTATGGTCCGCTTCCATTTAATAGGTTTAAGTTGGTAATTACTACTTCAATTTTGGCTTATATGCCAGCTAATCAATTCTTTATTTAGAAAGTATAGTCTAAACTATTTCTGTTCTGAAAAAGTATTTTCAGATATCTCCCCTTCGAATATTTATGTTGTTTTCTTTGATTCCTGAATAAACTTTCTGTTTCCAATCGATTTAAAAAGGTTGTTTTACCAATTATACAAAAATGCACTACAACTATACAAGCTACCAAGACGTGGATACATAAGTAACTGAAAGTCATACCTTGAATATGTATTTTTAAGTATTGAAAGATTAGAGAAACAATCAAAATGAAAACTAAGATGATACATTTTTTGACGTTTTGCTGTATGGTATTAGTATTAGGAGCGCAAGCGCTACTAAAGGGTAGTTGGACGGTCGAAGAAACGAAACCCATTAAAACCGATCAAGGTAATAAAGATTAAGATTCCGTAAGTCATGCGGAATCGCGGAAGATAGTTGTTTGAGTTAGTTTAGTTAGTGTTTAAGAAACCGCTGTATTTTCTAAAAAATTGCCGATCGGGGGAACGGGCAAAAAAAGGGAAGTACAGCGGTTTTTCTGTATGTAGACGGGAAAATTTTGACAAGGTGTTAACCTTTATCGTGACCGGAACATTAATAAATAAAGAAGTATGAAGTATAATTATACCGGCCAACCAAAGCCTTTTAGCATCCGGAACTAAAATGCTACTGGAAAAAATTGGCAGCAAAAAGCCCCTGATCGTTTGAGCCAGTTGCGCTTTTTGACGTAATGAAGGAGCTAAACGGCCAGGAGCTTTTTGCTATCAGGTATTTTTATAATGTACCGTGCTTTATCACGAAGTTGGAAATATGACTTAATTGCCCGCTGTTTGTTTTGACTTGCCGATCGGGGGAACGGGTAAGTTGAATTACAGCGGGTTTATGTTTTACGTTTCAAACAGCATATTTACTATAAATCAAATTTGATTCCCTGCGCCAAAGGCAATTCGGTAGTATAGTTAATTGTATTGGTTTGGCGACGCATATATACTTTCCAAGCGTCTGAACCACTTTCACGCCCTCCCCCTGTTTCTTTTTCGCCTCCAAAAGCACCACCTATTTCGGCACCTGATGTTCCTATGTTTACATTGGCAATGCCACAGTCACTTCCCGAAACGGAAAGAAAACGTTCTGCTTCCCTAAGATTATTTGTCATAATAGCGGAAGACAGGCCCTGAACCACTCCGTTTTGTATTTCGATGGCATTTTCGACATCCCCGGAATATTTAAGAAAATAAAGCACTGGTGCGAATGTTTCATGTTGTACGATTTCAAAATGGGGTTGGGCTTCTGCTATAGCAGGTTTTACGTAACAACCGCTTTCGTAACCATGGCCTTCCAGCACCCCTCCTTCGACTATCATGTTTCCGCCTTCATCTACAACTTTTTGCAAAGCCTTTTTGTACATAGCGACCGCATCGGTATCTATTAACGGGCCAACATGGTTGCTCTCGTCCAAAGGGTTTCCTATACGTAGTTGTTGATAAGCTTTGACCACTGCATTTTTCACCTTGTTATAAATCGATTCGTGTATTATCAACCGCCTTGTTGAGGTGCAGCGTTGTCCTGCTGTGCCGACGGCTCCAAAGACAGCGCCGATAACGGTCATTTTGATGTCAGCATCGGGCGTCACAATAATGGCATTGTTTCCGCCAAGTTCCAACAACGATTTTCCCAAGCGGGCGGCCACGGTCTGTGCAACAATTTTTCCCATTCGAATGGAACCTGTTGCCGAGACCAATGGCACTCTTTTATCAATGGTCATAAACTCCCCGACTTTGTAATCTCCGTTGATAAGACAAGAGATACCTTCAGGAAGATTGTTTGCCTTAAGAACTTCAGCGGCTATATTTTGACAAGCGATTCCGCACAAGGGCGTTTTTTCCGATGGTTTCCAAATACAGACATCACCACAGATCCAAGCTAGGGCGGTGTTCCAAGCCCATACGGCTACTGGAAAGTTGAATGCCGAAATAATGCCCACCACTCCCAAGGGGTGATATTGCTCGTACATTCTATGACCTGGTCGTTCAGAATGCATGGTAAACCCGTGTAGTTGTCTTGATAGACCGACCGCAAAATCACATATGTCTATCATTTCCTGTACTTCGCCAAGTCCTTCTTGATAACTTTTCCCCATTTCATAAGAGACCAACTTACCCAAAGGTTTTTTAAGTTCTCGAAGCTTATCACCGAATTGGCGTACAATTTCACCTCGTTGCGGAGCCGGTTTGCTGCGCCAAGACTTAAAAGCTTGGGTCGCCGTATTCATAACCTTATCATAATCGGCCTTTGATGTCGTTTTTACCTTGGCTATTAATGCGCCATCTACCGGGGAGTGTGAAGAAATTGTCGTCCCGGATGCAAATTTTATTGAACCGGAAGAGGTTCCATCATTGATGGCCTCGATGCCCAATTTTTTAAGGGCTTCGTCAATACCGAATACGGATGCAATTTTTGACATTTTATAACTTTTTATATGAGTATTGTTAGATTTAAGACAAAGCTACAAATAATAGCTGTCTTCCAATGCCAAGGGAACTAGATTCAGCTTATAAGAAGTAGTATGGCCAAGATGGCAGGAAGAGCCTGTATGAAGAATATTTTCTTTTCGACGGTCAATGCGCCATAAATGCCGGCAATCGAAACACAGATTAAAAAGAAAAGCGAAATATTAGTTTTCCAAACAGGGTTGTCTATAAGAAAAGTCCAGATGAGGCCTGCGGCCAAAAATCCATTATACAGGCCTTGATTGGCTGCCATTGGCCTTGTGGGTTCGAACAGCTCTGGAGGAAAGTTTTTGAATATCTTTCTTCCTTTGGTTGTCCATGCGAACATTTCGAAATATAAAAAATAAAGGTGCAAAAGTGCTATAAAACCAATCAATACATCGCTGACTACCCTCATAATTAGTATAAAACTGTTGGTGATTTTAATTGTACTAGAATACTTAAGTATATCATACAATATATGAATTTAAGCGATGTCAATCGCACTACATTTCAGCCTTATTTGCAAAGGCGACCTTAAAACGGCTGCCCGTTTCATCAGATTCGTATGATAGATTTGCCGAAATTTGTCGGCATAAAGAACGTATTATTTCAAATCCGATACCACTTGCTTTCTTGATATCAAAATCTTTTGGCAACCCTTTGCCGTTATCGTAGACCACAAGTTCAACTTCCCCATCATAGCTTTTTACCTCGATATTTAATTGATTTGATTTTGCGGGATCTTCATAGGCATGTTTCAACGCGTTGGTCACGAGTTCTGAAACAATAAGTGCCAAGGGCACCGCATGATCTAAATCAATAGATATTTCAGGACAATCGATGTTGTAGTTGACCGATGGGTATACCTTTTTCTGATAAGCCATCAAATCGACGAGATATTCATATAGATTAACCGCTTTGGAATCTCTATCTTGATAAATTTTTTGGTGAGTCATTGCAATCGCTAAAATACGGGCTTGACTATCTTCCAAAGCTGTAATGGCCTCTTTGCTTGATAGTTTCCTTTTTTGCATGTTCATTAGACTCGAAGTAATTTGAAGGTTATTTTTTACGCGGTGGTGTATTTCGCGCAATAGGTTTTCCTTCAATTCATTGGACTCTTCCAATTCAGCTGTTCGCAGTCTCACTTTAGCCTCCAATCGGCGGTTATAATTATCGCGTTTTCGAATTATTGAAGCAATCAGAAAAGTAGCTAAGAGTGTTAGAAATGCTGCAACGTATGATTCATAAGCATGGGGAAAGGAAAGATGTTGGGCCTTAGCGACGAAACGTACTTCCCAAAGATGATTTGCCGCTTTCAACTCTACCGGCAAGACTTCTGTCTTCGATTTTTTCCCTATCTGTTCACTTTTTTCGCCACTGGAATACAAAAGGGTGTTGTCGCCTTTTTCATAAATGGCTATATCTAGAACTTTAAGTTCTGAGGCCAATATTTGTTCAATAAACATGTCCATTCGATATACCCCGACAACAATTCCCTTCACGCTATCCGATGCGGGGTGAAAGACGGCTTTTACTGCTAAAAAACCACTGGAGACATTGTTTTTTGCCACGAGTTCAATGGGGCCTGAAATAGAGAGTTTAGTGGTTTCAATAGCAGTGTCGATAGCATGTTTTCTAACGCTTTCGAAGTACGTATCATAACCCAAGGCATCGCGTAAAGGCTCTAGCGGGTTGAGAAGTTCTATGGGGAAATAAACTTCTCTTCGCTCTGAACCGATAAACTTGTTGTTGGGGCCCATTTGCAGAATGAAAGGTGGATTATTGCCATTTTTTTCGGTTCTTCTGAAATATTCTTCTTTGGAAATGTCCAACACTTTTGGCGACCACTCTAACGCACCTATTCCGTAGAGTTGGGTTAAAAATGGATTGGTAAATTTTTCAAAAACCTCTTGGGTAATACTAGTTTTTCTTTTGTTCTCAAAAAAGAAACCCATGGATTCTAGAACCAGGTTGATTTTATTGATTTCCTCAGAAAGACGCAAGACTACTTTTGACTTGGCACTTTCAATGGTAGCCTTTTCTTGTTGAATATACTTGTCATTGATGGCAAAAAAAAGATAAAGAGATATCGAAACTCCAGTAAATAGTACTGTAAAATATTTCAGGATTTGCCTTCTCGTCATAATAGTGCAAGATAAGTAATCTCGTAACAAAGAGATAACAATAAGGCTAGTGAAACCCTTACTTTTCTTTTTTCAAATTTTTTGCTCAAACTAGCCTATAAACCTGGGGTCAACCGGCATCAGAGTGCCACAATTATCACAGGTACGAAGTTCTTCGGAGTTATAGAAATGTTTAAAATGACCCAAAAAATCTTTTTCAATGTCGTTTAAGGTGAAATAAACTTCATATAATTTATGGTTGCAATTATCGCAAAACCAAAGAAGTCCGTCATCGACGTTCATATCTGCCCGCTTTCGTTCTATGACCAAGCCTATCGAACCTTTATGGCGAACGGGTGAGTGGGGAATTTTTGCAGGGTGTAAATACATGTCTCCAGGCCCAAGTTCCATGGTTTTCCGTTGACCGTTTTCTTGAATATGAACCTCGATATTTCCTTCCAGTTGATAAAAAAGTTCTTCAGTCTCATTGTAATGATAGTCCTTACGAGCATTGGGTCCGGCTACTACCATAACTATATAGTCGCCGGCGTCTTTATATAAATTTTTGTTTCCAACAGGAGGTTTAAGAGTGTCTCTGTTTTCGTCGATCCATTTATTCAGGTTGAAAGGGGGTTGTATTGCCATTGTTTTCCAAGTATAAAGTTCATGACCATAGGTAGTTTGTGAACCCTCACCTAAAACTATCCATTACCGGTCAGCTCATCAAAATTAAGAAAACAAATGTGATTTAAGTTACTATTACTTTAAACAGCTCTGCAAAGCGGCATATGAGTCCCATTCTACATAAGATGAGTGAAAGTGTTTCGATAAAAAGCGAAAGAGATTTACTGCTAATTTAAGATTTAGCGGAAAAAAAGTTGGGTGAAATAAAATTTACCCTGCACATCTTTCTTGACACTGACGGCCGTATGGGTGAATTCACCTTCAATCGTCTTTCGATGGTTAGCGCTATCAAGCCAGTTTTCGAAGGCCTCGACTGCTGTTGCATAATCTTTGGCAACATTCTCGGCTACATATTCGGCATTTTCTTGAGAAGATATACTTGATGCCCTTGCACTAAAATTATCATGGCTTAGATTGCCCTTGGCAATCATATAATCAGTATGTTCATTGGCATAGATATAGGCAACGGAACTGAATTCTAAAGCCGTGACACCCAAAGCTTCCCGGTGGTCATTAACAACTTTGAGCAATTCGCTCTCTACTTCGACATTGTTTTCAGCAATAGGTTCGTCAGCAATTTGTATCGATTCTTTACTACAGGATATCGCCAAAAATGCAAACAAGACCATGAAGGAATGGTGCAATCGTATCTTCATAATAGTGTTCTTAAAGCAAACAGGTGTTCTAAACCTAAGTAGGTAGTAAATGGGGATTCTCGTACTCGAGAACAAAAAATATACGTTGATAGGGGAAGAATCAACAATGTAATATTAATGAATATATCACCTGCCGTCATGTTAAATGAACTTTTTTCGATGAACTGCGCTTTTCGAAAAAATTGTTGTAATCTAAATAATACAATCCTTATAATCCTTAAGACAATGTCTAAGGAAAATACGATTTACTTGTGGTAAGTCGGCTGTACAATTATACCTCTGAATTGAACGTTTTCTCAAATTTCAGATTGCCATTGACTTTTAAGTGCATCCATAGAAATTAAGTAAATTTACAGAACTAAAACAATCTGCGAGTATGCGCATAAGAGCAGTAGTTGTACTATTTCTAATAATTCTTTTGGGATGTACATCAAAGAAAGACAATAAGCCAGAACAATTTGATAACCCCGACAATTTTCGGGCATACATTTCTGAAGTAAGCCACGGAATTATTTCTACTCAATCTAATGTTCGTGTGGTATTGAACCAGCCCGTGGCATCATGGAGCGGGGGTGATGAACTAAATTCGAAGCTGTTTCAGGTCTCTCCAGATATGAAGGGGAAAGTCGTTGCCCTCAATGATAGAACTATTGCTTTTATTCCTGAAAACGGATTCAATCAAGACACCGAATACAGCTTTACATTGGCCTTGCAAACTATTCTCAAGGAAGTTCCTGATGTGTTAAAAACATTGACCTTTGGGGTTAAAACGCTGAAACAGCAATATAATGTCTATACCAACGCATTACAATCATATTCTAAGGAGCTGCAATTTATCGAGGGACAATTGCGCAGTGCTGACCAGCTTTCGTTGGAAACCGCAAAACAACTGATCAAAGTCGAACAAAATGGTAAATCGATTCCAATATATTTCGAAAGCGCACCAAAAAAGGGAACGCAGTTTTTTTTTAAGATTGATAGTATATCACGCTTAGAAGAAGATTCAAAATTGGAGATTGCTTGGGAAGGTTCTGATTTTAAGATTGAAAGTTCAGGAAAGAATACGATTAAAATCCCTGGGAGAAACAATTTTACTGTTTTGGGAGCTTCGGTTGAAAGTGGAGCAAACCAGTCGGTGCTCGTGAGTTTTTCCGATCCCATAAGAAAAAGCCAGAATTTCGAAGGTCTTGTGGTTTTAGAAGGTGATAGTGATCTCAAATATTCGGTAGATGGCAACACCTTGAAAGTCTATCCTTCCATAGAAATAAAAGGCACGGCCAATCTCGAAGTTTTCGAAGGTATTGAAAGTGTTGATGGTCATAAACTAAAAATCAAATTTGAGGAACATATCGCTTTCGAGCAGGTGAAGCCACAGGTACGTTTGCTGTCCAATGGAACTATTCTGCCTTCGTCCAGCAATTTGAAAATTAATTTTGAAACAGTAAGTCTAAAGGCTGTAGATGTTTCGATATTAAAAATATATGAAAATAACATCCTGCAATTTTTGCAGGGCAACAACCTTGATGGCAATTATAATTTGAGGGCAGTGGCCCGCCCTATAGCTACGAAGAAAATTAATATCTCGACCGAAGGGTCAAGTGCACAGTCAAAATGGACGGCACATGCCTTGGACCTTAAGGAGCTCATTTCCCCTGAGGTAGGGGCTTTGTACCGTGTTGAATTTAACTTTAAGCCATCTTATAGTAACTTTAGTTGTGCTTCGAATAATTTTGAGCCAGAACTCGATGGCACCGAGAATTTTGACGAGGAAACAGAGGATAGTGCTTGGGACGGAATTGAAGGCTACTATGATGACACGTATTATAACTATGATTGGAACGAACGTGAAAACCCTTGCCATACTTCCTATTATTACGATAAAAAAATTGGTATCAACGTGTTGGCTTCTGATATTGGTTTGACGATAAAGAAAGGGGCAAACAAAAGCTATTTTGTTGCGGTCAACGATATTCTGAATACCAACCCAGTTGCAGGGGCTAAAGTTGTTTTTTATAACTTTCAACAACAGGTCATGGGTCATGTAATTACCGAAGCTGATGGTACTTCGGTTTTTGATGCGGACCGATTGGCCTATTTTGCCATTGCAGAATATAACGGTCATAAGACTTATTTAAAATTGAATGATGGCAATGCACTTTCGATAAGCAAGTTTGATGTGTCAGGGGTAAAATTGCAGCAGGGTATCAAAGGTTTCATTTTTGGCGAACGGGGTGTCTGGCGTCCTGGTGATCCTATTTACCTTTCATTTATGTTGAACGATAATACCAACAAATTGCCTGAGAACCATCCGGTGAAATTAGAATTTCTCGACCCATATAATAAAGTGATACATCGGGAAATTAAAACACAGGGGTTGAATAATTTTTATCAGTTTGATTTGATAACCGATGAGAATGCACCGACGGGCAATTGGTTGGTCAAAGTATCGGTCGGCGGGGCGTCTTTTACAAAGACAATTAAAATCGAGACGATAAAGCCCAACCGATTGAAGATTATTGCTGATTTTGAAGAAGAATTGCTTAACGGAGGCACTCCGATATCGGGCAAGCTTGAAGTAAAATGGTTGCATGGGGCGATAGCAAAAAATTTAAAGGCAGATATTACGGCAAAATTTAATCCATCGACTACCACTTTTAAGACGTTTCCAGGTTTTGTTTTTGATGACCCTACTCGAATTTTTTCAACGGAGGATCAAGTTGTTTTCGATGGAAAAATCGATGCTTTTGGCAAGGCCAATTTTAGTATCAATCCACAATTGACTAGTAAGGCGCCTGGTATGTTGAATGCTGTTTTTATCACGAAAGTCTATGAAAATGGAGGTGATTTTAGCACCGATGTGTTTACTAAGTCCTATTCTCCATATACAACATACCTTGGGTTGAGCACACCAAAAGGCGATAAGGAACGGGGTATGCTTTTGACCGATACACCGCATACTTTTGAAGTAGTTTCAGTTGATGGAAAAGGAAGCCCCATACCAACAAAAAACCTCAAAATGACCGTTCACAAGGTAAATTGGCGCTGGTGGTGGGATACCTCAGCAGATAACCTCAGTAATTTTAATAGCAGTAATTATCGAGAAAAAGTCTTTGAAAAAACACTGAATACGGATTCAAGCGGAAAGGCATCATTTGATTTTGAACTGAAGTACCCCGCATGGGGGCGTTATTTGGTGCGCGTTGAAGATGAAAAAGGAGGGCATGCTACCGGGAAGACGGTTTATATAGACTGGCCGGGCTGGGCAGGGAAATCTAGGAAAAATGACCCTTCTGCCGCCACAATGTTAGTGTTTTCTACAGATAAGGAACAGTATAAGGTAGGAGAGACGGCCACCGTAACTTTTCCTAGTTCTGAAGGTGGTCGGGCTTTGGTGACCATTGAAAACGGCAGCGAAGTTTTAGAATCACGTTGGGTTGAAACGGAGCCGGGAGAGACAAAATTCGACATAGCAATCAATGAATTATACACACCGAACGTATTTATCAATATCGCGTTGTTACAAGCCCATGCCACGAGCATAAACGATTCGCCGATTCGATTGTACGGAGTGGTAGGTATCGGAGTAGAAAATCTTGAAACAAAGCTACAACCTGAAATTTCTATGTCCGCGTTATTGCGGCCCGAGGAGAATATTGAAGTGAAAGTGAGCGAAAAGCAGGGCAAGGTGATGACCTATTCGATAGCCATCGTAGATGAAGGACTTTTAGACTTGACCCGTTTTAAAACGCCTAATCCTTGGGAGGTATTCTTTGCAAAAGAAGCATTGGGGGTAAAAACTTGGGATGTTTACGATGACGTTATCGGTGCTTTTGGCGGTCGTATCGATCAAGTTTTTGCGATTGGAGGCGATGGCGAACTCGCAGGGGCCAAAAATAAAAAAGCAAATCGTTTTGAACCTATGGTGGTACATTTGGGGCCTTATGAATTAAAGGCAGGAGAGACCAAATCTCATACGGTCAAAATTCCGAAATACGTGGGCTCGGTACGCACAATGGTGGTCGCCCAAAACTCGGAAAAAGAAGCCTATGGAAGTACGGAAAAAACCACTCCCGTACGCAAGCCTTTAATGGTCTTGGCTTCATTGCCGCGAAAAATAACCCCTGGTGAGAAAGTGACATTGCCCGTTACGGTCTTCGCAATGGAAAAGAAAGTCAAAGACGTAACCATAAAACTTCAAAAGAATCAATCTTTCAATATAATTGGTGAAGCCGTCCAAAGATTGACATTTACACAGCCAGATGAAAAAATGGCTTATTTTGAGTTGGAGGTCATTGATTTTAAAGGCATTGGAAAAGTGATTGTTGAGGCATCGGGTAATGGAGAGAACGCCTCTTTTGAAATTCCCATTGACGTTGTCAATCCCAATCAGGTAACTACGGAAGTTCAAGAGGTAATTTTGGATGCCAATAGTGAAAGCTCGGTAGCCTTAAAAACCTTCGGTGTTTCTGGAAGCAACGCGGCGCAGATTGAATTTTCGACTTTGCCTCCTATGAATTTCAATGGACGGATGCAGTATTTGATTCGTTATCCGCACGGATGTGTCGAGCAGACCACTTCCGCTGCCTTTCCACAATTGTTCTTGGCCGATATCTTTGATGTGGATGCCTCCCGGAAAAACCAAATACAACAGAATTTGGAAAATGCCATTCAACGTTTGGGTGGGTTCCAGAATAGTAACGGCGGGTTTTCCTATTGGCCAGGGCAACCACAGGCCGACGATTGGGGTACGACTTATGCCGGTCACTTTTTATTGGAAGCGGAAAAGAAAGGGTATGTGCTTCCGATCGGGTTTAAATCAAGCTGGGTAAAATTCCAACAAAATATGGCTAAACAATGGCGTTCCGGATCCCGCAATTCTGATTTGGCACAAGCTTATCGATTGTATACGCTGGCGTTTTCAGGAAATGCCGATGTGGCAAGTATGAACCGTTTGCGTGAAACAAACGAACTCTCCAATGAGGCCATGTTCCGATTAGCGGCGACCTATGCACTGATAGGTCAGGCAAATGTTGCGAATACCTTATTGCATAGTGCTTCCCTAGATTTTGACCAATACACACATAATGCCTATACCTATGGCTCTTCAGACCGTAATAGGGCGATGGCCTTGGAGACTTTTGTATTACAAAAAGACAAGGCGAGGTCTCAGCAAATGGCAAAGACTTTGGCGAGAACCCTGAGTGAAAAACGTTGGATGAGTACCCAAAGCACGGCGTATAGCCTTCTGGCCATGGCAAAATTTGCCGAATTGGTAGGTGGAAAGGGTATTGAAGCAAGTATGCTGATAAACGGTACTTCGGAAAGTGTAAGTACGTCAAAGACTTTGGCGCACCGAAATCTGAACATCAAAAATGGTGATAATAGCATTTCTCTCAAAAATGAAGGACAGAACACACTTTATGTAAGCGTTGTAAGTAGTGGTATTCTGCCAGTGGGCGATGAAAAGACAGTACAACGCAATCTCAAAGCAAGTATGGTTTTTAAGGGTCGAAATGGTTCTCCAATCGATGTTTCACAAATAATGCAGGGTACCGATTTTGTAGGAGAGGTAACTTTGACCAATACCACGGGCAACGCTATAAAAGATATGGCCTTGACGGAAATTTTTCCGAGTGGCTGGGAAATTGTAAATACCCGCTTTACCGATTTCGGGGAATTCGCTGACAACCAAGTAACCTATACTGACCTTCGTGACGATCGTGCCTATTTTTATTTTGACATGGAAAAAAACGAGACCAAAACCTTTCGTATACTTCTAAACGCTTCCTATTTAGGGCGCTATTATTTACCAGGAATTCAAGCGGAGGCCATGTACGATAATGATTATGCCGTACGCACTAAAGGGCAATGGGTTGAGGTGGTTCAATAGCGGAAGGTACGTTTTCTCGAGTTTATAAGAGGTTATGAAGCAATTGCCTTTGAGTCCGACAGATTTTTGGCCCATGCAATGGCGTTCTCTAAGCTTGAGAAACGTTCTATTTCGGTCTGTACAAAAAGCTTCTCCAAAAGGGCATTGTAATGCCCAGATTGGCTGTAGCTTATAATTCCGTACCCCTTTAATCGCTTGCTAAACTTAAAAAAATTAAGCCAACCTGTCGGTTTGCATGAGTAATCATTTATTCGATTGGTTATGTATACCAAATCACTACCATCATTATCATAAAGTTCTGATATTATGGTACTTGCCTTTTTTCCATGGTCTTCCCAACTATATATAATATCTTCATGCACCTCGGCAACCACAAAACCATCAAAGAGGAAATAGTTGCCAAACGGAAGATTGAGTACTTGTATAGCTTCCTTGTAAAATGGAGAATTTTTTATACTATTCAAAATCAGTTGTTTTAGGATTTCTCGGCAAGATCAAGAAAAAATTGAAAATTCAACAGTTTCTTCGGTTAAAGGCTCCGATATTCTTTGGACTGTCGGTTTTCATGATTGTATAAGGTGCTGATAGCCTATAGGTTTACAGGTTTATATGTAAGGGTAATTGAGCTCATTTATGCTCAATGGTCATAAAAGTTTAAAGGGTAGACTTGCTTTGGTAAAACAGCTTTTTTTATAAAACGGCGATATTTATTTTTCTTTTTAGATGAAGCCTCTACCAGTACAAAACATTGGTGCGTTGTGTTCAATCGCTCTCTGAAGTGTCCGCTTCCTTTAAAACCTTGGCAAATACAAAAGCACCTATTTCTTTAATAGGTTCATAGAGTACCGATTCCTGTACCTTTTCGTTTGGCACCAGGCCTGTTGAGGTGTTTAAACGATCAAAGAATATTAATAGAGCCCCAAGTATTACGGCAACCTTTAATGCTCCAAAAATTGCTCCTGCAATTTTATTGAGCAGTCCCAGCATGGCAAAGTCCGCAATTTTAGTGAGAAATTTTCCTGCGATTTGAACCACCATAACTATGGCAATAAACGTAATGATAAAAGCGGCGATATTGATATATCGCTCTTCCCAATCTATATGTTGAGAGAGATAATCCCCGGCATAATACGAGAAATGGATAGCTCCGAAGATACCCGCGATTAAAGCGATAATAGAAGCAATCTCCACAAAAAGTCCATTTTTAAGACCTTTCCATAGACCATATAGCAAGAGTAGGCCCAAAATAATATCTAAAAAACCCATAGTCGAACGTTTATGTAAAAGTAGTATTTTGATTTGTACCTTTGTAGATTAAAGCTTGCTCCTTCGAATTCGATGCTAAAGGAGCGAGATATTAGGGTAGGTGGATGCCAGCTAAGGCCTATTTATTCGATAGGATTATATACCCATCTTTACCATAAAACAAAAGCTTAAAAAATAAATGTCAAGAGACGTACAACTTAAAGAACGCTGGAAAGTACTTGTGGAGAAGCTTTCTGCACAATTTGCCGACAGTGACCCTTTAGAATTGGATGCCATTATCTATTTGGTGGGCGTTCAAGAGTTAGGGCAGTACCATAGAAAATATAAAAAAGACGACAAACTAGACCTCATGCATATTGCCATATGCCGATTATTGGAACCTTATGGATATTATGAATTCGATTTTTTTGACGAAGAAGGCTGGCCCCATTATACGATAAAGGAAGAATTACCTGCCCTAAAAGCCGGGGAACAGTCCGTTTTGATGAAAGAGGCCATTGTGGGCTACTTTTTGGAGAAAGAGTATATTAACTGATGTCATTTCGAACTTGTCTGCCAATGGCGGGCAATGTGATGAAATCGGTTTGTCCGTATCTTGGAAGCTCTTAGAATGAAAACAGCTATTTTGCGTGATAGAACAGATTCACGCGCTATGCTCGGAACGACAAAACATGAAAACCAAACCACCCTATTACGCCGTAATCTTTACGAGCCAAAAAACCGAAACAGACGAGGGTTATGCTGAAATGGCTCAAAAAATGGAGGTATTGGCCAAACAGCAACCGGGTTATATCGACATGGAAAGCGCCCGGGACGAGGTAGGTATTACCATAAGTTATTGGGGAAGTTTAGAGGCCATAGCCAACTGGAAATCCAATGCCGATCACTTGTTCGCCCAACAAAAAGGTATTTCTGATTGGTACGCCTGGTACAAAGTGCGTATTTGTTTAGTCGAACGGGAATATGAATTTGAAAAATAACAAGAAAAGGGGAGCGTTGTCAATTTTCAATGACCAGTCAAGTTTCATGCAATGGGTCAAAAAACATCTTAAAAAATTGACACTTTTGATGTTTCTTTTAACAGCCTACAATTTTTGCCTTCCAAAACAATTGTTCAACGATCCTACGGCCACGGTTATCGAGAGTCAATCGGGCACCTTGTTAGGCGCCATGATTGCTGATGATGGCCAATGGCGATTTCCTGTGGCTGATAGTGTTCCCAATAAGTTTAAGGAGTGCGTAGTGCAATTTGAAGATGCCTATTTTTATAAACACCCAGGGTTTAACCCTGTTTCAATAGTCAAGGCCTTGGTGGCCAATGTCTCTATAGGAAAAACCGTGCGTGGTGGAAGCACGATTACCCAACAAGTTATTCGGCTCTCTAGAAAAGGAGAAAAGCGATCTTATTGGGAGAAATTCATTGAATTGATTTTGTCCACCCGATTGGAACTTCGTTCATCAAAAGATGATATTCTAAAATTGTATGCTAGTCATGCGCCATTTGGCGGTAATGTTGTAGGTTTAGATGTGGCTGCTTGGCGGTATTTCGGACTCCAGCCACACCAATTGTCTTGGGCCGAATCGGCAACCTTGGCGGTGTTACCGAATGCTCCGAGTTTGATTTATCCGGGTAAAAACCAGTCGAAATTGTTGGCAAAAAGAAACCGGCTTCTTCAGAAATTATTAGATAGGGGAAGTATCGATAGTACAACTTACGAGTTGGCGTTGCTCGAAGAGTTACCTCAAAAACCCTATGCCTTGCCAAAGATAGCTCCTCATTTGGTACAGTACATGGTCAAACAGAACAAAGGGAAGCGTATTGCGACAACCATCGATAAAAATCTTCAGCGCAACGTCAATGCTATTGTTGAAAGGCATCACCAAGGTCTTCGACAAAATCAAGTTCACAATGCCGCTGTGTTAGTAATGAATGTAAATACGCGCCAGGTTCTTGCCTACGTAGGTAATACCCAAACGACGGCAGCCCATCAAAAAGATGTTGATATGGTTCAGGCAAACCGAAGTACGGGAAGTGTGATCAAACCTCTTTTATATGCCGCCATGTTAGATGCCGGGGAACTATTGCCTGATATGTTGGTGCCCGATGTGCCAACGCAGATTGCTGGCTATACCCCAGAAAATTTTAATGAAGATTATAGTGGTGCGGTGCAGGCAAAAAAAGCCTTGGCGCGTTCGCTAAATATACCTGCAGTGCGTTTACTACAATCATATGGGTTGGAAAAATTTCGAGATCAACTTGACCTTTTTGACCTTCGTGGGCTCAATAAATCTGCCGATCATTATGGGTTGACACTTATTTTGGGGGGTGCAGAAACGAACCTTTGGGACCTCTGCAAAACGTATGCAAATATGGCGTCGACCGTTAATCATTTTAATGATACTTCGAGCGAATATTTTTCGAATGAATTCACATCACCGGTACTTAAAAAAGACCAAGCAGTCGATTTTGCTTCTAAATCTATTCAAAAAACGATTTTTGACGCTGCCAGCATGTACCTCACTTTTGAGGCTATGAAGGAGGTCAATCGCCCTGAGGGAAGTGAATCTTGGGAATTTTTCGACAGCAGTAGAGAGATAGCTTGGAAAACGGGTACCAGTTTTGGTAATAAAGATGCCTGGGCCATCGGCCTGACAAAAGACTATGTAGTCGGTATTTGGGTCGGTAATGCCGATGGCGAGGGAAGGCCAAATGTAAGCGGGGTGAATAGTGCGGCCCCTATCTTGTTCGATGTGTTCGATGTACTTCCTAAAAGCAAATGGTTCTCAAAACCGTTGGACGAGTTTACCGATATAGAGATCTGTGCCGAAAGTGGTTATTTGGCTACGACCGATTGTCCTGCTATATCGATTGCTATCCCCAATAAACAAAATTTTGTAAGGTCTTGTGGTTACCACCAAATGATACAATTAGATGCCCAAAAACAATTTCGGGTGAATTCGTCATGTGCAGATCTGACAGAGACGGTTTCTAAATCGTGGTTTGTTTTGCCTCCCTTGATGGAGTTTTATTATAAAAGAACGCACCCTAGTTATAAAGTCTTGCCTCCATTTCGTTCCGATTGTAAAAGTACCAATGCTCCTCCCATGGCGTTTATTTATCCTAAAAATGGAAGCCGTTTGACCTTGGCCAAGAATTTCGATGGAAATAAAAATGAAATAGTGGTAAAATTGGTACATACAAAACCAGAGACAGAAGTGTACTGGTATTTGGACGATACCTTTATTGGTGAGACCAAAAACTTTCATGAAATGGGTATTTTGCCTTTGGGAGGAAAACATAAAATCACGGTGGTTGATGCGTTGGGGAACGAAATTGCCATTTCGATAAGCATAATCAATGAGCTTTGATATGGAAAGTTTAAGTATTATATTTAACAGTTCTCGAAATTTAGGGAACGGGTGCCTCCACTTCAATCAGGAGGTGCAATCAAAGTAAGATGTAAAGGGTAGCAACCCCCAATTTCAATAATAAAAGCAAGCATATGAAATATATCATTTCCCTAGACCAGGGCACAACAAGTTCACGCGCTTTGTTGGTAGATCAAGAAGGAAAGATAAAGGGTATGGTACAGAAAGAATTTAAACAGATTTTTCCTAAATCCGGTTGGGTCGAACATGATGCCAATGAAATTCTAGAATCCCAGTTGGGCGTACTCAAAGAACTGCTTAAAAAGGAAAAGGTGGCCGCTACAGATATTAAGGCGATAGGTATTACCAATCAAAGGGAAACCACAGTTGTTTGGGATAAAAATACCGGAGAGCCTATTTACAACGCCATTGTTTGGCAAGATAAGCGCACAGCCGATATTTGTGAACATTTGAAGAAGAGCGGACTAACAGAACACGTTCGTAATACGACCGGCCTGGTCATTGATTCCTATTTTTCGGGTACCAAAGTAAAATGGATTCTTGACAATGTCGAAGGCGCCAGGGCTAAGGCCGACAATGGAGATCTTTCTATGGGAACTATCGATTCTTGGTTGGTTTGGAATATGACCAACGGAAAAGAACATGTAACCGATTATACGAATGCTTCCCGTACCATGATTTATGATATCGTAAACCTAAAATGGGACGATAAAATGTTAAAGGCGCTGGGCATTCCTAAGAGTATGTTGCCAGAGGTTAAACCTTCGGCCTATCATTTTGGTGATTATGAGATTGATGGCGTAAAAATTCCGATTGCCGGGATTGCCGGAGATCAACAGGCCGCACTGTTCGGACAAGGATGCTTTAAGAAAGGAATGGCTAAGAATACCTATGGTACGGGCTGCTTTATGTTGATGAATACTGGCGAGAAACCTCAGTTCTCTAAAAATGGACTCTTGACTACGATTGCCTACGGACTTGACGGAAAAGTAAATTATGCCTTTGAAGGAAGTATTTTTATTGCAGGGGCTGCCATTCAGTGGCTTCGTGACGGGCTTGAATTGATAAAAGATGCGACAGAAACCGAGGCGCTGGCGAATTCGGTTGAAGGTGACAGTTCGGTATATGTCGTTCCTGCATTTGCCGGTCTAGGTGCTCCATATTGGGATATGTATGCCCGTGGTGCTATTTTCGGATTGACCCGTGATACAGGAAAGGCCCATCTGGTAAAAGCTACTTTAGAATCGTTGGCCTACCAAACGAAAGATATTTTAAAGGCTATGGAAGATGATTCGGGCCTTCAATTGAAGAATCTTCGCGTCGATGGTGGTGCCTGCGCCAATAACTATCTAATGCAGTTTCAGGCCGACATCTTGGATACGGAAGTACATCGACCCGAAGTTATCGAATCGACCGCTATGGGAGCGGCATTTTTGGCTGGAATACAAGTGGGGTTATGGTCACAAGAAGATATCGATCAAAATCGCCCTATGAATCGAATTTTTGAACCTAAATTTGACCGGGTGAAAAGGAAAAGGTTGTATAAGAATTGGCAAAAGGCGGTTGAGCGCACAAAGGGTTGGGAGGAACACTAGAAAAATTTGTCTTTACCAAGAACCAAATGAAATTTGAATGTTAGGTAGAAATTTTAAAACGACGAAGCAAACTGTTTGGTCCAATATGAAGTTTCAATAGATTGCTGTGTTGGGAAGGTTCTTCGCAACGACGAATTAAATAAAAAATTAAATGGAAAATATAAAATTCTCGAATCGAGATAGGGCAAAAACCATTGCTAAATTTATAAAAGAAGAATACGACCTAGTTGTAATCGGAGGAGGTATAACAGGTGGGGGTATTGCACTTGACGCCGCCGCACGTGGTCTAAAAGTAGCTTTGGTTGAAAAAGGTGATTTTGCCTCTGGCACCAGTAGTAAATCTACAAAATTGATACACGGCGGATTACGTTATTTAAAACAATTCGATTTTTGGTTGGTAAAAGAAGTAGGTTCCGAACGTGCCATTGTTCATAAGTTGGCCCCACATCTGGTGCTTCCTGAAAAAATGTTACTACCACTGATCGAAAATGGCTCTTATGGCAAATGGCTTACTTCCATTGGGTTGAAGGTCTATGATATTTTAGCACAAGTTACGGGAGACGATAAACGGAAAATGTTGGAAAAAAAGGAAGCTTTAAAGCTGGAACCGTTACTTCCCAAAAAAATATTAAAAGGCGCAGGGTATTATGCAGAATACCGAACAGACGATGCCCGTTTGACCATTGAAAACATTAAAACAAGCCTTAAGTATGGTGCTGCGGCGTTGAACTATGCGGAAGTAAAGGGTTTTACATATGCAGAGGAAAAGGTAGCTGGCGTAACTGTGAAAGATTTAGTCTCAGGGAATGAATTCAATATCAAGTCCAAATACGTGATCAACGCAGCAGGGCCGTGGGTAGACGAATTGCGAAGCATGAACAACTCTAAAAAAGGAAAGCAGTTACACTTGACCAAAGGGGTACATTTGGTTTTTCCGTATAAGAAACTCCCTGTGAAGCAATCGGTTTATTTCGATATTCCCGATGGGCGAATGATGTTTGCCATTCCTAGAGGTAAAATCACCTATGTTGGTACTACCGATACCAATTTTAATAAAGATAAAGACCATGTCGGTATTGACTTGGCCGATGCTATCTATCTTTTGTCCGCGGTAAATAATATGTTCCCCAAAATCAATTTGGAAATGGAAGATATTATTTCTTCCTGGGCCGGATTGCGTCCATTAATTCATGAAGAAGGAAAATCTGCTTCTGAACTTTCACGAAAGGATGAAATTTTCACTTCCGATTCGGGTCTCGTGAGTATTGCCGGTGGTAAGTTGACCGGGTATCGCAAAATGGCCGAACGTGTGGTCGACCGAATTACCAAGAAATTGGAAGAAGAGTATGAGACCAAATCGAAAGAATCGGATACGGAGAATATACCTTTATGTGGCAATGTGGGCTTTAAAAAATTCAAACACGTTAAAAAATATATCGCAGAAATCTATGATCGGATAAAGGCCGACGGATTTTCAGAATATGACGCTTGGTTCTTAGTTACCAATTACGGCAAACAGACCGATACTATTCTAGAAACCTACTCGAAATTAAAGGATAAAGACAACTATGTGCGATTGATAAAAGCGGAGTTGCATTTTGGTATCGATTACGAAATGGTACAGAACCCGATGGATTTCTTTGTGAGAAGAACAGGAAGGTTATACTTTGACATCGATAGCATCACCACTTTTATGGAGCCTGTGCTGAAAGAGTTTCAATCCGTTTTTAAAGTAGATGAAACGCAAATTGATGCTTGGCGGGATACCTTATTGGCCTTGATTAAAGAACACTCCGATTTTTCATTGGAGCGGGTTTGATAAGTTCCATTCAATAGGCTTTCGCACCTCGCTACATTCCATATCAGGTTTATGGAGCGGATCGTTCAGAAAGTCTTCGGCTATTTGATAAAAACAAGGATTGTATAAACTGTTGTGTGCGTCATCTAAAAACAGAAGTTCATACCCGTTTTTCAAATGTTTAATTGCCCCTTTGGCATTGCTAATAGGGGTAACATGGTCTAAGCCACCGCTTGTCAATAGAATTGGTATTTCAGAAACCACGGGCTGGTTTTCAATGTTGGTAGCCCTAAAGGAATGCCAATTATTCAACAATTTTATTGTTGAACTATTAGGTGGATAAGCAAACCCGATCTCACTACTATTTAGAGCTTGGTCCATAGTTGCCAAGTCATTAAAGGGGAACTCTTCATACACCATCACTGAATAGTTCATGGGCCAATTGATAAAATTAAATATATATTCGAAACCTTTTAGAGCATTTCTTAAAGGTTCGGTTTCTCCATTCTCCATTGCCTCAATGAGTAAAGGTATATTGGATATGGAATAGCGATCGTAAAGTGATACAAAAAGTAGTAAATAGGCATCATGGGTATTGAGCACGAAAGGCTTGCCTTCAAATTCAAAATGTAAAGGATCAGATTCTAATTTCTTCAGTATCTTAATTAAGCGCTCTTTCAAATCAGGATAGCGCTTATTACAACCTTCATTTTTTATGCAACGCTCCAGAACTGAAAAAAGGGAATTTTCAAAATTTTGAATTGAATTATTTAAAAAATTTGCTTCTGGAGGAAGGATAGCTGTAAGTACTGCACTTCGAACACCGTTGGGAAAATCACGCATCATAGTCAGACCCAGCCGCGAACCATAGGAACCTCCAAAAAGGTTCCATTTCTTATAACCCAATGCTTTGCGTAAATCTTCAAAATCGGCCGCATTTTCCCTGCTGTTATATCCGGCAAGGTCGACCCCATTCTGTTTCATAGTTTCTTTGCATTCGGCTAGTAGGCTATCCGTAGCCCTAAAATCATCTTCCACACTAAGATTTTGTCGCATGATGGCGAAAAGCATATCACCAATTTCGGTACAATTTGCTTCAGAGGCACCTGTGCCCCGTTGATCCATCAATACGATATCCCTATCTTTTCTAAGCGGATGGTTTTCCCAAAAACCTTCCATTATCAAGGTTGCGGCTCCCGGGCCACCTTGCAAATAGGCAATAGGAGCTTTACGGGAAGTGGTGTCCTTCGCTTTTAATACTTTATAAACCAATTTGAGGGTACGGGAATCGGGATCATCTCTGTTTTCAGGTACTTCTAGAATTCCATCTAAGATTATATCCGGAGGGGTCGTATTACAACCAATGAGGAGCGTTGCAAATAATAAAAAGACCCAACTGCGCATAGTTATATGGAATGTAGTATTCTAAGATAAAGAAACTTTATTTAATCGATTTTTTCAGTCAGCTTGGCAAAAACACTCTTGGGGTTCTTGCCCTCGTAAAGCACGGCATAAACCGCATTGATAATGGGTGTTTTTACCTTTTTTTCGAATTTAGATTTGATTTCAAAGGCGCTCTTAGTGGCGTAGTATCCTTCGGCGACCATACTCATTTCCATTTGGGCACTTTTTACGGTGTAACCTTTACCTATCATATTACCGAACATACGGTTACGGCTAAAGGTAGAATAGCCTGTTACCAAAAGATCGCCAAGATAAGCGGAGTCGTTTATATTCCGGTCGATTTTATGAATGCGCTTGGTAAAGCGTTTCATCTCGCGGATTGCATTGCTCATTAATACACTTTGAAAATTGTCACCATAACCTAGTCCATGCGCGATACCCGCGGCAATGGCATAAATATTCTTTAACATGGCGGCATATTCGGTTCCTATAATGTCTTTGGAAATTTTAGTTTTGATATAGGCGCTCCTTAAATTTTCGGCTACAAGTTCAGCTTTTGCAACGTCGGCACACGCGATGGTCAGGTATGAAAGCCGTTCCAGAGCAACTTCCTCGGCGTGACAGGGACCGGTAATAACGCCGATGTTCTCAAAGGGAATGTTATAGGTTTCATGAAAATGCTCTCCAACGATGAGTCCGGTTTCTGGCACGATTCCTTTAATGGCCGAGAAAATAATTTTATCAGCTAAGGTTACTTTTAATTTTTCAAGTTCACTTCCTAAAAAAGCAGAAGGTATTGCGAAAATTAAAATATCAGCATGTTCAACGGCCTTATTAATATCATCTGTCAATTGAAGTTGATCGATGTTGAATTCAACGGATCGTAAATAGTTAGGGTTGTGTTTTTCGGTTTGTAAATAAGCTATGGCATCTGAACTACGCATATACCATGTTATTTTGTCCGAATTTTCGGTGAGCATTTTCACTATGGCAGTGGCCCAGCTTCCACCACCAAATACAGCAAATCTTGTTTTTATCATTAGTAGGTGTAATTAATTTCAAAAGTAATTAAAATTGATTTAGGTACTTCATCGTCGTTTTACCGACGAATTACATGCACATGAATAAAAACCGATAAAATGCGTAAAATTTTAACAACTCTGCGCCAATTGCCAAACAATATAATGTAGGAAAATACGCTATTACTAAAGAACATTGCAAAAATAAAATATACGGACCTTAAGCGGTCTGAGAACAATTTTTTTGGTTGGTTATTTAGTTAGGAACCGCCTCGACGTCTTAGTTGGGGCGGTTTTTTATTGTCATGTTAATTGGAAAAGTATTTGGTTCTTTTTTTAATTGTTCAAATGTCTTTTTTTGAATTCCGAGGGATTTTCCAGTGTAACTTTTTTGAAGATACGATTGAAGTAGGAGAGACTTTCGAATCCGCAATCGAAGCAAGTTTCGGTAATATTTTTGCCCATTAGAAGTAATCGTTTGGCCTGGCTAATGCGATATTGGTTTAAGAATGCTACAAAAGAGTTGCCAGTGGCTTTTTTAAAATAGCGACAGAAAGCAGGTTTGCTAAGATTGCAAAGTGATGCAATTTCATCAACAGTTATTTTTCCTTGATAATGTTCATCTATATAAGCGTAGATGGTTCGCATGCGTTTTTGTTCTTTTAAGCTAAAGCGATTGACAAATGGTTTGTCATGTAAAAGGGTGTATTCGTTGCTGTTGGATAATTCTTCCAGTAGTTGCATAACTTCCACAAATAGCTGAAAAGGGGCTAGTGTATGCAGTTCTTTAATACGTTTTCCAATACTATTTTTTGTTTCTCCGTTAAAGGCAATCC
Source organism: Kriegella aquimaris (assembly GCF_900103215.1). GTDB lineage: Bacteria > Bacteroidota > Bacteroidia > Flavobacteriales > Flavobacteriaceae > Kriegella > Kriegella aquimaris. The sequence goes on from NZ_FNGV01000002.1 coordinate 282,627, forward strand.
CAAATTGGGCTTGATCGAAGAGTTCACATATCTGGTTTAGCTCGGGTATTTCGTTGGCGAAAGATTTTCGGAACGAGGGTTTGATATGCAACACTTCCATTCGATAATTGGTTTTGACCCCATGGTCAAAATTGAGATGCGGCATATTCGACCCTATCAAAACCAGATCACTTTTTTGATAAGTAGAAATGTGGTCACCCACGTGTCGTGTAGCGGTAGCCCCTTCAATATAAACGAGTTCGTATTCTGGATGAAAGTGCCAAAAGAACAGGTCGTTCAGTTTGGGATCGTGCAACACCCGAAACGGACTTTTAGATTCAGGGCTGATAGTTTCCAATTGAATTTTCATTCTTAAATTTAACAAAATTCACAGGTATAACAACCTATAATGCTAAAAATATCAATATTGTTCAAATACTGGTCAATATCAAGGTAGAGAAGCACTACCTAAATTTCTAGTTTTACTTTATAATTCCAACTCCTAATTAAAAGTTGAATCATGGAAAAAATAAAAGGTGAAATTGAAATGGCCAATAAAGGCCATAAAGAAATCCCGGGAAATCCATCTACATCAACGACGAGTAAAATTAAATTGAACGATCGCTCCAATGAACAACCGTTGCGTGTCTTAAGCGAAGCCGATTGGGATTTTTGGATACACAATGGTTATATCGTCATCAAAAATGCGATTTCAAAAGAGCAGGCCAAAGCTACGGCCGATTTCATATGGGAGTTTGATGAAAAGGATTCTGGAAATCCCCAGACTTGGTATGCTCCACCACGTGCCGAAATGAAAATGAAAGAGCTGACCGGAACGGGTATGGTCGAAGTTTATAACCATCAATACCTTTGGAACAATCGCCAGACCCAAAGAGTTTATGACGCATTTGTCGATGTGTGGGGCACGGAAAAATTATGGGTTACCATTGATCGGGCCAATTTAAATTTTCCTTTACAACCAGGTGTCAAGAAAAAGGGCTTTATTCATTGGGATTATGACCCGGAAACGCGACCTCAAAATGTGCAGGGTGTTTTGGCGTTGGCCGATCAGACCGACGAGAATATGGGCGGTTTTCAATGTATTCCGTGGTTGTATCGTAATTATGAAACTTGGAAATTGACACAACCCGATGATCGAGATCGATTTCAACCCGATGTTTCTAATTTAGAGGATAAAATTGTCAAAGTTAAAATGGAGGCGGGTGATCTGCTCATTTTTAATAGCACGCAACCACATGGCATCAGACCCAACAACTCCAAAGACAAGGTGCGTATCGCCCAGTATATTTCGATGATGCCGGCAGAGGAAAACAATGAAGATCTTAGACAGTGGCGAATCAACTCTTGGCGTCATCGAATCGCTCCCGAGGGGTATGCTTTTCCTGGAGATCCAAGAGGGTGGGAACAGACAAAATACGAAACTGCTAATTTATCCCCTCTGGGAGAGAAGCTATTAGGATTGACCCCTTGGTAAATCAACAAATCTTTAATTCTCATCTAGTTTAAGGTCAAACCGACTATTAATGGTATTTTTGCATCCTTAAAATAAGAAGGTTTGAAGAAATACTTTAATTTATTCGATTTTAAACAAAAGGTAGACTACAAGACCGAGATCTTATCTGGCCTCACGGTGGCATTGGCATTGGTGCCAGAGGCTATTGCCTTTGCTTTGATTCCAGGTTTCTCACCGCTAACAGGTTTGTATGCAGCTTTCGTACTGGCATTGGTGACCTCAATATTGGGAGGTCGACCAGGAATGATTTCTGGCGCTACCGGTGCAGTCGCAGTGATTTTTATTGGATTGATTCTTGAACTCAAACGTAATTTTCCTGGGATTGAACCCGAGACTATTTTAAATTATGTTTTTGCAACGGTAATTATTGCCGGATTACTTCAGATTGGTGCAGGAGTTTTGCGGTTGGGAAAATTTATCAGATTGGTACCGCACCCCGTAATGTTCGGTTTTGTGAACGGATTGGCCATTATCATATTTATGGCCCAGTTTCCTAACTTTTATCAAAAGGGTACCGATACATTACTGACCGGGGCGTCAATGTATACAATGTTAGGCTTGACCTTGTTGACGATGCTTATCATATGGGGTTTTCCAAAATTGACCAAAGCGATTCCATCTTCTTTATTGGCAATCGTTGTGGTTTCTGCCCTGGTTATAGGTTTTGGAATTGATACGCTTACGGTAGCCGATACGATGAAAGAGGGCATGTCGATTAAAGGTGGATTTCCGCCTTTATCCATTCCACAGATTCCCCTTACGCTAGAGACCCTAAAAATTATCTTCCCCTATGCCGCAATTGTTGCTGGTGTAGGCTTGATCGAAAGTCTATTGACCTTGAACATCATTGATGAAATTACCGAAACGCGAGGAAATGGTAATAAAGAATGTGTGGCCCAGGGTACTGCAAATATATTATCCGGATTTCTTTCAGGAATGGGAGGGTGTGCAATGATCGGTCAGAGTTTGATCAATACCTCATCTGGTGCGAGAGCGCGTTTGTCGGGTATTACGGCAGCGGTAATGTTACTTATATTTATTATGTTCGGTTCAAGTCTTATTGAACGACTTCCCATGGCAGCCTTGGTCGGCTTGATGTTTATGGTCGCTATTGGAACCTTCGAATGGGCAAGTTTTAAGACATTTCGGAAAATGCCAAACTCCGATGTCATCGTAATGGTTTTAGTAACCTTGATTACAGCGATTACCCATAACTTGGCAGTAGCCGTTTTACTAGGGGTGATTATCTCTGCCTTGGCATACTCTTGGGAGAATGCAAAACGTATTCGAGCGAGAAAATATGTCGATGAAAACGGGGTTAAACATTACGAGATTTATGGACCTTTATTTTTTGGTTCGACCACATTGTTCGCTGAAAAATTCGATATTCAGAATGACCCTTCAGAAGTGGTTATTGATTTCAAGGAAAGCCGTGTTGCAGATATGTCAGGTATTGAGGCCCTGAATAGAATAACCGAACGGTACCAAAAAGTTGGAAAAAGAGTGCATCTCAAACATTTAAGTAAAGACTGTATCCGCTTGCTAAAAAATGCTAACGATATTATTGATGTAAATGTTATGGAAGATCCTACCTATAAAGTCGTCGTAGACAAGGCCTAAACCAAAAAAAAGATACTTAAAAAAAAAGACCGATGCTTGTGCACCGGTCTTTTTTTTAAAGCGTTTTTGCAAAAACGTGTTTTGTTATTGACCGCCGTACAATTTATAAACCTCTGATCCTGCGCTTAAAAAGGCGCCTGTTCCATATACTTCGGTCTTATCGGGCCAAGCTTTCCCAGGAGCCGCACCAATCGGTTGTACATAGCCCAACATACCATCATCGGTAACATGGCCTACCATGGCGTTCCATCCTTTCTTCACTGCCGGGCCGTAGGTTGTCTTATCTAGAATACCGTGATTAATACCCCATGCGAGACCATAAACATAAAATGATGAACCGCTTGTTTCAGGTGTAGGGTAGAAATCTTGTCCCAACAAGCTCATGGCCCAATGGCCTTGAGGTGTTTGAATGGCGAGTAATTTTTTGGCCATCTTTTTATAGATGCCCAAAAAGTATTTGTATTCCTTGCTCTTAGGGTCTAATTCATTCATGACATTGGTCAATCCGGCAAATACCCAACCATTGCCGCGCGCCCAAAATATTTTGGTGCCGTGGTCTAGTTTGCCCATATAGCTTTCGTCGCGATAATATAGGCTCTCTTTTTTGTCAAATAAGAAGTCTGTAGAGGCTTTGAATTCGGTCATTAAGAAATCAAGATATTTTTTCTCTCCCGTGATTTTATAAAGTTTTGCCCAAACCGGAGGAGACATAAATAAGGCGTCGCACCAGTTCCAACGGTCTTGATGGTACGGAGTCTTCCAGTGAAACGAAGATTGCGAAGGGTGCATCATGATAAAATTGAATTGCTCCTTGGTGGGTTCAATCATTTTTTCGTCATTATACTTGCGGTAAAGCTCGATATACATTTGACCGACAGTGTGGTCATCAGCATGGTACTTACGACGATGTAATTGCCATTCGTTTTCTTCCCCTATTGTTTTTAGCCAATTGTAATATTTATCATCATCCGCCATTGCGGCCCATTTTACCATACCAACGTATAAGGCACCATTGGTCCAATCAAGGGGGTGGTGGGGCTTTGTGTGCCCGCTATAAAGTCCGTCGAAATGGTCTATCTGCCAATCGGCAACCTTTTTCATGATTTGTTCAACCTCATTTGGCTTAATATCTTGTGCGGTCGATATGAAAGAAATAGCCAATACGGTCGAGGCAAGAATATTACGAATTGATTTCATTTTTAGTAGTTTCATTGATGGAAATTTAGTTTTATATCAAAACGAAATGTGCCATTACCCTGAATTTTTTTCAGGATAACAGCACAAGTATGTTTGTTCGGTAAAATGCTACAGCGTGCGTAAATATTCTGTAACATTTCTTGCATCCTCTTCGCTTAAATTTTGATTTAACATAATCGCATTGTTATACTCCTTGAGTAACGCTTTTGCAATCGGATCTTCTTTAAGCATAACATCGGGATTGATAATCATGTTCATTACCCATTCCGGACTTCTACGTTCTAGAACACCCTTTAAAGCAGGGCCGATCATACGCTTGTCAACGGCATGACAGGCAATACAAACTGTGCTAAAAATCTTTTCCCCTTTGGCTGCCATTTCAGAATCTACCTCGTCTGCAAAAGTCACCGATTTTATGGGGCCTACACCTTTGTTACTCAAATCAACAGGAACGCTTTCAGCCTCTGCCGCAGGGGCTTTGGCTTCGGTTTTTGTTCGATTCATTTCAAAACCCTCTTTCTTTTCCTCCTTTTTCTCTTTTCCACCGCAGCTGATCATCAGACCACCTAGAGCTAAGACTGCAAATAATTTTTTCATCATGTTTGTTTTTGTGGGCACTAATATAAGAATTACCATTATTTAAATAACCTCTTCACAAAATTTTACCGCTCTTTTTTCGGAATAGGTGGCGTTGTTTTTGCCAAAAAATCCGACGTGACCACCATTTCGGGGCATCTCTAAGCTTAAATTGGGATTGGTATTTGCAGCCACTATGGGGTAACATTCCTTTCCTAAAAAAGAATCGTTCTTTGCGCTGATTATCAATGCCGGAATTTTAATCTGGTCCAAAAATTGGAGACAACTACATTTCTCATAATAATCTAGCGCATCTTTAAAGCCATGGGCGCGACTCGTGTAGATGTCATCAAAGTCTTTTAAAGTTTTAATATTGGAGATGTCATCGGCCGAAATATTATCGGGAAACATTTTCTGTTTCGGGACTAGTTTTTCTACTAGGTGATTTCTAAAACGCTTGGCGTATAGAAAGTTTTTTGGTTTTAAAAGCGCTTTTAGGGAACTGTGTAGATCGCAGGGAACAGAAATTCCAACGATGCCTTTCACCGCCTCTGGAATTTCACGCCCTTCGCCTGCATATTTAAGGGCCATATTACCACCAAGACTTATCCCTTTAATATAAATTTCGTTATACTTTTCGGTGTTTATAATATGTTGTACAACGGCATCCAAATCTTCGGTAGCTCCAGAATGGTATGACCGGAACAGTCTGTTTGTTTCACCACTACACCCTCGAAAATTGACGGCACAAGCATCGAAACCAGACCTGTTGAAAGCTTTTGCACTTCCTGTGATGTAGGGGCGTTGGGCATTGCCCTCCAAGCCATGAAGCAGAATAACGACCTTGTTGGTCGGGTTAAAAGAAAAACTCCAATCGAGATCAAGAAAATCACCATCTGCTAAATCAATACGTTCCCGGGTTTGTAGCAAACCGTCGATTTTACGAAAAAGACCCGAATAGATGGTGGCGAAATGTCCGTTTTTGAACAATAAAGGCGGATTATAAGTCGATTTGAATACTGGCATTTGTAATGTGAATTGCTATTGAGTGCAAAAAGAGACCGTGAAAGTCAAATGTACTTAAACATTCGTAACTAGTACTAGGTAAATAATATGCATTGTAGTATAAGGTCAGCTTTTTCCGAAGCCGCAGACTCGTGGGCCATAAGTCAAATGCATCGGTCTTTTAGGGTTGCAGCAACCCATGTAAGAGAATTGCCGCGCAATTAGATAAATACTTTATTTTGGCTTTAAGATGAATATCCTTGGGTAAATAATGATTTGAAATAGTTACTTCGGATAGATTTCCAATACCTTTATTTGTTCTTCAATTGCCGATTTAAATTCTGATTTTAGGTGACTTACCAATTCGGAAACCGGAAGCACATCGTCTATTGTGGCCGAACCCTGACCTGCCGACCAAATGGTCTTCCAAGCTTTGGCCTCGGTGTCGAGTTCTTTTCCAAAGTCGATTTTCCTGTCTTTTTTCAAATCCTCTTCCGAAATACCCGCAGCTTTAAGGCTGGCTCCCAAAAAATTGGCATGAACGCCTGATATCGCAGCGGTGTACACCACGTCGCTTGCGCCAGCCGCCACTATCATGTCTCTATATTCCGCTGTGGCTTTGCTTTCCTCAGTATTGATAAAACGGGTTCCCATATAGGCGAGATCAGCGCCCATTTGAAGCGCCGAAGCAATATCGCGACCTGTACTGATACATCCGGAGAGTATAATGGTCTTGTGATAGAATTTTTTGATTTCCGCAACCAAAGTCATCGGGTTAATGGTCCCAGCATGACCACCGGCACCTGCCGCTACCAGAATTAGGCCGTCAACACCGGCACCTGCCGCTTTTTGCGCATGGCGTTTCTTAATAACATCATGGAAAACCAATCCGCCATAACTATGAATAGCGTCAACTACCTGTGATACCGCGCCCAAAGAGGTAATGATTAGTGGTACTTTATGCTTAACACATATTTTAAGATCCGCCTCCAATCGAGGATTGGTTGGATGAACAATAAGGTTGACCCCGAACGGTGCCGGCTTTTTGCCTGTTTCATCCTCAAAATTCTTCAATTCTGATTTTATCTCGATTAACCGCTCTTCGAAACCTTCCGATGTGCGTTGGTTGAGGGCGGGAAAAGTTCCCACTATTCCGTTCTTGCAACATTCGATGACCAGTTCAGGACCTGAAATTAAAAACATTGGTGCCGCAATAACAGGAAGTGAGAGATTCTTAATATAGGGAGCTTTTAAATCCATTTTTTGTTTTTCTACTTAAAAATAAGGCATTTTAACCTTGAGATTTCCAAAACTATACTATTTTTATAAAATATTATGCATGCATAGCAAAAAGATTTGAAGTATGTACTTAAAAGATTTTGAAGTTCGGTGGAGCGATATTGATGCCAATCGACATTTGGCCAACTCGGCATACATTAATTTTATGAGCCACACACGCATGTCTTTCTTATGGGAATTGGGCTTCAATCATAAAACAATGGCCGAGAATCAAATTGGACCCGTAGTTTTCTACGAGCACATGTACTATTTTAAAGAAGTTTTTCCAGGCAAGCCTATAAAAGTGTCTCTTGAAGTTACGGGATTGAGCGAAGATGGGAAGTTTTTTGAATTTCACCATAACTTTTATGATAGCAACGGAAAGAATGTTGCCCATTGTGAGATGATGGGCGCATGGATCAGTTTAAAGACGCGTAGTCTTATTGGTTTGACCGATAAAATGATGGCCGCTTTTAATTCGGTTGATAAACCAGAGGGCTTTAGAATATTGACTAAAGAAGATACCCGACGATTCGCAAAGGCACCCCAAAAAGACTTATCTGTTTAGTCAGAATTAACTTTTTGGTATAGAAGAAGGTTTTCGACTTGCCAAGTAGACGCCGACCAATACCATTGCGGCCCCGAAAATTTTTAAGGTTGTCAGATTATCTTTTCCTGTCAATACGGCAAACAATATGCCAATAATAGGTTGAAGATAAACGAAGGCGCTTACCGTAGAGGCTTTCAACTGGGTAAGCGCGAAGACGTTAAAAAGATACGTGCAAAAGGTGGTGCCGACAACTACGAAAGCAATTCCCCAAAGCGCTTCAAGAGGTAAATTTGTCCATTCGATTTCCAAAAGTTCTTGATAGCCCATTGGAAGGCATACAAAAATACCGATGGTAAAGAGCCATTTCATACAGGTAAAAAGATGGTACTTCTCGATTAATTTTTTAACTAAAATCAGGTATAGCCCGTATGAAAAAGCGTTGACAATAAAGAGGGCGTTACCTATTGGAATGTTCGGGGCATCTTGGCGTATTTCCGCCCCAAAAAGAATAAGGGATACCGCTCCGATAAGACCAATAAAAATACCGAAGACCTTGCGGTTTGAAATTTTTTCTTTGATAAGTAGGGCAGATAGCAGCAGTACAATAATAGGGGTGGTGGTAATAAGAACAGCGCTATTGATAGGGGTCGAGAGCTGCAAACCTTTAAAGAAACTGAGCATGTTGATACCCATTCCGAAAAGAGCGCAGATAAGCATTCGTCCATAATCTTTTTTTTCGATGGTCTCCTTTGGACCAAAAAAAGAGATAATCCAAAATAGAATTGAAGCACCGATTACGCGCAGCATTATAAAGCCGAAAGGAGCGACATGATCAGGCATGACACCTTTGGCGATGGTATGGTTCAGACCATAAATTACCGTTGCGCCTATAGCGGCAAATATTGCAAGTGTTCTTTTACTCAAGGATGAATGGTTGCTGCGGCAGCGGCGACCACGTTTTTACTGTTACCGATAAAAATTTGATTATCCACAATAATGACAGGTCTTTTGAGAAATGTATAGTGGTCTAAAATCAGGTTTTTATAATCGGTTTCCGAAAGCTGCTTTTCCTTCAGATTTCTTTCTTTGTACAACATGGCCCTGCGGCTGAAAAGAGCTTCATAGCTTCCGGCAAGTTTTTTCATTTCCTCAAGCTGTGCCGCAGTAATCCTTTCGTTTTTTATATCCTGAAGTAAGAATCCTTCCAAAGGTTGAAGCTCTTTAATTATTCTTTGGCAAGTGCTGCAAGTGCTTAAATGGTATATTTTTTTCATGCTGAAACAGTTTTTTCATTCTTGGAAAAACTTAGATTTTCCCAATTTCATTAAAAATTATCCTGTTGCAAAGAAACCCATTTCAATCGAATTGTGCTACTTTTATGGCGTCGATACAAAAAGTATTTTAACTTAAAAAGGGCATATTTTGGAAAAATTATTCAATGTTATATTACAGAATCGAAAGGCTTTCCATGAAATAATAAAGGAAACACCAAAGGAACAGTTATTACATATACCTGAGGGTTTTCGCAATAATATTTGGTGGAATATAGCACATGCTGTAGTTACGCAACAGGTATTGTTATATAAATTTAGTGGAGTGCCGATGAAGATCGATGAAGAGTTGGTGACCAAATTCAGAAAGGGAACGGTACCCGATGGCACTGCTGACGATGATGAGATTGAAAAAATCACAGACCTGATCGTGACCTCGGTAGAATGGGCGCAAAAAGATTATAAAAATGGAGTTTTTAAAGCGTATAATGAATATACCACAAGTGCCAAGGTGACCTTAAGCAATGTAGAAGACGCTATTGCATTTGTTGCTTTTCACGAGGGGTTGCATAGAGGTGCGGTTATCGCGCTTCAAAAGATGGTGATGCTGAAAGAGGCTTAAGACTTTATTTTTGCCGCTAAAAACTTTTTTACATCGCTATAGGGCAAAGTGAGTTCAATGGGGCCATCAGCATAAGAGGCTACTTCATACTGATTGTATAAAAGTTTCAATCCCTCTTTGGTAAGACCAATATTTTCGGGAAGGTAAAAAGAGTCCCTTTCGAACATGAAGCCGGTACTGTTTATAGGCTTTCCTTCAGGAATACTCTCTTTTATACGGAATTCGGTTTCGGCGTATTTTTGAAAATTCTCCAAGTCTTTGAAAAGTTGCCAGTTTTCAAGTTCCGTTCCTTTCTTTTTATCGAAATTTAAAAAGCGTTTGGATCCATACCCGTGTGCCCCTCCTGTAAATAGATAGGTATTTAACTCGATAGTCAGCAAGACATCGTCTTCATAAACTTTTTCACCGTCAATTTTAGCTTCCCACTGAGCGGTTTCGTCTGCATATTCCTCTCTGAGTTCGGTATACCCATGGGTAAACGAGGTTATGGCTTCTTCAATTGTGGTCGCCTCTAGGTCATCATCATACAAGAGCAATGAAATAATTTCTTCCTTTAGCGTTCTGTTGATAGTTCTCGTTAATTTGGTTTGTTCAATTGCATTGGGAATTGAAATACTGACCTCAGGACAATCCGCACATTCATGCTGGGTTATAACCAGTGGTTCAAATGTCAGCTTATCCTCTTTTTTACAGCTGAAAAGCACTAAAAACAAAACGAGGCAGGTGATGGAGGTTTTCATGGGAATGTTTAGGGATAAAATACAAAGTTACATCATGATTGTGTGCTATGAAAGATAACGATACATTTGTGTAGTAAATTACATATCATGAGCGAAAAAAAATTACGATTCAACAGTAAGACAATACACGGAGGTCAGCAGCCTGATAAAGCTTATGGCGCGGTTATGCCTCCGATATATCAAACTTCCACCTACGCGCAGACAACGCCAGGGGGGCATAAAGGCTATGAATATTCGCGAAGTGCGAACCCAACACGTACAGCTTTGGAAAATGCGTTGGCAAGTATTGAAAATGGATCTTACGGACTTGCTTTTGGTAGCGGACTTGCAGCAATGGATGCCGTAATCAAATTACTGAGCCCAGGTGACGAAGTGATTTCTACTAATGACTTGTACGGTGGTAGTTATCGAATTTTTCGTCAGATTTTTGAAAAATATGGTATCGTTTTTCATTTTGTTGGAATGCAAGATGTGGATGTGATAGCGGAAAAAATTAACAAGAATACAAAGCTCATTTGGGTCGAGACTCCCACCAACCCAATGATGAATATCATTGATATTAAGGCAGTTTCGAAATTGGCAAAAAAACATGAAATACTGTTAGCTGTCGATAATACCTTTGCTACGCCCTATTTACAGCAGCCTTTAGATTTGGGCGCTGATATTGTCATGCATTCGGCTACGAAGTATTTAGGAGGTCACAGTGATGTGGTTGTCGGAGCGTTGGTGGTAAAAGATAAAGAATTGGCAGACCGTTTGTACTTTATTCAGAACGCTAGCGGCGCTATTTGTGGTCCTATGGATAGTTTTTTAGTGCTCCGGGGCATTAAAACCCTTCATGTAAGAATGCAGCGACATTGTGAAAATGGTAGGGCCGTAGCACAATTTTTATCTCAACACCCGAAAATCGAGAAAGTGTATTGGCCAGGTTTTGAAAATCACCCAAACCATGAAGTAGCGAAAAAGCAAATGAAAGATTTTGGTGGAATGGTCTCATTTGTAACCAAAGGAAATAGTTATGAAAATGCCATTGCCATCGTAGAAAAATTAGTAGTATTTACGCTTGCAGAATCTTTAGGAGGGGTCGAAAGTTTGGCCGGTCACCCCGCAAGTATGACCCATGCCAGTATTCCAAAGGCAGAGCGGGAAAAAAGCGGAGTAGTCGATGCCCTGATTAGGCTAAGTGTTGGTATTGAAGATGAAGCAGATTTAATAAGTGACTTAGAACAGGCAATAGGATAGGCGTTTATCAAATTCTTAAAAAAGAGTATTTAAATTGAATAAATAGTATAATTTTGCCCCAAAATTATCGTTTCATTAAAATATTTGTAATCAATTAAGAATAGATGGAAGCAAAGGTCAAAGCATTTATGGACGAGGTCAAGACTCGAAATGGTCATGAACCTGAATTTATACAAGCCGTGCAAGAAGTTGCTGAAACGGTAATTCCGTATATAGCCAAAAACAAGATATATAGTGGTAAAAATATTCTTCTGCGCATGGTGGAGCCCGAAAGGTTGATTTCCTTTAGGGTAGCGTGGGTTGATGATGATGGACAGATACATGTAAATAGAGGGTACCGAATTCAAATGAATTCGGCAATTGGTCCGTATAAGGGAGGATTGCGATTTCATTCGTCGGTAAATGCCAGTATTTTGAAATTCCTTGCTTTTGAACAAGTTTTTAAAAATAGCTTGACTACCCTTCCTATGGGGGGTGGCAAAGGAGGTTCTGATTTTGACCCAAAAGGGAAATCTGACGATGAGGTGATGCGTTTTTGTCATGCCTTTATGGTGGAATTGTGTAGACACATCGGTCCGAACACTGATGTTCCCGCTGGTGATATCGGCGTTGGTTCTCGAGAAATCGGCTTTTTATTCGGGATGTACAAGAAAATTAGAAATGAATTTACCGGTGTTTTGACTGGTAAGGGCCGTTCTTGGGGTGGTTCATTAATACGACCTGAAGCAACCGGTTATGGTACTGTTTATTTCGCACAAAGTATGTTACAAACACAGGGACAGGATTTTTCAGGAAAGTCTGTTGTCATTTCGGGATCGGGTAACGTTGCTCAATATGCTGCTGAAAAAGCACTGCAATTGGGGGCGAAGGTATTGACACTTTCCGACTCTCAAGGCTATGTATACGATAAAGACGGTATCGACGCCGAGAAATTGGCCTACGTTATGGATCTCAAAAATAACAAAAGGAAAAGAATCTCAGAATATGTAAAAAAATACCCCTCTGCGACTTTCCATGAAGGAAAGACGCCTTGGGAAGTTGTATGTGATATAGCATTACCATGTGCCACTCAAAATGAGTTAGACGGTAAAAGTGCCAGCACATTGATTAAGAATGGTTGTATCTGTGTCGCAGAAGGAGCCAATATGCCGTCGACCCCAGAGGCTATTCACGAATTTCATGCGGCGAAATTACTCTTTGCCCCAGGTAAAGCTTCGAATGCCGGCGGAGTGGCTACATCAGGCCTCGAAATGTCTCAAAATTCATTGCGTATTAGCTGGACAAGGGAAAAGGTTGATGATATGCTTAAAAATATTATGGAAGATATTCATGATTCCTGTATCGAATACGGCAAAGAAAAAGACGGTTTCTGTAATTATGTTAAAGGGGCTAACATCGCTGGTTTTGTGAAAGTGGCCGATGCGATGCTTGCGCAAGGTGTTATTTAACGAAAAGTAAAGTAATAGATGACCTAAACATGACGGTCAACACTATTCGGAAAGTAGATTTTTAACAATCTGTTTTCTGAATTTTTATTTTGTGGGATGTTACTTGATGGCCCCACAGCACCTATAATATCAGTATACAACCTTTAAACCTATATCTTTGTATAAATCGAATTGCAAAAGATGCAGGTAACTACCAAGGCCATTGTTTTTTCCTCTCTAAAATATGGGGATACCAGTCTTATCGTTAAGGCTTTTACATTGTCCGACGGCTTAAAAACATATCTCCTAAAAGGGGTTTTGGCATCAAAAAGAGGAAAGCTTAAACCCGCCTATTTTCAACCGTTGACCCAATTGGAAATTGTTGCCAACCATAAGAACAAAGGCACTTTGGAAAACATCAGGGAGGTAAAGGTAAATTATCACTATGTTACTCTGCATACCGATATCTTAAAGAATTCATTGACTTTGTTTCTAGCCGAAATGCTGGGAAATAGCATTTTCGAAGAAGAACAAAATCAGGAACTTTTCTATTTTTTGGAAGCCGCACTACAATGGCTCGACGCCCATGAAGAAATTTCGAATTTTCATTTGTACTTTTTGTTGCGATTGACCAAATATCTTGGCTTCTACCCCGACACTTCTACTACCGATTTACCGTACTTTGATATTGTAGAAGGGGAGTTTGTTTCCCAACTTTCTGCGAACTTGATTTTGGAAAAGGAAAACTTAGTGTACTTTAAGCGGTTTTTAGGCATAAATTTTGATAGTATTCATGAAATCAAGATGAAGAAAACCGACCGGCAAAATCTATTGAAATCTATCGTTCTTTATTATGAACTGCATCTACAAGGATTCAGGAAACCCAAATCGCTCGCCATATTAAATGAAGTTTTTAGCTAGTGTAATGATTGCTAAATTAATTGACTTAATTTTTATTTTTTCCTATCAAAAAGGAAAGGAGACAGCGGGAGCGATCAACGAATTTGACTCTTTCCACAGACGGCTTAAACTTCTATTTTACGGTATTTTTTTATTGACAACTACCATGGCATCCGCTCAAAAAATCACCATATTGGATGCCGATACCAAAATGCCAATTGTAAATGTAGTGGTCTATAATGACGATAGGTCTATTACGGCCTTGTCAGACTTTGATGGAAAATGTGATTTGTCAAAATTTGAAAAACACGAACGTATTACTTTTAAACATCTGAGCTACGAAACCTATAGATCTACGAAGTCACAAACCATAAAGCGTGCCTCCCGAATATTCATGACGTTACAGGCCGAACATTTAGATGAGGTCGTGATGTCGGTTTCAAAATGGGAACAGCAGAAAAAAGATATTCCTCAAAAGGTTGTTTTCATAGGGGCACAAGATATTTCATTCACCGCTCCGCAGACCTCTGCCGATTTATTGGAGCATAGCGGACAAGTATTTGTTCAAAAAAGCCAGCTAGGTGGCGGTAGCCCGATGATTCGGGGTTTTGCCACTAATCGGTTAGTTCTTTCCGTTGACGGTATTCGTATGAATAATGCGATTTTCAGAGGCGGAAATATTCAGAATATAATAGCGGTCGATCCCTTCGCAATAGATAAGACAGAAATCATTTTTGGCCCAGGTTCGGTCATCTACGGGAGCGATGCTATGGGAGGGGTCATGAACTTCTATACCAAAAAACCAATGTTTTCAGAGACCGATGGTTTAGCTGTGTCGGGTAACGGCCAGTACAGGTTCTCATCGGCCAACACTGAAAATACTTTTCACTTTGATGTCAATTTAGGCAAAAGAAAATGGGCATTTTTGACCAGTGCGTCCTACAATAATTTTGGCGATTTGAAAATGGGAGGCCATGGCCCGGTTTCCTACCTGAGAAATGAATATGTTTCAACTACCAATGGTGAAGATATCGTAAGCGCCAACCCTAATGCCAAAAAGCAAGTTCCGACAGGTTACAACCAAATAAATATCATGCAGAAAGTGTCTTTTAAACCAAATAATAATTGGAGTTACGATCTTGGCATGCATTATTCAGAAACCTCAGATTATTCAAGATACGACAGACTAATACGACCAGGCAAAGACGATGACAAATTCAGATCGGCCGAATGGTACTATGGCCCCCAAAAATGGTTTTTGGGTAATTTACAGATTGACAAAAAAGGAAAAGGGAAGTTCTACGACGGACTCAAAATAACGACAGCATATCAGCATTTTGAAGAAAGCCGACACGACCGTGCCTTTCAAGATAGCGACTTATTCTCGACCAAAGAGAAAGTAGATGCCATTTCTTCGAATATCGATTTCGAAAATAAAAAAATTGGGAACCTACGATTGTACTATGGGGGTGAATATATCTTTAATAAAGTAGGATCTACAGGAAGTGTTTTAAATATCGAGAGCAATGCACTAACGAACGCAGCTTCTAGATACCCAGATGGGTCTACTTGGCAGACCTTGGCAGGGTATCTTCACGGCGAGTATAAGGCAAAACCGAATTTCACGATGCTCAGTGGGTTGCGCTATAGTCACGTATGGATCGATGCCGATTTTGACAAGACCTTTTATCCTTTTCCATTTGACGATGCCAATTTGAGTACCGGGGCTTTGACGGGCAGTGTAGGGTTCAGTTGGTTTCCGAAGGCAGATTTGCAGGTTACCCTGAACGGATCAACAGGTTTCAGGGCACCGAATATAGACGATGTGGGCAAAATATTTGATTCCGAACCCGGTTCAGTGGTTGTTCCCAATCCTGATTTAGTAGCTGAATATGCCTATAATATGGAATTGGGTATACAGAAAAATTTTAGTGATAAGGTAGTTTTTAAAGCCGCTTCTTTTTATACGTATTTGGTTGATGCCCTGGTAAGGCGTGATTTTCTTTTTAATGGGAATTCGCAAATTGAGTATAAAGGAGAATTAAGTGATGTTCAAGCGATACAGAATGCCGCTAAAGCTTATGTGTATGGTTTTGAGTTCGGGTTGGAAGCTTTTTTTTCGGATAACCTTTCAATGTCATCTAATCTGACATTGACGGAAGGGATCGAAGAAGAAGAAGATGGCACCGATTCTCCGGCAAGACATGTTGCGCCTACCTTTGGAAATTTACACATCAAATGGAAAAATCAACGACTTAAAACAGATTTGTTTTTGAATTATAATGGGGAAATTTCATTTTCCAATTTGGCCACATCGGAAAAGAGCAAAGATTATATGTATGCTATCGATGCCGATGGCAATCCATATTCCCCCTCTTGGTATACCTTAAACGTGCGAACTCAATATTCTGTCTCGAACGCATTAAAAGTGAATGTGGGCCTAGAAAATTTTACTGATCAACGGTACCGGTCCTATTCATCGGGCATCGTAGCTCCCGGGGCGAATCTTATAATTGGTGTTGGCTATAATTTTTAAAATTCCGACAGAATAGGTATTCATACACTTGGGAATCAGACACAAAAAAACCCTGACAAAACTGTCAGGGTCATTTTTTGAATAGGATGTGTGCTATTAATTCTCAACAGCGTCCTTTACTTTATCAATGCCATCTTGAGCGGCGTTCTTAACATCTTCACCAGCTTCTTTGGCCTTATCGGCAGCATTTTGACCGGCTTCCTTCATGTCTTCTCCAACTTCTTTAGCCTTGTCCATGGCGTCTTCACCTACTTCTTCAAGATCTTCACCAGCAGCTTTCATGGCATCTCCTGCCTCTTCAGTAGCACTTTTGGCCTTATCGGCAGCTTCCCTACACGATACGAAAGATACACTTAGGGCAAGCATCAAAATTGAACCTAAAATTACTTTTTTCATTGTTTTTAGTTTTAGTGTTTACAGTTTATTGTTTAGATAAAGCTATATACGTAATATTCGGCCTTTTGGATGCTTCGATAATTAAATAAGCATAATACTTTAGTGTATGGCTTTCTTGGTTTTGCGATGGGTTGATTTTCAGAACTCCTATGACCGGTTTTGTCTCTCCTAAAAAATTGTGATTTTTAACACTCTTTTTATGGGAGAAGAATAGTGTGCCGTTGTCAAAAATTTAAATCCTTCTATACAAAAAAGGTACGTTTTGATAAAAAAAGCAACAGTTGTAGGGCTATCAGTGGTTGTTGAAATCACAGGTAATATGACAAAGTATAGAGAAAAAACGTGAATGGCCAATCTCGCGATGCCGTACCTCTTGAAAAAGAGGATTTTTGTTTTTTCACCTTCTAAACTTTACTTAAAAATGACTAATTTTGCGGACTTAATTTGTGGCGGTAGAAGAAGTTACTATGAAGTTTGCAGAATATAACGGACTGGATTTACCAAAAGTAGCGGAAGAAATTCTTGCCTATTGGAAAGAGAACCAGATTTTTGAAAAAAGCGTTTCAACAAGGGAAGGTCAAAACACCTATGTGTTTTATGAAGGCCCCCCTTCTGCAAACGGTATGCCCGGCATTCACCATGTTATGGCGCGCACCATTAAGGATATCTTTCCACGTTACAAAACCATGAAGGGCTTTCAAGTAAAACGGAAGGCTGGTTGGGATACACACGGACTACCCATAGAACTTGGGGTCGAGAAAGAATTGGGTATCACCAAAGAAGATATTGGTAAAAAAATATCCATTGAGGAATACAACGCTGCTTGTAAAAAAGCAGTCATGCGCTATACCGATGTATGGAATGAAATGACGGAAAAGGTGGGGTATTGGGTCGATATGGATGACCCGTATATCACCTACAAGTCAAAATACATGGAATCGGTCTGGTGGCTGTTAAAACAAATTTATGATAAGGGCCTTATTTATAAGGGCTATACCATTCAACCCTATTCACCAAAGGCCGGTACCGGATTAAGTTCCCACGAGCTAAACCAACCCGGCACATATCAAGATGTTACCGATACCACCGTTGTGGCACAGTTTAAGGCTGTAGAAGATACATTACCTGATTTCCTACAAGATGAAGGCACCATTCATTTCTTGGCTTGGACCACTACGCCTTGGACATTGCCATCGAACACGGCATTGACCGTCGGTTCAAAAATCGATTATGTTTTGGTCGAGACCTATAATCAGTACACATTTCAGCCCATGAATGTAGTACTTGCCAAGAGTCTTGTTGCTAAGCAATTTGCCGGAAAATTTCATCAGGTCGAAAATAAACGGGAGTTATCGGAATATAATTCTGGTGACAAAAAAATTCCGTTTTTTGTCGTTAAAGAATTTAAGGGCAAAGATTTGGTCGGAATTAAATACGAACAGCTGATAGATTATGCGCAGCCGTATCAAAACCCCGAAAATGCTTTCCGAATAATCACCGGTGATTTCGTAACTACCGAAGATGGAACTGGAATTGTACATACAGCACCTACTTTTGGTGCAGATGATGCCTTGGTTGCCAAACTCGCCATCCCTGAAGTGCCACCATTATTGGTTTTAGACGAGAATAATAATCCTGTTCCCTTAGTCGATTTACAAGGTAAGTTCCGGCCCGAAATGAAAGAGTGGGGCGGCAAATATGTTAAAAACGAGTATTACGAAGATGGCAAAGCTCCAGACCGATCTATCGATGTAGAAATTGCCATCCGATTAAAGGAAGAAAACAAGGCTTTTAAGGTTGAAAAGTACGTGCATAGTTATCCCAATTGTTGGCGTACCGATAAACCTATTCTATATTACCCATTAGATTCTTGGTTTATCAAGGTTACCGATGTTAAAGATCGCATGTACGAACTTAACCAATCGATTAACTGGAAGCCAAAAGCGACCGGCGATGGTCGATTTGGCAATTGGTTGGCCAATGCCAACGATTGGAACCTTTCGCGATCGAGATATTGGGGCATTCCCCTACCCATTTGGCGTACCGAAGACGGTAAGGAAGAAATTATGATTGGTTCTGTTGCAGAGTTGAAATCTGAAATGACCAAAGCTGTAACTGCAGGCGTTTTACAAAAAGATATTTTTGAAGATTTCGTAGTAAATGATATGTCGGAAGCAAATTACGACGGTATCGATCTTCATAAAAACATAGTCGACCAAATTATTTTGGTCTCAGCATCGGGAAAACCGATGAAACGTGAGAGCGATCTGATCGATGTTTGGTTCGATAGCGGTTCTATGCCGTACGCACAATGGCATTATCCGTTTGAAAATCGTGATTTGATCGATGAAGGAAAAACATTTCCTGCCGATTTTATTGCCGAAGGCGTGGATCAGACCCGTGGTTGGTTTTATACGCTACATGCTATTGCGACCATGGTATTTGATTCTGTCGCCTATAAAAATGTAGTTTCTAACGGCCTTGTGCTCGACAAGGAGGGTAAGAAAATGTCAAAACGCCTTGGTAATGCGGTAGACCCCTTTGAAACCATGAAGAATCATGGAGCCGATGCGACCCGTTGGTATATGATCTCCAATGCCAATCCGTGGGATAATTTGAAGTTCGATGAAGAAGGTATTATTGAAGTAAAACGAAAGTTTTTCGGCACCCTATACAATACATATTCTTTCTTTTGTCTGTATGCAAATATTGATGAGTTCGAGTATTCGGAGGCCGACATCCCATTATCCGAGCGCCCTGAAATAGACCGTTGGATTTTGTCGGAATTGCATTCATTGATAAAGAAAGTAGATGAGGCGTATGCCGATTATGAGCCTACTCGGGCTACAAGGGCAATTTCTGATTATGTTCAAGAGAATTTGAGTAATTGGTACGTACGATTGAGCAGAAGACGCTTTTGGAAAGGCGATTATCAAAAAGATAAAATTTCCGCATACCAAACGCTGTATACCTGTTTAGTGACCGTAGCCAAATTATCGGCGCCTGTAGCTCCATTTTTTATGGATCGTTTATATAAAGACCTGACGCGAACGACACAAAAAGAGACTTTCGAAAGTGTGCATTTGGCGAATTTCCCACTTTACGATGCTGCATTGGTAGATACAGACCTTGAGAGTAAAATGCAAAAGGCCCAGACGATTTCATCTTTAGTGCTCTCCATTCGACAAAAAGAAAAAATCAAGGTCCGACAGCCCCTACAAAAAATCATGATTCCTGTTTTGGATGAAAAACAAAAGGAAGAGATAGCGGCAGTAGCCGATTTAATTAAATCGGAAGTCAATGTAAAGGAAATTGAGCTTTTAGACGATACTTCTGGTATCTTGGTAAAGCAGATTAAACCCAACTTTAAGGTTTTAGGCCCTAAATTTGGGAAAGAAATGAAGCAAATAGCCAAGGCTGTAGGGCGCTTGGGGCAGGAAGACATCCAGAAAATCGAGCAACAGGGCGAAATATCACTGGATATTGAAAATAAAATTATTAAATTACAGTTACAAGATGTTGAAATAGCATCGCAAGATATCGAAGGTTGGTTGGTAGCCAGTTCAGGTTCACTGACCGTGGCGCTTGATGTAACCATCAACGATACACTTAGAAAAGAAGGGATTGCCAGGGAACTTGTAAACCGTATTCAGAATATTAGAAAAGAATCAGGATACGAGGTGACCGATAGAATCGATATCAAGATTCTTAAGGATGGGCTCGTTGAAAATGCGGTCGTCAACAACATCGATTATATAAAGACAGAGACGTTGACTGCAGAACTGAATTTTGAAGATAATTTGGAAATTGGCACGACGGTTGCCTTTGATGAAATTAACACAAAATTGTTTATTGTAAAACACTAGAAAGTATGGCAGAAGATTTAAAAATTAGATATTCGGACAAAGATTTGGGAGAATTCAAGATTTTGATAGAGCAAAAAATAGAAAAAGCGAAGAGTCATCTAGAATTGCTGAAAAGCTCTTATATGAATGATGGCAATAATGGTACCGATGATACCTCACCAACCTTTAAGGCTTTCGAAGAAGGTTCGCAAACCATGAGTAAGGAAGCCAATACGCAGTTGGCCATTCGTCAAGAGAAATTCATTAGAGATTTGAAAAATGCTTTGTTGCGTATAGAAAACAAAACGTATGGTATTTGCCGGGTGACGGGAAAACTGATCAATAAAGAACGACTAAAACTTGTGCCGCATGCGACATTGAGCATCGAGGCTAAGAATATGCAGAAATAGATAAACGCCCTTCGGGGCGTTTTTTAATATGAAAAAGTTTTTTTGCTTGCTCCTCTTTTTGCCCACTACGCTCCTGACTGCCCAAAAAGTGGTAAAAAAATCGTTTATTGATCCCAGTACCTCATTTATTAGGGTAAATGCTGCCAATTGTTTTAAGGTCGAAATAGAAACGGGTACTACGAACGAAATGCTTATAGAGGCTACGATAGATGGAGAATATAGCAAAGAACTTCTATTAACCGTAAATAAGGATGGGGCCACTACTGCGGTTAGTGCTGATTTTCAACCAAATTTTGTTCGCCCGAATGACAAATTAAGTGCCCATAAGGTGATTTCGATTGCACTGAAAATTAGGGTACCCGCACAGAAAGATGTCTACCTCCATGGTACAAGTTGCAATGTGTTCGCATCTGGGAACTATCGTTTTTTAAGGGTAACGCTGAACGACGGAAAGTGTACCTTGAAGAATATTTCTGAATCGGCGAATGTTATGACCCAGAGCGGCGATATAATGGTGAGTAGTTCTGGCGCCTCTATTCTGGCCAGCAGTAAATATGGGCATGTCGATAGTTTATCGATACCTAACGGCAACACTAGTTTGGTTTTACGCACCACAACCGGAAATATCCATCTTAAGAAAACCGAATAATATGTCTACTTTTGCATTTATTATTGTAACGAATGAGCCTAAATAAGTCCTTACTTTTAATCGCTGCTATTTTGATCGTAGATCAGTTGAGCAAACTATATATCAAGACCCATTTTGTTCTTGGTGAGCCCGTTGAAGTCTTCAGTTGGTTTAAAATACTTTTTATCGAAAATTCAGGGGCCGCATGGGGTGCCAAATTGAGTGATTTTTTGCCAATTTCCGAGCGATCGGGAAAACTGATATTGACCGTATTCAGATTGTTTGCAGTGGCGGGTATCGGATATTGGCTGTTCGACGTCATTCGTAAAAAATCTTCAAAGACATTAATTATTGCCGTTGCCTTGATTTTTGCGGGAGCATTAGGCAATATTATTGACTCGGTTTTCTACGGAGTTTTGTTCGATCATAGTAACAATCAAGTTGCAACATTGTTTTCTGATGACCCCTATGGCGGCATATTTCACGGTAAGGTGGTAGATATGCTTTATTTTCCTATGATCGATACCGTCTGGCCAGAATGGGTTCCTTTTGTAGGAGGTAATAATTTTCGCTTCTTCGAACCTGTTTTTAATGTTGCCGATACGGCAATCAGTACGGGGGTAGGTATACTTTTGGTATTTAACAAAAAAGCGTTCGGTAATACTGAGGAAACCGATTCGATCGAAGGAAATCAGACCGCTTCAAAGGAGTAGATTTTTGTTGGGGTAACACAATAGTTCAAAGCGATATCATGGTCATCCACATCGGAAATTTTTTCCACAGCTTCAAAATGTGAAAGGCCTATTTTGATAACATCTGGTTTACAATTACTTAAAAACCTGTCGTAAAATCCTTTTCCATATCCCACTCTGTGACCTGTTTTATCAAAAGCCAAAAGAGGAACGAATACAACGTCCAATTTTTTCTCCGATATTTCAATACCATCAATGGGTTCAGGAACGTTCCACTTATTTTTAATCAATTTGGTATTGTCGGTAAGTAAGTAGTTTGAAAGCGTATCGTTTTCATTCATTTTAGGAACAATGATGTTTTTATCCTTGCCCTGTATTATAGAAAGTATGGGGGTAGTATCAATTTCGTTCTTTTCTGAAATAGAAAGGAAAATATGGTAATTGCTAAATTTCCAGACAGGAAGTTGTAAGAGATTATTAGCTATACTCAGGTCGGCATCGAGAAGTTCTTGGGCCGACATTTCTTCTCTGCGTTTCAAATATTTCGAGCGCAGACTTTTTTTTAGCATTTTGGGGGATTAATCGGTGCATTCACTAGAATGACATTTTGATTTTAATCCTTCGTGGCAACCGAAACATATACCTTAACAAAAATCATTAAGATGAGGTACATGCCTAGCATTATTAAATAGTTATCCATGTGTAAAATTGAATTTGTCTTTAAATTTAAAGAATTTTTTCTTTGAAATCCTATCAAGTGCACATTTTTATCGATGAAGTGCACATTTTTTAAGAAACTTTAACAGATTTCTAACCAAAAGACTACATTGGTTTAATTCCGAGTCGTGTAAAATATTGACTGCCAATGATTAATTCTGTTTTTAAGATTTTCGTTAAAACGATAAATTCTGTAATGATTTCAATGCTTAAAAGAAAATCGGTAATCTTTTGACATGTTAAAACCATTATCAGAAGATGAAAATCGTTAAATCAGGTATGGTTTGCCTTAGAAAATTGAGGGCAAGTCGAGTTTGGGGTAACGTTAAAATAATACGAACAACCGCTAGTTTTACAAAAACATAGTAATTTAACTGCTCAAATAGGGAGTAACTAATCCGCCCATTATAAAATGCCCCAAGTACCTATCAAAGTTCAACTCAGCACACTGCCTAATAGTCCGGGGGTATATCAATTCTACGATTCCGAAGATATCATCCTTTATATAGGTAAAGCCAAGAATTTAAAGAAAAGGGTGTCATCCTATTTTACAAAAAACCATGAATACGGTAAGACGAGGGTCATGGTAAAAAAGATTCGTTCGATTCAACATATTGTTGTACCCACAGAATCTGATGCGCTGCTATTAGAGAACAATCTTATCAAGAAATATCGGCCTAGGTACAATGTACTTCTTAAGGACGATAAATCATACCCATGGATATGTATTAAGAATGAACGTTTTCCTCGAATTTTTCCGACAAGGAAACTTATAAAAGATGGATCGGAATACTACGGGCCATATACCAGTATGAAAACGGTAAAGACCTTATTGGATCTCGTCAAAAGCGTTTACCCGCTTCGTACCTGCAACTATGACCTTTCTCAAGAAAAGATAAATGCGGGAAAATATAAAGTATGCCTGGAGTTTCATTTAGGCAACTGTAAAGGTCCCTGTGAAGGGTTACAGAGCATTACGGAATACGACAGGCAGATTGCCGATATTCGTGAAATTGTAAAGGGTAATTTTAAATCTTCACTCCATTATTTCAGGCACCAAATGAAGGCCTTGGCCAGTGAAATGCGATACGAAGAGGCACAACGTATAAAAGACAAGATAGAAATACTGGAAAACTATCAGGTGAAAACTACGATTGTAAACCCCAAAATCAATAATGTCGATGTGTTTTCCATTATATCGGAAGATACGTTTGCTTACGTCAATTTTTTACAGCTTTCCCATGGATCCATCATTCGCTCACATACATTGGAAATAAAGAAGAAACTGAATGAGACTGACGAAGAATTACTTCAGCTGGCGATTGTAGAAATAAGACAACGCTTCGACTCACAATCGAAAGAGCTTTATCTTCCGTTCAAGGTTATCGTAGAACCACATTTAAAAGTTACGATACCTAAACTCGGTGATAAAAAAAAGATTTTAGAGCTCTCTGAGCGTAATGCCAAATTCTTTCGACAAGAACGCTTCAAGCAGATACGTATTACAGACCCAGATCGGCATACCAATAGAATAATGGCCCAAATGCAAAAAGACTTGCGGCTATTTCAAGAACCTCGCCATATCGAATGTTTCGATAATAGTAATATACAAGGAAGCAATCCGGTGGCTGCCTGTGTCGTGTTTAGGAACGGAAAGGCATCAAAAAAAGAGTATCGGCATTATAATATCAAAACGGTGGAAGGCCCAGATGACTTTGCATCTATGGAGGAAGTCGTTTTTAGACGTTATAAGCGCCTATTGGCAGAAGATGAATCCTTGCCCCAATTGATTGTAATAGACGGAGGCAAAGGTCAGCTTTCATCAGCTGTAAAAAGTTTAGATATATTGGGATTACGGGGTAAAATAGCAATTATAGGAATCGCCAAAAGGTTGGAAGAAATTTATTTTCCTGAAGACCCCATACCCCTCTATCTCGATAAGAAGTCGGAAAGTCTAAAAATAATACAACAACTCAGAAATGAGGCCCACCGGTTCGGTATCACATTTCATAGAAACAAAAGAAGTAAGGCCGCCATTAATTCCGAATTGGAGGGAATCGATGGAATTGGCGAGAAAACGGCGGAAGAGTTACTGAAAAAGTTCAAATCGGTAAAGCGGATCAAGGAAGCTTCCATAGAAAATTTGGCTAAAAGTGTCGGAATGGCTAGAGCGAAAAAAATATATGAAACATTTCATTAAAAAAAACGACTTATATCGCACTATGCAAAAACTAAGTGTTTCAGTACTGTTTTTAATTTGCTCTTTCTTTTCTTTAGCCCAGAACGTGAAGAGTAACCAGGATATTAAAGTTGGGGTTGTATTAAGTGGTGGCGGTGCCAAAGGACTTGCCCATATTGGGGCCTTGAAAGTAATCGAAGAAGCCGGTATTCAAATCGATTATATTGGCGGTACGAGCATGGGGGCTATTATTGGCGGTTTATACGCTTCGGGGTATTCCGCTACGCAACTGGATTCTATTTTTAGAAGTATCGATTTCACGAATCTCATTCAAGACAATTTGCCACGTAGCGCCAAGTCATTCTATGAAAAGGAAGCGGCAGAAAAATATGCGCTGACCCTGCCTTTCGACAACTTAAAGGTCTCGTTTCCTCAAGCCTATTCGGGCGGGCAAAACGTCTACAATGAATTGGTAAGAATATTGTACCATGTTAAAGATGTCTCCGATTTCAGCAAATTACCGATTCCCTTTCTGTGTATTGCAACCGACGTAGAAACAGGTGAAGAAGTATTACTCGATAAGGGATATCTTCCTGAGGCCATAATGGCCAGTGGAACCTTGCCTTCTTTGTTCGAACCTGCTTCGATGGGCGAGAAGGTTTTGATAGATGGGGGTGTGGTTAATAACTATCCTATTCAAGAGGTAAGAAACATGGGTGCCGATATTATTATCGGGGTCGATGTACAACACGGTCTTCGTGACCGGGAAGCTCTTTTATCAGCAACTGAAATTTTACTACAAATCAACAATTACAGAACGGCCTTGGATATGGTTGAGAAATCTGCCATGACCGATATCTATATCAAACCCGATATCGGTGATTTTTCGGTAGTCGATTTTAATTCGGGGCAGAAAATTATCGATAGTGGAACCAGTGCCGCTATGGAGAAAATGGAGGCGTTAAAGAAGCTATCGAAACAAAAAGCTTCCCCCGGGGACAAAATAAAACCGGTAAAAATGCGGGATAGTATTAAAATAGACCGGCTCGTGCTAACGGGCAACGAAAATTATACCAGAGGTTATGTAAAAGGGAAGCTAAGGTTTGATCTAGTTGATAAAATTACTTTTGAAAAATTACAACAGGGCCTAAACAATCTTTCAGCGACGGGCAACTTTAAAACCATCAGATACGAATTATTGTCTAGCAGTGACGAGGTACATCTAGTGCTCGATTTGAAAGAAAATCCGATAAAAACCTATATTCGTTTGGGGGCACATTATGACGATTTATATAAAACGGCAGCTCTTATAAATATAACCCATAAAAATCTTTTGATGAAAGATGACGTGAGCTCCCTTGATTTTATTTTTGGGGATAACGTAAGATATGACCTTAAGTATTTTGTTGATAAAGGCGCCTATTGGAGCTTCGGTTTAAATTCTAGGTTCAATGCGTTTGAAAAAGAAGTAGATTATGGGTTGGTTGCCGGTAATTTCGACATTACGAACACTTCGAACATCAATACTATAAATTTTGATGTTACCGACTTTTCCAATCAATTCTATATTCAAACCGTTCTAAAAGAAGAATTTGCATTCAGTTTAGGTGTCGAACATAAGTTCTTGAAATATAGTACAAGAACCTTGGGTAATTTCTTTAATGAAGAAGATGAGGGTGTTGCTGGCGTGACTGCGGGCTCCAAGGGCCGGGTATTGTTCGAAAAGAGTAATTATTACAGCGCATTTGGGAAACTTGTGCTAGATACCTACGATGACAAATATTTCCCTACTAGGGGGCTATTTTTTGACGGGGACTTTCACTTTTACATACTTTCTTCTGATTTTAATAATGATTTCAAGGAATTTTCAATTGCCAAAGCAAAAATAGGGGGGGCGTTTTCGGTATCAAAAAACGTTTCCTTAAATTTTGAAACCTTGGGTGGGTTTAAGCTCGGTACTTCGGGCATCGCTACGTACGATTTCGTTTTAGGAGGGTACGGCACTAACCTGATCAACAATTTTGTGCCTTTTTTGGGGTATGACTTTTTAAGTTTACCCGGCAATAGTTTTGTAAAGGCCTACAGCAGGGTAGATTGGGAGTTCACCCCTAAAAACCATTTTACGCTTTCAGCAAACTATGCCAATGTCGATGATGACCTTTTTCGAACAGGGGAGTGGTTTACCGAACCTGATTTTTCGGGCTACGGCATCGGTTATGGTTGGGAGTCTTTTCTGGGCCCTGTTCAAGTGCTTTATTCTTGGTCGCCTGAAGGCAATTTTAGCAACTTCTTTTTTAGTATAGGGTACTGGTTTTAGTGAGGTAGGGGTTAATAATTTACCGAAAGCTGATTACTATTTCAAACTGATTTCTTTCCTAATAATGAGATGTATATAGGACGCAAATTGCGGAAGTATCATGGACATATCATTAGAATGTTTAGTTTATGATTACATATTTTAACAAGAATAATCTTCAAAAAAAGAGAAGAATTATTATATTTTTTTGTAGCCATTCATCGAAAATATTATAAGTTGATGCTTTTTTAACTTAATTTTATGACTTTAGATACGCCCTTTGCATACGTTCATAGTCCCATTTCTCATGTTACACGCCCTAGGTTTTTCCCAGAGTATCAATTTTGACCAAGTGGGCAAAGAAAAGTGGTTGCGCTATAATGGTGGCGTTGCGGCCAACGCAGTGTACTACGACGGAACGGCAAATCGGCAGAATCTAACTTACTATCTGACTGGGAACCTTAACTTCAATATTGCCGGGCTTTACAGTATTCCGTTATCTTTTACTTATTCGAATCAGGAGTTCGATTTTCCTAATCCTTTCAAATTTAACCGGTTAAGTTTACATCCTTCCTATAAATGGGCTATGGCACATATTGGTGATGTGAGTATGACCTTTTCGCCCTATACTTTAGCAGGACATCAATTTACAGGAGGTGGATTTGACCTGAATCCCAAAGGAAAATTTCAAGTCAGTGCCATGTACGGGCGATTTTTGAAGGCTACGGAATACAATTTTGAAGAACCTCTTGCCATTGCGGCCTACAAACGTATGGGTTATGGTATGAAGGCGGCTTATGATTTCGATTTTATGAAGTTGGGGGTTATTCTATTGAAGGTTGGTGATGAAGATAGTTCAATAGGAACATCGTTTCCTATAGAGCTGGAACTTTCACCTAAAGATAACGCAGTGGTTTCCTTTGAAACGCAATTTAGTGTTTTCGAAAAAGCCCAAATCAGAGTTGAATATGCCATTTCTGGGGTTACCGAAGACTCCCGTTTAACGGCTACTCCATTGAAAAGCGGGTTGCTTTCCTTTCTATTAAAGGAAAACATCAGTTCGAACTATTATAGCGCATTGAATGCATCTTTCGATTACCCCGCTGGAAACGGTACTCTAGGTATCGGTTATAAACGTATTGACCCAGACTATAAGACTTTGGGAGCTTACTATTTCAATAACGACCTTGAAAATATTACAATAAACGCCAGTCAGACCCTTTTTGATAATAAACTGAACTTCAGCGTCAATGCAGGTTTGCAGCAAAATAATCTCGATAAGGCCAAATCATCTGATCAGCAACGTATTGTTAGTTCGGTCAATGCCAAATTAACGGCTTCCGAACGTTTGGGCATTAATTCATCCTATAGCAATTTTCAATCATACACCAATATTCGAGACCAGTTCGATTACATCAACCAAGTTGGTGTTTTAGACAATGTTGATACCCTGAACTACCGGCAAATTTCCCAAAATGCTAATTTGGGAATAAACTATGTCGTTAAGAAAACAGAGGCCAAACAGCACAGTACTAGTCTCAATTTGGTTTACCACAATAGTATTAATCAGCAAGAGGGGGAAACCATTGAAGGTGGCGACAATTCATTCTATAACGGAGTAGCGGCTTACACTTTGGGGTATCCGAAGCTGGCATTTAATATTTCTCTGGCCGGTAATGCTTCTTACAATACCATAGCGGAAGCCAATCATCTGACACTTGGGCCAACACTGGCTATCGGAAAGCAATTTTTCGAGAAAAAATTACGCACCAATTTTTCAAGTTCATATAATAGCGCATTTACGAACGGTGCAAACCGGAACAATGTGTATAATTTTCGATTGGGTAGTAATTATTCCCTATTACAAAAGCATAACATAAGCCTTAATTTTATGGCACTTTTTCGTAATTCGGTTTTGAACACGGGCCGTGACCTTACTATAACTTTCGGTTACAGTTATGCTTTCGATAATTTTAAGCTACAAATAGAATCTGGTAATCGTGGTCGCAGTCACGATGAACTACTTTCACGAGAAAATACCCTAAGTTTTCGGTATCGAGATGTATCATATAGTGGTGCAATTTATGAACTAAACGAACAATTGACCAATGTGTATGAAAGTTCTGGGTTTACTGATATTCCGCAGTTTAAAAAAGATGACCTGAAAATACTCTTGGCCACTGTAAAAGAGCAAACAAAACAAGAAAACTATAAAGAAAAGGCCCTAATTTTTTTGAAGGAGCTTTATGCTTTTGATGATTTTAAGGAGGTTTATGATGATGCACTCTTCAATGTCATTGCTAAAATTCAGGAAGATATGCTTGAATTGGATATGGCCTTGGAAAAATTATTTGTCATAAAAAAACTAGAGGCAGACAAACACCCATTGAACGGAAAGGCAAAATCGCGGTATACGGAAAAGGACAAGGCTTTGGCGGAAGGTTATCAAGCGCTTTTGACCGACGAGCAGACCCGTTTGGAAAAGTTGGTCGGTCACCGTTGGATTGAAAACCAATTTGCCGCATACGATTCAAGGCAGGTTATTGAAAGTCCTAAGGGATACTTAAAAAGTTTTAAAGAGGCAATGGCTACTCAAGCATTTCTACAGTACGACAACATTGCTGATCCGACGGAATTGGAAAAATATTTAGAAATCCAGATTATCGATTTCTACTATAAAAAGTCGCTGAATACGGTTAACCCCGATTTGTTTGAGCTAAAATATATAGATAAGAATTAAGATGGTTTTCAGGTGGTAGTTGATGGCCTTTAGAGAAAAAATGAATAAAATTTTGGACATATTGACGCTGATGTTCTCATTACTTGGGAAAGGCCTCTCGGTAGCGTCAACTGAAAATTTTAACATCAATCGTACGAAAGGATTAAGAATCTCCATACCATTTAAAATAAACCGACAACGAACAAGCATCACCCGAAATCAAAAAACTTTATTTTTCTTTTTACTGTTTACTGTTTTCTTTTCTCTAGTATCGGCCCAAAACTTCCCAGTACAAGTAATTCCACAAACGACCCCGCCACCGCCAATTTATTTTTCAGACTACGCCGATGCAAATACGATAAGCAGTCCACTTCGGGTACAGATTGTTTTGAATGATTTCGAAATAGCTAATCGAGAGGTCCGGTTGCGCGCTTATTTCGAGGGAAATGGAATAACCTTTCAGAGTAACGATTTAGTAGTCGGAGCAGCACCATTGTTTTTGGAAGGTGGTGTTCCTTTGATTTTGACCAACGTAGAACTTGCTCCCTATTTCAGGTTTGAGAATGTTGTGGGAATTTCACCAAACGTATACGGAAGAGCTATTCCCGAAGGCGCCTACCAGTTTTGTTTTGAGGTTTATGATGTATTGACAGGGAATCGGCTCTCTCAAAAAAGCTGTGCCACCAGTGTAGTATTTCAGAACGGGCCGCCCTTTTTGATTTCTCCGAGAAATAAGACCAATGTGGAGGAAATCAATCCGCAGAACATCGTTTTTCAGTGGACGCCACGGCACATCAATGTCACCAATGTCGAATACGAACTCAGCATAGTTGAAATTTGGGATACCCAAGTAGATTCCCAACAGGCTTTTTTGAGTTCCCCTCCTGTTTTTCAGACTACCACCTCTGCAACCACATATGTGTACGTACCGGCAGATCCACTTTTTCTTTCAGGAAAAAATTATGCATGGCGGGTACAGGCTAAGGCAAAACAGGGCATCGAAGAAATCGGACTTTTTAAAAACCAAGGGTATAGCGAAATCTATTCATTTAGTTATGCGGGTAGCTGCGATTTACCGATTGGCATCAACCATGAAGTAAAAGGCAGTACGATTGCCAACGTTTTCTGGGACGATTTTTCTACGGATGTCCCAGAATATACGATACGTTATCGCAAAAAAGGAAATGATAACCAATGGTTCCTTAACAAAACAACATCTAACCAAACCACGTTTTGGGGTTTGAAAGCGGGCACCGTCTATGAGTATCAGGTACAGAAAAAATGTGCGGTCAGTAGCAGTGATTGGGGTATAAAAAAGCAGTTCACCACCTTTATCGCCGATGAAGAGGCTAGTGTATACGAATGCGGTATCACGCCCGATTTCAACTTGACCAGCAAGGACCCTCTGCCAAATATTAGTGCAGGCGATGCTTTTGTGGCGGGCGACTTTCCTATAAAAATCCTAGAGGTTAGCGGTAGTAATGGTCGGTTTACTGGGCATGGCTTTGTGACCATCCCCTATTTGAATAATATCAAAGTTGGGGTCGAGTTTACGAATGTGCTGGTGAATACCGATAAGCAATTAGCGGAGGGTTCGGTAAAAACTATTTACGATCCAAACCTAAATAGCATCTTGGATATTGACGATGCTGTTGAGACGCTCGATACTGTTACTGATTTGGTATCGGAGCCTTTTGAAGATGATAATGATTTAGATGAAATACGAGTCAATTGGGAAATCAATCCTGATAGGGATATCAAGTTAGAAAACGGGATGGTCATCATCACCAACCCTATTAATGGAACTAGCGAGTCTGAACCTTTGGGCGATGATAAGGTTATTATTGATATTGAAGGAAAAACCTATCATATTGATGCAGGCGGCAATATCACCGAAGGTGGCCAAATTGATTCAGGTGGAGCTGTAACCTCGGGCAATGTAGAGGGAATATCCAAAAATGGAGATATCCAGAAGCTTACAGCGAAAGACATTGTGGTCACTTTTGAGACTGCAGACGGTACGTATGGCTTTGATGAAATCCCGGAACTGGCTAATTCCGCAATTAAAAAGGAATACCTCACGATAAAAGATGGCAACGGTAAGGATTACACCTTAGTAAACAAAGCTGTCGAAAAAGGAAAGACCGCAATATTAACTGCAAGGGTAAAACAGACTGGAAGCAAGTATAAGCTGGAAGACATTATTTTCAAGACCCAACAGGGAGAAAAGATACCTACTGAAGTTTCTGAAAACAACACGATTCAACTTACCCT
Organism: Kriegella aquimaris; assembly: GCF_900103215.1. Lineage (GTDB taxonomy): Bacteria > Bacteroidota > Bacteroidia > Flavobacteriales > Flavobacteriaceae > Kriegella > Kriegella aquimaris. Next base: position 315,260 of record NZ_FNGV01000002.1, read on the forward strand.
TACAGGAAACTACACTTTCGAGAATGAGACCATTTACGCTGTGGTACCTTCGTTGGAAGATGCGAGCAAGCAATTGACTGCTGGCGCCTTTACGCTTTGGCACCTCACCGATAGGCTGGTCGATGTTGTCTTGGTCGGTGTAAACGGGGCCAACATTCCCCGAGGCATCGTTTCCGAAATCAGGCAAATTTTCAAAAAAGGAGTAATTACCCTGAAAATCTTGATTGATGAAGGTGACAATCAACTAGACCTTGGTTTATTAGGCGGTAACGACCGATTAGACATTGGGGAAAGCGTATGGCTGACCAACTATAACCAAGAGCAAAAAGCAGTTATTTCGAGCTTAAAATCCCAGATTGCTTACGACCAGAATACCTATTACATTTTAGTGTTTGGCAACGATGTACAACCCTCTAAGCCTATAGGCGGTTTTATGCCGCTACAACGGCAATTTGGTTTCATATTCAATGGCGATGTAACTGCTGAAGAAGAAGGCAAGGGCAATTTAGCCAAGACCATCGCCCATGAAATCGGGCATGGCGTTTTTGCTCTTCGTCATCCATTCAATCAATATGGCTCCGAAAAAGAGAATACGAATTGGTTGATGGACTACGCCAACGGTTCACTTTTAAGTCATATGGACTGGGCTCAGCTACACAATCCGGACTTGAAATTTTATGTATTTCAGGATGACGAGGAGGGGGAGATTGCCGGAAAGATTTGGTTTACGCCTGATTGGAGGCCTTTTTCAGTAAAAGAAACAAGCACCATAACCTCTATAAGAACAGATAAGGTCCCTGTAGGAACTATACCGGGTTTCGAGTTGGACAATAAATTTTACCATGCTCGATTTGATGGGAAAAAATTTGTTGGTTATTTCCATAATTATGGCAAGCAAGATGAAAAAGAATACCAATTCAAGGTTTCAAATTTAAACAGTGATGCTGACGTGTATCTCTTTCAATACAATGGAGGTTGCGGTTACAATAGATATTACAAAACGAAATTCCATTATGCAAACGAGAAAAAGAGTACTCTAAAGCTTGGAACAGATACTAATGTAGAATATGTTGGCACAATTCCTTGTGCACAATCGGGTGATACCAATGAAAATCCGTTCAAATCGAGTATTTGCGAATACTTTGATGAGAAAAAATCGGTAAATGTAAAGGGAGTAGAGAAAGTAATAGAAAATCTAAATGCCGCACATATTCTTCGCAATGCGATAACTGACACGGATAAACCTAGGGAAAAAGGCAAATTTCATCATCTTGTAAATGTTTCGTCAGGCCATTTGGATGGACGAGCGGAAGTCGTAGAAGACAAATTGTACCTATTAAAACAGAAAACAGGAATTAATTTCTACGTCGTGTTCCAACCGATAGATAGCAAGATGGGCCTGCAGGCAAGGGACCTTTTTGCCGAACAAGTATTGAAGCAAAGTGATTTGGGTACAAACGGGAAAAATGTTGTCGTAACAGTGCCCTTTTTTACCCTTACTCCTTTAGTCAGTTTCACATCGATTAATTGTATACAGCCTGGTTTTGCCCAAAGTAATGCTTCAATAATTCGTAGTCAGAGTTTTGAATTCAAACAGGCAGACAATCTGTTGGAATATATTTTGGGTGCCTTTACAGATATTGAAAAACCATTATTTATTCGTAGATACTTCTTAAAAGCTAATGGTTCTCTAGTGAACCAAAAGCTTGAAACGAAGAATACAAATCGTTTAAGAGGCTATCCGTTTATAAATGCAGTGGAATTTTATGAAAGTCCAGAAATAAAGGAAATTGTTAGATACCAAAGTCTCATAAAAAATACTTCGCCAAATTTATATGAGATGGATGCTATATCCATTCAAAAGTTAAGAAAGGAGTGGATCAATGAACTAAACATGCTCTTTATACGCGCTGAGAAAAACGAAATCACTGCATTTAGGGAAAATAAAGTTGACTATTGGGGTGATAAAATAAATGTTCGAATAGGTGAGTTTCGCGAGTTCTTTATTAGGGATATTGCATTAACAAATACCTATGTCGGCACCAATATTAGAGGTACTTATCTCGAAAGCTGGAAAATACTCTTTGCGAGGTCAAATTTAGAATCGGAGCATTTATATGACTTCGATATGTGGTCAGTAGTCGACCAGACGGTTTATGGCGGTCTGGATGTAGTAAGTCTTGTACCAGGTTTGGATACTTTCTCCGACTTGGGTGGCGTATTGTATGCGGGTGTACGAGGAGATTTGGAAAATGCATTAATCTACTCAGGTTCCTTAGTAATTCCTTTTGCAGGTTCGAGTTATTTAAAAGGGGTCAAAAACGGCATTGAATATTCAGATGAGGCGTATGCAATTACCGCAAAAAAAATTAGAGGCGAAATTGAGTATGAGGTTAAGAAAGTTGCTGACGTAAAAGATAACGAACTTCAAGTATCGACCATTCTTACCAGTGATGAGGAAATCGCTAAAAAGATTGGCGAGGAAGATTTTAACAACTATGTAGACAAAGAAAGTGTTGCGAAATTATTAAACGATTTAGGCAAAGAAGCTAATAATTCGATAACTTCCTTTGGCAAACTTAGTATAAATTCCGGGACTACACTTGATATTTCGGCATTCAATAGACTATCGAGTCAACTTGAATCCCAAAACTTTGTTAGATTCGATAATAATCAATATTTCATCCAATCTCCCAAATCCTTCTTGAAGGAAAAAGGCAGCACATTATATGAGATGATATTTGATGAAAAGTACTACGTAAAATATGATTTGAGTGATGGAAGAATATTATTGGCTAATGTCGAGGATGGCACATATTATGCCTTCGCTCAGAACAAGTCGCCATTAATAATTAAAGAAGGAGATAATGTTGATGACGTCATTCGCGTTCATCTAATCCTTCAAACCGATAAATTGAAGTCAATTCTTGGTTTGACAACAGAGAATACAATAAAAATTCTAGATAAGAGTATTATTCCTTCAACAATTAAAACCACTACTCTAATAGGCAGGATGCGGGAAGGCAAATACAATATAGGTAAACTTAAAAAAGAAATAGGAGATTTTAAAAATATTGATTTAGGTGAAATACCCGGATGTATCAATATTCTTAACAGACCGGATAAATATTGGCAAGGTCTGAAAAATTGGCTTAAGGCTCATAATTTGCCTTGGATGCAAAGAGCTATTGATAGAGGAGATGATATTTTTTTGGTATCTGATCCAAGGGATTTAGAAACGCTCTTATTCGTTACACTAAATACGGGAGAAATAGCGCCCTCTATTACGGCCTACGAACTTCGGCTTTTAAAAAATAATTCCGTAAAAGTTAAGCCACAGAATGTCTCACAAGAAAATTGGCACAAAATAGTCGAAGAACTAGAAGAAATGGAAGAGCAAGAACTTTTTGAAATTGATTAGTATGAAAAAAGAGGGAGGATTTTATAATACACGAGAAGTAAAACTGGCTATAGAAGAAAATCTGTTTGAATATTTGGTTCGGAAACACCAATTTCATAAGTCTGATAAATCCAACTTCGATTTAGGAGAGAAGGACTATGTAGTTTACAAAAATGACCTATTCATTTACTGCACCATTGATAAAATCGAAGGTTATGAAATTTATTTTACCAACGTAAAGAATCCTAATGCCGTCTCAAAAAGACTAAATAGCTTTTATCGCCTAACTCATAAGAAAATTAAGGATTATAATGATTTTATACGTAAAGAATATTCCGAACATGATTTTAAGCAAAACACTGATTATGTGAATACTAAATACATCATTCAGAAAATGCTCAGTTTCATCGAAAAGAATTTTCCTGAAGTTTTCGAAAAAGGAGATGTTAGCATATTTGAGAATACTTGATTAAATATATTATCCCACTGGTTGGAGCATCTTGCTCATGTCGTCAAGAGCAAAAGAACACAGGAATAGTACTAATATAAATAAAATGAGCAGTAGATACCACAATCAACATGTAGTATGAAAAACAACTACCTACATATCATTCTCGTCTTATGGTATAGCCTGCTTTGTAATACCCAACTGCATGCTTTTGTTTCAACACCAAATACTCTCGTCACAAAAGATACTCTATCTGCCAAAGAAAAAGACACGACAAAAACCAAAAAAGTCCTTTCGTTACCTGAGCACAGTCAAAGTCAACTATCACATTTTCAACAACTTTCAAAGTATAATAACCCGATATCCAAGATTAAACCAAAAGAGGTGCCGCCTCACTCGGAGGGGGATAGGGGGAGGACTTTCCCTTCACTAGACCAAAAGCTGTCCGAAAATCAAAATTTTAATGTCTCCTTTGTTAATCGAAAACCTGAGTTTACCCATCAATTCATTGTCGATAATTTTAGTAGAAACCCTAAAGCCGATACTTTGGTCGCACAGGCCAAACGCGCTTTTGCCGCCGTCAATGAGCTGGCCAATTTTGTAGATATCATAACGGGCAAAGAGCTTTTGGAACTTCCGGTGGGCTTAAGTAAAAAAGATTCTACTTCAGGTAATTCGGTACAGCTCGCCATTACACAGGTGCAATTTACTCCACAGTATGCCGAATTTAAGGCTTGGGCGAAAATGACTATACCCCAAAAAGGGGAAAACGGCCAACCAGATCGCGATATTTTTTTCGGTGCTGAAGGCATCAAACTATCACACGACGGCGCCTTACTGAGTGAGATGCGTTTAGTGCTTTTGGGCAATCAGGCGATTCCCATTAATGGCGACAATTGGTTGTTGACGCTCAAGGGCGGCATTAATTTACAATTCGGTGCTTTCGGCGGCCAGTCATTTGTTGAATTTGATTGTTCGGGGCTAAAGTCCATCAATTTAGAGGGTGATCTAAGGGTTTCGCGCAACGTATTGCTCCCTATAGACGATCGTGGCGAATATACCTGCGGTGATATTCATGACAATCAGTTTAATTCCGATAACGTCATCGATAACAAATGTTATGTAGGTACTTCCTTTGAAATCAAAGCGAACGGTTGGAACGATTTATTGATGGAGGTTTCCCTTCCTCGTTTCGAAGTCGTCGGTCTTAAAGGGTGGGGATTCAATTTAGAAAATGTCGTTTTGGACCTTAGTGACTCCCGTAGTTCACCAAACCTAACATTGCCGCAAGAGTATGAGAGAATTTATCCAGGTGGCGATAAAAATCTATGGCGTGGTTTCTTTGCCAAAGAATTGAGAGTTATGCTTCCAAAAGGAATAGAGGATACAAAGAAATCAAGCGGTCGCGTTGAATTCAGTGCTGAAAATCTAGTGCTTGACGGCCAGGGAGTCTCAGGCACCTTCTTTGGCGAAAGTGTCTTAAAGACTGGAGATGGAACCGCGGGCAAATGGGCCTTTACCATCGAGGATATCAGCATTTCCCTTTCCAAAAATTCCTTGACCGGGGGCTCCTTGGGTGGAGACATTGCGGTACCCATCTTTGAAGAACCTATGGACTATGCAGGCTATATTCACCAAAACGGCTATGGCCTCGAGGTCGGTCTGCAAAGTTCTTATAATACACCTGTGTTTTTAGGAGAAATGCAATTGGAGCGGAATTCAAGTGTGGCTATCAATGTAAAGAATGGAAACGTTTATCCCTATGCCAATCTCACGGGCAAACTTGCAATTGCGGGCAGGATAAATCAGAAAGAAGGGGAATCTACCGACCCGGAAGATAAAAACGGATTTACTTTCAAAGGCATTAGCTTTCAAGAGTTGGAACTACAGACTGAACCCGGGCAAAAACCGATACAGGCACGGTCTTTTGGATTTAACGGGGAAATGAGTTTGATGAATTTCCCCGCTTCGGTGGATAATTTGCAACTGGTGACCCCCAACAATCAAGTCGGACTTTCTTTTGACCTGAAAATAAATCTGGACGATAGTGGTTCCCATGCTACTACCAATCTCGACATCCTCGGAAAACTGGAAGACGGCGCCAAAATTCAAGAATGGAAATTCGAGCGCGTAAATGTTGGTGGTATTGATATCGATTATACAAAGGCAAATTTTGAAATAAAGGGTGGACTTGAAGTGATGGAAGATGATCCTGTCTACGGTAACGGATTCAAGGGAAATCTCACCGCAACATTTAAAAAATTGAAATTTAGTGCAGAAGGAAATGCCATTTTCGGAAGAACTGATTTTCGATATTGGTCGGTTGATATCGCTACCAATTCCATACCAAATGAAGGCGCTACAAAGCTGCCAATAAAAGCTTTTGTCGGGGGTATTTCAAACCGAATGCGAAAGGTTAGCGGCAACAGTTCCGGTTTTGACCCCGGCAGTGCGGTATATGAACCCGATGCCAATACCGGCCTTGGTGTTCGAGCGGGGGTAAAGATAACCACTGAAAATGCCGATGCCTTTGCCTGTAAGGCTTATTTGGAAATGGAATATAATGTAAATGGAGGGCTAAATCGAATAGGTTTCATGGGTGAAGGTGCCATTATGGGAAAAGATGAGAAAAGCTCGGAAGATATCAAGGGAGCCGGGCTAGTAGCGGATAAAGTTGACAAAACTATAAGGAACAACAGTGCAGCTGCGGCAAATCAACGGTACGGAAACTTTTTGGCTGCAGCGAAAGAGTCCATTCCCGTTCATGATGTTGCAGCTTCTGGAAAAGTCGGGGTCTATGTGGGTATTGAAAGGGACTTTGTGAACGCTACTTTCGATGGCGAATTTGAGCTTTATCTTGACTTGGAAGCCATAAGGGGAGGCGGAGCCAACAATTTGGCAGGTTATGCAAAAATACATACAGGTCCGAATGATTGGTATATGTATATCGGCACTCCTCAACAAAGAATAGACCTTTTGTTCAACGTTGGCGTGCAAATCAGGGTCGGCGGTTATTTTATGACAGGTACCCAGCTGCCTGCACAACTTGATCCTCATCCCATAGTCGTGAAAATTTTGGGTGATGATATGCTCAATGGAGAACGAAAAGATAACCAGTTGGTTTCGGGTAAAGGATTTGCCTTCGGAATGAATTTTGGCTACGGGTATAATTTCGATTGGGGCCTTTTTTATGCTTTCGTTGAAATCGGTGCCGGTTTTGACGTTATGCATGCCTATTATCCCAATGCAAAATGCATAGGACGCCCTGGTCCCGTAGGAAATAATGGGTGGTATTCGATGGGGCAGGTATATGCCTACTTATACGGCGAATTTGGTATTAAGGTCGACCTCGCCTTCATAAAAGGTAATTTCACGATTGCCGAGGCCGGGGTGGCGGCGATGTTGAGGGGACAGTTTCCCAATCCGGTCTATATTCAAGGTTATGTGGGAATGTATTATAAAATTCTTGGCGGACTTGTTTCAGGTCGAATGCGGATGAAAGTCGAAATCGGGGAAGAATGTCATTTGGAGAATATCAACAATGCTGTCGGCGTTCCTATGATATCGGATATTACCCCGAGGGGCAAAAGTGATGATGTTTCCGTTTTTGCTGCACCGCAGGCGGTATTTAACTATGCTGCAAATTCTGATTTTACCGTTGATTTAGAGGAGGGCATCCGAACTTTCAAGTTGCAGCTGAAAAATTTTACGGTGACTTCCGAAGGGAAGACATTGGCAGGTAAATTGGAATGGAATGACACCAACGATGCCGTCACCTTCAAACCTGCCGAAACCTTACCTTCCGAAAAAGAGGTAAACGTAATGGTCGAAGTAAGTTTTGATGAAAAAATAGGAGGTTCGTACCAAACCATGGTGGAAAACGGAAAACCCGTTGTCGAAAGAATGGAATCAACTTTTGTTACTGACAAAGCCCCGGACCATATCCCCCTAGAAAATATTGCCTATTTGTATCCTGTGATAAATCAACAAAGTTTTTATCCCGAAGAATATGATAAAGGTTATGTAAAATTAATAACTCCGCAAAACTATCTTTTTGAAAGTGGGTTTGAAATGCGCGCTGAATTTGTATCTATAAATAGTGGTCAGGGTGTTCGTACCGATTTATCTTACGACCCATCAAAGGCTACCGTGTTTTATGATGTGCCCGAGATGGCTTTGAATGCACCCTATACATTAAACTTGATGGCATTTCCCCCAGGAGCTGATATTCAAACTGAAATTGTTGTTCAGGAAACAGAAATGTTTGCAGGCGAAGAAGCCGGTAACACGAATTGGTTCGACCCTAATTCGGGTACACAGGAAACTAAAAATACCTCGGCAAGCGCGGTAATTTCCAATAAAAAAGCCGCCGACGTAATTATTTCAAATGGAGCACCCAAATCGATACTTGACTATAACTTTAAGACCAGTCATTATGCTTCGTTTAAAGATAAGGTGCGTGATTTGAGCGTAACCAACACCTTGGCCAATTTTATTTATGCTGATGTACACTCTTTGTCCCTCAAAGTGGCCGATTACGAATATTTGGACGAACTGGAAGTTACAGGAGGGAAGAATACGGCATCGAAACCTCTGGTATATGCTCAGGCCATTTTAGACGATCAATATTATAAAAAGAAAATAGGACCGTTACTATACGATAAAGATATATATCCCCTCGATGGAAATATTCATGTCGATAGAGAGGAAGCCATTCTGGGAGTTCCGCCGATACGCTCCTTTTATGTAGGCAACGAATATCTAGCCAATTTGAAAAACAACCCGAATTCAGCTTGGGTAAAAAATAGAATTCCATTTGTGTATAATTTGCCGTATCAATATAAAATGGACATGGTGTATCTAAGGAATACGATTTTGAATAGATATGGCAATGATGAAGGTGATGAACAAAAGTTTAACGCTTTTAAATATTTATTGACCAGTTTTCCTCCCTTGCCTCTTGGAATCTACAAGTCACAATTAATTTACAGAACTCCGGGAAGCATTTACGAAAAGGGGTACGAAATCAAATATAAAAACAATTGACCCTACAAACCAATTCATAATTTGAAACAAATAATTGTCATATTATTTCTAATCTGTAACCTTGCTTGGGGCCAAGATACTTCTTCGGTTCAGGTCATCGCACGTTCGTTACCTGACAAGGTACTTCTAAGATGGGCTGTTGACGAACCTTTGGCTTGGAAAATGGCCAATGAATATGGTTTCTTGGTAGAACGAGCAACGATTTCTCGAAATGGCGAGGCGGTTGTACCTATCGAACGGCAAATGTTGACATCCTACCCCCTAAAACCAAAACCTTTGGTAGAATGGGAAATTTTGGCGAACCAAGACCAGAACGCGGCCGTACTTGCGCAGGCACTTTATGGCGATTCTTTCGAGACTGTCACCTCTGGTTCCGGCACTTTGGGACAAATCACGGCGGTAAACGATGAGTTGGAACAGCGATTCACTTTCGGATTATTATCGGCGGAACAGAATTACCAAGGCGCACTATTGGCGGGTTGGGCTTTGGAAGACACCTCGGTCAAACAAGGCGAGAAATATTTATATAAAGTATCTGTCGCATTACCTGCCGACATTTCCGTGAGTATAAAGGAAGGTACTGTTTATGCCAGTCCGGATCTTTACGAAGAATTGCCAAAACCGGTTGGCTTGGCAGGTGTATTTCAGGATGAGAGCGTACTCTTAAGTTGGAATTTCAATTTGTTAAGCAGCAGCTATACAAGTTATGTAGTAGAGAGATCTGAAGATGGAATAAATTTTGTACAACAAAACGGAAAACCAATTTTTAACGCTTCCCACGACAAAGAAAAGAAAGAAGTTTCTTTGTTTTATTCCGATTCGATTCCCAATAATAAAACCTTCTATTATAGGATAAAAGGAAAGACTGCATTTGGGGAAGTTGGTCCAGCAAGTGAATCGATTTTCGGAAAAGCGACACAAGCCCTTGGATTTGTGCCCCGTATTTATCGAAAAGAAATTCCGACCGATAACAAAGCCATACTTTTTTGGGAATTTAAGGAAGAAGGCAATGCCCTTATTTCGAAGTTTCAATTAAAAAGAGGAAATACAAACGATGGGCCATTTGAAACTGTAGTTGATAATATCCCTGTTACGGCTAGAAAAATAGCCTTTGAAAGTCTAAAGCGCATCAATTATTTTGTCATTACGGCCGTAGGTAAAAATGGTATTGATAGCGAATCGTACTCTTCAATGGTTCAACCTGTCGATTCTATACCCCCCGCCCCGCCAGTCGAATTGAAGGGTGTAATGGATACCACAGGATTGGTCAAACTGACTTGGGCAAAAAATAGCGAAAAAGACTTAAAAGGGTATCGGATATTCAAAGCGAACAATGCGAATGACGAGTTTAGCGAGGTTACTAATAAAACTTTTGAGGCCGAATTATATGTGGATACTGTTCATTTTGCTAGTCTCAACAAAAAGATATTCTACAAAATACAAGCAGAAGACCAACGCTACAACCGATCTAAATTTTCGGAAGTTCTAACTGTAAATATACCGGATATGATGCCACCTTCACCACCTGTTTTGACAAAGTATGAAGTTATAGAAGAAGGTATTCGAATCCATTGGATACCCAGCAGTAGTGTCGATGTGCAGTCGCACGTGGTCTATCGAAAAAACGGGCAGACCGGTGATAACGTATGGCAAAAACGATTCGAATCAACTACCATGAGTGACTCTAGTTTTTTGGATACTGGAGAACTCGAACAAAATTTATATAGTTACACAATTATTGCCAAAGATTCATTAGGACTGGAAAGTAAACCATCCAACCCCATAACTATTGTTTGGAAAGGAAAAACTTTGGAAGAAGGTGATATCAAATTTATTGGAACCGTAAACCGCGAACTCCGCTTTGTAAACCTTTCGTGGAAAGTGAAAAATCAAAAGGTTTCTGAATTTCGTTTATATCGCGGTACCGATAAAGGCAGTCTAAAGTTGTATAAAACCTTTGATGGGGATGTCAATAGCTTTCATGATGTGGATTTGGAGATTAATTCGGAGTATACTTATGGGTTACAAGTTTTAAATTATAATGGATTACAGTCGATGCTAAAAAAAATCGCAATCAATTATTAGAGCTATGAGGAAGAAAGTCAAATTCTTGATATTTTTTGTTATGGGATTAGCTGTTTATGAAATATCCAGTCAACATAGATATATCATACAGCAAAATATTGACGTGTCTGGAAATGATTTAGGAATGCTCGCCATATATGATCTTCAAGCAGGCTCAAATAACCTATTTCATGATAGACAACCATCCATCAATGCTGTAAATAATTATTACTTTACTTCATCTAGTCCAATTTCATTTGCTACATTAAGTTTTGGGTCGTCTAGTGCTTTTGGCAGCTGTTCAAATACTGGAGGATCTGTAAATTCGAATATTACTGCCTCACCATGTAGTCCTCCAAATTTCTCAGTACCTCCGAATCAATGCATTAATGTCGGGGTGAACTATTTTAGATTTTTTGAGCTACCCGAATTTAATTCCCTAAATGATACTTCCAGGGCCATAGGATATTGTGAACAACAAACACTTAAGGTATTAAACGGAAGTTGTATTGTCTTCAATTATGCGATAGAGTATTCTCTTGATGGTAATTTCAATAATAAACAAGAATTACTTTCTTTTGATGAACGATTTGAATCTTTTACATTTAATCCCGCGGACATTTCTGGCCTTTTACCTAATCAGACAATCACATTTTGGATTAGATATATAGAAAATGTTTCGAACAATGGTGCTGATTATTCTGACCCGGTAGTCTATGATGTAATCAGCTGCTCGCCAAGTCTTGTTCCTGAACGATCAGCGATGAAAAATGCAACTTGCTTAGATGAAGCCGACGGTAACATAACCCTCACATTCGACCAAGATGTTGATCCTAATTTCAGAATGCGATATTTTGTGTATGATGCAAATGCAAATCTAAGTTTTGATCCGGAAAAGGAAAACCCTCCTCAATCATCAGAACAGGAAGTGTTGGGTGGTTTAATCGCTGTCAACGACGGTACAGGTTATTTTAGTGGAGCCTTACCAGTTGGACTTGGAGCGGGTGTTTATAAAATCGTTTATCAAGAGTTCTTTGACGCCGGAAATGGCGCTGATGTCATTGTAAAAAGTGGAGGGGTCACTCAACCATTCACAATTGAACAACCCTCCAAAATAGATCCCTCCGCAACCATTACCCAAGCGCAATGCAACGAAAATACCGCGCAAATAAATTTTTCGGCCATAGGGGGTAATGATATGGACTCTTCCGGGACTTATAGTTATCAATATCAGCTAAACGGGGACGGAAATTGGATAACTTCTGACTCCAATTCCCAAGATGTTCCACTTACTTTAACTGAACAGACCGTGAAAATAAAGGCAATTTATTCCGTTGGTGATTGTGAAAGCGAAGAAATAACTCTACTCGATAAAATAGAAGCGATAGTGCCCCCTTTGACATTCACCAACCCCAACCATGGCATGGTAACGTCAAGTTCTGTATCCGACGGGGTTATTAGCATAAATTATGATGGGGGTACACCTAATTATACTTTTCAATTGTCAAAGCAAAATGAGGTCATTTCGGTTTTCGAAACTGTCTCTAACCCGACAATTATTGATAATCCTTTTTCTAAGAGAGTCGAATTTAGAAATCTAAGTATTGGCACTTATAGAATCACCATTACCGATAAAGATGGTTCGGGTTGTTCGCTTACGACCGAAAGTTTGGGCGACATTGTGGTAGGTACTACACCACTTCCGGTTTTAGGCACTGAAGAAGTAATTCCTATTAGCTGTACAAATACAAATAGCGGAGTCTTGTCGGTAAATGTCTCCGGTGGCGTCACGCCCTATAATTACCAATGGACCATCAATGGTATTGCTTCTCCCGCCCAAACCACTGAAGTCCCGTCTATTTCCTTGAATAATTTATCGGAACCAGGGGAATATATACTAAAAGTGGCCTCAAACGGATTTATAGATTTTGACGATATTTCTGGTTATGTCATTACGACCCTAATCTTAGACCCGCCCGTTCAAGTTCTCTTGGAAAAGACAACGATAACCAACATTAGCTGCCACGGAGCACAAGATGGAAGTGTTTTAGTAGATGCTTCGGGAGCAACGACCTATGAGTACAAACTTGATGCTTTTGACGACTGGCAACAACTGAACGGAAATATAATTCCAATTACCGCTGGAGGTATGTATGACCTATATTTGCGCAATAGTGAGAATGGCTGTGAGGCTGTTCCTCTCATTGATGCCCTGCTCGTTGAAGAACCTGATCCAATTAATGTTCTGGAATCAACAAATAACACCGCGACTAACAACGGTTTTGAAGGAAGCATATCTCTCGTCATAAATGGCGGAACACCTTTTGCGTCTGCCTTAAATCCCTATACCATTAGCTGGACCAAAGAAATTGATGCAAATATTGCAATTTTTGAAGATACTGATCTTTCGACGCCGTATAGTATTGTAAATCTAGAATCTGCAATTTATCAGGCTACAATTAGAGATGCCAACGGTTGTGTTTTCCTCCAGTCTTTTGAAATCATAGAACCCGGAGAGCTTACGGCCACGCTGGCCCAAAGTGTTTTCCTGGAATGCAATGATGATGATTTTGCAGAGTTAATCGCAAACGTTCAAGGTGGGACCGCCCCATATGAATTTGAATGGTTTCAAATTATGAATGGTAATAATCGTGTGTTATCAGAAAATTCTGATATTATAGGAAATTTGTCAGATGGGATTTACTTTGTAAGAGTTAGTGATACGAATGGAATCAGTATCGATTCAGAATCGATTAACATTGTACAACCAGATGCTTTAGATATTGTTATTGTGAGAACGACCGATATATCATGCAGTAGTGAGGAATCGGGTGGCGCGAGTGTTTTAGTAAATGGTGGAACCCCGCCTTACTCTTACGTGTGGAGCAATGGTGCTACAACGCCAAATCTTGTTGATGTCAAGGCAGGCGAATATATTTTAGAGGTTATTGACAGCAATGGTTGCTCGGGTGAAATAACAGCGACCGTTAATGCCGCTCCTAATGCTATTCGGATTGAAGATTCAATAGTAACCAATGTTACCGGGTATTTGGCAAACGATGGAAGTATTTCTTTGCGTATTAGCGGAGGAGCAACACCATATACCATCACTTGGGCTAGGGCATCGGACGGAGCCATTATGGGAAATGAGAATGAAATTGTCGATTTATCCGCAGATTCGTATCAAGTGACGATTTCTGATGCCAATGGTTGTACTCTCCACGAAGCTTATGAAATCATTCAGCCAGATATTGTTGAAGAAACAGTCATGCAACCTACCTGCGGTGGATACGCTGACGGAAGTATTGTGGTGCTAATTAATCAAGGTAACGGCATGTTTACTTATAGTTGGAATACAGGAGCAACTACCAATAGCATTTTTGAGTTGGCCCCAGGAAGCTATACGGTGACCATTTCCGGTTTTGGCGATGGTCCCATTACGCGTACTTATGTACTCGAAGACCCTGAACCGATTTCGGTGGATTTAGGTCCAGACAGAACATTGTGTGCTGGTCAAGAACTGGTATTGAATGCTATGGTAGCCGATGAAACGGCAATTTATCAATGGACGACCGACAGTGGTGGTATCATTAGTACTGCCCCGACAATAAATGTATCCGAAACCGGAAATTATTACGTGACCGTACAAACAATCACAGAGTGTTTGGCTTATGACGATATATATGTAGCATCAATAGATGATGAAATCAATGCTGAATTTGCTGTCTCGAGCCAAGTTTTTGTGGGGGAGTCTCTTATCGCTGTCGATATTAGCTATCCTTTACCAGAAAGTATACAGTGGGTTGTTCCCGAAGGAGGGCGGATACTAAAGGAAGATAGTGATGAAGTGGAGGTGGTTTTTTCGAAAGTAGGAGAATATGAAATTGGTATAATGACCAGTACTGGCGCATGTAGTGCACAAAAGACAAAAAAGATAATTGTTGTTGATAAGGATGAATCGTTAGATAAAGAAATACCACAAAAAGAGAAGAAGCAAATTGTCGATTTTGTCATACATCCAAATCCAACGAGTGGCAGATTTACTGCCCAAGTTGGCCTTTCTGATAGGGGAGATATAGGTATTAAGATTTTTAATTTTGCGAATAATGCCATGGTCGCATCGGAAAAAGGGCAGGGAAAAGAAGCGTATGCGTTTTCTTTCGATATTTCTGGTGTTCCATCAGGGGTGTATGTTGTTTTACTCGAGACACCTTATGGCAATACGGTAAGAAAAATAGTTATTGTATAATACTTATTAAAAGAATCATACTACCCAAATCCCATTGACTTTCCTTCTTAAGGGTTCGTTTCTCAAAACTTTAATTTTCAACCAATTAATAGGCGTTGCCCTTTTTAAGCGTTGGATATTTTCACGATATTTGTATAAGGCAACATTTATCTTATGCTACAATTTAGAATCGATATTACGGCCCATCTTAGGGCGATGTGGTAAAACACAGCTTGATCGTCATTGTATCACCGACCAATGACTTTATAAGTTTTGTTAATTCTATTGGTTTCAAAAAACACGATTATGTCAATACACGATAAAACATCATTACAATTGCCCAAAGAAAATCTTGAGGCTAAAGATTTTTTACCCTTATTGGGTACAGACCATGTAGAACTTTATGTCGGCAATGCCAAACAAGCTGCCCATTACTATATGGCGGCATGGGGCTTTCAACCCTTGGCATATGCGGGTCTTGAAACAGGGCTAAAAGATAGGGTGTCCTATGTGGTGCAACAAGATAAAATCAGATTGGTGCTTACCTCTCCCCTAAAGTCGGGCGGAGAGATCAATAAACATATCGATGCCCATGGCGATGGCGTAAAAGCAATCGCACTTTGGGTCGATGATGCCACCATAAGTTATGATGAAACCGTTAGTAGAGGGGCGGAAAGCTATTTCGCGCCCAAAACACTAAAAGATGCCGAAGGTGAAGTTGTGCTGTCGGGCATACATACCTATGGTGAAACGGTTCATGTGTTTGTGGAACGACGAAATTATAACGGCGTCTTTATGCCCGGTTATCGGGCATGGCAACCGTTATACAGACCCGAAGATGTAGGCCTAAAATATATTGACCATATGGTGGGCAATGTAGGCTGGAACGAAATGGACAAATGGTGCCAGTTTTATGCCAAGGTCATGGGTTTTGCACAATTGGTGTCTTTTGACGACAAAGATATTTCGACGGAATATACCGCCTTGATGAGCAAAGTGATGAGCAACGGAAACGGAAGGATCAAATTTCCCATCAACGAACCGGCCGACGGTAAAAAAAAGTCACAGATCGAAGAGTACATTGAGTTCTACAATGGAGCCGGGGTTCAGCACATGGCTTTGGCCACCGATAATATTATAGAAACAGTTACGGCACTTAGAAATCGGGGAGTCGAATTTTTAACAGTGCCTGTTAGCTATTATGAAGATGTACTTGATAGGGTCGGCGAAATCGATGAAGATTTGGCCCCCTTAAAAGAGTTGGGCATACTAATCGATAGAGATGATGAAGGGTACCTGCTCCAGATTTTTACAAAGCCTATTTTAGATCGTCCTACGATGTTCATCGAGATTATTCAGCGAAAGGGAGCAAAATCTTTCGGAAAAGGAAATTTCAAAGCTCTTTTTGAGGCCATCGAACGGGAGCAAGCATCTAGGGGAACGCTCTAAAACGGGCTGATTTTCTTAACTTTTTTGGCAATTTGGGGGCCGAAGCATAAATAACTGTTAAGAGAATAGTTAAAGTACGTTAAAACAGTTTTATGCACGCCTAGTATGTATTAAATTTGTTCTCGTAAGGGGTGGTTCCCTTACAACTTTAAGTATTGGTTTTTCATAATTTAAAGTTTGGTTGGTTATTTAGGAAAAGCCCTGACAATAGCGTCAGGGCTTTTTTTATACAATACTTTGGAACAAATTTTGTTTAAGTAGTTGTCAGATACCTCCTGCTTTCAAGTTCATTTAGTAATTTTGTTTTAAGGCTTCGATTATGAGAAGAATTTTTGTACTGTTTTTTTTGTCCATAGGGCTGTGTTCCAACGCCCAAAACAATGATTCTGCTTTTAAACCGGGCGAATGGCTGAAATTCCGATTGCATTACGGTTGGTTGAATGCCAGTTATGCCACACTTCAAGTAAATTCTAAGCATGTTGACGGTGTTCCCGTGTATCATGTGGTGGGCAGGGGCGAAACCACAGGCTTTGCAAGCGTTTTTTTTAAGGTAGATGATACCTACGAAAGTTATTTCGGAAAAGAAGATGGCAAACCCTATCGCTTTGTACGCAAAATCGACGAGGGGGGTTATAAGAAAGATTATGATATTGTTTTTGATCATCAGAACGACACAGCGGTGTTGAATGATAAAAAGAATAAAAAAAAGATTAATTTTACACTTCAAGACAGTATTCAAGACCTGATTTCCGCTTTTTATTACTTGAGAAACAATTATAACCCCGAAGATTTGGTCAAAGGGGAGGATATAAAGCTGAAAATGTTGTACGACGATGATGGAATTTTCAACTTCAAGCTCAAATACCTGGGCAACGAGGTACTAAGAACCAAATATGGCAAAGTAGAATGCTATAAATTTAGACCACTGGTGCAGTCGGGAAGGGTTTTTAAGGAAAAGGAAAGTCTCTCATTGTGGGTTTCTGCCGATAAGAATAGAATTCCTATCCGTATAAAGGCAGATTTGGCGGTTGGGGCGATAAAAGCAGATCTTGATGGCTATAACGGACTGAAACATCAGTTTAAAATAATCATGGACTAACCATTCGCATGAAGGACAAAGCGCGTATCGATTCCCAAATTTCCAAACTCGAAGAAAAATATAAAGACTCCGGCCAAGATTTAAGCTCGTATTTAGACGGCCTGCTCTATCAGCGTTATCTTACTTATTGGGATTATATTCATTTAGATACCTTGTTGAGCCTTCAGGTTCCCAGAACCTATTTTCCCGATGAGGAAATTTTTATCATGTACCACCAGATTACCGAGCTTTACTTTAAGCTGATATTGCACGAACAAAAGCAACTGGTAGATGATAAGTCGCAAAGAGTCGAATTTTTTATCGAAAAGGCGCGAAGAATAAATAGTTACTTTAAGGCACTCATTTCATCCTTTAGTATCATGATTAAGGGTATGGAGCGCGAACAATTTCTACAATATAGAATGGCCTTGTTGCCGGCTAGCGGATTTCAATCGGCCCAATACAGAATGATCGAGATCTATGCCACGCCTTTAGAGAATTTGGTGCACCATACCGAACGCAATATGTTTTCATCTGAAAACGCGGTAGAGGAGCTATATGAGCATGCGTATTGGAAAAAGGGTGCCACCGATCTTACCACAGGTGAGAAGACATTGACCCTAAAGCAATTTGAGTACAGATATACCCCGCGCCTTATACGTATTGCCAAGCAAGTAGAGAACAGTACTATTTATGATAAATACAGGCAATTACCGGAGAAAAAGCGACATAATAAAGAGCTCGTTGAAGCGTTAAAGACTTTAGATATGAATGCAAATGTAAACTGGCCATTGATGCATATGGGTTCTGCCCATAGGTATTTGGGTAAAGAGGCCGGGGAGATAGAAGCTACAGGAGGCACCAATTGGAAGGAATATCTTCCGCCAAGTTTTCAAAAAATTGTATTTTTTCCGGAGTTGTATACAAAACAAGAGTTAAATAATTGGGGAAAACAGTGGGTAGACCATATCTTTAACCCCGATAAAATAAGAGAATAGCAATGCGTAAAATTTGGTGTTTATTGTCCATTTTAGTAGTATCAGTATCTTGTTATGACAAAAAACCAAAGGACGAGGAAGTAAGGAATAATCTGGTCGAGGTCGAAACAATTGAAAAACCTGTGGTCGTAAAACAGTTTGGCTTTAATTTCGAAGATTTTAAGGTGAAACACGATACGGTTAGAAAAGGAGACAGTTTCGGTCAATTGATGTTGGAAAATAAGGTTGATTATCCTAAAATTGCTAAACTCTCTCAAGACTTCAAAGACACTTTCGATGTTCGAAAAATTCAATTGGGCAAACCCTATCTTATATTAAAGTCCAAAGATACTACCGAAACGGCGGAAGTTTTTATCTATCAAAATGATCCCATCAATTATACGGTAGTAGATTTCAGGGATAGTGTTGTGGCCTACAAAAAGAGTAAAGAAGTGAAATATGTGGAGCGTGAAGCTTCAGGTATAATTGAAACTTCATTGTCAGAGGCCATTTTGGACCAGGGTATTGATTATAATATTACCAATAAACTTTCCGAAGTATACGCATGGACCATTGACTTTTTTCGTTTGCAAAAAGGAGACAAGTTCAAGGTCATTTATAAAGAAAAGTACATTAATGATACTATTTATGCGGGTGCAGGGCCTATAGAATCAGCTTATTTTGAGCATAATGGTAGACCCATATATGCTTTTGCCTATGAAAATGATTCGCTCAAAAGTATGATCGATTATTTTGATGAAGAGGCGAACAATCTTAGAAGAACTTTTCTAAGGGCACCGGTTCAGTTCAGTAGAATCTCATCGCGCTACAACCTAAAGAGAAGAATACGGTATTATGGCAATAAAGTAAGGCCACACCGTGGAACAGATTACGCCGCTCCCGTCGGAACGCCCATTATGGCAACTGCCGATGGTACGGTAACCGAATCTACACGAAAAGGCGGTAATGGCAAATATGTAAAAATACGGCATAATGGCACCTATAGTACCCAGTATTTGCACATGCAGAAGCAAAAAGTACGTAGAGGTGATTTTGTGCGTCAGGGTGATATTATCGGATGGATCGGTATGACCGGGAACACCAGCGGACCCCATGTATGCTATCGTTTTTGGAGGAATGGGAGCCAAGTAGATCCGTTGCGCGAGGAGTTGCCTTTGGCAGAACCACTTGATGAAGCGTTACGCCCCGATTATTTTGCCTATATTAATCCAAAGAAAACACAATTGGATTGTATCGTTTATCCAGAAAAACTGGATGATGAAAGTGAAGAACTACTAACATTGAATCAATAAAATGTCACTGCAGAACACTGACCCTACTACTACTGAAGCTTGGAAAAAATTAGAACGACATTATAAAGAAACAAAAGACGTCCATCTAAAGGAGCTATTTGCCGCAGATGCAAAAAGAGCTACTAATTTTAGCGTACGATGGAATGATTTTTTGGTCGATTTTTCGAAAAATCGAATTTCAAAAGAAACCTTACAACTACTGTTACAACTAGCCGATGAGGTTAAGTTGAAAGAGGCTATCAAAGCTTATTTTGGAGGTGACCTTATCAACCAGACCGAAGGTCGTGCCGTACTTCATACGGCGCTTCGCGGCAAAAAAACCGATACGGTTTTAGTCGATGGTGAAAATGTGATGCCCGAGATATATGAGGTTAAAGAGAAGATAAAGAAGTTTACCGATGCCGTAATATCAGGAGACAAAAAGGGGTATACCGGCAAGCCCTTTACCACAATTGTCAATATTGGTATTGGAGGTTCAGATTTGGGACCTGCCATGGTGACCGAAGCCCTGAAATTTTATAAGAATCAGTTTAAGACCTATTTCGTAAGCAATGTTGATGGCGACCATGTTCATGAAATTTTAAGGGAACTCGATCCTGAGACTACGCTTTTCGTTGTGGTATCAAAGACATTTACTACGCAAGAAACCTTGAGTAATGCAACGACCATTAAAAAATGGTTCTTAAAACACGGAACACAACAAGATATAGCCAAACATTTTGCCGCTGTATCGACGAATACCGAGAAAATAGCGGAGTTTGGTATAGACGCAGAAAATGTATTCCCAATGTGGGATTGGGTCGGAGGCCGATTTTCGCTATGGAGCGCTGTTGGTCTTTCCATTGCCTTGGCGGTGGGGTTTGAAAATTTCGATGCCCTTTTGACTGGTGCCAATGAAATGGACGAGCATTTTAAATCGGAAGATTTAGACCAAAATATACCGGTAATACTGGCTTTATTAAGTGTGTGGTATAATAATTTTTACGGTGCGGAGACCGAAGCCATTATACCTTATGCCCAATACTTGAGTAGGTTCTCTGCATATTTGCAGCAGGGCATTATGGAAAGTAATGGTAAAAGTGTCGATAGAAATGGTAACCCCGTGACCTATCAAACGGGTACAATTATTTGGGGCGAGCCCGGTACGAATTCACAACACGCATTCTTTCAACTGATACATCAGGGCACAAAACTGATTCCAGTAGACTTTATTGGGTTCAAAAAATCACTTTATGGCGATGATGATCATCACAACAAATTGATGGCCAATTTCTTTGCTCAGACCGAAGCACTAATGAACGGGAAGACCGAAGAGCAGGTGCGTGAAGAGCTTGAGGGCAAATTGCTTTCCGAAGCCGAGCTAGCCAAATTGCTGCCATTTAAAGTATTTGCGGGCAACAAGCCTACCAATACCATGCTGATCGATAAACTTACGCCAAAGAGTTTGGGCAGTTTGATTGCACTTTATGAGCATAAAATATTCGTGCAAGGGGTAATCTGGAATATTTTCAGCTACGACCAATGGGGCGTTGAACTGGGTAAGCAGTTGGCAGGTGCAATTTTAGGAGACATTGAAAATTCCGAAATCTCTAGTCATGATGCCTCTACATTACAACTTCTTCAAGATTTTAAGAAGTGATTTAGCGTTTTCCTTTTTCTTCATAAAGTATGATAACTTCTTTTTTTTAGATGCTTTTCTTTAGGTGTAAAGTGTTAATTTTGAGACAGCTAATTTAACAAATTTAACATTTTCTTAATCTAAATGTGGTGTATTTGCGGCACATTTGCATCTCTTTAAGAAACCCTAAACTAAAAAATAATGAAGAAAATTTATTTCGTGCTGGTTGCGTTGTTTATTGCCTCTACCGCTATTTCACAAGGAACGATTACCGGTACGGTTACCGATGTCGAGCTGGGTGAGCCACTACCTGGGGCGAATGTGGTTGTTCAAGGGACTACGAATGGTACCACATCAGATTTTGACGGAAATTTTGTCATAGAGGTTTCCAAAAATACAGGAACCTTGTTGGTATCCTATATCGGATTTGTCACTAAGAAGGTGAACTATACCGCTGTCGGTGCTATTGGCACTATTTCGTTGTTACCCGATGCCGAAGAATTGGAAGGCGTGGTAGTAACAGGTATCATGGATATCGCCAAAGACCGTGAAACTCCAGTTGCCGTATCGACGATCAGGGCTACTGAGATTAGGGAAAAGTTGGGTTCACAGGAGTTTCCTGAACTCTTAAAATCTACACCATCTGTTTATGCTACCAAATCAGGCGGAGGTTTTGGCGATGGCCGAGTCAATGTTCGTGGATTTGAATCTCCGAATATCGCAATTATGGTCAACGGAATTCCCGTTAATGATATGGAAAACGGTGCTGTATATTGGAGTAACTGGGCAGGTCTTAGCGATGTTACCACAGGTATGCAGGTTCAAAGAGGGCTAGGGTCTTCCAAACTGGCTATTTCTTCGGTAGGTGGAACGATAAACATCATAACAAAGACCACTGAGCAGTCTCAAGGCGGTGCCGTTACTGTTGGCATGGGTAATGATGGATATCTTAAAACCAACGTAGCCTACAATACAGGTAAATCTGATGGTGGTTTTGCCGCCTCGGTCTTGTTGGGTAGAACAGCTGGTGACGGTTACATCGATGGTACTAAGTTTGAAGGGTATAATTATTTTATCGGACTGGGATACGAACCCAACGAAAAGCATAGCTTTCAATTTATACTCACAGGTGCACCACAGGTACATGATCAAAGAACGACCAGTTTCTTTAATGTTGCTACGGTCGAAGATTACTTAGAATATGGTGACAAGTACAACTACAACTATGGCTCTTTAAATGGTGAAGATTTTGGCTGGAGAAGTAATTTCTATCATAAGCCAGTGACTTCTTTGACTTGGGAATGGAAAATGAGCGAAAAGTCGACCTTGTCCACTTCAGCGTATGCTTCTTTTGGTAGAGGTGGCGGTACTGGTGATATTGGTTCAGGTCCAGGTTTCGGTTTTGCTAGCTCAAGCCGGTATAGAAATCCTGAAAACGGTCAGGTAGACTACGATTTGATATCAAGGTTCAATGGGGGAGAAGCTGTTACTTTTTATGATGGCAGGGATTATCAATTAAGCCCCAATGATGATGGTGAATTTTTGACAACGGATTTCGGCGATGGTTTGACACGAAGAGCTTCAATGAACTCACATAACTGGTTTGGCCTTATTGCAAATTTGCATACCGATATCAACGAAAAATTCAGTTATGATTTTGGTGTTGACCTAAGAAGCTACAAAGGAATTCACTACAGAAGAGTAGATAACTTATTGGGAGCCGATGGCTATTTAGACACCAATGACGTTAACGCTCCTGAGCATATTGTACGCCAAAATGCGACCGTAGCGTCTGATTTCTCATCGATTCTAAACGTATTTAAGGATATAGACAAAGAAGAGAAAATCGATTATTACAACGATGGGCTGGTAAGATGGTATGGCGCCTTTGGTCAAATGGAATACAAAACAGAAGTTGTTTCGGCCTTTGTTCAAGGAGGAATATCACAACAAGGTTTTAAGAGAATCGATTATTTCAACTATTTAGATTCGGATCCCGAGCAAGAATCCGATTGGGAAAATATTTTGGGAGGAAACATTAAAGGAGGATTGAACGTAAATATCAACGACGAAAACAACGTCTTTGTCAATGGTGGCTACTATTCGAAACAACCCAATTTCGACGCTATATTCCTGAACTTCGTTAATGATGTAAACCCGGATTATAGAAATGAAAAGATTTTTGGTTTAGAGGCAGGTTATGGACTTAACCTAGGCGATTTCAGGGCAAAGTTAAATGTATATAGAACTTCTTGGAAAGATAGGTTTATCAACGTTGAGGTCGAGACTACGACAGGAGATGAAGGGTTTGCCAATATTTCAGGCGTCGAGCAAGTACACAAAGGTGTTGAAATAGAGGCCGATTATAGAGCGTCTGAAATTGTACAGTTTAGAGGTATGATTTCCCTCGGCGATTGGGAGTATGCCGGTAATGTAAATGGGGTTGCCTTTGATGACAGTCAAAATGTTATCGATGATGATGTCAATCTATATTTAGATGGGGTGAAAGTCGGTAACGCCGCTCAGTTTACCTCAAATTTGGAAATGATCATCAGACCCGTCGAGAGATTGAAATTGAGTGCAAACTGGTTTACTGCGGCTAAATTGTATGCCGATATTTTGGCCGAAGATTTTGATCAACCGAACCACCAAGGTTCATTGCGATTGCCAACCTATAATTTATTCGATGCCGGAGCTTATTATACGTTTAAATTCGGAGGTCAAAATGCGATAGGCTTGGCCCTTAACGTAAACAATGTATTCAATACCGAGTATTTTGCAGAATCGTTGACCAACACTTTTCCTGGCAGTGGAGATACTACCTATGAAGGTATTGCTACCAGTAACAAAGCGTTTTTCGGTTTTGGAAGAACATGGAACCTAAGTCTACGGTACAGTTTCTAAGCATAGCTTTTATAAAAAATGAAAACCCTGCCAATACGCAGGGTTTTTTTGTGGGCAAAATTTGCTACATTTAACCGCTTAAAACCTGAGATATGTACGAAGTAATACTTACCCTCCATTCCTATTTGGCTTATATCGTATTGGCCATTCTTTTTTTGGCAGTGGGCAATGCCATTTCGGGCCTTGCCAGCAATAAAATGTTTACACCCGAAAAAGATTTTCGACTAAGTCTTTTTGCATTGATTTTGACTCATTTGATGCTGATTGTCGGGTTGATTCTGTTCTTTGTTTCCCCAAGCGGCCTTCAGGCCATACAGACGCTCGGTATGGGCGGTTTAAACGCACCGGCACGATTGTTGGCCGTCGAGCACCCTTTTATAAATATAATTGCCGTAACCCTAATAACTGTAGGTTGGTCACGTCATAAGAAGTTTATCGAGGGGAATAAGAAATTTAAGAGTATTGCCATTTTTTATGGTTTGGGGCTGATTTTGATTTTGAGCCGTATTCCATGGGGCCAGTGGTTCAATTGATTTTATTGTGCCCATTGAAGTGAAAAGGGCATCTAAATAACACTTCTTAATATTGTAAACGATAATTAAATACTAAAACACATTACGAATGAAAAAAATACTCCTATTAGTTACAATTCTTTTTTCAACCTTGACGTTCGCACAGAAAAAAAAGCTCTTTAATGGAGAAAATCTAGATGGATGGACGATCTATGGTACTGAAAAGTGGTATGTCGAAGACGGATTGTTGGTCTGTGAGAGTGGCCCGGATAAGGCCTATGGTTATTTCGGGACCAACGAACATTATAAAGATTTCGAACTCACCCTTGAATTCAAACAAGAAGCCAATGGTAATAGCGGAGTTTTTATTAGGTCTACCGTAGATGGTACAAAAGTAAGTGGCTGGCAAGTAGAAGTTGCCCCCCCAGGGCATAGTACGGGCGGGGTTTACGAATCTTATGGCCGTGGGTGGTTGATAAAACCAGATCCCGAAAAAGACAAAGCCCTAAAAATGGGTAAATGGAATAAAATGAAAATTCGGGTGAAGGGCGATCAATTAACTTCGTGGCTTAACGGAACCGAAATGGTTGACATAACCGATGAAAAAATAGGACAAGGCGAAGGCTCGGTCGCATTACAGATCCATGATGGTGGCGGTATTAAAGTAAAATGGCGCAATATCAAGATTAAAGAATTGTAGACTGAATAGCAAAGTGCTTTAAAGCATTACTCCCCATTGGTAAAATGATCAGTGGGGAGTTTTTCTTTTATTAAATAGAGATACACTGGAAAATGGTCACTGTACCCTCCAGTGTAATTTCCTCCTGAATAGGTTCGATAGGGGTAGCCCCTGTACTGCCCTTTTGTGGTCATCAGATAAGGTTTGGTAAAAACACCCGCTTTCCAATAGGAATAGCTGTTTTTTTCGGTATTGATAAGATGGCTGGTAAAGAAAATTTGGTCAAATAAATTCCATTTATCACGATAGGCCAAAGACCCTATTCCTTTTCTAAAAAGCTTTTCCATAGGGTTGAACAAATCCCCAGCTTCTAAATTTTTTTGCTTCCCTTTTGTTTTCAAAATCTTTTTTAGACTATCATCCACGGGGTCATCATTTAAATCTCCCATACTAATGATTTTTGCAATATCATTAATTCGTTGAACCGAGTCGATAATGTGCTTATTTAATTTGGCAGCTGCAATTCGATTGGGTTGGCTACGAGCTTCCCCTCCGCTTCGAGAGGGCCAATGATTGACTATAATATGTATTTCTTCATCATCGAGTAGCCCTCCTACGATCAGTTGGTCACGAGTATAATCCCGCTTATCGTTATTATTAATTAAAAGTAGTCTGTGGCTGGCAGATGTAGTTGGCAAGAAGGCCGCTTTTTTATACAATAGGGCTACATCTATTCCTCGTTCATCGGGAGAATCGAAATGAACGATGCCATAATCTTTATGTTCAAGCTTTGGGTGATGTATCAAATCTTCGAGTACTTGTCGGTTTTCGACTTCGCAAAGACCGACAATATCCGGAGAGGTTGCAGTGATGCTTGACCCGATTTCAGAAATAACTTTTGCAATGTGATCTACTTTATGCCAATATCTTTCTTCCGTCCATTGGTCTTTACCGGTTGGAGTTCTGTCATCATCGAACGTTAGCGAATCATTGGTTGTGTCGAACAAATTCTCCACATTATAAAATGCAATAGTTCGAATTTGGTATTGACGCGAGTCTTGAGCAACCGTTCCCAATTGAGAAAGAATAGCTAGTATTAATATAATTCTGAAAGTCTTCATTGATTTCAAACATCTAATTTAAGATATAAATAGCGTAAATTCTTACAATATATTGATATATTTATTGTAAGAACATTCATTAACTGTTGGTAATGAGAGTCCTAGTTTTATTTATTCTCTTGTTTTCGTCGATTCATTTGCTGTCGGCTCAAGAAGATTTTGTCATATCGGGAAGTGTTTTTGATAATCGTACAAAACACCCGATTGAGAATTCTTCAATTTCTATTGAGGGGTCTTCTTTTTCGGTTAAAACTAATAGTGCTGGTGCTTTTACGTTGAAGGTTGACTTGTCCGGTGAGGTGATTCTGAACCTCACTGGCATTGAATATGAGTTGAAACGAATTCCAGTGGTACTTGAAGGTTTTGGGGTGGATATTGGTACAATATACTTGGAAAAAGATTTAACAATGGAACAGGCAGATAACCTGATAACATTAACAGACGCTGAATTGCTTGACGATGAAGCCGACGCCAACTCGGCAGGACTCTTACGGGCTACACGTGATGTTTTTCTAAACCGCGCTGCATTTGATTTTGGACAGGCATTCTTTCGCGTACGCGGCTATGATTCACAAAATGGAGAAGTACTTATCAATGGCATATCCATGAATAAAATGTTCGATGGCCGGCCGCAGTGGAACAATTGGGGCGGACTTAACGATGTAACGAGAAACCAACAATACACAAACGGGTTGGCACCTTCCGATGTTACTTTTGGAGGCATCTTGGGCAATACAAATATTGACACAAGACCTTCAAAATTCCGAGCGGGGACTCGTTTGTCCTCATCAGCGTCAAATAGAACCTATGCTGGAAGATTAATGGCCACATATACTTCGGGCGCTCCTGACAAAGGCCTGTATTATTCTATTTCAGGCTCTAGAAGATGGGCCAAAGAGGGTTATATCGATGGGACTTTATACGATGCGTATTCTTTTTTTGGTGCTTTGGAGTATCAAATCAACAAAAAGAATAGCTTTAATTTTACGGGTATATTGGCCAGCAATCGCAGAGGGCGTTCGTCGGCTGTTACCGAAGAGGTTTTTGAGCTGTTGGGGAAGCGGTATAATCCGTATTGGGGGTTTCAAAATGATAAGATTAGAAATTCACGGGAGCGCAAAATAGCCGAACCCATTTTAATGTTTAATCATTTCTATGAATCTGAAACTTTCAGCTTGAACACGGGTGTCGCATACCAGTTTGGAATCAATACCAGAAGTCGGCTGGGGTATTATAATGCACCAAACCCTGATGCGACCTACTATCGTTATTTGCCTAGTTTTTCAATAAACAGTCCCATCGGTGCCAACTTTCCTAGTGCCAATCTTGCTGAGAAGGGTCTTTTGAAAAATTCGCAAATGGATTGGCAAAAACTATATGTCGCAAATAGCAGGGAAAAGGCTGCTTATGTCTATTACGACGACGTGGCCCAAGACCGTCAATTTATAGCAAATACTACCGCAAATTGGAATATTAATTCAAAACTGCAAACGGACTTTGGGTTGATGTATAAAAAGTTACAATCGCATAATTACGCCGAAATTCAAGATTTGTTGGGAGCACTTTTCCATGAAGATTCCGACCCGTTTTCGAATACGCTGAACGATGCCAAAGGACAAGTTCGTAAGAGTGAAGGAGGCATTTTCAATTATCGTTATGAAATAGATGCTATTCGATTTATAGCTTTCGCTCAATTTCGCTACGAAGAATTGAACTGGAATGCTTTTTTATCCGGAAATTATAACGCATCAGCTTTCCAACGGGAAGGGCTGTTTCAGAATGAGCGATTTCTTGATGATTCGTTTGGTAAAAGTGAAAAGGCACAATTTACAAATTATGGCACCAAGGGCGGCTTTACCTATAAGCTTACAGGAAGACACTGGGTTTCAATTCAAAGCGCTCAGCTAACACAAGCTCCTGTGCTTCAAAATGTGTTTATTAATCCGAGGGAAAATAACCAAATTGTTCCCGCTTTACAGAGTGAGACAGTGTCGACTGTTGATTTGAATTATTTTCTTCGGTTACCAAAATTGACCGGACGGCTCACGGGCTTCTATTCCCGTTTTCAAAATACGACTGATATTAATTTCTTCTTTGTGGATGCCGGTGTAGGATCTGATTTTGTTCAAGAGGTGCTTACCGACCTTGATAAATTACACATGGGTATTGAAGTTGGCTTGGGGTATCAATTATCATCGGCAGTCAAGCTTTCATTTGTTGGTGCCTTAGGAAAGTATCGCTATGCAAGTTATCCCAATGTTTCTATCAATTTCGATACCGCAGGATCGGAGGAAGATTTGATAAATCCTGACGGATTCATTGATTTGGGTGTGGCCAACATCAAAGATTACAATTTAGCACAAGGGCCACAGAAAGCATTTGCGTTTGGCGTAGAATATCGTGACCCAAAATATTGGTGGTTGTCCGTCACTGCCAATTATTTGGGAAATAATTATGCGGCCATTTCAACGATTACTAGAACGTCTAGTTTTTATTTAAACCCTGAAACAGGAGCGCCCTTTCCCGATGCCACAGCGGAAAATGTAAATAAATTACTAGAGCAAAAGCCATTGGACGATTTTTATTTATTAAATATAGTGGGTGGTAAATCATGGTTAAAGAAGGGTAAATATATCAGCATTTTTGTGAGTATCAATAATGTGTTTGATGCCGTTTTTAGAACAGGAGGTTATGAACAGAGTAGAAATGGCAATTTCGGACAATTGCAGCAAGATAATCTGAGTGGTACACCCTCATTTGCACCAAAGTATTGGTATGGTTACGGCAGAACCTATTTCTTAAATGTGGCATTCAGTTTTTAAAATATGGTATAAAGGGTTTTCAAATATTGTGCGAACGATTAAGACAATAACAGAACTGTTCATGAAGAACAATAATAAAATAATAGGCCTCTTGAGTTGTTGGCTAGTTCTTTCATGTGTCGATGACCGAAACTTCGATTCGCCTAAACGCCTTTGCGATACGTCGGTAATCACTAACAGCACTTATACGGAAATAAAGGGATTGTATATGAACGAAACGCTGCAAATTCAGGAAGACCTCGCCATTGAAGGTTATGTGGTGTCTTCCGATGAAGCGGGGAACTTTTTTAGTATACTACATTTTCAAGACAGGCCTATTGCACCAACCGAAGGCTTTCAGATTGAAATAGATGTTCGTGATGCACACCTGTTTTATCCCATCGGGAGTAAAATTATTATAAAACTTAAAGGATTATATCTAGGTAAAAGTAAAGATGTCTATAAAATTGGAGGGGTCTTCACTTCCTTTGGAAACATATCGGTTGGGAGATTACCAGCGGCAATAGTTGACAACCATATTTTTACCTCCTGTGATCAAGCAGTAGATATTGCGCCGACCCAAGTTTCGATTGATAGTTTAAATAAAAATCAAACCAATACCTTGGTGAGGTTCGAAAGGGTTGAATTTCTTGAACAAGAATTGGGGCAGACCTTTGCTTTAGATGGCAAAGAAACGGAGCGAACCCTTATAGACTGTTATGATAATGAAATTGTGTTATTGAACAGTGGTTTTGCAGATTTCAGTGCAGAAATTTTGCCCAACGGTAGTGGAGGTGTTACCGGGGTGCTGCTTAGGCAAAATGATGAATACCAATTAGCGGTACGCGATTTAAACGATTTTGATTTTTCGCAAGAACGGTGTGAAGACGTTGTCGATGAATTCACATCGACTGCTATTTTTATATCAGAGTTGGCCGACCCTGATAATAATTCGAGTGCGCGTTTTGTAGAACTCTATAATTCAAATTCAGAATCACTCAGTTTAAAAGGATGGACTTTGCGTCGCTATACGAATGCTAGCACTGAAATTAGTTCAACACTCGATTTATCTGATAATGTTATTGAAGCGGAAAGCACCTTTGTAATTTCTCCCAATGCTTCGGAGTTTGAAATAGTGTATGGGTTTGCCCCAAATTTAGGAATAGGAACGGGTAGTCCGGCCGACTCGAACGGGGATGATAACTTTGAACTTGTTGATCCTTTCGGAGTTGTCATCGATGTATTTGGGGTAATCGGAGAAGATGGGTCTGGCACCGATCACGAATTTGAAGATGGCAGGGCGCTTCGTAATATTGAAATTACGAAAGCGAATGCTATATACTCCTCCGACGAATGGGTAATTTACAATGATACAGGCGATTCGGGAACCATGAACCAGCCGCAGAACGCACCGAACGATTTTACGCCTGGCGTGCGAAATTGACGTGTGAAATAGGATGGCGTATACATTCTATTTTCTAAAAAATATCGAGCAACAATGCTGAAGTCACGGGTTTGGGTAAAAATTTTGTTGCAAGACTGTTGTTGTGTACCTTTTCTATATCAGCAACGTCAAGAGATGAAGACATGACATATATTCCATCTTTGCCAGCCTCGTTTCCAGAAATATTTTTGAGCTCTTCTAGAAAATGCCAACCACTCATTTCAGGCATGTTGATATCAAGAAAAATAATCGATGATGATTTTATGTTGTTCTTAGCGAGCTTTACAAAATGGTCGAGTGCAGTAATACCATCATTAAATATGATTAAATTATCACAGAAGGCGATTTGCTTTAGCGATTTTTTTATACAGAATATCGCTATTTCGTCATCATCGATAATATAAACGGTCTCTACTTTTTTCATAACTAGATTTGGGGGTTTATTTAGGTAGAAGCGGTTTGAAGGCTAGATAAAGTGCTTACCGCAAGCTATTAAGTATATCCTCTAAATCTTTGGAGGAAATGGGTTTTAAAATATAGTTATTTACCACTTCATAATTTTTAACACGCTCTAAATCTCTGGGGTCTACAGAAGAACTTATAATATATACGGTTACCGCTTTCCTATTCTTATTGGGAATTTTAACAAAGTCTTCTAGAAATTCCCATCCGTTCATTATGGGCATGTTCAAGTCTACAAAAATGATTTCTGGTAGTTCTTTATTTTGACCGACCATTTCAGTGAGTGCTTCAATAGCATCTTGGCCATTATTAAAAACCATGATTTTATTGCAGAAGCCCACTTCTTTCATGACCCTTTTTGTTCCATAGATAAAAATGGGATCATCATCAATGATGCAGGTGCTTTCAAATTTTTTCATTTTCGTTTGAGTGTTTATTTGTCAAAAAAGAGCGTAAATTTTGTTCCTACGTCAACCGTACTATTTACGGCTATGCTTCCATTCATGGCTTCAATTTGGTTTTTGGTTATAAAAAGGCCAATGCCCTTGGCATCTTTATTACGGTGAAATGTTTTGTACATTCCGAAGAGTTTTTTTCTATGCCTTTTCAAGTCGATGCCTAAGCCATTGTCAGAGAAGGTAACCATGACTTTCTTTTCGTCTGTCTCAGTGGCTTTAATCACCAGTTTCAGTGACCTATCTGGAGCGCTATATTTAATGCTATTGGTGAATAGATTGAGAAAAATACTATCTACATAGGCGGGTATGCCTTTAATCGTAGTATGTTTCGGGACATCTACAACGCACTTTGTTTTTTTATTTTGTAACAAGCCGCTCAGATTTTTTTCTACATTTAAAATGGTTTTATAAAGATTGACATCTTTTAATTTATTTAAGGCTCCGGATTTTACCTGAACTACTTCGTTTAAATGCAAGACGGTCTCGTTGAGGCTCTCAGAAGCTGCATCTAACATTGTGATTAAATTGCGCTGCTCATCTTCATCTTCTTCACTGCTCAAAAACCCGGTCAGCATTGATAAATTGCTTGAGTGTGACCTAAGATTGTGTGAAACGATATGGGCAAAGTTTAAGAGACTTGTATTCTGTTTTTCAGTCACCTCGAGCAATTGGGTCAACTTTTTCTCAGCCTCTATGCGAGAAGTGATATCCATGATTTGAGATAAAAAATGGGATAGCTCTCCGTTGATTTCCCTTACTCCTGTTACAGTGAGAATAACATAGACTAGGTGACCTTTTTTATGAAAATACCGCTTTTCGATTTGATAGCTGTCACGCTTGCCCGAAACTAATTCTTTCAATAAATTTAAGTCGCTCTGTAAATCTTCTGGGTGTGTTACATCTTGAAAAGTAAGCTTTAGAAGTTCATGTCTTTCATAGCCTATACTTTTACAGATACTCTCATTTACTTGGAGCCATTTACCATCTATACCAATCATGGCCATGCCAAGCGTTGAATTTTCAAAGGCTCCGAGAAATGATTCCCTGCTTCTTAATAATTGCAATTGGGCAGTTTTCAGTTCGGTTATGTCCCAATTGGCACCGACCATTTTTGTAGGGTTTCCATTGGCATCCTTAATAGTTTTCCCCATACCCATAAGGTAACGTATCGATCCATCAGGCCAGATGATTCTAAATTCCATTTTGAGGTCTTTTAAGCCTTTAACGGCTTCGTCGACCTGTATTTCGACTTGTGCCAAGTCATCAGGGTGCACGGTTAGGGCCCAAGAATCATAACTGGCCGAAAAATCTTTTTTTGAGACCCCGTGCAAATTGTACATATTATCATCCCATACAAGCATATTCTTAGTAAGATCTAAATCCCATATGCCAATTTGTGCAGCTTTGGTAGCAAGTTTTAGACGTTCGGCAACCGCTTGGTATTTAACTTTCGCTTTCTTCTGTTCATCAATATCCTGAAAAGTTCCGAAGACTCGAACACATTTACCATTGTGCATCTCGGTTTCCCCCTTTGCATGTACCCAGCGTTCCCTTCCTTTTGCGGTGATAATAATAAGTTCGGTGTCCCAAGGTGTTCCTTTTGATAGAGCCTCGCCCACAAGCTTAGTAATCTTATCCCGATGCTCACCGGCTTTATAAAAGGTGATTGCGTTTTCCAGGTCAGCCTCAAAATTCGAAGGGACTTCATGAATTTCTTTGGTTGTATCTGTCCAATAGATATCGTTGGTGACCAAATCAAGCTCCCAACCTCCTATTTTAGCTACATTTTGTGCCTTCAAAAAAATTTCTTCCCTGCGCTTTTGTGAAGTTATATCCTCTTGGGCAATGACGAGGCCACCCACCTTTCCATCGTCCATTTTCCATGGATTTATTTTCCATTTGAGCCACTGTACTTTTCCATCGTCTTGTAGGAACTTGGCACCTTCATTGCTGCTGGTCTTACCTTTAAGACATTGTTGAAGGGCTTTTTTAAGCGCTAAAGGCGTCTCAGGAAAAATGTCGTAGTATAATTTGCCGGTGATGTCCTTATCGGAAATTTGGAATTCCTTCAACCAATGTTTAGAATAACTGATAAAACACAGTTCTTCATCTAAAATGGCAATTGAGGTTGGTGCATCCTCAATGAAGGAATGAACGGACAAAGTTTGCAAGATGGTGAGCGTTTAGTTAGTCTAAAAATACGATTATTATATCTAACGTGGGAAATAACCTAAAAATTGTCAGACAATTGATTCCCTTTTAGAAAATAGTGGATTAGATGGACGAATTTTATTTGATATGATGATAAAAGGCATGAATGAATGCTATTTGTGCATTGTAAACAACCTAAAATGAGAGTATTATGAATATATTTAAAAGAGGTAAATCTTATACACTCATCTTGAGTGTTACTAGTTTATTTATTAAAATATAACTGTGAGCTTATTGTTGGAATTTGGTTATGGAAGGGGCCATAGCAAAATAGAAACAAAGATAAATGGGGTAGTTTAATATCGTTATGAAAAGATATACATATCGATGCGCTTTTACTTACTTTTATAGAATGAAAGTGGATTTTTGAAAAGGGAAAAATCCAATAATACAATTAGCTATGAACGAAGTTTTTTTCAGCGAAATACGCAATGGCAACCTCAAGGAGGTTAGGGCAATGTTGGCTAAAAATCCACTTTTGCGCGACAGTAAAGACCAACGGGGTTCGACTCCGCTCATTTTAGCGACCTATTATGACGAACTGGAAATTGCCGAACTTTTACTCGAGCAAGGGGCAAAAATTGATATCAAGGATGCATCAGGTAATACGGCATTGATGGGGGTCTGTTTCAAGGGGTATAGCGATATTGCCAAGAAATTGATAGAGAAGGGCGCCAATGTAAATGAAAAGAACGCGATGGGTGCGACCTGTTTGATATATGCCGCGACTTTTAATCGATTAGAGATTGCAAAGCTGCTTATTTCACATGGAGCCGATGCTTCGGTGGCAGACGCAAGGGGAAATACCGCTTTAGATCATGCCAAAATGCAGGGCGAACCCTCTTTGATTAAATTATTAGAAGGGCTATAGTGTTCATATGGAGGAAACTAGAAATTTAGAGCTAATAAAGCGCATAAAGGCATTGGCTGACACGGGATTGGTGTATGCCGAAGATGAGTACAATCGCGAGCGATACGAAGAAATCAGGGAAATTGGCCTAGAATTGCTAGGCTCGGTTTCAGAGAAACCTTTGAAGACCTTTAAAAATTTCTTTATGCCCGTTACCGACTATCCTACGGCCAAAGTCGACGTTCGTGGGTTTGTGTTGAACGATGCGAACGAGATACTGATGGCCAAAGAAAGTGTTGATGGTAAGTGGACGATACCTGGAGGATGGGCAGATGTTGGGTATTCACCTTCCGAGGTCGTGGTAAAGGAGATCGAAGAAGAAACCGGACTTCGATCAGCGGTGGTGCGGTTGTTGGCCGTTTATGACAAAAAATGTCATAAGCATCCGCCCGAGCCCTATTATATTTACAAATTAATTTTTTTGTGTACCAAAATCGGGGGAGCGTTACAACCGGGTTTTGATATGCGGGGTGCGTCGTTCTTCTCAATCGACAATCTGCCCGAGTTATCAGAAGACCGAATATTAGAATCGCAATTGCGGCAACTTTTCAAAAAAGTTATTGAAAATGACCGTGAGGTTTATTTTGATTGAAATTTTTAAGGATGGACGAGAATCTTAAAATAGCATTGGTGCAATCTGAATTGGCCTGGGAAAATCCGGAAAGTAACAGGATTCACTTTTCTGAAATTATAGCGGCTATTACATCTGATGTAGATCTTATTGTTTTGCCGGAAATGTTTACCACAGGGTTCACCATGAACCCAAAAAACATCAGCCCCTCCGAAGGACAAAAAACGGTCACTTGGATGCAAGAGTTGGCTACAAAGAAAAATATGGCGATTACAGGAAGCCTAGTTTTCTTTGAAAACGGAAATTATACCAATCGGTTGTTTTTTGTTGAGCCTGCCGGACAGGTTTCGCAATATGATAAACGCCACACGTTTACCTTGGCAGGGGAAGACCAAGTATATCGGGCAGGAAACGATAAATTAATCGTCCTGTACAGGGGTTTTAAAATTTGCCCCATGATATGTTACGACCTTCGATTTCCGGTCTGGGCCAGAAATGTTGAAGACTATGACATTCTAATGTATGTTGCCAATTGGCCCAAACTAAGAATTGATGCATGGGATGCGCTATTAAAAGCACGTTCCATTGAAAATATGGCCTATTGTATCGGAGTCAATCGTGTGGGGGAAGATGATGCGGGATTTGACTATTCAGGGCATTCCTCAGTTTATGACCCATTAGGAAACCAATTGGTGTTTTCTGAAACTGAAACCGTACTACATGTAACGTTAAGTAAAAGAAGGATTCACGAACTAAGAAATAAACTCAAGTTTTTAGCCGACAGGGATGAATTTACTCTAAAAGTGTAAACGTAATGGGCATCTCCCAATTGGCACGAACATCTATAATTTCGGGATAGTAACTAACCTTTTCCGGTTGAATTCTTTTAAGATAACTTCCTGTATCCCATTTTTTATTGCCATTTACATCAAATATAATACGAAGCAAGTATTTTGATGGTTGAAGGTTATTGAATTCAAATACTTTGGGTTCTTCGGCGAAAACTTCTCTTTTAATTTCTCCTTTTTCATCGGTTAATTGAACCAGCAGCGGATAGGATATGCTGTCAGTAACTATGGTAAAGCTGAGGTTGCCGTAATCAGCAAAACTTTTGGTCGCTAGATTGAAATTGATGGTGTCGTTGGTTTCCCCAAAAAGGTTGGTAATCGCACCAGGTAGCAAACCCATTTGATAATTTTGATTGGGCTCCACTTCAAAGTCAAAGTCTATCTTATTTTTCAAAGTATCCAAGTCTGATTTGAAACTGATTTGGGTCGAATCTTTGTCCATTAATGTAATCCTTGTGGTGTCGATGGCCGTAATCGGGGTATTGGCGGCAATATAAAAAGGGTCTTCAAAATTTAAAGATCCTCGTTGGTTAGGGTTGAGCTGTAACGAATCTGTGCCTACCTTTCTCGTTTTGACGGTAAATGTGTCAATGACTTTTAATTTTTCATTGGTGACCGTAAAAATAATCGAATCGAGATCGGTGGGTGTAAACCAATAATTTAGGGTGTCTTTGTTCTGTTCTCTCAGTACTTTGGTCTTAACGCTATCCGGTAGTGGATTTAAGGTCTCGATTAGCACCGAATCACCTTCGCCGTAATAGCCAAAGATTATTTTGTTTTTCGCAGCAAAGGTTGGAACGGCCACGCTATAATCGGGTATTTCTTTGAATAAATTCAACAAATAGGTAGAATCGGTAGGAATGGATACCGTATCACTGACGAAAGCAATTTTATCGGTATTTTGGTCAAAGACATTGTTTTTGGCTACATCTTTTATCCCAAAAATCGCATATTTCCCTGCCTTCAAATGGTCTAAGGTAAATATGACAGCACTATCTAAAGTATTTGTAATGTAATAAGGTGGTTTTTGGTATACGGTACTGTCGGTATAGGCCGAATCTATTTCATAGAGCATAACGCTAATAAATTCATCTGCCTTTTTATTGAACGCATCTTTCACGGCCCCTTGCACTTTGAGTGAATCTAAATAATCCCCTGTGGAGAACACATAGGTGAAAAAGCTAAACGGATTGCCTTCGTTATTGTCGGTAATGCTCTGTCCGAAATTAAAGGTATATGTGGTGTTTTCCTTAAGTGTGTCTTTAAACTTGATCTCAAGATACTTACTGGCTCCACCTTGCGGTGTAATATCTGGGGTATATTTCAGGGGTGGTGAGACAATGAGTTGATCTTGAATGTCTTTGAGTTTGATAAACTCATCAAAATATAGGCGTATTCTTTTCTCTTTAAAGTTGACACTCATGTTTTCAGGTTCGGCCTTCACCAATACCGGAGGGTCAAGATCTTTTGGTCCACCCGTAGGATTGCCTCTTCGCGCACATTGCCAGAGTGCCGTAACCACAAAGAATACAAATATAGAAGCCAAAATACGTCGTAACATTGTCTTTGAATATGGGGGCAAAGTAACAACTATTTTGGTAAAATGAGCAATATTTACCGCGCCTCATTTATAGCGCAATGGCACTATCGCCATACTTGCAATGTAAATGGTTATCCCTTTTGATTGTTGCAAAGCCTTGGCGCAGGTTTCCATTGTCGCACCCGTGGTTATTACGTCATCTACCAATAATACGCGTTTGTTTTCGAGAAATTTTTGGTCTGATAAAGTGTAAAGGGAGGTGTTGCCGTACCATCTACCAATTCTGCCTTTTTTTGTTTGCGTTTTTGTGTTTGCGGTTTTCAACAATATATTGTCGACATATGCCGCGTTTAGATGATGGGCTAAACGTTTGGCAAATAGGGCCACTTGATTATATCCTCTTTTTCGAAGTTTTCTTCTATGCAAGGGTACCGGAACTACGACATCTATAAAACCAGAACCATTATCCTCTTTTAATAATTGACCATACCAATCACCTAAAAAACCACCAATTTCTTCTTGATTTCTGTATTTTAAGTAATGAATAAGTTGTTGTACAATCCCTTTTTCCTCAAAAAACAAGAACGAACTTGCTTTTTTAACATTAATTCGACCATAAAAAATACGGTCAATGGGGTTTTCAACGTTAAAACTATATTCGGTAAGCGGTAATTCGTTTCGACAAACGGTACATAGCAGATGTTCTCCTCTGATTAAATGAGCATTACATCCAAAACACAGTCGTGGCACTAAAACCGTGTTGATATCATTTAGTATCTTTGACATCGCTATTTTAACCGAATCGAACATAAAAAAACCTACTTAACCCTAACATTTTTAATGGACGGTCAAGATAAGAAATTCAATTCCAAAATAATCCTCGCTATGCTGATTGCTGTGATCATCGGCATATTAATAGCATTTTTCTACAGTTACGCCCAGTCACGGACAAAAATCGCTTTTTTGAACCAAGAAAAAGCCTTGCTTATCAAAGATATTAATTTGATGAAGGCCGATGTTGACCGGCTTTCGGCGCTCGATGAGGTCAATGAAATAGAACTAGAGTCTTCAAAATTTCGTGTCCAACAGTTATTGG
This sequence comes from Kriegella aquimaris, assembly GCF_900103215.1. Lineage (GTDB taxonomy): Bacteria > Bacteroidota > Bacteroidia > Flavobacteriales > Flavobacteriaceae > Kriegella > Kriegella aquimaris. Next base: position 354,438 of record NZ_FNGV01000002.1, read on the forward strand.
ATTCAGTAGGTCGCTTGAACTTTACGGTTGAAAGGTTACGGGAATTTAAAAGTGAACTAAGTAGATTAGGCGCGAAAAATGACAGTCTAATGCTGAAGAATAATTTTCTTCGGTATAATAATATGGTTCTTTCGGAAAAATATGCCGAAACCAAACAGAAATTGGAAGAATTGAAAGGTGCTAGCAACTCAATGGCAGTGGCGGACCAGTCACAGAAAGATAAAACTAAAGAGCTGGATAGCGAGCCTAAAATAAAGAGTTACCTGCAACTTCGAAATTCTGAGGGTGGCGGGTTTAGAGAACGAAATGAAAGGCCCATACGAACGAACAAAGCCTCAATTATCCAAAAATTAAGGGGGTGTGTTACTGTTGAAGCAGATCCCGAGGCTATTGATGAGGAAAGAATTATCTATTTACAATTTTTGGGACCAGATATGCGGGTCATAGAGGATAATGCCAATACCATTACAGTTAATGGCAATGTGTATAGCAAACGTATTAAACTGCTGCTGAAAAGTGAAAACATCATAGTGTGCGATTTTATTACAATTCCTGAAGGTTCTTTAAAAGAGGGTATTTATACCCTAAACATCTTTGAAGATGAACGTTTGCTGACCAATACTGAATTTCAGCTAAAATAAATTATTTCATTTTAGGGTAATATTCTATTTTTGCCGAATGGCAAAACAAGAAGACGATTTCAAAAAGGTGATATCCCATGCTAAGGAATACGGCTACGTATTCCAATCAAGCGAAATTTACGATGGCCTAAGCGCCGTTTACGATTATGCACAGAATGGTGCAGAGTTAAAAAAGAATATAAGGGAATACTGGTGGAAGGCGATGGTACAGTTAAACGAGAATATCGTTGGTATCGATGCCGCTATTTTTATGCATCCGACTACTTGGAAAGCTTCCGGACACGTTGATGCCTTCAGCGACCCTTTGATCGATAATAAAGATTCAAAAAAACGCTATCGCGCTGATGTTTTGGTTGAGGACTATGTGGCGAAAATCGAAGGTAAAATCGAAAAGGAAGTAGATAAGGCCGCCAAACGCTTCGGAGATTCTTTTGATAAAGCACAGTTTTTAAATACGAACCAGCGGGTAGTGGAGTATCAAGAAAGAGCTACTTCCATTTTAAAACGTTTAGGAAAATCGTTGGAAAACGAAGATTTGGACGATGTTAAACGTTTAATTGAAGAGTTGGAAATTGCTTGCCCCATGTCGGGTTCAAAAAATTGGACCGATGTGAAACAGTTCAATTTGATGTTCGGTACCAAATTAGGAGCAACTACCGAAACTGCGATGGATCTCTACCTTCGCCCAGAAACGGCACAAGGAATTTTTGTAAACTTCTTGAACGTTCAGAAAACGGGTCGTATGAAAATTCCATTTGGAATTGCACAAACAGGAAAAGCTTTTCGTAATGAAATTGTAGCACGACAGTTTATTTTCCGAATGCGGGAATTCGAACAGATGGAAATGCAATTCTTTATTAAGCCCGGTACGCAGCAAGAATGGTACGAGAAATGGAAGGATATGCGTATGAAATGGCATTTGTCATTAGGGATGGGCGAAGAGAACTATCGCTTTCATGACCACGAGAAATTGGCGCACTATGCCGATGCCGCCGCAGATATCGAATTCCGTTTTCCTTTTGGTTTTAAAGAACTGGAAGGCATACATTCCCGAACCGATTTTGATTTGAGCGCCCATGAAAAATTCTCGGGCAAGAAATTGCAATATTTCGACAACGATACGCGAGAGAGTTATGTGCCTTATGTGATTGAAACTTCTATCGGACTGGATCGCATGTTCTTAGCAGTCTTCTCGAAAGCATTGCAAGAAGAAGAATTAGAAAACGGAACAACAAGAACGGTACTTCGACTCCCCTCCGTTTTGGCACCTAACAAAGCTGCCGTATTGCCTTTGGTTAAAAAGGATGGGCTGCCCGAAGTGGCTCGTAAGATTATAGATGATTTGAAATGGGATTTTAACGTCACTTATGATGAAAAAGATGCCGTGGGACGACGCTATCGTCGCCAAGATGCGAATGGCACACCATTTTGCATCACGGTCGATCATCAAACTTTGGAAGACGAAACGGTTACCATTCGCCATCGTGATACGATGGAACAACAGCGGGTGGCTATTTCTGAATTAAAAGGCATCATTCACCAAGAAGTGGATATGAAGTCATGGTTGATGAAGATGGCGTAGTTGGTCTCTGAAATAATTTAATATTCATATGCCCTTTAATGAGAAGTAAAAAATACTACTTTTTGTTAAAGGGTTTTTCTATGAGTAAAAAGTGTTTGCTAGGCACCTGTTATCTAAGAAGGTATACATGATTTTAAAATAAAAGGCAAGGCTAATAAATAACATTAAAACACTACAGTCGATACCCCAATCGTAAGCTGCCATAAAAATTTCGGGCATCACCGGGATAATAATATCGGGGCTCACTACCGCCAAAACCTTGGGTGTTGATCAAGACCGAACGGGCGTAGACTTTATCAAAGACATTGTTGACTCCAAAATCGATTCCGACAGTAAATCGTTCAGAAAGCTTTTTGCTATAGCCCAAGCGGGTGGTGAAAACGGTAAAAGCTTCGCTTTCTAATGTATTGGCGTCGGTCAATGGTATTTCGCTGACATGCTGATGCACAATATTCCAATAAAAATCGTTGAAGAACTGCGTTTGAAGTCCTGCTGTACGGCGTTGCTTTGGTACACCGGTAAGCGGGTTTCCTGAAAAATCATCGTCCCCATCAATAAATTCCATGAATTCATGGTCACTCAGTGTATAGTTGACAAAGGGGGTAATTTGAATTTGTGGGCTGAGCTCCCAGCGGTAGTTCATCGTAATTTCTAAACCACGATGCCGGGTCTTGCCCGCATTTTTCCCGATAAATTGATCATCGCCAACGCGTTGTGCGACCAGAAGATTTTTAATATCCATTTGGTAAAGGGCCAAATTCATATAAAATCGTTTGTCGTGTAAAAACAAGTGCGTACCCAATTCATAGTTCACGCCTGTTTCTTGGGCAATATCTGGGTTGATAACGCCATCAGGGGTCAAGGTCTCCTCGAGGCTAGGGTTTGAAAATCCTCTACTGATATTGGCATATACCTGCTGGTCGCCCGAAAAACGATAGTTCAGGTCGAGACTCGGCAGCACGATGGCCTTAAAACTGCGATCCGCACTTTTATTTGCCGTTCCCATATTATAAAGATCTTGAAAATCGTAATCCGTTTTGTTGATATTGAGGCCTACCTGTGCCGAAAAAGCTTCGGTCAAGTTATAAAGTGCTGTGCCAAAGGCATTCCATTGACTTCGAAACTCTTTGTTCTGGGCAAATCGGTCGCCCTGTAGACTGCCCTGGCCATTGTTTTCTTCATATTGGTTATCAAACTCGCTCCAACTGTATTCATCTTTATAGAGTTCGCCCCCAAAAGTGTATTCCCCTTTGTTAAAATAACCTATAAATCGAGTGCGGAACCCGTAACCGTTGGTGAATTCATCTAGAATTCCGAAAGGCCTAGGTTCATAATGGTCGAGATAGGTATAGAAAATACTGGTCGAATTTTTAAGTTTTTCGCTGAAGTCATTGGTGTAATTCAAGCCAATAAGTGAATACTTGTTGGCTTCGTAGCCTTTGGCCGACCTCCAGGTGAAAGCCGCCTGTTTTGGGTTTTCGGCAAATGCTGTTGCACCTAAAGAACTTGGTATCTGTGCCGTATACTCTATATGGTTGACCAGTAAGCTTAGGCTATTCTTCTCGTTGATTTGGTAGGCCGCATTCAAAAGTAGACCATCTCTTTCAAAGTTGCTGTTTTCTCGATATCCGTCGGTCTCCATATGCCCATATTGCAGTCCCAATCGTAACTTCCCATCGTAGTGATTAAATGACAAGTTGTTTTTAAGGAGCCCAAATGAGCCAACGGTTAAATTATTTGAAATATTTGTGGATCGACCGATAGCCTCCTTGGGATTCAAAATAATGGCGCCCCCAAGATTGGCCCCAAAGGCACTGCCTTTGGGGCCTTTGATTACCTCTACCTGACTTAGGTTTTCCAAGTCATAGGCTTCAATAGTAGAAAATCCAGAGCCATTGGTGACAGGAATATCATTATAGTACAACCGAAGTTTATCGGTGCCGAAAAGTGTTCGTGCCCCAATTCCACGAATGGTTATGCGATTCGTGTTCAAAGCTCCAGATAGTATGTAAACACCAGGAACTTGATTAATGGCCGAAACTATATCGACAGGACTATAATTCTGAAAAGTTTTTGCACCAATTACCTCGGAGGTGGTAATTCCCGTGGCATTTTTAGTCTTTAAGGCATCCAACAAAATAACTTCATCAAGTTGTGTAATGCTGTCGGTTTTAGCAGGATCTTGGGCAAACAATAACGTAAAAGAAAGAAGTAAAAATATAAAAATAAATATGGTTTTCATTGAGAGGGATTAAGCGCCAAAAATAAAGAACAAAAAGGAATTAAAAGTGAAAAGCCTACAAAAGGGTAGCGCTTTAAAAACAAATGTGATCTTCTTTGAAAAGGATATTTTACCCATACGACATAATTTTAGAAACACGTTCTGATAGTCCGGTTGGGTTTCAGATGGTCAAAACATTCCTTATTTTCGACCCAAATTGAAAAGAATGAAAATTGTATCGTACAACGTAAACGGTATTCGTGCCGCTTTAAAGAAGGGTTTTATCGAATGGTTACAAGCCGTAAATCCAGATGTGGTGTGTCTTCAAGAGATTAAGGCGATGGAAGAACAATTGGACCTGTCTGTTTTTGAGGAGGCAGGTTATGCCCATAATTATTGGTATAGTGCGCAAAAAAAAGGGTATAGTGGGGTGGCCATACTTTCAAAAAAACAACCTGACCATGTGCAATTTGGAACCGGTATTGATTATATGGATTTTGAAGGAAGAAACCTCAGGGCCGATTATGGCGATGTTTCGGTCATGAGTATGTACCTGCCCTCGGGTACCAATTTGGCACGATTAGACCTTAAGTTGCAATATATGGCCGATTTTCAAGAGTATGCCGATTCCCTGAGAAAAACCAACCCCAACCTTGTGGTTTTGGGCGATTATAATATTTGTCACGAGGCCATTGATATTCATGATCCGGTGCGCAATAAGAATGTTTCCGGGTTTTTGCCGGTTGAGCGTGAATGGATCGGGAATTTTATAAAAAGTGGATTTGTTGATAGTTTCCGGCATTTTAACGAAGAACCGGATAATTATACGTGGTGGAGTTATCGCGCCAATGCTCGAAATAATAATAAAGGCTGGCGACTCGATTATGGCATGGTTTCCGATCCTCTGGCTGAGCGATTACAGCGTTCCGTAATCTTAGCAGAGGCGAGGCACAGCGATCACTGTCCTATTTTGATTGAGCTGGAAAACAATTGATGACACACAATTTATGTTGTTGTCAACATAATTATTAAATTTGCCGCTTCTAATCACCTAAGTACCCTCAAATGAACTATACTAACCTACCCCACACTAACCTTGAAGTAAGTAAAATTTGTCTAGGCACCATGACTTGGGGCAAACAGAACTCCGAAGCCGAAGGCCATGAACAGATGGACTACGCGCTTGAGCAAGGTGTAAATTTTTTCGATACTGCTGAGCTCTACCCCGTTCCGGCACACCCCGACCGTAAATCAGAGACCGAAAAAATAATCGGTACATGGTTCAAGGCAAAAGGTAATCGAGATAAAGTTATTCTGGCTAGTAAAATGGCAGGGAAAGCCGATTTTACGAAATTCATTCGCACGGGAGGTTTTACCCGTGATTCGATAATTGATGCCGTAGAAGGCAGCTTAGATAGGTTACAGACCGACTATCTAGATCTTTATCAATTGCACTGGCCAGATCGGAATACCAATTATTTTGGAAAAAGAGGATACAAACACAGTGGTACCGATCTTTGGGAAGATAATATTCATCAGGTTTTGGAAACATTACGTGATTTGATTAGGGAAGGTAAAATCAGGCACGTGGGCATCTCGAACGAGACCCCATGGGGCACGATGCGGTTTTTGGAAGAAAGCAAAGTACATGCGAGTTTGCCCAGAATTAGGACTATTCAGAACCCGTACAATCTTTTAAACAGACTTTTTGAGGTAGGTTTGTCAGAGATTTCAATGCGTGAGAAAGTGGGTCTTTTGGCCTATTCGCCTTTAGGTTTTGGCACATTGAGTGGTAAATACCTGGGAGGCATGAAGCCGGCAACTTCTAGAATAACCTTATTTCCACAATACGATCGATACAGCAGTGAAACAGCCGTAGCGGCCACTGCTAAATACCATAAATTGGCACAGGAAAATAATATGTCAATGGCTCAAATGGCTTTGGCCTTTGTTAATTCCCGTCCTTTTTTGACTAGCAATATCATTGGCGCCACCAGTATGCGACAATTGGAAGAAAATATAGCCAGCATCGATATTACCTTGAATGAAGAAGTATTAAAGGGAATAGAGGAAATTCATAACATGATTCCGAATCCCGCACCATAAACAAAAGTATGATTTTCTTAAAAGTAGGTTTAGGACAAGTTATTTTGATTGTAGTGGTAATCATCGCTATTTTGGTGATGTCTCGAATTATGAGAGACAGACGTTAAGCCAAAAATTTAAGGTTTCTAACCGAACAATCTGCTTACCACATCTTCAATTTTGGCTACCAGCTGAATTTCGATTTTAGTATTTTTTAATCCGATTTTATTCCGTTTGGAAACATAAATGGTTGTAAAGCCAAGCTTTTCGGCTTCTAAAATACGTTGTTCCACGCGCTGTACGGGTCGTATTTCTCCAGCAAGACCAATTTCCGCGGCAAAACAAACTCCCTTTTCAATAGCGATATCAGAATTACTTGAGAGTATGGCCGCGATCACCGCAAGATCGATGGCCGGGTCATCGACCGTTATGCCACCTGTAATGTTCAGGAAAACATCTTTTGCGCCTAGTTTGAAACCTGCCCGTTTTTCTAAAACGGCCAAAAGCATATTCAGTCGCTTTGCATTGTAACCTGTGGTCGAGCGTTGAGGGGTGCCGTAAACGGCGGTGCTGACCAAAGCTTGTATTTCGATCATCAGGGGCCGCATACCTTCGATGGTGGAAGCAATAGCGGTACCACTCAATCCTTCATCATTTTTTGAAATCAGAATTTCTGACGGATTGTTAACCTCGCGTAGTCCACTGCCCTGCATTTCATAAATACCGAGTTCGGCAGTAGAACCAAAACGGTTTTTAAGGGAACGGAGAATGCGATAGACATAATTTCGATCACCTTCAAATTGTAGTACGGTGTCGACCATATGTTCCAAAATTTTAGGGCCTGCAATGCTGCCGTCTTTGGTGATATGGCCTATTAAAACTACGGGAGTATTTGTTTCTTTGGCGAATTTGATCAGTTCGGCCGTACACTCGCGAATTTGGGAAATACTACCTGCGGCAGATTCGATATAATCGGAATGCAGTGTCTGTATTGAATCAATAACCACGATATCGGGTTCTGTGGCCTCTATCTGCTGAAAAATATTCTGGGTCTTTGTTTCGGTCAGTATAAAGCAAGTATCACTATCGGGGTGTATGCGGTCGGCCCGCATTTTAATCTGTTTTTGACTTTCCTCCCCAGACACATATAATGTTTTGTAGGGTAGTTTTAGCGCTATTTGAAGTAAAAGTGTACTCTTGCCCACGCCAGGCTCACCACCCAATAGTACCAATGATCCGGGCACCAGACCACCACCTAAGACCCGATTGAATTCTAGATCGTGCACATTCAACCGCAATTCGGTTTCAGTGCTGATTTCATTTACGCGTAAGGGCTTGGCTATTTTTTTAGAAGTCGGGCCAGCAGTGATTTTCCATCCTTTTTTTTCTTCTTTTTGAACGACCTCCTCAACGACGGAATTCCATTCTTTGCAGGCACTACATTGCCCTACCCATTTAGCGTACTGTGTACCACAGTTTTGACAGAAAAATGCTGTTTTTGTCTTGGCCATTATTTGAATTGAAGTTAGGGACTAAGATATTGTGGTTGTTGGTAAAAACCAAAGGAAGCCATGGCTTTAGCTATAACTTTGAGATAGTTGGGTCAGTACCTCAATAGCTTTTTTCGCATCTTTTTTGGCCACAAAGATATGGTCGTGATAATATCCCGCAATAACATTGCAACTAATATTGTTTTTTGCCAATTCGGAGGAGAATAAGGCCGTGAGGCCGACTCCGTCCAAAGAAGAATGAATCTTGAGTGTTATCCAGGAGGCTACATAGTCATAGTGGAGATTTAAAGTGTCTGCCCTTTTCCTATCGATAACAATCGTGGTACCTTCTTTTTCCTTAAACTCGCAGATGGTATCTTTTCGGTCAATTTCGCTTAAGGTTTTGACGGAAGCGAAGATGTATTCTCCCGGGTTCAATTCGGGTGTCATCCCCTGTATTAATTTCGATAGGTTTGTTTCTCCTGCCATTTTTATTATAAAGAATTTCGGACTTATTTATGTAAAAATAAGATTTATTGGATGTATCAAGGACAGAAAATAACGGGGAACACCGATTCTGCCAGCTAGTTATTACATTACTTTATTATTTCGGTTTTTGGAAAATATTTTTTTCTCAACCAAAATGAGACGCGAACGAGTAAAATGAGGGCAGGCACTTCAACCAAAGGCCCGATTACCCCCGCAAAGGCCTGTCCTGAATTTAAACCAAAAACAGCTATGGCTACGGCAATGGCCAGCTCAAAGTTGTTGCCTGCAGCGGTGAATGCCACGGAGGCTGTTTTGTCGTATTCTGTGCCCATTGCTTTTGTAACAAAAAAACCGATAATAAACATTAGGGCAAAGTATATAAGTAATGGAACGGCGATAATCAAAACATCCATTGGTATTTTAACAATCAATTCACCTTTAAGTGAAAACATGATTACAATGGTAAACAACAGGGCTATCAAGGTCATCGGTGAAATCGTCGGAATAAATTTTTCGGTATACCATTTTTCACCCTTTAAGCGAACTAAAATCAAGCGGCTTAGGATGCCCAACAGAAAGGGGATGCCCAAATATATGGCAACGCTTTCGGCAATGGTTCCGATTGAAATATCGACAATGGCACCTTCGAATCCGAAATAGGGAGGAAGTACGGTTATAAATATCCATGCGTAAAAACTATAGGCAAAAACCTGAAATATGCTGTTCAAGGCGACCAGACCTGCTCCATATTCGCTGCTTCCTTCGGCCAAATCGTTCCAGACCAAAACCATGGCTATGCACCTGGCCAAGCCTATCAGAATCAATCCGACCATATATTCAGGATAATCCCTTAAAAAAGTTATGGCCAAAAGGAACATCAAAACTGGGCCGATCACCCAATTGAGCAATAATGAAATTGAAAGGATTTTCGTGTTACGGAACACTTTGGGCAATAGTGCATAATTCACTTTGGCCAATGGCGGATACATCATTACAATCAAACCAATAGCGATGGGGATGTTTGTGGCACCGCTACTTGCCGAATCGATTAGGGTAGGAAAAGTCGGAAAGAAATATCCAATACCAACCCCCAAGGCCATCGCAATAAAGATCCATAAGGTGAGGTAGCTATCGAGAAAACTCAATTTTTTTGCAGCCATTTTTAAAGATTAATTTTTGAGAAAACATAGCAAAGTTCTGTTGCAATCTGCAAACTTCGCTCGTTGTATTTTTCGGACTGTTGTGGTGTGTTATCGAATACTTTTGGGTCTTCAAAAGTAATCGGAATACGTTTTTCGGCACCGACGATAAATGGACAGCCGCCATCTGCCTGTGAACAGGTCATGATAGCGGCAAAGCCTGACTTCGGATTAAATTCATCGTCCAGTTTTTTGGAAAAACCAATAACGGGGTGTTCGTTAGCTCCATATTTTATAGTGTATACCGGGTTTTTTCCTTCAGAAATGGTCTGGACCTGAAAACCCGTTTTGCGCAAGGTTTCGGCTACCATGGGGAATAATGCGGTTGATTCCGTTCCACCTGAATAACAAAACACATTTTGAATATTGAAATAAGCCGCCAACGTTTGCGCCCATACTTGTGATAAATGGCTTCTGCGCGAATTATGGGTGCAAATAAAATTGATTCGTATTTCTTGTTTGGTGTCTACTTTATCCTGAATGAAACCAATTAAAGGTTGCAAGGTTTCTTTTCGTTCTTCTGAAATTGTATCGACTTTCAACTTAGGTATCAAGTTGGCAATTTCATCGAACAATACTTTTTCTGCTATCATAGATTTCATTGGTCTCAATTCTTAAAGACTAGCAACAACCGCCACCGGGTGTGCAAGAATTTTCGGTTTGCAATTCAGAAAATTGAAGTTTGGTTTTTTCGGTCGGCACACCACATTTTTCCTTGGCCAAACAGTCGGTTTGCTTAGTGGTCAAAAGGAAATTTGTACCGTCAAAATCGAGTCCGAATTTACCGATAGTTTCCCCTTGGTATTCCACTTCGATTTCCAAATCGCCTATTTCCAATACCTTTTCTGAAAGCTCAATGATATTCAACAATTTTTCAGGGTGCAGTCTGTGGTCATAATCATTGGCATCCCACAGTTGAAAATTTGCGACCTCTTCATTACGCACGGTTCCCCCGCAATCGATAAAGTTTTTTGATATTTTACCGATTTCTGTAACATGAAAATGGTTGGGTACCAATTCTCCATTCGGTAGTTGAAATGCAATTTTCTCTAAATTCCCCAAAGCTGATTTAACTTGCGATAGTTTCATACTTATATTTGTTTATTGCGATTATACGATTAATGAATTTAATTTTTTTTAGCAGCACTGCTCTTTTGAAAGGTCTTGGTCTAAAAACTGAAACATAACCTCTTTCATTTTGGCCCAGTTCTTTGAATCAACACAATAGCAAACACTGGTGCCTTCAACGTTTCCTTTTATTAACCCCAAATGTTTTAATTCTTTAAGGTGTTGTGAAATTGTGGGTTGAGCTAAACCTATCTCGTCAACCAAATCACCACATACACACGTATTTATTTTAAATAAATGCTGTAAAATGGCAACCCTTGCCGGATGCCCGAACACTTTGGCATACAGTGCAATTTCGTTTTGCAGCTCGGAAAACATTTCCGTTTTGGTCAATCCCATCTTTTCTTTATTAGTTCATTGCAATATTACGATAAAGATTTGATTACACAAAATAATTTTATATATCAGTAGAAACCGCTGAAGTTTATTTGGGAATACGTACTTGTGTGCAATAGGCTGTTTCGGAAAATTAATCTTTTACCTCTAACCTTTGTTTACATGTTGGAAGTAAGATTATTTTTTAATCTTCTAGTTCAATGTTCCGACAACCATTTTTTTCGCCTTGCATCAGGAAGGTATTTGATTTCAAATTCTTCGAACAAGGCCTCAAACCCATCTCCATCGGGAGAGGCTGCGGTCAACCCTACCATGACGGGCGTATTATCAGGAAAATAGGCGAGTCGCATCATTGTGAAATTGCTATTATCTAAAGAATAGCTTATCTCTATGGCATCAATTCTTCTAATGACTTTGAGCCAAATCGATTTCGGATTATGTGCTAGTTCAATCACACTCCAATCGCTTTTATCGATAGTGACCACTGCACTCAATTTGATTTTTTGATCAACATATTCGACACCGGTTTTGATCCAAGTTTTTTCATCTTTTCGAATCATCAATCCCATTTGGTCGTAGCGGGTCTTATAATCTCCGGTTATTTTGACCTTCATTTCAAATTCTCCACCCACATTGCAATAGTAAAAGGGGCCATCATCGACGGTGAATCCGTAATGTGTCTCCCTCCAAAAATCGGTCTGTGGCGTCACGGACATTGATAGGGAGGAACCATCGATTTGTGTCCATATTTCAGGTTCATTGTACCATTGCATTTTTTTCATTCTCAATTATTTAATGTGTATACTATGCCTATCGGCAAAGGTTTAGGTGTTGGTAGCTTGTTAGTACTATTCTTTAATATGTAGTACTTTCTTTAAAGCGCTGTGCATTACAGCTGCATCTACATCAGTATCTGTCCAGAATTTAATACCTATAACCCCTTGGTTTACCAACATCCCCAGCCCATCAATTGTTTTACAACCTTTGTTCGCTGCGGTCTTCAATAAATGTGTTTGTGGTGGATTGGGAATGCAATCTGCCACTACCATATTAGGTTTGATGCTGTTAAAATCAATGTTCAATTGCTCATCGATATTGGGAAAGAGTCCGATGCTGGTGGCATTGATAATAATATCCGTGCTGGGGGCAACAGCATATTTTTCGTCCCACGGCTTATAAAAGGCCTTTGCAGATGTATTCTCATTTAATAACCTGACCACTTCATCGGCACGTTGCTTGCTACGGTTCACGATCGTTATTGACTCAGCTCCCGCCAATGCCAATTCTACGGCAATCGCTCGGGCCGCACCACCAGCACCGAACAAGGTAATGTGCTTGGCATCGGGATCGATTATCTCTTTAAGTGCCTGTAAGAAACCTTTACCGTCTGTATTTTCACCAATCCATCGATTACCTCGTTTTACTATGGTGTTTACTGCGCCTATTAGTTTTGCCGATTCACCGAGTTCATCCAAGTATTTAATAATGGCCACTTTATGCGGCAAAGAACAATTGAACCCAGACCAGCCCATAGCTTTCGCTCCATTTACGGCCGCATTTAGATTTTCAGGACTCACTTCACAAGTCACATAACGAAAATGCAATCCGTGATGTTGATAGGCAGCCTCTACCATGGCTACCGTAGGGTTTTCGGCGGCGGGTTGTGCAAAACATCCGGTCAATTGTGGTAAAAAATCAATTGGTGTATTCGAGTCGGTATTCATGTAGTTAATTGTTTTCTAAAGAATGATTCAATTACTTTTCTTAAATAGCAATTGAGCTTCTGTTGGCAACAGGGATAGTTTTTTAAAATGATCGAAGTTACTTATAGCCGCCCTTTGGTCTCAAATATAATAAAAGTTTGTCGGTGAATGCGCTGCATTCATTAAGGTTGAATATGGCTTGGGTGGAATTTTCCGGTGTTGTTCCTTTTTAAGATTGTTGTTATATAAAAGGCAATTTATTGAAACGTGCTATTCACTCATTTTTAGAAGAATACAAATTCTGATGTACTACTTTCTGTTTTTTGTGAATATCTATTTACGAGTTTATCTTCAATGGTTTTTTTAAAATTTATATTTGCCATCCTAAAAAAAAGATATGAGCGTAACGTGGTACGAGTGCAAAGTAAAATATAGAAAAACACACGAAACTGGTGAACAAAAAATAACAACGGAGGCTTATTTATTGGATGCCGTATCGTATACCGAGGCAGAAACTAGAATCAATCAAGAGATGGCTGCCTATACTAGCGAAGAGTTCTTGATTACAAATATTAAAGTGGCCAATTTATCCGAGGTTCATCCTTTTGAAAATTCTGATCGGTGGTTCAAGTCCAAAGTTGCATTAATTGCTTTTGATGAGGAAAGTGGGAAGGAAAGAAAAACCAATATCTACATGCTGATACAGGCTAATGATGTAAAGGAGGCTTTCGACAATACAAATGAAATGATGAAAGGAACTACGGGAGATTATACTATTCCTGCTATTACTGAATCTCCTATTATGGATGTGTTTCCTTACTTTACCGGGGAAGAAGAACAGTTGGAAAAATTTAATGCCGTAGAAAAACCGGAAACTTCTGAAGAAGAAGTCTTAGAAGAGCGAGAAACAGAATAGTTTCTAAATGACCTGAATGGATAATGCTATTTCAAATTTCGTGCAACAAATAAATTATATTGTTTGGGTGTTAATAGCATTATCCATTTCTTAAGTTGGCAAAATTAGGTTGGGCTAGTATCCGAAATCAGCCTTTAAAGCGTCGATTTTTTCTAAAGCCATTTCTTTTGTCAAGAAATCGATTTCTTCCATTCCAAATGCTTTTTCAAAAGTACGCAGGGCTTTTTTGGGTTCGCCTTTTTGTTCGTAGTATTCGGCCTCGAAATAAAAACCTAACATGGTATCAGGATACTCTTTTTTGCAAAGGTCTGATAATGGCTTCAGCGACTCGAAATCTTCCTTTTTTCGTGTTGCCGCATATATAGCCATAATGTCGTTGAGGTCTACTCTTTTTTCAAAGCCAAACAGGTCTTCGATACCTGTATATTTGTCTTCCAAATATTGAAAAACAGGTCCTTCGGAAGTTAAAATTTCGGATTTGTACTCTTTCGGACTGATTGGTTTGAACATCCCGAAAATGTTATCAAATGCTTTGCCTACACCATAGGTTGCTATGGCAATATGGTCAGCGGCGGGGTATTCGTCAAAATAATAATGCAACGATTCTTTTTCAATGTCCTTTATTGCCGCATGCATAGCCATAATTTTTGGAGTATCATTTGATTTTTCGCCTTCAACGATCAATTGATAAAAAATCTTTTGGTCGATGGCGCTTAAACGCGCTGGCACCCGCATTTCCATTTCTGGTGCAAGTGTTGGCGAAATGTTGATGTAGGCATTGAATAAAGAGTTTTCCTTGAAAAGCCAATAGTTTTGAAAATTGGCTGTAATGTCGTAACCAACAATCATTTTAAATGGCGCTGTGCTATAGTTCAAATCCAGATAAGGAATGATTTCAGTGCCCAAAAATTCAAAGAATTTTTTTCCTTTTTCAGTAGGTAGTCCGGTATCGGGCTCATAGGCGCAATCGTCTAATCGAATACTGTTCTTGCTTTGATGTATGCCGACAACAATCATTTGGGGCATGCCGTGAAAGGTGCTGTAAAATTTGGCGTTGGCTACTACCTGGTCGAAAAGATAATCTCCATCTAAAACAACGACTAAGGGATATTTTTTTTCTTTGTCGTAATCTTCGGGAAAATAGTAGCTTACATCCCTTCTTTCCTGTAGTTTAAAAGACTCAAAGATTTCTTTGGAGACCTGGGCCTTCACACCAAGACATATTAAGAGGGCAAAAACGACTATTGAACGTTGCATAAAAAGGTGATTTGGTACGAAAGTGACGTACAGTTATTTCTTTCTGTTCAATAACGGTAATACCAGAAAAGATATTGCACCAAAGAAAACGATCATCAAAGTTTGGGAAATCCACATGATCCAGCCGAAGGCATCGCCAGATATGGCGCTGATACCAAAAATTGCCAAGGCCTTGCTTACCGCAATTGGATATAATCCTACCCCACCGTTGGTCGTTGCCATGGCAAAGGCGCCTGCAACAAAGGCTACCAGTAATTGATCTAAAGAGAGTTCAGCGGTTTCCGGAAGCGTAAATTTTATGACCCAGAACATGGCTATGTAGCACGTCCAAATGAGCAAAGTATGAAAAATAAAAGCACCCTTCTTTTGCATTTTGAAAATGCTAAAAACACCATCTAAAAGTCCTTTTATGAAGCCTTTGATTTTAAGCGCAAGGGTGTGCGTAGATTTTTTTATAAAAATCATAAAAATAAATAGTCCGAGAATTCCGAGTCCCATTAATAGTAAAAGACTTTTAAAATCAAATCCTCTTTTTTCTAAAAATTCGACGATAATATCCGTTTGAAGAACTAGGGTAGTGCCGACTACCAGTAGTAGCATAATAACATCGATTACCCTTTCGGTTACAATGGTACCGAATCCTTTTTCAAAGGGTACGCCTTCATAGGTTGCCAAAGCAGTAGCACGTAGAATTTCACCTGTTCTAGGAATACCTAGATTGGCAAAATAAGCCATCAAAATGATAAAGATATTATTACTCAATTTCGGCCGATATCCTAAAGGCTGTAAAAGATAGTTCCAGCGAATGGCGCGTGAAACGTGGCCAAGTATTCCTATTAATACAGAAACTGTTACCCAAATAGGATCCGCTTCTTTGATGTAAAAGAGAATTTCTTTGCGATTTTCGGGAGAGGTCGAATTGAACCAGTACCAAACGAAAAAAACTCCCAAGGCAATTGGGAGTATTAATTTTAATGTTTTCTTTACCGAAGCGCCCAAATCAGTTTAAACGATTGGTTTCTTCGTTGGGGAATACCAAAGCCGGATTGAATTTTTTTGCTTCTTCAATATCCATTCTAGCATAGGTAATCAATATTAAAATATCGCCTACGGCGACCTTTCTGGCTGCGGCGCCATTCAAGGTAAGTTCACCGCTACCACGTGGCCCGGGAATAACGTAAGTTTCCAATCGTTCACCATTGTTATTGTTTACGATCTGTACCTTTTCACCTTGTATGATATTCGCGGCATCCATCAAATCTTCATCAATTGTGATGCTGCCAATATAGTTAAGGTCTGCTCCTGTGACCTTTATGCGGTGTATTTTCGATTTTACAACTTCTATTTGCATGGGACAAAGTTAGTTAATTTAGGGCTATATTATCAATGAGTCGTATACCGTCGGCATAAACGGCCACAAAGGCCCTATATTTTAAGTGTTGCTGTTTTTTTTGAATCGGAGTCAAGGTTTCGATGTCTGAAATTTCAAAATATTCCAACTCAAAATTAGGCTGATCGTGAAATTCCTGAACTACCCAATCCATTATATATTTAGCACTTTTCGTGCCAAATTTTTTCTTTGCGTTCTGTAGGGTCTTGTAGATAAAAGAAGCCTCCTTTCTTAGGCTATTGGATAGGCGCTCGTTTCTCGAACTCATAGCCAATCCATTGGCTTCCCTGACAATTGGGCAGCCTTTGATTGCTACCGGAAGGTGTTCTAATTCGACCAATTTTCTGATAATTTGCAATTGTTGAAAATCTTTTTCCCCAAAATAAGCGCAATCAGGTTGTACCAGTCGCAAGAGCATTTCAACTATTGTACCCACACCATTAAAGTGGTCGTCGCGGTAGGCGCCTTCCATTACCTTATCCAATCCATTAAAATCATAGGTTTTGGAGCCAACGTGTTCAGGGTAGATTTCAGCTACCGACGGCGTGAATATAATAAGATCGTTCGAGATGTTTTTTAGTAGTGTCAAATCGGCCTCCAAGGTTTTTGGATACTTTTCAAGATCTTCGTTGTTGTTGAACTGCGTCGGGTTAACAAAAATACTCACGACTACGTGGTCGTTCTCCGAAAGAGCCTTTTCGACCAAGGAGATGTGTCCCTCGTGCAGAGCGCCCATTGTGGGTACGAGCCCAACACTTTGACCTGTATTTAACGATTCAAGATGAAATCTTAGTTCTTTTTTTGCTTTGATTACCATCATTGGTTTAGTCTAAGAGCGAGCAAACTTACTATAATTACTGCTAATCTCTATAATTTTTGTAATTTTGCAGCCACGCACGGTCGATAAATAAAACAAAGCCCCATATGAATGGTAAAAAGATATTGTTTGTATCTTCAGAATTAGTCCCTTACTTGCCAGAGAACGAAGTTTCACTTATGTCTTATGAAACCCCCCGAATGGTCAACAGCAATGGTGGTCAAATTCGGATTTTTATGCCTAGGTACGGTAACATCAATGAACGTAGGCATCAGCTTCACGAGGTTATCCGTCTTTCAGGGATGAATTTGGTTATTAATGATATGGATATGCCCTTGATTATTAAGGTAGCATCCATTCCAAGAGAGCGTATTCAGGTTTATTTTATTGATAATGAAGAGTATTTTAAACGAAAAGCAACTTTTACCGATGTAGAAGGGAATCTTTTTCCTGACAATGACCAACGGGCTATTTTCTTTGCCAAAGGTGTCGTTGAAACGGTAAAAAAATTAAACTGGACGCCAGATATTATCCATGTTCATGGATGGATGGCCTCTTTGTTGCCGCTTTATCTAAAGAACTACTACGCTGATGAACCCCTATTTGGAGATAGTAAGATTGTACTGTCAGTATATGGGAAATCTTTCGAAGGGGAATTGGATAAAGGAATGAAAGATAAGATTCTTTTTGATGGATTACCCGAAGAAGCTATAAGTCCGCTTGCTGAGCCCACCTATAATAATTTGTTAAAAGTAGCTGTAAATTTTTCGGATGCTGTTATTTTAGCCTCGGAAGAAATTCCCGAAGATTTGCAAACGCATATTGCCAACCTCCAAAAACCGGTGTTGCCATATGTTTCTCTCCAAGAGTTTGAGGAAGCCTATGCAAACTTTTATAACACAGAAGTTTTAAAATAATCTAGATGACTTTTTTGAGTAGATTTAAATTTCCTGCATTGGCAGGTTTCTTTCTGGTTGTGGTAATGTTAGGTTCCTGTGAAGAAGACCTAACCACTATAGGGGCCCAAGTAGTGGGTGATTCTCCCTTTACGACCAATAAGCAGGTTTTTGACGTATTTGCATACAATAAGAAGATTGAAGCTGTTCGCACCAACAAACTACCAGTTTATCAGTTGGGTGTTTTTGATGATCCCATTTATGGAAAGACGGAGGCAAGAATCACTACACAATTAACACTTTCATCAGGAAATCCAACATTTGGCGGACTTACCCAAGAAGGAGAGGATAGTGCGGCCGCCGATAGCGACGATACTACCGTTCCTGATAATGAACAGGTAAAAGAAGTTTATTTGTATATACCTTATTTAACGCAGGCCGAAGCATTGCGCGATAGTGATGGCGATGGAGTTGATGATGCTTTTGATGTTGATAGCGAGGATCCTGCTAGTGACAGTGATGGTGATGGCATTACTGATAATCAGGAGAGAGCGAATGGCACAGACCCGCTTAGCTCGGTCAACGATACGATACAGAACAATTTCGCCAAGCGTATCAACATCGATAGTATTTATTTGAATGGAAAGAGCCTGCCTAAAAATTTAGATGGAACTTCTCATACTTTCTCATTGAAAGTAGAGCGTTCAACTTATTATTTACGTAATCTAGACCCCAACACCAATTTTCAACAAGCTCAGGAGTACTTTTCGAACAAGGAGTTTGCGCCTACTTTTGTTGATGATGTGCTAGCTACCGAAGATGTGGTCATTAGTGATATAGAAATGTTATTGACCCCAGAAGATAATGAGGCGACAGAGGATGTTGACGAATCACTAACGAAAACACATTTGGCACCCGGAATACGAATTCCGTTAAGTAACAGTTTTTTTCAGCAGAACATCTTGGACAAAGAAGGAAGTTCTGAATTGTTGAGCCAAGCAAATTTTAGTGAGTTCTTAAGGGGTATCCATCTATCTGTTGCACCGATTAACGATGATATCATGCTCCTGCTAGATTTGACTCTTGCTAATATTACCATTAGGTACGAATATGATAGTTATAATGCGACTGACGGGGAAGTCGAAAAGAAAGAGCGGGATTTTGTACTTGGGCTATTGCGCAATCAGAGTGGTATTATCTCGGGCAACGCGGTAAATACCTTTATAAACGACGCTTATCCACCAGAGATTCTTAATAGTATGGATGCATCTGAGAACGCTTCTAGGCTTTACCTTAAGGGTGGTGCAGGTTCTTTTTCTCAAATAAGGTTATTTCATGAAAATAAAGATAATGCAGCGGGCATAATAAATCAAATTAAGGTAAACAACTGGATTGTCAATGAGGCAAACCTTGTTTTTTACGTTGACAATACCTCACCTTTGGCAGAAGAACCACTGAGGTTGTATATGTACAAGACCGGTACAAATGAGCCACTTATCGATTATGCCACAGAAACATCATCTTCGGAAACCTTACAAGGTCTCTATTTGAATTATGGTGGAGTTTTGGATGACTCGGGAACGGGAGCTAAAAAATATACCGTTCGAATAACCGATTATATCAACGATTTAGTATTGAGAGATTCGACCAATGTCGATTTAGGGCTGACAATTACTCCTGATATTTCAAGAACTGTTGCATCCAATGCCATTTTGGCAAATGATAATGAAGAATATATACCCGCAGCTTCTACTATTACTCCTTTGGGAACTATTCTTTATGGAAGTACCGGTAGCACACCTTCCGATAATAGATTAAAACTTGAAATATCCTATACGAAGGTTGACTAAGTGCCTATTATCCAAATAATTAAATGCTGATTATGAGATTTTTTTGAAAATCTTATAATTTTTAGCCCCCTCAAAGTGCGACTTACGGAAAATTTACGTTATATGTCCGTAAACCAGATGATTTTCTCCCTACATCATGTAAATTTGCGCGATATTAAGAATTTAACCGAACTAGAAATAAAATACTATGTGTGGAATTGTAGGTTATATTGGACATAGGCAAGCTTACCCTATCGTTATTAAAGGATTGCAACGATTGGAGTATCGCGGCTATGACAGTGCCGGAATAGCACTTTACGACGGTAATAACATAAATCTTTCAAAGACGAAGGGCAAGGTCGAAGATTTGAAAAAGAGGTCTGAAGCCACTATTTCTCTCAACGGGAACTTGGGATTAGGCCACACGCGTTGGGCTACCCATGGTGTTCCCAACGATGTTAATTCGCATCCACATTACTCCAATTCTGGAGAATTGGTCATTATACATAATGGAATCATTGAAAATTACGAATCCATTAAAAAAGAGTTGACCAATAGAGGATATGTTTTTCATTCTGATACCGACACCGAGGTGTTGGTGAACCTTATCGAAGAGGTTAAGAAAACCGAAGACGTAAAATTGGGCAAGGCAGTTCAGATCGCATTGAACCAGGTTGTAGGGGCATATGCCATTGCTGTTTTTGACAAGCAGAAGCCTGATGAAATCGTTGTGGCCAAATTGGGTAGCCCGTTGGCTATCGGTGTTGGTGATAAGGAATTTTTTATTGCTTCAGATGCTTCTCCGTTTATCGAATTTACAAACAATGCGGTCTATCTGGAAGATGAAGAAATGGCCATTATTCGGTTGGGCAAAGAAATCAAATTGAGAAAAATCAAGGATGATGCCATTGCTTATCCTAATATTTTGGAACTTCAATTAAATCTTGAGGAAATTGAAAAAGGTGGCTATGACCATTTTATGCTCAAGGAAATCTACGAACAGCCAAGGGCGATTTTAGACACGTATCGGGGGCGTTTGCTTGCAGATCAGGGTTTAATCCGTATGGCAGGTATAGATGAACACTTAGAAAAATTTTTGAATGCCAATAGAATAATTATTGTGGCTTGCGGAACATCTTGGCATGCCGGTCTGGTGGCCGAATATATTTTTGAAGATTTGGCCCGAATTCCTGTGGAGGTCGAGTATGCATCCGAATTCCGATATAGAAACCCTGTAATTACAGATAAAGATGTATTGATTGCGATTTCGCAGTCGGGAGAAACAGCGGATACCTTGGCCGCTATCAAAATGGCCAAGGAAAAAGGTGCTTTCGTATTTGGTGTTTGTAATGTTGTGGGTTCTTCTATTGCCCGTGAGACTCATGCAGGGGCATATACTCACGCGGGTCCAGAAATTGGAGTAGCCTCAACCAAGGCATTTACTACCCAGATTACGGTTCTCACGTTGATGGCCTTAAAATTAGCTAAGGAAAAAGGTGTTTTTTCACAATCAAAGTTCCATGAGTTTTTGACCGAATTAGAGACTATTCCGGCTAAAGTGGAAAAAGCATTGGAGTCGAACGCACTGATTGAGGTTATTGCAAACGTATATAAAGATTCAACGAACTGTTTGTATTTGGGCAGGGGGTATAATTTTCCTGTAGCGCTTGAAGGTGCTTTAAAGCTAAAAGAGATTAGTTATATTCATGCTGAGGGTTATCCGGCCGCTGAAATGAAACACGGCCCAATTGCTTTGATCGATGAACAAATGCCTGTGTTTGTAATTGCTACCAAAAAAGGGCATTACGAAAAAGTCGTGAGTAATATTCAGGAGATAAAATCCAGAAAAGGAAAAATCATTGCCATTGTTACCGAAGGAGATACCCAAGTAAGGGAATTAGCAGATCATGTAGTAGAAGTTCCGGAAACACTTGAAAGTCTTACGCCGCTTTTGACTACAATACCTTTACAATTGTTGTCATACCATATAGCGGTTATGCGGGGATGTAATGTTGATCAACCTCGTAATCTAGCAAAATCGGTTACCGTGGAATAGGAAACCGAATTTAACTTCTTACAAAGCCCATGAATTAGTTCATGGGCTTTTTTTGTGGATTTAAGATTTTCAAACCTCTGTTTTTAGGAAAAATATACTATGCGTGCATAATTTTTTTCATTTTCGTATTCTTGGACTGAAAAATTCCGTAAATTGCTAAGGTAAAACTATATAACTCAAATACTATGCGAACAGTACTACTCGTCCCCCTGCTGTTGCTGGGGGCAATTGCATTTTCACAGACTAATGTCAAGGGAAGTGTGGCCGATGAGAATGGAGAGCCAGTGCCTGGCGCCAATATTATAATTGTTGGTAAGGCCATTGGAACTACTTCTGATTTTGACGGAAATTTCCTTCTTCAAACAGAAGAGGAGCCTCCTTTTCAGTTGCGCATTACAACTCTTGGCTATTCCGATGCCATAGCTGAGGTGACAACCAACAATCAAACTTTGGCAATTGTTCTTACTGAGGCACAAACCTTTTTAGATGAAGTTGTTCTCTCGGCATCACGTACCCCGGAGCGTATTTTTGAATCGCCCGTAACCGTAGAGCGTTTGGGGCTGAAAGAAATAAAAAATACGGCTTCCGTAGATTTTTATGATGGTTTAGAAAACTTAAAAGGCGTAGATGTCAACACGAACAGTTTGACCTTTAA
This sequence comes from Kriegella aquimaris, assembly GCF_900103215.1. Classification (GTDB taxonomy): domain Bacteria; phylum Bacteroidota; class Bacteroidia; order Flavobacteriales; family Flavobacteriaceae; genus Kriegella; species Kriegella aquimaris. The sequence goes on from NZ_FNGV01000002.1 coordinate 377,128, forward strand.
GTCAATTAATACCAGGGGTTTTGCGACATTTGCAAACAATCGGTTCATGCAATTGGTCGATGGTATGGACAATTCTACTCCAGCCTTGAATTTCCCCATTGGAAACTTAGTGGGCATGATTGAAACCGATGTATTGAGTGTAGAACTATTACCAGGGGCTTCGTCTGCATTATATGGCGCGAACGCATTTAACGGAATCTTGTTTATGCGCAGTAAAAACCCTTTTGATCATCAGGGAATAAGCGTATCCATTAAGCGGGGAATAACATCTCAAGAAGCGGCAGGCGATAATTCATACACAGATGTAGGCGTCAGGGCCGCCTATAAATTTAGCGATAAGTTTGCCGGTAAAGTGAACTTCGGTTACCTCAGGGGTACCGATTGGCAAGCAACAAGTGAGGTGGATAAGTTTGTTGAGGGTAGAACCAGGACAAACCCTTCGTACAATGGTATAAATATTTACGGAGATGAGGTGGCTCAAAACATCAGGTCAGCTTCGGGGTTGGGCGTTATTCCAGATGTCGTAGTATCAAGAACAGGGTATAACGAAAGAGACTTGACCAACTATAAAGCCGAAAGTGTGAAAGCGGATTGGGGATTGTACTATCGCCCAATTGTAGATAATAGCTTAGAATTATCGTATGTCGGTAAGGTAGGAACGGGAACGACCATATACCAAGGCCTGAACCGATACAATCTTGACGGTTTTTTCCAAGAACAGCATAAATTGGAAATAAAAAATGACAACTTCTTTGTAAGGGGTTACGTGGTTGCCGATAAAGCAGGAGATTCCTATGATATGGTCTTTACAGGAATCAATATCCTTAATAGTTGGAAACCTCACAGACAATGGTTTGCAGACTATATTTCTACCTATGCCGGTATCGAATTAAGTGGCAACCCACAAGGGTTAACTACACAGCAAAAGCACGACGCTGCAAGAGCAGTTGCGGAACAAGGAAGATTCGAACCGGGAACGCCTGAATATCAAGCTGCATTCGACAGAAGTATAAATGACCCTAATCTATTGACTGGTTCTAAATTTCAAGATGCTTCGAAGTATTATCATGCCGACGCTAATTATAACTTCAGCCACTTAATCGATTTTGCCGACATTCAAATAGGTGGTTCCTACCGACAATATAGTTTGAATTCCGGTGGAACTATTTATACCGACTTTGATGGGGCTATCGATTATTCTGAATTTGGTATTTATACCCAGATACAAAAGGGCTTTGATTTCAGCGAGGTGATGAGTCTGAAAATAACAGGGTCTGCACGATATGATAAATCCGAATTTTTTGATGGCTACATCTCACCGAGAATATCTGCAGGGCTTACGATTAATAGAGACCATAATGTTCGTGCATCGGTACAGACCGGCTTTAGAAACCCGACCACTCAAGATTTGTTTATTGGGCTAGATTCCGGTGCAGGCGTTTTGGTAGGTTCAGCACCAGAAAATTTGGATAGATACTCGAAACCGTATGATGTGAGCAGTGCCGGGCAATTAGCAGGCCAACCGACCACAATAACCCAAACGGGGGCTGCTGCCTATAATAATTCGTATACCGAAAGTTCTTTAGAAGAATTTGCTGCCACCGGGAACCCCGCTGTTTTGGCCAGCGCAGATGCGATAGCAAATCCCAATTTGATAAAACCGGAGCAAGTAACATCTGCCGAAATAGGTTACCGAGGTAAGTTTGGAAACCTCATAGTAGATTTTAGTACTTACTATAATAAGTACAAAGATTTTATCTCTCAAGAATCTGTTGCAGCACCTTTATATGGCACAGTAGGGGATAATGGATTGTCGATAGCTGCCATAGTAAATGGTGATTATATCGGTTATGGTACCTATACAAATGCCAAAGCTGATGTTAACTCTTATGGCGCATCTTTAGGGTTATCGCTCAAAGTATTTGGCGATTTTGATTTAAGTGGAAGTTATACTTTCTCGAAACTAGATTTTGAGCAAGAAAAATATCCCGATTTCACAACAAATTTTAACACCCCGGAGCATAAATTCAAGGCCAGTTTTGGAAACGCCGATCTTTTCGAGAACTTTGGTTTTAATGTCGCTTATCGATTTAGTGATGACTACTATTGGGAGTCGACCTTTGGAGATGGCTTGGTGCCTGAGTTCCATACGGTGGATGCTCAGATAAACTATAGGGTGCCAAGTATAAAATCTACGTTTAAAGCTGGCGGCACCAACCTTTTGGGAGATGAATATTTCACGGCTTTCGGAACAGGCTTTATAGGATCCATGTACTATGTGGGGTGGACAATCAATAATTAAAAAAATAGCAACATGAAAATCATGAATATAAAACATATAGCCTTTCTCGCGGTGTTGATAGGCTTTAATGCATGTAATGAACCTGAAGACGTCTTGCCCGAAGATGAGATGGAAGTATTTGTTGAGAAACCTGAACTGACTGCGGGTTCGGCAAATTTTTCGACTTATGTTTCCGTCGGAAATTCTTTGACCGCTGGTTATACCGATAATGCATTGTTTAAAGCCGGTCAGGAAAATTCAATGCCGAATATATTAGCTACGAAGTTTGCCCTTGTAGGGGGTGGTAGCTTCTCCCAGCCTTTGACCAATGATAATATTGGAGGCTTGCTTGCTGGCGGCGCACAAATACCGGGATTTAACCCCAGATTGGTCTTTGATGGAGATGGGCCTGCGCCCTTGGCCGATGTTATTGGGCCGGTCACGCCGACAACCGATATCGTTTTAAATAATCCTACCGGACCATTTAACAATATGGGCGTTCCCGGGGCTAAGAGCTTTCATTTGATTGCGCCGGGATATGGCAATATCGCAAATTTGCCAGCAAAGCTTGCAAATCCATACTTTATTAGAATGACAGGGGCTACACCTGATGCGAGCGTATTGGAGTTGGCCATGGACCAATCACCGACTTTCTTCACCTTGTGGGCCGGCAACAATGATGTTTTGGGATATGCAACTTCAGGAGGTGATGGTTCGAATCTAATCACGGAGCAAACCACATTTGACTTTGCAATCAACACTTTAGTATCTACTTTGACCACTGGAGGGGCACAAGGGGTTATGGCCAACATACCGTATGTAAATACAATACCACATTTTACTACAGTTCCCTATAATCCTTTAGATCCGACAAACCCTGATTTTGGCCCCCAGATACCTACTTTGAATACCATATTTGGTACGTTGAATCAAATTTATACGGCGCTGGGACAGCCAGAACGAAATGTTGTCTTTTCTGAGACTGAGGCTAGTGCCGTAGTTATTAGAGATGAAAATCTTACCGATATATCCGAACAAATAATAAATGCCCTGAATGCAAACCCTGGATTTCCAATTTTTGTTCAACAGTTCGGTCTTCCTGCAGAGGCGGCTCCGCTTGTGGCTAATTTGTTGGGAACGACCTACGGGCAAACAAGACAGGCCAATGCGGATGACTTGTTCGTGTTGCCAAGTCTTTCAATAATTGGAACTGTCAACGAGGCGGCTGTAGCAGCTTTGGTCGGTCAAAATTTGCCTTTGGAGCTAGCAGGTCAATTCTCGGTGGAGGGTGTTAGCTATCCATTGGAAGATAAATGGGTTTTACTTCCTGAAGAGCAAGATGAAATCAAATTGGCGACCGACACTTTTAATGCGACGATTGCCTCAGCGGCAACTGGGGCCGGTCTTGCTTTTGTCGACGCGAATGCCTTGATGCAGACATTGGCAAGCGGAGGGGTCACCTATGGAGATTACACACTAACCGCTAGCTTGGTAAGAGGCGGGGCATTTTCGCTTGATGGCGTTCACCTTACGGGAAAAGGATATGCAGTTATGGCGAACGAGTTTATGAAGGCTATCGATGTAACCTATGGGTCAAATTTTGAGGCCTCGGGGTCGTTGGTTAATTTAGAGGATTTTCCTACTAATTACTCCCCGCTACTGCAATAGCACTTGTGGGTCTTAAACCATAACAATATACCGAAAATGACGTTTTTTTTGGCGGCGCTAAAAAAAGAAAAAAGTAGTTTCTTATTTAAGATTGAAAACCTATCTTTGCAGCCTGAAAAACAAAGGCTTCCAAGCCTGGTTTTTTTATCTAGGTTAATCTTAAAAAGATAAATACGCAATAGAATGGCTAAAGTTACAGGCAAAGTATCCCAGATTATTGGGCCAGTGGTCGATGTAGAATTTGAATCGGGAGCGGACCTTCCCAGGATTTATGACTCTTTGGAAATTACCAACAAGGATGGTTCTAAATTGGTATTGGAAGTGCAGTCGCACACCGGTCAAAATACAGTTAGAACAATTTCTATGGATTCGACCGATGGTTTGAGCCGCGGAGTTGAAGTGCTTTCTACTGGTAGCGCCATACAGATGCCGATTGGTGAAGATGTTTACGGACGTTTGTTCAACGTAATCGGTGATGCTATTGACGGACTTGGAGATTTGCCTAAGGCAGGAAAAGATGGTCTTCCTATTCACCGTGAGGCCCCGAAGTTTGAAGATCTTTCTACTTCTACCGAAGTGCTATTTACAGGTATTAAAGTTATTGATTTGATTGAACCATATTCAAAAGGTGGTAAAATTGGATTGTTCGGAGGTGCAGGTGTAGGTAAAACAGTATTGATCCAAGAGTTGATTAACAACATTGCGAAAGGTCATGGTGGACTTTCAGTTTTTGCCGGTGTAGGTGAACGAACTAGGGAAGGAAACGATTTATTGCGTGAAATGCTTGAATCAGGCATAATAAAATATGGTGACGATTTCCTTCATTCTATGGAGGATGGCGGATGGGACCTTTCCAAGGTTGATAAAAAAGCCATGAAACAATCTAAGGCGACTTTTGTTTTCGGACAAATGAATGAGCCACCTGGAGCACGTGCTCGAGTAGCACTTTCTGGGTTGACTATTGCAGAATATTTCCGTGATGGGGCCGGTGACGGTCAAGGGAAAGATGTATTGTTCTTTGTTGACAATATTTTCCGATTTACACAAGCGGGTTCTGAGGTATCGGCACTTTTGGGTCGTATGCCATCTGCGGTAGGGTACCAACCTACTTTGGCAACTGAAATGGGCGCTATGCAAGAACGTATTACCTCAACAAAAAGAGGTTCCATTACATCGGTTCAGGCGGTTTACGTACCTGCAGATGATTTAACGGATCCAGCACCAGCGACCACCTTTGCGCATTTGGATGCTCAAACGGTACTTTCAAGAAAAATTGCTGAACTAGGTATTTATCCAGCGGTTGATCCTTTGGATTCTACCTCTAGAATTTTGACTGCAGACATTTTAGGTAACGAACATTATAATTGTGCACAACGTGTAAAAGAGTTGTTGCAGCGTTATAAAGAGCTTCAAGATATTATTGCCATCTTGGGTATGGAAGAATTATCTGAGGAAGATAAATTGGCAGTAGGTAGAGCGAGACGTGTACAACGTTTCTTGTCTCAACCTTTTCATGTAGCAGAACAGTTTACAGGTATCCCTGGAGTGTTGGTAGATATTAAAGATTGTATCAAAGGGTTTAATATGATCATGGAAGGGGAATTAGATCACCTTCCAGAATCTGCTTTTAACCTAAAAGGAACTATTGAGGAAGCTATTGAGGCAGGTGAAAAAATGCTTGCGGAGGCTTAATTAGTCGATAGTTGACTGATGATTGTTTTGGTTAACCTAAAACATTCATTAACAATTATCAACCAACAATTATAGAATATGTATTTAGAAATTGTATCGCCAGAAGCGACCTTATTTTCCGGAGAAGTTATCTCGGTCACTGTACCAGGGGTTGACGGGGAATTTCAGATGTTGGAAAATCACGCACCAATAGTGTCTTTATTGCAGAAAGGTAATGTCAAAGTTGAGGGTAATATTACCATCAATAAGGCTTATGAAAACAAATTCTCAAAAGATGCGAACGGAAAAACGGTTCTGCCAATTTCTAGCGGAACGCTTGAAATGAAAGATAATAAAGCAATTGTGCTGGCAGATTAGTCGGTGAGAATATATAGTACAGATTAAAAGGCCATACAAATTGTATGGCCTTTTTTCGTTAGTTGAAGTAATGAAAGAAGAAAAAATCATTATCTCAGAGGGAAACAGGCCGTTTTGGCAAAGTGTGACAGCTTCCTTTTTTTTCACCATCTCAGTAATATTGATGGCAATGTTCTTTTTCGGTTATGAAGTGTTTCCCTCAGAAGGTGTTTCTTCAAGATGGGATTTTGGTGTCTTGTGGCTTGCGATTGCCTGTGCGTCGCAAGGTGTTTTGTTTTCCTCGGTAAAACGTGTTTTTTTCGACTTAGATACAAAAAGGTATAAAGTTCAGCATAGTGTCGGGCCTGTATGTGTGGGGCAATGGAAAACACTTCCAGAAATAGACTACGTATCGGTCTTCAGACAACCAAAAAGTGATGGGCACTATATTTTTGAAACCAATTTGTGGTATCAAAAAAATAAGCATTTTAATATTTATGAGAGTGTTGACCCAGAACTGGCTTTTGCTATGGGGAAATCGGTGGCGCAAAAGTTGAACATAGATTTATTGAATGCTACAACACCAAACAACTATTTTTGGGTAAAGTAGATTGTATTACTATAAAATAATCAATTCCCATTGATGTCCCGCGGATGGGTAGCTTTTCAGATGTTTGAAACCAATGGCATAATGGGCATTTAGTGATCTTATGTTTTTGCGATCTACTTCGGTAACAATACTAGTATAATTAGGGGCGATGCTTATTTGCATCTTTTCATATAGTTTGCGAAAGACTCCTTGTTGGCGATAGTTTTTGGCAATGCAGATTTGCCCCATAACCAAATAATTTTCGATTTTGGGTAATGTCTTTTTTATTTCATGGAACATGGGTTTGAGCACATCAATTGTATGGGCGAGTTTTGGATGCATACATAAGGCATAACCTATAACCTCATCATTTGCCAATGCGATTATGTGCGGACAAGCATTGTTCATTTCCCTTAATAGGTCCAAATTATGGGATACGGTGACAAAACCTTCTTGTTTTCTTTCTAATTCTTCTAAAACGGCATTCAGGTTTTTTTGCTGTAACTCCAAAATTTGAATGAGTTCCGCTTCTTCTGAGACTTGTTTATAAATAATCATAGCACATAGTTTCGTCAAAAAGCATAAAGAATAATTCGCCAAGTTTTAGAACTAGTCTTTAAAGGTAGTAAATTTGATATATGGCCCAATTTCCAAAAAAATTAGAAGCTAAACTTGTCAAAAGAGAAGAAGCGAAAGCGTTACGTAGTCTAATCGACAATGGTGATTTGGTCGATTTTTCTTCAAATGATTATCTTGGATTTTCTAGGGATGAATCCCTTATTCAAATGACATCCCAGATACTTTCCACAAACGGAAGGGTTCAGAATGGCGCAACGGGGTCTAGGCTGCTTACGGGCAATCATTCATATTATACCGAGCTAGAGAAGATGCTTGCCACTTTTCACGAAACCGAAGCTGCCTTGGTCTTTAATTCTGGGTACGATGCCAATATCGGATTTTTCAGTGCAGTTCCCCAACGCGGTGATATAGTTCTGTACGATGAATACATACATGCAAGTATACGTGACGGTATCAATCTTGGCAACGCAAAGAGTTATAAATTCAAACATAATAGTTTTTCAGACCTTGAAAAGAAGTGTGAGGCTGAGCGCAGTCAAAGTTCGTCCGATTTGGTAATATACATCGTTACGGAATCAGTGTTTTCTATGGATGGCGATTCTCCGGACTTAAGGGCAATGGCGGAAATCAGTGAAAAATACAACTGCTTATTAGTGGTAGACGAAGCACATGCAATCGGGGTTTTCGGAAAAAATGGAGAAGGTCTAGTACAACAAATGAACTTACAAGATGATGTTTTTGCTCGAATCATAACATTTGGTAAGGCCATTGGTGCACACGGGGCCACAGTTTTGGGTTCCGCCGCCCTAAAAACCTACTTGGTAAATTTTGCGCGTAGTTTTATTTATACGACTGGACTTCCGCCCCATACCGTAGCTTCGATTTCTGCGGCCTATACTAAGCTTGATAAGCAGCATGAAGCTCAGGTGCAACTGAGAGAAAAAATAGATTATTTCAACGAACAGGTCGAATCTTTAAATCTGAAATCGTTTTTTATTCCGAGTACTTCTGCAATACATTGTTGGGTGTTTTCCGGTAACGACCAAGTTCGTTCAATTGGTGTAAGGCTCCAAAGGGAAGGATTCGACATACGCCCCATTCTTTCCCCGACCGTTCCTAAAGGCAAAGAACGTTTGCGTATCTGTTTACATAGCTTTAATACTAAGAAAGAAATACGAAAGGTTTTACAATTATTAGCTATTTTTACAAAAGAAGTCTAATCCCGCTGTATTTTGACGATAAGGAAACTCAAATTTGTTAAGAACGACGAAATATTTAGCACAGTTGCGTCTTTTCAGTATTCTTCGGAGGCGCAGATTGTAAAAGGGCGGCTAGAAGCAGAAGGTATTCGGGTTTTTCTTTCCGACAATCTTACCATTGATACCGACCCATTGGTGAGTAACGCCATTGGTGGAGTCAAGCTGAAAGTTCGATTTGAAGATGAAGACGACGCAATTAGCATCTTGAAATCGATAAACAGGTACTCGATTGATGATCAAGGAAATGCGGTCGTATGCCCAAACTGTAACAGTAAAAAAGTAGATTATTTCACTAATGTTAAAGATTTTAAATCACTGATTTCCTTTTTAGTTGGATTTATATTCGGAGTACTTCCATTCTATACCAAATATGAATATCGGTGTGAAAATTGTAAAAATAAGTTCAATATATGAAAGAAATTTTTGTCACGGGAATATCGACCGGAGTAGGAAAAACAATGGCCTCGGCCATTATAACGGAAGCTTTGCAGGCTGATTATTGGAAGCCTATACAAGCAGGTGATTTAGATAATTCTGATAGTCATAAGGTTAAATCCTTGATTTCAAACGACAAAACGGTGATTCATAAGAGCGGCTATGAGCTCAAGACAGCAATGAGTCCGCATGCCGCCGCTGAAATTGACGGAATTCGAATAGACCGTTTTCATATCAATCAACCAGAAACTTCGAACCATTTGGTTATTGAAGGGGCGGGAGGCCTACTTGTGCCTTTGAACGAAGAAGATACCATGTTCGATATCATTATGCCAAGTTATAAGGTTATCGTAGTCTCTCGACATTATTTGGGAAGTATAAACCATTCTTTATTGACTATCAATTGGCTTACCGGAAAGGGATATGACGTATCTGTCCTATTCAGTGGAGATGCCAATCCGCATACTGAAAACATCATATTGCACAAAACGGGCGTTTCATTGATAGGAAGAATTGACGAGGAAGAAATATTTGATAAAGAGACAATCAGTAAATATGCCGATAAATTCAGGGGAGTGCTAGAATCTCTCTAATCGCTGTAATATATTGGCGTTACCAACGGTTTCAATAAGTTTGTAGTGATTTTCTAAATAGTTGTCGATGTAGGTGTTGGCATCTTCGTATTGTTCATCAAACACCCTTCTGTTCTTTCGAGTGACCACTGTTTGTGGTTTGAGGGTTTCCATGATATGATGAAGTTCTTCTAGACCCGTTACTCTCGGGTTTTTATAATATGGAAAAAGTGCCTCTCGCAGTATATTGCTTGGGTGCGTAGCTGCTACTGTCGGGGGTGTTTTTCCTAAAACCCAATAACCAATGTGGTATTCCAAAAAGAGGATGTTTTTGGTTTCAATGTGATTTTTAATAATGTAGTTGGGCACATCGATTCCTTCGCCATTGTAAAAAGTACCCTGTTTCCAGCGATGCTTGATGATGTTGGCATACTCTAAATAGCTTTCCATAGGAAGCAAAAGCAATACGATTGGTAGGTAACGCAATAGTTTCTTCGACTCTAATATTTTAATCTGACTTACCACCTCAACGAATAATACGATGAAGACAGGATGAAATTGAATTAAATAATGCCCATTTACCTTTCCACCCAATACAAACATTAGTATGATACCTAAAACGGTAAAGGTTAAAATACCCACCGTTCTGTCTTTAAAGTTTAAAAGCCTCCTTTTCCATGTGAAAAACAAGAAAGCTAGAACGACGATACAAAAAGGAGCCGTTTTGTATATCGGATTTTGTTGTGAAGCCGAATATTCGATGGGCGCCATAACCACTGAATTCCACCAAATTTCCGTTTGGCCGTGAAGATAATACGGTAATAAAGTAAGTAAACCGACAAGTACAAAACTTAAGGTGAGACCGGCCAGATGTAAAATCCCTATCCAAGGTTTTTTTTCCTTGTAATCGAGGGATAGGAGATAGAGACATAAAACAAGAACGACATAAGCGATATTCAATTTAGACATTACGGCCAGCCCTAATAATAGTCCGGCAAGACAATAAGCCCATAATTTTTCATAATGTACTAAAAGGTACAGTGCAGGCACAAAAAATAACATGCATATATGTTCAGACATTACCCCTTGCAGGCTTCCGAAGAGGCTCAAAAGCAAAACACAACCGATGGCCGACCATAGCCCTATTTTTTTAGAGTGTGCAGTTTCACCAATTTTATAGGTGAAAAAAGCGGTCAGTGCTACGATGATGACACCAAAAAACCGAATGGCAAAAAAACTTTTACCGAAACCGTAGATGATAGCGGCAAAAAATAGAAAGATGACCGGTGGTTTTAAATCCCAGAGTTCGGTATAGGGTAGATGTCCGTCGACCCACGATTGTCCCATTAAAATAAAAGTGCTTTCATCACGGTCGATATAATCGCGGAAAAAAAAGGGCAATCGAATTAGGAAAGAGGTCAAAAACAGAACCATAAAAACAGTTCGGTTTTTCAGGGAATCGCAATTGTTTGCCAATGAATGTATAAGCCTTTGGAACATGAATTGTTTAGGGATTAATTCCCATCTTTGCAAGATAGAAAAAGCGAGTTTAACGAATTCAATTGTTTTGAAAAATCTAGCGGAAAGAGATAAAAAATACTTGTGGCATCCCTTAACCCAGCACAAACTACATCCTGAAATGTTGCCCATAGTTAAGGCGAAGGGCTCCTTGCTGTACGATGATAAAGGTGTCGAATATATTGATGGTATTGCCTCATGGTATACCAGTGCTTATGGGCATTGCAACGATTTCATCTTGAAAAAGGTATATGAGCAAATGCAACAATTGGATCAGGTTGTTTTTAGTGGTTTTACCCACGAACCTGCGGTAAAATTGTCTGAAGAACTTATGAGTATTTTGCCAGGAAATCAAGAGAAACTTTTTTTTTCCGATAATGGTTCCACAGCTGTCGAAGTAGGTATTAAAATGGCGTTGCAGTACCATCATAATCAAGGGAATAACCAGCAGGTTTTGTTGGCATTTGAAGATAGTTTTCACGGCGACACCTTTGGTGCCATGTCGGTTTCTAGTCTATCGGTATACAACGGTCCTTTTGAAGATTTCTTTATTGAGGTAGAGCGCATTCCCGTGCCAACAAAGAAGAATATTGAAAGTATTCTTATTGCTTTAGAAAAAATACTGAAGCAGAATACTGTTGCGGCATTTATTTATGAACCCCTTGTGCAAGGAGCTGCGGCAATGAAAATGCACGATGCCGATGGATTAAATCGAATACTTGCCCTTTTACAGCAACATAATGTACTGACCATAGCTGATGAGGTCATGACCGGTTTTGGCAAAACGGGGAGCTATTTTGCTTCCGACCATATGGCTGCCAAGCCAGATATTATGTGCTTTTCAAAGGCCTTGACAGCAGGTTTGATGCCTATGGCAATTACGAGTTGCACCCGCACAGTTTACGATGCCTTTTATAGTGACGAATTGACAAAAGGGTTATTTCATGGGCATACCTATACCGCCAACCCTCTAGCTTGTACAGCAGCTTTGGCAGGAATAGAACTATTGCGGTCCGATGAGATTCAAAATGATATCAAACGAGTTGTTGCCGCTCATCAAAAATTTGATACGGAAATAAAAAACCACCCCAAAGTGGCCCGTACACGGCAATGTGGAATCATTTATGCGCTAGACTTAAATGTGAAAATGGAACGATACGGCAATTTAAGGGACCGGCTTTTCAAACACTTTATGGATAACGGCGTATATTTGCGTCCGCTTGGGAATACAATATATATATCGGCCCCGTATATTATTTCCGATGGCCAACTACAAAAGGTTTATAGTACCATAAAAAGTGCTTTCGATTTGGTCTAAAGCAGGTTTTTTGTTTCTAAAAGGAGTCAAAAGTTTAAAAGTATGGAGAATGAAACTTCCTTTCCATTGAAGGAGCGGACAGATCAAGGGCTCATTTCAATAACGGCGATAAGTTCCATTTCCCCTTTGGGAATTTCGACGGAGGAAGTCTGGCAGAATTATAAAACGGATCGTCATTTTTTTAAGAAGGTGCGGTTTGGTACGACTGAAGATTGGGCAGCTCCATTGCCGGAAGAAGCAAAAAATGCCATTCAACAGCTTCGAAAGTCAGATTCCAAATACAAAGATCTTGATGATACGGTGCTTTTTACCATTTATGTGGCTAGAAAGAGTGTTGCTGTCGCCGGGTGGAAATCTGGAGACAACTTTGGCGTTAATATCGGTTCTTCTCGTGGTGCCACGGCGCTATTTGAAAAGTACTATGCCGAGTTTCTCAACCAAGGCAAAACGTCGACATTGGCTTCGCCAACGACCACTTTAGGCAATATTTCTTCATGGGTAGCGCATGATTTACAGACAAAAGGTCCTGAAATATCACATTCCATAACCTGTTCCACCGCACTGCACGCGCTTTTGAACGGAGTGGCTTGGATCAAAAGTGGTATGACCAATAAGTTTTTGGTGGGCGGTAGCGAGGCTCCATTGACGCCTTTCACCATAGCACAAATGAAAGCGCTAAAAGTTTACGCCAGACAAGAGGATGTAGCTGAAGACAATCAAAGTTATCCATGTCGGGCACTTGATCTTGATAAAGTTAAAAATTCGATGATTCTGGGGGAAGGGGCAGCCGTAGTTTGTTTAGAGGCGGGCCGTACAGATAATGCTTTAGCGGTTATTGAAGGCATCGGGTATGCAACAGAGGTATTGAAACATAATGTTTCCATTTCTTCGGATGCCGAATGCTTTCAACAATCCATGAAAATGGCCTTAGGCGATACGTCTCCCGAGGATATCGATGTTATCGTAATGCATGCACCGGGTACGATCAAAGGGGATTCTTCGGAGTGCAACGCGATAAAAAAGGTATTTGGTGAACAGATACCGACTTTGACCACAAATAAATGGAAGATTGGGCACACTTTCGGGGCATCGGGTATGTTGAGTCTTGAAATGGCAGTTCTGATGTTGCAAAAACAAGAGTTTATAAAGGTTCCTTTTATAGATTATAAGACAGTTCCATCACAGATCAACAAGATTATGGTTAATGCCGTAGGTTTTGGAGGGAATGCAGTATCTGTGCTTTTTTCTAAAAATTAGTTTTCCTAGTTTCTTCTCCTTCAACTAATATTTAATCGCTTAAAAAGAACTTCCCTGTATTTGGTACTAATGGGAGCCTTATGGGTTCCTATGTGAATATGATTGTTTTCTATTTTATCTATTGCAGAAATATTTACAATATAAGATTGATGTATCCTGATAAAGTGCTGTGAGGGTAATTTCGCTACAACATCGATAAAAGTCATTCTGGGACTATATTTTTTTTCTTTTGTAGTAATATCTAAATAGTTTCCGGCCCCTTTAATAAACAAGATTTCGTCGAATAACAGTCTTATATTTTTAAATCCATCCTTTACAAAGAAAAAGGTGTTTTGTGATTTTAGGACTGAAAGCCGGTCTTCAACTTTTTTAATAGTTATTTGGAACCGTGCGAATTCGAACGGTTTCAATAAATAATCTACGGCATTCATATTGTAGCTTTCCAATGCAAATTCAGAATACGCCGTAGTAAATATCACCAAAGGTTTCAATTGTAAATTCTGAAGCATTTCTAAGCCAGACATATGGGGCATATTGATATCCAGAAAAATGAGGTCCACAGGATGCTGCTTCAAAAAGGCTAGGGCTTTTTTAGGGTCGTAGAAATGATTAAGCAACATCACATTGGCCAGTTTTGAAATATAGTTTTCGATGATACTAATGGCCTTGGGCTCGTCGTCTATGGCAATGGCATGAATCATTAGTCTATGGTGGTTATGCTGAGTTTAACTTTAAATACTTCCTTTTCCTTTATAATAACCAAGGTATGTTTTTTAGGATAAATCAATTGTAATCGTTGTTTGGTATTGGTGATTCCGATTCCAAACCCTCGATCTTTATAAGGAGTTTTAAATTCGATATCGTAGCTATTGGTGCATTCAAAATTGATTTTTTTTTCTTCTCCCGTTACCGACAGAATTAGTTTTGAAGGTTTCGAAGGGTCTATTCCGTATTTAAAGGCATTTTCCACAAACGGAATTAGCAGACCCGGACTGATGATTTTTCCTTCAATATTTTTAAAGTTGGTCACGATTTCCGGTGTGACTTCGCAGCGCAATTTTTGAATGGTGATATAATCTTTTAAATATGTTATTTCGTTTTCCAACGGAATAAAATTCTTTTTAATATCATTTTGCATATAACGGATAAGGTTAGCCAATTTGGCTATACTTTCTGAAGTTTTCAGGGCATTTTCCTCCAAGGCGGTTGCGTACAAAGTGTTCAGGGTATTAAATAAAAAATGAGGATTGACCTGTGACTTTAACAGATTGAGTTCAGACTCCTGGGCTTCTAACTTGAGGTTATAGAAGCGTTCTCTATTTTTTATTTTTAAACGTATATAGGTGTAGGTTAATGATAGTATGGTGGTAATTATGAAGAAGATAGTAAGGTTAAATAAATCAGCGGAATGTATGAAATCTAGAAAATGGGTGCCATATATTAATAGGGTTATTATGATAATAGATAAATAAGACAGAATTACCTTAAATAGATAGTTACCTATTTTCTTATCCCCTAGTAAAAAAGGGCCGAATAGAAATGAGTTTATATAGAAAAAGACTATGTACAATGATACTTGAAAGAAAACCTGAATGATGCCCGCATTATGAATGAATAGATGATAGACAAAAAACAATATTATTAGGTTTATTGTTACCTCTAATTGTTTATTCGTAAACTTTTTTGTCAACAAACGTTTGTCTACTATGGCAATACTATAAACGGAAGACAGAAAAATAAATGTAGCAAATTCATAAAAACTACGGGTTAGATGCTTAATGCTTAAAAAACTATAGTTAAATGTTGTTGAATCATGGGCTTCTGCATTAAACATAATGTAGGTTACATTGACATACAGCCAAGAAACACATACGGTGTATAAAAGTGAATAAAGTAGAATATAAAGAAGACCTTTTTTTCTGTTAACTATGGTTAAAGGAACTAACCACCATGCTAGTACATAAAATGAAAAAATTTGAATTATTAGCCTTGCGCTTCCGTAAGTTTTAAAATCTTCATGGTAGTTATGTTTCTGAATCATATCGTTCATAGATTCAATAGAATCAAAAAATAACCAGACCAAGCAAATAAAGATAAGCCCGTGAATATAATATTTGTATTTAGGCGAAAAAAAATTTGAAGCGAACATGAATATGGTTTTGAAGCCAAAGTATTTCTTGTCCTAAGGTTAAAAAAATTAATGTTATAGATTGTATGATTTATGGGATATATTTTCGATTTGGATTTTAAAAATTGCTATTTCTTCGGATTCTACGTTACTGTTGAAGTCTATTTAAAGAAAGATTATAAGTATAATACAACGCCAGTACATTCATCACTTCTCCGTATTACTACTGACCGTTTTTCCATCTAAGGTAGTGAGCTCGCCCAAAAAGGTGTAATTTTTTACGGTCTCAAGCGTAGGCAGTTCCAATGTCTTAATATCTTTTCCGTAGCCGGAAAGAAGCGTGAAAGAAGTTTCAAAAACCACTTTGTTCTTGGAGTCGATTACTTTAAAGACAAGCAATTTATTTGTATTTGCTTTGTATACATAAGGAATTTTTAGCACTCCATCTGCTACCGAGGGCTTTTCAAAAAAGCGTATTTCTTCAACGTAAATCTTGGCCCCTTCCCCGCTATAATTATTGGTTTTCTCTTCTTCATAATTGATATCTACCAAAGAATATGAACGAACCCAATCATAATAAGAAGTGTTTATTGTGTCATCGGTCAATTCTTTATTTGTGGGATAGGGGGTTGCCCAGTCATACGTTTCTGTAACCATGTTTATGCCCAGGGGTCTGGGAAACGGCTCGTCCACAACGTCTGTTCGTATCTGAACGTCCCCTATTAAGGCGTTATCGGAGTAAAAGGCAACTTCGTTTGCATTTTTCCAGTAAGCCCCGTAGATATGGAAATCTTCCCAAGACTCCGAACTTAGTTGAGCATTAATTTCTTGTCCATTACCCTCTATAGCATTATTTCCTGCGGAATAGAACTTTTCTTTTCCTCCAGCACAATCAATGTATCTGTAGTGGGTGTTAAAGTTCATATTTTTCTTGAATTTATCCCCAGAACTTATGGTACCTCCAATACTCTCGGCAATGTCAAGTTCTTGACTAAATTGGTCTTTCTGACAATTGCCGTCACTTATTTTGGTGACAAAATCAACAGGTATTTTTTGATTTGACATCCAAAAGGTAGTCGACATGGCTATTTTGGAAGCCTTAAAACTAGCCTCGTAATAGCCAAAATGAGCTGTTTTTTCCAATGATTGAACTGCGCCGCCCTTGATGCTGTATTGACCTTTAACATGATGTTTTACGGTTTTATCTAAAACTCCATTTTTGATTTGCAACGTTCCTTCTTTTACAGATATTGCATCTGGCGAAAAGTACCCAGGACTTCTACCTTTCCAGCCCATATAGCTATTTCGCCATTTTTTTGAATCAAGAACGTTTCCATCGAACTCATCTGAGTACTGTAAATTCAATACCCATCTTTTTCCAATTTCAGGTTCGGGAGGGTCGAATGTTATTATATTAAATGGTAAAAAATATAGTGAAGTGAGTAATAGTAGTTTCATTACAGCTCATTTATAGTAAACGAAAATAATAACAAATAAGACGAAGCGATGAGCGAGATATGTAAAATTGTGCTACATATGGCCAATTATGAGTATTTTATTTGGTGAATTGTGATCGGGATTAGACCTATAGTTCAATAAGACATGAATTTTTGGCATTCCAAATAGCACTATTCTTTTCCTTTATATTAAGTCGCGACAATATTTAAGGTTAGAATTCAATTTTCTAGCTGTTTTCCGCTATTTTTGATGCCAAGAAGAAATTAAGATTGATGAGCACGATAAGACATAACTGGACCAAACAAGAAATACTGGATATTTACAACAAGCCCTTGATGGAGTTGTTGTATGATGCGGCAACGATTCATCGTAAACATCATGATCCCAATACGGTTCAGGTGTCGACTTTATTGTCGATAAAAACTGGTGGTTGCCCCGAAGATTGTGGGTATTGTCCGCAAGCGGCGCGATACCATACCGATATAGAAGGGAATGATCTTATGACGGTACCCCATGTAAAAGCCCAAGCGCTGCGTGCTAAAGCGTCAGGCAGTTCTCGTGTTTGTATGGGAGCGGCATGGCGAAACGTAAAAGATGGCCCTGAATTCGATCAAGTGCTCGAAATGGTACGTACCATTAACAAATTGGATATGGAGGTCTGCTGCACTTTGGGTATGTTAACCGAAAACCAGGCGAAGCGTTTGGCGGAAGCCGGACTATACGCTTACAACCACAATTTAGATACTTCTGAAGATTATTACAAAGACATTATTTCAACGCGTGCTTTCGAAGATCGCCTGGAAACCATTGATAATGTGCGAAAAAGTAATGTAACCGTGTGTAGTGGTGGCATTATAGGAATGGGAGAACAATTGGAAGACCGCGCCGGAATGTTGGTGGCACTTGCTTCCTTAAGTCCGCAACCCGAATCAGTGCCTATAAACGCATTGGTTGCCGTCGAAGGTACACCGATGGAAGATATAGAACCTATTTCCATTTGGGAAATGATACGTATGGTGGCTACTACGCGTATCGTAATGCCAGAGACCCAAGTACGCTTATCGGCCGGAAGAACCGAGATGAGTAGAGAAGGGCAGGCAATGTGCTTCTTCGCAGGCGCAAATTCTATTTTTGCCGGCGATAAATTATTGACAACTCCAAATCCAGACGTAAATGAAGATATGGAAATGTTCAAATTGTTGGGTTTAAGTCCGCAGAAACCGTTTACGAAGGTTTCCCAGCCGAAAACTGTGGAGGCCCAAGATTCTGAGTTCATGACTTTGGGTGAAAAGCCAAGATGGACACGACCTGGCCATACCATCGAACGCAATGAAATAGCCAAGGCTAAGGCCAAATTAGCAGGGCAATCTTAATCAAAGGTTAATTTTGGGCTAATTTTTTGTAAGGTTTTTTAACTTTGAATCCAAATAACCTTAGTAAGCTTGAATTTAAAAGACATCCCCAGAGTCAAAAAGATTACCAAAAAGGAGTTTATTAATAACTATTTTAAACCCCAAAAACCGGTAGTGATCGAGCAATCGGTTGAAGATTGGCCTGCCTACTCCAAATGGAATATGGAGTATATGAAAAAGGTGGCCGGTGATAAAATAGTTCCGCTATATGATGACCGTCCCGTAAGGCATGAAGAGGGCTTTAACCAGCCACATGCCCAAATGAAGATGGCCGAATACATTGAGTTGTTAAAGTCAGAGCCTACAAAATACCGTATTTTTCTTTGGAACATATTTAAACAGGTGCCCGAGTTACAAAATGACTTTGCCTATCCAGATTTTGGGTTGAAACTAAAGAAAAAGCTGCCCATGCTCTTTTTTGGAGGAATGGATTCATATACTTTCATGCACTACGATATCGATATGGCCAATATTTTTCACTTTCATTTTGAGGGTAAAAAAGAATGTATCTTGTTTCCGCAATCAGAAACTAAAAACCTTTACAAAGTACCACACTCTTTGATTACCCACGAAAGTATCGATTTTTCCAATCCCGATTTTGAGAAATGGCCTTCTTTGAAAGACGCAAAAGGATATCGAACCCATCTCGGGCATGGTGAGGTACTTTATATGCCAGAAGGATACTGGCACTATATGAAGTACATTTCCCCCGGATTTTCAATGAGCTTAAGGGCGTGGCCTAAAAACCCTGCTAATTTCGCCAAAGGGTTGTACAATGTATTCGTTATGAGAACATATGATAATATGATGCGAAAGGTAAAGGGGCAGAAATGGATCGATTGGAAGAATGAACAGGCCATTGCAAAAACAAATAAACAATTGGCGGCAACCACTCCAGTTTTAGATAAATAGATACATTTGTATTCTAAACACTAACATTTTTATAATGAGAAAATTATCGATTCTTGCCTTATTGCTTTTAATAACTGCCATAGGTAGCGCCCAAGCTTATGATGGAAAAGGGGATTTAAAACTACAGATTGGTGCCAACTTTCAAAATAATGGTAGCGGTATCATGACGAGCTTGGACTACGGCCTAGGCGAAAATTTTTCAATTGGGGCTGCATCCACTTACCTTTTAGGGGTAAATGAAATAGTAGATGCCGATTTTAGTGATCGAATAGACCTTAAGGCGAAATTCAATGCTAATTTGGGGAGTGTATTTCAATTGGGCGATAATGTAGATATTTATCCAGGATTAAATCTTGGGCTAAAGAATTTTGGGGGACACTTGGGGGCTCGATATTTCTTTACCGATGGCTTTGGTGTTTTTACCGAATTGCAAACACCAATTGCTAAATATAAAACTGAAGATTTGACGGCCGCTGAAAAGCTGCACAATCAGTTCACGATTAATATTGGGGCATCGTTCAATATACAATAGGTATAACCTATTTGACGAGATTATTTAATTTGTCATATACCAAATGACTTTCCCATCCTCGGTACAATAGGTAGTCAGCGAGCTTCTTTTTCTTTTTTTGAATGTTGCTCTCTTTTAGCGTTGCCAATTTCTTATGAATTAGGGTATCGAGGGTCTCTTGATATGCGCGGTTATCAATTTCTTTTAATGCTGTTCTTATTAAAAAGGGAGAGATATCACGACGTTTTAGTTCAAGCTCGATACGTTTTTTTCCCCATTTTTTGATGTTGAATTTGCCGCGAACAAAACTGTGTGCAAAACGCTCTTCATTTAAATAGTTTTCTTTGATAAGATGGACTATGATTTGGTCTATGGCCTCGGGAATCATTCTCATTTCACGTAGCTTGGCAGCAACTTCTTTATGGCAACGTTCTTGGTACGCGCAGTAGTACTCCACTTTTTTGGTTGCTTCGGTAAGCGTGTATGACTTTCGGGTTGTCATTTATACTATGGTTTCGAATTGTGGCCGATTAGAGATTGGAAGTTTTGTTGCTTGTTTTTTCGGAGAAAAATTTCTTTAAATGACGAGGTTTCTAGTTTACGTAGAAGCTATCAATTTTCTGCCTTGAAAGTGCTAAAGTATACAAATATCAAGTAATTCATTATTCTAAACCCAAAATATAGTCAATCTGGATTTTTATTTAAAGGGCGAAATTGGGGTATAAAAAAAGCGACCCCGTAACTGAGGTCGCTTTTAGTACTTAATAAATTGTTTTACCATCTTTATCTTTAAAACGGTATTCAAGATACGTATACGCATCCCTAGGTTGTATTTTAATCCATTTCTTATGCTCTAAGAACCATTTGGAGCGCATGGATGGAAAGCCTTTAGTAATGTAGGCGGCAATGAACGGATGTATGTTCAAAATAATGCCATTATCCTTTTTCGGACCTTTTAAAAGTTTTTCCAAATCGGAGTTTATTTTGTCTATCAAAACAATCGGGGCTTCTACCTGTTGGCCATTGCCGTTAGGGTTTTCCTCTGTTGTTTTAATATTCATTTCGGGCCGTACCCGTTGTCTGGTAATCTGAATAAGACCAAACTTACTCGGAGGTAGAATTTTATGTTTGGCACGATCATCTTTCATTTCGTCTCTGAGATGGTCAAATAGCTTTCTCCTATGAGGTGCCTTAACCATATCTATAAAATCTACTACGATGATGCCTCCCATATCGCGAAGGCGTAATTGCCGTGCAATTTCAGAAGCCGCTAAAAGATTTACTTCCAAAGCGGTGTCTTCTTGATTTTTGGCCTTGTTTGAACGATTACCGCTGTTCACGTCTATGACGTGCAATGCTTCTGTGTGCTCTATAATTAAATAGGCGCCCTTACTCATTGAGGCGGTGCGGCCAAAAGAGGTTTTTATTTGCCTCTCGATCCCGAATTTTTCAAAAATGGGAACAGGGGTATTGTATAATTTTACCATAGACTCCTTACCTGGTGCTATTTCTTGCACGTAATCTTGAACTTGTGCAAAAAGCGTTTCATTGTCAACATGGATACCTGTAAAGGAATCATTGAAAACATCCCTTAAAATAGAGGAAGCCCTGTTGAGCTCGACCAATACTTTAGAAGGAGTAGGCGCCTTGTACAATTTTTTACACATTGCTGACCATTTGCTCAGCAAGTTTTCCAAATCTTTATCCAGTTCAGCGACTTTTTTACCTTGGGCGACCGTACGTATAATTACTCCGAACCCTTTTGGCTTAATGCTTGTAACAAGCCTTTTTAGCCTATCTTTTTCATCTTTGCTTTCGATCTTTTGAGAGACGGAAACACGATCTGAAAAAGGTACCATGACCAAATAACGTCCAGCTAATGAAAGCTCAGAACTTATTCTGGGTCCTTTGGTTGAGATGGGTTCTTTTACGATTTGCACCAATAAGGATTGATTGGCTTTTATGACATCGCTAATAGTGCCATTTTTATCAATATCTTTCTCAATGGGAAAATTTTTCAGGGTGTAATCCCTAAGTTTCCCAGTACTTACTCCTTTTATGAATTTTAGCATAGTGGAAAGTTGCGGACCAAGGTCATGATAATGCAGAAAAGCATCTTTTTCATAACCGACATTTACGAATGCCGCATTCAGGCCAGTTACGGGTTTACGTACCTTGGCCAAGAATATGTCTCCAACAGAAAAATTGTTGTTGTCTTCCTCTTTATGTAATTCAGTGAGTTTTCCATCCTTTAACAAGGCAAAATCGACAGCGTCTGAACTAGACCTTACGATTAATTCTCTATTCACCTGAATGTATTTGTACCTGCCAACTGTGGCAGATAGATTAAACAATTGTCAAAACAGGTTATATAAACCCGTCGAAATTCCTTTGTGAATTTCTATGTCAAAGAACGTGTTAAAACGAAAAAGTAGTTTAAAAACTACTTTTTCTTGTGTCGGTTAGCTCTCCTACGCTTTTTGCGTTTGTGGGTAGCTACCTTATGTCTTTTTCTTTTTTTACCGCTCGGCATAAAGTTCTGCTTTAGTTATTATTCTTAAAAAATTATTTTACCCGGACATTGCTCTTAACTCCTTCGACAAAAACCTTTGCAGGCTTAAATGCGGGAATATTATGGGCGGGTATTTTGATGGTCGTGTTCTTAGAAATGTTTCTCCCTGTTTTTTCGGCTCTAGTTTTTACTATAAAACTGCCAAAGCCTCTGAGATAAACATTGTCTCCGCCCTCTAATGAAGATTTTACCTCTTCCATGAATGTTTCGACCGTTGCTTGCACATCACCTTTTTCAATTCCCAGTTTGTCTGAGATTTTCGATACAATTTCCGCTTTCGTCATCTTGAATTTTAGATTTTCTGTATGTTTTTTTGGGTTGCAAATATATAAATTAAATTCAATCTTTCAGGCTAAAGAACTAATTTTAAGTATATAAACTGCTACTTTTGTTAATCACTATTCTAGTTGATGTCTTTTTCCGAAAAAATTCTCCTTTGGTATTCAGGTAATAAACGCTCACTCCCATGGCGGAGTACACGAGATCCGTACAAGATTTGGCTGTCAGAAATTATGCTTCAACAGACCCGGGTGGCGCAAGGTTTGCCGTATTATTTAAAATTTAATGAAGCGTTTCCTGCTGTTGAACATTTGGCCAATGCTTCAGAAGAGCAGGTCTTAAAACTTTGGCAGGGGTTAGGGTACTATTCCCGCGCCAGAAATTTACATGCTACCGCTAAAATGGTTGTAGAAGCTTACGGAGGTCATTTCCCCAACACCTATAAAGAACTTTTAAACTTAAAAGGTGTTGGTGATTATACGGCCAGTGCTATTGCATCGATATGTTTTGATGAGCTCCAGCCGGTAGTCGATGGCAATGTATATCGGGTATTGGCGCGTTATTTTGGCGTTGATACGCCGATTAACAGTACTTCGGGGGTTAAATACTTTAAGCAGTTGGCTAGAGAGGTCATGAATACCGAGAACATTCGCGACTATAATCAGGCTATCATGGAGTTCGGAGCAATACAATGCGCTCCAAAGAATCCGAAATGTAGCAATTGTCCCTTAAATGAAAGTTGTGTTGCACTTCAAAAGAATTTAGTCGATCTGCTTCCTGTAAAAATCAATAAGACCAAAGTAAAAAAGCGATATTTTAATTATTTGGTGATGTTGGATACGGAAAATCAAATTAAGCTGCAGCAGCGCAGAGGGAAGGGGATTTGGCAGAATTTATGGGAATTTCCGCTTTTTGAAACAAAAACAGAAAGTAATATGAGTGAAATTAAGCACCATCTTACGAGTAACTTTGGGCTCGGTTCATCAACGGAAATTTCATTGCACAACGAAGATCAAATCGTTCATAAATTGTCACACCAGCATCTTTACACCAAATTTTGGATTGTTAAAACCGATGCTAGATTTGATGATGGTATCGCATTGAGAAAGCTCGATGAATTTCCTGTTCCTGTTTTAATTGCAGATTTAATAAAAACACTGAAAAATTCGTACTTTTGATATCCAATAAGTTAAGACAGCAGTATGAGTGGAACATTGAATAAAGTGATGTTGATAGGGCACCTTGGAGATGAGGTTAAAATGCATTATTTCGAGGGTGGTGGCTGTATTGGAAGATTTCCGATTGCCACGAATGAAACCTATACCAATAAGCAGACCGGCGAGAGAGTGACCAATACCGACTGGCATAATGTGGTTGTGCGCAATAAGGCCGCTGAAATTTGTGAAAAGTATTTAAGCAAAGGTGATAAAGTGTATGTAGAAGGACGGCTAAAAAATCGGCAATGGCAGGGTGAAGATGGTAATACCCGCTACTCGACCGAAGTGCAAGTGCAAGATTTTACTTTCTTGACTACCAAAAAAGAGAGTATGGCAAACAACCAAAGTACGGGCCAACCAAA
Source organism: Kriegella aquimaris (assembly GCF_900103215.1). Classification (GTDB taxonomy): domain Bacteria; phylum Bacteroidota; class Bacteroidia; order Flavobacteriales; family Flavobacteriaceae; genus Kriegella; species Kriegella aquimaris. The sequence goes on from NZ_FNGV01000002.1 coordinate 401,483, forward strand.
TTCTGGTAATACACCCGCGCAGAAAGCAAACCCAAAGCCCACGCAACCGGCCCCGGTAAAAGAACCCGAACCCGAAGATGATCTACCGTTCTAAAAAACTAAATAAAACCGTGACTGTTGGACCCTGACCCCTATAGTTTACTATTTAATTTTATTGTATTTGACAGTGCACTGGCGCTTAAGATCGGCTTTCTTATAGTGCTGTTGGCTTGCTCTGCCCTTATTTCTGGTGCAGAGGTGGCCTTGTTCGGTCTATCCCCGACCGATATCAATGAAATGGAAGAGGCAAAAACCTCGCGTAGTAGCATTATTGTAAAACTTTTAGAGCGACCAAAAAAATTACTTGCAACCATTTTGATTGCCAATAATGGTATTAATATTTGCGTGGTACTGTTGTTTAGCATAATTGGCGATACCATTTTCTTTGGTATTGATTCGGTTCTCCTTGGTTTTATCTCCGTACGCTTTCTTTTAGAGGTCGTGGTCGCTACTTTTTTGATTCTGATGTTCGGTGAAATTTTACCTAAAGTCTATGCCAATAGAAATCGCGTTGATTTTTCTCAGTTCATGGCATACCCCTTGAAAGTCCTAGATTTTATTTTTTCCCCCTTGAGCCTGCCCATGAGGTCGGGCACTATTTTTCTATATAATAAATTGGGAAAAGAGAAATCTAGTTTAAGTGTCGATCATCTTTCGCAAGCATTGGAGCTTACCTCTGAAGGAGATACCACCAAAGAAGAGCAAAAAATTCTGGAAGGCATAGTTTCTTTTGGCAATACCGATACCAAGCAAGTAATGCGCCCCAGGATCGATATTTTTGCGCTGAGCGAGGAAATGAAATTTCTGGAGGTGATGACAGAGATAAAACAGAACGGATACTCAAGAATACCCGTCTTTTCTGAAAATATGGATAATGTTCTGGGTGTTCTTTATGTAAAAGATCTTCTACCATATATCGATCGAAAGACTTTTAATTGGATGTCTCTGATCCGTGATCCATACTTTGTGCCTGAAAACAAAAAATTAGATGATCTGTTGTTGGAATTTCAGGAGAAAAAGAACCATTTGGCCGTGGTCGTTGATGAATATGGTGGCACCTCGGGTATTGTAACGCTGGAAGATATCATTGAAGAAATTGTGGGTGATATTAGTGATGAATTCGATGATGAAGACTTGGTGTACTCTAAACTTGATGACTTTAATTATGTTTTTGATGGAAAGACGGCATTGAAAGATTTTTATCGGGTAATCAAAATAGATGATGCCTCGATATTTGAAGAACAAAAAGGGGAATCTGAAACAATAGCTGGTTTTGTGCTTGAGATAGCTGGAAATTTTCCGAAAAAGGGAGATATAGTAGCTTTTAAAGAGTATCAATTTTTGATCGAGAGTCTTGATAAGAAGCGTCTAAAACAAATTAAGGTGACCCTGCCCCATGAAGAATAATTCAATAATTTTCGTTCTTTTCGTTCTGTTCGCTTTTTTAAGTTGTAAGGAAGATGTGCTTCCCAAGCCCAAGGCCCAATTGCGACTTGAATATCCTAAAGTGGAAAGAAAGAAGCTCGAAACCGAGAAATTTGAATTTGAGTACAACACGATTGCAAGGCTAAAGGACAAGAGAGAAACATCACTTACCTTAGATTACCCCAGTATGAAGGGGTCAATATTTCTAACCTATAAAGACGTTGATGGTAATCTTGACAAACTCTTGACCGATGCCCAGAAATTATCGTATGAACACGTGGTGAAGGCAGACGGAATCGAAGGTGATTCCTTTGTCGATGAAGAAAATAAGGTCTTCGGAATGATTTATGAAATCAGCGGTAATGCGGCATCTCAGTCGCAATTCTATGTTACCGATAGCACTGAACATTTTGTGACGGGTTCGCTTTATTTCTATGTAAAGCCCAACTATGATTCTATCTACCCGGCAGCCCAATATCTTCAAAAAGATATTCGAAAGATTATGGAAACCCTGCGATGGAAGTAGCGCTTTTAGCAGTTCTAATAGTTCATTGGCAGTATTAAAAAGTTACGGGTAATAACAGGGAGATTAAGAAATAATGTCTAAAAGCATAAAAATATTTAAGAGAATGGTGGTTTTCATTGGCGGAATTATCCTCATTTTGATAGTAGGAGTAATGCTCTTTGTTAATTTTAGTCCTCAATTTGGTGGTTCGGCAACTAAAGCGCAAAAGGCAATTTACACGCAATCGCAACAGTACAGAAATGGAGTTTTTGCCAATATCGGTGACGTAAAAATGAACATGGGCTTTAACGACTATATCAAAAGTTTAGTAGGGTTCTTTGGGCCACAGCCCAAATCAAAGCCAAAGGAAAATATTACCGTGCAAGAGGCAGATTCATTGAATATTGCCCAATATAGTGGCAATACCCGTTTGATTTGGTTTGGTCATTCAACCTTTTTACTGCAAATAAATGGTAAAAGTATATTGATAGACCCTATGTTCGGCGAGGTTCCTGCGCCATCGCCGTTGCTTGGGTCGAAACGATTCAGTAAAAATTTGCCTATTGAAATTGAAAAACTACCGAAAATTGATGCCGTCATTCTATCGCATGATCACTATGACCATTTAGACTACGGATCAATTTTGAAATTGAAGGATAAAGTGGGAGTGTTCTATACTCCTTTAGGCGTTGGAGTGCATCTTTCGGAATGGGGAGTTGAACCTGGCCGAATCAAGGAGTTGGATTGGTGGGAAGAAGCCACCTTTGGGGAGCTCATACTTGCATGTACCCCTGCGCAACATTTTTCGGGAAGAGGCCTGACTGATGGTGGGAAAACCCTATGGAGTTCTTGGGTTATTAAATCTGCTTCGGAAAATATCTTTTTCAGTGGCGATAGTGGCTACGGATCTCATTTTAAAGACATCGGAGAAAAATACGGACCCTTTGACTTTGCTATGATGGAATGTGGCCAATATAACACTTTGTGGCAAGAAATACATATGCTACCGGAAGAGACTGCCCAAGCCGGGGTTGATGTGAAGGCGAAAACAATAATGCCAATTCATTGGGGCGCTTTTAAGCTGGCGATGCATCCTTGGTCAGAACCGGTAGAGCGTCTGGCCATTAGGGCGGCCGAACTTGATGTTTCGATAGTTGTGCCAAGAATCGGGCAACCCGTGGTTTTGAATCAAGAGCCTATGGCAATTACTGAATGGTGGAACGAATTTAATTAGGCGACAACAAGGCTTCCGCTTTCTCAATACTTGAATTAATGTCTTGGCGTACCTCTTTTATTTTTTGCTCCTCCTCGTCAAGCCACGCTTGCTTTTCTTCTGATAAGGCCTTTCCGTTCAAAATTTCGTCAGAATCAAAACGGTCTCCAAAACCTTTCATCCAGTCCATCATGTTGTTATGGGCAGCTTGTAGGTCTTCCCGTGCTTTTTTGTATTCCAGCCCCATCGCAGTACTGTCTTCCTTGCTTTTAAGTTCTTTTACAAGTTTACCGAAAGCGCTCATTTTAGGCATTACTTCATCATGTATGGCCATGACCTGATTCATTTGATCGGCATTGCCATCTGGCTTCTTGTTTTTTTTGCACGCAATTACGGCGAATAGTACTACTACGGCACTTAAAAATGACAGGATACGCTTCATGGGTCGTGTTTATTGCAAATATAAGTGATTATGAGTTCAAAGATGAATCTTTGGTTTAGCCCCCTGTTTAAATTTCTATCAAATGTGTTTTTATGCCCCCTCTTGTATGGGTGATTTCTCAACGGTTCTGCCTTTCGAATAGTGGGTTCAATAATTGTTCTATACCCTTGATCAGGGTGCTGGTACGTACTGTGGATTCAGGCTTGGGAGCTTTGCATCACTGGCTTTTCGCCACACTTTAAGATCATGGTAAAGATTCTCTGCAATATCGGGATATCTATCGGCCAAATTATGGTCTTCCCTTAGATCACTATCGAGATCATAGAGCTCGAGATGATTGTCTTCAAAAAATTGAAGCAATTTCCATTTTCCTTTTCGGATTGCACTCACTGGGGTTGTATTGGGGTAATAGTGTGGGAAATGCCAATATAATGCTGCCCGGTCTAAAGTTGAAGAAGGGTTTTTTAGTAATGGTACCATTGAAACGCCATCTATTTCTTCAACTTGGTTTCCTTCATCGGTCAAACCGATCATTTCATGAATGGTTGGCAAAATGTCAATAGACGAAACGGGATAATCACATACTTCGCCCGGCTTTGTAATTCCTGGCCATTTAATAATAAGAGGCACCCTTATACCTCCTTCGTATAGCGAACCTTTCCCAGACCTTAATGGATAATTATTTTGTATGTTCACCCTTGAATTGACCTGTCCGCCATTATCTGAATAAAAAAATATGATTGTATTATCATCTATGCCGGCTTTCCTGATTGCTTTGAAGACTCTTCCGATATTTTCATCGAGTGAGGCTATCATAGCGGCATATCCGGGATTGGTATGATAAAGTTTTATATTTTCAGAAGTAAGTTTATTTTGAAAATAATTGATCAAATCTGGCTTTCCTTCTATCGGAACATGACAATTATAATAGGATAAATTCAGAAAAAAAGGACTATCTTTTTTTGCCTCTATCACCTCAATAGCTTTGTCTGTCAACCGATCCGTTAAATAGACATTCGCATTGTTTCCGTCAATATTATCCAGGCCAGGAACATATCTGATTTCTTGATCACTTTCCCTCCATCCTCTGAATGGGTACCAGTACGTCTGCGGCATTCCCCACATGGTTCCGCCGATATTTATATCGAATCCTTGTGTTTCGGGATAATGATTTGCATCGCCCAAATGCCATTTCCCGATGTGGGCGGTAAAGTATCCTGCCTTTTTTACCATTTCGGCCACGGTAACTTCATCAAGCGGAAGGTTGGGCAAGGTAGTGGGAGGAAGAAGCTTGTATTCCGTATTGGGGGGCGGTGGTCCGGCATTCTCGTGCCAAGTGGTCATATTTAACCGGGCCGGACATTTTCCAGTCAAAATGGACGCCCTAGTCGGGGTGCAAATGGCTGCTGCACTGTAGGCGCTGGTAAATTTCATTCCTTCCTTGGAAAGCTTGTCGATTATCGGTGTTTCGTGTAAATCACTTCCAAACCCGCTCAAACCTGTCCACCCCATATCATCGGCCATGATAAATATGATGTTCGGTTTTTTAACCTTATCGGATTTCGTTTGTGCTTGTATAGATAAAGGATTAGCGGAAATCAATCCGATAATTATAAAAGAATTGATTAAAAAATCTTTCATTATAAGTGAATGTTTTTTGATTTTTTGACCAATTTTACCTTAAGCTTACTGTTTTTATCAAATGTGTTGCGGCAATATATCAAAGCTACTTGACATGAGTTTTTCAACACACCACTACTCGAAATCGGTATCTGAAATTCCTTTGTTGACCTTCATTTCCTTTACGGCAAAGTCAAGTTTTTGAGGACCCATGGTTTGTGAGATCGTAAACGGGAATTGTATTCCGGAAATTTCCTGATAGTCACTATAACTAATTGTGCTTGTCATTGTTTGTCCGCCCATTTCAGTGCTTGTTACTACTTGGGCCAACAAACCGGTCTCCACTTCGTAGAACATGTATTTTTCTTCCGAAACTTTGATTTTATAAGCCTTTTTCCCGTCAATATCCTCAATACTTTCCAAAGACACATCGCTATCAAGATACCTTAATTCAGGAAATAGCATAGATTCATCTTTTACTTTCTTGATTTCTTCATCGCTCATTTCTTTTCGTTGTCCCTGCATAATAATGTAGCCCTGATTGCCATTCAAAACCTGTTTGGTCATAGAATTGCCCATGACCTTTATGTCTTGCATGAACTGGTCTTTCGAAGTCTTTTTAAGTTCTAGGTTGAGCTTCATTCCCTGCATTTCGCCCTCTGCCATCATCGCCAATGACGCTACACTTTCTAATTTTTCTTTACCTCCGATGGTTTCGATATACTTGTTCAATACCGTATTCACATTCACTCCTTCTGGAAGTGCGGTCTCATAATTTGGTTTGGCTACCGGATTGGCAAATTTGTCAAAATATTTAACCTGTAAGGGTTTGTCGTTAAAGGTGATGTTCTCTAGATTTTCTAAAACATCGCTGCCTTTTCCTGTGACCACAACACGGGCATTAGCTACTGTGAAGTATTTTTCTGCTGCGCGTTGAACATCTTCAATAGTGATGGCATTGATTCGCTCGAGATACGTTTTGTAAAAGTCCTTGGGTAAGTTTTCCGTTTCCATATTGATGGCATATCGCGCCATGGTTTCGGGCCGTTCCAAGGCCAGTACGAAATTACCGATGTACGTGGCTTTTGCGTTCTTTAATTCTTCTTCGGAAACGGGCTCTTTTATAATTTTGTCAATCTCGCCCAAAATCTCTACGATAGTGCTGTCGGTCACCGCATTACGAACACTTGCCGAAGCGCTAAAACTGGCAGGGGCGTATTTATCATTGCCCATACCAGAGTAAGCTCCGTAGGTGTAGGCCTTGTCTTCCCTGAGGTTTTGAAAAAGTCTTCCTTGGGCACCCCCTCCCAAAATACGGTTGGCCATAAGGGCCGAAAGGTAGTCATCGTCAGCCATTTTTAAGTTCACCAAATTTTCCACTGCCACTTCCGATTGAACGGCATTGGGCACATCGACAAAATTGATTTGGGTATATAGTGCATTTGAAGGTCTTGAAAATTGAAATGATGGTGGTACGGCCTTTGTCCATGGTGTGAAATGGGTTTCCACTAATTCCTTGGTGTCTTTAAAGTTTACGTCTCCGATGATTACCAAATAGGCATTGGCAGGAACGAAATAATCGGTATAAAACTGCTTAACATCCTCCAGGGTTACATTGATGACGCTTTGCTCCGTCACAAACTCCCCATAGGGATGATCTTTTCCGTAGGCCAGTGAACTTTGAACCCTATTGGAAATTGCTGAGACATCTTTCTCTTGACTTTTAAGATTGGTTAGCAATTTGGCCTTTTCCTTGTCGAATTCGACCTGCGTGAAATTAGGGTTTAGGGCCGCATCGGCCATAAGCTCAAAGATTCTCGGAAAATACTTGCTGAGCGAATTGGCGAATGCGCTCTGTGAACCAAAATTAATACTGGCGCCCAAATAATCGACCTCTTCATTGAAATCATCCATCGAGATTGATGTTGAGCCTTTACCCAGTAAGCTGGCGGTCAAGCTCGACACCCCAGCTTTTTGGCCTTCCAAGATAGGAGGGTTGTCAATCAACAATTGAACGGACACTTTTGGTAGTTTATGGTCTTCTACTACCATAACTTTCAAACCATTCTTCATTTCGAAGCGTTGCGGGTCCTTTAGGTTGATTTCGGGTGCTGGTCCTGGTTTTGGGGCATGGCTACGATCGATCTGTGCATGTAACGATAGGCCGAAAAATAAAATTGTTAGCGAAAGGGCTATATGTTTTTTCATCTGTTTTTGTGTTTTCAGCAATTACTTTCCGGTAGATTCCCCTGGTAAATATTGCAATTCTACGCGCTGATTGGGGTTGAGGTATTTGTTAGCTACATTTTTGATTTCTTCTCTGGTAACCGACCTATATATTTCGATTTCAGAGTTGATTAAATCAGTATTGTCATAGAGTAGGTAATAGCGGGCCAATGAATTGGCAATGCCTGCGATACTACTGTTCGAATTCACAAATTGATTTTCGAATTTATTCTGAATTTTTTGGTAATCTTTTTCAGATATCAAATCGGTCTGCAGCTTTACTATTTCCTCATCGATTTCATTCAAAAGGTCTTGTAGTGAATTTTCGCCTAAAGGAAGTGCGCCGATAACATAGGAACCGTAATCTTCTTGACTTATATTGAAGGCAAAGACCTGTACGGCCTTTTTTTCTTCGTCAACCAGTTTTTTATAGAGTTTTGAACTTTTTCCGCTGCTTAGGTAGGTAGAAATCATATCGAGAACGTAAGCCTCCCTATCTGTATTTTTTGGTGTTCTGTACCCGGCGAAAATTGCAGGTATTTGAATGTTGGGGTCTTTATAGCTGGCTTTTATCGTCTGTGCTATTGGGTCTTCGGTGATTGTTTTACGCTGAATTTTTTCTCCTCTAGGAATTGGTCCGAAATAGTCGTTAATCATTTTTTTTGTGGTTGCTATATCGATATCACCTGCCACGACGAGAACCGCATTGTTCGGAACGTAATATGTTTTGTTGAAATTCTTAAAGTCTTCGAGACTGGCACTGGCCAGATGTTCCAATGAACCAATGGTTTGCCAACGATAAGGGTGTTTTTTATATAAATTGATACCCATTTGTTCTTGCCATCGACCATAGGGGGAATTATCGTAGCGCATGCGGCGTTCTTCTTGAACAACCTCCTTTTGGGTGTCGACCCCTATTTGATTGATAACAGGGTGCATTAAACGTTCAGACTCGAGCCACAAGCCCAATTCTAAGTTGTTCGAAGTAAATACTTCATAATAATAGGTGCGATCTTGGGTGGTATTTGCATTGTTCTGTCCTCCGTTCGAAGAAACGATTTTAAACCATTCCCCTCGTTCAATATTTGCCGTACCCTCAAAGAGCAAGTGTTCAAAGAAATGGGCAAAGCCTGTTTTATTTTCATTTTCGTCTTTGGCTCCAACATGGTACATTACCGAAGTGGTAACGACTGGTGCGGCGTTATCTTGATGTAATATTACATGCAATCCATTGTCGAGATTGTATTCTTGATAGGCAACTTCCTGCGCCTTGGAGATAGTCGCAAGTAGCATCAAACAAATCGTTAATAATAAATTTGCCTTCATTTTGATATAGTGTTTAGTTCGTGTATAATGTAGGTAGTCCATTGTCGCGATTCGTTACAACGAATATAATTTTTTTTTGGTGCTTGGGTTGGAAGGTATGGTGCTTTAACAAGATTTTGTAACGTTAATTTGTAAATTTTATGTAATTTGAAGGTGTCAACTTGAAAACTGTGATAAATGAAACAATTTGCGCTTCCAATTCGTTTTGGGATAGCCACAAGTGGCTGTCTTATTGCATATTTTTTGATTCTTTCGCTATTTAATTTGCACACAAATGTGTTTTACAGCCTTTTTAATGCTATAATCACTGGGTTCGGAATTTATGAGGCTATCAAATATTTGAGGTTAAAAGACCCCAGTTTCGATTATGGAAAGGGTTTTATAGCCGGGTTGGTTACCGGGGGAGTGGCAACGTTTATTTTCACCGTATTTTTTGCTTTGTATTCTACGGAATTGAATACCAGCTTTTTAAGTGAACTATCTACAGCTTGGGCAAAAGATTACGCAGGTTTTGAGGGCATCGTTTTTGTGACAGTGGCCATTATGGGCTTTGCAACTACTTTGGTATTGACCCTATCTTTTATGCAGCTCTTTAAATCAAGCAACAACCTAAAGAAGCGTTCGGTTTAAAAACTCGATAAAATCACTTGTACATTTGATATTTAGCAGTATATTTGCATCCGCTTATTGAAAAATAATAGGTGGTAATATAACTAATATACACGCTATGTATGCAATTGTAGAGATGGCAGGGCAGCAATTTAAAGTTGCGAAAGACCAAAAAGTGTATGTTCACCGTTTACAGACAGAAGAAGGTAAAAAGGTAACTTTTGACAATGTACTTCTTTTAGATGACGGAAAGAACATTACTATTGGCGCCCCAGCTATAGACGGAGCCGCTGTTGAGGCGAAAGTCATTAAGCACCTAAAAGGTGACAAAGTAATCGTCTTCAAAAAGAAAAGACGAAAAGGGTACAGTAAGAAAAACGGACATCGTCAGTCATTGACGGAAATCGTAATCGAAAGTATTGTATCTAAAGGTGCTAAAAAAGCAGAACCCAAAAAGGAGGCTAAGCCACCTAAGGAAAAAGCAGAAGGTAAAGCAGCACCTGTAGAAGTATCCGTTGCATCGAAGGCGAAAGCCGAGAAAGCGGCACCAAAGAAATCAGCTGCCAAGGGTGATGATTTGAAAAAAATTGAAGGTATCGGACCGAAGGCGGCAGAAGCCTTGACAAATGCCGGTATTGGAACTTATGCCAAGTTGGCAAAGGCAGAACCAGACAATATTAAAGAGATATTGACTGAGGCAAGCTCAAGAATGGCTCATTTAGATCCAACAACATGGCCACAACAGGCACAATTGGCTGCCGATGGTAAGTGGGATGAGTTAAAGAAATTACAAGACGAATTGAACGGAGGAAAGTAAGACTGCTTTCCCAAGTAACATATAAAATTTTAGAAGATGGCACATAAAAAAGGTGTAGGTAGTTCTAAGAACGGTAGGGAGTCGGAATCGAAACGTTTAGGCGTTAAGATTTTCGGTGGTCAGGCTGCAATTGCTGGAAACATTATCGTTCGACAGAGGGGAACTAGGCATAACCCAGGTGAAAACGTATATGCCGGTAAAGATCATACATTACATGCCCGTGTTGACGGACTTGTAAAATTTGAAAAGAAATCAGGTGGAAAGTCTTATGTTTCCATAGAGCCTTTCGAGGCTTAGTAAAATTTTCTTTACATAGTAGATAGTGAAAACCCTTTTTGGAAACGGAAAGGGTTTTTTCGTACGCTAACGGATTGAAAGAGAGTATATAACTCCCTTTTTTATATAAGGATAAAGATTTTTTTATTATATTTAATACCTCCATTTTTTCATTGAGGACTTAAAATTATGACTATTCCCCACTCTTATTCATAATTTCTTCGGTACTTCCCGAAGAGCATACGATGGCTTAATACATTATAATGTAACTTGATTAAATTATTACAAAATGGCCAAGATTGAAATAAAAGGTACACCGGAGAAATTAGATAGAATCGCAATATTTTTGAAGGCTAACAGTATACCACACGTCATAATCGATGATTATGGAAATCACTCAAAGGAAGATTCTGAGAAGTATAGAGATTTGATGTCAAGACACAACCACTAGGGGGTGAGCCATCGATAAAATTAAACAGTTTCGTATTTTTTCTGGAATCAAGAAGAAATAAAAGCTGAAGGGGGTTGAGAATCTTGCATGCAATAGAAACTGGGCATCGCTCTTTATTTTTTAGAGCAGCTGTTTCAATTCCATATCCACCCAATCTAAAGATTTACAACATCACTGTTTTATTTAAGCGGCTTGAATAGAGCCCATATATGGCGCCGAGCTTCCCGTTGCTCTAGACGAAGGTTCTGAAACGGTGCCCTAAATGTTAAATTACTAAACTTTTCCTATTCCCAGCTCCACATTTTTACCGATTTTAAAAAATAGTGTTAACTTTCCTTGTCTTAAAGACAATGCTGTATTTTTTGCTCGATTTTTTCACAAAGAGGCCGTCTAAATAGAAAGAAGAGAAATAAGGCATCGCTTAATTTTTTATCACAATCAAAAGTCGTTTTGGACTTTGGTAAGGTTTCAAATAAATGAGTTCGTAATGGCAGTATTCAAAGAATTTTAAGTTTAACTAAATATAATAGCGAATGAAATCAACGAGAAGGTCCTTTATTAAGAAAACGGCCGTAGCTTCATCGGCTGTAATAACGGCGCCAACCATTATCTCAGCAAGTGTTTTTGGAGCTAACGACCGAATAAATGCCGCGGTGTTGGGTGTTAATGGTCGTGGTAAAAGTCATATTAAAAGTTTCATGGCACAGGACAATGTACGCATCGCCACACTATGCGACCCTGATATGAACCTCTTGAAACAGCGTCAAAAATCGTTTAAGGAAACGTACAATAAAGATGTAGCGCTTGAGCAAGATCTTCGTCGTGTTTTTGATGACAAGGATATCGATGTCGTCAGTATTGCGACCCCTAACCACTGGCACTCACTTTCTGTTATTTGGGCTTGTCAGGCTGGTAAGGATGTTTATGTCGAAAAACCGGGCTCACATAATATCTGGGAAGGACGTAAGATGGTCGAAGCCGCCACAAAATATGATCGTATTGTTCAGCACGGTGTACAATTGAGAAGTTCTCCCGCCGTGAATGAAGCCATTGAATTAATGCGTGATGGTTACATCGGGCGTGTTTATATGGCGCGAGGACTTGTTTTTCGCTGGAGAGGAGATATCGGTGATAAAGGGACTTCTCCTGTTCCTGCTGGTCTAGATTATGATTTATGGACTGGCCCGGCCCAAAAACAGCCATTTACCGAAAATTTGGTGCATTACAATTGGCACTGGCATTGGGATTATGGAAATGGAGATGTCGGCAACCAAGGTATTCACGAGACGGATCTCTGCATGTGGGGCTTAGATGTCGGTCTTCCAACCCAAATTACCTCTATGGGAGGTAAATTTCTTTGGAATGATAGTAAAGAGACTCCCGAATTACTTACCTCGGTATACAATTACCCAGATGAAAATAAAATCATACAATTTGAAGTACGTCCTTGGTGTACGAACACCGAAGAAGGGGCTACTGTAGGTAATATTTTCTATGGGGACAAAGGGATACTTGTGGTAGATGGTTATGACAAATATAAAACGTATTTGGGTCAAGACCGTACTCCAGGTAAATCTGGTGAAGACGGAGGAGAATCTGGTACGGGCATGGACAGAGGAGACGGTGGTACTGATGGCCATTTTGCCAACTTTATCGAAGCAGTTCGCAAACATGATAAATCAATCCTTAACGGACCGGTTGAAACGGCGCATCTTTCTTCAGGCTTGGCTCATTTGGGTAATATTGCTTATCGAACAGGCCGTGTATTGAACTTTGATCCAAAAACCGAGAAGTTTGTCAATGATGCCGAGGCCGATAAATATTTAACTCGGAACTATCGACCAGGATTTGAAGTTCCTCAGAATGTTTAAGTCGAACAAATCGATATAACAGATTGAACTGAAGGGTTCTTTGAAATTAAAGACATCGGCTATTGCATTGTGCACTGGCCGATGTTTTTTTGTTTATCAGGAAAGAGTTTAGGGCGCCTTGTTTAAACGATTGCATACTGGGAGGTCTATCAAAAAGTAGTTGCACGTCACTTAGCTTTATAAAAAAAACCTCCACAATTGCTGTGGAGGTTTTTTACAATGTCTGACTGCCCTTTGAACTGCATGCATGCAAAGGGAGATGAATAATTTAGTATCTGTAATACTCTGGCTTGTATGGGCCTTGAACAGTTACACCAATATACTCGGCCTGATCTTCGCTAAGTTCAGTGAGTTCGGCGCCCAAACGGGACAAGTGTAATTTTGCTACCTTTTCATCTAAATGCTTTGGCAACATATATACGTCGTTTTTGTATTTGTCGCTAAACTTCCAAAGTTCGATTTGTGCCAGGGTTTGGTTAGTGAACGAGTTGCTCATTACAAAACTAGGATGCCCCGTAGCACAACCCAAATTGACCAAACGGCCTTCAGCTAGAATAATCAAGTCTTTGCCGTCAATCGTGTATTTATCTACTTGGGGCTTTATTTCGTCTTTGGTGCTGCCGTAATTTCCGTTTAGCCAAGCCATATCGATTTCATTATCAAAATGTCCGATGTTGCAAACGATGGCTTTATCTTTCAAAGCCTTAAAATGTTCGGCCCGTATAATGTCTTTGTTACCAGTAGTAGTAATCACAATATCGGCCTTACCAATAACATTTTCCAATTTCTTAACCTCAAATCCGTCCATACAGGCTTGAAGTGCGCAAATCGGATCGATTTCTGTTACCGTTACGATAGAACCGGCTCCTTTAAAAGAAGCGGCAGTACCTTTACCGACATCGCCGTAACCGGCTACAACTACTTTTTTTCCGGCTAACATAGTGTCGGTAGCTCTACGAATGGCATCTACGGCACTTTCACGACATCCGTACTTATTGTCAAATTTCGACTTGGTAACAGAATCGTTCACATTTATAGCAGGCATCGGCAATGTGCCTTTCTTCACCCTTTCGTATAAACGGTGAACCCCTGTGGTAGTTTCTTCAGAAAGTCCTTTGATCGCCGTGGCCAATTCAGGGTATTTGTCCAGTACCATATTGGTAAGATCTCCACCGTCGTCCAAAATCATATTTAAAGGTTGTCGGTCTTCGCCAAAGAAAAGGGTTTGTTCGATACACCAATCAAATTCTTCCTCGTTCATTCCTTTCCAGGCATAGACGGGAACACCAGCTGCTGCGATTGCGGCCGCGGCATGGTCTTGCGTAGAAAAAATGTTACACGAGCTCCAAGTAACATCGGCACCCAAAGCGACCAAAGTCTCTATCAATACCGCTGTTTGTATGGTCATATGCAGGCATCCAGCAATGCGTGCACCCTTTAATGGTTGCTCATTTTTATACTCTTCCCGTAATGACATCAAACCGGGCATTTCTGCTTCCGCAAGGTCAATTTCCTTTCTTCCCCATGCGGCAAGTGAAATATCTTTTACTTTATAAGGCACATAGGCAATAGTTTTGGTGCTCATATCCTTTTTTATTTTTATTTTCGTTATATGACAGTTTTTCTGTCATTTTTAGCGCATACAAAGTTACAAATTACTTAACAAACAAAATGCCACTATATAAGACAATAACCGTAAGTTCCTCGATCAAACTGTACATTTGGAAGATCGAAGAGTCTGAAGCCCAACTTTCTGAAGGCATCAGGTTGACCCCTCATTGTCAAAATCGCATGGATGGCATGAAGTCTGAATTGCATCGTCGCGGGTTTTTGAGCATTCGTCATTTAATGGCAGAGGCGGGCTATGTGGATGAAGACCTATACTATGATGAAGCAGGCAAACCCCATTTAAAGGATGGGCGACATATATCGATTACGCATTCCCACGAATTTACAGGTATAATTATCAGCGATACGCAAGAAGTGGGAATCGATATTGAAATGCAACGGGAAAAGATATTACGTATTGCCAATAAATTTACACCGATAGAAGAATACCGTACTATTGCCAATACCGATGCTCTAATTCAGAAACTGACGATCGTTTGGGGTGCCAAGGAGTCAATTTTTAAAATTTACGCCAAGCACGGGCTCAGCTTTTTACACCACGTAGATGTGAAAGACTTTTCTTTTTCCGACAATCAAACCACTGCTGAAGTACTTTACCATGGTGATACATCTTCTTATGATATACACTTTTTAGAGTTCGAAGGCTTTACCTGCGTATACGCCCTCAAGACTTAGGGCTAATTTTCCGTAAACGGTATTTTAGAATTGACGCAATCTCTTTTTTTGTATTAATTGCCTAGTAATCTTTAACAGCAATATTAAATGGATATTTCCGTAGAACTGACTTTTTCTCCATTACAGAATGATTTCGAAGAACGCATCATCGATTTTATCAAAAAACTTAGAGCTTCGGATCTTACTGTTCTTGAAAATCCATTAAGCACTCAGGTCTACGGTGAGTACGATGCGGTAATGAAATTACTTCAAACCGAAATAAAGACTGCTTTTGAACTAATGGATCGAGGCCTGCTTTTTATGAAAATTGTAAAAAGTGACCGAAGCGGGTATGAGCCACATTTTTGATTGGATTTTTTCTCAGTACCAAGGTGTTCCAATACATTTGATCGTATTGGAGATGATTGGTGTGTTCTTTGGTTTTTTGAGTGTCTGGTATTCTAAGAAAGAGAATATTTTGGTTTTTCCTACGGGTATCATCAGTACTGCCATTTTCGTTTATATTCTATTGATTTACGGACTCTTGGGTGATATGCTCATAAATGCCTACTATTTTACGATGAGCATTGTCGGATGGTATATCTGGACGAGAAAAACAGATGAGGATCATTTTATACCCATAACCCGAACTACATTAAAAGAAAAAAAGTGGTCGGTCATACTATTTGTCAGTACTATAGTATTCGTCTGTTTAGTATATCTTTTCTTCGACAAGTTCAATAATTGGACGGCCTATGTCGACGCACTTACTACCGCCATCTTTTTTATAGGAATGTGGCTTATGGCAAAGAAGAAACTCGAAAATTGGACGTATTGGATCATTGGTGACATTATATCAGTTCCACTTTATTTATACAAAGGACTTATATTTACGGCCATACAGTACTTTTTGTTTACCATAATCGCCATTTACGGGTACCATGCATGGAAAAAGAGTTTGAACAAGAGCCCTCGAACATTATTAAAATAGTACTCTTCGGTCCTGAATCGACTGGAAAGACAACACTATCGGAACAATTGGCTCGCCATTATAATACGGTTTGGGTGCCAGAATACGCACGGGCGTATCTTCAAGAGAAATGGAACAACGAACGTAAGACTTGTGAGCCGGAAGATTTGCTTCCGATTGCCAAAGGTCAGATGCAACTTGAAAACGAATTGGCGAAAAAGGCAACTAATGTCTTAATCTGTGATACCGATCTGTTGGAGACAAAAGTATACTCCGAGGCCTATTATCTTGGTCATTGCAACCCGATTTTAGAGCAGCATGCCTTAAAAAATACGTACGATCTATATTTTTTGACTTCTGTCGATATACCGTGGGTAGGAGACGATTTGCGTGATAAACCCAATGAAAGGGAAAGAATGTTCGAGTATTTTAAACTTACGTTGGAAAAGTATGAACGAAATTTTGTTATTTTAAAGGGTGATAAAAAAGAACGAATGGCTAAGGCCGTTAAACACATTGATAAACTATTGAGCAAATGACACAATTTTCAGAAAACGATTTAGCACAGCTTTCAAAGAAGAAAATAGAAACTGAAATAGTAGCAAACCAGATCAAGACCTTTAAAGAGGGTGTGCCGTTTGTACATTTGTTAAAAGCGGCGGTGGTCGGTGACGGTATTTCCAAGTTTTCACAAGGGGTGGAAGACGTATTGGTACAGCGCTTTGATAATTCACATGATCAGTTTTCATTGCTTAAGTTCGTGCCCGCTTCTGGTGCAGCATCTCGAATGTTCAAGGCTTTGTTCAATTTTCTTGAGAATTATGATTTCACCAAAGAAAGCCTAGAGGCCTATATCGAGCGTACAAATGATAGTGATATCAAACGGTTTTCCGAAGGAATGCAGAATTTTGCATTTTACGATCTTGTGAAAAATAGGATTGCGGGTAGAACAAACTCAAAAGATGAAGAAGTATATCTCTTTGTGAAAGAACTTCTGTCTGATAAAGCCCTGAATTACGGTTTTTACCCTAAAGGATTATTGCCTTTTCACAATTATGGAGATTATACTGCCACCCCTTTCGAAGAGCATTTAAAAGAGGCTGCAGCCTATGCCAAAAACAATCATTCGGCCAAACTACATTTTACCATCTCTGAACAACATGGGGAACTGTTTAATAAAGAGTTTGAGAAAATCAAGCAAAGAGTATCCGATGCGACCAAAACGTCATTTGATGTTAGCTATTCCTATCAAAAACCTTCTACCGATACCATTGCGGTAGATATGGATAACAAACCTTTTCGAAATTCGGATGGGTCCTTATTGTTCAGGCCTGGCGGACACGGGGCACTTATTGAAAACCTGAATGAACAAGATGCCGATATTATTTTTGTAAAAAATATTGATAATGTGGTGGCACCAGAATTCGCTGCGGCTATCGCGAAGAATAAAAAGATACTTGCGGGTCTCTTATTACGGGTGCAAGAAAAAGCCTTTGCTTACGCCAAACAATTGGACGAAGGTGACATGACGGCTGAATTGATGGAAGAGATCGAACGTTTTCTGAAAGACGAATTGAATGTTCGCTTACCCGAGAACTTTTCCGGATTTAGTCTTCAAGATCAATTAGACATATTAAAAGACAAAATTAATCGACCCATACGTATTTGTGGTATGGTGAAAAATGAGGGAGAACCCGGTGGCGGACCATTTTGGATACTTGACCAAAATAACCATGTGTCGTTGCAAATCGTAGAGTCGGCGCAAATCGATATGGCAGATGAAAACCAATTGGCTATTTTGAAGAATTCAACACATTTTAACCCGGTAGATCTAGTTTGTGGGATAAAAAATTATAAGGGAGAGAAGTATAATCTTTTGAACTTTGTAAACCGAAAACAAGGTTTTATAACAAGCAAGACCAAAGAAGGAAGAGCACTAAAGGCATTGGAACTGCCCGGACTTTGGAACGGTGCTATGGCTTTTTGGAATACCATTTTTGTAGAAGTTCCATTGGTTACCTTTAATCCGGTAAAAACTGTTAATGACCTCTTGAAACCGGCTCATCAGGTAAAGTAGGTAATTATAGGTAAATCTTACCTTGTGCCTCATGGGGCCGAAAACCCGAAAAAGTGTGTAAGTCTTACACACTTTTTCGGGTTTTTACACATCCATATACATATCTTGTTCGCGAAATATTTTATTTAAACATCTGATAATAAGTATTTTAAGTTCTTGTTTAAACAAAAAATGTAGGTTGGCATTATTTTTCCTTTATACTATATGATTTCAAAACAAAAACAATAATTTAAAAACACACAAAGATGAAAAATTTAATGATTGTAGCAGCAATGTCTCTAGGAACTATGACTGCTTTCGCACAAGAAGAAGCTCCTGCCGTTGAAGAGGTAGTAACTGAAGTAGTTGAGTCTCAAGATGGTTTTAACGAAGTAGCAATCGAAGAGTTGCCAGAAGCAATTTCTGCCGCTCTAGAAGCTGCACATCCTGGTGCTACTATTTCTAAGGCATATGCCAACGAAGAAGCACAGTACAAGTTGGAAGTTGCTAAAGAAGACGGTTCTGCTGTAGAATTGTATGCAGATGCTGAAGGCAACTGGATCGATATGTAATTAGGCGTCTATTGATTTTCTGCGATTTAATCGTAGAAATGAATAGGAAAGCCCCAACGTAAACGTTGGGGCTTTTTTAATGGTCTTCCTTTTATACTTACTGTCTTACGTAATTGATTGAGATATCCCTTCATAACTCACATTGCTTTAAAAGTCAAATGTTGTTTACATATTACACAGTTTTAGTGCTACCTCCCCAAAATTACACACACTAAAGTAGAGGTGTATATTGTAACATGTTGATATTCAACAAATTGTAATTTTTGATAAGATTGGTATCATATTTTCTATATACATAAGGAGTTTAATTATTAATAACACTATTAAAAATAAGAATCATGAAAAAATTAGTTTTTGTATTAGCATTGTCATTAGGAAGTTTTACTGCATTTGCTCAAGATGCTGAATCAGTTCAAGAAGAAGCAACTGAAGTTGTGGCCACTCAAGATGGTTTTAACGAAGTAGCAATCGAAGAGTTACCAGAATCTATTGCTACCGCTCTAGAAGCTGCTCACCCAGGTGCTGCTATCTCTAAGGCCTATGTTAACGAAGAGGCTCAATACAAGTTGGAAGTTGCCAAAGAAGACGGTTCTGCAGTTGAATTGTATGCAGATGCTGAAGGTAACTGGATTGACATGTAATCAGGCACTCAATAATTTTCCAAGAGTGATCGTTTAGATTATTTTGTGGAAAGAAAAAGCCCTAACGGAAACGTTAGGGCTTTTTTCATGTTTACATATATCACACTGTAACTCATAAGATGTTTATGTTAGAAATGACCATGACTCCGTGTTTAGAAATACAACATCCTTGCGTTTACATTTTACACATTTTTTCACGAAAGTTCACAGAATTACACACATTAAAACAAGTCGTCATTTTTCAAAGTATTCATAATCAATCAATTATAATTTATGTTGAGATTGGTATCATATTTTCTATGTATATAGAGAGTTCAATTATTAATAACACTATTAAAGATAAATATCATGAAAAAATTAGTTTTTGTATTAGCACTGTCACTAGGAAGTTTTACTGCATTCGCTCAAGATGCTGAATCAGTTCAAGAAGAGGCAACTGAAGTCGTAGCAACTCAAGATGGTTTTAACGAAGTAGCTGCTGATGAATTACCAGAAGCTGTTACTGCTGCCGTTTCTAAGAACTATCCAACAGCTAGTATCGACAAGGCCTATGTTAACGAAGAAAAGCAATATAAGTTAGAAGTATCATTGGAAGATGGTACTGCCGGAACATTATATGCTGACGAAAGTGGAAACTGGATTGAAATGTAATAACTTGAGTTATTTGTTTTGTATCAAGTTGGTTTGGTCAGAAAGGGGTTGTAGCAATACAACCTCTTTCTTTTTTTATTAAAGTCTTTGAAATTTATTAACCTTGCGGTTATTTTTTTAAAATATAAACTTAGAGATGATAATAACTTTTTCGAACGCTTCTTCGAATAGTATATCAATTGGACTTGCAATGCCTTTCGGGCATTTTTTGTATTTTAAACAGGCCTTTTAATTCGCGGTATTTTCTCACTTTTCATGAAATATTTTTAAAGTAATATTGATGAATAACGGCTTTCTTATGGTATTTTTACGTAGATACCTATAGACTAGAAAATTTTTATGCCAAACATCTTGATAATTGAGGACGATGCTGCTTTTTGTCAAATGCTACAGAAGTTTTTGATTAGGAACGGGTATGACACGGAAATCAGTTTTACCGCTCCTGACGCCAAAGAAAAAATTAAGAATACCAATTTTGATTTGGTGTTGACCGATTTGCGATTACCTGATTATGATGGAATACAGTTGTTATCCTATATTAAAGAAATCAATCCGACCATACCTGTAATTTTGATGACCGGTTATGCCGAAGTAGGTTCTGCGGTGAATGCCATGAAGAAAGGGGCTTTCGATTATATATCGAAACCTTTTACACCTGATGAGGTCGTAATGGTCATTAAGAATGCGTTGAAATCAAAAAGCGAGGCCCAAGATTTATCCGATAATATCGAAGAACGGGCAATCACTGCATCAGAAAAAACAACTACACCACAACCTACTGCTTCCATTGGAAAGGGCAATACTGTGCAGGGTATAAGTGAGGCGTCTAAAAAATTGGAAGAATATATTAAATTGGTTGCCCCGACAGATATGTCCGTTTTGATTACCGGTGAGAGTGGTACTGGCAAAGAAGTGACCGCCAAAGCCATACACGACAGTAGTAAGCGAAGAGATTTTAATTTTATTGCGGTCGATTGTGGTGCTATTCCTAAAGAATTGGCGACCAGTGAGTTTTTCGGTCATATCAAGGGAAGTTTTACAGGCGCTATAGAAGATAAGATTGGTAATTTCGAGGCTGCCAATGGTGGAACCCTATTTTTAGATGAGGTAGGTAATCTTTCCTATGAAAACCAGATACAGTTGTTGCGGGCATTGCAAGAACGAAAGATAAAAAGGGTAGGTAGTACCAAAGAGATTACTGTTGATCTGCGCATTATTACCGCTACCAATGAAGATTTGACCGAAGCTGTAGAAAAGGGAACTTTTCGTGAAGATTTGTTTCATCGGTTGAACGAATTTTCCATAGAAATCCCCTCGTTGGAAGAACGTTTTGAAGATTTGACTTTATTTGCCGATTATTTTTTAAATAAAGCCAACCTTGATTTGGATAAAAATATCAAAAGCTTTTCTAATGAAGTATGGGATATTTTTAGAAGATACCATTGGCCCGGAAACTTACGGGAACTACAAAATGTAATAAAGAGAGCGGTACTTTTGAGCACGGGGGACAAAGTCGAGGCAGATGCGCTGCCTAGGGAAGTCTCCAATGCAGAAAATACAGGGAGCAAGTCCTCAGAAAATTTATCAAAATCTGAATTTGAAAAAGAGCAAATACTCAAAGCTTTGAAGAAAACAAACTTCAATAAATCGAAAGCGGCAAAATTGTTGCAGGTTACCCGCAAGACGCTATATAATCGCATCAATCACTATAACTTGGACTTATAGTATTTCGTTCTTTTAGCGCTTTCACTAAATCATTTACTGCCGAAATTAACTTTTGTAGTGCAATATTTAAAGATTCTGAATCCATAGTGGTGCTTTTAGCCAACTCCAATTGCTCCAATGGAGTAATTGCTCCACGTACCCTTAATTGTCTAAACATAGGTAACATGCGATGGGCGACGTGATTGATCTGTTTGTAATCGGTAGCGTCTATGGTCTCATTCAATAGCCTCATATTGGTATGGGTATCCCTTAAAAAAGTATCGAGCACTTCTTGTATGGCATCCTCGTTCTTTCCCAAAAAGGAATATATGGTATCTAAGCTGTAGATTTCCGATTTCTCATCTTCAGCAGTTTTGTGTGCCGGAGTGTCTGGCGCACTATTGGTCTCTATTCCCAACAATTTTAATATACCGATTAATTCACCTTTTGAAAAGGGCTTTTGAATTACTTGTGCAAAACCCAGTTTAGAATAAGCTTCGGGCTCAAGGTCACGCCTTCCGGTCATGGCGATAATTGGTTGGTTCTTATAATGTTTGTAAGTTCCCGATTTAAGTTTTTTCAGTACTTCGAAACCAGTGACCTGAGGCATTTGAATATCCGTCAACACAATGTCATAGGCTAAATGTGCATCTTCTTCGACACGTAGGAAATTAGTAAAAGCATGAGCGGTAATGCCCATACTTTCCGCCAACTCTTGCAGCATACGTAGCAAAGAGGTGTCGTCATCAATGATGAGCATGCGCAATTTCGGCGCCATATAAGGCTTTTCTTTTTGCTTGGCCTCTTTGGCATCGGCAATTTTTAATGGAATTTGTATGGTAAAAGTGCTACCCTGACCTACAGTACTATGTAAACTCAAAGAGCCCTTTAAAAGTTCTGTAAGTTTTTTAGATATGGTCAGCCCAAGGCCATAGCCCCCGAATTTTTTCTCGGTATCGTGATCCGCTTGGGTAAATTCCTTGAAAATATGCTCTTGCTTCTCTTTGGCGATCCCGATTCCAGTATCGATAATATCGATTTTGGCGACCATCGATTTTTCTCTTCCAAGAGTTGCCGTGGCCCTTATTTTTATATGACCGTTCTCGGTGAATTTAAAGGCATTACCAATGAGATTAGTCAGTATTTGCCTTATACGGAAGGGGTCGCCCAAGACGGTCTTGTGTAATTCGGGGCCTATCTCCAAAAATAACTTTAGATTTTTATTACTGTGAAGAGCTTGGAGGCTCTCGGCGGTTTCCTGTATGAGATGGGCCGCTACAAAAGGTACTTTTTCGATGTTTAGTTTACCAGCTTCCAGTTTTGAAAAATCGAGGAGATCATTGACCAAATTCCCAACATATTGTGTTGAAGATTTGACATTTCTCAGGTATCGTTGTTGCTTTTTGGTTAGCTCTGTACTTTCCATTAATTCCGTATAACCGGTGATCGTATGCAAAGGAGTTCTAAGGTCGTGACTTACCGTAGAGATGAGCTGTTCCCTACTCTTTAAAAGTGATTCTGAATACTTCTTTTCTTTTTCGAGTTTCTCACGATAGGTCTGCACCTTCCAAAAATCACGATTTATCAGAAAAGTAAACAGCCCAACAATGATAAAGCCTAGAATTGCCGTAATTCCGGCAAGACGCATAGTTTTTTTAAGGGCAGCCTCCTTTTTAAGATTGTCGTTATAAGTGCTGGTCATTACTTCTTGCTCAAAGGCTGAAATTATGGCACGCAACTGTTGAGATAACTCTAGGTCGTTCTTGCTGATTTCAAGCTCTTTTCTAGCCAAGCTGTTCTCTGTTGCTGCACTTTTACGTTTTGCACTCAGCAATTGTGCCTTCGAGGCATTTAAAATTGAATCGATATAAGCCGCATCTTCCCTGCCATCTGCTTTCTTGGGCGAGTTATCTGTAAAGAGCAAGGCAATTCCGCGAAGTGACTGCTGTATTTTTGGAGAATATTCATCAAAATTTGGCCACAGGTTTTCAGCCGAAAATTTTCCGTAAGACTCCTCTATCTTATCGAATTCCTTGAGTGCCTTGTCAATAGAATTGTTATTCTTGCTTTGTGCCTTAAGTGTAAAAAGCTGTTTGCTATTGGCGACTTTTTTCTGCAAAAGCACTTGAAGGCTGTCTAAAAGATTTTTCTGGGAAGCATATTCCGAAAGTAGTTTTAACGAATCGATTTCTGCAAATATGGTATCTATTTTTTGCTCGTAAGCAGCGAGACTTTCTTTCGTTTTAACCTGGGATACGCGCTTTGATACGCCCTCTACTTCATACAGTTCTGCAATCAGTGAGCCTGTTTTTAATAATTTATTGTCATTTTCCTCAACGGTTTCATTGGTTATAAAAACCCGTATTTCAGAATAAATAAAATATCCGGCAACAAAGGCAAGAACGCACAGCACCAGGTAACTGAATATTATTTTCGCGTTGAATTTGTTATTAGACTCTTCTCTCATAAACTTCGCCCCCTTTGACTGTATAGTATAGATACGTATTTATCGCTAAAATTGACTATAAAGAATAGTTAATATTTGTTATGATATTTAATTTTCCTGCAGTAGTTTTGCTCCATCTCAAAGGGGTGCTGAATCCCAAACTTGTCTCAGGTATATTCTGATACAGGTTTAGGACAAGGCTGAGATTATACCCAAGGAACCTGGGCGGGTAATGCTGCCAAGGAATGCGGAAGTCGCTATTTGGAATTTCAACCGTCCTTAGATGGGCAAAATCATGTTTTAATCTAGAATAATAGCCCCTTTTATTCGTAACAATCGTATTACGAATGAAAACTATATTCACAATTCCGGCCCTTTTTGGGCTGACCATGGGTCTCTGGGCCCAAGAAAAACCATCAGATTCACTAGAAGGAAAAAAAATCGTTTTAGATGAGGTGTTGGTATCGGCAATTCGAGTCACTAAAGAATCTCCTGTTACTTTCTCCAACTTGGGAAAGGATCAGGTAAAACCAAGAAATTTAGGGCAAGACATTCCCATACTTATGAATTTTTTACCTTCGGTAGTCACCACTTCCGATGCCGGTGCGGGCATTGGTTACACGAGCATTCGGGTGCGGGGCAGTGATAACACTCGCGTCAATGTGACCATTAATGGCATACCCTATAACGATGCCGAATCGCATGGTTCGTTTTGGGTGAATATGCCCGATTTCGCATCTTCGACCGAAAACTTGCAGTTACAACGTGGGGTGGGTACTTCTACCAATGGTTCGGGAGCGTTTGGCGCAAGTCTCAATATCTTGACCGATGCCATATCGAAAACGGCATACGGGCAGATTTCATCATCGATCGGTAGTTTCAATACGCTGAAGAACAACATCAAGTTTAGTACGGGACTACTGAACGAGCATGTAGAAATTTCAGGGAGATTATCGCGAATTAATTCTGATGGATATGTCGATAGGGCGGCCTCTTCACTTGATTCCTATTTTTTACAAGGGGCCTATAAAGATGATAATACCTTGATTAAGGCGCTATTGTTCGGGGGGCACGAGGTTACCTATCAAGCCTGGAACGGCATCAATGCCGACAGCTTGAGAACAAACCGGACTTATAATTCTGCAGGAGAATATACCGATGAAAACGGAGATACCCAGTACTATGGTAACGAAGTAGACAACTACAAGCAAAACCATGCCCAATTGCTATGGAATGAAAGATTAACAGCTTCGTGGAGCACGAATATAGCACTTCATTACACCCGTGGCCGTGGCTTTTTCGAACAGTACAAAGAAGACGATGATCTGAGCACCTATGGCATTGCACCGGCAGTTATCGACGGTGAAGACGTAAATACGACCGATTTGATTCGAAGACGCTGGCTCGACAATCATTTCTATGGAGCTGTTTTTTCGGCCAATTATGTGAACAAAAATTTTAACCTTATTCTGGGAGGTGGATGGAACAAATACGAAGGAGGTCATTTTGGGGAAATTATTTGGGCACGCTTTGCCAACAATACCAATTATCGAGATCGTTATTATGACAATAATTCGTCAAAAACCGATTTTAACTTCTATACCAAACTGAACTATGCCTTAGACGAACGATGGAGCCTCTTCGGAGACTTGCAATATCGTTCCGTGGGGTATAAAGCCAATGGGGAAGATACAGGGTTAGTTGACGATACTTTTGATTTTTTCAACCCGAAAGCCGGGTTGACCTTTGACCTAAATCAGAATAACAACTTGTATTTTTCTTATGCCATGGTCCATCGCGAACCCAATAGGAATGATTACGAAAGTGGTAACCCACGACCAGAGCAGTTGAACGATTTTGAGTTGGGCTGGCGGTATGTTTCTTCTGACTTCCAGGTAAATTCAAATCTGTACTACATGAAGTATAAAGACCAACTGGTCTTAACAGGCGAGTTGAACGACGTGGGCGCGCCGCTTCGTGCCAATATCGGCGATAGTTATCGCTTGGGACTGGAAATAGACGCCAACCTGAACCTTGGGGAACATTTTCAATGGCAACCTAACTTGGCATTAAGTACGAATAGAAATGAAGATTTCGTTTTTGAAAGAAATGGAACGCTTGAAGAATTGGGCAATACCCACATTGCCTTTTCCCCTGATATCGTAATTGGAAACAAACTGAACTATCTCCCCACGGAGCGCATACAACTTTCGTTGCTCACCAAATATGTGGGCAAGCAGTACATGGGCAACATAGATGCCGATGATTCGGTGCTCGATTCGTATTCAACTACCGATTTTAATGTGCAGTATGAGATCAATATCGATTCTTTCGTAAAAAATATTGTGTTCTCGGCGCTGGTCAATAATATGTTTAATGCCAAATATGTGTCGAACGGCTATTTTGGGTCTTTTGACTATGATGATACTACCAGTGCTACCGGAACCACGACAGGGTTCTACAGCGGCTATTATCCACAGGCGGGAACCAATTTCTTGCTAGGGGCTACCGTAAGCTTTTAGGTGAGGTAAAATTTACTTTAAATCCCTAGCACATCGTGTTGTTGGGGATTTCTTTGTTTTAACAATCTTATTCAGAAGAGATTATGAACTTGGCTTTTGAGATTATAGGTACTATTTTGAGTTTGGCATTTCTCTATTTTTTAATTCGGGAGAAAAAGATATGTTGGCTATTCGGAATTCTCGGTTCGCTGTTGAGCATTTACCTGTTTTATTCGACCAAACTATATTCCGAATGCATTTTACGTTTGTATTATGTATTCATTGGTTTTTATGGCTATTATCTTTGGCAACAGCGTGATCACCATGACAAAGGTGCCCCAAAAATCATAAAATGGAAACCTTCAATACACGTCATAATTGTTTTAGTAGGGCTTGTTTTAGTATTCCTCCTCGGTTATGTTTTTGACAACTATTCAGATGCCAAAAAATCATATTTTGATGCGTTTACTACGGTATTCAGTTTTTTGGCAAGCTATCTTGAAGCAAAGAAGATTTTGCGAACTTGGGTGTATTGGATTATTTTGAATGGTCTCAGTATCTTTCTATATGCCGGTCAAGGGTTGTTTGTTTATGCGGCCTTGGCGGTTATTTATTTTGGAGTTTCTTTTTATGGGTATTTTTCATGGAAACAGAAATACAACAAGTTAAATACAGTAGTTAATTTGGTACATTTACCTTAAAATCGAAGGCATAATGGCTAAATATGATAACGAAAACGTGAAAATCGATGGTATTGACAAGAAAATACTAAGATTTTTAATGGAAGATGCGAGAAAACCCATTTTAGAGATAGCTAGAAGTATTGGTATTTCAGGAGCGGCCATTCATCAACGTTTGCGCAAACTGGAAGCATCGGGACTACTTTCGGGTTCAAAATTTATAATTAACCCTAAGGCGCTGGGCTATAGTACCATGGCTTATATTGGAATATTTTTAGATAAGGCCATGAGCAACCCGAAAGCGGTAAAGGCCTTGGAAAAGATTCCTGAAGTTCTTGAATGTCATTATACCACGGGCAATTGGTCTATTCTTATCAAAGTGCTCTGTCGCGATAACGAACACCTTATGCAGGTTTTGAACAAAGAGATACAACAAATCGAAGGAGTGTCACGAACAGAAACCTTTATTTCTTTGGCACAACAGATTGATCGACAAATTCAGATTTAATATTTGTATTAAATCTAAATAAGGATTATTTTTGCACCCAATGGAAATAATTCATTCATCAAGATTTTATTCATTCTTTCAGTCCGATAAAGAAAGATGCTTCTATATAGACCTTGGTCAGAAGACCGTGCGATTGTCATTTTGCCAACTCCTCTCCCTGCGCCAAAAGATACGGAACATTGATATAGAAGACCATTTTGATGGTGACGGCAATAAGCATGGTTTCGAGATTTTAGCCCTTTGTAACAAAGAGCACCTCTTCATATTGAATACCCATGAAATTTTAGATTTAAAAGAATTACTTGTGGGTGCATTTTTGGTTCTTGATATGGGCTTATCTACTTCTTCTATTCCCCAGAAAATATAAGTTTAAGACTATTTTTAATCAATCTAAAACCAGTTATAAATTGGTTTCAGCACTAGACATGCATGCTTTTATTTGGTAGCTTTACAGAAATGGACTACAATAGCAGAAACGAGCAATAAAATTTTAGTGTGCGAAATTTATGTTGTGTATATTCTAATTTGTAATTATTCGTTTTTAACACATAAAAAAGATAAAATATATGAAAGATATAGCAAGACAACTGATGAGTATTAAAGTGGAAAGTATGGATATGCTTAACGCACAAATACAGATGGAAGGTAAGGCATCGGCCTCCTACTTGGCAATGGCTTCTTGGTGTGACCAGCATGCCTATCTTCAAAGTGCCGAATTCTTTTACCATCAAGCAAGTGAAGAGCGGAGCCACATGATGAAAATTTTCAAATTCATCAATGACTGTGGAGGTAATGCAATGTCACCTGAAATCACCCAAATAAACCACGATTTCTCTTCTTTGGAAGAAATATTTGAGACAGCCCTCAGCCAAGAGGTAGAGGTTACCAAGGCCATCAACAGAATTGTGGCCGCATCGAAGAAGAATAATGACTACGCAGTAGAAAACTTTTTACAATGGTTCGTAAAAGAACAATTGGAAGAGGAAAAAACCATGCGTGATATTCTTGATCTTTTTGAGATAATGGGAAGAGACGGTATCGCTTTAAAACTAATAGATGAGCGTATCAAAGTGGAATAAATATTATTTCCTTCCGCTATAAAATAAAAAGACCGGCTAAAAATTTTAGCCGGTCTTTTTTATTCGCTTCTTTTTTAACAGGAATTAATCCCTTCCTCCGAAGACTTGCATTCCCCAATAGACCAATGTGGCCAATGAGCCTATGGCTGCAACAAGGTATGTTCTTGCGGCCCATTTGAGAGCATCTTCCGAACCTTTGTATTCTTGTTGGGTCACCACATTTTTCTGCTTTAACCATAACAACGCACGTTTACTGGCATCGTATTCCACCGGTAGTGTAATAAAACTAAAGAGGGTTGCCATTCCCATCATTACCAAGCCGGCAACTGCTACCCAATAGCCAAAACCTACACCGGCAGCGGCACCCAACATCAATCCGCCAAAAACGACCCACATACTCATGCTTGAAGTGACACTCACCACAGGCACCAATTTAGAACGTAGGGTCAGCCATTCATACGCCTGTGCATGCTGAACGGCATGGCCGCATTCGTGTGCAGCTACTGCAGCTGAAGCGGCATTGCGTTGACTGTATACGCTCTCGCTGAGGTTTACCGTTTTGTTTTTCGGATTGTAATGATCCGTCAACATACCCGGCGTAGAAATTACTTTTACATCGCGAATGCCATGATCAGCCAACATCTTCTCGGCAATTTCGGCACCGCTCATACCATTTTGTAAATGTACTTTCGAGTAAAACTTGAATTTACTTTTTAATTTACTACTGACCAACCAACTTACAAGGGCAATAGCACCGATTAATATATAATATCCTATCATAGTCTATACGTTTTAAAATTTGAATTTAAAGATACTAAAGATCACCTCTTGACCAAATAACTTTTCCAATTGTAAGTGGCGATACGGTTAAATAATTAGCAAAAACCCCGCCATATTATGTCGGCCAACTTAAACTGACAAAATGTACTGACAGTTATTTATATTTTAGCTTGAGTCCGATGACGACAAGAATCAAAGCAGATGTGATTCCATTGGCCAAGATCATCGAAACACTTTCATGATACATGCCATAAACGAACCAAAGTGAGGTGCCTGCAAAAAACACCAGGTACATCACCAACGAAATGTCTTTGGTCGATTTATGTTTCCAAATTTTAAAAACCTGGGGTACAAACGCCGATGTGGTAAAGACCGCGGCTACCAAGCCCAATATTTCAATGTTTTGCATAATTTTTTGCCTTGGGCGTCTTATTGATTGTTTATATAACCCTCCGCCCCGCTTAGGCGGGACACCTCCCTTTTTTAAAGGGAGGATCACCTTCTTTCAAAATTTATAAATTAACCGATTCAAATGCTCTCCTTTTTTTAAAAGAGGGAAATGAATCCTGCGGAATGTAATGCAGCAGTAGAATGGGGAGTTTGCGCTCACAAACAACAATTAAACATAACCCTCCGTCTCCCGACTGAAAAAGTCGAGATCCACCTCCCTTTACCAAAGGGAGGAGCCAATTTGAATTCAGCATTATACCAATTACCCTACAATATTCACGATCTTCCCGGGTACGACAATAACCTTTTTAGGCGTTCGGCCCTGTAACTGCGCTTGAGTTTTTTCGTGGGCCATTACTTCGGCCTCGATTTCTTCTTTTGATAGATCCATCGGAAGCTCCAGCTTAAACCGCATTTTTCCATTAAACGAAATGGGGTATTCTTTACTGCTTTCCACCAAATACTTTTGTTCGAATTTCGGGAAAGGCACTGTGGCAATCGATTCATTATGTCCCAATTGCTCCCAAAGCTCCTCGGCGATATGCGGTGCATAAGGCGATACTAAAATGGCTAAAGGTTCCAGTATCGAACGGCTGCTGCATTTTTGGGCGGTCAGTTCGTTCACGCAGATCATAAAGGTGGAAACCGAGGTGTTAAAACTAAAGTTTTCAATGTCTTCCTCGACCTTTTTGATGGTCTTGTGCAAGGTTTTAAGGCTTTCCGCAGACGGTGCTTCATCGGTAACCTTTATGCCACTTTCCTCAAAATATAATTTCCATAGTTTTTTCAAGAAACCATGGGCACCGGTAATCCCGGCCGTGTTCCATGGTTTGGACTGCTCCAGTGGCCCTAAGAACATTTCATAAAGTCGTAGGCTATCAGCCCCATACTCCTCACAAATCGCATCGGGACTCACCACATTGTATTTGGACTTGGACATTTTTTCGACTTCGCGGGAAACTTTAAAAGTTCCATCTTCTCCTGCTACTAAAACGGCTTCGCTATACTCTTCCCTCCAATTTTTAAATGCCTTCTCATCTAGTTCATCTGAAGCATTGACAAAACCAACATCTACATGAAGGGGAATAGCAAAGTTTTTCCTTAGGTCCAAATCAACCCGAATTACTTTTGTTCTGGGAAATTTCTCTATAACTTTTTCTTTAATCTCATCTAGAACCTCTTGAATTTCAGGCGTCAAATTTTGAAAATCATCTAGATTATCAGGATCCACGAGTCTATTTCTTATACTTTGCGAAACAAATATTGGATTCCTATTTATAATTTCAGTATGAAAATCAACAACCTCTTTTTTATCATAATGCTCGTAGGTTTGCGTTATTTCATACAACAGCTTATAAACAAAAGCACTAGTCCCCGTAATCATCCCTTGGTTGATCAGTTTTTTGGCAAACTCATCTTTGGGGGCGACCCCTTTGTCAAATAAAAACTTTTGCCAAAATCGGCTATACAACAAATGCCCCGTGGCATGCTCGCTACCGCCGATATACAAATCTACATCTTGCCAATAATTGATGGCTTCTGGTGAATAGATGGCGTCTTCATTATGCGGGTCCATATACCGATTAAAGTATTGTGAACTGCCGGCCCAACCGGGCATCGTATTCAATTCTAAAGGGAAAACGGTTTTATGGTCGATCAAGTCGTTGCTGACTACTCCATTCTTCTTAACATCCCAAGCCCAAACCGTGGCATTCCCAAGGGGTGGTTCCCCCGTTTCGGTAGGCAGGTATTTTTCGACCTCCGGTAATTTGATGGGTAGGTGTTTTTCGTCGATCATCTGCGGCATGCCATTCACATAATATACTGGGAAAGGCTCGCCCCAATAGCGCTGACGGCTAAAAACGGCATCGCGCAACCGGTAATTAATTTTGCCCTTGCCTTGGCCCAACTTCTCGAGCTCGGCAATGGCCTTGCTTGTGGCTACCTTATAATTCAGTCCGTTTAGAAAATCGGAATTGGTTATCACCGTAGTGGCCTTGTCGGAAAAAGCTTCTTTTGAAATATCGATTCCCTCAAAAATATTCGGAATGGGAATATTAAAATGCTTCGCAAAGTCATAGTCGCGTTGATCACCGCAGGGCACCGACATTACGGCTCCCGTACCGTAACCAGCCAACACATAGTCTCCTATCCAAACAGGAATAGGCTCTTTTGTAAACGGATGCTCGGCATAGGCACCGGTAAATGCTCCGGAAATTGTTTTTACGTCCGCCATACGATCCCGTTCCGAACGTTTCGCGGTAGCTTCGACATAGGCTTCAACCTCGGCTTTTTGTTCTGGGGTCGTGATTTGAGAAACTAAGTCATGCTCGGGCGCCAATGTCATAAACGAAACGCCAAATATGGTATCGGGGCGTGTGGTGAAAACAGCTATTTTATGCGCTGAACCTTTTATGGAAAACTCGACTTCCGCGCCTTCGCTTCTTCCGATCCAATTCGTTTGTGAGTCTTTTAACGGTTGTGGCCAATCGACTTTGTCAAGTCCGTCAAGTAAACGTTGGGCATAAGCCGTGATGCGCATGCTCCATTGCGTCATTTTTTTGCGGATCACCGGGTGGCCTCCGCGTTCCGAAACACCATTTACAATTTCATCGTTCGCCAGTACCGTACCCAAGGCAGGGCACCAGTTGACCTCGGTATCGGCCAAATAGGTCAATCGATATTTTAATAACAACCGTTGTTTTTCGGTATCGGAATAGTTTTTCCAATCTGCTTGGGAGAAAATGGGGGTGTCTTCATCGCAAACGGCATTGGTAGACACGTTTCCTTCTTTTTCAAATATCGAAATCAAACTCTCGATGGGTTCCGCCTTATCAGTATCCTTATTGTACCATGAATTGAATAGTTGAATAAAGACCCACTGTGTCCATTTATAATATTTAGGGTCTGAAGTACGTACCTCGCGGCTCCAATCGAAAGAAAAGCCCATACGGTCGAGCTGTTTTCTATAGCCTTCAATTTTATTTCCTTCTTTATCGACTCCGCCCTCGATGTTAACTTTGGTGGTGTCAGCGGGGTGTTGTCCAGTTTGTATGGCATATTGCTCGGCAGGCAATCCGAAAGAATCGTAGCCCATGGGGTGCAGCACATTAAAACCTTTGTGTCTTTTATAGCGGGCATAGATATCACTAGCAATATACCCTAACGGATGGCCTACA
This sequence comes from Kriegella aquimaris, assembly GCF_900103215.1. Taxonomy (GTDB): domain Bacteria; phylum Bacteroidota; class Bacteroidia; order Flavobacteriales; family Flavobacteriaceae; genus Kriegella; species Kriegella aquimaris. The sequence continues at coordinate 434,803 of NZ_FNGV01000002.1, forward strand.
TGCAAGCCTGCACCGGAGGGGTAGGGGAACATATCCAAAACATAATATTTCGGTTTGTCTGAATGGTTTTCTGCCTTAAAAGTTTGTTTGTCGGCCCAAATTTTTTGCCATTTGGCCTCTATCTCTCTAAAATCGTAGTTCATGCCTGTTTTTGCTATTCGGCAAAAATAAGTTTATTCAATTTACTTTCCTATTTTTACATCTTCATACCGTATAGCAGACCATGGGTAGATCATTTGAACAGTACCAAAAACGAAAGCTGATATCGTCTTATTTCTCGGTCGTACTGAGTATTGGTCTTGTGCTTTTTCTTTTGGGCGCTCTCGGACTGCTGCTGTTGAATACCAAAAAGATGGCAGATCATTTTAAAGAACAGATTACCATATCGTTGTTCTTGAAAGACAGTGCCAAAGAAGTAGAAGTTGATCAATTATTGAAGAGTTTGGAGGTCATGGAGTATACCAAATTGGCCACCTACGTCTCTAAAGAAGCGGCCGCTGAAAAGCACAGCGAAGAAATTGGGGAGAATTTTCTGGAGTTTTTAGGATACAATCCGCTGAAAAATTCAATCGATATTCAATTGAACGCCGATTTTGTCTCTCCGGAGCAAATCGAAGAAATCGCCGCAGAACTTTCCAAAAAAAAGCATGTTGACGAGGTGAGTTATGATAAGCCCCTTGTCGGGTTGTTGAGTGAGAATGTCAAACGAATAAGTTTTTGGATCTTGGTCGCCAGTGCTGTTTTTACCTTTATCGCCATGCTGTTGATCAATAGTTCCATTCGATTATCGATATATTCCAAACGATTTATAATCAAGACCATGCAAATGGTAGGGGCTACCAAAACCTTTATCAGAAGACCATTTATTTGGACGAACGTTAAACTAGGTATGTTAGGCGCCATACTAGCACTGCTCGGTTTGGGGGGCGTATTGTATTATTTAGATCAGAATTTCCCTGAAATGGATCTTTTTCATGATATTCCCCAATTGGCTATACTTTTTGGTAGTGTATTTGTCTTAGGGGTTTTAATTTCATGGATAAGTACCTATATGGCGGCCCAACGTTTTTTAAATTTGAGAACCGATGAACTCTATTATTAATAGTGACTTGGTTTTGTTAGACGACATGTATTCTTTCGGCAAAAGCGTTAATACATGGTTAAGGTTTGTAATCACGAAAATTGAACAACGTAATACCCATTAACTTTTTTCCTAAATTTGCGGCATGGGCAAAAAAAATAGAAATAAGAATGATCAACAACCCCAGCAAGAATTTATTTTTCAAAAGAAGAATTATATGTTCATGTTCTTGGGTGTCGCTTTTATAGTAATAGGTTTTATTCTAATGAGTGGTGGCGGAAGTGATGATCCCAATGTATTCAACGAAGACATCTATAATTTCAGGCGCATACGCTTGGCACCGACTATGGTGCTTATCGGATTGGGTATCGAAGTATACGCCATATTGTTGAACCCCCATAAGAAGCGTAATTAATTTTGGATACTTTAGATGCTATAATACTTGGTATAATTCAAGGATTGACCGAGTTTTTGCCCGTTTCTTCAAGTGGGCATTTAGAATTAGGAAAAGCCATTTTAGGAGACCATTCCGTTCCCGAGGAAAGCTTGCTGTTCACTGTAATCTTACATTTCGCGACAGCGTTGAGTACCATAGTGGTGTTTCGAAAGGATATCTGGGAAATAATCAGGGGGCTGTTCAGTTTTACTTGGAACGAAGAAACCCAGTTCACCCTAAAAATCATTGTCTCTATGTTGCCTGCCGTAATGGTCGGACTCTTTTTTGAAAAGGAGTTGGAAGCCTTTTTTGGGGGCAACATTCGGTTTGTTGGTTTTATGTTATTGATTACTGCGGTGCTCTTGTATTTTGCCGATAAGGCTAAGGATACCGATAGAAAAGTAACGTTTTCGAATGCCCTTATTGTGGGTGTTTCACAGGCCATCGCGATGCTTCCGGGGATATCGCGAAGTGGTGCGACAATTTCTACCTCGGTTTTGTTGGGCGTCGATAAGACCAAGGCTGCACGTTTTTCCTTTTTGATGGTGGTTCCGTTGATTTTTGGGAAAATCGGGAAAGACTTGATGAGTGGCGAATTGAACTTTGATGGTGAGAACAATTTTGCCATGGGTGCCGGGTTTATTGCTGCTTTTATTGCAGGTCTCGCTGCCTGTACATGGATGATTCAATTGGTCAAAAAAAGTAAACTCACCTATTTTGCAATCTATTGTTTGATTGTTGGCATTATTGCCATTACCTATAGTTTTTGGGGATAAGGCGCCATTTTCGGCTCCTTTTTCATGAGGGAGCAATAAGTTTTCCATATGGATGTACGAACAAAAGAAGATTTTCTTAACGGACAACTGCTATTGATTGATAAACCGCTCGGTTGGTCATCTTTTCAGGCCGTTAACAAATTAAAGTGGGTTATCCGCAAAAAGTTCGGACTCAAAAAAATAAAAATCGGTCATGCCGGAACTTTAGATCCCTTGGCTACAGGCCTCCTGTTGATCTGTACCGGGAAATTCACGAAAAAAATCAACGAGTTTCAGGGGCAAGAGAAAGAGTATACGGGTACGGTTACGTTAGGGGCCACCACTCCGTCCTATGATTTAGAGACCGAAATAGATCATACTTTTCCTATCGATCATATCACTGAAGAGCAGATTAAGGCCGCAGCTGCAGGTTTCGTAGGGGATATTGAACAAGTGCCACCTATTTTTTCTGCCTTAAAAAAAGATGGAAAGCGGTTGTATGAATATGCACGGGAGGGAAAGACGGTAGAAATTAAAAAAAGGGTCATCACCATCTCAGAATTTGAAATAACTGGTATAAAACTGCCAGAAGTTGAATTTCGCGTGGTTTGCAGTAAAGGAACCTACATACGATCTTTGGCACATGATTTGGGGTTAGTTCTAAAGAGTGGAGCACATTTATCGGAGCTTCGGAGAACCAAAATAGGTCTTTTTAACGTAGATAAAGCGCTAGACCCTCTTGTTTTTGGGGAAAGTCTGCTCGGAGATTCCACCGATTTGTAAAAAGATAAGGTAGCGTGTTCCGTTTAACGATAAAGTAAAATATTTTTATAAAAATGTGGTTATAGCACTATGAATCTGAATCGCAAACAATTATCACTTGTGATTACTTTTTTTTCCATGTCCATCGTGGTGTTGGTTTTGTTCAACATTCACTTGGGTAAGGAAGAGAAGAAGGAGGAGTATGTAGTAGAAATGGTTTTGGAAAATGATGAGGAAGAACTTGTCGAAGAAGAGAAATTATTGGAAGAAATGGCCGAAGCCGATCCTATAAAGAGTCATATGGCTTTTAATGAAACGGCAAAACCGAGTTATGGTAATCCTGAACCCCTGAAAACTTTGGAAGAGCTGATGGAGGAGAAGGAAGCGGCCAACGAAAACGAAGAAAATACCGATGTATTGAGCACAGATAGCGATTATGTCGCACGTGTAAAGGAAATGGCCAAAAAACGACGGGAACTAAAACAATTATTGGGCGAGAAAGAAGCGCAGAAAAAAGAGTTTACCAATAACCTGGCAAAACGAAGAACATCAGTTTCCTACTCGTTGGTCAATCGAAATAATTACAGACTGCCACCTCCAATTTATACCTGTATCGAAGGCGGCAAAGTGGTCATTAATATTACAGTCGATGGATTAGGCAATGTTCTTGATGCACATTTTAACTCGAAAAGTTCGGGTACATCGAACGGTTGTTTGGTCGATAACGCGATTACCTATGCCTATAAGGCGAAATTTAATTCTTCCGATAAAAGCCAGCAAAAAGGTACGATTACCTATTTATTTCAGCAAAAGGCTCGCTAAGAGCTCATTGGCTATACTTTTTCCCTTATCCTTATTATACCAAGATTGAAGTGTTTCCCTGAATTCCGGAGTCAAACCTTCAGGACTGTTTTTCTGAATTTTCACCATTTCGGCCGCTTGTTCTGGTCGAGACCCCCATTCCCCCAAAATCGTATTCGTTGCGTCATCGATAACTATTAATTTAGGAATGGCCATTGATCCATTGGTCAAAAAACGATTCATCAATTCGATATTTTCGTCTCGCAATAAAACTTTAAAGGTGATATTGGAATTCAAAGAGGCTATTTTGTTCATTACAGGAAGTGATGGCGCGGCGTCACCACACCAACTTTCTGTCAATACGACCCAAGTTCGCTTCTTATCTAATTTTGAAACCTCAGTGATGATATCATCAGACAAGCGTAGCGTTTTGTCCCATCGTTTCATACGGTTATGGTTTAATAAGGTATAGCCAATAAGTGCCTCTGTTTGGTCGTTACCTGTTGATTTCCCCTCCAATACTAATTGGCCGACCATTTCACGATATTCGATGTAGGTCATCGCCTGGGGGAGACTTTCCTCTAATAGTTCTTCGGTTGTTTTTTTTGTGAGCTCTTGTGTTGAGGGAATCATAGTATATCAATTTTTGATTTGAAAGTTCATTGGTAGCCTTTTGGTATGCAACCTTACAAACTATTCGTTAAGCGGAAGTTTATTTAATAATGGACGTTGCTATTACTGCAGTTACGGGGTGTTCTGTAGCGTGCTGAAAACAAGTTGTGTAAAATATTGGGTAGGGTGATTGTTTTCATGACAATCGGTCAGCGAAGCAAAATGGTCTTTAAGAAAATGTTGGTGCAAAGAACCTTCTAAAATTGTACTTGCCAAACTTGCAGGATATAGGAAATCGCTGTTTACCGCAGTTATCATGGTGCTCAAACGTTTGACCAACCGCTGATAGATTACAAAATAGCCGTCTTTGTTTTCGGCATCGACTTCCTGGGTCAAATACGATTTTGAATTTTCGTTGATTACGATTTTGTTCAAGAATACCTCGTTAATGTGTGAATAGGCCGAATCTTCTTCGGTAGATTTCGTAAGAATTTCAATGGCTTTTCTCAGTTTTTTAGTTGGGTCTGCCATGCCATTGGTCGTGAAAACAAGTTGATACTCAAGCCACCCCCAATACCAAGATGTTAGATATAGCAATAATTTATGCTTATTCTCAAAATACCGATAGATAGAACTTTCGTTTGATTTTATGCGTTCCCCCAATTTTTTGAAGGTGAAACTTTCAAAACCAATCTCATAGATCATAATGATGCTCTCTTCAATTATGCGCTTACCGAGATTGGAAGATTCGGGATCTTTGATATAGATTTTTTCGTTGATTTGAATCCGTACAGTTTGTAGAAGTTCGTCCATTAGTCAAAATTAATAGTATTACTATGATAATATAATATATTAACTAATTTTTAACGATGGTGTTACTTTTCAGAATAGCTAAATAATAGTATTTTCGAAAAATCATTAAACACAAGAGTTATGAAAAAAACATTTTTAGTTTTATCATTATTTGTCTCGTTTGCAACACTAAATGCTCAAGAGAACGAGCTTGTTATTAAAGAGGGAAGCGTATTGGTTTTAGGCGAGCCTTCTGTAAACGGTTATGAACATATTGATTTTCCCCGGAAAAACATTATTCTAAAAAGGGGTGCAGTTGCGAATTTTAATAATCTAGCTGGCGAAAAAGTGGTCGTCAAAAATATAGGCACAGATAATTTAACGGCACTGCTAGAACGTCTTGATGGTCGGCCCTTTTTTAGATTTTATCCAAAGGTTTCCTCAGATATTGAAACAGCATTGGCCAAAGGTGAGCTGAAATATATAAATCATAAAAAGCAGGAAGCTATTGTTCAGCCGTAAGTAGCTCGATTATTTGGTACGGTTCTCGTTCACTTTTGCCTGGAGTTTCTATGTTTTTGAATTGGGCGGTCACCTTTTCGATTTATTCCCATATCTTTAAAATAAAAAATAGGACTCATGCAAAAGAAGCGGTGTGGCTGGTGCATAGGTGATGCACTTTACGAAGCATATCACGATTTGGAATGGGGCGTACCTGTTCGCGACGATAAGACCAGTTTCGAGTTCTTGGTTTTAGAGACTTTTCAAGCGGGCCTAAGTTGGATAACCATTCTTCGAAAGCGGGAAAATTTCCGGGAAGCTTTCGATGATTTTGATTATAAAAAAATTGCCCAATACGATCAGGCTAAAAAGGATGAGCTTTTACAAAATGCGGGTATCATTCGTAACAAGCTCAAAGTGAATGCCACGATAACCAATGCAAAAGCGTTCATGGATATTCAAAAGCAATTCGGCAGTTTTACCAACTATATTTGGAGTTTTATAGAGGGAAAGCCCATCATAAATCAGGTTGAAGACTATCGAAAGGCCCCGGCAACTACTGAAGTCTCGGATAAAGTCAGCAAAGACTTAAAGAAAAGAGGCTTCAAATTTGTGGGTAGTACCGTAATGTACGCTTATATGCAAGCCACCGGAATGGTAAACGATCACGAAACCAGTTGTTTTAGGTATGAAGAGGTATAAGCTTTGTGTGCTTCTTTTGCTGTTTTTAGGCAATATGACCATTTTTGGTCAGAAAAGTCAGGAAAGCCAACATCGAATTAAAAAGGCACAATTCCCAACTATTTCTATAGACACCTTGTTCAAAGCTGTCAATGACTCCGAATTAAAAAAAGTTCGCTATTATAAAGCGGTCGATACTGCACGAACTACCTATACGTTAAAATTCAAGATGCAACGATTACATTATCAAATGCATTTTTATTCGAAAGGAAAATTGTTGAAAGTAGGTTTTGGGATAAAAGAAGTAGATGTGCCGTCAGACACTTATGCCGCAATGCAGCATTACCTTCAAAATCGGTTTAAAAACGTAAAAATTCGGAGAATGTATCAAGAATATCACATTATATCCGAAGAAAAAGCACAGTCTACGATTAAAAATGCTTTCCAAAACTTGATGTTGCCGACAAATCAATATCGTCTTCTGATTATGGGAAAAAATGAGCTTGGACGCCAGGCGTATGAGGCTAAATTCGATGCCGAAGGAGAGTTGAACGCCTTCACGGAAGCCCTGCCCTCGAACTACGATAGGGTATTGTACTAGTGCTGAATTTTTCCTTGAAGTATATTCATAAAAGACGTTCGGGGTATTTCAATGGCACCGAGACTTGACAAATGTTTCGTGTATACCTGACAATCAATAAGTTGATAGTTTTTTTTCTGCAGTTCTTGGGTCAATTTTATAAAGGCAAATTTCGAGGCATTGCTCGATTTGCTGAACATGCTCTCACCGCAGAAGATATGGCCTAAATCTATGCCGTACAATCCGCCTACGAGTTGGTCTGCCTCCCAAACTTCATACGACACGGCTACACCCATGGTATGCAATCGCATGTATGCAGTCTTCATCTGTTCCGTAATCCAAGTGCCGGGTTGTCCCAATCTTTCGACTGTGGCACAAGCAGTTATTACCGCTTCAAATTGTGTGTTTTTAGTCAAGGTGAAATGCTTGTCCCTCAAAACTTTTCGCATACTTTTCGAAATTGTGAGGTTGTCAGGAAATAACACCATTCTAGGGTCGGGACTCCACCAAAGTATCAGTTCGTCGTCATTGAACCACGGGAAAATACCATTTTGGTAGGCCAACAATAATCTTTCAGGTGATAAATCTCCACCAACAGCTAATAGTCCTTCCTCATTGGCATTTTCGACTGGGGGAAATTCGAGTTTTTCTGATAGAAAAGGGAGTGGATTCTGTTGGTTCATTTAATGTATAGGTATGAAATTATACCGCCGGAAAAATAGGTCTCCTAAATTAATAAAAGGAACGAAAGTAACGAATTGATTTATAGTAATACTTGTCAAAAAGTGTCATTGTAATACAAGTCGGTAGCGCAAGTATTACATAAGTGGAAAATTGTGTTCAACATTCTTTTATGACCTTGGTGGCCGTCATGGATTTGAAGAAGTGGAATAGTGGTAAATAAAAAGACCTGTCGGATCTTGCTAACCTGACAGGTCTTTTTCCTAAATTAAAAAAGATTTTATTTGCTAACGATTCTTTTTTTTTAAAAAGGTAAATCGTCGTGATCTTCTTCGTTAAGATTGTCCGCAGGTTCGAAAGCTTCCGACGGAGGTACTGGAGGAATGCTTCCGCTAGCCGTTTCAGTTTGCAGATTTTCAATACGCCAGCCTTGAATTGAGTTGAAATATTTAGTTTCACCTTGTGGGTTGGTCCATTCCCTACCCCTTAAGTTGATGCTTATTTTTACCTGTTGGCCAACATTAAAATTATTGAGCAAGTCAGTCTTATCCTGTACAAATTCCACCATGATGTGTTGGGGGTATTGTTCCTCAGTGGTAACGACCACTTCTCTTTTACGAAATCCGTTGTTTCCGAATGTCTGTGTCTCTCCTATTGCCTTAATCTTTCCTTGTACTTCCATGTTACTATTTATTACGTTCTACTTTCTCTTTATTTGATTTTCAGACCGGAACTCCCATTAAATAAGTTCCCTGTTTTTTGCCGTTACTTTTTTTGGCCCGTCCTTTCTTCCATATGTAATTACTTGTTCCCAATCCGTCTAGCAACACATCAAGGTCTTTGAAGGTGTACATCCTCGGTAATGAGGCTTGTCCGTCCCAAGCAAAACATACCGGGATTATGGGAATTAAATAAGTAAATACAATTTGCTGCCAAGTTAAGGGTTTTACCGATGGTGTCATAAAAAGAACCATAATAATTACCACGATCAACGATATTGGCAGTAAAAGCCACCATATCAATAGTGGAATATTGTTTTCGCCCATTTCATAAATGAGCAATGGTTGTCGATTTTCTTGGGCCGAGACCAAAATATTCCGTGCTTCTTTGGGTGGCATATGGTGAAAGCTATTGACCATAGTTTTGAGTCCTGTCGGAGCGGTGGCGATGTTTGTAGCATCTACCGAAATATCATGATAACTGATAGATTCATCATTTTGAGTCTTGTATTTTTTAACCATTTCAGGATTCGGATACAAATCGGTCATTAATAGTTTTATCCCACTCAAACCATGAACTTCATGTATCATTTTAATGACGTCAGGCATCACTCCTCCTGAGCCGGATCCCACATCGACAATTTGTGATATGTTTTTATCTTTTAGAATTTCGGCGATCAAATTGGCCAATACCTCGCCTATGCCAAGTTTTCGTTGAAGTTGAACGATGAGGTTCGTCATGTAGCTACGAATATTGGTCGGAAACCAATTGAAATCTTCAAACTCGAACAGTTGTATTCTTTTCATTAGGGTAAAAGCAATTTCCATGCGGAGAGCACTTCGTTATCCTGTATAAATTCTTGGGCCTTTTTATGAATTTTTTCAATATCTGCGCTAATTTTAAGTGTCATAACTGAGGGGTGATCAGCCAAAAAATCGGCTATTTCTTGTGCGTCGGGGATTTTCGCCACGTTGCCCAATAAGCCCAGATCATTACCCGTCAGAATTTTGCTCAAACGGATATTTTCTGGTATTTGGTCGACCCCAATTCCTAAGGTCGAGAGGGGTTTTGGTACTTCGAATAACCCTTGATTGGCTCGGCTATACCAATTGCCGCCCATGCGTGCCACTTGATCTATTTTCAATTGGTCAATAGAACCATTTTCGTCGAGCACGTTACTGTTAATATGTATTTTGACGACCTGGGAGAAAATTAAATTGCCAGCACCTCCTTTATCGCCCAAGGGTTCTACTTTGGTCACTTTGCATTCGAACTGTACGGGGGATTCGCCGACACGAAAGGGCCTTACGATATCCGATGGCAACATCGTCAGTCCTGATTTGATGAACTCATTTGTTCCTTTCCCATATTCGGTACTTGTCAAAGACATTTGTTGTACCATATCGAAATTGACGATATTGATGACCACTTCCTTGGTTTTTAATACATTTTCCAAAGTGTGTTTGGTCGAATTATCCCGAACCCTTCTGGCGGGTGAGAAAATTAAAATTGGCGGGTTCGAACTAAAGACATTGAAAAAACTAAATGGCGATAAATTAGGTCTTTCCTGCTCGTCAATAGTACTTGCAAAGGCAATGGGCCTTGGGCCTACGGCACCCAAGAGGTAGCCATGCAATACGCTGGTATCTATTTCATTCGGAAGTATGGAAATCATTTTTGCCATAGCTATAAAGGTATGCAATTTGAATTTTATTTGAAATGAGTACATGCTTGTTCCAAGTACGATTTTTTATCATTTTACGTTATCTTTAATGCAAGAACACACTCGATGAATTTTAACCCTAAAGGGAAGACCTCAAATATTTTCTTATTGATAGCATCTTTTGTTATCGTTAGTCTTATTCTTTGGAATACGAACAGTTTCTTTAAAAAGTTCAAAGAAGAAGAACGGCTCAAGATGGAGATTTGGGCCACTGCGCAACTAGAGTTGTTGCAATCTTCTATTGACGACGACCCTGGGAACCTCACGATTAAGGTATTACAGAACAATACCTCTACACCTATGATTTTGGTGAATAAAGACGGTTCTACAAAGACAAATAACATGCCTGCCGAACAGGCTTCCGATAGTTTGTACATTCAAAAACGAATTATGCGATTTAAGAATGAAAATATCCCCATTTCGATAGATCAGCAAGGGGAACACTTGGCCACGTTATACTACGGAAATTCAGAGGTTTTGACCAAGCTAAAGTATTACCCAATTGCTTTGTTGCTGATTATTTTTCTTTTCGGAGCGGTCATTTTCTTCTTTTTTAAAACGAGCAAGGCTTCGGAGCAGAACAAGCTTTGGGCAGGTATGGCCAAAGAAACGGCGCACCAGATTGCCACCCCACTTTCTTCACTGTTAGGTTGGAACGAATTGCTGAAGACCGAAAAAATAAGCCCTGATATTACAAAGGAAATAGAAAAGGATATTTCACGCTTGGAAACGATAACCGAGCGTTTTTCAAAAATAGGGTCGCTACCTAAATTAGATGAATATGATATTGTCACGGAAACTAGGGAGGCCTATGACTATTTGAGGCATCGAAGTTCTAAATTAATTCATTTTTCTTTTGATTCAAAAATTGAGAACTTATCGGTTCAAATGAATAAACCCTTGTATAATTGGACTATCGAGAATCTTGTCAAAAATGGAATCGATGCAATGAAAGGAAAAGGTAGTATTTCTATAGAGATTGTTCCTGATGGTAAATATGTAAATATTCTGGTCACTGACACGGGCCATGGTATATCAAAGGGTAATTTTCAATCGATATTCAATCCTGGGGTAACTTCTAAAAAACGAGGATGGGGTTTGGGCCTAAGTCTTGTTAAAAGAATAGTGGAGGAATACCATAAAGGAAAAATAAAGGTACTTTCATCGAGTAAGGAAGGTACTATTATGCAGATTTCGCTAAAAATAAATACTTAATTATGGCAAAGGAAGAATTGGAAGTCATCAAAGAGGCTGACCTCACTAACAATTGCCCTGAATGTTTTAATCAAGATATGAAGATTACCTTCTATCAAAGGCACAAACACGGCAAATTTTTCCATCAAACAACAGATGAAATCAGCTATCAAATCAAATGCAATAAGTGTGATTCGATTATTTATCCGGTGAATTGGACGGAAGATATTGAACGTACTTTTAAGTATTATCAGAAAATGGCGACCCCCAAACGTACCACCATGCGCTTTACACTATTGTTTTATGTTTTAATGCTTTTGTTAATCGTCGTAGTTGGTGCGGGAGTCTATTTCCTTATGCAAGGAAGCCCAAAATAGTCGGCTATTTAAAATGTAGTAATAGCAGTAATTTTCGAAAATTGAGGTTGGATCAATTACTTCAGTTTAGTGCGAATTTTTTCCGCGGTCGCTTCAAACTCTTCCTTCGTAAGTGATACTTTATTTTGAAAAGTGGCATCGCCCATACCGTTCAGCGGTATTAAGTGAATATGCACATGGGGTACTTCCAAACCTATAACTGTAATTCCCACGCGCTGACAATCTACGGCATTCTCAATGGCCAACCCTACTTTACGAGAAAAGGCCATAAGACCCATATAGGTAGCTTCATCAAGGTCTAAAATTTTGTCTACTTCCTTCTTGGGAACACATAATGTGTGACCCACAGAATTGGGGTTAATATCTAAAAAAGCAAAAAACGCTTCGTCTTCGGCAATTTTGTAGCAAGGTATTTCGCCATTGATGATTCTTGTAAAGATACTTGACATAAATTTTAATATAATGGTGCCATTCGGTGTTTCAACCTCACCGGACCTGTTTTATTACCTTCTTGTGATTTCGAGAATTTCAAACTTTAAGGTGCCGTTCGGAACGGTAATCTCTGCGGAGTCTCCCACTTTCTTACCTAGCAAGCCTTTGCCGATAGGAGAATTCACAGATATCTTTCCGCTCTTTAAATCGGCTTCGCTTTCTGCGACCAAGGTATACTTCATCTCCATTCCATTCTGTTGATTCTTCAATTTCACGGTAGAAAGTACCAATACTTTGGAGGTGTCTAATTGCGATTCATCAATTAACCGCGCATTGGACAGGGTTTCCTCCATCTTTGATATTTTAAGCTCCAATAGGCCCTGTGCCTCTTTTGCGGCATCATATTCGGCATTTTCGGAAAGGTCTCCTTTATCCCGAGCCTCTCCTATAGCTTGTGAAGCTTTGGGGCGTTCCACATCTTTTAGGTAATTTAGTTCGTCTCTTAATTTTTTCAGTCCCTCTGGGGTATAATATGATACGTTACTCATGATTTTTACGTTTAAAACAATAGTCAAACAAATCCTTGCCAAGTAGTACACACCTCTTGCTGAATTGCAACATAAGTGCCCATCATTATAAGTATAAATGATTGCTCTATGTTGCGTGTGTCTAACAAGATTTCATTAATACGAAAATCCTCTGCATTGCACGTGATTTACCCGGCTTTTTAGAGAGGATTTAACGCAAATATACATAATTTTTGTTCAACTTTGTCGAACAATAGGGCAATTGAAATTACGCTATGAGACATTTTTTTGTACTACTTATATTTCTGCTGCTTCTTTCATGTAGTAGCGACCGGACTGTCAGAAACCCCTTCTTGCAAGAAATTGGGTTTCGGTTCGACCTTAACCTAAATTTACCGCTATATAGTCCTTTGACCAACGTTGGAAATGTTGTGTTTGTGGGTAGTCAAGGTGTTGGTAACCGGGGAGTGTTCGTAATCAATTCTGGCTTTGATCAATTCAGGGTATTTGAGGCAAGTTGCCCCAATCACGCCCCCAATGATTGTTCAACAATGGATTTCGATGGGCAAGTGGCGACTTGCTCTTGTGAAGACTATGAATACAGTTTGTTTACCGGTCAACAACTAAACCGCCCCGATGATGGTAATCGGTATTACGATATGCTTGAGTATCATGCGAGGGCCAGCGGAAATACCGTGATTATTTCAAATTAAATTTACAATACGCCTAAGATTTTATCCATTACCCAACTGGTATGAAGTCCTGAATTTCCTAAGGACGGATGCGGTTTTTCTCCGAGCAAATGACTTTTAATATCTTGAACGTGAAATTCTTGAATATGCTTGGGATGTTCTATCACTAGTGTTTTAACACCATCTTTATCCTCAATTTTTAAAGGATTTTCATGAAAAATAGAAAAGGAAATTTTTCCGGAACTACCGATAATTTCTACTTGATCTTTGTGTTCCCAACTTCCAAAACTCCAACTCCCTTCGCCCGTAACACCTTTCTCGTGTAACCAGCAGGCAGTTACCGCATCTTTGGCGGTATATAAATTTTGTTGGTTTAGGCTTATGCCATGAACTTGGTCAATTGTTCCAAGTAGGTAGATAAACAAATCAAGTCCATGACTGGCCAAATCATCGAAATATCCTCCTGGGGCAACCTTTGCATCGGTTCGCCAATTGTATGCTCCGCTTAAATCTTGCTCAGATGGCGGTTTACTCAACTGCCATTTGATATGTCTTATTTCCCCAATCTTCTTGGCATTAAGCCATTCTTTTATCTTGGTAAACCTAGGCAGTGAACGCCTGTAGTACGCAATAAAAAGTGGTATCTCTTTTTTATTAAAAGCAGTATAGATTTCTAGACTATCTGCATATGATGGGGCCATAGGTTTTTCTATGCAACATATTTTTCCGACCTCTGCGACTTTTAACGCGTAGTATTTATGTGAGTCAGGAGGAGTGGCAATATAGACTGCATCAACTTCAGGGTCGTTGATCAAATCATCGGCATTGGTATAAAACTTTGAAATATGATGTCTTTTTGCGTAGTCTGCAGCCTTTTCCGCATTTCGCCGCATAACGGCAATAATTTCAAATCCTTTGGTGTTTTGATAGGCGGGACCGCTTTTTACTTCGGTTACGTCTCCGCAACCAATGATACCCCAACGTGTAGTTTTGTCAATATTGTTCGTGTTTGCCATTTTTCTCTCTGTATGGAACAAAAATAGCGGTTTATTTAGAGAATATGGTGTACAGTATATTTAGAATTTAGTGCTTAACCGGCCACGGTATTCGGATTATAGCCCAGGTACGGTACGCTGTATTCGTTAAAGGTGATGTTAAAAGATTTCAATTCTTCTAGTATGGGTTCGTATACTTCACTATCAATAGGGATTTGTACTCCAGGCTTTGTGATTTTTCCATTCAAGATAAGTAGGGTCGCTATAGCCACGGGTAACCCAACGGTCTTCGCCATTGCGGTGTAGTTTCGATTTTCTCCGATTACCACCATTTTGGCATCCAATTGCTGTTTTTTACCATGAATTTCATAACCGAACTTATGGTACATCACAATCATGTCTTTGTCATCGTCACCAAGTGTCCAGCTTTCCTCCAGAATTTCTTGGAGTATCTGTGCTGGCGTACCTCGTTTTAGCGATACGGTCTTCTGGGCATCAAAAAGGTGTAACTCTAGCAATTTCCCCCACATAATATCATCTTGATCTATTTTTAAGTAATGTCGCAATTTTAATTCTACAGAATCGGTCGGGGAGTATGGTAGAAAGAGGTTGGTGAATTCGCGATATGACATGCCTTCTGAATTTTCGATGATATAACTGTCATCTGTCATGCCCAATTGCACGAACATGTTCCACGCTTTTGAAAAACCCACCCTGCGCATGGTTCCACGGTATAATGTAAGCGCATCTTGAAGTCCGTATGCCTCTCGATAATTTAAGGAGTCACGGTTGGCATAGCCCTCAAATTTGCCATAACCTTCGATTTCGAAAAATTCAGTACGACGAAATAGTTTATGATAGGGTATGTATTTGTAAGTACCCTCTTGAATAAACTGGGCGGCGCCTCCCTGACCTGCAATAACCACATTACGAGGGTTCCAGGTGAATTTATAGTTCCAAAGGTTATTATCGCTTTCGGGCGCCACTAGGCCTCCACAAAAAGATTCGAATAAAAGAATTTTTCCGCCCTGGGCGCGAATTCTATCGAGAATTTGCATAGCACTCATATGATCGATACCCGGGTCTAGGCCTATTTCGTTCATAAAAACAAGTCCTTTTTCTTTAACCTTTTTGTCCAACGCCATAAGTTCTGGACTAATGTAACTTGCCGTGACCAGATGCACTCCGAAGGTCAAACAATCTTCAGCGACTTTTAAATGGAAGCGGGCCGGAAGCATAGATACAACTATGTCGGCCTTTTCGATAACATTTCTCCGCTCATTGTTATTAAAGATATCCAAAGTAATAATGGAGCATGACGGATTCTCAGTAATCCTATCCGGCAAGTTCTCGGGATGTAAATCTGCGATGGTCAGGTGTAGCTTTTCCTCTGTCAGTTTGCCCAAAAAATAATCCAGTAGATAGGAAGTCGATTTACCTGCTCCGACCACAAGTATATTGCGCACCATTGATTTTGTTTAGTTTTACTGTGAAAATAGATACTAAGGTATCAAATTGTTACATTTATAAGAAATAAAGCACACGGTGTTATGAACAAAACAATCTTTCTTTCTGGAATCTGCTTGGGTGCATTAGCCATAATTCTGGGAGCCTTTGGTGCCCACGGTTTAGAGAAAATGGTGGATGTCGATGCCATTGGTACATTTGAGACCGGAGTGAAATACCAACTTTATCATGCACTTTTTTTAATGATCTTGGCAGGTATGAAGCAATTACCAGAAAAAAGCAAAAGAATGGTTTTCATTTTGATTATTGTTGGGACTGTATTATTCTCTTTCTCTATATATGTATTGGCAACGAATACCTTAACTGATTTTAATTTTAAGTCCATTGGATTTGTGACTCCTATCGGAGGGCTGCTTCTTATTTTTGGATGGTTGTTATTAGGCTACCGTGTGTACAGGGAACAAGTGTAATATATTCTTATTATTTATGCTGTAATAATATATTTATGATAATTTTGTATCTATAATCACCCTATATAATGAATATATCGTAAAAAAAATGAAAAAAAGCATCACACTTGCTAGCTTAGGAATTAACAATAGTGCGGTACATTATCAACTGACACCAACGGAGCTTCATAAAATTACTTTGGAGAAAAATATGGGCCAAGAAACGGTTTCCGGCGCCTTGGCCGTGAATACCGGGGAATTTACCGGAAGGTCACCGCAAGATCGTTTTATTGTTAAGGACAATGTCACCGCTGAAAAGGTTTGGTGGGGGCCTGTGAATATTCCTTTTGAGCCCGAAAAGTTTGAAAAACTTTATGAAAAGGTTATTTCATATTTAGATGGCAAGGAGCTTTTTGTACGTGATTGTTATGCCTGTGCCGATGCGAACTATCGAATGAATATTCGGGTAGTTAACGAATACCCTTGGTCGAATATGTTCGCCTATAATATGTTTATTCGGCCTACCAAGGAAGAACTTCGGAATTTTGAACCCGAATGGACTGTGATCAATGCCCCTGGGTTTACAGCAAATGCGGAAATCGATGGTACCCGCCAGCACAATTTTGCCATTTTGAATTTCACTAAAAAGATTGCGCTTATCGGCGGGACAGGGTATACGGGCGAAATTAAAAAGGGAATATTCTCTGCCTTGAATTTTATACTTCCGGTCTATAAAAAAACCTTGCCAATGCATTGTTCTTCGAATATCGGAAAAAATGGCGAAACGGCTATATTTTTCGGATTGTCGGGTACGGGAAAAACTACCTTATCCACTGACGCTTCCCGAAAATTGATAGGTGATGATGAGCATGGATGGAACAATGAGAATGCGATATTCAATTTTGAAGGAGGGTGTTATGCCAAGGTAATTAACCTGTCCGAAGAAAAGGAACCCGAGATTTTTGGGGCTATAAAGAAGGGTGCAATTCTTGAAAACGTTGTGCTTGATGAAAAGGGCAACGTTGATTTTGCAAACACTTCAATTACCCAAAATACGAGGGTCAGTTATCCTATTTATCATATTGCAAACAT
The DNA here is from genome assembly GCF_900103215.1 of Kriegella aquimaris. GTDB lineage: Bacteria > Bacteroidota > Bacteroidia > Flavobacteriales > Flavobacteriaceae > Kriegella > Kriegella aquimaris. The sequence continues at coordinate 452,153 of NZ_FNGV01000002.1, forward strand.
TCAACAACCTTCGATTGGTAATAACCCAAAGAATATCTTCTTTTTAACGGCCGATGCCTTTGGGGTAATACCCCCAATATCGAAACTCACTCCGAGTCAGGCTGCGTATCATTTTATATCGGGCTATACGGCAAAAGTGGCAGGCACAGAGGCAGGGGTAGTTGAGCCAGTGCCCTCTTTTTCTGCTTGCTTTGGTGCTCCGTTCATGCCTTTGCACCCTGCTGAGTATGCCGAAATGTTAAGTAAAAAAATGAAAGATACAGGGGTTAACGTATGGCTAGTAAATACAGGTTGGACAGGTGGACCTTATGGTGTGGGTACGCGAATGAAGTTGAAATATACGCGCGCTATGATCAATGCGGTCTTGAACGGCGATCTAGGATTATATAATTATGACGATTACCATATTCATTCCGTATTTGGTGTGGCTCAACCAAGATCTTGCCCGGGAGTACCAACAAATGTTTTAAGTCCCCGTAGCACATGGAATGATGATAAAGCGTACTATACTATGGCATTTAAATTAACAAATGCGTTCCGTAAAAATTTCAAACAATTCGAAGCCTATGCCAGTGAGGAAATTCGGCGCGGTGGGCCGCAGCGTTATGCATTTTAACGTTTCAATATAGAGGGGGAACTCTGAAACGTATTAACCTAAACTATTTCTTGTTCGCTTGGTTAATATACTTTTGCAGTGCCATGGTCATTGATGGCGTTTCGGGTGTTGGTGCCTTGATATCGATACGAAGTCCGGCTTCTTGGGCTGCATCTACGGTAGAATTTCCAAATACGGCAATACGCGTATCGTTTTGTTCAAAATCGGGGAAATTCTTCAGTAGGGATTCTATGCCCGATGGGCTAAAGAATACCAATACATCGTAATAAACGTCGCGAAGGTCGGAAAGATCACTAATTACCGTTCTATAAAAGATTCCACGCGTCCAAGAAACACCAGTTTCGTCGAGAATTTCGGGAATATCCGGTTTTAAAGCATCCGATGATGGAAGCAAGAATTTTTCATTCTTGTACTTTTTGAACATCGGCAATAAATCTTGGAAAACTCTTTTCCCTACGTAAATCTTACGTTTTCGGTAGACTACATACTTTTGTAAATAATAGGCTACGGCCTCTGATTGGCAGAAGTATTTCATGCTATCAGGAACCTTAAAGCGCATTTCTTCGGCAATTCTAAAAAAATGATCTACTGCGTTTCTGCTAGTCAGAATGATGGCCGAATAATTTTTAAGATCAATCTTCTGTTGGCGTACATTCTTGGCATCTACGGCCTCTACGTGAATAAAAGGCCTGAAATCAACTTTTACTTTCTCCTTGTCAATAAGTTTTGAATACGGAGAATTTTCCATTTTCGGTTCGGGTTGCGATACCAAAATCGTTTTTACTTTCATAAAACCTAGTCTGTTAGATAGCTTGCGATAATGATGAACGGCGCAATTTCAAGAGCGCAAAGGTACAAAATAAAATAGAAAAAGTTGTTCGCAATGAATTTTTGATGATTCTTCACTGTTGTGACCCAGCCGATTCCGTTTATTAATATAATTAAGAATGTTGCGGTATAAATCACAATTTTTGAATCCTTTGCGATATAGCAGAGTATAATATTTGCCAAAAGCATTACAATGCCGCTGTGATTTAAGTAGGAAAGTTTTTTAAAAACCAGATCGCTTATAATTTTATTCGAATTGAATATAAAGCCATTGCCTAATTGTAAGAATATTTTGGTCAGAAGAAAGAGTAATAATCCTCCAAGAATAATAGGGAATATAAAAGGGTAGGAAGTGTATTCGGGTTGAAAAAATGCACGCCATGATAAAAAAACAAAGAGCGAAAAATTGGTAATCATAAAAACGGTGAAGAAAATATGAAACCAGTTCAATAGTTTTTCCTTCTTGTTATACATGAAAATGTATTTGTTATTGAATGGCAGAATAATGAAATTCATAAATCTTGAATAGAACAGACTTTTGGCAATAACCAAGAATAATAAACTGCCAAATATGAGCATGGTCATCCAATCAGCAGTGGGGATGGCTCTTAGAATAGGCTCCATTATTACTTTAATTTGATATTTTCTCCATTGAGTCCATAGTTCAGCCCATTCTCTGAAATACCAATTCTAAAATAACCAGGATTCTTCATGTTGGGCTTTGGTAGAGTAAACGTGAAATTAGTAGTATCATTTGATTTTAAGGTCAGAATATTTTCATTGGTTGGTATGGCATCAACCGACAGTACGTCTTTCACCTGCTTATGGTCATTGAGATAGGCCAAGCCGAATTTTATTTTTTCTAGGGGAATATCGGTTCCGTAGGGGTTGAATACTTTAAAATTAATAACTTTTTTCAGGTCTAATGAAAGAGGTTCTTCTTCGGTCAAGAAACATCTCAATTTTCTAAAGGATTCAAAGTTTTCGATAAATTTCCCATGATAGACGGTTCCATTCATTCTAGTAAAAGAAGCATCTCCGCTTTTGGCACTTTTAGAAACATACATAATTTTTTTATGTTGTACCTGATACTCCGAACTGTCTATCGAGTATTGATTTCGCCTGTAATATATGTTGTTGAGCGAATATGTGGGGTTTCCCGAGTAGAAAGCATACATTGGCGCATTTCGATATGAATTTTCAAAAACTATCGGGATATCGCCTGCTTCAGCTCGTATTTCTTCGGTCCATTGTTTATTTCCATGTGTTTCGTAAAAAATAGGAAAAAGAGGTTCGTATATGAGTCCGATACGAAGGAAAAGCAAAACCACACAATTTATGATTCCCATTCGGTAAATCCATTTTCTTGTGTTGGTGTTCTCCAACATATAATTGAAAACGATTATAGCCAAAGGAATGGAGATTACGATAATCCACTGGGTCTGTACCCGGCGGTTGAAACTAGATATGAAAAAAAACAAAATTACACCGTAGGTCAGGTACAATAGCGCCTTTGTGAAAAGTGATGAAGATTTTGTTTTATAGAGTGCTTTATAGATCCATGGGAAAGTAAACCCGAAGATAGCGACGAGATTCACGAAAAAGCCCAAGGTGTATTTGTTGAAATCATAAGCCCCATTGGGTCTTTCAAAGAGGTGGTATTTTATCGAGACGAAATCATTTTCATACAGCCATAAAAAGTGTGGGATATAACACAGAAGAGCAATAATTACAGCTAACCATGCATATTTGTTTTTGAGTAATGCGAGGTTGGAAAGCAATACAAAGAAAATGACCAAAACGGCATGATACTTACTATACATTAAAGCAGCCATTACAATGCCTAAAAAAATCGCCGACAGCACTGTTGCATTGGCGATGAATTTTTTGTAAATCCACAAAAAGAGGGCGGTGAAAAACAACAAGGGTGTATCGGGCAACGTAAAGAACCCGTAGGCATTGAGCAGGGTCATGGAGAAGGTCAAAATAAAGAAATGTGGTACGTAATCGCGTTTTTTCGGATTGTCGATCATCAGCCACAGCAATACAAGCGTTCCAACGGAAAGTAGACAGCTCATAAAACGAACCCCAAGTTCCCCATCAAAAAAGTAGCTGCTCAACCGTATTAAGAAAGCCACCATTGGAGGGTGGTCGAAATAGCCCCAAGCCATTTTTTGAGCATAATGCCAATAGTAGGCTTCGTCAAAAATGAGTTCGGTGAAATAAGATTGCAACAAATTAATGGCAAAAACGGCACTCAAAAAGTATAGAAATAGTTTTGGTGATTTTAACGGCATTCTGGTTTGTTGATTTGCACTCACTTAACTCTTTTATTTACCTACAAACCCGAGATTGTCGTTTTTGAGAAAGTGCCAAGCGTGACCTTTGGCGCCAAAATTACAAATTCTATGCGTTTTAATGGATTTATAATCTAAATGCCCGCAAAAGTGACCAAAAAAAATGCTAAATCACAAAAATGTCTTCTTAGTCAAGTTTGGAAAACACTATTTTTGCTAAAATTCAAATGGATCAATGTCAGACAGTTTAGTTATAATTCCTACTTACAACGAAATTGAAAATGTCGAGGCTATTATACAAGCTGTTTTTAAACAGGAGAAGAATTTTCATGTGCTGATTGTTGACGATAATTCTCCTGATGGTACTTCATCCCAGGTAAAAAGTATGCAAAAGGACTTTCCTGATAGGCTATTTTTAGAGGTAAGAAAAGAAAAATCGGGTCTGGGAACGGCATACATTCACGGATTTAAATGGGCCATCGCGAGAAAATATGATTATATATTTGAGATGGATGCCGATTTCTCACATAATCCTGAAGATCTGCAACGGTTATATCGCGCCTGCGCCGATGGTGCCGACGTATCCGTAGGATCACGTTATAAAAAGGGCGTGAATGTAGTGGATTGGCCATTATATCGCGTTTTATTATCATATGGGGCTTCTTTTTATGTCAAAATAATTACAGGTATGCGCGTTCATGACCCTACTGCAGGTTTTGTTTGTTATAAGCGTCATGTTCTAGAGACAATTGATTTAGATTCTGTACGCTTTGTGGGTTATGCATTTCAGATTGAAATGAAGTTTAGGGCCTATCTTAAAAATTACAAGATTCAAGAAGTCTCGATTATTTTCCGTGACAGGGTAAGGGGCAAATCGAAAATGAGTTCCTCTATTGTTAGTGAGGCCATTTATGGAGTTTTTATGATGAAAATGCGTAGTCTTTTTCAGAAAAGTAAATTTTAACCATGAAGAAAACATTGATAAAAAATGCGGTGGTAGTTAATGAAGGCCGGGTATTCGAAAGTGATATTTTATTAGGTGATGGGGTCATTCTAGAATTGGATAGGCATATTATTGAACCCAATGCCCAAGTTATTGATGTGAAGGGCAAGCATGTTTTTCCTGGCGTAATAGATGACCAAGTACATTTTCGGGAACCTGGTCTCACCCACAAAGGTGATATAGTTTCTGAAAGCCGTGCAGCCATAGCTGGGGGCGTCACCTCTTTTATGGAACAGCCGAACACCATCCCCCAAACAACCACTATTAAAAAGTTGGAAGAAAAGTTCGAAAGAGCAAGGGAAACCTCTTTTGCCAACTATTCCTTTTTGTTCGGGGGTACCAATGATAATTTGGAAGAGTTAAAACGATTGGATAAAAATGCCTGTTCGGGAGTGAAATTGTTTCTGGGATCTTCAACCGGAAATATGTTGGTCGATGATGCCGATGTCATTGAAAAGATTTTCAGCAGTACTGAAATGGTGATTTCAGCACATTGTGAAGATGAGACGACCATCAAACGAAATCTTGAGAAATTCAAAATGCAGTATGGTGAAGATATTCCTATTAAATGTCATCCGCTGATTCGAAGTGCAGAAGCTTGTTACTTGTCTTCATCAAAAGCGATAGCACTTGCCAAGAAAACTGGTGCCCGACTTCATGTCTTTCATGTTTCAACAGGAAAGGAAACTGAATTATTCCGTAATGACATTCCTTTAGCGGAGAAAAAAATAACGGCAGAGGTCTGTATTCATCACCTTTGGTTCTCAGATGCCGATTACGATAGTTTGGGTACGCTCATTAAATGGAATCCGGCAGTAAAAACAGCGGAAGATAGAGGGTTGTTGTGGAGTGCGTTGCTTGATGACCGTATTGATGTAGTAGCTACCGATCATGCTCCGCACACTTGGGAAGAGAAGAATAATGTGTACACCAAAGCCCCTTCTGGTGGCCCGTTGGTACAACATGCGCTCCCTGCAATGTTGGAAAAATACCATGAAGGTGTTATATCTCTGGAAAAAATTGCCGAGAAAATGTGCCACAATCCTGCTATTCTCTTTCAAGTAAAAAAGCGGGGTTTTATAAAGGAAGGATATTACGCCGACTTGGCCGTTGTAGATTTAAATAGTCCTTGGGAAGTTGAACAAGGTAACGTGGCTTATAAGTGTGGTTGGTCGCCTTTTGAAGGTAAGACGTTTGGGTCAAAAATAACCCATACTTTTGTAAACGGGCATTTGGCCTACGATAACGGTGCGTTTTCAGTTGGTCGATTTGGCCAACGCCTAACATTCAATCGATGAGCTTAAATAAGATTGTTCTTTTGATTTCTTTAATGTTGTTTTTTTCTTGCAATGAAAAGCTCATTGATAAGCCTGAAAACCTTATTGCCAAAGAGAAGATGATCGAGGTATTAAAAGATTTGGCGATTGCCAATGCAGCTAAGAATACAAATATTGTTATTCTGCGGGAGAACGATATAGAACCGACAACCTATGTTTTTGAAAAACATGGAATAGACAGCGTTCAATTTACCCAAAGCGATACGTATTATGCTTCTTTGCCAGGTGGCGAATACGAGTCAATTTACAAAGCGGTGGAACAAAAATTGGAGAATGAATCCAAGCGTTTGGAAGAAGCGAGGCAATTGAATGATAGTTTGGCCGCGGTAAAAAAGAGTGCTGACGTTAAATCTAAGACTTCCGATAAAAAAATCAAAGATTCTCTTCCATAAACCGAGCGCAACAGAAGCTTAAGGTTTCTTCTAAAGGCGCAAACTCAAAATTCAATTCCTTTTTGATTTTTGTATTGTCATAAATATCCCGGGTTTTTAGTGACTTGATCGAATTTTTGGTAATACGCCTTGCCCTTCCTGTAAAAAAGCTAAAAAACATATCGAAAACACGCCCGATTTCAAGTTGCCAAAAGGCAAGTTTTTTAGTGGGTTTAGGCTTGCCCAAGTACTTGGTGAGCATACCCAACATATGCTCAAAGGTGACATTTTCGGCAACCGTAATGTAGCGTTGATTCATCGACGAAGAATCCATAAGCTTTGTCATAATCCGAATTAAATCCGCTATGGTTATAAAACCGGTTCCCCCTGGAGGGAAATATGCATAACCCTTGTGTGCCGTTGTAAAGAGCTTGCCACTGCCATCTTCCCAAAAGCCTGGTCCTACAATTACTCCAGGGTTGACAATTATTACGGACAGGCCTTCTTGCGAACCGCGCCAAACCTCCATTTCCGCGGCATGCTTTGTCATTGCATATACATTGGTGTCTTCTTCTGCCCATTCATTTTCTTCGGTGGCAACGTTGCCGTCCAAGCTTTTACCGATGGCACCAATAGTGCTTACATGACATAGTTTTTCAATGTTTTTGGCAAGGCACAGATTAACAATGTTAGCGGTGCCTTGTGTATTTATCTTATGTAATATGTCATAATCTTTGGGGTCGAAAGAAATTAATGCGGCGCAGTGATACACATGGGTGATGCCTTGAAACGCCGTTTCCAAGCTGGGTATGTCATTGAGGTCCGCCAAAATCCATTCTATTTTGGCAAAGAGTTCTCCAGCTTTTTGGTCATAGTATGCGAATACTTTTTCAATTCTTTTTAAGTTGCTGTTCTGTCGATATGTTGCACGCACGGTAAAGCCTGATCTGACCAATTGCAATAGTAGATGTGAACCTACTAAACCCGTACCCCCAGTTACTAAAATCATGGGGCTAATTTAGCCAAATGATATGGATAAATTCGGGTTTTCTTCAAGACAAAGCTCTTGAATTGCCTTATATTTGCAGCGATTATTTAAAGAATAAAAACCAATGGCGACAAATTTTGTAGCAGAACTAAAATGGAGGGGCATGTTGCACGATGTAATGCCCGGCACGGAAGAACATTTGTTAAAAGATATGCAATCGGCATATGTAGGCATCGATCCCACAGCTGACTCGTTGCATATTGGTCATTTGGTTGGGGTTATGATGTTGCGCCATTTTCAATTAGCCGGGCACAAACCGTATGCTTTAGTCGGCGGTGCTACGGGCATGATCGGTGATCCTTCTGGGAAATCATCGGAACGTAACCTTTTAGATGAAAAGACACTTCGACACAATCAAGATGCATTAAAGGCGCAACTGTCCCGGTTTTTAGATTTTGAATCCGATGCAGCCAATGCGGCAGTCTTGGTAAATAATTACGACTGGATGAAAGATTTTTCCTTTCTTGATTTTATTCGTGATGTTGGCAAACATATTACCGTTAATTACATGATGGCCAAAGACTCGGTTAAAAAGCGCTTGTCGGCCGAAGCCAAAGAAGGTATGTCGTTTACTGAGTTTACCTACCAATTGGTGCAAGGTTATGACTTTTTACACCTCTTTCAAGAGTACGATTGTTCTTTGCAAATGGGTGGTAGCGATCAATGGGGCAATATTACTACGGGCACAGAGCTTATTCGACGTATTGGTGGAGGAAAGGGGTATGCCTTAACCTGCCCGCTGATTACGAAAGCCGATGGCACGAAGTTCGGTAAAACTGAAAGTGGCAATGTCTGGTTAGATGCACAACGGACATCACCTTATAAATTCTATCAGTATTGGTTGAATACTTCGGATGAAGATGCCGTGAAATATATCAAAATTTTCACGTTTTTATCAAAGGAAGAAATTGATGGGCTGATACAAGAACATCAAGAAATGCCCCATCTGCGGATTGTACAAAAGCGTTTGGCCGAAGAGATTACGGTGATGGTACATTCGCAAGAAGATTTGGATAATGCCGTTCAGGCAAGTGCGATACTTTTTGGAAAATCGACTTCTGAAGATTTAAAAAAACTGGATGAAAAGACTTTTCTAGATGTATTTGACGGTGTTCCTCAAGCCGAGATTCCCATTTCTGAACTGGAAAATGGACTCGATATGATCGGGGCTTTGGCCGCGAAGACCGGTTTTCTTGGTTCTAACGGAGAGGCGCGTCGTGAATTAAAACAGAATTCAATTTCGGTGAACAAAGAAAAGGTCAAAGAAGATTATGTTATTTCAACTGCTGACCTGATCAATGATAAATTCGTGCTTTTACAACGGGGCAAAAAGAATTATTTTGTTTTGACCGCACAGTAATTATCCGATTTCCTTTTGATTAAAATCCTATTCATTTAACAGCGCAGATGTAATATTACACTTGCGCCGTCTTTTTATGTTTTTGTAACCAAATATTTTCGGTATTGTAACGTTACTAGTAAACACGATTTACAAGAAACCTACTATGCGTAATTATTTTTTGATTCTAGCCGTTTTTACAATTTTGACAGGTTGTGACAAAATTGACGAATTGACCAAATTCGATATTGAATACAATCAAACGGTCGTTATACCATCTACTACGGGTATAAACTTGCCGTTCGATATATATACTCCTGAAACGGAAACAAACTCAGAATCGGAATTTGAGGTAAACGATACGCGCAAAGACCTGATTGAAGAAATTCAATTAAAGAAACTCGAATTAACTATCACTTCCCCCGATTCGGCCGACTTCAGTTTTCTTGAATCTATAGAAGTCTATATTTCTGCGGAAGATGTTGAAGAAATCAAAATTGCTTGGTTAGATGATGTTCCTGAAACCACAAGTAACAAGCTTCAACTTGATACCTCCGATATGGATTTAAAGGAATATATTAAAAAAGACAAGTTCAATTTACGTCTGAATACGGTTACCGATGAGGTGATAAACCAAGATCATGAATTGGATGTTAATTCTACATTTTTTGTAGATGCCAAGATTTTGGGACTCTAAAGGAAAACCGGTCAAAGAACCATTAAGTTGCATCCACGAATATCGGAGTTGTCAAAACGACCTAAGACTTCAAAATTTCCGTTATCGCAAACCTTGCCCAAGTCTTGGGTAGCAATAAAGGCACATGAGTTTATATTGGCCAAGTCGATAATATTGATACCTCCTGTTTTGCCAATATCTTGCAAAGTTAAGGGGTCTTCGGTGTCGCGTGTCAAAATCTTCATCCATGAGGGAGTTCTAAAAAGGCCATTTCCATGTGAATAAGCCTGAGATAACAATTCGGTCATGCCATATTCCGAATGTATTCCCGAGACTCCAAACCCTTTTTTGAGAATATCGTGCAGTTCCTCCCTAACCATTTCCTTTCGACGGCCTTTCATACCCCCCGTTTCCATTACTATCGTATTTTTCAACTGAAATTGGTGTTTTTCGACCAAATCTAGAAGTGCAAAAGATACTCCAATCAACAGTATTTTGGTGCCATCGGAATCTAAGGCTATCAGTTTGTCCTTTAATTGAGATGTATTTTTCAGATAAAACCCACTATCGGCATGCCTACTTTCCTTAATCAGGTCATCGACCATGTAAATGAGCGAAGAACCTTCCCGTTCTAAATATGAGGGAAGCAAGGCCAAAACACAATAATCGGAAATTGAGCCATAAAAATATTCAAAAGCAGTTTTATAGCTCTTTTCATAGATTGTTATATCATTGACGTAGTGTTTGCTTACATGACTTCCTGTGGTACCGCTACTCGTAAATATAAGGTCTTCTTTGAGGTCGCCGGATACTATTTTTTTTGTCTTAAAAAATTCAATGGGTAAAAAGGGAATGTCTTCAATTTTATTTATTGTTTCTGGATCTGTCTTCAAGAGCTTACAAAATTTACGATAAACATGATTGTGCAAGAATTGATGGTGAAACACATCGAGTGCTACGGATTGAAATTCCGAAGGCGAGGAAATAGTGAAGACATCATGGGCATTTACCATGGCTCAAAAATAGCCAATTTGAACGTACTACTTTACCACTAATTTTCGGGTCAATGTTTTTTTGTCTTGAACGACCTGAAGCACGTAGACACCTGGGGTCAATCTTGAAATGTTCAAGGCGTTCGTCGTAATTCTATCGATTAGAACTATTTTTCCGAATACATCATAAATGGCAATTTCTTTGGGAGCCGCTTGCTGTGTGGAGACGTAGACTACTTCATCGAAGACCGGGTTAGGGTAGACGGTCAGTCTTGTGGGTTCATTATAAGTTTGTCCTTGAATAGCTGCCGTTTCTTGGGCAGATAGGCCAATAGAAAATACGATAAATAATACAAAGATGGTTAGTTTCATTTGGTATCGACTTGGGATCAATACTTTAAAGATAACCAAACGTACTTTTTACTTGGAAATAATGTTGTGAAATGAAATATATTGTAGGTATAGATAAAGGGTCGCAACTGTTTATCGGCTTTTTCTGCACTTTGTCAAAAAAGCATAAGCGGAAATTGAAACAAGGGGGTACTACTTAACGATTAATTTTCGGGTGGCAACTTTGTTTTTTTCAAATACGCGTAGCACGTAAACTCCGGCATCTAAATCGGAAAGATTCAATTCTGTTCCCAAAATTGTGGTTTCCAAAACTTGAATTCCCAATACATCGAAAATTAAAATCTTCTTGGGAGCTTTTGCCGTGGTGTTTATATAAATCTTGCCATTGGTAACAGGATTAGGGTATAGCTTGAAGCCATCAATATCACCTCCGCTTTTGGCATCTTGTCCATAAGCGATAGAAATAAAAAGGAAAGAAATTACGAGGTAGAGTTGCTTCATAAAGTATTGATAACAATAAATGTACCACAAATATAGGAATTTTCACCATTCGTATCTCAAGCTATGCCTAGGATTGCTTATAAAATCGTTAAAATGCAAAAAGCCCCTTTTAAGTAAGGGGCTTTCTATAAAAATTAAGATGTTCTTTAAAATTTAATGCTATAACCTATTGAAAACGCTTGTCCCGGACTTCTTTTAGAAAAAGTCTTGTTGGTGGCGCCATAGGATTCATACTCACTTTCTACATCGTCATTCATGAGGTTGGCGATTTTGAAATTTATACTTTGATTATTGTTCACTCCAAATGACTTGGTCAAATTGAAATTCAGATTATGGTAGGGCATGGTGTAAACATCGGGTACAAAACCATTACCGACAACTTGCAAGGTTTTACCCTGCACATTATAGAATAGGCCCATTTGCATACCATTCTTTTCACCTTCATAATTAATTCCGGTGTTTATCAAAAAGGGTGATTGGCCCTGCAACTCCCTGTCATTACCCAATGTTTGTCCGTCACGGAGACCAAGTTCCCGTAGGTTTCTTTCTTGATCGCTATAGACTTGGGTAGATTTAATGATAGATGTGTTTATATTAAAACTGAAGTTATTTAGGGCAGGTACTATAAAGCCAAGGTTTTTCCGTATTTCAAATTCTAAACCTAACACATTGGCATCTCCAAGGTTTTGAGGCTGAAAGTTATCAGTGGAAGACTCAAAATAGGTAAGTTCTATCGGATCCTTGAACTTTTTATAAAAGCTACTCAATGCAATCATTTCAGCACGCTCTCCAAACCATTCGACTCTGAAATCAAAATTATTGATATAGGTAGGTTGCAAATTTATATTTCCAATGAACGTGTTGTTGGAAAGTGGGTCAAAGATTTTTGCAATCGAAGCTTCCTTAAATGAAGGTCTGGCTGTTGTTCTGGCATACGAACCACGTAGGTTTACTTGTTCGGTCAATTCATAGATTAGGTTGGCAGTAGGAAAGAAATCCAATTCATCTATAATGGTTTCTTTGTCAAAAATTACCTTTTCGGGGTCATCGATGTTTTTATTGTCTTCGCCAGTATACTTAGATTCGAATTTTTCCATCCGTAACCCAAGAATCGTACGCAATTTATTGCCGACCTTAAATTCATTGGAGACATAGCCAGCTATATTTTGCTGAACCGCTTCGTACGTGTTAGCGGGTTCGGCAATAGAGATGTCTGGATCGATGTGAGATCCTGAATTGTTAATTACTGTCCATAGATTTTCTTCCAAAAGAATATTGTTGGCATTTCCTCCGTAATTTACTGTAGGGAAGTTTGAAGATTGAATCTCGAAATTCAATATACTGAAATCTCGGGTTTTATATGCTCCGTAAGCTCCAAATTTTAATTTGGCATCTTTTTGGCCCAATTCATATCTTTTAGTAAAATCGAGTTTGGCAACACCATTGATTTCTTCCAAATCCCTCCAAATTCTTTTTGGCTGGTTGTTCTGCGCGATTGAATAAACCCCATCTTCAACTTGAAAAGAAGTTGTTCTGATGTCTTTATCCTGTATTTTTGAAAGGGTAGGGGAAACGGCCCATTCCGATGTCCAAGAAGCATCTTCACTCGTATGTGTACCTGTTAATAGGGCATTGGTAATCGAGCGCTGCGTATATTCGATGTTGTCTTTCGAAAAGTTGACAAAATCTGAAAAATTTAAGGTTTGATTAAAAAGCCCTGCTGTAGATTCGCCGTTTTGTAAATGTAAGAGGTTCAGTTTGTACTTTGAACGAGCAGTCTTGAAGGAAGTGCCCAATAACCCGCTTACCAGAACATTGTTCTGTCCAATGTCACCTTGCTGTGTTCTATCGGTTTCTAGTTCAAATTCCGATTTGTCAGAGTTTCTTCTGTAGAAGTTGTTCTCAGCGCCCTCATAATAAGTCGTACTGTTTTTATAGGATAAAGAAGCTAGAAAGCCCAGTCTGTTTTCCCCTTCTCCCACGTTGAATTGATTGCCCATGGTGAAACCTAAACTATAATCCATGCCACTATTGCTGCGCATCGCCCCAAGTACCGGATTAAATTGCTTTGTAATCGTCGTAAGTCTGGGGTCGTAATCGTAAGTGTTAGGTATGTCTTGATTCTCGTTGATGGGAACGTCCCTTGTGCCGTCATCAAATCCTAGAAAATCAGAATCGCCTCCTTGGTAATCGAGGTAATCTCCATTAAAATGCATATCGGGATTAAATGTGCCACTTAAAGAAAGGCTGTATTCTTTTTGTGTGGGATAGTCTTTTGTTACAATATTGACGATGCCTCCTGTGAAATCTGCAGGAAGATCCGCGCTGGCCGATTTTAGCACCAATACATTGTCGATAATATTGGTCGGAAAAATATCTAATTGAATGGTGTTTCTGTCGGGGTCTAAACCAGGAATATCTACCCCGTTAAGAATTGATTTGGTATATCGGTCGCCGAGGCCACGTACGTAAACATATTTGCCTCCTTGAACCGATACCCCGGGTACCGTTTTGATGGCACTGGCGACATTACTTGATCCTGATTTTTTAAATGTCTCGGCAGAAAGGCCGTCTAACACATTGACGGCTTTCTTTTGAATTCCAAGAACAGCTGTCTCCGTATTTTTCTTTACACTGACGGCTACGATTACTTCATCGAGGCCTTCGGCCAATGTTTCCATACTGACGTCTACGGTGGTAACTTCTCCTGCTTTTATAATCACATCGGTGATTTCAACGGTTTTGTAACCCAAGAAAGAGTATGTCACTGTATAGGATCCCTCATCCAAGGGTATGGTGTATGCACCATCGAAATCTGACGTGGTTCCAGTGGTGGTGCCTTTGACAAGAATATTAGCAAAAGCGACGGGATCTTGGAAATCAACATCGATTAATTTACCCGTTACTTCTCCTTTTTGCGAGAAGGTAAATTGAACCAAAAATAGGGCAACAACGATTAATTTAAGATTGAGTTTCATTTAGAGTAAGTAGTTAGATCGTAATAAAGTAATTGCCCGCCATGTTTGATGGCGAGCAATTGTAATAGTTTTAGTTATGTTTATTCGAATTAGAATCCTAATCCCGCTTTAGCGTTAGCGTAAGTCCAACTGAACTGAGAAACATCAGCGCCCACGGTGGCTGCACCTTCAGTAACTTGTGTTGTCCAGTCAGCAGCTTGGTCGGTAAATAATGGCGTTATGATAAGGGATTCGTTTACATCATTGCTATCGTCATCATCATCGCAATTTTCAGAACAGCCGACTTTTTCAACGAAAATGCTGTTGTCGAAACCAACAACTTCCCAAGCTTTGAAAATCAAAAGTCCATCGATATAGTTTTGGGCTACTTGGTTGTTATCCAATTCAACATCTTTTCCATCGGCAAAACCTACAGCGTAGATATTTTCTGTAGTACCCATGGCATTACTTCTATAATCGGCATATTCACCGTTAGGAGTCACTGAATTTCCGAAGATAGATACGTTTTTAAGCGTGAAAGAACCAGTAGTGGAGCCTTCTGGGCCATCAACTTCAAATGCGTGATCAGAACTGTCTCCTGCAACTACTACCGCATTGTCGATAGTGCCAGAGTATGCTTGGTCGATATCCAAGGCGTCATCTCCTTGTGCCCATACGAAGAGATTTGTTGCATTTACGGTACCGCCAAAGAATTCGACGCCATCGTCAACATTACCTACTACCTCTATATTATCTATAACGGTAGTCGATCCAACTGAGCCTAGTGTGAGTCCGTTGATTTCGTTGCCCTCACCGATTAGGGCACCGCCATGACGAATGGAAACGTACTTTAAAATACCTGAATCGTCTGCATCGTTCAATGCGTCGCCAGGCCCATATAATCCGAAAGTGTCATCGGCAGGAATACCCTCAATTTGAACTTCGGCAACATCACCTTTAAAAGAACCGGAAGCCCTTCCTAAAACAATTAGGCCGCCCCAAAGTCCTCTTTGGTTTTGGTCCAAATTAGTGCCGGCAGTCTGGCCAACACTGATATTGTCATCTTCAGAAGTAAAAATGATCGGTTTATCTGCGGTGCCTTCGGCGTTGATTTTAGAATCTCTCTGTACGATTAAAGCCGATGCCAATGATCCAGAGCCTTTTTGACCTTTAACGATAGTCCCAGGTTCGATGGTAAGGGTTTTTCCTTTCCCGACCACTACTTTCCCAGCTATAACATAAATGTTCTTGGCCTCCCATGTTGTGTCTACTGTGATTTCGCCAGATACTGTTATAATTTGTGCACATGACCCTCCGAAATCGATATCGGTTTCATCACCGTTTTTAATTCCATCGTTACATGTGGATGCAACTGCCCCGGAACAAGGCTGACAATTTGGTCCCCCGCAATCTATTTCGGTTTCACCTTGGTTTTGAATACCATCGTTACAAGTTGCCAATGGTTCGATTATCGCGGCCTTGTCGTCATCACCACATGAACTGAGGGTTAGTGCGACGATGGTCAATGTTGATAAAAGTAATTTTTTCATTTTTGTTTGTTTTATTGGTGTTTAGTGAGGGGTAACCCCCTTGTTTTGAAACACTGCAAATAAACCACGGCACTGTAAAAGTCACATTACGTACATATTAAATGTGTATTGCAATAATGTTATCTAAATGTTACTACATTAAATGAATGTTAAGCGGCTTTGATATAATAGTATTATCTTTACATTTGGCGGATTAACCAATTTGAATACCCTCATGAAAAAGAAGGATATTAAGATATTATTAGTAGATGATGAGCCAGATATTTTAGAGATCGTCAGTTATAATCTTTCTTCGGAAGGTTACGAAGTGTTTACGGCAAAAAATGGAATTGAAGGTGTTGCGAAAGCAAAGAACAAAAAGCCACATCTGATTATTTTAGATGTCATGATGCCGGAAATGGATGGTATCGAAGCTTGTGAAACTATACGTGGCACGGCAGGGCTTGAGAATACGATTATTGTCTTTTTGACTGCAAGGGGAGAAGATTATTCGCAAGTTGCAGGTTTTGATGCGGGTGCTGACGACTATATTACCAAGCCGATCAAGCCCAAGGTTTTGGTAAGTAAAGTAAAAGCATTGCTTAGAAGGTTAAAAGAGGAAACTCCGCAAGCCGAAGATATCGTCAGAGTCGGTAATATAGTTATTGATAGGGAGGAATATAAAATCATTAACGATGGTACCGAAATTGTATTGCCAAGAAAAGAATTTGAGCTTTTGGCCCTACTGACATCTAGGCCTAGTAAAGTTTTTAAAAGAGAAGTGATTTTAGACAAGGTTTGGGGCAACGAAGTTGTTGTTGGAGGGCGAACGATTGATGTTCACATACGAAAACTTCGCGAAAAAATCGGAGATGATCACTTTAAGACCGTAAAGGGCGTTGGCTATAAGTTTGTGCTATAATGGCCACCCGTTTAAAAAAGTCATATCGATTTGCTTTTCGTTCTGCACTTTTGATAACGATATTCTTTGTTCCGGTTTTGTGTTTGCTACTGTGGCTTTTTGATATGGTTAATTGGTATTTGCTTGCCACTGCGGGTCTTTTTTCATTTTTTTTATCTTTTGGTGCAATTCAAATTCGTATTGAAAAGTTTATTTACAGAAGGATCAAGAAAATTTACGATGATGTAGCACTGCTCGAATCCTCTACATTGACTTCGGACACCATAAATACCGATATGCGAACTTTGACCACAGAAATAGAAAAGTTCGCCCACGACAAGAAAATAGAAATCGACACACTCCGAATTCGCGAAGAATACCGTAAAGATTTCATCGGAAACGTTTCCCATGAATTAAAGACGCCTCTTTTTACTGTCCAAGGCTATATTCTTACGCTTCTCGACGGAGCTATGGAAGATAAGGCTATCAGAAAAAAATATTTGCAACGGGCCAATAAGGGGGTAGAAAGGCTTATCTATATCGTTAAAGATTTAGACCTGATTACGAAGCTAGAGGTTGGTGATCTTCATTTAGATCTTGAGAACTTTGATATTGTCGAGCTCATCCAAAGTGCATTTGATCAACTGGAAATGAAAGCTGCGAAAAAGAAAGTTGTTTTAACTTTTGATATGGACTATGAGGAACCAATCTACGTAAAGGCCGATAAAGAAAAGATACATCAAGTACTTATCAATTTGTTGGTAAATTCAATCAAATATGGCCATAGGGACGGTACTACGGAGGTCAGTGTTGAAAATCTTATTAAAAACAAGGTAATCGTAAGGGTAACTGACAATGGCGAGGGAATCGCAAAAAACCATATTCCTCGTCTTTTCGAACGTTTTTATAGGGTCGATAAAAGTGGAAGTAGAAGCGAGGGCGGTTCGGGATTGGGGCTGTCGATAGTGAAGCACATCATCGAAGGCCATGACGAGAAAATTTACGTGGAAAGCGTTGAAGGAGTTGGTTCTGAATTTTCGTTTACATTGGAAAAAACAAAAAATAAGGCCTCATAGTCTATTTGGGGCTACAATTCTTTAACCCACCAAAATGACTCACACGGCATAAATCCCCAATACGAAAATTTTCTTGTCTGCTGTAGGGAGCTTGTCTATTTTTTCTAGGTGTTTTTGTTCATAACGTGCGGGTGTCAGAATAAAATAGACCTTTTTCCAAACTTAGCCACACCCATTATAGCGGTGTACCCAGACCGGGATAGAATCATTTTACTTTGATTTACTATCTTTTGCCAATAAAGCATTTATAATTCGAATACATCTCGTGGTGTGCCCTAGTCTCCAATTCAAAGGGGCAACAAGAATTTGTTTAGATTTATCCATATAACATGAAAAAACAATATTCGTTGGGTTTGGAGATTTCCTTAGCTTTGCCAAATCATTAAATTTTAGTTTTTTGGGAAGCAAGAACAAGTTGAAACGATTTAGGGAGAATGAGACATTTGGCAATGTTATTCAGCCCAGCAGGGATGAAATACAGAATGGTTATCCTTTAAAAGGCAATTGGAAAAGCCATTTTGGCAATGATAATCCAATAGTGCTTGAACTTGGTTGTGGTAAAGGTGAGTATACGGTAGGGCTCGCCCAAAGAAACAAAGACAAGAATTTTATTGGAATTGATATCAAAGGAGCTCGGTTATGGCGTGGAGCCAAAACGGCTTTGGAAGAAAATCTATCGAACGTTGCTTTTCTCCGTACCCAAATAGAACTCATTGATGATTTGTTCGCAGCGAACGAAATATCGGAAATCTGGATAACTTTTCCAGACCCCCAAATCAAGTACAAGCGGACCAAACATCGTATGACCAACCGCTTTTTTTTGGAAAAATACAAGCAAGTATTGAACCCAAATGGGGTAGTTCACCTTAAAACAGATAGTGAATTTATGCACGGGTATACCTTGGGCCTTTTGCAAGGATTGGGCCTTGAAATAATATATGCAAATCACGACGTATACAAAAATGAAGGGAGCCCTGAAGCTGTTTTAGGAATACAGACCTTTTATGAGGGTCAATATCTTGAAAAAGGAAAACCGATTACCTATATTCAATTTAGGATTTAAAGAATGCAACACCTGCTCATACTTTTTTTTGCTACTTTTTCTGCGGCATTTATGGCCACGGTGCCTCCTGGGTTGCTAAATATGAATGCTGCCAAAACGAGCGTCGAAAAAGGTAAGTTGAATGGTATTACCTTTAGTCTTGGTGTTTCGAGCATGGTACTGATTCAGGCCTATGTGGGCGTTTTGATTTCTAAATTCTTGTATAAGCACCCAGAAGTGGTCGAAGTGCTTTTGAAGATTGCGGTGATTATTTTCGCTTCATTGGCAATTTACTTCTTTAGGGCCGCTAGGCTGAGTGTGGTAAAAGTTTCTAAAAAAGTGAGCGTAAGCAAACGAAACAGCTATTTTAAGGGATTTCTTTTGGCGGCTGTAAATTTGTTGACTATTCCTTATTATAGCGGGCTCAACGCCATGTGGAATGCTACGGGTTGGATAAAATTTCAAATTACCGACATCCTGACTTTTGTCTTGGCCGCTGGTTTTGGTACCTTTTCAGTGTTGTATATGTACACGATTTATTTTAATAAATTGGAAAATAAGACCAGTCGTTTTTCAAAGAACTCCAATTATATTCTAAGTATTTTAATGGTCGTTCTATTGGTAATTACAATTTTCAGAATTAGCAATCAATAATGGAGCCTGATAACAAGAACTTTTTTCAAAAAGTATATGAAGTCGCCAAACTAATTCCTTATGGTAGGGTAACCTCATATGGCGCCATTGCTAAATATTTAGGTGCCGCCCGCAGTGCAAGAATGGTGGGTTGGGCCATGAACGGAGCAGGTGCTATGGAAGACGTACCTGCACATCGTGTTGTCAACAAAGTGGGGCTGTTGACTGGCAAACATCATTTCGACGGCACTAATCTGATGCAACAGCTTTTGGAGAGTGAGGGAATTGAGGTCGTAGATCATCAGATAGTGGATTTCGATAAACATTTTTGGGACCCTTGGAAGGAATTGTAGCCCGTCAATTATTTCTTAGTTGCATTTAATTGGTGGGTGAATCTGTCTCTAAATTGCAAAATCCGAGACAGATTATTCAGAATAATACTTTCTTATCCTACCATGTTATATTTCAATACCGTCACTTTCTAATCTCCGCCCTAAGCCTTATCTTTGTTGTTTAGAATCATTTTATATAAAGTGACAAAGCAGGAGTTTAATGAAGATTGATAAAAAAGAAGTTTTAAAGGCCTTAGAAAACATCACTGTACCTGGAGAAGGAAAGAATATGGTCGATAGTGGCGCGGTAAAGAATATACAAATTTTTGGTGATGAAGTCGAAGTCGATATAACAATTGGCAACCCGAGTTTGCAAGCACGTAAAAAAACCGAAGTAGAGATTTTAAAGATTATTCACCAAAAGGTATATGAAAAGGCCAAAATAAAAGTGAATATAAAGGTTGAAGCTGCAGCGGCAAAACCAAAAGTCAATGAAATTAAGGGCAAGCCCATACCGGGTATACAGAATATTATTGCCGTGGCCTCTGGTAAAGGAGGCGTTGGTAAGTCTACGGTAACGGCAAATTTAGCGGTTACTTTGGCCAAAATGGGTTTTAAGGTAGGGTTGTTAGATGCTGATATCTATGGGCCTTCAATGCCGATAATGTTCGATGTTGCCAATGAAAAACCTTTGGCCATTACTGTAGACGGTAAGTCTAAAATGAAGCCGGTAGAGAACTATGGCGTTAAATTGTTGTCCATCGGATTTTTCACCCAACCCAATCAAGCCGTTATTTGGCGGGGTCCCATGGCTTCTAAAGCACTCAATCAAATGATTTTTGATGCCCATTGGGGCGAATTGGATTTTATGTTGTTGGATTTACCTCCTGGTACAGGCGATATTCACCTGAGTATTATGCAGGCAATGCCGGTTACGGGTGCCGTTGTAGTCAGTACTCCACAAGAAGTGGCCTTGGCAGATGCCAAAAAGGGTGTTGCCATGTTTCAGCAAGACTCTATAAACGTGCCAGTTTTAGGGATTGTTGAGAATATGGCGTATTTTACACCGGAGGAACTTCCTAATAACAAATATTATATCTTTGGAAAGGAAGGAGCCAAACATTTGGCGGAGGATTTGAATGTTCCCTTTTTAGGGGAAATTCCATTGGTACAGAGTATTCGTGAAGCAGGCGATATTGGTAGGCCAGCGGCTCTGCAAACGGCGACTCCGATTGAAAAGGCTTTTGAAGAACTAACCAAAAATGTAGTTCAAGAATTGGTGGCCAGAAACAAGAGTTTGCCGCCAACGGAAGCAATTAAAATAACAACAATGGCAGGATGTTCCGCCGTGAAAAAGAAATAGCTATGACACCGGAAGAACTTAAAGTAAACGTTGAAAAGGCGTTGGAAGAGATTCGACCTTTTTTGCAAAGTGACGGGGGTGACATCTCATTGGTCTCCATTGATAACGAAAACTCGGTCAAGGTAAGGTTGCAGGGTGCATGTGTAGGCTGTACCGTAAATCAGATGACATTGAAAAGTGGGGTAGAGATGACCATTAAAAAGTACGCCCCACAAATTGAGGAAGTGGTTAACGTTGGATAGCTTCATATCGAAATATCGCTAAAAAGGAAAGGTTAAGTTTTAAACTATTGTGGCACCAAATATTTTAATTTTACATGATTGAAACAGACATACTGATAATTGGAGCGGGACCTACGGGTCTTTTTGCTGTTTTTGAAGCTGGTTTATTACAGCTGAAATGTCACTTGATCGATGCGCTTCCACAAGCTGGCGGTCAGTGTTCGGAGATTTATCCCAAAAAGCCCATCTACGATATTCCAGGTTTCCCTGAAGTACTTGCCGGTGACCTTGTTGATAATCTTATGGAACAGATAAAACCTTTCGAACCTGGTTTTACTTTGGGCGAAAGAGCACAGACCATTGATACATTGGAAGACGGCACTTTTGTCGTAACTACAAATAAAGGAACAAAACACCATGCGCCAGTTGTTGCGATTGCAGGAGGGCTGGGGAGTTTTGAACCGAGAAAGCCGCCTTTGGACAATCTGAAGAGATATGAGGATAATGGACTTGCCTATATCATAAAAGACCCCGAGGTCTACCGAAATAAAAAGGTGGTCATTGCCGGTGGCGGTGATTCGGCCTTGGATTGGAGTATCTTTTTAACAGATGTTGCTTCAGAAGTGACTTTAGTGCACCGTCGAAACGAGTTTCGCGGCGCATTGGATTCTGTGGAAAAAGTACAACAACTAAAAAACCAAGGAAAAATAAACTTGATTACACCAGCTGAGGTAACGGCCCTGCACGGAGCTGAGAAGTTGGAGGGCATATCAATTAGTAAAACGGCCAATGCCCAAGAAGATATTCTACTTGAGACCGATAGTTTTATTCCTTTATTCGGACTATCGCCAAAATTGGGTCCCATTGCCGATTGGGGGCTCGACATCGAACGAAATGCCATAAAAGTCAATACTTTCGATTATCAGACCAATGTTCCCGGCATATATGCCATAGGTGATGTTAACACCTATCCCGGCAAACTTAAATTGATTTTGTGCGGTTTTCATGAAGCCACCCTAATGTGCCAAAGTGCTTACCAACGCATTCATCCTGATAAAAAATACGTGATGAAATATACGACTGTTGGTGGTGTAACTGGTTTCGATGGCAGCAAAAAGGAAGCGCCGAAAGCTGTAGTGAAAGCCATCGAATAGTCTCTGAAATTATTAAATATATTGTAGAATGTCATCCTGAGCGAGTCGAAGGAAATTGTGACGAAGGTGTAAGTTCCGAGTCTGACAAATAGATAGTAAATGACCGACATTAAGATAAAAATAACCGATCGTGAAGGTGTATTGCATGAGGTAGATGCGCCAACGGATATGAATATGAACCTTATGGAAGTGGTTCGTTCTTACGAATTGGCTCCTGAAGGAACCATTGGCATATGTGGTGGCATGGCCATGTGTGCTTCCTGCCAATGTTATGTAAAATCAGATCATAATCTCCCCGAGATGTCAGATGATGAAGATGCCATGCTGGCCGAAGCTTTCAATGTTCAAGACAATAGTCGGTTGGGCTGTCAAATTCATATGACCGAAGATTTGAACGGTCTCGAGGTCGAGTTGGCACCAGAGAGTTAAATCTTTTCTTAATAGCGAGCGAAGCAGAGCTATCTGTCAATTTGGGAGGTCAATTCAACCCAGGCTGTCGTCGTAAAAAGATTCGCAGCAATGACGTGTTCCAATTTAAATCCTTGCCTGATAAGTAAAGAGATTGTAATAACGGCCTTCTTTAGAGATGAGCTCGTCATGGGTGCCCTGTTCGGCGATTCGACCATTTTCTATCACCAAAATTTGATCCGCTTTACGAATGGTGCTTAACCTGTGTGCAATTACAAAGGTCGTACGGCCCCTAGTAAGTTCTGCCAAACTCTTTTGAATCAAAGCTTCACTTTCGGTATCGAGATTAGAGGTGGCCTCGTCCAGTATCAATATCTTCGGGTTGGCCAACACAGCACGTGCGATGGCTATGCGTTGTCGTTGTCCGCCCGAGAGTTTTACGCCGCGCTCCCCAATAAGAGTTTCTAGGCCCTTTTCGAAGCGATCGGTGAACTCATCGACATAGGCGGCTTTGACGGCTTTTTGAACATCTGTTTCGGAGGCATTGGGTCTAGGGAACATGATGTTTTCTCGAATAGTTCCTTCAAACAAGAATTCATCTTGTAGAACGACACCTAAATTTTTGCGGTAACTGTTTAAGTTTACTTTCGATAAGTCTTTACCGTCTATGGTGATCTTCCCGGATTGCGGATTTAGAAAAGTAGCTGCCAAACCAGCAATGGTTGATTTGCCCGAACCTGAACTTCCTACCAAAGCAACCACATTGCCAGAATCGATGCTGAAATTTATATTGTGAAGTACTTCTTTATCTTCTTCGTAAGCAAATGAGACATCATCAAATACGATATTCCCTTTGAGCTCATCGAGAATTTCCGTTCGATTTTCTTCATCCGATTCGGGCACCATGTTCATTAATTCCTCGGTGCGGTCCAACCCGGCCAAAGCCTCGGTCAATTGGCTTCCGATGTTACTCATTTGTACGATTGGAGCGATCATCAAGCCGAGAAGAAATGTAAATGTCAAAAATTCACCAATAGTCAATTCGTCCATCATAATCTTATAACCTCCGATTCCCATGATGCCCGTAGTGGCGATTCCAAGAAGAAAGGTAGAAGAACTGGTCATAAAGGCCGTGGCGGTCAAACTCTTTTTTACATTTTGAAAGAGTCTTTCTACTCCTTTTTCAAAAATTTCATTTTCTTGGGCTTCGGCATTAAATCCTTTTATCACCCGCACGCCTCCTAAAGTTTCGATAAGGCGCCCGGTGACCTCGGCATTTATTTTTCCCCGGTTTCTGAATATCGGGCGTATAATCTTAAATGCTTTTAATGCTATTAGCGCAAAAATTGCCATCGGAACAAGCGTGAAAAGTGTCATTGACCAACTGATTCGTAGAAGCAGAATAAGTGATACCACAGCGGTAATGGTACCGCCAACCAATTGTACCAGTCCTGTGCCTATTAAGTTTCTGACACCCTCAACATCTGTCATGATACGTGATACCAATGCCCCCGATTTGGCGTTATCAAAAAATCGTATGGGGAGCGACAATACTTTCTTTTGAACTTGGGCCCTTAATTCTGAGATTAAAAACTGCGCCTGAACACTCAATATTTTAGTCAATAAAAATGAGGTTACCGATTGTACTAAAATGGATGCTGCCACTGCCCCAACAAGTAATTTTAGAAAATCGATATCCTTGTTCGGAATAATATCGTCCATTAGATATTTCAGTGACAATGGGGCAACGAAACTTGCCGCTTTACTAATGACAATTAGAATCAGGCCAATGAAAACCAGATTGCGCCTTGGCCAGATAATGGTTTTGAAAGCGGTGAGAATACTAACTTTTTTTTCGGCCATTGGGTTATAAAAGATTCAAAATTAAAAGCTGCAAGGTACCGCAAAAATATATGGAATGTGAGCAACTAATATTGAAGAGCCAAATTTTAGTGTAAAATTAGTATTTCGAGACCAAGACCGTTAATTTAGTTGGTTCGGAAAAGTAATTTCCTTATACTATAAAAATGCAGCAAGCAAAGGCTTTGGCGCTTTTAAAATCGGGTAAAAATGTATTTCTTACGGGTTCGGCCGGTACGGGAAAGACCTATGTGCTCAATCAATACATTGCGTATTTGAAATCTCGAAAAGTCCCCGTGGCCATAACCGCCTCCACTGGTATCGCCGCAACACATATGAACGGGATGACCATACATTCTTGGGCTGGTTTTGGAATCAAAGACCGTTTGACCCGGGCAAATTTGGTCTCCATGCGGGCAAAGAAATACCTTAAAAAGCATCTGGAGGAAGCGAAGATTTTGATTATCGATGAAATATCGATGTTGCATAAGAATCAGCTGGACATGGTGGATGAAGTGCTCCGGTTTTTTAAAGAGGATGACAGGGCTTTTGGCGGAATTCAAATCGTGCTTTGTGGTGACTTTTTTCAATTACCACCAATCGGTCGACAAGGAGAAAGAAGCAAAGATAAATTTGCATTTATGTCGGAAGCTTGGATAAAGGCCCAATTGAATGTTTGCTATTTGACCGAACAGTACAGGCAAGAAGGAGATAGTATTCTAAATGGAATTTTAAACGAGATTCGTGCGGCACAAATATCCCATACTAGTATTCAAGAGTTAAAAAGGGCGGAAACGAACAGTTTGAAATTCGATGAAAAACCTACTAGGTTATTTACCCACAATGCCGATGTCGATTATATCAATCTTATTGAACTCGAAAAACTAGAAGGAAGGTCAAGAAAATTTAAAGCAGGTACAAAAGGAAATCAAAAATTGGTCGAGACGCTTAAAAAATCGGTTTTGGCCCATGAGGAATTGGAACTTAAGATCAATGCCAAGGTGATGTTCGTGAAGAACAATCCCGAGCAAGATTATGTGAACGGTACTTTGGGCAAAATTGTAAACTTTACAGCTGAGGGTTTTCCTATGGTAAAAACCGTGCAAGGTAGAACGATTACTGTGAAACAGGAAATATGGGGAGTACATGACGATCACGGTAAGGTGTTGGCAAGCTTGAGTCAAATACCCTTGCGTTTGGCTTGGGCGATTACGGTACATAAGTGTCAGGGCATGACTTTAGATGCCGCTTCTGTAGACCTTTCAAAAACTTTTGAGCGTGGCCAAGGCTATGTGGCACTATCTCGATTGAAGAACATAAAAAACCTTCAATTGGCCGGCTTTAATGAGATGGCGCTTCAAGTTGATGGTTTGGCGCATAAGGCGGACCTGCGTTTTCAGGAACTTTCCGATGTGGTCGATACACAGAACGATTTGAATATTCTTGAAGTCGAGGCAATGGCTTTTGTGGAATCTTGTGGGGGACTTACCAATATTGAAGAAATAAAGAAGCAATCAAAAAAGCTAAAAGAAAAGAAGGAAAAAAAGCAATCTACCTACGTAATAACCTTGGGATATCTAAAGCAAAAACTTCCTTTGGAAGACATTGCGGAGCAACGTGGGCTTTCTACTGGGACGATTGCCGGCCATTTGATCAAGCTTCGCAACGAATTTCCTAAAGAAGATCTCGAATACTATCGGCCCGATGACAAACTGCTCAAAAAAGTAACAAAAGCAAGAAAAGGACTTAAAGGAGATACCAGCAGTCTGAAACCACTGCATGCCGCTTTGAACGGATCGGTCGATTACGACGATATTAAACTGGCCTTGGCATTTCTTGAAAAATAAGTTTACAGTGCTAGATTGCCTAGGTTACTCTTTGGTAATGATCAATGTTGCCTTTGATCCTCTCGAAAGCAACCATTTGTTGGAGTAAATTAAAACCCCTTGATCATCATATACATCCACTTGTGCGGTGTTAGGGCTTGAAGAACCCTCGTTTAGCGCCTCGAATTCAAGTCGATTGAATCCCTTTTCCAAATCGAGATTTATCCCCTTAAAGGATCCGGTTAATAAGATGTTGTGGTCGACCACCTTACCATTGGCATAAATTTTTACACGGTCGCCATCAACGAATTCATGGTCACGACAAACAATTCCAACAAATTTGCCATTGCTCTTCACATCGCCTAGGTACATGTCGGAGAAAAATTGTTTTGAGCCTTCCTTGGGTTGTCTAGGTCCAACTTTGGGGTCTATTTTCATACCGTGCCCAGCTTGTACCAATTCCCGTTCAGGAAGCATTTGTACCGGTTTTTTACCCGATAGATCTAAATTGACTTCAGGCTTATCATTTACTACAGAAGGAATTTTCAAGGCCGTGCCCTGATTGGTATTTCCTTGATTGTCGATTTTGTTCGCCGCCTCGATTTTTAGTGATTTCGAAGTAGGTATATCCGTTTGGCCATGTGCCAAGGTCGAAACCAATAACAAAGAAACGAATGTAAAAAAATACCTTCCGGACATTTTTAATGCGATTATGATAGTTCCAAAGATAACAAATACCCTGCCACAGGTACTTAAGGGGCTGTTAAAATCAATAAGGGAGACATAGATCTCCTCCGTTGAGTGTACCCTTTTAAATTAACCTTTAGTAGCTAACGCTATTTTGAGTCTTTTACGTATATCTAACCCCAAGTTCTCCGTAAAAATTGAATGAAATTCAAGTGCATGATATTGTTTATTTCATTCGCCGTATATCCTTTTTCTTTTAATAGCAACGGTACTTTCTGAAGATCGGCAATGGTATCCACATCTTCCGGACCTTGTTCTTTTCCGAACCCGCCATCCAAATCGGTTCCGATGCCCACATGATTGGTATTGCCCGATAATTGGCAAATGTGGTCGATATTGTCTACCATTTGATGTAATGACACGTTCATGCCTTGTGGGATAGATTTGCCACGAACCCAGTTCGGCACCATCATCCAGGCATCAAGGGGCATCCCAATAACGGCATTCCGGGAAATTAGTTCTTTGAGTTGTTCATCGGAGAATTGACGGTTATGATTAACTAGGGTGCGACAATTACTATGGCTGGCCCAAATGGGTCCATCATAAACTTTCATAGTTTCCCAAAAGCTTTGGTCACATAGGTGGGTGGCATCAAGAATTAAACCTAGGCGCTCTATTTCTTTGAGCAGCGCTTTACCTTTGTGACCGATACCTCCGACAGCATCGGTACCGTGGGCATATGTACCGGGTCCATAATGTGCGGGTCCGATGGCCCGTAGGCCTTGCTCATACGATTTTTGTAAATGATCAATAGTGATTATGGAATCAGCACCTTCTAAACTCAATATATAGCCTATAGGTTTTTTTGCATCCGAAGTCGCCCAAAGTTCTAAATGCTGGTTGAGGTCTTCGGTATTCATAATTTGCACCATCTCACCAATAGCTTCCATGGCACGGTACCAAGCCAATTGCCCTTGGGTCTGGGCCCATGCTTGATGTGGCGAGTGCCAACCGGGAAGCGGATTTTCCTTTTTCACATAGCGGGCAATCTGGGTGGCCACACAAAGACCAATATTTCCCCGACGCATGGCATCAAAGGAAACCGTATTGTTGCCCCGATCAGGCTTGTCGGTCATTTCTTTTTCGCTTTCACGGATGTCGGATACGGACCATGTAAGGTCTCTATTCCATTCTAAAGCATTCATGGCGAGGTCCAAATGGGCATCAAGTATAAACATGCTTAAATTGTTATTTTTTGGTTACGGGCGTCTACATGCCATTTGTCAACGATTTTTCCGGCTGAAACAACGAGAACGTTTTCATATTTAGCAACTGTAGGACAAATGTGCATCGGTATGGCATAGTGTACGTCACCCACGTTATGTTGACCTGGTTTGTTATGTTCGACGACCAGATGTTCTTCACTTTGCCCAATTTGTTCAGAATCTTCGATATCTAAGATTTTTACCCTCGGAAAGGCCATCTCGGGGGCGATTGATTTATGCCCAAGATCCAGACACATTGTATTTTCTTTTGGTAAACTGATAACCCTCGTAAGAAGAACCGCTGCAGGAAGAAATGGCAAATCAGGAAATAAATTTCCGTATCCGGCATCCCAAAGTAAAGTTGTACCGGGGCTGGTCTCAACATTTTCCCTTTTCGCATGTATGGAAAAAGTCGGAGACCCACCGGCAACAATTTTTGGGGCGGTAGTGCCTTTGGCTATTAGTGTGTTCCTTAGCTCCGAGACCGCTTCAAAAGCTTGGTCACAAATTTTTGTTCTTTCATCGAGATTCGATGACCGTATGTGGCCATCGTATACATGCAATCCCTCGGCCTTTAGATAAGGGTGAACGCCTATAGATTCATATAAACTGACCGCTTCTGGACCCGGTCGTATGCCTGTACGGTCCATGCCATTGTTGATGTCTAACCATATTCGCACCTTATGATCTTTGGCACCGGCTATTTCGCCAAGGGTATTCACTACTAATGAATTATCGACCAAGGCAGAAAAATGGGTTGAAGGGTATTTCTCCATCAATTTAAAAAATCTGTCGATATTGGCCCCCACAGGTTGCATGGCGAAAAGTACATCCGAGGCACCACATTGTGCAAGTAACTCGGCTTCGGCAATAGTAGCGCATTTGAATTTGTCAATACCTTGTTGCAATTGCATTTTAATAACCTCTCCCATTTTATGGGTCTTAATATGCGGTCGAAGGTTTTGAGTGCCTCCTGCAATAGAGATCATGGTCCGAATATTTTTAGAAATCCGATCAGGGTATACCAAGAGAGCTGGAGATATTATTGCCCTTGTCTCTTCAATTTTGTACCAATTTTGATTGTCCATGTGAAGGTTACTGATGTAGTTCGAACATGGCTTCCACCTCCACCACAATATTGTCGGGAAGCATCATTCCTACGGCGCTTCGTACCCCGACACCGTGGTCATCGCCAAAGACTTGGGCCATCAATTCGCTAAAGCCATTTATTACTAAAGGTTGTTTTCCAAAATCAGGTGTGCAATTAACCATACCTAAAGTTTTTACCAGGCGTTTGATGCGGTCTAAATCGCCAAAGTGCGTGCTTATAGTCGACAGCATAGTGAGCCCTACTTGTCGAGCCACCAATTTGGCATCTTCGACGCTCATACCATCTCCGGCCCTTCCAGTCATCAGTGTTCCGTCATATTGGATGGGTCCTTGACCAGAAACATATAGAAAATTATCTACTACTAAAATAGGTTTGTACAACCCTGCTGGTTGGGGGGCGGGAGGTAATTTTAGCCCCAACGCTTTAATTTTTTCCGAAGGTAACATGTGCATAAGAATAGAATTAAATGAAAGTATTTAAAATTAAGACTCCGATTAGACCCATCACGCCTACAGTGGTTTCCATAACCGTCCATGTGCGCAGCGTATCTTTTATTGATAAATTGAAATATTCTTTATATAACCAAAATCCGCCATCATTGACATGGGATAACATGAGGCTGCCCGACCCGATAGCCAAAACCATTAGTTCGGCGCTAACACCCGAATCCCCAATTAGAGGAAGTGCGATACCTGCTGCGGTCAAACCGGCTACCGTTGCCGACCCAACACAGATTCTAATTACCGTGGCAATGAGCCATGCAAGTACCAGAGGGGAAATGGTAGAGCCCTTGAGCATTTCGCCAATATATTCACTTACACCACTGTCGATAAGTACTTCTTTTAAGGCACCGGCACCGGCAATGATAAGTAGCACCATGGTAATACCGGCGACCGAGCTGGTGACGGTTTCCATAACCTCTTTCATTTTTTTTCCACGTGCAAGTCCCAGCGTATAAATCGCTACCAAGACGGAAATCAACATCGCAATAACCGGATTCCCCAAAGCATCGGTAGCTTGTCTAATAATGTGGTCTTCGGGCAGTACTAAACTTACGATAGAAGCCAAACCGATTAAAACAACAGGAAGCAGGGCGGTAAAAATACTAATTGCAGTACTTGGCATTTCCTCATCCGTTAAAATCCTTGGGTTCATAAACTCTTTTAAGGGGGTGGCCTTTATGTTTGTCAAGGTGCGCGCGAATAGGGGTCCGGCTACGATAATAGCGGGAATGGCAATGATAATACCATACAATAGTGTTTTGCCAATATCTGCGTTGAACATTACAGCAATACCTGTTGGTGCGGGGTGTGGTGGTAAGTAACCATGGGTAACAGAAAGTGATGCCAACATTGGTAGACCCACGTAAAGCAATGGTAGCCCCGTGCTCGCAGCAACCGTAAATACCAAAGGAACCAATATTACGAACCCTACCGTATAAAACATGGGAATACCCACGATAAAACCGGTAAGTACAACGGCCCATTGAATGTTTTTCTTTCCGAATTTAGTTACCAATTGAGTGGTAATACGTTGTGCGGCACCACTATCGGCCACCAGTTTCCCCAACATGGCGCCAAGACCTAAAATCAATATCAAATAGCCAAGGGTGTTTCCAATACCATTTTGAATGGCATTTACTACATCTTCCAAGTTCATACCTTCGGCAAGCCCTACTAAAAGTGAAACAATCACGAAAGCGATAAAGGCATTCAGTTTAAAGTGTGCAATCAGGAGAAATAGGAGAAGTATTCCGGCAATAACAATAGCTAATGGCATAGGGTTGGTTTAGTATGGTGCACTTTTTTACTAAGAACTAGCTCGAGCTCTTACTAATTAATCAAAAAATAAACGAGTCCTAAGATAGTGAAATAGCATTACAAGAAAAACTAAGTAGAATGTGGTTCGATCAGGTTGTTATGAACACTTATTTGTCGTAACTTTAGTAGGAGCCCATACTCGATGCATTAGGAAGTCTTCCCCCTATTTCTCAACATCGAAGTTTAGATAGAAAGCGATAGGAAAACGAAATTCATTCTTTATAGTTTTTCAAAAAATCGTTTTTTCAAGAGATTGTCTAACTTTTATTTTATAAGAAATGAATCCATTACTATTTGTAGGAGTGTTGTTCGTATTGTTTTTACTTGCCGGAATACGGGTAATTTTTGAATATAAGCGTGCCTTGAAATTCAGATTTGGGAAATATGTCAAAACGCTTCAACCTGGTTTTCGATGGATTATTCCCATAATAGAGACCATACAGGTTGTTGACATACGGGTAATCACTTTTAATATTGTTTCCCAAGAAGTAATGACAGAAGACAATGTGCCTTGTAGTATAGATGGGGTGGTTTTCTTTAAAATTGACAATCCAGAAAAGGCAGTATTGGAAGTGGAAGAATACAAATTCGCAATCACGCAACTTTCCCAGGCCGCGTTAAGGGATGTTTGTGGTAAGGTGGAGTTGGATACCATTTTGTCAAAACGCGAAGAAATGGGTAAGAATATCAAGGCCATTGTTGAACAGGAAACCGGTGAATGGGGCATTGTTATCATCGACGTTAAAATCAAGGATATACAATTGCCGGAAAATATGCGAAGAATGATGGCCAACCAAGCCGAAGCAGAACGGTCACGTAGGGCACGAATTATATTGGCCTTGGCGGAAGAACAGGCGGCCGGAAAGTTATTGGAGGCGGGAAAACTTATCGATCAATCGCCTTCCGCAATAAAACTACGACTGTACCAAACGCTTTCCAATATTGCCGCAGAAAAGAATTCGACCATTATTTTTCCGTTTCCAGAAGAAGTTTTGTGGAAAGACCCGAAAAAGAAATAGTAGAAGTGGTCAACATATAGGTGTTGCCAATACGCTATAACTACTTCGATATACTTATCTGGCGGTCATTGTTTTACTTTAAGCGGTTTTGCGAAATCACTTTTCATATCGTAGGGAAGTTGGTATACATTCCCCTCAAAATCACCAAAGAAAAGCTCCGAGCTACTTATCTTTTCCGGATTTCCATTTGCCCAGAAAAAATTAAAGGGGGCCTTATTATTAAGAGGCCTGCGCACATAAGAATTGTTCAAAGTGCTGTTAGTCGTTATCTGGTTCTTTTTCTGCCATGTTTTTCCATCGTTCTTCGATGTCCAGACTACTATTTCTCCTCCTACACCATATTTCTGTGGACCGTCTGCGGTAGGTCCCACAACTTTCCAAATATCATCTTCTACATAAAGACTTCCCATATCGTAATTATGGTCTGAGGCGCAAATTATTGAACTCAGCCACTTTTTTCCATTCCAAGAAGTCACACGCCATTCATAGGGCGCATTTTTCGGCCCGGGTTCATGCCCGCCACTCGTAATGTAGAGGCAAATGGGGTTTCCGTCTTTACCAAAAGCCATGTCTTTCATATAAACATTTTTGCTTTGCTTATGATAATCGATAACTCGAGTTGGGTCAGCTACTGAATTAATGGGTATACTTATATTCCTGTGGTCAATGGTCGTCCATGATGCACCATAATCAGAGGTTTCGGTATAGTATAGATCGGTTCGAGTATCTGGATGACCATTGATATGCCGATTAAAAAAGGTTCCGAACTTCTTACCATTTTCATACTGGTTGCTGACTTGGTAGTGACCGCTCTTTCCATCTTTTCCCGATGGAATACCTGCTAGTTTTTTGGCAGGTGCCCAAGTGTTCCCCTGCTTACTGGTTTCAAAATATAATTCACGAACACCACTGTATTTTGTAAAAAAGTGAAAAAACCCATTCTGGGTGTGCCAAATTTGAGGATAGGTAAATTCTGAAGTGCTGACAATCTCAAAACGTTCAATTGAAAAAGGAGCTGTGCTTTTCAGTTTTACACCGAGGCGTTTTTTGCTTCGCCCGCTGACGAGTATCCAGATGTAACCCTCATCATCTATTGAAATTGTGGGGTTGTCATGTGGGTCGTCTACATCTTGTTTGTCATAGGCAACGAGGGGTTTAGAAACCATTCCCGTGGTGTGGTCAAAAGAACCGACCATACCGAGCAGGTGGCGTTCATCCTTTTTGGTCGTGCCGCCATAAACAAAAAAGGTTTTATTCACTTCAGGAGCGTAAATAGCCAATGGAATATGTTTGGCTGTATACGTGCCTAAACCTCCGGAGTATTTGTCGCCATAATCGAATTTTTGATTTAGCTCAAACCAAATTCCGCGGTATCCATCCACGTTTTGATTTCTTAAACCTACATCGGTTTGGGCTTGTGAAAAGTGGGCTAAAAATAGTGCTAAGCAGAGCGCAAATTGTTTTTTCATATTTGATTGGTGTATGTTTTTTTCGAACTATGGAAGAGTAATTGATAAACTGGGATTATTATTAGCTTGCTTTAATTCAATCGCAAAAAATAAATAGGAAACCCCAATAACTCCTCCTTCTTGATAATTTTAAAACCTAGTTTTTGATATAATCGTGCATTGTCTGGTGAAGCGGCATCTATGAGAACGGGTAGTCGATTATTTTTATGGTATGCCATAACTTCAAGCATCAATCTTGCCGCTGTTCCATTACCCTTGCTGTTTTCTTTGATACCTGCTATCATTGGTCGAATATGGGCCTCTTTGGGGTAGTGGCGTTTGGCCATCAATTGCCTTTTAAGTACTTTGAATATCCGCTCTATGCCTATGCATTGTACGGCCAGCTTGATGTCCCACCAAATGGTTTGTAAATTCGTTTTTTCTTTGTGCGGATAATTGATCAAAAGGCAGGCCTGTTTGTTGTTAGATAGATAAACTTCCCCAAAAAGTAAGGCTCTTTCAAATAGATATCCCATTAAAACAAGCATTCTTTTGAGCCTTTTCTTGTCTTGTTTTACTACCAAATTGATAGAGTTTTCTTCATGTAAAGGGGCAAAGGCAGAAACTAAAATATCAACTACGGTGCTCTTGTCAGCGCTTTTTGCTTTAATCAAAACTATTTTTTTACTCTTCTAACTCTGTTATTTTCTTTTCATAAAGTTTTTTGCTTTCGACCACTGCCACATTTAGTTCTTGCATGATTCCGTCTACACGCCCTTCAATACTTTTCATTTGATCATTGATATTATCAAAAGAGTTCAGGGCCGCAGCAACCTCCAAGGCTTTGACTACTTCTACGGCATCGCCATGCAACAGGCGCAATTTTCCAATAGCTTTTGAGGTTTTGTTCAACGTACCATTGTATTTGCTGCGGGCCTTTTCAATGGCATTCATCAACGTTTTTTTACTAGTAGCGTCGCTAAGGCTATTGGTCTGGGTCTCCATGGCGGTAAATAGATTAGCGGCTTTTTCCTTTAGGTCTTCATATTCCTTGTTCAGGTTTTCGACGCGCGTATCGACTTTTTCCCAATCACCATAGACTTTAGCAAATTCTTTGTCTTCATTTTTGGTGTCTTCCAGAGCACTTTTTAAAGCATTGAGCGATTCAAGTCCCTTATTGACATTTTTGTTGGCGTTTTCTTTTTTCTTTTCGAAAGAAGATACCTGCGATTTGAATTTATCTTTTAAACGAATGAGGTCTTCGGGACTTTTGTCTTTCCAGCACGAAATAAGAAATAGGGAGAATATTGAAACAATCAGTGTTTTTTTAAACATTCAGTTCGGATTTTTTGTTAATGGATGCGCAAATATACGAGTTCTTTTAACCTTTCGCTTTTTGGTAATCTGCCAACTTCTGTGGTCCTTCCAATAAAACACGAACGACACGTAGTATGCCATCGTCGGTGGTAGCTATCTGCCATTTGATCAGTGAAATTTTACCATCTTCTATTTCGATGCCCGTAATACTTCGTGGATGCACGCAACTACCGTCGTTGAAAAAGGGAATATCCCCTGGTTCAGGAAACCGTGGGCGATGTGTGTGACCTACAATGGTTAATAGAAGTTCGTTTCGTAAAATCCATTTTTTAATGCGACGTTCTATTTTAATGAGTTCTTTGTAATTTTTGGCCGGGCTGGTAGGGTCGGCAATACCCCACACTTGTAGCGGTTTCCACAATATACGAACCAAAAATCGACTCCAACGCCAAAAGGTATAATTCCACCAGTCGGCTTGATGACCGTGAGTAAGAAATAGTTCTTGTTTTGTTTCCGTGTGTGTTAACCGAATGGCTTCATGATACGTAATGCCTTCAAAAAGTTCTTTTGATTTATTATCAATAGGCTCAAAGTAGCTGCTAAGGTTTTCTTTGACGTAATCGGGGTTCTTGTAAACCATGTCGTGGTTGCCCCATATCATGTGCAATCTGTGTGCAAGGTGAAATTTGCGCAACAATCCGTAAACATTTTTGTGTGCTTCAAAAATAGATTCAAAATTGACATTTTCCCAGAGTTCGTCACCATCACCAATCTCGCAATATTGAAAACCCTCTTTATAATAAAAATTCAGGGCGTGAAAATAGATGTTTCGATTGTTGGCAAAGTCATCGGCAAAACTATTGTCTCCCCGATGGCAATCACTGAAAAGTATAAACTTTGAGGTGTCATCAAACAGTATTTCTTTGGCATTTTGGTAAGCTCTGGTTAATCTGCTGTTAGATGACATATCGGTAAAATTGATGTTGAATCAATGCCATGCCCGTTTAAATTCGTTTTTGGCTGGCGTGTACTTTAAATTAAAACTTGATATACTGCAAGATGTAGGTAAATATCTAAAAAAAGGGTGGAACAGCGGAAAAATTTCTTTAACACCTATTATAAGTTGTTCTTTTGTAATTTTACAAGGTCTTAACCGACGAACAATTACGGTATGAAAATGAACAAAGGAAAAGAGTTGCCAATAGTACTGAAGGTAAGCTTTGATAAGTTATTAAGGCATTATGATGGTATGGCACAAAGCGAAGATATCTATTTGGCGGCAAAGGCCAAAAGAATCTTGGCTGCCCAGGCACCATTTCCTGAACTGAGAGATGGCTTTACCGATTTTTCCCTTTTGGAAAAGCATAAAGACATTATTAAGTTAATTCTTGAGGATAGCTTTCCCGAGCCGCTTACCCATAACGAAATCAAGACTGCGGCCTTGCCATATGACAATGTGATTTTTAATTCTACCGAAAGGTTTAAAAAAATAATTAAAGATGCCGGGGAAGGCTTTAATCTTGTTATAGGTGATTTTAACGAAGACATAAATTATATAATGGCCTGTACGGTCATTCTTAATTTTCACTATGGTTTCAGTCTTGATTTTAAGCGTCCGTTCTTTTACAATATTCCCGATGCAAAAGGGGTTATGCGTCACTATCGCATTCTTTATAATGCCGATTTTATGGATATCATCCCGACGGAAAAGGCAAAGCAATTAAGTCAACCAGACGTAGATGAGCTTTTGGCTAATTTTGATGATCTTGAACTCTGGAAAGAGAAAATACCCCCCAATAGCTTTATTTCAAAAGGTTTTGTGGTCTCGAATATGTTCGATGTTACTGCCGAGCACTCAATTTCGGAGATAAAATCAAGTCTTATTTCAAATAATAAGCGGGGCCAAGAGGGGTTCATGGGGAATGTAAATGAGGTCTTTCGGTCACTCTTTAATTTACCCGGCATACGAACAGGTTTTACGGTCTATAATCCTAAGGAAGACGAATTCGAAAGAGTTTATGGTCCGAATATGCAGAGTTTTCTTTTGCAAGACAAAGAGAGCGAAGCGTGTAAAGATGCTTTATGCCAAGCTTCTTACAAAAAGTTGCTAGAAGACAACACCTACTTTGCCATTTCAAATGTTGATAAATATTTTGAGCTTTCCGAAGGTACGGCGCCCTATAAAAATTTAAAGGAACAGGGTATAAAAAGTGCCATTTTTGCTCCGATTGCAGAAAATGGCGAATTGTTGGGGGTTATGGAATTGGTTTCTGAAAAAACTAATGAACTTAATAGCATCAATGCCCAAAAGCTGGAAGACGTAATGCCTTTTATTGTTGCAGCAGTGCGAAGATCAAAGACAGAGGAGGAAAACCTTATAGATGCAATTATTCAGCACGAATGCACTACGGTTCATTCATCTGTATTGTGGAAATTTGAAGAAGAAGCCAAAAGGTTCATTGCTGAAGATATGAAAGGTGGTCAGCCCTCTTTC
Source organism: Kriegella aquimaris (assembly GCF_900103215.1). Lineage (GTDB taxonomy): Bacteria > Bacteroidota > Bacteroidia > Flavobacteriales > Flavobacteriaceae > Kriegella > Kriegella aquimaris. Next base: position 489,975 of record NZ_FNGV01000002.1, read on the forward strand.
AAGGAAATTGTCTTTAATGATGTACACCCCTTATATGGGCAAATTGATATTAAAAATTCTTCACAGGCGCGAAATTTCGCCATTCAGAGAGACTTAATGATTCAACTTTCTGAAATCAACGGTGTTTTGACAGTTGCATGGCAAAAGAATAGATTGCCCATTTACGAGGAGTTGATTTTCAGGGTAAACAATCACATAGATGACATCAAGGAAACGCTTCATACAAATAGTGAGCAGGCAATTTTTGATTTCGTAAAAAAAGAGGTTGGGCCAGTTTTTGAACATTTAAAGAAAACAGACTCCGAACTTGGAAAAAATGTGATTGCTTATGAGTCGAATATTGATATGGGTACCGATTCATATTACGACCATCGGCGAAATTATGATGAGAGTGTCATGCAAATAAACAGAAAGCTGGCCGCTGTAATCGATAAAAAACAGGAAAGTGCCCAGGCCATGTACCCTCATTACTTTGAGCGCTATAAAACTGACGGCGTAGAACACAACGCCTATATTGGTGATTCGATAACGGGCGAACGAGAGTTTGATAAATTATATCTCCGTAATCTAAGATTGTGGCAGCTACAGGTTATGTGTGAAATGGAAAATGTACATTATAATTTGAAACCAGAACTTGCAGTGCCGTTAGATGTGGCCTCTCTGATTTTGGTTTATAATACTTCATTATCTATTCGTTTCCGAATGGATGAAAAGCGTTTTGATGTAGACGGCACTTATAATGCCCGTTATGAGATAATTAAGAAACGCATTGATAAATCTTATATTAAAGGCACCAATGAACGTCTGACCCAACCGGGTAAAATGGTAGTGGTATATTCACAGAAAAAAGATGAACTTGAATACTTGCGCTATATTAAATTCTTAAAGTCGAAAGGCTATTTCGACGGGAAGATTGAAATTGTTGAATTAGAGGGCTTACAAGGTGTTTCGGGTCTAAAGGCTATTCGAGCCAATATTTTGTATCGGCCCAAAAACAAATCTTCGGAAAGAACTTATACCTATGAAGAACTTATTGAGGAAATTCAGGGGTAGTTAGGTAGGCAAATCGATGATTTTTTCGGGCCCGAAAAATTTTAATGCTACAAAAAAGGCAATTACCGAAAGAATCATTCCAATCATGAATATCGTATAGGTCCAGCGAAGTAGCTTATATTTTCTGTCAAGTACCAGCCCCAAATAATAAAGGTCTTTTGTTAAGGAACTGTAGACATACTTCTGATCTTTTATCAGTTCTTGAATCGCCCATTCATAATCGACTAATTTCATTTTATGAAAGTTTCCAAAGAAAAGCAGATTAACCTTTTTTTGTTCTACGTCTTCTTTGGTGAACTGCCCACTAGTTACATTCGGTCTTGTGGCCAATATCGACATCACCATCGATATTACACTGAAAATTACGAATATGACCGCTGGATAGACTAAATAGTCGTTTGAGGGATTATCTAATTTGGGTACGAGGTTGGCCAGCACCAATGAAATTATAATGGCATTTACTGAAAGTAAAATGTTTGCTTTGGTATCAGCTATATCACTTAGTTTCAGGTGATTTCGCATGGTAACACGAAACATGGTCTGAATGCCTCTTTCAGGACTTTTATCCTTAAAATTAGATTTGAGTTCCGCTTTTAAACGTTCTTTTTTTACAAGTTTTTTATTTTTTTTCCTATTCTTTATGAGGTTGGCCAGATTCTCATCCTTACCTTTTTGCCAATTATTTTTGGCATAGTCCGTATAAAAACGATGCTCTGTTTGAAACATTTGAATATTCGTATCCCTCCATTCTTTCTGAGAAAAATTCGCGATGCCCAACAAAGAGAGTTCTTCCCGCAACATTTCCGAGGTTTCTTCATAGGTGTTGTGCCCAAGGTGCGAAGCGTCTGCATCTCTTATTATTTGCTCTGACAAATTAGTGGGGTCATAATAACGCCTCGTTGCTAAAATAAGATTGCAAACGGTATCGATAGCAGCTGTGTCGTAGTTGTTTTCCTCGAGAAAAGACCTAGCTATGGCACAACTTGCTTCCTCGTGATTTTCGGATCCTTGGGTATAACCGGTATCATGCAACCAAGCTGCTAATACGAGTGCGTCATTTTCTTTGGCATTTAAGTCATAAAAGTCCAGTAATTCTTTAGTATTTTTAACGACTCTTTGGGTATGCCTAAGATTATGGTATAAATATTCTGAACCTAATTGATTTGACAATAAGTCCGTGACAAATACTTCGGTTTTTTCAATGATAGTTGACATACAACGATTTTAGAAGTTCCAAAGTACAAAATTTCATTACCAACAATATGATTGAACAAAAACATTTTTTGCTCATTGCATCTTTTTTTCTTCTTTTATCGGGCTGTGCCACCATGAATACCAAATATGCCGATTCCGAAGGGGAAAAGGATAAGAAGTCAGATAAAGAAGTAGCCCATACATTCTATCTAATTGGTGATGCCGGTTTGTCTCCCATAGGGGGAATGAATGCTGCATTGAAAATTTTTAAGAATAAATTGGAAAAGGCCGACAAGAATAGCACGGCCATTTTTTTGGGAGATAACATCTATCCGGCAGGATTGCCCGACCCAAAAGATTCTACGGTCGCCTATCGCATTGCAAAAAATCATTTGGATGCCCAAATCACAACACTTGAAAAGTTTAAAGGAAAGCCATTATTTATACCGGGAAATCATGACTGGTATACCGAAGGGTTGGTCGGACTCGAGCGGGAACAAAAGTACATTCAAGAACAATTAAAAAGTAAAGAAGTGTTTTTTCCTGAAGATGGTTGCCCAATTGAAACCATAGTGGTAAATGATCAAGTCGCAATTATTGCGATAGATACGGAATGGTACTTGACCAATTGGGATAAAAGACCAGATATCAATGACAAATGTGACATTAAAAGCAGGGATAAATTTTGGTTGGAGTTAGAAGATGAAATTAAGGATAATAGGCAAAGAACGACCATTATTGCCATGCATCACCCCGCTTTCAGCTATGGGGAACATGGTGGTCAATATTCTTTTAAAAAGAGCCTATACCCCGACAACGGTAAAGTTCCCTTGCCCTTTTTAGGAACATTTATAAACGTACTTCGACGTACAACAGGGGCCTCGATTGAAGACCTTTCGAACAAGCGTTATAGAGAGTTGAGTGACCGATTGGTCACTTTAGCACAATTTTCCAATAAAGTCATTATTGCTTCAGGGCACGAACATAGCCTTCAATATATTGTGGAAAACAATACACCACAGATAGTAAGTGGTTCAGGTTCTAAGCATGGAGGCACTAGACTTTTGAACGGCAGTAAGTTTTCATCCGGTAAAATGGGGTACGCAACGTTGGAAGTTTATAAAGACGGTTCTTCAAAGGTGCGATATTACGGGGTCGGCGATGCAGAAAATGAGGAATTTTTATTTGAGACGGATGTACTTCCGCCAGACCGAAGTTTGAACATAGAGAAGTATGAAGATTCATTTCCTCCTGAAGTAAAAGCATCGATTTATACAGATGAAGAAACCGATAAAACTGGGGTTTTCAAAACTATTTGGGGAAATCGGTACCGAAAGTATTACAGTACAAAGGTGATGGCTCCGACCGTGAGGCTCGATACGCTGTTCGGTGGGTTGACGCCTGTAAGTAGGGGTGGAGGGCATCAATCTAAATCCCTAAGGTTACGACATAAAAATGGCAAAGAGTATGTTATGCGTGCCTTGCGAAAAGAGGCGGAGCTTTATTTACAATCCATGGCTTTCCAAAACCAATTTGTTATGGATGAGTTAGAGGATACCTATACCCTTGAACTGCTGCAAGATTTTTACACGGGGGCACATCCTTATGGGCCGTTTACGATTGGCCCATTGTCAGATGCCATCGAGATTTATCATACCAATCCAATATTATATTACGTACCAAAACAATCGGCCCTAGAAGATTTTAATGACGATTTTGGCGATGAACTTTATATGATTGAAGAACATGCCGGAGATGGTCATGGTGACTTAAAAAGCTTCGGTTTTACTGATGAACTTAAGAGTACCGATAGTATGTTGGAAGATTTAAGGGATGACGAAAAGTACGAGGTAGACGCCGAAATGTATCTAAGGGCGAGGCTATTCGATATGGTCTTAGGCGATTGGGATAGACATGTTGACCAATGGCGATGGGCGGAATTTGAAGATAAAAAATCAGATAAAATTATATATAGGCCGGTTCCCAGGGATAGGGATCAAGTTTTTTCCATTATGGGAGACGGATTTCTGATGAGTTTGGCCACGCGTATTGTGCCGGGCTTGAGACTGATGGAAGGGTTCAATAAAGAAATAAGAAGTGTTAAAGGATTTAATTCTTCACCAAAGACTTACGTTTTAGATATGGCATTGTTGACCGAAACAACAAGGCGGCAATGGTTAGATCAAGCAGAATTTATACAACAGAACTTAACAAAGGAAGTAATTGAGAAGGCTTTTAAAATGTTTCCTGAGGAGGTTAGGGATGCGACAGTTACAGAAATTGAAGAGATACTATTGTCCCGAATTGCCAATATTAATGAAACGGCTTTGGAATACTATGACGTTTTAAACAAATATGCCGTTGTAGCCGGAACCGATAAAGACGATTGGGTCGTTGTTAATCGCCTCAATACAAATGAAACAGAAGTTAAAGTATATCGCAACATCGGGGGTAAGAAAGAAAAACTATTTTTTGAAAAAAAATTCGACCACCTCAGTACTAAAGAAATCTGGATTTACGGTCTTGATGACGACGATCGGTTTGTGGTCGAGGGCACGACCAATAACGCCATAAAAGTGAGATTGGTAGGTGGCCAGAATAATGATATCTATGAAATTAAGAATGGCAAAAAGGTGGCTATTTACGATTTTAAGTCCAAAAAGAACACCTTTGAGAATACTTCAGGGGCAAAAGTAAAGCTGACAAACGATTATGAGGTGAATACCTATCGCCCTTTGAAACTGCGAAACTCTGTCAATCAGACCATACCGACCATAGGGTATAACCCTGATGATGGAGTAAAGATAGGCCTTGTCAATACCTATACCTACAATGGTTTTCGACAGAACCCGTTTACAGAACGGCACATTATAAATGCATCCTTCTATTTCGCTACCAGTGGGGTCGATATCAAGTATACTGGTGAGTTCGCCAACCTTTTCGACAATTGGAACTTTCAATTGGAAGGACGGTTTACTAGTCCAAATTTTGCCGTAAACTTTTTCGGTTTTGGAAATGAAACTGAAAACTTAGATGACACATTAGACCTTGATTATAACCGCGTGCGCCTTCAGAATGTTAAGTTGGCGCCGGCCTTGGTTTGGAGGGGACAGCTCGGTGCTAAATTCAAAACAGCAATTACATATGAAATTATTGATGTTGAAGAAACCGACAATCGTTTCATTAATACCTTTTACCAGCAAAACGGGGAAGAAAGCCGAGAGCAATTCTTAGGTGTCGATGCGGTCTATAGTTACCAAAATAGTGATAATGCCGCTTTCCCAACCATGGGTATGGCAACCGACGTACAGATTGGTTATAAAAGAAATATAGGTTCGACTGGACAAGATTTTGGTTATATAGTACCGAGCCTATCTTTCGACTATAAATTGGTGCCTAACGGTAGATTGGTACTGGCATCAAAATGGAAGGCCCATTTTACTATTGGTGATGGGTATGAATTTTATCAAGGTGCCAGCATTGGTGGCATCGATGGTCTTCGCGGATTTCGAAACCAACGGTTTACCGGGAAAAAGGCATATTATCACAATACCGATATTAGATATAGTCTTCGCAAAATGCGCACGAGTATATTGCCGACGGCCTTTGGGCTCTATGGTGGCTTTGATTATGGTAGAGTGTGGCTTCCCAATCAAGATTCAGACCAATGGCATACCTCTTATGGAGCAGGTTTCTTTTTAAATGTGGCAGATATTATCTCGGCTAGAACGGCACTTTTTTATTCAGATGATGGCCCACGATTTTCATTCGGACTCGGTTTTGGGTTTTGATTATTGTCGTACTTCGACGCTGAGTCGATAGGGATTACCTCATGGGAATTACTCTTTTAAGCTGAAGGAATACAGATTTCTTCCAGTGTTGCCGCGTTCCTCATCCGAGAGTAATAAAGTTGTTCCATCCATAAAAGAAATAGACTCCAATTGGGTTGTGGCCCCTAAATCGATGGTTTTCATTTTTCCTTTAGAAAAATCATCCGAAGTAAAATCGGTAAATACCCAAAGCCTTCCGTAGCCTAGAATTACAATCGTTTTTCCGTCTGGAGATATATCGGCCGCTGTAACTTCACAAACACCTTGTTCTTCACAGGGGGTAAATTTACCCACAAAAGTAGCTTCATAATTCCCTTTATGTGCCGGAACTTTATAAATCATGGCCTCTCCGGTGAAAGGTCGCGCCCTGTCTTTTGTAATTATGTACAGAAAGTTATCACGATAGAACAGGGCCTCTGATCCGAAAATCTTTTTATCGGGAAATCGAAAATTTATTTTTTCGGCATCGATTTTATTTCCCTCCTCGTTTTGGGGGTTTGGGAGTTTATAAATTGTCAATTCTTTTCGCTTACCGTTGTTGTTGCCCGTATCGGCTATATAAACGTTTCCTTCTTCGTCTCTAGCGATATCTTCCCAATCTTCATTCTTGGCATTATCGACTTTCAGTTCGTTCAATAATTTTCCCTTAAAATCGGTTTTGTATAATTTATCAGGATTTCCTTTGTCAAGAATGACCCAAAGTGTTGAATCATTGTTATATAGTATTCCGGAGTTCTCTTCCAATTTTGTCGGAAGTTTGGTGACGTACGTGAGTTGTCCGTAATTGGAGCAACTGGCTAAAAAAAGAGCACCTATAAAAAGAACTATTTTTCTCATTTATTTATTCTTGGATGGGCATGAATACTTCTGTTTTCCAGCTCAGTTCGTTGCCGCCCACATTAGGATTGTTATAAAATATTTCTACTGGTTTGTTCTCGATCTTAAAACCATTCTTGTCCGCATAGTCGAGCAATGCGTACCAAGCCCGGTCAGAGGTAATATAATTACCGTTATAAATGGCCTTAAGAGCCTTATTACCATCGAAACGTTTGTATTGAATAGTCTTGTGCAGCGGTAGCGAATCTGACTTTATAATAGGGTAACAGAAATTGTAATGAATACTGTCGGTTTTAATGTCCCACTTGGTTACCTCAATAAAAGGCCTTCCGTTCGGTCGAATATCATTTTTCAAAATCAATTGATCTAACATTGAATAATTTTGCATCATTCCTCGGGCTTTTTCCGTTTGTTTGCCACTTAAGGATACATAGGCACAATAGCTACTCGGGATACTATCGGTTCCAATAACGGTAACCCGAAAGTTTTCGACGTGCTCTTTCAATTCTTTATTAAACTCTAAAAGTGTTTTTTTGGTACGTTTTTCAAAATCGGTATCTGAAAAAGGAATACATAATTTATTTAGTAAACTATGGTCAACATCTTTTACGTAAACGTATATTTTGGAAGTTGAATCGCTAAGTGCCTCAATTTCCCATTGGAATGAAAATAACGAATCATTGAATTTGATTTGTTGCTTTAAATGATTTAGGTCTGTCTGTTCGATAAATCGGGAATCCTTTAAAGAAGCTCCCCACGTCTTAATAAACTGATTTATGGCTCCTGAAAAAGTGTTTACTTTGATACTTGCTACATAATCATATGGTCTGGCGAAGAGATACCAAAGCAAGGTAACCAATGCTACGGAGGTAATGAATGCCGCAATTTTTTTCATTTAATTTTGGATAGAGGCCATCTCTTTTTTTGTGGTCATTCTTAAATGGTTAACTACAAAATCACCTAAATTCCTTCCCTGTTCCAATCCGACCTCTATAGCCACGCGATAGTGGATACCACCGTACATGCGACTGATTGCAGCCTCATCGGCAGCCTGATTGAATGAGGTAAAACTTCGAATAGGAAGCCCATAAGCGGTTTCTGTGTCATCATCAAAGGCGAAATCATCACCAAAAATATTGGTAAGTGCTGTTGACGCTGCACCCGAAACCACGGAATGACCGCTGGTGTATTCAGGAAAAGGTGGGGTTTGTAAGACCGGTTTCCAATTATCGTCGATATGCTGGTTGATTAGTGTTTCTGGGCGTATAAGATTACTACGATATTTTTCATCCCAACAACTAATAAATGCATCGGCAATGGCCAAGGAGGTCTTGGTATAGGCAAAAATAGTCTTGTCAAAATCGCTATCCGTTTTTCTACAGGAAATTTTGGTGATACCGATCCAATGGGCGCCAGGTGTTATTTTTTTTGTAGCAAACATCAGATGGCCCCTTGTTACCGAAACATAAGGGTTGCAGTCCCAGAATTTGGCTATTTTTATTTCTTCCGATTCATCACCTATTTCAGTAATCTTCTGACCCACATCATAAACTTCTTTTAACTCTCTGTAAAAATCAGAGCCTTCTTCCATAGAAAAAACAGGAGGAGGTGTTGGTTTGAATTGTTGGGCCGAATCAATTACAAATGGTCTGATTTTATTCCAATGTGGTTCAATGCCATCCATATATGCAGGAGGCGTAGGCTGCCATCGGGTAGGGTCATCAGAATTTACAGTGAACTTGGGCATGGTTCGCGTTTGGGCATAGTTGTCCTTGTTCATCCAAGTACCGACATGTTCCGCCACTTTTAGTCCATAGGTTTTTGAAGCATCGAATACGGAGGTATTTTTAGTTTTCCAAACCCCATAAAGACTGTCGCGAAAAGCTTCCATCCGATTCTCCGAAAAAATCAGTCTTTTGCTCAATTCCATGTGCGCCACCAAAGCGGCCACTTGATAGTTGATGGGTAGATCAGCTTCGGGTTTTGGAATCGCGGCCAAATCAGTTACTTGACCTTCAAGCGAAAGGTAATCCTCATTGTGAAGTGCGATAATCTCGTAGGCGGCTATGTTCGGGTAAGCAAAAATGCGACTTGCCACAGGAGGCGAGAAAATATCATGGATCATGATTTCGATGACCTTATCTACAGAAGTGTGAAATTCTTCAGGAGTGACTACGATCGGGCCTTCCACTTTTTTTGTGTCACACGCAATCATGACCGTGATTATTGCTACTCCCATCAATATCTTCTTCATCTTTCTTCCGTTTGCTGTTTTAATTTATAAACTTGGGCCCGTTCATTGTTAATTGTTACCAACAGATAGGGCTGGCCCCTGAGTGTAATGCTATTTAAATGCCGTATCGATTTCTGGCTGAAATCTAACCCGATAGCATTCCCCAAAATTACGTTATTTTCGTTTTTTATCAAGGCGCCCGAAAAAGAATCGAATCGGCCTTGAAAAGGTTTTGTGCCAAAATAATTTCCCCCGGCCAATACTTCTTCCTTGCCATCTCCGTCAAAATCGTAATTAAGAAAGGCCATGATCGGGGCCACTTGTAACTCGTTCTGAAACGGAACAAACACAAATTTGCCATTTTCATTTTTTAGAAAGCCGGAGCGTAGTTCGTTTACCGTTAAAATAGTAGTGTTGTTAAGTGTTGTCTTATCGAAAATCTCACCTACAGATTTTCCGGCAAAGGCATTGTATGTATTGAATTTTTTTCGAAGACTTACCATTTGACCGGCCAATTGGTCAAAATTTTCCAGTGGATAATAGGCTCCTTTTTTTTCTATGGCAACTAAAGTTTCGGTACTTCCGTTTTTGTCAAAATCGCCATAGAACATTTTCATAGGAGATTTTGGAGCGGCCTTGAATTTTGTGTTTGCACCCCAATTGCCTAGTAAATAATCGGTGTCGCCATCCCCATCGATATCAAATGGAATGATACACTGCCATAAACCATTAATATCGTTTTTTAATACGGACACCTCACTTAAATTTCCATTGTTGTTTTTAAAGAATCGGGGTGACATCCATTCACCAACTATGATGAGGTCTTTATTGCCATCTTTATCAAAATCATGCCAAAGGGCATCGGTAACCATTCCTACGCTTTGTACGGCCGAGTTTTCGCTAATGGAAAAGCTGCCCTTATCGTTCTTGAGTAAAAAGGAATTGGGAATTTTTCCGAAGTCATTGGTCACAGCCTGATTGCCGACGAATACGTCGATATCACCATCATTATCGAAATCGCTCGTCCGCAGAACAGAGGCATTTTCGAAATAATCGGGAAGTGACCCGGCTTTAAAAGTGGAATCTTGTTGAATGTAATAGGTGTCCAACAAAGGTTTCATTTGGTTGTAAAAGTCACCACCACCAGACCCTAATAAAAGGTCATTCTTACCATCATTAGTAAAGTCTGCAATTACAGCTTCGACATCTTCTTTAATAGAATCTTTAATGATAGAGGGTATTTGTTTTTTGACAAATGAAGTGTCTGTCTGTACAAATATTTTGGAGGGTATGTACTTTGATCCCCCAAAGAAAATATCGGCTTTGCCATCATTGTTCAAATCACCGATGGCAGTTGCGGGACCTCTATCTGAGATTTGATAGGGAATCAACTTTTGACGATTGAAATCGGTGTAGTTGTCCTCGACATGTGTAAAATCGATTCCCAAATTATCATCGACTTTTTCAAAGATTTGCTTCGTTTTGGGTTGTAAAGACGTGTAGTCAAATGGCTTGGTGTTCTTGGGTGAGATTATAAGTGTTTGGTTTGTGGGCACCTTGGTGAGCACTTGGTAATTTTTGTCGGGCCAAACGATTTTCAATGAGTCTATTACCTTCGTTTGACCGTACCCAAAATGGATGATAGGTTCTGACGAGGCTTGAAACCCCCTGACCGTATATAATTCTTTGTACTGTAGGTTGCCGTTGTGGTATGAAAATACTTTGGTGCCGATACCAAACGGATTTTTACCCAAATACTTAAATTTTAATTTCAAGAAGGCTGTTTTCTCATCAGTTTTGTTGATATATAGCGTAGCTGGGCTATTCACGTTATTTACGACAAGGTCAAGGTCACCGTCATTGTCAAAGTCGCCTATGGCTGTGGCACCCGAAACCAAGGTGTCATTTGTCATCCATTCATGTGATTTATCTTCGAACATCAAATTTTTAATGCCCTTGAAGACATAATTATGCGTTTTTCCCGACGGCATTAAATCTAAGGCACGTTGATCGACCAGTTTGGTGTTGTTTATTTTTTTCTTGATTTCTTCACTTGATACGAAGTTGATATAATCGAGGTCGTTTGGGCGTTTGGGTATGCCGTTCGAAATGAAGAGGTCTTGCTCCCCGTCTTGGTCGTAATCTCCAAAAAGTGCACTCCAGCTCCAATCAGTGGCCGAAATGCCGCTTTGTAACGCAATTTCGGAGAAACCACCCAAACCATTTACCTGCAGCATGTTTCTGCTGAACTGATAGTGGTAGCCGTATTGTTGTGTCTGTAACTTTTGAATTTGAAAATCAATGTCACCTTGTGATGACTTCAGTACTTTTTCATCTTCGGGAAGCATATCCAATGATACTATATCTGGCAGACCGTCATGATTGATGTCGGCCACGTCATTCCCCATTGAAAATCGCGTAGTGTGGCCAAAAAATTCTTTTAAACTATTCGTAAAAGTACCGTTGCCGTTATTAAGGTAGTAATAATCATCTTCGTGAAAATCATTGCCAACATAGATGTCTGGCCATCCATCTTGATTGAAATCGGCAATAGCAATACCCAGACCATAGCCACTTACTCCGCCATAGATCCCCGCTTCTTCGCTTACATCGGTAAACTTTTCGCCATCGTTACGCAATAGCTTATCTCCTGTTTGGTAGTTTCTTTTAAACCGTTGCTCCGCTTTGCCGAAAGAATCTTGGGTGTGTACGGTATGATTGAGAAGGTATATGTCTAAATCACCATCAAGATCAAAATCTAAAAATGCTGCATTGGAACTATAGGAATCAAAATCGAGTCCGTATTTGGAGGCGCTTTCCGTAAAAGTCACTTCTCCTTTATCGGAGGACCCATTGTTGATATAGAGCTCATTAAAACCGTTGAAACCGTTGATGCCTACTACCGCACAAACGTAAATATCAAGGAATCCGTCACCGTTCACATCGCCCATTACGGCCCCTGTATTCCAGGTACTATTACCTTCGACTCCCGATTGCTCGGTAATATCCATAAAATTTAGGCTAGCCTTGCCATCAGCGTTGTTGCCTTTGTTAAGGTATAATTTATTTTTTACTTGGTTTCCAGAGAAAAAAATATCGGGAAAACCATCATTATTTACGTCGCCTACGGCTACACCACCACCATTGTAGAAATATAAATAGTCTAAAATGTTGCGATCTTCCGTTTCCGAAAGTGCATTGGTAAAGGTAATTCCCGTACTTTTGGGAGACGGGTTTTCAAATACTTCACCAGCTTGGTTTTTACAACCAATGAAGAACGATAGCAGTATGCCAAGAGTTAAAAACCTAATCATCGAGTGCCAAGATCTTGGGTTTATCGTCGTTAATTGCCGTAATTAGAAAGCTATTACCATTCTTGTCCTTAAATTTTTCCAGATGTTTTATCTCACCTTTGACAAAAAAACCACTTGTGTTATAGTCTTGCCATTTGAAACCTAACTTTCCATCGCCCAAAAGTACATTCCCATAACTTGCATCTAGTCGTGAGTATTGGGGTTTGAATTCATAATTGTTGCCTCCCATAATCAGGTCTAAATTGCCATCGCCATTTACATCGGAGCAAGTGATGCCACAGATACATGACAGTTGCACCCTTGTGGGTAATTCTTGGATTGAAAATCTCCCTCCCCCTTCGTTGACTGCAATGACCGAAGCGGAAATGCTGGATTTTTTGACGATTGAATTTTCAAAAACACTTTGAGGAAATAGTTCTTCTACCGTTTTCTTTGCGTATTCCGAGGCTTTTAGATTTTGCTTTTTTAACGCCACCATCTGATTAGTAAGCTCTTTTTTCTGATGTAGCGGATAATCTTTACCATTAAAACGTTGGGTTACTATTTGTTCAATGGTTCCGTTGTTGTCGAAATCGTTGACCCACATTTGCATGGGGTTTTCAGCAGTGGGTCTATAATGAAGGTTGTTGCCCTGATTGCCCAAGATGAGATCATAGTCCCCATCGTTGTCCAAGTCTGCGGTTTCGATGGTATTCCACCAACCGTTCAGACTGTCTAAAGCTGTGGGTAATTTGGTCAATCTTCTCCCCGAATTTTTATATATTTTAGGGGTATCCCACTCCGCTACAGTAATCAAATCTTTTTTTCCGTCCCCGTCAATATCAATCCATAGGGCATCGGTAATCATACCTGCATCCTTTAAATCATAGGCCAAACGTTCTGAGGCATCTGAAAATGTGCCATCCCCATTATTTTCTAGAAAAAGATGATTTGGATTTACCCCGTAGGTGCCCACTACACTTCGAGAGCCAATAAAAACATCGATATCGCCATCTTCATCGAAGTCATAAGGTGAAATAACAGCTATGTTTTTATGGGTCGATGGCAAACTTATTTTTGAGTTTGAGAAAGTTCCTTTTCCGTTGTTGAGGTATAGTCTTGCACTGTAAGTGTTCTCTTCCCCTACTTGATTGCCTCCAGATCCAACCATAAGATCTAAATCTCCATCATTGTCCACATCAAAAAATGAAGCAGCCGTATCTTCGTGGCCGGAATCTAAACTTAGGGTATTTTGCGAAGTGGGGTTAAGTAGTCCTTTACCTTTATGCAAATAAACATTTCCCGGTTTTCCTTTGGCGCCTCCTATAAAGACATCTTCATTACCATCCCCATCGATATCGCCGATTGCAATTGCTGGGCCTTCTTGAGAAAGCATCTTATAGATGAGCCCTTCTTGATCAAAATCGTTGTAATTATTCTCTTTGTGGGCGATTAATTTGTCTTGCTTCAGTTCGTTGAGCAGTGTTCTTTTAAGCGCTTTTTTGGGAAGTACATATTTTTCAGTAGCAGCCGACTGTTTGGCCACGATTAGTTGATTTGCCTGTACATTAGTTAATTTTTGAGTAGCATCGTCGGGCCAGATTATGCGCAGGGAATCAATTGTTTTTGTGGCGCCCAAACCTATGGTCATTACATAATCTACAGATGATTGAAAACCGCGTGACGGAATCAGTTCTTGAAAAACAATATTGTTATTATAATAAAGGCGTATGCTTGTGCCCACCGCGAATTTATTTTTGCCCTCGCCTTCAAATTTTAATTTGATGAAATTATGGTCTTTGTAATCTTCAGACTTATTTTTATAAACAAAGGCATTCATGTTTACATTGTTGACCACAAGGTCTAAATCTCCATCGTTGTCAAGGTCTCCATAGGCTGCACCGTTGGAGAGACTCGGTATTTCGAAGCCCCAATTCTTATTCTGGTTGGAGAATGTAATGTCGCCATTGTTCTTAAATGCGTAGTTGGGTTGCGGAGCCACAGGCATTTTATTGATAATCGAATCGATGGATTCTTTTCTACCGGTCAACGCCATTTTTTGAATGATTTCATTGGCGAAAAAATCAACAAAATCGAGGTCTGTTAAATCATGGTTGATGCCGTTGGTTACGAAAATATCCCGGAAGCCGTCATTGTCCATGTCAAAGAGGAGGCCTGCCCAACTCCAATCAGTGGCCGAAACACTGCTAAAATAGGCTACTTCAGAGAAAGATCCATTGCCATTGTTGAGCTGCAGGGTGTTTTGAATATATTGTTGGGAGAAATCTTTGCTTTGCTTTAATTTGAAAATATTGTATCCTTCAAACTCCATAACCGATTTTACGCGCTCATCTGGTTCAGGTAACATATCGGTAATAAAAATGTCTGCATTTCCATCGTTGTTAATATCTGCCATATCGATTCCCATGGCTGATAGGGATAGATGGGAGGTCCAATCTTTTATTTCTTCGGTAAAAGTGCCGTCTTTTTGATTGATGTAGAGGTAATCACGTTCATAAAAATCATTTGATACGTAGATGTCGGGGTAGAGGTCGCCGTTAATGTCACTTACCATAACCCCTAGGCCAAAGCCGATAAGACTACCATAGATACCCGCTTCTTCGCTCACATCAACGAATTTCCCATTATCGTTTCGAAGTAGCATGTCACCTACTCCCTTAAAAATGTCAGGAACACCATCCCAATCTTGTGCCCTAATCTCGCGCTGTTCGGCATAACCCAAGCTACTGACGGGGATATTGCTGTTATTGAGTATGTAAGCATCTAAATCACCGTCTTTATCATAATCAAAAAAAGAAGCATGGGTAGAAAAACCTGTTTTGGCCAAATTGTATTCACTTGCACTTTCCGTAAATGTAATTTGTCCTGACTTATCCGAAGGGCCATTGTTGATGTAGAGGTCGTTGTCATGATTATTGCCTTCCATGTTTCCGGCATTACTCACATAAATATCTAAAAGGCCATCGTTATTGATATCGGCCATCACTACCCCGGTAGACCATGGTTTATTGCCCGTGACTCCGGCAGCCTCTGAAATATCCTCAAACTTAAAATTGCCCTTGTTGAGATACAACTTGTTGGCTTTCATGTTGGCTGTTAAATAAATGTCTGCCAAACCATCGTT
This sequence comes from Kriegella aquimaris, assembly GCF_900103215.1. Taxonomy (GTDB): domain Bacteria; phylum Bacteroidota; class Bacteroidia; order Flavobacteriales; family Flavobacteriaceae; genus Kriegella; species Kriegella aquimaris. Next base: position 505,560 of record NZ_FNGV01000002.1, read on the forward strand.
GTTGATATCACCTATAGCCACACCACCGCCATTGTAGAAATTGCGATATTTGAAAATATTAAAATTCTTTTGGTTCTCTACTTCATTGATGAAATCGATGCCCGTTTCATCAGAATTAAGTAAAGAAAAAAGGGTTTCTGTGGCTTTTTCTCTTTGGGTATTTTCCTTTTTAGGATTACAGCCAAAGAGTAGCGTTGCAAGCGCAAAAAAAGTGAACCATTTTGTTGATTTCAATGTCAATTTTAAGATGATTAATTTCTAATTGTTTTCGGCCTCGAAATTTAGCAATATAAGTAATCTTCCAAGAATGCGCCCAAGGTATTGAGTTAATGTTTTTGCTGTCTTGCCAATTCTGAAAGATTGTCCAATGATTATTTATTTTTTAGCAAATAATCCGATATATTTAGCGACTATTATCAACCCAACTATATATTATGTTAGGAATTATCTCCTTTGTAGGCTTTACCTTGTTGGTGGCCGTAATCTCATATTTAGCAACCCGAAAAACAGATGAAAATTCTTCCGATGGTTATTTTTTGGGTGGTAGGAGTCTGACAGCACCCGTTATCGCTGGATCTTTATTGTTGACCAACCTTTCTACAGAGCAAATAGTAGGTCTTAATGGCCAGTCGTATACCGAGGGTATCGTTGTAATGGCTTGGGAAACCTTGGCAGCCATTGCCATGGTGGTCACTGCAATTTTCTTGCTGCCCAGATATCTTAAGGGGGGAATAACGACCGTACCGCAGTTTTTAAAGGATAGATACGATGTAACGACCAAAACACTTACCTCGGCTTTATTTCTAACGGGTTATGTAGTGGTGCTCCTTCCTACTATCTTGTATTCCGGCGCCTTGGCGATTAGCACCATGTTCGATATACCTGCCATGTTGGATGTTTCTGGCACCGCTGCCTTAGTGATATGTATTTGGGGTATTGGTATTATAGGCTCTATTTATGCTGTATTTGGAGGATTAAAGGCGGTTGCTGTTTCAGATACCATTAATGCTATAGGTCTTTTGATTGGAGGGTTGTTGATACCTATATTTGGTTTAATGGCTATCGGTGACGGAAGTGTTTTTGGTGGGCTGAGTGTTCTTTATGAGGCCAATCCTGAAAAATTTGATTCAACCGGAGACATCACCAATAGTGTTCCTTTTTCAACCCTGTTCACGGGAATGATGCTTATTAATTTATTCTATTGGGGCACCAACCAACAAATAATTCAACGGGCGCTAGGCGCAAAGAACTTGGCGGAAGGCCAGAAAGGACTTTTACTTGCCTCGTTCATTAAGATTTTAGGGCCGCTTATCGTTGTGCTCCCGGGTATCATTGCTTTTCATTATTTTAAAGGAGGTCTTGAGATGCCTGATCAAGCCTACCCCGCATTGGTGAATGCCGTATTGCCGAAGTACTTCGTAGGATTCTTTGTGGCAGTATTGTTCGGAGCCATTCTAAGTTCATTTAATAGCGTGTTAAATAGTTCCGTAACCCTTTTCGGGCTCGATATCTATAAACAACACGTCAATCCGGAAGCATCTGAAAGAACCGTTGTTAAATATGGTAAAATTTTTGGTATCGTTCTAGCCATCGGCGCTATGCTTATTGCTCCGCTCATTGCAAATGCCGGTAGTTTGTTTGAATATCTACAGGAGGTAAACGGAATATACAGTATTCCCATTTTTACTATTATAGTAGTCGGCTATTTGACAAAAAGGGTTCCTGCTATAGCAGCTAAAATCGGAATTATTTCAGGATCGGTACTTTATATCATCAGTCAGTTTGTATTGAAACCCAATTTAGTCGAAAGTGCTTTGGAGAAAGCGGCCGCTGCCGGAGTTACCGATGAGCGTGCATTGGCGCTTGTAGAGGCCAAGGCATACCCACATTTTATACACGTAATGGCTATTTTGTTTGTTTTGAACATGGTCATCATGTTGGTTATTGGGAAGATATGGCCGAATAAAGAACCTTTTGAATTGAAATATACAGAGCAAGTGTCTATTGAGCCCTATAAATATGTAAAACAAGTTGGTCTTCTTGTATGTGCTATTGTTATTGGGTTGTATGTATATTTCGCCCGGTAATTAATTTATATATTAGATATAGAAAAACCCGTTCAGATGTATCTGAGCGGGCTTTTTTATAGTTGCCGATCATTTTAATGGGCGAAGATGTAATTTAGATGTATTGGTTAATGATATTTTCAAAGAGCTCTTGTTTGCCACTTTGAAGTTCAAGTTCACCATTATCTTTGGCAATTTGATATAGATCGGTAAAATCCAATTTTCCATCTTCAAAATCTTTTCCTTTTCCTGAATCGAAAGAACTATAGCGTTTCTCGCGTAGTGCGTCGTATTGTGATGACGAAATGATTTTGTCAGCTACTAAAAGTCCTCGTGCAAAGATGTCGACTCCGCCGATATGGGCATGAAAAACATCGTCCATGTCAGTGGAGTTCCTACGGATTTTTGCGTCAAAATTAATACCTCCTCCTTGAAGTCCGCCGGCCTTTAAAAAGGTTATCATGGCCTCGGTCACTTCGGTTATGTTGTTCGGGAACTGGTCGGTGTCCCAGCCGTTCTGGTAATCACCACGGTTCGCATCAAGACTTCCAAGCATGCCATGCGAAGCTGCAACCTCCATTTCGTGCTGCATGGTATGGTTTGCCAATGTAGCATGGTTGAACTCCAAGTTTAGTTTAAAATCGTCTTGAAGTCCATATTGATGCAGAAAGCCTGCAACCGTAGCAGAATCGAAATCGTATTGGTGTTTCATGGGTTCCATGGGTTTTGGCTCGATAAAGAAATTTCCTTTAAAGCCTTGTGCCCTTGCGTAATCACGGGCCATGCCCAAGAATCTTCCCATGTGGTCCAATTCTTTTTTAATGTTGGTGTTCAATAGCGACATATAGCCTTCGCGGCCTCCCCAGAATACATAGTTTTCACCATCTAGGGCCATAGTAGCGTCCAGGGCTAATTTTATTTGTCCACCGGCGCGTGCCAATACATTGAAATCAGGATTTGTGGAAGCACCGTTCATATATCGGGGATTGGAGAAGCAATTGGCCGTACCCCACAATAACTTGACACCTGATTCCGATTGTTTTCCTTTAATATAATCTACAATGGTGGCAAGCCTTTTTTCTGATTCGGCAAAAGTGGAAGCTTCTTGGATCAAGTCAAAATCGTGGAAACAGAAATAATCGAAGCCCATTTTGGTGATGAATTCAAAAGCGGCATCGGCCTTTTCTTTGGCTGCTGCCACGGCGTCGGAGGGTTGGTCCCAAGGGAAATTTTGCGTTCCCGGGCCGAAAGGATCGGCACCCTGGCCACAGAAAGTATGCCAATAGGCTACCGCAAACTTAAAATGCTCGCGCATAGTTTTTCCTGCGACCACTTGTTCGGGATTATAGTATTTATATGCCAATGGATTGTCTGAATCCTTTCCTTCATACTTTATTTCTCCGATACCTTTGAAATACTCTTTATTTCCTATTAATGCCATTGTTTTGGGTATTAAGTTAAATTAAGTTGTTTATTATTGTGAGTTTTTGTTTTACTGATTTTGATAGTTGAACTCGTTTCTGCTAATTACCGCTTGCACTGGTTTTATTTGCTTTCTAATAATATTTCTAACGCTTTTTTCCAATCATTATAAGCATTTTGATAAGGCTCTTTCTCTTTGATGGGTTTAAAGCCCATCACATAATCGTTTTCCATGATTTGTTTGCCGAACGCTTCAAAATTGCCGGTATGCAATTCGCAGGCCCTTGCCGCCCCTATGGCTCCGGTCGTGTTGTAAATTTCGATTTCTTGACCGATAAGGGTTGCAATCGTATTTGAAAAAATATCGGAGCGAAATAAATTGTCGTTGCCGGCCCGTATCACTTTAGGGGCGATACCATCCGATTTCATTATTTCCATTCCGTACACAAAGGAAAAGGCGATGCCTTCAAGGGCGGCGCGACAAAGATGGGCTTTGGTATGATTGTTTAGATTGATATTGGATAGCTGCGTGCCCAAAGTTTTGTTGTTCAGCATTCGCTCTGCTCCGTTGCCAAACGGTAGAATGGTGACCCCGTCCGAACCGATAGGTACTGAGGCTGCCAATTGATTCATCTCGTCGTACGAAGTAACATCCAAATTATTCAAGAGCCAACGGTACTGTATGCCCGATCCATTAATACACAACAATTTTCCAATACGTGGGTTTGAAGGCGAATAATTGACGTGCGCAAAATTATTTACCCGTGAACTTTCCTTTACCGAAAGATTCTCTGTTATGGCATAAACTACTCCTGAAGTGCCCCCTGTAGCCGCGACTTCGCCGGGGTTAAAAACATTAAGCGATAGGGCGTTGTTCGGTTGGTCGCCGGCACGGTATAGAATTGGTGTTCCTTCGGCAAGTCCTGATTCAGCAGCTCCCTGCGCCGATACCTTGCCTTGTACCGAAAAAGTGTCGACGGTTTCAGGTACCATACTAGGATTTATCTGGTAATATTCCAACAACCAATCGGCGATAGTATTTTTTTTGAAATCCCAGAAAATACCTTCGGAAAGACCGGAAATAGTAGAACATATTTTGTTGCTAAGGCGATAGGCAATATAATCGCCAGGTAACATAAATTTATCTATTTTATCATATACTTTTGACTCATTTTCTTTGACCCATTTGAGCTTCGAGGCCGTAAAGTTGGCAGGGGAGTTTAATAATTGAGAAGCGCACTTGTCATTTCCAAGTTCATCAAAAGCATCTTGGCCTATTTCAACGGCTCTGCTGTCACACCAAATAATAGAATTCCGTAGCGGTATGCCTTCCTTGTCGACGACTACCAGTCCGTGCATTTGATATGAAATTCCTATTCCCGAAATATCGGAAGCAGTTATATTATTCTTTTCAATAAGAGTTTTGGTGGCATCACAAATATGTTTCCACCAATCGGCAGGGTCTTGTTCCGCCCAGCCATTCTTAAGGGCAATCATTTCCATTTCGACATCTGGCTTGCTCACGACATCGACGCTTTTTCCCGTACGCGTCTCTACCAAGGCCGCTTTTATAGAAGAACTACCAATATCATAACCTATAGAATACATAGTGTCGAATATAAAATTAAAAGGGTTCAATATATTGTTTTTATAAGGATATGGCAAGATATCGGATATAAAAAAAGACCGCGAAAGCGGTCTTTTTACGGTATTAAAAATAAAATTATTAGTATCCTGGGTTCTGTACCAAATTCGGGTTCGAAAGTAATGCAGTTTCAGGAATAGGAAACAGGTTCATGTTAGGGTCTCCATCAACTTCTTTAAGCGACCATGGGGCGGTAAATTGACCGAATCGAACAAGGTCATTTCTCCTCCAAAATTCAATATAAAGCTCCCGGCCTCTTTCGGCCAAAAGTTCAGCCTCCGTAACACTAGGCAGGTCTGGGGTATCTACCCGAGACTGTCTTAATTGGTTTACCATAGCAGTTGGGTCCTGATCCATACGCATCATGGCTTCTGCTTTCATTAAGTGTGCATCGGCGTATCGAAAAAGAATTTGGTGTTTTCTAAATGAATTGTTCTGGTTTTCGGCATCGGTAGGATCAAAAGGATGATATTTTAGCAACCTCATCCCCGTTTCTTCACCATTTCCAACTATAGCCGGTATCTCCTTGGTGAAACTTAAGGGTGCTCCCTGTCTGTTTTTCAAGGGAGTTCCATCAGAATCGTACTGCTGTCCGATTAGAAAACCGCGCCCTATTCCTAAGTTCTGGGCATTGGCAGTAGTGGCATCGGGTACCCAACCTCTGCGTTCTTCTTGGTCATCACCTACATAATTGCTGTTCGGGGCCCCTTCAAAGGTGTCGTAGAATTCGGCCAAAGTAGAAAAGCCGTTCCATCCTCCACCTGTATTATCTGGGGAGTTTTGGTTGTAATGCAAGGAATTGTAAATTCTTGCCGCCACTTCACTCGTTGTGAAAAAGATGGTTTCTGAGTCATCGGTGGGCTCAAATATTTGAAAATACCCCTCTTGAATCGCAAAACCCTGTGCTGCTATGGCATCAACTGCGTCGATTACCTTTTGCATATCGGCACTGTCTGCTGTTCCACTTCCATTATAGATATGGGCATTCAAATATAATTTGGCCAATAAAAAATTTGCAGCCGTTTTGGTTGCCTTACCTGTGTTGGCCACTCCTGGACTACCCTCGGGCAAGCCGGTCATCGCTTCTTGTAAGTCTGTCATGATGAAATTATAAGCTTCGGTCCTGGATAGTACAGTAGGGTTGACATCTGGCCCCTCGTCTACTTGACGGAAAGGAACCGACCCGAAAAGATCCATAACAAAAAACATGTTGAAGGCCCTAAGAAACTTGGCTTCGGCCAGTACCTGAGCATCGGGGTTGCTTTCGATTATCTCAGATGCCCGAAAGACATTCTGGTTCAAATTATTCCATGCATTTTTTACAAATAAGTGGGAAGAGGTCCATGTATGGGTATGCAATTGTCTCCAGACGCCATTATCGCCCCAGTCAGTTCCCCTTGTAGGAATTAACAATTCGTCCGTAGTAACCTCTTCAAGGGCATACATATTTTCTTGGGTCTGAAAATCAGATCCCACTTTATTGTAAAGATCGTTCAAGGATGATGTTGGGTCTGCAATTCCTGAAAACCCACCGTCGCCTGCATCTTCACTAATAATCGAGTCTGTTTCTTCAATTTCCAAGTTGGTACATGACGCTAGGCACAGTACCAGAAGAACCGAGGAAATAAAAGGTTTGATTAATATTTCTAGTTTCATTATATTTTTTTTAAAAAGTTATATTTATTCCTAAGGTATAGGTCCTCGGTCTTGGAAAAGAACTATAGTCTATTCCTGCAATTGGCAAACCGTTGAGAAGAGCCGCACTTGCGGGCGATACACTGACCTCGGGGTCAAGTCCGCTATAATCGGTGATTACAAAAAGATTCTGCCCGTTTAAACTCAATCGCATAGATTTAAATCCTGTATTCTCAGAAAGCTTTACATTGTAACCAATGGAAGCTGTTTGGAGCCTAACAAAATCTCCTTTTTCCAAAAACCGTGTAGAAACCGAGGCTTCCGCAAAACGGCTCTCTTCACCGGCCAGATCAACAACATTCTGAGTGACGTTATTTCCACTGCCGATAGCGCCACCTGTGAAAAAGGCATTGGCCGTATTGTTATAAATATAATTGCCAAATTGCCCGTTAAAATAAAGTGAGGCATCCCAGTTTTTATAACTGGCATTGGTAGAGAATCCTCCTGTTATGTCGGGAAGAGCACTTTTTCCAACGAATTTTTGGTTATCTGTTCCTCCTTCGTGAACAGGGTTGCCATTTTCATCAAAACCAATAAACTCACGCAGGTAAAAAGAGAACAAGGGTTGACCGGAAGCCAAGCGTTGGGCAAATGCATTTGATAATCCAGCGCCACGAATGGTTCCTGCCGCAATTTGTCCGTCAAAATCTTGAATTTCATTTTTGTTGTAGGCTACATTAAAACCGGCACTCCAGTTAAAGTCTTCACCTTGGGCCAAATCATAATTCAATGCGAATTCAATACCTTGATTCAGTACAAGGGCATCTAGATTTTGAAAAAAGGTGGGTTGGGGCGAGGGTTGGGCAGATTCGATATTTAATAATAAATCACGAGTCTCTTTGCGATAAAGATCTACACTACCGTTCAAGCGGTCATTGGCAAATCCAAAATCCAAACCAACGGTATATTGTGTGGTAGATTCCCATTTAAGGTCGGGGTTGGCAAATTCTACCGCAGTCAGACCGGGTATGTTTATCTCACCGCCGTCACTGATGTTGGGATCTCCATTGATAGCTGTTGAATATCGTTCCCGACGAACAAATCTTCCATATCCCAAACCATCTTGGTTTCCTGTAATTCCATAACTGAGCCGGAGTTTTAAGGTAGATATGGCATCACCGCCTATAAAGTCTTCTTCGTTTATTTTCCAGGCAAATGCCGCAGAAGGAAAGACACCATATCTGTTGTTCGATCCAAAACGGGATGAACCATCGGCTCTCACGGTTGCGGTAAATAGGTACTTATTATATAGTGTATAGTTCAAACGGGCAAAAAACGATTGCAATTCGTCCGTAGTATCAAAAGTGTTTGTGAAAACAGATTTAACCGGAATAGTGACTTGACCGAGCATATCGGTTTTAGTGGTGGGGAAAAGACGATTCACGAACAAATCGGCATCAGCATCATAACCGTATTGTTGGTATGATCCGTCAATTTTAGATTCGAGGATGTCTGCTGAATGCGATAAATCTTTTGGCATTTGGTTGAGGTTTATCGAACTGTAGCCCCAGCCCTCGACATTTCGACCACTTGTGTTGAAATCTTGATAAGAAAATCCACCGAGTGCGTCCAACACAGAATTGTCAAATTCTTTTTTATAATTAAGGGTAACTTCCAGTAGGCGGTTCTCATTGTTCAAATCGTTCAAAGCACCCCTTCCGTTTTCACCTGCACCGCGAGAAACATTAAATGATTTCCCTGAAAGCGAGGCTTCCCGAGTAGATTCCGATTTATCGTAGCCTACCGTAACTTTTGCTGTTAGGTCATCAATGATGTCATAATCTGCAGAGAAGTTGATTAAAAATCGATTTGTGCTGGTCAAACTTTGCCAGTTCTGTAACAAGTTCAGCGCATTGATGCGGTCTCCTGGGTTAAAGTTTGGAGAAGCGGGCCAAGTGGGGTTCGCCGAATAGGCAGCGCCCAACATATCACCCGTAGATCCGGCACTACCACTCAATGGAGGCGCTTCATCGTTTACCCGTGAAATAGTACTCTGAACGTTCAGTCGCAATTTATCTTGCAACAAGCGTTGCGTAAGGTTGATACGACCGGTGATACGTTCTTGTGAGGATTTTTCTACAACCCCGAATTGTTTACCATAGTTAAAAGTAGCTCTTACGTTTCCTGAGCCATAATTTTGCGAATAGGCCAAGTTGTTGTTGGTCGATTCCGAATTTCGTGTTACCAATGACTGCCAATCGGTGTCATTACCAAAATCAGAGGCTTGGCCACCAAACGCCTGTACGGCAGAAAGAAATTGCTGTCTATTAAGCAAATCAAATTCATTTGCAGGTGATGACATACTAAAATCGGATGAAAACTCCCATGTACCTCCTTGTCCGCCTGCTTTACCACTTTTGGTAGTAATGATGACAACTCCATTGGCTCCTCTAGAACCATATATGGCCGTTGCCGAAGCATCTTTTAAAACACTCATGCTCTCGATATCACTGGGATTCAAGAAACTTAAAGGGTTTCGCGCAGAACTGGATCCCATGCCTATATCAGTACCTTCCGAAGAAGTATCGCCTGAAGGTAAAGGCACGCCATCGACCACGAATAATGGGTTGTTGTTTGATCGCACAGAAGAAGTACCGCGTATTCTAATAGCGACACCAGATCCTGGTTCACCACTGCCTTGCGAGATTTGAACACCTGCCGTCTTACCCTGAATTAATTGTTCGGGGGAAGAGATAACGCCTTGGTTGAAATCTTCTGAGGTTACCGAGGCTACAGATCCTGTGGCGTCTTTTATGGTAGTTGTACCATATCCTATAATGACGACTTCGTCCAATGCTTGGGCATCCTCTTCCAGGGTAACATCGATTGTCGGCTGTCCGCCTACAGGAATTTCTACGGTCTTGTAACCAATATAGCTGAATACTAAAGTAGCGTTATCACCAATATCGGTGAGTGTGTAAATCCCATCAAAGTCGGTCTGGGCTCCGTTGGTGGTTCCTTTTACCACAACGCTAGCACCAGGTAAGGGGCCAGATGCATCGGAAACTGTTCCCGATACGTCTTGAGCCTGTGAAAGTCCGAAGCATAAGAAAACTCCGACCATAAACAGGCCTTTTAATTGTTTGATTTTCATGAATAGTTGTTTTTAAGTTGAGTTTAATAATTAAAAATATGCAAAAAAAACATCAGTTGTTAGCAAAATTCTTGAAAGATAGTCACGCAAACGGTTTCGTGTTGATAACTTCGTGAAAATGAGATAATATCAAATTATCTTATGTCATTTTATAATATTCGTAACTATAGGGTTGGATAATGACGATTTTCTGTATGTTCGTAAATATAGCATTTTTTTATTTTCTTTCAATTATTGATGTATTGGATTACTTTTATTTGGCGTTGATAAAAAAGTTTGATTTAATTGGTATTGATCTTTATGATATTTAACTTCACTTTATTAAGAACTGATATCAATTATTACTTAGATAAATACTTTTGAAAAGAAAAATCACTTTGAAACATATCGCGCGAGAACTTGATGTTTCTATCTCTACCGTTTCAAAAGCACTGAAAAACAGTGAAGAGATAAGTGCAGATACAAAAGAAAAAATTCAGGCTTTTGCCAAATTTTATAACTATAAGCCTAATAATATTGCAGTAAGTCTAAAAAATAAGAGTACCAAGAATATCGGGGTTGTTATACCTGATATCGTACATCATTTTTTTACAACCGTATTTAGGGGGATTGAGCTCTACGCAAATGCCAAAGGATATAATGTGATTGCCTGTGTTTCCGATGAATCTTTTGCGAAAGAAGTGTTGTCAATGGAAATGTTGTCCAATGGCAGTGTTGATGGTTTTATAATGTCATTGTCTGCAGAAACCCAGCAAAAAAATGACTTTAACCATTTAAAAGAGGTGACAGCACAAGGTATACCCTTGGTGCTTTTTGACCGTGTCACTGATGACATTAAATGTGATAAAGTAATTTTAAACGATAAGGAAATCGCTTATGAGGCCGTAACAAAATTTATTGATGGTGGCCGACGACGAATAGCTTTAGTCACAACTGAGAGTTATTTCAATGTGAGTGAAAAGAGATCGGAGGGCTATAAAGCTGCGCACCTAGACCATGGTATACCAGTCAATGAAGATTTATGCTTAATACTTCATCATAAGGAAATCAACTTGCAAGCCATCAAAATTTTTTTTGAAAAGCAACAAATTGATGCGGTACTCTGCGTTAACGAGCTATTTGCCGTGCAGTGTATGGGTGTTGCCCTGAAAATGGGCTTTCAAATTCCCGAAGACATTTCATTCATTGGCTTTACAGACGGCATTCTCTCCCAGAACGCTCAACCAGCACTTACCACTGTTGCGCAACACGGAGAAAAAATGGGTGCTGTCGCTGCTGAGCTATTGATAAATAGGGTTGAGGACGATTCGCAGGAAGAATCAATAAACTACCTGACCGAAATTATCGAGGCTACGTTGATCGAAAGAGACTCTACCATCAATTAAAATCGTATTAGTTTTACGATTGTAAAGTAATAATCACATTAAATTTAATCTTAACTATAAAATCCGAATGAATAAAACAGGATTTATTTTTGATCTCGACGGGGTAATTGTCGATACGGCCAAGTATCATTTTCTGGCATGGAAAAAGCTGGCAGATGAACTAGGTATTGACTTTACTGAAAAGGATAATGAACGATTCAAAGGAGTAAGCCGCAAACGTTGTTTGGAGATTTTATTGGAAATGGGCGGCATAAAAGCCACTGAAGAACAGTTCAGTGCTTGGCTTGTTGAAAAAAACGAAGATTATTTGGCTTACATTGATGCTATGGATGAATCGGAAATTTTGCCTGATGTGCCAAAAGTCTTAAAATATCTGAAAAACCTCAAAATACCTATGGCATTAGGTTCCGCCAGTAAAAATGCACGGTCCATTTTAGAAAAGGTAAACTTATTGTCGTATTTTGATACCCTTGTCGATGGAAATAGTGTGACTAAAGCTAAGCCAGACCCTGAGGTGTTTCAGATAGCCGCAGAAAGACTGGGCGTCAAGCCCGAAAATTGCGTGGTTTTCGAAGACGCACTTGCGGGAATCGAAGCGGCCAATAGGGCAGGAATGATCAGTATCGGTATCGGCGAGGCCAATGTTTTGACAGCGGCCAGATTTAACTTTGTAGATTTTACCGAGATAGATTCCGAATTTCTTAATAATTTAATCCATCGGAACATAAAGTAGGGGATGCTATCTTGTTGAAGAATACAGAATAATCCAGAATTTTAAAAATATGGGCCACTGCATTGTTCTTCAGAAACTATTAAAAGTCGATAAACCATATTAAGAATAACCACGAAAACACCAAAAAATGAATCAAGATTATATACAGCCCGACCAATGGTCTATAATTGAAGAAGGATTTTCAAAGGAAATGGTAAAGTCTTCCGAAAGCCTTTTCAGTATTGGAAATGGAGCAATGGGGCAACGTGCCAATTTCGAGGAACAATACTCGGGGCCAACCTTTCAAGGCAGTTATATCGGTGGGGTTTATTACCCGGATAAGACTCGTGTAGGCTGGTGGAAGAACGGGTATCCCGAATACTTCGCCAAAGTATTGAATGCTCCGAATTGGATAGGTGTCGACGTTTTTATAAACGGAGACCCTCTTGATTTGAATACATGCAAAAAAGTGGAAGATTTTCGGCGGGAACTCAATATGAAAGAAGGGTGGTACCAACGAAGTTTCAAGGCCACCTTACCTTCAGATATACAAGTTAATATTAAGGCTACCCGATTTTTGAGTTTGGATATCGATGAGGTCGGAGCTATAGAATATCAGGTTACCTCCGTCGATGCTGACATAGACGTGAAATTTGTTCCGTATCTCGATAGTGGTATAACGAACGAAGATTCTAATTGGGACGATAAATTTTGGAATACGACAAACGTCATTTCCGAGGGTAACCAAGCCTTCATTGAGTCGCATACCATGAAGACCAACTTTGCCATATGCACTTTTATGCAGTCACAATTGATGTATAAAGGTGAAACTGTGGAACAAAATCCTTCGGAAACTAAAAAGGAACTGTGGGTGGGCCATGGGTATTCACAAAAAGTAGGAAAAGGTGAAACCGTAACGCTTCATAAGTTCGGGGGTTATACGGTTTCTTTGAACCATAAACCTGAGGGGTTGGTCCAAGCGGCCAAAGCGGTGCTAAAAAAAGCTTCCGATCTAGGTTTCGAAGCACTTTTAAACCAGCAGAAGAAAGCATGGGCCCAGATTTGGGAGATGAGTGATATCGCCATCGAGGGCGACATTAAGGCACAGCAGGGTATCCGCTTTAATATTTTTCAGTTGAACCAGACCTATTTAGGCACTGATTCGCGATTGAACATCGGTCCGAAAGGATTTACAGGCGAAAAGTATGGCGGAAGTACGTATTGGGATACGGAAGCCTATTGCCTCCCATTTTATATGGCCACCAAAGATCAACAGGTAGCCAGAAAATTATTAAAATATAGGTACAACCATTTAGAGAAGGCTATCGAGAATGCAGCAAAACTTGGTTTTTCAAACGGGGCCGCATTGTATCCCATGGTTACGATGAACGGCGAGGAGTGCCATAATGAGTGGGAGATTACTTTTGAGGAAATACATAGAAATGGTGCTATCGCTTTTGCGATATATAATTACTATCGCTTTACGGGCGATTACAGTTACATTCCTGAAATGGGATTGGAAGTGCTCATCGGTATTTCCCGTTTTTGGCAACAACGCGCTACTTTTTCAAAGCAAAAGAACAAGTATGTGATTTTGGGTGTAACGGGCCCTAATGAATATGAGAATAACGTCAACAATAATTTCTATACCAATTATCTAAGTAGGTGGTGCATAAATTATACGCTGGAAGAGCTGCAAAAAGTTAAGGAAGGTTTTAAGGAAGATTATGATCGAATTGTCGGGGTAACCAAATTGACAGATGCAGAAACGGATGCTTGGAAAAATGTAGCTGATAATATGTATTTTCCGTTTTCGGAGGAAGAGGATATTTATCTTCAACAAGATGGTTTTTTAGACAAAGAATTGATTACCGTCGCCGATTTACCAAAATCGCAACGTCCTATTAACCAGAAATGGAGCTGGGATCGTATTTTGCGTTCTCCCTATATCAAACAAGCGGACACGCTTCAGGGGTTTTATGTCTTTGAAAGCGATTTTACAAACGAGGAACATCAACGACATTTCGATTTCTACGAACCCTTTACGGTGCATGAATCTTCTTTATCCCCTTGTGTTCATTGCATACTAGCTGCCAAGTTGAACCGTATGGAACAGGCTTACCAATTTTATTTGCGTACGTCACGATTGGATCTTGATGATTACAATAAAGAAGTTGAAGAAGGACTGCATATCACCTCAATGGCCGGTACATGGATGAGTATTGTCGAAGGTTTTGGAGGTATGCGTGTCATAGATGATAAACTCTCCTTTACCCCTCGAATTCCTGAACAGTGGAAGGCCTATTCCTTTAAAGTCAATTTTAGGCATTGTATATTAAAAGTGACGATCAATGCTTCAGAAGTTAAATTTGAATTGGAGGGCGATGATGATGTTGCAGTTCTAGTTAACAGTGAGCGCGTTGCAATCACCCCATCTAAAACAGTCACAGTAAAAATTAAATAGACTTTTTGATTTTTTTTGAAAGTATATATGGTTGTACGTTGTGGAAGAATGGTTAACTGGGTGGGTAAATAAGAAAGAATCTAACACAGGGTATGAAAGTAAAGGGAAATGAGAAAGTACGGAAAGAGGTGGTCTACCATGTCTTTACCCGACTTTTTGGCAATACAAATACCACGAATAAACCCTGGGGCACTTTGCAAGAGAACGGCGTTGGTAAATTCAATGATTTTACCGATCAGGCGTTACAAGCCATCAAAGACCTTGGGGTAACCTACATTTGGTATACTGGGGTTCCCCATCACGCATTGATTGCAGATTATACGAATTACGGAATTTCTAACGATGATCCCGATGTGGTTAAAGGTCGTGCCGGCTCTCCGTATGCCGTAAAAGACTACTACAATGTGAATCCTGATTTGGCCGAAAATCCTGAAAACAGATTAGTGGAGTTCAAAGCGCTGATTGAGCGCACCCATAAGGCAGGTCTAAAGTTGCTCATCGATATTGTACCCAACCACGTAGCTAGAAATTATGAGGGCAATACGACGCCCGAAGGTTTTGAGGCGTTTGGTGCTTCTGATGACACGAATGTGGAGTACAAACGCGACAATAACTTTTATTATGTTCCGAATACTGCTTTCAAAGTTCCTGAATGGCAAAATGGCTATCAACCTTTGGGAGGTGAAAATCACCCAATGGCAGATGGTAAGTTTGATGAATTTCCGGCCAAATGGACGGGAAATGGTTCCCGTTCGCCACAACCAGATGTTAATGATTGGTATGAGACCGTAAAGGTGAATTATGGCGTGCGCCCAGATGGTACATGCGATTTTGATTTACTTCCAGCAGGCTTTGAGGATAAGAACTATGAAGAACATTACAAATTCTGGTCAGAAAAAGATGTGCCGAATTCTTGGGTCAAATTCAAGGATATTGCATTGTATTGGATAAATATGGGCGTTGATGGCTTTCGTTTTGATATGGCCGAGATGGTTCCTGTTGAATTCTGGAGCTATATGAACTCCAATATCAAAATAAAAAATCCGAGTGCATTCTTATTAGCAGAGGTGTATAATCCTGATTTGTACCGTGATTTTATCCATAGGGGAAAAATGGATTATTTATATGATAAGGTAGAGCTCTATGATTCGCTGAAACATATTATGCAAGGTCATGGGTGGACGGACCACATTCCAAAAGTACAAGAAGGGTTGCATGACATTGAACACCATATGCTGCACTTTTTAGAAAATCATGATGAACAGCGTATTGCAAGTCCTGAATTTGCCGGCGATGCTCAAAAAGGAAAACCGGCGATGGTAGTTTCCGCTACAATTAGTACGTCACCGACGATGATTTATTTCGGACAAGAAGTAGGAGAACCAGCCGCTGAGAAGGCAGGCTTTGGATCCCCGAGCAGAACATCGATATTCGACTATATTGGTGTGCCCCATCATCAAAGATGGTTAAATGATAAAAAATTTGACGGAGGCCAATTGGCGGAAAATGAGAAAGAACTCCGTGATTTTTATAGCCGCTTACTGAATTTCACCATTAACAGTGAAGCCCTAATGGGCGAGTATCAAGATATTCATTTTTACAATAGGGAACATACCGAGTACTACAATCATCATGTGTTATCTTATGTGCGTTGGTGTGCAAATGAAAAATTAATCGTCATTGCCAACTTTGATGCAAATGACCGATTCGGTTTTAATTTACAGCTGCCTTCCGAGATTATTGAAAAGTGGAAGTTGAAAGATGGAGAACATCAAATGACCGATACGCTGTATGGGAGTGGACATGCCTTAAAAGTGCAAAACGGCATAGGCCAATTTAGAGTCGATATTGCGCCTTTGGAGTCTTTTATATTTAAATTGTAAGCACATTTCCTTTTTGTCGTACTTCATGCAAGAGGATTTTTCTGCAATACTTAATTTACAATCATTAAAAAATTTTCAAATAACTATGAAAAATATTCTACTGGCACTAACTGTGGTTTTAATAGGGCTTCATATGCAGGCGCAGACCAGTGATGGCCCATTACGTGTACATCCTGAAAACGGACGCTATTTTACCGATAATTCGGGTAAAGCTATTTATTTAACAGGCTCGCATACCTGGGCAAATTTTCAAGAAAGTAGAATGCCGAATGCCCCTCTTTTCGATTATGAGGGCTATTTAAAAATGATGAAGGGCAACAATCACAATTTTATGCGTCAGTGGACATGGGAACACGCCAGAAAAGCTTCTTGGACGACTGATGATGTCGTTTTTTCACCATTGCCCTACAAAACGGTGAAGAATAAAGGAAAAGAGCGTTATGATGTATCGCAATGGAACGAAAAATATTTCGAACGCCTTCGCACTCGCATAAAAGAAGCAGGGGATATGGGCATTTATGTTTCTGTAATGCTTTTTCAAGGTTGGAGCCAGAACAGGTTAGATACACCCGGTAGTGATCCATGGGATTATCATCCGCTCAATCCAATCAATAATATAAATGGCGTAGGAAAATCAGTAAGGAACAATGGTTTTGACGATGAAGCCATGGGTACACTGCATTCGATGAACAATGGCGATGTACTCAAACATCAAGAAGCCTACGTCAAAAAAGTAATTGAAACCGTAAACGATCTTGATAATGTGCTATATGAGATATTAAATGAAGGTGGAACAAAAAAATGGCAATACCATATGGTGAATTTGGTAAAAGAAATAGAAAAATCAATGCCCAAACAGCACCCTGTAGGGATGACACATTCGGTTGTTGTAAGTCCGCCAATGTTTAATTCTGATTTATGGGAGAGTCCCGCCGATTGGATATCACCCACTCCAGAGCCAATTTCATGGATGTACAAGGGTACCAATTTCGTTGAAGATTATAAGAATGACCCTCCAGCGAATTCTGGTAAGAAAGTGGTTATTCTTGATACCGATCATTTGGGAGGCCACTGGGGCACTTACAGCTGGGCCTGGAAATCCTTTGTCCGCGGTCATAACCCTATTTTTATGGATTCGTGGGAACCATTGGCCGGAAACTATGATAGAAAGAGAAGTCCCGACATATTTTACATAGGCGGAATGACAAAAAACGACGCAGATCACCCCGATTATGAACCTTTGCGAAAGAATATGGGCTACATTCTCCAGTTGGCCAACCGTGTCGATTTGGCAAAAATGACACCACAAAACGAACTCAGTTCTACGAGGTTCTGTCTTGCCAATCCTGGCCAGGAGTACGTGGTATACCTTCCCGAGGGTACTGCCACATTAGATTTGAGAGAGACTGAAGCGGAGTATGTGGTAGAATGGTTCATTCCGATATTGAATCGTACCATAATTGGTACAGAAACTTTAAAAGGCGGTAGTTTTAGGGCTCTTGTAGCTCCGTTCACGGGCGATTCGGTTCTATATTTGAAAAAGCTATAAAGGTATCACCTCGCTATTCTTATCCATTTTCGAAGGCGCAAATGTTACTTTGGGTTATTCAATGACCTCCGTTCATGCCGTGTTTTATGCAAAATGCACAGCAACCTTTATCGATCAAATCATGGTGTCTTCCGAAAGTGGGACAAATCTCTTGTGGAAATTTGAGTATTGGACCAAATTTCAAAACTGTATTTTAGTATATTTGGCTTCCATAGAAGTAAAGGGCTTCTATGAAAAGCAGCTACGCTGCGCAATCATTCCGTTTAAAAAATTATATATGACTAAAAGGTTATTTCTCATTGCCATTTCAATAGTAACACTATCAAGCTGTATGGAAAAAAATAATCCGCTAATCATAGGCCATCGGGGCGCTATGGGCCACGAAACAGAAAATACCTTGGCCTCGATTCAAAAGGCAATGGATTTGGGTGCAGACATGGTAGAAATCGATGTATTTAAAATCCAGAGCGGTGAAATCGTAGTCTTTCATGATGGTGAAGTAGATCGTTTAACAGATGGAACGGGGAAGATAGAGGCTTATGATTGGGAAGGCTTGCAGAAATTAACATTAGAAGGCGGACATAAGATTCCAACTTTGCAGCAAGTGCTTGACGTTATTGATGGAAAGATTATGCTTAATATAGAATTGAAAGGTGCGAACACAGCAGAGCCGACGAACCAAATTGTACAAGAATATTGCACCTCGAAAGGATGGAACCTTGATGGTTTTGTGATTTCAAGTTTTAAATGGGATGAACTTAAAACCATGAGAAAGGTTGATGGTAAAATTCCGATTGCCATACTTATTGGCAAAAATCCGCTAGAGGCTGTTTCTATAGGGAAAGAACTTAATGCAGTGGCCATAAACCCCGCTTTTAAGGGGTTAACCGCCGAGAATGTAGCTCAAATGAAAGCTGAAGGTTTTAAGATATATCCGTGGACGGTAAACGAAGCTGATGATATCGCTTTGATGAAAAGCTTCGGCGTTGATGGTATTATCACCAATTTTCCGGAAAGGGTACATTGATGTTCGACGTTGCTATCATTGGCGGTGGCGCAGCAGGATTTTATGCAGCTGTTCATGCTGCCGAGGCCAATCCTAAGTTGAAAATTGTCATTTTCGAAAAGGGAAAGGAAGTGCTTTTAAAGGTAAAAGTTTCGGGTGGTGGAAGGTGCAATGTTACACATGCCGAGTTTAACCCCCATGAATTGGCCAAAAACTATCCCCGTGGCGAAAAAGAACTATTAGGGCCATTTCACACCCATTTTAGTGGCGATACCGTTGCCTTTTTTGAAGAGAAGGGCATTCCTCTAAAAATTGAGGAAGATGGTAGAATGTTTCCTGTTTCCAATTCCTCACAAACCATAATAGATTTTTTTCTGAGCGAAGCAGATCGCCTGGGTATTAAGGTAATGCGTCATAGTGCTGTGACCAATATCGAACCTGTTTGTTCTGAAAATGGAATAAAGACGTGGCAGATAACCTCGATTAAAAGTACCTATCAAGCCAAGAAAGTATTAATTGCTACAGGTAGTAGTCCCAAAATATGGGGCTTATTGAAAAAGTTGGGGCATACCATCGTATCTCCTGTACCCTCATTGTTTACGTTTAATATCGATGACGAACGAATTAATGGGATACCAGGAATAAGTGCCAATGCCAAAATCGATGTTTTGGCAAAACCTCGGAACAATACTAAAGTTACGGTAAAACTAAAAAGCGAACTGGCTACAGAAAAACCTATTCTCACGTCTGAAGGTCCTCTTTTGGTAACACATTGGGGTATGAGCGGACCCGCAGTATTGAAGTTGTCTGCCTGGGGGGCAAACATACTGAACGAATGCAATTATCAATTTTTCATTAAGGTGAATTGGTTGCCGGATTATCATGAAAATGGAGTTTTTGATCTCTTATTGGAGATAAAGGAGATAGAACGGAAAAAAACTATTTTAAGAACCAAGGCGGTTGACCTGCCTAGGCGATTATGGACCAATCTGGTTCGGGCTTCCGGTATTCCTTCAGATATGAAATGGGCCGATGTACCTAAAGAGAAACTACAGCAATTGGCGGGCCAGTTAACCGACTGTAAGTTCAAGGTCGACGGTAAAAGTACCTTCAAGGAAGAATTTGTTACCGCAGGGGGTGTCGATTTAAAGGAAGTCAATTTTAAGACTTACGAAAGTAAAATACTGCCAGGTCTATATTTTGCGGGAGAGGTGATTAATGTGGATGCCATTACGGGTGGCTTCAATTTTCAAAATGCCTGGACCGGAGGCTATATTGCTGCCAAGGCCATAGCTGAAGAGCGTTAAATAATTAGCGCAAAGAATTCTACTATTTTTTTTGATATACCCGTACGTAGTCTACAACCATTTGCTGTGGAAAAATGTAATCATCGATACCTTGCTGACCTCCCCATGACCCGCCGATGGCTATGTTCAATTTTAGGTGAAACGGTTGGTCAAATGGCCATTCGTCCGTCGTTTTGTTTGTGTTTTGAAAATTATGGTAAACTTTGCCATCGACAATAAAATCAATATTTTCAGAGGTCCATTCAATGGCATACGTGTGAAAATCAACATAGGGATTTGCTATGAAAACTGGTTTTCCCACTTCCGTTCCTATGGTATGATTAAAAGCTTTGGTATGAACCGTACCAAAGATGGAATCTTTATTAAAGCCCACATGTTCCATGATATCAATTTCACCACATTCTGGCCAGCCAATATCTTTACAGTTTTTGCCCAACATCCAAATGGCGGGCCAAACACCAACGCCTTTTGGCAGTTTTGCCTTAACTTCAATTTTACCATAAGTCCAATTCGCCAAGTTTTCAGTGGTTATACTTGCTGAACTGTAATTTGCGAATTCTTGGTTCTCTTGCCATTTTTCTGATTCTACATTTTTGAATAAAGGGTTTTTAATTTTTTCCTTGTGGGCCTCTAGGATTAGAAATCCGTTTTCGACCCGTACATTTTTTATGTTATCGGTATAAAATTGTAGTTCTTTGTTTCGTTGAAATCCATATTCATGACCCCATTTGGTCGTGTCAAGTTTCCCTGAATATTCAAACTCGTCTTCCCAAACCAGTTCATATTCATCTATCGATTCTTTTTGTTCACTATCATTTTCACTTTTACAAGAAATGAAGAGACATAAATAAAGTAAGATTGCGTAGAGCTCCATTATATTTGATTTCAAAGGGGTCCATATGTTGAAAGTATAAAAACGAATGTTATTTAAGAAAGGATAAAGCGAAATCAAAGGAATTTTAGGTCAACTTGATAGATACCCTTATTTTTAATTTTAAATCGGGAAGAACTCAAATGATGAAGTCATATATCACATTATTGCGAGGCATAAACGTAGGTGGTAGGAAGAAAATAAAAATGGACGATTTGCGTCAATTGTTGACGCAGATTGGCTTTGAAGATGTAGTGACCTATATTCAAAGTGGTAATGTTGTTTTGAAGAGCAATGAAAAGACCCTCGGTGTTTTAGAAAAAATGATTGCCACTGCGATACGCAATACATATGATTTTGATGTCCCCATTTTGGTAAAATCAAAGGAAGAAATTCAAGAAATCCTTGAAAACAATCCTTTTGACAATGCTGAAGACCTTGAGGCCAATAGAATTTACTTTGTACTTTTGGGGGAAGTTCCTAGAAGTGATTTGGTCGAAGCATTAATGCAAGAGACTTTCGCCAACGAGAAATTCAGCATCACTGATAATTGTGTTTATTTATGTTGTGACAAGGGCTACGGCAAGGCCAAATGCGACAATAATTTTTTCGAAAGAAAATTAAAAGTGGCGGCGACCACTAGAAACTATCGAACGATGACCAAGCTTTTAGAAATGTCTCAAGTTTAGGGGGCTGGAGAAATGGCTGTCCATGTCCCACGACGTACTTCGATATAGAATACAATTTCTATTGCAAATCTTAGTGTCTTGATCCTATATAAGATTTTGGAGTTAGACCCGTGTACTTTTTGAACGTTGTAGCAAAGTATTGCGATGAACTAAAACCCAATTCAAAAGCCACTTCCGTTATGGTAGGTCTATTTAAGAGCAGGGCTTTAGAATGTTCTATTTTAATTCGGTTGACATATTCTTTCGGGGTAATACCTGCCTTTGTTCGAAACCAAGTCTTAAAATACCCGGTTGAAATCTTAAGGATTGCCGCAAGCTCATCCACATAAATTATTCGATGCATATTCTTATAAATGTACTCATCTATGAGGGCAAATCTTTTACTTCTAAAAGTAGATTGACTTTTCTCACTCAACTCAATTGTAGTAAGCAAAATTTGAAGAACAAGGTGATTTGCTTTAATCTGGTTCATGACCGTAGTGAAGTCATCCAATTGCCCCATTAACTTTTCTAGATATACCTTAACGTGCAGGGCTCCTTTGATTATCACTCCCGTGGTTTTTAAGAGTTGCTTCATTAAAATGTTGGATTGATCGTAAGTCAAGTTGCAAAGGGCCTCACTACTGTTGTCTAAATTAATTTGAAGCCAAAAAAGTTCTCCTTTATCCTCCGGAAAATCCCCGGTGCCATGATTTGTATTCGAGGGCACTATGAGAATATCGTTCCCGCTCAATTGATATAGTTTGTCGTCAACTAAATAATGTTGCTTTCCTTTGATACAAAAACACAGTTCAGTACTATTCTGGTGCACATGTGTTTCCAGTTTGGGCTGTACAGAGGTGTAGCGGTAGTAACCGAAATCGAGACCACGGGTTATACCGTAGTCGGGCAAGTAGTAAACTATCCGATTGGTTTTGTTCATTTTGTACAAAAAAGTAAGGTAGTTTAATTTTAGTAGACAAGTGTATTGATTATTTTCAACTTTGTAGCTTTAAAAGTTATAATTGGGTTATGAACGAATTAAAAAAACAGTTTTGCGAACAAGGGTATACAAAACTCGAAGCTTTTCTTTCTTCTGATGAGGCCAAGGAACTTAGATCGATTTACGATGCTTTATTAAGTGACAAGCAAAGAACATTGCATTTAAGAAGCGATCTGGCTGGCGGCACCGATGAAAATAGGGTCGAGCGAATTACGCAGATTATGCGTCCCAGTTTGATTGAGAAACAATTGTTGACACATAGTGCGTACAAAAAAGCGCTGAATTTGGTAAAGAATATTTTGGGAGATGATATGGAACTCGACTTTGATATGTTGATTAACAAAGCTCCCCATACGAATACACCGACACCTTGGCATCAAGATGCAGCTTATTGGATCAATTTGCCCGACAAGAGAGCCGTGAGTTGTTGGATAGCTCTTGACAAAGTATATGAAGAGAATGGCTGTATGTGGTTTTTACCTGTAACAGACCAAAAGGTTTTAGAACACCGAAATTTGCCTAACGGAGGTGCACTGTATTGTAATGTGGAGACATCGAACGCTGTAGCAGTACCCTTAGAGATTGGAGGTTGTACTTTTCATGACGGATTTACATTGCATTTCAGTAAGGGGAACAGTACCACAAGTCAAAGAAGAGCCTTGATATTAAATTTCCGCCCAAAAAAAATGATTGCTTTGGAAAGAGCACAAGGCATGGACCATACCGGTGTAAGAAAGAAACGTAGCTGATGGTATTAAAATTTATTTCCCCAATATGGGGCAGTGCCCATTTAAATTTGAACGATTTTTTGAAGACGCCAAAGAACGCAAAGAACGCCGGTTATGTGGGGATAGAAACAGATTTGCCGATTGATAAGAACGCAAAGCAAGAAATCGTTGAAATGGTCTCAGACCATGGTCTAGAAATAGTTGCAGAACATTGGGAAACATAGTATCAGAATACTATGCGTAAAGCAAAGGGTGCTTTTCTCTTTCTGATTAAAGCAATTGATTTAATTCAATGCCCAAATTTTGTAGTTGAGCACCATTGCAAAACAAACCCAGAAAAAATAGGGGACTAACAGATAAGCTGCTGTGTTGTTTATTACCTTGAACCAGCGTATCGTAAGAAGAATAAGAATCAGCAACATGATAATGACCAGCAAGGCCAAAAAAGGTGCTTCAAAGCCAAAGAATACGATACTCCACGCGGCATTAAGCAGTAATTGGAAGCCAAAATGGTATAAGGCCGTTTTAACCCAAATATGGTAAAAACCTCTCGCCCAAACAATCCCGGCGGCAACTCCCATCATGACGTATAAAGTTATCCATACGGGGGCAAAAATCCAGTTAGGCGGGTTATAACTGGGTTTATTAAGAGCTGCATACCAGTCATTTACTGCGCCATGTACTGCAAAACTTGACAGAAACCCAATCACCAAACAAACGATGACGGCAATGCTGATATAGAATAGCTTTTTTTTCAAAATGTAACGAGTGTGTGTCTAAAGTAGCGATTTATTTTAATTACCGCAGAGGCAAAAGCGCTTAAAAACTATCTTTGCCCAAATTATGTTGACGATGACAGAAAAAGACTTTATTCCTTCGGGGTATTCTCAGAAGGTAACGAGTGGGGAGATAGCTTGGAGAGCACCAAGCAATATTGCGTTGGTCAAATACTGGGGCAAGAAGAAAAATCAGATTCCTGCCAACCCTTCGATTAGTTTTACCTTGGATAATGCTGCTACGACTACTTCGGTTGTCTATACCAAGCTTGCACAAAGTAAGGGTCATTTTTCTTTCGAACTCGTTTTTGAGGGAAAGCCTAAAAAGGATTTTGAACCCAAAATAAAAACCTTTTTCTCAAGGGTAGAAAAATACCTTCCTTTTTTAAGAGATTATCATTTTACAATAGAGACCTCGAATTCATTTCCTCACAGCAGTGGTATTGCTTCTTCGGCATCGGGAATGTCGGCATTGGCGCTTTGCCTGATGGAGGTTGAACGAGAATTGAATCCAAAAATGAAAATCGACTTTTTCAACCAAAAGGCTTCTTTTTTGGCGCGATTGGGATCAGGCAGTGCTTGCCGCAGTATTGAAGGGCCTATCGTTCAGTGGGGAAATCACGATGATACGGAAGGAAGTTCTGATTTGTTTGGAATCAAGTATCCCTATAAGGTGCACAAGGTTTTTGAGAACTATCAAGATACCATTCTTTTAGTTGATAAGGGACAAAAACAAGTCAGCAGTACGGTTGGTCATGACCTGATGCATAACCATCCTTTTGCAGGGCAGCGCTTCGAGCAAGCCCATAAAAACCTTTCGGAACTGCAACAAGTATTCGCAGACGGGAATTTGGAACGATTTATTGCTATTGTCGAAAGTGAGGCGCTTACACTGCACGCCATGATGATGACAAGTCACCCTTATTTTATTTTGATGAAGCCCAATACATTGGAAATCATCAATAAAATATGGGCTTTCCGTGAGGCAAATAAAACCCATGTCTGTTTTACCTTAGATGCCGGGGCTAACGTACATGTGCTGTACCCTGAATCTGAACGGGACATAACGCTTCAATTTATTAAAAACGAACTAGTTGCATATTGTGAAAACCAGCAGTATCTTTGCGACAAAATTGGATTTGGGGCAAAAAAAATGTAACTTATTTGTCATAATAGTGTCAAACCAGCGTTATACCAATTTCCCGAATCAACTATAAATCATGAAAGGACCCCTGTTTTATTCTAAAATTCTCCTTTTTGGAGAATACGGCATCATCAAAGATTCTAAAGGATTATCCATTCCCTATAATTTTTTCAAAGGAGCTTTAAAGACAGATGAGAATCCGTCTAAAACTGCCATTGAATCCAATGGGCACTTACGCAAGTTTGTGACTTATCTAGAAAAGATACATGATGAGAACCCCAAACTGGTCGCTTTTGATTTTGAAACGCTGCGTGATGATGTTGAAGGTGGAATGTACTTTGATAGTTCCATTCCCCAAGGTTATGGGGTAGGAAGCAGTGGGGCTTTGGTCGCCGCGATTTATGATAAATATGCGGAAGATAAAATCACCATTTTAGAAAATCTTACCCGCGAAAAGCTTTTGAAACTAAAATTGATTTTCGGGAAAATGGAGTCTTTCTTTCATGGAAAATCTTCAGGGCTTGATCCTTTGAACAGTTATTTAAGTTTACCGATTCTTATAAATTCCAAAAACAATATTGAATCTACCAGCATACCTTCACAAAACAGTGAAGGCAAAGGAGCCGTCTTTTTATTAGACAGTGGTTCTACTGGCGAAACGGCACCCATGGTACAATTGTTCATGGAGAAAATGAAACATGAAGGTTTTCGTAATATGTTGAAAAACCAGTTCATCAAACACACCGATGCCTGTGTTGAAGATTTTGTAAACGGTAATGTCAAGTCACTTTTTGGTAACTTAAAACAGCTATCACATGTGGTCTTGGATAATTTCAAACCTATGATTCCGGTAAAGTTCCATCAACTTTGGAAACATGGTATCGAATCAAATGACTACTACCTAAAACTTTGTGGATCTGGCGGCGGCGGTTATATTTTAGGTTTTACCGAAGATATCGACAAGGCAAAAAAAGCATTGAAAGATTACAATTTAGAAGTCGTATATAACTTTTAGTCAGTATCCATATTCCTATAATGTTCAGTAGAAAAAACAAACTCTTGCTTTTAAAGTTCTTGAGTCTGTTTTCTGTGGTTCGGGGGTACAATATTTTAATGGTCGTTGTGGCGCAATACTTGGCGTCAATTTATATTTTGGCTCCTGACCTTCCATTGCGAAAAGTCATTTTTGATTTCAATTTATTTGCTATCGTGCTCGCATCGGCCTTGGTTATCGCCGGGGGGTATATCATTAATAATTTTTATGATGCGGAGAAAGATCTGATCAATAAACCCACAAAAAGCATGTTGGATAGGTTGGTGAGCCAGCGCTTTAAGCTCTCAACGTATTTTGTACTAAATTTTTTGGCTGCCTTTGCGGCGAGCTATGTTTCCTTTAGGGCTGTATTGTTTTTTTCAATATATATATTTGGAATTTGGTTGTATTCCCATAAGCTAAAAAGAATAGCTTTCATCGGCAATTTTGTGTCGGCAATTTTAGCTATTGCCCCATTTTTTGCTGTATTTGTTTACTACAAGAATTTCGCTACGGTTATTTTCGTACATGCCATGTTTCTTTTTTTATTGATTTTGGTGCGAGAAATGATTAAGGACCTAGAGAATATTGCGGGAGATTTGGCCCAAAATTACAAAACCATTCCTGTTTTATACGGTGTGCGATTCTCGAAGCGCTGTATCAGTGTATTGATTCTATTGACTTTGTTACCGTCACTGCTATTGATTAATTATTTCGATGTAGGCTATATGTACCTTTATTTTATCGGAGGTATTTTTCTATTAATTTTCTTTTTGGTTATGTTATGGAAGGCCAAGACGAAAATGCATTATGTCGGCCTTCATAACATCTTAAAACTGATCATCGTGGTCGGTGTCTTCAGTATATTATTGATTAATGTTGATTTAGTGCTCAATCGCATTTTATAGGCAACTACTTACTGTCAGAAAGAGCGTTTATTGAAGTATATACTCACCTTCATTACAGTTGACGAGCCGAAATAGAAGGTTTTTACGTTCTTGACGAATTTATATTTCTCCGTTCAAAGGTTTGTAATCCCTTATGGCTGAAACATTACTATGTGTGTCGTAGGAATTGGTTGTTCAGCCATATAAATGCTTAAGTCAATAGGTTATACGATGGCGATACGTATCTTTGCGAAAAAGTATTAATATGAATAGGTCAGATTCGAAGGGTGGAGATAAGAGGGCATCAGGAAGACAGGGTGGAACATTTCGAAAGAAGAGTTATGCCAGAGGGAATGCCCCCATAAAAAAGAAAAGTGATTCGCAACAATCTGCTCCCAAAGTACAAAAAGATTCAGGGTTGATTCGATTGAACAAGTATGTAGCCAATTCTGGCGTTTGTTCTCGTAGAGATGCCGATATATATATCACCGCAGGAAATATAACAGTAAACGGTAAGCCTATTACCGAAATGGGCTATAAAGTAAAATTGGCCGATGAGGTCAGGTTCGATGGACGTCTGTTAAATCCAGAAAAGAAGGAATACGTGCTGCTCAACAAACCAAAAGATTTTGTGACTACTACTCGAGATGAACATGGTAGGAGAAGTGCCGTGGGGTTGATTTCAAAGGCATCAAAATCAACATTGAACCCTGTGGGGAAGTTGAATAAAGATACAACGGGACTCTTACTATTTACAAATGATGGGGAACTCACCAAGCGATTGAATAGCCCTAAAAACGGATTGCGAAAAATCTATCATATCGAACTGAACAAGCCCTTGCGAAGCGCCGATTTAAAAAAAATACAAGAAGGTGTTTTGGTAGATGATAAAGTTGTTAAGGTTGCTGATGTCAGTTTCGTTGATAATGCACCAAAAAACCAAGTAGGTATGGAAATTCTAAGCACACGAAACGATATTGTACGTCGTATTTTTAAAGCCTTGGAATATGAAGTCGTTAAGATGGATAGGGTGGTGTATGCCAGCTTGACTAAAAAGGACTTGCCCCGAGGGCACTGGCGCTATTTGACCGAGCAGGAGGTGATTAATCTTGGAATGATAAAATAGGAGTTGAAAATCAAACCAATGAATTCAACAATAATTGTTCAAAGAACTTTTATAGTAACCTTATCATAAGCATTTGGTAACCGAATTGGTCAATAAAAAGACCATTTTTGTGGTGTTCAAATTACAATTTTATTTGAGTTAGCAGCCTTAAGACCGATATTCGTATCGGTTTTGTCTTTTTAGGAGTTCTCTTTTAATATTTAGGTAGACCACTTTTAATTCTTGATTAGTTTATGCACGATTACTGATTGCCTTGCCTTTAGAGTTAGTAGGTATATGCCCTTTTTTAACCCATCTACATTAAAAATCACTTCTTTATTGTCGACCTTAGAGGGTTCTCTCATAATCATTTTACCATTTAATGTATACAGCGAAAGGGTTAGGTAATCTGTTTCTGTTTCACCTATGGTGATATGTAGGTCTCCGTCGTTTATTGGGTTCGGATAGATTAGAGGCGTTGGTGATAAAATAATATTTTTTTCAAAAGTGCCTTGACATGTTTTATCGGTAACAACTGAAAGTTTGTTGCTGTTTGCAGAAAGAGCTAAGGTTATTTCATTATTTGAGGTATGGTACACTTCATCATTCAAAGAGATAAAATAGTCTTTAGACCCTGATAGATTTAAATTGATGGTATTGTCTAATGAATTTATTTTAGAGGAGACGCTAAGCGCTTCTGGTTCGGTAATTTGTAATACGAAGCAAGTCTCCGAGTAGTTCCCAGCATAAACACTTATACATAGGTCATACGCGCCAGCGGCAAGATCGGAAAATAAAATGGTTTTGTTAAATTCTTTTGTTTGGCTAAGGTTTTCTCCAGTAAGAGTAACGCTGTAATCAAGCAGTTCTTTGGCGGTTATCTCAATACTGCCATTATTTTTAGAAACGCAGGTAGCACTTGTTGTTAGAATAGCAAAATTATCTACTGGAAAGCTTGATAATGAACACCCGTTCGAATTAACTAAGGTTCCGGGAGGGGTATCTTGGCACCGGTCGAGAATATTAATTATACCATCAGCATTAATATCACCTTTCTTATCATATCTCCATAATTGTTTTCCTTCTGTATCGGTCACTGCATGGAAATAAACGTAGTCTTCTATAAAATTTATAGAAGTAGGGTCTGAACTAAATACGCCCTCTTTTAAATCGAATAATTGATAAGTGCCAAAATCCGTGCCATCAGATGTCCATAGTTCTTGCCCATTTTGAGATGTAAATGCTGAAAAATAGACGCGTTCACTATCATTTGTAAAGTAAGAAGGGTATGAATATTTGTCGTCATTAATGTCTTTAACGAGGTATGTGCCTTCAGTGGTGCCATCGGTACGCCACAGTTCATTACCGTGTATGCCGTCATTTGCAGAAAAATAGATAATATCATTAAGTATCGTATGGTCAAAAACACCTAAGTTAGAATCCGCGCCATTTTGTTCACCTTCATAGATGTCTTTTATCTGATAGGTACCCTCGGCAGTGCCATCAGAAACCCAGATTTCTGTTCCAGATTTAAACGTAGATGCCACAAAAACAAGTTTGTCCTTAAGGGCCACCATACCGGTATTGTTGTAATTAGACTGCTGAATAAATGGCACACTAGTAATTTCTTTCGTGCCCTCGGGTGTACCATCACTAAACCATAAATCATGCAGGCCATTCACAGATAAAAATACATTGTCACCTACGGTGGTAAGATCGTTAATTTCTTCAAAAGCTTTTATTTTTACGGTACCGGCATCCGTGCCATCACCTCGCCATAGCTCAACTATATTCCAACTAGGTTTCACTGTAAAATATAGGTAGTTCTCGGAGGTGACTATTTTTTGTGGACCGTAAGTTCCACCATGGTTTATAGTGGGCGGGCCAATTGCTTTGACTAACTCAAACTCATTACCGTTATATTTTGCCAAGTGGTTTTGATATTGACTTAGGTCGGTATCTTTTGAAGATACAAAGTAATAGATGTTATCATTAAAGGTTATGATACCGGGTTTAATTAGGGTTTTAATGTTTGAATCTAGATGGTTCATGGCTATTGTGCCTTCGAAGGTGCCGTCGGCTCGAAATACTTTTGTTCCTGAAATGGTATTCCCGAAATAGTATAAATCGTTGCCCATAGCCGTGAAATTTCTAGGGTTTGATTCCCCTAATTTATTTAAAAGTGTATTTGTGTTGCTATTGTGGTCATAAGCCCAAACATCTCCATAATCATAAAAAATCTTGTTACCTACTTTTTCATATTTTGGATCTAACAGGGTAGATTTATAAGTGCATATGTTAGCAAAAAGCGCATGAGAGTCGAAAGAAAGATTTGTACGCCATAGTTCTTCGCCCGAACTATTAGATTCATGTGTAAAATAATAATATTCTTGAAAATTTTTAATTGGGGCCACACCATTAAGCATTTCTATATTTCTAGTGTTTTCTGCGGTAAGATCCGTAATCCATGCTTCTCGATAAACTTCCCCATTGAGATGAAATTGTATATGAAACATATTATCATTGACCTTAGCTAGTATAGTAGGATTTTCCCCTCGCGAATTAGTTGGATTAGAATTGTTCGGTATTTCCGTTATACCTGTAACATGATAGTCTTGAGTGTCAAGTGCCGCTAAGGTGTAGTTTTCTGAATTGTTAGGTGCAAGAAAAATAAGGTTGGGGCCATCTGAATTTAGAGTAGAAGGAGTATAATTAAGAGGTACGGTTTCGTCATAGATTTTAATTGTGCCTGCTTCGGTCCCGTCCGATTCCCAAATAGTTAAATTATTCGCGTACGTACTAAAAAAGGAAAAATAGAGTTTGTTATTGATCTCTATGACATCTGAAAAATCTACATAACCTTCAAACATGTTTTTTATGGGCTGTACGCCATCAACTAATCCATCTGTTTTTAAAATCCCGGTTGTTTTAGGATTTCCATCAAACAAATCACTTTTGGCAACAACGTATAATTCGTTTTTGTACGGAACAAACTCAGGGGGTGTGGACTGATAATTTGAATTGATAATATACGGGTCTAATTTCGGTATTGCCGTAAAAGTGCCGTCTTCTGTGCCGTCACTTCTCCAAGTTAGAAATTGATTTTGCATTTTGAAGGTAAAGAAGAAGAGGCTATTGACAGTACCTTCATAAACAGATCTTGGTCCTAGTTTAGGTACGTTATCTTGTATTAAAATGGTTCCTAGGTCAGTACCATCACTTTTCCATACTTCTACAGATTCGCTTTGGTGGTTCAAAAAGTAAATTTCGTTCCCAACTAAGGTTATGTCGTAGATACGTGTATCTACTAGATTGGTAATCTGAAAGGTGCCATTCTCCGTGCCATCTGTAGACCAAATTTGGTAGCCTGAGATATTGGTAAAGGCAACAAAGTACAAAAGTCCATTCAAGAATACTGCTCCATCTTTGAAATCAGTTGAAATTCCGAAATTGCCTCCGGGATTAATATCCTTTAATAAATAAGGGGGCTCAATACCGTTAGTAATCCATAATTCAGTCCCATAATCTTTGGTCCAAGCACTAAAAATCAGAAGATTATTATACTCAATAAATTGTGAAGGGGATGAACCGATATCCCCCACCTCAGGAAATAAATGGGTTATCTGCTCTTGAGCTTGGCTAAAATTAGAACTAGCTAAGAGTATTAAAATAAAAGCAAAGAGTCTTGTCATATTCTAGTATGATGGGAAAACCTAAAAAGGTTAAAACTAAGAAATGTGTAAAGGATTACTAAAATAACCCGTTACAACTCCAATAAAATAGACAAAACTACAGCGATATAGATTAAGGGAAATTTATATCATACCCTTTATTTCTTTAATCTCGAATATTTTCCATCTTCTCCCGAATCTCATCCAAACATAAATTGCCCAGACTGCCCTCATGTGAATGTGAAATATCACGTTTGGGGCTAAACGTACCTTGTTGAATTTCTTGTCCCATTTTTTTATAGGCATCGCGAAACGGCATCCCCGATAAGACCAATTCGTTCAGGGTATCTACACTAAAAAGATAATCGTATTTGGGATCTTCCAAAATAGTTGGGTTGACGCGAATTTCGGCTAAACTAAAAGTCAAAATTTCGAGACATGCCTTCATGTCTTGTATGGCAGGCACAATCACTTCTTTGACCAATTGTAAATCACGGTGATACCCGCTAGGTAGGTTATTGATGATTAGCGTCAATTGGTTGGGAATGCTCTGAAGTTTATTGCATTTGCCCCGTACCAATTCAAAAACATCGGGATTCTTTTTGTGCGGCATAATACTACTTCCCGTAGTCAATTCATCGGGAAAAGAAACGAAATCAAAATTTTGGCTCATATACAGACAGATGTCCATGGCCATTTTAGATAGGGTCGCGGCTAGGCTGCTCATACCAAAGGCAGCAGCTTTTTCTACTTTGCCACGCCCCATTTGGGCCGCCACTACATTGTATTTGGTGGTCTCAAAACCCATTTCTCGGGTCGTAAAACTTCTGTCGATAGGAAAAGAACTACCGTACCCCGCAGCACTTCCTAACGGATTTTGATCAGCAACCTTAAGCGCTGCATCGACAAAATAGAGGTCATCTATCAAACTTTCTGCATAGGCCGAGAACCACAGTCCGAACGATGAAGGCATCGCAATCTGTAAGTGGGTGTAACCGGGCAGCAATACTTCTTTGTGCTTTTCCGCCAAAGCTAGCAACAGATCAAACAACTCTTTCGTTAGGGACTTTATTTGCATCAATTCTTCTTTGAGATACAAGTGCATAGCGACCAAAACTTGATCGTTACGTGACCGGGCCGTATGTATTTTTTTTCCGGTATCGCCCAACTTCTCCGTTAGTAGAAATTCAATCTTGGAATGCATATCCTCAAAAGAATCTTCTATGGTGAAAGTTCCTTCTTCAATGGATGTACCGATGTTGTCTAGTTCAGCGACCAAAGCTTCCGTTTCGGTATCGGTAAGCAAGCCGATTTTACCCAACATTTTGGCATGGGCCTTAGAAGCAATGACATCGTATTTTGCCAATAGCAAATCCAATTCACGATCATTGCCTACTGTAAAATGGTCTATTTTTTTATCGGTGCTAAAGCCTTTGTCCCAGAGTTTCATAAATTTTGGTTTACATTTATCAATGCACAATTACCAATTGTTCATTGCATACTGTTAATTATTTATTGTAAAAATCCCTTCAAAATTTTAATATACAAATCAATACCCTCTTCGATTTCGTTTACATATATAAATTCGTTGGCGGAGTGCGAACGGGTACTATCGCCAGGTCCTAATTTTAGCGATTGACAGCTCAGGGCCGCTTGATCGGAAAGCGTTGGCGAACCATAAGTTTCCCTTCCCAAGGCGATGCCCGATTGCACCAAAGGATGATTCTTGTCGATGGCCGATGAATTAAGGCGTAACGAGCGCGGTTTCAATTCGCAAGGTGCTTCCTTTTGCAAGATATCACGAATTTCTTTGTTGGTGTATTTATCGTTGACCCGAACATCGATTACTAGGTTTACTTGGGCGGGAACCACATTGTGCTGTTCTCCGCCGTTGATTTGAGTGACCGTCAACTTTACTTCGCCCAATACCTCGGAAACCTTTTTGAATTTGTAATTTTTGAACCAATCCAAAACTCCGATCGTATTGTATATCGCGTTATTGTCATTCGGATGCGCTGCATGGGAAGGTGTACCTTTTACGGCCGCTTCAAAAACCACCAGTCCTTTTTCGGCAATTGCCAATTTCATTAATGTTGGTTCACCTACGATGGCGACATCGATTTCAGGAAGTATCGCGAGCATGCTGTTCAGACCATTGGGGCCTGAGCTTTCTTCCTCGGCCGAAGCCACGATGATAATGTTGTGGTTTAAGTTTTTCGCATCATAAAAATGGGTAAAAGTTGCGATAAGCGATACTAATGGTCCGCCCGCATCATTGCTGCCAAGGCCAAATAATTTTCCATCTTCGATATGTGGGTGAAAAGGATCCTTGGTATAGGCCGTATTCGGTTTAACGGTATCGTGATGTGAATTAAGTAGCAACGTTGGCTTATTTTCGTCGTAATACTTATTGAAAGCGTAGATATTGTTTTTCTCCCGTTTAAAAGGTATGTCAAACGATTTGAACCAATTTTCAATGGCATCGGCAGTTTTTTCTTCTTCAGAGGAAAAGGATTGAATGGAAATTAAGGTCTTCAATAAATCGATGGCCTTTTCTGTAAGTACGAGCTGTTCCATTATAAGGTTATTGTGGTGAATAAGTTAGATTCTGGTGCTAACATCGAAATATTGCCGATACAGACCTGATGTACATTTCTATTTAGGGCGTTAAAGCAATTCTCAAGTTTCGGCAGCATGCCATCGGCGATTACTTTCTGTGTCAACAGTGTTTTATAGGATGTGGTATTGATGTGTTTTATAACCGAATCCTCATCGTTTACATCTTTTAAAACCCCTTTCTTTTCGAAACAATAGTTGAGTGTTGTTTCATAAAATTCGCTCATACCTATGGCAATTTCAGAAGCAATGGTATCTGCGTTCGTGTTGAATAATTGTCCGTTTTGGTCGTGGGTTATGGCACAAAATACCGGTGTTAAATTGGCTTCCAACAAACGACTTATGGTTATTGCATTCACTGAATCAACATCGCCGACATAACCAAAATCAACATCTTTTACAGGTCTTTTATGGGCCTGTATCGTATTTGCATCGGCTCCCGAGAGACCAATAGCATTACAGTTGTTGGCTTGAAGTTCTGCGACAATCTTTTTATTGACCAAGCCCCCGTAAACCATGGTTATGAGGTCTAGGCTTTGTGCATCGGTAATGCGTCTTCCGCCTACGAGTTGCGACTCGATACCTAATTTTTTACCCAACTCGGTGGCCAGTTTCCCTCCACCGTGAACCAGTACTTTTTGACCCTCGATTTTGGAAAAAACAGCGAGAAACTTCGAAAGTTCCGTCTTGTTTTCTATGACATTTCCGCCAATTTTTACGATGGATAGTTTTGGTTTCATTTCAAGCTAAATTTAGTTTCGTGTCATTTTCAATCGTCATATAATCATGCATTTAGAATACCTCCGTCGATATTTATAGTACTCCCCGTAATCCATGAAGAATCTTTAGAGACCATAAACAGTGCCAATTTCGCAATATCATCAGGGGTGCCCAAACGCTTTAAAAGCGTCGTTTGTTTTGCATTTTCAATGGCATTTTCCGGATTTTCGAATGCTTTTGCCGAATCGTGCAATAGTGGCGTGTCTACGGGACCAGGACAAAGTGCGTTTACCCGTATTTTTGGGGCATATTCGACTGCTAGCTGTTTCATTAGGGCCACAGAACCTGCTTTTGAGGCGCAATAGGCAGGGTGGTTCGGGAAACTCTTAAATGCCGCTATCGAGGCATTGATCAAAATGTTGGCATCAGCACTCTTTAAAAGATGCGGAATGGCGTATTTCGATAAATAGAAAATAGAACTAAGATTGGTATCCATGGTATATTGCCACGACGAAACAGGAAGATCGACCACATTCCCCAGACCTAAAATACCGGCATTGATTGAAAGGATGTCGAGTTTTCCAAAATTATCCATAGCGGCAGTCACCAATTTTTCATTGGTCTCAGCCATACTAATATCGCCTTGAATGAAAATTGAATTTTTTAATTGCTTTTCTAAAGCATTTCCTTTTTCACTGGATTTGCCCGAAAGAATCAGTTTGGCCCCGGCTGCTGCAAACATCTCGGATATGGCTTTTCCCATCCCGCCCGTGGCTCCGGTAACGATACAAACTTTATCCTTTAGTTCTTGTGACATTTACTTCTGTTTGTTTTTGTAAATCGAGAGTATGTTTTAAAGTTTATCTGCATCCGACAAAATCTTCTTTAAGACTACTTGAGCGGCGTAAGTTCGATTGTTTGCCTGTTCGATAACCAATGATTGTGCACTGTCGAGCACGGCATCTTCCACAACTACATTTCTACGTACCGGCAGGCAGTGCATGAATTTGGCATGACCCAATTTCGATTTGGTCATCATCCATTTTGCATCTTGATTTAAGACTTGTCCGTAATCGGAGTAGCTACTCCAGTTTTTCACGTAGACAAAATCGGCATTTTCTAATGCTTTATTTTGATCATATTCGATTTGAACATCTTTGGTTATTCTTTTGTCTAGATCGTAACCTTCGGGATGTGTGATTACAAAATCGGCATTTTGACGTTGCATCATTTCTACAAAAGAATTGGCTACGGCATGTGGTAAAGCCTTTGGGTGTGGAGCCCAAGAAAGAACTACTTTAGGTTTTGATTTTGTATTTTGTTCACTCAGGGTAATGGCATCGGCCAAAGCCTGCAATGGGTGGCCTACTGAACTTTCCATATTAACAACGGGTACGGAGGCATATTTTTTAAAACCGTTGAGTACCAATTCAGCTTCGTCTTTTTCTTTGTCTGCCAACGATGCAAAAGCCCTGATGGCTATGACATCACAATATTGGGAGATTACTTGTGCAGCCTCTTTTATATGTTCAGAGGTGCCTTGGTCCATAATGGTACCATCTTCATATTCGAGAGCCCAACCCTCGCTTCCAAAATTCATTACAATAACTTCCATGCCTAAATTCATGGCAGCTTTTTGGGTGCTCAATCGGGTGCGCAAACTGTTATTAAAAAATAATAAACCAATGGTTTTTCCCTTGCCTAGCGATTCAAATTGTCTTGGTTCGGTTTTTATGGCTCTGGCTTCCTCGACCCATTCTGGAAGGGAATCTATATCGTTAATGGCGAAGTAATGTTTCATGCTTAAAAAATGTAAATTATTTGTCGGCTATTTTTTTATTCTGGTGTGGTTGCCAATATCATTGAGGGCATTGACTAGAAAATTATCCTTTAATCCATTGACGATCCAGGTTTCGATTCCTGCTTTTTGGGCAATGGTAGCAGCTTCTATTTTCGATTGCATTCCGCCGGTACCGTGCGATGATTTGGAACTGCTGATTTCCTGTAACAAACTTTCGAGCCCCGTAACTGTAGCTATCGTCTTTGGGTCATCATTTTCTATGGAAACCTTAGTGTAAATACCATCGGTGTTCGTGGCTACGACAAGAAGATCAACCTCTAACAAAGCCGCAGTAAGGGCCGCTAGTTTATCGTTGTCTCCAAATTGAATTTCGTCGGCAGCGACGGTGTCATTTTCGTTGATGATGGGTATTACGTTATTGGCCACCAAAACGTTGATCGTGTTCTTGATGTTTGCCTTGGCAATAGGATTTTCAAAATCGGAATACGAAAGAAGACATTGCGAGGTGAATAGGCCAAGTTCCCTGAAATTTTCTTGATAAATTCGCATCAAATGCGGTTGACCTATGGCGGCCAGCGCCTGTTTCATATTGATTTCGGCACCATTATGCTCCAATTTTACAAACTGTTTGGCAGCTGCAATGGCTCCGGAACTAACGATTATAATTTCATAGTTCTCTTTAAGGGCGGCAATTTGTCGGCCGATATCCTCTATCTTTCCTCTAGAAATCTGATCTGTTTCCTTGGTCAGTGTATTGGATCCAATTTTTAAGAGTATTTTCTTTTTTTGCATTTTTTTATTGTTTTGACCTGCTATTTTTGAAACCTTGCAGATCAGAAATCGGCCGGAACAGCTTTTTTGGGATTATCTTATTTGTCCGTTCCCTTTCACATACCATTTATTGGTCACTAGATGCTGTAGGCCGATTGGCCCTCTTTGATGTAATTTATCAGTACTTATGGCGAGTTCTCCTCCCAAACCAAATTGACCTCCATCGGTAAAGCGCGTCGATGCGTTGTGATATACCGCGGCAGTATCGACATTATTCATAAAGGAATCGGCGATTTCTTCGTTATTTGTAATAATGGATGCGGAATGCCCTCCTCCATAACGATTTATTTTGGCTACGGTTTCCTCGAGATCTTTTACTCCCCCCAAAACGATTTTGTAGTCTAGAAATTCCTCGAACCAAACCGCCTCATCGGTAATTTCGGAAGTGCCTTCAAAACCAGAAACTCCCGAATCTACCAAAATTTCAACATCACTTTCCTTTAATTTGGAAATGAGTTGTCGTGTGAATTTTTCTTTATCAGGAAGGTTGTCGTCGATTAAAACCTTATCCAAAGCATTACATGCCGATATTTTGGTTGTCTTGCCGTTGATGATGATATCTAACGCCATTTCTTGATCGGCGTCTTTATCAACAAAGACAAAATTATTACCGCGGCCGCTTACGATTACCGGACAGGTAGCGTGTTGCTTTACAAAAGCAATCAACCTTTCTCCGCCTCGCGGAACTATTAAATCGATTTTTTGATCAGGTTTTTCCAAATAGGCTTGTGTCTGTTTTCTATCAAATTGTAAATAGGTAACCCAGTCGTTGGATATCTGGTTTTCCGATAGGGCCCGGTGCCATAATTTCACTAAGGCCAAATTGCTCTGTAGCGATTCTTTACCTCCCTTTAGTAATATTTTGTTCCCAGATTTAAAGGCAATCCCGGCTGCTTCGATGGTAACATCGGGGCGAGATTCGTAAATAATCAAAACAGTGCCAAAGGGTGCCGTTTTATTACTCACCCTCATACCGTTCTCATGGGTAAATTGAAACCGCTCCACCCCCAATGGGTCTTCTTGCTTGGCCAAGTGAAATAATGATTCGATCATACCTTCAATTTTGGTGTCGTTTACGACCAACCGATCACGCATGGCAATATCTTCACCATTGTAAGCGTCCATATCTTTTTTATTGGCCGCTAAAATTGCCGTTCTTTCTGCGTCTACCAATTGTGCCATGGTCTGGAGTACGGCATTTCGTTGTGCAATATTTAAAAATAAACTCATGACAATTCTTTTTGTAAAGCTTCGAAGAAAGTATCTAAATGGGCTTCGGTAATATTAAGTGCCGGTAAAAACCGGAGCACTTTTTTGTCCTTTGCCCCTCCCGTAAAAATATGCTGATTATGAATTAAACGTTTTCTTAAATCGGCCACTTCAAAATCAAATTCAAGTCCGAGCATCAAACCCCTACCCTTTACACGTTTTACTTGGGGAATTTCGGCGGCCCTCTTTTTAAATCGTTCGCCTAATTTTGTGGCGTTTTCGAGAAGCTGTTCTTTTTCTATCACTTCCAAAACTGCTATTGTAGCCGCACAAGCCAAATGGTTGCCACCAAACGTAGTTCCTAACATACCGTAAACGGCTTTTATGCTTTCATGAATCAAAACGCCCCCTACCGGAAAGCCGTTGCCCATACCTTTGGCAATGGTGATGATATCGGGTTTGATGCCATGATGTTGGAACGCAAAGAATTTTCCACTTCGACCAAATCCGCATTGTACTTCATCTGCAATAAGGAGTACCCCGTGGGCTTTACATTGCTCCGCAACCCTTTGGTAGAATGCGGTTGAAGGTTCGTCTAATCCGCCGACACCTTGAATGGTCTCTATGATAACGGCACAAACATCCCCTTTTTCAATTTCGTTTTGAAAAGCTTCCTCATCATTGAACGACAAAAAGGTAACCTTTTGTTGTTTGTTGATAGGCGCGTTGATGTTCGCGTTATCAGTGACGGCGACTGCTGCCGATGTTCTGCCGTGAAAACCATTTTTAAATGCGATTACCCGCGATTTCCCCGTCTGGAATGATGCTAGTTTCAATGCATTTTCATTGGCTTCGGCCCCTGAATTGCACAGAAAAAGGTTGTAGTCTTCACAATCGGAAAGTTGACCCAGTTTTTCCGCCAATTCCACTTGCAACGGATTCTGTATTGAATTACTGTAAAACCCAATGCGATCCAATTGATCTTTTAGTTGTTTTATGTAATGTGGATGCGAATGTCCGATGGAAATTACGGCATGACCACCATAAAAATCGAGATACTCTTTGCCTTGGTCATCGGTGACCACGATTCCTTTTGCGGAAACGGGAGTAACATCATATAATGGGTATACATCAAATGGTTTCATTGTTGCTTTTTGTTTTATTTCCGCTGAGACGGAAATCGTTTCGTTATTGTTGGACATCAGTTGCTAATTTTTGTCTTTAAACTCACTTATCTTATCGAACGAGGCTACGATCCCACGTATAAGGGAAGAGCTCAAACCTTGGTGTTCCATTTCATTTAGCCCTTGAATGGTGCATCCCATAGGGGTGGTCACACGATCGATTTCCTCTTCGGGGTGATTCCCTGATTCGATTAGTAAGCCAGCAGCGCCTTCACAGGTGTGCATAGCGAGTTCTTGCGCTTCTTTGGCATCAAAGCCTAATTGTATGGCTCCTTGGGTCGTGGCACGTATTAAACGCATCCAAAAGGCGATGCCACTAGCACAAATGACAGTAGCCCCCTGCATTTGTTCCTCAGGAATTTCCATAGTGTGGCCCATACGGTCAAAAATGGCTTTGGCGAGCTGGACTTTCTTTTTACCTTTTTCGTTGCTACAGATACAGGTCATCGATTTTCCAACAGAAATCGCTGTATTGGGCATACTTCGTATGATGAATACATCCTCGCCTAGAATATTCTCCATTTTATTAATACCGAAACCGGTAATAACAGAAATGACCACATGCTTTTCGGTAAGTAGATCTTTCAAATCGTTCAGCAACTTTTCAATATGCCCGGGTTGAACGGCGAAAATCAAAATATCGGAATTTTGCACTGCTTCCCGGTTATCGGAGGTTACAGTGACGTTACCATATTTCTCGTATTCTTTAATGTCCGCTGTATTTCGTTTGGTCAGGTACATCGTAGTGGCCCCACTGGTATTCAAAATACCTTTGGCAATGGAGAGTCCCAGATTTCCGGTTCCTATGATGGCTATTTTCATTTTTTTAGGCTATTTATATACTATTTCTGTCAATATGGGAACTTTTCAAATTTATATGTATTTGGGTATCAAACCCTTCGTCCTCCGCTATCGGACACCTCCCATTCATTAAAGGGAGGAGCTTTTTCTGTTCAATTTCAACGGATTCTTAAAAAACTCCGGCTTTTAATCGTAGTCCGGCACTTTCTTCGAATCCGAACATCAAATTCATATTCTGAACGGCCTGGCCCGAGGCACCTTTCAATAGGTTGTCGGCAGCCGAGGTAATGAGTAGGGTGTCATTATGTTTATGTAAATGAACATGGCACTGATTGGTATTTACCACTTGTTTTAGATTGATAGGCTCGTCGGCCACATGTGTAAACGCGGCATCGGCATAAAAATCTTTATACAATGAAATGGCGTCGGCTTCACTTCCTTCATAATGGGTATATGCCGTTGCCAGTATGCCTCTAGGAAAATTACCTCGGTTGGGTAGAAAGAAAAGTTCACCCACATTTTGTTGTAATGACCCCAAGCTTTCACCAATTTCACCCAAATGTTGGTGGGTGAAAGGTTTATACCACGATACATTGTTATTTCGCCAACTGAAATGCGAGGTAGCTGACGGACTAACGCCCGCCCCTGTACTTCCGGTAATGGCATTGACGTGAATGGGGTTGTCTAATTTTCCAGCTTTGGCCAACGGCAGCAATGCCAACTGTATGGTTGTGGCAAAACAACCGGGGTTCGCTATATTATCCGCATTTTGTATTTCCGATTTTCGAAGTTCAGGCAGCCCATAGACGAATGTTCTGCCGTTGCAGACTGCATCCTCCTTTAATCGG
Organism: Kriegella aquimaris; assembly: GCF_900103215.1. Classification (GTDB taxonomy): domain Bacteria; phylum Bacteroidota; class Bacteroidia; order Flavobacteriales; family Flavobacteriaceae; genus Kriegella; species Kriegella aquimaris. The sequence continues at coordinate 547,684 of NZ_FNGV01000002.1, forward strand.
AAATCGTTACTCAGGTCAATTATTTTGGTGGCTTTTGAAAAATCATTTTCATTCAAAAACTTCGTAGAATTACCATGACCCAGACAAAGAAAGACTACATCAACATCAGGATTGATGCTACCTGTAAACTCTATCTCGCTCTGACCCAATAAGTCAGGGTGCGCCGTGGTCACTTTTTTTCCGGCCCTTGTCGTACTGTACACAAAATCGATTTCGGCTTGAGGGTGGTGCAAAAGAATTCGAATCAACTCCCCGCCTGTGTATCCTGAACCACCAATTATTCCGGCTTTAATCATTGTTGTGGTTTACATGGTTGTATATTTTTCCTGAATTGGAAAGTATTTTAATAAAACCTTTGGCGTCATCGGCTGTCCAACCCTTATTTATTTCACCATAACTTCCAAAGGAAGCATTCATCAAATCGTGTTTCGATGAAATACCATTAAGTTCAAATCTATAAGGGTGTAGACCTACAAAAACATCGCCTGAAACATTCTTTTGGGTGTCGGTCAAAAATGCTTCTATGTTACGCATTACCTCATCCAAATAATTGCCTTCGTGTAACAGCATGCCATAGAAATTGCCTTGTTGCTCTTTTTGATATTGTTGCCATTTGCTCAAGGTGTGTTTTTCCAGCAAGTGGTGTGCCTTTATGATAATCAGCGAGGCTGGAGCTTCAAAACCGACCCTGCCCTTTATGCCAATGATGGTGTCACCTACATGAATGTCACGACCAATAGCATATTTTGAGGCCAAGGCATCCAATTTTACGATATTGTTTACCGGGCTATCTTTTTTACCGTCGATTGCAATGAGTTCTCCTTTTTCAAAAGTCAATTTTATTTCCTTCGAATTATTCTCTTGTAACTGGCTTGGATAAGCTGAAGCTGGCAAGGGCTTTTCGGAAGTCAACGTCTCTTCACCGCCAACGGAGGTTCCCCAAAGTCCGCGGTTGATAGAATATTTGGCTTTTTCCCAAGAATAATCAACACCTTTCGTTTTAAGGTATTCGATTTCAGCCTCCCGCGATAGTTTATTATCCCTTATGGGAGTTATGATTTCGATTTCAGGCGCGATGATTTGAAAAATCATATCAAATCGAACTTGGTCGTTACCGGCACCTGTACTGCCATGCGCGATATGCGAGGCTCCTATTTTTTTTGCGTAGTTTACGATTTCGATGGCCTGAACGATTCGCTCGGCACTTACCGATAGGGGGTAGGTGTTGTTTTTTAGTACGTTACCGAAAATCAAGTATTTCACTACCTTGTCGTAGAAGTACTGTATGGCATCAATCGAGGTATACGAAGTGGCGCCCAATTGTAAGGCTTTTTCTTTGATTTCGGCAATTTCTTCTTCTGAGAATCCTCCTGTATTTACACTTACGGCATGTACTTCGAATCCTTTTTCTTCTGATAGGTATTTGGCACAATATGAGGTGTCCAATCCGCCACTATAGGCTAAAACTAATTTCATAATTTAGGTTCTTTCCTTCCCGCATGAGCGAGAATTTTTAATTTACTATTCGATTTGCAAACTTCCTTCTTTTGCAAGGAGGGAGGTGATATTCTATTTATTTTGTTTTCTTTTTGAGGAACAAACTTTCCTTGATACTTTTTAATCGTTGAAAGGCCTTGCTGTTTACTTTTCTTTCTTCCACCTTTTTTTTGGTGGCCGAATCGTAAAGCATACCTGTGCACAGGCACATTTTTCGCTCGGTACGGGTCAAGATGTCGAAATTCTTGCAGGTTTGACAACCTTTCCAAAATTCGGGGTCATCGGTAAGTTCGGAAAAAGTAACAGGTTTGTAGCCTAGTTCATAGTTCATCTTCATCACGGCAAGACCCGTGGTGATACCAAATATTTTGGCATCGGGGAACTTGCTTCTAGATAGTTCGAATACCTTGCTCTTAATTTTTTTTGCCAACCCTTGGTTTCGGTAATCAGGATGTACGATAAGCCCTGAGTTGGCTACAAAATTTTTGTTGCCCCACACTTCAATATAGCAGAAACCGGCAAACTTCTCGCCATCTAAAGCGATAACGGCATTACCGTTAGATAGTCTCTTTTGAATGTACTCGGGAGTTCGTTTAGCAATTCCTGTGCCTCGTACCTGCGCAGATTCCGTAATCGTATCGGATATTATCTTCGCGTACTTAAAATGTGATTCGTTGGCAATGCTTATTTCCATTGCGTAATGGTTTAAAAAATAGAATGAAAAATATTTGTTGGATTCTGCAGGAATGGACTCACCTATTCCCATACTAAATGTTCACCCTTACGGGCGACGGCGAACAGGAACAAAAGGACGGGTCGGAAAAGACATCCAAGGCGTAGAATTAATATGTGCTTTTGTTTTCATTGCGGCTCAAATGTACAAATTAAATTGAAAAGAGAAGTTTTTGGCTTTAGTTTTTTAAAAATTTCGGGTTTTTCCCTTTTCGACTGAAGATTTCGTAAATCAAAAATCCATATACCGAAATATATTCAACGGCGAGCAGTCCCATATGTTCCTTGAAATCGATTTGGGCATAGGCAAAATAACTAAGAACGATTGCTGCCGACCAGATTATGGCAAAACGGTAGTCGGTAAAAATGCAAAGCAGGACCAAAAATATGACGTACCAAGGGTGTACCGTGGCTGAAATAAAATAATAAATCGTCAAGATCCAAAGCATGTTAGCAATCAAATTCGATAGTTTCTGGTTTTTCGCCAGAAATGTAAAAAGTAGCGTGACAATAATAAGCCCAAAGGCGGTAATCTTGCCATACGATTTAATTAGTTCCCAAGGTTTGGCATCAAATTGAATGGCAATTTTTTTAAGTGCATTGTAAAAGCCGGCATTGAACTCGAAATTCGAAAACCAGAGGCCAACAGTCTCCGAATAGTTATTTAGGAATTCAGGGGCAAAGAATGGAAGCGTCAAAATCAATGATATCACTCCGATAAGTGTATAAAACAATAAACTCTGCTTTCTCTTAAAATAAGTTAAGAACAGGGGTAAAAAAATCAGAGGTACCAATTTAACACATATTGACAGCGCGTAGGGAACCGCTGCGAGAACCCATTTTTTTACCGATAACAAATAAAGTGCCCAGATAAAAAAGAAAAGCATTACCCCTTCAAAATGGAGGTTTCCGGTTAGCTCAACAATAATAAGCGGGTTCAGGAAATACCAAAAAATTACATGGGGCGAACGGTTGATTTTTTTAAGCAGTTTTCTTCCGAAATAGAAAATTCCGATATCGGCGAGAATGATAATGGTTCTCATGGCGATGACGGAACCTAAGATGCTTTTTCCTCCAAAAAATGCGGTTATAGCAAAAATATATTGATTGAAAGGAGGGTAGTTGCTAAAGTGTCGAGCACTGAGTGCACCCATGCCATTGTGTAGTTCTTGAGCATTAGCCAAAACAAAATCAGGTTGGCCCATTAGTGTGTCAGGCGTAAAAAGATAGGGGTTGATGCCATTTAGAATTAGCTGCCCGTCCCAGATAAACCGATAGTAGTCTTGAGAAAGATTGGGCTCGGTCAGTAAAAAAACCACGCGAAAAGCCACGCCGCAAATCACCAAGAACTTAAAGTTCCATTTTTCAAATTGAATCAGTTTAAAAAAAAGGAAAAATAAAGCGGCAAAAAGGGTTAGAAGTTTTATAAAATCGGTTCGCTCAAGATGGTAGGCAAAAGTATAGTAAAGGCCCAAGCACACCAACGCCAAGATTATTGACGTTTTATGTAGTTTAAGATATCTGGCGATTTGGTTGGGCATTCGTATAAAATCTGTTCTGGACGAATTTAAGGTATTTCAAGGAATTTTTTGGAGTAAGCAGAAATTGGTTGTTATGGGGCTAACCCTCCGTCCTGACACATAGTGATCAGGACACCTCCCTTTACAAAAGGGAGGAGCCACAAATACGAAAGTTTATAACATTTTAATAATGCTTACTTACTTATTTTCAGGGCTTTGTTGTATGGGAAAAGAGTTGTGCCACCACAATGTGAGGTCTTAACCTAGTTTAACTTCAGGGTAATTTAATGTCTAAAAAAACCTTATGCCCGTGCGGTCAACGATTTGGTAAAAACAAAGCCAAAGCCCAAGAACAACATAAAGTGAAACGGAAAGAGTCCGAAATCATTTAGTGGAATAGCGCTGTACATACCAAAGAGAAAATAGACCATTAACGCGAATTCCAAAATCATATTGGGAGACAATTTCTTGGCAAGATATTTATTGTCTTTCCAAGTGTCGGTCAAGTTTTTGAGATTGAATTTTGGCGTTCTGACAAATTCACTACGCTTGCCCATATGGCCCTCTAAAACGGCGATGGAATTATGTAGCGAAAAACCAAGGGCTACCGAGAAAAAGGTGAAAAAGAGTTTTATATAGTCGACAAAATTATCGAAACCACTACCCTGAATACTTTTATAGGTAAACCAATAACAAACAAAGAGAATAACCGTGCTTAATACAAAGAAGCTTAAGACCGAGAACACCCAATCAAATTGTGGATATAAAGCTTTTATATACATGGCGGGAATACTCAATAGGGCCACAATGAATACACATAAGAACATCGAGCTGTTCAACAAGTGCATGACTCCGTGAAATTTGGTCTTAAATGATATGTTTTTAGCGGTAATCACGTGCAAAACTGTTTTTCGAAAGTTTTCAGCGCCACCCTTGTTCCAACGAAACTGTTGCGAACGCGCCGCACTGATTACTACGGGGAGCTCTGCGGGCGTTTCCACGTCTTCCAAATATTTGAATTTCCAGTTTTTCAACTGTGCGCGATAACTCAGATCCAAATCTTCGGTAAGGGTGTCACCTTCCCAATTCCCTGCATCCAATATGCAATCTTTGCGCCAAATACCTGCCGTACCATTAAAATTGATAAAGTGTCCTTTGGCATTTCTTCCTACTTGTTCCAAGGTGAAATGGGCATCTAGGGCAAAGGCCTGAATACGTGTCAAGGTCGAATAATCACGGTTGATGTGTCCCCAGCGGGTCTGAACCACACCAATTTCCTTATCCTTGAAATAAATAACCGTCTTTTTTAACCAATCACTTGATGGAAGAAAATCGGCATCGAATATCGCGATAAAATCTCCTTTGGCAATTTTGAGGCCTTCTTTGAGGGCTCCTGCCTTAAAACCTTCCCGGTTTTCACGACGAATGTGCTGTATATCCAGTCCCGTTTGTTGTAAAGCTACAATACGTTCCGCTGTTTCTTCTACTGAATCATCGGTAGAATCGTCTAAAACCTGAATTTCTAACTTGCTTTTGGGGTATTCGATTTTGGCAATGTTCTCCAACAGCCGTTCCATAACATATTCTTCATTATAGATGGGCAGTTGTATGGTGACAAAGGGAATTTCTTTTGCGTCTAGAAGATTGAATTTTGGGGCTACTTGATTTCTTTTTTTGTATCCTAAATAGTTGACCAGCAAATTCAATTGTGCCAAGCTGTAAAAGAAAATCAACAGCAAAGCTAGACTATAGATGGCAATGATGAAATAAGCAATTGTTAATCCCATATTATTTTATGCTGTATTTAAATATCCAAGCCAATATTTTTACGCCCGCAAAGATACTACCTTTTACAGTACCTGATACTTTTGAAACACCAATTCTTTTCTTGTAACGTACTGGTACTTCGGTATATGTCAACTTCTTTTTTAGGGCCTTTAGTTGCATTTCCACTGTCCAACCGTAGGTTTTGTCCTCCATTTGAAGCAGTAATAATTTGTCATACTTTATAGCCCTAAACGGACCGAGGTCGCTATATGTTGCCCGAAAAAACATTTTCATCAAAAAAGTGGCCAATTTATTGCCAAATATCTGTTGCGGCGTCATGCTTCCGTCTTCCCTTAGTCTCTTTATTCGCGCACCAATTACAAAATCGATGTCTTTTTCGAGAATCGGGGCGACCACTTTTGAGAGTTCTTCAGGGTAATCAGAATAGTCTCCGTCAATAAATACGATAATATCGGGTCGATCGGATTGTTTGGCAACATAATCCATTCCGCAAAGACAGGCGTACCCATAACCTTTTCGGGGTTCTGAAAGTACGGTAGCACCTGCATTTGTTGAATTTTTGGCGGTATTGTCAGATGAATTATTATTTACAACAATGATCTCAGAAACAATCTCAGGAATTTCTTTAATGACTTTGGCGATGGAATCGGCCTCATTAAATGCGGGGATGATAACTTTAATATTGGTCATTAGCGTAAATCGGAGAGTTTATTTTCACTTTTAAAGCTGACAAAATTAAACCACTCTTTAATTTTCTTGCCATTTTTATATTTTTCTGCAGAAGTCAATACCTCATCGGTATATTTTAGACAATAACCGTTTTTGACCCCCATGTTCAATTGGCATTTATGATTTATATTTCCTTTGATATCATAAAAGAGCCACCAATCGGTCATTTTACCGTTTAAATAATGTCCTTCCTTTGTCAGTATGCTGTTTTGGTCGTAAAAATACCAATATTTTTCCCTCTGACCTTTTTTGTAGTGCCCCTGTTCGGAAAGGTTTCCGTTGCTATGGTAGAATTTCCAATAGTCGATTTTGATGCCATTAAGTATCCAGCCTTCTGATTTAAGCTTTCCGTTTGTGTAAAAATCTTTATGATAAATGTTCTGCTTTTCAGGCGGGTTTGAGAAAAGCATAATCATAAAAGACAAGACACTTATTTTGTACCACATGGTCGACATTTATTTCTTGTTGACCAAATCCATCAAGTCCACATCATTTCCCAAAAGAACTTCCGTTGGGTTAATGCGCCCTTCTAACGGTCCGTTTTCCAATTTTAAGACTCCACGGGGGCAAACTGCTGAACAAATACCACAACCCACACAGCTGGACCTCACAATATTCTCGCCTTTTTGTGCATAGGCACGCACATCGATGCCCTGTTCACAATAGGTAGAGCAATTGCCACATGAAATACACTGTCCGCCATTCGTAGTGATTCTAAATTTGGAGAACAATTTTTGTTGGAAACCTAAAATTGCAGCCATAGGACACCCGAATCGGCACCAGACCCGGTTACCGAAAATAGGATACAGGCCAACCCCAATAACCCCTGAAAAAACAGCCCCGATAAGAAAAGCATACGTTTTTCGAAGTGTTTCAGCCTTGAAAAGGAAGATGTTGCCATCACCACTAAAAAAATGGAATCCAAGGAGGGCCGCAATTATGACGAAGTATCCAATGGCGCCATATTGGGCATCTTTTTGGAGTTGTTCCCTTTTGTATATCATTACCCAAGCAAAAACGGCTGTTAAAATAGAGGCTACCCCAATGAGAAAGGTGCTTTTGGTCAACCAGTATTTACTACTGTCATTTCCGAGATAAGAATAAACCACGGCCGTGGTCATCAAAGTGACAAAAACTACAACACTATGAATTACCCATCGCTCAACGTTCCAAGCGAATAGACGTTTGTCGCTGAGGTGCCTGAACGAATCGCCGGCAGTCTCTGCCAAACCACCGCAACCACATACCCATGAACAGTACCATCGTTTCCCAAATTTATAGGTAAGAATAGGTGTGATGACGAAAATGGATAGAATACCGAAAATAAGCATGGCAAGCCCGATATCACCTGCATCTATGAATGCGGTTATGCGATATTTTTCAAAATTATAATAATTAAGGGGCCAGATATTTTTAAAATCGTAATAAGGAAGGTCTCCATTGAGCCTTGCCATGATTTCAGGAATCAAGAAAGCAAATGCAGTCTGAAAGAACATCACACTTATCGTGCGAATTTTTTCATAGGTGTTATGGCGATATTTCCATATAAATTTGATGCCAAAAGCTAGTATGGCGACGGTATATAGTGTACCGTAAACAAACCATTGACTGGCAGGGTTGCCGCTCAATAATTTGCTCAAGGGGTCGAACAAAGCGATAACACCCTGGTTGTCCCCGTCTTTTACCAGTCCGAGATACTGTGGATAAAAATAAAGTACGATATAGAAACCGGTCAAGGCAATACCTGAAAGCCAACCCCATAGACCGTGACTTGATATAGATTTAAACCAAACGCCATCGTTTTTGATACCCTTGTGTTTGTGTGCATAGGAGGCCCAAGAAAACCAGATGACCCCGAAAGAAATCGCGACAAGTGAAATTGTCAACCACAGTCCTTTATTGGGGAAATCTATATTAAACAAGGCCAATACCAAAATACCAAGGCCCGACATGCCTAAAAGCGTAGCCAATTTTTGTTGGACGTTCAATGCTTTTGGGGGTTCACCAGTGAGGGCCATATTGTTGCTCGATGTACTCATTGTTTCTGTTTATTTTGGTAGTCGTTGTTTGGTGTTCAATCTTATTTTAAATTTCTGTTGATTTGGAAAGGTATTTACGGTCTTATAAATTCAAGATTCGCTTCCAGCTCTTTTTCCTAGGTGTGATGTCGGTTGCGAAATCTGAATTGTATTTTGAAATTATATCATTTTCGTAATCGGCAAAGAATTCGGGGTCGAAATTGGCATCTTTTAAATGTTCCATTACATAATCAATAGAACGTTCTTCGGTCAGCCATCGGTCAAAAATTTCGTGTCTTAGGCGTATGCCAAAGGTGTTGATGCCCAAAAATTTTCGGTCATCTTTTTGATAAGCGATTGTCACACATATTTTTTCTTCGGGGTGTCGCCAATGAAAATGGGCTTCATATTTTTTTTTGCCTTGGGAACTGAATACCCATCCGTAGGTTTGGTATTCGATATCCAAGAATTTTGCCGAGTTGAACCAATGCCCCGGATTGTATTGCATTCGATTGCCGCAAATGGTCTGCGCCAAGGCTTCGCCCATCATGCGCCCAGTGTACCAAACAGCTTCAATGGGCCTTCGGTTACCAATGGATTCGTGCTGTTCGGCGCAATCTCCGATAGCATAAATATCTTTGATGTTCGTTTCTAAGTAGCGATTCACCTTAACCCCGCGGCCTAATTCGATGCCCGATTCCTTTAAAAAATCAATATTTGGTGAAACACCTGGCGTAAGGCCTACCACGTTGCATTCAATAGTATCGCCAGTATCTGTAATAACCGCTTTGGCATGGCCATTCTCGTCGGATAAAATTTCTTTTAAATTTGTTTCAAGCCGTAAGTCGATATGATGTTCCAAGATGTGCTCATTGAGCATTTGCGATTCACCGTCGGGTAATACGCCGTTCCAAAAACTTGTTTCACGCACCAAAAAAGTGACGGGAATATTGCGACTACGCAGCATCTCGGCCATTTCGATTCCTATTAATCCGCCTCCAACAATGACAGCCCTCTTACATACTTTGTTATTCGGCGCGTTCTTTTCCAGTAAGTCAAGATCTTGTTTAGAGTACAACCCCTGTACCCCTTTTAGGTCTTGACCAGGCCAACCAAATTTATTGGGTTTAGAGCCCGTGGCGATAATCAACTTATCGTAACCTATTTTTTCACCTTCCGTAAAAATGAGATTCTTATTGGTGTGATCTACATTGGTTACGTAGCCCTTGACAAGGTCGATTCTATTTTTTTTCCAGAACCAATTTTCATAAGGTTGTATGTGTTCAAACTTCATATGGCCCATGTAGACGTACATCAGCGCCGTTCGGGAGAAGAAAAAATCGGTTTCATTCGAAACTATGGTGATTTTTTTATCGGAAAGTTTTCTAATATGTCGTGCTGCAGTGATTCCTGCGATGCCGTTTCCAATTATAACTATATGTTCCATATCTATCAATTGCTGAACGTTGTGTCGCAGCTTTTGCTGCAAACTTAATTTTCATGTTCAATTTAGAAAGAATTTAAATTGAAGTGAATCTTATCGTATAAAATTATGCGTCATAATAGGGTTAAGTTTTGGCCGATGCCCTTTTGGTGCGATGATTAGAGCGGTTTGATTTTTTCTTGGATGTTGTAAAGTAAAAACCTTTCTGGTTCTAAAAAAATTGCGCCGCACTACTACAATGTAATCTAAATCTTTTCTTTTCGACCGATTATACGGAACAATTAAAATAAGAAAATGAAAACAAAAAAAACTTTACTGATTTTTTTAGGGGTATTAATGACCGGGTCGATTGTACAAGCCCAAGGTTTGGTCGATGGATATTACAACCAGAAGGGACACCTTGCGGTAACCACATCTTACACTAGGGTCGGTGCATACGATGAGTTTTACGTAGGTAAGGAAAAAACAGGCCCAGTACCTGTACACAATGAAATTTCACAGGATATTTTTGGTGTTTATGCCAAATATGGTCTGCTCGATGATTTAACACTGGTGTTAAACGTTCCTTATATTGCTACAAAGGGCTATGGTAATCCTGATCCAGTCAATGGTGAAACGAAGCAATCCGATTTTCAAGATGTCTGTCTTACTGCAAAGTATCGTCCGTTTCGTGCTGATTTCTCAAGCGGAAGAATTGATGGCATTACAGCTTTGGGTTTTGCCATCCCTTCCGGTTATGAGCCCAATGGTATTCTTTCAATAGGTAATGGTGCCTTTTCGACTGATTTACATATCGGAGGGCATTTGCAACTCAATGGAGGATTCTTTTCTACGTTGATTGCTGGCTATAGTTTTAGGGGCAAAGCAAGCGATAATCTGGGAACGAATGGTGGTGCCGATTTTGATGTTCCTAACGCCTTTTTGGCTGTTGGAAAGCTGGGGTATGCCGCTTCCAAATTTTATGTTGAATTGTGGATGGACTATCAGGCATCTTCCTCTGATGGTGTTGATATTATGGGTACAGGCTTTGCGAATAACTTCCCTGAGACCAGGGTCGATTATACTCGGTTGGGTATTTCCGGATATGTTCCCATAACCAAGGGTATTGGTTTGAGTGCCGGGTATGGTACATTGTTAGATGGTAGAAATATTGGGAACTCCGGTTATTTTAGTACAGGTGTGACGTTTTCGTTTGATACGGCATCTTCTTCCGTAAATTAGAAGTTATAAAATCCCCGAAACAATATTTAATGCCATGGTGCAATATGAGCCCGACTGCAAATGGTCGGGCTATTTTGCTGAACGGAGAAGCGAAAAAAGATATTTTCGTTATAACTATGTGATACTTATGATTGTTCTTTGGTATAACAAATGGGAAAATGGTGTATTTGTAAGCTAATAAAACGATATGCGACTTATTGCGCACCACAAACAAACCAATACGATGATAAAAAAACAAATGATTTTAGCAGTGATGTTTTTTTTAGTCCTTTCCCTTGGCTATTCCCAAACCACTACAGAATTCTTTGAGAAGACAGATACTTTTCTTAAAAAGTTTGTAAAAGAAGGTAGGGTGGACTATAAGGCTATTAAAAGTGATGCGTCAGGATTGGATGAATTGCTCGATATGGCTAAGAACATTTCGGTTTCCAAGGAAAATTCAAGAGCCTATCAGGCTTTTTGGGTCAATGGCTATAATTTACTTGTTATAAAGGGAGTTGTGGAAAATTATCCGATAAATTCACCATTGGATGTGGGTGGCTTTTTTGATAAGTCAAAACACGAGATTGGAGGAACTAATATTACCCTCAACGATATCGAGAACAAATTGTTACGAGGCAATTTCCCTTCTGAGCCTCGATTCCATTTTGTTTTGGTTTGTGCCGGGTTGGGTTGTCCGCCAATAATCAATACTGCCTATAACCCTACCACTTTAGATTCGCAGTTAGAATCCCAGACCAAAAAGGCACTCAACAATCCTGATTTTATTCGAGTGGAAAAGAACAAAGTGAAAATCTCTCAAATATTTGAATGGTATAAAGATGATTTTACTAAAAACGGAAAAAGCGTGGCAGATTTTATCAATCATTATCGAACGGAAAAACTTCCAGAAAATGCCAAAGTATCTTATTACCCTTACGATTGGACCTTGAACGCCATAAAATAGCCTAAACTAAACTTTAAATAAACAGTATGAATTCAAGTAAAAGAATCCTATTTCTTGCGGGGTTGTTATTAATGTCATTGGTCAATTTTGCACAAGATGGCTCACAAAATGACCCACAACAGACTAGCAATATCCAGCAATATACCCCATCAAAATTGATGGGAAAAGGACAATGGGATGTTAAATGGTTTAACAATCTCTACACGGAGACAAAAAGTACTTTTGCAGATGGCAAACAACCTCGGCAAACATTTTTTACTTCAACATTGGAAGCTTATACCGGTGTCGGGGAAAATAAAAGATGGAATGTAGGTGCTATTTTTGAATTGCGTTCTAATGTTATCGGCGATAGAAGCGCCTTGGATGTTTTTAAATTTGATGGGGAAGATGGTACAGCTCGTTCGGGCTTGACATCTATTGCCCCATCGGTAAAGTTTGTGCCGTTTGCCTCGGCAAGTAATTTCAGTATTCAGAGTTCATTTTTTATTCCTTTGGTCGATCAAGAAACCATAAATGGAGTTTTTCTAGATCAAAAAGGATATACCTGGCAGAACCGGTTTTTTTATGACTATACATTTCCAGGGAATAAATGGCAGTTGTTCTCAGAGCTTAATTCTGAATTTCATTTTGGCAAGAAATCGGTAAGAGATACCAATGACGACACGATTGAAGGAAGTTTTGCGAATAATAGCCTGAGTTTGACACCAGGAGTTTTTCTGAGTTACTTTCCCAGTTCCAAGTTTACTGTTTTAGCGCTAGCACAACATTCACAACGATTGGATTTAGGTAATAACTTTGGTCAAGATTATACAGCCGTTGGCGGTGGCGCAAAATATCAGCTGACCAATGCCTTGAATTTAGAGGTATTGTATACTGATTTTGTACGGGGCAACAATACGGGGCTTGGGCAGACTTTTAATCTCGGACTTCGTGCCATTTTCTAAGCCGGTTACGAGAAATACCGTATTTTAGGACTCGTAATGAAATGTGAATGAAAAAATTAGGACTTCTTTTGTTGTGCTTTCTCCAGTTTTCCTGTTCGAGCCAAGTCCAAGAGAAAATTAATGGTGTAAGTTTTGTAGCATCTCGCGAGGAAGTAGCACAAGAACATGTTCAAGAGGTATTGAATATTTATGCCAATCACGCTGCCGTGATGCCCTTCGGCTTTATTCGCGAAATCAATTCACCTGAAATTATTTTTGATACGGAACGCCAATGGTTTGGGGAGACCAAGCACGGCGCACAACAATATATAAATTTACTACACGAAAATGGGGTCAAGGTCATGCTAAAACCTCAGATATGGATTTGGCGCGGCACCTTCACAGGAACACTAGCCATGACCACGGAAGAAGACTGGAAGGCTCTGGAAAGTTCCTATGAAAAATTCATACTTAATTATGCCCAATTGGCCCAAGAAACGGATACCGATATATTTTGTATCGGTACCGAACTGGAACAATTCGTAAAAAACAGGCCTGAATTCTGGAAGGGCCTCATTCAAAAAGTTAAAGAAATCTACAAAGGCAAACTGACCTATGCCGCCAATTGGGATGAATATACTAGAACCTCGTTCTGGGAAGACCTCGATTATATTGGCATTGACGCTTATTTTCCGCTCTGTGAGGAAATAACTCCGACTGTAGCACAATGCCGCGAAGGTTGGCAACGGCACAAAACAGTAATAAAAGAGCTTTCAAAGGCCAAGAACAAACCTGTTTTGTTTACCGAGTACGGGTACAGAAGCACCGATAAGACCGCATGGAAACCTTGGTTGGTCGATAGGCATGAAAACCCGGTCAATTTAGAGGCGCAAGTGAATGCCACTAAAGCTATTTTTGAAGAGTTTTGGGGGGAAGATTGGTTCGCGGGCGGCTATGTGTGGAAATGGTTCATACGGCACAAAGAAGCTGGGGGTGGCGAGGATAATAGGTTTACTCCCCAAAATAAACCAGCACAGGGCGTAATAGCTGAATTCTATGAGAAATACGGAAGTAAATAGAATTTACGACCTTGTTTTCCCATTCATTTTTGTTAATAGTGAATGGCTATGTTAACTCTTCATTTACTATGATTGGAAGACATCTATTCGTAATCTTTTTTTTATTAATTTTTGTTGGGTCCGCACAACAGAATAACGTGACCGATGTACGGATTATTGGTGCAAAAAAAACCAAATCTACCTTCGTAAAAAAGATTGTCCAAGTTAAAAAAGGTGTACCGCTCGATTCTGTAATTCTTTTAAAAGATGTAGAGCGTTTAAAACGTTTACCTTCCATTGCCCATGCCGATTTCCAAGTTTTTACAGGGGAAAATGGGGAGTATAATGTTGTTTTTACCATTGAAGAAAATTTTACCATTATTCCCTTTGCCAATATTTATGCATCCAGCAATGATGATTTTGCTTTCAGAATTGGACTCCAAGAGTTTAATCTTTTGGGCAGGAATATGATTTTAGGCGGATTTTACCAATATGATACATATAATTCCTTAGGAATAAACTTAAGGGCACCCTATCTTATCAATAACAAAACAGGGTTGGCGGTGAATTATAAGAACCTCACCACAGAGGAGCCTGTTTTTTTTGATGATACTACAGCTAATTATAAATATAACAACAAGGGTTTTGAGGTAATGGGGTTGTATGAGTTCAATTTTGAGAATAGAATAGAACTTGGTTTTAGTCTGTTCACCGAAGACTATACTTACCTCTCTGGGGCCACAAGTGCTTCGGTACCGCAGTTTTTAAATGTGGACAAACATTTGTTCAAATTTATTTACAATTATGATAATGTAAAGTATTATTACCACTATTTAGACGGGTTTCGAAGTATGTTGAATTTGCAGTATGTGGGTAGCTCCGATACGAATCTTCCTGAGTTTTTAATTGGTTTTAATGACTTTATCTATTATCGCAGAATGGGGTCTAAAGGTAATTGGGCCAGTCGCCTTCGTTTGGGTCTGGCAAGCAATATGAAAACGCCCTTTGCTCCCTTCACCGTTGATAACAACTTGAATATAAGAGGTGTTGGAAATACAATAGATAGGGGAACGGGCGCTGTTGTTTTCAATACGGAATACAGACATACTTTGATCGATAAAAATTGGTTCGCCATGCAGGGAAACATATTTATCGATGGAGGTTCTTGGCGAAACCCGGGAGGTGATTTCAGCGATTTTGGTGACCGAATGAACTTACGGATATATCCAGGAATCGGTCTCCGATTTATTCATAAACGCATTTTCAACGCCATTTTTAGGATCGATTACGGGTATGGTATCACCAACAACGCGGCCCAAGGAATCGTATTCGGCATCGGGCAGTATTTTTAGACCAAACTGGGTTTGAATAATTAAACCTTTAAGGCTATAATCTTTTTTTGCTACTCGTTTGTTACAGATTGCGGATCCAAATATTTTTGAACTGGGTTTTGTTGCCATGATCCTGAAGCGAAATAACGTCTTCACCATGCGCTGATGGATACGTGTGGAGTCCGACATAATAAGTATTTCCGTTTATTGAGACGTTATTCTGTACCAAAACGCCATTGTGAAGCACTGTGATTCGGGCGGGAGCGTCTAACCGACCGTCGGCTTTAAAACGGGGTGCTGTATATATAACATCGTAACTGTTCCAATCTAATGGTCCCCGCATGGCGTTGACCAAGGGAGCGTGGTCTTTGTAAATACTGGCCGCTTGCCCATTACGATAGGTGCGATTGTTATAAGAATCCAGTATTTGAAGTTCATATCGGTTCTGAAGAAAAACGCCGCTATTGCCTCTTCCTTGACTATGACCTTTTACTTCATCTGGCGCACTAAATTCAATATGTAGTTGACAATCGCCGAATTTCATTTTTGTTGAGATTCCTCCCGTTCCTGGCACAACCTCTAAATGGTCGTTGTCCACGATTTTCCAAGGAGCCGCTTTTGATGAATCCTTTTGACTTGTCCATTGATCAAGATTAGATCCATCGAATAAAATAATTGCATCCGATGGAGCATCCCCTAACTTTTTTGCTGGCGTAATAACTTCAATTTCAGGTTCCCATATTTCTGTCATTTCAGGTTTCATGGGCATTGGAGATACTTCTGGTGGTGTGTTCGGATGTGCATTTTGTGCATTGATGTTTATGGCAAAGGCGATTGCGACCAAACTGGTCCAAACTGATGTTGATTTCATGCTATTGAAGAATTTAATGGAATGTTATTTTAGTATTTTACAGAAAATATAGTTAGATCGATTCAAATGTCGTTGAGGTAGACAGAGAATAGACAATAAATGTAATTATATTCTATTAGAATCTTATGGCTGTGGCGTATTTAATAGTAGTCGCAGTTTGATTTAAGTCGATGCGATAGAGAATTCGGCCAATTTGAAGCCGGTAGATTTTCTAGGGATATTGAAAATTAAAACAAACCTGTTTTCTAATAATACAGATGAAATAGCGTAAAAGGATTAGTTCTATGGATGACAATAGAATGAGTATGTTAGGTTTAGCCCGTAGTTCTTTGGCTTTCTTTCATTGTTAATCAAATGGTTAACTAAACTTTCAATATCTCTTTCCTTAATCCGTTATGTTATTTAAATTTGTAACTGTAGATTATAATTTTAGGCATCGTTTTTGGTGTTTTTAATTAAAACTTGTTGTGATCGATTTATTTATACGAAATAAAATACTATTCTTTTTTCTCGGAGCTTGTCTCACGGGCGCTTCTGCTTTTTCACAAGACTCTTTAATTACGGTCACCGCCGAACGGGGTGATGGCATTCTATCACTTTTAAGAAAACAGGGTGTTGACCCCTATGAGTCGTTTGACGACTTTGTGGCTTTGAATATGACTAACCTGCGAGACAGTGTTCATTTGTATGCAGGGCGCAAGTATGTTATTCCAGCGGCTGATTTGGATACCGTTGAGGTGGTTCCTTCCATTAAAAAGCAAACGACCCAAATCAAGAAAATTGAGGGAAAGGCGTTTCCTATTTTTGGTAAGAAACATGAAATCGTGCTTTCAAAAAGTGAGCGACTTAAGGGTAATGTATATTATTTGGTTTCCGGTCATGGTGGTCCTGATCCCGGCGCAATGGCAATCTATGGGGGTAAATCTATTTCTGAAGATGAGTATGCCTATGATATTACCCTGCGGTTGGGTAAAGAATTACTGTCCCATGGGGCAACAGTATATATCATTATCCGTGATGAGAATGACGGTATTCGTGATGAACGTATTTTAGAAATGGATCGTGATGAGGTAGCCTACCCTGACAAGACCATCCCTTTGAATCAGGTGGCTAGATTGAAACAACGTGTGCAGATTGTTAATGAGTTGTATAGAAGGAATCGAGGTAAATACCAGCGATTGATTGTTACCCATGTCGACAGCCGAAGTAAAGGTCAGAATATCGATGTTTTCTTTTACCATCATGAAAAGAGCAAGAACGGTAAAAAATTAGCTGAAAGCATTCATAAGACTTTTCAGGAAAAATATAGAAAGTACCAACCTAATCGTTCCTATTCCGGTACTTTTGAAGATAGAACCTCGCTCTATTTGGTCAAAAAGACACATCCTGCGATGACCTTTATCGAGGTGGGCAACATACGCAATAAAAAAGACCAGCGGCGTATTTTAGATCCCGACAACCGCCAAGCCCTTGCGAAATGGATTTCTGAAGGTGTTTTACTGGATTATGAGGATTGATTAAAGAGGCATTCACGTTTGTGATTTTGTAACCATTCTCTTCCGGAAACATTCTAAGTGCACATCTAGGAGCATATTACTACTTACTACACTGTGATATAATGGAATACATTCCGTTGATAATCAGTATGCTACCATATAAACGGAAATTGTGGTCATTCATACACTTTTAGGACTATTCAATGTTGTAATGAATTATATTTGTAGCCCATTTCTTTTGTAAAAGAAAAAGAAAACGATAACCAATATAGGTGTAAGTTCAAACGCCTTTGTTTTAATTTACTACTGGTATCTTTCGTTTTTGATCTGATCCATATACGCGAACAGATTTATGGTTTTGTTCCTCCAAGCTAATACCCAATATTCCCTTTTTTCCTGATTCCCTCTTTCCCCTGTAAGATTAGATTATTTTCTGAACATTATTAATCTTTAAATTATATAATCATGGCAAAAGTAAAATTAGCTGAGTTGCAGGCCCAACTCATTACTGAAAGTTGGGAAGCAGGTGAAAATCCCATTTCGGAATTGTCCGAAAAGGATCAGACGATACTTCTAGGGGCAGTACCTCCTGGGGGTCCGCCGACAAAAGCTGAAAAGGAAGCTTCAGAGAAGGCTGTTATGGCCCAGTTTAATGCATTGTCCGCCACGGCCACAGCCAATCCCAGTACTTTCGATTGGCGAAACAAGGGAGGCAGAAATTATGTTACTGCAATAAAAAACCAAGGAGGTTGTGGTTCTTGCGTTGCCTTTGGGGTACTCTCCGTAGTCGAATCAATGGTTCGAATCACAAAAAATGACGCCAATTATACGACCGATTTGTCAGAGGCACATTTGTTTTATTGTTTAAAAGGTGACCCCAATGGTTGTAGTAACGGTTGGTGGCCAACAGGCGCTTATGATAATGTTAAAGCCAATGGAGTGGCCAAGGAGAACTTTTTTCCCTATGTTGGCTCCCAACAGAGCTGCAATGTAGGGTCTGGTTGGCAAAATCAAAAAGTACAGATTACCAATTATAAGCATGTGACCGGATTGAATAATATTAAGGAGTGGATTGCCAACAAAGGTCCAGTAAGTGCTTGTTTTGAGGTGTTTCAAGATTTTTATAGCTACCAAAGCGGTATGTACCGACACGTGACAGGCAATTCGGTAGGTTGGCATTGCGTATCGGTAATTGGGTATAACGATGCCGGTGGATATTGGATTTGTAAGAACAGTTGGGGAAACGGTTGGGGCGACAATGGCTTTTTCTGTATTAAATACGGCCAATGTTCATTTGAGCTTTATGGCATGTGGGGGGTTGAAGGAATTGTCGACACTACTTGGATATATGGTAAAAAGATTTTAGGTCTATGGTCTAATAGTGCCCCTCTAAACGCTTGGGCTTTTATTCAAGATGAAGGTTGGAAGAAAATCGCTAATACTAATAGAGAGAATCACCTTATGCTGTTGACAGCTTTGATTGCTGCCAAGAACATAGGGTCTACGCCTAGCGTTCACATCGCCAACGGCCATATTGATCAAATATATGCTTAACTTTAAAAATAAATATTATGTCTAAGAAAAGTGCAAAACCAGAACAAGCTTTTTCGACCAAGGTCGGAGAAACTAGTCAACCCAAACCGGAAATGCTCCCTGAAATGGCATCCGATACCAGTGATAATTCCACTTTTGCGGCGGGTATGCCAACATTGGAGCCGCCAGAAGCGGGAATTTTTGCCCAGGCCGGCCTTACGGCGAATGCTTGGTTTAATTCAAAAAAAGTCACCGGTGTATGGGTATCGAATGATAACAAAAACGCCTATGTTCACGTGAATGGTGTTGGTTGGCTAAAACTTAATGATGCCGATGCGGATAGTATACTAGCCATATATATGATTGCTGCTAGTGCTAGGCAGGGCAGCAATAATGTCAATTATCGAAAAGAGGCTGACAATAAGATTCATGAAATTTACTGTTGGTAGCAAATATTATATCACGGGTTCTCATTTTTATGGGGACCCTTTATTTTTTAAATGTGGAATACACAGAAAAAGATAGCGGGAAAACCATTGTATTGGAAACCGTTCCATTTGAATTTGCCGTCAAATTAGACGAGAATTCAACTACGGGATATTTGTGGGAAATTGCAGCGCTTCCCGATCATATCAAATTAGTAAAAAAGGATTTGGTATTGCCAAAAAGCAGAATGGCTGGTGCCACCAATTCCCGTATCTTTGAATTTTCCGTAAAAGAAAAAGTTGCGGGTAGGCTTGGTCTTAATAATTGCCGCCCGTGGGATAATAATGACATCGTGGATTCCTTCGTGCTCGATTTTGCTATCAACTAAAAATAGTTATTCCATTTGGTCCGAATTGCCAATTTGAACATTGTAGCGAACGTGATTTTGATTTTTTTGGTCAACCATGGCCTTCCTCTCAAGATTTCCATTGAAGTGTTAAAAGAGCAGCGGCGTATTTTAGATCTCGACAACCGCCAAGCCCTTGCGAAATGGATTTCTGAAGGTGTTTTACTGGATTATGAGGATTAAAGGAGTCTTTTCATTTATACGTTCTATGCTATGTCTAAATTGATCGCCGCCCACACTGTTTTTCAAACCATCTACACATTCTAAGGTTCGACCTGTTTCAATTAGATTAAATTTGGTAGTTACCTTTTGTCAAAAAGTTGATTAGGGATAAAATAATTGAAATATTTTTTCACCTGTTAAAAACATATCCATAAGCCTTCAAACTATGCCCCAATTTTATAGTTTTTAGGAAATAGGACAGTGCCAGACAATTGCGATTATATAAAATTACTTTTCACCATTTAAATTTTTTAATAAGATATTTTGTTCAGATAGGCTATCGAACAAAAAAGGCAACAGCGTTATTTTAGGATGCTGTTGCCTTTTAATTTTTTGGGTCTTTATGATTTAAAATTGAAAGCCTAGTTTTCTTCCTAAGAAGATGCACTGGTTTAAAGTGTTATTTTACTGCTGTAATAATCATATAACTGATCTGGTCCGGCCCCCAAAATATTCTTCAAGTGTATAACTCCAAAATGATACTGCAATCGTAACGTTCCGCATTTTTCGTATTTACGAGCCGAGGTAATGACTTTTTGCGGTAATATTTTAAACTTGGTTTCCGAGTACAATCGTCCTATAAATTCACTATCCTCAAAAATTAGATAAGCTTCATTAAATCCCCTCATTTTTTCAAATAAAGATTTGGTCACGAACAAAGATTGATCCCCACCACGACAGATTTTATGATTGATGGCGGACAGGGATGCGAAAAATCTGAGAAAAGTACTGGTGCTGTCGAACTTCATACGAAAACATCCGGCCGCCTGGCGATGGGCAACCGCATTCATAATGTAGGTGTCAAAATTTTTTGGGGGGAAAGTATCAGCGTGCAAAAAATAAAGAATTTGTCCTTTGGCACGTCTAGCCCCGTAATTCAATTGTTTTGACCTGCCTTTTGAGCTGTATAGCACCGTGGCCCCAAAATCGGAAGCAATCTCTGCGGTGTCATCAGAACTTTCGCCATCAACCACAATAATTTCCTTAATATTTTCGGCAGAACTATGTTCTTGTAGATACACCAATAAACGAGAAATATAGATGGCCTCGTTTAAAGTGGGAATGATGATGCTGATTTTAAGACTTCTATTTTTCATCAATAATATAGAGATACTAAGTTATAGGTGCTGAAATTAAGTGGGTATTTATCAGAAAACCTTACTAGTCATAAAAAATTAACAATTAAAATTAATTGTGTTTGGAGGCATTCAGAACGTTGTATATTCAGATTTAAGACCAATTACATTTATAAAGAACGGATCAATTCTCTGAACAACTTCACCATTTTTGGTTCGGTCGCGCTGGCTACATTGATGATATCTTGAATATCGACAGGCTTCAGTTGATCTGGGTTACATTCGTCGGTCAAAACTGATATGGCAACAATAGGAAGGTCGAGATGGTTAGCAACGATTACTTCCGGAACTGTACTCATGCCTACTGCATCGGCCCCAAGTATTTTTAACATGCGATATTCTGCCTTCGTTTCAAGTTGTGGCCCTACGACCGAGGCATATACCCCCTTTTGCAATGAAATATTTTCATTTTTCGCGATTTTCTCTATTTTTTTTCGCATCTCAATATCATAAGGCTCACTCATGTCGGCAAATCGATGACCGAATTCTGCAACATTTTTAAAGGCTAATGGTGACCCTCCCTGAAGATTGATGTGGTCTTCTATGAGCATAATATCTCCTTTTTTATAGTCAAGGTTGATGGCACCGGCAGCATTGGAGATAAATAGTTTTTGTATTCCAAGTTGGTGCATCACCCAAATAGGGTACGTTATGTCTGTAAAATCATAACCCTCATAAAGATGGAACCTGCCCTGCATCACTACTACTTTTTTGCCTTCAAAACTTCCGAAAATCAACTTTCCGGCATGAAATTCGACAGTCGCCAAGGGGAAAAACGGAATGTGATTGTAATGTGCCTCGATAGGGTTTTCAATCTCATCGGCCAATTTGCCGAGTCCGGTGCCCAAAACAATACCTATTTCGGGATTGTCGAACCCTTTTTCCTTAAGATAGGCTACCGACTCGTTCAATTGTTTTCTTCTCATTTTTCGCTTTTTTTTAGAAATGGTTGGAAAGCAGCGATATGCTCGATATCTTCATATACATCAACATCGTTTTTGACATCTAACAGTTTAACCTTTTCATTTTTCAAATCGTTCAGGGTGTCTTGCAATACGGTGTTTTGACCCCAGTCCTTATTTTTGAAAAGTTTGGGATTCCATTTTTTCATTCCTAACAAATAATAACCGCCATCGGTCGCTGGACCTAATACAAAATCAGAATTATTCATACTTATAAAGGCATTTTCAAGGGCCTCTTGGTTTAAATCGTACATGTCACTGCCAATAATGACAATTTTTTCATACCCCTTTTCGAAACCTTCTTGAAACGCATGGGCCATACGCTCACCAAGATTTTCTCCTTTTTGAAGTTTTTTATCAAAAATGGTGTTGTCCCAAATATCGTCGTTCCAAATATTTTCGGAATACCAAACTTGTTTTTCTATAGTCAGGTTGGTAGTTAGCGCAACCGTATGGTCTAATAAGAATTTGTAAATGTCAAGAGCCGTTTGGTTTCCTACAGTGGCAGCAAGTCGTGTCTTGCATTTTCCTAATTCTGGATTCCGGGTAAAAATAAGAAGCAAGTTCTTGGTATCTACTAAACTGAAATGAACGGTTTGTTCGTCTTTTTTATCTTGTTTCTGAAGTATAAGACCCATTTTTAAAATTAGATGTGTAAGGAAATCAAAATGTTAAGATGCAAACTCAAAAATAATGTATTCACGAATATTTAGCTACCGATTTTCAGTGTCATATATCTTTTCACCCTTCGTCAACAATTTCCCCCAATGTTTGTTAAAGGCATGAACTTTTTCGGTTTCGTTTCCTTTAGAGTCGTACACCGGAAACCCTTTGTTCTTCCATTCAAAAATGCCTCCATACAAATTTTTGACATTCTTATAGCCTGCCTTTTGCAGTCGCTCCCCGATATCTTCCGAACGCACACCAATAGAACAATAGACCACGATTTCGCTGTTTTTGTCAAAGGATTTGGTTTTGATTGTTTCAATATCAAAATTTTTGTAACCTACCCAAACAGCATTATTAAGGTGGCTAACGGCGAACTCGTCTTTTCTTCTTGTGTCGAACAGAATTACATTATCTGAACTTTGTAGTGTCTCGGCTGATATATAGGGTATACTTTCTTTATTGAATTTCTTTAATTTTTTGTCCATTTTAGTTTGGGCGCTTAGACCAAGAAAAAAAAACAGACAAAAAAATAAGCACGAAATAAATCTCATCATATTTCAAGATAATATCGACAAAGATACTATTTTAGAGGAGGTTGCCTCAATAGGATTTCTAGAAACATGGTATGAACTACATTAAAAAAATACTTTATTCGGCTCTTATTTTGATAGTTTTGATGTCTTGTAGAGAACAAGCACAGCACAAAACGCCTACTGTCACATCTCAAAAGAATACGATGGAGTATTATAACGAACGATACAGGCCTCAATTCCATTTTTCCCCTGAGGAAAAATGGATGAACGACCCCAATGGCCTAGTTTATCACAAAGGTGTTTACCATCTTTTCTATCAATATTACCCCGAAGACATTGTTTGGGGGCCCATGCATTGGGGTCATGCCACAAGTAAAGATTTGGTAGTTTGGGAACATAAATCAATTGCCCTTTTTCCTGATGCGAACGGTTACATTTTCTCTGGTAGTGCCGTTGTCGACTTCGATAATACTTCGAAACTCGGTTCTGACAAAGCGCCCCCCCTAGTGGCTATTTTTACGTATCACGACGCTGTTGCCAAAAAAGAGGGGAAAGAGCGTTATGAGACGCAGGGGGTGGCTTATAGTTTAGACAATGGTGAAACATGGTCGAAATATGACGGCAACCCCGTAATAGGAAATCCGGGGGAAAAAGATTTTAGGGATCCCAAGGTTTTCTGGAATGAAAAAACCAAGGCATGGAGTATGCTTTTGGTCGCGGTTGACCATCTGCAAATTTGGAGTTCCGATAATTTGTTGCAATGGGAAAAAGTCAGCGAATTTGGAAAAGAACAAGGTGCGCACGGTGGTGTATGGGAATGTCCCGATATGTTCAAATTAGTCGTCGAAGAAACCAATGAAGAGAAATGGGTGTTGCTCATTAGCATCAACCCTGGCGCCCCGAATGGGGGTAGTGGCACACAATATTTTGTCGGTGATTTTGACGGAGAAACTATTACTTCAGATCAAAAAAATCCTCGATGGATCGATTGGGGCACCGATAACTATGCTGGCGTGACTTATAACAACACGCCCGATAACGACCGTATTTTTATAGGTTGGATGAGTAATTGGAACTATGCCAACAAAACACCAACCCAAAAATGGAGGAGTGCCATGACGTTACCTCGAAAACTTTCGCTACGAAAAATTCAAGGAGATTATGAGCTTATCAATTATCCTTTAGAAAATTTAAATGAACTATTAAAAACCCCGGAAGAAAGAACTATAATCGTCGAATCGGGGGCTGAGGAAACTATTTCCTTTGAGAATTTTAACCAAACTGAAATTCGATTTACAACGAAAGCAAGAGATTTTCACCTTACGTTTAAGAACAAATTGAACGAGCGCTTGATGCTTACTATGGACGGAGACAAAAAACAATTTTTGGTGGATCGTTCCCTATCTGGAAAGACCGATTTCGAAGAAAATTTTGGAGGCATACAACAGATGCCGATTACCAATCTGCCAGCGGGTCAATTTGAGGTCCGTCTGTTTTTAGACCGTTCTTCCATAGAGATTTTCATTAATAAAGGGCAATATGTAATGACCGCACAATTTTTTCCCAACGAGAATTACACCGATTTGTCGATTAAAAATACTGGAGTTGGCAAACTTTCCCTCGGCGACTTTAAGATTAGCACAGTTAAGGATATTTGGTAGTCTAGCCCCACGATTGCATTCTTCATCTTTTTCATATTTTAACATAGACATGAGCGTGAATTTTCGCGGAATCTTGATTTTGTTCATTTTTTCGACAACCGGTGCTTCCGAAAATTTAACGATTTAGCGATTCATCAATTGAATACCTTTGGTTATATTTTATCAACCTGGTTTATGTATGAAGACTAAAGTTTTATTTGTTCTATTGGCATTTATTGTTTTTGAACACTTACCTGCTCAACAGGCTTTGCCAATTCAAATTGATGATGCTAAAATCAGGCCTTTACGAAAGCTTGTAGATAGTTCGCTACAACTCAATTTAGAAAGTGAATTAAGGGCGAATGCAGAATGGAGAAAATTGATAACGGAAAAGAAAATGTCGGTGGGGGTAGTAGACTTGAGCAACCCTGAAAGTGTACGTTTCGCTAGAATTAATGGGAACTACATGATGTATGCCGCAAGTTTGCCTAAAATTGCCATTCTTTTGGCTGCAATGGATGCTATTGAAAAAGGCGAATTAAAAGAAACGATTGAAGTCAAGAAAGACATGCGCCTCATGATCAGTAAATCGAATAATCAGGCTTCTACCCGAATGATAGATCGCGTAGGGTATAAAAAAATTGAAGAGGTGATGACCCACCCTAAATATGCTTTTTATGACGAAGAGACTGGCGGCGGACTCTGGGTCGGAAAACGATATGGTGGAGGGGGAAATACAAACAGGGAGCCATTGAAAAATTTAAGTCACGCGGCTTCGGTTACCCAAGTATGCAGGTATTATTATTTGTTGGCCAATGGAAAATTGGTGAATGAAAAACGATCAAAACAGATGTTGGATATTATGGAAAATCCCGATCTGCACCATAAATTCGTCAATACTTTAGATGAAATTGCACCAAATGCACGTTTGTTCCGAAAATCGGGTTCTTGGCGTACCTATCATTCCGACTCTGTTCTCGTTTGGGGCGAAGACCAGAATCGACGTTATATCTTGGTGGCGCTTGTCGACGACCCCAATGGTGAACAAATCATTAGAAATTTAGTAAGGCCGATTGAAAAGGTGATAAGAAAGAATATACCTTTGGTGCTTAAATAGCTAGGCGCCAAAAGATATATGTTGCAAAATCTCATACAGAAAGTATTTGATGTACGCGAAGGTGAATTTAAGATTTCACTTTTGATGCTCTCTTATATTTTTTTGATTATTGCTGTGCTGCTGATTATAAAGCCGACAGTAAATGCCCTCTTTCTTTCTGAACTGGGGGTAGAACACCTGCCTAATGCTTTTGTGTTGGTAGCGATTGCAGCGGTTGTTAGCTCTTGGTTTTATTCAAAAGCCCTGATGAAGTTTTCACTTCAAAAAATAATTAAAGTCAGTCTATTGACTTCCGTAGTTATTTTGGTAGTCTTGGGCCTACTTTTGAAATTGAATTTTGTAGCCGGCTGGCTTTTGTATTTCTTTTACGTTTGGGTGGCTATTTATGCAGTGCTGACCGCTTCACAATTCTGGGTGTTGGCCAATCTGGTCTTTAATATTCGAGAGGCAAAACGTTTGTTCGCTTTTATTGGTTCTGGAGCAATTTTGGGAGGAATTTTTGGAGGATACCTTACCTCTTTCCTAGCACCCATTATTGGTAATGACCATATGATTTTTATTGGTGCATTGCTTTTATTTTTCTGTATTCCATTACTTCGAAAAATATGGAAGTTACGGGTCAAGAAACTGGGTAAGTTCAAGGAAAAAAAAAGGACGTTGAATATTTCCGAACGACCTTTTCAACTCATCTTGAAATCAAAACACCTTACCTATGTAGCCTGTATTGTTGCCGTAAGTGTTTTGGTGGCCAAGTTGGTCGATTATCTGTTTAGCGATTTTGCAGCGGCAGCTATTCCCGATCCGGAAGAACTGACCTCTTTTTTTGCATTTTGGTTTTCTACTTTTAATTTACTGTCTTTGGCCATACAGTTGTTCTTTACACACCGGATCGTGGGCATTTGGGGTGTTGGCTTTTCACTGCTTCTATTGCCGATCGGTATTTTTGCCGGAAGCCTTTTCTTTTTTATTCTACCAGAACTTTCTGCAGTAGTCGTCATCAAGGCCATGGATGGTGTGTTGAAACAATCGGTACACAAAAGTGCTGCTGAACTAATGGTACTGCCCCTTCCTTTTGAGTTGAAAAATAAGACCAAATCATTTATAGATGTGGTGGTTGATAGCCTTGCTACAGGTGTAGCAGGTTTTTTGTTGATTTTTATTGTTCAAGGCCTAGAGTTGTCCTCGTTCTACATTGCCGCTTTAATAATACTGTTGGTGGGGGTGTGGGTGTTTTTTATTCTTCGTGTTCGTAAAGAGTACTACAAAACTTTCCGCAGTAATTTGGAAGAGTTGACAGAGCAAAAGGTAAAAGTGCAAAAAACATTGGTTGAAAATACATCTACAGTACGGGGGATGCGCATGGTTTTTCAAAGTGGCACCGAGGAGCAGATTCTCTTTATGTTGGGTAAATTGATGGAAATAAATGACAAGCGATTTGAAGAAGACGTACAGCATTTATTGCAGCATCCTTCTACGAAAGTACGCGCGGCCGCTATGCGTAACCTATATTTTTTGAATAGTTCAACAATGATTACCAATGTCTCGGAATTGCTGAACACTCACGATGACGCCCTTACCATTGCGACCTTAGAATACCTTTTTTTACATGCTGGAAAAAATAGTGGTCTTATTTACGATAGATATCTGGATGATTCCAATAAAAAGATCGCAGATGCCGCACTCATTTGCCTGGCAAGGGAAGCTAGGGATAATCAGACGCTGAAATTAGCCTATAATCTAAAGCAACGTATTCAAGAAAGGGTTGAAGAATGTGGTTCTGGGTCAAAAAATGTGAAAGTCGCCGAAACAAAAAATGTCTTACTGGTAATCGGTATGGCCAATATGCCCGAATATTATTCGTTCATCTTTGACAATTTTTCAAACGACGCTACTGAAGTCGTTGAAACCGCCATAGAAGCAGCGGGGATGAGTATGTATGAAGACTTTATTCCTGTTTTACTCAATTTTTTAGAGAATAAAAAGTACCGTAGAAATTCCGTAGCTGCACTGCAAAATTATGGGATGAAAATGATTTCAGTACTGACCAATACTATATTGAATCGCTTGACGACCCTTGAAATATGTCGCTTTGTTCCAATGGTTATAAAAGGTTTTAATTCGCAAGAAGCGGTTCGCTGTTTGCTGGAGCTTTTGAACGATCCCGATTTAGGAATACGTTTAGAGAGTATACGCGCATTAAGTGAAATAAGAAGAAATCATCCCGAATTAAAATTTAATAGGTATAAAGTAGTGGCCATTATTTTGGAGGAATGTAAACTGCATCATAAGACATTGTCGGCAATGCATACCCAGATCATAATTTCGTATCGAAACCGTAAAAAGTCGCAGAAAGAGATTACCGAAGCGGAGCGTGACGCGCGTACCAGTCTTTTAGAGCTTTTAGAGCGACGCTTAGATGCTGGGTTAGAACGTATCTTTAAATTATTAGGACTTCGATATCGGCAAAAAGATGTTGAAATTGCGTACGAGGGCCTTTTGAGCGAAAAACAGGAAGCTCAGGCCAATGCCATTGAGTTTTTAGATAATTTGCTGACGGGAGATTTGAAAAGAACCTTGTTGCCCATTATCGAAGAAACCGCCTTGGATGTGTCTTCGGAAGAAGTGCTCCATAAAATAAAACATACGGTACCGACCGAAATGGAGTGTTTCAAGCTTTTGCTCGAAGGCAATGACCTTAAACTTAAATTAGCGGTTCTGTATTTGATAAAGCACCAAAAAAGCGAAAAATACATTCCAATTGTCGAAAATTATGTCAAAAGTGATGATCTCAAATTAAGAACTTTTGCAGCAGAAGCCTTAAATGCCATGCGTCGTTCAGATTAATTCTTCCGAATTATTTTGTCGATATTCCCAGCTAGGTACATATGGTCACTGGCTGAATTTTTTCGTAAAACATTGGTCATCAGAACAACCAAATAGCGACAATTATCAGGGTGTTCGACGATAGCCACTGAATTCATAAAGTTTTGAACATTTCCCATATATTTTCCGCAAGCTTCTCCCTTACTACGGTCGCATTTGTACAGGCTACCCGATTTAAAATATACGGCTGCTTCTTTTAACGCAGGGGCTTGCGCATAACGTATGCGTCTATCGGTCATATATAGTAATCTTTTCATCTCTAGACTGCTCTGGGCATCAATGACATTTCCCTGTTCCAATTGAGCCAAAAATTTCATCAGCCCCAAAGGAGTACCGATACTTCCTCCTTTATCGCCAACATACGTATTCGCACCTCTTGTAAAAAAACTGCCCAAGCGCCATTCATCCGCTGTAATCCCCAAATCCCTCAATGGAAGATTGACCACATCATTACCCAAATCCGTTAAGTCTTTTTTTGGCGTTGTCTTAAAGTATTCCAAAGCTTCTTCCTCGGTTAGCAAAGGGTAATCATGGCCAAATGCGGCCATAAGCAATACCTCGCGCCAAACAATACTGGCCGCCCCATTGTTACTCACTGAGAGCATATGGTCGGCCCATTCATATAGGGTGAAGACATCGCTGGCAACTACCTGTCGCTTCACCAACGTATTTTTTTCAATATTGTAAATAGGGATTGTATGCTCGTCGGTCAATCCCCAAACCCCGGCCTTGACCGATTTGTTTCGCAACAGCTCTGTGCGTTTCTCCCATGAATCGGGGTATATGTTGGCCAGTTGCGTAAAAAGTCCGTTCAATACGGCAAGCTTCCCTACGCTGCCAGGTTGGTAGCCGAAAGTTTCATTGCGTTGTGCATAACGTATGTTGTTCACATCGGAAATGTCTAATACTGCCAGTGAATAACTTTTGTCAAGTCCCTTGAACAGATTGCTTATTTCAGATTGAAAAGCTTCATCTTTTTTTAGAATGATACCCACACTGTCGGTACTTCTAGAAGTCAGGTTTAGATTAATCTCGCTATACGATTTTAGTGCCCCTGCCGGAAGTGCCGTGGCATCCTTGATTCGGCCACTTTTAATTAATTCCAAACGTTTAAGGCGTTTGATTCCAGTATACTCATACCCATCAATGGGGTAATAGTTTAGTACCGAAAAAGCGGAGCAACAAAAAAACAGGTTCGTGTATAAAATTATATTTTTCATTGAAGTCTAGTTGAAAGTAAGAGTTCTTTATTACTATCTATTTTAGGGGTAATCGATTCTAAATACTCAGAACTCAGGGCTTTTTTGTTTTCAACAAAGGGTCGAATTTGAAAGAGCCATAATTTATCGTTTTGAAAACCGAGTTCAACGTCATAAGCTCCATCATAATCTGATTTGGTTTCTTTGGGAAGTGTTTTTCGAATGGTTTTTGCGAATTCTCTGATTTCACCGATATTCTTTTCGTTCAAAACAGCTTTCTCAAAAGTTGCAGTTTGTTGTCCCGTTCCCCCAGTTTGTGGCAAACTATTGTAATAGGTCTCCCTTGCAGGAGCCAAAAGCCGATATCCCCCCTTATCGTAAATGGTATAAGTTTCTGCGGACTGGCCATCAACCGCTCCGCCAGCGCCTCTGCTAAACGCAACGGTCAGGTCTTTTTCATTCCCTGAATTGATGCCCTTTGTAATCAAAACGCCTGAATAATCAACATCAACACTCGGTATAACTAAAATTGAAGGAAAGACATTTTCAGGGTTCAATAAATACTTTTGGCGCCATTTAAAACTTCGTTCGGTATATGGTGAAGCCCAAACTTGCTTGATGCCATTCAATATCTTCTGCTTGTCGACTACATTGAAAAGGGTAAGGTTGAGACCGGCACCCGTGAAATCTTTTAGATCTTCCATATTGGTGTCGCTACGTAGAAAAACTGGGATTTCACCAAGGGATTTACCTAAAATACCCTTGAAATCTCTTTCAAGCTGGGTTATGAACTCCGCCTTTAAGTCCATTTTATTAATGGCATCGCGTAATATTTGAAGCTGAAGCAATTGAAAATTCTCTACTTCAGCCTCAGAAATGTTTTTACTGCGCATTTCATCCGCATTGGCGAACATAGTTTTTAAAAATTGCCAATAGCTGTCGTTTTGCCCAGGCATTGCTTGGTCCATATGTTCGCGAAATATGCCAAAGGGTATGACAAGGCCTTCCACAACTTTATCTGAGAACATTTTCTTTAACTGCCCTAGATTTGCCGCTTTTGGCCCGCAGAGCTCCCCTGAATCACTTGCGTCAACATTTCTAAGATTCAAAATCTGAGTTTGATCTAGTCGTATTTTTTCTATGGGCACTTCAATTTTATCGGTGCTACGATTTTTTTTCATAAACAGTCCTCGTTCTTGGGCCGTCATCTGCGACTCTGGTTTTAAGATAACGTTGCCCTTGTTCGATACCGCATAGAAGACGTTTTGTCCGCTATATTTGAGTAGGCTTTGAAGATTTTCATCGGATAGCGCGGCATTGGGTATACCTAAATTTCGAGCGAGCAACTGCACGTGTGAAACCATATTCCCCTCTGCAACAGTGGCTATACCCGCTACAGGTTTTAAATCGGAAGGAGATTTTCTGAAAATATAGATCTTATTGGAGGACACCTCTATATCTTCCGGTGAACCTGCAACAACTACTAATTCGCCAAATGCATAGCCAGGGTTGAGTCCGCGTACGGTACTTGGGTTCGTAATATCCATGATGGTATTGACCAAGGCTGATTCTCTGGCTATAAAATCACCCAAATCACCGACACTTTTTCCCAGATGTAATGCTATAGAACCGCGAATGCGGTCATCAATAAAACCATATGTCTTGGGCTCGAAACTACTGTAAGTGTTAACTTCTTCTTGGTAGTTTGCCTTTACCATGGCGGCACTCCACTCAACAGTGCTACGGGCGGTTTCTAAAATAGTAGTCAATTGCGCCAGCGTCATTTGCTCAGTATCGAATTTGCTCAATGTGGGTTGTATCTGCTCCCACTCCCAAAGTTCCAAATACCCGGCGCCAACTGCACCCTTTGCCAAAGTTTCTATTTTCTGCAATTGTTGTTTTAGTGTTTGAGGTTGCCAATTAGGAACATTTTTAAATAGCAGCTCTTCGAGTTTCAATGAAATATCTAGAAGTTGAAGTCGTGACGATGGTCTTTTTTCGGCTAAAATTCCTTGTCTTATTTGCAATAAGAGATTTGAAGTTTCGACAATGAGTTGTACAGGGTCACTTACTTTACTGTTTTTAGAAATATAGTCATCGATAGTATTGCCCAATGGAGTGCTTTTTAGTGCGGCGGCTTTGGTCCCCAAATTTTTTATATCCAACGGTTCAAAGAAGTTGGTCATAGTGGCAATGAGTCCATTGAGTTTTTGGTTCAGAGAGGTGTTGAGTTTGGCCCTGTTCTTTTGTCGAAATGCTTTTACCTTTTCGATATCGTCAGCTTCGGGTTGACCGTGTATTTTTACCCTTAGCTCCATAAAAGCAGGGTATTCATCGGCGATTACTTTTGACTGGCTACGCATAAGTTGGGCGAAATTATCGTCTCCACTATGGGGAATATCTTTGAGTGATTGGCGTACAAGAAAAAAGTTTTGCTTTAAGACATTATCTTTCGTCAATAACCATTTGTAAAATGCGATTCCGGAGGCTTCCTCATCTTCCGCTTGCACGGCTCCGCGGTAAAATTGGCCTTTTTGGTTTACCCAACCATTATCTACGGAGCGTAGATATTTATCAAGTTGGTACTGTTTTAGACGAGAGTGGTCGTTTTCCGCATCCCAGAAATCGGCGGCAGCTGTGTAAGTCAGCAATTGACCCAAGTAAATATGGTGATCCTTTCCAAGTGCAAGAACGGCATCTTTATATCGCGCATGTTGAACACCGGGACCGATATTTTCAGGGCAGGGGTCTTTTGGAAGACGGACACTTCCATCACCACAAAACCAGCGGATGTCTTTATATGGGCCGCGAATATCATTTTTATATTCCGCTATTTGTTTTTTTAACTGGTCGGCATCCCACTTCTTCTGGCCATTTGCTATGGGCGAGAGAAATAGTATAGCGTATGTAATTAGTATGTATTTAATCATTTATTCTAGTAATGTTCTTTGAACTATAATATAGCAAAAGTACTGCCAATTTCAATTGATAATTGAAATGTTCGATTTAATTGGTCATGGAGTATAAGGTAGTATTAGGTAACGGATAAACGAAGGGGAGGTTACCAATATTTTACATCAAATGATTAATAAAGAAAGTGTATAGAACAGATCGAAATAAGTTGTTCTTGATTGATGAATGCGCAATGTAATTTATCCTCAGTACTAGATTTGCTTATAGAGTTTCTTTATCTCTAGGTAACATTTCTTGGGCCAAGGCTTCAAGGTCAATGCCCATTTGCTCTTTGTTTACTTTCAATACCTTATTCCGTAGTTCTTCGGGCAGATTCGAAAATCCGTCTTTTGCTCCAAGAATCATACCTACTACGGCGGCTACGGTGTCATTGTCTCGCCCGTAATTTACGATAAACTGCATGGTTTTTGTGAAGTCCCCTTCCCCAAATTGCAGGGCGGTAACCAGAATTTGCCAGATTTCACCAGAATGGAAAGCGATAGCTTTTTCATTCTTTTCTAAAAATTGATAGACCATTTCTTGACGCACCCAATCGCTTTCTGCTCCCGTAAAATTTTTGGGCATTTTGAATTGAAGCGAATCTCTTGCGGTTACCGAATCGTTTTGTGTTATGTCATTTACACCTAGCACGTGTTTTATAGAAACATCGGCAACCGAATAGGCGATACGGCCTACCAATCTACTGTCTTGATATCCATTGGGGTCAACAAAAGTTGCGGTATTCAATATAGAGTCCATGTTTTGGGTGCGCATCGCCATTTGGGTCATGGCAGCGACTAAGCCAGATATATCTTTGGCGTATCCCAAATCAAAAATAGAGTGGGCGTAGCCCATATTATAGGCGCCCTCTACGTTATGGGCGATAAGACCGAACATCGGGGTATAAAGTTGTCCGGCACATGACATTTCTCCACCATAAAACCGGTTTAACGATTTTTGATATTCTTCATCACTTTCTTGGTAGGCTAGGGAAACTCGGGCCCATTCCTTGATCCAATCCATTTTTTCTATTTTTTCGTCCAATAGGTCGGTATTGGTCAAAAGATCCTTATCGGCCAAGGTTCTGGCAAGAGATTGGTAGTAGTCAGTTATGAATTTTGAGAATTTTTTAGCTTCGGGCTTCCCTTTACTATCGCTAAAATACTTGACCATAAGTAATTTCCAGCGTGTGTCATCGGTAGTTGTGCCAGCGGAAAGGTTATGCCCCCACGTTCCCTCCGGTGATTGTGTACGAACTGCAGGGGTAAGTCCGGTGATATAACCGTACTTCAATTGAATATCTTTTCGGTGCCACATTTCGGTTGAAGCTCCCATAGCATCTCCTATGGCTGAACCCACAAGGGCGCCCAATACTTTATCGTACTTCTCGGTTTCGGAAAGCTTTAAGGTATCTGCTCCATAAGCGATTTTCTTCGGGGCTTCGATATCGATTTTAAGCGGCATTTCCTTGCAAGAAAAACCAGCAAGCAATGGTAGGAGCGATAGCAGGGAGAGTATCTTTTTCAAACCTATTATTTTTTTAAAGTTAAGTTTTTTTCGATTTGTATGCCTACAGTGAAGGTGATTTATACATTTTTATACACTGGATGATAATCAGGGATAAAAGTCAGATTTTATTTTTGCTGGTAATAGATGCTTTCTAAGTTGTACCGATTAAAAAATGTCTGATAGTTATGAAAAAGAGGGAGATCGGGGTATTGGTGCAAAATCTGCTTTTCTTGAAAATCTCTGGAAAGTACTATTGATTATGGTGTTTTTGATAGGGCCAATTCCCAGTCCGTGGCCATCGCTGTATATGCCTTTTTAAAATAATGTTTTCTGTGGAGTTTCAGTCGTTCCGCTACATCGAGAGTCTCCCCGACATAATAGTTTCCCCGCTCGGGCTATGGATAATGTATAGAAAATGTATCATAAACAAAAAATCCCCGTAGGTACGGGGATTTTCGTGGTGCCTCCAGGAATCGAACCAGGGACACATGGATTTTCAGTCCATTGCTCTACCAACTGAGCTAAGGCACCATGCCATTTTAAGCCAAAGGCTTTGCTAAGGCGGGTGCAAATATAATTTCAATTTTAAGAACTGCAAACAAAAATTCAAAAAAAGGTGCTCGTTATCCAACATTTTTTGATCTTTGCCCTATGAACTTAATAATCGATGTCGGAAATAGTTCGGTGAAACTGGCCGTTTTTGATAGGGGAAAATTGCTTCATCAGCAGCAAATGCGGGGTGAATCACATGTTGAGCAGGTAATGGAGGTCTGTGATCGGTATCCAGAATTGGAGCGTGCCATCGTATCGGCGGTGGGGGAGCTCGATGAAAAGATGATTAAAGTGTTGTCCGTTTTTTGTTTTGTGCATATGCTCGACCATAAAACAAAGACCCCGTTCAAGAATTCATATGCGACACCACAGACCCTTGGTGCCGATAGAATTGCATTGGCCACGGCCGCTTTTTATCACAATCAAAAAGGCAATACGCTGGTAATCGATGCGGGTACCTGTATTACTTATGATATGGTCAACGATTATGGAGAATATCTAGGTGGTTCTATTTCTCCTGGTTTGAACATGCGGTATAGGGCCTTGCACGAACAAACTTCGAATTTGCCTTTGCTCAAGTTTGAAGCGCCTTTTGATTTTATTGGTAACTCTACCCAGAGCAGTATTCAAAGCGGGGTGATAAATGGTATTTGTCATGAAATTGATGGGGTCATTGACCAATATAATTCCCGTTTCACAGATTTAACAGTTATTTTAACAGGCGGTGATGCCCATTTTTTGTCTAAACGGTTAAAAAATACCATATTTGCGCTTTCCAATTTTCTCCTAGAGGGATTAAACCATTTGTTGGAGTACAACAAACCTTAAATGATTAAAAAAATTGTTATTTTGTTGGTGTACGGTGCCGTAACCGGCCTGTTTGCCCAAAATGGTACTGCTTCACCATATTCCTACTTCGGAATTGGGGACATGCGGACCACAAGTACCGCTGAGAATCAGATGATGGGAGGTATTGGTGTTTACGCCGATAGTATCCATATAAACCTAAAAAATCCGGCGGCCTACAGTAAGCTTGGAATACCGGCAGGGGGTGATTTCGGAATCACAACCTACGCCGCAGGGGTCTCTCGTAAAGAATTACGTCTTAAAAGTTTTACCGATGAGCAGCGTAGTTCGATTACCAACCTTGATTATATTGCATTGGCTTTTAGTTGGCGCAAAGGTTTGGGTATCGGTTTCGGTGTTATGCCCTATTCATCGGTAGGCTATAATTTGGTATCGGAAACTACCAATAGTAATGGAGAGGCGGTCACTAATCAATATTCTGGTGAAGGCGGCTTGAACAAAGTCTATTTTTCTGCTGGTTACGAGGTTATAAAAAACCTGAGCATCGGGGTCACGGCCAATTTAAATTTTGGAACTATAGAGAGCAGCCGCCTGCAGATGACAGAGAATGTTCAATTTGGTACGAAAGACGAACGGATGTCAAAAATAAATGGGGTAGATTTTGCCTATGCCTTGAACTACACGCCAAAAATTAATGAGAGACATACGTTACATTCTACCTTGCGTATCAATACCCAAGCTAATTTGGTGGCCAGAAATACGAGGAGAATCGGTTCTTTTTCATTACAGAATGGTGGGGATATAGAAGTCGTTGATGTTGATTTGGCTGCACAAGGTCTTGATAAAGAGGGTTTTCAGATACCTACAACAACAACCCTAGGTTTGGGGTATGGGGAAGAACGAAAATGGTTCTTGGGGGCCGAGTACAGCTTTCAAGGGTTAAGTGAGTATTCAAATAGTTTTTTAGACACCGAAAATTTGGTGTATAAAGATGCAAGCGTCTTGGCTTTGGGAGGGTTCTTTATTCCCGATCATGACTCCTTTGACAATTATATCAAAAGGATCACATATCGCGCAGGATTGAGATTGGACAAGACTGGTATGATGGTCAATGACGCGGAAATTAATAACTTTGGCATAACTTTTGGAGTTGGATTACCGTTGAGTAGAGTAATTCCCTCGAATCTTAACCTGGGTTTTGAGTTGGGAAGAAGGGGTACTACGTCAGCCGATTTAGTTGAAGAGAGTTACTTTAAAGTCAATGTAGGATTGTCTTTGAACGATTTATGGTTCTTGAAAAGGAAAATAAATTAATAAAAATTTAGTACATTAACCAAATATAAAATATCTAATCAGATGAAAAGGAAATTTTACTTCACGGCGGTAGTGCTTTTGGGGTTCATGGGAGTTAGTAATGCTCAAGCGCAAAATCAGGAATGTATGACCAACCTTTCGATTTATGTAGAGCATGTCAAAGTGAAAAACTATGATGCAGCGTATACCCCTTGGAAAATGGTGTATGATAACTGTCCAGATGTAAACTGGGCTAACTTCTTATATGGAGAACGTATTCTTAAAGATAAAATAGAAAAATCATCTGGAGCTGAAAAAGATGCCGTCATACAAGATTTATTGACACTTTATGACAATAGCACAAAGTATTTTCCTAAAAAAGCGACTCCGGCTACGGTGGCCATAGACAAGGCTCTGTTGAAATATGAGAACAAAATGGGTTCTGATTCTGAAATTTATGAAATGCTCCATAAGGCATTTCAAGAAGACCGTAAAAATTTCAAGAACTCTAGAGCGCTTTATTTGTATTTTTCCAGTTTGGTCGATTTGCACAAGTCTGGTAAAAAAGACTTGCAAGAAGTATTCGACGTCTATGATGATGTGAATGACAAAATAGAGGAAGAGAACAATGAGTTGACAGCTGTTGTAACCAAGTTACTGCCGAGAGATTCATTGGGCACGATTACTTCGAAGGAGAAAAGGTCGTTGAAAATTGCAACTACTAATTCTGAATCCTACGGTAAAATTGCTGGTAGTATCGACTCTAAGTTAGGAAGTTTGGCCGATTGCGACAATTTGATTCCTTTATATGAAAAGAGTTTTGAAGAAAA
The DNA here is from genome assembly GCF_900103215.1 of Kriegella aquimaris. GTDB lineage: Bacteria > Bacteroidota > Bacteroidia > Flavobacteriales > Flavobacteriaceae > Kriegella > Kriegella aquimaris. Next base: position 585,927 of record NZ_FNGV01000002.1, read on the forward strand.
GAAAAGCGACGTTACTTGGGTAAAGCGCGCTGTGGGTAGAATGTTCAACAAAGAATGTACCGACGATCCAATGTTTCAAAAATTATTTGACGCACAAATGGCCTTAGATCCTTCTGCTGAAGGATGGGTTTATAGCGGAACGATAAAAATGAAGAATGGTGACACTAAAGGTGCATTGGCCGATTTCGATAAGGCTATGAGTCTTCAGACCGATGGAAAAAAGAAATCTGGTATTGCCTATAAAGTTGCTGTTATCAATAAAAGAAAAGGGAGTAAATCTACTTCTAGAAAATATGCGCAAATGGCGATCGATGCAGATCCATCGAACGGCAGGGCTTATTTGTTGATTGCCAGCCTATATGCAAGTAGTGCCAATGAATGTGGATCTACAACCTTTGAGAAAAAGGCGATGTATTGGAAAGCCACTGACATGGCTGTTAGAGCTGGTAGAGTTGATCCTGCATTAAGTTCAAGTGCCAATCAGGCTGCTGCGAGTTATAGAGCGAAAGCACCTTCTAAGACCGAGATTTTTAATTCAGGAAATGCCGGTAAGACAATATCTTTCAGCTGCTGGGTCGGCGGAAGCATAAAAGTGCCCAATTTATAAGATGTGACACTATTTTCTGGAAATAAATTGAATTGCATTGCCGTTTTAATCTTAATGGCAATGCTTTTTTTTTCGTGTCAAGATAATTATAAAAGGGTGGGAGACGAAGCCCAGAAACAAATGTACCCCAGAGGTGTCGCACATAACTTTAGGTTGGTGCGTACCAAAGCACAAAAAGATCTAGATAGTGAAGATTCCGCATCTTCAAAGGTTATTGCGATTTTGACTAGTTCGGTGGGGGAAAACTATGAAAATCTTTCTTTTCCGCACATGACCTTTCCAGAAGGGCTTCAGGTTGACTTTTTTGACGATGAGAATCGTAAAAGTATCATAAGGGCTGATTATGGAATTGTATATTCCATATCAAATGTGATAGATTTGCAAGGGAATGTGATTATCGAATCACATGATGGCAAAAAGTTGGAAACCTCCCAGTTGTATTATGACCAAGACAACGAATGGATTTTTACCCAAGAAAAATTTAAATATACCAATCCTGAAGACGGTACCGTTATGGATGGAGAGGGTATGGATTTCTATAAAGACCTTAGCCTTTTAAAGGCGCACAAGACCAATGGTTTAATGATGATAAAAGAAGAAGCTGATGATTAAAATTTTGAAGTATACCGAATATCTATACTTGGGGGTAGCATTTTTCTCACTGTATCGAATTTACACCGATTGGAATACTGATCGTCAAAACGCCTATTTGTTTGTCTTTTTTGCAATAGTTTCTGTCGGGATGTTTCTTTTTCGAAGGAATTATCGGAAGAAATTTGAACAAAGAAAACAAGACAATCAACGGTAATCGTGGGAATTGCTATATTTATTATTGTAACTTGTTTACTGCTTTCCGCCTTTTTCTCGGGGATGGAGATCGCTTTTATCTCTGCCAATAAAATACATATCGAAATTGTAAAGAAGCAGGAAGGTTTTTTGGCCAAAGTGCTTGCACGCCTGACCAAAAAACCGTCTAAGTTTATTGCCACGATGCTAATTGGCAACAATATTGCTTTAGTGGTCTACGGGCTTTATATGGGTGAGCTGTTGATGGTGTGGTTCGAAGGAATGGTGCCATCGGCCTATGGGTTTATAAACGTAATGCTTACAGATTTTAGTCTTCTTTTTCAGACTTTGATCTCAACTTTAATAATATTGTTGACGGCTGAATTTTTACCCAAAGTACTATTTCAGGTATATGCGAACACCTTATTAAAGGTTTTTGCCTTACCCGCGTATCTTTTTTATATTTTGTTTTCGGTGATATCTGATTTTGTAATCAAGATTTCTGATTTTATTTTAAAAACAATTTTTAAGACGGATGGCGATGAAGTACAATTGGCCTTTAGTAAAATAGAATTGGGTGATTACATCACCGAGCAAATGGAAACTGTAGAGGAAGAAGATGTGGTAGATTCTGAAATACAGATTTTTCAAAACGCGTTAGAGTTCTCCGAAGTCAAGGCAAGGGAGGTAATGATACCGAGAACGGAAATCACCGCTGTCGAGCTTCACGAGACACCCAAGAATTTGGCAAAGATTTTTACACAAACGGGTTATTCCAAAATATTGGTCTATAAGAACACGATTGATAATATTATCGGTTATGTACATTCTTATGAGTTGTTTAAGAAACCAAAGACGATAAAAAGTATTCTCCTCCCAGTAGAATTTGTTCCTGAAACAATGCTAATTCACGGTATTCTCAACATTTTGACAAAAAAACGTAAAAGTATTGCCGTAGTATTGGATGAGTATGGTGGAACTTCCGGCTTAATGACTGTCGAAGATATTGTGGAAGAACTTTTTGGTGAAATTGAAGATGAACATGATTCTACCGATTTGCTCGAGGAGCAGATCGATGACACGCACTACAAATTTTCAGCGCGTCTCGAGGTTGATTATATCAATGAAAACTACAAGTTAGACTTGCCTGAAAATGATGAGTACGAGACGGTTGGAGGTTTAATCGTGAATGAAACGGGCGAAATACCTGAAAAAAATGCTGAGATAAAGGTAGGTCACTTTTTATTTACAATACTGGAAGTTTCCAACACGAAAATAGATTTGGTTGAGCTAGAAGTGCTTGAAAAAGATTAGTCTTCAACATTTCATGTCGGTCTGAGCGGCAGCTAATCAAACGCCCAAATGGGTAAGGCGATAAAAATCAGTGGCTTGTTTTTTATTCCTAAGACAAAAAATTTTAGATAGATGAAAGAAAAGTGGTAGTTTTGCCACCTGATTTTAAACATTCCATAAAATGGCTATTTTAGAGAAGATAAGAAAACGTACAACCGTTTTGATTTTAATCATTGGCTTGGCCTTGTTCGCATTTGTGATTTCAGGGGTTTTTACCAGCACTGGTTTTGGAGGAGAGAAAATAGGCTCTACGGTCGCCGAAATAAATGGAGATGAGATTTCCATTGACGAATTTAGGCAGAACCTTGAGATTGCCACAAGAAATGCTCCTCCATCAAGTTCGACTATGCAGACTGTTAATCAAGTATGGGAGCAACAGGTAAGAAGCAGCATATTGGAGCAGCAATTCGAAGATTTAGGGGTTGATATCGAGCAAGATCAGATTATTAACTTTTTAAGAACGAGCGGTTACGCCCAAAGTCCTGAATTTCAAAATCAAAGCGGCGTATTCGATGAAAACATGTTCAGAGATGCCGTTGCAAGCTGGAAAGCGACCAACCCACTTCGTTATGATAGTTGGTTGCAAACTGAAAAAGCCATAATTCAAATGGCCAAAGAGCAAACTTATTTCAACTTGGTCAAAGCCGGGGTTGGTGCTACTTTGAAAGAGGGTGAGATGGATTATAAGCTTGCGAATGATAAAATGGACATCAAATATGTGAGAATACCATTTACGTCTATACCTGATAGTTCTATTGTAGTGTCTAAAAGTGATATCTCGGCCTATATTCAAGCACATAAGGAAGATTTTAAACAAGAGAAGGCTAGAGATATTCAATTTGTCTATTTTGAAGAAAAGCCATCTGCTGAAGATGAGAAAGCCGTAGAGGATGAGATTGCCAAATTGATGGACGATACCATCGAGTACAATGCGCAAAATGATCAAAACGACACTCTAAGAGGTTTTAGAAACACAAAAAATATAACTGATTTTCTTGACAGAAACTCAGATGTGAAATTTGATACGATCTATAGGGCAAAAAAGGAGTTACCATCTAATTTTGCAGACACTTTGATGACCTTAAAAGTAGGGGAGCTTTTTGGCCCCTATCGCGATGGTGATTTCTTTAAAGTTTCTAAAATGGTCAACAGAAAACCAAATGGATCGGTAAAGGCAAGCCATATTCTTATTCAGTACGAGGGTGCCGAAAGGGCAAACCCTGATGTGAAGCGCACAAAAGAAGAAGCTGAAAAGAAGGCTAAAGAATTACTACGTGATGCAAAGAAAAAAGATGCTGTTTTCGTAGAATTGGCAAGAGATAATTCCGATGGTCCGTCAGCACCTAATGGTGGTGACCTTGGTTATTTTCAAGAAGGTAGAATGGTTCCTGAATTCAACGATTTCGCTTTTGAAAATTCTGTCGGTACCATTGGCATGGTAGAGACCGATTTCGGTTTTCACGTAATCAAAATCGATGATAAGGAAGATGTTGTTCAAATCGCTACTTTGGCAAGGGAAATTCAACCATCGGAAGAAACAAGCAATGGTTTGTTTACCGATGCCACTAAATTTGAAATGGAATCGACTTCTTCAGAAAAGTCATTCAGTGATTTAGCGAAGGAAAACAACTATGTGGTACGTCCCGTGAATAAGATAAAGGCAATGGATGAAAACCTACCAGGGCTAGGCGCACAACGCAGCATAGTTCAGTGGGCTTTTAAAGGGGATTCTGAAATTGGGGATATCAAACGTTTTGATATCAATGGAGGATATGCGGTTGTACAATTGACTGCAAAATATGAAGAAGGACTTATGTCTGCTGACGAAGCCTCTGCTACGGTTTTACCTAAAATTCGAAAAGAACGTAAGGCAGCTCAAATTTTGGAAGCTAACAAGGGAAAAACTATGGAAGACTTGGCAAAGGACAATAACGTTGCTGTTTCCACAGCCTCGGCCCTTGCAGTAAAGTCTCCTACAATTCCTGGTGCTGGTAGTGAGCCTAAAGTAGTAGGAAGGGCGTTTACGATGAAAGAAGGAGACACTTCAGGTCTAATAGAAGGAAATAGCGGTATTTTCATGATAACCCTAACAAAGAAGACCGAAGCTCCTAAACTGGATAACTATAGTACCTATGCCAATGCATTAAAAACAACTAATGCGGCCAGAGTAAATACTGAAGTTTATAACGCATTAAAAGAGCGTGCCGAAATAGAAGACAAAAGGGCCACCTTCTTTTAGCAGCTGTTTTCTACAGGTTTTAAAACTTGATAGTCAGCTACAAAATCATTTTTGAATAGGGTATGATAGTTTCATACCCTTTTTCTTTGAAATAAAGTGGAGTTTTCTTGTCCCCCGTTGCTAAAATAAAATCTCCTCCCCAGGCTCCAAGGCTTTTTACAGCACCTTCAAAATCGGAAAAATGACTTTCTTTAATCGTAGGTATTTGAAGTACTTCAGAAAGAATTGCCTCGTGCCCTTTAATTAAACTGTTGAATTGAACCAAGGTGTTACAAGTGGTGATGTCTTGAGTTATTCTTGATATTTTCTCCACCAATTCAGAGGTGTCGAATTTTTGTTTTCGGTATTGGGCGATGCCCTCTCGGCTATTTTGCTTCTTGTTCAAATGAACGAAATATAGCTGCTCTTTAAAGGGTGGGTCAAAATCGACCATTTTCACTTCCGGTCTTTTGCCCTTAGGTTCGATTAGATACTGAATTGGCCCGTTATGCTGTGCACATGCAATATCATACCCACTGCCGCCGAAAGTTCGTTGTAAGAGCGTTTGTGCATCGATTTGTGCCCATTGTGCGACGTTGTTGATAAGCGTAGATGACGATCCGAGGCCCCAGTTTCTGGGAAAGTCTAATTTTGTCTCAACGGAATACCCTTGCTTCCCTAAAAGAAACTCAGGGTTCAATTTTCGGGCCTCTGTCAATATTTTAATAAGCATTTCGGCGATGGCTACAGTTTCCCGTTCTTTTAGACCTTTGGTTTTTGTAGCGATAGATTGTTGTTTCACGATAGGATGTAGCTCAAAAACCGATTCGAACCAAGTTGACCCTTTATCGTCTTTGCTTCTCCATTGAAGTTCAGGGTACGCGTGTGCTGAGATTTTAAGCGATTGCCCATAGCGACTGGGCAGGGCTAAACTCAATGCGCCATCGAGAACCGCATACTCGCCGGTTAATAGAAGTTTTCCGTTGCTATAGAATTGCTGGTTCATTGTTCTTTTCTAAGCTTCTCAAAAGCTTCCACAACAGCACTGTGTGTGACCGTATTTTTTTTGAAATACTGTTTCAGTACCTGTTTCTCCTCGTTGGTTGCACCCAATTGATTGAGAATATTCATAAGGTGCATTTTCATATGACCTTCTTGGATTCCTGTGGTCACCAATGAACTTAAAGCTGCAAAATTCTGTGCTAGTCCGGCTACGGCTACTATTTGCATCAATTCTTTTGCCGAGGGTTTATGTAATATTTCTAAAGCCAGTTTGACCATTGGATGCAAACTTGTTAACCCTCCTACTGTGCCTAGTGCCAAGGGTACCTCAATCCAGAATTTAAAAATATCATTCTCGATATTTGCATGTGAAAGGCTGGTATATAATCCATCTTTGCTTGCATATGCATGAACCCCTGCTTCAATGGCCCTAAAATCATTCCCAGTGGCCAATACCACGGCATCGATGCCGTTCATGATTCCCTTGTTATGTGTGACGGCTCTAAATGGCTCGATTTGGGCAATATTCACGGCCCTGACCATTTTGTCGGCAAACTCTCTCGCTGGTATCGAAGCATTTGCCGTTAGTCTATGTATAGGGCAACTGACCTCTGCGCGTACCAAACAATTGGGTACGTAATTCGAAAGTATGCTCATCACAATTTCGATATCTTTTTCCGTTTCGGTAAATACGGCAAATATTTGTGCTTCCTTTTTAAAGGTCTTGGCAAATTGTTCTAGGCATGAATTTATAAAATTAGCGCCCATAGCATCCAATGTTTCAAATGTACAATGGAGCTGAAAGTAGTTTTTGAGTTGGTTGCTTTTATCGCGGAGGGTTATCTCTTTGATGCCCCCACCACGTTTCTCCATGTTTTTTGTGATATGGGCCGCATCTGAAATAAGTTTTGATTTCACCGATTTGAAAAAAGCAATCAGTTTCTCAGTATCTCCGACGTACATGAAATGCACTTGACCAATTTTTTGCGTGCCTAGCACTTTGGTTTTAAATCCCCCCCGATCCAACCAAAATTTAGCCGCTTTACTGGCTGCCGCAACTACCGAACTTTCTTCTATGGCCATGGGAATGGCATACAATTTGTCGTTAATCAAGAAGTTTGGGGCAATACCTAATGGGAGATAGAAATTGGTAATTGTGTTCTCAATGAATTCGTCGTGCAGTTTTTGAAGCTTGTTTTCGGAGTTCCAATAGCGTTTTAAAATGGACTTGGTCGTTTTGGAATTATCTGTGTAATGCTCAGCGATCCACTCTATTTTTTCGTTCTTGGTCAGTTTGGAAAATCCTTCAATAGGAGAAGTCATAAGGTTGGTAGTTACTATGACAAAGATACGCATTATGACGAAAATGCGGGCGACCGTTTACCACTCTTAAAATTGTGCTTTTTATGTCGTGACCCGCTTTTTTAAGAAGAATAATTAGTAAAATTGACAAAATGAACCGATTTTTGAGGATTTTTGAAGGCTCTTTGGAGTGTTTAGATAAAATGGACGGCTAATACGCAATGTGATAACTATCAGATTTGCTAGCTGTGAAAATTTATTTTGATGAAAAATTTTTATGTTCTTTTGATTTTTTCCCTTGGTTTTTTTGCAACGATAAATGCGCAAGGGAAACAGATTTCAGTAGAAAAAATTTATGCAGGGGAATTTGATACCGAAGGCTTGCCACTACTGCAATCGATGAAAAATGGTAAGCAATACACCATTCTCAATTTAGACAGGTCTAATGGCAGCAGTCGTCTCGACAAGTATGACTATACTACTTTAGAGAAGGTCGAAACCATTGTTTCTTCAAGCGATTTGGAGTCGATACAAAATTTTTCTTCCTATTCCTTTAGTGAAGATGAATCAAAAATTCTTTTGGCTACCCAAGTAGAACCGATTTTTAGACGTTCAACATTGGGTATTTTTTTTGTTTATGACATTGAATCTAAAAGCTTGACCAAGGTTTCAGATGCCAAAATTCAAGAACCTTTACTATCGCCAGATGGTAGGCAAGTTGCCTATGTATCGAGCAACAATCTTTACATTTTCGATATAACCTCAAAAAAAACAAGGCAAATTACAGATGACGGCGTCAAAAACAAAATCATCAATGGGGTGACCGACTGGGTCTACGAAGAAGAGTTTGCTTTTGTGCGTGCCTTTGCATGGAATTCGAATGGAACTAAAATAGCGTTCTTACGTTTTGATGAGACCGATGTGCCTGAGTTTTCGATGGATGTGTATGGAGCGGAACTCTACCCAAGGCCTTATGTGTTTAAATATCCTAAAGCTGGAGAAAACAATGCCATAGTGACCTTACATATTTTCGATGTTCAAGATGGGCAAATTTCAAAAGTTGATTTAGGAGACGCCTACTATATTCCACGTATCAAATGGATGCACAACTCGAACTATTTGAGCGTACAGACTATCAATCGCCATCAAGACCATTTGATGCTTCATGCGGTTAATGCCACGGACAACTCCGTTTCATTGTTGCTTGAAGAAAGAGACAAGGCCTATGTTGATGTTACCGATAATTTGACTTTCTTAGCTGATGATAGTTTCATATGGACCAGCGAAAAAGATGGAAATAATCATATTTACCTGTATAATGAAGAGGGCCAATTGATGAATCAGATAACAAAAGGTCAATGGGAAGTCACCAATTATTATGGATACGATCAAAATGAAGATAGGGTTTATTATCAATCAACTGAAAATGGCTCGATTAATAGAGGTGTTTATAGTATATCAAGCGGTGGCAAGAATAAAGAGGCGCTAGCTGCCGACAAAGGGACAAATACAGCTGATTTCAGCGCAGATTTTACTTATTTCGTCAATACGTATTCCAATGCTGCAACACCGCCGGTTTACACGTTGCATTTGGCCTTGACCGGTAAGAAACTAAAGAGTATCAAAGACAATGCTGCGTTAAAGCAGAAGTTAAGTGGTTATGATATCAGTTTTAAGGAGTTTTCTACCTTGAAGGTAAATGGTAATGATCTAAATATGTATATGATCAAACCTAAAGATTTTGATTCTTCAAAAAAATATCCGTTGTTCATGACCCAATATAGTGGTCCGGGCTCGCAGAGTGTTGCAAACCGCTGGATGGCTTCTAATGACTACTGGCACGAAATGTTGGCACAGCAGGGCTATATTATAGCATGCGTTGATGGAAGAGGTACTGGTTTCAAAGGCAGCGATTTTAAGAAAATTACCCAGAAAGAACTTGGCAAATACGAAGTTGAAGATCAGATTACTGCCGCTAAGAAGTTAAGTGAACTTCCATATATCGATGCTAAACGAACTGGAATTTGGGGTTGGAGTTATGGGGGTTTTATGTCTACCAATTGTATTTTAAAAGGTAATGATGTTTTTGAGACCGCGATTGCCGTGGCGCCGGTAACCTCATGGCGCTTTTATGATTCAATCTATACGGAACGTTACATGCAAACACCGCAAGAAAATGCTAGTGGTTACGATGATAATTCGCCATTCAATTATCCTGAACTCTTAAAAGGTGATTATCTTTTGATCCATGGGTCGGGCGATGATAATGTACATGTGCAAAACAGTATGCGCATGATAGAAGCATTGGTGCAAGCCAACAAACAATTCGATTGGGCAATTTATCCCGATAAAAATCACAGCATTTATGGTGGTAATACGCGTGTTCACCTCTATAATATGATGACTAATTTCATTAAGGATAACTTATAATTTAATTATTTATGGCGGATACGATTCAACCTATAAAACGAAAAGAACTTTTTGGACATCCTGTAGGACTGTATGTTTTATTTTTTACCGAAATGTGGGAGCGTTTTTCTTACTACGGGATGCGGGCCATTTTGGTATTGTATCTGGTAACTGCGACTACGGAGAGTAACCCTGGCTTGGGATGGACAAATTTGGAAGCACTTAAACTTTATGGGTGGTATACGATGTTGGTATATGTAGCCTCCATTCCAGGAGGCATCATTGCGGATCGAGTGCTGGGCCAAAAAAAAGCAGTGATAGTCGGTGCTATACTATTGGTTATAGGGCATAGTATTTTAGCCATTGAGGAATTATGGGCATTTTACACGGGACTTGGCTTTATAATTTCAGGGGTAGGAATGTTAAAGCCAAATATATCTACAATGGTAGGTGGCCTATATCCTAAAGGTGATATTCGAAGGGATAAAGGCTTTACCATTTTTTATATTGGGATCAATATCGGCGCTTTTCTCTCTAGTTTGATTGTTGGTTATGTGGGTGAGGTCTATGGTTGGCATTATGGTTTTGGCCTTGCCGGTATATGTATGCTTCTAGGTCTTGTTCAGTTTTTGTACGGCCAAAAACATTTACAAGGTGTTGGAGACTACTTAGGGAAATCTGAAAATGAAGAAGATCGAGAGTCGTTAAAGAGACCGCTTACGAAAATAGAAAAAGATCGGGTCATCGTATTGATCCTTTCTTTTCTCATGGTCATCGTTTTCTTTGGAGCCTTCGAACAGGCCGGAGGGCTTATGAATATTTTTGCCAAGGATAATACGAATAGGATGTTAATGGGGTGGGAGGTTCCCGCTTCGTGGTTTCAATCGGTTAATGCGTTTTTCATAATAACCTTAGGAGCCGTAGTCGCAAATTTCTGGGCTAACCGGAAACTGAAAGGTAAAGAGGCTTCTTCTCTTTTTAAGATGATTATGGGACTTATGATTATGGGTATAGGATTCTTGTTTATGACCGCAGCTACGGCTCAATTTCATGAATCTGGTTCTGCAGCTATGTATTGGTTGATTTTGGCTTATCTGTTTCATACTGTCGGGGAGCTCAGTCTATCACCGGTGTCACTTTCTTTTGTGACCAAGTTGGCGCCTGCCAAATACGCATCCTTAATGATGGGGCTTTATTTTGCAACCACTGGCTTAGGTAATAAAGTGGCTGGATTATTAGGTGAATCTGCTTCCCAGTTCGGGGAATACAAGGTATTTACGGGAATCGCCTTATTTTGTATTCTTTTTGGATTGTTGATTTGGGTATTCCTTAAAAAATTAAAGGCGTTGACTCATGGCGCTGAAGATGATGAACGCAAAATAGCAAACTAGGTCCGAAGGCACCGAAAAGTCTAATTTATCATGGTTTTTCTTTAAAATAATAAGCTCCTTTTTCACCTGTATAGTGAAAAGGGAGTTTTCTTTTATCACAAGTTTCCGACCACCGCATAATATAACTTTTGTAATTGCTACCGTCGGCAATGATAAATCGGGGTTGCAACGAATCGATTAATCGGTTTAAATTTAATTTAGGTGATTGGGTCAACCACACATAATCAGGGCGGAACTCTTTTGGGGCATGAAGGCCTAAACTGTCGATTACAAGTATCTGGCTGTTTTGCCACTCATAGCTATTTTTTAAAGGGCTGTACTTGATTGACGCTATATGCTCACCAATTTGATAATTTGTGGCCATTGGCTTAATTCTATTGGTGTCTTGGGCCATGACAAAGAGCTGACTCCCCTTTTGATGTATTAAAACGGAGTTCCTTGTTTGATGGCCTACAAAAAGAACCTCCTTTTTCTGGGTTTGATAGCTGATGTAAAACAACCAAGCCTGAAAAGCAATAATGCTTAGCCCTAAGCCCATCATTCGCTTGAATGTAGGCGTGATAAGACACCATACCAAACTTATCAAGACACAATAAGCTACTATCATTTGTACACCATCAAAGGAAATATTCTTAAAAAGAAATGCTTCCTGTTGTGCCACCCATGCTATGATGGCATTCATCCAAAAAATTAGCGTATCGTAAATAGTAACCAAAAAATCGGGAAGAAGGTCTAATAATGCCAAGACGATGACTAAAATGCCCATCCCTAGAATTAATCCTAAAGCGGGCACTATCAAAAGGTTTGAAATAAAGAACAGTCCGGGAAATTGATGAAAATAAAAAAGACTTATAGGTACGACCCCTACCTGAGCAGCTAGGCTTACGGCAAGTAGTTGCCATATTTTTCGAAGAATGCCATTTTTGGGAGACCATAATTTTTGGAACAGGGGATATATCCACACAATCGAAAACACGGCAGCATAGCTCATTTGGAAACCTACTTGGAACAGCAGGTTCGGGTTTACAACCAATAGGATGGCGAACATCGATAGTGCCAAAATATTAAACGTGTTACTGGGTCTGTTTAAATACAACGCATAAGCCACAAAAGAAAACATGGTGACAGCTCTTGTGACCGAAGCTGATAACCCCGCCAAAAAGGCGAAGGCCCAAAGTAGTATAAGAATAATGGCGAGCTTTAGGGTTCTACCATGTGGTAATAGCTCTAATGGACGTAACAGAAATTGCAGTAAGAGTAATATAATGCCTATATGCAGACCTGAAACGGCTAAGATATGAACGGCACCCGCATCTTTATAGTTCGTATAAGTAGCTTCTGAAAGGTCGTTTCGTTGCCCTAATAAAAGCGCTTGAATAATCGCCAGTTCGTCGGCTCCAAAATGAGCCTTTTCTAGTTTGGCTATTATAAGGTTTCTAAGCTTGGCCGCCAGACCGTGCAGGGTTGTTGATCTCGTTTTGGTTATGGCAAACTCGTTGTTTTTTAGCTGTAGTTGATGGTAGATGCCCAAGTCTTCCAAATATTGTCTGTAGTCGAACTGATGTGGATTCATTGGAGGGGATATGGTATCAAGAATACCATAGGTCAAAATTTCGTTGTCGACATCAAGTGATTGGGTAGCACTGTCAGTTAAAATTGAAACGACGATTCTTCCTGAGACTTGAAGGCTATCCATACGTTTGACATCGACTACATAACGATTTGAAAATGGGGTTGGTTTTAGAATTTCCCGAACTTTTAGAAGCCAAAGCTCTTTTTGATACGTGTTAAAGTGGGAATAATGATTTGGTTGATTTTTAGGCATTGACAATGAAACCGCAAGCATACCCATAAACACTGTGGTTAGTGCGACCACTATGGGATAGGCAAGGGAGCCTCTTGGCTTCTTACGAATAAAAAGAAGGGCTAGGGTGATAATGCCCAAAAGTGTAGCAACGAACATAGTCGTGCTTTCAACGTTCAGGTAATGGCCAATTAAAATGCCAATTACCAAAAACAAGGTCAGCTGTATGGGAATAAATCTAAGGAGCCGCATGAGCGCCAGTTTAATATGGAACAGAAAGTTACAGGATTCGGGTGGCTTTCACAAAAGCATAGTTCCAATATCCTTCGTGTAATGATGACACGATAACGCCTCGAGAGGTGGTGGAGTGAATAAACTTGATGTCATCTCCGTCAATAGCCACTACCATGCCAACATGGTTGATTCTTTTGGATGCCTTTCCAGTTTTGAAAAAAAGAAGATCACCCTTTACAATATTCTTTAATCTTATGGGGTTGCCTTGCTCTGCCATCTGATAAGAGACCCTTGGCAAGTTAATGTCGTGTTCTCCAAAGGAGATGTAGAGCAGTCCTGAACAGTCCATTCCTTTTGTGGTAGTGCCGCCATATTTATAGCGAACGCCTGAAAAGGTTAATGCCGTGTTGATGATGTTTTCTGCTTTTGATTTTGGTCGCCTCGTTTCTTTTTCGGCCCGTTCTTCCCTTGGTGCAGAAATTCTAGGCGATGCCGCTACGGAGACTTTTCGTTCTTGTGAATGGGCCGCTTTCTTCTTAGTGGCACCGCAGCTGGCCACGATAAGTAAGAGTAATAAATAACCAATGTTGCGAATCATTCGACACTATAGTTTAAGGCGGCAATCTCAAAATTAAACATTTTGGACAATAAGATTGGCGGCTTTTTTGCTGGCTCCCGTACCACCTAATTTTTTTTCCAATTGAAAATAAGCTTCAATCTGCAATGCACGCGATGGGCCTTCGATTATTTTAGAGAGCTCAAATTTCAGGTTTTTGGTATTCAGATCATCTTGTATCAACTCTTTGACTACTTCTTTTTCCATAATCAGGTTCACCAACGATATATAATCTAAAGTAACGATCCGTTTTGCAATTTGGTATGAGAGCCAATTGGCTTTATAACATACCACCTGTGGAATCTTGAATAACGCCGTCTCCAATGTAGCAGTGCCGCTTGTGACCAATGCGGCATGTGAATGGCTCAATAGGTCATAGGTCTTGTTCGATACGAAACTAACATTGGGGTTGTTTAAAAAAGGAGCGTAAAAATCATTGTCTAAACTAGGAGCGCCTGCGATAACAAAATTATAATTTTGAAAATCATCGACTACCGATAACATAATACGTAACATTTTTTGCACCTCCTGTTTTCTGCTTCCGGGCAATAAGGCTATAATCGGCTTTTTTTCGTCCAGGTTATTTTCTCTTCGAAAGGTTGTTTCAGTGGTTTTTTTACGACTTTCTATGGCATCGATCAAAGGATGACCTACAAAATGTACGGGAAACCCATGTTTTTGCTCATAAAATTCTTTTTCAAAGGGAAGAATGACATACATGGCATCGATATCCCTTTTAATCTTTTCAATACGGCTTTCGCGAGAAGCCCAAATTTGGGGAGAGATATAATAATTGGTCTTATAGCTTTTTTCTTTTGCCCACTTGGCAATTCGCAAGTTGAACCCTGAAAAATCGATAAAAATAATGACGTCGGGCTTAAATTGCTGTATGTCTTTTTTGCAGAATGTAATATTCTTGGCAATGGTGTTCAAATTCAAGATTACTTCAAAAAAGCCCATAAAGGCCATTTCTTTATAGTGTTTTGCCAAAGTGCCACCTGCCTGCTGCATAAGGTCGCCGCCCCAACAGCGTATGGTAGCTTTTGGGTCTTCGACCTTTAGCGCTTTGATAAGGTTCGATCCGTGAAGATCGCCAGATGCTTCCCCCGCTATGATGTAGTATTTCATAATAGATTCAAATTCGATACATCTGCAAACTGTTGATGGTAGTTAAAAAACTTTATAGTAAAGAATGATTAGCGCTGTCAAAATAGTGGCAATCAAAACACCTTTGGCCCTTTGATCTCTTCGCAGTCTCAAAAATCCGAAAAAGACAATCAGGTTCAATATGGCGCCTAATGCCAATAAACTACCTACATGACCTTGTTGTATTGCCGCTTCGAAGGTTTCGGTTATCCCAAATTCTGAAAACAAAAGAATGTATATCAATGTGCCCAAGACATTAGCGATGACGCCAACGACAAATCCTATAAAAAGCTCCTTTTTCTGATTCATTTTTTAATTTAAGTTTAGGCTTTCTTAAAAAGAAGGCATGAATATACTGATCAAAATCGAATCTTATATTAAAAATCCCAAGAATTCAACTGCTGTATGGCATGATGGGCGGTAAGGTCGAACTGGGTTGGTACAACCGATATATAGCCATTAGCCAAAGCCCATTCGTCAGTATCTTCTCCTTTGTCCAGAAGTTCAAATTCTCCTGTTAGCCAATAGTAATCTTTACCCATCGGATTGGTTCGCTTATCAAACTTTTCCTTCCAGTTTGCACGGGCCTGTCGGCATATTTTTATTCCTTTTAAATCTTTCTTTCCCAGGTTCGGAATATTCACATTGAGCACAACTCCTCTAGGAATGCCATTTACCAGTGCTTCATTAACTATTTTCTTTATTGCCGTTTCTGCCGGTTGGAAATCTGCTTCCCATGAATAATCGCACAGAGAAAAACCAATGGCGGGTATGCCTTCGATTCCTGCTTCGATAGCGGCACTCATAGTGCCAGAGTATATGACATTGATAGACGAATTCGAACCATGGTTTATACCACTGACACTGATATCGGGCCGCCGTCCTAAAATTTCTTGTAAGGCCAGTTTTACACAATCTGCAGGAGTGCCACTACAGCTGTATTCTTCTGTAGCTCCATGTTCTTTATCTACCGTAATTTTAGCTGAAAACAGTGTGTTGTCTAGGGTTATGGCATGCCCTTTGCCCGATTGTGGACTGTCGGGTGCGACCACTACGACCTCTCCAATGGTTTTCATATACTTTATTAAGGCCCGAAGTCCCGGTGCCGTAATTCCGTCATCATTGGTGACTAAAATTAAAGGTTTGCCCATTGAAATACTTTATGGCGCAAAAGTACGTTTTAAAAAAGATATGTTCCTCAAGTTCGGCTTTAACATTAAATTAATGTCCTGTGTTAAAGGAGTGGCATGGTTTTTTCAGTAACTTAGGGAATTCGTTATATTATAGGAATTGAACAGGCGATTTATGGCCCAGCGGCATTTATTAATCGCAAAACTTTTAATGATAGATTATATGAGAAGGAATTTTGCTTACCCCTTATTACTTATACTTGTAGCCGTAGCCTCTTGTAGCTTTACCAATAAGTCCTTTGACAATGATGATAAGGATAAACTTCTGTTGGATTTGATTACCTACGTGCTCGAGAAAGGACATTATGAGCCAAAAGAAATCAATGACGATTTTTCTGTCAGTATATTCCAAGATTTTATAGACATTATCGATCCTACTAAGCGCTATTTTCTTGAATCCGATATCCAAGAATTTGAGCAGTATAAATTTCAGATTGATGATCAAATAAAGAACACCGACATAACGTTCTTCAATATCGTTTATGATCGCTTGATGAAGCGTATGGAAGAAGCGAAAGATATTTATAAAGAGGTGCTTTCAACACCTTTTGATTATAATGTCAATGAAACCATCAATATAGAATATGACGAAGTACCCTTTGCTGCATCGAAGGCCGATTTAAAAGAGCGATGGAGAAAGCAGTTGAAATATGCTACTATGGCTACATATGACGGGAAATTATCTCGTTCGGCGGCCAAACCTGCAAAGGAAAAGTTAGTTGTTGATGTCGATGGCAAAATTGTTGAGGTCGAAAGCGATACGTTTAAAGAGACCGAAGAGACATCTGATAAGCCTATGTCTCCGAAAGAGGCTGAAATTGCCTCACGTGAATCGACACGAAAGACCTTGGATGAGTTTTTCGATTTTGTAAAAGATTTAGAGCGTAAAGATTGGTTTGTGCAGTATATCAATACCATTGTTGATGAATTCGATCCCCATACCTATTATTTTGCCCCTGATGATAAAGATAAGTTCGACATGAGCATGTCGGGCAAATTTGAAGGAATTGGTGCTCGATTGCAAAAGAAACCGGAAGGCGCTAAAATTGTAGAGATTATTTCTGGTGGCCCCGTATGGCGCGACCAACGCTTAGAAGTAGGTGATGAAATTACTAAAGTAGGGCAGAACGGAGAAGAACCTATCAATATTGTAGGTATGCGTTTAGAAGATGCCATTAAACTCATAAAGGGACCTGAGGGTACGGTCGTTGATTTAACGGTGCGTAAGGTCGATGGGTCAATAGAGGTGATTTCTTTAACAAGAGATGTTGTTGAATTGGAAGAATCATATGCCAAATCGGCGAATGTCATCAAAGAAGATCAGAAATTCGGGTTGATTAATCTGCCCAAATTCTACGTTGACTTTGACGATTACAGCAAGCGCAATGCAGCTTCAGATGTGGCAAAAGAAGTAGAACGCCTTAAAGAAGAAGGTGCCGAGGGACTTATATTGGATTTACGCGATAATGGAGGTGGTTCATTGAAGACCGTAGTCGAAATGGCAGGACTTTTTATAAAAGATGGTCCAATTGTTCAGGTACGTTCAAATGGCAAACGCAAAGATGTATATGATGATAAAGATGAGCGTATTCAGTGGGACGGCCCATTGGTTATTTTGGTAAACGAACTTTCGGCCTCTGCATCTGAGATTTTGGCAGCAGCGATGCAAGATTATAAAAGAGCGGTAGTTATCGGAAGCAAGCAAACTTTTGGAAAAGGTACTGTTCAAAATGTGATTCCTTTGGATAATCTTGTGAATGCCAATGATCATGGTGATTTAGGTGCTATAAAATTAACCACCCAAAAATTTTATAGAATTAATGGTGGTTCTACCCAATTGGAAGGTGTGAAAAGTGATGTTGTGGTTCCTGACAAATACAGTTATATCGATTTAGGAGAGCGCGATCAGCACAACCCTTTAAAGTGGGATAAAATAACACCTGCTGATTATAAGCCGTGGGATGGGTATATTGACTATGAGCAGACCATCGCAAACAGTAAAAAACGTATGGCGGCCAATCCACAATTTAAATTGATAGAAGAGAATGCCAAATGGATCAAGCTTAAACAAGATGAAACTGAAATTTCACTGAACTATAAGGTCTATAAAGCTGAAGATAAAAAGGATCGTACCAAATCGGATTATTTCAAAAAGCTTTCCGATTACGATTCAAAATTAAACTTTACTTCCTTGAAATATGAAAAGGAACTTTTTACGCAAGATTCTGTCTTACGTGAGAAAAGAGATCGTTGGCACCAAAATTTAGCCAAAGATGTTTATGTTGAAGAGGCAGTCAATGTGCTGCAAGACTTGAAGATGAACAATATCAAAAACGGTAAATTAGTGAGTGTAAAAGGATAGATTGAACACTTTTTAGAAATCTTGGCCCCGGCATATTTGCCGGGGCTTTTTTTTTGGAAAAAATTAAGCAGTGTGCATGAAAATGGACCGCTGCGTAATGTATGCCAAAGCGAATCTGATAGCCCGGATGGTATAGTCAGGCTGGTATATTATTCTTTTGATTGGTATTATACGTGATTTTAAATCAGGTATTATATGTCTTATTATACTTACATTCTATTATATTTAGGTAAAATTTAATTCAGGTTTCAAATTGATGGAACCTGTTCCTAAATAGGGCACTTTATGAGTATCAATTTGATTCTGACCTTCTGTATTATTGGGGTAGGGGTGTTTTTATTTGTAAAAGACTACTTTTCAATTGATACGACCTCTATTCTGATTATGGCTCTTTTTATAGTGGCCGGTGTGCTTAATCCTGAGGAAGGTTTTTCTGGTTTTAACCATCCGGCGACCCTAACCTTGGGGTGTATATTTGTCGTTAGCGGAGGCGTATTCAGCTCAGGAATTTTGGATGGATTGAGCCATAAAATCATAAAATTGGCGAAAATAAACTACCTCATTGCCCTAATTGTATTTTGTGGTATTTCAGGAATCTTTTCTGCCTTTATAAACGACACGGCGGTAGTAGCATTGTTGTTGCCCATAGCCTTAACTGTTTGTAGGGAAACCAATATAAGTCCAGGAAAATTATTGATGCCTATTTCCTTTGCCGCGCTTTTTGGTGGAACCTGTACTCTTATAGGAACGTCGACGAACATTTTGGTTAGTAGTTATGCCAAAAAATATGGATTCGAGGAATTTGGAATGTTCGAATTCACGGGCGCCGCCTTCTGCCTATTGCTTATCGGATTTGCCTATATTTTTGTGGTCGGACCGTTTTTACTTCCTAAGGGTAAAAATAATATGGAGCTCACCAAGAAGGCGGAAGAATATATTACCGAACTGGCCATTGAAGAGAATTCTTCCGACTGCAATAAGCGGGTAATTGACTCAAAATTGGTTAAGGATCACGGGGTTCGTATTCTTACCATTTTGAGGAATGGAAATTTAATGCATTCCGTAGGTCCAGATACATTAATGCTAAAAGATGATATTCTAAAAGTAATGGTGCCCCCAATTACTTTTAATAGGCTTTTAGATTTGCAGGGATATAAAATTAAGGGTGATAAGCGAATGAAGATTGGCCAAGGCCAAGATGTCGATTATCAACTCTATGAAGTGATTATTCCGTTTGGTTCAGGTTTGGCACAAAATTCATTAAAATCATTGAAGTTTAGTCAGAATTATGGGGTGTCAGTATTAGCTATACGGCATCGCAACGAAATTATTTTTGATAAACTTGCGAAAGTAGCACTTAAAGAAGGCGACATGCTATTAGTGTTGGGTAAAAAAGAACAGGTCGATCGTTTAGAAACTGAAAAACTCTTGATCACTCTTTCGGCGTATGCCCAAAAAAAGACCAATTACCGAAAGGCGATTCCAGCAATTTTAATTGCTATAGGAGTAGTTTTAGTGGCAGCTCTTAATATAACCACAATCTTAATTAGTGCAATGGTAGGAGCCTTGCTAATGGTGTTGACTGGAACTCTGAAGCCTGCCGAGGCTTATAATGCGGTGGAATGGAAGGTTATATTTATGATGGCTGGTGTACTTTCTATGGGAGCTGCCCTGGAGAAAACGGGGGGGGCGAAGCTAATTGCCCAATTTATAGAGTCTACCATTGGTGATTATGATGCTCGTATTACCTTAAGCTTAATATATCTGATTACATTTATTTCTACGAATCTTATTTCAAGCAAGGCCACCGCAGCACTTATGACCCCCGTGGTCATTGGTTTGGCTTCGGCCATGGAAATCAGTGAACGGCCCTTTTTGGTGGCTGTTATGTTTGCTTGTTCTTTGACCTTTATGACGCCTATGAGCTATCCGACCAATACAATGGTATATGCGCCAGGAAATTATAAGTTCAATGATTTCTTGAAATTTGGCACACCATTGAATATTATTAGTTGGATAGCGGCTTCCTTTATTATTCCATATTTTTTCCCATTTTAGAAATGGCTAATTCTCTAAGGCTTCACAGCTCCTCCTAATTTTTTGACATCGACATGTTTCATGAATTGAGACAATAATAGGCGCAGTTTAGGGGTGATGTGATTTTTGCAAAAGGGTTTATTGGGGTTTTTTATATAATAATTGATATATCGTTGGTCAGAAGATTTGAATTCAAAAAAAGGATAGACCTGGGTTATCAATCGTTGGTCAAATTCGTGTTGTAATTCTGAAAGGCTTTGTTTTGCTTCAATGGCCTGTTTCTTTGAGAGCGTGTATATCGCAGACCGATATTTGTTGAGCATTGCATGATTTGATGTACTGTTGTGAGTGTACAAATGAATTTCAATCAAGACTTTCTGGGAAATCAAGTTGGCATTAAAATGAACAATTATAGCTTCGGAGAAGGTGTGGTTTTTTTCGGTGGATGCTACAAAACCTTGTTCAACCTTTTGAACTCCTTTCAGTGATTGAAAAACCGCTTCTGTGCACCAGTGGCATCCTCCGCCGAATGCTATTTTATTGAGTGAATCAGACACTTCGTGTATTACGTCAGAAGTTTGTAATTGTTTAAAAAATCAACAACCTTTTCTACAGGCATCTCACAAGGCTTTAACTTCTCCGAAGTGTGTGTCACATAATAATTGAGACTAATAAAATTTTTACCGCCCAACTCTTCGGCATAAACCTTATGACTACGTCCATCGTTGAAATCAGTACGCGTTACACCATATCTTTTCGTTTGGTAGACTACTTCGGAATATCCTGAGGGTAAGGCCTTTATTCGCTTCAACATTGGAGAAAGATAATTATTTTTTAATTTAGAAGGGGTGATATTTTTTTGCCAAAACAAATTATAATCAGTTATAATCTATAATGGAATTCCATTTTTTGCTTCTTTTGGCTACCGCCTTAATATAGGAACAAACGGCCACCGCCGAATAACCTTCCTCAGTCAATTTTTCGAAGGTTTTTTCAACTAATTCTTTACCAATGCCCTGCCCTCTTAATTGATAGGGTACTTCAGAATACACTAAGAACATTTTTCCATTGCGCAAGGAATACTCGACCTTGGCAGTTTGGCCATCTATTTCCATTGAAAACCGATTGTTTTCTTTGTCGTGTTTTATTTCAGGGCCCGAAGTTTCGGCTGCTTTGTTTCTTTGTTTCATGTCATTTGTTTTTAAGACGAATACCCATTTACTGTATCGTTTTTAAAAACTCGATGGCCTTTTCGACATTCAAATGAAAATCATTGAATACTACATTGTTTTTTTGATCGATAAAAATAAACCATGGTGTTCCCCCCGTTCTATAGTGGTACATAACCTTAGACCGATTATCCGAACTATCATCGCCAAAATCGTGACCAAAAAGAATATTTAAATTATATTTTTTTTGCGTTTCTACCATTTTATCATGAGTATTGGCCTCGTAACCTTCGAACACGGTTTGTATGGCTAAAAAGACAACGGCTGGGTTGTGTGTTAAAGCCTTGGTCAATTTCTGCAGCGCAGGGAAACCTCGGCTGTGACAACCAGGGCACCAACTTTGAAAGCAATAGACGACTTTAAACTTTCCATCAAAATCGGAAAGTTTTACAGGTGGAATCGTATGTCCGATATCATCAATCCACCGAGTCACTTAAAATTCAGGGGCTTTATAGCCACTGATGCCGTAAGTGGTCGTATTGCTCATAAGTGTCTTAGCTTAATTTTTTGAAAGAGTCAATCGAGACTGCGGTCTGTTAATAATTATCGCCCACTCGTTGTATTCATATTGAGCCTTTTATCAAATAGCACTGCTAAAATAAGCTTCACAAGGCGGCAGTGCTATTAGGCAGAAACTCCTTTTAATTTATCAGCATGCATCTTTCGTAATTTTGCTAATTTTGGCGTAATTACAGCACTGCAATAGCCTTGAGTGGTATTGTTTCTGTAATAATCCTGGTGATAAGCTTCGGCTTCGTAAAATGTTTCCAATGGACTTATCTCCGTAACTATTGGGTTTTCGTAATAAGGCGCGACCTCCTTAGCCACAAGAGCCGCAATTTCTTTTTGATTCTCATCATGGTAATAGATTACCGATCGGTATTGTGTGCCGGCATCCGCACCTTGTCGATTTAAGGTAGTAGGGTCATGACTGGTCATAAAGATGACAAGTAAATCATGGTATGATATAACTTCTGGGTCAAAGGTCACCTGTACCACTTCTGCATGGCCTGTTAGACCTGAGCATACTTCTCTATAGGTCGGTTTCCCCGGAGCGGAACCTCCTGTATAGCCTGATACTATTTTTTCAACACCCTTGACTTCTTGAAAAACGGCTTCGATACACCAAAAGCAACCACCGCCGAGTGTGGCTATTTCCAATTTTTTATTTTTCATTCGTTGTTCTTTCTTTTTGTAACTGCATTGAAGCAGAGTTAATACAATAACGCAACCCACTAGGCTCTGGTCCGTCAGGAAATACATGGCCTAAGTGTGCATCGCAAGTGTTACACATAACTTCGACCCTTACCATGCCAAAGGCCGTGTCTTTTTCATACTTTATGGCATTTTCCGTAATAGGCTGTGTAAAACTGGGCCATCCAGTACCCGATTCGAATTTAATGGTTGAATCGAATAAAGGGGTGTCACAACACACACAATTATACTTGCCTGCTTCATGAATGCTGCACAATGCACCTGTATGCGGAGCTTCGGTTCCCTTTTTACGAGTGACCCTGAACTGTTCGGGAGTTAATAGCGCCCGCCATTCAGCTTCGGGTTTTTCTAATCTTCGATCTGGTATGGGGTTTCCTTTAACCGTAAAATTGATGATGTTATTCCAAGTAAGCATTTTTTGTTTCCTTTCTATTTAAGTGACTTGTTTTTTTATTGAAATTTCCCAAATTAATCCTACGGGAAATACGCCTTGACTAAGTCGAATTTTTTCTTTCGACCTTACAAATTGCAGCTGCTTCAATACCACTAATTTAAGTTAAATTTGACGCATGGTAAGAGCAAAATCAATAAAAGGAAATAAAGCGATATTCACAGTATTGTTGCTTATCTGTGTGATAGGGTTTTGGCTTTTTGAAAATTTCTATACCCCTGCCACCTATTCTGTGGCGGCTGAGGGAGACTTTAAATCGGAAATGTCATTAACGATGTTGCCAAGCTCTACCACGGGCGACATCGTGGCGCATAACCATTATATCTTGTCATATAATGAACCTTATGAACAGGCAGAATGGGTAGCATATGAACTTAAGAAAGAACATTTGACCAATGACGACCGCAAACGCCCGTATTTTATTGAAGACCCCAAGGTGAAGACGAAATCTGCGGATTGGAGAAACTATCGTGGATCTGGTTACGATAGGGGACATCTATGTCCGGCTGGTGATCGGCGATTTTCGGAGCAAGCCTATAACGAAACATTTTATACAAGTAATATAAGTCCGCAAGACCGAGATTTCAATGCGGGTGTTTGGAACCGTTTAGAAATGCAAGTACGTCAGTGGGCCAAAAGATATGGAAGTATATTCGTGGTGACCGGTGGGGTATTGGAAGATGGACTTAAAGAAATCGGTGAAGAGGATGTAGATGTGCCTAACTATTATTATAAAATAGTAGCCAAGGGCGAAAAATCACATTTAGAAGTAATAGCTTTTTTAATTCCTGGTCGGCCTAGTTCAAAACCTCTTGAACAATTTGCCGTGCCCATAGACCAAATCGAAAAATTGACTGGTATCGATTTTTTCGAGAAACTTCCTATAGAGATAACTGCTGAATTAGAACAAAACGTGAATATGGAAGGGTGGCGTTTTTAGTAACCTTTATCCTTAATGGGTCTTGGATTTAACATCATAAAATAAATATGCAATTTTTGATTGCTGGATGCTAGACTCCTTCCTTTAACCTATTGGCATCCAATTTTAAAAATATAAAAATCAGTATGGTGAAGAAAATCATACCTGAGCCCCCATAGCTAAATAAAGGCAACGGAATTCCAATGGTGGGTAGTAATCCGATAACCATACCTATATTTATGAAGTAATGAATCAATAGAATTGAAATTACACCATAACCGTACATACGGGCAAAATCTGTCTTTTGCCGCTCGGCCAAGTAGACCAGTCGCAATAACATGAGCGTGAAAAGTAGAATTACACTGGTGGTGCCGATGAAGCCCCATTCTTCACCTACAGTAGTAAAAATATAATCTGAATGTTGTTCCGGAACGAAATCACCTTTGGTACGAGTTCCCTCTAAAAACCCTTTGCCAAAAAGCCCCCCCGACTCTATGGCCTTTTCAGATTGATAGGTATTGTAGCCTATAGTTTTGCGTATTTGTTCAAGTTTTTTGGGATCTTTTTCCAACCTTAGCCATAGGCTGAATCGGTCTCTATGGCGTTGCTCGAACACGTTGTTGAAAACGAAATTGACCGATAGGGAAAATAATATTGTGACGACCAAAGCAGAGGCCAATGGCATAATTGGCACCCTAAACCTTTTTTTCTTAAATAGGAAGAATAGGACGACCATTAAGGCCAATGCGATAATGACCCATATGGTACCGAACATTAAAGTTGTTACAAATACCAGTATGGCAATAAATACAATGCCTAAATAATAGAGAGGTAGACCCTCTCTAAAAATGACAAACGCCAATGAAAAGAAAACTAAAGCACTGCCGGGATCGGGTTGTGGAATTATCAATAAGGCGGGTATTAATAAAATCAAGAAGGCGTACAATTGATCTTTGTGACGCTTAATGTCGGTTTGTATGTCGCTTAAATATTTTGCAAGTGCCAAAGCTGTGGCAACCTTTGCCAATTCGGTTGGTTGCAGGTTAAAGAAGCCCAAGTTGTACCAAGAGGTAGCACCTGCCACGGTCTTGCCAAAAACGAATAGGCCTAAGAGCAATATCATGGCAATAACATAAAAAACACTGGCAAAACGTTCATAAAAACTGGCCTCTAAAGCCAATACTATGATAATTGCCAATAAACTGACACCAATAAAAAATAACTGTTTGCCGTGTAACGTGCCAAAATTAAAAATCGAAGGTTCGGCTTCTGTAAATGTGCTTGAATAAATATTGACCCATCCAATCGTTATCAGAAGCAAATAGAAGAGTACGGTAAGCCAATCGATCCGTCGTAAGATACTTTTACCAGACATACTCGTTAATCTTAAACTCTTTTCCGCTGTAAGGCTTGGCATATTCATGCTCTAAAGTCCGATCTAACATCTTTTTTTCGAGATCTTTTCGAGTAATAAATCCTTTTATATATTTTTCAATCATCAAGGAAGCAATGTGTCCGGCATATCGAGAGCCATAGTAGCCATTCTCTATATAGACGGCGATGGCAATTTTCGGATTGTCAACTGGGGCAAAAGCAACGAAAACTGAGTTGTCGGTCAATTGAGTTTTGACCCCATCTATTTTGGTGAAATTTTCAACAGTACCTGTTTTTCCTGCAATCGTTATATCTGGTATTTGCACCCATCTAGCGGTTCCTTTAGTGTAAACATCGGCCATGCCTTGAACTACAGGGTCAAAGTGCTTTTTATCAATAGTAGTATGTTGAGGTTCTGTAAATTTCGGATCTGTTATATCTTCACCTTCAATTTTCTTTAAGATGTGCGGAATATAGAAGTGCCCCCGATTGGCTATGGCAGCAGTCATATTAGCCAGTTGAAGTGGAGTCACGGCGATTTCACCCTGTCCTATGGCATTTGAATAAATATAAGACCATGACCATCGGTTGTCGCCATACCATTTGTCATATAACTCTTTGTTGGGCACTCTTCCGGGTCGGCCCGTGTAAATATCAGAACCTAAATATCCGCCAAGACCAAAACTTCGAATGTGTTTTTCCCAAGCATCCATACTTTCGTCCGAAGTGGGATACTTACTAAATATTTTTTGGAATACCCCGGCAAAATAGGCATTGCATGAATGGTAAATGCCGCTATTTAAATCCCTAAGACCTCCACCGCAGTGACAACCTCTTTTTTTTCTGCCAATGTAAAAACCATTATAGCATCGGATTGATGTTTCAGGAGTAATTACACCTTCCTGCAAAGCGACTAGGGCATTCAATGTTTTGAAAGGGGATCCAGGCTCTTTTTCAAATGAAATGGAGCGATCGAATAAAGGTTTAGCGATAGTATCGTAATGGAGAGCACTATAATTTTTAGAACGTTCCCGACCGACTAATAAAGCAGGATTATATGTGGGACCAGATATCATGGAGAGTATTTCACCCGAAGAAGGCTCTATGGCGACGATACCTCCGTGTTTTCCATTCATCAATCGTTCACCGTATTCCTGTAAATCTTTGTCTATGGTAATACTTATTTCCTTGCCTTGTTCGGGCAAAGTGTCCATGATTTTGTCTTTGTACGGGCCAATGTCCCTGTTAAATCGGTCTTTTTGAATATACTGTACGCCTTTTCTGCCTCGGAGAATATCTTCATATTGTTTTTCCACACCGGATCGACCTGTTAATTCGCCCTGAATGTAAAAAGGGTTTTTGGCCAAATCACGTTCGTTTACCTCACTGATATAGCCTAAAACATTTGCAGCACTAAAGGTGTCATAATCGCGCAAAGAGCGTTTTTGAATATAGAAGCCCTGATAGTGGCGCATTTTTTCCTGTAGTTTGGCGTAATCTTCTTTGGAAAGTTGAGGTACCAAAACCGAGGGCAATCGGGTGGAATAAATACGAGCCTTTTTTAAGCTTTTAATGAACTTTTCCTTTTCAATGCCCAGCAGTCCGCAAAATTCTAGCGTGTCTAAGGCTCTTACTTCTCTCGGAATAACCATTACATCGTAGGCCGGTTGGTTTGCGACCAATAATTTGCCATTTCTGTCATAGATATAGCCACGTTCAGGATAGTCGTAAATCCGTGTTATGGCGGGGTCTTCCAGCACTTCATTAGGGGAAAAACTGAATATCTGTAGGTATGATAACCTGCTGATAAACGTAATTCCTATAATAATAATAATCGAAGAAAGTAGAATTCTTTTCATTCTTTGCTAGCACTGAATAATGAACCAAACAGCAAACATAGTACCAATGTTGCTAAACCTATAGAAACCGTCTTTTTCAAAACTAATAGAAAGTTTTCCAAACTAAAAACTTCTAGGGTGAAGAAAACAAGATGATGTACTATTATTAGTAACGCTAAAAACGTGATTTGTTGTGCTTTAGTGGTATTACTTAGCTTAAAACTTTGGAATTCGAAGTTGACTCCAAAAACAAATCGCATTATTGTCGGGCGCAAATAAGCAATTGTTACCGTAGATGCTGCGTTCAATGCCATTGTGTCAGAAAAGAAATCAATGGAAAGTCCGAGAAGAAAACTTAATGCTATAAAAGCTGATCGGTTTTCCTTGATAGGATACCAGTATATGAAAAGAATGTAAACCATCGGGTTGATAAACCCAAAGAAATTAAGCCTATTGAAGACCAGTACCTGCACTAATACAAGCAATGTAAAGCGAATGACATTCAAAAAGTAGTAATTACTAATCATTGTTTAAGGTCTTGGCTTCCAGTTGCTCTATTTCAGATTTATACACATTGTTAACTATGTAAACATTTTTAATATTTGTCATATCATTGAAAAGATCGACATCAATACTGTAAAAACTCTTGGCCGTATCGAGATTGAATTTTTTTATGGTGCCTATGGGTATATTTTCAGGGAAAATACTACTCATGGCCCCGGTAACAATGGTATCGCCAACGTTTAATTGTACGAATCTTGGAATATCGACCAATTGTACCACATTATACGTCTTGGTATCCCATATCAGTGATCCAAAATGATTACTATTTTTAATTTTGGCATTGATATTTGATTTTTCATTTAAGATACTCTGAACTGTTGCGAAATTTTCAGAAGTGTTCTCAACTATGCCCAGAATACCTTCTGAAGTAATAACCCCCATATCTTGCTTGATACTGTCATTTTTTCCCTTGTTTATGGTGATATAGTTTCGCTGATCGGTAAAACTGTTTTTGATGACCCTGGCAGCGACTACAGTGTAGTTGATGGTGGAGTCAAGAGCAATAGAATCGGTTGTTTCCCTATTGAAAAGTAAAGTTTTTAACCGTTTGTTTTCGTTAACTAATTTTTTATTTTCTTCGCTAAGTCCAAAATAGGAAGAAATTCCATGTGAAGTCTCGTAGATATTTCCCGTAACCCAATTGGAAGAATTAAAAAACCGTGATTGATGGTACGAATGGGATTGTATGGTGAATGCCAAGGCTATTGTCAGTAAAAGGAAATAGAGTAAAAAACTCTTATACCGTAATACAAAATTTATAATCTGTTGCATTCACTAAATTGTTTTTGTGCGAGCTGTGAAAGCATCTTCATTCGTGGAACGATGACATACCTGAATTATTGAAATTTTCTCGACTCTACTATGAAGTCTACTTGATAAGAATACTCTTGTATCGTTCAAGATTTTTCAAGGCAATACCAGTGCCTCGAACGACTGCGCGCAATGGGTCTTCCGCGATATAAACAGGTAAATCTGTTTTTTGTGACAATCTTCGATCAAGTCCGCGAAGCATGGATCCTCCTCCCGCAAGGTAAATACCGGTATTATAAATATCGGCAGCCAGTTCTGGAGGTGTTTGAGATAGCGTTTCCATAACGGCGTCCTCCACTCTTAAAATCGATTTGTCCAACGCTTTAGCAATTTCCCTGTACGAAATTTGAACTTGTTTTGGTTTTCCAGTTAGTAAGTCTCTACCCTGTACCGATTTTTCATCAGGGGGTGTCTGCAAATCTTCTGTTGCTGAACCTATCTCGATTTTAATGCTCTCAGCAGTAGCTTCGCCTACATATAAATTATGCTGGGTACGCATATAATAAATAATATCATTGGTGAAAACATCACCGGCAATTTTGACAGATTTATCACAAACGATACCCCCTAGGGCAATGACTGCAATTTCTGTTGTACCACCACCTATATCAACAATCATGTTTCCCTTGGGTTGCATAATATCCAATCCGATACCGATGGCTGCGGCCATGGGTTCGTGAATAAGATAAACTTCTTTACCATTGACACGCTCAGCCGATTCTTTTACTGCCCGCATCTCTACTTCCGTAATTCCTGAAGGAATGCAGATAACCATGCGTAAAGCAGGTGGAAACCATTTTTTCTTTAGTGCTGGAATGTTTTTGATGAACATGCTGATCATCTTTTCAGAAGCATCGAAATCAGCGATTACACCATCTTTCAAAGGACGAATCGTTTTAATATTCTCGTGGGTCTTACCTTGCATCATATTGGCCTCTTTGCCAACAGCGATTATTTTGCCGGAAATTCTATCTCTGGCAACAATAGATGGACTATCGACCACGACTTTGTCCATGTGAATGATCAGGGTGTTCGCCGTACCTAAATCGATGGCAATTTCCTCTGTCAAGAAATCAAAAAATCCCATTTTTTATCGTTTGGTTATGTTAGTAGCTTGATAGGGGTGTATTTTCATCAACAAAAGTAGTAAAATTAATGCTTAAAATGACGCGTGCCTGTCATTACCATGGCTACACCATTTTCATTGCAATAATCAACACTTAATTGATCTTTAATAGACCCACCGGGTTGTATAACGCTGGTAATACCACTTTTATTGGCTATCTCAACACAATCTGGGAAAGGAAAGAAAGCATCACTTGCCATAACCGCGCCATTTAAGTCAAACTTAAAGGATGTAGCCTTGTGAATCGCCTGATTCAGAGCGTCTACGCGAGAGGTTTGCCCGGTACCGCTAGCACATAATTGCTTGTTTTTTGCCAAGACAATGGTGTTGCTTTTTGTATGTTTACACAACTTCGAAGCAAAAATAAGGTCTTCAATTTCTCTTTTTGAGGGTTGCTTTTTTGTTACGTATTGCAAATCGGCCAAAGCATCAGTCTTTGAATCTTTTTCTTGAACCAATACGCCATTCAGGCATGACCTGAGATTAGTGTTAGGTAGTTCGATTTCATTCTGTATAAGTATGATGCGGTTTTTCTTACCTTTTAATACTTGCAAAGCTTCTTCTGAATAACTTGGCGCGATGACTACCTCGCAAAACAAGTTGTGAATCTCATCGGCAGTAGCTTTGTCAATTTCAACATTACTGATAAGCACGCCTCCAAATGCTGAAACAGGGTCTCCTGCCAAGGCATCGACATAGGCTGAATGAATTGTATTTCTTGTTGCCAATCCACAAGCGTTGTTGTGTTTTAGTATGGCAAAAGTGGGATCGTCGTTCTTGAATTCATTCATCAAGTTTACTGCTGCGTCGACATCGAGTAAATTATTATAGGAGAGTTCTTTGCCATGTAATTTGCTAAATATGGCGTCAAAATCACCAAAAAAGAAACCTTTTTGATGAGGGTTTTCACCATAGCGCAATACCTGCCCATTAGTTTCACTAATCTTAAGAACGGTCTCTTGATTGTCTTTATTAAAATAATTGAAAATTGCAGTATCGTAATGCGAGGAAACATTGAATGCTTTT
This sequence comes from Kriegella aquimaris, assembly GCF_900103215.1. GTDB lineage: Bacteria > Bacteroidota > Bacteroidia > Flavobacteriales > Flavobacteriaceae > Kriegella > Kriegella aquimaris. Next base: position 616,936 of record NZ_FNGV01000002.1, read on the forward strand.
GCAGCAAAGCGTTTACGGTCTTCTAAAACAGTATTTCCATTATTGGAAGAAATTACATCTAGAAAATCACTATAATCTTCCATTGAACTGACACAAAGAACATCTTTAAAGTTCTTTGCCGCAGCGCGAATCAATGAAATACCTCCGATATCTATTTTTTCAATAATATCTTGTTCCGATGCACCACTGGCAACGGTTTTTTCAAAAGGATATAAATCAACAATAACGATATCCAATTGTGGAATTTGATACTCTTCCAATTGGGCAACATCACCTTCATTGTCCTGGCGATTCAAAATGCCTCCAAAAACTTTGGGGTGAAGGGTTTTTACTCTTCCTCCTAAAATCGAGGGATAACTGGTAACTTCCTCAACGGGAACGACGTCAATGCCCAAATCCTTAATAAATGTTTCAGTACCTCCTGTAGAATAGATGGTAATGCCGAGTTCTGCGAATTTTTTTACGATGGGTTCCAATCCATCTTTATGAAATACGGAAATTAGGGCCGATGTGGCTTTTTTGGTACTGCTCATTTTTTTTGTGTTTGGAATTGTGGGATGAATCCTCGATTTTGATTGCCGATTTCGAGAATACTTTATTGTTTAATTTTCAAAAATTCGAATGGTTTGCTGGTTATTCGGAACCGATTATAATAGCACGGGGCGTATAACAGCGCAAAAGTACTTTTTTTACAGGGAAAAGTACGGTCGCGTTATCAACAAAATCGTTAAAGTTTTGAACCGTCTCCACTATATTTAGGGGCTGCGTTGGCTCTTTGGTAAAAACGGCTTTATTACTGCTTAGGGGTAATTATTCGAGGTAGCCATCAATTATCTTGGCCACATTTTGGTTTACAAACTCTAAAAACCGTTCATCTTGTTCGGAAAATGGGTCTGTTGTATTTGAGTCAATGTCGATTTGACCTACATTTTCACCATTTAAGAATAAAGGCACAACAATTTCGGATTTAACGGTCAGGCTGCAGGCGATGTAATTATCTTGGGCACTAACATCGGGCACTACGAAATTCTGGTTGCTGACGGCTACTTGTCCGCAGATGCCCTTGCCAAATGGAATAATCGTATGATCTGTGGGCGCTCCGGAATAGGGGCCAAGTTTCAATTCTTCTTTATTGCCGTTCTTAAAATAGAATCCGACCCAATCATAATGGGATACCGTGGTCTTCAATAATTCACATACGGCTTGAAGCCGATTTTCTATGGAGGAGTCAGAGGTGCTTAAAATCGCACTGACTTTCAATTCCAATTCGCTGAACATAATTTTGATTTTTTGCAAAAGTAGTGCTTTGTAGAAACTTGTGATGTTTCGTATTCGAATCAAAAATGAAACTTATGTAACCATTAGAAAAAGGATACCTAAATACTTTGAATGCAAAAATGACCTACCCGATAACAATACCAGATAGGCCATTCTTCAACTTTTTTAAAATGCCGACGCTTTAGTCAGCCATCTTAACGTTTTTATTTGACACTTTTGATCTGCTTCCCATCAAAAATTTTCACTGTGGTCGCTGCAATCATAAATGGCAACCCTATTATTTTTTCGAAGAAAGTATTTCTAAAGAGCCAATCTTTTTTAAGGTCTAAATTTGTTGGACATGACAGACAATTTGGGCCAAGCGGATTCAAATCGGGCTTTATCTGGTATATTTTGGGACATTCAATAGGGCGTCCATTTTCATCTGCACAACGGGTTTGCCCCATCATGGTGTTTGCGCTGAAAGCCAAAAAGGCTAAAACTAAAACTGCTGTTCTCATAATACTAAAATTTAAAGATTAATAAATGTTTTATTTGCTCTTTTATGCTTTTCGAGTAACAAGGTTAACAGCTGTTAGGGGATATTTTAAATTTTAACATAGTCTACAAACCACTTCAATTCAAAAACAACAGATAAATGGTAGTGCTATTCAATTTTTCATCGAAGAATGGTTTAATTCTTTGAACACGGAATTATTTGTATTTTTGCACTGATGAAAGAAAAACTACATCGCTATTTTTCTTGCCTAATGGCGGTCGTGCTGCTATTTTCTACAATTTCTTGGAAAGTAGAGAAGCACTATTGTATGGGGCACTTAGTGGATATTGCTTTTTTTGTCGATGCGCAAGGTTGTGGAATGAACCCGTCTTCGGAATACGAAACGGAAGTGACCCAAGAAAAAAACTCTTGCTGTGCCCATGAGGTAATTGCTGTGGAAGGTCAGAATGACCTCAAACCTGCTTTTAACGATTTAGACCTAGAACACGGCCTGTTCTTCGCTGATTATGCACCTTCTTATGTTGGCCTGTTCGAGCCATTGCAGGCTAAGTATATTTCATATTCAGCATATATACCGCCCAAAATTGTCAAGAATATCCATTTACTTGATGCTATCTTCTTGATTTGATTTCTTTTTAGTTTTTTCTATCATTTTTTCGAGGTGCATTCGGATTGCATAAATTCGATGTATTTCAATAATTCTGAGCTTGCTAAAAATTATCAAATGACAACCACTTTCCGTATAAAAAATATGGTTTGCGATCGATGTAAAATGATTGTTTCCCAATCATTTGAAGAAATCGGCGCTTCACCTATCGATGTTGAATTAGGCGCGGTTAGCGTGGCATCCGATTTTCCATTGGATTTTGAACAAGTGCGTCATATTTTGGAAAGCAGGGGTTTTGAATTGATTTTAGATAAAAACGAAATTCTAATAGAAGCAGTAAAATCGAATCTTATTGATTTTGTCAATCCTGAAAAGTTAAGAAAGGAAGAGAATGTTTCCGCTTTTTTAGTAGAAAAACTAAATCGTGAGTATTCCTTGCTAAGTAAACTTTTTAGCAAAACAGAAGGTGTATCCATAGAAAAATATGTTATCAATTTAAAAACGGAAAGAACTAAAGAGTTGATTCAAATGAACAATTTGAGCTTTTCCGAGATAGCATATACTTTGGGCTATAAAAGTAGCAGCCATCTCGCTCGGCAGTTTAAAGCGGTAACGGGGTTGTCAATGTCTGAATACAAGAATTCACAAAATTGGGCGCGCAAACCCTTAGACCAAATTGTATAAGTCTTAACCATAACTAGTCAAGTGTGCGCTGAATTTCCGTGGTAACTTTGTGTCATACTTAAAGAATATACGAATGAATCATACATATCATATTCACGGAATGACTTGCAATGGGTGTAGAGCCCATGTAGAGCAGGTATTGGCCAACGTTAAGGGGGTGACCAATGTTTCGGTAGATTTAGAAAAGGCCGAAGCCATTTTAGAAATGGATAAAGAAATTCCCTTAGAAACGTTGCAAAATGTAATGAAAGAAGATGGTGGACATTATTCCATTCATAAACCAGGTTCCCATCATCGTAACGAGGTCACTAAACCGACAAAACAGGAGAATGGCAACGGTACTTTTTATTGCCCTATGCATTGTGAAGGCGACAAAACGTATACCGAGCCGGGCGATTGCCCAGTGTGCGGTATGGATTTGGTCGAACAGGTTAGTGCCTCCAATAGCGTAACCCAAGAATATACCTGTCCTATGCATCCCGAAGTTGTTCGTGATGAGCTGGGTGATTGCCCTATATGTGGCATGGAATTAGTGCCAAAGCAGGCAGATATCTCTGCGGAAGAAAAAAGTTACGGCAAGCTTCTGAACAAGTTCAAAATAGCGGTCGCTTTTACGTTGCCCATTTTTATCATCGCCATGTCAGAGATGGTACCTAATAATCCGCTTTATAAACTATTGAGCTTAAAGTCTTGGAATTGGATTCAGTTTGCACTTTCGATTCCTGTAGTTTTTTATGCTACTTGGATGTTCTTTGAACGTGCCTACCGTTCTGTAAAAACATGGAATCTCAACATGTTTACCTTAATTGGTATTGGTGCAGGTGTAGCATGGTTGTTCAGTGTGTTTGCTATTTTGGTACCGGACTTCTTTCCGCCCCAATTTAAAACAGAACAAGGCACAGTTCATGTATATTTTGAGGCCGCTACGGTTATTTTGACCTTGGTGCTTTTTGGCCAGTTGTTGGAAGCTCGCGCACACAGTAAGACCAATTCTGCAGTAAAAGAGTTGTTGAAATTGGCTCCCAATAGCGCAATCCGAATTGTTGATGGAAAAGATGAAACCATTGCGATCGACCAAATTTCAAAAGGTGATTTGTTACGGGTAAAACCTGGAGATAAAATTCCCGTTGATGGTGTTGTCGACGATGGTGAAAGTACGGTTGATGAATCTATGATTACGGGAGAACCCGTACCTGTTCAAAAAGTAGAAGGAGATAAGGTGAGTTCGGGTACCATAAATGGCAAACGTTCCTTTGTGATGAAGGCCGAAAAAGTAGGTGCAGATACCTTGCTTTCCCAAATTATCGAAATGGTGAACAAAGCGAGTCGTAGTCAGGCTCCTATTCAAAAATTGGCTGATAAAATTTCAAGTTATTTTGTGCCCGCAGTAGTCTTTATTTCGGTGGTCACCTTTGTAGTTTGGGTCATTTTCGGGCCTGAACCTGCCTATGTCTATGCGTTGGTCAATGCGATTGCCGTATTAATAATTGCCTGTCCGTGTGCTTTAGGTCTGGCAACACCGATGTCGGTGATGGTCGGTGTGGGGAAAGGGGCACAATCAGGTGTGTTGATCAAGAATGCCGAGGCTTTGGAGCGTATGGACAAAATTGATACCCTAGTTGTCGATAAAACTGGAACCATAACAGAAGGAAAACCATCGGTGGAAAAAGTTGTCAGTGTTACCAATTTCGATTCGAAAAAGGTGTTACAGTACATCGTTTCTTTAAACCAATATAGTGAACACCCATTGGCTGATGCAACTGTAAAATATGGAAAAGCCCAGAATGTAGAACTTTTGAAAGTTGCCGATTTTGATTCCGTAACGGGAAAAGGGGTTACCGGAAAAATATATGGTGCGTCCATCGCTTTGGGTAATGAAAAGATGATGGTCGAAGCAAAAGTTGCTATTACAGATAATTTAAAATCAGACGTAGTCGTACATCAAAAACAAGGAAAAACGGTGTCATACTTGGCTATCGATGGAAAGGCTGTCGGTTTTGTTGCTATTGGTGATAAGATTAAGGAAACGAGTAAAAAGGCTATTGAGGAATTACAAAAATCAGGTATTGCGGTGGTCATGCTGACAGGGGATAATTACGATACGGCAAAGGCCGTAGCAGATCAACTCAATTTGGCTGACTTTAAAGCAGAAATGCTTCCACAAGATAAACTAGCAGAGGTCGAACGTCTACAGGCCGAGGGCAGAAAAGTTGCGGTCGCTGGTGATGGTATCAATGATGCACCTGCATTGGCAAAAAGTGATGTGGGCATTGCCATGGGTACGGGTACCGATGTTGCTATCGAAAGTGCTTCGATTACCTTGGTCAAAGGCGATTTGCATGGTATTGTGAAGGCCTGCAAGCTGAGCAATGCGGTGATGAAAAACATCAAGCAGAATTTATTTTTTGCATTGATTTACAATACTGTTGGTATTCCTATTGCGGCGGGAGTTTTGTTTCCATTTTTCGGATTGTTGCTTTCGCCTATGATTGCCGCATTGGCCATGAGTTTTAGTTCTGTTTCTGTAATCGCCAACGCTTTGCGTCTACGAGCGGCAAAAATTAATTGATAAAGTTTGAGCAAAAAAAATAAATGAATAAATATAAAGTAGTACTTATTTTAACAGTAGTGCCTTGGCTCATTTTCTCTCAGGAAAAAGTGGAAGGGATAATCGTAGAGGCCGGAAATTCTAATACCGCGGGGCTATCAGGTGCCAATGTCTATTGGCAAGATTCGCAAATGGGAGTAGTTACCGATATAGAGGGAAGATTCTCTATTCCCTATAAAAAAGAATACGATAGATTAATAATTAGTTATGTAGGTTTTGAGTCGGATACTTTAACTATAAAAGAGCCTAAAACTATTCGTCATAGTTTAAAAGCATCCAATGAATTGGATGAAGTAGTCGTGCGACAAGAGCGTGACGCCATTCAGAAAGCCTATTTCAGTCCGCAAAATGTGGTTACGGTTAATAGTGCGGAATTGTTGAAAGCGGCCTGCTGTAATCTAGCGGAAAGCTTTGAAACCAATCCGGCAATCGATGTAAATTTTTCCGATGCGTTAACGGGAACGAAACAAATTCAGATGTTGGGGTTGACGAGTCCGTATTTGTTGATTACACAAGAGAATATTCCTATGGTTCGCGGTGCTTCTCAGGCGTACGGATTAACATTTACTCCCGGTACTTGGGTAGAGAGTATTCAAATTACAAAGGGCGCAGGTAGCGTAGTGAATGGCTATGAGAGTATCTCGGGCCAAATAAATACCGAGTTGGTAAAACCGCTTACCGATACAGCCATTTTTGTGAATGGGTACGGAAATGAGAACGGCCGGTACGAGTTGAATACTCATTTAAATAAAAAACTGACCGATAAATGGAGTACGGGCTTGTATGTCCACGGAAATAAGCGAACCCAAAAAGAAGACGACAATAGAGACGGATTCTTAGATGCGCCAATTGCTGATCAAATCAATGTAATGAACCGTTGGCAGTACCAAGATGCTGAAAAGGGTTGGGTAAGTTTTTTTAATGTTCGATTCTTGAATGATGAAAAGCAAGTTGGGCAGGTTAATTTCAATCCTGATACCGACAGAGTCGATAGAAATCGAGGTGCATTGAGCGGAGCCGGAGTGTGGGGAGGTGAAATTGATACGCGGCGATTTGATACGTCACTAAAATTGGGATACGTTTTTCCTGAGCTTCCTTTTCAAAGTATTGGTTTTCAAACAGCGTACAGTTTGCATAAGCAAGATTCGTATTTCGGATTAAGAAGCTATGACATAAACCACGAAAGTATCTATACGAACCTGCTTTTTAATTCTATTATTGGCGATACTAGAAACAAGTTCAAAACCGGACTTACTTTTGCTTACGATGGGTACAATGAGCTAGTAAACACGACAGATTATTCAAGGGAGGATAAATCCGCAGGGGCATTTTTTGAGTACAGTTTTGAAAATCTAGAAAAGGTAAGTTTAACTGCTGGTCTTCGAGTTGATAGTCATAACCGACTGGGAACTTTTATAACCCCTAGATTTCACATACGCTATACGCCTTGGGAAAAAGGTAGCTTACGTGGTTCTTTTGGTAGGGGAAAGCGTGCCGCGAATATTTTTGCCGAGAATCAGCAGCTGTTTGCATCATCAAGAGAAATTAAAATTCTGAATTCAGAAGGAGACGTTTATGGTTTGGAGCCAGAAGATGCTTGGAATTACGGAGTTAGCTTTCTGCAGGGGTTTAATTTTTTGGGTCGAAAGGGAAATATTGTTTTTGATTATTACATTACCGATTTTAGAAATCAGGTTGTGGTAGATTGGGAAAACCCACAGGAAGTATCCTTTTATAATTTAGACGGGGAGAGTAAGGGCAGTAGTTTTCAGGTAGAGGTAAATTATGAGCTTTTGCCTCGGTTAGATTTTCGCACAGCCTATAAATATTATGATGTTGCTACAGATTATAAAAGTGGTTCTTTACAGAAACCCTTACAGGCGCAGCACCGGTTTTTTGCTAACTTTGGGTATAAAACCAAAGCAAGGGAAAACGGCTCCCAGTGGAAGTTTGATTACACCTTGCACAGTTTGGGTAAGAAAAGGTTGCCCGATACGTCTTCTAATCCAGTTGCGCATCAATTGGCGGCGTATTCATCACCGTATAACCATATGAATGCACAGATAACAAAAGTGTTCTCAAATGCGTTTGAACTGTATATGGGAGGAGAAAACCTCTCTGATGTACAACAAAGCAATCCTGTTTTGGGAGGTGATAACCCTTTTGGTCCTAATTTTGATACAACAATAGTATATGCGCCCATAATGGGCCGAATGTTTTACGCAGGATTTAGATTTAAAATTTAACGAATAAATACCAATAAAATGAAAACGACGATTTTATCAATAGCCATGACCTTTTTTGCCCTTGTAACTTTTGCTCAAGAGAAGAATAAAAAAATGACCTTTGATGTCAACGGTAAGTGTGCCATGTGTAAAGAACGTATAGAAAAAGCTGCTTTGGGTGTTAAAGGAGTTAAATATGCGCTATGGGATATTCCAACGCATCAATTAGCCGTTATTATGGACGAGCGTAAAACGGATGCTATGAAAATTAAAACGGCCATAGTCGCCGTTGGTCATGATACCAAAGAGTTGAAAGCTACTAAGGAGGCCTATGAGAGTGTACACCCATGTTGTAGGTATCGTGAAGATAATACAGATGATGGTGCCGATCATTGATTTGGCAGCTATTCATTAATAATTGGCAAATAAAAGCGTGTTTACTTGCGGACTTGTAAGGAAATCCCCTTTTTTATTACTAAATCCGTACAACTTCTAAATGAGAACTGGTGCGGATTTTGTTGTTTATGCTGCTTTTATGCTACGGTGAACCTTTATGGTCACAAACCTGTTGCTCGGGCGGGGTGCCGTTATCCAATAATTTGGGACTACCCAACGAGGGCAAAGGGTCGTTACATATTGGGTTAAATTATGACTATAATAATCTGAACACCCTAAATGCTGGTGTCGAGAAGCTAGACGATGATTCACGATTAAGAGTTACAAATTCTATTTTATTGAATTTGGGCTATGCTATTTCCGATAGGGTTTCTTTTGAAAGTCTTTTTACATGGGTCAACCAGAAACGCATTATCTCTCAATTCGGGAATGAAAATTTAACTACTACAAAAGGAATTGGCGATGCAGTATTTTTAATAAAATATGCCATTCCCGATATTTTGGGAACAAATTCCGTCTTGAATGTAGGCCTGGGAACAAAAGTGCCATTGGGTAAATCTGATTTGACTACTGCTGAAGGTTTTCAACTAATCGCAGATTTGCAACCTGGAAGTGGTGCTTGGGACGTTTTAGGGTGGTCGTCAGTTTCAAAGGGACTTTCTGTTAGACCTTCGGCGACTATTTCAGCAAGTCTTACGTATCGATTGACCGGTAAGAATACTTCTTATTTAAGCGATTCATCCAGTTATGAATTTGGTAACGTATTCCAAGCCAATGTGGGTTATACGGATCAATTTCTATTGTTCAATACCATTTTTAGTCCTGGACTGATATTCAAATATCGAAAAGCATCTTTCGATAAGATAGATGGTTCGAGATTGCCCAATACAGGCGGTGAATGGATTTTCATACGACCAGAACTTTCAGCACTGCTGACACCGAGTATCACGATTAGCTCAAGATTGGAACTCCCTCTTTATAGCTATGTCGATGGCACACAATTGACACCTACCCTTCGTTTCACTGCGGGTATTTCCTTTGTATTAAAAAAGAAAAAATTGAATATTTTAAATTAAACGCTATGATAAGGAATACATTAGTTTTTTTGGTCTACGCCCTATCGCTATTTTCCTGTAGCTCGTCAAGTACACAGGAAACCCAAAATACATCGGGAACACGGCCATCGAATTCTAACCCTGACCCAAATGAAACAGAAAACACCTATACGGATTGGCTTATACCGGTAAGTGACGTGTTGGATGGAGGCCCCGGTAGGGACGGCATACCTGCTTTGGAAAATCCGGATATGGTAAAAGCGGAAAATGCTTCACTTTTGTCAGATACCGATCTGGTTCTAGGATATAAGAACGGGAACGATATTAGAGCATATCAACATATTGTGCTGGACTGGCATGAAATCGTAAATGATAATATTGGGGATGCATCATTGGCAATCACCTATTGCCCGCTGACGGGAACGGGCATTGGTTGGAACAGATTCATAGATGGAAGCGATACCACTTTTGGAGTTTCGGGACTGTTGTACCAAACGAATTTGATTCCCTTTGATAGGGCGACGAAAAGTAATTGGTCACAAATCTTGGGGGAATCTGTAAATGGCAGTTTGGCCGGTAAAGACATAGATTTGATTACACTTGTTGAAACGGATTGGAAGACATGGAAAGCAATGTTTCCGAATACGATTGTCATAAGTTTGAATACAGGTTTTTCAAGAACTTATGGTACCTATCCGTATTCCGATTACAAAACCAATACTAATTTATTTTTCTTTCCAACGCCTAAAGATACCAGATTGACTTTGAAGGATAGGGTTCATGCCATAGTCATTGGCGGTTTTGCCAAGGTGTACCAATTTTCTGATTTTCAAACGGCTCATGTTATCAAAGATACTTTCAGGGCAAGGAATTATCTGGTCGTAGGTAATGCCAATTTTATAGCTTCATTTGAGTTGGATGCTTCACAGGATAGTATGGAATTCGAATATGTTTTTGATGGCACCTCAGAAGTCGTATTGCAAGATAATCAAGGTAGGCAGTACAATATTTTTGGGGAAGCCGTTTCAGGATCCGAACACTTAAAACCTTCCGAATCGTTCATGGGATATTGGTTTTCTATACCCGCCTTTTATAACACGGTAATTTATGGCGACTAAAGTTTGGTGTTTACCTGAATCGCAAATCTCGCTAAAAAATAAAAACCGCCATGGACATTCCATGGCGGTTTTAAATTGTAAGTATAATTTATACTTGAATTACATCATTCCGGGCATACCGCCGCCGCCATGGGCGTGTCCACCACCGCCAGCAGGAGCTTCCTCCTTAATGTCGGTCAAAGCACATTCGGTAGTTAAGATCATACCAGCAACAGATGCAGCATTTTCTAAAGCTATTCGAGTCACTTTTTTAGGATCGATTATACCTGCTTTTAGCATATCAACATAGGTCTCGGATTTGGCGTCATAACCAAAATCTCCTTTACCATCTAGAATTTTTGCAACCACTACAGATCCTTCACCACCTGCGTTGCTTACGATAGTCCTAATTGGAGATTCGATAGCTTTGGCAACGATTTGTAAACCTGTTTCCTCATCAGCATTTTCTACTTTCACCTTTGAAAGTACCGATTTGGCTCTTAGCAATGCAACACCACCACCAGCAACAATACCTTCTTCAACGGCAGCTCTAGTAGAGTGTAGGGCATCATCAACACGGTCTTTCTTCTCTTTCATTTCAACTTCAGAAGCTGCTCCTACATAAAGTACGGCAACACCACCGGCCAATTTGGCCAAACGCTCTTGTAGTTTTTCCTTATCGTAATCAGAAGTAGTAGTTTCGATTTGCGATTTGATTTGATTAACACGAGACTTAATGTCTTTTGCAACACCGCCACCGTTAACAATAGTCGTATTGTCTTTGTCGATAGTTACTTTTTCACAAGTACCCAACATGTCGATAGTTGTATTGTCAAGTGAGAACCCTCTTTCCTCTGAGATTACAGTACCTTTGGTCAAGATAGCGATGTCTTCCAACATGGCTTTTCTTCGATCTCCAAAACCTGGAGCTTTTACAGCTGCTATTTTCAAAGACCCTCTTAATTTATTTACTACCAAAGTAGCTAGTGCTTCACCATCAACATCTTCAGCGATAATCAACAATGGCTTACCTGATTGAGCTACGGGCTCTAAAACAGGAAGCAAATCTTTCATTGAAGAAATCTTCTTGTCAAACAACAAGATGTATGGGTTCTCCAAATCTGCAGTCATTTTTTCAGAATCGGTAACAAAATAAGGAGAAAGATAACCACGATCGAATTGCATACCTTCAACAACGTCTACATAAGTATCGGTTCCTTTGGCTTCTTCAACAGTAATAACACCTTCTTTACCTACTTTTCCAAAAGCCTCAGCGATAAGTTCACCGATAACTTCATCGTTATTCGAAGATATAGAAGCTACTTGTTTTATTTTCTCGGAAGAATCTCCAACTTTTTTGGCTTGTTTGCCAAGGTCTGCTACAATCGCCTCAACGGCTTTGTCGATACCTCTTTTCAAATCCATTGGATTTGCACCTGCAGCAACGTTTTTCAATCCTTCTTTAACGATGGCTTGTGCCAATACGGTGGCAGTTGTGGTTCCGTCACCGGCCAAGTCATTGGTTTTTGAAGCAACTTCTTTTACCATTTGAGCACCCATGTTCTCAAGGGCGTCTGCCAATTCTATTTCTTTTGCAACGGTCACCCCATCTTTGGTGACTTGTGGTGCTCCAAAAGATTTGCTAATAATTACGTTTCTTCCCTTGGGTCCTAAAGTGACTTTTACTGCGTTTGCCAATGCATCGACACCTCTTCTAAGGCCGTCGCGTGCATCGATATCAAATTTTATGTCTTTTGCCATAATAAATTTTCATTTTCATTCTCGTGTTGACGAGAACTTGTTTTAATTAATCTTAAGTTTTTGGGATTCCCTCTTGATGGCTATCAAGATTTATGGGAACAATTAAAATAGTTTAAATAATCGCCAAAACATCACTTTCGCGCATCATAAGATAATCGGTGCCTTCCAATTTAAGCTCGGTACCGGCATACTTTCCGTATAAAACGGTATCCCCTACTTTTACCGTCACCTTTTCATCTTTGGTTCCGGGTCCAACAGCAACAATTTTGCCTTGTTGGGGTTTTTCCTTTGCAGTGTCAGGAATATAGATGCCAGATGCCGTTTTGGTTTCGGCTGCCATAGGTTCAATAAGAACCCGATCTGCCAATGGTTTAATCTTAACTTTAGCCATATTAATTTAAATTTTAAAATTGATTTTTAATAATTCCACGTATGCATTGACAGAAATTATGCCATGATGCGAAAACTGACATATTGTTAACGCAAAAATGCCAGCTTGTCATTTTGGCTGGCATTTTGATATGATATTTGTAATTGATTATTGACTATCGGTCGGATCGGCATCATTACTTGCCGGTGCCGGAACTTCTTGAGGAACCGTTTCGGGTACGGTTTCAGGAACTGTAGTTTCAATATCATCGCCCCCTTGTAAGAGTTTAGAATCAGCATCGCCAAAATTACCTTTAAGGGCAATATTGGAAGCCAAAATCAAAACAACAAGAAGAGTAGCCAAGGTCCATGTACTTTTATCTAAAAAGTCACCTGTCTTTTTTACACCGCCAACTACTTGACTGCCACCTCCGCCAAACGAAGATGATAAGCCGCCGCCTTTAGGGTTTTGAACCATAATGACCAAGACCAAAAGGAAACATACGACGATTATAAGAATTAAGAATATTGAAAAGGTACTCATTATATTATTTGTTTTCTTTCTGTAATTTTTCCACCGCTCGAATACGGTCTGCAAAGAAACCACTTTTTTCCGGATATTTCAAACTTAAAATTTTATAGGATTGAATAGCCTTTTTATACTTTTTTTGTTCCAAATAGACCTTGGCGAGCGTCTCAGTCATCAGCTCTTTTTTATGAAGTTCGATTGAAGGCTTGATATCTATTTTGGGGTAAGGGTCTTCTTTGGCAATAGGTGCTATTTTCGGATTGTCTTCAATGAACTTGTCGATTAACTCGAACTTTTTCTTTTTTAAGACCTCTTCCTCTAGCGTGAATTGTTTTTCTTCTTTGTCGGAAGTTGCAGCGTTTTCTTCCTTATTTCGTTGTATTGCCTTGGGTGAAGTTAACTGAAGCCATTCGGCAAAAGAATATTTTTCCTTTTTGGTAAAGGGCAGTGGCTTGCCTATTTGTAACTGCTGTTTGGCCTTTGATTCTTCGGCCAGTTTTTTATCTATTTCCGGATCTTTCGACTTGAAAAGTTTTGGGTCTAGAATTTGCTCTGCATCCTCGGGAGTCAGCGATATTTGGGGCTCGGTCGATGCTGTGGTCGCTGGAGCGTTTTCTGGTACAGTTACAATTTCCTCTGAAATAATTTCTTGGTCAACCAAAGGAGTGGTTTTGCCGGCAATAGTGTCGGCAATGCTGTTTTGTAAAAATTCGTCGGAAGTGATGAAATCAAAAAGAATGTCGCGATCTGTTGTGTAGGCCGCGGTAATCTTGAGTGCCTTGTTGTATTTAAAGCTATTCAGATTCTTGAGTCCTTTTAAATGTAGCGCTTTTGCGGCTTGAAAGTATGGGTACTCCTCAAGAATATCTTCCAAGTGTTTGGTCTGAACTGGGGAGACTACTTTATTGGGGTTTTGCAAGAGATATGTGAAGTCTTGTACTTTCATTTATACTACTGGTTGCTTCCTTATTTAGTTTGTAACACTATGATGAGGTATGGCACATTTTAAGAATTCATATGTTTTCGCTATTGTAAAACCTCAAAATGCTTCTACCAATCGGCAAGTGAGGCATTAAAAATATCTTGAGTTATCCGTTCAAAAATAACTTGCAGCGCTTCGTCTTTAACCGATGATAATTGCGATGCTGCTGGATAATCATAAAAAAAAGAAAAACGCTGGTCAAAATCGGCATCTTCTTTTGTTTTATTATAAAACCTTACTTTAACTGCCATGGTTAGCCTATTCTGGGCAGCCGTCTGTTGGGCCGTAGCCGACATCGGCGATATGCGATATTCGATTATTTCACCTTCGTATAATAAATCACCGTTACTCGGGGTCAAATCTAGATTGGTCTGGTTCAATATTCTGTCTTGTAAGGCCAAGGTGAAATCTCGTTCAAGGCCAGGTTCGAAAGTCGATCCAGGACTTTGCGAAGCATAGTTCTGAAAAGTGGGTACCGTAAAAGAGGTTGCCGTGCCTACATTACCACCAGTGAAATTATAAATGCCACAGCCCCAAAGTAAAAAAAGGGGTAGACAAAAGACAATCAAGTTTTTTAATTTATTCAATTTTTTTGTCATTTAAAAGACTTGGGTTTGTATTAGTTGAAGATGACCAAAATCGGAAACATACATGAAGCCGATTTTAAAGATCATATTGTTTAATTTTTCGATAAAGCGTTCGTTCTGAAATACCAAGTTCCGCTGCGGCGGCTTTTCGTTTTCCACGATTACGCTCCAACGATTTTTTAATAAGCTCTATTTCTTTATCTTGTAAAGATAGGGTTTCCTCTTCTTGTATTTCTTCGGCAAAATGATATTTGTCCTCTTGGGGTGCTTTAGGTACTGCCTTTTCTCTATCGTGTTCGGGAAGCCGCATCACTTCCATAGTAGTGTCTGAATTTTGTTCCTCTTCTATTTCTTCCCCGTTATTACCATAAATTTTTTGAATCAAGTTTTCATTTTCTTCCTGTACCTTTTGAGAGTCATTGTTCTTTAGTAACTCCAAGGTCAGTTTTTTAAGGTCGTTAAGATCGCCTTTCATATCGAACAATACCTTGTAGAGTATTTCGCGTTCGTTGGTGAAATCGCTTTCTTTTTTTTCACGACCAATGACTGCTGGTAAGTTGGAGCCTTGTGAATTGGGTAAATAACTATTCAGGGTAAATGCCGAAATAGATCGGCCTTTTTCTAATACCGATATCTGCTCTGCAATGTTTCGAAGCTGACGGATGTTTCCTGGCCAGCGGTATTTTGACAATATTTGAACGGCATCATCGTCTAAACGAAGTGTGGGCATTTTGTATTTCTGTCCAAAATCGGAAGCAAATTTCCGAAATAAGAGATGAATGTCATCCCGGCGTTCGCGTAGCGGCGGAATATTGATTTCAACAGTGCTCAAGCGATAGTACAGGTCTTCCCTGAATTTTTCCTTTTTAATCGCCTCGAACATATTTACATTAGTGGCGGCTACAATACGTACATTGGTTTTTTGTGTTTGGGAAGATCCAACTTTTAAAAATTCACCATTCTCTAAAACTCGAAGTAGGCGTACTTGGGTAGTCAAGGGAAGTTCGCCCACCTCATCTAAAAAAATGGTGCCACCATCGGCGACCTCAAAATAACCACTACGGGTTTGGGTTGCCCCGGTGAAGGCTCCTTTTTCGTGGCCAAAAAGTTCACTATCTATCGTGCCCTCTGGAATCGCGCCGCAGTTCACAGCGATATACTTTGCATGCTTACGGTGCGAAAGTGCATGAATGATTTTGGGTATGGCCTCTTTGCCAACACCACTCTCACCCGTTACCAAAACTGAGATATCGGTAGGTGCGACTTGCATTGCCTTTTCAATTGCACGATTTAGCTTTACATCGTTACCGATGATTTCAAAACGTTGTTTTATGGCTTGTATAGATTCCATTTATTTCTCTGTCCCCTTAGTTTTAGATAGCTGCAGGAGCTCTCTTTAATTTAAATAAGATAATGAAACGCTTAATTATTTTCAGAATAGCCCACTGCTTCACCAATCAGGGTGGCCGAAGTACAATGGAGCATCTTTACGTTGACAAATTCACCTACTTTATAGTTTTCTTTTGGGAATACGGCGACCGTATTATGTGAATTGCGACCCATCCAGTGGGCATCTGATTTCTTCGAAGCGCCTTCAATAAGCACTTCCTGAACCTGTCCGATGTTTCCTTGGGTTCTTTCTTGACAATGTGCTCTCTGCAATGCGATTACTTCCGATAACCTTCGTTTTTTAATTTCTTCAGGAACATCATCTTCAAGTTTTCTGGCCGCCATGGTTCCGGGCCTTTCGGAATACGAGAACATATACCCGAAATCATACTTCACATATTCCATTAAAGAAAGGGTGTCTTTATGATCTTCTTCTGTCTCGGTAGGAAAACCAATAATCATGTCTTGCGAGATGCCACAATCAGGAATTATTTTTTTGATGTTATCGATAAGCTCAAAGTATTCTTCACGTGTGTGCAAACGATTCATTTCCTTAAGAATTCGATTGCTTCCGCTTTGCACCGGAAGATGAATATGCTTGCAGATGTTTTTGTGCTTCGCCATGGTATGAATTACGTCTAGCGTCAGGTCTTGTGGGTTTGACGTCGAAAAGCGAATGCGCATCTTTGGTTGTGCGAGGGCGACTAGTTCTAGTAATTGGGCAAAAGTTACCGATGTGGCCTTTTGCATATCGGTGGCTTTATCGAAACCCTTTTTTAATCCTCCGCCATACCATAGGTAACTGTCCACATTTTGTCCCAATAAGGTTATTTCACGAAAACCTTTGTTCCATAAATCGTTTACTTCGCCGATAATAGACTGCGGGTCACGGCTACGTTCGCGCCCACGCGTAAAGGGTACGACGCAAAAAGTACACATGTTGTCGCAGCCCCTTGTGATGGATACGAAAGCGGTAACCCCGTTCGAATTTAAACGTACCGGGGCAACATCACCATAGGTTTCTTCTTTAGAGAGAAGTACATTGACGGCATTTCTGCCTTCATCGATCTCTTGAACAAGATTGGGGAGGTCTTTGTAAGCATCTGGCCCCACGACCATGTCCACAATTTTCTCTTCTTCGAGAAGTTGACTCTTCAGGCGTTCGGCCATACAGCCTAAAACACCGACTTTTAAATGGGGTCTGTGTCTCTTTATTGCATTGAATTTTTCCAGTCGTTTACGAACGGTAAGCTCTGCTTTTTCTCGAATGGAGCAGGTATTCACTAAAACGAGATCGGCATCTTCGAGATTTTGAGTCGTATTGAAACCTTCTTTGGCTAGAATCGATGCAACTATTTCACTGTCGGAAAAATTCATTTGGCATCCGTAACTTTCGATATAAAGCTTCCGGTCGTTTTTTTTGTTTTCTTTCAAGGTGAGTATAGATCCTTGTAAAGACTCGTCTATCGTTTTCTCCATTTAAAACCTGTTTCCTGTCAATTTAATTCCCCGAAAAGACATTTGTTATTTCTACTTTAGTCTAACTCCACACGCATAAAAGAATGCGTTTAGGGGAGACAAAGATAATGCTTATTCTAAGATAGTGACAATATGGCAGTTATAAATTTTGGTTAAACTGTCGGCTTTATGGGCATTCGGGAATAATTAACAAGCCTTGTTAAGGGTAATGATTAAATTACCTCGAAATTTATTTCCTTTTGATTGGCACGGTGCTTATTGAAATATTAAATACCACGTTTTTCTATGCCGGAAAATAATATGGAACAAAAAGAGAATACTGTTAAGGAGGTGATGTCACTTATCTACAAAGAGAATCTTTGGGGAGGTAAAAATGAACCTTTTTATTCGGGTTCGGGTTCACATAAGCAAAAAATAGTGAAACCTTATGTGCGTTCAATTACGAAATGGCTAGCCTCTTTTGACGAAAAATTGGTTGTTTGCGATTTGGGTTGTGGAGATTTTAATGTGGGGCGACAATTGGTGCCTTTCTCAAAACGGTATGTCGGAATCGATGTTGTCGATGCTTTAATAAAGCGAAATAAAACCATTTTTAACGAAGATAAGTTGACATTTCATTGCCTTGATATTATTCAAGATGAACTTCCCGAAGGAGATTGCGCTATCGTGCGTCAAGTGTTGCAGCACTTGTCAAATGAAGAAATTTTGACCCTTATGCCGAAACTGAGAAAATACCGTTTTCTTGTAGTTACCGAGCACCTACCTTTTTCCCAATTCATTCCTAACATAAATAAATCAACGGATTATGATATTCGGTTGGGGAAAAAAAGTGGAGTGGTATTGACCGAGGCTCCTTTTTATTTGAATCCTATAAAAGAAGAAAAACTTGTGACAATAGGTTTTAGACAGCGAAGCCAGATATCCACTACGGTCTATCAAAACTTTTGATTTAGAATATTTTAAATAATAGCCATGTGACAATCATCTGGTTCAAAATGGAAATTTGTTTTTTGTCTTGAGTTGACGCAACTTCAGTTGAGTTTTGACATCTTGATGGTATGTAACCCCACATTTAAAAGAGTTATGAAAAACAAAATGCTGCTGCTACTGTTCATTGGCGCGTTGCTGTTCGTTTCTTGTGATAAAAACGAAGACCAAGGTAAATATGCCGATTATCAAGTGGCCCGCCCATTGAAAATTTCCAAGACCGAATTCAAGAATAGTGTCGATATTATGCCGCCCTTGCCTATTGAGAATTCAGGAAAAATTTACGCTTATCAAAACTACATTTTTGTAAATGACAAGTTTAGGGGCGTGCATGTTATTGACAATAGTGATCCTAAGAATCCGAAAAAGGTTTCTTTTATCAAAATTGCCGGCAATGTCGATATTTCGGTAAAAGACAACTATTTATATGCCGATAGTCTTACCGATTTAATTGTACTTGATATCTCGAACCTCAATGATATTACGGTAGTCAACAGGTTGGAAAATGTACTAAGGGATAATGTAGTCTGGCCTTCGGAAGCTGATTTTTTTGAATGGGAAGACATTGATTATGAAAATGAAATGATTGTTGGGTGGGAAGTGGTAACCGAAAGGCGCTCGATTGAGGAATATGAAAGTCAGTTTGTTAATAGAATGGATGATGTTCTCTTTGCAGAGGCGGCCAATGATGTATCAGTAGGTCAAGGTGGTTCTTTGGCACGGTTTAAAATAGTGGATGACTTTCTTTATGCCGTAGACAGTCATAACATCAATATTTTTAACATCGCTGATTTAGAAAACCCTGAAGATCTAGAAGATGTGTATGCCGGGTTCGATATTGAAACTATTTTTAATCAGGGGCATTATTTGTTCTTGGGTAGTATGCGTGGTATGTATATATATGATATCGCTTCGCCGGCAACTCCTGCCCTGGTTTCTGAATTTCAACACGGCACTGCCTGTGATCCCGTGGTCGTCGATGGTGACTATGCCTATGTTACCCTTAGGGGAGGCAACCAATGTGGTGCCACCGAAAGTGGACTGTTTATTATTGATATTTCCAATATATCACAGCCTGAGCTGAAAGTGAGCTATGCCATGGATGGGCCTTATGGGCTCGGTATAAAAGATGAGAAGTTATTTGTTTGTGATGGTGATTCGGGATTGAAAGTTTACGATAAAACAAACGTTGATGATTTGATAGCTCTAAATCATTTCAAAAACATCAATACATTTGATGTCATACCTTTAAATGATAACCTGCTCATGGTCGGTGATGAAGTACTTTATCAATACGCTTATCTTGAGAAAGATATCAAGTTGATAAGCACATTGCAGCTGAATTAAATCTCTAAAAATATCGATTGAAACGCCCTACTGAAATAGGGCGTTTTTTTATACATATATATATGGTGTAGCAACAAATTAAAAAATTCAACTACTTTTGTTGCATCAAAAAACCATGAATGGCCAAGAATTTAGTTATTGTAGAGTCGCCTGCTAAGGCAAAGACCATCGAGAAATTTTTAGGAAAGGATTATAAGGTAGAGTCCAGTTTTGGGCATATTGCCGATTTGCCTTCCAAAGAACTGGGCGTAGATGTCGACAATGATTTTGAGCCCAAATATATTGTCGATAAAGACAAAAAAGCTTTGGTCAAAAAGCTAAAGGATCTTGCAGCAAAAGCCGAAACTATATGGTTGGCAAGTGATGAAGACCGAGAGGGGGAGGCTATTTCATGGCATTTGGTAGAAACGCTGGGGTTGGATAAAAGTAAGACCAAGCGCATCGTATTCAACTCCATTACGAAGTCTGCTATACAAAAAGCTATTGAGAACCCAAGGGAAATAAACTATAACCTCGTAAATGCACAACAGGCCCGAAGGGTCCTGGATCGATTGGTGGGATATCAACTATCTCCCGTATTATGGAAAAAGATCAAACCAGGTCTATCGGCCGGTAGGGTGCAGTCAGTGGCTGTTAGATTAATAGTAGAGCGTGAGCGCGATATCGATGTCTTTGTACCAGAAGGGTCTTTTAAAATTTCTGCTGAGTTCAAAACTGAAGATGGAAATATCTTTACGGCGAAACTGAATAAAACTTTTCCTTCAAAAAAAGAGGCTGAGAGTTTTTTGAAAAAAAATATTGGAGCTGATTTTTCGGTTGGAAGTTTAGATAAAAAACCGGCTAAGAAATCTCCATCAGCACCTTTTACCACTTCGACATTGCAACAAGAGGCTTCCCGAAAACTTTATTTTTCGGTTGGTCGCACCATGCAAGTGGCACAGCGATTGTACGAGGCAGGATTGATAACTTATATGAGAACAGATAGTGTCAACCTTTCGGGGGAGGCCATCAATGCGGCGAAAGATGCCATCATTGATAATTATGGTGAAAAATATAGTTCTGTACGTAATTTTAAAGGGAAGACGAAGGGGGCGCAAGAAGCGCATGAAGCCATTCGACCGACCGATATGACCCGACAGTCACCTTCATTGGAGCGTGATCAGTCGAAATTATACGAACTGATATGGAAACGTACGATAGCTTCGCAAATGAGCGACGCCCAGTTAGAGCGTACCAATGTTAAGATTAAGGCAAGTACACATTCGGAAGAATTTACCGCCAATGGAGAGGTCATCAAGTTCGATGGCTTTTTGAAGGTTTATATGGAAGGGCTGGATGAGGAAGATACCGCTGAGGAGCAAGAAGGAATGCTTCCGGCCATGACCGTAGGTGATGCTTTGCTAAACCAATATATTACTGCCACGGAGCGCTTTACTCGACCTCCATACCGGTTCACGGAAGCTTCCCTAGTAAAAAAATTGGAAGAATTAGGCATAGGTAGACCATCTACTTACGCACCAACAATTTCCACGATTCAGAATAGAGGGTATGTCGAAAAAGGCTCTGTAGAAGGTGTCGAACGTAAATATGCCCAATTGGTACTAGAGTCGGGTACTGTAAAAGAAAAAGGTCTTACGGAAACCATAGGCTCCGATAAGGGAAAAATGGTGCCCACCGATATCGGTATCATCGTAAATGACTTTTTGGTAAGTCATTTTGCGAATATTCTCGATTATAATTTTACGGCCAAGGTCGAAGAAGATTTTGATGAGATTGCCGAGGGGCACGAAGATTGGCAGAAAGTCATGAAAGATTTCTATAAAGACTTTCACCCTGTTGTACTTGACGTTGAAGAAAATGCCGATCGTGCAAGCGGAGAACGTATATTAGGCACTGATCCAAAATCAGGCAGACAGGTTTCTGTACGCTTGGGTAGGTTCGGTCCTATGGTACAGATGGGTACTGCCGAAGAAGAAGAAAAACCGGTGTTTGCAAGTCTTTTGCCAGAACAATCATTGAATACGATTACCTATGATGAGGCAATGGAATTGTTTACGTTGCCAAGAAAACTAGGAGTTTATGAAGGGGAAGAGGTCGAAGCCAATGTAGGTCGCTTCGGGCCATACGTGCGCTTTGGTAAAAAGTTTGTTTCCTTGGAAAAGGGGGAAAGTGCTTTCGATGTTGATATCGATAGGGCAATTACTCTTATCAAGCAAAAACAAAAGGCAGATGCCCCGATCGCCAATTATGAAGACAAAGAAGTTACCAAAGGTACCGGTCGCTTTGGACCCTTTATAAAATGGGATGGAATGTTCATCAATGTGAACAAGAAATATGATTTTGACAATCTTTCCCAACAAGATATTGAAGAACTGATTGAGGCCAAAAAACAAAAAGAAATAGACAAATTGATACAAGAATGGCCAGAAGAGGGTATTCGTATTGAAAAGGCTCGATGGGGGAGACATAACATTATAAAGGGCAAAACTAAGGTAGAGATTGCTAAATCCGTAGATGCTACAAAGGTGTCGTTGGAAGAAGCAAAGGCCCTCATTGAAAAAAAGACTCCCAAAAAGAAAAAGACTACGGCAAAATCGAAGCGTAAATAATGAACGCAGCATTTGATTTTTTAGTTCCCGTTGCCGATAAGGTATTGGCTCACTGTGAATTATTACCTACCCAGGCATTGGGCAGAAAGATTAGTAAACATTCTACAAATAATGGCTTGCCTAAATTTGACAATGCGTCTGTAGCGCTTATTGGGGTAAGGGAATCTAGAAATGCCTTCGAAAAAAAGCCCGAAAAATTAGATGTTTCGGCAATTCGAATCCAATTATATAAGTTGTTGTTCGGCAATTGGAATTCTTCAATCATCGATATTGGTGATGTGGAAGAAGGGGAAGCTGTAGAGGACACCTATTTTGTGGTTAAAGAAATCGTAGCCGATCTTTTAAAAAAGAATATTGTACCTATTGTTTTAGGGGCCACTCAAGACATTACTTATGCCGTTTACCGTGCTTTCGACGGAATTAAAGACCGCATAAATTTAGTTGCAATCGATAGTCGTTTTGATTTTGGCATGGATGAGGAGCTTATTTCCTCTAACTCGTATATGAGTAAAATCATTACTGATAAACCGAACAACCTCTTCAATTTTACCAATATCGGTTACCAGAGTTATTATAACGCCCAGGAAGAACTAGACTTAATGGAACGTCTTTTTTTTGACGCTTATCGCTTGGGCGAAATCACATCCGACATTTCTTCCGTAGAACCTTTATTAAGAAATGCCCATGCCATAAGTATGGATGTTCGCGCTATTAGGGCCAGTGAAGTAGGTTTTTCAGATAATTTTTCTCCCAATGGATTTACAGGCCGGGAAATATGTGCCATTGCAAGGTATGCGGGTATAAGCGAAGAAGTTATGGTCTTTGGTCTTTATGAAATGGAGAATGCCAACCAATCATGTCAGCTTATGGCACAGATAATCTGGTACTTCATTGAAGGGTTTAATTTTAGGGTAAAAGAATCTCCACTTGACAAGAACGACGACTTCACAAAATACATAGTGCCTACCGAAACCGAACATTTGGTCTACTACAAAAGCCTGCTAACCGAAAGGTGGTGGGTTGAAGTGCCTTCACTTCTATCCGAACATAATAAAATAAACTCACCTGCGTTATTACCATGCGCCGAAAAGGACTATTTGGAAGCATGCAACCAAAACATTCCTGAACGGTGGTTTAAGGCCTATAAAAAAGGGCTGAATTAATTGAAATATTTTTTAAGGTATAATTGCTTTCAATACAATAATTTAAGCAAAACGTAGTTTTAGAGAATAGAATAAATATATGTGTTCGTAGTTTATAACCATAATCGAAATTTAACCTAAAGTATGAAAAAGCTATTGTTGTTATCTATAGCGTTTGTTTTTTTGCTCACGAGTTGTGGGTCTAAGACAAAGGGAGAACTTGTCGGAGCCAAGGGAAAAAGATGGTACCCCGAAAAACCCTATGGAATGGAACTGATCCCCAGAGGCGCTTTCATTATGGGGAAAAGTGAAGAAGATCAGGCGAAACTTCTCAATGCACCAGCCAAAACAGTAACGGTACGCTCTTTTTATATGGACGACACCGAGATTACCAACAGCGAGTACCGTCAGTTTGTAGAATGGGTCAAAGATTCCATTACCAGAACTAAATTGGCAATTCTTGCAGATGAACTTGGTTTAGGACCTGAAGATGGAGGTATTGGCGAATACGCATTTAAAGATGCCGATACAACAAAGGTTTCGGTTTATGACAAATATATGTTGGATAATTACGCCGGCATGGGTGAAACAGGATACGAAGGAAGGCCTTTGAATAAAGATGAAGAGTTGGTCTGGGATACTTCTGAATACCCCGATGAATACTATACCGAGGTAATGGATTCATTATATATTCCTGAAGAAGAATCTTATAATGGTCAACGTACCGTCGATGTAACCCAGTTAAAATTCAAATATAGTTGGATGGATATCGATGCCGCCGCTCGAGCTAGAAGTGGTCGAAGAAAAGATTTTATCCGTCACGAAGAATTAGAAATCTATCCTGATACAACGGTTTGGATCAAGGATTTTGAATACTCGTATAACGAACCTATGCACAATGACTATTTCTGGCATGATGCATATAGTGAATATCCTGTGGTAGGTGTTTCGTGGGAACAGGCAAAGGCTTTCTGTAACTGGAGAACAAAATTTAAGAATGATGATCAAAAAAATCGTGGCAAACAATTCGTAAATCAGTTCAGATTACCTACTGAAACAGAATGGGAATATGCCGCAAGGGGAGGTATCGAAGGAGGCACGTACCCATGGGGAGGTCCTTATGTAATTAGTGATACAGGTTGTTTTATGGCCAATTTCAAACCGCAGCGAGGTGATTATGCGGCCGATGCGGCACTGTATACCGTAGAGGCAAAGTCATACGAACCTAACGACTTTAACTTATATAATATGGCGGGCAATGTATCTGAATGGACAAATTCGAGCTATGATCCCAACGCATATGAATATGTTTCTACCATGAACCCCAATATCGGTGATGGCAGTAATGCAAGAAAAGTAATCAGAGGTGGTTCTTGGAAAGATGTTGCTTATTTCCTACAGGTAAGTACCAGAGATTATGAATATGCAGATTCTGCGCGTAGCTACGTGGGCTTTAGAACAGTTCAGGATTACATGGGTGAAGAAGACTCAACGCAATAAAATAGAATACACAAATAGAATAAATATTAAATACAAACCGATTAAAAATCGGAAAATCAAATTTTAACCCAATCTTTTTAATTATTTCGAACCTTAAATTAAATTTAAAATTATGGCACAGTCAAAATCAACAAAAAAATTATTTAACATGGCCTATGGCCTAGGAGCATCTATCGTAATTATTGGTGCGTTATTCAAAATCTTACACTGGGAATTTGGCCCTCTTACAGGTGGTTTATTGCTTGCGGTAGGTCTTATTACTGAAGCTCTGATATTTGCGATCAGTGCATTTGAACCTCTAGACGATGAGTTGGATTGGTCTTTGGTATATCCAGAATTAGCAGGTGGTGCTTCTTCTCCAAAGAAAAGCAACGAACTTGCCGAAGCGAAGGAAGCTGAAGCTTCTTTGTCTAAAAAATTAGATGAATTGTTGCAAGAAGCTGGTGTTGATGCCAACTTGATGGAAAGTCTTGGATCCAGTATCAGAAACTTCGAAGGTGCTGCCAAAGGTATTGCCCCGACTGTAGATGCAATGGAATCTACCAAAAAATATTCAGACGAGATGGTTCAAGCCGCTGCACAAATGGAGTCATTGAACAGCTTGTACAAAGTTCAGTTAGAAAGCGCCAGTAAGCAAGCTTCGGTTAACGAAGAGGTTGTACAGAATGCTTCTGCACTGAAAGATCAAATGGAATCTTTAGCAACAAACCTTTCTTCATTGAATGGTGTATATGGTGGTATGTTGACCGCTATGAATAGAAACTAATTAGTTTTAGTTAACCCCAAATCAATTATTAATTAAAACCTAATTAGAAAACATGGCAGGAGGAAAACAGTCACCAAGGCAGAAAATGGTAAACCTGATGTATCTGGTATTCATTTGTATGCTGGCCTTGAATATGAGTAAGGAAGTTCTTGCGGCATTCGGTCTAATGAACGAAAAGCTTGAAACATCCAACGTAAAGACATCAGAAAGCAATCTAGCTTTCTTGAGTGGTCTAGAAACAAAAAAGGGTGAAAACCCTGAGAAATTTGGTGAACTTTATGAAAAGGCCACCAAAATAAAAGAGTTGTCCAAAGAGTATTTTGATTACTTGGAAGGTCTAAAGTCAGAAATGATGAAAGATGTCGAAGACCCAACGGATTATACGGTAATGGACAAGTCTGATTATCTTGACGGTAAATTCTTTCAGGGAGACAATCTTTCTGAAGGTGGTAAGGAATTCATGAAGCGTATCAATGATTACCGTACGCAGGTTTCTGCTATTTTACCGGAGAATATGGCAGAAGTAAAAGCATCTGTTAAATCAAGATTTGAAACTGGTGATGCCGATGGCAAAGTAGAGAAACGTGATGGAACCAAGCAAGATTGGATAAACTATCAATACGAAGGTTTTCCATTGGTCGCTTCATTGACCAAGTTGACTGCATTGCAGGCCGATATCAAGTCTACTGAAGAAGATGCGTTGAAATCAATGTTGGCGGGTCAGTTGACAACTGAAGTTTCCATGACAAATTATACAACCTTATTGGAGCAAGAAAAATCTGCTTTTTATTCGGGCGAAAAGTTCTCTGGTTCTGTTGTTTTGGGTCGAAAAGATGCTACAACCAAACCGAACGAAGTTAATTTGACTTTAGACGGAAGAAAATTGAGCGAAGGTTCTGATTATGAGATTAAAGATGGTCAGGTTAAATTGTTGGTAAGCGCTGGTGCACCAGGAGATCATAAGATCGAAGGTAACTTGGTATTTATGCAAGATGGTGAACGAACCGAAGTACCTGTTTCGTCTACTTTTGCGACAATCAGTAAGCCAAATGCGGCATTGATTGCAGCTGATAAGATGAATGTTGTTTATCGTGGTGTCGCCAATCCTATGTCGATTTCGATACCTGGAATTCCAAACAACAAAGTAAGTGCTTCTGCTCCCGGTCTTTCTAAGAGAGAGGGTAGCAAGTATATCATGAATCCTGGAACGGGAAGATCAGTTACCATTACTGCTTCGGGTACATTGCCAGACGGTCAAAAGGTATCTTCTAAATCTGAATTTAGAATTAAAGATATCCCAAGACCAGCAAGTACGATTCGAGGAGAAAGTGGTAGCGTTAAAATGCCAAGGAACAACCTTGAAATTTCGACTATCGGAGCCATTCTGGAAGATTTTGACTTTGATTTGAAACTTGCAGTTAGCGGTTTTAGCTTTAAAGTACCTGGTCAACCTACGGTTAAGGTTAACGGTAATAAATTAGATGCTCGGGCCAAGTCTGCCTTGAAAAGAGCCAAGCGTGGTGATGCTGTACAGATATTTGACGTACAGGCGTATATTACCAACAATAAGAGCTATAAATTAAAGAAAGTATCAAACGTTTTTATAGAGCTTACAAACTAGTAACTAGTATAATTAATGATTATGAATTGGAAGAATGTTTTATTAATCGGAGCCGTTAGCTTATTGCCGGCATCTATAATGGCCCAGGCGAACATTTTGAACGCCAAAAAGCCAGAAGAGATTGGCAAGAAAACGGAAGCTCAGAAAGCGCTTGATAATGATACTCCCTTAGAATACGGTTACGTTGACGACAGAGATATTCTTTGGTCAAAGACCGTTTGGGAGACTATTGATCTTGATGAGCGTGTCAACTTTCCTTTATACTATCCGGTCGACACTATAGATATTAGTGCCGATAGAAGGTCCTTATATGATGTTTTTATGAAAAACATCAAAAATGGAAAACTTACGGATGTATATGTAGACTCATACTTCAGTGAAAAGAGAAATTTCAGTGATTTGGCAGCTACGTTACAGAAAGTAGATACTACCGATCTTGGATACGAGCAAATCAATGCGGGAGAACAACTTTCTATGGAATATGTAAACCGTAGAGAATTGACAGCTGCCGATATTGAAGAGTATCGTATCAAGGGTATGTGGTATTTCGATAAGCGCCTAGGTGAACTTAAGTATCGTTTGTTAGGTATTGCACCTGTTGCGCCCGATGTAAACTTCATCGATGACGATTCTATGGATCCTGCGGATGCCAAAGTTGAGTTGTTTTGGGTATGGTACCCTGGTGCTAGACAAGTGCTGCATGATGCGAAAGTGTTCAACCAACGCAATTCGGCACAACCCTTATCTTTTGATATGATGCTGAATGCAAGACGGTTCAACGGTGTTATTTACCGAGAGGACAATGTTCATGGTGACCGTGTAATCAATGATTATATATCCGATAATTCTTTGTTCCAATTACTGGAGTCCAAGCGAATTAAAGAGGTCATCCGCGATAGGGAACAAGATATGTGGGCCTATTGATGAGTTTCTGATTTGAAAGGCGCTAAAACGCCACTTCAAAAAGGATTTGTTTACATCCTAAAAAAAAATAATACATTCCAATTCAAGAGTACAGAACGTCCTGATGGCTAGCCATCAGGACGTTTTTTTATGCGTAATTCCGGCTGTCGCATATTGAGTTGGTATTTTTAATTTCATATATGCGATTCTGCCTCGCGGTATGAAGTCCAATTTTCTACCTTTGCGCCCATGGTAGATTATATTATCGTTGGTCTCGGTCTTGCAGGAATTTCTTTCTGTGAGCAATTGGAAAAGCACAACAAATCGTTTATGGTGGTTAGCAATGATTCCCAAACTTCTTCCGTTGTGGCTGCGGGTTTGTACAACCCGGTTATCTTAAAAAGATTTACATTGGCCTGGAATGCCAAGGAGCAGTTAGATGTTGCTATCCCCCATTACAAAGAATTGGAAAGAAAAATGGGATTGCAATTAGATTATAAAGTTCCCGTGTTACGTCGCTTTGCATCGATTGCAGAACAAAATGCATGGTTCGAGGCATCTGATAAAAAGGGGCTGCAGCATTTTTTATCCACCGAAATAGAACAAAATAAAAATAAGTCGATTGACGCGCCCTATGGCTATGGCAAGGTTAAGTATACTGGAAGAATAGATACAGGGAAGTTACTTTTAGCCTATAGCGACTACTTAAGAAGAAAAGAGCAATTGATTTCTGAATCTTTTGATTATGACGCTTTAGAAGTTCATGCAAACGGCATAACGTACAAAGCAGTTGAGGCCAAACAAATTGTTTTCGCAGAAGGTTTCGGATTGAGGCAAAATCCCTATTTCAAATATTTACCGTTAAATGGAACCAAGGGTGAGCTCTTGACTATAAAATCTGCCGCTTTAAAGGAGGAAAATGTCATTAAGTCATCGGTGTTCGTGATTCCCCTAGGAAATAACCGATATCGTATCGGGGCAACCTACGAGCGGAAAGACAAGACCAATGCCCCCACTTTGGAAGCCAAGTCAGAGTTGATAAAAAAATTCGAAGCTTTTGTAAGCTGTGACTATAAGGTGGAATGCCATTCAGCAGGCATCAGGCCTACCGTCACGGATAGAAAACCACTAGTGGGAAGACATGCCGTGCACAAAAATATTTATGTGCTAAATGGACTTGGCTCTAGGGGAGTTATGATCGGCCCGTATGCGGCCAAACAATTATATGGGTTGATAGAAGATAAAATACCTATTCACAAAGAAATGAATATTGAACGATTCGCTACAAATTGAAAAGTAAGGCAACATACGGGGTTGTCTTTGGGGCCCTTATCGCTGGTACAAGCGGTGTGATTATAAAAAATATTCATACCATAGACGCTACTTCGATTGCGTGGTTTCGTACTACCGTACCAACTGCCATTGTTTTTATTTGGATGATAATCAATGGTGTAAAGCCTTTTCATGGCAATTACCCAAAACTGCTGGTAGGTGCTTTAATCAATTCCATACGCATTTACTTGTACCTTATTGCCTTTATTTATACTTCAATAGGTAATGCCGTGATATTGTTCTATACCTGGCCTATTATGGTTGCAATCTTAGGCTTCTTATTTCTTGGAGAGAAAGTAGATAAATATCAAACTTTCCTTCTTGTTTTAACTTTTCTTGGCATCGTGTTGGCATATTCCGATAAGCCATTCACTTTTGAGAATAACGATTTCTTGGGCATGCTCGCAGCACTTGGCGCTTCCTTGACCAATGCGGCCACGGTAGTACTTTTTAAATCAGAGGCTAAAAACTACCACAGCCTGGAAATGGTGTTCTATCAAAATATTTTGGGCGCCTTTATATTCATGCCCTTTTTTATTTTAGGGGTTGGTCAAGCTGAAATAGGTGATATAGGCCTCGGCACCTTATTTGGATTAATAGCTGGAATTGTTGTTTTTGGCCTATTTTTTAATAGTCTAAAGTATTTAAGTGCCGCGACCGCCTCAACTTTAATGTATTTAGAAGTCGTAAGTGCCGTACTCTTTGGTTATCTGTTTTTTGATGAAGTGTTAAGTCTTAATATGGTTTTAGGCGGAATTTTGATTATGGCAAGTAATTTATTGCTCATAAGGTTTAATCGCAAAAAAAGTGTTCAAAACGTATAATGGGAATTAGGTAATTCGAATAAGACCCAACTCAATTCTTGACAGCTTTTGGATCATATTTGATAAAAATGTTGATCCAGATATTTCTTGATAAACGGATGATAATTGGCATAAAGACAACCATTGTAACAACAATGGAGATAAAAGTCGTTGTCAAAGAGGTTCCGATGAACAAAAAGGCTATTACAAAAGCTGTCACGGCGAAGGCAATACCTACCCCATAACTAACATACATGGCGCCATAAAAGAAAGAAGGTTCTATCTTGTATTTTGTTCCACAATGCGAACAACGTTCATGCATTTTAAAAATACGGGCCAAATGATAAGGGTTTTTGTCTTCATACATACTTTCTAAATGGCATTTAGGACAAGTTCCTGTTAAAATGCTGTAGAGTTTGTTTCCTTTTTTTAACATTTGCAAAATCTTTCGGCAAAGATACGGTTTTGATCATTTTTTTGTCAAGAAGCTAAATAATAATTGCAAAAACTTAAAAGGTGGGTGGCGGGTGATATAGATTTAAAATATCATTGTAATAATAGGGTTTGAATAAACGTTGTAAGTCAAACGAATTTAAATCTGAACTTGCCACCAGACTTACACAAAACAATAATTAAAAGACATGCTCAACATTCACAATCTTTCCGTTTCTTTTGGAGGCGAATATCTTTTCGAGGAAATATCGTTTCGATTAAATGCCGGAGACCGTGTAGGGTTGATTGGTAAAAATGGTGCGGGAAAATCGACCCTTTTAAAATTGCTTACAAAAGATATGCCTCTTGATACAGGAGTCATTGCAATGGAAAAAGACGTTCAGGTCGGGTTTCTAAGGCAAGATATTGATTTTGAGCAAGGAAGATCGGTTTTGGAGGAGGCTCATCAAGCCTTCGAAGAAATCAAGGCCTTGGAACTTCAATTGGATGAAATCAATCATCAGTTGGCAGAAAGAACCGACTATGAGAGTGAAAGTTACAACCAATTAATGATCGATTTGAGTGATGTCAGTCATCGCTATGAAATTTTAGGCGGTTATAATTATCAGGGAGAAACTGAAAAGATACTCTTAGGACTTGGTTTTAGAAGAGAAGATTTTGATAAAAAAACCGATACTTTTTCCGGTGGATGGCGTATGCGTATCGAATTGGCGAAATTGCTATTGCAGAATAATGACGTTTTGCTTTTAGATGAACCGACAAACCACCTTGATATAGAATCTATTATTTGGTTAGAGCAATTTCTTAAAAACTTTCCAGGAGCTGTGGTTATCGTATCTCACGATAAGATGTTTTTGGATAATGTGACCAACCGAACAATTGAAATTTCTTTGGGCAGAATTTATGATTATAATAAACCCTACTCTAAATTTTTGATGCTTCGGGGCGAAATCAAAGAACAGCAATTAAACGCCCAAAAAAATCAAGAAAGGGAGATTCAACAAGCAGAACGCCTCATAGAAAAGTTTAGGGCAAAGTCTACAAAAGCTTCCATGGCACAATCTCTTATAAAGAAACTAGATAAGATGGAGCGCATCGAAGTGGATCAAGATGATAACGCCGCCATGAACCTTCGTTTTCCTATTTCGGTGACCCCGGGTAAAGTCGTAACTGAAATTGAGCATCTCTCTAAAAGCTATGGAGACCATAAGGTGCTCCATGCCATAGATTTGCTCATTGAGCGCAATAGTAAAACCGCTTTCGTCGGACAAAATGGTCAAGGAAAATCGACTTTGGCAAAAATTATGGTCGGCGAGTTGAATCATGAAGGGCACTTAAAATTAGGCCATAATGTTCAAATCGGGTATTTTGCCCAGAATCAGGCGGAATACTTAAATGGGGAAAAAACCATTTTGGATACTATGATAGATGCTGCCAATGAAAAAAATAGGAGCAAGGTTAGAGATATTTTAGGATCTTTTCTTTTTAAGGGTGATGAGGTAGAGAAGTATGTTAAAGTGCTTTCAGGTGGTGAGCGAAACAGATTGGCGTTGGCAAAAATGCTTTTGCAGCCCTTCAATGTTTTGGTTATGGATGAACCTACCAACCATCTTGATATTCAGTCCAAGAACGTACTAAAAAAAGCACTGCAGAATTTTGAAGGTACTTTAATCTTAGTTTCTCACGATAGGGATTTCTTACAGGGTCTTACCAATAAAGTTTATGAATTTAAGGATTGTAAAATCAAAGAATATCTAGGTGATATTGACTATTATCTAGAACAACGCAAAGTCGATGATTTTAGGGCTATCGAAAAGAAGAAAATAGATACGGGCAAGAAAGAAAAGCCAGTAAAGAATAAGGTAAGTTTTGAAGACCAGAAAAGATTAAAGTCGCTGAAGAACAAACTTAGTTCTGTCGAAAGTTCTATCGCAACATTAGAAAAGGAAATTGCCGAGATTGATCACCAATTGCTAATGGACTATGATGCAACCATTGCCATACCAGGTTTTTTCGACAAATATCAAAATAAGAAGAAAATATTGGAAGATCAGATGAAAAATTGGGAAGAGATTACCATGAGTTTGGAGGATATGACTTCCTAATTCCTTGGAGATTACATATCTTTTTTTGTCAAACCACATCAATTTAACCTTTCACAACATTATAGGGCTGTTCACCGATAATTTTTTCGTTTAAAGGGGTTTTATTGTTACTTTGTAGGTAAATTCTTTAAGTGATTAACTATAATCTAAAGTAACCTAACTATCTATGAAAAAGCTTGTTTATTTTCTGATGTTGACTATAATGGCCGGAAATCAGGTTTTTGCCCAAGTTCCCAATAAAGAGAAAAAAGCGTTAATCGAGTTTTATGACGCCACTAATGGGAAAGACTGGGTGCAAATTTGGAATCTTGATGAGCCAGTATCGACTTGGTATGGTGTCACCGTAGCGAACGGTCATGTCTCACAGATAAATTTGTTTAGAAATAATTTGGTGGGCTTTGTGCCAGAAAGCATAGGTCGGCTTGAACAGCTTGAGATTCTCAATTTGGCATTTAATTCTATTTCAGGTGAACTTCCGAAAGATTTGGTGAAGCTGAAAGATTTAAAAGTGATGCGGTTGGAAATGAATCGTTTAAAAGGCTCACTTCCTGAGGCTTTAGGTAAAATGGAGAAATTGGAAGAGCTTGTAATGTTCAATAATCTTCTAACAGGAAGTATCCCAGAAAGTATTGGAAACTTGGTTAATTTGAGAGTTCTTAATCTATCAAGTAACTTGCTTAAAGGTATCATACCGGGTTCATTAGGTAATTTGGTGCATTTGCAAAGTTTGGGTCTTTTTGAAAATAATCTGGAAGGCGCCATACCTACGGAGGTGGGTAACCTTACAGCATTAAGGGAATTGGTTTTGGCCAATAACCAATTAGAAGGTGATATCCCTACAGAGTTTGGGCAATTGGCGAGCCTACGAATTTTGCAGATACAGAACAACAAGTTTAATTCTTTCAAAAGTTTGCAATCGATGGATGAAGCGCGATTCACGGTATTCGATTATGATAAAAAAGATGACAAGCAAAACTTTAAAGATGTTAACTTCAGCAGAACAAGAATGGCCGATACGAAGTTTGAAGATGATAATGATGAGTAGCCAATAATTTGAAAATTTTATCAGTTTGATAATTAATGAAAGGGATGCATATTGTATCCCTTTTTTGTTTCCTTTAGTGAATACACCTAGGTCGGTTTGGGGCTATTGAATTGATTTTCAAAGTTTAAAAGAGATTGCTTGTCCGAAGGGTATAGCTTTCAATTCTGGTGAGGTTTATTTTATAATCTAAGAGATGCGCTGTCTTCTTAAACCAATAAATATTATTTAGGATATATTTAACAAAACTCGCTTAAACTAATAGATAGTTTTGCAGTCTAACGACCAATCAACTTTCATGGATACAAGAAAAATAATCCTTTCAATTTTAGGAGTGTTATTGATAGGGGCTTCCATCTATGGGGCAATGGCTATTGTAAATAGCAAAAAAACACTAAAACCGCGTCCTGAGAAGGTAGTAAAAACAGTTTTTGTCGACACTGTGCAAAACGGTACAGTTTCAATAGTCGTTCCTGCCAATGGAAATCTAATGGCTAAACAGCGTGTTGAATTGTATGCAGAGGTTCAAGGCGTGTTCAGAAGTGGTACCAAGCTTTTTAAAGCGGGTCAGGTGTACGACCGAGGTGAGACCATTATTCGAATTGACGCCTCTGAGTATGCTGCTAGTGTGCAATCGGCGAAAAGTACGTTGTACAATTTAATCACCTCTATAATGCCCGATTTACGGCTCGACTATCCAGAGGTGTTTTCAAAGTGGCAAGATTATCTCAATGGTTTTGATATTAATGGAAGTACGCCTCCTTTACCAGAAATGACTTCTGAAAAGGAAAAATATTTTATTTCGGGTCGTGGTATACTGACCAATTACTACAACATTAAGAACCTAGAGCAGCGGTTATCTAAATACCGTATTTCTGCCCCTTTTAAAGGTGTGCTTGCAGAAGCTTTAGTTACTGAAGGAACCTTGATTAGGGTAGGTCAAAAATTAGGTGAATTCATTAATACGGGTGTTTACGAGTTAGAGGTTGCCGTGAGCAAAACATACAGCGATTTGTTAAAGGTTGGCGAAACGGTCGACCTAGTCAACTTAAACGGAACAAAGAAGTATACAGGGAAAGTGGCGCGTATCAATGGAAGGGTCGATCAGGGCTCTCAAACAATAAAGGCCTTCATAGAAGTTGAAGACGAAGGTTTAAGGGAGGGTATGTACTTAGAGGCTCATTTGAATGCCAAAGAAGAAAACGACGCGATTGAGGTAGATCGCGGGTTATTATTGGAAAACGACAAAATTTTTGTCGTACGTGATACCATTTTAGATATCATAGATGTGAAACCGGTATATTTTTCTGATAGAAAGGTAGTACTGAAAAATATACCCGATGGAATTACTATTGTTTCAAAACCAGTAGTAGGCGCCTATGCCGGAATGCTGGTCAAGGTTTTTGATGAGAGTAACGCAAAGATCAAAGAATAATGAGGAATATCATCTCTTATTTTATAAAGTATCATGTAGCCGTAGACGTCTTTGTTTTTACTTTCATGATTTTCGGTATAGTCGGGGCATTATCTTTAAAATCCAGCTATTTTCCACTTACTGACTCTAAGAATATAACAATTGCTATTGCATACCCAGGGGCTTCCCCGCAAGAGGTAGAAGAGGGTATTGTGCTGCAGATTGAAGATAATTTAAAAGGCCTTGAGGGTGTTGATCGTGTTACATCGACAGCTCGTGAGAACAGTGGTATTATCAATGTAGAAATCGAAAAAGGGCGTGATATAGACTTTATGCTCTTGGAAGTCAAGAATGCAGTAGATAGAGTACCTACATTTCCAACAGGAATGGAACCGTTGATTGTTTCGAAATTGGATGTTGTTCGAGAAACTATAACTTTTGCCATAAGCGGTGAGAACATACCCCTGGCTACTTTAAAGCAAATAGGTAGGCAAGTCGAGAACGAGCTTCGTACGATAGATGGTATTTCACAAATAGAAATGAGTGGTTATCCCTTGGAGGAAATAGAGATAGCCGTTAACGAAAACAGCCTGCTAGCCTATAATATTACTTTTAGCGAAGTCTCACAAGCCGTGGCAAATGCAAATATCTTGGTTACGGGCGGTAACATAAAAACCGACGCAGAAGAATACTTGATTAGAGCAAATAATAGGTCTTACTATGGCGATGAGCTATCTAATATGGTGGTCAGGGCAGACCCATCAGGTAGAACGATAAGGTTGAAAGATGTTGCAGTGATACGCGATCGTTTCCAAGAATCACCTAATGCCTCTTATTTTGATGGTAATCTTTCGGTAAGCGCTTCCATTACAAGTACAAATACCGAAGACCTTCTTGGTTCAGCAGAAAAAGTAAAGGAGTATATAGAAGATTTCAATCACAAGCATAATAATATAAAACTGCACGTTGTAAGTGATCGCAGTATCACACTTAACCAACGGACACAACTACTTACCGAAAATGCCATTGTGGGTATGATTTTGGTACTTATATTTTTATCCCTGTTTTTGAATACACGTCTGGCCTTTTGGGTAGCATTTGGTTTGCCAATTTCCTTTTTGGGGATGTTTATTTTTGCAGGATTTTTTGACGTCACCATCAACGTGCTGTCGCTTTTTGGTATGATTATCGTTATCGGTATTCTGGTAGATGATGGTATCGTGATTGCGGAGAATATTTACCAGCATTACGAAAAAGGAAAATCACCTATACAGGCGGCTATTGATGGTACTATGGAGGTCATTCCTCCTATTGTTTCGGCAATTATTACCACCATTCTAGCCTTTTCCATATTTCTATTTTTAGATGGAAGGATAGGGGAGTTCTTTAGTGAGGTGTCCGTAATCGTTATACTGACATTGGCAGTTTCTTTAATTGAAGCATTGATTATTCTTCCCGCTCATTTGGCACATTCAAAAGCATTGAAGACCATAGATAAGAAACCTAAAACAGCTGCTGGTAAAGCTTTTGCCAAGTTAAGGGTCATCAACGAAATGGGTGACCGTTTTATGGTTTGGATGCGGGATAAGTTATACAGTCCTGCTCTGCGTTTCGGACTGCGTTATAAAGTGCTCATGTTCGCCTTTTTCGTAATGGCTTTGGTGCTTACTCTGGGCTCTGTTGGAGGAGGGGTGGTTAGAACGGCATTTTTTCCAAGAGTAGCAAGTGACCGAGTTTCGGTAGATCTGCTGATGCCTAACGGAACCAATGAAAAGGTGACAGATTCTATTATTTCATTAATTGAAGAGAAATCTATTATAGTAAACCAAGAGCTTACTGAAAAGTACTTGAAAGGAACTGGTAAAAAACTATTTGAAAATACCATCAAAAAAATTGGTCCGGGTTCTTCTGCAGCCTCGTTGGATATTAACCTATTGCCAGGTGAAGAAAGACCGGATGTTATTAGTTCAGATTTGGTCACCAATAGGCTTCAAGAGTTGATGGGCCCAGTGATTGGGGTAGAAAGTCTTATCTATGGTTCTGGAGGTAATTTTGGGGGTAGTCCGGTGTCGGTTTCCCTTCTAGGCAATAATATTACCGAATTAAAAGCGGCCAAAAAGGAGCTAAAATCTGAACTTGAGAATAATGCACTACTTAAAGATGTAGCGGATAATGACCCTGCTGGTATCAAGGAAATTAGGCTTGAACTAAAAGAGAATGCCTATTTATTGGGTCTTGACCTTCGTACGGTAATGAATCAGGTTAGAGCAGGGTTTTTTGGTTCGCAGGCGCAGCGTTTTCAGAGAGGTCAAGATGAAATTAAGGTATGGGTAAGATATGATCGAGAGAATCGATCTTCAATTGCCAATTTGGATGAAATGCGTATTGAAACGCCAGACGGAAACAAGGTGCCTTTTAAGGAAATAGCGAGCTATGTAATCGAAAGAGGAGATGTTGCTATAAACCATCTTTTAGGACAACGTGAGATTCAAGTTTCGGCAGATATCAAGAATGAAAAAACGACAAGTGCTACGGATATCATGACTGAGATCCGCACTGTGATAATGCCTGAAATCCAATCAAAATATCCCACGGTAACGGCTTCATATGAAGGCCAAAACAGAGAGGCTAATAAAATGACTAGTTCTATACGCGTGGTTGGGTTAACCGTATTGTTGTTAATTTATATCACTATCGCGTTTACATTCCGAAGTTTCAGTCAGCCATTGTTACTTATTTTATTGGTGCCGTTTAGTTTAACAGCGGTAGCTTGGGGCCACTGGATTCATGGTTTTCCGGTCAACATTCTATCTATGTTGGGTATCATCGCCCTAGTGGGTATTATGGTGAATGATGGTCTCGTTCTCATTAGTAAGTTTAATGGAAACCTGCGTAACGGAATGAAGTTTGACGATGCCATTTTTGAGGCCGGTCGTTCTCGTTTCAGAGCCATATTTTTGACTTCTATAACCACCATTGCAGGTTTGGCACCACTATTATTGGAAAGAAGTAGACAAGCACAATTTTTGAAGCCTATGGCCATATCCATTGCGTATGGAATTGCTTTTGCCACAGTTCTTACGTTGTTATTATTGCCTATATTCTTGGCATTTAGCAATAGAATAAAAGTTACTACTAAATGGTTGAAAACGGGTGACGATGTCACTAAGGAAGAAGTCGAACGTGCCATAAAAGAACAAAAGGAGGAGCAACATATGCATGATAGACCGGCACAGACTTTAAATGGAGCTTCGGTGAAATTGAACGAGCCGGCCAAAAAAATGGAAAGTAAAGAATAGTCCTAAGAATGAAGAGAATACTTATAAGTGGCCTATTGTTAATGGTCTTTGGAAGTCTTTTTGCCCAAGAAAATTTATTGTCAAAAGAAGAGGCCGTAAAATTGGCGCTCGAAAATAACTTCGGTATCAAGATCGCAGAAAATCAGGTGGCGATTGCCGATAACAATCAAAGTCTGTTGAACTCTGGCTATTTGCCAAGTCTAACCGGCACTGCAGGGGCGAACTACAATGAGTTGAATAGTACGACCGGCTATCCGGGCCAATTTGATTCTGATGGTCAGGCTCGACCAGATCTTGAAATCAATCATGCCGAATCACAGTCCTATAATGCAGGCTTGAATGTGGGGTATACCATCTTCGATGGCATGGGTCGATTTTACAATTATAAGAGACTGAAAGAACAATACGCTTTAAGTGAGCTACAGGCTAGGGAAACCATAGAAAATACCTTACTTCAACTATTCAGTGTTTATTTTGAGGTTGCACGACTTTCGGAAAACCAAAATGTGTTGCAACAGGCCCTTGAAATTTCAACTGATCGGATAAAGAGGGCAGAATATTCTTTTGAATATGGGCAAAACACCAAGCTTGATATTCTGAACGCCCAAGTAGATGTAACCAACGATAGCATTAACCTTTTGAATACACAACAACAATTGATGAATACCAAGCGTGATTTAAATGTGGTTTTGAATCAAAATCTCGATGCGGTCTACGAAGTCGATACCTTGATTCGCTTTATCCCCAGGCTACAATTGGATGAATTGGTGACACAGTCTAAAGAGAACAATGTCGCCATTCTCCAAACACGACGTAATATGGCTATCAATGATTATGATATTAAGGTTAATCAATCGGGATATTTGCCCACGGTCGGTTTAAATGGTTCTTATGGTTGGAATTTAAATCAAAGTGCGGCTTCTTCCTTTATTCCTGGACAGGTTATTCCTGGAAGTAATAGAAATACCCTAAATTTTGGATTGGGCGCCAGCCTAACTTGGAATCTCTTTGATGGGGGCGGAACCTCCGTGCGTGTAAAGAATGCGAAAATTGCTTATGCAAACCAAGAACTATTTCAGAAGCAAGTGTCCTTAGAGGTAGATAGAGATATTGCCAATGCACTGGCCATCTATGAAAACCGGTTGACTATCTTCGAGATACAAGAGCAGAATGTGCTGACCAATCAAAATAATTTTGAACGTTCAAGAGAGCAATTTCAATTGGGTCGTATTACTTCCATTGAATTTCGGCAGGCCCAAATCAATTTGTTAAACGCCCAGACAAATAAAAATCTGGCGAAATACGACGCAAAATTGGCAGAACTTCAATTACTACAGTTAACGGGTCAATTGCTAAACGTAGAATTATAAGACAACTTCAGACTTTAGGTCAAATGACGTTCCGCTCTCAAGAGGAACAAAATAATTGTGGTATTCTTTTTAGCTTAGATTAATAGATGAAATCGCTGGATCTTACGGGGCATGTCACGTGATGTTTTTTGTAATCGATTGCATTGAATTATACTATTAGGCAACTTTTTTGAATAAAAATTTTAATATTCTTGGTTTTTTGGCCATAAAATTTTCTTATTGTGTATTTTTTACAATTATTTTTTCTACATTCGGAATTGTTAAAAAATTAACATTTAACAAAAACTAACAAATTAACTTTAACTCAAACACATGCTAAGAAGAAAAATTACTTTTCTGCTGATGGCTTTTTCTATGCTATCATTTAACGCAATATTGGGGCAAGTGACCGGTACCGTAACTGACGGTAGCGGTGTTCCTTTGCCGGGTGCCAGTATTGTCGTAAAGGGAACCACCGTTGGAACTGTAGCCGATTTTGATGGAAATTATGCCATTAATGTCGATGCGAATGGAGTGCTAATTTACAGTTATATAGGCTTTAAGCCCATGGAAATTGCTGTAAATGGAAGGTCTACTGTAAACGCTTCGTTAGAAACCGATACCGGTTTGCTTGACGAAGTGGTAGTGGTGGGTTATGGTACCCAAAAGAAAGGCGAAGTTACGGCCGCAATCGCCTCTGTGCAAGCTGAACAACTAGGTATAGTTCAGACATCAAGTACTATTGACGCTGTTAAAGGCCAGATTTCAGGGGTCGATATTCAGTCTGGTGGTGGCCGGCCTGGACAAACCTCCAGTGTTCGAATTAGAGGTCGGCGTTCTATAACGGCTTCCAATGATCCACTTTACGTGGTCGATGGTATTCCATTAATCGATGGTTCCGAATCGATGTCTGATATCAATCCGCAAGATATTGCTTCCATGCAAATATTGAAAGATGCCGCCGCAACGGCTGTATACGGCTCTAGAGGTGCTAACGGTGTTATTCTGGTTACAACCAACCGTGGTAGAGTGGGTAAAACGCAGGTGCGATACAGTAGTCAAATCGGTTTGACTTCTGCAACCAGATTGGTCGATATGATGAATGGAGAAGAATATGCCGCTTTGAAAAGGGAGGCGAGGCGTTCTTCTTGGAATGGTACCATTCCGCCAGATGCCGATGTATTTTTTGACCCTATCGAATTAGTATCATTGGAAGAGGGGCGTTCAACCGATTGGCTTGATTTAGTAGTTGGAAACGGGTATCAGACCAATCACCAGTTAGGTGTAAGCGGGGGCTCAGAGAATACCACCTTTAATTCATCTTTGGGATACTTTAAAGAACAAGGTATTATCAGCAACCAAGATTACGAAAGATTTACAGGGAGGATTAATGTAGATCACCGTATAAACGATATCTTCAAAATCGGCGCTTCTTTTATGATTTCAAATTCGGTCCAGAATTGGGGCTCGAATGCTACCATTGGAGAAGCTTTGGCGAATAATCCATTAGGTGTTCCGTACGATGCGGAAGGTGAGCTTTTATTTCTGCCAACGAACGATGGTATACGAACCAACCCATTAAATGAATTGGTTGACGGAGCTTATATTGACGAAAGAAAATGGACACGTATTTTCGCACCCGTGTTTTTAGATATCAATATTACTGACGGACTACAATGGAGAACCTTATTTGGCCCTGATATTCGATTGGGTAGACGAGGACAGTTTAGGGGTAGTTTGACCAATGACAATCGTGGTGGACCAGGTGATGCCTCTATCGAACGGATTGATAATTTTGCATATACCTTGGAAAACTTGTTGACCTACGATAAGTCGATCAATGCAAACCATAATTTAAAGGTGACGTTACTCCAGAGTATACAGAACTCTCGCACAGAATACTCACTGGCGTCGGTAACCGGCATACCTTATGAATCACAATCCTTTTATAATTTAGGTTCTGCGGATAATAGTCTTGCCGAATCAAGATTGACAGAATGGACGTTGACCTCTTTTATGGGGCGGTTGAACTATGACATCGCTGGCAAATATTTGTTTCAGGCCTCGTTACGTGCAGATGGCTCTTCGAGGTTGGCAGAAGGTAATATATGGAATTATTTCCCGGGTTTTTCTGCTGGATGGAGAATATCTGAAGAATCCTTTTTGAAAGAATCGTCTGTTTCTCAATTAATGCTTAGGGCTTCTTATGGAGAGGTAGGAAATACCTCTGTTGCTCCATATCAAACGGCAGGTAGGTTGGCACCTTCCACCTACGCATGGGGAGAAGCTAATGCGCTGGGTAGAGCTCTTTTTGAAATACCCAATGCTGATTTAGGTTGGGAAGTATCCAAAACATTGGATATAGGTCTTGATTTTGGCCTTTTCAATGGCCGTGTGACTGGGGCTATAGATTGGTTCCGAACGAATACGGTAGACATCCTTTTGAACAGAAGTCTCCCATATACTTCGGGCTATGAGAGTATTCTTCAGAATATAGGAGCTACCCGTACACAAGGATTGGAATTTGCCATTAACACCAAAATTTTTGATAACCCAGATGGCTTTTCATGGAATATGGATTTCAACATTGCGGGCTATAGGGAGGAAATTGTAGAATTGGCACTCAAAGATGAAAATGGAAATTCAATTGATGACGTTGGTAATGGATGGTTTATCGGTCAACCAATCGAGGTGATTTATGACTATGAGAAAATCGGTATTTACCAAGCCGATGAGGCTGCCCTGGCCGAATCACAAGAGAATAAAGTGCCCGGCGAGATTCGCCTCAATGATGTCGATGGTGATGGTTTAATTACACCAAGCGATAGAAAAATTCAGGGTACTGATACACCTGATTATTACGGGGGTTTAAACAATAAATTTTCGTATAAAGGTTTAGAATTGGGCGTTTTCTTTTATTTCCGCCAAGGACAGACAGTCACCTCTAATTTTCATGGTGGTAACAACTCCTTATTCGCCAGATACAATAACCTGGATGTCGATTACTGGACGATTGATAACCCGACCAACGCCAACCCAAGACCGGACGAGAATCAGGAAAGCCCAAGGGATGGATCTACTTTGAGATACTTTGATAGTAGTTTTATTAAGCTAAGAAATATTTCCTTGGCTTATAGCCTGCCTAAATCGTTTGCCGAGAAATTGGGAATGGAAGAATTAAAGTTGAGCCTTTCGGGTCAAAATCTTTGGTTCATTACAGATTATGAAACCTTTGACCCTGAGGTCGCTGAGAACGATAATTCTGCAGGTTCTTTGGGCAGTGGCGTAGTGCCCAGCAATAAAATGTATTCTTTATCACTAAAGGCTAGATTTTAATCATGGATACATCTAAAAAAAATAATTTTAATATTATGAAAAGAAGAATATACGTTATTTGGTTTTTGGCCCTAGGGCTTCTAATCTACTCGTGCGATGATGCTCTTGAAGAAGTGTTGGTGACCGATGTTTCGGCAGCTTCGTACTATACCACGGAAAAAGGTTTAGATGATGCGGTCAATGCAACCTATTCCTTTTTAAAACCGTTTTACGGCCAGGAAATAGGTTTTACAA
The DNA here is from genome assembly GCF_900103215.1 of Kriegella aquimaris. GTDB lineage: Bacteria > Bacteroidota > Bacteroidia > Flavobacteriales > Flavobacteriaceae > Kriegella > Kriegella aquimaris. The sequence goes on from NZ_FNGV01000002.1 coordinate 660,723, forward strand.
TGACCGTTTTTGGAACGGATACCTATAACAACGGAGCGGATGGCAGTCACAAGTTTTTTAACTTTTATGATACCAGCTTGAATGCATCGGCCTCAATGGCAAGGGATGCTTGGCAAACTTGGTACCGCGGTATCAATCAGGCTAATGGAGTTATCAATCGTTCTGCGGCGGTTGATATGGACGAAGCGGAAAAAACTGTCCGCTTGGCAGAGGTTCGCTTTTTAAGGGCATTATATTATTTTAATATCGTCAAGACCTACGGTGATGCTCACCTTTCCTTGGAAGAAACTGAGGGTATAGAAATAGAAGCAAACAAAACTGCGAAGGCAGAAATTTATGCACAAGCAATTGTGCCCGATCTTGAATTTGCAATTTCTACCCTTCCGGCTGAACAGAGTGATTATGGTCGTGCTACAAAGCCTGCTGCAGAATTTCTGTTAGGCAAAGTGTTATTGACACGTAGCTATACCTCTTTTGCCGAGGGAAATGATGCTTCAATGGCAGAAACATTATTTGGAAATGTAATTAATAACTATGGCTTCGCTTTGTTGGATAATTATGCAGATATATTTGACATTTCAAATCAAGAAAACAGCGAAATGGTTTTTGTTATTCCCAATTCTAAATCACAGGTAGATAGTGGTATAGATGATTATGGACATAGGGGCCATCTGTATTTTTTACAGGAATATGACGTTCGCCGGGGTATGACGAGGGATATTGCCAATGGTAGGCCATGGAAGCGGTTTCGGCCCACCGATTTTACATTAGAGTTGTGGGATAGGGATGTCGATACACGATATGACGCATCATTTAAACATGTTTGGTATGCTAATAAAGATGAGCCGGCTACTGAAGCGACCGCTGAAGAACCTGCAAGGGCCGCTTTGGCTATAGGTGATACCGCTATCTTTATCCCTGGTCCGATGCGAAACGATTTGTGGCCGCAATCCCGACAAGATACGAAGCCCTATATTGTAATAACTGATGATGAGTATTCTGAAAGGTTGTTTCCTTCTCTGAATAAATGGATTGATCCAACGAGGCCTGACCGTCAAAAAACACAAGGTCAACGCGATTATATGTTAATGCGTTTAGCTGATGCCTATTTGTTGCGTGCAGAGGCAAAACTTCAGCAAGATAATCCTTCTGGTGCCGCTGATGATATCAATGTGATTAGAACGAGAGCTGCAGTGCCAGGCCAAGAGGCCGCTGTTCAAATTACTGGAGGTGATGTTGATCTTGATTTTTTACTGGATGAAAGAGCACGTGAGTTGCTAGGAGAAGGATGGCGCTGGTGGGATTTGACCCGTACCGGAAAATTGGTAGAGCGTGTTAGGCTACATAATCCTACAGCTTCGCCGAACATTCAAGACTATCATATTTTGAGACCGATTCCACAGGAGCAGATAGATAGAACAGTGGGTGGTTATGCACAAAATCCGGGATATCCACAGTAAGAATAATTATTTAATTAATAAACCGAGGGCCGATACCATAGTATTGGCCCTTGTTTTTTATATTTTTGGAGGTAGCTAATATTGTAAAATGGAAAAAATAGGTTTCGGCATAATTGGTACAGGTTCAATTGTAAACACGTATGTAAAATGCATTAATGAGTTGAATCAGGCCAAGCTCGTTGCCCTTTATACAAAATCAAGCCAAAGAATAGATAGCGCACAGAAAGAATTCGGAGTCTCGGTTTTTGATGATATGGACCGATTTCTCAAACAATCGGATATTGACATCGTCTGCGTCTGCAATGAAAGTGGTAACCACGGGGAGGCAATTAAAGCCGCTGCAAAAGCAGGCAAGCACGTACTTTCTGAAAAACCTTTAGAGGTTTCGTTAGAGAAAATTGATGCGGTCATCGCGGTTTGTGAACAACATAAAGTAAAGTTGGGTTGCACGCTACAGAATCGATGTAGTCCTGAATATGTCGAACTTTACAATGCGGTGGACCAGGGTAAGCTCGGTAAATTATTGATGGGTAATGCGCATATCAATTGGTATCGCCCAACCGAATATTATAAAAACAATCCGTGGCGGGGCACTATGCAATTAGATGGCGGTGCCGCATTCATGAATCAGGGAGTTCATACTATCGATTTATTATTGAATGTAATGGGTTCGGTCAGTTCGGTCTTCGGAAATGTAAAGACGCTCGTGCATGATATTGAGGGGGAAGATGTTGGTTCGGCGATACTTTCGTTTGCCAACGGAGCAATAGGCACTATCACGGGAGGTACGGCACTCTATCCGGGATATCCTGAAAAATTGGAAGTTTACGGTGAGAAAGGCAGTATTCTTATGGAAGGTGGAAAAATTGTGCAATGGAACGTCAAGGGACTTCCCAGGCCTTCATCGACTCCCAATGAGGAAATGGGTAGCGGTGCAAGCGACCCGACGGCTATTACGCATCTAAACCATAAAAAGGTTATTCAAGATATGATAACGTCAGTTATGGAGAATCGATCACCAATGGTCGATGGTCCCGAGGCGCGAAAAGCGGTCGAAGTCATTACTTCCATTTACAAATCGTCAGACGAAACTCGTGTTGTTTTTTTATAAATGGAGGAAGTATCGTCGAATTTAAAAGTGACGAATAATTTGTGATATAACTCATGTACGAACACTTTTTTCAATGCCCATATTGCTGGGAAGAAATATCAATGTTACTTGACCCTTCCGTTTCTGAACAAACGTATGTTGAAGATTGCGAAGTATGCTGTAACCCTATTTCGGTAACTCCTAAATTTGAAAATAATGAATTGGTCGCATTTGAGGCTACCGATATAGAGCAATAAAGATTTTTATTGTCAGGTGTTCAAAAACTTACCATTTCAAATTTGAAATTTGACTTTTGAACTTCGGTTTTAGATTGGGTCAAGTGAGATGCCTTAATCTACGACCTCTATTTTTCCTCCGAATACTTTGTCCTTTTCTATCTGTTTCGGATTGCCGTAGATATAGATAGATCCACCGGCACGAACCTTGGCCTCAACACTTTCTGATGCTTTTACATCGGCCCTTCCGCCAGCGTTTACGGTTACCTTTGTGGTTTCTGTATTTAACGCTTCATTATACACCTTTCCACCAGTATTCACCAAGACCTCTTGCACTTTGGCGTTTCCCGTCAAGGTAATTTCTCCACCGGAAATCGATTTTGAGTAAAGATCTTTAATATCAACCTTTAAATCAATTTTTCCGCCTTCCTGTGTTTTTATTTCGACGCGTTCCCCTTTAATGGTTTCTTTTGAGTTTATTTTGGCATTCTCGTTGGCGTCTAGAAGCTTAAGCGTTTCTGAATAGTACAGAGTGGCTTTGGCTTCGTCCCCATCCATGAAATTATCGAATTCCATACGCACTTTTAACAGCCCGTTTTTATTCGAGATGTTCACTTCATCTTTGTCGTCTCCGGTGATTTCCAATCTATTTTCATTACTTTTTATCAAAGTGACAATAATGCGGTCATACACTTTGATTTCTGTAAATTTTTCCAGTTCCTTAATATTTCTTTTTTGTGCTAATAAGAAAATTGGAGAAACGACTGCTATAAATAAAAGAAGGAATTTTTTCATTTTTTGGCTTATGTATTAATGGGTCGCTAAGTTCCGATTACCAGAATTAGCACATCAAAAGTACTATATTTTCCTAAAAATCAATATTTGAAGGTTAAACTTCATATGTAACAAAAATAGGGTGCGGAAACAAAAAAGTTTTTGCAATGCATAAAGAATCCATATCTTGGGATGCAAATTAAAATATCGGAAATGAAGCATCGTATGGGTAAAGAATTAAAGGGTTTTTTCTGTTGGTTTTTTGTAGTGGGGCTTTTGCTGGTTTCCTGTAAATCGGCAAAACCGGCAACAGCTGAAAATGAGAAGGATGTAGTAGCGAAAGAACAGTCGCAACCTGCTAGTTTCACCCAACAAATACCGGGAACGGATGTTTCATTTGAAATGGTTGGTATTCCTAAGGGAAGTTTTAAAATGGGAAGCCCAGAATCGGAAGCGGATAGAAAAGCGGATGAGGGTCCTCAAAGAGAAGTTGAGCTAGATGCTTTTTATATGGGTAAGTATGAACTTACTTGGGAGATTTTCGAACTTTTCTTCAAACAGAACCAAGAGCTTTTTGTAAAGCTCGAAAATGATAAGGTAATGAAAATCGATGCCATAACAAGGCCAAGCCCCCCATACGAAGATCCTTCATATGGTATGGGTAAAGAAGGGTTTCCTGCGGTGAGCATGTCTGCCTATTCTGCATTGGTTTTCTGCAAGTGGTTGAGTACGGTGACCGGAAGGTTCTACAGGTTGCCAACCGAGGCCGAATGGGAGTATGCTGCCAGGGCAGGTACAAATGAGGCCTATAGCTTTGGTGACACCACCGTTGATTTAGACGCCTATGCGGTCTATTATAAAAATGCTGATGGTAAATATGCAAAGGTCGGCACGAAAAAACCCAATCCATGGGGACTTTATGACATGCATGGAAATGCCGCAGAATGGACTTTGGACGAATATAAGGAAGATGCCTATGCAACTTTGGAAAACAAAAATCCATGGTTGACCCCAAAGGTAATTCATCCCCGCGTATACCGTGGTGGTTCTTGGGACGACGATGCCAAGATGCTTCGTTCGGCGTCAAGATCGGCATCAAGTTTGAAATTGCAAAAACGCGACCCACAGATTCCGAAAAGTTTTTGGTGGTTCACTGATTCTAATTTTGTCGGATTTCGGTTGGTAAGTCCTGATCCACAACCTAGTGCTGAGGAACAAGCAAAATTTTGGCAGACCGTATTAGACGAATAGGGTCTATAGATAAAAGATGGAAATCCAAGAATTAAAAATTTTCTCGCAAAATATAAATGAGCAAGAAAGTTTCTATTCAGATGTATTGGGTTTCGATTGTATACGGACTTCAGCTTCAACCTTGGAGGTAATTACCAAAGAAAACAAGTTGATATTTGAAAAGTCTGACAGCATGTCTTACTATCATTTTGCCTTTCTAATACCTCCAAAATCCTTAGAATCGGCAATAGCTTATGTAGAGGATCGATCTGTCGAATTGTTGAGATTGAAGAACGATAAAGTTATTTATTTTGATTCCGGCAAGGCCATTTATTTCTATGATAAAGACGCGAACATTGTCGAATTTATCGAAAGACCTACGTTGAAGTATAGGTCGCAACATTCATTTTCGGCCGACAGTATTATTAAAGTAAATGAAATAGGCCTTCCTGTTAAAAACCCACTTCAAGTTGCTGGAAGATTGGTGGCGGAGTTTAATGTTGAGCCATTAAATGAAATGGAATTTAATAGCATATTTTGTTGGGCAGGAGATTACAACGGTGTGATTATTGTGGTAAAGGAAGGAAGAAATTGGTTGCCCACAGATAAGCCTGCGATAAGCAATGATTTTTCAATCTGGTACGAGGAGCAGGGAAAAGCTACTGGTTTGAAATTTGAGAATAACAAAATTATCCGATTGTCGAGATGATAGTAGGCGCACCTTTGAGATAAATAGTTTATCTGAGGTTTCAAAAGAATCCGACAATTGATAGAAATCGTTGTCTCGCAATTTTAATTAAATATAAAGTATTAGACAAATGAAAAAAGCTTTGATTTTTGTATTTCTAGGTCTGACGTTGAATGCGTTGGCACAAGATACGTACACACTTTCACCTGAGAGTACATTGAAAATTGATGGTTCTTCGACTATTCACGATTGGACGGTTACAGCCAACACATTGGCCGGAACCTTGAAAGCAACGACGGCTACCTTAAATGAGATTTCTTTTGAGGTGCCCGTTGGAGATATTATTAGTGAGCGAGGTGCGGCAATGGACAAAAAAATGCACGAAGCTTTGAGAAAAGAAGAACATCCGAAAGTGATTTTTTCTTTAAAAGATGTCAGTAATCTAGGTGGTGAGAATCAAACACTCTCTGGTATGTTGAACATTGCTGGTGTTGAAAAGGAGGTTGAAATAGATACTAAGGTGGTACAGGCAAATGGTAAATTGCAATTAAGTGGGGCCAAAGAATTGAAATTGGCCGATTTTAATATGGAGCCTCCCACGGCCATGTTCGGTTCCATTGTAGTAGGTGAAGACATCAAGGTAATCTTCGATTTATCTTTCGTTAAGGAATAAGCTCTAACTATTGATGAGCCTTTTTTGAATTTTAAATCTACTGATGTTGCAGGCTTGCACACTTTGATATGTGCTATCATCGATTTTTAGTCTTTCTGTCATCAATGACAAAACATCAGATATTATCTTCTTTTTGAAAATTAATATTTTTTTCTGCCGTGAGCTTAGCTAGTTCGCTATTATTGGCAAAATATGAATCATAAGAGTTCACAAAAGCGTTTGGGCATATCATTGGGAAATCACTAACTTTAAACCTAATAATTTTTTCATAAATGAAACAAAAGCTAGGTATATTCATCATTCTCGCAATTTTGGTCGGGGTCCTCTTTGCCATCAAGCAGGGGGCGTTCACCATCAAGAACGAGGGGTACGCGAAGGTGAAGATACCCGATGTGGTCGACTACAACTTCCATATCAAGCCTATTCTATCCGATAAGTGCTATACCTGCCATGGCCCCGATGCCAACAAGCGCAAGGCGGGCCTGAGGCTCGACCTTGAGGAGAACGCGTTTTCGGAACTGCCCGAAAGCCCGGGGAAACATGCGCTCGTTGCGGGCAGGCCGAATATGAGCATGCTCTATAAGCGGATCGTATCGGAAGATTCGGAAGAGGTCATGCCGCCCTCCGATTCACAATTGAAACTCAATCCCCATGAGAAGGAACTCATCAAGAAATGGATCAAACAAGGCGCCAAGTTCGAGAAACACTGGGCCTATATCCCTCCCGTGAAATCG
>NZ_FNGV01000001.1:0-1199544 GCF_900103215.1 Kriegella aquimaris
GTGGTGGCCCAAATTTAGTTTCCGTAGGCTTCCAAAGGAGTGACGAAAATTTTCATGCTGACAATGAATATATGCGTATTGAGAGTTTCAAGAAAGGTCAGCGTATATACGTGAACCTGCTTCATGCATTTGTGAATCAATTGAATGAATAAATACTACTTATAACTAAGTATATGAATTCATAGCACCCTACGGGATGCAACGATTCATATACTAACCGCTACTTACAAATTAAGACCAAGATTATGGAAAAAACATTTTTACTAGCATTTTTGACCTTTACATTCTTCACTTACGGACAAAAACCGGAATTAAAAACCTGTGATTGCAATGAATTGACAATGAAAGGTAAAGATGGAAAATCTGCATTTAAAGATAAAGTCGCCTTTACAGGAAAGTGTCTTACAAACAACGTTGATGGAATTGTTACGAAAGAACTACATTATTTTAATGGTCAACTAAATGGAGAAACAAAAAACTTCCATATGAATGGAAAAATTAAAGAGGTTATTATGTACTCCGGAAATATGAAACACGGAAAATATATTCTGTATAGCAAAAACGGAAAACCACTAATCGAAGGGACTTATAAAAATAAATTGAAAGATGGAAAGTGGAATTACTATGATAAAAATACTGGGAAAATGAATAAAACAATTGACTTTGAATTTGGAAAAAAAACAGCAGGTAACAAAGCTTAAAATTCATTGCCTGCGGATTTTCTTTGCAGGAAATCCGAGCAAAAAGCTAACTTCGGGGTTCGGCTGCTCCGAAGCGTCGGGGCTTCAGACAAATCACAGCAACTAATCTTATTTGAACACGTTGGGATGGAATATTCACAAGGTTTTAAATTGAGAGACATGAAAGGCAAAATATTTAAAGTCTAATTATAGAAAAAAATCAATTCGAAATTGATAGTGATTAATTGGAGGGCAATAAACCTTTGATTACCTAGTAACTATAAAGAACTTTAATTTTATGAATCAAAAATTACATACACTATCATTTAAATATTTGTTGGTACTAATTGTATTCATACCTATTTCAATTTTTGCGCAAAAGAATAAGGTTTTAATTGTATCCGACACATGGCCTCAAATGGATGTCTTGGCAAACGGCTTGATGGAACATGGTTATGTCATCAATAAAGTAAACGAAGAAGAAATTGAATCCGATTTATCAGGTTTTGACTTTGTTTTCATGTATATTCATAAAACACACGCTCCCAGAACTGAACGCGCATTAATTGATTACACGATGAATGGTGGGTCATTAATTGTTCTACATCATGGTATTTCGTCTTCAAAAATGAAAAACCCCCAATGGCTTGACTTCTTAGGTATCGAATTATATCCAAGAGACCATAAGCAATACCCATGGAAGGTATTGGCTAATTTGACCTATTCCATGGTGAATTTGTATCCAGAACATTTTATTACTAGTAATGGGATTAAATATGAAAAAGTCACCACATTTAATTCTGAATATGATTCAATTTACGATGGGGTATTTAGTTCTTTTCAACTAATAAATACGGAGTTGTTTTTGAATCAACGTTTTAAAGATAATCAAAGAACAGTTTTATTTGGTTTTAGAACTGAAGATGGATCAAGAATTCAACCAACTTCAGGTTGGTATAGTCAAAAAGGTAAAGGAATGGTATTTTATTATCAGGCCGGGCATGAGGTATCAGATTATACAAATCCGAATTTCTTAAAGATTTTATTAAATACCCTGGAATGGAACCCGAGTTGACAACAGACCCAATGGATTAGCATATTGGAAAAAGATCTTGGTGAAATTTTTTTAATGAAACAACTAATTAATTTTTTGAAAAATAGCTCGACTTTCAGAACTGTATTATTTATTACGGCGCTGTACCTCGGAGTTTCATAGTCTTTGGAGAAAAAGTAACAATTTCAGAAATCATTACTACGCTTTTAGTTTTCTTATACTTTGTCTGGAGTTTTCGAAAAAAACCAAGTAAAAGAAATAAAAAAACGCACTACAACAAGGTGTAAGCGGAATTACGGCGTCCCTACGCTTCGGGAAGACTGTGTTCGAATCCACTCAGAGTTGCTAACAACCGTGCTAGAACAAAAATTAACACATATTAATCGGGTTACGGTTGTGCGACACCGTTGTACTCGATCTCACATGAGAGGTAATCCTTTTTATAGTTACCTTGCTATAAAAACACGCTAACTTGATACGTTCCATTTCAATATAGTGTTAACACTTTTTACTAAACTATGCTCACCAATATTTTTGCTTTCTTTCTTAAAATTTCTCCACGCCTGAAGCGGGCGGTTTGGAAGAAACTATATCAGTATCTGGCAAAGAAGTATCCAACAGGGGAGTGGACGTATATGAACTACGGTTACGAACCCGGTAACCAATCGATTCCAATCCCACTGAACGCGGAGGAAGAGATAGACCGGTATATGATTCAGCTATACCACCATGTGGCAACGGCTGTCGATCTTAGGGATAAAGACGTATTGGAAGTCGGTAGTGGACGGGGAGGAGGTTCATCGTACATCAAACGATACCTAAAACCAAAGACCATGACCGGAATTGATTATTCTAAAAACGCAATCAAATTCTGCAATAAACAGCATTCGGTAGAAGGATTGACCTTTATTCATGGTGATGCAGAAAACTTGGCGTTGGCTAATGAAAGTGTAGATGCGGTTGTGAATATCGAATCTTCACACTGCTACGGGTCCATGAAAAAGTTTGTGGAGCAAGTCTACCGCGTGCTCCGTCCTGGCGGGCATTTTTTGTTTGCCGACCTACGTCCCTCCGAACAGCTTGATGAACTTGATAAGACTTTCAGTGCTGCAGGATTTAAAGTGCTCAAAAAGGAATTGATTTCGAAAGAAGTGGTCAATGCAATGGATGCAATTCACGAATACAAGTTAGAATTCTTTCAAAATATGGTAAAAGGCTGGTTAAAAAAGCCGCTGAATGATTTTGCAGGGGTCAAGGGGTCGAACATCCATAAACAATTGAGTAATGGTGAGATGGTTTATTATCATTATGCGTTGAAAAAATGATGAACTGCGGCTTCTTTCAACGTGTTTGTATAGCTGCAGTATTAAATTGCAGAAGATAACCAAAACGTTGGCTGCAATTTACAAACCGGCTGTCAACCTAAAAGTTTAAAATAAATCAAATGAAAAAAACAGCTCTTTTGCTTCTTATCACAATCATTTTCTCTTGTAAACCAAATAGAAAAACGGATGAAAGTGTAAAAACAATTCCCGTAAACAAAGCATATTTTATTGCGGAAAATAGTATTGGACAGATAACGGAAGAAAAGATTGACCTAAACGGAGTTGAAACCTTGTGTTATATAATCAAAACACACTCACAGGCTACAGAACACCCAATGGGACCTTGGTGTCCAACTCACATAGAAGACGGGAAAGAAAAAGCAGGCATTTGGTTTGAGAATGGAAAAGTCTATGATGTTTCAGGGCATTTTATTGCTGAATTAGATGAGTTTTATAGCGATGAAAAGTGGAAATTATACAAGGAAGATGGTTCTATAAAAGTCACAGATACGAAAGAAGGATGTTTGGCAGCAGCAAAACCAGATGTAGAAGAAGCATATAAAAACCACTGTGTGGAATGCTTGCCCGAATATTTTAAAAACCAAATAACCACATTTACAATCCCTGTAAAACCGATATATCAAAATCCTCCTCAAAGATTTGGAAGAGGTGGAATTGGAATTGCTTTTAACGGAGTAAAATTTGACCCACCAGCACCGACCGAAGCCATATTGGCGGCGCATACGATTGCGCCATTAGATGACCACGGTGGACACGTAAATCCTCACGGTGGATATCATTACCACGCAGTTCGAGGTTCAACAAAAGAAATTGAACAAAATGAATCCCATTCACCAATGATCGGTTATGCGATTGACGGATTTGGAATCTACGCAACAGTAGATAAAAACGGAAAAGAGGCTACTGACTTGGACGAATGTGGTGGGCATTCAGACGAAATAAGAGGATATCACTATCATGCTGGCGAGTCTGGAGGCAATCAAATTATAAAATGTTTACACGGAATTCCAGGGAAAATTACAGTTGCAGAGTAAACATTACATGCTAGGTTTCGAAAAAAACCGTTATGTACAAGCCGATAAAAAGTAACTAATAAATACAAATGAGCGGAATTGAAAACTTTTTAGGATTTTTATTAGCGGGAATCGTTATGAACTTGACACCCGGAGCAGATTCGATTTATATAATTACGCGTAGCATTGCGCAAGGGAAAAAAGCCGGTATATATTCGGTACTCGGAATAGGAAGCGGAGCTATAATCCACATCATACTTGCTGCGTTCGGCCTATCGGTACTATTAGCCAAATCAATACTACTTTTTAATATAGTAAAATGGACCGGGGCTGCTTATCTGATTTATTTGGGCGTTAGAATGTTTATTGATAAATCTAACTTATTTGATAGTCAAAAAACTGAATTTAAGAAAGTTGATTTGTGGAAAATATATCGCCAAGGATTTCTGACTAATGTGCTGAATCCGAAAGTTGCTATCTTTTTTCTGTCGCTGCTACCTCAATTTATAAAACCTGAATACGTAAATAGTGCCATCCCTTTTCTAATTCTAGGGGGCACCTTTTTGTTAACGGGAACAATTTGGTGTTTGTTTTTAGCGTACGCCGCCTCTTTTATGACGCAAACTTTTCGAAGTAATGACCGAATTGGAAGAATAATGAAAAAAGTAAGCGGATCCGTATTTATTGGATTAGGACTTCAGCTCTTATTTAAAAGAAACTGACAAAAAGCAAGCACACAACACGTTTTAGTAAATAGCACCTACAATCAAATTAAAATACCGAAGCGCAGTTATGAGCGATGTAAGCATAAGTAACGCAATGATTGTTATCTTGATCTGTCATTTCGCAGTCCTAATAATCGGGTATAAAATGCGAAAAACAATGGTATTGATTTCTTATATAAATGCGGTTATGGTGATAGGTATTTTAGTTTTTTGGACTATCAATAGTCTTCCTATAAAACAACCTAACTTTGAGTTTAGAGAATTATTTGTAATAGGTCTGGAAGTTTGTATTTTAATATTCGCGCTGTACTCCATTATAGGTTTTTATAATAAAACTCTTGTAAAAGCCGTAAACTATATTGGTTTTGGAATTCATTTATTAGCGACCACGGGACTGCTTTATTATTTAGCGACATTCAAACTTAATAGACTTTTTTAACGCTGAATTACACTGGTGTATAAATAGCAATAGTGATGATAAGCATTACCATAAAACGTGCCTACTTATGAAGGTTTTTGAAATTAATATATTGATGCTACTACTTGCATTCATTCCATTTTCAGGCTATGCGCAATCAGAAAAGAATATGATCAACGATTCCCTTATAATACCGCTGAAAACCGGAAAAAACCCTAGTATTCAATTGGAGACATTGGTCATAGAACCTGTCAATCTATTCATTCAAACAACTCCAACAAATAATGCCTCTCCGCATATCCAATTGGAATTAAATGTAATTGAAGACACTAGAAGATATACTACTTTTCTGTGGCAATATGAAGCGTCTAACGGTAGAGAAAAAATAAACTATCCGAAAGCGTATCAAAACTACGCTTTCAATTTAAAAACTAATAAAGAGGAGGTAAAGTTGGTTGTTGAAAAATTAGCCTTCGGAAAAGCCATGTTTATTGATTTAAGACAAACAGCGGTTATCGGAAACCTATCCATTTTGTTTGAAGATTATATAGGAGAATGGTCAGTTGATGCCAATGGAAACCAGACAGATGCCTTTAATACCTATACTATTTTGTTATCGGAAGATGGGGTACAGAAGTCCATGTCGTTTATGTCACTAAATAAACAAGTTGAAAAGGAATTATCGATTGTATGGAAAGATTATAAAATTTTGATTTTGGAAGATTCTGAAAAAGCATTAAAGCTAATGGTGTTTAAAGGCGATTAAAAAACTTACGAGTAGTAACGACACCCAAAAACAATTCGGGCTTCGGCTTTCATCATAGGGTTTGTGTATTTTTATAAATTCCAAAATCTTTAGACCCAAATCGTTGGGATTACTTTAAGCAGGGAAAAGAAAACACAGAACAAAAAGAGTGTGCTATATTAGCGGCGCAAAGCAAATGCTAGTTTGCTACCGTATTGTTCATAATTAATCGGTTTGTAACAACATTGGCAAATTAAATTCAATCATTTAAAATTTTCCTAATTGGAAAATATTTAACATTCTTCGAATTAAATATATGTTCTTTTGATAGCTTCTCCAACTCAAAAATCATATGAAAAAAACAATACTCTTTCCAATAGTTCTATTGATTTTTACACATTCAATAGTCGCCCAAAATGAACTTACTGAAATTGAAAAACTGGCAGCAACCGCCAAAATTTGGGGCTTTTTAAAATATCACCACCCACAAGTAGCTGAAGGGAACTACAATTGGGACGAACAACTATTTGAGACTTTGCCAAAAGTTAACAGTGCTACAAATATGGAGCAACTATCTCAAGTTTATTTGAATTGGATTGAAAGTCTGGGAGAAGTTAAGCCATGTAGAAAGTGTAAACCTAAAAACGATGTTCAATATTTCGATAAAAACTTCGATTTGAACTGGTTGAATAATGACCAATTATTTACAACTCAACTATCTGAAAAACTAAAATATATAGAAGATAACAGGCATCAAGGGAAAAAGCAGTATGTAGCATATTATAGTAATAAACTTAAAATTGCTGATTTTACTAATGAGCTTGATTATAAAGGTTTCGATTGGCAAAATGAAAATTTAAGGCTACTCTCCTTATTCCGTTATTGGAATATGATCGAGTATTTTTTCCCATATAAATATCAAACAGATATGTATTGGGGCGATGTTTTAAACAAAATGATTCCGAAGTTTTTAAATCCGAAATCAGAAACGGATTTTCATCTTAACATGGTCGAATTAGCCGCTAGTATCGATGACAGCCATGTGAGATTTGATACCCAAAAAACATACCGCTATTTTGGTCATTATTACCTTCCTGTAAAATTTAAGCTAATAGATAACAAAGCTATAGTCACAGGTATGTATAACGATTCTTTGGCCAGAATAAATGATTTGAAAATTGGGGACATTATAACAAAAGCCAATGACAAAACGATTGAAACGATATTTCAAGAGGAAGAGAAATATATCATGGGTTCCAATACCGCTAGAAAAAGATTAAATGCCAGTTACTATATTCTTAATGGCCCAACTGATTCTTTAAAAATCGAGGTGATAAGGGATGGTACAACAGCTACAAAATCAATAAAAAGATACTTATATAGAGACTTCAATTACAAAGCTAAAGAGGAATCAGAAAAGTATAAAGTACTAGAAGGAAATATTGGTTATGTCGATATTGGAAAAGTTGAACTTAAAGAAGTTCCTAAAGTAATGGAGGCTTTAAAAAATACCACGGCCCTAATTTTCGATATTAGAAAATCAACGGGGATTACACCTTATTATTTTGCTAACTATATTACATCGCAAAGTAGAGATTTTTACAAAGTAATAGAACCTGACCTTGATTATCCGGGAAGATTTATTTGGACTAAAACATATCAGAGTGGTACTAATGGTAAATTAAAATATACCGGAAAAGTTATTTTGTTAGTGGACGAAAATTGTCAAAGCCAACGTGAGTTTACGGCAATGTGCCTACAAACCGGTGACAACGTCACCACGATAGGAAGTCAAACTTCTGGGGCTGATGGTAATGTTTTATTATTTAATATGGTAGGTGGTTTCAAAACGCAAATATCTGGAATAGGAATTTTTTATCCTGATGGCACGGAAACCCAAAGAAAAGGAGTGAAAATTGATATAAAAGTAAAGCCAACGATTGAAGGCCTTAGTGCTGGAAAAGATGAAATACTGGAAAGGGCAATCGAGTTTGTGAATAAATAAAAATACGGTTACCAACAGTACCTATAGCCAATAGGGTGAAAAAAGCTAAATTTAACGGTTGGGTTTATTTCCTAAGTCCGTCGTCCCGATAACCATCCGGATTGGCAATTAAAAAAATAAAATAATTAAAAACCAGACCCAAAGCTTAGGGGCTGACTACCTGTGCAGACGGAAATGAAAAGTTTCCTCGTCCATAGTTAGTTGCAAGCAAGAAAAGACCAGCAAATACATATGAAAATTGAGCTATTATCACAGAACCAGAATTGGCTACCCACAATTGCAAAATGGTATATTGAAGAATGGGGACCAACAAAAGATGCCGAAGCGACTCAAAAAGAAATTCGAAAACTGCAGGAGTACCTCAATGAAAAAAAGGTGCCCTTGATATTGGTAGCTTTTGAAAATGATACGTTGTTAGGCGCTGTTCAGCTTAAAATTCATGAAATGAATATATATCCTAACTACAGGTACTGGTTGGGAGGCGTTTACGTATCTAAGCATCATAGAAATAGAGGGATAGCGAAGGCCCTTGTTCTTGAAGCAATCAATAAAGCAATAGAATTGAATATCGACAAACTATATCTTCAAACAGAAAACCTAAGCGGAGGATTATATAAAAAGCTTGGTTGGTCAGCGATTGAACAAGTGAATTATAATGGTGAAGAGGTATTAGTAATGGAAAAAGAAATAGCAGCCAAGGGGAAATAAGGTCAAAAGCGATTAGGTAAGAAGGGTCATTAGATGAAGCAAGTGATAAAGAATTCCACGCTATCAACTTTGACATAAAGCTAAAGTACTTAAAAGAAAAATATGAAAAATTTAAAAGAACAAACTGATACCAAAATTGCAGCGGGCCGACAAGCTAATCCCGATTTCATGAAAGGCGTTGATGATATTATTAGCAAGGCTAAAGCCTTCCAAGAGGGTGGTGATGCTATTAAAATTGGCCAAAAAGCTCCTGGTTTCGAACTTCCTAATCCTGAAGGAAAACCGATATCGTTGGATAGCTTGTTAGACAAAGGTCCCGTGGTTGTCACATTTTATCGTGGTGATTGGTGTCCGTACTGTAACTTACAGCTTAGGGCCTTGCAAGCCCGATTAGGTGATATTCATGCATTAGGTGCTACATTGGTTGCCATCAGCCCACAAGTACCTGATGGATCGATGACAAAAGATGAAATTAGCGAAATTGATTTTATAGTCTTGTCTGACCAAGACGCAAAAGTAGCTTCACAATATGGCGTTGCATGGCAAGTGCCAGAGTTTTTAAAAGAGCATATGCGCGTAGATCGCAATCTTGAATTAGAAAAAATCAATAATGGAAACGGCAGTGTTTTGCCAATTCCGGCCACCTTTGTATTAGAACGTGACGGGGTAGTCACATGGCGCTATGTTAACGTTGATTATAGAACACGTTCAGAGCCTGAAGAGATTATCGAGGCCTTGCAAAATCTGTCTTAAAGATTCACCTAGTTAAAGAAATTGATTTTTTTGTGTTCATCAAAAACGATTCAACTTCATCGATAACATCGTTTGTTAAAAACAAGTTGTTTTATGTCGTTGAAATACAGAATGTAAAATAAACTGATGACAACCAAGTATGTATTTCATGCAAAAAAAGGAGTTGATGATTAAAATTAAACTTATTATAATATGTATCCTGTCTTTTCCCATATACTCCTGTAGTGAACAAAAAAGCAAGAATGAATTACAAAATGTAACTTCAGAAACAGACTCAGAACCCATCCGATCAAATAAAAAAAGTTTCGATAAGAGCTTACTGTCCCCTGATTTTAACGATCAGATAAATCAAGTGGTAAGAACAGTATTTCAAGACAGTAAAAGAAATATATGGTTTGGAACAGAAAGTGGAGCTTTTAAATTTAATGGTGAGTTACTTATTTACATTAGTGATATTATAAGTAAATCTGGAAAAGGAGTAACCATTAAAGATATTACAGAAAGTAGGGACGGTAAAATATGGTTTGGGCATACAGCTGGTATTAGCAGTATTCTTGGGGAATCAGTTACAAATTATTATGAATCAGATGGCTTAATAAGTAACGATGTTTGGTGCATTACTTCCGATACCATTGGAAATATTTGGATTGGTACCAAGAATGGAGTTTCTGTATTTGACGGACAGGAATTCTCTAATTTTGAACTACCCGAAGGAATAATTGATTCAACCGTTGGCGTATCAAGTACTAAAATGGTTCATAGTATAAAGGAAGATAGTAAAGGTACATTGTGGTTCAGTTCTAATGCTGGGCTCTTTTCGTATTCGAATGATATGCTCATAAATGTCACTGAAAAAGCGGGTATTCAAACTAATTTCGTCAATGAAATATTCGAAGATAAAAAAGGAGAATTATGGGTTTCAACAAAAAAGGGATTATATAATCTAAGTGGAGATAAGATAAAGAATATAACAGAAGGTAAAATTAAAGATGGAAAAGGTATAGGCAGTATTGCAGAGGATAAAGACGGGAATATATGGTTCGTTTCCAATCAACATTTTTTATACACGTATGATAGGGAAAAACTAATCGAATATCAAAAATCAGAAGTAAATAAAGGACCGGTAATCTTTCAAATTTATAAAGATCAAGACGATAGACTTTGGTTTGTCGGCTATGGAGGTACTTATCGATTAGAAGATGGAAAATTTATAAATATTACTAAGAATGGTCCCTGGTAAAAAAAGATAAGAACCCAGAACAATGTACATATATAATAGCGGTTCAAGTGATAAAAACGAAAGCATAAACATAAAATTAAGGTCAGAATAGATAAGTTTTACCGATACAGCAAAATCCGTAAAAGGTTACAGATAAGCGCTTTTGGCTTTAAAATATATGTAGATAAAGGTGCGCTAAAATGGGGATATTTATTTACTGCTTTTTTTTAGGAACAATTGGTATCTTCGTCGTATAGGGTGTACATATCATTGATCGGATACCCCCGTTAGCCGTAATTATCACTGATTAATAGAACATAGTGACTAAAAACAAGTTTAGTGGAAAACTAGGAGAATTGATAGAGAGGGCTGAACGTGGAAATGAAGAAGATGTCGATTATGTAATTAGCCATCTAACTGACGATTCTACTTTAGCAATGACTCGTTATGTCGACTTTGCTTTAAGCTTAGTTGTAAATAGAAAAGGAATTTTACGTTTAGAATATTATTTATTTAATGGGACACTTATTCAACGTAATTATTGCTGCTTGTTTTTTAACAGAAGATTAGATTATGATCTTGTAGATCAAGCATTCAGAAAAGGATTAATAGATGAAATTCAAGCATTTTCAAGATAAACTAACCTACCCAAAACTATTGATATTAGGAAGAACACAGCTAACACTATGTAAAAGCATTAAAACGACTTTTGACATTAAACGTTATAGGTATTCGCAACTTAAACATTCATCTATCTTAAATTAAATATTTGCACTATGAAATACGGACTATTGCTATTCGTACTTACTTTATTGTGCTGTTCCAAAGATGATAAACAAAGTCTGACCTCTTCTGATTTAAAGGGAAAATGGATTGAGACTGAAACTCGAAAGGATACTTTGTTTTTTGAGTCCTTGGACAATTTAGATTTCATGAATTTGAACAGGGGAAAAGAACTAAGAAATGGGAATTTGTTGCCTAAACCTAAATCAGGACCCTATAGATATAAACTTTTAGAAGAAAAAATATCTTTAAATTGGGTATTATCCAGTGATTCCAGCTTTAATGACTACTATTTGAAGGTTATTAATAATAGATTGAATATTGGAAATTTTTATGGTTCGACATTAGGCGAAACCTTGACTTTTGAAAAATTGGATTAAAAACTCCGTTGATAAGTACATGAGGACTTCATTAGGAGCAACTGTTGCGCTTATGGACTTTTTACTCCGTCGAAATACTCGACTAAAATTAAGGTTTCATGCTTACTCGGGCGTGTCACGACTAATAACAACAAAACCTATGAAGTAATGCGGGCCTAGAGTTCAATTCCAAGTTTTGTCTATATTTATAAAGGTGCAAAATCTTTCCTTAGGTTTACAAATGAAAATATAAAAGCAATACCATAAGCTTTAGCTTCGTACATAGGCAGAAACGAAAAATTTCCTTGCTTACGAACTGCGCTTAGTTCAACATTTGTATCTCACAAAACGCTATTGAGAATTAAAAAATGGGAAAGCCGAAAACCGACCAGAGTAGGCACTAAATAACAATTAAAATAATGACATCTGAAAAAAACATTCAAGTAATTAACGCTTTGTACAACGGGTTCTCAACTGGCGATATGCCATCTGTTCTGGGTTTAATGGATTCCAAAATTGAATGGAACGAAGCCGAAAGTAATTCACTTGCAGTTGGTAATCCCTACATTGGTCCAGATGCAATTTTAGAAGGCGTGTTTGCGCGTCTTGGAGCGAACCACGAGCATTTTGGTTTACAAGAGGTAAAAGTCCATGGCATGAGTGACAACATGGTCTTGGCTACGCTACGATATGATGCCAAAGTAAAAGCAACCGGAAAGAGCTATAATGCACAGGCCGCACATTTGTGGACGCTTAATGACGAAGGAAAAATTACTGCCTTTCAGCAATATGTAGATACCAAGAAGATGGCAGATGCTGAAAAGTAATTTTAAGGGCATCGACTGATATGGGATTAAAAGAATAACAAAAGCACAACAAGGTATATGACGTTTGTGCCCGGCAAAAGTTGGGCACACCGCATATACAAGCCTTTGGCGACATGCTGAAAAGGACGTTTAAGAACAATTGCTCTTTTGTGCTTAAATGAAGGTAGTTGCGGGTTCACTACTTTTAATTTTCTTGCGACACTATCTAAGTACACAAAACCATTGTAAGCAATTCTCTAAATTGTAACATCATGACATAGATATCGTTTTGCAAGCATAAAAAGAAAACCTTCACCAATAAATCAATACCCTCCGAATCAAATTCCTTTTCTCTTCTATCATAGGAATTACTATTGTTAGGGTTTTTGAATGTGGAGACAGCTATCAAGAACAAAAAGTTGACCCCAAATAGATTTTGAAAAAGCAGCAGCAGACCATGATGGGACCACATACAAATTGGGGGCCATTTCGAGTTTATATTAGTGGGCTTCTGAATCCTTTGTAAAGCCATTCATCATAGTAATAAATGTGCTTCATAGTGATGAATTTAATAAAACAGTAGAAAATTAAATTTTTTGTACATTTTAAGCAAGGTTATAATCTTGATGAATTCGAGAAATATTTCAGTCTATTTCATTTATCGACCTAACCCACGGAATTTTTTTCTGACTTATTTATGTTAAATTGCTCATAATACTAATAATCAGCGACATGAAAGCAAAAACTCGTCTAACTACGCATTCTTTTAGCAACATATTTATCTCTTTGACATTGGTTTTTATTTTTTCATTCTCCACATGGAGTTGTGGCAAGGATGATCCAAAAGAACCCATGAAAGAAGAAATGGAAGAAGAGATGGAAGAAGAGGTGGGATATAATTATCCGGAAGGTAAAATATTCTTCGACTTCCCACCCATGGATTTAGATGGAGCTTATTTTTATGAACCTATGGGATTTATGGGGGTGTTCCCCCAGGATCATGGTGGCTTTATTCACTTTGAATATGGGGTCGATGAACCAACCACGCCAATTTATGCAATGGCTGATGGTGTCGTTACAGAACTAGGGGCCAGTGGAGGTGATTTATTCATGACCGTGAAGTATAGTACAACCATAAGTGGCAAACTTGGTCATGTGGGTAGATTTGCTAATTTTATATTGGATCAAACAGAGCCAGTAATAGAAGGTAGCCCTCTAGATGTTGAAATTGAAGTAAAATCAGGGCAGATTATTGGCTACATCTCGCCATTATCAGCTTTAGATATTGGCATTCATGATTTAGAAGTGGCGGATAGTAAGTCATTTTGTTATCCAGAATTGGCCTATTTTGAAAATTTATATGCTGCAGACATTTTTGATTACTATAAGGACGAGAACCCTGTAAAAGCAGAATTTTTGAGTAAAAATGTTAGAGCACTTCCTCCCTATGGAGGGAAAAATGACTTTGACGTAAAAGGAACAATCTCTGGAAATTGGTATATCAAGGATAAATTTGAAGGCAAGGATCAGGCTACCAATTATTTTGCAATCGGATATGATCATATATATGCACAAAGAATTGCCCTTCTCGATGGATTACCAGCCCATGATCCTGATATAGCTAACACGTACTCACATTCGTGGATAAAAGGTAATAATCCCAAACCTGAAGAAGTTAATGTTGCATTTGGAATAGTTAAATATGAATTAATTCCAAAACGCCATGTAATTAAAAACCCTGATGGAACTTACGAATTATACGCGCTTGATACTATTGATGATCAAATACCAAGAGGTGTCCTTTTAATGCAAATGCTGGAACCGGAAACCATGCAGCTCGAATTTATTGCAGATAAGACCGCAATGGAAGTTGACGGATTTACTGGTAATCAAAGAATATACGTTCGTAAACCTGATTATGAGTAACTATTGATGTGCCCATTCTTGTAAAATAAGAATAAGAATACCCTGAGTCCATCATCAATAAATAATTATGGAGGTTTAAGTATGATTTTTGTTTACTGACACTTTTTAGAGAATTCCTTTTTTATACTGTAACCAGAGAATAAAAATGTCAAAATTCTTTCTGATTTCAATGCTATAATTGTAGCCAACTATGAATCAAAAACCGAAGGTACGAACACCGCTTTTTAGACAAGACTAAAACGGGCCTGTGAAAAGGTAGGAGCAAAGCCAATGTTGTCCAATAATGTAGCCTATAAAAAGCCTATCCCAGTTCTTTAAAGGTACCATTTAACAACAGGAACACCTATTAGTGAAATCTAAAAAACAGATAAGATTTACAGATACAGCAAAATTTCCAAAAAGAGTACAGATAGGCGCGTTTGGCTTTAAATAAATGCAGATAAAGCTGCGCTAAAATGGGGATATATATTTACGGCTCTTTTTTAGGAACAATTGGAGTCTTCGTCGTATAGGGTGTATATTATCGATAATCATATACATGTCTTATGTGCAGTTCCTCAAACAAATAAATCCTGTTCATTCCCGATAGTAATCTTAAAAAAATTGAGTTGAAATAGATACTTTTTTTGATTCGTCACAGAAAAAAATGTCCATCATTAATCCTAAATTGTCTATTTTCAGAAAGGGCCCTTAGCTATAGTTTTGCTGTATTATTAATCATTAAAATAATACAAATATGAAATTCGCATTATTAGTAAGACTAAAAGCAAAAGCAGGAAAAGAGCAAGAAGTGGCAAGCTTTATTACAAACGCACTACCACTAGCCATTGATGAACCAGATACAATTACTTGGTATGCTATCAAAATTGATTCTTCTACTTTTGGTATCTTCGATACTTTCCCTCACGAAGATGGAAGACAAGCACATTTAACAGGGAAAATTGCTAACGCACTTATGACAAATGCACCTGAACTTTTAGCTGAAGAGCCAACAATTGAAAAAGTGGAAATATTAGCCTCAAAAAAGCAGATGCGTGAATTTTAAATTTTTAACTGAAGATTAAGTAACTTAACTTAATCTTCAGTTATTTAAATTATTTTTAGAGTGAAAATTAAGACATCAACACTTGTCAATGAGACAAATGGAGAGCTCGCATTTAAACTATTTTCATTTAGTGATGATAGTAATTTTGACCATATACAAAGGCATAATTATTATTCTATTATACTTATTCTTAAAGGTGAGCTTCAGTTACAAATAGAACTTGAAAAATATACAATTTCTAATAAAACAGTTATTTGTATTTCACCATATCAGCCCTATTCCTTAAAGCCTGTTAAAAATGTTTCCGGAATCGTATTAAATTTTCATTCAGACTTCTTTTGTACTTATAAACACCAAAATGAGATTGAAACAGAAGGAGTCTTATTTCATAATATTTTTGGAGCCCCCTTTTTCAATCTATCAAATGAGGAAACACTTCTGAATATTATTACTCAAATGGAATTAGAAATAGCACATAATAAAATGGGACAACACGAATCACTTGTATCTTATTTGAAGATATTTCTTATTTCAATCGTAAGAATAAAAAAATCGGATACAAATAGTTCCAAAATAACATCTAAAGAAAATAGTAAACCTCAGATTTTGCAATCATTAATATATTCTATTGAAGCAAATTATAAGGAAAAACATACGCCAAAAGACTATTCGGAAATTTTAAATATTTCTTCTAGTGTATTGAGTAAACTAGTTAAAGAATATTTTAACAAAACATTGACCAAGTTAATAGTACAGCGAATAGTTGTTGAAGCAAAAAGAGAACTATATCTTACATCAAAATCTGTAAAGGAAGTGGCTTTTTTACTCGGATATGAAGATGAATATTATTT
The DNA here is from genome assembly GCF_900103215.1 of Kriegella aquimaris. Taxonomy (GTDB): domain Bacteria; phylum Bacteroidota; class Bacteroidia; order Flavobacteriales; family Flavobacteriaceae; genus Kriegella; species Kriegella aquimaris. The sequence goes on from NZ_FNGV01000001.1 coordinate 16,437, forward strand.
CAGTAGATTTTTCAAAAAACAAGTAGGAGTCTCTCCTAATGTTTATCGTAAAACTGTTGGTTTTGCAAAGGAAGAAAGTTGAAAAAAGCATATAACACGCTGTAAAATTAACGGCCCAAAGCAAGATTACAAATAAAGGCCACAAATCACACACCTATCGTAACCACCAAAAACCACAACATGCTAAAACCAATTTTAAGAACCCTACTGATCACCACAGTACTAGTCTCTTGCCAACCCAAGGTTAATGACATTTATCTAGGACAAGGAATAATGGCTGGCGAAGCCACTTCAACAGCTGTAATCTTGCAATCGAGATTAACGGTCTCTGATACCTTGATTAACGGTGATCTGACTGGTAAAGAAGGGATAGCAAGATTTGAAATCGCTACGGAGGCTACTTTTGACAATCCCATGTATTCCGATTTCGAGGAGGCGCGAGCTGCGAATGACTTTATTATTAAAAAGAAAATTGAAGGTTTGGAGCCCGGAACCAAATATTACTATCGGCTTCAATTTGGAACGGACAAGAATGCGCTTTTTGAAAGTGAAACAGCAAGCTTTAAAACCTTGCCCGGACCGAATAGCAGTACAGAAGTTTCCATGGTTGTCGTAACGGGTATGAACTACTATCATTTCTATTTCGGAAAATATGAAGAAGCCAATGCATATTCAGGCGATGACAAGAGTCAAGGGTATCCGGCATTGAAGGCCATCAAAGACCTGAACCCCGATTACTTCATCGGTACAGGCGATAACGTTTATTTTGACCATCCCTATAAGAAAAACTTTGACAGGGCGGTTAAAGCCGGAAAGAATCCGAATCCTGGAAGATATCAGGGGATGGAAGTTGTCGATGAAGCAGGTATGCGAAGAAAGTATCATGAACAGTTTGCTCAACCCAGGTTTCGCGAACTTTTTAGCAGCGTGGGAACCTACTGGGAAAAAGACGATCATGATTATCGATTCAACGATGCGGATCCCTATCAGAAATTTCCCATATCCCATGAATTGGGGATTAAGAATTTTAAGGAGCAACTGCCTGTTGTGGATCCAGATGACATAAATGCGAAGACGTATCGTACACATCGTATGAACCAAGATCTTCAGATATGGATGTTGGAAGGTAGAGACTATAGAAGTCCGAATAACATGAAAGATGGTCCCGATAAAACGCTTTTAGGAACCGAGCAATTAGATTGGCTAAAGCAGACCTTACTAGAGAGTGATGCCAGTTTTAAGCTCCTCATTTCTCCAACGCCCATGGTGGGGCCCGATGATGCTTATAAAACCGATAATCATGTAAACCATGAAGGTTTTAGGCACGAGGGTGAAGCCCTATTCCAATGGTTGGTTGACAATGATTTCCTTGAAAAAAATCTGTATATCGTATGTGGCGACAGGCATTGGCAATACCATGCCATGCACCCGAGTGGCATCGAAGAATTCTCTACCGGCGCCTTGGTCGATAATAATTCGCGCGCTGGGCGCCTAGCGGGTGACCCCGATTCGACGGATCCCGATGGGTTGATTAAACAATTCTATATTCAAGGGGATGCCGAGGCTGCGAGTGGTGGCTTTTTGTCGGTAACAGTAAATAGGGAAAAAAGTACGCCAATAGCATCTTTTCAATATTATGATGAAAAAGGGAATTTATTGTACGAGACAAAAAAAGAGCAGCAATTAAATAACAAATAAAACGGGCATTCGCTGGGGAAGATGATGAACAGGCCTATCTTCTTGAAAATGCAAGCAAGTACTAAAAAGTTAGGACAAGACGGCTGCACATTCTCGATCAAAAGCGGAATTAGTACGATAAAAAAGCACCCACTACGGAATTCCGTAAGACAAGTTTAAAAAAAGTCAGGAGCTTTACCAATACAGCAAAACGAATAAGAAAGACCAAATATAAAAGCCGTTAGCTATAAATAAGCTTAGAAAAAGGTGCCCTAAAATGGTGGTTTAAATGTACGGCTCCCATTTACGCGCATTCGTTATCTTAGTTATATAGTTTGTATATAATCAATGGTCATGTACAATTGTTGTACATCATTAAAAAAACATTCCGCTAAATATGAACATTCAAAAAACCAATCATCAACTACTCGAATTATATAAGAGTAAATATCCAAATCTTTCAAAATCGCTGACCGAAAAAAATAAGTCTTTAGAACATTCTGATAAAGCAACAAATCCACTTCTGCTAAAAATTGATGAGAAATATGCGAATGCGAATTTCAAAATTATGTTTTTTGGACAAGAAACAAATACGTGGCTTGGTGAACAGAATAATGGGGAATTTTCAGGTCAAATAGAACCAGTTTATAATCTTTATGAAGACTTCTTTTTAAGTGATAATTGCTATTCTTACGGTGGACAATTTTGGAACGGCGTCAGCCGAAGTGTTCAATTAGTAGAGCAAGAATTAAATGAAAAAGTCGGTGTTGTTTGGAATAATATAATTAAGGTTGGGAAATGTGGAAAGGGCGCCCCTTTCGCAAGTATTCAAGAAATACAATTTGAACATTTCAACGTGTTTAAGGAAGAAATCGAAATTTTAAAACCTGACTTGTTAGTTTTCTTTTCTGGGCCAAATTATGACAGCCAAATCAAAAAAGCGTTTGGAAAAATAGAAAATATAACAGTTGACGGATTTACTGAAAGACAACTTTGCGAAATAGAAATTCCAAATTTAGTACGAGCATTTAGGACTTACCATCCAAATTATCTATGGCGAAATGATATTAATAAATTTCTTCAACCGATTGTAGCGCGGGCAAGAAGGATTTGCATTAACGTATAACAATAATAGGCCTATTATTTGCTAAACCGAAATGTTCGAGCACTTTTTCAAAGCCCCCAAATTTTTAAATTTTGTTTTCAAAACTGAATAGAAAAAACAAAACAAAAAGCCCTGCCCCATTTTTTAAGGCACTATTTAGCAACAAAAGCACACACTACGAAATTCCGTAATAAAGGTTTATAAAAATTAAAGAAATTTACCAATATAGCAAAACGACCTCAAGAGAACAGGATGGGAAACTTCGGATAAACTCCTCTAGTGTACGGCAAGTGTGTTAGTCACTAAGATTTGTTATCTTAGTTCTTATAAGTGGGAAGGCATTTATAATAAGAATAGAAAGGCTTCGTGGTTATTAGGAATGACTAGAAATTATTTAATGTATTGTTAATTTTAGAAAAGCTGAAAACCTAAATCAAACAGTCAATATTACGCAATATATTAATAGCAAAGCAGATGATATGAATAAGTACTACTTTTAATACTATTATTGTTAGGCGCTATTTAAAATCAAATTCTGAATAACATGACTAAGCCAAGAATATTTATTGGATCTTCCAGAGAACAGTTGGTTACAGCACACGCGGTCAATCAATACCTTAATAATACATACGCATTTACAACACTATGGGATAACTCAGTCCCTCCTGGAGATTATGTTCTACCCGCCCTATACAAAGTGTTTAACGACTATGATTATGGAATCTTTATTTTTAGTAAAGATGACATACTAAATATTCGAGGGGAAGCATTCAAAACTACAAGGGACAATGTACTTTTTGAATTTGGAATGTTTTTAGGAGTTAATGGACTGAATAACGCTTTCATCCTATGTCCAGATGATTACTCCTCATCAGGTGGCAGAATCCCTTCGGATTTGTTTGGTTTAACTTTAGCAACTTTTGATTCGAAAAGACCTAAAAATGAGTTAATTGATGCTGTTAGCTCGAGTTGTCAGACAATTCTAAGTAAAATTCAAGAAGAGATTGAGCAGAAGAAATCTGAATCGAATGCTCTTATAAGTGGTGATCGAACTTATGATATCATTACGTATGAAGGAGAATTACTAGCGCGTATAGTAGAAATCTTATCAAGTGCACAAAAAAAAGTTGTCTTTGTTTTGACAAAAGATGAAAGACATTTTCTTTTTGATACCATCATTTCTGTACTATATGCAAGAATTAGAGGCGTAGAGATACAAGTTCACTATTATCCGATAACCGAAAACTACAAAACATCATATAGTATTGAATTATTTAGACAACTCGGCTGCAATGTAAAAGAATATGAAGAAGGCATTGAGCCTGAAAACGTAATTTATTTGGGTGATCCTGAATTAAATGATTTTTCGAGATTAATAATTAAACAACAGAGATATTCAAGGAAAAATATCCTAGGTTACTTTTATAAAGGAGTTTCACATTCTCACATTATTCATTCAATTTATGAAAAGATCGAGGACATTAAAGAGATAGACGCCTATACCCCAAAGATTGTAGAAATTGGAGAGGGAAAATTAGCGGAAATCATGAATGAAGTACCGCTGTATTTACAAAATAATTGCAAATTTTCGATGGAAAAGGTATTAGTGAGTGAAACATACCCTCTATCAACAAACCTTATTCGAGAACATAAAATAAACCAAATAGATTTATTAAATAAACTCTACTCAAAATTTGATTTTGAATTATATCAACTGACTGCAATTGTTTTAAAAAATGGAGAGCAACATTTAATAGTGCCACCCGTACTAGAAGTTCATGACAACAAATATATTATTGCAGAGGGTCATACCAGGTTGTTTTTGCAACAATCAAATAACGAAGGTGTGTGGTGCATTGTAATAAGAGGAATGAAAACTGCTCCAATATCTCCCACTACAACTTGGTCTAAGGTAGAAATAGCACCAATGGGAGCAATTAGAAACTTTAAGCCCAATCAAGATTATATGTCTAGACTAAGAAAAATAGAAAAGTACCTTCACAAAGGTCATTGGTACGAGGAAATTAAAAAATTCAAGTAATGAACAGTAATATTTTTGAAGACCATCCGATACGATTGATTATTGATTTAATTAAAAATAATATCATACCTGAAAATTCATTTCTAAATTTTAGTAGACATATATACTCATATAAAACTCAGTATGAAAAAAGAGAGTTATTTCAAATAAAGGCTTCTGAATTATCTCAGGAATGGTTCTTAAATGAAATCAATAAACTTGAACCTGAATGGGAATTAACGTTTCATTCTGATGTTAGCCTAATTAATGACGAAACTAAATTCCTGCCTCTAATTGATTTTAATATTGAAAACATGGATGAAGAAATAATTGACATAATTACGGATAGGTTTTTAAAACAAAAAAAGCTTAGTGATTTCCAAGATATTCTACATAATCTAGAAGTGTTTGAATCTGGTAGCTCCTACCACGGATATGCAAAAAGAATTGTTACTAAAGACCAATGGTTTAAGTTCACTATAGCAATTCTTCTTCTTAATTATACCAAATACAATTTAACAAATAATATAATAGTGGATACGAGATGGGTTGCGCATCGTTTACTTTCAGGCTATACTTGTTTAAGGTGGAGCAACAATTCTAATACAAAGAGTAAATTACCAACATTTTATAGAACGGGAATAATAAGAGGTTAACTTAACTTCTCCCGTTAAGTTGGCCAGTTTAAAATTTACAATCACTCCAAATCTAGAATAACTGCGATAAGGGCGTTATAGATAAGTATTCCTGTTTTTGGTCCTAGCGAATCTTGGGCAATATTTTAAGTCTTAAAAAGTTCATAAACTATTGAACTAACAAATAGTCTTTTATATGACCCATGAAAGTATACTCCTATTAATTGTGGGTATAGTCGCTTGGATAGTTAAACGTTCGATTTTTAATTTAAAGCGTATTCGCCGTCGTAATTATTATCGGAATGTGTACCTTAAGTCTGACGCGTGGAAAAGGAAGCGTTTTCTAGTACTCAAACGTGATAATTGGAAATGCGTTTACTGTGGTGGCCACGCTACGCAGGTTCATCATAAAAAATATGCGAAAAAAAATATAGGAAAAGAGCCTATAAAATGGTTGGTCTCAATATGTGTACCTTGTCATGAAAAGCGGCACAAATAAAGGAGGGGATAAATAGGTAGCATTTTAACTTCAAACCAGTAGTTAAAAGCTAATTTTCGATGTTCTGCACCCGTTTAATATTGAATTTCCTATCACTCAAAATTTTGAATAACCGCAACACGCTCTTTAAGTTTCTTTAAATCAGAACTGTTTAATGGTACAAGAAGAATAAAGAAAAACAGCTAATAAGACCTTTAATCATTTACTTGAAGCTAGCCTAAATTTAAATTCTTACAGATATCCCCTTCATACGCTTCATTTTTTCTAATTTAGGTGTGTAACCACTCACCGGATGATATTTACAATAAAAAGTAGGCTAGTGTATTCAAGCATTCAATTAACAGCCTTTGCCGTATTACTGCTTATTTCGGCATGTAACCCAAAGGAGAAACTACCCAACCAAGAGCCCCATAGCGCAAACGAAAACACGCTTACAAAACAGTCACGAACTTTTAATGTGCTCGATTATGGCGCCGTAGGCGACGATTCTACAGATAATACCGAAGCGTTTTCGGCATGCCTAAAGGCAGTTGTCGCTGCTGGAGGGGGGCGAATGTACCTGCCCGATGGCGTTTATCGCGGCAGTATCGTGATTCCACCGGTTTCTAAACCACTACCCAGTTGGATCACCGTCGAGATCGTAGGCGAAAGCGAGCCGACACCCGTATTTGGTACGATCGGGTCATTTCCCTTACAGAATAACGGTACGATCGTCAAAAGCCTGTCGCAAACGGGTCCTGCGGTTATTTCCGCCAGCAGTTCCTCCAACGCCCTCTATGCCGAATACTCAGCGGTCAATGTCATTATTAAGAACCTAGACGTACGCACTTATGATAATCCGCGTATCGGCGGTATCGACTTGCAGTACGCCATGCAATGTAAGATCACAAACGTATTTATCAATACCGGCGTCTATAACGTGCAGGCTTCCAAACCCAGTCATGGTACGAGCGGCCTGATCACGCCGGCCTGTAACAACGCTGCATTGACCATCGTACGCGACCTGGTCGTGACCGGCTATCATACCGGTATTCTGGTGAACGAACATACAGACGGAGACAACATCAACCTGGCCTCCAATCTGAACGGTCTAGAATTTGTCTTCGCCCATCATGCCTCGCGCTTTGGTAGGGTAGGGGCGCAACGGTGCACCAATGCCATTACGGTTACGGGCAAGCACGGTTTTTCCATCGAACAACTCGACATGGAAATTGCGGGGAAAGACCAGACCGACAGCAGTAACGCATGGCAGGCAACGGAATTTAATATCAATGACCCGAAGAATTTAGGGGCGGGCGATATCAACTACTGGGTGGTTGAAGGCAATGTGGGTGCCATTGAGGCACTTTCACGAAACGGTGGCGCTTCGATACGGGCGCGGCGGATCGGTTCAGCGCAGGCTGCCAAATGAACCTAACGGAATAAGCTATTAAGATACAGCGGGCAAATACGCAACCAATGCGATCAAAGCATAAAACACGGCCGAGGCCCGAGTAAAATAGAAAGTTGTAGCCTAGTAAAGTTTATTATGATGTAACAGTTGAGCAAGCCACAATCGGCTACTATTATATACCAAACGGTATCATTTGATAAGTATAAGGATGAAGCAATTCGGAATTTTAGTCCTATTATGCTTTGCGTTACCGGTTAACGCACAATCTTTTATTGGTCAGATCAATTACGGAAAATCTGTTATTCATTACCAGATCAAGCTGACCCAAACCGCGAACCGTACCAATGCCTTTTTCTCCAGCGTCGCGATGAATGCGTATGAAATTCCTTGTCAAAATACCACCTTCGAAAAAGACACACTCGCGTTTTACGTAGTCAGTGATTATTATACCTACGCCTACCAATACCACAAACAAAATAAAAATCTGAAAGGCCACTTAAAAGTCTACGCGAATGAAGATGAGCGCTTACTGGACACTTTTGAAACCGAATTGATTCAAGAGAACAGCACAGAACGAGATGCCGTTAATAAACAAGAGGTAAGCTTTACGTCCAATGGCTTAAAATTGTATGGAACGGTATGGAAACCTCAAAAATCCAAACAAATGGGTTTGGTTTTCGTGACCTCTTCCCAAGGAAATGACCGTAGCGGTGCCAATACCGAAGCTTCCTATTTTACAAAGCTTGGCTATACCGTTTTTAACTACGATAAACGAGGTACGGGAAAATCAGAAGGCAATTGGCAATCGGCAACATTGGAAGAACTATGTTCGGACGATAGTACTGCCATTCGCTATTTTGCGAAAATCACGAAGCTTCCACTTGCTAAAATTGGAATAAAAGGAAGTAGCCAAGGCGGTATCAAAATACCGTATATCTTAACAAAAATACCTGAACTCAATTTCGGAATTTCAGTAAGTTGCCCGAGTGGAACGCTCTTGGAGAGTGATCTGAACCATTGGAAAAACATGCATTTAGATCGGATTGGTCCAAAAAATATAGCTTTGGCCCTTAGAGTCCAAAAAGCAGCATACGATTTCTTGGCAGGTAATATAAGCTATAAGCAAATGAACGCGATTACGAATACCTATGCACATCATGATTGGTTCAAATACATCTATATTCCTGAAGAAAATATTCAAAAAGACGCAAAACTTAACTTTAGTGGACTGCCGTATTTCAAAAAAATCACGCAGCCCATACTCATAGTGCAGGGGCTATCGGATAATGTAATCCCAAAGAACAGCCATAATCTTATTGCAAAGGCCTTACAACAATCGGCTTCGAATACCCATGACATACTAACTTTAGAAAATACGACGCATGCAATGACCTATTTAGATCAAGAATTTCCCTATTTTCAAACGCTGAGTCCAAACTATTTGCCAGCGATAGCAAAATGGTTGAATACCATTGAGAATCAATAAAAGGGCTTGCTTGAATAGATGCAACCATTCAAATCTTAATTCGGGAACTGTCCCGTTAAAGAACGTTTGCGGTAGCGTGTAGCGAAGTACCAATCCAATTTTATATTATCAACTACTACAAATCTTGAATCACCTCGATAAGCGCATTATAGATAAGGGGTCCCGTTTCAGGTCCCAACGAATTTTCCTCCCCGTAGGTATCCTTTTCGTCATTATATAAATACGGTTTTCCGGTATCCCACTCACTTTTCGGAATGATATAGCCGATCTCATCGTTAGAAAGGCCGAGGTAAAATTTGTATTGGTCTTTTATTAAATCTTGTATCGGGGGAATTTCCATCGGTTGAATATCGAATTCGCGTCCCTCGGGCGCCTCGATGCCCCCAAAAACAATCTCTGGATAGATTTCTCCGGGAATACTAACAAACAACGCAGGGCCAATGCGAATAGCACCAACTTCGGTTCTGGTCTCAAAGTATTTGGGCATTCCCATTTGTATCAATCCGATGCCACTGGCGATTTTAAACGCAGTATTGTCTAAACGGGCATTTAAAGTTTTGGCACGTACCGAAATCGTGGAGGTGGCTACGGTGTCTCCTTTTTGTTGCAATGCTTTTAGCGACATGAGTGCAATATGATCCCCCAAAGCCTTTGTTTTCTCGTAGGTAGGCTCGGCATATTCCGTTCCGGTATAAGGGTCTTGAATCGAAATGGAGGGGTGGGGTGCCATTAAGCCGCCGATAACCCCGGAAAAATAGATGGCGACTCCGCCCAAGCCTTTTTCTTTTAATTCGCTACCGTTATAAACCCCGTTTTCAATAGCTTCCCGAACATAATGTGGAAAATCGGAACTGATCAATAAATTCTGGCTCCATAAGGTTTCAGGATGGTTCGACCAGTTGATCAGCGTACCCAGGGTTTGGTCGTTTTCCGCATCCAATACCTGCATCAGGTGAATGCCAGTTGCTTTAACAATCGGTTTGCGAGTGTCCTTGATCAATGCCGCATCGTCGCCGGAAAGGTCTTCTGCAAAGACCAATTTGGCAGGGCGTATTTTTTCCGCCGCTTCGACAACAGCCTTCACCGTTTGTTCTTTTACATATTCCATCATTTCGGGGTTCACCCCGGAATTGAACATGTTTTCACCCCAAATGCCGATCAGATCGTTACTTTCGTGCGTGTGGGTCGATGAAAGCAGCACATAATCAATACCGAGTGCTTCCGGTATGCGTTTTCTAATGTCGACCACATCGCCATGCAGAAAACCGATGGCATCCATAGAGATCATGGCGATTCTACTTTTTCCGTCATCCAAAACCATTACGCGCGACCAAACATCGTCGTGCACGCCTTGGGCAGGTTTGGCATTGCTCATCCCCGCGATCCAAAAAGCGTCGAACTTGCCGTTATTGTTGATATCATTATACGAATCACCATCCTTTTCATTGTATTTGTTGTCGCCATTGGCATCGTTCCAAGTATCTACAATGGTGGGGGTTATGGCTCTTTTGGCAAATCCCGCTTTTAAGATTGCCGGATCGGTATTCTCCAATTTGATATCGAGACTATAATCCGGATTTCTATCGCGCCAGTTGTAGACAAAGAGTGCAGCGACCAGCACAATGATCAGTAGGATCAAAATCCCTAGTACTTTAAAAAACTTCTTCATTTCTGATTTTTCTTAGATTATAGCCTTGAGTCGGTAAGGGCATTGGCCAATTTGAAGTTTAATTCCATCAAATAGTCGCCCATACTGGGGCCGTACCAGCCCATCAACCGCGCTTCATAGGTGTCGTAATAATAATATTTTTGAGGAACGATATAGCCTAAATATTGGCCGTTAAAGCTCGTTAAAGCCGAATTATATCCTTTGAGTTCCAGGGCATTCTTCAGATCGATACCGTATTCCCCGCTCAATTCGTACGGCATGGCAATCCAAATAAAATCATTCAATTTAATGCCTTGAAGATAGATAGATTTCATTTCGGTCAGCAATTGGCTTCCCATAAAAGGAGAAAATCGTCTGCGATCGGAAACATAAAAGGCCTGAAGTTTCGGGATCTCCAATTCGGTGGTCGCAGCGGCCATGACCAGCGTTGAATCGTAGACCATTTGGTTAAGCAATACTTTGGCGGAGTCGGCCAAGGTCTCCCCAACATATTGTGCTTTTTCAAATTTTTCGCCTTCGCCCTTGTTCGTGTGACTTCCGACGGTTCCTGCAAAAAACAGGGCCAAATCCACGCCATTTCGCTCCAGACTTCGTTGAAAATACCCCGGGTAATCGCCACTGTATTTATCGTTCCAAGTAGCAATAGTGGTGGCGTGAGCCGCATACATTGCTATTGCCGCATTTTTTCCATTATCCTGAACTATCGAGAGCATGTTCAACTTATCGTTCAGTCTCCCGGTTTCTCCAATAATGCGATTACGTACCAGATTGGGTACGTGTTTATAGCCAGAAGCTATTTTTGCGGGGCGTTTGTCATTTAAAGCTTGTCGTATAAGTTGTGTGAATTTGTCGCTTAACCAGCGTACTACCTCGGGTTGAAAATCACCGCCGAAACTCTTCCCTACAAATCCGGGAATACAGTTTCCGATACTCGAATGCGTATGGGTGGCCCCGAAAAAAAGTGACTTTCTTGAAATTTGGTCCTTTAAATTTTCCTCCACTTCAAGCACTACGGCCTCAGGGATCAAAATCATATCGGCACTGACAAAAACAATTTCTTTTCCTTCGACTTCGACGGCAACGGCCTTTGCGAAGATAGAATCGTGGACGCCAACTGCGATTTGACCGTCACCAAAACCGGCCATTTTTATGGTGTTGAATTCTCCCTTTTTAGGGTCGGCCACACCTTTGACGACCGTAGGTGTAATGTTGGTTTTGGCAAAACCGGATAAAAATGGACCGTCGACCTCAATTTTATTATGGATCGACGAATCCATTTTTTTTATGGTATTCTGGTAATAGGATGTTTCAAAATAGGGGGTGGTATCGATGGTACTGGTCGAAGCATAGAAAAGCAGCATTAATAGGAGGAACACTGTCCCAAAAACGCGAATCGATCTGCGTTGCCACCTTTTTGTCTTCATTAATGTTTCATCAAAGTTTCTTTGGATCTATAACAATGTATTTAACCGTTTTTCGGTTCCATGTATACACAATATGTACCATGCCGTCTTCTGCCTGAATAACGGTAGGATAAGAGTATTCTTCGCCTTCTTTATCGGTGTTTTCCCGTAACGGTTCTAAATCTAAAACTCTCTCCCAATTTTCTCCATCGGTGGAAAGTCCGATACTAAGCGGAACCCTGTCGCCCCAATCTTTACCGGTCGGATTATAGACCAAAAGCTGTCGCCCGTCTTTTAGCGTGACGCCATCGACACCGGAGTTGGGATTGGGTAGCGATGTGGCGGTCATTTTATCCCAAGTCTTCCCGTAATCGTTGGACCAGTTTTGTGATACTACTTCGTTTTTTGTACGGCTTAGCAATTGTAACTTCCCATTACCATAATTTAAAACAACAGGTTGAATGGCCCCGAATTCTTTGGGATCGTTTAATGGTCCTGAAGTGGTCCAGGTTTTCCCCATATCGGTACTGGTTTCCAAATGGATTGTCCAATCCCCTGATTTTGTTTCCAAACTCGAAGGCGAAAGAATCGTACCATCGGCAAGTTGAATAGGCTGATTTTTTATAGGTCCCAGAATATCTTCCGGAAGATCGATAGGTTCAGACCATGTTTTACCATCGTCATCCGAAGTCATATAAAGTCCCCACCATTCTTGCGGACTAGGTCCTACTTTGTAAAACAAATATAAAGGCGCTCCTTTGGGTTTGAACAAAACCGGATTCCAGCAAGGGTAGCGCGTGGTTTCATCTTGAACCCCGTTTACAACTTCAACAGGCGTCGACCATGAACCGTTGGTTTTCCGGGAGACCCAAATACCCACATCTTTATTCTTTTCCTCTGTGCCGCCAAACCACGAAGCGATAACAACACCATTACTGACTTCGACGGTCGAAGCATGACACTCAGGGGTTAAGGCATCTTCCATTTCATAAACGAATTCTTGCGTAACTACGGCAGCATGATCTATGGGTTGCACCTCTGGTAATTTGAAGGTTTCTTCTTTGGCGTCTTCAGTATCTTTAGCTTCATCTTTAGCTTTATCCTTACAGGATAATATAAATAATACGCAGGCAAACAAAGGTAAAAATCTCATAGTTCTAGGTTTAAATGTAATTTATACAAATTAAACTTTTTTAATGGTATAGTGCTAGTCATATATTATTTAAAATACATTAAATATTAACTTTAAATTGGAATAATTGTAATAAAATCGGATATAGAGTTAGAATAATTGAAATTTAAACCTTGTGGTTCTTTGCCTTGAATCGTTTAATCGGTGCTTTCCAATTCGTAATTAAGATACTCGGGTCGTCAGGGAGTGACTGCTAGGGTTTTGAAATATATTTTTCAAAGAAGGCATCCATATGGTATTGGGCATAGGCATTTACCTTTACGGAAGCATCCATGGTATGTGGCCAACCTTCCAGCAAATGATAATAGGAAATTGCCCCTGCTTTTTGAAGGGCCGCATGCAACCGATCGGCTTGTTCATAAGGCACCAATTCGTCAAGCGTACCATGAAAAGTAAGTATGGGCGGGGCTTGCTTTGAGACAAAAAATAGGGGAGAAGCCTCTTTGTATGCTGCCGGAGCATCAGCATAGCTTTTTCCGATCAGTGCGCTAACGGAGGGATTGTTTTTGGCATAATCCGTTGTGAGATCGGTAGGGCCGTAAAAATTGACAACCGCTTGAACGTTTGATGACAAACTATCGGCAGCAGCGTTTTCCTGAGTATTTGTAAAAGCGTTCATCATGACCAGATGTCCGCCAGCGGAGCCACCCACCGTGGCCACCTTATTTTTGTCAATATGATAATCGTCCGCGTTTTTTTTGAGCCAAATTATGGCATCTCCTACATCTTCAATCATTTCGGGGTACGTGACCTTCGGGGTAAAGCGATACTGCACCGTTGCGGTAACATAGCCTTTCTTTGCATAATCGACCAAGTACCTTAAATAATCTTGCTTGTTCCCTTTTTTCCATGCGCCGCCATGCACGAAGACGATCAACGGCGTATTTTGGGCCATAGTTTTTGAATGATAGATATCCAATTTAAGATGGGTCGAATCGACGGTCTTGTAAGTGACATCCTTGTATTCCTTGAGGTCGCTGGGAACGGGAAATTCGCTTTCGATTAACTTTAGCGCACCGGTAGCATAGGCAATCTTAAGGGTGGTATTACTGGTGTACCCATCAGGTGGTACCGATACATCATAAGGTTGGGTCTTACATGCTGTTAAACAAGTGATTATAAAAAGGGCAGTTATACATTTTTTTACCATGATCTTAGAATTACGCATTGCTATTTGAAATGCTGTTCGCCTTATTCAAATCGCTTCATGATTTCCTGCCAATTGGTAAAGATGATGCCCTCATCCTTAAAAAATTGAATAAGGTCCGGGTCAGAGAACATCTGCGCTTCCCAAGACCGTTGTTGCCAAGAATTTGTTATCGTCTTTAAATTTTCGGTCAATACAGAGGGATGAAAGATGATTTCGGTCAGTCCGGGTTCCAAAGATCGGATCAATTCTTTAAAAGCGCCAACTTTCTCTTCGTAGGTATCAGCTTTGGGGGCACTGGTGAAAAAATCCAATTTGGGAAGGGAATAGCCTTCGACCATTTTAACCACACTATCATCCAAGGGGTAACCCTTGCTTCGAAATGCAGCCAATACTTGAGGTTTTGATAGGTCTATGATATTAGCAGGAATACCATATTCTTGAGCTACCTTGATATAGGCTTTTACATAACTGGGGTCACCGAACAATGTTCCCATATGGGTGTCTATATGATCGGGGCGATGCCCCCAAGCGATGGATTGTTCGATTTGGGACCTTATCTCTTTTTCTACTTCGTCTGCCGAAGCATGTTGTACCACTTGCATGACCGAATGCCACATCATTTTGTCTTCGTCAAGTAAACCGGGTACCTCATTAGGTTCCGTCACAGTACCCCATCGATAGGTTTTCCATTCGCTGGTCAGGGTAAGGTGGAGGCCAACATCCATTGCCGGGTTGTCTTTGGCCCATGTAATAAATTCTTCGGCATTCGGGCAGGGAATCATAACCGCGGCAGATTGAATGACCCCTTCGGTCAACTGTTTTTCAGCAGCCGTATTCGCTTCAGGGCACATACCGATATCATCGGCATGAAGCATGATGACTTTTTTTCCGGCCGGCCAACCCAATCGTTCTGCCCAGGTACCAGGAGCTTCTTTAGTTTCTTCCATGGCCTGTTCTTTCTGAGCGGTTTGAATTTCGTTCTTTTTCTTTTCGTTGCAACTGCTAAAAAGAATGGAAAGACACAGCGCTGCCATCCCTTTCATTAGATGTGATTTTTTCATTTTTATAAATATTTATTAAACCAGTTTAACCCATCTCCATAGATGATTTCAAGCGGAGCATCCCGATGTTTGGCATCATACCAAATGATTTCTTTGGGCTTCTCGGCTTTATTAAAAAGCAATTTACTCATCATCGGAGGTACAATTTCGTCATTTTTCGCATTTAGCATTAAGAACGGACGCGGAGCAATCTTCTTTACGAAATTCAAAGGCTCGATGATGCTTACAAAATCCTTTGCATCTTGTGAAAGCGCTCCCGCTTCATACAGCAAGTTCATCTGGCCTCCGGCCAAGACAATTATGGGCACCTTTACGCGGTCTTCGACACCACAAAAAATTGTGCCGATTATGCCACCCAGACTAATACCGTAATCACCAATTCTATCGGCGTCGAGTTCTTTTCGGGTTTCGATGAAATCGACCGCTCTTCGCAAGTCAAAAACGGTTTGACTGATAACATCTCGAGCCCAGTATTTGTGTTTCCCTGTTAAATCGAAATCGTAGACATCACCCTTTCGGTCTCCGTGATTGCTAATATCCAATCGCAATACGGCATAACCGTTCTTTAAAAACAGTTCATTTCCGAAAGCGACGTAGTCCACCGCTTTATGGTCTCCCAGACCGTGCATTAATATAATAACAGGGAGGGGGGTGTCCACGTTTTTCGGAAGACTCAATAATGCGGTCACCTTTTTGTCATGAACGCTTTTGAAAGATATCGAGAGTACCTCAAAATCAGCAGTATCGTGAATAGACCGGACCGAATCTTTTAGCGGTACGGCGGTGTCATAATCATAATATTTAGTAACAGGAAGGCTTTCACTGGTATCGTTGGCCACAACAAAGAAGCCAATGCCTACTACAGCAAGAATACCTATACCTATCGTCCAATTTCGAAGTTTTTTAGAGAACTTCATCGTCATCGGCCAAATACATTCGTGTGCTCTTGGTGTAAGTGCCGCCATTCGGGTCGGCATATTCCATATCGATATAGAACGCTTTGTATCCTGATTTTGGAAATTCGATTTTCTTAACAGTAGTTTCTCCGTTCGCTGGACCAATTTTATTGGCACTCCAAGTCTCGTCCCTGAAATCGCGATCGTCAGAATCTGCAGACCATAAATACACCGATTTCAAATCGTCGGAATCAGAGGTTACCGAAAGTGTAGCCGATGTGTTATCGGTGCTTAGTTCGTAATCGAGATCGGTATACGGTTCTTTTCTTAACGTGTGGCCCCAAAAGGCACTCAACGATTGTAAAGCCTTTTCCCCACCATCAAGATTATGACCCGCATTTGGGGTGTAGTGTATGTAGTTTTCTCCGGGAATATCCTTGATGTAATTCTTCACGGCGTCAACGGGCCAATATTCATCGTTTGTTCCGATAAATATAAGTTTGGGCATGGTCAGTTTTTCGCGATAGGAGTAGGGGTCGATCATTTCGGTGAGTGCATTTCCATCTGGTGTATTCACTGTTTGTGGAATTTCCAGTTTAATATAATCATTGATCTGTTCGCTGTAGGCATTCCAAGCGGTAAGGTGATAATCTAAGCTTACGGGCATATTTAGAACGTCGATTACCATGGGGCCGATAGCTTCCACACGCTTATCGCTTGCCCCGGTCAACCAAGTTGTCCAACCTCGTTTCGAAGCTCCTGAAACGGTGAAACGCGTAACGTCTTTTTGTAGTTTTTCTTTGGAGAATTCTTGTACGGCATCCATAGCCCGAACCGCGCTCTTTACCATAGGAAATAACAAAGGCCAAGTAGGGTCTTTATCGTTTTTATAGTTGTGCAACGTATAGGAAATAAGTTGATCTTCAACCAAATCACCGCCATATAACGGCTGCATGGGAACTTGTCGCACTATAGATACAATAGCCTTGTTTTTTTGTGCTATTTGTGCCATTGCCGCCGATTCGCTGCCATTTTTTTCTTTGGTTTTCCAGTTGGGCATGCCATCGGTCAAGCTTCCTCCTGTGATAAATAGCAAAGAACCATCATAAGAGACTTCTTTGGGTACTAATATGGTCAATTGATGTTTCCACGTATGCTCCCTCCATTTTTGGGAGGTCAAGAGTAAATCGTAAGCAGTTACATCGCCAATCTCAAAAGTGTCTTTTACTTCCCAATCAAAAGCATCGTCTTCGATGTCGAGATAGCTTTCCAAAGCATTTTCTGGGGTTACAATTTTTTCTACCGGAATATCTTCTGCTTCGGCAGTATTTTTTTCATTGTTTCGGCAAGAGGTGAAAATTAGGAGAGGAACAAGTAGTAAAATCGAAAATGATTTTTTCATAGTGGGAGTATATTTAATGTGGTTGTCTCAAAAATAGTTAAAACACCGAAATTCGTAACATCACTTCTGATTTTTTTAAGAGAAAGACATGAAGTGTTGATTTTTAGCAGGTTGAAGTAGGGCTATTACTACCGTATTGAATCCCGTGTAGATTTTCATTGAAATTCCGATACGATTTGAAATCCGAAAAATCGATAACTTTTGATTCTTCGACAAATAGAAAAGTATTAATGTATTTATAGTAAGATTCACGAAATTTTTTAATCACCAATGATTTAGTTTTGAAAGTTTCAGAGCTTAACAAACTATGGGCCTACAATAGTTTTTTATGGCCAAGATTAAAAAATTATTAGCTAGAAGGGGCATAGCGGCAACGCTAAAACAACGATAAAATGAAAATAAGCAATCAGATTTTAGGAATTTTAATAGTGGCAATGTCACTGGCCACCGCATGGGCGATTAGAGGGCAATTTGGTCATGAACAAGGGGCTGCCTGGGCCGGTGCTATAGGTGGTCTTGCACTGGTTTTGGTGTCGAAAAGAAAAGATTGGTACGATAAAATGGTGCTCGTAGCGCTAGCCTCTGCCTTGGGGTGGGGCGCAGGAGGTATGATCAGTTACGGAATAGTGGTGGGTTACGGTCGCGCCGATAATTTTATAAATGTTTTTTATGGGCTGGGAATGCTTTTTGTCATTGGGTCCCTATTCGGTTTGTTAGGTGGAGGTTTGGTCGGAATGGTCCTCGATTCGACAGCAAAGAAAAAGGTGAAATGGGGAGCTTTGATTTCAGAAATGGTAGCGGGCGGTTTGATCTGCTATTTCTTTCTTGTGGAACAGATCGGCATCAAAATGACCCCCCCACGTTCGGAGGCTTGGGCGTTCATTTTTGGGGCAGGCCTGGCCATGTTATGGCATATGGCACGTGAAAATAGAAATTCACCTATCCGAACGGCCATTTTTTCGGCATTGGGCGGAGGTTTTGGTTTTGCCTTTGGTAATTTTCTGCAGGTTATTGGCAATACTATGGAAATACCGTTCAATATGTGGAATGTAATGGAGTACAGCATCGGTTTTTTCGGGGGCTCAGGTATGGCCTATGGGGTATTTAGCTCCAAGTGGCCCATTGATGAGACGAAAGTTAAAAACTGGACAAATAGGGCAGCACTATTTGTTCTTGTAGTGTTTATTCCCTTAATTGTGTATCGCGAATCGCTTTCTTATGAACATCTGATCAGGCGTTTGGGGGAAATTGCATCACTAGAGTCGGTAGCGTTGACCAGTACAACGTTCGTCGCCATTCTATTGGTGGTTGTAGCGGTATTATTATTGTGGAAATTAAGTGACGGACGGTATAAAAAGAAAGATGTCGCTTTCTTTCTTTTTGTTTATCTATCAACCTATGCTATATTGAGTTTTGTGGTTAAAGGGGTATTTGCCGGAAATATGGATTTAAACCATCAGTTGTATGTCGTCAATATTGTTTTAATCTTTGCCATCTTCAAGAAAGGAAGGTGGACGTGGTTTGAGTCGGTATCCGAGAAGGTGAACATTAAAAAATGGACCATATTATTTGTAACGATTGTTGTTATTATAGCCATTCTTTCTTTGATCGCAGCCAATTTTCATGATGGACTTCATGGGGCACACAATCGGTTTCCGGTGGACTAAAATTTAATGTCCTGAAGTTATATAATAGAACATTCGCTTAAAAATTCCATTATTTCAATAAATGAATAGTATATCCCCCAGAAAAGAGCTTGCAGGACCGATAATTCTTGTAACAACACTTTTATCGATTGGTTATTCCATACTTCGTTATAACGTTGTGGGGGATGTGCCATGGAAAGAAGTTCCTTTTTTTATTCTAAACAAAGGTATTTCACTCGCCGCATTGATTCTCTTGACACTTAACTTTTCCTTAGGTCCGTTGAAGAAATTGAACGTACGGATAAATGAAGAATTACTTGATGCTAGAAAGTCGTTAGGCGTCGTCGGCTTTATTCTTGCATTCGTCCATTTGATCATTAGCGTCGCTATTTTGAACCCCTCATATTACCCGGTATTTTTTTATGATGAAGGAACACTAACGACTAGGGGAGGGCTTAGTTTATTGGGCGGTGTGCTTAGTTTTGTTTTTTTATGGATTTATTATGTCAGTTTTAAACAAGACCTAAAAAAGCAATACAAGATTATAAGAATTATTACATCTCGTGAAGTAATAATGACGGTCTTGTTTTTTATTGGGGTTCACTTATTCTTTTTTAGCTACCCCGGTTGGGTAACCGTACACAAATGGCACGGAGGGCTACCGCCGATCAGTTTGATTTCGTTTATCGTTTTTTTAACGGGCTTAGTAATCAACTTAGTAGGCAGAAAGTAGTGCTAACTACTTTCTTTGGCCATGATGTATTGACCGCTCAATTTATTAGAAAGATTATTGCGATAATTGCTGCGGCATTAATTAGCCCGCGCTATACCTATGTTTTCGGCAGCTTTCATCATTTCTTCCAATTCATCGGTGAGCACAAAGTCAACACCTTTGTTGAGTAGGGCGACGCCCTCTTCGGGACTATTGCTATAGAAGTAATTTATTTTTATAGCATGACTTCTTAATTCATCCAGATCTTTAACCAAATTGTTGTCATCGCGTCTCGATAAGAGTTGTATGGCCGTAAAATTTCCTTTGACGGTATTCTTAATATATTTTTTCCGTTTCCGTGGCCTTTCCATATTACATAGCATGACATCGGCACTTACTTGTTTGACACCTTTTGCGCAGACTGCATTACAGGCAACAATCGATTGGTGGGTCCTATTTTTCTCGATAATGGTTCTGGCAACGGCCGCTCCCAATTCTTTGCCCCCTTTTAGGTGTACGTTGAGCCAAATTGTTTTCGGGAACACATCGAGTGCTTCAGCTAACAATGGTACGCTTTCTCCTTTGAAATCCGCTGATTTCCAACTGCCTGCATCCAGCGTTTTAATTTCATCCCAGGTAAGGTCCTCGACTAAACCTGTGCCATCTGTTGTTCTGTCAATTGAGGCATCGTGCATGATGATCAATTTTCCATCTTTGGTCATTCTCACGTCGAATTCGATCATTTGGGCTCCGAGTCGAACCGCCTCTTTAAATGCCGAAATGGTGTTTTCAGGATGTGTTTCGCGTGCGCCCCTATGCGCGCAAACACCTCTTTCAGGAAGTTTAGGATTTTCGCTTTGCCCTGAAATAGCTACGGGGAAAGCGTATGAAGTTTGAGTTAAGAGAATGAAAAAAAGAGCGATTCTTTTGAACTGATAAATTGCAGTCATTGTATGCTGTTATCTGAAATTTTTACGGTAATCAGATGGGGTTTTCCCCATACTGGCCTTAAAATAATGGTTGAAGTTGGCCAGATTATTATAGCCACTCTCGAAACAAATCTGAGTAATTTGTTTATCGGTTTCGGCCAATAGTTTTGCGGCGATTCCTACCCGAACATTTTTTACGTATTCCATAAAGGTCAGGCCTGTTTTCTTTTTAAAGAATCGACAGAAAGAACTTGGGGCCATATTCAAGACGGAGGAGGCTTCTTCAAGCTTTATGCCTTCCTGTATATTTTGAAAAACATATTCGTAAATTTTATTGATTTTTTCAATATTCTTGGAGAAAACCGATGATTGGTGCATCGGGTTCGATAGCTTTTCGCGATCCTCGATTTTAATTAGATTATTGAAAATTTTCAATAATCCGATATAATATTCCAATCCTTGACTTTCTGACATTACGGTTAGAATATCCCGTATTTCAGTATCATTTTCAACTTTAAAGCGAATTCCCCTATTGGATTGTTTAAGTAAGGCTACCACTTTTTCAAGCTCTGGCATTTTAAAAAAATCGGAATTGATAATATTTTCCGAAAAGTGGGTTACGATACAAGTGGGTGGTTCATTGTTTTCGGCATCGAGCAGCTCCCAACAGTGGGGTAAATCGGGGCCTAAAAGAACTAAATCTCCTGTTTCAAAGCCGGAAATATTGTCTCCTACAATTCTTCGTCCCGTGCCAGAGGTAATATAATTTAATTCGAAATTTTTATGCGAATGTATTCTGGCATTCGAAGAGAGGGGCAATTTTCTTGATATAAAAGAGTGATTATTCGGAACAAATATTTTTTCAAAAACGAATTCCATGTTTTAGTATTTTAACTCTTATCGTCAATATTACGTAATAATTTTGATATACAGGGTAATATAACATAAGATTTAAATAATATTATTGTGGCGTATCGCTTTCATTTAAATTTACTTTGTAACCTACTAAAGAAAAATCATGAGTTTAGAATTAAAAGGAATTATCCCTCCAATGATTACACCACTGACCGAAAATGGTGAATTAGATGACAAAGGTTTGAGAAGACTTATAGAGCATTTGATCTCTGGAGGCGTACACGGTATTTTTTTATTGGGAACAAATGGGGAAGCCCCCAGTTTGACCTATGAACTTCGTAAAGAGCTTATAACAAAGGCATGTGAATATATAGCGGGTAGAGTACCTGTTCTTGTTGGCATAACAGATACTTCTTTTGAAGGATCGATAGCCATGGCCCAGCATTCAAAAACTGCAGGTGCCGACGCTGTAGTTATTGCGCCACCCTATTATTTTCCGATTTCACAAGACGAAATGGTAGATTACCTTGAGAGCTTGGTGCCTGAACTGCCCTTGCCTTTTATGATGTATAATATGCCGAGCTGTACAAAATTACATTTGTCGGTGGAAACCATTAAAAAAGCAAAGGAATTAGGTGCGATCGGTGTTAAAGACAGCTCTGGGGATATTGAGTACCTCTATTCCCTTATTGAGGCATTTAAGAACTCACCGGAATTTGCTATTATTGTGGGAACCGAAGCATATTTGCCCGAGACCATAAAACGTGGTGGCCATGGGGCAGTTGCTGGCGGTGCTAATTTCTTTCCGGCATTGTTTGTAGATCTTTATAACGCTTCGGTAAATAACGATGTCGTAAAAATTGAAGAATTGAGCCAAAAGGTGAAACAAATTTACGATACGATATATAGCGTTGGTAAATATGAATCAAGGTATACAAAAGGAACAAAATGTTCTTTGGCCGTGATGGGAATTTGTGAAGATTATATGGCACTTCCGTTACGGAAATTTGAAAATAAGCAACGCGAAGAAATCAAACAGTATATTGAGAAGTTCGACAAAATCAGTATGATATAATAATGTAAACCCCTTTTGACCGGAATGCGCGCTTTTTGGAAGCGCATTCTTGGTCTGAAGCCAAACCAAACCCATTCAAAATGAATTACCAACTCGGAGCAATTGATACGGCCATTCTAGTCGTCTACGGACTTATTATGATAGGAATGGGTGTTTATTTTTTAAGAAAGACCAAAACTTCTGAAGAGTTTATGGTGGCAGGTAGGGGCATTCCCGCTTGGGCGGCCGGTATCGCCGTTATGAGTGCCTACACAAGTAGTATCTCCTATATTGCTGTTCCGGGAAAAGCTTTCGATTCGAATTGGCATCCCTTGATATTTGCACTTACCGCGCTTCCGGTGACCTGGTTCGTAACCAAGTACGTAATTCCGCATTACCGTAAGCATAAGATTATTTCGGTATATAAATATCTGGAAGAAAAAATTGGGGATTGGGGTCGCGTATATGCGTCACTGTCCTTTGTTCTTTTTATGATAGGACGAACGGCGGTAATCTTATACCTCTCGTCATTGTTGTTAACTTCTTTTATCGATATCGATATTCAAATGTTGATCTTGATTATAGGTGTTTTGACCATTGCCTATACGCTGATGGGGGGAATGGAAGCGGTAATATGGACAGATGTTATGCAATCTGTAATTATGATTGGGGGGCTTGTCTTTAGTGCTTATATTTTGACGACAGAGGTCTTTTCAGAACCTGATTTTCTGATTCAAAAAGCATTCGATGCCGATAAGTTCAGTTTGGGCGACAGTTCATTTTCATTGAGTAGCCGTACCATTTGGGTCATGATTATTTATGGGATAACTGAAAATATAAGAAACTTAATGGCCGATCAAAACTATACGCAGAAGTATAGTTCGGTCGCCACAGAGAAGAAGGCAAAAAAATCGGTTTGGATTGCCATGCTTATCTACTTACCGTTGACCATTATATTCTTGTATATAGGTACGGCCATGTTTGCCTTTTATTCCGGCTCTGCCCATGTTTTGGATCCTTCCATTGTAAAGGGTGATGAAGTGTTCCCATTCTTTATAGCCACTGAATTACCAGTTGGGCTCAAAGGCTTAATTATAGCGGCCATTCTTGCAGCATCTATGAGTACCGTAGATTCTGCTTTGAATTCGTCTGCGACCGTATTGTATCTTGATTATTATAAAAAATATTTTAGACCTAATGCTACTGAGAAGAGCAGTATCAATTTCCTGCGCATAACTACTGTAGTTTGGGGCTTTCTCGGAATCCTTTTTAGCCTTTTATTGATCAATGCAGAAAGTGCCCTTGATATTTGGTGGCAAATTTCCGGAATATTTGGTGGTGGTATTTTGGGCTTGTTTTTATTGGCCATATTCAATGTGAAAATCAAACGGTCTCAAGGCATTATTTCGGTTATTTTTAGTATCCTCATAATTATTTGGGGAACATTTTTGAGAGAATTACCCGAGAATCTCAAATGGCTCGAGTGTACTTTAGACCCTATTATCGTAGGCGCCGTGGCCACTGCAGGTTTAATCATGTTGGCGTTGGTTTTTGTACTATTCAACAAGAACAAAAAGTAAAACACTTTAACTAAATATATAAGGTAGCCGAATTTTATAAGATTTATTAGAATAGCATGGGAAGAATTAAATGGGGCATATTGGGTACGGCGACGATAGCCATGGAACAGGTTGTTCCCGCAATGCTAAAAAGTGAATTTTGTGAAGTGGTGGGTATCGCTTCACGAGGTATTGCCAAAGCGGAGAAGGCTGCCAAGCAATTTCAAATCCCGAAGTTTTACGGTTCTTATGAAGACCTGCTCAATGACGGAGAAATCGATGCAGTGTACATTCCTTTGCCTAACCATTTGCATGTAGAATGGGCTCTCAAAGCTATGAAGGCGGGGAAACATGTTTTGGTGGAGAAACCGATAGCTTTGAGTAGTCGGCAAGCCCAGTACTTAAAGGAGGAAGCCGAAAAGTACCCGGATCTTAAAATTATGGAGGCTTTTATGTACAAATTTCATCCACAGTGGATAAAGGCTAAAGAACTCATCGATCAAGGAGCAATAGGGACATTAAAAACGATACAATCTTCCTTTTCTTTTTTTGACG
Source organism: Kriegella aquimaris (assembly GCF_900103215.1). Taxonomy (GTDB): domain Bacteria; phylum Bacteroidota; class Bacteroidia; order Flavobacteriales; family Flavobacteriaceae; genus Kriegella; species Kriegella aquimaris. The sequence continues at coordinate 41,335 of NZ_FNGV01000001.1, forward strand.
ACGACCCGAACAGTATTGTAAATAAAAAAGATTTTGGAGGTGGGAGTTTGATGGATATCGGATGTTATCCCATTTCAATTTCACGTTTTTTGTTCGATGCCGAACCTAAAAGCGTAATGGCGTCGATAACTTACGATGCAAAGACTGAAGTAGATATTCTAGCTTCCGGAATTCTCGAATTCGATCAAGGCAGTTCGACTTTCTTTAGTGCAATTCAATTGTTCGAAGGGCAACAGGTTCGGTTGTTTGGGACTACAGGAAGCATTGAATTCCAAATACCCTTTAATCCACCCGCTGATCAGGTTGTAAACCTATCTTTGGTCAAAGAGGAAGATGAAGAGGTGATATCATTTGATATCTGCGACCAGTACACCTTACAGGTCGATGCATTTTCAAAAACCATACTAAACAATACCACCGTACCTTTCGGTATCGATGACGCTGTCAAAAATATGATTGTTATCGAGAAACTTAGGGAAAGCCATGACTTGGGCAAGCGCATAAGTTTATAGGCTCTGGTAAGGTTTATATACCCTAGTTTACTCCGAAAGGACAAACTTAATCTAATACGCAGAGTTATGAGGGTAGTTTATCTTTTAGTGTCTTGTCATTTGCTATTTTCTTGTAATCAAGGTGCCAAAGAAACTAAGGCATTGGCAACCGAGTCTTCGGTTTATCAAGATGTACCCTTTGATCAAGAATACCACGAGGGCTTTTTGGTCAATGGAAATAGTCCTGACGCAAATAATATAAGAGCCATATGTGTAGGTACCGATACCAATATTTGGATTGCGACAAAAGCTGGTGTATATCGAAAAAAAGAAACTTCCAAAGATTGGCAACTAATGATAACCGGTGCGGACCAAGGTCCGGCCTATGATGTTGCTGTAGATTCTTCAGGAACCATATGGATGGCGACATGGAATGCCGTCTACGCCTATAAATCTGGAGAATTAGTAAAAATGGATGGGCCAAAACCGCCCATTGCAAAGATTGTTTGTGCCAAAGAGGGAGTCTATGCCTTAGGGCCACATGGCACTTGGCTGTATGCCGGGGATACATGGGAGAAAAAAAACTTTGATTCTGCCAGAAGTATACGTGCTGCCCTATCGGACGGAAGAGGGGGGCTGTTGATTGGGACAGATGTAGGACTCTACCACTGCAATGATAAAGAAACGAAGGTCTATCAAAAGAATAATGAACTCGTCAGCGCTTATGTAAAAGGGCTGGATTATGATAATCAGGGTCAATTATGGGTTGGGAGCATGGGGGGTATTGCAATTCGCGATACTACTCAAAAAATCGCGGAAAAGTTGCCCGAAGATGGTATACCGAATGCCAATATCAATGTGGTCAAAAAAGCGCCCAATGGCACCATGTGGGTCGGTACGAATTACGGCATTACGCGATTTAAACCAGGGGAAAAGGCATATTCCGTTCGCTTAGGTAGGCGGTGGTTGATGAATAATGAGGTAAGGGATATTGCTTTTGACAATAATGGAAATGCGTGGGTAGCCACCGCGAATGGAGTCAGCGCCATTAAGAATAAAGAAATGACGCTTAAATCCAAAGCAGATTTCTTTTATAAGAAATTGATACAGCGTCACGTTCGGGAACCCTGGATTGTAGGTAGATCCAAATTGACAATACCCGGAGATTCGACTTCTATTGTTCCTGAAGATGATGATAATGATGGGGAATATACGGCAATGTATTTGGCGATGGAATCGTTTCGATACGCGACAACAAAAAATCCTCAGGCAAAAGAAAGAGCTAAAAAAGCATTTGATTTTTTACACTATTTACGTGAAGTGACAGAAATTGATGGCTTTTTTGCACGAACGATAATACCGATTTCTTGGGAAGAGTCACACGATATGAACCGTACCTATACGGATCGGGAATTGGCCGAGGAACTGATTGAAAACCCACGGCAAAAGTCGGTAGAACAACGTTGGCATATTTCAAAGGATGGAAAATGGAAATGGAAAGGAGACACCAGCAGCGATGAACTTTGCGGCCATTTGTTCGGTTACTATTGCTATTATACGCTCGTAGCGGATAGCGAAGAAAAAAAGCGCGTAGCCAATCATTTCAGTAAAATCATGGATCATCTGATGGCGAATGACTTTAATTTGATAGGCGTTGATGGTAAACATACAAAATGGGGGGTATGGTCACCTCAAATGTTAAACCATGATCCGGAATGGGCTTCCGAAAAAGCGTTGAATTCCCTAGAACTACTCTCCTTTTTGAAATTTACATACCATATCACCCAAGACAAAAAATATCAGCACGAATATTTAAAATTGATAAATGAGGAAGGGTATCTTGAGAATGCCAAAATGCTGCACCATACCAACCCTGCGTGGGAAACATATTTCGACATTTATATGGCATTGTATATTTATCCTCCATTGATAACGTATGAAGATAATCCCCAAATTCAAAAGGAATATAAAGACCATATGGATCAATGGTTTGAAAAGAACAGGAAAACGAATAGTCCCCTAGTTAATTTTACCTATAATTATCTTTCGGGAGGTAGTGATGAACTTGATGCTTCCATTGCTTTTTTAAAGGATGCGCCCTTAGATTTAATCGATTGGCATATTGATAATGGCAAACGGGAGGATCTAAAAGTGGTCAGGGAACCTATTTTAGAGGAACTGCAAACAGCATTGCGACCTCCAAGTGAATCGCGTGCGGTACGTTGGGACAATAATATCTATGAGGCCGTAGTCGGTAACCCTTCACAAGAAAAGGAACCTGTGTATTGGCTTTTACCCTACTGGATGGGGCGCTACCTAAACTTGATAGAAACAGAATAAGCGGACATGTCCGCTTATTCGTTGTTTACTATTTTTTTAAATGGCTATCGGTAAGCCATAATGAAGACTTTTACCTTTTCAATCAATCATTTTTCCAGTAATAAAAATAACCGTCCTCGGCGCCAAGAAGCAAATCGGGTTTTCCTTCATTGTCCCAATTAACCAGTGTCGGGTTTGTAGTATGGCCCGCTAACTTTTTATCCGATAAATCACCCTTAAAATTAAAAGTTACCGTTTTTGACTCCGCATCTTCCCCCATGTTTTCAAGAAGTCCGGCGTTTATTCCATTAATCAATATATCAACATCCCCATCATTATCCCAATCGCCAAAGGCTAATTTTCTTCTTCCGCTGGAACCATATTTTTCGGCATTTAACCGCAACGGCCCGTTGATTGAATCTACCAACTTATTTTTGCGATCAAATGTACCATTGCCGGAACTAAAAATGCGTTGCCCCGGTCTTAGCATAAGTCCATTTTCGCTTTTATACCGTTCGTAATAACTTAAATAACCCTCCGTATCCAAAACTATCAAATCCGTCAAGCCATCTTTGTTCCAGTCTATGGCTGTAGGGGTGGTTCTCCATTGTGTAGCCAAGGTATTTGGTTTGGGATCCCACCAGTACCAGTCCGGTTTTGGCGTTTCGCCTTCCCATTGCACCTGAATTGGCTTTTCAGCAGCAAGTTTGGGGTTCCCTTTTGTGCCTATATTTTCGTACCAAACAACTTTTCCCCAGATGGAGTTTAGAATAATATCCTTCAAGCCATCGTTGTTCCAATCTTCTACTGATAAAGTGGTGTAACCCCATTTAGCCTCGCAGGGACCTTGAATGGAACCACTTTCGCCAGCTTGGATCCTGATTGTTTCATCATCGGCGGACAATAATTTTGGGGCGTCCCATTTTGGAGTATCCTTTCCGTCTAGGTTTTCAATAAATGAAATATATCCTGCGGAATTCCCACAGATAAGGTCTTCATCACCATCATCATCCCAATCGGTACTAAAAGGAGTGACCAGTGCACCGAATTTTACATGTTCCGCTTTTTGCTGAAAGTACTTTGGGTCGTTAAAAACGGGCATGCCATTCTTGGTTTTACCTGTATTTTCAACGAAAGCCACCCGACCATCTTCGTCACCGACAACCAAGTCGATGTCGCCATCCTTATCCCAGTCCAATGAAACGGGCAGGATCATTTCCAAATCCATGGCTATGGTTCCTTTGTCATTTTCCAAATATTTGCCTTTGGCATATTTTGGTTTTTCGCGTGTACCGATATTTTCGAACCACGTAAATTTATCCATGAATTCCCCACAAATAATGTCCAAGTCACCATCATTATCATAGTCGTCAAAGTTTGGGGTAGGGGCTCCGTAGACATCAATAGGTTCTCCACCTGCAAGAATCTTATCTTTTAATTCATAGATGCCGTTTACGTTTTCGATCAGATAAACGAAGCCATGAAGCGGTCCGTTGGTCCAAACCCCATTTTCATCAAAGGCATTGTCCCATCCGTAATCTTCGCCATCCTGAATTCCGACAATAATATCCAAATCGCCATCATTCTCATAATCGACATATTTCCATTGATTGAAGCGAATTTTATTATGCAATTTTCCAAAAGCATCTTCAGGGTATAGTGCTTCGGATGTACCGGCAAAAGTATTTTTAAAGTCTTTCAATTCTTCCCCAGGCCGCAAAAACCGGGGCTCGCCATCAACATACGATACTTGAATGTGTTTTACGGGATCATCGCTAACTTTAACGGCGGGAGCGAAAACCGGAAATGAATCACCGCTTGTGTTTTCGAAAAAGAAAATTCCGTTGAAAGGCACATCACTACAGGAAACCAGTAGATCATAATCGCCGTCATTGTCATAATCCATAGGTAGTGGCGAGGCCCATAACCCTACACCAAGATCTACGGTTAAATCAGGATTGTTATAGGGCAATCTTTCAAATCGGGCACTTGGGGCTTCCGCAAGGTTTGAAGGTTGTTTTTGTTCTTTGCACGAGCAAAACGCCAACAGGCCTGCCAGAAAAATACTTTTTGTTACATTCATAATACTTCAATTGTACGACTATTAATAAAAGACTTGAAGAATGTAAATCTAAATAATAAAGCACAATATCGTTCCATCATTTTTGATCATAATACATAGAATATTTGCATTTATTTAACTTGTTTAATACGTTTTCGCCAGTATAAATATCCCCTATAAGTACTTTTATTCAGTAAAATAAATATTTGAATAATTACTTTTAAAATTTTATAATAATTTTAAAATGTTGTTAAACAATGGTTTAGTGGTTATTTGTGATGGTTGTTCAAGACGCTTTTACCATAACTTAATCTATTGATTAGGAAGGATTAAGAAAGGTTAATATACTATATGTATTAATCAAGAATAGTGAAAGGAGTCCGTTGCGATAGATTTAATTTTATCGCCGACATAAATATCATGTATTATGAAAAATTTGCTATTAACTTTTTGCCTTATCATATCACTTACAGCAACCGCACAACGGTATTCTGATCAAGCGTATTTACAAGATCGAGCAGAGAAATTCGATTTAAATGAAGAAACACAGAACATAGCGCTATTGCAAATAGCCAGTGATCGAAATAAAGCCATTAAAATACTTTCCGAAAATGGGTTGCTGCATCCTTATGAAAAAAAAATAAGAAAAGATTTTGAGTATCGACCGCTTACCGATATGCATATTGTGGCCTTAAGTAGGTATCAAGAGCAATTCATATACTTAACAGACAAGGCAGTTCTGAGTAATGCTTGGGCCGGTAAGTTCTATATCGATCATGGTATACAAAACCCTAAAGGGATGGCCATTGGAGCCGACTTCTTGACCTTGGTGGCGGGAAACAGCGAATTGCGTGTATTTCAGAACGGACAAAAAATTTGGAATACTTCTGTAAACAATTTAAATCCGATAGCACTGGAATATGATAAAACTACCGGTCATTTTCTTATACTCACCGAAGATGCCCTTTACCAACTGGACTTGACGCTAAAAACAATGGAAAAGGTATATGACGGCTCTAACTTAACCGCCATGTGTTATTACAATGACGAGATTGTTTTGGGTACTAAAGACGGAATTCAATCTTTGAACCGTAAAACCTTTGCGTTGAACAAATCGAACCAAAAACTGCCTTGGACGGAAATTACTAGCCTGAAAAACATTCGTGGTGCTTTATGGTTTGGATCGACCAAGGGAGCCTTCAAGCTTCGCAGTGACGGAAAATATGATTACTATGCTTCAAAACGTTGGTTGGTAGATGATCACGTAGTTGATTTGGAAAAGGGTCCGGACGATACTGTTTTGGTCTTGACTAAAGAGGGTATGAGCAAGATTAATTTTGAGCCAATGACTTTGGCACAAAAGGCCGATTATTTTCAAGAAATTCAACGGTCTCGTCATATTCGATACGGTTTCACTACAGATTTGACCTTACAAACACCAGGAGACCTTTCTACGGGATATAATCACGATACCGATAATGATGGGCTCTGGACATCAATGTACCTAGCAGGTGAATTGTTTAGATATGCGGTGACAAAATCGGAAGATGCGAAACTAAATGCTTACGAAGCATTTGAAGCCATGGAAAGGTTGACAAGCCTTCCCGACCTAAAAGGGTTCCCGGCAAGGTCTTTTGAAAGGGATGGATATGAGATTGGTCTTCATGCCAACGGATTTTCAGGAGAATGGTACAAAAAACATGTGGAAGAAAACGGAAGAATTTGGCGTTTATCAGATGATGAAATTTGGCGTTGGAAATCGACTACGAGTAGTGATGAGTCATGCGGACACTTTTTTGTATATGCACTTTTTGCTGAATTGGCACCTGATAAAGCGTGGAGAGACAGGGCAATACATCAAATAAAAATAGAGATGGACCATATTATGGACAACAATTGGTATTTAGTCGATTGGAATGGAGAGCCTACCGCCTGGGGCAAATGGAATCCGAAGTACGTGAATAGTTTTCCTACCAACGTAGGAGATCGTCGATTGAATTCGACGCTTATCTTGTCTTTCTTGCAAACGGCATATCATTTTACAACAGACGAAAAATATAAAAAGGCAGCCGAAAAACTGATACGAAAATATGGATACGATGAGAATGCAAATCGGCCCGCTACAACAATCGGTTTTGTAGAGGGCGAGGATTTAAGTGACAAGTGGAATCATTCCGATGATGAAATGTATTTTTTAACGATGCCTGGTTTTGTTAATTATTCTTTTTCTGAGGAACAAAAAACGGCACATTTTAATACCGTAAAAAGTCACTGGGAAGTAGAACGATCTGAAAAGAACCCACTGTGGAATTATCTTTTTGCCCTTTCCGGAAGCAAAAATATCGATAGTGAAGAATCTGCCTGGTGGTTGCGCGAGTTTCCAATGGATCTTATCGATTGGAAAGTGGACAACAGTCATCGTAAAGACTTGACGAAAATAGAACCGAATTTCAGAAGCCAGACGTATTCGGAGGTTTTGCCCGGAGATGAACGAACGTTGCATTTGCATAATGGGGCCTACAGAAACAACGGTGGAAGTGATGGAAATCGCGAGTATGCTCCCTATATCTATCTATTGCCATATTGGGCCGGTAGGTATGTTGATGCAATAAGTGCACCTGTACCTAACTAAAAAGATGTCTGGTTAGAAGAACCTACTTATCTACAACAATCAGTTAAGAATATTTTATTAGGTATTGTATTACCGACAAAACACAATCTAAATAGTAACGAAGAATGAGATTTATAAAGCAAGTAGTCGCTCTAATCGTCCTTTTTGTAGGACTCGCATGTTCAAGTACCAAAACGGCAACGGATATTGCAACAACCCTGACCGAATTTAAAAACCCAGCTTCCAAAACTATTTTGGTTGCAGCGCACCGTGGCGCCCACATGGGAAATTTCGAAAACTCTATTGCTTCTTCCTTGCGTGCCATTGAATTGGGGGTTGATATTATCGAAGTTGATGTGAAAACAACAAAAGACGGTCACCTAGTATTAATGCACGATAGTTCTATCGATCGTACGACTACCGGAACAGGCAAAGTTGAAGACTTGACCTTGGCAGAAATAAGGACTTTCAAATTAAAGGCCCCTTACGGCAGAATAAGCGAGGAATCGGTACCCACTTTTGAAGAATTTTTAAAAGTGGTTAAAGGAAAAATAATGATCGATGTCGATATGAAAACCGATAATGTCAAAGGAATTTTAAAAGCAGTTCATGCACTAGGAATCCAGAAAGATGTGTTTTATTTCGATAATGACTACGACCAATTGGACCTGATCAAGCAATTGGATAAATCGGCACTGCTTATGCCTCGGGCCTATTCTTTAAAGATGGCCGATTCTGCCCTTGTAAAATTTGCACCACCCGTGGTACATATTGATTCAAAATTTAATACAAAAGAGGTTGGCGATTTGTTGAAAAAGAACAACGCCCGAATTTGGATCAATACATTGGGGGAAAAAGATGCACATATACGATATGGCAGTGGGGAAGAAATGCTTCAAGAGCTTATTAAACATGGTGCTAATATTATCCAGACCGATGAACCCGAAATGCTTTTGGAACTTTTACGCTATAAGGGGTTGCACAAATAAAAACTTGAATAGTACTTCTGGCGTAGCGTGTTTATTCCTATTGCTTTTTCACTTGAGGTGAATCTATATAACCTATTTTAAATCAATATTTTGGTAATTTATTTGAAGTTGCCTAACTGATATACGTCCAAATATTTTTATGTTTCACCAATTGTGCATAGGTATGTCTAATCACCAAATTTTCAGGTTTTTCCAAAGAAGGGTCAGCCTTTAATATTTGAAGCGCATGGTGCCGTGCCGTGTGTAAAATATCATTGTCTTTTATAATATCAGCAATTTTTAGATTTAGAACACCGCTTTGTTGCGTACCCATCAAATCACCCGGTCCCCGAAGCTTTAAGTCAACATCTGCAATCTCAAAGCCATCACCGGTGCGTACCATAGTCTCTAATCTTGTTTTGGCATCTGATGATAATTTATGTCCTGTCATTAAAATGCAATAGCTTTGTTCTGCCCCACGGCCAACACGCCCTCGTAATTGGTGTAGTTGCGATAATCCGAACCGTTCTGCGCTCTCGATGATCATAACCGATGCATTAGGTACGTTTACACCCACTTCGATGACCGTAGTTGCCACCATGATTTGCGTTTCACCTTTTACGAAGCGCTCCATTTCATAATCTTTATCCGCAGGTTTCATTTGACCATGAACTATCGAAATCTGATAGTTAGGTTGTGGAAAGTCGCGGACGATACTTTCGTAACCATCCATTAAATCTTTGTAATCCAAAGCTTCCGATTCTTGAATCAATGGGTACACCACATAGATTTGCCTACCTTTATTAATTTCATCCCTAATAAACCCAAAAACCTTTAGTCGATTCGAATCAAAACGATGTACCGTTTTTATCGATTTTCTGCCGGGAGGGAGCTCATCGATGACTGAAATATCCAAATCGCCATAGAGACTCATGGCCAAAGTCCGCGGAATAGGAGTGGCGGTCATAATCAAGATATGGGGTGGAATTTCATTCTTATGCCATAATTTTGAACGTTGGGCCACCCCGAAACGATGTTGCTCATCTACAACGGCCAACCCAAGATTTTTGTATTGGACTTTGTCTTCCAGAAGGGCGTGGGTGCCAACCAAAATGTGTAATTCACCATTTTCCAACTGTTCGTGTATAAGTCTGCGTGCCGATTTTTTTACGGACCCGGTCAAGAGCGCACAGTTTACGTTCATACCTTCAAGTAGTTCTTTGATACCATTGAAATGTTGGTTCGCTAAAATCTCTGTAGGAGCCATTAAACAGGCCTGAAAACCATTGCCAATGGCCAAAAGCATGGTCATCAACGCTACAATTGTTTTGCCCGATCCCACATCGCCCTGAAGCAACCGGTTCATTTGAGCATTGCTGCCTAAATCAGCCCTTATTTCTTTGATAACCCGCTTTTGTGCACCGGTAAGATCAAAAGGAAGTCGGTTACTATAAAAGTCGTTGAAGGGTTCGCCAATCTGGTCGAAGTTATAGCCCTTTATCTTTTGTTTATGTGATAGATTTTTAGAAATCAATTGCAGCTGAATATAGAACAGTTCCTCAAATTTTAAACGGAACTGCGCTTTGGCAAGCAATTCTTGGTTTTTCGGAAAATGAATATTAAACAGTGCTTCACTTTTTGAAATTAATTTTAATTCATGCAAGAGACTTGGCGATAAGGTTTCTGTGAACTGCCCCTTGGTTTCGATAAACAATTGCTGCATTAACTTATTGGTCACACGGTTGGTAATGCCTTTTGCAGCTAGTTTTTCAGTAGAAGGATAAATCGGTTGCATAGCAATTTTCAGACCTTTTTCATGCGTGGCAAGCAATTCCATTTCGGGGTGTGGCATAGAAAATTTACCACTGTACCAATTGCATTTTCCAAAGATGACATAAGGTGTGTTTAATTTCAGATTTTCGCGGATCCATTTTTGTCCCCGAAACCAAACAAGTTCCATTTCTCCCGAATCATCTGTAAAAGTGGCAACCAAACGTTTCCCTTTTTTCTGTTCTATGGTCTTGATATGAATAATTTTGCCCACGAGCTGAACCTCGGCACTACTTCGTTGCAGTTCCCGTATTTTATAGTAATGTGTCTTATCGAGATAACGGTTCGGAAACAAGTTTATCAAATCTTGATAGGTGCCAATACCCAATTCCGATTGCAGCGTTTCTGCCCTGTTCGGGCCGACGCCCTTGAGATAGGCAATGGGGGTTTGAAGGTAATTGGCGTTCATGCGACTAAAATAGGAGTTACCCCATACAACTGCAACAAACTAAAATGCTAAATTTGAACGACAAACCATTTTATTTGTAAATGAAATATTTCTGTAGCAGTTGTTTTTTCCTTTTTTACATATTTATATTTGGCCAGCAGCAGCCTAAAGTAGACTTCTTACATGCGGAGGTATCGATTGTTCCCCTACCTCAAGAAAAACAAATCAAAGGTCAGGTCACTTATGAATTTGATGCCCTAAGTGCGGTAGATTCCGTTTTTCTGGATGCAAAGAATATGCATTTTCAATCGGTGCGCCTCAATGGTAAAGAAGTGAAATTTTCCAATGATGGAAAAACAATATCCATTAAGAAATCATTTAAAAAAGGGAAGAAATATCGATTGCTATTGGATTATACGGTGAATCCGAAGCAAACCGTTTATTTTTTAGGTTGGGATGACTCTATTACTGGCAATGAACAAATATGGACACAAGGTCAAGGGAAGTATACCAGTTATTGGTTGCCCAGTTTTGACGATATGACCGAAAAAGTAGTGTTTGATGTGAGTATCACCTTTAGTAGGGATTACCAGGTCATTGCCAATGGGAAACTCATAAATACGGAAGACAATTCACTGAAAGATACTATGAGGGTCTGGTCTTACGACATGATTCAACCTATGAGCAGTTATTTATTGGCCTTTGCTATCGGTAACTATACCAAACAAGAGTTGACGGCTACAAGTGGTATTCCTATTTTAAATTATTATTATCCAAAAGATAGTGCAAAGGTTGAACCGACCTATAGATACACAAAACGCATTTTTGATTTCTTGGAAATGGAAATCGGAGTACCCTATCCATGGCAGAATTACAAACAGATTCCTGTAAGGGATTTTTTGTATTCAGGTATGGAGAACACAGGAGCGACTATCTTTTCAGATGGATTCGTAATCGATTCCACTGCCTTTGTAGACAAGAACTATATCAACGTCAACGCCCATGAACTAGCACATCAATGGTTCGGGGATTTGGTCACTGAAGTCGACGGCCATAGCCATTGGCTGCATGAAGGTTTTGCTACCTATTACGCCTATTTGGCCGCAAAGGAAATTTTTGGTGATGATTATTTCTATTGGAAATTATATGAAACGTTATTGGAGTTGCAGGCTTTGGTCGATAGGGGAGATGCCCAAAGTCTTAATGATCCGAAGGCGGGAAGTCTTATTTTTTATGAGAAGGGCGCATGGGCTCTATTTATGTTACGTTCCCAAATTGGGGATGCCGCTTTTAAAAACGGAATACGGAACTATTTGAACAAGTATAAGTTCAAAAATGTGACGATTGCCAATTTTCTTGAAGAAATGGAACGTTCTAGCGGTGAAAATTTGTCCGCGTTTGCGAACGATTGGATAAAAAACGTAGACATTCCTTTGGCGGCGGCAAAAAAGCGTTTAGCGGACGCCTCCACCTCTTTGAGTTTGCTTTTTGAAATGGAAAAGGACTTAAAAGTTTCAAAGGATACAGATTTTGACTTTTCAAACTATTGGAATCGTTCCAACTCTACTAAATTCAAAGAGCATTTAGTGATGAACTATCAAAAGCAACTTCCAGATGAAATCATAAATCAAGTGCTAAACTCGGAAGACATCCTTGTGAAAAAGGGGTTGGTTGCCACAGTTCAGGATATTAAGGTATACCCCAAAGCAAAAATTGAAGCTTTTCTCCATGAAAAAAGTTACCTTTTGATTGAAAATACCCTTGGTAAATTATGGATGGCTTATCCCGATGATCAAAAACGATATTTAGATGCCACTAAAGACATTACTGGACTACCCAACAAAAATGTACGATTGTTATGGTTGACCTTGGCCATATTGACCAATGATTATGAAGGTCGTAATACCCAACTGTATTTTGACGAATTGAGTGGCTTTACAAGTCCGGAATATTCATCAGAAATACGAAGGGGAGCATTTGAGTACCTTAAACAAGCCTTTGGGTTTACCGAAACCAACCTTTTGGATTTAATTCAAGCATCGACGCATTATTCATGGAGGTTCAAGAAATTTGCAAGGGATTTATTAGATGAATTATTAAAAGAAGAAGTGTATAAAGACCGTATTATCGCATTGACCGGGAAACTAAACCCTGAAGAAAAGCGTTATATTGACACCAAATTAAAATAGCATGAGAGCATTGGTCATTTCAGGTGGAGGAAGTAAGGGTGCTTTTGCAGGCGGCGTTGCGCAATACCTTATTCAGGAACTCAACCATAAATATGACATTTTCTTAGGCACTTCGACTGGAAGTCTGTTGATATCCCATTTAGCCCTCGGTAAAATTGAAAAAATTAAAGAGGTATACACTTCTGTAAACCAAGATAGTATTTTTAGTAATTGCCCGTTTGTCATTCAAAAAAAGCACGGGGTCGACAATATTGCCATCAACCATTGGAATGTATTTAAAAATTTCTATCATGGCAGTAAGACTTTTGGGGAGAGCCATAATTTACTAAAACTAATTAAAAATACCCTGACGTTCGATGAGTTCGAAGTGCTAAAAAAAAGCCATAAGGATATTGCTGCTGCGGTATCGAATTTGTCACTCAATCATGTGGAGTATAAATCGATTAATGATTTTACGTACGAGGAATTTTGCGAGTGGATATGGATTTCATGTAATTATACTCCATTTATGTCTTTAGTAAAAAAGAACGGCTGTGAATATGCAGATGGCGGGTTGGGCACTATGGTACCAATAGAGGAGGCTATTAAAAGGGGCGCGACCGAAGTAGATGCCATTATTTTACAGACCGAAATCACACATTTCAATCGTATGCCTTCGAAAAACGCATTTTCACTGTTGACAACCATGTTCAGTTATATGCTTGATAGAATCGAACAACAAAATATTCGAATCGGAAAGTATGTGGCAAAACATAATAATGCCATCATCAATTTTTATTATACCCCGACGGTATTAACAACAAATTCGTTGATTTTCAATAAGGAAAAAATGACGGCTTGGTGGGAGAGTGGTTATAATTTCGCAAAGTATAAGAATACGGAATTAAATCAAATAGATCCCGAAATCTAAAGGAATTTTGAATTGAAGTATAAAACTGGAATGAACAGAAACGAGTATTGTAATGTTCGCTTAATCGAGGCAACTACCAAAGTTCCCCGATTTCTTTCTTAACAAAAGCTAGTGCAGTGGCCGAAGGTGATGACTTATCCATTGTTTCGGTCAAAACATCTTCCCTAAGTTTATCTGCCGAGTCGGTTTCACTCATTCCGGCTTTTCGAATCATTTGTATCGTGGCACTCTTTGCTGCCTTAATAACGTTCCAACATTCATCCGATAAATAAATCTGCTGTGAAAGGTTATGCTCGAACTCATTTTCGATGGTTTTTATCAGCAATTGTTCGTAAGCACCCTTGTCAGAAGTTTTGGGGGCTACCCGAACCACAAGACTTGGTATAGATATCCGTTCTAAAAATAAGGCCATGCGTTCATAGGCTTGAAGGCGAATGGGCAACGTACTTTGTTGTGTATCCTTATGAAGAAGAAATCGTCGTCGACCCTCTTCATTGTTTGTGTGCAATCTAAAAAAATAGAAGGCTATAACCCCAGTGATTATGGTTGGTATTGTATAAGCGAATAGTTGTAAAATTCCTTCTCCTGTCATTTTTGATGGTTTGATTATTGGTTTAGAACGACCCATTTTTAAAAAAAGTATTCGATTCTTAAGAATGAAATTAAAATGATATTAACATTCGCTACAGCAAAGGGTTAATAAAGTGGTCTAAGTAAAACAAACGATTGACCAGATTCAGAAGAAATATCTGCCGTCTTGAATACGATACCCAAGACATGCCATTTTTCCCTACTTTTAGAATCAAAATACAACAAACCTTTAATTTAAACCAACCATGCGTACAATTTTCAAATTGCAAACACTTCTGTTTTCGTGTTTATCAATTTTAGTTCTAAACTCATGTAAACAGGAAAAGAAAGACTCCGAAATTGATTATTCTTCTTTTTCGGAACAAGACAAACGTAAACCTGAAAATGCCCTTGCCTCAATGGATATAGCAGAGGGGTTACAACTTGAATTATTTGCTTCCGAGCCCATGGTAGTAAATCCTACGAATATGGCTATTGATGCCAGAGGACGAATTTGGGTCTGTGAAGGAAGAAATTACCGCCTTTTTGCGAATCCTGACAATACATATGACGATAAAGGAGACCGTATATTGATTTTAGAAGATACCGATGGGGATGGCGTGGCCGACAGCTCTAAAGTCTTCTATCAGGGCAAAGACGTCAATTCTGCTTTGGGTATTGCCGTACTGGGTAACAGAATAATCGTCTCGGTAAGTCCAAATGTATTCGTATTTACCGATGAGAATGGAGACGATGTGCCCGATTCAAAAGAAATTCTTTTTACAGGAATTGAAGGTGTCGACCATGATCATGGTGTTCATGCCTTTGTATTCGGTCCAGATGGCAGATTATACTTTAATTTCGGGAATAATGGAAGACAGCTAAAGGATAAAGCTGGAAACATCATTAAAGATATTCACGGAAGAGAGATTAGTAATACGGGCAACCCCTTTCGAGAAGGTATGGCGTTTCGTACCAATTGGGATGGGTCTCAAGTGGAGGTTTTAGGAAACAATTTCAGAAATCCTTTTGAATTGACAATAGATTCGTACGGAGGTCTATGGCAATCAGACAATGATGACGATGGCAATCGAGGGGTTCGAATCAACTTTTTAATGGAAAATGGCAGTTACGGTTTTAAAGATATGTTGACGGGACAAAACTGGCGAGAAAGAAGAACAGGCTGGCATGATGAAATACCAAAACGACATTGGCATTTGAACGACCCGGGCACCGTTCCAAATCTGTTGCAGACCGGTTCGGGATCTCCTTGTGGCATTATCATATATGAAGATAAACTGCTGCCTGAAATATATCAAAACCAATTAATTCATGCCGAACCGGGACACAATGTGGTGCGTAGTTACATAGTCTCAGAAAAGGGAGCCGGTTATGAGGCAAGGATTCAAAACTTGGTAAAAAGCCAAGATGATTGGTTTCGACCTGATGATGTAACTGTAGCACCTGATGGGTCGCTTTTTATTTCTGATTGGTATGATGGGGGAGTAGGTGGCCATAAGGCCGAGGATATTTCACGAGGAAGAATATACCATTTGTCCACCAAAAAGGGCTATCAACCCGTGAGATATGATTTTAACACTGGAGAAGGGGCCGCAGAAGGACTTTTATCCGATAATATGGATGTCTTTTACCAATCGTGGCAAAAACTCAATGCCATGGGAGAAAACAGTGAACCGATTTTAAAGCAATTGATAGCCAAAGGTGGTACTTCAAAAGCACGGGCGCTGTGGTTGGGCGTGAATATATCTGCAAAAGCCGATGTGTATATGGATATGGCGTTATTAGATGGAGATAGTAAATTTAGAGCTCAAGGCGTACGGATGGCAAAATTTGCGGCTGACGGTGCTTCACTGGAGGGTTATCTTGAAAAGGTAGTAAATGACCCTTCACCCCAGGTACGGCGCGAAGTTGCCATTGCGCTTGCGTATTTGGGTACACCCAAGGCAGCGCAGCTTTGGGCAATTTTGGCGGAACAGCATGAGGCCGGTGACCGCTGGTACTTGGAAGCCTTAGGCATTGGTTCGGATCAATACCCTGATCTTTATTTTAATGCATGGAAGAACAGAATCGGTAATGATTGGATAGATGCCAAAGGGAAAGACATTGTTTGGCGTGTTCGGGCCTCTGAAACGGTGCCTATGTTGGCAGAGATAATCAAAAACGAAAACGTTTCAGATGAAAGGTTGCCTTCTTATTTTAGAGCATTCAGTTTTAAAGAGCATCCTAAAAAGAATGCGATTCTCATGAACTGTTTGACGACGGAGCATCCGATCGGCAAAAAATTGAAAGCATTGGCGGTTGGGCAGTTGGATAAAGATTTTGTAAATAATTCCAGAAAGAATACCCAAGTGGTTAAAAATATTCTACCGCAAATCGAGGGAACACCGGAATGGTTGATGACCATTCAGAATTTAAAGCTTAAAGACCAGAATCAGGCTTTGTTTCGAGTTTTATCTAAAAGTAACATAGATATAGACCTTAGAAAGGAAGCGGCCGATGTGCTGTTCGATTTTGGGGGTAAATCGTTGGTTCAAGACTATCTTCAATCAGAAGTGCCAGAATCTAACAAGATGCAACTACTTGGGTTGCTCGGAAGCATTAGAAGTACCGATGCCGTCGATATATTAACAGAAAGTCTTTTTAGTAAAAATCTCTCACTTCCCCTAAAGCGCAATATCGTTGAGGGTCTTGGAAATACCTATGAAGGGCAACATAAATTGTATGATTTTCTAAAAGCGGATCAATTGGATAATGCCTATAAAAAAACGGCGGTCTTAAAATTAATGAGTAGTCGAGATAGCCTTATTCGCAATAGTGCGCCCAACTTTTTAGACGAAGATTCAGTTGGCGACCTCGATATTAATGCTTTGGTCGAGCGTACAGGGAACTCGGATAAAGGAAAAGAGATTTATAGTATGTATTGCAGTGCCTGTCATGTAGCTGGCGAAAGTGGAATAGAATTCGGACCATCACTTTCTGATATTGGAAACAAGTTGTCGAAGAACTTTTTGTATTCCAATATTATCGACCCTAGTGCAGGAATTAGTTTTGGCTATGAAGGTTATACCCTAGCAATGAAGGATGGTAAAACGTATACCGGCTATATTCTGAGCAGAACAGAAGATGAACTTACCTTGAAAATGATGGGAGGAACTCAAATTACTGTAAATTTAAATGATATTGATAAATTAACGGCCATGGAAAAATCGTTAATGACCGAAGGCTTGCACAAGGTTATGAATGAGGAAGAAATGGTCGATTTGGTTGCGTATTTGGGAACGTTGAAAACCGAAGGATAGCATAAAATATCAGCGGTATTTAGTTTAAATATCCTTTATAGCCCATATCAGGCTATAAAGGATATTTTTTAGTGGTTGTTTTTCATATTCTCACGAACGGTCAAATAGAATTTTTCAAATTGCGGATGTAACCGGAAGTTGATTCCTTCCGTAAAATTGCCGTCTTTGCTGACAGCGGTAATTCTTTCAGGTGCAATCGAAAATTGTTTTTGAAGAATGCCCCCCAAGGCTGCCGCTTGTCTAATGGCTAAATCCAGTTCGCCCGTCATACTCAGTCCCTCGATCATGATACTTATATTAGGATTGAGCGATAAAATATTCGCTATTTTCCCCAAGAGGTCGTTGGCTGCTTCCGATACATCCGATTTGGCACCATCGCCAAAAAGAGTTGTAAGCTTTTCCGAAATTACCACCGCTCCTTGATTTACTGAAATTTTGGCGTTCTCACCAAGGGTTTGCTTGGCATTGGTCAAAATAACGACTGCAGTCGAATCATTACGGGCAATCTCATCTTTGATGATTTTTAGTTGGGCTTCTTTTTCCTTGAGACTCTCAAGGGTATTCCCAATGCTCGAAGATCTTTTGTTCGAAGCTTCGGTGAACATTTTTAAATTTTGCAAAAGCAATGTGTTGGCATCACGCAATTCTGAAAGTTGCGATTCAGCGGCTTCCATTCGGGCAAGACTGGCCTTTTCGCTCCTTTGAGTACTGAGTAGCTCATTTTGAATGGAGTCACGGTAGGTTTTTATACTTTCAATTTCTGCTATAAGATCACTTTTCCGCTGCGCATGAATAAAAAGCGGGACAGCTAAAAGGATAAAAAGAATAGTTTTTTTCATAAGGGACAAATTTTATAATAGACTATTTTATTTAATTTTTGACAAAACTAACATTTTCATCCACAACGTTGGTCGAATCGAGATGTTGTTTTCCACCTAAATGTTTACAATCACTTAGTCTTTGCATACCCTCAAAGGGTACTTTTACTTTGTTATAACCATAAGTAGAGGCCAAAGATTTGTTCAGATCGTTGTCATCAACATTCACTTGAATATCATCCATCGTGTATTGACAAGGGTGTTCATAACCAGAAGCATGGGTGATTTCTAAAAACTCCTTTCTAAAAGTTTGGAAATATTGGGCAAGACGATCCGACTTTATAGGTACGTTGATTCCGTTTTGTAACCATTTGCTTTGAGTGGCCACACCCGACGGACATCGGTTGGTATGGCAAACCTGGGCCTGTATGCACCCGATGCTCATCATCGCCTCACGCGCTACATTGATACAATCGGCGCCCATAGCAAAGGCCATGGCGGCTTTTGCGGGAAACCCTAATTTACCACTTCCTATAAATACAATTCTTTCGGTCAATTCTCTTTTCTGAAAAACCTTGTATAGACTTGAAAAACCATAGACCCATGGTAAGGAAACGTGGTCGGCAAATGATGGGGGTGCGGCTCCGGTACCGCCTTCTCCACCATCAACGGTAATGAAATCAGGTCCCTTGTTCGATTTAACCATTAGGTCTGCCAGTTGTTCCCACTGGTCTAACTTGCCTATGGCCCCTTTGATACCTACGGGAAGTCCCGTGGTCTCCGCAATATCCTCTATAAGTTGCAGTAACTCTTCGATACTATTAAAAGCTGAATGTGTCGAAGGTGAAAGCACATCTTTTCCAATCGGGACACCGCGTATTTCGGCAATTTCACGTGTAATTTTAGCAGCGGGCAACACCCCACCTTTTCCTGGTTTAGCACCTTGTGACAATTTAATTTCGATTGCTTTGATGCACGGGTTATTTTCGGTCAAACTTTTTAATTTGTCTAGCGAAAAATTTCCCTCTGCCCCACGTACACCAAAATATCCGGTTCCAAAATGGAAAATAACGTCTCCACCCTGTTTATGATAGGGAGAAAGCCCCCCTTCACCTGTATTGTGGTACGCACTTGATTTTTTCACACCTTTATTCAAGGCTTCTATTGCAGCTGCCGATAACGAGCCAAAGCTCATTGCAGAAACATTAATAACCGATGCAGGTCGAAAGGGCTTCTTCCTTTTATTATAGGCGCCCATAATCTTGGCACAGGGGAGGAAGGTTTTATCCTTGGCATTAGGATGGTCATCAGGCACTTTGTAGGCCATCATCTGATTTTTGACGAAAATATGCTGATGGGCATAAATATCCCTGTCCGTTCCAAATCCTTCGTAATTATTTTCTTTTTTTGCAGAGGCATATATCCAGCTACGTTCAATACGGTTGAATGGGAGTTCTTCTCGATTATTGGATACAAAATACTGTCGCATTTCAGGGCCAATACTTTCCAAAGCGTATCGCAGGTGTCCGACAATAGGGAAATTATGTGAAATGGTATGTTTTCGTTGAAAAAAGATATCGCGAATTGCGACAAAAACCAGCACAAGAAGTATCCAGGCCCACCACGGAATATTTTTAATAAAATCTAATAATTGTTCCATAAAGTATATATTACGCCCATCCACATACTTTTGGATGATATTGCATGTACATCAACAACTGTTGGCGTCCTTTTTTATTGTTTTAGATAGTTCAAACTCATCTCGGTCAAGGTTTTGACGCCCAACAACATTCCGCTTTCATCAATTATAAAATCAGGGGTGTGATGGGGGTAGGGGGTTGTGTTTTCTGGAGTCATACCACCCAAATAGAAAAAGAAACCTGGGATTTCTCTCTGAAAATAGGAAAAATCTTCCCCACCCGTGGATGCCTTTCGAAGTTGAACGTTCTCCGACCCTGCCACTTTTTGCATAATTGGCAGCATTTGTTCTACCAAATCAGGGTCATTATAGGTAATGTCGGTATTGCTCTTGATTTCAATTGTCGCATGTCCGCCATAGGCTTTCGCAATATCCGGAACCATTTCTTGCATTCGATTGGTAATCAATTTTTGCATGTCGTAATCTAAAGTACGGATGGTACCTATCATTTGGGCACTTTCGGGAATGATATTGAACCGAACCCCACTTGTGATTTTACCGACACTGATGACTGCCGCTTCATTGGTAAGATCGGTTTCCCTACTGATAATTGTTTGTATTCCGTCAATAATCTTCGCACTTATAAGAATGGGATCGATGCCTCCCCAAGGTTGTGAACCGTGTGTCTGTTTTCCTTTAACATCAATGACAAAACGCTGTACGGCGGCCATCATTCCACCGGACTTGTAGCGTATGACGCCAACCGGAATGCCAGAATTGATGTGCAGCCCGAAAATGGCATCGACATCAGGATTTTTTAGTACGCCTTCTTTTATCATAAGCAGGGCACCGCCTTCCTCTCCCGGCGGCGGACCTTCTTCCGCAGGTTGAAAAATGAATTTTATTGTGCCTTTAATTTTATCCTTGTTTTTGGCCAGTATTTCCGCCACACCCATCAGAATGGCAATATGCGTATCGTGCCCACAAGCATGCATCACACCTACCTTTTCTCCTAAAAATTCAGAAGTTACGGCTGATTTAAAAGGCAGATCGCTACGTTCGGTAACGGGCAAAGCATCCATGTCAGCACGAAGGGCAATGACCTTCCCGGGTTTATTTCCTTTTAAAATACCCACAACACCCGTGTGTGCTACCTTAGTCTGAACTTCAATACCCAAATCGGTAAGGTGATTTGCAATTATTTCCGAAGTTTTAAATTCCCGATTACTCAGCTCAGGATGCTCATGGAAATACCGGCGCCATTCAATTACCTTACTTTCAATAGCTGTGTATTCCTTTTCTAGATTTTGCCCTTGGGTTTGAAGAGTACATCCTAAAAGAAACGCTGCCAAAATCACCAATGTTCTCATGTGTCTATTTAAAATTTAATCAATCTGTAGTTATCGTCCTGTAGTTGTATCAAAGCAGTCATAGCGGAAAGAGACAGTTGTACGCCTTTTATTAAATCTTCTTTTAAAAAGCCCTCAGAGGAAAAAGTTTGTCCGCAAAAAATAATTTCGACTCCTGCACTCATTAAATCATTCAATAATTTTTCATTCGGATTTTCTACTCCGCATTTAGCCATATAGGCTTCAGACAAAAGAAGGTCTTTGGCAGCTTTGCCATGTACTACCAATGCAACTTTCAATTGCTCCAAGGGTACACCGTTTTGTGCATGCATGTTCAGAAACCTTGCAGCAGTCCCTATACTTGCGTTTAGTTGTGAGTTATTATTGGGGGAGTACGAGATATCAAAAACGGCTTTATAAGTTTTGGCGGTATTTACCTTAAAATCTAGATTGTCTACTTTCCATACGCTGCCATAGTCTGCTATAATAGGACCACTTTGTTTGGTTTGTGCAAAACTGTGTGCCATTAGCCCCAAACATATTAGCGTTATAAAATTCGATTTCAAAGTAGTTTGGTACATACATTTGGTTATTTAGAAGCTAAATATATTCAAAATAGGTGCAATGACAATTTCATTGTTCATAAATCTAAATGAGATGATTTCTACATAACCCGAATTATGGCTAAATTCACAGTCCAAAAAAAACGAAGCGGTTGAAGAATTTTATAGATGAATTGAATGAGGCGCAAAAAGCTCCGGTCTTGCATAAAGATGGACCATTGATGGTTATCGCCGGTGCGGGGTCTGGAAAGACCCGAGTATTGACCTATCGCATTGCCCATTTGATGGCCCAAGGTGTAGATTCCTTTAATATACTGGCATTGACTTTTACCAATAAGGCTGCACGGGAAATGAAAAAACGTATTGCCGACATTGTGGGTAGTACAGAGGCAAAAAATCTGTGGATGGGTACTTTTCACTCCGTTTTCGCCAAATTGTTACGTTTCGATGGCGATAAGTTAGGGTATCCCAGTAATTTTACAATTTATGACACCCAAGATTCCCAACGCTTGATCGCTTCGATAATCAAGGAAATGGGGCTCGATAAGGATATTTATAAATACAAACAGGTACAAAATCGTATTTCTTCCTACAAGAATAGCCTTATTACGGTAAAGGCTTATATGAAAAACCCTGAGCTAGTTGAAGCCGATGCCATGGCCAAAAGACCGCGCATGGGAGATATTTATCAGAATTATGTAGACCGCTGTTTTAAGGCAGGGGCCATGGATTTTGATGACCTTTTGTTGCGAACGAACGAATTGCTGAATAGGTTTCCAGAGGTTTTGATGAAATATCAGGATCGGTTTCGTTATATATTGGTCGATGAGTACCAAGATACGAACCATTCACAATATTTGATTGTAAAAGCATTGGCAGATAGGTATCACAATATTTGCGTAGTGGGTGATGATGCCCAAAGTATTTACTCTTTTCGTGGAGCCAATATCAGTAATATTCTCAATTTTCAGCGTGATTATGAAAATGTAGGCATGTACCGTTTGGAACAGAACTATCGCTCTACCAAGAATATCGTTAATGCCGCCAATTCGATTATCGAAAAGAATAAGAACCAATTGGAAAAGGTCGTCTGGACAGACAATGATGAAGGCGCACCAATCAAAATACACCGTAGTGTTACCGATGCCGAAGAAGGTAGGTTTGTCGCTGGTTCGATTTTCGAGAATAGGATGCAGCTACAAATGCCGAACAATAATTTTGCCGTATTGTATCGTACGAATAGCCAATCAAGGGCTATTGAAGATGCGTTGCGCAAGAGAGACATTCCTTACCGTATTTACGGTGGGCTTTCTTTTTACCAACGAAAAGAAATCAAAGATGTACTATCGTATCTCCGTTTGGTAATCAATCCGAAAGATGAGGAAGCCTTAAAGCGAATTATCAATTTTCCCGCCCGTGGCATAGGTCAAACTACAATCGATAGACTTGTTGTTGCAGCAAATCATTACGGTCGTTCAATTTTTGAGGTAATGGAAAACCTCGACAAGATCAATTTGAAAATCAATTCGGGTACCAAGCGTAAATTGGAAGATTTTGTGACCATGATCAAGAGTTTTCAGATTATGAACGAAGGGACCGATGCGTTTACCTTGGCCGAGCACGTGGCAAAGAAGACAGGCATTCTTTTGGAGTTTAAAAAGGATGGTACCCCAGAAGGTATCGGTAAAATGGAAAACATTGAGGAACTGCTCAATGGTATCAAAGATTTTGTGGAAGGCCAAAAGGAATTGGCCGATGCTACGGGTGATATCGGAGAATTTATGGAAGATGTTGCCTTGGCAACCGATTTAGATAATGATACCGGTGATGATGACCGGGTTGCATTGATGACCATACATTTGGCTAAAGGATTGGAATTCCCCTATGTTTATATTGTCGGGATGGAGGAAGATTTGTTTCCCTCGGCTATGAGTATGAATACCCGAAGCGAATTGGAAGAGGAACGTAGGTTGTTTTATGTCGCATTGACGCGTGCCGAGAAACAGGCTTATTTGACCTATACCCAAAATCGGTACCGTTGGGGAAAACTCATCGACGCCGAACCAAGCCGTTTTTTAGAGGAGATCGATGAAAAATATATAGAAAACTTAACTCCCATCGAAAATACGTATCGGTATAAATCATTGATCGATACCGATATTTTTGGAGATGTGGACAAAAGTAAATTACGACAGAACAAACCTGTCAGCGCAACGCCTCCCAGTACACAAAAACCCAACCAAAACCAACTTCGTAAATTACGTAAGTTAAAACCTCAGTTAGCCGAACCCGTTGGCAACACAAATGCTGTCGACCCCAATCTTGGAGAAGGTTCGTTGGTCAACCATACCCGATTCGGTCGTGGAGAAGTTCTGAAGATAGAAGGTATTGGCAATGATAGGAAGGCCGAGATAAAGTTTGAGAAAGGGGATATTAAAAAATTATTATTGCGATTTGCTAAATTGGAGGTATTGGAGTAGTTTGTAAAAGGAAATAACGAGTTTATAAATAACCAAAATGAATTCCTTAGAACAAGTCTACAGGCATCCCCTGCTTTCCCAAGAAGATTTAAAAAACATCATCGATGTACACAAGCAGGTTACTTATACCAAGGGTGAATTTCTACTTCGCGAGGGTCAGATAGCTAACGAATATTTGATTATGGAAAGTGGATTGATGCGCTCCTTTGTCCATAATTTTGATGGCATCGACATTACCACCAATTTTTTCTCCGATTGTGATGTTGTTATAGAAGTTTCCTCACTTTTTCAACGTATACCAACAGCCGAGAACATTCAGGCATTGACCGACTGCGTGTGTTGGAAAATAGATTTTGATAGTTTTCAGAAGCTATTTCATGCTTTGGAAGGTTTTAGTGAATGGGGCCGTACTTGGATGTCGCAAAGCTTATTCGAGTGTAAACAACGATCTGTGTCCATAATCACTGATTCGGCCACACAGCGCTACCTCACCCTATTAGAAACTCGTCCGAAAGTAGTTCAACAAGCGCCACTAAAACATGTTGCGTCATATCTTGGAATAACGGATACTTCGCTGAGCAGAATACGAAAAGAAAGTGCTAAACTGTAATTATTATTTCTTGTCATAGGGCAAGAAATTCTCCCTCTTTATTCTTTATTTTTGATTGAAGCGCTAGCTGTGACGCCTATGCTTGTCATTCGTTGAAAATCAGCATGTAAAAAAAGCAAGGTGCTATTCTAGCGGTTTTTGTAGTTCTGAATCTTGGATTAGATGATTTTGAAAGCACAGTGGATAGGCTTATTCAGAAAAGAATTATTTACAAAGATTAAAAGGAGTTCAGGACTAATAAAATGGCGTTCCCCCTAATGAAAATTTGTTGGTAGCATGGCTTACATATCATTTTTATGGTATTCAATTGGTCTTAATACATGGTAGAAGTATATCGCACGAACATAAGAGACGAACGGCAGGCTGATTTTCTAGTAAAACGATTGCAAGAGAAATATCCGACTTATAAAATCAACTTCGATCTTGAAGACTGCGATAATATACTTCGGGTCGAGGGTAAAGAATTATCTGCACAAACTGAGCATATCTGTGGTATTCTCGAAGATTTTGGTTTTAAAGCCATCATCTTGGAGGATATACCTAACGAAGTAAGTAATGGAATTGAATAAGAGCAGTATTACCGATAATCTAAACCAATTATAGTTTATCATTTTTAATTTAAAAAGTCAAATACAATGGAAATGAAAAACCCGGTAGGATGGTTCGAAATCTATGTCGATGATATAAAACGGGCCCAGAAATTTTATGAAACAGTATTCCAATTAGCCCTAACAGAATTGCTGAGCCCCACTCCTGAAGAACCGCTTCAGATGTTGGCATTTCCTTCTGACATGAAAGAATTCGGATGCTCGGGAGCCTTAGTCTATATGGAAGGTTTTAAGTCTGGTGCCAACAGTACCATCGTTTATTTTTCTTGCGCCGACTGTAAAGTCGAGGAAGACAGGGTCGTGGGAGCCAATGGAACTATTTTTAAACCCAAAATGGCTATAGGCGAATATGGCTTTGTCAGTTTAGTCGTCGATACCGAAGGAAACATGATTGGGCTCCATTCCTTAAAATAAACAAACTTTTAAATTTAATATTAGAACTATGGCAACAATTAATCCTTACCTAACATTTTTAGGCAACTGCGAAGAAGCATTTACTTACTATAAATCCATCTTTGGCGGAGAATTCGATTATGTAGGCCGATTTTCCGAAATGCCTGAAGATCCGAATTATACCTTATCTGAAGAGGATAAACAGAAAATCATGCACATGTCGTTGCCTATTAGCAAAGAAACTCGTTTAATGGGAAGTGATACCGCTGGGGAATGGGCAGGCAAAACTATTGTAGGAAACAATATATCCATTTCTATAACCGCACAGACAAAGGCCGAAGCTGATCAACTGTTCAATAATCTATCGCAAGGAGGAAGAATAACAATGCCCATTGGTGAAACTTTTTGGGGTGATTATTTTGGTATGTGTACCGATAAGTTCGATGTCAATTGGATGGTAAGCTTTAATCCAGACCAGAAATAAAGAACGACGTATTATGACCAATGATGATAAAATCATGACCCTCCATCCGCAAGGCAAAACGGGAGTTAATATTTTGAAGAGAAGGTATGACATAATCAGGAATTTTATAATTGATACTATAAAAAATCATACCGAAATCACATATCAAAATCTGACCGATCTGGCCGTTGAAAAGCTATCGAATTCTTTCGATGGAAAGGTCGTCTGGTATATCGTAACCGTCAAATTAGATTTAGAAGCACGAAATATAATTGAACGAATTCCAAAAACGAGTCCGCATAAATTGAGATTGAAATAAATAAATATAAAAACCAACGTCATGAAATACCTGAAAAAAATATTGATTGTAATCGCAATTATCATTGCGATACCCATGATTTTGGCTTTGTTTACAAAAAAGGAATATGCAGTTGAAGAAGAAATTGCAATAAATAAGCCTAAGCAAGAGGTTTTCGAGTATATCAAGTATTTAAAAAATCAAAACGAATATAGCAAATGGGCGACAATGGATCCTGAAATGGAAAAATCGTTTCGGGGAACCGATGGCACTGTTGGGTTTGTATCTGCCTGGAAAAGCGATAATAAGGATGTAGGCTCTGGTGAGCAAGAAATTCTTAAAATTGATGATGGAGAACGTATCGACTTTGAACTGCGCTTTTTTGAACCTTTCGAATCCACCGAATCGGCCTATATGACAACCCAAAGTCTATCGGATAATCAAACCAAAGTCAAATGGGGTTTTAAGGGGCATATGGATTACCCGATGAACCTGATGTTACTTTTTATGGACTTTGAAGGAATAATAGGAAACGATTTGGCCACCGGATTGCAGAACTTAAAGAGAAAGCTGGAAGAGTAGAAAAGTGGGGGCAATACCTCATTTTATAACTTTTGAATAGATAGTATACGTTCCATCCATTTAATGCTACTCTATTATTAATCCAATAAATTGATGCTCGAACTTCCTTTTTATATTTATTTCATCTTTTCAGTAGCAGTGTTTTTTACTTTTATGGTATTTCTTAGCGCTGCAAATTATGGTAGAAATGTCTTAATTGTAGTTTTCTCTTGGGTAATGATACAAGGACTTTTGGCCTATTTTGGATATTATTCGGATATCAGTAAAGAGCCCGCTAAATTCCTTTTAGGCGTTCCGCCAACACTGCTGTGCATTATAGTTTTATTTCTTTCAAAAAAGGGAAGATTATGGATAAACACGTTGAACTTAAAAACACTGA
Organism: Kriegella aquimaris; assembly: GCF_900103215.1. Taxonomy (GTDB): domain Bacteria; phylum Bacteroidota; class Bacteroidia; order Flavobacteriales; family Flavobacteriaceae; genus Kriegella; species Kriegella aquimaris. Next base: position 69,175 of record NZ_FNGV01000001.1, read on the forward strand.
CTTTGGTGCATATTGTACGTATTCCTGTGGAAATCGTGTTGTATTGGCTGTTTCTGTTTGAGAAGGTTCCTGAATTGATGACCTTTGAGGGCCGTAACTTCGATATTTTGGCTGGGTTGACGGCACCGATCATTTATTATTTTGGTTTTGTAAAGAAGAAGTTAGATAGAAAGTTTATTGTTATTTGGAACGGATTAGGTTTGCTATTATTAATGAACATTGTTATCAATGCTATTCTATCGGCACCGCTACCTTTTCAACAATTTGCTTTCGACCAGCCTAATATCGCTATTTTCTACTTTCCTTTTATTTGGTCGCCAATTTTTATAGTCCCCGTAGTTCTTTTTGCCCACATGGTAGCTATTCAACGGTTTTTTAAAAAAGAATTATGGTAATCATTACGAGAACGATTTTAAAAAATCAGTTTGCTTAGAATTGTAGGGGGTCACGTTCCCGATAGCTATAACTTTATCTGCTATTTTGTTCGATGGGATTTTGCTATATTTCTTCTTTTAACTGCAAGAATGACGACATAGGATAGAACGATGATTTTTGAACACACCGTATCAAAAAATTACATTATTTTTATAAAAGGTTAGAAGGCTTGAGAGTCATTAACCATTATCGGTTTAAGAGATACTTATTAACTGGTATGAATTAAACCACATTTTTGTTGGTAATCAAATGGCAGAATTAATTAAGATATACGAAGAGAACCCTAATCCAAAGGAAATTGCTAGGGTAGTTAAGGTTCTACGAAAAGGGGGGCTGATAATTTATCCTACCGATACGGTGTACGGACTTGGTTGTGATATTACCAATTCTAGGGCACTCGAGCGAATAGCACGGATAAAAGGGGTTAAGCTTGCTAAGGCGAATTGGTCGTTTATTTGTGCTGATTTAAGTAACCTTTCCGATTACGTACGTCAAATTGAGACTTCAACGTTCAAAGTATTAAAGCGGGCATTACCTGGGCCGTACACCTTTATTCTACCCGGAAACAATAATCTTCCGAAAGACTTCAAGAAGAAGAAAACCGTAGGGATTAGAGTACCTGACAATGCGATTGCCAAGGCGCTGGTCGAAGCTTTGGGTAATCCGATAGTTTCAACTTCTATTCGTGATGAAGATGATTTATTGGAATATACCACGGACCCCGAATTGATTTTTGAAAAATGGGAGAACCTTGTCGATGTCGTAATCGATGGCGGATATGGCGATAACGTAGCTTCTACGATAATCGATTTATCTGGAGACGAGCCAATTGTTGTTCGGGAAGGAAAAGGGAGCTTAGATATCTTATAAATACTTCCGTAGCTGTAATTAATTTTCTTGGATTACCACAACGTAGGAAGGTTTATTCATTCTCTTCCGCTTTTATCGAAATATCTGGGTTTGCGGGTATATAGAAGTTCGGAGGGTCTTTTAATTCTCCAATAACCTCATCAATTTCCCTTTTAAGGTATTGCAAGTGTGCTTTCGTCATTCTATGCGTTATGACGGGAATCGTTCCTTTTATTTTGCGTTGCAATGAGGTCAAGTTATCCAAAGCAAGGGAACGAACATCAGTGTTCGAAGTATATCCCTCTGAAAGTTTTGCTAAAATACCTTCGACTATGCCTTCGGCTTCACTAGGCTTGTAAAGAGTAATCATATGGGCCACATATGCCTTTTGTATTTTTCTCTGGTAGGCGGTTGTTGAATAGAATACGTTCATATCGCCCCAAATTAATTGATTTAAGTCATCTAGATACTCCTCTGGGGCATATGTATCTTCATTGGTATACCGTTCTGCAATAAATGTCATTCGACTCATTCTACTACCTCCGATAAGATTGAGCAGAACGCTTTCCATTGTTTTGGTAATCGATTCCTTTGATTGAGGAGAAGTGGTTTTATTAAGTATTTCGTTGTTTATCAACCACTTGGGTTCCTTTAAAATGTTGTTGTTCAAGAAAACCAGAGCTTCCTTTTGCACACTTTTGGGAACGGGACAGTATACTTCACCTTGCTCCCCGACAGTTTTGGGAGTAACGTATATACCACCAATATTTTTTGACACATGAAAAAGGTAATTCTCATATTGTTTAATAAGGCTTTGGTATACTTGGTCTAGACTAGAATAATCATCACTGCTCCTGTTTTTCGTCCATTCGGTCAAGTGCGGCACAATACGCTGCAGGTTCATAATTCCATAAGTACTGGCCACCATTGCATTGTCTCCAAGATCTTCACTTTGCGATCTGGGGTCAAAATCACGCCCTTCGCCACCAAACCATAAACGAGGATTGTTAGAAACACTGTCTACAACCCATTGATTTAATAATTCCTTTTCAGTTTGACTGGAGATACCTTCAGGGATTTTACCGTAACCCCATTGTATGGCCCATTTGTCATAGTCACCAATTCTAGGCATCAAATCTTGTGATGGAATACTATCTTCAGGCTGTGCTACATAATTAAAACGAGCATAGTCCATAATCGAACTGGTGTGACCATTTTTTCGCAACCACTCCGCATCGCGCAGTTTCTCTACCGGTGTAGCATAGCTGGCTCCCATATTATGGCGAAGGCCTAAAGTGTGACCGACTTCATGCGAGGCTACAAACCGTATTAATTCTCCCATTAGCTCAGAGTCAAATTCCATATTCTGAGCTCTTGGGTCAACAGCACCGGCTTGAACCAGATACCAATTATGCAACAAGTTCATTAGATTATGATACCATCCGATATGGCTTTCCAGAATTTCACCACTTCTTGGGTCAACAATGTTGGGCCCATATGCATTTTTAAAAGGAGAGGCAAAGTAGCGTAAGACCGAAAACCTCGAATCTTCCAAGCTCATTGAGGCATCGTCTTTGGGCCATTCTTTACCGACTATCGCATTTTTAAAACCGGCTTGTTCGAATGCTTGTTGCCAATCGTTGATTCCCTGAATTAGATAACGTCTCCATTTTTTCGGTGTAGCGGGGTCTAAATAGAAAACAATTGGTTTCTTCGGAGTTACCAATTCCCCATTTTTCCACTGCTCCATATCCTCAGCTTTGGGTTCTAACCGCCATCTGTGAATATAGGTGTTGCGATCGACCTGCTGCTGGTCGTCCTCGTACTCCAAATAAGAACTTGCAAAATATCCAACACGGGGATCGTACATTCTTTTTTTCATTGGTTTCTTTGGAAGCATTATAAACGAGTTGTTGATTTCCAAAGTAACGACTCCTGATAAAATTGCAGCGGGAAGTTCTTTTTTCCTGTTTCCCTTACTTGCTTTTGCCTTATAGGTTTTGACCGTTTGTACTTCTGTATTTAAAGGGAAAGAAGAAATCCCTAGAATATAGGATTTGTCTTTTTCAATGCTAGAAAGTCCGTAAGAGTCTTTTTGTGGACTACTTAAAGCCAATAAGGTATTTTCACTGTTCAAGAAATCAGTGACTTCGATAACGGACGAATTTTCATCTTCGTTTCTAGTAGCAATTTCAAAGGATTCAAGAATAGGGGTAACGTTTGAATTGTTTACCGCTTGAGAAATTTCGTTGTCTTCACTGGCCATGCTTACCAAAGTGGAGACACGCAGAAAAATTTTGTTTTGAGGTCCTTTTTCGAAGATAATAGTCTTTTCGCCAATTTCTTCGCCACCATAATTTCGAGAACCGGCGGGAGTTTTTATAAATCGGGTTACTACTAAGATTTCACGATTTAATATACTATCGGAAATCTCAAAAAAATACTTGTCATTCACATTATGAACCGAAAAAAGCCCTTTTTGGGAAATGGCTTCCTTAGGTATGATTTTGTCGTATGACTTGGCCTTCGAAGTTTCTAGGGTCAGGTTTGCAGGTTTAGAACTAGAGCCATTTATAGATCCTACGACACCGCAGGAACTAACAAGTAATAATGCCCCAATTATTCCAACAAACAACCTCATAATTTAATCAACGTTTTATTCGAAAATATAGTATTTCTTTTTCTGTTATCTTCTGTCACATGAAAATTGTGTTAGAATATAGCTATCATAATGGTACTTTATATTTTAGATGAAACAAAATTTTTGTACAAAAAAACCGCAATGTGGTGGTTGCGGTTTTTCTGGATGTTAAATTTTGTTTAGTTAATCTTAGGGTCTTTCATACCTTCTTCGATCATACTATAGAATTGATCTATTTTCGGAAGAACTACGATTCTGGTTCTTCTGTTCTTAGATTTTTCAGTCTGGGAAACAGGAATGAACTCAGCTCTACCGGCAGCCGTCATACGCTTTGGATCAACATTATAGTCATTTTGTAGAATACGTACTACAGCAGTAGCTCGTTTAACACTCAAATCCCAGTTATCCAATAAAACACCGCTTCTGTAGGGCACATCATCCGTATGGCCTTCGACCATAAATTCAAAATCGGGCTTGTTGTTGACTACTTGTGCAACTTTTCCTAAAACTTCCTTAGCACGACTCGTTACATTGTAACTACCGCTGCTAAACAAAAGTTTGTCTGAAATTGAAACAAAAACAACACCTTTTTCAACACTGATTTCGATATCCTCATCATCAAGATTGCCCAAAACACCTTTTAAACTCTGAACTAGCGCTAAGTTGACAGAATCTCTACGTGTAATTGCATCTTGCAATTTTCTTATAGTAAGATCTTTCTCTTGAAGGCTTTCCAAAGATTTCTCCAAGTTTTCGGCTCCCTTTGTTGTTAAGGTAGTAAGGTTACCCATGTTATTTATCAATTCTTGATTATTTGCTTTTAAAAAGGCAATTTGATCTTCTAAAGTTTTCAAACGCGTATTCTCCTCCAAACAATCATTTAATTTGACAGTGGCGGAATTCAATAAATCCTGTGACTCTTTATGCTTCGCTTCTAGGTCAGCAAATTTCTTTTGCGAAACACATGAAGAAAGTAATAATGTCACTCCTAAGCATCCTAAAAATATTTTTCTCATAATAATAATTCTGGTATTAATTGTTTTTACTTGATTTTGAAGCTTGTTGATTTGTGCCGTAAAATTATATAAAATGACAGGCCATAAACATGCAAATTAGTTAATCTTTTACTAAAATGTTAAATTTATTTATATGATTTACGAAATAAGACCATACTATGGATTTTGTAACATAGTACTTTAATATAAAATTGGCTTTTTCACGCTTTTTGTACATTCTTCTAAAATTTTTATAAAAGCTAAGATGCGCACGTAAAATGGCTATACAATGATTGAATTTAAGTTGAAAAAGAAATCGTAGTGCAGCCACCCCATCTAGCAATAATCGTATGGCTATTATTAGAAAAGCTTTGCGCCTAGGCAAGTTTTTAGTTATAGAAAACAATGAATTCCTAAAATTTAAAAAAGTTTTTTTCGGATTCATATTGCTAAGCGTCGAACCTCCCAAATGATATACCTTGGAAGTACCGACATAATAAACCTTATGGCCTTCATTTTTAGCGCGCCAGCATAAATCAACTTCCTCCTGATGGGCAAAGTAATCTTCATCAAAACCGTTCAAGCTTTTAAAAACGCTACTTTTTATAAACATACAAGCGCCGGTAGCCCAAAAAATCTCTCGAATGTCATCGTATTGCCCTGAATCTTGTTCCAAGGCTTGAAAAATACGCCCACGACAAAAAGGATATCCCAACTGGTCTAGAAATCCACCTGCGGCACCCGCATATTCAAAGTAATCTGGTCGCATCAGGTCTAGGATCTTCGGTTGAACAATTGCTGCATCGGGTAATTGTTGAAATGCTTTTTTAATGGGGTCCAACCAGTTTTCTGGTACTTCGACATCAGAATTTAATAAGCACAAAATGTCGGCTTCCACTTGTTTTAGAGCTTCGTTATAACCTTGGGCGAAACCCCCATTGGTAGCGTTTTGAATAATCTTGACCGATGGATAGTTTTTCCTTACAAATTCAACAGAGCTATCTGTAGATGCGTTATCTGCCAAATATATATCGGCGTCACCAGAATATTCGACTACCGAGGGAAGGTACCTTTCCAAAAGTACCTCCCCATTCCAATTAAGTATAACAATAGCTATTTCTGACATAGAAGTACACCGTCTTCTTTCCGGCTTTTCGAGCTCTTAATTTTTAAAGTCGACAAAGTAATGAAATAATTTAGAATAGATCGTTGCCGTTGTGATATGAATTATAAATCAACTTAGTTTCTAATCCTGTATTTTAAGTCGCTTGATCGAAAAGTAAGTAAGCACTGATTTGAAAACCTTAGCGTACTCGACGCTTATAGTCTGGTATTTGCCTTAAAAACGTATATTTTTTGTGGGTAGCATCTATTTCACAATAAAAATTTTGAAGTCCGTTGGTCACCATAAGGTAGTTGGCATTCAATTTTAGATTATACTGGGCAATTTGATCAAAAACATTTTGTGTAACCTGTATTGACGGAGCTTTACATTCAACCAAAATATCAATACTACCATCAGATTTGAATACGACAATATCATATCTTTTTATCAACCCATTAAAAGTCAGCTGTTTTTCGACGTTAATTAAACTCTTCGGATAATTCTTGTCAAATAGCAAGTAATGTAATACATGTTGTCTTACCCATTCTTCGGGTTGCAGCACCACAAACTTTTTACGTATAAGGTCAAAGATGTAGGTCTTATTTTCGCTATTTTTGAAACGAAATTGATAAACTGGAAAATTAAGGGGCCCCATGCCGCAAATTTGAGGATTTTTTTTTGATGGATGAAGTAGGAAAAATATTAATTGACATTAAAAATGGGAATACAAAGCCCGTTTATTTCTTATGCGGAGAAGAAACTTTCTATGTCGATGAAATTACCAGACATATTGAAAAAGAAGTTTTAACCGAAGAGGAGCGGGGTTTTAATCAGGTGGTTCTGTATGGCAAAGATGTTACCATTGATGATATTATAGGCAACGCCAAGCGTTATCCCATGATGTCGGAAAAACAAGTGGTTATCGTTAAGGAAGCGCAACATTTGTCACGAACTATAGAAAATTTAACCTCTTATTGCGAAAATCCGCAACCTAGCACTGTATTGGTTATCTGCTACAAATACAAGAAACTCGATAAGCGAAAGAAACTGCACAAGGTTATAAATAAAATTGGCGTTGTATTCGAAGGGAAGAAATTATACGATAACCAAGTTGCAGATTGGATTCGGAAAAATTTAAAATCAAAAGGTTTTACCATATCCCATAAAGCAACGGTATTATTAGTAGAATTTTTGGGTACCGATTTAAGTAAAATTGACAACGAATTAAAAAAATTACAACTTGTACTCCCTAAAGAATCTGAAATAACCCCAGAGGATATAGAACAACATATTGGTATCAGTAAAGACTATAACAATTTTGAACTTAAAAAGGCTATTGGAGAAAAAGACATTTTAAAGGCCACGAAAATCATCAATTATTTTAGCCAGAACCCAAAAGATAACCCATTTGTTTTAACGGTTACTTTACTTCATTCTTTCTTTTCTCAATTGCTGCAATACCATGGGCTAAACGACCATTCTCCTAAAAATGTAGCTAGTGCACTTCGAATCAACCCCTATTTTGTAGATGAATTCCATACCGCGGCCCGTAATTATCCAATGAAAAAGGTCAGCAATGTTGTTGCAAGTCTACGAGAAATGGATCTGAAAGGGAAGGGAGTAGGAGCCAATGGCATCTCGCAGGCCGATTTGCTTAAAGAGCTATTAGTTAAAATAATTTGATATTATTTTCTGTCCACACTGTACCTACCAGGTCCTAATAGCATAATTACAATAAAAAAGGTCAAAAACAATAATGCCTTTTCCTTTGTTCCTATAGGGTCTGATGCATGAACTATAAAAGTGGCGACCAACATTGTAATTGCCGGGGGAACCGCTGTCCATCTTGTTTTATAACCTATAATGATAAGGACCGGACATACAACTTCTCCTATTACGGCCAAGAATAAAGAGGGTGCCGCACCAATACCTATGGGGTCACCAAATTCAAAGTTTCCGGCGATTAAGTTTTGAAACTTGGGAATACCATGGGTCATCAATAATAGCGATGGCGCAATCCGTAATATCGCTAGTCCAATGTCTTTTAAGAGGGAATTTCTCATAAAGGGGGTTATTTGTTAATTAAAGTAGTAAAAGTATCTAAATTTTTAATAAATATTCAAGTATTGTCTGCATCTTATCAATTAAAATATCAGAATCGTTTTTTGAAAAATAAAGGGGTGGTTTAATTTTCAGTACATTGTTGTAAGGTCCATCTGTACCAATCAAGATATTTTTCTCACGGAGGTGATTTTTGACCTCGTTGGCCAATTTGGTATTTGGCTTTCCTTCTTTATCCAGCATTTCTACTCCTAGAAAGAGTCCACTGCCCCTTACATCGGCAATTTCCTGATAAATGTTTCCCAATTGTTTCAGTCGATCCTTCAAATAATCACCTACTTTTTTGGCATGATTTTGCAAATTCTCCTCTTCAATAACTTCGAGTACAGCTTTTCCTATTGCACACGAAACCGGGTTTCCACCAAAAGAACTAAAAAACTCCATTCCGTTGTCAAAACTTTCGGCAATTGCAGTTGTAGTAACAACGGCACCGATCGGATGCCCGTTGCCCATCGGTTTACCAAGAATTACCATATCAGGTATCACATTGTACATTTCATAGCCCCAAAAAGCATCACCCAAACGACCGAAACCCACTTGAACCTCGTCACTAATGCATATCCCACCTTGTTCACGTATAAGCGTATATACCCCTTTCAAATATCCTTTGGCTAGGGGTACTTGACCTCCACAACCTATCATGGGCTCCGCAATATATGCGGCTATTTCCCTGTTATTTTGTTCAATTATGCTCTGGACTTTTCCGGTAAAATAAGTACCGGCCGTGCCATCATCGTCAAAACCCGACCCAAAGACTTTGGGCATAGGAGTTTCAATAACATAGTTCTGTTTGCCAGCCCCACCTTTGTGGTGGTACTTGTAATGGCTGATATCTATACCCATTCTTGTATTGCCATGATACCCATGCTCCACAACCATAATTTTATTTCTTTTAGTGTGTGCTGTTGCTAATCTGATGGCCAAGTCACTGGCCGCGCTACCGGAGTTCACAAAGAAAATTTTGTTCAGATGTGACGGAAACTTGGCTAACAGTTTTTCACTATAGCTCAAAAGTTCGTCATATACATAACGGGTATTGGTGTTTAGTCTTGCCATGGTACGCTGGCCGGCTCTTACTACTTTGGGGTGGCAATGACCCGTTAACATTATATTGTTATAGGCATCGAGAATGGTATGGCCTTGGGTATCATACATGTATTGAAATGCGGAACGGTGCATTTGAATAGGCTTATCGTAGCTCAACGACAAAGCGCCGCTAAAATGTTCTTGTCTTCGCTTCAATTGCTTTTTCAGCGGCGGTGCTTGTTTAGAGGAAAACCCTACAGCATTACGAAAATAGGTTGTCGCATAAATTGGGCTAATGGATAACCATTTATGAAGCAATGACCATGCTGGTCTTTCGCTTACCGTAATGTATTCGGAATTTGGTTTTACCGTTTTTGTGTAAGCTGAATTGCACACACTTATACATAGTCGTGCTGCCACCAAATAATATATGACTTCCACTTCCCGCTCTTCCAAAGGAAGAATTTCGTGATACGCCTTTATTATATTTTCCGCGACTTTTAAAGGTTCTTCTTTGTCCATCATCACATAGGTTATCGCTACAACCAACTCGTTTATTAACCAAGAATGGCACATGTCACCGAAATCTATGATTCCTGATAGGTGTCCATCATTTGTCAAAACGTTCCAATCATTGGCATCGTTATGAATGATGCTTTTTCTTAGAAGATGTTGTACAGGACGGATGTTTTCGTCATACTGTAGAAAAAAATAATCCACCAAACTCTTGTCTTGACGGTCTGGAATATACTTCAAATAGGAATAGTTCGTAGAAAAATGTTGAAGATCCCATTGCGTTTCCTTTGCTTTTAATGCGGGATTATAGGTATTTAAAAGCGCCTTGTCCATCTGGCCCAAGAAGTGACCAAAAGAGCTTAAAAGGGTAGGAGTGTGTTCAACATCGCCGAGAAAATTACCTTTAACAAAGGATAATAATCTGAAAATGGAATCATTCTCAATAATTAAAAACTCATTTTCATTGGAGGCGATGGGTGTGGGGAAATCATAATCCTTTTGAGAACCTAAGCGCTCAAGAATTTTATTTTCTGAACGCAGAAGTTCTAGAACCTCGTGGTTAAACGTATACTTTTTAAGAACAAATAAACCTTTGACACATTCAATCTTGTAATTTATACTTTCATATCCTTCTAAATGGGTAATAGAAGCTGTGTCTATGGAAAAGTGCTTTTTTAATATTGCATTGATCATCCCCTGTTTATTGAGCCGTTTTCATCTCAAATATAGAGCAATTTTATGGGTGTGGCGCCACCTTAAAACAGGGTGTTTGGAAAATTTTAATTAGTAGTTATCTAAGTTTAGGATAATCGGAAGGATTGGCTTCGTGGATTATGGCATACACTTTTTCGAAGATATCTTCGGCATTGGGCTTTGAGAAATAATCACCGTCAGTGCCATATGCTGGTCTATGTGCTTTCGCGGTCAAGGTTTGCGGTGCACTGTCAAGGTATTGGTACCCCCCCTGTTTTTCTAAAATTTCATTGGTCAAATAAGCGGAGCACCCTCCTGGCACATCTTCATCGATAACCAGCAATCTGTTTGTTTTCTTTAAACTTTTTACGGTATCTCCATTGATATCGAATGGCAATAGGGTCTGTGCATCGATCACTTCTGCATCGATACCTACTTCAAGCAGCTCTTTGGCCACCTGCATTACGATTCTTAGGGTAGATCCATAGGAAACTAATGTTATATCACTACCGACTTTTAATGTTTCTACCACGCCAATGGGTGTATAGTATTCTCCAAGGTTATTCGGCTTTGGTTCTTTCAGGCGGTAACCGTTTAAACTTTCAATGACCAATGCTGGTTCATCGCTTTTCATTAGCGTATTATAAAAACCGGCAGCTTGAGTCATATTTCGAGGTGATAAGATATATATACCCCTTAAAATGTGAATAAGGCTGCCCATGGGCGATCCTGAATGCCAAATACCTTCCAGTCGGTGACCCCTTGTACGTATTATTAATGGCGCTTTTTGCTTTCCTACAGTTCTATATCGTAAGCAAGCCAGGTCATCTGTCAAAGTGGCCATAGCATAGAAAATGTAATCGAGATACTGAATTTCCGCGATGGGGCGAAGTCCGCGCAAAGCCATACCAATACCCTGACCTATAATTGTTGTTTCACGAATACCGGTATCAGCCACACGATGTTTCCCGTACTTTTTTTGAAGCCCTTCCAGCCCTTGATTTACATCGCCGATTGCTCCGGTATCTTCCCCAAATACAAGCATTTCAGGGTATTTGGCGAACAACTTATCAAAATTATCACGTATGATAATTCGACCGTCGACATTGGGTGCATTAGGGTCATAAGATGGTTCGACAGGGATAATAGCTGTCGCCCTATTTGATTCCTCACTGTATAGATTTGAACTATAACGTGGTTGAGTCTCCGCTATAAACTGGTCTGCCCATCTCATCAATTCTTGCTTTTCAGGGGAATCGTTGCCAAGCAAGTATCGTAGCGTCTTTCGTGCAGCAACCAATAGGTCTTTTTTAATAGGTTCATCTATGGCAATGAGATCGTTTTTGATTTTTGTTATAAACCTTTTGTTCGAACTCTTTTCGGAAACCTTGCCTAAAAGACCAACCAGTATTTTTTTCTTGGCCTTATGTGGTTCTAAATATTCTGACCAAGCTTCTTTCTTTGCCGATCTTACTTTTTTGTTAATCTCTTTCTCTATGCTGTTCAATATTTCTTCTGTGGCAATTCCCGCCTCAAGTATCCACTCTTTGAAGCGTTGATTACAATCATTTTCTTTTTCCCAGTGTAATCTGTCCTCACTTTTATAGCGTTCGTGCGAACCTGAGGTCGAATGGCCTTGAGGTTGTGTAAGTTCGGTTACGTGGATAATGACGGGTACATGTTCTTCCCTTGCAATATCGGAAGCATTGTCATAAGCATGCATTAAAGCCGTATAATCCCAACCTTTAACTTTTAACAACTCATAACCCAATTGTTCGTCATCGCGTCGAAATCCGCTGAGTATTTCAGAAATATCCTCTTTTGTTGTGTGGTATTTAGCGGGAACAGAGATGCCATAGGCATCATCCCAAATACTGATGACCATGGGCACTTGAAGAACGCCCCCCGCATTTATAGTTTCTAAGAACATTCCTTCACTGGTACTCGCATTCCCAATGGTGCCCCAAGCGACTTCATTTCCATTTTTAGAGAATTTAGAACTGTCTACCTCTTTTAAATTACGATATACTTTTGAAGCCTGAGCCAAACCCAATAATCGGGGCATCTGCCCGGCCGTACATGAAATATCGGCGCTACTATTTTTCTGTTTGGTCAAATCTTTCCAACTACCATCTTCATTAAGGCTATAAGTCAAAAAATGACCGCCCATTTGCCTTCCGGCGCTCATAGGTTCCTTTTCTATTTCGGTAGTGGCATACAAGCCATGGAAAAACTGTTTTGGTGTTAATAGGCCCAAGGCCATCATAAAGGTTTGATCTCGATAATAACCGCTTCTAAAATCACCATCTCGAAATGATCGGGCCATTGCCAATTGCGGAAGCTCTTTTCCATCACCGAAAATTCCAAACTTTGCTTTTCCCGTAAGCACTTCTTTTCTGCCTAAGAGACTACAGGTGCGGCTAAGTACCGCAGTCTCATAGTCTTGCATTATTTGGGTTCTGAAATCCTCAAAAGAAATATCATTACTAGTTTTGGAAGATATGTCCATACTTTACGATAATGGTTACAAAAAATCTAGTTTTGGGGGAACTAGTATTTGGTGAAAAGGATTAATTTTCTTGCAAAATTAATAAAATTAAACCTATTTCGATGGCAATAGCTTAATCAATCTTTAATTGGTCAACCTAATTTTAGGAATTTATCAAAACCATTTCCTATTGAACAACCCGATCAAAGTTTTTGGGCTCAACGTAACTACAAACCGTATTTTGGTACCGTAGTCGGGCTGTGAAACTTCCCAGCCATTGTTGGAATAGACGGGAAGGTAAAGCTCAAAATAATCGGTTAATAGATTCAAACGAATACCTGAATCGTATACAAATTTCTCACTCTGTCCCTTATTTTTTACAAAACCTACATCCCCGTACACTTCTATCCATCGCCAAATGTTTGTACTGGAATTAACAGTGGTAATCCAGTCATTGGCGAAACGATAGCGCTCATCTAAAAACGATTTGAAGCCACCTTCGGCAATAACGATTTGTTGGCTAGAAAGACCAGATTCCTCCGAACGGCCCAAATAGCTATAATCGAATAGGTAATCGGTCGGTCGGTCCAATGCGAAACTAAAAAAATTGGGATCTAAATAATCTGTGGTCTTATTGCGCAAAAATTTACCGGCGAAAAACCTTAAATTGAACTGTCGGTTGTTATCGAAAAGCTTTCTGTATTCCCATTCAAACGCCAGTTTTGTAAAATCACTGGCATGCTGTGCATCTACGAACCAAGTTGAATAATCAATAATATCGTTCTTCGAATTTATATAACGTAGATTCAAAACACTGTAATCAGGTGGGGTCTCAAAATCTTCAAGGCTTTCATCTTTATTTCTAAAAACATTTACATACCTAAAATTCAGTACTTGTCTTTTGTTCGATAATAAATCAGATGGACGCCAAGCAAAGCTTACGGATGGTGTAACCGTAGAGTAACGGGAGTTTTCTTGAAAATGGGCTGTCGAACCCCTAAATGAATAATTCGACACATAAAGGCCGCTTTTTCCATGATACTTACGATATGTAAACTTACCGTAACCGACCAATGCTTTTTCTTTTACTGCATATGACGGTGCAAAATCGTAGACAAAAGGTCGCTCTAACAAAGTCTTATTGTATATGCGCATTCCGGGTGTCCAACCGTCATAAATATTAAAACCCAATACGGGTACATAGAATATCTGGTTATAGTAGGGATCTTCGGCATCTTTAAAAAAAGTGAACTTTAGTTTTTTATTGCTTGAAAGAAATCCTTTTAAAGATTTCCAATTGTCGCGTTGATTAAATTCTGGTATTTTCTGGTCATAGTTCAAAACCAACTTGTCTTCGTCATTTTTCGGAATGGTAAAAGTCTTCACCGTACTTATATCAGAAAACCAATATTTTGAGACAACGGAATCATTACTCAAACCAAAAAGTGAAATAGGGGCATCAATTCCAGTTTTATTTTTTAAGGTTACCCTTAAAGAATCCTCTGATTTTACAACTTTTTTAATTTTATAGTCGATTTTTTTATCAGTCGCAATATAGTCGTCAAAAAACCAGTTTATATCTTCCTTGGTCGACCGTTTTAAAATCGATTTAAAATCAATGCTCTTGACTTGGCTCAGTTGATAATGTTGATAGAACGATTTTATGCTGTTATCGACTTTTTCTTTGCCAATGTAGTTGGCCAAGTACGAAAGCCCGAGACCTGCCTTGTATTTATTTGCTATTTTCTGATTGAACTTTATCAGTGAATCGTTTGAGGTTAGCAGTGATTGGTCTAGATTTCTTCGTACCATAAGCATATACAGCATAGGGTATTGTTCGTTGAAATCCATTTTGGCAAGGTGAAAGCTCCGAATACCCCAGACCTTCGATAACTTACCCAAGAGCTTCTGATCGGGATAATTTTCCTCAACATAGGCAATCATCAAATAGTTGGCAATGGCATCAGACAACCATTGTTCCTTTCTGGGATCTAAATACATGGTTTCTTCAAGGATATTGATCAATGCCGTTTTGAGAAATTTCATTTCAAATTGGAACTGCTCTTCGTAAGGCCTAATAAAGGAGGGCAGCTGGTTGATGCCGTACAACTTATTTTTATCATAATCGATTTCACTGACCAGTAACTTGGTATGCGGATAAGCTCCTAAGTTTTTGAATATAAAATTGGTTACTTTATTTATTGAAAGGCCTTGGGGTACCTTGCCGTATTTTGAGGTCTCAATATCTGTTACGACCGTCAAATGTTCGGTTACGTGTGTTTCGAACCTTTTTTGTGGACTCAAAATTATTTCACAGTTTTTCTGTTTTTCTCCTTTTAATTGGGCTTGTTGGTCATTAGAGAATGGAGAACTGCCTAATACCCGAAAATTGGAAGCTAGGAAAAGACCAGTGGGATAGCTGAAATTAACCGTGGTGTTTGTAACATCGGTGTATAAGTCTTCCAGGTTTTTGTTAGAGTACAAATGCCATTTACCGTCGTAAACTGCTGGAGTAAGATACCAATCTTTAAGATAAAAATTGCCTCGGGGCCCATAACCATAGGGAGTAAATTTATTCGAGGGTAATTTTACGGTGTATGTGAAAAATATTTTTTGCTCTTCGCCGGGAGCAAGTCGTTTGTTGAGCTGAACTTTAATAATATCCTGCCCGGTAGCCCGTTCCCATCGAAGTCCTCGATAGGCATTATCAACAGCACTTACGATTTTTGTATAGCCACGTTCTTCGTCTTTGGCCAAGTGTAAACTCTTTCTATATTCTTGGGCAAACCGCTTCGCAAGACCGGTATTCTTATTGGAGTAGGCATGAGACCAATCATTGAAATAAATGGTTTCTAATATATCGTCGGAATGATTTTTATAGATAAACTCTTGTTGAATCGTGATTTCTTTCGTCTCACCGTCCAATTTAGCGGTTATGATATTTATATGCTGGGCCACAGATGTAGCCCCACCCAATAGAAAGAACAGGGAGCAGAATAAGCCGTGCATGTATATCTTTTGCTTCAATTCGGGGAAATTAAAAATTAGGACTTAAAGACCGTCCTTTATAAAAAGAATCAATAATTTCCACAACTTCTTCCGCCGTATCAGCAATTTTAATCAAATCAAGATCATGGGCGCTGACGTTTCCTGCTTCCAACATAGTATTTTTTACCCAGTCAAAAAGGCCTTTCCAAAAGTCAGAACCTACCAAGATAATCGGAAATTTTTCAATTTTATTGGTCTGTATAAGTGTGATGGCTTCAAAAAGTTCATCAAGTGTACCAAATCCGCCTGGCATAACCACAAATCCCTGAGAATATTTAACGAACATCACCTTACGCACAAAAAAGTAATCAAAATCTAAGCTTTTATCTCCATCGATATATGGATTGTCATGTTGTTCGAAAGGTAAGTCAATGTTTAAGCCTACTGAAGTTCCTCCGGCCAAATGCGCGCCTTTATTTCCCGCTTCCATAACGCCTGGACCTCCTCCAGTTATAATGCCATAACCTGCCTCTGCAATACTTTTGGCAATATTTACGGCAAGTTCGTAATATTCATTGCCTTCCTTGGTACGCGCCGATCCAAAGATGGAAACACACGGACCGATAACACTCATCTTCTCAAAGCCGTTCACAAATTCCCCCATTATCTTAAAAAGGGCCCATGAATCATTGGTTTTTATTTCGTTCCAACCTTTATGATGCTGTTCTTTCCTCATTTGGTATATCTTCTGTTTAAATCTATGTTTTTAAAAATATAAACTTGTCTTTTTTTTTCTTTAAAATGGAATTTATGCTTCCAATCTTTCTTCAGGATACAATTCCTTCTTCAAAAACTCTGCCGTATAACTTTTAGTGTCTTCTGCAACCACTTCAGGAGTTCCTTTTGCAACAACTTTACCGCCGCCGCGGCCACCTTCGTATCCGATATCAATAATATGATCGACCATCTTTATAACATCCATGTTGTGTTCAATGACCAATACGGTATTTCCTTTATCAACCAAACGGTTTAAAACTTCCATTAATACCCTGATGTCTTCGAAATGAAGTCCTGTAGTCGGTTCGTCCAAGATATAAAAAGTATTGCCAGTATCCCGCTTCGATAATTCCGTGGCAAGTTTTACCCTTTGGGCCTCTCCTCCCGAAAGTGTTGTTGATTGTTGCCCAAGTGAAATATAGCCCAAACCGACATCTTGTATAGTTTTTAATTTTCTATGGATTTTAGGAATCAATTCGAAGAATTCAACCGCCTCGTTCATCGTCATATCCAAAACATCTGCGATTGACTTGCCCTTATAACGTATCTCAAGAGTTTCCCTATTAAATCGTTTTCCGTTGCAAGTTTCGCAATCTACGTAGACGTCGGGCAAGAAATTCATTTCTATGACCCTAAGTCCGCCTCCTTGACATGTTTCACAGCGTCCTCCTTTGACGTTAAAACTGAAACGACCTGGTTTGTAACCACGAATAGCCGCCTCGGGGGTTTTTGCAAATAGGGCGCGTATTTCGCCGAAGACCCCGGTATAGGTAGCTGGGTTTGAACGCGGTGTTCGCCCTATAGGGGATTGATTGATGTCGATAACTTTATCAACATGCTCAAGACCCTTAATTTTTTTATAAGGCATTGGTTTTTTCACTCCATTGAAATAGTAGGCGTTCATAATCGGATAGAGTGTTTCATTGATCAAAGTAGATTTGCCACTACCTGAAACACCGGTAACTCCGATCATTTTTCCAAGAGGAAATTCAACGGTAACATTTTTTAAATTGTTTCCGGTACACCCCGTTAGTACAATTTGCTTACCGTTGCCTGATCTCCGTTTTGCAGGAACAGGTATTTCTTTTCTACCCGTAATATAATCGGCGGTTAGGGTATGATGATCTAGCAGTTCTTCAGGTTTGCCTTCCGAAATAATTTCACCGCCATGTCTGCCGGCCCTAGGTCCGATATCGATAACATGGTCGGCGCGTTCAATCATATCACGATCGTGCTCTACCACTATGACCGAGTTGCCAAGATCTCTTAATGCTTCAAGGGATTTAATCAATCTATTGTTATCGCGCTGGTGAAGCCCAATACTGGGCTCATCGAGAATGTAGAGTACACCTACGAGTTGCGAACCGATCTGAGTTGCCAAACGTATGCGCTGCGCCTCTCCACCGGATAATGATTTCGAACTGCGATTCAAGGATAGATAATCCAATCCCACATCGAGTAAAAACCGAATTCTTGTTTTGATTTCCTTAATTATCTCCTCCGCTATTTTTAATTGGTCACCTTTTAGCTTTTTATTTAGATCTTCGAAAAAATCAGCCAATTCGGTAATGTCAAGATGAGCGAGTTCAGCAATGTTTTTCTCCCATATTTTAAAGTTAAGTGATTCCTTTCGAAGGCGTGAACCCTCACAAACCGGACACAGAACTTTGTCCATATACTCTTTTGCCCAACGTTTTATGGATGTGGAGGCAGCTTCCTCAAACTGATTTTTTATGAAATTGGAAATACCTTCATAATCGATTTTATAGGTTCTCTTAACTCCCAAGGTTTTAGAATCTACCTCAAAACTTTCATGACCCCCATTTAAAAGAACATCTAGTGCGGCCTGAGGAATTTTCGAAAGAGGGTCGGTCAACTCAAAATCATAACGCTGCGCAATGGTTTCGATTTGTTTGAAGGCCCACGATTTTTTGTAGGGCCCCAAGGGTGCGATACCACCACCTTTTATAGACTGTTTCTTGTCAGGAAATATCTTTTTTTCATTGACTTCGTATACATGGCCCAAACCATTGCAATTCGAACACATGCCTTTGGGTGAATTAAAGGAAAATGTGTTGGGTTCAGGTTTCGGATAAGAGATTCCTGTAGTAGGACACATTAAGTCTCGGCTAAAATAGCGTGGTTCTACAGTGCCCTCTTCGAGAATCATGAGTACATCATTGCCACTGTACATGGCCGTGTTTATGGTTTCCGTGAGCCGTTTATCCAAATCTTCACTGTCATTGACTTTAAGACGATCAATAACAATCTCAATGTCGTGGGTCTTATAACGGTCGACCTTCATTCCCTTTACAAGGTCTTTAACTTCGCCGTCAACCCTCACTTTAATAAATCCCTGTTTGGCGATTTGTTCGAAAAGTTCGCGATAGTGCCCTTTTCTAGATTTGACAATAGGCGCGAGCACATTGATTTTTTTTTCGACATAGTCGCTTTTGATGAGCTCCTTTATTTGCGAATCACTATAGCTTACCATTTTTTCGCCAGTATTATAGCTGTAGGCATCGCCGGCCCTAGCAAAAAGCAGTCTTAGAAAATCGTAGATTTCGGTTATGGTACCGACCGTCGAACGAGGTGATTTTGAGGTAGTTTTCTGTTCAATGGCGATAACGGGGGAGAGGCCATCGATCTTATCAACATCCGGGCGCTCTAATCCACCCAAAAATTGACGTGCGTAGGCAGAAAAAGTTTCGATATATCTACGCTGTCCTTCGGCATATATGGTGTCAAAGGCGAGGGATGATTTACCACTTCCGGAAAGTCCGGTAATGACCACCAATTTTTCCCGTGGAATGGTAATATCTATGTTTTTGAGATTATGGACACGAGCGCCCTTGACCTCTATATTTTCCTCGTAGTTTATCATTTTTCAAAGCAAAGTTGCAAAGTTACGATTTTGAGGGTTAATAATTAATTGGTGTGCACTTATATCTTTGTTAATTGGAGTGTTAGTTCTAAATTAGAGGCCTTAACTATAAAAAAAATAATATGCAGCTTTTAGGCATAGGGTCGCGCATCGAACATTCTGAATTTGGCAAAGGCGTTGTCACTAACATTACTTCAAAACATTATTGGGTAACTTTTATTGATAAGGGATTGGAAACTATTGATTTGGATTCTGATTTCGAGGTAATTGAAGCAGTGGACGATGATGTCGATACCGTCAGTTTTTCCGAGGTAGAACAGTCGCTTATTACTATTTTGAGAAAATGGAGTGATGCCTCTTCGCTTACCCCAATTGCCGATAAATGGAAAAAAGGAAACCTTGTTCTGGAACCAGGTGACCCCAGCCTTTCCAATAAATCTATTCCCATAGATACTTTTTTTCATAAAATAGTAATGGTTCGTGATCGTATTCGTGTAATGGAACAAAAAATAAATGCCAGCAAAAACCTAGATGATCAAGAAAAAGTTGACCTGCAGCAATACATTACAAGAATCTATGGTAGCCTTACGACTTTTAATGTCTTGTTTAAAAATCAGACTGACAATTTCATTGGCGATAAATCAAAATAACTAATCTTTCATAGCACTTAGTAACCACAACAAAACACAGGAGACAAAAAGGTTGAAAATAATCAAATCGCCTTTTTTTCGCTTAAATATTTCCAATACCGTTTTGGCACGTGCTGCGTATGTAATTTTTTATTGATGCGGCTTTTGATATTGGTGCTTTTGAAGTAATTGTTCCATAGGGTTTGATAATCGTATTCTTCCTCTAAAAAACGGTCACTTTTTCGAATGCTGTTGGTATATACCTCGGCCATATCGAGCGAAATAAGTTCCATAGACGAGCCATTATAATACAAGCCATATTTACGTTTGATATCATAAATAATCCATTCTTGATCGGCATATCTATTTCGAAAATGTTTGCTTATTAATGGCAAGACATTGAAATCAGGGTCAATGTTGGCAAAATAAATCCCATCCTTGGTCAATTGAAACCGAACGAAGGCCTCCATCCGATGTTTTTCGCGGCCCACACTTTTTGACAATTGAGAAATCTTGAGTACCGTTGCATCCGAAAAATCAATATGTACGGAAGCTTTATTTACGAACATCTTTTGAATATAATGAAGTAGCATTAGTTCAATACCTTTTTTCTCGCTTAAAAAGGCAAAATATATGTTCTTAAGGGCTTGCTGATTTTTTGCCTGAATACCCTTCCATACGCGTTTAGCCTTTTCATTATTCGTGTAGACTCTTTCGTTATCCGCAAACAGGGCGTTTTGAACTTCTCCGAAGCGTTGAATATCGGATACCGTTATTTTTTCCTCATAAACCTTAAACACGGCAGTTAAAAACCCGTTGAAACTACCATCATAAGTCAATATTTTGGATTTTCCGAATACCGAGCCCTGATCTTTTACCAAGACATCCATATCTTTTCCGATTGTATTGTAGTGTGTCATGAATTGAAAAGTTTAAGTTGTGAACCAATAAGACTTCTATATTTACTTGTGGAATGTTGTAAAATCATCCCTTTAATTTTTTCTGCTGGCAGATCCCTATATTCCCAATGACGCGAATCGCAAACAATGAAATATCGAGCGCGATTAATGGCAATCCCTATTCTTTTTAAATGCTCCCAGTTCAATCTGCGAAACTGCCGCGCATTCAAGATTTTCGCGACCGATTGCATGCCAATACCCGGAATGCGCGCCAACAACGATTTATCGGCACGATTAATATCAACAGGAAAAAGATCTAAGTTTCGCAGTGCCCAACCAAGTTTAGGGTCAATATCCTTATCTAAATTAGGATGTTCACTATTTAATAGTTCTTCTACTTTAAATCCGTAAAATCGCATCAGCCAGTCCGTTTGGTACAATCTATTTTCACGTAATACGGGCACTTGAGATCCTATGGAGGGTAGACGGTTATCGTTGGCTACTGGTATATAACCTGAATAATATACCCTTTTCATGTGATAAGCTTTGTAATAGTGATTGGCGGAATACATGATATCTCGGTCCGATTCGCCTGTGGCTCCCACAATCATCTGGGTACTTTGACCTGCCGGAGCGTATCTTGGGGTAGTTTTAATGATTTTGCGTTCATCATTATACTTTATTATCTCATTACTTACCTTTCGCATAGGTTTGGTGAAATCTTCATGTTTCTTATCCGGTGCTAAAAGTTTTAAACCCGAGATAGTCGGAATTTCGATATTTACTGAAAGTCGGTCGGCATAAAGCCCAGCCTCATACATGAGTTCATCACTTGCACCGGGAATGGATTTCAAGTGAATATATCCGTTGAAATTTTCTTCCAATCGTAGTTTTTTGGCTACGGCGATCAAACGCTCCATGGTATAATCGGGATTTTTAAAAATCCCTGAACTAAGGAAAAGTCCTTCGATATAATTTCTTCTATAAAAATTAATGGTCAGGTCAACTACTTCTTGAATCTTAAAAGCAGCGCGCTTAATATCATTACTCTTTCGTGTTACGCAGTAGGCACAATCGAAAATACAATGGTTGGTGAATAAGATTTTTAGCAACGATACACAACGACCGTCTTCCGTATAACTATGACAAATGCCCATAGCACTGCTGTCACCAAGACCATTGTTGGTGTTTTTACGATTACCGCCACTACTAGCACAGGAAACATCATATTTGGCGGCATCGGCCAAGATGTTCAATTTTTCACGAATGCGTTCAAAAGACATATGAATTGGTATATAATCCAAAAATATGGAAATATTCCTAATTATGGAAATATTCCTATTAAATTTTGGATATATTCCAAAATGTGTATATTTGGATATGGAAAATGAACTTACGCTCAAGCGGTTTATAGACATTCGACGTGATTTGGGATACACACAGGCTGAATTTGCCAAGTTGTTGGGTATTTCAAGTACCACTGCCGATATTGAACGTGGCCGCACCAAATTGTCGGGAAAAGTCGTAACAGAACTATTGAAACAGTTTAAGATTAATCCATTATGGTTGTTCGGGGAAAGCGAGCAACAATATTTGGAGACTTCTAGGGTCAGTGTAATACCCAAGGTGGTGACTGTTGATTCTCAGGAAAGAGAAAATATGGTTTTGGTGAATGCCAAGGCCGCGGCAGGATATCCCCAAAATATTCAAGACACAAGTTGGTACCAACAGTTGCCTGCCTTCGATTTTCCGATACCGGAATTCCGAAACGCCACCTATCGTGGTTTTCAAGTGGAAGGGGATAGCATGCTGCCCAATTTAAAACCTGGGGAATGGGTTTTGGCAAAGGCTGTTGAAAATATTGATGAAGTGAGCCCCAATAAAATGTATGTAGTGGTACTTCAAGATGCCGTTCTGGTCAAGAAAATTGAAAAACGACCCAACTCAAACAATGTGACGTTGATTTCCTTGAACGAAACATATCCTCCATATGAAATCAAACCTTTTCAGATTCAGGAAATCTGGCAGGTTAGTAGTAAAATTACTTTTGGAGTCGATGCAACGACCGAAAAGGGACTTTTGCGACAGTTACAGGAATCAATGGAAGAGTTGAAAAGCCAATTAAGGCATAATTGAAGCGAATCAACCTACTTTTAAAGTATAAAGGCCACTGTTTTTGAGTTGAAAACCTAAGCTTTTGTAAAGAGCTATTGCGGGGAGCCGATGGTGGCCCGAAAACAAGAGAATTTCATTCAGTTGTTGTTTTTTTCCTTCTTTCAATAATTTTTGCATCAGTTTCTTTCCTATCCCCTTGCCCCGATGATCGGTAGACACGACTACATCCTCAATCATTCCCTTGTGGCCTGATATTACTTTGTAGGTAGCCATTGCCGCCATTCCGATAATTATATCGTCTTCCTTACAAATAGCAAAAACGATCGTATTGTCTGGCACGAGTACTTTATCGATAACCAACTGATTTATATCAGAATTAAGTTGATTGAAAAGGGAACGAATCTGTTGTCCGATAATTGGTGTTAGGGCCGATCTATCAAGTGTTTCAATGGTCATATGCTTTTACTAAAATTTATTATAGTGCGTATATAAATTGGTCCATTAATGAAATGCTGTAACTCCTTTTCTTTATGCAAATCTTAGTAACCGACTGCGGTATCGTCACCACGACGGTCTGCGCCCCCTTCTAGACGCCCATCTGGTAATACACGAATGGCATCTACCTTCCCGATAATCGGGGTGCGATCTTCATTAATGATATAATCTTTTTCCTTAAGTTCTTGAATCAGCTCAGGAGAGAATCCGTTTGGTTCGAAGGTGACCACATCGGGGAGCCACTGATGATGAAAGCGTGGTGCGTTTACGGCATCTTGCATGCTCATATTAAACTCATATGCATTCAGTATGGTTTGGGCAACGGCGGTAATAATAGTCGACCCGCCGGGAGTGCCCACTACTAGCCATAACTTTCCGTCTTTCTCGACAATAGTTGGTGTCATACTGCTCAACATTCGTTTTTCTGGGGCAATACTATTTGCTTCTGCTCCAACGAGTCCGAACATATTCGGAACACCTGCTTTAGCGCTAAAGTCGTCCATTTCATTATTAAGGAAAAATCCGAGTTCATTAGAATATAGTTTAGAGCCGTAACCCCCGTTTATGGTTGTGGTGGCCGAAACTGCGTTTCCGTTAGCGTCAACAATAGAGTAGTGGGTAGTCTCCATACTTTCTAAAACTTCTACTTGGCCATGCGCCACTTCTGAAGATGCCGCCGCCTTATCAAAAGAAAAATTTTGCATGCGCTCTTTCAAATATGGTTCGCTCAACAATTCTTTTAAAGGAATAGCTACAAAATCAGGATCTCCCAAAAAATAGTTGCGATCGGCATAGGCTCTCCGCGAAGCTTCCGTGAACAACTGTATGGTTTTGATGGAATTATGTCCAAATTCCGAAATATCATAAGGTTCTATCATTTTTAGAATCTGGTTGATCGTAAAACCACCGCTACTGGGTGGACTCATGGAGATAATTTTTAAATCCTTATAATTAAAAACAATGGGTTCCCGCCATTTCGCTACGTAATTTTCAAGATCATCTTCTGTAATATAGCCTCCTCCTTTTTGTACAAAGGCAGCCAGTTTTTTTGCGGTTTCACCTTTGTAAAAACCATCACGGCCATGCTCGGCAATACGTTTCAAAGTATTGGCCAAGACGTCATATTTAATGGTGTCACCAGCTTGACAAGCAATCGGAAAAGCTAGGCTATCACCGTTGACTGCCAACATTACTTCTCGATAACTTGCCAAACGGGCAGCTTGCTTTTGGGTAACGACTACCCCTTTCTCTGCCAATTGTATTACAGGTGCCAGTAAATCTTTAAAGGGTAAACTTCCAAATTTTTTATGAACCTCATAGACTCCGGCTACGGTTCCCGGAACTCCGACGGCAGTAGCCCCTTTAGTGCTCATATCAGGAATTACATTTCCCACCGAATCGAGATACATATCTTTATGGGCGGCCAAAGGAGCTTTTTCTCGATAGTCTAAACCACCGACTTCTCCATTTGATTTCCTATATACCATGAATCCGCCACCTCCCAGATTCCCTGCGAATGGGTAGGCAACGGCAAGGGCCATTTCGGTCGCCACCATAGCATCAAAAGCATTGCCCCCTTTTTTAAGAATTTCAGTGCCAATTCTAGAGGCTTCCTCGCGCGCCGAAACGACCATGGCACTTTCCGTGACCAGCCCTGTTGGTTGGGCAGGTTTTGTTTTACAACCTGTTAATAGAATGAACAAGAGAGTTAGCGCTGTTATTCGCATAATGAGATGTACTTTTGTTTGGAGTAAACGGTTAATTCTTCAAAGAATGAGGCAAATTCCTTTTCAAATTTATCATAATGTTCTTCGAGATCGACAATGGCGAAATTCATCTTTGAGCGGTTCTTTGTTCTACGGTTCATGCCTTCCAATACACGTGCTATGCCGTCTAACTCGGCATAGCTCAAAATCCAATTATCGGTAATCATGTAAGGCATCATACGTTGTACATTAAGTGGAAGAACCGAAAAATTATCTTCCAGTAAATCGTAGAAATTATCCACAAAAAGGGGCAAGGGTACAGGGGAATAATTTGCCCAATTCTTGGCAAGAAAGTGATCATAAAAAATATCCACTATGACCCCACTATAATGACTGTAATTTTTGTGGAGTCGCTTGGTACTCTTACGTACAGTGGGGTGCGCATCGGTAAACGTGTCTATGGCGCGGTGTAATATAATCCCTTTTTGAATAGGTAAGGGTAGGTGCTTATATTTTTTGCCGCGTACACTATCTGCTATAAAATTGCCGATAGTCACTTCCGCATGGTCGAATGATAAAAAAATATGCGCCAAATAGTTCATAGAATATTGAAAATTTAAATATCGAAAATACTAATAAGTAACTTAAGGTTAACCTTAGACCTGTATATTTGCAAAAACTTTTCAAATACATGACACTAATAAAATCAATATCAGGCATACGTGGAACAATTGGAGGGAAAACCAACGATAACCTTACACCTATAGATACCGTTAAATTTGCTGCGGCATACGGTACGTGGCTAAAAGATTATTCTAAAAAGGATAAATTGAAAGTGGTTGTCGGTCGTGATGCTAGGCTCTCAGGTGAAATGATTCAGAATTTGGTAGTTTCAACACTTGTCGGCCTGGGTATTGAAGTAATCGATTTAGATTTATCTACTACGCCCACGGTAGAGATAGCAGTGCCTTTGGAAAAAGCGGATGGAGGTATCATATTGACGGCGAGTCATAACCCCAAACAATGGAACGCCTTAAAGCTTTTAAACGAAAAAGGAGAATTTTTAGATGCTGCCCAAGGAGCCGTAATTCTCGAAATTGCGGAAAAGGAAGAGTTTGATTTTTCTGAAGTTGATGATTTGGGTTCAATAACAAAGAATGACGCTTACATCGACATACATATCGATGAAGTCTTAAATCTTTCTTTAGTTGATGCCGAAACGATTAAAAAGGCTAAGTTCAAGGTAGTTGTCGATGCAGTGAATTCAACGGGGGGGATTGCAATTCCGAAGTTATTGGAGGCATTTGATGTAGAAGTGATAAAACTCTATTGTGACCCTACTGGACATTTTCCGCATAACCCGGAACCTTTGAAAGAACACTTGGGTGATATCTGTGATTTGGTGGTCAAAGAAAAGGCTGATTTTGGTATTGTTGTAGACCCCGATGTTGACCGATTGGCTTTTATCACCAATGACGGTGAGATGTTCGGCGAAGAATATACATTGGTTGCATGTGCAGATTATGTTTTGGGGAAGACCAAAGGAAATACGGTGTCAAACCTGTCTTCCTCAAGAGCTTTGCGTGATATCACCGAGAAACATGGAGGAACGTATGAAGCTTCCGCCGTTGGGGAAGTGAACGTGGTTACCAAAATGAAGGAGAATAAGGCTATTATTGGTGGCGAAGGCAATGGGGGTATTATTTATCCAGAAAGTCATTATGGCCGTGATTCCCTGGTTGGCACTGCTTTGTTTCTTATGCTGATGGCGGAGCGTGGTGGTACCGTTAGGGAACTTCGTGATAGCTACCCTGGTTATTTCATGAGTAAAAAGAAAATTCAATTAACCCCAGGTTTAGATGTTGATGGTATTTTAACGGCTATGGCCGACAAGTATAAAAATGAGGATATCACTACTATCGATGGAGTTAAAATCGATTTCCCTGAGAATTGGGTTCATTTGAGAAAATCAAATACGGAACCGATTATTAGAATTTATACGGAGGCAAAAAGTCAATCGGAAGCCGATAACTTGGCAGATAGAATTATTGAGGAAATTAAGGCCGTTGCAGGTATATAAGCTATATAATTGAAAATGCGGAAGGTTCTGATAATTCTCTTTTTTGGACTGTTCATGAGTGAAAGTCAAGCTCAATCGGATACGTTGCGGGTGATGAGTTTTAATATTCTTCATGGAGCTACCGTAAAAAATGATTTTAACCTTGACACGATTGCGGGTGTAATAAATTCATATGACCCGGATCTTGTTGCTTTGCAAGAAGTTGATTTTAAGACGAACAGGGCCAAGAAATACGATTTACCTACGGAGCTGGGATATCGTACGCACATGGCTTCTTTATTTGCAAGGGCCATGTATTTCGATGGAGGGGAGTATGGAGAAGGAGTGCTTTCTAAATATAGCTTTATCAGTACCGAGAATATCGCCCTTCCACATTTACCAAATTCAGAACCAAGAGCGGCAGCGGTAGTACGGGTCAAAACAAAAAAAGGAAATATCATTCAATTTGTTGGAACCCACTTGGACCATCAAAAAGAAAAAAATGATAGAATCATGCAGGCCAAGGCCTTGGTGAAACATTTAGAAAAATCACAGTATCCTACGCTGCTTTTGGGAGATTTGAATGCCGAGCCAGATAGTGAAGCTATAACTATTATTAGGAAAGCTTTTACCAAATCGGAAATTGCAGAAGCCCAACAGGGCACGTATCCCTCAATAGGTCCCCATAAAAAAATTGACTACATTCTATACAATCAGCCCGAACACTGGAAAGTTTTGGAGTACAAGGTTTTATGCGAGAATTATGCTAGCGATCACTGTATCGTGATGGCTACTTTGGTTTTTACGCCTTGATCTTTACTTTTTGGGAATTAAAGTAGTTGGCGCGTACAATTTTTGCAGTTTTATGGTCACCCTCATGATGCCATCCTGGTGGCATTACAAGATAAAGTAGTTTGTTTTTAATTCCTGGGGCATGCCAAACATCTTTGGCCAGGGATACAATCTCACCAAAATATACATCCATAAAGTTACCCGAATTCATTTCACGGGTGATGCCATACTCGATTTTTACATCTTCTTGTTCTTCTTGATAGGTTTTAAAAACCCTGTCCCATATATTCAGAAGATTACAGAAATTAGTATCCATGTAAAGGGGGTTTCTCGCGTGGTGTACTCTGTGATGTGAAGGGGTAAGCATGAATTTCTCTAAGAATCCTAATCTAGCGTTTTTCATTAAGTTTTCACCCACATGGATAAAAGCACCGTAGGTTCCGTCAATGAACATGATTACAAAGAGCATTGTAGGCTCAACGCCCGCTAAAATACAAACAGTGGTTCTTATCGTATCGGCATAAGGTGCTTCAAGAAAAAAATGGGCATAAGTCACCGATAGATTCATTTCTTCAGGGGCATGATGTGTAGAGTGTAGACACCAAAATAAGCGAACCTTGTGGCCCCAATAATGATATAAAAAATGACCGAACTCCCATACGATATACCCATATATAAACCAATACCAGGTAAAACTGGTCTGAAAAGGAGCCAAGGGCTGAAAAAATCCAATAATCCAGGTTACCATCGCAATAGCGATAAAGCGACCTACGACCCGATTAAATATATAAATGAGAAAATTTACTTTGTATACTTTGGAGTGAGGTTTTTTATAAATTAAACCTAACGTCAGTTCCAAAAGCACCAAAAAAGGAATGATAGGGAAAATAAAGGCCGTGAAACCTTCATAGGTTTTCAACGCGGCATAGTTTCCCGTTTTTAAAATTTCCCAAGCCTGGGAAATTCCTAGAAAGCCGATTACTTCTTGATAAATTGTTTCGAGAATTTCCATAAAACAGGTAGCAATATAACTTTTTTTTAGAAAATGCAGGTAATAAAAGGGCTAACCTGAACTAAAACGATATAGCTAACTTTGCGATTTAAATTTTTCAGGAACTTTATCCCGGTGTTTCCATCGTCGATGTGTCCAAAGGTAATACTCCGGTTTTTCCCGAATCTGCTGCTCGGTCAAGCGTAGAAACTTATCGGTAATTTCATTTTTTTCCGTGTTCTTTCCCTCGCGGGTAATAGGAATAAAGGTGGCTTCGTAAAAGCCCCGCTTTACTTTCGAGACTTTTAAAAACACCACGGCCAGATTTAATTTACGCGCTAGTGATTCCGCGCCATTATAAATCGGAACGGTAACCCCCATAAACTCACTCCAATACTGGGCACGGCTCACCTGTGGTGATTGATCGCTTACCATTCCATAACCGGACTTGATTCCGTTCTTTTCGTTTTGTATTACCGTTTTAGGGGTTTCTGAAGTGGTAATCAAAGTGGTGTTCCATCGAGCCCTGACCTTTTTGATAAAGGCATCAAAATATTTGTTTCCAATCTTTTGATAAACCGCATACCCCTTGGTGTCAACATAGTTATTTATGCTAACGTTCCATTCCCAATTGGCGTAATGGGCGCATACGACCAGAACTGTTTTTTCTTTTTCGATTTCCCTAAATTCTTCCAGATTTGTTATATGATACCTTTTTTTTACTTCTGCTTTCGATAGATTCATCGTTTTAATCATTTCCAAGAACATATCGCACATATGTTTATAGAACTTTTTTTGAATGTTTTTGATTTCATCCTCCGATTTTTCCGGAAAAACTAATTCTAAATTCGCCCGTACAATTTCTTTACGATAACCGATAACGTGGTAAATCAAGAAAAACACAAAATCCGAAAAGCCGTAGAACATACGATGGGGCAATATGGAAATGAGCCATAAGAGCGGATAAACCAAGATAAAAACGAGTAGCTGCATGTATTCATTTATACTGAGCAAATATAGCTATATTTGGTGCCAAACATAAAATAACTGCTTTAACTATGTATAATCTTCATATGGCCACGATCGCCATTATCGTAGCCAATGTGCTAGTTTCTTTGAAAGGATTTAATGACACGTCTTTTTTTGAACGATATAAGTTCGGTATCGGCCCTATAAAAGCTGGACAAAAAGAACGAATGTTCACTTCAGGGTTTTTGCACGTCGATTTGGCGCACTTGTTTTTCAACATGTTCACGCTTTATTTTTTTGCCGATGTTGTGATTAGCTGGTTTGGACCCGGAAAATTCATTGCCATTTATTTTGTTAGCTTATTGGCAGGAAGTCTGTTGGCCCTTTTCTTTCATAAAGACGAGCCTTATTATAGTGCCGTTGGTGCCAGTGGTGCCGTTACGGGTGTCTTATATGCGGCCATACTACTGCAACCCGGTATGGATCTCATGCTCTTTTTTATTCCTATCCCTATTCCAGCCTATATTGTAGGTATTGGGTATTTGCTGTATTCCATTTACGGAATGAAAAGTAGGAGTGGCAATATTGGTCATACGGCTCATTTCGGGGGCGCTATAGGTGGATATGCCGTCACCTTACTTTTTAAACCTGATTTAATATTTACGGAAACACTGATGGTCATTCTTTTGGCCATTCCCATTGTTATTTTGATTGTTATGGAGAAAATGGGGAAAATTTAAGTTCTCCATACAACCGACTTAAGTATCGCTTTAACGAAATATGTTCCATACAGGCTAATTTAGCTGTGTTTTATCGAAGAAAGTAGGTTTGATATATACGCTCTACCTAATTTTGTCGTTACGTTAGAACCCAAATCTAACTGGTAAACCTACTTATTATGAAAAAAAGAGTTTTTATAGCTTCTGCTATTTTAGGCCTTGTGGCATCTTGTAGTGACGAAACAACTGTTTTTAGCGATCCACAAGATGATGTTCAACTGGAGAGCAACCAACAAGTGCTGCAGAACAGTATCATATACGACAATGCCGGTGTTCTTGATATCTTTGAAGATGACACATCCACTGCTGGAAAATCAAGCAAGGTAGTAGATGGTGAGCAAGCCGGTGATTATCCTTTGACATTGGTAGCTCAAGTCGACCCACCTTCTTATTCAGGGGCGACAAACCTTACGGCATCGCATGTACATGTTGATGGTAACTATGCCTATGTTTCCTATAACACAGTTGAAGGTGGTTATGCCGGAGGTATCGATATTATCGATATTAGTGATCCGAATAATCCCACGGTAACTTCTCGACTAAATTATAGTAATGCCGATATAAATGCCATCAAGTATGAAAATGGTTATGTCTATGCTGTCGGTGGTGTAGATGCTGAAAAGTCGGTTTCAGCAACATCAAACTCTTTTGTTGCACGTATTGCCGCCTCGAATGGTCGACTTGATATAGACGCCGGAATAACCTATGGTTTTCAGGAAGGATATAATGCTACGGATGTGGAAACAACTTCTGATGCAGTAATCGTAACTAGCGGAAAAGACGGTTTCTTGACCTCATATTCTAAGAATAACATTGAAATACAAAGTGAGGTCCCCTTTACCGATTTACGTGCAGTAGCTGTCAATAATGGAGCTATAGCCGTATTAGATGCTAGTAAGGGCGTTAGCATCTTAGATGATAGTTTTCAAATGATAAAGGAAATTGCGATAGATTCGGATTTTGGTGACAATACCAAAAGAACTTTGGCTTTTTCAGGTGATAACATTGTGGTTTCTGAAGGGTCAAAAGGCGCAGGTATCTATAGTGTATCTACCGGATCGCTGATAGAATATGTTCCCATATTTACTAACCCTGAAGGCGTAGATAGTGGAGACGTTGTGACCAATGCGGTTGTGATAAATGAAGATGTGTTGCTTATGGCTAATGGCGGGGCCGGTCTATGTTTGTCTGAAGATCAAGGTGACAATACCACTTTGGTGGGAATCATCGAATTGGAAGGATCAATAAACTATGTAGAATCAAAGGGTGATTATATTTTCGCAGCTTCTGGAAAAAGTGGACTGCAGATTGTAAAATTAAATAGGCCTGATGAAAGCCTAACCAATAGATGTGCATCATTATCTTACTATTCGGGAAGTTCAAGCTTGAAAATAGATGAAGGCCAAACTAGGGAATATAAAGGTGCAAAAAGATTTAGAAAAATAGAAGTTGATGGTTCTTTACTGTTGTGTGGCTCTTGGACCGTAAGTGGCGAAGTTGCAATCGGAGATAATGGTTTATTTGAAATGAATGGAACATTGGCAGTCGGTCGAAACAACTCAGTCGGTCAAAACAATATAGATAGCATCGTTGTTGGTAAGAACGCCACCTTTCGTGTTGAAGGCAATTTATCAGTTTATGGTAATTTGACTTTGGAGGAAGGAGCAATTATTGAATTTATCGGAGATGCTTCAATTGTCAACGTTTTTGGAGAAGTCAACAAAGCTGACGGAGCGGAAGTTTCAGGTAATTTTATTGATATTCAAAGCAAATTCTAACTGAACTTAATATAAATGAAAATGCCCTGGAAACATATGTTTCCAGGGCATTTTCATTTATATAATTAGCAACTACTATTGCAGCAGTTCGGCGACCTTTTCCTCCAA
The DNA here is from genome assembly GCF_900103215.1 of Kriegella aquimaris. Classification (GTDB taxonomy): domain Bacteria; phylum Bacteroidota; class Bacteroidia; order Flavobacteriales; family Flavobacteriaceae; genus Kriegella; species Kriegella aquimaris. The sequence continues at coordinate 102,013 of NZ_FNGV01000001.1, forward strand.
AGCATTTCCTCTGAGGTTTTTTGCTACAATAATACCATTTTCATCCAATAGAAAAGCAGCGGGTATAGCGTCTACATTGTAGAGTTTGGCGATTGCATCGTCAAAATAGGCAACGTTGGAAACATGGTTCCAGATTAAACCATCATCTTCAATAGCCTTTTTCCAGTCTTCGGCTTTCTTATCCAAAGAAACCCCGATTACGTTAAGACCTTTTTCATGATATTTTTTGTAAACTTTTACGATGTTCGGGTTTTCTGCACGACAGGGTTTACACCATGCTGCCCAGAAATCAACCAATGTTACTTTGCCTAATGCATCATTTAATGCTAATTCTTCTCCACTTGGGGTAGGGGCCGAAAAATTAGGGGCCTTGGCGCCAACTGCCGAACTTTTGGCACTTTCATCCTTGGCTTTTAATGCTTCCAAGTTCTTCAATATATCTTTGGCAACTGTCGTTTCCTTGATTTCAGGAGAAAGTCCGTCATAAAGTTCCTGAATTTTATCCGTAGCTACCATTCTTGATGCCATGGCTCTATCAATTAACAATACCGAAATTAGTCCGGTCGGATTATTCTTTATATAATCCAATTCAAAATTTTTGTATTCTTCTTGAAGCTCCATCATCTCATCACGTAAAGAATTGATCAATACCGTGTCTTTTTTCATGGCGGCACCCTGAAGGTCACCTTGAACACTTTGAGCCCGCTGTGAAATGGCCAAAGATTGCTCCATATAATCTGAGAAAAGTTCGTTTTGTGGGGTTCCTTCTAGTTTAGCAAGGCCTAAGCTATCTTTTTGTGCGCTAAGTTGAATTTCTCCATCTTCGATAATAACCACCATGTTTCCTGGTAGTTGGTCTACAAAGACATAATGCAGTTCTGGAGTTCCTGCCTCGCCGGTAAAAGTAAATTTCCCGTTTTGTACCAAAGCCGTATCAATATCGACCAATTGTCTTTCTTCTCCCATTTTTCGAAGGAAAACTTTGGTGTCATTTTCAAGGTCGCCGGTCAAAGTTCCTGCTATGGTGTAACCATCTTTTTTATCACTGCAGCTAACGATGGCCATTAATGTACAAAGGGAAATAAAAACTTTTTTCATCAAATTATTTTTTTAGATCTGCAAATGTAGTTATATAAAGGCACATAAAAAAAGTCCTTAACATTTACATGTAAAGGACTTTTGGTAAAGCTATACTTCTTTTTTTTTAAAATTGGTACCGTATACCCAAGGCGATATCGAAATCGAAACTGTCTGAAAAGCCGTCGTAGCCAACTACGCCTATTTCTGGCCTAAAGTCTAACGATAACAATAAGGGGAAGTCGAAATTATATTCGATACCGATATCTCCGGCAGCGAATACAAACAAACCACCATCTGGTGTATCATTCGGCCTAAGCGCAAAATCGACACTGCCCAGACCTCCTCCGGCCCCATAATACCAGTTAAAGCCTTGATCGATACTATGCACCCATTGATGTAGGGCCGCAAGTTTGAAGGCATCATAATAACGGCTGTCCCTCCAGCCCAAATCGAGTTCCAAGCGTGTATACCTACCCAATGATTTTTGATACGAAATCTCGGCCCCAAAACCATCACTGTCACCCAATCGGAGTCCAAGTGCATGGTCTGATATTTCTTGGGCGCTGGCAGAAATCGAAATAAAACAAACCGCAATAGCAAATAGTTTAAAAATTTTCATAAGTGTTGTATTTCTGTTTTTAAATTTAAAAAATGGCACATTAAGACACCTTGATAAAACAATAAAAACTTAATTTAGCCGTCAAAATTGTTTCGACTTGCTTAAAAATTTACTAAATCGTCTGGCTGATAGGTTTGAAGGAGAACTACGAACGGATACCCTGACCACCACTCTTTATGCCACAGATGCGTCTGTCTATCGCAAATTGCCAATGGCCGTTGCATTCCCAAAGAATACTAATGACATTAAGTTATTAATTGAATTTGCCACGGCTCATAAGGTAGGTCTTGTTCCAAGAACAGCAGGTACTTCTTTAGCGGGTCAGTGTGTGGGCGATGGAATTATTGTAGATGTTTCACGCCATTTTACTGAAATTCTAAATTTTGACGAAGAAAAAAAACAAGTCACCGTACAACCCGGGGTCATACGGGATGAATTGAATCTATACTTAGCGCCATATGGCCTTTTCTTTGGTCCCAATACATCAACTTCAAACCGTTGTATGATTGGAGGTATGGTAGGAAATAATTCTTCTGGTACTACATCTATACAGTATGGCGTAACAAGGGACAAGGTCGTCTCATTAAAAACTATTCTTTCCGACGGAAGTGAAGTGGAGTTCAAAGCGGTATCCCCTGACGAATTTAAGGCGAAGTCGACTGCAGATTCATTTGAATCATCCATTTACAGAAATATAAATAAAGAGTTATCAGACAAAGAGTTACAAAAAATTATTTCTAGTGAATTTCCAAAGCCAGAAATTCATCGTAGAAATACGGGGTACGCAGTTGACGAACTTTTAAACAATCGTATTTTTGGTGAAACTCAGGAAGATTTCAATTTCTGTAAACTCTTGGCAGGAAGCGAAGGAACCCTCGCTTTTACCACCGAAATCACCCTGCAATTAGCCGAGTTGCCGCCAAAACTTTCTGCTATGGTGGTTACACACTACAAAACTTTGGAGGACTGTTTAATCGATGTGATTCCCGTCATGCGACATAATCTCCATACCTGTGAGATGATGGATCGAGTCATTCTCGATTGCACAAAAAATAACAGGGAACAATTAAAGAACCGTTTTTTTGTAAATGGTGACCCGGCTGCATTATTGCTGTTGGAAGTAAAAGCGGATAGTGAAACTGATTTAGAAGGGCAATTGAGCGAATTGAAAGCGACAATTCAAAAATCGGGATTGAGTTATGCACACCCTGTTCTTAAGGGTAATGAGGTGAACCAAGCGATTGAACTTAGAAAAGCCGGACTTGGACTTTTAGGAAATATGGTTGGTGATCGTAAAGCGGTTGCATGTATCGAGGATACGGCGGTTGCTCTTGAGGATTTAAAACCATTTATTCTGGAGTTCAGTGCAATTATGAAGGGGTATAACCAAAACGCTGTTTATTATGCACATGCGGGAGCAGGGGAGTTGCATTTGCGACCTATTCTCAACTTGAAGAAATCTGAGGATGTTTCCCTTTTTAGAGACATTACCACCGATGTGGCAAAGTTGACAAAAAAATATAGAGGATCTTTCAGTGGTGAACATGGTGATGGTATCGTACGCGCCGAGTTTATTCCTTTAATGATAGGGGGGCAGAACTATGAATTGTTGCGACGGATAAAATCATATTTTGATCCGAACAATATATTTAATCCTGGAAAGATTGTGGATGCTTTTCCTATGGATGAATCCCTACGTTATGAAATCGATCGCGTAGAGCCTGTGATTCCGACCTTATTGAATTTTTCGGATAGTGAAGGTATTTTAAAGTCTGCCGAAAAATGTAATGGTAGCGGTGATTGCAGAAAAACAGAAAAAATGGCAGGGGCCATGTGCCCAAGTTTTCATGCCACAAGAAACGAGCAACATACTACGCGGGGTAGGGCCAATACCTTACGCGAATTTTTGACGCAGTCCGAGAAACCGAACAAATTTGACCATAAAGAGTTGAAAGAGGTTTTCGACCTTTGTCTTAGTTGTAAGGCCTGTGCTTCGGAATGCCCGAGCAATGTCGATATTGCCACTTTAAAAGCAGAGTTTTTATATCAATATCAAGAAACCAATGGCTACCCGTTGCGAAATAAATTGTTTGCCTATAACACGAAACTGAATCGTTTGGGTAGTAAAATGGCAGGTATCACCAATGCGGTATATGATTCTTCCCTTTTGGGTGGATTGTTGAAGAAATCGGCAGGGGTAGCACCAGAACGAAGTCTGCCAAAAGTTTCAAGTTTTGATTTTGGTAAACATTTACAATTATTTGACAATCAAAATAATAAGTCAAGACAAAATGTAGTTCTCTATATTGATGAATTCACGAATTATCTTGATGTTGATTTAGGTAAAGATGCAATCGAAGTATTGACTAGATTGGGTTATCAAGTGGAACTTTTTTATGCAGAAAGTGGTCGTACCTATCTTTCAAAAGGATTTTTGAAACAAGCAAAAAAATTGGCGTTGAAGAATATAACGCAATTAAAAAAGTTCGCTGATAAAAAGGTGCCTGTTATTGGTTTAGAGCCCTCGGCGATTTTGACTTTTAGAGATGAATACAAGCGTCTATCCGATGATGCCGATACTACGAATGCAATTGCTTTGAATTCGTTTTTGATTGAGGAGTTTCTTAGCTTGGAAATACAGAAAGGAGAACTGACTTCAGATTTGTTTACCAAAGAAGCTCGACAGGTTAAAATTCATAATCATTGCCACCAAAAGGCGTTGAGCAATCAAAAAGTGACCTTTGATGTATTGAATCTTCCTGAAAATTATTCAGTTACTATAATTGCCTCTGGATGTTGTGGAATGGCAGGTTCTTTTGGTTATGAAAAAGAGCATTACGAGGTAAGCATGCAAGTTGGGGAGCTCAAATTATTTCCCGCTGTTCGAAAATCTGCGGATGATATTGTTATCGCGGCGAACGGGACTAGTTGTAGACATCAAATTTATGATGGTACTAAAAGAAAGGCCTTGCATCCGATAACGATTTTTAAAAATGCGTTAGTCGATTGATTCCTTATCCTTATTTTTTTTCTCGACTGGAGCGGATATGGAAGCAATCAATTCATTGATGTCCATTTCCTTTAGTTCCTCATCCACAAAAAAGGGTAAAAGCTTGTCTTGTTTGTACCTATAAATTTTCCAGCGTTTAAAGGAATATTCCAAGGCAGTTAGGCTTTCAATCCAATCACCTGAATTTAGGTAAGTGCAACTTCCTCTTTTAGTCGTATGAACTTGCTTTTTCGGTTGATGTATGTGTCCGCAAACCACATAATCGTATCCGTGTTCAATCGCCATACGAACTCCCGATTCCTCAAAATGTTGGGTGTATTGTTCAGCCTGACTTGCACTTTTTCTTATTTTTCGAGATAAGGAATATCGTTCTTTTCCCAGTTTTATAAGCACCCAATTAGCCCACCTATTAACCAGAATAAGCAGATAATAACTATAACTGCCTAATTTTGCCAACCATTTAGCATTTTGAATAGGTAAATCAAAAACATCACCATGAAAGAACCAGGCCTTTTTGCCATGTAATTGTAATACCAACTTATCGACCACGTGCAGATTACCCATTGAAGTGCCACTAAATTTTCGGAGCATTTCATCGTGATTACCGGTAATATAAAACACCTCGGTGCCCTTTGAAGCCATGCTAATGAGTTTTCGCAATACTTTCATATGGGAAGGAGGAAAGTATCGCTTTGAAAACTGCCAAACGTCAATAATATCACCGTTCAATATAAGTTTTCCAGGATTTATACTGCTTAGATAGGAGAGTAGCTCGTCTGCACGGCTCTCCAATGTACCAAGATGAACGTCGGATATAACGGCTATTTCTATTTTTCTTTTTTTCATCGGGCAGTTTACTACAAATTAAGTCATTGGTAATAAGATAGATGTGAAGTTTAAATAAATAAAATGTTAAGTGAAGTTAAGTTTTGATTAAGTCTATAGCCTTGTGGACTTTAATATTAAATGGTCGGTTTTGGTTTTGGGGATTTTAAAAATTACCTTTGACACCTTTAATAATAAGCAGAACCGAACATGGCCGGAAATACATTTGGACACCTTTTTAAATTGACCACTTTTGGAGAATCTCATGGCAAAGCCATTGGTGGGGTATTGGATGGCTGCCCGGCAGGTCTTGAACTCGATTTCGAAGCGGTTCAAACAGATTTAGATCGAAGAAAACCTGGGCAATCGGCCATTGTAACCCAAAGAAAGGAACCGGATACAGTAGAATTTTATTCCGGGATTTTCGAGGGTAAGACTACAGGTACGCCAATTGGTTTTGCTATTCATAATACCAATCAAAAATCGAACGATTATTCGCATATTCGAGATTCTTATCGCCCATCACATGCTGATTACGTGTATGATCAAAAATATGGCTTTCGTGACTATCGTGGCGGTGGACGCAGTTCTGCTCGTGAAACGGCCAGTAGGGTAGTGGGCGGGGCTATCGCCAAACAATTTTTGCAGGGTATAGAGATTAATGCTTTCGTCTCGCAAGTCGGAGCTCTGCAATTGGAAAAGGCATACGATGAATTGGATTTCTCTTTAATAGAATCAAATCCTGTGCGCTGTCCCGACCCTGAAATGGCGCAAAAGATGGAAGATTACATCAAAAAAATAAAAAAAGAAGGCGATACCGTCGGAGGCGTCATTACCTGTGTTGCCAAAAATGTTCCTATCGGTTTGGGAGAACCTGTCTTTGATAAACTACATGCAGATCTTGGAAAAGCGATGCTATCGATTAATGCTGTGAAAGGTTTTGAATATGGTAGTGGTTTTGAAGGGGTCAAAATGAAGGGTAGTGCGCACAATGATCAATTCAATACCGATGGCACCACCAAAACGAACCATAGCGGGGGTATACAAGGCGGGGTGAGTAACGGAATGGATATTTACTTCAATGTTGCTTTTAAGCCTGTTGCAACCGTTATTCAACCTTATGAGACCATTGATAAAGAAGGCAATAAGGTGATGACACAAGGTAAAGGTCGGCATGATCCCTGTGTAGTTCCACGCGCTGTGCCTATTGTTGAGGCCATGACCGCTCTAGTTCTTGCCGATTTTATGCTTCTTGGTCGGGGATCTAAGTTGTAGTACACTTTTTAGCGGTTCTAGTTGTAATTTGTTATATTGATCGAAGAAATCTAAGAAACAATTTATGAGGAAAATGGAGCTGCATTGGAAGATTTTGATTGGGATGGTCTTGGGCATTTTGTTCGGGTTTGGCATGACACAACCAAGCTGGGGCGAACAATTCGTTGCAGATTGGATACAACCTTTAGGTACCATTTTTGTCAAACTGCTCAAGTTGATTGCTATTCCCCTTATTCTGGCCTCATTGGTAAAGGGAATCTCTGATTTGAAGGATATTTCCAAGTTCAGGAACATTGGTCTACGTACCATAGTAATCTATATCTGTACGACCATAGTAGCGATTACTATCGGTCTTGTTTTGGTCAATATCTTGCAGCCTGGGGAAGGTATCTCAGAAGAGACGATAACAAAGCTCACCGAAACCTATTCCAATGATAGTGGGGTTACTTCGAAACTGGAGGAAGCCTCAAAACAAAAAGATAGCGGACCCCTCCATTTTTTGGAAGAGATGGTGCCCGATAATGCTATTTTTGCCTTGAGCAATAATAGCTTGATGTTGCAAGTGATTTTCTTTACTATTTTTCTGGGTATTTCAATGCTCTTGATAGGGGAAGAACGCGCCAAACCCTTAAAAGATTTTTTTGACTCCCTCAATGATGTGGTGCTCAAGATGGTCGATTTGATCATGTTATCTGCACCAGTCGCCGTATTTGCGCTGCTGGCCAGTGTTGTGGCCTCCTCGAGCGATCCTGAGTTACTCGTTGCCCTTCTCAAATATGCAGGAGTAGTGGTTCTGGGTCTATTCTTGATGATTGTTTTCTATTCGATTGTCGTAGCCTCGTTTACCAAATACAATCCACTTACATTTCTACGTAAAATCAGTCCGGCGCAATTGTTGGCATTTTCAACTAGTTCGAGTGCGGCAACACTTCCTGTTACTATGGAACGTGTAGAAGAGCATATCGGCGTAGATAAGGAAGTTACAAGTTTCGTACTCCCGGTCGGAGCAACAATCAATATGGATGGCACAAGCCTTTATCAAGGCGTTGCTGCCGTTTTTATTGCGCAGGCCTTGGGGTTCGAACTTACCATATCAAGTCAATTGACCATAGTACTTACTGCATTGTTGGCTTCTATTGGTTCTGCAGCGGTACCTGGTGCCGGTATGGTGATGCTCGTTATCGTTTTGGAGGCTATTGGTTTCCCCCCTGATAAACTGGCCATTGGTTTGGCTCTTATTTTTGCAGTGGACCGACCTTTGGATATGTGCCGCACCGTTGTGAATATCACAGGTGATGCAACTGTTGCTATGATAGTAGCGAAATCGGTTGGTAAAATGGGAAAACCCAAAGTTGAAAATTGGGACGATCACTTGGATGAAGTAAAGTGATAAATTTGTTGTGCCACACGCCTTTGGTTACATTGTTATTATCCATTCTTCCGAAAGTAACGAACTGCTTTTAAGTGAAATAGAATAGGCTACTTAATTCTTTTCGCTAATTTAGAGTATCTTTAGGTAACTATGTGGGGTATTGTTCTCTTGGTGGTCTTCGTCCTCTTTGTGGCAATGAATGTCGCCACATATTTTCTGCAAGAACGTTTTATTTTCAAACCCGAAAAATTACCGGAAGATTTTGAGTTCAAATATGCCAATCAAGTTTTTGATGAATATAATATTGAGATTGACGAAGGCGTCAATTTAAATGGGGTTCATTTCAAGGTTAGGGAACCCAAGGGTGTCGTTTTCTATCTTAAAGGAAATTCCAGAAGTTTAAAGGGATGGGGGAAGTTCGCCATCGACTTTACCCGTTTAGGTTTTGATGTGGTGATGGTAGATTACCGGGGCTTTGGAAAAAGTACGGGTATCAGAACAGAAAGCGGAATTAAAAGAGATTTGCAATATGCGTACGACGAACTAAAGAAACAGGTTGATGAAAAATATATAATCCTGTATGGTCGGTCATTGGGCTCTGGCTTTGCCACCAAATTAGCATCGACCAATAATCCGCGTATGTTAATATTAGATGCCCCTTACTATAGTGTGAGTCATATTGCTAAGCGTTTTTTGCCATTGATGCCCATGTCGTTGGTACTTCGTTTTCCTATCAAAACCTATAAATGGATTCAATATGTTCAATGCCCGATAAAAATTCTTCATGGCACCAACGATAAACTTATTCCTTTTAAAACGAGTATAAAACTATCGAAAATAAAACCTGAAATTACGCGATTGTATCCTGTCATCGGCGGGGGGCATAACAATCTTCATACATATCCGCAGTTTCATCGATTTTTAGAGGAAATATTGCACGCAAAGTTGCCCAAAGAAATTGATCCCGAAAATAGTAGCCTGAGTTTTAGAAGAAAAAAAATTAAGCATGCAAAGGCTTAAAATTTTATTTTTAGGTTTTATCACATTATTAATTACTTCAATAGGTATGTTATATTTTTTTCAAGAAAGACTGCTTTTTAGAAGTACTAAACTTCCTCAAGATTATTCCTATCATTTTGATACCGACTTTCAGGAGCTTTTTTTGACGGCTGCAGATGGCGCCGCTCTTAACGGAATCCATTTTAAACAACCGAACCCAAAGGGTATCTTGCTATATTGTCATGGAAATGCCGGAGCTTTGGATACTTGGGGAAAGTGGGCGGAAGAATTATCGAATAGATATAACTACGACGTAGTTGTTTGGGATTATCGAGGCTATGGAAAAAGCCTTGGTAAAAGGCGCCCTGAACGTATGCTTGATGATGGTATGTTATTTTATGAGTATTGCAAAAGCCACTTTAAGGAAACCGATATGGTTCTTTTTGGACGGTCATTGGGTGGATTCTTCGCTACGCATTTGGCTGTGAAAAATAATCCGCTAAAGGTGATTCTGGAATCGACCCCTACGAGCATTTTAGGAATTGCCGAAGAGCAGTATCCATTTCTTCCATCAAGGCTATTACTCAAATACCAGTTTCAAAACGATAAGAATATCGAACGTATCACAAACGCGTCTACCTATTTTATTCATGGCACCCATGACGATTTGGTACCCTATGACCATCAAAAGAAGCTTTACAAATTATCGGAAGCCAAAGTCAAAAAAGCCTTTGCCATTGACGAAGCAAACCACAACGATCTTGTAGCGTTTGATACATATTTTAAGGTCTTGGATGAAATTTTTGAAAAGTTATGAATACTACAAAAATTTGGCTTTCAATTCGGGCGTGGGAATCATACATTGGTCTTTTTTACCATACCATCGATACCGATTCTTAGCAATAATATCATATACGATATTTCTGATACTCGTGGGTATCCATTTAAATACGGTAAGCGCCGACCAACCCCCTCCGATTTCGTTACAGATTTCTAATGCAGCATCCGATTTCGTATAATAAGCAACCCCAGGGTCGATTAGAATAATAGAATCTAATTCGGCAGTATCAATATTTCGCTCTGCCAATAACGATTGACCTATTTCGCTTTGTAAAGCGGCATAGCGAAAAATGTCTTTTTTATCATGCCTGATGACGAATTGAACAGAACTGTTGCACAGGTTGCAGACCCCATCAAAAAGTATTATTTTTTTATTTGTTTCCACCTGACAAAGATACACCATGGCAATTGAAACTTAAATGATTTAAAGCCTATTTAAAAAAGTAGTTAAGTCGATTTCCTTATCCAATGCGAGCTTCTTCTTTAATCGATATTTAGACTTTAAGATACTATCGGGCATTACATTAAACATGGCCGCGATTTCTTTGGTGGAAAGATTCATACGTAAAAAGGCCGCCAACCGTATTTCCTTTTCGGTTATATCGGCATAAACAGTCTTTAATTTTTGATCAAAATCGTTATGAACGTCAGCGAAATAGGTTTTAAAGACCTCCCAGTCCTTATCTTCGGCGTTCTGTTTCTTTAATAACATCACGATACGCCGAAACTCTATTTTAAATTTTTCCGGAGAATTTTTCAAGCTTTCCAAATTCTCCTTTAGTTCTTGAATAAAAGTATTCTTTTGTACGAGATGCAGGGTTTGACTGGCCAGTTCCTTCTTTTTATGTTCAATCTCCTGTTTGTAGATTTCTTCTTGTTTTTCACGGGCTATTTTATTCTTTTTCATGCGTTGGCGAAACCCGAAGAATAGCAATCCGGAAACGGCAAGCAACGAAAACATACCACCGGCAAAGAGACTTTTGGTCAACTTGTCTACCTTGACTTTTTCATTCAGTGTTTTTATTTCTTCTTCATGAAGCGCTAAGGCGGCTTCTTTTTTTTCGGTTTCGTATATGGTCTGCAACTCACTTAATTTAGTGGCCTTTTCGACATTATAAATACTATCGTTTAATTGCTTGAATTCTTCTTGGTAATACAGGGCTTTTTCTAAATCGTCGGTGCTTTTGTAGATCTTAGAAAGACTTTCATAACCGCGATTTATATTGTCGAGGATTTCGGCATCTTTAGCTATCTGAACTCCTTCAAGGGTGTTTTTTAGTGCAGTATCATAAGTGTTAAGTTCAAAATCCGCTTTTCCCAAATCGATCAAATTCGATGATTCGCCCATTTTGGTTCCAATTGAGCGCGATAGCTCCAAGGCTTTTGTAAAATAGCTTTTAGCGGCTTGGTTGTCTCCAAGTTTTAAAAGTAAGTGGCCATAATCATTGAGTGCGATTCCTTCCAATGAGGGGGCATTGATCACCAAGGCAATTTTTATGGCCCTATCTAAATAGTGCTCGGCACTATCTTTTTGCATCGGTTTTAAATTCCTGAATAGAATACCTAATTTTCTGTAGGCGATTGATTTATAATACTGGTCATTGGTGTTCTCAAATAATTTCATGCATTGTCTATAATAGTCTTCCGCCTCATTGTAATTACCCATACTTTCATAGTTATCGGCAATTTTGATTAAAGCATCTCCATATCGCGCCGAATCGTTATGTTTTTCAAATATTTTTGAAGCCTTAATGGCATTTTGTAGTGATAATATGTATTGTCCTTTCTCAAGATAGATTCCCGAAGCATGGTCATAAATACTACCTAGGCGAAGGGTGTCATTTATTTCGATAAATTTATTTTCGGCCAATTTATTGTAGTGAAAAGCACTGTCGTAAAGTCCCTGTGCTTGATGGTTGAGTCCAATGTTGAAGAACATCGAACCCATCATTCTTTTACTATTGTGTTTTTCATATATTTTCAATGCCCTTAAATATTCGCTATTAGAGGCCGAATAGTCAGATAAGTACGAATAGGCAATTCCCAATCTTTGATGGCCGCTTGATATTCCGGTGTCATACTTCAATGTATTTGAGAGTTCGATCATTTCCTTCGCATATTTTATGGCGCTGTCTACATCACTATTGATTGTAGCCCGCCATAAATCAACCAAAATATAGACGGAATTGGTGTCTTTTTTGGCGCTTTTGAATACTGAAAGTAAACTATCCATCTTTTTTTGATTCGAGCCGTATTGCGAAAACCCGATTAGAGAGCAAAGTCCAAAAGTTAATAGAAGTAGTGTAGTCTTTGGTTTCATCTTGGTCTTTGGTTTAGATTTCTAAGATAGCCAATATATCATTTCATGAAAAGGTGTCATCCGAATGGTAAAAGTTGTTTGTCCATGAGGTGTCCATCCGTTTTGTACTATAAATAAGATGAAAAATGGTTTTAAAGTGCTGAATTTGTTGTGTTTATGTATTTATTGTGGTTCTTGTAAAATTTGTCATGTCCACATTCGGTAAGGGTAAAAATCCATGGAGATGTCCATACTTTGTCCATGCCCAAAATTAGGCGAAGGCGTGTTTCACGGTTAGTTTTGAAGTGTTGAATCCTAAAAAACTTTAAGTCATGAAAGCATTTTCCAAAAAAATCAAAATTATTACGAAGCTCATTTTTATTTTTACAATGGTGGTAAATTTGTCCTGTAGTAAGGATGACGATGAAATTGATAAAGGCCAGGGCACTGACTTCAACGCCCAAGTTGCGCAGCTCCAATTTTTTGATCAGCCTGACGAATTGAAAAGCCCTGAAGAACTTAGTGAATCAAATCCAGAACGGGACATTAAAGACACTTCACTAGAATGTTATGTTAAAACATTCAAAGCAGCACCGGGATATGATGAAATGCTCTCCTTGGACCCTTCGACGGATGTTATTTTTCCGGGTGCCCTGTTGAAAGGAGAATCGATACCAACGGGAGAATATATACCCATTACCGCGAATAGGGCGCCCATTACCTTATCCGCTTCATTAACTAATATCAGTGGAAGTCCCGTTGTAGAAATTGTAGATCCCAAGCTTTCAACTGTGAGGGAAGGCATCAAAACTATTCTTGACCAAGAAGTTACAGGAGCTACTGGGGCACGGTTAAATTTTGAAGTGATCCAAGTATATTCTGAAGAGCATCTTAGTATTGCTTTGGGTGTTAATTATAGAGCAGCGGGGCAGAGCGTTTCAAGTTCATTCAACTTTGACCAATCTACATACAAAAACAAATTCGTATTAAAGTATTTACAAACCTACTACACGATAGATATGGATCCGCCTAGCAATCCTAGTGATTTGTTCCGAGTCTTACCGGATCTAAATTCCTTAGGATCCACCAGTCCTGTGTATGTAGCATCAGTAGCCTATGGCAGAATGGTATTGTATACCATTGAAACCAATGCTAGCCAAACCGATATTGAAGCTGCTTTTGATGCTTCCTTTAAATATAATGAAACTGAAATTGATGCCGAATATTCTAAAATTATAAATGAATCCAGCATCAAGGCACTTATTATAGGTGGTTCGGGCGGTGATGCGGCAGAAGCCATTAACGGTCCGGCCGATGTATATGAATATATTGCGAATGGAGGTAACTATTCCAAGGATTCTCCCGGAGCACCGTTGGCCTATAAATTACGATATATTAAGAAGGGCACTCCCGTGGCGCGAGTGGTATTGACCTCTGAATACCCCATAAGAACATGTGATTTGGCCTATCCCAGATTTAGGATAAGTATAAATAGTCTTCGTATAGCTGACACACCGGGTGGCTTAGAGGGTTCTCATTTAGAAATATACGGTAATGTTACCGGAAAAGTCAATAAGGGGTCTAACAAAGAAGCGAAGTGGAGCCGTAGTAAAGCCAAAAATTTACGATTTACTGGTCTTCATTTTATTAATGAAAGTGTTGAAATTGAATTATACAGACCTAATTACGATGAGGATTATATTGAACTGTCGGGAAGTTTAACAGATGAAGATACCTCATCGGATGATTTCTTGGGAAAACGATCGAAAATGGTATTATTGAGAAGTTTAGAGCCTAAGGCAGCTTCGACAGGAGTGCAATTAATCTTTGATGAGAAACCCCAACACGATGTACGCGCTAATTTTAGTGTTCAACGTGTAAAATAAGTTTTCGAATTATCTAATACAGATTAGTCGGCATCCAAAGTTGTGATTCAGCAGCTTGGGTGTCGACTTTTATATTTTGTAAGAGTAGAACAGGTATGCTAAAAAGCAAGTTAAATCATATACGATTACCTATAATGTTATGATGGTCAATTAAATAATTCTATTTTTTCTTTGCTTCCACCAATTCCAGCTGGTCAACACTGACATTGGTGGTGAAGATGCCATAATTCACAATTGCTTTATTCTTTTCAAGGGAATCGATACTACCAACGGCTTTTCCATCGTGCATTCGCACGCGGTCTCCTATCTTAAAAACAGGCTTGGGCTTGTTTTTTTCCTTTACAATAGCCTTCTTCTTTTCGACCTTCTTGCGTTCGCGAATGACCTTGACCTCTTTTTGTACCTCTTGTTGTACCTGTACTTTTTTGTTGCGTTCGGCTTTTGCCTCGGTGGCTGATTTTTTCTTTCGCTTACTATTTTCGGTTTCTACGATACGCAATAGTTCAGAGACTAAAGGACGCCTCTTCTTATCATGAAAATACTTATCGGCTGCCGTATTTACCTTATTTCCCAATTGGATCATTCGTTGGTCATGGTCGTACAACTCTTGATAATTCTCCAATTTTGATTTGACTTTCGCGTTCAGTTTTTCCAATCGCAATGTTTCTTCACGGGCTTTGGACTCCTCTTCTTGTAAGCGGGAACCTGTTTGAACCATCTTGCTACGCTCTTTTTGTAGCTTGGCAATGGTAGCATCAAAACGTACTTTGCCACGTTCTATCTTTTTCTTTGCTTTGTTGATCAAACTGTAGGGAATACCATTTTTCTGTGCCACTTCGAAAGTGAACGAACTTCCTGCTTCTCCCAATACCAATTGAAACGTAGGCTCTAGAGTTTTCCCGTCAAAAAGCATATTCGCATTCGTTGTATGCGGTAGTTCGTCGGCCAAGGCCTTTAGGTTGGCATAGTGGGTAGTAATTACTCCATAGGCTCCTCGTTCATAAAAAACCTCCAAGAAGGCTTCAGCCAGTGCACCACCAAGTTCAGGGTCGCTACCCGTGCCAAATTCATCGATTAAAAAGAGGGTGTTTTTATCACATTTGCGTAAAAACCGGTTCATGTTCTTCAAACGATAGCTGTAGGTACTTAAATGGTTTTCAATGGATTGGTTGTCCCCAATATCGGTCAATACTGCATCGAATAAACACATGGTGCTGCGTTCGTGTACCGGAACCAATAAACCGCTTTGCAACATGACTTGTAAGAGTCCTATAGTTTTCAACGTAATACTTTTACCTCCGGCATTGGGTCCCGAAATGACGATAATCCGGTTTTCAGGATGAAGTACAATGCTCTGCGGAAACGTTTTTTCTCGTTTTCTTTTGTTGCTCATATACAACAAAGGATGATAGGCATCACGCAAATGTAATTCCCGTTCTGTATTGATGGTAGGCATCAACGCATTCATTTCCGAAGCATATTTGGCTTTGGCGGCAGTAACATCCATATGCGCCAAAAAATCTTGATAATCGGATAGGAGGGGGGCAAAGGGGCGAATTTGGGCAGTTAAAGCGTTAAGAATACGCTGAACTTCTTCCTTTTCATCAAACTCCAAATTATTTAGTTCACGACTGTATTTTAGGGTAGTCTCTGGTTCGATATAGACGATGCTTCCGGTTTTTGAAGAGCCCATCACGGATCCTTTTACTTTTTTGCGGTACATGGCTTTAACCGCTAAGACGCGACGGTTTTCAACTACAGATTCACGAATTTCATCCAAATAATCAGAACCTTGATAAGTGTGTAGGGCAGATGCAAAACTTTGTCCTATTTTACCCTTGACCTGATGCATTTGTTGGCGAATGGTTCGTAAATGTTCCGAAGCATTATCTTTGATCTCTCCGAAACGGTCGATGACCGAATCAATTTCTTTAGGAATTTCTTTATTGACCTCGACCGTTTCCGATTTCGCATGCAGTAACGGAAAATACTCCTTAAATTTCTTAAAGAATTTTTTAAATTCGTTCGTTGTAATGCAGATAGCACCAATACGCCGAAAACCACTGATTTCTAAAGTGGTATTTTCAATTCGCAATAGTTTCAAATCGGAATTGATGCTATCAAAACCATGGTTGGGAATGTGATTGTCACTAATTAGCGATGATAGATATTCTGAGGTCTCTCCTAGAATATTTAAAAGCGTTTCCTTATCCCGTTGTGGAGAAATAGATAAGGCCCTTTCCTTGCCTAACGCTGTACTACATCGAGCTGATAATTGCTGGAGTACCGTTGGAAATTCAAGGTCTTGAAGTGTTTTTAGTGCAATTTTATCCATTGATCAGTTAAATCGATGGCAAAGGTAGGGATTAGGTGTGAATTGGTAAGGCGCCTATATAAAATGTTCTACTGGCAATATTATTTCTTTAATTTCTACCATTAATTTATTCGCTACTTCCTCGTGGCCGACGGCATTCAGACATATTTGGTCCGGAACATCCGTTCCTTTTACAAATTTATAGTCCTTTTCGATATTGTACATGCCAAAAATATCGATGTAATTGCTACCAATAGAAGTAATGAATTTAGACATCCTTGCATTCAGACCTTTACAAATTAAATTTTCCAAATAGGAATTTGGTCTTGATGTTACCCCTAAGTACACTACCGGTATCTTTCTTTTCCTGGAGTATTCATCTATTTTAATTAAAAGATTTTCATATTTCCGTTCAACCTTCTTATGATTGTTTTTTGCCATCCCCAAGAGCAAGAGCAGTGGTCTTATCAGGTTTCTGCTAATTAGGCGCAATAACCTAAGAAGCGTGCTATAAAACCAAGATTCTTTAGATTTTACATGGAGTTTTATTTTCCTGTACAATCCGAACAACTTCTGATAAAGACTTTGTTCTTCGTTTTTCTTTACAATTGATATGTCGCTATCACCTGCTGATTTTGGTGTTCTTTTTTTATAAGTGGTGTTGCTTAGATAATCGTGCGATCGCACCTGAAAAATCATGAGGTCTACAATATTTGAATCGCAAAATGCCTTAACTTTTGGAAAACAATCTATCAAATCGCTATAGGTGATGATCGGGAAGTCAATGTCTATATCATATGCTTCCGAGATTTCCTTTTTCATGCGCCAATGGTATACTTCGTCTTGACCAATGTTCTTCTTGGCTCTATCTTGAACGGCCATGCAACCACTAACTAATACTATTTTCTTTGTAGCCATTACGAATCGTTTGAAGCCAGAACCCTTTGCGCCATTAAAATTTCGTGTGGACTCATTAAATATCCTTTTTCATCAATACCGAAGCCCTTATCGGTATCTTTAGTACACTCCAAGCTATCAAAAATATATTTTGCAAATGTAATTGGATCTCTTTCAATTGTAGAGAAACTGGTTATGCGGGGCTTTCTTGGAATATATTGATCACACCATTCCGTTTGTTTATAGTTCAGTGTCATTTGCCCATATTTTTCTTTGCACATAAAATGCAATTGGTCTAGGGTAAAATTAAATAATTCTTCATCACCAAGATAGAGACAGGGTGAATTGACGAAAGTGAGGTTAGACCCTTTCATATGATATAGTATGTTGGCAACCCATTTCCAATAAGTTACATCGTCATGATGTATAAAGGGGAAAACATTGCTATCAATATTAAAATCCGCATGGCCGAAAATTACATATTTCAGTTCGGGGGTAACCGGTTCAATTATCTCCTTTAGTGACGAAACACCTTTTCTTGTTTCGGCAAAAATGCCAATATTATTAAATTTTATTTTGTTTTCATACAGTATGGAAAGTACTTTTTCGATTTCAAATCTGTCCTCGACTTTTGGTATCAAGATGGTTTCCCAATGTACTTTTTTAAGGTCTTCGAGTAGAAGGATGTCGTGTTCAAACTCTTTTGAATTAACATTGTTAAGTCGAATACCGATACGGTGGTTTTGGTAGATTTCTTCGTAGGAGTTTAATAAAGCTTTTAAAATACCGCGATATTTTTGTTTTAAGGCATGATTTCCTTCTTCACTGGATACGTCTTGGATGCTGTCTTCAATGTCAAATACAAAAACAGCCTTACTTTTTGAAATTTTCTTAAAATAGGATGTAAACCCTTTACTGAAATATTTGATAAAATATAAAACCTCCATATTAAAGAAATAATTAGGTTAAAATTGAATCGCCCATTCATGAAACAGAGCAAAATTTGCTATTAAAACAGAGGGAAAATAGCTAATGACAGCAACAACCTTATACAAAATGAGCCGTGGAGCCGATATTTTCGACCTATGACATGTGTGAAGCGGAAATACGGACAATAATTTGCCCCCTTCCGAAGTTTTAATACCTCCAACTTCAACATATAATCTACTTTGAATTAGAAAAACCACCCCATGAAAAAACGAAACCTATTTCCAATCCTTTTTGGTACAGCAATTATACTGTCATCTTGTAGTGCTACGAATACCTTGACTATGGGCGCCTTGGAGCCTGCAGCGGTTCCTATTCCGTCTGGGGTTCACAGTGCCGGGATAATTAACCGGAGTTTGCCTTCTGAAAATAATAATGTGCTAGATAAAATTGATAAGATTGTCTCGGCAGAAGGATTGAATTTGGATGCCAAAGGTGCGGAAGCCACCATTACGGCATTACATGACGAATTGGAACGCGATATCCGTTTCGAAGACGTTAAAATATTGGAAAGTGGTGCTGATGTTCGAAAAGGGCTTGGTGTATGGCCGGCAACACTTTCATGGAAAACGATAGATATGCTTTGTCAGCAAAATAATGTAGACCTTATTTTTTCATTGGCCTTTTATGATACCGATACACAAGTAGCTTATAATATGACGACCATGCAAATCCCGAATCCATTGGGCGTCAAGGTTTCAGTACCGGCACATGAGGTTAAATTGAATACCCAAATAAAAAAAGGATGGCGCATCTATGATGCAAAAAATAGAAGGGTTTTAGACGAGTTCACATTTCGGGAGGGCATTTATTCCGCCGGTAAAGGCATTAACCCTGTAAAGGCCTTTGAGGCTATTGCCAATCGTAATGAAACGGTAGTGCAATACAGCAAAAACATGGGAAGTGCCTATGGCTTGCGCTTACAACCCCAAAAGCGAAGGATTTCAAGAAATTATTTTGTGCGGGGTAGTGATAAGTTCGTTATGGCCAAGCGTCGTGCACAAACAGGCGATTGGGATGGTGCTGCCGAACTCTGGGAGATGGAACTCACTAACAGTAAATCCAAAATTGCCGGAAGAGCCTGTTATAATATGGCCATTATCAACGAAATAAATGGCAATCTGCCCGAAGCGATGGACTGGGCGTCAAAATCGTATGCCGATTACGAAAATAAAGATGCGCTACGCTACTTAGATATACTTAAATATCGTTTTGCTCAAAATGAAGTTTTGGAGCAACAACAGGCTTCGCGGTAACCATTTTGCGAATTGCGTTTAGAATGGATGGATGAAAGGAGTTTCATTGTTTCCCTCAATTGGTAGGGGACAACTAATTCAACTATGCAGTTAAGAGCCATTGGGCAGAAATTTATAACGCTAATTAGTATTGCTAAAAAGACCGTTACTTAGACTAAGGAACGGTCTTTTTGGCAACTTTTAACAACTCCAATTTATTATTTAAATCATCCCATCTCAAGTTAGTGGCAATTATTTTGCCATGGGGATCTACTAAATAGGTTGTTGGCCAAGAATTAATTGAGTACCCTTTTATTATCGTTGATGAGTTTTCTTCATGAATATTTGGCCATGTAACATTTTTATCGGCTAAGAAGTCTTTTAAATCGATTTTTCCTCTTACATCTGCTACTCCTATTATTGCAAATTCCTTTTCACTGAATTTATCAAATACTTCTTTAATTTTGGGGAACTCTATAATGCAAGGAGGACATGACGTGCTCCAGAAATCAAGAAAAACATATTTGCCCCTATACCCTTTAAGTGAAATTTTTTTATTATCCAGAATATTTATTCCACTAACCTCCGGCGCAAACATGCCTACTTGATTTGTTGTTGGAATAATTTTATTGTCTTGGTCATAAGCGCTAATCGTTAATTCTATTTTGTCAAGATTTTGTGATATTGGGGAATATTGAACATAATTGTCGTCTATTTCTAGATATTGAGAAGGATTAATCTTGAACTTTCGGTCAAGTATGTTAAAATAAGGACGGTCTTTGACAAAAAAAATGGAACGATTAAAGCTCATAGATTCTGCAACTATGAGATAATCATTTTTGCCAAAAGTAACTTTGCCATATCGATATTGGGGAAATCTGAAAGATATGGAAATGTTTTTACCGTTGCCACCATTTGTAATCATAACAAGTTGCGTATCCTTTTTTATAGTTTCTCCGTCATAATATTCAATATCAACCGATTCAGAGTTCGCAACGATATCATCTTCTTTCATTACATTATCAAGCAATAATATCGGCGTATCATCTGAATAATCATTGTTATTATTTGAATCAACAATGTATACCACTGTACTATCGGCAGCATAACCGGCAACTACTGAAATGGTGTTTTTTACCTTTTTACCAGATAAAAATAGGGTGTCGTTAAGTTTTCTTCTATTCCCTTTAGCTTTCTTAAAGAAAAAATCTTTACTATAAATACCTTGTTTGTAATTGTGATAAAAAAATTGAAAACTATTTAACATAAAAAGATATTGTTTCATATTTGTCAAAGAGTCTGGTAAATTCTTCATTTTAGGATACCCTTTCAGTTCTTCTTCACCTATTAAATCTCTAGAAGCTACTACCATACTAGTATGTCCGTTGGGACCAATACCTTTTACCACTTTGTCAAGTTTTACAATTTTAGAAGTTATTTTATACGAATTAATTTCGACTGTTTTTTGATTTAAATCTGGGTTGCTATTCGTTATCTGAGAATAACTATTCATAGTTGCTATAATCAGTATGATAAAAAAGTTCCGACTTTTCATAAGAAATTCAATTAAAATATGCGCTACAACTATTAATTTCTGTTTTTTAGGATTGTTATCGAAGTTAGAGATTTTTTTACTACTTATGACGCTGATTGTCATGATGCTGTCAGATTATTAGTCTTCCGTCCGCTGAGCACAAACTTTAGGATAGTACCAACCTTCGAATCAAAACGGTCCCGTTTTTTAGAAAGTTTGTAGCCATTTATTTACTAAAAAAGGGATTGGCAAGAAAAAGTGATAAAATTTATAAGAAATTGTGTATTTCAACCGTTATTTAAGTATTTCATCTTATATTCATGCACTCATTTCGCAAGTAAAACCATAATTTATTCATGCAGCGACTCAAAATTTTGGCAGGATGTACATTTCTCGTCCTTGTCCTTTTTTTCCTAACCTTAAGTGCCACCAAACCCGAATCTACCCCTCCATCCAAAGCGACGTTTTCGGCTATTGACATAGCGCCCACAGAAAATTCAATTGACCAAAAAGAAATACGACGGTATAAACAACAGCAACAAGAATTGCAAGATGAGCTAAAGACCTATTTTAAAAAGGCGATTGCGGCGGGTGATATTGTAGGTGCCGGAGTAAGTATCGTACGCGGAGATTCCATAGTAATTTCACATGGTTTTGGTAAGCGAAACACTAACATGAACGACCTCGTTAATGGCGAGACCGTATTTCGACTTGGATCTTTGTCTAAAGGGTTTGCGGGAGTTTTAGCGGCAAATGTAAAGCAAGAGGGAAAATTAAGTTGGACGGATAAGGTAATTGATTATTTACCCGAGTTTCGTCTGGGGGATAGCAGAAATACAAATCAAATTACACTGGCCAATATTTTATCGCATACCTCAGGTACACCTTATCATAGTTTCACCAATCTTGTGGAAGCGGGGTTGCCAATGACGACCATAGCAGAGCGTTTTAAAGAAGTAGTACCGATCAGCAAGCCAGGCTTAATGTATAGCTATCAAAATGCCATGTTTGCCCTCTGTGGTGAAATGATGCGCAAAGCGACAGGTCAAAAAATCAATACCTTGTTGAGCAACCGGTTTTTTAAACCGTTGGAAATGTGCAATACGACCAGTGACTACGAAACATTGAACCATGTAAGCAATGTTGCCTTACCACATTCTAAAAGAGGAAAAAGTTGGAGAACATTAAAACTTACAGATAAATATTATAATGCAATTGCAGCAGGGGGTATTAGCTCCAATGCCCATGACATGGGTCGATGGATGCGATTTTTGCTGGGACACAACCCTGATGTATTGAATAAGTCCGCTTTGGAAGAGGCCTTTAACCCTTTTATAGAAATTGCAGGACATAGTAAGTATTACCAGCGTTGGCCCGGACATGTGAGGTCGTATTATGGCTTTGGGTGGCGGATTCATAAATTTGTGGAGGACGATGATACTCAGGAAAAAACCATTTGGCATCATGGGGGAAGCGTAAACAGTTACAGAAACGAAATCGCATTATATCCGGAAGCCGATTTGGGAATTTGTGTTCTTTTGAACTCGAACTCGAGACTGGCAACAAATGTGATTCCGGATTTATATGAAATTGTAAAGGACATTTACGAGCCCTCGTTCGCAAAAAAACATTCTTTAAATCATGGCACGGCTGCAGTTAAACACGAATAGTTAGATAGCTGTTGGTGCATATGGCTATTTGTGGCGAGGTGGTTTAACATTGACCTCAGGGAGATTTATTATACTCACATTTCCAGTAAAAACTGATATAAAGCTTTTCGTGTTCTTTTATTTTAAAAAGGGCATTAAATTCCACTTTCCACTAAAATAGTTGCATTTGTGAAAGGTGAGGGGAATTCTCTTCTTATTAGCAACTCCTGTTTTGCTATGGTCTTTCTCAACAACAATGGGCATCATTGCCGCTCATCTTTATGAACTATCAATTCTTGGGCGATTGGGTGGGGTTTTGGTATTGGTTGAATGTTTTCTTTAATGCGCATATATTCCTGCCAGCGATATGATTCGAGAACATCGGCCATCTCAGAGGTCTCACGACTCGAAATTTGTTTTAATAGGCTGTACTTGGCATTAGGTGAAAGAGCTGGGTTGGTTTCGATAGATTTGCGCTTCACCAAAAATTTGGCCACTGTTTGTTTGAAGATTAACGCTTGTTCGCTTCCCATTACCAAATGCGGTTGGTATGCTCTTGTAATATCCGCTGCTTTGAAACGTATGTTCCGGTCGATTTGCAAAGCGTAAAAAGTTTGGGCATGGGCTAAAGAGGTATAGCTTAGTACTAAAAACAGGAGTGTTTTGTAACGAATACGGTGTTTGGTTCCTATCATTTTAATATAAATTTCATTTTACATTTTTCGTATGTCATAACCCTAAATTAAGAAACAACACCTTTGTCGTCAAGGGTTTAAAGGGTAAAATTTTCTAAAAATACTGTTTAATTATAGCTATTGTTTTAGTTTAAGTAGTTCATTTCAAATATCTTTAAAACAGCGTTTTAAAAATATTTTTTAATACTTTTTGGTGACATGATACATAATTTGTGGCCCGCAGTAATACCAAAGTTTTTAACTATTTTTAAACTTTCCATTTTTTAGTCGATTCAATAATAAGATGAGCGGAAGGTGGATATACGAAGCGAAAAAAGTTTATAAAATTAAAATAGTTACTTGATGAGCGTTACCATCCATGAAAGTTGGTCAAAACAATTGCAAATGGAATTTGAACAACCTTATTTTAAAGAGGTACGGCGTTTTGTAAAGGCCGAGTACGATCATCATATTTGTTATCCGCCCGGAAGGGAGATTTTTGCTGCTTTTGACCATTGTCCCTTTGACGAAATCAAGGTGGTGATTATCGGACAAGATCCCTACCATGGTCCAAATCAGGCGAACGGACTTTGTTTTTCGGTCCGTGACGGTATTCCGCACCCTCCATCATTGATAAATATTTTTAAAGAATTGGAGACCGATACCGGGGTGCCATATCCTAAAAGTGGAAATCTAGAACGGTGGGCAGATCAAGGCGTACTGCTTTTAAATGCGACCCTAACCGTTCGGGCGCACCAAGCGGGCAGTCACCAAAAGAAAGGATGGGAAACCTTCACCGATGCTGTAATCCGTAAAATATCGGATGAAAAGGAGGGCGTGGTTTTTTTACTATGGGGAGGCTTTGCAAAAAAGAAGGCGGCATTGATAGATCAAGCGAAGCATCATATCTTGACCTCTGGCCATCCATCACCATTAAGTGCCAATCGTGGATTCTGGTTTGGCAATCGACATTTTAGTAAAGCCAATGAGCTGCTTTTGTTGAATGGCAAGGAAGAAGTCGCATGGTAGTTTATAAAGGCCGTTTTAAAAACATTACTTGGTTGCTGTAGAAATATTTTTTACGTTTGTAGTCATCTACTTACTTTAGCCTCAAATTCTTTTATATTTTAATTTATTTTGCAATAAACGGTTGTGTCGGTCGTTGCTGGTAAAAGGTTTTTTTTTATTGAATTTGATGCTAAAAATATGGTACATACCAATTTGAAATGGGTTTTGTTGGTCGATGATGACGGAACCACCAATATGTTAAACACGCTTTTTCTGAAAAGGGTGGTGCCTGATATTAAGATAGACACTGCTGTCAACGGCCATCGGGCCCTTGATTTTTTAGATTCCCATATGGATGAGATAGAACCCGGTACCTTTCTTTTGGTATTGGATATTGAAATGCCCCTCATGAACGGTTGGGAGTTTTTAGAAGCGTATAACATTCTTTTCAAAAAAGAAGAACGCGAAAAAATTGCTTTGACCGTATTGACGGCAAAGCCGAGTGAAGAGGTGAAATATAGGGCATTGGCTAATGCTAATGTCAAGGATTGTCTTTACAAACCGCTATCGGACATCAATTTCAAGAAAATAATCAAGACTTTCTTTCCAGACGAATAAGGTGTTTTTTTAAGGGATTACTTCACAAATAGCTTTGTATCCAGCCTATTCTCGGTTGCAATTAATTTTAAATGCAATAAGGTATCCTGTACTTTTTCAATAATCGCTGTGTTCAATTGGTTCTGGCTCCAACGTGTAATAGAAAGCCATTTTTGAATATCCGCTAATTGTTGGCCATATCGATTTGCCAAAGTTCTATCAATACTAGGAATCTGTTTAAATTCGACTGTATATTGGTTAATGATCTCCAAAACATGTCGCATTGCTCCCTCTTTTTCAGAGATAAATGTATCTGTAGCTGCAATGACAAAACAAGGCCATGGCGTAGGGCAGTCTCCTAAGCGTCTAAATGTTCCATTATCGACCAAAGGCTTGGTCGTAAACCGTTCCCACATAAAATAATCGGCTTGCCCATTGGTCAGTGCCGCTACAGCCCCATTCAAATTGTTGATAATCTCGAACTGCAAATTTTCAGCATCCCACCCCTCATTCAAAGCATTTACATAGGCCATGAGGTGACTTCCGCTTCCAAGTCTACTTATGGCCGCCTTCGTGTCTTTAAGCTCGGAAATCGTCTTAAAATCACTTTTAGCGCCTACATGGACACCCCAGAGCAGGGGAGTGGCTATATACTCCTGAACAATTTTAGCGGGATTACCTTCCGTGATGCTCTTAATGATGCCTTCCGTAAGAATTATGGCCATGTCCGTATCGCCATTTTGAAGCATTTGACACATCTTCCCGGTACCTTCCGGTACATCGGTCCATTCGAGGTCAATACCACGCGCAGCAAAAGCCCCTTCCTCAATGGCCATGTGCCAAGGAAGATTAAAGTGCTCGGGAACACCAATTATTCTTACTTTCTTCATAAAACGATTCGAGTTTAAAGCTTTTTATAAAAATACATCAGCCAGTTTTGATGATACATTTCGTTTAGACCCCAGCAATCTAAATTATTGTTAACTACTGTTTGGCAGCAAGGCCTTTTTTCGTTTCAGCTTTGGGTCGGTAACCTCGGTGGTCTAATTTTGATCAAGCGTCAATAGTTCCAATGCGTGTTTGATAAGTTTGTCAACTGTTTTTTTTGGAGTTTTGGAAAAAGCTCCTGTAATTCGATTTGCCAGTATCGCATTTAAGGAAATAGCTCGGTGTCCCAACAACTTTGAGAGCGCATAAATGCCCGAGGTTTCCATTTCTAAATTGGTCAACTGTTGTCCGTTATATTGAAAGGATTGCAAATCTGAGATAAACTCGCTATTTCGGGCAGCCAAGCGCAATTGTCTACCTTGTGGTCCGTAAAATCCCGTGCATGTTACTGTTGCGCCTAATCGTATACGATTTGAACTGAGTTTTTTGGCCAATTCCCTATCGCATTGGACCGTATAGGGCGTCGATTTTTCAGCGGCCCATTTGGTATGTCGTACAAAGGCTTCTTGAAAGTCAGCGTGCTGTATGTCACCATTATTGTAATAATGTATTAATCCATCCAGTCCTAAGGCATACTCGCTCAGCAAAAAGGAATCAATGGGTATATCTGGTTGAATAGCTCCTGATGTTCCAATACGAATGATATCTAGTTGCGTTTGTTTTGTCTTTATAGCTCGTGTCGTAAAATCGATGTTAGCCAAAGCGTCCAATTCATTGAGCACAATATCAATATTGTCAGTACCAATTCCGGTGGAGACTACCGATATTCGTGTTCCGTTCAGGGTTCCTGTGTGGGTTATAAATTCCCGTTTTCCTTTTTTAAGTTCAATGGTATCAAAATGGTCGGAAACGTCGCTTACACGGTCGGGATCACCAACGGTGATGACTGTGCCGGCTAAGTCTTGAGGCAGTAAATTGAGGTGATAAATACTTTGATCGGCATTTAAGATGAGCTCTGAAGCATTTAAAGCCATCTTATATTAGAGCTTTAGAATTCGATTGGCATCTGTATTGTAAAGGAAATTGTATTTTAATGCTCCGCCAAGGTAGACATCATTATCCTGAATGCAAGAGTAGTAACTGGTTTTTCCTTCCAAAATATCTTTCCCCTTACGTGATAGTTTGACAGGGTTAAAAGTAGAAAACAAGGGTTTAAGTCGGGTAATGGCCCTATCATACTGCGAATCTCCAAAACCAAGTCCTCCCTGATTTTTAACAAGAATATCAATAAATGCCTTTCTAGATGATGGTTTTTGATCTAAGGAAAGCTGCAGAATATTGTTTTCCATTTGGTTAAGGCCATTTTTGATAGTCGGAAACCGATGTAAATGGCTGTTCACCGCGTCGGCAAGGTAATTGAAATTGAAGTCTTCAAAATCTTTTAAGTTTTCAAGACGAATCGGGTTGTCACTACAGTACAATTGCCATACATAATCGGCGTATTCGATATCGTCTTGATTGAGAACCGTTCTGTTCTCGTACATATTTAGCAATTGTTCATCGCTCAGGTCACAGAGCCCGTACATGGTATCGCTATCATCTTCATTTCCACTGCAAACCAATGAGATTTCGGCATATTTCCGATGTGTTTGCAACCAACTGAGCACGGCAAGCATGTTTACTTGGCAAAAAAGATCATATTCGAACCAAAGAACGATATGATCTTCCTGTTTATGGTTACATAGTGATCGATACTCCTTTAGCGTTTTTTCTATGAACCAAGATTTTGATACTTTATAATTTTTGTTCAGGAATTCGAAGCGGGTTTTCCAGAAGGACTCACTGCCCACATTGGTTTCGGTCTTGCCTTCGCACAACATTTCGCGCCAGGTAATAATGTCTCCCTTTAACTTTAAGGATTTTAGTTTTTCCGTAAAGCGGTCTCCGTTAGTTATATGTAAAAGGGAACTCATGTGGGTGTGGTTTTAATTTGGATAATAAAAGTAATATTAAATCGAAAATAACAAAAATAATTAACAGAAAACAATGCTCTTCTGTAATAAAACACAGAAACGGCATGTTTTATTGTGATTGTGCTTTACCCACCTACACGTTTAACGTTAAAACCCTTGGCTTTTAGAATATCCATTATCTTGTTTCGGTAGTCTCCTTGAATGATAATTGAATCATTCTTTATGGTACCCCCAACACTTAATTTGGTCTTTAGTTCTTTGGCCAGTTTTTTAAAATCCTTTTCTGCCCCGTTATATCCTTCCAGAATCGTAATGGGCTTACCCTTTCTTTTCTCATATTTACAAATAATTGGGTCATCCTGTAGCCAGATATCACTTTTAACCGGTTTTTTTTCTTCTTCGGAAGGTTTATGTTCTGGAAACAAATTTTTTAGTTGGTCTTGAAGATCCATATGCTATTTTTTGATCAGTCCGAGCTCTATCAATCGCTCATTTAGAAATTCTCCGGCCGTGATGTCGTCAAATTGCTTAGGGTGTGCTGTGTCAACACAATTTTCCAAACAATTTAAAGGCATTTCACTAATCGGGTGCATAAAGAAGGGGATGGAATAACGGGAGGTACCCCATAATTCTTTTGGTGGATTTACCACTTGATGGATCGTCGACTTAAGTTTATCGTTGGTAAGGCGTGAAAGCATATCGCCTACGTTGATCATAAGTTGGTCGGGTCTGGCAATGGCATCGACCCACTCGTCTTTGTGATTTTTCACTTGCAATCCTTTACCATGCGCACCCATGAGCAACGTAATCAAATTAATATCACCGTGGGCCGCTGCACGTACGGCATTTTTAGGGGCTTCGGTAATAGGTGGATAATGTATGGGACGCAAAATGGAATTACCATTTTTAATATATTCATCAAAATAGTTTTCCTCTAAATCGAGGTGCAGCGCCAATGCCCTAAGTACATATTTCGCTGTCTTCTCCAGCATTTTAAAAGTTTCTTTGCCTACTTTATTAAAGTCGGGCAATTCTTCTACTGTTACGTTATCAGGGTATTCGGAATCCAATTTAGGGTCGTCTTCGACATATTGGCCAAAATGCCAAAATTCCTTCAAATCACCTTCTTTGCGCCCTTTTGCATGCTCTTTACCAAAGGAAGTATACCCACGCTGTCCACCGATTCCGGCAATCTCGTACTTGTCTTTGGTCTGTTGGGGAAGTGCAAAGAACTTTTTAATTTCATCATATAAATTTGCTACCAAGGCTTCGGAAAGAAAATGCCCGCTTAGGGCTACAAAACCAATATCTTCAAAAGCCGCCCCTATCTCATTGATGAATTTTTGCTTTTTAGCCTCGTCGCCAGATAGGAACTCTTCCAAATTTACACTGGGTATCGCACTCATAGGTTCTGTGTTTTTATTTGTTCAAAGTTAATAAAATATAAAGCATACAACATTTGATAACGGTAGTTTTTATGGACTCCAATTTTCTTACTTTTATGGCAGATAAGAAAATCTCTTATTTCAAATGCCATGCAATACACTACTACGGGCGTTGACCCGACCACTCAGATTTCCCTATACAAACGAATGTTAAGGCCGCGTATGATCGAGGAGAAGATGTTGGTACTTCTCCGCCAAGGCAAAATTTCCAAATGGTTCAGCGGTATCGGTCAAGAAGCAATCGCCGTTGGTGTAACAAGTGCCTTGAAAGCCGATGAGTATATATTGCCCATGCATCGAAACCTAGGTGTTTTTACAACGCGCAATGTGCCGCTACCTCGTTTATTTGCGCAATGGCAGGGTAAGGCAAGCGGTTTTACAAAGGGACGGGACCGTAGTTTCCATTTTGGGACACAGGAATATAAAATCATTGGTATGATTTCGCATTTAGGTCCGCAATTGGGTGTCGCTGACGGCATTGCCCTAGCGGATATCCTAAAAGGAAATAAAAGGGTAACCGCAGTTTTTACAGGGGAAGGCGGGACAAGTGAAGGTGATTTTCATGAAGCTTTAAATATAGCTTCAGTGTGGGATTTACCTGTGCTATTCTGTATCGAAAACAATGGATATGGTCTGTCAACACCGACTAACGAACAATATCGATGCGACAATCTAAGCGATAAGGGAGTTGGTTACGGAATAGAATCGTATACGATTGACGGGAATAATATATTGGAGGTTTTTACTAAAGTTGCGTCCCTTTGTGAAAGTATCCGTACTAATCCGAGGCCGGTTTTATTAGAATTCAAAACTTTTCGAATGCGTGGCCATGAAGAGGCGAGTGGCACTAAATATGTTCCGTCAGAATTGTTATCGAAATGGCAGGAAAAAGACCCAATTGAAAACTACAGGCAGTTTTTAATGGAGACCGAAATTATAGATGAGGAACTGCAGTCCGAACTTCAACAGGATATTGAGCAAGAAATCAGTGCCAGTCTGAAAATTGCCTTCGGGGAGAACGAAATAGAAGATGTAAGTGAAGAGATAGGTGATGTTTTTAAAAGTTCTGTATATCAACATTTTAAAGTAAATACAGAAATAAAGAATATACGTTTGGTCGATGCAATTTCCGAGGGACTTAGACAGTCCATGGAACGTCATGACGACCTAGTGCTTATGGGGCAGGATATTGCAGATTACGGCGGCGTTTTTAAGGTGACGGAAGGGTTTGTGGGTGCTTTTGGAAAAGATCGGGTTCGGAATACGCCGATTTGCGAATCGGGTATCATAGCAACCGCAATGGGATTATCCATTAACCGAATGAAAGCCGTGGTCGAGATGCAGTTTGCCGATTTTGTGAGTAGCGGCTTTAATCCGATTGTAAACTATTTGGCCAAAAGCCATTACCGATGGAACGAACCTGCAGATGTCGTGATACGCATGCCTTGCGGAGGTGGGGTAGGGGCCGGCCCCTTTCATTCGCAGACGAACGAGGCTTGGTTTACCAAAACTCCAGGTTTAAAAGTGGTGTACCCGGCATTTCCTTACGATGCCAAAGGTTTATTGACAACTGCAATCAACGATCCTAATCCTGTTTTGTTTTTTGAGCATAAGGGGTTGTATCGAAGTACTTACCAAGATGTTCCTTCCGGGTACTATACGCTTCCTTTTGGAAAGGCTAGTTTCTTAAGGGAGGGTGATGCTATTACCATAGTTTCCTATGGCCTAGGAATACATTGGGCTTTGGAGACTTTGGATAAACAGCCGCAGGTGCAGGCCGATCTTATTGATTTACGTACGCTAATGCCCTTGGATATGGAATCTATCTATACATCCGTCAAAAAAACAGGAAAACTAATCATTCTTCAAGAAGACAGCCTATTTGGTGGTATCGCCAGTGATGTTTCCGCGTTGGTCATGGAAAACTGTTTTGAGTACCTAGATGCTCCGGTACGTAGGGTTGCCAGTTTAGAAACCCCTATTCCCTTTGCTAAAAATCTGGAAGACAATTATTTACCTATACATCGATTTCAAAAGGAACTGTTGTCTCTTTTGGCTTATTAACATCTACGTTAAGAAATAATTCTTTCCGACACTCCTCTTTTTTTACTGTTTTTTATAATGTGGTATCATATTAACAGCAACTTAACGTTACTGTAAAATCGTAAAGCAAAGTGCTTGCGTATATAGTAAGAACTTAATTAAACTTAATAATGAAAAGACATTTTCTGATTTTTATGGCTTTGGCCATGGTTGCCGCTTCCTGCTCGGTATCCAAAAGCGCCAGGGAGAAGCGAAGTCTACTGGATGGTACTTGGACGTTGGAAGACGTTTCTTATGAAAACAACACTGGGAATTTCAAGTCGGTAATCTTTAATGATGCCGAGGATATCTGTTTTGAAGGGAGCGATTGGTTCTTTCGAAATAATAACAGTACGGGGCGCTATACAATAGCACCTTCTACCTACTGCAATGGCGGAGACCGCTATATTCGCTGGTCTGTAGTCGACAGTGATAAAAACTACACCAGTCAATTGCAATTCAAGTTTATAGATGCCAAATCGAAAGATATTTCCGGAGGATTGGGCTATCGTTTGAACATTGTATCCTTGACACCGCAAGCAATGACCTTAAAATCAAACAATACCGTAGACGGAGAAACCGTTACCGTAGTATACGAATTCACAAAAAAACAATAAAATGAAAAGTCTGATTATAAAAAATATGGCATTCGTTATGGCCTTTACTTTGGTATTGGGTTGTAGCGCCGTTAAAAATTCAAATCATAAACAAAGAGGAGCTACCGTAGGAGCCACTAGTGGTGCTGTTATTGGAGGCGTTCTCGGAAATAATGTCGGAAAAGGCAATAATACGGCACTAGGGGCTATTATTGGTGCTGTTGTCGGTGGTGTGGCCGGTGGATATATCGGTGATCGAATGGATCGCCAAGCGGAACGTATCGAGGAGGAAATTCCCGGTGCCGAAGTCACACGCGTTGGTGAGGGTATAAACGTAATCTTCAATGAAGATGCAGGTGTTTATTTCGACACCAATAAATCAAATATCAAAGGTACTTCGGCAACTACCTTGGACAAGTTGGTCGGAATTTTCAAAGAATACCCAAAATCAAATATTTTGGTAGAGGGGCATACCGATAGCGCAGGACCTGATGACTATAATATGAACCTGTCCAAACAACGTGCAGAGTCCGTAACCAGCTATTTGGTAAGCAAAGGTTTGGATAGCGGACGATTTACCACAAAATGGTACGGTGAAAGTCAACCGCGGGGCGATAATGCAACGACTGAGGGGAAAGCGCAGAACCGTCGCGTTGAATTGGCAATTGTAGCTAGCGAAGAATTAAAAGAGGAAGCCAAAGAGCAAACGAAGGGCTAGATTATTTCGGCCGAGGAAAGAATAGTTAATCCCGACACCTACAGTGTCGGGATTTTTTTATACTTGAAAGCCTTGTTTTGCTTTATTTTATTGCATCAAAAAATTGATTAAAAAGAAGCATAAAAAGTGGTTTATTAGTTTTTAGGCATTCTCGAAATGTCTACCTTTCCCTTGTGGAGCACTACGATGTAATTATTATCGGGGGTGGGCTGGCCGGACTCACAGCCGCTATTCAGTTGACCAAGCAAAATTGTGGGGTGCTCCTTTTAGAGAAAGAGCGCTATCCACACCATAAAGTGTGTGGGGAATATGTCTCCAACGAAGTACGACCCTACCTCAAAACGCTGGATATCGACCTCGAAGAAGTGGGGGCGGTGAATATAGAAACATTGCAATTAAGCACGGTATCCGGTGAATTGGTGCAGACCGTTCTGCCATTGGGTGGTTTTGGAATAAGTCGGTATGCCTTTGACCAGATGCTGTACAAAAAGGCCATATCATTGGGGGTATCTTTTATATTTGAGGAAGTTATTACTGTCAACTTCAAAAATGATGCGTTTACCATAATTACGGAAAGCGGTCAGCAAATGGCATCAAAAGTGGTACTCGGAGCTTATGGAAAGCGTAGTAGTTTGGATAAACAGCTAAATCGGGACTTTATTCAGAAAAAGTCGCATTGGTTGGGGGTTAAGGCACATTATAGATATGAAGATTTTCCTGATAATCTAGTGGCACTCCATAACTTCAAAGGAGGGTATGGCGGATTATCCAAAACCGAAACAGGGAATGTCAATTTTTGCTATTTGGCATCCTACTCCAGTTTTAAGAAAGAGAAAGATGTGGAACGTTTTAATGCAAATGTTGTTTCCCGAAATCCCTTCTTGGGTACATTTCTTAAGAGTGCAGTACCCGTTTTTGAGAAACCCCTGACCATAGCACAGGTTTCCTTTGAACCGAAAAGGGCTGTCGAAAACCATATGTTGATGTGTGGCGATACGGCCGGGTTGATACATCCATTATGTGGTAACGGCATGGCCATGGCCATTCATAGTGCCAAAATCGCTTCGGAATGCGTCCATGAATATTTGAACGGCAAAAATACGCGGGAACAGATGGAAAAGTCTTATGAATATCGTTGGAGAAATGCGTTCGCTCGTCGATTATGGGCGGGGCGGCAATTGCAGTCTCTACTATTGAATGAACGATTGACCAATTTGGGTGTTTTGTCGGTGGCGCGGTTTCCTATCCTTTTGAGAAAAATAATTAGAAGTACACATGGTCAACCAATTGATTAATATATGAATTTAGCACACCGAAATAGAACGCCGGAACTGATGGATGATCCCACTGTAGGCGAGTCGATGCTAGAACAGGTCTTGGAAGATATCAATCGGGCGAATCAGTTGTTAAACGGCAATAGACCTACGATAACGGCTGTGAATAGGCTCGTTCAAGATTATCCCGAAAAATCGTATACGATTTTAGATGTTGGTTGTGGAGACGGAACCATGCTTCGGGAAGTAGTTCGGTGGGCCCGAAAGAATAAGTATTCCGTAAACTGCATCGGAATTGACCTCAGCGAGAATGCCTTGCGGGTCGCTCGAAAAAAATCCATTGATTTTCCCGAAATACAATATGAGCGTCAAGATGTTCTTGATGATAACTTTGCCGCAAATTTTGAATGTGATATTCTATTGTGCACGCTGACCATGCACCATCTTTATAATGAACACATTCCTAAATTTTTAGAAAGATTTACAAAATTAGCGCGCACAGGCGTGATTATTAATGACTTGCAAAGAAGTCGTTTTGCGTATTATCTTTTTCAGTTCTTTAGTGCTATTTTTATAAAAACCAAGATTGCAAAACATGATGGTCTTTTGTCTATAAAAAGCGGTTTTACAAAAAAGGAATTGGCAGGCTTTGCAAAGAAAATAAAAAATACCCAACACCATATTCAATGGAAATGGGCCTTTAGGTATATATGGGTCATGCGCACCCATCGACTAACCAAAACATATGCATAACGTACGAATTACAACGGTGGCGAAGGCGCTCCCCAACTATAATAGAAAAACCGAAGACATTCTGCCCTTAGTCGAAGTATGGTTGGCGGGCCAAGAGCGGCGGTTTCAACGGAAAGTTATTAAGATTTTTGAAGGTGCCGCAGTTGATGTCCGGTATAGTATTATGAATCCCGAAGAGGTTTTTACGGCGACTTCGTTTGAAGAAAAAAACGCTATTTATAGTCGTGAATCCAAGAACCTAGGCACAAAAGTCTTGCAAAAAGCTTTAAAGCAGGCAAATTGGGAAGCTGCTTCACTAGACTATATTATTACGGTCAGTTGCACGGGGATCATGATACCTTCTTTAGATGCCTATTTGATCAATGCGCTAGAACTAAGGCAAGACATCATTCGTCTGCCAGTTACTGAAATGGGCTGTGCGGCGGGTATATCGGGTCTAATTTATGCCCGTAATTTTTTACAGGCTAACCCGGGCAAGCGAGCTGCCGTGGTCTCGGTCGAAAGTCCGACAGCGACTTTTCAATTGAATGATTATTCGATGGCCAATATGGTAAGCGCGGCCATTTTTGGTGATGGCGCAGCCTGTGTGCTGCTATCATCGGAAACAGTTGCCGTAGGCCCCAAGATAATAGGGAGTTCCATGTACCATTTTCCTGACGCCACGCACCTGATGGGTTTTGATTTGACCAATTCAGGATTAAAAATGATATTGGATCCTGCCGTTCCTGAAACCATCGCTAAGCACTTTCCGGAAATTGTTCATCCATTTTTAAAGCAACACGGTACTTCGATCGAAGCTGTCGACCATTTGATCTTTCACCCTGGTGGACGGAAAATTGTACAGACCGTGGAAGCCCTTTTTGGGGATTTGGGTAAAAATATCGATGATACCCGTGAAACGTTACGATTATATGGTAATATGAGTAGTGCCACGGTGCTTTATGTTTTAGAACGATTTTTTGAAAAGAACATAACGGAAGGGGAACAGGGGTTAATGCTCAGTTTCGGACCTGGCTTTTCGGCGCAACGCGTACTGTTGGAATGGTAAAAAGGTAATAGAATTTTTATCCTCATTATGAGGAAGCCAACGATATTTGAATAGTTACAATGGATTATAAAAAAGACGATTTTAATGCCGCACCATTAAATGATACGAAACAGCGTTCATGGGCTTTAATCCTTGGGGGAAGTAGCGGCTTGGGGATGGCTACGGCCAAGAAATTGGCACGTAAAGGATTTCATATTATTATCATCCATAGGGATAGGAAGCTTGATATACAGCGAATTAATGCTAATTTTGAAGAAATTACTTTAATGGGTGTAAAATTTGCCAACTTCAATGTCGATGGCACTAAAATTGAAAAGATTAAGGCCTCAATCGAGCAAATCAAAGAACTGGTGTTGCCCGAAGAGCGTATTAGTGTATTCGTACATAGTATTGCCAAGGGAAGCTTAAAGCCTATGTTCTCCGATAGCGGTCAGATGGAGTTGAACCGCCAAGATTTTGAAATTACCTTGGAAGCCATGGCGATAAGTTTATATGATTGGACGCAAGCACTAGTACATGCGGGACTCTTTGCCGATGATACCCGTATTATTGCTTTCACCAGCGAAGGAAATACCCGTGCCTGGAAGAATTATGCAGCGGTTTCTGCCGCGAAGGTGGCGCTTGAGGCCATTACGCGAAATATTGCTTTGGAGTATGCCCCACAGGGAATCAAGGCCAATTGTATTCAAGCGGGCGTAACCGATACCGTTTCCCTCAACCGAATTCCGGGCAGTGCTTTTCTAAAGGAAAATGCCTTGGAGCGGAATCCCAATGGGCGCTTAACAACCCCTGAAGACGTTGCCAATGTGGTCTATTTATTAACAACCAAGGAAGCGCAATGGATTACGGGAACCGTAGTCAAAGTTGATGGGGGCGAGAGTTTGCGATAAACAGTATATGATGGTCCATAAATTTCGGGTACTCGGGCCAAAGTCTAATAGCATGCAATTAGGTTATGAAGCATAAAGAAGTTATTTCTAAAAATAAGTATGACCACATTATACAAAAATTGCCGTATGAAAGACCTTTTCTA
This sequence comes from Kriegella aquimaris, assembly GCF_900103215.1. Lineage (GTDB taxonomy): Bacteria > Bacteroidota > Bacteroidia > Flavobacteriales > Flavobacteriaceae > Kriegella > Kriegella aquimaris. The sequence goes on from NZ_FNGV01000001.1 coordinate 138,923, forward strand.
TTTGTTGATGAGTTGCTTAATATTAATGAAAATAGGGTAGAAGGGTGTTTCACCTTTAGTGATACTTTAAGCTTTTATAAGGGTCATTTTAAGGGTAATCCGGTAACCCCGGGCGTAATTTTGACCGAATGTTGTGCCCAGATCGGCCTGGTTTGTCTCGGAATTTTTTTATTGGATCAAGAGATGCAATGGAAAGAATCGAGTCTGAAAATAGGGTTGAGCAGTTCTGAAATGGAATTTTTACTACCGGTCTTCCCCAACGAGAAGGTCAGGGTGTGCTCTGAAAAGGTTTATTTTAGGTTCAATAAGTTAAAGTGCAAGGTAAAAATGTATAACGAAGCGGATAAATTGGTATGCAAGGGATCAATCTCCGGAATGCTGACAAACACATAGTATGGGAAAACGTGTCGTTATAACCGGTCTTGGTGTCTGTGCACCCAATGGTGTAGGGATAGCTGATTTTACCCAAGCCCTTCAGAATGGGAAAAGCGGTATACGTTTTCAATCCAAACTAAAGGACCTTAATTTCAGCTGTCAGATAGCGGGCGAGCCTTTGGTGCGCGACAATCTGGTCAATCACTATTTCACGCCACTCCAACTTCGGGGATTAAATGCTAGCGGTATCGTTTTCGGTGTACTTGCCGGTACCGATGCCTGGAAGGATGCCGGACTTTCCATAGCCTCCAAAGAAACGCCCGATTGGAATGCAGGTGTTATTTTTGGCACAGGAATTTTAGGGGTTGATAAGTTACGGGAGTCCATACACCAAATTGATGAAGGTAAAGTGCGCCGTCTGGGCAGTACAAGCGTGCTACAGACCATGGCGAGTGGAATAAGTGCTTATTTGGGAGGAATTTTGGGGTGCGGTAATCAAGTTACCACCAATTCGTCGGCATGTACCACGGGTACAGAAGGCATTTTAATGGCCTATGAGCGCATTTCAGCAGGAAAAGCCGATTATATACTTACCGGAAGTTGTAGTGATAGTGGACCGTATATCTGGGGCGGATTTGATGCTATGCGTATCCTTCCCAGTAATTACAATTCAAATCCTGCCGAGGCAAGTAGGCCGATGAGTGCCACTGCCGTTGGGTTCGTACCGGGCAGTGGTGCAGGAGCCATGGTGCTGGAGTCCCTGGAGAGTGCCAAAAGACGTGGCGCCACAATCTATGCCGAAGTGCTTGGCGGCGCCCAAAACAGTGGGGGACAACGCGGCGAGGGCAGTATGACCGCCCCGAATAGTGAAGCGGTGCAACGCTGTATTGTAGCGGCAGTCAAAAATTCAGGTGTTGAAAGTGCTGCTATTGATACCATCAACGGGCATTTAACCGCTACCGCCAAAGATCCGGTCGAAATACAGAATTGGTGCGAAGCCTTGCAGCGTTCCGGTCATAACTTCCCTTATATAAATTCTTTTAAAGGGACTATCGGACATTGTCTGGCGGCCGCGGGAAGTATCGAATGCGTCGGCACCATATTGCAATTCAAGGAAAATAAGGTATTCGGCAATGTAAACTGCAACGACTTACACCCTGATATTGAGAATCTTGTTGCTTCTGCCAAAATTCCGCATCAGACTCTTGATTTTCAACCGAATATAACGGCGAAGGCAAGTTTTGGTTTCGGTGATGTCAATGCCTGCGTTATCTTTGGACGCTATAAGGAACCGGAGTAACCATTTTTTTTGGAGTTCCTTTTTTAGGCCTATGTTTATCATTTGTTTTTTTAACTTCACATTTCAAAATTTACAATACATCAAGACTTATTGCATACCCATGACAAAAGAAGAACGCTATCAAAAATTACGTGCTATTATACAAGTATATCTTCCCGAAGACGTCTCGGTCGATAACATAACTATGGAAAGCCACTTTATCAACGAACTCAATATCAACTCTGCCAATCTTGTAGATATAGTTTTGGATGTGGAAGATGCGTTTGATATCATGTTGGAAAATGACGATATGGACAGCATGCAAACCGTTACGGATGCACTTTCCATTATTGATGCCAAACTAGGAAATTCATAGTACATGAAAACGTTGTGGGCTTGGGCAAAACCCAAACTTTTTGTTGACAGACGCTTGATTATCACCTATGGTATCGTCTATTTTCTTTGGGGATGGGGCATGAATTGGTTCGGTACCGAAATGGAAATCGCCAAATTCACTTATTGGTGGCAAATAATTAGTTGCTACGTACTGTATATGGTCCCGGTTTCATTGCTACTCCGCGGTCTCCCATTTCATCGGCAGTATGCTTACGGACTGATTGCCATGGGTTTTTTGGAGTTTGGAGGGTATGCCTTGGAAACTTCCTATGCCTATCCGAATAACCTATTGGACCAACTTTTCGGAATCCGAAATTTTAGTTTGGGCATGGCCTTGTTTTTTGCACTTTATTTCCCATTGGGGAATTGGGTGGTACCGAAAATCTATTCCCTAATTTTTTCCAATAAGGCGTAGCCTAATCGTTTAACCTTCGGTGGGCGTCTCCTTTTCCTTGATAAGCAATGAAGCCAATATGCCGGACAGTAAGGCTACCGATATTACGGTGAGCGATACCCATTCGGGCAATTCGATTTGATGGGAGAACAACATTTTTAGTCCGACAAAGGCCAAGATTACTACAAGGCTGTAATTGATGTACCTGAATTTTTGCAACATCCTCGAAATCAGAAAATACATGGATCGCAACCCTAAAATTGCCAAAATATTGGAACTGAAAACGATAAAGGGGTCTGCGGTTATGGCCAAAATAGCGGGAATACTATCAAGCGCAAAAAGCACATCGGTCAACTCGATGACAATCAGTGCTACAAAAAGGGGAGTGGCCGCGTTGAGTCCCATCCGCTTGACAAAAAAATCATGACCGTGCAAAGAATGCGTAATCGGATAGACTTTTTTTAGTTGCCTAAAGACAAATGATGTCTTTGGATTGAATTCATGTTCGTCACCTTTCAGCATTTTAAAGGCGGTATACAGCAAGAAAACGCCGAAAACATAGATAATCCATTCGAATTTATTGATCAGCGCTACTCCGAATACAATCATGAGTCCACGGAAAATGATGGCCCCTAAAATACCCCAGAAAAGTACCCGATGCTGGTAAAGCGCAGGAATCTTAAAAGCAGAAAAAATTACGGCGATGACAAAGACATTGTCGATACTTAAGGAAAGTTCGATCAAATAGCCCGTAATATATTTTAAGACGGCATTATTGGGAGTGAGCCCCGTGGGGTTGTCAACAAGGCCCTCTGAAAAAAGCCAATAGATGACGCCGCTAAAGCTCATGGCAACGGTAACCCAAATAACCGTCCAAATGCCAGCCTCCTTACTTTTTATAACGTGATCGTTTTTATGGAAAACACCCAAATCCAAAGCCAAGAATACAACGATCAAAGCAATAAATAATACCCAAATCCACATAGCTATCAAAAATTTTAAGCCACGAAGGTAAGCATCATTTTTTGATGGAATGTACTGGTTTACCCAATTTTTGGACTGGTTTGATAAAAGAATTTATGGGCGTAATTCCAGCCCTGGTCACTGGTGACGATTTTAAGGATTTAGGTCATGTATTTTCGCTAGTTGGAGGCTTCCAGGGTGAACTGTAGCGTAACGATCACCTTATTATCGGTGCGTTCCTTTTTAATATCAATATTAAAGTCAGACGAAAATAGGGTAGTGGTACCTACCAATGTATTCCCCTCTTTTTTAAAGTCGATCGTTATCGATTTTGATATATCCTTGATGGTCAACATACCTTTTACAGTGAAGGCTTCCCCCGTACCCGAAACGGAAGTACTTTTGAATGTTATTTTCGGATAGTTGTCCGCATCAAAATACTTTTTTCCCTTTAATGACCAATCCCTTAAAAAATTTCCGGTCTTTAACGAAGAAACGGCGACCGAACCTTCTAAAGAAGCCCTTTCGATATGATCAAAATCTAGGGAAGTGTTGGCGCTGAATTCAGCAATACTGCCCTGTACATCTTTTGATACGAAGGAAAATGTAATCTCGGCCGATGAAATTACCACAGGTTTTTGCGCAAGTGTAATTATGGGCGTAAGACCTATGCACAAAAAGAGTAAACTAAACAGGGATGCCATTTTAAACATGATGCGATAATTTAATACAAAGTTTACAGCGACTTAATAGCCAATCGGTGTAGTCTTCGGATAAACAAAGGTAGGAACCGAGCCTAAAAAAGCAAAATTTGCTATATTTATCGGGAGCGCACAAATGAGAACGGATGAAAAAATGGAATTTTTTGGTATTTATACCACTACTATGGTGTTTTTTGATGACATCGAACCTAAAGGCGCAAGCGCAATCTGCTACGCCAAAAAAGGACGTTTCGGTTCAAAAACATACCCTTATGGAGCGCTTTGAACCTGATCTGATGGTTCCGTTAGAAGAGCGTATAGCCCTTAAGAAACAGCGTATTGCCGATGCGCAACGTACCCGGGCGTTATTGGATACACTTGATATTTCGGAACGAAAGCGACAAAAATTATTGAACGACCTTAAAGAAAGTCCGTTTTCAAATCGATTGTCCAAGACCATAGCCGATTCAAAGTTCGAGGATGCGGAGAACGATTAACGCTAGCTTCCACATCCTCGATTCAGGCATTTTTCCTACAAATTATTGCCGGACCATGACCCGCGAACTTAATGCGATTTCATTTTCGCCTTTCGTTTTTCCAATTGTCTTTCCAAATCACCCACAGACTCGGCGATTGAAGCCTCAAACGAGCCATGACTCGATTCGGCGAAAAGCCGGGGACCGGGAGCACTGAGTCTAATGTTACAGATTTTACCTTTTTCGGGTGATGATGTCTTTTCCGTCTTAAAAAAAACATCGGCCCGAACAATAAAATCATATTTGTCGAGCAATTTGTTAATCTTCTTAATGGCCAAAGCCTCAAGGCGTTGGCTTGCATTTACATCGTCGTATTCAAAGTTAACATCCATATATTAATTTTAAAATGAATTTATAAAGGAAGTAAAGTAAAACCAAATTAAAATCAACTTATTTTAACAAAATCTGAAATTTAGGATAAATAAAGGTTAAAGTCTGATTTTATGTGTGTTAGATCTTGGATTATTGCGTTTTTTTGTGTAAATTATAATAATTTTCTTACAATTTAGATTAGCTACACTTAAATCTATTTATAATGGAAACAACTCAACAACTTACCCAAGAACGCAGAAGAGCTGTTTACGATCGGTCGCCCGATACCTCTCGATTTGAAGATCAAAGTGCCTTGGTACTTCGATTGGAACGCAACGAGAAATACGTAAGACAGCTACGTGACAAGTTAAATTCGTATGTGTGTGAACCGAACACCTATAGTTTGTTCGAACGCCTACAAACGCTTAAAAATGGCCTTGATTCGTTTAGTAGGAATAATCACGAGATTATTGCTGCGATTCGGGATCATCGAAAAACCGTGGAAGATTATGTTGATAAGGTCAAGCAACAGTTTTCCGAATTCAACGAATTGCGAAAAGATGTCGACGAATATGTCGATGTCGCCCGTAATTATTAGCCAAGCTATGTGTAGCACTGGTCATGCGCAGATAGGTTGGTGATCGTTTTCAAACAAATAGGGTGGAAGCGGTGCTCTAAGAAAAGCACTTACTTTTGGCCATATTTCGTGAATTAGCCTTCTGGTTTTTATACGACGTATGGCCAAAAGTATTTTTATAGGTTTCCTCAAGTCCGATTTTTAGAGATGTTTTTTATACTTCTTCCAACAAGGAATCCCTGCTGCTTTCTTTCCCTTTCAGAATTTTATTGTAACTTTTTTGCTGCAAACAATTACGTTTGCCGTATCAAAACTTCCCCCTTGATATTTCACTCCATTAAATCTAGCATGCTGCATGGGTAAAAAGAGCATAGTTATCAGTTATTCCCGTAGTGACCTGGCCTTTGTTTCGCAGCTGGCCGATGCCCTTAGAAGGGAAGGGCATATCGTGTGGTTCAATAGTCCTCTTCAATCCGGCACAGAAGGAGAAAATACCAAAGCGCGGCAAATAGGTAAAGGCGACATATTGATTGTAGTGCTTTCCGATACTTCCGTTGGTTCATCTGAAGTAATGGAAGAAGTCGCTTTGGCGATAAGGCTAGAAAAAATGATACTTCCGATACGCATAGCGAATTGTGAGCTGCCCGAACAACTTGCACACCTTCAAGTTTGGGATTTTAGGAATAGTGCCCATTGGAGCTTGGACATCGAACAATTACTATCGAGTTTTAATCTAAAGCGTAATGTTGACCATGATAGGCCAGTTTCGGTGACCGCTCCACGACCTAAGGCTACAAAGAAAAGTAAATTGCCAAAGGCAAAACGCTCGGTAACCGATGTAATTGGCGGCTTGTTCGGTAAGTTTCGGGGAATTATAGGAAAGGGTACGGTCGGTGAGGCCAGTAGTTCAGAAACGGTGTTCGAAGAGGGAAAAGTACAGCCCGGGTTGGGCGAACGTGCCGGAGTGGAATTTGAGGGTCTCGAGGAAACGGGAGTATCGGGTGGCATTGTGGGCGGACAGGATAATGCTACAAGCTCGAAAATGCCGAACAAGGGGGTATTGGCGCATAGTATTCCTACGAAAATGCAATTGCAGAATACCCATCGCTGTATTATTCGGATCGGTTTTGATGAAGTTACCATTATCAAAGATTTTCCCGAACGAAATCGGGAGGTAGTGGTCAAAAAAGATATTCGGGTGTCGGATGTTATGGAGGTGGAGTTTTTGCCCAATCCGCATTTTGAGATTACCGCCTTGAACAATATCAAACAGCCTGTCGACGCGTATGAATATACGGAGTGGAATTTTGACGTTATGCCGAAAACGATGGGGGAATTTCCGTTGACCTTTAAAATATCGATTTTTCTTCCGAACGGCTCCAAGGAGATGATTTTACGGGAAACGGTGTCGGTAATTACCCAAGCGGTGCCGTCGGGAGAGGTCTTTATTCCGTCGGAATTGATGACTTTGGGCGAATACTATAAGACGCTAAATAAAAAGCTCAAAATCGTTACCTTATTTTTGGCATCTTCTTCGGAACTGGCCGATGATCGAAGGGCCTTTGAGATATTGATAGGGCGAAAGAACAAGAATTTGATCAAGGAAAACTACTATTTGGAGCTGATCATTTGGGAAGATTTTATGGATGCCATGTCCGCCAGCCGATTACAGGACGAATACAACAAGGCGATAGCCGGATGCGATGTTTTTATCAGCCTATTCTATACCAAGGCGGGGAAATATACCGAAGAGGAATTTTTAAAGGCCCTCGATGCCTTTAAAATGAACAAACGGCCATTGATCTATACCTATTTTAAGGACACGGACGTAAAAGAGGCGAGCCTAATCGATTTTCAACAACGGCTTAGTGACTTGGGACATTTTTATACCCGGTTTAAAGACGCCGATGATTTGAATTATAAGTTCGGGGAGCAGATAGAGAAATTTCTATCGTTGATCAAATAAACTTTCGTAAAAAGAAGAATTAGCGAAGACTGATTCAGCAGGTAGGAGTGCCCTCTCAAATATTCTATTTTACATAATATAAATTATAGTACAAATATGTCTATAGCGTAAAACGGCGTATGCTTGCATTTTACATAATTGCAGATATAGCAACACGCCAGTGTTCTATATCGTCAGCCATTATGTAAAAGCCATTTCACTGGAATGCATCTTACTATTCTTACTAATTTTCAACCAGCATTAGGCAGCCGCATCGTCTCGCCGCCAAATAAAATCAGCCACTGGCTAATCTTATTTGTCACGGGTTATGTAAAATAGCCGCTACCAAGCGCTCGATTGTTTATTAAAATCAAATTGCTTTCCCAGCCGCATCGTCTCGCATGAAAAACCAAAAGTCTAGTAGACTTTCGCTTTTTACATCGTATTTTAAACACAATTTGCCAGCGCTTGCCAACGCCATATAAAAGCTAGCCTTAGATTCATTTAAAATTTGAGTATTCGAAGAAATGTGTGCAAAATTTTTTTCTACGACATTCTCGTCAGCTTGCCGCAACAGCTAAAATTTTCTCTGCGAGCAAAATTCTTAGCCCTTGCTAACCTCTCGACTTGATTGAAGTTTTTCTTTAGGTGTTTCTAACATTATGTAAAATAGGATTTCAACACCGCGACCAGTAACCGTTTATTTCTATCTTTTTTTCTTGATAAAAAAAGAAACAAAAAGATACTCATTGATATCTATTGTCTTTTAAAGGTATTCGTTAATCTACGATTTCAAGGCTAACAGTTAATTTTAGAAACAATGTACGGGTCGGTCGCTAAATTTTAGGATTTATTGTAACCCTTAAGACTGCTTAAGGTCATACAACCAATATTGCCAGTCAATAAGTATTGTAAACAGCCCCCTAAAATTCTTAACGCGCCCCTCCCCTATTGTTTTGCCAAAATTTTCTTAGGCCTTTAATCTACTCTGGCAATTTCACTTTTATCCTGTATTTTTCCAAAAGATTAGTAAACTTTTCATCTTCAAATAGAGGTCTGTATATATTGGTAGAGTGTGATAACACTTCTTGAAAATATTTACTATCCATGCCAAAAACTAATGCAAGCTGAAAATTTTTGTAAAACTCTTTATAATCACCTTTAGCTAAGTATAATTCAGCCAAAGTACCAGTTGAGTCTATACTATTAGGTTTAATTTCTAATGCTTTATAAATACTTTTGAAAGCCTTTTCATAATCACCTAAACCTTTATAAACATTAGCTTGTAAATTATATATATTATGGTCTTCTGGAGCTAACTCTAATAACTCATTGCTATATTTCAATGCCTTTTCAAATTGTCCTTGGGATATTTTAATTACAGTTAAAACATGTAGTGCTTCGAAATTATTCGAATGTTTTGCTAAAAGCTTTAAGAGTTTTTTTTCTGCGAGATTGTATTTTTTTAGACTTAGGTAGCAATGAGCTTCAATAACCTTATAATTAGGTTCATCTTCATTTAAATTAATAGCTTTTTCTATATACTCTAATGCTTCATGGTATGATTCTAACTCACCGTATGTTATTGATATCATACTATGAATTTCATCTGAGTCAGTATTTAGCTCTAAAGCTTCCTTGAGTTTTTTCAATCTAAGAGCATTGTCACGACTATTTAAAGCTTCTTCAATTAGATACTCGGATTCTCTGAGTTTATTAAACTTATCAATTTGCTTTTGGTCTAAATCACCTGTAGTTAGTTCCTTGAAAAGGGTAAGATAATCTTCTTCAATTGGAACTACATTCTTGGTGTTTTTACTTAAATAATTGATTTTGAACTCCTCTTCTACTTCTAAAGCAGGGTCTGAGTGGATTACAAAAAGTTTATCTATTAGTTTTTCATCTTTATTTATAGTATGAAGGGCCTTTTTTACCATTCTTGTTTCTTTGTATTTCTCTTCAGGATTAGGATAGTATGGTATTCGAGTTAAAACACAATATGTTTTAGGTAATTTTCCAGTTAAATTGTTTGAGTCATTTTTCAAACCCTTAATTATTCTTCTACTCCCAATTAAGTTTTCTTTGTTATTTGCCGCTAGAATAACTACGGAATCGGATAGTAAAGTCATTGCCATCCCGGAAATATCGGTTATCCCTGTTCTAGAATCTATAAGTAGGAAGTCTGGATTTATTTCATTTTTTATTTTCTCTTTTAGGTTCAATAGTAACTCAACTCCTAAATTATTTTTGGAATAAAAAAGCTCTTTCCAACTAATCGAAGATAGTTTTTTCCAATATGCATTGGTATTCAAATTTCCTGCTGGAAAAAAATAAATTGCACCACTCAAAGTACTATCATAGTGAATTTTCAAAAGATAAGAATCAAACGTATCTGGCAAAAAACCATCATTTTGAAAATCAGAAATATATTCAACTACACCTTTTTTTAATTCGGATGATTCAATATAATCACTAAACTTCAAATGTAATCCTGGAGCTTCTAAATCAAAATCTACTAAACATACTTTTTTTCCCAAATCAGCCAATCGCATGGCAATATTGGATAGAGTAAGAGACCTTCCAACGCCACCCTTGTAAGAATAAAAAGTTATAGTTTTCATATTATTTAACAAATTTCAAATGGGACATGCTTATCTCTAATAATTCTTCCTATTCCTTCCGTATCAACGTTTGGTGGTAGTGAAAATTTAAAACTGGACCTTTCAATTTTTCTGTTTGAAAGACTAAGAACAGTTTCACCTCCAATTTCTAATATTTTTATTATCTCTAGTAATCGATTTAAACTAGTTTTAGTGTAATTCTCGGATTCGTATTTTTGGATTTGCTGTGCTTTAATTCCAAGTAAATCTGCAAGTTTTTCGTGATTATATCCTCTGGCTATTCTTGCATTGATTAACCCTGTGCTAATGTCATTAATATCAATAACGATTTTTTTTACTTCACCAGATTTTAATTTTTCATATTCCAGGACTTCTTCTTCCAATTCTTGAATTTGACTTTCAATAGAATCATACTGAGCCTTAATTAATAAAGGATGAATATCAGTAACATTACTTTTTTTTAATAATACTAATGCATCTTTGAACTTTTTTAGTTCATTTTTGGTAATGCGATATTGTTTTTCGTTTTTTATCATAATTCTTGAAGTTTGATTCCAACTATCCCTTTTTTCTCATCATCTTTAGTCTTTTGGAAAAAATCTAAGTATCTAGTATTAGGGGGCATTGCAATTTCACTACTTGGAAAAAATTCACAACCATATTTCATTTTCTGTAAGGCTCTTCTATTGCTAAAAATTAGAAGTATTGGGTCTAATTTGGTCGGGTCTACATTTGAGATATCCCAACAGGCGTCTATATCGCTTGGTTCATTTTTTGAAGTAACAAAACTTCCATCAATATACATTTTTTCACAGCCAGCAATTTTAAAGCTTTTTAAAGCCAGTTCTAATCCAGCTATTAGTGTTCTTCTCTTTGTTGAAAAACTTAGCTTTTCCTTAATGTCATCTAAAGTTGCCCAATGAATTCCTTGGGGTAATAATCCATTAGAAGTGAATTCAGGTATCAAACGTCGAATTAGTTGTGTTATTATATACACAAATATATAATTGTGTTTTAAATACACAAGGTTTTTAGCAAATAATTGGCATTTTTCCCATTCCATACACATTACCACTTCTCTCCTATCGTCGCTTGGGTAAAGAGTATTCCATTACATTTTAAAGAATTTGTTGAAAGAAAAAAATCATAGAAGTTTAGTAGAAACTTTCGCTTTTAACCAAAGCTCAAGTTACATAACGCAGAACATTATGGTTCAAATATGTTTATATTGTAAAACGGCGTATACTACCGTATTTGATATAATATCAGATATAACTTCGCGTCAGCGAATCATATCGTCAGCCATTTTGTAAAAGCCGTTTTACTGGAATGCATCTTACTATTCTTAAGAATTTTATCCAAGCTAATTTGCGACCCGCATTAGGCAGCCGCATCGTCTCGCCCCCAAATAAAATCAGCCACTGGCTAATCTTATTTGTCACGGGTTATGTAAAATAGCCGCTACCCAGCGCTCGATTGTTTTATAAAATCAAATTGCTTTCCCAGCCGCATCGTCTCGCATGAAAAACCAAAAGTCTAGTAGACTTTCGCTTTTTACATCGTATTTTAAACACAATTTGCCAGCGCCTGCCAAGGCCATTTATAAGATAGCCTTTTAGATTCTTTTTAAATATGCGATTTATTAGCTATAATGATTGCCTTCCCTTTATTATTTGGGGGTTAGCATAATCGTTGTTGAAATGCCCAAATGGTCCGACATAAATCGTATATCATCTAAATCAGCTGCACCATCTGGGCGCACTGTAAATGGGCGACGGGGCCTTGTGAAATCTATCGTAAATGAGGTGTTTGCGGTAGCCCCTGTTACGAATAAATGATCTATGGCTGTAGGTCTGTCCGATGTGCGGGTATTGGGCACTACCGTATCATCGCAATAGAATGGGAATTCCGAATCACGAATCGGAACATTGGAAGCTATGGGTGAGGTCGGTAAATTTGAGGTATATCCTGCGCTTCCGTTTCGTGTAGCCCATAAATCTTTAAATCCAAGTACTGAAAGCAGATCTCGCAATAAATGAAAAGCGGTTTTCGCGCTTCTTAAATTATTCGTGACCGTACCATCTGACAGTACTTCATGGTTTACAGCGCGTTGTAGGTGCGTCGGAAGTGCACGCACTTCAGACCACCGAAGCACATCAGCTGTACGTAATGAACCTCCCCGTTGGTAACGGTCCAAATTAAAATCGCCACATAAAATATTGTTGTTCAATCCGGGGCGGCCTGGTCGTGAAGTATCACCTACCTGTTTATCCATCGTTTCCCAAATAAACTTCACTAATTCAAACACCTGTTTGTTCTTTGCATCACCTGACGCATTCATATGCGTACTGTAGATGTTCAGACTACTGGAGGTTCTAAAGGTTTCGTGGGCAAAGGGCGTCAATACGGTAAGCAAACATCCTTTTTTGGCGTTTTTATCGGCTCCGGATTCATTTTTATAGGCATAGAAATTTTTACGATGGATTTCATGAGTCCGTGATATGGTCATTAACCCGGAAGAACCTAACATAGCCCGTAAATTTATCCATGCAGCGCCTCCTGATTCATGTTCAACATGGGCTGAAGCGGGCCATTGTTCAAGAAGATCAATTCGTTCTTCCCTAAGCCAGACTTCGGAGAGACAGCAAATATCAAAATTATCGGCTGTATACTTTCCTATTTCAGCGTCACGGTATTCAACAGCTGGTTTTCTACCTGCTCCAGGAATGTCCATTAAATACGTATTGAATGTAAAAAATCGTTGGGTAATACCATTAGGGTGATTATGTCGTCGCCATACTTCTTTATATCCGTCACCTTCTTCCAATAGATGCATGCCCAGTAATTTCCGTAGACTTCTGGCCGGATCAACGGGATCCATAAATTCTGCTATTGCTTTAAAACTATTTCTCATGACGTTTGTTTTAAGATCTTGATAAGGTTTCGACTCTTTCTTGTAAACTATCGATTTGCTGTTTCAATTCCCCAATGGTGGCGATTAACGAGGAATGCCCGAAATAGCGCCGTATTGTTGGCATCTCAATAGCATCTACCTTAATTGTGCCTTTAATTGTAACACCACCTGGATAGTCCCCATTATAATTTATGGTCAATCCGTCTTGGTGGTCATGAACAAGAGCGCGTCGGTGACCAGACCCTGTTCGTCTACCGGCATTGTCCAGTTTGATATCGTGCGTTTGTAAAAACAGTTCTTTACCTTCAACTTGGACTACACCTCTCTCAAATAACTTAATATCACTTTCCATAATTTTTGATTTTAATGAAACATTCATTTTTAGTTTCACTTTTTAATGAAAGAAAAAGTAGAAGGTTAACATTTCAGTTATAGGTTTTTATTATAGTGCCCAGGGGATGTCAACCGCCGATAAAATGTAATTTGTAGTAAAATAACATTTCATAGTAGCCATTTCGCTTTTATCGTAGCTTGGGCAAGGCTTATTTCATTACCTTTTCAAAGCAGGTTATAGAAGACGACCTAATTTTTGGGCTTTCTGATCTTGAAAAATTTGTGCGAGATGGAGTGTTGAAAAAAGAAAGTGAAGTGACAAATACTTTTGCCTTGAATCGTCTTTTTATATAAAACCTTATGGCATTAAAATTCAAAGCGAATCAAAAAATCCCCAATATTCATCAACGAGATGATGAAGATTTGGGTTTCTGTTTGAATTTAGCGCACTTGGATACACATGTTCTGTATCTGACCAAAAAACCAGTTTATAAAAATGTGTTTGTGTTGGGTCAATGGGTTGATTCCATACCATAATTATACGGTCCGCATTTTCACTAAGTACCGTGTAATTGTCTTGAATTTGCAAGGCATCCAATTCTGTATCATGTATATCTTGCATAAAGGCGGTAATCTCGGCAGCATTCAGATTTAGGGGAAGATTATTGTTATTATCCACTACAAAAGATTCTGAATCACCCGCAGAAAAATACACGGGCCTATACGCTATCGGGGTTACGCCGGGGTACTCTAAGATACCTGAACTTGGGGCAAAGGCTTGAAAAATATCGGCTGCTTCCATGGCCAAGCGCCACACAAAACCGCCTCCGTTCGAAAAACCGCTGGCATAAAACTTGTTTTGATCTGTGGAGTAGCCCAGCTTAACAAATGCCACCATTGACCTTACAAAAGCAACATCATCTGCTACGGTTTGTGTTGCCGGGTTAAGGTCTGACGGATTAGCAGGGTCGCTTAGCTCTCCGTCATCCCATTTGGTCATTGAAATTTGGTTTGGGCCAAAGGTATAGGACAACCCCTGGGGATACACCGTTATAATTTGCTCGGTTTCCCCTTTTTCTTTCCAACCCCAAAGATTCCAAGCTCTTTCATTAGATTGACTTAAGCCATGAAATGCAACGACCACAGGATAGTCAATTGCGCAATCATAATCTGAGGGCAAATCAACGATAAACTCTCGATCTACACCATTTATGGGCAAGGTATGATAGAATTTATCTACACCGCCCACAATCTTCTGGCAACCGCATGAAACAAGTACAACTAGTACAAGAATTACAACAAAACTTCTTATAATTATTCTTTTCATTTTTACTGGCTTAGGTAGATTATGTATGGGCTGTTTCCCATTCTGGAAGTAATTTAGAAACAAATAAACCAAAATATCGATCTGCCGATTACAAAAGTGTGTAATCTGCCAGCTTTAGTGTATACCTTAAGGAATTTCCACCATTTGTTGCATGCTTCAATTTTATTCACATATAAACATCTCCCGCGTTGGTGTCATTGCCTTTTAAGAAGAAAGTTTATAGCCGCAGGAAATGTGATTGCCCCGTGGGTGATTGTTTTTCTGGTGCGTTGGAGATGAGGAAATAGAAAGGGTAATACCAAATACTTTGCCTTACTTAGGCAGAGCTATATGTACAAGAAATAATAGTACATTCTGAAGTTGACGGAGTGCTATATATTACAATACCGTGCCATTGTTCAGCCAACGTTGCAAAAGGGTCTCGTTATGGGAAATAGCGACCAAATGAAATTTAGTAAATCGCTTAAAAACGCGTGATTCCTTGAGTGTTTCCATACAAACCGATACTGGGGAAAGATAGTTGGAATGGATTAGAAAGAGTTCACCTTCACGTTTTAAGAGATAGCCCACATGGCCTTCGTCAAAACCGATAAAGTAGAGTCCTTCTTTGGTTAAGCGATCAATTTCTGCAAAGGCTTTTTCGGAAGTATTCTGTACCACCTTATTAATTGCCGAGCCACAACTGATCATTTTAGCTTCATCGATAGGTGATTTTTGAGCCAATTTATACCGATTGAGTTTTATACCCATATCGCGCAAGGTGGTCGATATAAAATAACCACATGCGATTTTACCTTGGTTAGGCACCGCTGTATGGCCCCCGAAACTCCAAGGCGTGCCATACCAGTGCGGTATGATATTGTCGACTAATTGATTGGTAAACGCTTTTTTAATGTTGTCAAAAGAGATGGTACCCGATCGAAGGCCTTCTTTTAAGCGCAAACGAAGTTTATCGGCAGCTACTTTAGAGCTGGCATACGAAGCCACAATACTATCGGGATCGGTTTTAAATCGAATGGTTGCCCCTTCCTTAAAACTCATGGTATTCGCTATGGGCAAGGGCTTTTCTGCAACAAAGCTCTGGGCTGCCACCTTGTTTATTTTAGGTGGTATTTCGTTGGTAAAGCCTAAAGCTAGTAGTAGCGAAAAAAAAAGCATGGTTTTTCTGTGGATTTAAGAGTAAGCCTCCTATCGTGTAACGTATTAGTTAAGAGTAAATTACATTTAAAATGTTAATTTTTTATCTTACTCTAAATCCATCCGCTAAATACTAAGGTTCACCGCCCACCACACTTCGTAATCACTAGGTCTTAAAGGCCTGTAACTTTGAAACCCTTGATCGGCTATTTTAAGCCCAACAATTTCATTATTTTCATCGCGCAGATAGCTTATAAAAATGAACGAATGTCCGTAAGGATCTAGTTTTTTCACATCTACGCCTTGCACTACCTTTTCATAATCTTCCTTATACCGCCAAACCTGCATGAGTGCCCCCGGTTTTAATTGGCCACTCCAAATGCCTGACGTATCTACCAAAGTACCCATACCCGCATACGTAATCGCACCTGCATTGCCCTTGCCCCTATATTCTTCGGGTAGGCTTCGCCATTCCATTTTTACGTCTGAAGCGGAAGCGTAGAGCGAATTAAACACCTGTTTAGGGGTGTAGAATTTTGAGGCCATACTAACCGGTAGATCTTGATAGGGCAAATGTCCGTAAACCTCTTTATACGCCTGTTCAAAACGACCTTTACTCACGGTAAGGCAATGACCCCCAGGCTCCTTTATTTCACTGTTCAGATAATTCTCTACTATCTTTTCCGCAACCGGGCTTGCACTATCTAAATTAGCCTGTGATTCAATCTCGTTTTCTTCGGCAGTTGTACCGCTTTGTGCCAATGAATCTTCAGCTTCGGTTGGGATTGGTATTAATTCGGCGGTGTTTTGGGTAATGGAGTCATGATTATGAACGCTATAACCATGTGCGGTAGTTGTTGTGTTGCCATTACTGCCATTATCTTGAACAGTATTTTGATTGGGACCATAGAGGACAATTTCCTGTTTACTTTTTTTGGTCGAGCTACACCCCAATAGTATAATACCTATTAGACTTATAAATGTGACGTACGTAATTAACTTCTTTGACAACTTTTTTAGGGGGATTCTCCTCATTTTCAAACTTGTATGCGCCTTTCTTAAAATCGGCTTAGCCTACTAATTACCATTGTTCGGCATAATTCAGCGTACACGAACATAGCTGCAAAGGTAACACAATTACCGATTTATTTTTTCGTCGGATGGTTCCGAAAAATTTGGAATAGCAGCAAAACAAGATGTTAAAATACGGTAGGGGGTCACAGCACCTTGTTAGCTGTTTGGGCCTGAGCATCCATACGACGACCTATATATGCTCCAATAAACAGTCCAATACATATGCCAAAGGAAATCCCTAAAGACTTTTCAAAACGCTCACCTATTAGAACTCCCATAACAACTCCAAATAGCACTCCTAAACTTACACTCAGGTTAGTATAGTATCCTTTGGGAGTCAAGGAAAAGGTATCCTTTAAATATTTCTCAAATTTACTTAGTGCCTTCTTAAAGTACTTTTTTCTATTTTCGGGACTAGCCTTTAAACTCAAGTTTTCAAGTGCGGTTTCGATGGATTGAATTTCTTCTTTAGAGAACTCCCTATTCTTCAATTCATTTAAAATATGAAGGAATTTTTCATAAACCTTCAGTTCCTCTTTTTTAGTTGTTTCAGTTTTTAAACTTTCAAAAAAGTTATATGCTTCTTGTAATGTCATAATAATTGGTGTTTTCTTGGTTAGTGGCTGAAAACAAAATTTATTACATGTAAATCATATTTTTTTATAATATCACAAAAAGTTTAATAAGGTCAGCCCATTATGAGGTGTTTAGCTCCTTAAACTTTCTATGTCTGTCATCAATTCTTCTAGTTTTTTGAATACTCTTCCATAAACAATATTTAAATCCCATTTATAAATTTGACCTCCAAAAAACGCCAGTAAGACTAAAATTAATATTACACTAATGATTCCTATTAGCGGAATTCCATATACCAAATAGACATCAGGAAAACCTATACGAATTTCATTTACTAATCTTTCACCCAACGGAATGCCTTCAGCATCTTTAAACCAAAATCCTAAAATCATTGATATAAATATAATTGGGTACAAAAATTTTGACATTCTCTTATTGATAGCTATCTGTTTGTTTTTCCATTGGTTGAAAGCCTTTAAGTACTGATAACTACTTACACCTAAATCTATTTTCTCTAAATCATTCAATAACTTCTTATTGATAAAAACAAGAACTGAAAGGGTAACAAAAAATATAACACCTGTTATTGGTATTCCTATAAAGAAAGAGACAATTAAAAAGATAAATGAGAATGCGACAATTGCAATCAAATTTATTTTAAACATTCTTTTAAATTTATCAATGACATGAATTGATTTTTGGCTGTATAGTTTATTTATTTTAGGTGCTATCAATGCATCTGTTTTGAGAAAACCTTCTTTCCAGATATCTTCAATTGATTTTTCCATCTACTATTTTTTTTAATCTTGTTTTAATCCTTTTAACGCGTACCCCGATATTGTTAGGATTGGTTCCTATAATCTCAGCGATTTCTTTTTGTGATTTTTCTTCCAAATAGAGCATAATAACCGCCCTATCGATTTCCGATAGTTGTCTGATGGCATCGTATAGCACATTTAAAGATTCGTCAGAAAACGCATGAGAATCTTCTGTTTGTTCAGCGACCAAGGTATCGGATACAAAATGGTTCTTATTTTTTTTATCCTTTTTAAGCAATGTCAAACAAACGTTTAATGCTATTCTGTAAACCCAAGTACTCCATTGCGATTCCTCACGAAAGCGCTCTTTACTACGCCATATTTGCAAACACACCTCTTGATAATAATCTTCAAAGTCCTCTTGAGAATCGGTATAGGCCCTACATAACTTGATAATTATGCCGGCATACGGTAAAATGGATATGTTATAAAAATCGCTACTCAATACTCAATTTTATTGATTAGTGGCTGCTTTTTCAAATTATTACAGTCTATGTGAAGATATTCTAAATTATAATATTTGAAGATGCAAAGTAAGTTGACCTTACAACATTTTTTAAAGTATGGATTTAACCCTTGATCGGAGTCAAAGTATTTATTCGGAGTATATTTTTTCGGTTGCTTTTTTTAAATCCGCTTGAGGTAAGAACTGATCGGAAATTGTGAGAACGGCATGAAGGTTATCGCGAAGTCTTTCTGATTTGATTTCTCCTGGTAACATCGCGGTTTGAAGCAGATGTAGAGCCATATCGGCAAGAAGCAATCTTTGTTTTTCCAACCAATCATCATCTCCTTGTTTTGCTTGATGATTCAAGTAACCCCTTTCAACTTGAGCGTGCAGTGCCCAACTTGTTTTTATGAGGTCTTTTTTTTCGTTGTCTGTCATTACGGATTCAATTTTAATTGAAATGTATTTTCATGCCTTCATGTGATGCTATAAAACCAAGCTTTTTATAAAAGCGAAGTGCCTCCGGCCTTTTTTTATCCGTGGTCAATTGAAGCACGTGCGCTTTACGTTCTTTGGCACGTGTGATTGCCCATTCCAATAGGGTTTCACCAATGCCCATACCTCTGTATGCTTTGTGTATTCTTACCGCTTCAATTTGCGCTCTTATGCCTCCGCAATACGTGAGGTATTGTATAAAAGATAGCTGTAATGTTCCAATAACCGCTGCCTTTTCATTTTCAACAACAATGAGTTCCTGATTTTTATCCGCATTTATGTTTTCAAACGCCATACGATATTCCTTTGGTAATGGCGTTTGAAAATTCTCCCTTGTTTTTCCAAGCGTATCATCAGCTATCATTTGCACGATAGCTGAGATATCACTTGTTGTCGCTCTTCTGATGTTTATCATTTTCCTGTATTAGACCATGGATTTATTGCAGTAGCCTACTTTTTCAAAGTCTTTTATATTGATTGAGACTATGGGTACATTTGGGAATAATAGTTTGAGTTCGGTAACCAAGCGTTTTGCAAGCATGTTTTTTTCAGCATGGCTCCTACCTTCCATGATATAGGAGAACACATGAATGAAATCATCCTTGGTATTTCCGATAGTGTAATGGGTATACGGATGGATTCTTACCTTGATATCACCTTTGCTAAAAAGCTCTGTGGCCTCGGCTGTATCGTATACCTTTTGTATGATTTCTTCTGGAGATTTCATAGCCATAACAGGCGCTGAGCATTCAATTATAAAATGTGGCATAGTAGTTTAGTTTGTTACTAGCGGATTCCATATGCCAGCAGTTGTTGTTTCTTTTATATACTCGGAAAAATCTTTCGGTGGTCGGCCAAGTACCTGTTCGATATCGTTGGTTATTTCCGCAGTGTTAGGATTGCCCAAGACTTCGGTAAACAAGTACTCGATCAACCAAATGAAATCTGCGGGAACACCTTGCTCCTTCATAACATGTATATACGCAGACAAAGCAATTGGCGTAAAGGCAATATCTCTTTGCGTTGCTTCGGCAATCTCTTGAATCACTTCTCTAAAAGTTAGTGTTCTGGGGCCAGTAAGTTGATATATTTTTCCATCGTGCTTGTTATGCAATAAGGCTTCTACAGCTACATCGGCAATATCATCTGTATCTACATAGGGTACTTTGACATCGGCTTGTGGTAAAGCCACAAAGCCTTCGAGAATAGGTTCCAGAAAAAAGCTTTCACTAAAATTTTGATTGAACCAGCTCGCTCGAACAATCGTATAAGCCAATCCTGAGTGTATCACAACCTGCTCACAAAGTTCAGCTTCGGGCTCTCCCTTACCCGACAACAACACCAACTTTTTTACATCGGCCCTTTTCGCTTGTTTGGTCAATTCCTCTATAGCTGCCAAGGCTCCCGGAACAGCTAAATCGGGTTGAAAAGTGATATACACTTTATCCATACCCCGAAGCGCATGGCCCCAAGTTTCTGAATCGTCCCAATCAAACGAGGGTGACGTCGATCGTGAACCTATACGAACATTATGGCCGGCTTTGGTTAATTTGTTGGCCACTTTACGGCCTGTTTTTCCAGTTCCGCCTATGACTAAAATGTTACTTTGCTCTTTCATTTGATTTATGTTTAAATTATTATTGATTTATATTCCGTTTCCAATCGTATTTCTTGTGATTTGAATAAGGCTTATGATAAGGAGTGCAAATGACACCGTAGCACTTATGGTTCTAATGAGATGCAAGTGATTCCATTTTACTTCAAAGAGTTCTCTTAAGGTTTTTAAGTCCACTTGATTTGCCGTACTTAATTCCGTTGCATCTAAAATGTTATTGAGGGGCACATTTCCGAAAATGGTCACAAGTGCCACGCCTACAAAATAAATGGCTACGGCAACGAGCAATACCCAGAATAGTGCCGTTGTAGCACCTCTAAAGGCAATCAAACTGTGGAGCCCCAATATAACGGGCCCAAAAAATGCAATAAGGAACATCGGGTTTACTATAGTTCTATTCATCTGCTGAAAAGACAGGAGATAACTCATATCATCTAACCTACCAATGCCTGGTGTTATCGCATTTGTCCAAGTAAAACATAATCCTGCCGATAGTCCGGTGAGAAACACCAGTAGAGCCATTGCGATATATTCAAAAGTAATGTCCATAACCTTATTGTTTTGATGCATTTATTTGCGGATTTACACGGGCATACCAGTACAATGTGGCTACCAATAGAAATTCAATGGCGATCATCCAGAATCCTAAATCGGTAAAAAAGCTATAGTGACTTCCTCCTTTTGGAATCACAAAAAATGGAACTGTAATGAGTGCATCTAACGTAACAGCAGTTAATAGCAGTGTCTGACCAACTCGGTAACCATGGGTTTGACTATCTTTTTTGTAGTAAAACCAACAGCCAAACCAAACCAATGGGATGACAGCTACAAACAAAGCAAGATTTGCTTGTGTCTCTGGATTTTCTAAAAGGGGCACATTATAAGAAATTGAATACAATAGGATGCCAATACTCCAAATGAGGATACCCAATACAATGGCGCGTTTAATTTTCATGTCTCTTAGTTTAAAAGTTACATGGCAAAACTATTTCAATGTTGTGCTGGAGGTTTGTTTTAAAAGGAGTATGATCTGTTCGAAACGGAGTGTGCCTAAATTACTTGATTTGGCTCGGTCTGTAACCGAACTTTTTTTCGAACGCATTGGAGAATGAACTCAAACTGTCATAACCAACATGCCAGGCGGCTTCCTGTACTGTCGATTCTTGAGTTCTGATGAGTTTGTGCGCGAGCGTAAGACGTTCGTTTTGAAGGTATTTAAATACAGGTACCCCAAAGAATGCTTTAAACTCCTTTTTCAGTTTAAAGGTGTTCAATCCTATTTGTTTGGAGATTTCACTAAGTGATGGCGGATTATCAATATGCTGTAATAAGATGTCTTTGGCCTGATTTAGTTTTTCGCGTTCAGCCGTATTGATACGTTGCGTTCTTACAAGGGCTAGCTGACCAAAGAAATGAGAGAGTAATGCTGTGATTTGACTACGGAAGAACATCATTTTTGTTTTCCCCTCATATTGAATATTAAATAGGGAGTCGACAATAGCCTGCATATCCGGTGTCATGATAAAACTAGGTCCTTCTACATAGTGATCCGAAGGATTGACCAACTGATTAAGGAGGTCTCCAAATAGCTCACCTTCTTGATTGGGCAGCTTATCAATTGTCTTTGCAGCTGTAGCAATGACAATACATTCCAAAGGTTTTGAAGCGGAAACCGAATGAATGAATTCTACGTTGTCATTGGCATAAAATGAAAGTGCCAAGCCTTTGGTATGACTGAACTCTTTTTGTTTAGTGCCGTATTTAACGGTTAGATCAACATTACCTGACCCATAAAAAGCAACTGCAATCAGGGCCTCATCAAAAAAGCAAGCGTCGGTTGTAGGTTCATTTACTTTGGCTTCTTCTACCAAAATAATAAAATCATTTATGTCTATTATATCCCTTGTCATTTCGCATAACAAATTACAAAATTTCAACTTTGTAATTTTCTTATGGAATTAGAATACCCCAATCCCTATTTATGACAATCTTGATTTCTCCGAATGAGCAAAAGCGGCGCAGCCGTATTAGCTACGCAAAATAAAGTAAATTCCCAACGGGTTCAAAACTTTGTATTTGCCGTACACTATCGAAGCTGTGGGACTTGATTGCTTCTTAAATTCTGATAAATATTTTCTTTTTGTACATCCAGTAACAAATGTACCAAAGCATAAAAAGTACAATACAACTTAAAATGATTTGTGAGCTCAATTCGCCGGTCCAACCAAATAGGGCATTTGAAAATGGAAGAAATATTTTCTTAATAAGTTCAGCGCCCCCAACATGGGCAAAAAGGTAAATAAATAGCGGATTCATACCGACTATGGCA
The DNA here is from genome assembly GCF_900103215.1 of Kriegella aquimaris. Taxonomy (GTDB): domain Bacteria; phylum Bacteroidota; class Bacteroidia; order Flavobacteriales; family Flavobacteriaceae; genus Kriegella; species Kriegella aquimaris. The sequence goes on from NZ_FNGV01000001.1 coordinate 162,088, forward strand.
AAGAACAACACCCCTTTTTGATATTTTTTGATATCGATCAACCAATAACATAAAGCGAGTGCTATCAACGACCATCCACCGCTGGCAAAAACAAAGGTACTGGTCGCTATCTTTTTTATAATTGGCGTAAATGGACTCAGACCATACCCTATAACTAATCCGATCAGCCCTGCCGCAAACAAGATTAACAGCTTTTTCTTGGCCGAATAATTGCCTATGAGTAATTGACCTGCCATAACACCCCATATGGTATGTGCCGCCGTTGGAATAGCGTTAAACATAGCCCACCCGGCTCCACTATCTTCCCCTGATATAAGCATATTAAACCAAGCCGGAAAATTTTCTCCGTTGACAAAGGCATTTGTAAAGCCTTCCACAGGAAAGAATCGATATAAGCCTTCGGTAATTAAAAGTAAGAGTATTGAAAAACCAATTTGAACTGCTACGGATTTACGGATTATCAAAAAAGCCAAAATATAGGTAACGCCTAGTTGTGCCAATACATTTTGAAACCTGAAAACAATCTCTCCTGGATCGATACAATATAATGCCCAGCCCAAGAGTAACATTAAAAATGCCCTTTTAACGGCATGTATACTTAAATCCTTATAAGAATCCCCTCTCGCCATTCTTTTTGAAAAAGATAATGGCATGGCGACTCCAACAATGAACATAAAAAACGGTTGGATTAAATCCCAAAAATGTAGTCCTTCCCAACGAACATGGTGCAGCTGAGACCCAATAGCATGAATAAAAGTTCCTTCAAATTGTGGTAATACGAAAAAATTGAAGAGGTGCGTAAACTCGGCAATAAGTAAAAACATGGTTAACCCCCTATAAAAGTCGAGGGATAAAAGCCGACCGGTAGACTTTAGTTGTACTTCAGACATGGTTTGTTATTTTAATTGGTTTCTAATTCAAGTAAAAAAGTTCATTTTACACCATAGTGCTTCCGAACTTTGACTAAAGATAAACGAACAGTTCTTTATGACTGCTATTGCGGGACTATTTTTAAAATCACAGGCTCCAATTCTGCGATTTATTATAGTTCACGAAACGCTGAATTTAGCATCCGCACTAGATATTTATCCAATACGTAAACTTAAAGATTAGTGCGCGGTCTTTACTGGCAAAACCGGTTGGAAAATAGTTTTCGGTATAAACGATAAAGAAATCGGAAGCCGGTTTGTAACGCCATTGCAATCGTGCATTCAAATTCATATTATCGGCCAGGTTGTTATACTGGTAATAGCCCGTAAAGAATAATTTATCGGTAAAGGTGACGTCTAGCTTCGGCCCCAAAAGAATTAGCTCTTCATCACCGTAGTCTTCAGGTAATTTTAGATTATTGTAATCAAAACGCATCGTTAATTTCACATAGGGCTGAAAACGCATATTCAGCTCGCCCGACATATTTAGGTTGGTGCCATTGTAAAATCCACCATAAGTTGAGTTCAACAAATAATTGAATTTGTTGGTCGTGTTGCTTTGATAAGTGGCGGAAATGGTATTCCAATGGTACCCCTCCCCTTCCAAAAATTTAGTGTACTTAAAATTGTTTACCGGATTAAAATCCATGGTCAAATATTGAAAAATATATTGGTAATCGAATGTCAGGTTCGCCGAATTTTTAAAATCGAAAACGTACCCCAGGGCAAGTTCCCTATCCGCCAAAGTACCGTTCGGTAAATAGGTGTCATTCATGCTAGCTTGAGGACCCGTAAATAGAAGGGCATCGTTCTTGGGATACATTTTGTAGGCTACTTCGGAATAATAACCGATTTGACCCGGATACACATTGCTACCTGGCACAAAACCTACTTCTGCATTGAAGTTTTCATTTACAAAGAAGGTTCCAAAATTTGCATTCAGGCTTCGATCCGAATATTCAAAAAAGGCAGAGCCCGACATGGTCTTTGATTTATCACGGGCATCGAACGATTTGGCTAAAAAAGAACTATGGTACCATCTGTTATCTTTACTTCGCAGTACCAGATCGACATCGATTACACGATTGTAAGTGTTTGGTTTAAGATGCTCGTCCAGGTTCGCCCTCCCATATATACTGGGGTGGTAATATTTCAAGGAATCTCCTTCTCCAACTCCTATACTTTCTTTATTTACAAAAGTCGTTGAGAAACTAGACTGTTGCCAAAACTTTCGTTGTAAGGTGGCGACTGTATAGTTCTGGGCGGGCAATCCCAATTCCAACATTTTCTTCGTATGCATATTCATAAGACCCAAGCGCCATTTTTCATTTATGGACCCGCTAAGTCTGGCACCATACAAAATGGGAACTTTTTGAGCAATACCAGCGGTGTCTTGAACAATACCGATACGCCTCGAGAAAAAGGGCCGAGCGGATTCAAAACCCGCATTGGCAAAGAGATCGGTGTTTTCTAGGAAAAATTGTCTCCGCTCAGGGAACTGAAATTCAAACCGCGATAAATTAAGAATTTGCTCATCGACTTCTATTTGGGAAAAATCAGGATTCACGGTGAGGTCTAAACTCATGGAAGGGGTGATACCTATTTTGGCATCGAAACCGGCTTGCAGTTCTTCAGAAGATTCGATGGGGTCTACCTGACGATTTTGAAATAGGCCTCCAGAAACATACGGAATGACGGAAATATTGGTTCTGGCCGTAGGAATCGGATCTTCCCATACCAGTTGCCCGGCATAGGCAAAGGTGCCCGTATAGAACTGTCTGGGCGTTTTTACCCATGCCGACTTGATATTTCGTTTTTTATCAAGCCTATCGAAAGTGACATTCCATTCGCTTACATCGCTTTTGTACTTAAAACTTTTAAACGGAATAGCCAATTCTGCAATCCACTTATCTTTGTACCGTACAACCTTGGAATACCATTTATTGTCCCAATAAATATTAAAGGCGTTTTCTCCGGCGCCGCCACTTGATACCGTACCATCCCGTTTGGCTCCGGCAGCGGTAACATTAAAGAAATACCCGTTCAGGCGATCGTTATAAGGGCCGAAAATAAAGGAAACATTATCATTTAAAGGATATTCGAAATCTCTTCGAAGGGTGCTAACGTTATCGGGACTGTCATCATCAAAACAAACGAATGCGACATAAATAAATTCATCGGTAAAGGTCAGCCGTGCCTCCGTTTGAAATGGGGAAGGCAGACTGTCGACCGGATAGTTCTGATACCAATTGTCTGCTACATCGGCATCTTTCCAAGCAGGTTCATCAAGAATGCCGTCGAGTACAATTTCTCCATCAGATTTTTTAATCTTCAGTTTTGTGCCTGATAGGTTTTGAGAATGTCCCGTTAAAAAAAAGAAGAAGAATAAACTCCCCAGAAAATAGCGCCCCACTTTTAGTACATAAGAATTACCGATGAGGAAGTTAACAGTTTTTTTGGACTTACGTATGTATTGCTTTTAATAAAATATCTCTCCCCAACAAATCAATGAAGGTAATCAGGTGACCCCGCCTTAAATTATCTGAAAAGGACTCCCGATTAACCGGAATTTTAACCAATTTTCAAGCACCAAAGCATCATTTAATGCTAGCACTTGTGAATGCGCATCGGCAATTAATTCCCCTACGGTTACTTTTTGAGCATTTGTAAATATTGCTAACAGAATTTTGGTAATGGTACGTAAGGGAACGATATGAACGGAATCCCATGTACCAAAGAACGTACAACTTCGCCCTTCCATAATGAGCTGAAGTCCCATAGGCAATGATTCCTTTTTGTCATGAAGAAGGCTGTTGCACGATAAAGAAATAAGACTACCAATGGGCACGGTCTGCTTGAATTGGTTTAAATGTCGCCATCGAAAACCGCGATAGCCAGACCAGCCTCGGCTTCTGCCATGACCGACATAAATGGCAAGCGTACAACCTCGGCTGAGTTTATGGCCCAACTCTACATTAGTAGTCGTATCTGCAAAGTGCCTTTTCACCTGACCTTTGTTATAGCGATGTCTTCGCAAACATTGATAGATTTTTTCGCCCCATTTCATATAGAGCGGTTTCATCATGGCAAGCGTCAGAACTTTTTGTGGCTGTACTTTTGAATATAGCTTTATGGCCATCATCCAATTCACGATATCAGCTACTGTTTTATAAAATACCAACGATAGTACAAGATCATCAACACAGATCTCTGGAAAATCAGCTGGATTCCTTTTTCCATATTGAACAAATAGAATCACGTTACCATAATGTACCCCATTCTGATTCAAAAGTTTTACAATCGTATCTTTCTTATATGGAATAGATTTAGGAGTAAGCCAATGGTCAACTTTAATTGTTTTGGCCAAGTTTGTCTCAATGGCCTCCTTTACGAGTTTCGAGGATAATATGCTAGTCAACCTCAAAACTTATGAATTGAATACAAATTGTTGATACGGATCAAAAGCTGCTGTATCAAAAACAACGGGATTCCCTACCGTGTCCAACAAGGTGAGATGCTTTCTAACAAACCAATGCATCATTATTTGCCCTTGCTGCTCTCTATTGAAGGCCTCAAAGTCACCATTTGCATCATTGAGTGCCGTTTCACCGTTTCTTCCCAAAATACGGCCTAAGTTTCTATGATTTGTGGTTATGCCATCGTAACGATCATTAATAGTCAACGAATTGGCTACAGGTACATTAGAATCGGCATAGCCATAGTTGTACCCGCTTCCAAGATCGGTTTGTGCAATTGCAGCTTCGGCCATATAAATACCGCCCACCTCTTTGCTTTGCCAAATGTGCGTAAGCTCATGAATAAGCGTTGGGCGATCAATAGTTCCGTCGCTCACATCAAAGTTAATAAGATTGATAGTTACAAAGGCCCTGGATTGGGGCTCCTTAGTCCATAAATCCTGAATTCCGAAAATGATAAAATTCAGTGGGTCTTCGGTAGACAAAAAGACATTTTGATAGTCTAGGCTATTGCCAAATACCAATCTTGCGTCCGCTTCCTCTTCTGGTCTAAGCCCCCTGTAGCTGCCCAAAAGACAGAACAAATGGGCAATAAGCGTTGCGAAGGCCGCAGCACCTAAACGCAAGGTCGCCATGAGCATATCTTGAACCGCCTCTCTCAACTCAATGAGCATGGCCACAACTTCTTCTAGAAATTCTTCGGCTGTATCTATAATGACAGCCTGGAAGAGGTCGTCGAGCGTTTGACCGATATCTTGCATACCTTGAATGAATATACCCAGGGCATTTCCCGGGTCCTGGGCGATTTCGACAAGCATGTTGCCAATGGTAAGCCCCGCATCTAACCCCGCACGGATAACTTCGGCACAAGCTTCTACGGTTTCGGTTACCGCCCAACTGATTAGCCCGGCTATAGCGATTCCGGCATCAAGTAGACCGCGTGTATAGTCGAAAATAAAAGGTATTGCACTGGTAGTCAAGAAATGGTATGCATAGTAAAAAGAATTACCAATGGCCGCCGTAGCAATTCCTATTTTTTCCCAGATTAATGTACCTGTCGTATTGGCCCATTCGTAAAAAGTACTTAAGGCCTCCCCAATACTCTCCCAAGCTCTGAGCATACCTTCAAGTGCCATTTGTGATTGCGTCGCTACCCAATCTAATGCGCTCATCAGTCTTCCCTTGGCATATCGAACGGCGAGCAATGTACTTCTCCATAAGGCACTAGTAGCGTTTTCCGCTTGGTCTAGAACAAAATTGAATATATCGGAAATAGGGCCTAAGTTTTTAATTATCCCGTTTACGAACCTGCGCATTACAAAATAGGATTCGGAAACTACCGTTTTTAAAATATCGGCAATCGTATAACCTACGGCAAAAGCAGCTTCTACAAACTTGGATGCTTGATTATAGGTCCAGACAAATACGGCCCCGATAAATTCACCCAATTCACGCCCAGCTTCTATCAATGCGGCCAACATATCACCGATTTGTTCAGCCGTCCATGCGACCACTTTTTCGAACAACCTAGCTAGCCCTTCCCCAATATTGGTTGCGGCATCAATAATCGCATCGACAGCTTCTACAATACCATCTACTGTATCTTCAAGGGCATCTACCAACCATTCAGCGGCATCATCAAGCGCGTCTACGACAATGTTAGCGGTTTCAGGCGACTTCACACGATGTTTTCTGAGCACCTGCCCGGCATACTGTAACCAAACGGCTATATCTGGCATACTTCCACCGGCTTCCATAAAATCTTTCATACAGGTGCGCGCATCTTTCTTTTTGAGCGCTGATATGTTTTGAATCACAAATAGGCTACCGGCTTGCCCGGCTTGATCTAAGACCCCACTGAGTACCATCTTACGTTCTGGCGCTGTCAATTTTATACTGGCATCGAATAGTCGCTGGGTTTCGTCTAGAAATTGTTCTTTGGTTTGTTGTGTCCCGATAAGGTCGCGGGTAAAGGAGTAGATCGCATTTTTGGATTTTGAAGCAGCTACTTTAAGATGTTTGCCGATATCCTTTGAGGCTATATCTTGTTTTCGAATTTGCATACCAATCTGTTTTTTGTCATTTTTTAGATGCTTTGTTCCCTTCTGGTTTGATTTTTTTTCGGTTGTCATAAAAATTAATTTTTGTTAGTGGTTCGATGCTACTTCAATGGTCCGCAGTTATGGAAAACAGCGAATTATCAGTATGATTCTATGAGATATGGCATTTAATTGTTATTACCCCGCCTTGAGGTGTTTTTCCTGATTTTTTGTAATTGGCGCGTATCAACTAAGAGTAAGTTATTTAGATTGCCCACCATATGGGTACGTAATGTATAACTGGAACCTATTTGTGTGTAGGCTGTAGGTAATTCATACTATACTCAGTGCCCTATCCCTTTTGGCAAGATCTTTGCCGAGCGAAGCCGAAGTGCTCATGGCAGTAACCATAATAGACATTGTCGTTTATATGTACCAATTAGGGGTAACCCAGAAATGTGCTATTTAATATAGTGCTTGATATTGGCTGACCGAACACTTGCAACGTAGCTGCATGATTTCCCCGAAAAGAAAGATAAAATCGGAGTTTCCGAATGATTTGTACTTATGTGTGATGTACAGGAAACAGGACTTTCACAACAAAAAATTGGTCGTGGTCTGGTGTACGGTTTTATTTGCATCAAATAATATGAATCCCAAATTCAATTTTATGAAATTAAATTTATTTACCATGTTGTTCTTCTCTGCTATCATTTGTTTTGCACAAGAAGATTTAAAAGAACGTGAAAAGCAAGCGGCATTCGATCCTGCTTACAGTTCATATTCAAGAAAAAAACCTGCTTATGTCACCCTTAAATCCGGTGAGAAAATCGAAGCTGATATCAAAGATGTCGACCGAAAAAAAGGTCAAATCAACGAGGTCAAGTTTATAAAGCCAAATGGCGAGAAACTTCGGGTCAAGGCCGAAGAGATTGTTGATCTTTACATGGCCCCTTCGGGCATGGAAAAGCTGCAACAGCAAAGCAATTTTATAAACGATGCTACCAAATGGGGCAAGAGTGATGCTTCTAAATACATGAACAAAGGTTATACAATGTATACCAATCAAATGGTTTCTTTAAAAAATAAAAAGAAAGAAGCCGAATTTTTGATGCAGGTAATCAATCCTAAGTTCAGTCAGTATATTCAAGTTTACGCTGACCCATGGGCAAAAGAGACCATGAGTATCGGCGTAGGTAGTATGAAATTGGCAGGTGGTATCGCAAAATCATATTATATAAAGAAAGGTGATGAAAAGGTATTATGGTTAACAAAGAAAGATTTTGATGAACACTTTAGTTCTTTGTTCATGGATAATGATAAGTTTAAAGCCAAGTATGCAGATCACAAATTCAAGTGGAGCTTGTTAGGAGTGTATATTTTAGACTACACAGAATTTAAAGCTGAAAGCGGAGAATTGGCAAATAGTAAATAACACAATCTTTTAAGGTATTGCATAAAAAGTAGCGGGGACATTTCCCCGCTTTTTATTGTCTTAAGTTTTCACCTCATAAGATTAAATTGACAAGCTACCGGTACGAATAGTTAATTTTCTGATAATATTGAAAGCTAACAAGCTTACTTTCAATATTTCCATTCGTTTTTATAAGCCGCACAATTTGATTAAGTTCTTGTAAATTTTGTTATATTTAATGAAATCAAGCGCTTAGTAACCGTTCTACTTGATTTTTTAATTCATATAATAATTGATATTATGAACAGATTAAAAGAACTTAAGTACTTTATTTTGGCAACCATCTTATTTAGCTTCGTTGCGGCGGGCTCATTGAGTTCTTGCAGGGACCAAAAGAAACAAGAAAATACCGAGCAGCAGGGAGAGCATCCCGAAGGTGAAGAACATCCTACGGAGGCAGGGGAAGCCAAGGAAGAACACCCTACAAAAGGTGCTGAAGAACACCCTTCAAAAGATGAGGGTGAGCATCCCAAAAAAGACGGGGAATAATATTTAAAGATCCGGTACCATCTAAAACATGGCTACCGGATTTTTTTATCAACTTTCCTGCGGAAAGAAAAAAATGTTTTAGGAAATGCCGGGGTCTCCCCTATTTCCATGACAGGGTATGCGAGAAAGTTAATTGGTCCCGAATGAGGGCCCGGTTCTATCTTAAGATCTCGTCCTCGGGTGAATTCGATACGATTTGCCGGATGCCTTCCAAAATAATAGGTAGCGAGTGCTGTGTACTTGTTGGCTTCACTAATATCGACGGGCCACCATTTTCCCTCCGCGTAAAATTCCGCCCAACAGTGATAGCCATCTATTCCACCTTCATTACGATCTGAGGGAATCGAGGCCCCTACGGCAAATCGCGATGGTATTCCTGCAGATCTGGCTAGGGAAATAAAGAGCGAATGAAACTCGGTACAATTACCGGTAAGCGCATCGCACGCATAAACGGCATCACCCGTGCCATATTTGCCCGCCTTTAAGTAACGCATATTATCGATTACATAGTCATATAAGGCTCTGGCCTGCATGATAGTGCCTTCGTTGCGTTTGTTACCAATGATGGAATCTGCTAGAATCTGAAACCGGTCACCGACAGGCATTAGCAAACTGGGATCTAAGTATCTTGTAGGCGACGCATCTTCCTCATAAGGCTTTTTCTCTTTCCTTTCAACGTTATAAACGAGTTCCAATTTTTTTCCGCTTTGTTCCGGGGAAAGTTCCATATATAATATGGAATTGCCGTAGTACTTCTCTGTGATTATTTGATGTTCCACGGGAGTCTCGATAGTCAGTAATTCAACAGTTTGAAAGCGGTCGCTCTGCGGAACGGGAATCCAAATTTTTGCCGCTGCCGTTATTTCGGGCAAGGTAACTTCGTAATGAAAGTCAAATTTGTCCTCACCCTCGATGACCCCGAGCAAATCTGATGATGCATTTTGAATAGGCATTCTATACCAAGTCTTGTCCTTACGTTGTTTCCATGTATAAAAAGGTTTCCCATTAAGCTTATGCAAGGTCGTTTCGGTCACGGTCATGCTACCCGGATCGCCTTCTAGGAAAAAATCCACATCATATACATCACCGCTGACATCGGCAAGGTCAACACAGGCAAAATGGCTTCTAGGACCCAAATTTGACAGGTATTCGGTATGTACACGCACCAATTGAAGGCGTAGCTCTTTGTCTTCTGTGGTCATTTGGAAATAACCGCCCCCTTCTGCCACCTTTTTGGCAATATTGGCTTTAATACCCGCCTCTATATCGGCGGTAACTACTTTAGGAATGTGATAATCCGCCAATGTTTTTACCTCTTTTTTTTCCTTTACACTGGAATTGCAGGCCATTACCGAAGTAAGTATGAAGAGATAAAAAATTCGAGTGTGCTTCATTTTGTAATCTGATTAAGATTTGTATGAATTTACAATAATTCTATGGTTCTCTCCATACGTAAAATGTTCCGTAGCAATCTAATCCGTTGCCGGGCTAGAAATTCCATGAATTTTCTCGGTCATATCGGAGGGTACGAAATGTATCCAATAATTCTTTTGCGGATGCTTTCAAGCATTCTTCCCCTTATTAAGTACCATAAATCTTGAAAAATATTAATTTATTTACCGTTTGAGCGGAGGCATTTGAAAAAAAATCAAATAAATTACGAATTTATTAGGAATATTGCAATAAAATCGTAGATTATAGATGAGTAATATTAATTAAAACAAATAATATATGAGGCAACTTAAGATCACTAAACAAATTACAAACAGAGATACCAAATCATTAGAAAAGTACTTTCAGGAAATATCAAAGATCGATATGATTACCGCAGATGAGGAAGTAGAACTGACAAAAAGAATACGTGAAGGAGATCAAGTTGCCCTTGACAAATTAGTCAATGCGAATTTACGTTTTGTGGTTTCTGCCGCAAAACAATATCAAGGAAGCGGTTTACGGCTTTCCGATTTGATAAACGAAGGAAATATCGGCTTGGTCAAAGCAGCCAAACGTTTTGACGAAACCCGTGGTTTCAAATTTATCTCCTATGCGGTATGGTGGATTCGGCAATCTATATTGCAAGCGATGTCGGAACAATCGCGTATGGTGCGATTACCGTTGAACAAAATCGGGGAAATCACGAAAATAAAGAAGGTATACTCCTCTTTGGAGCAGACCTATCAGCGGCCCCCCAGTGCTATCGAAATTGCTAGGGAACTTGATATGAGCGCTACTCAGGTGAAGCTTGCCATGAAAAATTCTGGAAAACATCTATCAATGGACGCACCTTTTCAAGAAGGGGAATCTTCCAATTTATACAATGTAATAGAATCTCAAGATGCAACGAGTCCTGATGCCAAAATGATGGAAGACTCCCTCAGAACAGATATTAGTCAGGTGTTAAAAACTCTTCCAATCAGAGAAAGTGAAATTGTAAGGCTCTATTATGGAATTGGAGAACCAAGTCCGATGAGCCTAAGTGAAATAGGTGAACTCTTTGATATCACTAGGGAACGCGTACGACAAATTAGGGAAAAAGCGATTCGAATTCTACGAAACAAATCACGTAGTGAAGTATTAAAAGCGTATCTATAAAAGATTATAAACCATATGTCTTTATAAATAAAGCCGACTTTTCAAAGTCGGCTTTATTTTTGATATAGTTGCAATAAATAAATTTTTGTTGCGATTTCATAGGTTATAGATTTTCGAAAGCTATCAAAATTGGCAACAATAAACGACGGGCTGGCTCAGCGCTGTGTAAAACATATTTCAGCCATACCATTTGACCGTAGCGGAAAGTTCTTGACGGTATTTTAAACATGAATAAACTATTTTCAGACGTAGCAAAACATACCCTTCCTCCTACCACTGGTCTGATAAGAGGTGTATTAAATGCCTGCCTTTTAAAGGTATTTTTGAATCTCCCGCCTTGTTCTTATTTACCGTTTGAGAGGAATTGAAGATGAAATGTATGGAAGCTGTTTAATTAAAGTCGGTTAACTTTATGCTATTTAGATTTTTTCAATCTCTTTTCTTCCTTCTTTTCTTTTGCTGTTTTTGCAGGTGCTTTTTTAACATTCTTCTTTGAATCTTGACTCTTTGCCATAATTGTAGTTTATAAATTTTTCTTATTTCTATTTAATATCAACCCCTTAATTGCGCGTATATTTTAGCTGACTTCTTCGTCACTAACTGTACTATTCCTATTCAGTAACCTATCCGAAACCTTATACCTTCCGGAATAGATAAGGTTAGGCTGTTGTTTTTTGAAATCTGAAAATGCCCTTTTATACCATTTTGGGTCAGTCGCTTTTTTCCTGTAGTCTTCATTTACTTTTACATCTAAAAAATCGCCTTCAAGCCGTGGTTTAATTTCATAAATTCCAATTCCAAACTTTTCTATGCGCTCCAATACTATTTCAAAATCCGACTCGGAAAAATAGGGTATCGAATCTGAGTCAAAACCATCATTAAGGTTTTTTAAGTTTAGAAAGATATTTTTTTCAAAAAATTCTGTTTTTTCCATGGTATACATTAGTGTCAATTGGATATCATCATCGATGATAAACCACTTATCAAGCGAAGTTAATACTCTATTTTTTAATCTTAGGAATTCTCTAATGTTAATATGCTCTATTAATCGGAGGGAGGTTGATTAACAGCACATAATTTCACAGACGGTGTGAATTCTGTCACTTTTTATGCTTTTATAGGGTTCACCTCTGAAATTCATTCCATTCTGATTTTTCGATAATTTATTGGCCATTTTACACCTTTATACCAACCATAACTAAAGTGAATTCTCACATGCAAGAACTAGTAACTACCATAGAACAATCAGAACTTATTTCAGCCATTGATACCGTATGGGTTTCTCTTTGTGCCGCAATTATTTTTTTCATGGAAGCTGGTTTTGCCTTGCTTGAAGCTGGTTTTGTTCGCGCCAAAAATGCGATGAGCATTATCGCAAAGGTAATAATGGACATTGCTTTCGGAGGTCTTGCTTTTTATATTGTTGGCTTTGGAATTGCCTACGGAGTCTCAAATGGTTGGTTTGCTTTCGACACGGGGATCACTGATGCTGATCTGGGATTAGGTTTAAGAGTTTCAAATAAATTGTTCTGGTTTATTCAGCTGGGTTTTGCCATCGCGGCGATTTCCATAGTTTCAGGTGCAGTAGCCGAACGAATGAAAGTTTGGGCATATGCTATTTTTGTGGTTATATTTTGCGGGATTATGTATCCTTTGGCCGCCAATTGGATTTGGAACCCGAATGGATGGTTGGCGCTTAGAGGCTTTAATGATTTCGAAGGCTCTGCAGCAGTTCATGCAATTGGCGGATTCGCGGCATTGGCCGCTGCCATTGTTCTTGGGCCTCGTTTGGGTAAATATGGTCAAGATGGGGAACCTGTGGCGATACCATGCCACAATTTACCGTTAGCTGCCGTTGGTAGCTTTATCTTGTGGTTTGGTTGGTTCGGATTCAATCCAGGGTCAACACTAGGTGCAGTTGGTAATTGGGAATTAATAGGAACTGTTGCTACAAATACATTTTTAGCTTCTGCGGCAGGAGGTATTTCCACCATGTTTTATACCTATTTTAAATACGGACAAATTGATATCACCATGACTATAAATGGGGTACTTGCAGGCTTGGTTGCCATTACGGCCGGTTGTAATGTGGTTGGCCCTGATGCCGCCTTGTTAATTGGTATTATCGCCGGTGTCATGGTCGATGTTGCCGTAATTCTTATCGACAAGATAAAAATTGACGATCCCGTGGGCGCTATAGCCGTTCATGGGGTCAATGGATTATTCGGCACCATTGCGGTCGGTTTATTCGCTTCTGACGGTGGATTGTTCTTTGGTGGAGGAACTGCCCTCTTGCTCACACAATGCTTAGGTGTTTTGGTTATTGGGGCGTTTTCCTTTACGATAACCTATGTTATAATGACCGTTATGAAGAAAACTATAGGGATACGTGTAAGTCGATCGGAAGAAACTGCAGGAATTGATGCCGTTTCATTCGGAGTAGAGGCCTATGCCACTTTTGAATAATTTAGCTCGAAGAAAATTTAAAGTATAGAAACATGAAAAAAGTAGAAGCCATTATAAGACCCTCTAAATTAAAAGCTGTTCAGCGTGGATTAAAAGAGGCTGAGATTCCGTGTATTACCGTTATTCCAGTAAAAGGAACCGGATTACAGAAAAGTTACTCTGAGCGTTATCGCGGTACAGAACAATCCATGATATTGCAAAGTCGTGTTATGATTATGTGTGTTATTAGTGATAGCAACTTAGAAAAATGCATTAATGTAATTAAAGAGAATGCTACTGAAAACCAAGTTGGCGATGGTAAAATTTTTATTTACCATGTCGAAGATGCGATTCGCCTAAGTAATGGCACAACAGGGGTCGATGCAATCATCTAGATAAAAGACACGGTTTGCCCGCTTTTGCCTTTTATCCTTTAGAAGCATGTTGGTTTATCCATCCATCGACTGAAACAATAATCAATAAAAGGAAATACCCTTTAATAATTAGGGTAGCATAAGTCGTTTGCATAATCCATTAAATAACATAGCCTCTGAAGCATAAAAAACCAATATCTTCGCGCGCTCTATGTGGATGTACCTTGGTCTTTTAGCCGCCCTATTTTTAGGTTTACACAACCTACTTAAAAAACACGCCGTTCAGGGGAACGAGGTTTTCCCCGTACTTTTGGGTACGATTTCGTCGGGTTTTTTATTGCTGCTTCCGTTTTATTTGGGTTCTGTATGGTTTCCAGAGTTTATGGTCAACATACAATTTTATATCACTGATATCCCGTGGCAAACCCATGGTTACCTCGCTATAAAGTCAGCTATAATGGCCGCCTCTTGGTTGTTGGCTTATCAAGCTTTAAAACATTTACCCATTACCATAGTCACTCCTATACGTTCGGCCGGACCTTTTTTTACGTTTATCGGGGCGATTACCATTTATCAAGAAAAGCCCAATGGGCTGCAATGGGTTGGGTTTTTTCTTATCATTTTTTCGGTGTTGCTCTATTCCAAAATCGGTAAAAAAGAGGGCATCCATTTTAAAAGTAATAAATGGATATTCGCTATTATCGGAGCTACCTTTTTAGGCGCTTCCAGCGGACTCTACGATAAGTTCTTGGTTCAAAGCTTGGCTCTAAACCCGCAAACCTTACAATTCTGGTTTTGTTTCTATACGGTAATTATTATACTGATTATTTTAAGTGTCACCTGGTTTCCCAATGCGGAAAAGAGAAAAGCATTTACCTGGCGGTGGTCCATACCTCTAGTAGGTGTGTTATTGCAGATTGCCGATTACTTCTATTTTAAGGCCCTGCAAGACCCTGAAGCATTGATTATGCTGCTTTCGGCCATTAAACGCAGCCAGATACTTATTGCGGTAGTTGTGGGCGGATTGTTATTTAAAGAGCAGAATAAACGCAAAAAACTGGTTCCTTTAGCCGGCATTATGTGCGGTGTTTTTTTGATTTTATATTCCTAATATAAACTACGGATAATAAGTTATGCTTGATTTTTAACTTTCGTCGTTCGTTGGCAGTATATTTGCATTTTTAGAATATCCAGATTTCGATTTAAAATTATATTAGATAAAAGGTATGCCATTTAAGAAATTACATTCCCACTTACTTGATTGTTTAGCGCACCAGTCTATAGAAACCCCCACTCCATTTCAAAAAAGTAGTATCCCTATTATAAAAAGTGGTTCCAATGTGTTTTGCTTTGCTGCGGAAGGCAGTGGGAAAACAACGACCTTGATACTAACTACCTTACAAAAACTAAAGTGTGAGGCGGTGGGAAATGCGCCAAGGGCCATTATTCTAGTAGAAAACAAAACGAAGGTTTTAGAATTGTATGATGCTTTTATACCATACACTCAGTACAGCACATTAAGGATCTATGCCAGTTACGAACAACTACACATAGATGTTCAAAAGTCAGAGATTTATATGGGAATCGATATTCTTATTACCACCCCTAAAACCCTTCAAAAACTATTTTTGACCAATGGAGTAAGTATTTCAGAATTGAAAATATGCAGTATAGATGATGCAGAGTTTTTATCGAAAAAAAGTGATGCTACCAGCTTGATCGTTATGGCCGAGAGCATTAAAAAATGCCAGTTCGTTATCTACGCCGAAAAATCGCATCCACAGTTGAATCGTTTGGAAAACCATTTTATGGAGCATTCTAAATTAGTTCAAAAATAGAACGATAAAAACCATCGTTTTACCAAGAAATCGGAAAGTAGTCTTTTAAGAATTTCCCGCACCAATGTTTGCCGGTATTGATGCCGTCAAATAAGGGGTCCACTACCCTGGCAGCGCCATCAACAATGTCCAAGGGTGGCTGAAAATCATGGACTTCTTGTTTCTTTTTAGCTAATTCGGCAGGATCTTCATCGGTGACCCAACCTGTATCTACAGCGTTCATATAGATGCCATATTTGGCAAGGTCACCAGAAGCGGTATGCGTTAACATATTTAAGGCTGCTTTTGCCATATTGGTATGCGGATGACGCGATTCCTTAAAAAACCTATGGAACTTACCTTCCATGGCAGAAACATTGATGATATGTTTTTGCTTTGTGTTTTCCTTTTTCATTACTTCGGCTAGTCGGTTGCACAAAACAAAAGGAGCAACGGAATTCACCAATTGTACTTCTACCATCTCCGTAGTTTCTATGGCTCCCAATTTTAAACGCCAGCTGTTTGTTTTACGCAGATCTACCTGCTGTAGATCGGCATCAAGTCCGCCTTCGGGAAAAACCTCTTTGGTTACTAAGCTTGCATCAAAACTATACGGAATCTGAGATAATTTAGCGGAAGAGCGTAAGCCGATACCAGGTTCTGGACCGTGCCAAGAAACCGGCATATTTTTATTGGAGGAAGCGGTGGTAGTCAATTCGGTCAATTCTTCCAAACAGCTCATATGGTCGGCCAATACATCTTGTGCAAATTTGGGCAAGGTTTCAAAAGACCGTTCTTCATTACCCATTAAATGGGAATAAAAACCTGCGGGACGACGTACCGTTTGCGCAGCATTATTAATGAGGATGTCTAGTTTTTCGTAATTCTGTTCGATATAGTTACAGAAAATCTCCACACTGGGAATGTGCCTTAAATCTAAACCATGGATTTTTAAACGATGTCCCCATTCCATAAAATCGGCCTCTTTCGAAAAACGTAAGGCTGAATCGACCGGAAATCTGGTGGTAGCGATAACGGTCGCCCCACCCCGCAGCAACATTAGGCTAATATGATATCCTATTTTCAAACGAGAACCGGTGATAACTGCTACTTGGCCCTTCACATTGGCCGTTTGAAAACGTTTTGTATAATTTAGGTCACCGCAATCAGTGCACATGGTATCATAAAAATGATGCAGTTTGGTGAATTTGGTTTTGCATACGTAGCAATCTCTGGGAGATTCTAATTCAGGGGTATCTTTTACGGCCAAATCAGCGGCAGCGAGCAATTTAGGAGCAACAAATACCGCAGCTTCCCGGGCATATCTAATACCGGTTTGATTACGGGCGCTTTTGTCTTTCGCTGCTTGTTTGCGTTTTTCTGCTTTTTTGGCGTCCTTTTTTCTCCGGGAGAACTCCTCCCTACTAGGTCTTGATAATTGACCGGATGCCTTTATCAATGCGGTTCTCTGCGCTTTAGGAATTTCAAATATTTGATTTGTATGAGCAACCAATCGCTCTAGAACGGCAATACACTTTTGTACTTCCTCTAAAGTTACTTCTTGAGAATCATTCAATTCGTCACGCTTCATTCCTCCTATTTTTATCCTTCGTATTCAGCTACTTAAACCTATTTTACGCCGCGCGAAACTACATCATTATTCGCAACGCTTGATGTATTTGTGGTCTTTTATTTTAATTGAAATAATAATTGGGTTTCCTAATTAAACAACACGCTATACATCCAGACAAAACTTTTTAACATAAATAAGCGCCTACCGTTTTGTGGTAGGCGCTTGACTTTTATATTTGATTTTTCTTTTACTTGTACCTATTCCATATCGATAATACCAACTACTTCGTAGGCCCTAGTACCATCTACCTGTACTTTTTCATATAAAATATTGGCGTATTCGTAATAGGTTTGTCCGTCTATAATCACTTTTTCATAATCATCGGGTAATTCGTAAACTATTGTACCTATTTCTGGTTCAACCACTTCATATTCATTAGCAATCTGGGTATAAAATGTGCCTCCGACATTGAAATAAATATGATTGTTATACCGGATTTGGCGATAGCCTGGAGGTAATGTATGTATTCTAAACCCTATTTTAGGAGCTATTACGATATAGCGACCTCTAGAAGGTGTATAATATCTATTATTTGCATAATAGTAATTTTGACCCTTGTATTTAACGACCTTTCGGTTGGGAATCGTTCGTACCGAAACAACTTTCTTTTTTGGTGTTTTATAAACTACGCGTTTACTTGAGACCCTATTAGGTGTTTTTTTGACAACAGTTCTGGTCGTTTTTGTCGTAGTTGTACGTTTGCGTGTTTGCGCAGTACCGGTAAAAATAAACCCAACGAGCAATAAGGATAATACTAGGTATGTTTTGCTATTTGTTTTCATAAATCATAAGTTTTAAAAGGTTAAACTTTCATCTATTCGATTACAACTTTGACTTTCATATTCAATCTTGGTTTAATATTTACAGCTCTTATTTGAGGTAAACTAGACAAATGGTTGGTTTCTATCTATGAAACTCCAAATTCTATAGATGCAAGAAGGCGTATTTTGTCGAAAACGCCCATTTATTCTAAACCTCCATTTTTAGCTAGATTTCCCATCAATTTAGGAAGGTTATGATTTTAGATAGTATTTGTACCCAATTAACTGAATAAACTTGATGTATG
The DNA here is from genome assembly GCF_900103215.1 of Kriegella aquimaris. GTDB lineage: Bacteria > Bacteroidota > Bacteroidia > Flavobacteriales > Flavobacteriaceae > Kriegella > Kriegella aquimaris. The sequence goes on from NZ_FNGV01000001.1 coordinate 180,422, forward strand.
CATACGCATGTGCCTTTGCTTGAGAAATACTTCTAAAAAAAAAAAAATTTATGCCACAAAAAAAGCCCATCAATTAAGATGGGCTTTTGTAAAACTTAAAGTATATGTATTAGATAACTTTTACGTTCACTGCGTTTAATCCTTTGTTACCTTCTTGAAGATCGAATTCAACTTCATCGCCTTCGCGAATTTCGTCTACCAATCCAGAGATGTGTACAAAATGATCTTTTTCAACGCCTTCTTCAGTGATAAAACCAAATCCTTTGGTATCATTGAAAAATTTTACTGTTCCTTTACTCATTGTAATGTAATTAAAATTTATAATACTATTTGAAATGCAAAGATGGTGCCATTTTTCCGACATTCAACATTTTAATTTACTTATTTTCAAAGTTTTATAATTTTTCTTTTTAAGTATTCGTTTAATTTCTTGCACATTGGCCTGTTAATCTTATGTTTGGGGCCAGGTAGCTGTACCATTCGTTGGTAAAGGTATTTTTTTGAGAGCTATGTGTAATAACACTTGTGTCATTCAACTACCTCTCAACTACGTTCAGATATAGTGCAGATTGCAATCTATTCATACCTTATAAGATGGTGATACGAACTTTTTTGTTCTTCAAACGGGAATTGTTCAGCTTTTGCACCAATTGATTGGAAATCGACAAGGGAACGGCTACAAATGCACAATCTTGTTTCAACTCAATGACACCCAATTGGTCTTTATTTAGCCCGCCTTGCTTAAAGAATAGGCCGGCAATATCGCCTTTTGAAACTTTATCTTTCCTTCCTCCTGAAATAAACAGCGTTTCCCAATACTGAGGCTGCTGCAGGGATTTTGGGGCAGCTTTTTCTGAAATAGTTATGGTTTCGGAATTTTTGATAAATTCTGGCACATACTCTTTTTTCCATTGTAAAACATATGCGGTTCCTTTAGCAGCTACACGTGCCGTTCTCCCATTACGGTGCGTGAACTCTTCAACTGCTCTCGGAAGTTCATAGTGAATGATGTACTTCATTTCAGGAATATCTATTCCTCTTGCCGCTAAATCGGTCGCAATGAGCACTTGACACGTGCCATTTCTAAATTTAATTAAAGAACGTTCCCGGTCCCGTTGTTCCATTCCTCCTGAAAAACAGGTATGATTGATTTGATTTTTATTTAAGAATGTGCTTACCCGTTCAATACTGTCTTTAAAGTTGCAAAAGATAATACCAGGTTCATTTCCGATGTAGAGCAACAAATCCACCAAAGTCTGCAACTTATCCTTATCGGGTGCTATTACTGTTTTGATGGCCAGTTTAGATTCCGTTTTAACACCTAAGTAATTGATGATACTCGGCTTATTCAACCCAACAAAACTAGGGATTTCAACACCCTGTGTTGCCGAAGTTAGAATACGTTTTTCAAGATTTGGCAATTGATTTATAATGGTACTCATTTCACCTTCAAAACCAGTTTCCAACGATTTATCGAACTCGTCAAGAACCAAGGTTCTAATATCCGCTTTCGAAAAACGGTCACTACCAAAATGATCCGCGATTCTACCGGGTGTTCCGATTAAAATAGCTGGTGTATGTTTTAATTCGATCTTATCTTTGGAAATGGGCCTACCACCATACACCGCATTGACCTTAAAACCTGAACCCATATTACGAACGACTTGTTCGATCTGTATGGCCAATTCTCGTGATGGAACCAGAATCAAAGCTTGTACTTCGGTGCATTCCGGATTAAGAGTTTCGATAAGGGGTAGTAAAAATGCCAATGTTTTGCCCGTACCCGTTGGGGAAAGAAGAACGGTATTCGCATTTCTTTCAATTACGGAAAGTGCTTCTTCTTGCATTGGGTTCAATGCGGAAATTTTTAGTTTATTTAAAATACCCTGTTGTTCTCGAATGTTGTTGGCCATGGATTATTTCTTTTGAGAATCCTCTGTTTTTGGACTTGCCGGAGTGTTGTGCATCACATGGTCGGCCAATACCTTTTCTATCAATTCATCCTTCGTCAAATGATGGAAAATGGTTTTTATTTTTTCCTTGGTTTCTCCAGAAACATTGCGATTAGGTTTAGTCTTAAATATTCTCTTGGCCCAGAGCACCAGATTGGTTTCTTCCCTATCTTCGGCATCCTGTTTTTTCAGTTCTGTGAATACTAGACCCAGCTCCTTTTCAAATTCAGGTATATCTTGAATTTCTTCTTCTTGTATGATGCTTACCGAAAGTCCCTTCGCCCCTGCTCTAGCCGTACGACCACTTCGATGCACGTAGGCTTCATAAGTATCTGGAAGATGATAATTAACTACGTATGAGATTTCCTTAACATCGATTCCACGTGCTGCCAAATCAGTTGCCACAAGAATATCGATAAACCCTTCCCTGAACTGCCCCATAATTCGATCACGTATCCCTTGCGACAAACTACCATGAATAGACCCGGAAGATAATTTATTGATAGCCAGTTTCTTTGCCAATTTGTTGACGGCCGCTTTGGTCTTACAGAAAATAATACCACGTTCTCCTTCTTTGGAATTTAGAAAATGCAGTAAAACTTCCAACTTTTCAATAGGTTCAACAACAATATATTTATGATCGATACCTTGATGCCCCATTTGAGCCATATCCGCCTCTAGGTGCACCACATGCTTTGACATATAGTTCTGTACCAATTGTTTCACGGTTCCGGGCATAGTAGCCGTAAACAATAGTGTTCTTCTTGATTTTGGCATCTCGGCATCCAGTGTATCCAAGTCGGTTTTTAAGGCGGTCACCATCTCATCGGCTTCATCCAAAACCAAATACTTTAACTTTTTTATACTGACGGCCTTACGCTGAATTAAATCAATCAATCGCCCAGGCGTGGCCACAATAATGTGGGTAGTTTCTTTTAGACGTTCTATCTGAGGTTTTATAGGGATGCCACCGCAAACGGAAGCAATAGATATCGTTGGACTGTGGGAAGCAAAAGAAACCAAGTTCTCATAAATCTGTTGCCCTAATTCCCGTGTTGGGGATAATATGAGTGCTTGTACATCATCATTTTCCGAATCAATCAATTGTATCAATGGCAAACCGAAAGCCGCAGTTTTACCGGTTCCCGTTTTTGCCAAAGCAACTACATCCTCTTTTTGATTCAATAGTATCGGAATGGTTTTTTTTTGAATATCCGTGGGAACAGAAATCTGTAAATCTACTAAACTTTGGAGTACTTGTTCGTTGATTCCTAAAGCGGAAAATTGTTTTGACATAAAATAAATTTAAGCAAAGATAGGCACAGGAAGTGCGCGATTCATGTTAAGCGAGGTACTTATTCTTATAAAAAGGGCCTCGAAGAGAAGATGCCCTTGTAATGCGATCGAATGATAATCCCAGCTTAAGCCTCTTGAAGCGTACGTTTTGATTTTCTAAAAATATAATTCGGATAGATGCTACGTTTAGCAAAACGATTCAATTTGTTAGAATTGACCATCTTAATATATATAGGTTTTGTGACGCCAAAGTACTCGTATGTAGTACCGTCTAAAAAGGTGATTTCCAAAACTAAACCTTTGTGTACGTAATCTGCTATTCCTGAATTAGTTATAGTTTCTGTGTAGGCATCTTGGTTCGCGGCTATGGTTTCAGGAGCGATACTTACCAAAAAATGGTAACCATCTATAATCGTTCGGCTATTTACCTCGGCCTCTTCGCGTTTGGCATCGCCTTCCTGAAACTTGTCAGGGTGCCATTCTTTTACCAAAGTACGGTAGGTTGTCTTAAGTGTTTTAAGATCAATCTCCCTTTCAACACCAAATAACTTCTTATATTGACTTATGCGCTTCATAGACCCATTTTTTTGAATCGGCGAAGCTACGTCTTTATTTTGAACCACTTAGCGTAAATTCTGCGTTTTTTCTTCTTGTTGAAATTGATGCCCCTTATTTCTTACAATTAGAAAATTATGCCCACATTCTTGTTAGACACTACTTACTTTCTGCCTAGCATCCGGAGCATCTTCGTATGGTCCCAAATAGCCTGGCCAACGGATTTTTTAACATGATAAGGCATGCCATATTCATGCGCAGTTTCCGATACGATTTTTGTTAGCTTTTTATAGTGAACATGACAGACATCGGGCAACACATGGTGTTCCACTTGATAATTTAAACCGCCTATGAGCCAGAATAAAAGATTGCTATTTGGAGAGAAATTGCTGGTAGTAGCAAATTGATGGCCATACCAATTATCGTTTATTACACCTTGCTCATCAGGTAGTGGAAACTCATTAACGGGCATAATATGCGCTATCTGAAAAACGATACTGACTAAAAGACCGGTAACAAAATGCATACTTAAGAAAGCCAAAAGAACTATCCACCATGAAAATGGAACCATGATCATAGGAAGTAACAACGCATAGGAATAATAAAGTAGTTTCCACAATGTCATGCTCACCAGATTCTTTTTATATTCATGTTTTTTGTCTAAAAAACCCATGTCTTTGTAGCGTTTTAGGCGTACAAAATCTTTTGTTGTAATCCACGATATGGTCGATAAAGCATAGAAGAACCATATATAGATGTGCTGAAACTGATGAACCCAATAATGTTTGGCATGTGGTGAAAACCTAAGAAAAAAAGGTGCATTTAAATCATCGTCCGCATTTTCTATATTGGTAAAGGTATGGTGTAGCACATTGTGCTGTATTTTCCACACCGTTGCATTAGCGCCAATAAGGTTGAACGTATAGCCCAAAAGCGTATTGACTTTCTTGTTTCTAGAATACGAGCCATGAATGGCATCATGCATTACACTCATACCGATGCCCGCCATTCCAAATCCGCTTACTATATACAAACCAAAAACCATCCAAACTGTAGTGGCCAAACCTGAAGCAAGCACTATTAGCGGTACAAAAAATAAGGCCAACATGACCACAGTTTTTATAACCATGGTCATATTGGCATTTCTACTTTTATTGTGGGTCTTAAAATAGTTGTTTACTCTATTTCTTAATGTTTTTGAAAAATTGGAATTTATCTCCCTTGAAAATTTTGGATTATCGATACTATTATTTTTTTAATTAATTTTTTGCTACTTCAGAACCGTATGTGAGCGCAAATAAGAGAAGTGGTGCATACTTATCAATTTACAGGCTATTGCATAAAAGCTCCGTAAGGAATCAGATCATCAGGTCTGAAATACAATCAGTTATAAAAATGAAGAAAGCGAAGGATTGATTAAAATCGTCAAAAATTAAAAAAAGAAAAGCTGTCTAAATGATTAACTTTGTAAAGATAGGCTAAATTACCGTCAGTTCTATAAAAACCGATTAAATTATTGATTTTCAGTTTTATATATTATATAATCCATGTGCTCGAACGCTTCTTTCGTTTAGTATTCTGGTGTTGCACCTAAGTAAAACGACGAAAATTAAGAAATAATATTATACTCTATATTATTGGTTTGGCAAATGCCATGAAAATGAAAAGTAAAAATCCACAAGCATTTTAAAGGACTTTACTATCTTTCTGTCCATAAATTATCTAAGAACCATAAATACCAAGATCCTATGAAATTATATTTTTTTCTAATAGTTGGTGTCCTAGTTTTTACGTCGTGTAATGACAAGTCGAAATCAAAGGAAAAAAGCACCGATACTCACGAAATTGGTGTCTCCGCTATGGCGGATGCTCCGTTTCCCGAGGAATTAATACAATTCGAGACGTTGCCACAAAATCCCGTATTTGAAGGTACAGGCGAGAATACGTGGGACCAAAAGATACGCGAAAGAGGCTATATTTTGAAGGAAGGCGATACTTATCATATGTGGTATACGGGTTTTCAGCCGGGCGGTTCTCCACTCGCCCTTGGTTATGCAACTTCCCAAGATGGAATTGCGTGGACACGCTATGCTGACAATCCCGTTTTTGATGAAAGCTGGACGGAAGATATGATGGTTCTAAAAGTTGGTGATACCTACCATATGTTCGCAGAAGGAAAAGGAGATGTTTCCCATCGGCTTACGTCTACAGATGGCATTCATTGGGAAGATCACGGGTCTTTGGATATTCGTACCTCCAATGGAAACCCTTTGAGCGAAGGGCCCTATGGAACCCCGACGGTATGGAGGGAAAATAACACTTGGTATTTATTTTACGAGCGCAACGACCTGGGGATTTGGCTGGCCACCTCCGAAGATCTTGGGGTATGGACGAACGTGCAAGATGACCCCGTTATTGCCATGGGACCTGAAACATACGACCAATATGGGCTGGCCGTAAACCAAATTGTGAAATATAAGGGATGGTATTATGCGTACTATCATGGCACTGCCTTTGAAGATTGGAGCGAATGGTCGACAAATGTGGCCGCTTCCAAAGATTTGATACATTGGGAAAAATACCCTCAAAACCCAATTATGGGTGAGAATAGGTCAAGTGGAATATTGGTTCCGGAGGGGGAACTGTTCCGATTATATACCATGCACGATAAGGTTGAAGTGCACATGCCAAAAAACAACTCGGCAAAGTAATTGGAGCAAATATTTAAATTGGCAGCAATTGGCTCTAAATTAAAAAAAATAAATTCCGTTTTACAGGAACATATTTTAACTAATACTTTGGTAAATAGCCCTCAAACCGGATCATTTTATTATCGTCTTGCTGGTAGGTTATCGGTTTGGGTTGCAACCAATCGACCAGTATCTCTTTAATAGAATAGGCGAAAAAATGGTTCCCTGAGGGTGTATAATGTCCATTAAAATAACGCTTCATATACGCTTCTAAAGTAAGGTTGAAACTTTTGAAGTCTTTTAAATGCACCTCGTTCATGTCAAAAAAACGATAACCGTTGGATTGAATAAAATCAACAATCTCTTGATCATAACGAGGCTTTCCCGCAACTAAGGATTTAAAAACGCCATAGGGGTCAAAATGTACTAAAAGCAGTTCTTTTCCATGCTCCTTACAAAAGGTGTCGGTTTTTTTTAAAATATACTTTGTGGCTTCAAAGGCATACTTGTTTTTCAAGGCACTTGCCGTTTTCATCATTTTTTTGGGGCTTGAAAAATCAATTTCAGGTAATTGCAATATTTCAGCAAGTTTTTTCAAACCATTGATATCTACCTCTGAATTAACTATGTCGTCACTTAACAAGTGAAGCTGTACCATCAAATCATCCTTCAGGTTTTCAAACATAAATTCAGGATCAGACATTTTGTAAAGATCTTCCTTGACAGCTACTCTATTTTCCTTTTCAACCAATTGTCCAGTTTCCAGGTCCATTTCAATATTGCACCAGAAATTGCCGTGAAACATATACCCCCCATAATCGTTCCACTGCTTATAATAAGTAGCATAGCGACACCTGAAGACACTTCTCATATAATCATCGCCCCACATGTACAGAATGACATATTTTGAGTTGTTATCGACTTTTTCACGTCTTATTAATCTTCTATAGGCCTGGTATACCCCAAATCCACCCATTCCAAAATTTTGGATGGGTTCGCCAAAATGACCAGCCAAATATTCTTGCCATGTCTCACCATCGCTTACCTGATGACAATGCGTAAAACTATTTCCATAGGTGTTGATTCGACAAGGCTTGTCGGTATATATGGTGTTTGTTCTTCTGCCATCGGGCATAACGGTAGACAAGGTTGAGCTATTATCTATGCCGTCATGTGGCATATAGTTACCTAGAATATAACCGACTTCGGGGTCGAACTGTGCCCAAGAATTCTTGGAGAGAAAGATATCGAGTTCAGCTCTAGGAACGGCACTATTTCTTAGGTATTCCGCATACGACTTTTTACCGTTTTTTAGGTGGCTACCGCGAAGAAAATCAGGAAGAAGGGAAGCACTACTCATTGCTATGGCTCCCAATGTATTCGATTTTAAGAAATTTCGCCGATGCATTAGTCGCTTTAAAATAAAACGTTAGTAAATCATTATGCGAGGCCTAGATAGCAGCGCTGATTTTTAAAGATAGTAATTTTATACGAAAAAAAACCTTATGCTTATGCAAGTGGGTAGTACTCTCTTGCGAGTTTTATCCAATATTTATGGGTTTCTTTTAAATGCCATACTTTATTTAAATTACCCGCCGTGCCCATGACCCACTTATACAATAATCATATTACTGCTTTTACAGGTGATTTTGATATAACTTTCAAAACGATTTACCTGAAATCACATGCTTCCATTCCTTACACAATTAAGAATAAATTGCATCTTTTTGGTTAAGCCTAAAGCGGAGTTGTACTGATTATATAACATGCACGATAAGGTTGAAGTGCACATGCCCAAAAAAAACTCGGTAAAGTAGTTGGAGCAAATATTTAAATTGGTAGCTATTTGCTCCAAATTAAAAATAAATTCCGTTTTACGGATGGTAATCTAAGTGAAATAGTTTTTAATGAAAGATTTGCTTGTATTCTAATACAAACTATCAATATTGGATTTTAAATTGTTTTTATGGCTACTCCAAATAAATTTTTGAAATTTCAAGGGAAAAATGCTCTTTCCGTTTATTGCCAATTAATAAGGCTACCTCTTTCATAACCTCGCCAGAATAATTGGGTTTGTCTAAGGTATTGCCCCTGAAACTGGGATAAAAGCTATCCAAAGGCAACCTAATGGTTTCCCAACTTCCTGATGTCTTAAAACTTTTGATATAAGAATAGCGTTGGGAAGCATCGCTTTTGATTCGAAATTGATAGGTTTTACCATCCCCCCTTACCCTTAAAATAACCTCTTTAAAATCTGAAACATCTTTTGTATTGAATTCATGGCGAATCGATGAAAACCCGCCATTGTTGGCAGTGGTTACATAACCATGGTAAAGTATATTTCCCGAATCGTTAAGAACTAGTGAACCCTCAGACAATCCACCCATTACCCCATCATTTACAACATACCAGTTAGCGGTGCTTTTTGCATTCTTGCAATCGAAAATAGAATTTGAATTATCTTGCCCCATAGCACTTAATATCATTAGTAATATTACCAGTTTCATTATTTTGTTTAATATTTTATACCATATTATAAACAAAAATCACAACTATTTGACCTATCCCCAAAAATTTAACTGTAATTTATGTAATATTGATAATCTATAAATTTGATTTTATAACCCTTATTTGGCATTGTTATCATTGTTTTCTAGGCTTTACAATATGTCTCTTAACCATGCTGATTATCAAGACGCGCCCTGAGTAGTATACTCTTTCTGTCAAATTCATTATATGAAGAAATCTATCTGGACCGAGCAATTATACGACTTCTTAAACAATGAAGAAGATGCCCGTTCGTGTAAGGATATAGATGAGAATGCTTGCCAGTATACGCCCAAGAATTACTTTTTAATCATGTTCAGCAATACGTTGACGAAGTTGGGTGATACATTGAGCAATCCGAAGACAGTGCTGACCTGGGTAATGAGCTATGTAAATGCCCCGGTATATTTGATCAGTTTTATTGTGCCCATACGTGAATCGGGTTCCATGCTGCCACAAATAGTGATTGCAAGTTATATTCGAACTAAGGAAAGACGCAAATGGGTCTATGTTATCGGTAGCATACTGCAATCGTTCAGCGTCATGGCCATAGGCATGGCAACTCTTTATACTTCAGGCGTAAAAGCGGGTTGGTTGATTATCACGTTTTTAATTGTTTTCAGTCTTTCACGTGGATTGTGCTCTGTTGCCTCGAAGGACGTATTGGGAAAGACAATTCCGAAGAAGAAAAGAGGAAAGTTGAAGGGCTATACGGTTACTGTTTCTGGAGTTTTGGTACTAGCAGCGGGACTCTTTCTTATGTATCAAGCTAGAAATGGGGCCGATGTTACCTTTTATAGTTATACTATTTTCTTTGCCAGTAGTATGTGGTTGCTTTCTGCCATTATATATGCCTTTATCGAAGAGTTTCCAGGGGAGACTTCCGGTGGTGAAAACGCATGGAAAGAAGCCAAGGCGCGAATTTCAATCGTTAAAACAGATACTAGTTTTAGGAATTTTATCATTGCAAGATCGCTATTGCTATGTTCGGCACTTACGGCGCCATTTTATGTTTTGCTGGCACAAACGTATTTGGGCAAAGAGGGATATCTATTGGGCTTGTTTATTTTGGTAAACGGATTGGCCTCTATCGTTAGTGCGCCCATTTGGGGTAGAATGGCGGATGTGTCAAGTAAAAAAGTAATGTTCATTGCTTCCTTAATTGCATCTACTTTGGGAATAGTCATGGTCGTATTGATTGCATCGATTCCCTCATTGAGAAACGCCTTTTGGTTGTACCCAACAGCTTTCTTTATACTAGGCATAGCACACAGTGGTGTACGTTTGGGCCGAAAGACATATATCGTAGATATGGCGGGAGGAAATAAACGTACGGATTATGTTTCTGTAAGTAATACTATAATTGGTTTTATTCTTTTGATTACCGGAGGCATAAGTGCCGCGGCATCCGTGATTTCAACGGAAGGCGTCATATTGATTTTGTCCCTATTAGGAGTTCTAGGTGCCTATAGGAGTTACCGGCTACCGAATGTAGAATAACAATGCGTTCTTTTTACCTGAATAAAAAACACAAAAAATCCGGCTATTTCTAGAAATAGCCGGATTTCAACTAGGGGAACTTAACTACGAACCAAGCCAATGGTTCAACTCAAAAAACTAATCGTTAAGATAATTACTTACTGCCGTGGCACGTTCTGAAACATGACTGTTCAGTTGACTTATGGCCGCTTGAAAATCGGAACTTGAATTTAAAAAAGTATAGCCAGTAACTTCAGTGGTTGCATAGGGTTCCAATAATGTGGCATAAGTAGCGTATTTAGCTTGTATGGTACTCACATTAAAAGCGTTATCCACCACCTCTTGCAAATAGGTGTCGTACTGTGCCTTATAGGTTGCATCTTCATACAGATAACCGATTAATGGCCATTCAGTATCATTCAAGTCAGAGAAATCTAAGGCCAAAGACCCCTGCATATTGCCTTGTTGCAAGGCCTCGTTATTATCCCAAGGAATCCATGATAATTTTTCGGCATCTGGGTTGTTGTAGAGGTAATAATTGTGCGTCATTCTTCCGTAGGTATCCCAATTTTGAATGACCGTATTTACCGCTAAATACTTTAAAAAGGTATCGGTATCAAAAACGGACTCTAGATTGGTGCGCCATGTTTCAGGTTCCGTAGTTCTATTATCGGCATGCAAAGCAGTAAATACACTTTGTATATCGCTAAAATCAGCTTCATCTTCATTCGTTTTCTTTACAAATACATCTTCTGAAAACGTACCCTCGGCAAAACTGGCCCCGGTACCATCGGGTTTGTATAAATTTCCATCATTATCACTAAATTGAGTGTCGATAACCGTATCATCTACTTCTTCTACCATAGTATATACACCAAAGTACAATGGTCCATCACCATGATCAACATATACAGTATAAAAAGCGGTGTGCGAACTAGCAACTCCTGCATCCCTGAAAATATCGGCGGCAACTTTTTCACGTAACATGGATTTATCGTTGTAGTTATTTTTTAAACTCAATTTTTTAAAACCATTAAAACGTTGATTGTCTATTTGTGGGTATTCATCTTCAAATTCATCAAAATCTAATTTAAAGGATAGCTTTAGAATTCCGCTGGACCAACTAGATTGCAAGCTTGAATTACCCTTAAAACGGACACCTACGCGATACCACTCCTTGCCTTCGTACAACACCTCTGCAGGAACAAAAATAGGGTCTTCATCTACCTCGGTCAATCCGCCGCCGCCAGGCCCGCCATTTGGCGGACCACTGGCTCCAGGCCCTCCTCCACTACCTCCAAATTCACCATAGAGGTCCGTCATGTCATCCAGCATACTTTGCCAACGGTCTTCGGTAACAATTATATCGATACGCTTTACAGCTTCATCTTCAAATACTTCGTCATAATTTGGATCTGCCGATTTGCTATGCGTCTCATCGGTCCAGTCGGTTGTTTCAAAATCGGTATCTGCATACGCCTCGACATAGACTTCGTCGTCAATACCGTCTATCTCTTCGGTGGTTTCCGAGTTTCCATCAGTGATTTCTGCTACATCATCATCTGAACAGGAAATTATAAATGTGAAGTGTATTGCCAATACCAGCAATAGGGCTATTTTTTTCATGATACAGTTTATTTATGGGTTATGAACACCGCAAAGATGTGGATAAGAATGACATTGTTTTTAAGGAATCAGTGAACGGACGATTCTTTTCTGTGAATGATTGCCTATGGACCACCAAGTAAAACATAAGATTGTTCTAGATTGGTGGAAAACGTAAGAATGGAAATGAAATATGTAAAATTATTCTAAAAAGAAGGCCTAAGTTTATCTATTTAACTTCCAATTTGAAATAGTCTAACCTATTACTTTATACAAGTACACTATTCTGAAAGGTCTTTAGAGTTTTGTGCAGGTTGAAGTAATAATTAAGGTGCTACTGTAGCCTACCCTTTAAAAACAATGTTTTTCTCGAATTTGGGCTATACCTAAAAGTTCTGGCTCTATTTTAAGTAGCCTTAGGTAAAAAAACAATCTAATTTCTGTATTATAAGACTCGATTAATCTTCTGGCGGATGGCCATGAATTTGTTCAAAAACGGCATCAAAATTTTCGCGAAGATAGGCGTTAAGCTTTTTTTGATAATCCAGTTTTAGCCAACTTAAGAAATTATAGGTGCTCTTGCTTATACACTTGCCATAAACATGTATCCTATTATCAATGTCTTCTTTAAGTAATTTTGCCAACGCAAGGGCGTCATACACATCTTCACTGTTTTCTATACAGATATAGGCATGCTGTTCAATGGATTTTTCCAAAACCACTTTAGAAGATTCCCCAGAAAAGGTAGCATCTTTATATATGGCCTTAATATCTAGATAAGTATCCTTGGATTTCGAAAATTCTGATCGAATGTCATCGGCCAACTCATGTTTAAAGGCACTTTCAATATCTTCATCGTCCTTAATACGGTCTATGTAGAAATTAGGAGATTTAAAAATGGCCTCCCAGTTTAGGTCTGCACCCCAAGGACCAAAACGATAGATATTGTTGCCGAGGTCTATAACGGTAAATTTCGATTTGTTGTTCAACACTCGAGAACCCCTACCAATCATTTGGTAGTAAAGGGTCAAGGACTTCGTTGCCCTGTTCAAGATAATGGTATCTATAGTGGGTTCATCAAAACCAGTCGTCAGAATACTTACGGATGTTAGTATCGCGTCCGGAGTTTCATTAAACCACTTTAAAATTTGTTTTCGTTGTTTTTTGGTAGCGGTATTGTCCAAATGCATAATGGGCAACCCCGCATTGCTAAAGGTATGGTATACCTGGATCGAGGTTTCTATACCATTGTTGAATATTAATGTTTTTTTACCCTTGGAATGTATTGTATAAGCTTCCAGTAATTTATTTAACATGGACGGACTCGTATACAGGTCCGAAGAAGATTTAACCGTATAATCGCCATTGGAACCTACCTCCAAAGAAGTCAGCCCCATGTCATACTGGTAAGTTTCGGCTTTGGCCAGAAAGTCGTTCTCAATTAAATTTTCTATCGATTCACCGGGGATCAACTCATCATAGTTGCTGTTCATGGGCAACTCCTTATTGGAACTTAAGGGCGTGGCGGTAACTCCAAGAATAAAAGAGTTTTCAAAAAATTTGAACAGTTTTGTAAAGGAATTATAATGGGCCTCATCTACAATGACCAAACCAACGTCCGAGATATCCAATATACCATCGTTAAGCCTATTATTCAGTGTTTCTACCATAGCCACATAACAGCTGTAGCGTTCATGGTCATCTAAATTGGCTTTGCTATTGACTACTTTATTGACCACTCCAAAACTGGTGAGCATTTTAGAAGTCTGGTTACAGAGTTCTACACGGTGTGTCATTACCAAGACCTTTTTTGAGTGGTTTTTAAGGTATTGCCGAACCATTTCAGAGAAAATTACGGTCTTTCCGCCACCAGTAGGTAATTGATATAACAGGTGGTAATCATCCCTTTCATTGTCGAACTTCTCAAATATTTGATGAATGGCACCTTGCTGGTAGCTATAAAGTTCTTTGTCCGTCTTTTTTTCCTGTAGTTCAATTAAAGTCTCTTGCATGATATCTTTTTCTGGAGTTTGCAAAGGTAACACCTTCAGGAAGGAATTACTAATCTATTCAAAGGCTTCCCGTAACAATTCACCGCAATTTTCATAAGTGACGTCATTGCCGGATATTCGTCGTAGGGACCTACCTACAACATGCGTCATCTCGAAAGTTGGTCAATTGTAGCGGCTCATAATGAAGATTTTAAGGTGCCGTTACCCAATACATTGGCCACGTGGTATAAAATCTCGCGCTGTATGTCCATATCTTTCGTATTGAACATGGATTGGATGCACAATTCTTAACCAATAAGATATAATTCGAATGGGATAATTCTTAAATTCTATATATATTCACTTTAATAACCATTTAGAGAACCAATGCTGCTTTCCACTGCCCTTATTGTTGCCAAGATTGTAATTTCTATAACTATATTTAATGTTTGGCTCGTTCGTGTTAATAAGCCCACCCCTTGGCGGGGAGGCGATGCCAAATCAATGAAAGAGGAATTTGAAACCTATGGGCTGTCAAAGGCCATAATGTACATTGTAGGGACAATTAAGGTAATCTTGGCCATAATGCTGTTCATCTCCATCTGGGTACCAGAATTAAGCACTCCAGCGGCAGGCGCCATGGGAATTTTTATGTTGGGTGCCATTGCCATGCATTTTAAGGTTGCAGACCCCAAAATCAGGTCTTTTCCGGCCTTGGTTTTACTTTTATTGTCCATTGGAATCGTGGTGGGAGAAGTATTATTGGAAGGTTTATAAATAACTAATGTCGAAGTTTACATAAATAAAATACCGGAATCACATCCTGATGATGCCCATTTTATTAACTAAAACATTTGGTCAGTACTGTAATAGCGTTTCAGTTTCTGTTATCAGTTCCTTAATTTTTTCATGATTGTACGCATCAGGGTGCGCATCTGAATAAAAGCCTTTATCGTTGTCAAAATACCTGCCTGTTTCTGCCAAATCCGTCATCGCCAAATCGTACAAAACATCGACTCCCTTTTCTGCTGGAGACCAATGCTGACCATAAGCTTCTTTTGCCATTTTAGTATTTAATAATGAACCCGGATTTACCGCCACTACCGTGATTGATGGTTCTTGTTCCGCCAAATGAAAACTCCACATGGTCAATGCCAGTTTGCTTTGTGCATAAGCTTCGTTGGCGCCCAAAGCTATTTTGCCTTCTAACGCCTGTATGTTTATAGTAGATTGCGCAGCAGAACTTAGATTTACAATACGTGCAGTTTTTGATGCTTTTATGTTAGGCAACAATCCGTTAGTTAATACATAAGGTGCAAAGTAATTTACCACAAACCGAATATCTGTAGTACCACTATTGCTATTTGTCATTAAAACGCCTGCATTGTTGACCAAAACATCAATTACCGGCATTTTTTCCGATACCTCTTCAGCCATTTTTTTAACTGTATTTAAGTCTGAAAAATCCGCTAAAAAGCCTATAACATTTTCATTGTTAGATTGCTGTTTAATTTCTTTTAAAGAAGCGGCTAATTTAGCATCACTCCTACCGTGAATGGCTACAAAGTGCCCTTCTTTAGCCAAACGCAAGGCTAGTAATTTACCTATACCGTCTGTACTTCCGGTTATTAAAATATGTTTCATTGTATTTTTTTATGTTGATGAAAACTGGCAATATTGGTATTGCCAGTTTTTTAATTTTATCTTTTGTCTAAAATAATAAGCTACGCTTGCTGTATTAAAATGGTGCAACGGTATCTTTAGGACCATCGGGTAAACTCCAACGTTGGCGAGGGGTAACGCTTTCTAGTGTGACATCTTTAATGGTGTCACTGCTAATATTTCCGTAACTACTGTTACTACCACGTGGTATTTGCATACGGTCACCATACAGCCAAACTACTAAATTACTACGTTGTCCGCTTGTAATTGGGTGTGTTGCGTGTGGCACATTACCTCTGTGGATGATGGCTTTTCCTGGCTCAAAAATAGCCTGTACCGTTTTTCCTGAAGCCTTATCATAAAAATCAACCTCAGATCCTGTAAACTTTTCATCCGGTAAGTTAATGTTGATATTCAAGGTAGCTGCAGAAGCATCGGTATGTGCGTGTAAATCCTTGTCTTTATCTGGATTGTACTGGATTGAGAATCCAAAAGTCTGATTGTCATAACCGTAAGTTCCCAATAACAAACGTGCTATCGGACGCATAAAACGGTCCATCATATCGTTATAAAATGCCTGAAAATTAGGTGCTGCCAAATGCCCTTCAGAACGAGGATCTAGCATCATTCCATATCGGTTTAATTGTATGCCATAAGGCGCACGTTTTGGCACTCTTGAGTTTGCAACAGCTTCTAAATAGTTGCGGAAATCTGCTAAGCGATCTACATCAAAAAACTGTGCAACATAAACACCAGGTATAACTTCTTCCCATAAATCGGCAACAGCAGATTCTTTTTCTAGATTTTCCCAAGCGTCTTTAATGGCTTTACGTAAACGTGGGTCTAGCAAAGTTTCATCAGGAACTAGTAAATTGTCCTTATTTTCTATTTCCCATTCTGCCCAAGCAGCTTCTAACAATTTACGGTTTTCATTCCAAAATTGAGAAACAGATGGATCGCGTCTTAAGGATAATTCTCTTGATGGTACTTCTAGAGCACGAGCTTCTGCAAGTGCATTTGTATGTTCTATTGTTTTCATAATTATATGTTTTAAGTATAGCTACTGCTATTGTATTTTTTATCTATAACAAAATTACGGACAAACGGCTGTTGGACTTTGGTAGTAAAAATGGAGGTTTTAGTAAAAAACAAGGTTTTGCTATGTTTTAAATGAAAAATGCCTCTAAAAAGAGGCATTTAACACTATTAATCAACCATAAGGATACATTGCAAATCCTTATTTGTTTTTAGTTCTCAACTACTATTTTACCAATAGCTTTTCCGCTTTGTAAATGTGCATAAGCATCACCAACTTCTTCTAACGAAAACTTGTTTTCATCTACTATTGGCGTTAAATGTCCTTCATTAGAAATTTCAGCTAATCGCTCTAAAATATTTCCGTGTTCCTCTCTTTTAAAATTGTGCAACATTGGTATTAGCATAAATACCACGTGTAATGATGCTCCTTTAAAATGCAATGGCGTTAAGTCTAACTCACATAACGAAACCGTAGTAGAAATATGTCCGTTTAAGGCTACAGCTTCAATTGAATTGGTAAGGTTTGCACCACCCACAGTATCAAAAACCACATCAAAACCACCATCGGTATATTTTGCTGTGTAATCTACTACCTTTTCAGTTTTAAAATCGATAAAAGTTGCTCCAAATTTTTCAACAATAGCTTTTTGATTATCACCAGTACCTGTAGCAAAAACTTCTGCTCCAAAATACTTTGCCAATTGTACCGCTAAGTGACCAACACCACCTGAACCACCATGTACCAGTACTTTCTGACCTTCTTTTACGCCCGCTCGTGTTAAACCTTCATAAGCTGTAATAGCTACTAATGGTAAAGCTGCAGTTTCGCGCATAGTTAAGCCTTTTGGTTTGTGCGCTACAAGGTTGCTATCCGCTACAATATATTCAGTTAGGGTTCCTGGTAAATCGGCTAATCCTCCAGCGCAACCGTATACTTCATCACCTACTTTAAAACCTTCTACTCCATCTTCAACTGCTTCTACGGTTCCAGAGAAATCCATTCCCAATAAGGCTGGTGCAGCTGGTGATAATGGTAAATCGGTTCCCATATTCTTAATCATAGTGTCAATCGTATTTACACTAGATGCCGCTATTTTTACCAATACGTGATTTGCTTTTACTGCTGGTTTTTCAATTTCAGTTGCCGTAAATGTTACATTTTCTCCGTAACTGTTCAATAACATTGCTTTCATATCTAATCTTCTTTTTTTATTCGTTAATCGTTAATCGTTAATCGTTAATCGTTATTCGTTAATCGTTATTTGTTTTTCGCTGTGCGCCACACGCTTCGCGTTATACGCAAAAACTGAAAAGCGATTGGCGTAAAGTGTATTGCGAAAGGTGCTCAGCGTTTTTAATTTACATCTTGAATATCCATCACCATTTGTTCCCAATTCTTTTGGTTGTTATGGTCAAACTGAGCGCCATTTTCATCGGCATAGGTAAATCTTTTTATGGCTGGCGTTCTACTTGTTGCCTGAAACAATTGGTATGCTTCTTCTTTTAAAGCCTCTTTAATTGGTAAGTCTATGGAAGCATAAACTGCACGTTTGCTAGCTGCAATAGAGTCTGCAGGAAATTTAGAAATGCGCTCTGCCAAAGCATCTACATAAGGTCCTATTTCATCTGCATTTAATGCCTTGTTAATAGTTCCAAATTTTTCAGCTTCGTCTGCGTCCCAATCTCTGGCTCCTAAAATAATTTCCAGTGCCTTTCCTAATCCTGTTTGTCTTGCCATACGTGAAGCGCCACCACCACAAGGTAAAATGCCCATACCTACTTCCATTTGCATAAATTTGGCTTTACCTCTAGCGGCAAAACGCATATCCAATGCCAATGCCATTTCGTGTCCGCCACCACGTGCAAAACCTTCAATTTTTGCAATAGTTGCTTGTGGTACGTTACTTAGTCTTTCTAAAATTGCTTGTAAGTCTAATAACTGTACTTCGTTTCTAGGTACAGCTTCCATAGACATATCTCTAAGTAAGTTGGTATCATAATGACATACCCAATATTCTGGATTTGAAGATTCAAAAACAACTACTTTTACGCTTCTATCACGCTCTAAACGTAAACAAAGACTGCTTAAATCTGCTAGCATTTCTTGTCCTTGTACGTTTACTGGTCCAAAGTTGATATCAATTGTTAAAATTCCTCCTTTTTGTTCTGCCGTAAATGTTTGAAAATTCTTGTATTCCATAGTATTGAGTTTTTGGTTAATTATTGTTTTGTTATTATTACAGGACAAAGTTACCTAGGCACTCAAGCTTTGGATAAGTAAAAAACAAAGGGCTTTTAGTAAAAAAAGAGGTAAATAGTAATTTATTAGGAAATACTTGCCTTATAAGCACCAATAGTCATCCCCTTATAACTTTGGAAAGTCTTGTTAAGGTGACTAGAATCTGTAAAGCCTAATTCCATTGCAATTTCAGAAAACTGCAAATCGGTATATTTTAATCGGGTTTCTACGAGTTTTAATTTGTAGTTAAGAATGTACTTTTTTAGCGATACATCAGTATGTTTTTTAAAATATTCACTGATGTAATTGTCCGCCATACGAAACTCCTCTGCCAAGTTTTTGGTGGTCAGCAATTCTGGATGGTAAATATTGGCGTGAATAAAGTTGATGATTTGCTGAATTTTAGAAGACTCCACAATTTTAGTACTCATATCAGCATTTAAAAACTGAATGTTTCGGGCAATAAGGTGAAGAATTACAGAAAGTGATTTTTGAATGATAAACAGGTCGTATGATTTCTTCTTATCATTTTCTGCCGCCACCATTTCTATCAATGATAGTAAGTGAATTTTATCCGATTCGGTTTCAAAACGCATTTCTCGCAATTGATGACTTTCACTGTTTAGAATCCCTTCAATTTTTCTGAACCAATCGTTTATCGGAAGATTCGCATTTTGCGATGCATCTCCTCTAAAAAAACTTTTCAAGAATTTAATGGCAATGGTAGTAGTTGACGATTCCGGATTTACAATGTAAATATCATCTGGCACAAAAACAAAAATGCTGTTAGCCGAATAGTTTACCGTTTTCCCATTAATCCTTATGGTGCCGCTACCCTTTTCAAAATACACAATCTCAAAAAACCTGATGGTAGTGTATTTACAAAACTCAAAAAAGGTTTGGTCTTTGTATTCTTGAATTACAATATTTTCGATTATGGTACGTGGCATAGTTCTTAAAAGTACTATATAATTTTTGCTTCGGTTTCAAGCGCTAAAAATTTGTGGATGTCACTAACTACAATAGACCCCTCACCTACCGCCGAGGCTACACGTTTAACCGACCCTGAGCGCACATCGCCAACAGCAAAAAGTCCGGGTAAACTGGTTTCAAAAGTGTAAGGTTTTCTGTGGTTAAATACCGATTCGCCATTTAAAGCATTGTCGCAAATAGTGAGCCCTGTGTGTACAAAGCCCTTAGCATCCGTATCTATAATATTATCTAACCACTCCGTACAAGGTTTTGCGCCAACAAATGTAAATAGGTAATTAATATTGTTTTGGACTAAAGTTTCGTTTTGTTTGATTTCTACCTTTTCCAAATATGTATCGCCTTCAACCTTAACGACATTACTACCCGGCAAAACTTCAATATTATCACATGCGAAAATTCGCTGCACTAGATAGTCGCTCATTTTTGCGCCAATATCCTCGTTTCTGATGATTACATATACTTTATGCGCATGGCTTGCTAAAAACAATGCCGCCTGACCTGCGGAGTTGCCACCACCCACAATACCTATTTCGCTGTTCTTACACATGTTGGCATGCATTGAAGTGGCGCTGTAGTACACTCCGGAACCTTCAAATTTTTCAATACCTTCTAAAGGCAGTCTTCTATACGCCGCACCTGTTGCGGCAATTACCGTTTTAGCCTTTAATATAGATGTGTTGTTAGAATTAACTTCGTAATAACCATCTTTGCGCACTATGCCCTCTACCCTATGCGGTACGGAAATGGTACAACCAAACTTTTGAGCCTGTATGTAGCCATTATTAGCAAGGTCACGTCCTGAAATTCCGGTAGGAAATCCTAGATAGTTCTCAATTTTAGAACTTTTACCGGCTTGTCCGCCAGGGGAATTACTGTCTATGGTCAACACTTTTAAGCCTTCTGAAGCGGCATAAACACTAGCAGCCAAACCAGCGGGACCAGCACCTACCACCAGAACATCATAAATATCATCATCCAATTGTAATCTAACACCGGTACACATACCAATTTTATCTATGGATGGGCGAACGGAAATCTCATTCTGACTATTAATCAAAACAGGCAGATCAGACTCTTTCAAATTGAAAGTTTCCAATAGCTGTACCAATCCGTCTTCCTTATCCGAATCAATAAAATTGTACCAAATATCATTCTTATCCATGAAATCACGGATAGCGTAGGTTTCATTGGAGTGTTCAGAACCAATTAGCTTAATACCCTGAACATTGTTCTTCAGAGCATCTTCACGCAATAAAAATGCATTCAGAAGTACATCGCTAATATCACTGAATTTGGCAATGGCACTTTTTAGATTTTCAGGGCTTATTCTTATAAGCTGGGTATTTGCCAAGGTTTCACCACAAACCCCAACGGTTCTGTGCGAAAGAATACTACTTGAACCTGAGAACTGATGCCTGGTATGAATGGCAATATTTTCATCTTTTTTATCAGGGTCTATAATTCTGATTCCACCAGTGAGCACCACAAAAAAATCATAGTGTTGGTCCCCAAAATCTAAAACGACCGTTGGCTCTTTATAGAATTCTATTTCACCGTAATTCTTGAGTTTTTCGACCTGAACATTAGTTAATTCAGGAAATTTTGGATCGATCATAATTGGTTTGATTGTTTAGATAGTGATAACCTTGAACATAAGATAATGTTTGTAATCTATTTTACCTCATAATCTCCATTACTTCTTATGTAAAGAACTGTTTCTTTAGCGGTAGAAATGATTGAAGTTGCATTTTGCTCTGCACCAAAATAAGAACCAGGTTCTAGTATGTTTTTAGCATCTTTTTTAGTAAACTGATGTGTTAGGCTACCAGAAATAACTACTGCCCTAAAGTTAGGACTCAAATTTTTGATGCTTCCGTTAAAACCAGCTGGAAATTTTAAAAGAGTTGCACGTAGTTGCTTTTCTTTATGACTCCCCCATAAAAAAGTAGTCTGTACATTACTTTTTTCGGCTACCCATTCTATATCATTTGCATTTAACCAAACCAAATTTGTTTTGTCAACATTAACTGGTCTTTCACCATTATCAAAAGCTTCAGAAGTGGGTTTCACTAAATACGGTCCCTCTTGAATATCTAAAAAAGCCATATTATCTTCACCATACGCAGCAGTAATATGCGCTCCGCCAGCTGGCTGTTGCCAATAAGAACCTGTCGGCAGCCATTGTTTTTCTGCCTTTTTATCATCATTGTGTAATAAACCTTTAATTACTACACCTCTATAAGTTATGTTGTGAATGTGTGGCGGCGATGAAAATCCTTTTTTAAATTTTACTAAAAATCCTGATGGTTCGTTTTTGGTACGGTCTCCCCAAAGTTTTCCTGCAGCCGGACTCTTATCGCCACGTAGCGGGTTTAACCAACCCCATTCAATGTTGTCCGCCGTTACTACCTCGTTGATGGATTTTGCAGCATCTGTTTTTAGAGTTTGTGCATTTGCGCATACTCCTGCCAATATGGCAAGAATAAGTATAAAGTAATTTTTCATTTTATAATCTTAATAATTGCCTTTATGGTTACTATTATTCATACTTCAGAATAGTTCGAAAACTTTTGGATAATTTGACCTTGGCCAACTGTAGCAGTATTTGCAAGTTTTAAAAAAGAATTACTGTCTTCCCAATGCTTTTACTTGATTCTTGCAGTCTATGCGCTTCTTTTAAGGTTTCAACCGTAAATCCGTTTAAGGTGGTCGATAATGTTGATTTTAAAGTTCCGTTATCCAATAGATCGGCAACATGATTTAAAATCTCGTGCTGTCTGTCGATATCTTCCGTATTGAACATAGAGCGGGTATACATCAATTCCCAGGAAAAGGTGACACTCTTAGCTTTTAAGAGGTCTAAATTCAGTGGTTTACTACTTCCCGTAATGGAAACAATGTGCCCTTGGGGCTTAATAATTTCTGCAGCAGTTTCCCAATAACCCTCTAGGTCTACAAAATCAAGAATATAGTTCACTTGGCTGTGCCCTATTTTTTCCAGTTCTTCCTTTAGGTTGTGGTGATTGACCACATAATCAGCGCCTAAATCTTTACACCATTGAATGGAATCTTCACGGGAAGCCGTTGCGATGACGGTTAAATTTCCCAATTTTTTGGCCAATTGTATGGCTATGGAACCAACGCCGCCGGCGCCGGCCAGTACCAGAACTGATTTACCTTGGTCTTTTTCAGGATTGATTTTGATACGGTCAAACAAAGCTTCGTAAGCGGTTAAACTCGTTAATGGCATCGCAGCAGTTTCGGCAATACTCAAGTTTTTAGGCTTCTTGCCGACGATACGTTCATCTACCAATTGAAATTCGGCATTGCTACCACTACGCGTTAGGTCTCCAGCATAAAAAACTTCATCACCAACCTTGAACTTGGAGGTCTTCTCCCCTACGGCTTCCACAATACCAACGGCATCCCAACCAATCACTTTTGGGGTTTCCAATTCCTCATCTTTGGCCGCATTTTGCCTAATCTTAAAATCGACCGGATTTACAGAGTTGGCCTGTACTTTTACCAAAAGGTCGAAGCCTGAGGGAGTTGGTTTTTCTGTTTCAAAGGCTATAAAACTATTCGCTTCTGAAATGGGTAAAGACTTTTTGAATCCTATTGCTTTCATTTTCTTTATTTTTTTAAATTTTATTCTATCTCCAAGTTACGATATCTTCAATGTTTCTCCTTGATTTCGCAAAAGGTGGCTCCACTTTTCGATACCCAAAAGCTACCATAAACGATAAACCATATTTTTCGGTGTCAATACCGAACTTATCTCGTAAGACTGTTTCTATTTTTTGTTCGTGGAATCCTTCCATCGGGCAACTGTCAATTCCCCGTAAAGCCGCGGAAGTCATCATATTACCCAATGCAATATAAGTTTGTTTGGAAGCCCAGTCGAACATTTTTTTATCGGAATCTAAATTAAAATCACGCTCTTGGAATTCTCTATAAAATTTAGAGTACCCTTCAATCATATCTTCAGGTAATTGTTTTACATCTTTCATCATCGACTTAATGTAATCTGAATTCCATTTTGTCATCGGTGCCTTCATGCTCAAACCCAGAACAAAATGACTAGCGGTATCAAGTTTTAAGGGTGCCCCCCACGCCACTGGCTTTAATAATTCACGTAACTCCTTATCTTGGACTACGATAAAATGCCAAGGCTCAAAACCAAAAGAGCTGGGGGATAAATGTGCGGTTTCAAGAATAAAAGCCATATCGTCATCAGAAACTTTTTTGGTGGTATCAAATTCCTTGGTGGCATGTCTATATTGAAATGCATTGATAATTTCTTCTTTAGAAACGTGCGGTGTATTCATCTTTTATAATTTATATATTTACTTGTTATTTTAATTAGCTGTTGCAAAAATAAAACCACCTTGAAGTAATTCTAGAGTATAAAAAGAGGAGATGTATGTACAAATAAAGGTTTTTTGGGATATTAGACTTATAATATTCCTTAATCAAGCCTTAAATACCCGAATATCGCCACCGATTATACTATAATTTAAGATATTGCCCTTTTATAGTACAAGTTTTTATTTTATTCAACCCACCTGAAAGTTAGGTTGATCCTGGGTTGGATATTCTTTGTAGTTTTTGGAATCCTATGTTTCCAATTTTGTTGGGTAGCTCCTTGCATTAGCAACAAACTGCCGTGGGATAGTGGAATGTCAAGTCGCTTTAAATCTTTACGCGTAGCGTGTTTTAGTTGAAAAGGTCTGGTTTCCCCAAAGGTAACCGAACCTATAACCGTATTTTCACGAAGTTCGCCTTGATAATCTTGGTGCCAATCCACGCTGTCTTTTCCGTCTCGATACAAATTCAGCAAACATCGCGTAAATTTTATATCGGCCTCCTGCTCTACCCGCTCTTTAATAAAAAGCAACTCACTATTCCACGGATGTACTTTCTTTGCACTCCCGGCGTAGGTTAAGGTTTTGGCCGTATCACCATACCAAGCTGTCAATCGTGGTAAATCTAACTCTTTGCCATAAATGGTCATATAATCTTGTTGCCATTCCGTATGTGCCAACAAAATTTTGTACAGTCGGTCGCTTTCTGAAGCACTGAAGAAATTTTCGTAAAAAGTAATATCCGCTCCCGGTAAATCAAAACTTGTTTTCTTTACTTCATCAGTCGAAAATAGGTCTATATGACTAAATAAGTCCATAATATTTTATACTTAGCATCCGTAATAAGTAGTTATTCCTGAACCCAAATTTATGATTGCATATTTACTACAGTTCGGCCCTTTAATTTTCCATCGAGCATCAAATTGATTTTTTCATTCAATTCATGAAGTGTTATTTCGGTGCAATTATCAGCGAGATGGTCGGGTTTCCAATCCTTTGCTAATTTATCCCAAACAAGCTCCCTATAGTCCAATGGGTAATTTTGAGAGTCGATACCAATTAGAGCTACACCCTTTAAAATAAAAGGGTACACCGTTAAATCGAGCTTCGGGGAGGCTACATTACCACAACAGGTCACTACACCCATAGCGTTTATTGATTTTATGATGTTCTCAAGAATGACACCACCTACCGTATCAATACCTCCGGCATACAAAGGTCTTAAAAGGGGTTTTTTATCCATTGCTTCAAAATCTTTGCGTAGCACTATCGTTTCGGCTCCAAGATTTTCTAGGTAAGCTTTGGCCGTCTCTTTGCCGGTAATCGCGGCAATGCTATACCCTAGTTTTCTTAAGATAGAAACACTAAGTGAACCCACCCCTCCTGTCGCGCCCGAAACAGCAATTTGTCCATCTTCAGGTTTGACGGTTTCGAAAAGCCTTACTACTGAAATGCCCGCGGTTAATCCGGCGGTACCGAACATCATCGCTTCTTTCATGGTCAAATTTTTAGGAAGTTTCACCACCCAAGCCTCGGGCACACTAATATATTGCCCGAATCCCCCGCTTGTGTTCATTCCCAAATCATAACTGGTAACAATAACCTTGTCATCGATTTTAAATTTGTCAGTTTTTGAAGTGACTACAATACCCACCGCATCAATGCCAGGAGTATGCGGATACTTTTTTGTAACTCCTTTATTTCCGGTTGCAGATAAGGCATCCTTGTAGTTTAAGGAGGAATAGTAAACCTTGACCAATACATCTCCCTCTGGTAAATCACTTGTTGACTTTGATTTTATTTCACGTATAAAAGTTCCATCCCGTTCCTCAACAACAAAGGCTTTGAATTCGCGGTGTGTCATGATTTTTTGTTTTAACTTTCTTATTATTTTCTCGTATTCCTTATAAAATTGACCGTATCAATCCGCCATCTACCCGTATGGATGCTCCGTTTGTTGCGGAAGCCAATTCACTCGAATAATATACAATAGTGTTCGCAATTTCGTCAACTGATGCAAAACGTTCTATTAGTGAAGTCGGACGCATGTTTTTAAAGAAATCGGCTTCTACTTCATCTACGGAGATATTATCGGCCTTTGCCAAATCTTCAATAAATCCGCTGACACCCTTGGATTTTGTCGGGCCCGGTAAAATGGAGTTTACGGTAACGTTTGTTCCTTTTGTCAGTTCAGCCAATCCCCTACTTACCGCCAATTGCGCTGTTTTGGTCATTCCGTAATGAATCATTTCCTCGGGAATGAAAACTGCGGATTCACTAGAGATAAAGATAATCCTTCCCCAGTTTTTCTTCAACATTTTGGGAAAGTACTGTCGCGCCAAACGGATACCGCTCATTACATTCACCTCAAAAAATTTAAACCAATCCTCATCCGGAATATCTGCAAAGGCCTTGGGTTCAAAAATTCCGGTATTATTGATTAAAATATCGACCTCTGGCAGTTTTTTTAGCAAACTATTGATGTCTTCTACTTTGGAAAAGTCAGCTGCAATACCGGAAACATTGGCATTTTTAATTTCAGCTTTTAGTTTTTCGACTGCTGCATCGACAGTATCTTGCTTTCTACCGTTTATTATCACTTGGGCACCTTCATTTAAAAATCGCGCTGCGGTGGCATAACCTATACCGGCAGTGGAGCCGCTTATAAATACAAGTTTATCTTTTATTTTTAAGTCCATTTTCTGTTTTTTTAGGGTCTATAAATTAGCACTGGCAGTTTCTAAAAGTTCTAAATCGGCCGCATCTAGATTTAATTTAGGGGCGTCGAATAAAGTTTGTAGTTGGCTTTGACTAGTTGCACTGACTATTGGAGCGGCAATATGCGGTTTTGCCAACAACCAGGCTAGGGCAACCGTTGCCGGTTTGCTTTTGTGTTTGTCGGACACGGTATCTAAGGCCTTTATAACGCCCAACCCTTTTTCGTTTAAATACTGTTTAGCACCTTCGCCGCGTACACTCTTGCTCAAATCGTTCTCCGACCGGTATTTACCGGTTAAAAATCCTCCTGCCAACGAAAAATAGGGCATGACACTGAGTCCGTACTGTTCAACCAAGTTAGCATATTTAGTTTCATAGTTTTGGCGCTCTACTAAATTGTAATGAGGTTGTAGGGCTACATAATTGGGCAAGTTATTTTCTTCCGAAGCTTTAAAAGAAGCCGTTAATCTCTCCGGCGATAAGTTTGATGCCCCAATGTGACGTACTTTTCCGGCTTTTATGATTTCATCGTAGGCTGACAGGGTTTCTTCGACGGGCGTAACTTCATCGTCAAAATGTGTGTAATACAAATCGATATAATCTGTTTGAAGACGTTTCAACGACTCGTCTATAGATTTTAGAATATGCTTCTTGCTGATGTCATTTGGATGCTCCTTCGTCTCCGACCCCACTTTAGTTGCAATGACTATTTTATCTCGATTTCCGCGGGCTTTCATCCAGTTCCCAATTACAGTTTCAGATTGACCACCAACGCCATTTACCCACCAAGAGTAGGTATCTGCCGTGTCAATAAAATCGAAACCGGCATCTATGAAGGCATCCAATATTTCAAAGGACTGTTTTTCATTCAGTGTCCAACCAAAAACATTTCCGCCAAAATTGATGCGCGCTACTTTTAAGTCTGAATTCCCTATAGTTACTTTTTTCATGTTTTCTTTTTTAATTACTTTTTTAAATGTACACTTAAAACCCAAGACATTTTTTGAGGTTTTTCTTTACCAAAATATGGGCTTCACTAATAAGGCGCCTTTCTTTATTATTGCTTGCACCCTAATGATATAACAAATATAGGAGGCGACACCCATGTTACTTATGTATAAAAAAAGGGTATTTATGTACTTTTAAAGGTTTTGATCGGTCAACGTATATTTTATTGGTGATTTTTGTATAGTTTTGTTGCAAAATTAGCTGGAAATGCAAATATTGGAGACCTATAAACCTTTTGAAATACAAGAATTGGAATTGACCGAGTGGAAACCACGAGCGGTTAAGAATAATTTTTTTGAACTGGTGTTAGTAAAGGAAGGGGCAGGAACCCAATGCATTAATTACAATGAATACACTTTTAATAAAGGCAGCGTGTTTTTGCTTCCACCCTTAAAATGTCATTCATTCGACATACAAGTACCTTCACGTTTTGTTTTTCTAAAATTTACCGACTCATTCTTTAAAAATACCGACCGGCTTTCAGTAGATAGCAATGAATGGTTCAAGGAAGCCTCTTATGTACTTTCCAACTACAACCAATTACCTGGAGATATTATTAAGAGTGATATCGACAGACAGCATCTCGACAGGCTTCTCGCCATAATACTGCAAGAGTCACGCAATTATGGAGAAGACTCCGTTACCCTTGTTAAAAGCCTAATGAAAAGTATTTTGGAAATACTTATCAGAAACATTAGAAAGGGAAGTTTTTTTGAAGTACATCAAAATAATACGGATGAAAGGATTACCAAAATGCTGATTTATATCAACGAACACATTGATAAGCCTGAAAATTTAAAGGTCGACCATTTGGCCAATGTATTTTTAATGTCGACAACCTATGTCAGCGAATTTTTTAAAAAGCAAGTAGGCATGTCGTTGCGTGAATATATTATCAAGGCCAAACTAAGATTGGTTGAAATTCGGCTACTAAATTCCGACTTTACGTTAACAGAAATTGCAGATGACTTAGGTTTTACGGA
This sequence comes from Kriegella aquimaris, assembly GCF_900103215.1. Lineage (GTDB taxonomy): Bacteria > Bacteroidota > Bacteroidia > Flavobacteriales > Flavobacteriaceae > Kriegella > Kriegella aquimaris. Next base: position 209,542 of record NZ_FNGV01000001.1, read on the forward strand.
CGTAAGTCATCTCTCCAAAACTTTTAAGCGCTATACGGGAACTTCCGTTCGTGAGTTTAAAAATAATGGAGAGTATATGCTCTTAAAGCGTAGTTCATGCACAGTTTAACGAAATCTTTCAAGACACACTTTACGGTCTTTTCCCTGACTAAGTTACTATGTCACTGTATACGATTGGAAAGGCTGCACCTCTACGTCTAATTTTGGAATCTAGTTGAGGTAGCTTTTGTTTTCCTTGATGTATCGGATGATCAATCGAAAGAACTCCTGTGAAAACGGTTACGCTTATTTAAGTAACGTAACCTTGACGGCATTCATGCCTCTCATTCCTTTTTCGAGTTCAAAAGAAACCTTGTCGTTTTCGTTAATCTCATCTACCAAGCCACTAACGTGTGTAAAGTATTTCTCTTGGTTTTCTGAATCGATGATAAACCCAAAGCCTTTAGAGTGATCAAAGTATGAAACACTGCCATTTCTGACCGGATCAAATTCTTCTTTATCGCTTTCCAGAGTTTTTGGAACTCCTATTACAATACTTTCGGCCTCTACTTTGATTTTTTTGGATGGATCTGGAGGAGTATCGGTTAGGTTACCATTGTGATCCACGTATGCGAATTCAATACCTTTTTTGCCACTCTCTTTGGCCTGCGCCTTTCGCGCTTCCATTTTCTTACGCTTCTCTTCTCTTTTCTTTAAACGCTTTTTTTCTTTTTCACTTTTATTATACGTCTGCTGCGATTTTGCCATTCTTTTTCTTAAGCTGTTTTTAATTAATAATCTAACAAAGATATTGCTTTCCGTTGAACTTATGAAAAAGCTTGACCCTTACCTCCTAATATTAAAGGTTTTATCTTAATATAAAATCTAATTTCTTAAGTCTGAAACCTTAAATTAACACATTCAAAAGATTAACATAAAATACTATATATCAATTTATTAAATTAAAATTTATTACTCAGAATAGACCTCAATTGAATTAATTTCGGGAGACCCGCCTCTATTTGCACAACCAGCCGCTATATAGATCAATCCTTTATTTATAACGGCATTTGTACCATGGCGTCCTTGGTTTAAGAATGCCTTTTTTTCCCACACATCAGTTTTTGGGTCAAAAGCATACATCTGATTATTTGCCAATTTCTCACCTGTTTCGCCGCCCACATAATAGACTTTATTATTCAATTGAACAGCCCCTCCTCCAGCAGATGGAGCTGGTAAAGCGGAAGAATAGGTTGCCCATTTTTCAGTCTTAAAATCGTAATAGTCTACTTCATTTTTTACCGTTGAGAAAAAGGCCGTGAAGTTGCCGGGTTCATGATAACTAGTATTCCGACCGCCTAAAGCAATCAGCTTGTTTCCAACAATAACGGCACTGCTATGGTCCCGAATGTTCGGAGCGTCATCTAAGACTGTCCAAGTTTTTTTTACGGGATCGAACACGTCGAACATCGCATTAGTTCCGCTGGTGTGGCCGAAAGTAATGCCATTAACGATATAGATTTTATTTTTGTAAACGGCGGCACCGGCTCCTCCTCTTCTTCTATTTTCGGGTATTTCAAAAACTTTGTCCCAACTATTGGTTTTAGCGTCAAAAGCATACACGTGGGTTAAGGGTTGCTCTTCAGGATATTTTCCTGAAAGTCCACCCACAACGTAGATTTTCCCATTAACTGAAACGGGAGTCAAATGATGTATTTCCAGGGGAGTGGGCGCCATGGCTTTCCATGTGTTTTGTTTAACATCATATTTCTCTACCGGTTTAATTCCTCGCCCACCCACGAGATATAACCCATTATCATGGGCTACGAAACCACATTCATGACGTTTTGTGCAATCTTCTTGGGGTTCAAGCGTCTTCCATTGCGCATGAAGCGAGGTGGAAACGATAAGTAAAAACGAAAAAAAAGAAATAACTCTTAACATATGCTAGTTTTAATTGAATTTAAAATTTTCGGATACCTTTTCAAAAGCAGTCGGTAATTTACCATTACTGATAGTCGCAGCAGGACCTTGACCTTCGGGAACAAAAGTAGTTCCTTTTGCCAATATGAATTTATCAAATTCGAAACCATCCTCTCGTAAACTGAACATAATTTCATGTTCGCCAGGGGTTTCAATATCGAGATAAATTTTCCAAGGCTCCCCACAATGTACCGCCTCGGTACGTTGTTTGCTTTCCCAATGCCATTTGTGTTTTCCTTCGCACCATTGCATCCGTTGTCCTGAATCCGGCCAGGTACCATCGAGCCCCACGTGAATACCATTATCTTCACCTCCGGCACTGAAGGCACGCACCCAAACATAATACCTTCCGGGATGTTTAAAGGCTACCTTATAATACAAAATTGCCATTTTACCCGGCTCGTTGCTGAAATTTTCACCAGGAATCAGTTTGTCATCATGGGTTATACGTGTATCGGGTAAAACTTCCAAATATGCATTGTTGCTACTCTCAAAAATATGCGGGGTGTCTTCGTCCCGGCCGACGTTAGGCAGGTTCTCTTTATGTGTTACGTACCATTTACGCTGCTCGTCGTGCGTCTGTTTGTAAAAGTATTCGGCTTCTACGGATAGAATTCCATCGATTTCTTCGAAAACAATCCGATCCGATAGTGGTGGTTCCTGAGCATTCGTTTCAAATAGGCACAGGGTGAGACCTAATACTGAAAATAAAAGGGATAAAGCGTACATTCTCTTCATATAGAAAGGTTTAAGTTTTGTGTTTATGACACTAACCCCACGCTGTGTCATATAGTTTAAATATACTTATTTGTTTGATTTATTTGAAGTCAACTTCCAGTTTTAAATCAAATACACTTCTGTTTCGTTTCTACGAAATTGACAAAATTGTCTTTAAGGGCAATGGTTCCTGTTATATTGGCAAAGGATATCGTGTTGACTGCTTAGATATAATGCTGCTCCTGCCCGCTTCCCTTTGATAAAGAATTGTTAAACAGATAATAAAAAAATGAATGTTCATTCTTTTTTAATAGCTTTGTCCCAGAATAAGATAAATAACAAAGTTTGACATTGTTCATTTTTAGAAATTGATAGTATGGCAAAGCTTCAAAAAAGTATTGAAAAAAGGGATGCGCTTATAAGAGCCACTATTAGTTTGGTCAACAATGACGGCTTTCATGCGGCCCCTATGTCGAAGATTGCAAAAATGGCAAATGTATCACCCGCGACCATTTACCTCTACTTCGAGAATAAGCAAGATTTGGTTAACAAGACCTATATCGAAGTGAAATCTACCTTTACGGCTTATGCTTTCAAAACTTATACCCCCACTCTTTCGGTGACCGAAGGTTTTGAACTTGTGTGGAAACGGATTGCCGATTTTAAACTAAAACGATGCGAGGAGGCGATGTTTTTGGCACAATGCGATAACACCCCGATGATTGATGAACCGAGCAGACAAGAAGGTATAAAACATTTACAACCACTGCTTGAATTATGGGAACGCGGAAAGAGTGAAGGTGTCATCAAGCCCATATCCGATTATTTGCTTTACGCCTATGCCATAAATCCTTTATCATTTTTAATGGTCGCCCAACAGCGAGGAGAGTTCAAAATGGATAAGAAGCATATCGAGGAAGCCTACCAAGCCGCTTGGGATGCAATTAAAGTTTAGTACAAAAAAAAGTTAAATACAATAGTACCAAATAGATAAATAGATATGGAATTATTAGATAAATTAAATTGGCGTTATGCCGCCAAAGCCATGAACGGCGAAAAAGTAGCTCAAGACAAAGTTAATCGCATTATCGAAGCGGCAAGGTTGGCACCTACTTCCAGTGGACTACAACCATTTGAAATTATGGTAATTACCAATCAAGAGGTGAAGGAAAAAATTAAGCCGGTGGCTTGGAACCAATCAGTCATTACTGATTGTTCGCACCTCCTAGTTTTTGCCGCTTGGGATACCTATACAGCCGAACGTATCAATAAAATGTTCGACCTAACGAACGACATTCGCGGCTTTAAAAATGAAGGATGGGAGAACTACAGACAACTATTGTTGGACTCCTATCCACAGCGCGATGCCGAAACGAATTTTAACCATGCAGCAAAGCAAGCCTACATTGCATTTTCCCAAGCCATTGCCGCCGCCGCTTTTGAAGGTGTTGATGCTACTCCCTTGGAAGGATTCGATCCCGAAGCAGTCGACGAGATTTTAGGATTGCGTGAAAAAGGATTACGGAGTGCGGTACTGCTTCCCTTAGGATATCGAAAAGAGGAAGAAGACTGGCTGGTAAACTTGGTTAAAGTCAGAAAAAGTACGGAAGACCTGGTCACATTAATCGATTAAATAAAAGATATGAATCAGACGATACTATTAAAAAAGAGGCCGATTGGCAAACCTGCACAAACCGATTTCGAATTTGTAAAAGACGATGCCGACCTTTCGGTTAAGCAAGGAGAATTATTATTGGAGACGCTTTATGTGTCCGTAGACCCCTATTTACGGGGTAGAATGAACGATGCCAAGTCTTACGCACCACCCTTTGAATTAAACCAGCCTATTAAATCAGGAATTGTAGCAAAAGTTATTGCATCTGAGCACCCTAATTTTAAGGAAGGTGACTATGTTTCGGGAATGTTGGACTGGAAGACCAGACAAATTTCCAATGGAGAAGGTTTGTTTAAAGTAGATAAAAACAAAGCCCCCCTAAGTGCTTATTTAGGTATTCTAGGAATGACTGGCTTGACCGCATATCTAGGTCTTACGCAAATTGGAAAGCCAAAGTCTGGAGAGATTTTAATAGTTTCGGGTGCGGCCGGAGCCGTGGGTAGTGTTGTAGGGCAAATAGGTAAAATTCTAGGTTTAAATGTTATTGGCATTGCGGGTAGCGACGAAAAGGTGGCTATGTTAACCGATAAATTCGGATTTGATCATGCCATAAATTACAACACCACTACCGATATGAAATCGGCCATTGCCAAAGCTGCACCCAACGGCGTAGATATTTATTTTGATAATGTCGGCGGGCCTATTTCTGATGCCGTACTGTTCAATATCAACAAATTCGCCCGAATGATTATTTGCGGGGCTATTTCAGTGTATAATAATACCGAAATCCCTAAAAGTATTAGCGTACAACCCTTTTTGGTGAAAAATAGCGCCATGATGCAGGGGTTTATTGTAGGTAATTATGTGGATAAATTTCCTGAAGCCATGAACCATTTGACAACTTGGTTGACTGAAGGGAAACTGACCTATACCGAGACCGTTGTGGAAGGGTTTGAAAACATACCCCAAGCATTTATCGATTTGTTCGATGGAAAAAATAAGGGGAAAATGATTGTTAAAATTTAGATACAATCGCATTAAGTACTAACATTTAAAATAAACGATAATGAACAATTTTGAATATAAAAATCCTACCAAAATCATATTTGGGAAAAATACGATAGAGAAATTAGCTTCTGAAATTCCAAGTGATGCTAAAGTATTACTGCTTTATGGTGGCGGAAGTATCAAGAAAAATGGTATTTACGATCAAGTAAAAACTGCTTTGGGCAAAGTAGCCTTAATAGAGTTTGGAGGAATTCCTGCAAACCCCGAATATGAGGTACTTCTCGAAGCTTTAAAAGTAATAAAAGAACAAAATATCACTTATTTATTGGCCGTTGGGGGTGGTTCGGTTATCGACGGAACCAAATTTTTGTCCGCTGCCGCCCTTTACGAAGGTGATACTCCATGGAATATTCTTAAAAATGGTATACGTCCCGAAAAGGGAATGCCTTTCGGTACGGTACTTACGTTGCCGGCAACAGGCTCCGAAATGAATTCGGGCTCAGTAATCACTAGGAAAGAAACCAAGGAAAAACTAGCTATGGGCGGACCCGGTTTATTTCCCGTATTTTCAATTTTAGATCCACAGGTAATTACATCGATTCCTGAACGTCAATTGGCGAATGGTATTACCGATGCTTTTACACATGTATTGGAGCAATATATGACCTACCCCGCAGGTGGACTATTGCAAGACCGTTTTGCCGAAAGTATTTTACAGACGCTAATCGAAGTAGCGCCCAGAGTTTTGAAAGATCCGACGGATTATGAAGCTGCCGCTAACTTTATGTGGAGTTGCACCATGGCCCTTAATGGATTGATACAACAAGGTGTTCCCGGCGATTGGGCCGTGCATATGATGGGCCACGAACTAACAGCCTTATTTGGAATCGACCATGCGAGAACTTTGGCTGTAATCGCACCAAGCCACTACAAGTATAATTTTGAGGCCAAAAAAGAGAAGTTGGCTCAATATGCCGAGCGTGTCTGGAACGTAACCGAAGGAAGCATTGATGATAAAGCGTATGCCGCAATTGAAAAAACAGAGGCTTTTTTCAAAGGTTTGGGCATCGATACCAAACTATCGGATTATACTTCGGAATATGAAGGAACTGCCGAAAAGATCGGACAACGATTTACCGAGCGTGGCTGGAAAGGTCTTGGTGAACACAAAAATTTGACTCCTGACGATGCAGAGAAGATTGTAAAAATGGCTTACTAGAATTAGAAATTTTTAAAATAAAAAAGATGAAAATATTATTTGTTTTAACCTCTCATGATAAACTGGGAGACACTGGAAAGAAAACAGGATTTTGGATTGAAGAATTCGCCAATCCCTATTATACCTTATTGGATAAAGGAGCTGATATTACATTAGCCACCCCTCAAGGAGGTGTTGCACCTATTGACCCGAGCAGCGATACTCCCGATGCCAGTACAAAAGATACCGAGCGTTTCAAAGAAGATGCGATTGCCCAAGAGAAAATCAAGAACACCAAGGTTTTGGCCGAAATAAATCCAAATGATTATGATGCGGTATTCTATCCTGGTGGTCACGGACCTTTATGGGATTTGGCAACTGATAAAAATTCAATTATCCTAATTGAGACCTTTAACAAACAACATAAACCTATTGCTTTTGTTTGTCACGCTCCTGCAGCCTTAAAAGGCGTTAAAGATGAAAATGGCTCACCTTTGGTAAAAGGCAAAAAAGTAACCGGTTTCACGAATAGTGAGGAAGCTGCGGTACAGTTAACCAATGTAGTTCCATTTTTAGTTGAAGACATGTTAAAAGAAAATGGAGGAATTTATTCCAAAGGAGATGATTGGGCGGCTTATGCCGTTCAAGAAGGAAATTTGATTACGGGCCAGAACCCCGCATCTTCAGAATTGGTTGCCGAAAAACTGTTGGCATTACTTAAATAGTTACAAGAACCCTGAATAATAAATAAAGCAAGTGTCAAAACACTTGCTTTATTTTTTTAAGCATTTTATGGCATTAAGTGCCACTACATATTCAAAGAGTTCTTGTTTATGAATTCCAAAAACTGTGGTTTATATTGTTCGGAAACCGTAATGCGCTGGTTATTGATGATAATTTGACTTCGTTCAACAACTTCTACGTTTTTTAAAGAAACAATAAAAGACCGATGTACCCTCATAAAATCAGATGGCGGGAGTTCTTCCTGTAACAATTTAAGACTCATTATGGTCAAAATTGGCTTGGGGTTATCCTTTAACCAAATTTTTATATAATCTTTCAATCCTTCAAAGTAAAGAACATCCGACAACTTGATGCGCAGTTGTTTGTATTCAGATTTTACAAAAAGAAATTCTTTTTCATCAGAAACAGAGGTCCGACTATTTCCTTTCACCAATGTAAACCATTCTAAGGCTTTATTTGACGCAGACAAAAACTCGGCATAATCAAAAGGTTTCAATAAATAATCCAAGGCTTCCACTTTAAAACCTTCTAAGGCATATTCGTCAAAAGCGGTGGTGAAAATAACCCGTGTATGTTTCGGCAACATTTTAGAAAACTCAAGACCGGTAAGATCTGGCATCTGTATATCTAGAAACAGCACATCTACGGTTTCGGTTTTTATAAACTGAAGTGCATCAATAGCACTACTACATTTCTTTTTTAGCTTTAGAAAAGGCGTTTTCTCCACATAGCTTTCTACCAAATTAAGCGCCATAGGTTCATCGTCTACAATCATACAGGTAAGTTGTATAGCTTCCATTTAAGTTTCAAGTTTTAGTGGTTAATAAGGGATTTTTCTGTATTTACTCTACGGTGTATCTAACAAGTACCTCATTGTCTAAAATTACATTGGTAGACCATATGAATCGAGCATCTGCTGCACTATTGTCAAAAACATCTATAAAGTTGGTGTATGCCGGTTTATTATCAACGCCTATTGCAGCATTTGTAAATTCGGTTGCTTTAGGCCATTTACTATCATCAAAGTCTGCTGATTGCCAATTTAAAGGTGTTTTCCAATGCAAAGCATAATACGATGTACCATCATTAGAATCTTCAGTATTGCAAGTACCAGTTAATCTTAAAGTACCTTCTTCAGAAGCACAAGACAAATCTCTTAAAGGTGCTGTATAAAATGTTTGGGCCTTCCAATTAGAGTTTGTAGTGGCAATTATATCATCTTTCGAATCTTTAAAAACAGCTACCATGCCACCATCTCCTGGGTGAAATGCTTGTCCTCTATTAGCTTCAGAGCCTAAGCCACTATTTTCTTCCCAATCTACTAATTTCATGGCTATTGTAAAAGGAGTAGTTACTTTAAACCGAACTATATTAGAATTGAATTGCGTAAAAGGCACATTGTCTTTTCCTACTGGAATTCCATTGATGTACATTTCAAAATAGTTGTCGGCAAAAACATAGGCCGTAATTATTTCACCATCGGCATCAACTTCTATAATATCTGTTCCATCTAAAGCTGCTAATGCTTCATCTGCAGATGTATATTCTATTTTTGTGCAAGGATTAAACAAATCCGATGCAAAAGGAAAGCTATCATCGGTAAAATTAACTTCAGCAGGAACAGTCCACTGACTACCATCTTTTGCTGTAGATATTCCCATTGGAGCTTCTCTACCTCTATCGCATTCAAAAATATTTTGAGTTACCATTGTTGCGGGTCCTTGAGATACAGAAGCCGTACCATTGTATACTTCTGAATTTTCAGCCGTGGTTTTTTTACCGTTTTTACAAGCTATCATAGTAAAAGAGGCGAATAGAAAAAATAATATAGCGTTTTTTAAATGTGTCATTTATGATTGTTTTTTATTTAATTAGAATCTACAAATGTTAAAGTAGTTCTGTCAATAATTTCAACAGTTGTCAATGCATCCATAAACACATTATAATTTACATCTAAACTATGTTTATTAGGCAAAGTAGTAGATGTTTCTGATAAGGCATAAAGTGCTATGGTGTATTCATGTTTACCTTTTCCGCGAGAACAAGGTGATGTGTATGATATGGCTGCACCATCTTTATTAGCCCCCATAAACCAATTACCTTTAGATGCCACTTTATATGGTATTCCCGTGGTTTCGGAATCAATACCCCAAAATAACAAGTATGAATTGATTTCAGTCATGTCATCTTTCTTCGGATAATGATACATAACAATAGCTAAAGATTTAGTGCCATCAGGTACATTTTGCCATTAAAGCGGTATGGAGTTTTCAATATCATTTACCTTCTCTTCACTTGTAAGCATTCAGTAAAACCCCATTCTCTATCGCGATGCTTGTTAGTTTAAAATTTGAATGGATTGTTTTAAAATCATCATGATTCACATTTGTACTCGCTTTGTTACTGTTTTTACAAGACACTCAACAAATTAAAACACTGGCTACTAAAAATTTTAAATAGCTCATTTTTGTCTTCGCTTATAAGTTTTAACTGTTGATGTACCATCTGGATTTATAAATTGATACGTATAAGTTTCTGCACTGTCCCAATTATAGTTTATGACATATTCCTTTGAATCTAAACTGTATATCAATGAATATGAATTTTTTCCTAAAGATTTAAAATCAATAATTTCAGCACCTCGCAATGGTCTTAATGCAGGCCGTAATTCATGTGTTCTAGGTTGAGGATAAACTTGATTTTCTGGTGCTTTTGTTTTTGGGTCTAATTTCACTTCTCCTCTCATACCTGCGATTAAATAAGGATATTCTTTAATAGCATGGTATTGATACGAGCCATCTGAGTTTGTTTTTCCTAAATATTGATCCAATGTATCTGTTGTTTCGCCATACACAGGAAAACCATCAACAGCGTAAGCTACAGGGTTGCCAACTCCAACTTGATCTTGCAAGTGCAAAGGTGGTAAATGGTAATGATAATCGTCCGCACGTCCACAATGTCCGCCCCAATTGTCTAATTCTCCAATAGCATTAGCATCTTCGCCTCTATTATTTAAAGGGTTAAAAATGGGAATTCCATTTACAGCAACAGCAATTGCTCCTTTTAGCAAATTTGTTTTTGTAGATAGCGGGTTCTCTGCCATTTTTGGATGGAAAGGTATGGCCCAACTATTATCACCTTTGTAATTTTGATTAATAGGTACTTGTTGTTGCCAATTTGTTATACCGACCATCATGTCATGATCTGGTAACCCATTAGATGAAATATAGAGGTAATTTTCATCTACATGTGTTTCAACATCATCAAATTTCGTGAAAAATGATTGCATGATAGAAATATCGTTTTGGGGAACATTTACCCCATTAGATTTGTCTGATTTGATGTTTTTACAAGAAACAACTAAAATCATTGCTACACCCAGAATTCCATAAGTCAAGTGCACTACTTTTTTGCGTTTTATCAGGTTATAAATAGAGAAACACAGTAAACATCCACCTAAAAGTATAAGAGACAAATTTAATTTTGAGGGTGGCTGAGAATTTAAAGATTGAATGAATTCACTTTTGGTTTTAATATACTTTTGATCTGCATTGGAAAAGTCTGAAATTTTATATGTTTTAATATCGTGGTTTCCATCCACAAGCCAGACTTCATTATTTTCATACTTAATAAAATCAGCTTTAACTATTTCATTTGTAGTTGTCAATTCCCACTGTTTCAGTGATACTCCATGTCCACCTTCATGAGCAAATAGATTGCTGTTTATTATTAAAAAAAAGAGTAGTAGTATTTTGTTCTTCATATACTTCAGTATAATTACTAAAAACTAATTATTTACAGCAGCTATTAAATATGCCAACATAGGTTCTCGTTTTAAAATTATGCACTTAGATTAATTATGTGCCTGTTAGGTTTCTATTTTCAAGTGTATCGAATAAATTCCCTCTTTTAGTTGCTTTTGAAAAGTATGTTTATTTGGATATAGCAATTGTAATCTTTTTTCCAAATTCTCCAACCCAATGCCCGAACCACTTTTGTCATCGTTTTCTTTGGGAAAATTATAATTCTCAATATTGAAAATTACCGTTTTTTCCTGACAAGTCATTTCTAGCGATATTAAACTTTCGGAATTCGCTGAAACGCCATGTTTAAAGGCGTTCTCTATAAGTGATATAAATAATAACGGAGCTATTTTAATATTGGTTTCCCCTAAAGGAAAAATGGCTTCTATTTTCGTTTTTTCGCTGAGACGTAATTTCATTAAATCGATATACTTTTCCATAAAATCGATTTCTTTTGAAAGCGGCACCAACTCCGTTTTTGTTTCATACAATAAATAGCGCATAAGTTTGCTCAAGCTATGGATTGTCGTTTTCGCTTTTTCCGGGGAAATATCCACTAACGAATAGATATTGTTCAGCGAATTGAAAAAGAAATGGGGCTGCAATTGGTACCGAAGATGTTGTAATTCAGATTGCAATTTAACATTGGTCGCTTCTTTGCGCTCTGCCTCTGTCTTTGCCCATCGTTTTGTGGTCTTTATGGCTATAGCAAAAAGTAGCGGTGCCATATACGATAACATCTGTACATAAATAATCATTTTTAATGGAGGTCCACTTCTTTCGCTATCCTGTGGTTTTCTAGTCAGGTCTTGAAAAAAATTATTCTCTATTTGCTCTTTTGCCAATAGGAAAAAAGCAATAATAACAACGTTAATGATGATAAATTCAAGTGTTTTTTTGGTAAAAAAATACCTATCTATTAAAACGAAATAATTTAAATAGAAAATGATGGCATAAAAGAACAACGGAATCCAAAAATGAGCTATGATCCGGTTAATTTCCTGTTCCTGTCCGTACGACAAGATATAGGGCAGACTGAATAAGACAAACCAAATCAGGGCGTGCGAAAAGAAAATTATTTTTTTGTTTTTATGCATAACTATTTATTCATAACGCAGTGCAGTAATCGGATCTAGTGAAGATGCTTTTCGTGCCGGGTACCATCCGAAAAAGATGCCTGTTATAGCACAAACAGCAAAAGAAATTACTATTGAATATAAGGCAACACTTGTAGGCCAATTCAAGAATTTTTCGATGAATACCGTAGCACCAAGCCCTAAGATGACTCCTAAGATGCCACCTGTAATGCTTATTAGTATGGCTTCAATTAAAAATTGCATTAAAATATCGGAGCCCTTACCTCCTACTGCCATTCGTAAACCAATTTCTTTAGTACGCTCCTTTACCGAAACATACATAATATTCATAATACCAATACCACCAATTAACAAGGAAATACTTGCTACTGCTACTAAAAGGATGGTTAACATCTCACTAGTTGAACTAAAAGTTGAGATTAATTCTTCCATAGAGCGTACATGAAAATCGTCATCGTCACTATCCATTAATTTATGTTGCGAACGTAAAATTTCCGTTACTTGTGTTACTGCATCAGGAGCATCATCTTCACTAATGGCAGAAGCCATTATTTGATTTAAATAATCAATAGCCAAAATACGTTTTTGTACGGTTGTGTAGGGCGCAATAACAACATCATCCTGATCTTGACCAAAGGTGTTTTCGCCTTTTTCTTCCAACACACCAATTACTTTAAATGGAATATTATCAAAACGAATCATTTGCCCTACGGGATCTTGACCGTCAGGAAATACATTATCAACCACTGTTTGTCCAATTAAAGCAACTTTAGAGGCTGACTTTACTTCGGCATCGGTAAACATACTTCCACTTTGTAAATCCACTACTTTTATGTTTAAGTACTCGGGATTTACACCATAAATAGTACTTGGCCAGTTATTAGAACCGTTTATAACTTGTCCGCCACCATTTACTACTGGAGTTATGTAGCTTAATAATGTTGCTTCTTGTTTGATCTTTTCATAATCTTTAAGCGTCAATGTTTGTACATCTCCACCACTTCCTCTTGCTGGACCTCTATTATCGGCACCTGGTCTAATAGTAATCATGTTAGAACCCATACTTGAAATGGTTTCTCTAATACTTTCTTTAGAGCCTTCTCCAATGGCTAGCATAGCAATTACTGAAGCTACACCAATGATGATACCCAGCATGGTAAGCAATGTTCTTGTTTTATTAAGAACGATGGCTTTAAATGCGATTTTTAATAAATTTATTAGTCTCATAATTAATGTTCCTCTTTAGGTAATTTTGCTAATTCTGCGGAGGCAGATTGTACTTTTTGGTTCAGTTTATCCTGAATAATATTTCCATCTTTTAATACAATAGTTCTATTGCTAAATGTTGCAATATCTGGTTCGTGAGTAACAAATATTATGGTTATGCCTTGTTTGTTTAACTCTTGAAAAATTGACATGATTTCGTAGGCAGTTCTTGTGTCTAGATTTCCTGTAGCCTCATCTGCAAGTATCATAACTGGGTTGTTTACCAATGATCTTGCAATAGCCACACGTTGTTGTTGACCACCTGAAAGTTGGGAAGGGGTATGATCCATTCTGTCTTTTAAACCAACCATTTCTATTGCTTTTATAGCTCTCTCCCTTCGCTCCTCTGAAGACACTTTACTATTATAGAACAAGGGTAATTCTACATTTTCTAAAGCTGATGTTCTTGCCAATAGATTATAAGATTGAAAAATAAATCCTATTTTTTCATTTCGTATAGTAGCCAGTTGGTTTTTACTTAAATCCTTCATTTTTACCCCATCAATTTCGTAAATTCCAGAAGTTGGTTGATCTAGACACCCCAAAATGTTTAGCAAAGTACTTTTCCCCGAACCACTAGAGCCCATTATGGTAACAAATTCTCCTTCATTTATTGTAAAAGAGATACCTCGAAGAGCGCGTACTGTTTCCGCTCCCATGATAAACTCACGTGTTAAATCTTCTATTTTTATGATTTCTTTGCTCATTATCGCTTACTTTTTCTTACCTCCCGGTCGTTGTGGCATAAACGGACTCTCGTTCGTTGCTTCTTTTGAAATTTCAGATTTACTAACACTTTTTAAACTATATACCAATTTTTCACCATCCGTAACACCACTTACTATCTGCACGTTCACACCATCACTTGCTCCCAAGGTGACTTTTTTGGGTGAAATGGACCCATCGGTTCCATATATCCAAACCGTACTTTCACTATCCTCTTCGGGCATCGGTTTGTCCTGCGGCGGTTTTACCGATATATTTTGTTGTTTCTTATAGTCCATCAAAATTAGTGGGTTTGGCTTAAAATTAATGGCTTTGGCCTCGGTAACCAATACATCTTTTAACTCTAAGGTATAGATAGAGATGGTGGCCGTGAGACCGGGTTTTAACTTTAATTCGGGATTATCCGCTTTGATAACAACCGTGTAAGTAACAACATTAGAGGTTACCGTGGGGTCTAACCGTACTTGTGTGACGGTTCCCTCAAATTCATGGCCTTGATAGGCATCAACTGTAAAGCTTACACGCTGCCCTTCTTTTACTTCGCCTATATCAGCTTCATCAACATCAGCCTCTACTTGCATCTCCCTTAAATCTTGAGCAATCGTAAAAAGTGTCGGTGTGCTATAACTTGCCGCAACCGTCTGTCCTTCATCAATATCCCTAGACAACACCACACCGTCTATAGGTGAGTAAATATTGGCATATCCTAAATTGGTCCTTGCTTTTTGTAGGTCTGATAAACGTTGTGTAACGGTGCCTTTTGCGGTTTGAATATTATATTGGGCATCGTCAAAATCGGATTTACTGATGACCTGATTATCATACAAGGTTTTTTGCCTATCGAAAATGGTTTGCATGTAATCTCTTTGACTCACCGCATTATCATAGGCTGCTTGTGCTTGTGTAAGTGCGGCCTTAAGATTTGTTTTATCCAATTCGGCAATTAATTGTCCTTCGGTCACGATGCTATTATAATCTACATATATTTTTTCGACGACTCCCGAAACTTGCGTACCCACTTCCACTTGGGTAATTGGCTCAATTGTTCCTGTTGCAGTGACCATTGTGGTTACATTTCCGGTTTGGGCGGTAACCGTTTTGGCTTCAATGACAACACTATCACTCCCTTTCAGAAAGCTATAGCCTACAACAGCTAGTATTACCAAGACGATACCGCCGATAATGATGTTTTTTTTATTTTTCATTTTGACTAAAGTTTAATTTCGTTTCCTTGATAGAATTGTAAAAGTTGATGGTATAAAATATTTAAGTATTTAGCTTGTAAATAGTTTTGTTGGGCATTGGTAAACGTGTTTTGGCTTATCACCAGGTCTGTGGTACTCAAAGCACCCAATTCATATTTTTTCTGAGCTAGGTTGTAGGATTGTTCCGCTGCCATTTGGGATGCTTCTGCAGCTACAAGTTGTTCTTGAGATGAAAGCGTATTCTGATAGGCTGTTTCAACTTTTAGTATAACTTCTTTTTCAACCATCTGTTTTTGTAATTCAGCCTTTTCAATATTAAAAGAAGCAATTTGTACGGCAGATTTTGTTTGATTTCTATTGAAAATCGGTACACTTAAACTTAATCCTAATCTTTGATTGAAATTGACATCTAACTGATCATAAAATATATTGTCACTTAAACTTGTATAACCAGAACCAAGGCTACCGGTTAATGATAATGTAGGTAAGAAACCTCCTTTTGCGATATCCAGTTCCTTTTCGTTAATAGCAATGTTTGCCTTGCTCGCCTCTACTTCCGGCAAATACTCCAAAGCATTGGTGTAAATAGCTTCCTTATTGAGTTCTAGATTTATTAAATCCATATTCTCATCGATAGTTTCGATTTCCAGATTTTCTAAAGGCGATAATTCCAATAGTTGTTTTAAGGTGATGATGTTTAGCGCGTAATCATTTTTAGCAGTAATTACATTGAATTTATTAGTTGCCGCCTGACTTTGCGCCTCGGTATAATCGCTTAGGGCAATAGAACCAGCTTCTAAACGTGATTTGGCTCGTAAAACTTCTTTTTCGGAAGCGTTAAGGTTATTCTCAGCTATTGAAATTGCTTCCTTACTATATAGTGTTTGTAAATAAGATTCAAGAATGCTAATAACAATACTGTTCTTGGCTTCTTCAGCTAATAAACTATTTTCTTCTAGTAATAACTTATTTTGTTGGACCTGGTTATTCAGCTGATTTCCTTGAAACAGGGTCATAGAACTATTGATACCTAAATTGGTATTGTGAATTTGATCAGACACATAGTCGCTTGTAATAGGGTCAATTGTAGTGCCGTTAGAAAAGCTTTGTGAGGCGCTCCCAAATAAATTAGGAAGCTTGGCCGATTTCGACCTACTGTAATCAACTTCAGATATACTTTCATTTAGGTTGGCATCCTTTACGGTAATGTTGTTGTCTATGGCATACGTGATACAATCTTGTAATGACCAGATTTTGGTTGGCTGATTATCGGCCACCTCTTGTGCCGATACCAGTAATGTGCCACAGAGAAATAATATAAGTGAAAATATTTTCATTATTGAGCGTATTATAATTTACACTCCAAAAGTCAACATATACTACAGTATTTTAAAAGGAAATAGAAGTTCTGATAGATTTGCTATACAAAAAGTCTAATTCTATCGATGGAAAATTATAAGTTTTGGCAGAAGCTCAATCAATATTTCACGTCATGTGGGTAACTCTAATTTATAAGATCGGATGCTGAGTCTAGCATTCCCTCCATTTTTAAACTACTTTATAATTAGACAAATTTTTAGTAAGATGCACAACTTTTCAAAGACATTGTTCGAAACCCACATAGCAATCACTAAGCGGTCGGTTCTGGTAAGTTATATGGAATTTGGATACCTTTGCAACTTTTAAAATAGCTCATAATGCCCTTAAAAAACATCTGCCTTCTAATCGTGATTGCCTGTTTTTACCAATATGCAAATAGCCAATTGGTCAATATTGAATCAAAACGTATGCAGCGCGATTCGGTACGTTTTGCCTTGAAAAGTGATGTGTTATTTGATTACACGGACAATAATGGAAATTATATTTTGCAAATTGGCTCCAATGTAACAACCCAGCTCAAATCTAAAGACCTTAAAAAGATTTACTTTTTCATCGGTAATTACAACTTGATCCGAAGTAAGGCAGAGGATTTTCAAAATTCCTGGTTTCTCCATTTTCGGTATAATCAAAAGCTATCGAATCTCTTTCGCTTAGAAGCATTTTTACAAAACCAGAACAATACGTTGTTGACAATAACGAGCAGAAACTTAATTGGGGCAGGTATTCGTTTAAAATTGATATCCAAGGAAAACACCAAGGCCTATTTAGGCAATGCCTATATGTATGAAATAGAAAAAATCGATGAGCTCGATCAACAGTTTTATAACCATAGAAATAGTAGTTATTTTTCGGTGACCCATGCATTAACGCAGGCAAAGCTAGATTTTACGGGCACTGTATATTTTCAGCCTTTGTACCGTTATATTGGCAACCATAGAATTTTGTGCCAATTGAAAGCCGAAATGCCCTTGACCAATATTTTAAGTGTTTCGGCACTTTACAATTATTTTTACAGCAGTTTTTCGCCCAATGCCGAGAATGACCGTTCATCGAATATAAGTCTCGGACTTACTTTTACGCTGTAAACTATTGCTATAAAGGGAAGTATACGTTTATCAGTTCTTAAACGCTACGATTATGAAATTTTATAATGAAGTCAGCATTGTCCAAGAACCACTTCAAATGCCAGTTTATAGCTTGATTTTTGAGTAGCAGCGGTTCTTTTTCTACGCAACACTGTTATTCTATCGACATCAAATTTATGTTCATAGGTAATGTCTTTAAAATAATTCCAGCTATTGGTATATTGTTTATCATTATTACTACGGGCAATGGTTATATGAGGCTCCCGTAAAACTTGCGCTATTTGCTTTGATATATGGAAACGTTGGCGTAGAACGGTTGTCAATAATCTTTGGACGCGTATTATCTCTTCCTTTTCGGTTTTCAAGTAGACTAGACCATTCTTTTGAAACCCGTGAAACCCCGAGACACCTATTTCGAAACCTTTGAGTTGGTTCAAATACATATCGAATTCCTGTTTTAAAGCAGATTCACGTGAACTTAGTAAATCAAAATGGCACAAACTTATATGTGCTTTTGAATTGATGTAATGGGCGCGACCGAACCTTTCGTGATATAATTTTTTAAAAAAGGAGACATTGTTAGTTATGGTTTCGGAAGGGCTCACAACTACTAAGTATTCGTTAATGTCGCTGTCAAATTCAAAAAGCACGATGAAATGGTTTTAAAGACCTTGGCCAAAAATTGTTGACCAAGGTCGTTAAGTATAGTAAAAGATACTACTTTTTACCATTCAATACAATAGATTTGGTCTTCTATCTATGCTATATAAATAACATTAGTCGCCCGAAAGACGTACGCGAAGTGTGGTCTTACGATCTTTCATGATATATGCAGGAAGTCGTAATTCGATGCGTTTTAGGTTCTCTATTTGCCGATCCAATTCTAGTGGCGCTGGATCCAAGGAAACCACGGATACCGATATTTCGGGGTGGGATAAATTTTCCAATTTTAATTGTTTCCCATCTTGACGGAGTATCGCCCCTCCCTTTACTATCTCCACATCGGCAATGGTAAGTAGCTGCCAAGTCACCAATTTCGTTGAATCGGAAGCTTCCAAGGTATCTTCTATTAGCAACGATGTCGGACTATCTTTTACAAACCGACGGTGCGCACTCTTAAGTTGTCCTTCAAAGGCTGCACTTAGGTCAATAGTGGTTTCTGGTTGACTACCATCTTTAAAATCTGTAATAACTGCTTTACCGTCAACTACATGATGTTGATCGTTTACGGTCAATGTACTATGACCGAAGTTGTTTTTGGTCAGAAGCGTCCAACGTTCACACTCCTGACACCTGTCCCAAAGATTAAAGCCGGTCTTTTCAAGATCGTGATAGCGCTGATTACCTGCGTCGATGGACCAACGTACCCCGTTAAGTTCAAATACGAAGGAACCGCCATCCATATTGCCATGATTGACCGTTCCCCTACCCCCTTTTCCACCAAAATAATATTGATGGGGATCATTGGCTTCTGCTCTAAATATTACGATGGGATTATCACCTTCTCCTTTCCAGGCCAATGGGGTTTCTTGATCTTCTTTTTCTTTATACTGGGAAATCCATACCAATCCGGCACCGGCATTTCTAGCTAATTTTCCCATACCTTCGGCAGGTGCCAAAAAACGGTCTTCTTCAAAATAAGCTTTATTACCCGTTTTAGAGGCAAACCAAGCCAAGGTAATATCGCCTTGCTCACTACGTTTATCCCCGCAATCGGCAAAATTATAATACCAACCTGAAGGAGCATTACTGAGTAACCTGAAGTTGGCACTCTCCATTAAGGCAGGAAATTCGGCCAATCCGAAATCGGTATCGAATGCACTTTCAAACATAGCGGCAGTAAAAACGGTAAAAGAAGTACCATAAGACCAATAGGTGGACCCTTCAGGGTAAACACCATCAGGACCATATGATACAAGTGCCTGAGGCATACTGTCTAATGCCCTGCCAATAGTCTTTGCTGCCAATTCAGGGTTTTTATCGGCCGTTACTATGGAGGCAGCTATCATACCGCCATGGCACACCTGGTTCCAGTTATTGTTACCGCCTACCCAGCCGGTATTTCCTTTTTCATTATAACTAGGTTTAATTCCTTTTTCGATTAGTGCGGTTTGAGCTAGTTCAACCGTGCTAGAAGGCAACGCCTCACCGGCCCAATCAATACCGAACGCCACGGCCATAGCCATTTCCGCTACGTCAAGGTAATGTGAGGGGTTCCAATCCGAGAAATTACAGACCGCTTTTAGTTCTTCATCGATTCGTGCTAGAATAACAGGATCTTTTTCGATACGATAGACCATCCCCAACATATTCATACGATACAACATTTCTCTTGAGACATGAAGCAATCGTCGGCCCTCTAGTTCTCTAACCAATAATGGTTCTTTTTGAATTTCAACGGCGTTTGCCTGTATCGCCTTGTACAAGTTTTGAACGACGGGATCCGATTTCAGTTTCTTTTTAAGATTTTTTTCAATTTTGGGATTCAATACTAATTTTGGACCCTCTTTTTTTAGTTTTTTCTGCAGGTACTGTACACTTATCGGATTCTGTAGTTTTGGCAGATTTGCGGTAACCTCCTCTTGTGCTAGCGATATTTTTACAGTTACGAAACATAATAATGATAATAGGTAGACTTTTTTGAATGGCATTTGGTATTCGCTTTAAATTAAATGGATAACGCTAAAGTCGTAAAAAAAACAAAGCCATCGAATGAAGATGGCTTTGTCTTTATAAATAATACATTCTGTTACCAACCAGGGTTTTGACCTAGGTCTGGGTTTTGGGAAATTTCAGATAGTGGAATAGGCCACAAATAATGTTTGTTCTCATCAAATTGAGGTGTAGCCCAGTCAGAGTCACCAAAAGGATCGATATAGGTTTTACCAGAATCTGGATCTACGGCTGTTTTAACCGTTGCACCTTCATAACGTGCTTCGGCCGCTGCATCCCAGAGAAGCCCCAAATCTTTCTTCGCTAATTTCGAACCTTGTTTCCAGCGTCGAAGGTCGTCATAACGGAAACCTTCCATAAACAATTCAACACGACGCTCTCTTCTGATTTCGACAAGCAATGGTGATATGCCGTCACTCGTATAGCGGGGATCGACCGGTACATTGGCCATGTCAAGATGTGGCATGCCCACACGGTCCCGTAAAGCATTGATAGTAAGATCAATATCTGTCTGCGTAATCGAACCCAATTCAGCAACCGCTTCTACATAATTTAGTAAGGCTTCGCCCAAACGTAACGTAATGGCAGGTGTCCAAGATGTATTGTACGATCGATAAGCGGCTGCAACATCGTAAACTTTTATAATCTGATAACCCGTTGCGCTCTTTTCACCACCTACCATACCGGTGACACGAGGGTAGACAAAGTCGCCGCTGTTGCCAAAATTGTAAAACTCCCGATCCTCAGGGTGTAAAATGGTTTGTCGTAGTCGGGGGTCCCTATTTACAAAAACATCTTCAATAGTAGCGTCTCCGGCATAATCGGTTGATAATGTTATAGGTAACCCATCTGTGCACAGATAATCTTCAACCATACTTTTGGTAGCTCCACCATTATACCCTCTCCAATACGACATTACGTGGTTCGTATATTGTCCCGGATCATATTTTCTCCAAAGAATAACTTCTGGGTTGCCATCAAGGTCTAATTGACGGTGATAGGCATTATAGTCATGTTCGGGATCACCAGTGCTATATAATGAATAACCGCCATTGTCGATAAGTTCCTTAGCTGCATTTGCAGCTTCGGTAAGCCACATATCACTATTGCTACCGCCATGGTATTTTTGCCAAGTGCCCTCAAAAAGGCAGATTCGTGACTTGACCAATAATGCCGCCCATCGGTTCAAACGACCATGATTGCCTCCATCACCCCAGGATTCAGGAATGTTTGCTACAGCAAAATTTAAATCTTCCAATACGTTTGTCATAACCTCATCACGTGGTGTTCTGGTACTATTTAATTCTTCGGAGTCAGTTGCTAATTCTTCATCAACCCAAGTGATGTCACCGAATTTTGATACCTTGTCGGCGTAGAACCACCCTCTAAAAAGACGCGCTTCTGCTCGATATTTATCCTTGATTTCTTCGGAAACATTGGCAAGATCGTACTTCTCCAAACCAATATTTAAGGAACGTAAAAAGTTCCATCCGGAGTAACCATACCATTGGGCACCATCGGGCACTACATGAATGCCTGCTCGCAAAGAACGATACCTATCATGTCGGCTATGGTTTGCTACGATGTTATCGGAAGCCTCATCCAGATACCAAATGCCATATTTATGACTATTAAAACCATCTGCATGACCCATCATTGGGGGTACTTCATGGTCTTGCCTTGCCATGTTATAGAAGTTATTATTATACACCTGTAGGTCACTTTCGGTGGCCCAAAATGTACCATCACTTACGCTGTCTAGTGGTGTTCTTTCCAAAAAGTCATCATTGCAGCCGAGCAAAAGAAGTATAGCTGCAAACCACATTATATTTTTAATTCTATTAGTTTTCATAGTATATATTTTCTTTTGATTAAAAGGATACATTGACTCCAAAAGTGATTATTCGCTGTAAATAGTATTCTTGCGTCACGGTAAATATCGATTCGGGATCTAGCGGTTTATGCATTTTCGTAGATTCCCATAAGTTTTGACCTGATAGGTATAACTGGCCCTTGCTCATACCTAAATCTTCAAGTAATGTACTCGGCAGATTATAACTTAGCGTAACATTTTTAAGTCGTATATAAGCGGCGTTTTGAACATAACGCGATTGTGGTAAAATATTACGTTTGTCAGAAGTACCGATCAATGGTTTTGCAAAATATGCATTCGGATTATCGGGGCTCCATGATTCCGTTAGATAGTACTTCTCAACAAGGTTGGCGTTGTTCGGGTAAAAGGCATTCCAGTTACCGTTGCTCGGTAGGTAATCTCTAAACAGCCCCTGAAAAAATAAATCTAATGACCAATTTTTATATTTGATATCGGGGTTGATTCCAAAGGAATAACGTGCCGTCTCATTCCCAATTACTTTACGGTCACCTGAATTTCCAAGCGTTGAACTTCCGCTATCTATTTTACCATCACCGTTTAAATCAGCATACTGCATATCACCTGCCGACCAGTTGTTTCCAATAGGAGATTGATCCGGTGCAGCGGCCACCTCGGCATCTGTTTGAAAAATACCAACGGTTTCATAACCCCAAATTTCACCAAGTTTTTGACCTACATAAAACTCTGAAAGTGCTCCCTCTGGATTAATATATTTAGTGATTTCCGATTGGCTGTCAGACAAGGCAAGATTTAAGCCCCAACGGCCATGATCTCCAAAGGTATCTCGCCATGTAAGGGAAAGTTCCCAACCTTTGGTTCGCAAATCTGCTGCGTTGAAAGCTGGTCCATTTGTGCCCAAAATACCTGGGTATTCAATTGACATCAACATGTCTTTCGTATCACGGGTATAAAAATCCGCATTAATGGCAAGCTTGTTTTTAAACAGTGACAAATCCACTCCGAGGTTCTTTGATTCTACAGTTTCCCACGTTAAGGTCGGACTCACTAGACCTCCTGGACTGACATAGGGCGTTCTTCCTGAACCTAAAATATATGGCGATGTATTTGAATTTAAGCTAGAAATGTAAGGGTAATTTCCGTACTCTTCTTCTACTGCTTGGTTACCCAAAGACCCCCAAGAACCACGTATCTTAAATTGATCCAACCATCCGCTTGCGTTCTCCATAAAGGATTCTTCTGAAACAATCCATCCCGCAGAGAACGAAGGGAAGAAACCAAAGCGATCATCGGTAGGGAAACGGGAAGTGCCATCATAGCGACCATTGGCTTCAAACAGGTATCGGTCCTTATAAATATAATTAAAACGATAGAAAGCACCTCTTAGAGAAAAGTCAGATTCATTCCCACCCGTAGTTTGAGCCCCAGTGGTGGCACTTATATTGGTAATTAAAGGGGTTATCAGAGTTTGGGCACGAGCAGAAAAGTAACGCTTATGTCCCCATTCTTGGTTAAAACCGATCATGGCTTTAACAAAGTGGTCTTTCTCGGTACGATCTGCATTAAATTCGTATTCCGCAAAGGCATTAAAAACATAATACTCGTTACGGTCATTGTTTTCCTCAATAAAATCATTACCGCTAAGACCATTGGTAAGTATAGGATCTGCATTAAGATCGGTACTTACGATTTCAATTTTACTGGCAACTTGCTTTTCATTTCTGTTAAAGCTATTGTATGAGAAATTACTTCTGATTTTTAGCCCTGGAGCGGGATCTAAAGTAACTCCTTGGGTCAACCAAAGATCACCAGCGACAAAGGTATCTCGGCCACCATCTTCCAAATAAGGAAAAAAGGTACCAAAATATTTACCGATTAGAGGCTCGTAGGTTGCACGGTCACCCGGTGTTTGGTAGTACGGTAAATCGGGAAATTCTAGCGGCGTTATTGCTGTAACCCTAGCTACCGTATTAATGTTAACATCCCAATTGTAAAAGTGCGGTTTATCGCTATTTTGATTGTTATACACAATTTTAGAATCTAGATTCAGCCAGTCATTGACCTGATAATCGGTCTTCATCAAGATGTTATAACGACTAAACTTCTCATTTTTTTCGGTATTATTAATATAGCCCGTTTTACTCAGATAACCAAAAGAAACATAATAAGACGCCTTTTCGGTAGCGCCACTTATACTAAAGTCATACGTCTGTTGGGGACTAAAATCGGCTATTGCTTTATTGTTATAATCGTTATCACCATAAAAGCGTAAATTACCGTTAACCACATCCCAAGCATTTTCGAATGTTGGATTCTGAGAATAGCGAAGTGTACCTGCTACGAATTCATCGTCATACCTTGGCTGTCCACTAGTGTTAACCGTAGCTTTGTTAATATATGTAACCAGATCATAGGGGTCGGTTACTGGATCGATATGAAATATCGGTTTCGCATACGATTGTTGGGTACTGAAATTAATGGTTGTTTTACCTGCTCTTCCTTTTTTTGTTTCTACCAAGATTACCCCAAAAGCCCCCCTTGCACCGTAAACGGCCGCTGCAGAGGCATCTTTAAGTACGGAAACACTTTTAATATCGTTCGGATTGATACGTTCCAAATCCATAGGCACCCCATCCACCAATATTAAGGGACTTCCACCATTAATTGAGGTGAAGCCTCTAATGTTAAATTCGGCAGATTCGGTAGGATCCCCATTTCTTATCGAGATATTAAGGTTGGGAACGACCCCCTGTAACCCTTGCCCTGCAGAGGTAATGGGCCTGTTCTCGAGGCGCTCTGCGTCGGCAATACCCACCGAACCTGTCAAGTTCTTCTTTTTCTGGGTACCATAACCTACAACAACAACTTCTTCGAGTTGACCGGCATCGATAGGTAGACTTGCGTTCACAGTGGATTGTCCTCCAACGGCTATTTCGGTTGTTGTATACCCTATATAGCTAAATATCAAAACGGCATCGGAAGCCACCTCAATCGAATAATTACCATCAAAATCGGTGACGGCACCGGTTGATGTTCCTTTTACAACGACACTTGCACCTGGTAAGGGAATGCCGTCCTCATCTGTGACCGTACCATTTACAATCGATTGTATTTTTTCCGATAAAGAACTTGGTTCATTTAAATCCGCATGAGCGAATGTAGTTGGAATGCCCATCGAAAAAAGCAAAACAGGCAGAAGAAAGCCCGTCGCTTTTGGCATCAGTTTTTGTAAGCGATTTTTCATCATAATAAATTAAGTTAGTTTAAAAAATAGTTGAGATACTCTGGTTGCACTTGTAGTTCATTTGTTCCCGAAATTTATACAATATCCTAATTGTCACTAATATTGAATTGCCAAACAACAGCTATATATTTTTAACAGCTCTTAATTTTTGCTATCATTTGGTATTATATTAGAATGAAAAGGACCTAAAAATTA
Source organism: Kriegella aquimaris (assembly GCF_900103215.1). Classification (GTDB taxonomy): domain Bacteria; phylum Bacteroidota; class Bacteroidia; order Flavobacteriales; family Flavobacteriaceae; genus Kriegella; species Kriegella aquimaris. The sequence continues at coordinate 235,312 of NZ_FNGV01000001.1, forward strand.
TCAGTTAACAAATTTTTAACTTTTCGAAGATAGGTATAGATTTTAAATAAAAAAACAAAAAAATCTTTTTTGTATTTATTATAAAGCATCAGGCCCTTAAAAAAAACCTGTATTGAGCAACGATTAAAGGGCTTGACAAAAAAAGGGATCATACCTATAGAAATGTCCCTCTCACGTCCACTTGTGAGGATATTCTTATTGGATTATTACAAAAAGAAGAAAATTACTCAGGATCAGACCTATCCCCTTAAAGTGAAATTGACTGGGGTTCACTTTGATTCTCTTTCATTATTTCTGAAAAAATTTGGAAAGATTTTATTCGTTCTTCCTGATTGTAAATATGGGAAACTACCATCAGCTCGTTAACTCCGGTTTCCTCTATAAAAGACTGAGTTCTTTTACCCACCGTTTCCTTACTCCCCACGAAGGCATATTTCAACATACGTTGAAAAGCTGGGTCTTGGGAAATTTGTCGCAATTCAGGGGTCATTTCAATGGGAGCCTTAAGATAATCCATTAGACCGGTCATCACGCCTACCATCAGACGTAACATTGAAGTTGATATTCGCTCGGCCTCAGCATCGGTATCGGCAGCAATAACATTGATGCAAGCCATGGTATAGGGGGCCTCCAAATATGCCGAAGGTTCAAAATTATTGTAATAAATATGCAACGCTTCGAATAAATGTGTGGGGGCAAAATGACTTGCGAACACATATGGCAATCCTTTTCTAGCTGCTAAGTGCGCACTATCGGTACTTGAACCCAATATATATAACGGAACGTCTACGCCCTCGGCCACCGTTGCTCTCACTTTGGAACTCCTGTTTTCTTTTGAAAAATACTTTTGAATTCGCCCAACTTCTTCGGGAAAATTATACACCGCCTGCGTTCGGTCTGAACGGATAGCCTGAGCCGTGAGTTGGTCGGTTCCTGGAGCTCTTCCCAAGCCGAGGTCAATACGTTTGGGATATAACGAACCGAGGGTGCCGAATTGTTCGGCGATGAGTAAGGGAGAATGATTTGGCAACATAATACCGCCAGATCCTACGCGTATGCTTTTAGTACCCCCGGCGATATGGCCAATCAATACTGAAGTGGCAGAACTGGCAATGCTGATCATATTATGATGTTCGGCCAACCAAAATCTAGAATACCCAAGTTTTTCTGCTTCTTGAGCCAGTTTAAGGCTATTGTTAAAGACATCGATCAGTTCAAAGCCCTCACCTACTGTAGCCAACTCTAATATAGAATATGGAATTTTTTCACTTTGTTTCGTCATAAGTATACTCAATTTATTACGGTATTGATTTGGTCGTAATAGGTGTCAAAATCTTAATCATGGAAATACTAAAATAATTCTTAAAGTTTTACAATTCGAATGACCTGATATTCCTCGAATATTAAAATCATCGCATTAGGTTGGTCAGCTAAAAAAGTCTTTACTCCTCCTTTGAAATTTTAGAAACCTTACCCTGATACCGAATTGGAAATCGCTGTGAACTGTTGACGTTGAAAGTACTTGATAAATTAGGCATTAAAATGGCCCGAACCGTGAAATTTTCAGCCTTTCGTCTTATCTTAAAACTTATTTCGTACCGCTTTGTTTGTTCATCTTGAGAGATTTCATAATCTTCAGGTACTCCTTCAAATTGAATATTACCGTTATCACTATCATAGCCACCACCCATCTGTCGTTCACCAAAATAAGGCAAATAAGCTGATACACTATCACCTTCTATGCGCAAATAATTGGAATTCCCAATTAAGTTGATATGACCTGCATTGCTGCCAGGGCCCATTAGACCGGCGTTAGCAACACTGTTCAAGCTAGATGTTGCCAGTGGAGAAGCCCAATCGGATACGATTTCAAAGGATTTGTTGGCCATTAAGTCATCCAATTGTTGGCTTTGAGCTTGAGAAACCGTTTTCTTTGAATGTGAGCCACAACTCATGACGGCGATTGCCGTGAATAATAGTAGTACTTTAGTTTTCATCATTGTTATCTTTTTAAGCTACCTTAATTTAATCATATTCCAGGTATTTGTTTTTAAAATTTTCCTAAAGTTCACGAACAGTCTTTTGGTGGCATAGAAAGAAAGAGAATCGGTTTCGATTTGCAACAAAATGATAAAAGAGCTTTTGTGAAAATCGATTGGCTATACTTCAAACCTTTGAGCTTTTACATTTCCCGATATTTGACTCAATAATTTGCAAACATTGGTTACTTTTGGAACTGAACCCAATGACTTATGAAAACCATGTTTACTACCACCGCCAAGTTCGTAATTGCTATATTTTTTTTAGTTGGAACATTAACGGGAGAGGCTCAAAAGAAATTTGGAGGACTGGCACTTTATACGGTTCGCGATGATATGGGAACCAATGTCAGAGCTACGTTACAGGCCGTGTCGGATGCAAATTATAAAAATATTGAAGCGGCAGGGTATGCTGATGGCAAATTTTACGATATGACTCCAAAGGATTTCAAACAACTTCTCAAGGAATTGGATTTGCGACCTATCAGTTCCCACCAAGCTACGGTTACCTTGGAAAATGCAGACGCCATGATCGCCGATGTAAAAGCTGCGGGGTTCAAGTATTTCGTAATTCCGATACCACCGATGGGGCTTTTCAAGTATGACCAAACCAGTCAATCTATGGGTATGACCGGTGGTGCCGCCAATTTGGCCAACATAATCAACACGATAGGAAAAAAATGTAAAGCCGCTGGTTTGAAATTATTATATCATAACCATGATTTTGAATTTAAAAAGGATAAGGATGGTATTGTGCCCATTGATTATTTGTTAGAACACACCGATCCTAAATATGTCAATTTTCAAATGGACCTTTATTGGGTAACCAAAGCAGGTGCAGATCCTGTACAGTATTTCGAAAAATACCCGGGACGCTTTAAAATATGGCATGTTAAAGATATGGACGACCAAGGTCGGTTTGCTCCTGTTGGAAATGGAAATATTGATTTTTCAAGAATTCTTGCACATAAAAAACTATCGGGAATGAAGTATTATATGGTTGAACAAGACAAAACCTTTACAATGAAGCCCCTAGAGGCGATAAAGGTGAGTCATAAAGCCCTCCCTAAAATTGGCTTCCATTAAATTTACCTAGAAAATTAAAATAGCGTGATTAATTTAGAGTTACTAATCTAAACTATTTGTTTTTTCTGAAATGTTTCTAATCACTGAATCGATTTCCTGTGCCGAAGAAAGCATATGTGTCAATAAGTTCTTTTTCTCCTTTTCGGTGAGTTCTTCGGTTTTTATCAAGTCGATAATCCACATTAAACGAGCGACAGGAGCCCGAACAGAGTGAGATTGTTCCCATGCAATTTCCTTAAGCCGTTTATTCTGTTCTTCTACGGTTTCTATATATTTTAGTTTTTCCGTTATATCATTTAAAACACCTATCATTCTCACAATTTTTCCTTTTTTATCTCGAATGGCATAGGCCATTTCCTGAACATAGGCGTAGGTTCCGTTCTTTCTTTTAAAACGATAGGCAATCGACCATCGTTCCGCCTTCGAATTTTCTGAAAAGAGTAAGAATTTGTTCCGATTTTGTATAAGATCATCGGGGTGTACCAAAGAACTCCATTCAGAAATGGAATAGGGTTCTTTATTTAACTCATGACCAAATAATCGCGTAAAACTTTCCCCCCATTTAAAGTTATCTTTCTTTAAATCCCAATCGTAGATCGCATCATTGGTGGCTAGATGTACATAATTGAACAATTCATTTCTTGATCGTAGTTTTTTATCTTTTTTATGATTTTCGAGTATGATTCCTACAAGGGAGGCCAATCGTTCAAAAAGCTTCAGTTCATTTTTAGTGGGTTTGCGATTAGTAGCATAATAATTGGCAAAAGTGGCAATAACTTCCTTTCTAGAATTAAATATAGGCTGCGACCAACAAGATTTAAGCCCAAAAGAAAGTGTTACGTCCCTAGAATCTTCCCATAGCGGATCAGTAGCAATGTCTTCCACTATAATTCGCCTTTTAAAGAAAGCTGCCGTGCCACAAGACCCTGCTTTCGGGCCAACGCGGAGTCCATTTACGGCGGCAATATATGCTTTGGGTAATCCAGGGGATGCCAAATTCTTCAATCTCCCATTTTCAACCGTCAAAATAGACGCCTTCATATCGGGGAAGATTTCTTCAATACCTTGAATATATTCGTGAAAAACTTCTATGGTGTTCGGTGTGATTTCCATAGCATGTTCCATAATCTTCCGCTCCAAATGCTCTAATCGGGCAACTTTGTCGTCTTCAAAGTAGGGTACTTTTTCACTCTTTTTTGACAAACAACTTATTATGGACAAATCGGGTAACCAAGAAAATGTCCAATCTAGTGACACTATTGAATCATCTTTCAGAAAATGCCTGCAGGTACAGCCTGCTTCACCTATATTGCTTTCTTTTGTTTTTTGTAATGTGGATATCACATTATCTTTATCAGCGCTATGGATCGTATCAAGAAATACCCGACTTGATAATTGTCCACTTAATTCGTTGCCGGCCAGATTTGACCATAACAGCACACCCTCATCTAAAAAGAAAACAATATCAGATGATTTATTCACAATGCGCTTGCAAACTTCAATAACCTCCGTCGTATGCGTAGTATTTATCATTTAAGCATATGAAATTGTTAATAGGGGAAAAAGAAAGCATCACTTAAAGGTAAGAAAATAAACACAAATAGCATATGACATGAATCATATAAAGTTAATATTTAACGTAAAATAGTCAAAATGTCATCACAATTGATAAGTACCCTACTTGTTATCCCTTATAAGACCCATAGGGAGGCCATTTTAAGCGTCAATAATACGAAATAATAATATTATTTTTCCCATTTCATAATTTAGTAAATTCTATGGAGTCTGAAAACCATTTTCATTATAAGATACATAAGCCATATGGTATGCTCAGCCAACTCAGTTCGAACGACACCAAAGAAATTCGAAATAAAAGGTTTTTGACCGAACTATATGATTTTCCGAAAGGTGGTATGCCAATCGGTCGACTCGATGAAAAATCTGAAGGACTTCTTTTATTTACAAGCGACGGAAAATTAAGCGATACCATTAATCGGTCTGGTCTAGAAAAAGAATATTATGCCCAACTTGATGGTGTGATAGACGGTAAAGCCATCTTAAAACTACAATCAGGAGTCGAAATTGGGTTTTCCGGTAAAAAATACCAGACAAAAGCCTGTGTTGTCAAACAACTTTTAAATAATCCGGAATTTACCAAAGCCAACGAGCAATTGCGCATTGGAAGACATCGGCCCAGTTCATGGATTAGTATTACACTCACCGAAGGTAAATTTCGCCAGGTTCGTAAAATGACTGCTGCTGTAGGTTTCCCTACATTGCGCTTGGTCAGGGTACGAATAGCGAATATTCATTTAAACGATTTACCTCCTGGGAAGGTGCTACCCCTAACTCCTAAATTTTATGAGCAATTCAGTGAAAAAAAATAGCCCAACTATCCGTCAGGCTATTCTATATACTATTGATCAAAAAATACTGATCTTATTATTTGATGGCTACAAGCTCTAAATCAAATGTCAAATCATGCCCAGCCAAAGGATGGTTAGCATCAATAACAATATGATCTTCATTTACCTCGGCGACTCGTAGTTCGCGCTCTGAACCATCGGTATTTTTGGCTACAAGCCCCATACCTACTTCAGGTTGAATAGTATCGGGCAATTCTTCTCTATTTACCTTTTGAAACAATTCTTTTTGAACATCGCCGTATGCCTCCGCCTTAGGTATAACTACGGTCTTCTTTTCGTTCACTTCCATATCTACCAAACCTTTTTCAAACCCTGGAATTAAACTGCCTTCACCCAAAGTCACTTCAAGCGGCTCCCTGTCTACAGAACTATCGAAGATTTGACCATTGTTTAGTTTTCCGGTGTAGTGTACTTTTACTGTATCCTTCTCCTTCACTTTACTCATAAATCTATTTTTACTGATTATAAACTTAATAAACGAGGGCAAAGGTACGGGCTATCAATCGGTTGAACGAAAATTATAGAAATAATTATGATATTTATTTGGTTCTATGAAATAGATCAGGAAAAGTGACCTTAACCATATTGTAAAAATTAGTTGGCGAGACAGGACAATGTGGAAAGTAAATACAAGCGCCAATAATGAAAGAGGATGTAGTATAAATGAAGAACGATTTTATTCTGATTTCGGTGTCGCGACCAGAACCCACATTTGTTTGTCATTTTCTTTCTTCCAGTATCCAAAATCATCGACTTCCTTTAATATACTAAATCCCACTTTTATTAAATCTTCTTTAACATAATTAGTTGATAAGGTATGCCCCGCTGTTTGCTCATCTCTACTTTTACCTATTTTGTGCGCTTTTAGTTTCTCCAGAATCAATAGACGTCCATTAGGTTTTAATGCTTCTTTAATGTGCGATAATATCTTTAAATTATCTTCCATTTCATGATACGTGTCCATAACTACAACCACATCAAGCAGCCCCTTGGGTAAATTAGGGTCGTCATACTCCCCAAGAACCACTTCTACATTAGTCACATTTCGGTCCTTTATGTGCTTTTTTAATTCGGTAAGCCGATATTCGGCAATATCTACCGCATAAACTTTTCCTAATGGCCCAACTTGGTTGGAAAGGTGAAAAGTAAAATAACCTTCATGACATCCAATATCTGCAACTTGATCTCCTTTTTCTATTGTTGCCAATTTCATTAACTCAGGGACTTTCATCCAAAGGTCACGTTCTTCCCAGTCTTGTTCATTATATTGTGAAAATGCCATAAGACAACTCAGGGCAAATAGCAGTATGGATAGGCCGTTTGTTTTAGATTTCATACCTCTAAGATAATACCATAGAAATTATGATTTTGTTAATTTTAGAGAATATTTCCATGATAGTCGCCATTAAAACGACGATATTATCAATCATTTGGTACTTTTCTAATGGAATATTGACCATTGCTATTTCGGGAAATAGCTATATTTAGCCCAAGTAAAAGAACACCTATAATTAGAGCAAAAACTAAAAAACATATTCATTGCCTATGAAACCTATAGTACAAATTTCTTTAGATCTTACGAACATTGACGAGGCCCTTGAAACGGCTGCACTCGCGTTACGCGCAGGAGTAGATTGGCTAGAAGCCGGAACGCCATTGATTTTGGCAGAAGGTCTGCACGGTGTTCGCAAACTTCGTGAAGCTTTTCCTGGAATACCTATTGTTGCAGACCTTAAAACTATGGACGGCGGCTACCTGGAGGCGGAAATGATGGCCAAAGCTGGTGCCACACACGTTGTGGTCATGGCTAGGGCACACGAAGAAACCATAAAAGTTGTCGTGCAGGCGGGTGCCGATTATGGTGTAAAAGTAATGGGAGACAATTTAGGTTGTCCTGATATGGTCGAAGGTGCAAGACGACTCGAGAAATTAGGTTGCGATTATGTCATACACCATATTGGTTATGATGAACGTAGGGGCATTGCCGCTCAGGGATTAAAGATGCCGAGTCCGATGGATCAATTAAAAGAAGTGGTCAATGCGGTAAACGTTCCCGTACAAGCTGTTGGCGGACTTACATTAGAGCAAGCAATTCAGTGTCCAGAATTTGGAGCGCCACTTGTGGTTCTTGGGGCTCCGTTGACCATAGACGCCGATTCTTTCAAAACGGCCGATGGTGATCTTGAAGGATCCTTGCGACTTATATGTGAAAAAATACATGCATACGGAGAAGTTTAATAATATTTAAATCATAATTAATGAAATCAATTGCTGTTGTTAATTTCGCGCCCGAAAAAGGAAGTGTCGAAATTCGTGAAATAGAAAAGCCATCGATAGGCCAAGATGATGTTTTATTAGAAGTCGTCAATGTCGGTGTTTGCGGTAGCGATTTACATCAATGGACTGCCGACCACAGTTGGCCCGTCAACTACCCTGTTGTACTTGGGCATGAGTTTGGTGGCCATATTGTAGAACTTGGGTCTAATGTCGTAGGTTGGAAAGAAGGTGACCGGGTGGTCAGTGAAACCGCTGCCGTTATCGACCAGAACAGCCCGCTTTCCAAACAAGGCCTTTACAACCTCGATCCGACCAGAAAAGGTTTTGGATATGGGGTAAACGGGGCCATGACTAAATTTGTAAGGGTGCCTGCTAGGTGTCTTCATAAAGTACCCGAGAGTTTACCTTTTGAGCAAGCCTGTCTAACAGAGCCCTGTTCGGTCGCCTATAATGCAGTAGTGGTCAACTCACAAATACGACCGGGAGACCGGGTATTGGTAATAGGCCCTGGAACTATTGGAATTCTCTGTGCCGCAATGGCCAAACTCTGTGGCGCCAGTGTTGCTGTTGTTGGTCTGGAAGCGGATCGCGGTAGATTGGCAATAGCGCAACAATATGGTTGTGAGGCTATTGTTGGCGATGCCAGCGAATGGGCAAAGAAACAAGACGGTCTTGGTGTTGATTGTGTAATCGATGCAGCAGGTGTCAGTGCTACGTTAAAGATGGCCTTGCAAGTGGTTCGACCAAACGGACAGATTACCAAAGTAGGTTGGGGTCCGCAGCCTCTTAATTTCTCTTTAGACCAATTGGTACAAAAAAATGTTCGGTTACAAGGAAGTTTTAGTCATAACTGGCCCATTTGGGAAAAGGTACTTTCCCTTTTGGCTTCTGGCGATCTTGATGTTAGACCTATTATAGGAGGAGTGTGGAACCTTTCCGATTGGCATCAAGCTTTTGAAGAGATGCACTCGGGCAATGTGGTCAAAAGTGTATTAACACCCAATTGATGATCTACTATGCGTTTAAATAACAAAGTAATTCTTATAACGGGATCTTATACGGGAATCGGCCTTGCCATTGCCAAAGCCTGTATAAATGAAGGTGCCAAGGTAGTCTTAAACGGACTCGAAGATGATCAGGGCAAGTCTGTTTTATCAGAATTGGATACCGAAAATGCCGTGGCCATTACTGGAGACATTGCGCAAGCTGGCATACCGGAACTTTTAGTTAAAAAAGCTATAGATACTTTCGGACAATTGAATGCCGTAGTAAATAACGCAGCAATGGTTCCGCCGTCAAACGTAGAATCAACAAGTACTGAATTGATGCACAAGGTAATGGCTGTTAACGCCATTGCCCCACTGGCCATCATTCAGAGTGCCCTACCCTATTTGATACCCGTTCAGGGCTGTGTGCTTAATATTGGTTCGATTAATGCTTGGGGCGGAGAACCTGGTTTACTGGCTTACAGCATGTCAAAGGGAGCGCTGATGACAATGACCCGTAATATCGGTGACAGCCTCTTTCGTGACAAGGGGGTACGCGTAAACCAAATTAATCCGGGGTGGGTCTTGACCGAAAGGGAAATGGCCGATAAAAAAAAGCAAGGAATGGTAGATGATTGGTATAAAGATTTGCCTAATATCTTTGCCCCTGCCCAGCGTATTTTTTCTCCTAAGGAAATAGCCGCTGCGGCCCTATATCTGCTTTCCGATGAATGCGGACCAGTTAGTGGTCAAGTGATGGATTTGGAACAGTTTCCTATGATTGGACGTAACCTTCCCAAAGAATGGGACGGGTCACACGATTTTTCTTGGAGTACACGCACCAAAAAATAATCTCAATCAAAAATTAAGAATTTTAGAAGTTTATAAACATTGGGAGGATATCGATTTTACCGACATCCTCTTTTAATCATTAATTTGAAGTATGCCAAAATTAGCAGTATTCCCCAAAGCCTTTATGCAAGAACTTTGTAAGGATGGAACAATGAAAGTTTCCGAATGGATAGATTTAGCCGTTGAATTGGAAGTCGACGGTTTAGAGTGGTATGCCGGTTTTCTAGAAATGGCCGATACCGCGAACTGGCCTATTTTCCGAAAAGAAGTAGAAAGTCATGGAAAAGTAATACCTATGCTTTGTTGCTCTCCCGATTTCACACATCCTGATGCAGCTTTTCGTGAAAAGGAAATTGCAAAACAAAAAGGTTGGATCGAGATGACATACGTTCTTGGCGGGTCATATTGTCGGGTATTATCAGGTCAAAGACGACCTGAATTGACGATTGAAGAAGGTATCGACCTTGCCGCCGAATGTATTAAAGCCTGCCTACCCTTGGCAGAGAAGCTAGGAATTACCTTGATTTTAGAAAATCATTATAAAGATGATTTCTGGGAGTATCCCGAATTTGCACAGCAAATGGATATTTTTTGTAAACTGGTCGAACGAATCGAACACCCTAATTTTGGAGTCAACTATGACCCAAGTAATACTTTTTTAGCCGGGGAAGACCCTTTGGAACTGCTTTACAGGGTATCCGATCGCGTAGTCACCATGCATGCCAGTGACCGTTATTTGAAAGAAGGTACTATCGAAGACCTTCGAAAAGAAGAAGGTGGAGCCATGGGGTACGCCAAAAGATTAAGCCATGGTGAAATAGGAAAAGGCCTCAACGATTATGATGCTATTTTTAAAGAACTAAAACGCGTCGGGTTTGATGGATGGATCAGCATCGAAGATGGCGTCGATGGTATGGACCAACTGGAGCGAAGCGTAGCTTTTCTACGAAAAAAAATTGTTGAATATTGGCCAGATTTTGTTTGATTTATTTGACCATCCGACTTTCGATGGTTACCCTTGCGGAAGCACGATTAGGGCAAAATTATTGAAATGAATTTCTGCCCTTTCCGATTCCAAAAAGAGGTGACCTTTCTTGATCGTAGATTCATTAATTCAATCGATTTTTTCCGTGTTCCCCAAAATTTATAAGAAATTGTTTTAACACCACCAACGCCGAACTGTTCACCATGAACACAAGCGATTGGTGGTTTTACCCTATCACGAATATTTTTATTGGACCCAATCCTATTCAAAGATCTGAACTTCAACACCTACAGTCAGACGCGATTATTCATGGGTTTGTTGTCACTCCAAACGAAACAACAAGTCATTCACGACTTTATAGGTATCGGGATTGGTATTTACATATATCCAATCAATCGGTTTCCCACTGTTGTCCTTCCATATTAGGTAGGACTCATATTTTGAGTCTAAATTAATTTTGTCTTGCCGGGTATGGCGATTGCGGGCATGGGCCAATATAAATGATTAAACTTGTTATCCCAATTTAAAAATAGAAATGTCACTCTTGAGCCGTATCACTTAGCTCTGTAATTGGGGTAAGCATTACTTTTCTGAATTCGACTTCAGCACCCTCTGCTTGTAAAGCAATTTGACCACTGCTGGCGGTGGCATCATAGCCATAGTTTACTAAATCACCATTTAGCCAAACCTTTATTTTGTTACCAAGACACTCAATAGTCATATAATTCCACTCTCCTAAAGGGTTTTCTGAATCATCGGTCAGATTTTTGATTCTACGCTTTTTGCCCTCGGTAATGCCCCACTCTCGTTTTGGGCCTCTTCGCTCCAACATATTTTCCGTAGTAATATCTTGTACAATACACCAAAAATCCCCAGCATTTTCGTGCATCATCTGTACTTCGATTGATTTTGGGAACATTTTATATAAAGACCTCGGGGTCGAGGCAAACACCAAAACACCACAATTGCCTGGTTCCATAGCAAAGCGGTACTCTACATTTAATCTAAAATCATGGTAATTCGCATCTGTAATAAGATGTCCTTGAGGCGTACCAAGACTGACCAACATTCCGTCTCGTATAATAAAAGGATTGATGGCTTCAGGAACCGTATCCATTTTCGGTACATCAACGTGCCAACCGTGCAAATCTTTTCCATTAAAAAGACTAACGCTAGATTTTGAATTGCAACCGAGCATTATACTGGTAAAAAATATAAGTAAAAAACCGTATTTCATAGCTATCGAAATTGAATATTCATAGACTTTATCGAACGATAATGCTGCAATCGTTTACAGCATAACCTTTTTACCGGTTTTTATTGCTTCATAAATGGCATCGATAATTTTTAAATCCTTGACCGCTTCATTTCCATCAACCGGCACTTCAGGTTTTTTGTTCTCTAATATAATTTTTGCCATCTCATCCATTTGAACGGTTTGATGGGTTACAATAGGTTCTGTCAAGGGACCTTTATGCGTGCGTCCCTTAATAGGACCATATCCTGTCGATGGTTGCATTTCAGCAAATCCGTCAATACCATTAAGGTAAAATCGGTCAAGATGGCTTACGGCATAGGTAGAAAGACAAGAAGCGACTGCACCACTGGGGAAACCCATTTGAAATTGTATAGTTTCATCAACGCCTTCCTTAAATTTAACAGGATCGGTCTTTGTCTCTTGGGCAGTAACCCAAATGGGTTCTTCACCCACCATGTATCGCGCACCATTGATTGAATAGATGCCTATGTCCATCATCGAACCGCCTCCGGCCAGCTCTTTATTTAAACGCCATTGCGTGGGGTCACCAATTTTAAATCCAGATTGACCTTGGAAAAATTTAATATCGCCAAATTCTCCAGCTTTTCTCATACGTATGACTTCAAGTGTATTCGGCTCAAAATGCATACGATATCCCACAAGTAATTTTACATTGGCATCATTACAGGCTTTAATCATTTCTTCCCCATCCTTAGCATTTATAGCCATGGGCTTTTCACAGATTGCATGTTTACCCGCCTTGGCAACCCGTATTACTTGATCGTGGTGCAATGCATTAGGCGTAATAACATACACCGCATCGATATCGGGATTATTTTTAATTTCATCAAAATTATCATAGTTATAACAATTCTTTTTGGGAATATTATAAGTGGCCTGCCAATCAACTATTTTTGAAGGGGTACCGCTTATAACACCAACTAATTTTGCCCGTTTACAAGTTTTCATTGCCTTGGCAACCCTGGTGCCATAGCTACCAAGGCCCATGATGGCAACACGTAGCATAGGACCTTCATACACTTCATCGGAAGTTGCAAAAAGACTTGTGGAGTTAAATAAGATTGGCGCACTTAAGGCCGTAACCGTAATTTTTTCAATAAAATCTCTTCGTGATCCCATATTCCAAGCAAAGTATTAAGGTTAATTAATCCGAAAAATTATGATAATTTGTTCTAAAATACAGTTTATAAAAAATTTAAACAATTTTACTTTCTAAAATGCTTGAGCAGCATGCTGATTTATTAAGGATTTTTTTAAGTACATCATGGAAAATATGAAGCATGTCTCCTCTTATCTTCTAAACCTCGAAAATATCATCAACTTTTTCTTGGTATTGATAAAATAGACACCTGTCAACAAAATTGCGGCCGCAACAATGGATTGTGTCGTAATTTGTTCGTTTAAAAAGTACCAGCCCAACGCTAATGCCACAATAGGATTTACATAGGTAGAGGTTGCTACTTTTTCAGGAGAAACAACCTTTAATAAGTAGTTAAACGATGTAAAGGCTACTATACTGCCGAAAAAAATCAATAACAACAAGGAATATTGTACGGGCGAACTCCAAGTGGTAGGTGCTGACCAAGTTTCACCGAACAGCAGACTCGCCAATAATAAGATAACACCGGCCATGACCATCTGATATCCGGTATTGACAAAGTAGTTGGATGGCAAATTCGCCCTTGCAACAAAAAGACTTCCATAAGCCCAACTCAGCATAGCCAGAAAAATCATGAACATACCGAGAACTGAATTTTCTTGGTTGATGATCTCCTTTTGGCTTACCAATAAATAGATGCCTATAATTCCCAAAACAACACCTATAAGTGACATCGTTTGAATTTTTTTACCTTCCAGTACACGCATTAAAAAAAGTACTACCAGCGGCTGTGCCGAAACTTCCAGGGCCGCAAATCCACTATCGACATATTTTAAGGCCCACACCACGGTTCCATTTCCGAATGCAAGAAACAAGAATCCGGCTATGGTTGTATTTATCCATTGTTCCTTGGATATGGATATATTTATTCTCATAAACTTCGCCAAAAGAAAAATCAGCAGACCCGCACTGCCAAAACGAACGGAGGCCAACATAAATGGTGGTAACTCGGTAACAGCTATTTTGTTTAAAAGATAAGTGGATCCCCAAATCACATAGATAGAAAAAAAGGCAAGTATGATAAGTGTCGTATTCCTAGGTTTACCCATGAAGAATTAGGATTGTCAATTTTCGCTTCAATATTAAGGATAACCTTTATTCTTTCGGGTAAATCTGAAAGAATATTTAAAGGTACTTTCCTTGAAGACCAAAAAACCACAATGCCCTCGCCATGATTAAATAAGCAAACGAATGTCTATTAAACAACTGTTATAAGGATACAATTAAATCTTCGGGGATGTCGATGTCATCGGACTCACTTTCTGATAGTCCGGTTTGTTCGAGGAAGTCATTCGAAAAAAGCTTTTGCATATCTTTAGAGAGTAGGGCGCTTCTATATGATTTCCATGTTTTAGCCTTGTCACCGTACATATAATCTACCAAACCAGGAAAATTCCAAGATGAATTTTTTCCCCAATGTATGGTAAATGGAATATTATTTTGCTGAAGAACCTCTATCATTCTTTTGGAAAATCTCTCTAGGCTAATCAGTTTTTTTGATTCTTTCCAAAGTACACCATCAATCTCTATCATACAGGTGGTAGGGAATTGGGCGAAAGACAAGGTAGCATCTGATTTTTTGATAAAACGCATCGCGTATATTCCTGGTATTGGGCCTTCTTTTTTGGTGAGATCTACTAAAACTTTTAGGGCTTTAGCACAATCTTTGACGTCTACTCCGAAAGAGCAGGCGAAAGCAGGACCTTTATAAGGTGCATCCCAAAACGTTTCGTATAAGGTGCCCAATGATTCCTCATTTACATCGGGAAGTATCTGTTTTTGGAGTTTTTTAATAAACCAAGGAATACTTTTTGGAAACTTTCTGCTAATCTGTATCAGCAGATGAATTACATCACGATATAAAGATTTGTCTATGGTAGTAAAGGGGTCGGGATAAGAGCTTCGATGAGGCTTCTTGTACATTAGCTCTACCACATATTTACCATCATCTATGTAGGGATTAATAAAAACCTTATAATGATAAGGTGTTTTGCCTTTACCGTTTGCATCCGTTTCACCTTCAATCTTAAAATCAGTGTTTTTGAAATCCATGGTTTCAGAGAGTTTCAAGGCCACCTTTTTATCAATTTTACGAACATATCGCTTTAATAGATACAAATCTTCCCCCTCCACTACTACACCGTGTATAAAACCAAAGGAACCAAGACTTACAAGGGCAGCATTAAAAAGACCATCATTACGAATGACCCGAGCATTAAATTTTTGTGCAAAAGCATCATTCAAGGCAGGTTTGGTATGACGTTCAAGATATACAATATCTTCAGGGTTGGGGCCGATAATCAAGTTTATGCCCACAACATGATCTTGAACAGATCCTTCATTCAGTGCTGAGCCATGCACCCCTGTGGAAATACAACCTGCTATAGTCTGACCGTTACTGGCGCCACTTACTTTTAATGACTTCCCATTTTTTTCAAAAACCTGTGAAATTTCTTTTACCGTGTTTCCACATTGAAAAAAATAAAGGTTGGTACTATCGTAGTTGGCATTAGAATGCATATCCTGTGGCAAAATAGGAAAGGACAAATTCATGTAGGCATTGTAGTGCATTCTATCTTTATTATGCGCCACTGAAGACATTGACCAGCGGGAACCATAGGCCCTAAACCCGTGGTTATTGTCCAAAGCCTCCTTGATTAACCTTTGCATTTCCAACGCGGCATCATTATAACAATCAACCGCTGAAGGTATGGTGGCTTGTCCTTCCAATCTGGTAATTTGTAAAAGTTTTAATTTGTGGGGTCCGTTTCTATGTAGGGTATACCACTCGGTTTTTGGATAGGAGGTTGTGTTGGCCATAACTTATTGTCTTTCAGTTTTCATGCATACGTATGTAATCTTCACTTTGCGCTTACCACCGAATGTGGCTAAATACAAGAGAGACCCACCCAATGTGTTTTTATATTCCACGGAAAACAACTTCCCCGATTCACAATTTGTCTGGTCAATCGGAAATTGGATGCTTTCTGTAAATACACTTGCGGGAATCGCTTTCTTGACAACCGTGAACATTTTGTCTTTGTAGAAATCGCCCAACTTTGCCTCAGCCAATTCCTCATCTTCATGTTGATCGGGCATGGGCGTACCTTTTGTGCTGACCAACCGTACCGAATAGCACGATTGAAAGAGCAACATCATAATACAGAAACCAAGTAAACGTAGGGGTAGTTGAGAAAACTTCATGGTGTTAATTTTTGGTTTGGTCAGGTGGCCGGTTCATGGTGTAGAACAAACCAAATGCCTACAGCAATTTAAACTTTTCACCATGTTTTTAGAAAAGAGCTTGTATGAATGGTAAGGTATTCTGTATGAACTGTTATAATATGACAATTCCATTCGTCTGCCTTATTGCGCAGACCACTCCCCCAACTTCATTTTTGTTGGAAAATACTATAAAACCAGTCGGACTGCACAATTTTTAAATATGCAATCACGGTTTTATTTCCAAGTCATGCGCTGTAATCTAACCGCATTCAGAATAGCTAAAAGGGCAACACCTACATCGGCAAAGACCGCTTCCCACATGGTAGCCAATCCGCCGGCACCCATAATCAGAACAATGGCCTTGACACCAAAAGCCAATGCAATATTTTGCCAAACAATACGTCTGGTTGAACGACCAATTTTAATCGCACGTACAATTTTTGATGGTTGATCGGTCTGTATGACCACATCTGCTGTTTCAATAGCCACATCACTGCCCAAACCACCCATCGCGATACCCACATCACTTGCCGCCAAAACCGGGGCATCATTAATACCATCACCAATAAAGGCTATTTTTTCTTTGTTGTCTTTGGAAATGTTTTGTTGTTTTAAGGCTTCAACTTCGTTTAACTTATCTTCAGGCAACAGCCCTCCTTTGGCATTCGTAATGCCCAAATCTATAGCCACTTTTTGCGTAATAGAGTCTTTGTCTCCCGATAGCATTACAATATCTCTTACGCCAATTTCCCTCAATTGAACAATCATTGCTTTGGCTTCTTCCTTCAATTCGTCGGCAATAACGACATAACCGCTAAATTTATTCTCAATGGCAACTAGGACAATTGACTCGACAATTGTTTCAATTTCTTTTGGAAACTCAATATCGTTCGCTTCCATTAAAGCGCTGTTACCCACAAACACTTTTTTCCCATTAATAGTTCCTTCCAAGCCCTTTCCAGGGATTTCAGTCACGTTTTCGGCTTCATATATATTAACTAAAGGATATGCTAACAAAGCTTTGGCAATCGGATGGGTAGATTGAGCCTCTAGCGCCAGCAAATAATTCATCATTTCTTTCTCCTTATCCGTGCCCAAACTACTATCGCCGGCATTATCGAATACTTTAATTTCTTTGATTTTAAAGACCCCCTTGGTCACGGTTCCGGTTTTGTCCATGACCAGTGTTTTCACTTTGGTTATGGCATCTAAAAAGGAAGCTCCTTTAAACAAAATGCCATTTTTTGATGCAGCCCCGAGACCTCCAAAGTATCCTAAAGGAATGGAAATTACCAAAGCACATGGACACGATATTACCAAGAATATCAAAGCCCGGTACAACCAGTCTTGAAAGACGTAATCAGCCACAACTAAATAAGGAATAAGGGTCAGGCCAATTGCTAGAAACACAACGATTGGCGTATAAATGCGGGCGAACTTTCGAATAAACAATTCTGTTTTGGATTTTCTTGCCGTAGCATTCTGTACCAATTCCAAAATTCGTGCTATTGAGCTGTCTTTGAATTTTTTAGAAACTGTTACCTCGATTACATTTTCAAGGTTGATACTTCCAGCGAATACTTCTTCGTTTCTTACTAAAGTTTGCGGTTTGCTTTCCCCGGTCAAGGCGGCCGTATTGACCGTTGCTTTATCGGATTTCAGCTTTCCGTCCAGTGGAATCTTTTCCCCGGCCCGTACCTGAATTGTTTCACCAACGACAACCGTTTCAGGGTCGACACTTTCAAAGGTTCCATCTCGAAGAACGTTGGCTTCTTTTGGTCGAACATCTAAAAGTGCCTTTATATTTCCCTTTGCCTTTTTCACTGCGGCCCCTTGAAATAGTTCGCCTACCGCATAAAACAGCATAACTGCAACGCCCTCAGGGTACTCGCCAATCGCAAATGCACCGATTGTTGCAATGGACATCAATAAGAATTCCGTAAAAAAAGACCCCCTTCTAATACTTTCCCATCCCTCCTTTAAAACAGGCAGACCTACAGGCAAGTAGGCGATTACATACCAAGCTATTCTCGCCCAACCTTTAAAAAAGGGAAATACCTCAAAATAATCAAATCCTATACCGACTACCAACATTAAAAAACTGACAATGGCCGGTATATATAATTTTACATTACTCTTCTGGCTCCCCACATGATTGTGGTTATGACTATGATCATGTCCCTTTTTACTGTCTTTTTTCTGCCCTAAATCCTTTAAGTTTAGTTTTCTCTTTTTCATACAAATTTTAAAACAATAAAGGTCGCGGGAATTTTGATGCAATGGAAGTGCAATAATTGTCAATGAGGTTCTCGAGAACTAGAAAGAAAAACTATAGCGCGAGAATAAGCAATTTAAATATTGGTTGTAAAACAGGGCAGATTTCTACACTTGTTTGATGATGCGCTATAGTCCGCTACATTTATCACATATACCCTTTACGACCAAGTTCACATTTTCGGGTACAAAACCATCCGGAACCTTAAATTGAGGGATTTTATGTTTCGGTAGACAAATGGTTTGATCGCAGTTACTACAATGAAAATGTAAATGGAGGTCTTGATCGATTAAACAATTACAACCTTCTTCGCATAAGGCATATTTAGCGATACCCGTACCATCATCTATCTGATGTACAATACCATTCTCTTCAAACGTTTTTATGGTACGATAAAGGGTCGTTCTATCGGCCTTGGCAAAAGCATTCTCTATGTCGGTCAAAGCCACAGCAATTTTCTCATTTGCCATGAACTTATAAATAAGAATTCGCATTGCAGTTGGGCGAACGCTCTTTACCTCTAATGTTTCTTCTATTTTACCCATTTGTTTGTAATTCTCCGTGGTCTTGACAAGTTCAGTACTCATAATACTATTTTACAGCTCTAAATTACATAAGACTAAAAGAACGTATACCATAAGCACCATAGAAATTACATCTTATATTCTACTGCTTCTAAATAAATTAATTTACCATTGAATATTTTAAGTGAAATATTCACAAGATAATTAATTATGCTTTTTATCGATAAAACCCGCCGTATATGAGAATAAAGATGAACCCATCTTGAATTATTTTTACTTTTATATCAAAGTACGTTCCCAAAACTTGCTAACTATTTAACTATTGTATTGTGAAAAAGAAAATATTTACACCATTTGTCATAGCCCTACTCGTTTTCTGTGGTTCATGTTCGGATGACAATTTAGAGGAATATGTGAATATTCCCGAAAGCAAAGAACCAAATACAGCGCAACCGGACCAAGAAGTCATCGAGGTTGATAAGTTACCTGAATATGAGCAACGGACCGGAAACCCCAGCGTTGGATATGAATATTTGATCTCTGGCGATTATATGAGTTCGGGCATTCCTTATGACGCCTTTCTGCGGGGTTTTGGTGCCGACAATTCAAACGTACTTGGGCGAACGGGAGATAACACTGCTATTTCTTATGATTATACTGCGGTAAATGCCAGTAACGGAGTTCGGGTCGTTGCACCGAATTGTCTCCAATGCCATGCCGGAAAAATTAATGATAATCTTATCGTCGGTTTAGGAAACCATGCTGCCGATTTCACTATGAACAGGGCAGATGAGATCGGACTTTTAAATACCGCCATTTCATTTCTATACGGTGGACAAACCAGCGAAGAATGGTTGGTTTACGATCAATTTAGGAAAAGTATTGTAGCCATTGGCCCAAAAACGATTATGGAGACTATAGGGGTTAACCCTGCAGATAAAATCACCCAAGTACTTGTTGCCCATCGCGACAAGAATACCTTGGAATGGAATGATGAGCCTTATGTCACCGTTGATGACGAAGTAATACCCACCGATGTGCCTGCTTGGTGGTTGTTAAAAAAGAAAAATGCCATGTTCTATCATGCCATTGGGAGAGCCGATTTTTGCAAGTCGTTCATAGGCTCCAGTTTATTAACGCTTTCAAACAGTGTCAAGGCAGAGGAACTTGATGCAAAAATGGTAGACGTGCTCGCTTACATCAATAGTTTGGAACCTCCCCAATACCCCTATGAAATCGATACCAATTTAAGTGCGCAGGGTAAAATGATTTTCGAAACCAACTGTACTAGTTGTCATGGCACCTATGGTACTGATTCGACCTATCCGAATTTTATGGTTTCCTTGAAAACCATAGGAACGGATCCAGAACTTTCCAATCATTATACAACACCTTCCCCAGTAAACAATTATTTTTTCGATTGGTTCAATACGGGGTGGTTCGGTACAGACGAAAACCCTTTGGAAATTGTTGCGGATGGTGGATATATCGCCCCTCCCTTAGATGGCGTGTGGGCTACCGCCCCCTATTTTCATAATGGATCGGTTCCGACACTTGAAGATGTTTTAAACAGTAAACAAAGGCCTACGATTTGGAGTAGATCCTATGATAGCGCCGATTATGACCAGAATAAATTGGGCTGGAACTACACTATCGAAACTAGCAAAACGGGAAAAAACACTTACGATACTTCTTTAAAGGGATATGGCAACGGAGGACATACTTTTGGAGATGATTTCAACGACACTGAACGTAAAGCCATCCTTGAATACTTAAAGACCTTGTAGCACCGTTGGCCGTCTTCATAGGTAGCTTTCACTACTAACAGGAAACTTATCCAACCTTAGCGAAGCATTATATGGGAAGTCCGATGCTTCTCCATTGGTTTAATTTAGTGCTCGTTTTTGCGCGTAAAGGGTACAAATCGCACTGGCATTATTTCGGTTATATTAATCTTTCCATTTTTTTTGACCACCCTTACCAATTGCCTCACCCCGTTATGTGGTCCAATCGGTATGATCAGGCGGCCACCTTCCTTGAGTTGTTCTATCAATGCATTAGGTATGGATTCGGCGCCTGCTGTTACAATAATGGCATCGAACGGAGCATTTTCAGGCCATCCATGATACCCGTCTCCCAATTTTACCGAAACTGCATCGTAACCAAGTCTTTTTAACCGTTCCTTTGCCTGCTTCCAAAGAGGTTCTACAATTTCAATCGTATATACCGAGTCGATAATTTCGGCCAGTACGGCTGCTTGATATCCTGAACCTGTACCAATCTCCAACACCTTGGAATCAGGTTTTAGGTTTAACTCTTGTGTCATTGCAGCAACCATATAAGGTTGTGAAATGGTCTGGTCAAAACCTATAGAAAGTGCCCTATCGGCATAAGCCATATTGCGAATTTTTTCAGGGACAAATTCGTGTCTTAAAACCTTGCGCATTGCATTTAGGGTGGCAATATCAGATATATCCCTATCTATGAGTTGCGTTTGTACCATAACTTCTCTTTGGGCCTTATAATTGACCTGACAAAAGCCACTTACCATTAAAAAACAAAACCAAATTAAAAAGACTATACGGACCAAATCAAGCGCTTTTTCAATTAAAAGGTACTACAATAAATTCGAAAACAAAAACGCCCCTATCCGAAGATAGGGGCGTTAGTTTTTTATAAAATATTTTATAATTAATCTTTTAAAGAAATATCTTCTGTGGCTCCATTCGGATACGTAATAGTGGCCATATCATCACAACTTCCATCACCGAAACCGACCATGACCATGAGGCCATTTTTATCGACACTCATTTGACCACTAGTTAAATAGCCACAGCTTAAATTGCCTTCTAAAATTGTGCCAACGGCAACTTTATAGGTGTCTCCGTCAACCTGTAAGGTCCAATTACCATCTATACTAAAGATGCTTGTTTCTAAACTATCGCCAAAAGTAAAGCCAACAGTTTTAGTTCCGTTTTCCACAACAATGGATTCATCACCCATAACAACGGTCATATCACTGGTGACGGTAAAAACAAAAGAATTTTCCTCTGAGCTGGAATCCAAAACAAAACTCCTAGAACCACTTATTTTAATGCTTCCCACATAAAAATCAGTATAGGTGGCAGTATAAGAACCCGACTCCTCCCCTATGCCATAGACAACCGTTAACGTACCATTGACATTTTCTGTTCCATTTAAAACACAATTATCAAAAGTAGCCGTAAATCCGGTATCACTATAGGTAGCTTCATAGCATTCTGATAATTTCGCTGATTTAGCAGATTTAGCGCTAATATCATTATTCATATATAATTCAGAAATAACGCTATCTGCAATACCTGAAATGTCATCTGTTTCCAAAATAACCTTTAAATCACTTTGGGTAAGTTCTTCATCAACACCAATACTTTTTCCGTCTTCACTACAGCTCGCCAAAAAGAGGCCGATTATACCAAAGAGGATAAAACTTCTGTTCATTCTAGTAATTCGGTTCATGTTCGATTTATATTTAGGGTTATACTCGCCTAAACGCAAAGCTTCCGTTTTTAGTATTTTACCTTTCCACATTACGTCAAAACCCCAATTAAAATCGTTAAAAAACAACAGAAATTTTAGCTCGGGCATAGAAAGGACTACCTGGTGTAAAATGAATTTCTTCCACGGGAGCCGTCTCATTGAACAGTCTACTTTCGGTTGCAAACTGAGTTTCATTCCAATCGGTATCGAATAAATTTTCTACGATAATGCCCAAGGTCCAATTCTTTATCGAATAATTCAGGTTAAAATCAGTTACGAAATATCCTTCGGCCACAATGGAGTTGTCTTCGTTGGCCGGCCTATTGTCAATATAACGATAGTTCAAGCCCCCTGAAAAGTTTCCTATATCCTTAAACGAAAATCCACCAGAGGAGGTCAAGTCAGGTGATAAGGGAATGTAATCTTCCCCTTCAAGCTCTTCGGTACTTCTAGCGAATGTATAATTGACATCCCCATTAAAGTACAACCAATCGTTCAGCTGATATCTAAATCCTAAATCTGCACCATACCGTTTTGTTTTACCACTGGGCTCCACAATTCCGGCATCGCCCACATATACAAATTCTTGGTCTAGAAAAAGGCTCCAAAGGGCTGCATTGACCACTATGCGATCAGCTGGTTTTATAATGGCCCCTAAATCTGCACCGTAGGCGGCCGGAAGAATCTCTTTGCCATTGTTTGCGGTTACCACTCTGGTATCGTTTGAATGAAAACCTATACCGCTCTTGGCAAATAACTGGACATTCTTTGATGCAGCATACAGTACATTTAATTTCGGACCTAAAAAAAACTTGTCCTCACTTTTATGATCATATGTCTCTGATAGAAAATTTTCGTAATTAAATTTGAAGTAGTCCAATCGGAGGCCTGGGTTTATTGTCCATTTATTCTTTTTGTACGTAGCGTTGATAAACCCATACATGTTCAATTCGTCAATATCGCCGAAGGCCAATTGCTCTAAAGTCGTTTTTCTATTCAGTGTTCTTGATAGCTCTACATCATTAACATCGTCATATCGGAACCCTATGCCGGATTCATATTTAAATTGGGTATCATGGTCACCCGTATGAAATGAACGTTCGTAAGCGGTTTCTGCACCAATAATGGTTCGATCTTCAAATTGTTTTATTTGATCTCCATTTACCGGGTCTTCCAAAAAGAAAGTGAAGTTTGAAAAAAGTTCAAAATTATATTTTGAAACGAAGGCCTTTGATTTTAATCGGGAATGTTCATCGAGTTGCTTGCTGTGGTTGACCCATAGGTTAGACCGACTTGTATTGCCTCCTTCGGTATCATCAATAGCTCCAAACCTTCCGATTAAACCTTGATTAACAGCGCGTTCAGGAATCTGACCTGAAGCATCCCATTTACTTTGAAAATGGGAAATACTGATACTTAAATCTTGGTCTTCCCTGTTGTTATAATTGTATCGCCCCATAATGTTAAAACGATTAAAATTTTGAGGTGAATCAAAAAAACCATCGGTCAAAACCATTTCCGAAGCAATATAGGCATTGTTATAATCGTCTTCTATGACCTTGAACATACTCAATGCTCGAATTGTATTGAACTGACCTGTCTCTAGGGCAATGGAATTGTTCTTTATATTCTTTTTGGTCTTCAGATCAATATAGCCCGCCGTATTGAAGTTTCCTTTGTCGGCGTAATACGGACCTTTGCCAAAATCAATATTATCGATGGTTTCCGGAATAATAAAATGCATATCTGAATAGCCTTGGCCATGGGCATGGGAGACCATATTCACGGGGAGCCCATCAACATTTATCGCAATATCGGTTCCATGGTCAATATCAAAACCTCTCAAAAAAATCTGTTCCGCTTTGCCCCCTCCAGCATGTTGGCCGATAATGAGACCAGGTACTTTCCGCAGTATTTCTTGCGATGATTTTATAGGATTTGCTTTAACATCAACATTTACAAAGGTGCTCAACGCATTTACCTTTGAAACCAACACAACTTGCTCTAATGAAACGACCGATTCTTTAAGGGCTATTTTAATTGTACCGTCAAGGTGCTCTTCTGCAATGATTATTTGGTGGTTCGAATACCCCAAGCTATAAAAAAACACAATATCGCCAATAGATATGTCGTCAAGTTCAAAATAACCCGAAACGTTTGAATAGGTATACCCTCCTGTCGTCTTGTTATATACGCCGACCCCTTCTAAGGGTATATTATCTTCGGATACAATAGTGCCATTGAGCTCATGTGCGCTCAATAAATGGCATGCGATAAAAAATGTAAAAAATATTATATATGGTTTCATGCTTTAAAATTTAGAAGAATGGTTATCAATCACATTGTACAATGTCATCCCTTATTGGATAACCTGTTAAATGGGAAAAATAATTAGGAAAATAGAAACAGAAAGCCAGAACTTTATATTGGCGAAATGCCAGAATATTAAATTGTAAGTCTAGGCTAAAGAGTAGATTCTAGGGGGATTATACAACTGTCTATAGTAGCCCTCACTATATTCACAGGCCACTTTACTAAAACTGGTTCTTAATTTTAAGACGCAGCGTTCTGCAATGGTATACTTTGAGATTATAAAATGCTTGTCAATTTTTATTTGGGTAGTGAGCGCATCTTGAGGTTCGCCCTCATGGTTTGACGCTTTGAAAATAGAATCAAGGAAGTCGATAACCTGGTGCTTATGAACATTAACCAATTTTTCATGCGCTTCATGTTGGTGTTTGGTAAAAGAATCATGATTTGATACAGCCGCATGAGACATAACGTGACCGGGCATTTCTAAAAAATGTGAAACAGAATGCAGCACTATACCCATTTGTCTATGCATGGGAGCCAGCAAGTAACATATGCCCATAAGAACAGCTACCCCTTTTATTAAAAAGGGCCTTACGTCTTGTAATAAAGCTGCTGCTACTTGCATTTTGTTTCTGTTCGTTATTCTTTTAAAAGTTCGACCAATGTATCTTCGATATATTTCGCATACTCCGCTATCGTGGGTAGGTCGAATATTTTATTCAATGGGAAATTCATTTCGATTTCTTCATTTATTCGCGCAGTAACCCGAATGGCGGCAAGGGAATGCCCGCCCAAAGCAATAAAGTCATCATGAACACCTACCTGTTTTAAGCGAAGTACTTCTTTCCAAATAGCGGCCAAAAGCTCTTCGATTTCACCGTTTGGAGCAACAAAAGGAGTGTCCATATCCAATTGCGAACTGTTCAGCGCCCTCAAGGCCGACTTATCTATTTTTCCATTCTTTGTGAGAGGCATTTCGTCGATAAACTTAAAAAATGTTGGAACCATATATTCAGGCAATTCCTTTTTTAGGTATTCAGACAATTCTTTAGAAGCTAATCTCTTTTTACCTGTGTAATAAGCAACTAGGCGTTTCTGATTTGATTCATCTTCACCGATTTCCTGATATCCAATTTCATTGATGATTCGCTTTACTTCCTTCTCATCGATTACTTCATTTATTTCTTCGAGGGTTTCCTTGCGCGTTTTATGGCCCATACGAACATCCCAACTATAAGGAAAAGAGTAATTGCTATATCCTTTCTGTTTTTTATGCACGTAAATACCAACTTGATTGATAAGGCAATTGGTCGAACGACCTGTGTCGGTCGGTCGAACCCAATCTACCTTTTCCTTTAAATAGGTCAGCATTTCTTCCAATTTCACATCGCTATACCTATAAAAATCGATAAACTGTACTTTTTCAAAAGTCTCGTCGGTATTGAACATGGAAACATCGAGTAGGTTTTTTACGGCATCTTCTTCCTGATGGTATAATTTTCGAGCTTCGAGAATGGTTTTATCGATGGTACTGACATCTACATTTTTATCCCAGAACAATTCTTCGGTCAACCGAGTCTCAAAAAATTGTCCTCTTGAGAGCCCAGTAACCACAAACGGAATCTGTTTATCCAATGCAATCTGGGTACTTAAGGTATAAATTGTTTTAAAACAGCCATTGCAAACATTTTGGTGACGGTTAAGACTATCTACAAAAATTTTATTCATGTACTCTGTCGTGCCATAAATATGGTCAACACCCAATTTCTGAACGATTTTATCGATGTTGCCTTTTGCTTGATCTGAAATGTACCCATTGTCTAATGTGAAAGCCAATACCTTTAGCCCCATACCTATAAGTTGTGCTAAAATATAGGTACTATCTTTACCGCCGCTTAAAAGCGAAAGACAATCGTAATTGGGATTTTTACCTCGCTTTGAGATCAAAATATCCCTAAGTTCATCAGTAGTCTTAAAATACCGTTGTGCCTCGTCTTTGTATCCTTTAAAGGCATTGCATAAATGGCATACCCCGTTTTCATCGAAATCAGTATTCGGATAATTGGAAGGCAGCCCGCACTCTGTACAGTTAATCACTTCGTTTTCTGAAACTGACTTTTCATTCTCTATCAGCACAACGGCAGCATTTGTGATTTCCTCATGACCCAACATATTTGCCTCGATATCCGACGGTTCTATACGGAACCCTCGAAGTTTTACCTGGTCGTCTGCTCTTCCCAAATATTCCAGCTCTCCATACGAGTTCTCTCGAGCCAAGTCACCTGTACGATATACTTTTGTGCCCTTTAAAAAAGGATTTTTAATAAACTTATCTTCGGTCAAAGATGGTAGATTGGCATAACCTTCAGCTAGCCCAGTTCCTCCCAAATAAAGTTCGCCAATTACTCCTTTAGGAACCAAATTTTTATAAGAATCTAAAATATAGGCATGCATATTGTCAATGGGCGTACCTATGGGCACCGATACGTCTTTGTGTTTATTACTATCAAATTGGGCTACTATACAGCCTACCGTTGCTTCCGTTGGTCCGTATTCGTTATATATCTTTAGCCCTTTACCAAATGTTTTTTGTGTATTGGCTGCCAGATTTGCTTTAAAGTCTTCACCCCCAACAATCATGGTGTTTATCTTTGAATGGGATAAGTCAGTGCCCTGCAGTAAAGCAAGATGGGAAGGAGTCAACTTTATACTGTTCACTTTGTTGTCGGCCAATACTTCCATCAAAGAAATATCAGGACCCTGACCTGATTCTTTATAGATGATAACCTCCCCTCCAGTCAATAATGGAAGAAAGGTCGATGTAATTGTAAGGTCGAATCCGATGGATGTAAATAATGGAAATATGAATTTATCACCAGTGGTATAAGCTTTTTTGGCCCAATTCAAATAATTGAAAATAGCGCATTGAGAAATCAGAACACCTTTCGGGTTACCAGTAGAGCCAGAGGTATAAATTACATACGCAATATCTGACGGACCTATTACTATTTTGGTATCTATACCACTTTGATTTTTAATGGATTCCGATAATAAATTTAAATCAATAGTTTCAATATCTACACTCTTGATATTATTCTTTAATTGGGTGTCGGTCAATAGCAATGCACAACCTGAATCCTCTAAAATAAAAGCCACGCGTTGTGATGGTTGATCGGAAGGAATGGGAATAAAAGTACCTCCAGATTTGAGTATCGCTAGAACACCGATGATGTACTCAGGACTCCTTTCAAGATAAAGTGCCACAGAAGTACCCTTTCCAATACCTTTCGTAACTAAAAATGAAGCGAGTTGATTTGCTCTTTCATTAATATCGGCATAGGTATAAATTTCCTTTTTATGACGCAGGGCGATATCATTCGGATTGGAATTTTGTATTTTGTTAAATTGATCAATAAGAGATATGAACGCATCCAAATCTGTTTTACCTTCGGAATTAGTATTTAGCTTTTCGCTATCTGATAATAGTTCAGGCCGGTCGATGGGTTGGTAGATATTTCCCAAAAAGGCATCGACCAAATTTAGAAAGTGATGGGGTGCCCTTGAAATTAAATCTTCATCAAAAATAGCACGGTTGTAATCAAAAAGAACTTCAATTTCCCCCGTTGCATCAAAATCTACAATATGACAACGCATTTGATGCGTGACATCAATATGTTCGCTAGGAATCCATTCTGTTTTGGTAGGAAATCCACAGAAATCAGGGAAGCCCGTATGAATGTAATTCAGAATGGTGCTAAAACTTCGGTTTATTTCGGAAGTGGCCATTCCAGGCTTGGCATATTTCAAATAATTATTGGTTTCCAACTTAACCCGTTGCAATACGGAATTGAACGTATCGCTTTCCAAAATCTCGGAAACTAATGGGAAAATCTGAATAAAACAGCCCACTGTTTTTTGAAATTGTTTAGTGGCCCTGTTGTGATTGGGAGCACCTATGGACAACGTTCGCTGGCCGCTCACGCGATACAAATAAACGAAAAGCAGGCTTGAAAAGATATTAAATAAGGTGAGGTGTGGTGTCCAACTACGAATCGCGGGATTTTGTGCTATTTCTCGAAGCCTTTGCGAACGTTCGAACCCCAATTCTAGGAAAACCCTGGTAGATTTTGTTTTATCAAATTTGTTGTAAACACCATATAATTCCGGTTGTTTTTTAATAGTTTTTATCCGTTCTGCCCAATAATTCTTGATATTCTCGTTTTTTGGATTCTTTTGAAACACTTTTTCAAAATGGACATATTCTGTAAATAGAGGTGTTGGCTCAATTTCTTCTAAATTATTTTCAATGATTCCCGTATAACATTTACTGGTTGATTCGAAAATCGTCTTTAACGAAACAACGTCTATAACCAAATGATGAATATTGAGCAACCAAATATACTTTCTAACCGGGGATTTCACCAGTATCGAATCGAAAATACATTTTGAAATATCGATTTCTTTTAGGCTCCTTTCCTGCAAA
The DNA here is from genome assembly GCF_900103215.1 of Kriegella aquimaris. Classification (GTDB taxonomy): domain Bacteria; phylum Bacteroidota; class Bacteroidia; order Flavobacteriales; family Flavobacteriaceae; genus Kriegella; species Kriegella aquimaris. The sequence goes on from NZ_FNGV01000001.1 coordinate 264,740, forward strand.
TAAGCTTTAACGCCTGCATCGCTTTCCATAGCGAGGTCGATAAATTCCAAACCGTTCGATATTTTACTTAGTACGGTCTGATAAGGAATTCCTTCTTTTTCAAAAAAGACAGTTCTAAGGGCATCTATTTTAGAAACAACTTGTCTAAAAGCCTCTTTAAAAACTTCAGGATCAATTTCACCATCAATTTCAAATGAATATGCAGTGTTGTGCAAGGGGACATCTGGATTTAATTTTTGTCCAGTCCACAATGACATTTGTCCTTGGCTGAGTTCAATATGGTTGCTATCCGTGTTGTCCATAGTTGTTATACTATTGTTCGCCTTTTTTTTTAGAAAGAAATTCTAAAATATGTGCCAAAGTCATAAAATTCTCAACAACCATATCCTCTGCAGGAATAGTTACCTGAAATTCTTGCTCTAGATATGAAATAAGTCGTATCATTCCCATTGAATCAATAATTCCGCTTCCTAAAAGGTCTTCCTGTTCGCCAAGATTGTCCAATGGTTCGTTTGCAATTTCCTGCTTTATATAGTTGGCTATTTTTGCTATCATATTTCTTTGGCTAAAAGCATTTTTGTAATCTCGGTGCGGCTTATTTTTCCCGATCCCGTTCTTGGAAAATCTTCCCTGAATTTTATAGTTTCCGGGATGGCATAGGCAGGTAAATAAGGCTTGCAAAAGGTCATCATGGAAGCAGCATCGATTTTAGAACCGTCCATGGGTCGCACCACGGCAATTAGTTCCTTAACTCCAGTATCCCTCTCAACGACAACAACAGCTACCTCCTTCACTTCTTCATGTTTAAGAAAGGTAAGTTCGATTTCATCAAGTTCAAGTCGATACCCCCTTACTTTTACTTGTCTGTCGTTTCTACCGTGGAACAAGTAATCTCCGGCTTCATTTTCCTGAGCTAAATCTCCAGTTTTATAAAATACATGTTCATAGCCTTCCGCTATTTTTTCTTTATAAAGCGATTTTTCGGTCAATTCCCTATTTTTCCAATACCCCTTCATCATTGTGGCCGTGCGTACGACCAGTTCGCCTATCTCGCCTCGCTGCACTTCTATACCACAGCTATTTATGATTTTACATTCGGTATTGCCCCAAACCTTGCCTATAGGAATCGGGTCGTCGGTTTTAGGTGGCATATTCAAGTGGTAGTATGTACACGCAATCACTTCGACAGGGCCATACAGGTTGCTGAACGTTGCCTGCGGCCATTTTTCCATTAAGGCTCTGAGATGTTTTGTTATAAAAACTTCACCTATAAACAATACCCATCGCAATGAGCTAAAATCATGGTTCTCGATATTTCCCTTTAATAATGTCTGTATCAGCATCAATGGAACCGAATACCAAATCGTTATTTTTTCTTTTTCGACCAATGCCGATAGACTTGCGGGAAATTTTAAATGTGCATCGGGAATAATTATGGTAGTGGACAAAGACAATGGTGCCGAGAAGTATCCAAACGTTGAAGGGTCAAAGTGAAGGGGAGCAAAATTTCCAACCCTATCATCAGGACCGAAATTGTACAAATCTGCAGCGAGCCTGGCCAAAGCCAGCCCACTTTGATGTGTATGCATAACCCCTTTTGGCGTTCCTGTAGAACCAGAGGTATAAAGTATAAAGGCCAAATCTTGTTCTAAAATCCAAACTGGCTTATAATTTTCCAAAGAAAGGGCAAAAATAGAATCCCAAGAAATACTAGTAGCTCCAACATCTTCGGAAGTACCTACAACTGATTTTATAGAAGGTGCTTCAGTAGCAATATTTTTAATTTTTCTGTTTTGTGCCGGTGTTGTGACCAGATGTTCCATTTCACAATCCTCAACCATAAACAATATTCTTGAAATAGGAATAAAGGGATCCAAGGGAATATATGCGGCTCCTGCCTTTAATATACCATATACTGCAACAGTAGTTTCAAGACAACGGTTCATGTAAATACCGATACGGTCGCCTTTTTTTACACCCGCCCGAATAAAATACTGAGCCAGTTGATTTGATTTTTTTTCAAGATCCCCATACGCTATAAATTCATCGATACACCGAAAAGCTTGTTTTTTCGGCGCCCTTTCGGCAGCATATTGAATTATCTGTGCTAAGTTGTAAATCATATTGTAAGAAGAAATAAGCTATGGAAGCAATACCAAAAATTTTATTTTGTTTAATAAAAATACATATAAATTAAACAATATAAAAAACTTGAGTATATTTGGTTAGTATAAATTGGTCATTATTGATAGCTAAATCGGTATCATGTCACATCATAATTTTTATTTTATTTACGCACGTGTGCATTTTTATGCAAGCCATCTATATCGCAATAGTTTTCATTATTACGATTTAAATAAATTGGTGCTTGAAACTCCGAATTTTTAGAAATCCATTTCAAATAAACCGCTATGCTAAAGGTAAACCAAGTTTATTTCGTATTCAAAAAAAAAAGATGTTCATGAACAGACAATTTATGAAAATCATCGAAAAATTTAGTGATTACCAAGAAATATCATCTAAATATTGAGATATTTATAGAAATTAGCATAGGAACATTGAAATATTCAAGTAATCTTTAAACGAACCACACCGCCATGAAGAAAATCTTTTTATTCTTTATAACCCTTCTGCTCTTTCTTGTTCCAATAACAAGTCAAGCCCATAAGATAGATCAAAGCCTTATATATTTAAGAATATATGAGGAATTGGGCATTGAAGGCAGGTTCGAGATTCATGTTAACGAATTAAAAGAGCAATTTGGGATAGATTTTGGATTACATCCTAAAACGGAAAAAATAGCGCCCTACGCAAAAGAAATACAGGAATATCTATTAAAACACTCGGCATTCTCATCTGAACTGGGAGAACATAAAATTATATTCACAGGTGAAATTTCGGAGCTTTGGTTAGGTTCCGGCAATTTTGTCAATTTTCATTTCAAGTTAGAAAATACAGACATTATCCCAGAAAACCTGACCATTACCTACTCTGCATTTATAGACGAAAATCCCAATCATACAAACTTGTTGGGAATGGAATACAATTGGAAAGCGGGACTTATAAATAATGAGGCCATTATTTCACTGTTTTTCACGAAGGGTGACACAACACAAACCTTAGAGCTTACAGATAGATCGGTTTGGAAAGGCTTTATTGGCATGATTAAGCAAGGTATTTGGCATATTTGGATCGGACTTGACCATATTCTCTTTCTTTTGGCCTTAATTCTTCCTTCTGTAGTTCGACGAAGGAAAGTAGCAATTGCTAATTCCGTATCAGAAAAACCGAAATTTGATATTTGGGGTTGGGAACCTGTACTGGCGTTCAAGCCTGCATTTATTTATATTCTTAAAATAGTAACCTTTTTCACCATTGCACATACGATTACCTTGAGTTTAGCATCTTTTAATATTATCAGTTTACCTTCTCGAGTTGTAGAATCTATTATAGCCCTATCCATTGGTTTAGCGGCCTATCATAACATAAGGCCCATTTTTAAGGGCAGAGATTGGTTAATCGCTTTCGGTTTCGGACTCTTCCATGGCTTCGGATTTGCAAGTGTAATGGCAGACCTTGGATTTAATGGTGAATTTCTCTCCCTGACGATATTAGGATTCAACTTGGGGGTAGAACTGGGCCAAGTGGTAATCATTATGGCCATTTTCCCCATACTTTTCTTTATGAGAAAGTTAAAATTTTATCCAAAATTCTTGGTTTGGCTTTCAGTTGTTTTAATCGTAATTTCCCTATACTGGTTTATCGAACGAGCATTCGACATTAACATTCGACTTGACGATTATATAATTAGAAAACTATACAATATTGCGGTATACCTGGGACTCAAGTAGTTGAATTATTAGATTAATAAAAATGGAGAGAGAGAACACCAAAACATCGCTTTTAAGCAGATGGAAGAATAAGCAGAAAGGCAAGGCAAACTCAAATAGTATTAAAAAGGCCCCTGAAAACATATTGATTCCTCTGTCGGGTGGGCAACAACGGTTATGGTTTTTGCAACAGATGTATCCAAAAAACCCGGTGTACAACTATTCCGAATGCTTTAATTTTAAAGGAAATCTTAAAATAGATTTACTAGAAAAGAGTTTGAATTTGATTATTGCGGCGAACCATGCTTTACGATCATTTTACAAATTTGAAAAAGAACAACTTATTCAAGAAATTAGCTCTAAAGATAAAATCGATTTAATCAAATTAGATTTGAGCAAACTTGACCAAGAGGAGCAAGACATTCAAAAGCAGGCTATTTTGCTATCGGAAGCAAGAAAATGCTTTGATTTAGACAAGCCTCTGTTGATAAGAACAATATTATTAAAGTTAAGTGCTTCTGAGTATATCTTGTTTATTACCCTGCACCATATAATTTTTGACAAATGGTCAATGGATATTTTCATAAACCAGCTTTCCTCTAATTACTCTAAACTACTTTCAGGTATTTCTGTTGAAGTCGATCAGCTTAAACTTCAGTTTACAGATTATGCCTACTGGCAACAAAACAAAGAAATCGAAGCCACTCAACTAAATTATTGGGAAGACAAACTAGGCGGGAATATTCCCTTTTTAGAATTACCCACAGACTATACAATTCCCAAGCAGCCCTCTTTCAAAGGAGCTGAACACACCCGGCATCTATCTGAATTTCTGTCCTGCAAAGTATTGGATTTAGCCAAAGAATTGGAAACCACTCCCTACGTACTATTACTTTCTGTCTATTATCTCCTTCTTTTCAAATATAGCGGACAGACTGATTTACTTATAGGATCTCCCATTTCTCTAAGAGACCAAAAAGCGTTGGAAGACATCATCGGTTTTTTTGATGACACCGTCGTTTTAAGAATGAGTTTGTCGCCAGCTATGTCGTTTTCGAATTTGGTAAAAGAAGTAAAGAGAACCACACTTGAAGCTTTCTCGAACAAAGATATTCCGTTTGATATTTTGGTAAAAAAGCTTAATCCCTCAAGGTTGTTGAGGAATAATCCATTTTTTCGGGCCATGTTTATTTACCATACTGCCCTGCCCTGCCCGTCATTTGGGTCAGACCTTGAATTTGCGCATTCATTTTATAATGCGGGTGTGTCTAAATTCGATCTTACCCTTTATGTTGTCAATGCCGATGATCGCCTTAGCACTTCTTTTGAGTATGCCACTGATATTTTCTCGGAAACTACCATCATAAGACTTCAAGACCACTTAGAATTGCTACTTGAAGGAATTGTTGCCCGGCCAAATAGACCTATAGCCAAGATTGAGATGCTAACCTTGAAAGACAAACATTTTTTCTTTCCAGAGCCAATGCCTCAAAACAAGCCTTTTGATAGCTTCGAAGGTATTCACCAAATTATTGAAGCAGCTGCAAAAAAATCCCCGGAGGCCATTGCAGTAACTTTTCAAAATACATCGATCACGTATGCGTCGTTAATGCAAAAATCAGATTTGTTGGCAGAAACTATTTTGAACAACACCAATGGTGCCAATGAAATTATTGGGCTCTGTGTCGAGCGGTCCGTTTCAATGATTGTTGGTTTAATGGCAATTCTAAAGGCTGGGTGTGCGTATTTGCCTATTGACCCAGAGTATCCGTCAAAACGTATCGATTATATGCTTAACGATTCGAATGCTTCTATTATAGTATCTCAAAGTTCCGAAACTGTAAAATTCAAGAATTTCAGGGGTACAATTTTAACTGTTGATAATGCACAAGACCACAGTTCAAACCTCCATTTTCAGAAACTGCCTATCGTCAATCAAGATCATTTAGCATATGTCATTTATACTTCCGGTAGCACAGGGAAACCCAAAGGGGTTCCCATAACACATGGTAATATCATCAATTCTACTGAGGGTAGGTTAAACTTTTATCGCGGATACCCCAAATCCTTTCTACTAATGTCATCAATCTCATTTGATAGTTCTAAGGCTGGAATATTCTGGACTTTATGCACGGGTGGCAACTTAGTTATCGCCAAAAAAAGACTAGAGCAAGACCTCTCGCTGTTAGGTGAAGTAATCGCGACAAATTCGGTATCCCATACGCTAATGTTGCCTTCTATTTTCCAATTGGTTTTAGAGCATTCTGAAATTCAAAATTTGAAAAGCCTGACAACCGTAATTGTCGCAGGTGAAGCATGTGCATCGTCATTATGCAAAACATATTTCGAAAAACTTTCAGGTGCTGCGTTATACAATGAATACGGCCCTACCGAAGCAACCGTTTGGTCTTTAGCGCATCAAATAAAAAAAGAAGATGTTGATGGTAGCATACCCATTGGCGGACCGGTTGCGAATTGTGAAATATATCTTCTAAATGAGTTTATCGAGTTGGTTCCATTCGGGGCAATAGGTGAAATTTATATTGGCGGACCATCACTTGCAAGTGGTTATTTGAACAGGCCCGAACTTACCAAAGAGGTATTCATAAATCATCCATTTAAAAATGATACTTCCGAAAAACTCTATAAAACCGGTGATTTGGGTCGCTATCGAAATGACGGAAGTATTGAATTTTTAGGAAGGATAGATAAGCAGATAAAAATACGTGGTCATCGGATAGAGTTAGACGAAATCGAAAAAGTTCTTGATGAGAGTCCGATAATCGACAAGGCAGTTGTCCTATTTAATGATTCTGACGAGAAACAGCATTTTCATGATGAAGTTACTGAAATTATGGCCTATTTCAACGACTATCTAAATGAAAGTGAGGCTCTAGAATTATTGGATTCCATTGAATCCTTAAAAACTGAAGAAAGGGAATATATATTACATCGAATGCACCAATCGTAGAAAACTGAAATGAAAAAAATTAAGAGATCTCATGAGTTTGAGGTAGTTGTCGAAATTAAGGATTCGAATTTCATCAAACCACCTCGGGAAGCCCAAAGAAATGCTGTAGTTAATCGGGCGGTCAAAGAGTTTACGGCAGATTTAAATGCCTTAAACGAACAGACCAAAAGATTTGTTCCCGGCAGGAGTGTTGATTTCCTTTCAGAAGATCGTGAACAAAAGATATTGCAAGATGACCAGATTATGGAAGATTGGTTGATTCCTGTAATGCAAGTAATGGCTAAAGTTATTGCTGAAAAAGGAGGTGATATCTTGGAAATTGGTTTTGGCAGGGGCATTTCTGCAGAAATGTTGCAAGAATTTCCCATTGACTCCCACACTATTATTGAATGCAATGATGCGGTAATAGCCAAATATTTCGATAATTGGAAAGAAAAATATGTTGAACGTAAAATTAACCTTGTGAAGGGATTGTGGCAAGTTACGATAGACGACTTGGGACTTTTTGACGGGATATTCTTTCACACCTACCCTTTGAATGAAGATGAATATATGCGCTACGTAAACGGAAGTATCACATTTGCAGAGCACTTTTTTGCACATGCCCAGGCGCATTTAAAAACAGGTGGGGCATTCACTTATTTTTCTAACGAAATAGGTTCATTAAGCAGAGAGCACCAACGCATTTTGCTGCAACATTTTTCCTCTTTTAGTGTACAAATTGTCCCTTTGAAAATGCCCGATGATGTTACTGATACTTGGTGGGCAGACTCCATTGCAGTTGTAAAAGCAATTAAATAATGACAAACGAACTGAAAAATAGAATTATCGCACTTTCCCCAGATGAACGAGCACTTATATTATATAAGCTGAGGGGAACTCTCGAACGCACAGACGATAAAACAGTCTCCGAAAATTCAAAGCGGTTAGTTGCCTATATACGGCCCACCGAACAATTTGATATGAGCAGGTATAAATCTTACCTAAAAGAACGTCTTCCGGAATACATGATACCTTCTGCCGTTCACTTGATCGATGAAATCCCGACACTGCCCAATGGGAAAGTCGATAGAAATAGGTTGATTGGTCTCAATGTTGGGGCACAAGTTAAAAATGACCTTAAAAAGCCCCAAAGTGAAATAGAAGAACAATTAGTAAAAATATGGGAAGAAGTGTTGAATTTTGCCCCAATAAGTACCGAGGACAACTTTTTTGAGATTGGTGGAGACTCTATTTTGAGTATCCAGATTATTTCTAAGGCGCGAAAAATGGGAATAGTACTTCAACCGAATCAACTTTTTGAAAATCAAACTATTGCAGAACTTTCACTTTTTGCGGTAACGGAAAACCCCGAACCTATTCTACATGATAAAAAGGTGATGGGCCCGGTGCCACTTACACCCATACAGCACTGGTTCTTTGAAAACCATACAATAGCCCCACATTTCTGGAACCAAATAGTTAGGATTTCCAATATCCCCGGTATTACGTATGATACCATACATACGACGGTCAACACAATAATTTCGCGTCATGCTGCACTTAGTCTTAGTTTTGTGCAAACCTATGAAAAATGGACCGCGAAGATTTTAAGAGCACCAAAAAACAATTATTGCCATTATGTAGATCTTAGCAGTGAAAGAGCCGCCGAAGAACAACAACGACGAATCGATGAGGTCTTGGCAACCGATCAACAAAATTGTAGATTGGAAAAGGGTGAACTTTTTCGGGCTTACTATTTCGAATGTGGTGATACCCAGCCAAATTGTGTTTACCTTATCGCTCATCACTTAATAGTCGATATGATTTCTTGGAATATCATTTTCAGTGATTTTTCAAATGCTCTGCAACTCTTGGAACAAGGGCAACAAATTATTTTTAGGCAGCAAACGGCATCCATAAAAACATGGGGCGAACATTTGACGACCCTTTCCAACTCCGATGTATTTGAAAAAGAAATAGCATATTGGAAACTACAGCACTATGAATCGAACTCGCTGCCAAGAGATTTTGAAATTTCCAAAGAGGTTTTTGAAGAAAGTTCATGTGCCATGTATCATAGCTTTCTCAACAAGGAAGAAACCGGTTTACTTTTAAATCAGGCCAACGAGGCATACAATACTAAAGTTGACGATCTTTTAATATCAGCCTTGCTCAAAACCATATGTGAATGGGCGAATTTACCGCGTTTCTGTCTGGGACTTGAAAGGCTTGGCCGTACAGCTGATTTTATTTCTTTAGACGTTTCCGATACCGTCGGATGGCTCACCTCTTTTTTTCCGATTACGCTCAACTATGAAGCGGGAGATAACGAGGACCTATTAATTAAGTCGGTCAAAGAACAATTACACACAGTACCCAATGGCGGTATTGGTTACGGCTTGTTGAGATACCTTTCCAATAATAAGCAACATAAAAGTTTACTTAAACAAGAACCTGAAGTGATTTTCAATTATTTAGGAAATAAAATAGAGAATCATAACAAAAGTTCCGAGCAATATGAGCAGCTATGGGAAGGTACCCGTTATCCATCAAGTGAACGCAACCATAAATTGGAAATTAATGTTTTTAGTGTTAACAATATTCTTAATATCCATTGGAGTTATTGTACCGAACTTTACAAAGAAGAAACAGTAAGTCGATTGGCACAACAATTTATCGGTAATTTAAAAAATATTCTTCTGCATTGCTCGACCAAGGAAATAAGGGCCTACACGCCTTCAGATTTTCCTGAATCAGGTTTAAATCAAGAGGATCTGGATAATTTATTGGAGAATTTTTAAAAAATCTATGGAAACTTCAACTACAAAACATAAGGTTCAGGCAATCTATCCGCTCTCTTTTATGCAGCAAGGCCTTCTCTTCCATCACCTGTCGAGCGCTTACGACCAAGGTTTTTTGAACGTACAATGTACCCTTGAAGGTTCGATTGATATCCTTCTTTTTAAAAAGGCTTGGAATACAATCGTTGAGAGACACGAGGTGCTTCGTAGTACCATACACTGGAAGAATTTAAAAAAACCTGTTCAAATAGTACATCCACATAAGTCCATCAAAATCAATTTTATCGATTGGACCCCTGATTCTCCGAATCAACAAGAAAAAAAATGGAAATATCTAAAGGCTCACTATCGCGAACGGGGAACAAATTTTGAAGAAGGTGCATTATTATATCTCACACTGGTAGCTTTTGCCGAAAACAATTATCGTTTGCTATGGCCCAATCACCACCTTTTATTAGATGGCTGGTCTTCGAATACTATTATTAAAGAAGTCTTAGAATATTACAATGCCATTTCAAAAGGCGTTGAAATCGATTTCGAAACCATACCCTCGCACAAATCGTACTTAAACTGGTTAAACAAACGCAACGGGAAAAATACCAAAGAATTTTGGGCCAATTATTTTAATGGTTTTGAAAATACCCATCTATTTTCAGCGCATAATGTTAACAATAATTTCGAAAATGTAATCGTGGAAAGATTACGACTGTCGGAATTGGAGACCCAATCACTAAAACAATTGGCTCAAGAATCAAAAGTGGCTTTAAATACTGTGGTACAAGGTATTTGGTCAATTTTATTATCTAACTATTTTGGAGTTAAAGATGTAGTTCATGGTACTACAGTTTCTGGCCGTTCATCAAGTTTTCCTAATATAAGCCTGCTCACGGGCATGTACATGAATGTACAACCTGTCAGAAATATTATAAACGAAAAACAATCTTTTAACGAGTGGTTTCAAAACATTCAAGAGCGACAACAAAAGGCGCTACAATATGAGCATGTAGGAATGAATGAAATTATGGCCGTTCTTGATCCTACATCATCTCCCCTTTTTGATAGCCTTTTGATATTTGAAAACTACCCCGGGGTATCGTCGAAAGAAGAGGCGCTAAAAGCCTCAAATTTTCAAAGCGGTCTTACCTCCACATATCCAGTGACTATGGTCGCAATCCCCGGTATCAAAATGGAGTTTGTACTATCGATATTACAGGGGGCCATGGATAAGAAGTCAGCTACTGACATTCTTGAAAATTTTCATAAGATAATGAATTACTTGACTCTAGAAAAGGTACAAACATTTTCTGCCCTTCGACTATTGTTAACGCAATTCAAAAAGGTTTCTGAAAAAAATGGAACAACATTGAGCGGAAGCAAGGGCGCCACATATTCTCCGGCAACCAATGAAATGGAGCGGCAATTGGTAGAAATTTGGGAAGAATTATTCGGCAGGAGTATTATAGGAATCGAGGATAATTTTTTTGAAATCGGAGGCAAGTCATTGATGGCCGTGCAAATGTCTCATATGATAGCGAGTAGGATGTCGCTCAAATTTCCAGTAACCACGCTTATTTCAAATCCCACAATTAGAAGTATTGCTCAAAAATTCAGCCCAAGTGAGCTTAAAACAAAAAAAGAATGGAAATATCTTGTCCCTTTTCGTACCAAAGGAAACAAGACCCCAGTTTTTTGTTTTCATGCGGGTGAGGGTCATATATTATTCTATAAACATCTTCCTCTTTATATTGATAATGATAGGCCCTTATATGCCATACAACCTAAGGGCATCAATGGTGATGATCACATGCATGCAAGCATTGAAGAAATGTGTTCCGACTACATTTCGGAAATTGAAAATATTGAAGAGAACAGTACCTATAATTTTGTTTTCTACTGCTATAGCGCCTTGGCCATTGAGATTGTCAATCAATTAAGAAAGAAGGGTAAGAAAGTTAATCTTATAGTAGTTGATAGCTTAATCGGACCTGAGGCACGATTTGACCGACAACAGATAAGTGAACGTTTAGATGTCTATCTAAAAAAAATCACTACCACACCTTTTTCAACAATAGGTAACTCCATTAAATCGAGAATTAGGCGATATTTTCCAAGCTATTACAATAGGTTCGCCAAAGATATTGTAAGTAACGAACTAATTCGAATCAAAAAACAACTTGATAAAAATCACAAAGAATATCATTGGAAAAAATTCAATACTAAATGTACTTTAGTGTTGACAAAGAGTGAACATCCAAAGTTGAGGCAAAAGAAAATTCAAGCATGGAACGAATGGTGTGATTCAGAAGTAAAGGTAGTACTCAACAGCGGAAATCATTTTAACCAGTTTGAAGAACCCCATGTAAAAACCGTAGGACAATATATCGAAGATGCCATTACCTCTGAGTGAACTAGAAATTACAAAACCTACTCAAAAATCTATTTTTAAACTGATTTCAGGGCTTCAAACCCAAGGCAATATTCATGTATGGATTGTTGACAAAAGACAATTGAACGAAACAAATTCCTATTTAAAATGGATATCCGAAGAGGAGCTGACAAGGGCTCAAAAGTTTCGTTTTGAAAAAGACTTTTCAACATATGTAGTTGCAAGGGGCGTTCTAAGAACACTACTTTCAAAATATTCTCAAATACATTCTGACACGATAAATTTTGTATACGGTGCCTATGGGAAACCTAAACTCAAGAATAACGATACCATTCAGTTTAATGTATCCCATTCCAAGGAGTTGATTGTTTTGGCATTTACTCTAGGTACTGAGATTGGTGTTGATGTAGAATACGTAAATGATACCATCAATTTTATGAAAATAGCCCATACGGTATTCAATAAAACCGAAATTGAATTTCTGAATTCCTTGGAGAAAAAGAATCAGGCCTATGGGTTTTACCATCTTTGGACGCGTAAGGAGGCATTTATCAAACTTTCGGGTTATGGGCTTTCAATGCCCATTGCTTTAACGAAGATTTCCGTATTACAAAATAAAGTTCATCTCGTTGATGAAAAAAGCAAGAATGAAAATATTCTAAATTGGGATACTAAGTTAAAATCTTTCACTCCCATATCAGGTTATTCGGCAGCAGTGACCATACAAAAGAATGCAAATAAAACAGAGTTCATGAGCTGGAACGACTACGAAAGTACTTTTCAAAAAGAATAAGCCATAACAATTATCGAAAATGAGCGTTCATAATCGTATACGATAATTTATCTTTACGGTATGACATCAAAAACAATAGTACGTGATAAAGTAAGGGCCTATTTACTCGAACAAATGACGAGCGGTAAACTTAACGCAGGCCAACCTCTAAATTTAGCTGCTTTGGCCCGTACACTTAATGTTAGTGTTACCCCTATACGTGAAGCACTTACGCAACTACAGCAATCCAACCTTATTAAGGCGATTCCCAACCGGGGTTTTGTAATTTCTGAATTGAATTATAACGAAGCCAAGGACCTGTATGAATTAGTTGCTGATTTAGAGGTATTGGCTTTGGAACATTCCATAATTGAAGAGGGGTCGATTATGAGGCTGAAGGCGCAACAAACTATCTTTAAAAATGCCGTAGATACTATTTCACGTATTAATGCAAAATTAGAGTTTCACCGATTGTTGACCGAAAATTATAAAAATGCTCTGGCCCAACAATTGTTGGCAGACCTTAAGACCCGTATCTTTTTCTATGAACGCGCGTTTATGTCTGATGACGAGGTATATAGTAAATCAGACAATCAGCATGATGGCATCATCTCGGCAATAGAAGATGATAATGTGCCTACCGCGGCCTTACTCTTAAAAATGAATTGGATGTTGATTTTAAACTACATACAAAAACAATTGCGTATCGATTAGCCAGCGTAAGCCCAATTATGCTCTAGAATCTATGCCAATAAACTGTTAAGAATTCATAAGCTTTTTGTAAAGGATTAGGAAGTTTCCCTAGGTGGGAATAATTTTACATAAAAATGGGAGTTAAATAAAAAATAGGCAACAAATTAATCCCTACGTCGTTTTACTTATTCCCAAAAAAAAGAAAATTATGAAATATTTATCTTCACATATCGAGGCTTTAACCAAAAAAAAGAAAACCGAGGAAAAGTCATTGATTAAAAAACAATATTCTTGCGGTATCTTTCAAGATTATGACGTCAATGAGTCGAGTACTATTGAATCGCGTACCTAGCCGTAGTGATTACCGGTTCTATTGCTTTACTTGGGCGATCAGTTCTCTGATTTCATCGGGTACGTTCTTTTCATTAAAAACGGCTTGGTATTTTTTATGATTATCATCTAGAGATATATCATAGGTTTGACCATCGGCTATATTTGACCTCGTTTTATCATCGGTATGCAGAGCACTGAACAGACTTTTTGCTTTCAGCTCACTGACCGTCATATCTCCTTCATATTTCCTTGAAATACCAGTGAAGCCTCCTTCAATGATAATTTTATATTTCATACGCTTACGCCTTTTAATCCCACCGCAGCGAAACTTTTGGTAACAGCTTCCGTGGCTCTTTCTGATACCCGACCAATTTCGCTGAGTTTCGATGTAACTTCTAACATAATTTCCAACACATCATTGAATTGGGCCGTTCGCCATAGTGCCGATAAAGTTTCAAACCAAATCAAAGCGCAATCGTCGATACCAATCTCAAGACAACACAAATAAAATGCTTTGTTCGGAATTCCTGAATTGATATGTACCCCTTGATTATCTTGAGAACCTGAATAGTAATTATCCATATGGTCAGGCTGTGAGTCAAAATCATTCGCCGTGCCCGGGGACATCATTGAACGGATGCCCACACCGGGAAAATTATCGGTAACTACAGTATCACCAATCAACCAATCGGCTTCCGATATGCTTTGCTTCAAATATTTCTGTTTTATTATTGTAGCGAAAACATCAGAAAAATGTTCATTCAAAGCCCCTGACTGACTGACATATTCAAGGTTGGCCAAAAACTGTGTTACCCCATGCATTAATTCATGGGCAACCACATCAATGGCACTGGCAAAGTTGGTGAATTCCAAACCATCACCATCACCATATGTCATTTCATCGCCATCCCAATAGGCGTTGTTGTAATCAATGCCATAATGCACATTGGAAATGATATCCATCCCATTTCCGTCCATTGAATTCAAGCCAAAAGTTTCCCTAAAGTACTTCCGCACAAATCCGGAAGTATCATAAGCTTCATTGACCACTGTATCAACAACTATATCATCTCCCTCCTTCCGAATTAAACTTTGCCGTTGCTCATATTGATTTTCGCTATCGAAAACAAGTCGATCACCATTGCCATCGGCAACACTTCTTTGTAAAAGATTGTTTAGGGTTGTCTTTCTTTTTTGATTTATACGTTGCGTGTCATTGAGGGCTTTTTTACAGGCTATATTGCCGCGCTTTGCAAGTTCTTCCAGAATAAAAGGAGGTACAATATAGCATTGATGTTTTGAGCACATGAAAAAATATTTTACGATTAAAAACTAAAAATCACTTATCCTTTTCAAGCTTATATTGTTAAAAAGTAAAGGTTACTCTAATAAATACAGGATTACATTACTTAGTAGAAAAAATACGGGCATCGATACCTGGCAATAACTTTAAGGCATTCTGATAATACACCTTTTTTAAAACTTGATCGGATAAATCTAGCCCATACATCGCCCAAAATGCGTGGTATTTTTTATAGTATGGAAAATATTCATCATCGGTTTCCAAAACTCTAAAATAGGTCGGAAATTCTTCCGGTTTCCAACTATCTTTACCAAAAAGAATGCGGTCTTGGTATTTCTCAAAAAAGGCACTGGCATTTTTTGGTTGTCGTCCTAATTCGGCAATTATTGCTCCGATACCCACGTACATATTCGGCATTTCGTCCAAAAGTTCACCCAAATATCCTAGATTATTGGCATACCACCCCATATGCGCATTTATAAACTTAGTATCGGGATGCTTTTTAAACATGCGATGTTGTTCATCGATCAGTTGTTGCCATGGGGCAGGGTCTGTATCGGTGCGCTTTCTTCGAGCGTGTGTTTTTAACTCCAACCACCGCTCATTATCGCCATCCATAGGATCCCAAAATGATTTGGGGTCTGCAGTATGTATTAAGACAGGAACCCCTAATTCGGCACACTTCGCCCAAATAAGATCTAGTCGGGGGTCGTCTACAGCCACACGATTACCGTTGACATCCTTATTTCTCAATCCTAAGCTTTTATAGACCTTTAGGCCTTTTGCGCCATTTTTAATATCCCGTTCCAGTTGAGCTGCCGCCTTTTCCGACCAATTTGGTGAACCCACACCATCAAAATCGACATTGGCAAATACAACAAACCGGTTGGGATAATGATCATTTATATTTTTTACTATTTTTTCAATATTCTCGCCAGAACCACCACTAAGGTTCACCATGAGGCCCATATTCATCTTGTCCATATCGGCAATTAATTCAGAAAGATCCTGGGTAGCCATTCGAGATTGATGGCTGTGAATATCGACAAAAGGGAATTTTGCCCTTTCAACAATATGTTCTGGAACTTTGAGTGTGGAGGTGGGATTGTATTCTTCAAAATCCATTTTCTGACCTTGTAGACCCCATGAAACCAATACAGGTATCAAGACTGTAAAACATATTTTTTTTCTGTTCATTTAATTTGTTTGTATTTAGCTATTTAAAACTTTCTTATAATCTTCGAGGGTATCAACATCCATTGCCTTTCCGTTAGGAGACAGAATTAAAGTATCATTTTTATTAGAGTTAATAATCGTTTTTGCTCCATTATCACTATCTAGTTTTCTTAATCTGTCAAAATAATTACTGGCGAACAATGCGGGTACCCCTGCCCTACCGCCATAAGCGGTTGCGATGATTCCTTTTTTTGTATCATTATGAGACGTTACTATTGTTTTTAAATATAACCCATCAATTAGGGGCTGATCACCCAAGGTTACAAGAATAGCTCGGTAATCTTTCTGACTTTTCTGAATATAGTCTATACCAAAAGCCAATGAAGACCCTAAACCGTTTTCCCAATTTTTGTTCTCAATGAACAGTGCTTCTTTTAAACCAAATTCATTTTTAATCTCGTTCGAAAAAGCACCCAGAACAACAAAGACGTTTTCTGAGATGGTTTTGGCATTTATTATGGCATTGCCTAAAAGTGTAGTATTTTTCCAAGGTAGCAATTGCTTGATTTTACCCATACGGGAAGATTGGCCGGCCGCAAGAATAAGTACGGCCATATTTTCTTCATTGACCATTAGCTATGTATTTTACCTTCCTTATCCCTCAACATAATGGGTTCCTTGTCGTGCAATACAGCTAGAATTTCGGAAATAATGGCAATGGAAATTTCTTGAGCTGTTTCTGCTCCAATATCAAGTCCGGCAGGACCATGTATGTGATCAAAAAAAGCATCTGATATCATCGGACACCGTTCGATAAAATCGTTCAAAAGCCGCTCTCTTCTTTTTGAAGGTCCTAATAAACCGAGGTAAGCAGGTTTGCTCTCTTTTAAGGCGACCAAATGCTTTAAATCCTTCACAAAGCTATGGGTCATGAGCATGACCGCCGTTTGTCCATCAATTTTTGGCAAAGGTGTAACTTCCGGGTCAATATTTAATAACTCTTCGGCTCCCGGGAAGTCTTTAAGCGCTTTTTCTTCGGAAGGTGTGGCGATTACCGTGACTTCCCAACCGGTAAGCGCGGCATACGAGCACAGTTGCACTGCATCGTGTTCGGCGCCTATGATAACCAATTTAAAACAAGGTTTCATTTCTTGTTTAAAAGTCTCCAAATCATTATTCAAAGCGGCATCGGGCCTAAACGGAAGCTTTCTCTCTTTGTGCACCAAAAATGATCCATAATTGTTATCTGCGCCCTCTTTTTGAGAGAAAAAAGAAACTATTTTAAAATGTTTCCGGTCTTTTAAAAGCTCGAAAAAATTGCGGATGAAAGTTTCATCAGGATCAAAGGGTTCTATCAATATATATAAAATACCTTCACACCCAAGTCGATATCGTCCGTCATAGGTCATTATTTTTGGCCGATTATCTCGAAAAACGCTTTCCGATTGCCGAAATACTTCCTTTTCGACACAACCACCACTTACTGCTCCGGTCATTTTTCCGTCTTCGCGAATAAGCATACGCACCCCTGGTCTACGATAGGAAGACCCTTCCAAGGCAACAACAGTGGCTAAAACCGTTTTGACGCTTTTCTCTTTTGCACTGAGATGTGACCGTACTATCTTTTTTAATTCGTGTGTCATATTAAGTATGCTTCGTCTATTCTAACGAATCAATTGATACTCCAAGAAATGGAAAATAGAGAAATACAATAACTTTATTAAAATCACTTATTAGTAGTTTTTAAATAAGCTATTAACCTATAATAGGTTTAGCTGTCGTCTTCCAAAAACTCGGATCAGCCATAAAAGGTTGTTTATATACGCGTTTACCAGTGGCGGCCTTCATTGCGTTGGCAATGGCTCCACCCGCCGGAGGCAACGTTGGCTCTCCCAAACCTGTAGGTGCCAACTCATTTTCTATAAAATGCATTTCCACTTCGGGAACTTCCTTCATTCGAATCAGCCTATATCTATCAAAATTTTTAGATTGGGGTACTCCATCTTTAAATGCAAAATCTCCGTACATCGCATGGCCAATACCATCAATGATTCCACCTTCTACTTGATTTCTAGCTCCTAGCGGATTAACGACGATACCACAATCGGCTACACAAGTTACTTTTTTAATTACGGGCATTTCGTTTTCCATTTGAACATCCGCAACCTCCGCAACGTGCGTATTATGGCAATAATAGGCTACAAAGCCTTGATAGACTCCTTCCGGTTGCTTGCCCCAACCTGATTTATCAACCACTTCTTTAATAACAGCCTGCAATCGCTCTGGGGAATATTGAATACGTTCATCTGTTGTTCCTTTAACCTTTTCCAGTAAATCCAATCGGAGTTGAACACGATCAACTTCCATCACCTCTGCCAACTCATCAAAAAAGCTTTGCTCCGCATAGGCCAGAAAATTGGTATAAGGGGCTCTCCATGCTCCGGTAGTAATTTTACTTGGATAACTGGCAACATCTACTTTGTAGTTTTCAACGGCACCCGCGGGAAAGAAATTAGGTATTAAGCCGTACATGTTACCATTGACAGCTGCCTCTTTAAGATAATACCCAGTTAGTTCCCCGTCTTTTACGGCTGCTTTTATGCGGTACTTGATTGCAGGGCGATATACGCCCATGGTCATGTCGTCTTCACGAGAAGATACCATTTTAACAGGTTTTCCAATGGCATCGGAAATTTCTGCGGCCTCATATACAAAGTCACCATAAAGGCGTCTTCCGAAACCACCGCCCATACGGGTCATTTCCAAAGAAATATCCTCGATATCACGGTCTAGCAACTGCGCTACCGTGTTTGCCGCCTCTTCAGGGGTTTGAACCGGACCGACCAAATGAATTTTCTCTGCCGTCACATTCGCAAAGAAATTCATCGGTTCCATGGTATTATGTGGTAGAAATGGTGACTCATAGGTACGTTCCAAAACCTTATCGGCTTCTGCAAACGCCTGATTCACATCGCCATCATTTCTTAAGGTGTTAAATTCCACACCATCGAGCAAGCTTACGAGCTTATCGTCTTGATATTTGGAATCTTCCAACGCACTAACATCCTTCCAGGTAGCTTTTATCGCTTTTTTTCCTTTAAAGGCATCCCATGTGGTTTTTGCAATGACTACTACTTTTTCGCTAGGGCTCAATTGGGCCGTCCAGCTTATTTTTTCCTTACTTAATAGTTCCTTGGCTTTTGCCCCTATTTTAATGACATCAATGACGCCTGGCATGGCTTTGGCTTCCTCGGCATCGAACGACTCCAATTCTTGACCAAAAGCAGGCGGTCGAAGTACTGCGGCATAAACCATACCCTCCGCTTTGTAATCGAGACCATATAAAGGTTTTCCAGTAACTATTTTGTCGATGTCGACATTTTTAATGTCTGCTCCTATTATCTTATAATCTTTGGGCTCCTTTAAGGTGACATTTTCGGGAATTTCCAGTACGGCTGCGTCTTCTACTACATCGCCATAACCCAAGGTTTCTCCTTTGCCGTTTGTAATTACTCCTTCACTTACCGTGCATTCTGAAGCTTCTATACCCCACCGTGCAGCTGCAGCATTGACCAACATTTGTTTGGCTGTGGCACCGGTCTGCCGCAAAGCATCCCAACCGTGTCTAATAGATTGGCTGCCACCGGCAACCTGACGGGTATAGTTTTTGGTGTCAAGCACCCCTTGTTCTACATAAACTTTATCCCAGGCCACATCTAATTCTTCAGCAATGAGCATTGGCATAGCTGTTTTTACACCTTGGCCTATTTCAGGGTTAGGTGAAAAAATGGTAACCGCACCATTTTTTGCAATTTTTATAAAAGCATTAAAATCAGAATAATCTAAACTGGCCAAATCGACCGGTACTTTTGCATCGGGTTTACAAGCTGTAAAAAGATTAAACCCAATCATTAGGCCACCACTGGCCAATGAGGAAGTTCGAATAAAATTACGTCGGCTGAATGTTATATTTGGTATTGAGGTTGACATGATGCGTGAATTAAATTAGTTAGACCCTAGACTTTGGGGAATAGTTATTGAAACTAGCTATTATCCCATTTTTTCCGCTGCCATTTCAACAGCTTTGAAAATCCGATTATAACTTGCGCACCGACATATGTTGCCGTGCATCGCATTTTTAATATCTTCCTTTGAAGGAGCCGGGTTGTTTT
The DNA here is from genome assembly GCF_900103215.1 of Kriegella aquimaris. Lineage (GTDB taxonomy): Bacteria > Bacteroidota > Bacteroidia > Flavobacteriales > Flavobacteriaceae > Kriegella > Kriegella aquimaris. Next base: position 285,159 of record NZ_FNGV01000001.1, read on the forward strand.
CGAGGAAAGCTGCCGCGGTCATGATTTGACCCGCTTGGCAATAACCACATTGCGGTACGTCAACTTCTTTCCAGGCTTCCTGTAGCGGATGGTAACCGTCTTCCGATAAGCCTTCGATCGTTGTTATAGATTTTCCTTCCACTTGTGCCAGGGTTGTGGAGCAACTGCGTATTGCACTGCCATCCAAATGAACTGTGCACGCCCCACATTGGGCAATACCACATCCGAATTTAGTACCTACTAAATCTAGATGGTCTCGCAACACCCATAATAAAGGAGTGTCTTCACTGACGTCGACCGAATGCGACTTTCCGTTGATGTTAAGTTGATAGGTTGCCATGACTTTTTAGTTAGTTTAATGAATTTTGCCTCTATAATCTTTACAAGTTATCAAAAAAAATAGATAACTAATGGCACTTTAACAGTTTCTTAAAAACGTCTTAAAATGAGGAAAGAAAGACTTCGAATGTATTTGGATGAAACTAAAACTACTTATTAAACCAATAGGTGAATTTTAAGGTCAACGCCCAGTCTCTCTTGGTAAAAGGGTCAATAAACTGATTGTTCGTATATACCAAGAACAAATCGGAAGCTGGGCTGTAACGCCATTGCAACCGTGAATTTAAATTGAAATTCTTTGCCTGTTCATTGTATTGGAACAAAGTGGCAAAAAACAATTTGTTGGTAAAAGTTATATCGACCTCTGAACCAATAAGCCAAAATTCGGTCTTATTCCAAGGTTCGGGCAAACTAATGTGATTATAGTTTAAATTGGCACTCAGGCTAACGAACGGTTGAAATCGATAGCCAAGTTCACTAGTTATACTGGTTCTACTACCGTCTGAGTAATACCCTCCCAAACGACCACCAAAGGCATAGGTAAAAAGACTTTGTGGTTTTGAGGCATAATCCCAGCCAATACCTGTCCAATAATGATCCGAACCTACATCAAGTAACTCTTTGCCCGATCGCGTAGGATCAAAAGGGGAAAGAAGCCCTACATATTCTTTGAATGTCACTAATTCAAAACTGCTACGATTACGGAAATTAAGACCATAGCTGATAATATTGACATTATCGGTCTTTTTGAAATTCTCATTGAAGTAGTATATACTTTCCCATTGAGGGCCATGACTCACAATTTTACTTTTTTCTGGAAAAAACAAATAGCCTATTTCCCCATTTAAGTTCACATATCCATTGCGGGGTACATACCCAACTTCTGCCCTATAATCTTTACCCACCCATTCTTCTTGTACGCGCCAATTCCATTTTCGATTCGTGTATTGCAAATGAGCCGCTTGACTTACGCCATCCCCGTCTTTATCAGGACTAAATGATTTTAAAAAGAAAGCTTTACCGCTCCATAAGGCATTGGAAGATGCTAAATTATACTCCATTCCCAGGTTACGATTGAATTTTGGATATAGCGTTTGTAGCGAATCGTTTTCAAGAGGATAATTGGTTGCTTGCTTATTAACCAACATAAGGCCAATACTCGAACGGCTGAATACTTTTCTTTGTAAGGAAAGCACCGCAAAATTTTGACTGGGTAGTCCGGTCTCATCGACATTTGCCGTTTGCATGTCCATAAGGCCTACACGCCATTTATTGTTCAGGTTGCCACTGATTCTAGCCCCGGCCTGAATAGGCACTCCAAGTCCTATTCGTCTAGAAAAGAACGGTCTTATGGTAGGGTAACCGAAACTGGCAAACAAATCACCGTTTTCAAGAAAAAATTGTCGTTTTTCCGGAAAAAAAAGTTCAAATCGGTCCAAATTAGTTACTTGTCGGTCTACTTCCACCTGTGAGAAATCTGGATTCACGGTCAGATCAAGATTCAATGAGGATGTCAAACTGAACTTCACATCTCCCCCGATTTTAAAATCATTTTCAGTTTTGTCGCCAACCTCATAGTTTTGGTTTAGCCCCCCCAATACATAAGGAATAATTGAAAAATTCACCCCTGGTGATGGTGGTGCTTCATCCCAAACCAAAGTCCCGGTATACGCAAGAGATGCCGTCGGAAGCTGACGAGGAATAGGGGTCCAACTTGACTTTTCGCTCGATTTTAAATCTAATCGACTAAAGTTAATGCCCCATTCCCGAACGCCATCTTCATATCTAATCGATTTAAACGGCAGCGCCATTTCAAAAACCCATTTTTCTTCACTGCGCGTTACTTCGGAGATCCATTTACTGTCCCAATTCAAATCGACACTGCCCCCATTGTACATAGTGCCGTCCCACTGTGCACCATAGGCATTGGCACCAAATGAAAAACCACTTGTCTGGTTGTTAAAGGGGTCCATAAACAATAAGAAGTTATCGTTTTTACCAAATGAAAAATCGCGCCGCAGCGACTCAACAAAATACCCTCCTTCCGCCTTATTGTAAAAAGTAGCCAATAGATAAATATTCTTATCATCATAAGCCATGCGAATCTCTGAGGTTTCATTTGCCTTATCCGTATCCATCGGCAATACCATAAAAAAGTCTTTGGCGACATCTGCGGTTGACCAGACTTGGTCATCCCCCACTCCATCAATAATAATCGGAGAACTAACTTTACGAATATGAATTTGAAAGGCTTCATTCTTTTTCTGGGCGAACACCTGTAGCGTCAGAGTCATGACAAAAGCCAAAAAGAATTGTTTCATTGTTTTGATAATAAATACATTAACGAGCTATAAATAAACCACTTACCAAAACTTACGCAGTAAAAAAACTTTAATTGATGGGATTATCTCAGTCTGCGTGGATGAAACTACGAATTTTTAGTCTTTCGATTTAACAATGTTTAACATTATTTTTTGCAGTGGCTTATACTTTAAAAGCCTTTTGGCCGTTGTGATGGTTGAACGTAAAAAAATTGAAAATGAAATCATGCTTTAATCTTCTTGGGCTTTTTTTTGCTGTAACCTTATTTGTATCCTGTGGAAATGCAGATGACGATGTAAATTTCGGACTGAATACAGGTGACGGACTGGGTAAGGGAAAACCGGTAGACGAATGTCTCGCGCTCGGTGAGAGCGATTTGATCTTGTCTATTCAAGAACAATATACTACGGCACCTGGAAAAGTGTCCATCTTTTTCAAAGTTTCCGATACAAATGGCAATCCCGTACCGGGTCTTACGGCCGAACAATTTACTATATATGAACAAGGTCGAAATGATACTTGTTTTAACACGATATCCACTTCTGAATCTCAAGCGCGTATTTCTCCAAACTCTCAAATTTTTAAAAACAACACGCTACTAGTTTTAGACCTTAGTAACAGTGTCTTGAGCAGTAGCTTAGAGGAATTAAAAGCGGCCGGCATCAGTTTTGTTGACAATGTAATGCCAGCTACGACGCAAGAATCTTTTAAAATGGCCATATATTGGTTTGACGGTGAAAACGAACTCCATCTTTTAAATGAATTGACAGATTCAAAGGAAGAATTAACAGCCTCTATAGAAGGAATAACCGATGACATCAGCAATGATCCTTCTACCGATCTTTACGGTGCCGTTATAAAATCTACCGATATTGCGTCCAGTTTATTGAACGAAAGCACCAAAGGCGGAAAAATCGGGGCAGCCTCGGTTGTTATTTTTACAGACGGTACCGATCAAGCTTCCCGTTATACACAACAGGCAGCTCAGAAAAAAGTAGATGATGCCGACCCCAACATTTCTTATTTCACAATCGGACTTGGAGCTGAGATTGACACTCAGGTGCTAACTGATTTGGGCAAAACGGCCAGTGTTTTTGCCACTAACAAAGATGAATTGGAAAGTACTTTCAACGATATCTCTTTCCGCGTATCACAACGGGCCAATAGCTTCTATCTTTTTGAGTATTGCAGCCCCAAACGTGATGGTAGTGGTGAGAATAACCTAGCGATTCAAGTCAAAGACGGAAGCCGCCAAGGTGCTGTACAGACTAAGTTTAACGCTACAGGTTTCACCGGTGGTTGTGAATAAAAAAATTAATAATTTTCTAAAAAGGCGCTTATTAAAAGCGCCTTTTTTTATATCCACAAATCACTAACAATCAGATTTTTAATTTTCCATTATCTCTCAGGGTATCTAAATTTTTAACCTTTCGATTATTCAGCTGACATCCTTATTCCGTTTCCTTGCGTATATGTCAGTGTAAGAATAAAATATAATACAAATAGAAAATGAAAAAATCGATTATTACAGGTACACTCGTTATTGCTTTTTTAGCCTCTTGTGTTTCAAAAAAGAAATATGTAGCGTTAGAGAATAATTTGCAAACGACACAAAGTGCCTTGACAAAAACGCAAGTTGAAAAAGAAGAGTTAGAATCGAAGATGTCTAAGATTGAAGCTCGGGTTACAGAATACAATGAAAAAATCAATTCATTAAAGGAAATCAACGATTCACAAATGACCTCAGTCGATGATGTTGCCGTGATGAGCAACAACACTAAGCAAAAAATGCGACAGACATTGGCCAAAGTGGATCCAAGTAAATTGTCACAAGCCAAAACATTACAAGATTCTATGAATTTGGCTGTTTCCTATAATCTGAAAAAGTCAATTTCAGATGATGAAAACGATATTGATGTTAGCATCGACAAAACGGTAGTTATGATCAATATCTCTGATAAATTACTCTTCAATAGTGGCAGTTATAGGGTCAGCAACAAAGCAGATAACATTTTAGGCAAATTGGCCGAGGTTATTAACTCAGAGCCTAGTATGGAGGTCATGGTGGAAGGTCATACCGATTCTAGAACCATAAATACCGAAATGTTTAGAAATAACTGGGACTTAAGCGTAAAGCGTGCAACCTCTGTAGTTGATATTCTACAAAATAAATATGGTGTTGATCCTGCAAAAATGATTGCCGCCGGACGTAGCAGCTATTTACCTTTAGTAGAAAATGACTCTAAAGAAAATATGTCAAAAAACAGACGTACCAAGATTGTCATTATTCCGAATTTAGACAAGTTCTTCGCGCTACTTGATGCGGAAAGCCTATAAATTTATTTAGTTATATTATAAAAGATAAGGGAGCCATTTTGGCTCCCTTTTTTTATTTTAATATTTTAGGTAGGGTTTTTGGTTCAACAATTGTTATATTGCAAACTACCCCATAGTTTTATGAACGCCTACATCCTTAAAAAAATGATGCTATTTAACTTTAAGAAAGAGAATCATGGATGTAATCAACGAAATAATGCAGTACAGTGCCCTTGGCGAATTGAATAAATGGTTCAGATATCTTGTCGTACTATTATTTTCGACAATTGTGACTATCTTATTTGTAATGATGGTACTTTTAATCGAGAATGGTGCTTATAGGAATATCCAATTCGGATATTAGCCCTATCGAAAGATCATAGCATTTTTAAAGGCCGAATTGAAAATCATTTTTTTGTCGTCATCGTTTAAATCAAACAAGAAACCGTTGATAACGGCGTAGTACGGCTTTCCGTTTTTTTCCAAGAAGAAAGTTGGGTTCTCCCCTACCTTAATCTGTAGATCGGGCACCTCATATTTCATGCCTATCATATGTATAGGAACGGGGGAATACAATTCTTTGTTGGAAATACCTTTGACCCGAATATAGGCATAGCCTAATTTTAATAGTGATCGAAAATCTAAACCTTTTAGGTTGGTTATAACTTCAGGATACACTTTTCCAGGTATTATCTTAAAGCCTGAAGCATCAAGCGTCTCATATCCGTAGTACGTAGAAAGATCGCCTTGGTCAAGAATACGGCTGCTGTACCAAAAGTCAGTATGGTCTTCAAGGTCGACTTCCAATCTATTGATGCCGACATCTAAAATGTAATCTTTTCCTAAAAGAGGATATGTCACGTTCGCTATCTTTAAATCGAACAATTTACGATCATTCTCAGGAATTTTCTCATAATCTTCGAGAGCCAGACCTTTATAATTCCCTTTGGCTATGGTATAAATGGCCGACAAAATCGATACGTAGTTCAATTTTCGTATCTCCTGTTTTTCTATGTCATTTTGATACCCTCCAGATTCAATCAAAATTGCACTAGTACCCCATTTTTGAATATTGTCACCAAAAGCCCGAGGTTCAAAATCGTCGTTATATCGTCCCACTTGACTTGGAGCGTATTTTTGAATGATATTATTCATAAAAATAATAACTTTCATAGCATTGCTCCGCACCTCATTGATATCTTTTTCGTAGTTATAGGCAGGGGCCAAATATGAGATAGTAGCCGGTTTTTCGGTGCGCTCGGCGTTATAATATGTACTTTGATCATGAAGGTTAAAACCGAAATCGGCATCTAAACTATCACGAACCCTTTTCAGCGTTCGTCCCTCTGGAGATTGTAAACGCAGTGCATCACGGTTAATATCTATTCCCAAGGTATTTCTCCGTTGAAAGACCTCTGCCCCATCAGGATTGAGCATAGGCAAAAAATGAAGTTTCAGGTTAGCCAATATAGCCGCCTTTTCCTTTTTTAAATGGTCACGCTCCAAAAAATTAAGAATATCAAAAATAGCTTGAGTAGCAGTAGGTTCATCACCGTGCATTTGCGACCAAAGAAAAACATCGATTTCCCCAGAGCCGATACTTATCAAACTTAAATCCCTGCCCTCAATCGATTCCCCGACCTTTTTTATCGTGAAATCAGGATTGGAACGATATTTCGAAATTAAAGGCTGAAGCTCATTATGCTTTATTCTGCGCCTGTCAAGAGTAGTCTCTTTAAACTGTTCATAGGTTTCATAAAGTGAAGTGGTAATATCGCTTTGTTGGCAAAAGGCGATACTACTCAAAAAAGTAAAAAAGAGAACGGCAATTTTTTTTATCATGAAATTATTGTTTTAAAGGAACCTGTTTAAAATTAAGATTTTTGGTGGCCTTTCTTACATCGCCCATAAATTTTTCACCAGGATCGGTTTTTTTTGTACGATATCCATCATCTTTCTCTAACCAGAGCTCATGCCCTTCGAAATTCGTGTATTCGTAGTGACCGATCACATACTCGATGTCATACTTTTTTGCCAAATATTTAACCAACCAGATATTCGATTTCAACTGTTCTTCGGTCAACGGGGTGTCTTCTGTACCCCCTACATTTTCTACGCCGATTGCGCAATGATTTAATCCGATAACATGCCGTCCCATCATAGTTTCCGGCATGAGGCGATATATCGTACCATCTTGGTCGATTAAAAAATGGGAAGAAACATTAAGGGGACTCATATTCTTAATGTCAGGGCGCCAGACAGGTAACTTAGGGCGTTCAAACGCATCAAATGACCCTTCAAAAGTCGGAATTGCCGTCCAATGTAACACAATCATACGGGGGATAATGGTGGGTTCAGCTTGCTCAAGCCCGTAGCGATCGGACAAATACTCCAAGGTTAGTTTTTCTCGCTCATCATTAAACATAATGGCTTTATCTACAATTTTTTTCGAACTCGAACAGGAGTATACTATCGTAAGAAAAGAGATTAGGATATAAAATGGTAGGCTCTTGTTTCTTGCTTTTTGGTGCATAGTTAGAACTTTATTCAGTTTCTTTTTTCGACGGCGTAATAAATTGTTTTTCCCTGTATACCCCATAATTTTGCTTTATCAATATCGTTCCCCATATATATATCGATGCTATTCTTCCATTTTCTATGCATCTTATCTTTTACCACATAAATTCCGGGCAATCCTTCAATCTTTACTTTGGTCATGTACCCAAGTCCTTGATTTATAAGGTCTTGAGAAACCGCAATACTTGGCTCTCCAGGTACTAAAGTATCGCCCCAAGCCGCTAACATTGGGTGGTTTTCTGTTTGGGATTCCACTGAATTGTAAGCCGAGACAGTAACTTCCAGCGGTTTCCAAGTATAGTTGTTATCGTCGCATCCCAGCATAAATACAAATACCAATAACCCCCAAATTTGGTTTCTAGTTTGTCTCATAATCATGGTTCAAATTTAATTGCGTACGGATTTAAAGACCGGTTTCTTTTATTACCGAAGGCTATATCACTAAGATAAATTCAATGCATATGGTATTTTTTCTCCTCTATAACATGCAATAATATTCTGAGCTGCATATTCTGCCATTCGATTTCGTGCATCAATTGTTGCAGAGCCTATGTGAGGGGTTACTGCTACATTTTCCATAAAAAGGAGCGGGTTATCTTTTTTCATGGGTTCAGGATTGGTAACATCTAAACCGGCACCCCATATTTCCCCTTCTTTCAATGCGTTTATCAGATCAGTTTCATTATGAACGCCACCTCGGGAAGTATTAATAAAAATAGCGGTTTTCTTCATTTTTACAAAAGCGTCTTTGTCAAATTTATTTCGAGTCTCATCAGTCAAAGCACAATGCAGGGAAAGGATGTCACTTTTTTGAAGTAGTTCTTCAAAATCGACTTTCTTGGCGTTCAATTCACGTTCTGCCTCCGAATTTACCGTTCGGTTGCAATAAATCACATCCATATTATAAGCTCCTTTACACCGTTTCGCCAATTCCATGCCTATAGTGCCCAAACCAAAGACACCTAAGGTCTTGTTTTTGAGCTCTTGGCCCAAATTAGCTTGGGGTCTAAAAAACTTCCATTCCCCTTCAATAATACGTTTGTGCATATAACACATCTTTCGGGCAGTAGCCAATATGAGACCAAAGGCAATATCAGCTGTCGCATCGGTCATGGCGTTGGGGGCATTCGCAATGGGAATATTAAAGCTTGTAGCCGCATCAACATCAATATTATCATAACCTACGGCATACTGTGAAATAATTTTTAAGTGGCTATGCTTTTTGAGAAAAGCAACATCGATACGATAACTTCCGGTAGATAGCAAGGCATCATGTTTTTGAGTAAGATCGTCTAATTCTTTAGGGGTCATCGGGCGCTCTTTGTCCCATTTGGTGACTTCTAGCCCTTCTTTTTTCATAAGCGCTATTCCTATTTCAGGAATATCCAAACAAACTAATACTTTCATTTATAATAATTAGGGGCGATCAACACGAATTATTCCAAGTAAATATCAGCCGTGTTTTTTGCCGTTTTCAATAATACAAGTTACAATTTAATAAAGTATTTTTATATTTAATTCAGCAGCAGAGAGCCTAATTATTTTTTAATAATTACCAAGAATTTTTAAATGAAGTTATTGAAACGCCTTGTTCCCTGGCTATTGCTTGTTCTTTTGATTCTGGTCGCATATTTCAATTATCCCAAGCTTACTATCATTTCAGGGTATGCATCAAAAAATATGGCTTCCGCCGTTTTTATTACCCATCGCACTCCCAAATCGGTTACAGACAGTGATAATAGTATTCCGTTGATTAACCTTACGGAAGTTGAATCAGAACCAACAATGGCCATGGCGACCATTTTTGGTCTTATGGAACGAAAAACAATCTGTCGCGAAGGTTTAGGTTGTGTTCTGATAAATGATTCGTACAATCCGAAAAGCCATATACCCACACCCCATAGGGAACTCATAAGCAACGAACTACCCTTCCCTTACGGAAATAATGGAACGAAGGATACCGTTTTTGACAATGTCGATTATGCTTTATTACAAAAAACTGTGGATAGTTTATTTTCTACAGAAAGTCAAAAAACGCGTACCGTTTTGGTTGCTTATAAAAATCAAATTGTTGCCGAACGTTATGCCGAGGGGTTTACAAAAGAAACCCCAATGTTGGGTTGGTCGATGACCAAGAGTGTCTTGGGTACCTTATATGGCATTTTAGCTCATCAGGAAAAATTAGATTTAGACAGCCCCGCCCCCATCGCATCATGGCAGAACGACGAGCGAAAGCATATTACTCTGAACCATCTATTGCGAATGCAAAGCGGATTGGAATGGGATGAAGACTATACTAAAATTTCAGATGTAACCCGTATGTTATTTTTGAATTCCGATATGACAACGGTTCAACAGGAAAAGAAGGCCATAGGCTCACCGACCGAAATTTGGAATTACTCTTCGGGAACGACCAATCTCTTGTCCGGTATTTTGCGGAAGCACTTCAACACCCATCAAGAATATTTAGATTTTCCATATACAGCCTTAATTGATAAAATAGGAATGAACTCTATGATTATCGAAGCTGATACAAAAGGGAACTTTGTCGGTTCTTCATATGGATGGGCGAACACAAGAGATTGGGCAAAATTCGGAATTCTTTATCTAAATAAAGGCTATTGGAACGGAGAACAATTATTTTCACCGGATTGGGTGGATTATATAAAACAACCCACAGTTAATTCAAATGGAACCTATGGTGCCCACTTTTGGCTGAATGCCGGTGGAAAATATCCAGACGTACCTCGAGACCTTTATTCAGCCAATGGTTTCCAGGGACAAAGGGTATTTATAATTCCGTCAAAAGATTTGGTAGTCGTTCGAACCGGTATTTCCGATGGGTCTGTTTTTGATGTGAACACCTTTTTAAAAGGTATCATTGCCTCTATTCGATAATAGGTCAAAACCTAAGGAATCCATTTATCCTTCCCGAAGTCGGGTTTCCGTTTTTCTAAAAAAGCATTTCTACCTTCTTTGGCTTCCTCCGTTCCATAGGCCAATCGCGTTGCCTCCCCGGCAAAAACCTGTTGCCCTACCATACCATCGTCTGTAAGGTTCATTGCAAACTTGAGCATTTTTATAGAAGTGGGCGACTTTTCAAGAATTTCCTGTGCCCATTGGTAGGCGGTATCTTCAAGTTCTTCATGGGGTATAACCGCATTGACCATTCCCATTTCATAAGCCTCTTGAGCAGAATAGTTTCTTCCTAAGAAAAAGATTTCACGCGCTTTTTTCTGCCCCACCATTTTAGCCAAATACGCAGACCCATAACCACCATCAAAACTGGTTACATCGGCATCGGTCTGTTTAAAGATAGCATGTTCTTTACTTGCCAGTGTAAGATCACAGACCACGTGCAAACTATGTCCGCCACCGACGGCCCAACCGGGTACCACGGCGATGACTGCTTTGGGCATAAACCGAATCTGGCGCTGTACTTCTAAAATATTGAGGCGGTGCATACCATCTTCACCGATATAGCCTTGTTCTCCCCTAGCCTTTTGATCGCCTCCACTACAGAACGAAAAGATACCATCTTTGGTCGAAGGTCCTTCGGCCGAAAGCAAAACCACTCCTATGCTAGTATCTTCCTGCGCATCATAAAAGGCTTGGTAAAGTTCACTAGTGGTTTTAGGGCGAAAAGCATTTCGAACGTTGGGACGATTAAAGGCAATACGGGCTACGCCATTAGATTTCCTATAAGTAATATCTTCAAACTCTTTGGCTGTTTTCCAGTTGGGCTTTTGCATTGGCATCTATTTTACTGCTTTGCAAAATACTATTATTTGGGGAAAGACAAAGACAATTCGGCAAAGTGTTTTTGCTTATTTTTATTATGTAAACTTTGCTAAAAGGTGATATTTACAAAGGGAATAATGGGGCTGCTGTAAACACTCTCATCCGAATCATATAAGATATTGTACTTCGCACCAAGTGAAATTTTATCGGTAATATTAAAGCCTGCACCAACAAATAAGGCAGAGTCCCAATAATCTTTTTTGGTGTCCCCCGTAACTGCTTCCGTTGTGGTATTTACCTTTAGTTGGGCAAATTCCAATAGCATGGTAAGTTTTTTAATCGGACTGTACTGGCTCAGAACATTCGCTCCAAAAGTGGTGGTGCTCTGTAAGTCTTTGATCGAGGTATAATTCCCCTGAAGCCCTACGCCGAAACTTACTGTATTGCTGACATCGTATATAAGATTGGGCGATAGGCCAATATTGGTGCCGCCGACAAAACTCAATCCAAACCCACAACCAAATTTTAACCTTCTATCTACTTTTGCCGTGCTGTCTACAACTGTGACTTCTGTGGCTTGTGAAAATAAATCTTCGCTAGAGACAAAAACTATCATTACAATTACTATTCTCAAAAGTATTCTTTTCATTATTTAAGAGGTTCGTTAAAAAAAACTATCTACCCAAGATATATCTTTTTTATGAAATTTTATGATATTTCTTCATAGTGCCCAGATAACGGAATTTACAATTACACCTTAAAAAAATATTTTGAGGATTAGCCAAAACCTTTAATGCTCATGGTCAAGAATACCACATATAATTTTCACATTATGACATAATAATTATCCTACATATACAGTAGGTTATCCCAATTTAATCTATTTTAGTAAAAATTTAGGTGTGTAAAACAAGACATATTGTCACTTATATTTGAGTTTTACATGGCGTAGCAGTGTTTAATTTCCTGCTAAATATTATATTAGCAATACTACCAATGGGTACTAAGAATCAAAAAAATCAAACTATCGATATTGAGCCAATTGATATTAATGCCATTGCGCGAATAGGTTCTTGGGAATTGCTTTTGGAAACAAAGACGTTTGTATTTAACAAAATATCTTGCGATATTTTAGAAATACCACAAGGCATATTAAAACTAGATGAATGTTCGTCTTACTTCAAAAACGATTCTTTTGCGGCGCAAATTTGCAAAGGAATTGATGACGTGCTAGCTGCCCAGATGCCATTTGATCAAGAAATAGAATTAAAAACAGCCCAAAATAAAGTTATTTGGGTTCATTTGGTAGCGCAGGGAATATACAACGATAATAAATGTGTAAAAATTGCTGGTATTTTACAGGATATTAGCAAACAGAAAGCATTGGAGAATAAACTGATTCAAAAGGATGAGCTTCTAAACTTCACCATAAACAAGGCTTCTTTAGGTTACTGGGAGTGGAATTTAGATTCCAATCTGGTAACATGTTCCGAAAATGTTTATAGCCTACCTGGCATTGAAGAAGATACACCAATTACCATTGATACAATGATAAACGCTGTACACCCCGAAGATGTCGAAATGGTGCGTGAACATATAACGAAATCGGTAAAGACAAAATCTTTTGAAACACTTTTTCATCGGTACATTATAGATGATGGCGCCGAAAGAACAATGCAAGTTTTAGGAGATTTCATAAGTGATGAGACTGGTAAAATAACCAGTATGCTTTGCATTTCTCAAGATATTTCGACTAAAAAGCACTTCGAGACTGAACTATTGAAAAAAAACCAAATTTTCAATGTTGTTCAGCGAAGAGCACTGCTAGGGCATTGGCAATGGGATCTCAAGACTAAATTAGTAACCTGTTCCGAGAATATGTCTGACCTGCTTGAGATTGAGCATAATAAAAATTTCGCTGTAAGTACGCTCTTAAAAGATGTGCATCCAGAAGACTTGGAAAGCGTTCATGCAAATCTGGAAAACACAATTAAAACCAAAAAATTCAAGAGTTTCTCTCATCGTATTGTTATAGATGGTGACGTAAGAGAGATTCAAGTAAATGGAAAGGTCAATATTGATAAAAATGGGGATGTGCTAAATGTCTTGGGTATTTCCCAAGATATAACCAAACTAAAGAGCATTGAGAACAAATTGCTGGAAAATAACCGACTTCTAAATTTTGCCGAACAAAAGGCCACGTTGGGCAATTGGTCTTGGAACCTTGTCACCAACGATGTTACTTGGTCGAAAAATCTTTATCACATATTCGATATCCAAGAAGGCGCACAAATTTCCGTTGATACCTTATTCAATTATGTTCATCCCGAGGATTTAGAAAAAATGCGGGAAAGTATTGCCGAAGCCATTAGAAAAAAATCTTTTGATGATTTTCTATTGCATAGGATTGTTTTAGACAATGGTACGATTAAAACGCTTCGTGTCTCGGGAGAAGTGTTCACCAATGAAAAAGACGAAGTAATAGAAATTGTAGGGATAAGTCAGGACGTAACAGAAGCATATAAAAATGAAAGGGACTTACTGAAAAAAAATCAAATCTTGAATTTTGGCGAGCAAATTTCCAAAATAGGCAATTGGCAGTGGAACTTAATCACCAACGATGTAAAATGGTCAAAAAACCTATATCGTATTTTTGATCATGAAACTAGCTCAGGAATAACTTTTGATATTTACTTTGAGTATGTACATATTGATGATAGGCCAAAAGTAACTGCTTTTATAGATAAACTTTTTAACAACAAATCTTTTGAAAAAATAATACACCGTATCGTTTTAAAAGATGGAACGATTAGGACTGTAGAACTATCGGCAACTGTCAATGCCGATCTATCAGGAGAATTGGTTGAAATGTTGGGGACATGCCAAGACATAACCGCGCAGCGTTCAGAGGAAATTAAATTTAGAGGCTTGTTAGAGTCCGCACCAAATGCCACACTAATTATAAACGAAGATTCTATCATCCAAGACATAAATAAACAGGCCGAAAAATTGTTTGGTTACAGGCCTCAAGAATTAGTAGGTCAATCGGTAGATATGTTGGTTCCATCAAGATTTGCGGCGAAGCGGGCACAATACAAAAAGTCGTTTTTAGTCAGTCAACGCGTACAGATTATGGACATTGGGGAAGACCTGTATATGATTAAAAAGAAGGGAGAGGAAATACCCGTACAAATAACACTCGGGCCACTACAAACGGAAGAAGGCCTTTTGATTTCGGTCGCGATACGGGATATAAGCGTTGAAAGATTGGCCGAACGCAATATACTGGAAGCTAAAGACCATTTAGAATTGCTTACCGAGGAGCTAATGGCTCAAAACCATAAACTTGCCGATTTTACCCAAATAACTTCCCACAATCTGCGGGCACCAGTAAGTAACCTAAACAGTATTTTGGAACTCTATAAATTTTCCGAAGATGAGGAAGAACGGACCGAGCTATTTGAAAAGTTTGAAATTGTAATTGATCATCTTACATTGACCTTGAATACGCTCATAGAGGTTTTAAAAACTAAAAGTGAGAAATCAATAGAACGCAGCGAAGTCTCATTTACCAAGACTTTGAAAAAAACAGAAGATATACTTCTTGCCCAAATTTCGAAAAGCGGTACATCTATTAGATGTGATTTCTCACAAATCGATAAGTTATCGTATAACCAAATTTATTTAGAGAGTATTTTTCAAAATATCATTGGTAACGCCATTAAGTATCGACACCCAGAACGAAGCCCTGAAATTATCGTGACTTCCGAAATCGAAAATGAAACTATAAGATTAAGTTTTAAGGATAATGGACTCGGAATCGATCTAAAAAGACATGGACATAAGCTATTCGGCCTAAACAAAGTTTTTCACAATCACCCGGAAGCTAAGGGTGTAGGGTTATTTATGACCAAAGCCCAAATAGAAGCTATGGGAGGAAAAATTTCGGCGCAAAGCCAGGTTAGCGAAGGTTCCATTTTTACTATTGAATTTTAAATTGCATTATATGAAAAATCCCCTGCATGTCTGTATAGTCGACGACGACGAAATATACAAGTACGCCCTTATGAAGTCGGTGAAGCCCTTGTTGGAGGGAAGTGAAGTCACCCTCTTTTCCAATGGAGAAGATACCCTAAGCTATATTTTAGAAAATCAAAATGATATCATTGCATTACCCGATATTATTTTATTGGACATCGATATGCCCGTAATGGACGGATTTCAATTTCTAGAGGAGTACGAGAGTATTGAACATGTGCTCGCAAAGAAAATTACCATATATATGGTTTCCTCTTCCGTCGATCCCGAAGACTTAAAACGGGCTAAAAGTTTTGACACCGTCACCGATTACATTTCAAAACCATTAAGGGAAGATAAATTTAAAAATCTTATAAATGCCTTATAACTAAAATTTGGACTTGCCATTTTATGTGATGGCATCGTTGGCAAGCAAAACTTATTGTTTGCTATTTTTCTCCTCGATCCACTTTGAAAGATATTTAGTGCCCTGCAGGGTTTGATGCTGTAAAAGACTACCTATGAAGTTTTTGTTGCGATGCCCATGTAAATCGGATTCTAAATGCTTTAATGCAGTCTCTAATCGCTTATTCAGGACGAATTTATCGTATACCGTGTTTATTATAATAATGCCATTTTGTTGTGCTTTTGACCACTTCCTTTGATTTTGATACAATTCGACCGCGGTTTTTGCAAATAGAGTTGGGTCATCTTCAATACATCCGTTCCAATCAAGGTTTTCATGCATGCTCTCGGCCCCGATCATCGTCGTTACCGAAGGTAAACCATATTGGATTGCATCGACCAGTTTCCCTTTGATACCTGCCCCAAAACGAAGGGGAGCCAAAAGTATACGAGCTTTGGTCATTACTTGCGAGACTTCTTCGGCCCAACCTTCAACTAAAAACCCCTCCTTCACTTGGTGCATTTGATGTATCTGCTGGGGTAAATTAGCGCCATAGATGTGAAGTTTGGCTTGCGGTAATCGATTCCGTATCAATGGCCAAATCTTGGTTTTTAGTTGAATAATCGCATCCACATTGGGCGCATGCCCCCCAAAACCTATAAACATAAAATTATCGCGTTCTTCGAAAGATGGCCAAGAATCGATTGTATTTTGAACAATGGGTTCCAACATAAAAGGCAGCTGTAGGAGTAGCTCTTCATGATTTTGAATGATAGGTCGCAATAAACGCATTTCGTGACCTGAAATAATCAATGACAGGTCAGAACGGTAAATACTGGCTACTTCCCTTTTTGTTTTATCGCTTTGCAGCCAGTGATTTATGGTAAAGGTGGTATTCGTTTTAACGGCTTCGGCCCTACTCGCCCTAAGCGAATGCAAATCTTCGGTATCTAAAATTCGAATAGCTTGGGGTGCATGTTCGGCAACACGCCAACCAAACTGTTCCTCTGCCGTAAATCGGTCAAACAAAACGATATGTGGTCTTAAGCCTCGAATAAAGGCGTCAAAACTATTATGGTTTAATCGAATTTTAACGCTATTGATGGAATCATCTAGTACTATACCGTTAGCATGTTTCTCGGCAGTACTCGCCAAGGTAATTCGATAGTCTTGCTGTCTAAAGAAGTCCATCAGTTGAAATAGCCGCACCCCGGCAGCTGAAAAATTAGGTGCTGGCCAATTCAAGGTAATTATAAGAACCTGTTTTTTCACAACAACTGAGGATAAGTCATTAAAAGGTAAATTAAAGGAAATTTCTACTATCTAAAACGTAAACCATACGTTCCTTCTTTTTATACCTAGAAAATAAAAGCCAATACTAAAATAATCGACTATTACGCAGCAAACAACTTACATACGTTGTGCGAACTTTTTTGAAATGGAAGAACGTAGTTTTCGGCCATAGTCTTCTTCTAACCACTCCTTATAATTTTTTGTGTTATTCATAATACAGTATGAATATTGCCGAATGCGATAGGCTATTTCTTCTTTAAGTTCTTTGGCCAAAATTCGTGCGTCAAAAACATCTTCGGCATTTTCGATACATATTTGGGCATGTTGCTCTATACTTCGCTCCAACACTACTTTTGATTTAAGGCCTTCGGCAAATACTTTTTTATATTCAGCCTTTACATTAAATTCAATGTTGTTAGATTTTGAAAATTTTGCCCTAAGGTCCGGTGGCATTTCATATACAAACTCCCGTTCAATTTCCTCATCGTTCTTTATATTTTCTAAATAGAAATCGGGAAAATGAAAAATCTCTTGCCAATCTATTGGAGAATCCCAAGGACCGAAACGTGCCAGATTGTTTCCTAAGTCGATAACATTGAATTCCTTTTTATCCTTTAAAACCCGAGAACCCCGACCGATCATCTGAAAATACAAAGTCAGCGAACGAGTTGCCCTATTTAGTATGATGGTTTCCACTGAAGGTTCATCAAAGCCCGTGGTAAGAATACTTACGGAGCTCAGAATCGCATCGGGCGTATTCGAAAACCAGTCCAATATTTCACGCCTTTCGGCCGCATTGTTTTTATTGTCAAGGTGTCTTACATTGTAACCTGCCCTTCTAAAAGTTTCGTAAACATATCGTGACGTATTGATACCATTATTGAAAATAAGTGTCTTCGTGCCTTCTGCAATTTCTTTATAAGCTGCCAATAACTTGCCCAACATGCTATGGTTGCCATAAAGTTCATCGGAAGATTTTACGGTATAATCACCACTGATGCCCAATTTTAGACTCTGCAGACTTACATCGTAATTATATAGATTCGCCTTGGCCAAAAAATTACGCTTGATCAACGAGGCTATAGACTCCCCTACGATCAACTTTTTATAGTTGTCTTTCATAGGGAGCTTAATATTCGAGCTTAAGGGCGTCGCGGTAACTCCAAGTATGGTGGCTGTCTTAAAATGCTTAAAAAGCTTTCTAAAAGAATTGTAGTGTGCTTCATCAATAATGACAAGACCAATATTGTTGATTTCGATTTTCTCTTCTTGCAACCTGTTGTTCAGCGTCTCGACCATCGCGACAAAGCACATGTACTCGTCTTGATCTTTGAGTTCTTTTACTTCACTGTTGATAATCTTGTTCTTCACCCCAAAACCCGTTAACATTTTCGATGTCTGTGAACTCAGTTCAATACGGTGGGTAAGAACGACTACCTTTTTTTGTGATTCTTCGATGTATCTACGGGCAATTTCTGAAAAAACTACAGTTTTGCCCCCGCCTGTAGGCAATTGATATAATAAATTGGCATTGACATGAGATTCTTCCAAATGCTTGAAGATGGCATTCAAATCATCTATCTGATAATCGTAAAGTGTCTTTTCTGTGGTATCTTTTCCTAGTTCCAAACAGTAAGGTATATCTTAAATTTAGTCTCCGTTATATTGGGCTGATGCAGCAAGTTCAATTTTGCAAAACTAATCGAATTTTACACCCAACCGAAATTTATTAATCGAAAAGTCCCGCTAATTTTTCCAAAACATTGCATTACAGCAATATAGGAAGCAAAGGATTTTACCAAGTTGCGTTCTAATAATGAGCCTCAATAGACACGACCTACAATACTATCAATCGATTAAATCCAAAGCGCGAGAGAAACCTTCGCCATGTAACCAATTCTCGTCTTGTGTAATCTGATATACTTTTAAAATGCGAGACTTAAAGTCGTGTAATAGACCATTTACCGCTACATAGTGTACCGCTTCGTTGAATGAATTCAACATACTTTTGTAAAAGGCATCGGGAACATTTCTTTCAAGGGCAAAAGATTGTGCCACCTCTAAATTGTATAACATTACATCTGCAATTAAATATGGGTCTACACCCAGTTTAACAAAATGTTTTATCCTATTCTGTGCTACAGAGCGTCGGGCTTTTGGCCGCTTTCTTTTAACGGGAAAATATTCGTTAGCTATTTTTGTTTTGGCCTCCTGCACCAGTTTGTCTTCTTTCGGATTGAAGACGAAATCATAATATTGCTTGACCATTGGAAAACGGTCATAAAGGTCTAGTAACTGTGCTTCCAATTCCTTTTTCGGTAAATTCGATACATACTTTTTAAGTGCCCTTTTACTCATATTTCAGCTATATACGGACAAAAATAACACAAGTATCAAGAATTCTCATTTGTAGGGCAATAAATCATAAACTTCTCATAAATTGTGTATAACAATACTTTAACTCTTTGGAAAAGACACAATAAAGATGTATACTGTAAGCTTGTAGAACTTCAAAATCCAAAATAAATATATGAGGCAACTAAAGATCATCAAGCAGGTCACGAACCGTGAATCTAAATCATTGGACAAGTACTTGCAAGATATCAGTAAAATAGACTTGATCAACGCTCATGAGGAAGTGGAACTAGCTCAACGTATAAGAGCCGGAGATCAAGTAGCCTTGGAAAAATTGACCATTGCCAACCTTCGTTTTGTGGTATCGGTGGCCAAACAATATCAAAACCAGGGGTTAAAGCTACCCGATCTTATCAACGAGGGCAACTTGGGGCTTGTTAAGGCTGCCAAACGCTTCGATGAAACCAGAGGGTTTAAATTTATCTCGTATGCCGTATGGTGGATAAGACAATCAATTTTACAGGCGTTGGCAGAGCAATCGCGAGTTGTGCGACTACCATTGAACAAAATTGGGTCTATCAACAAGATAAAGAAGACCTTTTCTTATTTGGAACAAGCACATGAGCGACCACCTTCCGCAGAAGAGATTGCCAAGGAGCTTGAAATGACCGTTACCGAAGTAAAACAGTCTATAAAGAATTCGGGAAGGCATGTTTCAATGGATGCCCCGCTTCGGGAAGGAGAAGACTCTAACCTTTACGATGTCTTACGATCGGGTGAATCTCCCCGGCCAGATAAGTTGTTGATGCAGCAGTCTTTAAACACCGAAATAAACCGGGCTCTTGAAACTTTATCACCTAGAGAGGCCGATGTGGTAAAATTATATTATGGAATAGGCGATCAACAGTCGATGACCTTGGCAGAAATCGGACAAACCTTTGACCTCACTCGTGAACGAGTACGTCAGATACGTGAGAAGGCCATTCGAAAACTGCGTCATAACTCTCGGAGTAAATTACTCAAAACCTATTTGGGATAGAATCTTTACTCTTAAAATTAATAAAGGGAGACAGCTTTGCTGTCTCCCTTTATTATTAGTCAAAACTTGACTAATTAGGAATACTTTAATTTGCTGATATCGAAGTTGATAAGAATATCATTTAAACTTTCAATAAAATTCAAATAAGCTGCGTTGTCTGGATTTTGATTTGCCATAATCTGGGGGTTTTTAAAAATTACTATATTTTACTACATGTAGTCTAATTCGGCTAATTCGTTTAAACTTAAAATTTCATTTAAATCTTGGAGGAACGCCAAGTACTCTTCTCCGTAGGTATCGTAAAGCATATTATATAGGTTTAAATTAATCTCGATAAATCGAGATGATTTGGGTTTCATTGCTTATCATGCAGTAAACATAAAAATAACGGGAAGTCGAAACAATTAATTGTGGTGTACCTTGTAGTTTTCGTTGTATAACACTAAAAATTTGAGGAATGTCAATTGGTTTGTTTAAGAAAATGGAAGCTCTTACAGCCAAACGCGCGCCTGCCGTATTGTACTTAAAATTTGATTTCATAGGATATTCCGGCAGCAATCGACCAAGTAAAATTACCGGAGTCAAAAACCAACTCTTGTCGATTGACCCCGAGACTCGCCTTATATATATTGGGACTCCTTTTAGCCGTAAACTGATACTCCATACCCAACCGTTGTGATTCAATAAAGAGCACTGTTTCTGCAAGTAGCTCATCTTCATCACGCAGTTGTTTGAGTTCAGGTGAATATCCCATTCCGAAATTGATACCCAGATAATTTTCACCATCCCTCAAATATTTCCGCACCAACAGGTTCCCCGAAAAAGTCATATTGCCATTCGATTGTGGGGTAAGATAAGGTCTCAAGGAAAAATAATAATTGCCAGAATAGAGTCCGATAGATCCCGTATAAATCTGAGCTTTGGTGGTGTTGAAATCTAAAAACCGCATGCCTAGTGATGCTTCCAGCGATTTTGGCAGATTTGCATAAAGCTCGGCCCCTACCCTATGATCTGGGAAAATGGGTGCATTCGAATAGCCATAGTTCAAATAGCCGTAGAAGGTTTTTGAAAACTTGGGATAAAAATCCATTTCATATTGCACACCATGGGTTTGAAAGCGATTGCTATAATTTATTCTTGGTATAACGAGACCTGCCCCCGTTTCTCGACCATAACTCATACTCGAGTAGATCATTGGGTCGTAAACCACATCGAAAATTTCAAAAGAATTGGAAATTTTCACACCATTCTTGAGGCCCTTGACCTCTGTCAGCGTATCTATGGGTGTTTCAACGACTACATGTTTCTCTGTCGCTTCTTCCTTCCCTTTGACCAAGGCCAATGCCTTTGTCTGCAACGCGATTATATCAAGGTCACTTTCTAAATAAGATACAGCTTTGTTGGCCAAACCAAGGGCTAGGTAATAGTTCTCGGCATAGATTTCATTTTTAATAGTCGCGACCCATACCTCCTTATTCTTACGCTCTACAGATGTAATTCGGTTAAAATGTGATCTCGCTTTATCGTAGTCTCCATCCCAACTATAAGTACTGGCAAGCAAACTACGAACATCGGTATAATCTGGATATTTGCTCAAAATACGGTATAAAGTATCTCGCGCAATATTTCGATTGCCCTCGAAAGCTAAATTTCTTGCCGTAAAAAATGAGACATCGGGATCACCTTCATAAGCCAACTCTTGCGCTTCTCCCAAAAGTGGGATTACCAGCAGTGCCATTACCCATATTTTTCTAGTCAATCTCATTTATTATTACTTAAAGCGATTTCAGTTCCTTCTTCTTTTTGTTTGAAAGACTTTTGGTTGAACGTATTTATTTGTTTCTTTTTAGCTTCTTGCCTAGCCCTCTTAATCTTTGATGAAATCGCCGAAGTATCTATTTCGCTTTTATTCATATGCGCTATCAATCTCATAGCCGCCTCAGTCTTATTTGACCAGAAATAAACATCAAGTAAAGCTTCGTACGAGTCTAAATAAGAAGGGTTTAACCTAACACATGCCCGAAGTATTCTAACTGACTCCGAATAATTTCCTTCCCATGCGTTGATTCTCCCCATCAGAATACGTGCATCTAAATGGCTAGGAACCTCTGAAAGTATGTACCGACAAAGTAGCAAGGCCTTATCCGATTTCTTATCAAACGCGAAATTCCTTGCTGTCGAATATGCTTTATCAAAGTTGCTACCATTGAATACACTATTCAGCCAAACCATTTCATTGTTCTCGAACGCCTCTTTCCTAAATGGGAAAATAGCCAAATCTTCGGGTATAATCTTATCTTTCTCGGTTACGTATACATTCATTGCCATAAAATCATTTAGCCGTCTTCCCAAATCACCCTTATGACCTAGCGCTCCACTTATATTTAGATGGTTATCAATTTCAAAAGCGTCTCCATCGAAAAACAACTTGTCTCGATGTAAGAACTCCATCGTTCCACTTTTATTTGCTATTAGGGGAATATCTTTAATCGACCGAAAATCGCTTTGCATATCCAACCCACCACCCAACCAAGCTACTTTTTTTGGCATCTTTATTTCATATTTACTGTTTAGAAGCGCCAGTATGGAAGGAGCCACATCTAAATGAGAAGAGATGGAACTTATAGTCTTAGCTGTTTTTAGCATAGGGCTATATATAATCAAGGGTACATGCAAAGAACTCAATGCGTTTTTTTGCGGAACCGGGGATTCAAGCGCATAATTTCCGGTAATGACAAATAAGGTGTTATTAAAATCATGATTGTTGCGATAGATATTAAAGAATGATTTTAAGGCTTCATCGCTGTACAATAGACTACCAAAAACATTACGATTCTCCTCTATTACTTCACGAGCCTCTTCATCTATATTTCTATCAATGAGCAATTGGGCAACCCTAGTTTCATAAGACTCTTGATTCGCCAATAAAAAGGGACTACGAACATTGGCGGTCATGTATACCTCCATTCTTGGTTGGGTACTTGGTTTTGGTAACCCCATACTCTTTCTAAAGAGTTCTTTATCGGGATAGCCCCAAGAAGAACCACCTGCATCTTCGATTTGTAATTGGTAGCCGTTTCCAAAGCCAGACCGATCTAAAATAAAATCAAGGTTTTCACTCTGTAAAAAATTATCTAAATTATATAGTGAACTATTGGTGCCTTGATAGTAAGAGGTGTGATAACCGTTGTTCTTTAATATGCCGAATAAAGTCAGTTTGTTCGGAAGATAATTTAGGTTCAAAAACCCGTCTTCACCAAAGGGCAACGACCCCATTAAAGAGGGTATAACCCCATAAGTATGTGTTGTGTTGCTCAGAAAGTTATCCCAATAAAGCGATTTAGTGGATAATGAGTCCAAAAACGGTGTAAACCCTCCATAGGTAGCACCTTCACCCATAAAATCTCTTCCTAAGCCTTCAATAATAACAAATACAATGTTAGGTTTCTCTTCCCGTAATTCAAAGTACCTTCCCAAAACATCTTCAGTGTTTGGTGTTCGCACTAAGGGAAACTCTTCTTTGGGATTATAATATGTTCTTCCCGTAGTTTCAGTGAAAAGATGTACACCTAAATACTGGGTCTTGTTTTGATTGATGGGTTTTCCTTCTGTAAATAACGTGGCTACAAAAAGACTGAACAACACGATGGTAAAAGGATACATCTTGTTAATGTGATGGTAGAATTTCGATGTGATTTTATACCATCCTAAAAAAGAGGCTATCATTATAAGTGCCGCTAAAATAATGGAAGGTAACATACCCCGAGAATTGGAAGCACCTATTATAAGATCTGTAAAACCATAATCTAATAAATCAGCCCCCAATGGAATATAAAAAGCACAGTAATAGGTAACCAATAATGCCTCAACACCCAACAGAAGCAGTAATACGATAAACACAATGATAAAGCCGTGCCTGGGCCTAAAATTCTCAAGAAGGTTAAAAGAAGGTACTAAAATGAGTCCTACCAAAGAAGCATACCCCATGTGATTTACTACCGAAAGAACAAAGCTCATTCCCAAAACAGCATCAACAACACCCTTAAAATACAAGATCGTGTACTGGAAAATGGACAACACGACTAGCGACAAGAAAAATGAAATCATCAGTCTTGTGTAGTGTTTTAATGTCGATTTTGAAATACTACTTGTATCCATTTTTTGACTATGTTGCTTTGGCAAACCCTTTACGAACCTGAGAGCCCCAACCTGATTTAATCTTGAACAACTTTTTATAATTACCCCTCACCGCAGACCAAACCACGATAGGATGAAAAACCACAGGCTCAATTAAGGCACAGAACATTAATGTCAGAATATCTTTAGTGCGTTTGTATTCATTGTAAGAATAGACATCCCATAATATGGCGTAAAAAGAAAACATTACTGAAAACGTATAAATCATTACCGTTATAGCGATGAAAAAATCCCAATTCAGTATTCCCAAATAATAAAAAAGTATAATTGTGAAAAACCCAAAAAACTCTAATAAAGGGGCGAGCCATTCATAAAAAAACCAATAAGGATAACTGAGCATGCCCAACCTCCCAAATTTGGGATTAAAGAACATATCTTTATGTTTAAAAAGCGTCTCTAGATTTCCCCTGGCCCATCTATCGCGTTGGTTTACAAATATTTTGAGATCTTCGGGAACTTCTGTCCAACAGAGTGAATCCGGTATATATTCAACGGTATGGGGCAATTTTCGTTCGTGCATGTACCGGCGCATTTTAAATACGATTTCCATATCCTCCCCCACGGTATTCGTATCATACCCCCCTACAGTGAGCGCGATTTCACGATCAAAAAAACCAAAGGCCCCAGAAATTATAAGCAAACTATCAATACGACCCCAGGCCATTCTTCCTAAAATAAAAGAGCGTGTGTATTCCAACAATTGAAATTTTGCCAACCAGTTTTTGGGAAGGCGTATTTCTTCCAGTTGACCTCCTGAAATAACGCAGGAATTTGCGACCCGAATCACTCCACCAACTGCAATTACCCGCTTTTTAGAGCGTTGATAGAACGATTTTACCACATGTAGCAATGCGTCTGGTAGTAATAAACAATCAACATCGATACAACCCACATAGCGATTGTTAGAAAGGGCCATTCCGGTATTCAAGGCATCAGACTTTCCCCCGTTTTCTTTATCGATAACTGTAAGTTTAGAGAAAGAGCGTTGCGATGATTTATATATACCGCGTATGGGTTTCGAACGCCAATCTGGATCGAATTGATGCGCTACCTGAACCAAATCGTAAGCATCGATCATCTTTTGTAAAGTATCATCTTTACTACCATCGTTGACCACCATCACCTCGTAATTAACATATCGTAATGACAACAATGAACGAATATTTTCAACAATGGTCATCCCTTCGTTATAGGCGGGTGCGATAATGGTAATGCTAGGAGCCAATGGTGATGCCATGACTTTCGACATATCACCAAAACTATTTTTATTTCGATAATGAATTGAATTTCGGGTAGACAGATAGCCCATTAAGCTGAACATTAAAAATAGCACAGCTGTAAACAGCAGAAAAACAATGTTTATATAATCTAAAATAATATTGAATACCCCGCTATCCATTTAGTTTCTCTATTATTTTGGTCGGAAATGACCACAATTGATTTAAGAAGGAGTCTTGTGGGGTTTCTATTGCTAGATGCACTTCTTCAACGAGCTCTAACTTTTCAGAAAGTTCAAAGCCAACGTCAAAAATATCGCCATTCAGCGGCGGTTCCACTTCCATCTCATCGAGAAAGAGACTGTATTCTAAAAGTACCGCTCCATCAATTTCTTCAGATTGCTCAATTGTGCAAACTGATTGATTGTTTATTTCATCGTTTTCTAGGGATTCACGTTTTTCAACCAGTTTTGCCATAAGTCCTTTTAAACCTAATTGCGCCTTTTCTCTAATTTTGAAATTTGGATCCTCTAAAAGACTATCGAGAAAGGGAATTTCCTTTTCATCACCTACAGCAACAATTTCATCTAGCAAAATCAATTTTTTTGCGGTATCGCAGGTACGGAAAAGGTCTTCGAATACATTAAATGGCTTGAAATCGATGTCTTCAGACGTTTTCGACTTAATGAGGTTGGGTCGTTCTTCAAAAGGCATACTAGCAAACTTGGCAATCAAATGCCGTATGCGCACTTTAACAGATTTATACTTTTCATTTTGCAATAATTCACTCAAAAGTGGAATCTCTCGCTGATCTCCCAAGGCTTCGATGTCATCCAATAATTTCATCGTAGCTTCTTCTGCATTTTTTAAGCTTTGGTCATCGTTATGGCTATTGTCATCGTTATAGCTATTGTCAACTAAAACAGATTCACTAGTATCTACATCAAACGTTTCCGATTGCAAAATACTCTCTATTAAAGTGCCTTTATCTTGAGTTAAATCATCGTCAACACCCTCAACAGAAACTTCATTTACCTCGTTGAATGATTCTTCTTGTTGCAATGGAACGAACTCCATGTCAAGTGACTTTTCAATCCATTTCATGTCAGGCCATACATCATCAAATTCCTCTATAATCTCCTTAATTTCATCGGAACTCTCAAAAGCGACTAAATCTTCGATAATCGCTTTTAATTTTATTTGATCGGTACTCTTCATTTTAGATGTTGTCTGCTGTAAATTTTTATGCTCTGGATTATTATTCAAGTCAGCTATCTCAATTTCAGAGAGGAATTCGGCCTCAATCACTTCAATATCCGACACCTCTAAAATTGGAAACTCATTAATAAATATTAGTTTAGGCTCTTCTTTGGTCAATTGCCCACAAGGAAGTATTTCTTCCTCTATAACTTCAATAGCCATCACCTCGTTAGCAACCGACATTTCCCTTTCGGCTTCATTGTATAAAGTGACATCCTGATTATTAACTATAATCGGCAAAAAATCAACTATCAAAAAATCACTACTCCCGACGACGTTGGCCTCAAGGCCATTTTTAAGTTCATTCGAAACTTCAGTGTATTCAACGGCTTCAAAAACAACTTCAAAGTCATTAATATCATTTTTAATAATCTTTTTGCTAGGTCTATAATGTGTTGAGGTTTCGACTATTTCCGATAACCTATCGCCGAACACTTCCGTTTCGCTCACAAGTGGCAAAAAGTTCACATCAAAGGATTCCGTGGTTTTCTCTTCTGATAGCTCAGAAACAGCTATCACATTGGTTTTCTTCTCCTCTTTTACTAAGGATGCGTCAACATATTCTGCCTCATGTATATCCATATCCATTACAGATTGAGACACTTCTTCTTCTTCTTCTTCTTCTTCTTCTGTTGCTACTTCTTCTGTTGCTACTTCTTCTGTTGCTGGTTCTTCTGTTGCTGGTTCTTCTATTGCAACTTCTTCTGCTGCTTCGGTCAATTGGACTATAGCTTGTGCGACATCGGCATGTACGGAGTCCTCTAACGCTATACTATCTTCGGTTTTATCAGCTTCCTTTTCCTGTGAATCTTCTGGAGGTATCTTGCTCATGTCCAAATTTTGAAGACCTTCGGTGGGCATAATACTTTCAGGAGAAATTGCGTTGATTGCACTTAAAGCTTTACTTTTAACTGAAAAGTTAAACTCCTTGTTTTCAACCTTTTTCAAAAATTCAATATCAGATTCATTTCCTAAATAAGCGATAGCATCCAATACGGCTATTTTCACTACGGTATTGCTTTTCCAGAAAATCAATTTTAAAATGTCGCGTGCAGCTACAACATTAAATTCTTTAATACATTTTATAGCTTCTTCCCGGATTTGGTTATTCTTATGTTTTAACAATTCAATTAAAGAAGCATTACAGTCGTTTTGATTGAAGTATTTCACCAACTTAAGCGCAAAAAGCACTACGTGCTTATTTCGTGATGTCAGCCAAAGTTTAAATCTAGGAGGACTAAAACCTTCCAAATTTCGCATAGCATCCAATAGCTTTAACTGCTGCCATTCGGATATTCGATATTTTGTGGTATCTAAAAAAAAGGCTATGCCTTCAGGCCTTAATGTAACAGTTGCAATTTCGGCTTGTTGACGAAGGGTACTCCTCCGGTCATTTATAAATTTAATGATAAACATATAAGAATCGACAACTTGCATATTCGTAAGCTCTAATATGCCTTTCGAAATGACTTGCCACTTCGAACTTTTTAGTTTTTCAAATGCATCCTTGTCAAGTCCTAAATCTTGATAAAGTGAAAAAACCCGTTTTTGAGTGTCTCCAGAAACATCTTTTTGAAGATCAAGTAATATTTCGGTCAACACTTTGCGATTAAAATCATTTTTGAGCAGCTCCCTTATTTCGATTTTCAAAGTCACATAATTGCTTTTGTCTTCTTTTAGGCCATTATCCTCATAAAAAAGAAACTCGCTAATCATCGGTGATAACTCTGTCTTCCGCTTTTTAACCTTTCGCCCGGTAGCCGAAATCTTATTTCTGAAAAAGAATATTGCGGTGAAATATATTATCACCAAACCAATAAACAGAAAAGTCAACTGCCATAAAAGTTCCGTATGGATTTTAGGCACATTGATTAAGAAATAATATCGATATGTAAGCGCTTTTATAATCAAATTAAATTTTGTTCAGTTCTCTTGCGACCCTGACAAGTAGTTCAGAAGGGCTAACCGGTTTGGAAATAAAATCATTCGCCCCCAGTTCAAATGCGCTAAGCACATTTTCTTCATTACCTGCCGAAGAAATAATAATGATAGGAACTTTAGATTTTAGCTCATTACGCACAAAGTCAATGAGTTCTATTCCGGAGAAGTATGGCATCATAATATCACTGACTATTATATCGGGCATTTCTTTAGTTAAATGTTCCTTTACGGCCTTTCCGTCTTTACTCCGACTAACTTTATACCCTCCTTTCTCCAATCGAAATGTTAACAGTGAAGCCAATAACTCATCATCTTCGGCCAGTAAAAGCTTCTTTTGTACCATTATTCTTTATTTAAGAGGTTTAAAAATTGTTTGTCTATGGCTCTTTCAATACTAGGGTAACTATCTAAAAAACATTTGAATAGGTTTTGTAATTGTCCAGTATCTTCTTCCGCAACGCAGATAACATGCATTTTCTCCACGATATTGAACAAGTCTTGGGTCTTCAAAAGCAATAGACTACATTTTAGTTTATGTATAGAAAATTTTAGCCCTTTACAATCTTGATTTTCTAAATTTATTTTTGTTTGTCCGACGAATTCCAAAATATTCTTCTTGTACAAACCAATCAATTCTTCTAGCATATCACAATCACCCATACAGTCGTCGTATAGAGGCTTCAAGTCAATATTGGCAGCATCTGAATTAGCATTATTCTTCGTTAGGGACTGGAGGGTCTTGAAATTTTTCATACCAACGTTTTTTTAAATGAGGTGCTACTTTTATACCCAATAAAACTTCTGATTACGCTAGTTTTCCCATTGAAATTGAGGGAGTTGCCTCCCATTATATCAATCGCCACATTATCTTTCGATGATACAAGGAGATGGGTAACCGAAACCAATTTTCCGGAAAGATTTTTGTAGGAAATTTTTGGTTTGAATACCGGACTGGCATTTAACTTTTGTGATGAAAAATTATATTTAAACGATTCATCAAGCTGAAGGCATGGAAAAAGTAGGTCTTTAGTTTTCAAAAGGTTGATTTGGGCAAAATCGATTGAAAACAGTAGATTTTACTCCTACAAATTTTCAATTTTTTTATTAGTAATTTGTTAATTACCTTAAAATTAGCCCAATTGAGGTGTAGTTTGCAATTAAATGTTACCTAGCCCTTTGTTTATGTGGTAAAGGACGCCTATTTGTAGGTGTGGATTTTTTATGAATTGAATTGGTTAACCAAAATATTTCGGAATTGGATAATTTGTTTGGGCGTATGACTGCAAACAAAAACAACTTAAAGTGTCAAAGTAAGGTAAATACTTTAAAGTATTAATTTTCAAAATATTGAATAAAAAAATGTTTTATTCTTCAAACATAATTTAAGGCCGCTCAAAGAAGCGGCCTATGTGGAGACTCGTCGTTTGAATATTATGATAAAAAACTATATACCGATTACTTATCTTTTGCAGCGGCTATTCTATCTTTCACGAATTCTATTTTGGTTTTTCCGTGTGACTTTGGTTTACCATCATCGCCTAGGTTTACCATGATAATATTATCAACGGTAACTATGGTTTCGAGCGTCATTTTATTTCGTACTTCACAATTGAGTGTCAACGAACTTTTACCAAACTTAACCACTTCAATACCAATTTCAACGATATCTCCTTGTCTAGCGGTACTCATAAAATTAATTTCAGACATGTATTTGGTAACCACTTTTTTGTTCTCGAGTTGAACAATACTATACAAAGCAGCTTCTTCGTCGACCCAAGCCAATACCCGCCCACCGAATAAGGTCTCATTAGCATTTAAATCTTCAGGTTTAACCCATTTTCTCGTATGGAATCTCATAATAATAATTTTAGGGGAACTTATTTACTCGTGCAAAATTACAGAAGAAATCACCCTTAAAACAACTTGGGGTCAGATTCTTGCAACGTTTTCGGAATCTGTAAATTACTACCAAGCTTTTCATTCAATTTAGCAATAAAGTGTGCCGATAATAACGGGGATGCCAACTCCATATTTTGATGAACAAAAAAATGAATGTTATTCAGTCCCTTTTTTTTCCAGTCGAACAATTTCTCGACCCAATCATCTAAACGGGCATAATCACTGTCGTGGTTAGCCCCTACATATCGAATAAAAGCCTCGTTATTTGTCAACCGCATATGCATCAAATCACGCCTACCTGCCGTATCGACCAAAACATTCGCAATATTGTTTTCTTGCAATAAATGATAAAGTTCTTGTGCCACTTTCTCATCGTTGAACCAATCAGTATGTCGGAACTCCATAGCCAAGGGAAATTCGTTTGGCCAGTTTTCTACGAACTGCGTTACCCTATCCCAATTTTTAGGACCGAAATTGTTATGCATTTGTAAGAAAATCGTACCTAACTTCTCTTTAAGATTGGAAGTGACACTGAGGTATTCATCTAAAATAGGGTAAACTTGTTCGTTTAGACGTCTTAAATGACTAATGTTCTGTGTAATTTTGGGGAAGAACTTAAAATCATCAGGAGTCTTATCATACCATTTATTATAGGTTTCCGCAGGGAAAATGCGATAAAATGTAGCATTGAGTTCAATACAATTAAACTGTCTAGAATAATACTCAAGCTCATCTTTGGTTCCTCTCGGATAGAAATTCTTTAAATCTTGTCGGTTCCATTTGGCACAACCCACGTAAATGTTTAACGGGTCATTGGTCAAACACCTTGACAAGACAACTTCCGTATCGGGATGATCTTGTGGGATAGTGAAATCTACCAGTTCTGGTTGCGCTACTTTTCCAAATTTCATTAAATCAATTATTTTTAATATAAAACATTAATTTACAATATTTTAACGGTTATATGTAAAGTATAAATTTCATAAATAATACGCAAATCAAAGTGCTATTCATACGTGATATATACCGTCTTCTTATTTACTAATTCGCGAATACCGTGTGATGAAAGTTCTCGCCCATACCCTGACGTTTTAACACCGCCAAATGGAAGCCTAGGGTCGCTCTTGACCAATTCGTTTACAAATACGGCTCCTTCATAAAATTGAGGAATCAGCCGATTGACCCTTTTCCTGTCCACAGTAAAAATAGATACTCCCAGTCCGAATTCTGAGTTATTGACAAGATTTACTGCATCTACTTCATTTTCAAAGGTGGTAATTCCGATAACGGGTCCAAAAGTTTCTTCTTTAAAAACTGGCATAGCCTCATCAACCTTTGTCAGTATGGTGGGCTCAAAGAAGCAACCTTCCCTTTTTCCTCCTAAAAGAACCCGAGCACCCATTTTCACGGAATCACTAACTTGCTTTTCCAGTTCTTCGGCCAAATCTTCCCTAGCCATAACGCCGATATAAGTATCTTTATCTAGAGGATTTCCGCACGTTAATGCTTCTACTTTATCTTTATACTTTTGAACAAACTCTTTTGCTATAGATTGCTGTAAAAGAAGTCTTTTGCCTGCAATACAGCTTTGTCCGGTATTTTGAAATCGAGCTTTAACACAGACTTCAAGAGTCTTTTCGATATCAGCGTCTTCAAACACTACTAGCGCATTGTTTCCACCGAGTTCCAATACCGATTTTTTAATATGCTGCCCGGCAGTGGATGCTACGGACGAACCTGCAGGTTTGCTACCCGTTAAGGTAACGGCCCTGATAAGTTCATTTTCTAACAAAACTTCAATCTTTTCGCTACCAATGATTAAATTCTGAAAGCAGCCTTTAGGAAATCCGGCGTTTTCAAAAACCTCTTGAATCATTTGTGCCGACATCATTACATTAGAGGCATGTTTCAGAACACCAACATTCCCTGCCATTAGATTTGGAGCGGCAAACCGAAAAACCTGCCAAAAAGGATAGTTCCATGGCATAACAGCAAGAACAACCCCAATAGGCTCATAGCGCACATAGCTCAGATCGGCATCGGTTTCAATAGGCTCTTCCTTCAACTGTTCTGCTGCATTTGCGGCATAATATTCACATACCCAGGCACACTTTTCTATTTCTACGATAGCTTGGGAAAGAGGTTTCCCCATCTCGTTCGTTATAATTGCACCATACCTTTCTTTGTTGTTTTTTAGTTCTTTCGCTGCATTGTTCATTAGTCTTGAACGTTCTTCGAATGTTGTTTTTCTCCAAGAATTGAAAGTTTCATCTGCAAGTTTAACTCGTGACTGTAAATTATTACTGTTCAACTCTTTAAATTCATATATTTTCTTACCGTTAAAAGGGTTTACCGATATTTTCATAACTGATATTCATTTTTCTTAAAGCTAACGATATTGTTTCAAAAAGTGTAAGTGTTAATAGTTTTTTAACGCCTTTTGCCGTTGTTCATAACCTCGTTAAGAACTAACAGCTTCACACCAAAGTGATACCATCAATATGCATTAATTTTATAAAAACCTCATGTGATGAACGACAGATCTCGAAGTCTTCTTGAAATTCGCCCTCAAATTCCATCTGCCAAATTAACCGAAGATATGAGTTTGGACGAGCGTTTTCAAAATGAAACTTTGCGCCCCGTTATTAAACTCCAAAACTTTTTGTTGTTAGCGGTATTCAAGAATTATATTTCAAAACATAAAAATAGTTTTTATGATTTGATACCAGAAAAACGAATGGACTACATCGAAAATGCCATTCAAAAAGATATCAAATTCAGAAACGCCTTAAAGGGAATGCTCATCGGTCAGTTCACTGAAGAGGAATATGGTATATATATCCAGAATTCTTCCGCACTCAACAAACGTATGATGAATATGGTTGTCGAAAGACTGAAAGATCAAATACAGTATTTCACGGTGGGAGCACTAGTTTAATATCGACTCGCCATTCAAGTTTGTTGTAAGAATTTCGCTCATCAAATCAAAATAGGGCCGAATTGACTTGTAAGCGTCATCAACAACGTTGAGAAAATCTGGAGACAACACCTCGTCATCGGTAAAATTCTTTACGAAAATGTATTGTTTTTTCTTTATAAGGTCAATATTGGGATCTTCTTTGTCAAAACCTTTTGGTGCCGTTTTAACTTCGTCGCCCACAAGATCTCCCCAGATTTCTTTAAACGTTTTTTTGGTAATCACTTTTCTTATTTCGGTCGTATCCAACTCGAATTCTTTGCGTATGCGTAGCAAATCATCTTTGTTAGGTTGCCAGAATCCCGTTGCGATAAAACTTCCCCCGGGCTGTATGTGGAAGTAATAACCTCCCCTATTCCGAACACCTGCCCTAGAAAATGAACCTGCTAGATGAGTTTTGTAAGGTTGTTTGTTGGCCGAAAAACGAACGTCCCTATATATTCTGAACATTTTTAGTTTATCGATTTCATCATGTGTCTGCAACCTTTCTTGCAGGCGCTGCAAAAAAGCTTTCACTTCAAATTCATGATCTTTAAATTCTTTTTTATGTTCCGCAAACCAGTCCCTATTATTGTTTTTTTCTAGTTTTTTAAGAAAAAGAAGCGTTTGCTTCGTAATTACCGAATCTAACATACGACCTACAAGTTGTTATTTTAAGCTAAAGTTAACCAATTGGCATAAACTGCTTTTAATATAATGGTTAATTTTGAAAACTGTCAAGTTGTACTATATGAATCAGAAATCGATTATTGAAAAAATAATTCAACACAAAAACCAACCTAATTTAAGGTTTGCGTTGAAACAAAAGACGGAACAGTTTACCGACCGACTCTTTTATACCCTTTTTGACATTGATACTCCAGTAGCGGAAAATTTGTCGCTTTTAGAATCACAATTCGATGGTTTGGTCGATTTGGCTTGTTGGGATGTAAATAAATCATGTAAAAAGGTTTGGGAAAGCTATGTGGGCAAACTTCCGAGAATTCTAGAGCGATTGAATATGGATGCGGAAGCAACGGTAAATTGTGATCCTGCGTCATTGTCGATTGAAGAAGTTTATATGGCCTACCCCGGGTTTTACGCCATCGCCATATTCAGATTGGCACATGAACTTTATAAAGAAGGTTTTCCGTTGGTACCAAGATTAATGACCGAATATGCCCACAGACAAACTGGCGTCGACATTAACCCAGGTGCCCATATTGGCGATTCTTTTCATATAGACCACGGAACAGGTGTGGTTATCGGAGAAACTGCAATTATAAAAAATGATGTAAAAATTTATCAAGGGGTTACTTTAGGTGGCTTATATGTCGCCAAACATTTGCATAAGACCAAACGGCACCCAACTATTGAGGATAATGTGACCATTTATGCAAATGCCACTATTTTAGGTGGTGAAACCATAATTGGTGCCAATAGCGTTATTGGCGGAAATGCGTGGATAACGGCTTCCGTACCCCCGAACTCCACAGTATTCCATACCCCTGAGATTAAAATAAAAACACTGCCGAATGTCTAAAAGTATTCTCGACCTTATCGGAAACACACCTTTGGTGCTATCAAGGGTGTTGAATAAAAATCCGAACGTAAAATTATTTTTTAAGATGGAAGGGCATAATCCAGGAGGTAGTGTTAAAGACCGGGCTGCTCTGAACATGTTGAAAAGCGGACTCGAAAGAGGAGATATTCTCAAAACGGATAAATTAATTGAAGCTACGAGTGGAAATACGGGCATCGCATTGGCAATGATTGCCGGTGTTTACGGATTGGATATCGAATTGGTTATGCCAGAAAATGCGACCAAAGAACGAGTGCAGACAATGCGTGCTTTTGGCGCTAAAGTGACCTTGACCTCGTCGGATGTGGGTATTGAGGGTGCACGAGACTATGCGGAAAGCAAGGTTCAAAATGAAGGTTACATCATGATCAATCAATTTGCCAACGACGATAACTGGAAAGCACATTATAAAACAACCGGACCCGAAATATGGGAAGATACCCATGGCGAAATCACCCATTTTGTTTCTGCAATGGGAACCACAGGAACCATAATGGGCACTTCTACTTATCTAAAGGAACAGAATTCAGAAGTAGAGATTGTAGGGGTTCAACCTACAGATGATTCTAGCATACCCGGCATACGAAAATGGCCTAAAGAATACCTGCCTAAAATTTTTGATGCTTCAAAAGTTGACCGTACGATGGAAGTTAGCCAACAGGAAGCAGTTGACATGGCCAAAAGATTGGCCAAGGAAGAGGGAATATTTTCGGGAATGAGTAGCGGTGGAGCAGCTGTAGCCGCATTACGATTGGCAGACACCCTGGAGCATGGTGTGATTGTTTCTATTGTCTGTGACCGCGGTGATCGATATCTTTCTTCAGATTTGTTTGCCTAAATCTGCGATGTTTTTAAAATCAGGCCGGACCCCTACGTGCAATGAGAATGTATATTTCTTAAAGTGCATTCCGTTAGACAATACAGAAAGAAGCACTTTTCGGGTGCTTCTTTTTAGAGTTCTTATTAAGATACGCCTGTTATTTCATCGATTTATGGTCTTCCAAGATTAGTTGGAGTACTTTCCCTTCCTTATTCGTAATGACGAACATCGTGTTCAGGTTTTCCTCAGACATTACGGCATCATTGTGTATATTCAAATATTTACTATTTTCTATGGCAGCAAAAATCTCATTGTCGTTCGTTCCGAAAACAAAATCTTTATTGGCATCTGAAGTATAGCTAAAACTTATAACTTCATCGTAATCATCATCGATATCATTGTCTATATTGATTGTTTTGACAATCGTTTTTGGAGATATAATTCTTCTTGCATCGATTTTACCTTCATCCTCCTTTGCAAATTTTATTTCTTGACTTATAGACGTGTGAATCTTAACTGATTTTTTTACCAGTTTGGCATCTTCGTACATTTCATATTTTTTCTGGGTCGTTTCTTCGGATATTTCCCTATTACTATTCTGCGCGTATGTAAATCCTATCGTCAAAAAAGCAAAAATTAAAAGTAGTTGTGTCCTATATATCATTCTCTGTATATTATTTGTTCAGGAAACAATATAACCTATGGACTACACTACTATTTGCTCAATTAGAAAAATAATGGACTATAAAAATCGACCTCATGATCAATTTGAAAAATGAATCGGGTTAAATTAGAGCCAATTCTTTCGTTTAAAATAAATCGCCATGATGATAAAAATCATAATCATTATTCCCCAAACTATAAAATAGCCATATTCCCAATGTAGTTCGGGTATATTGTCAAAATTCATTCCATAGACCCCTGCAATAAAGGTTAACGGAATAAAGATAGAGGCCATAATAGTCAACACCTTCATTACCTCGTTCATCTTATTGCTCATATTACTCATATACATTTCCATAAGACTCATCGACATTTCCCGATATATTTGAAGACTTTCGTTGATTTCTATGGAATGGTCCAATGCATCCCTTAAAAACATTTTGGTGTCTTTATTGATAAGTTCGCTTTCTGAATCTATCAAACGGCTAAGTAATTCTTTGACGGGAAAAATCCATCTTCTGACTTTTAGTACATCCTTTTTCAACTCTTGAATTTTGTGGGCAACCTCTTGTCGCGGGTTTTCGTATACCTCTTCTTCCAAAGCTTCTATTCTAGTATTGAGATGTTCCAGTACGACGAAATAATTATCCACTATCGCATCAAGTAAAGCGAAAAACAGATAATCGGAATTTCTGTTTCTAATACGGCCAGCTTTGTTTTTTATCCTTTCCCTTACCCCTTCAAATACATCGTCTTCTAACTCTTGAAATACCAAAACGCCATTCTTTACCAAAGCAAGGGCTACATGCTCAGCCACCAATTCGTTATCATCACTGATATATAGCATTTGGAACACTCCGAAAATATAGTTCTCATATTCATCGATTTTTGGTCGCTGTTGTGTATTAACGGCATCTTCAAGCACCAAAGCGCCAAGACCATAATGCGTTCCCAAATTTTCTACAAACTTTTCATCACTAATACCGACAACATCTACCCATTGCAACATGGCAGGTTTCTGATGCTTTATGGCTGCCTCGACACTATCGGCCTTATGCACCTCATAATCGGACGAATTATAATTAATTATGGTAACCCTAGAAGCCGCACCCTCACGCTTTCCCATATAGGTTACGGTACCGGGAGCCTTACCTGTTTTACGGTGTAGTTTTGACTTCTTATTTTTGTGCGTTTTAGAAGACAATTTTTTCTTTGTCATAGCTCTACTATTATATAAATGGTACTGATGTGTATTTTATTCAAATTCCAATTGGTTTAAAAGCAATCCTGAACCAGGCGCCACGAATGTAAGTTGTAAATTATTACTATCGCACAGGGATTCTTTAACATCCTGAAGTTGCAATTCGTTTCTACCCAACTGCACCAATGCTCCCATAATCATACGTATTTGATATCGCATGAAGCCTTTTCCTGTCACGTAAAGAGCATAGCTTGTTTCTGGAAAAAAGTTAGCGGTCAGAAGTGTGTTCGGCTTTATTTTACAGCTTTCAATAGTTCTCATTACGTCGGTATTTTCCCTTAATCTTGCCGTATATGCTGAAAAGTTATGGGTGCCTACAAAGAGTTGAGCCCCTTCCTTCATTATCTCGACATCTAGATTCTCATGAAAATTGGCCATGAAAGGTGCACAAAATGGGTGATGCTTTGAACCAAAGGAAAAAAGATAAACATATTCCTTCGTCTTGGCATTTTGTATAATATTAAACAAAGTATCAACTTCTTTTATCTCCAGCGCTTTAATGTCAGGGGGAAGATTCATATTAAAAACTTCCAGAAATTTTTGGTGGTCTTCTATGGGGGTTTCTTCTAAAAATAGTTCAAACGCCGTATTTATTGCCGAAACTTTCGCATCGGTCCGGCCTGCTCCGAGAATTTTGAATTTTTGTCCCTCTAGAACAAACTTTAAGGTTTTTGTAATCATGCCCTCGACAGTTCTTTGTTGCGGCTGCTTTTGCCATCCACTATAGCGAAAACCTAAATATTGCAGCTGTATCAAATAGTAGTACTTATTTCTTTTCATCCATAAAAGTAATTCGTTTCAAGCTACAGTTTTTTTTTGTAATTTGTATGAAGCTTTTTACTAAACCAAGTAGACATGACAAAAGATCAAGAAATAAAACCTCCGAAGTGGTTTTGGATTGTGAGTGTTCTTGCGCTTCTTTGGAATATCATGGGCGTGATGGCATATTTAAAGGATGCTTTTATGAGCGTCGAAGACCTTGAAAAATTGACCCAAGCCGAGCGGCTTCTGTACGAATCACAACCTGCGTGGGCCACGGCCGCATTTGCCATTGCCGTTTGGGGCGGAACACTTGGTTGCATCGCCTTATTGTTAAGAAAAAAATGGGCACGACCTGTATTTTTGATTTCATTAATAGGTATTGTTGTTCAACTAGTTTATGCGTTTTTTCTAAGTAATAGCTTCGAAGTATATGGTCCTGGCGCTGTAGCCATGCCCATTATTGTAGCATTGATTGGAATCTTACTTGTATTTTTTTCCGGGAAGGCCCAAAATAAAGGTTGGATTTATTAGAGACATATTATACTTTATTTCAGTGTTTTATATTA
Organism: Kriegella aquimaris; assembly: GCF_900103215.1. Classification (GTDB taxonomy): domain Bacteria; phylum Bacteroidota; class Bacteroidia; order Flavobacteriales; family Flavobacteriaceae; genus Kriegella; species Kriegella aquimaris. Next base: position 324,688 of record NZ_FNGV01000001.1, read on the forward strand.
TTTTCGCCCTAATTTTTAAGTATAACCAACATTAATTACACTTTATCGAATATTTGAAATAAACCAAATTTGAGTGCGTTTTAAGTTTTAAACCAGGATTCTGTAAATCCCCCGAAACCTAATTTTAGAATGAAATCTGTTTTACAACTATTCCCATGGAAATGGGTATTAAGGCTGTCTATTATGGCGCTGCTCGTGTTAAGTGTTTTTAGCTTTTATGGGCTGTACACTGATAAATTTTATTTTTTTAAGCCTGATAATTATATTTTTCCATTATTAAGTATTGTCCATTTTACCTTTTTATATGTACTCTGGTTCAAGATTAAGGAAAATGAGTTAAGTGATCCGCCAATGCGCACCTTAGAGTATTCATTGTATATTATCTTTTTGGTCTACCTCTATAAATTTTTTGAAACCACTCAGATCTTAATTAGCTATGACGAGTTCGAAAACCATGTAATACCAAATTCATTTTTTCCTATAGCAATACTTATTGTTACGCTACAACTTCTACTCATGGCATTGACCTTAATGGCTTTCAAATATAGGAAAGACCTTGTGGGACAATACGTATTCGATGATATGAACCAACATGTAGATTCATGGAAATAGGACCTCACCCCGCCTATTCAACTATCAAAAATCATTCACTTTTAAATTTTCAGTTTTACAAAGCATACTTTTTTTGGAAAGCTCTATTATAAAAAATAAAAACCCGGTAACAACGACCGGGTTTTTAATGCTCATATTATTGGCGTAGGTAATTTTACTATTTCAAGCTTGACTCGATACTTACTTTAATTACCTCAATATTATCAGGTATATTCCCCAATTCGGATGGGTCTATCAATCGGACATTTATATTTGAATCCTCAGCGCCAGAATCTGCGCCAGACTGTCTTATCACCTGAAACAAACCAGCACCTGCATATTCATCGACTTCAGTTCCCGCATCATATAGGGTAATATATTCACTTACATCTCCGCTAATGGGTGCTCCGTTCTCAAAAAGACTAAGACCTTCGGATGAAAAGGCATAGAACCAATCATTACTTTGTACAAACATAGTCGCCAAGGAAAGATAATCACCCTCTTCTGCAGAAAAAGAGAATTGATAACGACCTCCCGGACCAATGGCCCCTGGACCTGATGCCCCTAACGGGGTATCGAAAGCCTCAGAAATATCTATCCCTTCTTTATCCGCCAGTACATCAACTAACATCATTGGGACCCCGTCTTCGGCAATTGCCTGTAAACCCTCTCCAAAATCTGGGGTATCGATTTGAAAAAAAGAGTTAACGTTCATGTCATGAGTTGCCCAAGCACCAGGTGATAGGGGAACAATTAACCCAGTTGCTTCTTGCGTATCCATTAACAATGCTTCTGGGAAACCATCTTCGGCGATATTTTCAACTCCTTCCGAACTAGCAGCAAGACCCGCGCCTGAAGCCGCTTCCCCTTCAACAAAAAATGGTGCGGGTGCCGTGTGTACCGCATAAACACCTGGGGAAAGTGGAACTGCCGCCCTCACATTCTCACCCTGCGCGGGTACTGAAATGGTGGTACCAGTAGAAACATTCATAATACGAACCTTGAACTTGGCCGGACCTATATTCTCGATGGTCACCTTTATAACCTCTTCATTCTCTGGCAACACATTTCCAAAAGTGCAACTGTTATTGGTTATTTTGGTTACCACTCCGTATTCATTCTCACCTTGATCTACGTCGCCTGCTGCTTGCTGTGGTTTTTGGTTGGGTCCACCTGTCGATTCGTTGACCTCGGTGCCCGCATCCCATAGCTCAATTTGATCCGTTACATCAACAGGTCCATTGGCACAGATTGAACTCCCATCTTCATTATAGAGTCGAATTCCTTCTTCTCCAGGAGCATAAAACAAGTCATTCGATTGTACGAACATCGTTACAAAGGAAAGCCTTGTGCCACCATCTCCAGGAAGTACCACAGGGCCTGCGTCGATTTCAAACTCATAGGCATCACCGGGAAATAAGGGAGTTGGACCCGACCCACCAACAGGTACTGAGAATACGCCACTTTGGAAAATAGGTTTTGGTGTGACCACATTCTCGATAGTCACTGTAAAATCAGCTTGGGCCACCATTTTCTTTTCTGAATCATCACTAAGGCCATCGACATCTGTGACTATTTTCTCCGCTGTAGTATCTCCAATGACTAGTGTATCATTCTCAGGATCCGAACAAGCTGTCAACAACAGAACGGTACCGCTTACAAAAGTTGCAAATAGTGTTTTCATTTTCATAATTTTTGTTTTTAGAATTAATTAGGGGTTAAATCCACAACAATGAAGTGTTAGCATTAGAAATAGTATTATTATTCCCTTTTGCCAGACATTCGCACTGCATGGTAATTGTCTCATATCAAACTAAAAACATTGAAATCACAAGGCAATCACAGAAATTTAAACCTTTGGTTGCCTCCTGTTATACTATTGTGAACTATTAGTAGCTATTAGGGTTTACAATTTTCACTATCTTAATGTTTTAAGGAAACTATAGCTAACTAATTCACTTGAGTACTATCAATAAACTGGATTTTATTACACTAATGCGATTGTTGGCCACTGTGATACCCGTGTGATACTTTTTCTATTTATTTACGACCAAAGAGCTTATGAAACAGATACTTATTATAGAGGACGATCCTGAAATCATCAAATTACTTGAGATTCACCTTACCGACCTGATCTATAGTACGACCAAGGCCATGGACGGGGAGGAAGGTTTGAAATTGGCCCTGGAAAACGATTACGACCTAATTTTGTTGGATTTGACATTACCCGCCATGGACGGTGTGGAAGTATGCAAGGCTTTACGGGCAAAAAAAAATACGCCCATTATTATGTTAACCGCGAAGTCGGAAGAAATTGATCGTGTTTTAGGTTTAGAAATTGGTGCCGATGATTATATCACAAAACCTTTTAGCATTCGAGAATTGTTGGCAAGAATAAAAGCCGTGATGCGGAGAACCGACATACGGCATAGGGAACAAAAGAATACTGCTTCGCTATCGGCAGAGGGGTTAACAATAGATATCGATAAGCGGAAAGTGTTGTTGGAAAACAACAAGATAGAGTTATCACCCAAAGAATTTGAATTATTGGTATTGATGGCCTCGAATCCAGGTAGAAATTATACAAGAACCGAACTACTGAATATCATTTGGGGCTACAATTTTGAAGGGTATGAGCATACCGTGAATTCACATATCAATCGTCTACGGGCCAAAATAGAATCAGATATGGCCAATCCCGTTTATATTCTAACGACTTGGGGAGTCGGGTATAAATTCAACGAAGATATTATCGTATGAGCAAAGCAATACATACACTAACACCCAAACTGGTCAAAAAACTCTGGTTTGCATTTATTCTGTTGATTTTATTGATGGGAGCTTCCTATATTTTCATAACTATCTATTACGTTGACAAATATAGCCATGCCACTGCCCAACGCGTAGATGCACATATTGCCGACCATCTTATCAAAGAAATGTTTCAAAACGATTCCCCATTTCTGGAAGACGGTAGTGTGAACAAACCACTGTTTGGCGATTTGATGCACGATATGATGGCCATAAACCAAAGTATCGAGGTATATCTGCTCGATAAAACCGGTGAAGTTCTCTATTCCGTTGTGTTGGACCATAGTGCCAATGCACCTGCCAACAAAGTATCATTAAATCCCATTAAAACTTTCATAGCAAGCGAGGGAAAAGAATATATCTTGGGAGACGATCCTAGGAACCCTGGCGAACAGGAAATATTTTCGGCCGCCCCTTTCTCCATCGATGGTCGTGAAGGATATATCTATATTATTCTCGAAGGAAAAGAGCTTGAACTTGTTAGTAGTAACCTTTTGGGCACCTATTTTTCAAAATTGGGAATCGGCGCCATACTGTTGTCCATGCTTTTTACGGTCATCATCGGGCTGCTGAGTATTTGGTTTTTGACAAAAAACTTACGGTTAATGACCGGAACCGTCCGTCGATTTCAGGAAGGTGATCTTGACGTACGCATCGAAAATCCTGAAAAATCGGATATCGCTATTTTCGCCCATTCCTTTAATGAAATGGCCGATACCATCGTTGATAATATGGATAAGATGAAGTCCGTAGATCTGTTGCGAAGGGAACTTATTGCCAATGTCTCGCACGACCTTCGAACACCTTTGGCCGTATTAAAGGGCTACATCGAAACCATGCAGATAAAGAAGAATTCCCTTTCAGAAGATGAAAAACAAGAATACCTTCAAATCACTCATGATAATGTAGACCGATTATCGAATCTTATCAATCAATTGTTTGAATACTCCAAATTGGAGGCCGAGCAAGTGAGTCCGGTGAAAGAACCTTTTTCAATTACCGAATTGTCACATGATTTAATAGCTAAGTTCAGAGTGCTAGCAGAACAAAAACAAATAACCCTACAACTTGACAATCCTCAAGAAAATAGTATGGTCTATGCCGATGTAAGCCTTGTAGAACGGGCGCTTCAGAACCTCATAGAAAATGCTTTAAAATATACAGAACCTAATGGCAAAGTCACACTATCGATACAACGAAAAAACAAGAATGTGGAAATAAATATCACTGATACGGGAACCGGAATTCCCCTAAGTGAGCAACCCTTTATATTTGATCGCTACAAACAGGTAGATAAAAGTACCAAGAAACAAGGTTACGGACTTGGCCTGGCCATTGTCAAAAAAATAATGGACTTGCACGACACGACAATAACCGTTTTAAGCAAGCCCAAAGAAGGCAGTTCGTTCATCTTCAGCCTACCTGCATATCAACAAGTATAAGAGGGAGAAAAATTGCTGTGAACAAAAAGCCCCGACCAATTCATATGGACAGGGCTTTTGATTTCTTTAATTATATAATTTCGATAAGGAATTTTAGAGACCATTTATAAAACTTCCGTAAAGGTCTTTAAACTGATAACCTTCCGTGAAGCGATGCTTGCTCAGTTTTTTATAGGCTACCAAGCCCCAAAGCAATAATTCCTTTAGGAAATAAGTATCTTCTTTTGGGAAATCGGGCTGATATTCCTTTATAATATTGTTCAGTGCAGGAATCGTATCCAAAGCCCTTTTGTATTCGGCATCGGTATAATCGTCCAACAATTCAAAGCCCTCCCCTTCAAAGAACCAATGGGTAAGTTCATCATAAGGAGTCTTCTCATCTTTACGTTCCAATTTATTGATTTTCGGAAAATAAGTGGCAAACAATGATTTTACCGCATCATCGATCAATATGGAAGCCACACCGTCGGCTCCTTCTTGCTCGCCTTCATAGACCAACTCAATTTTTCCAGTAATTGAAGGTATTACACCTACGAAATCGCTCAATCGCACAGCTGTTTCGGTCGCTCCGTTTAATAACGTACGCCGTTCGGCCGTACTCAATAGATTCTCAAAAGCGGTAATACTGGTTCGAGCACTCACACCGCTTTTTGCATCAACATACTCACTGTTTCGAGCTTCAAAGCTAATTTGCTCCAAAAGGTCTTTGGCCAAATCGGGTACGTAAACCGCATCTGTTTGACGTTTGTCCAAACGCGATTCTTGTTCCGTAATCTTACGGGCCGTGGCGATATCGTCGGGATAATGCGTCAAAATCTGCGAACCTATTCTGTCTTTTAAAGGAGTTACGATACTTCCCCTGTTGGTATAATCCTCCGGATTGGCAGTAAAAACAAACTGAAGGTCTAAAGGTAGTCGAAGCTTAAAGCCTCGAATCTGAATATCACCCTCCTCTAAAATGTTAAATAACGATACTTGAATACGCGCTTGTAGATCAGGAAGTTCGTTTATCACAAAAATACAACGGTTCGCCCTGGGTATCATTCCGAAGTGAATGACCCTGTCATCGGCATATGACAGTTTTAAATTTGCTGCCTTAATCGGATCGACATCACCGATCAAATCGGCTACAGTAACATCGGGCGTAGCCAACTTTTCATAAAATCGTTCATCTCTGTGTAACCAAGAAATAGGGGTTTTATCACCTTTTTCACTGATCAGTTCTTTCGCATATCTTGAAATCGGTTGCAAAGGGTCGTCATTAATTTCAGAACCCGCTACAATGGGAATGTATTCATCCAACAAATTGACCATCAGGCGTGCCAATCGCGTTTTGGCCTGACCTCTCAAGCCCAATAAATTTATATTGTGCCGTGACAAGATAGCCCGTTCCAACTCAGGAATGACCGAACTTTCATAACCCCAAACACCTGCAAAAGTTTCCTTTCCATTTCGGATTCGTTCAATGAGGTTGTTACGCAGTTCGTCTTTTATTTTCTTCGTTTTATACCCAGCTTTTTTAAGTTCGCCAAGCGTAGTAATCTCTTTATATTTCAATTCCATAGGTTTAATATACGTAAGTAAAAAACAAAATACCTGTATTCTTAGGCAATCTTGTTTATCTCAATCTTTTTCGTCTATTCTGTTCGTAATCTTCAAAAATCATTTCTCCCAATCCCTTTAATCCAGTAAAAAAGGCCTTGCCCTTGTTCGCTTCGGTAAAATGTCGAATAAATTGCATCAAATAGGGGTCTTCCGCAATCATAAAGGTAGTAATCGGAATATGCAATTTACGTGCTTGTCTTGCCATATTGTAGCACTTCTCGACAATATAGTCATCGAGACCGACACTATTTTTATAATAGGTACCATCGGGAAGCCGTAAACAACTAGGTTTACCATCGGTAATCATAAATATTTGCTTGTTAGTATTGCGCTTTCTTCGCAACATATCCATAGCCAGTTGTAGACCGGCCACGGTATTTGTATGGTAAGGCCCCACTTTCAAATACGGTAAATCTTTTATAGGAATCGGCCAGGCATCGTTACCGAACACCAATATATCAAGGGTATCTTTCGGGTAACGCGTGGTTATCAATTCGGCCAAGGCCATGGCCACTTTTTTAGCGGGCGTAATGCGATCTTCTCCATACAAAATCATACTATGGCTAATATCGATCATCAAGACCGTACTCATTTGGGCCTTATATTGGGTATCTTCTACGACCAAATCTTCTTCACTCAAGGAGAAGTTGCCGATACCATGATTGATTTGGGCGTTTTTAAGGCTTTCGGTCATCGAAATATGCTCTAGGCCATCCCCATAACGGTATTCTCTAAAGTCACCGGTATGCTCATCGCCCTGGCCTGATTTACCGGTTTTATGATTACCAGCGCCACTACGTTTTAATTTTCCGAAAATTTGATCTAGGGCCCGTTGCCGAATGATGCGTTCCATTTTAGCGGTAATAGACATGCTACCCCCGTCACCTTCTTCTCCGGTACCTTCTCCCCCACCATCTTTGAACTCCTCTTTAATATACCCTTTGGCTTTTAAATCTTCGATAAAATCATCAATGGTATATTCATCGTCTGTAAGTTGATATTCTTGATCTAATTCACGCAACCAATCGATCGCTTCATCAAAATCACCTGAGGTGTGGGTAATCAGTTCTTGAAAAATATCAAAAAGTTTATCGAACGGAGTTTGTTCCGGTGCATCATAAGTAGAAAAACGAAAACCCTTTCTTATCATAGTCATTCTATAAAATTAAGACATTTGACAAAATGACTGCCCCCTTTTATAGAAAACTTAACGAAAGCAATTTAGCAGTAAGGGGCACAAAATAATAGGTTCGAGGTATATTCCAAAATAACACCTCGAACCTATACCTATATTCTTGCCACTTTTTTACTCAACCGTATAACTCGCCTTATTTACCTCAGTCAATCGAAAATACCCATGGGCATAATTATCTGGATTCGTTTGGTTGACGCAATTGCCTTTTACCGCAACAGGTGTAGCTTGAAATAGTCCGACACCCCCAATTTGGTCTATCAGTATATCCATATAATTATAGTAGGCGCTTGAAATACCATACATCTCTATTGAAATAACATCTCCGGGCTGTAGCACATCAATCTTGTCGGTGTCTTCATCTTCTTGAACTTCATACCACCAATCGACTTCATTGCCGTCAATGAACTCATCATCGCCGACTTCCAATTCAGGCAGCAGGTCTCCCTCCCTTTTAAACCTAATAAAATAGTAATTGTCTTCATTCGCAGGGTCGATAAACTCAACGTGAACTTCCAATTCCTCGTCATCAAAACCATCTTCACGGCCTTGGTAAATATTGGTAATATCAGTTACGGGAATTAAGGTTTCCTGTGCCATATAGGTTTCCCCATCATGAATGATCTGTAAGGTATACGATTGACCAATTACAGGAACAAAATCATCCGTCGTATATTCCCCATTGCTCTGATCAACAAAAAGAAATTCGTCGCCGCTCGTATCGTTTGATATAATCACCGATGCACCTGTTACAGCCGTATTACCAGTTGTTTCAAAAAATGCGGTAGATGTACTTAACCGAATCGTCTGTTCATTGCCCATAGTTCCTTTTTCCCAATCTATGGAAGCTTCTACCACAAGTCTGGTAGGCGCTGTCTGCACGGGTACATCAATAACATCGGAGCAAGAAGCCAAAGCAATGGCTAAGAATAGTATGGTGGTTCGTATGTAAATTTTCATATTCTTAAAATTTAAAATTATAAGTTAAGGAAGGAACGATGCCGAAGATGGCCGTTCTTGTAGCTTCGTTGGCGCCAGTCTCGAAATTCTGACCAAAAGAAATAGAAGCCGCATTTTTGCGATTATAAGCATTGTAAATTCCCAATACCCATTCGCCCTTAAACCTTTTCTCCGGTTTTCGGTTGGGTTTATAATTGACCGAAAGATCTAACCGGTGATAGGCCGGCAAACGGTCTGAATTTCTTGGAGCATAACTTGCAACCGAAATTCCTTCGTATTCATACTGTTCGTTGGGGTAAGTGACCGGTCGGCCCGTCTGAAAAACGAGATTGGTACCAAAACTCCACTTGTCGTTCAACTTGTACGCACCGGATATTGAAATATCATGGGTTCTATCGTAAGGTGTATTATACCATTCCCCATCATTGATGCCCAATCCGCCAGCATTACCGCCCGGCGTTCGCTGTTCTGATTTTGATAAGGTATAGGCAATCCATCCAGTAAACTTTCCTTCATTTTTACGGAGCAACACTTCGAGGCCGTAGGCGCGTGATTCCCCGTTTAAAATTTCCGTTTCTATCGTATTCTGTCCTATTAAATCGGACCCATCGATATAGTCGATGCGGTTGTCGGTGTTTTTATAATAGGCTTCTACTTCCATAGAATAGACCATATCCTTGAAATTTCGGAAGTACCCGATCGCATACTGATTCGATAATTGCGGTGCTACATATTTTCCACTGGGCGTCCACACATCTAAAGGGGTTGCCGAGGCTGTGTTAGACAACAAATGAATGTATTGTGCGACCCTTGAAAAACCCGCTTTAAATGAAGAAACTTCGTTGAATTGATAGGCTAATGACACCCGAGGTTCCAAATTGCCAAAGCGCTTGATGGCATCTCCCTTTTCATAGTTGGTCTCCCCTACAGGGATGCCGCGTTCATAGATACCCAAAACGGGATTGTACACCACGGGTTGATTATTCGCATAGTCAACCATCGCTTGACCACCCAATCGTGAAAATGCACTATATCGTAGGCCGTATTGTGTCGTTAATTTATCGGTAAGCTTGTGTTCGGCATTCACGTAAAGACCGCTTTCAAGCGCCTTTTTACGATCCAAGGTCATCGGGTTGACGGCAGAGGTCTCCGATGTTGGTTTTATCTGCCCCGGGTCGAAATCATAATAAATACTACTAGCGCCAAAGTCTAATTTGAAGTTGTTGCTGAAATAGTATTTCAGGTCATACTTTAGATTGTAATTGCTGATCGATGAAACCCAGTCGAATTCAGCGGCCGTAATGCCCAAGTCATAATCATATTTGCTGACTACGGCCGACAGGTTCGAAAACAACCGTTCATTGAAAATATGGTTCCACCGCAAGTTGCCTGTTGAATTACCATAACTGCTGCTGAAACTTTCACCCAATTCAAAGGCATCTCTACCGAAATAACCGGAAAGGAAAAGTTTGTTGTTTTGATCGAGGTTATAGTTGGCCTTTAAGTTAAGGTCATAAAAACTTACGCTATTGTCTTCGCCCGCCGCTTTTAATAAAATGTCGGCATACGAACGACGCCCCGCCAATAAGAACGAACCCTTCTCTTTAAATAGAGGGCCTTCGACCGCAATACGACTGGAAATAATACCTATACCCCCCGTAGCGGCAAACCGCTTGCTATTACCATCTTTTTGGCGCACGTCTAGAACAGAAGAAACCCTGCCACCAAAGCGGGCAGGAATACCCCCTTTGTACAATTTGACATCTTTTATCGCATCGGCATTAAAAACGGAAAAGAAACCGAACATATGCGAGGTATTGTAAATAATCGCTTCATCGAGCAAGACCAGGTTTTGATCCCCGGCACCACCGCGTACGTGAAACCCACCGGTACCCTCGCCATTGTTGGTCACTCCTGGTAGCATTTGTAGGGACTTTAAAATATCGACCTCTCCCAAAACCACTGGCATCTGTTTTACCGTAGCGATATTCATTTTTGCCACGCTCATTTCGGGTTTTCGCAAAATGGCCCGCTCAGGTTCATCGGCAGTTACCACGACTTCTTCAAGTTCGGTCGAGAATTCACTGATTTCGAAATCTAGTTTTTGATTGCTGTCAAGTGTTATTTCTTGATTGACTTCAGAAAACCCGACATAAGAAATATTTAAGGTATAGTCTCCTTCAGGGGCCGTAATAGAGTAAAAGCCATATTCGTTGGTGACCACGCCAATGGTGGTACCCTTTAAAAATACGGAAGCCCCGAACAGAGTCTCTCCATTGCTTTTATCGCTAATAGTGCCGTTTAGCGTATAGCTCGTTTGGGCGATGGCCATAGAAGTAAAAAGAAAAGTAACCAGCCAAAGGCCGAAGACCAAAGGCTTTCGAAAATCTGTTTGTATGCGCATTGAATGTTAGTTTATGATGTTGTCTTTTAATTTCCCCTCCAAAGACAACGGCAAAAATAAAAGGTTGCATCGAACGACCCTTTTAATTGGGAAAAGTTTACCATTCAATAGCACATTGATAAGAAATACGGCTTGAAATATGGATTAGGTTGCATATATACGTGACCATATTGCTGTTGACAACGTTTGTTTCGCCATGGTTTTTAAACCTGCCGTAAAATCTTAAATTTGAAGAGGTTGTAGGATAAAATATGGTTACTAGTATCTATATATAATTGTTGCCAAACGTTTGAGGGAACTTGATGACCAAAATCTTTGTTGGGGGAACTGGATATTATATAAGTGAAAATGACAAATCTGGACGAATTACCCGGATTTTTTTGACCCAAGTTATGCTGGTAAAGGATTAGGAAAACAGTCAGTAGAACATTGTTTGAAAATATTTCATAAAGATAAAAGAATAGAAAAATTGATTGTTACAACCTCTTAACTTGCCTATAAGTTTTTTGAAAAATTTAATTATAGCATTAATCGAATCGAAAAAAATTATTGGGGCGAAAATCTTGATTTATACGAAATAGAAAAATCTAACGAATAGAAATCAGCCGCCATTACAACGCATATCCCTTTATCTTGATAAATTATCTACCTTGGCGAACATTGTTTCCTGACGGAAAAATAGTAACAGAACGTTAATGCAATAAATCATTCTGTAAAAAAAAGAAAGTGGAATGATTAGTGTCCGTTTAGCGGAGTATCCATTAATTTAGGGGAGTCATACTTGGATAATCTAATAGCAACTAAACTTCTCTAGTGTATTATCACTATTTTAAAAATAAAACTCCTAATGCCACACCTTGAATTAGTTTATGAAAACAACGATTATATAGTCGTAAACAAAATGGCTGGACTTATAAGTGAAAAAAGTCCTTATGAGGATTGCACAGTTGAGAATCAAGTTCTTGATCACCTTTTAAAAAATAAACGGAAACCCTATATTGGAATAATACATAGATTAGATCGTGTGACAAGTGGCGTATTAATTTTTGCCAAGAAAAAAAGTATTCTTGTGGAATTCAACAATCTATTTAGTAGTCGAAAAGTTCAGAAAACTTATTTGGCAATAGTCAAAAACAAACCACCAAAGAACAAAGGAAACCTAATTAATTTTCTCGTAAAAAATAACCTAGAAAAAAGAGCAGATATAGTCCAATCACAATTAAAAGGTGCCTCACAATGCATTCTTTCCTATCAAGTTATAGACAAAAACGATTTTGGCTATCTTCTAGAAATAAAACCAAAAACTGGTAGATTCCATCAAATAAGAGCCCAACTTGCAAATATAACGCTACCCATTATCGGAGATAAAAAATATGGATCAGATGAAGAATACCTCCCGCTATCTATTTGCCTTCACGCATGGAAATTAACTTATCAAGTCACTGGTGGCAAAGAATTCAAAACCTTCGAAGCACCTTTGCCAAAAAACGATTTTTGGGCATTCAAATCTATTTAAACTTTGCAGCCAAAATAGGGGAAAATAAAATATAGTTATATGGTGTAAAGAACCTCTATCAAATTCAATAATGTACACGCAATCAAAGTTTTCACAAATATTTTCAGGCAAAAAAACCTTCTATTCAGCTTGTAATATACCTACACATAGAACCTATAAAGTAATTCGAAATTTGGGGTTTAATTCTAACTTTTATCTATATTTATATTTTCCGCAAAATCTTTAGAATTTACTTAAGTGATTTCTATTTTTAAGAAGGAATGCTTTATAACCCTATGCCAAGTTGACAATTAAAAAAGAAAAATAATTTCAAATCAAAAAGCCTTTGCCATGTGCGCAGATAGAAACGAAAAATTTTCTTGCCTTCGCACTACTTCTAGCTTTGGCGTCTTTTACTATTCAAATCGTACCAATGAAAAATCTATTAAATTATATAAATGCCCGATTTTCTTTAACTAACAATGATAATAGTCTACTGGAAAAGTGTTTTATCGCTATGGATACTCCTTCACAAACCAAACTTTTGGAAGCAGGACAAATAGAGCGTTATATTTATTTTTTAAGTGAAGGAATTGTAAAAGGTTATCAAAACATAGATGGCAAATTAGTAATTCAGCATCTAGTTTCTGAACAAGATTTCTTCACCTCTTTAGATAGCTTTATGGAAGAAACACCTGCCTCGGACTATTACGAAACCATTACCGATTGTAAACTGATTAAAATATCTAAACCAGACTTTGAACTTTTACAAGAAAACACCAGTTTTTGGAATGATTTTGTAAAAGCAGTTACCAACGAGCACTTAAATTGCAAGTTAGATCGTGTTAAAGATTTTCAAATTTTAACGGCTAAAGAACGTTACATTAAGTTTATTAATCAAAACCCAAAGTTGGTTTTAAACGTTTCTGTAGATAACATCGCTTCCTATTTAGGCATAGAACCCCAGTCGTTAAGTCGTATACGGAAACAAGTTGCTTTCTAACAAATGTTATATTTAAATTCTTAATTACTACTGACATTTGCTCAAATAAAAAACAATTATATGAGCAACGAAATTTCGTTAGTGACAGGTGCAAATGGACATTTAGGCAACAACCTAGTTAGGCTGTTGCTTTCTAAACACCAAAAAGTAAGAGCAACAGTAAGATACATTAATAATCTAGAATCTTTTGAAGGATTAAATTGTGAAGTGGTACATGCTGATATTACGGATAGAGAATCACTTAAAAACGCATTTAAAGGAATAACCAACATATATGCTGTTGGTGCAAATTTTAGTATGTGGGCTAAAAACCCTAGAACTGAAATTTATGATAATAACGTACAAGGAACTCAGAATGTCTTTGATATAGCAAAAGTCTGTGGAGTTAAGAACATTGTTTATGTAAGTTCAGTAGCGTCTTTAGATTTTACAAAGTTACCTGCAAATGTAGATAATGGCTACAATAAAGATAGGAGAAACTGGTACTATAACTCCAAAAATGATTCTGATAAACTTGCAATTGAGCTAGGGAAAAAATATAGAATCAGAACTGTTTTAGTTTTACCTTCTGCAATGATCGGTGGTATAGCGTATAAATTGAGCTATACCAACAACCTTGTTTATCAAATTTTAAATGGCGAAATTCCCGTTGACACAAATGTTACATTAAATTGGATAGATGTTAAGGATGTCGCTTTTGGAGCATACCGAGCTATGCAAAAAGGTAAAAACGGAGAACGCTACATTCTATCGAACGAACAACATACAACCTTACAAGAAAGTGTGAAAATAGCAGCTGAACTATATCCTGAATTAAAATTAAAAACGCCAAAAAAAGTACCCAAATTTTTGTTATACGCTGTAGCAGGATTAATGGAGTTTGGAAGCAAAATAACTGGAAAAGAACCGTTATTACAACGACATTATTTAGATATGTTTTATGGATTAAAACAGGATTATGATATTACAAAATCAAGACAAGAATTAGCGTTCAATCCTAAGCCATCAAAAAAGGCATTGATAGACGCTTTAGAATATCTGAAAAATGATTGGAAAAACGGTATTGACCAATATTAAGAACATAGAGCGTTTAGGCTTATTTGATGAACAACACATAAGGGATAAAGGAGTATCAATTAGGTTCATTCAATATACGGTGTAAACTATGTCCCTTTAACTTTTTAAAGATTTGACTTGTCAACTTATATCATCACTTTTGGGAGTTTACCCAATCATTGACCCTACGTTCCAATAATTTCAAGGGTAAAGCGCCACCCCCGAGAACGGTATCGTGGAATCCTTTAATATCAAATTGGTCCCCTAATGCCGCTTCGGCCTTTTTACGCAATTCCTGAATTTTTAGCATTCCGATTTTATAACCGGTAGCTTGGCCCGGCATCACCATGTACCGCTGAACTTCTGCCTTTATTGCCCCGTCTGAAATGGAGGAGTTTTCTTTGAAATACTTGATACCGTCTGCTTCGGTCCATCCCTTGGCATGTAATCCTGTGTCGACCACTAAGCGAATGGCTCTCCATATTTCATTGACCAAACGACCAAAATCATAATATGGATTCTGGTACCCGCCCATTTCTTTGGCCAAAGCTTCTGTATATAATGCCCATCCTTCACTGTAGGCATTGAACCCTGCTTGCGTTCTAAACTTCGGAACAGATTCTAACTCTTGGGCAATGGATACCTGCATATGATGACCGGGGCTTCCTTCATGATAAGCCACACCTTCCATGGTTGAACGGGGCATTGCATTCATATCCGATAAATGCACATAATAAGTACCTGGCCTAGATCCATCAGGTGTACCTTGCATATAGTGTTGCGGTGCACCATCTTGTTCCCTAAAGGCCTCAACGCGCCTCACTTCCAATTTAGCTTTAGGTAGCATTCCGAAATAATCCGGTAATTTTTTATTGATGGTATCTAAATATTTAGTGGACTCATCTAAATAGGCCTGCCTCCCTTCGTCAGTATTCGGAAAGAAAAACTGTTTATCAGTATTTACAAACGTAAAGAACGCATCTAAATCACCATCAAAACCAACTTTATCTTTTATAGCCATCATCTCTCCCTTAATTCGGGCTACCTCTTTAAGCCCAATTTCATGAATTTCATCGGCAGTAAGATCTGTTGTAGTTGAAACCTTTAATCTGTAATTATAGAAATCTTTACCATTGGGGTGGCGGCTAACTCCCGTTGGCTTTGGTTCTGCATTATCTTCTTCGCTTTCTAGCCAAGATAAAAGATTTTCATAAGCCGGTTTAAAATAATTATTGATCGCTGATTCTGATTGCGCTCTAAGAGACGTTGCTTCTTCGGAAGCTATTTTTTCAGATGCTAAGAGGGCATCAATTTTTCGATTCATATCTTCCAAAATGGGCGTACCATTGCGCAACCCCTGTGCTTGCCTAATTACGGTTTCAAACGTAAATTTCGGAGGGATTATTCCTAAAGCGGCTTGGTCTTTTGCCCTCGCGATTAGCTGATTAATTGCCCTACCCGTTTCCTGAATCCTAGAAACATAGGCCTTCATATCTGAAAGACTATCCACTTTATGAAAATTAATCAAATAATTGGGCAAGCTGGTATGGTTTCCACGCATCTGGTCAAAAACATAACTCATATCCCTAAAAATCTTACCCTCCTTTAGTGTTTCATATTGATAGACCCATAAATCATAAGAAGTTTGATCTGTATCATTTAGATTATCATAATTAAATTTTTCTTTTAATTCTTTGACGCTTTGGGTATACCAAGCCAACTCTTTATCCTCGGCCTCTTTACTCATGTCATCAATTTTGTCATACTGATCTTTTCGACCTTGAACGGTAAGGCTCAAAGGACTCATCTGTAGCAACTCCTCGTATTTAGTATCAAACCATTTGTTGAGTTCTTCCGATTGGTCGACTACTTGCTTGGGGGCTTCTTTACAAGCGGAAAATGATAAAAAAAGAAACATTGGTATACCTAGAAAGATAATTTTTTTCATAATATGTGTTTGTTTATTCGCTGGTTGGGTTACTAAAAATTGTTTCAAGACAGTGCAAATGCAAATAGCATTGGGGCGTTTTTTAAATTAATAGCAATTTACACAATTTGATGTCTTCAAAGATCCTTTATTGAAACGGACCTAGCCCCAAAAATAGTAGTAGCCCGTTTTCTGCCACCTTATGAACTAGCAAAAGAAGTTTATCATTAAGGATAAAAAACCCGAAACTAAAGTGAAGTGAACTGTGTTATTTTACTCTACTCCTTAAATTTTTTTTCTGAAAATATTATTATAGGGAATTTTACCGGTC
This sequence comes from Kriegella aquimaris, assembly GCF_900103215.1. Lineage (GTDB taxonomy): Bacteria > Bacteroidota > Bacteroidia > Flavobacteriales > Flavobacteriaceae > Kriegella > Kriegella aquimaris. Next base: position 341,505 of record NZ_FNGV01000001.1, read on the forward strand.
ATACATTGTATTTCGTACTTTTTCCTTCTTAAATGCAACCTTAGTAATTCCCTATTGTCTTTAATAGAGAATTAGCGACAAAACTTAACAGAGTAGTTGGAAACTGATATCCGTTTTACGCACCAAGCGCTTGTAGAGCAATCTAAGACAGGCCATCGCAGCTCGCAATACCAGTTGTATTCGCTCTATGTCGATGCTATGTACAACACCAGTTTACGTATGTTGGGCAATAAAGAAGATGCTGAAGATATCGTTCAAGACAGTTTTGTCGACGCCTTTAAAAATTTAGCAAGTTTTAAATACGACAGCTCGTTCGGGGCTTGGCTCAAACGCATCGTCATCAATAAGAGCATCAATTATCTTAAAGCAAAACGGATTGCCGTTGTATCGATGGATGATCATGAATATCATCTTACTGACGAAACCGTTGAAGAAACCGAAGCTGTCGACATTAAAAAAGTAAAAAAGGGAATAGAAGCGCTGCCCGCTGGTTATAAACAAATTATCAACCTCTATTTGATCGAAGGTTATGACCATTATGAAATTGGTGAGGTTTTGGGTGTTTCGGTATCGACCTCTAAATCGCAATACCATAGGGCAAAGAAAAAATTAGTGGAAATTATAAATGGATTATGATGGATGATTTTGAAAAACATATTAGGGATAACAAAGTAGCGTTCGATGAACATAAAGTGGATAGGGCTCGACTTTGGGCTAACATCACATCGAAACTAGACGATAACACTGTAAAAGTCGTGCCTTTATGGAAATCACCGCTGCTTAGAATAGTCGCAACGGTAGTAATTCTTCTAGGCATCGGAGCTTTTATTGGCTTGAGCATTTTCGGCGGTAACTATAACACAGAAGATCGTTTTGCCTCCCAAGAGTTAATGGATATTGATATGCACTATAGGAATCTGGTGTCGCATCAAGTGCAATTGCTGCAGAACAACCCCAAGCTTTCCGATAGCGAAAAAGAAGAGTTCCTCTCCTTTATGGATGAACTTGATGAAGAATATGATGTCTTACGACTAGATATGCAAGAAAACCTGGATAATGAACTGGTACTTGAAGCCATCATTACCAATTACAAAAAGAGAATTGAACTGATAGAGAATTTGCTCAAGCAAATAAACAACTCTAAACTAAAAGATGACAATTATGGCTACACCCTCTAAAAATCTGCTGATTACCATGGTCGCCGTTTTCTTTAGCCTGGCGTTGTCGGCTCAGGAGAAAGTGTCTAAAAAGATATCTAAGACCTACGATATGACTAGTGCCGGTGAACTATACCTCGACAACAAATATGGCGATGTAACTATTCAGGGTTGGAAAAAGAATTCGATAGTCATTTCGGTTGAAATTAAGGTCAGCCATAAGAAAAAGGAAAGCGCTGAAGATCTCTTAAATCGTATTTCCCCGACTATCAAGGTATTGGACAACTTTATATCGGTAAGTTCAGATATTGCCGAAAAAAGTACAGGCTTTTTTGCCAAGTATTTTAACAAAGCGAATCCGTTCGATTTTGACCGTAGCAATGTGCAAATAAATTATACGGTCAACCTTCCGGCGAATGCCGAATTGGAAATCCTCAATAAATTCGGCGACGTTATTATAGAAGATTATACAGGAAAGTTAAAATTAGACGCGCAACATGGCGATGTATGGATCAATGAAAACCTTAATAATGCCGATATAAATCTTAAATATGGCAAACTTAGGGCCGAATCGATAAATTATGGAAGCATACGCTTAAAAAACGGAAGCCTGAATTTAGAGAAATCAAAAGATTTAAGACTAAACAGTAGTGGGTCAAATATCGATATTGAAGAGATTACATCGCTTGAAATCTATTCGAGTAAAGATGAGATTACCATTGATGAGGTCGAATCGATAAATGGATCTCTTGAATTCACCAATATGCAAGTGAACAATCTAGACGACGAAATCAATCTAAGCATGAAAATAGCCGATTTTAAAGTAGGTACGATCCACAGTTCAGATGCCTCCATTATCATTTATCAAGAATCATCCGAAATCAGTTTGAATATCGAGGGTTTTTCGTTCAATTTCGACGCGACTTTGGAAGAAGGGCTGGTTCGCCTACCAAAATCTTTTAAAAACGTGAATACCAAAATGCTCGATAAAGGAAAAAGAGTCCGCGAAATAACCGCAAAATATGGTAAAGATACCCCTGGTAAAATCTCAATAACAGGTGAGAAAGGGGTTATACTTCTTAAAGATTAGAAATAAAATTTTGACCAAATGCAACCTTTTTTAAAGCAACTTGTCTTTAAAAGTAATCAATCAAAAAAATATCGGATGAAACAATTAAAATCAATAATTTTAGGATTCTTACTAAGTTTACCAGTATGTGGCATAGCCCAAGATGAAACAGATTATGTCGAATTTAACGATCGTAAAAATGTAGTTCACGGGGTGTACCTTGGCCTTAATATGGCATATGGTGAAATAAAGAACAAGGACACTTTCTTTACCGGACTTAAAGTCGCTTATGTAGCAAACCAACAATTCGAAGTAGGTCTATCTACCGTAGGCTTTTATTCCCAACAAAATTTAACTGGCGCATTATCTGCCAACAATGAAGATTTAATTGGCGGTTATGTGGGGTTACATCTAGAACCTATCTTTTTTAGCAAATCACTTGTCAACCTTTCTTTTCCTGTATTAATCGGTGCTGGGGCCGTGGGTTACGTGGATGGGGATTTTTTCGAAAATGATGATTACGATTATGACCATGACGATTTTGAAACCGCCGATGCAATTTTTGTATTGGAACCTGGGGTAAACCTTCTTTTCAATGTATCTCGTTATTTACAGTTGGAAGCGGGCGTGAAATACCGGTTTTCAAGCCACATAGACCTTGCTCCAAATTCCATATCTCGAATAAGCGGTTTTTCCGGCGGTATCGGAGTAAAAGTAGGCATTTTCAATATGGGCAGAAATCGCTATAAAAAGAATCTCTAAAATGAAAAACGAATCCGTCACCCGTTGCAGTATTTGTCATGATGTTATTCAGACACAACATGTTTTTGCCGAAAACAATCAAGTGTTTCTTAAAATAATTTCAGACGAAATCGCAACAAAAGAAACCTTTGAAGACCAATGGTCGCCCATTAACTTTCAATGGATATCCGATTTCGAAATTAGAAAAAACTTAATCCATCAATCAAATCGATAAAATGAAAACTACAACGTACTTTCTAAGCCTTATATTAATTAGTTCTCTGTTTTACTCCTGTGATCTTGATCATGTCTTAGTATCTAAAAGAATTACAACACGAGAAGTCAGCTATTCTGATTATAGTGGTCTAAAGGTTTCTAATGCCTTTAACGTTTATGTGACCTTTTCCGAAACGGAAGAAAAGATAGAAATTGAAGCCAATGAGAACCTACAAGACAAAATCAGTGTTCAAAAGGAAGGAAATGATCTCGTCATAAAAATGAAAAGACACACAGTTGTTCGTGGAAAATCGACCTTGGATGTCTACATTAAAACAAAAAAAATTTCAAATTTTGATATTTCGGGAGCATCGGAAATCACTTTGGAAAATGAACTAGTAGCTCAAGATGTACACCTTGAACTCAGCGGGGCATCGGAGTTTTATGGTGCCCTGAATGTGGAACAATTACAGTTACGTGCAAGTGGTGCGTCGAACTTAGACCTATTTGGAAATGCCGATCAACTAGATGCTTCTCTTGCGGGAAGTAGTGAATTAAAAGATTATGACCTTATCGTTAAAGCGCTCGATCTTCGTCTCTCCGGGGCCAGTGAAGCTTTTGTTTCCGTTACGGAGACTATCGATATAAGCGCCTCTGGTGCTAGTACCTTATATTATAAAGGTGATGCTATAATACGAGATGAAAGTTTATCGGGGAGCTCTAATGTCAAAAAAAGAGATTAGCACCTAATCGTTTAGATGATGGGGGTGAATAAAAAGCTAAAATAGTAGTCGTTGTAAACGAAGTGAAGCTATCTGTACCTTCATAGTAAATAAATTACAGAGCGCTTCGTACCTCGCAATGATGTATCACATGCCTTTTTAGACACCCTCCTTGTTTTCAAAATTTTCCCTTAGTGTTTAAAATCAGGAACGGAGCTTGTCATTTTTCCGGTTCTACCGTAATATTTAAATTTTGAGCGGTCGTGCTGCCTAATACCTTAAAACGTATGCGATATAATTGTTCTCCCCATATGGAAAACAATCTTGAGTCTTCTTCAATAGTAATAGTTTCTATGGTGGGTGCTAAGATTTCAGGGTCATATTGCATCGATAAGCCACCCTTTCGTTGACCAAGTCGTAGTATGCCTGGTTTTATGATTTTAGGTTCTAGGGAAGCCATAAAATTAAGTTGTGTGTCTCCCACATTCTCTGAAAGCGTATACGAATCGGAAATTTCAAATTTTTCACCTCTTAGCAACGTATAGCTGCGCTGCCAGTTTTCTACCTTAGCCTCTTTTGGATACGCACTAGAAATATCAAGCGAATACGAAACCTTATCTTTTTCCGCAGTGTAAGAACTATTTTTAGCTTTGAATTCCAACCCATCTTTTTGGTCCACGCCATTAATGGTTGGCAGGTTATGGTAGCCCGATTGCATGGTCCATATCGAATACCTTTCTTTACTAAAGGTTTTGGCCGTATAGGTATCCACTCCAACATCGATCAGAGCAGGGGTACCATTGTAATACAATATAAAAGTACCCACATCATTATGGTTATGGCTTTCGGCATTATGGCCACCCTTCGCTGCAAATTAAAGACCATCACGACTTGCTTCTTGGTCTCGAGCAGCCATTATCTGTGTGTTTGGCAAATAGAAATCGCTTAAAAGTGGTTCCGTGGCTTTGGCATTTTTAATTTCGTCCATATTGAACAAGTCATCTAGTGCCAATTCTATTTTACCTTTAAAAGCACTTTCCCCAAAATGTTGACTTTTAGCCAGAAATGCTCCAAAACCACTCATTATTGAATCATTTATGCGTTTACCATATCGGTAAATGGTACCAGGTCTTGATTTTAGTTTGGCCGAAGCATCGGCAAAATTCACAAAATATTCGCCATTGATATAGGCCCTATAGATGTACTTTCCTATATTTTGCACAAGCTCTTGATCGTAGATATCTATTTTACCATTACTTCCCTTATAAAGCAGTTCTAAATAATCGAACAACTTGCCACCCGCATGACTCCAATACGACGGACCCTCTTCGCAGCCTCCGTCGTCTTTGTAATAATTCATGAATTCATCAACGGAGAGCATGCTCTTTTGCACATTCACGCTTCGGGTTATAGAGTCTTTCTCCATAAGTAAAATACAGTTCAGGGCATTATAATTGCACCATGGATTCCAATTATTAACGCTCTCATTGGTATAGCCCATCCACCAAAAATCATTTCGGGTATAATAAGGCGTGAGGACTTTTTTATCGATTTCAAATCTTAGTCTTTTCAATATTAAGGGGTTCACCCTATCTATTTCCTCCTCTAGAAAATGATGTGTCCATGCCAAGTTGACCGCCACTTTTCCTACGCCGAGATCGATTGTTGGTTCGAGTACATCGGGCAGTCCCGCACCGGCCCGTTGAAGGGATAAATGTGCCGAATTGCCCCAGTAGGTCTGTTCGCTATAGTAAAATATACCGTTAATGATATCTTTTAAAAATCGTCCTTTCCCTTCGACCAATTCAGCCAAAACCAAGGCTTCAAATGCCTGAATATTCTCTCGATACGGCTTTTCCATGATGGTACGACTGCCACTCTTGGTGAACTCCAAGTAGTGTGAAACCGGAATATACTTCCAGTTATATTCCAAATAATTTTCTCCTTCCTTGATATAATCCGACCTTAGCTTTTCAGGAATTTTCTCCCATTCACCTCGCTCTTTATACGCTGGGTAAGGTACCCAAGATTGGTCTTTAACAATATGTTTTTTGATGGTGTCGTATGGATAATTACCACTCAATAAGTTTCGATAGGCCTGGGCATTGGTAAGTTGTACGCAAATAAAAAAAATGAAAAAGAAAAGTCCTGTTCTCATGTTCTGCTTTGTGGCTTGAGGTTTTAAGGGATAAAACGACCGATTCAAATAAATTTGTTCTAAAAGAAGACAGAAAAAAAGCCCCACAAGGGAGCTTTTTTCATATGCACAAAAACTGCTATGCGATGATGTCAAGTGCTTTTGTGGTTTTCCACGCACCACGTGTAAAATCAGGAAATTCTTGTGGCGCACCATTTTGAGCTACAGAAGCTTCGCTAAGCGGGCCTACGGCACTCCAATAGCAACTTTCATATACATTTTGGTCCAGTGGCTCGCCTTTTCTAAGACATTCAATGATGCGATAGCGCATAATGAAGTCCATTCCTCCATGACCTCCCATTTTCTTGGCCAATTCCCCTAATCTTTTATACAAGGGGTGTTCGTATTTCTCAAATATGGCATCTAGCTGATCACCTTCTGCCCATTCGTGGTGACTATCGGGTCCACCAGGAACACCACCTTCCAGAGCCACGCGATTTGGGAAACCTGCCAAGGTTCCCTTGGTGCCTTGAATTAAATTATGGCGTGTATATGGCCTCGGGCTCGTTTCGTCCCATTGAACCATAATAGTTCGTCCCATATTTGTTTTTATGATGGATGTGCTTATATCCCCTCCTTTATAATCCAATTGGTTCCATTGGTGGTCAGCGGGAAAATTCTTTTTAGCGTAAAGTGCACGTCCTTTGGCCGGTGAAGAAAAGGAATTCATAAATTTAAAGTTATCCTCGCCTCGTGCCAAGTTCATGTACTGGGCAACCGGACCCAAACCGTGTGTCGGATAAAGGTTTCCGTTGCGATTGGCATAGTGATAGGTACGCCACGATCCCGTTCCCCGTTCAACCTCGTTCATTTGCCCTCTAAGCTCATGAATATAGGATGCTTCACCATGTAAAAGTTCGCCAAGGACACCTTGACGGCACATATTCAAATAAATAAGCTCTTCACGACCGTAGTTGACGTTTTCCATCATCATACAGTGCTTATTTGTTTTTTCGGAAGTATCGACAATCTCCCACATTTCCTCTATAGTCAATGCAAGTGGTACTTCAACAAATGCATGCGCACCACTTTTCATGGCTTCAATGGCCATGGGAGCATGCAATTTCCAAGGAGTACAAATAAAAACAGCATCAGGTTTTTCCTTTTTCAACATCTCCTTCCAATCATTCTCTCCTCCTGTATATAATTTGATTTTTTTATGACGCTCTCCCTTTCCGTTCTCTTTACACTTATCCGCTGACTTTTGCGCCAAGTCTTCATACAAATCGCAAATAGCTACGACTTCTGTTCCCTCAATTGCAGCAATCTGATGGGCATGGCCTGCACCACGAGCACCAACACCAATAAAAGCACAACGTACCGTATCCAGTTTTGGAGCGGAATAATCGCCCATATAAGTGGCCCCGGGAGATGGCGATGGGGCATCATTTTTAAGTATTTGACCTTGTGCATTCGACAATGCCGGAGTTACTGCCAACCCAAGACCGGCAATCGATGTTTTTCTAAGAAAATCCCTTCTGTTTGTGCTCATTGTATCTAAATATTGTTATGATCTTTTGCTAAAGTACAAAAAATGGTAAAAAGAAAAGACGAAATAGATTTACGGATTTAATGGCGCGATTTTAGTACTTTTTCAATGTCTTGAAGCGTAAAGCCTTTTGCTTGTAATAAAATCAAATAATGAAACAATAAGTCGGAACTTTCATCCAAAAATAACCGATCATCGTCATCTTTTGCCTCGATTACGACCTCCACAGCTTCTTCCCCTACTTTTTGGGCAATTTTATTGATGCCTTTTCTAAATAGCGAAGCGACGTAGCTCTCCTCATTTTCTTGATTGTCTTTCCTATCTTTTATAACTTTTTCCAACTCGGATAAAAACCCGAAAGAAGATTTGTTTTCTTCACCCCAACAGGTATCAGTACCCTTATGACAAGTTGGCCCAACAGGATTTACTGTAATCAATAGGGTATCGTTATCACAATCATTTTGAACGGTAACTAGATTTAAAAAATTACCGCTCTCCTCCCCTTTCGTCCATAACCGTTGTTTGGTCCGACTAAAAAAAGTAATCTTTTTAGTTTCTTCGGTCTTTTTCAAAGCTTCTTCGTTCATGTACCCTAACATCAATACATTTTTGGTAGTAGCATCTTGAATAATAGCGGGTACGAGTCCGTCTTTGTTTTTATTGAAATCTATCTTCATAATTTTGTTTTTCGTGGTTCGTTGTTTGTTGCTGGCTTCTCTCGAACAACCATCAACTAGCAACGATCAACGCTATTGTAATCTCACAGGAATTCCGTTTTCCTGTATTTTTTTTTTCAAATCTTTTATTTCTATTTCTTTAAAGTGGAAAACACTGGCCGCAAGGGCTGCATCGGCTTTCCCTTTTGTAAAGGTATCCACGAAATGTTGCATATTGCCAGCACCACCGGATGCGATAATAGGAATGTTCAACTCGGTAGACAATCTAGCCAAAGCTTCATTTGCAAAACCATCTTTGGTTCCGTCGTGATCCATAGACGTAAATAAAATTTCCCCGGCACCTCGCTCTTCCACCTCTTTAGCCCAATCGAATAAATTGAGTTCGGTGGGAACTTTTCCTCCGATCAAATGTACTTTCCATTCTCCATCGATTTGTTTGGCATCGATTGCAACTACGATGCATTGCGATCCAAATTTAGCTACCAAATCATTGATGAGCTGTGGATTTTTAACGGCCGAAGAGTTAATAGAAACTTTATCAGCTCCATTATGCAACAAGATATCAACATCTTCAACGGAAGATATACCGCCGCCTACCGTAAAAGGTATATTCACCTTTTCGGCCACGTGATATACCAATTCGGCCAAGGTCTTACGCTTCTGTTCAGTTGCCGATATATCTAGGAAAACAAGTTCGTCGGCCCCGGCCTTACTATAAATTTCTGCTAATTCAACGGGGTCGCCCGCATCTCTGAGGTCTACAAAGTTTACTCCCTTTACCGTACGACCATCTTTAATATCCAGACAGGGAATTATTCGTTTTGCTAGCATTTTTTTCTTATTGGTTTAATATAAACTTTTCCAATTGTTTTAATTCTATCCGATTTTCGTAAATCGCCTTGCCGATAATGGTACCTTCACAACCCATTTCCTGCAGTTTAGGTAGTTCATCGAAATCAGATATACCGCCGCTAGCGATAAGTTTTAACGAAGAGTCACATTCCGTTAAAATTTTCTCGTACAATTCGAACGAAGGTCCTTCCAGCATTCCGTCTTTACTTATGTCTGTGCAAATGACATAAGCGATTCCCTCGGTTTGATATGACTTTATAAAGGGAATCAATTCTTCTTTCGACTCTTCTTGCCAACCAGAGACCGCTATTTTCTCGTCCATGGCATCGGCGCCCAATATAATTTTATCAGATCCGAATTTACCAATCCATTGGGTGAAAATATCCCTATTCTTTACCGCAATACTGCCGCCTGTAATCTGTTGCGCACCACTTTCAAATGCAATACGCAAGTCGTCATCTGTTTTCAATCCGCCACCGAAATCGATTTTTAGACCGGTGTTAGCGGCAATGCGTTCCAATACTTTATGATTTACGATATGTTTGGACTTGGCACCATCTAAATCGACCAAATGCAAATGTTTGATGCCATGGGCCTCGAATTGCTTGGCAACTTCTAAGGGATTTTCATTATAGATTTTCTTGGTGTCATAGTCGCCTTTTGAAAGCCGTACACATTTACCTTCTATAATATCTATTGCTGGTATTATTCTCATTGCTATTTTGCTGTTTCCAGTTTCAAAAAGTTCCTTAGGATATTCTCCCCAACTTCACTGCTCTTTTCCGGATGAAACTGGGTTCCATAAAAATTGTCTTTTCCTAGAGCCGCGCTATAATTTAAATCGTACTCAGATTCGGCAATGGTTTCATTACAGATCGGGGCATAAAAACTATGAACCAGATAGATATGTTCCTTTTCCGCGATATTCTTAAATAAATCAGATTTCAAATTGGAGATTTGGTTCCATCCAATTTGGGGAACCTTAACCTTCTCAGAAAATCGAACCACATCGACATCAAAAATTCCTAAACCTTTTGTATTGCCCTCTTCTGATGAATTACACATCAATTGCATTCCCAAACATATGCCCAGAACAGGTTGCTTCAATAGAGGTATCACCTTATCCAAACCACTGTCTTCCAGTTTTTTCATGGCACTACTCGCCTCTCCGACACCGGGGAATATGACTTTATCGGCTTGTTGTATTTCTTTAACATCATGGCTCAAAACTGCCTCATACCCCAAACGATTAATAGCAAATTTTATACTCTGAATATTTCCTGCACCGTAATTTATAATGACAATTTTCATTTACAATACTCCTTTAGTAGACGGTAAGACCATCTTTTCAACATCGCGTTTGACTGCCATTTTAATCGATTTAGCAAAGGCTTTGAATATGGCCTCGATTTTATGGTGCTCATTAGTACCTTCTGATTTGATATTCAAATTTGCCTTTGCCCCATCAGTAAAAGATTTAAAGAAGTGATAGAACATTTCAGTTGGCATGTCGCCTACTCTTTCACGCTTAAAATCGGCATCCCAAACCAACCAATTTCGTCCCCCAAAATCGATGGCTGCTTGGGCCAGACAGTCATCCATAGGCAAACAGAAACCATAACGTTCAATCCCTAATTTGTTTCCTAAAGCTTTGTGAAAGACTTCACCCAAGGCGATAGCGGTATCTTCAATTGTGTGGTGTTCATCGACTTCGAGATCACCGTCAACTTTTATATCGATATCCATTTGACCGTGACGTGCCAATTGATCCAACATATGGTCGAAAAATGACAAACCAGTTTCAATTTTGCTTTTTCCCGTACCGTCAAGGTTCACCTTGATATATATATCGGTTTCATTGGTTTTTCTGTGAATCTCCGAAGTTCGGTCGCTCAACTTTAAAAATTCATAAATCTTCTCCCAATCATTACTTTCCAATGCAATAATATCGTTTAGCGCTTCACGTTTTACCGTTATTTCGCCTGTTCCCAAATCGGTATTGTCATTGATGAAAATACCCTTCGCTCCCAAATTCTTGGCGAGCTCGACATCGGTTAATCGGTCACCGATGACAAAGGAATTTTTCAAATCGTAATCTTCGGAGAAATATTCGGTCAGTAAGCCTGTACCGGGCTTACGCGTGTTAGCATTTTCATGTGGAAAAGTTCGGTCCAAAAAAACCTTATCGAAAACAACCCCTTCATTTTCAAATGATTTTAAAATGAAATTATGAACCGGCCAGAAAGTCTCTTCAGGAAAAATATCGGTACCTAGGCCATCTTGGTTTGTAATCATAACCAATTCATAATCCAGTTCTTTAGCTATTTTTCCCAAATAGGTAAATGCTTTGGGATAGAAAATCATTTTTTCGAATGCATCGATTTGTTCATCTTCTGTTTCTTTAATGATGGTTCCATCCCTATCAATAAAAAGTACTTTTTTTGCCATATTCGATTCTCTAGAATTTGATGGCGCTTTTGGTTTTAAGCCAATATTAGCGCCCCAATACGATTTATAATATTTATTCTTTAATTTAAAGATTTAAGCACTGAAATTAACTGCTCGTTCTCCTGTACGGTACCTATTGTAAAACGTAACGTATTTTCACACAATGGTTGTGTTGTTCTATTTCGCACAACAATACCTTTGGAAAGCAGTTCTCGATAACGTTTATTGGCGTCATCAACCTTGGCTAAAACAAAATTGGCATCTGAGGGGTATACCTTCTCAATGAAGTTTACTTTGTTCAAAACTTTCAGTAATTCCCTCTTTCCTTCCAATATATCTGCTATTTCCCTTTCAACCAAATCAATGGCCTTAACCCGTTCGGACGCCTTTTGTTGTGTGAGTTCGTTGACATTATAAGGCGGCTTGATTTTATTTATAACATTAATAATTTCCGCGGAAGCGATACATATTCCTAACCGAATACCCGCCATGCCATAAGCCTTTGAGAGCGTTTGGGTAACAACTAAATTAGGATATTCCTTCAATTTTTTCGTCCAACTCTCATCGCTGGAAAAATCAATGTACGCTTCATCTATTATTACCAACCCTTTGAAGCTTTCAAGTAAAACTTTAACAATATGTGAAGAAAAGCTATTCCCAGTGGGGTTGTTCGGAGAACATAGAAATATCATTTTAGTATGTGCATCCACTTTTTGGAGGATAGCATTCACGTCTGGCTGAAAATCCTCGGTCAGTAAAACCTCCCGATTTTCGATGTTGTTGATACCTGATAGTACTTTATACATACCATAGGTAGGAGGTAGCGAAATAATATTATCTTCCTTAGGCTCACAAAATGCCCGGAACAACAAGTCCAACACTTCATCACTACCGTTGCCCAACAATATATTTTGTACTTCGACACCCTTCTGTTCTGCCAAAACCACCTTAAGACCCCGCTGTTGGGGATCGGGATACCGGTTGACCCCGTTATCGTATGGATTCTCGTTGGCGTCTAAAAATACCATCTTAGAACCGTCGGAAACATATTCGTCCCTCGCGGAGGAATAGGGTTTTAAACCTCTTACATTTTCTCTAACGAGATTATCTATGTTAAATTTATCTTTCACGCTGTACCGTAAACTCTTTTGACCGACAAGGCGATCGTTATTATTTTAAACTTTTTAAACGCAAGGTGACTGCATTTTTATGTGCCTGCAACCCTTCGGCCTCCGCCATTACTTCAATAGTCTTCCCTATGCCTTTCATACCCTCCAAAGAAATTTTTTGAAAGGTCATACTCTTCATAAAACTATCTAAATTCACGCCACTGTATTGTTTGGCATATCCATTTGTCGGCAAGGTATGGTTCGTCCCCGAGGCATAGTCACCTGCACTTTCAGGGGTATAGTTTCCCACAAATACCGATCCGGCATTTGCAATATTATCCACATAAAAGTCCTCATTTTCTACACAAATGATAAAGTGTTCCGGACCATATTCGTTGATTAGATTCAGTGCCGTTTCATCATCTTCAACAAAGATAAGCTTGCTGTTTGCAATTGCCATCTCCGCGATTTCTTTTCTCGGTAAAAGAGCTATCTGTGCCGCTACCTCTTTCTCAACTTCGTTCAATATGGCCTTCGATGTTGTCACTAAAATAACCTGACTATCAATACCATGCTCCGCTTGACTCAAAAGATCCGATGCTACAAAAGAAGCATTCGCTGAATCATCGGCTACGACCAACAATTCACTAGGACCTGCAGGCATATCGATGGCAACCCCATGTTTGGTCGCAATTTGCTTGGCTACCGTGACATATTGGTTACCGGGGCCAAAGATTTTATAAACTTTCGGAATGCTTTCGGTACCGAAGGTCATGGCTGCAATCGCCTGAATGCCTCCTACTTTAAAAATTTGGGTTACCCCACACAAATTGGCTGCATAAAGTATCGCAGGATTGATTTTACCTTCCTTATTCGGTGGTGAACATAGCACAATTTTTTTACACCCGGCAATTTCGGCAGGCACGGCCAACATCAAAATAGTAGAGAACAAAGGAGCCGTACCCCCAGGAATATATAATCCTACTCTTTGTATCGGGCGTTTCTCTTGCCAACATTTTACGCCTTTAGCTGTTTCAATTTCTATTCGCCCCGTTTTCTGTGCACTGTGGAATTTCTCTATGTTCTGTTTCGCCTGCTGAATCGCTATCATCAATTCCGGTGACACCAAATTCTTGGCTTCGTCAATCTCGGCACTTGAAACCAATTGGTTTTTTAATACAGCGCCATCAAATTGCCGCGTATACTTTTCCACTACGGTATCACCTCCATTTTTAACTTCCTTAAAGATCACATCGACCGTGGCCTCTATATCAGCCACAGTTTGGGTAGGTCTTTTAAGTAAAGCTTCCCAATCAGCCTTTTCAGGATTGTATATTTTATTCATTTTCTTTAAAATTTCTTCTGAAAGTGATAACCGATCGCCGTATAGCCCTGTTGTTCCCAAAATCGTTTTCCAGCTTCGTTGTCAACATAACAATTCAGTTCGGAAGCCTCACAACCAATATTTTTGGCATACTCAAAAATCCATTCCATCATTAATTTCCCAATGCCCTTTCCCTGATACTCTGGAATAATATAAACATTGTCGGGCTCAATATGCTTGCCCACATAATACTTGGTTAAAACCCACAATCCAGAAATACCGATCAACTTAAGTGAATCATATACCCCAACACACTGATAGCCTTGTAAAACCATTTGCGCCAAACGCTTTTCCAAAACCGTTTTTGACATCTTCGGATTTAAGCCTTGCAACAATGGAATTATATCATTCAAAACTTCTTTTTCGATGAGTCTTATATCATACATTACAAAACCATTTTCTCAATGGGACAAACCAATATACCCTCGGCCCCTGCCTGCTTCAACTCGCTGATGACCTCCCAAAATTTATCTTTATTGATTACCGTATGCACCGAACTCCACCCTTTTTGGGCCAATGGTAAAACTGTTGGACTTCGCATACCCGGTAATAAGGAAATTATAGTATCAAGTTTATCGTTCGGAGCATTCAATAAGACATATTTAGAACCTCTAGCCCTTAATACAGACTGAATACGAAATTGCAATTTCGCCAATAACTCTTTTCTTTCTTCAGAAATTTTTGGAGAAACTGCCAACACAGCTTCACTAGTAAGCATTACTTCGACTTCTTTTAAGTTGTTTTTAAATAACGTGCTGCCACTTGAAACAATATCACAAATAGCATCGGCTAAACCAATATTTGGGGCAATCTCAACAGAACCACTGATAATATGTAAATCAGCGGTTACGCCTTTATCTTTCAGGTAATTAATTACAGTATTTGGGTATGAAGTAGCTATTCGCTTACCTTCAAAATCTTTTACAGAAGAATATTTAAAAGATTTTGGCACCGCTAGGGAAACTTTGCATTTTGAAAAGCCAAGTTTTTCTGCAATTGAAATATCCTCTCCTTTTTCAATTAAAACATTCTCTCCAATAATGGCAATATCTACCACACCATCTCTTAGGTATTGAGGTATGTCTCCATTTCTAAGGTAGAAAACCTCCATTGGAAAGTTTCTTGAAGATGCCTTTAATTGGTCTTTTCCATTATCAATTGATATACCACAGTCTTTTAGTATCTGTAGCGAGTCTTCATTTAGTCTACCTGATTTCTGGATAGCAATTCTAATTTTTGTCATTTTCTTCTTGTGTTATGTTCAAGCCATCAAAAGAGCTCTAAAAGTAAAACCCGTTTGATTGCTCAAACGGGTTTTTAAATATGTTGTACTACTACAATACATTCCTACCTCGCCTAAGCGTGAGTATGAATATGATGATGTGTAGTTCTGTTTTTCATTATGCTGTAAAAGTAAAAGGTATTTTCCATTTCACAAAACAAAAGTTTAAAATGAAACAAAAATAATTAACTACGTGTTTTAGTTATTTCCTAAAATTAACGGAAGACCATCGCTACCACCTACAATTACCACCTTCGAATTTGGCGACTCTGCCAGCTTTAATGTAGCATCTATACCCTTATCCTTTAAGATTTGATCATTTAACGATGCACTTAAAATACGGTTGGCATCAGCTTTACCCTGAGCTTCAATAGTAACTTTCTCCGCTTCCTTTTTAGCCGTAACCAATCTAAATTCATATTCTAAAGATTCTTGCTCTTGCTTCAATTTTCTCTCGATTGCATCTTTAATCGTTGGCGGTAAGGTTACATCTCTAACAAGAATTTCATTCAATTGAATATATTGTCCTGACACTATTTTTTCAGTCTCATCAAAAATCTCTTGTTGAATAGCATCTCTCTTACTAGAATACAATTGTTCTGGCGTATAACGTCCAACTACTGAGCGGGCAGCTGATCTTATTGTTGGCAACAAAACCCTTTGTATATAATCTTGACCTTTTTCTTGATGCAATTTCCCTAAATCACTACGTATTGGTTCAAACCAAGCCGATGCTTCCAATTTGATATCCAAACCATTACTAGATAACACATTCATTTGCTCAAGCACTTCTTGTTGTCTAACTTCATAAACAGTTACTCTATTCCATGGCGCTACGAGATGAAACCCTTCACCCATTGGCGGCTCATCTGTTACTACACCTCCACCAAACGTTTTATATAAAACACCTGCCTGACCTGAATCTATGGTCACGGTAGATTTAGATAATAAAATAAAAAGTATAATTATGCCTACCACTGTAGGTATAGCAATTTTTGGTAATTTGTCCATATATGTCTATTGTTTCTTGTTTTTAGATTAGTCCGTTATATTTTCGAATAATCCATTCCAAAGTCAAAGCAACCATTATTAGCGCCAATAAAATTCTGAAATCAATCAAAGATACAATATTTTCCTTGCCTTTTTGGGTGGGAACGAATCGGTTATCATGAAAGATATTTTGGATTAAGGAATCTATCTCAGCCGGATAGTACAACGCTCCCTGCGAATCTTTCGAGAGTTGGTTCAATTTCATAAAGTTACTTGAAGAAAACTGCTTTTCCACATCAAAATTCAAAATGGTAAAACGCCCAGATTTTGATTGATTTTCACCTTCAACAGTTACTTTGAAACTATAGGTACCTGCAGGGAGGCTACCAAGGTCAACCTCATAAAAGCCGCCCTTAAGCAATAATGGAAATTCACGTTCAATCTTATTCTCTTCATTCTTTACGACTATCGAAATATCGACATTCGCATCAAAAATAAAGGCTTCATCAAAATAGGTGGCCGAAATTTTAACGTCGTTGCTGCCTTGATAAATTGAGTTGTAGTCGACATTCAATCGGCTTTTCGATTTTGAGGAAGACAAATACAGTATGAGCTTTCCGATAAAATCATCAAAATTTCTAAAATCCCGATTGTTTCGATAACTCTGTACACGCCATTTCCAAAGGTTTTCTCCAAAAAGTAAAGCTTCTCGTCTATTTTCCCCATCTATAATCGATAATAGCGGACTAGCCATATCGATTCCTTTTATTTGCATATTTAAAAGGGTCGAATGCGAAACTTCTATGGTACTCGGACCTGCATTACTTTGAAGTGGAGGAAAATCTTCTAATGAAAAGTCGGATATATCAAATTTAGAAAAACCCTCGTTCTTGACCGGATATATTTCTTGTACCGGATAATTATCTTCAATATGATATCGTTTTTGTATCGCGTTCAAGAAATTAAAATCAGTTTTGGTACCTGTAATAGTGATTACACCCGCATTCTTTTTTTCGATATAGTCATAAACCGATTTAAATGACGGAGTGGGTTGATAAAGGATAAAGAGATCAATATTGTCTATCACCTTGGTTGTCTCGTTTGACTTCATAATGGAGACGGAACGTTGTTCATTTGACTCGATTGCCTTTTTCAGCGCCCCTATATCAGGATGTAACACATCTGAAACAATCGCAATATTGGTTTTTTCGTCGATAACCTCCACAATAACATTTTTTGTATTGTTGGCTGTATTCCGTTCATTTTCTAAAGGATTTATGGTCACCTGCACGTTCTTTATTCCAACAGAAACTGCATCTAAGAGCACATTGACCACCTTGCTGTCATTACCTTCGAAAAAGTTGATTGTTTCGCGATGTACATTTCTACCATTGACCGAAATATTCAACGAAGAACGATTACCCGGCCCATTGTAAGAAACGTGAACTTCAAGTGGAAACTTGTTTTTTAAAAAGGCGTATCGGTTCACATTTATTTGAGCGATGCCCAAATCTTCATATTTTGTGGTGTCGCCTACCACAATAGAATAGATAGGCACTTTGAGGTTCGTACCTAAAAACTCATAGTCTTTACCCAATGTCTGGTTGCCATCGGTTACGAGTACTGCCACTGTCTTCGAAGTAGCATAAATATCATCTATAGCGGAAAGAGCTTTACCAATATCGGTATTCGCTTCTCGAAATGACAAACTATCCATTTCGTTCAAATTGGAACCAAATTGATAATGCTGGAGATTGAATCTTTCCTTGATTTGAGAAGATGCATCAATTTCTTCTAAAATAGCTTCTATATCCTTTTTAAAAGGGCCTACGGAAGTTGAATTATCTGTAAGCAACACCAAATTGACCTTTTCCAAAGTATAATCGAACTTTGAGAATTTAGGGTTAATAAGGAGCAAAAGCAGACCGAAAATCGCTATAAAACGTAAAAATGAGAGCAAAAGAGGTAATCTCCCTTTTCTTTTTTTTCGATAGTAGTATTGTAAAAATACTATGGCCAAGGCCGCTATGGCAGCTAAAAGAATCCACAATAAAGTTACAACCTGCATCCGCTAATTATCTCTCTTCTATAAATCTTCCTTCTTATTCTGCTTTCTAGACTTTTTTCCATTACATGCGATAAAACAAAATAAATTCACCAAAATCTGCATATAATTCTAAAAATATAAGCTAATTATACCGCTTTGTATATGGCGTATTAAGCTTCTATTTTCTTCCCAAAGAATAACCTTTTGTAACACTTAAGCTTTAGGTCAGCATACCGCCGTCAACATTTAAAACCTGACCTGTAACATAAGCGGACAGGTCGGATGCAAAGAAAAGACACGCATTAGCGATATCTTCAGGTGTGCCCCCTCTTTTCAAGGGAATAGCCTCTCGCCAACCTTGAACCGTTTTTTCATCTAATTTACCAGTCATTTCCGTTTCTATAAACCCAGGAGCAATAGCATTACAACGGATGTTTCTAGAACCTAATTCAAGCGCTACCGATTTAGTAAAACCTATCATTCCGGCTTTTGACGCCGCATAGTTTGTCTGTCCGGCGTTTCCTTTGACACCGACGACACTACTCATATTGATAATAGAGCCTTTACGTTGCTTTAAAAAAGTTCGCTGAACGGCTTTCGTCATATTAAAAATTGATTTAAGATTGATCTCGATTACGGTATCAAAATCTTCCTCAGACATACGCATCAGCAAATTGTCTTTTGTAATCCCGGCATTATTGATGAGCACATCGATTCCTCCAAAATCAGTCAAGATTTGGGCAACCAATTTTTCCGATTCAGAGAAGCTCGCGGCATTACTTTTATAAGCCTTTGCCTTAACCCCTTTTTTCGTCAAGTCCTTTTCCAATTCAAGGGCGGGTTTTTCACTTGAGCTATAGGTAAAAGCTACATTGGCGCCGTGGTCGGCAAATATTTCTGCTATACCTCTACCGATTCCCCTACTTGCTCCTGTGATGATTACATTCTTACCTTCTAAAAGTTTCATTCTATTTGTGATTTGCTTAGTCGTTTATCAAATATAAGTTTTGTTTCACATAAAGGCGAAAAAAAATCCCGCTATAGACGGGATTTATTCCTATAATATCTTTTCAGACATCGTATTTCTTAAAGGCGAATCAACCCATTACTTCTTTAACTTTCAAGCCTATTTCGGCCGGGGAATCCACAACATTGATTCCACATTCCCTCATTATACGTTTTTTCGCTTGAGCAGTATCATCACTACCACCAACAATGGCACCTGCATGACCCATAGTTCTACCCGCTGGAGCGGTTTCTCCGGCAATGAATCCTACAATCGGTTTTTTACTACCGCTTTCTTTATACCATTTTGCAGCATCGGCTTCCAATTGACCTCCAATTTCACCAATCATTACCACACATTCTGTCTCAGGATCATTTATCAATAATTCTACCGCTTCTTTGGTCGTAGTTCCAATAATTGGATCACCACCAATACCGATTGCCGTAGTTATGCCTAGCCCTTGGCGCACCACTTGATCAGCAGCTTCGTAGGTAAGTGTGCCTGATTTTGAAACGATTCCCACATTTCCTTTTTTGAATACAAAGCCCGGCATAATACCAACCTTTGCCTCCCCAGGGGTTATAACACCAGGGCAATTGGGGCCTACCAATCTGCAATCCCTATCTTTTATATAGGCAGCAGCCTTTACCATATCTGCTACAGGAATACCCTCTGTTATGGTAATAATCACTTTTATACCAGCATTCGCAGCTTCCATAATCGCATCTGCTGCAAAAGCGGGAGGTACAAATATAATTGAAGTATCGGCGCCAACTTTTTCTACAGCTTCCGCTACCGTATTAAATACAGGTCTGCCCAAATGTTCTTGTCCTCCTTTTCCAGGGGTTACACCACCAACAACATTGGTACCATATTCAATCATTTGTTCGGCATGAAAGGTACCTTCACTACCTGTAAAACCTTGGACAATTATTTTGGAGTTTTTGTTGACTAGAACGCTCATTTTATTTATTGTTTATTTATAACTGCACAAAAATATAGGTTTGCCTTGAATTCCGAAGCAATCTTTGCCTAATTTATTCATCCAATCTTTTTAAAATGAAAGGAATCTTCTTGATATATGCCAATTGCTTCAATTTTTCACGGGATTCTTCTATCGGTGTCCCAAAATAACTCTTCCCTCCGGGTACTGATTTTGTGACGCCCGTTTGCCCCATGATAACGGCCTTTTTTCCTATGGTGATACCACTATTAGTTCCCACTTGACCCCAGATGGTCACTTCATCTTCTATGATTACACAACCAGCAATACCAGTTTGCGATGCTATCAGACACTTTTCGCCAATAACCGTATCATGGCCCACATGTACCTGATTGTCTAACTTGGTCCCTTTTTTTATCGTAGTGTCTCCTGTTACTCCTTTATCTATGGAACACAACGCTCCAATTTCAACATTATCCTCCAACACGACCCTACCCCCCGATTTCAATTTATCAAAACCCTCTGGCCTATTCTTATAATAGAAAGCATCGGAGCCCAATACCGAACCCGAATGTATAATCACATTATCACCAATTACACAATTATCGTATATGGAAACATTGGAATGAATAAGGCAACCCCTACCAATTTTCACATTATTACCAATAAATGTATTTGGCTGAATGACTGTATCTTCACCTATTGTAGCTGAAGCAGAAATTAAACTATTTGACCTCTCAAAAGGTTTGAAAAATTGGGTCAATACATTAAAATCACGAAAGGGGTCGTCAGAAATTAGAAGTGCCTTTTTATCGGGGCAATCGACTTGTTTATTAATTAGAACTACGGTGGCCTTACTACGTAATGCCTTATCATAATACTTCGGATGATCGACAAAAACAATATCACCGGATTCTACCACATGAATTTCATTCATACCCAACACCGGAAAATCATCTTCACCTACATACTCGGAGCCAATAATCGTGGCTATTTGTTGTAACGTATGGGGATTTGGAAATTTCATAGCAAAGTCTGGGTTAGTAGTTCAGCATGGACAAATGACTAAAACAAAACTATTCTTTGACCCGCTCCATATAATTTCCTTTATCGGTATCAATCTTTATTTTATCACCTTCATTGATAAAAAGCGGGACATTAACTTCCGCACCTGTTTCAACCTTGGCCGGTTTTGTTGCATTTGTGGCCGTATTGCCCTTAACACCAGGTTCGGTATATGTGACTTCTAAAACTACACTCGCAGGCATGTCAACTGACAAAGGCATACTATCTTCGGTGTTGAATAATATGGTAACCACTTCCCCTTCTTTTAAAAGTTGCGGCGCATCCAATGAGCTTTCTTGCAAGGTAATTTGGTTATAATCATCGGTATTCATGAAATGGTAAGTGTCTCCTTCGGCATATAAAAATTGATATGAACGCGTTTCAACGCGGACATCTTCGATTTTATGCCCCGCTGAAAACGTATTGTCCAAAACCTTACCAGATGAAACACTTCTCAATTTTGTGCGCACAAAAGCAGGACCCTTTCCTGGTTTTACGTGTAGAAATTCGATAATTTTATAAATGTCGTTATTGTACCGAATGCACAATCCTTTTCTAATATCTGATGTTGATGCCATACTTAATTATTATTGCGTAAATATTTTGATATTCAGTAATTTAAAGTAAAAAGAATTAAAAATTACACTCTAGATTCTTTATTATAAAACTACCACTGAAATTATTTATTTGTTCTGAATTCGAATACTATATCTAGCTGTTACTGAAATATCCTTTCATGATGCCGCGTTGTGAGTCGCGAATAAACTGTAAAATCTCATCCCGCTCAGGTGTCGCCTCCATCTCGGCCTCAATAATCTGAACGGCTTGCGTATTGTTATAGTTCTTTTGGTAAAGAATACGATAAATGTTCTGAATTTCACGAATCTTTTCCGATTTATACCCTCTACGGCGCAATCCCACTGAGTTAATACCCACATATGATAAGGGCTCACGGGCCGCTTTTACAAAAGGTGGAACATCTTTACGAACCAAAGACCCCCCGGTAACAAAGGCATGTTGCCCAATTGCAACGAATTGATGCACTGCAACAAGGCCTGCAAGAATAACATTGTCACCAATGGTAACATGACCCGCTAAGGTCGAATTGTTCGAAAAAATACAATTATTACCCACAATACAATCATGAGCTATATGACAATAGGCCATAATAAGACAATTCTTGCCTATGACCGTTTTATTTCTATCAGAAGTTCCTTTGTGTATTGTAGCACACTCCCTTATGGTCGTATTATTACCAATATTTACCGTAGTTTCTTCCCCATTGTATTTTAAATCTTGGGGTGGCGCGGAAATTACGGCCCCGGGAAAAATATTACAATTTTTCCCTATTCTGGCACCTTCCATAATAGTAACGTTCGAACCGATCCAGGTACCATCACCGATAATAACATTATTATGAATGGTAGTAAAAGGCTCCACCACCACATTCTTCGCTATTTTTGCTCCTGGGTGTATGTAAGCAAGGGGTTGGTTCATATTATTTCTTTTTTGCGATTTGTGCCATAAGTTCCGCTTCGCAGACCAATTTATTATTTGCATAGGCATATGCCTGCATATGACAGATTCCCCTTCGTATCGGAGTAATAAGCGAACAATTAAAAATTAAGGTATCACCCGGCAAAACCTTTTGTTTAAATTTCACATTATCAATTTTCATGAAAAATGTCAAATAATTTTCGGGATCTGGTACCGTACTTAACACCAAAATACCTCCTGTCTGGGCCATGGCCTCTACCTGAAGAACCCCTGGCATCACTGGCGCCCCAGGGAAATGACCCACAAAAAATGGCTCGTTCATGGTTACGTTTTTCATACCCACCACATGCGTATCAGAAAGCTCTAAAATTCTATCAATCAAGAGAAAGGGAGGTCTATGGGGTAGCATCGCCATAATTTGGTGAATGTCCATCAATGGCTCCTTACTTAAATCATACTGTGGAATTTTATTTCTTT
Source organism: Kriegella aquimaris (assembly GCF_900103215.1). Taxonomy (GTDB): domain Bacteria; phylum Bacteroidota; class Bacteroidia; order Flavobacteriales; family Flavobacteriaceae; genus Kriegella; species Kriegella aquimaris. The sequence goes on from NZ_FNGV01000001.1 coordinate 364,873, forward strand.
TTTCCAGTTTTATGATTTTTGATAATTTCTTTGCAAACTGCGTATTCACATAGTGTCCGGGCTTATTGGCAATGACTTTTCCGCGTATACGTGTACCGGTCAGTGCCAAATCACCAATAACATCCAATAACTTATGTCTTGCAGCCTCATTGGGGTGATGCAGTGTAAGATTATCAAGTATACCATTTGGTTTTACCGAAAGTTTTTTCTTGTTGAAAGCTTCCTCAAGCTTTTTCATAGTCTCTTCAGAAATCTCTTTATCTACATAGACAATGGCATTGTTCAAATCACCACCTTTAATGAGACCTTCTTCCAACAACATCTCCAACTCATGCAAAAAACTAAAAGTCCGGGCGTCTGCAATATCTTTTTTGAAATCGGACAGTCTCTCGAGAGTCGCGTTTTGTGTTCCTAAAATCTTAGTACCAAAATCGACCATGGCCGTAACCTGATAGCTATCTGATGGAATAACAGTGATTTCACTTCCAGTGGCCTCATCTTTGAAAGACATCACATCTTTTACCACGTATTCTTCGCGTTCTGCATCTTGTTCCACAATGCCGGCCTCTTCCAGAGCCTGTACAAAAAACTTCGATGAACCATCTAGAATTGGAGGTTCTGGAGAATCTAATTCAATAAGAACATTATCAATCTGGAGGCCAACCAACGCGGCCAAAACATGTTCAGATGTTTGAATCTTTACACCTCTCTTTTCTAAATTGGTCCCCCTTTGCGTGTTTACAACATAATTGGCATCTGCTTCGATAACAGGCTCACCCTCAAGGTCTACACGCTTAAATGCGTATCCAAAATTTTCTGCAGCGGGCACAAATTTGAGCGTAACATTTGCCCCCGTATGAAGGCCTACCCCTTTTAAAGTGACCTCTTTCTTGATTGTCCGTTGTTTATTACTTGTGTTGCTCTCCATGAGTTCCTTTATCCAATTGGTCAATTCTATTTATAATCTTTGGTAAATTTTTAAAGTGCACATATGATTTATTGTACTCCCCGTAATTCAGTGCCGGAGACCCTTGCAATACTTCATTATCCTTTACATTTCTTCCAATTCCCGATTGTGCTTGAATGCGTACGTTATCACCAATAACAATATGCCCCACAATACCTACTTGCCCCCCTATCATACACCGTTTTCCTATCTTGGTCGAACCTGCAATACCCGTTTGGGCGGCAATAACCGTGTTTTCCCCGATTTCAACGTTATGGGCTATTTGTATCTGATTGTCAAGTTTTACGCCCTTACGTAAAATTGTTGAGCCTAAGGTAGCCCTATCAATTGTAGTACCTGCACCTACATCGACATTATCTTCAAGAATTACATTACCCGTTTGGGGTACTTTACTAAACTCTCCATTTTTGTTGGGTGTAAAACCGAATCCGTCAGCGCCGATTACAACACCGCTATGCACAACACAGTTATTTCCAATAACGGTTTCAGAATATATTTTGGCCCCAGCAAAGATGACAACGTTGTCGCCTATGGAAACATTATCTCCAATATATGCATTGGGATATATCTTCACATTATCACCAATTCGTACTTTATTACCTAAATAGGAAAATGCTCCCAAATAAAAATTCGCCCCATACGTAACCGTCTCGGTTTTGAAAACAGGTTCTTCAATCCCCACTTTGTTGTTTTTCACTTCATTATAATACTCTAACAACTTAGAAAAGGATTTGTAGGCGTCATCGACCTTAATCAATGTGGTCTGTAGTTTTTGTTCAGGAATAAAATCTTTATTTACAATAGTAATGGACGCTTTGGTCGTGTAGATGTAAGAAGTGTACTTCGGGTTGGCCAAAAAAGTCAATGACCCCTTTTCGCCCTCTTCAATTTTAGCGAGTTTATGAACGGCTATCTCAGGATCTCCCTCTATCTCACCTTCCAAAATATCTGCAATCTGAACTGCTGTGAATACCATGGAGACAAATGTAAGAAAAATTGTTAATCAGAATCCTATTGAAAATACTTCTATAACATTCCGTTCTAAGTTTGTTGGCGGTATAAAATAGTTTTCTACCACTTATTTCCATGAACCACGCCCAGTTCAACGACTCGTTTTAATCAAAGATAATTTGTGACTTTGGATAACAAAAATAATACTTCGTCACAGTTTTCGATAAAGCTTTCAAATTCAAATGATCGGATGCCTTGGCCACATCGACTATCTTCCTATCTTTTTTTAGAATATTTATATTCTGCCTGTTTAGGTCGTAAGCCCTATTTTCTATAGACCCGGAAAAAACAAAATATTCGGTTTCGGTATCGGAAAGTCCGTACTTTTTCTTAAGATTTTTGAAATGCTTTTCTATTTTGACATTTTCAATAGGTTTGTTTTTTAGTTTAATATGAAGTAATCTGCGATTTATAAGCATCTTACACAATCGAGACAAAACAAAATCGTCGTGCGTTTGCCATTTCTTGATTGCGGCAAGTATATCGATATCGTCAAGTTGCGCAAATACATTCAAAACCTCTAGATTGAAATCATCTTTTCCAATAGAGTTTTTCAGAAAAAACAACAGTGATTCACCACAGTTGACATTCACGCCATCATTGGTAAGTTGCTTGGCGCGTTGCAATATTCTATTTAAAAGTTGTTCCCCTACGATTCCCGTTTTATGCAGATAAACTTGCCAATACATAAATCGTCTGGCCATTAAAAACTTCTCAACGGAATAAATCCCCTTCTCCTCAACAACAAGGTTGCCATCAATAACGTTCAACATCGTAATCAACCTATCGGCATTGATGTTTCCTTCTGCAACCCCAGTGTAGAAACTGTCACGTTTCAGATAATCTAAGCGATCCATATCCAATTGGCTAGACACCAATTGGTTCATAAATTTCTTTTGGTATTTACCTTGAAAAATTTCTATGGCCATCGTTAAACTTCCGTTAAACTTATCGTTCAAAGCTCTCATAAAAAGCAATGAAATGTGTTCATGACTTGTTCCTTCTACAATACTATGTTCCATTGCATGGGAAAACGGGCCATGCCCTATATCATGCAATAAAATTGCACACAACAAGGCCTGCGATTCTTCATCATTAATCTCAACTCCCTTAAAACGAAGTATTTGAATAGCTTTTTCCATCAAGTGCATACTCCCCAATGCATGATGAAACCTAGTGTGATGAGCGCCCGGATATACCAAATAAGAAAGTCCCATCTGGGAAATTCTACGTAGACGCTGAAAATAAGGATGCTCTATCAAGCTAAATATTAGAGGATCCGGAATACCAATAAATCCGTAAATTGGATCATTGAATATTTTTAGTTTTTTTGAATTTGTCAAAACCTGTTCTTAATTGGAGGGTAAATATAGGTACTAAATGAACAAGATAACAATACTTTGGGTCGATGATGAAATTGATCTTTTAAAACCACATATACTTTTTCTACAAGCTAAGAATTACGAAGTCGTTACCTGTCGAAGTGGTCAGGAAGCATTACAGGAGCTTGCCAGTACTCGGGCCGACATTGTCTTTTTAGATGAAAATATGCCTGGTATTTCTGGTCTTGAGACACTTAGCGAAATCAAAGCAATGGATTCTTCATTGCCCGTAGTCATGATTACGAAAAGTGAGGAGGAGTTTATTATGGAGGAGGCCATTGGGTCAAAAATTGCAGACTATTTGATAAAACCGGTCAATCCGAACCAAATTCTCCTATCGTTAAAGAAAAATTTAGATCACTCCCGCTTGGTTTCCGAAAAGACTACCGCCAACTACCAGCAAGAGTTTCGTAAGATTTCGATGGACCTTTCAATGGTAAATACTTTTAAAGAATGGGCAGACCTTTATAAAAAATTGATTTACTGGGAATTACGCCTTGAAGAAATTGAAGATTCAAGTATGTTTGAAATATTAGAATCTCAAAAATCAGAAGCCAATAATCAATTCGGAAAATTCATCGATAAAAATTATGAAGATTGGTTCGACAATACAGATTCCCCTGTAATGTCACACACCCTTTTTAAAGAATGGGTATACCCTGAACTTAAAGACTCGCCTACCCTCTTGGTAGTCATCGACAATCTACGCTATGATCAATGGTATGCCTTTGAAGACACTATAACCTCTTTTTATAAAAAAATAAAGGAAGACTCCTATTTCAGTATACTGCCTACTGCAACCCAATATGCCCGTAATTCCATTTTCTCAGGACTCACTCCCCTAGATATGGAGAAGAAATATCCACAATGGTGGAGAAACGATACCGATGAAGGGGGGAAAAATCTATATGAAGACAAATTTCTTGGAGAACAAATCAAACGTTTGGGTCTGGATCTGAAATGGGAATATCATAAAATAAGTAGCCTAAGACAAGGAAAGCAGTTATTGCAAAATTTTAAATCGCAAAAAGACAATGACCTCACAGTAATCGTCTATAACTTTGTTGACATGCTTTCGCACTCCAAGACAGAAATGGAGGTCATAAAAGAATTGGCCTCTAACGATAAAGCCTATCGATCTTTGACGCAAAGCTGGTTTAAAAACTCACCCCTTCTTGAAATTATTCAACAAGCACAAAACATGGGCTTTAAATTGATAATAACTACGGATCATGGTACAATCAATGTAAAGCAGCCCTCAAAAGTTATTGGAGACAAAGAAACAAGCTTGAACCTACGTTATAAAACGGGGCGCAGTCTTACCTATGAAAAGAAAGATGTATTTGAGGCAAAACACCCGGCGAAGATTCATTTGCCAAGTATTAATATGAGCAGTTCTTTTATTTTCGCAAAAAATGATTTGTTTTTTGCATACCCCAATAACTACAATCACTATGTGAGTTATTATAGAAATACCTATCAGCATGGAGGTGTTTCACTAGAAGAGATGATTATACCCTTTGTTGTACTTGAACCAAGGTAAATATGTTATAATGCATGGAAGTAACCTTTAAAGAACATGAAATTCAGGAAGTTGCTCGACAACTTATTGCACATACAAAATCTAAAGTACTTTGCTTTTATGGAGATATGGGGGCAGGGAAGACTACTTTGATAAAAGGTTTGGTCAAACAATTAGGAGGAGAAAATAATGCCAATAGCCCAACTTTTGGCATTGTAAATGAATACCAATCCAAGGCCGGAGCACTTTTGGCCTATCACTTTGATTTCTATAGATTGAACGACGAAACCGAAGCACTAGATTTAGGTCTGGAAGATTATTTAAACCAAAACGTTTGGGTTTTTATTGAATGGCCAGAAAAAATAAAATCTTTTCTTCCTGAAGATGCCACTAACATTTTTTTAGGAGTACTCGACCCCGAAACACGAAATCTGAAAGTCTTTGATTAAAAAGATCATCGCTCCGCAGCATCATTTCGTTATGTTTTTCTTAATCATTTAATTACTTCACGAAGCAAGAAATCGCCAAAATTTATCTTGTAACCTCATATTTACCACACACCTACTATCTCAGTACTCTTATGTTTATTGATGGATGTTTTTAATTAAAAATTTACACGAAATGCAATATTTCCGACAAAAACACCGTTTTATAGGTTGAAATGCATTATTTTTAACATCATGAGTGCTTATTTGAATTCTCATTGATTACATTTGCGTTATTCTAAACCATTTTTTTAACTAAAAACCCTCGTAAAATGAAAACCAAAAAAGTTCTATTCGCCGTTTTAGCTAGTGTATCATTATTGGCCGCTTCTTGTACTTCTGCATCCACTGCAGAAGAAGATAGCATATACCAAACACAAAGCATCGACAGAGACATTGCCAAAAGAAACATAAGAGCATAATATATATTTCACATAGAATTACTGTGATTAGGGCAGTACAAAATTTTTGTACTGCCCTTTCTATATAATAATATTTGTATTTTTGTGTTAGGTATATATGTCTAACAGAAATCGCATTAAGAAAAAATTGATAATTGAAGGGATATTCGCCCTTATAATTGCCATTTCTCCTATTTTATTCTACTCTTATAAATACCTCCCTGTAAATTCAGATAATACATGGTCTTTTCTTGGAATTACTTTCTCCAACAATGGCTATGATGATGTAACGGTAGCTTTTTACTTCTATTTAAGCAAATTAATTCCCTTGGCTCTATTGATTATCTGGTTTACAACTGCAAAAAATTGGTGGTACCACATCATTCTGATACCAATTTCAATGTATGCTTTTCAGCTTTACAGTGTTTTCAGTGAAGACGCAAGTAAAATTGATGAAAACGAAATATTATATTTAGTCGCGGTATGTATGGTCATCATACCAATCGTATATTTTATCAGGGTAAAGTTGGTTGATAGATATGTTCATGGTATTGACCTGGAGGCTATGGAGGCCGAATTAAAAATTTTAAAAGAAAAGCAGGGCCTAAATAGCACCCTTGATACAGCGGAAAAAAAAGAATTCGACGAGAACGAAAATCATAACGATACAGATCAAGATTCAAATCAGCCATTGCCGACCAAAAGCTTAAACAATTTTTTTCATCAGGTTCGGCATGCATTGCAAAGTTGGTTTTAATCTGGCTTAGTGCTGAAGCCCCCTCTCTTCAATTCCCAATTTAGCACCTACTTTTATCTTAAAATGTTGTAAATTTGGCACCAATCTTTTCCTTGGATTCCAGACTTACGCATATGAACCAACCCACTTCTCCTTTTAGCAAACAGCAATTACTGCCTCAAGAAGAAACTTTGGAAGTACTCAAGCAAAAAGGAGAACTTTTTATAGGCATCCCTAAAGAAAACCAGTATCAAGAAAAACGGGTATGTCTTACCCCAGATGCCATAAATGCCATTACAAGTAACGGACATCGAGTATTAATCGAATCAGGAGCCGGTGAAGGTGCCAATTACACCGACATTGAATATACCAACGCAGGTGCCGAAATCACTAGGGATACAAAGAAAGTTTTCGCATGCCCCCTACTCTTAAAAGTCGAGCCACCTACCCTTGCAGAAATCGCCATGCTAAACCCGCAATCAATTGTGATTTCGGCGCTTCAAATAAAAACTCAGTACAAGGAATATTTCGAGGAAATGGCTAAAAAGCGTATCACCGGTATCGCTTTTGAATATATTCGTGATGAAGATGGTAAATACCCAGCGGTTCGTTCATTAAGCGAAATTGCCGGGATTTCGTCAGTTCTCATCGCTTCAGAGATTATGGCTGCGACGAATAAAGGGAACGGCCTTATGTTCGGGAACATAAGCGGAGTACCACCCGTAGAAGTAGTAATCATTGGTGCTGGAACGGTCGGGGAATTTGCTTCAAGGTCCGCAATTGGCCTAGGTGCCAACATAAAAGTTTTTGATAATTCGATTACCAAGCTAAGAAACATTCAAACAAATCTTAAGCAGACCATTTACACTTCTACCATACAGCCAAAAAATTTACTTAAGGCCCTAAAACGTTGCGATGTAGCCATAGGAGCCGTACGAGGAGCCGATAGGTCACCCGTAGTTGTTTCGAGTACCATGGTCGAACATATGAAAAAAGGTGCGGTTATCATTGATGTCAGTATTGATATGGGGGGGTGCTTCGAAACCAGCGAAATTACCAGCCACAATAAACCAACAATCGAAAAATACGGAGTCATTCATTACGGGGTTCCCAACATTCCTTCTCGCTACCCAAAAACAGCCTCAATTTCCATAAGCAATATCTTTACTCCCTATCTTCTAAAGCTGGGAGAAGACGGAGGTCTTGAAAATTCGCTCCGCTTCGACAAGGGTCTTCGTAATGGCCTATATATGTACCACGGTATATTAACAAGTAAATCAGTGGGCGAATGGTTCGACTTACAATACAGTGACATCAATTTCCTTATTTTTTAATTTTATTATTTATGGAGTTTTTAAAGCGTTTGGGATTCTATATGATTGGCTTGTCCATAGGTATCGTTTTTTTGGCATTTTTTCTAAAAAAGAAATCTTCTGAAACCGGAACGGAGTTTTGCTACTTTCCAAATTGCAGAACTTTAAAGGATATCCGCTCGAAACCACTATCTTATTCTGAAGAAATCAACAGCATGCTTGAAACCAAAAAGTTAGATTCTCTCGACATCAATTTTCTTCTTACTCATGGGGATGTTGATTTTAGAAGAAGTGACACCAAATCAGGAGGATGTAAAACGTATTTTATCGAAGGGGAGATTAAAGGGAAAGATATGGTCTTAAAAGTCAAAAACTGTCCAAATAAAGCGCTCGCGGAACAAGTTCTAGCCGAATAAATGAAATACATCGGTGATACTGAAAACTAGCAACCGATTGTTTGCCAGCTAGTGTTCAATCACCATTATAGCAAGAGAAAATCCGCCAAATAACTAAATATTCCTTCTTTTTCGTTCCTTTTTCAACAACGACAATTCGCGACTGGTTTGCCCAGCTACCGAAGTATTTTCCTCAGCGCGCCGAATAAGATAAGGCATTACATCACGCACAGGGCCGAAAGGAAGATACTTTGCGACATTGTATTTTTTCGCGGCCAAATTGAAAGAGATGTGGTCGCTCATGCCATACAATTGACCAAACCAGATATGGGCATCATTGGGCGGCACACCCGCATCTCGCATCAGTTGCATTAGTTTATAACAGCTGTTTTCATTATGGGTTCCTGCAAAAATTGAAATGGTATCTAAATCGGTCAACATATATTCCACTGCTGCATCGAAATTATCATCTGTTGCTTTTTTAGAGGCGCATATCGGAGAGGGATACCCTTTCTCTTCGGCGCGTTCATTTTCTTTTTCCATATACGCACCACGAACGATTTTTATACCAATCTTAAAATTATCTTTTCGGGCAGTACTATGTAGTTTTTTTAAATAGTCCATACGATCCCAACGATACATTTGAAGTGTATTGAATACAATGGCCTTTTCCGTATTGTATTTACGCATCATTTTCTCTACCAATTGGTCAGCTGCGCTCTGCATCCAACTTTCTTCGGCATCTATTAATAGCGATACATCTAAATCGTAGGCTTTTTTACAAGTAACTTCGAACCGCCGTTCCACCCGCCCCCATTCCGCTGTTTCTTTTTCGGTCAAGGCGACACCTTTTCCTATTTTTTCAAACAGTTCAAAACGGCCATATCCCGTTGGTTTAAAGACCGCGAAAGGAATGGCATCTCTTTCCTTGGCAAAATCCAATACCCGTAAAACCGTGGCAAGGGCATTATCCAATGGATCCTCTTCATTACTTCCCTCAACAGAATAGTCAAGCACGGAGCACACTTGTTTTTCCCACATTTTATCTACGACGGTCATACAATCATTTTCATTGACTCCTCCACAAAAATGATCGAATACAGTGGCCCGAATAAGACCCTCTACGGGAAGCCTGGCCTTAATAGCGAAATTAGTGACCGCAGTACCCATTTTCACCAAAGGTTCATTAGATATCATTTTAAACAAAAAGTAAGCCCTTTCCAATTCAGAATCGGACTTCAGTTCAAATGCAATTTGAGTATCTTCGAATATGGGATTCATTTACTACGAAATTATAACCAATCAAAGATAATGACAGAAAATATATTCTTTTGACAAAAAATTACCTTTATTTTGCGGTTTTGAATTAAGATATTCCAGCACATGGAATGTACACATGAAATGATATTTTAATGGAATCGATCACCTCTGCCTCATACGCCGTTCATTTTAACCACAACGCATATGCTATTCTCGAACAGCATTTGACCGAAAAGAATTATTCTAAATTATTTATACTTGTAGACACGAACACTCGGCGCGACTGCCTTCCTGTTCTAATGTCGAGATTACAGGATAAATATGATTTTGAGGTCATCGAAATTGAACCAGGGGAAGAAAATAAGAACATCAGCACCTGTACTCACGTATGGGAAGCATTGTCAAACTTAGATGCTGATCGTAAGAGTCTACTCATCAATCTCGGCGGTGGTGTAGTCACCGACCTTGGGGGGTTTGTAGCCTCTACCTTTAAAAGAGGAATTGCCTTCATCAATATACCCACAACCCTACTCGCAATGGTCGATGCCTCGGTAGGTGGAAAAACGGGAGTAGACCTTGGCCCTTTAAAAAATCAAATCGGGGTAATAAATCAACCAGAGATGGTATTGGTAATATCCGAGTATTTAGAAACCTTGGAAAAACGACAATTGAACAGCGGCTTTGCCGAAATGCTAAAACACGGATTAATTCAAGACGCCGCTTATTGGAAATCCCTAAAACTGATTACAGATTTTGTTGACTTAGATCAACCAATTTATGATTCGGTCATTATAAAAAACAAAGTCGTACTACAAGACCCGACCGAGCAGGGACTCCGCAAAATATTGAACTACGGGCACACGCTGGGTCACGCCATAGAGTCTTACTTCTTGGAGAGTACCGAACACGAGACCTTACTTCACGGTGAGGCAATAGCTATTGGCATGATACTAGAAGCCTATTTGTCACTTCACCTGACCAATCTTTCCGAAGAAGCGCTGGAAGACATTACATCGACCTTTTTCAATCGCTATAAAAGGGTAAAGTTTTCACCTTCGGATATTCAAAATATCTTATCACTTCTAAAGTTTGATAAGAAAAATTCGCATGGCAATATTAATTTTGTGCTACTCCATACGATAGGAAAACCTGTGATTGACATAAAAATTCCAGAAAATTTATATCAACAGGCATTTACATACTACAATGAACTCTAAGTTCATGTACTAATATTCGGGTTTGACAACTCTTTGATTTCTTCAAAGAAAAATTTACATAGTTTAGTTTCATAATAACAAACCAACCTATTATGATTCGCAAACTTGTTGACTACAAAAAGCTTGACCACACATTGGCCGCCCTACTGATTGAAACTTATCCTTACGGTTATGGTGACGACGACATCATTACCTTTAGAAATGGCAGTGGTGAAATTGTCGAAGCCGTTGAACTTAAGACCGAAGACACTATTTACATGGTAAAAATCAGCAAGAGTCTGGCAAGTTTTATTTCGAATTTCGAGGAAAACATTGAAAAGGAACTAGAAGACAAGTCAGAAGACTCCGTTCTAGAAAAAGTGGATTCTCAGGAAGCAAGAAATGATTTCGGTTCAGATTTTGAGTCTGAGGAAGAAGGCGATTTTGAATAATTAACCCAGATATCGCTGCCGTATTATGTTTCTATGGTGTTTTTGATGTCCACAGATAACAAAGCCCAAAGCAGCCACGCTCCATTCTAAGTCACTTGCAGTACCTTTTAAATCTAAAACAGGTCGATCAAAGCTTGAGAATAAAGTAATCGTAGCATTTCTTACCGCTTTATACTCCTCGATAAGACTTTTTTTAGAACGGGAGTTGCAATCACTATTGACAACAAACAAATCTTGATCAAAACCTGGCAACGGGGTTTTATCACCCCTGGAAAAGCGCAAAGCCCTGTATTGAAAGACGCGTTCGGCATCTAAAATATGCAATAGCACCTCTGCTATACTCCATTTGCCTTCAGCATAAGCAAAATGGAAAGTAGCATCAGGTATACTCTCGATAAACTCCGGAAAATTCTTCAATTGGTTTTTTAGCATATCATCTAGGTCTACCTCACCCAAAACATCAATATAAGTCTTATAAAAAGGGATGGGGCTAGGAAGCTGAATTTCGGAAGTCTTCATGAAACTAAGATAAAAAAAATCCCAAAACAACTTATGCTTTGGGATTCATTTCGAACACTTAACTTGTGCTAATCTACAATTCGTTAAAAATAGTATGCATCAAGCGTTTTTTATCATTTATGCTTTCTTCCAATGAAATCATTGTCTCGGTTCTACTTATACCATCAATATCATCGATTTTAAAAATAATATTCTTTGCGTGAGTGGTATCCTTTGCCCTTATTTTACAAAAAATATTGAATTTTCCAGTAGTTATATGAGCTACGGTAACATTTGGAATTTGCTCCAGACGCTCCAAAACAAATTTCGTTTGATGTGTTTTCTCTAAATATATGCCCACGTAAGCAATGAATGCATAGCCCAACTTCACATAATCCAATGTAAGCGAAGACCCTTTTATGATACCGGCCTCTTCCATCTTTTTTACCCGAACATGAACGGTTCCCGCCGAAATTAAAAGTTTTTTTGCTATATCTGTAAAAGGAGTCCGGGTGTTGTCGATCAACATATCAAGAATTTGATGATCGATTTCGTCTAACTTAACTTTATTCATAATTAATGGTATATTTTGGACAAAAGTAAAAAATTAAGAAAATATATTCAACAAAACTTGCATTTTTTTAACAAAAATGTAAATTTCAAACGTTTTCGCTACAAAAAATACGCTGAATCAGGTATTTATATTATCCCAGTACGGTTGTTTTTTTAATTCAATCAAGTCTTCTTCGATTGTACAATCGTATGTTTTATGACCATGAAACCCTTTTAGGTTACCTATTTCGGCAACCTTAGGGACAAATTCAATTTCGCCGTTTCTTAGTGTCTCGACAAACAAAATACCCACATCCCTAACCTTTTCGGTTGATTTATCTACCTCTTGTACATTTTTAATCAAAACATCAAAAAACAGTTTATTATTTTCAGGGATGGTAAAATAATCTTTGCTATCAAAATTGGAAACTTGATCTAATGCCAACGTTTTTAACGCTGTTAACAAGGCATAAAAAATAAATTCCCTAGTTCTTTCCCGTTTATAATCCCCAGGATAATGACCCGCTTCAAAAAGCACTGTAGGCGTATTCAGCATTTGAAAGGCATCTCCAACGCAATTTTCGTTAAAAGCATCATCATAGCGCCCGACTTGACCGGGAATCAGTTTTTGCAGCACCTCGTTCATTGCCACAATGAGTTGCATACTAAGCTCACGGGAAGGTGATATGTTCCGTTCGATATTACTGGCAGGAGCTAAAAACGAGACCGTCGCCGGTTTAGAAGTAAACCCAACATTAAAAATGGTACGCTGACCATGTAGGTTAAGGCAAAAATCAGGCTTAAACTCATCGTATGTCTTTCGCAATACCTTGCTTTCAGGTTGACTTCGTTTTTGGGCGTCCCTATTTAAATCAATTGCGTTTGCATTGACTCGAGTATAAACCTCCGCACCATCGGGATTTAAAATAAAAATTATCTTTAGGGTACACTGCCCTAAGATATTTGAAATATCAGATTGGGCTTGTAATAAATTAATGATATCGAATAGCGCTTTGGTAGTTGTTGATTCATTACCGTGCATCTGAGACCACAGCAAAACTTTTGTAGTTCCCTTTCCCCAAGTAACACTTTTTATGGGGCGGCCCTCAACAGAATACCCTATGGTTTCCCTAATGAAATCGACAGGCAATTTTTCAAGAAATGATAATACCTCGGCATTGGTAACGTATCTACCCTGAACAGAATTTTCTTTGAATGTTGGGTAATCCACATGTGTATTCGGCATAGTTGACTGTTATTTCGCAACGGCAAAAATAAGACCTTATCCCATTACAATTGTAAACAATATAAATTACATATGTAAACAAAAAAACACATATAATTTGATGGATTGTATACATTTGTAAATAAATATTACGTGATTTTTAACATTTTATAAAATATTAATTTAACTTATTTATAATCAGTAGTTTAACCGTATTTGATTTAACCTAAAATTCAGCGAATAATAGTTGTAACCATTATCTCGACATAGTTTATGCAGTCGATTTTACCTATCTTTGGGTATTATTATATTACAATGGTAAACACTGAAGATTTTATCGGACGCTTAGACAAATTGTTGCGGTATTATAACCTCTCCGCCTCCTCTTTTGCCGACAAGGTCGGGGTTCAGCGGTCAAGCATCTCACACCTTCTCAGCGGTCGCAACAAGCCGAGTTTAGAGTTCGTTTTAAAAGTGATTAAAACATTTCCGGAAGTAAATCTTTATTGGCTATTAAACGGAAAAGGTGTTTTTCCTTCCGACAATAAAAAGGAACAACCTTCCCCCAAAAAACCCGATTTAAAAAATGAATTTCAAAAGACGGTTATCAAAAATGACGAAAAGTCGATTGAAAAAATAATTATTTTCTATTCTGACGGAAGTTTTAAAGCATACGAAGGACATTAGCTTTATATTTATTTATTTTGCACCATGACAAAAAAAATAATCTTGTATTCAATAACGCTGATTTTAATATGCTCATGCTACCAACCTCAAAGAGATTGTGAAAGCTTCAAAAAAGGTGAGTTTTCCTTTACCTCGGAAATCGACGGCAAGGAAATAACCACGACCTTTATGAGAAATGATACGATAGAAGTAGGTTACTTTAATGGAGTCTCAGACACCTCTAGCGTAAGATGGATAAACGACTGCGAGTATATTGTTAAGAAATTACACCCTAAGACCAAGTCGGAAGAACAATCAATTCACATGAAAATATTAACTACTACTGAAAATTCGTATACCTTCGAATACAACCTAGTCGGGAAAAGCCAAACCTCAAGAGGCACTGCCATAAAACTGGAATAAATATTTCATGAATTATAGAGAGAATGACGCTTTTTACATTTAATCTATTTGTACCGATAACATATCTTAAAAGTCTATAAATCAGTTATCAAAATAGAATATTTATTTTTTTGGCTTAGGATTTCTTTCTACCATTTCCAATAACTCTGAAATTAATATTTCCCCTGTACTTTCTCCGAGACTTGTTCTACTAATATATTGATAGGTATCAAAGCTATTGAAGTCTTCTTTGGTTAAAATGTAACCAAAGGCATCATTGGTCAATCCGAAAAGAAAAGCGTGTTCCGTAGGCATTTTACGTTTCAAATAGTAGCCAATATTCGGCAATGCCTCTCCAGGAATGGTCAAGACCTGTGCTGATCCTATATTTAAAAGATTGAGGGTTGTGCTAATCGAATCGGAATCACCTTGTCCTATTCCCAAAGGAGAATTTTGAAGAATATATTTCAACATGGCAGATTCTATTGGAAAGCTGACCGTGTTGGCAGAACAGTAAATATCTGGATTCTTCTGAATGGGTGCGTCCGAAATTATTCGAAGGGCTTCGTCTCCCAGTAGGTTCCCTATTCTTTGACATTCTTCCCAATTCCGAGCCTCTTCCCCACCATCCAACCGGTTATCCGCTGTAACCATTCCGCCCTGGGCCCCATTCATAAATACAGCCATACCCCCTGTCTTTTGCTCAATTCTATCGTACAAAGGAGTCACTAGGTCACCACTTAAAATTCCCTTATCATTACCGAGCACCTCTGGGTGTATTGCATAGTTCACCAAGGTTACAATAGGTTTTCCAGTATCATTAACCGCTTGAATCACCCCACATCTTGAATCGTACAATTTTGGAGCATAATAATTGTACGCTATTTTACCTTCCGCCTTTGCTACTGCTATTTTTAAATTTGCCGGCACTACTTTTCCAAAAGCTTCATTGACCGCCTCTGCTACCAAAACAACACATTTATCCAAATAACCCAAATCGGCCCCATGCCCTCCTTGCTCATTAGGAAAGGCATAGGCATCTGGAGCACTATGGGTATGCGTAGCACCGATAAGTATATTTTCTGGGGCAACACCCTTAATCAATGCTCTCGACCGATTACCTAAAGCGGCAGGCCAACCCAGATTATCGATGTTTACAATTGCTATTTTTTCATTCCCTTTTACCAAAACCATGGCGCGCACAAAAAGATCTCCTTTTTTCTCTTGAACCGGTTGCGGAGTTCCTACGCCACCAGAAACAGCTAATAAGGGTTCTGGAGTGATAATACGCTTGGCGGCACCAACCATTAACTGTTGTGCATGACCATTTATAAAAAATATAAAAAAGAACAGTCCAGAAAAAATAACGGACTTCTTAACGGCGCCGGAAAATGGATTGAATGCAATTCTCATAAATACAAAGTAAAAAAATCAAAAAATGTAAGAATATTAACATATTTAACAAAAATATTATTAAATAGTTAAATCAAGAGTTAAAATTTAATGCATATTTAACAAAATAACTGAAATACAACCATTTTATTAATGCTATTTTTGATAATATTCTGTTAACATTTAACATTATGCTTTGATAATGTTACGGACTCAACAACAAAAATTAAGTGTTTTCTCATTGTAAACTACATGATATGATTAAATCTAACCCATTAAAAGTACTGAGCAGTTTTCTCTGTTGTATGCTCATACTGACTTCCTGTGACTCGGACGATTCGTCCGGCGCTGATGAATTTCCATTATCCGCAGACATTTCTCATAGTGTAAAAGGGAAAAAGGTGGCTTTTCAAGGACTAACGCATAGTGCAAGTAGTTGGACCTGGGATTTTGGCGACGGTACGACCAGTAGTGAAAAAAATCCTGTTCACATCTATAGTGAAGCAGGATATTACACGGCGGTACTCACTGCTACCGATGCCAACGGAGCTTCTGTTACCGACGAAGTCAAACTTGCCTTGGATATCACGCCATACGTGCTGTTAACGGGTGGTGCAACGGCCACAAATGGTAAAACCTGGAAGATTTCAAGTGGCCATTCCGATAACGATTATTTTGCCAATTCAGACGCGGAACTTTCACCATTTGAAGGTGCACCGAATCCACTTCCTGCCGGTATTTTTGGCGCTGGCTTGGGAATGAGCGAGGTATATGAAGACGAATTCACTTTTCATTTTGATGGTAGCTATAGTCATGATCTAAAGGCCGACAATGCCGCATTTAGTGGATTGGTATTTCAGTTCGTCACAACTGGGGGTGCCGGAATAGTAAATGATGGCGGTGCCGATTTTGGCCTCTGTACAGGTCTTTACGAACCTGAGGCCGATGCGACGTTCACGTACGTTGAGAACGAAAATTTCACAACTTCATCGGTGTGGGGTGCTGGTGGTATGATTACATATGAAAACGTAAGTACATTAGATTTTTCAGGCACCGAATTCGTAGGCTTCTACGATTTTGAAAACAAGGTAATCATTCAAGATATTTCAGATAGCTCGATGCGTTTGGTAATGTTTGTAGCAGCATCTCCTGACGCAATAGGAATCAACACCAATGCAGTTGTATTGACATTTGAAGCTGTAGAATAGTTAGGCATCCTAAAAAAAATGATCAAAATAGATAACCAATTCAAAACAATTCTATGAACACATATATAAAGAAGACTTCATCCTTCGTCGCTTTGAATTTTGTACTATTTATGTGCAGCGCGATGGTTTTGGCCCAGACCAATGTATCTGGTACGGTTAGTTCGGCCGAAGATAATATGCCGTTACCTGGTGTCAGTATCATAATTAAAGGTACTACTACAGGGGTCACAACCGACTTTGACGGCAATTACACGATTAGCACCCCAAATGCCAATAGCGTCTTGATGTTTTCCTATATTGGATTTGAAACACAGGAAATTTCAGTAAATGGGAGAAACACGGTAAATGTAACCATGTCAGTAAGTGCTCAAGCATTGGATGAAGTTGTAGTTACAGCTTTGGGAATTAAGCGTAAAGACAAGTCCTTAGGGTATTCCGTGGAAAATGTAGCGGGGGAAGAACTGACCAGGGTCGCACAAGAAAACGTTTTGAATTCTTTGTCAGGAAAGGTTGCTGGTGTAACCCTGAACTCCACAGGTGGCACGGGTTCATCGGTAAGTATGGTCATAAGGGGAGCTATCTCTTTAAGTTCTGATAATCAGCCGCTCTTTGTTATCGATGGGGTTCCTGTTGTAAATTCACTTAATAACATTGGCGGCTTCGGTAGCGATAACCGCGTTGATTACGGAAATGCTATTTCAGATTTAGACCCCAACAGCATCGAAGATGTGAGCATATTAAAAGGACCAAGTGCGGCAGCGTTATATGGATCAAGAGCAGGTAATGGCGTAGTATTGATTACTACTAAAAAAGCTAGGGATAAAGAGAAAATGAAAGTTTCCTTTACCTCCAATACCGTCTTTGATGTTCCTTACAAATTTCTCGGACAACAAACACAGTTCGCCTCTGGATTGTTTTCATTTTCTCCAGCGTCTCAAGGAGGAAGTAATCTATTGCCACCGGTAGCATTATCGGGCGGCAACGGAGGACCTGAGCTAGACCAGGGATATTTCGCCGTGCAATGGAACGCTCCACTTGACGCCAATGGCGAACCTATTCCTACGGAACTAAAATCATATCCTAACAATGTAAAAGATTTTGTCCAAACAGGAATCACTTCCAGTAACAGCGTCACTGTTACCAATAGCACTGAGGCATTAAATTATCGCGTTGGAATCACCAATATGTCAAATACTGGTTTGGTTCCGAATTCCGATATTAATCGCAATAGTTTTTCACTCTCGGCATCATCCAATTTGGATAACAAATTCATCTTGAGCACCAATGTTAATGTCGTGCATAGCTATGCCGATAACCGACCTGCTTCTAACAGGGGAGCGAACCCCTTGCAATGGGCCTATTCCACCCCAGCCAATATAGATCTGACCCTTTTAAGGGATTATGATCTACCCGGCACTGAAGTTTTGACTTTGGCACCCGGATATAACAACCCCTATTTTTTGGCCTATGACGTCAACAATAGTTATTCTCGATTTAGGGTATTTGGGAATATGGCGCTGGACTGGAATATTTCAGAGTCATTTAAAATCAGGACCAGTTACAACTTGAATACCTTTAACCAGACCCAAGAAACTAAAATTGCGCCTGGGGGGTATGATAAGGAATTCAATAACGGGACTTATGGTATTTCCAAAACCGATGGAATGGAGACCAACATAGACATCTTGGCTACCTACACGAAAGACTTTGGAGATTTTGACTTATCGCTTTCCGGAGGCGGAAATTTGATGTACCAAAAAAATACAGGCCTCAGCAACTCGGCATTTTCAAGTGTCGGTCTTATTGTTCCCAATCTGTTTACTGTAAAAAACATCGCCCCCACTGCTTTAAACTATTCCAGCTTCAATAGTGAGAGAGGTATAAACAGTGTATACGCCCTAGGTAATTTCGGTTTCAAAGATATGTTGTATTTAGATGTTACGGCAAGAAACGACTGGTCAAGCACATTACCGATAGACAACCGTTCTTACTTTTATCCTTCGGCATCCTTAAGTTTTCTGGTAAGTGAAGTAGTCAATATTCCCAAAGTAGACCTTTTTAAACTACGAGGAGGTTGGGCAAGAGTTGGTAATGATACAAACCCATACCAATTAGGAGCCTATTACAATAACGCCGGAGTTTGGGGGAATGCCACTTTGTATACCGCCGGTGGGTTGAACACTCCTACTTTAGAGCCAGAGGAAGCAACTTCTCAAGAATTCGGTGTCGATTTGATGATGTTTAATAATAGGGTACGTTTTGAGGGCACCTACTATACGGTAGAAAATAAGAATCAAATTATTCGAGTACCGCTAGCCGGGTCTTCAGGCTATAATAGTGTTGGGATCAACGCAGGAATTTTGGAAAGTAAAGGTTGGGAATTTTCATTGGGCTTTACACCCATACGAAATGAAAATTGGAATTGGGATTTAAATTTTAATTTCACCACCAATGAATCAAAGATTTTAGAATTATATGAAGGTGTTGACTATATAGAATTCTGGAGTGATAATAAAAGTGTGTCCCGAGGTTATGTGGCAAATCCTGCCACGGGCGAAGATGGCCTAGTCGGCAATATTTACTCTCCAAAAATATTACGCGTTACAGACGCTAATTCTCCCTATTTTGGATATCCCTTGATTGGTGCTGGTGAAGATTCTGAATGGCTGGCTCAAGAAGAACGGGTAAAAGTAGGGAACTATAATCCTGATTTTGTAATGGGTTTACAATCGAGTTTCTCCTATAAGAATTTTTCTTTGAACATGACCTTCGACTGGCGTTCTGGCGGACAGTATATGTCGCAGACTTCAAGGTATATGGTAGAAGACGGTTATGGCCAACAACTTTTGGACAACTTGGTCGATCCGGGTATTACAGAAGCGGGGCCAGAACTTAAACAATGGGTTTTGGATCATGCAGATGAATTTCTTTTTGCGGAAAACTTTAAATCTGTTGGAGGAACTCCCGGAAATGGTGGGTTTCCCGAAGCTTTTAGCGGCACAGTCGTTTACGATGGTATCTTTAGCCCTGGTGTTGTAGGTAGCCACGATGAAAACGGAAACTTTATTCTAGACCACGAAAACCTAGGTAATGAGGGCACTACGTTTCTTCCGTTTTCAGTTGGTAATCCATGGGATTTCGGAACACCCCATATGTTCGATGCAGATTATATAAAGTTAAGGGAGATTTCTTTGGGTTATGATCTGCCTAGTAAGATTCTAGAAAGAACCGGGCTTGATAATGTTAGCTTGTCACTATATAGTAGAAATATTATGCTTTGGACCAAAGACTCGAACTTTGGTGTCGATCCAGAAAGGGCCTTTCAGGCTGAATCGGGAACAGACAATCGCGGAACGCAATTTAAGCAGGGTATCGAGCGCTACAATGTAGATCCATGGGTGATTCCTATAGGATTTAAAATTGGCATAACTTTTTAAAAATAAAATGAAGATCGTCATGTATCAACTAAAAAATAAAATAGGCATATTGGTTTTGGGGCTCACAGTCTTAATCTCTTGCCATGGTTTAGAGGAATTAAATGAAAACCCCAACCAAATAGGTTCCGACAATGTCGACCCCAACCTTTTAATGTCTACGGTGATTTCCGGTACGGCCAAGAATGTGGTCGGCCTTGGTTTCGGTGATATGGCAGGGGTTATGCAGCATACCCAAAAAGACGGCTGGTCAGGAGGCCATAACTCCTATGACTGGAGCAATGATTCCCACAGTTGGAACGGTTACTATAGTCTCTTGAACAATAATAAAACGCTTATTGAAAAAGCGGAAGCTGACAACTTGGATTTCCATCTGGGTGTCGGGTTAGTAATGAAAGCCTATTTGTTCGGCATGATTACCGATCTGTGGGGCGATGCCCCCTACGAGGGAGCTTTAAGAGCCGACGAGGGTGTCGATTTCTTCGACGCGGTATTCGATGAACAGAAAAGTATTTACACCGGTATTTTTGCTGATCTTACAAGAGCCAACACTTTATTGTCACAAAGCCAAGATGCCTATTTTAGCATTCAATCGCAACAAGATATTTTATATGCCGGTGATGTAAGCCAATGGCGCAAATTTGCCAATTCACTGGCGTTGCGTTATTATATGAGGATATCTGTAAAAGAACCAGGTTTGGCAGCCGAAGGAATTAGAAGGATATCATCCAATCCACAGCAATACCCAATCATTACAGATGCCGATGATGACGCAAACGTTGATTACGTAGGTGCCAGTCCTAATGATTCTTGGCCTACCAATACCGAATTCGACACCAGTCCGCAAGGGGCTTATTTTAGAATAAAAATGAGCGCTACTTTGGTAGATGCCTTGCAGTTGTTAGATGATCCCAGATTAGGGGTATGGGCTAATGAAATAGAAATTCCTTTAGTGCTTGAAGCAGGAGCTCCTGATGACTACGATGAAGAAATTGAAGGAGAACGGCACGTATCGCAGAAACTTGTCGACGACCATCTAGCCATTGTTGGCGAACCAGTAGATTTTGATAAAGAATACGTCGGGCTTCCAACTGCCATAACTCTAGGCCCGGCATTCAATTTAAAGAAAGAATTTAACCAAGGGTCGTATAATCCTCATGTTTCACAACTCAACGATATCTACAAAGCGGCAAGTGGCCCGTTGTTAAAATCGCGCCTAATTTCTGCCGCCGAAGTACATTTTATTTTAGCCGAGGCCGCACTTAATGGGTGGGCGCCTGGTTCTGTCGAACAATATTACAATGAAGGTATTCAACAATCTTTAAACGCCTGGGGTATTGGAGACTCCTATTCCGCATACATCTCCGGCCCAGCAGCCTATGGCGATTATGAAGATATTATGGAACAAAAATGGATCGCCAGCTGGTCATCGGCAACCCAGTCATGGTTCGATTACCGAAGAACAGGTCTTCCGGATCTACAGACAGGGCCTTCAGCAAAACGCGCAGCTTTGCCTCTAAGGTTCTATTACCATATTGACGAAATTGATAATAATACGGCCAATGCCGATGCTGCTATAAATAAATTGGAAACTACTCCTTTTAAGGGAGAGGATACAAGTAACAATAGTGCTTGGTCAAAAATGTGGCTACTGCAAGGTACCAACAAGCCTTACTAATCATTTTCGACACGAGTGATGGACGGAAAATAAGAAGAGACGCTTTTGTTTATAAAGGCGTCTCTTTTTACTTAGTCCCAATATATATTGGCTGCTTTTTCACTGAATGATTCTTCTTACTGCAGCTCAACTCGTCGTAAAAGATGTTTTTGACACCTGCTAATTTAAGGATTTCAGTATTAAACCGAAAATCACAATGTACTCAACAATAAGCGGTAGAAGGGTAAAATATTACACATTAAATACAAAATTGTAGTGGCATAAAGCTCGATTTTGACCTTAATTTGTTACTATAATCAATGACACCAAAACTTATGAAATTGCCTCTAAAAGGTATTATCCCACCAATGATTACCCCTTTGCTGGAAAATAAAGAGTTAGACAGTAAAGGGCTAAAGCTGCTCATTGAACACTTAATTGAAGGCGGGGTTCATGGCATTTTTCTACTTGGAACAAATGGTGAAGGCCCCAGCCTTGATTACAGGCTAAGAAGGCAATTAATAAAGGAAGCCTGTAAAATTGTAAATCACAGAATACTTGTATTGGTCGGAATTACAGATACGTCCTTTAACGCAACAGTAGAAATGGCGAACTATGCCAAAGAAATGGGGGCAGATGCACTTGTTGTTGCTCCACCCTATTATTTCCCCGTTACACAGCATGAAACAATCGATTATCTAAAAGCATTAATACCAACATTACCACTACCTTTTCTCTTGTACAACATACCAAGCTGTACCAAAGTAAATTTGTCTGTTGAAACCGTAAAAAAGGGCAAAGAAATGGGAGCAATTGGTATTAAGGATAGTTCTGGTGACATGTCTTTACTGTACGCACTCATTGATGAGTTTAAAGATACACCTGACTTTTCCATCATCGCAGGGGCCGAACTTTTTCTATCGGACACCATTCTTAACGGGGGCCATGGAGCGGTTGCGGGTGGAGCTAACTGCTTCCCGAAACTTTTCGTTGATTTATATGAGGCTTCGCTGTCTCGTGACCTAAATAAAATAGCATTTTTACGGGATCAGTTACTCAAGATTCACAAAACTATTTACAATGTAGGTGACTCTCCTACGAAAAGTATTCAAGCCATAAAATGCGTTTTATCACTTAAGGGTATCTGTCAAGATTATATGGCCCTACCTTTGAGCCCATTAAACACTACACACCGTAATGAGATTAAAGGCTATTTAGAAGAATTTGAATACAGCAAAAAACAACGCACCGGTTTAAAACTTTGACTTATGTGTTAATATATCGTGAATGAAAAAATTCCGAACTCAAGAATTTGTCATTGGAGGAGTCATCCTCTTCATTATTCTATTGGCTTCAGTTTTTCATTATCCAATTTATTTTGAGGATGTACTTACACTTCGCCAAAATTCTGATTTTGGTGTTCAAATAGATTTTTTTCGCATCCTCTTTGAGCCTATTTTAGGACCACTACTCTATCTTAATAGAACCTTATATCCTTTGACGGAAGTTCCCCTCACCTTCTTATGGATTCTTATTTTTTATGTTACGACCGCCATAGTGAAAGCCCTCAGGCAATCCTCTGATAAAAAAAGAAAAATTCTAAATGTTTTAATCGATTTGCCCATGCTTAGCGGGCTCTCCTTTACAGTATTTGTCGTTATTTTATTTATACCGCTCCCCAACAATACCATTGTAAATAATTCAAAGGATTCAATTTTAGTAACGACCCATGCCCATACGGAATTCAGTCACGACGGATTGATTTCTCAAGAGAAAATGTGGGAATACCACAAGAGAAATGGTTTCGATGCTTTTTTTATAACTGATCATGCTCATCATAAAAAAAGTCTTGCCTTTGTACAAAAACAGAGAAATGGAGACATTCCCCAAAAACCGCTAGTCATGGTGGGCCAAGAATATTCGGGTAGCAATCACATGAGTCTCTTGGGTTTAGATGGCAGCTTTGAAACCAAAGATATGGATGATAATTCTGTAATTGACTCCGTACATAACAATGGTGGTGCAGTACTAATAAACCACTGGTTCGATGGTAAGGGTAAAGCCAAAGAATTTTATGCCTCAATGGGTGTCGATGGTTTTGAAATCGAGAATGTCGGTAAAGAACTCTATTATAATAGAGCGTTATTTAAAGAATTAAAAGAATTCTGTATAGCGAATAACCTTATGATGGTTGGCGGCCTGGATTTTCATGGGTACGGTAGGGTCTGCTCACTTTACAATGCTTTTGAAATACCGAATTGGCAAAATCTCGATGCATGCTCTAAAGAAAAAGCTATTTTAAATATTCTAAAAAACGGACCACAAAACAAATTGCAGATTCTCATGTATAAGGATCGTCCCTTTTATACAGAATCCAACTTATTCCTCAGGCCTTTTTTTACCCTCGTAAATTATTTCAGAACATTGAACGGTTTACAAGTTTTATCTTGGATTCTCTGGTTGCTTGCTCTATGGGTTGCTGTAAACCGCAAAAACAAAATTTTCATAAATCAGAGTAACACATTTTCAATTCTGTCCGTTATAAGTTCTGCATTTCTAATGATCCTATCCATAATTTACTATTACAGAGGAAATGCCGTGGAAGGCTACAGCAAGGTATATTCCGAATACAGTTGGTTGCTGGGTCCTATCGGCGTTGTACTTTTTATCTACGCAGGTGCGGTATGGCTTTTTCGAACTCTTCGCGCCACGAAAACAGAACTTCCGTAATGATTAAAAAGGTGTTAAAAATAACGGTTTGGTTTTTAGTGCCGCTTTCGATTATTGTATATTTCTATTGGGTACTTCCTTTTTGGGGCATGCCCTTTAACGCTCAGCGGCATGGCAATCCTCCGCTGACACCGGCTTGGGCATTGGAATGTTGGTTATGGGAAGACGATGTGAATACCTCCGATTATGTTGATGAATTGCTTTTAGGATATCGAGAACACGACATACCCGTACGCACTATTTTGTTGGACAGCCCATGGTCATTGCGGTACAACGATTTCAAAATCGACACCAGTCGTTATAAAAATCCTGATGTTTGGTTTAAAAATTTAGAAGACAACGATTATCGCGTTGTACTTTGGATGACTTCTATGGTCAATAGTTTTAGTAAAGACACAAAGATTCAAGATGACAAAGCTTGGTATGACCAAGCCATGAATAAGGGTTATTTAGCCAAATCTAAGGAACCTGATTCTTGGTGGAAAGGAAAAGGAGGTTTTATTGATTATGAAAATCATGAAGCCATGAAATGGTGGCACGAGCTCCAACAAAAAGTTTTCGATCTCGGAATTGATGGATGGAAATTAGACGGCACCGCTACCCTTTTTATGCATAAAATTGGAGGGGTGCCCTTCTTCTACAAGAAAACCAAGAACGGTTTGATGACGACAAGAACCTATATGGACCATTATTACCGTCAAGAATATCGCCATGGACTAACACAAAATCCGGAATTTGTGACTGTTTCGAGGTCGATGGATCGTTGGTTTCACCCAGAGGGTTTTGCTCCAATTGATGCGTCCCCAGTAAATTGGGTAGGTGACCAAAAGCATGAATGGGTCACCAGCGAGATGATGCAAGAACAGGATGATTCTCAAAAAGATATCGCTTTGGACGGGGTACAGGGCTTCGAATCCGCAATACAAAGTATTTTAAAGAGTGCCGAATTGGGCTACAATATTGTCGGTTCTGATATTGCCGGGTTTTCAGGAAAAGAAATTCCCCCAAGACTATATATTCGATGGGCTCAATTTTCAACGTTCTGTGGTTTATTTCTTAATGGCGGTCATGGGGAAAGAAGGCTTTGGAAAAGAACTTCGCAAGAATTGGAAATTATAAGAAAATACGCTTGGTTGCACACCGAATTCGTTCCGTACATGTACCATTACGTGATAACCGCACACGATGGTGGACGAAGGTTGCAAGTGCCATTGAAAAATGGCAAGTACCATTATATGTTCGGTGATGATTTTCTAATCGCTCCTATTTATGTTGACTCAAAAAATAGGGAAGTCCATTTACCTGAAGGGAAGTGGCGCTATTTTTTTAATGATGACGCGTTACTCAAAGGGCCGCAAGTATTTAAAAAAGAATTTCCTTTAGAAGAGTTTCCTGTATATATAAAAGAGGGAGCCATAGTGCCTTTACACGTCAAAAGAGATTACTCTGGTTTCGGAAATGAGGGTTCTGAAGGTTTTACCACTATATTGATATATCCGGAAGCGCAAAATAGTTTTGATTACTTTGACCCTAAAACGAAAAAGAAAACCAAGATTCGTTATGAAAAGAAAAACCGGAACTTAAATGTGTTTTTTGAAGTAAATAAAATTCCACATATTTTGAGAATTCATTCCGAAGCACCTCCAAAAAAAGTGCATTTTAACAACCACGAACTGGATTCACAATTCTGGAGTTACGACATCAAAAAGCATAAAATAAAGATTGTTTCTTCACTGCCGTACAATAAAGGCAGTTATAGCATAGACTTTTGACGAATTAGAAAAACTACATAAAAGAACACATGCCGTCGGAAGAATTAATTAGGCCGGCTGTAGGCCATTTCAGGATTTTTTAATTGTTGTTCCCTAAATAACCGCTGTTGTTGTTTTACCGTTAATGTAGAACCATCATGGCTCCATCCTGGAGGTCCGAAAATATACATCAGCTTGTGCGAGAATTTTTTAGCCCTCTTGACATCCTTCCAAATATCTTTATATTCATGGGTGAGAATAACAATAGGATTATAGGAGTCGGGAGAATGAATAACTCCGTATTTCACATCTACATCATCATCCAATTCTTTCCAAGTTCCGAAAATTTTATCAAAAATATTTAGGAAGCCACCGTGGTTCTTATCCAAATACTCAACATTTTGGGCATGGTGCACTTGGTGCATGGTATGGGTATTAAAAACTTTCTCGATCCATCCCATTTTGGGTACATACACTGAGTGTAGTTGAAATTGCCATAAGGCCTCTATACCCAAACATACAACAACCATTTCAGGCGGAAAACCTAAGGCCGGCATCCACATATAGAACAAAGGCTTATATAGAATTGTAAACCATCCATTACGTACCGCAGTACCTAAATTAAAATTATCGGACGAATGGTGAACAATGTGTGCCGCCCATAAAACACGGACTTCGTGGTTCGCGCGATGAAACCAATAATACGTAAAGTCATCGGCCAGCTGACAGAGCAACCATACATACCAGGCATAACTAAATGATTGATATCCCATTACGTTAGTGCGAACACCATCAACTAAAGGATTAAACAACTCATAGGTATAGTCAAACAATACAATAGCAAAGATAACTTTGAACAAGGGGCCTATAATGGCAGACCCGACTCCCATGAAGCCGCTGGCGAATAAGTCTTTCCAGACATACAAATGATCATCACCATGGGTCTTGCTATAGGTGATTTCCAATAAAATAAAGGCTATAAAACAGGGTACGCCGTACACCAAGGGGTTGGTAAGATCCATTTCTTTTAAAAAAATTTGGTTAAAGATAAGAATATTAACTGCTAAATAAGAACTTGCTAACTGATTGGGCTAATTTTAACCTTAAAAATCATGTTTTTGATCGATGAAAGGTAATTATTGCCATTTCTTTTTCATAAGTTCATTTTGTTCTTTCATCAATTTCTCCATTTTTGAAAGCAGCTCGATATTCTTGGGAGTTTCAACTTCAAGGTCATCAGGGTTTTCAGCTTTATTCCTGAATCGATTCATAAATTTTAATACTACAAAAATCGTCAATGCGATTATACCAAAATCAATCAGCACTTCAATCAATTCGCCATAGCCAATCGCAATTTCAATAACATCTCCGTGTGCCTCTCGCAAAACAAACTTCCAATTGGAAAAATGTACATCATCAGTCATTAGCGACAATGGGGGCATAACCACCTTCTTAACGAGCACATTCACCACATTATTAAAAGCCGTACCTATGATTATACCAATGGCCATATCGACCATATTACCTTTAACCGCAAAATTCTTAAATTCTTGAAAGAAGCTTTTCATCTAATTAAAATAAGGTTGTCTGCCCCTCACCTTCTTCATCGTCACTTTCTTCATCGTCACTTGAAGATTTTTTGGTTGGGTTCGCAGTTTCATTTGAAGTATCTTTTTTTGCATCGGAAACTACGTTTTCTTCCTCAATCACCTCAATTTCCTCTGTTTTAGGAGCTTCGGGCAACTCGTACGGCAGCGGTTCCAATGCATTAATTTCCAATACTTTTTCTTTGGTCAATTGGTTGCCCATAGCACTTATGCCCTTGATAGAAATAAATTCCTCTAGATTCAATTCTAAATTCTCCTTTCTATCCTGTCCTCTCTTTTTAGCGTAGACTACTTCGGCCCTCGGGCGATAATCGGTAAAAACAGTTTCTAAATGTGACTTTGGATGATCAGTAATAATATTTTCTTCCTTATCAGGATGATCGATTAAAAAGCGCTTCACATAAAATAACTCTTTTTCACCTTCCCAATATATGGCCGTCAATGGTTTTTTTGGCACCCACTTTTCCAACACTATCATTTCATCATCAAAACGGAGTGTCAGTTCGGGAATAAGGGTTTTAACGGTGCCGTTCGGGTTTACGATCAACAAACGGTCCTCACTGGTAAATTCTCCTAAAAATTCACCCCTTCCATCGATATTCAATCGCTGCACGGTATCATCAAACCACAATTTACGAGGCTTTAAAGTCGATAAGCCCTTCTCTTTCAGTTCAATTCTTTTTACCGAATACTTGGTAACGATATTGCCTTTCGATGCTCTTCCCTTGATCAGTACATCGGCAAAATCAATATCCCATTTTAATTTTTTAATACTGCCTACCTGACGAAGATTCACGGTCACCACCTCGGCTTCCCCATTAGGGTTTGCTGAAAAATATAGTACATCTGTACCCGCTTTTCCTGTACCCAACTCATAAGCCCGGTCTCTGGTTATACTGGTAACCGCAAAACGTTTGATATGGGTAGGACCTCCTTTTCCATCTTTGTAAATCATATTATAGATGGTACGCTTATCTTTCTTCTTGAAAACCGCCACATAAAGAATGTTCTTGCCGACAAAGGTCTTGGAATCAACCTTGGTAACCATCATTTGCCCATCTTTGGTGAAAACGATGATGTCATCAATATCACTGCAATCGGTAACATATTCATCGCGGCGAAGTGACGTACCCACAAAACCTTCTTCTCGATTTACATAAAGTTTGGTGTTGCGTATAACTACTTTGGTAGCCTCAATATCATCAAAAACCCTAATTTCTGATTTGCGTTCCCTACCCTTTCCATATGTTTCCTTTAGGTTCTTAAAATAGTCAATGGCAAAATCAACCAAGTTTGCCAAATGGTGTTTTACTTCCGCTATCCTTCGTTCGAGGTTATCTAAATTTTCTTGGGCCTTACCCAAATCGAATTTTGAGATTCTTTTGATACGAATTTCCGTCAACCGTACGATATCCTCTTCGGTTACTGCACGTCTCAAATGTTTAGTAAAAGGTTTTAGCCCCTTATCTATGGCATTTATTACGCCCTCCCAAGTTTCTTCTTCCTCTATGTCGCGGTAGATCCGATTTTCAATAAATATACGTTCTAAAGAAGCAAAATGCCATTGCTCTTCAAGTTCTGACAGCTGAATTTCAAGCTCCTTTTTCAGTAATTCGACTGTTGCATCGGTCGAGCGTTCCAGCATTTCAGTGACTCCAATAAAAAGAGGTTTATTATCTTCGATAATACACCCTAAAGGCGAAATTGACGATTCACAGGAGGTAAAGGCATATAGGGCATCAATAGTTTTATCAGGAGATATTCCATTGGGGAGGTGTACTAGTATTTCGACCTCCGCCGCCGTATTATCCTCTATTTTTTTAATTTTTATCTTCCCTTTATCATTGGCCTTTAGTATAGAATCTATTAAAGTAGAGGTATTAGTACCGTATGGTATCTCATTAATTACCAGTGTATTTTTATCGTATTGTGAAATTTTAGCACGAACACGAACTTTACCGCCACGTAGCCCATCATTGTAATTGGCAATATCGATGATGCCCGCTGTCGGAAAGTCAGGAAATAATTTAAACCGTTGGCCTTTGAGGTGTTTAATCGAGGCATCGATCAATTCAATGAAATTATGCGGAAGTATTTTTGTGGAAAGCCCCACAGCGATTCCTTCGGCACCCTGAGCCAATAGTAATGGGAATTTTACCGGCAGGTTTACGGGTTCTTTCTTTCGTCCGTCATAAGACGACTGCCACTCGGTTATTTTAGGACTAAAAACAACTTCAAGGGCGAATTTTGAAAGGCGGGCCTCAATATATCGGGAAGCCGCAGCTCGATCACCTGTTAATATATTACCCCAGTTCCCTTGGGTATCGATCAATAGTTCTTTTTGACCAATTTGTACCATGGCATCTGCAATACTGGCATCCCCATGGGGGTGATATTGCATTGTATGCCCAACCACATTGGCCACCTTGTTATATCTGCCGTCGTCAAGATCTTTTAGGGAATGCATAATTCTACGTTGCACCGGCTTAAAACCATCTTCGATGGCGGGTACCGCACGCTCTAAAATAACGTAGGAAGCATAATCTAAAAACCAATCTTTATACATTCCTGAAATACGGGTAAGCGCTTCGTTGGAATCGTCGGGGTTTTCGTTTTGTAAATTGTTTAGCTCTTCATTATCTTCCATAAAGAAGAATTCGTATTAGTTTGGTTTATAATCAATTATTTTCTATTAAATCAATCTCGACTTTAAGGTTGTTGATAATAAATTCTTGCCGGTCTGGCGTATTTTTACCCATATAGAAATTCAATAATTCTTCTATAGACATGGCCTTATCGAGCATCACCGGTTCCAATCGGATGTCACCGCCGATAAAATGTTTGAATTCATCTGGAGATATTTCTCCCAACCCCTTAAAACGCGTTATTTCTGGTTTTCCTGAAAGTTTGCCGATGGCATTTCTTCGCTCTTCCTCACTATAACAATATATCGTTTCCTTCTTATTTCGTACTCGAAACAAAGGTGTTTGCAAAATATACAAATGGTTTTCCTTTATTAGTTCAGGGAAAAACTGAAGGAAAAAAGTAATCAATAACAAACGAATATGCATTCCATCGACATCGGCATCCGTTGCTATAACAATATTGTTATAACGCAGGTCTTCCATCGATTCTTCGATATTGAGAGCCGCCTGCAACAAATTGAATTCCTCGTTTTCGTATACGATTTTTTTGGACATTCCATACGAATTCAAAGGCTTTCCGCGAAGACTAAAAACCGCTTGCGTATTTACATCACGTGATTTCGTTATCGAACCTGAAGCCGAATCACCCTCGGTAATAAATAAGGTACTATCCAACCTTCGATCATGTTTCATGTCACCCAAATGCACCCTGCAATCGCGTAGCTTCTTATTGTGCAAGTTTGCTTTTTTAGCACGATCACGTGCCAGTTTGCGAATACCCGAAAGCTCTTTACGCTCTTTTTCGGCCATCATAATCTTGCGCTGTAATCTATCTGCCGTTTCAGTATTCTTGTGTAAATAATTGTCAAGGTACTTACCGACAAAATCATTGATGTACGTACGCACGGTAGGGAAATTGCCTCCCATATCGGTAGAACCTAATTTTGTCTTTGTCTGACTCTCGAAAACGGGCTCCATTACCTTAATCGAAATGGCCGAAATAACCGACTTTCGAATATCGGAAGCCTCATAGTTTTTCCCGTAAAAATCCCGCACCGTCTTTACCAGAGCTTCTCTAAATGCCGCCTGGTGCGTACCACCATGGGTAGTATGCTGGCCATTTACGAACGAATGATACTCTTCACTATATTGCGTTTTACTGTGGGTAATGGCTACTTCTATGTCTTCCCCTTTCAAATGAATCACGGGGTAGAGAAAATCATCCATATTGTTGTTATCCTCCAGCAAATCTTTCAGTCCGTTCTCGGAATGAAATTTTTCGCCATTAAAAAGAATACTCAGTCCTGGATTTAGGTATACATAATTTTTAAGCATGCGCTCGACATACTCATTTCTGTACTTGTACTTTTTAAATATCGTTTCGTCGGGAATGAAAGTAACCTTTGTACCACGCCTTCTCGTTGTTTCTTCTAAAAGTTCTTCATCTTTCAGTTCACCAATTTCGAACTCTGCTGATTTAGATTTACCATCGCGCGTACTTTCGACCCTGAAATAACTAGAAAGTGCATTGACCGCTTTGGTACCCACTCCATTTAAACCTACCGACTTTTTAAAGGCACGAGAATCGTACTTGCCCCCGGTGTTCATTTTTGAAACAACGTCGACCACTTTACCCAATGGAATGCCACGACCATAGTCACGCACAATCACTCGCTCCCCTTGAATCGAAATTTCTATAGTTTTTCCGGCTCCCATGACAAACTCATCAATACAGTTGTCTATGGTTTCTTTTAAAAGAATATAAATACCGTCATCGGCCGAAGAACCATCGCCCAATTTTCCAATGTACATTCCTGGGCGCAGACGAATGTGTTCCTTCCAATCAAGCGACCGAATATTATCTTCGGTATATTGCGATTCTGCCATACAATTAGGGTTTACTTCTGCTAATATAAAATTCTAATGCAATAATCAAAATGTGCGACAAGGAAAGTAATTAACAAAGTAAGATAAAGGCTCTATTGATAGCCAACTGAACCTAATAATATCTTCTAAGTAAAGAAAACCTTTTTTTCTGACACCCTAGTCTACAAAACAAAGTTTATTTTTTTGAAACAAAAGCCACTCCCCCAATAACGACGAGCATACCAAATAATTGAATCAGCGTGATTTGTTCATCAAGAAATAGATAAGCGAGAATAATCGTCGATACGGGACCAAGGCTTCCAAATATCGAAAAAGTCGAAGCCCCCAAACGCTGAATCGCCGCTGAAACCAAAAACGATGGTACAAGAGTTGCAAAAAAGGCCATCGCCCCGCCTAGTAGATATACTTCCCAGGAAAATTGAAAAGGATTAAGGTCACCAACCAAGAGATAGTGAACAATAATGCATACAGTCGATACAATCATTGCATAGGAGGTGAATTGCACAACACCGAATTTAGGAATCAACCATCCGCTGCCCACTAAATATGCTGCATATGTTATGGCGCTAAGAAAAATAAGAAAACCTCCCCAAAGTACATTTTGCCCATTATTCAGCCCCATCTCATTCGAGAATATCACTATAACCCCGATATAGGTAATGGCGATGGCAACAAATTGGGTAACTGTAATCTTTTTCTTAAAAACCAACCACGACAACAACACAACAATAGTTGGATAAATAAATAAAATGATACGTTCAAGCCCGGCCTTAATATAGTGCAACCCCATGAAATCAAACAAACTTGCCAAGTAATAGCCAACTACGCCAAAGAAGATGAGCCATAAAAAGTCTTTTTTTTGAATCTCCTTGGGGTTTAACGGCTTCTTCCAAAAAGCGATAATCACGTACACCGGAACGGCGAAAACCATTCGAAACAGTAGCAGGCTCAGGTGATCTACCCCATAGCCATAGGCAATTTTTACCATTACCGCCTTTGTTGAAAATAAAACTACCCCCAAAATGGCATACAGAACCCCAACTCCTTTTTCTGACAGATTAATTGACATATTGGCAAGTTCTAATTTTGAGGAAAAGAGAACACAACAAATCAAAACAGATTACGATGCCCACACCGATTGTTTTGCAACCATACTCCTAGATTAAGTGAGTCAATATGGTTTACGCTATAAATTTGCTGGTTTTTTAAGATATTCGGATTATTATGTTATTTTTTATTGGTAGTAATTAACTTACATTATATAACTTTGAGTTTCTTGAAAAAATTTAAACCATAACTCAAATTCTGGACGGGAATATTCAAAATAGAAAAAGAATTATCCTAAACGATTAGATGGGCAAAAGAAGAATAATTACAGCTAGTGCCATATTTTTAATTTCTATAATCTTAATCTGGTACAATGCTTTTGAACGTATTAAGACCTATGATAAAAATATTAGGATTGTTGAGAATATAAAGGCCAACAATCGTTTGACCGATGGTGAAGATCGGCTTCATAAGCTCTACAATATCAGTAAGAAAAACATCTTGTTCATCAAAGATTTGATTGAACTTGATTTCAAGGCAAAGCAGCCGACCAACCTTTCAGCACTAAAGTTTTTACGATTTCTAGAAATAGATGAAAATTATTTTCAGGCCAGATATATTGACCTAAATGGAATGGAAATTATCAGGGTTGATAATACAAACGACGGTATCTCCATTTTACCAGATACTCAATTACAAAACAAAGGAGAACGATATTATTTTAAAGAGACTATAAAACTTAAATCTGGGGAGGTATTTATTTCTGGTCTCGATTTCAATGTAGAAAACGGAAAGGTTGAGGTGCCCTATAGACCGACGATTCGCTTTTTTACTCCCGTTTTCGATGAGAACAATCTTAAAGGAATTGTTGGTTTAAACTTTAATGTCAATAATTGGCTTAAAAACTTTAGCGATTTGGATATTGGCCTACTAAATGCCGACAACGAAGTATTTTATCATGAGGATGAAGTCCGATTTTCAACTTCTAAAGTTGATTTGACCGAAATAGATGAAAAAGACAATCCAGTTTATTTTTCAAAATCCATCAGTTTCGATGGAGCGCATAACTGGACGATTTATACGAAACCCGATTTTACATTAATTAACGAAAATTCTAAAAGCTATAAATTTTCAACGTTCCAGACCGCTGCAATTTTAACACTAGGCATACTGATTTTCCTTATCATTATATATTCCCTATATCAGAAGAACAAGTATATCACCGCTCTGAACGAAAACTCGGAGCATCGCTTGTTGGAAAGAAACACCCTATTGAAAGAAATACATCATAGGGTAAAGAACAACTTACAGATCATCACCAGCTTATTAAGCCTTCAATCGAGTTTTATTGACGATGAACAGGTTAAGGGCCTTTTTAGATACGGTCAATACCGAATTAATTCAATGGCCATAGTTCATGAAATGCTATATAAAAATAGTGACCTTAGTCGAATTAATTATGGCGAATATCTTCATCAACTGGTCGGTACATTGATAACTTCAATGAAGGGCTCAAAAAATCAAATTAAGCTTCATATTAATGTAGATGATTTATTTTTAAATATTGATACTTCTATACCTCTAGGGCTTCTAATCAACGAAATAGTGACCAATTCATTGAAATATGGCTTCAAAAATGGGGAAGGAACTATTTCTATAGAGGTCAGAAAATTAAAATATCCTAATTTTATATTGCACATAGGAGACAATGGCACTGGTTTTCCCGATGATATTAATTTTAGGAATACGGTAACCCTAGGGTTGAAATTGATCCACAAGCTGGCACTACAACTTAGAGGTAATGTTGAAAAAGATAACTCCAAAAAAGGAACGCACTATATCATAACCTTTCAAGAAATTGAACAAACATCGTAAGACAATGCAATTAAAAGTTTTAATTATTGAAGACAATTTTATCATTCAAATGTTTCTGGAAAGTATTATAATCGATATGGGTCATGAAGTTGCCAATACGGTTGATAATAGTGAAGATGCCCTTGCATTTATAGAAGTCAGCAAACCAAATTTAATACTCTTAGACATAGGTATTTCCGGCGAAAGAGATGGTATTGAAACCTCCCAGATTATTTACGAAAGACATAAAATACCTGTCGTATTCATTACCGGTAATTCAGACGAATCTACATTGGAAAGGGCTAGGAGAACCAATCCTATTCATATCATTCATAAACCTATTGACGATTATAAGTTGAAATCTGAGTTCGAGATTATTTTCGAGAAGCTAATTATTGCTTCATAGCGTTTGTGAAAACCCATTTTCAGTAATTTGTTGCCAAGCGAAAATAAATTCTACCGACAATTGCCTAGGATAAATACCAGGCATAACTACTACTGGCGACTACACATTAAACCTAAAATGCATGACATCGCCGTCTTTAACGACGTAATCTTTACCTTCGACACGCATTTTTCCGGCCTCTTTTACCTTTGCCTCACTACCATATTCGGTATAATCGGCATACGAAATGACTTCAGCACGTATAAAGCCTTTTTCGAAATCGGTATGTATAACACCGGCCGCTTGAGGCGCAGTAGCACCTACCGGTATGGTCCAGGCTCGTACTTCTTTTACCCCTGCCGTGAAATAGGTTTCAAGATTCAATAACTTATAGGCACCGCGAATTAGTTTTGCTGAACCAGGTTCGGTCAGCCCCAAGTCTTCAAGAAACATTTGACGTTCTTCATAAGTTTCGAGCTCGGTAATATCGGCCTCAGTACCCACGGCCAAAACCACGACCTCCGCATTTTCGTCTGCCACGGCTGCTTTTACCTTTTCAACATAATCATTTCCCGATACAGCAGATTCTTCGTCCACATTACAAACATACATTACCGGTTTATCAGTGATAAACTGTAAGGGTTTAACAAATTCATTTCGAGCATCTTTCTCGACTTCGATTGCACGTACCGATATTCCTGCTTCTAATCCACCTTTTAATTTCAGGAGAACAGCTTCCTCTTTTTGCGCCTCTTTATTTCCTGTTTTGGCCGCCCTTTTTACTTTTTCAAGTTTCTTATCTACGGTTTCCAAATCTTTCAACTGCAACTCCATATCGATAGTTTCCTTATCACGAATAGGATCTACCGAGCCATCAACATGTACAATATTATCATTATCAAAGCAGCGGAGTACATGAAGAATTGCATCGGTTTCGCGAATATTGCCTAAAAACTGATTGCCTAGCCCCTCCCCTTTACTGGCTCCTTTTACCAATCCGGCGATATCAACTATCTCCACGGTTGCGGGCAAAACTCTTTCAGGAATCACTAACTCTTCAAGTTTCTCTAGCCTATGATCAGGCACATTAACTACACCTATGTTCGGCTCTATAGTGCAAAATGGGAAGTTGGCACTCTGTGCCTTAGCATTGGACAAACAATTAAAGAGTGTTGATTTGCCAACATTGGGCAACCCTACGATACCTGCTTTCATAATCAAAAGATGTATGAACCAAAAAGCGACAATAACTAAAGTGCTCTTGATTCGATTTTTTTAAACAGCTGCAAAGATAATAGGAAGAATGCAAAACTGCTTGGTAATTACAACATAATAAATAGGCCAGCAACAAATAAATAAAAGAAGAAAAACTGAAGGCTGCACAACCAGTTCTATTTCCAAACATTAGTGCTTCAATGATTAGAAATCATTGCAACTCATTGAAAAATGTAAAATTAGGACTATCAATTTAAAATTTTGATAAAACCTGCATTGATATTAAGAATTAAACTACACTTTTTATTTTTTCTGATAGTTACAGTTTAACTATTTTACTACTTATGCCCTAAGGCTTTTCAAACTTTTCAGACTGTTACCATTAATTAAACCACAAATAATGTTAATTTAGATTAACTAACATAAAACATTTTATGATTATGAGACAAACCCATGTATTAACTTTTATTCTGTTTTTCTGCATTTCCATCGGTTTTTCACAAAATACGATAACTGGTATTGTTAAAGATCAATCAGCTCAACCACTTATCGGGGTAAATATTGTGGAAAAAGGAACAACGAACGGTACTACTACAGATTTTGATGGTAATTATGAAATAACGGTTGCTGATGGAGCAACTTTAGTATTCAGCTATATCGGTTTTAATACCACAGAAGTAAATAGTTCTGGAAAAACAACTATTGATATTACACTATCGGCAGGCGTTCAACTCGATGAAGTTATGTTAGTGGGTTCTCGAAGCCCGAAACGGACCTCTACCGACACCGCGGTACCTGTTGATGTAATTGATGTCGCAGAGGTAGTTACACAAAGTGGTAAAATTGAGGTCAACGAACTTTTGCAATATGCCGCTCCCTCATTCAATGCGAACAAGCAATCTGGTTCAGATGGAGCCGATCATATAGATCCGGCCACACTCAGGGGACTCGGACCCGATCAGACATTGGTGTTGATCAATGGAAAAAGACGACATCAATCTTCACTTATCAATGTTTTCGGAACACGTGGTCGCGGCAATACAGGAACAGATTTAAATGCGATTCCAGCATCTTCCATAAAAAGAATAGAGATTTTACGTGATGGTGCCGCGGCACAATATGGCTCCGATGCTATCGCAGGGGTAATAAATATTGTTCTAAAGGATAATGTCGATAAGGTAAGCGGTTTTGTAAGTTACGGGGCTTACAGTACAAACGCACAAGGAGATTTCCCTGCAGGTACCGCCAACACTGACGGAAATCGCCTAGACACCGAAAAAGATGGTAATGCCATAGGCGATGACCAAAGTTTTGACGGGGGTTCAATAAAAGCTGGCGTAAACTTCGGAACGGCCATTGGTAAAGAAGGTGGATTCGTAAATGTTACTACCGAATATGTTAGTAAGAATAAGACGTTACGGCCTGGTTTTGATTTTAGAAGAGGATTTGGGGAAGCCGCAATTGATGGTTTCAATGTGATGGTCAACGCAGCAATACCGCTCACCGAAAATTCAGAATTTTATGCTTTCGGAGGTAGAAATTATAGAGATACCGATGCCTATGCCTTTACAAGAAACGGTGGCAATAGAGTGATTCCTTCAATTTATCCGAATGGATTTACACCTAGAATTACCTCGAATATTATTGACAATTCAGTTTCGGCCGGCTTTAGAACAACATTGGCAAACGACTGGAAATTGGATGTTAGCAATACGTACGGAAGAAACAATTTCCATTATTATATAAAAGGAACCTTGAATGCCTCTTTGGAAGATGCATCACCAACGGATTTTGATGCTGGTGGGCACACCTTAACGCAAAATACGGTCAACCTCGATTTTTCAAAATACTACGATGACGTTTTAGAAGGCATGAACTTGGCTTTCGGCGCAGAATATAGAACTGAAAACTTTGTGATCTTTGCGGGAGAAGAGGGTTCATGGGGCACTTACGACGTCAATGGTCTTCTAATTACCGACCCTGCCAATCAGACCCAACCTACCGAACCAGGTACGGGAGACGCAAGACCTGGCGGTTCACAAGGTTTCCCGGGTTACAGCCCATCTAACGTTGTAGACAGAAGTCGCAGTAACTTCTCATTGTATGCCGATGGTGAATTTGATCTTAGTGAAACCTTTCTATTGAGTACAGCGGCACGTTTTGAAAATTTTAGTGATTTTGGCAGTACGTTGAATGGAAAACTAGCCGCGAGATTCAAAGCTTCCGAAAATATAAATATAAGAGGTTCGGTGAGTACTGGTTTTAGAGCTCCTTCTTTAGCCCAAAAATATTATAATTTACGCTTCACCAACTTCGTAGGCGGTGCTGCCTTAGAGTCGCTGCTTTCTCCTAATAATAGTCCGGTTACCGCATCCTTTGGAATCGATCAGCTCAAGGAAGAAAAGGCGTTGAATGCCGGCCTTGGTTTCACAGCCACCTTCGGTGCTTTTAATGCCACTATAGACGGTTATTATATTCACGTACAAGACCGTATTGTTTTAACGGGTAATTTTGACACACCTCAAATTGATGGCGTAGAGGCCGCCCAATTTTTTGTAAATGGTGTTGATACGGAAACTACGGGTCTAGACATCGTTTTATCTTGGAAAAAGAACTTTGATGATGATAGCAGGCTTTCCGCCACCATAACGGGCAATCTAAACCATATGGAAATAACAGATGTCAATAATGGAAGCCTTGATGCCGAAACTTTTTTCGGAGAACGCGATAAGGCTTTCCTTCTAGCTTCTGCTCCCGAAAGCAAGTTGACTTTCAATGTTAATTATAGTAAAAACAAATTTGACGCCGGATTGGGTTTAACGCGCTTTAGCAGTGTTGATCTTTTAGACTATCAAATGTTGGAGCCCACATCGGACTATGCAAGTTTTGCAGATAAAATCAATCAAGCTACCGACCATTACAGTCCTAAATTAATTACCGATTTAGTATTAGGCTATCAATTATGTGAGGGGCTTAAATTAAATGTCGGTGTCAATAACTTATTTAACGAATATCCAAGTCAACAAGACGATTGGGTAGAAGGTGGTGGTTACTGGGATTCGTTACAAATGGGCTTTGGAGGAGCTTATTACTACGCAAGAATCGGGTTTACTTTTTAAATTAATGATATAAATTCATAAAAAAACCGGACGATTGTCCGGTTTTTTTATGTGATATATTTTTCTCAAGTTTATTCCTCGCCGTGCATAAAACGTTGCTTGGCCAAAAGTGTTTCTTCCGATTCCACATGATCATCATCAGGTATACAACAATCTACGGGGCAGACCGCGGCACATTGCGGCTCTTCATGAAAGCCCATACATTCGGTACACTTATCGGGTGATATATAATAAATTTCATCACTGATCGGCTCTTGAACCTCTTCGGCATTCACCGCTTTACCATCTGGCAGTACGACATCTCCCTCTAAAGAGGTTCCATCACTGTAACGCCATTCGTCGGCACCTTCATAAATCGCCGTGTTCGGGCATTCAGGTTCACAAGCTCCACAATTGATACATTCATCCGTAATTATAATTGCCATAATCTTATTTTATGCTGCCTCGATTCCATCGAGATCATTTCTATAATCTAATTTACCAAAGTATCCTTACTTTTGCACAAAGGTAAAACCTATATAAGTCCTTTACAAATATAATGGTACACATTCAACATAAGGTAAAAGCTTTTATTAAACTTGGAAGTTTTTTAAAGGAATATTGCGAATATTCTAAAAAACCTATAGATTTAGTAGGAATTAATGGTTCGAACTTAGCCCAATTCCATGAAAAAGTAACGTTAGCAACGCATAAGAACGGATGGTTCTCCCAAGAAAACATCAATTTTTCGTTACTACAATGGAGTGAATTGCTCACCGAAAACAATCTTGATGAATGGCTGGGGAATTACAATCTTGCGGCAAATAATTATAAAACGGTAGCCATAATAATGGCCGGAAATATACCCTTAGTGGGATTTCATGATTTTCTGTCGGTTATTTTAACAGGAAACAGTGCACTCATCAAACAATCATCAAATGACGATGTATTGCTTCCCTTTCTCGCTGACTATTTAATCCAAAGTGACCCCAGTTTTAAAGATAATATATTATTTACGGAAGGTAAATTGGAAAATTACGATGCTGTGATCGCTACGGGAAGCAACAACACCGCCCGATATTTTGAACATTATCTTGGGAAAAAGCCCAATATTATTAGAAAAAATAGAAATTCGATTGCGGTCTTGACAGGAAACGAGTCAACGGATGAACTTCATGCTTTAGGAGAAGATATCTTTCAATATTATGGGCTTGGATGCCGAAGTGTTTCTAAAATTTTTGTTCCTGTAGGATATAACTTCGACACTTTTTTTAAAGCGATATATTCGTATCACCCGATTATTCACCGAAATAAATATGCCAATAATTACGATTATAACAAGGCTGTCTATTTGATGAGCGAATTCAAGATTTTTGACAATGAGTTTCTTAT
Organism: Kriegella aquimaris; assembly: GCF_900103215.1. Classification (GTDB taxonomy): domain Bacteria; phylum Bacteroidota; class Bacteroidia; order Flavobacteriales; family Flavobacteriaceae; genus Kriegella; species Kriegella aquimaris. The sequence continues at coordinate 406,638 of NZ_FNGV01000001.1, forward strand.
TCTCAAGGAAGATGAAGGTTATGCCTCCCCTATTGCCACCTTGTTCTATGAGTTTTATTCCGATAAAACGGCACTTCTTGAAAAATTAAAACAAGACGAAGAAAAACTACAATGCGTGGTAAGTGATTGGCCAGAAATGAAAACCGTTGCCTTCGGATCAACACAAAAACCTAGTCTGGCCGACTATGCCGACGGTCTTGACACTGTTGATTTCCTGTTAAAAACATAATAGAATTAGTTATTTTTACGTGTTATGATTCCCTATAAAATCATGACCTTTACATCCTAAATTTCAAAATTATCATGAAGAAACATAATTTTAGTGCCGGTCCCTGTGTCTTACCTCAAGAAGTCTTGTTAAAAGCATCGGAGGCCGTTATGGATTTGAACGAGTCTGGGTTGTCCCTTATCGAAATCTCGCACAGGAGCAAAGATTTTATCGATGTTATGGAAAAGGCTAAAGCTTTGGCTTTAGAACTTTTGGGGCTTGAAGGCAAAGGCTATCAAGCATTATTTCTTCAAGGCGGTGCCAGCTTAGAGTTTTTAATGGTCGCCTATAATCTTCTGGAAAATAAAGCAGGGTACCTGAATACAGGTACTTGGAGCGAAAAATCTATTAAAGAAGCGAAGTTATTCGGCGAAGTAATTGAAGTAGGATCTTCGAAGGATGAGAATTTCAATTATATACCCAAGGGCTTTACAGTTCCTGAAGATATTGATTACTTGCATCTTACATCTAACAATACAATTTTTGGTACGCAGATTAAGAAATTCCCTAGCATCAAGGCTCCCTTGGTATGTGATATGAGCTCTGATATTTTTTCACGGCAGCTCGACTTTTCTCAATTCGATTTGATTTACGCGGGCGCTCAGAAGAATATGGGTCCTGCCGGAACAACTTTGGTCGTAGTCAAGGAAGATGTTTTGGGCAAGGTTTCACGCAAGATTCCCTCTATGCTCGATTATAAGGTACACATCAGTAAAGACAGTATGTTCAATACTCCACCTGTATTTGCTGTTTACGTTTCAATGCTGACCCTGGAATGGTTGAAAGATCTAGGAGGTATTTCGGCCATTGAAGAAATCAATAATAAAAAAGCCCAGTTGCTATATTCTGAAATTGATTTGAATCCCGCATTCAAAGGTTTTGCCAAAGTTGAAGATCGTTCGAACATGAACGCGACTTTTAATTTGACCGATGATAAACTGAAAGACACATTCGATGCCTTGTGGAAAGATGCTGGAATCAATGGGCTTAACGGCCATCGTTCTGTCGGAGGTTATCGCGCATCAATGTACAATGCACTTTCGCTTGAAAGTGTTGGTGTATTGGTAGATGTTATGAGTGAAATGGAACGAAAAGGATAATAGCGGCACTTGATCTATGGTGACTTATCTTTCAGATTTTCACCCTAGATTCCCGGCTGCAAAAAAGCAACGAGAAATATGAAAATTCTAGCAAATGACGGGGTATCACAAACCGGAATAACTGCATTGGAAAAAGCAGGCTTTGAAGTATTGACGACCACGGTGGCTCAAGAACAGCTTATCGATTTTATCAATACAAATGAAATTGTCGGATTATTGGTTCGAAGTGCGACCAAGGTCAGAAAAGACCTTATTGACAACTGCCCCAACCTGAAATTGATCGGGCGCGGTGGCGTGGGTATGGATAATATAGATGTTGAATACGCCAAAGAAAAAGGGCTTCATGTAATCAACACCCCTGCAGCCTCTTCAGAGTCGGTTGCAGAATTGGTTTTTGCACATCTCTTCGGGGGAGTTCGCTTTCTTTACGACGCCAACCGAAATATGCCTTTGGATGGAGATAGCAAATTCAAGCAGCTCAAAAAGTCATATGGCGCTGGTATGGAGCTAAGAGGTAAGACTTTAGGCGTTATCGGTTTTGGAAGAATAGGAAGAGCTACTGCCAAAGTAGCTTTAGGTGTAGGTATGAAGGTGGTATTTTTCGATCCTTTTATCGAGGAAGCATCGATTGACCTTAGCTTTTTTGATGGCCAGTCCGTTTCCTTTAATTTTAAGAGCATGAGTAAAGAAGATGTTCTGAAAACTTCTGATTTTATCACTTTGCATGTGCCCGCCCAGAAAGAATATGTCATCGGAAAGAAAGAATTTGAGTTGATGAAAAACGGTGTAGGTATTGTAAATGCAGCACGTGGTGGTGTTTTAGACGAGGTAGCTTTGATTGATGCGTTGGAAAGTGGAAAAATAGCTTTCGCAGGGCTCGATGTTTATGAATCGGAACCAAAGCCCGAAATCAAAATTTTGATGCACAGCAATATTTCTTTGACCCCACATATTGGTGCAGCTACCCTTGAAGCTCAAGATCGTATCGGTGCCGAATTGGCTTCCCAAATCATTAATTTACTCAAATAGAGGCCATTATTTTCTCAATTTGACCAGTATAGCGGTCTTTTTTGTACATTGGGAAGTAATTTATAAAACAAACACTACATCATGGCAGGATTATTAGATTTATTAAACAGCCCAATGGGCCAGCAACTCGTTAGCGGAGTGGCAAGTCAAACAGGGCAACCTGAAAACAAAACAGCAGACGTTTTGGGTATGGCAATGCCCCTCATTTTAGGAGCAATGAAAAAAAATGCTTCTTCACCAGAAGGGGCCCAAGGACTCATGAGTGCACTTTCAAGCAAACACAATGGCAGTATCTTAGATAACCTTGGAGGGTTGTTTGGTGGCGGTGTCGACCAATCTGTAATGGAAGATGGGGCCGGTATTCTGGGTCATGTTTTCGGCGACAAACAAGCTAATGTTACGAATGCATTGAGTCAAAAATCAGGAATGGATGCCGGTGCTATCGGTGATATATTAAAAATAGCAGCCCCCATTGTAATGGGTCTTTTAGGAAAACAAACGGCGCAAAGCAATGTGAACGATTCTAGTGGCATAACCAGCCTTTTGGGCAGTATGTTGGGGGGTCAACCGCAACAAAATCAGAGTTTAATAACTTCTTTGTTAGATGCTGATGGTGATGGCAGTATTTTAGACGACGTGGCCGGTATGGTTATGGGAAGTTCTAAAAAGAAAGGTGGTCTTGGCGGACTTCTTGGAGGTCTTTTCGGAAAATAGATAACCACTTTCAAAATTTTACCAAGTCGCTTGTAACACAAGCGGCTTTTTTTATTCCCATTGTTCAACAACAGTTGAACGTTGCAGCAATAGATAAGTTTGAGAGTTCTTTTTCGACTAATAATTAAAAAATGGCTAAATTTAGTATGCTATGAAAAAAATAATCTTAAAAACGGCAGGCTTAGTTCTTTTTATTGGTCTATTAACAATAAGTAGTTGCGGAAGCACCAAGGAAGCTTTGGCAATCTCCGATGTAGAGAAAAAAGCATTCGAACAAAAGAAAGGCGATACAATCGCAATTGCCAATGAAGAAGCTGAATATGAAATCATCATCATTGAACCAGGGTTCGATTTCTGGTTGAAAAGTGTTGCTAAACCCAAAAATTATTACTCACAATCCTATCTAGAGAACCGTAATCGAATTTATGTGACCAATTGGAATCAAAGGGTGCTTCAACCCCAACGTTACGGGGCTAATCTTTATGAACTCCAAATAGACTACGACCCGAATATCGACTATGGTTATGAGGTAAATTATAAACTGTACAACTACTTCATTTATTTTCAGAGAAAATACAACCAACGTCTGGGTCCTTTTTTCCCTCGAATTTAAGGCCTATATTTACGAACTCTTGTTAAGGTTTTTATGGATAAATTAAAAAAGCGCTGGGGTATTGACTCCAATTTTCAGATAGTCATAATTTTTGTGGTTTTTGCAATTACAGGCTCTATTGCCACCAAACTTGCTGCCCCCGTAACCGAATTTATAGGGTTGAACAGAGAAACTACTTCATCTTGGTTGTATTGGTCGGCACGAATACTATTGATATTTCCCATATACCAAGTTTCATTGGTTTTTTTCGGTTGGCTTTTTGGTCAATTCCAGTTTTTCTGGAATTTTGAGAAAAAAATGTTGAATCGTATCGGATTAGGATTTCTATTTAAATAAATTATATTTTCTTTAACATTCAGGTTCGTTTGTAGACCAATAATATCTTATTAGATTTGCTCCGAAATGCATTCCTTAAATAAAAGCATACTATACTCCTTTGTTTCTATTGCTTTGATGGTGTCGATTCTGGCCCCATCGGTCATAAAACTTGAGCATGCGTTATTCGAACATTTTGAGGAAAAATGTACTAACCCAGGCACCGTTCACTTACACAAGGTCGAACTTGACTGCGATTTTCATAAATATCAGCTTTCCTCCCAATTTTACGCACCACTTTTTGCACATACTTTCTATACAGCAATTTCTGTAAAGAAAAAAGAAGGTAATTATTATTCATATATAAGTCAATATACCAAGCTCCACTTCGCCCTTAGGGCACCTCCTACTGCATAACTAATTATTTTTAGAAATCATTCGTCCAATCGTTGATATGGGTGCTCCAATGATTTCAATTATTGTCAATAATCGAATCAATTCTGCAAAAGCGAAATTCACCCTTTTTCTATGGGATTTAAAGATTAGGGAACGAATCAATTTTATGCAGTACTCAAAATTTATACATTGTTATGCAAAAATCATTTTTTGTCTTGCTTGCGGTCATCTCCTTTTTAGGGGCCCAAGCTCAAAGTTCATTATCCGGAACAATTAGTAATGCCGAAGACAACACGGTGATGCCCTATGTTGAAATATATTTTCCAAAACTTGAAAAAGGGGGTGTTACAGACTTAGCTGGAAAGTTTCAAATAAACAATTTACCATCAGGCGAGTATAAAATCATTATTTCGTATATCGGCTTTGAGACCTATTCAAAAACACTTCAAATTCTTGATGGACCGAACCAATTGAGTGTAATACTTACCCCAAGTGCCATCGAAATGGAAGAAGTTATCGTTTCAACACCCTTTCATCAATTACAGCGTGAAAATGTCATGAAAGTAGAAAGGGCCGATATTGCGAACCTAAAGACCAAGGGGGCAATTACCCTTGCCGATGGACTCAGCACTATAGCCGGCGTGTCTACTGTTTCCACAGGTGTCGGCATAGGAAAACCGGTAATTAGGGGCCTGAGCAGTAATCGCGTTTTGATTTATACCCAAGGGGTTCGCCTTGAAAACCAACAGTTTGGTGATGAACATGGGCTAGGTGTAAATGATGCGGGCATTGAGAGTGTCGAAGTGATAAAAGGTCCTGCCTCGCTGCTCTATGGCTCCGATGCACTTGGTGGCGTGCTCTATCTCAATCCTGAGAAATTCGCTGTGGCCAATGAAACTTCAGGTGACGTTGGTCTCGATTATTTTAGTAATACGGAAGGATTTCGTGCGAATGCGGGATTCAAATCATCTGGCAATAAATTGAAATTTCTGGTAAGAGGAAGTACCACATCACACGTCGACTACAAAGCTGGTAATGGATTACGAACGACAAATTCAAGATTTCGTGAAAATGACTTAAAAACAGGTATCGGATATCAAGCTACTTCATTTAAAACCGAAGTTCGTTATAACTATACCGAATCGACATTGGGAATTCCGGAAACTATTGGTGAACAAACAAAACGCAGGTCTCCTGAAATGCCCTATCAAAAACTAAACAATCATATTCTAAGTTCAAAAACCAAACTGTTCTTTGAAAAGTCAAGTTTAGAGGCGACGTTCGGCTATATTTTCAACGACCGAAAAGAATTTGAAGAACACGAGCATGAAGATGAACATGAAGGCGAAGACCATTTAGATGAGGAAGGTGCAGCCCTTGCGATGGATTTGAAGACCTTTAATTACAACGTACAATATCACCTGCCTAATTGGAAAAATTTAGAGACCATCGTCGGTGTGCAGGGAATGCACCAAACCAACGAGAATTTTGGGGAGGAAATACTAATACCTAACGCAACTACGAACGATTTTGGAGTGCTTGCCACCTCCCATTTGCATTTTAAAAATGATAGTGACTTACAATTTGGTTTGCGTTATGATCTACGGTCTATTGTCGGGGAAGCCCACGGAATTGATGGAGAAGATGGATATATTGCCGACGTGAGCAGAGATTTTAATAGTTTTAATGTTGCTGCGGGTTATAAATTGCTTTTAAATAAAAGCATTATTGGAAGACTAAATCTGGCCTCGGGATTTAGGGCCCCAAACTTGGCAGAACTTACCTCTAACGGATCGCACGAAGGAACCAATCGATACGAAATCGGAAATTCTGAATTGAACAACGAACAGAACGTTCAGACGGATCTTAGTTTTGAATACAAAGGGAAGCATATAGAACTATTCGCCAACGGGTTCTACAACACCATCAACGATTATATCTTCATTGAACCGAATGGGGAATTCATCGACGGAAATGCTGTTTTTTTATACCAACAACAAGATGCGAATCTCTATGGTTATGAACTTGGTTTCCATTTGCATCCGCATCCACTAGATTGGTTACATATAGAAAGTAGTTTGGAGAGCGTAACCGGTAAATTGAGTAACAATGAATATTTACCCCTAATACCTGCTAACAATCTCACAAACACCCTTAGGGTTGAATTTAGCGACCAAAGTTCTTCGCTACAGAGCTATTACGCTTTCGTAACTCTGAACTCTGTTTTTGCTCAGCATAAAGCCAATACTTTTGAAACCGAATCAGATGGGTACAATTTGTTGAACTTCGGATTAGGCGGAAGTCTTTTCGTAGGGAAACAGCAGATAGATCTGCGCATAAGTGGTAATAATATATTGGACAAAACTTATATTTCCCATTTATCAAGACTAAAAACCGATGGAATCGCCAATATTGGGCGCAATGTAAATTTAGGCATAAGCATTCCGTTATAGGTAAAACGACGGGAAGCAAAATCAAGTTTGATTTTGCTTCCCGTCATTATCTTTTTCCTGATTTTGAATGCACAAAACTATAGAAAGCCATCAATCTTTCAATTCATACCATTCGACATTGGCAAGTGTTTCCCTTCTCCCCTTTTTACTTGGTGGATAGTTGGTTACCAAGTAATTGACAATAATGTCTTCGTTCGGACCAAGATCCCATAAATTCTGCGTTTCCTGCATCCATCGAATCGCTGCCAACCATCGTTCTTTGTTCATTCGATTTTGAATGACCAATTTGGCCGAATGGCAGTTTGTACAGTTATTAACCACTGTCATTAACCCTTCAGCCTCTACGAAACCTGTACGAACATGTATCCCATTTTCAATTTTATCAAAATCATCTTCCTCTTTAGGAACATCGACTATTTCTGTATCCGGCTTTTCTGAATTGAAAAAAGATAAATTGGGATCTGCCATAAAATAAATCCCTATAACTCCAATTATCAAAAAAACAGCGGAAACTATGATTAAAATCCTTTGGGAACCAAACTTTAAATGTTCCTTCTTATTCTTACTATCTCCCATATCAACTTACTTTTACGGCTATTCTGTGACACGCATTGTTTAAATAGCCTTTTGGGTTCCAGCCTGGTAAAAGCATAGGCTGTGACTTACCATTGGAATCCGTAGCACGACCCCAAACTTCATAATATCCTTCCTGCGGAAAATCAACAGTCGCAGAAAAATGTTGCCATGCTAATCTATTTACAGGTTTTTCTACCCTACAACGCTGCCAAGTTGAACCAAAGTCAATTGAATATTCCATTTTAGTTACCTCTAGTTCCCCTGCCCATGCATGACCACGAATGTTCAATTTTTTCCCTTTAGCAATCATTGCTCCTGATTTCGGATAAGTTATCAGTGATTTTACGGGCATAGACTCAATGATACACATTTCTTCCTCTGGAACTTTAGCTCCGGGTGCAACAGGTTTACAGGGCACCCTATAAGCCGTACCTGTCATTTTTTCACCATCATGCACTTTATTACGAACACTGATGCGTTGTAACCATTTGCCAGAAACCGAGGCAGGCCAGCCGCCTGCAATCAAACGTAGCGGATAACCATGTGTCAATGGAATATCGGCACCGTTCATTTGAAAAGCCAAAAGTGTTTCGTCTTGTAAAGCCTTGTCCATAGGTGCACCCCTAGAAATAGGTTCTTTATTGGGGTCTCTACTTAAGTGTATGTCGGCTGCGTGATATCCAATGTAGACGGCATCACCTTTAATACCTACATCTTCTAGCACATCACGTAAGCGTATTCCCGTCCAATTGGCACATGAAACAGCCCCTATCGTCCATTGATTTCCTTTGGCCGGGGGATCAAACTCACTACGTCCATTACCACCGCATTCTAGAGTGAGTTGGTAGGTATGTTGCTTAAACTTTGACTTTAATTCAGAAAGCGTATACGTTTTGGGCTGACCGACCGATTCACCGTCTATGGTCAATGTCCATTTTGAGACATCAATCGCTTCTGGTATCAAGCCGTTGTTACGAATGAACATATATTTGTTAGGAGTAATCTTGTCGTCTAACAAATGGGCTTGCGCCTCCATATTCCATGGTTTGTCATTTAAAACGACCATCTGTTTGTCTTTTTTGAACATTTCGAACGGATCAGGGTCTTGAAGTGCCAGCGGCAGATACCCGTCTGGCATGGTCGTTCCAAAAACGATATCAATTCCTATTGCACTTGCCATGGAACTCAACACCGCTTTTTTAACAAAGTTTCGTCTATGCATATTCATTCAAATTTGAATCTATTATAAGTTCAAAGTTATAATTTTCGTTGGTAATTTTCCTATGAAAAATTGAAATCATCATTGTGAACAAGTGAATTTAGCAGTTATCAAAGCGTACTGGCCGATTACAAATTGGCTTTATCAGAAACTTTCCTCATTTCTTATCGATAAGGGCAAAAGTATTTTCTTTGAGAACAACTACAACGCAATCCTATGCGTATATACAAGTGATTTTAAAAACAACGTTATGAAAACGAAAGCAATCCTATTTGCAATTGTAATAGTCTTGGCCTCTTGTAGATATTTTGGCCATGGTGATGGCATTATTCAACCACCTCCCAATATCCTTGGTTTTACATATTCAAAAAGCGAAGTGCCCTTTGAAGATGCTTATGAAGCCTTGAGAAATACCCTCGATGCAAATCCAAATATTGGCATAGTTGCCGAAGTAGATCATATGGCCAATGCGAATTCCGTAAGTATGGAACTCAATCCTACCAAAGTCATCTTTTTCGGTAATCCGAATTTAGGAACACCCCTAATGCAACGAAATCAACTAGCGGGTCTAGACCTGCCCCAAAAAATTCTTGTTTATCAAAACAAAGGTGGCGAGAGCTATCTAGGATTTAATAATACGGCTTACTTATCAAGTCGGCATGGTCTTAACGGGGTAGCTACTTTACCCACTATCGAAGCGGCACTCACCAATTTCGTAGCTAATACAGGACAAGGCACTATTGTTTCTGCAGAGGAGAGTATGGTCGGTCTTGGTGACGGAATCATTACTAAAAAGAGTAATCAGTCATTCGAAGAAACCTATAATAGCTTAAAAATGGCATTGGAAAACAATTCGAACTTAAATATTTTTGCAGTCGTTGACCACGCGGAGAATGCTTCAAAAAACGGACTTGATTTAAACCCGACACGGCTTTTAATCTTCGGAAACCCTAAACTTGGTACACCCATTATGCAAAACAAACAGACCACTGCTTTAGACTTACCTCAGAAAATGTTGGTTTGGCAAGATGAAAACAGAATGGTCCACGTCTCCTATAATGACCCTCAATATTTGGCAAAACGTCATAAAATAAGAGGAAACATTCAGCTGATAAGAACAATTGCCAATGCTTTGGACAATTTATCGGATGCTGCAACAGGAAAGTAAAATATAAAAGAAGATATCGACTGTTAATTGGACGCTCTTAATCTACCTCGATTATTTTCTTTTTTTCCGAACGTTTGAATACATAGGTATAAAACCACATAATTGTAAAGGTAGGAATCACATCCAACCCCGGAATTATTTCTTCAACAAAAGTAATTATTCCGGCGGCCCTACCAATTTTGCCTTTATACATTCTGGTCATTAACCAACCAGCTACGGGAGCCCATATTATATCGGAAAAATCTCCTATTAAAGGAATGGCGAAAGACAGCATTCCGATGCCGTCGAAAAGTAATCCCAGAAGAAGGTTATTGTATTTTTTGTCTTTCTTTGCTGACATAATTAAAAATAAGAATTCCCTTTATGCAACGCAATAAAGATGCCAAAAAAAAAGCAAATACCAATAGCAACTGCCTCAATTTGTCTCTTGGGAGAATACCCTAAATACGCTATACAAAGAGAATCAAGATAAATGGGAACTGATTAATTTTAAGAACTCATTGCGTGTCTCAATTTTTTCAAATTGTCCACGAAATCCGGAAGTTGTAGTTACTGAATTCTGTTTCTGAACTCCCCGCATCATCATACACATGTGGGCAGCCTCGATTACTACAGCTACGCCTTTAGGTTTTAGGGTGTCGTTGATACATTCTAAAATATCATGGGTCAACCGTTCCTGTACTTGCAATCGTCTAGCAAAGACATCGACCACACGTGGAATTTTGCTCAACCCCACAATATGTCCGTTAGGTATATAAGCCACGTGGGCTTTCCCGAAAAAGGGCAACATATGATGCTCGCACAATGAATACAACTCAATGTCTTTTATAATGACCATATCGTCATAAGACTCTTTAAACATGGCACCTTTTAAAATTTCTACCGCATCTTGTTTATATCCTTGAGTTAAAAACAACATGGCCTTGGCAGCGCGCTCGGGCGTTTTTTCCAATCCCTCACGCGTAACATCTTCTCCAATTTCATTGATAATAGAGGCATATCTATCTCTTACTTCATCGGTGATTTCAAGGTTATACTCTTCTAAATTTCTATATGGCGACATCTATTTTCTTCTGTTTATTTATAGCTAGGGTTAAATTACCTGTTAGACGATAATTTAGGTGATAACTAACAATATTAAGAAAAAGGTAGCAAACTTTTATATTTTGCCGTCTCTTCGTTAAAGACTAATTTTAGAATCTCAAATTTCAGCTAATGATCAAAGCCACCAACATCCAAAAATTTTATGGTAAACTACAAGTTTTAAAAGGTGTTGACCTTCACATTAAAAAAGGAGAAATCGTCTCTATTGTCGGGGCTTCAGGAGCCGGCAAGACAACACTTTTACAGATTTTGGGCACTTTGGACCTACAGTCTAACAAATCTGAAAGTAAGCTGGTCATCAATGGTATCGAAGTTACCAAACTATCGGATAAAGAACTCGCTAAATTCAGAAACGAACACATCGGTTTTATTTTTCAGTTTCACCAATTACTTCCAGAGTTTACGGCCTTGGAAAATGTATGTATTCCTGCCTTTATAAAAAAAACAGCGAAAAAGGAGGCCGAGACAAGGGCGAAGGAATTATTGGACTTTCTCGGACTTTCACATCGATATGACCATAAGCCCAATGAACTTTCAGGAGGTGAACAACAAAGAGTCGCCGTGGCCAGGGCCTTGATAAACAGTCCTTCAATTATTTTTGCGGATGAACCTAGTGGAAATTTAGATACCGAAAGCGCCGATAACCTACATCGATTGTTCTTTGAACTTCGAGATCAATTCGGACAAACCTTCGTAATCGTAACACACAACCAAGAACTTGCCAATCTTGCAGACCGCAAATTGACCATGGTTGATGGTTTGATTACCATACCCGAAGAAGTTGTTGATGAGTCACGAATATAGTTTTGGCTTTTTATCCTTGAACGTTATCAAATTCCTTATTCTCACAGCACATATTCCATTTGCGTAACCGCCTATTAAATGACGGTGCTATTTATTACCCGATTAGATGAAGAAAGAAGAACTAAAAGACTTTTTAAATGCCAAAGTACTGCAATATAACCATCCTAATTTTTTGGAGAGTGACCCACTGCAGATTCCCCATTTGTTCGATAAAAAGGAAGACATTGAAATCAGTGCGTTTTTAACGGCAACTATCGCCTGGGGCAACCGAAAGAGCATTATCAACAATGCCAAAAGGCTTATGAACCTTATGGACCATTCCCCTTATGATTTTGTAATGAACCATGAGGAAAAAGATTTGGAACGCCTGACCGGTTTTGTGCATCGTACCTTTAATGAAATAGATCTCGCCTATTTTATTCAAAGTTTAAAAAACATCTATGGGAAAAAAAATGGACTTGAGGGCGTATTTGCCCAGCAAGCAAAGCCGGGCACTTTACAGCCAACAATATCGCATTTTAAGCAAACTTTTTTTGAACTCCCCCACCCTAGCCGCACGACCAAGCACATATCCGATCCTTTAAAGGGTTCGGCCGCAAAACGCATCAATATGTTTTTACGCTGGATGGTACGGGATAATTTAACGGGTGTTGATTTCGGACTTTGGAAAATGATTTCCCCTGCACAATTATCATGTCCTTTAGATGTACACTCAGGAAATGTGGCCCGAAAATTGAAATTACTACACCGTAAACAAAATGATGCCAAGGCATTGGCAGAACTAGACCACAGCCTTAGAAAACTTGATCCTAAAGACCCGGTGAAATATGATTTTGCACTGTTTGGCCTAGGTGTCTTTGAAAAATTCTAATAAATGCGCCGCTTATTAATATAATGGGTTTTTGTAAAAGCAACAATAGCCTGTTTGCTGCCTTATTTTATAAAATTAAAAGAAACAACAAAATGGCACTGTGTTGTAAGCAAATACATTCAAAAATGGCATCACTCAGAAACTAATCCCCTAATTAGAACGCAATTATTTATGTACATTTAGTAAATGAAAAGGCAACCCATTATGAAAAACAGTTACTTAATTATAACATCATTTCTTGTAGTGCTATTGAGTAGTATAAGCATTATTGCCCAAGACAAATCTTTTTTATATGGCGATGCACTCCCCGATGCTCCTGAACTTGCGCCTCGCGGGGCCTATACAATAGGTGTTCGCACTTTAAACTTGGTGCATAAAAATCAGGTCGATGTGCTGAATTCAAAAAAAGGAATAGATCCTTTATATGACCGCCCATTAACCGTTGAAGTCTGGTACCCGGCGGCATTGCCAGCTGATACTGATGCCTCGGTAATCTATAATGAAGTAATGGGTTCGTCAAATGACTCACTAAGACCTTTGATCCCCTTTACCTTTGAAGGGCGCGCCGTTCGTGATGCCGATCCATTGGTTTCCGAAGGAGCTTTTCCCTTGGTCGTGGTCAGCCACGGATATGTCGGCACACGATATATTATGTCGTATTTGACCGAAAACTTGGCCTCAAAAGGATATGTTGTTGTAGCCATCGACCATACCGATTCCACGTTTAAAGATGCGGGACCTTTTCAAAGCACATTACTCAATCGAGCTATAGATATTCCTTTTGTTATCGATCAAATAGAAACAATAGAAAAATCCTCGCAAACCAATTTTTTATCAGGATTGGTCGATACCCAAACAACGGCAATTATTGGCTACTCGATGGGTGGTTACGGTGTTCTTAATGTTGCCGGAGCGGGATATAGTGATGGTTTGACAGCCTTCTTCACTGGAATGACCGGAGGTAGTACGGCCATTATCAAACATGCTGCAAGCAACCCCGCTTACAAAGCTAAAAAAGACCCAAGAATAAAAGCGGTAGTGGCTTTTGCCCCTTGGGGTATGGAACGTGGTGTTTGGGATGCAGAGGGATTAAAAGGCTTGAAAACACCAACCTTTTTTGTAGCAGGAAGCCAAGATGATATTTCTGGCTATGAAAAAGGAATAAAGGCAATATATACAGGAGCGATCCATGCAGATCGTTATTTACTAACGTACAAAAATGCCCGCCACAACGTTGCTCCCAATCCGCCACCATCCGAAGCCTTGGCGCCAGGCTTGCACATCGATGAATATTACCGCTATGCGGAGCCCTCATGGGACGAGCGACGTATCAATAATATCAATCAACATTTTGTGACTGCCTTTTTAGGAATCCATCTAAAACAAGAAGACTATCAAAGCTATTTAGATTTACAAAAAGATTCCAATGAAAAAGATTGGTTGGGCTTCGTACCGAGATCATCAACCGGGATGGAACTCTTACACGCACTGCCTAAGCCATAGAAAACTATTGAATATTATAAATGCAGCCGATTAAGATCTTACAGACCTTAAAAATCATACACCTTTCATTGCTCGCGGGGCCGATAGCTTTTGCCGTTTTTGCCTATTTGCAAAAGCAAAGCTTTAATGCGGAAATGGATGTTAGTGATATTTTCACTTATATCGTTCCCATAGCCGCCGCTAGCGGTTATTTTATTGGCATCTTTCTTTTTCAAAAACGTATTCGATTACTTAAAAAGGAAGATTCACTTCAAATCAAATTGGGTACATACCAAACTGCTCTTCTTGTAAAATATGCCCTTTTAGAAGGTCCATCCTTTTTGGCGTTAATTGCATATCACCTTAGCGGTAATGCCTTGCACCTGGTTATTGCCATTTCTTTACTTGCTTATTTATATGCACAACGCCCTACTAAAGAACAATTAATCAAAGAAATACCTTTGAATTTGGAAGAGCGAAAATCATTTGATACATTTCAACCTTAAATTTAGAAGAAACCCATATGAAACGACCATTACTTATAGCGCTATTTTTAATGATACTAGGAACAACATCGGGTATACAGGCTCAAGACTGGCCAAATCTCGAACAATTCAAGGATGCTAATGACAAAGTGGGTTTACCGTTAGAAAACGAAAATCGCGTCGTTTTTATGGGCAATTCGATAACCATTGGCTGGTTGAACAAAAGACCCGAGTTTTTTGAAGGCAAGCCATACATCAATCGTGGAATCAGCGGGCAAACGACGCCGCAAATGGTGCTTCGTTTTCGTCAAGATGTAATCGCATTACAACCAAAAGTCGTAGTTATTCTGGCGGGAACCAATGATATAGCAGGTAATACAGGACCTTCGACATTGGAAATGATTCTTGATAACATAAAATCGATGTCGGAACTGGCAGCGGCAAACAATATTGCAGTAGTATTGTCTTCTGTTCTCCCGGCATTCGACTATCCATGGCGACCCGGTCTCAAACCGAATGAAAAAATTCCAGCACTCAACAAACTTATAAAAGACTACGCAGATGAAAACGGTTATATTTATCTTGATTATTTTACCGCAATGGCCGATGCACGCAACGGGCTACCTAAAGAATATGCTTCTGATGAAGTCCACCCCACAGTTGCAGGTTATAAAATAATGGAACCTATGGTCGAAGCCGCAATTGCCGAAGCCCTGAACGAAAAATAGCTTTAGGGAGACCAGACATCATTTGTTTGTCTTTTTGTAAGACGGGTTTTCTCATATTTTTTAAATTTTATCCATAACTTCGACTGGCAATATCACGCCAGTATCAAATCATCCTGTTTCTGCCGATGATTTTAAGAACGACTATGAATACGACTAACCCTACCTCCAAAGCTGTTTCAAATCAAGTACAAGTAGAAAATGACATAGTTCCCAAGGAATGGGATACTATAATTATTGGATCTGGTGCAGGTGGTTTGGCCACGGCGATTTGCTTATCTCGGGCCGGACAAAAAGTTCTGGTATTGGAACAGCACGATGTTCCCGGGGGTTGGTGCCATAGTTTTTACCTTAACGGCCATCGTTTTACGCCAGGTGTCCATTACGTAGGTCTGATGGGAAAAGGCGAATCTACTAGTGATTTGTACAGAGGACTAGGTATTGCCAATGACTTGGTATTTTTTAGAATGAACCCAGATGGGTACGAACATTGCCGCATCGGAGATGAACATTTTGACTTTCCGTCCGATTTCGACGAATTGGTGGCACGACTTTCGGAGCGTTTTCCAAAGGAAAAAAAACAAATAGAAAAGTACCTGACCTTGGTACGAAATGTAAGTACGCAACTGCAATTATTACCAAAGATGAGCGGTTTTTGGGATAATATTACGATTCCCTATCGCACAAGACACATGGGTAAATTTGGGCTTTTTAGCCTGCGTAAGGTTATCAATTGGCATATAAAAAACCCCATGCTAAAGAACATTCTTAATGTGCAGTGCGGTGATCACGGGTTACAACCCAGAAAGGCAAGTTTCCCTTTACATTGTGCCGTAATGGACCACTATTTTAAAGGAGGTTATTACCCGATGGGTGGTGGAGGGGCGCTGATCAAGTCAATGACGAACGCCATTAAAAAAAATAAGGGTGAAGTACATACAAGCCAAAAGGTGAACCGAATACTTCTTAAAGGACAAAATAAAAAGCAGGCTATTGGAGTTGAATTGGAAAATGGACAACAATTGTTCGCAAAACGAATTGTTTCCAATGCAGACCCTGGAATCACTTATCTAAACCTTATCGGAAAAGAAAACTTGAGCAAAAAACTCAATAAAAAGTTAAACCGAACGAAGTATTCGTGTACCTCGTTGATGTTGTTTCTTACCGTCGATATGGATTTAAGGGAAGCAGGAATTGATTCTGGGAATATCTGGTCAATGCCCGATATGGATGCCGACGACCTTTACGATAAAATGATGGCGACCGATATTTCTTCCGAAGATGCCTTTGAAGGGTTATTTATAAGTTGCACTACACTTAAAGATCCTACCGGTTTTGATGGAAAACATCATACGTTAGAGGCGATAACCTATATAGATTATACACCCTTTGAAAAATTCAGCCTAGAAAAAGAACCGCGCTCACCGGAATACTTGGCCTTTAAAGAGCGATTGACCCAAAAAATGATAAATGGTGTGGAAAAGGCCATTCCAGGTATTCGCAACCATATCGTTCACCAAGAATTAGGCACTCCTATTACCAATAAATATTATATAAATACGACGAGAGGTAACGTGTATGGTACCGAAAAAAGTTTGAAACATATCGGACCCTTTGCTTTTAAAGTAAAATCTGAAATTGACGACTTATATATGTGTGGTGCTAGTATTTTATCACACGGCGTTGCTGGAGCGGGTTATTCAGGTGTAAATACTGCCGCCGCCATACTCAATTGTAAACAAGACGACCTGCTTCAACTTGATGAATCGCAAGAGGTTCGTATTTTCGATGCCGATAACGATTCAGACTATCCTGAGTGGTTACAACAAAAAATAACACTCAAAAAACAACGTTCGATTTCCAATCGAAATAAAGAATCTATGGCGTAGGCAACATTTATCCTATAAAATATCATACAAACAAATAACTGCCAGGCGCCAATTTATCACTGGAAGTGAAGCTCATATTTCCTAATTTATTGCATTCACAAATACCGAAAACATGGCGATGGTCCCATTTTTTAAAATCCACCTGAAAATCGACGAATCAATTTTTGTATGTATACTATAATAATACTATTTTGGTATCCTTGACCAATTTTATCAGTTATACCTTCAAAAGAAACCTATTAAATAATACAAGTACATGACAATAGACTCGCATCAACATTTTTGGAAATACGATCCTGTGCGTTACTCATGGATCAATGATAGCATGGCAGTACTGCAAAGGGATTTTCTTCCCTCGGATTTAAAAGAAATATTTGATAACAATGGGGTCGATGGCTGTGTAGCCGTTCAGGCCGACCAAAGCCTTGAAGAAACTGATTTTCTCTTAGAATTGGCCAAGGAAAATGATTTTATAAAAGGAGTCGTTGGCTGGATAGACTTGAGAGATCCAAATGTGAATGACACGCTTCAGCGCTACGCCAACCAAGAAAAACTAAAAGGGTTTCGCCATGTTGTACAAGATGAACCCGACCATAACTTTCTTTTACGCCATGATTTTTTAAGGGGTGTTGCCCATTTGGAAGTGTATAATTTAACTTATGATATCTTAACCTTTCCCCACCAATTGGGAGCAGCACTTGAATTTGTGAAACGGTTTCCTAATCATAAATTTGTAATCGACCATATTTCTAAACCCTATATAAAAGATGGTTTTTATGATGGATGGGCGTTGCTGATGAAAGAAATGGCCCAGCACGAAAATGTTTACTGCAAATTATCGGGTATGGTTACCGAAGCAAATATGAATTCTTGGAAACCGGAAGATATTATCCGCTATATGGAATGGGTTCTGGAGGTTTTTGGAACCGGAAGAGTTATGTACGGATCTGATTGGCCTGTTTGCCTTCTGGCCGGTAAATACAAGGAAATTAAAAATTTAGTCACTGATTTCATTGCTCCTCTCAGTGAAAACGAGCAAAAAGCAATAATGGGCCAAAATGCTATAAATTTCTATAGTTTATAACCACATTCAGTAGCACGAATACTTAAATAATACACAATAATATTTTACTTATGCAAAACACAAAAAGATTCTGTTTCTCTTGTGATTTAAAAGACGATCAAAAATTAATCGCCGAATATAAACACTATCATTCTAAAGGAGTCACATGGCCCGAGGTTACGCAAAGCCTTAAAGATGCAGGTGTTGTAGACATGGAAATTTACTTAACTGGAAACCGCATGTTTATGATTATGGAAGTCGATGAGACTTTTGATCTTCAAAAAAAGGCAGAGATGGATGCCAACAACCCAAAGGTACAAGACTGGGAAAAGCTGATGTGGGACTACCAACAGGCTCTACCATGGGCAAAGGATGGTGAAAAATGGATTTCTTTGGAAAAAGTCTTTCACCTAGAAGAACATTGATTTTTTAAGATTTTCGATTGCCCCTACTCTTGTGTAATTGACCGCTTGGTCAAATCATCAAGAAAGGGGCTTTTAATTATTTCAAATTTAAGATTACTAGCGACCAAACGAATTCAGTGCCTAAAATTCCCGATTCTTTCTACCTCGTAATGCATTGGCTTCGCTATCCCCATTGAATTGTTCTTTTTCAGGGTTCCACTCCAAAGGTCTACGAAGTTTATAAGCGATGTTCGCTATGTTACAGACCGTAGCCGAACGATGTCCGGTTTCTACATCACAAATGGGCAAGGTTCTATTTTTTATGGCATCGAGCCAATCTTGGTAATGATTATCGGAATGGTATAATCGCGTATCCGAATCTTTTAATTCAGCAGAAAGAATATTGACTGGATCTGTTTCCAAATAGCTCCTGCTGACATCTATAGTGCCTTCTGACCCAATAAACCGAACGCCCCAACCACGACCAAAATCTTCATGAACCATTTCAATACCATTGGCATAAAACATACGGAGCCCACGAACCGCTGAAGGATCACTTGGCGGTAAATAACGTACCGGCCCTGATCGGTCCATTCCTAATGCCCATTGTACAATGTCGAACATATGAGCCCCCCAATCGCATAAAATGCCTCCTCCGGTCTCTTCGAACAACCGCCAGTCTGGCCAAAATTTTACATCATTATTAGAAGGTGCCAAACGATGGTTATAGTCCAGTAAAGGGGCAGGTCCGCACCATCTGTTCCAATCAATTTCTTTTGGTGTTGGCTCTTTACTTAGATTATAAGGTACCGCAGGATCACCTACATTGACCAAAATCTTTTTTATTTCCCCAAGATATCCGTTTCTTATTAGTTCACAGGCTTTCCTGAAATTTTCCCATGAGCGCTGCATGCTTCCGGTTTGCAAAACTTTCTTTGTTGACCGCGTGGCCTGTACCATTTGGATACCTTCTAGAATTTTAAGTGAAAGCGGTTTTTCACAGTATACATCCTTTCCCGCATTCATGGCATCAATGGCTTGTCGGGCGTGCCAGTTATCCGGCGTTGCGATGACCACTGCATCGATATCCTTTCTGTTAAGCAACTTTTGGTACTCCCCATAGGTCTCTATTCCTTTGTGCCCAGTTGCTTTCCTTTTTTCAGCGTACAACGTATTTACGTGATTTTCAAACCAAGCCGTCTTGGTGGTCCAGACATCGCATCCGGCAACGATTTGCGCTTCAGTTTCCCCAATAAATCGAGAAGCAAGTCCCCTACTCTGTTTTCCGAGACCGATAAAACCAAGATTGATACGATCACTGGGAGCTAAAAAACCCTTTCCTAGAACGTGTCTTGGAATAATGCTGATGGCACCCGCTGACCAAATGGAAGTAGAAATAAACTTCCTACGGGTAAAATTTGTCTTTGCCTTTTTATTTGCTTCGGAAGATTTCTTTTTATTCATTGCAGCTTATTTATTTTGTCACTGTTCTTGATTCGTAAAATACGTATTCCGAAATATACCAATTTTGTTCTTTTGTAAAAAGCAATTTTCATAAAGACTGAACAATAGTTTCAAAATTATTGTTTTATCTTCCCGACCGAAAATTATAAAGCATGAATGACATATTTGAGATAAAGGATAAAGTGGCCGTAATCACGGGGGCCAGCGGGGCGCTCGCCCAAAGTGCTGCCATTAGTTTGGCTAAGTCAGGGGTCAAATTAGCCTTATTGACACGCAAAAAATCATCACTAGACCATCTAATAGAAAAGATTAAATCAGAAGGTGGCGAGGCTACTGCCTATGAAGCGGATATTCTTTCGGAAGAATCGCTTAAAGCAGCCAAAGACAAAATAATTGCCCATTATGGTAGAGTCGATATACTCTTGAATATTGCAGGAGGCAATCTCCCCGGAGCTACCATTGCCCCCGATAAAACCATTTTTGACCTTGCCATGGATGATTTCAAAAAAGTAACCGACCTGAATCTTAACGGTACGGTTTTGCCATCACTGGTATTCGGGGCAATTATGGCCGACCAAAGAGAGGGTGCCATCATCAATTATTCATCAATGGCAGTGGATCGGGCCATTACCCGGGTCGCGGGTTACTCCGCTTCAAAAGCGGCTATGGAAAACTTCACCCGTTGGATGGCCGTTGAAATGGCAACCAAATTTGGTGGAGGCGTACGCGTTAACGCCATTGCACCTGGTTTTTTTATAGGAAACCAAAACAGGGCCTTACTTACCAATGAAGATGGATCCTATACTGAAAGAGGGCAAACCATCATTCGAAACACCCCAATGGGACGTTTTGGTGAAGCCGAAGAATTGAACGGAGCAGTACATTTTTTATGTAGTGATGCCGCGCGGTTTATTACAGGAGTTGTACTCCCAATTGACGGTGGATTCAGTGCATTCAGTGGTGTTTAATAGCATATAAATTAAGATAATAAATTCATACAAAAGATGAAGATGGAACAAACATGGCGATGGTACGGTCCGAGCGACCCCGTAAGCCTTAGCGATATAAAACAGGCCGGAGCCACTGGTATAGTTACTGCACTGCATCACATACCGAACGGTGAGATTTGGTCTAAGGATGAAATCAACAAGCGAAAAAAGGAAGTAGAGAATAGTGGTCTTGTATGGTCGGTCGTAGAATCTTTGCCCATTCACGAAAATATAAAGACCAGAACCGGTGATTTTGAACGGCACATCGCCAATTACAAACAAAGTCTCATACACTTAGCGGAATGTGGCGTACATGTCGTCTGTTATAACTTTATGCCGGTTCTCGACTGGACCAGAACAAGTTTATACCGCGTTATGGCCGATGGCTCCAAAGCTTTATCTTTTGAGCATGCCGCCTTGGCCGCCTTCGACCTGCATATACTAAAGAGACCAGATGCCGAAGCAAGTTACACCCCTACCCAAATTGACAAAGCTGCGGAATACTATAATAATATGTCAGATGAGGCAGTCAAAGATTTGGTGAAAACAATTATTGCCGGACTTCCAGGATCGGCAGAAGGTTACCCTGTTTCAGAAGATGGCTATGACCTTACCAAATTTCAAGGTATTCTTGATACCTATAAAAATATTGGGGAAGACGAAATGCGCGAGCACCTTGTGCTTTTTCTAAGTGAAATCGTACCCGTGGCCGAACAGAATGGCGTGCGAATGTGTATTCATCCAGATGACCCACCATTCACTATTTTAGGATTGCCCCGAATCATGGGCACTGAAGCAGATTACGCCCATATTTTCAATAAAGTACCATCTATAAGTAACGGTATCACTTTGTGCACAGGTTCTTTGGGTGCCCGTGCGGATAACGATTTATTGAAAATAACCGAGCGATTCGCTGACCGCATTCATTTCTTACACTTGAGAAGTACCCAGCGTGATGAAGATGGCAATTTTTACGAGGCCAACCATTTAGAAGGAAATGTTGATATGTATGGCATTGTAAAACGAGTTCTAATAGAACAAAAACGTCGGGAAAAAGAGGGCAGAAAAGACGCGTCAATTCCTATGCGACCCGATCACGGACATCAAATGTTGGATGATCTAAATAAGAAAACCAACCCTGGATATTCGGGAATTGGTAGGTTACGAGGCCTCGCAGAGCTGAGAGGTTTAGAACTGGGCATTTATAAATCGCTCATCGAAACGGAATAATATAATCGTAATGATACAAAAAGGGCTGCAAGAATCAATCTTGCAGCCCTTTTTTATTAACTTCAATTTTTCTTATTTACTCCCTAAGTAGGTACCTTGACCAAAAGTGAAAATTTCTGAAGGAGTTCTAGCCTCCTTGAAAATTTGCTCCATTTCTTGAACTACTTCAGGGTGGTTGGCTGCTACATTGGTTTCTTCACCAATATCGGTTGTTAGGTCGTAAAGCTCCAAGGGGGCATCCGGGCTTTTAAATACGTTATAGCGTACCGCCTTCCAGTTTCCTTTTCGAACGGCTTGCCGCCCTCCTTTTTCATGAAACTCCCAATACAGATATTCATGTTCTTTTTGTTGCTTGTTATTCAACAATGTTGGCAGAAAAGATATTCCATCTAAATTATCCGGGGTATCAATTCCGACAATTTCCGAAACGGTTGGGAATACATCCCAAAACGCAGAAATATGGTCGCTTTGCGAATTTGCTTCAATTTTTCCTGGCCAGCTAACAATCATTGGTACGCGAATACCTCCTTCGTACAAATCTCGTTTTACGCCTTTAAACGGACCGTTGCTATCGAAATAATCTGGATCGGCACCACCTTCTTCATGCGGTCCATTATCGGAGGTGAAAATAATAATGGTGTTATCGGCAATTCCTAATGTTTCCACCTTATTCATAATCTCACCTACTTGATCGTCCAATAGATTTACCATAGCGGCAAAAGCTGCATGGGTATCCTTTTGAGAACGGTACGGACCTAAATTGAACTCCGGACCATCATCCACTCCTTTATATTCTTTTTCAGGAGGATATTTACCCCGATGTTTTTCCATATACGCCTCAGGAGCCGCCAACTCTGCGTGGGGGATAATCGAGGGCACATACAAAAAGAAAGGTTCCGCTTTATGGTCTTCCAAGAATTTCAGGGTTTGCTTGTGTATTAATTCCGGAGCATAAATACCACCGTTCTTTCCTGAGTTTTCTGCAAGCACTACAGAGTCTTTATTCGACCATAGATGGTAAGGGTAGTAATTGTGGCCCAAACGTTGACAATTATAGCCATAAAAGGTGTCAAATCCCTGATTGTTAGGGTCACCCTCAGAACCCGGAAATCCGAGTCCCCATTTACCAAAAGCGCCCGTTGCATAACCGGCTTTCTTCATGGCCTCGGCCAATGTATAGGTATCGTCCGGAATTGGGTGCTGCCCCTCTGGTCTTACCTCCTTATTTCCGCGAACAAAGGTATGCCCCGTATGCATGCCGGTCATCAATGCGGATCGCGAAGGAGCACATACCGTACTACCAGAATAATGTTGGGTAAAAAGCATGCCCTTTTTGGCCAGTTTATCGATATTCGGAGTGGAAAATTTAGTTTGGCCATAACTACTTAAATCCCCATATCCTAAATCATCGGCAAGAATGTAGATAATATTTGGTTTTTGGGAAGCAATTGAGGATTCTTTATTTTCAGTGGTTTCGTTAGACTTTTTCTTTGAGGAATCATTACAAGAACAAACAAAGGCCAAAAGAAAAGGCAATAAGAGTAACAGCGGTCTTCTCATTATCAAAAGTTAAGATTTTATAGGTTTACCTGAGCTGAAGTTTCCTGCTCGGACTTTAACAGATTCAAAAATAGAATTTATTTGATGCCTGTACCACCAGACTACAAAGTATTTCAATCATTTTGGATATTTGCGGAGTCCGGTTGTTCCAAAGGCGGCCGCTTATGCCAATAGGAAGCTAAAATTGATCCAGTAATATTCATAAGCGGACCAAATACGGCAGGAGCCAGACCCATCGTGGCAATCTTACCCAAAGAGTTCGCAATACCAGATGCCAAACCACCATTTTGCATACCCACCTCCAAGGCTATCGTACGTGAATCTTGTTCGTTCAATCGCAGTAAGCGCGCATACCAATACCCCAGAAAATAACCAAAAACATTGTGAATCAAGACAAGTAGCATCAAAGTACCGCCTATTTCAAGTAGGCTATCTCTTCCAGCAGCGGTTATAATCGTAATTATAATTCCAATGGCCAACATTGATAAAAGTGGCATCGCCTTATTTAACCATTGTCCTTTTTCACCCAATAGTTTATTAAACAATAATCCCGCTCCAATGGGGATGATGATCATTTTTACAATACTCCACATCATCGTCAATACATCAATTTCTATGAATTCCCCTGCCAACAGCTTCATTAGTAAAGGCGTTAAGAATGGGGCCAGCAAAGTTGCAATGGAAGTAATGGTAATGGAAAGAGCCAAATTCGCATTAGCCAAATAAGCCATTACATTAGATGCTACTCCACTTGGAGAACATCCTATTAAAACGATACCAGCAGCTATTTCAGGAGGGAATCCACTTAATTTAGCCAAAGCAAACCCCATAATGGGCATAATGCCCAGTTGCGCTGAAACACCAATCACGACCCCTTTCGGAGACTTAAAAATTGCCGCGAAATCATTTATACTCATCGAAGTGCCCATGCCGAACATAATAATCTGTATCAACGGGATGATGAGCGCTGTCAACTTGAAGTCACCAAAATGTGTAAAATACTGAGGGTAATATAGGGCAACGGTAACACCAATAAAAATCATTGACGTAAACACATAACCATTAAGTGATTTATAACCACTAAAGGCTAAAGCGAGGACACCAAAAAAAGCTACCATCAATGGCCCCGACTGTTCAATATTCCCCATAAAAATCATTACCAGAAGAATTGCGAGAAGCAGAAAGGCAATGCCAAAAGCTATGGAATAAAGGTTTATTTTCTTCAAAACATTGGTTTTTAGGTTTGTGGTCTAGTGTTATTAGAAATTAAGGTTTCTTAGGTAGTAAAAGTTAAGATTGCTACAGCTTATAGGCTTGTCTTGCCAAAAGTTTCCAATTTCCCTTTTGTTTTTGAAAAACCATCAAAACGCCTATCCTAACATCCGCGGGCTTACCGTCATTTATTCCTTTTGCTTCAAAAATGTGTCGTACTAAAGCCGTTTTTTTATCAGAAAAGGTGATACGCTGTTCTGCGGGATGTATGGATATAAAATCGAAAGTACCATTTACCACTGCGTCGACATATTGCGCCTTGTTCTCTATTGTACCACTTGAATGACCATAAGTAAGAACCTTATCAGTAAGATTTTCAAGTGTACCCTTATCTTTTCCGACCATGGCAGCATATAACTGGTCAACGGCAGCAGCTACTTCTGCCTCATTGGTTTTTGTTTTATTTTCCGCCTTAATTGCCTGGGCGTTAACGCAAATTGCCGAGAAGATTGCTAAGAAAAATATATTGAAACGATATTTCATTATTGTCTGTTTGTTATAATAATTGTTCACCTTTTAAAGAAGATTGTCCGTTATTTTTTTGATCCAAAATAGTCGTTTAATTCCTTTCTGGTCATGGGTAATTTACTATCCGGATAGTTCTTGAGCCAATTCATGAAATCTGCATCTATCGCATCGGTCCATTTGGTATCGATTTGGCCAGGGGTATATTTTTTCTCCCGTAAACGTTGAAATCCGAATTGATCTCGTAAGCCGACTACCTCCGAAGATATTACTAATTTATCAACCAGATGTGACGGGATAAAAATAGTTCCGTGGCGATTTGCCAGCACTACATCCCCCGGTAAAACCGTGGCTCGACCGATACGGATCGGGGTGTTTATACTGGTCAGCATTTCGTGTTGCAGATATGATGGATCTTCTCCCCTAAACCATCCATTAAAGCCTTCTATCTCAAGTAAACCGGCAAGGTCTCTCACGCCACCGTCGAAAATCACGCCATTCTTAGAATTTGTGTAAATGGCATTTCCTAAATTAGAACCAATTAAAGTTCCGTCAATAATTCGTCCGTAGCCATCGGCCACGTAGACATCGCCGGGGCGTAACATCTCAATGGGCCATGAATTGCTTCCGCCGATGGTATCCCTGCTTTCTTTGCCTCCTTTAACTTTTACCAATTGCTGATAATCTGGGCGTAACGGCATGTATTGAGCCGTAACCACACGCCCCGTCATTACGCTCTCGGGATGAATAATCTCCCAACTGCCTTCATACTGATTGTGATAACCTTTACTGCGTAAATAGCCCCATGCTTCTTCAATTTGAATTCTTTTCAATCTGTTTAGAAGCGCATCGGAAACTTTTGGCCTACCGTCATCAAACCTATCTCCCTTCCAATTAGAAGTCAATTCTTTAATATACTCCGAAGAGGCTGCTACGCCTTGTGATTCTGCATATAAAAAGCTCAATAAGAGCATGGAAATCAATACTATTCTGTGATTCATAACTTTGACTGTGTTGAGTGTTATTTATAAGTTGTAAGATTGTTTTTTATCTAAAGTTGTTAGATTCAAGATATCCTTTGAATAAACCCTTCGCATGATTATCCGTTGGGATTAAACTAGTTCCTCTCGATTGGCATATATTACCGAGGACCTTCCTTGACTTTGAAATTTAACTTCCTGAAGTTCATTTTAACTGTAGGTTCTGTCATGTGAACGTAGTTCATCCCATTCTTTGGTAGGTGCAAAAAATGTTTTATCCCGAGGATCAAGATGTGCCTTTACCACATCCATATTGAGTTCAATACCCAATCCTGGAGCGGTCAACGGTACAGGTGCAAAACCTTTATCGATCATTTTGCCCCCACCGGTCATCGTTACCAAATCTTCCCACCAGGGGATATCTACGGAATGGTGTTCCAATGCTAAAAAGTTCTGACTTGCCGCCGCACAATGCACATTCGCCATAAACGAAACAGGGGTTCCAGCTTGGTGCATAGCCATTGCTATACCGAATTCCTCTGCATAATCGGCTATTCTTTTTGTTTCCAAAAGGCCACCGGAAGAAGCCAAATCGGGGTGTACGATATCAACAGACCTATTATGTATCAAGGGTTTGAAGTTTTCAAGAAAATGAATGTCCTCACCCGTAGTAGTTGGCGTTTCAATAGCATCACTAATTGTTCGCCATTGTTCGGTATATTGCCAAGGCACCATATCTTCAAACCAAGCCAATCTATATTTATCCAAAGCCCTGGCCAAACGGATTCCGTTATTTAAATCGAAATGGCCATAGTGGTCGGTCGAAATGGGAATTTCATACCCCACCATATTTCTCACATTCTCAACAACTTGTTGCAGATGCTCCAGCCCTTTCTCTGTTATCTGTACTTGCGTAAACGGATGGGCCGTATTACCGTACGACGTGTAATTTCTTCGGTCTCCCCATTGGTTAAGGCTACCATTTTGATCTTCCCAAAATTTACCATTCACAACGGTACCGGGTATACCCTTCAACTCCCCGATGGATACATCCATCTTCAACCAAGTGTATCCCTGTTCTTTGACCCTGAAATTTATCAAACGCTGCTGCTCTTCTGGCGAACCGGCTTCGGGGGTGTCGGCATAAAGTCTTACCTTATCTCGATAGCGCCCACCAAGTAATTGCCAAGCGGGCACATTATAAGCTTTCCCACAAATATCCCACAACGCCATTTCAACTGCACACACACCACCTGCCTGACGTGCAGGACCCCCAAACTGTTTGACACTTTTAAAGAGTTTTTCAACATTACATGGGTTTTCACCAAGAATACGGCTTTTCAACATGAGGGCATAGCGCACATCGGCCGCATCTCTCACTTCTCCAAGTCCATATATTCCTTGATTCGTATCAATGCGTATAATCGCGGTACCGCCCATAACCTTTGTCAATGCGTAACGCATATCGGTTATTTTAAGCTCGGAGGGCGCCGAGGACCTATTTACCTTTGATGTAGTTTCGGCGATGGTATCTTCGAAAGAATAGCCCATAAGGCTGGAAAGTCCAATACCCCCTAAAGCGGTTTTTTTCAAAAAATTCCGCCGTGCATCACCCGTATTGGGATTTTTTATTTCGGCTTTTCTCGAAGCACTGTACTCTGCTTCCTCTTTCTTGCTTTTCGCGATTAAATGCTTTAATGTACTTTTCATAATGAAGTGGTTAAAAAGGGTTCTATATTCTATTGATTTTTAGCAATTCATACCTTCCTTTATTACTTATTGGGGGTCAACCATCTTCCTTAAAAATAGTAAGAAAAGGTCAATTAAAAGCATTTTCAATAATCTCCTTCATTACGGGGTATTCGTCATCGGTATCTTTATATTTCTGTTTTTCTAAGCGTATGGCATTCTTCATGTCTGCAATAATAGTGGCATATTGCGGATCGCTTATGGCATTATGCAGCTCTTTTGGGTCCTTTTCCAAATCATAAAATTCCCACACCGGTTCGCTACTCTCTTTGGATGCCCCTTTCATACCAAGTCCTTGTCCGTAAAAAAAAGCCAATTTATATCGTTCATTTCTGACTCCGAAATGGCCGGGTCTGACAGGGTCGTGCAGCCAATACCGATAATACATTTGTTTCCTCCAATCAGCTGGTGTATTCCCTTTTAGGTTTTCCCTAAAACTTACTCCTTGTATGAAGTCTGTGTTTTCAGCACCGCCATAATCGGCCAACAACGCCGCAAAATCAATATTGAGTATAATATCATCAATTCGCTGCCCTCCTTTAATTTCTTTTGGATAACGGATTACAAAAGGCATTCTGAGGGACTCTTCATAAATCAGGCGTTTGTCAAAAAAACCATGTTCGCCCAAAAAGTAACCTTGGTCGGCGGTATACACTACAATGGTATTATCGGCTATTCCTTCCTTCTCTAAATAATCTAAAAGTTTTCCAATATTATCATCGATAGCGGCTCCACATCGCATAAAATCCTTTACCAGCTTTTGGTATATTTTTTTCCGCTTTTGAATACTGTCCAATCCATCTAAAGGATAGGGCAACCCCGGATAACTTGTCCAGAAATTATCAGGATCTACGGTTGCCTGATACCAGCGCTTACTCAAATTTTCAAGTTTTTGTCCCTCGAAAGTTCGACCGGTCGTTTCAGGACCAAAATCATATAGCGATTCAGGTTCCGGGATTTCGTCGTTGACATAGAGTGATTTAAACCGCTCGGGGTAATCAAAAGGTTCATGGGTCGCCTTAAAATTACAGAACATCAAAAATGGTTTCGAAGTGTCACGCTTCTCCAAATGTTCGATGGTCAAGTCGGTAATAACATCGGTTGAGAATCCATTATATTTTTTACCGGATGTGCCGTCATGCCCGTCTTTCCAATTCTCTTTGGTCTTTAAGATAGGATTCCAATACACCCCTTGCCCCGGTAACACATTAAAGTAATCAAAACCCTCAGGCGGGCGAACCAAATGCCATTTACCTATAACCGCTGTTTGATAGCCATTTTTAGACAAAGCTTTAGCTATATTAGGATGCCCTTCCGGCAAGGCTTCGTTCAAAGTATACACCTTATTTAAATGACTATACTGCCCTGATAAAATGGTCGCACGACTGGGAGAACAAATCGAGTTGGTGCAAAATGCATTATCCAACACCGCGCCTTCATCGGCCAACCTCTTGATATTCTTGTTTTGAACATAGTCTTTTAACAACCCTCCATAAATGCCCCATGCTTGTGAGGTATGGTCATCGGATAGAATAAAAAGAATATTGGGTTTTTCATTTTCAGCTTGTTTTTGCTGAGCCTGAAGTAAAAAAGTAAAACATGTTGTAAAAATTAAGAAAGCGGAAAAAATAAAATTCCGAAAGCAATTGTTCATTGACCTATAATTAAAGAAATTGAATATGGAAACAATATAGTGAAGATTTATTTTAAATCCGATAGACAACCTAAAGAGTTTGATTCAAAATCTGTGCGTTCATTGCTAAAGCTCTTTTGAATGGATTAAGTATCTTACCCACCAAATTAAAATAGTATGAAAACAATCTCAACTTTTCTCGTTTTTATATGCCTTGCTTCTGGTTTTGCCCAGACATCGGATAAAGATGATATAAAACTTATACAGACCATTCTAGACCAGCAAGAACGTGCATGGTCCGAGGGTGATTTAGAAGGTTTCATGGAAGGTTACTGGAAATCGGATTCGCTCACCTATTTTAGTCGCGGTAAAATCACGCAGGGTTGGCAAACTACGCTAGACAATTACAAGAAAGGGTATCCGAGCAAAGCACATACGGGCAGCTTAAAGTTTAAGATTGCTAAAATCACCAAAATCAATAGTGAGGCATATTACGTAATGGGCGAATATTTTTTAGAACGGGAAGTGGGAGATGCCAACGGCACTTTTATGATTGTTTTCAAATATATAAACGGGGAATGGAAAATTATTAGCGACTCGTCTTGCTAGTTTTCCATTCCCCGTTTTACTCACTTTAAATATACTAAAAACGACTTTTAATAGAATATTATAGTGAATGAAAAAGGATTCTAAGAATTCAATTTTATTCCTAAAAGCTTATTTAAGTTTTGCATTACTATGCAACCCGTTTACAATTCGTGTCAAACCTAGCGGATTTGCATCTTTCAAGGCATCGGGCAATGACTCTTGAGGCCAATTTTGGAATGATACTGGCCGTACCCACCGTTTGATCGCCGAAGTACCAACAGAGGTGAATCGACTATCGGTTGATGCCGGAAAAGGACCTCCGTGTTGCATTGATGGGCAAACTTCTACACCTGTCGGAACACCATTAAAAATAATACGTCCTACCCTACTTTGCAATGCATCCACCACACCGCCATAATTTTTTATTTCCTCGGCGTTTCCTAAAATGGTTCCTGTCAACTGGCCTTCCAGAGCATTTAAGATTGTTTCCAGTTCTTTTGCGTCATTACATTCGACTACAATAGAAAACGGCCCGAACACCTCGGTATGAAGTGTGGGGTTTTTTAGGAAATCGCCTCCAGAAACTTTCAATACTTTTTGCTGGGCAAAATTAGGTGCCGTCGCTGCTTCGTACGAAGCAACTACAGAAGTTTCGGGTTGTGACGATAAATTCTGCTTTCCCTTTTCATAACCCTGATGGATATTGGGGTGCAACATAACGCCAGGTGACAAGGCTGATATTTCTGTACCCAAAGTAGTTATGAAATTTGAAAAGGTTTCGCTTTTCAAACCCAAAATCAAACCGGGATTCGTACAGAATTGACCGGCTCCCAACATAATGGAACCCGCGTACTGCTTTGCCCATTCTTCCCCCTTTTCATTTAAAGCCGATGGCAATGCTACCACGGGATTTATGCTTCCCATTTCAGCAAAGACAGGTATCGGTTCTTTTCTTTCATTGGCAAGCTTGTAAAGCGCCGTACCTCCCTTAATACTTCCTGTAAACCCTACTCCCTTTATATCTGGATGCATCACCAATTGTTGCCCTACCTCAATACCGCTACTGTTAAGATTTGAGAATACACCATTCGGCATTCCAGTTTTTTCCGCGGCTTTTAAGATTGCAGAAGAAACCAATTCCCCAGTGCCGGCATGCATGGGATGACTTTTCACGATTGCCGGGCAACCGGAAGCCAAAACACTCGCGGTATCACCCCCTGCAGTAGAGAATGCAAACGGAAAATTACTAGAACCAAAAACCACTATGGGTCCAATAGGCACCAACATTTTTCTGATATCGACTTTTGGCATAGGCTGTCTATCGGGTTGTGCCTCATCGATAGTGGCTTCAACCCACGACCCTTCTTCCAAAAGTGCTGCAAATGCCCGCAACTGACCCATGGTTCGCCCTCTTTCTCCTTTGGCCCTACCTTCCGGCAAGCCAGATTCTTTTGTATAAGCTTGAATCAACGCATCGCCCAATGCCTCAATTTCATCCGCAATGGCCCTTAAAAATTCGGCTTTTTTTAAACCCGAAAAATTCTTGTACTCAGAAAATGCCTTCGTAGCTAAAGCGACAGCTTCATCGATTTCTTCGGTACTCGCCTCATAGAATTCCCATTCCGTGGCCAAATTTAAATTTGGATCAAAAGTTCGGTATGTCTTGGTACCCTTCGACGATTGTTTATTTCCTATATAGTTTTTCCCGCTTATCATGATCTCTTAAGATTTTATAATTAAATACTGAATAGTTCGAATATTTTGATGGTCTGCTTACAAAAATAAGTGCAATAGCTTAAAATTAGTGTACTAAAGTTGGCCAATTCTAGGATTATTTTAGCCTAAAAAAAAATATATCTTACTATTTCACATAATATTTGCAATTCTCCATCTCTTAGATGGAACACTTTCTTGAAGCAGCGTGGTCGGCCTAGTCATTTTTATCTGTAATTGATATTCTAAAAGATGCTTTATTAGTCGTGAAGTTTTCCTGAAATTATAGCTAATGGTTCGAAACGCGTTTTAAATTGATGGACGGTATTTCGTCTAAAAGTTAAATAGTGGAGCGGATATAATTTCAATATCACCTCTAATTTTTGTTTTGTTTTCATAATTTTGCAGAATTTCTAATTCCATAGTCATATCCATAAGAATGAAAAAATTTATTATAGTAATTACTGGATTTTTCATAGCCTGCAATTCTTCCCAAAAGACAGTATCAGAGCCCTTAAACTCGCAAAAAACCGAGGTTAGCTCCATAAAATATGCCGAAAGTATTACAGAGGCCGAATTAAAGGAGCATTTGTACACCTATGCTTCCGACGAGTTCGAGGGTCGGGAAACAGGACAACCGGGCCAAAAAAAGGCCATTGAGTATTTAAAGGCCTATTATCAAAAATTAGGTATTCCTGCGGCGAAAAAAAATGGGGATTACTTTCAAGATGTTCCTTTAGAATTGAGTAAACTTCCCTCCGGATCCGTTGATGTAAATGGTAAAGATTACCCTATTGGAGAACATATATTAACTTTTTCTGCAGCCGAAGGCAATTATAAAGAAATTGTATATGCAGGTTACGGTATCGAACAAGGGGAATATTCAGATTATAAAAATTTAGATGTATCTGGAAAAATTGTTTTGGTTAAATATGGGGAGCCTATAAATACCGATGGAAATTTTACACTTTCGGGAACCAGCGAAAAATCTATTTGGAGTAATATGTCTGAATCCATAGGAAAAAGAATGGAACTTGCTTCTGAAAAAGGTGCAAAGGGAATTATATTCTTTGACCTTGCCAATTTCGGACGTTTTAAAAATAGGTTCGAAGTCATGAAGCGCAACGACCGTGGGCGAATGGTACTTAAAACCAACAAAGAAGATGAATTCGTAAGCTTTTTTGCCGATGCTATTTTTGCAAAGGAGATTTTACCTACTATTGAAAAAGATCAAAAACCAAGACGTATTGATTTATCGTTGAATTTGAAGGTTACCAGTTCAAATGATGAAATAGCGTCAGAAAATGTAATAGCTTTTTTAGAAGGTTCTGAAAAACCCGATGAATATGTTATAATATCATCACATCTAGACCATATTGGTGTGAATTCAGATGGTCAAATCAATAATGGCGCTGATGATGATGGATCGGGTACTGTGGCCACGTTATCGATTGCAAAGGCCTTTAAAATGGCTTCCGATGCAGGTCATGGTCCTAAAAGGTCAGTCGTTTTCTTGCATGTGACCGGTGAAGAGAAAGGTTTATTGGGTTCTCAGTATTACGCCGACGTAGAGCCTATTTTTCCATTGGAAAAAACTGTGGCAGATCTCAATATTGATATGATAGGTCGTATTGACCCCAAACGCGACGGAGATCGTAATTACATTTATTTGATAGGTTCCGATAAATTAAGTACCGAATTACATGAATTATCGGAGGACGTAAATAAAAAATATGCAAATCTAGAACTAGACTACACCTATAACGATGTCAATGACCCCAATAGGTTCTATTACAGAAGCGATCACTATAATTTCGCCAAGAATAATATTCCCATTATTTTTTACTTTAATGGAACGCATGCTGATTATCATAAACCGGGAGATACCCCTGACAAAATCAACTATGACCTGCTTCAGAACAGAACAAGGTTGATTTTCTATACGGCATGGGAAATAGCCAATCGTGACACGCGTCTTGTAGTAGATAAAGCAACCAAGTAAAATAATAGATACTTCATTCTAAATTCTTTGATTAGCAAAAATGCTGTCAATAAATTTACAATGATAAAATACCGTTTTATTAGATTCTTTCATGCATCTAACCCGCATTTTGTGTTTGGATTGTAAGCAAATTCACAATACTAGAGGCATTTTTCAGTAAAATACAGACGAGATATCATCCTCAAAAAACCATTTAAATAAAAAGCCCCGTCAATATTGACGGGGCTTTTACTTACTATCCAGGGTGGAAGACCGGGTTCGAACCGGCGACCTCTTGAACCACAATCAAGCACTCTAACCAGCTGAGCTACAACCACCATTTCAAAGCGATGGCAAAGGTAATTTTTTTTAACTAATTTTTCAAAATAAAAGACGGGTTATTTTGATAACATAATTTGAATGTCCTTAAACTCTGTCTCCACATACTATCCATAATAAAGAAAAGGTTTCTATATATCGGTAAAATACATTCTTTTACGGTCAAAACACACAAAAATCACGGTTTCACAACATAAATTTTAAATAGCTACATCCAGAAAGTAACTTTAGAACTTGAATGAATTAACCGTGAAAATGCTATTGGTCAAAACCCCTTTTTTGACATCATCTTATAAAATTAAGAAGTATCTGCTGCTTTTTGCTATGGCACTGCTGTTCCTGCAAATCTCCAATGGGCAACAAATCAAGATCGACAGTATCGGAACTCAAATAAATCAGCTGAGATCCGAGATAAATTTCACTCCTAACGATACAACCTATATAAACCTTCTCAATGCATTGGGAAATGAAATTCGTTTTTATAAAGCCGACAGTCTCTTACATCTTTCAAAACAGGCCTTCAAGTATAGCAATTCGACATCATACAAGTTAGGTGAAGCAAATGCCCTTATGGGACTTGGCGATTATTACTCTGATAAAGGAGATCATTCAACGGCTATTTCAAATTATAAAAAAGCATTGGATCTTTCACTCAAAGGCAACTATACACAATTAGTACTTACTGCTAGAAACAAATTATCAGGTGAATATAATCTAAAGGGAGACTACGCAAAAGCCCTTAGTGGTCACCTTGAAAATATTGAACTGGCCGAACAGACAAATAGTCTCTTAATGCTTTCTATTACAAATGAGAACATTGCCAACCTCTATACTTCTCAAAAGGATTATAAGCAGGCCCTGGAATTTTATAAAAAAGTAAAGAAGATTAACGAAAAACTTCGAAGTGACATTTTTTCTGCAGAAACGATGAGTAACATGGCCTCTCTTTATGCAGACATGGGTGAGTTGGAATATGCAATGTTCAACGTAAATAGTAGTATTTCGGTATTCGAAAAAAATAAAATTCTCGATTGGCTCGCCTATGCATACGGCACCAAGGGTAAAATTTATTTAAAGAAGCAAAAACTTGATTGGGCGCTCTATTGGTACAAACAGAGCGAAATGTTACATACAAAATTACAAGATGAACGCGGAGAAATAGAACTGTTAAACGGTATGGCAGAAACATATCTCGGTCTTGAAAAATATAATAAATCCCAAGAATACGCATTAAAAGCTTTTCATATTTCAAAAAAAATCAACTTTATCGAGGGCATACAAAAGTGTGCTAAAACGCTGTATAAAATCGACAAGAACAAAGAAAATTTTGCCTCCGCATTGAAATACCATGAGATTTACCAGAAAATGACAGACACCTTGTCTAGAAACGAGAACAAAAAAAGCCTTACCATGCTAAAAACGAAATTGGCGCATGATAAACAAAAGAGAGAACTTATACAAGAAAATGAAAAAGCACTGGCTCAACAAAGAAACTACGTTTACACTGCTTTAGGAATTTTAATCGTTTTTCTTACCATTACCTTAATGGTAAAAAGAAATGAAAGGATACAGAGAAATCTCAATACCGAATTAAAGACAAAGACTCAAGATTTAGAGAACAACGAAAAAGAATTGACGGAAAACAATCTAACAAAAGACAAACTTTTCTCCATTATCGGGCATGACCTCAGAGGCCCAATCGGGGCTTTTCAAGGTTTACTTAAACTGTTCAAGGATAATGAAATCGATCAAAACGAATTTTTGAACTTTATTCCGAAACTAAGAATGGATATCGATCATATTTCATTTACGCTTAACAATCTACTTACATGGGGACAAACCCAAATGAATGGCGCCGTTACAAAACAAGAATCGATAGCACTAGAAAATCTAGTTTTAGAAAACATCAACTTACTTTCTGAAATAGCAGAAAACAAAAACATTAAGCTCGTCAATAAAATTTCTGCAAATACTTTGACATGGTCAGACAGAAACCAAATCGATATTGTTATTAGAAATCTGATTAGCAACGCCTTAAAATTCACCCCGAAGCATGGAATAGTAACCATTGAGGCCGTTGAAAAAAATGAACATTGGTTGATATCGGTAAGAGATACTGGCGTGGGCATGAATAAAGCTACCATTGCGTCTATATTCGAAAAGAATTCGAATATAACCACTTACGGTACCAATAATGAAAAAGGAACAGGCCTAGGACTTTCATTATGTAAAGAAATGGTAGAAAACAACAAAGGCACAATATGGGTTACAAGCGATCTAAGAATAGGAAGTTGCTTCTATTTTACCTTACAAAAAAGCAAAAAAATCTATAGTCAAACGGCTTAAAAAATATCATCTAGATTTTTTACGGCTATCTGTTTCTCAGTGGTAAAGCCTTCTGCATGGTCAACCCCTACTAAACGACCAAGATCCCTCGCCCTATATTCTACGCTGTCTAAAAAATTCACACTACTTATCGGTGTCTCAGGTTCTGAGCTTTTCGGATCGTGA
This sequence comes from Kriegella aquimaris, assembly GCF_900103215.1. Lineage (GTDB taxonomy): Bacteria > Bacteroidota > Bacteroidia > Flavobacteriales > Flavobacteriaceae > Kriegella > Kriegella aquimaris. Next base: position 443,790 of record NZ_FNGV01000001.1, read on the forward strand.
AATTGCGATGAATATGCCAAAATTGCTTCCTTCTTTTTATTCAAAAAACCCGTAACGTCAACTACAAAATCTGGTTCCAGATTTTTCCATTGAATATAATGATATACATTTTTTGGTCGCCAAACCAGTTGTTTTTTTTGGTCATTTTCTAAAAATGTTTCTATTTTTACAAGGCCACTTAAAAAACAAGCATCATGGACCAACTTAGCTCCACGACCATGATCGATATGTCTATCATCAACAGCATTGCAGAGTACAATTTCAGGGCGAAACTTTCGAATCATCTTTATAATCTCTAGCTGATGTTCTTTGTCGTTTGTAAAGAACCCATCGGCAAATCCTAAATTCTCACGGACTGAAATACCTAAAATTTTTGCCGAAGCGTCGGCTTCCTCACTTCTGATTTCTGCGGAACCTCTAGTTCCCAGTTCTCCTCTGGTCAAATCAACGATTCCTACTTTTTTACCCTGTGCAATTTCTTTAGCGATAGTACCTCCAGCTCCTAGCTCCGCATCATCGGGATGAGCCCCGAAAACCAATATATCTAATTTCATTTACTATTATTTTGTTTGTGGTTTTAGTCCGTTTTCACCACTTTACAAGATTATTCAATCGATTTAGACCAAACTCTTCATTTGACCAAATGCGTACAAAACTATGGACATTTTTCGGGTTAGACGTGATTTTGTCCCATTCTTACCCACCTCTTCTTCTTTTTTATTCTATATTTTTATCGAAATACATTTATTCTCATCCGAACAAACAAAATGAAGTAATTGCCTAAACCAAGTTTCAAGATATATTTTATTGCAAATGCAACCTAGCAACCTTCACTTTCTCCATTGCCTGTTCAATATCTGTAATCAAATCTTCTGTTTCTTCTATTCCCACAGAAAATCGAATCAACCCGTCTGAGATTCCCTGTTTTTTCCGCTCTTCCGCTCCCAATAAAGCATGAGATGTCAGAGCTGGCGAAAGCACTGTACTTTCGACTCCTGCAAGACTCATAGATGGTTTAATCAATTGTAAGGACTTTTGGAACTGCGATGCATCTAAATCATCCTGCAATTCAAAAGATAACATACCTCCAAAACCTTTCATCTGTGATTTTGCCAGATTATGGTCTGGATGACTCGATAAACCTGGATAATAAACATTTTTTACATTCTCATTTTGATTCAAGTACTCGGCCATCCGTTGTGCATTCTCATTTTGCGCCTTTACCCGAATTCCCATTGTTTTCAGACTTCTTTCCAATAACCAAACCGTATAATCACTAAGGCTACCACCAAAGTTTTTAGCCAAATTGTAAATGCGATTGATATTTGCCTCCGACGAAGCAACGGCTCCTGCCAAAATATCGGAATGCCCTCCCATGTATTTGGTAGCACTATGAATAACCACATCGATAGCAAAATCGATAGGGTTTTGGTTCACAGGACTGGCAAAAGTATTGTCGATCATTGAAACAATTCCATGTTTTTTAGCCACCTCTGCAACTCCTTTCAAATCTGTAACAGTCAACAGCGGATTAGATGGTGTTTCTATATAAACTACTTTGGTATTTGGCCGTATTTTGGCTTCAAAGTCTTCTGGTCGCCAGCCATTGGTAAACGAATATTCAATTCCGAATTTGTTAAATTCCTCATGAATCAAATGAAAGGTTCCCCCATACAATATCTGTTGCAGCACCACATGATCACCTGCTTTTAAAAATGCCATGAGTGAGGTACTGATTGCCGCCATACCACTGCCAAATATCAATCCGGATTCTGCATGTTCCAAGAGGGCAATTTTCTTGCACAAAGCTTCTTGATTAGGGGTGTTGAAATATCTAGGGTACCGCTTAACTTCTACATCTTCAAAGGCATAAGAAGTACTCATATATAATGGGGAAATCGCGCCCTTATACTTCTCATCCTTTACTTCCCCGACATGGGTACAAATTGTATTGAGTCCTATTTTTTTTCCATCCATCGTATAGCAATTTATGAGCGCTAAAGTTACAAAAACGGCACTACACCTTCACTTTTTTCCAGTTTCCTTTTCTAAACCAGACCATTGAAATAATTGCCAACAGTACTTCGGCTGCCGTAATCGCAATAAAAACACCAATAGCTCCCATATTAAAAGTTATTGCCGCGATATAGGCCAAGGGCAATTGAAAAAACCAAAAAGCAAATAAATTTATTTTCGTGGGTGTACCCGTATCACCGGCACCATTGAATGCCTGGGTAACGACCATTCCATAGGCATAGAAAACATAACCCGCTGCAATAATCTGAAGACATAGACCTCCATTTTCGATAACAACAGGATTGGTATTGAACCATCCCACAATTTCGTATGCGAAGAATAGGTATATCAACGAAACAAGGCCCATAAACCAAGCATTATACTTTCCCGTTTTCCAAACGGAGGTTTCGGCCCGATCAGGTTGCTGGGCCCCAAGATTTTGGCCTACCAAAGTTGCCGCAGCGTTACTCATGCCCCACGACGGCATTAAGGTAAACATCATCACTCGAATGGCAATGGTATAACCGGCGAGAACTTCGCTTCCGAACTCCGACATCAGACGCATTAAAAAAACCCAACTTGATGTACCGATCAAAAACTGTGCTATACCTCCCAACGAAACCCGAATAAGATTCAACATCACGTTGAACCTAATAACCATATCTCGAAAACCTATCTGTATGCGACTCCACCCAAAGAATAGAACACAAAGTTGAAAAAGTACGGCGGTACCTCTTCCAATATTGGTCGCAATAGCAGCGCCCATTACCCCGTACTCAGGGATAGGCCCCCATCCAAAAATAAAAATAGGATCCAAAATAATATTGAGTCCGTTAGAAAGCACCAATGCCCACATCGCTATGGAAGCATCACCGGCGCCACGGAAGATTGCGTTGATTAAAAACAGCAAGAGGATGGTGATGTTGCCTCCCAATAAAAGTTGGGTATACCCATAACCTTCTGCGATAAGATCGGGCGCGCCACCCATCAGTGCCAATATGTCTTTGGCATAGATAAAACCAATTACCCCCACAATGGCAGAAACCGAAATACCCAGGGCAATAGCTTGAACGGCCGTCTCTCGGGCACCTTGGATATTTTTCTCCCCGATTCTACGGGCAACAACGGCTGTTGCCGCCATACTTAGACCAATGGCCACAGCGTACACCAAGGTGATAACCGATTCGGTAAGGCCTATCGTTGCGACCGCATTTACACTTACCTGTGAAACATAGGCTATATCTACAATGGCAAAAATTGATTCCATCATCATCTCTAAGATCATGGGAATGGAAAGCATAAAAATTGCCTTGCGGATGCTACCGGTTGTGAATTCGGTTTCTTTGCCAGTTACGGCTATGATAAAATATTGAACTAATTTTTTAATAGGAATTCTATTGGAATGCTGCATTTTGAAAGAAATTATGTTGAGAAAAAAGGAAATGTCAAAAATCGACCAGAGATGGTTCGATTACTTTTTGGGCATAAACCCCGTGACATCTATATAAAACATAATTTCTATAACTTCATGATGATTCAAATATCCAATTTTTTTTCCACAAAAAAAAGAAAATAAAAAACCGTGCCTGACATAACACCTTCATAATGAAAGCTATTCGCCCTAGCACGGTCAATACTTTTAAAAATATCAGCTTCCACTACACTTTTTCGAATAAGTGGAAACCGTTACAGTTTCTTATTTCAATTCCAATTCTTTGATTTCAGAATCACTTTTACCTCTGATGGCCTCATAGGCATTTACCATTTCCTGTAATTTCTGGGGATTCTCTTTGGCCAAGTTTTTGGTCTGTCCCAAATCTTCTTTCAAATTATACAACTGGTATTCACTATCATTACCTAACTCTATATTTACAGACTTGTTTATAGCTGCCCCTTTATATGGAGGAATCATTGCCCAATCTCCTTTCCTAAAGGCTGTTCTTGAAGTAGCTTCTAAAACCATTTCTTCTCTACCTGTATCAGTTTTTCCCATAAAAGCGTCAAGAAGATTTTCACTATCCTCTCCCTTTTTATCACTACCGACCAATGCGGCAACTGAGGTAAGTAAATCTACCTGACTTACCATGGCATCTGACTTTCCGGGTGCTATTTCACCTTTCCAATAGGTTATAAAAGGCACTCGAGTTCCCGCTTCGAACAGGCTATATTTACCACCACGTAGCGGACCTGCCGGAGTATGATTTCCTAATTTTTCTTCAGAATCGTCATAATATCCATCATTAACAACAGGACCGTTATCACTGGAGAAAACAATAAGCGTATTCTCTAACAACCCTTGATTCTCTAAGGTCTTCATGAACTCACCCACTACCCAATCCGCTTCCAAAATAACGTCGCCACGCGGGCCCATACCTGATTTTCCAACAAAACGTGGATTCGGGGTACGCGGTACATGTGGTTGCTGTAAGGCATAATATAAAAAGAAAGGCTCATCTTTATGAGCGGTCACGTATTCTTGGGCTTTAGCCAAAAAATGATCCGCCATATCAACGTCTGTCCATTTTGCAGCTTCTCCGCCTTTCATAAAACCAATACGTGGTATTCCGTTTACAATACTGTTGTTATGACCGTGATGCCATTTCATGGTCGTCAACTCAGGGTTATCCAATCCCGTAGGTTCCCCTTCGAAGTTCTTTTTATAACTCACTTCTATTGGATCGTTTGGATCTAAACCATCGACATTACCATTGTCAATATACACCGTAGGTACCCTATCTTGGGTTGCCGCCAATATATAGGAATAGTCAAACCCAACTTCATTGGGGCCTGGAGATACTCTTTCGTTCCAGTTTACGTTTCCGTTGCCCAAACCTAAGTGCCATTTGCCAACGATACCTGTGGCGTAGCCTTTTTCTTTTAGTACTTTAGGAACGGTCAGCTGGTCAGTACTTATAATCAACGGTGCTGTACCAGGAAGTATTTTAGCATCTTTATTCCGCCAAGGATACCTACCTGTAAGTATGGCATACCGGCTTGGTGTACACGTTGCCGAAGTGGCATACCCATTGGTAAACTGAATTCCTCCTTTTGCCAAGGCGTCAATATTCGGAGTAGTAAGTTCAGTGGCTCCATAGGAACTCAAATCACCGTAACCCAAATCATCCATATAAATGAAGACAATGTTAGGCTGTTTTGGACTTTCGTCTTTTGTCACCGCTTTCTCTTCCTTTGACTTACAGCTTGATAACACCAGCAATAGAAGCGCGCCCTTCAAAAAATAATTCCTTAATCTTGTCATGAACTGTTTTGTATTTAAATATTAATTGAGTTTCAAATTTATAGCTTTTTGCTAAATGGAAATTTCTTCTTTAGGATCAATACTGATTTCTATTCCCGTAAGCTCTTTTTTTGCATCACCTTCACCAATAATCAAAGTGTATTTCCCCAATTCGTAAACCGAAGGCGTATAGGTATTGCCCTTTATCCGCGTGGCATGTACCAACTCTTTGGTATCTTCTTTGACAACCTTCAACACTTGGTCGGTACTTTCCGTTTTTAATTTTGGAAGATAGCCTATAGGCCGTCGCCCATCGTTATCTGTTTGTTGTATGGTCAAAGGCCATCCTGGATAGGTATTTTCTTCGGATTCATTCTCCAAATTGGCCAAAAAGCGAATTGCTTCCATTTTTATTGTGCGTTCGGAGGTATCAAATGTTACAATACCATAGCCGGAAGACTTCTTTTGAGCTCTTTTGTAGCGGTCGGTTTCCTTATCAAAATCATCGGTAGGATTGCCAACGGCATAAATATAGTTGTTGTTTCCGAAGCCATCGCGGTAGCATCCCGTATTGGGCAAACCATGCGCTGGTCGATCGGTATAAGGCACATTTACCGAATCAGGTTGCCCCCATCTCGGGTAACCCGTAGAAATAGCGGGCGTACAGAAGGTCCATCCTCCGTCTCTTGGTTCATTTACGCTGTATTGCACCATAAATGGCAGATGCTGATCTCCATTGATGTGAAAAGCACAGGCCCTTCTAATGGACTGGATTACTTTATCTCTTTTTGATTTCGGCCATCCACCGGAATCAAGGTCTCCGAATAGAAATTGTTTTTCCGGTCCATGATGTGTACCTACATTGGAAAATAAAGTTTGGCTAAGCAAAACCTTCATATTGGCCCCTTTCCAATCCGCAACCCAATCGTTTAAAAAATCGAGTTGTCGTTGACCTACAAAAACAAGGTCATCCGATTCTAGTTCACCAGGCTTTGCCGGGGCGGTAAGATGATCGATTCTCCCCTTTCCCGCTCTAACCATTTCTGGTCCCGACTTAAAAAGTCGATCACTGACAATGGCGAAACTTACTTTTCCATATACCAAATGGGTATACCACGTGCTGATATTTGATTTCATCGGAGCCTGATCATAGGCTTCTGGCATGTGACCACATTGGGTTTTATTTACAACGTTCACAAATTTCGGAGTTTGCACTAACCCACCGTGGGCATCCCGCACCTTTTCCCATTCTTCAAATGAAATTCCTTCTCCACCTTCCCCCCAAAGGTTACCTTGATAAACATCGTGATCATCTGGTGTACAAATACTCGGGCGATTTCTTAATACCTCGCCGAATGCCCATCCAAACATATACCATTTACCCAAATAATTGAGTATGGCCTTATCTTCTGGTTGCCTTTTTATCGGGTAGCCTCCATTACCTTCATATAACTGATCTCCCGAAAAATAAAGGATATCAGGATTCGACTTACCAAGATTCTCAACCAAAGGGCGATACGGGAACCCCATGGCATGTTGACAAGTGAGTCCGCCAAAAGTCAAAGGGCGGTCGAGAGGTTCCTCTCTTATAATGCCTTCATAGGTATATCGCTCTTTATCAAGGGTATAGCGTAAACGATACTTAGTGTCTTGTGAAGCTTTCCAATTATCAATAGTAAAAATAGAAGTAAAGGTAACCGGGTCGATTTCTACCTTCGCCTCTTTTACCCATTTTCCGTTTTTAAAAAATTCCAGTTCCACCTTCTGTGAATCTTTAATCCCTACGGGAGGAAGTTGTGCAGTAAGCTTCAATCTTCCGCGTGACAAGGTATACATAGCCCACAGAATCGGACCGAAACTATTTTCAGGCTTGTACTCGACCTTTGTACCAGCCAATTGCATATCACTCCACCAAAAAGTACTTTCGCCTTTTTGATCACCTTTGTTCTCCAAAGCGACCAATCCGTCAAGTGCACCCGTTACCTCGTGTTTCAAGGTCACGGTTTTACCATTTGCATCGTTGGCCAGAAGTATCAGTTCCGTTTGACTCCCATTATTCCGACCTTCAAGTTTCAACGAAAATTTCTGAAACCCGAACCCATTGGGCAATTCAGCTTTTTTGTCATCGATATATATTTCCCCATTTAAATTGACCCCTACGGAAACCCCTTTTCCAAAGTAACAGGCCGCCTTTACACTCTCTGGATCTGTATTGTCTTTTATTCCGACGGCAAAGCCGACAGCTCCTTTATTACCATTATTTTCTAACAAACCCAGGTCGCCCGATAGCACGAAATCTCCTTTACGCTCCCCAAGCACGTGGGTCAAAATATGTAGTCTTGATTGTTTTTCAACACCTGAAAATTCAAGTCGATCGCTCTTAATCTCCCAATCTTCCATGGGTACGGCCCAGAACGAACTGCCGATCCAGACCCTATCGTTAATTTTTTTAAAATCAGCTCTAAATTGCTGTGCAGCTGTATCGACTTCAAAAGCCTTTTCAGCTTGATCTTTTGCTAAGATCGGATTAAAAGGACTTGCCAGCATGGGCATGGCAAGTCCTAAGTTTTGAATAAATTTTCTTCTTTTAATCGTCATTTCCGTTGTTCTGTTTAATTACCCAATTTAGGATTAACATTCACTTCAGATTCAGGAATCGGCCAAACATCATCAATACCCTCCCTGAAATTCTTGGTGGTTACATACCACCTGGACTGTGCGTCGATTTTCTTTGAAGTCGTCGGGTATAATGTTGAGTTGGGAAAGGGAGCTCCCCAGAAATCTCCAACTAAAACTTCATCACCAATGCCCCATCTGAAAATGTCCCAAAGGCGCTGTCCTTCGAGTGCCAACTCAATTCGCCTTTCATTTCTTAAAATTGGTCGGAGCGTCGCAGGATCAGTTTCTGTAATCGCCGGTAAACCAACCGATGCCCTACCCCGTACAGCATTGATAGTCTCGTCTAATAACTGCTGCGTAATCGTGTTACCTGCTTCCAATTCGGCTTCCAAATAACTCAATAACACTTCTGCATATCTAATAATAGGAATATTACCACCGTAATCGGTACGTAAATTTCCGCTGAACGACTCATCAAAAAACTTTCGCAAACCGTAACCTGTTCTGGTAGCCTGTTTTGAATAGGTCAATTGGTCGACAGATTCCGTATGGTCAGGATGGCAATCGTAGGTTCGACCGCTAAATGTAGCTCCGTCCCAAATAAAGTTATACCTAAACCGGGGATCCCGATTCGCGCCCATATCATCATAATCAAATCTAGGATCATCATATGACAGTGGCGTACCATCATCAAAACCGTAGGCATCGGCAAGGCTTCCCTGTGGATTGACAATGTGCCAACCTGAAGCAACTGCCGGATATGCATGTTGTGGCAACGAATTTCCTGCTTGTCCGCCGAAATACTGGCTACTAAAAATATTTTCACTGCTATTTTCGTTAGAGGGAATGAACAACGATTGATAATCTGGGTCTATTATATTATCACCCATATTAATAATCTGCTTGTATACTGCGGAAGCTTCAGCGAAATTGTTTTCGCCAAGATACAATCGACCTAAAAAAGCCAAAGCCGCTTGCTTACTGGCTCTACCCGCTTCCGAGGCACTCAATTCACCAAATGCCGGAAGGGCAGTAATAGCTGCTTTTAGTTCACTGTCAACAAAAGCGACCAATTCTGCCTTTGAGGCTTTGTCTACATTATTGGCCTCATCGGGAGTCAAGGTAGCCGTTACCAAGGGAGCACTGCCCCAAAACTGCGATAAATAAAAGTACTGGGTAGCTCTTAGAAAAGATACCTCGGCTTTCATTCGATCTATTTTTGCTTGATCCATTTCAACGTTCTCGATATTCTCCAAGAAATCATTGCAAATCGCAATTCGTTGATACGAACCTTCCCAATATCCTTTCACTACATTGTTATTGGGAAGTAGTGTGCCATTAGTCAGGCGATTTTGGGTGGAATTATCACCCCGACGATCATAAGCGTTATCTGTGGCGAATTCCATAAAAACAATGCCACAGTAGGTCCACCAATCGGATGGCACCACTTGGGTGCCATATTCCACGGCACCACGATAGGCCCCTGTAAGAGCAATATTCGCGTTAGATTCCGATGTCCAAAAATTATCTTTGGCAAAGGCATTACTTGGAAATTGTTCAAGCTCCTTGTCGCAAGAAACGGTCACTGCCAACATACCCATGGCGGCAAAGAGGAACATGAAAAATGTTGATCTACGGAAGTATTTATTATATAATGTGTTCATGATCTTAAAATTTTAGATTTACACCAAAAGTATAGGTCGTTAAAATGGGGTAATACGATCCGCTAGAATTGACTTCCGGATCCCATCCCTTTCGGTATGAATTGAAAGAATGTAGGTTTTCGGCACCTAAATACAATCTCAGATTGTCAATGCCTATTTTGTCTGTTGCCTTGTTTGGAACATTATATCCCAATTGTACGTTCTTAATACGCAAGTATCCTGAATTAATGACCCAAAAATCAGATGTTGTGGTATTTGCGGTGCCACTGTTCGTGATTACTTCCAAACGAGGATACTCGGGGTAACGTACCGGATTATTAGAATCAAATCTTCCATCCATTTGCCATCGCTGTATATTTCCTAAGTTAAAGAAAGCATAACCCGCATAATTTGTCAGTAGTCCTTTTACTTCTGCCACTCCCTGAAGGAAGACCGAAAAATCAAAATTCTTGTAATTCAAATTAATATTTGCTCCATACGTATATTTAGGAATTCTGCTTCCCAAATATGTACGATCATAAGTAGGATCGACCTGGCCGTCAGGCACGCCATCAGGACCACTGATATCTTTATATCTTAAGTCTCCTGCTTGTGCCGTAGGGTTCACCGCTGACATATCAGGCCAACTACTTACTTCCCCATCGTTTAGAAACACCCCATCGGCTTTATAGCCATAGTACATCTGCATGGGATAGCCAATAAACAAATCAGACCCGTTACCAACAAATCCATTAGGTTGTTCTACATTACCCAAACCTAAAGTAACTACTTCGTTTTCAATGATTGAAAAGTTACCGTTGATCGAGTAACTAAAATCACCTATACTGTTACGATGGCCTAAATCAAACTCCCATCCCGTATTATTAACTGCCCCTGTATTGGTCTCACTAATGCCTACCCCCAAAACAGTAGAAACACTGGAAGATGGTTTAAAAAGTACATCGGTGGTTTTTCTTTGGAAATATGTGGCATTCAAAGTAAGTTTACCATCGAAAAAGCCTGTTTCAACACCGAAATCGGTCGTTTCTGTTGATTCCCATTTGATATTGGCATCCCTGTAAGTCGCATATGCCGCACCGGTTGAAAGTCCACCTCCCAAAGAATAATCGCGTCCGGAAGCCAATACGGTCTGATAGGGATAATTTCCTATGTTCTGGTTTCCTAAAATACCCCAAGAGGCTTTTAATTTTAAGTTAGAGATCCAAGAAACATCTTGCATGAACGATTCTTGAGAAAGTCTCCATCCTACCGCAACAGCAGGAAAAACGGCATATTTGTTACTTTCCGGAAATCGGGAGGAACCATCATATCGAAGTGTCGCCTCAAAAAGATACCTTTCCATATAGCTATACTTCAAACGGGAGAAATAAGACTGTATCGCCCATTCGGCATCATAACCACCAGACTGTTGGTTCTCTGCACTGCCCAGGTCTAAAACTGTATAATCGTTACTGGGGAAATCTTGTCGGTATCCATTGAAGAATGACAACACTTCATTTTCAAAGGAATAACCAGCCAACAGACTGAAGTCATGATCACCGAGTTCTTTGGAATATTCGCCCGTGAATTGCAAGGTTTTGAAAATTTCTTTGTTACTAAATTGGTTTAATTGAGACTGTGCCAGAAGCACGTCTTCATTTAAGCGTTGCGATGCCAAATAAGAACGTTGTTCAAATAAGGAAAAATTATAACCGCCGATTGCCGAAAAAACCAAATTGTCAGTCGGTTTGTAATCCAATTTCATATTTACGCCCACCTTTGTGCGCGGATTGGTCAAATAAGATTCTGAAGCGAGCCACGATGTCGGCGTGCCCCCGCTCTCTGGTCCTATTCCATAATCACCATTTGAGGCTTGCCCTAAAAATACGGCCGGATAACGCACCGCATTTTGAATAAGTTGATCTTGAAAACTATTGTTTTCACTACCTTTATTGGCAGTCGCCTGGGGTTCTTTTCGTTCTTCTATTGTACCGAACATTCGGGTACTTAATTCAAACTTATCGCCCAACTTATTCTGGAGATTCATTCGGACATTATATCTACTAAAGCTGTTTTTAGGAACGATACCATCTTGTTCCAAGATTCCGGCGGAAACATAATATTTGTTCTTTTCATCTCCCCCGTTAACAGTTAATGTATGAGAGGTTTGTACGCCGTTCTTAGAAAAAAGGTCTTCTAAAAAGCGTGTATTCGGGTAGTTATCAAGATCTGATTGAGATCTATATTTAGCAATGTCTTCAGCTGAAAAACTATTACTTCCTGAAGCGATATTATACATTTCGGCATACTCCCAAGAGTTTACAAATTCGGGAAGTTCGGTGGCGCCGTTAAAACCTACATAGCTATTATAATTGATGGAGAATTTGCTTTCGCTCCCGCTTTTGGTGGTTATCAAGATAACACCGTTTGCAGAACGTGCACCGTAAATTGCAGCTGAGGAAGCGTCTTTCAATACCGAAATTGACTTAATATCATCAGGATTAATATCGTTCATACTACCTGCAATACCGTCGATCAATACAAGTGCATCTGGCGTCGCCCCAAATGAACCTACGCCTCGTACACTTATCGCACCCGAGCTTTGTCCCGGTCGCCCTGATCTTTGAATTACCGTTACCCCGGGCATTTGCCCAGTAATAGCTTGTGAAACTTGGGTAACTGGTCTATTTTCTATGTCTTTTGAAGAAACTTGGGAAACGGATCCAATTACATTCACCTTCTTCTGTGTACCAAAACCTACAACAACGACTTCATCGAGGCCTGCGGCACTTTCCATTAAAGTAATGTTCAATGACGTTTGCCCGTTCGTTGGCACTTCTTTTGTTGCGTACCCGATATAGGAAACAACAAGAATAGCGTCATCATTAGTCAATTCTATGCTAAAATTACCATCGAAATCGGCAGTTACCCCGTTTGTTGTTCCTTTTTCGACAATATTGGCTCCGGCCAGTGGTATACCCGTTTCATCGGTCACTGTACCCGTTACGGATTGTTGCAAAATTTCTACAGTTGTATCCTCTTTGGTATTTCGAATTTGGTGGTCTGGTAATTTCTCATGGCTTTTTAAAACTATCTGATTTTTGACCATGGTATAGGATACCGTACCGTTCGGAAATAAATCTTCCAATACAGATTTAATAGATTGTTTTTCAACATTTAGGGACACCTTTCTATTGACATTTAACTCCCCTGTTTTATAAAAAAAACGAAACTTGCTTTGTGCCTCAATTTGTTCAAATACATTTTCAATAGTTGCATCGTTCACCACAAGAGTTACCCTCTTGCTTTGTGCATATGAATTGGCATGAAGGTTAAAAAGGGCAAAGACAAACAATATAATCGATATTTTCACCGTGCGATTCTTGTTAAGAATGTTTTCCACAATAATGAAAAACAATGGTTTTTTTTCCATAGTTTTAAGAGATTTTGATTAGTTAATTTTGAGTTGAAATCAGTTTAATTCGGGGAACGTTGCCGCGTTTCCCGTTTTTTATAATCCTTATATCATATTATTCGGGCTTTTTAATTACTATTCGGTTATTTATAATATCATAGTCAAATCCGGCACTTTCTTTAAAGGTATTCAACAGGTCTTCAATCGTCTCGTTCTCAAAAGTTCCCCTAAACTGAACCGGATCAAGATCTTCATACCCGTTTTCAATAACTACATTGTATCTTCTCTCAATTTTCTGTATGATGTTTTTAAATGCTTCGTTGTTAAAAACCATGTGGCCATTTCTCCAACCTAAATAGTCATCAACCTTTACTTCGGTGATACTTATGGCATCATCACTCAAGGTCGCCTTTTGTCCCGGTTGAATAATCTTGGCATCCGTTCTTTTATCGGTATTCGTTTGCTGTCTTACCGCAACACTGCCTTCTAAGAGTACGGCGTGTGCCGCCTCATTCTGATAACAGCTCACATTAAAATGTGTGCCCAATACTTGAACATCCATACCTTGGGAAACAACAGTAAAAGGTCGCGCCGTATCTTTCGCTACTTCAAAATAGGCTTCTCCTTTTAAAAAAACTTTGCGTTCTTCCCCTTGAACAAAACTTATTGGGTATTTTAATGAAGTGTCAGAATTTAGGTGTACCGAACTCCCATCGGATAAAACCAATTGAAAGGTCTTTCCCTTTGGGACTAGAATTTCATTGTAAACCATTTGCTCTGTTGTCGGCTTACCGTAATAGACCATCTGGTTATCGGTTTGTGAGGCGAGAATATTTCCTTCCGTATCCCTTAAGACTTCTCCGCCTCCCGCAACGATTTTCTTCAATTCGTTGTTTCCCGTTTTTAAAACAATCGGATTATCTTCAATTATTAGTGTTGATTCTTCTTTCGAAAGATTGGTCCATATAACAGCTGCCCCAACCAGACCAATAAGTACCGCTGCATATTTTAAAAAAAATATTTTATCATATTTTTTTTTTGGATTTCTTTGATTTGTCTGTACTCTAATTTTTGTCCAGACTTCTTCCTTTAGTTCTTCATCAAATTTGAATTCAGACCTAAAAGAGTGCTCGTCTTGAAAAGACTCTAGAAAACTATCAAGCAATTCAAGCTCTTCGGGCGAACATTGATTGTTCACGTATTTCTTAAAAAGTTTTTTTGCCTTTTTGGTATTCATTTATCGGACGGTTAGGGAGCGATTTCATCTATAAGTACCCTAAATAGTATCAAGGTACACGTCAAAAGCCATTTATTTTTAAAATTATTTAAAAATCACTTCAACAATTTCTCATATTCTTAATGGCGACTTCATAAGATAACCCAACTTATATCGCCTTTTTATCTTGAAAAAAAGTAATTAAAAAAAAATTCGTAATTATAGTAGAATAAAAAGGACAAGGAAAACCACCTCCTCTAACTGAAGATTGCTTCGCAGAAACGCGAGGGCTTTAGAAATTTGGTTCTTTACCGCCTGCACGGATATATCTAGTTCTTTCGCGATTTCTTTGTTCGATTTGTGTTGATAGCGGCTCAGCAGAAAAATTTGTCGGCACCTTTGGGGTAGGCTATCAACGTGGTTCCGAATTCTCTGTTCCAATTCAGAATATTCCAGTTTTTGGGAAACGTTCATCGAAACATCAATAATATTTAGTCGCGTTAAATCTTCACTTGAAAATTTAGAATCACGAAAGTGATTGAAAATTTGATATTTTACTGCTTGAAAAAGATAGGGTTTCAAGGCAGAAATTTCTGTTTTTCCCCTTTTAGACCATAAGGCAATGAATACATCTTGAATAATATCTTCACAAACCGTTCTGTTCTTGATGACCTTCATTGCATAGCGAAAAAGATTTTCTGAGTACCTGTCATAAATGGCCCGAAAAGACGCCCTGTCCCCATTTTGCAATCCCTCCAACAAACTTGAATCTTCTATCTCATTTTTCATCGCACGTCATTCTCTGCGATAAATCTATAAAAAATAGATTAATATTTAACATTATATTAGGAAAACCTCAATTCGGCAGTCGTTTCATTGACATAAAACTTTAATCTTATAAATAAATTCAGGTTTCGGCAATTAAGATGTCTTGTTAAAAATAGATAAAGGGAATCTGGTTTTTACCAAATCCCCTTTTGCAACTTTAAAAAACTAAACTAACTCAAAAAATTAAGCTTTTGACTGGTCGATGTTACTATCTTTTTTCCAATCAACCTCGATATATTTTTAATTATTCCAATACTTGCCCTTTATCGAGTAATACCTTTTTTAGGTCTTCATACGCCACATCTTGTACAGAAGTTTCCTTATCAAGCGCAAGAACGGCTGCCGCTGCCGCCGATTGACCTAAAATCATGAATACAGGTTCCATTCTTATAGAGCCAAAAGCGATATGGCTCGAAGAAACACAAACCGGTACCAAAAGGTTTTTACATTCTTCTTTTTTTGGCACTAGCGAACCGTATGATATGGCATACGGACCTTTTGTACTTACGCCAATATCTCCTTCATTTTGTACAAAGCCATCTTCTTTTATATAACGTTGCACATTGTGAGAATCCATGGTATATGAACCCATACCTACGGATTGGGGCGTTGGCTTTTTCTTTAACAGCTCATTCTCGGTCATTACAAACTCACCGATCATACGCCGCGCTTCACGAACATAAATCTGATGTGGCCAATTACCATTATCGGTAAACTCATCTTTGGCCAATCCCCATTTTTGCATTTCGGATTGAATATCCTTAGGCACTCTTGGGTCGTTGGCTACAAACCACAATAATCCCTTTTGGTATTGTTCATGTTCTTTTATAATTTCCTTTCGTCTTTCGTAGGAAGCTTCCGGATAGTCGTAGTTCATGCCGATATTATCACTACTGAAAGGTCCGTGATTGTTCGTATCGGTCTTATGATTGGGAATGGCATCGAATTTACCAAACCACTCTTTCCAACCGGCATCGAAAACACGTGCCAACAATTCGTACTGCATCGGATCGTAACCTTCAGGCTTTGGAAACGGCACTCTGTTTTCATCGTGATTAGTCATACATGTTCTAAAACAGTATGCCTGTATTTTATCGTCACCACTATGTTTTTCTCCGGGATCTTCCCCTGAAACCCTTGGCAAAAGACCACTCGAAGGATCCCCAGGAATTACATATGGAGAAATGTCGGACTCAAACCAATGCTTATGGTGTAAAACTCCGGTTTGTACGCCGTTCCATTCTTCTCCGTAAACATCTTGCCCTTCGCGGCCAACATGATAACTCACTCCTGAAGTAGCCATTAAATCACCTTCATACGTAGCATCGAGAAACATTTTACCCGTGTAGGTTTTGCCAGATAATGTAGTAATCGAAATAATACTGCCATCTTTCAACACCACACCGTTTTCCCTATCCAACCATTCATCACGATCGACACGTATATCTTCCTCTTTGACCAAATCTTCAAATACGTTCTCGGCAACATGTGGTTCAAAAATCCACATGGTTCGGTTCTCTCCATCCATAGCAGGCGTTCCCTGTCCCGTATTACCGTACTCACTGTGGGGCTGCCATTTCCACGCCTCATCAGTATTATAATGATTGTATACTCGATGATAGAACTCCCTGGCAAGGCCACCAATTACACTTTTATTCCCTGTATCCGTCCAACCCAAACCACCTGATGTCAATCCACCCAAATGGATATCCGGAGAAACTACAATTACCGATTTTCCCGATCGTTTAGCTTCTACCGCAGCGGATACCGCCGCCGAAGTTCCCCCATAAATTATAATGTCAGCAGTATTTGGATCTTTTGTCTCAGCTTGTTTATCCTTACAGCTAAAAAAACTTGTTGCAGTAATCAGCAGAACAAGTAACGACAATATGGTTCGTCTATTTTTTCTCATATCTTCTTCTATTTAAAATTAAGATTGGTTGTTTTTATTTATTTGATTTTCAATAATTTTTACTTTGATCAATGGCGGTTCGGGATATCATTTCATGCAATTCATTTTTCATCGTTTTTGCCAATTCAGGATTTTTTTCAAATCTATTTGTTGATTCAGATACATCGTCTGCCAAATTGTATAATTCCCCATCGGTGTTTTCATCAGACGGCATAATATATTTCCAATTTCCTTTCCGAATTGCCATCCCATTTGACGATTGAACTACGACAGATTCCCTGATACTCTCTTCCTTTCCCATTAAAACGGAAAGTTGATCGTAACTATCTATGGCTGCATCGGTCGGAAGTTTAAAACCTACAATCGAACCTAGGGTAGCCATCACATCATTTAAGGCGAACAGTTGATCGGATTTAGCTCCCGAAGGAAACTTTCCTGGCCATTTGGCAATAAAGGGAGTTCGCACCCCTCCTTCCCAAATCGTCCATTTTGTTCCTTTCAAATCACCATTGGGATAGTGTTCATTTGCATTTGTTCCTTTTTTAATAACATCCTTAGGACTATTGCTGGCGCTAGCGAGATCGATATGAGTACCCGTCATCTCAAATTGGGATCCATTGTCACTGGCAAAAAGAACTATCGTATTTTTCGATTGCTGTAAACTATCGAGTGTGCTCAAAAGCTTACCGATATAAGTATCCAGCTCATACACATAATCACCGTATAGACCTGCTTTCGTTGCACCTTTAAATTCATCGCTCACAGACAATGGAATGTGGGGTACATAAGGCGCAAAATACAGAAAAAAAGGCTTTTTGGGGTCCGTGGCGTTATGGTCTGTCAAAAAACGTACACTTTTCTCGGTTATCATACTGAGATACTTGTCGGATGGAATAACCTCAATATGGTCTTTTTGTGTGGCAGAATCAATATTGTAAAAATCGTGCTGCAGCGCGGCAACAATGTTTTTCCCATTCATAACCCAACATTCACTCGCACAGCTAAAACCAAACCAATGCTCAAAACCATGATCAACAGGACCATCGCTTACCGGACTTTTCAAATCGATATTGGCACCGTTATTTTCGGCCTTAAATTTCCCGTAGCCCGCAGGCCTTTCCCCATCGAGTGTTGGAAAAGAGGCGCCCAAGTGCCATTTGCCGAAACCTGCCGTGGTATAGCCCGACAGCTGCAACATTTTGGGAAGGGTCAACTGACCTTCGGCCATCATTGAAGGTTCATAATTGGATAGCACTCCTGATTTCTTCCAGCTTCTAAAAGGGTACGTTCCGGTCATGAGCGCATAACGAGATGGTGAGCAGACAGATACAGGGCAATAGGCATTGGTCAAACGAATACCCTGTGAAGCCAATCTATCTAAATTAGGCGTCGGTACCAACGAATTATGGTTGTACGATGCTAAATCACCATACCCCAAATCATCAGCTAGAATCAATACGATGTTTGGCAATACGGTAGCCGCCTTTTCCTTCTTCTTACAGGACACCGCAAATGACATCCCTATAATAAGAACAACACCCAACAAAAATGTACGACATTTCAAATGAGTATTTGTACACCAATATTCTCTGGAAGGAATTTTCACAGTTCTTGTATTACTTTTTTCAATTAACAACTACGTTTCTCAATGACTATTATTTTAGACGCTGTCCATCTTTTAACAGCGCGGCTTTTAAGCTTTCGTAAGAAATATCCTGAACGGAGGTATCAGTATCTATGGCCAAAGCGGCAGCTATGGCCGCAGATTGGCCCAATACCATAAAAACAGGTTCCATACGTATAGAGCCAAATGCAATGTGAGTTGCGCTAACACACACGGGAACAATCAAATTTTCACATTCTTCTTTTTTCGGCACCAAAGATTTATAACTGATCGGGTATGGTTTGAAACCATGTGCTTCGACATTACCCTCATTTTGAACATATCCATTGGCATCGACATAGCGCTGCACATTATGGGAGTCCATTCCATAAGCTGCCAATCCGATTGCATCCTCTGCTACTGTTAAAGCTTCACAGTTATGTTGTGTCATGACATAATCGCTGATCATTCGCCGTGCCTCACGAACGTAAAGTTGTTGTTGCCAACCATCTGCACGCTCAAATTCATCTTTTGAAGTACCCCATCGTGAAGCCTCATCGCGTACTTCTTTTGGAATTCTGGGGTGATTGGCCAAAGTCCACATCAAGCCCATCTGATAATTTCTATGGTCTTCGATAATTTTTTCCCGTTCAGCATACGAAGCATCCGGGTAATCGTAATTTTTCCCTATATAATCTGTTGAGAAACCAAATTTGTTATTGGTATCGGTTTTTCGGTTCGGCATACTAGAATTAATCCATGGTAAAAGCGAATTGCCGTAGCTATACATTTCACGTATTGGACCTTTTCGGGCTTCATAATTACGAAATAACAATTCGTAATTGATCTCGTCGTAATTTGCAGGTTTTGCGAAAGGAATTCGGTTCTCCGGATGGTCGGTCAAACACATTCTAAAACAATACGCCTGTATTTTATCATCCCCTGCTCCTTCAAGACCAGGTTTTTCGTTAACATTAGGTAGTAGGCCACTATTAGGGACACCTTTTACTACATAGGGATCGACTCCTTGAATAAAATTATGGTTATAGGCATTCTTTGAAACCAATTTTGTCAAAGACAAGTTGATATTATTAGCCTGTACGCCGTTTAAAGTTTCACCATATTCTTCATTGCTCTCGCGACCCACGGCATAAGTTACCCCAGCTGTGGCCATGAGGTCGCCTTCATATGTGGCATCAAGAAATACCTTGCCGATGAACTTCTTTCCACTTTCCATGGTTATCGATTGAATTTTTCCTCCAACTTTATGTACACCTGAAGCCCTATTCAATCTTTCCTTATAAACCAGTTTTACTTTTTCATTACTTAGCATGTCAAGATAGACCGAAAGTGCAGCCGAGGGTTCAAATGTCCACATCGATGCTTCTCCTTTTTCCGTACGGGTTTGTCCACTATCAATATATTCTGAACGATTTTCCCATTTCCAATTTTTAGGATCATCGTAATATTTCTTGATGTTTTCGTAAAACTCACGCGAAATTCCACCAATGGCCTGTTTATTACCAATATCGGTTTGTCCCAGCCCGCCGGTGGTCAACCCTCCAACTCTATTGGTTGGCTCGATCAACACAACCGATTTACCCATTCTACTGGCTTGAATAGCAGCTGCCACTCCGGCCGACGTACCGCCATAAACGACAATGTCATATTTTTTTGATTGCGCGGTTCCGATTTGAACGGCTAAAAAAACTAAAATTAAACACGTAGTTATTCTCATTGATTTTATATATAATTAGATTAATTGTTTCCATTAATGAATATGAACACTGGAAGAATTTTTAAGAAAAAAATACTAATCCTTGATAGGGAATTTGTGTAGAACATTTTTTTCAAAATTGTCAATTGTACAGCGAATAATCAAACTTAAAGCTATTAAACAAAGGCACTTGATTATTACTAAAATAATATTAAAATCCAGCTACCTCCCAACCCTTGCGATATTCACGGCGAAGATATTTGTTAGCTCTACGGTCGGAAAATCGCATTTTGGCCGCATCCCATTCGAGAAGTGTATCGGGCATCCGTATTGCTACCGTACCAAGGAGTATTGCTTCTGTCATGGGGCCGGACTGGGCGAAATGTGATTCCGTTTTTTCACCGCCCAAACAAGCATCTACAAAATGATGGTAATGATTGCGTTCATCAAGTTCAGGGGATTTGTAATCTACATATTTGTTCTCCGGCAATAACACTGGCATGTCAGTATGCGGTATAAGTAGCGCCCCTTCGGTTCCGATAAGCATGGCGGATTCTGCGGGGTACGGTTTATCGGGGTACAACGCTTGTATTTCCCAAGGCGGATAAAACTCCCCGTCGTACCATTCCAGTGGAAACACATCAGCTTCGGTAAGTTCATTGCCAGGAAACATCCATGTTATATGGTCGCCTTGAGGCCATGTATCCGTATTCCGTTCCGAGGATTGTTTCCAAGACTTTTGAACCTTTGCCGATACCGACTTTGGTGCTTTTAAACCAAGACCTTTCCATACGGCATCAAAAATGTGACATCCTATATCTCCAGACCATCCGGTACCAAAATCTTGCCATGCTCTCCATATGGTCGGATGATAGATATCAGGTGCATAAGGGCGCATCGGAGCGGTGCCTATCCAGAGGTCCCAATCCAAATGAGAAGGAACTGGTTCACCTTGTGCAGGCCTAGGACCAGGAAGCCGATATCGCTCTATGGCTGCCGGGCGGTTCGAGCAGAGATATGCATGCTTGATCTTACCGATTGCACCTTCTTTGATCCACTGAACTGCGAGTCGGTCTCCTTTGCCAGAGGCATGTTGTGTACCAAGTTGTGTTACCACCCCGGCTTTTATGGATGCCTCAGTAAGCTTTCGCACTTCCGCTACATCATGACACATCGGTTTTTGACAATATACATGCTTTCCATTTTGAATGGCCCTATAGGCAATGGCAAAGTGATTATGGTCTGGCACCGTTACATTGACCGAATCGATTATATCTTGCTCCCTTTCAAGAAGCTCACGCCAATCGGTGTATTTTCGCGCATTTGGCAAAAGCGCTGCCGCCTTTTGTAGATTTTTTGCATCCACATCACAAAGAGCCACAATTTCTACACCTTGGTGCTCTTTAAAATTTTTAAGGTCGTGAAAACCCATTCCCCCGACACCAATACAGGCATGTTTCAACTTGTTCTTTGGTGATGCAAAACCCACAGATGGATTCATTATAAAAGGCGCAGCTACTGCCGCTGCTGAAATTGAACCCAAAAATTTTCGTCGTGATACCGACTTGCTTTTATCTGTCATTTTTTGAGAAATTGTATTAAACTAAAAGTTTATTGGATGAATCGGCCATCGGCAAAAAATACATTGAGTATTTACCCCCGTACGAAATTTTAGTTTCCTGCAAATAGGAGATTAATAAACTCATTACGAATTAAATATTTTCTATTATATTTCTAAATATACCCATTTGATTTCAAAGGAATACAGCAGCGTTGGTGCATTGCTTTTCAACAATACCAATACGGCAGAAACCGAGTTTTACCACAGTTTCTGCCGCATATACCTATAATATAAAAATCAGAAACTACGCCGGCATATCGGGTAATTTCCAACCATCACGATACGTATGTTTTACCAATTCGGCGGCAAATTCACTGGCAGAAAAGGGTTCTGTCCAATCTTTTTCAAATTTCGGACGACCGTCGCGCATTACGAAGTTGTCACGAATAACCGTTTTAATGGTTTCATCATCACCTATATTGGTAAACCGCATGTTCTCGCCATCCCACTTTAGAATCTTATTAAGTGATTGAAGACGTACTGCAAGCACACCCATCACAACCATTTCGTTGAAAGGGCCCGCTTCTGAAAAATCTGAAGTACAAGGTTTTCGGTTCTCCGGACTTTCCTTACACGCGCGAACCCAGTCCATCTCATGTGCTCCTTTATTCCATGCAAGACCAATTTCCTCTTCTACCCTGCGCTCTGTTTTTGCTACTTTCGGTAATTCCCTACCAATGATTTCAGGCTCAACCCCATAGCATCCAGCATGCAACACCCCTTTAGTACCATAAAAGAAGGTGCCACCACCCGATTTATTTGGATCTTTACCTGCGGGCCATCCATTTGGCAAAGCAGGTTTAATGCCACCATCGTACCAAGAAACATCCACTTCCGGTAATTTGATTTTACCAATTTTTCCACGCTTCGGAAACGTCAGTTGTACCGATTGAGCGGTCGGGGCAGAATCTTTTAATAATAACGACGAACTGCCCTGTACTTCGGTAGGATATCCTAATTTGAGTGCTTCGAATACCGGATGGAGTATATGACAGGCCATATCGCCCAAGGCTCCCGTTCCATAATTCCACCATCCACGCCAGTTCCATGGGTGGTACACTTGATTATACGGAATCATTTCGGCCGGTCCTGTAAACAAATCCCAATCTAGCGTATCTGGTACCCACTGCCCTTGTACGGGTGGGTTTTGCCCTTGTGGCCATATCGGTCTATTGGTAAAAGATTCTACCTTTGTGATTTCCCCAATAGCCCCGCTCCATATTAATTCACATGTTTCAGCAACCCCGGCTCCTGAGGCACCTTGGTTCCCCATTTGTGTAGCCACATTGTGCTTTTTTGCCAATTTGGTCAATAACCGTGATTCATAAACAGAATGTGTAAGCGGTTTTTGTACGTAGACATGTTTTCCCCTTACCATAGCTTCTGCTGCCACAATAGCGTGGGTGTGATCGGCAGTTGCCACCAATACCGCATCAAAATCATTGCCCATTTCATCATACATGACCCGAAAATCCTTGTATTTTTTCGCATTCGGAAAATGATCGAAACAGTTTTTTGCATATTTCCAATCGACATCACAGAGACCCACTATATTTTCACTTTCCAAGTTTCGGAGATTACCAAAACCCATACTGCCCACTCCGACACCGACAATATTCAATTTATCACTTGGGGCCTTGTGGCCCAACCCTGAGATTACATTGCTCGGGAGAATGGTAATTCCTACGGCGGCAGTTCCCGTTTTCTCAATGAAAGATCTTCTTGAAATTTGTCGGTTTGCCAAATGCTTTTTTTTCATGCGTTGACTTTTTGTTATTTATTATTTGTAATTCGGTTTGTTGTTTGAAGGATGATACTTGGAAACTAAATACGCGAGAGATATTTCAATTCTATTCTTTTACCGTGTAAAACTCTATAAGACTTTGCAAAGTATCAGCTATTGCTAGCTCGTAGTGCATTTAAAATTACAAAAATGAGCCAAACCGATACCCTCTTTTTGAAAAATTATCAAAAAAAGTAATATTTGACTTAGACATTGCCCAAAAAAAGCAATGGGAATAGAATTTATATCCTATTCCCATTGCGACTTTAAACCTAATTAATTCAATTTTCTATTAGGTGTTGTGCTGCTACATTCTGGACATCATGGTCATTCAAACTTTTCGTTTCCTACGACAGAAAACATCAGAAAGAACTTAAAAGTGGCAAAACTACTCCTTTAGGCCTTTTAAATAAGCCATGGTTTGGGGTACCTGCACACTTTTTAACTTGCTCTCATCTTCAATGTAATAATGTTTGACACAAGCTTCTTTGGCCGCTTTTAAAACTTCCGGAATATTAATTTGCCCCGTACCAAGAGGAACATCGTTTTCTGGTGAGGTTTTACCCGAGAAATCACCTTTGACACCTTTTTTCAAATCTTTTAGGTGCATTAGTTTAAAACGAGATCCATATTTACGAAGCAGCTCGGCGGGATCAGCGCCTGGGAAAAACGTCCATAAAATATCCATTTCAAAAGACACATACTCCGGGTTCGTACGCTGCATCAAATAATCGAACAAGGTACCATCTTTGTATGATACGAATTCATATCCATGATTGTGATAACAAAAGGCAACTCCATATTTCTTTTTCAACTTTTTACCTGCTTTGTTAAAATCCTTTGCTGCTTTTTTGGCATCTTCCACGGTAAACGCCCCTTCATGAGGAATCCATGCAATACGCACAAAAGAGGCTCCTAAAATTTTGGCATTTAGACCTACTTCATCCGTTTTATTGACAAGTGCATCATAGCTTACGCCATAAGAAGAACATTTTATTCCTCTATCATCAAGCATATCGCGCAACGCATTGGGAGAGGCACCGAACAAATTGGAAAACTCCATATCGGTAATACCCAATGATTTAATCGTATCTAACGTGGCCGCTACATCTTTTTCAAAACTTTTGCGGTGCGTATAAGACACTAGGCCCGGGGTTTCAGGAAATAGTGGTTTTCCCGATTGTCCCCATAAATCGCCGGTAGCGACTAAAAAGACCAAACAGAGGCTTAAGAGATATCCTATTCTTTTCATACCTAAATATTAAATGATTTTATCGGTTGATATTATTACCGTTTACAATTTAGGTTCCCATCCATTTTCATAATCACGACTCCACAACTTCATGGCATCGCGATCGAACATGCGTCCAGTTTTTTCATCAATATCAAAACCTTTTCCAATACGATAAGCAATGTTGGAATAATGTACCATGGCCATTGTAATACTTCCATCTGAAATTGGTCCGTTTGGTTTTGCCTTACCACGAATAGTATCAAAGAAATTCATTACGTGTGCCGTTGACATATCGCCACCGCCTCCTAAGGCAGTTCCCGCTTCATTTGAGGCAGACTGGCTGTCTTTTACCAATTTTCCGCTGCGATCAAAAAGCTTGTATTCATTTCGATTTACGAAAACAGAACCTTCACTACCATAAATAATAGTGCCTCTTCCGGAACCATAAGTATTGTAGCCGTTTCTACTTTTTCCATCCCATTGGATAACTTTATCCCCTGCAAATTTAAAAGTGGACTCCATGGTATCATACATTTCCCAACCATCATTCAAAAAATGTCGTTTTGCAGCCTCTACCTCAGCGTGGTGCGGAAAATCTACCTGAAGTGCCCATCGTGCGACATCAAGTTCATGGGTACCATTGTTACCTGCTTCCGCCGTACCATAATCCCATCCGTACCAATGCCAGTTGTAATCCCATGTCTCTTCTGTATAATCGCGACGCGGAGCAGGCCCTTGGAAAAGATCCCAGTCAAGACCTTGCGGTACCGCTGTCTTTTTCTGATGTGGCACTTCCCCCCTACCACTTGAATAAAAGGCAACCGCTTTATACGGCGTACCGATTACCCCATTATGAATCTCATTGATGATTTCAATCGTATGAACGGAAGAACGTTGTTGCGCGCCCATCTGTACCACTTTATCATACTTATCGGCAACTGCTACGAGCATTTCATTTTCATGCATATTATGACTCGCCGGTTTTTCAACATAGACATGCTTACCTCCTTTTACGGCCATAATAGTGCCTGGTGCATGCCAATGATCTGGAGTTGCATTAATCAACACATCGACCTTTGGGTCGGCAATCACATTTCGAATGTCATTCTCTAATTTCGGCTTGTAATTGATATGTTTAGAAAACTTTTCCAAAGCCCCAGTGCGTTGTTTTTCCATAACATCGCATAAATACAACAATTGAACATTGGCCTTCTTATTGGAAATAGGGTCATAGTAAGCGCCTAACCTACGCCCCAAACCAGCAATAGCTACATTGAGTCTGTCGTTCGACCCAATTATTCGCCTATAACTGCTCGCGGGCATCGCCATTGCTGAATTGCCAACTGCAACCGCCGCACTCCCTAAGACCGTTTTTGTAATAAAATTTCTTCTTGTCGTCATTATACTCCTAATTAAAATTATTTAACTTTTATGTTCTAAAAAACTAAGCGACCTGTTTCGGTACACCGGAAAAAGATATAACCTTTTTCCGGTTTATTAAAGACAGGATTGATTAATGTGTCCCTATTTCTACCCAAAGTAACCCTATTCCCAATATTCCGTACTGCAGAATCAACTCTGAAGTATCGTCTATTTTTCCTCATAGGTCGAACTAATTCACCGAGCCCTCCTTTGAGACCCAATTCGATACACCTCAAACTTGGACTTGAGGATTTTAAGATGTAAGTTAAAATCCTTGTTCAGACTGCTAAATGTCTTTTTATTCATTAAAATAGCTGAATTCTAAATCTCTATGATGGACAAATTGCTCTTAGACATGGAAATATTGCCCATTCCATTCCTAGTTAAATCATATATTTAACAAACTGGATTTTGTATACTTTCAGCCCATAGACTTTACACACAAAATGGGAACAGGCATTTATCCCTATTCCCATTTATCACTAAAAACTAATACAACTAATACTTAATTATTTATATTCATTTCCTTATGAACAGCATTCAACCACGTTTCATGTAATTTTAGAAGTTCATTTAACTTCTTCGGATTAGATTTTACCAAGTTGTTTTTCTCTGAAATATCGCTTTCCAAATTAACTAGAAATAGCTGATCCACATCGATTTTCTCCCCATTGCCTGAAGGTTCCCTTACGTTTCCAATCAATTTCCAGGGTCCTTCGCGAACTGCCCATTGTGCCAAGGAATCATCGTAGTCATTAATCTGCCAATACATCACTTTATGTTGCGATTCCTTTTTATCATCCAAAATAATGGGCATAAGACTTTTTCCGTCAATGTTACCGGTCACTTGCGTATTAGTTAATTCTGCAATCGTACTAAACCAGTCCATTTCCATAGCGGCCTGATCACGTACTTCATTAGCCGGTATCACATTGGGGTAGCGAATTATGGCCGGCACGCGAATACCGCCTTCGAACAGGCTAAATTTACTTCCCCTATAGGGCCCTGAATTGCCTCCTCCCCAAAAAGCACGTTCCTCCAACGAATGCCCGTGATCGGATTGAAAGACTACAATTGTATTGTCGGCAAGGTTCTGTTCGTCTAGATAATCGAGTACATGTCCGATTTTTTCATCGGTATTGGATACAAATGCGGCATATTCCTTTCTTGGGGTGGGCAGATCTTTATAATAATCCAACCATTTTGTTGTTCCCTGATAGGGGTAATGCGGGGCATTGAATGCCCAATAAATAAAAAATGGTTCGTTTCTTTTCTTGTCAATAACCTGCTTTACTTCTTCGGCCATTAAGTCGGTAAAATGTTGCCCCGAATAATAAACTTCATCTTCATTTCTATAGAGGTCATGTTTATTAGGTCCGTCCCAATAAAAAGTATGGGAATAATTATCGATACAACCTCTTTGATGACCAAAGAAATAATCAAAACCTTGGCCATTGGGCAAATTTTCCTTTCTATGGCCCAAGTGCCATTTACCTATCAGGGCCGTATAGTATCCGTTTTCCTTAAGCATTTCGGCCATCGTAATCTGGTTGGTCGGTAAGCCATGCTTTCCGTTCTTCTCGGCACGCTCGGGTATGGGAACATTGCCTTCCAGACCAGCCCGTAGATTTGTTTTTCCCGTCATAAGTGCCGCACGTGAGGGAGAACAAACCGGTGCTCCTGCATAGAATTGGGTAAACCGAACACCCTCTTTCGCTAGCCTGTCCATGTTTGGCGTATATAAATCCGTTGCGCCATAACAATTAAGATCGATGGAGCCTTGGTCGTCGGTCAATATAACGATGACATTGGGCTTGTTCTTGTGCGAATTTTGGGAGAAACTTGGTTGATGAAATAATACTAAAAAAAGCAACGCTGAACTCGTTACTAATGACTTCTTAAATACACTCATTTCTTTGAATTAATTATATGAATATGGTCTTTAGGTAAAGTTGGCAAAAATTAAATAACCTTCTATTAAAAAATGACGATTATACATTTTGCCCTTTACCGCAATAAAGGTTCACTAAATTTTAGATGCAGCCAAAAAAAAGGAACAATAGTTTCCCACTGTTCCTTTCACAACTAAACTAACTCAACTAATAATTATTTTTCAAGCGAACAAAATCCTGCACCTGGAGATTTATAAGGCCTTATTTAGAGGCATTTGACTCATTCAAGAGAATACCAATTACCTGTGATGTATGCCTTATCGATTTTAGCTAATAAATTAAAGTCGTTTGAACGTAGGGCCATATCCCGTAAATCCATATAGATATAAAAGTTAAGCCAATAGCCAAAATGGTATTGCTCCCTTAACGAATTGACTTGCTTAAAATTCGCGTACCAACTTGTATCAACACCATGTGATTTTGCAATTCGCACGGCATTTTTTGCTCTTTTCCATGTTAATTCTGTTACTTTTTTAAATAAAGCTTCATAATCTCCAAATTCCATATTTTTAGTTTCAACAACAACTTGTGTATCATCAATACCTAATGCGATATAATCAAGTTCATGCTCAAAGATGGAGTCTCCATTCAAGTCATATTGTATAAAATCAAAAAAACCGTTATTATTTCTATCCTCATATCGAACGGTAGGAAATTTTATTCCTTCAACTTTTTCGCTTTGGCGCCAACCCTGCCAACCTTGATATTGCTTCGCATTCTGGTCAATTCGCCAGGCACCCCAGTCGGCCCCGTATAAATGAATTTTATTGTCAAATGAACCAATATATAGATTGCCCTTCCCCGAATTATCCAAATCCCATTCCCCCCTGTCACCAGAGATATCGGCTTGTGGATTATTGTCTAGACCCCCATTTTGGGCGCCAGCCTTATACAAATCTAATGGATCGTAAAACTCTACTCTTTCCCATCTGTGACAGTCGTCATCTTCATCGAACACGAACCAGCATTCATTCCATTCTCCACGATTATAAATTAAATCATTAATTGAATCATGATTTGGAAAAATCAGCTCATCAAGTTGTCTAAAGCGCGCATCATAAAACAAACTGTCGGTACCTTTCAAACCAATCATACTCTTGAATTTATGCCGTTGGTCCATATAATCAAAACCCTTGCCCTTGAATAGTATACTCATGTCAAAATCAAATTCATTTCCTGCAGAATTATCATTGTCCAAATCATACGTCATGGCAACCAAATCAGCAACCCCATCTACTTTAACATTTCTATCGGCTTTACTAACCATGCTAGGATCATTGGGCAATGATGGCCCTTTAGGTTCTTTTTTAGTGATATTGTTATCCACAACCCTAATTGCCATTTCAGTTTGTCCGTCATTATCAGGATCAAAGAAAAGGAAAGGCACCTCCCAATTCAAGCGTAAATCTTCGAAGGCAAAAGTTGATAAATGATTTTTTAAAAAAAGACTTTTGCCGTGATAATCTTCAAGGAATCGACTACTTCCACTATGGTCCCATGCCTCTAATTCAAAAGTATTCCAGTTGATATAATTAAAAATCTGATCATTATCCAAATCAAACATAATCATATAGTGACCTGGATAAAAATCGTTGTTATCAAGACTAAGTTGGTCGGCTACTACTTGCATATCAGCTATGTTATCACCGTTTTCATCATTCCAATCAACTATAAGGTCATATGGGCCACCATACTTTCCATCCATGTTACGATCTATCATCAGGCAATCACTATCCAAATCACCAGAAAGGTCTCCCTCCTTCATGTCGTCATCGTCATCAATCCATTGTACAGGAAAATTGTTGATGGTCAAGGTCTGCAATAAATCAGGATCCCCATCCCCATCTAAATCCTTATAGATGATAGGTGCACCATGTGGAGGGGGCGGGATTCTAAACGAAGTCAGCGGTAAATTTTCGTTCCAATATCGACTTGAATTTTCTTGACCACAAATAGGGTTTAGAGCGAACGCTATTCCCAAAAACAATACTGTCTTAATTATAATTTTCATTTTACTTAATTTACTAGGTAATCCATTCTAGAATTGACCTTCTCCCGATAAACCTGACAATTTAAACCCAGAGAAGTCAGAGCAAACAATGTTTCTGTTGGATATATATTTTCATATGCAAAATTTTTATTCGACATCTGAAATTATATCAGATAAAAATTTTGCGATTTTAACTTCGAAATCGTCCATATGGCTTGCAGGAGTGTGGCCCGCACCCTCAATTGCAATAAGTTCGTTTTTAACTTCAACCTCGTTTAATCTCTTAATTATTTGTAAAGAATTTGCATAGGGAACCGAGGCATCTTCTGTTCCGTGTACAATAATCATTGGAGGATCGTTTTTGTCGATAACATATGTGCCCCAAGATTCATCTGGGCTTCCCCAAAGATTGACAAATGCTAAAATTCCCGATTTATTCCATTTTGCTTTTTTAGTGCCATCGCGGTAGCAAAAATTATTTCCTAATATTCCACCAGCCGAACCTCCTCCTATCACAATTTTCGATTTTTCAATTCCAAGTTTCTTACTATTCTCCCGTACCCAGTTTAAACCTTTCATTGCATCTTCCAATGCGTCTTTCATGGTTCCCGCCTTATCATCTTTAGGATTTTCGCGGACCCTGTAATTTATGGAAAGACAGACGTATCCTCTTTTTGCAAATCGGGTAGCCATTTCAACAATGTAACTTTGCGATTTATCGTAATTTACGCCAAAACCGCCACCGTGCATCCACAGTATTGCCGGACGGTTTTTGACAGCTGTTTCCAAAGGCGAATAAATATCGAGCAAAAGCATTTCCTTTTCGCCTGTATAGTTTATGGTTTTGCCAAAAGGAACATCCCTTTCAATCTTAATTTCATCTTGATTCTGAGTTAATCCGCTAAAAGGATTTAGCATTATTGCTAAGAAAGCAAAAAGGGGAGCTGCTTCAAATATTTTTAGTTTCATTGCTAATTGTTCTATTGATATTTCTTGAATATGTGTTCTTAGTAGTTGAGGCAGTCGAGACCAAACTTAATACCATATCAATCTATTATAATCCACCAAGATTTATCAAATTATTCCCTGTTGCCGTTAATTTTTGGGTTAATTTATAATAAGGGGAGTTGTATCTTTTCAACGCCACATCAGAATCTTTTGCATTCTTATCAGCCCAAATTTTAATGGTACCATCCGGGTAGTAACATAAAAGTTGCTCTCCAGGTAAATTGATAAATTTGGAAGCAATAGCGAGGTAAGCTTTTTCACCTAAATCAGCGATAACTTCACCCGAAATATTATATACTTTTCTATCAGCTTGTTCGCCGATAGCACATGCAAATTCATGGTAACCATCACCATCTAAATCAACGGGAACAGTATTGTAAGCATTAAATGGCAATTCAAGCTTTTCTCCTGTCGATGCATTATAGGCATGTTCTTTCACATCTGCGCGAAAAAAACCATCAGACCCCGCAACTTTTGCTCCAATACTAATGGTGAATGCAAGAATTGATACAGGTGAATTATCTAGATGAGCAGTCCAGCCCATGTCCATATGCCCTTCATCCAAATCTTTCCAAATTCTTTGCCCTGAATCATTAAACATAACTACCCGAGGTTTAATTTGACCTTTATCCCCACTTTCCCTACATGTAAATATGCTCCATTTATTTGTAGCCCTGTTCAAGGTCGGTTGAATAACATCTGAATGACCGTTATATTCATTTTCATCAGCGATAAACAAGTAACGACCGTCGTCAATACTAATACATCTTTCGCCCCAAAGGATTTCATCGATACCATCGAAATCGATATCGACTACCGGAGACATGTGGCTACCGCGAGCACCTGGATCCTCTTTTTCAATAACCAAATCCCATCGTTTGCCCATGCCCTTATCCCATGCCTGAAGCCCCATTTTGCCATAAGTCCCCTGAGCAGTCATTAAAATTGGCTCTCCATTGGAATATCCCCCAAAGATAAAATTACGGAAGGTGTGACTAAGACTACTTCCCCATTCTGTCCTTTTCCATGGCCATTGCCCAATAAGTTTACCGGTACGTGAATCAAGGGCTTCCAAACGCAATTGTTTGTATCCTAAAATGTGAACTGAGTCGGGGTTATTGACAAAATAAATTTCATCAATACCATCATTATCAAGATCGAATGGGAAAATTGGTGTAAACCATCTTCCATTAATAGTACCGGCACCGAGTTCTTTTTTCCAAATTAATTGCCCATCAAGAGTGAATAAAGCGAATTTTAGTTTATCCGACGGCGTAAAAAACATCTCTATACTGGGATCCATTTCCTTATCGGCAGAATAAGATACAAAGATGGCCGACTCATTTGGACCAATTAATACTGGCACGGCACGTAACGCCCCAACATCGGAGCCTAGAGAGAATTCAGTAATTACGTTGAGGTCAATTTTATTATTTGTCTGACTTTTTAATGAAAAGCAGATACAGAGACAACTCATCAATAAACTGATTTTGAGTTTCATATCATTATTTTTTTGAAATTTATATCATAAATTTGCCTATTTTCTATTGCACTTTCACTAAGGTTTTTGTTTTGAATTTGCTGCTTTTTCAACCACTGTAATTACCTTATTAACATCAACATTCAAGATATCAGTCGCATTCCCTTCTGGAAATTTTACGCGCACATCAACTTTACTATGCCCAGCTACACCAAAATGAAGCACAGGGTCATTTTGTGCACTATAACCCGTCGCCCCCTCAGCAAAACGAACACCTAAGAGCGCTGATGGCTCCCCAATGTGGCCTTCTGAATAAACATATACAAAGCTCCCAATAGCATCAATCTGCCCATTGGCACGATACAGCTTGACTTTTAACCAATTTCCAACATTGGCGGTAGTATTCTTAAATAGTGAGTTAAAATCACGTTTATCAGAAATTCCCAAATCTAGCCGACCGTCCCCATCGAAGTCAGAAAAGGCTACCCCTCGCCGGTCTCCTTTTGGTGGTGTTATTCCTGTTGCTCCAATTATGATAAAATTGCCATCCCCATCATTGTTATAAACTTGAAGGCTACCCTTATTTTTGTTGAATGAGGCTTCATTCCCAGGAATGATCAAATCAAGGTCGCCATCATTATCAAGGTCACCAAATACCATCATATATCCATCATAGTTTGGAAATGTACTTATTTTGGTAAATACGCCTTCACTGTTCTTATAGACCTCTCCACCACAAGCAAAATCTAGGTCACCATCATTGTCTATATCCCCCCAAGCGGCTCCATCATCTGATTCCTTATTATCAAGTGCTATACCAGCTATCGAAGCAACCTCCGTGAAAGTTCGATTTCCGTCGTTGCGGTATAAATGATTCGGAGCATCACGGATGTTTGTATAAATGTCTATATCCCCATCACCATCATAATCAATAGTTTGAACACCCTGGTTATTGCCGTCTGTACCTAATGTAGTGGCAGTTAAATACTTGCCCGTTCCATCATTCCAGAAAACATGGTCATTTGAGGTTCCGTCCGTTTTATCTCCACCTTTTATTTCCGACCAACTGACGGCTACAAGGTCAAGATAACCATCCCCATCAAAATCAGCCGCACCTACCCCTCTTGTTTGATTAGAGATAGAGCCTGGCGCTTCGAACAAAGCAGTTGAACTCGTTAATATGTCAGTGAAATGTCCTAAACCATCATTGTTTGCCAGCACATCGACAACCTTTTCTGTATTGGTATAATGCCTGTTTCCATTAGCAAACCAATCCCTGTCTCCATCATTATCCCTATCAAATGATATACCTCCGTGCCCCTCATCCTTGAGTTGCCTGTAACCTGAAGAAACACTAATATCTTGAAAAGTACCATCACCATTATTATGAAGTAGAATATTAGGCCATCGACCAACAAAAAGGTCAGGCAGTTCATCACCATCAATATCGGCCCATACAATACGGTGGCCCCAACTGTATGGCCCATCAAAGCCTTCCTCCTTGGCTGCCAGATTCGCCGTGGAATCGGCTGCCCTTAGTCCACTAGAAATAGTGACATCTTCAAAACTTATCTGACTAATTCCATAATAGGGAAATAGTCCAAGTAAAAGCACTAATTTTATTTTGTTTATAAATAACATTTTCCCTCCTCTCGTTAATTTGAAATTTTAACTTTTAGCACTAATAACTTCCTTGTTAACAGTTATTTAATCGATGTAAATGATGGTATTCATTGCAATATTTTTATAGCTAACCTCTGGGGCGACTTTTGGTTTTAATCTCACTCAATCTTGAGAAAAGAACTCCCGAACTCAAGGTAAATAAAGCTCTTACTACATCCTTTTAAGCTAATTGTCTCGGGTCAGCGCCGCCACCCAACCGCCTTTGAAAGGTGCAGCGATGGTTGCTACGACTCCTCCTTGAATTTTCTCATCCTTGTACCATTTACCTTCGGTGATGCTGATCCATTTAAGGGTAAAGGTGCCTTTAGCTTTCGTAAGGTCTAATCCCACACTGCCAGAATTGGTGAAATACAGGGCATATTTTTCCCCAGGCTCTGCTGCGAGATAGGCCTCATTGGGAGACCTGTCTACGAGAAGTTCCATATGGGGCTTCAGCTCCCAAAGTTTCATTTGACTTTCGAGCAGGCGACCGGCCCGTATGCTTGCCTTGGCCCTTTCGTTTAGAGCGTTGCCATTAGGTGAACGATGAAACCGAACCCCTGCCGAGCCCGCCAGTATGTTTCTCCAGAATCGTTCAACGCCGTCTTCCTGTCCTCCCGAACCATAGTTACTATATCCCCCGCCATATATTTTGGTATGGTTGCTTGGCCGTGGGTGGGTTTTGTTCACCTGTTCAATCAACCATTGCAGCTCATGCCAATGTATATCATCAAAATTACGACTGTTAACCTGTGAGATATCGGCAAAAGTATAGTGTTCTCCATCATTAAAGATAATCGGGGCGCTCACCGACTCTTTTCCCTTATGTACATCGTCGAACATATCTGTTGTACCCACACTTGTCCCCCGTTCCTTGGCCTTCGCTTTAATGAAATTTATCCAATACCGACCCCAAAGTGCATCAGTGGTCGTTTCGTTGTTCATACAATAAAGAACATTGCCATATTGAAGACTGTACGACAACATTTTGGTAACGAACGCCTCTTGATACTTATAGATCAAATCTAATTTTTTATCATACCCCGGCATATCTGGAAGGGAATGAAAAAAGGGTTGGACATCCTTGGAAGGATGAAGTGGGTACTTCTCATCAAAACCAATCTCCTTATAGTTATAGTTGATGTTTAGGCGGGGATTCCAAGGACTGATTTCCCAATATTTTTGGGAATAATCAAAGCGGTCCCAGACCTCGATCTGAACTATAATATCACGCTCGCTCGTCCATTTTAGCATGTTCTGGAACCTTGTCCAATAGTCTTCGTTCCACTGATTTAAATCAAATATAGAGTCATTTATCAAAGCATAGGGTTTGAGTTCCTTGCCCTCCCGTTGGCTCATCGTATTCCGCACAAAATTGCCTCCGACTTCCTGGATCTCTTCAAGATGTTCCAGCAGGCCATCGGCCAAAAAAAGATGGTCGGTCTTGCTTCCACCAAGGAGCAGCACGGGCTCTCCCTTATACTGCCAATACCTGACATTTTCTGACCAAGGCTGTATTTCCCCTTGGTTATTATTTACGGTAGTTGCATTTTCTTGTGCCCATAAGGCCCCTAATGGCAATGTCAAAAATAAAAGGAAAATGATTCGCCTCATGATGAAATAATTAGGATTAGATGAATGTGTTCGATTAATGCCAAATATTAATATTGGCAGATATTTATTTCATAAAATTAGATTACCCCCAAAGTACGCTTCGTCCTTTCAGGCTCATATGTGTTTTGCGATTTATAAATCGGTATAATTAATTTGGCAGTATACTGAGTTATTCCTTCGTATTATATTTCAGTATTACTTCACTTGTAAAATTATCCTTCGATACGAAACTAACTCCGGACTCCCATCATCCTTAACCTCCAGAATCAAATGAATATCACCTTCGGGACATTGCTCTGGTAGTTCAACCCTAACAACAGCTTCATTCGTACTACTTAGACTGACCGGTGAGACGGATACTTCACTGTATTCCCACCATTTGAAACTAATTTTATCACCATCGGGATCATATGTCCTACTTGCATCGATATTAATAGTTTGCCCGGGCTTAACATTTAGTTTAATGATTCGCCGGCTTCTATCATTGTCGACAATCACTACTGGATTATGATTGGTTTTTTCATAGGGCAAAAGATTCCATGTCATACGTGCCGCAAAATCATTTTGATAGGCTTCGCGCCAACGCGCAATTGTCCATTTTTGCCGAAGACCTTTATCCATTTCACCAGACCAATGATTATCTTCTGCATCAATATAATACGACTCTCCGGCTGCAGCATAGCGGCCTCCCCAACCACCCCATTCAGGGAACTTAGGATTATTTAGACCATTTTGATAAACAAAGAACCATGAAGGCGTGTCTCCTTCTTTAACACCAAGCAAATTTCTTGTGGTCGGCGGGTTTTGATGAACGTCGTTTGGGTAACCCTTACCCAAGGGTCCCCAGTTATTAATGTTTTCTTTAATCCATTTATCACTATTCAAATTTTCAATACCTGCAGCTACCAATGGTAAAGTCTCTTTACTGCCTCTTGAATCATTTTGGTACATTCCACGAAATGATGCATCCAACGAATTCATAGATAGCGGTCCTGGTTCAACGTACCATATTTCCGGAAAATTTTGACGTATCCATTGTCCTGTTCCCATTTTGGATAGACTATTCCAACCATCTTGATCTGAGATAGCAAAAACACGTAGTTTTTTGACAAATGTTTCAACTTTTCTAGGCGAACGCGTACTTTTTATATCAAGAAGCGCTTGCGCCAAATCATGTGCTCCACCCCAAATAGTTATATATAGCAGTTCTTTTGAAGCGTCTACTGTTTTAATGATGTGTTTTGAACCTGAAGTCTCTTTACCTATTTTCAGGTTTTCAACCCCCCTATTTACCTGCCCACCATGTACCACTTTCAAAAGTGATTCCGCTGTTGGGTAGTTAAGGTTATGTAGCAGTAGATTCTCTCTAACCTCTCCATAATCTTTAATTGCCTTTACTAATAAATCTGTACGAATACGATGTTTATAGCCTTTTCTAGGGATATTATCAGAGGTGGCAATGAGACCTTCAATACGGAATTCATTGGAATATACCAACAGATGTCTAATGGATTGTTCATCATCTGGGTCACCACCAATATCGGTAAGCACTAATAGTCTTGGTCTTTTATCTTTTTGTGCAATACCCTCAAAGGTTAAAAAAAGAAATAGTAGTACCGTAAATAGTGTGCGCATTTAAATAATGTTATTTAATGTTTTTGGATATAAAATATACCCTAGTTAATAGCTTCTTAAAATGGCTGTTAACTAGGGCTAGAATTTTCCATTAATAACCAGGATTTTCTGGAGCTAGGGCAGGATTGTTAGCAATTCTACCGGGAGTAATAGGGAAATAATAGTGTTTTTCATCAAAATCGGATGTTCTAAAATTCTCTTTATATTCAATTAAGAATTTCCCCGTAAGAAAGTCGTAAATATAATTTACTCCTGTCCAAGATTTTGATATAGTTTCCTCTGCTATTCTCCACCGTTTTAAATCCCAATGTCTTAAAGCCTCAAAAGAAAGTTCTATTCTTCTCTCATGTCTGATCTTTTCTACGTCAATTGCTGTATGCAAGGGTAAAGCAACACGTTCCCTTATTTTATTGACCGCGTCTAAGGCTTCCGCTTCTTTATTGAGATAAAAAGCTGCTTCTGCATAATTTAAGAGTATTTCGCCCAAACGAAATTGAATTTTCATGTTCTTTCCTTTTCTATTGTTAAGGTCGCCATTGGGATCAACACCTTTTTTAATGGAAAAACCTGAAAAATCACGGCCTGATGTTCTATAATTTGCTCCCATGACCGGTAACCCTTCATAAATACCATCACGAATAATTTCTCCATCAGCTGCGCGGATACCATTATAATAATTGACTGGGTCAAACCCTTCCCAATTACTTCCATGGGTCCAAATATTGGCGTGAAAACGAGCCTCCAAATTACCATATAGCTCGTCAAAAGTCCATAATTTATTTGTGACAGCTTCTCTATCCCACGGAACAATAACGCCATCTTTAGTCTCAAAACTCTCGACAAATTCAAGATACGGACAAATATTTTCAGTCATCCACCCTGGAGCCGCTCCGATTACTGAATTATCAACACTCCAATCATTATTAACTTTTAACCCATCATAATATTTCGCCCATATAACCTCACTGTTGTCTTCATCTATAAACGCCTGTTGGTAATTTTCAACGATGTCATCAGATTTTTTATAAAGTGAGAAAGGCCCATCAATAATTGCCTTTGAAGCATCATAACTAATTTGCCAATACCTGTTTTCTTGGTCACTAGGAATACCGACTAAACCGTCAATTTTTACAGTACCCCAACGGGCAATGCTTGCGGCATACAAAGCAGCCCTGCTCTTAAGTGCCTGGGCTACGTATAAAGTTGGGTCACCCAATCGAGCTTCTGATGGATACGGAAGCATTTCGTTATTTATTAATGCATCACATTCAGAAATAACAAAGTCATAAACTTCCTGTTCTTTGTTTCTTGGAACAAGTAACTCTTCAAGTGGCGCGTCAATGGCCTGTGATTCAGTAATAATAGGGATACCTCCGTACCATTTCACCATTGTAAAATAAGTAAGTGCCCTGGCAAATTTTATACGGCCTATAAGTAATTTCTTTTCATCTTCAGCTATGGTAGAGTTTTCCATTTTTTCCAGAAAATCATTCATTTTTCGCACATTACTATAGTGCCACTGCTCCAATCCTCCATTTTCATCTAAAAGACCTGCTTGCCATTTTACCACAACATCTTGGTTTGGTCTGCCATTAGTTGCTTGATCAGCAACAGCATTTATAGTATATATGTTATTTCTCTGTCTTTGATTAGTGTCATAATCATTATACATGAAATACATATGACTGTACACGTCGAGAATATAGGCATCAACCAAGACCGGATCGTCCCAGACAATGTTGTCACTTATAATATCAAGTGGTTCTCTCTCTAAAACACTATCACATGAAGAAAATACAAGTGATGCAAATACTAAGGTATATAATAACTTTTTCATGATTTTTTATAGTTTTAATGATACTCCTAGTGAAAATGTCTTTGGTTGCGGATAATATCGACCGCTATTGTTTGCCGTTTCCGGATCCATATCCCATTTATTCGTCCCACTAAAGGTCAAAAGATTTGTTCCCGATAGGAAAAGGCGTACGGATTCTATGCCAACTTTAGTTCGCATAGGAATGGTGTACCCTAAATTAAAATTCTTAATTCGCAGGTATGTGCCATCGACTAACCAAAAATCGGAGTTTTTAGTGTTGTTGACATTACCCGTTGCAGATACTCTTGGCAATAATGCATTTTTGTCATTATTTGCTGGATTCCATCTGTTCTCGTAAGTAAGGGCAAATGTATTTACCGTACCATAAGGTAAAAGACCTCTATTAATTTCAACATCGTACATACCTGCCCCCTGTAATAATAAGGATAAATCAAACCCTTTATAGTCAATGGACATATTTAGACCAAATGTCAATTGAGGAATGTTTGAATTCGAATTCTCATCTTCATTATAAAGAAGGTTTGAAGTCGAAATCACCTCTTGATCTCGAAAGTCTATTGTACCGTCATTATTTATATCAATATATTTAATGTCACCGGGTGCAAGGGTTTCATTGCCTTTCTGATCTTGATCGTATGATAGATTATCAATTTCACTTTGAGAGGTAAACAGCCCATCTGATTTATAACCAAAAACCCGATCGACCCAATTACCCGATTTTGTTCTTATTCTGATATCATCTTCATCTTCATACATAGGTTCGTCAAAATGATCCCACTTGGCCCTTGACCAAGCTATATTGGCACTTATATCGTACTTGAATTCGTTCTTACGATTTCTGTGCCCTAACAAAACCTCAAAGCCACGCTGGTTTTGGCTATTCAAATTCTCAGCCGGTAGGTTGGCACCAAAGGTATTTGGTAAAGATTGAGATCTTGTTGCCAACATATTCGTTCTTTCGCGATAAAATGCGTCTAGTTCGGCATACAACAATCCATTGTTGATACTGAAATCTAACCCAATATTATAAATTGTCATGTCTTCCCAAGTAATATTGGGGTTGGCCAATCCAGTTGAATATATGGTAGTGTAGGGTGACCCGTCTAAAACATAGCCGGCGTCCATATATGGTCGGATAAAACCTGAAGCTATTTCATATCCACTTAGATATTGGAAATTACCGGTAGCATCATAACCAAGGTTACTATAGCTTGCCCTTAACTTCAAATTATCAATCCATTCAACTTTGTCCTTAATAAAATTTTCTTCAGAAATTCTCCAACCTGCCGAAAAACTTGGAAAAAGACCCCATCTATTGTTTTCGTTAAACCTTGGTGATCCATCATATCTCACGGTAGTCTGAAACAAATACTTGCCATCATAGCCGTAATTAAGTCGGCCTACATAGCTTTCTCTTCCATCTTCAGATGCACCACCGCTAACTCGTTGGCCTTCGCCACCAGCAGCAAACAAATAATCAATAGCATCCGTTAGGTAATTTTCACCATGCGCGCTAGTGTTATGCCCGTTGGATTTTATTCTTTCATAAAGAAGGAGTGCGTCAACATTATGCTTCTCATCGAATGTTCTTACGAACTTAAGGGCTAGATTGCTAGTAAATGACGAATTGACCTGATAGCCTTGATCCAACTTGGTTTTAAAACTAGAACCTCTATCTATGTAGGTATCACTTACGGCATCATATTCATGTAAAAAATAATTCTTCTCCCAATTCTTATAGTCATTACTAAATTCAAAGTAACTTCCAAAGCCATCTATAGACAAGCCTTCCACACCTGGGATATCATAATTAAAAGAACCTTTAATATTAATATGTCTATTGTTATCCGCTTGATAGCCCCCCAAATCGAAAGTACTACCTGCAATTGGCGATACGGGTACAGATCCCCCATAAGCAATTTTAGTTTTATCAGGCAATTCTCCCAAATAGGTCGGCAACGCATTATTTATATCTGCCCAAAGATTGTAAACTGTACGCAATGGGCTTTTCAAATCTTCCGCTATCATCGATAGGTCTAAGGAGACAGTAAGATTTTTTGTGACTTCTGCATCAAGGTTGGCCCTAACATTATATCGTTTGTATTTATTGTCTCCAGATTTATACCCTCCTTGTTGGTCTAAGTAACTAAATAGAGTGTAATACTTAATTTTTTCAGACCCCCCTCTCAACGATACCTCATGCTGAGTTTGTGGAGAATAGTTATTCATTGTCAGACCCCACCAGTCTGTATTCGGATAATTTAATGGATCCTCACCACTATAATATTTTGCCACGTCTTCATCAGAGAAGAGTGGGTCTAACCCGTCGTTGGTCTTAAATTCATTCATTAATTCAGCATATTGGCCACTATTCGCATACTGCAGAAAATTCGTGAAACCTACATAAGTTGTAGTTGAATTAATGCTTATTTGCGGTTTACCAATTGTACCTCTTTTAGTTGTAATTAAAATAACTCCATTACCTGCTCTGGCACCATATATCGCTGCGGAGGCATCTTTTAATACAGTCATGGACTCTACCTCTTCGGAAGCAATGTCATTAAAATCACGCTGAATTCCATCAACAATAACCAACGGAGTCCCAAATCCTCGTATACTTATAGAAGATTCGTCATTGCCAGGTTCACCACTAGTTTGTTTGGTTATAATACCTGGCAAACGACCAGCAACTGAATTCGTTAGATCCGCAGTTTTGGTCATTGCAAGAGCCTCTCCTTGCACTGTGGCCACAGCGCCTGTAATATCTTTTTTGGCTTGTGTTCCATATCCAACAACGACAACTTCATCTAAGCCCGCAGCACTTTCTTCTAAAGCAATTTTCAAGCTAGACTGTTCGTTTACAGACACTTCCTTTGTAGCAAAACCAATATAGGAAACTACTAAAACTGCGTTTGTTTCGGCAACTTCAATCGAAAACTCACCATCAAAATCGGCAGTAACGCCATTGGTTGTTCCTTTTTCTATAATATTGGCTCCAGGCAGTGGCGTACCATCAGTATCGGTAACGGTACCTGAAACTTGTGCTTGCATATTAACATCAACCGTTTCTGGCATTTGTATGGTTGGCCGTATTGCTCCTACTTTTTTATTGGTCTTTCTTAAAACAATCTGTTTTTTTAATACCTCATATTCGATATCGGTACCTAAAAACAGCTCTTTTAAAATAGGAATGATCAGCGCTTTATCGACCTTTATAGAGACATTTCGTGTTATATCGACATCCCTCCTATTCAATAAAAATTTATAATCAGTCAAAGCTTCTATCTCATGAATTACTTGTTGTACAGTTGCGTTGGGCATATCCAACGAAATCTTTTTAGTCTGAGAGTAGGTATTTGCCTGTATTTGAAACAAGGATACTATTGTTAATAGCAGGGTTAATTTCATCTTTAAGCTAAATTTTAAAGGATGTAGTTGCACATCCCTCCAATTAAAGAGTTTTTTCATAATTTCGTAGTGTTAATTGGTTTAAATTCTTTTAAATCATTTTTTACTAAATCGGGGAATGTGTCCGCATTTTCCGATTTTATTTTTTCAATGATTTGATCTCGGTCTGTTACTGGTTTCTACTCATAAGGTTTCTTTTTAGGGTTACTTAAATTCATTCTATAATTACTTCGTTATCTACTATCTTATAGGTTATCGCATAACTTTTGCTGAAAGATTCGAGTATTTCTTCAATGGTCTCGATATCAAAAGTGGCATCGAACAATTGTTCGTCCAAATCTAAATTTTCATTCTTAATGGTAACATTATAACGTCGTTCCAAGGCTATTCGAATCTGACGGAACGGTGTGTTTCTAAAGATCAATTTTCCTTGAACCCAAGCCGTATACACCCTAGTATCAACATTTTCAATAGAAATATCATTGGTAAGCTGATGCCATTCTGCCTTGAAGCCTGGTTTTAAGACAATGGGATCGGCATTTTTTACCGCTGCTATTTTAGTATGAAGTTCTACCGAACCTTCGACCAAAACGGTATTGATATTCCGATCTTCAGGATAATGCGACACATTGAACTTAGTCCCCAAAACTTTTATACCAACATCATTGGCATTCACGATAAAAGGATGTTTTTCATCTTTCGCTACATCAAAGTAGGCTTCCCCAGTTAAAAAAACAGCGCGCTCACTACCGTCTAAAAATGAAACAGGATACCGCAGCGAAGTACCTGAGTTTAAAAAAACATGAGTGCCATCAGATAAAATGACATCGAATCGCTTTCCATAAGGTACTTTCAGTGTATTGTATACTAATTTATTGGCCGAAGGTTTTTCTTGGTAGGTTAATTTCGATTTATCTTGGCTTCCGATTACATTTCCCTGGTCGTCTTTTACTTCTTTATTACCATTAGGATCTAGAGTTTCAATAGCTCCATTATCCAATATTATGGTAATTGATTCTTCTTGGGGAATTAATAGATTGTCTCTTTCCTCTACTGAAGAATTAGTTTGATAGAAATAACCCAAAGCCAAAAAAATCACAGCTATCGCCGCATATTTCATTGTATTCAGAAGGGCCAACTTTACCTTTCGGTTTTTATTGCGCTTTATTTCCTGCAACAGTTTTTTCTTGATTTTGTCCGTATCAGGTTGGTTCATGGCCATCGTTGTTTCAAAATGTATTTTTATATAATCGTCAAAAACCCGTTGATTTTCCTCAATAAGAATCCAATCGGACAGCAAATTCAGATCTTCTGAAGTTGCTTCGTTAGTCAAGTACTTAAGAATTCTATTTTTCATATAGGGAACCGTAATAATCTAGTATGTATACATAAGAAAGACAAAGCTCATTTGCAATACCCTAACTTTTTAGTGATTTTTTTTTCATATTTGCAATTATCAATAGTATATCTTACGACATAAACATTATATTTTTATGAATACAGATAATAGCGCATTGCTTGTTGAACGTTTAAAGAAGGGAGAAGAAGAAGCTTTTATTTATTTG
This sequence comes from Kriegella aquimaris, assembly GCF_900103215.1. GTDB lineage: Bacteria > Bacteroidota > Bacteroidia > Flavobacteriales > Flavobacteriaceae > Kriegella > Kriegella aquimaris. Next base: position 488,208 of record NZ_FNGV01000001.1, read on the forward strand.
GTAGACCGCTATAATCGACGCCTTTTTGGTTATGCGATGACATTGACAAGTGATCATGCCCAGGCCGAAGATATTCTCCAAAATGTATTTTTAAGAACTTGGGAGCAGCGAAAAAAACTAGATATCAAATCATCTTTACAGAACTATCTTTTCAAGTCGGTGTATAATGAATTTATCAACCAATACAAGAAGAACCGTTCTACCATGATATTGGAACAAAAATATTTTGAAGGTTTGGAGCGGGCGGTAATTCTGCAGGAGGATAGTTCTGTTGAGAAGGTAATTGCACGAATTACAAATGAAATTCATAACCTTCCCCCGAAATGCAAAGAAGTATTTCTTTTAAGCAGGAAGGAAGGGTTAACCAATCTTGAAATATCAGAGCACCTGAATGTATCAATCAAGACCGTAGAAGCACAACTGACCAAAGCTTTCGGCGTACTCAGAAAAAAAATGGGAAAAACATATAAAACAATGCTCTTTCTTTTATTTGGAGGTAAGCAAAAAATTGAATTTAAATGATACCTTGAACGGTAATTATTTATTTTTCACATAATTGACCTTGTACCTCCAATAACTAATACCTCCTAATATAGCCACTCCTAATACAATATACCAGATAAATGTAGGCGTAATGACCTGTGCCCCACTAGCATAACTATGAAGACCTGCTAGATAAAAATTAACCCCGAAATAGGTCATCATGATGCTACCAAAGGCAATGACACTGAGAAAATTAAACGTCCATCTGCCCCTGAGACCTGGTATGAGTCTTGTATGGATTACAAAAGCATAAATCATTATTGATATCAAGGCCCAAGTTTCTTTGGGATCCCACCCCCAATAACGACCCCAACTTTCATTGGCCCACTGACCCCCCAAAAAGTTACCGATAGTCAACATAACCAGACCTACTGTCAATGCCAGTTCATTGATTATGGTCAGTTCTTTTATATTAATATCCATTCGGGCCTTGTTTTTCTTATTGGTCAAAATAATGAGCAGCAAAGAAACAACGCCCAATATCATACCGACCGTTAATGGACCATAACTGCCTACGATAACCGCCACATGAATCATTAACCAATAACTATCAAGTACTGGCACCAAATTTGAAATTGCCGGATCCACCCAGCTTTGATGGGCAACCCAAAGCAATAAAGCTGTTACGAATGCCGATGCCGCCAAGGTAATATCACTCTTTCTAATAAATAAAAGTCCCATGCCCATGGTAGCCCAAGAAACATACAATATACTTTCATAAGCATCACTCCAAGGCGCATGGCCAGAGATGTACCAACGTAATATCAACCCCGCGGTATGCCATAGAAAGAAAAGCACGATGGTTCCCTTAAAGAAATAGGTGATCACTCGCCAAATTTCTCTATCCCGGAAAATCTGAAATATCAAAACAAAGAACATTAAAACGCCCACTACGGCATACGACCTGTATAACCGGTTGAAGATATCCAGTTTATTGTATATCACCTCCGTTTCTATTTTGCGCTCCGAAGGTAGAATCTCACTGCCATGATTTTTCTGGTTCTGTACAAAAGCTTCCAAAAGTTTGTCAGCATCGGTATAGTCTCCACTTTGTTGTGCCTTTTGTAAGGTCATCAGGTAGTAGGGAAGTGCATTCTTTATGAAATTTCCGTATAGCGAATCAGAAACCTGATACTGCCCGCTACGATAGTCAAGTGCCGATATCCATTTATTATTTTCATCGTTCAGCAATGGGAATATTTTAATGATTTTCCCACTCAACGCCTGATCCAATAGGTTTAATCGAATATTTACTGCTTTAATATCTTTCTCAAACTGATCTGGGTTATTCGTAGCCGTAGCTTCCCTCAAAACTGGACTTAACTTATATCCCCCTTCTTCATCAAAAAAGTCGGTTGCTTTTACATATTCTGTTCCTGGTGGAACCCCAATAAGCTTTCGTATACTATCGTTTTGTCCTCTACTCTTATCTAAAGCGATGAATTCGGTGTTATACCATACGGCAGGACTCATCATCATTGATAGGAACACCTGATCGCCGTCCATATCATTGAATTTGTCTTTCAAACTTAACTTTCGAAGCAACTCAGAAGAAAAGGTGTGAATAGGTTTCATACGCCCACCCTCATCTTGAACTACAAGCTTTCCGAATTTATTGGCGTGCTCTTTTGATACGATTGTGGCCTGCAGCAACGAATCGATCTGTTCTTGAGTGGGCATTTTACTGCTATGATCATGACCATCATCTGCCGTATGCTCTTGTCCCGCGACATTAAGCATCATCCCTAAAACCAACACTGTGGTCAATTTTGCCTTTTTTGATTTCAATTTCTCCAAAGAAGCACCTAAATCTTTAAATCGGGTCTTCCCAAAAAACATAATTCCCATCAAACCTGCATATAAAAGAAAATAACCGAGATAGGTAATCCAAGTTCCCCATTGGTCATGGTTCACCGATAAAATCGTTCCTTTTTCATCGGGGTGGAAACTGGATTGAAAGAACCGATATCCCTTGTGGTCTAAAATGTGGTTCATATAAATATCATAATCGAAAGAGCGATCATCTTCCAAGGTTATCCTGCTCATAAAGGATTTATAACCCTGTTCGGTACCGGGGTATTTCTCGGCAATAAAGTCGTTCAGCTTGATAGCGAAGGGCAATGTATACACTTTAGAACCATAGCTGAGTGAAAAATCGAGTCCGCCAACATTCATTTTTTCAGAAAAAGTGGAGGAGCCAGCACCACCAAGTAGTTTTTTTTCGATTTTTTCACCATTCGATTCAATTTCGACTATCAAGGCATTGGCCGTACCTTCATTGACCTCGTTTCTCGGGACTTCCACTACCCCATAGGATCCCCTCACCAAAGGTTCTGGCAGAACAAATTGCATTCCTGCCATGGAGTATAATGACCGTAGTTGTAAGGTTTGCAAACTATCTTTTGCTACGCTGCCTTGTAGCTGATCTGCCATACGCATAAAATTGCCCTCAAAGGGCGACTTTATTTGATAGGTAGTATCCGAAGCAAAAATATTGATGGCTCCCTCGGTATTATTGTTTAGTGCGAACAATACATTGTGTATGTTGGCCACTTGGCCACTTTCCAAAAAATGTTCGTGACGCTGACCATCACCAGCCTCGACAATTTTCAGGTATTCCTTTCCATTTTCATCGGGAACCAAGCCTTCTTTAACGCCTTCAATAAAGCCAACATAAGAAATAGTGAATGATTGACCATTATAATCTGACGACCAAGGTAGATTCGATTTTAATCCTTCAGGAGTAACTATCAAATCATCTTCCAATACTTTACGCTTAGGCTCGCCGTTTATTTCACCATCAACGAAAGCTGTCAGATAGGTTTTATCTGAATAGAATACATTTTCGGTTTCCCCTTCGCGAATGGGCATCCGCCCCTCAAAACTGATATAGCGGGTTATAAAAGCCCCAATAATTATCAGTATCCAAGAAAGGTGGAGTATCAAAACTGGCCATTTTTCCCAACGAAGCAGGCGATATCTGGCTATGTTACCCATAAAATTGATAACAAAAAAGAGCATAATACCTTCAAACCACCATGTATTATAAACCCATATGCGAGCAGTTGCAGTACTATACCAACTTTCGAAAAAAGTGCCAAAGGCCATGGAAGTTGCAAAAACAATAAATAAAATGGCAGTTAATCGGGTGGAAAAGAGAATATTCTTGATTTTATCGACCATTTTTTAACAATGCTTTGTATTTGCGGCAGCAAAAATAGGTAGATTTTATGAATTTTTACGGAGACTAAAAAGTTAAACTTTCCCTATTTTTTGTGGTCAGGAATAAATTCATCAACATAAAGCCTAAAACCATTTTAGCAAGCTGCTAGTAATAATGAAAACTTAGTTTTGTATTTTCGACGACCTTAGAAAACAAGATTCATAAAATTGTACCTAAATTTATGATTTCGGAAGAAGTTTTAGAGCATTTTGGAGCCATAAAAATTCACCTCAAAAAAGATGATTTAATTTTTACGGAGGGAGCTCGTGCAGATTTTTTCTATCAGGTTCTTAACGGCGAAGTTAAAATGTTCAATCGAACAGAACAAGGAAAGGAATTCACACAAGGCATTTTCAAAAAGGGAAAAAGTTTCGGTGAGCCACCATTGTTCGGCGACTTCCCTTATCCGGCGGGAGCCAAAGCGAACAAACCATCAACACTCTTAAGATTGTCGAAAAATCAACTTTTTCAATTGCTTCAAACAAAACCCCAAATACATCTAAAACTCACCCAAATACTTTGCAGTCGACTAAATTACAAGGCAATGCGACTAAAAGAAGTTTCAGTATTTTCGACCGAAAATCGAATAATGAATCTTCTATGTCACTTAAAAAAGGAAGCTGGCATAAGCGGAAAATATGAAGTGAAATTGACACGCTTAGAAATTTCTGAACTCACGGGACTTCGCGTAGAGACCGTCATCCGTACGATTAAAAAGCTTGAAAATGACAAAAAGCTGAGCATTATCAATAGAAAGGTAATCGTATAACTTGTTTTTATGCCAGCCACTTATCGAACCAATTGAAGGCATCGGTTTGCATGGCAATATCGAACTTATGCCCTCCTTCATAAAAATTAGTTTTATACTTATCTTCTTCCCCTGCTTTAGCATAGATTTCCTTTAGCATTTTATCGGCTCTTTCCATTTCAGACAATGAAAATAGGTCGTCTTCTTTACTGCTTTGCACCAAGGTGGGTAGTGGCGTTCGCAACCCCAAAATCTCAGGAAAATCTAAATAATTGGGTAATAAAGCGGCATACGTCATAAAGGTATGTGTAAAGGATTTGTTCATCACAAAATCGCGCCAAGTGCTCATAAATCCAACACAAACAGCACATTTTATGCGTTTATCGAGTCCGCCAAGATATGCGCTGCGCAGCCCTCCGCCCGAAAGTCCGCAGCAACCTACACGATCGGTATCGACATCTTCCCTTTCACATAATACACGCAAAGCCGCTTGATCTTCGGCCAAGACTACACCGGGCCATGTGGTTCCTGCCGAAAAAAGCGATTTTGCCATAATCGTTTCGTGGTCACTGGCCCACGCGTTATAATCCCTGACGTTTTCATCGATGGCAGGGTCTTTATCTTGCCAATCTTCACGAGAACAATGGCCCCATAATATGCCATCGACATTTTCTAATCGCACCCGTCTACTTGCAAATGCAAAAACATCATGTACCATGACCACATATCCTTTTTTAGCTATTTCGTTTGCCCATGCCCGCCCTTCATAATATTGCGACTGATGCTCCATTAACATGGAACGGGTATCGTTGGAAATACGGCAAATTTTCTCCCAACCAAAAAATTTGACTCCGCCATGATCATGTAATCCTAACACCGCAGGCAGCTTTTTCGTTACACCTGCCGGTTTTAACACAACGGCTCTTGTAGGCTCACCATAAGGTAGTTGCCAAGAAATCTCTTCTACATCCAATCCGTCATAGATATATTTACGATGAATGGTTACTGTCACTTCTCCTATATTGGGAGGTGCTAAAAGCTCAAGCGTTTTTTCAACTGCTTTGGGTTTCCAATCGTTTACAGATTTCCATTTATTGTTTCGAAATGAAAGTTTTGGGGGATTAGACGCCAAATCGGCGGCCCATTGCCCGTATTCCCCTATCATACTTCCATTTAAAGGCTTGGGTATATTTTTCATGGCGGTTAAATTCATAGTTTTTGACGGTTCCGAAGTCATTCTTGTCAAGAATGGAAAGCCAGAACAAACCACAGCAGTTTTTTTGACGAATTCTCTTCGGGAATTTAAATCCTTATCGTTTTCCATAACATTTTGATAATTAACTGTCCATACGGCCAAATAATTTTTTAATCAGACGCGTCTTTTCAAATGTAGTAAAAAAACCTAGCCGCATTATTCCTCCTAAGTCCCAAACAGAAATATATGCTTATTTTTGGGGCATGATTAAAGTTGCCCTTGTAGGTACCGGAAATGTCTCCGAACATTTAAAGCGTGCTATTTCAAAAACCAGCGAAATCGAAGTGGTTCAGGTTTTGAATAGTCGCAACGAGGACTTGTCAAAATCCCTTAAAAAAATTGGACGCCAATTACCTGACATCTACATTATTGCGGTCAGTGATGACGCCATACCTTCAGTGTCACAACATTTTTCACATACCGAAAAACTGGTTGTACATACTTCTGGCAGTGTACCTATGGATGCGTTGCCAAAACAAATGCGCAAGGGTGTTATTTATCCTTTACAAACATTAAGCAAGGCTGAAAAGGTAAATTTCAAGGATGTTCCCCTGTGCATTGAAGCCTCTCAAGAAGATGATTTAGAATTACTCCGAAAATTGGGGCAAGCCATTTCAGATCAAGTTTTCGAAATTTCTTCGGAAAAGCGAAAATATTTGCATTTAGCTGCCGTATTCGTAAATAATTTCACCAATCATCTGTATAGCATAGGAGCTGAAATTTGTAAAGAGCAACAGCTCCCCTTTACGATGCTCCATCCCCTAATTAAGGAGACAGCGCGAAAGATTAAGTTTTTATCACCTGAAGATGCCCAAACGGGACCCGCCAGAAGAAACGACACAGGAACTATGCAAAGACATATGGAACTTTTAAATAACGAAAAAGACAAAACACTCTATCGCTTGTTGAGCGATTCGATTAAAGATAGCTATGGAAAAAAGTTATAAAGAACAATTAAAGAATATAACCACCTTTGTTTTCGATGTTGACGGGGTGCTGACCAATTCATCTATATTGATTACTAGCGAAGGTGAGATGCTTCGCAGTATGAGCGTAAAAGATGGCTATGCAATAAAAACGGCACTTCAAAAGGGTTATAGGGTCTGTATTATCAGTGGTGGCACCAATGAGGGCGTTCGTCATCGAATGAGGGGCCTTGGGGTAACCGATATCTATCTAGGTGCCGGTCATAAAATCGAACAGTTCGAAGAATATCTTGAGATCTATGAGATTGACCCTCAAACTGTACTTTACATGGGTGACGATATGCCCGATGTACCACCAATGGCATTGGCCGGCCTAGCTGCATGCCCACAAAATGCAGTGATTGAAGTCAAGGCCATTTCGAAATATGTATCTCATAAAAACGGCGGTGAAGGCTGTGTTCGAGATGTTATAGAACAGGTTCTAAAAGTACGTGGCGATTGGAACGATAACTTTAACGCCTCCAACGACTAAAATATGCTTCAGGAAAAATTAAAGGATTGGAACCTTATACTTGCCTCTGGTTCACCGCGAAGACAGCACTTTTTTGAGGAACTGAAACTCAATTTCGAAGTGCGGTTAAAATCGGTGGAGGAAGTGTTTCCTAATCACCTGAAGGGTCATGAAGTTTCCGATTACTTGGCTGAAATCAAATCATTCCCTTTTAAGGAAGAATTAAGACCCAATGATATTCTAATCACCTCCGATACCGTAGTATGGCACAATGATAAGATTCTGGGCAAACCCCTAAACAAAGCAGAAGCTTTTGCAATGCTGGAATCAATGTCGGGCACTTCACATGAGGTCATTACTTCCGTCTGTTTTTGCACTACAAAAATTCAAAAAACCATTAATTGCACCACGAAGGTGAAATTCAGAAAGTTGACCCATGCCGAAATCGACTTTTACATTGACAATTACAAACCCTTCGACAAAGCAGGCGGTTATGGCATTCAAGAATGGATAGGGCATATCGGCATTGAAGAAATTCAGGGGTCATACACCAATGTGATGGGGCTTCCCACCCATTTGCTCTATAAAACATTGAGCGATTTAGTTTCTTGAAAAATGATGATTAACTTTATACCAAATCGTCACGCGTTATGAAAACATATATCAAGTTTGAATACCTAACCTTATGGGTGGTTTTTTTTGCCTTTACCCTTAATTCTTGCAACGAAAAAGGAGAAGAAAAGAAAGGTACGGCCCTACATTCCGAAACCTCTTCAGCCGCTGCTCCCAAAAATCAGCTCTCCGATGAGTTTAAAAAATACTGGTATGCCGGCGATGCCGAGATTACTTCGTATAAGCTTGAACAAGCCCGATATGGTGAAATGCGGGAAGGAACTTCCGTATTAATTTTCGTGACCGAGCCGTTTTTAGCAAAAAAACAAGTCAAGGCCGACGAGCATCATGCCGACAATATTCCCGTTTTGAAACTAAACAGTACCAAGAAATACCTCACGGGCATCTACCCCTATTCCATTATGAGCAGCAGTTTTTATCCGGTACATGACAATCAGCACGCTGTGAAGGTTTCCTTTTCTGCCCAAGAATGGTGCGGACAAGTATATGCCCAATTGAATAACAGGGATAAGTTTGAGATTATGTCACATTCCTATTTCGAGAACGAAGCCGACCAACAACTTGAATTGGACAAAGAAATTCTGGAAAACGAACTTTGGAACAAAATCCGAATTAATCCAAGCAATCTACCTATCGGCAACGTACAAATAATTCCTTCGTTGGAGTATATCCGATTGTCACACAAAGAGTTGAAATCATACAACGCCACAACCACTTTAACCAAGGAAAGTGATTTAACGAGTTATGAAATCACCTATCCCGAGCTTGATCGCACCCTCAAAATCAAGTTTTCAAATACATTCCCTTATGGAATTGAAAGCTGGTCGGAAACCATTAAAAGTGGCTTTGGCGATAAAGCAAAAACAATGACTTCCAAAGCGACCAAAATCAAAACTTTAAAGACACCTTACTGGCAAAAAAATGGAAATAACAATCTATCTTTGCGCGATAGTTTAGGATTAAAATAGCATGGAAAATTTTATTGCCACTTATCAAAGTGAACTGTTAACTACTTGCATTACCATCGCGGTATTATTGATTTTAAAATTCGTCACCAATAAGACGATTCGCAAAGTGGGCAAATTGAGTGATATCGTAGAAGCCCGCACCCTATTAATCACTAAATATGTTTCGGGTTTACTGACCATTTTAGGCATTGGTGCCCTTACATTTATTTGGGGAGTAAATTATAGGGAGGTCGGCACACTTTTTGCTTCTGTTTTTGCCGTAATTGGAGTTGCCCTGTTTGCAAGTTGGTCCATTTTAAGTAATGTTACAGCGGGCGTTATTTTGTTTTTTTCCTTTCCTTTTAAGATTGGCGACAAAGTAAAAATATTGGATAAGGATATTGAATCGGAAGAACCCTATTTAATCGAAGATATAAAAGCTTTTCATGTAAATCTGCGAAAAGAAAATGGAGAGCTGTTAGTGTATCCTAATAACCTTATGATGCAAAAAGCGGTTTCGCTTATCAATACCAAAGAGTTGCATAAAGTACAAGACGAACTGATATAAGTTTGTTAAAGAAGTTTTAAAAAACACTTGATAGCACCTAATCTTGCTATATTTGAAAACCTCCTAAAACAATGAGCATGCGCCAATTTCTGGTATTTTGTACAGCTATTCTTTTATCGGTACATACTGGCGCTACCCAAGCCCCAAAGAAAAGTTCATCTTCAGAAATTTTCCATGCGCTGGAAAAATTGAATTTTTTAGGATCGGCACTTTATATTGCAGCGCATCCCGATGACGAAAATACACGGTTAATTTCCTATTTCTCCAATAAGACTAAGGCCCGAACCGCCTATTTATCGCTTACTCGAGGCGATGGCGGTCAAAATTTGATTGGCCCCGAGCTTCGTGAATTACTAGGTGTTTTGCGCACCCAAGAACTTTTGGCCGCACGACGCATTGATGGGGGTGAACAGCTCTTTTCAAGAGCCAATGACTTTGGATATTCCAAACATCCCGAAGAAACCTTAAAAATTTGGAATAAAGAAGCCGTTTTGAGTGATGTGGTATGGGCCATTCGTAATTTCAAGCCTGATGTAATCGTCAATCGATTCGATCACCGCACTCCGGGATCTACCCACGGGCACCATACCTCTTCTGCGATATTAAGTGTAGCGGCATTTGATATGGTGAACGATCCTAAAGCCTACCCCGAACAGTTACAATTTACCAAAACCTGGCAACCCCAACGGTTATTTTTCAATACGAATTGGTGGTTTTACGGAAGTGAAGAGAATTTTCAAAAAGCCGACAAATCAAAGATGCTTAACTTAGATGTGGGCACTTATTACCCCACCTTGGGCATATCGAACAATGAAATAGCCGCGTTGGCCAGCAGCCAACACCTTTGCCAAGGTTTCGGCAGATTATCGACCCGTGGGTCTGAAGATGAATATTTAGAATTGCTCAAAGGCAGCTTCCCCAATGACAAAACCAATATTTTTGATGGTATTGATACCACATGGTCAAGAGTAGAAGGCGGTGCCGCTGTAGGGGCTATTTTATATAAAATAGAAAAGAATTTCAATTTTCAAAACCCCTCCGCACATTTGCCACAACTCATTGAAGCTTATACCCTTTTACAAAACATACAAGATGAGCATTGGAAAAGAGAAAAATCTAGGGAATTAAGAGATATCATAGCCGATGTTTGCGGACTGCATTTTGAAGCCTCTGCCGAACAGGCTTACACAAACCCAGGCGAAACGGTTAAAGTTGACCTTGAAATCATCAATAGAAGTAATGCCGATATCGTTTTAAAATCGATATCTATTACCGGAGCGAACGCAACAATAGGTGAAAAGTTAGATTTGGAAGAGAATAAGAAAATTGACCTCAAAATTGATTTGACGATTCCGGAAAACGCGCAATTTACAAGTCCGTACTGGCTCAATGAAAAAGGCACCTTGGGCATGTATAAAGTCGAGGATCAAAGTTTAATCGGAAAGCCTGAAACCCCAAGAGCCTATTTAGCGAATTTTAATCTAAATTTTAATGGGGAGCCGATTACGTTCACTAGGGCTATCGAACACCGTTATGCCAAACCTGACAAAGGTGAACTCCATGAACCATTCGAGATTTTACCGACGGCTACTTCGTTCTTTCAAGATAAGGTATTGATCTTCGCAGATGGAAAACCAAAAAAAATACCGGTCACCATCAAAGCTCATAAAGACAATATTCAAGGTACTGTTCAATTGTGTTTTGGTAAAGGTTGGAAAGTAGATCAAGAAACCAAGTCGTTCGAAATTAAAAAAAAGGGCGACGAGAAAATTATAGTATTTACGCTGACCCCCCCGGAAAATGAAGATGAAAATTACATTACGCCCATAATCAAGGTTGACGGAAAAGAATATACGAAAGAACTGATAACGATTGCCTACGACCACATACCCACACAGTCTGTTTTAATATCTTCAGAAGCAAAAGTAGTGCGATTGAACATTCAAAAGGCAGGTGAGCACATCGGTTATATTATGGGAGCCGGAGACAAAGTTCCCGAAAGCCTTGAACAGATAGGTTATACGGTTCATATCATAAAACCAGAGGACATCAGCACCCAAGAACTTAAAAAATATGACGCCGTAGTTCTGGGGATAAGGGCTTACAACGTTGTTGACGAACTTAAGTTCAAACAACCCTATCTTTTAGATTATGCCAAAAATGGCGGTACTCTAATCATTCAATACAATACCGCGGGACGTTGGAGTTCGCAATTTGAAAACATTGCCCCCTACTCCATGACCTTGTCTCGAGATCGCGTGACCAATGAAAACTCGACAGTCGACATCATTGCCAAAAATCATGAGTTGATCAACTTCCCCAATACTATTGTCCCGAAAGATTTTGATGGATGGGTGCAAGAACGTGGTCTTTATTTCCCGAGTGAGTGGTCTAAAGAATTCACCCCTATCCTATCAATGAACGACGAAGGAGAGGCACCCAAAAAAGGTAGCTTACTTGTCGCTCCTTATGGCAAAGGATATTATATTTACACTGGGCTCAGCTTTTTCAGAGAGCTTCCGGCGGGTGTACTCGGCGCTTACAAACTGTTTGCCAATATGTTATCGGTTGGAAAAGCAAAAATACAGAGCGACAATGAAACAAAAGGATAAGATGTTGGATAAGATAGAATGGAAAAAAGAATACACCCTCGTGCTTATTCTTAACATTTTCTACATTCTTGTTTTTTATTATTTAATGACGGCATACACATAGATGGGAACAATAGATTGGATCGTATTGGCCGGAACGCTCTTGTTCATCGTCAGCTATGGCGTTTGGAAAACCAAGGGCAGTAAAGATGTTGACGATTATGTGCGAGGTGGAAATAAAGCCAAATGGTGGACTATTGGACTTTCCGTCATGGCTACGCAAGCAAGTGCCATAACATTTCTATCCACTCCCGGGCAAGCTTTTCACGATGGCATGGGCTTCGTTCAGTTTTATTTTGGTCTTCCTTTGGCCATGATTATCATATGCCTAGTTTTTGTTCCTATTTATCACAGATTAAAAGTCTATACCGCTTACGAGTTTTTAGAACAACGTTTCGATCTTAAAACCAGGTCACTTGCAGCTATTCTTTTTCTTATACAACGCGGGCTCGCTGCGGGCATAACTATTTATGCACCCTCCATAATACTATCCGCGGTCTTGGGTTGGGATCTGAGAACCCTGAATATCATTATCGGTATATTGGTAATTATCTATACGGTTTCAGGAGGAACTAAAGCCGTCAGCGTTACCCAGAAACAGCAGATGTTTATCATAATGACGGGCATGTTCATTACCTTTTTTTATATTTTAGGATACCTGCCCAATGACATAACATTCGGAAAAGCACTAAAGATTGCCGGTGCGAGTAACAAATTGAACATACTTGATTTTGAACTGAATACCCAAAGCAGGTACACCTTTTGGAGTGGCATAACAGGCGGACTCTTTTTGGCCTTGGCGTATTTTGGTACGGATCAAAGTCAAGTACAGCGGTACCTAACGGGAAAATCGGTTAGGGAAAGTCAGCTTGGGCTTATTTTTAACGCCGTTTTGAAAATCCCAATGCAGTTTTTCATCCTTTTGGTGGGCGTTATGGTTTTTGTTTTTTATCAATACAATCCTTCCCCTTTAAATTTCAATCCGTCGGCAACCAAGACCGTTTTGGCATCCCCCTATGCAGAAGATTATAGAGTGCTGCAAAAAAACCAAATTGAATTGGAGAAGGAGAAAAAAATGGCCCAAGACCAATTTTCGGCCGCATTGGAGCTAAAGGAATATGCAACAGTCGAGAAAGCCAAGAATCAGATCATAACCATCAACAGCAAAGACAGCACCAATAGAGCCATGGCCAAGACATTGATCAAACAGGCCGATGATGTTGCCGAGACCAATGATAAAGATTACGTTTTCATACATTTTATTCTTAACAACTTACCAAAGGGCTTGATTGGTTTGTTATTGGCCGTTATTCTTTCGGCGGCAATGTCTTCTACGGCTTCCGAACTTAATGCGCTGGGTACTATAACCGCGTTGGACCTGTACAAACGCAACAAAAAAGGGACTTTTACCGAAAAGCATTATGTGGTGGCCACCAAAGCCTTTACATTACTGTGGGGCGTCGTAGCCATAATAATTGCCAGTTATGCTTATCTTTTTGACAATCTGATACAGCTGGTAAACATTATTGGATCTATCTTTTATGGTAATGTATTGGGAATCTTCTTATTGGCCTTCTTTTTTAAATTTGTAAAAGGTAATGCCGTCTTTTTTGCAGCGCTGTTGACCCAAGTCTTTATTTGCCTCATATACTATTCTTTGATACATATTTATCCATCGGGAGAGGAAAAGCTAGGCTATCTTTGGCTTAATTTTATCGGGTCGGCTCTCGTAATTATAATTGCTGTTCTCTTTGAAGGGTTTGACAGAATGTTAAAAAAACCACCTTTAAAGGCCTAATCTTATTTCACAGAGAAGATAAGCTAGCTGTATATGGTGGTTGTGATTACTAAATCTTAGGTATCCTCTTATTTCTTTGTTATTAAGAATGGCATTAGTAACAATTTGTAATATATCTTTTATATTTACCGTCGATCGACTCTGGTTCAATTCTTAGAATTTCTTTTATTCATAGTTTTTTGGTATTCGTATGATTAAAAAAAAATATACCATCAAGGATATTGCTCGTCTAGCAGATGTGTCAAAGGGCACCGTAGACCGGGTATTGCATGGGCGCGGCAAAGTATCTAAAAAAGCTTTGGAACAGGTGAATCAGGTACTTGAAGCAATTGATTACCAACCCAACCCTATAGCACGAACCTTAAAAAACAATAAAATATACAGAATTTGTGTCTTGATTCCCGACCAAACGGTCGACCCTTATTGGAATCCGGCACATGAAGGTATTAAAGACGCCGAAAATGAGTTCAAGGCTTTCGGAGTATTGATTCAGAAATATATTTATGACCCGCTTGAGCGATCTTCTTTTCTCGAAGAGTCCCAAAAAGCTTTGGAATCGGCCCCTGATGTACTTTTGATGGCTCCTTTATATCGACAAGAATCTCTAGAAATTTTACAAAATTGCAAGGCTAAGAACGTATTGGTAGTGTTTTTTAACAACTACATAGATGCATTGAACAGCGAATTTTTTATAGGTCAAGACTTGCACCAAAGCGGTCGAGTTGCCGCCAATTTAATCGACAAACTAACGAGTACCGACGACACCGTTGCGGTCATACATATTGACAAAGAGCCCCACATGCAAATGAAGGAGAATGGGTTCAAAGAATATTTCGAAGAAAGAAAAAAAAATCCCCAAAGAATTATTACGGCCAACTTTAATTCAGACAGTACCACCAAGTTTGAAAAAGACATCGCAGAGTTTTTAAAGGTTCAGGGTAATATCGCCGCTGTTTTTATCACCAACTCAAAGTCGTACCGCCTTTTAGAGGTTGCCGAATCGAACAACTCAAGCTTTGTAACTATTGGATATGATTTATTGGAGGAAAACATCAATTGTCTAGTTCAGGGTAAGATTAACTTTTTAATACACCAAAAACCAAGACGCCAGGCTTATTTAGGGGTAAGTTACGTTGCCGAATATTTTCTTTTTGACAAAAAAATTCCCTGCAAAATGCTGCTGCCCATTGATATAATTTCTTCAGAAAATTTCAAATATTATTTAGATTGATTATTAAATGGCAGAAACTTTTCTACATATCTACAAACGTGGATGCCACCTATTTTCAAAATCAATATATAAAATCACCAAAATAAAAGGACCTAATAGCAATTGTAAGACTTTAACAAGTAACCCCAATAATTTGTTAAATAAAATTCTTACGACACTAAAGAAAAGGACCAAAGTATGCGCAAATTAACAGTGTGTTCGAACACATTTATGATAGATAGCCTTGTTTAATTGAAAATTTAGTTTAATTTCACATTTAGATAACAAAATGTTAAGACTAACTCAAAACATTTAAAACTAACATTATGACAAAAAAGTTATTAGTAATTTTAGCGCTGGTGCTGGGCTCATACCCTATTCTTGCGCAAGACAAAACAGTATCGGGAACGATTACCGATGCTTCAGATGGTTCACCTCTGCCGGGGGTGAACGTATTGGTTCAAGGGACTACCAGTGGTTCTCAGACCGATTTTGATGGAAATTATACTATCGACGCCTCCGAGGGTGATGTTTTAGTATTTTCCTTTTTGGGCATGAAGAGCCAGAGCGTTACTGTCGGATCTTCAAATACCATCAATGTGAGCATGGAAGAAGACGCCAGCCAACTTGATGAAGTTGTAGTAACGGCATTGGGTATCAAAAGAAAAGAAAAAACCTTGACCTACGCCCAGCAAACTGTTGGTGGTGATGAATTAACAAACACTAGAGATGTGAATTTTGTAAATAGCATCTCAGGTAAAGCAGCTGGGGTAGAAATTCGAAAAAGTAGTTCTGGCCCTGGTGGATCAACCAAAATACAAATACGGGGTAGCAAATCTTTAAGTGGCGACAGTTCTCCGCTATTTGTAATCGACGGTATTCCGATGGTCAACAACAGAGGGGGTCAGCCCGGTGTATGGAATGGGGTGGATCAAGGTGATGGTCTTTCACAGTTAAATCCGGATGATATAGAAAGCATGAGTATACTGAAAGGTGCGAATGCTGCCATTCTATACGGTAGCCAAGGAGCGAACGGTGTTGTGGTGATTACTACCAAAAGTGGCAAACAAGGTACCGCTACAGTTCAGGTAAATTCTGGTATTACCTTTGAAAGTGTCATCGAGACCCCTGAGCTTCAGTTTAGGTATGGAGCAGAGGGCGGAGCAAAAGAGAGTTGGTCTTACACCAAAGGCGACTACGGAGATAATTATGTAGAAGAGTATTTCGATACAGGCGAACAATACTTTAATTCTGTTTCCGTCAGCGGTGGAAACGAGAAAACCCAAGCCTATTTTTCCTTTGCAAACACAACAGCAACTGGCATTACACCAGGGAATAAATATGGAAAAAACAACTTGACCTTTAAGCAATCTACAAAGTTATTCAACGACAAGGTCAAGGTTACCTCCAATATTATTTTGGCACAGGAAAAGACCGATGGACGAAACCGTGCAGGGTATTACAATAACCCGTTGACGGGTTTGTACTGGTTTCCTAGAAATCTACCCTTTTACAAGTATAAGGACAACTATAAAATATTTGATGCGGCCAGAAATCTTGATGTGATGAACTGGGATGAAGTAATCGGTGGTCCCGACCACTTACAATCAAACCCGTATTGGCTTTTAAACGAGGAAAGCCAAGAAGATAAGACGAACAGAGTGATTACCAGCCTAAATATAGAGTACGATATAACTGAACATTTTAAATTTCAGGTCAGAGGAAACTACGACTATGCCGTTAAAGAATTCGATACCCAAAGAAGGGCGGGAGGTAATACCACAACGGTTGCCGCCAACGGTAACTGGTTGTATGAAAAATACGATGACACCAGTACTTATTTAGATGGTATTTTAACGTATAACAATACTTTTGGTGATTTTAACATAACTGCACTAGGTGGGGCCACATACCAGAAAACAGTTTTTGCCGACGGTGTTCGAGTGAATCCGCCTGCAGCACAAAATCAGTTGGCCTATGCCAACGAGTTTAATTTCAACAATCTTTTAGGGCCACCTGTACAAATAGAGTCAAGCCCACTTCTAGACAGGAGAGAAAAGCAATCTATGTTTGCCAACGTAACTTTCGGATACAAAGAGATGTTATTTTTAGATCTTGCGGGTAGAAATGATTGGGCTTCGACCTTGGCGCTTACTGGTAATGATTCCTATTTTTATCCATCCGTGGGACTTACCGTAATTTTGAGTGAAATGTTCTCCATGCCAGAAGCTATTAGTTTCGCCAAAATTAGAGGATCGTTCGCCAGCGTGGGTAACGAGGTGCCTTATAATAGAATATTTCCAAGACATAAAATAAATGCTGATAAATCGGTAGACTTTAATACTACTAGGCCATTTACGGATGCAAAGCCAGAAATAATTAGAACCTCTGAACTAGGTTTGGACATGCGCTTTTTCCAAAACAGGTTAGGAATAGACTTCACTTATTATGATATTAACAGTCAAGACCAGTTTATTGAAATAGGACAACCCTTTGAAGATTATACTTCCTTCTTCGTAAACGCCGGGGAAATCACCAACAAAGGGGTCGAGATAACTTTGACCGGAAAGCCTATTGTTGGCGAAGATTTCAATTGGTCAACAGCCATTAACTACTCTAGAAACAAAAATACTATTGTAGAGTTGCATCCTGACACCCAAGAAATCGGCCAAGGGGGTTCCGAAGGAGTTCGTGTGCGATTGGTTGAAGGTGGTGCCGCCAGTGATATCTATGGCTTTAAATTTCAAAGAGACGACCAAGGGCGCATTATACTTGATGATGTCAGTGGCAGACCCTTAAAAACTGGCGAGCGTGAACTATTGGGTAATGCTGAACCTGATTATATTTTAGGATGGAGTAACACCCTCAACTATAAAAATTTTGGGCTGAATATGCAAATCAACGGTAAGTTTGGCGGTATTGTAGTGAGCCAAACAGAAGCTTTATTAGACGGTTACGGCGTATCTGAAAGATCGGCCGTTGCCAGAGACAGAGGTTATGAAAACATCAATGCGGTACAAAACGGAAGTGCGGTAACCCAGATTGACCCCTTTACCTATTATGATGCGGTAGGAGGCAGAAATGGTATCGATGAAGCTCATACTTACGATAGAACTAGTATACGATTAGCGCAATTGGCCCTATCTTACAACTTTAAGATAAGTCAGTGGGAATGGCTTAAGAATTCGTCCGTTTCATTAATAGGAAATAATCTTTTCTATTTTTATAAAGATGCGCCCTACGACCCTGAACTGTCCCAAGCAACGGGAAGAAATGATGCCGGTATAGACAACTTTAATCTACCCTCTACGAGAACGATAGGTCTAAACTTAAACTTAACATTTTAATAAGCTAAGACATGAAAAACATAACATATATATTTATAGTTACATTTTTATTCATATCAGGTTCCTGTACGGATAATTTTGTAGAACTAAACGAAAATCCGTCTCAAATTGATGACGAATCCCTTAAACAGGATTTCAATAACGTAGGCGCCTTTTACCCGCCCATGTTAAAAAATCTCTTTGGTGATCAAATTGAGCATAATCTGTCCCACGATTCTTGGGTACGGCATTTGGCTACTCCTACCGTATTTGTCGGTGGTATTAATAATACGACCTATTACATCACCTGGAATACGTATTGGAATAGAATATATGACCAAATTATGTCTCCAGCAGCACAGGTCACCAAAGTGGCCCAGGCTGAAGATTACCCTGTTTTTGTTGAATGGGCCAAGTTAATTAAGGTTTTGGGTATGCATCGGTTAACCGCATATCATGGACCCGTTATTTACACAAAATTCGGTCAGGAGCCAGCGACTTACGATTCGGAGCCTGTGTTGTACAACGCATTCTTTACCCAACTCGATGAAGTTCAAGCTGTTTTCGCGGCTAATCAAGATTATACTGGTTTAGGAAAATTTGATGCCAGTTATGGAGGCAGTATTCCACAGTGGCAAAAGTTGATAAATAGTGTCAGGCTTCGATTGGCCATGCGCCTTTCAAAAGTAGATCCTGCTTTGGCCCAATTACAAGGTGAAAAAGCCATTAGTGATCCTGCTGGATTGATTACCACAAATACGGATAATTTCCTAATTTCATTATATGGCGGTATTTTCCCACCATACAGAATTAGTTTTGGCTGGGGAGATACTCGAATGAGTGCTTCCATGGAATCTATACTTGTCGGGTACAAAGATGCGAGAATTTCTAAGTTCTTTGATCCTGCTACAGATGATACTTTATATCCTGATCATCCTGACTTTCCCTATAAAGGGATCAGAAACGGGGCAGAATTGGTCGCCAAAGGAGATAGGTTAACTTATTCCAATATCAGTTCTGATTTCGAAAATGTTGAGAACAGACGCTTTTTTACGGCTGCTGAAACACATTTTCTACTGGCTGAAGCTGCACTTCGTGGATGGGCCGGATCCGGCAACGCTCAAGATAACTACGAAATGGGTGTCAGTCTTTCGTTTGAAGATTGGGGGGCTGGCAGTGCCGCCGCTTATCTCGCCGACAACACCAGTACACCAATAAACTATGACGATCCTAAAGCCTCTGGTGCGGTCAACGATTTTGTCAGCCGTATCACAAGTACGGTAGCTTGGGATGAGGCTGCAGATAACGAAGCTAAACTAGAAAAGATTATCACACAAAAATGGATCGATGGTTATACCAACTCCATCGAAGCCTGGGTAGATCACCGCCGGACAGATTATCCTAAATTACCATTTAATTATAAAAACGATAGTAATGCCGAATGGGGTATTATTCCAGCAGACGGCTTCCTAAGACGTCAAGTATTTGTACAAAGCCAACGTGAAAACAATGCAGCATCGGTTGCCGAGGCCACAAGTTTCCTTGGTGGACCAGATGAAATTGGAACGCGGCTTTGGTGGGATACTGGTGGACCTAATTTTTAATTTTAAGTTGTGTTAAAAAAAAGAGTTGTTTCTAATATTTAGAACAACTCTTTTTTTAGTTTTAAAAAATTGCGATATTTTAATTGGTACAGGTATTTCCTAAATAATCTGCGCCTAAGAATAAAACAATCTTATAATGATTAAAAAATTTAAATTAGCAACCCTAGGTTTAATTGCAATACTATCTTTTAACCATTGTAAAGACGACGCTGATGAAGACATAGACAGCGAAACTTTATTTACCGTTGTTTCTCCGAACTATTCAAATCTGATTTTTGAAAATACCCTAAAACAAGTACGTGAGAACAACCATATGGTAAATTCCGCGTTCATATCTGGAGGAGGCGTAGCCATTGCGGATATTAACCAAGATGGACTTCAAGATATATTTTTCACTGGAAATCAGGTAAGAGATAGACTTTTTTTAAACAAAGGAAACTTAGAGTTCGAAGACATCTCAGCTTCGGCCGGTATCACTTCCGATAATAGTTGGTCATCAGGTGTAACCTTCGCCGACATAGATAATGATGGAGACCAAGATATTTATGTCTGCCGCTTTGTATATCTAGAAAATGAAAAAAGTGCAAATCAACTCTATATAAATAATGGCGACCTGACTTTTACCGAAAAAGCCGAATCCTTTGGTCTAGATGACAATGGTTTTTCGATTCAGGCCACTTTCTTTGATTTCGATCAAGATGGATTATTGGACGTCTACGTTGTCAACCAACCACCGAGTATTCCTAATCTAGGAAATAAATTGAATTTTTCACAATTCTCCGACATTCTGTTCAGTGATCGGTTGTACCGCAATTTGGGCAATGGAAAATTTGAAGATTATACGATAAAAGGAAATGTAAGAAATTTTGGATTTGGCCTGTCGGCCACTACGGGCGATTTAAATAATGACGGCTGGCAAGATATCTATGTAACCAACGATTTCGATGTGCCCGATCATATGTACATCAATCAAAAAGACGGCACGTTTAAAGACAACATCAAAAAGGCTACTAAACATATTTCGAATTTCAGTATGGGAAGTGACATTTCCGATTATGACAATGATGGTTTTTTAGATGTTATGGTCGTTGACATGGTGGCCGAAGACCATAAGCGGATTAAAACAAATATGGGAAGTATGGCGCCCGAGGAATTTTGGAGGGTAGTCGAAAATGGTGGCCATTATCAGTACATGTTTAATACGTTACAAAGAAATAACGGTAATGGCTCTTTTAGTGATCTGGCACAATTAGCAGGAGTGACGAGCACCGATTGGAGCTGGGCTCCATTGTTCGGGGATTTTGATAATGACGGTCATAAAGATCTTTTTATTACCAATGGAGTGGTAAGCAACAATAGAAATAGTGACTTGGTAACGGTTTATGAAAAGAAATTGGATAGTATTCGATCTGTGGCCCAAAAAAGAGGTGTAAATCCAAATAACATGGTCGATGTCATGGATTTTGCTAATTTGGCGCCAACAGATAAGTTGGCGAATTATATCTATAAGAATAATGGTGATTATACCTTTAGCAACAAGACAATAGATTGGGGTATCGATATGCCGACCCTCTCGAACGGTGCTGCGTTTGCCGACCTAGATCTTGATGGTGATCTTGATTTAGTCGTCAATAATATTAATGAAAACGTCCAACTCCTAAAAAACACGACAGTTGAGAAAAATATAGGCAAATATATAAGGTTTAATATAGCAGCTACAGTAAATGAAATCGTTATAGGTACTAAAATAACCCTATACAAAAAAAACAAAATCTGGCAGACGAACTATCTCTCCAACACACGGGGCTATATGTCTAAAAGTGAGGATATTTTGCATTTTGGTGTAGGAAAAGAAGAAACCATATCCAAGGCTATAATTGAGTGGCCTAATGGTAAAAAAACCGTACTTAATGATCTCGCGACTAATCTAACCCATCAAATTGACCCCTCTAATGAAGCAGTTAATGTTGATTCTGATGATTCAAAGAAAGTAACACTATTTAAAGATGTGACGAAGTCTTTAGGATTGGGCCAAGTGAAACATCAAGAAAACGAGCATGATGACTACAAATGGGAAATACTTCTTCCGCATAAAATGTCACAATTCGGTCCATCAGTGGGTATTGGTGATGTCAATGGCGACGGGCTTGAGGATTTCTATTTAGGAGGTGCCGCTGGAATCCCTGGCCAGCTTTTTATTCAAAACCAAGCGGGAACATTTGATTCCGTGAATGAAGGAGCCTGGACCCAAGATAAGGCCAGTGAAGATATGGGTGTAGCATTTGTGGATATTGACGGTGATAATGATCTGGATCTTTTTGTGGTAAGCGGCGGAAATGAATTTGATGTTGGCGATGCGGCCCTTCAAGATCGTTTGTATGTCAATAACGGAAATGGTCGTTTTGCAAAGAAGGCAAATGCCCTTCCCACATACCTGACGAGCGGTTCATGTATAATACCCAATGATTTTGATAAAGATGGAGATATAGACTTGTTTATCGGTGGTCGGTTAACACCTCGTAAATACCCTGAGGCGGCCGATAGTCACCTCCTTGAAAACAAAGGAGGCAAATTTGTCGATATATCAGAAAAAGCCCCAAATTTAAAAGGACTAGGGTTGGTAACCGCCGCCAGTTGGGCAGATTTTAATAAGGATGGTCTTGATGATTTAATTGTTGTCGGTGAATGGATGCCCATCACAATTTTTGAACAATCGGGCGATGGCGGCTTTAAAAAACAGAGTATTCCAGATAGTGAGGGCTGGTATTATGAGGTTCAAACGGAGGACATGGATGGCGATGGTGATAAAGACATCTTAGTTGGCAATCTAGGCTTAAATTATAAATACAAAGCTTCCGTTGAAGAGCCCTTTGAAGTGCATAGTTATGATTTCGATGGTAATGGTATTTTAGATATTGTATTAAGTTATTATGAACATGGAGAGGCTTTTCCCGTGAGGGGAAAAAGTTGCTCTTCACAGCAAATACCGTCATTAAGTACGAAATTCAAAACCTTTGAAGAATTTGGCAATTCGAATCTAAACGACGTATATGGCGAATCTTTAAAAAGTGCCCTAAACCTTAAGGCCAAGACCTTTGCCTCTGCATATATCGAGAATAATGGTGATGGCACCTTTAGCACTACACCCTTACCAACCTTGGCTCAAGTATCTTCCATAAATAGTATTTTGATAAATGATTATGACAACGATGGAAACAAGGATTTATTGATTTCAGGTAATTTATACCCTTCAGAAATTGAAACACCTAGAAACGACGCAAGTATTGGTCTGTTTTTAAAAGGTAGTGGAAAAGGCGATTTTGCTCCGACTTCAGTAAATGAAAGTGGTTTTAATGCTCCGAACGATGTTAGGGATATGAAAATGATAAAAGTTGGCAAGAAAGAAGTAATATTGGTAGCTAACAATAACGGTAATATTCAGGCAATAGAACATACTAATTCCAATATCAGGCCATAGAAAGCGCAACAAAACCTCAAAATATTTTTGTCAAAGTGAAGGAAATAAATTTGAGGAGAACCAATTGGAAAAAACCCAAACCATTTTACACCGAAATATGAAGAAACCTATTTGACTGTTGGATGATGGCGGTGTCAATTTTAATGAAGTATAGCCAATCGAAAGTAGCCTGAACAGTAAAGGTGAGGTTCGAGACCTAACTGCAATGCAATTAGTAGTTAATAAGAAACTCGCTCTGTTCGCAAGAAATAATCAAAACTTGATACCGTATGTTTTTTCACTTTAAAATAATAGTGATTAGTTTTTGGGAAATTTTGGATATAGTAACGCATTTCCACGGCTTTAAAATTGTAAAGTATCTCATAGCCTTGATATATTTAACGATATTTCTTGTCGAGGATGTTTCCGCGCAAGATACTTGGGCAAAAAGGTTACCCGGCATCGGATCATTTTCTTCTCCCAGAATAGCAGATTTGAATAATGATTCAATCGGCGATATAATCTTAGGAGCTGGCAGAAAAGAGTTTCAGTCATGTGATTCAGCAGTTGTTGCCCTAAATGGGAAAACCGGTGAACTAATCTGGAAGGTGTCGGCCCGTGATCAGATTTTTGGGTCGGCAGCCCTCAAAGACATTAATCATGATGGGATTATGGATGTTTTCATAAACGGACGATCTGCCGAATTAATAGCGATTGATGGATATTCAGGCAAGGTGATTTGGAGATTTCAAAAGCCGAAAAAACAAGAAAAGGAATGGTTTAACTTCTATAACCCACAATTTATTCCAGATCAGAATAATGATGGTCAAGATGATATTTTGATTTCGAACGGAGGTGATGTACTCGCAGAACCCTATGACTCAAACAGACCACCGGGTCATTTAGTGATTCTTGATGGAACGAACGGAAATCTAATAAGTAGGGCGCCAATGCCCGACGGTGGCGAAACCTATATGTCGGTAGCTGTTTTGCCTAATCATTCGAATAGATTTAAAAATGTAATATTCGGAACCGGAGGAGAAACGCTTGAGGGCAATCTCTTTGTGACCTCCCTTGCGGAAATCAAATCAGGAAATCTATCAAAATCAGAAAAATTAGCCAGTGGTAAAAATAAGGGGTTCGTTGGCCCTGCGGCTTGGGTTGATATTAATGGCGACAGTCAACACGATATTATCGCCAATGCCGTAGATGGCAGAATACTCGCCTTTGATGGCTACACGCACGAACCCATCTGGACGGTCATGGTACCCAATGCAGAGGCATATAGTTCTTTGGCAATTGGTCTTTTTACCAATGATTCCATTCCAGACTTTTTTGTTTCTTTTGCACAAGGGACCTGGCCAAATTTAGATTGGTCAAAACAAGTTATGATAGATGGGCAAAAGGGAGCGATTGTGTATGAAGACAATTTAGGGTTTTACCAGATGAGTACACCCGTTGTGGCAGACCTCAATGGTGATGGTAGGGATGAGGCTTTGTTGCCCATAAACTATCAAATCCTTAATGAATTTGAGATGAAATTTTTTTATAACAACATAATGGCAATAGAGTTTACGGAAAAAATAAGTGCCAAGCTGGATTTAGATTATGAAGGTAACAATCTCTCATCTACCCCTTGGATAGGCGATTTGGACAATAATGGTTTTTTAGATATTGTATATGTCCACGGCACTAACTCAAAGCAAACCTACACCTTTGATGGTCTTCAGATAAATAGGATCGACACACAATTTCCAGTTACGGGTAAAATATCTTGGGGCGCATATATGGGTAGCTCGTATAATGGTGTATACAATAAATAATATGACAGTTCTTTACGAACATGTAAAATTTAGCACTGATATTCAGTGTTGTGAAAACAAACAATCCAGATTGATAATTTAAAACTTGATTGAGTATGAAAATATTACAAATATTGCCTTATCTGATTCTGATATTTTCTTTTATTGGGGTTAGAGCACAATCGATAACTATCAGCGAAGAAACAAAATCGCTAGAGACCTATCACTTTGGCAAACCCAACCCAGTTCCGATAGTTTCTGAAAATTCAAAAATAGCCCCTTATTTTAAGTTTGAGGAATATGAACACACCTCCAAAAAAAAGGATTGGAAAGTTGTAACCCTTGAAAATGATTATATCAAAGTATTTATTTTACCAGAAATCGGTGGTAAGGTATGGGGCGCTATTGAAAAGAGTACCGGTGAAGAGTTTTTATATAAAAATGAAGTCATTAAATTTAGGAATATTGCCATGCGCGGACCTTGGACTTCGGGTGGTATCGAATTCAACTTTGGAATTATAGGTCACCACCCTTCGACAGCTACCCCGGTCGATTATTTAACGCGTACGAATAATGATGGTAGTGTGAGCTGCTTTGTAGGAAACACCGATTTGCCTTCAAACACCACATGGAGCGTAGAAATACGTCTAGAAAAAGATAAGGCATATTTTGAAACCAATGCTTCTTGGTACAACGCATCACAACTTAATGAATCATATTACAACTGGATGACTGCTGCCGCAGTGGCCACTTATGATCTCGAATTTTTTATTCCAGGAAATGCCTATGTCGAACATAATGGTGACGCACATTCGTGGCCAATCGACAAGCAGGGAAGAGACCTATCCCATTATAAGAATAATAATTTCGGACCCGCAAAATCCTATCATATCGTGGGGGAATACAATGATTTTTTTGGAGGATACTATCACGACCGCAAATTCGGGTTTGGCCAATGGGCTCCGTATGAAGAAATGCCCGGACAAAAATTATGGCTTTGGGCTTTATCCCGATCCGGGGGTATTTGGGAAGATTTACTTACCGATACCGATGGTCAATATATCGAATTTCAAGCCGGACGTCTCTTCGATCAATACTCTGGTGGCGCCATCAATCCCATCAGTCAAGTCGGTTTTGACCCTTATGTCACGGACCGTTGGCACGAACTGTGGTTTCCTTATAAAGAAATTGGAGGTATGGTCGATGCTTCAGAACATGGGGTGCTTAATGTGACCAACACTGCAGATGGTTTTGAAATAGGACTGAATGCCCTTCAAAAACTGGATAAGGAAATTAAGGTGACAGTGAACGAAAAAGTTGTTTTCACCCAAAAGTTGAATTTGGCTCCAATGGATGTTTTTTCTAAAACTATCCTGGCAAAAAGCTCAGATTCCTTATTGGTTTCAATTAATGGCACTGAATTATCCTATACCACCAATTCTGAGGCAAATCGGCTAAAGAGACCCTTCTATTCCGATGAAAACTTAAAGGTTTCCGAAACTGAAAAACTTTATCATGAAGGATTGG
The DNA here is from genome assembly GCF_900103215.1 of Kriegella aquimaris. Classification (GTDB taxonomy): domain Bacteria; phylum Bacteroidota; class Bacteroidia; order Flavobacteriales; family Flavobacteriaceae; genus Kriegella; species Kriegella aquimaris. The sequence continues at coordinate 514,937 of NZ_FNGV01000001.1, forward strand.
AAGCCATGGCATATAGAGACTATACCTTGGCCAACGAAAAATTAACTAAACTGGTAGCATTAGACCCGTCCCACCGAGCCGGACTAGTTCAACTTTCGGAATTGGAGTTTAGAAAAACAAATTATTCCAAAGCTTTGGAATATGCCAATCGTGTGTTGCAAATGGATACCTACAACTCGGGTGCCAACTACAGGGCAGGTATGGCATATCGGGCAGTTAATGACACTATTAATGCCTTAGAATCTTTGGGTTGGTCGGCTAGGGACATCAAATACCGCTCCGTATCGTTTGCTCAAATGGCAGAACTGTATTTGGCATCGAAAAACTATCAGAGAGCTACGGACTACGCGCTAAAGGCATTGGACTTTAATACCTATAATTTGAATGCAAGAAAGGTATTGCTTGTCACTGCTAGAAAATTAAATGATAAAATTGGTTTCGACCAAGAAGTAAAAGAATTACTTGAAATCGCCCCATTAGATCATTTTGTTGCATTTGAAACACACTTCATGAATTCAGAAGAGCTGCCTTCTGAAGTAACCAATAATATAACAAATGAATTTCCTGCAGAAACAAGTTTAAATCTTGCCCTGCAATATCAATCTTTAGGATTGTGGGATGAAGCACTGAAAATTCTACACCTGAATACAGAGGACACCAAAAACCAACTATGGAGCGCCTATTTATCTCGTCAAAAAGATTCAGACGACAGCGAGGCAAACCTTAATCAAGTAATTAAAGCCTCTACAGCATTTGTTTTTCCGTATCGTAGGGAAACAATCCCTGTTCTTGAATGGGCTTTGAAGCAAACTGATAATTGGAAGCTTCAATACTATTTGGCTCAAAATTATTTGAGTGTAGGTTTAGACCTAAAAGGAAAAATGCTTTTGAAGGCCTTGGGTAATATCCCCGATGTAGCTACTTTTTATCAATTTAGGTCAGCCATATTGAAAACCTCAGATTTTGCAGATAAAGAAAATGATTACCTCAAAGCCCAGCAACTAAGCCCTAATGACTGGAAAATATGGGAAGAACTCATTCAATTTTACTTGAACAATAAATCGTACGAGGCCGCACTAAAAACGTCGATTAAAGCCTTTAAAAAATTCGATAAAAATTATAACATAGGCTTGGCACATGCCAAATCGCTATTGAATACGGAGCGCTACGCAGAGGCTATAGCTGTTTTAAAGAAAATTCAAGTATTGCCTTACGAACACGCCAGCGAAAGTAGAAAAATATATGAGGATGCACATATTGCTTTGGCCCAATCTTATATGGATAAGGGGAACTTTAAGAAAGCGGTACCCATTTTGGAACAATCAAAAGAGTGGCCTGAAAATATTGGTGTTGGTAAACCCTACGGACCCGATGAACGTCTTCAAGATTACCTATTGGCCATTAGTTACGGTAAAACGGACCAAATCGAACAAAGAGAAAAGCTATTAAAAGAAATTGTAGCTTTCACTAATGAGCATATTGAACGCTCCGGGATCAATCATCTTTTTGGCCTTTTGGCGTTAAAGAAATTGGGGCAGGAAAATGAGGTTAAACAAATGGTTTCAGCATTAGCATCGAACGACCAAAACAAATTGGTGCTGTCCCTCTTTTCGAACGGAGAAGAAATTGAAGCTCTAAAAACCGAAAACAAGATTCCCGAAGCGACTTGGAAGGCAATCGTATTTAGTCTCGATCAGTAAAAAATAAAGGCCCGTGAAATTTCACGGGCCTTTTATATAAATTTAATATACTATCAATTATTTGGAGCGCCACACTTTAATTCAGTGTGAAGCATGCATTGGCAGTTTATGCCTTAAGGATGATAGTTATGCCTTATGAGACGGCAGTTTTATTTAGAAACTCCAAACTTAACACCAACATATGCCTTTTCCCACATAAGTCCCAATACCGCTCCAGTATCGGTCAAATCATCTACAGTAATGGTAAATGTCTCTATAGGCATGGGAATAGCGTGAACCTGCGCAGTTGTTTTGGCAGCAACCTTACTGTCATCCCATTCAGGATTACCTCCCCCTTCGGTCTCGGCATAGAAGAATACCTCCCAATTTTGTTGACCGGGTTTCGTAAAGATAGCGTAAGAACCAGCCTTTAAAGTTTGTCCGTCTACGGTTACATCATCGCTAAACGTGATTTTTGTACGCGCATTGGCACCGGTGCGCCATAATTTATCATAAGGTACTAAATCACCAAAAATAGTTCGACCGCGCATTGAAGGTCTAGAATATTCAATAGATACATCGGTCAACCCAACTTTTTGTTCCAATTTTGAAAGTGGGCTAGGTGCGGGTTTTTCAGTCTGTGCTTCGATGGCGTAAGAGGCCATAAAGGCACAAAGTACTACTGCTAATTTTTTCATTGTTCTAAGTTTTTTTAGTTTTCACAAATCTATATATAAACCCCATTTACATTTGTTAATAAATTCCCAAATAAGAGGGCCAACCGAGAGTATCACAAATCACTATCATATATTTGTTTAATTATTTTTGTTTTCTATTAAACAAAATATGTATCTTAGAATGAATATTTAGACCATGAAATTGTATCAACTACATGCCAAGCAGACACTTCCTATTTCTCAGAAAGAGGCGTGGGAATTTCTATCCAACCCTAATAACCTAAAGGTTATTACGCCTAAACATATGGCTTTCAATGTTCTTTCTGGGGCAGACAGGCCCATGTACGCAGGTCAAATAATTTCTTATAACGTATCTCCATTTCCTTTTTATTCAACCAAATGGGTTACCGAAATAACCCATGTAAAAGAGGGTGAATACTTTGTTGATGAGCAACGATTTGGACCATATGCCCTTTGGCACCACAAGCATTTTTTAAAACCTATAGAAGGAGGCGTTGAAATGGAAGATATTATAGACTACAAACTTCCTTTTGGTATTCTAGGTCAGCTCGTACATACCTCAATAGTAAAAAAACAGTTAGAATTCATTTTTTACTACCGGGAACAACAACTTTTACAGTTGTTCGGTAAATACGGAAATGGCACCCAAGAACTTCATTTCAATTCAATTTAGTTACTTATGAAGAAAAACATACTACTTATAGGCGGCTCTCATGGCATTGGACTTTCCATAGTGGAACAGCTTCAAGAACATCATTCTATTTTTGTTGCTTCTCGAACCAAAGATGGGTTGGATGAAGCTACTGTTACCCACATTCCTTTTGATGTATTGTCAGATACCTTAGATGTTTCATTGCTTCCTGATGCCATTCACGGATTCGTATATTGTCCGGGAAGTATTGACCTAAAGCCTTTTAAGATGTTGAGTTTATCTACATTTCAAGATGACATGCAGCTCAATTTTTTTAGTTTGGTCAAGGTTTTAAAAGAAATCATGCCACATATGGCAGAAGGCGCCAGTATGGTGTTTTTCAGCACGGTAGCCGTTGGTATGGGAATGCCTTATCATACCAGTGTTGCTGCATCGAAAGGTGCCGTTGAGGGGTTCGCCAAGGCTTTGGCCGCAGAATACGCACCGAAATTTCGGGTGAATGTAGTAGCGCCTTCCTTGACCGATACCCCGTTGGCAAAACGGTTATTGAATAATGATAGGAAAAAAGAGACTATGGCTCAGCGCCATCCATTAAAACGGATTGGGAAGCCAGAAGATATTGCCAATATGGTTACTTTTCTGTTAGATGCAAAAAGTGATTGGATGACTGGCCAGATAATTAGCGTTGATGGTGGAATGAGTACTTTGAACATTACGTAACATGAGAAAAAAAGTTTCCATTTTTTGGTTCAGAAGAGATTTGAGACTAGATGACAATATTGGTTTTTTACAGGCCTTGAAAGCGGATTTTCCGGTACTCCCGATTTTTATTTTTGATACTGAAATTTTGGAAAATCTTCCGAAGGATGATGCACGGGTTACATTCATCCATACCACTTTGCAAGAGATGCGAAATACCCTGCAAAAAGATCACGATAGCTCCATTGCCCTACTTTCAGGAAACCCTGAAGCTGTTTTTAAAGATTTAATTACCGAATACGACATTCAATCCGTTTTTACGAATCACGATTATGAACCCTACGCCAAGAAACGTGATTCGTCGATTAAGGAATTTTTAGAGCGGCATAAAATCACCTTCAAAACATCCAAGGATCAAGTCATTTTTGAAAAAAGTGAAGTGGTTAAAGCTGATGGCGACCCGTATGTGGTTTACACTCCTTTCAAAAACAAGTGGAAAGAAAAATTCAGCGCTGATGAACATTTGGTTATTCATTATACCAATGGATATTTAGGAAATTTGATCGCACACAGTCGGCTACCGAACCTTTCACTATCCGACATTGGCTTCGAAACAGCTTCCATCAAGGTTCCGGCATACGACGTTACCCCTACCCTAATTGAAAATTATGAATCCACTCGAAATTTTCCTGCCAAAGAAAACGGCACCTCCCATTTAGGTCCGCATCTGCGTTTCGGAACAGTATCTATCCGCAAAATGGTAAAAAAAGCGATTGCGGAAAAAAATGAAGTATTTTGGAACGAACTCATATGGCGTGAATTCTTTATGCAAATTCTTTGGCACTACCCCGAAACGGTTTCGGAGGCTTTTAGAAAGAAGTATGACCGGATCGATTGGCGCAACAATGAAACGGAATTTGAAAAATGGAAAAGTGGCCAAACGGGCTATGTTTTGGTCGATGCAGGAATGCGCGAGCTGAACCGCACAGGCTATATGCACAACCGTGTTCGTATGTTGGTCGCGAGTTTTTTATGCAAACATCTGTTGATTGATTGGCGCTGGGGCGAAGCCTATTTTTCTGAAAAATTACTTGATTACGAATTGAGCAGTAATGTCGGTAATTGGCAATGGGCCGCCGGAAGCGGTGTAGATGCAGCGCCCTATTTTCGAATTTTCAATCCGATGACACAAGTTGACAAATTTGACAAGCAGAAAGAATACATAGAAAAGTGGGTGCCCGAATGGAACGATCCAAAAGCCTATCCTGACAAAATGGTCGACCATAAAATGGCTAGGGAACGTTGTTTAAAAGTGTATAAAGAAGCACTAAGTTAACCTTCAACTTCTTATAAATTTTTCAGTTTAAAATCAAATGGCAATTTCGTATATTTAGACGAAATAATACCTCACGGGAAGAATGGAAAATTACCACCTAAAAAACAATAGCGAGGAGAAGCAGTACGAATTACACATCGATGGTTCCTTTGGCCGTATTGAATATATTCTCGCAAAGAATAAAATTTACTTAACACATACTGAAGTACCAAAAGAACTAGAGGGAAAAGGAATTGCTTCCGCCATGGTCAAAAAGGCCTTGGAAGATATTGAGCGCAAAAACTTGGACTTAGTACCTATGTGCCCTTTTGTAGCAGCATATATCAAACGCCACCCAGAATGGAAAAAACTGGTTTTAAAAGGAATTAATATTCAATAGTCATGGGAGAACGTGAAATTACCAAGAAATACACAAATGGAGATTTGACCGTAGTCTGGAAGCCTAAACTATGTACCCATTCGGGCATTTGCGTACAAACACTTCCCGAGGTATATAATCCGAGTGAAAAGCCTTGGATAAAAGCTGAAAATGCATCTGTTGAAGCCTTAAAATCACAAATCGGAAAATGTCCGTCGGGGGCTTTAAGTTACATCCTAGAAAATCAAGATAAAGAAACAATGGGATCATTCGAAACTAAAGTCGAGGCACTCCCTAATGGTCCTTTACTGGTTCATGGCGAACTTAAAGTGACACATAGCGATGGTACTATCGAAATGAAAAAAAGAGCGACCGCCTTTTGTCGCTGCGGTGCATCTGACAATAAGCCCTATTGCGACGGAACCCATAAATCAATAGATTTTAAAGCCTGATATAGCCCTTGAAATGTATCAGAAGATCGCCCCTTTCTTACTATTCGATGGCCAAGCCGAAAGCGCCATGAATTTTTATGTGTCCATTTTCCCCAATTCAAAAGTTTCCAATATAGAATATCATCAAAAAAAAACAGATTTGGACAGTAAAGCCTGCATTCTAAGGGCCTCCTTTTTATTGAACGGACAAAAATTTATGTGTGGTGATAATTTGGAAAAACACGATTTTACGTTCACTAAATCTCTTTCTTTTTATATAAACATTGCATCTGTTTCTGAACTCCGCAGCGTTTTTACGAAGCTATCTGAAAACGGAAAAATACTGATGCCCATCGACAATTATGGATTCAGCAAATGCTACGCTTGGGTACAAGATAAGTTTGGAGTATCTTGGCAATTAAACGTTCCGAATTTGGAAAATGAGTCGGAAGAAAGTAATGTATGTTTTGCAAACAGCAAAGACGTTCGACCAGAATATCGGGAATAAGTACGTTTAATTTGATTACGCTCGAACGACTTGTTTTCACTGTAGCTCCCAACTTTAAAAAAAGGCGGTAAATGACCGAAAAAGAAAAAATGCTTGCGGGAAACAATTACAGTTCACGAGATCCTGAGTTATTAGCATTATACCATAAGGCCAGAAGACTGTTCCAAGAATATAATCGCATCGATTCAACTCAAACCACTAGACGAGACGAAATTCTCATGGAACTTTTGCATCGCAAAGCGGATGGCGTATGGATTGAAGCGCCATTCTACTGCGATTATGGTGAGAACATCACTATTGGTGCGCACACCTTTGTCAATGCTAATTGTTTTTTCTTGGACAACAATATAATTACCGTTGGTGAAAATTGCCTTTTGGGCCCCTATGTACAGATTTATACGGCCCAACATCCATTAAAAGCTTGCGAAAGAATTGTGCAAGATGTAGATGGCCCACGTTACCTCACATCAACAAGGCCTGTTACCATTGGTGATAACGTTTGGATTGGTGGAAACTCTGTCATCATGCCCGGAGTTACAATTGGTGATAATGTCACGATCGGTGCAGGTTCTGTAGTTACGAAAAATATACCCGATGATGTTCTGGCATATGGAAACCCTTGTAAAATAATTCAAGAACTCTAAAATGGATTTCCTCTTTCAAATTCCTAAATCAATTTTTGAAACCTTTGGCGTCATCTTTGGTTTTTGCGGTTGTTTGGTTATCGCCATTCAGGTATATAAAGAATATAAATCAAATATGCCGAGCAGTCTTTCCATGGGGTTTCTCGTCGGTTGGATATTTATTTATTTCTTTTGGGGATTGTACGGCCTTAGATTTGGAACCCTTGCCCTATGGCTCTCTAATGGTATTGCTGTTATAATTCAAACCACACTTCTTGTCATCGTAATGAGAAAACGAAAAAATAAGTTATAATGCACTTTCGTCCAACCCATTTCACATGGTTATTTATTTTTATTGTTCTCTTGGATAGCGTTGTCGGAGCGAGTGACCTTTCTGGTTTTCGTATGGTTACCAAACCGATGATACTTATCGCTTTACTCGCCTATTTTGGTAACAACGGAAAGCATCTATTGCAATCAACATATTACCTCACATTATCCGCTTTATTTTTTTCCTTGCTAGGCGATGTTTTTTTAATGTTCGATAATCCGTCAAACCACTATTTTGTATTTGGTCTAGTCTCATTTCTATTCGCCCACATCTTGTACTGCGTCATATTCCTACTGCGGAGGGCAAGTAGAAATTCTTTAGACTTTGGGTTGATTTTACTTCTCTTTCTAGCTTACGGAACCACATTGTTCATAATGCTGGAAGCTAATTTAGGCCCGCTTAGACTGCCGGTAGCTATATACATTTTGGCGATTTTGGCTATGGCGGTTACTTCATATGGCCGTCGGAAAAAAGTAAATGCGATCAGTTTTAACCTGATATTTTTAGGTGCTCTTTTCTTTATTGTCTCAGACACCATTCTTGCGCTGAATAAATTTATGTTCGATATACCTTGGTCATCACTTACCGTCATGGGAACCTACGCCACTGCGCAATTTTTAATCGTAAAAGGATTGTTATTTGAAAACCCGAAAGAGAATTGACCATTTTCCATCCTCAAAAACACTATATTCCAAACTTAAAAAAATCGTGTTGTATGAATAAAATGTTCCTAATGCTCTTCCTTATACCCTGCTTGATGCTTTCTGCGCAGGAATTTGATTTTAAGATCGATCACTCTTCCCTTATCGTGAATGATTTGGAAACTTCCGCAGATTTTTATGCAGATGTATTAAAATTGAAAGAAATTCCACATCCCACCAAAGCACCAGGATTCCGTTGGTTTCAAGTGCAAGGAAATTCTCAATTGCATTTAATCTACAAGGATACCGTACAAATGAAAAAGCATAAATCAATGCATTTATGCCTTTCTACACCTGATATAGATGCGTTTATATCTCATCTGAAAAAGCAAAATATTTCATACGAAGATTGGCCTGGCAAGAAAAGTGCAGTAACTCTGAGGGCCGATGGCGTACGTCAAATATACCTTCAAGATCCAGAGGGTTATTGGATAGAGGTAAACAATGCCCAACACTAGGGTTAATCCTTTATAATCTTATACGTTTTGTGATTTCCTTTCTTTATAAGGCAAAAAAGAAAAGTTAGGAACGTTTTTAGCTGTGTGAAACTATTACCAGCAAAAATCACCAACTAAATAACCTAAAAAACAATCGTAGATTAGAGTCTTTCGATTTTGGCACCAATAGCTCTTAATCGCGTGTCAATATCTTCGTAGCCCCTATCGATTTGTTCAATATTATGAATAATCGAGGTGCCTTTGGCCGATAGCGCTGCAATCAAAAGTGATACGCCCGCTCTAATATCAGGAGAGGTCATGGTCGTTGCCTTTAAGGTCGATTTAAAATCATGACCGATAACCGTAGCTCTATGGGGATCACAAAGAATGACTTTGGCTCCCATATCCAGCAATTTATCAACAAAGAACAAACGACTCTCGAACATTTTTTGATGAATCAAAACCTCACCTTTAGCTTGCGTGGCCACTACTAAGATGATACTTAATAAATCAGGAGTAAGCCCAGGCCATGGTGCATCGGCGATGGTTAAAATCGATCCATCTATGAAGTTCTGAATGATATAGCCATCACTATGCTCGGGAATAAATATGTCATCACCTTTTCGTTCGATGGTAATGCCCAGTTTTCTAAAAATAGTAGGAATTTGACCTAAATCGTCCCAACTTACATTCTTGATGGTCAGTTCACTCTTGGTCATTGCAGCAAGCCCGATCCAACTTCCGATCTCAATCATATCAGGAAGCATGGTATGTTCGGTACCACCAAGTTCCTTAACTCCTTCAATCTCCAATAAGTTAGAACCAACACCTGAAATTTTGGCGCCCATGCGGTTTAACATCTTACATAGTTGTTGCAGATAAGGCTCACAAGCCGCATTATATATCGTTGTTTTTCCGGTTGCCAATACAGCCGCCATAACAATATTTGCCGTACCGGTTACAGAAGCTTCGTCTAAAAGCATATAAGTACCCTTTAGTTCTTCTGCCTCTACACCGTAAAAATGCTCTTCCCTATTGTACCGAAATTTGGCTCCTAGGTTGATGAATCCTTCAAAATGGGTATCCAATCTACGACGGCCTATTTTATCACCACCGGGTTTTGGTATATATCCCTTACCGAAACGAGCCAACAAAGGACCTACCAACATTATCGACCCACGAAGGCCTCTTCCGTCTTCTTTAAATTTTGCAGATTGCAAATAGTCCAAATCGATTTCATCGGCTTGAAAGCTATACGACCCTTTTTTTTCCTTTTGGACCTTCACCCCCAAATCTTGCAATAGCGCAATAAGCTTATTGACATCGACGATATCGGGAATGTTGTTTATGGTTACTCGTTCAGGGGTTAAAAGAACAGCGCAGAGAATCTGCAATGCTTCATTTTTAGCACCCTGGGGAGTTATTTCACCTGATAGACGGTGACCTCCCTCAATTTTAAATGTTCCCATGAAAGATTGAGAATATTAGTAGCGTTTTTTGCCGCGGTTATTGTTTCTTTGATTTTTCTTGCCAGAGCTCGTGGTGCTACTGCGTGTAGATTTAATTCCTTTGTTTTTTAAGAATTGTCCACTATCCGTCAGGTTTTCACCTTCTGCAGCCAAATCTATCTGCCCATCGCTCAATTCAAACAAGTGTTTGAAAATGGCTTTATCATCAACGGTATCTTTGTTCCAATTGAGATAACATTTCTTCATGTGATTGGCAATCGCATATTCAAGTCCGTCGCGCATATCCCCTTTTTCCCATTTTACGGCCACATCGATCATTCGCTTGATGTTGTTTCCATAAAATCGATATTTCGGAAAGTTCTGCGGATATTCAAGGGCTTCCGGTCGCTGCTGCAACACTTCTTTGGAAGTTATCGGAAAAGGCGATTCTACATCCAATTTAAAATCGGACATGATAAATAATTGATCCCAAAGCTTATGCTGAAAGTCGGGGACATCCCTTAAATGGGGCTGCAAATTGCCCATTACACTTATAATGGCTTGGGCAACCTTATTTCGTTCCGCATCGTCTTTAATGGATACGGCATGGTCGACCATTTTTTGAAAATGTCTTCCATATTCCGGTATAATGAGCTTAGGTCGCTCGGTGTTGTACTCTAGGTTTTCTACTAAATTCAAATTGAAGTATTTATGCTTAAAATATATCTTGGAAAGTGCTCTATAGAGACCGCAAAATAAGAAATTTTTAGGTTAAAAACTATTTTATAAGGATATTACCCCTTCTACCAACCCTACTTCCTTATACTTCACAATCACTTCTTCTGCATTTTTTAGGTTAACGGTTATTGAAAGACTGGTATATTTACCCTTTTTCGATTTTTTCGATTCGATTACGGCTCCAGTATTATTAAAAATGTCGTGGATCTTGTTTATTTTCTCAACATCGGTCAATACGATAAACTTATATAAATAATCTGCGGGCCAGCTCGTGGTCTCTTCCAGTTGTTCTTTCAACCTGATATAAAACTCTTCCGATTTTTCAGATTCCATGTAATTTTTTTTCAAAGATAAAGCTAAAACCACAATTTTTAAACCTAACCGCTATTGATTACTTTTGCACTTATTATATACTTAACTATTGAATCACAAAAAAATTGTAATAACAGGTGGCCCTAGTACTGGAAAAACTTCGGTCATTCAACAACTTGAACAGCAAGGTTTTCATTGTATGGAGGAAGTCGTTCGCAAAATGACGGCCGACAAGCTTTTTGAAGAAGACTCTGAAGCATTCGCCACAAACCCTATTATCTCGGTTTCCGACCCTTTACAGTTCAATCTAAACCTTCTAGAACAACGTATCGCCCAATACAGGTCTGCAGCAGAATCTAAAGAAAAAATAGTTTTTTTTGATAGGGGTGTTCCTGATATTATGGGGTATATGCAATGTTTCGGACAACCTTATGGTGAATTATTTGAACGGGCCGGCAAAGAAATTAGGTACGATCTTGTATTTCTTATGCCTCCTTGGCAAGAAATTCATACCGTGGATACCGAACGGTTCGAAAATTTTGAAGAATCAATTCAAATCGATGCCTGTCTTGCCAAAGTTTATAGAAATTTTGGTTATGACCCTGTAAGCGTGCCTAAAATCGGTGTAGCCGACAGAGTGGACTTTATTTTAGATTGGATAAACAAAATATAATGTTAGAAAGCCCAAAGGAAATTCTAAGAAAATACTGGGGCTATTCGGAATTCAAAGGGTCACAACAAAAAATAATCGAGGCCGTATTGAACCGGCAAGATGTACTTGCGCTTTTGCCTACAGGTGGAGGGAAATCACTTTGTTTCCAAATTCCTGCTATGGCAAAAGAAGGCATATGTATAGTGATATCGCCTTTAATTGCCTTGATACAAAATCAAGTAGACAGTTTACGTCAACGAAATATAAAAGCTATTGCTCTAACGGGCGGTATACCTTTTAACGAACTCAATAATTTGCTTGATAATTGCGTGTATGGCAATTATAAGTTTCTGTATTTATCTCCTGAGCGGCTACACCAAGAAATCGTACAAGAACGAATTCAGCAAATGAATGTCAATCTCATTGCAATAGACGAAGCACATTGCATCTCGCAATGGGGACACGATTTTCGACCCGCTTACTTAGAATGTTCAAAATTACGGGAACTCGCGCCTGATGCACCCATCATAGCGTTAACCGCCACGGCCACGGAACAGGTAGCCAAAGATATCGTGTCTAACCTACAATTTAACAACCCGCTTGTTTTTAAGGATTCATTCTCAAGACCCAATATCGCCTTTGCTGTCATATGGAGCGAAGACAAACACTATCGTTTAAAAATACTCTGTTCAAAGGCTCGTAGCAGTGTTATATTATATGTAAGAACAAGACGCTTAACCCAAGAGTTGGCAAATTATTTGAACCAAAACCATTGTTCCGCCGATTATTTTCATGGGGGAATCGATAAAAAGGACAAGGAGAAAAAGTTAAACGCCTGGCTTCATAACAAGGTACAAATTATGGTGGCCACCAATGCCTTCGGAATGGGCATTGATAAAGCAGACGTGTCATTGGTCATTCATTATCAGGTTCCCGATTGTATTGAAAACTATTTTCAGGAAGCAGGTAGGGCCGGTCGAAATGGCGAGCCTGCTATGGCTGTACTTTTGACCAATAAAGCCGATGAATCTCAGGTGCGAAACCAATATTTAAGTGTTTTACCCGATGTGCCTTATCTCAAAGAGATTTATAAGCGACTAAACAACTATTTTCAAATATCTTACGGCGAAGGGTATGACGAAATGTATCAATTGAACTTTAACAATTTCTGCGAAACCTATTCCTTAAAAATATTGATGACCTACAATGCCTTGCGCATACTTGATCAAAATTCGGTCATTTCATTGTCCGAATCCTTTTCGAAAAGAACCACCGTACGTTTTGTAACAACCAAAGATCAGTTATTCAGTTATTTGGAAAAGCACAAAGCCATTGCCCCCGCCATACAGACTATACTAAGAACGTATGGGGGCATTTTTGATTATGACACCAAAATAAATACTTCCCTACTCTCGAAAAAGGCCGCGATGCCAGAAGAAAAGGTTCAAATTGTCTTGAAACAATTGCAAGACGACAATATCATTGAATATGTAGCCCAGCAAAATGATTTAAGCATTACTTTCTTAGTGCCGAGGGAAGACGACCGAACCATCAATGTATTTGCCCATAAAATAAAACAGCAACAACAGCTAAAGGCAGATAAGGTTGAAGATATGTTAGCCTATACCAAGAATGATAACATTTGCAGAAGCAAACAACTACTTACTTATTTTGGAGAGAACAAGGAAACGGATTGTGGTATTTGTGACGTATGCGTAAATCGGTTAAAACAGGAAAATGTCACTTCAAAATCGATTTCAGACGATATCTTAGCCTTATTGGAGGCTAAGAACCAAACCTCCCGTGAATTGATTGCTGTATTAAACCACCCAGAACACGCTGTTCTTGATGTAATCAAGCAGCTTCTGGCGAATGGCATAATCAAAATTAATACAAGAAACGAGTACGAACGCTATCGCGCTTGATACCAATTTTAAAAAAACCACGCCCCTCTCAAAATGGTGTTTGATCAATGAGGCCAACGAATAAAAAGACAACTAGTTAAAAAATATAAGTACATGGAAAAATTACGAATCATATTTATGGGTACTCCCGATTTTGCAGTAGCGACCTTGAAAGCCTTAGTCTCTCAAGGATACAATGTTGTGGGCGTGGTCACTGCGCCCGACCGCCCTGCCGGTAGGGGAAGGAAACTACAGGAATCTGCTGTAAAAAAATATGCCGTCGAGCAGCATCTTCAAATTTTGCAGCCCACTAACCTCAAAGATACTGGGTTCTTGGAAGAACTTAAATCACTGGAGGCCAATCTACATATTGTTGTTGCTTTTCGTATGCTACCCAAACTAGTGTGGTCCATGCCGAAACATGGTACTTTTAACCTACATGCCTCGCTTTTACCCAACTATCGGGGTGCGGCCCCGATCAATTGGGCGTTGATTAATGGAGAGACCGAGACAGGGGTTTCCACGTTCTTTATAGATGACAAGATCGATACTGGGGAGATTATTTTACAGGAAAAAACTGACATCGCCGAAAACGACACTGCGGGTACCCTTCATGACAAATTGATGCTTTTAGGAGCCGACTTAGTTTTAAAAACCGTCGCACAAATCGAGAATGGAAGTGTGCACAAAAAGAAACAAAATCAAACCACCGAATTAAAAACAGCCCATAAGATTCATAAGGAAACGTGTCAAATCGACTGGAAAAAATCTCTTGACGAAATATTCAATCACATTCGCGGGCTCAGTCCGTACCCCGCTGCATGGACAACACTGGTGAACGGAGACGAAAATGTGTTCCTTAAAATATATGGCGCCACAAAAATTATGGAAAACCATACCTTAAGTATAGGGTCGATTATTTCTGATAAGAAAGAGCTGAAAATTGCTATAAAAAATGGCTTTATTATGCCCACTGAAATTCAATTACCGGGAAAAAGAAAAATGAAGACCAGCGAGGTATTAAATGGACTTAATTTATCAGAATCTGCCCATGTTGTCTAAACCCCCACTATCATTGGGCTGCGAGAAACGTAAAAAAAACCCTACTTTATTAACAAACACCTGAAGTTATCAACAAAAACCGCAATTTCCCCCTATTTTACTTGCGTTGCAGGGAAATCCATATAAATTTGTTTAAGGTTTAATATTTTAACAACAATTAATTTATTTACATTATGAACAAAACAGAATTAATCGACGCAATGGCGGCAGATGCTGGCATTACTAAAGCAGCAGCAAAAAAATCTTTGGAATCTTTCTTGGGGAATGTTGAAAAATCCCTTAAAAAAGGAAACCGTGTATCTTTGGTAGGTTTTGGATCTTGGGCCGTATCAAAAAGAAACGCAAGAGAAGGTAGAAACCCTTCAACTGGAAAAACTATTCAAATTGCCGCTAAAAACGTAGTAAAGTTTAAAGCAGGTTCTGAGTTAGCTAGTTCAGTAAACTAGTCTTAAGTATTGAATACTGAAAAAGCGTCTCTTAACAGAGACGCTTTTTTTTACTCCCTCTTTTTGCTTTTAATAAGAATTGTCTTATTTTAGAGACAACAAGTCCATTTATTATGGTGATTTTGAAACCAGAGAAAGGTAAACTTCTAATTGCGGAACCAACCCTTACCGGTGATGTTTCTTTTAACCGGTCAGTCGTACTTTTAGCAGAACACAACGAAGAAGGTTCTGTAGGGTTTATACTTAATAAACCTTTGGAATATAACATTAGCGACCTTATCACAGAGATAGAAATCCCTTTTCAAGTGTACAATGGAGGCCCGGTCGAGCAAGACAATCTTTATTTCATTCACAAAGTTCCTGATTTGATTGCCAATAGCATCGAAATATCGGATGGAATTTATTGGGGTGGAGATTTTGACGATACCGTTAGCCTGATCAACCAAAAAGTAATTTCAGAAGATGATATTCGTTTCTTTTTAGGTTATTCTGGCTGGTCTTCACTTCAATTAGACCAAGAATTGACTTCAAAATCATGGGTCGTAGTCATAAACGATTACCAAAGCGCCATCATTCAAAAGTCTTCCAATGCCTTTTGGAAAGAAAAAATGGTGGAATTGGGCGGAAACTATCTTTTGTGGTCGAATGCCCCTGAAAACCCAAGTTTAAACTAAGAGCCCTTTTTAAAATTAATTTAGCGATAGCGCCCTTGGTTTTAAGTCAATCTCGCCAAAGCATTTAGTTTACCCAACAGTTGTGTCGCTACGGCTCTCTCGAACTCTTTTTTTCGATATTTGGTTATTGGACGAATACCGACTACCGAATTGGTGATAAAAAGTTCGTCGGCTTTTTGTAGTTCAAAAGGTGAAATGGATGTTTCTTCTAAAGTATAGTCTTCCGTTTTGGTCACGATTTCCATAACCTTTTTTCGAATTATCCCGTTCAAACAACCATCTTTTAAGGGAGGCGTTTTAATCACTCCGTTCTTGACCAAGAAAATATTACCGTTTAGAGCTTCTGCCACCTGTTTGTCTTGATTTAACAATAGGCAATTTTCATATCCGTTCTCTTTGGCAAAGATACTGCCCACTACGTTCAATATTTTATTATTGGTCTTTAGCGTAGAAAGCATATCGGAATTAAGATAAAAATCTTTGAACAATTCAACCTCGTACCGACCATCGCTTATTTGGTAAAATGCCGCGTCTAACGCTACAGTTTCTATGATATACGATATTTCATTGGTCAGTGGGGTGTACAAGCCGCCATTGTTTCTAAACACGCTTAAACGTACTCTTGCCGGTTTGTCGATCAATGCATTTTGACGTAGTGTTCTCAGTAACTCTTCCTCTAAAAATTCCATTGTAAAACTCATTGGAATCTCCATACGTAAAATACGCATCGAAGCCATAAGGCGAAGGTAATGATCTTCCCAAAAAATTATCTTGCCATGAATGACACGCAGTGTCTCAAAAAGACCATCACCATAGCGTAAACCCCGATTTTCATGATTTAGGTACAATGACTCTCTCGCGTGCAAGTCTCCGTTAAAATTAATCTCTCCGCTCATCTTCGGTGTTGTGTTTTTAAAATCAATCTTCCTGCAATTATTATTTCTTGTTTAATTTATAGGCTAGAAAATACTAGCTAAAAAAGGAGCGCAAACCTAGTAGGGTATGCCTGTGTTAATAAAAGAGGATAAAAGTCGGGAATGAAAAAGCCTTGATAAATCAAGGCCTTATATTATCATTTCAGAAAAGTTACTATTTAGAACCTAATACTTGTTTTAGGTCTGATACTTGATTCTCCCAAAGCATTTTGGCTTCATCTACTTCATCTTCATCGGCAAAGTCGGTTATGAACAAAGAGACATCTTTTGTAATTTCATCAACAATAATTTTCATTTCGAAAAAACTATTATCATCGTTCTCTGCCCACGCAAATTTCACAAATTCATCGCTTTTTCTTTTTAATAGTTTGGCCTCTTCTTCCGATCCATCCCAAATGAAAGTGAATATTTCACCTCTTGAGTTGACGTTGTCGGCAAACCACTCTGACAGACCTGACGGCGTAGACAAATACTGATACAACATCTGTGGTGAAGACTGTACTACGAACTCAAGTTCAAATTTAATTTTATCATTCATTCAAAAAGGTATTTACAATGGGCAATATATATATTTAAATATGATAAAAAAATATTTACATAAGAATATTTTTTAATCTACTTATGTTGATGTACCCGAAATTAAATTTTATATTTGCAGCCGTTTAAACAGAAGGCCAAGTCATTTAATTTGATTTTTGCCGCCAAGCCGGCCAAGTTAAATGGTGCTATTTTAGAGCTAGGCAAGTTGAAAACGATAAAGTGAATGCGTGTTGTTCACTGCATTGTAGTTATATATTGAAAATTTATTCGGCGAGGTAGCTCAGGTGGTTAGAGCGCAGGATTCATAACCCTGAGGTCGGGGGTTCAAGTCCCCCTCTCGCTACCAATAAAAATGGGCTTCCATGCAATTGGAAGCCCATTTTTTATTTCTATGTACAACATATGTACAACATTTTAAGTTCTTATCCCCACTTTAGAAAAATTCATTAGAAATCTGATTTTAGTCTTTTTCCATAGACAAACTGTGGAACGTCTTGCTTGTTTCCTTACAAAACCCATTCTATAAAGGGATGAGAATCGGTACCAAGGTCTTCTGAATTGTTTTCACCTCCTTAATTTTAAGATTCATTCATAGGAAACTATTGACTTTACAGGTATTTTATTTTCAAAAAAAGTTCCAACTGTTGGCTAGCGACTTTTGATTCTACTTTTTTTTGACCATAGTAGATTATCATGCAAAATCTATTGGAGTAATTTTAAAATTTTTAGGACTACGGTATAAGAATTGAAAAATATATCTTCAATTTAATTTTTAACTCAGATATTATGGGAACATACACAAAAGAACTGGCCGATAGGCTAAATGGAATTCTAGAAAAAAATAGCGATGCCGAGAAGGGTTTTGGCAATGCGGCCAACAATACGGAAAACAGAATTCTTTCAGCCTATTTTAATGAAAAAGCCCTGCAACGAAGGGCATTTGCAGAAGAACTCAAATCAGAAATCGTTACCCTCGGCAAAGACTTCGACGAATCCGGAAGCGCAACTGCAGCGGCACACCGAGCATGGATAGACATCAAATCGTTCTTTGGCAATTCCGATGAGGCTATGTTGCAAGAATCGATTCGAGGCGAAAGGGCAGCCGTTGAGGAATACGAGGAGGTTTTAAGGGAAATCAGTTTGCCCACCACTACGGCAATTATATTGCGGAATCAGATGCTCAAAATAGAGAGCGGCCTCGCCCTAATTAAAAACATTAAAGATTTGGAGGAACGGTCTAAGGCATTGTAATGATTATAGGCATTCACCTATGTCTCTTTTTATCTGCGGATTATACAATTTACACAGTATTATTACAAGGTTTTAAGCAACTTCCTTACTTCGAAATGGACATTTTGATTTGAAAAAGCTAGTAATGGATATGCTTTCAGTTTAAAAAAAGTAAATAATTCAGATGACTAGGGAAAATTAAGAAGAAACAAGCAGACAAACCCAACAAACCCGAATAATCATCGATAAAACGACCTTCAAGAAGCAACAGACCAGAATTAGGATTATAGAAACCTATTTCTCAAATCTTTAGATTTATTTTATTCAATCTATACAGGCTTTTCTGTAAAAGCATCTTTTTACTAATAAAATATTTGGAGTTATGTTTAAAACGAAAGAAATACGATGGTTCTTCAAAGAGGCAAATAAACCTATTAAAATGTGGTTTGAAAGCCTTGAATTGGGTTCCCCCGATAAACGTGAAGATATATATTTATCTTTGAAAAACGACAGCCTCAGTGTGAAGCTCAGAGGCCGAGAAATAGAGGTCAAACAGCGTATCGGTGTGCGCTCAAAAGGTTGTCTGAATTCCAATGCATGGGGCTCTTTTGAGAATTGGATCAAATGGAGTTTTGAAGCAGATACTAACGATAAACTTTTGTCGAAGGTAATCCAAGGTAAGTACGAAAGATGGATATCAATTTCCAAAGAAAGGATGGCTGTACAGATAACCAAAAGCAACGGCAATACAAGACTGTTTTCTTCTTCACAAATAGTTGAAGAAGGTTGTCAACTAGAATACTCTAAACTTAGCGTGCAAGGCGAGACATGGTACACCTTCGGACTGGAATGGTTCGGCGCAACCTGCATTGAACTCAATTCCTCCCTGATTTCCAAAATTTTGTGCGATTCAGAACTCAACTTAAATCAGTCAATGGGCTATCCAGCTTTTCTCTCGGAACATATTCATCTGAAGAGCAGCTTGACTGCTACCCACTTAGATTTTAGAGCCGATTCGTAGAAAATTAAGCTACAGTACTACCTCTGGATTTTACGGTGAGTATTTAAGTATATCAAAGCAATAAAAAAGTCTTCAGATTAAATTAAAAAGCAGCAATTCCCAAAAAAAATATGTGCTACAATCTATTATATATAAAACCAATACCATTTGTTCTTTGACGGATTAGAATAACTATGAGGTAACCCTCTCCACCCAAAGATTCCAAACAACGATATCGCTATAATTTCCACAGTTTAATTTGAAAATGAAAAGGATTTTAACAATAAAATTAACGTTACCTATTGGAGCTTTTACACAAAAAATCAAATGAACAAAGATTTCAGCTATATGAGATATAATTAAAAATTCACAAGCAGTAAACTCTAGTATAAACGCATTAAGTTTGTTGTGATAATTGGAACTAAACGACAATTACACTAAACAAAATCATCGATAAATAATTCGATAGTTTATGGAGTTTGAAGAAATTATTGGAACACTCGCTGGTATTTTTACCACAGTGGCGGCCTTACCCCAAATTATCAAAGCCTGGAAATCCAGAAAAGTGGATGATGTTTCCCCTAAAATGTTTTTTATTATAACTATTGGTGTATTGCTTTGGACCCTGTATGGAATTTTAAAATCAGACTTACCAATAATAATTACAAATGGTATTTCAGCACTCTTAAATATTCTCATGCTGTTTTTAATATTTAGGTATCGCAAAAACACAGCCTGATGTAGAAAAACATCGGTTAAATCTTCTGTGCAAAACGTATTATTGACTAAAACCTTCCAGAAGGTAGTTGAATATTTACCCTTATGATTTCCTGATTTCCACCATAATATAGGGTTCGTTTCTAAAAACACTGTAGCACCTCTCTACTTCACGAAAGCAAGCGAGATCTTTCAACTTATGGATGACGAAAGATGTAAATCAAGATTAGTTTAAATGACTATCCAAATACCTCCATTAGCCATCGATGAATATCACAATAAGTGAATTCACATCCCGTTGAGCCCAGATAATACAATTACATAGGTAAGATAATGATTGCTTCTAATTTGCAATAGCCAAATATCCATCTGTGCCGCTAAAATGTATAACGTTCAACTTCAATGCAATTGAGCAAATATGTATGAAGCACCCACCATAATTTTATAGATGAAAATATGTTCAACTAAAAATATAATATCATGTTATCTAAATATCGGAAATGCATAGAAGCTTGTCAACAATGCTTTACGGATTGCCAAAACTGCTTGATTCAAATGAGTGGAAAGGAAAGTATGAATGATTGCCCCTCATGTTGTGTTCAGTGTATCGATGCTTGTTTAGTCTGTATTAAGCTTATGATTGCGGATAGTCCCTTTTCCAAACGATACGCTGCCCTTTGCGCTGAAATGTGCGAATGGTGTGCGGAGCAGTGCCAGGCACATGACCATGAGCACTGTAAATCCTGTGCTGCGTCATGCTTAGCTTGTGCAGAGGAATGTAGGAAAATAGCGGCTTAAATTTCAATTAAATTAAGGGTACTTCTTTCCCATATTACACACTGATGATAGTCGTACCTAAATAAATTTGAATTCACAGATTAAGAAACTTAACACAATATGACGATGGAAAATATAAAAGTTAAAGAGAGCGAAGCGCAAACTAGGCAACCTGGAGATCAATTTAAAATGAACCCCGAACCACTAACCATTAGAAAAAATTATAGGGGTAGCAATAAGTTAACGGGCAAAGTAGCTTTTGTTACTGGGGGCGATAGTGGTATCGGTAAGAGTGCCGCAATACATTTCGCCCGAGAAGGTGCAAATGTTGCAATAGTATATTTAAACGAAGATAAAGATGCGGAAGCAACCGAAAATGAAATTAAAGCTGAAGGTGTTAAATGCCTACTGTTAAAAGGTGATATCAAGGATGAGGAATTTTGTAAACGCGCTATAAATAAGACTATTGCTCATTTTGGAAAATTGAACATCTTGGTCAACAACGCAGCGATGCAATTTCCGACCGAAGCTATCGAGAATATTACTTCAGAAAATTTGCATAAAACTTTTGTTACCAATATTTATGCTTATTTCTATATAGCAAAGGCCGCAATCTCTCATCTGCAAAAGGGTGACACCATAATTAATACCACCTCAGTAACTGCATACCGTGGTTCTGAACATTTAATTGATTATGCAAGCACCAAAGGTGCTATCGTTTCCTTTACTCGAAGTTTATCAAAATCATTAGCCCCTAAAAATATTAGGGTTAATGCCGTGGCACCCGGACCTATTTGGACACCCTTAATACCTGCTACATTCAGTGGTGATGATTTGGAAAATTTCGGAAAAGATGTGCCACTGGGCAGGCCAGGGCAACCCTCGGAAGTTGGGCCTGCTTATGTTTTCTTGGCGAGCGAAGACAGTAGTTATATGACCGGGCAAGTAATACATATCAATGGCGGTGAAATAATTGGAGGTTAAATTAATAAGGATAGAATACGATGGAAGAAAATGAAGAATTATTAATTTATATGGCAGAAGATGATGAGGACGATCAGAAAATATTTACTGATGCCATATCGGCAATTGATAAGAATAGTAACGTTACACTATTTAACAACGGTGACGAGCTCATAACAATTTTGAAGAGTACTAATAAATTACCTAATATAATTTTTTTAGATCTCTTGATGCCCAAAAAGAATGGTGAAGAATGTTTAATTGAAATACGCGATAACGCTAAGTTTAAAAACGTGCCAATCGTGGTCTATTCAAACGTTTATGATATTGAAAAGATTTCGAGTTTATTTGAAATGGGCGCAAACCGTTACTTACATAAACCATATTCATTCGATATTCTTATGAAAGCATTGGATAGGACCATTAATTCAATTAGGAGTAATAGTTTGGGGGGTACAGCTATTATCAATTATGCGGATTAACATTCACATATCGAATTATTCAGGCAGTAGCATTAGCAATTAAAGTGTGTGATTAGAGGAAATAGCAGCGGAAACATACCCCTGCTATTTCCTTAAATGTTAACTATTTACACCTCAAGAAGAAATATGTGACTAGGTATTGACTAAATAACCTTCAATAATATTCAATAATCTTAAACCATTGTAATGTATCTTCAAATTGTAAATCTTTGCTACCGATTATTACGAAAGATATAAACTTTCTCTAGCAGATGATGATTGAAAATTTATGAATAAATGAATCCTAATACTGTTGTAAGGAATACGTCCACAAAAAATCACCAGTAACTCAGCCAGTAGGCACATCATAATATCTTACATACTTGCAGTCAACCCTTTCGGGGCAAACAAATTACTTTTTGAGTTATTTATACCAATGCCATATTGGAGGCCGTATTTAAATCGACATTAAATTTGACATCAAATTAATAAGTTAATAAATATGTCTATGGAAAATACGATTGTCAAATCAGCGGGAATGGGTGCTGTGCTTAAAGAAGGGCATACCACATTTAGGGTCTGGGCTCCCCATGCGGAAAGAATCTTTGTGATTGGGGATTTTAATGATTGGAAGGAAGATGATCTCGAATTAGAGCATGAAGAAAACGGATATTGGTCGACAACTACGGAGAAGGCCAAGGAGGGGCATGAATATAAATATTTAATTCATAATGGTGAAATGAGGTTGCAACGTAATGACCCATATGCTTTTGAAGTAACTAACAGTAATGGCAACTCGGTTATCAAAACCCTTGATTTTGATTGGGAAGGCGACGATTTTCAAATTCCAGCATGGAACAGCCTAGTTATTTACGAATTACATGTTGGCACCTTTAATCGAAAAGATCCTGATACAGTCGGAACGTTTGAAGATGTAATTGAAAAGTTACCATATTTAAAAAATCTTGGTATAAACTGCATTGAGCTTCTTCCCGTGGCAGAATTCGCAGGAGCAATTTCTTGGGGTTATAACCCTGCACACCCTTTTGCGATTGAACAAGACTATGGTGGGCCGGAAGGCCTGGCAAAACTTGTTAAAGAGGCGCATAAGGCCGGTATTGCCGTAATAATGGATGTTGTATATAATCACTTCGGACCATCGGATGTAGATTTATGGCAATTTGATGGCTGGAGCGAGAACGACAAAGGGGGAATCTATTTCTATAACGATCATCGTAGGGAAACGCCCTGGGGCGATACCCGCCCAGACTATGGAAGACAAGAGGTAAGACAATACCTGCGCGACAATGCACTAATGTGGATTGAAAAATACCGTTGCGACGGATTACGATTGGATGCCACGTCGTACATACGCTTCGAAGACGGAGGACTCGGGGAAGACAACGCCATCGAGGAAGGCAATCAGATGATGCGCGAAATCAATACCGAACTGCAGGAGAAATATCCGCATGTTCTCACTATTGCCGAAGATCTTAAAGGACATGACTTTGTAACCAATACCATTGAATCGGGCGGCATTGGGTATGGCTCACAATGGGATATGAATTTCGTACATCCAGTTAGGGAGGCGCTCATAGATACGCATGATGATACACGGGATCTACAGAAAATTGTTGATGCTTTAGAACATAGCTATAGCGGAGATGCTTTTAGGCGGGTCATCTATACCGAATCACACGATGAAGTTGCCAATGGCAAAGCTAGGGTACCCGAAGAAATTCAACCAGGTGATGCTGAAAGTGTGTTTGCCAAGAAGCGTGCTTTGCTGGGCATAATCCTCACGCTAACAGCACCGGGAATACCAATGCTTTTTCAGGGGCAGGAATTTATAGAGGACGAATATTTCCAAGACACGGAGGCTTTAGATTGGAAAAAACAAAAACGTCTCAAAGGAATTACGGAGCTAGTAGGAAGCATTATCAAGCTTCGCACAGGGGAAAATGCCGGCGCCACAGGGCTACGGGAACAAGAAACGGAAATAGTTCATTTCAACCCAGAAACTAAAATATTGGCCTACCATCGCGGTAGTGACGTGATGGTTATCTTAAATTTTTGCCATGTCGATTACGAAGATTACGGAATAGGAATCGAAAGCAGTGATTGGCAGTTGTATTTAAATAGTACGGACAAAAAATACGATGATTCCCTATCCGATTTAGATGTCGATGCTATGGAAGTCGCAGCGATTCCAACGGATAATAAGGCGGTGACAAGTAAGATTAACATACCGGGATACGCAGCATTGATATTCATAAGGAATTGATTTTCCGTTGCAAACATAATTAATTTGGTAGGCTAATGGTAAATGAAGTGAAACAGGAAAAAACAAAACTTGCGATTATTGGTTCTGGTGCGACTGCTATCTACTTTTTAAAGCATCTAAGCGATGCACAGGATTTTGTCCAAACGAGTGTGGAAAGTATTACCATATTTGAGAAGTCGGATACGCTGGGCATGGGCATGCCTTATAATCCAGCAACTACAGATATTTATAATATGTCCAATATTTCGTCCGAAGAGATTACCGAACTTATGGAATCTTTTGGCGATTGGCTTCGCTTACAAGATGATGAAACCCTAAGGGCATTAAATATTTTCGAAAGGCCAATTAAAGATTCCGAAGTTTATAGTAGGATTGCTTTGGGAAAATACCTGCACTCACAGTATTGTACATTGATTGGCAAATTAAGAGAATCAAACTTGACAGTTGTAGAGTTGCCTAGAACCGAAATCATTGATATAAAACCAAAGGGAGTAAATTTAGAGATTATAGCGACCGGTTCGGGTAAAGAAACCTTACTATTTAACAAGGTAGTAATAGCGACGGGACATTATTGGAACGAAGATGACAAGCCGAACAAGGGATATTATGCCTCTCCCTGGCCAATTCATAAGCTTCTTCCTAAAGAAAATTCCCTGTTCAATTTCACTGTTGGAACATTGGGCGCTTCATTAAGTGCATTTGATGTGGTTTCATCGCTCGCACATCGCCACGGGAAATTCGTGCAGTACAAAAATGGGCTACGTTTTGATAAATACGAGAATGCTCAAGACTTTAAATTGGTCATGCATTCAGCTGAGGGCTGGCTTCCCCACCTACAATATGAGCAACGAAATGCCATGCGGGAAATTTATCGCCATACCGATAGAGAACAAATTATGTCAATTGTGGATGAGATGGGGTTTCTAAGTTTAAAAACCTATTTCGATACCATCTGCCGAGCTGCACTTATAGAAGCATTTACGAAGGATAATATTCCATCGATTGTGGAACAACTAAAAAATCCCACGATTGGTTTTGAGAAGTTTGTGGACATGATGTCCGAGCGCCATGAGTACTTTGACTCTTTTGAGGGGATGCGAAAGGAATTGGTCGGGGCAAAAATATCGGTAGAACAGAATCGACCAATTCATTGGAAGGAGACATTGGACGACTTAATGTATTGCTTGAATTTTCACGCCGAGCTACTACCCGCAGAAGATTATTTATTTTTGAAGAAGAAGGTCATGCCATTCCTAATGAACGTAATTGCAGCCCTACCTTTATCATCAGCGCATATACTTCTGGCATTGGAGGAAGCTGGGTGTATAGACATGGTAGCGGGCAGAGTAACTGTTATGGATGAAGACGGTAACGGAAATAAAACGGTAATAGAAATAGAGGAAAATGACGGGAATTTTAAAAAATACGAATATAATCTTTTTATTAATTGCGCCGGTCAGAAAGATATCGGATTAGAAAATTATCCTTTTAAATCATTGATAGAAAATAATATGGTTAGAAAAGCAAGGGCCAAATTTAATTCTGTAATTGCCATTGACCAATTGGATAGTGGCCATTCAGAGCGGGAGGTCTTTGTCCGCGGTTGTGATACTTTTCTTTATACGGGAGGTATTGACATCGATGCGGCCTATCGAATAATTGATAAAGATGGAAATGCTAACGAGAAGATTCACGATATTACCTTTACACACACTGCTGGGTGCCGACCATATTCCTATGGTTTACAAGCATGTAATGCCACAAGTAAAATTTTAGTTGATTCTTGGCAGGAGCATACTAAGGGCCATTTACGGGGAGATATAGAAATGGTTAGCCAACTATATGAAGAAAATGCCGATCTGTAACTATGAAGTAATCACTTGAGCTCGCTATCAAAACGTTGGAGCGTTAAAAACTACTTGTGAAAGAATATAATCATACCAAACCTCATGAAGTCGTTACATAAAGACTTTTTAGAAGTGAACCCGAAAATAGGTAGGAACCAGCTATTCTATATCCTGATAGAAAATGAACTGCTCGTAAAAAAAAATATGCTTCCAGAACCACCAATTCGTATCACAGGTTCCACACGTATGGTAACATCATAAAAGACTTGAAGATAGATAGGTCCGATCAGGTTTAAGCCTCTGACATAACCTATGCGGATTCTGTTATCTAGCCCCCATAACGGATATATGTTCACGCAAGATCGTTGGATATGACCCGAGCGATAACCCGGAACTCAATGGGTGCCTTAGCGCTCTTAACAAAACCATTTACAACGCCAAGAACACCGACCGGCTTATCCATCATTCGGACAGGGGTATTCAATACTGTAACACGGATATTGAAAAGAAAGAAAATAGAAATCTGTATGACCGAAGAAAACTATTGTTACGAAAACGCGATGGCAGAAAGTGTCAACGGAATACTTAAAGAAGAATTCTATCTCAACCAGACCTTTACCAGTGCGGTTCACACCAAGAAAGCGACCAAAAACGCAATCAAATTGTATAACAACAACAGATTACATTTATCTTTAGAGTATAAAACACCTAATTACGTGCACCAATATACCGCTTAAAAACAATTATTAATCTGTAGCCGTATTTTAGGATGTAACATTTGAGAAAAAAATCCATCAAATCGATAAAAAGTATATAATATTAGAAAAATGGAAAAAGAGGAATTCGCAGATTCAACTAACGAGGAGTTACTTAAAGAAAAAAAGAAAATACAACATAACAAAATAGCAAATGCAACACTTATTGGCGTCTGTATAGGCATTTTTGTATTTAGTACAATTAAGAACGGATTTGGTTTTTTTGCGTTCTTCCCATTACTTCTAACCTATCCGTTTATAAAAAACGCAAAAAAAATCAAAGTATTAGAGGAAGAATTAAAATCTCGAAACATAGAATAAAGTTGGTAAATGGATTTCGAAAAATTCCAACAAATCAGAAGTGGGAATATAGAAACGGAATCGTTACATGGAAGAAAACGGCTAACAACACAACATAAATATAATGCAGACTTTAAGGCAAAAACAAAAGGTCTGTTTATATTTATAAAGTCACTAAATTGAATATTTCGCTGACGCGTAATTTTTAATTTAACTTTAAACAAGAAAAAGAGAAAAATCAAAACAATTAGAAATAGCTATGTGCGCCGGGGAAAGGAAACGCCTACGCACTCCCGCACTACTCATAGCTCGGGCACCCGCATCAATTTAAGAAACTTGAACTAAATTGGAGATTGTAGAAAAATACAAAAACGAATATCTGATTTCAACTGACAACAACAAATTGGACATTTCATTGATTCACAATTTTTTGAACAACGAATCTGGGTGGAGTAATGGAATTTCATTGGATAAAGTAAAAAAGTCAATAAATAACTCCTTGAATTTCGGAATTTACCTTGACTCAAAATTAATTGGTTATGCAAGAGTCATCTCTGACTTTTCTACTATCGCATATCTAGGAGATATTTTTATTTTAAAAGAATATCGAGGACTTGGGTTGAGCAAATGGCTTATGGAAACAATTATGGAACATAACCATTTACAAGATTTAAGACGATGGATTCTATTGACAAGCACAGCGGAATGGCTCTATGTAAAATACGGATTTACTAAACTACACAAACCCGAAATATATATGGAAAAATTTGATCCTAATGTTTACCAGAATAAAGAAAAAACCAATTCCGACAATGTTTAAGCGTTGTCAATAATTCATAAAATCGAACACCTTAACCAAAGATGAATGAATTAAAAATATATTTGGAAGCATTAATCTCTTTTACAGAAAGTGAAATGGAAGTTTTCATTTCATTGTTTTCTGAAATGCAACTCACAAAGAACGATTATTTTGCCAAAGAAGGAGAATTTTCATCAAAATTAGCTTTTGTTTCAAATGGAGTATTACGGGCATTTTTTCGCAATAAAACGGGAAATGAATACAACAAAACATTTTTTACACCTTCAAATTTTGTAGCAGCATATTCATCAATAACCACGAAGAAAAAAAATTTAATTAATATTCAATGTCTAACCGACTGCACGCTTTTGGTTGCTGATTTCAGACAACTCACTTCACTTTATAAAGATTACCCGAAATTTGAAAGTCTTGCACGAATTATAGCAGAATACAAGTTTTCGATAAAAGAGAAACGTGAAATTGAACTTGTAACTCTCGAAGCAAAAGAGCGCTACAAAATCTTCAAAAAAGACCACCCGAATTTAGAAATCCTGATCAACCAATACCATATTGCCTCCTACCTCGGTATTACCCCAACACAATTAAGCAGAATTAGAAGCCAAAATAGTAAGCGCTAGTTTTCTTTACATATGTAAATGTATACATGTGTAGGTTACTCTTTCTTTGTTGTATCATTTAAAATATGATATGATAAGGAGAATAATTTTGCCGTCAATACCCCTATTATTGACTGATTGCTCTACTAAAAAATAATAAAAAACAATGTTATGAATCAAGACGAAAATACGTTTATCAATCCTACTGGGTTATTCAATCCTAAAGACAATGGCTTTTCACATATCGTCAAAATCCCCGAAGGACGAAAGCTTTATTATTTTTCAGGCCAATGGGCTTCCGATACTAGCGGTAAATTGATTTCCGAAGATTTTGAAGAACAAGTAAGTCAAACTGTTTCCAATGTTAAAACGGCTCTAGAAGCGGTAGGGTTATCAATAAATGATGTGGTGAAACAAACAGTTTACATAGTAGACTTCACACTAGAGAAAAAGCAGATTCTCATTGATGTCGCATCCAAAGAATGGAGGGTTAAAAATTTTCCAGCCAGCACTATTGTCCCGTTACCGTTACTTGCAACTGCACCAAACTGTTTAATAGAAATTGAAATTGTTGCAACTAAGTAAAAGAAATGAAAACAATAATTTTTTGTACTACAATAGCAATGATATCTAGCATTACCCTTTCTGCACAAAACAAGAAAATACTGTTTGTAATGAGTGCAGCGGACACCTTAGAACTTAATAACGGACGGAAACTACGACAAACCGGTGTTTTTCTCAATGAGTTCTATTTAGCCTATAAAGCTGTCACGGAAAATGGATTTGTCGTTGATTTTGCCACACCAAATGGAATTGTCGCGACCATTGATGAAGAAAGTATTAATGAAAAATATTGGAAAGACCGTTTAAAGGTCAAGAATGAAGCAGTTGCATTTGTAAAGAAAGACCGTTCGTTTAATAACCCAATGACACTAGAGAAAGCCATTGAAAATAAAGCTGACTACACAGGTTTAATTATTCCAGGAGGGCAAGGTTTAATGATAGATTTAATGGAGAATAAAAGCATCCCATTTTTGTTAAAGCATTTTGCAATAAAAAACAAACCTACAGGACTCATTTGTCACGCACCCAGTCTCATTTTGACCATACCAGAAGAAGAGAACCCATATTTTGGTTTTAAAGTCAATTCAGTTTCACCATTCGAAGAATTTGTCATTGAGCGCTTCATTATGAAAGGAAGACCGGAAAATAGAAAAATAGCCAAAAAATTAAAAAGACTGGGGCTCAAATATAAATGCGGTCTGCCAAAAGCAAACTTTGCAATTAAGGACAGAAATTTAGTAACCAGTCAAAATCCTTTTTCAGGAAGTGCATTTAATAAACTGTACTTAGAAGCACTAACTGAATATTTGGATGAGGGACTTTAACACAAACCGCCCGAAATACGCTCCCCGACAGGCCACCCGTGGATTTTATGCCCAGATTTGAAGACGAATCAAGATTCGACATAAAATACAATAGTAATAACTCCCCCTTTCCCTTAAACCGGACAATTTATAACGAGAGAAATCAGGGCGAATAAATGTTTAACTTTAAACAACTATTTGGTTATGAACCTATCAAAGGCTATTGTAAAACAAAAAATAGACTTCACAATGAATAGAATTAATTTTAGACCTGCAGAAATAAATGACTTGCCGACTTTGTATGAATTTGAACAAGGAATTATATCGGCGGAACGCCCCTATGACCCTACATTAAAAATTGAGCATATCAATTATTATGATATCAGGGCTATGATTGAATCAAATGATACGGAAGTAATCGTTGCATTATGTAATAATGAAATTATTGCTTCTGGGTATGTTAAGATAAATAATGCTAAACCGTATTTAAAATTTAATAAATATGGATATATAGGGTTCATGTATGTCAAACCCGAATATCGGGGCAAAGGAATTAGTCGAAAAGTTATTGAAAAATTGAAACTTTGGGCACAATCAAGGAATTTAAATGAATTACGTTTAGATGTTTATGAAGATAATAGCAAAGCGGTTTCAGCATACGAAAAATTTGGATTTAAAAAACATCTGGTAGAAATGAGAATAGAAATCTAAAAAAAAATAAAAACGATACTCAATAAAGAACTGAGCAAAAACTAATAACATTCAGGGCCATCTACCCACATCATTTCTGTCGTAATCAAATCGTGATATTCCATAGGCTTGTTTGAACCACTCGTTATAACTCGTAATCAGCGCAATTTTCATGCTTTTCTCATTGCAACTCCCCTTTACCCAAGTGCCCAACATTGTGGCTTGGCGACACTAACACTAAACTATATTGGAAAAGATGGTTACGAAACAAGATACCCGGGATGCACTCACAAAATCAAAGAACTCAGGCAACAAACTTTTTTGCTAACTTGTACAACAGGCAGAAATGTAAAGGCATCTCCCTATTCACCCCTATTTTGAAAATTCCTATTGAAATTCAAGTTTGGTGTGTATTTGTAAAAAATTGATGTTAATACAAGCAACTTTACATGTCCGAACCCTATAGTTAAAAAAAATGAAATTCGAAAGTAGAAAAGACATATTCTTTAGTTCTGTAATTCTTGGAATAAGTGTATTTCTAACTGCAATTATGGTTTCCCATATTGTTAACGGAAAAATCGAAACGGAAGGTTATTGGCCCCCAATCCTTTTATTTAGTGTTATTGCACTTCTACTCTGGCTCTATTTCGGAACCAATTATGAATTATCAAAAAAAGACGGATTGATTTATAGAAGCGGTCCTTTTAATGGAAAAATAAACGCGGACAGAATAACGGAGGTGATAAAAGGAAAAACGCTT
Source organism: Kriegella aquimaris (assembly GCF_900103215.1). Taxonomy (GTDB): domain Bacteria; phylum Bacteroidota; class Bacteroidia; order Flavobacteriales; family Flavobacteriaceae; genus Kriegella; species Kriegella aquimaris. The sequence continues at coordinate 546,668 of NZ_FNGV01000001.1, forward strand.
TGGGTGGGATTCAGACCTGCGACAGCAAGAAAAGGTTTAATCATCAAATATGACAAATACAACGAATTGTATATAACACCGAAAACTAACGAAGCATTTATTAATAAATTATTAGAGTTAAATAAAGCTATAAAAATATCTGAATAATGGTTCTGCTTACGGGTAAAACTTGCCCCCCTATCACAGGGTTGGTAACTCTTGTAACAGCGGACTTAAATAAATGCGAAATATTCAACTTTTGCTGTATACAAGAAAAAAGAATCTTCCATCCGTGCGGTAAGGCTAGTTCGCGAGGCTTTTAATCTTAAAATTGATTACAAATTAAAACTTCGGTGCTGTGTTGCCACTCTCTTCTTTCCTTTGTGACTACTCCCGCAGACAAAGTGTTATCATGAAATAATATGAATCCGTTCTTCATACCATACATGTACAGCTCAACGAAGTAGCTTGGTTGATGATAAGTATGTAAAATCTTCTGTGAATCTATATAATTATTCTAAGTGCGAAAAAATTGTAACTTCGATTTTTTTCTACCGTAAAAGTTATCGAAAAACCCATGAACACAATCAATAGTATTAAATCAGCATGCTTTGGTATTTTTTTATTTTTAGGATTAATAGCTGGAAATACATTACTCGCTCAAAGCAATGACAATGTAATATTGCCTGAGTTTACGGTAGATTTATCCAAAACCATAGGAAGTTTTAAACCCTTGAACGGGGTTAACGGCGGTCCGAGAGTTAGATTGGGAAATGCATTTGATAATAGCGAATATTTCAAAACCTTCGGCCCTCCGCATATACGCCTTCATGATACTCGATATTCCGATGAAGAAACAGTTGATATTCACACCATCTTTCCAAACTTTGATGCCAATGAAAATGACCCGGCAAACTATCATTTTCAAAAAACAGACATTTATATAAAGTCGATCTTGGATCTTGGCGCAAAAGTAATATTTAGGCTGGGTGAAAGTATTGAGCATGGTGAGCCAAAATTTTACATCCATCCTCCAGCCGATTTTGAAAAATGGGCGCGCATTTGTTCCCGGATAGTGCAGCACTATAATATGGGCTGGGCCAAAGGTTTTAATTGGGATATTCAATATTGGGAAGTTTGGAATGAGCCGGACATCGCAGATTGCTGGTCAGGAACTCAAGAACAGTATCTTCAATTATATGAAATAACGGCCAAGACCTTAAAAAAACTCGATGCCAACCTAAAAGTTGGAGGTCCTACAATCGCCTTTAACATGGACAGTGAGCTTGGCGAGGCTTTCCTTAAACATTGCAAAAACACCAATTCTCCTTTAGACTTTGTTTCCTATCATATCTATAGTAAAAGTACGGACGACTTCATGAAAAGAATAGAAATATCGAACGCTACCATACGAAAACATGGATTTAAAGATGCGGAAATCAGTCTGTCCGAATGGAATTATGTACCATCTTGGTCTGGCAAAACCAGAGTCGAATCACGAGATGGATTGGCCCAAACAATGGCCGCCCCTGGGTCAGCCTTTACCGTCGCAGTTTTATCTTATATGCAAGATACAGAACTGGATATGGCACAATACTATTCCGCTTTTGGAACTATATTTCGTTTTGGCCTTTTTGATAGATCAGGAGTACCCAAAAAAGCAATTCATGCATTGGAAGCCTATCTTAAAATGGTACAATTGGGCACACGGGTTTCTACTTCAGGAAATAAACAGGAAACGGGTGTTTCCATTATTGCATCTACTGAATTAAGTGAAGGAAAAACAGCGGTTTTGTTAAGCAATTTCGAAGATGATGCCTCTCGATATAAACTACGGATCAAGAATGCCACTTTTAAAAATGAATTAAAGTGTAGCGAATATTTATTAGACGATAATCACAATTTAGACTTGGACCGCGAACAAATATTGAGCAGTAAAGATTTCAGCGTGGTTGTGGACTTGCCCAAATCGTCTGTTAGATTACTTCTTTTTGAATCTCTATAAACAATCGAAAAATATAAAACCCCTTACGTTACTTTTGACCCGTTGCAAAATAGGTTATCAACATCAAATTTTTTAGCATAATTCAACCGAAAGACCAAAAGCCAACCTTCCGAAAAACTTTCCACAAAAATCTTATCAAATAACATTACCATATATTTCATTGAATTTATGTCTCATTTCAATGTTGCCAAGCATGACTATTTCAGCACCTTGGGGAAGTATGGTATTTGCCGATAACAGTGTTACAACTTCAGAATTTTCCTTTATCGCGATGACCGATAATCCTGTTTTGGCGCCTATTCCCGATTCTGCCAGTGATTTACCCTCTAATTGCCGTGGTATAGGTGTACTAAATAACGTAATACCTTCACCAAGTACCGTTAGTTCTTGACCCTTAGAAATAGAGAGAACCGCTTCAGAACCCAATGTGGAATAGCTCAAAACAAAGTTAGCTCCTGCCCTATGAATAATATCAATATTTCGAGCCTCCGATATCCGGCTCACTATTCTCAATTCCTTATTTAATTGACGACAATAGGATGCAAGATAAATATTCATGGTGTCATCATTGGTAGATAATAAGATTGAAGGAGCTTCCAATATTCCTGCCTTTTTTAGCAGTTCGTAATCTGAGGCCCGCCCAGGGAATACTTTATTACAAAAATGACGTGCTCTCTCGCATATCTCTGGATCTTTATCTATTAAATTCACCATTATACCATTTTTATGCAGTGATTCCGCCGCCGCTAGCCCTACCCTACCCCCTCCTATTAAAAGCACTGGATTGGGGTTTATATTGTAATCTTGGAAGAGCTCATCGATACTTCGCAGTTGATGCTTATTTCCTATTATGACCAAAACACTTTCAAACGTTAATTTTTCGTTACTACGCACTGGTTTCAATCTACCCCTTTCGTTAATTGCCACAATACTAACTCCGAATTTTTGTCTCAATCCGGCTTCTTTGATTGTCTTTGAAACCAAAGGCGTATTGAGAACCGGCAATTCTGCGATCAATAAATCTTCGTACTGTCCTATTGGTTGAGATTTTGCATGTCGCGCATTTACCCTGTTGGCCAATTGCTCCCCAAGCCATCTTTTCACAGGCAATACATGATCAGCACCACTCAATTCTTGTACATCGACCGATTCATCATCAGTCGCAATAGCAACAATAGGTATGGTAGGAGCTATTTCCCTTATGGTGAGGATAATCTTGGTGTTTAAAAAGTCATTTGTATTGACAACAACCAGTTTAGCATCCTTAATATTGGCCAGAATAAAGGTTTCCTTATCATCCAATTCACCAAATAGTACAGGTATATGGTCTTCATGATTTTCTAGCGCTATTGCCAGATCGTTTTCGATAATATAATAAGGGGTCTTCTCTTGTTTTAAGCGTTCGGTCAGGTCTCTTGCTATGACATCATAAGCACATAATAAAATATGGTCTTTTGTCCTGAAAGGAACTTGTCGGGGAACCTTGTTCTTGTTCTGGGACTCTAAAAGAGGAACATAAAAATGCCTTATAAAAGCAAAAGGCAATACGATCAATAACATTACAATTCCAGAAAGTAAAACTACAATGCTGAAAATACGGCCGATATCAGATTCAAATGTGATATCTCCAAAACCAAGGGTGCTCATCACAGTAAGCGTCCAGTAAAGACCCGTAACCCAAGAATGATCAATGCCTTCGACCTTTACCATAATAATATGGAAAAGGATAGAATAAATTAAGATGACAATCCCTAAAAGAACCAAATACCTGATCAGTACCTTGGTGTTTCTTCTAAAGTCTCTTTCATTCAGATAATATGCTAACTGACTACCAACAAATTTCATAATTCGTTTATCTAAAGAATGTTTCTGATTTAGATGCTTACCGTATACAATTTACGCTATGTTTCTCTTAAATCAAGAAGGAAGTTTTGATTACCCCCCCTTGAAACATCTAAAATATACAGAATATAAATTATGGCAATGCGAGACGTTAGCGCAAAAGGTTTAAACTCAAAGTGCCCACAGAACTTTTCAAAGGAAACCACTCCAAAAGACAAATTGCATTAACTTACACAATACTATTCAGCACAATCTATGTTGGTACTAAGAATTATGCCCGGAAGAATATAATGAACACCCGTGAAAGCGACTTATAAACAGACGATGAACTATGAGAAAAATTTGTTTTATTTTACTTACGCTATTCCTATCATGTCAAACAAATGAAAAGAATAAGATTGCAAATCCTTCCAATTATTTAAATGATATAAAGACAGAACTTAAAAAGGAATGGCCTAACAATAGAACTATAAATTTAGTGTTTCATGGACATTCTGTTCCCGCAGGATACTTTAAAACTCCAATTGTAAACACTTTAGAATCATACCCTTATCAATTACTGAAAGAATTAAAAACAATTTATCCGTATGCTGTAATTAATATCATAAATACCTCTATCGGCGGAGAAAACTCAATAAGCGGTGAAAAAAGATTTAAATCGGATGTATTAATTCATAAGCCAGATATCGTTTTTATTGATTACGCTTTGAATGATAGGGCAATAGGACTTGATAAATCTTTTAAAGCTTGGAATCTTATGATCGATAAAGCCTTGAAGGAAAATATAAAGGTATTACTATTAACACCTTCCCCCGATCAAAGAATTAATATACTTCAACCTGATAATGAATTGCAGCAATATGCAGAACAGATTAAACGATTATCGGAAGAAAAGGGAATTGGATTAATTGATAGTTATCAACTGTTCAAAAACCAAGTTGTTTCAGGTGACAGTATTTCAAACTATATGTCACAAGTCAATCACCCAAATAAAAAGGGTCATCAATTAATTAGCAATGAAATTATCAAGTATTTTAAATAATACCTGTCCCCTATAGTTTGTCATTGTACGGTAAAGGGATATCCTTTGCAAAGTTAAAGGCACATCGTTTACACTTTTTGTCAATTATGGATTGTTTGAATAAAACATTTGTTCATGCCTTGTAAAGCACAATATAATTTTACCGAATCTTTGAAGTTATAAGGCGTATCAAATCATTAGCCGATACAAAAATTCCGGTATCGAAGGATTATAAAATAATAGATTGCCAAACAGCCAGCCTATTTTGCAGTGATCAGAACTAAAGAAATAGCGACCCCAAATGCGCAATGATTTATAATTACATTTCTATTCGTTTTATTCAAGACCTCTTTTGTCCGGATTCCAAAATGGTTTAATTTTTAACTGTTTGGTCTCCCAATGGAGCTCTTTTCTAAGATATTTGCTTACCGCTACACAAATTCTACTATCTCCACCGATGTACGCCATTTTCTTACCTTTCATTTGGGGTACTATTTCTTTTACCTTGGAAATAATATCCTGGTACGGATTTGAAGGCATTTCATAAAAATCAAATGGTGTTGTGCCATCAATTTCCGGGAATAGTTCACCTTTGTTCTGGCTATATAAGATACTTTCCACTTTCCGGTCTTTAGCAAGGTTGCGATTAATCATATACAAATGAGATAGTGCCGATAAATCACCAATCATAAGGTAACTATCCGCCGAATCATCCACTAAGAAATTACCCTTCTTCCACTTGTGGTAAACTTTGTCACCAGGTTTACAGTCCGTTGCCCATTTGGCACCAATACCGCCACTGTGCGTAGCTACCGCAAGGTCTAAATAACCTTCAGGTTTATTGATGTTCCAAACACTGTAACTTCTTATTTTCTCTTTTAAGGACAGGTCTTCATCGTTTAACCCAGCTCCCACGCGTAGAAAGTAACCTGGTATAAAGTCTACTTTAGATATACTATCGCCTTTTAAACGAATTTTCCAAACAGCCTCAGAAAGTCTTGTTTTCTCTTCAACAATTGTTTCTTGAAGTACAACTTTCTTTAATATATTATCAATAAACCCCATTTTGTCAATTTCCTCAAAATATTAATGATCATTATGCTATTAAATAAAATCGGCTTTCAAGTGTTCTCGACTTTTCTTATTGAATGGAAAAAGTCAACTATATGTTAGCATTTTTAATCTCCTGTATCATGTCTAGTGGTGTTTTGTGCGGTCTACCAGTTGCCTTTTCAAAATCAGAACTTACATCGTTCGCACCTATCTTAATCCCTTCATAGATACCAGCTATTATTGTTCCCAAAAAATCGCCCAAGGCTTGTTTTCTTTCATTCTCATAAGCTTCAACGGACATTGGATAATAGGTCAGATTTGTACCATACACCTGATTGATAAGGTGGGCCAATTCTACTTGGGTAATTGCGTTACCTACAAGATTATAAACTTTATTTTGGTTGTTTTCATCAAGGAGAAGTTGCGCATAGGCATACCCCAATTCCTCTCTGCTGGTATACGCACATTTACCGTCTCCAGCACAATTTTTAATCCCTCCCTCTTTTACATAGTTATCGATATACTCAAGATCTGGCTCTATATATATTCCATTTCTACCAATAACCCATTGAAGGCCCGATTCTTGGATATCTTTTTCGGTCTGGCGATTGCTCTTTACTACGGGGCTAAATGCCGTACGATCCTCGTTGCCGACTATACTAGTGTATACAATTTTTTGTACCCCATTTTGCTTTGCAGCATCAATAACATTTCTATGCTGTTGAATTCTTTTTTGGGGTTCATCCATCCCCGAAACCAAAAGAACAGCATCAATACCTTGCAAAGCCTTATCAAAATCTTGACGCTTGTTGTAGTCTCCTTGTCTGATTTCTACTCCGAGATGTTTTGCTTTTTCAGGTGTTCGTGCAATTCCAATTATATTCTCGTTTCCAATTTCCTGAATGAGATGTTTTGTAATTGAAGCACCTAATTTTCCACTTGCCGATGTTACCGCTATTTTCATAATATTAAAAAATTTACTAAAATGACTATATTATTGTGTATTAAGATATGTTTAAAGTACCGTAACCATTAAAACAATGCCTCCAAAAAATTCCAGTGCACTTATCAATTGGCACAGGAATTTCTACTAAACCAAATTCGATAAAGTGATGTTAAGGTTTTGTCCTAAATAATTTGCCCTCTACGAATACGAAAAACGTTGTTAATATAATCTTGAATATTGTCATTCTTATTTAGGCATGTGTCGTACTAATTTTTCTATTCTTTCTAATTGCAATGAACTTTGTCTTTATAAATGGTATCCTAATGATAAAGCCCAAGCCTACTATTACAGCGTATACAACCCATGTTTTATCTAAAATAGCCACATGCAATAGACTTAGGAAGATGGCTATATAAGCCAGACTTTGCAACTTTTTCCACTTTGCTTTTAGCAATTTCATTGCTTTTCTATTTGAAGTGAAAAATAGGGGAATCAAGATTAAAATAGCAATAAATCCCGCTATATAATTTACTTGGGTAAATGTTTCTACAAATCCCTCTGCCCATATAAATAGAATAAAGTGAAGGAAACTCCAGACAGCTGTAGCAATTCCCATAGCTTGCCGAACAAATAGATTATTGACACCAAAAAGGATAAAAAAAGGTGTACAGGTTAGTACAGCAGTCATCCATCGAATGGCAAATTCTCCTGAGATATGATATACCATTTCTAAAGGCGTTTTGCCTTCGCCACCTGTGCCTTCGATTAACGTCATGGAAAAACCATTGGAAAAATCAACCTGAACCATGTTTCCCAAAATAAATAATGGAAATATTGCCAGAATAGCCACCAACACCCAGCCATAATTTCTTTTTAAAAACGCCATTTTAGCTAAGATTTAATTGCTTCAATTCTTTTTCAAGTTTTTCGGCTCTTACTTTATACTTTTCTATAGCTTTTTTCATCTGACCAATTTTGTTAAAAGCCTCTTCATTCTGAACGGCTTCGTAAATTGTGTTACCCCCTTTTTCTTTTATTCTTGACTTGCTGCCACAGGTTGGGCAATTTGTTACTTGACTCATAGTTCTATATTTTTCTCCAATTCATAAGAATAAGAGAGATAGTAATTTCTTGCGGGGGCATTTATTTGTTGTGCGGCCAAGGCTCTTAATAACTTTATCTTAACCTCAGTGACTGTTGATTTTTTATAGTCTGTTTGAAGTAAATAGTCGGCCAATTGCAATCCCCATTGATACTCACCTTCGGTAAACGCCTTATTCAGTTGCTTAAACATCGTCTCCTCCCCTCCTGCGAGTTCGATCATATGTGTCGCCAATTGTGATGAAGAAAGGGGGTAAAGATTTGTAGGGTTTCCATCGAACCAACCTACATAATGGAGAAATATCGAACGTACCCCCCACGGCACAGAACCATAAAACTCCTGTAAGTTCGGTTGACTTAATAGTGAGTCTGACAACCTAACCTTGTCTACCGTTTGTTGAAGTGTATATCCCTCATTCATGGCGTCTATTGTTTGCTGGTAGACACTTAAAATCGCCGTTGCATAGTTTTTTAGATTACGATGAACAATTGATTTTCCCGTAAGTGGACGGGTATGACCCGGTACGAGGTACTCTACATGATAAGTACTCATTTTTTGTATGGATTCACCCCATGCTTTGACATCCCTATATTGTGAACCGCGAATGGCATAAAGGTTTGGAAAAGATTTGTAATAATTATCTCCCGTAAATAATGTTTTCAAACCAGGAATCCACACAAAGAGCTCGTCATTTGTTTCCCCATCGGCGGCATGCAGTTCGAAATCTAGACCCGCGAGCGTAACAGACATAGCTTCTTTAAATAGAGTATTCGGTTCAATATAGCCTTTTCCCGCCCTGTCGGTTGAAGTAATACCAGGGGCCACACCTCTATTAATGATATCTTTAGCTGGTAAATCCCGTCCAAATTGTCGTGCGTTTCTCCGCTTAAGAATGGGCTCTACCGGTGATCGTTCCTCAAGCTCATCTTTAAATCCCTCGCGCGCAATGATCTTAACGTTTTTGTTATCGCCAACAAATGCAGAGGTACCACCTGTATGATCTAAATGGCCATGGGTGTAAATAAGAGCCTTTACCGGTTTACTACTTATCTTGCGGAATTCTTCCGCCACCTTTTCCGCTGCCCCTAAGGCACGAAGGGCATCTATAATCACCACTCCTTGTTCCCCAATAACCATTGAAGCATTTGAACCGTCATATCCCACTGCCACATAAACCTTTTCATTTAGTTTGATAATCTCAGGAATAAATTCAGCGCTTTGGGCTTTTAATTTGGTAATATTCGGATGCTCTTGTTCTCCATTTGTGTTTTCTTCAGGGAGATTTTGACATGCCTGTAACAAGATAATAGCGAACAGTAGAATACTGCCTCTAGTTAATTGGTATCTTTTAGCTTCACTAGCTTTTTTAAGCTCTTTTTGATTTTTATATTTTCTCATTGCTATTAGATTATTGTTATCGCTTTATTGACATAACCTCTTAAAAAGGTTATGGTTGACTAATGTGACTTTGTCTCTTACAAAACTACCACCATTCCAATGCTTATGAAAGGTAAATATTTAACCTAAAATGGTTAATCTGAGACCACTTTTTTGAGATTCGCTAATGCCGTCTAGGTGCAAACGCTCATATGCCTTAGCATGTGTACAACTGTTCACTCACTTTTTAATTTCGATCAGCACAACTTTACCTCCAAATTGAGGTTGTAAATGATACTTCTGATTTTGATTAATCACATTTAAAAATGCCCTAACATCGTCCATTTCTGCATTATCAACATAAACAAATGTATTGGCATGAAAATTAGACTCCAACATTTCGAACAAAGGCAAATACAAATCTTTCCAACCATCCAACACCAACAAATCTATAGGCTCATCATGATTTTTCAATGTCTCTAAGGCATCCCCAATTTTAACTTCAATAACTTTGGTTACTCCTGCTTTTTTAAAATTTTCAATAGCTCTTTGCGCTTTCGATTCAATCAATTCAGTAGTGATAATATGCCCCCCTGTTTCCATTGCACCTTTTGCTAAGAATAAGGTAGATATGCCGAATGAGGACCCAAATTCAACAATATTCTTGACATTATTATCGATTATAAGTTGGCTCAAACCTTCACCCTGCTCTTTGGAAATAGAAAGGAATGCATCTTTAAAATCCATTGGTCTCATCGGTCTGAACATGCTTTTTGCAAGGCCTTTCATTATGTTGATTTGGTCGTGCTTAGCTTCATTATACAATTCACTTAGTATACTTACTATCTTTTCTTGCTGTTGAGATATCATATTTCATCTTATTAAAGAAAGAAATACCGATATGAACCGATATTCCTTATTGCTAATCATCAATTTGGAGTTTTAGAACCAATCTGCTCCAGAATCACCCGGAAAAAACGCATCTGGCAGTGATAAGAAAAGTCCGCCATCCTTGTATGCAGGGTATAACAACTGAAGTTCATCTATTACTTCTTGATGGGTGGTTGCGGTACCTCCTCCGGTCATGGTTTGAGTTCCTTTGATAATGCCTTGTGCATTCTGTAGGTAATCTATGTTTTCATCAATTACAGTTGCCACATCAGCACGTGAACCATTATGACCTACAAATAGGTGATTATAATCTGAAAAATTAGTTTTCAACACATTTAATCCAGCTATCCAATTAGCTATTTCGTCTTCACCTTCATTAGGTGTATATTCCCTTAAGTAAGGGTGGGAAAGGTTATAAACGAGGTCTCCGGAAAACACTATTTTATGTTCTTCATTATAGAAATAGCCATTTTCTCCAGTTTCGGCGTTAGACACTTTATCAAAAGTAAATGTCAGCCCTCCAATTTCTTGAGAACCACTAACACCAATGACATTATTGGGATACATACTAGTAAAGTCAGCTGTATTGTTTAACTGGTCTGCAACTGTGCTTTCGGCATAAAAATCCAGATCCGTGAAATTTACAGCACCTCCATAATGATCGCCGTGATTGTGGGTTATGATTACGGCTCCTGGCTTATTAATAGCATTTACATAGGTTTCCAACTCATCGGCAAATACCGGTGCCGGCCCTAAATCGACCAATACAATATTGGCTTCGGTTTCAACAATCGTTACGGTGTACGGCGCCGAATCAAAATCGATAGTGTGGTATCTTACCGTATTTTCCGTAATTACATTCACCACACCAGTAGTAATCAATGTATTGGATGGTGCCTCTTCAAATTGTACCACTAGGGGCATTGATTCATCGTCGTCATCATTGCTACATGAAACAAATAAGGCCGTCGCGAAGATTGCTAGAAGCCAAAAATTTGATTTAAAATAATTCATAGTTTTCATTTTTAAGGTTTATTTATTTAATACTGCAAAGATGAAGTGATTCGTCCTTATGAATTTTATCAAAACGATCCTAAAAATGGTAAAAATGGAACCAATAGCCGTAGTTGTCATTAAACTTGAGTGGGGAAGTGTTCGTGTATTTAATAAGAAATTGAAGACGTTTGCCGATTTCTAAATTTTGTGGTGAAATATATCTTTTTAAACAAAGAACATAATACCAGCAGATAAAAGTTCATGTGCTGCAACTTGGAATATGAATACTCATACGTATTCAAACAAAAAAAATCTGATAAAGATTGTAAGATCTTCATCAGATTAATTATGCATACCTAATAAATCACCACGCACAGCATTTATAGTATTCATCTAATACTGATGGGTGAAATTAATTTGGAAATTATTCCGCTCTTTTTAAATGATCGATAATTCCACTACTAAATACCGTTTTCAGCTTTCTTTCAGGCTTGTTTTCATAACCGATTATAATAGAACTGTGTACAAGCATTTTTTCAAAATCTAAAACCACGGTCAAATAATCCTTTTTATCCGTTTCGTGCCAATTGATTAAATATTGCTCATTACCGATTTTCTGGGAACGATATGGAATATCCTTGTTTCCATTCCCTTTGGCCGGTCCGGCAACCCATTCATATTTGGCCATGCCATTGTAAAACTCAAAATGTATGGCTGTACCATTTTGATACTGGAAATTCAATGAATAACCATCTAAAAAATGTTCAGGTTGACCGAACTGGAAATTATTTTCTTCCGCTGTTTTGCTTTGTGCCAAGCTAAGTTCAACACTGATGAGTGTAAGACAAATAAATGCAACCAATTTTGTTTTCATTTTCTTTATTTTTAAAGTTCGGTACAAATTTGGAACAATATTGAATATTCTGGTAGGTCAATCTTCGGAAAATAATGGTAAATATGGAACCAAAGCCACTATAAATCAGCTTTAAACTGTTTTGGGGTGGCGCCAGTCTGCTTTTTGAAGAATTTGGTAAAATTTGTTACTTCATCGAAACCCACTGCGTATCCGATTTCCTTTAAGCTGTAATTCGAACTTGCAATGGCTCTTTTTGTCTCAAGGATCACAAAATCATCAATAAAATGTTTGGCAGTATTTAATGTGAATTCTTTGACTATTCGATTTAAATGTTTTGTAGAAATCGATAGCATCTCCGCATAGTCTTTTACATTTCGGGTGGCGGTATACTTTTCTTGCACCAAATTTTTAAATTCTAAAAATAGTGGATAATATTTACTTTGTTTTGGCGGTTCAGTGGTCTGTGAAAGACGTTCTAACCTAAGTAAATATAATTCAAGCATTGCGGCAACAATATTCTTTTGCGCATAGGTGTCTTCCGATGCAAGTTCAATCATTAGCTGTTCAATAAACGGTTCATTAAAATTGATTTCATGAACGGCAGCTGTAGAAATATGGTAATTGTAAAGATGGGAAATAAACTCAATAGATGATTTCGAAAAATAATTCAGAACAAATTCTTCCGTAAACACGATAAGGAATCCGTCATAATTTGCATTTTCTTCAAAGGCATGTACCTGACCTTTCGCTATTTTTAATGCAGTACCTTTTCTTAACGAATACTCTTTTAGGTCAATGTAGTGACTTCCAATGCCTTCTGTTACAATCAACAATGCAAAAAAGCTTAACCTATGCGGTTTATTGGGATTATGGTCTAAGCCTGCCTTTATTTTAGCGAATAATTCCTGCAGATTAAGAAATTCGAACTCCTTTTCGTTTTTTTCGCTTTCGAATGATATGATAGGAATAGTATTCAGATCGATACTTTTTTTAGAGTCTTATATGGTTCGACTAAGATACAGCTATAATTGATGACTTTTTTTTGCTTATCTGAATCATGATCTATTTTAGATGTACAGAAATTCGACTTTTTAAAGGTCGTCTGCCACCTAAGTTGCAAACCCTTCCGTCTTGGTTCAACATTTTTCCTCCGTAAAAAACTTATTCCATCGTAATGATAAAAGAGGAATTGGCTTCGTTAATTTCACCAATCTATTCGATATCTTGTTATAAAAAAGCACCTTCCTTATCCATATAATACGGCGATTGATCTATAATAACGTATCAAGATCAAAAGCATAAACATTGCCCAAATTATCAGAGAAAAATATTAGTTTAGCTTCATCGGGTAAAAAACTGGCCTTACTCGAAGAAGCATCTCCGTTTTTTCCGTTTATCTTGGTCTTTAATTGGATGAGCTCTCTAAACTCCCAACCATTTTTCTTCCTTACTATCTCGTTGACAGAAATATAATATCGATTAATTTCTCGATTTCTTACGGTATGCACTTCAACTATTTTCCCCGATTCAACATGATTAATAATAGGACGGCTAGGACTTTTTCCGGCAACGAGAATCTCGTACGGAATGTTGGTCCATTTGCCTTTCTTGTCTCTTACGCGCAGCACAAACTGAGGTTGATTGATTTTATCTACACTATTCTTGGTAACCATGGCTATCTCCCCATTTTCAAACACCGTAGCATTTAAGTGATCGTCTGCGTTATTGTCGCCCTCTTGAACGACTACAAGCTCTGACCATTGATTAGGAGCATCACCATCATAGTGAATTCGCTCATTGATAGATTGCGTGTTTTGGTTCGACCAGATAACGGAAACTTGATTTTTTAGCCCAACTATTAAAGAGATGTCGTCTTTATTGATGTCATCTGCCAGTGTAAATGGGTCTGACCAATCGCTCCCATTGGAGGAATGCCAAACCATAATTTTTTCATTCATATCTGCACAGACCCAGTATTGATTTTTAGAATCTTGGGTAATCGTGGCAGTTTCAATGGAGTTACAGTCCTGAGGAATGGGAAGATAGCTCTTCCACTGATGTTCATATTGTTTATTATGGTGTGAATACGTTATTTGAACCACATTCAAAGCACATTCTCCTACCAATACAATATACGCATCATCGCCTTTGCTCCAAACATCTGCCTTACTCGGTAAGCTATGCCATGCCTGATTAACTGCAGATTGACTTGTCCATCCAGAGGCATCCTTTTTCAAAAGTTTAGGACCGTCTTCATCACCCACTACCAACCATTGTCCATAAACGTTTGTCCATGATTTTGATTGGGGTTTATCTGCAGTAGCATCTCCATAATTAACTTTAAAGATAGGCTCTAAATAAAGCTCCGGAGTATTGGTTGTTTGAGAAAAGGCACCATATCCGCAGAACAGGAGACAAAAGAGGGGTGAAAAGAGCAGTAAAATACTTTTTGGTTTCATGGTATTTAAAATTTGTCGGCAAAATTAATCTTTTAAACTTGTGGGGTAGATGAAAGTAAGGTTATCTACATTTAAATTATGGGTAATCAATCACTACAAATAAAAGCATCGTAAAATTTAAATGGAAACCAAAATTGCCAAATCGTGCCTTTATAAACTTTTTATTAAATTTATTAATGCAAGAATACATATGCACAAGTGTCGAATACAGGCAAAAAATAAAGGTATTCAATAATTTTTTTAGCTTTTTGAAAAGTCCGCAGAAATTAAAAATTTACGTTGTCTTTATCCCAAAAAAAACTCTTTTTCAACTATATAACTTTTCAAAGCATACCATTGGCTGCACATAAAAAAATATAAATTGTATGATTGAAAAAAAAAGTATAATTGGAATTTGTGGAAGTGCCAGTCGTGATTCAACTAATCTAGCTATTCTCAAATTCATAGCTGAACTGGGAACTTCCGATTTCAATTTAAAAATAGTTGACAATTTAAGTGAATTACCTCATTTCAAAACGGAACTGACCGATAAAAATGTACCTGAAATAATAGTTGATTTTCGGAATACAATTGCCAATGCAGACGGAATTATAGTTTGTACGCCTGAATACGTATTCAGTATTCCGAGTGGGTTGAAAAATATGATCGAGTGGTGCGTATCGACGACCGTTTTCTCCGACAAACCAGTTGGACTTATAACAGCTTCCGCAAGTGGAGTTAAAGCACATGAAGAATTGAAGCTGATAATGGAAACTATTCAAACAAATTTTACGGATGAAACAACGCTTCTAATTCAAGGAGTAAAAGGAAAAGTTGACAAAGAAGTCGGAATCACTGATGAAAATACGAGAAGTCAATTGAAAAAATTTATTCGAGCGTTTAAAGACTTGCTTCAAAAACCAGCAATTAATCATGGCTAGAGTTCTTTGATAGGCATTTCCTAAACAGAAATCAGGCGTAAAAGTTATCTTTAGAATCTGCTCCCCGAAGCTTCGAGGCATCAGACAAATTAAAGCCACAAACCATAAGCCAACAGTGGCAATACAGAAATTAAATAAGCATGTGATGAAATACGAAAAAATATGAATAGGCTTTCAATTAGTGATAATAAGTATATTGGATTCCTATTTTTCGTTTTACTGGTTTTTTCTGTCTCAGAAATTTATACCCAAAACTATCAAAAAGCAGATTTGCCCGATGCCATGACTTTTTTAAATGGAAAGAAAGTCAAATCAGTGAATGACTTTCTAAAACGAAAAGAAGAAATACGGAATCTCTGGTGTGATTATTATATTGGCCATTTTCCAAAAGAGGTACCAAAGTTATTGTCAGCAGAGGTCATTAAAACGGTAAAGCACGAAGATGGGTCGACCAGAAAAAGAATTGTCCTGACATTTGACACACCGAATAAGAAATCTTTTGAAATAGCTGTATGGGAGCCAAATACCATCAATAAGACTGCAACGCCTTTATTTTTGACGCAGCCTAGATATTACCAAATACAATGGGCGGAAGAAGCGGTCAAAAGAGGATATGTGACCTGCCTTTACCCCGGATTGGATACCCATCATAGCGAAGACGACTTTTCAAACTATCAAAATATCTGGAAAATTTTTAAAGACGAATATCCAGATGCAGGTTGGGCATCTTCCTTGGGCATACAGGCATGGCTGGCCAGTAGAACACTGGATTATTTCCTTGATAAAAAGAATGGCTACGCTATTGATACGGCTGCGGTAGGCATAGCAGGTCATTCCCGATATGGAAAACAATCTATCTATGCAGCTGCTTTTGACGAGCGGTTTAAATCGGTTATTGCAAGAAGTTCTGGTACACCGACTGCCACCTCTTATAGGTTTGCCTCGAGACAAACATTTATGGAATCAGTTTCAGATAGTGACTGCCCCAAAGATTGGGTGCTTGATGAGCTGAGTGATTATTACGGGCGTGAAAATGAATTGCCAATAGAGGGAAATTCGCTTCTGGCCGCTATCGCACCGCGACATTTAATGCTGCATACCGCCTTGAATGATGGTAGTGATCCAACCTTTGGTGTCGAGAGAAGTTATCTCAATGCCAAAAAAGCGTATCAGTTTTTAGGCGTAGAGCATAATATTCAATTGAGTTATAGAGCAGGAAACCATAATCCTATCACGGAAGCCCATACCGATCATATGTTTGATTTCTTTGATATGTCTTTTGGTAGGGGCACGGCAAAGAGGGAAGATTTCCCTGAGGTTTTGCATCATGATTTCGATTGGGGGGAATGGCAATCAAAACAAAGAAAAGAAGACATGGAATTATCTAAAAATACCAGTCTGAAAGAGAAAATAAATTGGATGTTGGGCGAACAGCCCGAGGCTATACCCGATGTAAAGGAATATCATATAATCAAAGATGAAGATTTGCCTTTACATGCCGAGTTTAGAGACCGATGGATGCCAGGAAATGAAAATTTAAAAAGGGTGCCATTTGCATTCGGTGATAAGATGCAAGGCAATATTATTTATGTGGATGGCTTGAAAAAATATAAAGGAACAGTCATTTGGCTTCATCCTTGGAATTATTCCCATGGTAGTAATGAAAGTTATGGCGTGGAAGGCACTACCGTTTATTACCGATTGGCACTTGAAGGATACAAGGTAGTCATGTACGACCAGTTCGGCTTTGGGGATCACCTTACCCATGCATTTGACTTTTATAAAAAACATCCTCATTGGTCCTTGTTGGGGAGAGCCGTATCCGATGTCAGTAAAGTTCTTGATTATTTAGTAGCTGGAAAAGGCATTTCAGCCGCTCCTGTTCCAAAAACAGATGCTTCGAAAATATATGTATTCGGATTCTCTTATGGGGCCATGGTGGGATTATATGCCGCGGCACTTGACAATCGGATAACAGGTGTAGCATCTTTCAGTGGCTTTACCCCTATGCGCACAGATACAGATGCCAAACCTACCGGAGGTATTCGTAAGTACTGGCAATGGCATCACGTGTTGCCTAAATTGGGCTTATATCACAATAGGGAGCAAGAAATTCCTTATGATTATGATGATGTCATCAAATTAATAGCTCCCCGAAACTGTCTTATCTATTCACCGACGAGAGATCGGTTTTCTGATATTGACGACTTGAAAGAATGTATTGAAAAAATAAAAAATACAGGGGGTACCGGATTCCAATTTATTTCACCTGATGATGTTTGTAGGTTTCAGAAAGACCAACACGAAGTATTAATAGAATGGTTGGGAAAGCTGTAAAAGAATTATAACCAATTCATAATATAGAATCAAACGCTAGATTTAAGCTGCCCTTGACCACCCTTTGTAATTGCAGTTAGGGAGCATTTAATAAGCATACTGTGGTTTCAAAAATTCGTGCTGTGAAATTTCTTATCACGGGAGACTAATGGTTTTGAACTTTCTCCCCTATTTACATAAAGCAATCCAAATTCAGTATAGGCTAGATTAAAGGCTCCCTTTTAAATCCTATTTGAAAAAATGGATATAAGACTCTTCAAAATTAAGGTTTGCCGGTTGCGGAAATTCAGCATGAACAATTAATGTATTCTCATGATGTTGTTCTAAATCTTTCAAAACTTTTCTATTTAACAATAAAGTAGTAGAATGTCCATGATGATCCATTTTATCTAAAATTGTTTTTCCATTAAACTCACAGATCCAGTGAGTTTCAGACATATTCTCTTCATAAGCAATTACGATTTTTGGCACTTGATAATAATTATCTTCCGCTATTTGGTCAAAATCAAAAACTAAACGAAGTAATCCGCTTTCAAAATTCAGTTCCTCATTTTTTAAACCCAATTCTGCAAAAGACAATTCTCCAGAACTTGGCTCATTAAAACTTACTTTAATCTCTCCTTGATTTATCTCAACCTTGCTCATATCTATTTATATTAATTGTAGATTCAAAACTAGGCAACTGATTTAGTTAATAATATGATATTTATCAGAAAGACAAATACGTTACAGGTAACCTAGCATACGCTTTATGTATTTCTCAAGTGGAACATTAATTGATAGCGAATTGTTACTTTTTTCCTCTTAAGATAGATAAGTTCAAAATAATCAGAAGCTTTGAGACTCGCGGATTTTCTATTCGGCCCGTATTTGTTAAATTAGGTGCTTAAACAAAGAACAAACCATAGATACGCACACAAAACAGTTCGTTGAGATTGTACCATACCATAATAGAACAAAGTTCATTAAATAGCAGCCATGCCATGTCAGAAAAACCAAAAGAACGCCTTCTTTCCCTAGACACATTAAGAGGATTCGATATGCTTTTTATCGCCGGGGGCGGAACCTTTATAACCTTGCTACATGGCAAGACCGGAATGTCATGGGTCGATGCAATTGCCGACCAATTGGAGCATGTGCCTTGGAACGGCTTTGTTTTCTACGATTTTATTTT
Organism: Kriegella aquimaris; assembly: GCF_900103215.1. GTDB lineage: Bacteria > Bacteroidota > Bacteroidia > Flavobacteriales > Flavobacteriaceae > Kriegella > Kriegella aquimaris. Next base: position 565,626 of record NZ_FNGV01000001.1, read on the forward strand.
TCCGCTTTTTTTATTCATTACCGGAGTATCGCTATCGTTTTCACTCAGCAAGGGAATTTCGGTCGGTGTACCAAAAAAGAAATTGTACAGAAAGGTGTTTATTAGAATGGTGATACTTATTCTTTTGGGGCTTTTGTACAAGAATAGCCCCTTTCCCTATTTTGAACCTTCAAAGATACGAATGGGGAGTGTTTTGGGTCGTATCGGGATCGCTAGTTTTATCACTTGTTTGCTCTACCTTAATTTTTCCCTTCTAAAACGGGTCTACTGGATCGCCGGTATCCTCTTAATCTATTATGCGGCCCTGTTCCTGGTGCCAGTACCTGGTTATGGTGCAGGCGATCTATCGTTTGAAGGAAATTTGGTAGGGTGGTTTGATCGTACTTTTTTGCCCGGTCGTCTGCATCAGGTGACTTACGATGAACTCGGCATATTGACCACTTTTCCCGCAATCTGTATTTCTATCTTTGGAAGTATTGCAGGGGAAATCCTTAGGAATGAATCTACGCAAAATAAAAAAACAATCACCCTGATCGGCATAGGTGTTTTATGCGTCGCTATCGGATTGTTATGGAACCTGCACTTCCCTATAAACAAACGTCTTTGGTCAAGCTCTTTCATCGTACTTACAAGCGGACTCGGTTTTTTGATATTGGCCATATTCTATTGGATCATCGATGTAAAGGGCTATAAAAAATGGACTTTCTTTTTTAAAGTTATCGGTCTGAACTCTCTCGTAATTTATTTTGCTTACCGATTTATTCGATTTTCTTATACCTCGGAACAATTGTTGGCCGGTATTTATGCGCCCCTGCCGGAGAAATGGCACGAAGTGGTAGTTGCCCTGGGTGTACTAGCCTTGGTCTGGCTGCTATTATATTTTTTGTACAAAAAGAGAATCTTTGTAAAAGTGTAATATGGATAAACAAATGACCATGGCTAATTTTAAGCGGAATTAATAGAAATTTTAATAAGAACCCATAATATTGGCGCTCGGCAAAAGCAGCCACAAAAAGCATAGTTAGAGAAAAAGTGCTGTTCTGATGCTATAATCCATTGCTTAATGATTTCTTAAACGGAAATCAAATACAAAAAGCTATCTTTAGGTTTAACGTCATTCGCCCTTCGTACGAATTACGGCAAGAAACCTTGGCCTTTTCGGAAAATACAAACAAAAAATAGCTAATGGATATTACCGCGGATTGGTATAAAATAAGGGAACATTTCAATAAAAGCTTTAGCTCAAATTTTCATATATCGATTGCCTCCGTTGATTCTGAGAATAATCCAACGGTAACTCCAATAGGTTCTTTGTTCTTGAATGATGACCAAACTGGTTTTTACTTTGAAAAATTTCCGTCAAAATTACCTAAACACGCTAAAACCAATCCCAATATTTGCCTTTTGGGCGTGAATAGTAGACGGCTATTTTGGATTAAAGCGCTATTTCGGGAAAAGTTTTCTGACTATCCAGCAATAAAAATTTATGGTAAACTCGGAGAAAGAAGAAAAGCAACAGAAAAGGAAATTAGCCGATTGAACCGAAGGATGAAAATTACAAATGGACTTAAAGGCAATACCTATTTATGGAAAAAAATGGAATTTGTTCGAGAAATAGAGTTCAGCAAGGCCGAAAAAATCAATCTCGGTAAGATGACAAATGATTTAAAATAAGTCAACACAACAAAACCTAAACTTCATTAAAAGGTAGTTTAACAAAATTGTTGTGTTTCATTTAAGCAAAAATTAATATGAAAGCCGCAGTTTATAAAAAGTATGGCCCGCCAGAAGTAATCAAACTAATGGAGGTCGAAAAACCACTTCCAAAAGATAACGAAATTCTTGTCAAGATACATGCAGCAACGGTTACATCTGGCGATGTGAGGCTTCGTAGTTCTGATTTCCCAGCACTTTTCTGGTTACCCGCAAGACTGATATTTGGACTTTTTAAACCGAAAAAGAACATTTTAGGTCATGAATTGGCGGGAGTCATTGAAGACAAGGGAAAAGATGTGACGAAGTTTAATATTGGTGACCATGTTTTTGGAACGACGACAATGCTCACTGCTGGCTCTTATGCTGAATATATTTGTTTGCCTCAAGAATGGAAACATGGTGTTGTAGATTTTAAACCCATCAATTTCAATTTTAAAGAAGCTGCCGCTTTACCTATCGGAGCTATGACCGCCATGTATTTATTAGAGAAAGCACGTATAAATAAAGAACAAAAAATTTTGATTTATGGTGCTTCCGGAAGTGTAGGCAGCTACGCTGTTCAGATCGCCAAGTATGAAGGTGCATATATAACAGGTGTTTGTAGTGGTTCAAATTTTGAGATGGTTAAATCACTTGGCGCGGATAGTTTAATAGATTACAAAAAAGATAACTATGCGCTACTTGAACATAAATTTGATATCATTTTTGATGCTGTTGGCAAAACAACGAAATCAGAAACAAAAAAAGTTTTGAATAAAGGGGGAAGATTCGTTTCTGTTAAAATGCTTACAAAAGAAAAAAGTGAACATCTTAAAAAAATAAAAGTTCTAGCTGAAAAAGGAAAACTCATACCTTTTATTGATACAAGTTTTAAAATCGATGAAATCGTAATTGCACATGAATATGTAGACCGGGGACATAAAAGAGGAAATGTAGTAATTGAAATATAAAGACAAAACCAATTAACAAGCTAAATAAAAAATCCATGTGGCACGATTCCATTATGCATCCGTTCGCACACAAAATCGCATAAATCTTATATAATCGTCAATGAAAATATAAATTTAAATCGTATAAACTTTGAACCGTACACTAATTTCAATATTCTGTTCAAACTCAATTGGAAAAAATTAAAAATTTAAGGTTGCCTTTGGGAGGAATCACCCAAGGGTTGGTTTATTGGCCATAGAGCGAGGAGCCAAAGTTAATGAAGCTGATGTGGCTGAAGGATTATTTCCTTTCCTAATACAGCTTCTTTCCAAAGGAATTTTTCAACTAACCGATATGGAACATATGGTTCATTACCCGTCATATTTACTATCGGAAAATCCTGGCATTTTTGCTATGTTTGACCAGCCTTAAGAAATCTAACGTACTTCCAGGCAGTAAAAAATCTTATTCGACCACGCTAGCAAGAAACTATTAAAAATGAAGAAATATGTTATTTCGATTGGAGTAATAACCCTGCTTTTTGTTGGATATTTAATTGCTGACAATATCCTATTCGACGGAATAAAACCCAGAACACTGCATGAAAATGGTTTTCACGCGAATTACTTTGTTAAAGGGGCTACAAAGAATAAAGCAACGGTAATATTAATAGGTGGCGGACCATGGGGAGATTATTGGGCACAGCAATTTGCACATAAACAATACGTCGGGTTATCACTGCCCTATACTGGAAAAGAAGGATTACCAGAATTACCCGAAGAAATTGATTTGGAATACTTTGAAAATGCCATCAATTGGTTGAGAAAACAGCCAGAAGTAGACCCCGATAAGGTAATTGTTATGGGAGCATCAAGAAATGCAGAATTAGCATTGGTAATTGCCTCTACATTTCCCAAGCTTGTTAGCGGAGCTATTGCCTATGCACCAAGTTCCGTTTCTTGGTCAAATACCGTATTACCCTACAATTCAAATGACGTGAAGGCCAGTTGGAAATATAAAGGAACTGATGTTCCATACATTCCCATGAACAAAATTTCAGGGAATAACTCCAATAAAATCGAAACTACAGCATACTGGAAAAATGGTTTAACAAACACCGATCAGGTGAAACAGGCCGCTATTAAAGTAGAAAAAATCAATGGTCCTATACTTCTTTTTTCGGGGAATGACGACAAGGTTTGGCCGTCATCTCTAATGGCGGATATGATAGCGGAAAGATTAAAAGAAAATAACTTTCAACACTCCTTTCAGAATATAAAGTATGAAAATTCCGGACACTTAATTTCAAGCAATCCCGAAGAAAATTCAGGTTTTAGAACTGGGAAAATGAACATTGGTGGAAAAGACTATGAATATGAATTTGGTGGAACTATCGATGGAGATAAAAAAGCCAAACACGATGCCAAAATAAGGGTAATGGAATTTATGGGAGAACTTTAAGCATTACAAAAAGAGAGCGGTTAAGACACAGCCATAAACTTTCAGCTACAAGTACACCAATACTGCGGAGGAACTTAAATACAATCCGATAAAAAATCATTTAAAAGCATTAGGAACGAGTATGATACGCGAAATGAATGACCAAGATAGTTCTAGGGTTCTTGAAATCTATCAAATGGGTCTTGATACCAGAAATGCAACATTTGAAACGGTGGTTCCAACATGGGGTGAGTGGGATGTGAAACATCTAAAACATTCAAGATTCGTCTATATTGAGAATGAAGCGATACTCGGGTGGATTGCTTTATCCCCCGTCTCCAAAAGGGCGGTATACGAAGGTGTCGTAGAGGTCAGTATTTATATTGACACTAAAATTCTGGGTAAGGGAATTGGTTCTGCACTTATGGATAAAATGATTGCTTCATCTGAAAAACATGAAATCTGGACCTTATTCTCAAGCGTATTTCCTGAAAACAAGGCAACACTTAAACTTCATACTAAATTTGGATTTAGAACCATTGGTATAAGAGAAAAAATTGCTAAACTTGATGGCAAATGGAGAGATACGATATTACTAGAGCGAAGAAGTCGAGTGGCCGGATTATAACAAAAATCTCAAGTATTCCCTTGCTTATTTTATTACTGTTGTCCTCTAAACAGACAAACGCACAAAACAGCCTTTTAAGTGACCTAAGGTCCCCAATAATTTTCAAAGGAAACGATTCTATAGCCTATCGAGACCCTGCAATTTTATTTCATGAAGATATATTTCACCTGTTTTACACCCTTGTGAAGGCTGAAAACGGACTTATTTATTCTTATACGGCATCTAGCAAATCGAAAGATTTAAAACACTGGAGCCCTGCTAAAATAATTACCGCTAAAAATCAAAACTTAAATTTCTGTAGTCCTGGAAATATAATCCGATTTAAGGATGAGTGGATTCTAAGCCTACAGACCTATCCCAGACCCGGACTTGGTGAAAAAGATAAAACCAGGTATGGATCGGCCGATGCCAGGGTTTTTATAATGCGAAGCAAAGACCTGGAAAACTGGAGCGCCCCTGAGTTAATAAAGGTCAAAGGGGCAGACGTAAAAGAAGCTGATATGGGAAGAATGATCGACCCTTATATCGTGGAAGATAAAGACGAAAAAGGGAAATGGTGGTGCTTCTACAAGCAAAATGGTGTCAGTATGTCCTATACTTATGATTTTGAAAATTGGACCTATTGTTGCCATTCTGAATCAGGCGAAAATGTTACGGTACTTACAGAAAATGATGAGTACCTATTGTTTCACTCCCCACACAATGGTATCGGAATTAAACGCTCCACTAACCTTGAACAGTGGGAAGATTGGGGAGATTTGATAGTTCTGGGTCAACAGCATTGGGATTGGGCTAAAGGAAGGATTACTGCGGGTACGGTAATTAATCTCACTGAAAACGCTAAGTTTGGTAAGTACCTCATGTTTTTCCACGGTTCAGGTCCAAGAACTGAGCAAGAAGGTGATTTTGATAAAAACGCTTCCCTGGGTATAGCTTGGAGCGATGATTTATTGCATTGGAATTGGCCTGGAAAACCAACGAAATAAACTACCACAGATAACAAAGAGATTGGCTAGAAAAAAGACGGCCTATAATAATCAGGATAAAAAGTGAAATGATTCAGAGCCTTGTCAATTTGTTACTAAAAGCTAACCAATTAAATGTTTTTTTTGTGTTTCTGGATGAAATTCACCAGTTTTGATCAAATTTACAAATCAACCCCACACCGAAGAATTCTTTGGATCTTTACTAAAATTGATGCCCAATAACGTGCGCCCGTGATGAAATATTCCTCCTTATTTATCGTATTCTTTTCTTGTGTTTTTATGGTACTGGGGCAGACTAAAAGTCGCCCAGAAAATGTGGTAATCACATCCTCAAAGAAAAAAACCCATGTATCAACAGCCAAAAATGGGAAATTACATGTAAACGTATCTTCTAAGGATGCCCGCAAATTCAAAGCCCTTGGTTTAGTGCGCTATAGCGATTTTGGTGCCAGCGGTGACGGCAAAACAGATGATATAAATGCAATTGCCGCAACCCATGCGTTCGCCAATCAATACGGCCTTATGGTCAAAGCTGACGAAGGATATACATACTACATTGGAGGAAAGGAGCGCACTGCCGTCATCAGCACTGATACCGATTTCGGTACAGCAGCCTTCATCATTGATGATACCGAAGTCCATAACCGTAATACTTCTGTTTTTATAGTCAGTTCAAGCCTACAACCCTTTAAACTTGAAGGGTTATCTTCACTTAAGAAAGATCAGAAGAAAATCGATGTTTCCTTACCCACATCATGTCTGATTAGCGTGACCAATTCCAAAGTAAAACATTATATCCGCTATGGACTGAACCAAGATAATGGATCTCAGCAAACGGATATCTTTGTTGTTGACAAAAATGGTAATGTAGATTTGGACGCGCCAATTATCTGGGACTTCGATCAAATTACCGATGCGACTGCCTTACCTTTAGATGAGACCACCCTTAAAATCACTGGAGGACGTTTTACCACCATCGCCAATAAAGCAGAATCGAAATACACGTATTACAGCCGCAACATAGCAATTAAGCGTTCCAATGTACTTGTAGATGGAATGGAACACCGTATTATCGGCGAAGAGGATCATGGAGCACCCTATAGCGGCTTCATCAATGTTCGTGATTGCGCCTACGTTACCGTAAAGAACACCATACTCACCGGACACAAGACCTACAGTACAATTGGTTCGGCTGGGAAGCCTGTTTCAATGGGTTCTTATGACATTTTGGTCAACCGCGCCCTGAATGTATCTTTGGTGAATTGCAGCCAGACAAATGACATCAACGATAGAACGTATTGGGGGGTCATGAGTTCCAACTACTCCAAGAATCTGGTCTATGACAATTGCACTTTCTCTCGGTTTGATGCCCACAAAGGAGTTGCCAATGCAACCATTCGCAACTCTACCCTCGGCCATATGGGAATCAATGCCATCGGCTGCGGCGTGCTAACTGTTGAGAACACCACCATACGTGGAAGGAGTCTAATTAATCTGCGATCTGACTACGGTAGTACATGGCAGGGAGAAATCATCATCCGTAACTGCGTTTTCGTGCCTGCAGGAGGCAATTCAACAAGTGCAAGCCTAATAGGAGGCTCCTATTCAGGTCAACATGATTTCGGTTACACCTGTTATATGCCGGAACGAATTACAATTGAAGACCTTCATATCGATGATTCCAATCATCCAGATGATTACCAGGGGCCAGCTATTTTCAAGGATTTCAATAAAGAAATGACCGACGATTCTTATCAAGAAAAGTTTCCCTATGTTAAAACCAAAGAAGTCGTTCTAAGGAATGTGACCACTGAAAGCGGCAAAGATTTGAATGTCAGCAGTAACCCCTTCATGTTTAAAGATGTAAAGGTAAGCACCGATTAACCGGCACTGCACGATTCAGGGAATGTAGACCTTAACCTTCCGATATACTAGTTAAAGCCAATAACCTAGCATAAAGTCTTCGATAAAAACAAAGGACCTAATTGACTCAATTCCCGTGTATTGCTACTTTTTATTGACATTTCTGCCCAAGTACAAATAGTTTAATGCAGAGGGAATAAAAGAGTTTATAAATATTATAAGGGGGAAGTTGGAAGAATATGCCATGAAACTATAGTCTAATTTCCTCTCTAATGAAGACTTGTGAAAAGTAAGGTTTCAGAGCCCCTGCCTTCCGCGACTATACCAGCGATTCTCAATCATACTGCAAGTAATCAGATGTAAATTTTTTAATTTATGGTAGTTCAGTAACCAATGTTACTGTAGAACCACATAAAGGTTTGTAGTTTTGACATCAAACCTTTTTCATGTTGAAAAAATACATTCCGATATTGCAATGGCTTCCCGGATATAAAAAATCTTTTTTGTCGGGAGATATTTCTGCGGGATTGACCGTAGGAATAATGCTCATACCTCAGGGGATGGCCTATGCCATGATTGCCGGTCTCCCCCCAGTTTTTGGTCTGTATGCTTCTCTTATTCCTCAAATTATATATGCCATTATGGGAACCTCTCGCCAATTGGCGGTGGGGCCCGTTGCCATGGACTCATTATTAGTCGCTTCGGGTTTGGGAGCACTTGCTCTTTCAGGTATTGACGAATATGTTGCAATGGCCATTTTCTTGGCATTTTTTATGGGAACCGTTCAGTTGTTGTTGGGGTTATTGCGTATGGGATTTTTGGTTAATTTTCTATCTAAACCGGTAATCAGCGGATTTACTTCGGCAGCAGCAATAATTATAGGTCTCAGCCAATTAAAGCATCTTTTAGGAACAACTATCGAAAGTAGCAATCAAGTGCACATTTTATTACAAAATGCATTCTCAACAATTTCGGAAACCAATCTTATCACTTTATCCATTGGTATAGTTTCAATCGTGTCTATCAAAATAATTCAGAAAATAAACAACAAATTACCGGGAGCACTTGTTATTGTTGTATTAGGTATTTTAGGTATATACTTTTTTGGCTTAAATGATCTAGGTGTCAAAATTGTGGGAGAGGTGCCAAAGGGTTTACCCGAATTCAGTGTCCCCAATATTGATTTTTCCAGAATCTCCGAACTTACGCCTATCGCCCTTACCCTCGCACTCATAGCTTTTATGGAAGCCATCTCCGTCTCAAAGGCCGTAGAAGAACGTCATACGGATTATAAAGTAGATTCCAATCAAGAGTTGATAGCACTGGGCACTTCAAATATTATTGGTTCCTTTTTCCAATCATACCCTACCACCGGTGGCTTTTCAAGAACGGCAGTAAACGATTTGGCCGGCGCAAAAACAGGGGTTGCCCCCATGATAAGTGCATTGATTGTTGGCCTGACACTCCTTTTCTTAACACCCTTATTCTATTATTTACCTAATGCCGTACTCGCAGCTATAATTATGGTGGCAGTCTTCGGATTGATTGATATTAAATTTCCCGTTTATCTATTTAAAAATAGAAGGGATGAATTTTTCCTGCTAATGGCAACCTTCATTATTACGCTTACGATTGGTATTAAAGAAGGAATTCTATTAGGAGTACTTATTTCCCTACTATTGTTGGTATACCGAACATCTATGCCACATATTGCCGTATTAGGAAGGATTCCCGGAACTAATTATTTTAAAAATGTATCACGTTTCGGTGAAACTGTTGAAACCTACGATGAGTTCTTGATCCTTCGTTTTGATGCACAGCTTTTTTTCGGAAACAAAGACTATTTTAAAAATGAGCTTCAAAAGCAAATCGATAAAAAAGGCAGTTCGCTCAAGTATATCATTCTTAATGCGGAAGCCATAAACTATATTGATAGTAGCGCGGTACACCTACTTAGACAAACTATTCAAGAATTGAAGAACAAAGAAATAAAACTGATAATTGCAGGGGCCATCGGTCCTACCCGTGATATTCTTTATACAAGTGGTCTTATAGCTGATATTGGAAAAGAGAATATTTTCGTAACAACCTATGAAGCCTATCAGCATTGCAAAGAGTTCAGCAAAAAATCAGAAATAGAAGAGAAGATCTCGTTACAGTCAAAAAAATCGACTTATGTAACCTAAGTGACTGTCGAAAATCAATCAATATTGTATTATTCATTTCTAAAACGATAAAAAAAGAAATTATGAAAATAGAACAAATTTATACCGGCTGTCTGGCACAAGGTGCCTATTACATTGAAAGTAAAGGTGAAGTGGCCATTATTGATCCACTACGGGAAGTAAAACCCTATATCTCCAGAGCCAAACTTGACAATGCTAAAATCAAATATATTTTCGAAACGCATTTCCATGCCGATTTTGTAAGTGGCCATGTCACTCTGGCAAAGGAAACGGGTGCCGACATTGTTTATGGGCCAAATGCGAATCCATCTTTCGATGCGATCATCGCTAAAGATGGCCAAGAATTCAAATTAGGGGAAATCACCATTAAGGCTTTACATACCCCTGGTCACACTATGGAGAGTACGACCTATTTACTAAAAGACAAAAACGGTAATGACCACGCCATATTTACGGGTGACACGCTGTTTCTAGGAGATGTGGGCAGGCCGGATCTTGCACAAAAAATGGGAGTGCTAACCAAACGTGACCTTGCAGGGTTTCTCTTCGACAGCTTGCGGGAAAAAATAATGCCGTTGGCCGATGACGTTATTGTATACCCAGCTCATGGCGCAGGTTCTGCATGTGGCAAAAATATGATGAAAGAAACCGTGGACAGCTTGGGGAACCAGAAAAAAATGAACTATGCCCTGCGTGCCGATATGACTAAAGAAGAATTTATTGATGAAGTTACCGAAGGCCTTTTGCCACCGCCAAAGTATTTCCCCCTAAATGTCAAGATGAACAAAGAAGGGTATGAAGATATCGAGGAAGTATTAGAACGAGGTACAAGACCCCTTTCCCCAAAGGCATTTGAAGCTGCGGCAAACGAAACTGGAGCGATTGTTTTAGATGTACGGCATCAAGACGACTTTGCCAAGGGCCATGTTCCACGATCGATTTTTATCGGCTTAAATGGAGATTTTGCACCATGGGTGGGTGCCTTGATTGCGGATGTAAAGCAACCCATACTTCTCGTAGCGCCTAAAGGAAGTGAGGAACAGGCCGTTACCAGACTGTCAAGAGTCGGTTTTGACAACACCTTGGGGTATCTTGAAGGTGGTTTTGATTCATGGAAAAAAGCTTCGATGGAATACGATACCGTAAGCCAAATAACCCCAAAAAGTTTGAAGGAAAAATTGGAAACAGAGAAAGTTCCCATCTTTGACGTGCGTAAGGAAAGTGAATACCTATCCGAGCATATCGTTGACGCCAACAATACACCTTTAGATTTTTTAAATGACCATTTGGCCGAGTTTCCATCGAAAACCTTATTTTATGTGCATTGTGCCGGAGGATATCGTAGTATGATTGCTGCATCAATTCTAAAAAGTAGGGGTATACATAACCTTCTTGACATTTCAGGTGGATTTGAGGCCATTAAGAAAGCGGGTATCCCGACAACGGAGTACGTCTGTCCATCAACATTATAGCGAAATGAAGTGAACTACCATAGGGTCTAGTACAAAGAAAATGACTTGATGACATTTTCTTTGTACATTGGCCCATAGACGTTTTACAAAGGTCATTTTAATTAATTTTATAGCATGTGAATATTCGCATCTGATAATTAAAAAACAAAAATCATAACTCGATGAAAAGATACATCCTATTTTTCGTGTTCATTACGGCATTATCCTGTAAATCTCAAAATGATGGGCCCACCAAGGTCATAGACATTGATACCTTTAAATCGGAAGTAATCGGCAAAGATGTTCAATTGGTAGATGTTCGTACCTTAAAAGAATATAACGCCGGGCACATTGACGATGCCATAAATATAGACGTTTTGGACAATGCTACCTTTACCAAAGAAATTCAAAATCTTGATAAAGAGAAACCTATTTACATCTATTGCCAAATGGGTGGCAGAAGTAACAGCGCAAGTCAGAAATTGAAGGATATGGGGTTTAAAACCATATTCGATTACTCCGGTGGTTATGGGGAATGGAGCAAACGAAACTAAATTTGAATCAAATGACGGAACAGGAACAATTCGAGGCCATCGCCAAAGAAATTCATAGCGACACAAGCCCTGTCGGAATAGACGCAAAAAAAACGCATATCTTAATTTTACAAAAATTAATGAATATCGAAGAACGATTAGATCGGTTGGAAAAGAAAATGACATAATTCAAAAAAATAGCTATTTGGTTTACACAAAAGCGGTCTTATTTAGATCGCTTTTTGTATTTTGTTTAACATACTCTGTAACCAAGGTTACTGTAGTTCCGTATGTAGCACCATACTTTTACTATATAAAATATTAGATATGGAAACTACAAATATGGAATCAACACCAATGCCCAGAATTGGGGACCAAGCTCCCGATTTCGAGGCGGTTACTACAAAAGGAAAAATCAAATTGTCAGATTTTGCCAAGAACAAATGGCTTGTAATGTTTTCGCACCCCGCAGACTTTACGCCAGTTTGTACAACCGAAATGAGTGGCTTCGCAATTCGTAAAAAAGAATTTGATGCATTGAATACAGAGCTATTGGGCTTAAGTATCGATAGCGTACATTCACACTTGGGCTGGGTGAACAATGTCAGGGAAAAAACAGGGGTTTATTTCGATTTTCCCATCATCGCCGACATTGATATGAAGGTATCGAAACTATATGGCATGCTTCAACCGAACGAAAGTGAAACAGCGGCAGTTCGTGCGGTATTCTTCATAGATCCGAAAAAAAAGATTCGTTTGATTATGTATTATCCCCTCAATGTGGGTAGAAATATGAACGAAATCCTACGCGCATTGGAAGCTTTACAGACCTCCGATAAATTTAAGGTTGCCATGCCTTTGGACTGGATAAAAGGCGATAAGGTAATCGTTCCTCCACCAAAAACATTGGAAGAAATGGAAGCCAGATTGAAAGATGATTCCATAGAGATGGTAGATTTCTACCTAGCAAAAAAAGAACTAAATTATAACTGAATTTAATTAGGTTGGTTGGTTTGAAGGAAACGGTCATTCTGAAACATGGTCGTTTCCTTTTCCTAAATTCAACCTGCATAAAACAAAATATATGTCATTTCTAAGTTCCCTATTTGGCACAAAAAGCCAAGCATCCGATAAAATTACCATCTTGGACAAACGTGAATATGCCAATGCAATTACGGGTAATAAAGTACTGTTGGTAGATGTACGCACCTCGGGCGAATTCAACAGTGGTCACATCAAAAAGGCTATTAACATCGACCTTTTCAATGCAGCGAATTTTCAAAAATCATTTGAGAAATTGGATAAGGAAAAACCGGTATACCTCTATTGTCGCTCGGGCGCAAGAAGTCAAAAAGCAGCCAAAAAATTGGTCGGTATGGGATTTTCTAAAATCTATGACCTCAAAGGTGGATATATGCGATGGTCTTAACAGCTATGATCAGCGTTTGGAATATTTTAGTACAGTAGGTTGTTCGGAAAGATAATTTTAATAAAATGAAAACTCTAGGTCTGATCGGAGGCACATCTTGGCACGCTACCATAGCTTATTACCGGGATATAAATAAGGTAGTGGGTGAAATAATCGGAACTGAAAAGAACCCACCCATGATTCTTCACAGCATCAACATTGCGCTCATGCGCGAACAAAATGTTGAAAAAATAAATGCCAAATATCTAGAGGTATCCCAAAAGCTAGAGCAAGCCGGTGCAGCGGCCATTGTCATTTGTGCCAATACGCCACATATGGCTTATGAATATGTACAGCCCAGAATTGGCATTCCTATTCTTCATATTGCAGAAGCTGCAGGAAATGAAGCACAACGATTGGGGCTTAAAAAACTGGGACTACTCGGAAATCGTCCGACGATGACAGGCAACTTTATTCCGAGTGTTCTAAAATCCAAGTATGCTATCGAGACAATGATACCTGAGGCCCTTTATATCGATCAAGCCCACAATTATGTTTCGAACGAATTGACCCAAGGAAAATTTACCGAAAAAGCCAAGCAGTTCTTTCTTAATCAAATAAAGCTCCTTGCTGCAAATAGTGCCGATGGCATCATTCTAGGATGTACCGAGCTCCCAATGTTAATATCGCAAGATGATACGAACATACCCCTACTTGCCACAACAGATTTGCATATCCAAATGGCAGTAGCGTTCATTCTAAGCACATAAATTCAGGCAAGTAGCCCAAGTTTTATTTTTGGCCGCGCTTAAAACCATAAGTATTTTGGTGAATGAAATCTTTGGGGAACTTTTCATCCCCAGGAAAGCCCAGTTTAATATTACCGCTATCCTCTGGAATATGGTTTGTTCCAAAAATATAGTCCCAAAGGCTTAAACTAATTCCGAAGTTAACGCCGTAAGTACCTTTAGGAAGGTCATAAGCGTGATGGTAAAGGTGCATGACGGGATTGTTAAGCAAATATTTCAACGGGCCCCATGTTATCTTAATGTTGGAATGATTGAAGTGGCCGATTGCAATTGCAAAAAAATGTACAATATAGGCTTGTTCCGGTTCAAAACCTCCCAAGATCATTACACCAAAAGTCTTTAACGGTTTATAGAACAGATTTTCCATCCAATGATAGCGTAGATGGGCAGCGAAACCCATTTCCTTGACGCTATGGTGTACTTTATGGAATTTCCATAGAAAAGCATATCTATGTAACATTATGTGTGTAAACCACTGTACAAAGTCAAGAATGATAAAAAAGACTACCAACTGCAACCACATTGGCCATCTTGTTAAGTCTACCAAAGCCAAACTTTGAGCGGTTATTCCAATATCTCCAAATAGTACGCCTAAAAGTTTATAAAACCCGCTAATGGCTATGGCGAATAGAAAGAAGTTGAAGAACATATAAAAACCATCCATCCAAAAATCTTTTCTAAAAATAGATTGCTCCTTGCGCCAGGGAAAAACAATTTCTAGCAGCCAAACCACTAGAGAAATTGCGATAAGTCCCCAAAAATAATTGGTATACCAAGGAACCTCAAATATGATTGATTTCCATGTCCAGTCTATCGTGCCGTTAAATGCGCTAACAAAAGCATCTATATACTTCATTATGAATCACTATTTGGTTAAAGATATGGCAAACTTTTTATCTGCACAGTAACCTAAGTTACACGGCAAAATAGGTATGTAACATAGGTTACAGCACCGAAAGAAATAACAACCTATATTTGATAATGAAATTGGCAAAATTTATTAAACTGGCATTGGTATGTATTATTTGCGCTGGTTTAATTACAACAATTGTTTTACTAATAGAATACGTAAACAACTAAATTCAATATATCATGAAAAAAAACATGGGCGGTACAGATCGCATAGTTCGAATTATTTTGGCTCTAGTGGTAGGCATCTTATACTATCAAAAAATCATTGACGGCACTTTAGCGTATGTGCTTCTTGCCTTGGCCGCAGTATTTGTTGTAACCAGTTTTATCAGTTTCTGTCCTTTATATACCCTCTTCGGATTGAAAACTTGCAAAACGAAAGAATAACCTTAAAAAGTTTTTACACCGTTTTTCTGAGGTAATGTCATAGCATTTCATCGTGTAAGATTTCGACTTGTGTAACCAAAGTTGCAGATAGAATAAAAATTGAACCCTAATTTTAAAGGATTCTTAAAAATTCAATCTAAATGAAATCACATTATCAAGTTCTTATTATCGGTGGTGGTACCGCAGGCATAATGGTAGCCTCCCAACTTATTAAACAAAAACGTTATAAAGACATTGCTATCATTGAACCTGCTAGCACCCATTATTATCAGCCAGCATGGACATTAGTTGGCGCAGGGACTTATGACTACGAAAAAACTGCCAAACCGATGTCGGAAGTAATACCAAAACAGGCCAAGTGGATAATGGACAAAGCTACCGGCTTCGACCCCGACAAAAATACGGTTCATACCTCGGTAAGCGGAGCTATCACCTATGACTATCTGGTAGTCGCCCCTGGCCTTGCTTATGATTTCAGCCTAGTTCCTGGTTTAGGTGAAGCTATTGATAAGGGTGTCGTCTGCAGTAATTATACCGACCCACAACATACGTGGAATGTAATCAAGAACTTTAAGGGTGGTACTGCATTATTTACTCAGCCTACAACGCCCATTAAATGCGGCGGTGCTCCTCAAAAAATCATGTACTTGGCAGAAAGCCATTTTAGAAAAAGTGGTGTTCGTAAAAACACCGATGTTATTTTTGCTACTGGTGGTACGGTCATTTTTGGGGTTAAAGAGATTGCAAAAACACTTATGCAAGTTGTCGACAGAAAAGATATCAACCTACGTTTTCATCATAAATTGGTCGCTGTCGATGCAGAAAAGCAAATCGCATGGTATGAAATGGGCAAGGAAATTACCGCTGGTGGTTGCGTGGTGATTACGGGCAATCAGGAGAGCGAGTTGAAACTTGACGAATCGTTTCAATACAATTATAAAAATGTCAAAGTAATAAAAGATGGTGATAGATATGGTATTCATTACGATATGTTACATACCGCCCCGCCATCGGTAGCACCCAAATTTGTAAAAGAATCTTCACTGGTGAACGATGCCGGTTGGGTAGATGTAAACCATCAGACCATGCAGCACAACAGATACTCCAATATTTTCAGTTTGGGCGATGTTGCCGCGTTACCGACCGCCAAAACTGGGGCCGCCATTCGCAAACAAGTTCCAATCGTAGTAGACAACATTGATTTACTGATTAAGACCAACCACACAGGAAACATGGTCTACAATGGGTATTCATCATGTCCGCTTGTAACCGATTATGGAAAAATGGTTTTAGCAGAATTCGATTACAACAACAACTTCATACCAGATCCCAAGTTAAAACAAATGCTAGTATTCGATAGTTCAAAAGAACATTGGCGTCTGTGGATGCTTAAAAAATATGGACTTCCCTATCTCTATTGGAACAAGATGATGAAAGGAAAAAACGTCTAACAAACGTTTCCACAGTAATGATAAAAACATGAAGCTTTTAAAAAATCTTCATGTTTTTTTGTCCCTTTCCTGATTTTCAAAAATTAAAATAAAGTCCATATGGAATAAATCGGCCTTATTAAAGTTGAAAGAAAGACCAGAAAAAACGTGATACTCCCATCTCCGATAGGTACTAAAAAATCCAATTCTAATTCGATTAAAATGTTCTTGTGACACATCGCCTGCAGTAACAATTGTTACAAATAATTTTACCAAGGAATGCTACATTTGAAAATTATCAGTCAAGAAATGTGATTGCGAATTATATCTATCCATTCCCTAACTATTCAACACCTAAAACATGAGGAAGTTCTTAAGCATTATAATTTTATTATTTATGGGAAGTCAAATGAAGGCCCAAGAGTGGGAAACTCCTGTCATAGATGGGTACGGAAAAATTAAATACTTCAGAGATGTGGCCGTTCAGCCAGACAAAGCATTGGATTACAACCTCATATTCGATATAAAGACTGACAAAGAGCGCGATGGTGTTAACGAGGGTTTATGGAAAATCGCAAGAACATTGAATATGTTAGGCGTTTCGGGAATTGCCAGCGAGAAAATCAAAATTGTTGCCGCAGTTCACGGTGGAGCTACTTTTTTTGCTTTGAACGAACAAAAACATAAGGAAAAATATGGCAAAGGGAATCCCAATTTAGAGCTACTGAAACTCCTTAGAAGTCAAGGAGTAGAGCTCTATGTTTGCTCCCAAGCTACAAGTGCTCATGACATTGAAGATAAAGACCTGAACAACTATGTTCAACCCGCCCTGTCAGCGCTTAGTGTTCTGGCAAATTACCAATTAAAAGGCTATGTCTTCATGCCTTAAGTTTATTCTTAAGAAATAGTATTAAATAATAATAAGGCACTTTATCTATGATTGCAATATTGGCAGAACGCATACCGGTTAATACTTTGTTAAACCTATAGACCGTGTAACCCGGGTTACCGACCCTTCTAATTTTATATGTTAATTTTATAAAATAAAAATAGCTTTATGGAAATCAAACAATTTCAAGATAAACCTTTAGCGCACTATTCTTACGCTATTTTGAGCGATAAAAAAATAGCTTTGGTAGATCCTTCACGTGACCCAAAACCATATTATAAATTCGCAGAAGATAACGATGCGCAAATTATCGCCGTTTTCGAGACACATCCACACGCTGATTTTGTGAGTAGTCATTTTCAAATTCACAAAGAGACAGGTGCGACCTTGTATGTCAGCAAATTGGTCGGTGCAGATTATCCCCACGCCACCTTTGATGATGGCGATGAACTCCAGATGGGAAAAGTAATTTTTTCCGCAATCAACACTCCCGGGCATTCCCCAGATGGTATTACCATCGTAGCGAAAGACACAGCATCTAAATATGCGATTTTTACGGGAGACACTTTATTCATCGGAGATGTAGGAAGACCCGACCTTAGAGAAAAGGCCGGCAATATGGTCGCCAAACGTGAAGAACTGGCGAAGGCCATGTACGATACGGTCCAAAATAAATTTAATGCACTTCCAGATGAAACGGTAGTATATCCGGCACATGGGGCGGGATCACTATGCGGCAAGAATATGAGTACCGATTCATCAAGCACACTTGGCGATGAGCGCAGAGGGAACTGGGCGTTTAAAAACCAGACCGAGAAGGAGTTCATTAGTCACATTCTGGCTGACCAACCTTTTATTCCCTCTTATTTTGGTTTTGATGTCGATATCAACAAGACAGGTGCCGACAACTTTGAAAGTAGCATTGCAAAAGTGCCGCTTCGAATCGGTGTTGCCTCCGTTAAAGAAAAAGATATTATTGTGGTCGATACCCGCAATACCGAAGATTTCAAGAAAAACCATCTACCAAACAGTGTGAATATAATGGCGCAGAGTGAAGATGATAAAATTGAGACCTGGCTTGGGGCCATAATTCAACCCCAGGAACCCTATTATCTCGTAATCGATAAAATTGAGAACAGAAAAAACATACTTGAACGCATTGCAAAGATAGGTTACGAAGACCAGATTAAAACGGTTATCACACTATCGGACGAAGAATCATTGGAGCAATCCGATAAATTGAACATTGAAATGTTCAGAAACAATCAGGACCAGTTCACGATTTTAGACGTCAGAAACAAAAGTGAGGTGAACGAGGAAAAGTTTTTTAAACAAGCCATCAATATACCGCTTAACGAATTACGAGATTCCATGGACAAAATTCCAACGGATAAACCGATTGTGGTTCATTGTGCAGGCGGGTATCGGAGTGCAGCCGGTAGTAGTATAGTTTCGAAGGAAATTAAAGATACTCCGGTTTACGATTTAGGGGAAAGCATCAATGAATTTAAAAACTAGGGCTGTTGAAATCAAAGTTTGACAACTACCGAAGGGAAGAAAAATTTTGAATTCCATATAATATTCGAAAACTTGACAATAACGCTTTGTTGCCCAGAGAAAAGTAAACCTTTAAATTTCCGCCGAAACAAATAATCAAGCACAGTTATATTGTTGAGCAATTATATCGTATATAGTAAACTAATTTAGATGTTAACGAGTTATAATAGTCATGATATTTCCTATTTAAAAAGTCAAACGAAATTCAGTCATAATACCTTTTTGAAACCCCTTTAGAGCAAAAGAGTATGATGAAAAAAGAATGCTAAGCTATATTTAGATTGTTATGAAAGAATATCCAATTGATTTTTGGAACGGCCGTTATAAAAGCGCTTCATACATTTATGGTACGGAGCCCAATGAATTTTTCAGAAAACAACTAGAAAAACTTAAGGTTGGCAGTATACTATTGCCCGCCGAGGGCGAAGGGCGAAATGCAGTCTATGCTGCAGGTCAAGGTTGGAGTGTTACAGCATTTGATAGGAGTACCATCGGTAGGGAAAAGGCCTTAAGACTTGCCCTGAACAAAAAGGTAAGTCTTACGTATGAAGTCGCCGATGTCATGGAATTCCAAACAACCCAACGATTTGATGTCTTAGGTTTGATGTATGCCCATTTTCCAAAACAGATACGTAAGCAAGCGTACCAAAATTTATTGGGGTTTCTAAAACCGGAAGCCAAGGTCATATTTGAAGCCTTTGCGAAAGAGCAATTGGAAAATTCTTCTGGGGGTCCCAAAAATCTGGATATGTTATTTTCAATCGAGGAAATCAGAAACGAGTTTTCAGGATTAAAATTTGAGTTTCTAGAACAACAAACGATCAAACTCGACGAAGGAGAACACCACCAAGGAAAAGCAGAAGTGATACGTTTTGTAGGAATAAAAAAGTAGTCGATCTAATTATGAACTATTTTCTTGTCACGAAAAAATAAAAACCACAAGAAATTTAAAGTTCTATACGTCTTTTGGTAGCCATTTTGAATAGCTAGCCATTTAAAATCTAACCCGAAAGTCTATCATGCTTCGGTTTGTGGACACCAAAATATAATGGGGGCATTTAGCCCCCATTTTTTTACTTTAAAATTTATACTGTACAAAAGCCGACAAATTTCTTCCCGGATCATTGATAGGAACACTACCGAAATCGGCCTGATTATTAAAGGAAAAGTTTAAATGGTTATTATAAGTTACATCGAACACATTTAAAGCAGCGACTCCAAGCGTAACGTTTTTAAATGGAACTACCCCCAAACGAATATCCAATACTTCATACCCATCAGTGGTATTTTCCCCAAAAGAAGAAGCGATATTATTTTGCGTAGAAGTCAATGTGTAATTCGCATTTGCCCAGAATTTCTCACGTTCAAAGGCAAGTTTGAAGCGAGTCACCAAAGGTGGCACCAACGGCAGGGATTCATTTAAATCTTTATTCTTAGCGTAAACATAGGCCATTTCCGTCGTAAAATTAAAATCGGTCAAAAAATCAATACCCGCCATCACTTCAAAACCGGTTTTATAAGCATTGTCCAAATTACGGAATACCTTAGGGTTTACAGGTTGTTGAGTAGGCATAAACTTTCGGGTCTGGGTCGGATCGATTACCGCCACGATATAGTTTTCGTAAATTGAATAGTAGAATGAACTGCTGTAATTGAATTGGTCGAAACCTTTGGCCTGCATCGGTATTTTTCCTTTAAAACCAACTTCGAATTGATTGTTGACCTCGGCATCGAGGTTTGGGTTACCTATATATTCATAAGAGTCTTGCCCAACGGTAAAATGATTTATGGCCCGTTCGATCATATTTGCCGAACGTACGCCCCTACCGTAAGCAACTTCCATTAAAAATTGATTGGAAAGTGCATATTTTATTGAGGTCGTTCCACTAAGATTATGCTCTGTACGTTTATCCAAATCAGGATATAACGCGGCGAAATCGGCCTCAGGATCCTGAATTTCAGAAGTAACTCCGTCGTAGCGCACACCAACCGTCATCATGGTTTTATCACTAATAGGATATTTGCCTTCTAAAAATACCCCCAAATCGTTGATGTAAGAATCTTGCCATACCTTATCGGTAAATTCCATGGGAGTTGCCAAAGGCCCCATCATATTTCGTTTAACCAGTCGCGTGCGCTCACCGTCTCGGGCAATATGTAACATATCGACACCAGTAAACAATGTAAGTTTGTCGGTAGGTTTTAGTTCTAGTTCCAATTTACCTCCTGCGGTAACAGCATCAATAGCAGAAATGGCCTCGGTCATCATAAAACTAGGTCTGAGGGTATTGGTCATAATATGATCAACATAACTATAGTAGACTTTGGCATCCAACCCTTTGACCATACCATTTAGACCATCCAATGAATAATCTACCGAAAGTATAGAACTATTATCCTCATCGGTATCCATTGGCAGTCCCGCATGCAAAACATCTCTTCCATAAGATTGCCTCCAATGTGCCTGAAGGCGCTGATTTTCGGTTAGGTTGTACCCTAGACGAAGTCCGTAATCCAAACTTCGAAAAGATGAAGGTATTTCAACTCCGTCACCATCTTCATAGTTGCCAAAATCTCTAAATCCGACATTACCCACCACATCATATGTTGAAGTGGCCTGCTGTAAACGCGCCATAGAAACCAATGAGTTGCCGTTGGTTTCATAGCCTGCATGAACGCTTCCGCTGATACCGTAATCGTCGGCTCCTGGTTTTTGTGTCACCATATTGACGATACCTCCAAAGGTGGCTCCGTAACGCACGGTATATGGTCCTTTAATGATTTCTATTTTTTCGATTTCTTCAGGAATGACATGCGTGGTAATAGGATCCATTCGGTTGGGGCAGGCATGCATGGCTTTTGTTCCACCATCAAATTGTACATTCAATTGTTCATATTGTGTGGCTCTAAAGGAAGGGTCAATAGCATAGTTGCCCCGCTTGATGAGCGAAAACCCGTTGAGATCTGTAAACAGATCGGCAACATTTCTCGGCTGGACTATTTTCTTAACATAATCGTTGGTCACTACTGCAAATACAGGATCAATTTTGGCATTCCCAGTCACTAAGACCCCATTAACTTCAATGGGTTCCTCTTCCAGTAGAAATTGTTTTACCTCAGAATTCGGCACAATAAAATACTGGTTTGTTTTATACCCCATATAGGAAATAGTCATAGATGTGCCGTCCTCAGGAATCGTCAATTGAAAGTTTCCATTACTATCCGTGTAAGTGGCACTACCCTTCTGTGGAATGACATGTGCTTCTTCAAGTGGACTCTTATTTTGGCCCTCCATGACCTTTCCAATAAAATTCTGTGCGTTGACAAGCTGCCCGAATGCAAAAAGCATGGGAACCAATAGATATTTGAAATTCATTTTTTGAATCTTTAAAATTATACGTAGAGATACTTTCGAAAACGCTGTTTGCGGGATTCGAAGCGGTAGAAAAGAAATATAACCTTAGATTCGAGGAGGATGTGTGATGCGATCGATAAGATCGAGGTGGTAATTATTGTTATAGCATAAATCAAAATGAGATGTACAATTATAGGGAATAAAAAAATCAAGCTTAAAAACTGAATCTAAAAATAATACCGTTTCAATTTTTAAAAAATCAAGGTTTATGGGGTCTTTATTATCCAGACTTTCTTGTGAAAGCATCTGCGATAAGGCACATTTGCCATCACAATGTAATTCGGGACGGTCTTTGTTTTCGCAGAAGTTTTCGATAAAATCATTGGTAAAAATGGCATAATAGCCCAAGGTACCCGAAATCTTAAGGGTACTTGCCAAAGTAATCACAAGGAATACTGTTGATATGACTACATGCGGAATTTTCACACGCCAAAACTACGTTCAAAATTTATCTTATAAAGTGACATTTGTCACACTACGCACTTTATTTTAGCATCGCGATGCTTTCCACTAATGCATATAGTCATAGAGACCCACTTACTCTTCTATGGCATAAAAGCACGGCATACCCTGTCTCTTTGCGACTTATTCCTCTAATTTGTTTTGAAATTTTGCACGTGGCGTACCTTAGAATATTCCTGTTTTTCTTTGAGACTGAGGAGATTGAATATTTTTTTGTAAATTTACTAACCATTTGGTTAAACTAAATAGTTAATGAAAGATTCAAGTACCGAAAAAATTATCCTAAAAGCTGCCATCGCTATATTTCAAAAAAAAGGAATGGCGGGAGCTAGAATGCAAGAAATTGCTGATGAAGCTAAAATCAATAAAGCGATGTTGCATTACTATTTTCGTAACAAACAACAGTTATTTGAAGCTGTCTTTATGGAAGCATTCCAAAAATTTGCGCCTCAAATGAATGGAATATTTAACTCGGAAGCCCCTGTCTTTAAAAAGATTCAAGATTTTGCCGAAAATTATATCTCTTTTGTTCTCGAAAACCCTTATTTGCCCACGTTCCTCATTCAAGAAATAAATATCAATCCCGATTTCGCAGACTCATTTTTCAATGCACATTCGTCTCCGAATCCGATATCGTTCGAAAAGCAGATTGCGCACGAGGTCGAAAAAGGCATCTTAAAACCTACGGATCCAAAACAACTTTTACTGAATCTTTTTTCGCTCTGCGCCTTCCCCTTTGTGGGGAGTGGATTAGTAAAAGGAATATTAAAACTCGATAAAGATTCATTTAACAAAATGATGGAAGAACGAAAGTCGCTGATTTCTGAATTGATTATCAACTCAATAAAGGTATGACGTATGTCATTGGAAAGCACATTAAAAAAAAGGAATTTGACAACCTATAAATTAGTCAAAATGCGAAAACAATTGATTTTACTGGCACTAATCTTGCCCTTTGTCTCCTTGGCGCAGCAGACGCTTACGCTTGACGAATGCTTTGATCTGGTAGCCAAAAATTATCCGTTAGTAAAACAATCCGAATTGATTGAAAATCAATCACGTTTGGCTATTGAGGCTATCAATAAGGACAAACTACCCAAATTAAATGTAAACGCTCAAGCCACTTATCAATCTGACGTTACAAGCTTGCCAATACAACTACCCAATTTAAGGCTTGAACCGCCCAACAAAGATCAATACCGGGCAACCTTAGACGCAAACCAGCTGATTTATAACGGAGGTATGATCGATGCAACTTCCAAGGTAAAGGAAGCTATCTCAAAAGTAAACCAACAGCAGGTAGAAGTTAATCTTTACACACTGAAAAATCAAGTCAACCAATTGTACTTGTCCGTTTTATTGCTACAAGAAAATCATAATCTGTTAACAGCGAAAGAGAAACAATTAAATGCCCGATTAGAAGAAGTAAAAGCGGGCGTGAAATATGGAGCTTTGTTGGCATCTTCGGAACAAGTTTTACATGCTGAACTCTTAAAGATCAGGCAACAATTTATTGAACTCGATTTCAATAAATCTGCGCTTATAAAACGATTGTCACTCTTGATAGGGAAAGAATTATCAGCAGATGTGAACTTGACACTCCCCGTGGTTATTATGTCAGGTGTCGAATCTGCTCGGCCAGAACTTCAGCTTTTTGACCTTCAGAAAGAACAGGTCGCTTATGCTTCAAAATTAATTTCAAAATCAAACCTTCCAAAACTTAACGCTTTTGCACAAGGTGGTTATGGCAACCCGGGACTGAACATGCTCGACAATTCTTTCAACACTTTCTATATGGCCGGATTAAAAATGAATTGGAATGTATTTGATTGGAACAAAACCAAAACCGAAAAGCAATCGCTAGAAATTAATAAACAAATCATCGATTCACAAAAGGAGACCTTTGAACTTAACAACGATTTGGAATTAATCAACCTACAATCGGAAATCGACAAGATCAAGGACTTGATTTCCACAGATAATGAGATTATTTCCATTCGGGAAAGCATTTTGAAAACGGCAGAATCCCAACTAAAGAACGGGATTATCACGGCATCGGCCTACATCACGGAATTTACGAATCTCTACGAATCTAAAAGCCAAATGAATGTACATGAAACACAACTACTGTTGAACAAAATTCAATATCAGATTACAAAAGGAACATATTACAAAAACTGATTTCAACTCAATCCATACGAATGAAACAAATAATTATATCAGCGGTACTCTCAGCCATCTTATTAGCCTGTTCAGACAATGGCGATAAAGCGGATGGATACGGAAATTTTGAGGCTACGGAAACAACGATTTCCGCAGAGGCGAATGGAAAACTTTTGACCTTTTCTGCAGAAGAAGGAGAAGTTTTGGAACAGGGTACGATTGTCGGCGTCATCGATACCATACAACTCTCGTTAAAGAGAAATCAATTGCTGGCATCAAAAAATACCATTTTCTCGAAATCAAGAAATGTATTGTCACAAAGGGAAGTACTAAAAGAACAACTACGGGTAGCTACAAATGACCAACAACGTATCGAAAACCTTGTAAAAGCAAATGCCGCCACCACAAAACAATTGGACGACATCAATGGGCAGATCGACATCCTAAAACAACAAATGAGAAGTGTCGAAACCCAAAATGCTCCCATAGTCAACGAAGTAAAAAGTATTGAGATACAGATACAACAGATAGTCGATCAAATTCAAAAGAGTATCATTGAAAATCCCGTCAAAGGAACCGTTTTGGTCAAATATGTCGAACCAAACGAGATAACCGCTTTCGGAAAGCCCCTCTATAAAATCGCCAATCTTGATCAAATGGAACTCCGTGTTTACATAAGCGAGACCGAATTGGCCAATCTAAAAGTAGGCCAAGAAGTTACCGTAAAAATCGATTCGGGGGACACAATGAAATCGTATACAGGGCAAATATCATGGATTTCCGATACCGCCGAATTTACTCCGAAGATCATTCAAACAAAAGAAGAGCGTGTAAATCTGGTCTACGCGGTTAAAGTCAAGGTTAAAAACGATGGAAGCCTAAAAATAGGAATGCCTGCGGAGATGTGGCTAGGGAAAACTAGCGAGTAAAGACGAAATAATTATGTCAATTTCGATAAAGAACATCAGCAAATCATACGGTAAGGTCAAGGCCTTGACCGATATTTCCTTTGATATAAAGCAAGGGGAACTGTTTGGGTTGATCGGTCCCGATGGGGCTGGCAAGACCACCTTGTTCCGCATATTGACCACCTTACTATTTCCTGATAAGGGAGAGGCTACTGTTGCCGATTATGATATCATAAAAGATTACAAAGACATTAGGAGCCATGCCGGCTATATGCCCGGCCGCTTTTCATTATACCAAGATTTGACAGTAGCTGAAAACCTAACGTTTTTCGCTACCATCTTTGGAACCACCATCGAGGAAAACTACGATTTAATAAAAGATATTTATATGCAAATAGAACCTTTTAAAAATCGAAGGGCGGGCAAACTTTCTGGCGGAATGAAACAAAAATTGGCGCTATCATGTGCCCTGATTCATAAACCCAAAGTGTTGTTTTTAGATGAGCCAACCACAGGTGTAGATCCTGTTTCCCGAAAGGAATTCTGGGAAATGCTAAAACGTTTGCAGAAAAAGGACATTACTATTTTAGTTTCCACACCTTATATGGACGAGGCGGAACTTTGTGACCGAATAGCGCTGATTACCGATGGCGAAATATTACAGGTCGATACGCCCCAAGCGATTATGCAAGCGTTTCCTAAAACAATATATAAAGTGCGTACGTCGGAAACGTATCGTTTGATCAAAGACCTCAAAACATATCCAAAAACACATTCTGCTTATCCCTTTGGGGAATATTTACATTTTACCAGTACCGATGAAAACCTTGACCCTGAAGAACTGATTCATTTTTTAGAGCAAAAAAAGCATACCCAAATCGAAGTTGAGAAAATCGACGCTTCAATAGAAGACACATTTATGGAACTGACCCACACTAGAGAAGTAAACGCACATGACTAACGAAAATGCCATAACGGTAAAGAACCTGACCAAAACCTTTGGTGACTTTACTGCCGTAGATGCTATTTCGTTCGAAGTGGGAAAGGGCGAAGTCTTCGGCTTTTTGGGGGCGAACGGCGCGGGCAAGACTACAGCAATGAAAATGTTGATAGGCATTTCTAAACCAACAAAAGGAGAAGCAAATGTAGCGGGTTTCGATGTACGAACCCAAGCCGAAGACATCAAAAAGAGTATCGGCTACATGAGCCAACGATTCTCGCTGTACAACGATTTGACGATTAAAGAGAATATTGTTTTTTTTGGTGGAATCTATGGTTTGAAAAAATCCGTAATCAAAGCGAAGTCGAAAAACCTGATTGATGAGCTTGGCCTGCACGACGAGGCGGATAAGTTGGTAGGATCTTTGCCTTTGGGTTGGAAACAGAAAGTATCATTTTCCGTAGCCTTATTGCATGATCCAAAAATCATTTTTTTAGATGAGCCCACGGGAGGTGTAGACCCTATAACCCGACGTCAATTTTGGGAAATGATCTATCGCGAAGCCAACAACGGCAAGACCATTTTCGTAACCACGCATTATATGGACGAGGCGGAATACTGTGACAGGGTTTCTATAATGGTAGCAGGAAAGATAGAAGCGTTGGATACACCCAAGAACCTGAAAGAAAAATACAAAGTAGACTCTATGAACAAAGTATTTCTAAAATTGGCACGGAATATTGAGTAAAGAAAAAAGATATGGAGAAAATCATAAATAAAACAGTGTTGAAAATCAAACATCTTTGCGAGAAACGAAGCAAGCTGCTAGCGGAAGACAAGGTTGAAGATATGATTTCGCTGTGCTTGATATAACCGCAAGTGCGATGAACATTACCGAATAACAAAGTAGCACATCAAAATGAAACGTTTCATAGGCTTTATCAAGAAAGAATTCTTCCACATTTTAAGGGATAGACGCTCGCTGTTCATTCTTTTCGGTATGCCCATTGTGCAGATTATGCTTTTCGGTTTTGCCATCACCAATGAAATTAACAATGTAGATATCGCGGTACTCGACCACTCCAAAGATGATGTCACCAAAGAAATAATCGATAAAATCGCGGCTTCTAAATATTTTAGTATAAAGGCATTTATAGACAACGAAACGGCTATCGAAAAGGTCTTTGAAAAGGGTCAAATAAAAGCGGTATTGAATTTTGAACCCGACTTTAGCCGGAAACTAATCGCCGAAAATGGGGCAACCGTACAGATTTTGACCGATGCCACAGATCCCAATACGGCCAACACCATCAGCAATTACACGGGGGCCATTTTGCAAAAATACCAACAAGAATTGAACCAAAACGTGGCCATATCCTATCAAATCGTTCCACAAACGCGCATGGTCTATAACCCTGAGTTGAAAAGTGTCTTTATGTTCGTGCCAGGGGTAATGACCATAATTTTGATGTTGGTATCTGCTATGATGACCTCCATTTCAATCACTCGAGAAAAAGAATTGGGTACCATGGAAATCCTTTTGGTTTCCCCGTTAAAACCCGCTCAAGTAATTATCGGTAAAGTGGTTCCCTATGTGTTTCTATCGGTAATTAATGCGGTGATCATTATTATTTTGAGCATTTTCGTATTTAAAATGCCCGTTGAAGGTAGTCTGTTTTTATTGGGAGCGGAAAGCATTTTATTTATCATCAATGCACTTTCGCTCGGAATTTTAATTTCTACCATTTCCTCCACACAACAAACCGCAATGATGGTTTCCTTGATGGGTTTGATGCTTCCGGTAATACTGCTGTCTGGGTTTATATTTCCCATATCAAGTATGCCGTTGCCACTACAGATTATCAGCAATGCAATACCCGCCAAATGGTTTATTATTATTCTAAAAGGAATTATGCTCAAGGGAGTGGGATTGGCCTATCTCTGGAAAGAATCGTTGATTTTGGTCGGTATGACGCTTTTCTTTATGGCCATGAGCGTGAAGAAATATAAAATAAGATTGGAATGAAAAAACAAATATCAAGTGCGAATTGAGAACGAAAACTAATTTAAAGAAGAAGTGTAACATCTAGTACGTAACAGCTAGCAATCAACACAATGAACACCATACGCTACATCATCCAAAAAGAATTCAAACAAATCTTTAGAAATAAGGCGATGTTACCTATCATTTTTGTGTTGCCCATGATTCAATTGATCATCTTGGCGAATGCGGCTACCTTCGAGGTCAAGAACATCAAATTTTCTTACATCGATAACGACAAAACCTCTTTCTCGCGAGCGCTTGTGGACAAATTCGAAGCATCGACTTATTTTGATGTACTCCATAGTTTCCCTTCCGCTAAAATGGCAAAATCGGCGATGTTAGATGGAAAAGTGGATGTAATTATAGAAATTCCTTCCCATTTTGAACGAAATCTTTTAAAGGATAAAAAAACAAATCTATCTGTCACCATCAATGCTATCGATGGTGCAGCTGCTGGAGTAGAAAATGTCTACATTAACCAGATTGTGCAACAGTTTAACCAAAATGCGAAAGTAGCATTAATGCAAACTGGCGATGCTATGGCAAAGCCCCAAAACATTATTACGATTCCCTCTTTTTGGTACAACGAGACCTTGAATTATAAAACTTTTATGGTACCCGGAATTTTAGTTTTATTGGTAACCATGATCACACTTTTCCTTTCGGGAATGAATATCGTAAGGGAAAAAGAAATTGGCACTTTAGAACAGATTAATGTCACCCCTATCAAAAAATATCAATTCATTATAGGTAAACTTTTTCCGTTTTTAGTACTCGGTCTGGTACTCTTGACGGTGGGCTTGATCATTGCCAAACTACTATTCCAAGTTCCCATGGTGGGAAGCATTCTCTTGATGTACGGTTATACCATCATCTATATTTTGGTTATTCTTGGTATCGGGCTGTTCATTTCGAATTTTACAGATACACAACAACAAGCAATGTTTATCGCATGGTTCTTTATGGTCATTTTCATATTGATGAGCGGTCTGTTCACCCCAGTAGAAAGTATGCCGAAATGGGCCCAGATACTAACAGAATTCAATCCTATCAAATACTTTGTGCAGGTCATGCGCATGGTCATGTTAAAAGGTGCAGACTTGCAAGATATATATCCGCAAGTCATTAAAACTTTGCTCTATGCCCTAATAATGAATGGGTTGGCCGTATGGAGTTATAAAAAAGTAAGCTAATGGAAAACAACAACAATCGTTTACAACCCGAAGAATCTAAATTTCTGTCGGGGCCTTTGTCCAGATTTAAAGAACTGTTCTTTACCTTCAGGGTAGCGTTTAGTTTCATAAAGGCCTTTCGAAAAATGCACTTTATCGGGCCCTGTGTAACCGTTTTTGGATCAGCGCGGTTTGATAAATCCAATCCCTATTACAAACAGGCCGAACTGGTCGGGGCCGCTTTGGCAAAATTAGGCTTTACCGTTATGACCGGTGGTGGGCCGGGTATTATGGAAGCAGCGAATAAAGGGGCTTACGAAGCTGGCGGTTATTCTGTGGGATGTAATATTATTCTGCCGTTTGAACAAAAACCGAATCCGTATTTGCACAAATGGATCGACATCCGCTATTTTTTCGTTCGAAAATACGTGTTGATAAAATATTCGTACGCATTCGTTGTCATGCCCGGCGGGATGGGAACACTTGACGAACTCTTCGAATCAATTACCTTGATTCAAACCAAAATGATTGAAGATTTCCCAGTTGTTATTTTTGGTTCGGAATACCACAAAGAACTATGTCACCATATTAAAATAATGGCCGAAAACGAAAGTATAAGCCCAGAAGACATGAAACTACTTTTCGTAACCGATTCTGTGGAAGAAATGGCCGAGCATATAAAAACCCACGCCATCAAAAAGTTTAAACTGACACCAAAACAACAAAAACCGAAATGGTGGTTCGGGGAAGGTAGTTGAAAAGTAACCTCAGAAAGTAGTTCAAGATGATAAAGAGAAAAAGTTTCAGTTACCCTGTTATAGCCATTTTAACGGTATTCGCCCTGTTGACCTTATTTTTGAGCAGTTCAGTGCTCTTTGATTGGTTCGGAATACGCGCTAAGGAAGGCAACTACGTACCTTTTGTTGTCTGGGCGAATTTTGTCTGCAGCTGGCTCTATCTTCTCGCTGTCTACGGATTTATAAAGCTAAGAAGGTGGACCTATAAATTACTCACGGCATCTGCCCTTATTTTGGTACTCGCTCTTATAGTACTATACTTTCACATCAATGGTGGGGGCCTCTATGAAACAAAAACCGTAGGTGCGTTGTTTTTTAGAATTACCCTATCCCTTGTTTTTGCCCTGTTGGCGTATCTAAGAATCACAAAAGAATGAACAAAAAATTATACATTCTGATTTTAATGAACTTGGTTATTTTGAGCTTGGAGGCCCAAGACACAACCTCTAGTATTCCCCAGCTTGATCTTGCCAAGATTGCCCAGGTCAACCAAAGTGATAGTTACATCACATTTCCCACGGATATTGGAAATCTTGAACCACTAATGTTCGAGGCCAACGTAAACCCCAGCTTTATCATCCGTGAAAGGAAAGAATCTAACTTGATGGCGGTACTTACGTCGCAGATTACGATCCGAATGTACAATGAGGATTCCTATCCCGTAAAAACACCCAGTTACATTCCCCAGATTACTTTTTACTATTTGACCGGAGATAAAAATCCAGCCAACGGTTACACGCTTTTTGGAAAATTAGCCCACCATTCGAATGGACAGGATGGAAATTTTTATGACAATAATGGTGATATCAATTTACAGGACGGTAATTTTGCCACGAACTTTTTTGAACTGGGCCTGATAAAAACATCGTTCAGCAAACCATTGAATGCCTCAAAATTCTTCAAAAGTTCTTTTGAGGTCCATCCCCGAAGTTGGATGCTGGATAAGATGCATGGGCGCTATAGCGGTTTCCGTTGGCACAACGACTTTTTAGCCTATAAACTTCCCACAAGAATGGGACACGGTGGTTCCGTAAGGGCCGATTTTTCGGTAAAATTAGAAACCATATGGCTGATTGACAAAATCAATGATTGGGACACTTTTAATTTAAAAAGGTTCAACGCTAGGCTTACGTTTTATTACCACCCAAAATTTTTGGAGGAAATTGGCTTTTTCGTGCAACTGTACCACGGGGTAGATTATTATAACATCTATTTTGAACATCGTTTAGACGTCGTTCGCTTTGGAATAATGACCGAGTTATTACGGTTTTGATTTATTGAAACCAAATCTTCCTCTGTAACAAAAGTTGCTGTGCAGCTTATCCACTTTCCTGAACTTAGTTAGAAATTTAAAGCTATATAAAAAATGAAAAATAGTAAAATTTCTTTCGTAGTTCTTATGGCCCTTTTTACAGGGGCGACCATGATGTTAAGTGCACAAGGGGGTTCTGTCAATATTGAGGATTACTTTCCAGGCCCGAACTTAATGAAAATCGTACTTGCCGAAAACAATGGCCTTAAACTCTCTGAAACGCAATTGAATCTTTTTACCGAATGGGGCAAGGAACACCAATCTATAATCGCAGCAAAAAACAAGCGGATAGCCGACTTGGAAAAAGAGGGTAAATCGCTTTCTCAAAATAGTGCCCCTGATGACGAAATATTAAAAAAAGTAGATGAAACAAATAATCTCCGATTAGAGGTTGCTTCCACCAAATTAAGTTGCAGAGATCTTTTACGAGACAACTTAAAGTCTAAACAATGGAAAATGTTGGTTTCCAAATATAAGAAAGACCATCCTTTTAATGAACGGAAAAAAATGATGGAAGTGATACAGCACGTCAACCCAGTACCAAATTATATGAGTGTTATCAATGCGAATATTTCCGAATTGGATATTTCTCAAGAGCAAAAAAAGATAACGGACGCTTGGAGTACCCAGAACCATCCGGAAATGATGAAAATGGCAAACCAAATCATCTCATTGGAAGCGGATATTTATAACAAATCACTAAAAAACACTTCCAAGGAAATCATTTATAAAAACTTCGAAGAAATCAACAAAATACGCACTCAGATTGTTGAAAGGAAAACGAAATGCCGGAACCTAGTCAAACAAACATTGTCTGATGACCAATGGACCGAATTAGTGGCCAAAACGATGTGATTGAAGAGGGCTTCGCCCATGATTTATATCATTCCCTAAAACTATAACATCATTTATTTTAGTACTAAAGAAACAAAGAATGTCAAAGATAGTCATATTAGGTGCGGGTATTTCAGGCCATGTAGCCGCAGCGCACCTTCGTAGAAAGTTGATGAAACAACATGAGGTTTTAGTCGTTTCACCGAATAGTAATTATCAATGGATACCTTCTAATATTTGGGTGGGAATAGGTAGGATGAAATCCGAGGAAATACTATTTCCGTTACAACCCTTGTACAAGAAAAAGGGTATAGGATACAAGCAGGCGAAAGTTTCCACTTTTCATCCCGAAGGGGATAATGATACCGAAAAACCCTTTGTAAATGTGGAATATGTTGTTGGTGAAAAAAAGGGACAAACCGAAAAAGTTACATACGATTATTTAATTAATGCTACTGGTCCAAAATTGGCCTTTGATATGACCGAAGGGTTAAACCCGGGAACGAACAAAACCTACTCTGTTTGTACCTATACCCATGCCGAACATGCTTGGAGTGCTTTGAACGACTTGATTCAACAAATGAAGCAAGGTAAAAAAGTTAAAATTCTAATTGGCACAGGCCATGCAAAATCCACCTGCCAAGGAGCGGCATTTGAATATATTCTGAATGTAGAACAAGAACTGCGACGGCATAATGTACGTGATAAAGCAGAAATCGTTTGGATTGCCAATGAGGCAAAACTAGGTGATTTTGGCATGGATGGCATGCTGCTCAGCTATGGTAACAACATTATGAAGTCAAGCGAAATGGTAGAAATGGTATTCGAAGACCGTGGTATCAAATGGATTATCGGTGCCGGAGTTAATAAAATAGAAGATGGCCAAGCTCATTATGAAACGTTAGATGGTGAATATCATTCCGAAACCTATGATTTTGCTATGTTGATTCCCGCATTTTCTGGGCATGGTTTTAAAGCGTTTGATAAAAATAATCAAGACATCACAGAAAAACTTTTTAAAGGTTTTATGATTGTAGATGCCGATTACACACCAAAACCTTATGAAGAATGGAGTGTGCAAGACTGGCCTGAAACCTATCAAAACCCATCTTATAAGAATATCTTTGCACCTGGCATTGCCTTTGCCCCACCACACGCGATTTCGAAACCAAGGATTAGCAAAAATGGAACACCGATATCACCGGCGCCGCCACGTACAGGCATGCCATCTGGTATTACGGCTAAACTGGTTGCCGACAACATCATTGATGTCATCAACGGTGAAAAAGAATTAAATCATAAAGGTTCTATGGGCAACATGGGTGCGGCCTGCATCGCTTCTGCCGGGTATGGAATGACCAAAGGTAGTGGCGTCAGCATAACCACCTACCCTATCGTTCCCGATTATAACAAATACCCTGATACCCAAGGCCGAAAACTAAGCAAGACCTTTGGCGAAATCGGACTGGCTGGGCACTGGCTGAAATTAGCCTTGCACTATGCGTTTATTTATAAGGCAAAAATGAAGCCGTTTTGGTGGTTGATACCCGAATAGCCCATAATAAATAGTAGCCGCCTTAATAGTTAAAAAAATAAAAATGACACAAAGAATATCAAAAACTAAGCGCTTTTTTATGATGAATCCTATTATTCAATTTTTTAAGTTCATTTGGTTGAGCTTGAAAATATTGGTTATCGTAGCAGGAGGTCACGGGGGAACCCGTAAAGCGAAAAGTTAATATTTAGAAATCAATAGTATTAACGGTAAGCGGAGTAACAATTGGTGCGATACCCAGATATTTATTTTTCATCGAAATCGGTTGTTTAAGCAAATCTTCCTCCATTATCTACAAACCTCTGAAAACAAAAATGTATGCAGGGTTGATGGGCGGGTTTCTATTCTTTGCATTCCTAATCTCTCATAAAAAGTTTGCTGTTTTCGTTTCAGCATTGTTTGTTTGTTGTTATAGGCACTTCTGTGATGGGAGTGCCTTCTTTATGTAACCTAGGTTGCTGTATACGTCTTTATTTTGATAGAACTTGATACTACAATATAAAGAGTTTGCCATGAAACATTTAAAGAAAACAAGAAAAGCTATGGTAGTATTATCTCTACTATCGCTTAGTGTCTTTACGAGCTGCAGTAATGACGATACACCTTCGGTCGATCAGGAAAACATTTCTCTTACGAAAAAAGACAACGATGCCCTACAGTTTATGTTGGAGGAGGAGAAACTAGCGCGAGATACCTACGATTATTTAGATGGTTTGTACAACATCAATCAGTTTTCCAATATAAAACGCAGCGAACAATCACATATGGATGCTGTTATTAATTTATTGGAACAATTTGACATACCCTATTCCGTATTACCAGATGGGAAATTTATCAATAACGATATTCAAAAGCTCTACGACCAGTTTGTTTTAAAAGGCAAGATCGATAACATTAACGCGCTTGAAGTAGGTGCCACAATTGAAGATTTGGATATTGTGGATTTGGAAAAATATATGGCCGACCTGTCGAACAGTTCAATAATTAGCGTATTTGAATTCTTGCAATGCGGTTCGCGCAACCATTTAAGAAGTTTTACTTCGGCATTGAAAGCTTCCGGAATTTCATATACCCCGCAATTTTTGACAGCTGATGAATATACCTTAATCATAAACGATACCAACGAACAATGTGGTCGATAGTATTTTTGGAAAAGAAATTCTAAAATAATTTTATCGAAAAATTTTGGTTGATGAATAGCAGGCATTTCTTCAATTGAAAACATTAAAATGCAGTATTCATTGGTCTTGACTGACCTTAGTCAGCTACCGCTAAATAATGCACGGCTCTATTTGATTTAGTAATTACTATTGGTAAAGATGAACCTCAAACTGGTTCTCAAGTCCTTTTTAAATAACTCGGTAACATTAGTTACTGTGCAGTTCATTTTACCGCTCTAATTTTGTCTCAAATAATTAAAGAAGATGAAGTACAATATATTCTCAATCATATTTTTATTAGTGTTCTCGTTCACAAGGGCGCAACAAAGTGTACTGATTACCAAAGAAGAAGTTGTGGCCAAGGTAAGGGAGAACAACAATACTATTAAAATGTCAGAACAAGATGTTTTAGCTGCCTTGGGCGATTATCGGCAGACCAATGCCGTGTTGCTACCAAATGTGGGAATTTCACATACGGGTATTGCCACAACAAACCCTTTAATGGCATTTGGTTCTAAATTGAATCAATCTATTTTGACCGCAGGTGATTTTGATCCCACGCTACTTAATAATCCTCGACAAATCGAAGATTATGCTACAAGGATCGAAGTGCAGCAACCCCTGATAAATTTTGATGGCATTTTTCAACGTAAGGCCGCAAAAGCTAAATGGAATGCCTCCGAATTACAATCTGAGCGCACGCAACAGTATATCGCACTTGAAATCGATAAGGCCTATATGCAACTTCAATTGGCCTATAAAACCGTGGAAGTTTTGGAAAAAGCAAAAGAAGCCGCAATGGACAATAAACGCATAGCAGACAACAATTTCAAACAAGGCTATTTGCAAAAATCCGATATTCTTGCCGTGGAGGTAAGGGTCGGTGAAATTGAAAACCAATTACAGTATGCAAAGAGCAACATTCAAAATGCTTCCAATTATTTGTCGGTATTGATGAATGATTCCAGTTATGCAATACTACAACCTATAGATTCCCTAAAAGTTACTTCAGACGAAACGAACGTACAGCAACTTTCAGTGAACAGGGCCGATATTCAGGCTATGGCATCGGCCAGCAAAGCCTACCAACAAATGCATCAAGCAGATAAAATGAGCTTTTTACCCCGCCTTAATGCATTTGGTACTTATGAACTGCATGATGATGAAGTTTTTCAAGGGAATGCCGACGGTTATCTATTCGGAGCCGAACTGAAGTGGAATATACTGGAAGGTAGCAAGCGCTTCGGGAAAGCACAAAAGAGCAAAGCGGAATACGAAAAATCAAAATTACAACTCGAACAATATAAAGCGGAAAGTCAGGTAGAGCTGAATAGGGCTAAACGTTCGCTCCAAGATGCCAAAAACAACTTGGAGCTTACAGCCCTTGCCCTGGAACAATCTAAGGAATCACTACGCATACGTACCAACCGTTTTCAACAAGGACTGGAAAGAACAACAGATTTATTAATGGCAGAGACCCAGTACGCGCAAAAACAGTTGGAATATTACAGCACAATTTTTCAACACAACTATGCCCTGGCGTATGTGCAATTCTTGACCAAGTAACAAACGACTATATACTTTTTACCTAGTACTTAATTCTAAAATGATGAAAAAAAGAAATCACATAATAGCAACAGTTTTAACAATGACCCTTGTTTTGGCCAGTTGTGGAGAAAAAGAAGCAAAAATGGTTGTTGACAATTCTGTGGCAGTACCTGTTCAAGTGCGTGCAGTAACCGAAAATACAGAAAATTCATTTGTGACGGTCAGTGGTAAGATCGAGGCGGCAAAAAGTGCAAATATTAGCACTCGTATGATGGGGTATGTAGATAAAATTTACGTTCAGGTTGGTGACAAGGTCAAAAGCGGTCAACTCTTGTTGAGTGTAAACAACGCTGATGTCTCCGCCAAGTTGGCTCAGGTAAACGCTGGAATAACAGAGGCTACGGCGGCATATACCAATGCAAAGAAAGACTATGAGCGTTTTACAAGCCTGTTTAAAGAGAATAGTGCTTCACAAAAAGAACTAGATGATATAACGGCCAATTATAACATGGCCCAGGCGCGTTTGGAAAGTGCAAAACAAATGAAAAACGAGGTCAACGCACAATTGTCATATGCAAATATACGAGCGCCATTCAACGGAGTCGTTACGAACAAATTTATTAATGCGGGAGATATGGCCAACCCCGGAATGCCTTTGTTGGAAGTCGAATCTCCTGGAAAGCATCAAGTTTTGGCTATGGTACCGGAATCAGAGATTTTAGATATCAAGACTGATACCGAAGTGAACGTGGTTTTAAAATCATTGGATAAATCGGTCAAAGGCAAGGTGATAGAAG
This sequence comes from Kriegella aquimaris, assembly GCF_900103215.1. GTDB lineage: Bacteria > Bacteroidota > Bacteroidia > Flavobacteriales > Flavobacteriaceae > Kriegella > Kriegella aquimaris. Next base: position 603,858 of record NZ_FNGV01000001.1, read on the forward strand.
TCAGTACCTCGGCCAAGAACACAGGCGGACAATATCTAGTAAAAGTGATGCTCGAAGCCTCTGATGCCAACATTTTGTCTGGTATGTACGCTACGGTACAGTTTCCTGTGGAACGAAAAGCAAATGCAACTGCAGTTATGATTCCTACGGAAGCTTTGGTTGAAAAAGGCCAATTGACCGGCATTTATACTGTGAGTGAAAGCAATACAGCTCTGTTGCGTTGGATACGTTTGGGGCGCATTTTCGGGGATAAGGTCGAAGTGCTTTCAGGACTGTCTCAAGACGAAAAATACATTGTTTCCTCTGACCGAAAATTGTTCAACGGAGCCAAGGTTAACATACAGTAAAAAGAATCAAAAGATAACGAGCGGTTGCGTTAGGGATTGCAACGGATACCCCGCAATGTTTTTGACCTGCTTAAAGGTCAGAAATATGAGGAGTAGAAGTGAAAAGCCCGCCCGAACGGCCATATAAGATAAATAGCAATGAAAGAAGGATTAGCAGGTAAAATCGCCAAAATGTTCATAGGCAGCAAATTAACAGTGTTGTTGATGGTTGTTTTTATGGTCATCGGGGTGTACAGTTCGTTTTTGATCCCGAGAGAGGAAGAGCCTCAAATAGATGTGCCCATGGCCGATATTTTTGTAGGCTATCCTGGTGCGAGTCCTACGGAAGTGGAGTCGCGTGTGATAAAGCCTTTAGAGCAATTGATTTCGAATATCAAGGGTGTAGAATATGTCTATTCGACTGCCATGAAGGAACAGGGAATGGTTATCGTTCAGTTTTATGTGGGCGAAGATATTGAACGCTCATTTGTAAAATTGTACAATGAAATCAATAAGCACATGGACGAAATGCCGCAAGGTGTCACCTTTCCGTTGGTAAAAACCAGGGCAATTGATGATGTGCCGATGTTGGGCCTCACCTTATGGAGCGAAAATTATGATGGGTACCAGTTAAGCCAAATGGCACAGGAGCTGGAAAGTGAGATCAAGAAGGTGAACGATGTGGCGGTTACCCATAAAATTGGTAATCAAGACCGTCAGCTACGTGTGGTTTTAGATAAGGATAAATTGGCGGCAAGCGGATTGGATTTTTTATCGGTTTCTGAAATGATCAAGGCCAACAACGCTCAATTGAGCTCCGGTAGTTTTGATAAGAACGATACGGAGTTTTTGGTGAACACAGGCAGTTTCTTGGCATCGGTAACCGATGTTGAGAATCTTGTAGTCGGTGTGCAACAAAATCGCCCCATATATTTAAAGCAAATTGCCACTATTATTGATGGCCCTGAAATTCCACAAAGTTATGTTTCGTTAGGTTTTGGGCAGGCGAGTGACAAGGTTACCGATTATAAATCTGAATACCCTGCGGTTACGATTTCCGTGGCAAAAAGAAAAGGTGCCGATGCCATGAAAATCGCAGATATCGTCATCAACAAGGTTGACCACCTACGTAGTACTTTGATCCCTGATGATGTGCACGTTGAAATTACCCGAAACTATGGCGAAACGGCTTCACATAAAGTTTCAGAACTACTGTTACACCTTATAGGATCAATCATTGCCGTAACCCTTGTGGTTATGCTGGCGATGGGCTGGCGCGGTGGTTTGGTGGTATTTTTATCGGTTCCTATTACGTTTGCGCTGACGCTATTGAGCTACTATATGCTCGATTATACCCTAAATAGGATTACTCTTTTTGCTTTGGTTTTCGTCACCGGTATCGTAGTAGACGACTCGATTATTATCGCCGAAAATATGCACCGGCATTTTAAGATGAAACGCTTGCCTTTTAAACAAGCAGCATTGTACGCCATTAATGAGGTAGGTAACCCGACAATTTTGGCCACATTTACGGTAATAGCCTCGGTATTGCCCATGGCATTCGTATCTGGATTAATGGGCCCGTATATGGCTCCAATGCCTATTGGCGCATCGATTGCCATGATTTTGTCATTGTTCGTCGCTTTGACCATTACCCCCTATTTGGGCTATATTTTCTTAAGGGAAAAAGACAAACCAGGGAAAGAAGAGAAGCCGCAAAAACCTTTGGAAGACACTTATATCTATAAAGTTTATAACAAATTTGAGAGACCGCTTATTGAGAATAAAGGAAAACGTTGGTTGTTTTTAGGATTGACATTTTTGTTGCTCATGGGCTCAATGGTATTGTTTTTTACCAAATCTGTAGCCGTAAAAATGCTGCCTTTTGATAACAAAAATGAATTTCAAGTGGTCATTGATATGCCCGAAGGTACTACTCTTGAACGTACGGGAGTGGTGACACAAGAAATTGCGCAGTACCTGTCTACACGACCGGAAGTGGTGAATTATCAAAACTATGTGGGTACCTCCGCACCGATAACCTTCAACGGATTGGTTCGGCATTATGATTTGCGTGGTGGAAGTAATATGGCGGATATTCAAGTGAATCTAATTGATAAAGGCGAGCGTTCTGCCCAGAGCCATGATATTGCTAAATTGCTTCGACCTGATATTCAAAAAATAGCGGCCAAATACAATGCCAATGTAAAATTGGTCGAAGTTCCACCAGGACCTCCTGTTTTATCTACCATTGTGGCAGAAGTCTACGGACCTGATTATGAGGAACAAATGAGGATTGCCAACAGTGTTCAAGACATTCTAAAAAACACCGAAGATGTTGTGGATATCGACTGGATGGTAGAAGCGGACCAAATCGAATTTCAATTTGAAATCGATAAGGAAAAAGCGATGTTGTACGGTGTTGCGCCGCAGCAAATTGCCTACACAATGAATATGGCATTATCCAACAGGGCCATTACCAATTTATATGATGAGGATGCTACCGACCAAGTTGGCCTGGTGTTGGCTTTGGATGAAAAGGAAAAATCTACTATCTCCGACATTTCTCAATTGAAAGTCACCTCTAAACAGGGGAATATGGTGCCGATATCAGACTTGGTAAATATCAAAGAAACTACAAGCGCTAAAAGTATTTACCGTAAGAATCAAAAGCGAGTGGTGTATGTAATGGCAGATATGGCCGGAGAATTAGAGAGTCCGGCTTACGCGATTTTGGGTATGGAAGAAAAGCTCAAAGAGATTGCCCTACCACAAGGGTATTCCATAAACGAGATGTATTTAGGACAGCCCGATTTTGAAGATGACTATACGGTGAAATGGGATGGGGAATGGCAAATTACGCTAGAGGTATTCAGAGATTTAGGAATAGCCTTTCTAGGAGCCATCATCTTGATATATATTTTGATCGTAGGATGGTTTCAAAACTTTAAGGCCCCGATTGTGATGATGGTTGCCATACCCCTATCATTGATAGGAATTATTTTAGGGCATTGGATCATGGGTGCGTTTTTTACCGCAACCTCTTTTATTGGAATGATTGCCCTGGCTGGCATTATGGTGCGAAATTCTGTATTGCTCATCGATTTCATAAACTTACGACTTGCCGAAGGTGTGCCCATAAAGCAAGCTGCTATCGAGGCCGGTGCCGTACGTACAACTCCCATTTTATTGACCGCTGGAACCGTAGTTATAGGCGCATTCGTCATATTATTCGACCCAATATTTCAAGGTTTGGCCATTTCGTTAATGGGCGGAACTATTGTCTCTACCGTATTGACTTTGTTGGTGGTGCCCTTGGTCTATTATATGATAGAACGAAAGAAGTATCCTGAAACCGGAGTTTCAGAAATAGCAGATAAGAATAAAGACTAAAAAAAGATAAAATGAAACTACTAATCGTAACGGTCGTAGAACAATTCGAAAAGGAAATTCTACGGCTTTTTAAGAAAGCGAATATCGAGAGCTTTAGCGGTTCAGATATTGATGGCTATAAAAATACAGCCTCAGTGCTGCGGACCGCAAGTTGGTTCCCCAGTGAAAATAACGGTGTGGAATCTAGTATGTTCTTCTCCTTTACCGAGGATGAAAATATTGATACGCTTTTTGGGCTTATCAAAGAATTCAATCAAAATTTGGAAACCAACAACCCTATAAAAGCGGTCGTTGTACCTATCGAAAGATTTATTTAATCCCCTAAAATATAATAGTATGATCAATAGATATATCCGGGCAATTGCTGGCAGCTTTATTATTATTAGCGTTCTTTTAGCGATTTACGTAAATATAAACTGGTTATGGTTCACGGTATTTGTAGGCGCCAACCTTTTACAATCTGCTTTTACCCAATGGTGTTTGATGGAGAAATTTCTACATAAACTAGGAGTTAAGAAAGATGGGGACAGCTGTTCCGTTTAGTTGTTCCCCAAATTAGTTTTGAGAAAATCTTTATTACTTGCCTGGCAATATCTTCGTCGTTTACCTTTGAAGAAATATGTCAGACCACTGCTCCACCCATGATTATGGAGATAAGGTCGGTTAACTATAAGAAAGCAAAGCCCATTCCTAACAACTACGAGGTCGATGCCATATATTGGCGTCCCTTATTTTGACTATTTTAAAGTACTGCGCTGAAAAAAAAGAGTTGATGGTTGCCTTCCTTGAAACTCAAAAGAGGAACCCTTCCATAGCTTTCCATTTTTTTAACCAAATCACCATGGAACCATTTTCTTAGAAAGCCTTGGCCTTCCCGTTCAAGCATGACCATCAAATCGGCATTGACCTTACCAAGATAAAGGCGTAGTGATTCAAAAATATCTTCTGAAAACAATAATTCGAAGTCCATTCGCTCGTATGTAACTTTAGACTGCAACATCTCTTTGAACCATTCCATCTGGGTTTCCCCGTCATACTCTTCCTTTGTTGAAATATGTACTATTTTTATTTCAGCTTCCAATTTTTCGGCCATTTCTGCCAACTTGCGTATAGCGAATATATCTTCTTCTTCAAAATCGGTCGCATAAACAATAGTCTTGATGGGCATATGTTGGGCATCTTCGGGTATGGCGAGTATGGGACAGGGCGCTTTTTCTATCAAATGTTTTGCTATGCTTCCCATTAGCAGTTCCTTAAGTGCACTCTCACCCTTCATACCAACTACGATCATTTGGGCATGCCATTCTTCCGCCACTGAAATAATACCTTTTACAATAGATCTGTTCTCAACCGCATGCAGCTGTATTTTCGTAGTATTCCAATCGCCACCTAAATGAGCTTCACAAAACTCTTCTAATTTAGAACGGTGCATCTTTGATGCACTTTCACCAAGATATAGCGATGGATCGATGAACCCCTCCGTATCAGAGGGCTGTGGGTTATCAAATACATGGGTTACTACCAAACGCATATCTAGTTGCGTGCTCATTTGAAAGGCATATTTAAATGCTGCAACTGAATTATCAGAATAGTCGGTAGCGTACAAGATTGTTTTCATGGTTATATAGCTTTGGAGTATATATTCAAAAATACAAGCCCTTATCGCCGTAACAAATGACCCTTGTCATATTTCAATTATTTTTTTAATCATGACAGAGGTCATTAATCCCATGGCAACATCTATATACTTTTGTTGTACGAAATCAATAAAGTTCAATAAATATGAGAGATTTTAGAAACAGGCCCAAGGACAACTACATTAATGAAGCCGATTGGCAAAAATTATATGTACTAACAGAAGATTGGAAATCAAATCTTTTATTTTATAACGATGACCTAAAATTTTTGCTTCATCTCATCGATAAATATTTCATGTGGATATCAAGAAAAGAGAACATTGATATGGTTCGGGAAATTGAAGTCGGTCTGCTTAAATTGGATAATGAATGTAGTTCATTGTTGAATCTGACAAATAAGCATTTGCATCATTTAGGGGAGTTGATCGATAATCCTTTTGTATATGATTCACATAAATTTAGAACCGAACATGAACAGCTTGAAGATAAAATAGCTAATTTCGTTAAGGACTGCAGGAAAAATCGAAAAGAAGTTTTTACTATTACCGAGTATCTGATCGATGGTGAGGAAATGGTGCGCAAATTAAATTTGGTCTCAAGATAAATGAATATACGATATATAGGGATATCCCTCAATTCACAATGACAAACATCGTATCATGAAGCTCTGCGATGTTCTTTAATGAATATGTATATTTTATAATCTCTTTTATCGCAATTACCGTCACTGCATTGCAATTTTGAACATTTTAAGTCATCCAAATGAAAAACCTTAGAAAAATAATAAATGAAATTACTGAGCTAACTTATACCATTGAAACCAAATACCCTGAGCTCTATCGTTCTTTGGATGAAAACCCAATGACCTTACCAGTTTCCAGTCACCCGCATATTGATAAAAAGGTCATGCAAGAGTATCTAGAAAGTTTAAAGCAATTGTTAGAACATCATATGGAAACCCATAAGAACAATACGAATTAGTTGTTTTAGAATTAAAATCATGGGAGAAATCGCAGCATCAAATAGGCAAATCACACTGTTCTATAGTTCTAAATCCTCAAGGGCAAAACAAACTTTGGTGGTAGCCCACCATATTATGAATCATCTCGGTAAGTAATACTGTTTTACCAACCCCTGCACCACCAAATAAACCTGCATTACCACCGTGCTGTAAGGGTACCATTACATCGATAGCTTTTATTCCTGTTTCAAAAATTTCAGATTTTGTCGACCGTTTTGCCAACGGGGGTGGTAGTTGGTGTATACTATTACGGGGCATTTCCGGTAAAGCTTCTCCGTGGTCAATGGTATTACCAAAGACATCGAACATACGGCCCATTATCTCTTTTCCTACAGGAACGGATAACTGTCCACCATCTGTTTCCGCCTTCATACCCCTTGCCAAGCCTTGTGTTGGAGTCAAGGCTATACCCCTAATCCTATGGTCATCTAACTGCGATAATACCTCAATAGCAATCGTATTATCCGGCCCGGTATGTATTAAAGTATTTATTGATGGCAAATCACTATCGAACCAAATATCTACCACACTTCCCTGCACGGCAACGACTTTGCCGAAAATAGATGTACTGTTATTAATATTTACGTCCCTTGCCATACTTCTATACTTGTAAATGAAGTGGTAAAAGTATTGCGCTAGGGTACCAACAGAAATGACCTAGGTCATGGAAGAAAAAAAATAGTATGACCTAGGTCATTTCCATTGATATAGATTCATCGGACATTCGTATTCAGAAATCTTGGTCAAAAACGACCCTTTAAAAATATTGTGATGAAAAATTACATACGCCACTTTAACGAAATCGACATTAACGATGTACCAACCGTAGGAGGAAAAAATGCTTCGCTCGGAGAAATGTTTCAAAAGCTGACCACTAAGGGAGTACAGGTTCCCGATGGCTTTGCAACAACTGCGGAAGCGTACTGGCACTTTTTACAAGAAGTGCACATACAGGATGAAATTTTTGGTCTTTTGGCAAAATTGAACACCAAAGATTTTTCCAATTTAAAAGAAATTGGTGCCGCTGTACGGAAAGCTGTTTTAGGAACAGAACTTCCTGACGACATTAAGGAGGCGATTGAAAAAGGATATGATGCCTTATCTAAAAAATACAAAGGCGATATTTCATTAGCGGTACGAAGTAGTGCTACCGCTGAAGATTTGCCTACCGCAAGTTTTGCGGGCCAACAAGAAAGTTATTTGAATGTAAAAGGTAAAGAAGAACTTGTTGACGCCTGTAAAAGATGTTACGCATCACTATTTACCGATCGCGCAATCAAATATAGGGAAGACAATGGTTTTGACCATACAAAAGTAGCCCTATCCATTGGTATACAAATGATGGTGCGTTCAGATTTGGCAGCTTCCGGAGTGAACTTCACCCTCGATCCCGATACGGGTTTTGACCAAGTGGTAATGGTCTCCAGCATATATGGCCTAGGCGAGAATATCGTACAGGGAAGCATTAATCCCGATGATTATTTTGTCTTTAAACCCAGTCTAAAAAATGGCGTTGAACAGCCCATTATTTCTAGACGTTTGGGCAGTAAAGAAAAGACCATGGTCTATGACCAATCAGGTAGCGGTACCATTAACCTTGACACTCCCATGGAAAAACAAGAAAAATATGTACTTACCGATGCTGAGGTGGTAAAACTAGCCCAGTGGTCATTGATTATTGAAGACCATTACAAACGCCCAATGGACATTGAATGGGCAAAAGATGGGCAAACCAATGAACTTTTTATCGTTCAAGCTCGGCCAGAGACCGTGCAAAGTGCCAATAAGAATAAACTAAAAATCAACACCTATACACTATTGAAAAAGGGTAAGGAAATTACTCGCGGAATGGGCCTAGGCAACAAAATATCATCAGGTAAAGCCCGTATATTGCATAGTCCCGAAGAATCGGATAAACTGCAAAAAGGTGAAATATTGGTAACAGAGCGCACCAATCCTGATTGGGATCCAATTCTTAAAAAAGCGGCAGGTATCATTACAGACCAAGGCGGACGAACTAGCCATGCCGCTATCGTTGCCCGTGAAGTAGGTGCGGCTGCAATAGTAGGGAGTAACAATGCTACAAAAGTGATTCAAGACGGACAGGAAATTACCATTTCTTGTGCAGAGGGAGATACAGGTATAGTTTACGATGGTCTTTTAGAATGGGATGAAAAAGAAGTGGACCTTTCGATCTTAGGAAAACCAAAAACCCAGCCTATGCTCATTTTGGCCGATCCAGACCAAGCGTTCAAATTCTCGTTCTACCCTTCTGAAGGAGTCGGTTTGATGCGGTTGGAATTCGTTATCAATAATTCCATTCAGATTCACCCTATGGCATTGAAACATTTTGACTCGTTGAAAGATATTGCCGTTAAGGAAAAAATTCAGAAGTTGACCCACCACTACCCTGACAAATCTGATTATTTTGTACATAAATTGGCTGAAGGCATTGCTACAATTGCTGCAGCCTTCTATCCTAAAGATGTTATAGTTCGAACCAGTGATTTCAAAACCAACGAATATGCCAACTTAATAGGCGGTACAGAATTTGAACCCATAGAATCAAACCCAATGCTGGGCTTCAGGGGTGCTTCACGATACTACAATCCCAAATACCAAGAAGCCTTTGCCTTAGAATGTAAGGCATTGAAAAGAGTACGGGAAACCATGGGGTTGACCAACGTAAAAATCATGATTCCCTTCTGCCGAACACTAAAAGAAGCTGCAAAAGTTGTAGCGGTTTTAGAAAATAACGGTTTGAAACGAGGTGAAAATGGACTTCAGCTTTATATGATGACCGAAATACCTAATAACATCATTTTAGCAGAACAATTCGCTGAATTCTTTGACGGATTCTCCATTGGCTCCAACGATCTAACGCAATTAACATTAGGGGTAGACCGTGATTCTGAATTATTGAGCGACATCTTTGATATCAATGATATTGGAGTTAAAAAGATGATTGCAATGGTAATCGAATCTGCACATAAAACCCATACCAAAATTGGACTTTGTGGTCAGGCTCCGAGCGATTACCCAGAGTTTGCCCAATTTCTCGTAGAAAAAGGTATCAACTCCATATCCTTTAATCCTGATGCGCTGATTTCAGGAATTGAAAACATTAATAGCGCAGAGAAAAGCAAAATCGAATTTGGTATGGCAGAAAGTAGTAACTGAACCGATTTAATTGGGCAGATTAAAAACAAGAATATGGGATTTTTAGAAAACAATTTGATACCGAGTACGCATGGTATGGTCTTCACAATCAATACCGAAAATGAGAAAGACAGGCAAAAAGTGAAACAAATTTTATCAAAAATGCCTGAAGTTGAGCATGTAAAGTTCAATACAGCGGTGTACCCAAATGAAATGTCTGTAAACACCAATGAAGTACTTACGGTAGAAGAACTACAAAAAGCGCTGATACCTCACCGTTTTCATGCACTGCGAAAAACACTTACGGGGCTTTGAACCCCACCCAGGGTAATTTGTGTATCTAATAAATTAAAAAATGAAAATAGCAATATTCAACATCCATAATTGGGAAAGGGAATATATACAAAGTGCCAACAATGGTAGGCATACCTTAAAAATGTTCGAGACCTACTTATCATCCGATACAGTAGATTTAGCAAAAGGGTGTGATGCTATATGCATTTTCACCGAAGACAATGCATCGGCACCAATCTTAGATAGGTTGCATGAACTTGGTGTTCGATATGTGGCCTTGCGTTCGGCAGGCTTTAATAATATTGATGTGCCGCATGCCCAGAAATTGGGTATTCGTATGGCCCGGGTACCCGAATATTCGCCCTATGCCATTGCCGAGTTTACGGTAGGGGTCATGCTTGCGCTCAACCGAAAATTGGTCCGTACACACTACAGAATCATGGAAATGAATTTCTCTCTGAACGGACTTGTGGGTTTTGACATGAATGGCAAAATAGTGGGTATTATCGGTACCGGTAAAATCGGTCGTGTAGTAGCAAAGATTTTACATGGATTCGGTTGCAAATTATTGGCCTATGATATTGTTGAAGACCCTGATTTAATTGAAAAGTATGGTATTACTTATACCGACTTAGATGCGCTTTGTAAGCAATCTGATATTATAACCTTACACTCGCCCCTAATTGCGGAAACGCATCATTTAATCAATGAAGATAGAATTTCGGGCATGAAGAAAGGCGTTATGTTGATCAATGCTGGCCGTGGCGGATTGGTAAATACACAAGATGTTATTAATGGACTCAAATCTGGTCAAATAGGCTATTTCGGAATGGATGTCTATGAGGAGGAGAAGGGCCTTTATTTTGAAGATCATTCCGAAGACATTCTTCAAGACGATTCTATGGCCCGGTTAATGACGCTCAGAAACGTTTTGATAAGCAGTCATCAGGCATTCTTGACCGATACGGCTCTCCAAAATATAGCTAGGATTACTTTTGAAAATTTAGATTGCTTTGAAAAAGGAGAAGTCTGTTCAAACGAAATTAAATAAATTTCGATTTAGCAAATGTCCATACGTTTTCTAAAACCTGATTTTTAATATAAAACTTATTTTAAATTCTATAATCATGATAGAACAACTTGAAAAATTCGACAACAACGTCTTGGCCATTGAAGTTATCGATGGTTTTACGGAAGCTGATGAAAAGCTTTGCCAAAAGTTATTTGACAAAAAACTCGAACAGGGGTTCGACCAGATTAACGTATTGGTAAAGCTCGATGAGATGAAAGTATCAAATAGTAGTACCAAAGCTTTTTTTGAAGACACACTTTGGTCCCTTAGAAATTATAAAAAATTAGGGCACTTGGCCATTGTAGCCCACACCAATATTCTGAAAGCATTGATTCCTATAGATAATATTTTCTTCGCAAGGGCAAGTAAGGGGCGACAAGAGCGCTATTTTGATGTTTCACAGATGGATGAAGCTAATGCCTTTGTCAATCCTGACAATAAAAACGATTAAAGTCTCAGGCCAAGAGTTTGAACTGAGAAATAATATTTTAAGAACAATTTGAATGGGAAAACTAATCTTGGTAAGACACGGAAAAAGTCTATGGAACGTAAAAAACGTATTCAAGGGTTGGACGGATATCGATTTGGCATCGGAAGGAATCGAAGAGGCTAGAAAAGCCGGACAGCTCATCAAATCAAATCTTATTGACATCGATATTTGCTTTTCTTCTTATCTAAAAAGAGCTATCAGAACGGCATGGATTCTATTGGAAACTGCGGAAATGATGCATGTTGACTGCCGTTACAGCTGGAAACTGAACGAAAGGCATTATGGTGATTGGCAAGGAAAGAATAAAGATGAAGTATTAAAAGATGTTGGTGAAGAATACTTTTTGAGTGTTCGAAGAGGCTACGACACCCCCCCTCCTAGCCTTTCTACAGATGATAAACGAAATCCGGAATATGATTCGAATTATAAAGCTTTGGATGTCTCCGATCTACCTTTGGCCGAATCGTTAAAGGACACTTCCAAAAGAGTCGTTAATTACTTTTTTGAAGCCATCGCCCCTGAACTGGCCAAAGGTCGAACCGTATTAATTTCCGCTCATGGAAATTCCTTACGTGCACTTATTGAATATTTAGAACATATATCATCTGACGAGATTGCTAAAGTAGAAGTAGCCACGGGTGTACCGCACATGTATGAGTTCGATGGCAAACTGAACGTAATAGAACATTACCAATTAAAATAAGACAAACAAACTAGTACTAAAAATTCTCAAAATGGCCCGCATCATCACACTTACCGTAAATCCGGCAATCGACAAAAGTACTGCTGTAGCAGGAATTGTCCCTAATACAAAGTTACGATGCACTGAACCGACCTACGATGCCGGGGGCGGCGGCATTAATGTATCCAGAGCCATTCATAAATTAGGCGGCACTTCACTTTGCACCTACTTTGCAGGTGGTCCGTCAGGAGATTATTTAAAACAACTTTTGAACGAGCAAAATATAGAACAAGCGGTAGTTTCTATTGCGGGATGGACACGTGAAAACTTGGCGGTTACCGATACAACCACCAATCAACAGTACCGATTTGGAATGCCCGGCCCGCCTATTAGGGAAATAGAATGGCAAAGCGCGCTTAAGCAATTGGAAATACAGCTCAACAAAGGAGATTATTTAGTAGCTAGCGGAAAGCTGCCCCCCCAAATACCAGAAGATTTTTATGAAAAAGTAAGCCACATAGCCGAAAAGAAAGAAGCACGTTTTATTCTTGACACTTCTGGCGAAGCACTTATGAAAGCTTCTAAATCAAAAATTTATATGCTCAAACCCAATTTAGCCGAATTAGGGGCGCTGTGCGGGGTTTCCTCTATAACGGACCTAGAACTAAAACCCTTAACCAAACAATTTTTAAAAAATCATGATTGTGAAATTCTTGTAGTCTCCTTGGGACCGAAAGGGGCCTTGCTGGTTACTAAAAACGAAACGGTACATGTTCCTGCTCCTGTAGTTCATCAAAAAAGTACGATTGGCGCGGGAGACAGTATGGTGGCCGGAATGGTTATGAGCCTTATATGGGGCAAACCATTAAGCGACATGGTCAGGTACGGCGTGGCATGTGGCACAGCGGCCACGATGCATCACGGCACTCAGCTCTGCATTAAAGAAGATGCAGACAAGTTATACGAATGGATAAAGGAGCAAAATCCCATTCTAGAAACAAATTAAAGCACAAGCAATGGAACTTGAAAAATATTTAAAAGAGGAAACCTCATATCTGTTAGATCACGTATGTGGCACCATAACAAAAGATAAAATTAACCTTCCGGGACCTGATTTTACAGATAGAATCATGATACCATCCGATAGATCGAACCGAGTTTTAGGCAGCCTCCAACAGCTTTTTGATCATGGTAGACTTTCGGGTACGGGCCATCTTTCGCTTTTGCCGGTCGACCAAGGCGTAGAACATTCTGCAGGGGCCAGTTTTGCCCCGAACCCGGAGTATTTTGACCCAGCGAATATTGTTAAGCTGGCGCTAGAAGGTGGTTGTAATGCAGTGGCCTCAACCCTTGGCGTACTTGGGGCAGTTTCGCGTAAATATGCCCATAAAATTCCTTTCTTGGTTAAATTGAACCATAACGAGTTACTTTCGTACCCCAACACCTTTGATCAAATCTATTTTGCCCAAGTAGAACAAGCCTGGGACATGGGTGCGGTAGCCGTAGGGGCCACGATTTATTTTGGCTCCCCAGAATCCGATAGACAAATACAAGAGACCAGCAAGGCCTTCAAGCGCGCGCATGAATTGGGCATGGCCACTGTTCTTTGGTGCTACCTCCGTAATGACGCCTTTAAAACGGATCAGGATTATGCCGTTAGTGCCGATTTAACCGGACAGGCAAACCATCTTGGCGTAACCATTGAAGCCGACATTATCAAACAAAAACAACCAACAAATAATGGTGGTTTTCTTGCCCTCAAAAATTTTGGGAAAACTAATGAATTGGTGTATAGCAAACTGACAACAGACCACCCAATTGACCTAACTCGATATCAAGTAGCGAATTGCTATATGGGCCGTGCCGGACTTATCAATTCGGGTGGCGCTTCTGGCAAAGATGATTTTGCCGCCGCAGCACGTACCGCGGTAATCAATAAAAGAGCGGGCGGCATGGGGCTTATTTCCGGCAGAAAGGCTTTTCAAAGACCCATGAAAGAAGGTGTCAAACTATTACATCTTATTCAAGATATCTATTTGGATAATGACATCACGATAGCCTAAGACATGCAATTATGAAAACAACGGAAAGCCAATCACTGCCTATTTTCAGAAAAGCCCTTATTCCCATGGGCTTCAACTCTAATAAAAAAAAGGGGCATACAAAAGGGCATGTTTTGGCGGGCGATGTAGGGGGAACCAAAACAAACCTTGCGATTTTTGAAATGAAAAAGGGTCAACTCTTCCTCAAAAGGGAGAAATCATATAAAACCAAGGACCATAATTCACTTTTCGAAATCATCAAAAACTTTCAAGATGAAGAAATGCCCATTATCGATAGTATGTGTCTTGGTGTTGCAGGCCCAGTTACCAAAGGTAAAGTGCATGGCACCAATTTTCCTTGGGATATTGATACGGAAGAATTGATTAAAGAGTTTCGACTTGAAAGCGTTTTTTTGATAAATGATATGCAGGCCAATGCGTATGGACTAGCGATGTTGCAGGAAGAAGATTTTGATCGTCTAAAATACGGGTCAAAAATAGCTGGAAATGCAGTAATCATCTCACCAGGCACAGGTCTCGGGGAAGCTGGTCTGTATTGGGATGGCGAGGTGTATCACCCGTTCGCCACCGAGGGAGGTCATTGCGATTTTAGTCCAAGAAATGATTTTGATCTTGAAATTTGGCAGTACTTTCAACAAAAATATGGGCATGTCAGTTGGGAACGGATATTATCGGGCCAAGGCATCCGCGATATGTATCAACTGATACGCAACGTTAGTGGCGAAATGGAAACTGACGCATTCAAAACTAAAATGAAAATGGAAGATCCCGCTGCGGTAATCACCAAAACCGCTTTAGAAGGTTCAGATGCGGTCTGTAGGGAAACTTTAGACCTTTTTGTTCGGTTTTTGGCCATAGAAACTGCACAACTTGCTTTGAAATTCAAAGCCACTGGAGGTATTTATATCGGAGGAGGAATCTTGCCCAAAATCATCAAAGGAATGAACCGAGAAGTGTTCAACAACAACTTTATGCAGTCGGGCCGAATGAACTCACTTTTACAAATGGTTCCTATTAGCGTTATTCTCAACGAGAATACGGCGCTGCTGGGTGCCGGTTATTATGGTGCAATGTCACAAAAATAGAAAACAATCTTAAGTACTCAATTTTGCTCGGTTTCAAAGGTTTTTGAGTGCGCTGCAAAACAATCAATAACTGATTAATCCCCCGGCGAATAATTCAACACTGAAATAAGTTGATTCCTTTTAATCTAAAGCCAATATTGGCAATTTGGAATGAAGGGCCAACAAATGAGTCAACTGTCCTTCAGAAGGTTTGCCATGCTTCATATGGTTTCTAGGAACGATGGTAACAAGGTCAATATCGTTCTTTATCGCATAAGTAAGTATACCCTCTAACACGTCTTTATTTTTAATAAAAATACGTTCCTTATAAAAATTTCCAAGATAGTATTCCACTGAATTTTCATTTTTCTCCTCCGCTGCACTATAGCCATATATAGTGGGCTGATTCTCAATCGTCAGCACATGTACTTTGGCATTGAATTTTAGGGCTACTTTTAAAAGGGTACTCAAGACTTTGCTGTCATCTATTTCCTTCCTTCCCAATACTAGGGCAATATTGTTTAAGTTAGAATACTTATAGTTGTGTGGTACTACCAAAACCGGACATTCACTGGCAAGCACCAATCTTGATGTATGGGTTTGCTCTCGACCTCTTTGTTTATCTGCCCCTAAGGTTCCCATGATAATCAGGTCTACCTTTTCAGTCTTTCGGATTTCAAGTAAAGTTTGCGTCAAGGAGCCATCTTGAATCTCCCATTTCAATTCATTCTTTAGTACCGCCCTATATTTCTCTTCTATTTTCTTGAAGTTTTCCGGCAACAGTTTAAAATTGCTATGTCCGGAAATATAGGCCAAGACAATCTTGATATCGTCGTAACGTCCAACAAACGCAACAGCATATTCCAGTGCCTTTTTAGCAGCATCAGAAAAATCAAAGGGTACCAATATGGTTGAAAGTTTGTCCATTAAATATGGGGTATTTTATAACCGCAATACCTATAAAGTTACCCTTAGATTTACACAAAAATTATGACCTTGGTCATGTTCTTATGTTCAGTCCTTTACCCACTTGCATCCGACGTATTAAAATATCCAATTCGGGGGATTATAGCGTTTATGCTATCGACTGCTTCTTAAATTCTTACCTATATTACCTATTAAATAAGAACAGATTCCGTTCTTATTTAATCCTTAAGTTCTGGCTTGACAATTTTCCATCGGTCATTCTTATCTTTAACTGCCAGCAAATACTTAGAAATCATTTTGGCTTGTAGTTCGGGTAATTTGTACATTTTTTTAGACATAACAATGTTATCTCTTTCCTGTACAGGCCATACCATCTCTCCTGATTTGTTGATTACTACCTCAGTAAAGTCATAATCATATATATTTAGTTGAAAGGCATTTTTTCCCCGCAGTGTCTTGTTTTCATAAATACCAATGGCATAACCGTTATCAAACTGGGAAACGTTCAAGAATTCGGGTTTTATAATTATTTTTCCCGTATTGTCTATAAATCCATATCGGGGAATGTCATCATCTTTCATTTCTTTCACCACGCAAAGCCCATCATTGAACTTTGGAACTTCGATACCTTCAACGCCAAAATTATCTTTATTGGGTTGTTTGTTCCAAACCAAATCATCGCGAAAACCGATGACTAACTGTCCTTCTGAGTCTATAAAGCCCCATTGGTTTCCTTTTCTAACAGCGGCAAGACCATCGTTGAAAGGTGCTATTTCGTCTATTTCTGCTACTGTAGGTTTATTAATTTGCTCCACCGTCTGTGAAATACCCAAAAAAGGTATTGCGGCAAATAACGTAATTGTGAGTATGCGTTTCATTTCATTATATTTTTTTGATTTGTATAAAAGTAGCTCACCCTTGCTTTTTTAAAAATGATATGCGTCAGTTCTAGAATTAATTTTGGGGGAACAAATGATATCGATGATTATTATCAAATGATTTGATATCTAAAAGCGGTGAAAACATAACAACTTAGAAATAGAGGAATGCCTATCTCAGCTTTGTTACAATTAAATTCCCATAATCAGCGAGTCGCCTAGAGCTTTAATATTGATTATTTTCAAATGCTCCTGATTTATATCATGATATATTTTATTGATTTAAAATAAATTTGGATTTCTTTTTAAGTCGATAAAGAGAAATCAGCTGTTAAACGGGTAGAACCTTAAAAATTTAATCATGATCAAAGATTATTCAAAACACTACAACGATCTCACAAAGCTTATAAAAGAACTGGGCGCCAACATACCCGAAACCATAGGAAGTTTTAATAGCCTTCATAAGGCCAGTACTGCTGAAGGAGTGCTCTCCTCTAAAACCAAAGAACTCATTGCCTTAGGTATTGCCATAACGGTTCGTTGTGATGGGTGTATCGCTTTTCATGTACATGATGCCCTAAAATCAGGAGCCAGTTCAGAGGAAATTTTAGAAACTATAGGAGTGGCCGTTATGATGGGTGGAGGCCCCGCTCTAATGTATGGTTGTGAGGCATTAGAGGCTTTAAACCAATTTGTCGTATTAGAATAATATGAAACAGCAATCAAATAAAAAAGACACCGGCACATCGAAAGAACAAAAACCAAACACACCTTCGGGAGGATATGGTTTCAATTGGATTTATTTGGTACTTTTTGGCTTTTTAATAGCATTTTCTTTTTTTTCCAATCCCATTTCTGGGTCAAAAGAAATCAGCTGGTCGTTTCTTCAAGATTCGCTTTTAACCAAACGTGAAGTTTCAAAAATAATAGTCGTAAATAGGGAGTTTGCAGAAATCTATATTAAGAATAGTACCGGTGTAGATTCAAAAGATACAAACAAAAGCTTGTTCAGTACTGTTGAGAGCCCAAAATACAGAATGACCATTGGGTCGGTTGAAAACTTCGAGAATAAGTTGGAAAAAGCGCAAAATAGCTTTTCCTCTGCCGATAAAATAGCTATTCAATACCAAAATCGAACCAGTTGGTTCACTACCATATCATGGATTTTACCCATAGCTGTACTTATTCTATTCTGGCTATTTATGTTTAAACGAATGGGGAATGGCGGCGGCATGGGAAATTCAATGTTCAACATAGGAAAGTCGACCGCGAAATTAGTAGAAAAAGACACCAGAAGTTCGGTGACCTTTAAAGATGTGGCAGGTTTAAAGGAGGCTAAAGTCGAAGTTATGGAGGTCGTTGATTTTCTGAAAAATCCGGAAACATACACCAAGTTAGGAGCTAAAATTCCAAAAGGAGTTATGCTCGTGGGTCCTCCAGGAACAGGAAAAACATTGATAGCCAAAGCAGTTGCTGGGGAAGCACAAGTACCTTTCTTTTCTATGTCGGGTTCTGAATTTGTTGAAATGTTCGTTGGGGTCGGGGCCTCAAGGGTTCGTGATTTATTTAAACGCGCAAAAGAGAAAACACCAAGTATTATTTTTATTGATGAAATTGATGCTGTTGGCCGCTCACGGGGCAAAGGTGGTGCATTTCAGACTAATGACGAACGTGAAAGCACACTGAACCAACTACTTACCGAATTAGACGGGTTTGGCGCCAATACCGGCGTAATCGTACTAGCTGCTACCAACCGTCCCGATGTACTCGATAAGGCATTATTGCGTCCCGGTAGGTTTGATCGACATATTTATCTTGAATTGCCAACAAAAGAAGAACGTGAAGAGATATTCAAGGTTCATCTTCGCCCACTGAAACTTGCAAAAGATGTAGACACTTTGGCATTGGCCAAATTAAGTCCCGGATTTTCAGGAGCCGACATTGCCAATATATGTAACGAAGCCGCACTCATCGCCGCCCGTAAAAAGGAGAAATTAGTCCATCAACATGATTTTATGGAAGCGAGGGACCGTATTGTTGGAGGAATGGAACGAAAAAGTAAAATCATCTCTCCAAAAGAAAAAGAAACCGTAGCACATCACGAAGCAGGACACGCTGTTGTAAGTTGGTATTTAAAAAATGTAGATTCTTTAGTAAAAGTCTCTATTATTCCACGCGGTAAATCTTTAGGTGCCGCATGGTACTTGCCGGAAGAAAGGCAAATTGTGACCAAAACACAATTCATAGATCAGATGTGTGCCTCATTGGGCGGACGTGCAGCGGAAGAAATTATTTTTGACGAAATTTCTTCCGGAGCTTTAGATGACCTTGAAAAAGCGACCAAGCAAGCCTATGCTATGGTATCATATTACGGCCTTGACAAAAAAATAGGTCCGATGAGTTTTTATGACTCATCAGGGCAAAATGACCGCATTATAGGCAAACCTTATAGTGAATCTATGGCCCAGCTCATCGACAAAGAAGCTCAAGCCCTGATACTCATGGCCTATGAGAAAACCAAAACCGTATTGGTTGAGCACAGAGACGAACTAGAAAAGCTGGCGCAACATTTATTGAAAAATGAAGTAGCTGAAAAAAAAGATTTAGAAGCGATTTTGGGGAAGCGAATAGAAAGTGTGTCTGAAGATGCCGATAAATATGATGATACTCAATTATCTATCATTTACAATAAGGAATAATAATTTTAAAAATCTATTTCACGAAGCGCACCGAAACATGGTTCTGTTTTTCAGGTAA
Organism: Kriegella aquimaris; assembly: GCF_900103215.1. GTDB lineage: Bacteria > Bacteroidota > Bacteroidia > Flavobacteriales > Flavobacteriaceae > Kriegella > Kriegella aquimaris. The sequence continues at coordinate 623,621 of NZ_FNGV01000001.1, forward strand.
TAAGATGGTTTTATAAATTTTCAACTCAATCCTTTAACATCTTCTGCTAAATTTGAATGTTCAAATTTCTATTTACTATATTTAAAGCTAGCTGCTTTGTTAAGGTATGACTTTCGTCATATCAAATATGCTATCAAAATTACACCTTTGACTATATCTTTAATTTCAGGTGAAATTCTTAACAAATAATTATATAGACAGCTTATGAAAACAGCAATTATAAACAATTCCGACTTACATTTTGAACATAAACAATGGAAATCTGAACTCGACTTTTGGAACGATGAATTAAAATCTTTCAAGAATAGATTAAGTGAATTAGCATCTCGTTGGACAGATAAAGAAGTACTTGCACAATTGGAACATTACCAGAATGAGTTTATTCTTCATGGTGGTATTATTGAAGATTTACAAGAGGCGATTGAGAAGCACGAAATGAATATTTCTGGGCATAGTGATGAGAACCATGAATCATTGGATGTTGCTATGGTAAAAAACCACTTGAAATTTCGTGAAAAAATGGAAACTCAAAGGCAAATTTATGCTGACCTTAAAAAAGAATTCTTCCGGTTTCTATCGAAATATATGTAACAAATCGATTGAATATGGCCGCATTTAAAATTCCGAAACAAAAAGAAATCAAAAGGTACGCCTCCCTTTTCAACGTCCTCGCCAAATATGGTTTTGAGGACGTTTTGGTAAATAGTGGTATCGCAAAGATGATTCCTAAAAGTTACTTGGAAAAACATCCCGATACCGGAAAAAATCTTTCATTTTCTACCTATGAACGTATTCGTATGGTATTGGAAGAATTGGGTCCGAGCTATGTAAAGCTAGGCCAAATCTTCAGTAATCGGGAAGATATGCTTCCGCCGGAACTCATCAAGGAACTTGAGAAATTACAGGATCATGTACCCCAACTAAAGAACTTTGATGTACAAAAAACCATTGAAGAAGAATTGAACATTACTTTATCCGATTACTTTCAGTCTGTTAACTTAGAGCCAATAGCGGCCGCATCTTTGGCACAAGTACATTGGGGGCAATTGTTAAACGGCGATGAGGTCGTTCTTAAAATTCAACGCCCGTTTATTGAAGAAGTCATTGAAAGTGATCTATTGGTCATGAAACAAGTGGCTAGAGCTCTTGAAAAATATAGTACTCAAGCACAGGCTTTACAACCCGTACGCATTGTAGCATCTTTTGAACAAAGCATTCACGAAGAACTTCAGTTTTTGCGAGAGATGGACAATACCGAAAAATTTGCCAAAAATTTTGAGGGCAATGAGATGATTCATGTGCCTGTGGTTTATCGCCAGCTGTCTACCGACCGTCTTATTTGTATGGAATTTATTGATGGCATCAAAGTATCTGAGATAGCTAAACTTAAAACCGCTAACATTAACCCGGCAGCAGTTGCCAAAGTCGGGGTCGATTTGTATATAGAACAAATTCTTGACCATGGCTTCTTTCACGCTGACCCGCACCCAGGAAACATTTTCATACTTCCAAATACGGGACAAATCTGTTTTATAGATTTTGGCATGATGGGTACCATAATGCCGAACGATAAAGAAGTACTCGGAGACCTTCTGCTCTATTTTTTGAGGAAAAACATCAAGAAAATTATTAATTTACTTGAGAAGATTGCCGTAAAGACCGATATACCCGATTATAAGAAACTAGAACAAGATTTATATGAGCTAGTTTCAGGAGTCAGTAATACGGCCATACAAAATATAAAAATCGGTATTATCCTCAACCAGTTCAAAACCGTGCTCTACGAGAATAAGATTATCTTGCCACACTATCTTTATATGTTGATTAGAGGTCTTATCATTATAGAAGGCGTAGGGAGAAAACTCGATCCCGCATTCAACATTACCGATAATTTAGAGCCTTACACCTCTGCAATTGTCCGCAAACGATTTAGCTTAAAACGGCTCTTTAAAAAGAACCTAAGTCGCTTTCAAGATATCAATGACCTTGTAGATACCTTACCCGATGATATCAATGCCATCCTTAAAAAAATAAAAGATGGCAAACTCGTTATAGTACACGAGCACAAGGGATTAAAAGAATTGCAAACGGCAACGAGCAAATCTGTTAACCGTTTGGTCTTCGCCGTTATCATAGCGGCACTTTCGATTGGTTCGTCTATCTTAGTTATGGCAAAAATGCCTCCCTTGGTCAATGGTGTTCCATTATTGGGGGCCATTGGGTTTGTATTATCGGCAATATTGGGTTTTTACATTGTAATATCGATATTCAGAAACGATCAATTTTAAGTAGTGCCCACCTCTAATCTAAAAACTAGATGATAAAGTTTGAAGGTATAAATGAATTTATGGACAGCTATCTTCTAGGCGTGCTCATAAGTATGGGAATAGGTTTGATTATTGGCTTGGAAAGAGAATATGACAAGTTAAAAGATCAGGGGTTTGCGGGTATCCGTACTTTTCCTATCGTTGCCATACTAGGTTTTACTTTGGAGAACCTGACCGATAAATTTACCGTTTGGATACTAATTATCAGTTTTGGTTCTTTTATTCTGTTTTTGGCGTTCAATCATATTTATCAAAAACAAGAAGAATATAGCAAAGGCCTCACCACCAATTTGGCCTTGATAGCCACATTTGTATTAGGTATCATGGTATCGGCGGAATATTATCGGGATGCAGTTGCCACCGCTGTTATCATCGTTACCCTACTTTCATTGAAAACAAGGTTTCGTATGGTAATCAGTAATATTACCCCAGAAGAGCTTTTTGCATTTATCAAATTTTCGATCATCGCCCTCTTGATATTGCCTTTTCTGCCCAATAAAGTCTATGGCCCAAACGATTTATTGAATCCTTTTGAGATTGGATCCATAGTGGTAATCGTATCCTTTTTAAATTTTATAGGCTATTTTTTAGTAAAATATGTAGGCTCAAAAAAGGGAATTTTGCTCACGGCAATCCTAGGTGGTCTGATATCGAGTACTGCGGTAGCATGGAGCTATGCCTCACGGAGTGAAGAATCACCTGAACTCTCTAAAAAATATGCTGCAGGTATCGTAATTGCTTCGGCCATAATGTTTCCGAGACTTGCCCTTTTGGTATATATCTTTAATAGTGCCCTTTTGACTTATTTAGCTATCCCATTTTCTCTATTGACCTTAATATGTCTGGTCGTTTCGTTAGTTCTGATTCAAAGGGATACCAAAAAGCCCGATACCAATATCAAGTTGGGTAACCCACTTAACATATTGAATGCCATTGGTTTTGGGGCTATTTATGTCGTAATCTTATTTGCGGTTTTCTATAGCAACAAGTTTTTTGGCGAAAGCGGGTTATATTATTCCGCTTTAATTTCCGGATTGGCAGATACCGATGCCATCACCATAAGCATGGCAAAATTTTCGTTAGATTCGGAAAAGCTACAAGTGGCTTCTTCAGTCATCATTGCCGCCATTTTGAGTAACATGCTCGTGAAGTTGGGCATCAGTGTTTTCAAAGGCTCGAAAACTACCGGAAAATTGGTAGGATATTCTTTTGGCGCCATTATCCTGATTGGCGTAATCTACATCTTTATCAATAACGCTTAATTAAAAAAACCAAAAATTATTCCGTTTACCTGATTTAGGTCATTCCAATTCATTCTAAAGCAAAGCAACTTTGCATAGAAATTAGGATAAACTTTTATAAACGGATGAAAGATTGGATTAAAGCAAGGCGCAAAGTGCCATTTGCCAGAATGACTTTTCTGCTTATGATGGTGCTAACATCTTATGTAAAAGCACAAGAGCAAGAAATAAGTATCTCCGAAGCGCTGAAACTAAGTTACGGCAACAATGAAAAAATTAAGCAATATGACGAGCGTGTGCAGCAAAAAGTATATGAGGACAAGCCGGCCCACCGAATCAAATTTTCATGAGATACTATTTAAATATATCTGATGATATACTAATAAAAGTAATGTCTGTAAAAGGTTACACTTTTCATTTTCAATTAATTTATGGAACTGTGCTAAAAAACCAGTAACACGATTTAAGAAAAAAGAGTCTGTTTCGCTCAGAATTAAGTTAATAAGATATATTCAAGAACTTTTCCAATATGCGTCGCTGCCACTTGGCTACTACCGCTAGTTGGGATTCTGCATTCATTAAAACTAGTCCATAACCTAATCGAGATAGTTTACAATCACTAATGATTTCCTTATCAATACTACTAAAAACCGGCCTGAAATGTTCTCGCAAATTCATTTTGGAAGACTTGGCCACACTCATAGCTTTTGCTACCGCATCACTAATTTGTTCGGGCGATAGACCTTTGTACAAAAGATCGCTAGCGAAAAAGTGCATGCGGAGACCGTAATAGAAATCCATAAAATTATCAATGCTGTCAGCTGTTCGCCTTTCCTGTTTATAAATAGAGACTTGCATAATAGAAGTAGTTATAAATAGTTTGAATGTAGGTTTGAAAACAAAAAAGCCGAAATCAATTTTTCAAGAACTTATTTTCTCAATATTTGACTCGGCCGTTCTGGTTAATAGCACATATGGTTAGTGCTGCGTAATATACCGACGCTATATTCCCATAACTTCAGAATCATCTTAAAGTTGAAAATTAGAGATTTTTCATATAATCGAAGACCATCATTTTAAAGTGACGAAAATTGTTCGTAAAGTCTTCCATTCTTTGTTTCAGCTGACCGTGTTTTTCTCTGTAGTCGGCATCGGCCAAACCATTTTCTCCCATTTCTAAACGAGATAACAACCTTTCGTGTTCCTCAATATCGTTCGCCAGGTAATCGAACAGTTCAGAATGCACGGTATCGAGATTTTCAAGTATTTGACCATAGGCTGTTTGAGCAGCATCTTTTGTTTTTCTTTTTTCTATCAAATCGGCAAAAAATTTAGCCTCATCTTTATAAAAGGCAATATTGCTCAACCATTCCTTACTTTCAAAATGAAGAACATCTAACCCTGCACCTAATAGTAATTCTGTTTTTGGATTCAATGTTTTTGTTTTCATAATTGTATTGTTTTAAATGAATTTTGTTCTTGTTTATATCGCTAGGCTCAATTATTCTCGAGCTTGACCGAATTCAGCATTCGTTAGTTGATAAATCAACCTATTTCTGTACCCCATATCTATTGAAAAGGCTAGCTTCAAGACCCTTTCGAGCGTTTTCCAACAGTTCTTTTACATCTTCTATGCTTTGATTACGAATCATGGCAATTTGACTCATTGAAAATTGATACTCCGTGGCCAATTCAAATACGGTGCGCATGGGTAGTGGTAAATTATGTAAGACCATAGCGGCATGCTTTCGAATGTTTTCTTTACCCAAATCTTTATCAAGTTTGTCCATGATTTCCTTTTTATCATCTTCTACAAAAACATGATTCAATACATAATCGTTCTTGGGGTATGAGATATCATCCAACTCATCGATCATAACCAAATCACCGCCACCATCGGTACTGAATTTTTCTTCCATCGCATCCCATTCCGGACGGGAATAATCATCAATGTTCTTAAGGAAATAATCGTCAAACTCTTCATCTACGATGGTATCCTCTAAAAGTTCATCCGCTTTCTTAAATAACCAAGGATGAAGGCCCTCTTTATTCTCCACCTCATCAAAATGATCATAGGCCTCAATAAAAAGTTGATCGATAAAATCATCGGGTTTGTATTTACCTTTCGGCAAGTTTCCCTTATTCAGAGCCGTGGCCAATCTTTTTGTGATGTAATGTTTAACCTGATGTAAGTCTTTCAACAACAAACTATTGAACTGGGCTTGGTCATTCTGTTGTTTGAATTGGGTTAAATCTGAAAACGTACTTGCAACAAATACATTAAATTCCTTTTTACCTTCATAATATTTTAAAGTGTCCATGTCTTAATTTTTATCTTTTATAATGTATATCAAAAATGAGGATTTGTTGGATAGAATGATATGACCTTGGTCAGCTTCAAGAAATAAATCTGTTAACTTATTGGTCGAAATTGGATTTTTTTAAACAAAAACTCTTTAGAATACCTTTTAATGCTCCTTTAGGTCTATTCTATTCAATTACCTAAACTGTCTTCCAATTTCTCAATTTCAAAACTACCTCCCCTGGCCACCAACAAATATTTATGATCATTCAATTTTTTGACACTCGATGTCGCTGTGACCTCACTAACACCGAGTCCTCTTAAAATTCCATACGGCCCGCCGGACAATGAGCCTATTGCTCTTTTACCTACCGGGTTAAGAAATGTAGCTACTAAAAACCCGACTACGAACAATTGGCCCATTTCAGGATTATAAAATGAGTCAAAATCGGTATCTGTGTTCAATAGTTCTTTAAAAAAAATTTGTAGACGGCTTTCCTCAATCGCCAAACCTTCCGGGTTATTGGCATAGACGTCTCCCAGATTACCGATGACCGATATCGATATTTTATTAAAATCCATACCTTGAATTACTTTTAAAGCATTTTCAAGCTCAAATATTTGGCCGTAAGATTTTATAAAAACTCGTTTTTGTTCCGTTGTTGAAGCGTGCATATTTATTCCAATTTAGAGATAGCATATTGATAGGTCAGGGCATTCTCCAAGGCTAAATTACAAGCATATATTTTCAATATACCTGACCTTCGTCATGATATTAAAGAATTAACCTTGTTAATTTTGTAATACAAATTAATTTTAATCTAAAATCTAAATATCATGGGAAACGATAGTGGAAATGTACTTCTCGCATTATTAACAGGTGCTGCAATCGGTGCAGGAATTGGAATATTATATGCTCCGGACAAGGGTATCGAAACAAGACACAAAATCAAAGACAGGGCATTGGAGGCCAAGCACGAACTAACCGAGCGCGTATCACACGCTAAAGATGAGTTGACCAAGACTGCGAACGAAAAGAAAGAAGAATTCGAACAAAAATTGGATGAAACCATTAGCAATATGAGTTACAAAGCCGATGATATCATCGCTTCTTTGGAACGAAAATTGGAAGATTTGAAAAAGAAAAACGCCCAACTACAGAAATAGTGGATTATGGCATTTGAAGCATTGAAAAAAGACCTCGTTGACGTAGATACGGATATGAGGTCTTATCTCGAAGTGAGTGAAGAATATTTTAAACTAAAGGTTTTCAAAATATTCATGGGTACGGTTACCTCTATAGCTCAGACTTTATTGATAGGAGCTCTGGTTTTGTCCGCGCTAGTTTTAATATCGATCGGGGCCTCGCTTGCCCTGAATGAGGTATTGAACAGTTTTTATTTCGGATTTATAATCACGGGCATTTTTTACTTATTAATTGCCTTAGGCTGTTACTTCTTTAGGGATAAGCTTAACGGGCCATTACTACGGAAATTTTCAAAACAGTATTTTGATAGATTATGACAAAAAAATACAGCTCATTTACTGAAATAGACAATGATTTAAAAGTTTTACGCCTTCAAAGGGAAATCGCGAAGGAAAGTTTAAAACTTGACCTGAACAATGCAAAAACCCATTTGAGCCCTAACCAAATTATGGGCGTAGCCAGTTTTAAAATAAAACAATTACTAATTGATTTTACGCTTAGCAAGGGGTTGTATTGGCTTCATGCAATAAGACATAAAATTCAATCTTAGTAACCTCTACCTGTTATCCAAACTCGGCCACTTGCTGTAATTGTTTTCTATCGCATACTATAATTCGACGAGATTCGCCTGATTGAATCAAACCTTTCTCTTTGAAACTTGAGAGCACGCGTATCGCCGTCTCGGTAGCAGTACCTATAAGGCCTGCAAAATCTTCTCTAGACATATTTATACCCATATCGTCATCTTTAATAAGTCCTTTATCATATAATTCCAACAGTGCGGTAGCAGCTCTTTTTCGAACCGAATCGAATGCCAAGCCCATTAATTGATCTTGCATATGCAGCACATTATTTGAAATCATGCTGATGAACTTTTGCGATACTTCCTTATTGTTGAACAATAGTTGAGTGAAATCTTTTTTTGGAATGGTACATATCTCACATTTGGTAAGTGCAACGGCAGTCTCGGTATACATGCCCGAGCTTCCCAAAATTGAAATTTGGCCGATAAAGTCACCTGCATTGAACATACCGGTGATATACTCCTTTCCATTTTCGTTGTGTTTGTATGTTTTAACTTCTCCGCTCTGAATGAAGTATAGGTTGTGAGCCATACCTCCTTCTAAAAAGATTTCTTCTTTAGGTTTAAATTTGGTCAGATTACGGTCGGTAGAAAGGTCTTCTAAATCCTGATATTTTGAGGCCTCCTTAATAAATTCGTTAAACCCATCTACATTTCTAGCAAATTCTTTACGCAAGAATATATTTCTTTTAAGACGTACTTCTACCGCCTCGAGCAACTCATGTGCTTCAAAAGGTTTTGTCAGATAATCGTCGGCCCCCATCGTCATACCTTTACGAAAATCTGACTTTTCGGATTTTGCCGTTAAGAAAATGAAGGGGATACTCGCCGTCGTCTGATTTTGGCTCAATTGTTGAACGACCCCATAGCCGTCAACTTCCGGCATCATTATATCACATAGTATGAGGTCAGGTACAAAACGTATTGCCATTTCTATACCTACCTTACCATTTTCGGCAGTGATTACTTCATAATTTTCAAGTTGAAGAATTTCCGCGGTCAATTCACGAACATCTTGATTGTCTTCAATAAGTAGTAATTTTTTCATTTTTCATTAGATTTAAAGGTAATTCAACTATAAAAGTGGTGCCTTCGTTCAACTTACTCTGAAAATCAATTGTGCCACCCATTAATTCTGTATACTGTCTTACGATATTTAATCCCAAGCCGGTACCTTCAAAATTCGTAGCATTCTTTGCACGATAAAAGCGTTGAAACAAATAATGTTGATCCTCTTCAGGTATGCCAATACCCTGGTCTGTAATCTCAATAAAAAGTTTTGTATTCTTAGTATCAATTTTTAGGGTAGTACTTTTGTTTTCTTCTGAATATTTAATGGCGTTCACTAATAAGTTATGTACAATATGCTTTAACAATTTAGGATCTAAATTTACTTGAATGGGCGATTCGCTATTGACTATATTGATTACCTGACCATTTTTTTTGATACCCTCTACCTCTTCTACCAAAGATTTAGAGAAATCTATAAAGTCAAATAAGGTTGGCTCAGCTTTAACTTTTCCTTCTTCGAGCTTGCTCAATGAGAGGAAATCATTTAGTATGGCGACTAAATTCTTTACACTCGATTTTATTGTGTTTACATATTTAATTCTTTTATCTTCTTGTTCTGGTGCATTTTGCCGTTCAATCAAGTTAGTCGAAGAAAGAATGACACTTAAAGGAGTTCGAAACTCATGGGAAGCCATTGAAATAAAGCGTGACTTTAATTCATTAATTTCTTTTTCTTTTTGTAGCGTTTTACGAATCTCGATCTCGATCTCTTTTTGGGCCGAGATATTGTTATGAACGATTAAGGCTCGTGTAATTTTTTTATCTTCATCATACAAGGGCGTTGTGTTGACCAAATACGATCTATTTTTAACTTTTATTTCAAAAGAGCAATGTTCTCCTTGAAGTGTTTGCCCTATATTATATATGACTTTTTCCAATGTCTTATCCTGTACCCCTTTCACCTCACTAACCCTAATACCTTTATTCGCCAAGTCACTGAATCCCAATTCTCCCAATTCTTCTCCTTCTATAAATACGATTTCGAGGTTTAAATTAACAACTACTACAAATCCTTTTGGAAAATTTTTAAAAATGGTCGCCAACAATTCTTGACTTGTTACCGCACTATTTTCTGCTGCTTTGGTAATCTGTATTTGGTCTTCAAGGCTTAAATTAGATTCTACTAATTTTTGAACTATTTCTTTTAGCTCCACAGTGCGTTCAGCTACTTTGTTTTCAAGTACTTCTGCGTATGTGGCAAGTTCTTCTTTACTCTTTTGTAAAGCCTTGCCTATATTATGCTGTTCTAGGGCTACGCTCGTTGCCTGGGTAATATTGAGCATTATTTCCTTCTCGGTTTCAAGCGGTTTCCGTAAGGTATTGAAGTAGATGGCAAAGGTGCCCAATAACTCACGGTTAGATGAAAATATGGGGAATGACCAACATGCTTTAAGGTTATTGGTCAAAGCTATTTCCTTATAGTCTTCCCATAAAGGATCATTTGAAATGTCGGTAACAATAACTTCTTCTTTCAAATATGCCGCGGTACCACAAGAACCTTTTTTAGGCCCTATGACCACCCCTTCAATTGCATTAACGAAACCCTGTGGTAGATTATTAGCGGCTAACTTATGCAATGTGTTATCTTCTTTCTTCAGTAATAAAATAGAACCCATACAATTTGGAATGGCAGCTTCGATCGTTTCAATGATTTTATCTGCAATACGTTCCACTGGCTCATATTGAATGATCATGTCCATTACATGAGATTGTCCCATTTTAAAAAATTCTTCCATTTTCCGAGCCGTGACATCATTTTGTACCCCTACAAAGTGCGTCAGTACTTTTTTATCGTCGTATATTGGGGTAATTGAGACCTCATTCCAAAACAAGGAACCATCTTTTCGGTAATTGCGTAAGACCACATGGCACGGTTCTCCCTTTTTTAACGCAACTGCCATAATCTTAATATCATTCTGCCCCCTATCTTCGCCTTGTAAGAAGCGGCAATTTTTGCCAATAAAATCTACTCTGTCATACCCTGTAGTCTTTAAAAAGGCCTCATTGCCATAAATAATAGGAAAATCGGGTTGCTGAGCATCGCAAATAACAATGCCACTAGCGGTGGAGGCCAAAGCACGGTTTCGAATATATAGGATACTCTCAGTTTCTTTTTGTTCGGTAATATCTTGAATGGTTCCAAACCACTGTAGCGGTTTTCCATTGGTATCATAGGTCGCTTTACCTTTGGCCCTAATATGTCTTACCGTACCATCAATTCTAATAATCTTTTTTTCATAATTATAAGGTGTATGATTTTTAATGGCGTACTTAACTGCGCTCACAGCACTTTCCCCGTCATCTTGATGAATAAATTGATGTAGCGTTTTCGGGTTGAGCCGCTCATCACCCGGTGGAAGACCACATATTCTATAAAACTCGTCGGACCAGCTCATTTCATCAGATTGCAGATCCCAAAACCAACTACCTACATGGGCCAAACTTTGCGCTTCATCCATTCTATCCAAATTAACCGCAGCTTTTTTATCAGCGGCCAACCTAACAGTGATGTCAATTATAAAAGCGATAACGACTTTATTCCCTTCTATTGTAGTTGGGCTAAGGCTTATTTCCAACGGAAATTGCGTCCCATTTTTTTTAAGGCCCCACAAATCCCTGCCTTTGCCCATACTCCTACTTTTAGGCTTATTGGCATATTCTGCTCTATGGTTCTTATGGTTATTTCTAAATTGACCGGGGATAAGGTTTTCAATTTTTGTGTAGACCAATTCGCCAGATTCGTAGGCGAACATTTTTTCAGCGGAAGGATTAGCTTTAATTATATTCCCCAGATGACTCACCACCAAGATTCCCTCTACGGAAGATTCAAAAATGCCTCTAAATAGTTCGCTGTCTTCTACCTTATTTATCATTGTATCTAGGTTAATACCATTAGTTCCTTCTCAAAAGGTACATTTCTATCTAAAAAATTTTAAACATACATTCTTCCAAAATTTGGTAGTGCCTTTTTTAAATACATTGACTTTGCCCGAACAATTCGGTTCAAATTCCATTTATTCGATGCATCACTAGCGTTAAAGTTTACCCTGATTTTCATAGTGCGATTATGTTGAGCCTCTTCGATCTCAAGAGTGGGTATAAAAGCTGTTAATTTTAATTGTATGGCGCTTATCTTATTAGATTCAGAAATGTTCCATAAAATAGCGGCCATAACCAGCGAAACCGTAAGGTTAGAAGTAAAAAAGGACCACTGCAAGGTATGACCCAGCAAAATGTATATCAGAAAGATAGTTAAGAAACAAGGTGCTAATTCTCCACCGTAGCATTTTGAAGTAATAGTGTCCATGTATTGTTTTCACAAATGTATAATTGTCAAAAGTACCTAAATATGACATCCGTCATAATTTCTATTATATTTAGGGTCTCTGATATTATTTCTTATAAATTGCTTTGGAAGGCATCTTGCGTTCTTTAGGAACATGCTTGGCTATCGAATAATTCAACATAAAGAAAGTCGACACCCTTTGATAAAAGCTGGTAGTAGACATCTCCTATTGTGCTGATGATATACCTTAGTTTGATGATTCGATATGGCATCGTGAGTAGATTTTCCATACGGGATAACGGAACAATTTCTTGAATTACCTATAAAACCGGACTAAAAACTTTGGCCAAGCCCTCCTTCAAACGGTCAGCTTTTGATCTTTTTAAAAATTCGTGATAGTCTATTTGTTGGCTTATTTCACAATCCTTTAAAAAATCATTTTTCAGTTGCTCCGTAAGTACCTTGTCATAGGCCAAAATGTTGACCTCATAATTCTGTTCAAAGCTTCGAACATCTAAATTTGCCGTACCTATCGTTGTCAATTCATCATCGGACAACATCATTTTACTATGTAAAAACCCATCTGGATACAAATAAATCTTTACACCTGCTTCTAGAAAATCTTGAAAATATGAACGCACACCCCAATTGATTAAAAAACTATCGGAATTCGTCGAAAGCATAAGGCGCACGTCTACACCGCCCAGGGCCGCTACCTGCAAAGCCTCCATCATAGACTCTCCGGGAATGACATATGGATTCGCAATATAAACGTATTTCTTCGCCTTATTGATTATCGAAAAGTAGAGTTGGTGAACGGATGAGAAATCAGAATCAGGACCACTTGAGACGGTCTGCACAATAGATTTGCCAAGTTTAGGTACCTCCGAAAAAAAACGCAACGATAAAATATCATCCTTGCCGCTGGCGAAATTCCAGTCCATAGCAAATACGGCTTGCAAACTATTCACAATAGGCCCTCTAAGACGTATATGCATATCGTGCCACGTTCCCAGAATCGGGTCTCCAACGAGATATTTATCAGATACATTGATACCCCCTGTGAATGCCGTACTGCCATCAACAACCACTATTTTTCGATGGTTTCGATAGTTAATAGATGATAGCAATCTACCAAAACGTATGGGTAGAAACCCACAGACTTCGACACCTGCGTCTTTGAGAAGACCAATATATTTACGACTCAACTTTTTGCTTCCAACGCCATCATATAGGAACCGCACTTCTAAGCCTTCCTTTTTTTTCTGTTGTAATATGTATAAAAACTTATCTGCCAATTCGCCCTCCTCAAATATGTAGTATTGAATATGGATAAAATTTTTGGCACTTTCTAAAGCTGTAAAAATTGCGTCAAAAGTTGCTGGTCCGTTTTTAAGTGGAGTTAGTTCATTGCCCAAACTTGGTAAAAAATTGGAGTTTTTGGCAATAAGTTTTACCAATTTAACATGCCTTTTTAAAGGATCTGGAAGATTTAAATGTTCGTTGTTTCCGATATCATCACAATAGTTTTCAACGGTATCGAGATATGCTGAAATTTCCTTAGTTTTTTTAAGCCTATAAAACTTGTTCTTGCGTCTATTACGCCCCAGCACAAAATAAAATAGCATGCCCCCTACGGGGATAGTAAAAATGGCCAAAAGCCATCCTAAGGTCTTGGTAGGGCGAATACCATTAAGTAATAATTTGCCAACTAGAACCATGGCCAATGAAAAGTAAATAATAAGTGCAATGGTCATATTCCCTTCATTTTTTGAACATGGTGAATAAGGGCATATCAATAAAGACATTGCAAACTTCACCCCACGATCAACAGCATTTTAAATCTTACCCCATTATTGTTATTGAAGCGACTGTTGACTTTCCACCCAATAGGCCCACCAGTATAGTGATTTTAATTAAATAAATGCCCTCAAATCAAACCTATTTAACATGGACGCTTACAGGTTTTGATAAGAGGGCATTTCTAATGTTTATTCGTGCCTAAGAAATTTTAACTTTTTTTGGTGTATGTTTCTTAGCTTCCTCTTTCTTCGCGAGCTTGAATTTCAAAACACCATCTTTGTAAGTTGCCTTTACTTCGTCTTCGGTAACACTATCAGGTAAACGAAGCGATTTTGCAAAAGAGCTGTAACTAAATTCCTTACGGCTATAATTACCTTTATCCTCTTCCTTAGAATTGGAGCTTTCCGCTGAAATATTCAAGCATCCGTTGTCAATATTGACTTCAAAATCTTTCTTTTCGTAGCCAGGTGCCGCAAGTTCAACTTCGAAATTATCATCGGTTTCTTTCACATTCATGGCTGGTTCGCTTATTTTTTCCAACAACGAACCACCATTAAAAAAATCATCAGTTTCGAAAAAATCTGAATCAACAAGATTTCCCCAAGGTCTTCTTTTAAATTTTACTAGTGACATAACTTTTAAATTTTAGTTAAACAATATAACATCACTAAATTATGATTAACCATTGGCCTCAAAAATGACCTAGGTCAGTTGATCAAATAATTAGTAATGAAAAATGAGGAGACCCATTATTAGTCAATCTCTAAATACTCAAAAAAGTCAGAAGAGAAAATCACCTCACTTTTTTATTATATAGCCATCTTCCATTTCGATAATACGATCGGTTTTTGTGGCAAAATCGGTATCGTGGGTTACGATAAGTAAAGAAAGGTTGCGCTCTTGTACCAAGTTTTTAAAAATCTCCATTACGTTTTGTGCATTATGGCTATCGAGATTTCCAGTGGGCTCATCCCCCATAATAATATCGGGGTCGTTGATAAGCGCCCTGGCAATGGCGACCCGCTGTTTTTGACCACCTGATATGCGAGAGGCAAGTTTATGTGCCTGTTCGTCGATGTGCAGCAGTTTGAGTTTCTCCATAGCATCGTGCTCAATTTCCTGAAGTGATTTAAGACCCAACTTTTTGGCAGGGAGCATCACATTTTCCAAAACCGTAAATTCCGATAAAAGATAATGGAACTGAAAAACAAAACCGATATGCTTGCTTCTGATTTTTGCTAGTTCTTCATGGTGTTTTCCAGTCAGTTTATCACCGCCCAGATACAGTTCGCCTTCATAATCGGTATCCATCGTAGATAGAATATACAGCAAGGTCGATTTGCCACAACCGGACTTCCCCATAATCGAAACGAACTCCCCGTTCTTGATGGTAAAATTGATGTCTTTTAAAACATGAAAAAGAACGGGCTCGCGAAAATACTTGTTGATGTTCTTGGCTTCCAATATAATTTCTTTCCCCATAACTATTGTCCTCTAATGATTTCGACAGGGTCTATTTTCTCCGCTTTGCGAGCAGGCAGGTAACCCGCCAGAAAGGTCGAAACCATGGCAAATACTACCCCAATTACATAATACGAAATATCGTAATTAACAGGGTACGTCTTTATGGTGGGAAGGGCCTGTGTTTCAAATGGCAGGTTGTCTATAACGACCGATATACCATATCCGACCAGAATACCAAAAAATCCACCGACCAAGCCGATCAAGAGGGCTTGGGTCATAAAAATGTACTTTACGTCACGCCCTGAAAAACCGGTAGCCTTTAAAATGGCTATGTCATTCATTTTTTCGTAGATCAACATGTTCAATATATTATAGATACCGAACCCGGCTACAATCAACAGTGTAATCGACACGGCATAAGTAATCAGGTTACGTATAGCGGTACCGGTCTCGAACTGTGCATTTGCCGTATTGATATCGACAGCGGTTACATCAAATTGCTTTTCCAAACGTTGGGCCAAGGCAACGGCCTTCTCGATATCATATAGTTTGACATTGATATCTGTAATATAGTTTCTCGACTCTCCCAATATACGTTGCACGGTCTTAAGACTCGCATAACTTTGAATGTCATCGATTTCAGATAGTCCACTTTGGTAGATACCGACTATTTTTAGGGGAAAAACATCGCCGCTCACCGTACTGACCTGAACCGTATTGCCCACATCTAGTGACATTTTTGCTGCTGCCCCGGCACCCATTAGTATTCCGTTGTCATAATTGGCGAGCGCAGAGGGATCTCCTTTTACAACATAATCTCCAAAATTAAAAAGTCGTACTTCTTCTTTCACATCGATACCGACCAAGTTACCACCTAGTTCAATGGAGCCCGATACGTAGAATATTTGTGCCTTCAATTGTGGAATAGCTCCCTTCACCTCGGGATCATCATTCAATTGCTTCATCAACGGAAGGGCGTTATGTATTTTAGTCTGCGTAAACTTCGGTTTTACGGAGCGTACAATTTTAAAACCATCCTTTACCTTTTCATAGTAGTCTATGGGTTGCTTTACCGAAGGTTTGATTTCATTATAGATATGCACGTGTGGAGTTCTATTGAGAATAAGTCCGTCCAAAAGTCCGTTAAGGCCGGTCATAAAACTAACCAATATGATGAAGGTACCGATACCAAAAGTCACGCCTAAGGCGGCTACGCCCGTTTGCTTGATACGCGAAAGCAGGTGGGTTTTCGAGATACTTAATATAATGCTCCAGTTGGTCATTGTTCCGGTCTATAGATTTTGGTGGTCGCATCGATTCCCGAAATGATTTCTACTTCATCTATATTTCTTTTGCCCGTAATAACCTCCCTGAGGCCATCATCGGTTTCTACTTGGTTGTCTTCCGTGAGATATTCTAAAGGAATGGTAAGTGTATTCTCCTTTTCGGAAATAATAATATTGGCCTCCCCCGCAAGTCCTGGATATAAAACTTTGGGTGCACGTTCAAAAACCGCTTCGACCTTGAAAGTTTGGGTACGTTCATCTTTTTTAGGATAGATTTTAGCTACTTTTCCCTCGAAAAGTGTATCGGTATAGGCATCCAAAGTAATCAAGACTTTTTGTCCAATTTCAAGTTTTACGATATCAACCTCATCGACCAAAAGATCGACAATAAAGACGTCGGAACTGCCCACGCTAGCCAGGGGTTGTTGCGCTGTAATAATCTCGCCCTCGTTACGGTATACAGCATATACTCGGCCATTTATCTTACTGGTAAGGGTGAAATCTTTAGTATTCACGATAGCCGACCGGTAGTTGTTATCAGCTTGGCGCACACGATTCTGCAAATCGCTTTGAGTACGCAGGTACTGGTTTTTTAATTGTTCCAACGTATTGGCCGATGCTTCATAGTTCAATTTTTTGGCTTCGAACTCGGCCTGAGATCCAATTTTTTGTTCCCAGAGCCTTTGCTGTCGCATAAAGTTCACGGAATCGTTTTGAAATTTCAGTTGCGCTGTTTGCAGTTCTTTTTGAAGGCCTGCAAGAACGGCCGCGTTTCCGCTATAATCTTCCTTTGCCTGTTGCAGGCTCAGTTTGGCGTTCTCGCGGTTGAGGTCGGGCATTTTGTTAAAAATCTGAAACAATTGTTGACCCTTGGTAACGGTATCTCCTTCGTTTACGAATTGAGTGTCCAAAATTCCAGCTACCGACGAATAGACTTCGTAAAGACTATCGGGCTGCACTAGAGCCGAGGCATACACCGATTCTACCAAAGTGGTTTTTTTAGGTGTAATTCCGTCTTTCTTTGACCCACAAGAAAAAAACAATACTATCGAAAAAATGACAACTATTCTTTGAACCATAGTTTACCGTTCAGCTTTTTAATTTGAAATTGATTACAGGATTTCTTATAAATATACAAGGTAAAGAACAAATAAAGGCTATATCGAATTCTCGATACGTTTTCGTAATTTACCAAGATGGTAAGCTACGGAAAGATTGAACATCCCCAATGCCAAAAAACTAATTGCGGTTGCATAAACGATACTTAAACCACCAAGTACGGGGTATATATAGATTAAAATTGCGAATAGCAAGGTGCCTATTCCCATGGCCAGCATCCAAACCCATCCTTTAATATCATACGATTTGAGACGCAGCGAAATCAATGCAGAAATGACCCCTTTGTACATTAACCAAATGGCCAGCACGTAGGGTAACAGGGTCATAGTCATTGCAGGATTGAAAAGTAAAATGCCTCCGATAATAAAATCCACTATGCCACCGGCCAAATGCCAGCCCCAATTGGTCGTTTCTTTTCGATATAGCATTGAAGCGATAATTTCGAACACTCCGGTTATAATCAATGCCAGTGTAAAAAATAGACTAAGTGACATATAACTGGTCATCGGGGTAATAAATATCCAAATACCGAGGAGCAAAAAAAGAATTCCCAATAACAGATGTTTCCACCATTTTTTTGTTAAAGGTTCACAGTGTATGCGGCTGAAATAATTCATATTTTCTTACTTTATCCAACCAAAACTACAATGTAGCTTTGAGTTCAGGAATGATATAAATCATGCATGCGCGGAAAAAACCCGTAGCTTAGTATATGGAATCCATTGATTTCCAAAGCCTATCAAATCAGCGCCTTACATCACCTGACAAATGTCATAGTTTTAGAAAATGACACCAATTATCTTTAAAACAAATGAATTAAAATATGAGAAAAGTTTTGGTGCCCACAGATTTTTCAGAGAATGCTTTGAATGCAATAAAGTACGCTTGTCAAGTCTTCAAATATGAAAAAAGCGAGTTTTTCATTGTTCACACCTATGCCGACGAAGTCTATCGTCAAGATGTTGACAACGACCGTTCCGTTCTGAACGAACTAAAAGAAACTATCTTCCAAAAGGCTGAAGAGCAATTAAAAAAAATACAGGCCGAAATAACGGCATATTCACCGAACCCAAAACACAAGTACAACTATATTTCAGCTTTTGGCACTTTAGTCGATGAGGTAAACTACATGGTGAACAAAGAGAATATGGATATCGTGGTCATGGCTACCCGTGGTCAGACCAATGATCGTAACATTACCTTTGGCAGCAATACATTGCAGGTACTGAAATATGTCGATTGCCCAGTATTGGCGATACCTGAGAACTATGCCTATCATCCACCGAAAGAAGTTCTTTTTCCCACCAATTATTTGGTGCCTTACAAGCGTCGTGAACTAAAATTGTTATCTGATATGACGGGGTCGTTCCGGTCAACCATTCACTTGCTTTATATCGACCCTATCAGACGGCTTTCTTTGCGCCAAGAGGATAATCAACAATTTTTAAAGGAATGTCTGGAAAAACCAAAATTGCTGTTTGAGACCACACCAGAAAAAGATAAGACCATTGCGATATCAAAATATATAGTGCATAAGAAAATTGACATGCTGGTAATTGTGAACTCAAGACATTCCTATATAGAAGACATGCTGTACCAATCTACGATAGATAAACTTGGGCTTCATGTGAAAATACCCTTTTTGGTCATGCAGAACTTATCAAGATAAAAGCAGCCTAAATTTCAATTGCAACCAAAACCTAGAAATAACAGAAAAATATTATCAATTGTATTAAGACCATTGCTCATAGACTCAAAGTAACATTACAGTTTTTGAAACTGGCATAAAATAATCAGTACTAAATTTAATATTATGAAAAAGATAGGTATTTGGATGGACAAACAAAAAGCCCATATCGTTACATTAACCAGTGATGGAGAAAAATTGGACACTCTTCTTTCCGATGTAGAATTTTTTAATCTAAAAAGTGGTGCACCGTCGCGCACAAAATGGGGAGGCCCACAAGATGTAGTGCATGAACGTAAGTATTTGGAAAGGGAAAAGCATCAATTAAAGGAATACTTCGAGAAATTGGTCCATGCCGTTAAAGACGCCGATGCCATCGCTATCTTCGGTCCAGCGGATGCAGGGGAGAAATTCAAAAAAGAATTGGTAGAAAAACATAAAACATTGGCCGAGAAGATAAAGACCCTTAAAAAGGCGGACAGCATGACCGAAAATCAAGTGAAGGCTCTAGTCAGGGATTTTTATAAGAACCCTAAATAAATGCAAGAACTGTTCGATTTTCTTAATACACCCATGGTAAGCAAAATACTGGGCATGTTATTTTGGCTCATCATTATCTTATTTGCCATTGGCTTTTTGCGTAAGTTATTAAAACGGCGTATAGAAGATGGGGCAATACGGTACAAGGCGCAAAAGGGAATCGAAATCATTGGTTACGCCCTGATTATTCTTCTAATCTTAGTTTCATTTACATTTAATGATATAAGAGATTATACAATTATCATTGGCCTGTTCACAGCCGGGCTTACCTTCACATTGCAAGAGTTGATTCTGAGCATTGCAGGGTCGTTCTATATCTTTTTCGTTCGTGTCTATAAACCGGGCGATCGTATTGAAATCAATGGAATCAAAGGCGATGTTATCGATATCGATAGCATCTATACGACCATTATGGAAATGGGCGAATGGGTCAATAGTGATAATTATTCGGGAAGAATTGTCAAAATCAGCAATGCCTTCGTATTTAAAGGACCGATTAAGAATTATTCGATGGATTTTCCATTCGTTTGGGATGAAATCAATATACTGATAACCTTCGAATCCGATGTGGAACTCGCTAAAAAACTCATCTTGGAAACGGCAGAAAATCAGCTATCCGACTATGTCTTAAAATCCAAGGCTAAATGGGAAGAGATGGTAAAACGCTACTATATCGAAAATGCGACCATCGACCCCACTATCGCTATCAACTTGACCGATAATTGGGTGGAACTAAATCTAAGATACATAACCGATTACAAGCGTAGACGTGCTACCAAACATGAATTGTTCGATGCCATTCAAAAAGCGGTACGCCAAACGAACGGAAAAGTAATCTTGGCGTCGACTACATTGCAACTCCTCAAAATTCCTGAATTAGATGTCAACATCAAAAAATAAATCTGTGAACGAAGATAACAAGACCAAAGAGGAAACAAGTATTGATATCGTTAAATCATCTGGTGATAAGGTACGGTTTTCCATGGATAAACTCCGTAGTTCCCTGCGACATAGCGGAGCCACCGACGATGTCGTCAAACAGATTGTAAATACCGTTCGAGACGAACTCTACCAAGGCATCTCAACAAAAGAAATCTATAACCGGGCCTTTTCCCTATTGCAAAGTAAAAAACCAGTTTTCGCCTCCAAATACAAACTGAAAAAAGCCATTTATGAGTTAGGGCCAACAGGGTTTCCCTTCGAGAAATTCGTATCCTCCATCTTAGAATATTCGGGATACAAGACCGAGGTCGGCAAAATCTTGCCCGGTATCTGTGTGACCCACGAAATCGATGTTTTTGCGAAAAAGAATGGAACCGTGAGTGTTATCGAATGTAAATTCCATAGTGAAGAAGGACGAAATTGCAATGTAAAAGTGCCCTTGTACATCTATTCCCGTTATCAAGATGTCAAACAACAATGGGACAAAAAGAAGAATGAGACCCTGAAAATGGATTGCGGAGGTGTGGTCACAAATACCCGTTTTACCGCTGATGCCATTACCTACGGTAAGTGTGTCGGTCTAAATCTTTTGAGTTGGGACTACCCCCAAGGCAATGGTCTTAAAGATAGGATCGACCGTTTGGGCCTGTACCCGATAACCGTATCCCAACTATTGACGGAGCGCGAGAAGCAATTTTTATTAAGCAGGGATGTCGTGCTTTGTAGACAACTGTTCAAGGACAAATTCTTTTTAGATCATCTTGGCATTTCCGAGACCCGAAAAAAAAAGATATTGAAAGAGATAGAGCAATTATGTAGTAGTTAAAATAATAGTGAGCGTTTACGACTGAAAAATGGCACCCTAAACATAGTCAAAGGGTTATAATTTTATCAGCAGATAAAGTAAAGAAATTCTTTTCAAATAAAGCGAAATGAAAAAAGTCAAAATACACTTTCTAGGTGCATCCGGAACCGTAACCGGATCCAAATATTACCTAGAAACCCCGGAACAAAACATCATGGTCGATTGCGGTATGTTTCAGGGCCTAAAAGAGTTGCGCGAACAAAATTGGCAACCCTTGCCCATTGATGCTTCCAAAATCGATGTGGTATTACTGACCCACGGGCATCTAGACCATACCGGTTATCTTCCTCGATTGGTGAAAGAGGGTTTTCATGGTAAAATAATTGGAACCGCGCCGACCTTGGCCATAACCTCCATTATTTTAAGGGACAGTGCCAAAATTCATGAAGAAGATGCCGAAAGGGCGAATGCAGAAGGGTATAGCAAGCATCATCCGGCCTTACCATTTTACAATATAAAGGAAGCCGAAAAAGCCATAGACCTTTTTCAATACGGGGAAAAAGATGAATGGATAGAGCTATCAGAGAACATTCGTTTCAAATTTCGCTACAATGGCCATATCATAGGCGCAACGTTCATCGAATTGGATATCTTCGGGAAAGTATTCGTTTTTTCAGGGGATATAGGCCGAAAAGAAGATGTATTATTATCGCCGCCCGAACATCCGAAATGGGCAGATTATCTTTTTATGGAAAGTACCTATGGCAACAAATTACATCCTAAAGAGGACGTGGAAGAAATTTTGGTTACCCTTATCAAAGAAACCATCCATCAGAAGGGGAATTTGATTATCCCTTCCTTCGCCGTAGAGCGTTTGCAGTCATTGATGTATGTCTTATGGAAACTTTATAAAAAGAACCGCATTCCCAATATCCCAATTTTCATCGATAGTCCCATGGGCAACAATGTTTTGTCCGTTTTCGAGAACAATACCGATTGGCACAAGCTTCCTATTGACGAATGCCGTGCCATGTGCAACCATTTCAATATCATCACCTCCTATAGAGATACTTGGAAAACAATCGACGATACAAGATTTAAAGTCGTAATTGCCGGTAGTGGTATGGTAACAGGCGGAAGGGTACTCACCTATCTAAAGCAGCTAATCGATATTCCCACGACCACCGTCTTGCTTGTCGGATTTCAGGCGGAAGGTACTAGGGGTCGACAATTGCTTGAGGGTGCCCACGAGATTAAGTTGTTCGGAAAATACATACCTGTAAAAGCAAAAATCGAACATTTTGAAAGTCTTTCGGCCCATGCCGACCAAGAAGAGTTATTATACTGGCTGTCAAATATCGAGAACATTCCAGAAAAAGTATTTTTGATACATGGCGAACCCTTGGCATTGGATGCTTTTCGTGTCAAGATCAAAGATACGTTCGGCTGGCAGGTCCAGATTCCAAAGCTGAATGATACCGTCGAAGTTATGGTATAAAAGACCCGAAACACGCTCCCCAAACCGATTTATCGTGTGATCTACCCATGCCAAATCCATAGCAATTTTAAAGTGGCTTTGTAATTTGGTCGGCTATTTCCAGAAACGTATTTTTACGGTCTTTGACAAAAAGATTACTAAAAATAAACACCGATAAATGAACAATCCAAACAATAAAAAATTCTCCCGTCGCAATTTTATAGGCATTACCGCGGCCACAGGTACGGCTCTTGCCATTTCACCTCGATTCGCTTTTGCCGGCATTCCGACTTCAACTAGAAAAGTTCGTGTTGGTGTCGTTGGGGGAAGATTCGGCCTTGGATTTTTCTTTGACGAGCACCCGAATGTCGTCGTCGAGGCGGTTAGTGATTTGAGGGCTGATCGACGTGCTGCGCTCATGAGCACTTATAAATGTAATAAGGCATATAACTCCTTGGAGCTATTACTGAAAGATCCGAAAATTGAGGCCGTGGGGATATTCACTCCTGCCCCGGATCATGCCAATCATGTTGTTCAAACGCTAAAAGCAGGAAAACATGCATTGTGTGCAGTACCCGCAGCATTGACCATCGAAGATTGTTATCGAATTTTGCAAGCCGTTAAGTCTACCGGCAAGAAATATATGATGGCCGAGACTTCAACCTTTAGACAAGAAACCATCACCGCCAAGAAGATGTATAAAGCCGGCAAGTTTGGTAATATCTTTAGTAGCGCCGCCCAATATTACCATCCGGGTCTTGAAGAATTGTATTTCAACCCCGATGGTTCGGCTACCTGGCGTCATGGATTACCGCCCATGTTGTACCCCACTCATGTCACTGCTTTTTTGATTGCCGTCACTGGGGAGCGACTAACACATGTGACCGGTTTAGGTTGGGGCGATGATGATCCCATCCTTAAAGGAAATCCATATAACAATCCATTTTGGAACGAAACGGCCTTCTTCAAAACCAATCGCGGAAATTCGTTTATAGGCGAAGTATGTTGGCGAGGCGCCTTGTCACATTGTGAAAAAGGAGAGTGGCGTGGTGACAAAATGAGTTATTATATGGGCTATAAAAATCAACCTGTACACACGGTTCATGCAGGTGATAAATTGGTAAAAGATTACGGTGGTTTTACGGTCGCCCATCCCGAACTAAAGCCCTACGATCAAGAAAAGTGGTATGAAACCGATGCGTTGCCCGAAGCGATGCGACATACTAGCGGCCATGGGGGTTCGCATACCTTTATTACGCACGAATTTATTTCATCCATTATCGAAGATAGGGAACCGGAAGTAAACATTTATGAGGCGTTGGCCTATACCGCTCCAGGCATTATTGCCCATGAATCGGCATTAAAAGGTGGGGAATACAAAAGCATTCCCAACTTTGATGAATGATTAGGCGCGCTCAACATAGGTAGGCTGATGCGTTTTATTATTTTGAAAGTGGTATATACAATTGGCTGGCCTAAATTTATTTTCAGTCTGATGACATGGTCGAAGAATACTATCTCAAACTTGTTGGTGAACAGCACCTAATTGAATCTTAAGCGAGACGGAATATTTGTATTTCAGACCGAATATTAATCATAAAGTCGGAATACCACCAATACTGATAAATATGTAAAAGGGAAATGGCGTGCAAATAGTAAGGTGATTTCTTTTTTTTGGGGGACAAGGAAAAGGACTTTGATAAAAAATATACACTGGCCTTAAACAATTCTAGGGCCCGGTTTATTAAAAGAGCTTCTCGAGACAACACCGACGGAAACATAAAAACAAGACTTAAGTTTTTTGAATTCGAAATTTTCTGAATTGGAGGAGCGGATATTTTTAAAGTTTAAAATGTATTGCATTACAGTTCCAAAAAACTTAGAACGTACTACGTGGCTATATTCCATGCTGAACATATCAAATAACTATTTCGTTTAGTTTAGTTTTATTTCTTTTATTTTCTTTTATTTTCGTTTTACTTCTATTTATTGTATATTTATTCGTTGTCTGCTTTACTTTTGATTAAAGGCAGCTACCATTTTAAGAGTCACCAAGTTCACAAAACAGTTTAAAGACAAGCAGTTTTAACTATGTTAATGAAATTTGACGAATACCGGCATGACCTTAAACCCTATGGGCTTACTTGTGAGCTATGGCGGCCTAGCCTAATGAAAAGGCCAGATCGGCATAACGAAATAGAAATCAACTATTTGCCAGAATGCTCGATAACCTACCTAATACACAATCGTAAATTCAGGGTAAAAAAAGGATCAACAATGGTCTTCTGGGCCTTAATGCCCCATCAGATCGTTGAATTTGATAGAGATGCCCCTTATTATGTAATTACGGTTCCTTTTTCAATTTTACATGAATGGAAATTGCCAAAAGCATTTCTTGATGTGCTTTTTAAGGGAGAAATGCAGGCCATCACCCATCATTTTGAAGATGCCGAATTCGACAAAAAACGTTTTGAAAAATGGACTCAGGAACTTGAGCAAGAAGATGAAGAAATCTATGCCGCCTGCCTGCTCGAATTTTGTGCATATTTAAAAAGGTTTGCGGTAAAGTCGCTATCGGCGGGTCAATGCCTGCAAAAAGCTTCACCCCCATCCATTAACTTAGTGGAGCGAATTGCCATGTATATCGCTAGTAAATTCACAGACCCCATTAAGGTTTGCGATGTAGCCAAAGAAGTTGGTGTTCACCCAGATTATGCCAATACAATTTTCAAAAAAGCATTTAATTGTACCATATCAAACTATATTATGGAGCAACGGGTTCTCTATGCCCAAAGAAAATTAGCGTTTTCTACAGAAAGTATTACCTCCTTGGCCTATCAATCGGGATTCAATTCCATTAGTAGATTTAATGCCGCCTTTAAGAAAAAGAATATAATGACACCAAGGGAATATCGTAAAAAACATCTCTTAGCATAAGAATGAATACAAACTATATTACTGTCATATATGGCTGCCAGCTAAATAAAAGGCGGCCGTATATCGATGAATACACAGCCGCACAGTACTAAACTAACTCAACATAAATATTTTCTACTCTACATCCCAGAATACCCGGGACACTAAATCATCACCGCCAATGGCTTGTACCGCTGCAGAATAATTATCGGAATTTGCAGAACCTTCACGATCGGGATATGACATTCTATGGGCAAAACCGTCACCACCATTTGCCAAAAGGTTGTCGTTAAAATCATTTCTTTGCAAAGACGGAAATCCAGTTCTTCTAAAATTGGCAAATGCCTCTTTTCCGTTTCTAAAATTGACCACCCAGTACTGAACATTGATCAATTCGAGCGCATCGGTCGCATTGTAGGCCACTTCGGGTTCCGCTAGATAAGCGTCAATTTCTGAGGTAGAGATCGGCGCCGTACCAGGATAAAGTGCATAAGCCTCCATGTCTGCCCTAATACCGTTTTCATAATAGGTCTGGGGATCTCCACTGATCCAACCACGTTGGGCCGCTTCTGCCATTAATAGTGCGGTTTGCGCATAGGTCACGTAGAAATCCGGTGCAGCAGGAGAAGCTACGGCAAATACGTTGATCTGCGAATAGTCTAAACCTGCACCACGGGAACCGCGATATCCTAACGATGTATCTGAAAGCTCTGAATCATCGACTCCTATAGGTACACCAAACTGGTTGGCCAAATCGGTATCAGGATCGGAATCGTTGGCAACGGAACCAGGGTCATCATAAATGGCAAGCATATATTGCCCACGAGGGTCATTGGTTGCCTTCAGTTGATTAACGAAGGGCTCAGCGGCATAATTGAAAAACGAAAAATCGCGCAGTCCAATGTTGCCGTTAACAAACGTAGTTCCGTCGTATTTCACATAGGCGTTATCGGTATTCGAAGTCATAACCCCGCCAGCAAAAGCTTCAGCTACTATAGCCTGTGCTCTTGATGGGTCTACTTTAGAATAACGCATTCCCAATCTCAATAAAAGGGAGTTCCCTAATTTTTTCCATTTTTCTACCTGTGCCGAAGCCGAACCCGAGGGCAATTCACTGTTACTTCCATAAAAAAGATCCTCGGAAACATAATCGGCACTAGGGTTCAATGCTGCTACTGCGCTGGTAATCTCAGTGTACAAATCATCATAAATTACAGCATCATCATCGTATACCGGAAAATAAACCACATCGCTGACAGCCTTTCCCGCCTCAAAGTAGGGTACATCGGCGTAGGTGTCAACCAACCCAATGAACACTTGCGCTTTCCATATACGAATCATACTCAACAAGTTGACCCTATCGGTATCCGTTTCTAAAAGTGTTACGGCCTGCAACAAATTTCTGATTACAGAAGGGTAAGAATCATTCCAATTGGGGATGCAAACTCCATCGATATCGGCATTAAAGTTGAAACCTAGTGTTGCCCCTTGATTAAATGGGTTCACAAATTGTTGTACGATGGTATGTTCCGCGGCCCACGAACCTAGATAACTTCGTTGCGAACCGGCAAAAAGGAGCGCGGGATCTACATCGGTTATCGCGTAGGGGTCTGTATTGATTTCCACAAAGTCTTTGTCACATCCCCCAAGAAATAGAAGGATTAAAACTAGATATATAAAATGTTTTATCTTTTTCATTTTTTTAGAATTTAACATTTAAGCTGAAATTATAATTGCGGGTGGTCGGAAGCGAAGAGTTTTCATACCCTGCCCTAAAGTCACCGGAAGATTGAATCGCCTCAGGGTCAAGGCCTGGAAAGTCTTTATGGAGTATGGCCACGTTACGGCAAGCAGCCGAAAATGTCAAACCCTTCACAAATTTCAACTCTGGTATTTTATTGAGTACATCAGTAAAATCATATGACAACGATAGGCTTCTTAACTTGATAAAATCTGATTTAAAGGTGAGGGGGTCCCCTATTTGAAGATTTCTATAATCGGCATAAAACGACTGTAAGTTAGATACCGCCGTTGTATTGGGTTGGCCAGAACTTTCATAAACACTGTTGGGAACCACTATCCCATTTTCACCTACTCTACGACCTTCAAGTGATAATTTTGAGTGCCCTTGTCTTAACATGTTCAAATGGGTAGAAGACAATACGGTACCCCCAAATTTGTAGTCTATCAATACTCCAAAACTAAAGTTTTTGTAGGTGAAGTTGTTGTTCCATCCACCGGTATGTTTTGGAATAGAACTTCCCACAGGAAGAAAACCATTTGTATTTTCTGCGCCAGGCGTATCACTATTGGTAGCGAGCAAACGTCCTTCATCATTAACGAGAATCTGCCCGCTGTCGTTTCTTCTATAGGTTCTGGTGTATAGTTGATTCATGGACAAGCCTTCTGTATACCTTAACTCTCCAAGGAATTCGTTACCAGTACCATTGAAATACACGAGCAATATGCTTCCGCTATCATTGCCCACATCTAAAACCTTGGTTGAGAGGTAGGCGTTGTTCCAAGAAGATGTCCAACTGAAATCCGTGGTTTGTATGGGGGTAACCTCAATCAATGTTTCCAACCCACTGTTTCTTAAAGATGCCTTGTTTTGTTTTGAATTATCATATCCTGAAGCATTGGAAAGTGTAACATTCAATATCTGATCGGTAGTGACCTTTTGAAATGCGGCCACATCGAGTCGCACCCTGTTATTGAACATTCTCATCTCAATACCAGCTTCTTTTTCTGTTACCGTAAAGGGCTGCAAAAATGGGTTTGGAGCAAAATTACCGTCAACGCCAGCGGTGGTTTGACCATTGAACGGTGGATTGATGTTATAATTTAAAATGCCTTCAAACGTGCCTACACCATTCGCACTACCCACTTCAGCCCATGACGCTCGCAATTTGCCGAAGTTAAGCCAGTTTTGGTTTTTCATCAGCTCTGAGAATATAAAGCTTCCGGAAACGGAAGGGTAAAAGACGCTATTGTTGTTCGGGTTTAGTACAGAGAACCAATCTTGTCTTCCTGTAAAATTCAAATAGAACATATCGTCGTAACCAAATTCCGCCCATCCGTAGAGCGAGTTGATCCTAAACCTTCTGAATTGATACGGTTCATAATCTGCATCGTTGGTTCCAAAACTGGTTCCATTTTTAATCGAGTAAAAATCCGGAACAACAAAAAGACTGGAGAATTGGGCATTTCTCTGAAATTCTGATCGCCATGTATTACCGCCAAAACTGGCATCGACCGAAAACTTCCCAAATTCTTTGGTTCCCCCGATAAGAAAGTCGGCATTTATATCTGTAGATTCATTTTGCTGAATATCGTAACGCCCCCGATAAAAACCGGTATCGCCTTGAAAAATGGTCGTTGCCCCAGCACCGTTCAGATCATTCCATTCCATAAAATTGGTGGCATAATCATAATTGTACCTGCCCTGCAAATAGAGCCAATCGGTAAGATTGTACCTAAGGGTGGCCGTGCCAAAAAGACGTTTACGGTCATCGTTAAAAAATTGATTTTTCTGCAACTGATAATATGGGTTATTGATGGTGCCCAAGAACCCATTTGTTCTCAGTTCTGCACCTGTTACAGGGTCAATTGCACTTTGCTCATAGGCTTCAATTGGTGTTGATACGGTCGTTCTATTAAAGAAGTTGACCGCACCGGGCCCTTGGGTCCCAATTTGAGGAGGATTTATGTTCTCTTCGTTGGCATAATTAACGTTCAATAACAGATTGAGTTTTTCGGTGACATTGTAATTAATACCAACATTAAATATCCGCTTCTTGTATTCGTTGGCGGGTTGTATTCCATTGGCATCAGTATTCGCAAACGATGCCCGAAAACTTCCCTTTTCATTACCACCTGACAACCCTAGGGTATATATTTGATTGATTCCCGTGCGTAAAAAATCATATAGTTTATAAGGATATGCCGAATAAGGCCGCTGAACACCATCAAAATTAATGGTAGGCTCCCCATCCAATCTTTCACCAAAACCAAACTGACCGGTACTTTGGGCTTCTCCTTGAGTTTGTGGTCGCACTCCACCGGTACCCTGACCGTATTCGGTTTGCGTTATTTCATCCATAAAATTCAAAGGCTGTGAAAAGGTAATACTAGAACTAAAATCGACCCCGATGCCTTGATTCAGCCTTCCTGATTTTGTGGTAATAATAACCGCTCCATTGGCTGCCCTTGCGCCATATATCGCGGCTGCGGTCGCACCCTTAAGTACAGTCATGCTTTCTATATCGTCGGGATTGATGTTTTGAAGATTATCACCAAGGTCCCTTTGATTGTCCCGACCATTCGCTCCTCTTGCCCCTTGATCCATGGGAAGGCCATTAATTACAAAAAGTGGGGAGTTACTGGCCCCTGCAAATGCAGATTGCCCCCGTAATCGTAATTTCATACTTGAGCCGGCTCCCGCAGAAGGTGGCGTAATGTTCAAGCCTGCGACCTGCCCCTCCAACGATTCCATTACGTTGACCGTTCTTGATTTAGTCAACTCTTCAGGTTTTACCGATGTAACGGCGTAACCGAGTTTTTTAGAACTTTTTCTTATACCAAGACCGGTGACTACTACCTCATCTAAAGCGGTAACATCTGGCGTAAGACTTATGTCGATTACTGTGCGGTTTCCAACAGTAATCTCTTGTTTATTATAACCAACGAAAGAAAAAACAAGAACACTCTCTTCTGATGGCACCGCAATGGAATACCTACCTTCCATATCCGTGGTCGTACCAGTAGCGGTTCCTTTTAAAATGACTGTAACCCCTAAAAAGGGATCACCATTTTCATCGAAGATTTGACCAGTGATGCTGGCCTGAAGTTTAAACTCATCGCGGTTTTCGTTGAAATTCGGCCGGTTCAGAACCGCCATCGACGCAAACGACACATAATTTTTAGCCGTTGCGCCAGTGTGTATGAAAAGTAACATACACCATAAATACCAATTGTGTTTCATAGTTGCGTTGTTTAATTAAAATGAGCATTTATAAAATTCCAACTGCCCATGCAATACAAGAAATACTGCATAGAGCAGTTGGTCTCTCAGTTATTGTGAGGGAACTAAGAATAAGCTTGAAATGTTCCAGAATTTTACCTACGACGCTTTCGAACTACCATCAAAAACAGATACATAGAAAATTGAGGTAGACCCTGTTTATTATCAGAACTTTACTGCACTCAATAAAGATTCTAGAACCTGTAAACAAAGAAGGGTACATATTGCAACAAAAACCACTTGAATTTTAGATAGTATTTATCGTTTTCCTATATTATTGATAAAATTTTACCAAAAATATCACGGATTACATAATTTTATAATACAAATACTACTAATTTATAGCAGGCAAAACGTTTTGCTTACCACTTGTAGTTCGACATTAATTGCCATACTACCGATAGCGGCTTTCAAGAAACTGGTCATCCGATTACCAATTTTAATGTACTTTTAAACGGTATTAAATAAACCAATCCTTTTTCCGCGCTTCATATGGAATGTATACCGCAGTACACTACAGCGACACATAGAAATTATGGCAAATAAAAAAAAGGTGAATCGGTACCTTTAGAATGAAGAAAGAATTCGTATTAATAACAATAGTACTATTAGTTTTAATTGGTTGTAAACAGTCTGCTACCCCCTTAAAAAAGGTGGTGCCCCAAAAAGAAATGGAGCGCGTTTTCAATGAGATCCAAACTCCGTTTAAATATGGCGTTGTTGTGCGGCAACCTGACAGCACAAAGTTGGTAGACAGCCCCACAATCTATCGCGAAAATGGTATTTGGTATATGACTTACATTATTTTTGATGGCCAAGGGTATGAAACCTGGTTATCGCAAAGTGATGATTTACTCCAATGGGAATCGAAAGGAAAAATACTATCGTTTACAAAGGATACATGGGATGCCAACCAAAAAGCGGGCTACCTATCACTTGTCAATATTGATTGGGGTGGCGATTATTCCGTAGAAAAATATGAAGACAATTACTGGATGACCTATTTGGGCGGCAACACGGCCGGATACGAATCGGGCATCTTAAAAATAGGTTTGGCCAATTCCAACACCATAACGGAAGCCAAAGAATGGAACACCACCAATGCGCCGCTATTGTCTCCCGAAGATAAAGATGTACGTTGGTTCGAGAACAAAACGATTTATAAAAGTCTGGTTATTCATGATAGCCTTGAGCATACCGGGCACCCCTTTGTGATGTATTACAACGCTAAGGGAAATACGGGTGACTATGAAAGTATTGCAATGGCCGTATCCGACGACATGAAAACATGGCAACGATTCGGGGAAGACCCTGTTATTACCCGGAAAAAGGGCATTTGTGGCGATGCACAAATTACAAAAATCGATGATCTCTACGTCATGTTCTATTTTGGGGCCTTCTGGAAACCCGGTGCTTTTGAACGGTTCGCCTGCTCCTACGATTTAATTAACTGGACCGATTGGCAAGGGGAAGACCTGATCGCTTCTTCAGAGCCGTATGATACAAAGTATGCCCATAAACCTTGGGTGATTAAATGGAAAGGTATTGTGTACCACTTTTACAACGCCGTGGGGGATCAAGGTAGGGTAATCGCCTTGGCAACCTCAAAAGACTTGTCAAAATAAGACGGCATAACGAATAGTTGACACTTCACCCCCACCTAGCTAGGGTTTGACAAGAACTGCGATGTAACCGATAATTCCACTTACCAGAAATAGTTTTAAGGTTGCAAATTTTACGTATTTTTAAATGGCACAAATTGAGCTAACCTGATTTGCCCCCTTCCTTATGGCATACGATTAAACTAGGAATTCTTTAGAATAAATCAAACTCCCAAACATGAACCAAAATCAGGACAAATGCGCGGCAAGATGATCCAAACATGAATAAAAAACAGGATTATAAAAAGAATTCCTATTAGCAAGGCGTGTTTAATATAAATTTCCTCTCCATCAGGTTTAATTTTTGGCCACAATAATCCAAAACTTCCTATTACAAATAAAAAGAAAGGTAGCCCCGAGAAGAAAAGAAGAAACTGAAGAGTAAATTCATCTTTGAGAGGCCCGTAAATTGAAATCCCAATTATTAGCGACAGAACAATTAAAATCCAATAAATTTTGTTGTGTGTACTTTTTTTAATTTTATCCATAACGTCAAATTTTATAAGAATTTAAAAGTACACGCTTGAATAGTTAATACAAATGATAAATATCATTCTGATGCTATTATTGTTTTAGTCTTGATTATACACCCTAGCCAACATAAAAAAATGGACAGGTCAAATGTGGAATTAAAATGAAATTTGAGCTCTGTAAAGACCTTTCTTAAAGGGTAATTATTCGGAACATAAATGCCTTTCCGCTAGAAAGTGCCATCGTCAAACTTATCACCGGAAGAATTTACACCTAAGATCATCTATCTTGCTCATTGCTTAGCTGCTGTTCATCCTACAATCATTCTTATATAGAATAGGCTTTCAAATCACTAACTTTACAGTACTTTTAAAAGGTATAATATGAGCTAACCTGATTTTTACCCTCCCTAATGCAGGGTATACGGCTATATTTTACAGCTATATAAATAAGTAGCCATTTATTTCGGAACGTACCGTGAAACAAAATTTAAGTACTATGAAATATATACTTCTTCTAACAAGCGTTATGCTATTTAGTTCGGTGGCATCTCCGCTATTTGCACAACAGGATAGCTTTATCAAGGACTATTTGGAACGATTGGAAAGTTCCCGTAAGTACTCAATTCTTGTCGCAGAAACAATGCCAGAAGACAAATATGATTTTAGGGCATCACCAGAGTCAATGACCTTTGCCGAAAATTTAATGCATATAGGATATGCCATGGATTGGCATAGTCAGTCATTGCTAGGTGGACGAGAATCAAGGGATTGGAAAACTGACACAATTTTTAAGGTTGCCAACAAATCTAAAGAAGAAATGACTGTAACAATTAATAAGACATTTGATGAAACCATAAAATTAATTAAGCAATTCGATACAACACAATTCGATGACGAGCTAGACTATTTCGGATTGAATCGGACAAAGCGACAAATTTTCTTATTACTTGCCGACCACATAACTCATCATAGAGGACAAATGCTTGTATATATGAGACTAAACGGACTTGTTCCACCTAGATACGTTTTGTTTCAATGATTCAAACAAACTGAATCGAACATAAGACAGTAAACGTAATTTAGCGAAATGATTTGACCTCTGAAAAAACTATAAAATGGTACCAACGTTATTAAAAATCGGCTAACACAGAGATTCAAAGATGGTCATCTTTTATTTTTAAAGACCGCCAAATTTTATCCCGATTATTCGGAAGGTATTTAAAATAAAATCAATAAGTTTTGCCATCCACGTACAAATTAACTCCAATACTCATTCGAATATGAATTTAGCAGTTGCCCAATTTCAGCCAAAGGACGGAGACAAAGCCTACAATTTATCAATTATTCGAAAGCTAGCTGATAAAGCAAAATCCAACGGAGCGGACTTGATCAGTTTTCACGAAATGTCGATTACTGCCTACACCTTTACCAAAGATTTAAGCCTAGAAGCGCTAACAGTGTTGGCAGAAGAGGTGCCCAACGGACAAAGTACGCAAGAATTGATTGCGATTTCCAAAGCATTAAATCTTCCGATTTTGGCAGGTCTTGTGGAAAAATCGGATGGAAAAATATACAATACGTACATCTGTGTTACCGGAGACGGTGTGGTCGCAAAGTATCGAAAAATACATCCTTTTATTAGCACCTATATGTCCGCTGGCGACCAATATTGCGTATTTGACCTGCTCGGTTGGAAATGCGGAATTCTAATTTGCTACGATAATAACGTAATCGAAAACGTTCGGGCCACAAGCCTTTTGGGAGCCGAATTGATTTTCGCACCCCACGTTACCGGCTGTACACCATCGGCAATGCCACATCGCGGTTATGTAGCTGACAACTATTGGCAGAATCGCGAAAATGATCCTGTTTCCTTACGTATGGAATTTGACGGACCAAAGGGAAGGCGCTGGTTAATGCGCTGGCTACCGGCAAGGGCATACGATAATGGTGTGTATTATGCATTTACAAACCCTATCGGTTATGATGGTGAACATTTGAAAAATGGGAATTCGATGATCATCGATCCTTATGGCGAAGTACTATCGGAGATAAAATCATTTGAGAACGACATTACAATTTCAAAGATAACAAAAGAGAAAATTCAGCTCTCAGGAGGTTTCAGGTACAAAAATGCACGAAGACCCGAACTCTATAAAGACATTATTGGCGCAGACCATAAATCGGATACTACCCCCGTATGGATGAAGCAAGATGAGAACAAGCATTAAGAAAATGCCCATGTATGATCTGCTATCTTGAATATACCCTCAAAATTTCCCTATAATAGCCCTACCTACAAAAAACCGGATTTTAGATAAAATTTTTTAATGTAGTTTTAAACCGTTCGGTTATAAGGGAAGCTTACACCGATACGTTTCATATACAAGACCTTTAGGTGCAAATTAAAACAACTATGAGTAAGCGAAAAATGATTAAAAGATTGAAGAGTTATTACCCAATGGAAAGATTTCATGCTTTTGTGACTTTCCCCGCAATTTTAGTTTATCTCATTCTTGAAAATTCATTTACGGATATATTTTTTCTGTTATACGGAGTTTTAATCTGTATCATAATATTAATTCAAGGGCAGCATTATTGGAAATTGAAGTTATACAGATTGATGAACAAGCCCTTCAATCAAGAGAAAAATTTAAATATTTTCAAGAATTCCAAAAAGATCAACTTGATATTAATTGGTCTTATCCCAATAATATTTGGATTCCAATTTTATCTAAATGAGTGGCAATTTATTCCAGAAAACTTAATTTTGTGGGGAGTCTTAGCCAATCTTTTCGCTGTTCTTGAACATATAAATTATTATAATCGCCAGCTAATGATCGACAATTCATCTGACTTAGAATATTTGAAGCGGAATAAAAGATTGAAAGTGGCAAGTTTAGCCAAAGATTTAAAAGAAAATGAATTATAACACCTGCTCCTGACATTGAATAAATATTCTTAAAACGACCGTTTATATCAACTTTAGCCATTTATGAAAGATTTAATCAATTATAAAATGAATACTAAATTACCCCTTTTTATTTTAATTGTCCTAGCTATATTTTCCTGCAAGAATAAA
Source organism: Kriegella aquimaris (assembly GCF_900103215.1). Lineage (GTDB taxonomy): Bacteria > Bacteroidota > Bacteroidia > Flavobacteriales > Flavobacteriaceae > Kriegella > Kriegella aquimaris. Next base: position 659,916 of record NZ_FNGV01000001.1, read on the forward strand.
ATAGAAAACAAGGCCACTGATTCTACTGTAAATGAAGATGAACACGAAATAGTTCATCAAAAAGAGCATAAGCACTGGACGTACGAAGGCGAGACGGGGCCAGAACATTGGATAGAAATTGAAAAAGAATCTGACTGCGACGGAAAACGGCAATCACCTATCAACATTATCGATGTAAATGCGATAGACGAAGCTTCGTTAAAACCGATAGATATTCACTATTCGGCCAATGTTAAAATTCATGAAATAACCAATAATGGTCACTCAATTCAGTATAATTTTGAAAAAGGTGATTTTATTATCTTGAATGACAATGAATACAGATTAAAACAAATTCACTTTCATGAACCGTCGGAACATACTATAAATGGAATTCGATATCCATTGGAGATGCATTTAGTTCATGTTAGTAAGGATAATAAAATCGTAGTTTTGGCAATCATGGCGCAAGAAGGGGAAAGTAGCGAACCCTTTACTTTTTTAGAAAAATTCCTTCCTATTAACACCGGAACGACAAAATTGATCGATACTGATTTTGATCTTAATCAAAATTTACCTAAAGATATGGGGTATTACACTTATAGTGGTTCATTGACGACACCTCCTTGCACCCAGAATGTAACATGGTTTGTCTTTAAAACACCCATTACCATTTCACTGGACCAAGTAAAACAATTACAAAAATTAATGCCACTAAACAATTATAGAGATGAACAACCCATTAATGGAAGAACTATAAAACAATATACCAGTCGTTAACATTAAGAAACGTAGGCCAAAGAATTTTATCGAACTTTGCTAATACAAGCCTTATGAGAGGTTTTTGCTTATTTAGGCAGTCCCACAATTTTTTTTCCCAAAACTTAAGGAGGCTTTTAAAATTGATATGATAAAAAAGGTAATCGCGAAACGTCGTTATGGCTCTGCGTTGATTCGATCAGTTAGCGTCAATTTACAGGCTACGTTTCATGCACAAGACCTTTGGTAATAATAAAAAATAAATGAAAACAAACCTATTAGCATTACAACTATTAATAACATTTTCTTCTTGTAAAACAGAGAAAAAAGCGGAAAGTGAGACTGAAATTATTGTTATTGGAACTCAACATAAACCTGTACCTAATTTCAATTCAGACATACTTTTTGATATATTAGAAGAGGTAAAACCAGACCTGATATTACTCGAGTTGGATTCCATTAAATTCACCCCTGATTTCAAATTGAAAGAAGTAAAAGAAAATGAACTTTTAGCTTCTGAAAAATATCGCTTGAAATACCCAACGACTAAATTAAGACCCTTTGAATTTGAAGGTAGAAATCAATATAGAATTGACAAAGGAATGCGACCCACTGATGGATTAACACTAAAATTAATTGATAGTTTATATAAAGCTGATTTATTAACAGCATCAGAAGCTGAAATTTTCAAAGCCTACCAAGATGCGCTAGAACCTTTAAAAGTACTCGCTTCAAATAGTCCTAAAGGTTGGAATAATTCTAAAGGGGATAGCTTATGTGAGCATCGTCAATTTTACCAATATCAAATGATTCCAAAAATCACGAATGCACGAGAAGAATTTGCCAACAGGTTCGTAACAAAACCAAATGGTGAAAAAATAAGTTTTAGGAATGGTTACCAACTTTGGGCGAATTTCTGGGATTTAAGAAACCGAACAATGGCCAAAAACATAATGACGATTTCGGAAAAAAATAAGGGTAAGAGAATAGTTGTATTGTGTGGGTTTATGCATAGATACTATATTTTAAGCGAATTGAAAAGACGTATCAAAGACAAAAATATTGTTCTAAAAGAGTATTACGAAAATTAAAAATCGGCACAAGTCGACTTACCAACCCCCTAGCGTCGAGGCTCGCTAATTTTCAGCTTGGCACGCTCTTATAATGTTAAGTGATTAACATTACAACTACGCATAGCCCTGACCATTTTGGTGTACTTATCAAACCAAGGAAATTGTAAATAAAGATGAAAATTACCGAACATTTAAAAAGGCAAACGGAAGATGCCTACGAATGGACAAACAGGCTGATCGAAAGTATTCCAACGGAAAAATGGGACGAAATTCCCGAGAATATAGAAACCAATGTAACGTGGCAAATTGGTCATTTGATAATGTCGTTTTACTATCATTCGATTATGGTAATAAAAGGGCATCAAATAGACGTGATAAAGAAAATACCGCTCCAGGAATATAACAAGTTATTTACAAATGCAAAGCCCATAAATTCTGTTGGAAAAACCAATCCGACTGATTTAGTTTCACAATTAAAAATAGTTCAGAAAAAGTCTTTGGAGATTATCGAATCGTTATCGGTATACGATTTGGAGAACCCATTGGAACCAACAGAAATGCCTCATCCGACTGCTAAAAACAAATACGAGGCATTAGATTGGAACATCAAACATGCCATGTGGCATTGCGGACAATTAGGAATTTTAAAGAGAATTGTTGATGAAAGATATGATTTCGGACTAAAAACGAACGAATAAAAAGGGCCGTGCGACAATGGCCTGGCCTACTTTCGAACCCTGAAGCGTCGGGGCTCGCGCATATTTAGCCTAGTGTGTACCTACAACGTTAAGTGCTGGCCCAAGCAACTACACATTGCCAAGACCGTTGTGTCGCCTATTGATCCGTCATGAAATACGTACACAAGAAACAATAATGAGACTAAGGGAAATTACAACGCTACTACTTTTATTATGTACTTCAAGTTTAGTATTGGGGCAAAATAATCGTGATATGCTTTCAAGCAAAACAGTCCTCTATAAGATTACAGCCACAAATTCAACAAAAACATCCTATTTATTTGGGACGCATCACGCTTTTGGAAAATTGTTTTTTGATTCTTTAACAGCAGCCAATCAAGCTTTATCCGGTTCGGAAATTGTTATAAAAGAGAATTTAAATATTCCGGGGCATACCGCCGAAGATATAATTAACAACCGAAAAAAAGTAGTGAAATGGCGCACGTATTTGAACCGAAATGATTTGACGTTTATAAAAAACTTGTTTGCCAAAAGCCCAACAGATTATAGCAAAATGAGACCATCAGAAATGTACGCTTTTTTAAATAGGCGTTTCAAACAGCAAGTCTGTTTAAACAAAGGTTCGAATGACACTTCTCTTTCTTTAGATGATTATATCGGTTCGATGGCGAATGAAAAGCATATAGCACTGTACGGACTAGAAACGACCGAAGAACAAATAGCACTGATCAACAAAGACGTTGACGGAATGCCCAAAAGAACCCACAAAAGGAGGCTCTCCAATATTATAGCTAAAATTAGAACTGAAAACAGAAACGACTGTGGGGAAACCGACTGGTATGCCCAAATGGAAATTGACTACCAACTATATAGCCCCTGTAGCAACGCACTTGTCTTAACTGACAGAAATAATACCTGGATCAAAAAAATTAGGAAGTTGCTAGATACAAAGAATTGTTTTATTGCCGTCGGATTAAGTCATTTAATGTACGACTGTGGCCTGATCAACCAGTTACAAAGGCTCGGTTATACCCTTACACCAATAAACTTAAGATAAAGAAACTACCACCACCTACGGCAACCGTTGCACAAGCTGTTCATTCAGAAAAAAAAGCTACAACTACCTCTCTTTAACAGGCTTTTTGAGTGTCAAGTCAGCAATGGAAAACCAAGATGGGTACCTTGGAAAAATGCCCATATATACAACCCGCTGGGGTACGCCCTAAAAATCGCCCTCCGATTGCCGCGCCTACAAATCTTAGGTTTTTAGATTACCGATTTTAATGTATTTTTAAACAGTAGAATATTAGACTTCCCCTATTTTAACCCCGCATCAAAATAGCTAAAGCTATATTTCATAGCTATATAACGCGTTAGGCATAAAGAAGAAAAATGAAGTACACACATTTAATTTTAGTCTTTTTAATTTTTATTTGCGGATGTAAGACTTCCGAAAGAATCGTAGAAAAAAAGGAGGTCGAACAAAAATTAATAAATTTTCTGTTCCAAGATTATATTGGAGAAAAACCAAGTGCAAGTTTTATCGTCATAAAAGACGGCAAAATAAAGGATTGTCAAAGTTTTGGATATGCTGATTTAGAAAACAAAATACTTGCCAATTGTGAAACAAACTATCGCCTCGCGTCGGTAACCAAACAGTTTACCGCAATGGGAATTTTAATTTTAATAAATCAGGGAAAACTAAATTACAGTACGAAACTAACAGAGGTAATTCCTGAATTTCCAGAATATGGGAAAGACATTACGATAAAAAATTTAATGTCGCACAGGTCAGGTTTACAACCTTATAACAAGCTTTATCCTGCAGATGCGGAAAAACAGCTTGTCGATAAAGATGTGCTTAACCTCCTTATAAAACAGGACAGCCTTTTGTTTCCGGCAAATTCCAAATTCCAATACAGTAATTCGGGCTATGCTGTTTTGGCAATGATCATAGAACGAGTTTCGGGTAAATCTTTTAAAGAATTTATGGATAAGGAGATTTTTGAAAAAACAGGTATGGCCAATAGCACCGTTTACTTAAAAGACTTACCGATTAAAAATCGTGCATATGGTTACAAATTCAATGACACGATATATGAAAATAAAGACCAAAATACACGGTCGGCCATTCAAGGCGATGGTGGAATTTACTCGTCTGTTAGTGATTATGTGCATTGGGACAGCAGTTTATATGATGAAACACTTGTAAAAACAGATTTGAGAAACGATGCTTTTTCAAATTGGGATGAAAATGGAAAAACCGATACAACAGGCTATGGTTTTGGGTGGCAAATCGATATAAAAAATGATAAAAAGTATTTAAGACATGGTGGTAGTACAACAGGTTTCTTAAATTTTTCGCTACGGATTCCTGCAGAGAAAATTTCAGTAGTGATTTATACGAATACCACAGATTATGGAGGACTAGGACGCAAAGCATATTTTTTAGCAAGCTATTTTTCCGATGGTAAAATTCCAATCCCAGCTGATGTATTACTTGAAAAAGACATTGAGGAAAATGGAATAGAAAATATTACGAACAAATTTAACCACCTAAAGTCTAACACTACAAAATATGATATTGTAGAAAAAGATTTAGTCTCTTTAGGTTTTAGATATATGAAAAAAGAACCTGAGAAAACACTGAAAATATTTGAATTGATTAAAACAGGGTTTCCAAATTATTTTGGAGGGTATTTCGGATTAGCGCAATACTATAGAACAAATGGAGATAATGAAAAGGCTATTGAATATTTTAAAAAAGTTCCTGAATTAGCAACGAGTGACGATCAACGTCAAATAGATTATTCAATAAAAATGATTGAACAATTGAGCGAATAAGACTGTGCTAAATAACCGTAACCGTTGCACAAGCCGCTAATTCTGAGAAAACAGATACATATACCCCTCTTTAAGAGGCTTTTTTGGTATTAGGCATCGATTGGTAAGCCCATCTCAGGTGCCTTGACAAATTGCCGATATGCACAGGTGGCTTAGGGCATTGCATCTAATTAGCTCCATCCGATAACCCTTTCTAAAAAAACTGGTTTTTAGATTACCAATTTTAATGTATTTTTAAGGGTATAATACAAGGCTTCCCCAATTTTATTCCTGCATCAAAATAGCTAAAGCTATATTTTATAGCTATAACAAGTCACATAACAATTGACAAAAAATTGAAAGAAATAGTATCAACAGAATGGCTGAATCAAAATTTAGATAAGCCTAACTTAATTATCCTAGATGCTAGTATTCAAACTAGTGCTAATGGAAAAGAATTTGAAAAATTTGACAGAACTATTCCCAATGCAAGACGGTTTGACCTACAGAAGGTTTTCTTAGATAAGAATAGTACTTTTCCAAATACTATACCTGACCCAAAGGAATTTGAACTTGAATCTAAAAAACTTGGAATTAATGAAGATTCGGAAATCATTGTTTTCGACAATAATGGAATTTACTCAAGTCCAAGAGTTTGGTGGCTATTCAACGTTATGGGGCACCAGAAAATATCTGTTTTGGACGGTGGTCTTCCCAACTGGATCGAAAATGGATTCAGAACCGTAAAAAAGCACACTGAATCTTTTGAAATTGGAGATTTTAAAGTAAAGTTTGACAAAACATTAGTAGTTGATTTCGAACAGATTGTCAACAATTCACGCGAAAAAAAATTTACCATAATAGACGCTAGGTCTAAAAGTAGATTTAATGGCATTGGAAAAGAACCTAGAAAGCATTTAAAAAGCGGTAAAATTAAATATTCAATTAATATACCCTATCAAGAGGTGTTACATAATGGAAAATTTAAATCAAAAAGCGAACTGAATGCACTTTTCGATGATAAATGTAGCGCTGAAAAAGAGTTGGTTTTCAGCTGTGGTTCGGGAATGACAGCTTGTATTGTAATGTTGGCTTGTCAAATTGGATATGTAAATAGTTCAAAGGTATATGATGGTTCTTGGACCGAATGGGCCGAACGGAATAATTTAAAAAACGTGGTGTAGCACAATGTAAAAGAAATTAGCAATGGCCCAAATTTTTATTTCATACAGAAGAGAGGATAGTCCTGAAGCTGCTGGCAGAATCTATGATAGACTAAAGTCTCATTTTGGGGAAAAGCAAGTTTTCTTCGATATAGATTCAATACCCCCTGGAATAGATTTTAGGGATTATATAAGTGAATCTGTCTCAAAATGCGATGTTTTGATAGTCATAATTGGAGAAAGATGGTTTGCTAGGGATGATAATGGGGTTTCACGTCTCGAAGACCCATCCGATTTTGTCCGTATAGAGATTGAAGCAGCACTGAAGAGAGGTATTCCGGTAATTCCGGTTCCGGTAGGCAAGGCTAAAGAACCAGCGGAGGCAGAACTCCCAACGAATATTAAAGATTTACATTACCGCAATTCATCGGAGGTTCGTTCCGGTACGTCTTTTGAAGGCCATATTCAACGATTGATAGATGGAATTGAAAATGCTACCAACGAGGTTTTAACGCCCCATAAACTTGAGGATGTCGAGGAGCGGGAAGAAAAATATAGCGAAAAGAGGAAGTCCGGTAAATGGAAAGTCTTATTAGGTATTGTACTGGCGATCTCAGTTGCAGTTTTTGCAGTTTGGAGTTTCTACCAAAACGATAGCAAGCCTGATAAGTCTGCAGCAGCTAGGGCAACCGAAGCAACTAAAGTGGTTGAAGATACACGTAACAATGAAGAATTGCCACTAAAGGAGCTTTACATTCGCACGTCGAAAGATTCTCCAAGGGTCGCGGTCGGTGAAAAAGCAACCTTATATGTAACTGTGAAGGACAAAGAGGGTATGGTAATAGAAGATGCCACCGTCTTGATTTCATCGGGCGGAGGAAAGTTTTTAGAGTCCGACAACACAACTTATGACCCTGCTACCAGATTACACGGCCCCTATTCGGTTTCCGGTAAAACTAAACAAAACGGTGTTTTTACCTCTTGGTGGGTTTGTAAACCCTGTGCGAAAGCCTATGTAATGACTGTAACGGTTTCAAAAGAAGGCTATAAAAATAAGAAAAGCGAACTGACAGTGAATATAAAATAATGCTGAAATTATCTTGGGGCAAGTATTCCTTAAATTTTGACAGCTAATATGGAAAATCGGAAACTAAAGCTTAAAGATAATAAAAAGGCCTACACAGGTCTAAGTGATACGGGGTTTTGGTACTTAACCCAAAGTATAGCACTTCTAACCAAGTCTGCCAAATCTTTTGATGTGACTTTAACTTTGTAAACTATGTGTCTTAACGAACATTAAAATGAACAGAAGTAAAATTGACATAAAGTTCAATGATTTAAAAGATGAACTGGGTTCATATATTTTTCGACTTGTTACAAACCGAGAATTAACGGAAGATATTATTCACGATACTTATGTTAAAGTAGTTGGAAAAATAGATACGTTTCAAGGAAATTCAACTTTTAAAACTTGGGTTTTCAGTATAGCAACCAATATTTCAAAAAACATATTAATAAAACAAAATAGATGGGAAGTTAACGCTCAAGATTATGGGGCAATGTTGCACGTAAAATCCAAAGAGCATTGGGATGCTTTTCAGCAAGTATTCGATTCAACACCCGAACAAGAATATGAGGTAAAAGAGCATTTGGAATATTGTTTTAATTGCCTAAATAAAACTTTAGAGATTGAACAACAAGTTTGTCTTTTACTTAAAGAGGTATATAACTTTAAGGTTCGTGAAATTATACAAATCACAGAACTATCTGAAGGGAAAGTGAAACACGCAATTGCCAACGCTCGAAAAAACCTAGTAACTATTTTTGACAAGAGATGTGCTTTTGTAAATAAAAATGGAGTTTGTCACCAATGTACCGAATTAACCGGTATTCTAAATCCAAAACAAGACGCTCAAATAAAAGCCAATAAATTAAAATTGGTTAAGAAACAGAAAACTGAAAATCAAGAACGACTTCTTGATATTCGATTAGAAGTGATTCGTTCAATTGACCCATTAAATTCAAAAAATACATTAGTTACTTCATACTTTTTAGAAAATTCCGAAAAATGGGTAAAAGAAGGGAAACAAAAAAAAGTTTTAGAGAATCCGTCCGAAACAGAAGTCTGATTTGTCTAACTAATAAACAAAGACAAATATTATGACAAAATTAAAAGCACCCTTACAATTAGACCAAAAAATCATTATCAATGCAAGTGTAGAAGAAGTTTGGGAAGTCTTTAATGACCAATCATTACTTACCAAATGGACTCAAGATGTTCAAAATTCCAAATTTGATGAAAAAATGGCTTCGCCTGGTCAATTAAGAAGAAATGAATGTATCGTGAATGGCAAAAAAGGAACAATTGAAACTCGCTGTGTCGATATGAAGGGAAAAGACAGAGCGGAATTCATTGTTGAAAGAGATTCTTTTGGAATGACAAAAATGCTTGTAGATATGTCATTTGCTTCTGAGCTTCGCAAAGTCTCAGATGAAAAGACAGAATTCTCAATGTTATCACATTATACGCCTAAAAACTTACTTTTAAAACTAATGAATCCCTTCATACAAAAGAAAATGGGAAAAGAAGTTGAGATTATGTTAAATGGACTTAAAAACTATATAGAAAAGGGAGAAACGAATAAACTAAACCCAATGAACAACTAATATTTTTCTAACAATGTTCAAATAAACAGGCTAAACTGTAATAAATTCAAGCCATTGGGCTCGTGTCAATATATAGATTTTCACTAATTAGTTGAGTCTTCAACTTTGAAAAATAATGATCAATAACCAGAACTTAATTTAATGCAGAACCTGTCCTAAAGATTGGGGGATGCTCAATACAATAATGTTGAAATTATCTTGGGTCCAGTATTCCTGAAATTTTGACCGTGAATATGAAAAATTAGAAACCATAACTTAAAGATAACGAAAGACTACTTGCTTATGAAAAGATCAACCATATTATTCATGCTCACTGTTTTAATGCTTTTAACAGCGTGTAAATTTGAAGGTAAAATTGTTCAAAACCCTGATAGCGTTGAATTCACCGGGTCTGAATTATTTGGCCGTTGGATTCTAACCAGCAACATTGAAGATTCAGAAAACTCAAAAAAATTAATAATCCGCAAAATTGATTTAAAAGATGATTTCTCAGCTGAAATTGAAATACTGGATGGTATAGGTTATAAAACTGTTCCCGGTAATTGGAAAATTAAAGAGAAACAAAAGATTGGCGCTAAAAGTTTTAATATTTCACTAAAATCAGACGTAGTTTTAACCTTTGACCTTGATGCTACGCATAGAGAAATAGTTTCACTATCAGTTAAAGAAGTCAATAATAAAAAGATGTTGACTTCTCAAAAAGACAGCTTCGAGAAAGAATAAAACAGCTTCGCATCCTCCTCTTTAAGAAGCTTCTTTGGTATCAAGTCAGTCTAGAAGTTCTTTTCGATGCCTTAACGAATCGCCTTGATATACAACGAGCTGGGGGCATTGCAACTAATTAGCTCTCTTCGATAACCCCTCCTGCAAAAAACTGGATTTTAGATTAAAATTTTTAATTTATTTTTAACAAGTTCGGTTATAAGGGAAGCTTACATAATATGTTTTGGGTAATTTGAAAACAACATCGTGCAGAAAATAAAATGAAGAAAAACAAATCAAAACAAATAGTTAGAATTGCATTGTTTATTGGAACATTAATCTCCTTGTATTTTGTTCCATGGCCTATTGTAAAAGCTTGGATTTTGCCACTACCAAACACCGTTCAGGAGCAAGTTGACAAAGCAGCGGACTACGGATTTGATGGTATTATTGTTTATGTAAATAAAAAAGAAAATCAATCCGAATACTATACTTCGGGTTACAAGAACAGGGAAGACAAAATTCCAACCGACCCAAATTCATTGTTTAAAATAGCAAGTGTAAGTAAACTTTACACCGCCGTTGCCATAGCAAAATTAGTTAATAACGGACAGTTATCTTTAGACCATACGCTTTCCGACTACTTCCCTGAACTAGAAAAACGAATAGAAAACGCCCATAAAATTACGGTTAGAATGATGGTTCAGCATAGAAGCGGAATCCCGAATTATACGGACACTAAAAATTATTGGGTTCATCCAAAACAAAACGACGAAGAACGGCTTGATTTGATACTAGACTTACCAGCCAACTTTAAACCCGATACAGATTACGAATATAGCAACACCAATTACTTATTACTCACAAACCTTATAGAGAAAATATCAGGTAAAACGAAATTTCAATATATCAAAGAACATATTTTAGAACCCCTAAATCTTCAAAACACCTATGGTTCTATTAAAGATGTTGATTTAAACGATGTAATGAGTGGGTATTATGTGGGTTACCCAAATGATTTAAAGACAGTTGACAATGGGGTTATGTTGGCAACGGCGGAAGATTTAGGTAAGTTTCTTCGAGCTTTAAACGATGGCGCTGTCTTTAGCGATAAAAAAGAACAAGAAATATATTCCTCGATATATACATATGAGCATACAGGCTTGATACCTGGCTACCAAACTATTGCCAAATACCATAAAGATATAGATGCTGTCGTCATACAATTTACAAACACGGTAAACTTTGATGGCTATAATTGGAATATGTCAGAAATAATGTATAATCGAATAGTTAAAATAGTAAAAAAGCAAAACTAGCCTCAACACCGGCGACCAATGCAACAAATTCCCCCCTACCGATAGCTCCACCTACAAAAAACTGGATTTTAGATTAAAATTTTTAGTATATTTTTAAAGGGTAGAATACAAGACTTCCCCCTCGGTATATCCTTTTATGAAAGCCGAAGCTATATATTGTAGCTATATAACGAGTTGTGCAACATTTCCCAAAAACCGAAAACAAATGAAAAAAACATTTGTAATGTTCTTAATGGCTACAATTATTTTTAGCTGTAAGGTGAGACCTAAAATCGACGAAAACTATGTAATTACTAAATTTCAAGAGAATGCCGATAAAATAAATTTATTGGAATATCGAATGCAAAGAATTGACACGTTTGCACAAGGCGGAACCGTATGGAACCACACTGGAGTTGCGCTGATCGAAAAAGATAAAAACGACAAAGTATTCGGCTTTTCTTTTTACGGTAAAAGAGACGACATACCAAAAGAATATATTTATGATGCCGGAAAAGGATTTGAAATCTCGAAAACGGATAAAACTTACAAAATAGAACCCGGAAATTTTGGATTTATCGGAAGTCCTGGCGGACAAATGGTTCATCAGAATATTTTTAAACTTAATACAAACTACAAGAAGGTCTCTCTTTCTGAGACTGAAAATTCCTATTTGCTTGCTTTCGAATTTGAAAACGATACCGTTTACAATTTTACTGACCAAATGCTGGTTTATGAGTTAAATAAAACGGATTTTTTTCCTATTCAGATTAAACAAACATCAAAGCAACTCGGAAATAAGTCAGTCTCTATCGCAATACTTAGCGATGTAAAAACCAATAAAAATGTTACACATTCAATACAGGATTTTAAACAAGATATTCAGAATTATACCATCATAGAGCCTGAAAAAAGAGAGCCAAATAAATTGCTTTCGAAAAAGCTACCATTATTGGAATTGCCAGATTTATTTGATGAAGATAAAATCGTTAAGGTTAATACGAGCGATAAATTAACTTTGATCGACTTCTGGGAAGTTTGGTGCGGACCATGTATTGCGTCATTCCCTAAAGTGGAAAGTCTAAAAAATAAGTTCTCATCTGAACTAAACGTAATAGGTATAGTATCTGAAGACCAAGAAAATGCCATCAAATTAGTGAAAAAGAAAGGTACTACCTTTCAAAATTTGGTTGGAAACAATGAACTGGAAAAAGAATTTGCCGTGAATAGCTGGCCAAGGTACTTTCTAGTGGATAAAAATGGAATTGTAGAAAAAGAGTATTTTGGATTTTCTGAACAAATCGAAAAAGACATTGTCGAATTTGTCTCAAAATAAAAACTTTTCACAACGCTGGCGACCAATGCAACCCTTTGCTACAGCAAAAAAGCTATATACCGCTCTAATAATTAAACTTCAAGAAAAAACAGCATCACCCGTAAAAGTAAACCCGAACTGACTATGATAAAACAGCACATCGTTACCCTATTTTCTACTTTGCTTTTTACACAGGCGGGAATGGCCCAAGCTACGGGCACCTTTACAGACTTGCGCGATGGGCAAACCTATAAAACAATCAGCTTTACAAACGCTCAGACGGGCACCACGGTTACCTGGATGGCCCAAAACCTGAACCATAAGGTGCAAAACAGTTACGCTTATGATGACGATGAGAACAATCGAGAAGCGTTGGGCTTGCTTTACACTTGGGAAGCGGCGAAAAAAGCCTGCCCCAGCGGTTGGCATTTGGCAACCGATAGCGAATGGGCTCAGCTGGTGAATCAATTTGGTGGCACCGACAAGGCCGGTGAAGCCCTAAAAAGCGTGAAGGGCTGGAAAGAAGACGGCAACGGTACGAACAGCAGCGGGTTTAACGCGCTTCCAGGAGGTAACCGCATGGCAGGTGGTAGTTATCGCGTGCTGGGTTATTTCGGTTTCTGGTGGTCGGCCACACCCACTGGTGAAGCGGGCAAAGCCTGGTTTTGGGACATCAGTTATGGTGGGCCTGACATGTCAATTAAATCGAAGGTGTGGCGTTTCGATGCCGATATGCTTGCCGGACTCTCGGTTCGATGCGTAAAGGATTGATCAATGTGACCATTTGCGTTATTTCAGGTACTCCCAAAAGTTGATGAAAATGTGATGGAAAGCTAATTTTTGATGCCTTGTCAAATTACCATTATATACAACCACATGTGGGAATATTCCTCTAATGAAAATAGGTTTTTAGCTTACACATTTTAATGCATTTTTAAACGGTATAACACAAGACTTCCCCAATCTTTATCCCTGAAACAAAGACGAATAAATCTATATTTAGCGTCGATACAACAAGTTAGCCACAAACAAATAAGGACACTGAACAAATGAACGAAATCAGAAATTTTATTGAAAACATCACTCCAATGAACGATGCTGATTGGCAACTTTTTTCTTCAAAATTGCAAGAAGTAAACCTCAAAAAAAATACGCCTTTATTAAAAATTGGAGAAATCGAAAAACATTTATCATTTATAACCAAAGGAATCGTCAGACTTTATATTCCAAAAGATGAATTCGATTTAACCTTTGGTTTTGTCTTTAAAAACGAATTTATTACCGCTTATGATTCACTTTTAACACAAAGTCCGTCCGATTACCAAATTGAAACGTTGACGGAAACCACTTTATGGACAATTTCTTATAAAGACTTACAGGAAGTCTATGAGACAACAAACAGTGGAAATATTATTGGACGAAAAATGGCTGAAAATATGTTTCTTATAAAATCGAAAAGAGAACTTTCCTTATTGAGCAAAACAGCGGAAGAACGTTATCTGGACTTATTCTCTGACAGACCAAAATTGTTACAGCAAATTCCCTTAAAATATATTGCATCATATATTGGCGTAACTCCGCAAGCATTGAGCAGAATAAGAAAACGCATTACTTAACTTGGGTTCATTGTTTTTACTTTGGTGCTTTCTCACCTTTGCATATCACCAATTCCGTAAAATATGAAACCGCTAATTGTACTTTTATTAAGTTTTACTATCACTCTTTTTGTAATTAAAATCATCAAAAATGAATATGATTTCTTCCTATCTGCAAGAATTGCAATGTCAATAATGCTTGTATTTACAGGAATTGGACATTTTGCATTTACAAAAGGAATGTCGATGATGATCCCTAATTTTATACCTTTCAAAGAAAGCTTTGTTTATCTAACAGGGGTATTTGAAATATTCATGGCAATGGGGCTACTAATTCCTAGATTTAAATACATAGCTGCGTGGATGCTAATTATTTTTCTGTTGCTAATGCTACCTGCTAATATTTATGCTTCAATAAACCATGTAAATTATCAAAAAGGAACATTTGACGGACAGGGTCTTTCATATTTGTGGTTTAGAATTCCTTTACAAATCTTTTTTATAATTTGGGTTTATATGTGTTCCATCCGAATGTAATCAGAAGGAAAAGTCAATGGCTAATAACGTGTATCCATTTCGAATAAATTGCTTGAGAGAAACGTCGTATACCGACACGATGCACACTATATGAGTTATTAATATATGAATGAAACAGACAAGCTTCTCGCAATAAAATTAATCCATACCATAATCTGGGCTTTTTTTGTCTTTGTAATATGCTACGTTCTGTATTCAGGAATTACTAATCAAGTTAATACGTTCACTTGGGTCGGAATCGGATTGATAATTGGAGAAGGACTCATTTTATTAGTCTTTAAAATGTTTTGTCCTCTGACATTACTTGCCCGTAAATACTCAGATTCTAAAAAGGAAAATTTTGATATTTTCCTTCCTAATTGGTTGGCAAAATACAACAAGTTTATTTTTACTTCCATTTTCATAGTGGGTCTACTATTAGTTGTGATACGTTTTATCCAAAACCAGTAATTTTGATAAAATACGACATACAACAACGGTACCCGTTGCAGAAACCGTTACTTCAGAAAAATAGCTTTATTTGCCCCTCTTTAAGAGGTTTTTTTGGTGTCAGGCCTGAGATGGAAAGCTAATTTCAGATGCCTTGCTAAACAGCCCAAATATACAACTAGTGGGGGCATTGCAACTAATTAGCGCCTACTGAAAACCCCACCTACAAAATATCGGTTTTTAGATTACAAATTTTAATGTATTTTTAAACGGTATAAAAGTGACTTCCCCAATTTTATCTTTCCATCAAATACGGATAAAACTATGTTTTGCATCTATTTTAGGATTTGGCACTCAAGCCACCAAGAATGAAATATCATGCTAAAATGACAAGGAAGAATGAGGCAAAGTTTTTAGGCAACGCCAACTTACAAAGCATAATTTTTGCAGCCGGTTCCTGCATTCGGCCCTTCAATATTATGCAAATGCTTTTTTTGCAATTACATCATGTTTTACAATATTTCTTAGGATGTATCGAATTAAAAGATTGATAAAATGGATTTTAGATTCGTTTACTATAAAAACAAAAAGACAAACTCACCTGTAAGAGAAATTAATAAGAGACTAGAATATTTCCATAATTTTTGGAGCTTTTTATTTCAAAAGAATTCGGGAACATTATTGATAACATTTGAAAAATATGAATCTCACAAATCATTAGTTAATAAACTTAGAAATCAATTAGAACATAATCCAATACGAGGTACATATAACATTACTAGATTACTCAATCATAGTTATTTCGATGATTCGAACATACTTCTTAAAAAAGATGATGATTTACTTCTATTAGTTAAGCAACTTAAAGATGAGTTCTTTACAAATTATACTAAACAAAGTTATAATGTTCGTAATCCCCAAAGACTTAGAAATGATATCAACAGCTTATATAAGCTACTTAGCAAGCGAAAGTATCAAAAGGATATTATTATTCTTTTAAAAAAACAGCTATGTGTAAATAAACCAATAACGAAGGAGTTTAAATTAAATATTCGTTTTCTAATAAACTTAATAATAGTTGAACTTCTTTATAAAGGATATTCATTACCTTTTATAAAAAGATTACCCGATATTATTTTATTTCCAAAAGAAAAAAAAGGAAGTTTTCCCTTTAATAAAAATAGGTCCGATTTTGATTCTGAGAATGAATATATTAGATATAAAGATGAAACAGTGAATAGCATAACATTATTGCAACAACTATCATGTATTGACAATCTATTTAAGGCGAAAAAACTAAAGGGTTTTTATGTGTTTAGAATTGAAAATTTGAATTTTGATGAAGATGAAGTAAGGATATTTAACGTGTCCTTTTATAATCCTCAAAGAATATCAAAAGTAAAATTCTATGATAATGCTAAATTGGAAAATGAATTCAGGGATTTAGAACTATGTTTTACAAACAATAATAGCAATGAAAACAGTTTAACCAAATCAAATTGCAATGCAATTGTCGATATGGAGTATATGCCTTTGTATTGGGGCAATACTGATAGTTCACTTATTAAATTTATAAAACTTGTAGAAAAGGCCTTAGAAATACTAAAAAATTTAAAATACAAATTCGTAACTGAGCCAAGTATATTTGAAAGAATTAATTATTCAACATATCTTCTTTTGGATAATAACTTTAACTATACTCAAGCTCCCGATTTTAATAGATTCTCACAACAACCCTTTAGAATCAAAAGAGATAAACAAAAAATTTTCAACCAAATTTTAGCTTATATAAATCGTCCTGTAGTTAAGATAAAATTTCAAGAACAATTAGCATCAATAAATGCTTACCACGCGAAAGTAGATAATCATTCTCTTGACTTTAACTTTAATGATTACTGGACTGTTTTAGCAGAATCACTATTTCCAAATAATATAAGCGGTTTCATTGATTGCTCAATAAAGTGTTTTCATTATAAAATCAACAAGAGCTTGCTGGTTGATGCAAAAACATTTCTTGGTACTTCGTTAGAAAATAAATTCTCTCCTGAAGGTTTAACCTCCTATTGTCTCAAAACAAGGGAACTACAATTATTAGATTTATGGACTGGTTCAAAAAACGGATATGATGCAAAGCGGTTTGAGACCAAGTATAATCAGGTATTATCAAAAATAGATAATGAATTCATCCATGACATCATTTCTGATATTGATTTATATAAGAATCATCAATCCTTATACTTTGAACAACTTAATGACTGGATTAAAGACATAATCTACCAATCCTATGCAGAACGCAATTTAGAATCTCATAATAATGTAATAACAGACATAAGCTACTATAAATTGAGAGAGTCGTTTGTCTACATTGGCAAAGTTATATACCAAGTATTAATATATAAATGCCTAAAAGATTCTACTGATGTGTTAGATGTACTTAAAAGTATTTAATACAATGATTGTTCCTGTTTATAGCCTTTACACTCTGTATCACATTTGGCATGGCTTAAAGACTTGTAAACAAACCCAAAATGCCGAAAGAGCCTAAAAGTCCGTCCCGTGCCAAAACAAGTGTACCATTACCTGTTTTAGGACATTACTAAATTCATATTTTTTTTGTTTTTTAATCTACTTCCTCCTTAATCAAACTTTATTTGTACCGTCAGTTTTCGCATTTTGGCACTTAGCGCTAACAACCATTGCAATTGTTCCCACACCAAATGGGCCTCCTGAAGGCTTCGTTGCTCCCTTTTTGAAAATACGTCAGCAGCACCCGTATCTTCTTTTGTAATGCTAGAGAGGTGCTCTTTAAAAAGGTTTTCCGAACCTATTTCTTCCATAGCGCTTAAATTTTCCATATGCTGAAACGAATCGAGCATTTCGTCAAGGTTTTGTTCGATACGATCGATAATCGCTTGAAACCGTTCCGAGGCTTCCGTGGTCGTATGCCCTTGTATATACGTACTTAACGAGGCCAAAGAAGATAAAAAGGTATGGTTGAGCACCACCAGTTCATAGATTTCATCCAAGTATTTTTGTTTCGATTTGGGCTCTTGTACCATTCGTTGCAAAGCCGCACTCAGGTTCGAAGTTTCTAAAAAAGCTTCCTTTCGCGCAATTTTATAGGCGGTGGGTACTTTTCCCTTCTGTTTATAATACAGCGCGATCTGATCTAAGAAATTTTTATTGGCGGCTACCCCACTTTGAATACTGTCCTTAATTTCAAGAAATCCCCAGGCGGGCCACAACCATAAGGTCGCCAAAAAGGCCAAGGTCGCGCCGAGCAAGGTATCAAACACCCGGTATTGTATGACGTTGAGTACGTCGGTTCTAATAATGGCATAAATAAAAACGACACTCAGCGTGATAAACGTGGCCCCGATTTTATAGTTTTTTTGAACCATCGAAAAGGCGATAATCAACGACCCCAGACCCAATACGCCCAACAGATAAGAGTTGTGTACCACAAGCACGATCAAAGAGGCGATCGCCCCGCCGATCAGGGTACCGATGACTCGATCCTTAGAACGGGCCTTGGTAAGGCCGTAACTGGGGCGTAAGATGACGATAATCGTCAACAAGATCCAATAGGGGTTCTGAAAATCGAAAAGCGTACCTACGGCATAGCCGATCATAACCGTTACCGCTAGTCGCAGCGAATGCTTGAAAATAGTCGATTTCAGACTGAAATTCTGAAGCAGCACTTTCGGGTCGTAATCTTGGGGGGCTACAAATCTTTCGGCCGTTTCGCGATCAACAAACTCCAAGTTTTCCGTAGCGGCATCACCGAGCAGCCACTTGATTTTTTTTAATTTCTCGAACTGTTCTTCCTGATACTCGAACAAATTCTGAAGCATTAAAAAGTCCTCGATATCTTGTGTGCCGCCATTTTCCTTAAAAGTCAAAATCTCTGTCTGAACGCGTTTAAAACAAGCGCTCAATTTGCTGTTTTTAGGTAGTTTTTTAGCGTTGGTGCCGGCACGGGCAATCGTTCGCAATTGAGCTGACATCTCAAAGATCAGGTTCTGAAAGCTTTTGATATATTCGGGATGTGCTTTAAGCAGCACATCCATCTTATCATAATTCACAGGGTTGGCGACGGCCGTTTCCAACATTTCCACCAATTGGGCAAAGATCAACAGCCGTTTGCTCTGATAGATCGAACGCCCCGAACTTTTGCGCGACGAGATCAAAATATCACGTAAGGTTTCGTGATTGGTAGTCAATTTCTCCTGCAACTCATGCAAATGTGCCTGTAATTTTTCTCGATCTGCCTGCGGCCCTACTAATTTTCCCCGGGTTTCCAAGAATTCGGCGGTCAGCACATAGGTTTCCGATAAGGTCTCTTCGGTCTGCCCCCTTGGGTTGATATAGTGCCAAATGACCGTCAACAGCAAATACCAAAGTCCCCCGAGTCCGGTCAAGAGTGCATATTGATACACTTCGAGTTCTTGCGGGTCATGGGCAAAACTCAGCACCAAGGCCAAAAGTCCCGAAAAACTAATCAAGGAAGCCCGAAAACCAAAAACCGAAAGATAAGCGATGGCAAAAGAGAGCAACCCCAAAAGCGGAATCAAGATGACGGCGGTAAGGTCGAGGTAGCCCCCTATAAAAGTCATCACCATGACCAAGGCCGCTGAAAACAAGATGCCGATTTTCTTATGGCGGTAGCTTCCGCTTACATCGCTGGGCGAGCTCCAAAAAGCGCCGAAACAGAGTGCCAGACCTATTTCAAAATGCCCGAATGCGACACCCAGTGCAATGGGTACCGTTACGGCCACCCCTATCAATAGGGCCTTTGAAAAACTCGTGCTTTTTAGAAACTGTACGAGGTCTTTGAAGTTATCGGAAACGGATTGTGTAAATGCTTTCAAAACAGCGGATTTCGGTTGCAAAGATAGCGCTTCTTGCTAAGCTAGTGATCCCCCGCTACCGGGATAGTAAAATGAAACCGCCGCTCCAACGAGCGCTAAAACCTTGCCCAAAAAGGGTCGTACCTGCTTTCACAAAAATTCTTAAAAAAAAGCAACAGATCGTACAAACGAGTATCTTTGTCGCGTGAAAACTAAGGTTAGAAATGTACTCGGATTCGTATTGACCGCAATTTATTGCTTTGCCTTGGGCATGGTGGTCAGTTCGTATAGCACGACCGATTTTCACAAAGTTGCAAACAAGAAAAGTGAAACCAATATTGCTGCGGTTTCAACGGGGTTATTTTATCATACGCCCGAATCGGAAAGTGGGGTTGCCACTGCCGATAGCCATGCTCCATCGAATTTAAAAAATCCGTTTACAGGAATTTGGGCATTGGTAAATACCACCAATGCGTTATTCGTAAGTAAATATGCGCAATACATAAAAAGTTCTGCGAACTTTCTGATACACTATCGAAAGGCGGACTTGATTTTCCCCTTCCACTATTTCTGGTAATCCATTTTAAGTCATCAGTGTTTTTGACGAATTCGACTTGAATTCGCAAGTCGCCGTACTACAACGGCCCACATTTACAATTTATAAATTTAAATACTTAAAAAATGGAATTAGCAAGTGCCATCATTGGCGGTGTTCTAGCGGCTGTCTGTGCCGTACCCTTTGTTTTAATAACACAAGGCAGAAAAAAAAGAGAGAAAAAAATGTTACAATCATTGATCACCTTAGCAGATCAACATGACTGTAAAATAAGCGAACATGAATTTTGCAGTGACTTTACCATCGGAATCGATAAAACAAAGCATTTTGTATTCTTCATTAAAAAAACGAAGACCAAAGAAACACTGCAATATGTTGATCTGAATGCGATTCAGAGCTGTAAAGTCAATAATATTGGTAGAACGTTCAGAAATAAAGACGGACAGCATCGCGAAATAGAAAGGCTTGAATTAAGTTTTACGCCCAAAGCAAAAGACCTGGGCACAATTAACTTCGAGTTTTACGATGCCGAAATAAACATGCAGCTAAGCGGCGAGCTACAGGCCATACAGAAATGGTCGAAAATAGTTGACCTTCAATTTAAAGCCTAAAAAAGCAGATACAAGCCCCGTCGTTCGACCACGGGGCTTTTTTTATCGGTTTCCTTTTCAAAAGCCTTCCTAAAAACATTTCGTTTACCCTAAAAGAAAATATACACCTTTCATTGACGATAACACCATTGACGAGCTCCTCGTCAAACGATTGATGCAGGGGTTACTTCCTAAAAACTTAAATGAATTGCCCAGTGCCATTTCGTATAAAATCGGTGCTTTTGAATGCTACCCGATACGGACAACGAACTTTATCTTTAAATTTGTTTCATGAACAATACCATATCGCTTCGTGTTGCCGATTTTTTAAAGAACTTCCCTCCTTTTAATGTTTTGCGTCAAGAAGACTTAGAGGCGCTTGCGGGAGAAGTATCCATTGTTTATCGAGACAAAGAGAGCGCTATATTCCAAGAAAACGAGCCACCACACGAACGCTTCTATGTGGTTCACAAGGGTGCCATCATCCTAAAAAATAAAGGAAGTAATACGATAATCGACATGTGCGATGAGGGCGATATTTTCGGGCTACGCCCCTTGATTGCCAATGAAAGTTACAAAATGGATGCTTTTGCGTACGAAGAGACCATTCTTTATGCCATTCCCTTGAACGTTTTTCGACCGCTCACCCAAAATTACGAGGCTGTAGGTAATTTTCTAATCGAAAGTTTTGCTTCGAATACGCGAAATCCGTACGCCATAAAAACAAGTGCATCTTCGGAAACTAATGGTGTATTGAAAGAAGGTCACACCGCCGATTCGGCAGTATTCGACCTACAACAGGTCACCTATTCAAAAAAACTGGTCAGCTGTACCAAGACCACTTCCATAAAAACCATCGCTGAAAGAATGACCAAAAAGAAAGTGGGCGCTATGTTGGTCTTGGAAAATAAATTGCCCATTGGTATTATTACCGATAAGGATATTCGCAATAAAATAGCGACCGGGGCATTTCCGATTACCGCCAAGGCTTCCGCTATTATGTCATCGCCGGTCATCACCTACCCTAAGCAGATGACCATTGCCCAGGCACAAATGGCCATGATGAAAAGTAATATTAGTCATTTATGCCTTACCACCGACGGTACGGCGAACAGTGCCGCCGAAGGCATACTTTCAAAGCATGATTTGATGCTGACCTTGGGCAACAATCCTGCCGTTTTAATGAAGGCCATAAAAAGAGCTCGGAAAATCAAAAAAATTAAACAGATACGTAAAGGCATCATGCAATTGTTACAGGGTTACTTGGATCAGAATATTCCCTTGACTTTGACTTCACGCATTATCTCTGAACTGAACGACGCCTGTATCAAACAAGTAATAGTGCTCTCGCTGGAAACAATGGACACTCCCCCACCCGTCAAGTTTGCATGGCTGGCTATGGGAAGCCAAGGGCGTAGTGAACAATTGTTGCATACAGATCAAGACAATGCGCTTATTTTTGAAGATGTTACCGAAATAGCATTACCGGAAACTACCGCGTATTTTGTATCACTGGCCAAAGCCATTACAAAAGGATTAATGGAAATAGGTTACGAATATTGCCCTGCCGAAATGATGGCTTCCAATCCCGAATGGTGTCTCAGTCTCTCACAATGGAAAGCTTCCGTTTCACACTGGATTGTTAACCCCGGACCCGATGAAGTACTGCTGTCCTCCATATTCTTTGATTACAACTTGGCATACGGCGAAAAAGAACTCGTCAACCAATTGACCGAGCATATCTTCGAGGAAACCTCGAAATATCCCATCTTCTTCCTTCATTTGGCAAGTGGGGCGCTACAAAACCCATCCCCATCCGGATTTTTTAGATCATTTCTCGTTGAAGAAGATGGTGCCCATAAAGATTTTTTTGATTTGAAACGCAGGGCCTTAATGCCACTGGTCGATGCCGCCCGAGTGCTTATTCTATCGCATAAAATTAAATCCATAAATAATACGGCAGAACGATTTGAGCGATTGGCCGAATTAGAACAGAACAACCAAGAGCTTTTTCTAGCCTGTTCTTATGCCACGAAGGCGTTGCTCAAGTTTAGAACCAAACAAGGGTTGCTTCACAACGATTCGGGACGCTTTATCGCATTGGACAAATTAAGCAAGGAAGAGAAAATAAAACTAAAACGTACCTTTAAGACAATCAAAGAGTTACAAGAGTTAATTAAAGTACGGTTTAAGGTAACTAATCTCTAAGGATAATGCAGTTTTTTAAAAAGAAGAAAGTACACTATCCTGATTTTTGGTACGCCTACGAAAACAGCTTCAAACAAAAACAGGCCACCGAATTAAAGGACGTCCGTTTTGTCGTGCTCGATACCGAAACCACCGGTTTTGATTATGGGGAAGACCGTATGCTCAGTATAGGCGCCCTAGCATTGAAAGATAACACGATTGCCGTAGGCGAGGCTTTCGAAGTTTTTTTAGATCAATATTTTTACCATGCGAAGAACGTACAGATACATGGCATTTTAAGGGATGAGCGTAAAAATCGAGTTACCGAACTGGAAGCGCTTCAAAAATTTTTGGCCTTTGTGGGCAATTCCGTCCTCGTGGCACATCATGCCGGTTTTGACATCACCATGCTCAATTGTGCCTTGAGAAGACACGGTATGCCCAAACTTTTGAACAAGGTATTGGACACCTCGACGCTGTATAAAAGAACTTTGATACAATCTCCTTTATTAAAGAAAAAAGAGCACTATTCCTTAGATGAATTGGCAGATAAGTTCAACATTACCAAAAGAGATCGGCACACCGCTTTGGGCGACACCTATATCACGGCTATCGCCTTTTTAAAGATATTGGAAAAGCTAAAAAAGAAAGGAAAATTTAGTGTAAAAAAGCTACTGAAGTGACTACATTTAAATATTATACTTCCTTCAAATATTCTAAAACGTTTTCCGAGATACGCTCTTGTATGTTCGAAATATCGGCCTTTACAAAGGTTTCGCCCGTAATGTTCTCATAGAGTTCGATGTACCGGTCAGAAACCGTTTCGATATAAGCGTCGGTCATTTCGGGCAAAGTCTGGCCTTCCAATCCTTGAAAACCGTTGCTGATCAACCATTGGCGCACGAATTCTTTAGAAAGTTGCTTTTGGCCTTCTCCCCTATCTTGGCGTTCTTGATAGCCATCCGCATAAAAATATCGGGAAGAATCCGGAGTATGAATTTCATCGATTAAGACAATCTTCCCATCCTTGGTTTTTCCGAACTCGTATTTCGTATCTACCAGAACCAATCCACGTTTCGCAGCAATCTCGGTACCTCGTTGAAACAAGGCCTTTGTATATTTTTCCAATACGATATAATCCTCTTCGGATACAATATGACGACTAAGAATAGCCTCTCGAGATATATCTTCATCATGATCTCCCATTTCCGCTTTCGTAGCCGGGGTGATAATCGGTTCGGGAAATTTATCATTTTCCTTCATGCCTTCGGGCATCGGAACACCGCAAATAAGACGTCTACCCGCTTTATATTCGCGTGCAGCATGACCCGATAAATAACCACGGATAACCATTTCTACCTTAAAAGTATCACAGGCGTGCCCTACCGCAACGTTGGGGTCCGGAGTACCCATCAACCAATTGGGCACAATGTCTTCCGTAGCTACCATCATCTTAGTGGCAATCTGATTGAGAATTTGACCTTTATAGGGAATACCTTTGGGCATGACCACATCAAATGCAGACAACCGGTCGGTGGCAACCATTACCAAAACATCATTTTCCAAAGTATAAACTTCACGAACTTTTCCTTTATATACGCTCTTCTGCCCTGGGAAATTAAAATCTGTACTTGTAATGGTATTGCTCATTCTGAATTGATATTCGGTTACTGGTTTATTTCAATTTAAAAATACTTGGCACTTCATTCCGATGCCCTGCGATTCCTTTAATTCTGGTGTTCGATATTCTTATAGGCATCGATTACCTTTTTGACCAATCGATGCCGTATGACATCTTTATCATCAAGATAAATAATTTCTATTCCCGCTACGTTGGTAAGCACTAAAAGTGCTTCCTTGAGTCCGGAAATAACCCTTCGCGGCAAGTCAATTTGTCCTGGATCCCCGGTTATCAGAAATTTGGCGTCTTTTCCCATTCGGGTCAAGAACATTTTCATCTGTGCATGGGTGGTGTTTTGCGCCTCATCCAAAATCACAAAGGCATGATCCAGTGTTCTACCCCGCATAAATGCCATCGGAGCAATTTGAATGGTTCCGTTTTCAATGTAGTGTGCCAGTTTTTCAGGAGCGATCATATCACGTAAGGCATCGTACAGTGGTTGCATATAAGGGTCTAATTTTTCCTTTAGATCCCCCGGAAGAAACCCTAAATTCTCACCTGCCTCGACCGCAGGTCTAGTTAATATGATACGCCTTACCTGCTTGTCTTTCAAAGCTTTGACTGCTAAGGCGACACCTGTATAGGTTTTTCCCGTACCGGCAGGACCAATGGCAAATACCATATCGTTCTTTTTCGAGGCATCGACCAATCTGCGCTGGTTAACCGTTCTTGCTTTGATCAGCCGACCACTGACCCCATGTACCAAAGTCTCACCACTCTCTTGGGAAGATTCATAATCTTCCTTGGTATTACTGGTAAGTACCCTTTCGATTACATTCTCATCCAATTTATTGTATTTGGTAATATGCGCAGTCAGCATGTTAAAGCGCCTATCGAACTCATTCAACAATTCGTCTTCGCCATAGACCTTTATTTTATTTCCCCTTGCTACAATTTTTAGCTTAGGAAAGTACTTTTTCAATAAATCTATGTTTTCGTTCTGCTGCCCAAAAAACTCCCTTGGGCTTATTTCAGTAAGTTCTAGAATAAGTTCGTTCAAATATTGAAAGATTTAAATTAAACCCGTTGAATATTAATTTCGCTTGGCTATTTTTTTGTTTAATTTTGTTTAACAAACTTAAGTAAAATTTCAGTTTGCATTACCAAAAACATATCAACATTGCTGTATGGCAATTATAACGCTAACGACCGATTTTGGACTTAAGGATTATTTTGTAGGCACCCTAAAAGGGACGATTTACAAAGAATTGCCAGATGCCAAAATTGTAGACATTTCCCATAACATTAGTCCGTTCAACATTCAAGAATGCGCCTATATTCTAGAGAACTCGTATAAAAGTTTTCCCGATGGCACCATTCATATTGTTGGCGTCGATGCCGAACCCACACCTGAAAATCAGCATATTGCCGTCTTTGTCGATGGGCATTATTTTATCACGGCGAACAACGGAGTGATTGGTTTGATAACTTCCGAAATCAAACCCGAAAAAGTGGTGGAAATCAAGATTCCCAATCCCGATCACGGTTCGTTTCCCGTTAGGGACGTATTCGTCAAAGTGGCCTGCCATATTGCGCGGGGCGGAACCTTGGAAGTCGTCGGCAAAGACTTTGATGAATTGCGAGATCTTCGCGGATTCTCCCCTAGTGTCACCGATAATGGAAATAAAATAAGTGGAAGCGTCATTTACATCGATAATTATGGGAATGTGGTTACCAATATTCATAAAAATTTCTTTGAAGCATACCGAAAAGGAAGGTCTTATGAATTGAGCGCACGAACCACTAAAATCAAGCAAATTCATCATACCTATAGTGATATCATCAATTTTGATATAGAAAAAAGTAAACGAAAGGGTGCCGGCGATGTGCTGGCGATCTTTAACTCTGCCAATTATGTCGAGCTGGCCATATACAAAAGTGATTTAAATACGGTTGGCGGGGCCTCTACCCTTCTAGGACTTGATTATAGAGATACTGTCACCATCAATTTTATATAAATGCTGGTACGAATCGTAAAACTGACATTTAAAAAGGAAAATATTACTAGTTTTGAACAAATTTTCCAGAAAACCAAACAAGAAATTCGCACTTTTGAGGGCTGTAGGTTTCTGGAACTGTATCAAGACAAGAAAGATGACCGGGTATTTTTTACTTATAGTCATTGGGAAGATGAACAAAGTTTGGAAGCTTACCGTGCTTCGTCTTTTTTCAAGAAAGTTTGGAGCCAGACCAAACCTTTGTTTTCTGCAAAACCAGAAGCATGGAGCGTTAATCGAATAGAGACATTAAACTGATAAAAGTGCTTGCAATTTTTAAAAGGGAAATACGATCTTTCTTTACCTCTCCGATAGGCTACATGGTCATCGGACTTTTTTTGGTTCTCTGTGGATTATTCCTTTGGGTATTCAAAGGCCCCTACAACGTATTTGATTATGGCTTCGCTGATTTGGGAAACTTTTTTTTATTGGCACCGTGGATATTTTTATTCCTTATTCCGGCCATAACAATGAAAAGCTTTTCCGAGGAAAAGAAATTGGGAACGTTAGAGCTTCTTTTGATCAAGCCATTGACCGTTTGGCAATTGGTGCTCGGCAAATTTTTCGGAAACTTGGTGCTCACCTTGATCGCTTTGGTACCAACACTGCTCTATGTGTACACAATTTCGCAATTGGGGACTATTACAGGGAACCTCGACATGGGCTTGGTAATAGGCTCCTATTTCGGAATCTTTTTTCTTGCTGCCTGCTATACCGCTATCGGCCTGTTCGCCTCTACCCTATCTGAAAATCAAATTGTATCTTTTATCTTGGCCGTATTCATTTGCTTTTTGCTCTATTACGGTTTTGAAGCCTTATCCACCTTGATTTCAAGCGGTGACACCGCAATATTTATTCAGAATTTAGGAATGAAGGCCCATTTCGAAAGTGTTGCACGCGGAGTTATCGATAGTGCCGATTTGATTTATTTTTTAAGTTTGGCGCTATTCTTCCTATTCTTGGCCGTCGTTCAATTAAAAACCAACAATAGCCGATGAAAAAGAACTTACAATCGGTTGTAAAGGCAATAATTGGCCTAATTTTGGTCAACGTTGTGGCAGGTTTTGTACACCTGCGGTTCGACCTTACCGAAGACCAGCGTTATACGCTATCACAGCCCGCCGTGAATACGGTACTTGACTTTAAAAACCCGGTAGTTATCGATGTACTATTGGCAGGAGACCTACCATCGGAATTCATTAGGCTTCAGACCGAAACAAAGCAACTCTTGGAAGAGTTCGCTTCAAAAAACAACAATATCAAGTTTGCCTTTGTAGACCCTCTAGAAGATGCTGAACATACGGATGCCACAATAGCCGACCTTCAGTCCTTAGGGCTTACCCCAGCACAAATTACGGTGGAGGACAATAGCAAATTATCACAGAACATTGCCTTTCCTTGGGCCATGGTCAATTATAACAATTCGACTGTAAAGGTTCCGTTGCTAAAGAATAAACTGGGTGCATCATCTGAAGAACGGATAAACAATTCGGTTCAAAATTTAGAATATGCTTTTGCCGATGCTTTTACCAAACTACAGATAAAAGAAAAAAAACGAGTTGCGGTCATCAAAGGAAACGGGGAGCTGGATGACATTTTTTTAGCCGATTTCTTGACCGCAATAAAGGAGTATTACAATATTGGCGCCATTACCCTTGATTCTGTTGCGACCAACCCGCAAAGTACCCTAGATCAATTAAAAACATATGATTTAGCGTTGATAGCAAAACCTACCGAAGCTTTTTCTGATCGCGAAAAATACGTTATGGACCAATACATCGTCAACGGAGGGAAATCGGTCTGGCTGGTCGATCAAGTAAATATGGAGCTTGACAGTCTTTTTAACGAAACAGGCACGGCGCTGGCTTTGCCCCGCAATTTGAATTTAAACGATTTCTTTTTTAGTTATGGGGTGCGTATCAACCCTGTTTTGGTCAATGACATGTATTTTACACAAATCGTGTTGGCAAGCGGTGAAGGCAACGATTCACAATATAACCCGGTGCCTTGGTATTATAATCCCATGGTGTTTTCAAAAAATGATCATCCGACAAACAATAATTTAGAAGCGCTTCGCTTTCAGTTCACCAGTGCCATGGATACGTTAGCGAACTCAAATAAAAAAACGGTGGTACTAAGCAGTTCACCGCTTTCTAAAGTAGAGGGTACCCCAAAACAAATTAGTCTCGATATTATTGATGTTCCGCCCATAAAAGAACAGTATACCGATGGCAACAAACCGTTAGCGGTATTGATAGAAGGTAAATTCAAGTCAGCGTTCGACAAAAGGGTAAAACCATTAAAATTAAATGGTACTTTAGAAAATGGCGTCGACAACAAAATGCTGGTTATTGCTGATGGAGATATCATTAAAAACCAATTGAGAAATGGACGGCCTTTGGCATTAGGATATGATAAATGGACCAACAACCATTATGGCAATAAAGAATTTCTAATAAATAGCCTAAATTACCTATTAGACGATTCAGGACTTATAAACATACGAAACAAGACCGTCAATATCCCTATGCTGGACGTCAAAAAAATTGAAGAACAAAAAACGAAGTGGCAACTAGTAAACATTGGTATTCCCGTTGTTTTAATTCTTATTTTCGGACTTGCATTCAGCTATATCCGCAAGAAAAAATATGGAGTGTAAGTGTTAATAAGTTTGTTTCTTAAAAATGGACATTTAAAATATCTTTGTTCGAGGTGTATTCGGGGATTTTTTCGTCTCCCAATGGCTTTTTAAACACTATATTCCCGTTGAAAGGAGAGAACTATAACAAAATGCGAAACGAATGAAATTCATAGTATCGAGCACATATTTATTAAAGCAGCTACAAGTTTTGGGAGGTGTAATCAATAACAGTAATACACTGCCTATTTTAGACAATTTTCTATTTGACCTTAAACAGGATAAACTGACTGTTTCGGCCTCCGACCTTGAAACCACCATGAGTTCGGTTTTAGATGTTGA
Source organism: Kriegella aquimaris (assembly GCF_900103215.1). Lineage (GTDB taxonomy): Bacteria > Bacteroidota > Bacteroidia > Flavobacteriales > Flavobacteriaceae > Kriegella > Kriegella aquimaris. Next base: position 689,795 of record NZ_FNGV01000001.1, read on the forward strand.
TTCTGATAACGAAGGTACCATTGCCGTTCCTGCTCGGTTGTTGCTAGAGACTTTGAAGACTTTTCCCGAACAACCCTTAACATTTGTCGTTGAAGACAACAACACGGTCGAGATCAGTTCAAATCATGGAAAATACGCCTTGGCTTATGCCGACGGTGCGGAATTCCCTAAGGCTGTTGAATTGGCCAATCCAAGTGAAACGACTATTCTGGGTGATATTTTGGCTTCTGCCATTAACAAAACAATATTCGCTGCAGGTAATGATGATTTAAGACCCGTAATGAGCGGTGTATTTTTTCAATTCTCTCCAGAGAATCTAACTTTCGTTGCCACCGATGCCCATAAATTGGTAAAATATCAGCGTAACGATGTTTCAGCTTCCCAAGTTGCAGAATTCATTATGCCCAAGAAACCATTGACACTTTTAAAAGGTATTTTGGCAGGGAGCGAATCTGATGTACTTATAGAATACAACGATAGCAACGCTAAATTCACTTTTGATAATACGGAACTTATCTGCCGCTTGATTGATGGAAAATACCCGAACTACGAAGCGGTAATTCCAAAAGAAAATCCGAATAAATTAACCATTTCAAGAAATCAATTTTTAAGCTCCGTACGACGCGTTTCTATATTTTCGAATAAGACCACGCATCAAATTCGTTTAAAGATTGCAGGGGCCGAACTGAACATTTCTGCCGAGGATATGGATTACAGCAACAAAGCGGAAGAACGCTTGACCTGTTCGTATCAAGGTGACGATATGCAAATTGGCTTTAACTCCAGGTTCTTGACCGAGATGTTGAACAACCTGAATGCCGATGAAGTTTCTTTGGAAATGAGCTTACCGAACAGAGCCGGTATACTTACACCTGTAGATGGGTTGGATGAAGGCGAGAATGTAACTATGTTGGTTATGCCCGTGATGTTGAACAACTAATACTCAAAATAGCATATAAAAAAAGGCATTGTTTTCGAAACAATGCCTTTTTTATTTTTCATAGCCTATAGCGCTATACAAACTTTATGCTCATCGGGTAATGAGGTGCCTCTCCTTTGCTTGCCTTGATGGCATTTACAATTGGGAATATAAAATATAGCACCCCTAGTACTAAAAATCCTAATAATCCGAGTCCAAATACCAAAATCAATGGTACGCACAGCAGTACATAAAGAAACATGCTGATTCTAAAGTTGATGATGGCTTTGCCATTTTCATCCATATCCACGACCTTATCCCGTTGGGTAAGCCATAATACCAAGGGTACGATCAGTCCCCCTATTCCTGTTACAAAATCTAACAACTGACTTAAATGGGTCGCTGCTAAAAGTGTTCTGTTTTCCGTTTGCATGATTGTGTTTTTAATTGATGTACCTATATGACGCACAACCAACCAATTTGTTACAATACAACGCTCAAAATTTCCGGCCCTATTGCTTTCGTTCCAATTTTCTAAGCTTTTCAATATCCTTGACAAGTCCCGATCTTAGATTATCGATTTTCTTGTTCATTTTTGTAACATCGTTGGGCGAAAGTTTGCCTTTAAATTTATCAAGCTGCATTTTCTCACGCATCTTCATCAATTTTTTCTCGTCTTTGGCAATCGATTTTCTTTTTGATTTTATATCATCCATCAACTTTTCACGCTTCTTTACTTCTTTCTCCGCTTTCTTTTGCGCTTTTTCTGCTTTTTTTTGTGCCTTTTCAGCATTCTTAACTTCTTTCTCCATTCTTTTCTGCTCCTTGAGCTCTAGCGCTTGGGCCTGCTGTTCTGCTACAACTGCGGCCAGTCCGACGGAGTCTTGAGCTTGCTCCGTAACTTGGGCATTGGTAATCAAATTGAAAACTAAAATCGAAACGAATGTTAATAGTGTCTTTTTCATTTTACGAGGGAATTTGGTTAGTATTTTTTTGAGTGCACGCTGTATTATCCTACACATTAAATTTAATCAAATAGCGTACCAATTCGCATAAAAAGAACATCAAAACAATACTAGGGTTTTCCTTGCTCCATTTTGATTATTTTTACCCGATGATTCCAAATGACACTATAATTGCTTTGGCGACACCCTCAGGTGCTGGGGCTATTGCCGTAATCCGTATTTCAGGAAGTAATGCCATCGCGTTGGCTTCCGATTACTTCAAATCGATAAGGGGAAAAAACCTTATCGATCAAAAAACGCATACGATTCACCTAGGGCATATTGTTGAAGATAAACGTGTTATGGACGAGGTCTTAGTATCTATCTTTAAAGGTCCCCATTCGTATACCGGTGAAAATGTAGTGGAAATATCTTGTCATGGTTCACCGTACATTCAACAACAGATCATTCAACTTTTTTTACGAAATGGCTGTCGTACGGCGGATGCAGGGGAGTTTACCTTACGGGCCTTTTTAAACGGAAAACTCGATTTGAGCCAAGCCGAAGCCGTTGCCGACCTTATTGCTTCCGATAACGAGGCTAGCCATCAAATTGCGATACAGCAAATGCGTGGCGGCTTCAGCAATGAAATTAAGACACTACGGGAAGAACTTTTGAACTTCGCTTCACTTATAGAATTGGAACTCGATTTTTCGGAAGAAGACGTTGAATTTGCAGATCGTAGCCAGTTTAAAGAACTATTACAGCGTATTCAAACCGTATTGAAAGGGCTTATCGATTCTTTTGCGGTCGGTAATGTTATCAAAAATGGAATTCCCGTGGCCATTGTCGGTGAACCCAATGTGGGAAAATCAACTTTGCTCAATGCCCTTTTGAACGAAGAACGGGCTATTGTTAGCGATGTAGCCGGCACCACACGCGACACGATCGAAGATGAAATTTCAATAGGTGGAATCGGATTTCGTTTTATAGATACGGCAGGCATACGAGAAACCCAAGATGTGGTGGAAAGTATAGGAATCAGAAGAACCTTCGAGAAAATAGCCCAGGCGCACGTCGTTTTATACTTAGTGGACGGTTGGCAGTTAACCGCTGCTGGAGCCATGGACACCTTAAAAAACGAAATTGAAAAAATAAAAAATAAGTTCCCTTTAAAATCGATCGTTTTACTTATCAACAAACTAGACAGGTTGACCGAAGATCAACTGTCTATGTTCAAAGAAAAACTGCCCGATGACGACAAGCGGCAAACTACTCTTTTTATTTCGGCTAAAACCAAGGAAGGAGTCGCTGACCTGGAAAACAAATTGCTGCAATTCGTTAATACAGGTGCCCTAAGAAACAACGAAACCATAGTGACCAATACACGGCATTATAATGCCTTATTAAAGGCTTTGGAAGAAATCGAAAAGGTACAGTTTGGTATGGATGAAGAATTGCCTAGTGATCTAATGGCTATCGACGTTCGGGAAGCGCTATATCACTTAGGGCTTATTACAGGTCAAGTCACGAATGACGAGCTTCTGGGTAACATCTTCAGCAACTTTTGCATCGGGAAATAAATACGAATTTCATTTGGTCTTATAAGGTTTTATCTGATTTCATATATCTGTAAATCAATACGTTATTGGAATATATTTTTCTTTTCTCTTTCTCTTAATCTCTTATTATCATACATTTAGTTCACCTGGTTTAAACCTCGTTGAATTTTTTTACCTAAAAGGCGGAAAAATTTCACTTTTAAACTCTTTATTATAAAAATCAACCTAAAGCAGAAAATATCAAAAAAATGGGAAAGCTTTTTTGTTTCATGAATTCTACAATGTGTAAACTATGTCCCTTTAACTTTGTAAACTATCTGCCCTAACGAACATTTAAAAATCATAAATGCGAATAATACCCATTTATATAATTTCACTTGTATTATTAATATTTTCATGCTCATCAAATGATAATGAAATTAATAATTCACCCATTATATATCCTGAATTTGGTTCAGAAATTGAAGTACAAATTAATGGCTTAACTTTTGATGCAATGGAACCTTTTATCTCACCCAGTGGAAATTATATATTCTTTAATAATTTAAATGATGGTGTAAATACAAAGCTGTATTATGCGACAAAAGTCAATGATTCGACTTTCAATTTTGCTGGAGAATTAATAGGCGCAAATCAAACAACACCACCACATTTAGATGCAGTTGCTGATATGGATGGTAATGGCGATTTTTATTGGACATCAACCAGGAATTATCCTGCGGAATTAAATAACCTTTTTCATGGTACTTTTAGTTCTGGAAATATTAGTGGTATTGAAAGAGTTCAAGGGGACTTTAATATGAATACACCAGGTTGGTTAACTATGGATCATGGAATAAGTTTAGATGGACAATATTTGTACTTCAATAACGCAAGGTTTGACGACCTGAATTGCCAAGGTCCTTGTGAAACAACAATTGGAATTGCAAAAAAAGTCAATGTTTCAACTTTTAGTACCCTTCAAAATTCTGCATCAATTCTACAAAACATTAATGATACCAATTATATTTATTATGCGCCTTGTATAAGTAGTGATAACCTAGAATTTTATTACACACGATATTCAAAAGGAGAAATCACATCGAGTACTGTTTTCGAAATATGCGTTGCAGTGAGAGACAATTCTACACTCGAATTTTCAATTCCAAGAGTTTTATTTTCGGAGACTATTTTGAGTTTAATAGAAGCTCCTACTTTAACTGTCGATAAAAACATCATTTATTACCATCAAAAAACTGCTGATTCTCATAAAATAATGATGAGATATCGAGTTTAAAGTCAACAAAACTACAGCCAACAAAAGGACTAAGATAAAAAACAAACCATTTCTCCCTGATTTTGATATTTTATGACCTTCCTGATTTCGCAATAGCAAAACACTGTTTAATCCGTATAAAATTAGTTGCTTGAAAACCACTTAACTAACCATACACGAACACGTCACACAGTCTCAAAGCCTCCAGTTTTGAGGGCCTAATACGGGCAGGCATCTTTAAGATTTTACGAATACGGGAATTTAACAGGAGTAAAATGAGTGCTGAGACAGACCGCTCTAACGCACATTACTTCCCTCCTACTTTGACCCCCTTCATTCTTTTTTCTTTTCCTTAGTAGTTTTCTAAGTTGTCATTTTCATTTTTCCGTGCGTCTTTACCTTTTCCCTTTTATAATTTAATTTAAACATCATTTTGTGTGGCTCTTCAATAATGATGAAACATTTATTTGAAATTTGGTAAACCCTTTTTTTAACAAGATTACCAAACTGACACAAAAAATTCTCCATCTCAGTATTCGCATCTGAAATTCAATGAAGCATCGATCTAAATGAACTATGAACACACCAAAAAAAATAAGTTTATGAGGTATATATTTTAGTGCTAAACATTATTAGTCGATAATTCTTCCATTTTTTTCCATCCACCCTGTTGCAAGACTATTTTCACTAAGTAGTATTTAATTTTTTCACATAATCTGACATCTAATCTTATTATAATAAATTAATTTTTGTAGCGTTTATCCTACATTATGGATTACAGAAATAGAGAAAAATAAACTATACAATTAATGAATATAGCACCTCACGGTCTAAACGAGCTGAAACCAGTAATGATAACCAACTTACCAGTTGCCTTATTGACCAATACCTTTTTAATACTGCAATCTTCCTCAAAAACCTTCGAAACTATATGCAGTGTTGAACTTGACACTCATTAAACTTTATTATTAGAAACCTGAAGCCAAATCATTACTACATTATGAATTTACGAGCCTACCTAACTGCACTTTCTGAAAAAATATCAAAAAATGTAGTAATTCATAGTCAACCATTTGCTAGAATAAATAGTAAAAACTTAACTACGGGATTTATACATCTTTTCATTTTTCTAAATTTTGGCTTTATTAATGCACAGGATTACACAGTCACCTTAAATAGTGATCCCAAGACGGAGCAGGGCGTTACTTTCGACCTTAGCGGAAGCGCCACTGTAGCCTACGGTGCTTACAGCATGAGTACCAATGGAGCCAAAACAGCGACCATTTCCGTTAGTCAAAAAATAGATGTGAAGTCAGTCTATTTTTCGTATGGAACTAATGTTCAAGGAGCTTCTTTGGAGTTCTATAACGGCTCTACATTTGTTAAAAGTGTAACCTGGGGTTCTAATGGATCATCAAAAACAGTAAATGCTTCTTATATTGATAGGATTATCATGCGCGAAGATGGGTCAAGCGCCAGTGGGGCAGGTGACCTTCAAAATATTACTTTTTCCATTTCTCCAGCAAGTACGGCACCTGAAGTTACTACCACAACCCCTTCCAGTTTAGGGCAATCTACTGCCACCTTGGGTGGAAATGTAACTGCAGATGGCGGGGCTACGGTAACCGATCGAGGAGTTGTATATGCTACTTCCTCAAATCCTACAACTTCAGATACAAAAGTTCAAATATCATCTGGGACTGGCTCCTTTTCTCAGTCTATTACAGGTCTTACTGCTAGTACTACTTATTATGTTAGGGCCTATGCTATAAACTCAGCAGGAACAAGCTATGGTAGCCAAAAAAGTTTTACCACTAGTGCCGCTGCACCTACCGTCACTAGCGTGACAGTACCGGCCAACGCCACCTACATAGCGGGACAGAACCTAGACTTCACGGTCAATTTCAGCGACAACGTAACGGTAAATACCGGCGGCGGAACGCCCCGGCTGGCAGTTACGATTGGAGCCACCACACGCCAGGCGGTCTATCAGAACGGGTCGGGTACAGGATCTCTACTTTTCAGGTACACCGTACAGACCTCGGATTCCGATACGGACGGGATAGCGGTAGGTACTTTGGCAGCCAATGGCGGGACCATCAGGGACGGCGCGGGCAACGATGCCGACCTTACATTGAACAGTGTGGGGGCCACCGCATCGGTTTTGGTCGACGCGGTCGCACCTACCGTCACCAGCGTGACAGTACCCGCCAACGCCACTTACATATCTGGACAGAACCTGGACTTCACGCTCAATTTCAGCGAAAACGTAACGGTAAATACTGGTGGCGGAACGCCCCAGTTGGCGATTACGATTGGAGCCACCGCACGCCAGGCTATCTATCAAAGCGGGTCCGGTACAGGATTCCTTCTTTTTAGGTACACCGTACAGACCTCCGATTCCGATACGGACGGGATTGCGATAGGCGCTTTGGCTTCCAATGGCGCAACCATCAGGGACGGCGCAAGCAACGATGCCAACCTTACATTGAACAGTGTGGGGGCCACCGCATCCGTTTTGGTCGACGCAGTCGCACCTACCGTCACCAGCGTGACAGTACCCGCCAATGCCACCTACATATCAGGTCAGAATATCGACTTCACGGTCAATTTCAGCGAAAACATAACGGTAAATACTGGTAGCGGAACGCCCCAGTTGGCGATTACAATTGGAGCCACCACACGCCAGGCGGCCTACCAGAGCGGGTCCGGGTCTAATTCATTGCTTTTTAGGTACACCGTCCAGGACGGGGATTCCGATGCCGATGGTATTACGGTCGGAGTATTAGCCTCCAATGGCGGGACCATCAGGGACGGCGCGGGCAACGATGCCAACCTTACATTGAACAGTGTGGGGGCCACCGCATCCGTTTTGGTCGACGCGGTAGCACCAGCCGTCACCAGCGTGACAGTACCTGCCAACGGCACTTACATCTCGGGACAGAACATGGACTTCACTGTCAATTTCAGCGACAACGCAACGGTAAATACAACGGGCGGAACGCCCCAGTTGGCGATTACAATTGGAGGCACCGCACGCCAGGCTATCTATCAAAGCGGGTCCGGTACTGGATCCCTACTTTTTAGGTACACCGTACAGACCTCCGATTCCGATGCGGACGGGATAGCGGTAGGTACTTTGGCAACCAATGGCGGGACCATCAAGGACGGCTCAGGCAACGATGCCGACCTTACATTGAACAGTGTGGGGGCCACCGCATCCGTTTTGGTCGACGCGGTCGCACCTACCGTCACCAGCGTGACAGTACCCGCCAACGCCACTTACATATCGGGACAGAACCTGGACTTCACGGTCAATTTCAGCGAAAATGTAACGGTGAATACAACGGGTGGAACACCCCAGTTGGCCATCGTTATTGGAGCTACCACTCGCCAGGCGGTCTACCAGAGCGGGTCCGGTACTGGATCCCTTCTTTTTAGATACACGGTCCAGGACGGGGATTCCGATGCGGACGGAATCGCTGTAGGTACTTTTGCAGCCAATGGCGGGACCATCAGGGACGGCGCAGGCAACGATGCAGACCTTACATTGAACAGTGTGGGGGCCACCGCATCCGTTTTGGTCGACGCGGTTGCACCCACTGTCAGCAGTGTGGTCCTACCGGCCAACGGCACTTACGTATCGGGTCAGAACCTTGACTTCACGGTCAATTTAAGCGAAAATGTAACGGTGAATACAACGGGTGGAACACCACAGTTGGCCATCGTTATTGGAGCTACCACTCGCCAGGCTGTTTACCAGAGCGGGTCCGGTACAGGATCCCTTCTTTTTAGGTACGCGGTACAGGACGGGGATTCCGATGCCGATGGGATTACGGTCGGGGCATTGGCTTCCAATGGCGGGACCATCAGGGACGGCGCGGGCAACGGTGCCGACCTTACTTTGAACGGTGTTGGGTCTGCCCTGTCGGTATTTGTGGATGCAGTGGCACCTAGTGTCAGCAGTGTGACCCTAACGGCCAACGGCACGTACGCATCGGGTCAGAATCTAGACTTCACAATCGATTTCAGCGAAAATGTAACGGTGAATACAACGGGCGGAACACCCCAGTTGGCCATTACTATAGGGTCGACCACTCGCCAGGCTGTTTACCAGAGCGGTTCCGGTACGGGATCCCTACTTTTTAGATATATCTTACAGGCGGGCGATTCTGATGCCGATGGGATTACGGTCGGGGCATTGGCTTCCAATGGTGGGACCGTCAGTGACGGCGCGGGCAACGGTGCCGACCTTACATTGAACGGTGTTGGGTCTGCCCTGTTGATAATTGTGGATGCAGTAGCACCAGTAGCAGATGTGATATCATTAGAAAGTGTAACCGCTAAATGTGAAGTAACAACCTTAATTGCACCAACCGCAACGGACAACAGTGGTGCAACGGTAACCGTTACAAAAGATATAGCCCTTCCAATTACTACGTTGGGAACAACAATCGTAACCTGGACCTACGATGATGGTAATGGAAACACTTCAACACAAACTCAAAGTATAATTGTTATACCCTCCTCAATAGAAACAGTCACCTTTACAGACCAAAATTTCACTTATGATGGTACACCAAAGAATATTGCAGTTGAAGGATTACCTTTGGGAGCATCTGTTACTTATACAAATAATAATCAAACAGAAGCAGGAACTTATACGGTTACAGCTCATATCCAACCCGTAAGCGAAGCTTGCCCGACAATAGACTTAACTGCTGTATTGACCATAAATAAGGCAACACAAAAAATCACTTTTAATAATTTACCTACAAAAAGTCTTGAAAAAAGTAGTGATTTTCAGTTAGACGCGATTGCAGAATCTGGTTTACCGATAGCTTATACCTATTCCTTTAACTCTACAAATAATGCCGCAACTGTGAGTGCAACAGGTTTTGTAAACCTGTTAACTTCGGGTACAATAACTATAACCGCTTCTCAACTGGGTAATTCAAATTACCTACAGGCAGAGGTAGTGTCTCAAGATTTGGTGATTACTAGCATGAATGCATCCATATTGTCAATTATAATTAATGGGACTGTGATTCAAAATCCGGAAGAAACCATTGAATTTACACTGGACTGTAGCGATAATAGTGATTCTATATCGATAAGTTATACTACTGAGGAAAATTCTTCTAGCGACATAGCAACGTCATTTGATATAAGCATGGAAGGTCCTGGAATTTATAGAAAGACTTTTACTATTAACTCCCAGGATAGAACAGTTGTTAAGACCTACAATCTTGCAATAACCAAGCTTTTCGATTTTGACCAAATTATAGAACAAAAATTTAATAATCTTTTGCTGGTCAAAAATAATCCCAATACTAATGGAGGGTATAAATTTACTGACTTTGTATGGTATAGAAATAATCAAAAAGTGGGTAAGGAGCAATACTACTCAGAAGGTGATGAAGCAACGGATTTACTTGATCCGAATGCAGTCTATTACGCAGAAATGACAACTGAAAGCGGGGATGTTTTACGTACCTGCCCGTTCAATATTCAGGCAAACGTGTCTGCTAAGGTCAAATTAGCTCCTAACCCAGTTCAAGCTAATGCAACTACCACTTTGTTCACAGATTTTGATGCGGATGAATTAAAGGATATGACGGTTTCAATTTATAGTCCTAGCGGAATATTAATTGAAACATTGAAAGCTGATAAAGCACAGTTTGAGATAAAATTACCGGCAAACTTGCAGGCCGGAGTCTATATTTTGGCATGTAGGACAAAAAGACAAACACAAACTATTCAATTTATCGTAAAATAATTCTTGCATACACAAATACGTAGTTATGAATTTAAAGTTCAATAGCAGAACAGGCTCAACCCAAATAGCTGTCCGATGCCTTCTAGTTGTATTATTTGTAGTCGTAGGCCAGTTCGTACAAGCTCAGGTCAATGAGTCAACTATAAGAAGTGAAGTTTCTATATATGTTAATGGTCCTTTTTCTAAATTATCATACGGTAATGCGAATATTAAGACCTCCATTAATGATGGTATCGGTTTTGGTGTCAATTATGGCCTATACTTTACAGATTACATTACTCTAAGATCGGGAATTGAATATCAATATTTTAAAGGGAATGCGACATTTACCCAAATGCAAGGCAACTATGATGCCATTGACCCTGATGGAGAGCGTTTTGAATTTAGATACAACCTTCTGGATTATCAGGAAAAACAGAATGTTTCCTATGTACAAGTTCCATTATTAATACAATATGAGTCTAGAGGGCAAAAGACAACCCATTTTTATATTGCAGGTGGTATTAAATTAGGTTTTAATGTAAGCGCGGATTACCAAGCTGAAGCTGATAATCTACTAACCTCGGGGTATTATGCTCAATATGACGCTCTTCTTGACGCACCACGATTCATAGGGTTCGGTAATTTTGGGAATTATAAAACAAGTAAGGAAGATTTAAAATTAAGAACCAATTACATCGCAAGTTTTGAAACAGGAATAAAAATAAATAGTAAAAAGAAGAATGCCATATATATAGGCCTATTTATAGATTATGGTCTAAAAAACCTAATCGATGAACAAATGGGAGCGAACACAATTCAGTATCAACCGAGTAATCCTTCTGCATTCTCGAGCAATAGTGTAATAACTTCAACTCAATCTGGTGCTACAAATTATTTAAATGAGCTTAGAACACTTTCATTTGGCTATAAGATTAGATACGGATTTAGTTTATAAACTAAAGTTTATGGAAAAGGCAACCTGTATATCCCATATCAGGAAATAAGTATTTTGCTTGCTACCATAGGGTTCTGATAGTTTATATATAACCGTATTTTCAGAACCAAACACCTCATGGGAGAAGATAAAGGTCATATACACTGCATCTATAAAAGCTTTCCCCACAAAAACTTTTCCACTTTCCATAGTGATCGATTTAATTACTCCATTTTGCATTTCAACCCCAGTCGTTCTATTCAATCTTTCATTATAGACCACTTTGATTCCTTCTTTCATCAGCATATCGCTATAAACTTTTAGGGAAGCGGGTGGTTCTTTTGATGTTTTCATAAAACTCGCGTGAAATATCACCAATAGCCTGCATATTACCGATATCTGTTTGTCCTAAACAACTGGTCAAAGCTTCAATTCTGTTGGTAGGTTCTATTAAAAGTACAGATTTGCCCATACGATTACCTTGAATTGCGGCTGAAATAGGCCGAAGTTCCCCCGTAAATCACTATGTCAGTTTTATTTATTTTTAGAATTAAGCTTCATTATTTTTGAAGCTCATTAAAACCATTGACATTACAAACAACAGTGCAACAAGAAGTTTATGGTTTAACTTCATAGTATGTTTAAAATTTCGTACGAATTTGATTTTCATTTCTTAAGTTTTTCTTGTCTTGTAAATTACATGCTCAATTAGAATTATTTTTTAAAATTACTCCTGGAGGTGAGTAATCTTTAGTAGCATCATCTATTACTAGTACCCAATCACTTCCGCCCATACTTTCTCTTATACGTTTGTCCCATTTAGGAGCAAAGGTTCCCGTATTTTTATAATTGCCAATTAGATATGCCAAACCTGTACGGGGATCATAGTACCAAGCTCTTATTTCTTCTGACCTAATAACATTTGTTTTAATATTAATACCCCTTACAATTGGAAAATAAGCCATAATATAGGTGGCATCGTTTTCGCCGATAGTGCCATCGCGAGTAGCAACTTTAAAATCAGATTGTGCTGAATTGTCACCTATTATTAATGATTGATCCGGAATTCGTTCTAGATACGGTCTTGATTTGAAAAGTGATTTTAAATGTCGGACTTGAAAACTTCCTTTAGCATCAATGGCTTTGTCCCATGTTTGGATAGGATATAATACAGGAGGATATTCATCACGATTCATTTGCCATACCGCATTATTTCCATAGGTAGTACCAAAACCACCAGCAAACACCGACCAATACATAGCCCTTCTCGCTTGATAATCTGTATTGTAACCATTCACAGGATTAAAAGCAATAGGAATATCTTCATATACAGGCTCGCCATCAATAACCGGCTTAGCAGGCATAACCGCGTAATCTTTTTCTATCATCTGGTAATTAGGATTCAACGCATTACCATGACCCGATTGCAACATATAAAAATCTAACTGCTCTGCAATTTCAGGATATTCAGTGATTGAATGACCGCCATTAATATGATACGTAATCAGGTGTTTCCCTGCACTACCTGCTCTAAGCCCTTTTATCATGTTTGTCCAAATACCTTCATTACCTTCTGGAATTCTATCTCCACCCGTAATCCATACGATATTCCAATTACTCTTATATCGATTACCCAAAAATTTACTGTAATCAAAGGCGCTCTTTGGATTGAATATAGAGAGGTTGTCAAATAGTGGATGCTCTTTATCTTCTGCATGTGACCCCCATGTGGGCAACAACGCCAAATAGAGATTATACTTTGCAGCTAACGCAACTACTTTATCTATTTTCTCAAAATACGCTTCGTTAGTCACTAAAGGATTATTTTTCTCAAGAGGTAAATATCCCTCTGGCGTAGGTTTTGTTAAACCATCACACTCCGCCAAAATTACTGCCTGTATAATCGTATAACCTTTGGCAGACCGGTTCATTAAGTAATGTTCTATTTCAACAAGATCTAGCTTATGGAAAAGCTCCCATGCCGTATCACCCATCCAGAAAAATGGTTGTTCATTTTCGGTAACCAAATACCTTTGATTCTTACTTACTTTTAGGTACTGAGAAAAGCCGCTGGACCAACATAAGGTCATCATAACGATTAAAACTATGCTCAACCAATGACACATTGAAAACCCTCTTTTCAATTTATAATCTATATGCGATTTCATTAATCTAGTTTTAAAAATTTTTGTTTAACAGACTTAAAGCTGTAAACACCACTATCAATTTCGTAAACTGCGTAACCACCCTTCATTTCAACAAATTTTGGACTTACCGTCCCTTCCATTTCAGATAAAGTTGTAACATCATCTTGATTCGCTGCTGGCACATATACCGTGGCCCAACTCCCAATGGGTACAGTTACATTCATTACAAAATCAGAGGTAGTATTTTCCCAAGTAATACCAGCTTCACCAAAAGCTGTTTTATTGAAGTACGTAATTGTAGTCAGATCATCTACTGGTTGTGGTCTAAAAACAATGTGTTTGTATCCGGGTTCTGAAAGATCCGGTTTCATCCCTGCCAAATTATTGTACAAATAAACGAGGCCACCACCAAACATAGGGTGATTATGTGAACCATCTTCAGACCATTTTTCACGGGTAGTTGTTGAACCAAGTTCTAACCAATGACCAAAACTTGGTTCTTCCGTTTTATTCAAGGCATCATATGCCAATTGATTTAAACCGTTTTCTGCCAAAACCTCAAAGAAATATCGCGTTCCAAAAATACCAGTGTCAAAGTGCCCATTGTTCATTTTTATATTCGATACTAAAGTTTCTTTGACGTCTTTATATTGTTCTTCAGGAACACCCATTTTTAATGCTAAAACATTTCCGCCTCCGGCGCCATAAGTTTTTTCAGTTTCATTGTAAAAAACACTTTGAAATGCCTTTTTAGTTGCGTTAGCCATTGTCTTATAACGCACAGCCTCTATATCATTTTTCAGTACTTTTGCAGTTTTCGATGCAATGTCAAGGCACATCCAATAGTAAAAAGTATGAACCAGATCATCTCTAATTAATTCGCCTGGTGGCACCCAATCTCCAAGATTATACCATTTTAAAATAGCGCCATCGGCTCCTGTTCTTTTTGAAAACATAATACCCTTATCATCTACCCACGTTTGCATATATTTTATATACGCTTTCATGGGTTCATAGCTATCTTGCAACACATCAATTGAACCGTATTGCAAATAAAATTCCCAAGGCATAATACTAACGGCTGCACCCCATGCAACACCGCCACCACAACCCGGTTGCCATGGAGCGCCATTTGGCACATACCCTGTATCTAGGTCTTGCGCATCAAGAATGTCTTGAATCCATTTGTGGTAAAAATTCTTAGCGTTATATGTTTGCATAACCATAGCACATGCTACTTGCCCATCTCCCGTATAACCAGAACGCTCTCTATGTGGACAATCACTTGCTATACCGCCATGCATGTTGTCGATTTGGCTTCTTTTCCAAATGGTTACTATATCATTTAGCATCGTGTTTGAACTGTCAAACGTTGCTGATTCTTCTACATAGGTATTAACCGCTTCAGCTATAAGATGCTCATTTTTTAATTCGCCGGGCCAATTTGATATTTCAATACCACTAAAAACAAACCAATTAAAACGTGGAGCGTAGGTTTCTAAACCATCACCTTTAAAGGTGTAACTATTATCACCAGAATAGAGGTTACCATTAAATGCAATGTCAACCTTATGTCCTGACGGGCCTTTTACATTCTGAAGTTTAACCCAACCTGATATCTCAACTCCAAAGTCAACTTCGTATTTACCTTCTGCTATTTTCTTTATAGATATCGGGGAAATTTGTTCCGTAACTTTATCGGTATTTGCGGAATGGGCAACCAATTCTCCTTCGGGGGCTTTTCTTAAAGCCGCGTTGGACCAAGAGCTGGCATCAACTTCATTTGTTGACCAATTCGCTATTTCTTTTGTAGCATCATATATCTCACCATAGTATACCATATTCATAAGAATTGGACTCTTTTCTACCTTCCAAGAGTCATCTGTTACAATAACGTCTTCACTACCATCAGTATATGATATGTGAATCTGACTTAAGAAACGTGGCGTACCATACCCTTCTGCCCAAAATTTGGCGGGATTATAAAAACCATTTCCTACAATAGCTCCGACCACGTTTTCACCTTGCTTTAATACATTTTTAATATCATAGGCCAGATACATTACTTTGTACTTTGTAAAATTGTCTTCTACATTAATTAAGGAGTTGGGCAAATTTGGTCTTTTACCATAATTTGTTTGGTTGGGCACCAATACATCATCACCTACTTTAGTGCCATTTGCATAAAATTCAAAATAGCCTAATCCAGTTGTATAGGCTACTGCTTTTGAAACTTCCTTTTCAATTACAAACGCTTTGCGAAGTAAGGGAGCAGGAGGACCAAAATCAATAGGTCGTGCATCTGGGCCACCTTCTGGTTTTGGAAAATGCGCCTCACCTTGCCAAGGAGCTCCTATCCACTGAGCCTTCCAATCAGAGGCATCTAGTATTCCCATACTCCATTTCGCTGGTGTACTCCATTCAGACGATTGGCCATTTTCGTTCCATACACGTACTTGCCACCAATAGTCTTGACGTGATTGCAATGCCTTTCCAGCATAAATTATTCGAGTAGATTGCGGAGATGCAACCTTTTTACTATCCCACATATCCGGGGTTGTCAATAATGTTTCTTTACTAGCTACTCTAACCTGCCAAGCCGTTTGTTTTTTTATATCATTTTCCTTAGCAGCACTATTTATCCACGATAATCTGGGGTGTATCTCATCTATAACAGCAGGGTTTTTTGAATACTCAATAGTAAGCTCCACAGGTGCAATGTCAGGTACTGCTATTTGTATTTTATTACAATTGGTCAGTAAGATTGCAAAAGCTATGGTAATTAGATATTTCATTTTTCGTTTTTCATTTTGGCCACCGGCTATAATGGATATTTCTTATAAAGGACATATACTAACGATTGTCTATTTGTATCTGGATAGCACTTCACCTCAAATACTATTTCTCTATTTCTCTACGTCAATAGTAAAAATTTGGTGATCATTGAATTTCTTGCCATCCAGTATATTGGTAATGAAATCGACTACTGCTTCTTGTTTTTTATAAAAATGTTCACCTGCAATAGAATGATTACCCCCAATATAGGTCATTAAACGACTTGTACCCCCTAATTTCTGAATGTGTTCGGCAATGGCATGTGATCCAAAAAACATAAGCCAACCCGGAGCATTCGGAGCACAATAGTGATGCGCAGCAACATCATATGGCACCAATGGGTCATTGTCACCATGAAACACAAAAAGTGGAATGTGATTTTGCGTTGTAATAAGATTTAAATCCATTATCGCACCGGCACCTGAAATCACTCCCTTATATAAAAAATCAGGAGCTAATTTGGGCTCAAATAATTGCATCTGCTTCCTATTCCAAAAGGCCGCATGTAAAACCGTTTCTGCACCTGCACTGCTTCCCGCAATAAATATTTTGCTAGGATCTATATGAATTTGATTTTTCTGTTCAATTAAATAAGAAGTCGCATGCCAAAGTTGGCTTGCAGCTATTTGTATTGCCTTAATCTTTTCGGCTAATACACCTGTACATCCAAAATCTTTATTTTCCATATAAAGGGTGTAGCTAATACTTGCACAAGCTATATTTTCATCAGCTAAATGCTTCGCCAAAAGGTGGCCACCTTTTCTTTTTCCATTGCTAAATCCGCCACCATGCACGTAGATTACCAAAGGAGTTTTAAGCGTATCCATTTTTTTAGGCAAAAACAAATCCAGCTCTAGACTGATAGAGTCATTTTCAAAATAGATTAACGACTTAAATTCTTGAGCACTGCCAATAGTTACTATTAAAAGATGAATAAAAAGCAGTATTTTGTTTTTCATGTTCATATTAGCTGTTTTGTATTGTGCTCAATTCATGGATAAAGATTACACTTTTATATGTAAGTGAATTGATTTAATCATTGCTTCATTTTTATGAAATGTAAAGCCAATAATTTCTGCTTTTTTAAATTAAAAAAGGGAAAGCAGAGATTTCTCCACCTTCCCCCTTTATTAACTAACAATTTACTAATACCCGGGGTTATTTTCTAAAATTTCACTATTTCTTTCAATTTCTTTCTGTGGTATGGGAAATAATAAGTGCTTGTTAACATCAAAAAGTGAGCTTGAAGCAAGGTTCGTACTGAATTCTGTGTCAGCTCCTGACCAACCCGTAAGGTCAATATCACCAGCTACATGCCATCTTTTTAAGTCCCACCAACGTTGACCTTCACCGGCCAATTCAATAAAACGCTCATCCATAATCCACTGCATTATGGTGGTTGCATTTGTTTCACTGGTGGAGTAATCAGCAGGTACCGAGCCATCATTTGTACCCGATGCCAGACCCCAATCCCTTGCTCTTTTTCGAACATCGTTAACCAGTTGAATTGCTGAAGATGGACTGCCCGATTTTAAATGTGCTTCTGCAATTAAAAGTGTTAGGTCGGCATATCGTAACACCCGTTCATTATTACTTGAGGTATTAAACACATTGCCTTGTTGTTGGTCTAGTTCTGCCAACATATACTTTTGAAAAAGCCTTCCACCTTCATTATCATCAGCCCTAAGGAAGTAGCTAATTCTAGGATCTGAGCCAAAAGCATTAAACAACTTATCTGTTATTAGAAAACGTGTATTTGCAAAATTGCTAATACTAGTAGAACCTGCTACAGACATCATCCCTCTAAAAATACTTAAATCTTCAACACCTCGCCACGGACCATCGTTCTCTAAAAAAATATTACTAAACGCTCCTGGCTGTCCTGCTTGCACTTCAAATAAAGATTCTTGATTATTTTCAGTAGCAACATCAAAATTATCTAAATATCTCGGGGATAAGGTTGCCGTAATAGCATTGAAAGTTGCAATAGCTTCAGTATAATCATTGGATCCTGAGTAGTTTGCTTTAAAAACCAACGCTTTTGCCAATAAGGCACGGGCCGCGTTTTTTGTAGCTCTACCCCTATAATCTGCACTCCAGCTTTCAGGTAAAATGGCCAAGGCTGCTCTTGCATCCGTAATGACTTGTTCCAAAACTTCAAGATGTTCACTCTTTGGTGTATTTGCTTCAGCCTCATTCAATATTCTGTGAGTAACAATTGGTACACTACCATAAATATTAAAAAGGTTGTAATACGCATAGCTTCTTAAAAAAAGTGCTTCACCCTCCATATAAGATATTTCTTCAGCCTCTTTATAATTTGAAAAGTCAACGGTGTTTACTTTTTCAATAATTACGTTTGCCTTGGACACCATTTCATAGGTTTTATCAAAAATCCACTCAACACGCACATTATCTGGATTTAATGTTCCATCAAAAAGCTCTTCAGCCGTACGGGTACCATTCGTTTCTGTAAGATCATCACCAGGTAGTAACCAAAGACTATTGGCCCAATTTCCATTATCGCCGGCATTGTAATGATAATAATCATACAGCTTGGCATATATTCCGAAGGTTACGGTTCTAAATTGAGTGACATCAGCAAAGTAATTCGCTTCTGTATTCTTTAGTGGTTCGGCATCGACTCTATCTTTATCACAACTAATGAATGTAAGCAGTAGTGTGAAAACAATTAATATATTATTTATTTTCATTTTTTTTAGTTTTAGATTAAAAAGACACTTTTAAACCCATCATGAAAGTCTTAGGCAGTGGGAAATTATCGTTGGTAGGGTCAATACCTTTCCAATCATAGATGTAAATGTTATTTTGACCACTCACATAAATACGAAATGAATTTACAGGGTCATTTAACTTTCTTAAAAAAGAGCTTGGTACCGTGTAACCTAACTGCCAATTATTCAATCTAAAAAAAGCTGCGCTTTCTACATATCTATCAGAGAATCTATTGTTTCCGGCTGGATCACCAATTACGGCCCTAGGCATTGTACTTGATGTATTGGTAGGTGTCCATCTATCTAATACTGAAATACCATAATTAGGTCCGGCACCGGCCATGCCTTCATGAACAGCCCTGTTGTAATTATATTTATCTACATCGCCTTCACCATAAAAATTAAGTGATAAATCAAAACCTTTATACCCCGCATTTAAATTAAGGCCATAAGTGTAAGCTGGGATTGTATTACCAATTTCTGTTTGGTCATTAGAATTAATTTGACCATCAGGGGTAGTACTATAAAATGGTTCTTCTTCAGTAGGGTCACCATGAACATCTTGAAAATACATATCACCAGGACCTACAAAACTAACATCTTGAACTCCTGAATCAGGAGTAGCGGCATAAAAAGCGTCAATCTCTGCTTGCGACTGAAATATACCACCTACTTTATAACCCCAAATATGCCCTAGTGATCGGCCTTCTTCTACCCTATACGTACGTTGAAATTGATTTTGTGAGTACAGCGGTTGGTCATTATATAATTTTGTTACTTCATTTTCAAGAAAACTTACGTTTGTGGTAATACCATATGTGAAATTCCCTATTTGATCATTAAAGCCGATTTGTAAATCTACTCCTCTGTTTTCTAGCTCTCCAACATTTAGAATTGGATCATTTGTACCAACACTCAGGGGTAAATTCACAATTTGCTGTATTCCTGCTTGGGTTCGGTTATAAACTTCCATAGTGATGTTCAGCTTATAATCAAAAAGTGTTGCATCAAAGCCAATATACTTGGTTTCAGCTACTTCCCATTCTAAAGCTTCATTTGGAAAATCTTTTAAACTGGCTGCAGTGTAATAGGTACCTAGACCGTTGCCATCTCCTGAACCTAAACGAACAGAACCGCCGCCGGTTGCTACACCGGATAAATACGCATATTTACCAACTGCGGCTTCATCATTACCTGCTTCTCCATAACCTCCTCTGATTTTAAGATCATTTACAAAGTTTACATTCTTCATGAAAGATTCACTACTAACGCGCCATGCTCCTGAAAGTGAATAAAAACTACCCCAACGATAATCAGGTGCCAAACCAGAACTTGCATCTCTTCTAAAAGAACCATCTAAATAATATCTGTCAGAAAAACTATAACTCAGACGACCCACATAACCGAGCCAAGCTCTTTCGTTCCATCCTGTAAAAGACGAATTATTCTCCAAATCATTACCAAAACCTATGCGATTCAAATTCCGGATATCGGTAATATTATTGCCGCTTAAATTTTTGTTCTGTGATCGCTGAAATTGATCTTGTAACGCAGTGGTCAATACAAACCTATGATTTCCGAAACTTCGATCATAAACTGCACTAACATCAAACTGATAATTAAAAAAATAGTTTGCCCGAGATTCAAAACTACCCAAGCTATTCGGTGCATTAGGCGAAGCTTCTTTTGGGTCTAAGCCCGAAGGATCAAAAATATTGGTTCTATAGGTTCTCGTACTTAATCGGTCTTGAGAAACGTAATCTAAATTAAGACTAGTTCTGAGTGTTAGCCCTTTCAATGGATATATTTCTACATAACCTTGCCCTATTTGTCTAGAATTTTCAAAAATCCCCCTATTCAAGGCTGCAAATGCCAAATAATTACGCCTACTTCCCTGTCCGTATTTTCTCGTGCGTTCCCAAGCATCACTAGGAGGGTCCAATGCCGTAGCAAAACCATATTCATTGGTAGGATCATAAATTGGCTGCCAAGGTGCAACAGTTGTTATAGAACCTATACCTGCCTCCTCCGTATCTTGCTGCTGATAGGCAAATTTGTAATTCAAACCTACTTTTAGCCAGTTTTTAATTTTTGAATTAATGTTAAACGATGCCCTGTAGGTTCTTAGGTTATTGCCTCTTAAATTACTTTCTAAATTGTCATATCCGACTCCCAAATAGTAGTCTGTATTTTCATTTGCTCCTGATACTTTTAAAGAATAAGATTCAGTCACAGCACTTTTTTTAATCAATTCATCTTGCCAATCATAGGTCGTGTTATCACTGATATAATAAGGGCTTTGTGGATCAAATTGGGGTGAAAATGAAGTTCTTCTAGTAATATCGTTGGCAGCATCTCTACCGTACAATTGGTTTTCAATGGTAATGTTTGGATTGCTGTTGTTCGCATACATTTCATATACCAGGTCTTTATATTGCGCCGTATTCAACATATCGAACCTGCCGATATTTTGAAAACCGAAACTACTTGAGTATTCTATTTTAGCACCTCCCATTTTGCCTTTCTTGGTAGTAATAAGTACTACACCATTTGCACCCCTACTACCATATATAGCAGCGGAAGACGCATCTTTTAATACTGAAATCGATTCAATATCATCAGGATTTATCATCGTAAATAGATTGGGCGGTGGCTGGTTGGCATTTCTACCAATAAGGTCTAAGTTTCCTGCTGTTGGGGGGGTTATGATTTGACCATCTATCACATAAAGCGGCTGAGCATTGCCCTGCCAACTACCAATACCCCTAATATAAATTTCAGGTGGCGAATTTGGGTCACCACTAGAGTTAATTACCCTTACACCAGTGGTATTACCTTGTAATGCAAATTGCGGCGATGCAAAGGCAGTTTTTTCCAGTTCTGCACTTGACACTACACTAACTGAACCTGTTAAATCTTTCTTCATTTTAGATCCAAACCCAATAACTACTACCTCCTCCAATGTAGAAGCAGACTCCTCTAAAGTGATATTAAGGGTGCTTTGTTCTTGCACTACAATTTCTTGAGTTTGATAACCTAAATATGAGAATACTAGTATTGCATCTGAACCGGAAATGTTAATCGAATAGTTACCGTCAAAGTCAGATATGATGCCATTTGACGTCCCTTTTTCAATGATACTGGCCCCAGGTAAGGGAGTACCATCCTTATCGGACACGGTACCACTTACCCGAAATTGTATTTTTTCATCCGATAACTTCATTGGACTACTATCCGAAGTATGCATGGTTTTTTTCTTCACTACAATAGTACCATCATCTGTAAAGTTATACGTGAAACTTATTGGTAATAGGCATTTATCCAATAATTCCCCTGCCTTTATAACTCCTTTTTTGAGGGCAATATTCGGTGCACTTTTTATGAGGTCGTGCCTATAAATAAACTTATAATCGGTTTGTTTATTGATTAGCCGAAATGTTTGTCTTATTGACAAGGTCATATCCGTATCTATTCTAATCTCGGCATTTTGAGCATCACTATGAATAGGACTGAGTGCAAATGAAATCGAACAAAAGAGAAGAATAATGGATTTCATAAATAGATGTAAAAGGCCCTTGCCAAATAGGCAGGGTGGTCGGTTGATAAATTTAATTTTCATAAATTTGTAATGGTTTAGTTAAACATTGTTTTAATTAATCTACTTGGAAAAAGGCCATTGCTGTGGAAGGTGCTGGCCTTTTCTTTTTCTATTTAATAATAATTGTTTTAGCATTAATTTCAAAGTGTAGCTGGCCCTCACTTGTGGCCTCTATCAGTCGAATAATATCTTCTACCGCTTCGGCTCTTTGCAGTATTCCGGTAAAAACAAATTTCTTGTGTTTTGAATTTTCAAAAACGACTTCGGCATCATACCATCTTGATAAAGTTGCCATTATTTCCTCCAAAGGTTTTTCGTTGAAGGAAAACAATCCGTTGACCCATGAGATTTCTTGTGAGACATCAATTTCTTCAACAAAGAACTCATCATTTTCAAGATTAATACTGGCTCGTTGATTGGGTATTAAGGTTTCACTAATTGCTCCTTTTTTAATTATTATTTCCCCCACAACCAGGGTCGTAGCCATTACCTTGTCATTTTCATAAGCCTTAATATTGAATTCCGTACCCATTACCTGAATTTCCTGAGATTTCGTAAGCACATGGAAACCTGCCCCATTGTGTTTAGTACTATGGGAAACCTTAAAATAAGCTTCACCATATTCTAATTCAACACTACGAGTGACACCTTCTTTGAATTTCACAGGATATTTTAATTTCGTCTCAGAATTTAACCAAACTTCCGTACCGTCGGATAATTTAACGAAAAACTGTCCTCCTCGTGGAATGGTTAAATAATTATAAAACTGTTCCGTTTCAACAATATCACTTTCCGCTTTATCAGCATAGACCAATTCTTCGCCATTGCTTCTAACTCTCTCATTTTGATATTTTTTACCTTTCTCAAGTGCTACTTCATCTCCGTTTTCAAGAGTAAGTACGGCCTTATCGGTACCTGTTAAAATTAAATGGGGTTGTTTTCCTCCATCAGGGCTTTGTACTTGGTAGGTGTCGTACGATAGGTAGAATGCCATACCTACCATTAACATGAATGAAGCTGCCACTGCCATTTTCTTAAAAAAGTTCAATCTTCTTACCCGTTTGTCTTTTTTAAGTCTAGTTTTAATGATCTCTTTAGCCTTATTAACGTCATATTCTGTCATTGAAAGTGTACTTAGGTATTGAATTTTAACAAAATTATTGAAGACTTTTACGCCCTCGTCGTTCTTAAGTAAATCTTCCAATTTTTCCAACTCGGAATGATTTGCTTCTTGGTTTAAAAACTTAACGATTACATTTTCTATTTCGGCCATTCGATTTCGAACTATTATATGCTTATTACGTTCAAATTTTTAATACCCCTTTAAATTTTTGTGATTTTTTTTAGATATTTACTAATATTGTGGACTATTATTAAGAATTAAGTGTTTTAATGGACGATAAAAAAAACTTGTTTTTAGCTCAAAAATTAATCTCAGGTGACCCAAAAGCATATGATTTCTTAATGAGTTTTTATTATCAAAGCTTGTGCGGTTATGCCCAATCCTTATGTCATAATCATGATTTGGCCGAAGATATTGTCCAAAATGTTTTCGTTTCAATTTGGACGAATAGAAAGAATATTAATCCTCATTTGTCTATAAAGAGTTATTTATACAAATCCGTCTATAATGAGTTCATTAATCAATACCGGAAAAATAAACCGGTAATATTTTTGGAGAAAAAATATTTGGAGGCCATTGATTTGGCGGTAGATATAGCTCAAGAAGAACTGGACGACTTAATAAAATTGATGAATGGCGAGATCGAAAATTTACCAACAAAATGCAGGGAGATATTTTTGATGAACAAAAAAGAAGGCCTCACACATACTGAAATCTCTGAATACCATAATATCTCCATAAAAACGGTGGAAGGCCATATTACCCGTGCTTTTAAAATATTGACCGAAAAAATTGGCACAAAAATGGAAGCTATACTTTTTTTACTATTTAGTTTCAATAAACAATAGAGCCATCATTCTTCGAGATTAAATTATTTAATATTTCCTATAAAGGAAGAAAAATACTAAAACATTCACGGATAGCTTACTTTATATGAGCGTAGCACTTGTACCTTTTTGATATATGAATGTTACTACAAAAGCCTAAAAGCTCTTTTTAGATGACATTCAGTTTGCAAATTGGGGGCGTAAATTTTCAGAATTAGAACTCATTAAATCGGAAGAGATAATTACGAAGGAGACAAATATTCTCACGCTTGTCCCTTCGCAAGAATTATGGAAAATGGATTTGCCGTTAGATTAGTTCAATTTGGAATTAGAACCTTAAATACGCATCAAGTTGAACAATCAGATAAATTTAATGTTGAGATTCATCAAATGAAAAATTTAGATTTAAACCGAATTCCAAAATTTGATAACCCTTTATATATTTCTTTAGATATGGACGGGTTCGACCCAGCATTTGCTCCTGGAGTTTCACATCATGAACCTGGGGGATTGACTTCTAGACAAGTAATTAATTTAATTCAAATAATTAATTTAATTCAAAGCATCGATTCTGAAATCATTGGAGCTGATATTGTCGAATATAATCCAAATAGGGATTTTCAAAATATGACTGCTTTTTTAGCAGCAAAAATGATGAAAGAAATATTGAGTAAAATGATATAAAGAATCAGACCTAATATGCATATAAAATCATAGCAACCTGCTAGATGTTATGCTACATATACTCATCGTTAGCAGTAGTTAAGTCTAAAATAAAGATTCGACTATGTCCGATACCAAAATAGAAAAAGCCAAGATTTCCATTTTTGGAAATCGTTTTAATTTGTTTGGGAATAAATTCTTGTGCACAGACTGTTGGTCCTTTATCCCATCATTTTTAGAAGGATTTTTAGGTATGTAACTTCTATGATTCATCTGCTGTGTTAAGTAAATTCGATTTACCACATGATGTGTTAAATAAATCAATTTATTAAAAATTCATCTCAGTCCTCCCGGGTGCGATTTTAAACAAGACGGCCAGATAATTCAAATATCCAACAACTCAGGGACAGAGCAACAAAGTTTTGTCAATTTGGGAAAGCTATACAACTACGCCGCAATAGACTTGTTATTACTTAGAAAGGTATTGATTCTGGGAATAAGAAGGTAACATTGGGGATATTTAAGAACGAGTCACCTCAATTAAATCAAATAGTATTCGAAGAAGGTATTCCCTAAAATTTACCCGTTAAAACCTTCAAAATGAATTGTGTTAAATCTTTAGGATAAATTCAAATTTGTCGCTAAATTTAATTGGTTACAATATCGTATAAAGGTCCACAAGAACATATATACTCCCCCTTATTTTGGACCCTATAAATATCGATAGACAGTTCCCATTATTTTAGTCCCCCTTTTTATTCGGATTCTCTAGACATTATTAAAACATGTTCCCCATTGTTTTTGAATTCCTATAGCATTTTCAAGTTCCCTTTATTTATTTTTTGATAGGCACTCAATCGAATTCAGCTATAAAAATTCTAATATGGATAAGCTTCAACTTACCTCCCTTCTAGAGAGTATTACCGGTCATCTACACACGGTTAATCCAGAACAGGAAAAGGAAATGCAAAAGGCGCAGCAAAGAATCGCTAGTTCTTTAATTCAAAGCGAAGATGTTGGCAGTGAACACCTATTTGCCAATTCTAATTTCTATGCGCGGGAAAATATCGATAACGCAAGATTAAGAAACATAGAAACAGTCGCAAAAAAAACGATAGAAACGTCAGAAGATGATGGGTTTCGAACATTTATTCGAACAGTTCCGGCACGAACAGCTCAAGTTTCAGGCAGCATTCCCGATTGGGCGAATGGTGCCCAAGCGGTGGAAACCATGGGCCCCTTTGTCACTTCAGAAGGTCGATACGCGTGGGTAGATATATTTAAAACTATTAAACTAACGACTTTATATAGCGGCACCGAACCTATACTGTTGTTTCAAACCAGGGTTCAACCAACAAGAGTATCTAGAGGGGCGGTTTACTCCATAGTTGCCGGAACCGTTTGGATCCAAGCAAAGCTACTTTCCATCGATGCTCCTGATACGGCGTATGTTGGAATAAAGGTTAAATCGGGAAGTATAAACTTAAGTCAATCACCGACGCTTGTCAATAAGAAAATCACCTTAAAACCAAATACAAATATTGAGGTATCACTAAAGATGGAACAACATGTTCCGGTTACAACATCAGAAACTTCTCCCTACGGTAAAGATGCGAGGGACGCTGAATTCAAATTACCTGAATCTTTTGAATTCATTTGGAGCGGAGCCACAAAAAAACTGACATCACTATCCATCGGCGATGCCTCCTCAAAAATGTTCGGGCAATCTCTAGATTACAACTATAAAATAATACGAAATCCTACCACGGTTTACAATCCTATTTTAAATGTAATCGCCTTTCCATGGCAGCAGAACAATCCCGAGTTTCAAATTGTTAAAGCAAGTGGTAAATTCATTGGAATTTCAGGAACCGCACCGATTAAGCAGAGCTATTGGGCGTTGTCGACAGCTACTCTAGATGTGAACAATCCGTTGCAGGCAGAAGGAAACGGCATGGTAATATTACATTGCGGAAAAGGCCTGAGGGCATCATGGCCGAACCTTGCAAATGATGATGCGCGGTTTATTGAACCCTTGATATTGGGCGGCCCTGGAAACCTTTTTCTTGCAGATTATGCCGCTGATATTTCCGGTGTGAGTCAAGACATAGATCTTTGGCAAGATAACCAGAAACCCTACGGATCTTCTACAAACCTTCAATTCTTAAAAAACACACCTCTGTTCCTGAACATTTCAGGTACTCCAGCACTTGAATACATCACGACGCAATGCGATAGCGATTTTAAAATAGACAGACCGGTAAAAGTAAACGGAGAGCCTTTTGAAGTGCGTTCCAAATCTTCTGTCCTTATGCTTGCCGCTTCCGACAAGAACCGGCTAATCTATCTCTATGATGGCAATATTCTTGCCGACAATGCACCTAAAACTAAAAATCAGGGCGCACCAAAGCCCGTAGCTATCGCTCTCGAAAATGCCCTTTTTACGGTTTCCCAAGTAAATACGTGCCTGTTGTTCGGAAATTGTGACGAGAATTGGACAAAAGTGACCAAAGGTTCGCTTTTTCTCGCATTTGGTCTTTATGGATATTTACCGACGCTTCCAGATCCCTATGTTGGAAAATTAAAATCATGGGAACGATTATTTGCCAGTCAGGGCTCTTATTCAAGAGTGGGCAGGGGCAACCTTAATATGCTTATTTGTGCTGTCAACTATAATCCAATTGATAAAAATGCAGATAAAATCACGACAGGGTTCTATTTTGGCACCTATCCCCCCGAAACCCTTACCGATTCAGAAAATAGTGCTGCCGTATCCGATACTAACAACCTAAGGGTATCGCCTAATTGGGCGCACTCAAAATCTAGATTGACCGCAACCTTGCTCAGAAAACAATCTCCGGATAGTATCGCTCTCACCAAAAACAGATTGAAAGATGTTAAAAATACGTTCACAAGAACCTTGTTCTCCACCGGAAGGGTATTGAATGCAGTAAAAATTAATCGATCTTATCTTGAGGAAAGTACAAAAGCTAACACTTTTTTACTTGAAAGTTTGGGGCTGCTATCAAAAAAAGTAATTGGGCGGGCCAAAGATGAAACTATACTTGACACTGGCTATAATGCGGATTTGCTGAATACAGAAATAAGTGATTTCAACCTTCAAAATGCCTGGGAGAATGTGGTTCTAGGCAGTCGGCTTTCCGCAGAACCTTTTGCACTGTTGGACATCAGTAGCAATGCCAACCAATTGGGTGTAAGTGTCAGTGGAGAAATGATTATCGTAAAGACAGGCAGTGTAACGACGAGTACTGATGAAGGTTCTGTAGTGGTAAAAAACAATTGGCCATTTATTGTGGAAGGCATGCATGTCAAGGTAAAAGGTGATATGGCGCGCTCCTTTACACTACCGCAAATTGCGTGGGAACCCGTCGTAAATCTTTCCCCTCCGGATAGGGAAACTCCTTCCTCCCCTAAACTTTATATGGATCCAGAAGTTGGGGCCTTGTTTTATGAAGATGACGGTGGACCTACCCGGGTTTGGAACAACAATCAAGAGCACGTACCACTCGCACCTATTCCTGTAGTTGATGCCATTGTCGATGATTTCCATGACAACCCTAAAAACTATACAGTTTCAGCGTTTACTTTACCGTTCGGTTTAAAAGCTCTTAGCTTTATTTCCAGAAATTTCGTAGAACCGACAAAACCGAATATCACCAACCTTCGTCCCCAATTTCGTAAAAATACCGATGGCACAAGTAAGTACCAAGGAGGCATACAGTTGAGCCTGACCGCCGGAGATTTCGGAAAGCCGGTACCTACCCCAGAGGAAAAGGACAGTCCGATGTTCCCCGGATATACCATCCAATTAAATAATCTCTTAAACGGTCTGGGACAAAAATCTGGAGCCAGTAATTTGGGGCATAGGGTAACAGAAATTTTTAATAATGAATTTTTGACAGGTGTTCTGGTCAAATCCAACAAATTGGAAAAATCAAGAGGTGTACCTCTCTCACGGATGGATATTACCGGCTATGGTGCCAATATATTTAGCGACTGGCTGAGCCCGACAGCGGCCATGGCACAAACCAGCCAAGCCAAATTTGATGTAATGATGGGGCGCACCGCCCACGAAGTCATTCAAGTAAAAAGCATTTTATACCCTTGGGGGATTAGAGTGGTGCGGACCATAACCGTTTTCCGAACCGCAACCGGTCGTATTTACAGAACGGATAGTGGCTGGAAAGCGGAATCGGACGGTCTATTTGATTTTTCATACCGTTATCAGGATTTGAATGGAAATTTTGTGCCAGGCGAAGATCCCTTTGAATTTCATCCGGGAACAATAAAGGGACTGTTTAACATTCGAAACATAAAAGATGCGCCCTCCGTACAAGAATATACAGCTACCAATGAAATTCCAAATAATACAATATATATAGATGGTATTAAAGGAATAGAAGTCCTAAATGAAGAAGGCAAAACAATAGTTGAAGACGTAAAATGCGGTGGCGTCTATTTTGATGCCGATGTAGAAATCGAAAATGTAATTCAAGGCCATACCAATAACAGGGTGGTTTCCAAAAAAATTCTGGGCTATGTACAGGTCGCCCCTGCAGGAAAACCATTAACCGCGATCCAACTGAGAGACCTGTTAAACCTTCAACAAGGCAGTATCGGTGGTGATCTTGATTGTGTCATAAATATCAATAAAAGTGACCAGCAGATGCGCATCGACAGTTTTGATGTCAATAATTCAACGGACAAGAACGGGAAGCCAGTATTTGTGATTGCGGCACGGGGCACAATGGTCTTACCTAAAGCCGGAAGTTGGTCGGTGGTACAACACCAAGCGGGAACGGGAGAAGTAACTCCATTACCTTCTGGAACCACTGTACCCTTGATACGTACTGGAAAATGGAAAAAAAATGTGGTCATTGACCCTTCAGTGGTCAATAGTCAGCTATTAAGGATAGCCCATCCTACTGAAATACTTAGAAATCCTTCGAACCAAACCATCAATTTTGGGTTTTTACAGTCCACCGATACCCAAAAGGCGCTCTTTTTAACACCATCATACGGTAACGCCGTTAAAAAATTATTGAGTAAGACACCTCCTATTTTTGCTGATGCCTATCGGTTGATGGAAGGAAGTAGTATTTTTCCGAATATAGGAAATGCCATAGATAATTTTGGCAAGGCAATGCCCATGTTGAACGGTAAGGACAGTGCCAACAATACCGTAGAGGCCTTTGTGACCAACGCCCTTGAAGATGGTGAAACAAAGGTGCTCGAATTGATGGAAATCGAAGTGAAAAAAGCCGGGGAAGCCATCGTAGACCAGGGAATGAAATTGTTGCAAAAAGGAGCTAACGGTGTTATTGATAAAGCACTAAAATTTGATATTCCTCAATTTGAAGTACCCCTAGTGGATACCGAAGCATTAAAGATTTACATAGAATACAACACCAAGAACAAGCCTTCCGCCCCCCCAAATCACGTGGATGGGAAGCTCAACTTTGATGTCGATTCCTTTGCCGATCAGGCTGCCGAATCGTGGAAAAGTAGAGTCAACAACCTCGCCATGGTCGTGGACCTTGGGGACATGAAACGTCTAATGACCATCAAAGGAAACTTTGACGCCAAGAAAAGTAAGGAAACCGGTTATGAAGGAGGTGACGATTCGGGAACCAATGGATTACCGGTACCTGAAATCGAATTTAGTGAAGCCCTTCAGCCGGTCATCGACATTTTAGAAGTTCTTGCGCAATTGAGTCAAGGCAACTACGGGGAGGCAATGAAAAAGGGTCTTAAAGTCGCCATGAGCAATAGTGGTGAAATATGGGAATACAAGTTCGAGGCCACAAAAGAAATTCCATTGGTCCGTTTTCCCCCAACTGATGAACTGTATAATAGTGCACAGACTCCTTTAAAATTAGAGGCCTCGTTAGCGTTGGGCGTCTATTTTAACGCCGCTTTAAAAGTAACGACCGATCCTGCTCAATTACTGCCCACGGCTGGTGCCTTTTTACAGTTTAAAGGAGGATTAAGTGTAATGTGCGTATCGGTAGGCGTAGGATCTATATACGCCATAGGTTCGGTAGGTGTAAAAATTGCCGCCGATACCAAAGTGGGCCCTAACTTAGAACTTGCTTTTGCCTTTGGAATTTCGATTGTTGTGAGCCTACCTGTTGTGGGTAATGCCAGCGTAACCTATATGATGGGCGTTACGATGTATGCGGATAAGGACAAGGTAATCATAACGGCATTGATGTCATTTAAGGGAAATGCCAATTTATTAGGAGGTATCGTTACAGTAACCATCATGATTGAAGCTAAAGGAATCATCGAGAAAGTAGGAAATCAAACCAATGCTTCGGCACAGGTCACTTTTGCGCTCGACATCAGCATATTCCTGATTATTGATATCAGTTTTTCAAAAACATGGGGAGAAGACAGACAGGTGGCCTAGATCATATGGTCATTGAAAAAATTAATAATAGAAGATATGGAAGCTAAAAGAAGATACACCACAATGGTTTTTCCGCAAGGGTTCGATGGTCAAAAGATTAAATTGAATATTGTATTGATTCCACGAAACCAAAATCCTTTTGATGCCATAAACACAGGACTGCCTGCACCGAACGATATGGCAACTCCGTTTGCCGATCTTATTCCCGAATTTGAACTTAAGGTCATTAAAGGTCTGGACGAATGGCCGATTAGTAATTCGACCAATGCAGGCAGCGCCCCCGAACAAATACCGGTAACGGTAACCGAAGCCACAAATAAAAAAGCACTTTTACAAGGCATGGCGGCAGATTTCGGGGCAAAAATCAATCTTGATAATACAACGGATAAAGCTGAAGTGCAAGAAATTACTTTAAACAAATACCTTCCTGAAAGCTATAGAGGCTCCTTCAACTTTACCACGCCTCGGCATAAAAACGCAAAGACCGATGATAGTTACCATTGTGCAATTAGAGCCGATGTCAAGAAAAAACCGAATTGGAAGAATAGCGATGACATGAGTTGGGGCCAGGTATTTGCACATATTCTCCGTCAACCCTTATTGGCGCGAGCCTGTGGAATGATCTATAGTGCAGAAATAACGGTTGCCGACCATCCCGATTGGTATGACAAAGGCAGTTATGTGTATGTCGACCTTGTCAATGCAGATTATGAAGCTGTTCAGGAGCAATTATTTCTAGATCCCGATGGACCATTTGTAAAACGGTATGCCGCTAGACTTCCTAAATTGGAGGTTAATGAAGCCCGTCCGCTGTTTGCCCCTTTATTGTTTCCTGTACTCTTTCGTCAAGGACTTGTAGACCCCGAACCTCCCAAAGCACCGTGGGACCAAATTTTTGCGGAAGTGAACGAATACAACGACGGTTTTACCAAAATCGTGCACGCAGCCCAGCCCGTGAGCAGTAATCTGTTGAGCGAGCAACAAGATGGTGTGCATCCTGTAAACGATATGGGTTTTCGGTTGGCGTGGGATGATGAGCAGATCCTTATTTGGTACATCCGTCAATTGACCCATAATCCTGAAGAGCCGGGCAAAAGAATGGACGCACCCTTAGGTGTCTATGGTTATAAAATCGATGTAAAAAAAGAAAATGCTCCCGAATGGAACAGCCTTAATCTTGTAAAAAGCAAGCAAATATATACCATTGGCGGGGCAAGTTTGGGAAACTCGGTCGATCAAACGCTGGAGCTGCCCTATCAGGTATTTCCAACACAGCCAGATAATGACACGAACAGCCCGTATTGGCTACCTATGTATTTCACGAATTGGATCGGTAAAAGTCTGGTATTAAAAGACACCGATGCCATTCAAATTTACCGGAACAATGAAGAGGTAGATTCTTTAAACAACCCTAAAAATGTAAATGCGACGAATATGTTTGATGAAGTCGCCGTAGATGCAGAACTGCTGTATGGAAACACCTATGAGTTTCGGGTACGGATGATGGATATCAGTGGTGGCGGCCCGGCAATAGAGGAAGAACTACACAACAACGCGGCTAGTCCAACAGCGAAGCGGCTGTTCAAAAGATACATTGCCCCCGGACTCTGCCGTATAAACAAGCCAGAAGGCATACGACGGGCAACAATAACCCATTTTAATGAAACTATTGTAAACGATGCCTCCGTGTTCGATGCTAATCCAAGATTAGAAATCCAAAGGCCCCTTCTCACCTACCCTGCAGTAGTGTTTACCAATAAATACCAACAAAAAGGATTAGACCCTATAGCATTGCTCATTCAATCGGGAGCAGGTGTCGATCAGGCCGTTACCCCAGCAATAGCCGATCCCGATGTAAACAGGGTAGAAATAAGGGTGGAGGTTGAAACCTTACGATTGGATAATCTGCTGAGCGAAATTGGAACGGAGAATTACATTACATTGTATAAAACTCACCGGGCCTTTCCTACGGATTTTGACGCACAACTTACTGTACCTGTTACCTTTAGGGATGTCAATGCCTTGAACTTGGGCAATGAAAACGACCCTTTTAATGATCCGGCCATGAATAACTTGGCCATAGATGCTATGAACGAATTGCCGCTGCCTACCGCCCGTACTATTAGGATAACCCTCAGGGCGGTTTGTGAAGAACAAAATAATTATTATGGTTTTATCAATGAGGCCAATTCCGATCTTGATTCACGTTATGGAAAAACAATGCAATTTCTATTTTATAAGGAATCAAATGTGGAGGACGATCTATTGTTATTGAAGCCAAATGTTGCTCCTATCAAAGCAATTTACTTGCAACCGGATCCTCCTCATATAATCGAACGTGTCAATTCACAGATCCATTTTAATCGCGAGAATAAGAATACCGTTCCGGATATTGTCGAGCGTCTGGCCCAACAATTGGGAGTTGTTTCAAGAGGGTTAACGTTGGTGGGGCAAAAAGGCGAACGTGTGGTATTTGGATGCAGCAACAAAATCCAACATCACCTGGCTCCCGATCACAGTAGTATCACCTTAGGTTCCAAGGGCGATCTGTGCAATCATTGGATCGGCTGTCTGGTCTATCACATCAATCGGGATTGGAGTTGGGATGCTCTTGAAAACGTGAGCTTTTCAATCTTCAGGAATAAAAAGTTCCAAGATGATAAAGATGAAGAATTGGAAACCCTAAAAGTGGGCGATATTGAATTGAAACACTACGCATCCTTTGAATCTTTATTGGCTGACGACTTCGGCATTGTGAACAGGTCTCATACCACTATGATATTCATAGATGCCATCGAACCAAAATCGAAACTTTTGAGAACCAATGGTCAACTACGTTTCCCAGATGAATTGGAGGTTGACTATACCTTAACTCCTCATTTCAAGACTGGTCATGGTAACGAACAAGAACATAAGCCTGAAAAATTGACCTTGCCGACAACGGTAATTCCCGCACAAGTGCCTAAAATTGTGAGCGTCGGGATGGCGTTTTCCGCTTATCGAAAAAATGAAAAGTATAGTGCCACCGAACCTAGACAGCGGTATTTATGGGTCGAGTTGGAGGAGCCCGTCAAAGATCCGCATGACACCCTATTTTGTCGATTGCTACGCTATGCCCCCGATCAGATGTTGAGCCACAATCGTGAATTTCTTGATGAAACGCTTCCAGACCCTATACTTCCCATAGACCCGGAATATGTTCGAAGCATTACCCCAAACCAAACCGATGACATGGCCGGGTTAAGTGCCATGCAGGCCATGGAAAAGGCAAGCGACAATGACAATATTCACTATCTTTTGCCCCTTCCCTCCGGGCTACATTCCGAGAGTCCGGAATTGTTTGGGTTTTTCACCTATGAATTTAGGATCGGTCATGGACATTGGAGTAACCTCGAAGATGGAAAAGACAATCTTTGGAGTACCGCCAATGGGCGTTTTGGCAGACCGCTGCGCGTTACGGGTATGCAACATCCCGCCCCCTCTTTGTTATGCAATGTAGATAGGGATGATATTAAAGTAACGGTTAACGCACCTTATGCCAAAGCCGTTCTTAATGGTAAGGATGTTACCGCAGATCCCCCAAGGACACAACTACATGGTGTGCTTTATGCACAAGTCAAGCAGGCCGATGGCCTCGAATACCGGAACATTTTACTCCATGAGAAAGTCATGATACTTTTAAATCCTATCGAAATAAAAAGGGAATTGACGACAGCCTCCGTACTGGTTAAGGCGATGAAGCAAACGGACGGCTATATAGCCCAAAGAAGTGATCAAGATAAAGCAAGCCATTTACTAGCGCAATTTCAAATGTTCAATCAACTGGATGAACTTGACCTGAAGCAAGAAACTAAAGTTAAAGTTTCCAATTTGATGAAACGACGTTCGAAAGGTCGATTAATAAATCCCGACCTAACAACATCCCGTAATTTATTGAGTGCCTATGAAAAATATAAAAAGCAACCTGGATTTGTCACCCCTGTTCCTGCAAATGCCTCATTTACCACAACATCATTACTACAAGGTGCTAAGCTAGCGATCTACAAGGATAAAATTAAAAAAGGGACCTGTACCTGGACTAATAAAGAAATTATTGCCTTGTTGAATCGTTATGGCTTGCCGGAAGATTCCCCATTGAGCGTCATTGTGGTCGAGGTATTCGGAAACATCACAAATATCTTCGACTATATCAACTTCCCTATGGAAGCAATAGAAAAGATTAATAAGGATGTCGCGGTCATCATCAA
This sequence comes from Kriegella aquimaris, assembly GCF_900103215.1. GTDB lineage: Bacteria > Bacteroidota > Bacteroidia > Flavobacteriales > Flavobacteriaceae > Kriegella > Kriegella aquimaris. The sequence continues at coordinate 725,778 of NZ_FNGV01000001.1, forward strand.
GAACCGAAAAATAGAAAGTGAAAAAGCACTATCGGATAAACTTGGTGAATATCGCATATTAAGAACATCGCCCTTGACAGAAGTGCCTTTTGTATGTTGTGCCGAATGTTGATACATAGAATTTAATTCAACCAAAATTTCGCCTTCACTATAGTTTTATGATAACGCCCTTCCCATAAAAGGGTCACTTTTTGAGGGTTTTCCTGTTTCTACCCGCCCGGCATACCGCTGTTCAAATTCAGATAATCCATCAACCCGAACAGTAAAATCGTACCAACCATAACTATCCTTCGTATTGATAAAAACAGTTTCTACAGTTCCTTTTTTTACCGTTATCGTCTGCACAGCATTACCGTAAGCCTGATCCTCTACTACCATATTAAAATTTTTGCTTTTAGAAGTATTGGAAATTTTAAGCTCAACATTTCCAGATGGTTTTTTTATAAAGCCCCTCTTTTGTTGGTACCCGCATAAAACTTTTAGGTCTGAATCTATTTTACTTCCCATAAACGCCCTATAGAAACCGTTGGGACCGTAAACTTTTAGATGATAGCTATTCCCCTCAAAATGTTCCAAAGGCCATTCAAAAGTTAGGGCATCTCCTTTCTTCACTGCAACTGGCCAAGTTTTTACTGGTAAAAACTTTGATTCACCACTCGGTGTTTCCTGTAAATAGTTATCAGGTGCGTATATATTAAAGGGAGCTCCCAAGGCCGAATCTCCAAAAATATTATCGGCGGCCGTAAATGTAATTTCATAGGAATTCTTATCGGTATTCATACGACCATCCGCATACAATTCATAGGCTAAGGCACAAGAATCGCGTATACCTGGTTCTTGGTGTGACATAAAGGAAGTCTTATAAATATCTTTTTTTGCTTCAACTATATCGGAAATGGAAAGTGGACCGGAGCTTTTGGGAAGACCTTTAAAACTGGCATTATAGACCTCTTGCATAAATTCGTTTCGATTCACAGATTCGGGTACACCTATGACTTCGCCATTGTATGGCCTAAAACCAGAGGAGAGATTGCCACTGACCGTTCTGCGCCAGCTGCTGATATTTGTTTCCTTAATCGATTTTCCCGTTTTCTTATTTAAAAATTCTTCAAGGAACATAAGGGTAGACGTGATATCACAGACCTCGGAATTCACCCAACCTCCTTTGCTCCATGGCGAAGCAATGACCATAGGTACCCTATACCCAAGCCCGACAGGGCTTTCTCGGGCATCCTCAGCGTCCATACCTTCTTTTGCCAATTCCTGTTCCCGCGTTGCAAATTCTTCGGAAGTATCAATTCCTTTGGAAAAAGCATTCTTGTCTTGAGGGTTGGGCGCTACAAAGGGAGGCACATGATCAAAATACCCATCGTTTTCATCATAAGTCAGTACAAAGATGGTCTTTTTCCATACCTCAGGATTTTTGGTAAGGATATCTAGAACCTCAGAAACGTACCAAGCCCCATACCATGGTGCACTGGGGTGATCAGAAAACTTCTGTGGAGCCGCCAACCAAGAAACCGTTGGCAATTTTCCTTGGTCTACATCTGTTCTAAATTGGTGTAGTATATCACCTTTGGGAACTTTAATTGACCGCTCGGTACCATTATCGTCATATGTCAATGTTTCTGTGCTATGGTAGTCGGGATCTCCAGTATTGGTAGTGAATGCCTTTTTGTGCAAGTTTTTTTGAAACTCCGAAAGTTTTTCAAAGTTTTCCGGGCTCCATTTTTCCAGCACTTCTTTTATTTGTGTTAGTTCGCCCTTTTTCTTAACTAAATCTTTTTCCTTTTTCTGTACTTGCTCCTTGGGCTCTTTGGCCACCTCTTTTTCCAAATCCTTAATTTCAGATGGCAGCTCGGTCAGCCGTTTCTTCAAATATGCCTGAAATCCTCCGCTATAACGCACATTATATTGAGAAAACCACTCTAAGTTATTATCGGTGAAATTGGCCAACAACGATGAATCTTCCACATCGGTAGGCAAGCTTATCTCATTTTGATAAACGCGCCACGAAATATCATTTTCTTCTAATCGTTCGGGGAAAGTTTTCCAATGAGCCTCATTGCCATACGTAACTTCCGAATTACGAACACAAGGTCTCGTTTGTTCACTATCCCACGATTTTCCCGTCCAGAAAAAATTCCTATTCGTTGTGGTCCCCGTTAAAGCGGAACAAAAATGTTGATCAAAAACAGTAAAAGCATCGGCAAATGCGTAATAAAATGGAAGATCTTCGCGGGTATAGTGCCCCATTGTAAGCGGAAAATCGCCGTACTCCTTATCCATTTTTTTGGCATTCAACCACTCATCATACTTACCATCATTTCTGGCATCTACTTGATTTTCCCAAGAATGGGGCAAATCACCCATCCAAGTAGCTTGGGTGTCCTTGATATTTAAGCGAAAAGGCACATACGTATCTCCCTTCTTATTGCTTTGCAACCATACCGGGATTTTATTAGGTAATGAGATTGCCCTAGGGTCATTGTAGCCACGAACGCCCTGTAAAGTGCCAAAGCAGTGATCAAAAGAACGATTTTCTTGCATCAGAAAAACAACATGTTCCGCATCGTAAAATGTGCTACCCTTTTCTGGGTCGATATCCAGTGCTCTTTGTATAGAATACGGCATGCCCGATGTTAATCCCATTCCACCAGCCAACAGACCGGCCTTTTTTAAAAAATCCCTTCTTGTATCCATATTTTTCAAACAGTATTTTAAGCTTTCACAATAATACTGTTAAAAGTAAAGAGGATATTTAAGTAGGAGAAATTTTTATGGACTTTTTGAAACGCCTTAGGCATTATAATCCGATGCCATTCAAAGTACTTTTTACCTATTTAGGTTTTCAATTTAAAAAATGCATTTACTTTAAAATAATAAATCGGGGCAAGCAAAGATGCTTCGGTTAATCACGCAATCATTGCCACCAATCAAAGCTTCCTTAATGATTATTCAGATATCACATTCATTTTAAGGCCTATTTTCCATTGAAGAATACCATAATACCGATGACTATGGCAACCACTAAAACCGATACGGCAATATCTACCCAATTGTAGCTACTCTTATTTTTAAGCTTTTCTTCTTCAGTAATCGTACCGAACGTCAGGTTAGTTACTTTCTCCAAAGAAGGCGCTTCAGTTAGTAAACTCACCACTATCGTAAGTATGATACAGAATAAAAAGAACCATGCCCCAAAAGTGAGGAAGTTCATGTCACCCAGCTTGTAAAGCATTCCATTTGGGTCTAATGACCCTTTAATCAATTCCAATACGATTCGAAAAGCCCCAACAATAAAACCTACGACCAAGGTCACAAAAGCACCTTGAGAGTTTATACGTTTATGAAAAATACCCAAAAGGAAAACGGCAGTAATCGGTGGGGCAATATAGGACTGTACTTTTTGTAAATATTCATATAAAACACCAGAAATATTAGCCATAATCGGAATCCAGATAATACCAATAATCACGACGACGACAGTGGCGATCTGCCCCGTACGCACTAATTTATCCTCAGGAGTATCAGGTTTTAATTTTTTATAAATATCCACCGTGAACAAAGTTGAGCACGAATTGAAGACGGAAGCTAGGGAACTCATTAGGGCAGCCAACAATCCTGCAGCTACCAAGCCCCTTAGTCCTGATGGCAACAGATTACTCATCAGAATGGGAAAAGCTTGATCCGGAGAGTCGTAATGGAGTTCACCGCGCATTTTAAGTGTTAAAGCGATTACACCAGGAATCAGAAACAAGAATACGGGCATTAGTTTTAATAAGGCCCCAAAAATTGTACCTCGTCTACCTTCTTTAATATTTTTGGCGGTTAGCGCTCGCTGTACAATGTATTGGTCTGTACACCAATACCAAACTCCTACTATGGTACTCGTAATTACCAGTGCGGGCCATGGAAAATCGGGATCGGACGAAGATCGCCACATATTCAAGTATTCGGGTGTAACGGTCTCAGCCATACTTGACCATCCACCAACATGCTCCAATCCGATAAAAGTTAGGGCCGCCGCGCCTACAATAAGTATTACGGCCTGTAGGGCTTCGGTATATACAACGGCTCGCATACCGCCAAGAACAGTATAGAGTCCCGTTAGAACGACCGTGGCTATTGCACCTGTCCAGAAATCAATACCTAAAAGTGCAGATACCACTACGCCGCCTGCATAAATGGTTACAGAAATTTTTGTGAGAATATAGGCGATTATAGAAAAAATCGATAAAATCCATCGCGCTCGTGCATCAAAACGTTTCTCGAGAAACTCGGGCATTGTAAAGACCCCGCTACGGGCATAAAAAGGAAGAAATACCCAGCCTAAAATCAAAACGATCCATGCATGTATTTCGTAAATGAGCATGGGCAATTTATTACTTGCGCCAGCTCCGGCAAGCCCTACCACATGTTCAGACCCGATGTTAGAGGCAAAAATCGAGGCACCTACAACAAACCATCCTACATTTCTTCCCGCCAAAAAATAATCTTCGGTATTGTCTTGCTTTTTCCTGATGACCCAAACGGCTATACCCAATAGCACTATAAAATATACGGAAATGCTTAGCCAATCTAACGTATCGAGTGTTTTCATAAAACTATTACTTTGTCGAGAATCTATATACCGTCTGCGAATTATAAGTCTCGCCTGGATTCAATATGACGGACGGAAAATCTGGTTGGTTAGGAGAATCCGGATAGTGTTCTGTTTCGAGACAAAAGCCACTTCTTTGGCCGTAGGTGCCTCCATTTTTTGCAGGAAGGGTCCCATCTAAAAAATTACCGGAATAAAATTGAACACCAGGCTCGTCAGTCAGTACCTCAAGAACTCTCCCGCTGGCCGGATGGTAAACGGTAGCGCCAAGGCGTACCCCTGAATTTTGGTCATTTAAAACCCAACAATGGTCGAAACCCCCGCCAATGGTCAATTGGTCGTTCTTCTTTCCTATATCTTCGCGTATGGTCTTTGGTTCGCGAAAATCGAAAGGGGTACCTTCGACGCTAGCCGATTTTCCTGTAGGAATAAGTGTTTCATCAACAGGTAGATATTTATCGGCATTAAGAGTCACCTCATGATCCAAAATAGTTTGCGAAAAATCTCCTGAAAGGTTAAAATAAGAATGGTTTGTGAGATTCACAATGGTCGTTTTATCAGTTGTTGCTTCGTACAACATCTTCAGACTACTGTCATTTGTCAAAATATAGGTTACAGTAACGTTTAGGTTTCCCGGAAAACCTTCTTCCATATCCTTACTTAAATATGTTAGTTTCAACGAGACAAAATCAGTTCCTTTCGCTACAGAAGGCTTCCATAATATTTTATCAAAACCTTTTAACCCACCGTGTAAATGGTTTTCGCCATTATTTAGGGCCAAGGTATATTCTGTATCCCCTATCGAGAATTTTCCTTTGGCGATACGGTTACCGTATCTTCCGATAATCGCCCCAAAATAAGGACTCTTATCAAGATACTGGTTGAATCTATTGTACCCTAAAACAACATCTTCTGCAACTCCATTTTTATCAGGGGCCTTCAATGAGGTTATGATTCCTCCATAAGTAATAATATCTACTTCAACCCCACTGTCGTTTCTAAGCGTATAGCGTTCAACCTTCTCTCCATCTGGAGTAATACCGAAAATATTTTTCGTAATACTTACCGTTTCCTTTTCAGGTTCCACTTCAACTTTAGCAGCTTCATCGTCTTTCTTTTCGGGTTTGCACTGAAGGTTTGCCAGGGCAAAACCCAATAGCAAAAAACTATAAGTAAAGTTTTTCAATAAATTCATTTCATCAAGATTTAGTTGATCCTATATACCACTCTCACCAGATTTAAAAGTTTTCAAGTCATATCTCTTAAATTTCCATCAAGTGAAATTCCGTAGCAGCACGGAAGATAAAAAAAATTATGAAAGCTAGGACCAAAATACTAGATTGGAATAGCAAACTTATGGTTTGTACCGCCACTAATCTTCAAAGGTGAATTCGGGTAATTTAATAAGCTCCCCTCCTTTTTGCGCAGATTCGTGCGCAAGTATGCCTACGCATGTAATATTTGCAGATTGTTTTGCATTCGGGTATGGCGCTTTCCCTGTTATCAAGGCGTTTACAAATTCATGCACCAAATGTGGGTGTGAACCACCGTGACCCGCTCCCTGTGTAAAAGAGAGATGTTGGTGTTCATCGGAATCGTAAACCCCTTTGGTCGTAAAATGCTGTATTTCTTTGGGTAACAATTTTGCAAAGTCGGGACTTTCAACTTCTTCCGGAATCTCAGGTTCTGGTTTTTTAGCGGTATGAACGACTAAAGGTTTTCCTTCAATCAGTGGCCATTCAACTGATTTCTTTGATCCATACACTTCAAAACTTTCCCGATATTGGCGGGCTACATCAAAAAGCGAACGATATACTTGGGCACTTAAATCGGAGTTTCGAAATTTAATATGGGTTGTTTCCACAGCATAGGGCGAGTTGTAGTTAGCAATCAATTCTTCCCGAATGGTACCCGAACCAAAACACGAAACGTATTCGGCCTCTCCACGTGTGAGACCTAGAACGGGACCAACGCAGTGCGTTGCATAGTGCATTGGCGGCAAACCTGGCCAATAATTCGGCCATCCGTCCATATCTTGTTGATGGCTTGCTTTTAAGAACTGTACCTTACCCAACGCTCCATTTTCATACAGTTCTTTCATATAGAGAAATTCCCTAGCATAAAGCACTGTTTCCATCATCATATAGGTCAATCCTTTCTCAGCTGTCAATCTAACAATTTCCTCACATTCTTCTACCGTTGTTGCCATTGGCACTGTACATGCAACGTGCTTGCCTGCCTTCAAAGCTTTTATCGATTGTGCACCATGATTGGGTATCGGGGTGTTAATATGTACCGCGTCGATTTCGGGATCTTCCAGCAGCTCATCAAATGAGGTATATCTTTTCTCTATACCGAAAGCATCGGCCAGTTCATTTAATTTAGATGCATTGCGTTGTGCTATGGCAATTAGATGAGCATTCGGATGTTTTTGATAAATTGGAATAAACTCGGCACCAAATCCTAGTCCGACAATAGCTATATTTATTTTCTTATCACTCATTGTTCCTTTTTTTATATTAAGCTTTGTTGAATGTTTCTTTTAAAAACCTGAGGCCTTCAGTAGCAAACTCATCTTGACTTTCCGCCAGATTTTTCCATATGCAAACAGCCCCGGCAAGTTCTTTAATTTCGGGAGTAAAACTTTCTATGACCATCGCCCCTTGATAATTGACATCATCGAGCCCCTTTTTTAAATCATGCCAAGGTGTCAAACCACTACCGGGAATACCGCGGTGGTTTTCTGAAACTTGTACATGTATCAATTTGTCTCCAACAGTTTTAATGGCTTCCCTAATATTTTTTTCCTCAATAGTCATATGAAATCCATCAAGAAGCACTTTGGCCTTCTCGTGGTTGATATCGGCTACCAGTCTCATAACATCTTCTGCGGTATTTACCATATCCGATTCAAACCGATTTAAGGGTTCTAAGGCAATGGATGTGCCGAAATTTTGAGCCGTTTCACATACTTTTCTCAAGTTGCTCACCGCCCGCTCCCACTCTATTTTTCGTTGTTCGGAAGATACCATTCTTGCTTTTCCAACTGCAGAATACATGGGTCCCGCTACAAAATCAACATTCCACTCGTTACAAAATTCAAAACATTTTTCGATATACCGAAAACAGGTTTCATGTACCTTAACATCATCATGGGTCAAGTCTTTCGTCGGCCCAAAAACGCCACAGACTGTTGGTGCCAAACCATGTTCGATCAGCGCATTGTTCACCACTTTGGCATCAATAAGTTCAGGGTTTTCTACTGGTATTTCTACTACATCAAAACCCATGGACTTAATCATTGGGAAAAGTGAAATTGATTCTGTAGTGAAGGGCGATTGCCAAAGCCATGTACTTACGCCATATTTAAGCTTGTTCGTCATCTTTCAAAATTCGTTTATCTATTTATTTGGAGCTACAACTTTCATAACGCCCTGCATAATTCTCCAATGCCCTGGAAACGTACAAATAAAAGGATACATACCTGGTGCATCGGGCGCTGTAAACCTGAGAACAATCTTTTCTTCAGGATTCACCAAAGCCGTTGCGTAAAGCACTTCATCCATTTTAGGAATGTAATTTTTCATGGCACCTGTCGGGTCAGCTGCCATTTTATCAGCGGCCGCACCAACCTTTTCTTTTTGCCCGGGAGCAACAATTACTAAATTATGCTGCATAAAATCTACATTTTCTAAAACAACTTCAACAGGCTTTCCTGCTTCGACCACAAATTCAGAGATATCGTACTTCATCTCATTTTTTACTGTCTTGATATGGACTACCGTTGCCTGATCATCAATATCGGACATTAACTCAACGGAAGACGCTGTTCTGCCCTTATAGGTCTTAGCGAATATTTCGGCAATGGAAGCATTTTCAAAAATGTTGTTTGAAGCTTTGGAAAAATCTTTCTCCACTTCATATTTCCAATTGCCAGCAAGGGAAACTTTATTTTTACCCTGTCTTATAAATAGTTCTTTTTTATTACCGTAAATACCTCCTTCACCGCCAGTATCCTCAACCTGAACAGCAACAATATTCACTCCTTGACTCAACAACCCTGAAGGAATCGTATAAACTCTTTTTTTATCATAGCTCTGCTTGGTTTCACCAACTTTTTTTCCGTTTATATAAACTACATCGGAATCGTCTATCGGTCCTAAAGAAATGGAACTGGATTTTCCTGCCATGGCTTTAGAGATGGCAAAGGATTTTCTGAACCAAACAATCCCATCCATTTGCAAACCTGCATTCTCTATAGTTTGAGGTAATTGCATGGTTTTCCAATCGGCATCATTATATGATTTCGATTCCCTTTGATTACTCACTTTTGACGTACTGCTAGCAACCGGTTCGGACTTTTCAAACTGTTCAATAAAACTAGTGGCATGTTTACTGGCCGCAATATAAACAGCCTTCGATAACCAATCATCATTAACAATATTGTCTTCTAGACTTAAATTATATAGTGATTTACCGATACGTGGAGATGACGGCCTTTCACTAAAATAAAGTAAAACGGCCAATTGTACTTGGGAATCCTTGTCATATAATACTCCGGATTTTAGCAGAGCTTCGTCAGATTGATCACTTTTTGGGAGCATTTGAACAGCCGCCTTACGAACGGATGAAGCTGCATGATACAATGCGCCTGCTACTACATTTTTTGCTTCTTTGTCTAAAGTTAATGCATTCAAACCCTCAATTGTCCAAAGGGCATGAAGCGCAGCTGGGTTCATTCCCTCCCCATCAACTATGGGATTATTGACCAGCTTGTACAGTTCTTTCAGCACATCTGTATTTCCACTTTCTACCAAAAGTCTTTGACCCGTCAATCTCCAAAACATATTATCATTCGAAAGTAAACTTAAAAGCTCACTTAGGTCATTTTTATCAACGGATATCTGATCATGAGCTACACCTGTTTTAGGTACAACTCTCCAAATACGTCCTCTCGATTTATCACGTAGGGGATTGATATAAGCATTTCCCTTTCCGTTTTCTGCATCATACCCTCCACGATCAGCACGAGGAGTAGGATTGTGTTGTACTATAAAATTGTACCAATCTGCCACCCAAACCGACCCATCTGGGCCAACTTTGGCCTCGACAGGAGAAACCCACTCATCGGAACCCGCAAACAAATTGCCTCCATCTTTTTCTACATATCCCGCACCTCTTTTCTCTATTTTGGCAATATGAACGATACCTCCCGTAGGTTCGCAAACAAAAGCTACTTTATTCCAGTACTTCTTAGGATAGTCGCGGGCAGTATAAAAGTGATGTCCCGCGGCAGCGGTAAACCCTCCGAAAACATCGACCTGTCTTATATTGGGCGTTATGGGCTGCATTGCATAATGCCCGTCGATTTTTGTACTTCCGGCTATCGTAATACCTTCTACCCCCTCAAAAGCAGCATTGGGAATGCCCACGAAAACACTGTGAGTATTATTGGCTGTTGAAGCAAAAATCGAATTGTCTTCGGTAATTCCTAAACCCCAAGTATTATTGCTGGTGTTGGTCAGAAACTCAAAATCTTTCATTTGTCTATCGAATCGGTAGACACCCTGACGAAACTCGTGATCTGTTCCGAAAATAGTACCTTTAAAACCAGAGTAACCCAATACCCCATATATTTTATTATCTATTCCATTCTGAAGATTAGATGGACCTGCATGGGTATCAAAAGTTCCCCAACCATCAATTATAACTTCCCTCACATCTGCTTTGTCATCGTCATCGGTATCCTTTAGAAATAAAAAGTGGGGAGCCTGTGAAACGATAATACCTCCATTGGCAAAAGTAAAACTAGTCGGAATATTCAATTTATCGGCAAATACCGTAACCTTGTCCGCTTTGCCATCTCCATCAGTATCTTCTAAAATCTTGACTTTATCGTCACCCAAGCCTTTCTCATCGCGAACCGTATTTGGGTAATCAACAGTTTCAATTACCCACAACCGCCCTTTCTCATCCCAATTCATAGCAATAGGATTGATGATATCCGGTTCGGAGGCAAACAGCTCCAGTTCAAAACCTGCTGGTACTTGAATCAGTTTTTTTGAATCTTCCGGGGATAATGGCAATTGATATTTGGGTGCCGGATCTCTTTTTTCATAATTGGGAATATTGGCCATCTCTTTGTACGCCAATTTTGGAATACTTTTAGCGAATTCTTCCCAATTTTTCTTTACGTTATCACTCACTGCCCACAGAATGCCTTCCTTTACCAAATTTTGAAACCCCGGATTCTGCCACGTACGCTCATCATGGCCATAGGCAGTATAAAAAACTTTTCCTTTCCCATAATTCTTAACCCATGTCCACGGTTCATGATGCTCGCCTTCTACCCGCTCCATTAAAACAGTGATATCATCAGCAATCTTATCGTGCACATATGTTTCATCCCATGTCGCAAACGCTTCAAATGATTGCATTATCGGATGTGCTTTGTCAACGATATTTGCCGTAAACGTGCCTGTTCCGTGTTCTTTGAACTGCCCTCCTACCAGATTGACATATTCTGGTGCGTCTTTAAAGCAAAAGCTGGAACAGTGCAAGGGAATAAATGCATTACCCTCGGCAACATAATCCATTAATGCCTTTTCTTGCTCAGGATGGCGATCTTCATGGTTGGCATAAATTATTACTCCATCATACAATTCTAAATTTTTCCTGTTTAAATCTTTTACATTTTCGGTATACGTAATATTAATGCCACTTTGTGTCAAAGTGGAAGCCAAAATTGGCATATAAACCCTAGAGTTATGATGCTCTTGAGCGTGCCCTAAGAATAATATCTCAATTCGTCTTGGCTTATCATCCTTGTTTTGTTTCTCGGTAGAATTACATCCTATTAACAAAAGACATATCAAAATGGAACGAAAAAAGGTAGTACAAAAAGCGTTCATTGTATAGCGTTATTTAAATCGTCATCAATTTTAGGAAATAATATACCACAAAATGAACTGTATTTCACCCAATACGACCTTTATTATATCATATTTTTAATAAAAAATCGGTTTAATTGGCATATTAGTGGTTTTATGAATTCAAACCTTTTAAATTTGAGTATTGTAATTAAACTGAAAAATTTGATACATGCTTTAAGAAAATCACCAATACCTCGAACACATGTTTTCGAAGTTAAGGCTTTGAAAGAAGCCATTTTCGAACCCAATTGGCACTTTCATTCCGAATATCAACTATTTATGGTCCTCAATGGAACTGGCACCCGCTTTATCGGAGACAACGTCAAGCATTTCAGAAAAGGGGATATCACCTTTACAGGCCCAAATTTGCCGCATCTCTGGCGAAGTGACAGCGAGGGCATCCCTTCCGAAAACACTGCTTGGTCGGAAGGAATCGTTGTCTATTTCCACGAGAGTTTTATAGGAACTGATTTACTGGAAAAGGAAGAAATGATTAAGCTCAAACAACTTTTTAAAAAGAGTTTGAGGGGCATCGATATATATGGCGATACTGCGAAAGGAGTACGAGATATGCTCCAAAATTTACTGCGCCTACAGGGTTTTGATAGCGTCTTAGAACTTCTAAAGATTTTAAATTGTATTTCGAAAACGACAGAATTCGAGATGTTGGCTAGTCCGGGTTATACAAATACATTAAGAGAAGGGGACACTGAACGCATGAACAATGTGTATGCCTATATCATGAAAAATTTTAAAAATAAAATTGTCATCGCAGAATTGGCTTCGTTGACCAATATGACCCCAACATCGTTCAGTAGGTATTTTAAGGTTCATTCAAACAAAACATTTTCAGATTTCATCAGTGAGATACGTATCGGCCATGCATGCAAACTACTCATTGAAAAAAGAGTGAATATTTCACAGGCTTGTTACGAAAGTGGCTTTCAAACCATGTCTAATTTTAATCGCCAATTCAAAGCAATTACCAACAGAACTCCGGCAGCATATAAGAAGCAATATGCCATGCGCTGATAAGGCTACAAAAATCTCATTTATCCTCGAGATAAAAAGAATTAACTTTGCCCAGATTATTTTTACAAAATTATTTGGGATATTGTCAAATTAGGCATAGAAAGCAATACTCCCCATTGATTTATGAATTATATTCTGTCATAAACCTGTAATTGAATGTTCGGTATCTTTAATAAGAAGAAGTTTTTAGTTGATTTTTTGGAAGGCTTAGTTGATATACATAACCATATTCTTCCGGGTATTGATGATGGGGCCAAGACGGTAGAGGAGTCATTGGAATTGATTAAAAATTTTTCGGATTTTGGCATTCGAAATTTTATTGCCACTCCACATATAATGCATAATTATTATCCTAATGACGCAAATACGATCAATACATCTCTGACCTTGCTAAAAAACGGTCTTTTGATGAACGAAGTCAAGGATGTATGTGTCAAAGCCGCTGCTGAGCATATGATAGATGCAAATTTTGAAACTATTTTAGAAAACAGAGGGATTATGCCCTTGGAAAAAAACTATCTCTTAATTGAAATGTCATACTTACAGGCATCAATCAATTTTGATGATGCCATTCAAAAAATAGCATCACATAGATATTTTCCCATACTTGCCCATCCTGAAAGATATGTTTATTTACATAATCGGATGGGCAAATATAGAAAGTATAAAGAAAAAGGTATCCTTTTTCAATTGAACCTATTATCCTTAAGCGAATTTTACGGCAAAAATGTGCAGCAAGCCGCTTTCAAACTTTTAGAGGAAGGTCTTATAGATTATGTAGCATCGGATGTACATAATATGAATCAACTTCAAAACCTCAAAGAAATTAGAATTACGCCTAAAATGCTTGACAAATTAATGCCAGTCATTGAAAGAACTATATACAACTTCAGTTAAAACTTCCACCATTTCTTAGTGGTCTTGCCATATCCGTAGCCATATTTACCACCATAACCTAGGTTGGATTCTTTTACGTCATTTACTACAAAAGAAAGTCCTTTCAATTTGCCTTCTTCCCTTAACTTCATAGGAAAGTCAACTACTTTTGATTCTGTAACCCCAGCTCTTGTTACGTAAATAATATGATCGGCATATGCACTGATTAATAAGGTATCGGTGACCACCATAAGTGGGGCAGTATCGACCACTACATAATCATATTGACCAGAGACCTCTTCAATAAGTTCTTTAACCCTATCACTCATCAACAATTCTGATGGGTTAGGCGGAATCTTTCCTGAATAAATAACGTCAATAGTATTTGTGTTAACAAGCATAGGATTGATAATATCTTTGACCGATAAAGAATCATCGTAAAGAAACTCCGTCAAACCAATATCACCATTTCTATTAGTCTTATTAAGCCTATCAACTTCTGTACTTGAGAAAAAGTTATATAACTTAGGATTCCTAATATCTGCTCCGATCAACAATACTTTTTTGTGTGTATTGGCGAAAATTATGGCCAGATTTGAAGCTAAGAAAGTTTTTCCTTCCCCAGGGACACTAGAAGTAACATAAATAACATTATTTCTACCCGAACTCTTGGTTTTAATCAAATAATCAAGATTGGTCCTTAAAATACGGAGCGACTCACCCAGCACCGATCTATCGTCCTTACGAACCATTTGACTATCTTTTTTCGACAATCTTGGAAGTTCAGCTAGTACTGGTATCTCATTATTAATCAATTTTTCTAATCCATTCTTACTATGTATTTTATTATCTAGAAGATCATTACCATAGATTACTGAAAACGGCAATAATAGTCCTAAAATCATTGATGCTAAATAAATCAACGATTTTTTAGGGGTGACAGGTGTAATTCCTTCTTGATAAGCATTATCTACGACTTTAGACTTAGCTGGGCTTGAGGCGGCAGCTATCTGAGACTCTTCCCTTTTCTGTAATAAATACAGGTATAAAGATTCTGTAGTTTGTTGTTGTCTAGTTATGTCTGTAAGTTCTCTCTGATTTTTAGGCGCCGAATATCGAATAGAATTCATGCGCGATAGTTGCCCCGACAAGTTGTTAACTTGCTGACCAAGATTTCTTTCCATACCGGCCAAACTAGACGTCATGGTTTGCTTGAGACCATCAAGTTCATTATCTAAACTAACGATCATGGGGTTCTGCGCATCGGCACTTTGCAACAAACGCTCTCTTGTCGCAACCAATTCGTTATATTTAGCCGTCGTTTGAGCTATAGTGGGATCGTTTAGACCGATATTACTAGGCAACCGCTCATAACCACTTTCATTTGAAACAAATTCCTTCACACCTGAAGCTATGTTTAGCTGCATTCTAGCATTATCAAGCTCTTGTCGGCTAGCGGTACCAACGTTCATGGCCAAGTTCGCCTCACTTGCAATATCGGTAATACCTTTGCTACTCTTAAAATCTTCAGCGTCTTGATCTACAGATGATAAGTCTGTGGAAATTTCATTTATACGCTCATCAATAAACGTTGATGTCTTGTCCGCTACCATTTGTTTGTCTTCGATGGCATTTTGATTGTACGTATAAATTAAGTAATCAATGATATCAATAGCTTTTTCCTTAATTGGATCGTTCAATGAGATATTAATTATATTCGAAAAATCATCAGCCGGAGAAACTATTATTTTCTGTTGATAACTTTCGGCCACCATAAAAAGAGGCTTCAGTTCGACCTTCAACTTTCTATTCATATATCCATCAAAATAGGGAAGGTTGGGTGTAATTATAATATCTCCTACCTTAGTGGGAATACTTTTTCCGTAAGAAAATATTTTTAACGGACTATCTTCTTCTTCACTAAACCCGAAAGTTGTCGCCGTGGAAAGTTCTATAAAAAATTCAAATTTTGAAGCATTGATTACAGAATCATTTGCTATAAAATTAATATTAAAAGGTCGGTTATTATAAAGCTCAGAATCTTTCACATTGCCAAGCGCAATAACTTTCACATTAAGTTTCAGGTCTTTGACTACCTCGATGAAATTAGACCTTGAGTTAAGGATTTCTATTTCATCTTCAACCTTATTTTTAGGTGCCCCTAGAATATTTAAATCTGAAAATGCAGAAAGTTCAGATCCGGAATTTTTATCTTCTAAAATCTGTATTTTGGCTTTAGCCGCATATTCAGGAGTTGTATACCTAATATAAAGAAAGGCAAGAACAAGCGCAAACAGTACTGATAATACAAACCATTTCCACTGCTTCGTATATGTTGTAATGATATCTTTTAAATCGATCTCATTATTAGAGAAACTCTGTGAATTTAAAGCCATTCGAACAATTTATAATTATAAAATTATTATGTTTTTTAATTTCTTGTAATAATCAATACGGTAGATGTAATCAAAATAGAAGCTATAGTGACCCATATTGAAGCCCGATTATCCAGAGCTGAAGCTGTAACAGCAGACTGGTTAGGTTCAATATAAACTACATCATTTTGTGTAAGATAATAAACCGGAGAGTTCAAAGCCTCTTTTTTAGTAAGGTCGATTCGGGTATAGACTTTTGTACCGTTAAAATCCCTTATAACCATTACATTTTCCCGCATACCTTTAATAGTTAAATCGTTTGCAAGACCAAGAGCTTCGAGAATTGTTATCTGTTCGCCGTTTACAGGATAAGTACCGGGTCTATTTACTTCACCTAGAACAGTTACAGTAAAGTTCTTAAGCCTAATATTGATAATAGGATCTTTTAAATAAGGTGCCAGTTTATCTTTCAACAACGCTTTGGTCTCTTCTGGAGAGAGTCCGGCTATTTTGAGACTGCCAATAACGGGGAAATCGATTTCTCCATTCTTGTCAATAATATAATCCACTTGTTCGGGTCGAATCCCACCTTCCGCAGCACCTTTATAAAGGTTAAAAGGCTGGCTAGCAACTGGATCATAGGTAGATACAACGATATTTACCACATCATCTATCTTAAACTTGTTGGTGTGTGAATTATCACTTACCATAGTTTCAAAACTGCTCGCATTTTGAAAGTATACCACGTCTTTTTTAGACGCACATGATGAAAGCAAAATAGTAGAAGTTAATAAAACAAGTGCAATAAACTTTATAGGGTGTTTTTGAAAAGCCATAATAATTTATAGTTAGGTGTTTATTTTAAAATGCAAGATTAGTGAAAAATTATGATTGTACCACTTTTAAAGTGGCTTTATCCCTACTCGTAGAGGTGTCCTTTTTATCTAGTTCGCAAAGCTCAGAATTGTTGGAAACATATTCAGGCACAATTTTTTTCATCAGTTTGACGGTGTTCCCACTGAAGAACATATTGGTAATACACAGTTCGTCAATTTGAGACCTAACCGTTGTATAATCAAGCTCCCGTACTTTACTTATTTTGATTTTCTTATGATAGGTAGGTAAGGTATTCTCTCCATTGGCCAATAACTCTTCATAAAGCTTTTCGCCCGGTCTTAGCCCGGTAATTTTAATATCGATATCATCGGGGAAACTCAAGCCTGATAGCTTAATCATGTTTCTGGCCAAATCATAAATCTTGACCGATTCACCCATGTCGAATATAAATATCTCGCCACCTTCTCCCATCGCACCTGCCTCCAATACAAGTTGAGAAGCTTCGGGTATCGTCATAAAATACCTTGTAACTTCACTATGGGTAACGGTAATTGGCCCTCCCATTTCAATTTGTTTGCGGAATAAAGGAATAACGGAACCATTGGACCCCAAAACGTTGCCAAAACGAGTTGTTATGAATTTTGTTTTCTTTTCTTGCTCCATGCAACTAATGTACATCTCCGCGATTCGTTTGCTGGCACCCATAACGTTGGAAGGGTTCACTGCCTTATCAGTTGAAATGAATACAAATTTTTCAACGCCATAACTCATCGAAAGATCTACAATCGTCTTGGTTCCGGCAATATTGATCTTTATGGCTTCGTAAGAATTATATTCCATTAGAGGAACATGCTTATAGGCCGCAGCATGGAAAACCATATCAGGTTTGTGTTGCTGAAAAATATCATTTAGACGATTCTTATCGCGAATGTCTCCAACTATCGGAACAAAATTAAAATACCCATTCTGTTTTAGTTCTTGCTGTAGATCATAAAGTGCAGATTCTGCCTGATCAATAATAATTAATGATTTATAGGTGTAACCGCATATTTGTCGTACAATTTCGCTACCTATCGAGCCTGCGCCACCGGTCACCAGAATAACCTTGTTTGCTAGCTCTTTTTCAATTTTATCATTTTTAATGCTAATTGGCGCACGATCCAATAAATCTTCAATCTGAACCTGCTTTATCTGAGAGGCTTTCAATTCACCATTTATCCAATCTTCTACCGGTGGTACAATCTTCACCTGAACGGGGAAATCGACCAAGCCTTCAACCAAAAGTCTCAGTTCTTTTTGTCCGATATTCTGAATGGAAAAGATGACTTCCGAAATACTTTTCTTTATTAAAAAATCCTCGGTTAAAACATCTTTGTGATATACCGTAACCCCATTGATTTGCTTTCCCACCTTTTGGTTGTCTCCATCAATGTAGCCCACAACCCTCACTCTGCTTTTTGAGTGGTTGGTCAATGCACTATGGGTCAATATTCCCGATTCACCGGCGCCATATATCAACACATTCTTTACTACCTTCAAATCTCCAACCAAATAACTAGTGTATAATGCTTTAAATACATACCTAGAGGCGGTAAGACCTATGAAACCCAAAAGACTATGTATAATTATAATACTACTTGGAATGGTGAAATTTTCAAATAAATCCCATTGCCGATTTATCAAGACCACCGTAATGGCCAAGATACTTGACAAGCATATAGCGTTAAATATGTTGTACACATCGCGGACCCCCGTATGCCGAACAACACCTTTATAGGAACCAATAATAAGAAAAGAAATCATTGAAATAAAGGCAACAACGGGCAATTGAAAGATTAACTTGTCGACTTCAAAGTCAAAAGTCAAATTAAATCTAATACAATAGGCCAGAAAAAAAGAAAAACTTACAATAGCTACATCGATTGCCAAAACAAGCCACTTAGAGGCATACCGATGTGCATTATGGGTTAGGTAGTTCTGTATCATATTACTTTATTTATACAATGAATAGTTCTATCCAATTCTTCAGTGGTTAAATTTGACCCACTTGGCAAACAAAGCCCTGTATCGAATAAATTCTCTGAAATTCCGTTCGTGTAATTTGGGAATTGCTCGAAAACCGGTTGCATATGCATTGGCTTCCATAGCGGCCGAGATTCAATATTTTCCTCTAATAAACAATGACGTATTTCCTCTCGCATCTCAAAGGAATCGGTTAATACACAGGTCAACCAACGGTTGGAATAATTCTCTTCGGATTCTTCCAAGAATTTAAGTCCTGGTTTATCATTTAAATTTTCTCTATAATACTCATAATTCAATCGTCTTGAGGCAACACGATTATCTAAAACTTCCATCTGCCCCCTACCAATACCCGCAAGAATATTACTCATTCTATAGTTATAACCAATAACGGAATGTTGATAATGCGGGGCATCATCCCTTGCCTGGGTTGCAAGAAAAACGGCTTTTTGCTTTATAAGCTTATTTTTTGTTACCAAAGCTCCTCCACCTGAAGTAGTTATTATCTTGTTTCCATTGAAAGAAAGAATGCCAATGTCTCCAAAAGTACCACATTTGATATTCTTATACATACTACCCAAAGCTTCTGCACTATCTTCCAACACGGGAATACCGTATTCCTCAGAAATTCTTTGGATTTCATCAACCTTATATGGCATTCCATAAAGATGAACCGCAATGATCGCCTTTGGCTTTTTACCTAATCTTATCCGATCTTTAATCGCTTCTTCTAATAATTCGGGAGATAAGTTCCAAGTGTCTTGTTCGCTATCCACAAAAATGGGAATAGCCCCTAAATAAGAGATAGGGTTTGCCGATGCGGAAAAGGTGAAACTCTGGCATAAGACTTCATCCCCTTCTCCCACGCCTAACAACTTAAGACCTAAGTGTATTGCGGCAGTACCAGAACTTAGTGCCGCAACATGGCTAGAGCGTAAAAGATAGCTTTCGATATCGTTTTCAAAACCATCTACGTTCGGCCCTAATGGAGCAATCCAATTGGTATCAAATGCACTGTTAATATAAGACTGTTCTGCGCCGCCCATATGGGGAGACGAAAGCCATATCTTAGTTTTTGTGATTGTATTGGAGTTCAACAAGTTAGATTTTAGGGTTTCTCAAGTGTAAAAGTAAATATACTTTCCTGTTTTGACACCGAAAGTTACTATAATTCGTTAAAGGCGAAAAAATTTCGTTTAACGGCACCCCATTCACTTTTTCAGCCTTTTAATTGCCCTTCTTATCTAAAGATAGGAAATTCTTACATGTAAAACTATACCTATTACTAGGATAGTATGAGTAATAAGTACAAAAATAAATCAACTTAACTATCTAAATATCTTACAACTAAGTGTATTTATAAATCTTTAATTGTAATTCAACACTTACTTATAAGGAAGAAAGTAATAATATGCGGTTTCAAAAAGTAAAAATGAGAATTGGTTAAGGTGATTTGAAGCACGTGCTTGGCCCTTTCCTTTTTTCGTAAATTCGCTGGTAATTTATTCAATCGTTAATTAAAGTAGGGAATACCGAATTTTGTTTGTTTTTAATCGAGTAATTATTTGATTTTGACGTTTTATTTAATTTTTGGGCTGTGATAAAGCTAATTTTGATACTAATATTACATTAACAACCCCTTATTGCTATGAGAAAAAATTACCTTGGTCATTATTTTATACCAGTTTTCTTATTTTTTATAACAGTCACTTTTTCAACTCAAGCTCAAAATCAAGCGCAGGTCGGAGAGTGGAGCGACCCTATTCCATTTAGCATTGTTCCTGTAGCCGCAGCAAATCTCCCTGATGGCAGACTGATTACGTGGGCTTCAAAATTTCGCGACTCGTATACAGAAACCGAAGACGGAATGACCTGGACCGAGATATTCGATCCCTTTGCAGGCACTGATGGTCAAGCGCTTGGTGATTTCACCTCGAATACAGATCATGATATGTTTTGCCCGGGCATTAATAATTTGCCCGATGGTCGCATATTGGCGGCTGGCGGAACGAGTAGTGAAAGAACAAGTATTTACGATCCTGCTACGGGTCTCTGGAGTGTTGCTTCAGATATGAATATTCGACGTGGTTATCAAGGAAATGTTACCCTTGCCGATGGTTCGGTTTTCACATTGGGCGGTTCGTGGAGTGAAAGTACGGCAATTAACGGTAATAAAGATGCCGAACAATGGTCTCCCGAAACCGGATGGTTTCTTTTACCCGGAATTAAAGGCGAGGATATATATAATGCAAATGACTTATCCTTGGAAGAACGAATCTATCGCGTCGACAATCACTTATGGCTTTGGCAAGCGCCTGACGGAAGAATATTTCATGCAGGGCCCAGTGAGCGGATGCATTGGATCGATGTCTCCAGTGGTGGGTCTATAATTGATGCAGGCCCTCGTGGCGGCGACACATATTCAATGAAAGGAACGACTGTCATGTTCGATACGGGAAAAATTTTAAAAGTAGGCGGTTCAAGAACTTACGACAAAGGTACGCCTGCAAAAAACAACTCCTATGTAATTGATATCAATACGCCGACTGCACAGGTAACCCAGGCAGGAAACTTAGCCTTTGAACGTACCATGCACAACAGCACAGTATTGCCAAATGGCCAAGTACTGGTGACCGGGGGTTTGGATCATGCCGAAGTATTTTCAGATACAGGTGCACAATTAACAGCCGAGTTGTTTGACCCCAACACCAACACATGGGAAACGGTAGCCGGTATGCAAACACCAAGAACTTATCATAGTGTTGCCATACTGCTTACGGATGGCCGTGTTTTTGTGGGTGGCGGTGGTCTTTGTGACACCACCCCGGGTTGCGTAAACCATACAGATGCTGAAATCTATAGCCCCCCATATCTGTTCGATGGAACGGGTAATCTCGCAACAAGGCCCACAATTAGTGCTCCTGATGAAGAGGAAAATTACAATACCTCGATTACGGTTACGGGAACGGCCGGCCTTCAAGAATTTAGCTTGATACGCTTTTCCGCCGTAACCCATAGTACCAATAACGAACAGCGTCGAATTCCATTGACATTTACAGAAACTGCTGGTAATTATTCCGTTAATATACCGGATAGAAACATATTGCCTCCTGGATATTATATGCTTTTTGCTATGGATGCCAATGGCGTGCCAAGCGTTGCGGAAACTATTAAAATCGGCTCAGCAATTCCATTGGCCGTCAATCCAAATTTGGTAGCACATTATGAGTTTAACGAAGCATCTGGGGCTGCATTAACCGATATTTCGGGAAACAACAATGATGCAACCATTATTGAACACAACAATTCTGGTACTGCAATACCATTGACCCAAAATTATCTTGGGGCTCCCGGCATATTCGGAAACGCCATTGAGTTAGATGGTTCCGAGTTCGATAGCAATACGATATTAGACATTCCTTATTCCGCTTCTCTAGAAGACACATTAGATGAAATTACGGTCATGGGCTGGGTCTACCGAAATGAAAACGGTTTTAACACGGGCATTCTTTCCCACGATTATCCCGCTATGTTTTTTGGTTTCCACAATGCATTATACAAATGGGAGTTTGTGACCGACAATGGTCAACTCAGCTGTTATGCGGGGTATGTCCCCCCTAATACTTGGGTGCATATTGCTGCTACCTTTAATGGAACCGTTGCCAAACTTTATGCCAATGGCATAGAAGTTTGTAGCAAAACGCTCCCTCCTGGAACAGAATTTAATTTCGACGAGACCAAAAGCTTTACTTCCTCGGGCTTCTATGAACAAAGAACAACGCCCGGTCAAGATGGTCTACCAACCCGTTATAACGGAAGTGGTATTACCGATGAAATCAACGGACGAATTGATGAGCTGAAAATATTTAGAAAAGCCTTGGGTGCCGCAGCTATTGAGCATGAATTTCAAACAGGGCTCGCCTCTGGCGCACCAGACCTTATAGCTTGTGCCCCCGGAGCGATTACCTCCCAATATCAAATTGGTGCGGCAGCAGTTCAAACCGGGGAGTTTGTGACCGTTTCAGAAGGAGCTGACGTTATATTAAGCGCCGCAACTTCAAGTTCTACCTATTATATTACACCGCCAAATGCCGATGAAAATACACGGGTGACAGCACCTCCAGGTATTGGTTCGCCGAATATAACCCCAGGAGCATTGACCCTATCAAATATTCAGGCTTCCGATTCTGGACGCTATGTATTAACGACCGCTGAAGGCTGTATGAGCTTTATCACCGTTCTGGTAAGCGGTAGCTGTGATCCAGGTGACACACCAATCCAAGCAGAGTGGAGCTTGACTGGTGATGATCCATATGAATCAGCCCCGGCCGGAGTGGATGGTCAAATTAATGCTGCACAAGGTGACAAAGTGAGATTGAGCATACTACCCAATGGAATAAATTTTACAGTAACCTATAATGGCAACCAAGTTTATAGCGGTAGAGGTGATTATATTATAGGGGTTGCAACCCCGAGCAATAGCGGGTCCTATTACCTAGAATCTGAGGAAGGCTGTGCGGTAATAATCAACTTAGACGTTGAAGAGGCTGTTTGCGATGCCACTACAATCAAGGCGCAATGGTCTTTGAACAATGGTAACACATATTTTGACGCTCCAGACGAACAATCTGTTAGCATAAATTCGACGACTGGTGACAATGTTCGTTTGAGTATGGTGCCAGATGGTGTTGATTTTACGATTAGACACAATAATGCAGAGGTTTATGCAGGTAGAGGCGACTATCTACTCGGCGTCGTAGACCCTACCAATAGTGGAGATTATATTATAACTACGGCCTCCGGTTGTACCACAACCATCACGCTTAATGTAAGTGATGTAGTTTGTGATGCCACCACCATAAGGTCACAATGGTCGTTAGATGATGGCCAAAGTTATTTTGAGGCACCCAACGAACAACCTATAACTGTTGCGGCCAACACGGGAAATATTGTACGTCTGAGTATGGTTCCCGATGGAATTGATTTTACCATTACCTTCAACGGCTCACAACTATATAGTGGTCGAGGCGATTATATTTTTCCCAACGCCGTGACTCCGGCAAATAGTGGAGATTATATAATCACCAGCGCCCAAGGTTGCAGCACTACCCTTACACTAAATGTGACCGATGTCGTTTGTGATGGCAATGCAATAAAAGCACAATGGTCATTGAACGATGGTCAGACTTATCAGGTGGCTCCAGATGAAACGCCAATAACCGTTGCCGCTCTTACAGGTGACAACGTACGTTTGAGCATGGATCCTGATGGCGTAATCTTTACCATAACTTACGAAGGCGCTCAAGTATATAGTGGCCAGGGTGATTTTCTTTTAGGCGTGGTAGACCCATCTAATAGTGGAAATTACATTATATCTTCTACTGAAGGATGTAGCACAACCCTTACCTTGAACGTTACCGATGCCGCATGTACGGGTGAAGATATTCGGGTTGAATGGTCTACTGATGGAGGATCTTCATATGATGAAGCTCCAGATGAAAAACCTATTGATGCTACTGTAGACACCGGTGACACCGTACTTATAAGCATGCTACCGAATGGTGTAGATTTTACAATTTCATTGGATGGCAACCAAGTATATAGTGGTCGTACCGACTTCGCATTGGGTGCTGTAGATTTCTCGAACAGCGGATCCTACGTAATTACCACGGTTCAGGGGTGTAGCACAACTTTTAATCTTAATGTTAATTGCCCGAGTGGACCCTTTACTCCCGAATACATAATCGACGGTGTGGCAGGAAGTGGAGAAACCACTATAATTGCAGAGGCAGGTACTTCCATAATTTTGGGTACAATTGAAGATAATGTTGCATTTACTATTTCAGGTCCTAATGGAACAACGAGCAATGGAGATTTAGATTTAGGAAATATAATCACCACCCAAGCGGGCGAATATGTTCTCACTTCAGCTGAAGGCTGTACGGCATCACTGAATATAGTGGTTGGAGACCCTTGTGCTCCAGAGAATTTCACGCCCCAATACACCATTGATGGTGCGACAGATAGCGGTAGCGGAACTATTACGGTTTCGGTAGGCACTCCCTTAATTCTCGGTCTGGTACAAACGAACGTCAGTTTTACAGTTACAAACCCTGATGGATCTGTCCAAAACGGAATGCTAGATTTAGGGAATGTAGAATTGGAAAATGCCGGAAACTATACGTTTACATCCGCAGGAGGTTGCAGCGCCCAAATTACTGTAGTAGTAGAGGAATCTTGCCCAGCAGATACCTTTACTCCCCAATACACTGTCGATGGAGAGGCAGCAAGTGGTAGCACAACTATCACCGTTCCTGAAGGCACTCCTTTAATTCTCGGACTTGTACAAACAGATGTCAATTTTACAATTACGCGGCCCGATGAATCTATCAATGATGGTATACTCGATTTGGGCGATTTAGCCCTAGCTCAAAACGGAACTTACATCTTCACCTCTGAAGATGGTTGTACAGCTCAGCTGGCGGTGGTTGTCGAAGAAAGTGGAATCGATCCAGATACCGATGTAGAATTAAAAGATGTTAGGGTTTATCCTAATCCTACTACGGACGGGAAATTGAGTTTTGAACTGAAGGAGTATATGAACGAGATTATCTATCTCAGCTTCTATGATATTTACGGAAAGCTCATACTTCAGAACACAGTGCCTGCCAATCACGGCACAGACCCTGAAATTGATGTTTCAATGTTGAGCCAGGGTATTTATGTTGTTGAGATAGCACGTAGCAATAAAGATGAAAATACGATTAAAAAGATTATAAAATTAAGGTAAAACATATACCAAGACTAAGTACTGAAAAAAGCCCCAACAAAATTCTGTCGGGGCTTTTTTACACATAAGTAGGCAGGGGTTAATTTATTCCGGTTAATTTAAAAATCTACTTCGTCGTTCAAGAAATCTTCCAGATTGGTGTAGCCGTCTCCGTTTCTATCTTTGTTGGCGTCACTTGAATCGTCGGGGTTAAGACCCATTGATTCTTCCCATTCGTCAGACATACCATCACCATCACCATCATAACCAGAAGACCTAGAGGTATTCGACATTGAAGGATAAGATCCCGAACTATTCAATCTACCGTTTCCGGTATTATACTGACTGACCAATCGCTTATCAACAGCATCTCTTGTAGGATAACTTGCGCCTACTTTTGGCATTAAATTGCTTTCCAAGTCATTTGCCGACATAGCAGATGTGCCTGAACTAGCAAAAGCATTGGATTTAATATAAGAGCTCAAATTAGATGACCATTGGGCGCGTCCGGCAGGATTCACATTACCTACAATGTAAGCATGGGTATTGCCCGCACTACCCGTTCCATCATTTTCACCATTGACCAAAGTATTTGCCCGTACCGAAACTTCACGAGACGATTTATACTTATTGTTCACGACCGAAAATTTAGTGCCTATACTAGGATTTGTAAACCAAGTAGATCCATAAACGATATTATTTATCATTTCAAAATCAAGCTGATCAGAAAGTGGATTGTTCGATCTTATATTTCTTTCGCCATTATGTGCAAAAAAGTTTCCGTAATACGAAATATTTGAGGTTCTCTTATAATTAAGTGCCCCGAAACCACTTTCTGATATAACTGAATTTTGAAGCGTTACTTTTTTAATTGTTGAACCTGAAAACCCCCCTACAAGGGCAAAATTTTCATCTCTCACCCAACTTATACTACAATGGTCAACGACAATGTTTTCAATATGGGTGCCATTGTATGCTGAAATATTTATTCCGTCCTCATTACTTCCAGAAGTACCCAGACCCGGTCTTATTTTCAAATATCTTACGATTACGTTGGAAGCACTAATCCGCAATTCTGCCCCTTTGATAAGAATACCATCCCCTGGTGCTGTTTGACCGGCAATGGTAACATTTCCTGATTTGTAAGGTATGTCTAAATAGGTTGAGCAATTGATTGTACCGCCAACCGTAAAAACAATGGTTCTGGCACCGGTCATTTTTAATGCCTCTCTTAAACTGCCAGTTCCTCTATCGTTTAAATTAGTTACTTTCACTATATAACCTCCTCGCCCTCCTGTGGCGTACTTTCCAAAACCTTGGGCGGTAGGGAAGGCCTTTAGTTCTCCATAATTTTTACTTAAATTTCCTTGGGGCACAACTGTTTCTTCCTCTGTTGCACTATTGTCTTCTTCATTGGTGACCGTGACTTTTACCTCTCCGGTTTCCGTGGTAACCGTACCATCTTCATTTTCAGTTTCCGTGGTATAGGTAAACGAATCATCAATGGTCTGGGTCTCTTCTTCTGTCACATTATCTTCAACAATGGGTGTTTCTTCCCTCTCTTCTAAAACCACATTTTCTTCAACCGTTTCAGCTTCATCTTCTTCAACCGTTTCAGCTTCATCAATATCTTCGTCTGAAGCGTTATCTGTGGCCTCTTCTTCTGGGATAGTTGTCGTTTCCTCCATTTCAACAACTGGTACATAAGTCAAGGTGTTATCCTCGTTTATCACAACAACTCCATTGTTGGCAGAAGACGTCTCGACAATCTTTACATTATCGGATTCTACAAACATGTCATTGGACAAAACATCAAGAATGGCACTCTGGTCTAATCTTGTTACGAAAGAATCATCGACCACAAGGTTATTGAGTTCAGAAATTCCCTGAGAACCAGAGTTTACATATTCCGCCAATAATTCAGTGTCGTCGCTACATGAAAGGGAAAAAATTAGAAAAGGGGCAACCATGATAAACTTGGGGGCATTGCCAGTAAGATACTTCATAAAATAGGTTAAGAAATGTTAAATATTTAGATTCTAAGGCTGTGCAAAAATTTTTTGATTTTAATATTACCGATGAAATACATCCTTTGTTCGATGAACTACACAAAATTTACATCAGGGGTATTACGCCCTAAAGGTGTTGTTTGGATCTTAAGAATTCTTGTATTCGATAAACTACCCATATTTTTAACATCTATTAACAATGTCGATAGCCGTTACCTCGAGATTCATTGGGCTAAGTCAGAATGAATGATCAGCAATCATGAAGAACAGTAATCAGTTAAAGGAGCCAAAAACTTTCGTACATACTAACGGGCCGCCTTATTAACCTGTCAGGAACAGAATGAGAAGGACGCCATCAAACAAAGAGACCCTCTAAAAGTATTTAGAGGGTCTCTGTATTAACAAAAATTGCTTTGCTTAAAAATCCACTTCGTTTAAAAAGTCTTCCAGATTAGTATAACCATCAGCATTTCTATCTTTATTACCATCGCTCGGATCGTTTGGATTTAATCCCATAGCGGTTTCCCATTCATTTGAAATTCCGTCTTCATCACTGTCCTGATAAGGTGTTCCGTTAGAAATATCAGGATAACCACCTGCTTCCGAAACACTTTTTTTAATACTTCCAGTACTGTTGAGCACGTCATTTATAAGCCTTTCATCAACACGATCACTATATTTTGATGCTCCAACATCGTTCAATACCGCAGACTGAACGGAACTACTTGGTATGGAAGATATACCAGAATTGAAAATTTTATTATTGGTGATGTAAGGCTGAAGATTCGATGAAATAGAAACGTCTCTACCATTGATAACATTGTCAGATATATATGCGCGCGTTCCACCGATACCACAGTCCGATGACCCTTCAAGCCTAATGGTTTCAAAACGGGTAGAGGTATTCGGACTGGTTTTGTAAACATTTCCGATAATATCAAAGTCGTTGTTGTATGTCGGTTGAGTACCATATTTAAATCCGTAGACCAAATTATTGATCATCTCAAAACTACTAGTACATTTAGAAGACCTTATATTTCGTTCTACATCATGAATCAACAAATTCTTAAATACACTTATATTGGTTGCCCTGCTCCAAAGAAGAAATCCTAAGCCCGTGCTAATATTCTCACCGATTATACTCTTTTGAACAGTAACGTTCTGAACGCTGCTGGTACCGCCAATACCTCCGATTATCAATACTTTATCAGTGGCCCATGTGATGGAGCAATGATCTATCATGATATCTCTTATTTGGTTATTGTTATAGGATGACAAACGTATTCCGTTGACATTGCTACCAGAGACATTACTTCCTGGCCTTATTTTAACATACCTAAGTATTACATTCGATGCAGATATACGTAACTCGGCACCTCGAATAGTGATTCCTCCTCCGGGTGCTGTCTGGCCCGCAATGGTAACATTCCCGGATTTATAGGGTATTTCGAGATATGAATTACAGTCAATTATGCCCCCTACCTTAAATATAATAGTTCTGGCACCTGTTTTTTTAAGCGCATCCCTTAAACTCCCAGGACCACTATCGTTTAAGTTTGTAACGGCAACGACATAACCTCCACGGCCACCAGTCGCATTTTTACCGAACCCTTCTGCAGTAGGAAAAGCTTTTAACGCCCCATAATTTTTATTCTGATCACCTTGATTTTCTGAATTGTCCTCAACTACTTCAACTTCCTCATTTTCAGTTACGATTACAGTAACCGTACCTTCTTCTGTACTAACCGTTTCATCTTCGTTCACAACCTCTGCAGTATATGTAAAGGTATCTGTGGTTTCCTCCGAAGGTTCAGTTTCAGTAGTTTCTTCTTCTACAACCACTTCGCTGGGGGTATCTTCTTCTTGAGGTTGAGTCTCCGGCTCATCCAGTTCCACGTCTTCAACAATAGGCGTATAGGTCAACGTATTATCATCGTTTATCACTACAACACCATTATCGGCAGAAGATGTTTCGATAATTTTCACATTATCAGTTGTTGTAAACATGTCATTGGACAAGACATCAAGAATTACGCTCTGGTCTAATCTAGTGACAAAAGAATCATCGACCACGAGATTATTTAGTTCTGGAATTTCCTGAGAACCAGAAGCTACATACTCCGCTAATAAATCTGTGTCGTTACTGCACGAAAAAGAAAAAAATAGAAATGGGGCAACCAAAATATACTTGGGGGCGTTGCCAAAAAGATACTTCATAAAATAGGTTAAGAATTATTAATGTTAAGATAGTAGGGCACTACTAATTATTTTTATTCAAAATATTATCGATGAAATGCATTTTATTTCGCTGAATTACTTAAAAATTTATATTAAGGGTATTACGCGCTACGAATGTTTTTTGGATGTTTAGAGTTCTTCTATTCGATGAACTACCTATGTTTTTAACATCCATTAACGAAATTAACCATAACAAAACGTGCTTTTCAATGTACCAAGAACAGCAAATAAAAAAATATATTGTTTGGAGACATACAGTTTAACATATTGATTATGTAGTATTTAGATTATCTCTAAAAAAATACATTCTCAAGATTCAAAACCTGGCTCTCGCCAAATTTCAACCCGCTCTTAGATTATTACTGCCCCTATTATACCTTCTGTTTGATCGATGAACGGTCCATATCATCTCCAATTTTATTTATTTAGTTAGCAATGTCAATTTTCATGCTTATTTTACAGGTCTCAACCAATTGTTTACATAAAAACCGAAAAGAATTCTTTCAAATTTTTAACTATCAAAAATCATGGTGATATTTGTAACCAAATGCAAATACAATGAAAATATTGGTTACCGGTGCAGCCGGATTTATTGGATATCATGTTTCAAAAAAATTAATAGGCAACGGACACGAGGTTGTCGGGCTGGATAACATCAATGACTATTATGACATAAATCTAAAGCTCGCCCGATTAAAAGAGTTAGGTATAGAGAGAGATGCTGCCGAACATTTCAACACCTTGACCTCTAGTCATCTTGAATCGGTCCGATTTCAATTTATACGTTTGGCTTTGGAGGATCGCAGTGCCCTACCCCAGCTATTTGAAGGTCAAAAGTTTGATGCAGTCTGTAATTTGGCCGCTCAAGCAGGCGTGCGTTATAGTTTGGAAAATCCTGAGGCCTATATAGATAGTAATGTAGTCGGTTTTCTAAATATTCTTGAATGTTGTAGAAATTATAATATAAAACACTTGGTCTATGCTAGCAGTTCGAGTGTTTATGGTTTAAACGAAAAAATCCCTTTTGAAACGAGTGATAGTGTAGACCACCCAGTTAGTCTATACGCGGCCACAAAAAAAAGTAATGAGCTCATGGCTCATACCTATAGTCATTTATACGGATTTCACACAACCGGTTTACGTTTCTTCACCGTTTACGGACCATGGGGACGACCTGACATGGCCATGTTTCTTTTCACAAAAGCCATATTGAACGGAAAACCCATTAAAGTATTTAATCACGGAAAAATGGAGCGAGACTTTACCTATATCGACGATATTACCGAGGGCGTCGTTCGTATATTGGAAAAAAAGCCTTCCACAATCTCAGAGAGACCTCTCTATAAAATATATAATATAGGAAACAACAACTCGGTTAAGTTGCTTGACTTTATTGACGCAATTGAAAATAGCTTAGATATTAAAGCAGAGCGGCAATTATTACCTATGCAACCGGGCGATGTTGAAAAAACGTGGGCAAATGTTACGGATTTAATGAAAGACTACGATTACCATCCTGACACACCCGTTAGAAAAGGAATAGATGCATTCATTAAATGGTATAGAGAATATTATAATTAAAACATCTATAGATAATACCTGAATACCTTACGCAATCCTCGTTAGTCTATAAAAAAGTAATATTTTCTAATGCGTATTCAAATTTCGACTTGTTATATCCGTAAAATCACCGAAGGAAATATTTATATTTATTAATTAGATCCTGACAAGTGTTGTTTCATCGGAATTACCCTACAGCTTATATAAAAATAAAGGGCAAATTAATTTCTTTTGCCCATCTTTGCACTTCAAAAATAAAACGTAATGGATATAGCCGGACTCAAACTTGATTCCAATTGCAATATTCTCGTAACGGGAGGAGCAGGTTTTATAGGATCTAATCTGTGCGAGTCGCTACTGCTTAATGGCAACAAAGTAGTTTGCTTAGACAATTTTTCTACAGGAAAACGAGAGAATATTTCAACGTTTTTATCCAATGAAAATTTCATATTATTAGAAGGTGACATTCGAAATTTGGCTGATTGCAATAACGCATGTACAAATATTGACTATGTTTTGCACCAAGCTGCCCTCGGTTCTGTTCCAAGATCTATCGAAGACCCTATAACGAGCAATGCTGTTAACGTATCTGGTTTTTTAAATATGCTAGTGGCAGCACGTGACGCCAAAGTAAAGCGTTTTATTTACGCCGCAAGTTCATCTACGTACGGAGATTCGACGAACATGCCAAAAGTGGAAGATATAATTGGAAAACCGCTATCTCCTTATGCAATTACCAAATATGTAAACGAATTATACGCAAATATTTTCAGTAAAACTTATGGTCTAGAAACCATTGGTCTTCGTTATTTCAACGTCTTTGGGAGAAAACAAGATCCAAATGGAGCCTATGCTGCCGTAATACCCAAGTTTGTAATACAGCTCATCAAACATGAATCTCCCATTATAAATGGTGATGGTAGTTACTCAAGAGACTTCACCTATATTGACAACGTTATTCAAATGAATGTCTTGGCGTTGGTTACCAACAATAAAAAAGCGGTTAACACAGTTTACAATGTTGCCTGTGGCGAAAGAACCGATTTAAACGAATTGGTCTCACTTTTGACTAAACATCTGAGTAAATTCGATCCAGAAATAGGCAAAATAAAGGCTATTCATGGTCCAAAAAGACAAGGAGATGTTCCCCATTCATTGGCGTCAATAGAAAAAGCAAAAGAATTGCTGGCTTATGACCCAAAGTTTAACATTCAAGAGGGGCTTAAGGAAGCCCTAACGTGGTACTGGGAAAATTTAAAAAATGAATGATTTAGTCAAACATGACCTTTATCGATATAAGGGAGATACACGCCTAAAATCATTTATTAAGGCATGGCTATTCATACCAGGGTTTAGGTATGTATACCATTTTAGAAAATGTAATAAGTATAAACGAAATTCGGTTTTAGGAATAATACATAGACTGGCCCTAAGAAGGTATTATTTTAAATATGGCATACAAATACCGATTAACACCAAAATAGGCAAAGGCTTTTATATAGGCCACTTTGGCAACATTGTCATAAACAATTCAGCAGTTATTGGCGACAACTGTAATGTAGCACATGGCGTCACGATTGGCCAAATAAATCGAGGCAGAAGAAAAGGAACACCATCCATCGGTAACCAAGTCTGGATAGGGACCGGTAGTGTGGTTGTGGGGAATATCACCATAGGAAACAACGTGCTTATCGCACCGCTCACCTATGTTAACGATGACATCCCTGAAAACAGCTTGGTGATGGGCAACCCTTTTAAGGTCGTACCCCAAGCCAATGCCACAAAAAATTACGTAACTAAAATATTAAATCTAAAATGAACTTAACAGTAATCGGAACTGGCTATGTAGGCCTTGTTAGCGGAACTTGCTTTGCAGAAATGGGCAATACCGTAACGTGTATAGATATTGATGAAAAGAAAATAACTGATTTAAAAGAGGGCATCATACCAATATATGAGCCAGGTTTAGAGGCAATGGTAAAAAGAAATGTGCAAAATAAAACCTTGCACTTTAGCACCAAATTGTCTAATCACTTAGAAAAATGTGATATTGCTTTTATTGCCGTGGGCACACCAATGGGAGAAGATGGGTCTGCTGATTTGAAATATGTTATACAAGTTGCTAGTGAAATTGGCCGGTGTATGACGCATCCGGTAATCGTGGTAGACAAATCTACCGTACCTGTGGGTACTGCCGACAAGGTAAAGAAAGCTATACAAGACGAGCTGGATAAACGAAAGGTATCCATTGCATTCGAAGTAGTTTCAAATCCTGAATTTTTAAAAGAGGGAGATGCCATAAACGATTTCATGAAACCCGATAGGGTCGTAATTGGATCAAATAATGAAGAAGCTACCGAAAAGATGAGGGCTTTGTATGCTCCTTTCTTTCGAAGCAGTATGGATCGATTGATTACAATGGACGTTAGGTCAGCCGAAATGACCAAATATGTGGCAAACGCTATGCTAGCCACAAAGATTTCGTTTATGAACGAGATTGCAAACATTTGCGAATTAGTCGATGCTGACGTAAATAAAGTGCGTATTGGAATCGGTTCTGACAGTAGAATCGGCTATAGTTTCATTTATCCGGGAAGTGGATATGGGGGCTCTTGTTTCCCAAAAGACGTTAAAGCCCTTAAAAAAACAGCGGAAGAGCATGGTTATAAAGCGGAGCTCATTAAATCGGTAGAAGACGTTAATGATCGACAAAAACTTGTCATCGCAAAAAAAGTAATTGATCGCTTCGGGGAAGACCTTAAGGGTAAAACGTTTGCCATTTGGGGGCTTGCTTTTAAGCCGGAAACCGACGATATGCGTGAAGCTCCTGCAATCTACACCATTAATGAATTGGTTAAAAGAGGTGCCAGAATAAATGCCTATGACCCAAAGGCAATGGAGGAAGCCCAACACTTTTATTTGAAGGATTTGGATAATGTTTTCTATTTTCGCTCAAAATATGAAACCTTGAACAATGCAGATGCGATGATTCTGCTCACCGAATGGAAAGAATTCCGTTCTCCTGACTTCGATGAACTCAAAACTCAATTGAACCAACCAGTAGTTTTCGATGGAAGAAATCAGTATAATGACCAATTGATGACAAAAAGAGGTTTTGAGTATTTCCAAATAGGAAAAAGTACTAAATAGAAAATTCTCTAAATAAAAAGGAGTATCCTTAAATTATTAAATAATTCGGATTCGTAAAGAATCTTAACCTTAAGTCATATTAATTTAGTTTTTAATAAAACATCACTTTAAATAAAATAAAATGAATCAACCAAAAATTGCCGTAATTGGTTTAGGATATGTAGGATTGCCTTTGGCTCGTTTGTTCGCTACAAAATACCCAGTTATCGGATTTGATATCAACGAAGCACGGATAAAAGAGCTTAAATCGGGTACCGACAGCACTTTGGAAGTAGAAGATGATGTTCTACAAGGCGTTTTAAGAGATTCACCAAAAATGGAAACAGGCCTCTATTGCTCTAACCAACTTAGCGATATTGAAGATTGTAATTATTACGTGGTTACCGTACCAACTCCGGTAGACAGTACAAACAGGCCTATTTTGACCCCATTGTACAAATCAAGTGAAACAGTTGGAAAAGTATTAAAAAAAGGAGATACCGTAATTTACGAATCAACAGTCTACCCTGGAGTTACCGAACACGAATGTGTACCAGTTTTAGAGCGGGTAAGTGGTTTAAAGTTCAACGAAGATTTTTTCGTAGGATATTCTCCAGAGCGTATTAATCCGGGTGATAAAGAGCATACTGTTGAAAAAATATTGAAAGTAACATCAGGATCCACCCCCGAAGCTGGTATTAAAGTTGATAACCTGTACAAATCCGTTATTACAGCAGGTACACATTTGGCTCCCACAATCAAGGTTGCCGAAGCTGCCAAGGTAATCGAAAATTCACAGCGTGACATCAATATCGCTTTCGTAAATGAGTTGGCCAAAATATTTAACTTGATGGATATCGACACCCATGATGTTTTGGAAGCAGCTGGCACAAAATGGAACTTTTTACCCTTTAAACCAGGTCTTGTTGGAGGACATTGTATAGGAGTCGACCCTTATTACTTGGCACAAAGAGCACAAGAATTCGGATATCATCCGGAAATAATTCTAGCTGGGCGAAGAATGAATGACGGCATGGGAAAATATGTCGCTTCTGAAGTTGTAAAGCTGATGTTACAAAAAGATATCAAGATAAAAGGCTCCAATATTTTGGTACTGGGCATAACGTTCAAAGAGAATTGTCCTGATGTTCGTAATACAAAGGCTGTCGACGTAGTTAAAAATCTAAACAGCTATGGTACAAATGTAACAATATACGACCCGTGGGCTTCACCTAGTGAAGTAAGTCATGAATATGGTCTGAATTCTTTAAAGACCCTTACAGATCAGAATAATTTTGATGCGGTCGTATTGACTGTTGCACACAAACAATTCTTAGATCTTGATTTTGAATCATTAATGGCAGAGAATGGTATTCTTTATGATGTTAAGGGAATTCTAGGTCAACAAAGGGTTGATGGAAGACTTTAGGTCAAATGTCTCATTTGAATAAAAAGAAGACAATTGCTTTTGTAACACATTCATTGGCCGCTGGTGGTGCCGAACGAGTCATCACTACCTTGGCCAATGAATTGTCTACAAGCTATAGCGTGGTGATCATAACCCTTATAGCATTGCCCCCATTTTATCCTCTTAAAAAGAATATTCAATTAGTACATTGCAAAGAAGAAATACCGCCTAGCAAGAACAGTTATCAGGCCATTAGAACCAATTATGAACTGATAAAGAGAATTGTTCATCTTCTAAGGACGCATAAAGTAGACCTTTGTATCGGGTTTCTAACGACATCGAACATCTTGTCTATTATTGCTTCGAAGTATTTGCGAATACCGGTAATCGTTAGTGAAAGAAACAATCCCTATTTAGAGGATGGATTGGTTCCTAAATTTTGGAAAATAATCCGTGGGCGAGTATATCCCTTTACTGATTTTTTGGTAGTACAAACCGAAACGATTAAAAATTACTACAGGGGTAAATTGAAAGAAAATAAACTTGTAATAATACCTAACCCCATAAACCCTGATTTTAAAAGGAGTACTCAGACAAAACGGAAGAATATTATACTCAATGTCGGTAGATTGGCAGACCAAAAACGGCAAGATTTATTGATTAGGGCTTTCGCCAATATCAGACCCAGTGGATGGGAACTTCATATCATAGGCGAAGGTGAGAATAGACCGCAATTGGAAAGCTTGATCAAGCAGCTGAAATTAGACCAAAAAGTTCAATTGATTGGACAGACCAAGAACGTTCAAGAGCATTATGAAACGGGCAAAATATTTGCATTCACATCGAAATACGAAGGCTTCCCCAACGCCCTGTTAGAAGCGATGTATTTCGGAATGGCTTGTGTGTCAACAGACTGCCCATCAGGTCCATCAAGCCTTATTGAAGATGGAACCAATGGGTTTTTAATACCGGTCGATGACCAGAAAGCTTTAGAAGAACGGCTTAGTGCTTTAATCGACAACCGAAAAGAAATAGAAAACATTGGTAAAGCAGCAGAAATAAGTACTACCCGTTTTGCTGTCGGAAAAATAATATCAGAATGGGAAGCACTTTTTAACTTTAAATGAAAACTGTAAATTTTGAAAAAACGATATCTAGAAATCGTTAAAGCCATCTCTGGTCTAAAAAACAATTCTGTTGTCAAAAACATCATCATTGTTGGCGGCATCACATTATTGATAAAAGGAGTTGGTTTTTATAAAGAAACCTTGGTAGCTTCTAGTTTTGGTCTATCGGAACTATTAGATACTTTCTTTATCGCCTTTATCGTTCCAGGCTTTATAAGTACGGTTTTTTTAGGTGCGTTCAAAAGTGTATTTATTCCGAACTACGTCGCCGAACTTGAAACAAAGAACAATATTGCTTCGTTTCAAGGTACAGGATTTTTTGTTACGGCCGCCGTATCGGCACTTTTCATGGCTATCGCTTTCCTTTTTACAGATACCTATTTGCACGTTTTTTTTCCTGATCATACTCCCGAATATTACGGACTAATAAAATCGCAGTTCTACTATTTGCTTCCCTGTATCGCATTTTGGGGATTTTCTTCATTATTGAGTGGTATTTTGAACATACACGACGAATTTAGGTACTCGTCTTTTGAAAGTTTGTTTATTCCCATCGCCATTATAATATGCCTTTTCTTTTTCAAGGATTCTTTAGGGGAAAATGTCTTGGCCATCGGAACGTTGATAGGAACGGTAGCCAGTTTTATTTTCTTGGCAATCATCTGTATTCAAAAAGGACTACTGAACATTTCTTTTCCTGACTTGAAAAATGTGAATGCGAGAATAATGTTCACACAGGTGCCCGCTAAAGTTTCCTCTGGATTTCTAACGGGAATGAATACCATTGTTGATCAATATTTTGCAGCCCAATTGATCGTTGGTTCTATTGCCGCAATAAATTACGGACGCAAAATGCCTGCATTTTTGAGTGGTCTTCTTATAATTGCCCTAACCAATGTATTACTCCCGTATTTCTCAAAAGCTTTAGCAAAAAATAAAGAAAAGACATTTAAAACCATGTTCAAAATGCTCAAACTTCTATTTGTAAGCGTGAGCGTCTGTGTTATTCTAGGCATTTTTGCCTCCGACTTTTTGGTCGAATTATTTTTTGAGCGAAAAGCTTTTACTTCAGATGATACGGTTAAAGTCTCCGATATTCAAAAAATATTCTTGATCTATCTACCATTTTCAATATGTGGAATGGTCATTGTCAATTTTTTGACTAGCATCAATAAAAATGCATTTATGGCCTATGTTTCTTTAGGAGCATTAATATTGAACATCATTTTAGATTATATTCTAATGCAGTATTACGGAGTATTTGGAATAGCCCTATGTACTACAATTGTAATAATCGCGAAGAATTTAGTGTTATTCTTTTACACTTACAAACAGTCGAAATTGACATAAAAAGGTGCTGGAATTATAGCTGACTTTCCAATATTTTTAAAAGAGGTGAGAGCACTGGTCCATTGTTTAATTGGTGTGAATTTATCCCCTGGCCCATAACATTATACTCTATGAGGACCACGTTTTCATCCTTATCGATCGCCAAATCCCATGAAATAATTTTAAAGAAAGGAGCTTCTTGATGTAATTCATTTACCGTTTCTAATACTTTCGACATAAAATTTAATTTAACATCTTCAAACTTGATCCCACTATCAGTGGCTCTAAAAGACTCCCCCGACAATTGATATCCCATTGTATTAAATTGTCCATTTTTCTGTATTCCACATGAAATACCACCTGTTGTGGCATTATCGGTTGAAGAACCTTTTCTTCCAATTCTTACAATCGTCGAAAGAACATCAACTTTATTTTCATTTAAATAGGTCATAATTCGAATCGTATTTAGCGAAGTAGGGTTAAGTGCCTTCAATTGTTCATGCTGTTGAACTATTTTTTGTACTATAAAATCTTTTCCATAATCCTTGAAAACAGTACGAAGTTTTTGACCACTATCAACAACACCATCTTTACAATTAAAAAGTAGTATATTTTTACCCCCACCGGAATCGACCGTTGGTTTAATCACTAGTTCATTACCCGTATCACAAAGACTCAAGGCTTTTCTTTCATCAATTAACTCATCGTTCGAATAAAAGAAACCGTTAATGTTCTTTATGATAGTCTCAGGTTGTTTTACATTAGGGAATCTCTTATCCAAAATATTTTTATCGGTCAACGAAGGAAAGTATATTTTTTGGTTGAGCCTTGGCTCAATATCTATATAAAATAAGTTTTCAGGCATATACTTAGGTGAAAAAAATTGGTTGCAGCCGTAGTAAAATTGGTGCCATTGGGTACTTATGCCTTTTAATTTATATTTGTTATAATATGTATTTATTTCCGCTACTTGGGTATTAGTCAGTTTTTTCGCTCCTTTTGTCTTTATAAGTTTTTTTATTTTGTTTTTCCATGTAATATTGTGGGATATTTTGGTCGTTTTTTTATAAATTTTTAAAGACAAATAAATAATGAAATATATGATTTTCATAAGAATTAAGCTGTTTTAAATAATAAACCAAACCTGTTCACCGAATAGTTTGACAAAAAACAAGTGCATTTCTAGAAACTTTAATATAGCTGTTAGATTATTTAGTCAAATAAGTATTATAGTACTAATTTTGATTTTCAAAGATTTGCTCTCTTTGCTGAATAACCCTTGAGGTACATTTTACAATTTGATGATTTATTCGTCATGTAACACTAAAACCAAAATTAACCATCTTCCCCTAAATATATAATAAACACCCTGTTTTAAATATTATTATGAAGTTGAGGCAATTTAACCAATGTTCAGATTCTCAGATTAAATAATGTATATTCTTAAACTTTTAATATTAGTTTTATTTCTTTGGAACGTTCCAGGTTATCTTCTCGCCTACTTTGGACCTACCCTTGGGGCCATCACTAGCTACGCATCATCTCTATTATTATTAGCCTATTTCTTTTTAGCTAAAGACAAACATAAAGTTTTATTTCCGTTCATATTACTGGGCATTTTATATTTTTCTATTTGCGGTATTCGCTTTGCTGGGCACGAAGTATCAGAATTTCTAAAAGAATTCGTGAAATTTCTAATCGTTGTAGTTTGTGCCGGGGAGGTCTTTCATAGAACCACAAAAAAGGAGCTCTTTATCGTTTTACTAATTGGAGCGCTAAGTATAATCGTGAATGCGGTGATTTTCCCTTTGGCCAATGCTAATTTTTACCCTACTTATGGCCGGTATAGCGGTTTTTATTTAAACCCTAACTTTGCCGGAACGATATGCTTGGTGGGGTATGCCATTAGCTATGCCATAAAAGGCAAATGGTTGCCGATTATTGGACAGCTTATTTTTACGCTGGCCGGTATTCTAACATTCTCCCGAACATTCATACTCATCTGGTTAATCATCAGCATCGTTGCCATCTATCGCAATAAAAATAACTTAAAGGCTCCGATTATTGGCTTTGGTGTATTGATTCTGGTCTTTTTGTTTTCGAACAAATTAACACTGAATACCGAAAGGTTCGATGCCCTTAAAAGTATTTTTACAAGCGATAAGATACAATCTAAAGTCATTGAGAAAGATACCCGAACGGAAACATGGGCGTTATATACCGACATGATAATGGACAAACCTTTGTTAGGTAACGGATACATGAAATTACAGATCAAAAATTCAGTGTTGCCCGGGGTACATAACTCTTATCTAATGACATTGGGAGAAGCAGGGATTCTCCCTTTTTTATTGCTGGTAGGTATTTATGGCTATTTAATGTTTAAAAGCGCATTACTTTTCAAACCGAATCCCGAGTTTTTCTATATTTCTTGTGTGGTTACCGTAGCGCTAATGGTCGGACATGGGTATTTTAACAATTATTTTAATGTTTTAATATCCATGTATTTATTTGTAAGTATACGCCAAACCAAGAATTTTGAGCCAATAAAAGAAAAAAGGCCGGTAAATGAAATATTTCTCAATGACTAACTGGTTTAATATACCTTCAATATAAAAAAGAGAATGATCGGGCTATTAAAGAAAATTTACTATCACCCCCAAGCGGGAAAACCAATAAGGCAATTTTATTATTTTATAAAAGATAATTTTGTATCCGATAAAGCGTACATAATCAACAATTATAAAAAATCGTTCGGAAAAAAACCAAATCTTTTGAATCCTCAAACCTTGAACGAAAAAATAATTTGGTTAAAACTCAACGAACGTACCCCTTTGCATACCCAGTGTGCAGATAAATATGCAGTGAGAGCATACATTTCGAAAAAAATAGGCAGCGAATATTTGGTGCCATTACTATTCCATACTAAAAATCCAAAGGAAATCATTCCTGATAACCTTCCCAATCCCCCTTACATTATAAAGACAAATCACGACAGTGGTGGTGGTATAATAGTAAAGGATGTTTCTAAGGTCGATTGGAACGATGTACAGATGAGGATGAGTAGCAGGTTGGCTAAAAACTATTATAAAACTTCGAAAGAGTGGCAATATAAGAATATCACCCCTCGGATTGTGGTGGAAAAGTTACTTCAAGACCCTGATGGAAATATACCTTTTGATTATAAAATACACTGTTTTAATGGAAAGGTCAACATGATTCAGGTCGATTTGGGACGTGACACTCCAAATCATTATCGAAATTGGTATTCAAGAGAATGGGTAAGGGAACCGTATAAGTGGTCCTCGAAAAAAGAGGGTGACAAATTTACAGACCCCAGCACTAACGATGTAGAAAAACCAAAATCGCTAGAACAAATGATTTCATTGTCAGAGATACTGGCCAGTGCCTTTAATTATGTTAGAGTAGATTGGTACGATGTAAACGACAAACTCTATTTTGGCGAATTGACCTTCCATCATGATGGGGGCTATAGGCCCATACTACCCGAAAAATGGGATTACAAATTGGGCGACAAACTAAATATCCCTCAATTAGCCAATAACAATTGAGGTGTTCTTTTGAGATTGAAAACAATAGTATTTCTATTTTAAAAATCAGCAATAACCTAGTATACTGAACGTTGAATATATAAAGTCAAATAATACTTAGAAATAGACTCGACTAACAATAAACGTACCTTTGACTGACGGTACCTAAATATCTAATTGGGCTTTAAATATTTAAGCCCAAAATAAGAATTTAAGCGTGAAGATAGATTTTGTAATCGGAAGATTAAAGGCGGGAGGAGCTGAGCGCGTGGTAAGCCTTTTGGCCAACTATTTTGCTTCAAAGGGTCACACAGTACGCATAATTACCTTTATTGCTGGAGACGACTACGAATTAGACCCGAGAATAGAAAGAGTGAAACTTCACAAAAAGTTCATTGTGAATTTTGTCGTTATCAGGGGGTTCATTTTTTTACTTTCCTATTATTTCAAGAAAAAAAACCGCCCCGATATAATAAGCTCTCATATTGATTTTGTAGGCTACGCTACCATTTTACCTAGCAAGCTCTATAATATAAAGATCGTAGTTTCTGAACACTTTAATCATATGAATCAAGAGGCAAGTATTTTACGTTCTTTTCTATGGCGCGTATTATATCGCTTGCCAGATGCTGTTACCGTTTTGACCAAATTTGATATTCCATTCTTTACAAACAAAACCAAAAGGGTTCTAGTCATGGAAAACCCTTGTTCTTTCGAACCGATAAATGACCTAAATGGCAAGAGAGAGAAAACCATACTGACGGTTGGCAATCTTGACAGATATCATCACAAAGGTTTCGACAATTTGTTGAAAATTGCCGCTAAGGTCTTCGAGAACCATTCAGATTGGCAATTAAAGATTGTCGGTGGCGGAGATGACGGCCTCAAAATTCTAAAGGAAATTGCAACTGAACTTAAAATTGAAAAACAAATTGAGTTTCTGGGTTATCGAAACGATATCAAAGAACTAATGTCACAGGCGGAAATCTATGTTTTATCATCACGACACGAAGGTCTACCCATGGTACTTATAGAGGCGATGTCACAAGGCATGGCCTGTATTTCATATGATTGTGTCTCAGGTCCATCGGATATTATCAACGACGGCACAAACGGAATTTTAGTCGCGGATCAGAATAAAGAAGCTATGATCAATAGATTAAATGAGTTAATTGAGAATGAAGATTTAAGACAATCACTCAGAAACAACAGCCTGAAATCACTTGATAAATTTACTATGGAAAATGTAGGCAACAAGTGGATGCGATTATTTAATGATTTGTTAGACCCCAAAAAAGCCTCTTAGATTATGTGCGGAATTTACGGATCGACCATTGCGTATAGTGAGAACGAAGTTAAAGAAAAACTGAAAAGAACATCTTTTCGGGGTCCCGATAAAATGGGGGTTCGCCTATTTGATGAAGAAAAACAACCTATTCGATTAGGTCATAATCGACTCTCGATAATTGATTTAGACGTACGATCTG
Source organism: Kriegella aquimaris (assembly GCF_900103215.1). GTDB lineage: Bacteria > Bacteroidota > Bacteroidia > Flavobacteriales > Flavobacteriaceae > Kriegella > Kriegella aquimaris. The sequence goes on from NZ_FNGV01000001.1 coordinate 769,062, forward strand.
ACCAACCGTTAACCTACCAAGAGAATATACATATTGTTTTTAATGGTGAGATTTTTAATTTTAAAACCATAAAAAAAGAACTTGCCAACAAAGGGTATGAATTTAAAACAACTAGTGACACCGAAGTAATTTGCGCCGCCTATTTAGAATATGGTCAAGACTGTGTGAACCACTTTAATGGCATGTTCGCATTTGTTATTTATGATAAAGTCAAAAACCTTCTATTTGGTGCAAGGGATAGATTAGGGCAAAAACCTTTTTATTACTACCATAACGAAAAACAATTTGAATTTGCCAGTCAGCTCTCGTCGATTCAATTGTTTAATGAAAAACTAACAATTTCAAAAGAGGCCATTAGTGCCTACCTCCTATGGGGTACGATTCCCGACCCCTATTCTATTTTCAATGAAATTAAGAAGTTAGAAGCTGGTCATAGTTTTTCATTTGATATCGAAACGGGCAACTTCAAATCGAAAAAATATTGGGACCTGGATTATAAAGGCCAAAATAAATTTTCAGGAAATTACAACGAGGCTCAGGAAGAACTTGAAAAATTATTAAGCGATGCGGTAAAAATTAGAATGTTCGCCGATGTTCCCGTAGGCATATTTCTTTCTGGGGGTGTTGACTCTTCCTTAGTAAGCGCTTTAGCGGCAAAAGAAACGCCTGGAAAGGTCAAAACATTCTCGGTAAAGTTCGACAATAAAGAGTTTGATGAAAGTGAATACGCTAAACGAGTGGCCTCTCATTTGCAAACAGAGCACAGCGTTATAGAATGCGACTATACAGAAGGCATACAACTAATAGAAAACCTGAGTTATTTCTATGATGAACCCTTTGACGATGCCTCGGCGATTCCATCGATGTTATTATCAAAATACACGCGAGAACATGTAACTGTTGCGTTATCAGGAGATGCAGGGGATGAGAATTTTCTAGGATACCATCGATACAACTGGATGCGTTACATCGAAAAAGCCTATAAGTTCCCTGATCCGCTACGAATGATGGTAGCCAAAGCGCTGACCTTAGCGCCACACTACAAGGCCAAAACCATTGGAAATGTAATCAATAAAGCAACTATAAACGATGCCTACTTGGCGACAAAGCGAGATTTAAACAGTAAGTGGTTCGACCTTTCAGGCTATAATTATAAAGACGAATCTAACAGCTATTTATTCCATAACAATAAGAATATCTACGAACGTATCTCCGATTTCGATATCAAAACGTATTTAAATTGGGATATTAACACCAAAGTTGACAGGGCCTCCATGGCGTTTTCCCTTGAAGTCCGTTCTCCAATGCTAGATTATAGAATTGTAGATTTTTCAAGAACCCTTCCTACTGAATTTAAATTCATTAAAGGGAACCAAAAGCGAATATTGAAAGATGTACTGTACAAACATGTTCCTAAAGAAATGTTCGACAGACCTAAATCAGGATTCACAATGCCCTTTAAAAGCTGGTTTCGAAACGAGTTGAAAGATTATGTTCTTTCTGAGTTAAATGATGACGGTCTTGCGACAATACCTTTTATCGATAAAAAGGAAGTCAAAATTATGATCGACCAACATATGGATGGTTCTTGGAATCGATATGCCATAATATGGAGGTTGTTAGTTCTTAAACAATGGCTCAAGAACAATGGAAAAGGATTTTCGATAAAATAGCGAAAGCTTGCATTCCTGAAAAAATCACAGTACTAAGCAAATTATTTATCTAATTAATCATAATTCATGCGACTAGGAATACTCATATACTCTCTTGGAGGTGGGGGCGCAGAAAGAGTCGTCTCACACCTACTCCCCCACTTCTTGGAACAAAAAATCGAAGTCCATTTGTTTTTGATGCATGCTACCGTGGGTTATGATATTCCCGAAAGCATACAAGTTCATTATATAGAAAATTCAAACCCAGCGGAAAGTGGAGTCAACAAACTGATCAAAATACCCTTTTTGGCCTTGCGGTATGCTAAACTGTTAAAACAGCTAGATATAACCCATTCATTAAGTCTGCTGACAAGACCGAATTACATAAATATACTTTCTCGAAAATTTACTTCCAAAAAAATCAAGCTGATCATCAGCGAAAGGGGGCAACCCAGCTTGCAGTACAGCTACAAAGGACTACAATCTACCATAAATAAATTCTTGATTCGAAAACTATACGCAAAAGCTGATTCGGTGATTTGTAATTCTATGGGAAATCGCAATGACCTTATAGCCAATTTCGGAATCAACAAAGACAAGATCGAAGTCATAAACAATCCAATAGATTTAGAAAAGGTTGATAAAATAGAACCAATACCCGATTATTTCGATTCCCAATACTTTAATATTATAACCGTTGGTCGGTTGAATAAAGGAAAAAACCATAAGCTACTCATCGATGCAGTCGAAAATATTGACGGTATTCGTCTCTATATTTTGGGCGAGGGTGAACTTGAAGATGAACTAAAAACGATTGTAGCGGAAAAAAGTCTTGAGAAAAAGGTGTTTTTTATGGGTTTTGATCCATCGCCATACAAATACCTCAAAGCAGCAGATTTGTTTGCTTTTGGTTCCAATCACGAAGGTTTTCCGAATGTTCTTTTAGAAGCTATGGCATGCGGACTGCCGATTCTTTCCACAAACTGCAAATCAGGGCCTGATGAAATATTAAGGCTAGATAAACCGTTAGAAGATGACATTATGATAACCGATTACGGCATTCTAACTCCTGTAGGCAACAAACTATTAATGATAAAGGCAATCGAATATTTTAGGAAAAACACAGAATATCTTCAAAAAACTAAGAAAAATTCATTGCAGAGAGTAAGAAACTTTGACAAAGGTAGTATTTTACGAAAGTACGAATCGTACATCTTAGCTACCGAATAATATATACCTTTATCGAATCTTAACAAGAAGTTAATTCTGTATGAATTCTAAACGAATATTGATTATATGTGGTGCAGCCAAATCATTGGTTACCTTTCGTGGCGATTTAATAAGGCGCCTACTCGCTGAAGGTCATGAGGTGGTATGTGCTGCCCCATTCCCTGAAGATAATACAGAATTTAGAGACGAATTGGAAAGAATGGGCGCCGACACGTTTGCGTACCCCCTAAATAGGGCTGGCATATCACCCATTTCAGATTTAAAGACCCTGTTTTTCTTAAAAAAGAAAATAGAGGAATACCAGATTGATTTAGTGTTCCCATATACGATCAAATCTGTTATATATGGTTCTTTGGCCGCTGAACAAACGAATACACCAGTAATTTCACTAATTACTGGGTTAGGGTTTACATTTAGTGGAGTTTCCAAGAAAGCGAATATTCTTCAAAAAGTCACCAGTTTTCTTTATAAAAAAGCGCTGCGAAAAAATAATGCTATCATATTTCAGAATGAGGATGACAAGAACCTTTTCCTGCGAAAAAAAATAATTTCCCCAAAGCAAAATGCCTATCTCGTCAATGGATCAGGGGTTAATTTAAATGAATACAACACCCGAATAAAGAAAAATGATGGGGAGCAGATAGTTTTTGTCATCGTTTCACGATTGATCGTGGAAAAGGGCATTAAGCTGTTTATGGACGCGGCAAAAAAACTAAAAAAGAAATACCCTAAATCTGAATATCATATTATAGGGCCAATAGATACTTCCCCTTCGGGAATTAAAAAAAGTACAATCGATAAATTTGTATCCAAGGGAATCATTAAATTTCATGGAGAACAGCGCACAGTCGTCGGCTTTCTTGAGCAATCCGATATTTTTGTGCTCCCCACCTATTATCGAGAGGGTGTTCCTCGATCCATTCTAGAGGCGCTTAGTATTGGGATGCCCATAATAACTACTGACACTCCAGGGTGTCGAGAGACGGTCATTGACGAAAAAAACGGTGTACTAATAGCTCCAAGGGATTTTGACGATTTGTATAGGGCCATGGAAAGTTTTCTAAAACATCCCGAACGTATTGAAACTATGGGTATTAATAGCAGAAAATTGGCAAGTGAAAAATTTGATGTAGAAAAAGTAAATGCAAAAACGCTTGAAATCATTGCCAGCAACAGCTAATGTTTAATAAAATGGGTTCACAAGGTCTAGCAAATATTGCACTTGGTCATATAACCATGAATATATATCGATTAAATATTTATCCCTTACAGAAATTACATATACTTGCAACCGAAAATATAACATTGAACAAGATTCATATGTGATTTTAGGTGAATATTTACTGGTTTAATTTTAAGCATGATTTTTTTGAAAGAGCCGCAAAACCTTTGCTATTCATAAAATTCTACTAAAATGAAAGTACAGTTATAACTTAAGTCTTCACCTTGCCCCCGATTTTGAAAAGGTCCAAACCATATTCATGAAAATAGCTTTTTTACTTAGTAGAATTGAACAGACGGGTGTTACAACACATACTTTAGATCTCGCCCAAGGTCTGGTCAAAGAAGGTCATACAGTTTGTCTGATTACTGGTGGAAAAATCGAAAATGCAACATCAAGGGTAGACGATTTTTATAATGAATTTAAAGCCTTGGGAGTCGACATTAAAGAATTTGAAACTCCTAAAGGAAATATTTTTAAACGAACTATACAATCATTCACTTCGGTGTTTGATATTATGGGTAAAATAAAACAGTTCGAACCTAATGTAATACACTGCCAATCACCATACATGACTTTTATTCCTTGGCTGATGAGGAAAAAGTTTACAACGACGTTGCACATTCTTTATTTAAAAAGAAATTTTAAATTCAAAAAACCAGATCACTTAATCGCCATAAGTAATGAATCTTATGAATTCAGCAAAAAAGTCTTCAGAATGGAAGACAAGAACTTAAGTCTGATTCATCACGGTGTATCAGATCGGTTTTCGCATCCTATTTCTCCAAAACAAAAATCAGATTTGAAAAATAGGCTGAAAATACCCGAAGATAAATTAATCATTGGTTTCGTAGGAAGTATTTCGCTGCGCAAAGGATCAGACATTCTTGTTCAAGCCTTAAAAAATTTGTCAACTACTACCCAAGAAAAAATTCATTTTATCTTTTTGGGAGGTGTTGGAGGTAGTGAAGATTATATTTGGTTAAAGGATATGGTCGAAAACGCAGGAATTGAAAAATTCATGACTTTGGTACCATTCGAAGACCCCAAACCCTTTTATGATATTTTTGATATTTTCGTATTACCATCACGTATGGAGTCTTTTCCATTAGTAACTTTAGAAGCGATGATGAGTGAATGTTGTCCCGTTAGAAGTAATACAGAAGGCGCCTATGAACAAATCGAAGATGGTGTGAACGGCCTCCTTTTCGAAACTGAGAATACTCAACAATTCACTGCCATATTAGAAAAATTGGTTTCCGATTCGGATTTACGCCGACAACTCGCACAAAGTGCTAGAAAAAGGGCCCTGAATGAATTCACCATCCCTGTAATGACAAAGAAAACGTTGGAGGTTTATTCCAAAATCCATATGAACTGAAAACGATACTATCATGTACAAAAATGTGATAAAAAACATACTAGACTTGCTAACAGCATTGATTGCTCTTGTTGCACTATCTCCCCTTTTTATAGGTATTGTTGTCATTCTCGGCATCAGTAATAATGGAAAGCCCTTTTTCGTACAAAAAAGACCAGGCAAGAATGGACGGATTTTTAAAATTTTAAAGTTCAAAACCATGAATGATAAAAAAGGCCCGGACGGTCAACTTTTATCTGATCATGAACGAATGACAAAGATTGGTAAATTCATTAGAAAAACATCGTTAGACGAGATTCCTCAACTTCTAAACGTAATCAGAGGCGACATGTCAATTGTAGGCCCGCGGCCTTTATTGGTGTCTTATTTGCCCCTTTATAACGAGGAACAGGCTCGAAGGCATGATGTTAAACCAGGTATTACGGGTTGGGCCCAAATAAACGGTAGAAATGCCATCAGTTGGGAAGATAAATTCAAATATGATGTTTGGTATGTTCGGAACATTAGTTTTTTGACTGATTTAAAAATTTTATGGAAAACTGTTGGCAAAGTTTTCAACTCTGAAGGTGTTTCGGCGAGCGAAGAAGTAACGATGGAGCTATTCAGGGGGTCTAAAAATTGATATTATTATAAAAAAAAACAAATGATTGAAGTAATAGATAATGAAAAAGACTGGAAGCAGGTTTTATTATCATGTGATTCATATGATTTTTATCATACGTACGACTATCATTTGATTTCGAAGAAAGAAGATGAGCTTCCTATTTTAATCACATATCAGGAAAACGATAAAACCATAGCCATACCCTTTCTAAAGCGCACCATAGATAACACTGCTTTTTTTGATCTTACTTCAGTATACGGTTATGCTGGTCCAATTTATAAGAATATTGATGCGTCTTTCAATAATGGCCTATTTAGAACGGAGCTTGAACAAGTATTTTCAGAATTGAGTATTGTAAGTGTTTTTTCAAGACTGCATCCTTATCTAAAAAAACAATCCATCGTTTTAAATAATTTGGGGCAAACTCCAACACTTGGCAAAGTGGTGAATATAAACTTGACACTACCATTGGACGAACAACGTATGCAATACGGAAAAAGCACCAAAAACAGGACAAATAAATGCAGAAGGCTTTGCAATGTAGTATTGGCAAAGACCGATGAACAAATCAATAGTTTTATAGATGTTTATTACGAAAACATGGATCGTTTGTCTGCAAACAAAGATTATTATTTCTCAAGAAAATATTTTTTCGATTTTCTAAAATGTACAGATTTTGAAACCGATATACTGCTTGTGCAACTTGAAGAAACCGGTGAAGTAATTGCAGGCTCAATGTTCGTTAAGACAAACGACATTGTTCAGTTTCATTTATCAGGTACCAGAAACAGTGCTTTGAATCTGGCTCCAGCTAATCTTTTTTTAGACGAAATGCGTGTCAAGGCAACGGAGCAGGACTATAAGATTTTCAATTTAGGCGGAGGTGTTGGAAGCAAGGAAGACTCGCTGTTCAACTTCAAGTCATCCTTTTCTAAGGAGCACCATGAGTTTAAAGTTTGGAAACATATAGTAAACAACAATAAGTACTTAGAACTTATAGGTGACAAGGAAATCGATGTGAACGAACAATTCTTTCCCTTATATCGAAAATAATTAAGGAGTCAATTCAAACTGTAAGTTGGTATTTTGCATATCATAGTGAAATTTGTTTTGTTCAGCTCATAAACACCGAATACCTATTACCTTTCCAAAGTTGTTATTCTACTGACTACGATGATATTATATAAATAAGCGTATACTTTCTGAAAGTAACTTATATATATATATATAGGAATATACTTGTTATAAAAAGGTTAATTTTCAGGCAATTACATATAAAAAAGTGTATTTCATCGAAAAAAGCGGAAATCACCAAAAAAAGAAAATGTAGTCTTGTCGGTTTTTCTATTTTTGCGCAGTTCATCGAAACAAAGACGCATTTCGTCTATTATTTTGATGTAATCAATAATTTTTTCGCCCCCGAAAATTTAAATGCTAAGCTTAACCCTGCATTGACATGACATATTCTTTTGGAAAAAAATTCCTATTACCTTCTTGTGCACTTTTTTTCACATTTATGATTTCCTGTAATAAGGATGGTGATTTATTGACGGACAGCGTTTTGAAAAATGGTCAGGTTGTAGACGATATTTTCATAATTCCATCCGACAATAGTAGCGTTCTTGATGTTTTATCAAATGATGCATTCACTTTTCCCAATAATATAAAAATTGTTGAAACCTCTTCTCCTCAAAATGGCAGTGTGATTATCAACGATGATTACACAATAACCTATACTCCAAAAAAAGTAGTTCAGGAAATTCCGGAACCGGAACCAAAGGTGCAACCAGAGCCAGAGGTACAACCAGAACCGGAAACTCAGCCCGAGCCAGAAGTACAACCGGAAATCGAATCACAAACGGAACCTGAAGCACAACCCGAACCTGAACCGGAAACTCAGCCTGAGCCAGAAGTACAACCGGGACCTGAAGCTCAACCCGAACCCGAACCAGAGACTCAGCCAGAACCGGAACCAGAGGTCGCTACCGAAACAGATTCATTTACCTACACCGCAGAAGTAGAAGATGAAGATGGAACGGTAACCACTGAAACTGGTACCGTCACGGTTGAAGTTGAAACCGAAACAGAGCCTGAGCCAGAGCCTGAACCTGAACCTGAAGTTGAGGCGCCAAACGTAGAAGATGGTTTTTATGTGACGGTAAACGGCTCATCGAACAATGACGGACTTTCCGAACAAAAATCCTGGAGTTTGAAATATGCAGTCAGCGTGGCTAAAGCTGGAGATATTGTATATATCAAAGCTGGGAATTATGGCAATACCCAGTGGGTTCAATCTATTTCTGGAAATTCAAATAATCCAATCAAATTTATAGGGTATAAAAATCACCCCGGTGATATACAATCTGAAGGAGGCTCAACTTTCGAATACCAAGACAATGTCGATTCGAACAGAATGCCTTTACTTAGTGGTACCGAAAATAACGGAACAGCCATAAAAATAAACGAGGTTAGCGGTCATATAGAATTTCATAACATACAAATATCAGGTTATAAATGGGGAATCAATAATTTTGCCAATAACATTCTCATCCGAAATGTGGTGCTGAATCAAGTTGGCCCCAAAAACAAGACATCAAGTTATGACGGCAAGGCAATTACTTTAAGGGGTAGTTATAATTCTGTGGAAAATAGCCTTGTGATGAATGCCGGAGTAGAAGGCATTTCTTTACGTAATTGCGACAATTGTCAAGTAAAGAATTCAGAAGTAGCGACCGATAACCTAAAAAACGGAACCGACTACTATATATTGCTTGTGGAAGGAACTGAAAATTCAACAATAGACAACTGTATTGTAAGGAGGAAAATTGGAGTGGAACATTCTGGTCATGGTCTCGTGGCCAAAAATGGAGCTTCCCATAATACTATCAAAAATTCTACTGTTATTAATACAGGAATAGAAATGTCATATTCCAATGTAAACAACAATCTCATAAAAAATTGTACCGTTCAAGGTAGCTACATGGATAATGGAGACACTGCAAGCAATGTTAAAGTGGCAAATGGTGCACATCATAATACTTTCGAAGATATATTCATTGACAACACTTACGGAGGTCTTGCCTTTACAGATTGGGATGAATCACAGCCTTATGACGAAAATAATGCAGGAAATAATAATAATTATGTAAATGTTCACGTAACCAACAGTATTTACGCAATTAATTTTGGGGAGTTTCAAAAGACAGAAGGCCCTGCATCAAACAATACTTTTACAAATTGTCATTTTTCAGATATTAAAACTGTTTTTAGGGTCAACAGACCAAATTCAAATACATCATTGATTAATTGCACCATTGAAGACGCAACAGACTTATGGGACACTTCATCAGGTTATAATTACAAACTAAATTCCAACACCATATTTACTAACATAACATTGCGAAATGTTGATTTTGATTTGCCTTAAAGAATTTGAGAATCTTTTAATTACTATTAAAGCAAAAGCATTTACAATAAACTTTTAGTCATGCAATACTTATCATTTAAAAGTGATAAGTTCATTGACTTGTTTAGTCCTGTTGCTTTTGCCCCAATACAACAACAACTCTTCTCCACAAAATCCACCCCCTTGAGGAGGAGCTACATTTGAGTACTTACAGAAATACTTTTGCAAATTGCTAAGAGAATTGCCCCTACACCCACCGCTAGGACTGAAGTAATCATGTTCTGCATGACACCCATATACTATAGCTCAACTTTTTCATCATCATGTGCTTGGTTCGTGCTTAAAAACTTCGTCCTTTCATTTTCAAATAATTAAATTTGTAGGCATACATGAGTTTTAATGAAAAGGTCTATACTATTTGTTACTATAATAATTATTTCCCTACTACTATTAAAAATAACGCATAGTTATTTGAATGCCCGAGAGGCCATTTATCCCTACGACCCTAATATTGACTACAGGTACAGTGAGGATAATGCACATGTTTTATCACTTTTTTTGAAAAATAATCAAATAGCAATCCCTGATACAATAGATGATAACTATTCGGCTTTCCTAAAACTTGAGGTAAGCTCCACTTTTTTGGGAAATTGGTTCCAAACCGGTGTTGAATCAACGATAAGGGACAAAAGCTCAATAGATTATTTTGAAGATGGTGTCGATGGATTTAGATTTATAAATATAAGTTCAATCTTAGACAAGGGTCCCAAAAAATTGGATTTAAAAGGAATTAGAACAGCACTCGAAGACCAAGAAGCAAAACTTTATCTCTTTAAAAACGAAGATTTAAGCAAGACCAAAATTTTAGTTATTGCTACTCATCCTGATGATGCAGAAATAGCCGCCTATGGGTTGTATAGCAAATACCCCAACACCTTTGTTTTGAACATTAAATCAGGAGAGTCTGGCCCATTTAAATATGATGAGGTATATAGCGATACCATTGCACATTACAGAAAAAAAGGGCAATTAAGAACTTGGAATAGCATTACAGTACCCTTACTTGGAGGTATCGACCACAATAACACATTGAATCTTGGCTATTTTTCTAATTTGAAGAAAATGTTTATTGAAAATCCCAAAGAGTTTCAAGCGGCCTTTACAAAGTCTAGGGATATCGACACCTATAGAAAACAAAACTTCTCAGTTCTAAAAGATAGTCTCACAGGATCTTCAAATTGGCCATCTTTAATTGAGAACTTAGCTTATCTATTGAATTACTTAAAACCTGATATAATAGTAACCCCATACCCCGCATTGGAAGCACATGAGGAACATCAATACACTACAATAGCTGTAATGGAGGCCTTAAAGAAAAACAATATGAAATCAGGAGAGCTATTTCTATACTCCAATCATTTCATTTTAAATGAATACTACCCTTATGGTAAAGCCGGAGGTTCAATATCACTACCTCCAAATTTTAATAATGATCTTTACTACAAAAGAATATTCTCAAATCCACTCAATACTGATTTGCAAAAGGATAAACTTTTCGCTCTAGAGGCTATGAACGATTTAAGACCTGACACCGAATGGCGTTTTGGTTTGAAATCTATGAGAAAAGCCTTTCAAACAGCAAAGGGTGAAATTTCGCAGTCAGACAACAGTTATTTCAGAAGGGCGGTAAGAAGCAATGAACTTTTTTTTATTGTACCTATTAAAGACATCTACAAACCAAATGTTTGGAATAAAATCACCACCACTGAACATTAGTTTCTGAGGCAATCGCTATAGACTTAATTCTTTGGGCATCAATACCAAATGTCAAATCGATTCTAAAATCTAAAATTTTGATTCTCAGGATTAAAAGCTCCGTGTTTTAATCAAATTGATGTATTTCATCGAAAAACCCATTTGTTATATCCGATTTTATATTTTATCCCGTTAGAAATCAAAATGAAAAAATTTCAAAATATGAAACTCATCGAAGCAAAAGTGCTATTCATCGAAAAGGAACTACCATTTAACGAAAGAAAAATTAATAAAATCGAGTAAATATAACTGCTTGATATTTACACAAATCAAACCATGATTGTCCCAAATCGGTCATGGTTTTATTAAACGAAATAAATGATGATCCCAAATCGGCATTTATTTCTTTCAAACATCATACCTACTTATGCACATGTCTACCTACCCAACAAAAACACTAAAAGTGATTTTTACATTTTTTATATTAACAGCTATATTTTCTTGTAGTAAAGATTCCGACCTGCTTGCAGAGTATGTTGGTCTTGATAAAGAAGAAGTAATAGGAATTGGCAGTTTTATAATGAATGATAACTATATAATCTCAAGAGATAAGAGTATAGTACTCGATGTTTTATCAAATGATGCTTTCGCCAACCTAGACAAAGTGAAAATTGTCGAAACTTCCCAAGCAAAAAGTGGTATGATTGTCATAAATGACGATAACACCTTGACATACACACCATCTTACAGCGTTACTCCAACTTCGGCTCCAGAGTCTCCTGTTGAGACACCGACCACGGAGACACCCACCACGGAGACACCGACCACGGAGACACCGACCACGGAGACACCCACCACGGAGACACCGACCACGGAGACACCCACCACGGAGACACCCACCACGGAGACACCCACCACGGAGACCCCGACAAATGAAGAGACAACTGATGAGGCATCAAACGATGAAGAAGTTTCAGATACATTTACCTATACCACAGAGACAGAAAATGAAGACGGATCAGTAACTACGGAAGAAGGTTCTGTAACTATTACCATAACCGAAGAACCAGAACCAGAAGTAGAACAAGAGGAAGAGGAAGACCCTAGCGAAATTTTCAACGTTCAAAGTGCCTTTTATGTCACTTCCAATGGGAATACAAGCAACGATGGAAAATCCGAAGCCAACCCTTGGACTTTAACGCATGCGGTCAGTATGGCCAAGGCGGGAGATACCGTTTTTGTGAAAGCGGGATCCTACAATGTTCCAAGGCTTAGATTTTCAAATAGTGGTACAGAAAACAATCCCATAGTTTTTATAGGCTATACATCAAAAGAAGGAGATATAAAAACGACCAAAGGAGGTACAATGGATTATGGAGACAATATAAGTTCCATCGGTTTTCCAGTAATAAACCCTCAAGATGATCAGGTAATGTACATTCAAGGAAATTATATAGAAATTCACAACATAGGTTTCCATGATCCCTCAAGTAATGTTACATATGGTATTCTTGTTACTGGCGATTATAATGTTTTCGACAATATTGCCTTTTCCAAAATAAATGATTCTTCCACTACATATATGGGCAGTGGGTTTACAATTCGTGGCAGCCACAATACCGTAAAAAACTGTTATGGTGAAAATGCAGCTTACACGGCATTCCTAATAAGTGGTTCTGGAGGTGCAGCGAGTTTCAACACCATTAAAGACAATGACTACTACAATGATGATAGCAACCGACAAACAGATTACTTTTTTTCGACCTCATATAAAGGTTCAAGTTCAACAGTAGCCTCAAATAATCTATTTCAGGGTAATCGAGGTTATAGATTGCATAGCGGTTCTCATCAAGGACATGGGTTGGCAAATGGTGGAGGCAGTAATAATTTATGGCGAAACAATTTAATACACCGATCTAACCTTGAAATTCGTTACCCAAGTTCCTCGGGTACTGTTTATGAAAACAATAGAATGACAGGTGACGCATCTGCACAACAAATATCTATTGAAAATGGGGCGACCAATATTACATTAAAAAATAATTATTTTGAATGCGGATATGTTGCCTTATTTTTTATTGTTAAAACATATAATCCTTTGGTCTCGACAAATAGTCCTAGTAATATTAAAATCTATAATAACATTTTTAAAGGTGGGGAAAGAATTATGTCCTTCGGTGAAGGTAGTCAAGAAACTTCTCCAAGTAAATCGATAGAAATACATCATAATGTTTTTGATGGGCAAACGGGAGGAATACGATATTACAACAACGGAAATGAAGTAGATTTCGACAACAATTTTATTGTTAACTCAACTTCATCTAAATGGGCCACTGTCAGCTCAGGAAGTATTGCTATTAATGGAAATAACAATCTATTCTACAACAACTCGTTCGGAACACCAACTAATGGATTTTCGGGAACAATCACCAGTAATCCTCTCTTTAGCAATAGTGGATCAGAAGCGGAAAGATACAAATTACAGGCGACAAGTCCTGCAATAGGTGCCGGGGTTAACTATGCACAACGGACATCGGATTTTGATGGTAAATCAATATCCGGAAGCCCTGACATAGGTCCTTTTGAATATTAAAAAACAACTTTGAAAATCGAATTGTTTTATTCATCAATTCGATTTTCTTTTTTTTAGTTCCTTAAGAACAATCTCATCAAAACCTAAGAGACAAAGGCTTAAAAAGATTTGCTCCTTTCGTTTAAACCATGAAACAAACTTGAAAAAGTTTTTAGCATTAAAATTGAGTTCATCTTTAAGCAAGCGACCTACTTTCTTTTTATAATCTTTTGTCGGATTTTCTTCAAGCCATGTTATCATGGTAAGGGAATAATAAACCCTAAAAATGTACATGTAAAGGGTATTTCTCAAGTTTTCCGAGGCTATCGGTAAAGCTTTTAGGTGCTTTAATTTTTTATGGATTCCATCCCAACTAAACTCTGCCGATTCGCTAATCCGTTTTGCGCTTTTATCATAATTAGACATAGATGCTCCATGCTTCCGATGATAATAAAAAACTTCCGGATTAACACCCACCTTAACTCCATCACAAAACTGAATAGTGTAAGACACCAACTCACCTTGTAGGTAATTATAATTAAAATTTTTCATCACCTCCCTTTTAAACAAACGGAACCATGAGGCATAGGGAGTTCCTAATAGGACTTTATAATCTTGATCCGATTGTAAAACTTTTCGTTTACTGATTTTATGTAAAGCGGTCTTGCCAAAGGCCTTATCGTTTTCATCAACAGATTGAACATTTCCCACAACGATGTCAAGTTCATTCTCTTTTCCAAAAACATAAAGTGATTCCAAAAAATTATCGTCAATATAGTCGTCAGGGTCTAAGTTTACAATATACTCTCCAGTAGCAATATCATAGGCAGATTGCCTAGCCATCCATAATCCCTCATTTTTCGCTTTATTGATGTACTTGATTCTATCATCGACCAAGAATTCAGTTATAATATCATGACAGCTGTCAGGTGATGCATCATTCACTAAAATTATTTCTATATTCTTAAGTGTTTGATTCACCAGACTATCCAGAAATTTTCGAATATATTGATCTACATTATATGCGGGAACTAGAACACTCACCTTAGGTTTAATCGCCATGAATAGCTACGTTAGAATTAGTACTCTTTAAAAATTTGTTAAATATAAGGTTAAAATTACCCCCTTTTCAAGCGTTTGACCTATTGTTTCGTCCATACACAGATTTTTTAGGTTAATAGATAATCTTCACTTATTTTTACCCACTAAAAATTAAGGTAATATACTAACCTGAAATATCCGATTTTCCCGTAAACATCACTCACTTCTACTCCACTATTGATAGACAAAAATTTTACATTTTGGGGTTGTTATATGAAAAATTTCAAGAATGAAAAACGTCGCAGTACTGTATACATGTCATAATAGAAAAGATAAAACCTTGAGTTCAATTAGAAGCCTATTCGAAGTAGAGCAGATAGAGCCCAAGAATTTTTCACTAGATGTATACTTAACCGATGACGGTTCTACAGATGGTACGTCCGAGGCCATTCAGAAAGAATTTCCCCAAGTGCACATTATTTCGGGAGACGGTCAATTATATTGGGCAGAAGGTATGCGTTCTTCGTGGAAAGAAGCTCTAAAGGGAAATTATGACGCTTATTTATTGCTCAATGATGACGTTGAATTGTATAACAACGTCTTTGATCAACTTGCAAAAACTCATAAATACTCCCTTGATAAATTAGGGATGGAAGGAATTTATTTGGGAGCAACAGAAGATAAAACCAAAAACCAATTGACCTATAGCGGGTCGCTTTTGAAAAATAGGTTTTTATACAAACTCAAAAGACTGCCTCCTAACGGTCAATTTCAGATATGTGATGTTGGAAATGCCAATATTATGATGGTCGCTGGCACTGTTGTTGACAAAATAGGTATTCTTACCGAAGGATATAGTCATGGTATGGCAGACTATGATTATACCCTGACTGCTGGAAAGGCAAATATTCCTGTCTTGATTGCGCCGCAATATTGCGGACATTGTGTCAACGACCATCGAGATCACTACGAGAATTTCGCAAATAAAAATTTTGAAGAAAGACGCAAGGTATTATACAATCCTACCGGTCTAGCCTTAAGTTCTTACAAAAAGTATACGAAGAAATTTTTCCCTTTTCGATATCCATTTGTTGTTTTTTTTGCGTGGCTCAAATTATACTTCCCGAAAATATATTTAAATTATTTTAGAAAATAAATAATCAGAAATAGCATTGGTAAAAAATAGGAAGAAATTATTATGACCTTAAGTACTAATTACCATATTCTTAAATCTTATTTCAAATTAAAATCAAACCTATGAAATGTCTTCAAATTTGTAATGACTTCATGGGAAGTAAGGTCCATGAAAATCTCTATCGCGAGTTAGACGAAAGAGGAATTCAACAAGTTATATTTTATCCCGTACGAAAAGCTAAAATCAAAAAGGTAGAAAAATATAAGAAAAATCCAGATTTCGAAGTTATATATTCTAGGCCCCTTCGCCCCTACCATGCCTTTTTATTCCGTAACAAAATACGCTTTCTGTACAAAGACCTTGAATCTAACACAGATTTAAAACAATTTGATATCGTTCACGCCACTACGCTATTTAGTGATGGTGCCTTAGCCTTAAAACTCAATGAGAAATTCAACATACCATATATAGTAGCCGTAAGGGGCTCAGACGTCAACGTTTTTTTTAATTATCGCAAAGACTTATACTTTCTTGCACGAAAGATATTGAGAAAAGCTTCTAGAATTATATTCGTAAGTACATCACTTAAGCGTAATTTTTTTAAAGATAGTTTTATAAACAAATTGCGACCTGAAATTAATGACAAATGTGTTGTCATTAATAACGGTCTTGATTCGCACTGGCTCAACGATTTAAGACCAAAAAAAATGATTACACCTTCCAAACTGGTCTATATTGGAAATTTTGACATTAATAAAAATATCCTAAGATTAATAGACGCAGTCGTAATAGCTCAGAAAAAATATAAAGACCTATCCTTGGATTTGGTAGGGGGAGGTGGGAAATATCATGAAAAAGTTGTTGCAGCCATAGAGGCAAATAAATCGATAGTTACGTATCATGGTGCGATATATGATAAAAAAAAGCTAAAAGAGATTTATTCCAAAACCCATATTCTAGCTATGACCTCAATAAGTGAAACATTTGGTCTGGTATATGTGGAGGCCCTTACTCAAGGACTCCCTATAATTTGTTCGAAAAATCAAGGAATAGACGGCACCTTTACTGAAAAAGTGGGAGAATTTGTGAATCCTAATTCTGTTACCTCAATAGCTGAGGCAATACAACACATGGTACTGGAATATCAGAATTATGACATAGACCAATTAGACTTCTCCCAGTTTGACTGGAAGTCAATAGCCGACGCATATATTAATATCTACAACAGTATCATTCCTCAAAAAAAGATTACCAAACATGCTGAATAAATCGAGTAATCATCCTATTGCTATTGATAACGAAAGACCGGGAACTGCTTCTTGGAAGTTAAACCATCCAGCAACAAATAGGGAAATTGAAGGGTACGCTTCGCACACTAGTATCAACAAAGGCGAGTTCATAAACCTTTTTGTGAACACAGCTGCTGAAAAATTTTCTTTAGAAGTTTTCCGAATGGGATGGTACAACGGATTGGGCGGACGATCCATAACCGAACCCGTCACCCTACCGGGTATGGTTCAAAAAAACACCTTGCCAGATACTCACACGGGATTGATTGAATGTGATTGGAAGAATCCTTACAAATTATGCACTGACGAAACATGGCTCACTGGAATTTACGTTGCCAAACTTCAAGAGAATTCATTTAACAAACAAAGTTATATAATTTTTGTTGTGAGAGATGATGAAAACAGTCCCGACATACTCTTTCAATTACCTGTTACTACGTATCAGGCATATAATTATTGGGGTGGGAAATCACTTTATGATTGGGGAAGTGGTTCGCACGATGAATGGGGATCCGTTTCAGGTAAACGTGCAAGTCATGTTTCGTTTAATCGACCCTATGCCTGCAGTAATAATAGGAAAGCGGCTTACGGAATGGGGGCCGGAGAATTTTTCACTAACATCCAACCCATAACTACCCACGACCTCCCTATTAGCAGTGCTGCTTGGGATTACAATATGGTTCGATGGTTAGAAAAAAACAAGTATAATGTTGGGTATATTACCAATATAGATACGCATAGCGAGTCGAAATTTCTTAGTCGAGCCAAAATATTCATGTCTCATGGACACGACGAATACTGGTCGTCTGAAATGCGTAGTAATGTAGAAAAAATACTTGATGATGGAACCAGTCTAACCTTTTTTTCATCTAATGCCGTTTTCTGGCAGGTTAGACTAGAACCAAGTAGTAGTTCGAATGCTGCCAATAGAACTATGGTATGTTATAAAGATGTTTCCCTAGATCCGATAACCAATAGCGCTACAACTGTAAATTTTCGAGACAAGCCGATAGACAATCCTGAGTCGAAACTGATTGGTGTTCAGCATTTCATGGACCCCGTGGATAGTGATATAATTATCTCCAATGCCTCCCATTGGATTTACGAAGGATTAGATGCCAAAAATGGTGATAGGTTACACGGACTTCTTGGTTACGAAATTGATGGTATCACAGAATTTTCCCCAAAAAACATAACAATATTAGCCACTTCTCCAGGAAAAAATCTGTTAGAGAATAATTATGCATACACGGGAAAAGTAATGTTTAAGCGAATTAACAGAAAAATGAATAGTTTATTAGTTGATAAATTAAAATTTCCCAAGATTGCAATCAAAGCAATCTACATAATTGCAATTCTGGCCATTTTTATACTTTCTGGTGTGATTGTTAAAATTGGAGCCAAAGGTGGCATTTTTGCTCTTGTTTTGTGCTCAACAACCATAGGGGCGTTATTGGTGTTTTGGTTCTTACAAAACCTGAAAGCACTTAATAATAGAATTGTAAAGAAAGGTGATTCCCATATGACCCTTTATGAAACAGAAAAAGGAGCTAAAGTGTTTGCAACAGGTTCAATGCAATGGTCTTGGGGGCTTGATGACTATAACGCTCCAAAACTAAGGTCATCAAGGGCAAGTACCAAAGCTGAAACAATTACGCATAATGTTCTAAGCGCATTTGGAGCTACAACTTCGTAGAAGTAAAAACATCAAAAATCAAAGGTCTTTATTTTTAAAAACCGATATTTGCAGCGAAATTTTACGATTATAATAGTTTTACCCAGAAATCAGGCGTTATAGCCACATTTAAGGGTAGAAACATAGATGATGTTGTATGTTTGCAAATGAATAATTGACAGACTTTTACAAATAATAAAATAGTACCTAATGAAAAAAGTGGCATTAATTACAGGGGTTACCGGACAAGACGGAGCCTATCTAAGTGAATTTTTATTAAAAAAGGGCTATACCGTTCACGGATTAAAAAGACGTTCTTCACTTTTTAATACCGATCGTATCGATCACCTGTACCAAGACCCGCATATTGAAAATAGAAATTTTATTCTTCACTATGGTGATATGACCGATAGTACTAACTTGATTCGATTGATTCAGGAAATACAACCCGACGAGATTTACAATCTCGCGGCCATGAGCCATGTACATGTTTCTTTTGAGGTGCCTGAATATACAGCCAATGCCGATGGAATAGGAACGCTTAGAATATTAGATGCAGTACGCATGTTAGGTCTTGGAGATAAAACACGTATCTACCAAGCTTCAACTTCAGAACTTTATGGTAAAGTACAAGAAGTTCCACAAACTGAGAATACTCCTTTTTACCCTAGGAGTCCATACGCTGTGGCAAAAATGTACGCTTATTGGATAACCGTAAACTACAGGGAAGCTTATGGAATGTATGCCTGTAACGGAATATTGTTCAATCACGAATCTCCTATTAGGGGAGAGACTTTTGTAACCCGAAAAATAACAAGGGCAACTTCCCGTATTGCCTTGGGGCTTCAAGACAAGTTTTATCTTGGTAACCTAGATGCGCAACGTGACTGGGATCATGCAAAGGACTATGTGCGAATGATGTGGATGATTCTTCAAGCAGATAAAGCAGAAGACTGGGTAATTGCAACAGGTAAGACGACACCTGTGCGGGAATTTGTTCGTATGAGCTTTGATCAAGTAGGAATCGAATTAGAATTCAAAGGCGAAGGTGTAGAAGAAAAGGCATACGTCAAGGCTTGCCATAACAAAGATTATCAACTGGAAATAGGGAAAGAAATACTTGCTGTGGATCCAAAATATTTCAGACCTACAGAAGTTGAATTGCTTATTGGAGATGCTTCTAAAGCTAAAAATAAATTGGGCTGGGTACCAGAACTTGATTTACAAGATTTGGTAAAAGACATGATGGAAAGTGATTTAAAATTAATGCAGAAAGACCAATATTTACAGAATGGCGGTTATCGAATTCTAAATTACTTCGAGTAAAAATGAACAAAGAATCAAAAATCTACGTAGCTGGTCATAGAGGTCTGGTTGGCAGTGCCATTGTTGCTAATTTAAAGAACAAAGGTTATCATAACATTATAACAAGAACCCATTCGGAACTTGATTTAAAAAGTTCGGAATCTGTAAGGGATTTCTTTGAATCCGAAAAGCCGCATTATGTGATTTTGGCGGCGGCGAAAGTTGGAGGAATTGTTGCTAACAATACCTATAGAGCTGATTTTATATATGAAAATTTGATGATTCAAAACAATGTTATTCATCAGAGTTACTTACATAATGTAAAAAAGCTTCTTTTTTTGGGTAGCACCTGTATCTATCCCAAGAACTGCCCACAACCTATGAAAGAAGATTATTTGCTCACCGATGTACTTGAATACACAAACGAACCCTATGCAATAGCGAAGATTGCAGGTATTAAAATGTGTGAAAGCTACAATTTGCAATACGGTACTAATTTCATTTCTGTTATGCCGACCAATCTTTATGGTCCCAACGACAACTTTGATTTGGAAAAATCTCATGTGCTCCCGGCATTAGTCAGAAAAATTCTTCTTGGCAAGGCTTTGGAAAATAATGACTGGAAGACAATTAATGAAGACTTGAACAAGTTGCCTATTGAAACAGTAAATGGTGAAAGTGGTCAAGAAATGATTATTGCGAAGTTAGCGGAATACGGTATAATTAAAACAGCTAGCGGTGAAGTGCATGTTGAAATCTGGGGAAGTGGTAAACCTATGCGTGAATTTTTGTGGTCAGAAGACATGGCCGACGCCTGTGTTTTTTTAATGGAGAATAGAAATTTTGAGGACACCTATGTCCAAAATTCTAAAGAAATAAGAAATACT
The DNA here is from genome assembly GCF_900103215.1 of Kriegella aquimaris. Taxonomy (GTDB): domain Bacteria; phylum Bacteroidota; class Bacteroidia; order Flavobacteriales; family Flavobacteriaceae; genus Kriegella; species Kriegella aquimaris. The sequence continues at coordinate 790,216 of NZ_FNGV01000001.1, forward strand.
CATATCAATATTGGAACTGGAAAAGACATTTCCATTTCTGATTTGGCGGCAATGGTAAAAAAAGTAGTTGGATTTAATGGTGATTTTAAATTCAACACCGAAAAGCCCGATGGCACCATGAAAAAATTGACAGATGTTTCCAAGCTTAATACACTAGGTTGGAAACATACCATTGACCTTGAGGAGGGTATAAAGAGGCAATACCAATGGTATGTTTCAACTAAATAATGTCATTATCCTTAAAAAACCTAGACATTACAATGAACTTCTGTTCGTCTTTCTGTTCAGAAAAATAATTCGGGATGGGACTTGGTGATAAAATGTTCAAAGGAATGGCGTGGAGTGCGGTTGAACGTCTTTCTGTACAAGCCATGCAATTCATTATTGGCATCGTACTCGCTCGTATTCTTACCCCCGAAGAGTATGGTATTATCGGGATTTTGATTGTATTTATTGCAATTTCACAAGTATTTATCGACAGTGGTTTCACAAAGGCTTTGATACAAAAGCAAAACCGTACCGAAGATGATATCTCTACGGTGTTCCTATTCAATATTGCCATTGGATCACTTTGTTATGCGTTGTTATGGATATCAGCGCCTTTCATCGCCGATTTTTATGAGCTTGATAAGCTTAACATATTGCTAAGAGTCTTGGCATTGTCACTGATAGTAAATGCCCTCTTCACGGTTCCGATTACGCTATATACAATTAACCTTGATTTTAAGGTTTTAACGAAAGTCAATTTTTCCGCGGTTATCATCTCAGGTGCCGTTGCCATTTATATGGCTTTTTCTGGTTACGGGGTGTGGGCTTTAGTGGCACAAACTTTGATAAAATCCGTTGTAGTAGCCTTGTTGATGTGGTTTGGTTTAAAATGGAAACCCAACTGGGTTTTTTCGAAAACCTCGTTAAGGGGATTATTTCGATATGGGTCCAATTTACTTGCATCCTCCCTACTAAATGTAGCGGTAAACAAATCTTATGAACTCGTTATTGCAAAAATTAGCAGTGCTCAAGATTTAGGTTACTACACGAGAGGCACACAGTTTTCAGATTACGTTTATGGTATAATGAGCTCTGTATTAGAAAGGGTCTTATTGCCTGGGCTTTCAGGATTACAAGATCAAATTATTATTCTGGTCAAGCATACGAGAAGTATTATTAGGGCAACAGCATTATTGGTTGTGCCCATCTTCTTGTTTTTAACCGTGATCGCAGAACCTTTAATTCGATTTCTATTAACGGAGAAGTGGATGCCAGCGGTTCCGATTATGCAACTTTTTTGTATCGCCCGGGCCATAACTATTATTTCGGGCATCAATGTAAATCTGCTATATGTAATCGGGAGAACAGATTTAGCGCTAAAACAGCAATATGCCAAACTCTCCATACGCGTTGTTCTATTGGTGATTGCACTGAAGTATGGTATTGTATATATTGCGATGGCAGAACTAGCATCAACTACCATTCATTTTTTTATAAATACGCATTATCCCGGAAAAATTATGAAATATGGGGCTTTTCAGCAGATCAAAGATATGATCCCAATTATTATCTCAGGTATCATTATGGCAGCTGCGGTATATTTTGCAAATTACTATATAGATAATGATATACTAAAGCTTGGCATAGCTCCCGTTATAGCCATACCCGTTTATTTTCTTTTCATACATTTATTCAAGGTTAAGGAACTCAAAATGATTTTAGATAAAACAAGAGGTCTATTTAAGAGATAATCCTACAGTTCAAACAATAGTTAAAATGAAAAACAAAATCTGTTGCATTTTTAATATTGGCTCGCATTATCGCGAATCTATATATACCTTGATGGATCAAGAGCTCCAATGCGACTTTTATATGGGTGATACTGTTTTCAAGCCTTTAAAGACAATGGATTATAATTCTTTAAAGGGATACCGAAAAACAATTAAAAATAAAAAAAGTATTATAAAAGGCTATATTTGGCAACAAGGTGTTTGGAGGTTGGTTTTTAAACCTTACAAAAGCTACATTATTAACAGTTCACCGTATTATTTGTCTAACTGGATTGTTCTCATTCTGGCTAAAATATTAGGAAAAAAAACCTATGCTTGGACACATGGCATTAAGGGAAGTTCATCTAAAAAACAAATGATACTTCAAAAAAACTTCTATCGGTTGTTTGATAAAATATTTCTTTATGGCGACCAAGGACAACGGTTAATGATTGAGCAAGGTTTTGATAAAGACAAACTGGTATTACTTTATAATTCCCTAGATTACAAAAAACAACTGGTCGTTCGTAATAAACTAAAACCGTCGGATGTCTACAAGAAATACTTTAATAATGACTTTCCCGTTCTTATATATATTGGAAGAATCCAAACTTCTAAAAAGGTGAATTTATTGGTAGAAGCATTAAAAAATTTGAGAGAAAAAGATATACCCTGTAATTTAGTTGTTGTCGGGGAAGATATAGATGATAACGACATTCCCAAATTAGTTAAAAAATACAACATAGATAAAAATGTATGGTTTTACGGTCCATGTTATAAAGAAGAACTAATTGGGCCTTTACTTTACAATGCAGATGTTTGTGTTTCTCCAGGATTGATAGGTCTTACAGCTATACACTCGCTAACCTATGGAACACCCGTTATTACCAGTGATAACTTTTATGGCCACGGACCTGAATTCGAAGCAATAAAACCCGGACTTACAGGAGACTTTTTTGAAGAAGGTAATTTGGATGACCTTGTGCTTAAAATCAATAATTGGATTAACCTTGATAAGTCGTCCCGTAATAAAACCAGACTTGAGGCCTATCGGTTGGTGGATGACAAGTATAATCCCTTTTATCAAATTAATGTTCTAAAAAAAGTCCTGCAGTCATGAAGGTACTTTGGGTTACAAACACCATATTCCCTCAACTATCCGAAGCCCTTGGAAAAAGTGCTCCTGTAGTTGGTGGCTGGATGTATGGTTTAGCCAGAGATTTGACAGAAGAAGGGTTGTCGTTGAGTATTGTCACTGTTAGACCAAAAATGCAATTCTCGCAACATACAATCGATGGAACCAATTATCTTTTACTCCCAGGAGCAAAGCCAATAACCGAATATGACGAAACATTGGAAAAACAATGGAAAAAAATCATTGAAGATATTTCACCTGATATAGTTCATATCCATGGTACCGAATATGCCCACGGTCTCTCATTAATGAAAGTATACCCTAACTTGAGATATGTTATTTCGATACAGGGAATGACCAGTATAATAAGTAGATACTATTATGCTGGGATTAGTATGAAAGAAATTATCAAAAATATTACTCTTAGGGATATTCTAAAAGGTGATGGAATAATTGGCAATAAAATAAAATTTAAAAAAAGAGGGCATAAAATAGAACAAAACTACCTGAAATTAGTAAAAAATATAATAGGTAGAACTCAATGGGATCATGACCATGTAAAGACTATTAATTCTAATGTAAATTATCATTTCTGCAATGAATCATTGAGAAATAGCTTCTACAGGTCTAAAAAATGGGATATAGACGACAAAGAAGACCATACTATTTTTTTAAGTCAAGCAAGCTATACCATAAAGGGTGTACACAAAGTGCTTGAAGCCGTGTATTTTATAAAATCATATTTTCCTAATTTAAAAATACGCGTTGCCGGGACAAATATTCTTAAGAATTCAATTGGAATAAAAGGAAAGTTAACCAAAAAGGGATATCATAAATATATAAGCAGGCTGGTTAAAAAACTAGATTTACAACAACATATAGTCTTCTTGGGTTTTCTCGATGAAGAACAAATGATAAATGAATATTTAAATTGTCATGTATTTATCTGTCCGTCAAGTATAGAAAACAGTCCAAATTCATTAGGTGAGGCTCAGATATTAGGCGTTCCCTGTATCGCATCATATGTCGGAGGAGTCCCCGATTCAGTAAAACATGGTGAAACAGGCCTTCTTTATCGTTTTGAGGAAGTTGAAATGTTAGCACAATCTATAAAAAGTATTTTTGACGATGAAAAATTAGCAAAAAAGCTTTCAGAAAACGGCATCTTAGCGGCTTCAGAACGACATAATCGCAAGAATAATATGAACACCATGCTCTCTATTTATAATAGTATTTCAAAAAGTGAATTTAACTAATAAAATTACATGGTAGGCCTACTTAAGAAACTTGTTATATTTTTATCTAATACTAAAAATTTTTGGTATAATAGGTTGATTTTTAAATATAAAAAAGTTAACTGTAGTGACTTTCCAAGAATATACGGTGAAATTTTTATCAGAAATCAAGGTAGTATTTCAATTGGTAAAAATGTTTCATTCAATTCCGGACCTTATGCCAACCCTATCGGAGGAGACACCAGAATGACTTTAATAGTGGGGAAATCTGCCATTTTAAATATTGGAAATGGAACGGGCATTTCGAACTCAACAGTAATTTGCCTAGAAAATATAAGCATTGGTAACAATGTCAAAATAGGGGGTAGTGTTAAAATTTATGATACAGATTTTCATTCACTAGACCCTGAAAACAGAAAAATAAAAGAAAAAGACATACCAAAAACGAAACCTGTTGTAATCAATGACAACTCATTTATTGGAGCGCACAGTATTATTCTAAAAGGTGTTACTATAGGTGAAAACAGCATAATTGGCGCTGGATCCGTAGTCACGAAATCAGTCCCTTCTGGGGAAATTTGGGCAGGGAATCCAGCTAAATTCATAAGAAGTATTCCAAATTCAAAAGATAAACTTACCTAATGATTTCAATACTCACATATATTCAGCATATAGGCTGGCCCATAGTCGCTCTATTTGCTTTCTTTCTATTAAATCCTTTTGACTTAGGGTATTTAGCTGGGTATCTGTTGGTACCTATCATATATACTCGTGGTGATTTTATTAAAACAAACCTTGATTCTTCTTTTTTCATTCTTTTTATTTTTTCTGTAGTTTACGCCCTATTCTATAGTTTTGACCCAAATATGCACATTCAAACGTTTGTGTTTTATATGTTCTTTCCTCCCACATTTTATCTTTTAGGAAAGTATTTTGTCATAAAAACCAAAACTGTTAGACAACTCTATATTCTTTTCTTTATCGTTGCTTGTCTATATTCCTTTACCGCTTTGGCCTCTGTAGCATTAAATCTTGTAAAAGGTGGGTTTGCTCAATATGATCGAACGATAGGAATTTTTTGGAATGGAAGGCTGGTTACGGCGACCTTAATGGCGGCCTTCTTTACCTATAACATGTGCATTCCTACGTTACTTTTAATTCCCCAGAAAAAAATTAAATTGGTTTATAAACTTGGTGCGGTAGGTATATTTATCATTTCCCTACTTTGTACGTTCAGACTAGGAAGCAGAACCCAACTTGCTATTTGTATGCTCTCTATTGTTATGGGACTATTGTTTATAATACCCAAGCAATCGATAAAGCAGAACTTGAAACTTTTTGCTTTCATGATTATTATGGCCTTTGCTCTGCTGAAATTCGTGTCATTTGATTTGGATGCGGATTATCTATCAGTTTTGGGAAACAGATTACAAGAAAGTGAAGATACCGGCACTGCTGGGAACAGGTCTCAGCGTTGGGCAAAATCCTTAGCCAATTTATTTACCAAACCTTTTGGTTGGGAGCGAACGGAATTTGGGTATAGTCATAACCTTTGGTTAGATGTCGCACAATCTACAGGATTACTACCTTTTATACTTTTGCTGCTTTTCACAATTAAGAGTTCACTGAAAATTGTTAAAGTGATACTTGTCAAAAATCAAAACCTACCATTTCAAACAATGGTGATTACTTATTTTATGGCCACGCATCTTCTGTTTTTTGTAGAACCCGTAATGCTAGGAGCCTTCTATATGTTCGTCTTATTTTGCTTCTTTCAAGGCGCCACGAACGTTTATGCCAAGAATTGGTTGAATAATGAAACTATTAGTTCTCCTGAACAAGATTCAAAATTAGTCCAATAAAAAGCGAACCTTCCGTTTTAAAAAAAATAAACGGAACAAAATGAGGCTTCATGAATAGAAAAAAATTCTTATATCATATGCATTATTTCCGTGCATTTGCAATACTGAATATAATGATGGATCATGTTTGGCTCTATCCCGTGCATCATGACAAGACTAACCCAGATGCCATTTTAATTGAATCTGCTCGAGAAGCTTTCTTCGGTGGCAGTACAATATATTTCATTATAATATCAGGGTTTCTTTTTCATCACCTCAAGTCTAAATTTACCTTTTCAAAATATTATATATCAAAGATTAAAAATGTTGTTTCACCTTACGTATTTTTTTCTATTCTCATTCTCGCCCTTACAACATTCTTAGGTTCTGTGGTGAATTCTTCAATACCCGATTTTTTAGCGGATATTCCTAAAGTACTCATCCACGGAACAGCTCTAGGTCCATTCTGGTACATTCCTTTCATAATTCCCATTTTCATTGTTAGTCCACTACTTTTGAAAATTCCAGAAAAAATATTCATCAAATTTGTCCCGTTTATCTTTCTATTGCCCCTCTTAGGCACTAGAACCGGTACAACATTGAGTTTTGGTCTCTATTTATACCTATTCCCTATTTATTTGATGGGTTTCTATTTATCAATGAACTATTCGCAAATAATGAGCAAGATTAGCCGCTATCGGACGCAGCTCGGTATTTTAGCGGTACTCGCCATAATTACTACTTTTTATCTTCGAATGGAGTCAATAGATGACATCAACAGGAATCTATATCAGTCAGTACTATATATTAAAAATATATCCATTTCATTGGTAGTGTTATCCCTTATGAAGAAAAGGGAGGAAAAAAGGTCAAGGTTATTGAACAGCTTGGCAAATTATAGTTTTGCTTTATTTTTCCTTCACGATTTTATAAACTACAAAGTTATCGCTGTATCAAGAAAAATAAGCTCCATTCTAGACTATAACTATACATTTATTTGGTCGTTAATATGGGCTTTATTCGTTATTTCCTTGACCTTGTTATTGTGTATATTAGGAAAAAAAATAACAGGAAAATATTCAAGACCTTTGATGGGTGCATAAGTTTATGCTTATTTACAAAGGATGGAAGATTGTTCTTTCAACAGTCTGTTGATTTAATAGAATATAAAAATATTAGATTTTTATTTTTATTCTCTCGGCCAATAGATTTAACTGAACATTAAAATCAAACTCCTTTAATGCTCTTTTTTGAATTTGAAGACGTCTTTCAAACGAAAAATCTTCATGATTTATTGATGCAATGACCCTATTCAAATCTTGATAATTTGATGATTCCGCAATCCAGCCTAACTCACAACTCATGATAATATCCTCACCTTCGCCCCCACCAAAATAAAGCATGGGAAGCCCCAATCTAGCGTATTCAAATATTTTCGAGGGTACCGATCCATAAATTCTATTTAACAGTGGTATTATTGTTATATCGTAACGCATTAAAGCACTGTGTAATTGGTTTCTCGAAACCGAACCATGGTATATTATAGGTAGTGTAGGATTCTCTTCAATAAACTTTTCTATTTTCGACTGCTCCGCTCCCGCTCCATAAATATGAAACTCAATGTTGTCATAAATTAAATTTTCACATAGCTTATGAATCCCTTGAGCAATTCCAAGTAGTCCCGCGTACACAATTGTTATTCTTTGAGGTTGAATTCCTGTTTCGTTCAAGAATGGTGGTTCAAAATCTGGAAAATTTCGATATAAGACCGTTTCTTTGTTTGGAAATATAGAAGTAACATGAGTTAGTATTTCTTCACTTTGCCCTAATATAAGGTCGGCCCTCTTATAGTTGATTCGTTCAATCTTCTCTAAGAGTCCGTAGCTGAAATTCTTTTTGAACGCACCCAATTCCAATCCGGCTATTGGCCATAAATCACTTACGTTTAAAATAAGGTTACGACCTTTTCTCCTTAAGAAGAGCATACTGGTAAAGGCCACTAATAAAGGCGGTGACTGTACTATCACCAAGTTTGGCACCCTATTGGTAATGAAAAACCAAATAAGGCTTAAACTATACGATATCATTGCGAACAACCGTAATATTTTATTTTTTGAATTACTGGCATATAACCAAAGACGGTGAACTTCTATATTATTCTCAACCGAAGTTTTTTTAAAAGCTCCCCTATAGTTATCAAATATGCGCCCGGTAGGATAATTGGGTAGGGGCGTGATAACTGATACTTTGAAATCTTTTTTTGACAATCCTTCAGCAAGATGGTGAATCCGATTGGAAGCCGCACCCGATTCAGGTGGGTAATAACTCGTAATAATCAAGATTTCTCGCATTTTACAAACTATAAATTATATATGTCTGCTATTGCGTCTACAATTCTCTCGGCAGCATGACCATCCCATAGTTTTGGGATACTTCCTTTCTTCCAATTTCCTGAAAGCAGAACAGAAAAGGCTTCTTTAATTTTATCCGAATCACTTCCCACAAGAACATTCGTACCAATTTCACAGGTTTCGGGGCGTTCGGTAGAATCTCTTAAGGTAATACAGGGGACATTCATTACCGTTGTCTCTTCTGTAATACCACCAGAATCCGTTAAGACTGCAAAAGCATTCTTTACTAAATAATTGAAATGTAGATACCCTAAAGGCTCAATAAAATGAAGGTTATCAAAATTCAAATTCAATCCTTCTAACAACTTTTTAGTCCTAGGGTGTACCGGAAAAACAATAGGGAAATCCTTGCCCAAATCGACAAGCTGAGTTATTAAACCCTTCAGTTGATGCTCTTCATCAACATTGCTAGGTCGGTGAAGAGTCATTACCATATATTTTTTGGCCTCTAGTTTCAATGCGTTCCAAACTGGAGGTTTTACCAATCGCGATTCGTTTTTGAGCAATGTATCGATCATTACATTTCCTGTGAAAAAAATCTTATCATCAGAAACTCCAACTTTCTTCAAATTTTCATTAGCATAGGTCGAAGTTGTAAAAAAATAATCAGTAAGACTATCTGTTACAATTCTATTGATTTCTTCAGGCATATTCATGTCACCTGATCTTATTCCAGCTTCTATGTGCGCAACATCAACTCCTGCTTTTTTTGCTACAATAGCACAGGCCATAGTGGACGTTACATCACCGACTACAACAACCAAATCACAAGGACTCTCTTCCAAGTATTTCTCAAAACCTATCATTATGGCCGCCGTCTGTTCCGATTGAGTCCCACTTTTCACTTCGAGATTTGCATCAGGAAAAGGAATGTTTAATTCTTCGAAAAAAGTGCCACTTAAATTTTTATCATAGTGCTGACCTGTATGAACCAATTGATAAGTTATATCGTGACCTTGTTGTTTTTTATTGATAATTGCATCAATAATTGGGGCGATTTTCATAAAATTTGGTCGAGCTCCAGCAATAATAGTAATTCGCATATTTATTTTTTTTACTTCAGCTATCTTAAGTATTTTCTATATTACAATAGTAAAATGAATTTTCAATCAATTCATCTATAAATTCCGAAGATGATCTAATTCTTTTGAAAGCAGGAAAATTCAGCTCGCTATAAATAATTTCGGGGCAAAGATAGATTTATTTTTGGTTATGGCTAAGCGGTAGCGCATTAGAGTGAGGTTGCGTATTCTATTGTATATCTAATAGCAAGTCTGAATACTTGAAAAATGGACACTCTCCGCAAGGAGGCATCATTAGTTCTTACTAAAAATAACGTAGAAATAACCTATAAAGGGTATAATGAAATTTTCAAGACTTATTTTCGCGAAAATATTCAAACGAGTTAAAGATCAATAACCGCTGAATGACATTGCGGTAAATGTTAAAAATATCAACCTATTTTTTCATGATTACCTTTAGTAGACTAATAAGATCGATAAATAACCTACGACCAACATCTTATCTTTTTTTTGAAGCATTCATCTAATTTTACCATGGAAAGGAAACGATTAAATATTTTCAGCTTATTTTTACCCCTGCCACCACAATCAAAAAGCATGTTGAAGCGCTCTAAACTGAATATACCCGAAAGAAAACTTATTCTTTTTTTTGGTGACCTTATTATTATATCCTTTGGGTTATTTTTCTTTATCAATTCTGTCATAGATTCTCGCCCTAGACCAGAGATTGCCAATATCGTCTTAACTTTTACAGGCTTCTTTACTTATTTCTTTCTGGCCTATGTACTTAACTTCTACTATCTAGGAAAAGAATCTCGCTACTCCGTCGGACTTATAATGAAAGGGCTTGTGGTTACCGTTCTTTTCATTTTTGTGGAAATTTTGAGTGCTGTAATTCTTTTCGACCTTAGTTTTTGGAGAGTTAACCTTTTAATTTTTCTTTTTGGTCTCCCTTTCGCCATACTCCTTTGGAGACGCATATTTACTTACATTTTTAAGTTTATATCAACAACAAAGCATGTTCTGTATTTTTATAACGACCAATCAAAAGAGAATAAAGAAAAAGAAATAGAAGTAGTAAACGGTCTTGGTATACACACGTTTTATGAAGTTCAAGAGGCCATGAATATTGATGACCCTAAATCATTTCTTTCAGAAAAAGAGCTTCGGAAATTATCTAAAAAAGTTGATTCTTGGATTATTAATATCGATACTCAACAGCCGATGCCGAAATTTATTGAGAAAGCGATGTTGAACTCTTTGGTTAAAGGCAAAGAGGTTATTACATTTTCATCGTTTTACGAGAATATTTATGAAGCCATTCCTATTGTTTCCTACAACCCTAATGATAGTTGTGCGGAAATATTGCAATTGCAGCACACCCGAGTCAGGTATTTATATAAAATTTTCAATTTTACAGTAAATTTCCTTTTATGCCTTTTCGTTGGGCTTGTATTCGCATTGGTCACTCCTTTTGTGTTCCTTCTGAACTTTTTCTTTAATAGAGGACCCTTATTTTATACTCAAAAAAGAGTGGGACGATTCGGCAAGGAATTTAAAGTTTATAAATTTCGGTCAATGGTCGTTGATGCTGAAAAATCAGGGGCTAAAATGGCCAAGAAAAATGATGCGAGAATTACGCCCTTCGGAAAAATCCTTAGAATGTTCAGAGTTGATGAGCTTCCTCAAATAATGTCTGTAATAAATGGGGATATGTTGTTTATTGGACCTAGACCTGAGAGAAAAGTGTTTGTTCGAAAATTGAATGAAATAACACCCTACTACAATATTAGACATTTGGTTAAACCAGGTGTGACTGGCTGGGCTCAAGTGAAATATCGATATGGAGAAAATCTGGAAGATTCGATACAAAAATTAGAGTACGACCTGTATTATATTAAAAACCGGACTATCACCCTAGATTTGAGAATTATTTTCAAAACTTTTACAACTATCTTGTTTTCAAGAGGAATCTGATAGGCTAATATTACCGATTTAGATATTGTAAAGTCCGACTAAAAGTCGGACTTTTTTTATATACTATTAAGGGTTGACCAGAGATTTGGGTTTGTAACAGCCTTAAATTGACCCTATCAGTACGAAGTCTTTATCTCGCAGAATAAATCCACTTATAGTCTTATCAGCCTTCTTTTAAACGAATCGAGATCTAGCTACATTCCAGCTCTTATTATACAGTCCGACTTTTAATCGGACTCTTTTTATATCCTATCCAGAGGTAATGGATTATATCAGCCTTAAATTGCCTCTATCAGTACGAAGTCTTTATCCCGTAAAACAAATCCACTTATAGTCTTATCAGCCTTCTTTTCAGCCAATGGAAATCTAACGATATTCCCAACTCTAATAGTAAATCAACAAAACTAGGTCAAATCACTGTCACCCTATCAAGTGCTTATTTGGGTACAGATCACTTAGCAAGATATTTAATGACACCTCTCAATATATAATAGGATATGGGAGTCCACATCAATTGAAGTCGATAATGCCATCTAATTCAGAAACTAAGTGAACATGACATAAAAAATACCGAAAGATATCTCTTTCGGTATTTCTCTATCCATATGATTAGTTGTCTTGTATAGTTCCCTATGAATATATTAATATCAGAAAGGCAGTCTCTATAATTTATAGAGACTGCCTTTTTGATGTTTATTGGAGTTAAACCAATTTCTTCAATTCAATAAATGAATTTCTATGAACCTTGAATGTTAGAATTTTGTTGCAATAAACTCAGACCTCCGGTTAACTTTGTGTTTTTCCTCGCTACAGTAGGTACTGTCATCACATTCATTCAATAACCTATCTTCTCCATAGGCCGCTGCCTGCAACCTTTTCGAATCTATTCCCTGTTTCACAAGATAACTTTTGGTCTGATCTGCCCGCTTCTGGGACAGCCACTGGTTATATGGAGAAGCACCTCTTGAATCGGTATGAGAAGTTACTTTGAGCTCCAACTCGGGTATTTCCCGCATTAAATTGGCCAGTTTGTCTAGAACACTAAGAGATTCGTTTCTAATGTAGGAAGAATTTAATGCGAAATACACAAACCCTAACCGTTTTATTCTATCTTCAATATCGCTTTTTCGCTTATTTTCGGCATCTATTCTAGCTTGTTCTGCATCGGCCAATCGCTTTCTTTCCTTTTCCAAGGCCAATCTTTCTGCCAAAGCCGCCGCTTCTTCAGCCCTATTTGCCGAAGCTATGGAATCTTGTATGCGTTCTCGTTCATTTGCTATCTCATCTATTAACGCTAATTTCTCTAAGCCCTTCTTCGATAACCCTTTCTCAATACCGAAACGATAAACCACCCCTAAGCCATGTTGAATATGATTCGTAGCACCATTGTCTCCAATCGCCCATTTTCCACTCGAATTGAGGTCCAATCCCCATTTGTCGGAAAACCAAGTCCTGAAACCAACAACAGCATTGTAGGTGCCGCGCGGATTATTATTTGCATCGGTATACCCCAGACCTACACCAACGTAAGGATCAAACCAAGCCGTTTCTCCTATAATTTTATTAAGGTCATAGCTTAACCTAGAATCTATGCCGAAATAACTTATGTCATCAGGGTTTATCAATCCATCAATGACAAAGCCTTTTTTGTATTTGTTGTAAGTTCCAATTACTTCAAGGCCCAACCCGCTTTTGAAATATCTTCCGACGCTTATTCTCGAAGGAAAAGCTACGGCGTTCCATTGATCCTTTATAGTGGTAAAATCATTGAAAGCGTCTCCAGAATCGTCAACAATATTATAACCAAGTCCTACCATCCAGGAACTGTTTACAATACTGTCTTTTGAGGTAAGTTTTAAATCTTCTTCCTGTGAATAAATCTGACCTAAAGTGAATAATAGGCATAGGGCCAAAGCCTTTCTATATATTTGCATAAGTTTATAATTTGGGACAATTAATGTGTAAAATTAGGCAGACCAGTCTTTTTCAGAGAAAAAAAACTTTGAAAAGTAAGAATATTCGTTAGATAGTTGAAATACCAAAATCATCGATTTAGGTCACTCTCCTTTAACAACGATTTCCTTTTGGGTAATGGGCAGGGTGTATAGGCTAAAAGGACTAATAATCGCCGTTCCAGAAGTTTGCTTCGGTTTGTTCGAACGTAAAACCAAAGTAGTCGGGCTTTCTTCCAATATCGAAAGTTCGGGTGTTGCATTACCCCGCTGCAAACCACCGCAAAAAATGATGGCTATTTCTTGATCAAAATCTATTTTTGGTACCGGAAGTCCTGGTTTTCTAGTCCTGTTTATTTCTGCGAAGAAACTTTGTAATCTTTTGGTGTCTTTGATAATCAAAACTTCGGTGGAATCACTTCCACCGTAATTATCTTGTAGAATTAAGGTCAATCTGTCATCATCGCTAGCCGCATTTTTTTGGGTGTTCTTTTGTGCATTACATGACAAAAGAATACCCAAAACACCACAAAGTACAATTACTCTTGACTTAACTGTACGACTCTTTAAAACGACTTTTATATGCTTTTTCATAAATAGCTTCGTAAAGCGGAAGCACTTTCAAAATATCAAATTGTAAGGATGCTTGATAGGCATTCTCTTTGAACTGGTCCAAGGTTTTATCATCACCCAGTATACGCATTGCATTATCGGCCATCTCATCAATATTACCTACATCGCTCAAAAAACCTGTGACTCCCTGTTGATTGACTTCGGGAACACCCCCAGTATTGCTCGATATAACTGGAACCCTATTGGCCATTGCCTCTAAAGCCGCCAATCCGAAACTCTCGGATTCGGAAGGGAGCAAAAAGAGATCGGAGAAGCACAAAATTCGGTCAATTTCATTGCTATTTCCTAAAAAGATTACTTTTTCGGAAATTCCTAATTTATCACATAACTCCTCTGCCCCTACTTTTTCAGGACCTTCACCTACCATTATCAATTTAGCGGATATTTTTCGCTGTATTCTTTCGAATATTCTTATAACGTCCGGTATACGTTTCACCTTTCTAAAATTGCTAATGTGCGTAATAATTCGCTCATCATCATGGGCCATTATCGATCGTTGACAATCGGTAAAGGAAGCCTTATACTTATTCTTGTCAATAAAATTAGGAACTACTTCAATCTCCTTTTTGATAGCAAATAACCCTAAGGTTTGTTGCTTTAGACTCTCGGAAACCGAGGTCACTACATCAGATTGATTTATACTGAAGGTTACTGCAGGTTTATAAAATGGGTGTTTTCCCACCAACGTTATATCCGTTCCGTGTAATGTTGTAATCATGGGAACATGAATATTTTCCTCCTCTAACATCTTTTTTGCCATATACCCGGCATACGCATGAGGAATCGCATAGTGAACATGTAAAAGTTCGATACCGTATAACTTGATGGTATCAACTAGCTTGCTTGACAATGCCAATTCATAAGGCTGATAATGAAACAAAGGGTATTCGGGAACATTCACTTCATGAAAATGAATTCTATTGTTCAAGAGTTCTAGGCGCACGGGTTGCTGATAGGTCACAAAATGTATTTCGTGCCCTCTATTGGCCAAAGCTATACCAAGTTCTGTGGCTACAACGCCACTTCCACCAAAGGTCGGGTAACAAACAATTGCTATTTTCATCTCGACAAAATTACAGTTTAATTTAGAATAGCGTCGTAAATGGCCTTTTGAATGCGTGTTCTTAACCCCGATTTAACTAATAACGTATTTGAAGCTGTAGGATAGGTTCTATTCGATAAGAAAACATAAACTATTTCTTCTTCTGGATCGGCCCAAGTATAAGTACCTGTAAAGCCACTATGACCAAAACTCTTTCGTGAAACACAACCACAAGTTGGCCCGCTGTTTTCCAATTGTGGTTTATCAAAACCAACCCCTCTTCTCACGTGCCTATCACAGAAATAGCAATTATTGAATTTTTTAATAGTTCTATCTTCCAAAAATCGCGTACCTCCGTAAAATCCTCCCTGTAAATACATTTGCATGATTTTGGCTACGTCGTTGGCATTACTGAATAAACCAGCATGGCCTCCTACCCCACCCTGCATTGCCGCACCCATATCGTGAACATACCCCTGTACTGTCTGATGCCTATAATACTTATCTACTTCAGATGGCACAATGATGTTCTTCGGAAACTTTTGTAAAGGGTTGTAACTT
This sequence comes from Kriegella aquimaris, assembly GCF_900103215.1. Classification (GTDB taxonomy): domain Bacteria; phylum Bacteroidota; class Bacteroidia; order Flavobacteriales; family Flavobacteriaceae; genus Kriegella; species Kriegella aquimaris. Next base: position 805,782 of record NZ_FNGV01000001.1, read on the forward strand.
GTATGTGAAGCACCCAAGGGTTTATACAAAAAGTCGTCGGCCAATTGGTCCATACCTTTTTTATAGAAATCTTCAATATATTTCTTCATCACATAGTAACCCACATCACTATATCGATATCTATTAGACTTTAAACTTTGCCGGCCTATACGATTATATATAGAATCTTTATAGGCATCTGTAAGATACAAGTTGTCACTGACCTTAAATGAAAACCCCTTGGTAGGGGCATTTCTATAAAATTCAGAAGATGGCTTTTTATTTTTATCCAACGTATCGATATAAAAGGCGATCCAAGCTGGTAAGCGTCCATAATGTGATAAAGCTTTCAGTACGGTGACGTCTTTTAATTCGGAATCGGCATATTCGGGAACTAAGTCCTGAAAGGTATCATTCAGTGCTACTTTTCCTTCTTCCTCCATTTTCATGATTAATGGTAGTGTTGCCAATATCTTGGTCATTGACGCCAAATCATAAATATTTTCGGTGGAAATATTCTCTTTAGATTCGTAAGTAGGCTTTCCGAAACCTTTGTGATATATAACTTTTCCTTTGCGTGCAATCAAAACCTGAGCCCCAGGATACATTAAAGAGTCAAGTCCATCTTGAACCAAATGATCCACCTCTGCAAGTTTCGAAGAACTAAAGCCGACCCGTTCTGGATAGCTATAGCCCAATCGCATCAAGGACTTTAACTGCACGTTCGTCTTCACCGGAAAGTCTTTGTGTGCCATTACAGGTAATACACCTTTAGCCGGAATAGCGCCAAAAATTAGCTGGGCCGCTTTTTCTTGTGCTAATTTGCTGTTCTGATAGGCCATTACCACCCCATCAATATTGGCAAATGAGTCAATATCCAACAATGCATAAGGCTTCGCAAATACAGAAAGTATCAGGTTTGAGCTTCTTGAATCAGCTATTGCTTTTAACCATGACAACTCATTTTTTGAAAACTTGTAAGATTTCCATGGACTTTCATTGCTCTTGTGAAAGCCGATAATAACCAAATTGTAGTCAGCCAATTTTTTCTTTAACGTCACAATATCTTTGCCATTGACCTGAGTGACGTCGGCGTAATTGTTCAATTCATTTATAAAAGGGTCGCTATTTGCGTCACCGAATTTCACGTACGCTATTTTTTTATTCTCCAATTTTTTAATCCCCATGAGATAAAAATTGTTCTTTACTACCGTAATCGCATTTTCAATGGCTTCTTCATAAACCAAATCATCTTCTAATGAATTCAAATCTTCGTATAGATTGTTCAGGTCTATTGGACGGTATTGGTTTAGGCCCACTTTGTATTTGGCCATCAATATTTTTTTCACCGAGCTTGACAATCTTTCCTCGGTAATATTGCCTTTGTTGTATGCTTTAATAAGTTTTTCCTTAGCTTTTTCTACCTCCGTCGGCATTAAAAGAATATCGTTGCCGGCCATAAAAGCAGCCAACTCAACATCTCCATCTTTTCCACTATTGGCCACACCCTTCATATTCAGGGCATCAGTAAAGACCAATCCTTTGAAACCCATTTTATCTTTAAGCAAACCTGAAATAATCTGTTCCGATAACGAAGAGGGTAGATTTTCCTTTATTTCTAAACTCGGTACATTTAAATGGGCGACCATCACACTGCTCAACCCTTCCCTAATTAATTTTTTATAGGGATAGAGCTCAATACTGTCTAACCTAGACCTCGAAAAATTGATTATTGGCAGTGCATGATGCGAATCTGTCGCTGTATCACCATGTCCAGGAAAATGCTTGCCACTTGAGAGTATTCCTGCTTTATGCATACCTTTCATGAAAGCAACCCCTTTGTTGGTAACATTATCCCTATCCTCACCAAAGGAACGATTTCCTATTATGGGATTTTTAGGATTTATATTGATATCGACATCAGGGGCAAAATTGATATGAACACCTAGTCGTTTGGCATGCTTTCCTATCTGTTGCCCTACTTTTTCCACCACATTATTATCGGTTATGGCTCCCAAGGTCATATTCCAGGGAAAAGCATAGGTCGAATCTAAACGCATGGCGAGGCCCCATTCCGCATCCATCCCAATTAGCAGAGGTATTTTAGATGCTGCTTGATACGTATTTGTCAGTTTGGCCTGTCGCACCGGTCCTCCTGTTGAAAAAATAACCCCTCCAATACGCTGTTTGCGAATAAGGTCCGTTATTCTATCCGTACTTTCCTTACTTTGATCGGATGCCACACTCACCATGAACAACTGCCCCACCCTTTCGTCTAATGACATTTCATTATACCGGGCATCTACCCAGATTTGCTGTAAAAGACTATCACTGGCAACTAGTGGATTCGATTGGCCAAAAACAGGTGAAATGAAATAGGAAAAGAAAATGAGTGCTATATAAAAGCGCATATTAAAATCATCTAGGGGAATAACTCAAACCATGTAAAAATATTGCATTTCATCGGATCTGTATTGAACTTAAAGGTTGTAGCCAGCATATGAACTGAATAAACCGATGCAAAAATCACATAAACCTTGCGTGCCAACTTTCAGAAGCGGGTACTTCCCAATTTTCAAGATATTCAGCTTTGGTGGCTACTAAATTGTTGAATACAACTGTATTTGCCGAAACTGCTTTTTGTTTGGCCATTTTCCTAAAATCGGCCAGTGGCTTGTAGGCGACAAATTCTCCTTGTTTATAGGAAACGTTCATTTTGTCCAATAACTCCACATTATATCTCTTCTCCAATTGCTGGATGAAATGAACGGAGGCATCTATGGAGCAACCGGAAGCGGCAGCCATTGATTGATCCAAAGCCAAAATGATAAATCTATTATATCTTATGGTATATCCCGCCTTTAAATCCGCTCCATGAGCGGTCCATTGCTCAATAAAGCCATTAAGCTCTTGTTCTACTTCTATAAGTTCTTCAGGAGAAAAACTTCTGCTGGCTTGGAATATCCAAACCCGTGAGGTATCGGGTAGTTCTTCAAAATCTACTAACATCTTCAATTAATCTTTTTGAGGCGTTTCTATTCAATGGTCGAAAAGGAATCTTAATAATTTACATATTAATAAGATACAGTTGTTCATTACCAAAGTCGTACCAAAGTGATAATCCTTAATTCCAATTTTCTTAAAATCTACAAATCTTCCGCGTTGGCGATAAGCTCTGCAATATCCATGACCACTACAGAAGCTTCCTTCTCCTTACTTTTTACCCCATCGGTCATCATGGTGTTACAAAAAGGACAAGCGGCTGCAATTATTTCAGGTTGGGTTTCTAGTGCCTGCTCGGTACGTTCGACGTTTACGTCTTTATCTCCCTTTTCGGGCTCTTTGAACATCTGTCCTCCTCCGGCACCACAGCATAACCCCTGTTTTTTACAATTTTTCATTTCTACCAACTCGGCATCGAGTTTTCGAATCAATTCACGAGGAGCTTCGTAGACACCGTTAGCCCTGCCAAGGTAACAGGGATCGTGAAAGGTTATTCGTTTTCCCTTAAATTTCCCACCTTCTATAGAAATTTTACCCTCCTCCAATAATTGCTTTAAAAATTGGGTGTGGTGCAAAACTTCGTAAGTTCCGCCTAAACCAGGGTATTCATTTTTTAAAGTATTAAAACAATGGGGACAGGTCGTAACGATTTTTTTCACCTCGTACCCATTCATAACCTCGATATTGGTCATCGCTTGCATTTGGAACAAAAATTCATTGCCCGAACGTTTGGCTGGATCTCCAGTGCAACTTTCTTCCGTTCCTAAAACGGCAAATGAAACATTCGCCTGATTTAGTATTTTGACGAATGCCTTCGTTATTTTCTTCGCCCTATCATCAAAACTACCAGCGCAGCCTACCCAAAATAAGACATCTGGTTGTTGACCGGCAGCGAAAAGTTCAGCCATTGTCGGTACCTTCAATTTACTTTCCATATCACAGTTCTTCTTTCCAGTTTAGCCGATCCATTTGGTTGAATGGCCATGGGGCTCCATTATTCTCGATATTGGTCATCATATTGTTCAAATCGGAGGGCGCCGCCGATTGCTCCATCACCAAGTATTGTCGCATATCCATAATAATGGATAGTGGATCTATACTTACCGGACAGGCTTCTACACAAGCATTACAAGATGTACAGGCCCAAAGTTCTTCACGAGTGATATAATCATCAAGCAATTGCTTACCATCATCTTCAAACTTACCCTTATTGGCATCCAAGTTTTTACCGACCTCCTCGATACGGTCTCGAGTGTCCATCATAATTTTTCTTGGAGAAAGCTTCTTACCGGTTTGATTCGCCGGGCACTCACTGGTACATCGTCCACATTCTGTACAGGTGTAGGCATTCAATAACTGCACCCAACTCAAATCCATAATATCGGAGGCACCAAATTTCTCAGGATCGGCAGCATCTTCGGCCGGAGCGGCAAAAGGATCCGCAGACGGATCAAGCATTAGTTTTACTTCTTGGGTTACGGCATCTAGGTTCTTGAATTTTCCCTTCGGCCCTAATTTTCCAAAATAGGTATTGGGAAAAGCCAGCAGTATGTGTAAGTGTTTCGAAAAATACAGATAATTCAAGAAAATCAAAATACCCGTAATATGAAGCCACCAAGCAGTGCGTTCAACCACAATTAGTGTCGAAAGAGACAAACCTTCAAAAATCGGAGCTATAAACCGGCTTACCGGAAAAGATCCCGCTTCAGTATAGTGTGCAGCACCCAACTGCTGAAGTTGGTAATCGGCAGCATTCATTGTTAAAAACAAAAGCATCAAGACCAACTCTATATACAAAATAAGATTACCATCTTTCTTAGGCCAACCTTTCATTTCAGGCTTAATAAAACGTTGTAATCTAATAATGTTTCTACGTATCCAAAATAAAATCACAGCCACAATTACCAATAGGGCCAAAATTTCAAACGAGGCGATTAAGAAATCATAGAGCGTACCCAAGGGAGCAAAAATGCGATGGGTACCAAAGATACCATCGATGATGATTTCCAGTACTTCTATATTAATGATGATGAAGCCTACGTAAACGATGATGTGGAGAAAACCTGCTACAGGCCTTACGACCATTTTTGTTTGCCCAAGGGCAATTCTGGTCATGTTTTTCCAGCGTTGGGGTTTATTGTCGGAAACATCAATGTCTTTGCCCAGTTTAATATTTCTTCTGAGCTTCTTTATGTTGTTCACGAAATACCCAATACCTACCGCTAGAATTATTAAAAAAATGATATTAGGAAGGTAGTTCATTATTGGTCTTCTGTTTTTTCGGCCGGATCATCTTCAGGAACGGTATAATCTTTTTGTTTTTTGCCAAAAACGGAAACATTTACGTAGCGTTTCGGATTCAAACGAAAATCTTGAAGCAGTAAATCCAATTCTTTGGAAGCATTATTTAGATTGGCATAGAGTTGCTCGTCTTGCATCAACTTACCCAAGGTACCATCTCCTCTTTCTATTCCCGCCAAAACCTTATCAAGATTGGCCACTGTCGATTCTAAACTTGCCAGAGTTCTACCGAGGCCTGCATTATTGAGTGAATCGGATAAACTGGCGAAATTATAGGTCAACTTTTGAAAATTCGTCATGGAGCTGTCCAACTTACTCTGATTATCGCTCAATATATTACTGAGTATATCTGCACTTCGCTTAAAACTACTAATAGTACTGTTAAGTCCGCTCAGACTCTCTTGCAAATCTCGCTTCGCCTTAGTGTCTAAAATTTGATTTACATTCATTAATAGCGAATCTGCATTTGTAAAGGCATCTTCTACTTTTAACTGTAAAGGCGTAAGCTTTTGCTGTAGTAAATCGGTCAGTCCGGGTCTTGTATTTGTGATCAAGGTGTCTCCTGATTTTGCGGAAGGAGCATCATCAAAAACCGGTTTAATCTGTATGCCTTTACCCCCGATAATACCCGTATCATAGAGCTCGGCCTTACTATTTCTGGAAAACGAAAAATTATTATTTACCGAAAATGTAACGATAAGCTTCCCAGAGGCGTCTTTAAACTTTATGTCGTTCACACTACCCACATTAAACCCATTTATTGATACCTGAGTACCGGGCTGTAGTCCCCCAACATGATCATAGACCGCATACAAGGTTTTACTATTGTCAAAAAGTGGTGTAGATTTCAGATAACTGAATCCTAAAATAAACAAGAGAATACCGCCTATAACGATAATTCCCGTCTTAATTTCTCTCGATAGTTTCAAAAGCAAGTTTTTCTAGTGCCTAACAAAATTAGAAATAAAAATTAGATGACAGCATTATTTATTCCGAAACGTATTTAGCTACCTCTTTCGCAGGAATTCTTACACCATTTCTATATCCCACAATATATGACGACTTATATCCGTTCAAATCGGCATTTGACTTTAACAGTTTGGCCTCACTTATCGAATTTGTACTCCCATAAAGGTAACGATACAGGTTATTAACAGGCTCTTTCGTTATTTTATTCAATCCGTTGAAGAAATCAGGGCTTAACGGAAGGTCTTTAGAACTAGCAAATATCTGTACCTTAAATATTAAATCTTTCTTATCGTTGGCCTTTTTCAAGTCGTGTGGCTTAACCGTTTCTTGTGATTTGCTTTCTTCTTTAGTCGGTTTCTCTCTAACCACTATCGGTTTTTCTACCACCGGTGGAGGCGGAGGCGTGACTTCCTTGGTTTTCTTAGTCACGGGAGCAGTGGATTTAAGCGGTGTAATACTAGGGGCGGCTTTCTTTGCTTCCTTTTTATCTTTTACATCACCAGAAGGTAATTCAGGGGTTGAGGGTATGCTACCGGCCATACCGGTGAAACTAGTATTCGATTGAACACTTTTCTTATAGTCAAGTATGGCATCTGAAATGGCTTCTCCGATTTCTGCCTGACCTTTCTTTGAATTAAGATAAGATCCTTCCTTTTTATTTGTCAAAAAACCAGTTTCGACCAAAACACTGGGCATAAATGTTTGATGTAATACAATAAACCCCGCTTGCTTTACCTTTCTGTCGGTACGTTTAAGTTTCCCCGAGAAATTATCTTGAATCATTTTTGCCAAGGCGATGCTCTGGTCCAAGAATTCTTCCTGCATGATCGTCAAACCAATAACGGACTCCGGAGAGTTAATATCATAATTCGCATAACGGCTCTCGTAGTTATCCTCTAAATAAATAACTGAGTTCTCCTTTTTGGCAATTTCGAAATTCTGTTTATTGGCGTGAAGCCCTAAAACAAATGTACCCGCACCTTGCGCATCTGAGGTGTGCGAATCACAATGAACAGAAACAAAAAGATCGGCATTGGCTTTATTGGCAATTTCCCCCCTAACGTATAAATCAATGAAAGTATCGTCTTTTCGAGTATATATCACCTTTATATCAGGGTTTTGCTCAAGAACACGCCCAACCTTAAGAACAATATTCAACGCAATATTCTTTTCAAAATAGCCGTTACCCAAATTTCCAGGGTCGTGACCACCATGGCCGGCATCAAGAACAACTATAAATTTGTCATCGTCGGCCTGTTGGGCATAACCAAAGTTGAAGGACAATAGGAAAAAAAATAATACAGAAAAAAGGACTAAAAAAGGTTTTTTCATATAAAGGTCTTCATCGCGTTTTGTTATTCTTCCGATGGTTAAATTTATTGTAATACCCTACAAGAGGAACAAAAAATATATGTAAGTTTGCCCGAATACTACCAGTCAACATAGTGCGGGACGCCACCAAACGGTTACAAAAATAGGATATATAGCCTTGCAATCAAACAAACATTATCTACTTTTCCTATTACTGCTATTCATTGGCACTCTTTTTGGCGTCGCACAAGAAGACCAAATTGTACCACTTCCAATTAAAGCGCAAGAGGACAGTATAGTCGCCCCCATACTGATGGTCAACCCGTTGAGCAACAATGTGGTAAAAGACTCCGCCAATATTGATTCATCAGCGGTCAAACAATCAGTTCTATTAGACAAAATCAAATATAAGGCCAAAGATTATGTGAAACTCAGCCAGAAAGACCAGAAAATATATTTATACAACGAGGCCGAGATATATTACCAAGACACAGAATTAAAAGCCGGTATTATTATTATGGACTATGTCAAGAATGAGGTATATGCAGGTCGCATCAAAGATTCCGTCGGCAATTACACCCAATTACCCTATTTCAAACAGGGTGACAATGAAGTAAGGCCCGATTCTATTCGCTTTAATTTTGATACCGAAAAAGCATTGATTTGGAATTCCCGTACGGAGCAACAGGCCGGCCTGGACCAATTGGGAAGTGATGCCATGAAAGTATATGCCGAAATAACAAAAAAGGAGAACGATTCGGTATATTTTCTACATGAAGGAAAACTCACAACTTCGCAAGACACCATAAATCCTGATTACTACATCAGAATACGAAAGGCGAAATTTGTACCCAAAAAGAAGGTGATCGCCGGTTTCAGCAACCTTTATATTGCCGATGTACCAACACCAATAGCACTACCGTTCGCTTATTTTCCACTTACGGTCGGAAGAACGGCAGGTCTGATGATGCCAACTTTTGGTAACGATCCCGATCGCGGCTACTTTCTTCAAGATGGTGGTTACTACTTTCCCATCAGCGATTATGTAGATTTAACCCTTACCGGAGATCTATATACCAACGGAAGTTATGGTTTTAGAACACAATCGGTCTATTCAAAACGATATAGGTATCGTGGTAATGTCAATTTCAGATATGAAAATTTGGTTAACAGCCAGAAAGGATTCAGTGATTATAGCAGAAGCACTATTTACAATGTACAGATTTCACATTCGCAAGACACAAAGGCCAGCCCCAATTCAAGATTCTCGGCATCAGTGAATTTAGGAAGCAGTTCGTACTATCAAAATTCATTGTTGCAGCGTAACCTGCCCAACACCCAGAACAACACCCTCAGTTCATCGATTTCGTATTCTAAGACCTTTCCCGCCTACCCTTCGGTCAATATGAGTTTGACGGCCACCCACAGCCAAAATACCAATACGGAGAACATAGAAATGACGCTACCTACGTTTCAAGCGAGTATGGAGCGCATTTTTCCCTTTGCAAAAAGGGATGGTATCAAAAAGGGGGCTTTACAAAACATTAATTTTCAGTATGATGTGAATGCCCGAAACAGCTTATCCATTACCGAAGACCAGTTCTTCCAAAGTGGTATGTTCGAAAATGCAAGGGTCGGTGCCCGACACCGTTTGCCTATCAGTACAAATTTTAAAGTGGCTAAATTTTTCAGTGTTTCTATGGGAGGAAGCTATGAAGATGTGTGGACATTGGAAACGTTTGCACAACGTTATGACGCCGAAGCCGGCGCGGTCGTAAGAGACACCGTCTCGGGTTTTGACCGCTATAACAAGTACAATCTAAGCGCCAGCATTGGAACGACATTGTACGGAACTTTCGAATTTGGGGAAGATAAAAAAATACAGGCCATTCGACATGTAATGCGACCATCGCTAAGCTATGGCTACGCACCTTCCTTTGAACAATTCTATGATGAGTATTTGGATGCCAACGGAGAAGTTGTACAATATAGTAGGTTTACGGGAACCTTAAATGGAGCGCCAAGCCTGAGCCGATCGAACAGCCTTAGTTTTTCACTGGCCAATACACTGGAGGCAAAGGTACGTGATAAAGACTCGACGGCCCTTAAACCAAAGAAAGTACCCTTACTGAGCAACTTCAATGTATCGACAGGATACAATTTAGAAGCCGATTCGTTAAAATTAAGTCCTTTAAGTGTTAACGGGGGAACGAATATCTTGAACAACAAAATGTCGGTCAACTTTTCGGCAGGTTTAGATCCCTATGCTATTGACAACAATGGCAGGCGAATTAATACCTGGAACATCGACAATGGCGGAAGTCTTTTAAGACTTACTAGGGCGAACATCAACGTGGGCTATTCAATCGATAGTAAAACATTCGGAAAAAAGGAGGATGACAAAGACGAAGATGAGGAAAACCCATACGATTATGTAGCGCAAAGTGGGGGCCGTACGGATGACCTTTTTGGTCAGGCGGACAACTTTAATGACCCAAGAAGGCAGGAAGAAGAACAAAACAAGAAGGGCGAAGATGTTGAAAACCCCATCTATGGGACTAAGATACCATGGGACTTTAGATTGGCATATTCCGCCACTTATTCCAACTCAAGCAGACAAGATGAGTTCAGTAGCCATTCTTTGATGTTCTCCGGAAACATTGAACTATCTCCCCGATGGAAAATCGGAGGATCCTCAGGTTATGATTTCAAAAATAATGGGTTCACACTCACACAGTTGCGTTTCGAACGTGACTTAAAGAGTTTTACTATGCGTTTTAACTGGTCTCCCTTCGGTAAATATGAGCGGTGGTATTTTTTCATCGGCATAAAGAGCTCGATACTTAGTGATTTGAAATGGGAAAACAGAAGCCAGTAATTCAAATATATTGCCTCAGTTTCCTCATTTTAAAAATTTCAATTTTAATTGCGTAAGAAAAATATCATGAAAAAAATAATCAACACTTCTAAAGCCCCAGCTCCCATAGGGCCCTATAACCAAGCTGTTTTAAGTGGAAACACGCTATATGTCTCAGGTCAAATACCTCTAGATCCAAAAACAGGAGAACTTGTAGAAGGGGATATTAAAAAAGAAACCGCACGTTCGATGGACAATTTAAAAGCCATACTCAACGCAGCAGAAATGACTTTTGAAAACGTGATCAAGACCACCATATTCATTAAAGACATGAACCAGTTTAGCAAAATAAACGAGGTTTATGGCTCGTATTTTAATGAAGCAAGTGCACCTGCCAGAGAAACCGTGGAAGTGGCAAATCTACCTAAATTTGTAAACGTAGAGATTTCCGCAATAGCGGTTAAATAGTATCTTTATGGAATTCGACAAGCCCGTCAATCGGTCTTTGCCGTATTACCCCAGGTATTAAATCGTTACGTTCCAGTACCGCTGTTAGCTCTTCTCGTAAAAAATATGCAATACTACCCACAAAATGTATTGGCACTTTGGTGGCTAGTTCAAATTGCATCACTTGATTGTTAATGAACTGCTGAAAACCTTTATCGATTACTCCTTTGCAATATGGGTGTTCTTTGTTCTCCACTAAAAACCGCGCAAAAGTAGCCAAATAGGTATTCGGGTTAGGCTGTTTGTACAAGTTTTCCTTAATAACATCAGCCTCAAGATTGTAACCTTGAGAAAACTTAACGGCCAAGTCTTGTGGTATTTTGTGATAGTAGTAATCACGTATCAATTTTCTACCAAAGAAATTTCCGCTGCCATCATCCATAGGTATATACCCTAATGAAACGACTTTCTGAATAAGTTGGTGGCCGTCGTAATAGCTGCAATTTGAGCCTGTACCAAGGATACATACAATACCTTGTTGGCCAATTTTAGTAGTAGAATAAATTGCGGCATACGTATCTTCCTTAACATCGATTTGTGCATTCGGAAAAAAGCCTTTGAAAATTTTCTTTAAAAACTTTTTCATACGGTCTGTACCGCATCCGGCTCCGTAGAAAAACAACTGACTTACCTTTTCTTTATTCTGGGCAAGTTCAAAATTATTTGCCAATCTATCTTCGATAACCTCTCGTGTCAGAACCTCTGGACTAAGACCCAAAGTCTGGGTTAAAAAAAGTCGGTCTCCCTTACCATCTAGGGCAATCCAATCCGCTTTTGTGGCACCACTATCAACAATCACAATCATGGATCAATAGTTAGAATGAATATTCCTGAAAGCGAAAGATGTATTTTTCGCTTTCAGGAAATTCTATTAATAAATAAGATTAGAAGAACTGGAATTACTTACAAACTTGCCACGTGCTGCGTCAAGTCTACTAATTTGTTAGAGAATCCGGCTTCGTTATCGTACCAGCAGATCAACTTGAAGAACTTAGAATTCAATTCGATACCAGCACCGGCATCGAAAATACTTGTTCTTGCATCACTAACGAAATCTTGGGAAACAACGGCTTCTTCAGTATACCCTAGAATGCCTTTTAACTCGCCTTCGGAAGCATCTTTGAACGCTTTCTTTACTTCTTCGTAAGAAGTCGCCTTTTCCAATTTAACAGTTAAATCGACAACAGAAACGTCAGCAGTTGGTACCCTAAAGGCCATACCTGTTAGTTTTCCTTTCAACTCAGGAATAACTTTGGTTACCGCAACGGCAGCACCTGTCGAGGCAGGAATAATGTTCAACATGGCACTTCTACCACCTCTCCAATCTTTTTTGGAAGGTCCGTCAACAGTCATTTGTGTTGCTGTTGTAGCGTGTACGGTAGTCATTAATGCTTCTTCGATTCCGAAATTGTCATTCAATACTTTGGCCATTGGCGCCAAACAATTCGTAGTACATGATGCATTGGATACAATAGTATCGGATGCCTTAACATCTTTATGGTTCACACCCATCACAAACATTGGGGCATCTTTTGAAGGGGCAGAAATTACCACTTTTTTAGCGCCACCGTCGATATGATATTGTGCAGTCTCCAAAGTGGTGAAGATCCCTGTACATTCAGCTACGATTTCAGCACCTACTGCATCCCATTTAATATTCTTTGGATCACGTTCAGCAGTAATTCTAACCGTTTTTCCGTTTACAATAAGGTGACCATCCTTAACATCAACAGTACCATCGAATTTTCCATGAACTGAATCATACTTCAACAAATAGGCCAGATGTTCAACATCCAACAAATCATTTATAGCCACAACATCAATGTCGCCTCGTTTTACAGTAGTTCTGAAAACCAATCTTCCAATTCTACCAAAACCGTTTATTCCTATTTTTAAATTTGACATTTTTCCTCTTTTTTAAGTGATTAATTATGTTGTCATTATTTCTGAAACCCGCATGAGTTCCTTATCAATTTTTGTATGCCCCTTAATTGCCTTGTTAATAGGAGTCAGTATCAATCTGTTATCCTGTATACCTACCATCAGATTTGTTTTGCCTTCCAACAGTGCCTCTACAGCCTTAACCCCCATACGACTTGCTAGAACACGATCGTAACAGGAAGGAGATCCCCCTCTTTGCATATGCCCCAATACAGAGACCCGAACATCATAAATTGGCAAATGTTCTTCTACGTATTCTTTGAGTTCGAAAACGTTCTTTCCTGTTTTATCACCTTCGGCAACAATAACAATACTCGATGATTTGCCTGATTTCTTACTCCGCTTTAAAGATTCTAAAAGTCGATCTAGACCTAAATTCTCTTCTGGAATCAAAATTTCTTCCGCACCAGCCCCTACTCCCGCATTCAAGGCAATATGACCCACATCTCGGCCCATGACCTCAACAAAAAATAATCTATTGTGCGAACTGGCGGTATCTCTAATTTTATCAATAGCCTCGACAACGGTGTTCAGCGCCGTGTCAAAACCAAGCGTGTAGGTAGTTCCAAAAATATCATTATCGATTGTTCCCGGTATACCAATTACAGGAAAGTCATATTCTTGATTAAAAATCATAGCACCGGTGAAACTACCGTCTCCCCCGATTACCACAAAAGCATCAATTCCCGCTTCCAGTAATTTATCGTGCGCTATTTTGCGTCCTTCCGGGGTTCTAAATTCTGTGCAACGGGCCGACTTAAGAATAGTTCCCCCTTTATTAATGATGTTATTAACGCTTCGCGCGTCCATAGGCTTGAAATCGCCTTCCATCATTCCCTCATATCCTCTGTAAATTCCGACACATTCTACATTCATATAGGCACATGTGCGAACTACAGACCTTATTGCGGCGTTCATCCCAGGAGAATCACCACCTGAAGTAAAAACACCAATCTTTTTTATGCTTGACGTCATCGAAAATTTTAAGCTAGCAAAATTAGCAAACTTCTACCAAATAAGAAATTGTTGAAGTCCTTATTTTACTTGTTTATGCACGATAAAATCGTATCAAACGTTTTCGTTGATGAATTATAGAGGATGAATGTTAGTTTTAAAACATTATGGGGGGGTCAATGTGCTAAATTTATTTTACCCCGTTAGACTTGGCATAAAACCGAAGTAGGCTATCTTTTCCCATTACTGAACTTGGCAAAGCCTCGGCTTTGGGTAAATCTTTCTTAGGTAATTTGTTATTGTTTTTACTTAGTATTTTACGGAAAAGTTCGCTAAAAGTGTTAAAATCTACTTCGTAAGATAGCCCGGCACCTTGAGTGTATCCCAACCGCTCTGCCAAGAATGCCTGAATTTCACTTTCCCTATTGAAGAATTTTGCACTCAAAGTTCCTTCCTCATTCAATAAAAGCTCCAATTCAAAATCACCGGCGACCACTGTTTCACTAGCCCCACCTACCGGCACCCCTACCCTGCCGTTAAACAGAATTCGATCACTAATTTGAGTCGAAACAGTAACTCCAATTCTATTTTCAGTCTGAACATCGGCATTTCGATCTAGAATACCCTGTTCATAGGAAAGGCCTAAATTAAATTTATCGTTGCTACCGCCCAATACCTGATTCAATAGTCCCGATGCCGATTGCAATAGGTTCCCAGTGACCGCCTGCTGGTTGATGCCACTTTGACCACCTACAAAAGACCCTTGCGCCAATAAAAAAAGTGCATTTCTTTCTTCAACTGTCGGATCTTGAAGGCGGTATTCCAATTCTGATTGTACAATAGAATTGGTGCCTGGAAAATCTATACCAAATTGAATGTCGGGACTTTCTAAGTCATCTGTCAATTTTATAACTACCTCGGTAGGTATACGTCGCGTACTTGAGTTCTCCAGTAAGGGAGCCGGGTTTGCGTTCAGGGCATATACAGCTTCCATATTGAGCTGTGCTTTTAAAGGGTCATTCTCCCAGTTAATAGTCCCCCCAGGTTTTACACTGAATGTTTTATTGATTACCCCGCCAAACTTATAATTGAACTCACCGGTGACCACAACAAAATCGCCATACATTTCAAATTTTCCGCGTGTATTGATACGAATTAGGAGCAGCCCTTCACCTGTACCTTTTAAAGAACTGCCTGTTTTTGGGTCTGTAACAATCTCCACTTCGGCATCAGGGGTAACGGCTAAGTCGAATTCAAGCTCCAACCCTTGAAATTCGTTCAATACGCGCTGATCTTCTATAGTGACGGCCTCATTCTTCTGAATGAAATTAATAAAGGAATAATCACCGACCGAAGTAACATCGCTAAGCGGAATCTTTAGTGAACTCCCCTTTGCGGTTTCACCATCAAAGGTTATCGTAAGCGCCTTGGTCGAACCAAAAATCCGCCCTTTTCCATTTATAAAACCGGTACCATAATACAAGACTTCTTCCTCGAAATCGGTATTCAAAATCAGCATCCTATCCCCCTTGGTATCCACATCAAGATCTAAGACCCAATCTTTAAAAAACTTATGCTTTATAGTACCATCGAGTGTCGCCTTGGTTTTTTCATCTACATCGGTTAATTCAATATCTTGAAAATCAAAAGTTTGCTCATACAATCTCACCTTAGAATTGGAAGCGAAATCATAGTCGACGTTCAAATAAGGTATACCGATACCGGCATGGCTCAGAGTCAGCAATCCGTTCATTTCGGGATTATTAATGGGCCCGGTTATTCGCGCACTTCCATTCAAGTTTCCTCTAATATTGCCAATAACACCATCACCTAGTGGAGCGAAAGGCTGTAAAATAAAATTTTGGAAATTAACCAAAAGATTCGCTTCAGGCACATCTCCCTCATTAATAATATTGCCTACCACCCCAAAATTTTCAATTCCCCCATCTGTTATTTGTGAATTCACAGTAAAATCGGTCAAATCCCTATTACCGACTATCCCTATATTCAAATCACCCAACCGCATTCCATTAATAGAGAAATCTGCAATGGCCAGATTTGATGACGGTAAGTAGATATCATCTTTTTGCAAAACGTTCAAGGTTCCGTTCACCTCACCCTGTAACTTTAAACTATCTATGGCAGGAGTTATCTTATCTAAGGATACTATTTTAAACTGTAGCTCAAGATCCTTGAACGTAGAATCGGCCAACTGACCTTTTAAACGAATTTGCTCTTCCTCGCTATTGTTCATCACAATTTCTTGAATATTGATACTATCCAAAGTTCTATTGATAATTACCTTATTCAAACTATCACCGTTTTTGTTCAGGATCCACTTGTTTCCTTTAAAACTGACATCAGAAGTTTTTAGACCTATAACCGATTTGTTTTCTTTATTAAAGGTGTGATAAAAGTTAAGATTGTAAGAATCATTGAAGTCACTGCCTCCTTTAAATTCAGTTCTGAAAAACAAAGTATCTTTCAAGGTGGTGTTGATGAGGTTAAAGTCTTTTACATCATAATATTTATTGGAAAGATCACCAACCGCCACATACGTATTAAACAACGGGTTCTTATTATCTATTTTAACTTCAATACTATCTGCTTCATTGCCATACGCAGCAATTCTTGGCGACCTAAAATTCAATTTAAAATCGCCTTCGTCCGCAATAATATTTCCTTTTATAAAAGTATTTGGATCAAACGCTACTTCAGGAAAAAAAACATCGACTATCTTGTTATATATTTTAAAGTTGAACGATAAGGTTTGACCACTAGAAATAACAAAGGGTCTATAGTTCGTATAAATGCTTCCCACAGAATTTTGCAGCAATTTACCCATCTCTTTGACCCTGAAATTACCTTTCAAATAACCCGTAATAATATCAGGTGAATTGATATCGATAATACGAACAGAATCATTTTCAAAAGATGAAGAAATTTTAAAATCTTCAAAATAATAGGTATCGTTCTTGTTCTGAAAATTGGTCTTGGTAAACTTGATATCACCTACTAGATTATCCAAGGTATTTCCCGTGACATCCATAGATAAATCTCCCTTAAATATAGAGATGCTATCATTTATGAAATTCAGCTTCCGTAAATCTGCATAATCGACCGATGCGATAAAGTTGAAATTATTGCGTCTATCGGAAAAATCGGCAAGCCCTTTAAAACTAAATTTCAGGTTTTCATCAGTACTGACCAACAAACCATCAAAAAGTTGATCTTTTAGAATTCCCGATACCTTGATATTCTTATATTCATAGTTATTGAAATTAACCGAATAGACTTGCCCGATAACCTCGGTATTCAAATTTTCTTGAACAAACCCCTTCCCCTCTACATTAAAGTCTAAATTGGTTTTCCCTAACTTTTTATTGTCGGCAAACTCTCCAAGATCAAAATCTATTAAAGAAACAAAACCCTGATAGGTTGCATTATCTATATGATCAATATCTGTGAGTTCCATGTCTGCATAACTACTGCCTATAGCCGTATTCAGATTCACTTTCGCATTTATCGATGTTTCGCTAATAGTTGCATCGCCCCGTATGGTGAACTGTCCGAATTTTTGAAATGATGAAGGAAGGGACTCTCCTAAAATATTGGGCATCAGCGAACGCAGCTGATAGTAACTCGAGGTCACATTTTTCATTTGCGCCTCCATCACAAAGGGCTTTTTCTTGGTGAAGAGGTTTTTAAAATTAAAATCACCGCGTATACCAGTATTATCAGATTGCAAAAAAAGATTTTCAGTGACTAAGTCGTTCAGAACCCCATTTACATTTGAAGAAAAATTCACGATTTTTCCTCTTCCGAATTGGTTGTACAAAAGATTTATCTCGTCTAAAGCAATGGTCGACTCACTGAACTCGGCACTAAGTTTAACCTTGTTCACGAAATCAGCAAAATCTTTGCGCTCGTAGTTGAAGACCAGCCCTCCTTTAAGATTAGATTCAGAAGTTTTAATATTCAAAGAATCGAATCGCATCATCTGCTTGGTATACTTAAAATCTGTCGCCAACTTATTGACCACAATACCACGACTGCTATTGAAAGACATAGCTTGAATATTCGTAGTTACCTCGGGGCCCAAGATTTGAAAATCTTTGGCTGAAATATTCAAGTTTTTAAAGTCTAAAATTCTACTTTGTTCAAAATTTTCATCAATAAGTACAAAAGTACTATTGGCAATTTCTACGTCGGAGGAGGAGAAAAAGAAGGGGTCAGCACCCGGTTTCCTTGGTTTTCCATTATCTAATTTATCAATAAAAACCTCTAGATTCGTATTCTTGTCGTCTTGGTACGTTTTAAGCTTAAAGTCAAGCTCATTAATGCTAATGTCTCCAAATTGCAATTTACCTTGAAGCAAATTACGCATGCTCATAATCGAAGTAACAAGCTCATCGACGTAAAAAAGTGTATCCTTCTTATAATCTTCAATATAAATCCCTTCCAAAGAGGTATCCCACGAAATAAGTGAAACCCTGAGTTTTTCGATATTGATATTTGTTCGGAATTCTTTATTGATTGAATTCGTTGCATATGTCGCAAAACCGGTCTGTACTACCGGTAAGGATAGTATTATAGTGCCCAAAACACATATCAACAGAAACACCAACAGGGTTCTGATCAGTATTTTTCTAAGTTTTTTGATAGGGCTTTATGTTTTACCTTTGTGTACCAATTTTTATTCCAAACCTTGTGGAAAATAAAACTATTTATATTCTTGCAATTGAATCGTCTTGCGATGACACTTCCGCCGCCGTTTTAAGCAATGATAAAACGCTGAGCAATGTGGTAGCCACCCAAAAAATTCATGAGGAGTATGGGGGTGTCGTACCCGAACTTGCCTCAAGGGCACATCAGCAAAATATTGTTCCTGTTGTGCACCAAGCATTAATAAAGGCAAATATCGACAAAAAACAATTATCAGCCATAGCATTTACACGCGGACCAGGACTTATGGGTTCTTTGCTCGTCGGCACCTCTTTTTCAAAATCACTTGCCCTCGGTTTACAAATTCCACTAATCGAGGTAAATCACATGCAGGCCCATATTTTGGCGCACTTCATCAATGACGGAACTCAAGACAATCAACCTGAATTTCCATTTTTAGCGATGACCATAAGCGGTGGCCACACCCAAATTGTTTTGGTCAAAGATTATTTTGATATGCAGGTACTTGGGCAGACTTTAGACGATGCCGTGGGCGAAGCCTTTGACAAAAGCGCCAAAATATTAGGACTCCCATATCCCGGCGGACCATTGTTAGACAAATATGCGCAATTGGGCAACCCTAAGGCATTCGTTTTCCCTAAACCGAAAGTGGCGGACCTTAATTTCAGTTTTAGTGGCTTAAAAACAAGTATTCTTTACTTCGTTCAACGGGAAACACAAAACAATCCTGATTTTATTCAAGAAAACCTGAACGACATTTGTGCCTCGATTCAGTACACCATTGTCAAAATTTTGATGGATAAGGTGAAAAAAGCCGTCAAACTTACTGGTATTACCCAAGTTGCAATCGGTGGTGGGGTTTCTGCCAACTCCGGCATTCGAAGCGCTTTAAAAGCTGCTGAGAAAAAGGAGGGATGGACAACCTTTATACCTAAATTTGAATATTGTACCGATAATGCGGCCATGATAGGTATCGTCGGATATTTAAAATACAAGGAAGGCAACTTTGCGCAGCAAGATATCTCAGCAAAAGCCAGATACACCATACAAGAATCTTAAGCGCCCTACACCCGGAGCACGGTCAAAAAAAAGTATACAAAAAGACGAAATTCATTGATTGAACGTTACCATGTTCTATGGGTTTTAGTCATACCTCTCTTTTTTCAAGGTTCTTTAAATCCATTTTATTTGTTAAATTCGGAATGCGATAATTGTATTATTTATGGATAAAACTTCTACAAACCGGAACAAAGAGCTCTACTCAGAACATATGATAGACAGCACCATATACAGGAAAAATGTTTCTCCTGCGGAAAAAGCGGTGCTAAAAAAATACTTGACCGATACCGATAAGAAAGTTGTCGAGGCAGGTGCTGGCGGAGGAAGACTTACTTTCTACATAGAAGAATTCGGGTTTAAAGATGTCACAGGTTTCGACATTGTCGAAGAAATGATGGAGTACGCCCAAAAAGAAGCCGCCAGAAGAGCATCTAACATTCAATTTATCGCGGCAGATGCATCGGATCTTAAGATGTTCGAAGACGAAACATTCGATTACCTAGTTTATGCCCAGCAAGTGCTGTGCTTTGTTCCTAAAGAACTTTTTCAAAAATCTTTAGAAGAAGCCTATCGAATTGCTAGCCCCGGAAGCCTTACCATCTTTACTTTTTTAGATTTTGATTCAAAAAGCTACAACCCACTTCTCAGCATTTGCGCCAACTTTTTAAGAAAACTACGCGGCGAAGAGGTATCTAAATATCATTTGCCTTGGTTAAAACTGAACAATACCCAGTTCAACTGGAAACTTTTAAAAAAAGACCAACCCAGTATTTATTGGGTTAAAAAAGCCGATATCATTCATCAATTAACAGCTATCGGATATACAATTATCGAAGCCAATAAAGGCTCAGAAATTGTAGAAAATGGCAGCAAAGGAGTACTCTACGTAATCTGTAAAAAATAAAGTTAGGGCCATGTCGTTCGATCTAGAATTAGCAAAGAGAATACGTGCGGCATTACAGTCTTTCCCGCTAGAAGTGCAAGAAAATTTCAATGAGAAGAAAATGTTCGGCGGTATCGCCTATTTATACAAAGGCAAAATGACCGTTGGCATTATAAAGAAAGACCTTATGGTTCGGGTATTAGGTAGTAAAATGAAAGATGTCTTGCAAATGAACCATGTGCGGCCCATGGACTTCACAAAACGCCCCATGAAAGAATTTATCTATGTCTCCCAAGCAGGTATCGAAACCGAAGAGCAGCTTCAGCATTGGGTCGAATTGGGCCTGGAACACGCTAAAAGTAAATTGAAGTAATTTAAAACTAGACAGACTTACGGAACAATAATCTCCACATCCGCGCCGGTTTCATCAAAATACATATATTGGTTCATTTGTTCAAAATCAGGCAATTCCTCTATATCAATAGCCGTAGTTTCAAATACCTTGCTACTTTTTTGATCAACGGGCCGTAAAAGTAAAAATCCGATAAAAAAGCAAATTATTCCTAAAATGCCATATTTAAAAAGTGGGGGCAAATCCTTTAGTTCTAAGATTTTAAAATTGGCCAAAAATGACATTAGAAAAAGCCTTTGGTACTTTTTACGATACAATTTTTTCAAATATTCACCTATTTCAGGCCGAAGACCTAGGTTTCTTGAATCTGTATCAAACAATATCTTATTGAGTCCCAGCAAGTTCCTGAATTCTGAATAATCTGTTTCGGAAATCTGATATAAAACATATTCTCTTTCGTCACGTGATAGAGCCTCGAACTCTTTTTGTAAAAGCAATTTTTCTAATTTTTCTTCCATTTCCCTTCTCAATTATTTTTAATCTGCCCTTTAAAGATCTGTAATTTCTGGGCAAGCCTTTTAATTGCATAAAACAATCTCGATTTCACCGTGCCTTCAGAGCATTGCATTATTTTGCTGATTTCTTTAATCGCAAGACCATCCTGATGCCTCAAAATAAAAGTGAGACCATGTTTATCATCCATCTTCTGTAATTCGAGTTCAAGACTTTCTGAAAAAGTCTTAAGGTCATAGTCATTTTCAAAACTTGGATTTTCGCAAATATCCAGTGAACTGTCTAGCGTGTAGCGCTCTTTTTTAGTTAGTCCCGAAGCATTCTTGCGATATTCATTTTTACATTGATTATAGGCCACCGCATAAATCCAAGTTGAAAACTTTTTATTAGTATTGAAGGACTGGGGATTCTCGATTATTTTTAAAAATAAATCGTGTAAAAAATCTTCGGCCTTTTCCTTATCTTGATATAACCTTTGATAGAAGAAAATCAGCATTTTATTGCCATATCTTCTATATAGTTCGGTAAATGCTTTTTCTTTTCCCCTTGCAACATACCGCATGAGATCTTCATCTGAAAGACCGGTATATAAAATATGTTTATAAAATGCCAAGAATGATTTTCTTCTGAATTATTGTCTATTGTTCAAAATCTGTATTGGTAGGGCTACTCAGTTTCATACCCCTTGATTTGTTAGTCGTTTCCGAATCTTTCGCTAGTACCTCAAAGACAAAATCATCTAACCAAACTGCGCCGGGACCACTAACTAGAACGCCATAGGCCACCAATCTACTCTCTGCAGGAACATCAAGAATTATCTCATACTTTTTCCAACCTGTTGTACCCTTGATGGGTCTATCTTGCATATTGTCAAAGCTAAGTGCTTTTTTTGTGTTACCATCTACCCGCATCCACATACCAGCCCAGTCTTCTACCCCTGAAGATTTAATAGAACCTGATAACTTCACTCTTTTACCCAAATAATCCTTTGGGGTAAATTGCTGCATTATCGTACCAAATCCCTTCTTAGAAATTTTCTTGCTAGTCGACTTTAAAAATCCTACGGTTCCGTTACGTTGGGCATCCATTTCAGTTCCAATTTCGTATAACTCCGGATTACTTCCTGCCAAGAACCATCCTTTGATATCATCCGATAAGGTTTTGAAAGACACTAACGTCATTCCAAGAATTAAGACTAACATCATTATCCTTTTACCTAATACTTTTCTCATTTTTTTGGTTTTTTTACAAGTTTCACTTTATAGATTTGTATTATAGTACACAGAAACTGCGATTCGGTTCATTTTTTTTAGACCTTGCCCAGACTGTATGCTATTTTTGAAAATTAGAACATAAATCAAAGTTACCTATCCTGCTAATATGCAACTATTTTACAATGCCTCATTAGATAACAGTATTTCGCAAGTGACCTTTCCTTCGGAGGAAAGTAGACATATCATCAAAGTGCTTCGCAAAAAGGAAGGTGATCTCCTTCATATCACTAATGGCAAAGGTGACCTTTTTGAAGCCGAAATAGTCGATTCAAACCCAAAGAAGTGCAAGGTTCAAGTAGTTTCCCACAGCAAAAAACACCCAACCAAACATTGGTTGCATATGGTCGTCGCGCCAACCAAAATGAATGACCGATTTGAATGGTTCCTAGAAAAAGCAACGGAAATAGGTGTGAATGAAATTACCCCTATCATTTGTGAACAATCGGAAAGGAAGGTAGTTAAACCCGAACGTCTGCAAAAGGTAGTACTTTCCGCAATGAAACAATCACTACAGACTTATTTGCCCAAACTAAACCCTGCAATTAATTTCAAAGACTTCATAGAAAACGACCAACACGGACTTTTATTCATCGCTCATTGTGAGGATGATGAAAAAACGGAACTAAAGCGTCGGGTGGCTCCTGATAACGATGTTACCATTTTAATAGGTCCTGAAGGAGATTTTTCACGGCGCGAGATAACATTGGCCCGTGAAAAAGGATTTTTACCTGTCTCCCTTGGCAAAAATAGATTGCGTACCGAAACGGCTGCCATTGTGGCCTGCACCACAGTCGCACTAATTAACAATGGCTGAATTAAGAATTTTTTCAGCCTGAGAATGCTTAAATTTGGTACGGTTTAATATCGTCAAGACAACTATGAGGCTTCTTACATCTTGTATTCTATTAATTTTCACTTTACTAACCGGTGGCCTTTATGGGCAAGAATTGGCAATTCTTAAATATAAAGGTGGGGGTGATTGGTATTCTAACCCTACGGCCTTGCCCAATCTTATAAAATTTTGCAATGAAAACATAGGCACCAAGCTCAATGAGAAACCAGAAGTAGTCGAAGTAGGTGAAATTACTATATTTCAATACCCATTTTTGCATATGACGGGGCATGGTAATGTGGTCTTTTCTCAAGAGGAAGCAAAAAACTTAAGAGACTATTTACTATCAGGAGGATTTCTGCATATTGATGACAACTACGGCATGAAACCTTACTTGCAGAAAGAATTAATAAAGGTGTTCCCCGGTAAGCAACTCGAAGAACTAGGCGCTGATCACCCCATTTTTTCACAAGTCTATAAATTTCCAGAGGGTCTTCCCAAAATTCATGAACACGATGGAAAACGACCGCAAGCACTCGGTATATTTCATGAGAACCGTCTGGTATTGTTATTTACATTCGAAAGCGACCTAGGTGATGGCTGGGAAGATCCGGCAGTTCACAATGACCCCCCGGATATACGTGAAAAAGCACTTAAGATGGGAGCTAATATTATAGCATACGCCTTTAAAAACTAACTAATGACCGCAAAAGCCATTTCTCAAGGAATTTTACGCGCCGTAGGCATTTTGGTAGGAATTGCCTTGGTGCTATATTTTTTATATCAAATTCAATCAGTCTTGGCCTATCTGGCATTTGCAGCCGTTATAGCGCTTATCGGGCGGCCTATTGTCTTTTTTTTAAGAAGACGAATGAAATTCCCGAATACTATTGCCGTAATTATTACCATGATATTTATGGTTGGTATACTCGGAGGCATTATAGCCCTGTTTGTACCTTTGATTACCGAACAAGGTAAAAACCTCTCTCTTTTAAATATCGATGAATTACAACGTAATTTGAATGCCCTATACACCCAGACCACGGGGTATCTTGGCGCATCGCCCCAAGTGGTCAATGAGCTTATCGAAGAATCGGATATTGAAAAGAATATTCTTCAAGGCTTAAATGTGGGGTTCATCCCTAATTTTTTAAATTCGTTTCTTGACACGTTGAGCACTTTGAGTATAGGGCTGTTTTCAGTGCTTTTTATTTCCTTCTTTTTTTTAAAGGATAGTAAGCTTTTCCAGCGGGGTATTTTGGCATTTGTACCTAACGATAAAGAAACGGGTACTGTGAAATCCATTGACAAAATCAACAACCTCTTATCACGTTATTTTGTTGGTCTACTATTACAAATTTTTGTGCTTTTTGTAATCTATACCATAACGCTGGTTCTGGTCGGTATAGAGAATGCCATTGTAATCGCTTTCTTATGCGCCCTCTTTAATATCATTCCATATGTGGGTCCCATAATAGGCGGAGTAATTATGATTGTACTCACCATGACGACTAATTTGGGTCTAGATTTCAGCACTATAATCTTACCCAAAACCGGATACGTTTTGATTGGTTTGACAATCGGCCAACTAGTGGATAATTTCTTTTCTCAACCCTTGATATTTTCCAATAGCGTTAAATCGCACCCGCTAGAAATTTTTCTCATCATCATTATCGCCGGTCTCCTTTTTGGCGTGGTGGGAATGATTGTTGCAGTGCCAGGATACACAGCAATAAAGGTGATTTTAAAGGAGTTTTTAGCGGAAAATAAGATTGTAAAATCGTTGACTCAAAATTTATAGTTTAACTTTGAATAAAGAAATATTAAATACTGGTGTACAAGAATTTATAAAAAACAATTACAATACTGACATCATGTCAGTACTACTTAAAAAGCCTTTTTTTTCCAGGGTTTCTCAAAAAGAACTGGCCGAACAATTGGAAGCCAAAAAAAAGTGCCGAAATAAGCTGCCACTTTGGTTCAACACCCCTCAAATCTACTACCCAAACAAACTAAATATTGAGCAAACCTCCTCGGAAGAAACAGCGCGCTACAAAGCGAGTATAGTCGATGGAAAATCACTCGTGGATCTTACCGCGGGGCTCGGGGTAGATAGTTTCTTTTTCAGTCAAAAAATCAATACCGTTTTTCACTGTGAATTGAATGCAGGCCTTTCCGAAATTGCCGCGTACAACTTCAAAATCCTTGAGGTAAAAAATATAAAATCAATTGCCAATGACGGACTAATTTTCCTACAAAAAATAAATCAGCCTCTTGATTGGATCTATGCAGATCCCTCCCGCAGAAATGACCTTAAAGGAAAAGTTTTTCGGCTATCGGATTGTCTACCCAATGTAATTGAACACTTAGACCTGCTCTTTAGTAAATCAAATAATATTTTACTAAAATCTTCACCGCTTCTCGATATATCTGTGGGGGTTGGCGAACTTCGCTTTGTCAAGGAAATTCATGTAGTAGCTACTAACAATGAAGTCAAAGAACTGCTTTGGGTAATTGAAAAAGATTTTATTGGAGCAATAACCATTAAAACACTCAATATAAAAAGCTCCCATAATGAAATTTTTAATTTTAAATGGGAGGAAGAGAAGGATACGATTTCGAGTTTATCTCAACCCCTAGCCTACTTATACGAACCAAATGCCCCAATTCTAAAGTCAGGTGGCTTTAAGTTTGTAGGAAAGGAATTTAATCTGTACAAGCTGCATGAACACACACATCTGTACACATCAAACGAATTGATTGACTTCCCCGGAAGACGATTTAAAATACTTAGAAGCATTGCCTACAACAAAAAAGGGCTACAGGCCATGAGAAATCAAAAGGCCAATATCACACTTAGAAATTTTCCGCAAAGTGTAAAATCGATACGAAGCAAATTTAAAATTAAAGATGGCGGAGACACCTATCTTTTTTTCACCACAGATTACGAAGGCACGCACATTGTCTTAGAATGCATCAAAGCTTAGAGCGCACAGAGTAATGTGAGTATTCTTAATTTTAATCTTTGCGTTTCTGTCGAACGAACCACTCGTAAAGTTCTTCCGTATCATAGGCCTTGACCCATGAATTATGACCCACTCCAGGGTATCTAGTGAATTTTACATCATACCCCATACCGTTCAATTTGTTGACCATATTTTCCGATTCTGAAAAAGGTATCGACTTATCATCCTCGCCATGAAAGACCCAAATAGGCATATTTTTGTCAATCCAGGCAGCATAGGGCAACGGGGCCATACCACAAACTACGGCCATAGCCGCAAATTTATCCGGGTATTGTACTGCCAGCTCCCAAGCGGCACCACCACCTCTACTTAGACCTGTTAGATAAATTCTAGTCTTATCCACCCTATTGTTTTCTATAATGGTATCAAGTAATTGTACTACCGACGTGGTATTCCACCATTTTTTTTTATGAGGATTTTGTGGTGCCAAGATTAAAAAAGGAAATTGCTTTCCTTGAGCAATAAGTTTTGGTGGGCCATTTTCCTTCAAGATACCCAGACTATCCACTCCGGCCTCACCACCACCATGTAAAAATAAGAGCAGTGGAAACTTCTCATCAACTTTTGATTTATAGTTCTCAGGAAAGTATAGGTAATATCTTAAATCTTCGGTAACCACCGTTTCCAGGCGATCTTCAATTAATTGTGATTGCCCGGCGCACCCTTGAACCAAAACCACAAAAACCAAAGTCAGCAAAGAAAATTTCATAGATTAGGCATCAATTTTGGCAATAAGATACACAAAAATAAAAGCTGGCAAAGAAATACGAAGAAGGGACGAAAATTGTCTTTGTAGCAATTTCCATTTAACTCACTACCATCATCAAGATTACTAAAAAAAGAAATGATCCGTTTTGGGGGGAACTCATTATCCACGGACCACTTCTTTACATTAATCTTTTAAAGCACTTTCTAAACCATTATTACAACTATCTGTACAAGGTGAAATGACCTACATAGCGCAATTTACTTTTATCGTTGGCATTGACCACGTACCAGTAATCACCTGTTGGAACATTATTGCCGTCGTACGTACCGTCCCAATTGGTTACCTGATCTAATTCGGCAACTACCCTACCGTACCTATCATAAATTTTCACCTCAATATCTGGAAAGAGGTCTCGGTTACCAGGAAACCAAACATCATTATTGTTATCACCATCTGGTGTAAAGAAATTTGGAATTTCCAACATTCCCGTAAATTCAAATGGAATTGTAACGCTGGCCACGCAACCATTCTGATCGCGGACCTCAACTGTAACAGTGGTACTTTCATTGGTGGTGAATACATTCTCTGTTCCAGTAGATTCTCCTTGGAAGAAAAATTCATATCCCCCAAATCCGCCATCGGCAGTGGCCGTCAGCTCATTGGCAGCTGTTTTTATTGCTGTCAATGTCAATGGGTCATAAGAATCAATAGTAAAGCTCACATTGTTGACACAACCATTTTCGTGGTAAATATAGACGGTGTGGTCTCCTGGCAACAAATCACCCCAAACTCGTTGTGTATCTGCCACATTAATATCATCAATATCTAAAGAGAATAGCAGTTGTGGTAACACGCTATTGTCTTGCATTTCGACCGTTGTTGTACTATTTGGAAAAATACCTTCACAACCATATTGAACGATGGGTTCTGCCATGAGGTCTACGCCCATTCCTATTGTAAATACTTCCGTTGTCGCACAAAGATTCACATCTTGAATATACAGAGCGTAAGATGCTCCACCTTGTAGATTTCCGATAGGTTGTCCATCGTAAGGAGCAAACACACCAGTACCTGTTTCATTTACTGGAGCAATCATCTCTATTTTGTATTCGTAATAAGGTGTAGGACTAACAGAAACATCGTTAAAACGAGTGCCCCCCGTTACATTAAAGGATACGGTTCCATCACTTGCATCGATACACAGCTCAGGAGTTGTTTCTAAATTGGCGACTAGCACACTTTCCGGTTCATGTACTGGAACTTGGAAAATTTGGGGACATCCCTCTGCATCTTGCGCCAGAACGGTATAGAATTCACCTACCGGTTTGGCGGGCAACTCTCTAAACGTAAATACGTTCGGATTAGCTGGGTCACTAAAAAACTCATTGAGATTAGGCCCTATGGCGAACTGAACGAGTCCGGTCGTCGGACTTGTAACCGTCATGGTTATCTCGCCATCATCCGCTCCATTACAAGTTACGTCAGAGCTACTCGGCACAATTATTACGGGTTCAGCCGGAGCAATACTAAACGGACCTTCTACAATACCACAATTCTGGCGGCTGATAACCGAAATCCAGTAATCACCCGGATCTAAGTTTTCAAAAGTACCATAATCTTGCACCCCTCTGCCATTATAAGTTGGTAAAAGTTCTGCGGCAAATGCGTCTGACCCCGGATCGGTATCATAAATACGGAATTCATAAATACCTGTTCCACCATTCGCTATAGCTTCGATTCTTCCATCGACCTCATAGGCGCAAGATATATCAAAAGTTGGGGATGTAGGATCTAACGTAAGCGGGTCGGCATCGGTAATTGTAATACCATTGGTACTACGGGCCATACAAGAACTTAAAGAGCCCACTTTTTGTATTTCAAAACGATATGAAGAACCTATAATACCCGGAATACCCATTTTTACAGGATTACCATCAACTAAATCAATTTCGTCAATTGGCTTCCATGGATCGGCTGGGTTGTTATACTCCCTATATTCATAGATGCCACCTTGTGGATTATTCACTTTGATCTTCATAGTGGCAATATTACCACATGCGGGGACCGAAGTTTGAATCAATGCTGGACTGATCGGTGGAGGTGGTATCACCCTTAACGGCGTTGTGACCGCACTACAATTTGAGGAAGATACCACTTCAATAGCATACCATCCTCCTGAAATCACACCAGTTCCTGAGGCGCCTACAAAATCAGGATTGGCTTGATACCCTGTTGAAGATGCTATATCGGTATTATCATTACTATTTAAACGTAATAATCGGTATTGATATCCCGCACCTGGCACACCACCAAATGCTCCTGGAGTCGAAGTTCCCGGTTCCACAGCAACAATTACGGCATCGCTACCTTGAGGGCACTCAAGTTCTCTTGTTATAATTGCCTCAGCCTCAATCGGCGGAACCACCATAAGTTCCAATTCCATATCAGTTGTACAGCCTTCGATATCACGCACGGTGACGCGGTAGTTTCCACTAGAAAGCCCTGTGAATCTATCGTTAGCTCCATTGGCTGCAAATGTTCCATATGTGGCATGGGGAGAGAAACCACTACCTACCGGATTTTCGTACTCAAGCATAAATTCGTAGCCCGAAGCATCCCATCCGCCTTCCGCTGCGACGGTAATTTCTCCGAGATCATCTGAACACCCAACACGACCGACCTCGGCCATACTGGCAATCAAAAGCTGCTCGCTCGGCGTTCTAATATTAATCAAATTACTAAAAGCCTCACATTTTGGATTTCCAATTTCCTTAACCACTACGCGCAAATTTCCGCCAGGAAGTCCTGAAATGGTTTCCGGATTAGTACTTGTGTTCAAATCTCCCGAACCTAATACAGTTCCAAAAGCACCACCACTAAAACCCGGATCATTTGCATAATAGACATCATAATGATAAGCTCCTGTATAATTCGTAACATTGATACTCAAAGCACTGTCGCTCACTCCGAAACAACTAACAGGTTTTGACTCACTTATTGTAATGGTAGGCAGTACTGGATCAACCACAAAATATGCCTCAATAGGATATGTACATCCACCATTATCATTTATCTGTAATCGATACTCGCCGGCCACCATTGGTAAATCAAATTCAACAAAACTAGCACCGCTGACCACTTGATCTGCGACAAAAGCAGTAGATGAGCCTTGATCTTCAATTGTGAAATCAGTCGACCCGACCACATCGATGCGAATCCGTTCTGGATCCTCGCAGTTCATTGCTGATAGTTGTGTAATCGTAGCCGTTACGGCAGTTGGCGCCAAAACGGTCACAGAATCACTAAACTCGCAACCTTTTGAATCGATGGCATAAATTGTAATAACCTGATCAAATCCCGTATCTACAATCAAGAAGTCTGGACTAGACTGGTAACTGTCACTTAAGTTAATTTTATAACCATTAGGGGTGCCGTTTCCTAAACTTGTCACTACTGCGGATACCGTCGTAGTGCTGAATCGATTTGCACCAGGTTCGCAAACCAAGGTTCCGGAGATGGCATCAATTTCAAAAACTGGTGGTTCATCAATATCAACCTCGGCCACATCGGTACAGTTTCTATCGGTAACCACCTCTACAACATAGGTGCCAAAACCTAAATTCTGAAAAGAGCCCGAAGCATTAGTAGCTATCGGTGTTGGGCTAGGCGGTAAAGGCAATGTTCCACTATATAAATTATATTCCTTTATATTCGGATTAAGGTTGGGATCTGCATCTACAACCAACGATACATTGATACTACCGTCACCGGATCCATTACAAGTGATATCAGTAGCCCCAACATCATCGATTACAGGTTGGATAGGACGCTCTCTAATAATATCATCAACAAGGGCGGTACAATTATTTACACCATCATCTACTAAATTATCAGTTATCTCTACTTGATAATCACCCGGAGGTATGTTCTCGAAAATACCATCATTGTTTGGATCGGTAATATTTATAGGACTACCTAAAAAGTCGTTTCCAGTCAATACATAGGTAAAGTCGCCACTACCACCATCCGCATTGATCGTAATAATTCCATCAGAAGCTTCACATGTAGGTTCTGTAGTATAATCACCGGAAGCCGACAAAACTTGATAGACCTCAGCAACGGCATCTACATCACAACCATTGGCATCTATCACATTGACCGGATAAGAACCTATACTATTCACGGTAAACGTGGCTTGTGTTGGCGTACCTGGTATATAAGCAGGTGTTTGACTAATACCATTCAAAGTAAACGTCGGTGTATCGATATCACCTCCCATTTCGAGCGTAATGGTGAACCCACCGACCGGGGTAGTGACATCACATTGATTATTTACGCTTATTGTTGGAGCAGGCAAATCGGGATTGAGTTGTACTACCGCGGCTGAAATTCTATAGGCGCAATCGTTGAAGTCTTTCACCCAAATATCATAATCGATTCCTGGAGCCAACGCCCCTGGTAACGCTACCGTAGAAGCATCGCTAAAGTCATCGGATGGATCTAATGGTGTCAAGGTTCCATCATTGTCAACCGGGTTTCCTGCTGGAACATAGGCATATAAATATGGACTACCTGTAGCAAATGGGGTTCCTCCACTACCGCGTACCGTTAACTGACCCAGTTCATTACAATTCGCATTTTGATTATCAATAATATCGACTCTTGGAGCATTCAAGATAGCTTCATCTTCATCTCCTGCCGTACAACCAGTTGATTCGGTTACAGCTATTCCATAATGTCCGGATGGTGCTGTAATATCAGAAGCTAGGGTGGTATCGAATGAACCTGTAACATTAAAAACTTCAGCGCCGGTATCTAAATTTGTAATAACAACATCATAAGGTCCCGTACCGGATGAAATGGTATAGTTTAGACCAATATCACCATTTCGACATGTTGCTCCATCTACATCTAAAGTAACTCCAGGCCCTGGTCCATCGGGCAATGTTATGACCTCGGAATAAATACAACCTGTATTGTTATCACGAACATCTACCGTATAGGAAACACCGAATAGCAGACCATTAAAACAATGGTTTGAAGGTGTATTATTGGGAGCTTCCCAGCCAATAACCGGATTTGGATCGGTAAGCCGAATATCATAATCCAAGGGCAAGGTTCCGCCAATAATATCTACGCATATAGTCGTTCCCGAAGGAGTACAAACGACTGGTGGCGGTGGAAAAGTGGGGACAATATCCAAAGTTGTCGAGTTGATGGTAATAGGCTCTATATCGCGACATCCTCTTGAATCCATGATTATAATCTGATAATCACCAGGCACTAAGCTTGGATCAATAATAGAGTCACCAGGAGCAACACCACTTTGACTTAAATATTGGTTCCCAAAGTTATCTTCTATTATTACGGTATAATCAGGGCTCCCGGCCGTAATCGTATTTATAGTAACACCACCTGAAAGTGATCCTGAACCACAAGTAGCATTAATTGGAGTTACTGTCGCATCGGGAGGCCCCAAGGGATCAGCGGCCACTGTAATCGGAATCACCGCAGTAACACAGTTACGATCATCTTTTACGACATACTCATAATCTCCTGCCGCTAAACCAGAATAAATAGTTTGCGAAGAATAGGAATAAATAGCGCCCGGAGTCGGGTCAGGGCTAATATTCGGATCTAACGGATTAGACCTAAGTTCTCCTACAGGTGCAAAAACTACTTGAAATGGAGGAACCCCCGAAGATACAGTTGGTATTATCTCTACAAAACCACTATTTGGATCTCCACAACTCGGACCCTCAATACGATGTGTAGCCATAATATTTGTAGGCTCGGAAAATGTGATAGGCTCAGAAGTCGAAGTACATCCATTGATATCGGTAACACTCACACGATAATCTCCATGCTCTCCATAAGGAACTGTATAGGAAAAAGAACCTGAAGGCAAAGTAACTCCGCTATAACCAGGTACTGCAGCAAAAGCATTGGGAGCAACATCTCTATACTCAATCGTATATGAAGTAGCTGCCAAATTTGATATATCTCCCCCGGTTACGGTAATATCCATTTCCCCATCGCCACCACAAGGAATTTCATTGGCTATGTCAA
Organism: Kriegella aquimaris; assembly: GCF_900103215.1. Lineage (GTDB taxonomy): Bacteria > Bacteroidota > Bacteroidia > Flavobacteriales > Flavobacteriaceae > Kriegella > Kriegella aquimaris. The sequence continues at coordinate 839,007 of NZ_FNGV01000001.1, forward strand.
GGGTAACTTGAATCTGAGGAGGTATGGTAATGGGTAGTAGTTCAGCAGAGCAATTGTTCACATCTACCACTTCCACTGTATAGGTACCTGGTACCAACCCATTAAATGTGGGGCTAGCCTGTAATGAACCTGAATTTATGCGATACTGGTGGCCAGCACCACCACCGGAAGAAGATACCGTAATAGCACCATATTCGGGTGTTGGGGTGGCTATCGGATCGTAACAATACGAAGCACTAACTAAAGAAATGGAGGGAGCTTGTAATGCGGTTAATGTAAACCTGGTTTCAGCCTCACAACCTTCAGAATCTATTACCGTAAGAATATATTCTCCTTCGGCCGTCAAGTTACCAAATGTTCTACCGCTTTTAGGCCCTTGAACCGTAGTTGACGGCGCAGGCCATTCCAAACGATAATTATAACCGCCAAAACCACCATTGGCAGTGGCTTGTACCCTACCCACGTTTCCGTTCTGGCAACTCATTAGCGTCACATCTGGTGTAACGCTCAATGCCGTTGCCGCTTCTACAACATCAAAAGAGGCCGTTGAGGTACAATTGGTATCAGTATCGGTTACGGTAATTTCATAAGTACCTGCCCCAAGTCCGGAAATCGGAATTTCTAAATCACTACTTGTTCCACTAGTAAATACAGTGGTCGTGCTAGCAGGAGGTGGCGTTGTACGGTTAACAGTATAATTATAATCCGATCCTGGAGTATCTATATCAAACCCATCAATTAGAAAAGCTCCGTTGCCATCAGCTACCGAAGGACACACCTTTCTATCTCCTCCTGATTTAACCTGTGCCCTAATGGAACTCAAGCCACCTGTCGTGAAGCTCGCCGGATACACGCAGCCATTAGCATCAGTAATTTCAAATTGATAAGGCGTATCTAAAATAAGCCCATTAAAAACATTCCCTGCCTGCGTAATTGTAGGGCCAGGTGAGACGACTTCATATTGCGCAATAGCTACCGTACTCGTTACATTTATGGTTACCCTGCTCGTACCTGCCGCGCAATCTAGATTGTCTTGCACAAAATCAATGGCAGAGGGCGGATCTGGTTCGTTTACCGTAATAGGCGCCAATGCTTGATAACAGTTGGCATCATCGCGAACATAAGGGATATAGGTACCCGGTGGCAAACTCGGAAAATTAGTTCCCGACTGATAATTTACATTGTCAACACTATACTCGTACCCAGAACCCGAACCACCAGTGGTTGGTGCAAAATCGATTATAGCACCCCCGTTGGCACAGGTATAATCTTGCGTCAAGCTTGCACTGGCAATAAGTCCTCCTTCGGAGGTCACCGTTACGGGAGGCAATGCTAAAACACAAGTAAACCCTCCTTGGGAATATTGTACCTCAATTATATTATAGGTGTCGTCGGCAACTGGTATGATCTGTGAGGAGGTCCAAGGATCGGCCGCATTATTTGTCGCCCTATACTCTAAGTTGAACCCTTTGGGGTCAATGACCGTAAACTCAACTTTTCCTCCTCCGTTGGTACACGTACCTAAAATAGAACTGGCAGTAATATCAGGCGGATCCAATAATGCTACATATTCAGACTTCTCGGCTGTACACCCCTGATCGTCGGTAATATAGAAGGTATAGGTTCCTGAAGCAGTTACATTATACGTGCTTGTACCGGTGAATGTTCCTCCAGAATTCCCACCATCGCTAACAGTATAACTATAAGTACCAGATCCACCAGTCGCCGAAATGTCAATACCGACAGTTTCAACACCCGATGATGGAGGACAACCAAAACTCATTCCATTGGTATCAGATGTTACGGTTATGGGAGACAGACCCGTACCAATCGCAATTGGGTTGCCACTTGTATCGCTATACTGGATCGGGGCGGCAATTCCATTGGGAATATCTTCTTTACATTCGTTGGTTTCAACCTTTACTGCGTAAGTACCTTCGCTTACAGTACTGAAGGTATGTGTATTGCTAGAAATGGTCGAAGTAAATTCTATCTCGGCTCCAAACTCATCCAATAACGTATATACATAAGGGCCGGGTACTTCAGGGTTGACCGCAACATCGATACTTCCCGTTTCTCCACTACAAACGGGATTTGTAAACGTTACATCAATTTCGATATCAACCTGCCTTACCTCAATTACGTCATATAAATATTCACAAACTTGTCCGTCAATATTTAATCTAGCTTGCACCGTATAGAACCCAGGGTCCAAATTGGGGAAAATCGAAGAAGATTGATAAGGACTAAAACCATTTAAACCTTCTCTAATTCTAAATTGATAATTATTAGGTAGCCCCGTAAGCTCTATACGCCCGGGATTATTACAAATAAAATCTTTTTTAGTATACGTTTGATTGATGGTACTCTTTACCACTTCAAAATAATAATAGGCGCCCGAGTCGTTGACACGAACCCTAAATTCAGCTCCCAAAGTGGGTGAAATGGTAGAAGCATCCAAATCAAAGCTCTGGTCTATCGAAACTTGCGTGTAATGGGCATTATTGGTGTTGGGGCACTCCAAATTGGTATCAGCAGGAGCACCTGTGAGCTGTTCCCAAGAAACACTACCATATGGGCTGCCCGATAATGTAATATTTCTATCATCTGAGTCACCACACAGAATAAAGCGGGCAACCATGAAGCCATTGTTGGTACAATTTACGATGTCGTCGGCATCTTCAATAATCGTAGCGAACATGGAAGCGCTCATTGCCGCTTCTGATTTTTGGCTATTCGACACTGCCGACTTCGACAGGAAGCTATCCGACGATTTTTCCGTTACACCCTCCTCCTCGGCATATGGTGTTTCCATATCCAAAACTGAGGTAATCTCCTCAAGAATATCAAAGACTCTGGGGTTAGCTATGGCCGACGTACATATTGCCGAGAACATCAGCAATAGTACAGCATATAGAATATGCCGTGTTTTTTTTGGGAGCATAGGTTAAGTTATATTTAGAAAGAATTTGTTTGATTTGGGAATCAGAACATTCTTTGGCGTAATTATTTATACTTATATTTTTCTCTTTATCTTTAGCTCTTTGAGCCACATTATAATATTACTTTTAACGCTAGATTATGAAAAATAGTATTGTATACCTATGTTTAATAGCTGTATCTCTCAATATATCCTGTGCCCAGGAAACTACAAATCAAGTAGATACACCAAAAAAAACACCTTTTACCGCAGAGCTTTTAGTTGATGGTCTACAAATTCCATGGGGTATGGCTTTTTTACCCGATGGCAGTATGCTCATTACCGAGAAATCAGGGGAATTGATTCATTTCCAAGACGGTACAAAAACAAAGGTTTCCAATGTTCCGGAAACCTATCAAAGAGGTCAAGGTGGACTTCTTGATGTGGCCTTACATCCCGACTATGCTAACAATGGATGGCTCTATATGACCTATGCCTCTTCACAAGGAGAAGAGAAAGGTGGTCACACCGCACTTTCTCGGGCAAAATTGGTCAATGATGCTTTAACGGATATTGAAGTGTTGTATAAGGCTACGCCTAATACAACGAAAGGACAACACTTTGGATCTAGAATCGAGTTCGACAACGACGGTTACCTTTATTTCTCTATTGGGGAGCGTGGTGCGAGAGATGAAAACCCACAAGATATTAAAAGAGATGGCGGTAAAATTTATCGGTTGTTCGATGATGGGCGTATTCCCGAAGACAACCCCTTTGTAGGTACCGATGGTGCCAAAACGGCCATCTATAGCTATGGCCACCGAAACCCCCAAGGATTGGCAAAAAACCCAGGGACCGGAGCAATTTGGGACAATGAGCATGGTCCTCAAGGAGGCGACGAAATCAACATCATTAAAAAAGGAGCAAATTACGGCTGGCCTGTGATTACCTATGGTATCAACTATAGCGGTACGCCCATAACCGACAAAACCGAGATGCCGGGTATGGAACAGCCTTTACATTATTGGGTTCCATCCATAGCACCAAGTGGTATGGCTTTTGTAACTACGGACAACTATGGAGACTGGAAGGGTAGTATACTGGTTGGATCACTGAAATTCCAATATTTAGAGCGATTGATTTTAGAAGGTAATAAGGTGGTTCGCCGCGAAAAACTACTTGCCGATGAAGGCCGGGTACGGGACGTGAAAGAAGGTCCGGACGGACTTATTTATGTAGCCGTCGAAGGCAAGGGCATTTTCAAATTAGTCCCGAACAACAAATAATATTTTTTCGAAATTTTCCGAAACATGGTCGTAAAGCCATTTACCGTAATTATTTAAACTTCGATTTGAGAAGCCTCTTTTCTGAAAAATAGACCCATATCCCAAATGAAAATATTCATTTCCATTTACATCATCTCCATTGCCGGACTCTCTGTGTTTTTTATTCAAGATAATGAACTTGAAGAAAGTATGGCGCGCGGTGCAGAAATATATACGGATTTTTGTGTTACTTGTCATTTGGAAAAGGGCGAAGGAGTAGCATACACCTTTCCCCCACTGGCGGCATCAGATTATATTGCCAAAAATAGGGAGGCAAGTATTCGAGGTGTTAAATATGGCCAACAAGGGGAAATGGTCGTTAACGGAGTTACCTATAACAACGTAATGACACCTTTAGGTTTAGAAGATGACGAAATTGCCGATGTCATGAACTATGTCATGAACTCTTGGGGAAATACCTCTGATACCCTAGTTACTGTCGAGGAGGTATCGGCAATTCAAAAATAATAATTATTGACCTGCATCAAGGGCTGCTTTTACCGAACCATGCTTCTTGAGTAAAATTTCGGCTTCAGTATACGCAATGCCCAATCCTTCGGAAACGTAGCGTACCCCTCTATCTACAAGTTTAATATTGCTTAATTGCATATTGACCATCTTATTGCCTTTTACTCGACCAATCTTAATCATTAAGGCCGTAGAAATCATATTTAGTGCCAATTTTTGTGAGGTGCCGCTTTTCATACGCGTACTTCCTGTTACGAATTCGGGGCCCACGTTCATTGCAATGGCAATATCGGCCAGTTCTGCCAAGGGAGAACCTGGATTATTGGTAATTCCTGCAGTTAAAACTCCATGTTTTTGAGCTTCTGATAATCCTCCCAATACATAGGGCGTTGTGCCCGATGCGGCAATCCCCACTACCACATCATTTTCGGTAACTTCATGAACCATTAAATCTTTCCAAGCTTGCTCGAAGTCATCTTCTGCATGTTCCACTGATTTTCGAATAGCGGTATCACCCCCGGCAATAAGGCCTACTACTCTTTCATGGGGCAGACCGAAAGTCGGAGGAATTTCTGAGGCATCAAGAATCCCTAATCTACCACTTGTTCCCGCACCTATATAAAATAAACGTCCACCCTCTAGAAAACGTTCGGCAAGGGCATCGACCAATTTTGTAATTTGAGGAATGACCATTGCCACGGCATCAGCAACCTTTTTGTCTTCCTCATTCATTTTTTGGAGAATGGACTGGGTATCCAATTGTTCCAAATTGTCATGGTTTGAAGGTGTTTCGGTTATTTTAATATAATTCATAGTAATATAATTGGTGTGTGCAAAGTTAAATAGAAAAGCATAATAATATAGATGTGAATGACCATTAACGAAATTTTCTCGATTCCTAAATAAGAACTTATTCATGTTCCTCCTGAAAACGGGTCGAATTCACACCCTCGGAATTGCGTTGTTCATTTCATTAAATCAAGCGTATATCGTGATTTCGGAAAGGTTTCAACAAATCATTCTCTGGTTCCAATTCGGTAATCATAGTGTTGATGGCATTGATGTCACAAGTCTTATAGCGATGTTGCGAATTCAACTTTTCCGAGATGGATAGCAGCACCGACTTCTTTGATGATTTGATTATCGCTTTTTTTACCTGAACAATATCCCAATCGAATTCTGTGAGTCCATAATAAGAATCAACATATCCAGTTCCTATAAAACTATAGTCTACCCTAATTTCCGAAAGGTTATGAATGGCGTTCGCACCAATAGCGCTTTGCGATTCTCTAGATACTTGGCCACCTACCAAAATTACGGTGATTTTACTTTTGGTAAGCAACTCCATCGCAACAGGCAAACTATGGGTAAAACAAGTCAAATCAAGATTTGTCGGAATCAACCGGGCCAACTCTAAGCAAGTGGTACCTCCATCTACAAAAATCACTCCTCCATCCTTCAGCAATCCCAACGCTTTTTCCGCGATTTTAATCTTGTGATCTAATTTATAAATGTTATCGTTTCGTGTGTTATTCGACCGAAAACCCAATGAAATAGCCCCTCCATGAACTTTCCGCAACTTGTTATCGGCATCGAGCTCTTTCACATCTCTTCTAACGGTATCAATAGATACGTCTAAGGCCTCGGCAATATCGGTCAACAAGATTCTATTATGCAACTCGACCTCACTCAATATGGTTTGATGCCGCTCCTCTTTTAACATACTTTTAAGAATTAAATACACTATATAAAAACAAAGATAGCCAATTAAACGAATATGCTGTTTTTAACAGCTTTTAATTACAAATCACTTAAAAAAAGCATAAAACAGCATACATAGACTGCAAAAAACGGCAAGTAATAAATTTATTGCCTACATTTGCATGACTTTAATAGCCAAATGGCCGAACAATAGAACAGTTTATGAAAACGATTTTAGAAAGATATGATACCGACATTAGCTACAAACCTGTTGGAAAGTTTGAGGAAACCCGATATGAAAAAATACACAATGTCATTTTTTCCAATTCGAACGAAGCCTCTATCAAAGTTGCTCAAGAGATTTCCGATCTTATCAGAAAAAAACAAGCGTCGAACAAAACCTGTGTTCTAGGTTTGGCGACTGGTTCTTCACCCATAAAAGTTTATGAAGAGCTTGTCAGGATGCACAATGAAGAAGGTTTAAGCTTCGCCAATGTGATTACATTTAATCTCGATGAGTATTTACCCATGGAACGGGAAAACCGACAAAGCTATTATTTCTTTATGCATGAACATTTGTTCAATCACATCGATATTCCCGAAGAGAACATTAATATTCCCGACGGAACAGTTTCAGGGGAATCGGTCATTCAATATTGCTTGGCCTACGAAAAGAAAATAAAAAATAGCGGCGGGCTCGATTTTCAGCTTTTAGGTATAGGACGAACTGGGCACGTTGGCTTTAATGAACCTGGATCACATTATAATTCGGGAACCCGCGTAATTACGTTAGACCATATCACTAGGGTAGATGCCGCTCCCGCTTTTTTAGGTATAGAAAATGTACCCAGAAAAGCCATTACCATGGGTCTTGCAACAGTGCTAAGTGCCAAACGTATCGTTTTGCTGGGCTGGGGACAAAATAAGGCCGAAATTATTAAGAAAACGGTTGAGGGAGACATTTCTTCGCATGTGCCCGCCACTTACCTGCAACAACATGGTAATTGCACATTTGTATTAGATGTAGGTGCAGGTACGGAACTCACCCGAAACAAAACACCTTGGTTGGTCGATGAGTCGCTCCAATGGACAGAAGACCTTACCGCAAAAGCCATCGTATGGCTTTGTAATGAAACGGGAAAGTCAATCTTAAGCTTAACCGATAAAGACTATAATGACAATGGCATGTCAGGTTTATTGGCACTTGAAGATTCTTATGATCTGAACATAAAAATGTTCAATAGATTACAGCATACCATAACCGGATGGCCTGGAGGAAAACCTAATGCAGACGATACCCATAGGCCAGAAAGAGCCTTACCAGCAACAAAGAGGGTTATCATATTTAGCCCCCACCCTGATGATGATGTTATTTCAATGGGAGGTACTTTTGATCGATTAATCGAACAAGGGCACGACGTTCACGTCGTCTACCAAACTTCCGGCAATATTGCGGTTTCCGATACCGAAGCTTTAAAATTTGCTGAAATAGCCAAAAGAATAGCTCCATCTAAAGAGGCACAAACCATAATAGACTCTATCAAAACCAAAAAGGAAAGTAGTTTTGATTCTCTTGAGATACGGAGTTTAAAAGGCAATATAAGAAGGGGGGAATCATACGCCGCCGTACGTTATTTGGGTCTTGATGATGCCAATGTCCATTTTTTAGATCTTCCCTTTTATGAAACTGGAACGATTAAAAAGAAGAATCTATCCGATGACGATATTAACCTTGTCATGGACATTATTACAGAAATCAAACCGCACCAAATCTATGCGGCCGGTGACCTTGCCGACCCACATGGCACACATAAAGTTTGTTTAGATGCCGTTTTTGAAGCCATGGAACGCCTAAAAGAGGAACCGTTTATAAAAGATTGCTGGTTGTGGCTTTACCGAGGCGCATGGCACGAATGGGACATCAACGAAATTGAGATGGCCGTACCAATGAGTCCCGATCAAGTTCTCAAAAAACGATATGCCATATTCTGCCATCAATCACAAAAAGACGGTGTAATGTTCCAAGGTGATGATTCAAGGGAGTTTTGGATGCGCGCTGAGGAACGCAATAAAGATACCGCCTCACGATATCGAGCACTCGGCTTGTCCGATTATGCCGCCATGGAAGCATTTGTACGGCATAAGTTCGACTAACCTGTCAACCCACTGGTTCGAACATGGTAAATAAAAATGAGAAGCCATCGCTATAGGGTTTTCAAATCCAAAATAAAAGATGCAATTAAAAAAAGCCCGTTTCAAATTGAAATGGGCTTTTTCTATGGGAGAACAAATCGATTTTGGTACATTTAAACCAAATTGAATTCCATGGTGCAAAAAGACAAGTGGGCATGGGCTTGGGTGCCCGTACTCTATTTTACCCAAGGCCTCCCCTATGTGCTGGTCGTTACGGTATCGGTAATCATGTACAAAAAGCTAGGGGTCAGCAATGAAGATATCGGACTCTACACCAGTCTTTTATACCTGCCTTGGGTTTTAAAACCATTATGGAGTCCGTTCGTGGATCTCAAAAGCACAAAGCGTAAATGGTTTTTGAGCATGCAGCTACTCATTGCCATAGCCTTGCTTGGTGTTGGCCTTACCCTGCCCACAGACATGTTCTTTACGACTACTTTGGCCTGTTTCTGGATGGCCGCCTTCGCCTCTGCCACCAATGACATTGCTTCTGATGGTTATTATATGTTAGGACTAACAGAAAAAAAGCAATCATTCTTCGTGGGTATGCGCAGTACGTTCTATCGTTTGGCCATGGTCACCGGGGAAGGGTTAATCGTCGTGTTGGCCGGTTTTCTTGAAAACCGATATGGCGACAACACCAAGGCGTGGAGTATGACCATGACGGCAGCCGCTTTTCTAATGTTGATTTTGACCGTTTCTAACTTTTTCGTGACGCCGAAGTATGAAACGTCTTCAGATATTGTCACTCAAAAGCCGAAAGGTTTTCTCGAGGTTTTCTCATCGTTCTTCACCAAACCGAATATCGGAATCGCATTAGCTTTTATTCTTACCTATCGCCTAGGAGAATCACAACTGGTAAAGATGGCCGCTCCCTTTCTGTTAGATACTCCCGATAAAGGTGGATTGGGTTATTCTACCGAGCAATTGGGAACTATTTTTGGAACCGCTGGGGTTATCATGCTTTCATTGGGTGGAATTTTAGGAGGAATTCTGATATCTAGGGACGGACTTAAAAAATGGATGCTTCCCATGGTACTCTCCCTGAACATACCCAATGTACTTTATGCGGTTTTGGCGATGACCAAAACGACCAACATTTTTGCGGTAACGGCAACTGTGGTATTTGAGAAATTCGGCTATGGCTTTGGGTTCGCCGCGTTCTTAATGTACCTCATCTATATCGCGGAGGGCCCTTCTAAAACCTCTCATTACGCCATCGCTACGGGGTTTATGGCGCTAGGAATGATGTTACCAGGTATGATCAGTGGTTATATGCAACAATGGTTGGGCTACGGTGGCTTTTTTGTCTGGGTGGTCATTGCTGCCCTACCCGCACTGCTATTGTTGAAATTCATCAAATATCCGGCCGATTTTGGAAAGAAAACAGCAGAGTCAAATGAATAATATTCCTCCCTTAAAAAAAGCAAGCGAGCAACTCTCCCTAACCGAAAAAGTTGGACAGTTTTTTATGCCTGCAGCTTTTATCAATGATACGGAAAAAGAAATACAACATATAGAAAACTTGGTTAGGGAACAGGGAGTTGGCGGACTCTGTTTTTTTCATAGTCGTGCCAGCGCAGCGACCAATTTCGAAGGCAAAAAAAAGGTCGTTCATAATGCGAAGAGTTTTGATACGTTACAGGGCTTAATCAAACGCTATCAAAAAGCGTCCAAATATCCCCTTTTAATAGCCATCGATGCCGAATGGGGCCTTGCAATGCGCATTGAAAATACCCCTCAATATCCATACGCAATTACTCTAGGAGCTATTCAAGATAACAACGAGCTTATTTTTGAAGTTGGTAAAAATATTGCTTTGGATTGCAAAGCAGCGGGCATCCATTGGAATTTGGCCCCTGTAGTCGACTTGAATAACAATCCCGATAATCCGGTCATCGGTTATCGTTCCTTTGGGGAGGATAAAAACCAAATTGTCGAAAAAGCCAGGGCTTTTATTCAGGGAACACAAAGCGAAGGTGTTCTGACCAGTATCAAGCACTTTCCGGGGCATGGTGATACGGCTACCGATTCACATCTAGGACTTCCCTTGATCAGTAAATCAAAGGAAGCGTTGGTGGAAAACGAACTCTATCCGTTTCAAAAACTAATGGATGAAGGAGTCGATTCTATCATGGTCGGACATTTATCGGTCCCTGCACTGGCCGAAGGAAAAATGACTCCTTCAAGTATCTCCAAGGCTATCATCAAAGGGGTATTGAGAAAGGAGATGGGGTATACAGGAGTTGTTATTTCAGATGCCCTGAATATGCATGCCGTATCGAAAAATTATCCGGTAAAAGGCGAATTGGAATGGCTGGCTTTTGACGCGGGGAATGATGTACTTTGTTTTTCGGAACACTGCCCCGAAGGCATTCAGACTATCCTCAAAAAAGCTTCCGAAAAGCAAATTGAAGAAAGCTTTCAACGTATCTGGAAACTCAAGGAAACGGCAATTCACATTACAACTTCATATTCTAGTTCAGCACTTAAAACCGATGATGAACTGAATATAAAACTAGCCCATCAAAGCTTAACACTTTTCAAAGGCACAAAAGAAGCATTATCCGAGTTCTACACTACTTCTTTTACGGGTATTCAAAATTCACATAACACGGATAATCAGTTTTTTAAAACACTATCAGAAAATAAAAAATTCAAACACTGTACCTTAAACGGTACGGAGACTATAAGTGGAGAAAACGTTCTTTTGGCTTTATTTCCAAAGCAAATCAAACCTGCCCATAATTTTGGATTTACCGATAAAGAAATTACAGCGATAAACACACTTTTCAGAACCAAAAATGTCGCACTGTATCTGTTCGGAAACCCGTATGCACTTAATCTTTTTGACACAAAAAACGCCAAAGCCATAATCATCGCATATCAAAACTTCACGACCTTTCAAAAAGTTGCTTCCGCCCATTTTTTAGGGCAATTTGAAGCTCTGGGAAAACTGCCAGTGCACCTATAACATCGAGGTTATACTACCCTTGACTACGTCAAAATTTCACTTTTCTTTCCTAAATGTAATTTTAAGCTAGTTTGGGAGCGCTCCTAAAGGCCATTTTTTACGCGGAATCTTACTATTCTACAATCAATTTGGCTCTCATCACGGAAGAATGTCCAGGAAACGTACACACGATCCAATACTCACCGGGAGTTTCGGGAATCTGCACATAAATCGTCTCTGAAGATTCAGGCTGTAAAATTCCGGTATGGTTGAGAACCAAATCGGTATCAGGCACATAATTATTGTCAGGGCCATCTAAACCAAGAAGCAAGGCCAATCTACCCACTTCATCCACGGATTCTTTTCCTTTTTTGGTAATGACAAGATTGTGGAGCATATCGTCATTATTATTGAAGGTCAGCTCAAGTTTTGTACCTCGTTTGATACGTACTTCGGTCACATCATATTTTAAGCCGGGCAGGGTTCCGATGACCATCTGCTCTTCGGCACCATTGGTCCAACTAGCAGGCATTTCAACTGTTCTTTTCGGTTGTGCCGCTCCCTTACCCGAGAAGGGCATAGTGGACATAGAAGGAGATTTTAGTGTTCCTCCCGGCACTTCGTTCAACGTATAATAACCCGTATCGTGTAGCAACAACTCCCCCGAAGTCGCCTTTAACTCAGGAATTTCCAGCTGATGTATGAATCCTAAACGCATACCGTGGGCGGTCAATTTTACCGAACGTCCATCTGGGGCTACTTCGGCATTCGCTATCATGCCCATCTCGCGATCAATAATATCGCTTCCGTAGATATAGTGATAGTTGTAGGTAAATGTAGTAAGCTTATAGTTGGCCGGATTACTGGCCATGGTTTTATTAACGGGTTTGGTAAATTCAAGTTGGAAGCCATCATCCAACGCCTTCATCGATTTTATTTCAAAAGGCATTTTACCTGTCCACTTTAAACGTTGAAGTCCGTAAGGAGCTTTTCCCGTAGCAGACCAACCTCTGCTAGTCATACCAACGAACATGCTGGCATCACTACCCCATAGCATACGTAAAATACCAGAGGAGAAACCTTCGCGAAATGCAAATGACGCCCCTTGATATACTCCGTTAACTTTTTCCATAAAGACGCGCATAATTTTGCTGTGCCCTTGGTCACCTACGAACATTTGTCCTTCAAAAGGACCAAACTTGCCTTTTGTAGTATCATACACGATATCGGAAGTAGAAATACCTAAAATCGTATGTGGAAACCATACTGCCGGAGCCTTTAGTTCAGGAACTTTTTTGGCATACTCGTAAAGGGTCAACCCCGATTCCTTTTCAATTTCATCCTGCTTCAATTTCAGGGGTGAATTAGGTTCACCAGTCCAACGCAGTCCTTCCGGATTACCGGCAAAAGTGCCTTTTTCCAAATGTGTCATTCTTCCGGAGGCTACCCAATCGCCTTGATTCTCGGTATAAAAAACATCGCCCTCTGGATTGATCTGAAAACCTGAGGGCGATCGTAACCCTGTAGCGATAGGTTCCATCTCACCTTTTGGGGTAATTTTTAACAACCAACCACGCCATTTTACCAAACTAGATCCATGACCTATCCAAGAAAGGTTAAGCGTCACCAACATATCCCCATTATCCATAAACTTGGGACCGTAAGAGTAATCGTGGTAGTTACCCGATAACGGCCAAGAGTAAATAGTTTTGTACAAATCGGCTTTACCGTCCCCATTTTTGTCTTCCAAACGGGTGAGTTCCCCTCTTTGGGAAAGATAAAAGCTATTGTCTTTGAAATTGAGTCCGAGTGGCTCATGCAACCCGTGTGCAAACCGATTATAGATAGGGTTTTTCCCATAAGGCTTGTCGATCACCCACACTTCACCCCTTCGTGTCGAAACGCCCAATTGATCCTTGTTGTTCAGTGCCAATCCACCAACTTCCAATAAAACATCATCAGGTATCGGGACATCGATAATATCGTAATAGGCCGCTTCTTTCTTGGCCATTTCAGAAAGGTCTTGCGCGGAAACAAAAGAACCTAAATTTATTATAAAGACGAGTGCTACTATTTTTTTGCTGATCTGCATGTTTTTCTTTTTATTTACCAGATAATGCTGTAATTCATACTATGCTCCCCCGCCCCTACTTTTACGAGCAGCTCATCTTTGCCGTTGACATGACGTATCATAGGTTTTAAACTGTCGTTTCCTGAAAAGTCAACGAAATAACTTTCGTCATTTATGATATAAGTACCGTCTGGCAAGGCCTCTATTTTAGAACCATCGGCTATTTTATGCCATATTTCCTTATCTCCAGAAATCGTAATCGTACGTTTTAAGCCCCTTTTGGCCTTAACAGGAACAAATCGGTCTTTAATGACCGTGCCGTTGATTTCATGTGAAAAGGTAGGCACTCCCTTAGCATCGAATTCGTACCCCAATTGTTTTTGTACCACGTTCTCAGGAATACTGTCGCGCCAGACCGTTAGATCATCTTTTAAAAATTCAAAATCTGGGTCTCCATGTACCGAAACACTAAAAGCACCCGGAACGGCGAGTTGTTCAATTCCCCGAGAATGCCACATTTGGGTCGTATTGAGAAAACTACCGTCCCAAGCCTTTATAAGCGAACCAAAGGCCAAATCATAGGCGTAATGGATGCCTTCGGGCATACCCACTGAAATGACATGTGTTCTTTTGTGTCCCTCGTGCATTACAAAGCCGCGTTGGGTTACCGGCTCATCGGCGACGGCTACCATAATTTCATTAGCCGGTTTGCCCCTTCGAAGATCGAGCGAACCAGCAGCTGTCAAATTTTGTTTCTGTAGACCGGGTCCTTCTACGGAAAGCGTAAGGCCTCGATTCCAACGGTTGTGTTTATTGTATAACAACTTGAAAGGCACCTTACCTTTCTTTAGTGTCACTGTTGCGAATCCCGGCGAATCCAAATCATAACTTCCGTTAAAGCTGACCAACGTATCATTCTCGATTAGAAACGCTCCTCCTGCCTGGTTTACTTTGAAATCAAAAAGATAGTCACCATTTTCAGGTATAGACAACTCCCCTGTATAAACCAACAATTTCTGTGGTCTTTCTCCCGTAGCCATATGAGAAGAAATTGAATCGGTAGTAATTTCTCGAATTGGTGTTAAACTATCGATATTAGGAAATGTCTGTGATTCATTTTCATATTCGGCCATTTTTACCCCTTCCAAAGAAACTTCCTTTTCTTGATACAGTTTGTACCTTATATTTTTTACTGCAACCGGTCCGTGGTCACCTTGGATCATCAATGGACCCATAGGTTTTTCATCAGTAAATGCGGCGGAGCGTGTCGGTCCGGTCACTTCTATATTTTCATGAAGCAACTCCCCGTTCAAACGCACCTCTTCAAACCAGGCATTTTTTATTTTTTTTCCGCTAGAGTCGAACTTGGGTGCATGAAAGATAATTTTAAAGTGCTGCCAAAGTCCGGGTGTCTTTGCTACGTTGACCCTAGGAGCATGACCCTCGTAGCCTTTATCTTCATTTTCATCGTGACGCTGATAAATACCACCAATATCAGAATACTTCGGTTCCTTTACTCCCCAGCTGTCAAAAAGTTGTACCTCATAGCGGCCCTGAAAATACAATCCTGAATTGGAGTTAACAGGCATCATTACATCTAACTCCAATTCAATATCTCCGTGCTCAAATCCAGTAAAAAGATGGCCTCTTTTAGTATCATCAGGTAAATTAATCAATACACCGGTACCCGGGGAACCTGTAATCGTCTTCTCTTTTGCACGGTCAACATAGGCGCTACCGACTATTTGCCAATTGTCCGTAGTTTCTTTAAAGCCCGATATATCGTTTAATTCAAGCGTTGTAAATGGCAACAACTGAATGGGCTGCTCTTCGGCGGTTTCTTTTACTTCTGAAACTTTTTCAGTACACGAAGCAAGCATCGAAAACAATAACAGGTAAATGAGATATTTTGAATAGTTCATCAGGTGGTTTTAATAAAAAAAGAGCAACGGTTTTTGATTTTAATCACAAAAAAAATAGAAAACTAACAGATATGTTCAAGAATTAGCAGCGCTAATGTATGTCTTTTTGAGTTTAATGCAAAAAAGGAATTCCAATCGGCCAAACGTTTATTTGAGCATAAGACATTTCGAAAAATAGCTACTCCAGTTTTATGTATTTTTGAAAAAACGGGATGTAAAACAAAAATATGATAATGGTTACAATTGAACCGTTCAGTTGAAATCAAAAAAATGCAGGTTTCACACCTGTGGAAAGATTTTGAATTTCACTTATCCATACGGACAAAAAAAATTAAAAAATCAAGAGAACAACTTTTTAGCCACTTGAAAAGGTTTAAATCAGTTTTATGAAATTGAAAAAGATTGTAGGGTTAATGTCAGGCACCTCGCTGGATGGTCTTGACCTTGTATACTGCCATATTTGGAAAGCTACGGAAGGTTGGACATTTGAAATCAAGCAGACCAAAAGTATACCGTATTCCCCAAAAATGCATGAAGAGCTTAAAAGAGCTATCCTGCGTTCTGCAGAGGATCTGTTAGAACTGAATGCTACCTATGGTACTTGGTTGGGCGAACAGACCAAAGCTTTTATTGTTGAACATGACTTAGAGGTTGATTGTGTTGCTAGCCATGGGCACACCACCCATCACCGACCTGAGAAAGGATTTACTTTTCAAATCGGCTCGGGTCAACATCTGGCCAATGCCTGCGGAAAAAAAGTGGTCTGTGATTTTCGTACAAATGATGTTGCCCTCGGAGGTCAAGGCGCTCCTTTGGTGCCTATCGGAGATCGCCTTTTTTTCGAACAATATGATTTTTGCCTGAACTTGGGCGGTATCAGCAATATCTCTTTTGAAAAGGAAGGACTACGACTCGCCTATGATATCGGCCTCGCCAATATGATATTAAACCACATCACACAAAAACAAGGATTATCATATGATGGAGGCGGCCAACTCGCCCGTAAAGGAAGGTCCAACCCCGAGATGCTAAGTGCCTTGAATGCTTTGGAATACTATCGCCTACCTTTCCCTAAATCTATAGGTTATGAATGGTTTGTTGAAAAAGTAATTCCTATTGTTGATAGTACGTCTGACAGTATGGAGAACTTGCTCAATACAAGTATCCATCATATCTGCGAACAAATTACACTTCAGATAAAAGCGAATACCAAGAAACCAAAAAATACACTTCTTGTTACGGGCGGTGGGGCCCTGAACGATTTTCTGATAGACACATTACAAAAAAAATTAGGAGATAGCGTCGAGGTTGTCATTCCTTCCAAAATCATAATTGAGTTTAAAGAAGCCCTTGTTTTTGCACTTATGGGAGCTTTGCGATTGGATCATGACATCAATGTGCTCTGCTCTGTGACGGGTGCAAAAAGAGATTCCTCTAGCGGTGTCGTTTTTTTACCCAGTTGAGCTAAGTTTATAATTTTTTTGAAACACAGGCTAGCGAAAACGTTTGAGTTTGTGCTCAAATCACTATATTCGGAAACCAAATTAAAAAAATCAATACCATGTCGGAGAAACAAGATAAGGCAACCGCGTACTGGAAAGAAAACGTGAGATACTTATTCATACTTCTATTTATTTGGTTTGCTGTTTCTTACGGCGCCGGAATACTTTTTAAAGATGCCCTTGATACCATTAAAATTGGTGGTTTCAAACTCGGTTTCTGGTTTGCACAACAGGGTTCGATATACGTTTTCGTCATCTTGATATTCGTATATGTACGCCTAATGAACAAATTGGATAAAAAATACGGTTACGATGAATAGCCTCTCAGGTTTATACACTGTACTAGAAAAAAAACCAACAACCAAATGCTTCCGTAATCTCGGAAGTAACAAAAATCAACAATTATGAGTGTTCAAACCTGGACGTATTTACTAGTGGGCATCACGTTTGCAATTTATATCGGCATCGCCATTTGGTCAAGGGCAGGATCGACTAAAGAATTCTATGTTGCCGGTGGCGGGGTCTCTCCCTTAGCCAACGGTATGGCTACTGCTGCCGATTGGATGTCTGCCGCATCTTTTATATCCATGGCAGGAATTATTTCCTTTGCGGGCTACGATGGGTCTGTATATCTGATGGGCTGGACCGGCGGCTACGTTCTTTTAGCGCTTCTTTTAGCACCCTACCTTCGTAAATTCGGCAAATTTACAGTGCCTGATTTTATTGGTGATCGCTACTATTCAAAAACTGCACGAATCGTTGCCGTCATATGTGCCCTTATTGTTTCCTTTACCTATGTAGCAGGTCAGATGCGGGGCGTGGGCGTTGTTTTCTCCCGGTTTTTAGAAGTTGATATTAATACCGGTGTAATCATTGGAATGATTATCGTATTGTTCTATGCCGTTTTAGGAGGAATGAAAGGTATCACCTATACCCAAGTGGCCCAATATTGTGTTCTGATATTCGCCTTTATGGTCCCCGCAATTTTCATCTCGATTCAAATGACCGGAAACCCAGTACCACAGTTGGGCATGGGTGCCACGGTAAATGATGGTTCGGGGATGTTTCTGTTGGATAAATTAGACGGACTATCTACCGAGCTCGGTTTCGCCGAATATACCAGCGGCTCTAAAAGTGTTATCGATGTATTTGCCATCACCTTCGCCTTGATGGTCGGCACGGCCGGGCTTCCACACGTAATCGTTCGATTTTTTACTGTAAAACGCGTAAAAGATGCACGGAAATCAGCAGGTATCGCCCTTTTGCTAATTGCTATATTGTACACAACTGCCCCTGCGGTGTCGGTTTTCGCAAAGACCAACTTGATCAATACCGTAAGCGACAAGGCCTATGATTCAATGCCTATATGGTTTAAAAACTGGGAAACTACAGGGCTTTTGGCTTTCGATGATAAGAATAACGATGGAAAAATTCAGTACGTTGCCGACAAAGAAGCCAATGAACTGACCATCGATAATGATATAATGGTGTTGGCCAATCCTGAAATTGCCGACCTTCCGGCATGGGTAATTGCTTTGGTAGCCGCGGGTGGACTTGCAGCAGCGTTGTCTACCGCTGCTGGACTTTTATTGGTTATTTCCTCATCTATTTCGCATGATTTGATCAAGAAAGTATTCAAGCCTAATATTTCTGATAAAGGCGAACTTTGGGCCGCACGTATTGCCGCAACCGTTGCTGTTGTCATCGCTGGCTATTTTGGTATCAATCCACCGGGCTTTGTTGCCGCAGTTGTCGCCTTGGCCTTTGGTCTTGCCGCAGCATCGTTCTTCCCCGCTATTGTTCTAGGAATTTTCTATAAGAAAATGAACAAGGAAGGTGCCATTGCCGGTATGATTGTCGGTATAGTCTCTATGCTCGTATATATGATGAAATTCAAGTTCGATATGTTCGGAGGAGGTACCGCAGAAGATTGGTGGATGGGAATTTCGCCCGAAGGTTTTGGAACTGTCGCCATGTTACTTAACTTTATTGTTGCGGTAATCGTTATGCAATTTACTCCCGAACCGCCAGAAGACGTTCAAGAAATCGTCGAAGATATTCGAATCCCCAGCGGTGCGGGCGAAGCTACCGGCCATTAACTTTTTATCTATTTTCTAGTTTATATAAGCATATTAGTATGAGTAATTATCACATCAAACATTTAGAAGAATATTTTCAGGTATATCGAAAGTCGGTTCGTAACCCTGAAGGATTTTGGGAAGAAATCGCCGAAGAACATTTTGTATGGCGTAAGAAATGGAACAATGTCTTGAGCTGGGATTTTTCAAAACCCGAAATAAAATGGTTCGAGGGAGCTAAGCTCAATATTACCGAAAACTGCATCGATAGACATCTGCCTACGCGTGGCGAAAAAACGGCCATCCTTTTTGAACCCAATGATCCTAACGAAGAAGCCGAACATATTACCTACCGTCAACTTCATGAGCGTGTATGCCGAATGGCTAACGTTCTTAAGGACAACGGTATCAAAAAAGGGGATCGTGTCTGTATCTACCTCCCTATGATTCCTGAATTGGCCATTTCATTATTGGCCTGTGCCCGTATTGGTGCCATTCATTCCGTAGTCTTTGCCGGTTTTTCCGCTCATGCACTCTCAACACGAATCAACGATAGTGATTGTAAATTAGTCTTGACCTCTGATGGTTCATTTCGCGGTAATAAGACAATTGACCTAAAAGGTATTGTCGACAAGGCGCTAGATGATTGCCCTGGCGTACATACAGTGCTTGTGGCCAAGCGTATCGATTCGGAAATTAAAATGAAGGAAGGTCGTGACAAATGGCTACAACCTTTACTTGATGACGCCTACGCCGATTGCGTGGCCGAAATTATGGATGCCGAAGACCCCTTATTCATTCTTTATACCTCCGGATCGACAGGTAAGCCAAAAGGTATGGTACATACAACTGGTGGTTATATGGTCTACACGGCGTACACCTTTAAAAATATATTCCAATACCGTGAAGACGATGTCTATTGGTGTACTGCGGATATCGGTTGGATCACCGGACATTCGTATATCGTATACGGACCGTTGGCAAACGGAGCCACTACCGTGATGTTCGAAGGGGTTCCCTCCTATCCAGATTACGGTCGTTTTTGGGAAGTTGTAGAAAAACATAAGGTAAACCAATTCTATACCGCACCCACGGCCATTCGTGCCTTGGCCAAGGAGAATCTCGATTTTGTGGAAAAACATGATCTATCCTCTTTAAAAGTACTGGGCTCCGTAGGCGAACCCATTAATGAGGAAGCTTGGCATTGGTATAATAACAATGTTGGTAAAAAACATAGCCCGATCGTCGACACTTGGTGGCAGACCGAAACGGGCGGTATTATGATTTCACCCATTCCGTATGTAACCCCAACTTCACCCACCTACGCGACTTTGCCTTTTATCGGTATCCAACCCGCTTTGATGGATGAAAACGGTGCGGAAATCAAAGGCAATCAGGTTGATGGCCGTTTGTGTATAAAATTCCCATGGCCAGCGATTGCAAGAACCATATGGGGCAATCACGATCGCTATCGCGAAACTTATTTTACCGCGTATAAGGACAAGTATTTTACGGGTGACGGTGCACTACGCGATGGCGTTGGCTACTACCGAATCACCGGGCGTGTAGATGATGTAATCATTGTTTCGGGACACAACTTGGGTACAGCACCGATCGAAGATTCAATCAACGAGCATCCAGCAGTAGCCGAATCGGCCATTGTAGGTTTCCCACACGACGTAAAAGGAAATGCACTTTACGGATATGTGATTTTAAAGGAATTTGGTGAGACCCGTGATCGTGACAACCTCCGTAAGGAAATCAACCAGCAGATCACCGAGCATATCGGACCCATCGCCAAGTTGGATAAAATACAGTTCGTTTCCGGGCTCCCCAAAACGAGAAGTGGTAAGATTATGAGACGTATTCTTCGTAAGATTGCCAGTAAAGACACTTCTAATCTGGGGGACACCAGTACGCTATTAAACCCAGAAATCGTCAAAGAAATAATGGACAACGCCTTATAGACAAAAAAGTCTAAAAATAATTTCGCAAAGTATAAATCGCTTTGCACTTTGCAGATTACCCATAAATTCAATATAAACCTTTAGCCCATCTTAAATTGACAGGCTAAAGGTTTATGCTTTTCTTCCATTCAAAACATCTACTAAAAATACTTATATTAGTAGTATTGTTATTAAATAGTTCCCTCAAACTGTCTTTCAAGTCCTTTGGACAAAAAAAGACACCTTCTTCACGGAGGGAAGATACCGAACACCATATTATTCATTTGCCAAGGCATTTGCAAGCTATAAATGAATAGAAGTAAGCTATTTGAATTCTCCGTTGGACAGGAAATCTAAAGTGGTTGCTTTTATTTAATAATTACAAATTATACGAAATCGCGGAATACCGTTAACCAACACTAAAACCAGTTTTGATGAAGGAAATTAAAATGTTTATGGCCTACGCCTCCGAGGATGAGGAATACAAAGTACAACTTAGCAAACACCTCTCCGCCCTAAAAGAAGAAGGCTATATAAGCGAGTGGACAGCAGGGGAAATTCTGCCCGGTGCCAATGTAATGAGCGATCTTAGAAAAAGAATGAGCCGTTGCGATATTATTGCGCTGTTACTGAGTGCTGATTTTGTAGGTTCAGACGACGGCATTGAATTGGAGGAAATGGCTTTTGCCTTAAAAGCCAAAAAGGGAACGCGATTGGTACCCATCAAAATCAGGGCTTGTATGTTAAGTGACGCCTATGCCCAATTCAGTATGCTTCCCGACCAATCAAAACCTGTAGACGACCCCGCTTGGGGCAGTCGCGACAATGCTTATATGAATATCGCCGAAGGGCTTAAAAAATTGGCGCTTTCCATGCGCGATGAAGATGCACGTGGGGTTAGGGAGAAAATCAAACAAACCATGCAATCTACAGCCGCCGCTCCTTCTCGGCCGGTGTCCAGTTCCGGGAGTTCTGAAAAATCTTCCTCCAACAATAAAACTTTACTGATTAGTATAGGCGTTCTTGCCGCCCTATTGATCGGTTTAGCGGGGTTTATATTTATGAACAATGACCGCCTGAAAGATGATGAGACAACTATAAAACCGGAGAAGATAACCAAAGTCGAACCCCCCGTCGATCCAGTCAGTAATCCAGGTATTGGTGAAAATGCAACCGATGCTGAAGCGTACGACAACGCTAAAGCACAGAATAAGGTTGAAGCCTTTGTTGCTTATTTACGAAAATATCCCGAAGGAAAATATACCGCCGAAGCCAACAATTTTATCAAAAAAATAAAAAACGATAGCATAGCCAATGCAGCCAATAATTTAATTAAAAAACATGATGCGGATTGGAACAGTACGGTTAAGAGCAATGACCTGTTAAGCTATCAAGTGTATGTACGGAGTTATCCTGAAGGGAGCCACGTCACGGAGGCCAAAGAAAAAATTGAGCAGCTTAAGATAGCTGAAAGCGATAATCAAACATGGCAGAAAGCATCAGAAATGAATACGGTATCCGCTTATCTCCGGTATATGAAAGGATTTAGCCAAGGACTTCATCATGATGAGGCTATTGCTGGAATCAAGGGCCTTTTAAAAAAGCAAGGCTGGGCGTACTACGGCAAATTAAATGCAGATAAAAAAATGAACAATAGCCGTTATTTCAATCTATTTGATGGTGAAAAAGATGGAAATCCGAAAGTCGGAGATCTTATTCAAGTTCAGAAAGGAATCAATATACGGAAGGGTCCCGATGCCGATAATGCGACCATCGAATCACTACGAAAAGATCATATTGGCATGATTACCGACATAAAACCTGGGGTTTGGGTAAAAATTAATTATTGATTTATACCCCTATTAAAGGTGCCTCTGTATCCAGTACATAGAAAATACCGGTTATTTTGTAAGCATGTAGTCAACCAGTCTTTCAATACCATTGGCCACTTCGGTAAATGCACTATCCCTATTCGCAAATTCAGTAATGGGCTGGGCGTTTCGGGGGAGCGCTTGTAGTTTGGCATAGGGCAGACTGGTCCACTGACATTCTCGCAAGATAATGGGAATTACATAAGCGGTACCCTCTTCATGGCGCCGCATAGCCTCGGCCAGCTCTTTCTCCCAAATAAAATCGGAAGCATTAAAATCTACACTAACCAGCAATAAGATGATATTGGCCTTGTTCAGCTCATCCATGATGGTTTTGTCCCATTCTTGCCCGGGGATAAGCGCCCTATCGTTCCAAGTATCAATTTTACCCGAACGTTTTAGCACTTTTAGGTATTTGTCCATTTCTGTTTTTAGGGCCTCGTCTTCATGGGCATACGAAGTAAAAATATAGGCTTTGCTCATATTTTAGTTGGTTTTAAAAGTTTTTGCGGGGGAAGGAATATTATGTTAACGCGTCCTCAATGCATACGCTACCCCTAAATATACTTATAAAAGCAAACCCTACGGATAAAACGATTAACAAATTGAGTAAGAAGCAATATGTATACGTGGCATAATAATTTGAAGAAATAATCCTGTTCGAAACCTCAAATTTCTTAAAATCCAAGCTAGAAACTAGCGAACGGCGCGTCGTAGAAAAGCGGAGGGCTGGCGAAATACGGCGAATATAATCAGCGAAACGAGTCCGCAAATTGCCAGGCCAACAAAAAGCGGTAACACCGTAGTATCGACAAAACTACCGATATAAGTTGCAATGGGAACGGAAAGCATAGTGGATATAAACCCAGTAATAGCTGCACCGATACCCGCAATATGACCAATTGGCTCCATGGCAATTGATCGTAGGTTGCCCCAGATAAAGCCCAAACTAAAAAATTGAATCGACAAGAAAATTATTAGAATCAAAACTGGGGGATTTTGTCCCAAATTCCAAAACAGCAGCACGTAGAGCATAGAGATACTAAAAAAAGCGGTCAAGGCCATAAAGGCCAAACGACGCATACCGAATCTAAGCACCAATGTTCCGTTTAAAAAAGTAGACAGTCCGATAGAAATCGCTAAGCCAGCAAAAATAAAAGGAAACTCGTCGACCAAGTGGTACTGATCTTCAAAGACATGCTGAGAAGCACTTAAATAAACCAAAAATGCCCCGGTAATCAGACCAGAGATTATGGTAAACGCCATCGTTTCCCGATGTTTGATCAGTTCTTTTAATCCGTCTAAAAAAATACGACCCGAAAAGGGAATCTTATATTCCGGTTTAAGGGTTTCAGGCTGTCGTTTCCAAAACCATAATGCAATCAACACCCCAAAAAAGAGTTGCATATAGAAAATGGCTTCCCAGCCCATACTATCCATAATCAACTTCCCAAAAGCAGGGGCAACTACGGGTACCAAGATAAAGAAGGCGGTAACAAACGACATGATCCGCGCCATATAATCACCTTTGTACATATCACGAATAATAGATACGGTAATGGTACGGGGCGCCGAAAGGCCAATGCCCTGTAGAATACGCCCAGCGATCATCCATTCTAACGAAGGGGCAAAAACACACATGATACTGGCAATTCCGAATACGACAAAACCCATATATACAATGGGCTTTCTACCAAAACTATCCGATAGCGGACCGAAGAACAATTGTCCGACACCCAATCCCAAAAAAATCATAGTTATCAATAGCTGATGTTCAGTCGAATCAAAACTGTTGATAGCGATTCCTATGTTTGATAATGCGGGCAATAAAGCATCGATGGATAAGGCTGCGATAGACATCAACGAAGCCATCAAGGCCACAAATTCGAAGTTCGGTTTCGTCTGTTGAGTTTGCATCCGGCAAAAATACGGATATGCCCCTGAAAAGCTGTTAACAAAACTTCAATTTTGAAATAGGGCCAATTCGATTTTCGGCATTACGAGTTTAGACTCCTTTTTCGAGTATGAACGATAAAATTAGATAGTCCAAATCGTGGTATCCTTTAAAATTTTAACATAAAAGAGATTATAAATGAAAATAATTAGGAAGTTACGATAGCGACAGATCATATAAAATTTCGTTGGAAAGATGCAGAATATGTATTTTTGATCCAAATAAGCGAATATGTTGATTATAGGAATTGCCGGAGGTACCGGTAGTGGTAAGACAACGGTAGTCAATCAGATTATCAACGAGTTACCCAATGAAGAAGTAGGCGTCATCTCACAAGATTCCTATTACAACGATCTTTCGCACCTCACGCTTCCCGAACGTAAAAAAGTGAATTTCGACCATCCTAAGGCTATTGATTTTCCGCTTCTGGAAGAACACTTGACCCTACTCAAGGATGGAAAATCGATACATCAACCGGTTTATTCTTTTTTAGAATGTAACCGTACCGATGAAATGATTGTCATACACCCTAGAAAAGTACTGCTGGTAGAAGGCATATTGATTATGACCAATCCGCAAATACGTGCCATGTTCGATATCAAAATATTTGTTCATGCAGATTCTGACGAACGCTTGATCAGAAGACTGAAAAGAGATATCAACGAACGCGGTTGGAACCTGAACGACACCTTGGATTGTTACCAAAATACTCTCAAGCCGATGCACGACCAGTTTATCGAGCCTTCAAAAGAATATGCCGATATTATTATTCCCAACAATAAATACAACACTGTTGCAGTTGATATTGTACGCGGCATAATCAATGAAAAATTAACGTAGCAATTCATGGCCTTTAAAGATATCAAAAAGAAAAAATGGTTCAAAATAGCCACCAATGCCTATATTCTGGTGTTGACGGCATTTTTGGTCTGGATGATCTTTTTTGATACCAACTCATTTCTTATCCACTTGGAACTACAAAAAGAAATCGAAAAACTCGAAAAACAGCAAGAATTCTTGCATGATGAGATAGCAAAGGACAAAAAAATCATTGAAAAACTGTCAGATCCCGATGAATTGGAAAAATTTGCCAGGGAACAATACTACCTCAAAAAGAAAGATGAAGAAATCTATCTTATCGAATACGAGGATAGTCTAGATCAGTAATTCGTTTATCGATCGTTGGTTAAAGGCCCTACAATGGAGGGCGGAAACCAAAAGTTTAAAAAACCCACAGAAAGTGTGGTCGAAAACCCGCTACACCTCCCAACTTTAATAAACTTTAACGTTGACGACCCAAGTTATTCACCTGGTGTTAACAAAATACATTTTATGGCACCGTAAATAATCGTATTTTTACCCCTTAATCAAGTGGAATAATGGGCAAGATCATTGCGATTGCGAATCAAAAAGGTGGGGTAGGAAAAACAACTACAACAGTTAATCTAGCTGCTTCATTGGGTGTGTTGGAAAAAAAGGTGTTGTTGATCGATGCAGACCCCCAAGCCAATGCCACATCTGGGTTGGGAATTGATGTTGAGGGTATTGAATTGGGCACATATCAGTTACTGGAACATACCAAGAGTGCCGAAGAAGCTATTATTCAGACTTCTTCACCGAATGTAGACCTAATTCCTTCACATATCGACTTAGTCGCCATAGAAATTGAATTGGTAGACAAAGATGAACGGGAATATATGATGAAGAAGGCCATTTCCCACCTCAGAGACACCTATGATTACATACTGATTGACTGCGCCCCTTCTTTAGGTCTTTTGACATTAAATGCCCTAACCGCCGCAGACTCCGTGATTATACCCATACAATGTGAGTATTTTGCCTTAGAAGGTTTGGGCAAACTACTGAATACCATAAAAAGTGTTCAAAAAATCCATAACCCGGATCTTGATATCGAAGGTATGCTACTCACCATGTTCGATTCGCGCTTACGATTATCCAATCAAGTGGTGGAAGAGGTAAGAAAGCATTTCTCGGATATGGTTTTTGACACTATTATTCAACGCAATGTAAGATTGAGCGAGGCACCCAGCTATGGCGAAAGCATTATAAAATATGATGCCAGTAGTAAAGGTGCGGCCAACTATCTGAACTTGGCCAACGAAATGATAAAGAAGAATAAGGAGACGGTGTAAAATAATACAATGGCGAAAGCAACAAAAAAACAAGCTTTAGGAAGAGGCCTATCGGCACTCTTAAAAGATCCTGAAAATGATATCAAATCTGCCTCCGATAAAAATGCCGACAAGGTTGTAGGCAATATTGTCGAGTTGGAAATCGAGGCTATTGAAGTCAACCCTTTTCAACCTCGCTCCAATTTTAATGACCAAGCTTTACGCGAGCTGGCCACCTCAATTAAAGAATTAGGGGTTATTCAACCCATTACCGTTCGAAAACTAGGTTTTGATTCGTATCAACTGGTTTCCGGGGAAAGAAGGTTCAGAGCCTCAAAATTGGTCGGTCTAGAAACTATACCCGCGTATATTCGAATAGCCAATGACCAAGAATCATTGGAAATGGCCTTGGTAGAAAACATTCAACGCCAAGATTTAGACCCTATTGAAATTGCACTATCGTACCAACGCTTGATCGATGAGATCCAACTGACCCAAGAGCGCTTGAGCGACAGGGTAGGTAAAAAGCGTTCGACCATCGCCAATTATCTGCGATTATTAAAATTAGATCCGATAATTCAAACGGGCATGCGCGACGGTTTTGTAAGCATGGGCCATGGAAGGGCATTGGTCAATATCGATAAAAAAGAAGAACAACTTGCGCTCTATGAAAAAATAGTCGGCCAAAATCTTTCTGTTCGAGATACTGAGCGTGCCGTAAAAGAATATCAGGGTAAAGCTACTGGAGCTACTAAAAGCACCTCAAAGCCTCCTGCTGTGCCGAGCTTTGCAAAAGAAGACATTCAAAAACTCACCGATTACCTATCAGCCAAAGTGGATATCAAAAGCTCTGAAAAAGGCAAGGGAAAGGTGACCATCCCTTTTAATTCCCAAGAGGAATTCCTTCGAATAAAAAAATTGATCGTAGGTGAATAAAAACCTAATTATAAACCTCTTTTGTTGCCTTTTCGCAATATTCTGTTGTGCACAAGAGCAAGAACCCAATGCCGATGGCAAAAACCGTGAAACGGACTCTATTCAAAAGAATCTGAAAAAAGAGGGCATTGTGATAAAGGAAGGGAAAATCAAAAAAAGAAAACCGATCAACCCCCTAGCCCCAAGCAAAGCTGCATTTTATTCTGCCATGTTGCCCGGTCTGGGCCAAGTTTACAACAGACGCTATTGGAAAGTGCCATTGGTCTATGGCGTTATTGGAACAGGAGTTTACTCATACTTGTACAACGACGATTATTACGACCGTTTTCGGGCGGCCTTTAAAAGACGACAAGCCGGTTTTAGCGATGATGAATTCTGGGATCTTAGAACGCCCGATGACGGAATAATTCCCGCGGAACCCGATTTAGATATGGATGACCTCGAAAGTCAGCAAGAGCGTTTTCAACGAGATAGAGATTTGGCATTGCTGATTACCGTAGCAATGTATGTGTTGAATATCGTGGATGCCAATGTCGACGCACATCTTAAACAATTTAATATAGACGAGGACCTCAGTCTAGATATGAGGCCATACTTAGAGTTGAATCCAATAACCAGCAATCCACATTACGGGATGGCTTTTATTATAAAATTTTAAACATGAAAATCGCATTATTCGGATACGGAAAAATGGGTAAGATGATCGAGCAGATCGCCGAAAATAGAGGCCATGAGATTGTGGCCAAAATTGACGTCGATACGGTAGAAGTCGATTTTTCAAATATGGATGTCGCTATTGACTTTAGCATGCCAAGTGCCGCTTTCGGAAACATAACCCAATGTTTTGAACACGGTGTTCCTGTCATATCCGGCACCACGGGTTGGTTGCAAGATTTTAATAAGGCCCTTGCCCGTTGTGAAGAAACAGGAAGTGCATTTATTTATGCCTCAAACTTCAGTCTCGGTGTGAACATATTTTTTGAGCTTAACGAATATTTGGCCAAAATGATGCGACAGTTGAAGCAATATAATGTTGACATCGAGGAAATTCACCACACCCAAAAACTTGATTCCCCTAGCGGTACTGCAATAACCCTTGCAGAAGGTATTATTGCCAATACCGATTATACGGGTTGGAAACTTGACGAAGCGCCCAAAGGCGAAATACCGATTATAGCAAGACGTATTGCTGATACACCAGGAACCCATACCGTGAATTATGAAAGTGAAGTTGACACTATAGCTATAGTTCATACGGCCCATAATCGCCAAGGCTTTGCCCTAGGTGCGGTCATTGCAGCCGAATGGATTGTTGGAAAGAAAGGTGTTTTCACAATGAAAGATGTGTTAAACCTTGGTTAACAAATCTTTTATTTATGCCATAAATGTACTTATTTGCAAAGAATTCAAAGGAATTTCAAAAAATGGGAATATCTTAAAATGATACCCGCGAGACCCAGATAACTTTGTAAAGACGTTTGATATAACTGAAAACAATACCCTTGGTCAAAAAAGTAACAAATAGTAACCCAACTTCATAATACCAAATCTAAAGAACAAACATGGATACGACACAGTGGATCATATTTATACTCATAATACAGGTCATCCATTTTTTGGGTACTTGGAAGTTATACGTAAAGGCGGGTAGAAAGGCCTGGGAAGCTGCAATTCCCATCTACAACGCTGTGGTTCTTATGCAGATCATCAACCGTCCGAAGTGGTGGGTTATTCTTCTTTTTATCCCCATCATTAATTTATTGATGTTCCCTGTTATTTGGGTTGAGACCATTAGAAGTTTTGGAAGAAATAACCTTCTTGAGACCTGGTTGGTCATTTTAACACTAGGTTTTTATATCTATTATGTCAACTATATGCTTGACGTCAAGTACATAGAAGACCGTGACCTTCACCCAAGAACCGGTTTGGGCGAATGGGTAAGTTCCATTGTCTTTGCTATTGTAGCCGCCACATTGGTGCACACCTATTTCATTCAACCTTATGTAATACCTACCCCTTCATTGGAACGCACCTTGCGTGTGGGCGATTTTCTTTTTGTTAGCAAGTTTCACTATGGCGCCCGGGCACCAATGACTACTATTGCGGCCCCCATGGTTCATGATACCATTCCGAAATTGGGTATTCGCTCCTACCTGAACAAACCGCAACTCCCCTATTTTAGGTTACCAGGTTTTACAAAAGTAGACCGTAATGACATCGTTGTATTCAGTTGGCCTGCAGATACGGTACGTGTATTTTTCAAGAAAGAAGCTGGCGTAAAAAAGCCGATCGATAAAAAATCAAATTACGTAAAACGATGTGTCGGTATTCCCGGTGATTCACTGTCGGTAGTTGATGGCTATGTCTTCATCAATGGCAATCAATTAAAACTTTCGGATCGTGCCAAACCCCAATATGATTATAGGGTGTACGCACAAAATGGGGTTTCTTCACGGATACTTTCTGAAGTCGGACTTTCTGATTTCAACAGACAGTATGTTGCCCAATCATTGAGCCAGCCCCAGAGAATTGCCCTGCAGAGAAATGGCTATGGCGTTTATGATCAGGGGCAATCAGGTGTAGTTATTCTAACAGACCACAAAGGCATCTCTCCCGACCTTATTCGACAAAATCGTTTGGCCCTGCAAGAAATAGCCGATAGAACTCGCATTATTACGGCTACCGATGAAATGGTCACTAAACTTAAAAGCAATAGTACCATCGACTCCGTAGTGCGTATCGTGACGCCTAAGGGACAAAGAGGTGTTGGATTGTTTCCCCAAAGCCCCGATTACGATTGGAATTATGACAACATGGGGCCTATTTATATTCCTGAAAAAGGAAAAACCGTGGATTTGAATCTTAAAGTACTACCCTTATACAAGAAAATCATTCGCGATTACGAGAATAATACAATTAGCGTTTCGGGAAATCAAATCAGTATCAACGGTAAGCCGACCGACACCTACACCTTTAAACAAGATTACTATTGGATGATGGGTGATAACAGGGCACACTCTGAAGATAGTCGCGCCTGGGGATACGTTCCTGAGAATCATATCGTGGGAACCCCGATTTTTATTTGGATGAGCATTGAAAATTTCAATGACGGACTTTCCAATTGGGAAGTGCGTTGGGACCGGGTATTTACCACTGTCAATGGCAATGGTGAACCTGTTTCATATTTCAAATACTTTTTGATTGCCTTAGCAGCTTGGTTTGTATTCGATTATTTCAGGAAAAAGAAACTAAAAGGAAAAAGTTGATTTTGGAATTTTGTTTTTTACCATAGATAACTTAATGGTGCCTAAAACAATACTAGAGAAGATTTAAAAGCCCGGAAAGGTTGAAATCGCCTGTGGCGCTTCCTTTTTATAGAGATAGAAGCTATCGAAAACGAAGCAGTAAATTCAAACAAACCTTTCGTTTTGAATATATTTTATCATAGAATTAAAATTCAGTCTCATAGTGAAAGCCCTTCTCCATCCGACATATTTCCCTGATATAGCAACGTTCGCCACGATAGTACAACATGATGTGGAATGGGAAGTTAAAGACAATTACCAAAAACAGACCTACCGTAACCGGTGCTATATCGCTACCGACTTCGGCAGGCATTTGCTCAGTATTCCAATTAGCCATGTGGGCAGAAAAGAAGGGCGGCAAAAATATGAAGACGTGCAGTTGGACAACTCATACTCATGGCAGCGTCAACATTGGCGAACCTTGCAGACTGCTTATCGAACTTCACCGTTTTTTGAATTCTATGAAGATGATATTGCACCCCTGTTTGAAAATGAGTTTGATCTCTTACTCGACTATAACCTAAAGACCATTGAGACCGTCGTTGATTGTCTTCAGATTGAGATGCCCCAGGCAAAATCTCAAAAATTCGAACGTAGTCCTCAAGATATCCAAGACGCCCGTTTCTTGGTCAACGCAAAAAAAAATCCGCTATTGGAACAAGCAACATACGTACAGGTTTTTGGCGATCGTCATGGGTTCATAAAAAACTGTAGTATTTTAGACCTGCTTTTTAATGAGGGAACGAACGCCCTGGGATATCTTCAAAACTTGAATTTACCCTTTCTAAATGCTTAGATTCTTTGTTCATTACGGCATACATTTTCTGGTACCTATTGCGATAGGGTTCCTTTTCTTTAAAGAACATCGACTCCGAGTAACGCTTATTCTTTTGGCCGCAATTCTCATCGATGTAGATCACCTATTGGCAAACCCGGTTTTTGATTCGGAGCGTTGTAGCATTAACTTCCACCCGCTGCACTCCTATTGGGCTATTGCCATCTATTTCGGGCTTTTCATCGTAAAGAAGACCCGTATCATTGGGCTGGCATTACTCATTCATATACTGGCCGATTGGGCCGACTGTTTACTAATCACCTTTGATCCGAAATGATGCCATTACCGGAAAGTGGTCGGAATATTTAACATTGAAGTTCTTATGTTCAAGAACTTCGAATGAGTTATCGGCAAAAATAAAATCGATACGCAACGGAATGCCCAGAAAATCATAGGTGCGCCCCAGACCATTTCCCTCTTCTATAAAAGTATCTTGCCGGTCTCCTTTGATAATATGATATACATTTGAAAACTGGGTATTGTTAAAGTCGCCACAGATGATCGTTTTATAGTCTACCGTTTGCATATGCTCCCGCACTAACTTAGCCTGTTCCTCCTGCTTTTTAAACCTACCGGTAACCCTGCGATACAACTTATCGGAAGCCTCTGATCTTAGCACGCCTGTGCCCGGTGTAATGCCCAACGACTCTAAATGAAGGTCGTAAATTCGTATGGTATCGTTTTTAAAAAGAATATCGGCATAGGCCCCATTGTTATAGCTCTTCGGAAAATTCAATAGCTGTGCATCGATGATGGGGTATTTTGAAAATATACCTAAAAGCAAGTGGCCTCCATTTTTTATAAATTCTAAATGTTTATAGGGATAATTCACATATTCTTTTCTTCTTAAATACCCCACTTCTTGGAAGCAAACAATATCAGGATCCTGACTATCGACTAAGTCCTTAATATCTTCAAAAACTCTCGGACTATCTATATGACCATCCTTATTAAAAGTTCGAACATTATAACTTAAGACACGTAAATCTGGAGAGACTTTATTCTTTTTATCGGAAAAATCAAATTTTACAAAGGCTCCCATCGTCAAATACCCCAACACAAGTATCGATAACGATAATAGCATTTGTCGTCTTCCTTTTAAAATCCAAAAAAACAAAAAAAGGAAATTGACGCCCACTAGAACAGGAACCGTTAAACTCAATATCGACAAAAAGGCAATATGCTCTGTAGATATATGCGGTACCAAACAGGCCAATAGCAATAGAAATGCAAAAATTAAATTAAAAAAGAATACGATTTTATTTAAAATTGATAATCCTTTCACGTATTCAGTCTTCTTTACCTGCCTTGAACAAAAAATCCTTTTCTGCCTTTGAAAGGCTCTCGTATCCCGACTTACTTATTTTATCGAGTATGGCATCTATTTTCCGTTGATGGCTTTCTTTGTCGGAGTTTACTTTGGAGCGCGTCGTGGATTTTTGTTTTCGATACACCGTTTTGAGCGGTGCCTTCTTCTCCCCTTTTTTAAAAAGGTTGGCAACCGCGTCCAATACCCTGGCAAAACCGCTGCCAATATCATGCCCTTTCACCAATTGTCTTGCATACATATACCCTAAAAGCGCCCCACCCAAATGAGCCAAGTTTCCGCCTGCATTACCACCGTATGGCATTTGTATAAAATCTAATAAAACTACAAAAGCACCGATATACCATAGTTTGACATTGAAAAAAACTACCCTTACTTCTTGATTGGGAATATAGGCACATATAAATATCAATACGGCCCTTACTCCCGCCGATGCACCTACCAGAACGGCATTAACTTCAAAAAAAGCAGGAAATACGTTATACCCTAACATAAAGAAGAGACCTCCTAGAATAACGCCCAATAAATAGACATTTAAAAATCGTTTGCCGTCGAACAGATTGAGAAAAATGCGTCCTACAAAATAAAGCACGAGCATATTCCAGAAAATATGACTCAATCCACCATGAAAGAAAGAATAGGTGACCAACGCCCATGGCTGCATCAGAAAGTCAAAAAAATCGTTGGGAAGTTGAAACCATTGCACGATGCTATTCTTGTTCATTCCCATTAAAAACGGAATCAAACCGTTCAAGATAAAGACAAGGACGTTTATGGCAATAAGCTTTTCAGCTACGTTCAGCCTGGCAATTTGATATCTAAGGTTACCTGAATTCATATTTAGTTCCAACGCTTATTATTGAACTGATTCTTTTTCCAATACCACATCATAACAAAACCGGCGACAGCTCCACCGATATGGGCAAAATGGGCAATGCCCGTTGAGTAGTTGCTAAAACCGAAAAATAGGTCGCCAGCAATCATCAAAGGAACAAAATACTTCGCTTTGATAGGGATCGGCAAAAAAATCAGCATTAATTCCGCCTCTGAATACATAAAGGCAAAGGCGACAAGAATACCATAAATCGCCCCCGAAGCCCCCACAGCAGGCGTATTATAGGCACTTAAAAAGCTATCAACCTTGGCTTGCCCTATAATATCGTTCCAACTGGGACTATATTTTCCGTTCGCTATAATTTCAATAATTTGACTTTTAGGTATGCCGCTCTCGACTAAAGCATTCAACCCGCCATTGAAGCTATAATAGTTCATGGCCGTATGAAGCACTGCCGCACCGATACCTGCTGAAAAATAAAAGAAAAGAAACTTATTGCGTCCCCAAATACGCTCCAAAGGTGTGCCGAATGCCCATAAGGCATACATATTAAATGCGATATGCATAAAACCGCCATGCATAAACATATGGGTTATTATTTGCCATGCTTGAAAATTAGCATTTTCAGGAAACCATAGCGCCAACCAAAGGTACATTTGATCCCCATAAATCTGTGTAGCGATAAAAAATAGAACATTTATTATCAGAAGATGCTTTACCGCATCGGTCATATTTCCCATTTACATAAATTTTTTATCGATTTCATCTTCCGTTATAGTCACAAATATGGGCTTATTGAATGGGCTAACCCGTGATTCTTTACAGGCAAATAGATTATTTACCAACGCCAACTGAGACTCATTGTCTAAGACTTCTCCAGTTTTAACAGACAGTGTCTTCGCGAGTGTCTTTGATAATATATCGGCTTGGGAAAAGCTATTTTCTTCCACCTCGAGTTGATAATCGGAAATAAGTTGATCTAATACCATGCCTGCCTCACTCTCAGTTACCATTAAGGGCACTCCCGTAATTTGAAACGATTCCCCTTCAATTTCTTCAAATGCAAAACCGATTGCCGTCAGGTTATTTTGAATATCTTTTAGGATTGCCATATCGGCCTTCGAAAAAGAAAGTGACAAAGGAAATAATAATTGCTGGCTTACCGCTTCTTTTATAGTACTATTCCTTAAAAACTTTTCATAAAGCACACGTTGGTGCGCCCTACTTTGATCAATAACGACCATGCCCGACTTTATGGTAGTTACGATATATTTTCGACGTAATTGAAATGTTGTGGCAACAGATTCGATTTCCTCTTTTTGATTTTGGAAAATAGATCCTGTAATCGTATCTGATTCAAAATATACATCTTTAGCGTTTTGGCTCCCCGATTGTGATTCGAGACCAACATACAAATTCTCCCATCCTTGTGTATTGGGCTTCGTATAAGTTCTGTTTATTGTTGTTCTCTGATTGGCTTCTGCAAAGGGATTGAACCCTGAATCGACCGTGACCTTGGGTTGAATAATCGCCTTGTTCTTGTAATCATAGGGCGTCTGCATGTTCTCGTCATGCTCAAAATCAAGGGCCGGCGCAATATTGAACTGCCCCAGACTGTGCTTGACGCATGACCGTAAAATGGCGTACAACGTTTGCTCATCATCAAACTTCACCTCTGTTTTAGTGGGATGGATATTGATATCAATCGAAGAAGGATCCACTTCCAAATAAATAAAATACCCAGGGTGGGTACCCGATTTTATCAGTCCTTCAAATGCTGCAACCACCGAATGGTGCAAATAAGGACTTCTAATAAACCTATGATTTACGAAAAAAAACTGCTCACCCCTACTTCGCTTGGCAAACTCCGGTTTATTGATAAAACCACTGATTTTTACCACTTTTGTATCCTCTTGAATCGGTACTAATTTCTGATTCGTCTTGCTACCAAAAACATGAACGATTCGCTGCCTATGATTGGCTTTCGGCAAACTAAAAAGTTCGCTACCATTATTATAATAATGAAATTCTATGTTCGGATGTGCCAATGCGACCCTATGAAATTCATCGGTAATATGTCGAAGCTCGACTTGATGTGATTTCAAGAAATTTCTTCTTGCGGGAATATTGAAAAACAGATTTTTGACCGTTAATGAAGTTCCTTTGGGCGTTACGGCCACTTCTTGATGAACAATTTTACTGCCTTCTATTTTCAAATGCGTACCCACTTCATCGTGCTCAGGTTTGGTAAGCATCTCAACGTGGGCGATTGCGGCAATCGATGCCAGTGCCTCACCTCGGAATCCTTTGGTATCTAAGCAAAATAGATCCTCGGCCTTTTGGATTTTGGAAGTAGCATGACGTTCAAAGCTCAAGCGTGCATCGGTAACACTCATACCAATACCATTGTCGACCACTTGGATCAAACTTTTACCACCATCCTTTATGATTAATTTTATTTCAGTAGCCTGAGCATCTATAGCGTTCTCCAACAATTCTTTTACAACCGAGGCGGGACGCTGCACTACTTCTCCTGCTGCTATCTGATTTGCAACATGGTCGGGTAGAAGTTTTATGATATCTGCCATTATTTAGGGAAGAATATAGAAAGCTCAAAATCGATAATGTAAAGAAAAATCAATACCAACACCGCGATTATTACGAGCATTCTAATTTTAAGATTACGGTCACCTACCACTTTCATGTCATCCACAGCATTATTGATTTTATTCTTTAGGCCTCTCGTGGTATGCGCGGTAGAGCGAAACTTATCAAACCTATGTTCAAGTTTATAAGGGCTACCCTCCCCTTTGTCATCGTAGTAACGGGGTGAATAGTTGAACGATTTGTTCTTTCGTAACTTTGTAAATTTTGAAAACATTCCCATGGATTTCAAAGTTACTCAAAATCAAAAAACATGCCGTTAACCTAGTGTCAAAATTTGTTAACACTACCAGAAAATTCGGGGTTATATCTATTTTTTGGAAATAATTCGGAAAGATCTCCCAAAGACAGCACGATTTTATGACTTAGACCAAAAGGTTACGCACCCAGTTTTGCCATCTTTATCGCCGCAATCGCGGCTTCGGTGCCCTTATTTCCATGTTTGCCACCACTACGCTCTTGTGCTTGTTGCAAAGTATTGTCGGTCAACACACAGAATATGACAGGAACATCGAATTTTACATTTAAGTCTTTGATTCCCTGTGCTGCTGCGCTACAAACAAAATCAAAATGTTGGGTTTCTCCACGGATAACGCTTCCGATAGCGATAACGGCATCAACCTTCTCTGAAGTTATGAGTTTCTTACAACCATATGTGAGCTCAAAGCTCCCAGGCACATTCCATCGAATAATATTGTCAGATTGTGCACCACAATCGACCAAGGCCTCTATGGCGCCATTAAAAAGTCCCTCAGTTATCGATTCATTCCACTCCGCAACCACAATTCCGAATCGCAAATCTTTTGCGTCGGGCACCGTAGCCTTATCGTAGACCGATAAATTTTTATTCGCCGTGGCCATTAATTAGTTGTTGCTATTGGCCATGCCGATAAACGTATCGATATTATTGGCCTCATCAGAAGAAGAAAACTCATCCCTTATTCTTTGAAAGAATTTCAAAGCTTTTGAATTTTCATTAAGTTCAAGGGCGGCAACACCCGCTTTGTATAAAAATCTTGGTGTGGTATAATTATTATCGCTGTGCGCAATCGCTGCCTCATAATAACTTAAGGCATCACTGGGTTGACCCAATTGCATGAAAGCATCACCAATTCCACCTTTCCCCAAGGCCCCTAAAATATCATCATCTGATTTGAAATCTTCCAAATGATCAATAGCTTCCTGATATTTCTGCATACCCAAATAGGCCATACCCGCTGAATAGTTAGAAAGATTGGCTGCTTTTGTTCCTGGATACTCGTCGATGATATCAAGAAATCCGTATTTGCCCTCTGCACCGTTCAAAGCCAATGTATATAGCGAATCTTTGGCAGTTGTACTGTTCAATGCCTGATCGAAGTACTGCTGTGGGTAATACATTTCATTAGCGGCACTTGCCTCTTTAGGATTCTGTACAAATTGATGGTAAGCCAAATAACCCAAAACTCCAACCGCAATAACGCCGATGAGTCCAAGGATATAGTTTTGATTGGTAGAAACCCAAGCCTCTGTCTTCGAGGCACTTTCATCAAGTGTACTAAAAACTTCAGCGGTAGTACTATCTTGTACATCTAACTGGTTCTCCTCTTCTTTGGTTTTGGGCTTAAAACCCCGCTTCTTGTATGTAGCCATCTAAAATTTTATTAATCGCGCAAAAATAAAGGTTTTATTGAAATCCTAAAGGGTATTTATTCGTTATTTTTGGATATTTTGCATGTTCCCTATTTGTCACTTAAATAAAATCCTACGATTTTCGAAATGTTTCTAAAAAAATTAGCGCTTGTCAACTATAAAAACATCAGTTCCGAAAATTTTGAATTCGACTCCAAACTAAACTGTTTTGTGGGGCCGAACGGTATTGGAAAAACTAATATTCTCGATGCAATCTATCATCTTTCTTTCGGTAAAAGCTACTTTAATCCCATTGCGACACAAAACATTCGCCATGATGAGGACTTTTTTGTAATCGATGGTGAATTCGAAAAAAACGACAGGGAAGAAAAAATCGTTTGCAGCCTTAAAAAGGGAGCAAAAAAGATAATAAAAAGAAACGGTAAAATCTACGACCGTCTATCAGATCATATCGGGTTATTGCCCCTGGTCATTATTTCTCCAGCTGATAGAGATCTTATCATAGAAGGCAGTGACACCCGTCGGAAGTTTGTTGACGGCGTTATTTCACAATCGGACAAAAAATATCTGCAAGATCTGCTCAAGTATAACAAGACCCTAGCACAGCGCAATTCGCTACTTAAGTATTTTGCAGCCAACCAAACATTCGACAAAGCGACTTTGGAAGTTTATGACGAACAACTAAACAGTTATGGGTCTACTATTCACGACAAACGCAAGGCATTTATAAATATTTTTACCCCTATTTTCGAAGAGCAATATGCCGTTATTTCGGGCGGAAATGAAAAAGTATCCTTAACCTACGACAGCAAACTGACCGACAACAGTTTACTGACACTTTTAAAAAACAATATTGAAAAAGATCGCTTCTCACAATACACAGGGGTGGGCATACACAAAGATGATCTCAGTTTTTTGATCAACGGGCACCCTATTAAAAAGTTCGGGAGCCAAGGGCAACAAAAATCATATTTGATAGCCTTAAAATTCGCACAGTTCCATCTTATAAAAGAACTGGCCAAGACCACCCCAATTTTATTATTGGACGACATTTTTGATAAATTGGATGAAAACAGGGTATCCCATATTATTAATTTGGTAGACCATGAAAATTTCGGTCAGCTCTTTATCAGCGACACCCATGCCGAACGCACCGAAAATATAATTAAAAACATACACCAATCGTATAAAATCTTTAAATTGTAATATGGAACGATTTTTTTATATTATATTGATTTTCATAATATTAGGTTGCTCAGGGAAGATTTCGGATACTGATTTGCAGCAATTGAACGGGTATTGGGAAATAGAAAATGTGACCTTTGCAGACGGAAGCACCAAAGCCTATAACGTAAACACGACGGTCGACTATATTGAAATTGATGGTTTAAAGGGATTTCGAAAAAAGGTAAAACCAAAATTCGATGGCACTTACGACACTTCAAACGATGCGGAATTTTTTACCCTAGAACATCAAAATGACAGTTTTATCATACATTATAAAAACGATTTAAGTGAATGGACGGAGGCACTCACCCAACTATCGCGAACCAATTTTGCAGTCGTCGGGGAAAACAACACCACCTATCACTACAGACGCTATGAACCCATTAACATACAAGAATAATGGCTAAACGAAATAATACCAATTTACCTCTGGGTGACGCCCTAAACGAATTTTTAAAGGAAAATCGACTACAAAAGGGTATCGACAAGGTAAACGCTAGGGAAGCATGGGCAAGACTAATGGGGAATGGGGTAAACAATTATACCACGGCGGTAGAACTTCGTAACGACACGTTGTTCGTAGCACTTTCTTCTTCCGTACTTCGTGAAGAACTCAGCCACGGAAAATCAAGAATTATTGTAATGTTCAATGAAGAAATGGGCAAAGAGGTGGTGAAGAAGCTAGTACTTAGATAAATATAAAAGGCCTGACAGATTTAAAAAACCTATCAGGCCTGAATATTTTAGTATATTTCCCTTCCTGAAAAATGAAAAGCGCCTTCAATAGCCGCATTTTCATCACTGTCGGAACCATGCACGGCATTCTCCGCAATATTTGTAGCGAATAATTTACGAATGGTACCTTCGGCAGCCTCCGCAGGGTTGGTAGCACCGATTAAAGCGCGAAAATCTTCAACTGCATTTTCTTTTTCCAAAATGGCGGAAACAATAGGACCACGGGTCATAAACTCGACCAATTCACCGAAAAAGGGTCTTTCTTTATGAATCGCATAAAATTCCTGCGCATCCCTTAGGCTTAATTGGGTATATTTCATAGCCACGATTTTAAAACCTGCGGAAGCTATTTTTTCCAGTATTGCACCAATATGGCCGTTCTCAACAGCATCGGGCTTTATCATCGTAAAAGTTCTGTTCGTACTCATTTTTTAAAATTTTGGGCAAAAATACGTTTTATTCCACAACTCACAAGTACACGCATTTGAAGTCCTTTATAAATAAGCTGTTCCTAACTGGATTTTGTTATGATGAACTATCCATAACATAGTAAAGCGATATCAAAATAAAAGCAACCCGTTAGTTTTATTATTATTGTATCTTTGCACGCATGAATTTTGAGGAAATTAACTCGGTAAAAGCACTGCTTTCCAAACCGCAAAAAATTGTAATCGTACCCCATAAAAACCCTGATGGCGATGCTATCGGATCTACTTTGGGACTATGGCACTTTTTAAAGAACATGGGGCAAGATGCTTCGGTTATTGTACCTAATGATTACCCTAGGTTTCTAAAATGGATGCCGGGAAACGAAGACATTATCAACTTTGAACGTAAAAATTCAGAAGCCAAAGAAAGAATTAGTCAGGCAACTTTAATTTTTACACTCGATTTCAACCATTTGGGCCGTATAGGGCAAATGCAATCTGAACTAGAAAGTGCGGACGCCACCTTTATAATGATAGACCATCATCAAGAACCGGCCGATTATGCACAAATCACCTATTCCGATGTTTCCATGAGTTCGACATGCGAAATGGTTTACACCTTTATCGAGAAATTGGGAGGAGTACAAGCCATAACTTCGGAAATCGCCAATTGTCTGTATGCCGGTATTATGACTGATACGGGGTCGTTCAAATTCGCATCTACTACAAGTAGAACCCATAGAGTGATTGCCGACCTAATAGATAAAGGGGCCGAAAACACAAAAATACACCACCAGATTTACGACACGAACACCCCAGCCCGATTACATCTACTGGGTTGCGCATTAAAGAATATGGTGATCTTAGAAAAGTTTCGTACCGCTTATATCACCCTTAGCCAAGAAGAATTGGATGCCCATGAATATAAAAAGGGCGACACCGAGGGTTTTGTAAATTATGGCCTGACCCTTGACGGAATTATATTTGCGGTAATTTTCATTGAAAACAAGGAAGAGGGAATCATAAAAATTTCGTTCCGGTCGGTGGGCGACTTTTCAGTAAACGAATTTGCAAGAAAGCATTTCCAAGGGGGCGGACATGATAATGCGGCAGGTGGAAAAAGTGACGTCTCCATAGCGGAGACTACCAAATTCTTTGAATCTTTATTGCCTAATTACACTGATAAATTATGGATTTAAAGCGTTGCTGTTATTTACTATGCCTGATTATAGGCTTATCAAGTTGTGAGGGGCCACAGCCCCGTAGACCGGTAAAAGTCAAAACAGGAAGTTTTTTCAAAGCTTCTGCAGATCGAAGCAAAAAACTCTTGGCACAAGAAGAAGCGGCAATCCAAGAAATCATCGCAAAAGATTCCGAACATACCTACCAACATAGTTCCTATGGTTCATGGTATTATTATAATCAAAAAAATGAATCGGCCAATTATACACCACAGCCTGATGATTTAGTCACCCTTACCTACAATATCGTGACCTTTGAAAACGATACACTTTACTCCAATGAAGATATTGGTATCATCAAATATAAAGTTGACAAACAAGAATTGTTTCAAGGGCTTAGAAATAGCGTTAAGCTTCTAAAAGAAAATGAAACAGCCACTTTTTTGTTCCCTTCTTCATTGGCCTACGGCTACCATGGTGATGATAATAAGATAGGGGTCAGCGTGCCCATTAAAGTAACAATATCGCTTTTGGAAATTGAAAAACAAAACGAACAAATTCAAAATTAAAACAGTTAATATGAAAAAAACGAATGTATTTTTATTGATTATAACCGTGCTATTGGCCAGTTGTAAAAGTCAATATGCCGAATTAGGAGATGGTCTCTTTGCCGATATCCATACCACTAAGGGCGATATTATCGTTAAATTAGAATATGAACTAACCCCTATCACGGTGGCCAACTTTATCTCATTAGCAGAAGGAAAAAGCCCTTTCGTCAGTGAGGAATACAAGAACAAAAAATACTACGATAACGTCATTTTTCACAGGGTCATGAAAGATTTCATGATTCAAGGGGGAGACCCCACGGGAACCGGCAGTGGAAACCCTGGATATAAGTTCAAAGACGAGCTCACAGATTCCCTGCACCATGATAAAAAAGGAATACTATCAATGGCCAATGCAGGTTTTGAAACCAACGGCAGCCAATTTTTTATCACCCATAAAGCTACACCTTTTCTTGACGGTTATGAAAACGGAATGCTTAAGCCCTGTCAGAATCCGAGAGTTAGCTGTCACACGGTTTTTGGTGAAGTCATTGAAGGCATGGATGTTGTCGATTCGATAGCCAACGTAAAAACCGGTGAAGGTGATAGACCCATCGACACGATAAGTATGAAGACAGTTCAGATTATTC
This sequence comes from Kriegella aquimaris, assembly GCF_900103215.1. Taxonomy (GTDB): domain Bacteria; phylum Bacteroidota; class Bacteroidia; order Flavobacteriales; family Flavobacteriaceae; genus Kriegella; species Kriegella aquimaris. The sequence continues at coordinate 882,346 of NZ_FNGV01000001.1, forward strand.
GAAATGGGAGAGCGGCGAAAAACTTTGATGCCATTCAGGTGTTGAGTGATTATTTTGAGGCGGAAAAAGCCAAAATTGCGGCCATTGAAAAACTAAAAAGCGATATGGCTACCGAATTCGAAGCTCAAAAAGAAAAAGCGGAAGAGTTGCCTTCAGGACTCAGAATAATGACACTTCAAGAGGGTAACGGTGAAAAACCAAAACATGGACAACAAGTAGGTGTACATTATGCAGGATATTTGAGTGATGGATCTTTGTTCGATAGCAACTACGAGGAAATAGCTACAAAATATGGGAAATATGATGAGTCTCGTAAACAACAAATGTTATACGAGCCCAGCCCGATGGATTACAGCCCAGATGCCTCATTGATCGCTGGTTTTAAAGAGGGTATGATGACCATGAAAGTCGGCGATAAAATTCGTTTGTTCATTCCTCCACATTTGGGTTACGGACCACAAGGATCTAGAGGAGTTATTCCTCCTAATGCCGATTTAATCTTCGATTTGGAGATTACCGAAATTATGGATTGATAATTAATATAAAAGCATTCGGTAGGTGATATCATGTATGTCACATGTTTTCACCTACCGAATATATTTAATTCCCCGGGGTTATGGTTTATTTACCCCACTGCTGTCCTTTCAATTTTACGGTCGCCTTTAGTATATCTTTCTGAGATATTTGTCCGACCAATTTACCGTTTTCAACGATTGGAAAACGACGTCGTTTATCACTTAAAAACTTATTTGCCGCATCAAAGATATTCATATTGCCATCTATGGTCTCGACATTTCTCACCATACGATTTTCTATGGTATTATTTTCCATAGGCATATTATAATACCTGCTTTCGCTGATGTGCTTAATACAATCCCCTTCGGAAATTATTCCGATCAATTCATTCTTCTCGTTGACCACTGGGCCACCCGATATTTTATATCTTATAAGGGATTCTATAACTTCTTCAACAGATTGTTCCGGGTTAAAGGTGATCAACTTTGTAGTCATATAATCACTGACCTTCAACGGAATATCTTCTGTAGATTGTGATTGCCTTCTTGCGCCTTGAAAACTTTTGATTGCCATAACAGTTAATTTTAAGGTGAGGAGGGAGTTACTTAAAAATACAAAATTTTACTTAATTCCTCCAACAATAACTGTTAAGGTTACTAATTATCAACAACATACATTTAATTATCTTCCCATAGAACCGAGTAGAAATAAGGGTCGAAACGGATAATATACTTCCATCTACAAAAAATCAACTCCATCATCTGATTAAAAATGTATCAAATCATGGTACTCCTTTTACCAATGACTAAAGGAAGTCGGTAATACCTATTTTAATCGATATTGGTATGTTTTCTAAAACGTTGTTAGGGAATATTAATTTAGCAGGCTTACGCTCTTGGCGTTTCCTTTAAGACCTCTAACAAAAACTTCCAGAACTTCTGAACAGAAGAAATACTGACCCGCTCATCGGGAGAGTGTGCTCCTTTTATGGTGGGACCAAAGCTTATCATATCCATCTCGGGATAATTTTGACCTAAAATACCACATTCGAGTCCGGCATGGCAAGCCACAACTTCGGGCTCTTCGTCAAATAGCTCTTTGTATTTATTCTTTAAGACCTCAAGAATGCGAGAATTGGGGTTGGGTTGCCAACCTGGGTAATCGCCCGATAGCACAACCTCAAAACCAGCCATTTCAAAAGTGGCCCGAAGGGCATTTGATAAATCTGCTTTGGCCGAATCTACCGAAGATCGGGTAAGACAACCAATCCTTATTTTCCCATCTTTTAGTATGACGCGCGCCACATTATTGGAAGTTTCCACCAAATCAGGTATTGCGGCATTCATACCATAAACTCCATTATGAGCCACATATACTGCGTTAAGTAGCTTTTCTTGAGCCCCGAGCCCCATCACTTTCTTCGGTTTGGTAATGGTCTTATAACTCAATTGCAGGTCTGGCTCCATTATTTTAAGCTCGTCTTTGATAGCTGCAGTCCACTGCTCTAAATCTTTTTCAAAATTGTCTTTATGTGCCTTATCCACGACTATTTTCACGGTACTTTCCCGAGGTATGGCATTACGCAGCCCTCCCCCATCAATTTCTGCTATACGAATATTATATTCTTTGGTGCTGAGATATAATAAACGATTCATTATTTTATTGGCGTTGCCCAGCCCTTTATGAATCTCTATACCACTATGTCCGCCCTTTAATCCTCGGAGCTTTAGTTCATAGGCCAGCACCCCTCGAGGTACCGGTTTTTCGGAATAAGATCGTGTTGCCGTAACATCAACGCCTCCCGCACAACCGATATCGACTTCATCATCTTCCTCTGTATCTAAGTTCAATAATATTTCTCCTTTCAACAAACCTCCTTTAAGGCCCATTGCTCCCGTCATTCCTGTTTCCTCATCTATTGTAAAAAGAGCTTCCAGCGGTGGATGCGAAATATCGGAACTCTTTAGTAGTGCCATTATTGAGGCTACACCTAGACCATTATCAGCGCCCAACGTAGTTCCCTTGGCTTTTACCCAGTCCCCTTCTATTCTCATTTGTATGCCCTCGGTCTCAAAATCAAAACTAGTATCCGCATTTTTTTGGTGTACCATATCTAAATGAGATTGCAACACCACCGTTTTCCTATCTTTCATTCCGGCACTGGCGGGTTTCTTGATAATAACATTACCCACTTCATCTTTGATAGCCTCTAGCCCCAAAGATTTCCCAAAATCAAGCATGAACTGTATTACCCTTTCCTCTTTTTTGGAAGGCCGCGGAACGGCGTTTAAGTCGGCAAAGCTGTTCCAAACTGATCGGGGTTCCAATTCTCGTATATCGTTGTGCATCTTCTTTTGCTATTTGTTCGCAAAGATAAGGCTTGCAACCCTAAAAAGCTCCATTTTAGGAGTGCGACATCCTACTAAAAATGTAAATGCCTGAGTGTTTAACAGATGGATGATTTTATTGGAATGAAAATTCGGAAAGTTATTATTATGGTTAATTTTGACCTGATGGAGAATAAACTAAAAACAGCTATTGCCTTAGGCCTTGTTCCACAGATTATTATTGTGAAATGGTTGGGATATTATCCGGAAATAATAGAAAAATATTATAGTAATGGACTCTATGTATACATTTCAAAATTTTTCAGAACGTTGTTCGGATGGATTCCTTTTTCTGTAGGTGACCTTCTCTATTTTGCCCTGATATTTATTGCCATCCGCTACATTATCTTAAATCGAAAGGGCATTGCCGAACGACCCCTATTATTTGTTCGGAACATATTTATGGTACTCTCCGTGGCCTATTTCACATTCAATTTGCTTTGGGGTCTTAATTATTACCGACAACCCATTGCTGAAAATTTGCATCTTGAAGAAACCCATAGTCCAGAAGAACTGATCGCGCTCACTGAGAGGCTTATCGATAAAACCAATAAGCTTCAGCTTCAAATTACGGCCGATACGGCACAAATGGTCGTGATACCCTATTCAAAAAAAGAAATATTCGAGAAGACTTTACAAGGTTATCAACATTTAGAAGCTGAACTTCCTTTTTTGGGCTATAAACATCCGAGCATTAAAAAATCGCTTTTTAGCACGCTTTTGACTTATATGGGATATGGCGGTTATTTAAACCCGTTTACTTTGGAGGGACAAGTAAATGGTAGACTGCCCAATTTTCGGTTTCCTGTGGTCAGCGGTCATGAAATTGGTCATCAAGTAGGTTACTCGGCAGAAAACGAAACGAATTTTATTGGGTATTTGGTTACTGCATCGAACAAAGACCCCTACTTTCAGTATTCGGCGTCGGCATATGCGTTGGGCTATTGTCTGAATAATATCAAGATACGGGATGAGATGCAGTTTGAACTACTTTTTTCCAAATTACATCCGGGTGTACGAAAGAATTACCAAGAAATGTCCGATTTCTGGGAAAGCTTTGAAAACCCCTTGGAGCCGGTTTTTAAGTCAATTTTCAATTCGTTTTTAAAAGCAAATAATCAAGAAGATGGCATTAAGAGTTACAGCAAAGTTGTTTCACTTTTAGTCAGCTATTATAAAAAACACCCGCTTTAAGATGGTAGTGATAGGGCCACATCGACTTTACGAGGTGAGCAACAATCCGAATACATAAAATATATTACTTCACTTTCGCCAATCTATTTTTGACAGGCGAAAGATCTGTAGTACTAGTTGCATGTAGAAAATCAAGGCTTCAAGAGTTAATAGACCGCTACCCCTTTTCTCATAATCTTGGCCGTCTCCACCAGATTGACCAGTGCTGTTTTTGTTTCGGGCCAATCACGGGTCTTTAGTCCGCAATCGGGATTGACCCAAATATGTTCGATAGGCAACAGTTCACTGGCCTTGACCAGCAATGCTTTCATCTCTTTTGTCGATGGCACACGTGGTGAATGAATATCATAAACCCCTGGACCTATTTCATTTGGGTATTTAAAATCAACAAAAACGTCGAGTAGTTCCATTTCAGAACGTGAAGTTTCAATAGTGATTACATCAGCATCAAGATCGGCTATGTTGCCGATAATATCATTGAATTCGGCATAACACATGTGGGTGTGAATCTGAGTCGCGTCTTTTACGCTACTTGATGCTATTTTAAATGCTGTTACGGCCCAATTCAAGTAGGTGTCCCAATTTTCTTTACGCAACGGCAAACCTTCACGGATGGCCGGTTCATCTATTTGTATGATTTTTAATCCTGCGTTTTCCAGATCGGAAACTTCATCGCGAATAGCCAAGGCTATTTGTTGACAAGTAACCGACCTTGGTTGATCGTTTCTTACAAAAGACCATTGTAAAATAGTCACCGGGCCCGTCAACATTCCTTTTACCGGACTTGGTGTAAGCGATTGGGCGTATGCCGACCATTTCACGGTCATGGGAGCCGTTCGTGAAACATCGCCAAAAATAATAGGGGGTTTTACACACCTACTGCCATAACTCTGCACCCAACCAAAACTGGTAAAAGCAAAACCTTCAAGTTTTTCTCCAAAGTATTCCACCATGTCGTTACGCTCAAATTCACCGTGCACCAGAACATCGACCCCTATTTCTTCCTGAAAACGAATGGTATCTTCGGTCTCTTTACGCAAGAGAAGGTCATACGCTTCCTGGGTCAATTCATTTCTTTTAAACTTGGCCCTCCATTGCCTTACTTCCTTGGTTTGAGGAAAAGATCCTATGGTCGTCGTCGGAAACAAGGGCAGCCCAAGTGCATTCTTCTGTTGCTTTTGACGCAACGAAAATCCGGATATTCTCTGCGAATCTTTTACTGTCAAACCGGATACCCGCAACTTCACTTTTTGATCATGTACCAATTTTGAGTTTCTTCGATTGTTATTTGCCAATTTGTTTGCCACACGTTTTTTAGATAGTTCTTCGGTTATAGTTTCGCTAGCCAATTTTTTAAGGGTGACCAATTCGGCTACTTTCTGTTTGGTAAAGGCCAGCCACGTTTTCACTTCACTGGGCAGACTTTTAGTATTCGTTTCGATATCGAGGTCATACGGACAGTGCAAAAAGGAACAGGACGAAGCCACCCACACCTTATCCTCCCCCAACATATCAACGGCTTTACTGATGGTTCGCAAGGAATCTTCAAAGTCATTTTTCCATATATTTCTTCCGTCGACGACGCCCAAAGAAAGTGTCAACTCTTTATTAAGATATTCAGCATCTAAAATATCATCTAGTTGCAATTGGCATCGCACCAAGTCTAAATGCAAAGCGTGAACAGGTAGCGCCAAGGCGGTCTTTAGATTCTCTCCATAACATTCAAAGTAATTCGTTACGATTACCTTCAATTCAGGGAATGCCTCAGCAATTTCACGATACACACTGTCAATGGCCTTTTGTTCATTTTTCTTTAGGTTCAAAGCCAAACAAGGTTCATCGAACTGAACGTATGTCATGCCCTGTTCTTGCAATTGAGTCAGAAGTTCCAAATAGACCGGAAGGAGTTTATCGAGCAATTCAAGTCTATGAAAACCCGCCTCTTTTTCTTTTCCTAACAAAAGGTAAGTAACCGGACCAATAATAACTGGCTTGGTCTTGATTCCTAGTACCAATGCCTCTTTGTATTCATCTACGATTTTTGAGGAAAACAATTCGAACGTCTGGTTCTTATCAAATTCAGGTACGATATAATGGTAATTGGTGTCGAACCATTTTGTCATCTCCATGGCTTTGATGTCAAAACCATCCTCTTGTATTCCGCGTGCCATGGCGAAGTACAAATCAAGTTGGCTTTTGCTATTCTTAACTTCGGAAAAGCGCTTCGGAATGCACCCCAAGGTCAATGACATATCGAGCACCTGATCATAAAAAGAAAAGTCATTGGAAGGGATTAAATCAACCCCCGATTCTTTCTGAAACGACCAATTCTTTTGTTTTATAAGCGCTCCTACCGTAACAAGGTCGTCAACGGAACCGAATCCCTTCCAGTAGTTTTCAGATGCTTTTTTTAATTCTCTCTTTTCCCCAATTCTAGGGAAACCCAATACGTTGGTTTTCATGTTTTAAAAAGTGTTAAATTCCGTTCAAAATTACGTAGAACGAACTTTAATCCAAGTAAAACAATAAAGTAGGATAAAAAACCTATTTTTAAACATTTTTAAGACTAAATATTCTTTTGAACCGTCGATTTCAGAACCATTTTAGAAAAAAAAACTATGAAAAACCTTGATGCCACCGATATTGAAATATTAAAAATCTTACAAAATGATTCTAATATCACTACAAAGGAGTTAGCAAAAGAAGTTCACTTGTCTTCTACCCCTGTTTTTGAACGTACCAAACGGTTGGAAAAAACGGGCTACATCAAAAAATACATCGCCGTTCTAAGTGAAGAAAAACTGAACCGGGCGTTGACCGTTTTTTGTCATGTCAAATTGAAAGAACATACCAAGACCATAGGCCACAAGTTTGTTCAAGATATTCAATCGTTGAACGCGGTGACCGAATGTTATAACATTTCCGGAGATTATGATTTCTTATTGAAAGTATTGGTCAGGGATATGAAACATTATCAAGATTTCGTTCTAAACCAGTTGGGTTCCGTACAAAATATTGGCAGTGTGCAAAGTACGTTTGCCATGGGCAAAATAAAACACACCCATGCCGTTCCCTTTTAGGGTCGGGATACATTAAATACCCCATTACTCAAGAACGTAGTATTTTAGATAATTGCTTGAGTGGGAATAAAAGTCACCAATTCTCCCTTTTGATAGGGCTCTTCCTTTGGTCGAAGCAATACAAATCCCGCTGATTTCGATAAACTGGTCAAATCGCCAGACCCTCCATCCTTTAAAAGCCGAGCATGTAAACTTGCTTTCTCCCAGTGCACAGTGACTTGTACAAAGCGGACAAAAGGAGGATCGATTTGTATCGGTTCATCCAAAATTACCTGATGTTCGGCATGAGGCAGTCCCAAAGTATTGGTCAACCATGGTAAAAAATAAACATGGTAATTCGCAAAGGTCGAAACGGGATTGCCCGGAAAGGAAAACACCACCGTATTTAACTCTTCTTGTACACCAAACCAAAAAGGTTTGCCAGGTCGTTGCCACACTTTATGAAAAACTTTCCGTACCCCAAGTGCCTCCATAGCATCGGGTATAAAATCGAATTTTCCTTTTGAAACACCACCACTTAACAATAAAACATCATAATGTTGCAATGCTTCTTCCAGGGCGTTTTCAATAATTTCCTGATCATCTAAAAGATGTAGGCTTGTGGCACTAATATTTTCATCAGCCAGAGCGGCGGCCAAGGAAAGCGTATTCGATTTCCTAATTTGATGTGGCAAGGGCGTTTCTGAAACTTCAACAAGTTCATTTCCTGTAGAAATCACACAAATTTTCGGATTTCTTCTAACCTTTACTTCTGCTTTCCCTACGGATGCCAACACTCCGATATCGGCCGCGGTAACACGTTTGCCTTTCTTTAAAAGTATCGCCCCTAATTTTTCATCGTTTCCTTTGACATGAATATTCTGTCCCTTTTTTGGCTTTTTTGAAATTGTAGCGGTACCATTTATTATGGTCAACTCTTCGTACATGATGACCGTATCAGCAGCGTTGGGAACTACCGCGCCAGTCATTATTTCGTAGCAATTTGGCCCGTTACTTAGTGTTTGTTGTGCCATGCCGGCACTTAACACCCCTTCCACCTTAAAAGTCACGGTTCCTTTCTCAACAGCGGCATAATTCAGTGCGATACCGTCTTTAGTCGACCGATTAAAAGGTGGGAAATCTCTATCAGCCTTTATATCTTCGGCCAATACCCTTCCATTGCTTTCCGTCAATGGCACTGTTTCCATTCCCAAATCAAAAGTATGCTGCAGTACTTTTTTATATGCTTCGTCAAAATCTATCATAACAATCCTAATCCATTTACTAACAATACTCGAATACCGACAACAAATACCAACAGAGCAGTTATTCGTTTAATGCCCTTCGACGTCAACCTTTTCAAGCTTACACGGATACCTACTTGTCCGCCAAGAAGTACCGCTCCTACCAGTGCCAAGGTCTCGGTCATTGGGAGTTCCAAAGTGTGTGCGGTGACCAATCCACCAAGTCCAGAAATGGAATTTACCAAAATAAAAAAACTAGCCAAGGCCGCAATTTTAATCGATTTTGCCCATTTCATATGATTTAACACCGGGGCTAAAAATATACCTCCTCCAATACCTACCACTCCGGACAAGAGTCCAATTGCTCCGCCAATAACATAACTAAAATATTTCGGGTAGGTTTTAATATTTTCCGAAGTAAAGGCCTTGCTGTAGGTTTGCCAGGTGAGCAACACAGAGGAAACTATCAATGAACATCCTAAAATGATAAAAAACACTTCCTCTTTCAATCGAAATGAAGCTCCTAAAAAAGCCATTGGAATACTAGCCAGTACAAAGGGAAGAAAATCACGTAATTTGGCATGCCCATGCTTAAAATATAAATAAGTGCTACCTGAAACCACAACCAAGTTGCAAACGAGGGCAATACTCCGAATAGCAAAAAAACTAACTACAAATAGGGACAAAAGGGCCAAATAACTAGATCCCCCACCGAAACCTACCGACGAGTATAATGTGGCCACAATAAAAAAGCCGATACACAATACGAGAAGTGTTTCACTTGCCAACGGATTGGAAATTTAAATTGTTCATACCTCCGTTTACATTGATAAAGGTGGCGTTCGGTCTTATTTTTCGAAGTTTCGAAATTGCCTTTTTACTTCGAATACCCGATTGGCAAATCATATAAATCGGTTCATCGAATACTATCTTTTCAATGGATTCATCTATAATCCCGAGGGGGATATTGTGCGCTCCTTCTAGATGAACCCTCTTGAATTCTTTTGGAGTTCTAACATCGATTACCTGAATAGTGTTGGTTTGCAACAAATTCAGAAATGCTTCCGATGATATCGACGATTCTTCGATCGAACAATCAAAATCATAGCTAGGGTTGAGTTCCTTAATATTTAAGTTCTCTGGAATAAGGGGGAATTTAATTTTTCTTGAATTTTGTGACAAACCATCGAACAACAATAGTTTTCCTGACAGCACCTCGCCCACTCCCGTAATCATCTTCACTACTTCCAATGCTTGGAAATTTCCGATAATCCCAGGAATAATGCCCAATACCCCATTTGCATTACAGTCGGGAACTTCATCGGCCTGAGGCATCGTCGGAAAAATACAACGATAGGTAGGTCCGCCTTTATAATTAAAAACACTTACTTGTCCCTCAAAACTATGCAGCGCCCCATATACAAAAGGTTTCTTAAGTATCACACAGGCATCGTTAATTAAATACCGGGTCGGAAAATTATCAGAGGCATCAACTACCATATCATAATCCGCCAAAATATCAAACACATTTTCCCGACTCAAATAAGTGGTATGACCAATCAGAGTGGTCTCCGAATTCTGTTGCTCTAATTTTTCAATCGCTACGACAACTTTGGGAAGCCCAATGTCATTTTCACTATAAAGCACTTGACGCTGTAAATTGGTAAGGGCCACCACATCATTGTCAACAATGCCTAACGTGCCTACGCCCATCGCATTGAGATAGGTAAGTACCGGTACACCCAAACCACCTGCTCCAACGACCAAGACTTTGGCCAACGAAAGCTTGCGTTGCGCCTCGCTGCCAAAACCGTCTAAAATAGTCTGTCTGATGTAACGTTCATGGTTCATGATGTTGCCAACTTAAGCAGTGCTGCTTTGTATTCTTCTTCTGAATTGGCATTCAGCAGTACATTTTCATTTTCTGGAAAAACCAATTTTACATTATCGTTGTTAATCAAAAATTTGCGCGGGCAGGTTCCGTTGCCGTTATTTAGGTACTGCACAGATTCTTCTAGTGCTTTAGCTTCCCAAATGGCACATAAGGGTTCCGGTAACGGGTCTTCTTTCTGTGCGAAGGCAGTTGCGGCCGCATTTGGATCTCGAGCGGCAATCAATTGCTGCAACGCGAGCAAATCGATCAAAGGTAAATCACAAGCCAATACCAACCAGGCCACATCAGGGTGCTTGCTGTGCGCTGACAATAAGCCATTGTACGGACCCTTAAATTTATCTTCGTCCGCAATCGTGGCAAAGCCAAAAGGCACTTCCGATTCTTGTTCTTTCCGTAAACTGATAAATGTTCGATCACAGACCCTATCCAACAATTGATACAGGTATTCCCGTTGCGGCATACCGTGATAAGTTATGAGTCCCTTATCAGTTCCCATACGGGTACTTTTTCCTCCTGACAATACCAATCCGTATAACTTACCTCCCAAAATCATTTTTTCCTCCTGTTTTTTGTTCCAACTGAATTTCAGATATTTTAATATCATGTGAAAGCGCCTTGCACATATCGTAAATGGTCAGTGCACTTACTGACACCCCAGTTAAGGCTTCCATTTCAACCCCGGTGCGCTCATTGCATTTTACCATACAGGTAATCGACAAAGCATTCCCCTTGGGTTCTATATCGATATCTACTTTTGAAAGGTTTAGCTGATGGCACAAGGGTATAAGTTCCGAAGTTTTTTTTACCGCTTGAATACCTGCAATAATCGCGGTCTGAAGAATGCTTCCCTTTTTGCCCAAAAAATCTTGTGCCGCCAACGTATCGAATACGTCTTGCGGGAAAATGACTTTTCCTGAAGCTATGGCCGTACGCACGGTAATTTCTTTATTGGAAACATCGACCATCGCAGCATTGCCCGATGCATCTATATGTGACAGTGTTTTATCCATCTATCCGCCAATTGAAGTCATTGAATTACTAAAAACACCCTTATATTTTTGTTGCGCTTCGAATCCGGTTTTTGCCCGGCTTCCTACCGCCTTTAAAATTTGTTGCTTTACGTTTTCCTCGGAATGTTCGGCGCGTAGAATTTCACGAAGGTTCATACTGGGCTTGGCATACAAACAAGTGATGACGTCACCGGTAGCCGATATTCGCAGCCGATTGCAGCTACCACAAAAGGTTCTGCTAAACGAAGGTATCACTCCGAAAGAACCTTTAAAACCAGGAATTTTATAATTTATAGAGGTCGAAGTTTCTGGTGAGTCCAATTTATAATAGTCAGGATAGGCTTCCCGTACAAATTCTAGAATACGTTTATAATCCCAAGCAATTTTATCAAAAGTCTTAGAACCCCCGTTGAAGGGCATTTCTTCAAGAAACCTGACCGAGACATCAAAATGCCGGGTCAACTCTAACATGGGAATTATATCTTCGGTATTCTGCCCTTCCAAAGCAATAAAATTAATGCGGACATTAAACCCTTCGGTAATCAAACGTAAAATATTATTGTGAACCGTATCGTATTGATCTCGACGGGTAATTTTTTCAAAGGTCTCCCGATTTATGGCATCCATACTGACGTTGATATTCAATATGCCCAACTCTTTCAACTCGTCGATAAAAGGACCGATGACCGTAGCATTGGTCGTTACCGAAATATCGTTTAGCCCTTCCAACTTCGCAAGTTGGCGTAGCAGAACCATCAAGTCTTTACGTACAAATGGCTCGCCACCAGTAATCCTGATTTTATCGATACCTTGGGAAACCAGTATTTCACTTAGCCGCGACAATTCATCAATCGTAAACAACTTATCGTTCTTGGCAAAATCCGCCCCCTCTGCTGGCATACAATAATTGCAGCGCAGATTACAACGGTCGGTTACGGCCAATCGCAAGTAATTTATTTTCCTATTGTGATTGTCTATCAACATATTTTTCACGTTCAACTTCTTTGGATTCCAGACCGACTATCGGTTCAGCATTCTGGCAAATAGCTCTGTTCGGTAGATGACTTAAGGATGCGCCGAAACCCAAACGGATTTATTCTTAAAAATCTCCTTTTTCCAAATCGGCACTTTCTCTTTTAGGGTATCGATTAAAAATCGACTGGCCTCAAAACATGCGGTTCGATGCGCCGAAGAAGCCCCTACTACAACTACAGGTTCTTCTACTTTTTTGGCACCGACGGCGTGCCGAATCAGTACTTTGTTGAGTTCCCATTTCTCCATGGCTTCCAAGGCAATTTTTTCCATTTCCTTAAGTGCCATATTCTTATAGGTCTCGAACTCTAAGGCTACTACCTCTTCATTATTGGTAAACTCGCGTACCGCGCCCACAAAAACACAGATACCCCCACTTTGCGGGTGGGAAAGTTCACTGTACACATTCGCCGAATCGATATGGTCTACTATTTCTATTGTCAGTTTTTCCATTAACCTCCGCTTACAGGTGGAATTATTGCAATTTCATCATCCTTTGTCAAAAACACGGCATCGGTAGCATACTCACTGTTAACAGCTACTGCCAGCGAAGAAAGCTTCCCAAATTCGGGGTAGGATGCGGTCAAAAGACGCTTTAAATCCCCCACCGAACCGGGCAGTTCGTCCGTTTCCGAAAATCGGATTTCAGATTTCCCGACAATGTCTTTGGCTATGCCAAACAATAATACTTCCATATTGCAAAGATGATCTTAAAATTAAACAAAAAAAAACGGCTTGCGTCGCAGATTAGGTCATTTTTAACCTTTATCCTTTACTATTTCCGCTTTTTCGGGTTTCTTAAAAAAACCATCGGGTTTGGCTACTTCACTAACGGTCACATTTTCAAATGGAACGGTGTTTTTAGGCGTCTTAATTTCCTTTCCTTCGTAAGTATACCAAGTAATGGATTTAGGAAGTACCACATCTGAAACGGGCATCCAATCATTATATCGAATCCAGCGAACATCATCAGATGGTTCATCGGAGCCATAGGTAAACGTATACCCCAACCAAGCCATTTGGTAGGTTTCCGGATCGTAATGCAGGTAGTATTCATCTTTTGAAGAAGCCCCTACCCCATCATTATAGCTCATATGCACCCCAGGGTATGACTTTCCCTCGAAAACCAAATCTTCCGCTTTTTTATAATTGATGTTATCATCGGCAAAGACATAGGGCATCGTATAAAAGTAGAACATCAGATTATGGTACAAAGCAGCATTGCCCTTATAGCTTTTGGATTCATCCAACAGCCATACATTTTCCCCGTCATAACCCAATGTTGCGTCGGGTAAGACAATTTTATCTTTTCTGGAATATAAATCGACGGTATGTTGTTCCCTTGCATCGGGTTTTGGTATATCAAACTCCAATGTTCTTTTACTTCTCCAGTTTTGAAGTCCGCCATGGGCAGCGAAAACTTTGTTCAAAGCTTCGGGATATTTATTTGCTTTGGAAGCGACCTGTGTCTCTGGTATCTCTGTGACATCGGCCTGTACTTCCTTGGGTTTTTCCTTACAGGATAAAAATAGAAGCAATGCGATAATAGTTAATTGATATTTCATGTTTTGTTTTTAGATTTTGCAATAGGTCGCATACCTTTCCAATAATTTACATATTAAACCCCATTTAGCTAATAAGATGACAGTGAAAATTAACCACTTTATGTCGAGGCGAGGTCATTTCTAAGTTTTCGAGCACCGTAGCGGCATGAAAAAATGGCAAAAACAGGATGCCCTAAGACAATTTTTTAGCCAATTGAAAAAGTTTAAACGGGTTCATTGCCCTATTTTTGCATCGATGAACGAAATTAAACATATTAGTAGCCCCCAAAACCCTTTGATCAAAAAAATAGTTTTGCTCAAAGAAAAATCGCGGGAACGCAAGAAATCGAGTCTGTTTATTTTGGAGGGTGCCCGGGAGCTTCAAATGGCCCTAAGGTCCGATTACGATATTCAAACGCTACTTTTCTGTCCTGAAATAATCGAAGAACCTGAAGTTATTGAACTATTGGAAGGCAAGGCCATTCCGGAAGTCATAGCCATTACAAAAGGAGTGTATCAGAAAATTGCACATCGAGCGACCACAGAGGGTATTTTGGCCATTGTTCAATCAAAACCCCATGTCTTAAGTGCGCTTACCTTTAAAAATAGGAATCCGCTTATTTTAGTCGCGGAAGCACCCGAAAAGCCCGGAAATATTGGAGCTTTGCTACGCACCGCCGATGCCGCGAATCTTGACGCGGTCATCATAGCCAATGCCAAGGGCGACCTTTACAACCCTAACATTATTCGATCCAGTGTGGGATGCATCTTTACTACCACGCTTGCCCTGGGTAGCACCTCTGAAATCATTTCTTTTTTAAAGGAAAATAACATTGCGATATACTGTGCGGCCCTAACAGCTTCCGAGCGATATACCGAAATTGATTTTAAACCAAGTGCGGCCATCGTTGTAGGTACTGAGGCTACGGGACTTTCTGAAGAATGGCTGCAGAACGCGACAAAGAACATCATAATACCGATGTTGGGCGAGATAGACTCCATGAACGTGTCGGTATCGGCAGCAATACTTATCTTTGAGGCGAAACGACAGCGTGATTTCGAATAGAAGGCACTGGCTTTACAGCGTTTTCAGGTGGTAGTTGAAGGGAACGATGAATTAAAAGTTCCCATAAACATCACAACAAACTTTAAAACCTCTTAATGAACCACAACACCCTATTTTATATTATCGTTGGCATTTTGGTTGCCCAATTTTTACTGGAGACCATTCTAGACTATTTCAATGCGCGCCATTATAGTGATCCGGTTCCTGAGGAACTCAATGATGTTTTTGACGCGGAAGAATATCAAAAGTCACAAAATTATAAAAAGACCAATTATCGATTCGGACTTATAACTTCTACCTTTTCTCTGCTTTTAACACTTGGGTTTCTTATTTTAGGAGGCTTTGGATGGATCGATTCGATAGCTAGGGGCATTACTGATAATGATATTCTAATTGCCTTGATTTTCTTTGGCATCATCATGATTGGAAGTGATATTATCACTACTCCGTTTTCTTACTATGCTACTTTTGTTATCGAGGAAAAATTCGGTTTTAACAAGACCACAAAAAAGACTTTCTTTTTCGACAAATTAAAAGGTTGGCTCATGATGAGCATTATAGGAGGGGGTATGTTGGCCGTTGTTATTTGGTTTTTTCAGTGGGCGGGCACCAATTTTTGGATGTACGCTTGGGCCCTTATAGCGGTCTTTACGATTTTTATGAATTTGTTTTACAGCAAGTTAATCGTTCCGCTTTTCAATAAACAGCATCCGTTGGAAGAGGGTGCGCTAAAGCAAAAAATAGAGGATTATGCCCATAAAGTAGGTTTTGACCTGAAAAATATTTTCGTAATCGACGGTTCTAAACGCTCAACCAAGGCCAATGCTTATTTTTCTGGGTTTGGAAAAGAGAAAAGAGTGACGTTGTACGACACCTTGATAAACGATTTAGATGAAGACGAAATCGTAGCCGTTTTGGCGCATGAAGTCGGCCATTATAAGCGTAAACATATTATTTTCAATCTATCCGCATCGATTTTATTGACAGGGTTCACGCTTTTCCTATTGTCCATTTTTATAAACACACCCGAAGTTTCTTTGGCCATCGGGGTTTCACAACCAAGTTTTCATGCCGCTTTGATCGGATTTGGCATTCTATATAGTCCCATTTCCGAAGTAACGGGACTTATTATGAACTATTTGTCACGAAAGTTTGAATTTCAGGCTGACGACTATGCCAAAACGACGTTCGCCCGTATGCCCTTGATTACTTCCCTTAAAAAACTTTCCAAAAATAGCTTGAGCAACCTGACCCCGCATCCGGCGTATGTATTCATGCACTATTCGCACCCTCCATTGATTGCCAGAATCAGAAATTTGATAAGTTAAAGGTCATGCAGGGCATTATAAGCCCCCTGAAATTATACTTTTCCTATCTATCGTTTTGATATTCAACAACTACCCGACTATATAGTGCCTTCGGGCATAATTTTTGTTGTATACTAGAAAGTATTATGGTAATTTAGATTCAATGACTCAAGCAGCGCTAGAAAAGGAAAATAAAGAAATTGCCAGGCAATATAAAGAATTGCTGCGCATCAGTTATCAAAATTTATCTGACGACGATAAAAAGCTGATACGGGCAGCTTTTGAGGTAGCGCTTGACGCGCACAAGGAGCAACGTCGAAAATCTGGGGAAGCCTATATCTTTCATCCTATTGCGGTCGCTAAAATCGTAGCCTCTGAAATTGGTCTCGATGCCACTTCGATCGCCTCGGCACTTTTACACGATGTGGTCGAAGACACCGAGTACACTTTAGATGATATTGACCGTATGTTCGGGGAAACGGTTGCCCGAATCGTTGACGGACTCACCAAGATCGCCCACCTGAAAAAAGATATGAGTACTTCGCAACAGGCGGAGAACTTTAGAAAAATGTTATTGACCTTGAACGATGATGTTCGGGTCATCATTATCAAAATAGCCGATCGGTACCATAACATGCTGACTATGGATGCCATGCCCGAGCACAAACAGGTGCAAATGGCGTCGGAAACACTCTATATCTACGCACCGCTTGCACACCGTATCGGACTCTACAATATCAAGACCGAACTCGAAGACTTAAGCCTTAAGTATACCGAGCCCAACGTTTACCGCGATATTTATGATAAAATAGCGGACTCTAAGGAAGAACAGCAGGCTTATATCGATGCATTTTCGGGAGTTATCGACGAATCGTTAAAAAAGGAAGGGCTCAATTATTATATCAAAGGTCGGATGAAATCCATTTTTTCCATCCGGAGAAAAATGAAGGCCCAAAATGTAACCTTTGACGAAATTTATGACAAGTTCGCCATCCGTATTATTTATAAATCGGACCGTGCGAATGAAAAGTTTCTGGCATGGAAGATCTATTCCATCGTCACCGACCACTTTACCCCCAACCCCGTTCGACTACGGGATTGGATTTCTTCGCCCAAATCTACGGGTTACGAGGCATTACACATCACCGTCATGGGACCCAAAGGCCGATGGGTCGAAGTGCAGATCCGTAGTGAACGAATGCATGAAATTGCGGAAAAAGGATACGCCGCGCATTTTAAATACAAACATGGTGACCAAAAGGAACAAGGTATCGAAGTATGGCTCAATCGACTACAAGAGGCATTGGAAAATTCGAATGCCAATGCGGTAGACTTTGTTGAAGAGTTTAAACTGAACCTGTACTCGAAAGAGATTTTTGTATTCACCCCCAAAGGCGATTTAAAATCATTGCCCAAAGGGGCGACTCCCCTTGATTTTGCCTTTAACATTCATACCGAAGTGGGTATGCGCACCCGTGGTGCCAAGGTGAATGGCAAACTGGTACCGCTGAACACAACTTTGAACAGTGGCGACCAAGTTGAAATAATAACTTCCGAACAGGCCAAACCCAACCAAAACTGGTTAGATTATGCGGCCACGGCAAGGGCACGTGCAAAAATAAAATCGTCGTTACGCGAAGAAAAGAAATCGACGGCCCAAGAAGGCAAGGAAACCTTGCGCAGAAAATTAAAGTCACAAAAGATTACACTTAACGAAGATGTCATCAACAAAATGGTGGTCTTCTTTAAACTTAAAACCAGTCTAGACTTATTCTATCGTGTGGGCATCGGGGTGATCGATAATCAAATGATCAAAGACTTTGCCTCTTCGTATAGCAATGCTTTTATCAGTTTCTTTAAGAACAAAATGCGGCGCAACCCCGTTCCTGAGGGGATAAACAAAGACGAGATTACTTCCAAATACGATATGCTCGTTTTTGGCAAGGAAGAGGAAAAACTCGAGTATAAACTATCGCCGTGCTGTAACCCGATTCCCGGGGACGATGTTTTCGGCTTTATCAGTGTGAACGATGGAATCAAAGTGCATAAAAAAAACTGTCCAAATGCAATAGCCTTGCAGGCGCACTATGCCTATCGCATCATCGGCGCTAAATGGATAGACTCGACACAACAAGAATTCCGATCTGAAATTCAATTGACCGGTATCGATAACCTTGGCCTAATCAGTGAAATCACCGAAGTTATTTCAGATGATATGCATGTAAACATGCGCAATTTGAACTTTAGTACCGATGGAGGCACTTTTAAAGGAAGAATTACGGTCGTTGTCAAAAACAATTCAATATTGAAACAACTGATCGAGAATTTAAAGCAAATCAACGGCATCGATAAAGTGAGTAGAATTTAAATTTTAACTGTACCTTTGTAAATTGATTGACGTAGGAAAAATAGTTATGGCTTCGAATAAGAACCAAGAAATCGTTAAGAATGTATTCACCACCTTTTTGGGGGAAAACGGGCATAGAAAAACGCCTGAACGGTACGCCATACTTCAAGAAATTTACGATAGTGAAGAACATTTCGATATAGAATCGCTCTATATCAATATGAAAAACAAAAACTATAGGGTAAGTCGGGCCACCTTATATAATACCATTGAACTTTTGTTGGAATGCAAACTGGTCAGAAAACATCAGTTCGGTAAAAATCAGGCACAATACGAGAAATCGTATTTCGACCGACAACACGATCATGTTATCTTAACGGATACGGGCGAGGTTATGGAGTTCTGTGACCCCCGAATTCAATCGATAAAGAAAACCATTGAAGAGGTTTTCGATATTAAGATCAATACCCATTCACTTTACTTCTACGGTACTAAAAACCAAAAAGAAAACACAAACAGCTAACCAGAGAAACGTATTCATGGCAGTAGATTTATTGTTAGGGCTCCAATGGGGAGACGAAGGAAAAGGAAAAATTGTTGATGTACTTACCAAAGATTATGATATTATCGCCCGCTTTCAAGGAGGTCCCAATGCAGGACACACCTTAGAATTCGATGGTATCAAACACGTGCTACATACGATACCCTCGGGTATATTTCACAAAAACGCCATGAACATTGTAGGTAATGGGGTGGTAATCGACCCTGTTATTTTCAAGAAAGAACTCGATGCCCTGGTAAAGTTCAATATCGACATCAAGTCGAAACTTTTTATATCACGCAAGGCGCATTTGATATTGCCAACACACCGTTTGTTGGATGCAGCCTCGGAAGCCTCTAAAGGTAAAGCCAAGATCGGATCTACCCTAAAAGGTATCGGCCCCACTTACATGGACAAAACTGGTAGAAACGGGATGCGTGTAGGAGATCTCGAACTTGCCGATTGGAAAGAGAAATACAGGGCCTTGGCCGATAAGCACGAGACCATGATCGACTTTTATAACGTCGATATCGAATACGACCTAAAAGAACTGGAAAATGATTTCTGGACGGGTATCGAAGCATTGAAAAAATTGACATTTATAGATAGTGAAGAATACCTTTTCAGGGCACAAAAAGAAGGTAAAAAAATACTGGCCGAAGGCGCGCAAGGGTCTTTGCTAGATATTGATTTTGGCACCTACCCCTTTGTGACTTCTTCGAATACCACCGCTGCAGGTGCCTGTACCGGCTTGGGTGTTGCCCCAAATCAAATTGGGGCGGTAAAAGGAATTTTCAAGGCCTATGTAACCCGTGTAGGAAGTGGTCCCTTCCCTACCGAACTTTTTGATGAAGATGGTGAAACCATGGGCCGCGTCGGCAATGAATTCGGAGCGACTACCGGTCGACCAAGACGTTGTGGGTGGCTTGATCTAGTGGCATTAAAATATGCCGTACAGATCAATGGGGTCACCGAACTTATGATGATGAAAGGCGATGTATTAAGCGGATTCAAAAAAATTAAGATCTGCACCGCCTACAATTACAAGGGCAAAGAAATCAAACACTGGCCTTATAATATCGAAGCCGAAAATGTAAGCCCTATCTATACCGAAATGGACGGGTGGTCACAAGACCTTACCCAGATGACCAGTGCCGAACAATTGCCGGCCGCTTTAAATGCGTATATCGATTTTCTAGAGAAAGAATTGGAAGTACCGATCAAAATCGTTTCGGTAGGCCCAGACCGCACCCAGACGATTCACCGATAATATTCGATGGTGTTATAAACACCTTTAAAACGGCACTTTCAGTGCTAATAAAAATGCCCGTCAGACTTGTTGTGACGGGCATTTTTGTTGTAAGCTGCCGAGAATAACTCCATTAAAGACAACCCTAAAAACAGTTTAGTAGAACCTCAAATCGTTAGTTTTGTTTGATATAGCTGAGAACACTTTCCTGTAGTGTTGTGATAATTAAAAGTTTTAGGATCTTGCGGATATTAAAAGAAAAAAGCTATATTTGTAATATCAACTATTGATATATCAATAATGATTGAAGAAATTCTGCTTTTCCAAATAGACAAGACCAGTAAGGTTGCCAAACAGTATTCCCAAAGGGAGTTTGATAGATTGGGTTTAAACATCACCGTTGAGCAATGGATCCTACTAAAAATCGTTCATGAAAGCAATCATATTTCACAGAAAGAATTAGCAGAAAAGTCGTTACGAGACCCCGCCTCTATTACCCGAACGCTTGACCTATTGCAAAAAAAAGAATTAATAAATCGCTTGCCTATCCCTGAAAACAGAAGGCAATACAATATCAACCTATCTAAAAAAGGAGCAGCATTCGTACAGAAGAATATGCCCATAGTCGATGCCCACAGAAAAAAGAGTATCGAAGGTCTTTCTGAAAAGGACCAACAAACTCTGAACAACCTGTTAAAACGGATTCAAGAGAATATGAATTAAAAAAATTTACAGTATAAATTGATATATCAATAATTGATACAATAAAGGAACCTTTATGAAAACGATACTTATCACTTTGCTTATAGCAACCATATCAGCACTACTGATGGGACAGCAAAAATTACACACTATTAAAAAAAATGGAATGGAGGTACAATGGCATCACGAAAAAGACAAAATACTGTTCAAAATAACCGCTCCCACCACTGGCTGGGTCACCATCGGGTTTAACGAATCGAATACGATAACCGGAGCCTATCTATTGATGGGCAGGGTTTGTCAAAATGATGCCGAAGTAGTTGAACATTTTACGATTGGCCCTGGAAACTATGTGCCCATACAAACATTGGACGACAAAATACTGATTTCAGAAGTTTCGGGTTTTGAGGCCAATGCCGTTACCACCATTTCATTTTCAGTCGCCGTTTCTTCAACCTGTACCTATCAAAAAAATCTTGCTGCCGGCACACCGTATTGGATGACCCTAGCCTATAGCAGCGAAGATGACTTTCAACATCATTCCATGATGCGTACTTCTGTTCGTATAAAACTTTAGAAAGGAAAGTAACGATTTACAAAACACCACTTAAGCGAAATTCAAGAACCTCTAAAATCAATTCTAACAATCATTAAAATTCAAAATAATGAAAAAATTATTCGTAGTAATCGCAATTACACTTTGTTCAGGGCTAAGAAGTCACGCACAATCACCCGATAAATTGGGAATAACCGAGACTATTCAGTCTTTTTCCAAAGCGGGCGACACCAATGATTTTACCGAACTCGCAAAACACCTTGATGACAACTATCGCATCATATCAAACCGCCTCTTCGGAAGCACTGAAGTCTCCGTTATGCCAAAGCATATCTATTTAGAAAAAATAAAGACCAAAGAATATGGCGGAGATAGTAGAACTGTTACCATTAAAGAAATCGCCTTAAACGGAAATACCGCAAGCGCCAAAGTTGTTTTTAAAGGAACCAAACTTACGTTTACTTCATTGATCATCTTAATCAAGAACGAAGAAGGCATTTGGAAACTAGTTAGTGAAACCCCTATAGGGGGCTAAGGGTAAGTGTAAAAATATACCGCAACACGGCAGTGATCGATGCCTGTCTCTAATTCTCAAAATACGGATACCAAAACGGCTTTTAAGGCCGTTTTGTTTTTTTTAAAAGGAAGGGGCGGTTACCAAGGAGGCCAAAGCCCTCGTAGAATTTACCCATCAAAGCCCAACCACCTTTACCCTACCCTAATAATAATTTGCGGTTAAGCCGTCTTACAAAAAACTAACTTTCAGATTATAATTTTTAATGTATTTTTATTCAGCCTACGAGTAGACTTCCCCACTTTTAGACCTTGCATTTGAGGTATGGCTGTAAAATAAAGCCAGGTAAAAAGGTCATGTGCAACAAGGTAAGTACATGACAGAGCCTTCCCCAAGTTTGATTGTTATGAACTTAGAAATAGATAAAGGAGAAGTATAGGGTTTAATGGCTCGTGGAAAAGGAATACTAAATAGACAACTAGCAATAGAAGTAAACAACTAAAAGCCAGTACATCACAGCTATATTATGCATTTACAAAAACATACGTACTAGTTAATAAATTTTATAGATGATAAAAACAAAAGCACTGATACTTTTCCTATTCACCCTTTTCAATTTTGGATGTAAAAATGAAAACAAAGAGAATAACAAGCCGCTGTCGATTGAAAAACAAAATGAAATAAATGCTTATTTAGAAACGGAGGTTAAAAATACGCTTGGCTTGGCAATCGCTGTAATAAAAGATGGAAATGTTGTCTATGAAAATTATTTAGGAAAAGAAAATCTAAACAATAAATCAGTAAGCAAAGAAAGTATCTTCCCGTTATATTCGCTCTCTAAGCTTATCACTTCTACCGCTGTTTTTCAATTAATCGAAGAAAACAAAATTCACCTAGATGATAAAATACCGCTATACATTGACAACCTACCTACAGAATGGAAAAGTATTGAAGTAAAGCATTTATTGACGCATTCGTCGGGACTTCCAGATTACGACCTAATGAAAGGAAAAGTTTCAGAAAGTATTACGATGATAAACTTAACCCAAAATAAGTTGCGCTTTAAAAAAGGAGAACGTTGGGAGTATAATCAAACGAATTTTTGGTTTATTTCAAAAATCATTGAAAAGGTGACTAAAAAAAGTTTTGAGAGTTTTGTAATTGAAACTCAGTTTGCAAACGATACTGTTCTTTTTTCCTCAAATTTCATTGATTCCATACCGAATAGAAGTTTTAAGTATAATTTTAATACCAGTTCTGAAAATTGGGAGAAAGTAAATTTAGATTTTGGAAAAAGAGCCAATTCTGCCGGCGGACTAAACCTCACATTGAATCAGTTTGTTGCGTGGAACAAACAGTTTGATGCTAATGAATTTATTCAACCCATTACAAAAAATAAAATGTGGACCCCCTTTGAGTACGACACCCCTTTCTATTTCGAGGATGAAAAAGACCAGTTCTTATACGGTTGGCAACAATATTCAACAAATAATGAGATTTCCTATGGATTTACCGGAGGCTTGGTAACTGGATATAGAAAATTCATAAATCAAAATATGACAATTATTGTCTTGACAAACGGATTGAAAAATTCACCAATTCGGAATAAGATTATCAATAAAATTGCAGGTATTGTTGACGAAAAGTTAGCCGAGTAAAACGAAGTGGTATGCAAGCAAAAAATAGCGCCGAAATACAACTAAGACCCGCGACCCTTAACGACCTTGAATTACTAAAATATTGGGATACAAAACAGCACGTTATTGATTGTGACCCTGATACGGAATGGAATTGGGAAATAGAGCTGGGCCGAAACCCAGAATGGCGCGAACAGTTAGTAGCTGAATTAAACGGACAGCCCATCGGATTTGTTCAAATAATTGACCCTTTTTTGGAAGAAACCCAGTATTGGGGAGCCGTGGCGCAAAACAAGCGGGCCATCGACATTTGGATAGGTGAAGAACATAATATCAATAAGGGATACGGAACAACCATCATGGAACTTGCCATTCAAAGATGCTTTCAAAATCAAGCTATCGATGGCATTCTTATCGACCCGTTAAAATCAAATAGTAAGGCCCATCGGTTTTATAAGCGATTGGGGTTTGAATTTGTGGAAGAAAGAGTGTTTGACAATACCGCTTGTTACATCTATGAATTAAAAAGAAAAAGGTAACGTACAACACAGGTGAGCAGCCAAAAAAAATGGGACCGTAATAACCACTTTTTAGATTGCTAATTTTAATGTATTTTTAAATCGTTTAAAATTAGACTTCCCCACTTTTTATTCCCCATCTGAAATATCTATAGATATAATTACATCTATATAAACATGTTGTGTGTAACGCAAAAAACATCAAAACCGCAATGACAGATAGAACCGCAACGGATACAATTAAAGGATACTTTTATCAATTTGATTTTTCTATTCTAAAAGTATTAGAGTTAGAAAATGAAAATCATCAAATTACTGTTGAAGGAATTGAGGATATTGACATTGACAATGCTACAGAGGAAACAGCTATTCAGTGCAAATACCATTCTAAAACAGAATATAATCACTCTGTAATTGCAAAGCCTATAAGGCTTATGTTGAATCATTTTAGAGAAGTATTAAATGGTAAAGAAAAGAAGGTTAAGTACAATTATTATGGTCATTTTAAATCTGGTCAATCAAAGTTAACATTACCCATAACGTTAGATTTTTTAAAAACAAACTTATTAACTTATACTAAAGCAAAAAATAAATATAAGCATTTTGATGAGTTGAAATTAAGTGATAACGACTTATTATCATTTTTAAAACAATTGGAAATTAATATAAATGCAAAATCTTATGAAGACCAACTTTCACAAATTTATAAGCTTCTAAAAAACCAAAATGAATTTAATTCTGACGACTTTGATGCTGAAAATTACTTTTACAATAACGCATTAAAAGTAATAAGCTATCTCGCTATAAAGGAGAAAAAAAGCGACAGAACAATAAGTAAAAAGAAATTTTTACAAGAAATAAATTCAAAAAACATCCTATTCCATAAATGGTTTCTTGAATATAAAGGAAAGAAAAAGCTATTAGCAAACTTAAGGAAAGAATTTTTTACATCATATAACATATCACCATTTGAGAGATTTTTCCTTTTTGAAGTTAAAGCTAATTATTCAATGAGTGATTTAAAGAGCGTAATACATTTAATTTCAACAAAGTGGTCCGATATTAAATCTGTAAAAAATCCAGATACATTTTGCCCATATATTTATATTAACGGTTTGAAGAAATCCGATTTAATAAGTCTTAAAACTGAACTTCACAAAGAAGGTTACAAACTTAATGATGGATTTAATTTTAGTGGCTCACCTTTTAATTTAAATTCTATTCAAGAGAAAGCTACATTTCACAATAAAATAACTATCAAAATAATAAACGAATTAAGTTTTATAGAATTATTATTAAACGAAATTTCAAAAACTAAAGAAGTTTATCAATTTTTCTATAAGAAACCATTTTTTATAACAGCCACAAAAAGTATAAGGGTTGTAAATATTCAGATTCAAGAATTAAATGATATTAAAAATATAATATAATGGCAGTTGAAACAATAAATGCAGAAGTAATTGCTGTCTTTCCTAATAAAGTAAAGATAAAAGTTGATAAACTTGAAGACTTCAGAATTGCAGATGAATCTTTACGAGTTGGGTCTTACCTGAAAATTTATGGTAATGACAATGCAATTTTAATGGCTATAATTGAAAATTTTTCAATAGACGTGTCAGAAAAAGATGGAGTAGCTTCTCGTACTCATTTAATCGAAGCAAGTCCATTAGGAATTATTAAAAATGGAACATTTACTCGTGGTGGAGATGATTTAACAATCCCACCAAAAAAAGTTGAACCAGCTACAGAAGAAGAAATAAGAAAGATTTATATTGATTCAGTTAAAGCAAATGAGCAATTTACATTTTCTTCATTATCATCAAATCATAAAATCAGAATTCCTGTAAATGGAAATAAATTTTTCAATAAGCATATTGCAGTAGTTGGATCAACTGGCTCTGGGAAATCCCATACTCTTTCAACTATAATTCAGACCGCTGTTAATTCAAAAAGTGGCAATTTTACCCTAAATAATTCACACGTAATTATTTTTGATATTCACTCTGAATACAAGTCTGCTTTTCCAGATGCCAACTTTATTGATATTTCCAATCTTAATTTACCATATTGGTTATTAAATAGTGAGGAATTGGAAGAAATTCTACTTGATACAGGAGAAAGGGATAATTACAATCAATCCTCTGTTTTTAGAAAGTTAGTAACTGAAAATAAGAAGAAACATAATAAAGGAAAAGAAAAAATATTTTATGATTCACCTTTGTTTTTTGATATAGATGAGATTCGAAATGCTTTGTACAATTTAAAGAACGAAACGAAAAATTCAAAAAACACAAATAGAATTATGATTATTGATGATTCATATACTTGTGCAAATAGCGCAACTACTGTCGATACAGGTCTATTATTTTCAGAAGATGAAAAAATATTAAAGTATTTTGAGAAGGAATTTGAATTTCACACACCAAAAAATCAAAATATTACGAAGGGAGATTATGCTGACGGAACTTTAGATAAGTTTTACGTAAGATTTCAAGAAAAAATAAATCAGGATAGATTAACATTCTTGTTTGGAGACAACGCAAAAAACATTTCATTCGAAAACACACTAAAGCATCTTTTAGGATATAATATTAACAAAAATGTTACAGTAATAGATTTGAGTGGTGTTCCATTTGAAGTTTTGAGCATTACTGTTTCTTTAATATCAAGAATCATTTTTGAATACGGATATATTTATAAACGTTTGAGAAATAAAGTTAATCCTCATGAGAAAATAAATAATGACATACCAATATTGTTAGTGTTTGAGGAAGCACATAAATATGTACCAAATAGCGAATTAGTTAAATATCGTTCATCAAAAAAATCAATTGAACGAATAGCTAAAGAGGGAAGAAAATATGGTGTTACTTTACTTTTAGCAAGTCAAAGACCTTCTGAAATTTCAGAAACCATTTTTTCTCAATGTAACAACTTTATTGCTATGAGATTAACGAATCCAATAGACCAAGGTTATGTTAAAAAGCTATTGCCAGATACTTTAGGGTCTTTAATTGAAAAAATGCCTTCCTTAAAACAAGGAGAAGCATTATTGATTGGAGAATCTGTTATACTTCCCTCAATTGTTCAGATTGACAGATGTGATAAAGAACCATCATCAAACGATATACCGTATTGGGAACTTTGGAAAGATGAATGGAAAGAAATGGATATTGACAAAATTAAAGAAGAATGGTACAAGTAATCACAATTCATAACAAATACTAAAATAAAACATAGTGCGAGTAGTTGCTATCACGAAGATTATTGCATTTAAGAAAAAAGAATTATGAATGAAATAATTTGCCCAAATTGTAAAAAAGCTTTTAAAGTTGATGAGGCCGGATTTGCTGAAATTCTTAAACAAGTTCGTGACCATCAATTTGAGGAAGAACTAAATCACCGACTAGCTCTTGCAGATAAGGAAAAAGAAAGTGCAGTTGAACTTGCTAAAGCCAACCTTAAAAACTTCTTACAAGAAGAACTAACAAAAAAGGACAAAGAACTGGCCGAATTAAAAGCCAAAAGCAATACTGAACTTGCTGAAAAACTAGCCAAAAAAGAAACAGAAATCGCTGAAATGAAGTCCCAAATTCAAAGTGCAGAAATTCAAAAAAAATTAGAAGTTTCTGAAGCCATTAAGATGATTGAAAAAGAACGTGACAATCTGGCTAATGATTTAAAAATTAAAGAAACTGAGACACAACTACTTGAAAAATCCATTAAGGAACAATTTACAAATAAGCTCGTTGTAAAAGATGAAAC
Source organism: Kriegella aquimaris (assembly GCF_900103215.1). Taxonomy (GTDB): domain Bacteria; phylum Bacteroidota; class Bacteroidia; order Flavobacteriales; family Flavobacteriaceae; genus Kriegella; species Kriegella aquimaris. The sequence goes on from NZ_FNGV01000001.1 coordinate 910,428, forward strand.
CATCAGAATGAAAGATGATGAAATTGCGCGCTTAAAAGACTTTAAGCAGAAGCTTTCAACAAAAATGGTTGGCGAAACGTTAGAACAACATTGTGAAACTGAATTCAACAAACTTCGCGCAACAGCTTTTCAAAATGCTTATTTTGAAAAAGACAATGATTCGAAAGGAGGAAGTAAAGGCGATTTTATTTATAAAGAAACTGATGAGGCAGGTAATGAAATCATTTCAATTATGTTCGAAATGAAGAATGAAAACGATGAAACTGCGACAAAAAAACGAAACGAAGATTTCTTTACGAAACTTGATAAAGACCGACAAGAAAAGAACTGTGAATATGCAGTTTTAGTTTCCCTTTTGGAATCAGAAAACGAGTTTTATAATACTGGAATAGTAGATGTTTCTCATAAATTTGAGAAAATGTACGTTGTACGACCTCAATTTTTCATACCAATTATTACGCTTCTTCGTAATGCAGCAATGAATTCCCTGAAATACAAGGCCGAACTGAACCTAATCAGAAATCAAAACGTTGATATCACCAACTTTGAGGAAAAGATTGATGCATTCAAAAAAGGATTTGCCTATAATTATGATTTAGCTAGTCGAAAATTTAAAACAGCGATTGATGAGATTGATAAATCAATAAAAAATCTTCAAAAAACGAAAGATGCGTTGTTGTCCTCGGAAAACAACTTGAGATTAGCCAACAACAAAGCTGATGATTTAACAATTAAAAAATTAACCCACGGAAACCCCACAATGAAAGCAAAATTCGATAACCTTTCGGATAACGCTGCTAAATTGTAACCAAATAAAGACACCTCAACAACATACTCAATAAAAACCTCTAGTCCAGTACCCTAAAGTTAATTACTATTTTCATTTTCACCTTATCCATCTTAAACCCATATGTCCAAAAAAACATCCCCAAAATCATTTTTTTCCGCTGCCTTTCTTATGCTTTCTATGGTACTATTACCCAGCTGTGCAGCGCAGATTCAAACTCAGAATACGACAGAAATCAACCCAAATCAATTTAAAGGCTCCGATGTTCAACGTATTCAAGCGGCCATCGGTGCAGCCACGGGTACCACCCATACGATTACCATTCCCTCAAGAAATGCTAACGGCACCAATGTCTGGGTAGTAGACCATGCCATTTTAGTACCCAGTAACATGAACATCTTACTTGATAACTGCACGCTGCAATTATCAGATAGCTGCCGCGATAATATGTTTAGAAGTAGTAATATTGGTCTTGGCATAACCAACCCTACGTGGAACCACAACATAAACATAATCGGCATTGGCGACGCCTATTTAAAAGGGGCGACCAACCCCAGGGCAACAGGTGATGGTCATCGCCAATTGACCTTAGATCCCGAAACCGAAAAAAAAGCGGGCAATTGGCGGGTCAGTTATGGCAGTGATGCCGGCAAAGAAGATATCAAGCAAAAAGGGGACTGGCGCAATATCATGATCTTGATGGGTTATGTCGATGGCTTTAAATTAAAGAATGTTACTATTGAAAGTGCCCATGCCTGGGCCCTAAGTTTTGAACGAACCAGTAATGCCGAACTATCGCATATTCGATTTGATTGTCCCGAAACCCAAATTATAAACGGCAAAGAAGTATTTGTTGCCAATAGAGATGGTATCGATTTACGCCACGGCTGTAAAAACTTTCGTATCGACAATATTTCAGGCGTTACGGGCGACGATTTTATCGCCATGTCGACCTTGGGTATCTATTCCGAAAATCCCGAAGGCGGCAGTATCAATTCCACCATGGTCACTTCCCGCACTTGGCACGGTCCGGAAGATGATACCGAGCAAATTTTTATTACCAACATCGTCTGTAAAAGCACGACAAGGGCGGTTGCCATTCGCGCAAACGATGTGGCCAGTATCAATAATGTGTTTATCGACGGCGTGATGTTCAGCGGAGGGTACAATACCATGCTTATAGGTGGAAAAGGCTACGGTCATGATTCAAAACCGGGGAAAATAAATAATATTCATGCCATGAATATTATCGGCGATGGCCAATCTCTGGTACAAATTGAGGAAGCTATTGCCGACTGTAGCATTAGTAATGGCGTTTATAAAGGGGACGGTGAGCAATTAATCAAATACAATAAAATTGATGCCTCCGAAACTTCCAATGTTATTTTAAATAATGTGATACAGCTTCAGAAATAGGCGGCAGAAAAAAATTACCGCTACCTCCCCTACCGACCTAAGAATGACCAAAGCAACAAAAGCCGCCGCAGCTGCTTTTTTCTTGTACAACGGCATGCCGTCTTAATCCACTGCGGCTGATTTCCTAAACGGAAATCCTTAACTTTAGCCCATGGTTTGGTGCTGGGTAAAAATTCAAAATAAATTTTTCCGGCTGTGCTATGAACCGAGCCATTCTAACACACGAAGAGATACCTAAAAGTATGATTGAAAATCGAGAGAATCCGATAGCAATTAAAAAAGAAGAATTTAAAAAGCTAGGCTATCAATTAATTGACAGCATTGCCGATTTCATTGATTCCATTGAAGAAAGACCGGTCACTACCACTAAAACCCCGAGTGAATTACAAAAAACACTGGGCGATGCCCCGCTACCAACAAATGGCACTCCCGCTGGCGAACTGCTTACCAAAACGACCGACCTGCTTTTCAATAATTCTTTATTCAATGGCCATCCAAAATTTTTGGGGTACATCACCTCTTCGGCAGCTCCCTTGGGAGCCTTGGCCGATCTATTGGCTTCTTCGGTGAATGCCAACGTCGGGGCGCATATATTAAGTCCGATCGCGACTGAAATTGAAAAGCAAACCGTCAAGTGGTTGGCTGAATTTATTGGTGTATCGCCCAATTATGGCGGTATTTTGGTCAGTGGCGGCAATATGGCAAATTTCACGGCTTTTTTAGCGGCGAGAACGGCCAAAGCTCCAAAATCCATTAAAGAAGACGGTATTTCGAACGCCTCGGAAAAGCTGACTGTTTACTGCTCAAAATCAACCCATACCTGGATTGAAAAAGCAGCTATTTTATTCGGCTTGGGAACGAAATCAATTCGTTGGATACCCACCACTTCATCGAACCAACTGGACGAAAAGATTCTAGAAGAAACGATCAAAGAAGATATAAAAAACGGCTGTAAACCATTAATGGTCGTCGGAACGGCGGGTGACGTAAGTACAGGCGTGGTAGATAACCTAGCGGCAATTTCGAACCTTTGCAAAAAATACGATCTGTGGTTTCATATCGATGGTGCTTATGGAATTCCCGCGGCAGTTATTCCTGAATTACAGCGTATGTTCGAAGGCGTTTCAGAAGCGGACTCTATTGCGCTCGATCCTCACAAATGGCTATACAGTCCGCTAGAGGCCGGGTGTACGTTGGTCAAAGATCCACAGCATTTGATCGATACGTTTAGTTCGCATCCCGAATATTATAATTTTAGTAGTGTTGAAGGTGAAGTAGCGCAGAATTTCTATGAATTCGGATTGCAAAACTCCCGTGGTTTTAGAGCTTTAAAAGTCTGGCTAACGCTACAGCAAGTAGGCAGAAATGGCTATATAAAATTGATTAATGAGGATATTGAATTATCTAAACTATTACTGCTACAGGCCGAGAACCACGAAGAATTGGAAGCGATTGCCCAAAACCTGAGCATTACGACGTTTCGGTATATTCCAAAGCATTATAAAAGTAGCGCAGGGCAGAAAGAGGACTATTTAAATGCGCTGAATGAAGCGCTATTAAACGATTTACAAATGGGTGGAGAAGTTTTTCTATCCAATGCCATTGTGAACGAAAAGTATTGCCTACGAGCTTGTTTTGTCAATTTCAGGACGTCACAAAAAGATATTGGAGAAATTATTGCCATCGTCGTAAAAGAAGGTAGAAAAACACACGAAAGGCTATCTCAAACCAAAGATTGAAGCGTTATTAAATTATCGACATATCACCAAAGTGATATTCGATATAAAAGCGCTATAAGCAAGTGTTTTAATTTTTAGGTGCTGCAATACCAAAGGAAACAAAAATTTCTTATTTTTAAAACAGCAACAAGAGCAACCCATAAACACTCCTCGACAATGAAAAATTCATCAATTGCCCATAAAACCGGTTTAAGAAAGCGATTACGCAATGCGATATTGATTCCCCTGTTGTTAATCTTCGGGTACGCCCTACATGCTCAAATCGAATTTCCTGTAAACGTTGGCGTAAAACCCGAAAGCATTACAAAAGGGTTTAATGGCAATTACTATGTCACCCTTATGAATGGAAATGAAAGTGGTGATGGTGAACTGGTTGAAATATCTGAAAACGGGGTAAAAGTATTTGCAACGGGTTTTGATGAACCGAAAGGAATCGCTTTTGTTAATAATCATTTGTATTTCTCTGATGTAACCCGCGTCTGGAAAGTCGATAAAAAAGGCAAGGCAACCGTCTTTTTGAAAAAGGAAGATTTCCCGCAAGAGGTATTGTACCTGAATGATGTGGCGGTCGATGCCAAAGGCAAGGGTATTTATATTGCCGATATGGGCGCTACAAAATATATGCGTGACGAAAATAACGCGCTTTGGCCCCTAGATAGCGAACAGGCCAAATTGGTACCCCAATCGGGCAGAATCTATCATGCGGACCTCAAAGGAAAAGTTACCATAAAACAAGATACCTCACCCTTAATGTTAAATCCCAACGGTGTGGGAGTCGATAATGATGGAAATATTATGGTAGGCTCTTTTTTTCTGGGCAATTTTTTGGTGACTCGAAATGGTGCGTTAACCCCGCTTAAAGGTCAATTTCGCGGTGCCGATGCAGTCGAACAAGATAGTAAGGGGGATTATTACATCAGTAGCTGGGCCGCTGGAGCCGTCTGGAAAATCGACGGAAAAACGGAAGAATCGACGGTACTGATCGATGGACTCAAGTCTGCCGCGGACTTCTATTTGGAGGAAGAAAAGGGACGCCTACTGCTTCCCGATATGATGGCAGGTATGATCTATGCCGTTGAAATCAACAAGTAAAACCTATTTAGAGCATTTAACGCTAGTGATGGCTCTACTTAAAGAATCAAACCAATAGCGAATACGCATAGAGACCAATTGCAATACCAACGAACCCCGTTCCAATCATCAAATTGGTAAATAGTTGTTGCAATTTAAGGTTATCACTTATGATTAGGCCGACCACCCCAAAAACGATGCTTATTTGTAAAAACAGGAGACTAATATTGATTTTTGCAACCAAGTTAGCGTAGCTGGTCGAAATTTCTTCCCATTTTTTTAGTCCGACAATTTTTCCCATTTCACCATCCAAATCTTGAGACCATGATGATTTTGGAATATTTGCCGACCCCTCTAAAATCTCTACTTTCTCTTCTTCGTACTTTAAAATTGCCATGTTGGTCTTTTCAAGCCTCTGTATCAAATCTTCCGAATTTCCATCTGCGACGACACCTGAGGCGAGAAGAGATTCTAAGTAGTCGCGCTGGTTTTCCTTCATAATCAGCTTGATGCTCTTGGCATTGTACCAATTTGAATAACTTACATGCTTGTAACTCGCTTTTGCTATTTCCTCTTCCCAATTATTCTTGATGACCTCCATTGCGGCCAACATTCCGACAATAACGATAATTATTACACCTCCTCTGTTTTCAATTTTATTGCTTTTGCTCATGACTCTTTTTAGAAAAATAATTTGACCCTTCTGCTTTAGTTACTTAATCTGTACTATTTCAAAAAGCAACAAGAGATCCTTCTTGTAAAAGTAGTGATTTATAAGAATTAAGAAATACAAAAAGAACGAAAGATGCTGTCTAGAAGTCAATTGAAAGAACTTTCCTAATAAAAACAAGTCCACTTGAAAAGGTGATTCTCTTAGATGTCCCGTAATTCAACATAAAATAATTCGGGAAATAACCGCCTTTCCGTATAAAATATAAAATCACTATTTTCAAGAACTGAACTGTAGCGAATCGACCAACTTTTTATAAACCGACCAAATTTATGATTGTCACACTTTTAACCAAGGTATTCTTACCATTATCGCTTGCCATAATTATGTTGGGCATGGGTATGACTTTAATCCCCGCAGATTTCACAAGAATTGTAACCTATCCGAAAGCCGTTCTCGTCGGTTTGACCAATCAACTTGTATTTCTGCCCATTATTGGGTTTTCATTGGCCATTGCTTTTGATTTAGATCCGACCATGGCCGTTGGCATCATGATTTTGGCCTGTTGCCCTGGCGGGCCCACTAGTAACCTTATCACTCAAATCTGTAACGGGAACATTGCACTTTCGGTAACCTTGACGGCCATTGCCAGTTTTGCAAGCATTGTTACGATACCGATTGTACTGTCTATGGCACTTGACTATTTTGGTTCCGGTTCCGGAGTAGTGATCAAATTACCCATAATGGATACCGTACTTCAGATTCTGGTTATCACGGTAATCCCCATTTCAATAGGGATGCTAATTCGAAAATATAGGCCGAATTTCGCAAAACGAATGGAGCGACCTATGCGAATTGCTTCCACTGTTATCTTTATTTTGGTCTTTATCGCGGTCATGGCGGCTAATTTTGAGCTAATGGGCAAAGCCATGAAAAGAGTCGGTTTGGTTACATTACTCTTAAATATTGGCACAATGGGTATCGGATATTTAACGGCAAGGCTCTTCAGTTTAAAATTAAAAAATGCGATATCAATTAGTGTCGAAAGCGGCATACAAAATGGTACTCTCGCCTTCGTTATTGCGACCACCATACTGAACAATGTAGAGATGGGAATCCCCACCGTCGCCTATGCCATATGGATGTTTTTAACAGGCGGCATCTTAATGTGGAAACTAGGTAATAGAAAAGACATTCAGTTAGCGGACTAAGGATTTTGAAGCGAAACCTTGCCAAAATAATTAGCGCACAAGACGTATAATAATCCTGAGATAATTACAGCTACCCCTTTTATAAACATGGAATACAATTATCATTACTATTGTATATTTGATAGTTTTTACATAGTTAATAGGATTTTCTTTGGGTAGTTGAAAACGGTTTAATTAAAGGCTATTCTTTTATCCATTTTCAAAAAACAGCTGAACAATCATTTTTCAAAAAATATAAAAGAGCAATACATGAAGGACAATAGACGTAATTTCTTAAGAAAATCTTTTTCTACAGCCGCAGGGATGGCAGCGGCCACAATGCTGCCCACGAGTTTGTTCGGTAACGACCTCCACAATACCTCCCGCCCCGATGAAATTATCCTTAAGCCCGAAAAGCGTTCGAAGCCCAAAGAATCCATTCGATTTTCGGTGATAGGTCTTAATCATGGTCATATCTACGGTATGGCGCAGACATTGATTGCCGGTGGTGGTGAAATGGTCGCCGTTTACGCCAAGGAACCCGATTTATTATCGAATTTTACGAAGCGTTTTCCTGACGTTAAGGTAGCCAAGAGCGAAGCTGAAATTATTGAAGATAATTCCATTCAATTGGTGGCCAGTGCATCGATTCCTATCGAACGCGCTCCCTTGGGCATTCGCGTCATGCAATCGGGTAAAGATTTTATGAGCGATAAGCCCGGTATTCTCACTTTTGAACAATTTGAGAAAGTAAAAAAAGTCCAGAAAAAAACAGACCGTATTTATTCGATTATGTATAGCGAGCGATTAGGAAATCCTGCATCCATAAAGGCAGGTGAACTGGTACACAGCGGAGCAATTGGAAAGGTTGTTCAGACCATTGGTCTAGGACCACACCGCATGCGACCCGAAACACGTGCCGATTGGTTTTTTGACCCTAAAAAAGCTGGGGGCATACTTTGCGATATCGGTTCGCACCAAAGCGATCAATTTCTTTATTATACCAATTCTAAAGAGGCCCAGGTCAATTTCTCCCAAACAGGAAATTTTAGCACTTCGGAATACCCCGATTATCGCGATTTTGGAGATATGAGCTTACGGAGCGGACATGCTACCGGCTATGTACGAATTGATTGGTTTACACCTGACGGTTTAGACACTTGGGGCGACGGCAGAACATTCATTTTAGGAACGGAAGGCTATATCGAAATGCGAAAATATATAGATATCGCCGGTCGTGAGGGAGGCAATCATTTATTTCTTGTTACCCAAAAGGAAACAAAATATTACGATTGCACGAACATACATATGCCATATGGTGAACAATTGGTCAGTGATGTGGTCAATCGAACGGAAACGGCAATGACGCAAGACCATTGTTTTCTTGCTACCGAATTGGCTTTGGCCGCTCAAAAAAACGCATTTCAGTTGAATGTTTGATTTTGTAGTACCAGTAGTTAGTCTATCAACAAACGAGAAAAATAGTACAGGCACTTTAGCTTCTATCTAGGCCATGTCCCTGTTTATAGGTATTCGACACCTAACTTTTTCTTATATTTGAGTAGCCCCCAAATACTAAAACTGGAGTGCAGTTTTATCGACAAATCAAAGTATAGCTCCATGAAACCTAATTTCAGTATTCTGCTATTTCTTTTTCTCGGTGTCGTTTCGGTACTAGCACAACCGCGACCGATCAATGAGGAAAATTTTGTTGAAATCGGAGGAATAGAACAATGGGTTACCATTAAAGGAGACGATGTCAGTAAACCTGTGGTTTTGCTTATTCACGGCGGCCCCGGAAATGCAATCAGTCCGTACGCCGAAGCTATTTATGGCACTTGGGAAAAGGATTTTGTTTTGGTAAATTGGGACCAAAGAGGTGCCGGAAGAACCTATGGCCGAAATAGCCCGGCCAAACTGACCGAAGACTTTTATATCGAAAATCCCATAACTGTAGCAGAAATGACGGCAGATGGAATCGAACTTACCAAATATCTCATCAAGCATCTTCAGAAACAAAAAATTACCATTATTGGAACTTCATGGGGTTCGATTCTTGGTATTTCCATGGTTTCAAAACAGCCTGAATTGTATGATGCCTACATTGCAAACTCTCAATATGTGGGCTATCCGGATAACCTTATAAACGCCTACCAAATCGTCTCTAAAATGGCCAAAAACGCTGAAGACACCGAGGCCATATCGGCACTACAAACACTAGGAAAACCTCCCTACAGTAGCGCTAAAAATTCGGGGCAATTACTGCGCATTATAAAAAAATACGAACGTAAAAACTCGGTTCCCGCGCCTGATGAATGGTCAAAACCGGCACCTCAATATGACAATGACATCGATTCAAAAAATAGGTATGATGGTGACGATTACTCGTTTATAAACGCAATGGGCCATGAAATACTCGGAATAAAACCAATGCTAGCGGAGATTGACCTGAATCACAACAATCTCGAATTTAAGATTCCTGTTTACTTTGTTCAGGGCAAAGAAGATATAGTAACGTCAAAGGAGATCAACAAGCCGTATTTTGATAAAATCAAAGCGCCGGAAAAAGAATACTTTTTGTTGCCGGGTGCGGGTCATGGCCAAAATCAAGCTGTTGTTGACAAACAATACGAACTTTTGAAACGTATTTATCATGTAGAGTAAAAAACACGGGCGTACGGCATTAGAGTCGTCGTGCAGCGATCAATATGGCGAATTATGGAAAGAAACAAGAACAGGTTCTTGGGTTTGGCAGGAGTAGCAGGTCCGGTTCTATTTATTTGTACCACTATTATAGCAGCAAGCTTAAGTTCCGATTATAATCACATATCACATTTTATTAGTGAACTCGGGGCGACCGGAACGCATACGGAACAATTGATGAACTTTGCCGGTTTTGTTCCTTCCGGTATTTTGATAGCCCTCTTTGGAATTGCACTTCTTTTGCATTTGACAAAAAAACCAATCCATATCATCGGTTCTACACTCCTTATAGTTTTTGGCACTGGCATGGCCATTGCCGGCTTATTTTCATGTGACCAAGGTTGCCCACCCGATGGATCTCTTGAGTCGATCATTCACGATCGCGTATCTGCCATTACCTTTATGTCTGCCATTACAGGAATTTTACTATTGGGATTTTCGTTCAATCGCACCTCCGCTTTTGAAAAATTTCGACGCTACTCTGTAATAACCGGTATCCTGTCATTGGCACTATTACTAATTATGATCAGTTCTTTTGAATCTAGAAACTTGACCGGCCTATGGCAACGTTTGTTGCTGTTATCACTTTTCTTGTGGACCTCACGAATCGGTCTCCATATATTTAAGAACACGAAATAGTAAGGTTGTCGCTTTCTGAAGATAGCAATGCCGACAGCCCATACTGAACGAGAAGAATAAACAGAGGCTCAACAGAATGCAAGCCTTTGAGGCTTATTTAATTAGGAAATTACATAGAAATCGACCATAAAAATGAAAGGTGGGTTGTTTTTGTATAAATTTATAAACTTCAAAACATGACCACCATCAAAATAAAAAACCATGCTTAAAACCCATTTCGTTGCCCTAATATTTACACTTGTGTTAAGTTCTTCAATTTGCTTTGCCCAAGAACAGGTTTTATATAAAAAAATCGATACTACCGCCCTCTTTTTAGAAGTCTATAAACCGCCTCATTTTGATGCGGCTAAAAAGTATCCCGCTTTGATCTTTTTCTTTGGCGGCGGCTGGAACGGCGGAAGCAGATCTCAATTTCTAGAACATGCCAAATATTTTTCAAAAAGGGGCCTAGTTTGCTTTCTCGCGGATTATCGAACCGCCAGCAAAAACAAAACTACGCCGTTTGTCGCCGTTGAAGACGCAAACTCCGCTATACGCTTTGTTCGAAAAAACGCTTCAAAGTTTGGCGTAGACGCTGATAAAATTATAGCTTCCGGGGGTTCCGCCGGTGGCCATCTTGCAGCCGCCACGGCGCTAACAACAGCGTATAATGCCACTACGGATGACTTGTCCATCGATTGCATTCCGAATGCATTGGTACTATTTAATCCGGTTATTGACAATGGCCCTGGTGGTTATGGTTACGAAAGAATTGGAAGTGCCTATAAAAGCTTTTCACCACTCCATAATATCCAAAAAGGGGCGCCTCCAACCATTATTTTTTTAGGAACAAAAGATAATCTTATACCTGTAGCCACCGCCGTATATTACAAAACCGTAATGGAAAAAGTGGGCAGTATCTGTAAACTGGAATTATACGAGGGTCAGGGTCATGGGTTCTTCAATTATAAGAATAAGACGTATTATGATAAAACGGTTCTCGCTGCAGATGCTTTTCTACAAGAACTTGGGTATTTGACCGATACCCCCAAAGTAAATATCAATTAACCGGTTTTGCTGAACTTTTGCTTGTAAGCATTAAGAATATTTGTTACTAAAAATTAGTTTGTCACCATGATAGCCATTACAAAGTTTTTTTCAAACTTCCCGATGACCACTGAAACACTTGAACAAAAAAAACCTTGGGAAATCACTTCGGAAGTCAGAAACCTTGTTGAAAAAGCGATTGCCGAACTAGATGATAATTATGCTATCGACAATGGTATCGCAGTACACAAAACGGCGATTATAGAGCCCGGGGTTACGTTAAAATCACCTGTCATCGTTAGCGAAAATTGTTTTATAGGTGCGAACGCATATTTTAGGGAGGGAGTGTTTTTAGATAAGAACGTAAGAATAGGCCCTGGATGCGAAATAAAAAGTACTATCATCTGCTCGAACACTGCAATAGCCCACTTTAATTATATTGGAAATAGCATTATCGGACAAGACGTGAATTTTGAAGCGGGGGCAATCGCCGCAAATCATTATAATGAACGTAAATCAAAAGACATTCGCGTGAAATTCAAGGGAAAAATCATTAATACCGGTGTATCAAAATTTGGTGCTTTAGTAGGAGATGGTTCTAAAATAGGTGCGAATGCCGTTTTATCTCCCGGCACCTTACTCGAAAAAAATACCACAGTGAAAAGACTTGAATTAGTCGAACAGGCTAAAGAGTAATTATATTTCGCAAGAAAACTTCACTCTCTTTTGATTACATTTTTCATATTCATTTTACCAAAGCCTATAAAAATAGTACATTAGACACTTGAATTCTGCCAAGAACCCGTCAGCTATGGGACTTGGCCTGATTTGTAAATCAGTGAACATACTAATACTTAGAACGTTCACTTTTTCTAAGATAATTATTAAACGTAAAATTGAAAACCTATGGAGAACCATAATGCCGATCGAAGGAGTTTTGTTAAAAAGAGTAGTTTAGGATTATTAGGAGTTGCCTTGGCACCTTCCTTTATTGGTAAAATGGGCGCTAACGGTCGCTTACGAACCGCACATATTGGTGTAGCTGGTATGGGCATGGCAGACCTTAAGTCAATTTCTTCTCATGAACTGGTCGATGTTGTAGCGCTTTGCGATGTCGATTCGAACAATTTGGCCGCCGCAAAAAAATTGCACCCAAATGCAAAAGGTTTTGCCGATTATAGAAAACTTTTCGAAGAGATGGGCGATGATATCGATGCCGTTATCGTATCGACTCCCGACCATACCCATGCGCCTGCTTCGATGATGGCCATGAATATGAACAAACCGGTATACTGCCAAAAGCCGCTTACGCACCACGTTTCAGAAGCTAGAGCAATGCGGAAGTTGGCCGAACAAAAAAACTTGGTTACCCAAATGGGAATTCAAGTTCATTCCTTTTATGATTACAAGCTGGCCACCTTATTGATCCAATCTGGCATTATAGGAAAAGTCAACTGCGTACGGGCTTGGTCACCAAAAAACTGGGGATATGATGGGCCGATTCCTGAAGGTAGCGATCCTGTACCGGAAACTCTTGACTGGAATCTTTGGCAGGGAACTGCAGCGGAAAGACCTTATAAAGATGGATATTACCACCCTGCAAATTGGAGAAAGCTTGTTGATTACGGTTGTGGTACTCTTGGCGACATGGGCGTGCATATTTTCGACACACCTTATAACGCCTTACAATTGGATGTTCCGAGAACTATCAAAAACAAATGTAGAAAACCCAATGGGTTCGGTTTTCCGGAGCATAATACGGTAACATACGAATTTCCTCAAACCCCATACACCACCGAAACCCTAAAATGGGTATGGTATGATGGGAAAGGAGCCCCAAAAAAGCACAAAGACCTAAAATTGCCAAATAAAGAGAAACTACCCTTGCAAGGAGCTATGTTTATGGGAGAAAAAGGCAGATTGCTATTACCGCATTTCCAAGAACTCCCTAAGCTAATCGTAGACGGGGAATACAAGGAAATGGATATCGAATCATTTAATCTGGGAGCCCCGGTTAGGGATTATGATTCCGAAGGTAAAAAACACTACCATCAATTTGTAGATGCATGTTTGGGTAAAGATGAATGTAGTGCACCATTTTCATATGCGGCCAAATTGACGGAAACCATCCTATTGGGTGTTATAGCTGGTCGTTTTCCGAACAAAACCTTGCATTGGGACAATAACACGGCTCAGTTCGCCGAGACCGAGGCGAATACATTTTTAGATTCGACATACCGTAAATTTTAAATAGGGAGCACAGGGTTCTTTTCCTATATGACAAGGTTTTCACAAACTATTTAAACATTCGGATTATTTCCTGATTTTAAATAAATTAGGCTAAAAAAAAGAATAGCAGGGTCTATGTTTCAGACACTGTTTTTTTTATAAATTCAATTTAGTTTACCCGATATCGAAATCTATAGTTTTTAAACCCTATAACCCCAACTGCAATCCATAAAACAAATTCATTACATTTATCCCACCAAAACCAAATAGATGTCAACTGCTAAAAAAGAATACAAGAGAGTCACAGTCAAATCGTTAGTGGATATGAAAAAGAACGGGGAGAAAATCTCAATGCTCACCGCTTACGATTATTCCATGGCCAAAATTGTTGATGCTGCCAATGTCGATGTAATTCTTGTTGGCGATTCTGCGAGCAACGTAATGGCGGGGCATGAGACTACACTACCAATCACCTTAGATCAAATGATTTATCATGCATCCTCGGTCATACGCGCCGTCGAACGTGCTTTGGTCGTTGTCGATATTCCTTTTGGTAGTTACCAGAGTGACCCCAAAGAGGCCCTACGCTCAGCAATTCGTATCATGAAAGAAAGTGGTGCCCATGCGGTAAAATTGGAAGGCGGCATAGAAATCAAAGAATCGGTGAAGCGTATATTAAATGCCGGCATACCCGTTATGGGCCATTTAGGTCTTACCCCACAGTCGATTTATAAATTTGGCACGTACACCGTTCGCGCCAAGGAAGACCAAGAAGCGGACAAATTATTGGAAGACGCCAAATTATTGGAAAAATTGGGCTGTTTTGCAATTGTACTCGAAAAAATTCCTGCAACTTTGACCAAAAAGGTATCTGAGAGCATTTCGATACCGACAATTGGTATCGGGGCCGGTAAACATGCCGACGGGCAAGTACTGGTCATTCACGATCTCTTGGGCATGACGCACGAGTTCAATCCCCGATTTTTACGGCGATATATGAACCTTTACGAAGAAATGGGGCAGGCCATATCACATTACGTTACCGATGTAAAAAGTCGGGACTTCCCTAGTGACGAAGAACAATATTAAAGCAAGGGATTTGTCCGTGAAAAACAGTCCACATAAGAATACAATCACAAAACTCGGCATCGTGGTATTAGTGCTGTTGAACATCGGTTGTGACCAATTGACCAAAGATGTTGTTCGAAATACCATAGCACCTATGGAGTACGTCGCTTTTCTGAACGATCGCTTTATTCTTACAAATGTGGAAAATACAGGGGCTATGCTCGGGTTCGGAGCGAACCTCCCTCCTATTTTTAAAAGAATACTATTACAAGGGCTTCCAATTTTTGTGCTGCTTGTCCTTTTGTTTCGGGTATTAAAAAAACCGAATTTGGACAGATGGCTAACCTTAGCATTTGCTTTTGTAATCGGTGGGGGTATCGGCAACCTAATAGATCGAGTAGCCTATGGTTCGGTCACCGATTTTTTCCAAATCAAATGGGGTGTTTTGAGAACCGGTATTTTCAATATGGCCGATGTTTCGGTAAGCATAGGAATACTTCTTATTATTGTTGTGAGCTTGCGACAGAAAAAATTGGCATTATAATGGCCTCCAAAATCATCTCAACCCCGCAGAACCTCCAAATTATTTATGAGGACAACCATCTCATTGCGATCAACAAGCGGCCCGGTGACATTGTTCAAGGCGATAAAACCGGGGATACGCCTTTAAGCGAAGTGGTTAAGGCCTATATCAAGAAGAAATACAACAAACCGGGAAATGTATATCTGGGCGTAGCCCATCGATTAGATAGGCCTACCTCAGGTCTGGTCGTATTTGCCAAAACCTCGAAAGCGCTTCCCCGTCTTAACAAACTATTTGCCGATAAGGAAGCTAAAAAAACATATTGGGCCGTCGTCAAGAAAAAACCGGAAAAAGAAAGTGCAACATTGGTGCATTGGTTAAAGCGAAATACAAAGCAAAATAAGTCATACGCGCACCACGAACAGGTTTCAGAAAGTAAGCAAGCCATTTTAGACTACACGATTATAAAAAAGCTCGATAATTATTTTTTGTTGGAAATCAATTTACAAACAGGTCGCCACCATCAAATCAGAGCACAATTAAACGCTATAGGCTGCCCCATTAAGGGAGACCTTAAATATGGCTTTGATCGGAGCAACAAAGATGGAAGCATTCATTTACATGCCAGAAGCCTATCATTTGTGCATCCCGTAAAAAAAGAACTACTGCAATTATTGGCCCCTCCACCCGACGATCAGATCTGGAACGCTTGTTGCTAGTTTTTAGTTACATTTAGTAACTTAAACGAAACACTACCATGATTAAAAGAACATTATTCCTGCTTGGCTGCCTAATTCTTGCCTCTTGCGGAAGTTACAATTCGATAGACAACTTTTACGACGCCCACAAAAACGATAATCAAGTAACGGCTGTTCGGGTGCCCCGATTCATGTTAACGCTGCTTAGTGGCATTTCCCCAGAAATGCAATCACTTATCGGAAACACCAAAGATTTGCGCTACATGCAATTCCCAAGCACCACTCCTGCCCGCACAGATTTTTTGAACAAACAAATGAATGGCATCACTGGTAGTTCATTCATTGAAGTATATCGTAAAAATGATGATTTAAAGCGAAACGTGGTGTCTATTCGTGAAAAGCGAAATGCGGTCAAAGAAATATTGATTTATAACAACAATAATATGAATGGTTCTTTTCTCTATTTCAATGGAAATTTCGACCCTGTAAAAGTGCGGGAAATGGCCCGAAGCGAAGAATTTCAGAAGTTAGGTGACGGACTCATTAACCAGTACAATATGGCCCCCTCATCCGAAAAAAAAGAGTTATAAAAGATTTATTTGTATGACCTGAAACTTTCAATGACCACGGAAGTCAAAATTAAGATACCTCCAAAAATTGTGGTCCAAGACGGAATTTCAGATAAGAATAAAGCGCCTATCAAAATACCATAGACGGGCTGCACACTACTAAGTATACTTACCGTAGTGACCGAAAAATGTTTAAAGCAATTCAAGAACAGGGTGTGGCCAATAGCAGTGGTTATCAAACCCAGAGCTACCAAACCGTGCCACTGTGAAATTATAAGTTCTAAATCCGTAAAGAAAAGAGCCGGAAACAATAAAAGTCCGGCAATGGCCGACTGATAACACATCAACATTGACCCATTATACGTACTCACCTTGGTCTTCAATATAATATTGCGCAGCGCGTAGGCAAGGGCCGACAAAAGGCCAACCAAGACCGCTAGGGTATATGAGCTCTCCATATTGAAATCCGGAGCCAAAAAATAAATTCCGCAGAGCACCAAAAAGCCTAAAAACCAATGAATCATTTGCAATTTGGTCTTTAGCATCAACGGCTCCAAAAAGGATGTAATAACAGGATAGGTAAACAAAGCAAGCATACCAATAGCCACGTTTGACCATTTAAGGGCATAGAAATAGAGTAACCAGTGCAATGCAATTAAAACTCCGCTCAATATAATAGGGAGTCTATCTTTACTTGCTACTTTTAAAGATATACCCTTCCATTTGCAATAGAGAAATAAGAAAAAAAAGGCTAAAATCGCACGAATTGCGATGATAACGGGTACGGGTAAATCAACATAGCGCCCCAAAGCACCCGAGGTGCTTATGAATACCATGGCAATGTTCAGTTCCAGTAAATAGGAGAGATGACCTTTAGAATTTTTCAAGAAGTTCGTTTATCGTGTAACGGCCATGGCCTTTTCGCGTATAATCTGTGCAACGGGTTTATCTTGTAAGTGACTTTCAAGCCATGAAATTATATCCAAGTACAGAAATGCCCTTTTTTCATACGGATGATGCTCATATTTTTTGAGTTCGGTATAAAGCTTCTGAAATTCGCCTCGCAATTCGTGAGGGTAGATATTTGCCAAGTTTCTTAAGAATTTGATCATCTCTTTCTGAACGGCATGCAAATCGTTCATTTTCAGTAAAAACTTGTAAGTGCTCTTCAGTTGCACTTCCAAATGGTAATCCATACCAGCTTCGTAATGTGCGACCAAGCTTAGAACGCGCGCAAAACACATCAGGTCTTCGCGCATTTTTAGGTTCCTGTTGTTAATGATTCGCTTTAGGTATTGTATGCATGTTTTGTTGTCACCAATACCAAAATAAAGACAGGCGATCTTATAATATAACAGCATTACATGATGGGCATCGATCCTATCTTTATGTTTATTGATGCCATATTCGATTATCTTGACCAGGTACAAGCCCTTTTCGAAAGTTCCTTCAAGAAAATGAAGGTTCAGTTTATTGGCATTCATATATAGAAAAGAAAGCGAGGCAATATTGTCGTTCTTAGGAAAATCTTTGCTCTCTACCATCTGCTCGAAGTCATCTAATGTTTGCTTGAACTGAGAACTATATCTAACATAAAGCAAGGACTCTAACAAATAATGATTCCCCTTCAAAAAGAATACAGGATTCAGGTAAATCATCTCTTTATGGCTATAGAACAAATCGACCCATTTGCTAGCGTACTTATAGCTCGATAGAAAATCCTGTACTAAAAAACTATACCATAAATGAGCCTTATAGAGCCATAATTTTTCACGGAACCCTAAATCGTCAATATTATATTTGGGAAGATGCCTCTCAAAATAAAGTTTTACCTTCTTATAATCCTCATCACTGCGCACATAACCCACTTTTAGCATCATCCCATATAGTTGCAACGAAATATTCGACAACTTGCTGGTCATAACATTCTGCGCCGAAAGTTCTTTTGCTTGAATTGCCAATTCATCGGCCCTATCAGGAATACTTCTGGTTATGTATTGGGTTTCAATAATTTTTTCGAGCTCTACAATCTCATAAGCAATGTTTTTCTCTTCATTCTCGATAGCGGTAGACTTCACCTTGTCTAAAATCTTTAGGCTCTGTCTGTAGAGGCCTTTTTGATATAAGATGGTGGCAAAATCGAGCTGTTCCCTAATTTGAACTCGTATATTCTGATTTACGGGATTCAATCTTAGACTTACCAAAATCTGTTTGTACAAGTGTGCCTTTAAATTTGACAATTGTGCTTTCTTCACAATGCCACTTGCCAAAATAAGCTTTTCGTCATAAGTCCTTATTTTATCCAATAGATTAAACAAGCCTAAAAATTTAGCATCTGCATTCACTCCCAACCTTCCTACATAAAGCTTGAACTGTCGCTTCTCAGATTTAGAAAGCGATTTTACCAGTACAAACAATGCGTCTCTATGACCATTTGTCATCGTAAAAAATATAGTTTAAATGTTTGTATATCAATAGTTTACACTATCAAAAAAGTATGTCAACGTTGTAAATACAACTGTATGTCTTAGTTCGTTCGCGGTATTGGCCATATATTCGTATAGGCTAGCTAAAACTACGTAAATATAATGAGTAAAGATAAGGTACAAATTTTTGACACTACATTGAGAGATGGCGAACAGGTTCCAGGCTGTAAGTTGGATACCAAACAGAAATTGGTCATTGCAGAACGTCTCGACAATTTAGGAGTTGATGTAATAGAAGCGGGCTTCCCGGTATCTAGTCCAGGTGATTTTAAATCGGTGGAGGAGATTTCGAAGATTGTCAAGAACGCTACGGTCTGTGGATTGACACGTGCAGTAAGAAAAGACATAGAGGTGGCCGCTGCGGCCCTGAAATATGCAAAAATACCTAGAATACATACAGGAATCGGTACTTCCGATTCCCACATCCTTCATAAATTCAAGTCTGATAGAAATGCGATAATCGAAAGGGCCATTGATGCCGTGAGTTACGCAAAGACCTTTGTGGAAGATGTAGAATTCTATGCCGAGGATGCCGGACGAACAGATAATGAATTTTTGGCCCGGGTCTGTGAAGCCGTGATAAAAGCAGGCGCGACAGTTTTGAATATTCCCGACACCACGGGTTATTGTCTTCCTGATGAATACGGTGCGAAAATAAAGTACCTGAAAGAGAATGTTAAAGGTATTCACAAAGCTATACTCTCATGTCATTGCCATAATGACCTTGGCCTGGCCACGGCAAATTCAATTGCGGGTGTAATTAACGGTGCGAGACAGATAGAATGTACCATAAATGGTATTGGAGAGCGTGCAGGAAACACGTCATTGGAAGAGGTTGTGATGATTTTACGCCAACACCCCAATTTAAACCTTGATACAAATATCAACAGCAAATTGCTGTATAGTACAAGCCAAATGGTCTCGCAAAAAATGGGTATGATGGTACAACCCAATAAGGCTATTGTTGGTGCTAACGCTTTTGCCCATAGCTCTGGTATACATCAAGATGGGGTTATCAAAAACAGGGAAACCTATGAAATAATAGACCCTGAAGATGTGGGTGTTAACGAATCCTCAATTGTGCTTACGGCACGGAGCGGAAGAGCTGCGTTGGCCTACCGTGCTAAAAAAGTAGGTTACGAACTTACCAAGGTACAATTGGATGATGTTTATAAGGAATTTCTAAAATTTGCCGATCGTAAAAAAGAAGTTTTAGATGACGATATTCACGAAATTATCGTAGCAAGCAATTTAAACATAGAAAGTCTTACTTAGATGCATTTAAAAATTGCCGTCTTAGGCGGGGACGGAATAGGCCCCGAAGTTTTAAAACAGTCGGTTAAATGCCTGCAAGCGGTAGCAGAAACTTTTGGCCATAATTTTACATTTACCGATGGCTTGGTCGGTGCGGCCGCCATTAAAAAAACAGGGAGTCCCCTACCCGATGCCACTCTTGAACTTTGTAAAAAATCAGATGCCATATTATTCGGTGCCATAGGTGCCTTGGAATATGACAACGACCCAAACGCCAGGGTTCGACCAGAACAGGGTTTATTAAAACTTAGAAAAGAATTGGACCTGTTCGCCAACATTAGGCCTGTTAAGGTATTTCCTATTTTGGCGCCAAAATCTCCATTAAAAGAACATATCATCAAGGGGACCGATTTTGTTATCTATCGTGAACTTCTTGGTGGCATTTATTTTAACGAAAAAAAATTGAGTGAAGATGGCACCAAAGCCTCGGACCTCTGCGAATACACAGAAGGTGAAATAAGCCGTATCGCCCATATGGCATTCAAAGCGGCTAAAAGGCGCAGAAAGAAACTCACTTTGGTAGACAAGGCAAACGTTTTGGAAACTTCTCGCTTGTGGCGAAGGGTTGTAACCAACATTGGGGAAAGCTACCCCGAAGTTGAGCTGAACTGTTTATTTATAGACAATGCGGCCATTCAGATTATTTTAGACCCTCGTCAATTCGACGTAATATTGACCGAAAATATGTTCGGCGATATTCTGAACGACCAAGGCAGCGTAGTTTTAGGCTCGATCGGATTGCTTCCTTCGGCATCGGTGGGAACAAAAAATGCCATGTTCGAACCTGTTCATGGATCCTATCCCCAGGCCAAGGGTAAAAATATCGCCAATCCGGTGGCATCAATTTTAAGTGTAGCAATGCTATTGCAGCATTTTGGTTTATTCGAAGAAGCAAATGCAGTAGTAGCGGCAATCTTGAAGTCTTTCCAAAAAAATATAGTGACTTCCGACGTGATGGGAAGCAGTAAATACGGCACCAATTACGTAGGCGATTTTATTGCCGAGAACATTGTCGATTCTGATGATAACCTTACCATGAACGATGAAAATATTTGGTTAGGGAAATCTACCATCATCTAAAATTTTAATTCGAAGATCTTTAGGGTAAACATTTAGCGTACAAGTATTCTATTAATGTCATCCCATAGATTAGGAAAAAAAGTATACTTGGTGCGAAACACCTGAGCTTTCCATTAATTTACCGCCGAAAATTTAAAAACTAATTGAATCAAAAGCCGGAACGCAACCTAAAGATGGTTGTGACAAATAATAAAACAAGGGATCTATATTGAATGTCTTATGGCATTGTTTTATCTTTACGGGCTATAAAATCGACCAATGAACATTTCATACAACTGGCTAAAACAGTTCCTAAAGATAGATTGGGAATCGCAAAAAACAGCCGAGCTATTGACGGATCTCGGACTTGAAGTAGAGGGTGTAAGCACCTACGAATCTATAAAAGGAGGTCTAGAAGGTGTAATCGTAGGGCATGTTGTTGAGTGTGAAAAGCATCCGAATGCCGATCGCCTCAAACTTACCAAAGTCGATATCGGAACTTCAACACCACTGCAAATCGTATGTGGTGCACCAAATATTGCCAAAGGACAAAAAGTACCCGTAGCTGGTATTGGAACCACACTTTATACTAAGGAAGGTGAGCCTTGGACCCTAAAAAAAGGAAAGATACGAGGAGAAGAAAGTCAAGGTATGATATGTGCCGAAGATGAATTGGGTCTAGGTGACAGCCATGACGGCATCATGGTTCTTGATGATTCTATAAAACCGGGAACTCCATTATCCGAAGTTTTTGAAACCGAAATCGATGAAGTTTTCGAAATAGGCTTGACACCCAACCGCGCCGACGCAATGAGTCATTTCGGAGTTGCAAGGGACTTAAAAGCAGGGTTAAAGCAAAGAGAAATCGAGAAAGAACTTATTACACCCTCTACAAGTCACTTTAATGTTGATAACCGGTCGCTAAAAATAAATGTGGTCGTTGAGGATAGTGAATTAGCCCCCCGATATTGTGGTATCACCTTGACCGACCTTGTCGTACAACCCTCACCCTCATGGTTACAAAATCGCCTGAAGGCCATAGGGCTCACCCCTATCAACAATATCGTGGATGCTACCAATTATGTATTGCATGAAATGGGGCAACCCCTACATGCCTTCGATGCCGACAGAATATATGGTAAAAAGGTTGTCATAAAGACGGTAGCCAAAGGCACTAAGTTCATGACCCTTGATGGCGAGGAACGCGAACTTCACGAAGAAGACCTTATGATATGTGACGGTGAAAAGCCTATGTGTATTGCAGGAGTTTTCGGAGGTATCAATACCGGCGTAACACAAAATACGACTTCCATATTTTTGGAAAGTGCGTATTTTAATCCGGTATCGATTCGAAAAACCGCCAAGCGACATGGATTGAACACCGATGCTTCTTTTAGGTTTGAAAGGGGCATTGACATCGAAAATGTTGAGTATAGCCTAAAAAGGGCGGCACTGCTGATCAAAGAAATCGCAGGAGGCAATATCACCTCTGATATCATTGATTTATATCCTAAGAGAAAAGAAGACCTTGGTGTCTTCTTAACTTTTGATAAAATTGACAAACTGATCGGACAGAAAATTCCCCAAGACACTATAAAATCCATTTTAGCCTCTTTGGATATCAAAGTAAAGAATGTCACCGAGACAGGACTAGGTCTTAGCATACCCTCATATCGTGTCGACGTAGAACGGGAAGTTGATGTTATAGAAGAGATTTTAAGGGTATACGGTTATAACAATATTGCTTTCAAGACAAAATTGAATGCCTCAATAGCTAAAACATCTAAGTTCGAGGATCATAAATTGCAAGATCAAATTGGCAACATGTTAGCGGCCCAAGGCTTTCTTGAGATAATGACAAACAGCCTAACTTCATCTGAATACCCCAGCTACGTTGATGATATAGACAAAGATCAGACCATAACGATGTTGAATCCGTTAAGCGCAGAGCTTTCCGTTCTACGTCAATCAATGTTATTTTCTGGGTTGGAGACCATTTCACACAATGTAAATAGGAGAAAACCGAATTTACAGTTTTTTGAATTTGGAAAAACGTATCAGCAACACGATAAGGCCCGGTTAGAACTTAAACACTTGGCTCTCTACGCTACCGGTAGCAGAAATGGGGGAGGAAATTGGGCGACAGCTACCCAAAAAACAGATTTCTATTTTCTTAAATCAATCGTTGAAAATGTACTGGCCCGATTGGGTTTAAAAGATGTTGATCAACAAGCTATCGAAAATTCCGTTTTTTCCGAAGGCCTTACACTAGTGCTTAACAAAAAAGAGTTGGTCACATTCGGTGTGGTAAATACCGGTATTTTAAAAAGGTTCGACATAAAACAAGAAGTATTATATGCCGATTTCAATTGGGACAATGTTGTATCGCTAATAAACAAAACCGAAGTTGTTTTTAAAGATATTCCCAAATACCAAGAAGTTAAAAGAGATTTCGCCTTACTATTAGATAATGAAGCGACCTTCAAGCAAGTGCAAGACCTTGGTTTTAATACGGAAAAAAAGTTGCTAAAAGCTATTCAACTTTTTGACGTTTACACTGGAAACAAGCTTCCTAAAGGCAAAAAATCATATGCGGTAAGCTTCACTATTCTTGACGATAAGAAAACGTTGACCGATACTCAAATAGACAAGATTATGAATAAATTGCGTAAGAAATATGAAATGGAACTTGGAGCCGAGTTGCGCTAAAATCAAATTTTTCTTGGCAAGATAACGCCATCAATTTCATGAATAACACCATTGGATTGATTTGCATCGGCACTAATAATTTTTGCAGTATTTCCACTACCATCGGTCAATACAATATCTAAACCATTCATTGTAGCCATAATTTCGTCGCCCTGAACGGTCGTAAAACTTGCCTTTCCCTTACCGCTGCATAGTGCTTGAAGTATTTTAGAGGCTGTGAGATTCCCGGCCACGATATGGTAGGCCATCAAGTCATGAAGATCTTTTTTATTCTCAGATTTTAAAAGTTCGGTCATTTTCGAACTTGTTATCTTTTTTTCAAAAGCCACATCAGAGGGCGCAAAAACAGTGAAGGGACCGTTTTGACCGAGAACTACGTCTAAATCGGAAGCTTTCATGACTGCAGATAATGTCTTATAGTTTTCTGAACTTTCAGTATTCTCAAAAATCGAATGATTGGGATCCATCGAATCTTGTGCAACGGAAATAGTCGTAACAAAAAGGAATATCAAAATTATAGCGCGCATTTGATTCTTTATGGTGAATGTCATTATTGCCAGTCCACGATCGATGAACGACAGGAAACTATCGACAAGATACAACAATAATCAATTTCGTTTCATTTCACCCGTAACTGCCATCATCAATTAACTTTTAATTAACATTTTGTTAGGATTTTTCAGAAATCATTTGGTCTTGAAATTGTCTAAATTTGAGATACTAAGGAAAGGAGAATAGTGCTATGCGGTTAAAAAAAACGAATATTGAAGAAAAACTTTCGCGAGCCAAAGCTAAGTCTGGAGATCCCGATAAAATTCTAGAACAGGTCTATCTTATTTTAAAGAAAGATGAGGAAAAGGAATCTCGAATCAGGGAAAATCTTAAAATTCCAGGACAGGATATATCGAACCCGTTTAATCTTGATTTGCTCGAAACAAGTAAAATCTATCATATCAGTCAGATTAAGGAAATCTGTATCAACTATCGCTTGCGGTTTCTAGATGCAAGATACTTTAAAGGTGATATGCCTTTGGAAGCAATATCTAAAATAAAGCATTTAGAAAAAATACACCATATCGAACTTCAAGGGCTTAAAATAATTGCACCGTCCAAGCTTTTTAAGCTTAAGGATAAAGATGACCCTTTGTTATTTGCCCCTATAGGCAATGGTTATTATTACTTGGTGCATAAATGGGGAAACGATTTACACCCCCTTCGTAAATTGCTTATGTGGCCATTCAAGAGTATGGTTAATTTGACACTAATAGTGGTCTTAGCGAGCTATTTATTGAGTCTATTAATTCCTCAAGGCCTATTTTCGAGAACGAGCAACAGTGCGCAGTTCTTCATTATTTATTTCTTTGTTTTTAAATCGATTGCCGCAGTTATCATTTTCTACGGGGTTGCGCATGGAAAAAATTTCAACCCGGCCATATGGAGTAATAAGTATTTAAAATCCTAATAGGCCTTTCGTAACAAATTTTACTTAATATAAATGGCATAGGGCACGCCATCAAGATTTATATTATCAATAAGTTCGGGCTCAGGAGCAACTTTTATTCGTAAGAGTCCACCCTTGCCGGCGCCCGTGGCCTTACTGTAACCTACCAACAATAAACCGTTGCTATTATCATAGCTCACCATGGTGGTATTTGCAATTTCATATTCAAACTGCATTTGTGCCTCGGTCAAGAAATTTTCATAATAGTATAAATAAACCGTCCGCTGTCCAAAATCATAAATGGCAGGTATACTCGGAAATACACTGTCCGTGGTAGGTCGCCCATAATATAAATTCCCATTGGAATTAAAAAAAGTTGCCTTAGATGTTGCAAAGTTAGGCTCTTTCCCGTCCTCGTAGTTTACATAGGTCAAGACAAACGTTTTACTGTTCAATATTGTGTGAAGACTATCGTAGCCGATAATTACGTCTTTATTGACATCAACAAACAGTTGCCGGGCATCATAACCCAAATTCATTTCATTGATAATGGTGTTCGCGTTGATATCAATAGTTACAAGCCCATTCTCATTCGTCTCCTTTTCATCGAACGTAAGTACAAAGACTCGATTATTTGTGAATACCATCTGAAGAGGATTCTTGCTCAATTCAATATCCACAAAGTTTTCCTCTCCTGCTGTTATATCAATCGCCCTAACAAAATAAGTTTTATTCTTAGAGTTTACTTCAATTACATATGACAAATACACCGTACTCGAGGTATGTGTAAAACCGGTTACTGTCAACGTATTACAATCTGATATATCGCCAAAAACAGTAATCTCATTTGATGTATCCTCCTTAAAGTCATGAAGCGTAACTTTTCCACTGCAATCAATTTGCTCGTGATAAAATCCTAAGACATCTTCATTACGATACGTTAGTTCGGGCAATGCTACATCGATGAATGCATCTGCTTCGTCTGGATTGAAATCCATACTATCGGCATCAGCATTTAAGTGCTGGGTAGACAATATGCCGTTAGTGTTCAATATCAAATTATAATCTGATTGAACAGTTTTTTCTTCTTCGAATCCGGGGATTTCGTCAGATGTATTACAACCAACGACCACCAACGCCAGTACGGCGCAAATCATGCTGTAGGTTTTCATAATGTAAGAATTTGGGTTATTCTTTAATCTAAAAAATTTACGCAGTTACTGCGTACATCTTTTCACGTTGTTCTTTAATTGCCTTGTCAGACATATATTCATCAAACGTCAAATATCTATCAATGTTGCCTTTTGGAGTCAACTCGATAATTCGATCGGCAACTGTTTGTGCAAACTCATGGTCATGGGTTGTAAACAGTACTGTTCCCTTAAAGTTTTTAAGTGAATTGTTAAAAGCGGTGATACTCTCCAAATCTAAGTGATTCGTAGGCTCATCCAACATAAGCACATTGGCCCTTAGCATCATCATTCTACTCAACATGCAGCGTACTTTTTCACCTCCGGACAACACTCTACATTTTTTCAATGCTTCCTCTCCACTAAACAACATTTTTCCAAGAAATCCACGTACATAAACCTCTTCCCGCTCTTCTTCGGTTTTTGCCCATTGGCGCAACCAATCGACCAAGTTGATGTCATCAGTGAAAAAATCTGAATTATCGGCTGGCAAATAAGACTGATTCGTTGTGATTCCCCATTGATACGAACCTTTATCGGCCTTTTTGTTTCCATTGATGACTTCATAAAAAGCTGTAGTAGCTCTTGAGTCTTTTGAAATTATGGCCACCTTATCCCCTTTTGCGAGGTTGATGTTGATATCTTGGAAAAGCAAATCACCATCTTCCGATGAAGCCGCCAAACCTTCAACATTTAAAATTTGATCGCCAGCTTCCCTTTCCCGTTCAAAGATTATTGCAGGATAGCGTCGGCTTGAAGGTTTGATATCTTCTACCTTCAACTTTGATAGCATCTTTTTTCGAGAAGTAGCTTGTTTGCTCTTCGCGACATTGGCGCTAAAACGCATGATAAACTCTTGCAATTCTTTTGCCTTTTCCTCCGACTTTTTATTTTGTTGTGCTCTTTGGCGTGCAGCTAATTGGCTACTCTCATACCAGAATGTGTAATTACCGGAGTATTGGTTCATTTTTCCAAAATCGATATCCGATATGTGCGTACATACGGCATCTAGAAAGTGACGGTCATGCGATACTACGATTACCGTATTCTCGTAATCGGCCAAAAAGTTCTCTAACCAATTTATAGTCTCGTAATCCAAGTCGTTGGTAGGTTCATCCATAATCAACACATCAGGACTTCCGAATAAAGCTTGCGCCAACAAGACACGTACTTTTAGCTTAGAGTCCATATCGGCCATGAGCGTATAATGGAAATCTTCTGAAATTCCCAAATTAGATAAAAGTGCGGCCGCATCACTCTCGGCGTTCCACCCGTTCATCTCTTCGAACCGAACTTGTAGCTCTCCTATCTTATCTGCGTTCTCATCTGTGTAATCGGCGTAGAGTTGATCTATCTCTTTTTTGATTGAAAATAACGGTTTGTTGCCCATTACCACTGTTTCTAGAACGGTAAACTCATCATAAGCATTGTGGTTCTGTTCTAAAATCGACATACGTTTGCCCGGCTCTAAATGCACGTGACCCGATGTTGGATCTATTTGACCCGATAGTATTTTCAAAAATGTCGACTTACCGGCACCGTTTGCACCAATGACTCCGTAGCAATTGCCTTGTGTAAAGACAGTATTAACTTCATCAAACAAGACTCTTTTTCCAAATTGCACTGATAAATTTGAAACGGACAACATAAATTTTTCTTTTAAATTTCGTGCAAAAATAAAGAAATATAATGGCGGAAACCAATTATATACGAACCGTTTTGTTTTTAAAGTATTAACGTAACTCCCTAACATTTAACTCCCTATTAACAGCGTTGGGAAGAGGGGTTTATTAATTTTGTTGGTCACATAGAGAGACGTTCGCGTATGCTAAGAATTTTACTTTATCTGTTCATTGTTGGGTTGACCGGTTGTAATGATGGAAAAAAAGATTCTTCCAAAGTTTTTTTTGCCGGAGAGATTATAAATCCCAGTAGCGAATATGTTGTTCTTTTCAAGAATGACGCCGTTATTGATTCCGCAAAAATCGACGATCGCAACCGATTTTCTTTTTCCTTTGACTCCATCCCGGAAGGGCTTTACCATTTCAGTCATGCACCGGAATATCAATATGTATATCTCGAAGGGGGTGACAGTTTGATGGTACGTTTGAATACGGTCGATTTTGATGAGTCTTTGGTGTTTTCCGGAAAAGGTGAAGAAATCAATAATTTTCTTCTGGATCTATACTTGTCTTACGAGACGGAGGAAAAGACCATTTATTCGTCCTATTTTGCTCTGAATCAAAATGAGTTCAGTAAACGAATAGATTCCCTAAGAAATGAGAAACTTAGTAATTTGGAAGCCTTAATCTCTGAATCTAAGTTGTCGGACAGGGCCAATGAAGTAGCTAGGGCAACGGTGGACTATACTTATTACGCGTACAAAGAAAAATATCCTTTTAGACATAGAAAATATACACAACAAAAAGAGATAGAAGAACTTCCCGATACATTTTACGCCTACAGAAAAGATTTAGATTTCAACAATGAAAACCTAACCTATCTGAAACCGTACTACAACTTTATGATAAACCATTTTGGGAACCTGACCTACATGAATTGCTCCCATAAATGTGTTATAAAAGACAATGTCATTAAAAACAAGTTGCATTATAACCAGCATAAATTAGGTCTGATTGATAGCATTGTCGAAAGCAACAAGGAACTAAAAGATAATTTGTTCAGAACCGTAGCCTTTGAGTACCTCTTAAAAGCACACGACAGTGAAGAAAATAACAAGGTGTTCATTGAAAAGATTCACGACTTATCGGAAAACAATAAACACATTGGCGAAATAGATGCGCTTTACCAAAGTATATTGAGCATTCAACCCAACAAAAAAATTCCCGCTGTGATGGTTTCCGATACGCAGGGCAAAACAGTTTCCCTTCAAGACATTTCAAAAAATAAGAAAGCAGTTTTTTACTTTTGGACAGGCAATGATAGGAGACATTTTGAAAATATGGTCAAACGTGTAGACGAGCTTTCCGAACATAAACCGGAATACACTTTTGTGGGTATTAATATCAAGACCGATGAAACCAAATGGAAAGGTTTGGTAGAAACGTCTGGTCTCGACAAGGCCAATCAATATCGTACCGGAAATTTTGAAGAGGTAACCAAGTCGCTTATCATTTATCCTCTGAACAAATGCATCATCACCAATGATGCAGTTATAGTAGATGCATTTTCAAATATGTACGCATCATTCTAAACGTAAACATTCAATTGTAATCATGAAAAAACCCCAAGATGTAAACATCCTAGGGTTTTTATATAACTTTCCTTTTTAGAAAATCAGATTTCTTAATTTCCTTTCTTGTAATCGGCCAAGAATTTCTCTAAACCTGAATCGGTTAACGGATGCTTAAGGAGACCTTCAATTGAAGATAATGCCCCGGTCATTACATCTGCACCTAATTTTGCACAATCTATAATATGCATGGTGTGGCGTACTGATGCGGCTAAAATTTGAGTTTCAAAACCGTAGTTATCATAAATCAATCGAATTTCGGCAATAAGGTTCAAGCCATCGGTAGAGATGTCATCTAGTCTTCCTATAAAGGGAGAAACATAAGTTGCGCCTGCCTTGGCAGCCAATAAAGCCTGCCCTGGAGAAAATACTAGGGTACAATTGGTTCGAATACCTTTATCAGAGAAATATTTTAAGGCTTTAACACCATCTTTTATCATAGGTATTTTAACCACAATTTGATCATGAAGTTCGGCTAGCTCTTCGCCTTCTTTTATCATCTCATTAAAAGTGGTAGCAATAACCTCGGCAGAAACATCGCCTTCAACAATATTACAAATATCGACGTAGTGCTTTAAAATATTATTTCTTCCTGTAATGCCTTCCTTTGCCATTAAAGACGGGTTGGTCGTTACACCGTCAAGCACACCTAATTCTTGTGCTTCTTTTATTTGATCTAAATTGGCAGTATCTATAAAAAATTTCATTTCGTATTGGGTTAAATATGATTAAAAAAATTTAAAACATTATGCTGTCAGAAGTTTGACAAACGTCAAAATTACAACTTATAATGGTTCAACAATAGTTTCTCGTATACTTTATCGGGCAATATTTTTTTCAATATTAAAGAGAAACGCTGCATAAAAGATCCTACTTTATAGTGAACCTTGGGCTTATCGGTATTGATAATCGAAAACACTTTATGGGCTACCTTTATAGGGTCTTGACCTTGCTCCACCCCTTCATCTATTTGTCGCAAAGTCTGCTCATATGCCGTCTTGTATGGAGAACCTTCTAAAACAGGAGCATGATATCGGCCCGATGCAATGTCGGTAGCAAAATCCCCGGGAGCCAAATTGGTGATGTGCACCCCAAAATCTTTGGTTTCCATGCGCAATGCTTCCGTTACCAACTCCACAGCTCCTTTTGTAGCCGAGTATATGCCTCTGTAAGGCAAGCCCATATACCCCGCAATGGAAGTAATATTTATAATTAGTCCCGCATTCTGCTCTCGCATAACCGGCAAAACGGCTTTTGCCGTGTTGAGATATCCATGAAAATTCGTATTAAAGACACCAACAATCTCTTCATGGGGCGTCTCTTCTATTGGCCCTGTGATACCGATACCTGCATTATTCACCAGTACATCTAATCTACCCTCGGCCTTCACGATATATTCTACGGCCATGCGAATACTCTCTAAATCGCGGACGTCCATTTTTACAAGTTTGAAATGCTCAAAATCGGCATACTTTTCTGGGCTTCTGGTGGTACCGTAAACCACAAAACCTTTAGATTTTAGAAATTGTCCTATTGATTTTCCTATTCCAGATGATCCACCGGATATAAGAACCACTTTTGCTTTCATAATAGCTACAAATTAAAAAATAAAATCAAGTAACCAGCAGATTAATACAAGGGACTTCAGTGTAATTAGAAGAATTCACGAATAGGTCGTTTACTTAAACCTATTGCTCACTTGATTGCAGAATTTAGGGCACAAAAAAAGGCAAGCTACCTACATCGCACCGCTACGACTATATACCCTTGCTGTGTTCCCACCCTGGGGGATTCTACAGGAGCTGGTCGTGTAGGACTTGCCGACCACAAATATACAATCTTTTAAATCTCTGGCAATTGTTTTACATTCATAATTTTATGAATTAACTTGCCCCGTTTTAAGCATCTCTTAAAAGACATCAAACTTTTTTTCACATAAACAAAGTCCTGATTGCGGTTCAGAACATAAAACGCATAGACATGAATACATTTAAACATCTTATTTTCGGTAGCCTATTAGTACTATTTATGGCTTGCGGCGGCAATAAAGATGCCTCATCTCTTTTCACGATTCAACTTGAAGGAAATAAAACACAGTTTCAACAAAACGAGACCATAACTATTGGTCTTAGCAATAAAAAGAATAAGCTCATCAATAAGGTTGAATACTCCATTGACGGCCAACAGCTTCCCGTAACCAATGACAAGGTCAAGTTGACTATGCCTACATTGGGCAGTAAAATTTTGACGGCCAAGGTAGATTATGAAGAAACTTCCGTTGAAGTATCCGAGAAAATTCAAATTCTCGCCGCAACGGCTCCCGAAATCTACACCTATGAGATTATTAAGGAATATCCGCACGACATAAACGCATACACTCAGGGTCTTGAATTCCATAACGACACGCTTTATGAAAGTACCGGTAAAAAAGGAAAATCATCACTTCGAAAGGTTGACTACAATACCGGTAAAGTTTTACAACAAATAGATTTGGACAATACTTATTTTGGGGAAGGGATAACCATTCTGAACAATAAAATCTATATGTTGACCTGGCGCAGCAAAATTGGTTTTATATACGACTTGAAAAACCTTAAAAAGTTAGATAACTTTCAATATGGAGAAAGTAAAGAAGGATGGGGACTTACCAATGATGGTACAAAATTGTTCAAAAGCGATGGAACCGAAAAAATCTGGTTCTTAAACCCTGAAACATTAAAAGAGGAAGGCCACATTGAAACGGTAACCAATAAGTCGATTTTCAACAGGGCCAATGAATTAGAATTTGTTGATGGCAAATTATACGCCAACGTTTACCAAAAAGAAAGCATGATGATTATTGATGCTGAAAGTGGAGCTATCGAGGGTGTGGTGAACTTTGGGGGATTAAAAAAACAGGTTACCCAACACGAAGCTCTTGATGTACTGAACGGTGTAGCTTATCACAAAGTACGAAATACATTTTTTGTCACAGGAAAAAATTGGGACAAACTTTTTGAGATTAAGATCTTAAAAAAATAAAATGGAAACCTACAACAAAACTATAACGGTCATGGCCGATGATCTAGATGAGTTAGATCATGTGAACAACGTTCGTTATGTACAATGGATACAAGATATATCAAAAGAACATTGGCTATCGGCCGCCCCTCCCGAAATGCAGAAAGGGGTTATTTGGGTAGTAATGAACCACAATATAACCTATAAAAATTCAGCAAAACTTAATGATGTAATTACCATTAAGACCCACATCGCCAAAAGTAAGGGAGCAACAAGTACTAGGGTAGTAGAAATGTACCTTGAAAAAACGAACCAGCTTCTCTTGCATTCCGTTACAACCTGGTGCCTGTTGAACAATAAAACGTTGAAGCCTACAAGGATTTCGGAAACCATAAAAAAAGTTTTTATGAAGAAGGAAAATCCCGAGGTCCAATAGCTATAGATTTTTCGTTCTGCACATGAATTAATTTATTCGAAATTGTTAAAACATATGCGATTCTGTAGTTCTGTTATTGTCGGCATAATTCTTATTGGCTTTTGGAGTTCGTGCAGAAAAGACTTCGAATACACAGTAAGCACCGGAAATTTGGAGTTTTCGAAAGATACCGTTTTCTTAGATACTATTTTTACCAATATCGGAAGCAGCACCTATTCCTTAAAAGTATATAACCGATCAAAGAACGATATTTTAATCCCATCAATTAGCTTGGGTCAGGGTCAAGCCAGTATGTACCGCTTAAATGTTGATGGTGTGGCCGGCAAAGATTTCGAGAACATACCCATACTGGCCAAAGACAGCATATTCATATTCATCGAAACTACCTTTGACATTACGAATACCGCCAAAAAAGAATTTCTACATACTGATGCCATACAATTTAACGCTAAAGGTAAGACCCAAGAAGTACCATTGATTACATTGGTTAAAGATGCCATTTTTCTATATCCGACCACTTCGAGTGATAGAATTGTAGAGAACATAACCTTTGGTTCCGACTCTGATTTTAACGAGATAAATTTTGAAGGCTTTTTACTATCAGATGAACAACTACATTTCACCAATGATAAACCCTATGTGGTTTATGGGTATGCCACCGTTCCGTCCCAGAAAGAACTGCTTATCGATTCGGGCACTCGCATATATTTTCATCAAGGCTCCGGTATTTTGGTACAGGATAATGCTTCCATCCATATTAATGGGGAATTGAGTCTCGACAGAAAAACGCTGGAAAACGATATTATTTTCGAAGGTGATCGCCTAGAACCGGAACTGGGCAATACCCCTGGACAATGGGGCGGAATATACCTATTAAAAGGAAGCAGCGACAACACAATAGATTACCTATCGATTAAAAATGCTACCATTGGTCTCTTTGCAGAGGGTGACGGGCTATTACCGACCCCTACCCTTACATTAAAAAATACCCAAATTTATAACAGCTCAAATACCAATCTTTGGGCGAAAACTGCTGCAATAGTGGCAGAAAATGTAGTTTTAGGTGGGTCAGGGGGCACTTCTTTATACTGTAATCTAGGAGGCAGCTATACCTTCACCCATTGTACTATTGCAAACTACTGGAAATATGGTTTTAGAAATGGTTCAGCAATTGAAGTTGACAATTTTGTTGGGAATGCTAGCGCCAATCTTGTGAATGCCGACTTTATTAATTGTATTATCGACGGCAATAACAGCAATGAACTTCTATTAAATAAAGATAGCAATAAGGCTTTCAATTTTTCCTTCACCAATTGTATGATTACCTACAACAATGATATTTCCGCCTCGGATCCCGTTTATGACTTTAGCAATACCACTATATATAAGGATATCTTTTTAAACCTAGATGCTGATTTTTCAGACCCCGCGAATAACAACTTCATTATCGGGGAAAATTCTGCAGCAAATGGGGCAGCAAATGCAAATAGCGCCCTAAATGTGCCATTGGATATTCGCGGAATTGACAGAACGACCACGCCTGACATTGGCGCCTATGAGTTGTTCATCGAGAATTAACTTGTAGTAAAATTCTTATTTGCGAAAGTATTTTCTTTCAAAAACTACTGATTTTCAGTCATTTGACAACGAAAACCTCACTTTTTATAAGGTTTTCCTAATATCCATTATCATAAACTATCACTAATTTGCGTTTAATATCAATGCACAAAATGGAATATACCTATACCATTATTGATTCTGACGCAACTTCCAATCTGCAATTGCAGCATTATTTGGAAGAATATGGCGATTTTACATGCGCTTCTGTTGCAAGAAATAGTGATGAAGGTTTGAATTCCATTCTTAAATTTTCTCCTGATATTGTTTTTGTAAATCTAAATGAGAAAGCCAGTGAATATTTCCAAATGGCCATGGAACTTAATGCATACATAACCAATCTTCCGCTAATAATTGGTATCTCTAAAACGAAGACACATGCCTATGAAGCGATCAAGAATAGTTTCTTCGACTATTGGTTATTGCCTTTCAGTGAGTTTGATATCAGAAAATCACTCTTGCGCCTTAAAAAAAATATGCCCAAAGAGTCCAAACCTCAGACACTTTGTTTGAAATCTTACAGTGACTTTCAATATTTAAGTACAGAAGATATTCTTTATTTACAGGCAGATAATAATGCGACTGAATTCTTTATGAAAGATGGTTCGGTAATTAATGCTTTTAAAACGTTAAAAACTTTCGAACAACAACTTCCGAAAAATTTCGTCCGTATCCACCAAAGTTATATACTTAATACGGATTATGTATCAAGGATCAATTATGGTAGATCTGTATGCACTCTAAAATTTAGAAAAGTCAAATTGCCCTTCTCTAAATCATATCGCGAAAATATTGACACACTTAAGGGAACACTATCAAAAAACTCCATTTCTGCACTAAATTGAACCAATACTCACAGAAACCTACTGTTTACTACCAGAATTACAGCACTCACTACTGTTTATCTAAATACTTCCGTCATACTGCGATGTTGTATTAATTTAGCAGTGTAATTAAATATTAACCATTAACAAAACAAAAATTATGAAAAAAGTAGCAAGTATTTTCGCAGTAGTGGTAATGAGTTTCGGATTATTTTCATGTGAAGAAGATTCCAGTGCCGAAGACACACAAGCATTATACGAGACATTGGATGTCAAGGCAGGAGGCGATGAAGAGCACACCCCAATCGACGGAAGGGACTAAAACATTACTTTTATAAAATCAGTAAAGCCTTAAAGTCAATTTTTAAGGCTTTTTTTATACCTTGTAAGTACTGATTTATGAGAATAAAAATAGCCATAGTGCATAAATATCAGCTTGTTAAGATTTTTCCACTTATTATTTTTATAGGTTGCATTGGAGGTACTCCACAATCAAACACAGAAGATGGGGCTATATATAGGGATAGTATTTTTTCTCAAATCAAAAAAGGCCGTGATTTATCGTTGACCCCTGCGATTAGACATGAATATCTTGAAAAGGCGTATACTAAGGCAAAACAATCGAAAAATGATTCGCTTAAGGTCAAATACTTCTCCAGACTTTCAATAGCTTACTTACGATTAGGCGACTCCCTTCTCTTTAGAAAGACCAATAAAGAAACTATCGACCTTGCACTAAAAGCAAAAGATTCCGTAGTTTCGGCAGAAGCGCATTGGGATCTTGCCGAGTTTTATCAAAAGAATGCCGTACTTGACAGTGCTTATTTTCATTTCGAAGAATCATATCAGGTTTATCGGGCACTGAACGATAAGTACCATGAAGGAAGAATGCTTTACAATATGGCCGTTGTACAGAAAGATATTAAAGATTACACCGGTAGTGAAAGCACGACTATAAATGCGATTGAAATTTTAAAACCCCTTAAGAAATATAAGGAACTTTATAGTTGTTACAACAATCTTGCCGTCGTATCGAACAATCTATCTGAATATGATCGGGCCATTGAGTATCATCAAAAGGCACTTGAATACCTCAATAAAGTCGATAATAAAAGTATACTCCAATATGTTACACTTAATAATATTGGTGTAGTTTATAAAGACAAAGGAGAGTATCAAAAGGCGATTCCTTATTTTCAAGAAGTTTTGGCAACCGATAATCTTAGCCAAGCGAACCCCCAGCTATATGCCAGATCCCTTAATAATTTAGCCTATAACCGATTAAAGTCGGGCGATACTGTAGGCGTTGAGCAAGAATTGGTAAAGGCATTTCGTATTCGTGACAGTATTGGAGATATTACCGGTATCACTGGAAGCCATTATAGTTTGGCTGAACTTTATTTAAGTAGACAAGATACTGCACAGGCTTTAGCTCACGCGACAAAAGCCAAGTATTTTGCAGAGCACAGCAGCAATAATGAGCGTCTTTTGGAAACCTTGGAATTGTTGTCACGATTAGATTCAAAAAGTTCATTGATGTATACGAAACAATACATTGATCTAAACGATCGTATCTTGCGAGAAGAGCGTCAGGCCCGTAATAAATTTGCCCGTATACGTTTCGAAACGGACGAATTTATTGCGGAAAACGAAACACTTACCAAGGAGAAACAAATATGGACAGGTATTGCAGTGGGACTATTGCTTTTAGGAGGGGCAATTTATATTATAGTCGATCAACGGGCTAAAAATCAGAAATTACGATTTCAGCAGCAGCAGCAGGCAAGCAACCAGGAAATTTTCAGTCTCATGCTTTCTCAAAATCAAAAAGTGGAAGAAGGCAAACAAACGGAACAAAAACGTATCTCGGAGGAATTGCATGACGGTGTTTTAGGTAAGATGTTAGGTGCACGCATGGTATTGACGGGTTTGAATAAAAAAGTAGATACCGAAGCCATGAGCGAACGGGCCCTTGCCATAGCGGCACTAAAAGAGGTCGAGGGAGAAGTGAGGGCCATATCACATGAATTGAGCCATTCAGCTTATCAAAAAATTCCTAATTTTATTAGCTCTATAAAGGAACTGTTAAAAAATGTGGGAGATGCATCCGGAATTAAAATGGACTTCAAATACAACGATAACACCGATTGGGACGCACTTAGCGGCGAAATAAAAATAAATTCTTACAGAATGGTGCAAGAAATTCTTCAAAACTCCGTTAAACACGCTGATTGCCAAAACGTTTTTCTTAATTTTGTGGTCGACGAAAGTAATCTCGATATCACAATCATTGATGATGGCAAAGGTTTTCAAGAGAGTAAAGGAAAAAAAGGTATCGGAATGCGAAATATTGCTTCGCGAATCGACAAAGTGAACGGTTCTTGGAATATTTCAAGCGAATTGAACAAAGGAACAACCATTACTTTGAAAATACCAACTGCATTTCATTCAATGACAAAATAAATTCCCTACGAGAGGATTTACTTAGGTTCATAATAAACCGCAAAAGTAACTGATGGAGATAATTAGAATTTTGACAGTGGACGATCATGCCATGACCGCTTTAGGTTACAAGTACATATTGACCGATTTTGATTTTGATGGAAAGGAAATAAAAGTCGATATGGCCAACAGCTTTGAAGCGGGCTGGAACAAAATAGACCTGTCGGCACGCTCTTTAAAATACGATATCATTC
The DNA here is from genome assembly GCF_900103215.1 of Kriegella aquimaris. Lineage (GTDB taxonomy): Bacteria > Bacteroidota > Bacteroidia > Flavobacteriales > Flavobacteriaceae > Kriegella > Kriegella aquimaris. The sequence continues at coordinate 948,781 of NZ_FNGV01000001.1, forward strand.
TACTCGACATGCAATTGTTCCCCGACCACTCCAAAGAGACACGCAGTGGGGAAGATTTAGGGGTTTTCGCAAGAAAAGTAGTTCCTGAATCTAAAATAGTTTTTATGTCTTCATACAGCGACAGCTATCGAATCAATAGCGTTTTCAAGTCGGTCAACCCTGATGGGTATATGGTAAAGTCGGAAATAGATGAAATGTCTTTAAAGGCTATGGTCAGAACTGTTACGACAAGACCTCCCTACTACACCGCTAGTGCCCTTGAAGCAGTAAGGAGAAGGTTGGCAAATGACGCAATAGTAGATGAACAAGACAAAAAAATACTATACCATTTATCGATAGGAACAAGAACCAAAGATATTGCTCCCATACTTTCTGTGGCAAACACAACGGTAGAAGCACGCAAACGTCAATTGAAATCACTTTTTGGTATAGAGCACGGTAACGATATTGCCTTAATCGAAGAAGCGAGAAAAAGAGGATTCATCTAAATCTTACAATTCAATAAATACTTCTCTTACTATTATCTGTTTATACAAAATTTTTGCAAATTATTGAAGACAAACCTTGGTTTTTATAAGGTTTTCCTATGCCTAAAATTTATGCTTAAAAGTTAATTTTACAACTAAGCGTAATCATTTTCGGCATGCCAATATACCTAAATAACCTAAAAAACAATCTTCTATTTGAATTCAACCAGAATTTTCAAATTAATGGATTGGAAGATTTCAGAAAAAGTCTAGAGAAAAACTATTTCTCCGAAATTACCTTTCGTCAATATTCATCCCATAATGAATCGGTGAATTTGGTTGTCGAAATGGATTGTAATCTAAGTTTAGTCGAAGTGCTCTATCATTTCAACAAAGGAAACTGGGGTAATTTCAAATCCGGTCAATCAACTTTGATCAACGAAGTCAGGACCCTTGGTAAATTAAATGATTTCGCTGTCGATATTGAAGAGTTTTCCATTAATCTGAAAGACACTTCCATAATAATTAAAAAGAACTACAATCAAAGCATTCCTGAACAATTTGAGAACATTTTTGCCAGTATTGGAAGTCATTACGTGCACTTCACTAGAGGGTTGACCGAAATACCTTATGAAATTTATATTTCGGTTTTCGAAGAAACCGCTGGAAAGTATAGTTCATTGGCCCATGAATTTGACGAGGCAAAGAATGATACCGAAAATGGGTTCTTGAAGTTTTGGGGCATGTATTATGACTCTGAAGAAGACGGAGTAATTTATGATTTGGAAAATCTCTGCATTGTCAGTGGAGAACTTTACCTATTGAACCTCTAGACGTAAATACGCTAAAAATTCAATAGGCAAATTTCCATACAAAATTTGATAATTTTAAGCGTTGAATAACGCTCTTCCATGCATCAACGCATTTACCTTTTTTCGAATAGCCGCTATTCCATCAACATTTTCAGGATCTTGAAGCACTTCATCAATAAACGTTACGATTGTAGCCATATCACTTTCTTCCAGACCCCTTGTTGTTATGGCAGCAGTACCAAACCGAATACCAGAAGTAACGAAGGGTGATTTATCATCAAAGGGAACCATATTCTTGTTAGCCGTAATATCAGCTTCCACCAATGCCTTTTCAGCATCCTTTCCAGAGATATTCTTGTTCCGAAGATCAATCAACATCATATGGTTATCGGTACCTCCAGATATAATATTGTATCCCTTGGCCACAAAAGCAGCAGCCATTGCCGAGGCATTTTTTTTCACCCGCAACATGTAGGCAAGATATTCATCTGATAAGGCTTCTTTAAAAGCAATTGCCTTTGCAGCTATAATATGCTCTAACGGTCCGCCCTGATTACCAGGAAATACCGCCAAATCCAACAATGCCGACATTTTTCTTAATTTCCCGTTTTTTAGACGAATACCGAAAGGATTATCAAAATCTTCTCCCATCAATATTAACCCCCCTCTAGGGCCACGCAATGTTTTATGGGTTGTTGTAGTAACCACATGACAATGCGGAATAGGATCGTTCAAGATACCTTTGGCTATAAGCCCTGCCGGGTGTGAAATATCGGCCAAAAGAAGCGCGTCTACACTATCTGCAATTTCTCTGAAGCGCTTGAAATCTATATCTCTAGAATATGCAGATGCGCCAGCAATAATCATCTTTGGCTTTTCCTTCTCTGCTATCTCCTGTATTTTATCATAATCAAGTACACCTGTTTCTTTATCAACTCCATAAAAAACGGGGTTATACAATCGTCCTGAAAAATTAACGGGAGATCCATGGGTCAAATGTCCACCGTGTGATAGATCAAAACCCAAAATAGTATCCCCTGGCTGAAGACAAGCATGGTATACCGATGCATTTGCCTGTGATCCAGAATGCGGTTGTACATTTGCATAAGCCGCACCAAAAAGCTCTTTGGCCCTATCTATGGCCAATTGCTCAACCTTGTCGACCACTTCACATCCTCCGTAATACCGTTTCCCGGGGTACCCCTCTGCATATTTGTTGGTCAGAACCGAACCTGCAGCCTCCATTACTTGGGGGCTAGTAAAATTCTCAGAGGCAATAAGCTCTATTCCATTGATTTGGCGTTCTTTCTCAGCCTCTATAAGTTCAAAAATTTCGTTGTCACGCTGCATATCTTAGTATTCTGTTAAATGAAGCTGTAAAAGTACAAATTGCCCATCGTTAATTGGAAGAAAAGAATATATTTGATTAAGAATTTATCAAACAAAAGTTAACAATTTTGATATGGCTCCAAACCCAAACGATCCTTCTAAAAAAACTTGGCTTCCTGTGCCTGAAAAATCTGATTTTCCAATTCAGAACATTCCATTCGGTGTTTTCCTGACGAGAGACGATATCATTACTATCGGCACGCGAATTGGGGATTTCGCCATTGATCTCGGGGCATTACATCAGCTTGGGTATTTTAAAGATATTCCGTTGACCGATGATATCTTTTTACAAGACACCTTGAACGATTTTATTTCGGATGGAAAAAAAACATGGCATTTGGTACGAAACCGTATTAGCACCATTTTTGATATTAACAATTTCGAACTCCAGAACAACGAAGATCATATAAAAATCGTATTGTTTGCGATGGAAGAAATAGAGATGCAGGTACCCGTTCAAATCGGAGACTACACCGATTTCTATTCAAGCCGTGAACATGCTACGAACGTAGGCTCTATGTTTAGAGATCCCGAAAATGCGCTATTACCCAATTGGTCACATCTCCCGGTGGGTTATCACGGAAGAAGTTCATCAATCGTCACTAGTGGTACACCCATTCGCAGGCCCATGGGGCAAACCCTACCGAAAGGTGCGGAAAAGCCAATCTTCGGTCCTTCCAATTTGGTAGATTTTGAACTGGAAATGGCGTTTATCACGACTGATGCCAATGCTTTGGGAGAGCCCATTCCTATCGATGAGGCTGAAGATTACATTTTTGGTATGGTGCTCTTCAATGATTGGAGTGCGCGAGATATTCAAAAATGGGAATATATACCGCTAGGACCATTTTTATCAAAGAATTTCGCATCTTCAATGTCTCCTTGGATAATTACAATGGCGGCTTTAGAACCTTTTCGAGTAGAAAGCCCGAAACAAGACCCTCAACCTCTTCCCTATCTGCAACAACAGCACGGCAACCATAGCTTTGATATTAAATTGGAAGTTGAAATAACTCCTGAGCACAGTGAAGCGACCACGGTCAGCAGATCGAATTTCAAGTATATGTATTGGACTATGGCCCAGCAGTTGGCACACCATACGATAAATGGCTGCAAAGTGAACAGCGGAGATTTAATGGGTAGCGGTACAATTTCAGGGCCGACTCCTGATTCTTATGGTTCTATGTTGGAGCTTTCTTGGCAGGGCACCAAACCAGTCAAACTGAAGAACGGCCAGCAGCGTAAATTTATTGAAGACAATGATACCGTAACCCTTAAAGGTTATTGTGAAAAGAATGGCATGAGAATTGGTTTCGGAGAGGTTTCGTCTAAATTACTACCCGTTTTTCAACCAAAACCGAAAAAATAGCATTTCTCAAACTATTCAAACTATAATTTCCATTCCCGACTAGGGTCAATGTAGATAAGATATCTTTATCTATTCTCGATTTCCTGTGATATTGTATACTTCTTAAAACCTATAAATAAAGGTATTTCACCGATTCTATACGATAGTTGGTCCTTTTTCGTTATCAATATGCCCATTTTGGCACAACGCTTGAAATTGGCTCCCAAACTTACTCAGGAAAAAACCTATCGTTATGAAAAATTTAGCATTCACATGTATAACCATGTTCCTAATAATTGCTTGTAGTGGCGTAAAAAAAACACAAGAAGCCATTAATACTGGAGATTACAACAATGCAATCGGTAATTCGCTACAAAATTTAAGAGACAACAAGACAAAAAAAGCGAACCAACCCTATATCGTCTTACTGGAAGAGGCATTTAAAAAAAATCAAGAGCGGGAATTACAGCATATCGCATTTTTAAAGCAAGATGGTAACCCCGCAAACTATGAAGCTATTTTTAGCTCATATAATGCCTTGAAACAAATTCAACAACAAATTCGTCCGCTATTACCGCTCCATATCTATGAAGAAAATAGACGTGCACAATTCAATTTCAAGAATTACGATGACAACATTATTTCGGCAAAACAAGAGCTTTCAAATTATTTATATACCAATGCTACAAGTTTGCTCACCAACGCCACCCATAAGCAGGATTATAGAAAAGCTTATGAGGACTTCAAATATCTAGAAAAAATAAATCCTGGATACTCCAATACCAAACAAAGAATGGAGGAAGCCTACACCAAAGGATTAGACTACGTAAAAGTCGTTATGGCCAATCACACGGATCAGATCATACCAGCCAAACTAGAACAAGAGCTACTAAACTTCAACACCTATGGTCTGAATGACTTATGGACGGAGTACCACAACAATCCGTTGCCGAACATAAATTACGATTATGCCATGGAAGTTTCTTTAAAAGCTATTGACATATCACCTGAACAGATTAGTGAGAAACAGATCATTAAAGAGAAGCAGGTCAAAGACGGCTATGAATATGCCCTTGATAATGACGGAAAAGTAGTCAAAGACAGCCTAGGGAACAAAATAAAAATAGACAAGTTCAAGACTGTGAAATGTAACTTTTATCAGTTTACCCAATATAAAACCGCTCAAGTCTCAGGTGTTGTGAATTTTACCGAACTGAACAAACAGCAGCTTGTAAATTCGTATCCGTTGGCCAGTGAATTTAAATTTGAGCACATATATGCCCGGCACGATGGTGATAAAAGGGCTTTAGAAAATAATTTAATTTCACAATTGGGCCTAGCAGCCATTCCTTTCCCTACTAATGAACAAATGGTTTATGATGCTGGTGAAGATTTGAAATCACGAATAAAGTCGATAATGACCCAACAGCGTTTTAACTAAGCGATTACAAATATTTCCCCAAATCGATATCCGTAATGGCGCCATGTGAGTCATGGGCCACCACTACCCCATCTTTGATAACCAATAATTGTGGGGATTGGTGCATAACCTGAAATTTATATCCGACCTCATTGGATACCTCTCGGTAGCGGTGTAGGTCTAAAAAATATAGATTCATTTCATTTGCCGAAAAATGGTAGTTCTGCTTGAACATGTTCAAAACCATTCGGCTGATACCGCAAGTAGTAGAATGCTTGAAGATTACCTGCAGTCTTGTATGTGAATTTTTCTCGATTTCAGGCAACTGTTCCACTGAAACCAGCGGTATCCAAGATACCGATTCCACTTCCTTTTTAGAATCCAAATTCTTCTTGCCAAACAAACTATCAAATACTCCCATTTTTGTAACTTTAAACTAATAAGTCGAAGGTTTCCTACGGTACTTACAAGCTGTCAAATTGTCTTGTTTTTAAATAAAATAAATGACACTTTGTCTACTCATGGTTCTTGGTAAGATTGTTGACCTTGTTCTTTCAAAAGTAAACAATAACCCTTTAAAACAAGATATATGAACTTTAATAATTTTACCACAAAGGCGCAAGAAGCACTGCAACAGGCCCAGCAGCTTGCACAGGAAATGGGCCACCAACAAGTCGAGAATGAGCATATCTTTAAGGCCATTTGGGAAGTCGATGAAAACGCAACTCCCTTTCTTCTTAAAAAATTAAATGTCAATATTGACTTGCTTAAGCAAATCTTAACGAAAGAACTTGAAAGTTTCCCTAAAGTCTCAGGTGGTGAAATTATGCTTTCACGTGAAGCTGGAAAAACATTGAATGAAGCAAGCATAATTGCTAAAAAGATGGAAGATGAATATGTGTCCATCGAACATTTACTGTTGGCTATATTCAAATCTAAAAGCAAGATATCCCAGATTTTAAAAGATCAAGGGGTTACCGAAAAACATTTGAAATCGGCTATTGACGAATTAAGAAAGGGAGGAAAAGTAACTTCCCAAAGCGCAGAAGACACTTATAATTCATTGGACAAATATGCCCGAAACCTAAATAAACTGGCCGATAGCGGAAAACTGGATCCCGTAATCGGAAGAGATGAGGAAATTCGGCGTATTCTTCAAATACTCTCGCGAAGAACCAAGAATAACCCGATACTGGTCGGTGAACCGGGTACAGGTAAAACTGCCATTGCCGAAGGCTTGGCACATCGCATCATTCAAGGCGACATTCCTGAAAACCTAAAGGATAAGGTCATTTATTCTTTGGATATGGGTGCTTTGATTGCAGGAGCCAAGTACAAAGGGGAGTTTGAAGAAAGATTGAAGGCGGTAATTAAAGAAGTAACCTCCTCTAATGGCGATATTGTACTCTTCATTGACGAAATTCATACTTTAGTGGGTGCCGGTGGTGGTCAAGGTGCCATGGATGCCGCCAATATTTTAAAACCCGCTCTAGCACGAGGTGAGTTGCGCGCTATTGGAGCCACCACTTTGGATGAATATCAAAAATATTTTGAAAAGGATAAAGCTTTGGAGCGTCGCTTTCAAATGGTTGTCGTCGATGAGCCCGACACCGAAAGTGCTATCTCGATTCTTAGAGGTATCAAAGAAAAATATGAGGCCCACCACAAAGTACGAATCAAAGACGAGGCGGTTATTGCGGCAGTGGAACTTTCACAACGCTATATTACCAATCGATTCTTACCTGATAAGGCCATCGATTTAATGGATGAAGCGGCTGCCAAACTCCGTATGGAAATTAACTCCAAGCCGGAAGAATTGGATGTTCTAGATCGTAAAATAATGCAATTGGAGATTGAAATTGAAGCGATCAAAAGAGAAGACGATCAGGCGAAATTAAAATCCCTGAATGCCGATTTGGCTAATTTCAAAGAAGAACGAAACGAACTCTTTGCCAAATGGGAAAGTGAAAAAACCGTAGTCGACAATATTCAAAAAACAAAACAGGATATTGAAAACTTTAAATTGGATGCAGAGAGAGCAGAGCGCAATGGCGATTATGGGCAAGTAGCAGAACTTCGCTATGGAAAAATAAAAGAGGCTCAAGAGAAATTGGAAGTGCTTCAAATTGAACTAGAGCAGCAACAAAATGCGGGAACACTCATTAAGGAAGAAGTCACCAGTGAGGATATCGCTGAAGTCGTAGCCAAATGGACAGGTATACCGGTCACCAAAATGCTTCAAAGTGAAAAGGAGAAATTATTGCAACTTGAAAAAGTTTTACACAAAAGGGTAGTAGGTCAAGATGAGGCCATTCAGGCCGTCTCGGATGCGATTCGGAGAAGCAGGGCAGGACTTCAAGATACCAAACGCCCAATAGGCTCCTTTTTATTTTTAGGTACTACAGGGGTCGGTAAAACCGAACTGGCCAAAACACTGGCCGCCTATCTTTTCGATGATGAAAATGCCATGACAAGAATCGATATGAGCGAATACCAAGAAAGGCATTCCGTAAGTCGATTGGTAGGTGCACCTCCAGGATATGTAGGTTATGATGAAGGCGGACAATTGACCGAAGCGGTGAGAAGAAGACCTTACTCCGTCGTACTTTTAGATGAAATTGAAAAAGCACATCCTGATGCTTTCAACATTCTGCTACAAGTATTGGATGAAGGGCGGCTTACCGACAATAAAGGTCGGGTAGCTGATTTCAAGAATACCATCATTATAATGACCAGTAACATGGGTAGCCACATCATTCAAGAAAAATTTGAGGATACCGATGATATTCATGGTGCTGCCGAAGTAGCCCGGGTAGAAGTACTCGGTTTACTGAGAAAGACTATAAAGCCCGAATTTTTGAACCGTATCGACGATATTATAATGTTTACGCCATTAAACATGGAGAATATTACACAAATTGTAAGACTGCAACTAGACCAATTGAAAAAAGTGGTCGCAAAGCAGCATATTACAATTGATGCAACCGAAGAAGCGGTATCATATTTAGCTAAAAAGGGGTATGACCCCATGTATGGCGCTCGCCCAATAAAAAGGGTTATTCAAAAAGAGGTATTGAATAATCTGTCAAAAGAACTCTTGGGCGGTAAATTAAAGACCGACAGTATAGTGTTAATAGATTCGTTCGATGACGCGTTAGTCTTCAGAAACGAAAATGAATTGGTCGAATAGACACCTTACTTTGATTTCAATTAAGTTAGATTTTTAGTTTTTTAGGGCATCCACAATCTGGATGCCCTTTTTTTATCAAGAATATATACCATGCAGTATATAGATTTTTTATATTCGTATAAAATTGATCCTCATGACTACCAAAGCCGAAAGAACTACCGCCTATATTATTGAGACTGTTGCCCCGATTTTTAATAAACTTGGCTATGTAGGCACAAGTATGAGCGATCTCACGAAGGCCACGGGACTGACTAAAGGTGCCCTTTACGGCAATTTCGAGAACAAAGAGGCACTAGCGCTTTCAGCCTTTGAATATAACAGCAAACGTCTGCTAAAGGCCATTGATGATCAGCTCGATACAAAAGGGACTTCTATGGACAAGCTATTTGCCCTCACCAAATTTTATCGAAACTACGATGTTTTCACACTAGAAATGGGTGGCTGTCCTATTTTGAACGTTGGCGTCGACGCTCAAAACAATAATCGATTATTGGCGGCAGCAGTAAAGGAAACCTTAAAAACTATAGAGGGAAAAATTGCATTGGTTCTTGAAAATGGGGCCAAAAACAACGAACTTAATCTTCCTGTTACCCCGTTACAGTTCGCCAAACAGTTTTATACCATGATTCAAGGTGCGATTGCGGGGGCCACTATAACCAAAGACCGCAAATACTTGGTAAACACAGTGGCTTATCTTGAGGTACTGATGAAACGCGAATTAAAAAAATAGGTCCTTCTATTTTTCAAAACTACGGGTTGAATTGAAAAAGTAGGTGATATTTCAAATGTCAATAAGGGTTATTCACTACTCTCCTTTTACTCTAAATATCCAAGTTTTTTCTTTATAGCGCCCACCATAGTTACTGTCTCGTGCCTCCCTGGCTTCACCCATAGTTTGATAACGTTCGAGAAATACATAGTGGAATTTATTTTTACTGCGAAGGAAGGACTTTGGTTCCAACCCTCTCTTTTCTAAGTCGGCCATAAAGGCCTCAAAGTATTTCTTCGTTCCAAAAACATTCGTAATTAGATAATAACCAGGTTTGAGGCCATCTTCTGTTTTGACCTCCTCATACTTCTCCCCTGCCTTGGGTTTTTCGGCTTCATCTTGCTTTTCAGCAACTTGCACCTGCTCTTTTTTTGCCAATTCCTCGGCGGCTAAACGTGCCAGATTGGCCACAGAATCTTGTTTTATTTGAGCGATTCTCTGTGCCTCGGCCAAGGCTTCATTTTCTTTTGCTTTAGCAATGGAGTCCAATCGCTGTTTTTCAAGTTCGGCCACCTTGATTGCTTCTGCTTTTTTCGCCTCCAGCGCTCGTTCTTGGGCAACTTTTTGTTCTTCAGCCTGTTCTTTGGCCAAGGCCAACGCCTCTTTCTTAGCCCTTTCTTGCGCTTCCTTTTCAGCTTGGACCGCAACTATATCTTTTTGTTTTTTGTCTTCTTTCTGCTCAACAGCCAAGGCTTCTTCCCGTTTCTTGGCTACAGCTAATGAATCTTTACGCATTTTCTTTTCTTGGGCCGCAAGTTCTTTAGCTTCCTTCTTCCTTTGTTTTTCCTCAGCTCGCTCAACATCTTCTTTTTCATTGGCCAAAGCCTCAGCTTTTTCAAGCTCTTCCTTTATCTTTTCATTCCCGACGACTTCCTCTAAAGGATTTTCCTCTATTTCCTCCAACCTAAGCTGTGTCCTTCTTGCTTCTGGTTTTCCCAAGAAGTAACCCAAAACAATTTCAAATGATGGGTCTTTGTCCCTCATTGTTGAACTTGTTCCAAATTCCATCAAAACCCCTAGCGATGCCCTTTTGAAAAATGTACCTCCCCCACCGAACGAGGCCCCATAAAAATTGTTATAGCCCAATTGCGTCCAATATTTGCTCGTGCTAAAAAGGGCACCCATTCCTATTTGATTAGACATCCCAGGTACGGTTCTCAAATAAATTCGGGGTCTGAAAAAAGCTGTCGAATCCATCTTCATACCAACAGGAAAGTCGTAAGAAGCCATTCCTAAAAATATTTTGTCTGAAGATGCGGTATTTTGCCCCTTGTCCTTAAAATTATAATCGAACAAGTTCTCCGAAGATAGACTGAACGAAAAATTATCAACTGAAAGGCGAACACCGGGAGCCAATTGAAGTATAAAATCATTGGATGGCGCAAGGTCGGGAAACGGTAATTGTGGGTCGGCCTGAAAACGTTCATCGGCTAATTCTTGTTTAAAACCAAAAACGTTCGCACCTACCGCCAGCTTTATCTTTGGGCTTAAATCGAAAGTGCGGGCGTAATTTACAGCCCCCCCAGTATTAAAGAAAAGTCCCGTATTTTGCTGAAAAAAAGCTGCTCCAATAGAGGAAACATCATTCAATTTTCTAGAATAATTCAGAAACAACGTTGTAGGATCCACATCTACACTTTGCCATTGCCAACGTGTCCATAAAGCAATAGACTGCGGATAATTGTAGTCTAATGAGAAGGTGGGGTTGAACAAGCTTGAGTTGTACTCGACAAGATTATGCTGCCGAAAATCAACAGGTAAAGAGACCTCTTGGGAACGGACGACGAGCGCCGTCGAAAAAATGAAAAAAAAAATCCAGAATTTAGACATATACAAAAGAACAAAAAACCGACAATCCTACATACTATTTTTCTGTAATTTTAGTTTATAATTTAACAAGTTTTTTTTAACCAACAAAACCATTCTTACATTAGCCACAATTTAAGTGAGAATAAATGTTTTTCAGCCCTTATGGAAAAAAAGCGGCCCATTGGACAATTTAAAAATGGTTTATTTATACACCACTGCCCAGTTGACCACTTGACCCAAGGAAACTTTCTAACCCATACCAATGAAATTAATAAAACATACCCTATTTCTATTTCTTACAATAGCCATTATCGGATGTAAGGATGATAAGCCTTTGGAAGAAATCTATGTAGAACCATCAATTTCTACTTTTTACTTTATCCGTCATGCCGAAAAGGATAAGACGGATCCCGAGAATTCAAATCCTGAATTGAACCAAAAAGGTTTAGGAAGGGCGATGCATTGGGCTGAAATTTTAAAAGACATCAATATTGACGCCATTTATACCACCGATTACAAAAGAACCACAATGACAGCTGCACCCTTGTCGGTAAAAAAAGAGCTCTCGTTACAATATTATAATCTAGAGGATGTAAACATTCAACAATTCAAAATTGATAATTTGAATAAAAAAGTTCTGGTAGTAGGTCATAGTAATACAACGCCAGAGTTTGTGAACAAAATGATCGGGGATAACAAATACTCCCAAATGGATGATACCGACAATGGAAGCTTATATATTGTTCAAATAATCAACGGTACCGTAACCGATATGCGATTGGAATTCAATTGTAATTGTCCGGAATAACTTCGATATTTTTTAATTCGATGTTGGATAACAATTCTAATCGTTTGGCAACAAATAGACTGTCAATTTCACCTATTGGGATGGTTTTATCTACGGTTTTGTAATTTTTGTAGTCTACAAAACGAATTCCGTTAACGAAACGTTCGTTGTACGCTTCCCTAAAACGCATACCCCCTCCATCTGTAAAAAACTCATAGGCCAAGTAATCGGGTTTAAAGGTCTGCTTATTAAACCAATAAAGATAAACATCTTCAAAATCCACTCCTCCGTCTTCTTGATCAAATGTTACCCTGACTTTATAATAATCGTTTTCCTTTATTCGAACCTCCTCCAATAGCTCTTTATTTACCGCCGGATCATTTAAGCCATAGGGCAAATACGCAAAATAATGTACTGAATTTATTGAGTTGGAATATTTTGTTGCCATGGAATCTGCAACACTGACCAAACTATCGTTTATAAAACGTTTGAAAGTTTGATTTTCGACAACATCGGTAACTATGGCCGAATCACTAACTGTCAATCTCTTTTGAATTCTTTGATCTTGTCTACCCTCCAAAATATAGGTTTTGTCCCTAAAATCAAATGCAATTTCAGTTGTCTTATACAAATCGCCTCCGCAAACCTCAATACTTCTATCTACAATTTGCTGCGCTGACAAGATACTGGATTTCTCCTTTTTGTCTTCTTTACAAGATACAATACTTAAAAAAATAAGAATGGCTATCACTCTGTACATATGGTATTTTTTAAATAAGACGCAAAAATACTGTTATCTTAACAGAATTATTCTTTTTCCGGAAAATTGCATATAGAATTATTGTTCCTATTTTTGTTCTCTTATGCAGCAGCAAAAAATCAACATTAAAAATAAGAGGGCCCGTTTCGAGTACGAAATACTGGATAAATATACGGCCGGTATCGTTTTGTCGGGAACTGAAATAAAATCCATACGCGAGAGCAAAGCTTCTATTTCAGAAAGCTTCTGTGAATTCAATGATCATGGGGAGCTCTTTATCATCAATATGCAAATTGATGAATATTCACACGCATCACATTACAATCACAAACCCAAGGCCGAAAGAAAGCTTCTATTAAATAAACGTGAGTTAAAAAAGTTGGAAAAAGAGGTAAACACCTCGGGGTTGACCATTATACCTCTGAATCTTTTTCTAAACGACCGTGGTCTGGCCAAACTGAATGTCGCTTTGGCCAAAGGAAAAAAGTTATACGACAAACGTGAAACGATGAAAGATCGCGACAACAAACGAGACCTGGATCGAATCAAGAAAAACTTCAATAACTAATATACCTATTACAACTTTTACTTTTACTTGTCCTTATATTTTCGACAAGTGTTGCGCCCTTAGCTCACTGATTAGTAAGCACTCAAAAGAAAGGAAGATTTTAATCTATTGATAGCGCCAAATAAAACACCCCTAATTCTTATCAGCTAACAATGGAACAAATCGAAAAGAGCCGAACTCTTTTTTTTCAAATTCCTTTTCTGAATTTCGTATAAACAAAGTCATAATCTGCTCATCGACACCTACAGGTATCACTAATCGCCCCCCTATACTTAACTGTGACAACAATGCCTTCGGTACCTCAGGAGCTCCCGCTGTAACGATAATGCCATCAAACGGAGCCTGTTCGGGTAACCCTTTGTAGCCATCTCCAAATATGGTCTTTTTAGGTCGATAGCCCATTTTGTCAAAGAAAATTTTGGTCTTTTTAAAGAGTAGTAGCTGACGCTCGATGGTATACACTTTTGCGTTCATCTTCAGCAATACCGCCGTTTGGTAACCGCTGCCGGTACCAATTTCCAAAATTTTATGACCAGACTTAACTTCGAGCAATTCAGTTTGAAAGGCAACAGTATAGGGCTGCGAAATGGTCTGCTCGGCACCGATGGGAAATGCCTTGTCTTGATAGGCATGGCCTTCAAAACTACTATCGATAAACAAATGCCGGGGTATGCTACGAATTGCATCAAGCACTTTTTTATCGGTGATGCCTTTTTTAATAAGCACATCAGCCAATTTATTTCGCATTCCCCGATGCTTTAAGGTATCTTTCAATGGTTTGGTTTTAATATACAAAGGTATAAAAGTAAACAGGTAATGGTCAATTCAATTTTCAGAAAATAGTCCGAACTATTAACTCAACGACAATTGATAAATTCCGATTTAATCTCCTTATTTTTGATAAAAATCTAAATTATGCTTAAAGTCGGTGTTCTCGGAGCAGGACATTTAGGAAAAATCCATCTGCGATTGCTAAACCAATCTGAAAAGTACGATTTAATTGGTTTCTATGATTCTGATGCAATCAATGGCAAAAAAGTTTCCGAGGAATTTGGCTATCGCTATTTTGAAAACATCAATAGCCTGATAGACGCAGTAGATGTTGTCGATATTGTCACCCCTACCCTTTCTCATTTCGATTGCGCCAAAAGATCAATGGAAAAAGGGAAACATGTCTTTATCGAAAAACCTATTACAAACACCTTGGAAGAAGCCGAAGCATTATTGGCTCTCGAGGAAAAGTATCATGTAAAAGGGCAGGTAGGACACGTTGAACGATTCAACCCTGCCTTTGCAGCAGTCAAAAACAAAATTAAAAATCCGATGTTTATTGAGTCACATCGCCTAGCGGAATTCAATCCACGCGGCACCGATGTACCCGTTGTCCTCGATTTAATGATTCATGATATTGATGCAATTCTTAGTGTCGTAGATTCAGATGTGGCCCAAATCAACGCGAGTGGCGTTTCAGTGATCAGCAATTCTCCTGACATTGCCAATGCGCGCATAGAATTTGAAAATGGGTGTGTGGCCAATCTAACGGCTAGTAGAATTTCGTTGAAAAACATGCGAAAATCCCGTTTCTTTCAAAAAGACGCCTATATCTCAGTAGATTTTTTGGAAAAAAAGGTAGAAGTCGTAAAAATGAAAGATGCACCGGAAAAGACCGGTGATTTCGATATGATTTTGCAGAATGCGGAAGGTATAAAGAAACAAATCTATTTTGAAAATCCGGATATTGCCACAAACAATGCCATATTGGATGAACTAGAGACCTTTGCCGAGGCCATTACCACGAATACCCAGCCTGTTGTCACTCTTAAGCAGGGCACCAAAGCACTAAAGGTGGCATTGCAAATCATTGCTTCTTTTTAGAATAACTGGTCTTTAAGTAGTAGCTTTTCAAGAGACAACCAAATGGTCAACGGTCGAATTTCAGTTTTCTGGAACCGTTTAAACAATTTGTGATTTCAAAATGGAAGCAAGAATACTATCTCTTTAAACGCAATTGAAATAACACTGGATTATGAAAAAAATAGCAATTATAGGTGCTGGCACTATGGGTAACGGAATTGCCCATGTCTTTGCCCAAAAAGGCTACAAGGTTAATTTAGTAGATATCTCGCAAGAAGCACTCGACAAAGGTGTTGCTACAATTTCCAATAACCTTGACCGTATGTTGGCGAAAGATAAAATTTCTGAAAGCGATAAGATCAATACTTTAAACGGAATTTTGACCTATACCGAATTAGTCAAAGGAATCGAAAATGTAGATCTGATAATTGAAGCGGCCACAGAAAACGTTGATTTAAAGCTAAGAATTTTCAAAGAACTAGATGTACATTGTGGTGACCAAACAATCTTGGCCACTAATACATCCTCAATATCCATTACCCTAATTGCTTCGGCCACCCAGCGACCCGAAAAAGTTATCGGCATGCACTTTATGAATCCGGTGCCCATAATGCCATTGGTAGAAATTATTCGAGGGTACAATACTTCGAACGCGACAACTGACCAAATTAAAAAACTGGCAAAAGATTTAGACAAAGTGCCAACAGTGGTCAACGACTACCCCGGTTTCGTGGCCAACCGTATTTTAATGCCTATGATCAACGAGGCGATTGAAACCTTGTATCACGGTGTTGCTGGTGTAACGGAAATCGACACGGTAATGAAATTGGGTATGGCACATCCCATGGGGCCTTTACAGCTTGCTGATTTTATTGGTCTTGATGTATGCCTTTCCATACTAAATGTATTGTATGAAGGATTTAAAAACCCCAAATATGCCCCCTGCCCCCTACTAATAAACATGGTCACCGCTGGAAAACTGGGCGTCAAATCAGGAGAAGGGTTTTATGACTATGCCACTTCTAAAAAGGCCGAAAAGGTAGCTAATCAGTTTGCTGTGTAACAATGCTTGTATGAGAAATTCGAAGCAAATAATAAATCGAAAATTATAATACCAAATGTCAATTAAAGATAACCTGATCCATATTAAAAAAAATCTCGAAAATCATGTGACCCTGGTTGCAGTTTCTAAAACGAAACCCAACGAAATGATTCAAGAAGCTTATGGCACGGGCCAACGAATTTTCGGGGAAAACAAGGTTCAAGAGATGGTTGCCAAATGGGAAAAATTACCCAAAGACATCCAATGGCATATGATTGGCCATCTTCAGCGAAACAAGGTAAAATACATGGCGGAGTTCGTTTCTTTGATTCATGGCGTCGATAGTTTTCGATTGTTAAAAGAGATTGACAAACAAGCAAAAAAACATGACCGTACCATATCCTGTCTATTACAAATACATATCGCAGAGGAAGACACCAAATTCGGATTTGATGAAAAAGAGTTGAACGACCTATTACAAAACCCGGAATTACATGAATTGAAAAACATAGAAATTAAGGGTCTCATGGGTATGGCCACCTTTACAACTGATAAAGAACAAGTAAGGCGAGAGTTTAAAAAGCTAAAGACTTTGTTCGAAAAAACAAAGACTTTTCTACCAAGCATATCCATATTATCTATGGGCATGAGTGGCGACTACGAGATTGCTATTGCAGAAGGTGGTAACATGGTACGCATCGGAAGTAGTATCTTTGGGGAACGAAACACATATTAGACCTGATAGGGGCATAATTCAAATTTGAATTTAGAACTGCATGTACGCAATCTTAGATATAGAAACAACGGGGGGCAAATACAATGAAGAAGGCATCACCGAAATTGCAATTCATAAATTCGATGGTCATCAGGTAGTCGATAAGTTCATAAGTTTGGTGAATCCTGAAAAGGAAATACAGCCTTTTGTTGTCAACCTTACCGGCATCAACAATAAAATGTTGCGTACGGCACCTAAGTTTCATGAAATAGCCAAACGTATTGTCGAAGTTACCCAAGACACAATATTGGTGGCTCATAATGCTCAATTCGATTACCGCATCTTGCGTACCGAATTTCGAAGATTGGGATACAATTTTGAGCGCAAAACACTATGTACCGTTGACCTTTCCAAGAAATTAATTCCGGAAGCCGAATCTCATAGTTTGGGCAAACTGGTTCGATCTTTGGGCATACCGGTTACCGACAGGCATCGGGCAAATGGCGATGCCCTTGCTACATTGAAACTCTTTAAGCTATTGCTCGCCAAGGATACTGATAAGACTATCATTAAAGATATCGTTCGCAAAGAGACCCATGGCGAACTTTCGCCTCGCCAACTGGACATTGTAAAAGAGATGCCTTCAGAGACAGGTGTTTTTTACGTGCATAATAAAGATGGTGATATCATTTTTTTAGCCAAGAGCAGTGATATTAAAAAGCGGGTAAACCAGCATTTCACAAAAAATGGGGAAAGGGCTAGAAAGCTCCAGAAAGAAACCAAGAAAATAACTTTTGAAAAAACGGGTAGTGAACTGGTGGCTCTGTTAAAAGAAAATGAAGAAATTTCTCGTAATAGACCAAAATATGGACGGTCAAAGTCTCAAAAATTATTCTCACATATTGTTTATACGAATACGAACGAGTTGGGCTATCGAGAATTGCGAATTGAAGCATCCAACTTCAGGTCCCAAAATAAGATTACTACTTTTAGTAGCCTAGATAGCGCAAAGAATTTTATAAAAAAAGTGACCGAAGAATTTGAGCTCTGTTCAGAATTAAATGAGATTTCAGACGATAAAACAGACTGTTCCCAAGATAGTATCAAGGAAACAGCGAGTGAATACAATGAGCGGATAGAACGGGTATTTGATAAATACTCATTGGGTCAAAAAAATATCATTATTGTAGACAAAGGCCGTGACGTAGGCGAATACAGCGCTATTCTTATTAAAAACGGGAGTTTTCAGGGACTGGGATATTACAATTTAAATCATCAAATCAATAATATTCATATCTTAGAATCAATTATTACCCCAATGACACCTAGTGCGAATGCCAAGCATATTATCGAATCGTATCTGAGAAAGCGTAGGGTTATAAAAATATTGGAACTAGATATTTAGAATTTGAAAAGGCTCAAACCAAATAAGGGGTGGCGAAGCACCCTACATGAAATAATATACGGTACTCATACGCCTGCAGGTAAATTATTTGATGTTGCGCTGTTAGTACTTATTGTTTTCAGTGTAATAATAGTCATGTTGGAAAGCATACCCCGACTAGATGCAAAATACCATGCCTTCTTTAATACAACCGAATGGGTCGTCACTATTCTTTTCTCGATAGAGTACATACTTCGTATTATTTGTATCAACAAACCTAAAAAATATATTTTCAGTTTTTTTGGAATAATCGACCTATTATCCACCATACCCAAATACTTGTCCTTTTTTGTTATCAGCGCGCAATTTATTACCGCATTTCGGGCCCTTCGGTTGTTACGTGTTTTCAGAATTCTAAAATTGGTGCGTTTTGTTGGTGAATCCAATAATTTGGCCAGGGCACTAAGGGCCAGTCGAACCAAAATTTTCGTATTCGTTTTTTTTGTTCTTATCATTTCGGTTTTGCTAGGTACCATTATGTATTTGGTCGAAGGGCCTGAGCATGGCTTCGCCAGCATTCCCCATAGCGTATACTGGACCATTGTTACGCTCACCACGGTTGGTTATGGAGATATTTCACCCGAGACCGCATTAGGCCAATTTTTAGCCACGCTTATCATGATTATCGGGTATGGGGTAATAGCTGTACCAACAGGTATTGTATCTGCTGAATATACCTCAAAGGCACTGAAAGACAATAGTCTTGGAGAAGGTCAATCTTGTTCAGATTGTGGTGCTGACATTATACGTTCAGACGCACAGTATTGCAGAAAATGCGGGCATAAATTAAGTGACGATTAATGGCTGATAAGCTCTTGATTTGTATCGTAGGTCCCACGGCCATCGGAAAAACGAGCATGGCGATAGCCTTGGCCAACTACTATGGCACCGAAATCATATCAGCCGATTCGCGCCAATTTTATAAAGAAATAAGTATTGGTACGGCTGTTCCTACTACAAAAGAATTACAAACCGTCAATCATCACTTTATTCAGCATAAAAGTATTTTTGAAACGTATTCGGTGGGTGATTTTGAGCGGGATGCCATGGCGGCGTTAAAAGAGCTTTTTAAGCAAAAGGAAGTCGTTATTATGGTTGGCGGCAGTGGTCTTTATGTCGATGCCGTTACAAAGGGTTTAGATAACTTCCCCACGGTTTCTCCTAAAATACGTCAAGAGTTAATTGAAAAGTTAGAACACGAAGGCATCGAGAGTCTTCAAAAAATGCTTAAAGACTTAGATCCCGACTATAGTACCCGAGTAGATTTAGAGAACCCACATCGGGTGATACGTGCTTTAGAAATCTGTTTGGGCACTGGCAAGCCTTATTCCACTTTTTTAAATCGAGAAAAGCCAAGCAGGCCTTTTAAAAGTATAACCTTAGGACTTTTTGCCGATAGAGCAGTAATTTACGACCGTATTGAAAAAAGAGTGGATATTATGATGGAGCAAGGGCTTTTGCGCGAAGCAGAGAAGGTATATGCACATAAAGACCAGAATGCATTGCAAACCATAGGTTACAGGGAACTTTTCAATTATTTGGATGGACAATGGGACCTAAATTTTGCCGTATCGGAAATCAAGAAAAATACCAGAAGATTTGCAAAAAGGCAGCTGACCTGGTTTAGAAAAGATGAACAAATGTTGCGACTTGACCACCAAACTTCTGTTGAAGCCACCGTTGAGGCAATAAATATTAAATTAAAAGAACTAGCTCATGGCTAAGGCAAAAATTTATTATGTTATGGGAGTTTCCGGTTCGGGAAAAACCACCATTGGTGAATTACTCGCTAAGAAACTAGCGATTCCGTTCTATGATGGTGATGATTTCCACCCGGAAGAAAATGTAAAAAAAATGGCCGCCGGGCATCCTTTAAACGACGAAGACCGCAAAAGTTGGCTCTTACGGTTGAATGCCCTGTCGCAGGAAAATAGTGAAAACGGAGCGGTAATCGTTTGCTCGGCACTAAAGCAATCCTACCGTAATATTCTACAAAAAGGGGTGGAAGACAAAGCAGTATTTCTGTTTTTATCAGGATCTTTTGAAAAAATTTTAGATAGGATGCAGAAAAGAAAAGGGCATTTTATGCCTCCTGACCTGCTTAAATCACAATTTGAAACCTTGGAAATACCAAATGACTCCCTATCGGTATCCATCGACCAGACACCTGAGAATATTTTGGCGGAAATATTACAGAAATTAAAAAATCAACCATAAGAACATCCGTAAAAAGAAAAAGCACCCATTTGCATGGATGCTTTGTGTATTTTTTTTATGCTAGCAGTGTTTACTCCTCTTTCACCACTAACCTAAAACCTTCTCCGTGAATGTTTAAGATTTCTACGACATCATCACGTTTTAAGTATTTTCTTAATTTGGCAATATAGACATCCATACTACGTGATGTGAAGTAATTATCGTCTCTCCAAATTTTGGTGAGCGCCAATTCCCTAGGCATCAAATCATTCTCGTGAAGGGCTAAAAGTCGTAACAACTCATTTTCTTTAGGAGATAATTTTATAGCTTCTTCATCTTTATACTTCAAAAATCTCAATTTAGAGTTCAAATGGAAATTTCCGATTTTGAATTCGAATTTTTTACTATCCGCCAAAGTGTTCGACGCCTTTCTTTGAAGAATCGCTCTAAGCTTTACCAATAAAACTTCAGAATCAAACGGTTTGTTCAAGTAGTCATCGGCCCCGGCCTTGTAACCCTTTAGAACATCTTCTTTCATCGTTTTGGCGGTAAGAAAGACTATGGGCACATTCTCATTTTTTTCACGAATCTCCTTGGCCAGGGTGAATCCATCTTTATAAGGCATCATCACGTCAAGTATACACACGTCGTAATTATCCTTTTTAAATTTTTCAAATCCTTCCATTCCATTCTTCGCCAAAGTGACGTCAAAATCGTTCATTGACAAATAATCTTTTAAGACAATTCCAAAGTTCGGATCATCTTCGACTAAAAGTATTTTCTTATTTATTGTTTCCATACATTATTAAATTAAAGGTAGTTTTATATAGAAAGTACTTCCTTTACCTCTTTCACTTTCTGCATACACCTCTCCTTGGTGATCTTCTATTATTTGTTTTACATAAGCCAGACCCAAACCATGTCCTTTTACATTGTGCACATCCCCGGTATGTTCGCGATAGAACTTTTCAAATACTTTTTTCAAGACCGCCTTACTCATTCCTGCACCTTGATCCACTATTTTAATTATTATGAAATTCTTCGCAACCTCGGTGTAAACATCAATCTTCGGAGCGTCAGGTGAATACTTAACCGCGTTGTCCAAGACATTGACAATTACATTGGTAAAATGCATTTCATTGGCCAAAACGTCAGTTCTTTCTGCCTTAAAATGGGTTTTTATATAGCCCCCCTTATCTCCAACTATTAATTCGACATGTGCTATAGCATCTTGTATTATGTCGTGTACATCTACCCTATCCTTACTTATATCTAGTTGATTTCTTTCCAATTTCGATATGCGCAGTACATTTTCTACTTGGGCATGCATTCGTTTATTTTCATCCCTTATCATCTGTAAATACCGCAATATCTTTTCTTGATCCCCTATAATTTTGGGATTCTTTATAGCCTCGACCGCCAAATTTATAGTCGCAATAGGGGTCTTAAACTCATGCGTCATATTATTTATAAAATCAGATTTTATCTCTGAAATTTGTTTTTGCTTGATTAGTTGGTGAATAGCCCCGGCATAAGCAACAACAATGATCAACGTAAACATTAATGACAAAATAGCCATGTTCAAGATTGAACTTATCAAGAAACCTTTCTTCTTAGGAAAGGAGATTAACAGGGAAAAATTAGAATTGCCCTCACTATCCTTGAACATTGGTGCCCGATAAATCGTGCTTTCTCCAAGCTTAAATTTTCGCGATTTCACCCGGGTCGGAAGACCATTACTGTAAACTCCGTACTCAAAATCTATATCCAATGACCTGTTTTTGAGCTCACGGTCCAATTGCAACTCGATTTCCTGCTTTGAAACCCTTCTATGAATTGGTTCCTTTTTGGCGTACTCGCTGAATACATCTTCAAATACGGCCTTTTCAACGGAGGTCAACCCACCAATTTTCTCCAGTTTTTGTACCGCGTCCAACCGATATCCTTTACCATCAAGACCAAAATCTTCTTTAAAAATAGTGGTGGTTCGCTTACTTTTGAAATTTTTAATTGTCGTGGTATCGTCTCCGCTACCATTGTCAAAGAACGTAGATGCTATATTATAGTCTTCCTCTAAAATACCGTGCTCGTATAGCCGGATTTCATTGGAATTCATATCTCTTTCAATAAAAGAAAAGTTCTTAAGGTGAGCGCCACTGGGGGTTCCTACACTATCTCTAAGTTCAAAGTATCGCTCGGAATAATCCTTTATTTCCCTACTCGTAATTTTTTCGGTAACCTCGTTCAAAACTTCGGTAACCGTATTGGAAAACTGATCTTCCTTATCATCTACCGATTGCTTGATCCAGAAAACTTGAACAAAGATGATTCCTATAAGTGAGAGGCTCATCAAGATTACCAAAAGAACAAACAACCTCTTATTCATCTTATTGTAAAATTAAAGATTTAACATTTAGCACTTTGTACGTTTAACCAAACCTTAACAAAAATGTTAAAATTTAGGATTGTACAGATTGGTTAAGTAACAGATTATGAATGCTTTCAACTTCCCTTTTGGTAGTTTTGAGATCGACGTTCTCAATAACGAAGTCGGAAAGGTCGATTTTTTTTTGGTCGGACCATTGATTGTCCATGCGCGCCAAAATCTCCTTTTCCGAAGCCCCATCACGCGAAACCACCCGTTCGACCCTAAGCTTTTGGGGTGCCGTAACCAGAATAATTCTATCGTAGAACTCGTGCCCCTTATTTTCAAAAATAATCGCGGCTTCTTGAATCACATATGGGTAATCTTGCTTACGCGCCCAAGAAGAAAAATGTTCGCGTACGGCAGGGTGCACAATTTTATTCAACTCTTGCAACAAGCTCTTATTATTAAAAACCGCTCGGGCGATAAACTTTTTATCCAGTTCCTTGTCTTTATACGACTGTTCCCCCAACAATCGTATAATTGCTTTCTTTACCTTCTTGGAGGAAGTCATTAATTGCTTGGCCCATTGATCTGAATTGTACACAGGCACACCGAGCTCTGTAAACATTTTTCCAACAGTGGTCTTACCACTGCCAATACCACCGGTCAATGCTACAATCATTGTTTCTTCGTCAATATAAATTCGACATTTTTCTCGTTTAGGCGGGCGCTGTGGATATTTTTAGGTTTTTTCGCCAATACGAGTTCAAGCATTTTCAAATTGCCATTTTCAACTGTCCCGTAGTCAGCCGTTACTTGAAAATCTGAACTTTGCAATTGTTTTAATTCATCAATTTTGGCTTTGCATACGACCGATACCTTATCAGGAAATATCTTGACTTGCATTCCTTTGGGTTCATTGATAACCTTGATCGGTATTTCCAGTATTTTCTCTGAAAATCGCGCTACTGCGCCAGAGACAAGAACTGTACCTGTTGAAAAAACGGTATTTTTCAATTCTGGGGATTTATAAACTTCTACTGTTCTGGAAAAATCCGATGTCAAGTCCGTAAGGTTTTGTTTTAGAGTGCTAACATCATTTATAGAATCTATTTCATTTTTCGGCCCCGTAATGGTAATCGAATCTGGCTCAATTTTCAAATCACCATCCAACAGATAATTCTGGGCAAGATTGATTCTAAGCCTAGGCTTGACTTTTACCTTCTTAGTTTCTGTGCTATAAAAATTAAATGACAGGGTATCTTTATCCATTTCAAGTAAAGACATAGAGCCTGGCAGTTGACTTTCTATCTGCTTTCTAAAAACCGTATGGGGTATATAAAAATTTGAACCTTCCTTCTCCACAGTAGACAAATCGATAAGTATCTTTTTATTCTTTAGATTAAAACCCAAAAACTGAAACCCGACCGCCTTTAATTTCACATTAACGTTTGCCTTCGAGATATCTGCCAAGAGCAGACTATCCGGTGCATTAATATATTCAAGGTCGAAGGTTGCATAATTGACGTACGACTCTGAAAGGTTATTAATGAACCATATCATGCTCGAGCAAAGCAGAAAAACAAGAAAGACCTTGACCTTTCGCTTTTTCAGGATATTTTTGATTTTTTTAATCACGTTGCTGCTTTTTGCTCAAAGAATAATTTCGGAAACAACTCTTGCGGTTCCTTATCGGTAAAATTAATGTAAAGCGTCGATTTTAAAAAACCGTAACCATATCCTACAAATTGAATTATTGCCGCAATTACTGATAAATATGCCACCGAAATATTTTTGTTCTTAAGTAGGGAATCTACAAAAAGTAAAACAAAATAAACAGCGTATAACCAAAGTGGTAATGTCAGACCAAAAATAAAAAGTAGCACTGCGACCAAAAACCCTAAACAGAAAAAAGTAGGAAACCAGTACGTTATTTTTACTGTAGAAGGGTGCCACTTATTTAGAATAGGCCTTACCATACCAAATTTATTGACTTGTATATAAAACTTCCTCCAATCGATCCTGCGTTTGTGAAACACAAAAGCTTTTGATATCAATTTAGTCTCGTAGCCTTTTTCCCAAATACGGAAGGTCAGATCGGGATCTTCTCCGGGATGAATATTTCCGTAACCACCGACGTTTTCAAAAGCTTCTTTTGAAATTCCCATATTGAAACTACGCGGCTGAAACTTGCCCACGGCTGTTTTGTTACCCCGAATGCCTCCGGTTGTCAAAAGTGATGTCATGGCGTAGTTAATGGCCTTTTGTACCGTACTGAACAATTCATGGGCGGCATCGGGTCCACCGTAGCAATGCACAAAATTCTCTTCGAGTGATTTTTCAGCTTCCACCAGATATTGGGGCGGTAACACACAATCGGAATCTAAAACAATAAAATAGTTGCCCTTCGCTTTCTTCATGCCATAGTTTCTTGAATCACCAGGGCCAGAATTCGGCTTTTTGTAATATGAAATCATCAATTTGCCGGAATACGCTTCGACAACGGATTCAGAACTTTGAGTAGAGCCATCTTCTACAATAACAATTTCAAAGGACTTCTGATAGCTTTGTTTAGAAAGGCTCTCCAACAATTCCCTAATTTCATCAGGTCTATTGAAAACTGGTATTATAAAAGAAAACGATAACTCCATTGCTTAAAGTACAATATAAAAGCCACCCCTTCGGGATGGCTTATGATAAAAATCGAAATCTTCTTACTTTGAAAACTCTTCGATAACCTCTTGACTAACGCCTGTATTTGAAAAACCACCATCGTGAAAAAGATTCTGCATGGTTACTTTTTTCGTAAGGTCAGAAAATAAGGTTACGGTATAATCGGCACAATCATCGGCAGTAGCATTTCCTAATGGGGACATCTTATCTGCATAATTGATGAAGCCATTGAAACCTTTGATACCCTGACCAGCAGTAGTGGCCGTTGGTGATTGTGAAATCGTATTAACACGTACCATTTTGTTCTTCCCAAAGAAATATCCAAAACTACGGGCGACAGACTCTAAATAAGCCTTGTTATCGGCCATATCATTATAATCGGGAAAACTACGCTGCGCGGCGATATAGGTCAACGCAACAATACTTCCCCATTCAGCCATGGCATCTGCTTTATACAAGCTCTGCATCACCTTATGAAAAGATAACGCCGAAACATCCCAGCCCTTGGCTGTAAAATCATAATTCTCATCCATATAAGACCGTCCTTTGCGCACATTTACCGACATTCCGATGGAATGGAGTACAAAATCTAATTTCCCTCCAAGTATTTCAGTGCTTTTCGCTACCAAATTGGCCAAATCTTCCTCACTGGTTGCATCAGCAGGAATTATTTCAGAACCTGTCTTTTCCGCCAAGGCTTTTATTTGTCCCATACGCATAGCAATCGGTGCATTCGTCAAGACGAAGGTTCCCCCTTCTTCATGGACACGTTCAGCGGTTTTCCATGCAATGGAATTGGCATCAAGTGCCCCAAAAATAATTCCTCTTTTTCCTTTCAGTAAGTTATATGCCATATTATTCGGTTTCTTTATTACGAATTAAATAAAATCAAAGATATTAAAATGAAAGCAAAACCATCATCTAAAAAACAATGTTCAATTTTTAATTCATATTCCGGCTTCCATATCCGCTAAAATGAAGTTGGGAGCATCAAAGATGCTCCCAACGACCAATACCATATTATAAAGAATTTTCAATCTAAGATTCAAACCAGAAACCTCATATTCTTTCTTTATTATTTAATTACAACCGATTTAAAACATGCTCGAATTAATACCCCGGATTCTGTTTTACATTCGGGTTTTGATCAATAGCGTTTTGTGGAAGTGGGCTCATATATTGTCGGGGTTCAAACTTCGCGGTAAACTTCACTTCTTCTTCAACACTGTATACCCAGACTCCAGAATTATCGGAGGGTACCGAGTTACGAATCACCATATTATGTCGAGGCACACCCATAGTCTCTTCTTGTTTCTGCCAGCGTTTATTGTCAAAATATCGCTTATTCTCAAAACAAAGTTCCACCCTTCGTTCATTATGAATTATGTCGCGCATTTCATCTTTCGTCAAACCTGCGTCAAGATTCGGCAAATCTGATCGATCACGAATACTATTGATTGCATCATACACCGATTGGTCCGGACCCACAGCCTCATTTTGAGCTTCGGCATAGTTCAACAAAACTTCTGCATATCTGTAAAAAACATCGTTCTGTCCACTCGCATCATTTCCGGGTGCGGCATCAGGATTTAAACGTTTCTTTTGATAATAGCCCGAATCACCAACATCAGTTGAACCTGCAAGGTCGATTTGATTGGTTTTATCAGGATTCGCATAAGTCTCATCAATACGAGTGTAGATTACGTCTTCCTCAGGCATCCAATCTAATTTGTAAGGCGCCCCATCATAGACAATAAAATCATAAAACCGCTTCTCCCTATTTTCATAAGGGTTCTGCGGATCATAACCTGAAGTAGGGTCTGTAATAGGTTTCCCATTGCTCATGGCAAATGCATCGACCAATTCTTGTGTAGGGTTGTAATTGCCCCAAGTCATATACTGACCCAAAACATAGGTAGGGCCTCCACGTCTTTCGTAATTCGTACCCATTCCACCTACATTGGCGACTATTTGACGATCCCAGATAATTTCGGAATTATATTCGTTCGAGGCTCTCCAAAGATTCGGAAGATCACCGAACAAGCCGTATGTTCCTCCAAATTCATCCATGAACTTTTTATTGGTGGCAGCTGCACGTGCCCAACGTCCTGGATCTGCAGTAGCAAAATGTACAAAGTTGTCTGGATCGGCGAGATAAGTTGTGCCGCTATTGAACAGTGGACTTGCCGCAAAAAGCTCGATCCATCCTTTCAAGACCAAAGCAGCGCCCAATGTGGCACGCCCTGCATCACCATTCCCATTTTCGTACTTAATGTCTAAAGCACCGTTGCTTACAATACTTTCCAGTTCACCAGTAATAAAATTAAATGTTTCCTCAAACGTTGCCCTTGGTGTAAGCAGCTCTTCTTCGGTCATAGTGTTACGATCCAAAGGCACGGTCAAAATTGGCAGACCGCCAACATGAACAAAATATTCACTGTAAAAGAATGCCCTTAAAAACTTAAGTTCATCTATTCGTTTGCTATAATATTCAGATGAGAAATTCTCTTTATTCTCTTCTAGTTTTTGAATACCTGTATTACACTTTCTAAGCTTAACAAAAAAGGTCTCCCAGGTATACCCATTGGTCGGCCCGTAAGTACCTCCCCACGGACTAGAATTACTTGACCCCGGGGCCTGGCAGATTCCTTGTCTCCAGTTCGATGCAGTATAATAGTGACTGATGTTATAATCGTCGGTATAGTAATCCAATTGCTCTGATAAGGTCGAAATTCTAGGAATTTCACTGTACACATCATTTATAAAAATATCGGCATTGGCTTCAGAAGACCATTGTGTTTGATCTGTGAGTATCGACTTATTTTCATTTTCAAGAAATTCCTCACTATCACATGATAGGGCACCTAGTGCAATAAATGCACATATGCCTATGGTTTTGATTCTATATATTACTTGTTTCATAATATTCTTTAATTTAATGATTAAAAGGATACATCTATTCCAAAAGATAATGATTTAGATACCGGATAGGCATTTTCACGATCGTCGTACCCCAATTCAGGATCAATAAAATCAAGCTTACTAAAAGTTAGCAGGTTTTGCCCTGTCAGGTGAAATCTCAAAGAGGATAATTTGAGTTTTTCTGATATAGTCTTAGGTATTTCATACGTAAGAACCGCTGTCTTAAGTCTTAAATAACCAGTATCCACCATCCAGAAATCAGATCCCTGTGTATTGTTGGAATACGGGGATGGGGTAGCCCTAGGGTATTTCGCATTCTGATTGTCAGGTGTCCATCTGTTATTAAAATACTCATATGAGGTATTACTACCATTATTCGCAAACGGAGAAGTCAAAAACGTTTGAATATTGATGTCGGAATTAGCGGTTCCTTGAAAGAACAATGACAAATCAAACCCTTTATAGGCAAGACTTGTATTCAAACCATAGGTAGTCGAAGGATATACCGGGTTTCCGATAACGGTCTGGTCATTTGAGTCGATCCTTCCATCGGGAACTCCGTCTGGGCCACTTAAATCGGCATATTTGACATCCCCTGGGTGTAAATCTCCGAATTGGACCACATTGTAACCATCCGTAGCGTTGATTATACCATCATTATTGGTATCGTCGGCCGTTGTAAACAATCCTAGGGATTTATATCCATAAGGAGTTCCAAATGGTCGTCCTACACGGGTTCTGTTCGAGTTATCACGTTCGGCATCCGATTGAAATACTTCGATCATATTGTTCTCGGCATAACTCATATTCGCGGAAGCCGTTAAGCTCAATCCGTTTTCCCATTCCTTTTGAGTACCGATACTGAACTCGAAACCGTTGTTGTCCATGATCCCCTTGTTTTCTTGCGAAAGCGAAAGACCATACTCAACTGGTAGGGTTACCTGGGGCTGCAAGAGCATACCGGTTCTATCTTCATGAAAATAATCGAACTCAATGTTCACAAGACTATTCCATAGGCTTAAGTCAAAACCAATATCCAATTTTGTAGATATTTCCCATGTAATATTCGGGTTCGCCTCATTCTGTACGCGAGATCCTTGAACCAATGAGCCATTGCCATAAGCATAGGCATTACCTCGGAGATCATATCCCGCCAAGTACTGAAAAGCTGCTAAATTTCCGTCGATATACGGAAGGTTTCCAGACCTACCCCAAGATCCTCTTAATTTTAAATTATTGATCGCCGAATTATCCATGAATTTCTCTTCCGAGATTCTCCATGCCGCAGAAAATGCCGGAAAATAGCCCCATCTTTTTCCTGGAGCAAAAGAATAGTGCCCGTCATACCGACCTGAAGCTTCTAAAATATACTTGCTTTTATAGGTATAGCCCACTCGATAGACATACCCTAGTTCACTAGCAGTACTTGACGATCCTGCATTGTCGTAATCCAATTTATCGGAACTACCCAAACTCAATTCATCGATTTCAATAGCAAAATTATTTCTACGCGTGTTGAACCAATCATTTTTGGTTTCCCTTGCCTCTGCCACGAACAGTGCGGTAACGCTGTGATCACCAAATATCCTATCATAATTCACATATCCTTGGTAGGTGAATTTCTTTGATCTTGAATTCACAAGTTGTAACCAAGTATATGGCGCCCCACTACCCTCTTGAAGTGAAACCGCCTCAGTGTAGGTATATGGAGATTGTGACAGGTCTATATTATGATAGATATAAGGTACGTGCCATAGCTTATCATTCGTTTGCGATGGGTCGTAGCTAAATACCCCTTTAACACTTAACCCTTCAATAGGTAACTCTTGTTCGAGGTAAACCGAACTCAGCAGGGTGTTGTCTTCATCTCTTCTATAGCCATTAGAATTTAAAACTCCCATTGGTGTATTGGCCGAAGATTCTCCCCATTTATCTCCCTCAGGATATAATAAAGTCTGTGTAGGTACAAATTTGTAGAAACTACGCATAAGGTGGGTTATCGACTCATCTGCATCGATTCCATCAGTATCTTCGATAGACCCATATACCGACATTCCTACCTTTGTACTCGGCGTAACCTGTACATCTAGGCTAAGATCATAATTATACCTTTGGTACCCGATAGGCTCAAAAATACCCTTCTGGCTATAATGTCCCAAACCGGCGTGATACTTAACAATATCGGTTCCTCCACTAATTTGAACATTATTTATGCTTACGGCCGCATTTTTCCGAAATACATCGGTAAAATCAGAATCGGGATACCTATATGGATCTTGTCGGTGCAAGTTGTTGTAATCGGCCACCAAACTAGGATCATTGGGCGGTGTAGTACCGTTCTGGTTTAAATTAAAATAACCTTCATTCTGAAGTGCCATATAATCCTGCGCATTCAACATTTCAGGCAAATAGGTCGGACTTTGAAAACCGTAGGAAGAACTTAAACTTACCACAGGTTTGCCCGTCGCCCCTCTTTTTGTCGTTATTAATATTACCCCATTGGCACCACCAATACCGAAGGGCGCAACGGCGGCGGCATCTTTAAGCACCGTTATAGTTTCAATGCTGTTGGGATCGATTTGACTAATATTATCCCTTCGTATTCCGTCAACCACCACTAACGGACTATTGTTACCTGTACTGACAATACCCCTAATATGAATATCAGGATTGTCGCCACCCGGTGCACCACCATTCGGTCGCATACTCACCCCAGACACACGGCCCGCTAGTGATTGAGATACGTTCGCTACAGGAATTTCAGCAATTTCCTCTCCTTTCATTGTACTGATCGCCCCCGTAACCGTAGTTTTTTTCTGGCTGCTATAGCCTACTACCACGATTTCTTCCAATGCCGCGGCGTCAGTAACCATATTGACCTCAATCGTGGTTTTTCCCGCCACATTGATTTCCTGTGTTTTGAATCCAACATAAGATACAACTAGTACACTGCTTCCACTAGACAGGTCTATTCGAAACTTCCCGTCAAAATCGGTCTGCGTACCATTGGTCGTTCCTTTGACCAATACATTTGCGCCCGGCAAAGGTTGACCTATGTCGTCTTTGACCACCCCTGAAACTGTACTATTATTTTGTGAATACCCAAGGGCGGCAATCATAATAAAAAGAATCACTAATACACATTTTTGCAAATGATACCAGTGTTGGTTTGATTTTTCAAATTCCATACTTGAAAGTTTTTTAGGTTAGAGTTAAAAAGTTAGAAATTGTTCGATTCATTGAGTGATAATTTTAATAATTATTAAAAGGTTAATTAAGTCATAGTAGTTTTTAAAATGAGCCGATTTTAGAATTCATATTATAAATTGATGGAATAAAAAAGAAGTTGCCAAATTACATTAGCAGTAAGGAAAGTGGCCAGAAGACCATTATTTTCAAGAATCATAACTGTGATTATTATTTAACAACTTGTCTCACAATTTATCATTTCATCGTTCGATAATTTTCTTATAACAAGAATTATGCAACTAGGTAGGAGGACGTTTCTGAGCTTGGGATAAATTCAAATTTTATAGGAACGCATAAACGCTAGAAACGTTTAAAAATACGATTCCCACTGTAATGTGTCAATTATTTACTACGCTGAATTGTAAGTCTTCAATCTCTTAATTTTAGATTGCAAATTTTGCATCATATTATGCATAAACCAAATAACCTCCATTTATTTGACCAATATATATATAATATTGATATTTATTACAATATATCGCAACAATATAGGACAAAAATTTGCGCAATAATATTGAACATGATTTCATAAGATGTGGGATACCCTTTAATGCAAGCGTTTAATCATTAAAACGAATCAAAATAATGCATAAATAACTATAGCCGCAGTATTCGATAAAATACATGAGCAACAAGCCACTCTTTTATTTATTTCATAATTTTTTGTGTGGTAGTATTCTGCATCAACCAAGAAGATATTCGGTTGAAAATATGACTAACCAAAAACGGTAGCCTCAAAACCGGTCAATGGTCGTAACGACCCATCAATTTAGCAATTGACGTGCATGGGCCATCGCCGAATCGGACAAATCTTTACCTCCCAACATTTCGGCCAACTCCTCTACTCTTTCGTTTCGGTCTAACTTTTTCATTTTCGTGCCAGTAACGCCGTCTTCCTCTTGCTTATAGACTTTGAAATGATGATCACCCTTGGAAGCAACTTGCGGAAGGTGTGTAATTGAAAATACCTGCATTGTTGTGCCCATATCCTTCATAATATCTCCCATCCGATTTGAAATCTCACCAGAGACCCCGGTATCGATTTCATCGAACATAATTGTCGGAAGATTTTCATATTTAGCTAAAATAGCCTTTATGACCAACATGATACGGGAGAGCTCTCCGCCCGAAGCAACCTTTTTCAACGCCCCATAATCACTCCCCTTATTAGCAGAAAACAAAAAGGTTAAATCATCTTTGCCATTACTTTTAAATTCCGTAGCCGGTACTATTTCAATTTTGAAAGTCGCATTAGGCAGACCCAGCGGCGCCAAACTCTCTTTCAATTGTTTTTTGAGATCGGGCAGTACTTTATTTCGCCGCTCACTAAGGTATAACGCTTTTTCTTCCAAAGCAGTTCGAAGCGTGCCAAGTTCTTTTTCCTTTTCCGAAATCGAAGTCCCAATATTTTCCGTCACGGCAACTTTCTCCGCCAGAGTATCCCTTATCGTCACTAACTCAGAAACATCTACAGCATTGTGCTTCTTCTGAAGATTATAAAGCAACTGAAGTTTCGTATTTATCTCTTCTAGCAATTGCGGATTGGCCTCGGCACCTTCTTGCAGGCGATTTACATCGTCTGAAATATCATCCATCTCGATCAAAACCGATTGTATGCGCTCGTTGAGTTCCGAAAATTGGCTTCCAAAACCAGATAGTTTTGAAGAAACCTGTTTCAATTCCAACATTAATTGAAGTACTCCGACCTGTTCGTCATTCAACAATTGATTTCCCTTGGATAACAATCCAAGTAACATTTCAACGTTGTTCAACTGCTCGTACTGCTCCTCCAGCTCCTCTATAATTCCGTTTTGCAAAGGGGCATCCTGTAGCTCTTGTAACAAAAAACTGTTGTACTCGTGTTCTTTGGTGGCATTTCGCTGAAACTCAATCAGCTCATCCAACTCATTTGACACACGCTTATATATTGATAACGTTTTAGAATACGCGACCAAGGCCTTTCCATTTCCTGCCAATGCATCGATAACCCTTAGTTGAAAATCATTATCGGTCAATTGCATGGTCTGATGTTGCGAATGCACATCAATTAGCTTATTACCTAATAATGTAATTATATCCAACGTTACCGGGGTATCGTTTATAAAGGCTCTAGACTTCCCATTGGGTCGTATTTCACGCCTAATTATCGTTTTCTGCTCATAATCCAGATCATGTTCTTCAAAAAACGGGCTTAAACCATATTTATCAAGTGTAAATTCAGCTTCTATGACACATTTTAATTCTTTATTCCGCAAAGAGGATAAATCGGCCCGCTTTCCTAAAACTAAGGAAAGGCCGCCGAGCAGAATTGATTTCCCCGCACCTGTTTCACCAGTGATACAAGTGAATCCCTGTGAAAAGGAAACATTTAAATCATCAATTAAAGCGTAATTTTTTATGGAAAGTTTTGTCAGCATCCGGTTGAAAAATAATGCCGTAAAGATAATCGATAATACAGTAAAAAAATGGAGATCAGAACTTAATATCGTTCCAGGTACTAGAATACAAAGGTGCAATTCTGTTGAGCGTCTCTTTCAAACTTACAATATCTACCTTAGGACCGTCAGAGAATATATTCTGTATTTCTTCTGACTTGGCATCAAAAAATGTCTGAATCAAAAAAGCATTTGGTCTACGCTTGATCATCGTTTCAAAAAGTTTCATTGAGCCCGCTACCACTTGCTTTCCAGTGCTATTGTTATCTCCTAAAATATCAAGCCCTTTTCTGTGGTAGTTGTACATGGCTACGCGATATTCCCTGTAGGTATTGGACAATAGGTTATCGACCAAATCAAATCGTCCGCGGTCATTATCGGCCGTATGCGTCCACCCAGAAACACTATTACCCTGTGCTTGGGTCACAATTTTTTGTGCGGTTCTATAATAGTCCGTACCGCCTTCCAGCGCAAAAGTATCGGCATCAAGCCCCAAAAGAATATAGGCGTAATAAGAAACCACACTGACCAGATTTGATTCGTAAACATTCGAATTAAACACTAGCGGTTGAAATTCTATATAATCGAAATTGAAAGCATTATCCTTAAAATTGAAGATTGGACTTTCATACGATGTATTGAAAACAGGTCTCGAAGATTGTATTTGAATATTGGCCTCGAACCTATTCGATTCATAATTTGTAACCGTAATAAACATTTGGGCATTGATTCTTTCGTTCTCTTTAAAAACCCTATTGGTCCATTTGGTTTTATTCACAAAATCATTTAGGGAACGTTCTAGAGTTTTGAATATTTGCTGATTGGTCTGCGACACCTGGTCCGAATTTACGGTGACCGTACAATTAAACTCCTGCGCACCAGCAAACTGGAAAACGGCTAGGCACAAAAAGGATAAGAGTAAATTACGCATGTGTTCGAGCTATGATTTCGTTCCAAATATCTAAAGCCACTTCGGCCTTGCTTTTTAATTCAAACGCTTTTATCGTCGAATTCTTATCTATGAACGTTATTTTATTGGTGGGCTTCCCGAAACCTGCACCCGCATCGTTCAATGAATTTAAGACAATAGCATCAAGGTGCTTTTTTTTGAGTTTTGCTTGCGCATTTTCCAACTCATTCTCAGTCTCCAAGGCAAAACCAACGAGATACTGATTTTTCTTTCGTTCACCAAGGGTCATCAAGATGTCTTTATTCTTAATCAATTCAATTGTAAAGTCTTCCGCCTTCTTTTTGATTTTTTGGTCTGCAACGGTTTTAGGTTTATAGTCAGCCACTGCGGCCGCACAGATAGCAACATCAATTTTATCGTAATGACCAAGGGCGGCATCGAACATTTGATCCGCTGTGACTACGCGCACCAGCTGTATTGCGCTATCATCAACCGACAAATGCGTGGGCCCTGAAATCAAAATAACCTTTCCTCCCAATTTGGCAGCGGCTTTGGCCAATTCGAACCCCATTAACCCGGAAGCATGGTTTCCTATAAAACGTACTGGATCAATCGGCTCATGTGTAGGGCCCGCAGTTATCAAAATGTTTTTTCCTTGTAATGGAAGACCTTCTGACAAATAAGACTTTATAAACTCGAGCATATCTTCAGGCTCGGCCATTCTACCTTCCCCATAAAGTCCGCTGGCCAACTCACCAGAAGTCGCCGGAATCATGATATTACCAAAAGATTGTAATTTTTCAAGGGATGCCTTAGTCGAGGGATGCTTGTACATATCCAAATCCATAGCAGGTGCAAAGAAAACCGGACACTTTGCCGAAAGATACACGGAAAGCAAAAAATTATCACAAATACCATTTGCCATTTTCGACAAGGTATTTGCCGTTGCGGGAGCAATAAGCATATAATCGGCCCAAAGCCCAAGCTGTACATGATTGTTCCAATCCAAACTATCATCTTCCTGTTTAACAAAAGAGGATAAAACCGGATTTTTGGACAAAGTGGCCAACGTCAAGGGGGAAACAAAAGAGCTGGCGCTATCTGTCAAAATTACTTTGACATTAGCGCCAGCTTTAATCAATAAACGAACAAGAAAAGTCGTCTTGTAAGCAGCAATCCCCCCGGTTATACCTAAAAGGATGTTTTTACCGCTCAACATAAATCTAGGCGTCTTTCTCAGTGTTCCTGTAGTAAATTTTATCTTCTAACCACTCTTGAACGGCCAAAGCGTGCGGCTTAGGCAACTTTTCGTAGAATTTTGAAACTTCAATTTGTTCCTTGTTCTCAAAAACTTCCTCCAAACTATCACTGTAAGTGGCAAATTCTTCCAATTTCTCTAAAAGCTCCTTTTTAATTTCAGAATTAATCTGAATAGCTCTTTTGGCTGTTATTGAAATGGCCTCGTAAATGTTATCTGTCTGCTTGTCGAATTCATTTCGGTTTATAGTTACCGTCGATGCAGGGGCTACTGAATTCTTTAAATCATTCATATTCATGATACCGTTAATTTATTTTGCTTCTGTATTTGGAGAGAATCGTAAAAGTTCCTTCTCAATTTTTTCCAACAGGTCTTTCGCCTGTTTCTCATATTCGGTTTCGGGATATTGCTTTTTTAGCGCCGCGTAGGCCTCTTTGGCATCCTTTAGTCGCGCTGGCTTTAAAGCATCAAAACTGTTCAATGCCAATCTAGTCGCCGAATCGAATTTATAAAACAAAGCATCTTCACGATAAATCGATCCTGGATTATCAGAAATAAAATTATCGAAAGCAGCTATGGATGGAGTCAAAAATGTATAATCAAACTCCCCTATTTTGTTGAATTGTTTGGCAATTTCATAGGATTTACGTTCCTTTTTCGTAGTCAGCTCTTTAGCCATCATGTTGGCTTCTGCAAAGTATTCCGAATTAGGATATGCGTTAATAAAACTCTGGAGTTTGGTCAATGCCTTATCGGTATCCGTTTGATCCAACGAATAGGTCGGGGATAGTTTAAAATAACTTTTCGCTACCAAAAAACTTGCTTGGGGCGCCTTTTCGCTTTTCGGATATGATTTGATGAATCGTTCAAATTGATAACCGGCCATGTTATAGTCCTTTCTCTGAAAATAAGAATTGGCCAAAAAGAACATTACCCGTTCACCTTGGGGCTTACCTACGTATTTCGGTGCAATCTGCTCAAAAAGACGATTGGAACGTTTAAAGTCTTGCTCTTCATAGAACTTCTGGGCCATGTCGTACTTGGCCTTAACGTCCTCATTTTTTAGTACTTTTTGATATTCGCTGCAGCTATAAAAGGCCATGGCCACAAAAACAACAGGAATGAAGCGTCTCATTTTAAAAAACATTCTGCAAAATTACGGATTATCAACGGATTTAAAAAACATTTTTAAACCGCTAAAATAGGCGTCTATATGGTAACAGACCTAACCTTTAGCGAAGATTTAACGCTGAAGTATATCTTTTTGGTATTTCGATTAGGCGTAAACCTTCAAAAAAGGCTTTACAAATGCGGTTATTTTTTGTTTTAGCGTAGCTGTCGCCTCAACCAGCGGTAGCCTTACTTTTGCCGTAGAAAGTGCCAATATCTCGAATATTGCTTTTATTCCTGCAGGATTTCCTTCCTCAAAAATAAGCTCCATACCATCTTGAATACTATAATGTATTTCGTATGCCTCGTCGACCCGACGTTCCAACCCCAATCGGATCATTTTTGCGAATTCAGAAGGAAGCCCCTGCCCCAATACCGAAATCACGCCAGAACCACCCGCAAGAACCGTTGGCAATGCGGTTAAATCATCACCCGAAAGCACCATAAAGTCATTTGGTTTGTGCTTAATAATTTTCATTATTTGCGCCATACTTCCCGAAGCCTCTTTGACAGCCACTATATTGTCAAATTCTTTGGCCAAACGAAGCACTGTTTCCGGAAGCACATTACTACCTGTTCTCCCTGGAACATTATAAAGTATAATAGGTTTGGAAGAAGCCAAAGCGATGGCCTTGAAATGCTGATAAATGCCCTCTTGAGTAGGTCTATTGTAGTAAGGCGAAACTGACAGAATCGCATCAAAAGCACTTAAATCACGGGACTGGAGCTCATTAACTACTACAGTGGTATTGTTGCCACCAACGCCCAAAACGAGGGGTAATCGGCCGGCATTCGTTGTCTGAATGATGTCGATGACCAGCGTTTTCTCATCTGCGGTCAAGGTGACCGACTCAGCGGTCGTACCTAAAATCACTAAATAATCTACACCGCCATCTATGCAATGCTCGGTTACACGCCGCAAAGCATCGACATCGACCGAAAGGTCTTCTTTAAATGGTGTAATCAAGGCAACACCGGTTCCGCGCAACTGTTCCATGTTTAAATTTCGTTTAGGACTCTCAAATATTTCTTCAATTCCAATTTAAATGTTTTGAAATCTTCTATAGGTAAATCCAATATCAAATCGTTATAACTTTTATCTACCTCCTTAAAGCCGACCCTCATTCTTGCCTTTGTTTTAATACTCATCAACTGGACCAGCAAATTCTCTTCTTTATAATAATTAATCAACAAATCATATTCCCTACTCAAAAATTCGTGTGCGTAACTGTTCTCGATTTTTCCGTTCCAACCCAAATCCTTGTCAGAGAATACCGGGGTGGCATATGGTGAATTTTTATCGTAATACCCCTTATAACCGATAATTTTAACGGCATTGGGTCTTATCGAAAACTCTTCAACAAACTCATAGAACAAATTAGCATTGTCAAAAGCATCTAAATCAACAATACACCCTACCGAGGTAATTCCCTTTTCCCTGTCAATATCAGGTAGAGGCTTTTTCAATTCTTCCTTTAGAAATTTAACTGCGGATTTATGCTTAAACTTGTCTTGTATTCCTTTAAACATGTACTTTTACATTTCAGCAAATGTAAAGAATATCCGCGCATATTTCTTTTGACGAAGATAAAAACTATAATGGATTTAAAAATTAAACATTTTGTTATATTTATAACAATCGGTTTAACTTTTTCCTGCAAGCAACAAATTCAGAATGTGGCAAGCATGGAAGGAAATGAAATTCGTCTCGACACCTCAATACCGCAAAAAGACAGTATCAATGCCTATATAAAACCTTATCGTGACCGCGTCAACCATATACTTGACAGTACCTTGGCCTATGCCCCTAAAAAAATCACCAAGGTAGACGGACCATACAACACAACTGCTGGAAATTTACTTGCCGATATCGTCTTTTCAGAAGGCGCACCCATTTTTAAATCCCGCACCGGCAAGAATCTAGATTTTGTTTTTTTGAACCACGGGGGTATTCGTTCCATTATTTCACAAGGAAAGATTTCGGCGCGCACTGCTTTTGAAGTCATGCCTTTTGAAAATACCATTGTTGTGGTGGAGCTTTCGGGGAAATCTGTAAAAAAATTGCTCGCGTATCTATTGGAAAGCGGAATGGCCCACCCCATTTCCGGCATGCAAATCGTTTTAAATACCGACAACACGCTGGCCTCGGTCAAGATTCAGGACAAACCTTTTGATGAAAACCGTCATTATTTTGTGGCGACTTCAGATTACCTCGCTGCCGGTGGCGACAGTATGATTTTTTTTAAGGAGGCCCTTAGTGTAACCACTATTGATTACCTTATTAGAAACGCAATGATCGACTATTTCAAGAGAGTCGATACCGTTGCTCCCAAAGTTGACTATCGATTTTATAAACTAACCCCATGAACCGAAGAAAATTTATATCGAGTACCTCTGCCTCTTCAGTATTTGTTGGGTTAGGCGGTTTATCGCTAGGTTCCTGTGCCTCTAAATCAGCTAAGAAAATCACGATTTTGCACACCAATGATATGCACAGTCATATCGACCCATTTTCTGCTGATCATTCTGAATATGCCAACCTTGGGGGTATGGCTCGGCGTGCTTCATTGATAGAAAATATTAGAAAAGAAAATAATAATTCACTATTGTTCGATGCGGGTGATATCTTTCAGGGCACACCTTATTTCAATTTTTATGGTGGGGAACTTGAATTCAAGCTGATGAGTATGCTCAAATACGATGCGGCAACTATCGGAAATCACGATTTTGACAATGGGATTGATGGGTTGTTTGCCCAACTTCCCCATGCCGAGTTCGAACTTTTATCGGCCAATTACGATTTCAGTAATACAATTATGGCAGGCCATGTCAAACCCTATCAAATATTTATGGTCGACGGAATCAAAATAGGTGTTTACGGGCTTGGTATCAAACTTTCAGGACTCGTTGGGAAAAATCTGTATAAAGAGACTGAATATTTAGACCCTTATGAAATTGCACAAGACACAGAACGGCTGTTAAAGGAAGAGGAAAAGTGTAATCTCGTTATCTGTTTGTCCCATATCGGTTATGATTACCCTTCAAAAGAAAGACCTAACGACTTGATACTGGCAGCCAAAACTCAATATACGGATCTTATTATAGGCGGTCACACCCATACCTTCTTGGACAAGCCCACTCTTGTTGAAAATAGTAAAGGCAGAGAAATTATTGTGAATCAAGTGGGTTGTTTTGGTCTTTATTTAGGGCGAATCGATTTTTATTTGGACAGTATTCAGCATATAGCGGCCACGGGCGTTTCCATTAAAGTATAAATCTAATGACCAATATTGTCATGTCACTAGCAACAATCAGCACAGGCCTTATGGCGGGTTTGTTCTTTGCCTGGTCATTTTCAGTCAACAATGGACTTGCTAATTTGAATGACGTGCTCTTTATAAAAACGTTTCAGTCGGTAAACAAGTCCATTCTGAATCCTTTTTTTTCGCTTATATTTTTGGGGTCCGCTTTTCTAATTCCGTGGGCGCTCTACCTCAATAGCGACAATACTTCTTCTTTTACTTTCTTATGTTTACTGGTCGCAACAATCGTTTATCTGGCAGGATGCGTAGGGGTGACCTTCTTGGCAAACCTTCCACTAAACGAATCGTTGGATGTTTTCGATGTGGATACCGCCTCTTCTGAAGACATTACCCTTCAAAGAAGAACTTTTGAAAGAAAATGGAACATTCTTAATACCATTAGAACCATCTCATCTTTGCTGGCTTTTGTTTTATTGGTTATTTGTTGCGCATATCCATCCATCTAAAAAAATCGTTACTGCCATGATTTCAATAGAAAGAACAACTTCCGAAAACCCAAATTTTCAGCAACTTGTTGTTTTGCTAGATGAATACTTGCGTATAACCGACGGCGACGAACACGCTTTTTATAACCAATATAACAATATTGAAAATCTTCAAGAGGTCGTTGTAGCTTACTCGGAAAACTTAGCTGTAGGTTGTGGGGCTATAAAACCTTACGATTCAGACACCGTAGAGATCAAACGAATGTTTGTATTGCCCGAGGCTCGAGGTCAAGGGGTTGCGACTAAAACATTAAGTGCTTTGGAACAGTGGGCAAGGGAATTAAATTATAAAAAATGTATTCTGGAAACCGGAAAAAGGCAGCCCGAAGCCATCGCCTTATATTCGAAAACAGGGTATGAGGTAATACCAAATTACGGACAATATCAAGGAATGGAGAATAGTGTTTGTTTCCTGAAGCAGGTTGAGATGTAGTTAGCTTAGCTACCTGATAATCAAACCCTCTGGCCGCCTTTTGGCAAACACCTCTCTTTTGTAAAGGCAAGAACCAATTAGTCTTCCCCCAAAACAAACTCTACCAGTTCCTTCAATTCTTCGGATAGACTTTTATTACTAAAAGGTCGGTTCGCCTTTCTGTACCAATAACCCGCATTAAACTTATCTCCTTCTTTTCGGTGGAGATAGGCATGGATCCAGCTACCCATAGCATCATGCATGTCTTGGGCGATATTATGGGAAGCCTCCCAATCACCCTTCGCATCGTACCAAAGGGCCTTCAAAGCGGAAGGCCACGATTTTTTGGGGGTATCTTCTGCTAATGTTTCGGTAAATTCAGTATAATTTTCAGGAATCGTCATATCCACTATTTAAGTGCTCGTTTTTATTTTCAATTGCAAAAATACCTAATTTCACAAGTGTAGTAATCATTAAAGTTTAATTGGTGTTTAGTGAATAAAAAACCTTCGCAGAAGAAAAGATATTCGAAGTTCTTGCCCTATGGGTTGAGTTTGGTATGCACTCTACTTATTTTCGGCTTGCATATGTCTGAAAACATGGACAGTATGCTCAACGAGAACAACAATCGTATCTCAAACGGATTTCTCACTTCCCAAATAAAATATCACAAAGAATTTGGGCCATTCGCCCGAAGACCCTTTACCACATGGCTCATAGAGACCACTTCGGAAACCTTTGGGATGAAATTAGGCGTTGCCTTTGTGCCGGTCAATTTCTTTCTACTTTTTTTGAGCGGAATTTTGATTTATTTTCTTTCAATTTGTCTAAAACAGAACAAACAGCAGGGCCTGTTCAATATGCTCTGTTATTTTCTGACTTTCTCGATACTTTTTGCCTTCTTCCCTCCTGTATTCAGCTACGATGAGCCCTTACAGTATTGCTTTATTCTCTTAAGCTTGCTGTCTTTTGTACAAAAAAAATGGGTGTTTTACCTCGTGTTTTTCTCCCTGGCCCTAGTTAC
Organism: Kriegella aquimaris; assembly: GCF_900103215.1. Lineage (GTDB taxonomy): Bacteria > Bacteroidota > Bacteroidia > Flavobacteriales > Flavobacteriaceae > Kriegella > Kriegella aquimaris. The sequence goes on from NZ_FNGV01000001.1 coordinate 991,580, forward strand.
TAGGGAAACAACGGTATTACTTCTTCCTGCGCTATTGATTTTTCTTCCAGGTTTAAAGATGGCTTCTAAAAAATGGTTCACTTTGAACCGCTTGCGGCTATCTGCTTTGATAGTACTTCCAGTGGTATTCTATGGAGCTTTTATTGCTATTTATCTTTGGAAGCATCAATTGATCGGTGCAACAAAGACAGAAATGATCAGTAGGTATTCCTGCTTTTTAGAAAATTTTGAGAATACAAAAAATACGGTAGAATCACTGGTGTCTTTTTTTGTTAGTCTGGGTGTGCCTTTATATTTTGCTTTTCTATTTCTTAAGGGGAAAGACAAAAACAACTTTCATCAGAAATTTGTTTATGCTTTCTTGTTGACGGTTCTCATCAACTCGCCCATAGTTTTTGTGAGCTCTTTTGCCCGTGAGTCCCGCCTTTTTGCATTACCCCTCTTTTTTCTCTGGCCTATGGTATCGCAACTTTTCGGCAAGGATCTTAAAATTCTATCTTCTTTAAAAACCTATACACAACTACTAATGAAGTGGAAGTACCTACTCCCCTTTCTGATTCTGAATTTCCTTACTTATTGGTTCTGTTTTCGGTACTACCAAAAATTAGGCCTCGGGGAGAATACCTATTTCGCCGAGTACCTCTTTCTTTCCATATTTATTATCACTACCCATTTTCTGTGGAGCCTGTCTAATAGAAGACAACACTCTTGAAAATATTTAAGCCAAATCGAAATCTTTATTTGTTTCTCCCGGATTGTATTGACCTTTGTCGTTATAAAATTGAAACCGACCAAAAAGTATTCAAAAGTTAATCTATAAATTTGACCGTAATACTATTTTGGCAAGCATGAGCAAAAACGAAGAAAGTAAGGCATTGACGTGGGACGATTTTATGAAAGTTGAGATGCGTGTAGGCACCATTATTTCTGCGGAGGTTTTTGAAGAAGTACGAAACCCGGCCTATAAAATGGTCATCGATTTTGGTGTGTACGGCACACGAAAAACATCGGCACAAATCACAAAATTATACCAGACGGAAGAAATCATTGGTCGACAAGTAATTGCCGTGGTGAACTTTCCTCCCAAACAAATTGCCACGATTATGAGTGAATGCCTTGTATTAGGCGGTGTAGGCGATAATAAGGAAGTGACCCTGATCCATCCTGAGAGACAAGTAAAAAACGGAACGCGAATAGGATAAGAGTTAAATAGATTTTTATACCAGTGATTTATTATACATGGGAAGAACTCTTTTTAATCTTTCATAAAATGACTTGTTAATCAATATTGTTTCAAACAAATCCGTTAGTGCAAATGTTTCAACTATGATAGCGCTGATTATTATAAAAGGAGTTTTATAAACTAAACACATAGTTTTAACTAAATATTTAGTTATATTCGGGTTTATTTGAATAAGATGTTATGAGATTTAAGATTGGTTATATTCTGCTCCTACTTTTCATCAGCTGCTCCGAAAAAAATAACTCTTCCGATAGGCAACAGAAAATCGAAAATTTACAAGCTTTTGCTAGTGTATACGGATACGTGAAATATTTTCACCCGAGTGACGGCGTATCTGAAATCGATTGGACTTCTTTTGCGATTTATGGAGCGAATCTTGTCGAAAAGTGTGAATCAAAGGAGGAATTGATAAATACTTTAAACACGCTTTTTAAGCCCATTGCTCCGTCAATAAACTTTTCGACAACGAAGTCGGACAAATATAATTTAACAACCATAACCCCAAAAAATACAGAAGGTTTCAAACCTACATTTTGGCAGCATAGTGGTGTTGGTATCGGGATGGATCCCCAACTAAGAACACCATATCAAAGTTCTAGAGTAAACGGCATTATTAATAAAGACTACTCGTTCGTTGTCAGTAAACTTACACTGAAAATCGATCCTGTCAGATACATAGGCAGAAAAGTTAAGTATACTGCTTGGGCGAAAAACGGGGACCTTCATTCAGAAAAAGGGTATTTGAGATTTGTATTGGAAAAATTGGATGGCACATCAGATTTAAATAAAGAAGCTGTAGTTGGGGAACAATGGAAGCAATACGAAATTATTACCGACATCGATTCATACACAACATCAATTCAAGTAGGTGCTGCCCTTAGTGGAAAAGGTTCAATACTTTATGATTTGCCACAACTATTTTATGAAAATAACGGTAATTGGATTGAAGTTCCGCTTTCTAATCAGGATTTTGAAACAGAAACGTCTTTTAGCGATTATAAACCAGAAAAATGGCATTTTGAAGGCGTTGGTTATACCTGTTCATTAACAAATAGTGATTCCCACCAAGGGAATAAATCAGTAGTTTTAAAATATACGGGAGTTATTGAAAAGGAAAGAGGCCAACAAATTTTCGAAAACCACCCCAAATTTGGCGAGTTAATTGAAAAGGAAATTACGAAGGGTATTTACTTTCAGGTTCCGTTGGTATTGTATTCCAACGAGGGTGGCACCTATCCGAAATCTGATTCTGGTAGTTTACTTAAATTAAAAAACGACCTAAAAGAAGTTCAACAAGAAGCTACCGATTTGCCCGTTAGATGGGGCAATGTCATTAACACCTACAATGTCTTTCAACACTTCTATCCCTATTTTGATGTTGTGGATGTTGATTGGCCTGAAGAACTTCAAAAGGCCTTATCGCGAAGTTTTACAGATGCTTCTGCAAAAGATCATTTGGTCACTTTGGAAAAATTTACTTCCCCCTTAAAAGATGGACATATCAATGTTACTTACAAAAGGAATTCCGGGTGGTCTACACCGCCAATTACTTGGAAATGGATTGAAAATAAACTTGTGATAACAAACGTTCTCGACAGTGAAATACCATTGGTCGTTGGAGATATTGTTACCGAAATCAACGGTAAGAATACTAAAGAATATTTTGAAGAAATAAATTCAAGAATTTCAGCAGGAACAGAAGGGTGGTTGAACCACAAGGCAGAACAACTCAGTTTACTAGGAGAAAAAGACGCTGAATTAATTATCACAGTAAACGGTCAAGACATAAAATTGATACGAAATAGTTACCCCTACAGTTCGCCGACAAGAATGGCCGACCATGAAAAAATAAATGATAGCGTCTACTATCTTAACTTAAATAGTATAGCAATGGAAGATATTGAAAAGCTAATTCCAGAGCTAGCAAAGTCAAAGTCTATCATATGTGATTTAAGGGTTTATCCGAATGGTAATCATGGGTTTATTTCTTATTTGCTCAAAGAAAATGATACCGTCTCGTCGTGGATGAAAATACCCCAAAGTATATATCCTGACAGAAAAAAAGTATCGTATCAAAATGCAAACTGGATGCTACCGAGCAAAAAACCCTATTTGGGCGATAAACAAATCATCTTTATAACCAAAGGAACCGCAATGAGCTATGCCGAAAGCTATATGGGATATATTCGAGGTTACAACCTGGGAACAATTATAGGGCAACCTACGGCCGGCACGAACGGCAATATAAACCTACTTCAATTATCCGAAGGTTTTAGTATAAGATGGACTGGCATGAAGGTAGAAAAACATGATGGTTCGCAACTGCACGGCATTGGTTTTCTACCAGACATTTATGTAAACAAGTCGATTGAAGGGGTCAAATCAGGAAAGGACGAGTTTTTGGAAAAAGCTATTGAATTGACCGAAAAAAGAATAACAACCAAGCCTGAACAAAATTTTTTAGATTAATTAAAATACAACCCTAACAATCATTGATAAAGAAATTTCATTGCCATCTAGACCATCATCAGAAAATCATCCTCGGAAATAATAGGTACCCCGAGCGTTTCTGCTTTAGTTCGTTTACTGGGACCCATTTTATCACCGGCGACCAGATAGGTGGTTTTTGACGAAATACTTGAGCCTACCTTGCCCCCGTTATCTTCTATCAATTTTTTTAGCTCATTACGGCTTACTTTTTCAAATACGCCGGAGACAACAAAGGTTTGTCCTTTTAATTTTTCTGTCTGGTTTTCCAATTGGTCCGCTGTGAGTTCGAACTGAATGCCATAGCTTTTAAGACGTTCGATATTTTCACGATTATTCTCGTTTTGAAAAAATTCAACTACACTTTGGGCAATGCGTTCCCCTATTTCGTCCACAGCGATTAACTCTTCTACCGTTGCGACCATCAGGGCATCTATATTTTTATAGGCTTTTGCCAGTTTCTTTGCCACAGTCTCGCCCACAAAGCGGATTCCCAAAGCAAAAAGCACACGTTCAAAAGGTATCTTCACAGATTCAGCAACACCTTTAATCAAATTATCGGCCGATTTCTCTGCCATTCGCTCCAAAGGGAGCACTTGTTCTTTGGTCAATGTATAAAGGTCGGCGTAGTTCTTTATCAGCCCTTCCTTAAATAACAACTCTACGGTTTCGCTCCCCATGCCTTCGATATCCATGGCCTTTCGGGAAATATAATGTTGTATGCGCCCCGTAATCTGAGGTGGACAACCGTAATAGTTTGTGCAATAATGTTTGGCATCACCCTCGGTACGCACCAATTTGGAATGACATTCGGGACAATGGTCGATGTATACCGTAGGTACAGAGTCATGTGGACGTTTGGTAAAATCGACCCCCATAATTTTGGGAATTATTTCTCCTCCTTTCTCCACAAAAACGGTATCGCCTTCGCGGATATCGAATTTGGCGATTTGATCCGCATTGTGCAAAGAAGCCCTTTTGACCGTTGTGCCCGCCAATAAAACCGGAACAAGATTGGCGACGGGGGTAATTGCCCCTGTTCGCCCCACCTGATAAGTAATCTCATTCAGCACCGTAGAGACCTGCTCGGCTTTAAACTTATAGGCCATGGCCCATCGTGGCGACTTGGCGGTATACCCCAATTCTTCTTGATAGCGCGTACTGTTGACCTTAATGACCACACCATCGGTCTCATAGGGCAATTCATGACGATGAACATCCCAGTATTCTATAAATTGTAAAACATCGTCGGTCGACTTGCACAATTGTGCCGCAGTAGGAACTTTAAAACCCCAACTTCTTGCTTTATCGAGCATCTCCCATTGCGAAGAAATGCCTGTCTTCTCGCCTACGATACCATACAATAAACAATCTAAAGGACGTTGCGCCACTGCTGCACTATCTTGTAATTTCAAACTGCCCGATGCCGTATTTCTAGGGTTCATATATGGATCTTCCCCATTCTCGACACGTTCCGCATTCATTTTGGCAAATCCTTCAAAAGGCAATACAATCTCTCCTCGAATATCAAATTTCGGGGGATAGTCCCCTTTTAACTTCAAGGGCACCGATCTTATGGTTTTTATATTAGTGGTCACATCATCACCCTGAAATCCGTCTCCCCGGGTAACCCCACGTACCAATCTACCGTTTTCATACGTCAGACTGATAGATGCGCCATCATATTTAAGTTCGCAGGTAAACTCAACTTCTACATCACCTAAAATTCGTTGGATGCGCTTTTCCCAATCTTCTAAGTCTTCTTTAGAGTATGAATTATCTAGTGAGTACATGCGATAATCGTGCACCACGGTATTAAAGTTCTTGGTGACCATACCACCTACCCGTAAACTTGGGGAAGTCGAATCATAAAATTCAGGATGTTGAGCCTCAAGTGCCTGCAAGTCCTTTAACTTCATATCGAAATCATAATCTGAAATCGTGGGATTATCAAGTACGTAATAGTTGTAGTTGTGCTCACGAAGTTCGTCACGCAATGCTATTATTTGTTGTTCGGCGCTCATAGATTTACTCTCTCTTTTTCAATTTGAAATTCTTCGGATACCCGAAATCAATAATTTTACCACACCAGATGTAGCACATCATTAGTTTTGGGCTTTCTAGATGGTCTGCACTACGGTTACGTTCGACCAGAAAATACACCTCTTAACATGCGGTTATTTCCAAACATATCTTTTCGCAGTTCAATTTCTGAAAAATTATGGTCTTTCAGAAGCTGTTCGGTTTCTTTTGCCAAATATTGATTGATTTCCAAATATAAACTTCCCGATTTTTTTAGGTTTTTCTTTGCAAAACGACATATCGCCTTATAAAACACCAAGGGATTTTCATCAGATACAAACAGCGCCAAATCAGGTTCGTGTTCGGTCACATTTCGCTGCATTTCCTTTTTCTCCAACATTCTTACGTACGGGGGGTTGGAAACAATACAATCGAATTTATCTCCCAAATCTTCCAGTTGAAGCATGTCAGCCTGAACAAACGTCACATTCACATCGTTGTCAATGGCGTTCTGTTTAGCAACCATCAAGGCTTCCGAAGAAACATCCAAAGCTGTTACTTTGATATGGGGAAGGTTTTTGGCCAAAGCTATCGCAATACACCCGCTGCCTGTTCCGATATCCAGAATTCGCACCTCCTCATCTTGCTTTTTTTTCACATCCCCATGATTTCGGCCATCCGTATGGTATTCTTCAATAACCCATTGCACCAATTCCTCAGTTTCCGGTCGGGGAATCAAGACATTTTCAGTAACGCCGAAATCCATTTCCATAAAATGTGCTGTTCCGATAATGTATTGAATCGGGCGTTCCAATCGCAATTGGCTTAAAGCCTCGAACAAGGGCTGTTCTTCTTCCTTTGAAATGATCAAATCGGGTTGAATGGCCAAAACGAAACGCTGCAGCCCCAAGTAATGTTCAATCAACAAATAGAAAAAACTAGCTACTTCTTCTTTTGAATAAATGGCATCGAGCTCTTTATGAAAGATATTCTTAATTTCCTTTAATAACACACTTATATATTTTTCCGATTAGGCAGGGGACATGAAAAATGAATACCTGACTCTGTAATCGCCTTCAAAATTTTTTAAACATCCAAACGGGGCAGGAATAATGTCCCGTATCGCCCATGGGGGCATCGATATATTCAAATCCCATTTTTTTATAAAGTTCTTGTGCGGCTTTCATATAGGGCATCGTTTCAAGATAACATCCTTCAAAATTAAATTCCCTAGCACTTTGTAAACAGCGTTCTATCATTTCCTTTCCCAATCCCCTGCCCCTAGCCTCTTCCAAAAAATACATTTTTTGTAATTCACAAACATTACCGACATGATTGTCCAAAGGGGCAATTCCGCCACATCCCATAATTTTATCTCCTTGTGCCACGACAAAATAAATAGAGCGCTCCACATCATAATTCTCGTACATATGCTCTAAAGTTGTATCGGCATAGGCGGTACCTACCTTGGGCGCTCTTAAATCGACCAAAACCTTCCGAACAATCGCGGCTACTTCAACATTATCTTCGGGTCGAATTTCCCGAATAACCGGGGCACTGGTTTCCATGAAATATTATTCTATTTTTGTGGGGTGAATATACATGAAAAATATATTTCGAGGTGCATTTCTTTAGGCAAAAACGGGCAACCCTCGACCTACCCCAACCCTTCGGTCGGTTGCGTACTGGTGCACAACAATAGGATTATTGGAGAGGGATATACAAGTGCTTATGGTGGTGCTCACGCCGAGGTCAATGCCATCGCTTCGGTAAAAAATAAAGCGTTGCTAAAAGAGGCTACTTTGTACTCCACACTAGAGCCTTGTTCCCATTTTGGAAAAACTCCACCCTGTGCCGACTTGATCATAACCAATAACATCCCCAAAGTGGTTATTGGAATTCTGGATCCGCATGAAAAAGTAGCTGGGCGGGGTATTCGAAAGTTAAAGGATGCCGGTCGTGAGGTGACGACAGGGATTTTAGAAAAGGAATGCCGGGCACACCATAATCGTTTTTTGACCTTCCATGAAAAAAAACGACCCTATATTCTATTGAAGTGGGCCGAGACTATTGACGGATTTATAGCCCCCGCCAAAGAAAAACGGAATGCCCAGCCCGAACCATTTTGGATTACTTCACCACCATCGCGACAACGGGTGCATCAATGGCGTAGTGAAGAACAAGCCATTCTCGTGGGAACGACTACTGTTTTAGAAGACAACCCCAAGTTAGATATACGACATTGGTCGGGTAAAAACCCGGTACGCCTCGTTCTTGACAGAAGTTTAAAGATAAATGGGAATTACCATGTTTTAGATCGTACCATTCCCACCATAATATTTACAGAGGAAATCGACAGTTCAAAATATATAGAAGGAATCGACTATGAACTCATCGATTTCTCAACCAATATAGCACAGCAGCTATGTAACCACTTTCACAAACGAAACATTCTAAGCGTTTTCGTTGAAGGCGGAAAACGTACCATAGAAACTTTTATAGAAGCGAATCTGTGGGACGAAGCACGAGTCTTCACTGGAACTTCGCATTTTAAGAGAGGAACAACGGCCCCAAAACTATCTGGAAAATTAGTAAAACAAGAATATATTTACACTGACACCATAAACACTTTTGTAAATGATTAAAAACCTGATTTTTGATTTTGGAGATATCTTTATAAACCTCGACAAGGGCGTTGTCTTACGTGGTATAGAAAAGTTCGGAGGCACAAATGTATCCCATGAATTACAAGAAACAAATGACCTTTACGAAGTCGGTGACTTAAGCTCTGAAGAGTTCATATCACGACTGCAAACCACTTTTCCAAAAGCATCTCCTGAAGAGATTATTGCAATTTGGAACTCGATGCTGCTTGATTTCCCCGATTACCGATTGAACTTTATTGAGAACCTAAGTCGTGAAGGCAATTACCGACTATTTTTGCTCAGCAATACAAATGCATTGCATATACCTCACTTTATTGAAAAAGTGGGACAGAAAAAATATGAGAGATTTAAAAATTGTTTTGAGCAATTTTACCTTTCCCATGAAATCAGACTCAGAAAGCCTACCCCTGAGGTATTCAATTTCGTTCTAGATGAGAATGGCCTGGTAGCAACGGAAACGCTTTTTATCGACGACTCAAAAGACAATACCGAAGCCGCAAAGGCATTGGGCATTCACACCTGGAACCTTCTTGTTGGCAAAGAAGATATAACTGACCTAAAGTCGAAGCTATAGTATGTTGAACTTAGCGCTTAGTATTCTATTTTCGACCCTCATATTTGTAGTTTTCAAGCTATATTCCATTTACAAAGTAGAAACGCTTTATGCTATAATCACTAATTATGTCGTAGCCAGCTCGGTCGGGTTCTTTTTTTACAAAGGCACGATTCAAATCGAAACACTACCAGAAAAACCTTGGTTTTGGGGCACCTTGGTTCTCGGTGTTTTATTTATTGTCGTCTTTAATTTAATGGCCGCAACTTCCCAGAAAGTAGGCGTTTCGGCAGCATCTGTCGCTACCAAAATGTCATTGGTCATACCGGTACTCGCCGGTGTTCTGCTATATAACGAGTTATTAAGTGGATTTCAAATATTAGGTATCGTTTTGGCCTTGGCCGCTGTTTATTTTGCATCGGTAAAAGAAACTTCGATAGCGCTATTGAAATCATCATTGATATTACCGCTGCTGGTTTTCTTGGGCTCGGGCATTATCGATGCCAGTATCAAATTCATTCAAGCTATACATATTAGTGAAAGTGAGTTTCCTCTTTTTTCGGCGACCGTATTTGCCTCAGCTGCATTCACAGGTATACTTTTTATTGGTTTTAAGTCAATACGAACTCCTTTACGCGTAAATTTTAAAAATATTCTAGGGGGCATTGTTTTGGGCATACTCAACTATTTCTCGATCTATTTTATATTGAAAGCGTTGCAACACCCAAGTCTAAATAGTGCAGCTGTCTTTACCATAAACAACGTAGCAATAGTGCTATTTTCAACCCTGCTTGGCATTATTCTTTTCAAAGAACGACTCTCAACAAAAAATTGGGGCGGTATCGTTCTTGCCGTCATTAGCATTGCCCTTGTAGCCTTATTCTAATGGAACAAAAAACAGACAGCTATAAGACAGTGCTAAAGCCTTCGAAGGAAATCATCTTCAAGGAAAGAAAAAGTAAATTTTACGGGTACGTGTTCCCTATAAAAAATGAAGATGAGGTCAAACCAATTTTGGAAGCATTAAAAAAACAACACTATACCGCCAATCATGTTTGCTATGCTTGGCAATTAGGAGTTGAAAAAATCAGGTATCGTGCCAATGACGATGGTGAACCCAACAATTCGGCCGGAATGCCCATTTACGGGCAAATTCAATCTTTCGGAGTTACCAATGTGCTCGTTGCCGTTGCCCGAATCTTCGGCGGAACTAAATTGGGAGTCGGCGGGTTAATTAGCGCATATCGCATGGCCGCGCAACTAGCCCTTCAAGAGGCACGTATTGTTTCTAAAACCTTGCGGAAAGAGGTTGAACTCTCTTTTGACTATAAAGAAATGGACAAGGTAATGCGTATTATCAAACATCAACAATTGGAAATAAGCTTTCAGAAAATGGAAATGGACTGTACCCTGATTATTTCCGTTCGGAAAACGGAATCAGCGCACATAAAAAAAATGTTTGATAAAATTCAAGGTGTAAAAACCAAAGTCATCAAACCTTAGAAATGCTTGATCAAAATTCATAATTACGAAATTGTCTTGATTTTCTCCAAAATATAGTCCGGACATTTTATCGGACGATTCGTTTTCATATCGATAAACGCCAAAACAGTATTTGCGGTTGCCAAAATTTCTCCTGCCTCATTACTAATTTCATAGTCAAATTCTATCTTCACCAAAGGAATCTTCTTTAGTTGGGTTTTTACTGTAATTAAGTCGTCGTAAAGTGCAGATTTTTTGTAGTTTACGCATAAAGAAATTACAGGCAACATAACCCCGCTTTTTTCCATTTCTCTGTAAGAAATTCCTAATGAGCGTAACCACTCTACCCTTCCCATCTCCAAATATTGCGGGTAGTTTCCGTGGTAGACCACACCCATTTGATCAGTTTCACCATAGCGCACTCTAAAAGAAATTTCGTAAAAATCCATTTTATTTGAAGTAAAAACTTTATATTTAAGTCGTTTCGTTTTCGGGTTGTGAACATGCAAAAAAAAAAGGGGAAATTCAATGGGTTCTCGTTTTTTTTTTAGCTTTTTTGTTCACATATTTGCCCCACTGAGAAAGTATGGTTTTCTCCGACCATTTTTCTAGCGATTATCGAAAATATTAACCAACGAAATAAGAGGATCTTAAGAATGAATGTTACTGCTAATTCCGTATGGAACAACTGTTTGGCCTTTATCAACGATAATATCCAACCGCAGGCATTCAAGACATGGTTTGAGCCTATTAAGCCTATCAAACTAGCAGACAATGCTCTCAGTATTCAGGTGCCCAGCAAATTTTTCTACGAATGGCTAGAAGAACATTACGTAAAATTATTGAAAGTTGCCCTCACAAAAGAGCTAGGTGAAACTGCAAAACTGGTGTATATCATCAGGATGGAAAACACTTACGGCAATAGAGAACCTTTTACCGAAAAAATTCCGAGTTCGAACAGAGGCAATATGGGTCCTCAAGAAATGGATGTACCGGTAAAGTCAAAAAATCCACAATTAAGAAATCCGTTTGTAATTCCAGGTATTCGAAATATTAAGATTGAATCACAACTGAACCCCAATTACAATTTTGATAATTTTTTAGAAGGCGACTCGAATCGCTTGGCCCGTTCCGCAGGAATGGCCGTAGCCAATAAACCTGGAGGAACCTCGTTCAATCCGTTATTGATTTTCGGCGGCGTAGGTCTAGGAAAAACACACTTGGCACATGCTATAGGCGTCGAGATCAAAGACAAGTATCCAGAACGCACGGTTCTTTATATTTCAGCAGAAAAGTTTACACAACAATATATTGAATCGGTAAAAAAGAACACAAGGAACGATTTTATCCATTTTTACCAGCTGATCGATGTTCTGATTATTGACGACGTACAGTTTCTATCAGGCAAATCGGGAACGCAAGATGTATTCTTCCATATATTCAACCACTTGCACCAAAACGGGAAACAGGTTATACTGACCTCCGACAAAGCCCCTGTTGACATGCAAGATATCGAACAACGATTGTTATCTCGATTCAAATGGGGACTTTCAGCCGAATTACAAACCCCCGATTACGAGACAAGAATTTCTATATTAAAGAACAAGCTCTATCGCGATGGTGTCGAAATGCCCGATGAAATTATTGAGCATGTTGCCAAACACATAAAGAGCAATATCAGGGAACTTGAAGGCGCTATCATATCACTTATTGCCCAGTCTTCTTTTAACAAGAAAGAAGTAACCCTAGACCTCGCGCAACAGATTGTTGAAAAGTTCGTAAAAAACACAAAACGCGAAGTTTCTATAGACTATATTCAAAAAGTAGTATCAGATTATTTTGAAATGGATGTAGCCACCTTACAATCGAAGACCCGAAAAAGACATATTGTACAGGCACGTCAATTGGCCATGTTCTTTGCCAAAAAATTCACCAAAGCATCTCTGGCAAGCATCGGTTCACAAATAGGAAAAAGAGACCACGCCACCGTACTACATGCCTGTAAAACAGTAGACAATCTTGCCGAAACCGATAAACAGTTTCGAAAGTATATAGAAGACCTTACAAAGAAGCTCTCCTAACCCCAAAACCATGGCTACTAGAATTCTAATGGTATGCCTTGGAAATATTTGCCGCTCTCCTTTGGCGGAAGGTATTCTCCAAAGTATGGTAGACCCTACGAAGATATTTGTCGATTCTGCAGGAACAGGAGGTTATCATATTGGTGAAAAACCCGACCACCGCAGTATTGCCATAGCCAAAGAACATGGGATCGACATCTCAAAGCAGCGGTGTAGAAAATTTAGCGAAGATGACTTTCATGAGTTCGATATAATCTATGCTATGGACAAAAGCAATTACGGCAATATCATTGCCAAGGCCAAGAATGCAAACGATGTTAAAAAGGTGCGGCTATTATTGACCGAAATAGATGGGGAAGAAAATCAGGTTCCGGATCCTTATTACGGCGGTCCTGACGGATTTGAAAATGTCTTTAAAATGATAAAAGAAGCGTGCACTGAAATCATCAAAAAACTTTAATCCGAACCACGAAAAGATAGCAAAGCATATACTATGAAGGGAAAAATTGTTTTGATTCCAACGACTTTGGGTGACGGTCCCCCGTTAGAAGTACTGCCTATTTCAATTAAACGCGCGATCGAAGACATTGATTATTACATCGTAGAAAATGAAAAATCGGCACGAAGGTTCATAAAAAAGATAAGCCCACGAAAACCGCAACCTTCATTACATATTGAGGTCTTGAACAAATACACCGAACTGGAAACCATTCCAGCGTTTTTACAACCTTGTCTAGAAGGTCATGACGTCGGGGTTATTTCAGAGGCAGGGTGCCCAGGCATTGCAGATCCCGGTGCCGATATCGTGAAGATTGCACACGAAAAGAATGTACAAGTAGTTCCTTTGGTAGGCCCATCATCAATCGTATTGGCATTAATGGCTAGCGGAATGAACGGTCAAAATTTTGCTTTCAATGGATATTTGCCCATCGACGCCTCCGAAAGAAAAAAGGCCATAAAGCGACTTGAAAAAACTTCGGCCACTTTGAACCAATCTCAATTGTTCATTGAAACGCCTTATCGAAACGATAAGCTTTTGGAAGAATTACTAAGAACATTGAACGATCAAACCCGTTTGTGTATCGCTTGTGACATCACACTGACCACCGAATACATTGCCACAAAAACTGTAAGTGCGTGGAAAAAAACAAGCTTAAATCTTCACAAAAGACCTAGCATTTTTATAATACATGCATAAAAAACCCCAACGTTTCCGTCGGGGCCATTTTCATATGTACACAATAATAATCTTAAATTTTTGGATTCCTTTTCGGATGAACATGTGATACATCGTAGCCCGAGAACTTTTTTATGTACTTCGCAATGCTCGTACCATATGCGTCAGAAACATCAATCTCGCCAAGCGAACGCAAATAATTTTTAACGTTACCCGCACCTGCTAAATGTGCTGCGGCCAACATACCTGATTCGGTAACCTTGACACCACCGATCTGCATACCTTCAAATCGTTTTATGTCCCTTCTAAGAATCCATTTATTTCGGGCAATATTGGTATGAAAGGCCCTTTCTTGCAATACAGGATCTTTAAGAAAACTTACAGCATTGTAAACACCTATTAACTGTAATGTACCAATACCAAATTGGTATTTTCCTAAATAACCTAAAGTGTTGGTCGTAAAATAATTGCCTTGCGACTCTTTAAAGGCCAAAGCCTCTTTAAAACCAACATACGAGCTTCCCAAAAAGGGAGGCATAATCATAATAGCATTTAATTCAGTTTTGTTTTTGGGGAACAAAACTTCAGTAGGTCCATTTACCTTGAGCGTTTCAGGAACCTCCGCGTACGAAGGCTTAAAGCTAAAACTCATCAAGACAACAAGCATGATAAGAGAACAAAAAAAGATAGTACATCTTCTCATATCTCTGTTTTCTTAAGACTGACGATCAAAAAACGATCTGCTTAAATTTCAAGCTACAAAGATAAACTGCATTTTAAGTAACTCTTAAAAGGCTTTGTTAAAAATACCTAATATTAGTTAAGAAGTATGGAATTTGCGATTAATGCACTATCTATTTATATTTTTCTCATTTATCCATCGGATATACTGCGCTTTATTTCGGTTATGCTGCGATAAAGTCTTAGCAAACTTATGATAACCGAAATTTTCGACATTCGCGACAAAATAATAATAGTCGTGTTTTTCAGGGTTCAAAACAGCGTCAATAGCAGATATGTCGGGCATTGTGATAGGGCCAGGTGGCACACCGGCATATTTATAGGTGTTATACGGAGAGTCAATTTCTAAGTCTTTGTAAAGCACCCTTTTAATTATAGTATCAAAGTCATTATTATGCAGTTTTAACGCATAGATGACTGTTGGGTCAGCCTGCAATAACATTTTTTTGCGCAAACGGTTCAAATAAACGCCTGCCACACGCGGACGCTCATCGACTTTAGCTGTTTCTTTGTGTACAATCGAAGCTAGGCTAATGACTTCAGAAGGTTTTAAACCTAATGCCTTTGCCTTTTGCAACCTGTCAGTATTCCAAAAACGCTTGTATTCCTTCAACATTCGTTCCCTAAATTGAGACGCAGAAGTATTCCAGAAAAACTCATAACTATTCGGAATATACATGGAAAGCCCAGTATTCTTATCGAATCCGTTCGCTTTCAAAAACTCGGGATCATCAAAGGAACTCAGCAAGGTTAGGCTATCAGGTTCAAGCTGCACCGAAATTCTTCCGGCAAGATCGGCCAATGTCTCTTGATTGTTAAAAGCAACTTTTACAGGAATATTGTTGCTACGCAGTGAGTTGATGATATCATTATTGTTCATCCCCTTTTTGATTGCGTACTTTCCACCTTTAATATTCGCCAGATACCCCTTTCTTTCGGCAACTTGTTTAAAGGAGTTCATATCTTCCAAAAGCGGTTCCAAAGTAGCTTCCACATCTTCATAGGTAGCATCGGTCGGAACATATACATATGCCTCATCGTTGTTAAATGTGGTGTTTGGGGAAAATATCGCCGCATAGATTTTATAGGCAAAAAAACCTCCCACGATAAGCCCCATGAATACAATACCCAGTAAAATTCTCCTTATATACATTAACGATTTAGTTTTTGAAACAAAATTTCATTTTTATATGATCCCTTCGAAAAAATCCAATCCTTTTTAACTCCTACCTTCTCAAAGCCTAATTTTTCAAACAAATGTACACTTGCTTTATTATCTTCCAACACATTGGCAAACAACTGTCGCAGTCCCAATACAGAAAACACATAATCGCATATCAATGACACCGTTTCAGAGCCTACGCCTTTATTTCTTTCTTCCTTATTTAAAATAACCAAGCCCACCCCTGCCCTATGATTCTTTGGATCAAAATCAAATAAGTCGATAAAACCGATCGTCTTGTCATCGTCTTTGGTACAAATACATAAACGTAACTGCTTTACGTCATAAATATCACGGTGTGCATTCTCTAAATATTGCTCCAATATAAATTTGGAATACGGTGTGGTGGTTCCGCTTATTTCCCATAGATCCGTGCTGTTTTCTAAAAAATAAAGGAACTCTATGTCATCGGGCTCAAGTGCCCTGAGATATACTGTCTTACCGGTTAGATTCAACATTCGATTTCACCTTTAAAAACCTGTTTGGCAGAACCGATTAAAAAAATATCGGTGTAAATTCCGTCTTTTTCATCAAATTCAACCTTTAAATCTCCACCTTTCGTATGTATTTGAACTTGATTGCCTTTTGACTTACCCAGATGATGCATGGCCAAGGCAACGGCAGTAACACCAGTACCACATGATAGTGTTTCATCTTCTACGCCCCGCTCATAGGTACGTACATCATAAGA
Organism: Kriegella aquimaris; assembly: GCF_900103215.1. GTDB lineage: Bacteria > Bacteroidota > Bacteroidia > Flavobacteriales > Flavobacteriaceae > Kriegella > Kriegella aquimaris. The sequence goes on from NZ_FNGV01000001.1 coordinate 1,007,945, forward strand.
CCCGTCAACCCTTGGTGAGACAAAGTTTATATTGCTTCCTTTCTCACCATAGAGACCGTAGCGCAGTTTCGCTCCTTCTTTAAAAACATCCAAAGCTTCTAAATTTTCTACTATTTGTACATGATGTGGCGACCCCGTATCCATAAATATGGCATTCGGCTTCACTTTAATTTCGTTGACATTCTGCATCTTTAAGCTGACGATACCATTGTTTATGGTTGCCTCATGCAATCCATCCGCGGCATCGAAAGAAGTCTTTCCTTGTATTATTTGCAAGAAATCGGCAAAAGCTACAAAACACCTTCCTCCATTACCGCACATACTACCTTCTTTTCCATCGGAGTTAAAATAGACCATGCGATAACCTGACATTTCGTCATTTTCAAGCAAAATAAGACCGTCGGCACCTATGCCAAATCTTCTATCACACAGATTCTCAATGACATTGGCATTGTTTTTGGGAAATAGTTTCTGGCGATTGTCGATCATTATAAAATCGTTTCCCGTACCTTGATATTTATAAAATATAATGTCCATGTCATAAATTGAGATACAAAGATATGACTTTATTTAAGGTAATTTTAGCAGTTAAAATGTAGTTAAACCGGTAATTGCCAAGTATTGATTTAAGTAATTTTGTTTTAACAATGTTAAAAAGATAAATATATATGAAAAAATTAGGAAGCCTGTTATTGGTATCCGTTTTTGCAGGGGCCATAACCTTAGGAGCATACAAACTGTTTTTTGAAAATATAAACTACGCGGTTGTAACCGAAAATGACAATAATTCGGTATTTAATACCAGCTACACACCCACTTCGGCAAAGGGCTCAGGCATAAATGAGATTGACTTTACAGTTGCTGCCGAAAATACTGTGAATGCAGTAGTTCACGTGAAAAATGTCACTATAAGCAGAGGAGGAAATAGTTTTATAGATTTCTTTTATGGCCAAGGTGGTAGCCAGATACCTCAAGTAGGTACGGGTTCTGGTGTTATCATTTCGGCTGATGGATATATCGTCACCAATAATCATGTAGTGGCGAAGGCAAGCCAGTTACAAGTAACCTTGAATAATAATAAAACTTATGAGGCCACTTTGATCGGTACGGATCCGAACACCGATATTGCTCTCTTAAAAATTGATGTTACCGATAAACTTCCCTATTTGGCATTTGGGGATTCTGACAATACCAAAATTGGCGAATGGGTTTTAGCAGTGGGCAATCCTTTTAACCTTACTTCCACGGTTACCGCTGGAATTGTTAGTGCTAAAGCAAGGGATTTAGGGAAAAATCAGTCCTTCATACAAACTGATGCGGCAGTTAACCCTGGAAACAGCGGTGGCGCATTGGTAAATACCAATGGGGACCTTGTTGGCATCAATACGGCAATCACTTCACAAACCGGTTCTTATGTAGGGTATTCATTTGCAGTACCCAGCAATATCGCTAAAAAAGTTGTAGATGACATTTTGGAGTATGGTAATGTGCAGAAAGGTATGTTAGGCATCAATTCAATAAATGGAAATACCCCTTATGCCATTCAAAATGGATTAAATGAGATTGACGGCGTGTTCGTTGAAAGCGTAGTCGAAGATTCAGGAGCGATGGATGCAGACCTTAAGCATGGCGATGTTATCAAACAAATAGATAATATTAAGGTTCATAAGTTTGCAGACCTTACCGGTTACATCTCCACCAAGCGCCCTACCGATACCGTTCAAGTGACGATTGACAGGGAAGGTGAAACATTCGAAATACCCGTAGTCTTAAAAGAAAGACAAACCTTGCATTTGCCCGAAATGGGGCTCGAAGTAAAGAATCTTACCGAAAAAGATAAGAAAAAATATAAGGTAAAAAGTGGTGTACGTATTATAGGTGTACCCGAAAAGTACCGTGGTTATGGTCTTGATGGAAAAATTTTGATTTCCGTCGATGGCGAAGAAATTAACGATATTCAAGAAGCCCGTGCACTTTTTGCGAACATTTCGAGATTCGGTAAAACTGTTATTACCTTAATGAACGAAAATGGCGAAAAAGAACGATTGATCTTTCAATAAAAGGCTTTGTTCAACTGTTAAACGCTCCCCTGTGGAGCGTTTTTGTTTTAAATATTTGGGTAATAGCCATTTATAATATATATTTTTGTAACGGTGAGAATCAATGCAAAACGACTATGGGCAATAATATATCTTATGAAAGGGAATTGGCCTTTCAGGCTGATAGAAGAAAAGCCACTACCGAATTCATCAAAATAACCAGTGATCTTTGGTACGACAAATCGATAGAAATTGTTTTGTTCAAAAATCAGATTATTGATAGAAGTGTTAGTGATATTATTCAATTACATGAATATGCAGGGGAATTTGTGCAGAAACCAATTTCCATTTTTGATTCGGTAGAAATACTCAGGGCAATAAACGATTTAGAACTTCCTCCCTCAAAACTGGATATCGGAAAACTGACATATGAGTATCATTCCGATAACGGTCAAGACGTCGATGATATCAGGACATTTGTGACTGGCAAGCTTAAAAACGCCAACGATACTGAAGATATTTGTCCTAAAGATGTTGTTCTATATGGGTTTGGCAGAATAGGTCGCCTTCTGGCCCGCGAACTAATGGCGAAAACGGGTAAAGGCAATCAACTGCGCCTTAGAGCCGTGGTAACGAAAGACAAGTTAGATAAGGAAATTCTTGAAAAAAAAGCAGGCCTATTGCGAATCGATTCCGTTCATGGTAAATTCATGGGAACCGTAGATGTTGACGTTGACCAGAAAGCACTTATTATAAATGGTACTACCGTTCATTTTATAAGCGCCGAGAACCCGGCCGAACTTGATTATACTCAATATGGCATTTCAGAAGCGCTTATTATTGATAGTTCTGGTGACTTTCGAAATAAAGTTGATTTAGAAATGCACCTTGAATCTAAGGGAGTTTCAAAAGTTTTGTTAACAGCTTCTGGGAAGGAAATACCCAATATAGTGCATGGTGTAAACCATTTAGAACATGACCCTGAAACCAATAAAATTTTCGCTGCGGCCTCGTGTACCACGAACGCTATTGCCCCCATTCTTAAGGTAGTTGAAGATTCCTTAGGGATAATCAAAGGGCATTTAGAAACCATACATGCTTACACAAATGATCAAAACCTAATAGACAATGTACACGCTAAGTTCAGAAGAGGAAGGACGACCGCCCTAAATATGGTCATCACGGAGACCGGTGCCGGCGAAGCCGTGTCAAAAGCAATACCCTCACTAGAAGGCAAACTTACATCAAACGCCATTCGGGTACCAATTCCCAACGGGTCTTTGGCCATTTTAAATCTCGAAATACGCAATAAAACATCACTTGACGGCATTAATACCATTTTAAAAAAATACGCACTTGAAGGAGATTTGGTCGAACAAATAAAATATTCATTGAATAAAGAGATGGTTTCCTCAGATATTATTGGCACCTCTGCCCCCGCCATTTATGATAGCAAAGCAACAATCGTTTCCAGCAACGAAAAAAACGTGGTATTATATATTTGGTATGACAATGAATATGGGTATTCGCATCAAGTTATACGACTGGCGAAATACATTTCCAAAGTAAGAAGATTCACCTATTATTAAGGGATTATACAGCGTTAAAATCGGCTAAAACAACAATACGTTCTTAATCTTAAATTTACGATGTTATCGTTTTTTTTTCGTAATTGATATTATTGAATTACTTTAGCCCCACTCTAAATCATTATTAATTTTTAAGAATTATTTTTAAAATGAAGATTATAAAAATACTATTTATTGTAATCTCCCTATTGGCATTTAACCTACAATTTGCCCAAGAAGCAGCCGCTGAGGAAGAACAGGGACTATCACTGGATAGAGGTCATATTGATAGCCAGTTTGAGTTTTTATTGAAAAAATCAGGCAATTGGGGTGCTGACGGAAAGAGATATGAGGTGGTCAGAAGGATTTATCTTGACAAATTACGTCAAAATGTGTTGGATTCTTTAAGTACTTTTAATAAAAAAGTAGGTGAATTGAACGCTACAATTTCTGGACATGAAACCACTATTGCTTCGTTGAACAAGAAATTGGAAGACACCACCAACAACCTTGCAGGGGTTACCGAAGAAAAAGACAGCATGTCATTCTTGGGTATTCTCGTGGAAAAAGTCACCTACAACACTATTTTATGGTCGATAATAGCAGGCTTAATGGCGCTTATGCTATTCTTTATGTACAAGTTCAGAAGAAGTAACGTGCTTACGCAAGAAGCAAAATCGAATTTATCTGAACTTGAAACCGAATATGAAGATCATAGACGAAGAGCCCTTGAAAGAGAACAAAAAATAAGTAGGCAGCTTCAAGACGAAATAAATAGATATAAAAAATCAAAATAAGATAAAAGCCCCAGAACGGGGCTTTTATTTTGCCATATGATTGTAATTGTAAGCGCCACAACCAAACATTTAGTGCAATTAGTGCCGTTGTTTGATCAATATCGAATTTTCTACGGACAATCTTCTGATTTGAAGGCTGCTGAAAAATTTCTTGAGTCGCGCATTTTGAATAAAGACTCCGTTATTTTGATGGCAATTATCAAGGGGGAAGCGGTAGGTTTTACGCAACTCTACCCCACCTTCTCGTCCGTTTCCCTTCAACCGTATTATATTCTCAACGATTTATTTGTAAGTCAAGCCCATCGAAACCAAGGAATAGGCGAAATGCTATTGTCTCAAGCAAAAACTTACTGCACGACACGTGAATGTAAGGGCCTCGCCCTAGAAACCGCCGTTGACAATCCGGCGCAACGATTATATGAAAAGTTGGGATGGAAAAAAGATTCACACTGTTTTCATTACTTTTGGAGCGCAAAATAATCACCTAAAGCCTATTTCGATATGCGCATTGACATTATAACGGTCTTACCTGAACTTTTGAAAAGTCCGTTTGAGGCATCAATTCTAAAAAGAGCCATTGAAAAAGGCTTGGTAGAGGTTCATTTCCATAATCTCAGAGATTATACGGATAAAAGTTACAATCAGGTAGACGACTATCAATTTGGAGGAGGTGCAGGCATGGTTTTGATGATTGAACCTATCGACAAGTGCATAACCGCCCTAAAGGCATCACGCACATACGATGAGATTATTTATATGACTCCCGATGGTGAGACCCTTAATCAGAAAATGGCCAACGGCATGTCTTTGCTAAAAAACGTCATCATTCTATGTGGTCATTACAAGGGTGTCGACCAACGCGTGCGAGACACATTGATTACCCGGGAAATATCTATCGGTGATTATGTATTATCAGGGGGTGAACTTGGTGCCGCCATTCTTTGTGATACAGTAATACGATTAATACCTGGTGTCTTAAACAATGAGACATCGGCTTTAACCGATACATTTCAAGACAACCTTTTGGCTCCCCCAGTTTACACTAGACCTTCTGAATATAAAGGAATGAAAGTACCTGAAGTACTTTTAAGCGGAAATTTTCCTAAAATTGAGAAATGGCGTGAAGATCAGGCTATGGAACGAACTGAAAAACTAAGGCCAGATCTGCTAGGATAGTACTTTAAAGCTCAATAATGTGCCAAACATTAAAATTTGTACGAAACATTCTTGCTGTTTCTAATATATAAACTATTTTTGCATCCTGTTAAATCAACCTCTGACGAAAATCGTGAATGTTGGTGCGATTATAATATAAATCAATACAATGGAGTCATTACTTAAGTTTGTCGAAAACGAATTTGTTACCAAAAAAGAATTTCCAAAATTTTCTGCAGGCGATACTATAACTGTCTATTACGAAATTCGGGAAGGTGAAAAAACACGTACCCAGTTTTTTAGAGGCGTGGTTATTCAAAGAAGAGGTACTGGTGCAACTGAAACTTTTACTATTCGTAAGATGTCGGGTACAGTTGGGGTAGAGCGTATTTTCCCTGTTAATATGCCAGCATTGCAAAAGATAGAAATCAACAAAAAAGGTAAAGTCCGAAGATCACGTATCTTCTACTTTAGAGGTCTTACCGGTAAAAAAGCAAGAATCAAGGAAGTCCGTTCATAAACGACTTCAGAGACAATTCAAGGAAAGCCCGCCACTGTGCGGGCTTTCTTATGAACAATTGTTAACAAGTATAGTTCATAAGGTGTTGATTTCAAATATGTTAAACTTTTGCCTTTTGCAATAATTTGTTTTATATTTATGTGTGGTTTGATGGAAATACCGGATCGGTACTAATAATAAACCGCTACGAAGTTTACGTTCTTTGTATTGTTGTTTAGTCTATCAAATGAATAGTAGGTGCGATTATATCAAGCCGAGATTTGTTGAGTTGACGAGCATAAGGCTTAAAGGCTGTCGCTTTTAGGTTATATTATGTGGATTTTCTTTACGTTAAGTGCAAAACTTAGGTTATACATTTAAGATTAAGTTTATTAAAACAATGAAAAAGAAACATGAAGTAGCTACTTGGTTTCATAATTAAGAGCGAAATATGTTTCAAACGTTGAAATAGTGGAACGGATGCAATCAATGGTTGCGGTTTTGTTGTAAATACAGAACACAAAGTTTGTAAAGCTATTTCTAAAAAGCCATATCACATGTATTCGTACAATGATATGGCTTTTGTTATTTAATACTATTAGGAAACAACCTTGTTTTCCACTAGAATCAGATACTTCCTAAAGGCATGTAAATGCTATTTTTGCACCAAAGCAACAGCTTGCCAAAAATCAAACAAGAAAATCCCCGTCCAGCCCTCCTTCTACCCTATTTAAAATTGTATATTTGCTCCGCTTAAATCAAAACACAGATAATGCCAAAAATTTTATACACCAAAACCGATGAGGCCCCAGCTTTGGCCACACAGTCTTTTCTTCCCATTGTAAAAGCGTTCACTAAAACAACAGGAATTCAGGTTGAAACGAAGGATATTTCCCTGGCCGCTCGTATTCTGGCAGTTTTCCCCGATTTCCTTACTGAAGACCAAAAAGTCTCCAACGATTTGGAAGAATTGGGACGTGCAGCGAAGAACCCACAAGCCAATATCATAAAACTACCCAATATTAGTGCTTCTATTCCTCAATTGAACGAAGTCATTTCAGAGCTTCAGAACAAAGGATATGCTTTGCCCAATTATCCTGATGAACCAAAAAACGATGCTGAGAAAGAAATTAAATCGAGATATGACAAAATAAAAGGTAGTGCCGTAAACCCTATACTAAGGGAAGGGAACTCTGATAGAAGAGCTCCGAAAGCGGTAAAGAACTACGCCAAAAAGAACCCGCATACCATGGGTGCTTGGAGTGCTGACTCAAAAACCCACGTTGCGACCATGGAGCATGGCGATTTTAAAGCCAATGAAAAATCGATAACCTTGCCCCACGCTACGAGCATAAGAATAGAGTTACAAAAAACGGATGGCACGACCGTTGTGCTAAAAGAAAAATTAGCGCTTTTGGAGGGCGAGATAATAGATGCCACCATAATGAGTAAAAAAGCGTTGTTAAGCTTTTTGAAAGAACAATTGAAAGATGCCAAGGAGAAAGGGGTACTTTTCTCATTGCACATGAAAGCGACGATGATGAAAGTTTCCGACCCCATTATTTTTGGGCACGCGGTCAAGACATTTTTTGCCGATGTTTTTGCAAAATACGACACATTGTTGGCTTCGATAGGCGCAAATGCCAATGATGGATTGGAAAATTTGCTAAACAAACTAAAAGAGCTTCCAGAAGATAAGCGAAAAGAAATCGAAGCCGACATAGAAAATGCAATTGCCAATGGTCCGGCCTTGGCTATGGTAAATTCAGAGAAAGGCATTACCAACCTACATGTTCCCAGTGATGTTATCATAGATGCCTCCATGCCGGCAATGATCCGAAATTCAGGAAAAATGTGGAACGCAAAAGGAGAACTTCAAGACACCAAGGCAGTAATACCAGATAGTAGTTACGCCGGTATTTACAGTGCTACCATCGACTTTTGTAAAAAGCACGGCGCTTTCGACCCCACAACAATGGGTACGGTTCCTAACGTTGGTCTTATGGCCCAAAAAGCCGAAGAATACGGATCACATGACAAAACCTTTGAAATCGTCGGCGATGGCGTAGTAAAGGTCATCGACATCAATTCTGGCAAGACACTCATAGAACATACCGTTGAAAAAGGGGATATCTGGAGAATGTGCCAAGTAAAGGATGCACCCATTCAAGACTGGGTGAAATTGGCCGTTTCAAGAGCTAGGGCCACCAATATTCCCGCCATCTTCTGGTTAGATCAAGATAGGGCCCATGATATTGAATTGACAAAGAAGGTGAATACCTATTTGGGTGACCACGATATTTCTGGATTGGAAATTAAAATTCTATCTCCTATCGAAGCTACCAATTACACGCTAAAAAGATTAATAAAAGGCGAAGATACCATTTCGGTGTCGGGTAATGTTTTGCGTGACTACCTTACCGATTTGTTTCCCATTCTTGAAGTAGGGACCAGTGCCAAAATGCTTTCAATCGTACCACTTATGAATGGCGGAGGTCTTTTTGAAACTGGAGCCGGTGGTTCTGCACCTAAGCATGTTGAACAATTTCTAGAAGAAGGCCACCTTCGCTGGGATTCTTTGGGAGAATTCATGGCTTTAGGGGTATCCTTGGAATTCTATGGAGAAAAAAATAATAGCCCTAAAGCCCAAGTTTTGGCAGATGCATTAGATATTGCGACTGAAAAATTGTTAGACAATGGTAAATCACCTTCACGTAAGGTCAATGAAATTGACACAAGGGGAAGTCATTTCTATTTAGCTTTATACTGGGCCCAAGCTTTAGCGGAACAAAATGAAGACGCCGAACTAAAATCACTTTTCACCAAGGTTTCCGAAGCATTGAATACCAATGAATCGAAAATCGCCACAGAATTAATAAATGATCAGGGTACTCCGAAAGACATAGGAGGATATTACCTTCCTGATAGCGACTTGATTTCAAAAGCGATGAGACCTAGTGATACCTTTAACGGCATACTTGCAAGTATATAAGGTACTTCCTTAGTCGATATTAAAAACCTTTGTCCTATTGGGGCAAAGGTTTTTTACTTTAATTAATTGTTAACATTATACCTAAGCCTTATTTTCTGTTTACATTTATTAAAAAATGTGCTTAATGGATAACCGCACCAAATTCTTTTATATTCTTTTTCTAAATTTTTGCCTTTTCTCCTCTGCCCAACAAAAGTATACCCTTAGCGGGACAATTTCCGAAGCTGCCAGCAACGAGACCCTTATTGGTGTAACGGTGGCCCTACCAGACCTACGAACAGGGGTTACCACCAACGAATACGGTTTTTATTCCATTACCCTACCCGAGGGAGAGTATATGGTACAAGTGAGTTATTTGGGGTTTCAAGATATAGTTCAAAAGATTGTGTTATCACAAGACCAGAAAGTCAATTTTCAGATGCTTGAAGGGGCCGAAGAACTTGACGAGGTCATTGTGACCGATAACGGAGAGAAGCTCGACATCAGAAAACCTCAAATGAGCGTAAACACCATGGCTGTAGAGACTATTAAGAAAATACCGGTAATCCTTGGTGAGGCCGATGTAATCAAATCGATATTACTACTTCCCGGAGTCACCAATGCCGGCGAAGGTGCTTCGGGCTTCAATGTACGTGGTGGCTCAGTTGACCAAAACCTGATACTTTTAGACGAAGCCACGATTTTTAATTCATCACACCTTTTTGGGTTCTTCTCTGTCTTTAATCCCGATGCCATAAAAGATATCAAATTATATAAGGGGGGCATTCCCGCGCGTTATGGGGGCCGTGTATCTTCAGTACTCGATATATTTCAAAAAGAGGGAAACAGTAAAAATTTTAAGGTGAACGGGGGCATCGGTGCCGTAGCTAGTCGTCTATTGGCCGAAGGTCCGATAATAAAAGACAAAGCAGCATTTCTGGTTGGCGGAAGGGCTTCGTACGTACACCTTTTTCTCCCCCTTTTTGACGTTGATAATACAGCATATTTCTATGACTTGAACACCAAATTAAACTATAAAATCAATGATAGGAATAATATTTTTCTATCCGGATATTTTGGAAGGGACGTTTTCGGAATCAGCGAAAGTTTTGTAAACACCTATGGCAACGCTGTCGGTAATTTTCGCTGGAACCACTTGTTTTCAGATAAATTGTTTTCCAATCTTTCATTGATATACTCCGACTACTATTACGGACTAAAACTTGACTTTGTAGGATTCAATTGGAACTCAGGAATTCAAAATTTCAATATCAAGTATGATCTGAAGAACTACATAAGCGATAAACTTCAAATCAATTATGGGCTGAACAACATCTATTATCAATTCAACCCAGGTAAAATCGAACCTAGCAATTCAGAGTCTGGTATTCTCAAAGAACAACTCATTCAAAAATATGCCAATGAATTTGCGGCCTACATCGATATTGAGCATAGCCTCACAGCGAATTTGAGTTTGGGCTACGGCCTTCGTTTTAGTAATTTCACGCGTTTGGGACAGGAAGAACTCAATGTCTACGAAGATAACAATCCCGTATTGTTCAATTCAGAACTTCAGATTTATCAAGAAGCAGAACCTATAGCTGTGACAAACCCCGGACGCTCAGAAAGTCTCGCCTCGTTTAATAATTTAGAACCACGTATTTCGCTGGCCTACACCATCGATTCAAATAGCTCTATTAAAGCCAGCTACACCCGTTTGGCCCAATACCTACACTTGTTATCAAATACAAACTCCCCTACTCCCTTAGACGTTTGGACGCCTAGCGGCACATTCATTAAACCCCAGTTTTTAGACCAGTTCGCATTCGGTTACTTTAGAACAATGAGTGACGGCGAATACTCTTTAGAAACCGAAGTTTTCCATAAGACCATTAAAAACCGTATCGACTATATAAACGGAGCCAATCTAATCGCCAATGATGCTATTGAACAAGTGATACTTAACGGAGAAGCTCGGGCTTACGGCTTAGAAGTACTCTTAAGAAAGAATGAAGGAAGATTTCAAGGTTGGCTTGCCTATACCCTCTCGAAATCGGAGCAACGAACCCCGGGAAGAACCGCTACGGAAACTGGAATAAACTCGGGTCAGTGGTACAATACACCCTATGACAAACCCCATGACATATCGGTTTTTTCAAGTTACGACCTTAACGATAAATGGAGTGTAAACGCTAATTTTGTATATCAAACGGGACAACCTACAAATTACCCCATTGGGCAATTTGAATTTCAAAATTTGACAGTTCCCTATTATGGTCTCCGAAATCAAGAACGCCTACCCGATTATCATCGTATCGATGTATCGGCAACATTAACACCTAAAAAGAACTTGAATAGAAAATGGCAGGCAGAATGGGTAATTAGCGTTTACAACCTATACAATAGAAAAAATGCCGCAGCCATCAACTTTAACCGCAATCGAGATACCGGTGTTAATGAAGCAGTTCGTACATCTATTTTTGGCATTGTACCCGCGGTCACCTATAATTTTAAATTCTAATCTGATGAAACGAGTTATTCTGATACTAATTATATCAATAACCTTGACGTCCTGTCAAGACGTTGTCGATGTAGATGTTCCGACCGATAGTCCGCGTCTGGTTATTGATGCATTAATGCGTGTCGACGAAAGTGAAGCCGATACAGAAATACAGGTTAAGGCCTCAATTAGCAGCTCCTTCTTCGGTACGTTGGTGCCTGCAAATCTTGAGCGAATTACGTTGTCAAATGAATCAGGTGGAGCACCCCTTGTATTAACAGAAACAGCGTCGGGAACAGGAATATATCAAGCCTATGCTAGTTTGGCATTTCTTAAGTCAGGTACGTTGCATTTGTCTATTCTACATGATGGGCAAAGCTATTCGGCATTTACCGAATACGTGCCTTCGTCGCCCATTGATCGCTTAGAACAGGGTGATGGAACGCTTTTCGATGGTACGGAAACCGAAATTGTTATTACTTTTACAGACGCACCCGACCGTACCGATTTTTACCTTTTTGACTTTGACTTTGGTGAGTATCTAGTCTCTGAGGATACTTTCTATCCGGGACAGCCTTTCAAATTCTCCTATTTTTATGATGAAGAATTAAAAGCATCTATGGAAGTAAGTGTAAGTATTTTAGGAGTTGAGAAAAATTTTTACAATTACATGAACCAGCTCATCGCCCAAAGTAGCGGTGGTGACCAAGGTCCTTTTCAAACCCCTGCAGCCACGGTGAAAGGTAATATTATCAATGTTACGGAAACAAATACGGCGGCGGAAAATAATTATGCCCTAGGCTATTTCGCCGTTTGCCAATCCTATCAGCGATCGATAATTATAGAGTAAAAGAAACCTTAATTCAATACAACAAAGTCGTAAACTATTTTTTGTTGTCTTAACAAAAGTAATTCATGAGAACAGACAAAAACTTACTGGTCAAGGGACTGAAGTACCTATCGATAACAATCGGACTTATGTTCTTGGCCCCGACCGTAATATATCAGGCATTTAAAAATCAAGAACACCCATTTTATTGGCCCGTGTTGATTATCGGTTTAATATTGGCCATAGGCGCAATAGCGGGTGGGTTTTACAGTATGAAGATTATTATGGATGCTCTTTTTCAAAAAAAAGATACTTCGATCGGTGAATAAGTAAAACTTTTTTGACAAAAGACGAGAACGAAAATTTAAAGTCAAGAGCTACTTATTTTCTTTCTTCTCCCCTGTCGCACCCCATTTATTACTGAGGGAGGCATAATCAAAATCCAATGCCGACTCCTGTCTTTCCAATCGTGACGCTGCAAAAGCACGTTGCAGAATATCTTCGATTAGGTAATCTTCGTGAATACTCTCTGGGTGAAATTCCTCTTTAATACTTATTTTAAAAAATTTAGCTGTAGTGTTATACCAAAATGCCCGCCATCCACTACGAAGCTCCTTCACCAAATCAAAAGCGGTAGTCCCTGTTTGCCTATAAATAAGTTTTACCAGAATTTGACCTTCGGTGCGTGTAAGCTTTTTAAGCTCATCCGAAAATTCACCTTCGATATACTTCTGCACCTCTTTCGTGTATTTCTTGCGCTTTCTGTTCTTTTTAATTTTCGTCAAACTATCGTTCAACCCAACCAAACGTTCGGCAGCCAATTTAGCATAAGGGTATACCTTTAACGTTTTTCGGCGTAGAATATAATATTTCAACTTGTCTTTATAGGATGGAAACTTCAGCGGACTAAAGACAAACACCTCGTTTAAAGCAATTGAACTATGAAAAATGGAATCACCTTCAATGATTATCATTTTTTCCGTAACGGAATCCAACGGTTCTTCTTTCACCTGGGCTATCATCAAAAAACCCATCATGAAAAATACCGGAAGAAGTATCTTTTTTATCATCTGTAACATAAAAGCAAAAGCGCTGTAAAATTAACGATAAATAGTTCTCGTTATTATTAATTAAAAGTGAATATTACTAAGTTTGTATCTAAATACACACATACATGGGTACCAAAAATATTCTTACCAAAAAATCACTTGATTTTTTTGAAAAATACCTGAACAATGCAGCTCCCACAGGTTACGAATGGGAAGGGCAAAAACTATGGATGAACTACTTAAAACCTTACGTAGACACCTTTATTACCGATACTTATGGATCTGCGGTAGGCGTTATCAATCCTGATGCCAAATACAAGGTGGTCATCGAAGGTCATTCCGATGAGATTTCATGGTATGTTAACTATATAACGGACAATGGATTACTTTACGTTATCCGGAATGGCGGAAGCGATCATCAAATCGCCCCTTCAAAATGGGTAAACATCCATACAAAAAACGGAATGGTGAAAGGTGTTTTTGGCTGGCCGGCCATACATACCCGAAATAAAACAAAAGAAGAACCACCAAAAATTGATAACATCTTTATCGATATAGGCGCCAAAGACAAGGAAGAAGTTGAGAAAATGGGTGTGCATGTTGGTTGCGTAATCACCTATCCCGATGAATTTCATGTGTTGAACAACGATAAATTCGTCTGTCGTGCCATTGATAACCGTGCCGGTGGATTCATGGTCGCCGAAGTAGCACGATTATTATTCGAAAATAAGCAGAAATTGCCTTTTGGCCTTTACATCACCAATGCCGTTCAAGAAGAAATAGGCTTACGCGGGGCAGAAATGATTACCCAGACCATAAAACCCAATGTGGCCATTATAACTGATGTGTGCCACGATACGACAACTCCGATGATCGACAAAAAGTCGCAAGGTCATACAGAAATCGGAGCAGGACCCGTTATATCATACGCACCGGCAGTTCAGAATAGACTACGGGAACGTATTATCGAAACCGCCGAGAAAAATAAAATTCCTTTCCAACGAATGGCTGCATCAAGATCCACAGGAACCGATACCGACGCCTTCGCCTATAGTAATGGAGGGGTGGCCTCAGCCTTGATCTCTTTACCGCTACGTTACATGCATACCACGGTAGAAATGGTACATAAAGAAGATGTCGAAAATGTAATTCGATTGATTTATCAAACCCTCTTAAATATTAAGGAAGGTGAAACTTTCAGTTATTTCGATTAACTTTTATAACGTCCTCCCCTAAAAAGGAGGACTTTTTTTTATACTATGGATGAACTTATTGACATACTCGATAAAGATGGAAACTTTACGGGTGTAACCGCCATGAAGTCTGAAGCACACCGCAAAGGACTCTTTCATAACTCCATTCATATTTGGTTCTACACCAAAGATGGCCGTCTATTGATACAGCAGCGGGCTAAAAATAAAGATACCCACCCCCTATTTTGGGATGTTTCGGTGGCCGGCCATGTAGGTGCAGGCGAAGAAATCGAAGAATCGGCGATTCGCGAAGCAGAAGAGGAAATCGGCGTACATATCTCTAAAAACGACTTAGAGAAAATCGGAGTTTTCAAATCGGTACACAAGCACCACGACACGTTAATCGACTGCGAATATCACCATACCTACCTTTGTGAGTTAAAAGTGCCGTTAGGAAGCCTTAAAAAGCAAGAAAGCGAAGTAGCGGACCTCTCCCTAATATCACTTATTCAATTTGCACAGGAAACTTGGGGTTTGGCAAACCCTCAAAAGTATGTTCCTTATGATGTTGACTACTACAAGACCGTCATCAAAAGCATAAAAAAAAGATTGTAATAGAAAAACTAATTAGTTGATTCAAACTCCTTCAAAAAGGCTTCTGGATTCTTTAAGTTGTATGTTTCCTGGGTTCCACTTATCATATCTTTCACCACAAACGAATCTTCGCTTAATTCTTGCTCCCCAATCAAAATGACATAGGGAACATTACGGTTATTGGCATACTTAAACTGTTTGTTAATTTTCACGCTGGAAGGATACAAATCAGCCTTTACCCCGGCACCCCTAAGTGTGCTTACCAGTTTTAAGGCCGCCAATGCTTCTCTATCCCCAAAGTTTAGACAAAGCACCTCTAAGGAGCGATCTATGGCTTCTGGAAACAAATTCAATTCTTCCAGTACAAGATAAATACGGTCCAAACCGAAAGAAATACCAACGCCACTGACATCCTTGAGTCCGAATATACCAGTGAGGTCATCATAACGACCACCTCCACCGATGGAACCCATTTTCACGCCTTGTGGGGCGCCAACCTCAAAAATAGCACCTGTATAATAGTTAAGTCCACGAGCCAAGGTAACATCAATCGAAAGTTGTGCCGATTGTAAGCCCAACATCTCAATAGTATCGACAATAAATCGAAGTTCTTCTACTCCTTTGGAGCCATCTTCAGAAGTGGCCAATAGTTCTTTGAGAACAGTCAGTTGTTCGGAGTTCGTACCAGAAAGGGAAAACAATGGGGACGCCTTGGCAATAGCTTCTTCGGAAATACCCTTTTGCAGCATTTCTTTCTTTATACCGGCTTCACCGATTTTATCCAATTTATCCAAAGCCACCGTAAAGTCGATCAGCTTATCTTTTGCCCCGATGATTTCAGCAATACCTGCTAAAATTTTCCGATTGTTTAGTTTGATATTGACTCCCTTCAATCCCAACTCGGTAAAGACGGCATCGTACAATTGCACAAATTCTACCTCTTGCAACAACGAATCGGCACCAACAACATCGGCATCGCATTGATAAAACTCACGAAAACGCCCTTTTTGCGGTCGGTCGGCACGCCATACCGGTTGTATCTGGTAGCGTTTAAAAGGGAAATCTATCTCGTTCTGATGCATGACCACATAACGTGCAAACGGTACGGTCAGGTCATAACGCAGTGCTTTTTCCGAAATCTGAGAGCTAATTGCATTTGAATCCTTCGACTCATAGGTCGCACTATCCACTTTACTAATATAATCCCCGGAATTTAAAATCTTAAAAATTAAACGATCGCCTTCATCACCGTATTTGCCCATTAGTGTTTCGGAGTTTTCAAAGGAGGGTGTCTCTATCAGTTGAAAACCGAAGGTTTCGAAGTGCTTCTTTATTATTGTAAAAATATAATTGCGCTTCGCAACTTCTGAAGGTGAAAAATCACGTGTTCCCTTAGGTATGCCCGGTTTTTGTGCCATTTAATTTCGTTCTATTGCAATAATCCCGTTTAGCCGTGAATTGTATGACAGCAGGGAAAGTTTTTAGTTTTTCTCTATTTTCTCGAATATCGACTTATCCGATTACTTTATCAAACCATTGGTAGAGCTCACCTTGAGTGATAACCGCACCTTGTTGTATCAATTTGAATTTATCGAGGTTTTTGTCTTCGGTATATGCCTTTGAAGCGGTAAGATAGTCGACAAAATCAGATTGCCAGTTCTTTTTGAACCAATTGAAACCTACCGTCGTCGTCAAATCAATTTCAGGGTTCATCACCTTTACCGAAATCAATTTCATTTCTTTTTCCGATAATTGAAAAAGGTGCATTTGCTGGGCCGAGATATTCTCCAAATAGTTCACTTTGGTCAATACACCTTCCCAAACAAGGTCACTAAAGACATCTATTTCTTCTTCGGCCACCTCTGGCTTCTCTTCCTTTAAATTCTTCCATTCCTCCCCAGTAATCGACTGGGTCGCCAAGAAATTAATAAACTCTTGATGCAGTTCTTCCAGCTGCTGCTTTGTAAGTCGTGTATATTTCATAAAAAACCGCCCTTTTTGGGGCGGTGCAAAATTAAGGATTTTGTTATTAATTGAACGTATATCGCACGCCTAATTGGGCCTGCCATCTCGATTGTAGACTTGAGTCGAAACTGAAGGTTTCTTTTAAATTAGGGTCAAAGGTATAAACCGGGTTTCGGTCGGCATCGACCGATACACCCAATACTTCTTGATTCGTTGGTATTTGAACCACACCCCAATCCGAAGATATCAAATTACCCAAATTCAATACATCTAAACTTAATTGTAATGTATTCTTGTTCCCAAATTTAATATCCTGTAACACTTTCATATCCCAACGGCTTCTCCAAGGTGATAAGGCTCCGTATCTTTCCGCATACTTTCCGCGATTATCACTTAAATAGTCGTCTTGTTGTATAAAAGCCTCATAGGCCTCGGCCTGTCCGGCACCACTAAAGGTCATTTGGTTTATTTCGGAAGCTGTCGGAATGTAAATTAAATCATTGTTTCGCGAGGTGACTTGGTCATTATTGATGTTCCCCGCATTCAGATAATTATAACGTCCGCCTTGGGCATATTCAAAAAACGATGATATTGTCGTACCTGTTTTAAAAGCTTTTGAAATTACACCTATAAATCGGTGAGTATCGCCATATTTTGAAAAGGAAAGCACATCGCTATTGGCATTTCCTGCAATCGCGTTTCCGTCAAAAGCATCACCGGTAATTTCAGCTTCGATAGAGTTTACATCTTTTGAATTCAAATAGCTATAAGCAAGACTAGTGAATAAGTCATTATCAAAGTTCTTTTGTGCCTTGAGTACTGCATTTATAACCCTCCCTTTGTCAGAATTAGAAAAAACATAACCACTATTGACCCAATCACTATCAGCATAGTAAGGTCTGTTATCTACACCGTTCAACGTTTGCGACGGTGCGCTCAAACCCCAGTTCTGCACATGTGCAGCATTTATATCTTTGGTATATGACAAATCTGTAGTTAAAACGACACCATTCTCCATTTTATAATCGGCGCCAAGACTTGTGCGCCAAACTTGTGGCCATTGATAATCAGGGTCTATGATCTGGTAGAAAAATACGTCAACCCCCTGAACTTGATTACCTAACCAAACAAATGGGAATCGCCCGGTGAATAATCCGGTTCCTCCCCGTATCTGCAAAGTCCGATCGTTTTTAACATCCCAATTAAAACCCACTCGAGGTGACACCAAAAGGTCATTCGATGGCATTTTCTCAGAATCTAAAAAAACTTGGTCTCCTGTTTCCGGATTCGTGTAGGGTATCGACGGCACGTATGTTCCGGTCGCCCCACCTTTTCTAGCAATATTTTCGCGAACTTTTTCGGCCGTATCAAAATATAGTGGCTTATCAAATCGTACGCCGTACGTTAACTTAAAATTTTCGGTGGTGTTCCATTCATCTTGAAAGTAAAATGCCAATTGGCCTACATTCGTCTCCGCCAAAGACCATCCGCCCATATTTCCGGTACCATTGGCTTCTGAAGAGTTTCGTATTGAAATAGCTGAATTGATAGCGCTTTGATAAAACGACACTAAGGCTGCTTCATTTGCAGGATCCCTGAACTCGGCAATCGAACCTGTCGGAAAGAAGGTGCCTTGGGCACCATATCCGCCAAGGTTGAACGAGTTGGCGAATTGGAATTTTTCAAAAGAAATGCCAACGGTAAAAGTATGGTCGCCCTTAAAGAAGTTTAGATTGTTAGTTAATTGAAAAACTTTTTGATCTAACTTGTTATTAATTGAAAAGGGCTCGTGACCCGCTATAATGTAGTTGGAACCTCCAGATTCGTCTAATAATGTTATTGCCGGAGCCGGCGTTGATTTAGGGTTCCTAAAATCATCAAAAACAGTATAACCTACTTGTAATTTGTTGATGGCTTCGTCTGATAAAGTCGAATTCAATTCCACCTGTACCGAATTAATCTTATTATTTATTTGATAACCGGCATTTTCGAATTGCAAAGTCGCAGGGTTTGGCCCCCTAAAGCCCAAGGCCGTTGGGTGTGCCGGTTTTTCTTTAGAGGCATCCAAAAAATTATAGATAACAGCAAGCCTGTTTTTATCATTGATGTTCCAATCCAATTTAAAGATTCCTTTGGTGGATTGTTGATCAAAGTTAAACCCTTCAAACTTTCCTGGATCATAAAATTCGCCGTTACCTATAGATACCTGTCGCAGCACATTGCTGACAAGTTCAAAGTCAGAAGCCAATACCCGTGATTCATTAATAGCTCCAGTTCCCCGATTTGGAAGAAAGGCAGAACCCAAATCACTTCTTTCGTCGCGTTCGAAATTGGCAAAGAAGAATAGTTTGTTTTTTATTATGGGACCACCGATACTAATTCCATATTGACTTTGACTTAGGTCTGCCTTAAAGACATCTTGACCTTTGATTTTACCCCCGGTCATGTCTTCATTTCTAAAAAAACCGTAAACCGTACCGTAAAATTCATTGGTACCACTTTTCGTTACTGCATTGACAGATGCACCGGTGAAGCCCGATAAAGTAACATCGTAAGGAGCGGTGGTTACTTGAATCTGTTCTATGGCATCAATTGAAATCGGGTTCGCCTCTGTCTGTCCACCTGGTTGGGCAGCATCAAGACCAAAGGGGTTGTTGAAAATAGCACCATCCAATGAAAAGTTATTGTATTGGTCATTTCTACCACCAAAAGAGCCTCCGCTTGCGGTAGGCTCCAATCTTGTAAAATCATTTGTTGATCTTGAAATGGTAGGCAATCGAGTCAGTTCTCTTCTACCTACCGAAGTTTCCGCGCCAGTTCTATCGCTTCCAAAGGTACCGGCCTGATCGGAGACCACGATAACCTCGTCAAGCGATTGGCTTTCCGATGCCAAGGTGACATCAAGGTTAAATGTTTTCCCAAGTGTCAAAAGCACATCACTTTGCGCGTAACTCTGAAAACCAATGTAAGAAATCGTTATTTCGTAAGGCCCACCAACTCTTAAGTTCAATAGGTTGAATCTACCATCTTCATTGGTAATGGCCCCGTACTTCGTCCCTGTGGGTTTATGTAAGGCCACCACGTTGGCTCCCAAGAGTGGTTCGCTTTGATTATCTACCACTGTTCCTCTAATATTGGAAGTGGTCACCTGCGATGTGACGGAAAAAGTTAAAAATAGAGAACAGACAAATAGCAGTATTTTGTATTTCATAATCGAGAAGTGTTAGTTTACTCTAAAATAAAACAAAAAAAAAGAGTTATGCATGCATAACTCCTTTAACTTATCAACCGTCTAATAGACTATTTTTGGGCGGCGACCACTTCGAAGGCGAAGTCGACAACAACATCCCTGTGCAGTCTAATCTGCGCATTGTAAGGTCCGGTTCTTTTAACTGAACCACCCAGAATGTTAATATATTTTTTGTCGATTGTATGTCCTTCCTTGCTTAATGCCTCAGCCAAATCAATAGTAGTGACAGATCCGAACAATTTGTCTCCAGCTCCAGTCTTCGCTGAAATTTTCATTTCAAGCGCTTTTAAAGCTTCGGCTGTTTTGCTGGCAGCATCTACTACTTTCTTTTCTTTATGGGCCCTTTGCTTTAAATTCTCGGCCAACACTTTTTTGGCTGAAGAGGTAGCGATAGCAGCTAATCCCTGAGGAATAAGGTAATTTCTACCATAGCCATTCTTTACACTTACCAAATCATCTTTAAAGCCCAAGTGCTCTACATCTTGTTTTAATATAACTTCCATAGTATACTTTTCTTTTATTTTAATAAATCACCAACATAAGGCATCAAAGCTATATGACGCGCTCTTTTAACCGCTTGGGCTACTTTTCGTTGATATTTTAAGGAAGTTCCTGTTAGTCTTCTGGGAAGTAATTTCCCTTGCTCGTTCACCAACTTCATCAAGAAATCAGCGTCTTTATAATCGATATACTTGATACCCGATTTTTTGAACCGACAATATTTCTTTTTGGTGTTTGTCTCAATATTCAATGGGGTCAAATACCTGATTTCCCCATCTTTCTTTCCTTTCGCCTGTTGTTGTAAAGTTGCCATGTTCTTACGCTTTAGTTTTTAACCTACTTCTTCTTTTCTCAGCCCACTCGATAGCGTGCTTATCTAATTTAACGGTCAAAAAGCGCATAACACGCTCATCTCTTCGGAACTCTTGCTCATACGAGCCAATGACTTCACCAGTACCGGTAAATTCGAACAAATGGTAAAAACCACTTTTCTTGTGTTGTATGGGATAGGCCAATTTCTTTAGCCCCCAATTTTCTTTGGAGACCATTTTGGCTCCATTGTTAATTAAGAAATCCTCGAATTTCTTAACTGTTTCCTCTATCTGAGTATCAGACAGAACGGGATTCAAAATGAAAACAGTTTCGTAATGGTTCATATTAATTCATATTTTAGGAGCGCAAAAGTAAGAATATTTACGACTATTTACAAGAAAACGGAAAAATCTTCGTTATGGTTTAGATATCATAATAATCGAACTTAACCTAAATTTAAAGTATGGTCGTTGTCAATTACACAGCATTTTATGCAATGTTTACAAATTTTATTGCCGTTTAACGTGTTTTTTCAGTAATTTGTCGATGATTTAACCCCTCAAATCAATCCATTTATGAAATTAAGAAGTATAATCGTAGATGATTCATCTATGCAGCGCATGGCAGTGGCGAAGCTGGTCAACAGCCATCCCAATCTGGCTATGGTGGCTGAGTACACCAATGCCATTGAAGCCAAGAACGGCATCAAGAACAACGAAATCGACCTAATTTTCCTAGATGTCGAAATGCCTATTATCAACGGATTCGACCTACTCGAGTCGTTGGAGAATAGCCCTCAAGTAATTTTAATTACCGGTAAACCTGATTACGCCCTTAAGGCGTTTGATTACGATGTTACCGATTATTTGCACAAACCTATTACTATGGCACGTTTTGATGCTTCGGTAAAGAGAGCTGTGGCCAAATATGAGCAAATGCACAGGGTCAACGAAGATGAGGAACATATTTTCGTAAAAAGTAACCTCAAAAAGAGAAAGGTCATACTTAATGATATCAAATGGGTGGAAGCCCTTGGAGACTATATCAAATTGGTGACCGATGAGGCCAATATTGTAATTCTTTCGACAATGAAGTCTTTTGAAAAGCAATTGCCAGAAGATAAATTCCTACGTATTCATAAATCGTATATCGTGAATTTAGAAAAAGTAGAAAAATTCAACAGCAAGAATGTTGAAGTTAGCGGACGTTCCATTCCATTGAGCAGAAACAAAAAAACGGAATTGGCCGAAGCTTTGAACAACGTATAAACCAGCTTCTCAAATGTGGTCTACATTGTAGATAATACGCACACTTTGGAACTGGGCAATAGCATTAAAAGAATTAGAAATTCTTTTAATGCTATTTTTTGTTTTAGACATCGATTGTTTTTTCGGTATCTTAATAATGATATTTTTCAGGTACTGGTTTCTAATTCGAGCCACTGGTGGGTATTCTGGTCCCAATACTCCCTGACCAAATACATTGCGAAGTGCTTGAGCAAACCATTCCGAGGCTTCGTTCAATTTGTTGTAATCTTTATGTTTAAAGGTTAGCTTAATTATCCGATTATTTGGCGGATATTTAAATTGTTCCCGTTCATACAATTGTTCTTTGAACATTTCTTCATAACTACTCGTCGTGACCTGTTTTAGAATCTGATGGTAAGGATTATAGCTCTGTATGATTACCTTTCCCCTTTTCTTTGTTCGCCCTGCCCTACCAGCTACTTGGGTCAACAATTGAAAACTGCGTTCATGGGCACGGTAATCTGGAAAATATAACAATGTATCCGCATTCATAATACCTACAAGGCCCACATTTCTAAAATCGAGGCCTTTGGTCAACATTTGTGTACCTACTAGTATATCGATTTCTTGTTGTTCAAAAGCATTGATTATCTTCTCATAGCCAAATTTGCCCCGGGTCGTATCCAAGTCCATTCGCCATGCTTTTGCCTTCGGGAACAAGGTCTCTAATTCCTTTTCTACCTGTTCGGTACCAAAACCTTTGGTATCTAACGTCTGGCTACCACATGCCGGACAGCTCTCCGGCAATGCGATATGGTGACCACAATAATGACATCGCAGTTGTTTTTTATACTCATGATAGGTCAGGCTCACATCGCAATTTGGGCATTGCGGAGAATGGCCACAAGTGGTGCACTCGACGACTGGCGCAAAACCCCTTCTATTCTGAAATAAAATAACCTGTTCACCTGCTTCGAGTGTTTCACCGATTTCATTGAACAAACGCTCTGAAAAGTGACCTTTCATTTTACGTTTTCGAGTCTCTTCCTTTAAATCTACCAGCTCCATATCAGGCAACAGTACGTCACCATATCGGCGACTTATCTCGGCATACCCATATTTACCAGTTTGAACGTTAAAGTATGTTTCAATACTGGGCGTCGCAGAACCCAACAAAATATTGCATTTATGTAAGGTAGCGAGTACAATCGCAGCGTCTCTGGCATGATATCGGGGAGCAGGATCAAATTGCTTGTATGAACTCTCATGCTCTTCATCGACCACAATCAACCCTAAATCTGAAAACGGCAGAAACAGCGCCGATCTCGCACCAATAACAATTTGGGCCTTGTCTTTTTTAAGCGCGACATTCTTCCAGACCTCTACTCTTTCCTGAACATTGTATTTCGAATGGTAAACAGATACTTTCTCACCAAAATACTCCTGTAACCGAACTATTAATTGTGTGGTCAAAGCAATCTCTGGAAGCAAATACAAGGCTTGCTTACCAGAACGCAGACATTGTTCTATCAATTTTACATATACCTCCGTTTTTCCTGAGGATGTCACACCATGAAGTAAGGTAACCTTTCCTTTTTCGAAGTTTTCGGAAATATCTTCAAAAGCCTTTTTCTGGTATTCGTTTAGTGCTTTTATACTTATGTTTTCTACACCCTCATCATAATTTACCCGATCGGTTTGGATAAAATACTCCTCCAAGATTTCCTTTTTAATCAATGATTTGATAACCGCTTTTGAGCCACCACTCATTTTTTCCAAGTCATCTACTTTTATTGGCTTTAAGTTTCCTGCCTGAAGTTGAAAAAGTGAAAGCACTACCTGACTTTGTTTGGGAGCACGAGTCAAATCTTGTAACAGGAGTGCCAATCGGTCTTCGGAGAGATATTCTTTTCCCAATTTTACATAGCGCACCAATTTCGGCCGGTATTGCTCAAAAATTTCTTCCTTGATAAGAATAGCATTCTTCTCAAGCAATCGGTTCAATACGGGAAGGGCATTTTTCTTATCGATTATTGCTGCAACTTCATGTACTTTCAACGATGTTTGATGTTGTAAGGCTTCAAACACCAAGAATTCATCATCTTGCAGCGTATTCTCATCTACATCGTAAGCGTGGTTCTTAAGAATAAGGGTTTCGCTTTCCAGCAAAAATGCACTGGGCACTGCACTTTTGAAAACTTCCCCCAAAGTTGCCATGTAATAATCAGCGATCCAACGCCAGTGTTGTAATTGAATTTCATTGACGATAGGCCTGTCATCTAAAATCTGATGAATTTCTTTTGCCTTATAAGCAGCCGGGGCATTGTTATGTATGTCATTTACCAATGCGGTATAAATCTTAGACTTGCCAAATGGCACGGCCACCCGCATGCCAGGCTTTAGAAATGTTGCCTCAGCTTCAGAAATACTGTACGTAAATAATTTTGCTAATGGAATCGGTAAGATAACGTTGACAAAGTGCTGCATACTTCAAAATACCACTTAACCTTCGGCCCTAACCCAAGTCTGCGTTCTATAAATAAAGGCCAAATAACCTCTGACCTTAAGTTCATCAGGGTTATCAGGGTTGAGCCAAATTTTACATCTAAAGGTCATTGCCTGTTGGGGATCAAAAAGAGTATCGCCCTTGTACACCCCCTTGCCATGATGTTCTGCGGCATCAATTATTCTCATTCCCAAAACTGGCTGGTCTTTGCGCTCATCATCGCATTTTGTACAAATAAAATTTTCCTTTCCTTCTTCTAAAATCTCTACGACATGACCATACATCAATCCATCTTTTTCATAAATATCTATCACCGCTTTGGGTTTGCCGGTTCGGTCATCGATTGTTTTCCATTTTCCAAATATGGATTGTGATTGTAAAAACTGACCAAACAGCAAGAACATGGCACATATAATAAGGACTTTATTGTTTTTCTCCATTTTTATTATAATTCTTTCTTAGGGAGTTCAAAGATGCATTCAGTTCAAACCCCAGCAGTAATATATTGGAATTTAACCAAATAAACACCAATAAAATCAACAAACCTCCCAATGCGCCATACAATTCGTTATATCGGGCGAATTTTTCCACGTATATCCCGAAAAGATAAGAGGTCAACAAAAACAATAAGGTAGTCATAAGTGCCCCAAGGGAAAAAAATTTTGCGTGCCTACCTTCCCGTGTACCAAAATAGTAGAGTATGGCCGTTATCAAGTAAGAGAGCATTGTTAAAAAAAGCACCTTACCGATTTGAACCGCAAGTATATCACCTTCTTCAAGGTTAGATCCCTCGGAATATGCCGCAAACTCGCTAAGATATCCCAATACATAAAACTCAAAATACACGAAAACAATAGCCCCGACAATCAAAAGAATAGAGAGAATGAGCCCAACCATCAGTGCCACGGCATATTGCCTAAAAAAACTTCGATTGAGCTTAACATGATATGAAGTCTCAAAACCTGCAAAAATGGCATTCACCCCATTGGCCATTAAAAATATAGATACCACAAAGGCCGAAGATAATAGTCCGCTCTGTTTTTGGTCTTTTATCTGATGGTAGATGTCACCAAAATAATCTCCCGTAGCCGTTGGCAAAAATGTTTCCAAGAAAATCAAAAGTTGGGCATCAAAGGAGTCATCCCCAACGCTGACATACGGAATAATAAAGGGGACGAGATTAAACAAAAAAATCAATAACGGAAAAAGTGCCAGAAATAGGCTAAATGCAATAGAACTTGCCCTAGTAGATAGCGCCCCTTCGACTATGCCTACTATGTAAATTTCTAAAAGGCCATAGAGCGACAGCCCCTCAAAAGCTGGCAATTGTATTTTTTTCAAAAACCGGACTATCCAATTCAAAATGGGAATTTTATCCAGTTTTTCTTCAATTTCTTTGGACATCTATACCGCTTTGAGGCTTAGATCCATATTATACACCGAATGTGTTAATGCTCCAGAGGAGATATAATCAACTCCGCATTCTGCATATTTCCGAACCGTTTTTTCATTAATATTTCCTGAAGATTCCGTGAGACACGTATCTCCGATCAGCGCAACTGCCGACCTTGTGTCTGCATAGTCAAAGTTATCTAGTAAAATGCGGTAAACACCATCAGACTGAATAATCTCTTCTACTTCCTTTAAGTTTCGGGCCTCCACTATAATTTTTAAATCCCTTCCGGTCTCTTTTAAATAATTTTGTGTTTTTTGAATGGCTTTTGTTATGCCTCCCGCGAAGTCGATATGATTATCTTTCAGCATGATCATATCATATAGCGCAAAACGATGGTTTTCACCTCCTCCTATCTTCACCGCCCATTTTTCCAGAGCCCGTATACCGGGAGTAGTCTTGCGCGTATCCAAGATTTTGGTTTCCGTACCTTCCAACAATTCAACAAATGAATGAGTCTTTGTTGCTATGGCACTCATACGCTGCATAGCATTCAACACCAGCCGTTCTGCTTTTAAGATGCTCTGTGACCTTCCTGATACATAAAAAGCAATATCACCATAGTTGACCTTGGCACCATCTTGTAAATTGATTTCAATTTCCATAGCGTCATCAACATAGGCAAATACTTTTTTGGCAAAATCGACACCTGCCAAAATCCCTTCATCCTTAACCAATAATTTGGCCTTTCCCATTGCATCTTTAGGAATACAGGACAGTGAACTGTGGTCACCATCACCAACATCTTCACGAATGGCATTTTTAATGATAATATCGATTTCCTTATGAAATTGTTCTTGTGTAATCATCAACGGTGTTTTCTTCTCCTGCTAAATTAGCAAATAGTTTGGTTTTGGAGTTGTGGGTTTGCACTTGATTATTGAATACATAGCTATTCTTAACCTACAATTTTCCAATTTGGGAATTGCAAGTTACTTTTGCCTCATGACAATTAAACTTTTGGCCATAGGGAAAACCGATAGCAATCAACTACAACAGCTTATTTTAGAGTACCAAAACAGGTTGAAGCATTATATCAAATTTGAACTGGAAATCATTCCTGATATCAGAAACGTCAAAAACTTATCGGAGATACAACAAAAAACAAAGGAAGGAGAACTTATACTTAAAAAATTAAGCCCTACCGATGTTTTAATACTATTAGATGAGAATGGAAAACAACTCACTTCGGTCGATTTTTCAGAATACCTTCAAAAGAAAATGAATTCAGGAATGAAACAATTGGTGTTCGTTATCGGCGGTCCGTACGGATTCAGTGATGCTATCTACCAAAAAGCCCAAGGAAAAATCAGTTTGTCAAAAATGACTTTTTCGCACCAAATGGTTCGATTATTTGTTGTCGAACAACTATACAGGGCTTTTACGATTCTTAAAAATGAACCGTACCACCATAATTAAACCCAAACCCATTTAACTACTGACTAGTACAGCACCCTAAATTTGATGGTGTTCTCAACTTTCTTCAGAGCTTTTACAACTTCTTTGTTATACTCTTTGTCAAGGTCGGTAATTACATAACCTACCTCACTATCGGTAGAAAGATATTGCCCAGTAATATTCAGTCCGTATTTGGCACACACTTCATTGATTTTTGCCATAATACCCGGTACATTCTTATGAATATGCAAGAAACGGTGAGCATTTGTTTGTTTTGGTAGACGAATATTCGGGAAGTTAACGGCATCAACCGTGTTACCCGAGTTGATATAGTCCATTATTTTATTGGGCACAAAATCGGCAATATCACGCTGGGCCTCTTCAGTACTTCCACCTACATGCGGAGTCAATATCACATTTGTAAGGCCTTGAAGCTCAGTCTTGAAAGCTCCATTACTTCGGGGTTCTTCAGGATAAACATCAACTGCGGCACCGCCAAGCTTACCACTTTTAAGGGCATTGACCAAAGCAGGAATATCGACTACAAAACCTCGAGAAAGGTTTATCAACATCGCCCCGTCACGCATTTGATTGATTTCACGCTCCCCTATAAAATTCTTATTTACTTTATTATCATCAATATGGAGTGTCACCACATCGGAAACATTCAACAAGTTCTCCAATGTATTGCATCTTACGGCATTTCCTAAGGCCAATTGATCGTTAACGTCATAGTAATAAACACGCATACCCATAGCTTCTGCTAAAACGGATAGTTGCTTTCCTATATTCCCGTAACCAACAATACCCAGATTTTTACCGCGTATTTCTCTAGAATTAATGGCTGTCTTGTTCCATTGCCCACCATGAATTTCAGTACTTCTAGGAAACACGCTTCGCATCAACATTACAATCTCGGCAATCGCCAATTCAACAACAGAACGCGTGTTACTGTAGGGGGCATTAAAGACTACAATTCCTTTTCTCTTGCAATAATCAAGGTCAATTTGTGTGGTTCCAATACAAAAAGCTCCGACCACCAATAATTTGTTGGCGGCTTCGATAACTTTTTGGGTCACCTGCGTTTTTGAGCGTATGCCCAAAACATGAACCCCTTTTATTTTCTCTATCAATTCATCCTCTGACAAGCTATGCTTCACCAATTCGACCGAAAACCCATCTTGTGAAAGGTTGTCAAAAGCCGCGGGATGCACATTTTCAAGTAGCAGTATTTTTATTCTGTTTTTCGGATAGGAGATATTACGTGGTAAATCGTTCACGAATAAAAACTCATCTAAATTCGGAGTTACATAATCGGCGTTGCTGGCCGCTTTTTCTCTATGAACATTTTCAGTATAAGCAAAAAACTTATCGGCGATACCCGCTTCGCGCATTACATAATCACTGTAACCATCACCGATAACCTGTACCTCACCATCAAGATCCAAATTTCTTAGACATTCAATCTTCCCATTATGTGTGGCCAACACGTTATTTTCATCAAAACCAATAATATCTCCATTGGAATCAAACTCAAAAGTATTCGCATACACCCTTTCAGATGGAATATTGTATTCTTTGACAATAGGATCAATAAATTCTTTAAAACCACATGAAATCACATAGATATCATCAGCGAACTTCTCAAAAAACTCTTTATTCGATTCAATCGATTTTGATATTTTTTGTCGCAATTCAGCTACAAGTCCATCTAAATCGGATTTGTTGGCGTTCAGTAACTTTATTCTTCGTTCCAACGATTCCGTAAAGGAAATATCGCCATCGATTCCTAAATTGGTTATTTTTTGAATTTCACTAATCACCTCATCTTTATTCGACTTTCCCTGCAAGGTCATCTCTGCCAAGACATCCAAGGCCTCGACCCTTGTTAAAGTGCTATCAAAATCAAAAACGTACTTTCTGCCCACTGCTACCATGTTTTAAAAAAGATTAGATCGCAAAAGTAAAAATTAATTCAGTCTAAATTTTACAATCAATAAAATAAAACAAAATGGTGATGGTTTATTGAATTTGAATTTAAAAACGATAGTTGGTTTCCAACTCGTATCAGTTGGCAAATTCGGAATGTTTTTATTTGATTTGTGTGTAGATAATGCCCGTAACGATGGCCATTCCAAAACTCAGTAAAGTTCCGATCAAAATGTACTCGGTAAGTTTCCGGCTGTTCCTTTCTTTCAAATCGTTGAATCGAAAGACAGATTTTGCCGTGATAAGTAATCCAATAGCCTCCCACCTGCCCAAAACTATAAATGCAAGAACGAACAGTCGTTCTATCATACCAATATATTTACCAGCGTTGGGCAATGATTTATGATCTAGTTCTATTTGATCCGACATGCCCTCGAGCAATTTCCCCATAATAATGGCTGCAGGAAAAGTGACAAATACGATAGCGGTAACCAAGGCCCAATCCAATTGTGAAAATAAAGAAATCGTATGTGCTGTCAAGTTCTCGTTATAAGCACAAACGTAAAGTACCAAAACATGTAAAATCTGGTCGATAAAAAAAGGAATGCTCTTCAATCTGAACAGGTGATCGGCATAAAGTTTAGAAAGGTCAATTAGATAATGGGAAACAGCAATTAGCAGCGCCAACTTCCAGTAATCTAGATTCCAAAGCAGAATCATCGTAATTACAAAATGAAGCACCACATGAAAATACAGGAACTTTGAGGTTATTTTGTTCGCCTCTTTATGTACCACCCATTTTTTAGGTTGCAACAAAAAATCACCTATCAAATGTGCTAGAAAAAGTTTTATAAATAAAATCATGTCACCATATTTTTGATATTCTCGACGTAGTAGCTCAGTAAATCATATACCAGATCCAACCGTGCCCGCTTTTGACGTTGACTCACGGCTGATTGCTGTATCTTGAGCTTTTCGGCTATTTCTTGTTGTGACGCTTCAGGGTGTTCTAGTGCCAATACCACTATTTCAGCGGAAACGGTACTCCAATCATCCATGAAGTTCAAGGCCAATTTCAACATAAGATTGAGAGTTCTGTCGTGATGTGCACTACCCGTTGACACCGTTAGATTAAGCTTATCTTCCCTTAACGAATCAAAAGTTTTACCCGAACGTTGATAGGCTGGGCCATTCGATTCACTGACCCCTGTGCCAACAAAGGTTTCTTCCCCCAGGCCAATGCCCATTCTCACATCAAGATTTTTAACCGATTTGATTAATGCCTTTACATGTATTGCGACACGTAACGCGTTCTCATAGGGCACTTTTAGCTGAAATTCATCTCCCCGATATATCTCCCAATCCATTGGAGATTCTCCCAATTGAGAGAAGTAATCTTTCAAGACTCCAAGCCATTCCGAGCTTTTATGTTTTTGAGAATTTATAATATCACCAGTAATAATAGCTACCA
The DNA here is from genome assembly GCF_900103215.1 of Kriegella aquimaris. Lineage (GTDB taxonomy): Bacteria > Bacteroidota > Bacteroidia > Flavobacteriales > Flavobacteriaceae > Kriegella > Kriegella aquimaris. The sequence continues at coordinate 1,039,171 of NZ_FNGV01000001.1, forward strand.
TCAATATATTAGTTAAAACGCTAATATATAAAAATATAAGCTGAAACGCTAATAATTTAACTTATAAGCATAAAAGCTAATAAAACAATATTATAAGCAAATTCGCTAATATTCTAAAACCAACGTCTTACATTCGTCAGGTACTTTTGGTATTGTTTCCCAAAAGCCTTAAGCAAAGCTTCTTCCTCAGGCAACACTTGAAATCGATTCATATACCCCACAAACGAAGCCGCTAAAAGCGTATTAAACGCATTTCCCAACCAAAGCCCCCAAGCCAATAACACAAGAAGGATGGCCAAGTACATCGGATTTCTAGAGTATTTATAAACTCCGTCGGTCACCAAGCTTACAACCTTTGACGGTCTAGTAGGATCTACCGAAGTTTTGGCCCTAAAGAATTGAATCAAAGAAATCACACCGATAATCGCAGCAACAACCAACAAAACTCCTATTATATACACCCTGCCAAAAAAGTCAAAATAACCAACAGGCAGCCATTTAGCAAGTAGATACATCAACAATGCAAAAATCAAAAAGACAAAAACAGGTGGCACTTTTAACTTCATGGGAACAAAACGATAAGTGCATAAAATTACTACTTTTGAAGCAGTTAATAAATGTTCTGCACTTTGCTATGAAAATTGTTTTTGCCACCAATAACCAAAATAAGCTCAACGAGGTCAAATTGTTGATTCCGGAACATATTGATCTATTATCGCTACAAGATATTGGGTGCACTGAAGATATCGTAGAATCGGCAACAACGCTCGAAGGAAACGCTCAAATAAAAGCCGACTATGTAACGACTAATTATGGTTATCCCTGTTTTGCCGATGACACCGGTTTGCTAGTGGCTAGTTTGAATGGGGAACCAGGAGTGCTTTCGGCCCGATATGCCGGGGAGCAAAAAAGCTCGAACGACAATATGGATAAACTGCTGAACGCCCTCAAAAACAAAAAAAATAGAGCTGCCCGGTTCAAAACTGTAATCGCATTAAATCTTGAAGACGACCGCCAATTCTTTACTGGCGTTGTAGAGGGGGAAATAATCCATTCTAAAAAAGGAACAAAAGGTTTTGGGTACGATCCCATTTTCAAGCCCAATGGCTACGACGAAACATTTGCCGAACTACCACTTAAAATAAAAAATAAAATAAGCCATCGCGGCCTGGCCATAAAACAACTGGTGCATTATCTTGAAAGCATCTCATAAAGCCAGCAAAGCACTTTCCAAAAAATCGAACTATAAACTAATCACAGATACTTAGGGCCATGGACAAAATTATTTCTTCCCATTCCTTAAAGGTATCAAAGTCGCCACCCGATTTAATCCCTATGTTTAGTACTCTCCTCCCCCTATTAAAGACTCAAATTCAACACAATGTCACCAATTCAATAATAAAGAGTACCTTTGCCGCTTAATTAACGCCGCCAGTATGGCAGGTGTTGCGCTGAGTCCAATGGGTTATATACGATAATCGCTCTATGCAACACACATATTTGCGATTAAGTAATAACTTATTATGACAAAATTTGAAGCACTAGGGCTAGATAAGTCCCTATTGAACGCAGTTGCCGATTTAGGATTTGAAAATCCTTCGGAAGTACAAGAAAAAGCAATCCCAATTTTATTGGAAGGCGAAACGGATCTCGTCGCACTTGCCCAAACAGGAACCGGTAAAACAGCCGCTTTCGGTTTTCCATTAATCCAAAAAATAAATAGCGAAAGCAGAACTACACAAGGTCTGATTCTTTCACCTACCCGCGAACTCTGTTTGCAGATCACCAATGAAATACAGTTGTATTCGAAGTATGTAAAAGGCTTGAATACCGTAGCGATTTATGGCGGTGCTAGCATTACGGATCAAGCGAGACAGATAAAAAGGGGAGCGCAAATCGTTGTTGCCACTCCTGGCCGAATGAAAGATATGATAGGCCGAGGCTTGGTCGACATCTCAAAAATAGACTATTGTATTCTTGATGAGGCCGACGAAATGTTGAACATGGGGTTTTATGAGGATATTAAAGAAATTCTATCCAATACTCCCAAAGAAAAGTCAACATGGCTCTTCTCGGCTACCATGCCTAAAGAAGTTTCGGTAATTGCCAAAAAATTTATGCATAACCCGCAAGAAATTACTGTGGGAACCAAGAATGCAGGTACTTCAACCGTTCAACATGAGTACTATGTTGTAGGGGGGCGAGATAGATATCCTGCCTTAAAAAGATTGGCCGATGCCAACCCCGATATTTTCTCTGTTGTATTTTGTAGAACCAAAAGAGATACACAAAGGGTTGCGGAAAAATTAATTGAAGATGGTTACAACGCAGGTGCACTTCACGGTGACCTTAGCCAGAATCAACGCGATTTGGTCATGGGAGCCTTTCGAAAGAAACAGATCCAAATGTTGGTAGCGACCGATGTTGCCGCACGTGGAATCGATGTTGATGACATTACACACGTAATCAACTACCAATTGCCGGATGAAATCGAGACCTACACTCACCGTAGCGGTCGTACTGGTAGAGCAGGTAAATCAGGTATATCGATGGTCATTGTCACGCGCAGTGAAATGCGAAAAATAAAGGGGATAGAACAAAAAATAAAGCAGGACTTTATTTCTAAAAAAATTCCGACAGGCATCGAGATATGCGAAATTCAGCTATATCATTTAGCTAATAAAATTAAGGATACCAAAGTCAACGAAGAAGTTGATAACTATCTTCCCGCAATCAATGACGTACTCGAAGGTATCGATCGCGAAGAGCTGATTAAAAAAATAATATCGGTCGAGTTCACTCGTTTCTACAATTATTACAGCAAATCTAAAGACTTGAATACTTCGGGTCCTGATTCACGTAATGAACGAAGCAGAGATGACGAAAGCCGTTCTAATTTCTCAGATAACGGATCCGTACGTTATTTCATAAATGTCGGTGAAAAAGACGGCTATGATTGGATGACTTTAAAAGATTTTCTAAAAGATACGCTTAGTTTAGGAAGAGACGACATTTACAAAGTCGATGTAAAAGACAGTTTTTCATTCTTCAACACGGAAGCTTCGGTGACCGATTTGATTCTATCCACCTTTACCGAGTTTAAACTTAATGGAAGGTTCATCAACGTTGAAGTTTCCAAAAACCCCGGCGGTGGCGGTGGTGGTCAAGGTAGACGCGGCGGAAAAGACAGTAGCCGAGGAAGAAGCAAAGATAGAAACTCAGGCCGACGAAGAGATCGAAGCTCTGATAATAAGGCTGCAAATTCTGGCAAGAGACGTAGCAAAAAAAGAAAAAGTGATTTCTTTTAGTTAATTGTATATTAAAAAATACGCTTCGGCGTATTTTTTTGTTTTGTTTAGTACTTTTAAAACCAGGAAATTGAATTAATGGGAAAACGCTTATTTTTATTTTTTGTACTTATCAATACCATTGGGTTTTCTCAAGATACAGAGGAAAGCGAGAGATTAGAGGCTATTGTTGTCAACGCACAGACCGGGGCCACCATGGAAAGTGTGCATGTCGTAAACCTGAATCAAGTTAAAGGTACCATTACCAATAAAGACGGTGCATTCTCTATTCCCGCAGTCGTAAATGACACGCTCTATTTTTCTTTTCTGGGCTTCAAATCGCAAAAGATAAGGGTCACCAACGATATGTTCAAGTTTGGACAGACAAAAATATCGTTGACAGAATTGGCATATGCGCTTGAAGAGGTTATCGTTAGACCCTATCAACTTACGGGCTATTTAGAAATTGATGTTAAAAACCTACCTATCAATAATGCTTATCAATACAGTATTTCCGGGCTATCGGTAGGCTATGAAGCCGGTAAAAAAAATCCGAGTGCCGTAACCAAAGTATTGGGGGCCATACTCAATCCGGCAGATTTGCTGCGTAACCTGTTTGGAAAAAAACCCAATCAGATGCGTAAACTCCGTCAAGTAAAGGAAGATGATCAGATACGCGATCTATTGGCTTCAAAATTCGATAGGGAAACACTTATAGAGCTCCTTCAAATCGAAAAAGTAGACATTGAAGACATACTTAATAATTGCAGTTATTCAAAATCTTTCATAACCACGGCAAATGACCTGCAAATTCTAGATGCCATTAGTAGCTGCTACGAAGAATTCAAAGTTCTGAACAGGGAAAAATAAATTTTATATTTCCCCTAGCATTTTATAGCTTTAGATAAAAATAGATGTCTATGAAAAAACTGCTGGTTGCTGTTTCTATTTTTATCACTCTCTTTTCCTGCAAAGAAAAAAAAGAACCAACCAAAGAAACGGCCGTAGTGATTAATACCATTCCCGAATCAACCAAAAGCATTCCATTCTACTGGGAAGGAGCTAACATCTATTTTTTATTGACGGATCGTTTCTATAATGGCAACGGACAAAACGATACCAATTTCGATAGAACCGGCCCGACGGGACCTTTACGAGGTTTTATGGGTGGAGACTTACAAGGTATTACCAAAAAAATAACCGAAGGCTATTTTACAGAACTTGGCATTAATGCGATTTGGTTTACGCCTATCGTGGAGCAAATTCATGGAGATACCGATGAAACTACCGGAAATACCTATGGCTATCACGGCTATTGGGCCAAAGATTGGACAGCCATAGACCCCAATTTCGGCACCAGAAAAGACTTGGAAAATCTTGTAAAAACAGCTCATACCAAAGGAATTCGTATTTTAATGGACGTTGTCTTGAACCATACAGGTCCTGTGACAAACTCAGATCCTGTATGGCCTTCTGATTGGGTTCGAACGGGACCACCCTGTGATTTTAAAAGTTATAAGACTACTACCAGTTGCACATTGGTAGAGAATTTACCCGATATCTTGACCGAATCTGATGAACCGGTCAAATTACCTGACCCACTTTTGGCCAAATGGAAAGAAGAAGGCAGACTCAGCACCGAACTTGATGAATTGCAATTATTTTTTGAACGAACGGGATACCCTAGGGCCCCAAGGTTTTATATCATAAAATGGCTGACTGATTATATCAATGACTTCGGAATTGATGGTTTTAGGGTTGATACGGTAAAGCACGTTAATGAAAATGCTTGGACGGAATTGTACAAGGAAGCGTCATATGCTTTTGAGACATGGAAGAAAAAAAATCCTAATGAGATATTGGATGACAAACCATTTTTTATGGTCGGGGAAGTCTACAACTATAGTATATCAAGTGGGAGGATATTTGATTTTGGTGACAAGAAAGTCGATTATTTTGACCACGGCTTTAAAAGCCTGATCAATTTTGAGTTGAAAAAAGACGCTACAAAAAGCTATGAAGCCATATTTACAAAATACAGCAAGCTGCTTCATACGGAATTGAAAGATAAGAGTGTACTAAACTATTTGACCTCTCACGACGACCAAAAGCCCTATGACAAACAGCGTAAAAAACCCTATGAAACAGCCAACATATTATTACTAACTCCTGGTTCCTCCCAGATTTATTACGGAGACGAAACAGCTCGAAGTCTCACTATTGACGGTGCCGAAGGAGATGCCACGCTGCGTTCTTTTATGAATTGGGAAGAACTTGACAGCCTGCAGTATACGAAGGAAATTCATGCCCATTGGCAGAAATTGGGAAAATTTCGACATGATCACCCGGCTATTGGTGCAGGAAAACATAAAAGATTGGGCAAAAAACCTTATGTTTTCAGTAGAACTTATATTGACGGGGATTTTAAAGACAAGGTAGTGGTCGGCTTAGATTTACCGAAGGGCAAAAAATCACTATGGGTCAAAGGTTTTTTCGGTGATGGAACCAAATTGTACGATACTTATTCACAAACAGAAGTAGTCGTCAAAAACGGAAAAGCTATTTTAGAGAACAATAATGATATTGCACTTTTAGAGTTAGCCAAATAAGATAACCGTGAAGCCGAAATACCTATTTTTCGAGAACCTCCTTCAAGTTCTTTAAGCCTTCCTCAAAATCTTTTCCTACCATTTTATCCATACTCATGAACAACATCATAATACTCATTGGAAACTTATTTTTTCCCGTAAACCCCCAAATAACATTGGTCTGTTCGCTCTGCTGATCTTCGATTTGAAGATAACAGTCAGACGTCGATTTCCAGGGTTTCAAAAACCTAAGCTCTGACTCTATGCGCTCTCCGTCAACAATCTTGGTGATTTCTTGCTCGCCTTCACCGACATCCTTATTACCTTTCCAATAGCTGACCGCCCCAACTTTCCCATCAATTCCCGTAAACTTTTTTTCCATATTAGGGTCCCTTGTCGCCCAAGGAGACCAATCATCCATTTTCTTAAGAGATTTTAGATACTCAAAGACATCTGACTTTTGTTTGGAAATAAGAATGGATCTAGACACGTGGTACGTCTTAGGCGCAATCAACACCAATATAATAATGAGTATAGCAATGCCCGCTATAATATATATTAGAATAGTCATTGTACTGAATATTAGTTGGTTACCTATAAATATACTAAGAAAATTAATTTTTCTCATAATACCGGGCTAAAATATCATCAATACTCCGTATTGACTTCTTTGCCCAATCTAGATATTTTTCCAGTTTTTCCTCTTCCGTCAACTGCCAATCAATTTTTTCTTTTCTAAGTTTTGTAGTAAGGTATTGCAGAATTATGGCTGCAGACACCGAAATATTAAGGCTTTCTGTAAAGCCTACCATAGGAATTTTCAAATATCCGTCAGCAGCCTTTAATACTTCTTTACTTAACCCTTCTTTTTCCGTTCCAAAAAAAAGGGCTGTCTTCCCCTCAAACTTAAATTCGTCAAGTAAACAACTATCGTTGTGCGGTGACGTTGCGATAATACGATATCCTTTTCTTTTGAGTCCGTTTATACAATCGACACTGCTGGCATACGTGTGCACATCTACCCATTTCTGGGCTCCCATAGCTATCTTTTCATCGAGCCGCTTACCGAAACGACTTTCAATTACATGTGCCTCCTGCACACCGAACACCTCACAACTCCGTACGACAGCACTGGTATTGTGCAACTGAAAAACATCTTCAATTGCTACAGTAATATACTTTGTACGTTGTGTCAAAACATTTTCAAAACGGCTCTTTCTATCCTCTGTAATAAAACCCTCTAAATATGACAAAAGCTTAAGGTCAATCATGTGTCTAAAATTAATAAAAGGTATTTACAACGTAAATTTTGAGCCTATAAAAGTAAAACGTTCCGTTCTAAAGTCCGCCCGTCGTGTTAAATTCACACATAAAAACGAAAAATGTACACATTTTCTCTTCGTTTAGAATATTTAAAATTAATTTAAACAAATTATACTTTTTTATAAAAAGTCTATTTTAGCCCAATGAAGCAAAGAATTGTAGTTCTTACAGGCGCCGGAATAAGTGCCGAAAGTGGAATTAACACCTTTCGCGACGCAGATGGTCTTTGGGAAGGCCATGACGTCGCAAAAGTGGCCTCACCATTCGGATTTGCCAAAAACCCGGCATTGGTATTAGACTTCTACAACCAACGAAGAAAACAATTGTTAGAAGTTATGCCGAACAAAGCACATAAAGCTTTGGCCCAGCTGGAAGAAAAATTCGATGTAACTATCATAACCCAAAATGTTGATGATTTACACGAACGGGCCGGCAGTTCACTGGTCTTACACCTACACGGTGAACTTTTAAAAGTTAGAAGTACGGGTGACCCAAATTTGATTTTAGATTGGAAAAAAGATCTCAACCTCGGTGATAATTGCAAAAACGGTTATCAATTACGACCCCATATTGTTTGGTTCGGAGAAGAGGTACCTTTGCTTGAAGAGGCAGTATATCTAACGCAGAATGCTGATATATTACTAATAATCGGAACCTCATTAAGAGTATACCCGGCAGCTGGTCTAGTAAATTATGTCAAGAACGGGGCACCGATATACTTTATAGACCCAAAACCCAATGTTAAGGAAGTCGACTATAAGAACTTGACCATATTACCCCAAACTGCAACTGAAGCGGTGCCCATTGTGGTTTCCGATTTGGTCGGCCAAGCTAGGTAGCTTGTTTCGAATATTTTTCAATGGCAATTCTAACGAACCGGTTTAAAATACCATGAAAACCAGCAACATCACAGAAGCCTTTTTTTATATAAATCCATTGTTTTAAATTCGGGATCACATTCCAAGCAATACTTCAGTGAACAAACAAGAACTATACGAATCACTAAATTATGTAAACCATTCTCGCGAAAAAAGATTGGAAATGGCTGAGATTATCTTGCAAAACCCCAAATTAATTGCTCCACTTATCAAGATTGCCTTCGACGTGAACGACCCGATTTCAAGTAAAGCCTGTTGGGTTATGGAGTTTACCGCTAAACACGACCTTTCCTATATTTACCCACACCTCGACTATTTCACCTCAAATCTACAGTCGGTGCACTTAGATTCATCGGTAAGACCAGTTGCAAAAATATGTGAATACCTTAGCATAGCATATTTTTCAAAGACCGAACATAAAATTCAAAAAGTTTTAAGCGAGACCCATTTAAATTGCATAGCTACCGCTTGTTTTGATTGGCTCATTGGAAATCACAAGGTAGCCGCCCAAGCATATTCAATGACTTGTTTGCTGCTGTTGGGAAGGAAAATCGATTGGATTCATAACGAACTAAGAATGGTTCTTGAACAAAATTATGCCAATGGTAGTGCAGCCTATAGGGCAAGGGCTCGAATGACATTGGCTAAATTAAACTGACCTCAACACCAATTTAGAGCCATTATACCGCAACAATAGGTAATAGAAACTTTTAAACTCCCATGCTTATAAGTATCTTTGCCGTTTTCTATACAAAACCAAATTCAAAACAGATGTCTTTAGACGCATTGACCGCTATTTCCCCTATTGATGGGCGTTACCGAAGTAAAACAGAGCGCTTGGCAAACTTCTTTTCTGAAGAAGCACTTATCAAATATAGAGTAAGGGTAGAAATTGAATACTTCATCGCACTTTGTGAAATTCCATTACCACAACTATCTACTTTCGACACTTCAAAATTTGAGGTGTTACGAAAAATCTATCAAAATTTCGATACTTCTGACGCACAGGAAATCAAAGAAATAGAGAAAACGACCAACCATGATGTAAAGGCCGTTGAGTATTTTATCAAATCGGCATTTGACAAGTTGGGTCTAGCAAAATTCAAAGAATTCATTCATTTTGGTCTAACCTCCCAAGACATAAACAATACCGCCATTCCATTGTCAATAAAGGAAGCATTAAACGAGGTTTATGTACCCGAATTCTTTAATGTGCTTAATAAATTAAAAGAATTATCGACGGAATGGGCCGAAATACCCATGTTGGCACGTACTCACGGCCAGCCAGCTTCCCCTACCCGCCTTGGCAAAGAAATTGAAGTCTATGTAACGCGTTTGAACGAACAGTTCAATTTATTGAACGACATACCAAGTGCCGCAAAATTTGGTGGAGCAACAGGAAATTATAATGCCCATAAAGTGGCTTACCCCCAAATCGACTGGAAAGCATTCGGTCAAAACTTCGTTCAATCTACTTTGGGCCTTCATCATTCTTTTCCCACTACGCAAATAGAACATTATGATCATATGGCAGCGCTATTCGATACACTCAAGCGCATTAACACCATTGTTTTGGACCTTGATAGGGATTTCTGGACTTATGTCTCAATGGATTATTTCAAACAGCGAATTAAAGCAGGAGAGGTTGGTTCTTCGGCCATGCCACATAAAGTGAACCCAATCGATTTTGAGAATTCTGAAGGGAATTTAGGCCTTGCCAATGCAATTTTCGAGCATTTATCCGCAAAATTACCTGTTTCTAGACTACAACGAGACCTTACTGACAGCACCGTACTAAGAAATGTAGGTGTCCCGTTCGCTCATACCCTTATCGCATTTCAATCTACCTTAAAGGGGTTGGGAAAATTGTTATTGAACGCCGAGAAATTTAATCGAGATCTGGAAGATAACTGGGCGGTGGTTGCAGAAGCTATCCAAACAATTTTGAGGCGTGAGGGCTACCCTAATCCGTATGAGGCCTTGAAAGGGTTGACCAGAACCAATGAAAAAATAAATCAAACGTCGATTGGAGGTTTCATTGATACTTTAGAAGTTTCCGATGCCATTAAAAAAGAACTGAAAGCGATAACACCTCAGAATTATACCGGTATTTAATAGGATACCACTATGCTTATAAAAAAGACCCGACAAGTTGAAATACCTGTCGGGTCTTTTTATATAAATTATTTTTTGGATTAATCCTTCTTTTGGATCTGAACCCTATGTGGGTAAGGAATTTCAATTCCTGCCCCATCCAATGCTAATTTGCTTCCTTCAATAGTAGCAAAATAAACATCCCAATAATCTTCAGGCTTACAGAAAGGGCGTACTGCTAAATTCACAGAACTATCGGCAAGTTCTTCAACATTTACCGAAGGCGCCGGATTGTCCAATACTTTAGGGTTGGAAGTCAAAACAGCCAACAATACTTCTTTGGCTTTTTTGATATCTTCTCCATAACCGATTCCAACGGTTGTATCAACACGCATTTTCCCTTCAGCGGTATAGTTGATGATATTCCCGTTCGCCATAGCTCCGTTTGGCACAATGGCCAATTTGTTTTGAGGTGTGACCAGTTTTGTTGTAAAAATCTCAATTTCCTTTACATTGCCCAAAACCCCTTGGGCCTCTATCAAATCACCTATTTTATAAGGCTTGAATATGATGAGTAATACCCCACCGGCAAAATTGCCCAATGAGCCCTGTAAGGCTAAGCCAATAGCAAGACCAGCCGCGGCAATTAAAGCTGCCAAGCTTGTTGTTTCTACTCCTAAGGTAGAAATTACAGTAATAATCAAGAAAATCTTTAAAGTCCAAGAAATAAGGCTTACTAGAAATTTCTGAAGTGACTCGTCGTAATGTTTTTTGTTCATTACGTTTTTCAAAACTCTAGTGATTTTCTTTATAATCCACGACCCAATAAGGTAAATTAAAATTGCTCCCAATACCTTTGGGCCATAATCACTGACAAAATCAATTGCCTTATTCATCCAAATTTCTGCGTCTTTCATAATTAATGGTTTTTGTTTAATGTTTATAGTTAGACGAATATAAACAATACCCACTTAAAAATAAGCAGTTTACCAAAATCATGAGAACGAAATAAGCTAAAAAACAAAAAATCCGTTTCAGATTTGAAACGGATTTTAGAATATTAATGAATTAACAAGTCTGTCTAACTTCTAATCAACTCCCCTATCTCTTTCAGTCCTTCACCATTATAATCGCTCTTTTCAAGCGCCTTTATAACCTGAAAGAAATTAGCGGGATTCATATCATTACCCAGTACCCTGACCAATAGAAATCCTTTATCATCGTTGTCACCATAGATAACTACTTCATCAATGGCATCATCTTTCCCCAAATATTTAATCGTGGCCTTACCAAAACTGGTATTTATTTTCATGAGTTCGGTAAAGCGGTCGTTGTCGAGAATAGCCTTTACGTTAGCCTTTTCTATTTGGTATTCAGACACATTTTCCATGGTCTTCTTAAAAGCCAAAATATTCAACTTTTTTAAAGATTCAAAGGCTTCTTTCTGGGTCTCTGTCATGGCTTCATTCTTCATCTTCAACAAACTTACCGGTAAATCAACCGACAGGAAATTGGGATTTTCGGAATTATCTACATAATACTCTTGTAAACTCTGTGTCGAAGAACACGACATCACTGTGACCACCATGGTCAATAAAAAAATTGTTTTCATTATTTTCATGCTGCTTTTTTTTGATTGTGATTAGCTTGTTTGTACTACAGGGTTATTATATTTCTTGATGAACAGAACCTATAGTATATACATTTCTTAATTTCCTTTTCGGGCCTTACTTAATTGATCTCCACCCGGTAAGTCCATTTTTTCAGTCAACTTGGCAATTTTCCGAAGATCGATATCACCCGTCAATGAGAGCAGTACCGTTTCCAATTTTTTGCCATTGATTTCTATGTTTTGGTCGCTGATACCGGTAACCAACATCAGAAGATCTCTAACATGATTATCATCTTTACCTTCCTTTACATAGAATTTTACATTTGAATCACCATCTTTTACACGCATCAATTCTTCATAGGCGTCACCTTTCAAACGATTGTTCACCCACTTTCCGATATCATTTGATATGGCAGCGTCTTCAGTAGTCATCACCTTAAAGCTTGTAATACTGTTTACAAGTGAGAAAAAATCTTGAGCTTCGGGATCGTCTGAACTCACGCTCATTTTACCCAACATTTGAAACATTTTCGGTTGCATAGACACGTAAGTCACTCCATCATTGTCTTCATACTTTTCAAAAATATCTTGACTGAAAATAAATGTGGGTATGACCAATAAAATAAATATTGCAATTTGCTTTTTCATCTTTTTAAATTTTTCTGTTATTATTAATTGTACTCCAATGCCCGTTTTATTTTGCGAACACTATATTTTGAATGGCAGGGGGTATCAACGCCACCCAATTCGTAATTACTACTCCTTGATTAAAAATTTATTCGTATTTCTTTCAAATTCCTCCAAATATGTTAATTGCTTCGTGCCCTTGCTGAAATTTTGGGTGAACAAAGCCAATGCCTCTTGCGCAGAAGCTATTTCTTCTTGCGTATATTCACTCTCTAAGGTAGCACTTGGGCTTTGTCGTATGTAAAGCCCAAAACATAAAGCCACCACAGCCGCAACAGAAAACCATTTGTAAAAGTTTATGCTAGACTTCTCTCTTGTCGGAAGTACAACTTCTTCTGCATAACTTTCCTTTTTAGCCATGGAGAGATATTGAAACATAGGGGCATATTTTTCTAAATGGGCAGCAACGTTCCCTTCTTGATAATACCTCCGTAATTTTTCTTCTTCAGCGACCGTTGTAGTTGCCTCGAAGTATTTCTCCAATAGTTCTTCAATATTATCCGATCCCATAACTATGTTTTTCCATTAATTTTTCCCTTACGGTTTTTCTTGCTCTTGACAACGCTGCCCTGATAGCCGTGGGTTGCATCTTCATTATTTCCGATATTTCATCAAAATCATATTCCTCGACATCGCGCAGCTGTAATATTAATTTTTGCTTTTCGGGTAAACCGTCCATAATTTTCTCCACCCAAGCTACACTATCATTGGCCTCAACCTGCTTTTGCAAAGAGGTCCCATTATCGCTATAGTTGGTGTGGACCAATTTTAAATTTCCGGCCTGTTTTGATTTCAGACGATCTAAACAAAAATTTTTAGTCATCGTCATCGCAAAAGCCTCTACATTCCTATACCCTCCAATAGCCCTCTTTTTAGACCATAGCTTCAACAAGATTTCTTGAGTAGCATCTTCCGCCTCTTCTGTTGACACTAGCAAACGCTTTGCCAATCTGAATAATTTATCCTTAAAGGGCATTACCATGCTTAAAAACTCCGCTTGTTGCATTTTTTGGTTGTATTGTTTGCAAGGCCTTGTTAACCGTTCTCATTAGCAAGACGAGGTAGGAGAGGTTTTGTTACAAAAATTTTTTTATTATTAGTTATGTAAGTACATTGAACGACTATGTCTTGGTATATGCCCAAATGCCAATTATCATAACAAAAGTAACTGTAAGCAGTAATTTTATTGCATTCGATGATTTTTACGTCATATCCTTGAAAAGGCTATAGAACGTTAATCAGCACACTAAGCACTGCTTAATAGAAACAAAACACATAATGAAAGTAGCTTTAGCTGCTGACATTAACCAAAAATACCAATAAATGAAAAAGTACATGCTACTTTTCCTTTCGCTAGGACTCCTATTTTTTAATTGTAAAAAAAACGATGATCCAGTAATTGAGGAAGAAGAAATTTTAGAAGAACCAGAAGAAGAGATAATTGAAGTTGATGTCACGGTGCAAAGCTTTATATGGCAAACCATGAATGCCTATTATTTTTGGCAAAATGAAGTCAATGATTTAGCCGATGATCGTTTTAGCACTTTTTCTGATTATGCAAAATACTTAACTGACTTTCCTGACCCTGTAGCTTTCTTTTACGATGAACTTCTTTTTTCAGAAGACAAATTCAGTGTATTAAATGAAAATTATCGTGATTTATTAAATGCTTTCGCCGGAATCTCAAAAAGTAATGGCGTCGAATTCGGTTTATCTCGTTTTGCCGAGAGTGATGCAATTTTTGGTTACGTACATTACATCGTACCCAATTCCGATGCTGCAACAAAAGAAATAAAAAGAGGCGATGTCTTTACGGGCGTTAACGGGCAAACGCTTACAATCGCTAATTACGAAGACCTACTCTTCGGTGATTCGGACACCTATACGTTGAATATGGCCGATATCGTCGATAGTGCAATTACACCCAATGATAAGGAGGTAACTTTGACAAAAGAGGATAATTTAGTCGAGGACCCACTACTGGTCAGTAAAGTTTTAGAAGTGAATGGCCAAAAAATTGGATATCTGATGTACAACCAATTTGCAGGCGGATCGGAAGAACAGCTAAACCAAGCCTTTGGTGAATTTAAATCTGAAGGAATCGTAGACCTTGTCTTAGACCTTAGGTATAATCTTGGCGGATTAGGGGTTACGGCCAACGTATTGGCTAGCTTGATTTACAGTGCCAATGAGGAAGAACTTTTTTATAAGGTAAGATACAATGATAAGATACAGGGCACAGTGGAACCAGGATTCGGAGAAACCTTTTTTACAGCTACTACAGGTAGCACCAATGGCAATACGAATACACCATTGAATAATTTAAACCTTGGCAGAGTGTTCGTCATAGCTACTGGTGGTTCGGCATCTTCAAGCGAACTGGTCATGAATGGCCTAGCACCATATATTGAAGTAATACATGTAGGCACCACTACAGTCGGAAAAAATCAGGGTTCGGCCACTTTTGTCGATGACCCCGAAAATGGTAATGTATATAACGAAGAACGAGAAAACTACATTAATCCCGATAACCAATGGGCCGTTCAACCGATAATTATGCTCGCCGAAAACGCAGATGGCTTTTCAGATTATTACAATGGTTTGGTACCCGATATAGCACTTGAAGAAGATGTTGAAAATATGGGTGTTCTTGGAAACATAGATGAACCGCTGCTCGCGAGGACAATTCAAGAAATTACAGGTGCAAGTGCCAAAAGAACTTTTGATGTCCAATTTCCTGTAAATTTGGTAACCAGCTCAAAGATGTTCACTCCTATGAAAAACAACTTGATTATCCAAAAAGTGCCTTCATCTACAAAAGCTGAACTTTTAGCTCCTTCTAAAAAGGAATGAATTTTTGTATTTTGAAATGACAATTACACAGAAATTTCGTCTCTTACAATACCATCATTATGCGTTGTTTACAACTTTTTTTCGAAATATGTAAATAAATTCGACAACCGTAGACTAAATATTTACGTAAGTACGTTATCCCTAAGGTAATGAACCTCAAATCGTTTGCAAAATAATGGAATGGTTATTGAAATGGTTTTTACCAGTTAAAATAAACCTATGAAAAAGTATGTAGTACTGTTCCTTTCTTTGGGACTTTTATCCCTCTCTTGCAGTAAAGATGATGACAGTTTAATAAAACTGACAGGTCCGAATCCGGACCCAGATGCCAATGTTGATGTGCAAGATTTTATGTGGAAAGCCATGAATTCTTGGTATTTCTGGCAAGCCGAAGTCCCAAATTTGGCAGATGATAAATTCCCCAACACTTCCGACGGCTCAAAAGCATATACCGAATTTTTGGAATCGGAAAGCGACCCTGCTGCTTTTTTTGATGATGCATTGCTTTATTCTGAAGATCGATTCAGTTTTTATTCTGACGATTATGAGACATTAACAAAATCATTGTCAGGAATTTCAAAAAGCAACGGTCTTGAATTTGGTTTGGTGCGCTTTTCAGATAGTGACGATGTTTTCGGATATGTTCGTTACATTATCCCGAATTCCGATGCAGCATCTAAAGACATTAATCGTGGTGACCTTTTTACGGGCGTCAATGGAAGAACGCTTACCATTGATAATTATTCAAGCCTACTCTTTGGTGATGAAGACACCTACATCTTAAACATGGCCACCATAGAGGGCGAAATAATTACGCCTTCCAATAGAGAAGTTTCCCTTACCAAAATGCCTGATTTGGCAGAAAACCCTATTTTTTTAGACGAGACTTTTGAAATAGGAGCCCAAAAGATAGGCTATTTAGTGTATAATGCATTCACCAACGAATATGATGAAGAATTAAATGAAGTGTTCGGCCGATTTGCCGATGCGAATATCACCGACCTGGTATTAGATCTTCGCTATAACCCAGGAGGATCTGTTAATACCGCCCGTTTGCTGTCAAGTATGGTCTATGGTGCCAACACCAATGAATTGTTCCTTAGACAACGTTGGAACGACAAAATACAGGAACAGCTGAGCAAAGAGCAGTTAGAAGATTATTTTGCCGATAAGACGAGTGGAAAAACGACATTAAGAACCTTGAACTTGAGTAAAGTCTATATTCTCGCTACAGGCAGTTCGGCATCCGCCAGTGAGCTAGTTATTAACGGACTAGCGCCATACGTAGATGTGGTGCATATCGGGGAAACCACACGAGGTAAGAATGAATTTTCTATTACGATGGTCGATGACCCAGAAGGTAGTTACATTTATAATCCTGAAAGAGAAAACAAAATTAATTCCGATAATCGATGGGCCATTCAACCCTTAGTGGGTAGAAATGAAAATGCAGACGGTTTCTCTGACTACACTAGTGGACTTGTTCCTGATATTGAATTACAAGAGGATATTTCAAATCTTGGCGTATTGGGTGATTTACAAGAACCGCTCTTGGCCAAGGCTATACAGGAAATAACAGGGTCAACTACTGGTAAAAGAGATTTTACAGTGCATATGCCCGCTAATGTAATGACCAGTTCAAAAATGTTCGCGCCACTAAAAGATAATATGTTCATTGACAAACCGCTTAACATCAATTTGAATTGATGAAAAGAGGAAATACATGAATAAAAAAACGGCTTGGTGTAAAACCAAGCCGTTTTTTTATGTTCAGTTTTCTTTGGTCGCTATTCATTGAAATAAACGCCCCCAGGGATAATCCCCATTGTCAACGTAGTCATACTATCTTTGGTAGTAATGTCATAAATGCTCAACGTGCCATTACTAGCATAATCTTTGGCATCGGTACCATATAATTTTCCTTCGTTCAAGGTCATATTGTAAAAACTCAGACCTGATATATATTCTTCTGTCGGAAGCGTGTCATCTGAAGGATCCATTTTATAGACCGCACCGCCCATTTGGTAATAAAAGATACCTTCATCGATTCCCAGACTTCCCGGATGTTGGGTTGTTTCAAAATCGAAATTAACGACTTCATTGGTTGCCGTATTTATTTTAGAGAGTGCCCCACCTGTTTCCCCAAGGTAACCAGGGTTTCCACTAGCGAGCACCCAAAGGTTACCGGCATTATCAAATTGCATCGAATTCGGCATATCACCCACGGTTATAGTCGTAGTTACTGAATTGGTTGAAGCATCGATTACCGAAATTTGATTGTTGGTACTGAAGGCGCCACTGTTGGTCACGTAAAGCGTATTGCCATTGACTAACAAACGTTCTGGACCAAGTGGTACTGAAATGCTGCTTATTACCGTATTTGATGTTAAATCTACCACGGCAATAAAATCATCGCTTTCATCTGCAGTATCGCCCCAATTGCTCACATAGCCTGTTCCATCAATGGCTACGAAATATCTAGGATTGTTCAACCCTTCCGTTATCTCAGCTTGTTTTTCAAAAGTATCTCGGTCTACAATATTGATTTTGTTCGATACATTGGCAACAATATAGGCTAAATCATTATCGAAGCTCATAGATTGCACAATATTGCCTAAATCCTCATTGTTTACTTTGCTAAAGATAGCATGCTCGACATTGGTGAAATCTTCCGAAATAAAAGAAACTGTTCCGCTACCATTATTAAAAGGGCCCTCGTTCGTTACATAAATTCCTTTCTCATAATCTCCTTCGGGAAGGTCTATGACCTCATCATCATCGTTGTCACAGGAGGTCAAAATCCCAATGGCCAAAGCCCAAATACATACATTTCTCGTGTTCATAAACTTAAAATTTAGCTATAATTTGAATTAAAAAATTTCTATTAGGCATGGGTCTGTACGCCACACTCTGGTACTCTTCATTAAAAATATTGTTGATACGTAATCCCATTTTCAGGCTTAGTTTTTCCAATTTCAGCACATTATGGTGTCCCCCAAGATTGACCACGGTATATCCTGGAAGTTCGTTGCTTTCATCAGTCGTAATGTAAACTGAATGGTTCAAGAGTGCTTGCGTATATAATTCATAGCGGCGGAAACTATAGTTCAGCGAACCATTTATTTTATGCAACGGCACGTATAGCAACTGCTTTTCGGTTGCTTTATCGACCGACCGAGTATAGGCCCAGCCTCCATCAAGCTCTAAATGATGGGCTCCCCATGCTTTTTTATAGTTCAATACCGCTTCTAGACCGTACTGCCTCGCTTCTTGAATATTTTGTGGCACCCAAAGTCCGGAAGCATTGGGTCGCCATTGAATCATATTTTCTAAATCGATATAAAAGGCAGTGAGTTCTAAACTGGCATTGCCAACTTTGAATAATTGCCCCAATTCAACTTGGTAAGAAGTTTCAGGTACCAAATTTAAATTTCCGGCACCCAACCAATATAAATCGTTAAATGTGGGAAGTCGAAAGTTTTTTGAGGCACTTGTTTTGAGCAAATAGAAATCACTCAATTTATAACTACCATTTAGCGCCAACAAAAGCGGACTCTCGAAATCGTTCACCCAATCTTTTCGAATACTGAATCCGTAACGAAACTGCTCTGTTGCGTGATGGGTCGCCAATAAAGTACCCGACCATTGATTCCTTTTCGCATCTTCTAATGAAGACCCTTTGCCTTCTATCCGCTTATAATCTAATAGTCCGTTTAACGTAAAATCGCCCCAAGCTTGTTTGTGGTCATACCCTGCAATTATCGTATTTACACTTCCTAAAGAATAATCGGGTCTATTCTTATTGGCATAATATTCATAGCGCTCGAACAAATGCGCCAGCTTGAATTTCATTAGTTTTTCGTTCCCGAAGCGAACCATTTCCAATAAAGATCTGGTATTGATATCTTTATACTTATCATCTGAGGGCGCCGTCAGCGTACCCGATAAATTTCGATCACCAAAAAATGTATTATGATGCAGTTTGAGCAACAGCTGCTTGCTAAAAAAATATCCGGCATCAATATTGAAATTCAAATGATGGTATTCGCCGTTTTCATTCTTTTGTTCCCTACCTAAATACTCATAGTCGTTGTCGGAAGTCACATAATTCATTCCGAAACCCAATGCTAAAGATTTGGACCCGTAAGACGATTTGAAGTTGAGATTTTGGGTATTGTAACTACCATACCCCATTTGTAAGACATTATCGTAATGCTTTTCAAAAGCCAACAGATTATTCAAATGGATGCTTCCCCCTATCGCTCCACTACCATATTGCACGCTACCACCACCACTTCGAATGGCAATTCGGTCGTAATTTTGGGGAATCAATGTGCCAAAGTCTGTTTGGCCGGTCAAGGGCGAGTTGATATTGATTCCATTCCAGACCACTGCCGTATGTTGGGCGTTGGTACCCCGAAAGGAAGGAGAAGAAACCATACCATAACCATTTTCTTTTAGGTAAATACTCGAATTAAAGCGGAGCATGTCGGTAAACGTCGGATTCGTTCGCTCGACCAATGAATCAGAAAGTGTTTTAATTTTAATGCCTGCGGCAAAACGATATAGCCTTGCATCACTTAGAACGACTTCTTCCAATTGTATAATAGAATCGTTTTGGGCAATGGTCAAACCACTTCCGAAAAGCATAAGAAAGAGTAAAAAAAATGTTTTTTGTGCCATATTTACAAAGACCCTTATCCCGAAGGCCAACATATTAATTATGAATATGGCAGGTCTCCTGACTTGCGTACTACCATCGACCTTCCCACCAGTACGAAATCAAATTCGGCCTGAGCAGTGGTACTTTGAAGAAAATGGTAGCCGTCCTCTTTATGCGGACAAAGCTTACAGTTGCGGGAACAGTTCCAGATTTTAACTGGATTCCCTTTTAATCGACCCGATTAAAAATAGCGGGCCAAACCAAAATTCGGGGCGAAAGTAAGTATTTTAAGGTTGATCACCTTTAAAATACATTGAAAAAGTACAATTACACATTTCAAAACAGTCCCTAAGATGCAAATTTCAATAAATTGCCTACTTATATACATCTTCTGCTTACTGAGTTTTTAATCAATCTATAACCCTAAAGCTGTGCAACGCACTCACGGGTCTGCCATCAGAAGTGATGCCTTCTATTCGAATCATATACTTCCCGGCAGTATCGCCAGTATAGAAATTCAATTTCGTTTTCTCCTTTTCCGTAATGTTGATGTCTGGCACCCAGTCAAGAGTTGTGCGGTAGTCAGGTTTATCATGTTTAGGTGCGGGAGTAGCGTAGTTCGGCGCGTAGAACTCCCTAGTTTTATAGAACCCTGGAATGGTAGCATTGGCGATACCGGGATACCTTTCTGGTGTTTCCTCAAAATTCTTGCCCGTTCTGGTATAGATAGCAATTACTCCACCCATCGAACGTGAACCATACAGGGCGGCTTCCGAACTTTGAAGAACATCGATGAACAATACATCGGGAACGGGGAGGCTTTGAATGAAGTCTGAGCTCATAGGTATTCCGTCGAGTAAATAAAGTGGGCCAATAGGACCTCCAAAGTTCATTGCTCCCCTGATTAAAACACTTTGGTTTGGGAAAGACCCAAAAACCTGTACTCCGGGTATACGCCTTAAAAGGTCTAAAACGCTGCCCGTTTGTGCACTAGGTATAGAGTCTAGTAAGATTCTGTTCCTTGCTTCCCCATACAAAGTGCGCGAGCTCAGTTCGTCGTTAATAAGCTCTTTTCGCGTTTTTATTTTCGCTTTTACAACAACCTCTTTCAATTTTGTCACCTTGGGGTCGTATTTGAAATCGTTCAATTTTTTACGGTACGTTTCTTTAAGATATGGCTTCGCATATGTACTCGTTGCCTTATCAATTTGCCGCTTTAAGGGATTCTTTACCTGGACTACAGGGTAGGGCGAATCTAAATATATTGACACTTGGTCAGCGGCTCTTTTGCTTTTGACCGCACGCTCCGCATTTACAATAGCTTCGACACTATCTTTAAAAAAGAAAGGACCAAAACTAAACCTACCCTGTGCATTGGTCGGTTTTTTTTCCTGATAGACATCCCCGGCCAATATGTTCAAATTGGTAATTGCTTTTGTGGGTCGGTAACGATTGTTGAAGGCCGTAGTGCTTCCGCTTATCATAATACCCCTTTCTGGTTGAAAGGCCAATTCTTTACTTACACCTTCAGCTATAAACGATTTCCAAATGAACCTTCGCCATCCGTGTGTGAGCATAAGCATATCCAGTACATAATCACGTGCTCTTGAATCATCCACGAAAAAATAATTCGGATTTTCAACCATTCCGCCTATATCGGAATTTAACAATAGCCAACTTTTGATAGTAGATGTTTCTTTTTCTAAACTGTTTTGTGTGACAACGCTCATTGAAAAATGTCCGCCAAGCGACGCTCCCTTGGTGTCTTGAACGGCAAGGGCTAAAGCTACCTGCTCACGAAATCCATACTTCGGTCTATCCGATTTCACGGAAAAGTTCACATTGTTTTTAGGGTTTTCAATGAAGGAAAGTCGCTCACTAACAGGTTCTCCGTTCGGATCGAACAAAGTGAAATGGGCCACGCCATCATCCAATTTAGAAGTCAAAATCTTTATAACATAAGTGTCTTCATTACTGTTTTTCTCGAAGCGTTTGAAAATTAGCTGACCACGAAGATGGCCCAATAATAATGTGCCCTTCAGTCCATTATTAATATTTGTAGAAACCCGAACAACCACATATTCACCGTAATTACTGACCTGCAAAACATAACCTTTTGATAGGGGCCTAGGTACCGGATATTTTTCCGTAACACCGTTGATTTCAATTTGTGCGTAATAATCGGTATCGGGCTTTACTTCAAAATAAGTTGAGGCCAAACCGAATTCAAAGCTTCTAAACGGCACTATTTGAGTACCATCTTCATTAACAATTTTACCCTGTAATGCGATGCCCGTTCCTGCCGCATCTGTTATTTTTAAACCCATAACGTTTGTAAGACCCGCCACCAAATTACCTCCTTCCGGAAAAAATTGAACGATAGGCTTCGTAGTGTTTAATAGGGCTATCTGATTTTTAGAAGTTTCTTCTCCCCTTTCATCTTTTTCGAACTTCTTTTCTGGTATATCGTTCGAATTCAATTGTTGCGACCATATCGTTATTTTCTTTTGAAAAAGAACAAGTTCACTATCGTTCAGCATGTATTTGGTGTAGGCCCGTAACACGTGCGGGCCCTCTTTGACATCTTGCGGCACGGTTATATCGCCGGCGGCCCAGCCGGAATTGGCATATAATTTCCGTTGCGCGATTATGCTGTCTTTCGAATTTAGTAATTCTACGTAAACGACCCGGCTTTTATCACTTTCCCAATGGGTAATACCGTTCAATACGTAAGCTTTGAACCAAATTGTTTCACCGCTAGTATAGCAATCTTTATCTGTCTGCACATATACTTTTTCGGGTGGTGTAAGGTTGGCATAGGTAGCAAGTTGACCTTGAATCGTATTAAATACCGGATTTTCTTGGGCATCTAAATCGTAAATCGAAAACAGTAAGACCAACACCAAACTATAAATGCAAAATGTATCTGCCGTTTTCATAGAGTCAACCAACAATTTATATAAAAAGTGACAACAAGTTAGTATTTTTTTAGATTAAGAAACTGTTTTGGAGGATTCCGATACGGGCAAGAAAGACAATCATTCACCAAACTTCGTGATGAATGTAATCAGATCAAACAGATTATCGGAAATCTACCAAATGGTCCAGGCAAACTTCGACCAGAGCAAAAATAACATGACCATCAAGTGGAGCTGCGCACAATGGAAAATTTGGAAAAGTACAACCACGGTCACGACCATACAATACTAGGTCTAACCAAAATTCGGGGAAGGCAGTGAATCTAAAGGGATGTATTCTTTATTAACAGCCTTGTTTATGAAAGGTAGTCTTGTAGTCTTGTAACCTTTCCTCATTTCCAAAAATCCTTTCCAAAATTTTTACACAGGTCTATTACTTCAATAGAATCGACACCCTAGTCATTTGATTTGTCTTTATTGATAGGCCCTTTAACAGGAACGCTAATTAAAAATAAAACTACTATTCAACACCTTGAAAAACCATCTTCATCAAGCTATCTCTTTCCATTTTTGAATTTTTTATATCCTCCCTAATTTTACTAATCTCGTTCTGAATCTTTTTTTCTATTGCTTTTGTTTCCTCATCTACTTTTCCAACTATTTCAATTGTTACCCTTCTGTTTTTTGAACGAGATATTTCATTTCTATTTTCCACTAATTGATGGTCAGCCCCAAAACTAACTACCTTATTTATCCTGTTGTTTTGTTGATCTATAGACTTGATAAAATCGGCTACATTTTGGGCTCTTTCATCCGAAATATCCTTATTGGATGGCGTATTTCCTATAGCATCCGTATATCCTTTAATATTTAATTTACAATTTTCCAAAGAGGAAATGAAGGCTTTAATCCTCAGCTTATTAAAGTCGGAGAGTTTAGCGCTACCGGAGGTAAAGAAAATAATTTCGTGGTTTTTAAAGGCAGGGCTTTTATGAGCTTGCTCCTCCAGACTCTCGATTTCTAATTGTGCAAAATCGTTTTCTAATTTTAATAGTATAGAATCAAAATGATCAATTTCCTTTTCTTTATCTATTAACAAAGTATAAGATTCGGAATTTAATGTGGGTTTCACCCCTAACCGCATCCCAAGAATGAAGAACGGGATTGTAAAAAACAGTAGGAAAAAATAGGCCATATTTTTTTCAATATCTATCTCACCCAAAATAAAAATTGAAATCAGTACAAAAATAAAGAGTAAAACGACCCACCAATTATTTATATAACCGAAATAGTTTATTTCAACAAATGTCCCTATCGTGTATAATAAATATGGAATACCAATAAGGATTAGAATTGATATTAGAACTAGAAATAAATTATTGATTTTTTTATTCCCCATTTTGCAATCGTCTTTTTATTGTTTGTCAACCTCTCGGCAAAGGTTTGCTGCTGTGATTGGTCGCCTAGCCTAATTAGTCAGACTTTGGATTAAACAATAGTGATTTACTATTAGGAAACCCGAAAGCAATGAACTTTAGGCATTCTGCTTGTTGCACAAGTTAGCGAAAAAATCGGGTGTAGGGCATTACCTATTCGGTGCCCCCTGAACTGCACCATAAACTGGCCTTGTATGGCCGAACCCAAAAGACAAAAACCCTTTATACCGGTTCTGTTTTTCAGGAACTATGTGCTTGTGCAACGGTTACTTTTGTTACCAAATGTTTTTTATTTCAAATCTTCATTAATTGCAATTAACATTAATCCTTCAAGAGTATACCTTCTATAAAATTTCATAAAAGCCATAAAGAAAATATATGCTATTACAGACAGTAACGATAGAATAGTTATTATAGTCAAATTACCTAGTTCAGAAAAATGAGTGAATATTATATACCAAAATGAAATAGTTGTAATCAAAGTTAATGTTCTTAGAAATCCATAAAGAACCACATAATTGACCATTTTGAATTGATGGTTTTTTGAATGTTCAAATGTATAATGTGTAATTATTCGATGAAAGTCATAATCTCTAACTTTTATATCGTCATATCCATTTAATTGTCCATCTGCTAATCGATTAAATAATTTTTGTCCCTTTAAAGTAATTAAGTCAATTAGAAATTTATCTAATTTTCTAGTGTAGAAATTTTTAAAGCCTAAAACCTCTCCAAGTACTAAATCAAGAACAGTAACTGGAAACATAATTAGGATTAAGCAAATACGCCAGGCGATACCTCGTTTGCTTTTGGTAGCCCAAAAACCAGAGTAGTCAAATCCAAGTAAATATTTTGAAGGATAATTGTATTTCCAATTTGCATAACGTTCAATAGTAATAGAAGATATAAAGTTTAGTAAATGACCGAGGGAATAACTGATTATTATAAAAAATAGAACCTTATCTAATTGAAAGTCACTATTCTTAGCTATAAAGTTTTTTAATTCAAAATTCTCCGATAGATTTTCAACGTAATCTATAAATAGAACTAAATAAAATAATAATGCACCTGGAATAAAATATCCAAGAAAATCATAAAGAGAAAATGGATTTTGTCTTATCATATTTTTATTTCAAATGGTTGGTAACGGGTCTAGGCTATGGCAAGTAGGGCAGGCAAGGAAACTTTTCGTTTCCGTCTGCGCTCATAGCCAGAGCTTTTTGTTTTGTAATTATTTTCATTTTTTTAATTGCCAAATCCAAAAGATTTGGTGGACTTAGCAAACACGCCCAAGGCATTAAATATAGGACTTTATGCTCTATTTGCTATAGTTATTATTGACCTTAGTACTTTTTGAGAAGGCTTTGTTAATTCAAAAAATACGTTCTTCGACGATAACATAATTTGATTGTAATTCAGAACCGTAATTATAACCTACCGCGATTTTGAAATCATTCAAATACCATTCTCTTAATTCTCCATTTAGTGCTTCGTTCATCTGCATTAAATCATATTTTGAGAATCCAGCACCGCATAAATGAGTTTCTCCAAATTCCGCAAAGTACTTGTCCACCAAAACTTTGATTGCTCGTTCTTCTCGATTATTTTGAGCTAAATAAAGAGATTTTGAACCATCATTAATATCACTCAAACTTATGTAATCAAATTCTCCGTCCGAATTTTCTGCGTTCCAATCCGACACTCTTATTGCTCCAGCCACTTCTTCATTTAGAGATATTTCAGAAGCTATCATATCATCGTGATTGAAATCATATGGGTTTATTCCCAATTTCGATAAAAGTTCTTTCTGTTGGTCTTTATTTAAAGATTTTATTTTTCGCTCCGTTATTCCGTCTGTATAAACGGTGTCAACTGGTTTGTTCTTCGGTTTAAGGAAATCAAATAATCCCATATTATTTTAATTTTAGGTTTGGTAGAAAAATAGAAAATCGCGTTCGATTTTTGTTACGGATTTCCTTAATAGTTAAATTTTTCAGTACTTATGGCAACAATTCTATATAGTAACAAGTTACTATATTTCTCTTTGAGAAATACGAATCTTACGAGTTTTTGATGTCTTTAAAAGTGTCCGTGGCTATAAGAGGTACTAGACCTTACAAAACACATTGCCAAAAAATACGAGGGTAACTCTGAACCGCAACTTTGCTTTCTGGTAGCTGCTTTTTCGCAATTTTAATACGCTAGCAACACTGCTATTTTGAGAATTGCTTTCGGATGATTTTCAGGTATTGGCTTCAGTTCGATTTACAGTTCCGCTTTATTCCCATATTTAAGCACCACACTAAAATAGAAACATGAATCGATACCCCTTTAGAGAAAAAGGGCTTTTGTAAATCTAAGAAACAGGGAGTTTTAATTGACTTCGACCAAATCAACCTCAAAAATAAGTACTGAACCCCCGGGGATACCGGCACGACTAGAACTACCATAACCCAAAGCCGATGGCACCAAAAGAATACCACTACCGCCCTCTTTGAAATAAGTGATTCCTTCCGTCCAACCTGCAATCACCTGCTGTAAGTTAAAAGAAATACCTTCTGCACCGCTTTGGTCGAACACTGAATTATCGGTAAAATAGCCTTTATAGGCCACAGTCACATTTGAAGCTGTTGTAGGTTGTTCACCTGTGCCTTCTTCGTTGACCACATAGTACAATCCTGTGGCACTCTTTTGGGCATTCAAATTATTGGCAGTTATATATTCTTGAATTTCCATTTCATTTTTTACGGCAAAATCCGTTTCTTCAGAATCGTTACAAGAAATGAAAAGAGTAAAAACAAAAATAACTAGGGTATACTTCATAATGGTCTTTTTTAAAGGCGCAAATATAATAAAAACTGGTACTCGCTTCTTACGAACATGCGATTAATCGTATCCGTTCCAAACAATAATTGAGAAGGCATCTTTCCGTTGGAAAATAAAGACTGTACCTTTATCCCGTAATATACATGTCAATCTGATCGATTAAAATTAATGGATAAGTCCAAATTCAATTTTCTTAATACCTCCGCCTTTATTTTGTTGCTATTCACTATGGGGTGCAAACAACAAAAGGAACAAGCATTGCCCTCACAAAATAACGCTAGCGAAAACACACTTAGCTACGCAAAGGGCTTTTCCATAGAAAGGGGAGCATCGGGAATTACAACAATCACGATAACCTCCCCATGGCCAAACGCAGAAGCGGAATTCACTTATGCTTTGATTCCGAGGGAAAAATTGGCGACCATCACCCTGAACAAAGAGGCTTATGATGCTATAGTTGCCGTTCCGGTCGAGCGCATCGTTGCCACCTCTACAACGCATATTCCGGCATTGGAAGCTTTGGGTGTGGAGAATCGATTGGTCGGGTTCCCCAATACGGCCTATATTTCCTCTAAAGGCACACGAAAGCGTATCGAGACGGGAGCAATAAAGGAATTGGGCAATAACGAGGATATTAATACCGAAATGACTTTGGAACTACAGCCAGATTTGGTAGTCGGCTTTTCCATTAACAATCAAAACAAAGCCTACGAAACCCTGCAACGCTCCAATATTCCCGTTGTTTATAATGGTGATTGGACAGAGGAAACCCCTTTGGGCAAAGCGGAATGGATAAAATTCTTTGCTCCATTTTTCCAAATGGAAAGCAAAGCCGATAGTATTTTTAAAAGTATAGAGACTTCGTATCTAGAAGCTAAAGAATTGGCCAAAAAAGCCACATCGAATCCATCTGTTTTAAGTGGTGCTCTTTACAAAGATGTTTGGTACCTCCCTGGAGGTAAAAGCTGGGCCGCCCAATTTTTAAAGGATGCCAATAGTGATTATTTATGGTCAACCACCCAGGAAACCGGAAGCCTCTCCTTAAGTATCGAAAGTGTTCTGGAAAAGGCCCAAAATGCCAAATTCTGGGTTTCACCATCGCAGTTCACCTCGTACGAGACTATGAAAGAGGCCAATCGCCATTACCTTCAGTTCGAGGCTTTTAAAAACAAGCGTATCTATACATTCGCTAAAACTACGGGAGATACGGGTGGATTATTGTATTATGAACTCGCACCACAACGTCCTGATTTGGTATTGAAAGACCTAATCCATATTTTACATCCCGAATTGTTGCCCGAACACCAACTTTTCTTTTTTAAGCCTTTGGACTAATTGGGAAAGCCTAAATCATATCGCCTCAGTTTTATCTTTTTATTTTTGGTGCTGTTGCTCTGCTTGGCTGTCAATATTAGTTTTGGATCGGTCAACATCCCTTTAGCAGATACATTTACTTCCCTTTTTGGCGGGGCCATTGAAAATACATCTTGGGATTATATTCTGTGGAATTATAGAATTCCCAAAGCCTTTACGGCGGTACTTGTGGGAAGCGGATTGGCCTTAAGCGGACTACTGATGCAGACGCTGTTCCGAAACCCCCTCGCAGGGCCGTTTGTATTAGGCATCAGCTCCGGTGCCAGTTTAGGCGCCGCATTGCTCATCATGGGGTCATCATTATTCTCAGGCCTCTCGGTTTTCGGACTTATAAACGACATATCATTGGCTATTGCTGCTAGTATTGGAAGTTTTTTGGTGCTATTGGCGGTGATGATTGTCGCCTCACGTGTAAAAGATACCATGGCCCTGTTAATTATTGGCCTTATGTTCGGGAGTATTACCGCTGCTATTGTAAGCGTGCTTTCGTATTTTACCGATGCTGAAAAACTACAGCAATATGTGTACTGGTCTTTCGGTAGTGTGGGCAATCTTTCTTGGTCACAACTCACTCTTTTGCTAACCATTATTGTCATCGGAACCTTACTGAGCGTTGTTTCGATAAAGTCGTTGAACGCGTTGTTATTAGGCGAAAACTATGCTCAGAGTTTGGGTGTAAACCTTAAAAAATCACGTTATACGGTCATCATATCAACAGGCCTACTTGCTGGCGGAATAACTGCATTTGCAGGGCCTATCGCCTTTATCGGTTTGGCGGTGCCCCATTTGACACGACAGATATTCAATACTACGGAACATCGAATTCTATTGCCGGCAGTTTTAATATATGGAGCTATTCTAATGCTGCTTTGCGACACCGTAGCCCAACTGCCAGGATCGGCCAATGTTTTGCCCATTAATGCAATTACCAGTATTTTAGGAGCTCCGGTAGTCATATGGTTACTGGTGCGAAAACGTAAAATGGTATTTTAATAAATTACGCTTTTATCGACGATATTTAACCTTATAAATTTTTAATCAATTAACGACAAATCTCAAAATAACGTTTTAGAAGCCCGTCAACTGACGGTCGGGTACCAAACCAAAAAAGAGCGGACCAATGTTGCCTCCAACATTAACTTCTCTTTGGGTCAGGGTGAGCTTATGGGCATAGTGGGCATTAATGGTGCAGGAAAATCGACCTTGTTGCGGACTTTAGGAAAGGTTCAGCCTAAATTATCGGGTGAAGTATTTCTTAATGGAAAAAATATTGAAAACTATAACGCTATGGCCTTGGCTGCAGAAATCAGTCTGGTATTGACCGAGCCCATCGCTTCAAAGAACATGACCGTAGAAGAGTTAGTGGCTTTGGGAAGACAACCCTATACTAATTGGATAGGTACCTTGACCGAAGACGATAAATCAAAAATAAAAACTGCTATTTGGATGTTGGAGTTGGAAACCCTTCAGCATAAAAAATGTTACGAACTAAGCGATGGCCAGTTGCAACGTGCCATGATCGCGAGGGCACTTGCCCAAGATACCGACATTATATTGCTAGACGAGCCCACAACCCACCTCGACCTTTACCACAAAGTAAAGATTTTAAAAGTACTGAAATCCATAGCCTTCGAGACTAAAAAAACAGTTGTTTTTACCAGTCATGAAATTGAAATGGCCATACAGTTGTGTGATACCATGCTTTTACTTGACACTACGGCACATGCCTTTGGACAACCCTGTGAACTTATCGAGCAGCAGGCTTTTGAACGTTTATTTCCTGCTGACACGGTTTCGTTCGATGCCAAGACTGGTTCTTTTCGGATAGAAAAGTAGCCAAAGGCGATATCCCATTTTTAAAGTCAAACGCTTATCTTTACTCCAAACACTATAGAAGCTAAATGAACGAATATTTGATATATCTTTTAATTGGATTAGTCTGCCTCGTATTGGGCTATTTTCTTGGAAATTATATCCAAAATTTAAAAACCAAGTCAAGCCAAAGCGCACTTGAAGAACGGGAGCAACAATTACATAACAATCTTAATGTATTGGATGGAAGGTTGCGCGATGCGGAAGAGCATAAATTGCACCTACAGACCGAAAAGGAACAATTGGGCAATCAAATTGTTCGGTATCAGGCCGATTTGGAAAATTTACAGTTAAAAAACAGGGAACAAAAAGAAGAAGTAGAAAAACTACAGGAAAAATTCACAAAAGAGTTTGAAAATTTGGCCAGTAAAATATTGGAAGAGAAGAGTTTAAAGTTTACCGAGCGCAATGAAAAGAATATCAAAGACATTCTTACTCCCCTAAACGAAAAAATTCAACTTTTCGAAAAGAAGGTCGAAGAAAGTCAAAAGGAAAATATAAGTATTCATTCCGCACTCAAAGAGCAGCTGTTAAATTTGCAGACCCAGAACTTAAAAATTACCCAAGAGGCAGAAAATTTGACCAAAGCCTTAAAAGGAGATAGCAAAATGCAAGGCAACTGGGGCGAATTGGTATTGGAACGGGTTCTTGAAAAATCAGGACTTGAAAAAGATCGAGAATATTCCGTGCAACAGAGTTTCACACGTGAAGACGGCTCACGGGTACTTCCCGATGTAATCATCAACTTGCCCGATGGCAAAAAAATGATTGTCGATTCTAAAGTTTCGCTTACGGATTACGAACGTTTTGTAAACGCCGAAGATGACTTAAGGGATAAATTCCTGAAAGATCATATCAATTCCTTGAGAAAACATGTGGACCAGCTATCCGCCAAAAAATATGAGGATTTGTACGAAATGGAAAGTCCTGATTTTGTATTGATGTTCGTGCCCATAGAACCTGCCTTTGCAATTGCCATAAACAATGACAATACACTATATAACAAAGCTTTTGAGCAGAACATTATAATTGTCACCCCATCGACGCTTTTGGCCACGCTACGTACTATCGATAGTATGTGGAACAACGAAAAGCAACAGCGAAATGCGATTGAAATTGCACGTCAGGCCGGTGCTTTATATGATAAATTCGAGGGATTTGTATCTGACCTGACCAAGGTGGGCAAAAGGATGGATGAAGCAAAATCAGAATATAAGGGGGCGATGAATAAGTTGGTCGAAGGTCGCGGGAATATTGTTATAAGTATCGAAAAGCTGAAGAAAATGGGCGCTAAAGCTAAAAAATCCATTCCCGAATCTGTTTTAAAGCGTGCAAAGGAAGACGATTTTGAAGAAATCGAGGAAAACTCATAATTGGTTTTGAGGTTGGTTAGAAATAAAGTACTTATACTTTTTATATGAAAAAAATACTATTTATCGTAATTGGAAGTTTGATGGCACTGCTTGCACTATACTACGCCTTTATCTATTTCGTACCGTATAGCGAAGGGGTACGTTCGGGAGAATTGATCAAGGTAAGCAACAAGGGAGTAATTATTAAAACTTGGGAAGGAGAGATAAGCCAAGGCATCTCGGGAGCGCAAATATTCTCCTTTTCCGTATTGGATAAAGACCGAGATGTTATTGAAAAGCTAAAGGAGTATCAAGGGGAATACGTAAAGGTTGACTATACTGAACGTTTCGCTACATTCTTCTGGTTAGGAGATAGCAAATACTTTGTAACCGACGTACAAAAGGAAAGTTCACCACATTTTAGAAATTAAAGCATGGAAGAATTTAAAACAGCACATGAATCAAAGGTTTCGATTACACAACTGATGCTTCCCTCCCATTCCAATTTTGGGGGAAAGGTACATGGAGGTCATATTTTAAACCTTATGGATCAGATTGCCTTCGCCTGTGCTTCAAAACATTCGCAACGCTATTGCGTAACGGCTTCGGTAAATCGGGTCGATTTTCTACATCCTATCGAAGTGGGCGAACTGGTTACGCTGAAAGCTTCGATAAATTATACGGGAAGGACCTCAATGGTCGTAGGGGTACGCGTAGAATCTGAAAACATTACCACAGGTACCAAGCGCCATTGTAATTCTTCCTATTTTACAATGGTCGCCAAAGACGAGCAAGGAAAAGGTATGACCATACCTGGTTTGTTGGTAGAGAATACAGAAGGCGCCAGACGCTTTGCACGAAGCAAACGACGAAAAGAGGAAGCCTTTTCAAGAGATACCCAATTTGATTCTTCCAAATTTAAGATTGAAGAACACATGGAATTTTTAGAAGGAGAAAACATCAAACTTTCCCTGAGGTAATCCCTTTTGCAGCGGCGGCATCCAAAAACCAATGTAGATTTTCCGATTCAGGAGCAACCAAACTGGCGGGATATTGTTCAAAATCTCCCGTTTTGTTGATAATTTCTTGTACTTTTTCGGTCTTGCTTTCACCGGTCACTAAAAAGGCCACAGCTTCTGAATTGTTGATTATTTTTCCCGTTATCGATACTCTTTTTTGTCCAGAATCGGGGTGAATGGCTACCGTACAATTGGCATCTGAGTGCCACAAGTCGATTTCATGGGGGAAAATTGAAGCCGTATGTCCATCATCACCCATACCTAAGATGACCAAATCAAATTGAGGAATTTTGTTGGCTCCATTTGGCAATTTACTTTGCAATACCTTCCCATAACGTTGCGCTTCTTCTTGAGGGTCGCTTTCACCTTTAATCCGATGGATGTTCTCTTCGGGAATGTCAATTTTGGAAATCAAATGCTCAACCGTCATTTTATAATTGCTATCATCATCCGTCGGCGCAACGCAACGTTCATCGCCCCAATACAAGTGCACCTTTTTCCAATCGATGGATGTTGCATAATCAGTGGCCAATTTGTCAAAAACAATTTTGGGGGTACTTCCTCCTGAAAGTGCCATATGCACTGCTGGTCGTGAAGCAATAAATTCTGTTAAATATTTTGAAAATGCTTCAGCTACCTGCTGCTTTGTATCGTAAATATGTAATTGCATTCTTTTTTTGGTGTTATCACGGGTTAACATTCCCGTTGTTTTTGGAGGCAACTAAATACTAAAGCCACCGAAGCGTACATCTATCATTGCAAGGACCGGCATTCAATCACAAAACCAGACCACCCAAATAATATTGATTATCAACAAATTACGCAAAATCCAGGATCATCAGCCAATTGCTCTTCCGGATTTCTCCACATATGGTTTCCATCAATTAGGTCATCGGAGTTTTTCGGTCCCCAAACCCCGGCGGAATATCCGTATGTTTTTACATCTTTCCCGTTTTTCCAGTATTCTAAAATAGGATCGACAAACTCCCAAGCCGCCTCGACCTCATCGGCCCTGGCATACAGCGTAGCATCACCCTGCATAGCATCTAAGAGTAAACGTTCATAGGCTTCCATCACATGCTGTTCCACCAAACTGGAATAGTAAAAATCAAGATTGGCGCGCTCTACCTTAAAGCCCTGCCCGGGAACTTTCACTCCAAACTTGATCAAAATTCCTTCATCTGGCTGAATACGTATGATCAATTTATTATCCTTACTATCCATTCCCGAATCTTTAAAAATTTGGTGATGGGGCGATTTAAAATGGATGACAACCTCGGTCACCTTCGTAGGCATACGCTTTGCCGTACGCACATAAAATGGTACATCTGCCCAGCGCCAATTATCAACGAAGAACTTAATGGCCGCATAAGTCTCGGTGGTCGAATTGGGGTCTACCCCCTCTTCTTCCCGATAACCCGGTACCTTTTCGCCGTCGATTACCGAGCTTACGTATTGGGCGCGAATAGTATTATCAAATAATGTTTTTTCATCGGTCATCTTGCGCAACGATTTCAAGGCTTTTACCTTTTCGTTACGAATTTCCTCTGCTCCAGGACCTATTGGTGGTTCCATGACCACTAATGATACGATTTGCAACAAATGATTTTGGAACATATCGCGCAGCGCTCCCGACTTGTCGTAATAACCACCTCTTTTTTCAACCCCAACCCTTTCTGCATTGGTAATCTCTACGTGATGAATATAATTACGGTTCCATAATGGTTCGAAAATACTGTTGGCAAAACGAGTCACCAATAAATTCTGTACTGTTTCTTTTCCCAAATAATGGTCAATGCGATAAATCTGCGTTTCTTGAAAATAATTATGTAACCCCTCATTCAACTTGCGGGCACTATCGAGGTTATATCCAAACGGTTTTTCTACAATCAAGCGTTTCCAACCTTTTTCTTCATTATTGAGCCCTTCCTCAGAAAGGTTTTTGGCTATAACCTCATAAAGACTGGGAGGCGTCGACAAGTAGAAAATATAATTATCATCGGTGCCATATTTTGTATTTAAGTCTGAAATTCTCGTTTCTAGCCGATGGTAATTGGTATCGTAATCGTCTCCTAAATCTTCGTAAAAAAGCTTGTTGGCAAAAGTTTCAATAAAACTGTTCGCTTCCTTACCTACACTTTCCTTTAAATATTCACTTTCATGCACCACCTTTTTTCTGAACTCACCGTCGCTCAAATCGCTACGGCTTACGCCGAGTACCACAAATTTTTCCGGTAGGTGTCCGCCTTTATATAAATTAAAGAGTGCGGGAATCAATTTTCTGGCGGTCAAGTCACCCGATGCGCCGAAAATGATAAGCATTTGATTATTTGTTTTATTCATGTGTTCTTATAGGTCGTAAAATCCTGGCGTTTGTTTAGCAATGAATTGTTAAAATTTTTGCATCTTCCTTAGATAAAAATTGCGCAAAAATTTCAACGAAGTTAGTCGCTAAAACGGACAAAAAAAAATAATTGGACTATTTCAAAGCAGTTTCCAAATATCGTCAAGCTCGTGGAGTTTCATCAAAGAATGGGTGCAAAATTGATTATTTACCATATTTTTGAACTTGAAACACTTTGGCTCGTTGATGATGGCACTTTTCTGAGCGAAGAATATCTCTTGTAGGTACTAATCATATCGAAATGATAGTGCTGATTGTACTACTGTTGTAACTCTATAATTTCAAAAATTTAAACAACGGTACCGCTTATAACAATATTGAAAAGTCGTCGAGATGTTTCATGGCATAGCGACAAATGAATAATAGTTTTATTCAAGTAATAAATTAAGGATTAAAACGTATGAAAAATAACAATTACGATTTTGGATTGGTCGGCCTCGGAGTAATGGGGCGTAACTTTATACTGAATGTCGCCGACAATGGTTTCAAGGCTTTTGGCTATGACCTTGACACTGAAAAAGTCGATGCCTTAAAAAAAGAAGGAGGTGATTTAGAGAAAGTCGATGCAACAACAGACCTGAATACTTTTGTGCAATCATTGGCTCGACCCAGAAAAATAATGCTTTTGGTACCTGCAGGTAAAATTGTAGACTCCGTAATAGAAAGCTTATTACCGCATTTAGATACCGATGATCTGATTATCGATGGCGGCAACTCTTTCTTTACCGATACCGACCGACGGGAAACTTATTTACAAGAAAAAGGCATTCACTTTTTCGGTGCAGGAGTTTCGGGCGGTGCTAAAGGTGCTCGATTAGGCCCCAGTATTATGCCCGGCGGAAACCGAGAAGCCTATAAAGAGGTGCAGCCCATTTTTGAAGCTGTTTCTGCTAAGTATAAAGGTGAACCATGTGTCGCATATTTAGGCCCAAAATCAGCCGGAAACTATGTAAAAATGGTGCATAATGGCATCGAGTACGGACTGATGCAGTTGACATCTGAAATTTATGATATACTCAAAAAGGCCGGAAACTTGGACAATGATGAATTACATCAAACTTTTGCGTCATGGAACAAAGGCCGCCTTCAGTCATTCTTAGTAGAGATAACCTCTGAAATATTCGAAGAAGAAGATGACAAAGGTGATGGTCGTCTGGTCGATAAAATTCTAGACAAGGCCAAACAAAAAGGCACAGGAAAATGGACGTCTCAAAATGCGATGGATTTGGGTATTCCGATACCTTCCATTGATATTGCGGTAAGCATGCGTGAAATCTCGGCATTGAAAGACGAACGGGTGCAAGCCGACGAGCTTTATGACCGTCCTACTCCTGAGGCCATTGACAAATCTGAATTGGTTAAAATAGCAGAAGAGGCCCTGTACTTCTCGTTTATCGTCACCTATGCCCAAGGATTGCATCAATTGGGAGATGCTTCTAAAGAATATGGTTATGAATTGGACATTGCTGTTATTGCCAAAATATGGCGTGCAGGCTGTATTATTCGTGCCGGTCTTTTGGCCGATATCACAGAAGCATTTCAAAAAGACAAAAATGTACCAAACCTTCTACTTTCACCTTCTTTTGTAGAAAAAGTCAAAAGTACGGTTGGCTCTGCTCGGCTGTTGGTGGCTTATGCGGCAAAAAATGGAATACCATTACCTGGCCTCTCCAACTCTCTTACCTATTTTGATGCATACACCTCAAGTCGGTTACCTCTAAATTTGATTCAGGCCCAACGTGATTATTTTGGCTCGCACACCTATGAGCGTTTAGATCAAGAAGGTGTTTTTCATACGGAATGGGAAAAATAATTGGATATACTCACATAACAAAAACGGCGCATATATGCGCCGTTTTTGATTCTCTGAAATGTCATGTTCAGCCTTTAGAAAGGTTACTACATTCTAAGCTCTCATCAAATAGTAAAGCAATTACTATCTTAGCTGTTTCGAATTGTCGAATCATCGCTGTTTCATGAATGCCCAATCGCCCCCTAATGAAAATCAAAGGATTCATAATTTTACTTTTTTTTGTTTTCAACATACCGCTATTATCTGGGCAAAATATTCTTAATTACCAAAAAGACACGCTACGTGCACTTATAGATAAATCAAACCGTGCATACGAGGCGTACAATTACAAAGATGCCATTAAATACGCATCGACTCTCATTGATAAAAGTAAGGAGTACCACGATGATTACCATAGGTTTTTAGCATACGATATTTTAGGAGGAATCTATTCTGAAACCGATGATAGCATACAAGGCAGAATATTCTCTGAAAAAGCGCTGGAAATAGCAAAGGCCACAAAATCGGATAGTCTTATTGCTTGGGGCTCTTTAAATCTGGCAATTCTATATTCTGACAACGTAAGAACCTATGATCAAGCAATACGGTTTTTCAAAGAAAGTATTGCCATCAATGAAAAACTAGAAGACTTAGACCAGCTTTATCTTATTTATATCAGTTTGGCTTGGACCTATATTGATAATAACCAGCTAGATGAAGCATATGACATATTAAATAAAGCGAAATCAATTTCTGAAAAGGAAAAAATTGACCCCCTAAATAAACTTTATATAGAACTACTATACGGGAAATATTACTACGCTAAAAAAAACTATGTTCGGGCAAAAAGGCAACTTGAATCCATTACAGAGGAAATAGACAAAGACTCCATTACTGACATAGCCATCGAAGTTTATAAAAACTTGGCAGATGTATATTACAAAACAAATGAACCTAAAAATGCCTTTTTAAGTTTAAAGAAATACAACCGTTATAAACAAAAGGCATATACGTTAGAGAAAATAGAAGAAACGGAGAAAGCTAGGGCGAAATTTGATGTGAAACAGGCTCAAAATGATTTGAAGACAGCGATAAAGGAAAAAGAATATTCTGACGAACTTATTTCAAAATCTAAATCCCTTACCACTATTCTGATTATAGCTACGGTAATTCTTCTAATCGCCTTGTTTGGTTTTTTCTTATTTTTCAGAACAAGAAGAAAATATATCGATCATCTGAAAAACTATAACGAAGAGCTCATCGTTGCCAAGGAGAAAGCCGAAAAACTTTCAAAAGTGCAGACCAAGTTTCTTTCAACGGTTAGTCATGAACTGCGTACCCCATTATATGGAGTAATAGGCATTTCGACACTTCTAAAAGAAGACCCCGAGCTCAAAGCTTATGAAGAAGATCTCGAGTCACTTAAATTCTCGGCAGATTATTTATTGGCTCTGATAAACGAAGTTTTGCTTATCAGTAAAATGGATGCCGAAGCAATAAAATTATCAAAAACTCCCTATAAATTAGACACATTAATCCACAGCATTACACGTTCATTTGAATATGGATTGAAGCAAAGCAAAAACAAATTGCACATTCAAATAGATAGAAACATACCTAATTCATTAATTGGCGACCCCGTAAGGCTTTCTCAAATATTAATGAATTTGGTCGGAAATGCCCTGAAATTTACGAAAGAAGGAAATGTATGGATAGCCTTGAACCTGATATCGGTTTCAAAGAAAGGTTTCTATAAAACCAGTTTCACAATCAAGGATGATGGTCCGGGCATTCCTATTGATAAGCAAGAAGTAATATTTCATGAATTTACACAGGTCGAAAATGCAAATCATAGCTATAAAGGAACCGGACTCGGTTTGGCCATAGTAAA
This sequence comes from Kriegella aquimaris, assembly GCF_900103215.1. Lineage (GTDB taxonomy): Bacteria > Bacteroidota > Bacteroidia > Flavobacteriales > Flavobacteriaceae > Kriegella > Kriegella aquimaris. The sequence goes on from NZ_FNGV01000001.1 coordinate 1,078,040, forward strand.
AAAGTTATTGAAACTTTACAACAGTAAAATTCATCTCAAAAGTGCCCCAGAACACGGTTCTGAGTTCAACTTTTCAATAAATCTGAAGAAAAACAACCAGAAGACCAAAGAAAGTGACGATCAAAATAATAAGTCAGATGATGTCGACCAAACTAAATTAAGCGGCAATAAACATATTTTGATAGTAGACGACAACAAAATAAATCAAAAAATAACTCAAAAGATATTAGAAAAGTACAACGTAAAATCAAGTCTCGCCAATGATGGAAAGCAGGCGGTAGAAATGAGCAGAAAATATAAATATGACTTAATTTTGATGGACATCAATATGCCCGAAATAAACGGGATGGAGGCTGCAATTATGATACGGAAATTTGATAAAAACATTCCTATAATAGCGCTAACGGCTGTTGAACTAGATGAAATGAGAGCGGAAATAAAGAATTCGGGTATAAATGATATCATACACAAACCCTATGATAGATCTGAATTTATAAAAATTATTGCTAAAAATCTTCCGACCGAAAAGAGTAAAACCCTTTGAAGTCAAATTAATCCCTTTCAATTGAAAAATCGCTTACTCATATCCTTCAAACTTATTTGATAACGTAATGTCTAAGACTCAATATCATATTTATGTCATAGAACTATCTAAAAAGGTATTTACAGAGCACAGGCGATTTCGTGAAGCAAATCCACAATTTAACGGAGTACTTGAATGTTTATATGTAGGCATGACCAGTAAAACACCCAAAGAACGATTCGAACAGCATAAATCAGGTTACATCAATAAAAAAGGTTACAATCTATCTTCGGCTATTGTCAAAAAATATGGGTCATATCTACGTCCTAGTCTTTATAATCATATCAAGCCTCTAAACACATGGGCCGAGGCCCTTGAAATGGAAAAAACCTTGGCACTCGAATTACGTCGAAAACGGTATGCCGTCTGGTTTAATTGAATCTATTTAGCGCCATAATGTCTTCGAAAGAATAGCTTCTTTATTTTTGTAAATTATTACTTTAAGTGTCAATCAAGATAATCAAGGAAAAAATTTAATAAAACATAAAATTAATCAGATGACATCAGATGACGAAAAATTTATGAGACGGGCTATACAGTTAGCAAAGGAGGGAATGAACAATGATTTAGGAGGTCCGTTCGGAGCGGTCATCGTGAAAAACAATTCGATTATTGCCGAGGGCAACAATAATGTTACCTCTAAGAACGACCCCACCGCACACGCCGAAGTGGTAGCCATTCGAAAGGCATGCGAAAAACTGAACTCCTTCCAGCTTGACGGCTGTACCATCTATACCTCTTGTGAGCCCTGCCCCATGTGTTTGGGAGCCATCTATTGGGCACGACCCGCCCGTGTCGTTTATGGCTGTAATCGGCAAGATGCCGCCAATATTAACTTTGATGATCAATTTATTTACGACGAACTTAAGGTCGGTATGGCTGATCGAAAAATTCCTTTCCAACAAATCTCACAAAAGGAAGCTCTTACTGTTTTCAAAGCTTGGGACGCTAAAAATGACCGAACCCTGTATTAAAAAAATGTCATCCAAATAATCTAAAAGCGATATCCTAATTTCAAAATAGCTCCTCTCGGTAATACCGGAACCACTACAAAACTGGCATCCGGGTTATCTTGGATAAACTCATGTGTTGCCCCATTGGCACTTGCACCAAAGCTGTTGGCGCCAAAAAAGTTTGCCAAACCTTCGGAATTAAAAAGGTTAGTTACCAATACATCTGCTGAAAGATGTTTATTAATGGCATAACCCATTCCTAAATTAAAAATACTGTAGGCCGGTAATTGAAATGCATTGGCGACATTGCCTTCCCGTTCTCCCATAAACTGCCATTTTAGAAAGGTGTTAAATCTATCTTTACGGTATTCCGCACTAAGATTGAACATCAATTTTGGATTAAAAGGAAGTAGATTATCAGAGAAGTCAGTGGTACTATCATCGGCTGTAGCTACCGTACCTCCAGCATCATAGACGGTCCATTTCGTAGCGATGGGATTTTGTAGGGTTCCGTTAAAACGAAAAGTCAGTGCTGAAATGGGCGAATAGGCACTCTCCCACTCCAAGCCCAAAGTTCTTGAATTATTGAATTGCACCGGAGTGTAAAAAACACTGCCATCATCTGAATCAAATTCAAAACTGGCGATTCCGATATCTTTTAATTGACTCCAAAAGGCCGTAGTGGTAAAGGAAAAATCTTTTTGGTTCCATTTCAAACCAATTTCGGCTTGTTTAATTTTTTGAACCTCTCCTTTTTGATTGATCGGAACATTTGAAAAGTTATTAAAATAATAATTCAGTTCAGGAGCCTTGTTTCCCGAAGAAAAACGGGCAAAAATAGCCGCTTCTTCCCGCAAGCGATAATTAAGTCCGGCTGAATAAGAAAGGTATCCGTAGGTATAATCAAACGTATCTTGCTCCCCTGTAGAAGTGAGTATGCTATTATCATAGGCTGTGGTTGGATCTCCATCATATCCCCCGTCCTTTTGAAAAGGCGCTGACCGATCCTTAGATCCTTTGTGTCCGATGGTTTCATAGCGTAGGCCCATATCAAGGTGCAACCCATCTTGAATTTCCCATCGGTCGTTGAGAAAGGCCGCCATTTGTCTCACATCGGCTTGGGAAACATCGTAAAACAATCCCCCATAATTACTTAAACCATGTGTGTCGGACAAGGTAAGAACCGGTTCCCCCGGGTTTTCAAGTGTCACTTGCAACATTCGGGGATTCGGTTCATACGTAACATAACCGAAACTACCCTGGGTAAACAATGATGTATCGGCAAAACCAGAGGCCAGACCCATGGTCAAATCGTGGTTTTCGGCTTTTTTTCGCACAGTCAATTGATTGACAAGCTCATCTGTGCTATTCTGTTTTAACCAAGAAGCAGTACCCATAATTGCGTCATTGGACAAAGTGCCTTGCCCCAGGTATTCTATCGATTCACCTGCCAAAATTCCACTATTATCCAAACGGGCGAGTTCGACTCCTGATCGTGCATCGTTGAAAACTACTTGCCCAATAGGAAACTGTGCCCCACTTATAAAGTAAGCCAAGGGATCGTTCAAAGAAACAAAAGCATTGCTAATGGAAGTCTGCCAGTTTGCATTTTTATGTGCATATTTTATTGCAAACCTTAACGACCATTGATTGCCTAGGTCTTGTAATATATCAACTCCAAAGGCCCTATCTTGGGCATGTAGCCCTTGAGACGGGTCAAATCTATTTGTGGCTCCTTTATCGAGTCGTCGGCCATCGGGAACATTAGCCTCGAAACTGGGCATCAATAAAGCCGTTGTATTAAAATCTTGTCCAAATGCGGCTTTAGGGTCATTCCAATCCGTTGCTGCAACGCCTGTCCAGCGGTTGGTGAAATCATCCAACACCTTGGCATAGAATTTAAAATAGCCGCTTTTAGTTTTTTTAATAACATTTGCCCTAAACTGTCCTCCTTTGCTAAAAGTGAAATCAACGTTTCGAGCACCATCATCATGTCGATAATGACCACCCGCATTAAAGAACCAGTTGTTGCCCAATGGCCCTCCAACATTGCCATCAATTCGGTACAGTGGATTACCCTCCCCCTGTACACCTCCTTGAAGCTGTATTTCACCACCGAATTGATCCTGAGGACCACGTGAAATAAAATTATAGATTCCTCCAGGGCCGTTAAGAGCAGTAATAGCTGCGCTTCCACCCCTAATTGCCTCTACCCTTTCTGTTGTCAGGTCGACGCGTTGAAAGATTTCAGGGGAATAATAGGAATGTTGCACCAAGCTCACCGGAAGACCGTCTTCCTGCAAAGAAACATAATACCATCCCGTATCGTCTTCGGCGGAAGCGGATATGCCCCGAGCATATACCTTAGTAAAGACTTCGCCGGCGGAAGGATCGGTAAAGGTTCCGGGAATAGCTTGTAACAGGTCTGCCGTACCTCGGGGAAATGTTTCCTGCAGGGCTTCAGACTCTAAAGTGGTGATTGCCGTACTCGATTCTAGTTGCGTTCGTGGATCAAAAGTTCCCGTTACCACAATATTTTGCAGATTTAGCAAATCGTCCTCCAAAGTAAACGAAAGATTCAATTCTTCCTTTCCCACTATAACGTTATCACGGTAAGTTTTGGCGCCGAGGTAGGTTATTGTCAAAACATAGTTGCCAGCGGCAACATTGGGTATCTCAAAAATTCCTTGTAAATCAGTAATGCTAAAATGACTCGAAGGTTGTAACGATACATGGGCTCCCGATAAAGGCTCTCCCCTTAAATCTTTAACGTCCCCTTTCACAGATACTTGGGCCACAAGTGTATTTTGCAACCCATAAATTATCACAAACAAAAAAATAATCTTCCGACTCATCTTAATTCCTATTGAGAAAGCAAATATATTAAGCCTAATCCTTTTAGCCTTGCCCGAGTAGCTATTAATTCTATCTGTTCGTACTAAAGCACGATAATGTCATATAAAAATTTTACTAAGGGCATTTCCTTCATAATTTTAAAAGAACCATGATAAATATTTGGGTTACAACTTCATACACTTCCAACTACCGTTTTTAAAAATTGTAATCGATAACATTAATTGAATATTCCGCAAAAAACACACAAAACTAATTGAGTATATTTATAGCTTAAAGCCAAAAAAATACATAAATTTCAAGCTAATTTATTAGATATTTAATAGGTTACTCACCAATTTCATTAGAATAAATATAAAAAGTAAAGGGATGGGCAAAAATGAGAATTCACGACGCAAGTTTATAAAGAAAACCGCTGCCAGTTCGGCACTATTCGTCGCTGGTGGCGTATTGCCCGGGTTCACGGCCAAAAGCTATGGTCAGATTATCGGAGCCAACAAAAAAATCAATGTTTCTATGATGGGTGTAAACAGTCGTGGAAATGCGCTGGCCCAAAACTTTGCGAGTCAAGAGAACTGTAATGTTATTCATATTTGTGACGTAGATAGCAGGGCCATAACGAAATGTTTGACCGCAGTCAACGAACGCCAGGACAATAAGGTAAAAACATTTGAAGATTTCCGAAAATCATTGGAAAGTAAAGATGTTGATGCTATGGTGATTGCCGCTCCTGACCATTGGCACGCCCCTGCTTCTTTGTTAGCCTTAGAAGCCGGAAAACACGTATATGTCGAAAAACCATGTAGTCATAACCCCAACGAAGGTGAAATTTTGGTCAGCGCTGCCTCGAGGTACGGCAAAGTCATACAGATGGGAAACCAGCGTCGCTCTTGGCCCAATGTGGTCGCCGGTATCGAAGCTTTAAAAAGTGGCGCTATAGGCCGGGTATATTTTGGCAAATCTTGGTACACCAACAACCGCGCCTCGATCGGGGTCGGCAAAGAAATAGATGCTCCCGATTGGCTGAATTGGGACCTTTGGCAAGGACCCGCTCCCCGAAAAAACTATAAAGACAACATCGTACACTATAATTGGCACTGGCTTTGGCACTGGGGAACCGGGGAGGCCTTGAACAACGGCACCCATATGATCGATCTTTTACGTTGGGGCATGAACGTTGACTACCCTACGAAAGTTAGCTCGAATGGCGGACGATATCGGTATAAAGATGATTGGGAAGCGCCCGATACCCAAGTAATCAATCTCGATTTCGGCGATGATTTATCAATGACTTGGGAAGGTAGAAGCTGTAATGGCAAAAAAATTGAAGGAAGCTCCGTAGGAGTAATCTTTTATGGTGAAAATGGAAGTCTATTCATTCCCAGCGGTGACAGTCATACTATTTTTGATTTAGATGGTGCGGTCGTAAAAGATGTAAAACCAAGTGAAGAAATCGATGCCAGAAATAAAAGTAATCCTGCAAAAAATTTGGATGCCTATCACATTCAAAACATGTTCGATGCCATTAAAAATGGAACCAAATTACACGCCGATATTGATTCGGGTCACAAAAGTACCTTGTTAGTTCAGCTAGGAAACATTTCACAGCGCGTCGGGCGCTCATTGGAAATCAACCCTGAAAACGGGCATATCATTGATGATGCCGATGCACAGAAACTATGGAGCCGTTCATACGAACCTGGCTGGGAAATGAAACTTTCTTAAAGACATTCTAACAACACATCAATATATATGAAATCAAGAAGATCATTCGTTAAAAAAATCGGCAAGGCCAGTGCATTGTCTACTTTGGCATTGTCACTACCTGTACCGATATTTTCACAACTAAAGCGAAAAAATACTACAATGGCAAAACCTAAAATCATAGGCATAATTGGGGCAGAAAACTCGCATTCGATACATTTTGGAAAAATGTTCAATGTGGATAAGGCATTTCCAGGATTCGAAGTCAAATATATTTGGGGGGAAAAAGATGAATTTGCCCAAGTAACCAAAGAAAAGGGAGCTATCCCCATTATTGTAAAGGACCAAAAAGATATGATGGGCAAGATAGATGCCCTGATTGTAGATCATCGACGTGGTGATATGCATCTCGCAGCCGCGACTCCTTTTGTCAAGGCGGGCATCCCTACTTTTATCGACAAGCCATTTTGTTTTAGCAGCAAAGAAGCGAAAGAATTTCTTAAAATGGCAAGAGACGTTGGAACACCTGTCACCTCTTACAGTTCTATTGCACATAGCTATGCTACCGAAGACATGAGAAAACAAGTCGACGAAATAAAAGACATTAACCAAGTAACCTGCTACGGCAAAGCAGACCTCAACTCCATCTACGGAGGATTCTATTTTTATGGCGTGCACATGGTCGAACCTCTTATTTATCTATTCGACGAAAAAGTAGTTTCGGCCAGAATAAATAAAAATGAGAAAGATAACTTGAATAGTTCTGCCAGCTTAGTTTTTGAAAATGGAATGATGGCTACACTGATAATTACTTCTAAAAAATACGGTTGGCAGACCTTTATCGAGACCGATGAAGGCATTGTCGAATTAAAACCTCGTGTAGAGAAAGTGGACCCGGACAAAACCTATATCGATATGGTAAAAATGTTTGAAACCGGAGTCGAGCCGAGAAGTCATGAAAGTATTGTACATGGCATAGCGGTACTTGAGGCACTTTATAATTCCTCAAACTCAGGAAAATGGGAAACTGTAATGGCTTAATATGATTTCGAACATACGGAAAACGACCTTTTCTCATTTTTTAATGTTATCCATAACCCTAGTATTGTTCGGATGTCAAGAAAAACGCGAAAAAAAGTCAAAGGACATAGCACATAAAACATCCCACAGCGAAGACAATACCCTTTCGGATAAAGAGGTAAATGAAGGTTGGAAGTTGTTATTTGATGGAAAAACTTTCGACGGTTGGCGTGGTATGGGGCGCGATCATGTTCAAAATGAACTTTGGAAAATCGAGGAAGGTACCATACGAAAGTTGAATAGTGAAGAAGTACTACCATTACCAGACGGAAAGGCTGTTGAAGGTGGTGATTTGATGACTATTCAAACATTTGAGAACTACGAACTGTATTTTGAGTGGAAAATATTGAAGGCGGGAAATACAGGACTTAAGTATAATGTCTCTGAAGACCTCTCTCAAAAGTACGGTTCAGGACACTCCGCTTTAGGATTTGAATATCAACTACTCGATGATACCGACACTATTTATGCAGGTAAGTTGAAATCGTCGCAATATTCTGGTAGTCTTTACGATATGATTCCTCCTCAAAACGCCAAGACCAATCCCGTAGGAACGTTTAATTCTAGCCGTATTCTTATTGACGGAAATCATGCGGAACATTGGTTGAATGGCTTAAAAGTATTGGAATACGAATTCGGCTCGAAACAGCTAGATTCATTATTCCGGTTAAGTAAATACGTCGATTATCAGAATTTTATAGATAAACGTAGCGGACATATCATCTTACAAAATCATAAAGACGATGCTTGGTTTAAAAACATAAAAATCCGTGAGATAACACCAAGTTCAAAATAATCAGGTATAAATCAAAACCCTAAAAATGAAAATTTTTGCTACACTACTCTTTGCCGGCACGGTGCTTCTGACACCTTTTGAATCTAAAGATAATACTATGGTAAAAGGCATACTTTATTCAGATGGCGGTGCGGTCTCCGTTACGCTCTCCGGGGATAGGATTATCGGTATCGAACGGACCGTGGACAACGAATCCGATTCCAAATCGTATGTCGCCCCAGGCTTGATCGACGTACAGATTAATGGCTATATGGGCGTCGACTTTTCAGGCCCCGACCTTACCGTCGAAGGAGTCAAAAAGGCGACCAAGGCACTTTGGAAGGCCGGGGTGACTTCCTATTTCCCGACGATTATAACCAGTGACATTGCCCTAATAAAGAAAAATTTTGCCATTTTGGCCGAGGCCAGAAAAGATCCTGAGATCGGAATGTCGATTCCCGGATTCCATCTCGAGGGTCCCTATATATCCCCGATAAAGGGCTTCCGTGGAGCGCATTTGGAAAAATACATCAAGAATCCCGATTGGAAAGAATTCCAGGCCATGCAAAAAGCGGCCGATAACGGTATCATACTGATTACCTTGGCCCCGGAGCTCGAGGGCGCCATCCCATTTATCAGAAAATGTGTCGATAGCGGTGTCGTCGTATCCCTTGGCCACCATAACGGTTCGGCCTCCGATATTCAAGAAGCAGTCGATGCAGGAGCGAAAATGGCCACGCATCTGGGCAACGGTTGCGCCAACGAGATAAACCGGCATCATAATCCCTTATGGCCGCAGCTCTCCAACGATGCGATAACGACCAGTATCATTGCCGACGGTTTCCACCTGACCAAGGAAGAGGTTCGTAGTTTTTATAAGGCCAAGGGCGTCGAGAACACCGTACTGGTATCCGATGCACTCGATTTGGCAGGCCTGCCCCCCGGTGAGTACACCCGTGGTGAGCGCACCTTGTTGTTGACACCCAACGTGGTGAAACTGCCCAAGGAGAATGTATTGGCCGGCGCAGCCTCGCCCATCAGCAAATGTGTCGGCGTCATAATGGACTATACCCAATGTACTCTGGAAGAAGGCATCCGGATGGCAAGCACCAACCCCGCCGAACTTTTTGCACTAGAGGATATCGGGAGCATAGCACAGGGAAAACGCGCCGACCTTATCGTTTTTACGATGGAAAACAACCAAATGACAATAAAAAAGACCTATGTCGCAGGGCAACTGGTATACTCCCAAGATTAACTTATGAAAAATAAATCCGTACGTAAAAAAATTATCCTAGCACTAAGTGCTATCGGACCTGGCCTTTTCTTGATCGGCTATAATATCGGCACCGGAAGTGTGACCACCATGGCGAAAACGGGAGCTGAACACGGTATGGGCCTTTTTTGGGCACTTATACTCTCTTGTATATTCACCTATGTACTTATGGTTACCTACGGGAAGGTCACCTTAGTCACCGGAAGGACCGCCCTGTTTAATTTTAAGAGCGAGTTCAAATACGGTTGGATGCTTTCCCTATATATTATCATTGCCTTGATTATTGGCGAATTGCTCGCATTGATGGGGGTCATGGGCATTGTTGCCGACCTGGTGCAAGAAGGCATAAGACTGGCCTTCGACGGACTCGTTGTCAGTACTTTTTGGATCATCCTCTTTTTCTCGATCATCCTTTATTTTTTATTATGGTTCGGCCGTTACCAGCTCTTTGAAAAAATATTGACGGTATTGGTGGTACTTATGGGCATTTCTTTCATTGTGGTTTTTATCATGGTGAAGCCAGACTTGATGACGATTGCCCAAGGGGCCATCCCCAGCATACCGAATACGCCCGGAGCCATGGGACTTATAGCCGCCATAACAGGTACGACCTGTTCCGCTGCGGTCTTTATTATGCGAAGTACCGTGGTCGCCGAAAAGGGATGGGGCATCGACGACCTGAAAAAGGAGAAAAAAGATTCGTTGGTATCGGCCTCAATGATGCTGCTCTTGAGCGGGGTAATCATGGCCGTTGCCGCCGGTACACTTTATGTATCAGGGCTAAAACTCGACAATACCGTCGAGATGATCGAGCTGTTCGAACCGATCGGTGGCAAGGCCGCGGCATTTATGTTGATCATCGGTATCGCCGGGGCAGGTCTTTCGACCATCTTCCCCATAGTATTGATAGCGCCATGGTTATTGGCGGATTATAGGGGAACGCCCAGGGACATACACTCGCCACTGTCGCGATGGCTTATTTTTATCGCGCTACTTTTCACCTTCGGTACCGTTTTCCTAGAGGAAAGGCCCCCGGCCCTTATGGTATTTTCACAGGCATTTCAGGCGTGCATACTCCCGGCAGTAGCGATTCCGATTTTTATACTGATCAATAGGAAAAAGCTGATGCACCAATATACCGCCAGTACGAAGTTGAACGTTGGCATCGTCGCCGTCATTTTATTCTCATTGATTACAACCTATTTCGCACTTACCGATTCTTTTTAACGGATACTCTATGAGGATAAAGAATAAAAAACATGTTGACCGTTGATAAACTAAAAGTATCTGTTTACGGTGAACCCTCCTAAATGGGTGTGGCGGCCGCCGATTTCGTACAGTATAAATTGAACGAGGCCATGCAGAGAAAGGTTCGGTGAACCTTATCTTGACCATACCGGCGATTGTGGGCGGCATGGCCATTAGCTGTGCGGTTACCGATGAAAGAAAGGCAGCTGTAGTGCGCGTGCCACCCTCTATGATGAAATCGGCACCCAATACCCTAAAACGATTTTGCGACGGCACCAGGAAACCGTATTATTTCTTGAAAAGGGATCGGCTTCGAAGATTTATAATTGATTGGGAAAAAGGGAGTAATCGTTTTCTAAGGAAACTAGAAAGTATCAGGTAAATTAAAGGAAGAAAATACAGGGCCACTTTTCAGCCTGTCATTTACATAGCCAGATTTAAATAACTCTAATAGATTACTTTGATTCTTTCTTTTCCATTATTTTAACCAACAAACTTTCCATTCTATCCCTATTCATGGGCTTTTCAATGTAGTCCACCACACTTGAAAAACCCAAAGCCTTTGTCCTATCACGTGTAAGAACCGAGGAGGTCAGCATGACTATCGATGATTCGAGAATAAAATCATTCTCTTCAATAAAGCTCAAAAATTCAAATCCGTTCATCTCAGGCATATTAATATCCAAAAAAATAAGGTCGGGCTTATTACTGTCAAGAAACTCCAACGCCTCCAATCCGTTTTCCACAGCATTCACATCTATTACACCCAATTGTCTGAGGGCAATGGTGACTAACGAATTAGCAATGGGGTCATCTTCTATTAAAAGCACATCTATGCCCTTATAATCTTCAATTTTACTCATATTGTCAAATCATCGATTGAGGCTATTTTAGTTCTTCTTCTTAAAGGCCTCGATTTAATTAAAATACAATAATGCATATTCTTGTTATACCATACATTAGGATATACGAAGATACTTGAACTTTTGGTTGTAGTTACCTACATTCATAAAGAAAAATCCTAATTAATTTAAGATTGCGAAATAAACGATTAAATATAATATTATCTAATAACTTTCAAAGTTAGATATTCAAAATATTGATTACTAAATCTACTTTCCACAATTAGTTAAACCAGAACTCCCCGAGGTTGTACCTCAGGGAGTTCTATAGAAATGAAACAAAAAGTATGAAATCTTAGTCAAAAGAAAAACCGGTCGCTACTCGAAATACGAAAGCATAAAGTACCACGGCATACATAGCGAAACCGAACCAAGCGAATACCTTGAAATAGTTTTTAACAATCATACTACCCAAGTTTTTAAAACCATCATTATAAATCGTTCTTATGTTTTGTAGTGTTTCCATAGTATTGATATTTTAAAGGTTAAGTGTTGGTATTATCTAAATTTTTATTTTTTATAATGTCAGCTATTTAACTGACGAAAGGAATGTTATAAATATGTGATTAGCCCATTTCTTTGTGACCTAATATTGCTGTTTAAACCTTCGTTTACTGTATAACTACAATAAATTACTGCGAATAGAATAACCATTATTAGGTCATAAAAACTCGCAACATATTTCTTATAAGAATTGCCCAGTAGTCGAATACACTGTGTCAAAGGCAAAATATAGGTAACTAACACTGCAAATTAGCGCTGCTAAAAAGGAAATCGAGGGAATTATTATTTCAAAATTTTTCATGATAAATAGATTTGGGGTCTAACAATACTGTAAAATTACGGCGGATATCGAGATAGTTCGGGAGTTTTTCGACAGATTACAACTTACTGTAGTCGAATAGGATTTTTCTTACTTTAAAATGAAATCAAAGAATCACCCTACGGCTATACCATCTTACGCTACGCTCATTTTTTACTTAAAAAGAATTCCACAAAGAGATCCGTATATCGCAAAAGACTACGCTCGGTCGATTCCTTTCTCCATCATCAATTGATCTTTGATGGATCGGGGAATGGAATCCCCGTACCAAGTAATCAAACTAAACACTTTCGGCAGTTATCTTCTTTTATAGGTTAGTAACCCCTAAGGTGTAGAATCAAAAAACCCCGAGGTTGTGCCTCGGGGAGATTTATTGAAATAAAATTATAGTACCTTAAAAGGCAAAACCGGTGGATACCCTAAAGACGAACGCGTAAAGAACCACGGCGTACATTGCGAAACCGAACCAGGCGAATGCCTTGAAATAGTTTTTAACAATCATACTGCCCAAGTTTCTAAAACCATCATTGTAAATCGTTCTTATATTTTGTAAGGTATCCATAGTATTTATTTTTTAAAGATTAGGGGTCTATTAATACTGTAAATTTACGGCTGATATCAAGATAGTTCGGGAGTTTTTCGATAGACCGCAGCTTACTATGGATGAATAGGAATTTTCCTACTTTAAAATGATATAAACGAATCACCCTACGGCTATACCATCTTACGCTACGCTCATTTTTTACTTAAAAAGAATTCCACAAAGAGATCCGTATATCGCAAAAGACTAGAGTTGGTCGAGTCCTTTCTCCATCAACAATTGATCATTGATAGATCGGGGAATGGAATCCCCGTACCAAGTAATCAACCTAAACCTCTTCGGCAGTTGTTTTCCTTTATAGATAAGTAATTTGTATCGGGATTAGAATCAAAAAACCCCGAGGTTGTGCCTCGGGGAGTTTCATTGAAATGAAATAAAATGTATGATACCTTAGAAGGCAAAACCGGTAGATACCCTAAAGACGAACGCATAAAGCACCACGGCGTACATTGCGAAACCGAACCAGGCGAATGCCTTGAAATAGTTTTTAACAATCATACTGCCCAAGTTTCTAAAACCATCGTTGTAAATCTCTCTTATGTTATGTAAAGTATCCATAGTATTTATTTTTTAAAAGTTGGTATCGGTAAAATTTTATAGTGCAAAATATTTTTTCGTAGAAAGCAATGTGATGTCCTATAATTCTGTTTCAAACTCTTGTTGCCGTGCCATTGCACGAAACTACTGCCGGCCAAAACCCGAATATGGGTATTGTACTCAACATATGTTTGATTATGAGAATTGGCCGGTAGTCGAATTAATCGCGTTGAAAACTAACAGCAGGTAGCTAACGCTACAAATAACGGCTGCCAAAAAGGAAATCGAGGGAATTATTATATCAATATTTTTCATGTTTATAAGATTTGGGGTCTAACAATGCTGTAAAATTACGGCGGATACCAAGACAGTTCGGGAGTTTTTCGATGGATGGACGATTAGTGCAGTCGAATAGGATTTTTCCTACTTTAAAGCGGAATAAATGTATTGCCCTACACCCGAACGATACTCCGATTATTACCTTATGGGGCTTCCTCTAGGAAATCGGTATATCGTGAAAGGCTCGGAAAAGTCTACTCGGCCACCATCAACAAATTAATTATTGGTAGATAGATATTGACATTCCAGTGTAAAGATTCACCAACCATGAATCACGACCTTATATTACATATAAAATTTGGACCAAAAGAAATAATAAAGAGCGTGGTACGGTCCAAACCTTACTAAAGCCGGTTCAAACTGCGCATTAGTTCAGATCTATTAGATCGGCTCACCGGCACAATATCTTTACCGATTAGAACGCTGTTGTCTTGAATGTCAATAATCTTCTTTGTATTTATGACAAAAGAACGATGAACTTTTAAAAAGACCTCTTTAGGAAGTTTATCTTCTATCTTTTTTAGGGTGGAATGAACCGTATAGTTCTTAGTATCGGTTTTCAATAGAATATAATCGCCCCTAGCCTCAACAATCGTTATAGACGGTATATTAACTTTGATAAGCCTACGGTCAATATTAATATAGAGATCATTTACAGACTCATCGGGAACCGGGTTCTTATAGGTTACTACCGATTCTTTGTGCAAAGACATAGCTTTCTTCAAACCCTTGTCAAAACGTTCTTGGGTAACGGGTTTAACAAAATAATCAATAATGCATTCATATTCGAAGGCTTCGAGCGCAAAGTTCTTATCCCCAGTTGTTAATATAATATTCGGAGGATTTTTTAAAGTTCTAACAAAATCAAAACCATTGAAATCGGGCATATGAATGTCTAGAAAAATTAAGTCGACCGAATTGAAATTCAGATACTTGATAGCTTCGATCGCACTAGGGAAACTACCTTGTAAGTTCACGTTCGAGTTATTATCCGCCAACTGTTCAATAATAGCCCTGAACGTCTCATCATCATCAATGACAATACAATTCATATTTCTTGATTTTTTTGGTTGGTAAAAAGCAAAATGGTCTCTAAAATTTGTTCAAAATCTGCCTCTAAACTTAGATTCTCTTCCCTTAAATTCTGCTCATGATCCGCTGCTAAAAGATAACTTTTTTCAAGGCCGAAAATACGTATCTTGTGCTTCAGCTTATGAACACCATCAGCAGATTTTTGATATTCTTTCTCCTTAAGATGCAGTTTATAAGATGCTATTTCAGTGGGAAGTTCACGCGCTACGATTCCCAAAATCTTCTTTACAAATAATATATCTCCCTTAGAAATATTTGTAATATAATCTAGATTCGGGGTTTCGTTCATATGTACATATTATTGTTTATTATACAAATTGTAGAGAACAGCCCAGAACTAAATGTTATATTTTCTGAATCTATTCCGATCATATTCTTACGATACATAATATAAGATAAAAATAACTACATATAACCTAGAATATCCAAAAAACGGTAAAACTTACTAACTAATTATTTAATAATCTGCTTTCTATACTTACGTTAGAATACAAACAACTTTAGACCAATGACATTATAGTGTCGATGAATGGTTTTTACTCCGTAAAAAAGTATAGTAAAATGAATCATTTTCCAAGTTGTTTTTTTAATCAAAAAAACCGCAAAAAAATGGGCAATATATTCCTTACAAATAAATGCAATGACACTAAAATATGACATAATATTCTAATTATCAATATCTTACAAATAACAATTAAAAACATTCACAATATCGGATTTTGGTGATTTTTCTTTAATCATACACAATAAAATTGAAGAATTTTCTTTATTACTAAGTCACCGCTGTACTATAAGTAGTACATGATTAAAAACCTAGACAAATTAATTATCCGCCAAGTATCAAACTACCAACTTATTCATAACAGATAGAGATGAAAAAATCAAAAGACGCCTTTTGGTCAAAAAGGTTTAATAATACAATGATAATGGAAGAAATTCTTCTCCTTGTATTAACCGAATCGGACAAGGTTGTATAAAAAACTTCGTGAAACTATAAATATGAGAAGTTTTTCAAATGGTATTCTTTTTCTTTTTCTTTTTTGTCTGTCCCCCTCAACGGTAACTTCTCAATCAGATAAAAAAGCATCATCCCGTATTTCTGGCTTTGTTGATTTCAACTTTTATTATGACACTCGAGATTTCAGTGTATTGACCTATAATATCTTGGCCAACCTACCCAAACGATTCCAATATTTTTCGTTAACTAACTATCAGAGTACAAATAGCTCCTTTGATTTAAACTCGTTTTATGCCGAACACAACTTGCGTTGGGCGCTTCATAAAAATAAACCCGTCGACCTTACCTTACAATATGTTATGCGCGGAGGTGAAGATAACGATGATTTTCGCCTAGGGATTCGTTGGAGGGCCAATGCATCTAAAAAGCTATCTTCGTTTTTCAAGAAGCTGAATGCATCATATTCTATCAACCCTATGTTTATTCAGTTCAGAAGAAATACAGCTATAAAATATATGAGCATTATAGAACATGTATACAGAATAAACATTGCCCCTAAAAAATTGGACAGACGCATTTATATCGGGGGCTTTGTAGATCAAAATTTTGTATATGACGGTAATGGTGGACTTTCCTTTAAATGGGTCACCGAACATCAGCTTGGTCTAAGGATAATTGACGAATTATATGCAATTTTAGAGTATAGAATCAATGACTTCTATGCCAAAGATAATTACGGATTTGGGTATGGATTGGAATATAAAATAATTTTCTAAAAGAAGTTTTGTCCCCCGAGCTATAATTATAAAACCTATAAATAAAGTACATTGAATATCATAATCAGAAGTATCGGAATGGAGCATATCGGTCTAAAGATGTTTGTTATATTGACCTTGTTAGTTTCTCTCATAGGTTGCAAAGAATCTAAATCCGAGGAAATAAACATTGGTTATATCGGTCCGTTATCTAAGCGTGCCACCGATTTGGGTATTGGCCCATCAAATGCATTGCAACTGGCCGTTGACCAATACAATGCCTCGCGAAGCGACGATGCCCTCAAAGTAAACCTTTTTATAGAAGATGACCAATGGGAAAAAGACAATGCGCTGCCAGCATACCATAAATTGCGAAAAGAACATGACATTGACATTGTATACATCAGCAACACAGATGGCACTATTGCCTTACAAGATGCAATTCTAAAAGATCAAGTTATTTTGATAAACCCTCTCAATAGCGACGCCCTCCTTTCAAGTTTGAATCAAAATACATTCAAAATCGCTAAAGCTACGGAGGAAGCCAACGGGCTAATTGCTATACGAATAATAGAACTTGGGCTTAAAAAAGTTCTGGTACTGACCTATCCTAATGACTATATGAGCCGCGCAGCAACCTCTTGCAAAAGCTTATTAGATAATGTAGGTGTAGAAAATAAGGTAACTTTAGTCGGCAAAGACGAAACCGATTTTAAAGATGAACTACAAACGGCTAAGGACGCTGGGGTCGACGCTTATGTATTTTTCGGTTATAAAGAATTCGGCTTTGCTATGAAACAGGCTCGTGACTTAGGTATTGAAGCCCCTTTCTTTGGTTCTACAGTATTATTAGACCCCGAGTTTTTTTCCAATTCCGAGGGTACAATTATCGGAACCGAGTGTAGCTTTTTCACCCCTGCCGATGGTAATTACGTGCTTGCCGACGAATTTATGGACAGTTACAAAAATAAATTTGGCTCCTCTCCCGTTTCAGTATGGCCGGCAATGCAGGCTTACGACGCCATGAATATGGTTTTACAGGAGATAGCAAACATCACCGAAACAAAAAATAGAAATGAAGCTTTTGATGATTGGCTTCGAAACCGATTATTCGATATCAGCTATTATCAGGGTGTTTGCGGTAATATTTCAATAGCTGAAGATGGTGCTTCAAGGGGTATTTACTTCTCATTGTACCAATACGCATCCGAAGGAAAGCTTTCTAAAGTTAGAAGATAAATAAAATATGGTTATAGGATCGATTAGAAATAGATTGCTTTTAGGGTTCGGAACGCTGATATTCGTTTTGTTGATCAATATTGTACTGACACAAATAGCCTCAAGAGAGTCTACGGCAACTTACGAAGAGTTAAGGACGGAAATCGTACCGACAATAACCATGCTAGACGAGTATCGTGAGGTCAATAAAGAATTGTTCTTACTTTCGTTAAACAAAGTCTTCGGTCGCCAATCCGATGAGCAATATACCAATCGTATGAAAGCGATTACCGAGGTGGTTTTGCCCCATTTTAAAACCAAAGTCTTTTTATTGACTCAAAGCCTCCCCCCAAATGACAAAAAAATAAAGATTTCAGAGAATATCATTAAACTTTCGAACCGTTCTATCACTATTGTCAAAGAGATAAATAACCTTTTATTGACCAGAGTAGATTATGATAATACACAGAGAATAGGTCAGGTTACCCAAAAAGCAAATCTAGATCTGTCGGATTTAACACAACAAATCGATAACAATCTTTCACTTTTACAAAAAGAATACAATACCCGATATGATGCGCATCAAACAGCCCTATCTAAAGAGCTGCACAATCTTTCCGGTATCATTTTTTTAATTGGAATAATAGGTATTCTTCTTGGTTTGGGCATTGCCTCAGGCATCATAAATTCAATCGTCAGACCAATTAATGCCTTGCAAACATCTGCTCTACAATTGAGTAATGGAAACTTCGATGTGATGGTCAAAACTAAGGGGAAGGATGAATTGTCCTTGCTTGGTCATTCATTTAACAACATGGCTGAATCTCTTCAGAAAAATTTTGAAGAAATTAAACGAAAGAATAAAGAACTTGAACAATTCGTATACATTGCATCACACGATTTACAAGAACCGCTGCGAACTCTAAGTAGTTTTACGTCACTTCTCGAAAAAGAATATCCAATAGAAAAAGATGAGAATTCGAGCACCTATGTAAGATTCATTAATGAGGCTACTAAAAGAATGAGCAGGCTTGTAAAAGGCCTGCTAGACTATAGTCGGATCGGGTCTACAAAAGAATTATCAGAAGTAGATTGTAATACCTTAATAATGGGAGTTGAAGATGACTTGGCACTCACGATTGGCGATACCGAAACTATATTGACTATAGGCAATCTGCCCACCATCAAAGGATATACTACCGAACTTAGACTTCTTTTTCAAAATTTGATAAGCAATGCCATCAAATTTCGAGCAAAAAACAGATCACCTCATATCTCAATTTCGGCAGAAATAATACCAGGCTTTTGGAAGTTTTCAGTGAAAGATAATGGCATTGGAATAGAAAATCAATTCCACGAAAGAATTTTTGCCATTTTTCAACGTTTACATAACCAAAGTGAGTATAAAGGTACTGGTATAGGCCTCGCCCATTGCCGCAAAGTTGTTGAAATGCACGGTGGTAAAATTTGGGTAGAATCTATACCAACAGTGGGAAGTACATTTTATTTTACAATTTCAAACAAACAATGATGACAAAAAAATTCAACTGTATTTTATTAATTGACGATGATGAAGCGACAAACTATATCCACAGAAAGGTAATTGAAGAAGTCGATTGCGCCGAGAAAGTAGTTATCGCTCAAAGTGGGCAAGAAGCCCTCGATTTTCTTAACGGAAAAGAGAATGACCCCAATTCGCCCATAGATTTGATTTTCTTGGATATTAATATGCCTGCAATGAATGGATGGGAGTTCTTAGAACATTACAAAAATTTGGATTCTTCTAAGAAAGCAAAAGGAGTGCTTATTATGTTATCAACCTCGCTCAACCCAGATGACCATGGAAATGCCTCAAAAATTGATGTTGTAGACGGTTTCCAGACCAAACCTTTAACCGAAGAAAAAATGATTCGTATTCATAAGAACCACTTTTCATAAAAACTGAAAAAGAAGTTTCTTGTGACCTAAAGGGTTGCGTTTATCAAAATCACAGACGTTGTGGCCAAAACCTGACGTTAATTAATTCTTCAACTAGAAATCACACTGTATGAAGAATAGAATAACAGCTAAATAAACCGCATAAAGCACTAATGAAATTAGATGTTTTCTGCGGTTTTTCATTTCTAAAATTTAGAATATTTGAATATCCCCATATTAGTGTGTAATGCCTAGATTAACCGTAGTCTCTGCCGTATGTCCCAAGTTTGAGGTTATCACCCCCAAATTTAAATTACAACCGAGTAATAGTTCTTAATCATTTAAGACCAGTTTGCAATCTCTTGCTGCGGAAATCAGTAATTATATCAATTTTCATCTCCTACGTTGCCCCGAAAACTCCATAGCTTCGCCTTTTCCAAAGCCATAACTGAAGCCCAAGGCTAAAAATCTGCCACGTTGACGACGATTGTATATTTCATAGTTTGCCTGGGTAATCTGGCTTTCGCTTACTCTTGAGGCCAGCGCATCCCTAACACTCAAATTCAAAACAGCTTTCCCTTTAAAAAGTTTCTTTCGCAAACCCATATCAAGAAAAAGGTTTTCACTAACCTCGCTTTGAACTGTTTGGTAACTTGATTGAAAATTACCGGTAGTTTCGAAATCAATATCTGCAGGTAGTTTGAACTTTGCCATCAATTTGCTGGACCACTGGTCGGCACTAAAATCAAAAGTCGTCTCATCGAAAGAACCATTACGCGTAAACTGGCTATAATTAAGGTCTCCGTTGAGGGTGAGCCAATTGGTGGGGCTGTATTTCGAATTAAATTCAAGTCCCGTCGATCGATTCGTTCCAATGTTTAAGGGCTTAACCGTATTTACATTATTTTCAAAAGAAGACACCCGTTCGATCACATCTGTTGTATATCGCTGGTACACACCTAAATTCATCGAGGTCTTGCCTACGAAAAAGATGCTCGTTATTTCATAAGAATCAGTGAATTCTGGTAATAGATTAGGGTTACCTTGACGAATGCTAAAATTATTCCTGATATTGAAAAATGGGTTAAGGTCCCACAATCGCGGTCTATAAATACGTTTTGAATACCCCGCTTGCAATGACAATGTCTCGCTGACCTTATACGAAGAATGCACACTAGGGAATAAATTGAAATAATTTTGATTATTGTTCTCGTTCGTATTGGTCAGCAGGGTGTTCAAGTCTGTATCTTCTAAGCGGGCACCTGCCTTTATACCCCATTTTTCGCCTTCATAAGCCGCGGTGGTGTACAGCCCGAGTACTTTCTGGTTATATTCAAAAATATTGGTAAGCCCCGGATCGTTGACAAAATTACCACTGACCAAGTTATTCACCTCATAATCGTTACTAACATCATTGAGCACATATTGTGCCCCGGTTTCCATGGACCATTTTTTAGAAAAGGGTCGCGTATAATCCAGTTTAAACGTAAATACAGACTCCTTGAAATCGGTCCGGGTCTTTTGAGCTGAATTCTTATCTTCCCCTGAAATGGTCGAATCTACAAAATCTGAAGATTGGTCTTTTCCAAAAAAGTTGCCCAAGGCACTGAACAGAAGCGTATGATCCTCATTACCTTGAAAATCTTTTTTGTATTGCAGTTCGTATTGTAATTTGGGGTTGGTCGCTTCGGTAACCTCATTACGGTCCCACTGCGAAGTCGTTGTGTTCGTTCCATCAAGTGCAGTAAAATTTGTCGTCGAGGGCTGGTCTTCCAGCTCTAGGGCAAAATTTCCTGAAAGTGTTAACACATTGGTCGGATTGATATAATAATCGGTTCCAAGAACAAAATTGTAATAGTTTTCATTTCGGTATTCCGTACCATTGGTAAGTATTGTGGTATTATTAATGAGGTCAACGTTTCGGTTCTCTATGTCATCTGGATATTCTCGAATTCCAACCCCGATTTGACTGAAAAGATTAAATTTTTCAGTACGTCGATTAAGGCTAATACCGACACTATGGTTTTCCGGGGCTCCAGTATTCACCGATATGGAACCATTCAACCCTTTGCGTTCTTCCTTTTTAATAACGATATTGATGATACCTGAGGTTCCCTCTGCATCATATTTTGCCGAAGGATTTGTAATGACTTCAACTCTATCGATCATATCGGCCGTAATCGTTCCTAAGGCATTGCCCCCATCACTAGCGATTACAGAAGGTTTTCCATTAATCAGTACTTGAACCCCTTGGCTACCGCGAAGGCTTATTTGTCCTTCGATATTCACATTGACGGAAGGCACGTTATTCAATACTTCCAAGGCACTTGCCCCGGTACTGCTGAGATCCTTCCCGACATTGAACACCCGTTTATCTAGTTTAAATTCTGTTCTTGACTCCTCGCCCTGAACTACCACCTCTTGTAATTGCTCGGCATCTTCGGCAAGGGCAACCTTTCCCAAGTCAATAGTACTGGTTTTGGCAACGGGTTGTCCAAAGGTTCTTTTCTGAAATCCAATAAAACTAATTTCAATGTAAAAATTTGTAGCATCGGTTTCAAGGCTAAAACTACCATCATCCAAAGTGGTCGTACCCGAAATGGGCTTTTTGGTATCGTTATCAGCCACCATAACCGTAGCAAAAGCCACGGGCTGCCCGCTAATTTCCTCTATCACAGTTCCCTTAATAGTGATACTAGACGCATTTGCATCCTGGGCCAAAATCATTTCTGTATTAAATAAAACACAGGCAACAATAAGCGCGTAAAATGTAATTTTAGAAATCATAGGTTTTAAATAATTTTCATATCAAATATTTACCTTTCAAATAAAAGAGGGCTTCAATTTTCTGTCAACGACAAAAATAATGTTGTGAACGGCAAGTATTCAAAAAATGTTGCACACTACCTGTCCGTTCCATAGAAATTCAGGTAACCCTATTTGTTTAAAATCATAGAATTCTAGACAAATAAAATGGTTTTTCAAGAATTAATGGTCGGTAGTTATTCGAAGAATATGGTATTGTTAAATGTATTGTACCAAATTTAAGATCAGCTTAGATTTTTCTTGAAAAAATCAATGGTACGTTGCCACGCCAATTCTGCTGCTTCTTTATCATAACGAGGCGTAGTATCATTATGAAAACCATGATTTACGTCGGGGTAAATAAAAGCCTCGTATTCTTTATTATTCGCCTTTAAAGCGGCCTCATAATCTGGCCAGCCTTCATTGACCCTTTTATCCAATCCCGCAAAATGAAGCATCAATGGCGCGTTTATTTTCTCAATATGCTCGGTTGGTTGCCCTCCATAAAATGGAACGGCTGCAGATAAATCAGAAACTTTGACCGCCATCATATTAGAAATCCAACCTCCAAAACAGAACCCGACAACGCCCACTTTACCACTACATTCCGGATGTTTCTTGAGGTATTCAAAAGCGGTAATAAAATCTTCCAACATTTCATCACGATCCCGCTCCTTTTGCAAGGATCTACCATCATCATCGTTTCCCGGATAACCTCCCAACGGAGAAAGCGCATCTGGAGCCAAGGAAATAAATTCGGCTAAACCAGCTCTTCGCCCAACATCTTCGATATAGGGGTTTAGTCCGCGGTTTTCATGTACCACAACAATACCGGGCAATTTGCCTTTGGCATCTATTGGTCGCGAAAGTAACCCCTTGATTTCTCCACCGCCTTTCGATGAATTATACGTAATGAATTCTGATTTCAGTCGTGGATCTTCCCTTTCAATTTGAATATGTCCTTGATAATCCGGCGAAATAAAGCTAAGCAATGACGCCACGGTCAGTCCTCCAATAGCATAGACTGACAACTTATCGAGAAACTGCCTTCGATTGATCCGACTATGGGCATAATCATCGTAAAGATCAAATACTTCCTGTTTGATATCTTCCTTTTTCATAATGTATCGTAGCGTATAGGGTTCGTAATTTATTAAGACGGAGACTCGTTTAAAATCAAATGTTCACCACCACTAAAGTTATATCTATATTAATGAAAAATTCATAAGTGATAGAAATTAATCCCTAAACGACCATTATGACTACCTCAACGACAAGGGTTTACATCTTTTTTTCCGCATACTGCAAACTACCTACAACTATACGGAAGATAGCGTTCGTATTCCTATAAATCACTCACTATAAATATATTAAAAATGTCGTTTGCCCTTAGAAATGTGTCGATTAGGGGTTTTGGGGATTCTACTCGAATCAAAAGTGTAATTTTGGATTATGTTTCAATATTTCAAAGACCTAAGCAGTGTTTCAAAAGAGGTATTCTTTCAGGTACTTCTTCATGTGGTCTTGTTTCTTTTTTTTTCATTTGACAAGCATAGTCCAGCGATTGAATTCCATCAGGTGATTTTCTTCGCTAATTATGCACTAGGCGCCTTTATCATCAACTATTTTCTTTTGCCCCGCTTCTACTACCGAAAAAAATATGCTTCCTTTTTTATAGGCTTGGCCATTGTTATCGCAGGTATTATTTGTATTGAGGAATTTATACTCGAAAAAATTTATTTCCCTGACACTAGAGGCAAATATTTTCATGGGGTCTTTTATAGTGTTTTGGATGTCATGCCAATCATTACGATTCTTTGTGGATTCAAATTTGCTTGGGACGCTTCAAAAAAACAGCATGAGGTAGACGAGTTGAGGGCCTCGGTAAAAGATAGTGAGCTGCAGTTTTTAAAATCACAGATCAATCCGCATTTCTTGTTCAACAACTTGAACAACCTCTATTCCTATGCCATCGACAATTCGCCAAAGACACCCTCCATTATTTTAGAACTTTCTTCGGTCTTACGCTATATGCTGTACGATTGTAAGGAAGATTTTGTACCGTTAACCAAAGAAGTGGAACATTTAAAAAACTTTACCCAATTAAGCGAATTACAGATTGAAGATCGAGGTCAAGTAACTTTTAAAACAGAGAATATTGGAAGCGAACATCAAATTGCCCCCCTTATTTTGATGGTATTCATCGAAAATGCATTTAAACATAGTACCGCAAGTCAATCAGAAGACATTGAGATTGCTATCGCCATTCACGTTAATGAGGAAGGAAAGCTTCATTTTAGCTGTCGCAATTCTTTTCGACCTGCAACCAATACCGATGATTTGTCGCATGGTATTGGACTACTTAATGTAAAAAAACGATTGGAAATTATTTACCCCGAAGCCCACGAACTTGTAATTCAAGAAACTGATACGTTGTTTATGGTGCAACTTGAAATACAATTAAAATCAGGAATGGAATGATACAATGCATCATTATCGAAGACCAACCCCCTGCACAGCGTGTATTACAAAAATTCATTGGAGATATAGGCAATATGGAGCTAAAAGGTGTTTTTGCAGATGCTCTGAAGGCCATGGATTTTTTGAAGACGGAAACTGTTGACCTGATTTTCCTCGACATCCACCTACCTAAAATATCAGGTATTGAATTTTTGAAGGCATTACCGGTTAAACGTCATGTAATCTTAACCACTGCTTTTTCCGATTATGCACTGGAAAGTTATGAATACCAAGTGGTCGACTATCTACTGAAGCCCTTCTCATTCGAGCGTTTTGTAAAAGCCGTAGGCAAGGTGCCTATCGACCAAAATCAAACCTTGACATCAGAGGCAAACCCTGAGATACTTTTCGTCAAATCTGGGTACGAGCACTTAAAAATCAACGTGCACGATATTCGGTTTATACAATCGGAAGCGGATTACACTGAAATTTATACGAAAGACAAAAAGCACCTGACCTCACATTCATTACGTCATTGGCTACAAACTTTGAACGAGAGCCAATTTGTACAGATTCATAAATCGTTCATCGTAAATACACATAGCATCGTTAAAGTATCGGGCAACCGTATTTATTTCGATCAAGAAATGCACGTACCTATCGGAAGGGCTTACAAAGAGGCCTTTGCTTCTCGATATTTGAAATAACCTTTTCTATGGTTTATTCTCCAAATTATGAATTTGTATCTCAAAAACCTGATTGTATCGCACCATCCCTTACCCAAATAATACCTGTTCCGCACCTTGCCGGGCATCAATTGTAAAACCAAAAAAGTTTTAATAACTTTAAAATAAAAATGAAAAATACTGCTATGTTTTGGGTGATGGCCACCACTTTAGTATTGGTAACCGTAACAATAATGGCTCTAATGAATCTTCCTTTTAACTGGGTGTTCTATGTTACCATATTGGGGCAACTAATGATTGTTTATATGGTCTATAAAGTTTTGACAGATAATTACAAGACCAGCAAAACCTTTGAGCACTTTTACAATGATTACCCGATACAATCAAGAATCAATTAAAAACTGATCTTCTTTTCTATTCTTTTTTCTTGATGGAGCTTCCATGCCCAATTCGGGAATGACCAAAAATGGAATCTGCGTATGAAAGGCCACCCGCTTTATGACCAGTTCACGGGTCATAAGCTCGACATAACTATGTTGATAGTTCAGCATTGCCAAGAGATGTATGTCCAGTTCTTTAGAAAATACCTCTAACGTTTTTGATACCGAGCTCAATTCCGAAACCGTATGCACATAATGCTCTATATCTTTCAAATACTTCCGCAACATATTCAAATTAAAAAGTTGAAGCTCTGTCAGGGCCTTTATTTCGTATTGTACATGAACAATACGTATAACGGCGTTAAAAGTTTTCGCCATTTCAATCAAAGGTTCAAGTTCTGACGCGGTATAGAAGCGATTAAAATCGGTGGCAAATGCAATTTCCGAAGGTCTTTCAAACTCATAATGCTGCGGTATTGCCAAAACGGGGCAATTTTTAATTGACTTAATTATTCGTACGGTATTACTACCCATAAAAACCTCGTCAAAGCTCGAAGCACCTTTGGTACCGGTTATAACCAAATCGATGTTTTCTGCGGCCACTATCTCTTTTACTTGGTCCACCAAAAGACTAAAAGAAGAAATATTCTTGAAGCTATGGTTCGGATTGTCATGCGCTTCTTTGATGCGTTTCACTATCGCTTGCAACCCATTGATTGAATTGTTGTGCGTTGCATCTACCACACCATTCTGAATAGATGATGCCATAAATCGACTATTTGCAATACTTGGGGTATACGTGTTGAGTAAATGAAAAACACATTTCTCATCTTTAAACAAGGCGAGTGCGTAGTTAATAGCATTCCATGCATTTTCAGAAAAATCGGTGGGAATCAAGATATTTTTCATAAACGGTAATTCAGACTTAAAATGTAAAACTATCAAATGCCATTCTCTGAAACTATGACATATATCAGCTTTTCAAAGCGGCTATTGAACCTTACCAAAAGGTTAAAACGGTTTTTGATTGTTGATATTTATACCGTTCAGTTTTTGAAAAGAAGACCATAAAAGCAAGATTTCCAAGAGTGTGCGAACCATCATGATTTAAATTATTTCTTCTAGTATCCTTCCGCTAAATCTCGAAGTCCCTTTTCATTGACAATACCCATTTTCTTGCCATAATTTTTCAACAATCCCTTCTTTTTGAACTCCGAAATTATTCGAATACACGATTCCGTAGCCGTGCCGACAACATTGGCAATATCATCACGGGAGAGTGTTAAAAGCAAAAATCCATTTTCATCTTCCCCAAAATTATTTTTCAAATACAAAAATGCGGCCGCAACCCGCTGTTTTACAGTTTTTTGTGACATATTCACAATAACATCATCAGCTTCCTTAAGGTCGTGTGCCATGTGTCGCAGCACCTCCATCGTAAAGTTCGGATTTGTATTTAAGGTGCTAACAATAATTTCTTTAGGTATAAAGCACACCTCCATATCATTCAAGGCCGTGGCACTCAAATTTGACAACTCTTCAGCGATTACCGAACGCTGCCCGATAACCATGCCTTTTGCTGCTAATTTTACCGTTTGGTCCTTTCCGTTCGCACTCAGTTTTGAAAGTTTTGAAACGCCGTTACGCACGCAAAAAACACCTTTAAGGGTTTCTCCTTCTTCAAAAATCGTTTCTCCTTTTTTTACCGTTTTGGAAGTTTTACTCTGAGAGACCTTTTTTAATTCTTCTTTGCTCATCGCACGTAGCGAATTGAATTGCCTAACTATACATTGCTCACATTGCGATTCAATTCCATTTTCCATATATTCAGCTTTTACCTGGAGCACAAAGTTAAGGGCTCACTAAATATTCTAATATGATATAAGTCATATTATAAGAGCCACTACTATACGAACTTTGCAATAGGTATAGGTAAATGTTTTATGGATAGGATCAACTGTTATCATTGTGGTGATGATTGTGGCAATGCTGCCATTTCTTTCGATTCGAAAAATTTCTGTTGTAACGGTTGTAAGACCGTCTATGAAATATTTTCAAGCAATGACCTGTCTTATTATTATGACTTACAATCGGCAGCAGGCACTACCCCTAAAGTCGTTGAAAGCAAATACGATTTTCTTGATACCTCAACCATAGTTCAAAGGTTGACCGAATTCAACGACGGCAATCTGCAAATTGTCAACCTTTATATTCCGAGTATTCATTGCAGTTCCTGTATTTGGGTATTAGAGAACTTGAACAAACTTAACCCCGCGATTACCAGCTCACAAGTCGATTTTCCTAAGAAAACAGTACGAATCACTTATGCATCCGATACCATTTCTTTAAAGGCATTGGTTGTTCTTCTGGCTCGTATAGGCTATGAACCCAATATCTCGTTAGCCGATTATGACAATAAAGAAAAGAAAACGGACCGTAGCCTTATTTACAAATTGGGAGTTGCCGGTTTTGCCTTTGGCAATGTTATGTTTCTTTCTTTTCCCGAATATTTTGACTTGGCCACTAGCAAGTCAGACGGAGGAGAATTCTGGCTGAACCAGTATCAGAATGTGTTCCGTTGGTTGATGTTTATCTTTTCGTTACCCGTAGTTTTTTATGCGGGGCGTGATTATTTTATTTCAGCCGTCAAAGGTTTACGCAGTAAATTTTTAAATATAGATGTACCGATCGCCCTGGGGATTTCAGTATTATTTTTAAGAAGTACCATTGAAATCATCTTCGACTGGGGACCGGGATTCTTCGATTCTTTGACCGGGCTGGTGTTTTTTCTACTACTTGGAAAATTCTTTCAGCAGAAAACATATTCTTTTCTGTCTTTTGAAAGAGATTACAAATCGTATTTTCCCATTGCCGTTACCCGAGTTTTATCTGGAGGAAAGGAAGAAAGTATTCAAGTACACAATCTGAAAAAAGGCGACCGATTATTGATTAGAAATGAAGAACTCATCCCCGTGGATGGAATTCTTATTCGCGGTAATGCACGAATCGACTATAGTTTCGTGACCGGGGAATCTGAGCCCGTACATAAGCAATCTGGGGATAAGATTTTCGCAGGTGGCAAGCAATTGAACGACGCGATCGAAATCGAGACCTTAAAATCGGTTTCCCAGTCATATCTCACCCAATTATGGAGTAATGCTATTTTTCAAGACGACAAATCTACCAAGTTTCAATCGCTCACCGATAGTATCGGAAAACGTTTTACCATTTCAGTTTTGTCAATCGCTTTTGCAGCAGCCGCATATTGGCTCTTTTATGATAGCAGCAAAGCGTTGAATGTTTTTACCGCAGTTTTGATTATCGCCTGTCCGTGTGCTATTGCACTGGCATCTCCCTTTACTTTGGGAAATATGCTCCGTATTTTCGGAAGAAAGAAATTCTACCTAAAAAATACGCAGACCATTGAACAACTCGCACAAGTCGATACCGCCATTTTTGATAAAACCGGCACCATTACAACAGCTCAAAAAAGTACGGCAAGCTACGAGGGGATGCCCCTAACATCAGACGAGGAGTCTCTTTTGAAAAATACCCTAAGGGCGTCGAACCATCCTCTGAGCCGAACGTTGTACAATATGTTGGCGGAGCAAGATATAATTACTTTAGACGAGTACGAAGAACATTTGGGCAAAGGTGTTGAAGGCAGTATCGACGGCGAACATATTAAAATAGGCTCCGCCGATTTCACGGGTTATCATCAAGATTCCGCAGCCTTGAATACATCCGTTCATATCAACAGCAACAATACCTATAAGGGCAAATATGTGTTTCATAACGAGTATCGGGATGGAATTTCTGAAGTCTTCAAAAATATGTCGGAAACCCTGCAACTTGCCATTCTTTCAGGCGATAATGAAGGGGAAAAACCACGTTTAGAGCAGTTGTTACCAAAACTTACTCCTTTGTTTTTCAATCAAAAACCCGAAAACAAGCTTGAATTTATCAAAGAGTTACAAAATCAGGGCAAAAAAGTTATGATGGTCGGCGACGGTTTGAACGATGCGGGAGCATTGGCCCAAAGCGATGTGGGTATAGCCATTTCAGAAAACGTAAATGTGTTCTCCCCAGCCTGTGATGGAATCTTAGATGCCACAAAATTCAAATGGTTGTATCAATATATCTTGGCCTCAAAAAAAGCAATCAAAATTGTAAAGTTGAGTTTTATGCTATCGCTTTTATATAACGTAGTCGGGCTCTATTTTGCCGTAACAGGACAGTTGCAACCGGTAATTGCCGCAATCTTGATGCCATTGAGTTCTATTAGCATTGTCATCTTTACAACGGTGATGACAAATATTTTAGGAAGAAAGTTGAAATAAAAAAAAGAAACATGACAAATGTCATTTTATAGGGATTGGTGCGGACGTAGTTTTACACCAGAATTCAGGTAGGTATGAGTGTTATTTATGTGCTATTGGCCATCAGCCTCGTCGTTGCGGTCATCTTTTTCACTGCATTTATTGTATCCGTCAAGAGCGGTCAGTATGATGATTCATACACACCCTCTGTGCGCATGCTGTTCGAAGATGAACTGGTCAAGGATAAACCTTCCGAAGAAAAAGAAAAACAAAAAAAGAGTAACAAATAGACCAACTAAATGATGGGAAATTAGAATGGAAAGCTAAGAGGTAATTGATTGTGGTATCTGAACTCCATTTAGGTTCTAGCCCCAAACAGCTACTCTTTAGCTTTAAAAAAATAGCATAGACATATGTTACATTCTCTATCCTTAGATTAAAAAACAATACTTATGGAGGTACAGCAGTTTTATTACGACAACAAAATTGTTAAAAAGTTTCTTTACGCTACAATGTTTTGGGGAATTGTCGGAATGTCGGTCGGTCTAATGTTGGCCTTCCTTTTTATTTTCCCTAATTATATGGAAGGTATTTCATGGCTTAGTTTTGGTCGATTACGTCCATTGCATACCAATGCCGTTATCTTTGCCTTCGTAGGTAATGCGATTTTCGCAGGTGTTTACTATTCGACGCAACGTCTTCTGAAAGCACGAATGTTCAATGATTTTCTGAGTAATTTTAACTTTTGGGGCTGGCAGGCGATAATTGTCGCAGCGGCAATAACACTCCCATTAGGGTATTCCTCCTCAAAAGAATATGCAGAGCTAGAATGGCCTATCGATATTGCAATCGCTATTGTCTGGGTCGCTTTTGGCGCTAACCTGATTGGCACAATGATCAAAAGAAGGCAGCGCCATTTATACGTTGCCATTTGGTTCTATCTGGCAACTTTTGTCACTGTAGCCGTACTCCATATTTTCAACAGTTTAGCACTTCCTGTTAGTGCCTTTAAAAGTTATTCTGTTTATGCCGGCGTTCAAGATGCATTGGTTCAATGGTGGTACGGTCACAATGCCGTGGCATTTTTCTTGACGACCCCGTTTTTGGGGCTGATGTACTATTTTGTTCCTAAAGCGGCGAATAGACCCGTTTATTCCTATAAACTTTCAATCGTTCACTTCTGGTCATTGATTTTCATATATATCTGGGCCGGACCCCACCACTTGCTCTATTCTGCACTACCCGATTGGGCACAGAATTTGGGCGTCGCTTTTTCCATTATGCTACTTGCGCCTTCCTGGGGGGGTATGATCAACGGACTCTTAACGCTACGCGGGGCTTGGGATAAAGTACGTACCGATCCGACCCTGAAGTTTATGGTAGTGGCAATTACAGGCTATGGAATGGCCACCTTTGAAGGTCCCATGTTATCGCTTAAAAATGTAAACGCAATTGCCCATTTTAGCGACTGGATTATTGCCCACGTACACGTTGGTGCTTTGGCATGGAACGGATTTTTAACATTCGGAATGATTTATTGGTTAGTACCCAAAATGACGAAAACAAGATTGTATTCAGTAGGTCTCGCGAACGTTCATTTTTGGATCGGCACCTTGGGTATCATCTTATATGCCCTACCCATGTACGTCGCCGGGTTCACCCAAGCTTTAATGTGGAAGGATTTCAACCCTGACGGTACTTTGGTATATGGTAACTTTCTTGAGACCGTCACCGAGATTATGCCCATGTATTGGATGCGTGCCATCGGAGGAACGATGTATATTATCGGGGCCTGCGTAATGATTTATAACGTTGTGGCAACTATCAGATCAGGAAGCAAAGTGGAAGACGAATTGGCCGAAGCTGCTGCCTTGACCCGTGTTTCAAAAAGAAGAACAGCTGGCGAAACCTTTCATACCTGGTTGGAGCGCAAGCCGATACAATTGACCATTTTGGCTACGATAGCTATTTTAATTGGAGGAATTATTCAAATTGTACCTACGATATTGGTCAAATCGAACATCCCTACAATTACTAGTGTGAAACCTTACACGCCCCTGGAATTGGAAGGACGCGATCTTTATATTCGAGAAGGTTGTGTAGGTTGTCACTCGCAAATGGTACGGCCGTTCCGTAGTGAAGTCGAGCGTTACGGTGAATATGCGAAGGCTGGGGAGTTTGTATACGATCACCCTTTCCTTTGGGGAAGTAAACGTACGGGTCCAGATTTATTAAGAGTTGGCGGTAAATATTCCGATAACTGGCACCTCAATCACATGTATGACCCCCAAACCACATCAGCTGGTTCAATTATGCCGTCTTATTCGTGGTTGGTTCGCGATGCGCACGACAGAAGCAATATTAAGACAAAAATGGAGACCATGGTGACATTGGGAGTACCCTATACCGAAGAAGATATCGCAAATGCCGAGACGAGTATGGATCAACAAGCTGCCCAAATAGAGAAAAATCTTTACAGTGATCCCGATTTTGCAAATAGTTATGAAGCCGATAAAAAGTATGCCGCTGAGAACGGTGAAGAATTCATAGCCATGAAAGACCGTGAAATTGTAGCACTCATTGCATATTTACAGCGTTTGGGTACCGATATCAAAATTAAGGATACCGAATAATAAATCTTATAAAGAAATAAGTTAGCGACAGTATAAAATATTAAGGGTTCAGTGTCATTGCGCTAGGTTCTAACTTCTAAAAATAAAGACATGTTTAAATTTGTAAAGGGGTATATGGAGAGTATTGAAGGAGTAGCCACCTATCCCATGATATCATTATTAATCTTCTTCATATTTTTTGTAGTGCTTTTCTTGTGGGTAGTTACCGCTTCAAAAGCACATGTCAAAGAAATGAGCGAATTGCCCTTAGAAGATGATAACGACATCGCAAACTAAGGAGCCAATAGCGACAGTCAACTGAATTTTTCTTCCAACTAAAGAAAAATTAAAAGAATGAATACCAACTATCAATATAAAATTAAATAATATGAAAAATGGATCAGCTTGGTGGATTAAGATCCCTTTAGCGTTCTTTCTAATCCTAGGATTGATGGAACTTTTAATCGACTCCGGAGACAAACCGGCAATCATCGAATACCCTCTTCTCCAGATTTTTATGGTATTCATCCTATTCTTAATGATCATTATACAGATTATTTTGAATGCCATCGAGAATGTGATGTTCCAGACGCTTTCAGAAGAAGCTAAAGCGCGTTATCTGGAAGATAAGAGCAATACTTGGGAATGGAAATGGGGCAAAAGAACATATGAAAAATTATTGGGCTCTAAACCCATGGAGGCAGAGCAAGAAATTATTCTTGATCATAATTATGACGGTATACGCGAATTGAACAATAAGTTACCGCCTTGGTGGGTGTACATGTTCTACGCATCAATAGTCTTTGCTATTATATACATGTTACGTTTTCATGTTTTTGGAGGCTATGACCAAGATTTAGAATACGAACAAGACGTCGCAGCGGCTCAACTTGAAATAGAAGCATACAAGAAAACCGCAAAAGATTTGGTCGATGCAAATACGGTAGAACTTATGACCGATGCTTCCGATCTTAAAGCCGGCAAGACCATTTTCGAAAGTAACTGCGTAGCCTGTCATATGGCCGATGGAGGTGGTGGAATCGGTCCAAATTTGACCGATGAACATTGGATTTTAGGCGGTGGTATCAAAAATGTATTCCATACCATATCGGAAGGTGGACGTGACGGCAAAGGTATGATTGCCTGGAAACAGACACTCAAACCATTAGAGATCGCTCAAGTTTCCAGCTATGTATTGACCAATATAAATGGTACTCCTCCTGCAAATCCGAAAGCTCCGGAAGGAGATATTTGGGTAGCTGAAGAAACGCCCTGAAAAAAAAATCAAGCAGCACTAGTTTTTATAATTGACAAAAACCAAGGAAAAAGGAACCGTGTACTAAATTTTAGTACTCCAAATCCCTACTCGCTATTTTAGAAAAACGAAAAGGGTACAACGTATAGCAATTCAAGATGTCACAGGAAAAAGAGCAGTTTAGGGATTCAATAGGTACCATCAACGAAGATGGTAAGAGGGCCTGGCTCTATCCTAAAAAGCCGAGCGGCCGATTTTATCAGTACCGAAAGTATGTAAGCTATCTTTTACTGGCCCTTTTATTTGCAGCTCCATTTGTAAAAATCAATGGCAATCAGTTCTTGATGTTCAATGTTCTGGAACGTCGCTTTAATATCTTCGGACTCCCTTTCTGGCCTCAAGACTTCTATCTATTTGTTATTTTAATGATTATCGGAGTTGTTTTCATCTCTCTTTTTACCGTTGCCTTCGGACGTATTTTTTGTGGATGGATGTGCCCGCAAACCATTTTTATGGAAATGGTTTTCCGTAGGATCGAATATTGGATAGATGGGGATAGAGGTGCACAGATAAAATTAGACCGGCAAGAATGGAATGGTGAAAAAATTAGAAAGCGTGTGCTAAAATGGTTTATCTTTTTTATCATTTCGTTTCTGATTGCCAACATCTTCCTCGCGTACCTAATCGGCAGTGACCGACTGATCCAATACATAATGGATGGACCAATGCGTCACGTAAGCATCATGGTTTCATTATTGATTTTTACGGCTGTATTCTACTTTATATTTGCTTGGTTCAGGGAACAGGTATGTATTATCGCTTGCCCCTACGGGCGTATGCAAAGTGTACTTCTTGACAACAAATCTATTGTTGTTGCCTATGATTACAAAAGAGGTGAGGCGGAAAACGGCAGAAAGAAATGGCGAAAAAACGAAGACAGAAAAGAATTGGGCTTTGGTGATTGTATCGATTGCTTTCAATGTGTCAATGTGTGCCCCACAGGAATTGATATACGTAACGGTACACAACTAGAGTGCGTCAATTGTACCGCCTGCATCGATGAATGCGATACAATTATGGAAAAAGTTAACCTTCCTAAAGGATTGATTCGCTATGCCAGTGAAGATGAAATCGTAAAAAAAGAAAAGTTCAAATTTACGCCCCGCTTAAAGGGGTATACCGCTGTCT
This sequence comes from Kriegella aquimaris, assembly GCF_900103215.1. Classification (GTDB taxonomy): domain Bacteria; phylum Bacteroidota; class Bacteroidia; order Flavobacteriales; family Flavobacteriaceae; genus Kriegella; species Kriegella aquimaris. Next base: position 1,113,359 of record NZ_FNGV01000001.1, read on the forward strand.
TAACCATTTTGACGGGAATTTTAATCGGCATGCTTTTTCTTAGAAACGACTTGGAAGCCAATATTTTAAGGCTTCCCGGACAACTCTATGAGCACAAAGAAGATAATATTATCAGCAACGTGTACACATTTAAACTGGTCAATAAGACCACAAAAGATGTCGAAGATGTTAACTTTAAACTTTTATCTCATAAAGGAACCATAAAATTGGTCAGCCATCAAGATTTTATAGTGCCCGCAAAAGAACTTGCCGAAGGCACCCTCTTTGTTGAAATCAACAATTCTGCCTTAACCGGTGATAAGAACAAAATAAAGATTGGAGTCTATAGTGGTGAAGAATTAATAGAAACGACCACCACCGCATTTATGGGACCAAGAAGCTATAAATAGGCAAGCTTGACTAAATGGTAGCGATAAGTGAAACGGGCATGCGCTCTATCGTTTCTATAAAAAGGGAAGTTCCTTTCAACAGCATTCAATATAAAAGTATTCGTTATGAAAATAAATTGGGGAACAGGAATCGTTTTGGCATTAGTAGGATTCATAAGCTTTATTCTATACTTTGTTGTACGCATGGGGCTAGACGATCGGGCGAATCATGATTTGGTAACGGAAGAATATTACAAGGCCGAATTGGGGTATCAGAAAGAAATCGATGCCGAAAAGAACGCTAATAAGAATGCAAGAATCACAATGGACAGAACACCCGATGGTCTCGTGCTCAACTTTCCAGAAAAATTAGACCCAAAAAAAATAAAAGGTACAGTGTCCCTTTACAGACCATCTAATAAACACTTGGATTTTGACTTACCCGTAAGCCTATCCAATACACATTTGCTCATACCTGACAAACGTTTGTTAGATGGTCGCTGGGACATTAAAGTTTCTTGGCAATATGGTGATGAACTGTATATGCATAAAGAAAGTTTGACCTATTAAAAATGGTCCGAAACATCACCCCATTGAACAATGCATTTGTGAAGCACAAAAAACAGCAGTTTAAACAATAGCGATTCCGGTGAATTTGTATTAAAAAGAGAATTACCTATTGTAACACAATGTCGAATTAGACAAACTATGTTAGTATCAGCCATCATCATGGGATTATTAGGTAGCCTCCACTGTGTGGGGATGTGCGGCCCGATAGCCTTTATGTTGCCTGTGGATAGGAACAATGAACTGAAGAAGTTTACACAGATTTTTATTTACCATTTCGGGAGGCTATTGGCCTACGGTATCATCGGACTCGTATTCGGGATGCTTGGAAAAGGTCTCTATGTATTCGGAATGCAACAAAAGCTGTCTATCATTATTGGTGTTTTAATGATTGTAGTCGTACTGATTCCACATAAGACCTTTAGTAAATACAACCTCTCACAACCTTTTTACAAACTAATAGCGAAAGTCAAAGATCGATTGGGGCAACAACTCAAAAAGAAAACGCCCGATACATTTCTTACTATCGGCTTTTTAAACGGGTTCTTACCCTGTGGCCTCGTTTATATGGCGCTATTTGGTGCCATTGCAATGGGGAATGCCGCACAAGGAGGATTTTATATGGTGCTGTTCGGGCTGGGCACCATTCCATTAATGACAACGGCTATTTATTTTAGTTCACTTTTAAAAGGCGTGGCACGAAAGAACGTACGAAAGTTGATTCCGGTTTTTGTAATCATTATAGGAGCACTTTTTATATTACGCGGTTTAGGGTTGGGTATTCCCTATGTATCTCCTAAACCTGTAGTCGAAATAGTCTCGAGTACCATGGAATGTAACGACTGATATATAAAATTCATGAAACCGCTACCAAACGAAATCGTACTTAGGCCCAGGTTTCAATTCGAATTACCTACGACCCAAGAAACGATTCTTGGCAAGTTTGAAAATGCGGAATGCAAACCCTTTCTGATTAAATGCATCGACGAGCACATTTTTATCAAATTTGATGAGAAAGAAAATCATTTATGGTCACCACAACTTCATCTTGAAATTTTTAAAGTAGATGAAAAAACCTGTAAATTATACGGCATTTTCGGCCCCAACCCTACCCTGTGGACTTTTTTTATGTTCCTACATTTTGGTGTAGCAATAGTTTTCGTGATTCTAGGTGTATGGGCATATTCTAGTGCCTCGTTGAACCGCCCCTACGGTCTTCAGCTAGGTTTAATGGTGTTCATGACAGTTCTTTGGTTTGTACTTTATGCTTTCGGCAGGATAGGAAAACGAAAAGGAAAACCTCAAATGCATCAATTACATCAATTTGTAACCCAAACATTGACTATTGAACTAGGTATATAAAAGTCGCTTCGATTACTGAAATTATTTTTTTGATAAAACCTGAAACCAGTAACTTGCCTGAGTTTAGGCTCGAAAATTTATGTATTGATTGCATAATTTAATCTTTATGGATAGAAAAGATATTCAAAATAGAAGCGACGTAAAACTTTTGGTAGAAACGTTCTATGAGAAAATTCGCGTAGATAAAGTTCTTGGCCCCATATTCAATGGCATTATTACCGATTGGGATAGCCATTTGACCCTGTTGACCGATTTCTGGGAAACTCAACTTTTTCTAAAACGCAAATACTACGGCAACCCCGTAACCGCCCATCAAGAAGTTGACGATAAAATGAATCACACCATAACTTCAGAACATTTTGGCTTGTGGCTGAACCTTTGGTTTGCTACAATAGACCAGCTTTTTGAGGGTGAAACCGCATGGATTGCCAAGAACAGGGCACAAAAAATGTCTACAATGCTATTTATGCAGATTTTTCAGCATAGAACAAAATAATATTTCTTCAAAATTAGCAAAATTTTAATTCGGATAATTTTGTCCGAATTATAACTTCCCTTATATTTGTCTTGAATTAGAAACAAAACTTTATGTTTTCAAAAGCCTGTGAATATGGTATAAAAGCCTCTACCTATATTGCACTGCAATCAATCGAAGGAAAACGGACGAGCCTTCGTGATATTGCTAAAAAAATTGATTCGCCAGAGGCATTTACGGCCAAAATTTTACAGCTGTTAGCAAGAAATCAGATTATTGATTCGGTAAAAGGTCCATCGGGCGGTTTCCAAATCGAAAAAGATCAAATAGATAAAATTAAACTTAGCGAGATCGTCTATGCCATCGACGGCGATAATATTTATGTGGGATGTGGTCTAGGGTTAAAAGAATGTAATGCCCTTAAACCCTGCCCTGTACATGAAAAGTTCGTTGCTATACGCGATAATCTGAAAAAAATGCTTGAAAATACTAGTCTCTATGAAATGACCGCTGGCCTCGAAGTTGGCCTGACCTACTTGAAGCGCTAAAAAAAATTTATTTTAAAAAAGGACAATTTTGTCCGTTATTATCTTTAAACAACTATCATATAAAATTTAAGATTATGGAAAAGATACTCGAAAAGAACATAGGGCAAATAGTAGCTGAAGATTATAGAACAGCCCAAGTTTTTAATAACCACAAGATAGATTTTTGTTGTAAAGGAAACCGAAGCATTTATGAAGTGGCAGAAAAAAGTAATGTAAGCACCGATCAATTACTAAAAGAAATCGAAGCCATCTTGAATCAGGATACGACCGAATCAATAGATTTCAAATCTTGGCCACTAGACTTACTGGCCGATTATATAGAAAAAAAGCACCATCGTTACGTTGAAGAACGCATTCCCGTTTTAAAACAATACCTCAACAAATTATGTCGTGTACATGGTGAACGCCACCCCGAACTATTAGAGATTACCGACCATTTCGAAAAATCAGCGGGGGAATTGGCCATGCATATGAAAAAAGAAGAACTCATTCTTTTTCCGGCAGTACGTAAAATGATCAAGGCCAAGCAAACAGGTGCCAATTTCGATCGACCACATTTTGGTACGGTTCAAAACCCGATTGCCATGATGATGCAAGAGCATGAGACGGAAGGAGACCGATTTCGAAAAATAGATGAACTGAGCAACAATTACACTCCTCCTGCCGATGCCTGTAATACTTATAAAGTAGCGTTTTCATTGCTTCAAGAATTTGAACAAGACCTTCACAGGCACATCCATTTAGAAAACAACATTCTGTTTCCTAAAGCGGAATTATTGGAAAGAGAATTGTCGGTATTGGTATAAAACCCGCTATGATGGAAAAAACCGCACCACTTAAAAGAAAAAAAGAATTACAAGGCATAAGCCATGATCACCACCAAGGCCTGCTCCTTTGTTGGAAGATACGTACGGGGTTTTCAAAAGGCATTGAGTTAACAAGAATTAAACGCTATGCGGATTGGTTCTTTAAAATCCATCTAATGCCTCATTTCGAATTAGAGGAGCACTATATGTTTCCTATTCTGGGCAAGGATAATAAACTGGTTAAAAAAGCCCTTGCCGAGCACCGAAGATTGATACGGTTATTTAAGGATCAAGAGATTCATAAGTCACTCGCCAATATTGAAGAAGAACTTGAAAAACATATACGTTTTGAGGAACGCATACTCTTTAATGAAATTCAAAAAATAGCTACACCGGAACAATTAAATATAATTTCAAAACTACATAACGATGAGAAATTCAGAGACAATTCAAATGACCCATTCTGGACATAAAAGTGTATTCAATTCTAAAAAATTGAAACCATTTAAAATCTACAACCAGGTTTTGGTCGAATTTAAAAGAGCACAGACAGGCTATGCTACCATCGCAATCATTGGTCAAAGCTGTATTGGGTCAGTTGCCGCGATGACGTTGTTGATGAGCGATATACAAACTCCAATAATGCTGATCTTACTTTTCTTGGTTACTATTTTGTGTATGGCTTTTAATGGCGCAGTACTGGCACAACTAAAATCAAAAGCTGTATTCAACCTATTAATTCTAAGTGTATCGTTCAGTATTTTAGTTATTATTGCCAATCTACTCTAAAGAATGGCAATAGAAAAAGACGAAAACTAGAATACATGACAACAAAAACCAATAACCTCATCTATTATAATGAGTTCGGAGAAAAATGTCATGCCGATTTCAAGGTCAACGAATATCACAACTTGATGGAACTACTCTTTGACAAATATGTTGAGGATTGGGGCGACTGTAAAGGTAGGGCTTGGTGCGGTACCTGTTGTATCGAGATTGTGAAAGGCTCAATTACAGAAAAAATGGATGAGGATGAAAAAAATACACTCTTTAAGATGGGAAACCATACTGAAAAAAGTAGGTTGGCTTGCCAAATTCCCGTGAATGCAGAATTGAACGGCGCTATCCTTCGGATATTAAAAGATGCTTAAGTTGTACTTAGGTTTTGTTTTCCAAATACAATAAATAAGAAGCTTAAGGGAATCAAAAGACTTGCTACCGCTAATGCTTCATAATAACCATCAAAAAGTGATAGCCGTAGCCAAGACGCTATTCCCCTGAAAAAAATCAGTGCCTCGGTAATGACAAACCCTGTAAGATATAGCCAATAACCACTTTTCGATATCCGCATCAAACCAAAAAAATCGAAAAACAAAAACAATGAGATACTTACGACCCCCAGAAATGTTCCATGTAAATAACCTATGGTAAAATCTAGATAAATAACAGCTAAATTGGCAAAATAGGGAAAAGCGGTCAGGAGTTGGAGAACCATTTTCACCACTAAAAGAAACCCCACGGTTTTCAACAGATCCCTTTGAAATTTTGACAAAACCGATAGCCACTCCCCTTTATTACGTATCAAAAAAAGAAACAGCACTGCCAGTGCCAAAAGCTGGAACAGAGCCCCTACCCCACCTAAAACATACAATATGCCAGGTGGAGCCGCAAATAAGGTAGATAGAAAAAACGTTAATAAAATACCAAGATTAATACTTATGAAGAACTTTTTAAATGTCTTTTGGGGGAGCTGAATACCTAGTTGTTCGAGCAGGTGAAAAAACAGACCGTAAATGGCCATAAGCATCCACCCGTTGTACAAAAAGTGGAGGTAAAAATAAATGGCCAACCGATACCAAACCGATTCGGGTCCCCAAATATTCATAACCGCTCCCAACGCCCACGGTCCCAAACTGGAAATCACCAAATACCATAAAGCCACTTTCACACAACTATAGGCATTACTCTTTCTGAACTCGATTTTTACATGTTTCCTAAAAAACCAAAAGAACCAATACGAGGCCAAAAGAAACAAAGTCGAAAACATAATAGAAAAAAGGGCATAACCTTGAAAAGGAAAGGTCAATAACATACCCAACAATGTCACTTGGGTAAACCAAAAAATATGGCGATACTTTTTATCGACAATCGCATCTTGTACGAATATTTTATACAACAAAGTAGTCAATGCCAAATACGCCCAACCCAACAAAGCAATATGGGAATGGGTATGAACAAAAAACTTGTAATTTATAGGAATCGCTAACGAATGAAAAGCACGCAATAGTACGCCTAACACGGCCGCCAATATAAAATAGGCAAAGGCCACTTTCGTATGAGATTGTAAATTGATCATTTTCAAAACCGCAATTTAGGGAAATCACCGCATATGTTCCTCAATTTAAAATCGAAGGGATAATCGATATACAATACGCCATGATAACCTGACATATATCATTTTTTAAGCTTTTTTGTATGTAGTCTTTTGTATAACCAATTTCCTAACCTCCTGAATGGAACAAATCACAAATTAGTCTGGGCCTTCTTTATCTTTTTAATCTCCAATGTCCACCCGCAATTAACGGTAGATGCAGAACTTCGTCCTCGAATGGAGTACCAACATGGCTTTAAGACACTTTTGCGGATAATGAAGAACCAGCGGCATTTGTATCACAAAGTACACGGTTAAATACGGGGCATACGTCTGAAAAATTAACCTTTTTCCTGAGCTTGCAAGATGTCAGGGTCTGGGGCGACGTACCACAATTAAATATAGCTGACAAAAACGGAATCGGTATCCATCAGGCTTGGGGAGAAATCCTTTTTCATGAAAAGTTTTCTTTAAAATTGGGCCGTCAGGAAATTTTATATGATGACCAACGGATTTTCGGGAATGTAGGTTGGGCGCAACAAGCACGCAGTCATGATGCCGCTCTATTTAGTTACAGTGAAAATGATTTCAAATTGCATGTTGGGCTAGCATTCATTCAAGATGCAGAAAACGTGGTCGGCACTACCCTGAGAACACCCGGAACCTATAAAAGTCTTCAATTCGCTTGGCTGCATCAAGATTGGCAAAGGTTTCAAGCAAGTTTTCTTTTGCTGAACAATGGTCAACAGTTCATCGATGAAGTTAATTCCGACAACAATGAAACCCGATATAGTCAAACATTTGGAACTCATTTAACTTACAAGAAAGGAAAATTAGATATTAGTTCAAATCTTTATTACCAACTCGGAAAGGATCTCGCCAATAACGACCTTAGTGCCTATTTACTGGCATTGGAAGCAAGTTACAAACCAACGCAAACCTGGTCAGTAGTACTTGGTTCTGAACTTCAAAGCGGAAATGATAATGGAGCTCCTTCAAATGGAGACAACAAGGAGACAAGACTTTTGACCAACCCGGGACCTGTGCGGTCTGCAAAATGGATCTTGCACTTTTGGAAACCAAAATTAAGGAAACCGATGAAATTTCTGATCTCTCGATCTACAACCTTCCTTCTATTTGGACCACCCAAGATAATCGGGAAATAGAGTTAAAAGATTTAAAGGGAAATGTCTTGGTCATGGTTATGATTTATACTACTTGCCAATCGGCATGTCCCAGATTGGCTGCTGATATGCGATCCATCGAAAAACAGATTCCCGACGCAAAAAAAGGTAACGTGAAGCTCGTTCTCATAAGTATAGACCCCGAAACGGATACCCCTGAAAGGCTGAAAGAATTTGCTATCGAAAACGAAATGGAGTCTGAGCAATGGGTGTTTCTTAGAGGTTCGGAATCGGATACCCGCGAATTCGCCGCTGTGTTGGCCGTCAACTATAAAAAAATCTCCCCGATGGATTTTTCACACTCCAATATAATCAGCGTCTTCGACCAAAAAGGTGAATTGACATACCAACAAGAGGGACTCGGTGTAAACAATGAAATTACCGTTTCAAAAATTTTGGGATTGGCATATTAGGCCCTATTCTTTATTATCTATAATAATTGATTTTTTTTGTTAACTTTTGAATGTTGATAAATTTACAAATAATTGATTATCAGTGTATTTAACTAATATTCTAGTAAACATTATGATTTTTATCATAAGATAGTTGTTTAAATTTTACCTAATTTTAGTGCAGAATTAGCTCCTAACAAACTATAAAGAATTTAAAATGCACACTACAACTTTCCCGACCCCTACCACCACCTATACCCAAGACGAAGCTTTTGATGCTTCGCTGATTTATTTCAAGGGCGACGATCTTGCGGCCCGTGTATGGATCAACAAATATGCCCTTAAAGATTCTGACGGAAATATCTATGAACGGACACCCGACGATATGCACCGAAGAATCGCTCACGAAATTGCCCGGATTGAAGCAAAATATCCGAATCCGATGAAGGAGAAAGAAATCTTCGATCTGATCAAAAACTTTAAATATATTGTTCCCCAAGGCAGTCCAATGGCGGGCATTGGCAATCCGTTTCAAATCGCTTCGCTTTCGAATTGTTTTGTTATCGGAACCGACGGGAAATCTGATTCGTACGGTGGCATTCTAAAAATCGACCAAGAACAGGTACAACTAATGAAGCGCCGTGGCGGTGTTGGGCACGACCTTTCGCATATTCGCCCCAAAGGCTCACCTGTCAAGAATTCTGCTTTAACCTCAACGGGGTTGGTGCCTTTTATGGAGCGCTACTCGAACTCTACTCGCGAAGTCGCACAAGATGGTCGTAGGGGCGCTTTGATGTTGTCCGTTTCGATAAATCATCCCGATGCGGAAGATTTTATCGATGCTAAAATGGAACAAGGCAAAGTAACAGGTGCGAATGTTTCGGTACGTATGGATGATGCTTTTATGAAAGCGGTCGAGAACAACGATAATTACACTCAAAAATTCCCCATCCATAGTAAAGATCCAAAATTCTCAAAAGAGATCAAAGCATCGCAATTATGGAATAAAATAGTTCACAACGCTTGGAAATCAGCTGAACCGGGAATTTTATTCTGGGACACCATTATCAACGAATCGGTGCCGGATTGTTATGCTGATTTAGGTTACAAGACGGTATCGACGAACCCCTGTGGAGAAATCCCGTTATGTCCTTATGATTCTTGCCGCTTATTGGCCATCAATCTAATGGGTTATGTAGATGCACCTTTTACAGAAAAAGCTTCCTTTAATTTCAAGCTCTTTAAAAAACACATTGCAGCGGCACAACGCATCATGGATGATATCATCGATTTAGAACTTGAAAAAGTAGATGCCATCTTAAAAAAAATTGCCGATGACCCCGAATTGGAAGAAACTAAAATGGTGGAATACAAACTTTGGGAAAACATCAAAAAGAAGGCTCAAGAAGGCCGACGAACGGGTATTGGTATCACGGCGGAGGGAGATATGATAGCAGCCCTTGGTTTACGCTACGGAAGCAAGGAGGCTAATGAGTTTTCCGTTGAAGTACACAAAACGATAGCATTGGAAGCCTATCGGGCATCGGTACATACGGCTCGAGATCGTGGTGCCTTCGCTATTTTCGATGCAGAGCGAGAAAAGGAAAATCCGTTCATCCTCCGCTTAAAAGACGCAGACGAAAAATTATACTACGAAATGCTCGAACATGGCCGGAGAAATATTGCCCTCTTGACAATTGCCCCTACCGGCACTACGAGTTTGATGACTCAAACCACATCAGGTATTGAACCTGTATTTCTTCCCGTGTATAAGCGTCGTAGAAAGGTAAACCCGAACGACAAAGAAGTACGGGTCGATTTTGTTGATGATGTCGGCGACTCTTGGGAAGAATATTTGGTGTTCCATCATCAGTTCAAGGCTTGGATGACGGCCAAGGGATATGATACCGATAAAAATTACAGCCAAGACGAAATCAATACCATTGTAAAAAAGTCGCCCTATTATAAGGCCACTTCGAACGATGTCGATTGGCTAAGCAAAGTACGTCTGCAAGGTGCGGTTCAAAAATGGGTAGATCACTCCATCAGTGTTACTATCAACCTACCCAACGACGTTTCTGAAGAATTGGTAGGTAAATTATATTTAGAAGCTTGGAAGGCCGGTTGCAAAGGGGTAACCGTATATCGTGACGGCTCTCGCTCGGGAGTTTTGATATCCGCAGATGACAAGAAAGAGGAGTCTTCAAAAACCTTGACCACCTTTCCTACGAAGCGCCCGCAGGTTCTTGAGGCCGATGTTGTGCGTTTTCAGAACAACAAAGAAAAGTGGATTGCCTTTATCGGTCGCATCGATGGCAAGCCATACGAAATCTTTACCGGTCTGGCCGATGATCAAGACGGCATCTTGATTCCCCGTTGGGCGAATGAAGGACTTATCATCAAAAACAGGGATGAAAATGGGGCATCGCGTTACGATTTTCAGTACAAGAATGCAAGAGGCTATAAAACCACTATAGAAGGACTTTCGCATAAATTCGACCCCGAATATTGGAACTATGCCAAATTGATATCAGGCACCCTGCGCCATGGTATGCCGATTGAAAAAATCGTGGATTTGATCAACAGTCTGCAACTCGACAGCGAACAGATCAATACTTGGAAAAATGGGGTAGCACGTGCGCTAAAAAGGTACGTTATGGACGGTACAGAGGCCAAAGGCCAAAAATGCAGTAACTGCAAATCTACTAACCTCATTTATCAGGAAGGTTGTTTGACGTGTAAAGATTGTGGATCCTCAAAATGTGGATAGTAATTGGTAAGAATCTAGTTCGGCCGATTTTCGCAATGTTTCACTAAATATTTTAGCGGCTCTATTGAAATGGTCAGAATTTAATACTAGTTCTGGCCACATACCTCGTCGTGTCAATCAGATTTTATCTGTGCTGGTCATGATAGTTGCTACGGCGTAATCTAGCTTTTGGCGCCAGCTATTGCTATATTTGACTGCTTACAATTTATTTATATTGGTCTTGCCGTTTGAAATCAAATTATTCGTTTGCTCTAGGTACTTTCAAAAAACGACAATGTACCTATTCTCTGCTATTAAGACATCCAAATTGGTTCGGCAGTTGATTTTACCGTATCGTTTTAATGGTATTTCCAAAGGGATTGCCACGATAAAAAGGAGCGCTAAGGTCAGCATCGTTTCGCTAAAAATCTTTGCGTTTGGCTTTATAGGATAGTCTCCAAATGGGGATTACCGTCCAAAGCAAGAGCATTAACAATGAAATAACTAAACCGGTATTTGTACCGAAGAATTGTTTGAATATCGCACCGGTATATCCTAAAAGTGCAGAAATATCCAGTTTTAATAGAATTAGCGTTCGCGATAAATCAATTGGGTTGAACATCGTGGCTATGAGCGAAAATGAGTCCAACGGATATGCTTCAAAGACAATCAACGACATTAGAAATAACCCGTCATAGACCACTGCTAAAAATAACCACATCAGAACGGCGTACCCAAACCCTTTGATTTTGTTTTCGTTGGAAATAGCAATATTAAAGGCCAATGCGGTAAAAATTAGGGTTAAAAAAGCTCCTGTTATCAATAGTAAGGAAAAATTCCAAATCGCATCACTTTTGAAAAGTCCGTAAAGTGCAAATGGAACTCCCAGGCCCAAGACCAAGCTCAGTGTAAGTGACCCTGCTACCCCGAAATATTGCCCCAAAAATATAGATGAACGCCTGATTGGCTGTGCCAACAACAACTCGGTAAATTCTTTGGAATTGTAATAATACATCACTCCAAAAATGGTACCTATCAAGGGCACTAGAACAATAATAACGTTCATTAGGGTGATGACCGCTTTCGAAAGGTCTTGGTTTAAAAACAACAGCACAAAGCCCAAAGCCAAATAAAAAAGAAAATATACGTAGCTCCAACGACTACGCATTAAATCGTAAAAACTATATTTTAGTATCTTAAGCATCGGTGGTGGTAATTGCTATGGCCGCTATGGCATGTTCAAAATCACTTTGTCCAGTTTTTGTTTTTAAATCGGGGATACTTCCCTTGAAATAAATTTCCCCCTCTAAGAGATATACAATCTCATCAGCCACTTCTTCTACAAAACGCATAATATGGGAGGTCACCAATATCGTTTTTCCTTTCTCTTTTTCTTCGCGTATCAATTGTTTCAGATGAATTAGAGCCAAGGGATCCAGCCCTGTCGTGGGCTCATCAAGAATAATCAACGGATTATCGAACATTAGGGTCAAAACAATATTTACCTTTTGCTTAGTACCGCCGGAAAGCGTGCTCAATTTCTTGTCTAGAAAAGGTTCGAGGGAGAACAAGCTTATCAAACGTTCCTCATCACTCGGTTCTTGCCGCAAATCTTTGATCATTCTGATGATTTCCTTTACCTTAAGGTTTCCAGGGAAATTAGCAATTTGTGGTAAATATTCGATTTCTTGACGGTATCGCCATTTATTCTTTATGGGTTTTCCTAAGACAGAAATCACACCTTTATTGGGCACGACCATTCCTAATATAGCCTTTATCAAGGTCGTTTTGCCAGATCCGTTCGGACCAAGAATAGCAAAAATACCGCCTTTATCGATATGTAGGTCAAGACCTCGCAATACCTGGTTCTTTCCGAATTTCTTATATAAACGTTCTATTTGTATCATTTTGGTCTCTTCATTAGCGGGTTTGCATCCACTAAATTATCAGGTGTAAAAACGGGGGATACTTTTTCGGAAAAATCGATAATATCCATAAACAGGCTTCTGAGTAAAACTATGGTTTCAGGCGTTCTGTTTACGATATATGAAAAAAGTTTTACTGGCCGGTAAGGCACATCGCCAATTCCATCTTTATCAAGATCATAACCTGTGTAATCGCTCCAAAAATTAGTATCGAATATATTATCGTTCAAGTTGCCGTTATACGAAATATCAAAAGAGTTGTATAAAAAACTATTGTTTACGAATGAATTGGCATAACAGGCCCCGCGTACTTTAATAGCCCATCCGTTATTGACAAAATCGTTGTTCTTATACACTATACGGTTCGACCCTTCAATATTGATACCGACGGTATTTTCAGCAAAAGTATTCCCACTAATTTCCGCATCGTTGATTTCTTTCAAAAGCATACCAAAAGCTGCCGTGCCCCAATTTTTCTTAAAGGTATTATTATACATTTTTATCCGTTTTGAGAACATGACGGCTACCCCTGCCCCATTATTCTCAAAAGTATTGTTCTTATAAATATCATCGTTAGAAAACATAAAATGAAGGCCATACCGTAGGTTATTGGCACTCGTGTTGTCGGCTATGATAATATTGTCAGAAAACTCGAGATAAATACCATCGCGTACATGCTGAACAATATTTTGCTTTACTTCGATATTCTTGGAATACCACAATTGTATACCGTTGCCGGAATTATATTCGTCTACCGCATCACCGATAATTTTGTTATGGTATACCTTACCGTTTTTCGATTTCTCTAAATAGATACCAAAAAAAAGTTTTTCCAGTACCACATTCTGTATCAAAAAATTTTCGCTCTCTACCACGCGTATGGCAGCATAATCAGCGGTGTAACTCGTACCTACGTTTATTATAAAGAGTCCGTCAATAGTTACATTGTTCGCCTGTATAGTTATAATTTCGCCTTTATCTTCACCATCGACAATAGGGTAATCTTCCCCTAAAAGTGTCAACGGCTTCGTTATCTGAATATTAAACTCTTTATACGTGCCTTTCTTGATAAAAAGCGTATCAAAATCTGCCGCCAAGGAAATTCCTTCTTTAATTGATTTTATCTCGCAAGAAGAACAAATCGTTAAGGTGTTTGCCGATAGGTTTCCCCCAGTGAGCAAAAGAAATAGTATCAGAGATATTGAGATTCGAAATTTCATTATCGAATAATCAGAAATTTTGAATTCTCGTTGGCTTTTACCCAATGCGAAACTTCTTTAGGAAAACTAAAATGTTCTTGTGCCTTTATACAAAAAGCCTCACCATTTATATGAAAAAGGATATCGCCCTGCAGCACAATCAATTGGGCATCGGTCGGTGAGGAATGTTCAGGAAAAACGGCTCCCTTCTCAAGGCAAATGCTCAAGATTTCGAAAGCATCGGATTTTACAAGTTTTTGAACTTGAAGCTTATCAAAGGCTTGGGTCGCTATAGTATGATTAACAGTGTACATTATTTATAAGGAGGTTATTTCTTTTTTGAGTCGAAATGATTTTTTAGTTCTTGCCATGAAAATAGTTCTCCTTGACTTTCCGATTGTACATTCTTCGCCGATTCTTCAGAATCAAAGGCCGTTAGGAATTCCCCCATGGGACTTGGAATATTTTTACTTACCAAATAAGTGGCTTTGGTCGCATCTATCAACTCACCCGGCCGGTTGTAGGTGTTGGTCAAATAAAGTGCAACATCAGCGGTGTTCATATCTCTTAGGTAATTCATCATACACTCTGCGGCATCAAACTTAAAAGCTTTCCCTTTCGAAGTTACAATTTGGGCAGCATGTTGCTGATCAACTATCGTCATACTGCAGAAATGACAACCGTCACTACCATAAGCGATGGGCTCCGGCTTTACTGTGCATGACATAAAAGTGAATACCGACAGAAGCAGTAACAACAAATAACTTTTCATCTATTCCTTATTTTAATTGAACAATAGTCTATCGCATTTTCTCGGGTTCGCTTCTAACCTTGTGTTTCCAAAAACTCCCCTTTTTGTGATTCCACTCTTTCTTTCTTTAGCGAAGATTTATTACTTCTCCATCCTATATAAAAAGCCAAAAGTGTAGACATCATTCCGATAAACATCATCCAAGCTCCCGTCGAAGGTAGCGAGGTTACGTCAAAATTCAACATTTTTTGAAACCCTAATAATGGAGGTTTATAGGTCATCGGTGTTCCATCAGCATTTGTCACCTTTATAATTGCATGGGGATCTAAATTGGAACCATAATCGGTAAGCCAGGCATTAAAGTCATACATCCCCAAAACGCCCAAAATAGACATCAATAAAAACCAACCCAGAAACCATTTATAACTAACCTTATCAAGATAGCCCAATATTCCTATTAGTACTCCGAGAATAACCATTCCGATGATTACGGTAGGAAAAATATCAAACTCCCACATTTCACCAGGTTTCGGTATGGTTTTCATTCCGATATAATGGTTGAGTCCGTCAATATTTTGCAAATCGAACTCAGACACCCCGTGTATTCCTGTAATATGAATGTTCATACCCAATGGATCAGGATATTGTGGCGCTCCCAACATAATATTCCATAATGGGAAAGCAAACAACCCCAAAAGAAACAATGGGCCAATTATCATTAAAACACTTGCTTTTTTCATTTCTTATGATTTTAGAAAGGCATCCGGACCAAGAATGGATCTTCAGGCCTATTTATCATTCTTTCGAAGAAAAGCGAGTCGATCTTGCAATACGACCCGCTTTTCCGATTGAAAGAAATGAGTTAGTAGCGGCTAAAATTTTATTCGCCTAAAGACCAAGAAAGTTCAATATTCGAATCAGCAGGAGACACCCTTGCGTAACCCTGCATCTCTTGGTGCAGTGCAGAGCAGAAATCGGTACAATAGAACGGCCATACCCCTACTCGCTTGGGCTCCCAAATTATGGTCTTGGTCTGCCCGGGCATAATCAACAATTCTGAGGTATTGGCACCTATCACGGCAAAACCGTGTGGTACATCAAAATCTTGCTCTTGGTTGGTTACATGAAAATAAACCTTGTCACCTACCTTGATGCCTTCAATATTATCGGGGGTAAAATGGCTTCTGATTGTTGACATGTACACATGCACATCTTTACCATCTCGAACCACTTTGCCATCAGCAGCACCTATTGTCGCATATGGATGTTTGTTTTCGGCCAGTTTATAGATTTTTTGCGATTTTGGAGCCAAAAGCTCTGCAGGAATACCTGCTGCATAATGCGGTTCGCCATGCGTGGGGAAATCATAGATCAACTCCATTTTATCTCCTGAAATATCATATAATTGTGCAGAATGTTCCAATTCAGGACCTGTCGGCAAATACCTGTCTTTGGTGATTTTGTTCATCGCCACAACATATTTACCAAATGGTTTTCTGGAGTTCCCTCCAGGAATCATTAAGTGACCCACTGAATAATAGGTAGGTTTTCTGTCGATAACTTCCCAAGTACCCAATTTCCACATAACCACCTCAGATGAGATAAAGAACGTTGTATAGGCATTTCCCTCACCATCAAACTCGGTATGTAATGGCCCTAGACCACCACTTTTTACGGTTCCGGCAAGCACGTCTTCAAATTTTAGAATCGGAATTCCGTAAGCCTCACCATCAAACTTCTTGCCCTCAATAGCTGCAATCATTTTATCAAAAGAGTGCACCGTTAAATCAGCTGAGAGTTTTCCGTTCCCGATAATGTATTCACCAGAAGGGTCTACATCACAACCGTGAGGCGATTTTGGAGTTGGTAAGAAAAATACCGCTCCGGGCACTTTGGTAGGATCAACGGTCAGTACTTCTTTTTCCATAGTAGAAGTCGCAGTGTGTGTCTCATCGCTATATACGTTATGCGCATAATTGGCGGGCATTTTAGTTCCCCCACCATTATTTACATACTCTTCAATTTTTTTCCAGTTGATAGCTGCAATAAAATCCTTATCATTTTGCGAAGCATTGACTTCTAAAAGGGAATTGGCTTCCTCAGTGTTATAAGTAGTAAAGAAGAACCAACCGTGTGATTTTCCACGACCAGGATGAGAAAGGTCATAATTGAACCCTGGCATCAATATTTGAAACTTAAGATCCATTCTACCATCTTCAGGATCTACACCAATAAAAGATAGTGCACCCTTAAAATTGCCCTTATATTCCTTAATAGGCATATCACGCTGTGGTACTGGTACCGAAAAACGGGTTCCTGCAACTACATATTCCGTGTTTTCCGTAATAAAAGAAGAACTGTGGTTACCCGCGCTATTAGGTACTTCTATAATCTCTTCAGTCTCAAAAGTAGTCAAGCTTATTCGTGCAATTCTAGGTGTATTATTTCCGTTGATGAATATCCATCTTCCATCCAACTCTCCATTCGTTTGGCTAATATCTGGGTGGTGTGAATCATCCCAAGGAACAAAACCAAAAGACGTGTTCAACATCGGTTTGGTTTCTTCCGAATAACCATATCCGGAAGTCGCGAATTGTGAAAATACAGGAATTTCTTTAAACATTCTTCCCGAAGGCAAGCCGTAGACGGTCAGGTTACCACTGTAACCACCGGACATAAATGCATAAAACTCGTCATGCTCTCCTGGTGCCACATAGACTTTCTCGGCATTATTTGAATTGAGGGCTCCGCTCGGGGAACCATTACCTTTTCCTTGGTTTCCGCAGCTAGAAAAGACCAGTAGCAGTACCAAGAAGGTCGCTGTAAAATAATTATACTTTTTCATTTTCTGAATTTTAGTGGTTATATATTTTATTCTTTAGGTCTATAAGGTTCTAAAGTATTCTAACACCGCTCTGGCCTGTTCTTCGGTAAGGCCTTGATTAGCCATTGGCGCTCCGTTGAATTCGCCCAATAGTTCTTTGGCCAACGGGTCTTCTTTAACCATAACTTCGGGATTCAAAATCATGTTCATAATCCATTCAGGACTACGTCTTTCCAAAACACCGGAAGGTGCTGGTCCGATAAACTTCTTGTCGACCCTATGGCAGGCCAAGCACATTTGGCCATAAATCTCTTCTCCTTTTTTTGCCATGGCTTGATCAATTTCAGCATCTAGTGCAATTGATTTTATGGGACCAACACCCTTATTGTCCAATTCAATGCGCTCTGAAGGTGGAGTAGCGCTCACCGCAGGAGTGGCTTCAACTGGTTTTTCGGTTGTGGTTTTGGCGCGATCAACGCTGAACCCTTCTTTTTTCTTTTCTTCTTTTCCCCCACAAGCCATAAGCAGTAGCGAGAATATAACAGCGACACTTTTACTTCCTATTTTCATCAGTTTACTAATTATTAATTATGCCCCAAAAGTATGGGTAACAGTGCAAGAAAAACATGACAATTGTCATAATAAGGATAAAAATGTCCTTTTATCCTAAATTCTAATACCGCTAACCAAGGCTATGATTAAAAATTCAACTGAACACCACAACTGAACACTACATAAGTTATTGATTCAAAATTAGTTGCATATCGATTAGCCTTATAAAATTGTTCTTTCGAGAACGGAAAATTTAGAAGTCAAACATACTTACATGTTCAAGAAACAGGCACAACATACTATAAAAAAGGGGTAGGAAACCGAATCGGTTTCCTACCCCTTTTTTGAAAGTTCTGCTAGCAGAAATACAACACCCCAAACTTAGTGTTAGGAGATTTGTTTTAAATCTTAAATGTAACCACAGGAATTTTAGAATGATTTGCGATATCTTCTCCAATGCTTCCCATAAAGAAATGAGATAGTCCTTTACGACCATGGGTCGGTATTCCTATACAATCAGCGCTTATAGATTCACTATAATTTAAAACGCCCCGTTCTACGTTATAATCATTATAAATTTTTACCTCAAGGCCGGCATTGGCCTTTTGAAGAAACTTGTTTATTCTATTATAGGCATCGCCTGTGCTAAGGAAATTATCGCCTGGAGTATTTATATAGACCAGTTCTAATGTTGCCGATAATAGTTCTGCAAATTCCTTGGCTTTTTGAAAGGCAGGTAAACTACCATCTTTAAAATCGCAGGCAAAAACAAAACGATCAACTTTAAAATCTATAAGTTCATCCTTTACGATCAAAACCGGAATATTTGAGTTTCTAACGACCTTTTCGGCATTGGATCCTACGAATATTTCCTTTAATCCGTCAGTACCGTGCGACCCCATAACGACCAAATCCGCATGATGCTTTTCCGCTACTTCGTTTACCTCGCTGAAAACTTTGAAATGCTTTACAATGGGTGTAACCTTCAATCCTTCCAAATAGGGCTTATCGAGAAATTCACCAAATCGCTTTTCCGCAAGTTTTAATAGAAAAACGGTCTGTTCAGGGAAGATTCCTTCCGAGGATGAAATCATCGCTTGATTCAATTCTAGCATATGAAGTGCCAAAATCTTCGAACCGTGTTTTTTTGCTAAAGAGGCCGCCAATCTAAGGGCGTATTCAGACTGTTCGGAGAAATCTACTGGTACAATTATATTTTTCATAAGATCGGATTTTATATTTTGATAAAAATTAACTAAACCATTGTCAACTTAATGTTCCACACTTTCATAAATTTAAATTGTCATGGAAAACAATCGCGTTTCGGGTGCTTTTCGATGTAGATGCGCATCAAAGGCCATACATATATTTCGAACAAACGGCCGACCTTCATCTGTAACACGTACTTTTTCCGGCGTACATTCCACTAGGCCATCCAATTCCATTTCGCCAAGTCGTTCTGCTACTTTTTTATAGTATGGTGAATTTTCCGTTTCGCCATGCCATGATGTCTCAAACCTGCACATTAAATTTAATATATGTTTTCGAATCATTTGATCTTCATCGGTCAAAATATGCCCCCTATAAATAGGAATTATATCATTTTCAACCAAATGCTTATATTCTTCCAGGCTTTTTACATTTTGCGAAAAACTGTACCAACTATCGCTAATACTCGATGCGCCCAAACCAATCATCAATTGGGTTTTTGAGGCGGTATACCCCATAAAATTTCGATATAGCCCACCTGCCTTCATCGATCTGAACAACCCGTCTGTAGGCAAGGCAAAATGATCCATCCCAATTTCATGATATCCTACTTTTGAAAGTAGTTGTTTCCCTTTTTCATATTGATTTCGTTTCTCTTCCGCAGTAGGTAAATCGGCATCTTTATACCCTCGTTGTCCGTTCCCCTTTAACCAAGGAACATGGGCATAACTGTAAAATGCCAAACGGTCGGGCATGAGTTCTTTGGTCTTTAAAATTGTTTGCTCTACATGTGCCATATTTTGATGCGGAAGCCCAAAGATAATGTCATGGCCCACAGAAGAATATCCAATTTCGCGAGCCCAATCGGTTACCCTTTTTACGTTTTCGAATGGCTGTATTCTATGAATCGCTTTTTGAACGGTCTCATTGTAATCTTGTATTCCGAAACTGACCCTTCTAAAACCAAGGTCGTAAAGCGTTTGAAGATGCGCCTTGGAAGTGTTGTTGGGATGGCCCTCGAAACTGAATTCGTAATTTTCAGCGCGGTTGGCATATTTAAAAATGCCTTCAATAAGCATTTCTAGATGCTCAGGAGAAAAAAAAGTGGGTGTTCCACCCCCCAGATGTAGTTCTTTAATTGTCGGTTTTTCAGGAAAAAGATCGATATACAATTTCCATTCCCTTAAAACCGTATCAATGTAGGGTAGTTCAACACCATGACGCTTGGTGATGCGTTTATGGCACCCACAAAATGTACATAGACTCTCACAAAATGGTATGTGAATGTATAAACTTATTCCTTCAGGTCCATTGCTTTCGATAAAACTTTGGCGAACGGTACTTTTCCATTTTGTACCCGAAAAAGTATCCATATTCCAATATGGCACGGTCGGGTAGCTCGTATAGCGCGGACCGGGGATATTATATTTTTGAACTAAAGTGCACATTTACATCTTGTATTTCATACAAAACTAATATGCCTTTAGAAGGAAAAATATGATAATTATCAGCTTGCCCTTTTAAGGGTGACAATTCAAAATTCGTGCTCGCTCATTGTTCGGTTCAGAATAGTGGTATTATTCTCAATAACTATTTCTCTCTACAATCGCTTATTGTTGCAGCTTATGCTCGGAAAATCGATTGAAAAATAATCTATTTGCAATACCATACTATAAAGTTCCATTTTTGACATCTCCTAACCAATAAATATAGCATCTTACTAGACGCCTAAAATACATTTACATAAAGAAAGATGCCAAATTTTCGAACCTTAATCAAACGCAAATCCCGTGGCTACACGATAGATAAAAGCGTACAATACAATAAAAAACATTGCGAAGGCAAACCAAGCAAATACTTTAAAATATTTTTTGATTATTAAACTTCCTAAATTTTTGAACCCTTCAATATAAACTTCTCTTAGTAGTAAAACTGTTTTCATAAATTGTGTTTTTGTTAGGTACAAATGTCCGACACAATAGTTTCCCCCACAGAGATTCTAGTTCAAATACCTATAAAAAGGTTTTGGGGTCTAGGTTTTTTAACCTTTTCTGTAAACAGTCAATGTATACGGACGTACCGCACCTCAGAAAATTATCATTTTTACAATTGTAAGATTTTTCAGTCAAATCAACTGGCTGTATATATTGAAATGGCATAAGCTCAGATATGAAATTAGTGTAAGAGTTATATGGTCTCACCGATGTAATAAGCATATATAGTTTCTTCATTACCTTGAATCATATAATTTTAACCATATTTGTCTATATTGATTGTGACCATTATCAGACCGCTCTTCTTCAGGACATTTATAAAGGCAATGCATAAGACTTCTTATATAACCATCTGGATATTTTACTTTTTCGCAATCGGTTTTGCGCAAGAGAAAAAACTGGAATACTCCCAAAATCTGACCATTTCTGAAGGATTGGCCCATAACGGGGTAACGTCGATACTGGAAGATGCTAGAGGATATATGTGGGTGGGTACTTATGACGGACTTAATAGCTATAATGGCTATGAATTCAAGGTATTTAAAAATACGGTTGAAAAAAATCTATTGGTCAGCAACCGGGTGAGAACGATTTCCGAAATGGAAAATGGGGAATTATGGATTGGTACGGATGATGGAATTACAGCCTATAACTATATTTTAGAGCGGTTCACCAATGTATATGCCAATAAATTAATTGGAAAGGGAATCAATGGCCCTATCGTTCGTAAGATTTTGACCGACAAACAAGATGACTCCGTACTATGTGCTACCGAAGATAATGGTTTACTCCTTTTTAAAACGGATCATACCTTTATAAAGCGGTATGTACCTCCAAAAGGTTTTCATGACGAACCCATTTCATTTCTTGACGGTCTGGCCCTTGATTCAAATAATTATCTCTTCTCAACTTCCGCTGGGCTCGTTCTGTTTAAAAAGAATAAAGAAGAATTTCTACAGATTTTTGAAAATGATGTTACAGCTAGTACCGCGATACTTCAATTAGATAGCAACACCCTATTGGCCACACTATCAAACGGCATTGTGGTTTTTGGTTTTGACAAGAGCGGGGATACCTATTCCTTTGAATCGGCTATTAAAAAAATGGAAACCGAAAGGTTCAATAGCGCCGCATTGGATAAAAATGGTAAATTATGGTTGGGAACCATGACCAATGGTGTTGTTCAAATCGAAAATATTGCCGCGTTCAAGAAAGAGCCAACCTACAGTGTATCTAGTTATGCTCCCGAATCAGGTTTATTAAGGACCAGTTGCGTTTATCCATCTGAAAATAACGGTTGTTGGATAGGTACCTTCAATAAGGGTTTATTCCGATTCAACCTTGACGCGAACCCGTTCAAAAAATACATGGGGGGCTCATCATACGATTTCAGCATTCATCAAAACAATGTGACATACATAACGGCTTTAGATAGTCATCGAGTACTCATGACCGCCAGCCTTGATAGAATTGCATTATTTAATACCACCTCGGCAAAGTTTGAACCGTTACCTTTCAATCTACCTAATGATGACAAATTCAATGTGAGTTCGGCTTTTGTAGATTCTCGAAATAACATATGGATGATGTTACGCGAAAACGGGGGGCTGATAAGAGTCAAGGATGGGCAAACCGATTGGGAAAATTTAGATAGTTATGAGAACACCACATTATTAGCTGAGGGTACTATAAGATCGATTACCGAAGATAAATATGGTAATATTTGGATAGCGACTGCGAACAATATATTTAAGATCAGCATTAGTAATGCAAATACGATTACCCAAGTTCAAACCTTGGATAAGAATCCCTATTTTCAGAAAAACAAACTTTCCCTAATTCGCCGTATTTATGTAGATCCATTGTATGATTTTTTATGGATGGGTACAGATGCCGATGGCTTGTTCAGACTCGATATTGACAATAAAACACCCTTATCAGCGCTAGAAGTAAAGCAATATATATCAGATAAATCAGTGAAAAACTCGCTTTCCAGCAATTTTGTTAGCGACATTCTAAGACTACCGAACGACGAATTATGGATCAGTACCGAACGTGGAGGTATATGTAAAGTGATCGATAGTGAAACTGACCCCAAGTTCATTTCATTTTCAGAGAAAGATGGATTATCGAATAATGTCGTTAAAAGTTTACGTTATGATAAAGAAGGCAACCTTTGGGCAGCCACCAATATCGGCCTCAATAAATACAACCTGACGGACCACACCTTAAGAACCTTCGGCAAAGAAGACGGATTGCCATTTGATGATTTTTGGTATGCTTCTACAGCACTAGATGACGGAACCCTCCTTTTCTCCGGTTTAGAGGGATTTTGTTATTTCTCGCCCAAAGATATATCTGAGCATGAGGCACTACCGCAATTACAATTCGGAGACCTTAAAATCTTTAACCATACCGTAGTACCAGGCGATACTATAGATGGCAGGGTGTTGTTAGATAAGAACATCTCTGCCCAAGACCAATTAAATTTAAAATACGACGAGAATGTATTTTCTATCGAGTTGGCATCATTGCATTATTCCAATCCGGAAAACCATAAACTAAAATATAAACTTATTCCTATAGATGAAGAATGGATAGAAGTACCCTCAAGCAGAAGGTTTGTTACGTATAACGGTCTGCAGCCCGGGAAATATACCTTGACCGCATTGGCATCTAATTCGGCAAATGAATGGAGTGAACCAAAAACATTAAAAATTGTGATAGCACCCCCATGGTGGAAAACAGTCCAAGCCTATGTGCTATATGTCATTCTAACACTCCTCATACTGGGTACAGTACTGTACTATATACTTAAATTACAAGGGTTGCGACACAATGTCGTCATCGAGCAACTTGAAAAAAACAAGGAAAAAGAGGTAAACCTGGCGAAGCTTCGCTTTTTCGCCAATATTTCACATGAGCTAAAGACTCCTATAAATTTGATAAACAGCCCTTTGAAAATACTATCAAATCGTTTTAAGGGCAATGTCGATGTTTCTGAAAAATTAGGCCTGATCGAGCGTCAATCAAAAAAAATATCACAATTGATCTCTCAAGTACATGATTTTGAAAGGGCAGACGCCAATCTATTGGAGATGGAGTACTCCCGTTTTTATTTCGACACCTTTCTCAAAGACTTGATCGTTGATTTTAAATTTTTAGCAGAAAACAATCACAAAGAACTAAACGTGGTTGCGAAAAATTCAAACATTATCGTCTCAGCTGATAGGGATAAATTGGAAAAGGTGTTCAATAATATATTGAGCAATGCCTTCAAATATACAGGAGAAAACGATGTTATAGCCATAACCTATGAAAGCAATGACAAAGATTTGATTGTTTCGGTTTCTGATACGGGCAGAGGTATTGATAAGGCAGATCTTCCGCACATCTTTGAACGGTTTTACCAATCGCATAAAAAAGAAAATGCCCATACTTCAGGTTCTGGTATCGGACTGGCTTTTTCAAAAAGATTGGTTGAAATGCATTATGGCTACATAACAGTTGAGAGTATGCCCAATAAGGGTACTACCATTTTCGTAAGGCTCCCTATTGTCAAAAAAGAGTCTGCAGAAGACCAGACGGCAAAGAAAAAAGCCATTATTTCTGCGGAAAACGAGCAAGTCGTTGAAGAGCAATTGGCCCAAAAAATAGATGCGTCAGTAATCGAGGCAAGCGGAAATTATTCAGAGAACGTAATTTTTTATGTGGAAGACAACCTCGATATGCGGCTCTATGTATCAAAGATACTCTCACAGTTTTTCAAAGTAAAAACTTTTAATAACGGAAAAGAATGCTTCGATGCCATGGAAAATCAGTGGCCCGATATGGTAATAAGCGATATTCAAATGCCCATAATGAATGGTTTGGACCTCTGTAAACGTATCAAATCGGATATGAAAACAAGCCATATTCCCGTCATACTTTTGACCGCATTCGCAAATATTGAAGACCAATTGCAAGGTATTCGCGATGGTGCCGATGCCTATATTAAAAAACCATTTGATCCCCGCCATCTGATAGCACGTACCGAAGCACTACTCGAAAACAGAAAAAGACTTCGAGAGCGTTTTGAAATCGGTATACCATTAGCCAAGGATAATAATATTAATAGAAGAAACGACAGTGCTTTTCTCGAAAAGCTATATCATCTGATGTCTGAAAATCTAGACAACCAAGCTTTGGACATGGATCAATTTGCTCGAAAATTGTATCTCAACAGAACTCATTTTTATCAAAAAGTAAAAGCCTTGACCAACAAGACGCCTTTTGAGTTGCTCAAAATGTACCGATTAAAAAAAGCCGCCGAACTCTTGATCCAAAAACAAGAATTATCGGTCAATGAAGTATATATCATGACCGGGTTTAAGAGCAGAACCCACTTCAGCAAACTCTTTAAAGAGAAATACAAGGTCTCCCCGGGGCAATATTCATCCAGTATAAAACAAAAGTCTCTTTAAAATAGGGCTTCCAAATCTTCGAACACAACTCTTTTTTTTCCTTAAAATAGGGTTCGCCCTCGGGTAATCCAGCTTTAATCATCCTTCAGGAGCCATTTTTTTCTACTCCTACAACCAACTTTAGACACTCTTTCCCAATTCCCGAAACATGTATAACAATCTAAAATATAGATAGTTACACATAGCGATACATAAAACGTACGCATAGATACATGATTTTCAAGGCTTAAGATAACCCTGAACCTTACAAATGTTAAAATCTTAACATTTTTTCGATGCAGTTGTCGATTTTTAGAATTTCTATATTAAAATTATAGAACCATGGGGTAGAAAATGGGGCGAGCAAAATATCAGATACATATCACCCAATATTTTTTATCGCCAATTGCTCCAAATTCCTCTGGAAAAAAGCGCCGTAAAAACTATGTTATAATTTAAAAACAAAAAAAATAAATCGCGCTGCTTTAAAAAATCATTTTAGCTATCTTACCGACCGTATTTTTGAATTCAGTCAATAAGAAAAAGATGAATATATATAACACCCAAAGTAAATCGCACCTCATAAAAATTTTGTTATTCATTCTTGTGGTGAGTCAGGGCTTCACAAGTTTCGCACAAACCGACGGAAAGCAAATTGAACACGGCGTTGTTTTTTCGGAAGATGGAAAATACGGCGGGTGGCCGGCCAATCATGGCATTTGGTCTTGGGGAAATGAAATTTTGGTCGGATTTGTAGAAGCACCCTACAACGAAACAGCGCCTGGGATGCATACCTACGACATCAAGTCTTCCGGAAATAAATATGCCAGAAGTTTAGACGGGGGGGTTACTTGGACGATTACAGATGCATTTGAGATTGGACAAAAAGCTTGGGGGCACGATAATAACATATCCCCTGAAAAGGCGGTAAAACCAATACCGTTGACAGCTCCCATTGCGGACTTCACCGACCCAGAGTTTATTTTGACTTTCCTAAGACATAACAATCATTATGGACCATCTCATTTTTATTATTCAAATAACAAGGGTAAATCTTGGGAAGGAGCCTTTATCTTCCCTGACATGGGGACACCGGGTATAGCCAACCGAACCGATTATATTGTCGACGGAAAGCAGTCGTTAAGTGTTTTTATAACTGCAGCAAAGTCTAATAAAAGAGAAGGAAGAGTTGCCCTGGCCAGAACTGAGGATGGCGGACTCAATTGGAACCTAATCTCTTGGGTTACCCCAGAGCATGGCGGATTTGATATTATGCCCTCATCGCTTCGACTCTCCGAATCGGAATTACTCACGACCATTAGAACAAGAACGGAAAATGGGACAAGCTTTATAAGCAGTTATAAATCGACCGATAACGGAAAAACATGGAAAAGACTCAAAAATCCTGCACCCGATACCGGAGCAGGCGGTTCTCCACCAGCCCTTACCCAATTAAAAGACGGAAGATTGGCCTTGGGGTATATTAACCGTAGTAATTACGGCTCACGAGTACACGTTAGATTTAGCGATGACAATGGAGAGACTTGGGGCAATGAAATTACACTACGAAGTGGAGATGGTGCCAATCGTGATGCAGGATATCCGAGATTGACACAAAACGCTGACGGAAAATTGGTTATGGTCTATTATTGGAATAATGTTCTTCTCGAAGGGTCAAAGCCCTATAGGTACATCGCCTCAACAATTTTCGACCCGAATGATTGGAAGTGATATATAGAAGCCAAATTAGATTGCAACTTGTATTTTGCTAAATACCAATAGGCCAATTTTTGATGGTTAATTTCAACTACCATAACTAAAACAAATACAAAAAAAGGGCCCGCACAAGAATTAAATAATCTCTCCACAAACTCAGCGGAATCAGTAAACTTAGCTCGAAAATACCGCGAAATTACAGTAAATCCACTGCCATTTTTAAAGGCCCTATGTAACGGCGAAAGCTAGGGTTTCCATATTCCCAGTATTAAAAGGGGCCACCTTCCGACAACAAAAAGAACACTTATAAAGTAAGTCCAGATTAATTGCTGAATTATTAGGTGTAGACGATGGCTAATTTTAAGTAGGAATTAATCAACCCCATTTCCTACAGTTCTAAAGCCTATAAATTTTATGAATATAGTTAAATAAGTCCGAAAAAATAGAGCTTTGTATAGGTAAAAAACTACAATATACTCCTAAATGAAACTAATGTTAATATAGTATAGAATACGGGTAATTCTGGCAATAGCAACTTTCATTTCTTCACGTAAATTTAACCCTTCTTTAACTTATATTAATAAGACACACAATTTAAGTACAAAAGGTATTAAAAATTTGCTGAACATTAGTTTCTAAATACTGAGGTCACTGCCGATAGTGGCGCACCATCAAGCGGATAGTGGTACTGAAGAAATTTATAGAAGCCAGAAGGTTTAAATATACTAACCAAATAATATGAATACTAACTTTAAATTAAACATATGGAAAGATTGATTAAAAATGGATTGTTTCTTAGTATACTATTTCTCTCTTGCGCTATTTTCGCCCAAGAGATAAAAGTTTCAGGAATAGTTACAGATGATGTGTCGGGCACCCCTATTCCTGGGGCAAGTGTCGTAGAGAAGGGCACGACAAATGGAGCGGCTACCGACTTTGATGGAAATTACACATTAAATGTCTCCGCAGATGCAGTTCTTGTTTTTAGTTCATTGGGCTATACAACAAAAGAAATATCTGTAAATGGAAAAACCAAGATTGATGTAATACTTATCGAAGATGCAGCCCAGTTAGATGAGGTCGTTGTCGTAGGTTACGGTACACAAAAAAAAGAAAATCTAACAGGTGCCGTAGGAGTAGTTACAGCCGAAGACATGGGAAGTCAGCCCATTACAAGCGCAGGTAGCGCAATGCACGGTCGTGTTGCGGGTATACAAATGATACAGGGTTCTTCACAACCTGGTCGCAATTCACCAGTATTTCAGATTCGTGGTGTAGGTACGATTCGATCGGGTATTGATGGACAAAACAGTGCATCGGCTCCTTTGATACTTATAGATGGAGTACAAGGGACCATGGATGACATTCATCCAAGCGATATAGAGAGTTTCTCTGTTTTAAAAGATGCGGCTTCTGCCGCTATTTATGGGGTTAAAGCAGCTAACGGGGTAGTATTGATTACTACAAAAAGAGGAAAAGATAGAGCTGCAAGGGTTACCATTAATTCATATTATGGTGTTCAAAGTGCAACAACAACACCTACGGTAATGAACCCTTATCAGTTTGCTCTTGCCTTCAATGAGGCCTACACTAATGTTGGCCAACCCGCACTCTATTCCGACGAGCTTCTAGGGATTATTAAAGAAGGTACCGATCCCAGACTCTATAACGGTAATCTATTTGATGAAGGCTATAGAAAGGCGGCCCCACTTATCAATCACTATTTTTCAGTCACTGGAGGCAATGACAAAGTCAAATATATGATATCTGCCGGATATCAAGATCATGAAGGCATACTTATTGAAACTGGTGCCACACGCTATAATTTCAGATCGAACATCGATATAACCCTTTCAGAAAAATTTCGTGCCGGGTTAAACATAGCAGGAAGTTCCAGTGACGCTTATGAGCCAAACTACTCTGGCTACGGAGCCACTCAAGTAGTACGGGATATGATTAGAAAGTATCCTTTTGCCCCCATCTTTCAGCCAGATGGAACGATAGCTATGGGAAGTTCACTCTTAACACCTGAACAAGATGCAAATGCTATCAATCCCATTGCCCTTGCCAAATATGGAGGGCAAGATAACAGAAAGACGCTACGGGTAATTCCTAACTTATATTTCGAGTATTTACCCATCAAAGAACTTGTAATAAAAGTTAATGGGTCGGCAAACGTCGAAAGCTCAAGAAATACTTTTCGTCAAAATAAGTTGACTGTTTCAGATGGCACCACTATTACAACCAACAACGGATTGGGAACACTTTCAGAAAGGGCGATCAGTGAACAATTGACTATGCTAGAGATTACCGCAAACTATAACAAGAGTTTTGGGGAGTCTAATCTTACCTTACTAGGAGGTTATGCATACCAAAAATATCGCTACGATTTTCTTCGAGGTGATAATGAGGGGTACTCCTACGATTTTCTTAGTGAACTTGATGCGGGTGATGGCAACCCTTCTGTTTCAGGAAATGCTACGGAATATTCATTGCTTTCATATTTCGGAAGGGTAAACTATGGGTATGCCGATAAATACCTTTTTGAGGCCAATATTCGGTATGATGGTTCTTCTCAGTTCTTAGGCGACAATAGATTTGCGGTCTTTCCTTCGTTCTCCGTAGGATGGAACCTTGCCAAAGAGCATTTTATGGAAAATTTCTCAAATATCAATCTATTTAAATTTAGGGCAGGTTGGGGCCAATTGGGTAATAATCAAGTAGGAAATTACCCAGGCGTGCCCACTATCAATTTAAATCAGCCTTATGCATTTGGAGGGTCTTTAGCACCAGGATCTGCCATTACCGCATTGGCAAACCCTGATATTACCTGGGAAACTACAACGACAACAAATATCGGTTTAGATGCTCGGTTTTTTGACCATCGCCTAACTATTGAAGGTGACTACTACATACGTAAAGGTACCGATGTATTACTTACGCCCCCGATTGTTAGCACCCTTGGTAACGTAACCGCACCCTTCCAGAATTTTGGGGCAATAGAGAATAAAGGTTGGGAAACAAGTATCGGCTATTCCGATATGATCGGTGAGCATTTTAACTTTGGCGTCTCGTTCAATTGGACGCACAATGACAATAAAATCATTAAACTTGATGACGAGTTCATCAGCGCCAACAAAATTATAAATAGGGAAGGTGAACCCATCAATTCATTCTACGGTCACCGTATTGTTGGTATTTTCCAAACTGACGAACAAGCTCAAGACTCCGATACGTATGGTATTCAACCCGGAGGCGCGACCGTTAGTGCCGGTGATTACATTTGGGAAGACACCAATGGTGATGGCATAGTTGACTCGAAAGACAAAGTGATTATTGGAGACCCCAACATCAGAAACAACTACGGTTTCTCACTCGATATGTCATACAAAGGTTTCGATTTCAGAACAGTCTTTCAGGGAGTTTTGGGTCGCGATGTAGAGAAAGGGGTATTCGGCTACGATGCTAGGGCCAATCAGAATATGGATACTTGGTTCTTAGATCGATGGACTCCTGAAAATACAGACACCGATGTTCCCAGAGTCGCAAGAGGATACAAATACAATACATCTTTGTTCGTTGGCCCTGCAATAAGTTCGGCTATTGTAGATGCTTCCTATTTGAGAATGAAACATATTGAAGTGGGATATTCATTGCCACAAGATGTAATCTCAAAATTTGGTATTCAAAAAATGCGATGGTTTATTTCAGGAGAAAATGTTTTTACCGTCACTAATTTCACAGATGGTTACGATCCAGAAGATTCGAGAACGTTCAATAACAATAACGATAGTTATCCTTTGGCAAAAACATTTTCATTGGGTGTAAACTTGATTTTTTAAACATATAAAATGAAAAAGATGAAACGAATATTTCTACCTATAATACTAGTCTTGACCTTTTTCGGGTGTAGTTCAGAACTTGATCTGCTGCCATTGAATACGGTAACAGAACCTACCTTTTGGAAAACATCGGATGATGCCATAACCGGGGTAAACGGGGTCTACAACACTTTGGCCGATAATTATCAATACCGTGATTTCTTTATTCATTCCGACGCTATCACGAACAACGGCTATTCCCAATATACGTTCAACTCTTATCTCGAAATGAGTGACGGTAGCGGGTTTGATTCCAGCAGTTCAATACCAACACAAGTATGGAATAGATGTTACGAGGGCATTGTTAGGGCAAATAGAGTGATTACCAATATCCCTGATATCGAGATGGATACAAATCTAAAAAATCGAGTACTGGGCGAGAGCCGATTTTTACGAGCGTTATTCTATTCTACGCTAATAAATCTTTATGGGGATGTGCCTTTAATACTTGAAATTCAATCGATTGAAGAATCGTTGGTTTCAAGAACGGCAAAGAGCGAGATACTTGCCCAAATACTTGAAGACTTAGATTTTGCGGAAGCAAATCTACCTTCCAGCTATAGTAGTCAAGACATCGGAAGGGCAACTAAAGCTGCAGCCATTGGACTCAAGAGCAGGGTATATCTCTATAATCAACAGTATGGCGAGGCCATCAGTGAAGCCAATAAATTCGGAACCCTAGGTTATGATTTAGTACCGGCAGAACAGTTTTCAGATATGTTCTTACCTGTTTTAGAGAACGATAATAGCGAGTCTATTTTCGAGGTACAATTCTTAGGTCAAACAGGTGTCGCCAATGTGGGCAGCATGTTTAATCAAAATTCGGGCACGCTCAAAACATTCGGGTCAAGTGTCTTTTCGCCAGTTGAAGAATTCGTTGCTATTTTTGACGATGAAGACATTCGGCTTACGGCAACTGTTTTACGACCTGGCGATGTGTTCGGTGAAGAAATCTATGACGGTGTCAACTCGCCAACTACTTATGCATATAAGAAGTTCGTAACCCCTGACCCAACTGTCACAACAGATGGAGACGCCAATTTCGTAGTGCTTAGGTATGCAGAAATCTTACTAAATTTAGCCGAAGCACAGAATGAGCTGAACGGTCCTGATGGAGCATATGCACCCATAAATAGAATACGCAATAGGGCCGGACTCGACGATTTGTCAACCGGACTTACCAAAGAGCAAATGCGCGATGCAATAAAATTGGAACGCAGAAAAGAACTTGCTTTTGAGGGCCATCACTATTTCGATTTGCTACGCTACGGCGGCGATGACCTGAAAGAGGCAATGGAAAGTGTGACCAGCGTAATTGGCCATACCAGGGTATTTCAAGAACGGTTTACCTTATGGCCCATACCACAGCCCCAAATCAACATAAACCCTAATCTTGCACAGAATCCAGGTTGGTAAGAACCTAACTTAGGTATATTAAACTAAGTAATCATATACATACCCGCTCCTTAAATTCATAAGGAGCGGGTATTTTTTATTCCTCTACCCTCTCGAACGTATTTCACGTTTCATAAATATGAGATACGAAAACAAAAAGCACAGCAAGGTCAATGCCAATAAACCCGTAACCTGTGGCCATACTAATAAAATACTCTGCCCCAGAGGCAAACTGCCAGGAATCGCGCCTTGTATTTGCTCCATGGTCAACGGCCCTAAACTACGTACGGAAGGAACTAAAATAGCGGAAGTAATTTCATCGAACAGCTCATTTGGCATAATTTGAACCAAATAGAATTTCAGCTTTTTATATACGTATATAGCGTTTGGAGAGGCATATTGGGAGGGCTCGAAGCCCTTAAGGATAAGGTTTACAATTAAAGGATAAAAAATGGTAAAAAATAGCCATACCGCTATACCCGTCAATGCCGAGGTTGCCGATTGCTTAAAGCGGACCGAAAACAAAATTGATAAGTTCAACCAAAAAGAAATATAGACAATACTTAATAACGTATATACAATAATTCGCAAAAATTCTTCTGCCGTAGGAGGTATGCCAAGGGCTATCAACCCTGCACCCATAACCAAAAAACTCAAGGAAAAGAGCATCACACTTATGACGATGATTCCCGCCAGAAATTTAGCATTAAGTATATAGTCCCTAGGAACAGGTTGCGCCATAACACGGCTTAACGTACCACCGTTTTGTTCTGAACTAATGGCATCAAAGCCTAAACCAATTCCGAAAAGAGGCCCCAAGAAACCTACAAATACAAAAAACGAAGGTAAAGTACCGTCAGATTTGGTGAACAAGTTTAAAAAAAAGAACGCACTTTCAGAATTATTCGCCCCAAGTGTCTTCAAGCTATCTGATAAAGTTGAAAACAGGGTCCCCATACAAGCCAACAGAATAATCGCAAATAGAATAATGAAACGCCAATTTCGTATATGGTCAGCGATTTCCTTTTGCACCATTACTTGAAATGGACTTAAATGAAAGTCATTTTTAGTATTACTTTTTCGTAAAACAGAAAAAGGCTGAACCATAGTGGACCATTCGGGGAATTTCATTCCGGTAAGTTTTGATATTCCTGTTTTATACATTTTTTTGATCATGTTTTTTTTCCTCTTGAAAATATTGATGATAGATGTCGTCTAAACCATATTCCTTCTTGCTTAAATGATTGAGACCATATCCCGATTTCACTATTAGCCTTGATAATTCGGCAGTAACATCTTTTTCAGAAACCGCCACAAAACGTTTATCGCTTAACCCCACTTCGGCAACACCATCCAACTGGTTCATTTTTTTCACGACCTCATTTATAGGAATAACCACTTCTTCCAAATCTTTAGGCATTGAAGTAATTGCTCCTTCAATGGTAAAAGTATTTTTAGAAAACAATTGTTCTGCCAGAGAACTGATTTTTCCTTCGGCCAAGAGCTTGCCTTTTACGAAAAGGCCCACTCGGTCACAGACCTGTTGGATTTGATGTAAATGATGAGACGAGAATAGCACTGTAATTCCCTTTTTTCTACTCAATCGGACAATTAGTTGTAGAAAATTTTTAACGCCTTCTGGGTCGAGCCCCAAAGTAGGCTCATCAAGTATAATGACATCTGGGTTTTTTATCAGTACATCTGCCAAACCCAGTCGCTGACGCATTCCGCGGGAATAACTTATGACCTTCTTATCTTTCACATCCGATAAGCCAACTTCCGAAAGAATTTCCAAGGCGGCTTTTTTAGCGCTTTCAATAGGAATATTGTTCAAACGAGCTATATAAATAAGATTTTGCAAACCGGAATAGTCGTTGTAAAACCCGACATCCTCGGGTAAATACCCGACCCTTCTTTTTACTTCCAATGGGTACCTTGTGGTATCTATGCCGCATACTTTCACACTTCCTGAATCTACATCGGTAAGACCGAGCAGCATCAAAATAGTCGTAGACTTACCTGCACCATTGGGGCCCAATAAACCAAAAATTTCACCTTTTTCGATGGACAGTGACAGATTATCTACGGCCACATGATCGCCATACTTTTTGGTAAGCCCAACAATCTCTATACTTTTTTCCACCATTATTTTCTGCCGTATTTTTGAAATAGGTAATAGATTGCTCCCAATGTGCCTAAAATCACAACGATGCCCAACCACCCCCATAATAAAGGGGTCTTTACCAAAACTCTTATAGAAGCCGTGGAAGATATCTCAGGAGTTCGTGCGGTAATTTTTGATATATAATCACCGGGTATCGCCTTGTCGGCTGCCTTAATTGTGGCCTGCACCTGCGTACTCGCACCGGCCTTTATTAAAGGTATAGTGTCAGGTTCTATTGAAATCTCCCAATCCTTGGGCTTTGAGCTATTAAAAGTAACATTGCTCAATTCACCCGAACCCGTATTCATAACCATCAAATCCAACTTTTTTTCCCTACCGGATGTTATACTTGAACTTAATAGTCCGGTCGGAGTAGTTAATTCTAAATCATAAGATGCTGTTATTACTACTTCGAGTTCCAATTCGGCCGAACTATACTTGTTCGTTGCCCTTACAGGTATTTTATAAGCACCCGCTGCTACCTGAGATGGAGGTTTTACCTCGATCGTAATATTTGTTGTTTTGCCAGGTTCTATCTCGACAGCGGTAGCCTGTCTACCATTGGGTTTGAATGCGACATTCCAACCACGGGGCGCCTTGGCCAGCAATGAGTATACTTGTTTTTCCCCCGTATGATTCTTTAGCTTTGTAGAGAAATTGAAATTTGATTTTGAATGGCCTTCCATATTGATTTGATCGGAGGTAAACTCCGTTTTAAAAGTGCCTTGTTCAGAGACATCGATAACAAGGGGAAGTACATCGTAATTTCTACCAATAACTTTTAACCTGTATTTTCCTTTATCAACATTCAGGGGTACATTAATGGTTAAGGAAAGTGTTTTCTTCTCTCCAGGAAGAACAGCTATCCGATGAATGCTGTAGCCCCCAGCTTTTAAAGTATAATTCCAGTCTTCGGGCATCCCCGATAAAGTGATGTCGACATTCTTCAACTGGGCGCCATAGTTTTTCACATCTATGGCATAAT
Source organism: Kriegella aquimaris (assembly GCF_900103215.1). Lineage (GTDB taxonomy): Bacteria > Bacteroidota > Bacteroidia > Flavobacteriales > Flavobacteriaceae > Kriegella > Kriegella aquimaris. Next base: position 1,149,218 of record NZ_FNGV01000001.1, read on the forward strand.
CTATCGATTCACCGGGAGGGGCTGAAATATCGGTATATGGTGTGTATAACGTTATACCATTGCCTGCCTTGGCAACAGTTCCAAATAATAGTAAAAAGGTCAATAAAGACAGGAAATTTCTTAAATCATGTTTACCAGTTATCATAGAAAATCTTTTAGAGAATAAAAAAAGTAAGTTGGTTTATAAGGTTAATCTCAATATTTTTTAGGATAAAATATATTATCAAATCGCACGCTTGATAAAGCGTAATCGGGAGGTTTTTTTTGAATTTCAGCTGTATAACCAATTAATAGAAACGCTGCGAATAATTGTTTGATGTACTTTTTCATGATGCAATCAATCGATTTGATCTAAACGCAGGTTGAACGGATTTTTCCGGGTTGTTGACATTGTTCTTGTCAACAAGATGAACTTGCAAAATGCCGTTCTTGAACCGAACCGAATTTATTTTTTGATGTCGTTTGTCAGGAAGTCGAATTTCTAAATCGGTATCCCTTTCAGCCGTTTCCGCTGCAAATGAATTCCCGTAAAAACTATGGGCACTTTTAGGGTGCTTGATCTTAAGGTGTAACATGCCGTCTTGCACTCGAACACGGTGGTTGTCAGCCTTTAAAAAATTGGCAGAAAGACGAATATGAACTCCTGAATCGTCCACGTTCATCTGAAATTTCTTAAATCGCAATAGAGGAAAGCTATTTACGCTATGCCTATTATTCTTTCTTTTAATATTGATCAATGCTTCCATGGCTGTTTTTTTTAAATTATACTTTATGAATGGCAAGTATTCGTCTAAAGAAAAAGAGCGAAGAATGATTCGCGACACTAAAAAATATCTAGTACCAAAAAAGGTTATCTAGAAAAGAGGGGTTACTGGATAAACAACTTTTTAAATTCATCTGTAGAACTTGAACTCAAAAAATTTAATCCCGAAAAGTAACACAGTAAAAAATAATAAGAATAATATCGGAACGGATAGTAATTCCGAAATGGGCCCGCCTTTTATGCTATTTGGTAAGATTTTACCAGCTTTTTTCTCAATCGACCAAACAGAAAACGCGGGCAACAATCCGTTTTCTAATTCAATAAATTGCATAGTATGTTTGTAAAATTTGAGATAAAAATAAAAATTCAGGAAAATACTAAAAGTTAAAAAATGCAAAAATATTTGTTTCGGCTTTCTTTTTATCGCCAAAACTCCCTCTTAGATTGAATTTAGTACTACATCAATCAAAACTCTTAAGACACTGCGCCCAGTTACGCTCCCAGAGTTTGGTCTTGTGGTTGAAAAGAAGTATCCAACTCCTAAAAACTGAAAATGGTAAAATTATACTGTGGAAAAGAAAAACCTTAGGGGCAATTTTCAAATATGAAGCTCCAAGGTTTTCAGCAGAAATGAGTCCATTACGGCTCTATTTACTACCTGTGTTTCTTTAAATTCTTTGCTTCGTAATTCTGAATTGTTCTATTTCGTCAGAGGTAGTTGGCAGTTTATTACCCAATAATCGGCTGCCCTTCTCGGTTATTAGAAAGTCATCCTCTATACGGATGCCTCCCAAATCTATAAAGTCTTCCAATTTATCATAGTCCACAAACTCCTTAAACCTATTTTCGGTCTTTCTTAAAGCTATGAGTTCAGGAATAAAATAAATGCCAGGCTCAACCGTCAATACCATACCCTCTTCGAGCTCACGCCCTAATCGAAGAGATTTAAACCCAAAATCAGTTCGCTGTTTTAAGTCGTCGGTGTACCCAACGTATTGTTCCCCCAAATTCTCCATATCATGTACGTCGAGGCCTAACATATGTCCCAAACCACATTGAAAAAATAGGGTGTGCGCACCGGCTACCACAGCTTCTTCAGCATTACCTTTCATTATTCCTAAATCAATCAAACCTTCAACGATTTTTTGGCAGGCGGTAATATGCACATTTAAAAACAGGCATCCGGGTTTCAATTTGTCGACCGCAGCCCGATAGGCCGCATACACGATATCATAGATTTTCTTTTGTTTATCAGTAAACTTTTCAGCCACGGGAAAAGTCCTTGTCAAATCGCCCGCATAGCTAGAATACCCTTCAGCACCACAGTCACATAAGACCATAGCACCAGCTTTAAGTATGTTTTTGCGATAGTGGTTGTGGAGAATTTGCCCATTTACGGTCATAATGGTAGGAAACGAAGTGTTGTCGCCATTCGCAAGGGCAATTTGCTTTACCACCCCAAATAAATCGGCTTCCGTCATGCCGGGTTTTGCCAGTTCCATAGCCTTGTATTGCATTTCGACCGTGGTATTTACCGCTTTTTCTATCTCTATAACCTCTGCTATGGATTTTATAGAACGAAGCTTGACCACCCCTTTTATAAGTTCGGTGGAAGCTTTCTTCGGAATCTCCGAGACCGAAGTGCCCAGCAACAAAGAAAGTTTCAATATATGTTCAGATCTGTAAGGCGGGAGGTAATGTATTTGTGTATTATTCTTTGACTTATCTATATAATCCCCCAACACAGTTGAGGCCATTACAGTGGTTATGCCCACTTCAGCCGCTCTTTTCTTTAAGGATGTACTAGGACCTGAAAATACAATGTCATCAATCGATGGGTCATCACCAAAAATGATTTCTTCATTTCCGTCGATATCAATGATGGCATTCAAACCAGGAGACTGAAGCCCAAAAAAATAGACAAACGAACTGTCTTGTCTAAATGGGTATATATTGTCTTTAAAGTTTATTCCGACCTCATCATTTCCCAAGAAAAGAATCAATCCGCCACCTAAAGATTCCCTCAGTTTTTTTCTTCTTGTTATGTACTCTTCTTTTGAAAACATTATGGATAAAATTAAAATGGGAATAAATTGAGTTACGGATCAAAAATAAGATTGGAAATTGAACTATTATAACAAATCGAAAAAACTATCTGCCTCCGGCGGGTAAATTCTTTTTCCAGAAATTCTCCATAGTCTCCCTAAGATGATACGAAGTATTCTCCCTTTCATGTATCGAATGCGAACGCATGGGATAAGACATCATATTAAAAATTTTGTTGTTTTCTATCAATCGATCGACCAGCATTTCAAAACTTTGGTAATGCACATTATCGTCTGCCGTACCATGCATAACCATCAGGTTGCCCTGTAAATTTTGAGCGAAGTTAATAGGAGAACCATCATGGTATCCCTTAGGGTTATTCTTCAACAGCCCCATATATCGTTCTTGATAAGTTGCGTCGTACAATCGCTGATCAGACACAAAGGAAACGGCCAAGCCCGACTTATAAATTTCCGGATACTTGAACATGCAATTCAAGGTCATTTGACCGCCACCGCTCCATCCCCAAATTCCGACTCGGGAAGAATCTATAAAATCATAGGTACTTAGTATTTTCTTTGCGGCCTTACTCTGATCTTTAGATGCTAAAATTCCGATTTGGCCATAAATCGCATTTCTCCATTTTTTACCTCTTGGCGTTTTAGTACCCCGATTATCTACGCTCATTACAATATAGCCTTGCTGTGCCATATATTGATGGAACAAATCTCCCCCACTCCAATTGTCTTGAACAGTTGATCCTGCAGGTTCTCCATAAACATAGAATAAAAGCGGATACTTTTTAGAGGCATCAAAATCAACTGGTTTAATCATATAAGCATCGAGAACGTCTTCACCAATATCTACCTTGACAAATTCTTTTGGCTGTAGTTGTAACGCATCGAACTTTTGTTTCAACTCTTTATTATCCTCCAAAACTCTAATCTGTTTATGATTAGGGAGGCTAACGAGGGAATAAACTGGTGGAGTGATAGTGTTTTGAAAAACTTGAATTCCCCATTTGGCATTTTCTGAAATCTGATACGCGTTTTGACCGGAATTGGAGACGGGGGTAACACGCTCCGCTTCTCCTTTTCCATCAATACGGCTTCTGTACAAATAGCGTTGGGTAAAATTATCAGGGGATGCAATGTAATATACATAGCCGCCTTTTACATCGATACAATTGATGCTTATTGCATCAAAATTGCCTTTGGTGATCGGTTGTATTTCTTTACCATCCCGTGAAACTCGGTATAAATGGAGCCAGCCACTACGTTCGCTAGACCATGTGAAATACTTTTCATTATCCAACCAGCGAATATCATCATGAACATCTAAAAACGCCTCGTCTTTTTCAATTAAAATGTTGTTCAGGCCCATGGATTCAATATCCCCAATAAAAACCTTGTTCGTATTTTGTTCCCGATTCAGCTGTTGGATCATAACCTCGTTGGAATTTGGAACAAAGTCCATACGGGCCAAATAATTATTTCTGGGGTCTCCGGGAATATCGAACCACCGTGTTTCTCCACCTTTAGACGATATAACCCCCACTTTTACAGCAGAAAGTTGGGTGCCTACCTTAGGGTAAGGCATAGGTAATGGTTTCGAATAAATAGAATCTATATTATTAATCATGTAAAATGTACCGACCCCCTTGGTATCGGACTGCCAGTAAGCGATATGCTCCCCATCAGGACTCCAACGGAAACCATCGCGACAACTCAATTCTTCTTCATAAACCCAATCAAAAGTTCCGTTTATAATAGTATCGCCCCCATCTGATGTAATTTGATTAGTAGTTTTTGAATCTAAATCTTCAACGTAAATATTGAGTTCACTTACATAGCCTACTTTAGAAGCATCAGGTGAAAATTTTGCAAACATTAAAGTTGCAGAAGGCAACGTTTTACCTAATTGGGTCAGTGTTTTTTTCTCAAGGTCAAGCACCCAATAATCTCCACGGGTGTGATAGCGCCAAACCTTTTTAGTATTGGTAAAAATAAGTAATTTGCTATTATCATCAGACCACTGATAATTATAAATGACCAACGGTTTTGTGTCTTCGTTCGGTATAAGATCGGCCGCGGAAACGATAATCGTCCTTTTTCCCGATTTCGCATCGTATCTAACGATATCCTTTCCTCCCACTTGGGCATTTGACTCTAAGGTCGAATAGCCTTTGTTGTCTTTCATCCATCTGATCGGACCAAAACCTTTCTGACCAAAAGCATTGTTTTTATAGATATCTACTAAGGTCAATGTGCTTTTTTCTTGCGCGGTTCCAAGATTAACAAAAAACAAAATGGCTATTAGGCTAAACAAAATTCCTTTCTTCATAATTATAATCCTTTCAATACTAAAATATTCAAATTAGACTTTGATTCATCTGCGAAATCATCCTATGGATGTAAACTAAAAATCGCATCAATATTAATAAGTTAAAATGGGTTGTATGCTACACATATTAGCCAATCGCAATACTATCTTTTTCCTTTTCAATAACTACAGATACCATTTTATAAATACCAATAACGGGAAACTTAAATCTAACCTTTAGGTACTTATTTTAAAATTATTGCATAAACCTATTCTTGATGTTGGTTCGGTACTGGGATGGAGACATTCCGGTATTCTTTTTAAAATGTCTGTGAAAGTTAGATAGATTATTATAACCGCTACTATAGCAACAATCTGCAATTGAATAATCGATATTACGCATTAATTCACAAGCATTTTCTATTCTTACCTCGGTCAAGTATTGTGAAAATGTCTTTTGAGTCATGGTTTTAAAAAATCTACAGAAACCGGTTGGTGACATATGGGCTATCTCTGAAATTTGTTCGAGTGTAATCGTTTCTTTGTGGTTTCTTTTTATGAAATCAAAGATACTGCGGAGCTTTGGTTCATTCTTATCGATCTTACCTCCGAGATCAGCTTTTGTCGATAGCACTGAAATATTTTCATTTTTAGACACTTCATCGATAAATTTCAAGAACAGTAAAAACTTTTTTAACCCTAGGGCCATATTAATTCGTCGAATCTGTTGAACCAGATATTTGTGGTCTGTTTTAGAAACTTTAATTCCGTATTCCGAACATTCAATAATCTTATTTATTCGATAGGCCTCCGGAAGATTTTTTAAGGCATCTTTCACTTGCCTTTCATCAAAGAAAAAAGAAACCGTTCTTGAACGGCCGAATGCTTCATTTGCTTTGTCAATTTTCGAAGCTAGTAAGGGATTGGAGAGATTTCCCCCAAAAAAGAACAAATCGCCTTGACCAAAGGGTATGACTTTATCTAAAACAAATAATGAACCATTCCCTTCCAATATCAATGTTACCTGAAATTCGCTTTGAGGCCTAATCGAATCATAGGCTCTACCATCATTTGACTCCCCAAAACAAAGAATATCTTTTTGAGGAGGAGAATCGCAAAATTCAAGCATTTTCATAACGTTCTAAGATTTATATCAATTACTATTTATGATTTTTCCTATGCCAAAAATGTCGAAACACTATCTTTATACTGCGTAGGTGTCATGCCTATGACATTTTTAAATTGTCGATGAAAATTGGAGAGATTCGTAAATCCAGATTCAAAGCAAGTTTCCGTGGCGTTGTGGGCCCCTTCCCTTATTAATTCACATGCCCTTGCTACCCTTATCTCAATTATGAATTGGGAGAATGTCTTTTGGGTTCTTGATTTAAAAAATCGACAAAACGAGGATGGATTCATATTAAAGCGACCCGCAATATTGGATAAGGAGATTTTCTTAGAATGATTTGACTCGATAAAGTTGAAAATCTCTGTCATTTTTTGCGCACCATACTCATCAAACCGTAAGTTCTGAAATTCCGTGGTCGTAAGGGCGATGTGCCCAGTGCTCTCCGAAATGGCCTCAAGTATATAAAGCAGACCCAGAAGTTTATCAAAATCGTCTAAATGTCGAAATCGCTTCATTTTAGACAACAATCTTGCTGACTGTCGTTTATTCAATTTTAAACCGAGATCCGCACAACGCAGTAATTCATGAATAGGAGAAGATTCAGATATTTGATTTAAAAAGGCAACCAGCGCATCACCACTAAAAAAAATACTAAAATGATGCGCTCTTATTTTCTTGGCACCCGAATTACGTTTGCCTTCTTTTTTAAATACGTGGGGCAAATTTCTTCCAAACAAATAGGAATCACCTGGTTTAAAAGGATAAGAGTTCTGTCCGACAACCAGCGTTCCTCGTCCCTCAACGATGTGGGTAAGTTGGTATTCCTCATGAAAATGAACAGCATCATAGAAATGGGTGTCGTCGTGTTCTTCCATATACAAAGTTCTATCTCTATACAAGGGCACCTTGAATGCAATAGGATTTGTCATAACACTTTATAATATGTAGTTAAAAACCCTAATTTACAAAAAAAGCACTAACTTTAGATTATTCAATAAGCATAAATAAGCGAGAATAATTTAATTTGATTATTATTCCATTCTTTTTTATGATTAATATAAAATAAGAATAGGAAACTTTAATAATCCATATTATTAACCGTTTTCAATATTTTCTAAAATGAATGCGCAAGCAATCAACTTAAAATAGTTTCCATGAAATCATACCCCAGCATTTTCAACGATGTAATCGGCCCTGTAATGAGAGGTCCCTCAAGTTCGCATTGTGCTGCTGCATTAAGAATTGGGAGAATATGCAGAGACTTAATGAACGACGATATAAGTGAAGTATATATTGAGTTCGACCCAAATGGTTCGCTAGCCACGACACATTCTGGTCAAGGATCGGATATGGGGCTTTTTGGCGGTCTATTAGGATGGAATGCGGATGATGAACGCCTTAAAGACTATGAATTTCACATGCAACAAGCCGGCATTAAAGCCACCATTGACATTCATCCCATTGGCGCCACACATCCCAATACCTATAAAATCACACTAAAGAACAAAAATAAGAACCATCAAGTCATCGGCCTTTCTACCGGTGGCGGAATGATTGAAATCATTGAAATTGACCAAGTCCAAGTTTCCATGATTGGCGACTTTTACACCACCTTGGTATACGCAGACCATACTTATGATATTCTTGAAACCATTAAAAATTTAAATCTAGGGGAAGCCATACTCCCTAATGAGTCATCACCTTATATTCTTGTAAACTCGAAAGAAGAAGACCAGCAAAAATTGCTCAAAAAACTAGCACACAACAAAGACGTAAAAAGTGCTATAAGAATCTGCCCGGTTCTTCCCATCAAATCAAGAAAAGGCCTAAGTGTACCTTTTATTACGGTCGAAGAAATGCTGAAGTATAACGAAGGTAAAGATTTGAATTTATGGCAATTGGCCATTGCTTATGAAAAAGCTAGGGGCAATATTTCCTCACAGGAAGTAAAAGATAAGATGGGAGAAATCGTAGATATTATGCAAACCTCTATTACCCATGGACTCAACGGTACACATTATAAGGACAGAATACTAGGAAGCCAATCCCTTTTATTCAAAAAGAACATGAAAGAAAAGAAGCTAGTTCCTGGTGACGTTCTTAACAACTCCATCATGTATACTTCGGCTATGATGGAAGTAAAAAGCTCTATGGGCGTAATCGTAGCAGCACCAACGGCCGGATCTTGTGGCGCATTACCGGGCACTATAATTGGCACCGCAACAACCCTCGGATTGACAAGGGAAAAAATGGTACAAGCGATGCTGGCCGCAGGCTTAATTGGTGTTTTCATCACTGCCCATGCCACTTTTTCCGCAGAGGTTGGTGGCTGTATGGGCGAATGTGGTTCAGCTTCGGGCATGGCAGCTTCAGGGGTGGTCGTATTAAAAGACGGAACACTCCAGCAATCATTAGCCGCCGCATCAATGGCACTACAAAGTTCTTTGGGACTTATATGCGACACCGTTGCTGACAGAGTCGAAGCACCTTGTTTGAACCGGAATGTCATGGCGGCTTCCACTGCCATATCCTCAGCAAACATGGCATTATCAGATTATGACCAAGTAATCCCCTTGGATGAAGTTATTGAAACCATGAAAAAGGTTGGTGATGCCATACCCCATACGCTAAGATGTACAGGACTCGGTGGCCTGGCGATAACCAAAACGGCAAAAGCCATTGAAGCAAGACTTAACAAAAACAAAGCTGACACAAAGTTGGGTCCATTCAAGTATTGTTAATTCAGTAAAATAAGGTATTGACGTCATCATAGGACCCTAACCAATCTCGAATAAGTAACAAGGCATTGAGACAACCTTAATCATCTGACATTTTCCCCATACTAGAAAAAAATAAAGAATCCAGCCCTTTCCAAATTCAAGAAGGCAATCTTGAACCTAAGCTTGCCATTCCTAATTAATAGCATGAGTATTATGCAATATTAAACACATATTACTAACATAATAGCCAGATCAAAAAAGAATCACATTACTTCCCTTAAAAATTACAACCTTCTTACTATCAATTATTTAAATCAATTTAAGTACGAATAACAAGCGTCTACTGTTCTAATATTTTGTTAAAATAGTACATTCAATGGACAATATAGTCACATTTATTACCTCAAGTTTATCTTAATTTTATGGTATTATTAAACTTATATTAATAATCTATGAAAACCATTTTAAAAACAGTTTTGACCAAACGTATTTTCCTCTTTGGAATTTATCTTTTAACTACCGGAGCACTGGTCGCCCAAAATCAAACGATTTCCGGAACCGTAACCGATGAAACAGGCATCCCTTTACTGGGAGTCACGGTACTCAACGAAAATTCGAATGAGGGAGCTATCACCGATTTTGACGGTAAATACAGTATTCAAGCAATCGAAAACGCCAACTTGACCTTCAGTTATATCGGCTATTCGGAACAAACCATTGCTATCGGATCTAGAACAACTATTGATATAGCCATGCAACCTGACGTACAATCCCTAGATGAAGTCGTGGTTACTGCGCTTGGTATCACAAGAGAGAAAAAAGCTCTTGGATACGCGGTGCAAGAACTGTCTGGAGATGACATAAAAAACACATCGGAAACCAATGTTATTAATGCCTTGGCAGGAAAATCGGCCGGGGTTTTGATAAATAGTTCCAATGGTAATGTAGGGGCCTCTTCCCGAATAACCATTCGTGGCAACCAATCGCTTACGGGCAATAACCAACCACTTTTTGTTGTAGATGGTATTCCTATCGACAATTCCATTGTCTCCAGTACAAGGGGAGGATATGATTTTACGGATATGGGCAACGGTGCAGCAGATATTAATCCCTCCGATATTGCGGAAATGACAATCCTAAAAGGAGGAAATGCCGCCGCACTTTACGGCTCAAGAGGGGCTAACGGCGTTGTTTTGATTACCACAAAATCGGGGAAAGGAAAAGGTTTTTCCGTATCCTTGGAAAATTCCATAACCCTTAGTAATCCATTTTTACTTCCCGATTATCAAAATGAATATGGGCAAGGTGGTGGACAACAATATTGGTATAAAGACGGCCTTAATGGAGGAAGCAATGATGGCGTAGATGAAAGTTTTGGTCCGCGTTTGGATTACACGGTCCAAGCCGGTGATATTGCCCCAGGCGGTAAATTGTATTGGGCAATAGAAGCTGGTTTTCCTCAAACTCCGGGAGAAATCTTAACGCTACCTCAATTTGATTCTCCAGTTGACCCTGTAACAGGGGAGCGTACTGCAACTCCTTGGATATCCCAGCCAAACAACATAAAAAACTTTTATGAAACAGGAATCACCCGAGTTACCAATGTCGCTTTAAGCAATGGGGGTGATTGGGGCAATATGCGACTTTCTATAACGAACTCTGACCAAACAGGTATGGTACCCAATACCAATCAGGTCAAGAATACCATTAATTTTTCCGGCAATACAAATTTAACCGATAAGCTTTCCTTTGAAGCCAAAGGTTCCTATATCAATTCCAACGGAAATTTGAATGGCGCAGGTTACACCTTTAACAACATAGGGATGCAAACCATTTGGACGGCAAGACAGGTAAATTGGGACTATATGAAAAACAATATAGAAAATCCCGATGGTACTCAAATAAGCTGGATCAACAGATGGCATAACAATCCATATTGGATACAGTACAAAAACCTGAATCCCCAGTCTAAAAATAGACTTATTGGATCTACCTCCCTTAAATATCAATTTAACGATTGGCTAAGCCTGACATCAAGGGCGGGTATCGATTACTCCAATGAACAAGTTGAACTTATCAGGGCCTATTATGGCAATAATGACCCTGAAGGAAGATATGCAGTAAGCAACTACTTTAGACAAGAAATAAATGCAGACATATTACTTTCCGCAGTTAAGAACATCACAGACGATTTATCACTAACAGCCAACGTGGGTGCAAATATTATGAACAATCAATATCGACTACAAACTTCATCTGTTGATAGATTGGTTGTTCCCGATATATACTCTTTGTCCAATGCAAAGGAAACACCGACAACCACCTTTTATCAGAGGGAAAAGGAAATTCAAAGCATGTACGCATCCCTTTCTTTGGGCTACAAGAGACAAGTATATTTAGATTTAACGGGAAGAAATGATTGGTCTTCGACATTAGCCAAGAAGAACAACTCTTACTTCTACCCTTCGGCGACTGGGAGTTGGATTTTTTCCGAAACCTTTAAAGCAAATCGGAACCTGCTCAGTTTTGGAAAATTACGCTTGAGTATAGCCCAGGTCGGTAATGATACCGACCCCTATAGACTTGATGCAACCTATTCCGCAGCAACACCCTACGGCAACAACCCATCGTTTAGTCTAAGTACGGCTATGCCCCCCGCCGATTTGGTAAATGAACTGGTTACCTCCAAAGAACTTGGTCTAGACCTTAAGTTTTTTAACAATAGACTTGGAATAGATGTAACCCTCTATAACTCGGTTGCAAAAAATCAAATATTAAGTGCACCTGTCTCCCCTACTTCAGGGTTTAATACCCAAGTGATCAATGCCGGCCAAGTCGACAATGAGGGAGTTGAAATCATCTTGACCGGAACTCCGATTCAGACCAACAATTTTTCTTGGGACGTTACCGCGAATTACGGTAAAAACACCAGTAAAATCATTGCCCTTAATGGAGACATACAAAGACTGGAACTTTTTAAAACAGAAGGAAACCAAATAAATGTTGTAGCTGACGTCGGCGGTTCTTATGGCGATATGTGGGGAAAAGGCTATGTTTATCATGAAAACGGGAAACCAATTGTGGATGCCAGTGGTGTACCACTGACCAGTGATATAAAAAAACTGGGGAACCTTATGCCCGACTGGATAGGAGGACTTAACAATTCATTCAGTTATAAGAATATAAATCTAAGTGTATTAATAGATGCCAAAATAGGCGGTGATATATATTCAAGGACCAATCAAGATGGTTGGGCTACAGGAGCTCTAACCAGTACTGTTGGGCTAAACCCGAATGGTGTAGACGTTAGAGACCCATTGGCAGATGGGGGAGGATATCTTTTTGACGGGGTATTCGAAGACGGCACTCCGAATAACATTTACCAAGACTTGGATGGTTTTAGATGGAATTCTTTTGCCAGAGCGGAACGATGGTTATATGATGCTTCCTATGTGAAACTACGCCAGATCACCATTTCTTATTCACTTCCAAAAACCCTCACCTCTAAAATTGGGCTTAGTGCAATAGACCTTTCCCTTTTCGCTAGGAACATCGCCTTGTTATACAGCAAGAACGAAAATTTTGACCCAGAAGTAGCGAACAAAGATGCTAGTTTATCGTCTCAGGGATCGGAATTTGCGTCCAATCCATCGGCAAGAAACATAGGACTTCGGGCTAAAATTACTTTCTAAAAAACAAATCTATTCATTGAAATCTTAAATTAAACGTGAGATGAACATACATATAAAATTACTATCTGCAATTATTCTGAGTTCTTTGACATACGGCTGTACGGATGATTTTGAAGAAATGAACACCAGTCCGAACGACCTGACTTCCGTGCCTTATAAAACATTGATAACCGATGCGGAAATCAGCATAGTAAAGGCCTATAACCCGGTCCTTAACTTTGAGGTAAGTTGGGCAAGGTACAATGTACGTGACGTATACGTACAAAACGACCGATATGAGCAAACGGGCAGTGGAACAAATTTCAATGTGTACAGTGGACACCTAAAGAATTTACAGGCGGCCATTGAACTTGCTGCGGAAGCCGAGGACAATAATGCAATAGCCGTAGCCCAAATAATGAAAGCCTATGCCTTTCAAAATATGACCGACTGGTATGGAGACATTCCCTACTCGGAAGCACTTATGGCCGACGACTCCGAAAACCCCAACATATACCCTAAATATGATTCGCAGCAAAGTATTTACACAGATATTATTGCGCAGTTAAAGGCAGCCAATACGATGATTGACACTTCTGAAAGTATGGGTACGGCAGATGTTATATTCGATGGCGACATGACGATGTGGAAAAAATTCGCCAACTCCCTATTATTGCGTGTTTATATGCGAATGTCCCTCATAGACCCTACAACTGCCCAAACCGGTATTGAAGAGATTATGGCCGACCCCAGTACTTATCCCATAATCGATTCAAACGAAAGTGCAGCCTTCAAGTATTGGCTTCCAGAGGATGCTACCTATCGTAGCCCCTATTATATGGATCCTACGCAAGCCGCTAAACAAGAGAACGTAACCTCGGCATATATGGTAGATTTCTTAAAAACAAGAAATGATTTAGCTAGGCTCGCAGTATATGCCGAACCTGCCGACACTAGTGGCGAATATGTAGGCCTACCACTAGGCACCCTAGGTCAGAATACCCCCGATTTATCTATTATGGGCGTGGCCGAATTTCGTTCCACCGATTCTCCCACGAGAATTATGAGGTATTCCGAAGTACTATTTATTCTTGCTGAAGCTGCCTTAAATGGTTGGAATGTCGGAATTACGGCACAAGATGCCTACGAAGCCGCCATCACTGCAAGTTTTGAAGAGTATGGTTTAGAAGTTGGAACTTATCTCTCCGAAGCGCTTGTTGATTTCAATGGAGGAATTGATCAGCGTGAATTAATAGGCGAACAAAAATGGTGCGCCCTATACCCTGACGGCAACCAAGGGTGGGCTGAAGTTCGCCGCACTGGTTTTCCTGTCTATGTTGCTACCACGGAACCCGTGGAATCTCTGTACCCAGGAAATGGCACAATACTCAGAAAACCTTACCCTTATGCTGAGGCTATATCGAATCCGGAAGGATTTAATGCGGCCATAAGTGCACAACCAGGAATCATAGAGGAAAAATTTGGTGCAGGTGTTTGGTGGGATGTTAACTAGTATACTTAAGAATATATGTAGTCACAGTTTGATATATTAGAAAAGAGAATTGTTTGTTAAAGTGAGTTGAGTTAGTTACTAAGAGTAGCAGCAGATTTTTTTCTCTGCTACTCTTTTTCAATTAGCAGATAATCATATTACGGTGCTTAAAAATTTTCAGATAACAAATCCTTACTAATGAAGTTTAATAAATTTATACCTTTAATATTATCTATTGGACTGGTTGTATTGTGGATCAATAGCGTTTCCTTTAAAAGGAATGAACAAAAAAATCATATTAAGAGGAAACCCAACATTATCTTTCTCTTAAGTGATGATCAAAGGGATAATACTTTTGGCGCCATGGGTCACCCCGTGTTAAAAACACCTAATGCGGATAAATTGATAAAAGAGGGGGTCAGATTTAAAAACACCTATATTGCCGCCCCAGTTTGCTGTCCCAGTAGAGTTTCTTTCTTCACCGGAATGTATGAACGGGTGCATGGTGTTGGCTTTTCCACTAAGTTCCAATTGACGGAAGACCAATGGATGCAAACATATCCCCAACTCCTTAGGTCAAATGGATACTATTCTGGGTTTGTTGGTAAGTTCGGGGTTGAATATTACACGTTTAAGGGTAAAGCTTCCGAAAAATTTGACTATTGGAGCGCTCATGACGGATGGGCGGAATTTTGGCCAAAAGAACTTGAGAACTGTAGGGATTATGTCGATTCTAAAGAAGATATTATCACGCCTATTATGGGTGAGAAAATTGGGGAATTCCTCGACAAAATTCCTACGGACCAACCCTTCAGCCTATCGGTCAGTTTTTCGGTTCCACACGGTAGCCAAATAGTTTCCATGTACCCGGATAATGAATTAGCCGCAAAAGGTAGGATTCCGGCAAATGAGTACCCAAAATTAAAGGGTATACCTTTTTATGACACCATGTATAGGGATAAGAAAATAACTATTCCCGCTGAAACAGGTACAGATCCCTATGTAAACATTCCCAAAAGAATGTTGGACCAAAGTAAAGGAAGGGCCACGGGCACCTATATTTACGATTATAGCAGAGAATCCTGTAAGGAACATTATATACGATATTATCAGCAAATATCGGGGATGGATAAGGTAATCGGGGATTTGATGAAATCCTTGAAAAAAAAGGGTTTGAGCGATAACACCATTATTATTTTTGCAAGCGATCATGGGCTTTTAATGGGAGAATATGGAATGTCTGGAAAAGCACTTCTGTACGATATGGTAGAGAAGATACCCTGTTTTATATATGACCCTAGGCTACCCAAAAATAAGAAGGGAATTACAGTCGATAATTTGGTTTCCAGTCTTGATATTACCTCTACAATACTCGACTATGCCGGAATAGAACCTCCTGCCAACATGCAGGGAAAAAGTCTTGTACCATTAATAAATGGCGAAGAAAAGGAATGGAGAAATGAACTTTTTCTTGAAAGCCTATTTACTGGCAGGGACACTCCTTTTAGCGAAGGTATAAGAATGGGCGATTGGAAATATATAAGAATGTATGGACACCATGAATGGAGTTGGGAGGAGCAAGATGTGGATTTTAAAAGCAAAAAACCAGAATTTGAACAACTGTTCAATTTAAAGAACGACCCACGGGAAATGCACAATTTGATAAGTGAATACGACGGCTCCAAAATTCTAAGTGAATTAAGAAATAAAACAGCAAATTATTCGGAAGAAAAGAATCTGGAAAGGAAGAGGTACATCCAATCTAACCCGTCAGCTATAAAGGCTAGATAGAAGTTCCTATTAATAATCTTTCATATTGGCCAGAATAAGACCCATATAATCTAGTTATTTCTTGGCATAAAAAAATGAAGAAAATGAAATATTGGAAAAGAAATATTATTAGGATTCTACTGTTGATTAGCTTTTTGGCCGCACCATGTTCTTCATTTGCAGATAATTACCCAAAAAAACCGAATATAGATGTCGTTCACTACACCTTTGATATCACCTTATCCGATGAAACCGATTTTATAAAGGCCACCGCCACCATTCTTGTTAAATTCAAAACCAACGGAATTGAAACCTTGCGACCAGACCTGACCAATAAGAGTGAAAATTTGGCCAATAAGGGCATGACGGTAAAGCTGGTAATTTCACAGGGCAAAACAATGCCAATTACTCATGGTGGCGATGTGCTCTTAATTAACTTGCCACCCTCCCTTGAAAACATAGAACGAAGCATCATCATTGAATACAAAGGTATTCCCAATACCGGGTTAAAAATAGGTGATAACAAATATGAAGATCGCACTTTTTTTAGCGATAATTGGCCTAACAAAGCTCGAAATTGGCTGCCCACCGTAGACCACCCCTATGACAATGCTACCAGCTATAATGGCAAAAACAAGATAATAGAAATAAACCAGCTACAACCTGAAAAGTACACCTTTAATATGCCTTTAGAATTGGATATTATAACGAACGAAGATATCCCCTCCCGTAGGCAAATCATACAACTGAACAAAAGAAAGGTTAAGATTTCCATTCCTTCCGATATTCCACCAAGCCATATTCTATTGGACCCAGAGACCAACTTATTGGCCCAATGGGATTTTCTCAAAAGGATTGACTTATAAAAAACAAAAAATCGTCAAAATCGAAGAAATGGAATATTGGTGCAATTGCCGGAAAACCTTATCAATAGGAATTTATTAAACTAGATTATATAAAAATTGCAAACAACATGAAAATTAAAAAAATATTTCTTTTGACCCTTGTCTTATCTGCCAATATGGCTTTGACACAGGTTAAAAATACCCCAGAAGCAACCCAAACAACTTTTGACCCAGCAACGGTACTATGGTACGATCAACCTGCATCTATCTGGGAAGAAGCATTACCCGTGGGTAACGGCCGTATCGGCGCAATGGTATACGGTAAATCTGGTGAAGAAAAAATTCATTTCAACGAAGAGACCTATTGGACGGGTGGCCCTTACTCAACTGTTGTAAAGGGAGGATACAAAAAACTTCCAGAGATTCAGCAATATATTTTTAATGGCGAACCCATCAAAGCGCATAAACTTTTTGGGCGGGCTTTAATGGGTTATCCTGTCGAACAGCAGAAATACCAATCCCTAGCCAATCTACATCTGTTTTTTGGTCAAGATAGCGTTGATCAATACCGTAGATCTTTAGACTTAAAGACAGGTATTGTAACGGTTGAATATAAGTACAAGGGAGTAAACTATACCAAGGAAATTTTTGCATCTGCAGTTGATCAAACAATAGCCATACGCATTACTGCCGATAAGCCCGGTAGCATCACCTTTGACGCTGAATTACGAGGGGTACGCAACAGCGCACATTCCAATTATGCAACGGATTATTTTCGTATGGACGGACTAGGGGAAGACCAACTAAAAATAACCGGAAAATCAGCAGACTATATGGGCGTAACCGGTAAACTAAAATACGAGGCGAGAATAAAGGCTATACCCGAAGGGGGCACGATGAGTATCGACGACACCATGTTGAGTATAAAAAATGCTGATTCGGCAACTCTTTATTTCGTAGCTGCAACAAATTTCGTCAACTACAAAGATGTAACGGCCGACGAAAACGGCCGAGTAGAAAACATGCTCAAAAAATTACAAGAGAATTCTTTCGCAGACATTAAGAAAAAGGCGTTGGTAGATTATAAAAAATATTTTGATAGGGTTACCTTAACACTACCAACTACCGAAAATTCCTTTTTACCAACAGATGAGAGAATGGCAGAGATTCAGTCAAGCCCCGACCCTCAATTATCAACATTGTGCTATAATTTCGGGAGATACCTACTTATTTCTTCATCTAGGCCCGGTACCCAACCCGCCAACCTTCAAGGTATTTGGAACAACGATATGAACCCCGCTTGGGATTCAAAATACACGACCAATATAAATACCGAAATGAATTATTGGGCGGTAGAAAGCGCCAATCTTCCCGAGCTTTCAGAGCCATTGACAACGATGGTGAAAGAATTGACCGATCAAGGAACTGAGATTGCCCGAGAACATTATGGAGCCAAAGGGTGGGTGTTTCACCAGAACACTGACCTTTGGCGCGTAGCTGCTCCAATGGATGGTCCAACATGGGGAACATTTACTGTTGGAGGCGCTTGGTTGACCACTCATTTATGGGAACACTATCTTTTCACGCAAGACAAAGAATACTTAAAAGAGGTTTATCCTATCATGAAAGGTTCAGTAGAATTTTTTATGGATTTTCTTGTCGAATACCCGGGTAAGGACTGGTTAGTGACGAATCCTTCAAACTCCCCTGAAAATCCACCTGAAGGGAAAGGTTACAAGTATTTTTATGATGAAATAACCGGCATGTACTACTTTACGACAATTGTCGCCGGGTCTACCATTGACATGCAGATTTTAAAAGACCTGTTTTCTTATTTTGACTCAGCTTCTGAAATTCTTGATATCGATCCAGATTTGAGAAAACAAGTTGCAATGGCAAGAAAAAGATTGGTCCCTTCGCAAATCGGTAAAGATGGAACACTTCAAGAATGGACAGAAGACTATGGTCAAATGGAAAAAAACCATCGCCATGCTTCCCATTTATATGGTCTGTACCCAGGAAATGTGATATCAGTAACAAGAACTCCTGAACTCATTGAACCGGTAAAGAAGACCTTGGAACTAAGAGGAGACGGTGCCTCTGGCTGGTCTAGAGCTTGGAAAACATGTTTATGGGCTCGTTTAAGAGATGGCGATAGGGCCAATTCAATTTTTAAAGGGTATCTAAAAGAACAATCTTACCCATCTTTATTTGCAATATGTGCCAAACAGTTTCAAGTAGATGGTTCGTTAGGTATGTCTGCTGGAATTACGGAGATGTTGATACAATCACATGAAGGGTATTTAGACCTTCTACCTGCTTTACCTTCCGAATGGTCCGATGGTCAATTTACCGGAGTATGTGCTCGTGGCGGATTTGAACTTGATTTTAGTTGGAAGGACAAAAACCTGACTTCCGTGGCGATATTGTCAAAAGCTGGCACGCCTTGTAGCCTAAAGACAACAAACAAGATAAAAGTCTTTTCAGATGGCAAACCAATTAAAACTAAAAAACGTACCGGCCAAGTAGTAGAATTCAACACAGAAAAAGACAAAACCTATATTATCGAAGGAATATAAATTCTAGTTCCCACAGTAAATACACGAAGCACTACAAAATCTATCAAGGACAAAATAATTGAAAATTAAGCCTGAAATGAGATACAACACTTTAGGAAATACAGCTATAACCATAAGCGAATTAGGTTTTGGAGCCTCCGCCATTGGGGGCATGTTTAACAACACAGAAAAAGATGAGGCTTTAAAAACCGTACATTTAGCTTTTGACCGCGGCATCAATTATTTTGATACTTCCCCTGCTTATGGTCGAATGAATTCCACTTACGGTCCTATTACCTCAGAAATAGTTTTAGGAAACGCGCTCAAAGATATCAAGCGTTCTGAATTTATACTTTCGACCAAAGCCGGAAAAATTTCTTCATTACCTCCCGAATTGAATTTTAGTTATCAAGCCATAATCGACTCTGTGGAGTCGAGCTTAGAACGCCTTCAGACCGACTATTTAGATATTGTTTTTTTACATGACATTGAATATGATAAAGGAAAGCACCTTGATATGGCACTAAATGAGGGGCTGGAAGCTTTACGGGATATGAAAAAAGCAGGAAAGATTAGATTTATCGGAGGTTCTTGCTACTCCATCGAAGTACTCAACAAAGTTATTCCCAATTATGATTTGGATGTAGTGCTAGTGCACAATCATTATACGTTAATCAACAATCAGTTGTTGGAATTAATACCAAAAATCAAGAAAAAAGGAATGGGTTTGGTCAGCGCTTCTCCTTTTGCCAGCGGTCTATTAACGAACCAAGGACCACCCGATTGGTACCCGACTTCAAAAAAAGACTTGTGCATCATGGACAAAACCCTTAATTTCTGCAAAGAAAATAATGTTCACATTGAAAAACTAGCTATTCAATACGCGTTAAGCAATCCTGAAATTCCGACAACATTGTTCAGTTGTAACCAACAGTACCATCTAAATCAAAATGTGGATTGGAGCGAAGAACCAACGGACAATGCCATGATTAAAAATCTATGTACATTGCTTGAACCATTGCGAAACAAGGATTTCGATTTTGGTGCATACAACGACTAACATGCAGAATATAGATTTAATTATAATAATTTTTTATTTGGCCGCCATTTTGGCTCTGGGCATATTATCGACCAGAAAGACCAAAATGAACTCGGTCAACTATTTTTTGGCTGGCCGAAGCCTGAATTGGGTTATCATAGGTGCTGCTCTTTTTGCCAGTAATATCTCTACAATCCATTTGGTCGGCTTAGCCGCTTCAGGTTTCGAAGACGGTCTCGTTTGGGGGAATTTTGAATGGATGGCGTCCATTGTCTTGATTCTATTGGGGCTTATTTTTGCCCCTTTTTATTTTAGAAGTAAAATTTCTACGCTTCCTGAGTTTTTAGAAAAAAGATATAGCCCCGGATCGCGTTCATTTTTGGCATTTATGGCCATTTTAGGTGCTTTGTTCGTGCACATCGGCATGAGTTTATATGCGGGCGCCGTCGTTTTTAAGTCTTTTTTCGGAATCGACGTCAGTATCTCCATTCTAATAATTTCAATCATAACCGCCACCTATACTATTGTAGGGGGATTAAAAGCCGTGGTTATTACCGAAACGGTGCAAGCACTTGTTTTAATTGTCGGGGCCGTAATATTGACAATTTTTGCCATTAACGCCCTTCCCGAAATTGGAATACATTCTTTAAGTGATTTTAAAGACCACATAAAACCTGACCAGCTAAGCATGCTTCGAAGTGGTGATAATGCCGGAAATTCAGGTCTTTCTTGGTATGCCATATTTTTAGGTTATCCTATTCTAGGTTTATGGTACTGGTGTTCTGATCAAACAATTGTACAGCGTGTATTAGCGGCAAAGAGCGAAGAAGATGCCCAAAAAGGTCCCATATTTGCCGGATTTCTGAAAATACTACCCGTTTTTATTATGGTTCTACCCGGTGTTATCGGGTATGTCTTGTTCAAGGATAAAATAACCACGAGTAATGAAACCTTACCAGTCCTAATTAATGAACTTCTACCTGTCGGGATAAGGGGTATATTTGCCGCCGCTCTGCTATCTGCCCTTATGAGCACCATTGCAGCGGCACTTAATAGCTGCTCTACTTTGGTCGCCGTTGATATTGCAAAAAGAATGAAGCCTTCTTTATCTGATCAAAAACAAGTAACGATCGGCAAATGGGTAGCTGTAATCGTAATGATACTGGCTATGGCCTGGTCGACCCAGGGAGGGAGGTTCAACAGTATCTTTGAAGCAATCAATAAGATAGCAGCTGCATTGGCACCCCCAATAGCTACTGTATTCCTTTTTGGGGTATTCAGTAAGCGCGGAACAAAAGAAGCTTCATTAATCACACTGATATTCGGATTTATATTGGGTATCACCTCTTTTGCGGCCGATTTCATCCCCCCGCTTTCCAAAAAACCAAGTATTATCACTGCGGAATGGGGCATACCATTTATGATGCAAGCCTGGTGGTTGTTCTGCATTTGTACCGTAGTATACTTCATAACAAGTTATCTGACCCCGAAACCGGACAAAGAGCAGCTAACATATACTTGGGACAATCCTTTACAATTTATTACCGACAAAAAATTTCAGGGATTCAAAGACGTCCGTTTTCACGCTGCATTGCTATTAACATCCATCATAATTTTATACATCATATTTCAATAAACCTAGTACATGAAGTTAAGAATCACCCTTATCCAATATGCTTTTCTTATTCTTTCGATCTCATTGATCTCAAGCTGCAATTCCAAAAAAATAGAGAAGGATAATCCGAAACCAAATATCATTATTTATCTGACCGATGATTTGGGGTATGGAGATTTAGGTTGCTATGGTAGCCCAATAATAAAAACCCCGGGCATAGATAAATTTGCCTCAGAAGGTGTTTTGCTTACTGATTGTCATTCTGCTGGAACTGTATGCTCACCTTCCAGAGCCGGTCTTTTAACAGGAAGAAATCCGTATCGCAGTGGTTTCTATTATATTCAAGGTGCCTTTGGTTCGTATTTACTAGATGACGAAGTAACCCTTGCCGAACTTTTAAAAAAGCAAGGCTATGAAACCGCATTTATGGGCAAATGGCATTTATCTAGGCTTGAAAAGTCAGAAAAATACGATGAACCAGGCCCAGGCGACCAAGGTTTCGATTATTGGTTTGCCTCTACTCACAATGCCTTTTCCGGACCTAAGAATTATGGAAAATTTTTGAGGAATGGTGAAGCGGTTGGAGAAGTGGATGGGTGGTATGTCGATGTACTTACCGAGGAAGCCACGAACTGGCTAACCAAGATCCGCGATAAATCAAAACCTTTTTTACTTATCGTCTCTACCCATGAGCCGCATACACCAATTGCACCTCCAGAAGAATACAGTAGCTTGTATGACAATGCGGTGGTAGATAGTTTAGAGCAAACAATTAAATATGGCGGGGTAGACCGAACGTTATATGATATCAGCCAAAACAAAAAAGAATATTATGGTACCGTTTCACAATTGGACAATGCATTTGCCAATCTAATGAAAACGGTTGAAGACGAAAATTCATATGACAATACCATGGTAATTTTCACAAGTGACAACGGTCCGGAACATCCTGTTAATCTTGAAGAATCTCAAGGAACCTGGGACGAGCCTATTCGCGATTACTGCTTTGGTAGCCCAGGTATATATAGAGGTATGAAACGGTACCCGTATGAAGGAGGCCATCGCGTACCGGGCATTGTTCGCTACCCGGCTAAAATACCCGCCGGAACAGTAAGTGATGCATTAATCGTTGCTACCGATTTTCTGCCTACCGTGGCCCATCTTGCTCAAGCAGAAATACCTAAGGACAGAACTTTGGATGGAAAAGATGCCTTTTCTGCATTCCTAGGTGAAAAAACAGAAAGAGAAAAGCCCTATTTATGGATTTTCCCTACACATGAGGACACCTATTTTAGAATGCCACATATGGCCATGCGTTATGATGATTACACCCTTCTAGGATGGTTTCCTGAGAAATCGAAAGAGGGTACGCTTATTGAATGGATGAAGTCTTCCATTCCTGTAAAATTTGCCCTTTACAACCTAGCTACCGACCCTGGTCAACAAAAAGACCTAGCCGAATCTGAACCGGAAACGGTGGAAAGCCTTAAACCAATGATGATTGAGCTGTGGAAAGAAATTAGGGACGAAGGTCCCGATTGGCAAGCAAAAAATCGGTAATAGCAGAGGGCTCCCGTAAGGGGTCAAATCGTAAATAAAACTAATATAACCATTCGGACGTTTATCTAAGCCATTTGCGTTAACCAATACTTCGCAATTCATATAAACGCTCTCGAACGAAATGACAATTTTTGAACTCGTATTAGCCTTGTTTTAACTAAATCTCTTTCAATTCTACCCGATTCCACCTCAATATTTCGTTCTATTTCCTCCTGGGGGTATTGGTTATAAATTATGGTACTATTGAATAAAAATCCAGGATTGTATTTCCCTTTAAAGTAAGAATACTTCGGTATTACATGTTATTCAATATTACCACAAGTAATTTCTCAAATCTAGTCTAAATTTTACCCGTTTATTGATGACAAAATGTTACTCCTTGTCCTGAACCAACCATTGTTCAGGTCGCCGCCACATTCTTTCAATAATATTTTCTTTAGCTTTTCAGCTATCTCTTGATTACTTGAAATAATATTGTTTTCTTCTTTATAATCATCCGGTAAATAGTACAATTGATAAATATCATCTTTAGCAAAGTATCGTAATTTCCATCCGTCATGCGTGGTGATTCCAGGTCCGACGAACGAAGAATATACTACATATTCACGTCCTTTGTTGACATCTTCCCCTATCAGTTCTGGCAAATAAGAGATCCCATCTTTATTTTCAGGCACTTTAAAACCTACCAAATCTGCCATTGTAGCCATAAAATCATAGTTAGAAGCTAGGGCGTTTGAAGTTGTCCCTGGTTTTATTTTCCCTGGCCAACGCGCTATTAAAGGTACACGTACCCCACCCTCCCAATTGCTTCTTTTAATTCCGGCCATCCCATCATTACCGTCAAAAACATCACCGGCCAACTCACTATAATACTTGGTTTCCACATCATCAAAAAACTCACCTGTTTTCATATTTCTAACAGGTTTAAGTATTCTACCTTCTTGGGAGTAATAAATTTCATGACCATTATCGGATGTAAATAATACCATGGTGTTATCATCTATACCCAAATCTTTTAATTCTTTCATGATGACTCCAACGTGATCATCCAACATTTTTACCATCGAAGCATACTCCTTTTCAATTTGGGTCAACCGATCATCATTTTTGAACTCTTCATGAACCTCGGGAATAGCCACAGGGCCATGTGGCAACTGTGTGGGATGGTACAGGAAAAAAGGGGCTTCTTTGTTCTTTCTTATAAAATCTACTATCTTTTCAAGAAAAATATTTTGGGAATAAACGGCCTTTCCTTCCATATTCCATCGCTCGTCATAGGCACTCTGAGTTTCTTTCTCAACACTTTTGCCACAGTTCGCCAACG
Organism: Kriegella aquimaris; assembly: GCF_900103215.1. Classification (GTDB taxonomy): domain Bacteria; phylum Bacteroidota; class Bacteroidia; order Flavobacteriales; family Flavobacteriaceae; genus Kriegella; species Kriegella aquimaris. The sequence continues at coordinate 1,174,072 of NZ_FNGV01000001.1, forward strand.
TATTGCCCTCTATGTTAACTAAATTCCCATTTTCGAAAAGAAAAGGCGGATAAAATCCATGGCACCTTACATGATCAAGGTACCCATAGTAATAATCCCAACCATGTCGCTCCATTTGTTTATTGGTCGCCGAGAATCCCCATTCCAGCTTACCTATTTCCCCCGTGACATACCCGGCATCTTTAAAAACTTCAGGCAAAAAAACCTCACTTTCGGGAACCTCGTCCAACTGTTCATTGATTTTCGTTTCTATTTCTTGCTGATTTAGCTTTCCTCTAGAAATATTTATAAACGCCCCACCAGATGTAATTTGCCATTTATCCCCATGTGCATCATGATATCCAGTCAACAAGCTTGCCCTTGCCGGTGCACAAAACATAGATCCATAGGCATTTTCAAAGCGAATACCTTCATGTGCCAATTTATCTATATTCGGAGTTTTAATAATTCGCTGTCCTTCTTCCGAAAGCAATCCCCTTCCCAAATCATCAGCATAAATAAGAATAACGTTAGGGGTGTCCCTTACACTCTTTTCTTCCTTTTTGACATCTGAGCAACAGATGAACATAAAGATTATGCAAACCTGAACTATACTATATCCTAAGCGTTTACCTCCCATATTTCAATTAAAGTTTTGGGTAGCATAACGATATTTCAAAAATTTAGGATGTCATAATTTTAAATGAGCACCTCTAATTTTATAAAAAATTCATTTTAACGGCATTTTAATGCCATATTAATATTATCGTTGAAATACTAACCAATTATGAATTTATAAATATATAACAATATGGTCAAAGTTTTAAATTTTAAATTTATGTTCACCAAATAAAATAGTATATATAATTGATTTTAAATGTTTTACAAATATTTAATCTCAAATTTGGTATAATTACAGGGGAATGTATCGAACAAACATTTGCCATATACATCTATTAAAGCTACTTTTAAACTATATTTTAAAAAGTATGTTTACCTCTAGTTTTCGATGTATGTAGAAATATTGCCACAGTCTTATTAAAAAATAATAGATAAATCTGCAATCATGTATAGGGCGACTTATTGAAGACTAAGAATTAAAAAGCATTCTAAAACACAAATTCAAAAGATGAAAAAATCTAAAAATTTGGTCCGCTTTGCCGTAGTGCTTCTTTGTTTCATTTTCTTTTCGTGCAAGAACGAAGAAAAAAACCAAAAAGACTTGGCGCTACCAAACATCCTGTTCATACCAGTAGATGACCTGCGCCCTGAACTCGGGTGCTACGGTAACAATTTCATTAAAACCCCAAATATTGATCGCCTTGCAGAGGAAGGCGTTGTTTTTGCAAGGACCTATTGTCAACAGGCGGTCTGCAACCCTTCAAGAGCCAGTTTACTTACAGGGCTACGCCCAGATTCGATTCAGGTATGGGATTTGTCCACAAGACTACGCGACAACGTACCCGACGTTGTTACCTTGCCCCAATACTTCAAACAAAACGGTTACATTACAATAGGTTTAGGTAAAACGTTCCACAATGATATTCAAGACTCCCTTTCTTGGACGGAAAGAACGCATTTGGAAGGTTTTCCGTTTGATCCCGACGCTGTTTATGCTTCGAAATTAAATTTGGATATACAGGAATCAAAAAAGAAAAAATTGATAGCTCAAGGAAAAATTAGATTAGACCCCCTCGGGCAGTGGTATCTCAAAGCAAACTCGACCGAAAATGCGGATGTTCCCGACGACGCTTACTATGATGGAGCACAGACAACCTATGCTATAGAAAGGCTGGAAGCTCTTGCCGTTGAAGAAAAACCATTTTTTCTTTCCGTTGGATACTATAAACCACATCTTCCGTTCAATGCCCCAAAAAAATACTGGGACCTATACCAGAGAGACTCCATACCCTTGGCTAAAAATCAATTTATACCAAAAGGAAGTCCTAATTATACAGTTCATGGCGACCAAGAACTCAGGTACTACGACGAGAACCATGATTTACCTCGACCCGTTGAAGGTAAATGGGACGAAGACCGTCAACGGGAAGTAAAACACGGTTACTATGCCAGTGTTTCGTATACCGATGCGCAGATAGGCCGCTTGATGGATAAATTGGAAGAATTAAATCTTTTAAAAAATACGATTGTTGTACTGTGGGGAGATCACGGCTGGAAATTAGGGGAACACAATGGATGGGGCAAAATGTCAAACTATGATATTGACGCCCACGTTCCAATGATAGTGGCAGGCACAGGTGTAAAAGCCAAAGGAACCAAAACTAATGGTTTGACAGAACTTGTTGATATTTATCCAACACTTTGCGAAATGGCCGGTCTGCCCGTACCATCGCACTTACAGGGCCAAAGTTTTGTCCCTTTACTGGATGAACCAAACAAAGAATGGAAAACGGCCGCCTACAGTCAGTTTCTTCTCGGAAGATTTGGCCCCGCCGATACCCGAAAGGAAGAACGCATGGGCTACTCAATTAAAACGGACCGATACAGGTATATAGAATGGTACAAATGGGATAAAAAAGAAAAAAAGAAAGGTGATTTTTTGATAAACGAACTTTTCGACCATGACAAAGACCCACAAGAAAACTACAACATAGCGCTTGAATCGGAGAACTCACAAATAGTCAAACAACTTTCCGATCAACTCAGCAGGGAATTTTGAGTCCCAAAAAGTTATGCTCAAAAAAATAGTTGATTAATTTTCAAAATGTTATTATTATCACCTAGGGTATCCGACGTTGAGATTCATCTAAAAACAACATTAACTAGTACCAAAATGTCCACCATGAAAGTCTCCCTATTTTTCAAAAAAAGAGCGCTGCTGATATTCCTTTCCTTATTTTGCCTCGGCCTTAAAGCTCAAGGGAATAAAAAACCTAACATTGTCTTTATTCTTGTTGATGATTTGGGTTGGATGGATATCTCTGTCAACGGGAGCACTTTTTATGAGACACCCAACATTGACCAATTGGCCGAAGAAGGCATTCGTTTTACACAGGCCTATGCAGCATCACCCATTTGCTCCCCCACAAGGGCGTCTATTCTAACAGGTAAGAATCCCGCACGCATTAATCTTACCCAATGGATTGGAGGCCCCGGCAATCCCGATTATTTAAGGAACCTTCCTCTTGAAGAAGTTTTATTTCCCGAACTGCTGCAAGATGCCGGTTACAAAACGGCTTTTATGGGTAAATGGCATCTCAATAATGTGGCAGGTGAAGAAACCTTCTGGCCAGACAAACAGGGATTTGACGTAAATGTGGCGGGGCATTTTAGAGGCGGTCTATATATTAAAAACAAATACTTTTCACCCTGGAACATTCCGAATTTAGAGAATGGCCCCGAAGGTGAATATATGACCGATCGCTTGGCCAACGAAGCCGTTAAATTTATTGATAAAAACGCCAGCGCCCCGTTTCTCCTTTATTTCTCCCTGTATTCGGTTCATGCTCCGTTTGACGCCCCTACAAATAGAATAGCAAAATACGAAAAGAAAAAAGAGGTCTTGGCGTTGACCGACGAAGACCGATTTGCCGAAGAAACTAACGCTGAAAAGCCATTTACCTATAGAAAAAAACAAGACCACCCTACGTATGCCGCCATGGTGGAATCGATGGATATGGCTGTCGGAAAAATACTAGGTGAACTTAACGACAAAGGCATAGCCGATAACACGGTAGTTATCTTTTTTTCTGACAACGGCGGCCTGTCCACCTCCGAAGGAATACCGACCGCGAATTCACCGTTACGAGCAGGCAAAGGTTGGTTATACGAAGGAGGCATACGAGAGCCAGCCATCATTAAATGGCCGGGAACCATAAAACCGGGTATGGTATCTGACGCTACAATTACAAGTATGGACTTTTACCCGACCATTCTTGAGATGACCGGACAACCATTACGACCAGATCTACACATAGATGGCAGAAGCTTGGTTCCCCTTCTTAAGGGCGAGACAAACAAATTACATGAAGTCACCTACTATCATTACCCCCACCACTCTAACCAAAAAGGGAGCCCTAGCAGCGCAATTAGGGATGGGGATTACAAATTAATCGTCTTTCTAAACGAAAATCGGTTTGAACTTTACAATCTAAAAAACGACATTGGCGAAAGGCATAATTTGGCCCCTAAACTGCCTGAGCTTACCAACCATTTGTATAAGAAACTGTATGAGTGGTGGGAAGAAGTAGATGCCAAATTCCCAAAAGAATTCATTAAAAAAGCTCCTCAGAGCTAAAACTACATTCGAGAATATCAAATGAACAGCATAAGTAAAACCAAAATGATAAAACAATTTTTCAACAATAACCGCTTATTGATTGTTGCAAGTCTCATAGTTTGTCTTTTGACCTACTTTGGTTCTCATACCGCCAATAAAAAATCTACGGGTACCAAAAACAACGATTTGGCACTGCTCGGGCCAATAAACGAAAACGCTGTTCAAGATGAATCGAACACAGAATTTTCTGTCTTGCCCCCTACCGACCTTGATGGTGTTAGTTGGATTACCTACGAACGTGAGCTTCCTGAAAAGGACTCTTTGTTCTATTTGGAAAATCCTGCGCCTATATTCAGGAGAGAATTTGAAGCCAAAGAGGCCATCGCCGAAGCTAAGTTGTATATAACATCCGCCGGATATTACAAAGGAACAATTAACGGCGAAGCTATAGGAAAAAATGTTTTGGACCCCGCTTGGACGGACTATAGCAAAAGAACCTACTATACCGAATACGACATCACCCAACAATTAAAAAAAGGAACCAATTGCCTTGGCGTAAGTTTAGGAAATGGTTTCTACAATCCGCTGCCTCTTAGAAAATGGGGCAGACGAAACCTGAGAAAAGATCTTACCGTTGGCAAACCGACCTTTATAGCTAAACTGGTACTGCAGTATAAGAACGGTAAAATCGATACGATTGGCACAGACGATACGTGGAAATATAGCTATGGCCCTATTTTAAAGAACAGTGTTTATCTAGGTACCGTTTACGATGCAAACCAAAAAATAGAAAATTGGAATCAGCCCGGTTTTACAGATACCTCATGGTCAAGTGCAATTATAGGTAAAGGTCCCGGTGGTAAATTGCAAAAAGCATTCTTCCCTCCTGTTCAAATTACCAAAACTATAACTCCGGTCGCCATTTCCAGCCCCAAGAAAGGAGTTTATGTTGTTGACATGGGCGTGAATTTCACGGGCACCTATAAAATCAAACTAAGCGGCCAAGAAGGCGACACCATAAACTTCAGGTTTGGGGAACGTATTTACGATGATGGAATGGTAAACCCGATGACTACCGTAATAGGTCAAATTAAGAAAAAAGGAGTTGGTGGCCCTGGTGCACCGGAAATCGCATGGCAGACCGACAGTTATATCGTAGGCAAGGAATCACCGGCGTGGTTTGAGCCAGAATTCACGTATCACGTTTACCGATATATGGAAATCACAGGTTTAGCAAAAGCACCTATTATTTCAGATATACAAGGTTTATTGATGCATACCAATGTTACCGATGCTGGCGATTTCAATAGTTCGTCCGAGCTGTTAAATAACATCCAAGAAATTACCGAGAGAGCATTTTTGACCAACTTAATCAGCGTGCAATCCGATTGTGCAGCACGAGAAAAATTCGGATATGGTGGTGATTTAAATGTAACCAGTGAAGCCTACATCAATAATTACGACATGCAAGATTTTTATCGCAAAACAGTCTACGACTGGGTCGATGCCATGAAGGATTCCACTTTTGTGGACACCGCCCCCTTTGCGGGCGTTGCATATTGCGGCATTAGTTGGGAGTCGGCCTATCTTACCACGCAGTACTATCTGTTCTTGTATTATAATGATACAGATCTCATAAAAGAACTTTATGCAGAGAATAAAAAATGGATGAACAAGGTTGCCAGAATCCATCCTGAGGGAATCGTAGATAACGGACTTAGTGATCACGAATCCTTAGAACCGGTGCCGGTACAATTAACGGGTACGGCACATTACCTGCAATGTGCGGAAATAATGAAAACATTTGCCAAGGTAATGGGTGATAAAAAAAATGAATCGAAGTATGATCAGCTTGCTGACCATTTAAGAGACCTCCTTAAAAATAAATTTTGGGACAAACCGGTAATTGAGAAAATAAACCGTCAAACCTTATTTTCCACATTGCTTTACCATAACGTGGTACCCAAAGATGAACTTGAAGCCGCCAGAGATTCTTTACAAAAAGCAATTGACAATGGCCCTTCGGGACATTTCAACACGGGTATTTTTGGAACCAAATACGCTCTTGAAGCAGTTTCTACAACTATTTCACCAGAGGTAGTTTTTGATATCGTCAATAGCAAAGCCTATCCAGGTTGGGGCTTTATGATTGACAATGGCGCAACAACCCTTTGGGAAACTTGGAAAGAAAGTGATAATATTTTCTCGAACAATCACCCTATGTTTGGTTCGGTTTCCGAATGGTTTTACCGATGGTTGGGCGGTATTCGCCCCGACCCAGAGCACCCGGGCTTTAAAAGATTTATTCTTGCACCGGCAACGCCAGAAGGACTTGAATTTGTGAATACAAAATATGATTCTCCTTTCGGCACTATAATTTCCCATTGGAAAAAAGAGTCATCGGGCACCTACCGCTACGAAATGACCATCCCACAGAACAGTAGCGCCCAAGTAGGTCTAAAAATTGATGTATCGAAAAAAATAAGTATCTCTAAAAATGGCGAAAAGCTTAATGGGAATGCCGTTAAAAATCTAGAAACAGGGAAATTTGAGCTCCAAGAAGGTTCATATGTTATTCTAGTCTCGACAAAATAGGAATATGCACTTTAGAGCTATGAACCAATAGCTTAACATTAGTAAATCTGCATTTATAAATATCTGGGCTAAACGAATTTTCCTATTCTTTCCTAGGGCTATGGTATCAATACTAGTGTAGTCACTGATTTCGGCAATGCCTGAATTCTACCGTCGGTCAATGGGCCATCAAGCATTTTTTGCAAATTATAAGATGCATTGGTTATATAACTTTTTACCCTTGTCGTTGCAGGCAGTGCCATATTCAACTTTATGGCGCCCATCTCGTCTTTTTGATTGACGATAACTACCACAATACTATCGTCCTTATTTTTGTAGGTGGATACCAGCAACCCATCCTTTAAATTTTCCACTTCATTAATGCCTTTGTACGCTACCAAAATACGTTTGGCCCCAGGCCTGATAAATCTGGAATAATTGCCCAATGTCCAAAGCAATTTGGAATCTGAAATAGCACCATCTTCGTTGTTTTTGTTGTGGTAGAGTAGTCCGTCTTTAAAATCATATGGACTCATTGCCAACCACCAATGCCAAGCACTGGCATTTGCAATGGTCAAATCGGCATGTAATACACGCGCAACATAAAGTGCAGTGTCCATACCCAAATCTTTACCTTTTCCTCGAATCTCCTTATTGTTTTCTAAAATGCAATATTCACTCATCCAATATTCCAAAGACGGATATTTCAACAGTTTTTCTGCAATTCGTTCCCTTTCTCTTTTAAGTTTTTGAATATCCCAGGTCGTAAAATAGCTGTGCGCGGCGACCTTGGGGGCCAAGGTGCTTAAATTCCCTAGATAATGGGGGCTATTCGAATTGAAGAATGTTTCTATTTGGTCACTTCTATTTTGGTGTTTTTCTTTTTTACCGGTCAAATAGTCAATTTGCCCAGCTTCAGTGATTTCTATTTTCGAATCGATATTAGCAGCGACAAAAACAGCGTCAATTACCCGTGCAGCATGGTCCAGCTCATCATTGTTCCAAGGTGATCCTTCTTGTCCGCCTTTCCATTGCCACTGCGGCTCGTTGAACGGACTGACATAATCAAAATCTATTTCGAGACTATCTTTAAAATGCTGCAGTACCGCAGTAAGAAAATTGGCATATGCAGTATAGTTCTCCTGTGCTAAATTAGCGCTTAAGCCATCATCGGAATGTGCTTTCTTATTTCTTGTTAATTGTATGGGCGGACTATTGACAAAAGCTATAAACTGATCTACCCCTCTTTCTCTTGCTGCTTGTAGAAACCATTGCTGACCTGCTTGTTGCTTCCAGTTGTAGCTCCCATCATCTTGCAAAAAACCCTCCGTTCTTCTCCAGGGATCTTTAATTCCACTTTCTTCATGCTGCATGGCACTACCTGCACCAATGTTAAATCGCCAAGCAGAAAGACCGATTCCCTTTGGGGATCCATCGTTATCAAAGTCCGTACTGAACAACCAATCGGCAGCTTTATTTTTTTTCGAATCAGGCCATTTACCTACAAACTGCGCAGCCCAAGCATCTGATGCCGCAAAATTGTAAATAGTTTGAAGTTCAATATTGGCATCGATCTTAACTTCGAGGTTTGCATTCGTTTGTGACGACACAAATCGGAAACAACTGCCTATTAATATTACAATAATCCATTTTCTCATTACTTCTACGCATTAACCCTTTTGGAGTTTGTCTTAAAATAATGCAATTATTTTATCATTCTTAAAAAAGATATAGGCTTAACCTATACGAAAAAAGGGTTTCCCATAGTCAGAAACCCCTTTAAAACAACTAACTCACTCAACAACTATTTTTAATCTACGTTCAAATAAGTTTCTTGGTTAAACTTATAAACCTCAGATGGAGTTCTAGCTTCCTTTAAAATATCTTCTATTTTTTTTACTATCTCGGGATGGTCTTCAGCCACATTATTGCTTTCCCCAACATCTGTGGATAAATCATACAATTCGATAGGTGCATCGGGGTTCTTTATAACATTATACTTCACACCTTTCCAATCACCCATTCTAACGGCTTGTCGACCACCCTTCTCATGAAATTCCCAGTAGAGGTATTCATGTTTTTCCTGTTGATCTTCATTGCCCAAAAGCGTCGGCAAAAAAGAAATTCCATCTATATCATTCGGAGAATCACCACCAACAATCGATGTAAATGTGGGAAAGACATCCCAAAAAGTTGATACTTGTTCGGTCTTGCTTCCTGCTTTTACCTTGCCCGGCCATTTTACTATCATCGGAACTCGAATACCTCCCTCGTAAAGATCTCTTTTGACACCCTTAAATGGACCATTGCTATCGAAATAATCTGGATCGGCTCCGCCTTCCGTATGTGGGCCATTATCGGAAGTAAAAATTACTATTGTATTATCTGCAATACCAAGTTTATTAAGTTTTGCCATTATTTCACCTACTTGGCCATCTAAGATTTGAACCATGGAGACAAATGCCGCATGTGTTTCTTTTTGTGACTCATAGGGTCCCAATCGGTATTCAGGTCCACTATCAACTCCTTCATACGCTTTTTCAGGAAGAAATTTCCCTCGATATTTGCTGAGCACTTCTTCTGGAGCCGCCAATTCAGCATGCGGAATAATGGAGGCCACATAAAGGAAGAAAGGGTGTTCTTTATTGACTTCAATAAAATCCAATGTCTTTTCATGAATAAGTTCAGGCGCATAAACCCCTTTCTTCTTTCCAAAATTTTCTGAAAGCACTAACGAATCATGATTGGCCCACAAATGACGCGGGTAGTAATTATGACCCATGCGTTGGCAATTGTATCCAAAGAAAGAATCAAAACCTTGGTTCAAAGGATCACCTTCCGAACCGGGGTATCCCAAGCCCCATTTCCCAAAAGCTCCTGTAACATAACCCACTTTTTTCATGGCTTCTGCCAAGGTATACGTGTTATCAGGTATTGGGTATTGGCCTTCGGGCTGTATTTCTTTATTGCCACGAACAACGGTATGGCCGGTATGCATACCAGTCAAAAGTGCCGATCGAGAAGGTGCGCAAACCGTACTTCCCGAATAATGTTGGGTAAAAAGCATTCCTTCCTCTGCCAGCTTATCAATATTGGGCGTGGTAAACTTCTGTTGACCATAAGAACTTAAATCACCATACCCCAGATCATCAGCCAAAATGTAAATAATATTCGGCTTGTCGCCTGTTTTTCGGACTGTTATTTCAGTGGAATCTTGCGTTAATTGTCCCTTATTTTTACAGGATATCAACGAGAAAATCAATAAAAGAAGAACTAAATACGAGCATTGTCTCATCATTGGAATAGTATAAAATAAAACCATGGGACAGGAAAACACGTCCCATGGCAATAATTTTCATTATGACATTATCTGTACCCGTTATTCGAAGGATCGGATTCCAATAAATTTGGATTCAGTTCCAATTGATTTTGGGGTATCGGCAATAAAACGTGATATGGCTGTATGTTGGCACCGGGATTGTTCCATGCCCTATGTTGAACCGATTGCACCCTTTCTAACAAGATACCCCAACGAATAAGATCCATACGACGATGACCTTCGGCACTCAATTCAAACCTTCGTTCATCGTACATCGCTTCCCTAAACTGGTCTTGAGATAAGCCGCTCCAAGGTTGATCTGGCTCAAAAGCACGCTCACGTACTGTATTGACATAGCCAAAAGCATTGCCTGGGCCATTTAATTCATTTTCAGCCTCTGCCGCCATTAGATACACATCTGCCAATCGGAAAACAATATAATTTTCAGGGTGATTGCTACGTAAAGAATTTTCTTGGTCTAAATTCCAATTTTTTCTAAAGTAAGGGAACGATAGTTTCCACCCTAAATATTCGGAAACGATGGTCGCATCATATCTTAGATCACCTTCTTGCCAATTCTCCTTTGAGGCAAATTCGGGCAAGGGAACAGACCAACCGAAACCGGTCATATCTTCATTTCGATCGCGTAGTAGTCCCTGAAAAATTGATACTTTACTGCCTGAAACTCCATCTACAATGGTGTCATTATTACGCCCCGCCGGTTCATCTCTAATACGCGGGTTGTAGTCGTCTGTTCTAGTAGTAGACAACTCACCTACTAAATCAGCCTCAAAATCAACCACAAAAATGTATTCGTCATTATATTGATTGCTTGGATCCGATTGATCGAATACATCGGCATAATTATCTAAGAGCCGATGTGGGCTTTGATCAATTACGATATCGCATTCAGCCTTCGCCAATGCCCATTCTCCATCAAAAAGATGATACTTTGCTTTTAGTGTTGCAGCGGCCCATTTACTGGCCCTACCTAAATTGCTGCCTGAATAGGAAGTAGGCAACAAATCAAAGGCCCTGGCCAAATCGGCTTTCATCGCACTTCTTATCTCGGCCTTTGGAGACCTCCCTAAAACAGATCTTTCCGGCACCGGTAATTGCTCGGTATAAAAAGGGACATCGCCCCATAGGTTCGTCAAATGATAATAGGCCAAAGCCCTTAGAAAGAGTAATTCGCCAAGTCTTTGATCAATGGCCTCCTGTGAAAGGTTTTCATTGCCTTCGATATTGGAGATAAACTCCGTCGTATTATTTATCACTCGGTATAGTTGTATCCAAGTACCATTACCATCTGCGGTACCTTCTTGAATGAGATAATTGTGTATCGCATTGTTTACGTTTCTACTAGCTGCCTGTATATCGGCACCGCTCGTATAATAATTGTCAAGCCCACGTTGTCCGTAAAGGTTATTGTTGTGATAGAGCCGGTAGACCCCATTTACGGCAAGTTCGGCTTCTTTATCATTGGTAAAAAAAGCATCTGGCGTAATCTCATCCCTTAAATCTTCTTCAAGAAACTTGTCACATGAGCTCAGAACAAAGAAGCTCAAAAGCAGTATCAAAAATTTGCTCGTTAATTTAGTTTTCATATCGATTTTTTTTAAAATTCTACTTTTACACCTAAGGTTATTGTTTTAGCATAAGGATATTGCCCTGATGCAAACCCCTGAGAAACAGAGCCAAGACCACTTCCATCAGTAAAATTATTTACTTCTGGATCACCCAATGTAAAGTCGGAAAAGAGTAAAAGATTTGTTCCGGTAACATATACATTCATTGCACTGAATACGTTTCCGAGCCCTTTTGCTTCCATAGGAATATCATAATTCAAGGTCATCGTTTTCAATCGCAAATAAGACCCATCTTCTATATTCAAATCACTATTTACGTTAAATAGACTGTTCGAAGGTCCTGCTCTAGGAATATCGGAAGTTTCATTAACCCCAGCTATCCAACGTTGCAATACGATAGGGTCCACATTTTGTTCGCCCCTACCATAGTATGCTGTCTGTGTTCGCACGTTCCAGATTTCGGCACCATAACTGCCATGAAAAAACACATCCAATGAAAGATTTTTATAGGTAAAGGTGTTTCTAAAGCCCCCGTAAAAATCGGGTACCGGACTACCAAGCACCTGAAAGTCTTCGTCATTAATGTTTGAATCGCCATTGACATCTTCGTATCGAGGTCCTCCAATAAATGACCTTCCTTCCCTTCCGTCGGCAATAATTTCATCGGCAGTTTTATAGGTACCCAAATATCTCGCCCCTACAAAAGTTGGCAGGGCTTCACCGACAATCAACCGTGCAGAATTACCTCCCTGGTTTCCTGTAGATTGTAAAGAGATATACTCTTGATCATCTAGCTCCAATATCTCACTTTTGTTAGATGATATACTGAGGTTCGACTCCCAAGTAAAGTTATCGTTTTGTACATTGATGGTATTCAAGCCGAATTCAAAACCCCTATTTTCAACAGATCCTAAATTCTGTAATTGCGTAGTTGAGTTTGCCCCTACCTGCCCAGACAATGCAACCGCAAGCAATAAGTCGTCCGTGGTCTTCTTATAATAATCGGCTTCAAAGGATATCCTATTGTTGAAAAAGCCCAGTTCGAGACCTACATCCAACTGCTTGGTTGTTTCCCATGTCAAACCACTACTAGGCACTTGACCAACAAGTACTCCGTTTACCAAAGAACCATTAAATACGGTTGCTGTATTGGCGTAGGTTGCAATGGAATTGTATGCGGCAACACCTTGTTCTCCTACAATACCATAACTACCTCTGATCTTAAATCTGTTTATTACATCGGAATCAGCTATGAAATCTTCCTCGTCAACGTTCCAAGCCGCCCCGATAGATGGGAAAAATGCATATTTATTGCCCGTCTCAAACACGGAAGACCCATCGTACCGACCAACCAAGGTTAGCAAATATTTGCTTTTGTATCCGTAGTTGACACGACCTAAAAAGGAAGTCAAGGTTCTTTGTCCGTAGCCAGAACCAACCGTTGCTGTTTCAGAATCCCCTAATGCCAGATTGTTGAACGATACCACATCGTTCGGAAAATTATCGGCTTCGGCAGACGTACTTTCGTTATTGTCTTTCTGCCAGGTAAAACCGCCTAAGATTTTTAAGGAATGATCGTCTAAATCCAAGTTATAATTCAGTGTATTCTCATTCAATATGCTTTTCGTAAATCTTGTATTAATTCTACCATACCCCCCAGTCACACGTTCAGGCAGTATACCGGGCAAGTAATTATTTTGCTTTAAATAGTTCAACTGGGCGCCGAAGGTAGACTTGAAGGAAAGGTTCTTTGCTATCTCATAATCTATATAGGCATTGGTGATAAGCTGTGTGACCAAATCATGATCTACGCGGTGTTGGATATCGGCTTCGGGATTACGTTCCAATCCGGCACTGATCGGATTTTCAAACGAAAAGCTACCATCTTCAAGATAAATTGGGCGAATAGGCAGCACAGAACTAACGATATTCCCATAATTAACCTTATTATTCTCAATTTTATAATGCGTCATGTTAGCTCGAATACCAGCTTTAAACCTATCGGTAACCCTGATATCAAGATTGGTTCGAAAGTTTACCCTTTCTAGGCCAGACCCCCTTAACAGTCCCTTTTGATTGAAATAGTTTCCCGAAATAAAATAATTGGCATTTTCAGAATTTCCTGTTATCGAAACATCGGTATTGGAAATAGCACCAGGCTGCTCTACTACATCTAGCCAATCTGTTGTTGTCGTATTCTCAGGATCCAAAACGAATGGCAAAGAAGTGTCGGTTAGCCCAAAACCATCCGGTCCAGGTACGAACTGATACGATTCATTTTTGTAGTCGATAAAATCTTGCCCACCTAGAATATTGATTCGATTTGCAGTTTCCTGTAGGCTATAATAATGATTAACGGCAATTACAGGTTTTCCAGGGGCCATTCCTTTACCATTTTTGGTCGTAATCAAAATAACACCAGAGGCACCCCTTGTTCCGTAAATCGAAAGGGCTGTCGCATCTTTTAATATTTCAATGGATGCAATATCGTTTACATTAATTGTATTCAAGTTAAAACCTGTACCCGCGATAAAACCATCGATCACATACAATGGATCGTTATTACCGTTGATCGAGCTATTACCTCTAATACGAATGGTAGCACCCGTACCAGGTGTTCCATTGTTCGAAGTGACCTCAACCCCAGTGGCGCGGCCTTGCAAAGCTTGGTCTACCCTTGCCACCGGCTGGTTCTCTAAAACATCAGATTTAATGGAAGCAACTGAAGACACAAGATCTTTTTTAGTAGAAGTACCATAACCAATAACGACAACCTCATCTAATTGAGAAACATCTTCTTGTAGTACAACATTAATAGTAGTCGCATTCCCTACCTGAACACTTTTAGTAATGAAGCCCAAGTAGCTGAACTCCAATACGCCTCCTGTGGCGGCATTTATTGAATAATTTCCGTCAAAATCGGCAACGGTACCGGTAGTAGTACCCTTCACCAAGACATTTACCCCCGGAAGAGGCTGCCCCGACTCATCGGTAATGGTTCCGGTCAAGTCTTGCTGTGCTTGTAGCGAGACCATACCGAAGAACAGTAGTAGCAATAAAATTCTTTTTAAATTCATAATAGTCAATGTTAGTTAAGTTATTATATCCGTATCGTTGAACTGCACACGGAACTTTGTAAATATAGACCGCTATTGCAACCGAGAAATCTCATTTAGGTATCCATATGTTGCATCTCCCTGTTTCATTGACTTCAGGTAACACGACTGCAACATATACCCCCCTTATCAGCAACATTTAACACCCTCAATTTGACATATTGACCCTTATTTTTATTGATTATTCGCAAAAAAAGCCTTGCTTTATCTTTAAATCTCAATTTTACGAGACTTAAAATCCATTTATAAAGGGCTCTAATTCACTCTATTCAAAGTTTACCCCCATGAAACAGATACCTGTCTTTTTATTACTATTGGTTTTTCAGTTTAGCTGTTTGGCCCAAAAAGAAGGTACCACCTATTTCTATTCACTCAATATTGACGGTATTCCCTTCAGTAAGAAAACCAATGTTGTTTTTGAAGATCATTTGGGGTTTCTATGGCTAGGTACCGATAGCGGTCTTTATAGGTATGACGGCCATTCGTTGGTAGAGAACCGATATGATGTTTTCGATGAAAAATCGATCCCTAATAATAGCATCAACTCTATTGTCGAAGATGATCAAGGGAATTTGTGGATCGGAAGTGAAAGCTATCTGATTTACTACAATCGCCAATCCAATAGTTTTAAAGGATACTATAAAAACAATACCAGTAAAATTCTTGGAAAATCTTTGGATGGCACGATATGGGTCAATTTGCGGAATACGGGAATCGTAAAAGTAATACCCGACGAAAAGGAGGAAAACATAGGGTTTGAAACACAATTTAATTACAAACAGAAAAATAGCATTTGGGCCAAGGACAAACGAATAAATCATTTTTGTGAAGACATCTTCGGCAGAAAATGGTTTGCCAGCCCAAAAGGCATTTTAGTGTTAGACAAAGCGAATACCCTAAATGAGACGGGGTTTCTTTCAGACACAGCACTCTTGGTCATATCTGAAAACAACACTTTTATTGCGGCAACAAATGAAGGCATTTTCGTATTGGGTTATAGAAAAGGTGATTTTCAATTAGAAATATTGGAAACATATACAAGTTTCACAAAAAATGGGACAATCCGTCCGGAATTCACCTCCATATCAATTGAAAAAGAATCTGGAACATTATGGGTCGGCAATCAACTTGGCCTCTATAAAGGAACTCGGGAAGACAACCTTTATAAGTTTGAAGCAGTGGGCAATGCCAATACCAAGAAAAGGGGTTCCGTCGAGAACAAGATCAATTCTACTGCCATAGATAGTTACAACAACCTGTGGATTGCAACTAATAAGGACATAAAAAAACACATCGGCCGGAATTCAATCTTCGAATACACCGCTGTCGACGAGACTTTGAACAATTCGTTTGCACAATCTTTGCTCAAGGAAAATAGCGAGGAAATGCTACTTACGTTGAACAAAAACGGCTTGTACCGGTACAACCTCGTATCAAATACCAATACTTTATTGTTGGCAACGGAAGAAACACATTGCTTTGTAAAAAAAGACTTCGAGCAAAAAGAAATTTTAGTGGGGGTTGGCGAACTTCTTCTAACCTCAAAGAACTACAGAAGTGGTAAAGACCCTATCGAATTTGACACCATAAAGCGCTTTCACAAAAGTTTAAGGGATATTGTGACCCTTAACAATAATGAAATTTGGGTCGGTCTTTGGGGTGGAGGAATAGACATTGTTGGTTCAACTAAAAATATTTCCGATTTTAAAAATAAGGCGATTTCGCTTCTTTTAGGTAAAAATGTTTCTGTGATGCATTTAGATAAATCTCAGAATATATGGATCGGAACTAGAGGTGATGGTCTATATAAGATTAACCTTATTGAGGAAGAAATAAAGATTTTCAACCCCGATATTGAAAGGGGTTTGTCTTCCAATGCAATTTTAAGTTTACTGGAAACCGAAGGTGGCGATATCTGGATCGGCACAAGAGGCGGTGGACTAAATTTATATGACGGCCAAGAGCATACCATAAAAAGCTTTGGAAAAAAACAGGGGTTAATATCAACAACCGTTTCAAGTATTGAAAAAGACCAATCGGGAAATTTATGGATCAGTACGCGAAATGGTATTTCGCGCTTTGATAAAAAAGAAGAAAAATTTGTCAATTTTGGTATGGAAGACGGTGTAACCGAAAGTTATTTCATGTTCAACTCCTACACCAGCGATATAGACGGTACTTTATATTTTGGTTGTCCTGGTGGCTTTTATACCGTACATGCAAAAAATTACAAAAAAGCGTTTCAGGCGCCCGAGACAATCATAACAAATTTCACCATTCTAAGTGATCAACCAGACGGACAGTATGCAGAAAACCAACGTTCGACAAATGAATTCATAAATGATGAGCACAAACAATTACCATATAACAAAAATAACATCGCTATTGAGTTTTCGTCACTAGATTTTACCGCACCCTCCAAAAATGAGTATGCCTACATGCTTGAAGGTATTAATGATTCGTGGCATTATACTAAAGCCTCTAATAGAAATGCGAATTACAATAATTTGCCCCCTGGTAAATATACCTTCAAGGTAAAAAGCTCTAATAGTGATGGAGTGTGGAGTACAACACCCACAGCATTTGGTTTTGAAATCATCCCTCCGTATTGGAGAAGCAACCTCGCCTACTTCATGTATTTCCTATTCTTAGCCGTTTGTATCTACATAGCGACGTTATTAGTTCAACGCTGGTACAAATTGAAGAAAAAGTTGGTTGCCGAGACCGTAAGTCGTGAAAAAGACAATGAGATGAACCGAATGAAAATGGTGTTTTTTACGGATATATCACATGAACTGCGCACACCCCTATCCCTTATTCTAGGTACTATAGAAAAAGTCGTAAAAGAAAAGAAATTTACATTAAACCCGATTACCTCCCAACGCATTTACAACAACACCTTAAGAATGCACAGGTTAATCAATCAAATTATGGATATCAGAAAATTTGATGAAGGTAAATTTAAGCTACACATATCGAAAAACAATATTGTAAAAGACATTAGCATTATAAAAAATGCATTCAATGATTTTGCCAAAATTTACGATATAGAATATAATTTCTTGTCTAAAGAAGAACTTATCAAAGGCTGGTACGATGTTGATATTTTAGAGAAAATACTCTTTAATCTCTTATCCAATGCTTTTAAATATACCCCAAAACAAGGGAAGATTACGGTCTCTTTAGAATTTGCGGATGAAAATGATGACTCCATGGGGTCAATGCAGTTGAAAAAGAACACTTATATCAAATGTAGCGTTAAAGATAATGGGATTGGTATTCCGAAAGAGGACCTAGGCCACATATTCGATCGCTATTACCAAGCAACAAAGAAATACAGTAATCAAATACCCGGTACAGGCATAGGCATGGAACTGGTACACAAACTTGTAGAAAGACATCACGGTGCCATAAGGGTCGAAAGCGAAGAAAATGTGTTCACCGAGTTTACCTTTTATCTTCCGATCAACAAAAACGCATATCATAAGAAGGAACGAACAAATACGGGAAAACCACTTACCAAAAGTTACATTCATAATTCCGAATTTCAGGTCATTGAAGAAGTAGCTTCTACATTTGACACCGAATCGAACATAATAAACAGCGAAAAGCCCAAAGTATTGATTGTAGAAGATAACGAGGACTTAAGGTCAATGGTCAAAGATGAATTGAAAAAAGATTTTAATGTCTTTGAGGCAGCCAATGGTGCCGAAGGGTATCAATCATGCATCGAAGAAAAGCCTCAATTAGTTGTCTGTGATATACTTATGCCTATTGAAGATGGAATCTCTATGCTAAAACGTTTAAAAGAAAACGAAGAGACCAAAACAATTCCTATTTTTATGTTGACCGCTAAAAGTTCTGAGGAAACAAAAATTAAGTGTCTAAGTTTAGGAGCCGACGACTATATTGAAAAACCATTCAGCCTTGAATTCGTAAAATGGAAGGTAATAAACGCCCTACTCTCACGAAAGGAGCTTAAAGCCAAGTATAGTAAAATTATTACTGCAGAACCGACCGATATCGAAATAGACTCGAATGAGGAACGGTTCATAAAGAAACTGATACAAATTATTGAAAATTCAATGGATGATAGTTTGCTGAGCGTCGAATATCTAGCCTCGGAAGTCGGGATGAGCAGGGCAAATCTATATCGAAAACTTCAGGTGATAAACGGAGAAACACCGGTAAACTTTATCAAAAAAATACGCCTTAAAAGAGCCGCCCAATTGTTGAAAAAAAATAAGATGTATATTTCAGAAGTGGCCTATATGACCGGTTTTAACAATCAAAAATATTTCAGCAAATGTTTTGCGAAGGAGTTTGGTACGAGCCCGACAAAATATGTAAAGCAGTTTTCAACGAAGGACGGCTAAAATTCAAAAGAAAAACTTATTTAATTCGATAAAAAAAGCCAATCCGAATATGCGGATTGGCTTTTTGCTGGCGGTGCTTCCAGATTTTCATCTATTTCAAAGCCTTGAGCATTATTTTTCCCATCTTTTTACCCAACCAAATCTGGGCTTCTGTATTGAAATGTGTATTGTCTTTTAATGTTTTTAGTTTATCGGTGTTGATGATATAAACATTTTTATCTTGGCTCGACACGATGTCCTGGGCTTCTTGAACAACTGGGGTAAAATCAAAATTCCAAGGCGTTTTTCGCAAAAGACCTATAGAAATTCTTCCCATCACAATAGTAAGTTCCTTTTTTCCCGTTTGTAACCTAACAGCCTCAAAAAGTACTTTAAGATTGTCTTCATAGGCATTTGCCCAATCGAGAAATTCAGCATCCGACTCTCCTTGCATCCAAAGCATTCCAGATATTTCAAAGGGAGTTCCTTTCGTTTCTAAACTTTCAATTGCATTCTCAAAATTTTTAAAAAATCTGATGTACATCGGTTGATCGGGAAGCCAATGTTTCCATAGTTTCGTACCTCCCCCAGAAGTCTTCACAATAGCAATGGTATGGTCAGGGAATTTTTTGGCCAACACTTTGGCAAACGCGATTTCAGGACCAAACTTGAATTCCCTTCTTTCGGCAAAAGAGTCCGTACCCAGGCTCGTCCATTCATTTTTCTTGTTGTCCCAAGTCATGCTATTCTCGGGGGGCTTTGCATATGCTTCAGGAAGTTCTTCAGCCAAACCACAACCATCCATATTCGATTGACCACCGAGGATAAATATTTTTACCGGCCGCGTTTCCTTTCCCTGGGCATTGCAGACTATAGTTGCAATAGCAAATAGGTATAGAATATGCTGCAATTTTTTGGTGCTCATATAAACTAAATTGAAAAAACGTTGCATACTAAAAATGTTCCTTTGTTACTTCGTTTTAGTCTCTAATTTCGCAGTGTCTTTATATTGCTCCCTTAATTCATTTAGCTTAACATGCAATTGTGCCGCTATTTGTGCGTAGTCTGCTTCGCCATAAATATTTTCTACTTCCGTCGGATCTTCTTTAAGGTCATATAGCTCCCATTGGTCTATATCGTTATAAAAATGAATTAGCTTATAGCGATCCGTTCGAACCCCGTAATGCCTTTTTACCGAATGTGGACCCGGATACTCGTAATAATGATAATACAGCGCATCACGCCATTCGGCATTACCCTCCTCTTCTAAAAGGGGCACCAATGATTTCCCTTGCATTGCTTCGGGTATTTGCGCACCGGCCAAATCAAGAAAAGTAGGCGCATAATCAATATTTTGAACCAATTGTTCTACTGTTGCCTTCTTGAACTTTGAAGGTAATTTCATTAGCAATGGGGTACGAAAAGATTCTTCATACATAAAGCGTTTGTCGAACCAACCATGCTCTCCCAAATAAAAGCCCTGATCCGAGGTGTATACGACCAAAGTATTCTCTGCAAGACCATTTTCTTCTAGGTAATCCAATATTTCCCCTACACTATCATCTACAGAGGCAATACACCTCAAATAATCTTCAAGATAACGTTGATAACGCCATTCCATCAATTCCTTGCCCGTGAGTCCTGCCTCTTTGTAATATTTGATCTCCTTGTCGTAGGCCTTATCCCAGGCAGCACGTTGGGTCGCGTTCATTCGATTGATTTGTTTTTCGAAATATTTTCTTAGCCTCCCCTCTATTTCTCCCTCCTTATCATACATTTTTAAATCGTTAACCGGACAAAAGTCTTTGATATGCATTTTCTGCTGGGCGGCCGCTGTTCGGTTTTCGTAATCGTCGTAAAAATTATCAGGAAGAGGAAATTTTACGTCATTATACTTTTCTAAATATTCAGTATCGGGCATCCAACACCTATGCGGAGCCTTATGATGCATCAACATGGCAAAAGGTTTTTCTTTATCCCTATTTTTTAACCAATCTAAACTAAATTGGGTAATAAGCTTGGTAACATACCCTTCTACCGTTGACTTCATTCCCATTTCAATAAAATCGGGATTATAATAATCACCCTGTCCCGGTAAAATATTCCAATAATCGAAACCGGTCGGATCACTGCCCAAATGCCATTTTCCTATCATTGCGGTTTGATACCCTTCTCCTTGAAGTAATTTGGGGAATGTCACCTGGCTGCCATCAAATTTCTGGCTATTGATTTGCTGCCCGTTCAAATGAGAGAATTTACCCGTAAGCATTACGGCCCTACTCGGCGAACATATTGAATTGGTAACAAAACTTCGTGTAAACAACAACCCCTCATCGGCAATTCTATCGATATTCGGAGTTTCATTAAGTTGACCGCCGTAGGCACTGATGGCCTGATACCCATGGTCATCGGTCATAATATAAATAATATTCGGACGATGCGGTTGTTCGACTTTGGCGGTTTGCTTCGCATCTTTACATGCAAAAAGGCCAAAAATAAAAACAAGACAAATGCTTAGCGTTTTAAAGGAAATTCCCGTTTTTGACATTTAAAATAATTAAAGGTTATACAATCAGATTATTGTAATGAAATTGCTAAAACGCAACATCGACAATTGAAAATCATTTTCTTCTCAGGTATTATCCACTACCCTTTCTTTCCCGATCCAGTGACTTTCTATCGATTAGGATAATTTCGGCCATGGATTATACTTCGATGCCTTATCAATTAACTCCACTGGGTGGAAACCGCTATTTGCGACTTTCACTCCCTTAAAACCGACATAGGCATTGCGACTTGCCGCTTACAAAGATACATGCTCAGTGCCTTCTTATTCTCAACATAATTAGCCATACACTATACGATGTTAGCATGAAATTAAGAGCTTCAAGATAGACAAGAACATACGAAGTAGTTTAAAACTTGAAGTGAATATTGTTTCTTATCACCCTTTGAGCTGGGGTGGGGTCAAACAGTTTTTTGAAGTAATCATAGTTTTTAGAATAAAAAAAGTTCCAGATCCTTGATTGTTTTTGAATCGAGACCAATTATATAATAAGGCTTGCATTGGTATTTTGCATACAATTCACAAGTTTTCTTCTATCTTTCATTTTTTGAGTTCTTCAATTGAGATTCCAAAAGTGTGAATACTCTTGTTCGAAGTCTTACTAATACAAAAAGAATAAATTAATTTTTGTTAAGAAATAAGGAAAGGATAGCGTAAAAAACTTAGTTGTACCAGAAGCAAACCGAGGTTGATTCGATTCTTTTAAAACAAAAACCTCATATAGAGATAATTAGCAGTAAGCTGTTTTTCATTGCTTTACTTAAATTTGAAGAAAATTATTACAAAAATTAAGCATTGATTGTTTCATCTTTGCTTTTCTATGGGTATTTTAGCCCCTTCAATTCGCTAATAACCGTAATTTTGTTTTTTACACTGAAATCTTAATTATTGTAAAAATAATAAGAAATAAAAATTACATATGTTAAAAGGTTATCATAGCATCTATAGTATTTGATTTTGCCAGAATCAGGCAGGATAAGTAAGGCGTGGAAACTATAAAAAAGTAACTAGATTGAGATATTCCAATGTAGTTTGTGAAATAGGTTTTCCAAGCCTTGGAAATCTATTTTTAATATATAATTATTTGTAGATTGAATACTATCTTACTGATTTCGGCCATTTTTGGTTTTGTTTTGATTACCCTCTTATTTTATAGAAGGCCCGTAAACATAACTTCTACTTTATTCTTGGCCGCTTTCTATTTTATTTTTGCCATATATGCTTTACAGACCTATGTTATAGTAGCAGGTCACCTTGACAGATTTCCCTGGTTCTATGCTTGGCCACTTCCTCTTTATGCTCTAATTTCAGTTCCAATTTATTTTTACTTTATAACTATTTTCAAAGATGGATTTAGATGGAAATGGAAATATTTGCTTCTGTTCGTTCCTTTTTTGTTAAGTAGTATAGATGTATTTATACTTTACGCAAAACCAAATTCTATTTATAATGAGATTGTTCATAATGCTATACTGCATCCAGAAACTAGATTTCAGGTGAAATATGGCTTGTTGACTTTAAACCAACATTACTTGATTCGCCATTTATGGCAATTTAGTTGTCTGGTTATTTTATTTCCCGAACTAAGATTTTTTATAAAGTTGGATTCTACCGGGAAATTAAAAATTGTCCTCAATAGATGGTTACTGTTTTTTTTCTTCTCACTAATGGCCATGTCATTACTGATTTTCGTTTTTGGATTGGAAAGAATATTTGGCATACATATTTTTCAGTTTCGTTTCTATGATCAGCCTGGGGCAGTTATTATCACCGGTATACTCTATTTGGTCATTTTGGGTATTGGCGTTATACCTGTTTATTTTCCTTCTGTACTCTATGGTTTTCCACTGGCAAGTGGGGTGACTAAGGATAAAAACGGTGTAAGGGAAGAATCCCCAACTAGTTCGGAAGAACCAAAATTTGGACTTGACATTCAAATAATAGAAAAGAAACTGGAACTTATGAAACAAAGGAATTTGTTTTTGGCCCAAGATTTTGATTTGACCGCATGTGCCCGCGCGTTGGAAATTCCTACACACCACTTGTCTTACTTTTTAAATCAATGCTTCGGACTCAGTTTTTCCCAATACAGAAACCATCTACGAATGTTAAAGGCCAAAGAATTGATCGATGGCGGTTTTTTGTCGGCAAATACTATCGAAGCCTTAGCTTGGGAATGCGGTTTCGCCAGTCGAAGTAGCTTTAGCAAAACCTTTAAAAAACTTACCGAGCAAAGCTTGAGCGACTACCTGTCAGAAAATAAAGACACTACGCTATAGTATTCTGTAACCACCAATTTTTTCGATAAAGAGTTTAAAACATGTGTTCAAATACGATTTGAACACATGTTTGGGGGTCTAAAATATCCCATTTGCGCCTTCCGGGCGTTTTTTTTTGGATGCTCTAAAAAAGTACTGTAGGTAAAATACAGCTGTACCAAAGTAGGAAAAACCATCAAAATTGAAACCCGAAAACCACAATGTTAAATCAATTACTTTTATGAAAAAACGAACCATTCATTTACTATTTTTTGCATTATGCCTACTGAGTTTTGGCAGCATAATGGCCCAAGGAGAATTTATCACCACCTGGAAAACCGATAATACAGGGGCCTCCAACGATAATCAAATAACCATTCCCACCGGTACGGGCTCTTTTGCCTATACGGTTGACTGGGGCGATGGAACAACAGATGCCACGGTGTATACCGGTTCTACGACCCATACCTATGCCTCTGCCGGTACGTATACCGTAAAAATCAGCGGAGATTTTCCACATTTAGAATTTTCCTATGGGCAGGACAATGAGAAATTGCTATCCGTTGAACAATGGGGTACACAGCAATGGACTTCTATGAGAAATAGTTTTTCTTATTGTAATAATTTTGTTTTCAATGCTTTGGATGTCCCAGACCTTTCTTTAGTAACTGATATGAGCAGTATGTTTAGTCAGGCGACAACCTTTAATGAGGATATAAGCTCTTGGGATGTGAGCAAGGCGACCGATATGAGCGGTATGTTCTATAATGCTACAAACTTTAACCAAGATATTGGTACTTGGAATGTTGGTAATGTAATCACCATGGTAAATATGTTTGCAAATTCTGCTTTCAATCAAGATATAGGTAGTTGGAATGTGAGCAATGTCATTCGTATGCAAGGTATGTTTTATTATGCAACGACTTTCAATCAGCCCATTGGTAGCTGGAATGTTAGCAGTGTTACGGATATGGTGAATATGTTTCTTGGGGCATCAAATTTTAACCAGGACATCGGAACTTGGGATGTTGGCAGCGTAACCGAAATGCGGTCTATGTTTGTTTATGCCTCTTCCTTTGATCAAAATATCAGTAATTGGGATGTAAGTAGTGTAATTAGAATGGATGGAATGTTTTACCATGCCTCTGCCTTTGATCAAAATATAGGTTCTTGGAATGTTGGCAACGTGAACAATATGACCGAAATGTTCACTGGGGCAAGCTTGTCTACCTCGAATTATGACAGTTTGTTACAAGGCTGGTCCGCATTAAGCTTGCAGAACGGGGTAACATTTGATGGAGGTAATAGCGACTATTGTTCAGGGGCCGCTGCCCGCCAAAAGATAATAGATGATTTTGCATGGACAATTAATGATGACGGTGAGGATTGTTCCGTACCGGAAAACAGCTATTTCATTACCACCTGGAAAACCGATAATACGGGGGCTTCCAACGATAATCAAATAACCATTCCAACA
>NZ_FNGV01000001.1:1201374-1244864 GCF_900103215.1 Kriegella aquimaris
TGGAGCAACTTCTTTTGATCAGAATATTGGTTCTTGGAATGTAAGCAATGTAAGTAATCTGGATGGAATGTTTTATAATGCTACTTTATCCACATATAATTATGACCAATTACTAATTGGGTGGTCGGCACTAAGCTTAAAAAATGGGATTCCATTTCATGGTGGAAATAGCAAATACTGTTTAGGATCCGATGCGCGCCAGAGCATAATAGACACTTTTGGTTGGACCATTTCGGATGCGGGTATGGCTTGTCTAGACTCGGTAAGTGATGCCGATAATGATGGTGTCATGGATGATGTAGATACCTGTGCAAACACCCCAAGTGGTGAAACTGTTGATGCCATCGGATGTTCAGATTCACAAAAAGATTCGGATAACGATGGTGTTAACGATGCTTTGGACACCTGTGCAAATACCCCAAGTGGTGAAACTGCGGATGCCAATGGTTGTTCTGACAGTCAAAAAGATGCCGATAATGATGGTGTCATGGATGATTTGGATACTTGTCCCAACACACCAGTTGGAGAGACAGTAGATGTCAATGGGTGTTCCGATAGCCAAAAAGATACGGATGTAGATACCGATGGAGATGGTATCATGGACGATGTGGACACCTGTGCAAATACGCCAAGTGGTGAAACTGCGGATTCAAATGGGTGTGCGCCTAGCCAAAAGGATAGCGATTTTGATGGCGTGAACGATGCTGTAGACGCCTGTTCCGATTCTCCCGAAGATGAAGCTGTGGACAGCAATGGTTGTTCCGATAGTCAGAAAGATGCCGATAACGATGGTGTTATAGATGCTATTGATACGTGCAGTAATACTCCATCAGGAGAAACGGCAGATGCCAATGGGTGTTCCGATAGCCAAAAAGATACGACCGAGGATAGCGATAATGATGGTGTTCAAGATACTTTAGACAATTGTCCGACAACCTATAACCCTGATCAAGAAGACAGAGACGGTGATGGTCTTGGTGATGTATGTGATACCGTTGAACTTGACGTATCACAATCCTTTACCCCGAACGGTGATGGCATCAATGATACCTGGGTTATCTATAATATAGAGAACTATCCGAATTCTTTGGTCAGGGTGTACAACTCATGGGGCAAAGAGGTATTCTCGGCAAAGAACTACCAAAACGATTGGGAAGGGCAGTACAAAAATTTGAATAACAAACTACCCGATTCAGGATCGTATTATTTCCAGATCGATTTGGATGGAAACGGAAACGTGGACCAAGATGGATGGCTATACCTGACCGGTCTTTAAAAAAACAACCAACAATAGAAAATAACATGAAGAATATAAAAAATACAATTTTAGGCGTACTACTGCTCGGCTGTAGTACACTGTTCGCACAACAAGAAGGCGTGGTCACTAATTATATGTACCATATGAACGCCTTTAACCCAGCTTACGTGGGAGTAGACGGCCGAACAGCAATCACAAGTACGTTCAGACAACAATGGACGGGTATTGAAGACGCACCTAGCTCACAATTGGTCTCCTTCGGCACCACATTGGGCAAGAACTTAGGGTTGGGGGTCTCTATATTGAACAGCCGCACCTTCGTTGAGAAACAGACCTTTACGGCAATCGATTTTTCTTATAGGATAAAAGTTTCGGAAAAAGCAGATCTGTACATGGGCCTAAAGGCGGGAGGTAATTTTTATAGTGTGAATACGGCGGGGTTAAGAACTTATAACCAAATGGCCGACCCCAATATCACTTCTATATCGAATTTTAATCCGAATATAGGGATCGGAGCCCTCCTTAAGCTCGATAAATGGCACTTCTCTTTGGCAGCCCCAAGACTGCTGTCCACCGATCGCGCAGACAATGAAGACGGTATGGTTACGGTGGCCAAGGCAAGGCCCCATATGTATGCCGTTGCAGGGTACGACCTTTTATTGAATCGATCGAACAACACCTTTCTTAAGCCTTCCGCTTTATTGCGCTATGTGAACGGGGCACCGGTCTCTTTAGATATCAATACCATGCTTTCCTTCGATGGTAATTTCGAAATCGGTGCTACCTATAGAACAGATGCCGCCTTTGCCGGTCTGATAAACTTCAGTATTAAAAAGCGCCTCTTGTTAGGGTATGCTTATGAAGTGAGTACTAGAAAGCAATTAGCCGATATGGGCAATACTAATGAAATACTGTTAAGGTTTTTGTTTTAAGCGATATTAAAGTAAGCTGATAATAAAAAAGGGGAGGTCTAACGACTTCCCTTTTTTTTATGCGCTTTTCTAGCTTTGTACAGAAAGGTTTTTTTACCGTCAAGAGTGGATAAACTTGTCACAACAATGGACAGTTTCGTAGCAATGTCACCACTATTACTGTATTGTAAATTTCCATTTCAATCAAGGTTATATTTCCCTATGCAATGAAATCTTAATCTGTTATTAGGTTGCCATCCATTAGCTAATCATCCCCTCAAGATCAGAATCAATTCTTTTCTACAGCATATAACTGATGGGAGGAATGGGGAACTTCATACCTGTTTATACAAATATCATGGAAATCAGAAGCTGTGATCATAAAAGCAATCTGAATTTCAGATACTGTTGAGATTTAATTAAAATTTAATCACACTACGTTTACCTTTAATAAATCACCTCATGAAACTATGAACATAACAATACTACTATTAAACTTAATTGTTTTGCTAACAATTAATGTTTTTTGCTAATGAGATCCAGCAAATCAAAAACAGTTTATACATAATTTTGCCCCAACGAGCAGAAATGAAATTGAACTTCAAAATAATTTGGATGTAATTCTTTTTGTCCCAAGATAATTGATGTTTTAGCGGCTTATCTTGATGGGTATTCTATATGGGAGGATGCCCTTCCTCCGAATCAGCAAGTTGGGAATTGACAAAATGGCCCTAAGGGTTAATACCAGAGATGAATTAATGTTATTCAGCTAGAAAAGCTGTTTTAGAAGAATTTTTTAAAGTAAATTCATGATTTTTAAATAAGTTTTACCTTTTCCTTTCAACCCTAGAATTTCGATTATAATTGTTAGGATGGAAATGCTAAAGGGTAAGCACTTTTTTCAATAGGATAAAAGGCAGTTAGATTGGGGATTGCGGTGATACTGCGAAGTTTTTAGCGGTTAATACGACATCATGCTTTCATTTGGTCAGATTAAGGATAACAATAAAAAGTAAAGATTATGAAAAATAATTTCTACAAGAAATTTGTCATTATAGTGTCGATTTTATGCTGTAATGTATTACCAGTTAAGGCCCAGATAAAAAATGCCTCCTTTGAAAAAGACGTAATAACTGGTGAGAGACAGATAACCGAAAAAATCAAAGGCTGGACTATTAGTAATGGTAATGTCGAATTAATTACAAGTAACGTATTTTCTGCTGTTGACGGAAACCAAGTGCTAGATTTAAATGGAAACCAACCCGGGCGTATTGCACAGACCGTAAAAGGGCTTCGAAAAACCACGGATTATACCTTAAAGTTTGAATATGCGGACCAAAAAGGAAGACAGCCCGATGATCAGACACTGTTGGCAACTGCGAATGTCATTATTAATGGGATAACGGTCGCCACGCTCCAAAATCTATCACCAGCACCTAATTATATCGGGGGTATTGGATTTGGTTTTAAATCAACAGCCAAAGGAACCGCAACTATTGAATTTGTTTCAACAACAAAAGGGGATATGGGGTTGGTGATTGACAACCTAAGAATAGAAGAGGGACCGCCAATGAACCCTCCGGTAAACAATCATTTAGTAAATGGTGGTTTTGAAATGAAGGTGATTAGTGATAGCGGGAATCCGCATTTATACGGAGACCAGCTGCCAGGGTGGTTGATCATGAGAGAGAATATAGACCTAATTGCCATAGACCGCTTTGGTTCACCAAGTGGAAAATGGGTAATTGATTTAGGGGGGCATGGGCCTGGAGGCATAGCACAAACCATAACCGACTTATCACCAGGGGTCAAATATCACTTGTCGGCATTATATTCCCGTCATCAATATTGGGATCAAGAGGATCCGCTTACAGGTGAAATCTTTATCGATGACGAATTAGTATTAAGCCTGAACAGGGACAAATTGGCAAAAGCACCACGTTGGGAAAGGATATCACACGATTTCATGGCACCATCCAACGGAGAAATAACACTCTCATTATTTTCAACGGCATTTAAAGTAGGTGGTGGAATTTTATATGACGATATTAAGATTGAAAAGGCAAGTGATATTGTTGTACCAAAAAAAATACCCGTCTTGATTATTGATGGTTTTAGTAATCATAATTGGGAATTGAACACTGAATATTTACAAAAAATATTGGAGACCACTGGGAAGTTTAAAGTATCGGTAAGCACCTGTCCAAATCAAAAAGAAAATGAATCGGAGTGGGAAAATTGGAGTCCTGATTTTGATTCTTATCCCGTTGTTATACAGACGTGCAATAATATTTTTAAAGAAGATAGCTTGCAATGGCCCAATCATGTAAAACAGGCTTTTGAAAAATATGTGACGGAAGGCGGTGGCGTATACATGTATCACGGGGCGACCAATGCCTTTAAAGGATGGCCTGCCTATAATAAAATGTTAGCTTTGGGATGGCGAAATAAAGATTTTGGCGAAGCCGTAACCATTAATGGAAAAGAAGAGCTGGAGATTATTCCAAAAGGAGAAGGCGAAAACACAGGGCATGGTGAACGCACAGATGCCTTGGTAACCCGAATAGTCGGTCATCCTATTCATACAGGTATGCCAAAATCTTGGAAAGCTGCCGATGTAGAGATTTACCGTTACGGGAGAGGAACTACCGAAAACCTAGACGTATTATCATATGCGAAAGACCCCAAAACAGAGTTAAACTTCCCTATGGAATGGACGGTTAAATTTGGAAAAGGCAAGGTTTATTGTTCTACCTATGGTCATTTGTGGAAAGATCAAGAATGGCCCCCAAATATGCGTTGTGCCGCATTTCAACAATCCATGACAAGAGCGCTACAATGGTTAAGCGGCAATGTGGTCGATAATTATGTAGATCCAGATTTTCCCACTTCTGAAAGTACCGTTTTAAGATCCCCTATTTTAGATTAAGCTTTTATAAAATATGATGTGCAAAGTAAAAATGTCAATTTCCTCTAAAACTTTCAATAGCTATTCATTGCTATTCGCCTCTATTTTATTTTCCTTAATGTCATGCGGCAGAGAAGAAACGAAAATAGATTCAACTATTGAAAAAGAACCAGACCCGCTTGATAATTACACCGATTGGTCAATTTATAGAGGCGATAAAAAGGGCAATCAATATTCAGAATTGGCACAAATTCATGCTGCCAATGTACATCAGCTAGAGTTGGCATGGCAGTACCGAACGGGTGATGCCACAAAAAATTCGTCCATTCAAGTTAATCCGATTATTGTTGATGGGCTCCTATATATTTCCACCCCAAGTTTAAATGCCGTGGCTTTAGATGCCGCAACCGGAAAAGAAGTCTGGGTTTTTAATTCTTCAAAATTTAACGAAAATCAAACTGCCTTTAATGGGAGAACTAGAGGTGTTACTTATTGGAGTTCTAAAGACGGTAGCGACCAGCGTATTTTTCTTTTTGTTAAAAACAGAGTTTATGCTTTAGAGGCTAAAACAGGCGAACTCATTACCTCATTTGGCACAAACGGCCACATTGATTTACGAGAAAATTTAGATATGGATGTTAATAAAGCATCCATTGAAGTAACGTCGCCCGGCATTGTTTATGAAAACTTTTTAATTGTAGGTTCCCGTGTTCCCGAAGGGTACGAATCCACACCCGGTAACATTAGAGCTTACGATGCCGTAACAGGAGATTTTAAATGGGTTTTCCGTACGATTCCCAAAGAAGGTGATTTTGGATTTGATACCTGGCAATTTAAGGAAGGGGAAACGTATGGAGGTGCCAATACGTGGAGTGGTTTTACTGTTGACGAAAAACGCGGTTGGGTATTTTTGGCTACGGGTTCACCAGCTTATGATTTTTATGGGGGAAACAGAAAAGGTGAAAACCTATTTGGCAATTGTGTGTTGGCCCTCAATGCAAAAACCGGTGAGCGCATTTGGCATTATCAAACCGTTCATCATGATATTTGGGATTACGATAATCCATCAGCTCCAATTTTAATTACAATTGGTAATGGCAAAAAGAAAAAGGATGCCGTAGTACAACTTACAAAAATGGGATTTGTATTTGTTCTGGATAGAGAAACGGGAGAGCCGCTTTTTCCAACTTTAGAAACACCAGTTCCAAAATCGCAGGTCGAGGGAGAAGAAGCATGGCCCACACAACCGATACCAACCAAACCACTTCCTTTAAGCCGCCAAGGCATTACAGAAGCTGATTTAACTACTATTTCTCCAGAGTCCAATGAATATGCACGAAAAAAGTTCAATAACTATATGGCAGCAAGTTTATATACCCCTCCTTCGGAAAGGGGAACAATAACAAGTCCTAGTGTATTAGGGGGCGTAGAGTGGCAAGGCGGGTCTTATGACCCATATACCAATATCCTTTATGTTAATTCCAACAATGTAGCTAGCATATCCAAACTAAAAAAAGTTTACGAAACTACCGATAGCTCCAACTTGACAAATTTGCAATTGGGCAACCAAATATATATTAAAAACTGTGCCTCTTGCCATGGTCTAAACCGTGGTGGTGTTCCTCCAACATACCCTTCAGTAATTCGTTTGAATAAAACAAAGGAAGAGATAGCATCAATTATTAAAAATGGCAAAAACATAATGCCCGCTTTTTCACAATTTACTACTAAAGATATTAATGCCATTACCGATTTTGTTATGAGTAATGATACCGTTTCCAATAATGAAAAAGATATTTTGGAAACAAAAACAAGGTACACGCATACGGGATATAATCTTTTTTTGGACCAAAATGGATATCCTGCTACTAGCCCGCCTTGGGGAACATTAAGTGCCATTGATATGGGAACCGGCGATTATGTTTGGAAAAAACCTCTTGGGGAATATCCAGAACTGGTAAAACAAAACATTCGCAATACGGGAACCTTAAATTATGGCGGGGCCGTGGCAACAGCAGGCGGCATTGTTTTTATCGCTGCTACCGCAGACGAAAAATTTAGGGCTTTTGAAAAAAGTCGCGGCAACATTTTATGGGAGTATGATTTACCTGTGGGTGGCTATGCCACGCCTAGTGTTTATATGCAAAATGGACGGCAGTATGTTGCCATAGTAGCTGGAGGTGGAGGCAAGAATAATACGCCTTCGGGAGATTATGTAATGGTATTTGCTTTACCGGAAGAAAACGATAATACCAATGAAACATCAAAGAATAGTAGGGCGGACTCCGATGGATGGATATCTCTTTTTAATGGGAAAACATTGGATGGTTGGGTACATATGAACGGCTCGCACACCTATGCGGTCGAGGATGGTGCGATTATTGGAAGAACCACGGAAAAAAGTCCTAATTCTTTTTTATGTTCTCTCCAAGAGTTTGAAAATTTTGAATTGGAATGTGAAGTTACCGTTGATGATATCACAAACCAAGGCATTCAGTTTCGCTCCTCCGTTCGACCTGTTACCGAAAAGGATCAAGATGCTTGGAGAGCAGGAAGGGTCTGGGGACCACAACTGGAAATACGTAGAAAGATGGGTGAAAATTCTATTACTACAGGCTTGCTCTATGGTGAAGCCCTGGGAACCGGTTGGCTTTCTTCGAAAGAAAAAGTAGCAAAAGGACATGACTATTTTATTTCTGAAGGATGGAACAAAATCAGGATTATTGCCGAGGGGCCTAGAATTCAAACTTTTGTGAATGGTCACTTAATCGAAGATTTAGTAAACGATGAAGTATTCAAAACCCACCCAAAGGGCTTTATCGCTTTGCAGATTCATGGAATTAATGGTGAACGTCAATTCACGATGCAGTGGCGGAATATTAAAGTACGTCCAATAGAATAACCGCTACCGTACCAAATACATTCAATTACCCGGTACAAATTCCCCTGGGCCACCCCAATAAAAAAAGGTTTTTTTTCTTTGATCACGATTTATGATTGAAACAGAACCTCAAAAAAGAATTCAGACTGAATGAAGGAGGCCTATTAGTTCACATTACGTTTTGCCATCAATTCAGCTACAACGGAATCACATTTCTTGGAATAGAGCTTTACCAGATCCTTATATGTATTCTCATAGGCTAGATTATTGACCTCGTTACTATCTTCTTTTAAGTTATAAAGTTCCACGAACTCGGGGTTTGCTTCATACCTAATGAATTTATAAGTTTGATCCCTGAAACTTTCGGTCTTGGGGAGTAAAGATTCCCCTTCCCGCTGATGCTCGAAAAAGGCTGAAGAACGCCAATTCTCTGTATTGCCATCATAAAAGGAAACCAGACTTTCACCTTGATAAGTTTTTGGAATTTCCACGCCCGCCAAATCTAAGATTGTTGACGCAATATCAAGATTTAAAACCATCTCTTCAAAGGTTTTCCCCCTTTCAGATTCTGCTTGTCTAGGGTCATAAATCATTAGGGGCACACGAAGAGACTGTTCATGCATCAACCATTTTCCCGCAAAGCCACGTTCTCCTAAATAGTATCCATTATCGCCCATAAATACGATGACTGTATTATCTGCCAAGCCTTCTTCTTTAAGGGTTTCCCGTATTCTACCAATGGTACTATCCACCGTACTTATCATTCGATAATACCCTTTTACCATTTTCTGAAATTTCTCAGGGGTATCGTAACGCCAATACCACCTTTTTCTATTCATGGAATGTTTCATGAAATCGGGCAGGGCTTCAAAGAATTCAGGAGCGGCAGTCGATGGTACAGGAATTTCATTTTCTCGATACAAGCTATCGACATAACCCGGCCAGAAATATTGCTCTTCCGCTCCATCATCAGCGTGCGGCGACCAAAACGAAAGTGATAGGCAAAATGGTTGTTCTTTACTAGATTTTATAAAATCAATGGCATGGTTTCCGTTAATGTCGGCTAGGTGTACTTGCTTTCCATCTATTTCTCTTAGATAGGGCCAAAATGTTTTAATACTTACATCGAACAATGAGTCTTCAATACCTTCATTGACCTTAACTCCGAACTTACCAATTAAACCCGTTTTATATCCAGATTTCTTTAATAAGTACGGGTAGCTCTCTAACATGTAAGCATCTTTCAATTTCGGTTTTCCAAAATTGAAATCATGCGTTCTTTCATATAAACCAGTGAGTATCGTAGCCCGACTCGCCGCACAAATAGGTGTAGTTACAAAAGCATTTTTGAAATAAAGTCCCGAACTGGCCAGCGCATCCATATTCGGGGTTTTAATTATGGGATTTCCGGCATGTCCTAGCGCATCCCACCGTTGATCATCAGTGAGTATAAAAATAATATTGGGCTTTTTGGAATCAACGACCGTACTTTTATTCTTAATTTTTTCCTCACATCCTATTAAAAAAACAAACACTACAAGAACGGATCCAGCAACTCTTAATTTTCCCATACTTTTATTTTATAGCCCATTATAATCTGTTTATCCTATCAATCGTAGGGTATCACTTTTTGCACATATCCTTCTTTCAAAAGTTTATCAGGCACCGAGGCTACATAATTAATAAGCTTTTTTTCGTCAGCTTCACCTAAATAGTTAACATAGATACATTCTGTACTCAGTGTTTTTCCGTCTTCCTCAAGATTAAACGCCGTTTGAAAACACGTTGTTCCTGCTTTTAAATCTACTTCGAACTTCACCGCCGTCATATTTTTACCCACCTTCGCACTCCTTTCAACATTTCCCACTTTCAACCAGGCATTTTCAACCTTTAGCTCTTTATCTCCTGCCCTATTTTCAACTATTTTTTTACCGGACTCCTCTGGCCACCGATTCAAGCGAATCTCATATTTTCCTGCTTTTGAAACATTAACTACCCATATTTTTTTTCCATTTCTGGTATGAGCATCGTGAGCATATAACTTTACAGGATTTTCATGAGGCGTTCCCACATGTATCTTGGCATATTCATCAAAGTCAACAGATACATCACCCCACCATTCTTCGTATCTACCGTAAAGCTCTTTTACAATGGCCGGATGTTGATTTGCTACATTATGCAGCTCTTCAGGATCCTTTTTAATATCGTATAACTCGTCAGCATCTCTTTTGACTAGTCTCCAATCTTCCGTAAGCACTTGATATTCCTTGTCCTTTATCGGATACTCTACCCGTTGATTCTGCACAAAAAGTGTTCTATCATCGGGCCATTTTGAAATTTCTTCCCTTAAAATTGGAGCAAAACTTCGCCCATCCAATTGAAGTTTCTCTGAACTATTCAAACCGCACAATTCGATCAACGTAGGCATAATATCGATGTGACCTGTTAGCGCATTTACATCTTTACCACCTGTTATTCCCCCTTTAGGCCACCGAATAAAAAATGGTACGCGATGGGCATTTTCGTACCCCCAAATCTTACCACCTTTCATACCCGCGGTATACCCTTCTTCGACCAAGCCCGTATCAAAATCCATTATTACACCGCCAAACCAAGGGCAAGGACCATTGTCGGTCATAAAAATGACAATCGTGTTGTTCCTCAACCCCACATCATCAATTTTGTTCAACAACTTTTTAACATCTTCATCAATACTGTTTACCATGCCGTAATAGCGTGCCAAACGTTCGGAAACCCTACCTCTGTAAGGTGCCACATATTTTTCATCGATCAATAAGGGTGCGTGCGGCAAATTGGTGGACAGATAGCAAAAGAATGGCTTATCCTTATTTTCATCTATATATTCAATAGCCTTATCGAACCATATATTATTGCAGTATCCTTCGTACTTTTCAAATTTCCCATTGTGCTTATAGGTATCGTCGTAATAGTCATTACCCCAATAATCAGGTCCTTGTCCGACACCGCCGCCGCCATGTACGATTGATTCTTTAAAACCTCTATCTTGAGGCCTGAAAGGATAGTTCTCCCCCAAATGCCATTTACCGAACGCAGCGGTTTCATAACCATTTGAAGAAAATACTTCTGGCATAGTAGTCATTCCTTCTTTTAACAAAGATCTACCCCCAATGGTATGCCATACGCCCGCCCTCGAGGAATAATTGCCCGTTAGCAAGGCCGCTCTTGTTGGCGAGCAGGAAGGGTCTACATGAAAATCGGTAAAACGAACACTTTCTGCATACAAAGAATCCAACGCCGGAGTTTTGACATAGGGGCTCCCATGGCATGCCAGATCCCCATAACCTTGGTCATCTGTCATGATAAGAATTACATTTGGTTTTTCAGGAACTGAAGCAGTACGCCGCCCCTCCGCACCCCTTTTACAATTGAAAAAGAGCACAGCCAATAAAAGCGGTATTCCGAAGCATTTAAAGTTCTTCACGACCATTTTTAGATATCTTAAGGTTTATAAGTAAAAAGCTGCCATAAAGAGGAAAATCTATATTCCACCGTCTACCGATACAGCAAAACACTTTAATTCAGGGATAATTCTAGATTTAATATTTTTTCCAATATCAAGGAAACAGCGCCTATCGAGGTCGCTTGGTCACCGTGTGTACACGGCATTATTTTTACTTTTGCATTTGCGGGCAACAAATACTTATTTTTTTTCTTTTCAATAAGGTCGAACAACAAGTCTCCACTTAATGAAATTCCACCTCCGACATACACAGTTTCCGGATTCAGCAAATTCGCTATTGTACCAATGCCCTTACACAGATATTCAGCTACCTCTTCGTAAATTTTAATTGAGGCTTCATCACCCTTTTTCGCAGCTATGGCAACCAACTCGGCCGTTATTAATTCTTCATTGCCTTGACATAGTTCTTTCAACAATGCAGAGCTATCATTAGATAAAGCAAGCTTACCCAAAGAAGCTATTCTATGACCCGATGCCAAAGCCTCCAAACAACCATACATGCCACATTTACATTGGACCTCACTATCTGTATCGACCGAAATATGACCAAATTCGCCTGCGAAACCCGAAAACCCCTTGAGAAGATTACCTTCTACAACCAAACCTGATGCAATACCATAACCTATGTTTATGACTGCAAAGTTTTTCTGATTCTCTTTCACACCCATCTTCAATTCGCCCAAAGCCATTAATCGCGTAGAATTATCATAAAAGAAAGGTAAATCAAGATGTTTATCAAGCTCCTTTCTTAAATCAATGTCAGACCACCGAAAGTCAGGCGAAGATTCAATAATTCCAGTTTCGCTATTCACGAGACCTGCGACACCAATTCCGACGCCCCATATTTTTGCATCTACATCTTTTCGATTATGAAGTTTATTAATAACCTTCACAACCTTTTCGATGATACTGAAAAAACCTTTTTCCAATTCCGTCGGAACTTGTATTTCGGATACAAAATTCGCGTTTAAATCTACCAAGCAACCCCTTATGTAGGTTGCCCCTAGGTCGATTCCGATAATTAAATTATTGTGATTCTTGAATTTGACTATGACCGGGGGTCTTCCCCCACTGGAATCACCTACCCCGAGACTCTCGACCAATTTATCTTTAGAAATCAATTCATCTACAATTCGAGTAATCGACGGGGGTGTTAAACCTGATTTTTTAGATAGCGAAGAACGTGTAATCTCGTCATGATCTTTTATCAGTCTCAGCACGACCTTTTTATTGGCAAGGTGCAAGAGCCCTACGTCCATTTTTGTATATTCCCTTTTCATTGAATGGTATGTTATCTATTCAAAGATATTAAAATAGCTTTCATATGCCAATAATATTGGATTTATAATTCACAATTAAAGCTATATAGTGCGTAAAACAAACCTTATTTAATCGATATTAATAACTTATTCTTTATAGGTATAGCATTCAATCATTAATGTTCATAATATCATTCGACGAACATACTATTCCCTTTTAACCCTTTAATTTCAAACTTGTCCCAAAACCCATTTCAAAGCTTAGAAACCTTCTAAACCTTTTCTTTTATCACTAATATTAGGCAACCATACTTTCATAATCAACCCCTACGAGCATATTCGTTTCTTTGTTTTGGTCTATGAGCCATATATAATATATAGAATTTACAGGCGTTTGGTACTAACCAATTATAATAACGCATGTTTCATTTTTTGAAAAAATCCTGCAGAAGCCATTTTGTTCTTAGCGTGTTATTTATTGTTCTAGTAGCAGCTTATAGCAGCGGTCAATCATGTCCTGTGGTCAATTTTATCGGAGATGATTTTGTCTGGAATTCAAACCTTTATGGCAATGGAATAAATAACATGGCCGAAACCAGCGATGGCTTTTTGGCCATGGGGCGAAACAACGCCGATGATGATTTCCAATCCGTTAATGGCCAAAATTTGATTATACAAGATCAAGGCGCCTATCTAATTAAGTACACAAACAACAGTAATGTTGAATGGTTTGTAACAATCAAGTATCCAGATGGCACTGAGCCAAACGAAATAGATGCAATAGAGGCCGCTGTAGAAGATTTGGATGGCAACATTTATTTAACAGGATTTAGTAGTGGGAACTTTTACGATACCTCCGGAAATGAGATTTCACTTTATAATCCTACATATAGTACTAATTTTCAAAAAAAAGCAGGTTTTATAATCAAGCTGGATAAAGATGGGCAACTACTATGGTATATGCAAACAGCATACACTTACCCCGAGAAGTTATTCATAGACAACCAAAACAATCTAATCTCTATAAATAGAAATTATGAGGCATACGATCACGATATATATTTAAACGGTGTATTCTCCGAAACGATATTGAAGAGAGAAGTAGATGATAGTTACGGAGCTTCTATATTAAAATTTTCTGCAAACGGAAATATACTCTGGTCAAACATTCTAGATTCATGGAATTCGAATGGATATGTCGTAGAGTCTTTAGATTTTGACGACCAAAATAATATTTATCTGATTGGATATAGCGAGTTGTGGACTAAAATATATTCCGCTGGAGACACTGCACTAAAGGCACAAATATCAAGGGCATCCTCTGGTAATAAGATCTCTTTTCTAATCAAATACAATCAGCAAGGGCAGTATTTATGGAATATGAAGAGTGAGGCGAGCAATCAATATAGTACCATACGTTTCAATGATCTTGGCACTGACGATTTTGGAAATTCCTATATAACAGGAAAAAACAATAGGGTTACGGGTACTGGAGTTCATATTTTTGAAAACACCGATGGCTCTACAACCACTACTAGTGAAGGACCATACTTTGTGGCAAAAGTTGACAATACGGGAGTATGCAAATGGGTATACGGAATAAGTGATGCCAACAGAAGCGAAGGGCATAAAGTTTTTGTAGATGATGACGAAGTTTATGTGGTTGGGGAAGCCTCTGTAAATAATCAAGATTTAGCTAGCCCAACTTTTTTTAGTGCCAATGATGAAAACTTAAGCTTTGAAATCGGCAGAAGTGACATTTTTATGGCGGTTTATGATCCATTAGGAAATTTAAAAAGAATAATCCTTAACGGTAACAATGGGTATTTCGGTTCGCAGACCATACAAGGCTTTTTCAAGGGCTCCAATGATTCTTTTTATTTAGGGGTGAATATGAGTTGGTTAGATGGTAAAGAAAATTATTCACATTTTGGGAATCAAATAAATACAATAAATGGCGTCGAAGGAACAATCGTAAATTTTAGTGAAGATTGTGGCACTGTAATCAATAACACGGCTGTGACAGCTATAGTTCTCGATGTGACGGTTAATAAGGTCAATTGTAATGGCGGTACGGACGGAACTATTCTTGTGAACGCCTCGGGTGGCACACCCCCATACCTTTATGAACTATTAAACAGTGAGAGCGTTTTGATTGAGCAAAGTTCCACCAATGTTTTTGACCATCTTGGCGCTGAATCATACATTGTCAGGATAGTAGATACAAATGGGGATTCGCCGGAAAATACCGAGGTTCTATTGGAAGAACCTTCGCCGATTGAAATTCAAATAGAACAAACCGGCGTGACCTGCACCAATACCGATTCGGGTAGCCTAACGGTCAGTGCCACTGGAGGATTCCCCCCTTATCAATATAGGTTGAATGATGGAAATCTGGTTAATTCAAACGTTTTTTCCGGTTTGGGCTTAGATACTTATACTATTGGTGTAATCGATGTTACC
Source organism: Kriegella aquimaris (assembly GCF_900103215.1). Taxonomy (GTDB): domain Bacteria; phylum Bacteroidota; class Bacteroidia; order Flavobacteriales; family Flavobacteriaceae; genus Kriegella; species Kriegella aquimaris. Next base: position 1,216,557 of record NZ_FNGV01000001.1, read on the forward strand.
GGATGCGAGAATTTTCAATCCGTTACCATGATTGAAAATGGCCCACTGGTTTTTGAGGGCATAGATTTCAAATTGGTTTCTTGTAAAGGTGGAGATGACGGTATGATTACTATAAACGCTTCTGGAGGTCATGCTCCTTATCAATATTCGGTAGATGGAGAAAACTATCTTGAATCCAACCAAATAATGGGACTATCGGCCGGAGTTTATAGCGTTACAATTAAAGATAATACCAATTGTGTTTCCGAAATAATCCAAGTTAAAGTTGACGAAGTTAATAGTTTCGATTTTGACGGTGATGGTATTGGAGATGATTGTGATATTGATCGAGACGGAGACGGTGTTCTTAACGAAGATGATTTGTGTGAAGAAACGCCCTTAGGTTCTTTCGTAGGTGTTGATGGATGTATTGTATTTAATCTGCCCGCCGAAAATTTTCAAGTACTTGCAACAGGGGAATCCTGCATTGGAAGTGCTAACGGCAGTATAGAAGTAGCAGCGTTAGTAACTAGAAATTATGTTGGCACATTAACAGGCGAATCTTACGCTGAATCCAAAGAATTTGATGAAAATGTTGTATTTGGTGGTTTAAGTCAGGGAGATTATAGGTTGTGTATCACAATTAAAGATCAAACAGATTATCAGAAGTGTTTCGATTTAAAGATCACTGAGCCTTTGCCATTGGAGATATATGCAGAACTGAATGTCCCCAATCGAATGGTTACCCTGAAACTGGATGGCGGTAAGCAATATTTTATAGCTGTTAATAATACGGTTTATACCACGAATAAAGATGAAATACGTGTATCTCTCAATCAGAAAAGAAATGTTATTACGGTTAAAACCGATCAAGATTGCCAAGGTATCTACACAGAAACCTTCAATTTAACCGATGAAACTCTAATCTATCCAAATCCTGTAAAAAATGGATTGTTGACAGTAGCATGTGAAACCAAAAACAACCAGACGCCCAATATGACTTTGTTCGATAACCAAGGCCGAAAAGTTGATTTTGGAAGCGCAATTCATAAACAAAATCAAGTTGATTTGAATTTAAATGGATTATCATCTGGCCTATATTACCTTACTATTCAAACGAATAATTCGATAGAAACAAAACATATTATAATTAGATAAATGAAAAAGGTTAAGCATTCTTACTGGATATTGTGCCTCTTTCTTTTTGTGCAATGTGGACCAAAAGCGGATTTCGATGAAAATCTTTTAGAAGATATAATTGATGAACCTCAGGTATCCCAATTGATTTTTCCGGAAAACAATACGGAATGTAATCAGGGAACAGTTCTAAATGAAAATGAAAGCAATGTTTTGTTTAAATGGCAGCGTACCGAGGAGACTGATTTCTATACCCTGCATTTGAAAGACCTTGCGAAAAATTCAAAACAAACATTTGAGGTCGATACAATAGAGATTGAAATAACATTGAACAGGGGCACTCCTTACGAGTGGTATGTGACATCGGAGTCTTATATAAGTCCCATTACGGCAACAAGTGAGAAATGGCGCTTTTTCAATGCATCAAGTGGCACGTCTAATTATGCTCCTTTTCCGGCGGAAGCCGTAACACCAAAAATGGGCGAAACTGTTTCTTTAAGACAAGGCAATGTACTTGATATTGAGTGGACAACTACAGATATTGATGGCGATAATTTAACTTACGTTCTTTTTTATGGCAAAGAGAATCCCCCAAAATCGAATAAAAACGAAACCGACAAGAACAAAACTGCAATATACCTACCTGACGGAATATATTACTGGTATATAAAGTCAATCGACCAATATGGAAATGCCTCTGAATCTGATATTTTTCAATTTAAAGTAGATTAAACGGAATCTGCTAGAAGGTTACGGGTCCCCGTCTCGTCATCTTGCAAACCTAAAGATGCTCATTAGATACAAAAGCGAACAGAGGTAAACACGTAAAAAATTTCCATCGAAAACTCTAAAATAAGCCAAAGAATCAGGCTTAGCGCAACTTTGGAGAACCCTATTTTTTTGTAGTTTCATCGTTAAATATTAAATTTAATGTTATTAGCCGAGCTATAGCCACCAACCAAAATGAAAGGGTTTTTATTTATACTTGTTCTGGTTCTATACTTTTCTGCATTTGGTCAGACGAACAAAATCGATAGTCTTAAAATTATTTGGGAAGACGTCTCCATGACCGATTCATTGAGATTTGAAGCGGGGCTTGAAATTCTCAAGACACAATTCGGAAAAAACATGGATACGGCAAGAGCTACCGGATACCAACTACTTTTATTTGCTCAGAACAAAAAAAACGAAAAATGGAAGTCAACATCACATAGATATATCGGTAACAGTTACGCTGCCGAAGGTCGTTATAGAGAAGCACTGGACGAATTTGAAAATAGCCATAAAATAAATACTAGCCTTAATGACGAAAGGGCTTTGGCCACCACCTACAGCAACATAGGCACAATCTATTATGAATTAGGAAATTACACTCAAGCACTAGAAAATCTATTGGCAGGATTAAAATTATCAGAAAAGTTAGAGGATAAACCTGGTTTGGCCAGGGTTACGAATAACTTGGGTAATGTATATATCGATCAAAAAAATAATATTAAGGCTCTAGAGTATTATACCCGTAGCCTTCATATCAAGAAAGAATTAGACAATAAAAATTCGTTGCCCGCTGCCTATAATAATATTGGTCTGGTATACACTAATCTTAAAAATCATGATCTAGCCTTAAAAAATTTGCTAAAAAGTGCAGAAATAGCGGACCAAATCAAAGATAAAAAATCATTTAGTAGAGCATATAACAATATTGGTGAAGAATATAACCAGCAAGGGGAATACGAAAAAGCCTTAAAATACCTCAATGAAAGTATTCGAATCAAGGTTGAGATAGGAGATCAAGAAGGACTACCATCGGGATACATATTTAGAGCCAAGACCTATTTGCATCAAAAAAAATATCGATTGGCGATTAGAGATGCTGAAAAAGCGCTTGAACTATCCAAGAAAACAGGAGCCTTAACGATTCAAAAAGAAGCCTACGAAGTCTTAAGCAGGTCTTGGGAAGAATTAAAAAATATTCAGAAATCGTTGGCGTTTTATAAGCTTGCCGTTGTCGCCAAAGACTCATTGATAGATCAAGAAAAAATACAAGAAATTACCCGGCAAGAAATGGAGTATCAATTTGAGAAACAGCAGCTTGCAGATAGTATTCTATTTCACCAACAAAAGGCCAAGCAAGAACTGGCGTTTGAAAAAAATTTAAGTAAACAACGTACTACGCTTTATTTTATCATTTTTGGAATATTGGGGTTGTTTGTGGGTGTCTGGTTCTACTGGAACACGAAGCAAAAAAATAAAAAACTAGCTCATGAGCGTACTATTATTTCAAGATTGAAACAAGTAGACACCCTAAAAGATCAGTTCTTGGCAAATACCTCCCACGAACTTCGGACTCCCCTTAACGGTATCATCGGGCTTTCAGAATCGCTAAAAGACGGGGCAGCAGGAAAATTAACACCTAAGGCCATTGAAAATCTTGACATGATTGCGAATAGCGGTAAACGCCTTTCCCATTTGGTCAATGACATTCTCGATTTTTCTAAACTAAAGAATAGCGATCTAGAATTGGACCTTAAACCTGTAGATGTTCATGCCGTCACTGATATTGTTTTGAAACTGTCTCGACCATTAATACAAGACAAGAATTTGAAGCTGATAAACGCTATTCCGAAGAACATTCCTCTGGCCGAGGCTGATGAAAACAGGCTACAACAGATTCTGCACAATCTCATCGGAAATGCAATTAAGTTTACTAAAAAGGGACAAGTTGAAATCAACGCCATTGAAAAAGATGATCAACTTTCAATTTCTATATCAGACACCGGAATTGGCATTCCCGAAGAAAAATTTGAATCTATTTTTGAATCTTTTGAGCAGATTGATGGCGCTACTGCCCGAGAATATGGGGGAACAGGATTGGGACTTTCGGTGTCAAAACAACTGGTACAACTGCATGGAGGCACTATTGAGGTACAATCTGAAGTGGGTAAGGGATCCACTTTTAATTTTACGCTTCCCCTCAGTAATAAAAAACGGGAAGATTTCTCCGCACAAAGTAAACCATCCTTAGAAAATATATCACAAGTCCAGCTTGATATAGAAGAACAGTACAATGAAAAAACTACAAAGCAAACTGTATCTCAAGTGGGCAAAATACTTATTGTTGATGACGAACATATAAATAGAAGAGTTCTTGAAAATCATTTGTCCGTAGCCGGTTACGCAATTTCAGAAGCAAAAAATGGACAAGAGGCATTGGAACTTTTAGACAATGGAGCTGCATTTGATTTAATTCTTTTAGATGTCATGATGCCTGGTTTATCAGGTTATGAGGTGTGTGAAAAAATTAGGGAAAATCACATGGCCAGTGAACTTCCCATCGTGTTATTGACCGCCAAAAATAGGGTAAGCGATTTGGTTGCCGGATTTACCGTTGGTGCCAACGATTACTTGACCAAACCTTTTTCGAAAAATGAGTTGTTAAGTAGAATAAAGATGCATTTGAACCTTAATGGCATCCATAAAGCTACAAGTAAATTCGTTCCGACCCAATTTATAAAGTCTATAGGAAGGGAAACTATTACAGATATAGTTTTAGGTGATCATGTTGAAAAAGAAGTTACGGTACTTTTCAGCGATATAAGAGGCTACACCCACTTAGCCGAGAGCATGACACCGAAACAAACCTTTAAATTCGTCAACTCATTTGTTGGTAAAATGGGACCATTGATTCAAAATAATAGAGGTTTCGTCAATCAATATTTAGGCGACGCGATCATGGCACTTTTTCCGAATAAAGCGGAGCATGCCCTAAAAGCGGCAATTGAAATGCAAAAAGCAGTTCAAGGTTATAATAGCCACAGAATTTCTGAAGGAAACGAGCCAATATCCATTGGTATCGGTCTTCACACAGGGCCTTTGGTGATGGGTATCATTGGCGATAGTAATAGAAATGACCCCGCGATAATTTCTGATACAGTAAATACCGCTTCTAGAATGGAAGGTGTGACCAAACATTTTGGCGCAAAAATCATCATTAGTGAAGATAGCCTAAGTACCGTGTCGAACAAGAAATCTTTTCGATTACGCTATTTGGGGAAAGTACAGGTAAAAGGAAGGCATAAAGTAATCGGTATTTATGAATGTTTTGATGCCGATGAAATAAAATCAGTTGAACTCAAAACAAAAACACTAAAAGATTTTAAAAAAGGATTGGATTTCTTCTTTGCTAAAGAATTCCCGAGAGCTTCTGCAGCCTTCGACAAGGTGTTAAGTAAGAACCCCAACGATTCAGTAGCCAAATATTTTGTGACAAAATCTGCGGAATATACCATTTCAGGAACGCCAAAAGACTTAGAATTCGTGAATACCATGCACGAAAAATGAACCTTCAGACAAGAATGTTTGCCGGTAATGTCATCGCCAAATATTTCTGATATCGCTTGTTTACTTGTTTTTGCAGTTGGTTTATTTCGTCAAAATGTTGCGTTTCGGTCTTAAAGACTTTCTCAAAACGTCTTTCCAATTGTAAATATTCTTCGATTGCAATTGTAGGTTCAGGGCAATCTAGTTGTAACGTATTTTCTCCATTATTTGTTCTTCTTGGGTCGTTTCGGTACAACAACCACTGCCCGGAGGCCACCGCAGCTTTATGATACTGTTTCGGTTGCTTCATATCAATGCCATGGGCAGGACTATGACAATAGGCAATAATAAGGGATGGACCGTCATAACTTTCTGCCTCCAAAAAGGTTTTTAAGGTTTGTTCTTGATCTGCGCCCATAGCGACCGCAGCAACGTACACATCATCGTAACACATGGCCAGTAGACCTAAATCTTTCTTTTGGCTTTGCTTTCCTTTTGCTGCAAATTTTGCAATTGCCCCCAAAGGAGTTGCTTTCGACATTTGAGCTCCGGTATTGGAATATACTTCATTGTCCAAAACCAAGATATTGACATTTTTTCCTGAAGCCAGAACGTGGTCCAATCCCCCATATCCAATATCGTAGGCCCAACCATCGCCTCCAACAATCCATACGCTCCGCTTCACCAAACTGTCAGCGACCATAATTAATCTTTGCGCATCAGGCGAAGCGATGGTGGCTAGGTGGACCTTTAATCTTTCTATTCTTTTTTGTTGTTCGGTAATTTGTGGTTCTGTTTGCTGCTCCGCATTCATTATTTCATAAACCAAATCAGGATCAATCTGATCATCCAGCTTTTTAATAAGGCCTTTCGCCTGTTGCTCCTGTTGGTCAAGTGACAATCGAAACCCCAAACCAAACTCGGCATTATCCTCAAAAAGGGAATTTGCCCAAGCTGGTCCCCTACCCTGTTTATTTCTAGACCACGGCGTCGTTGGTAGAGCACCCCCGAAAATCGAACTGGCTCCCGTTGCATTTGCCACTAGCATTCTATCACCGAATAGTTGAGACATCAATTTTAGATAGGGAGCTTCGCCACAACCATCAACACCAACTGAATATTTAAACAAAGGCTCTTGCAATTGTTGCTGACTAACTTTGGCAACATCAATTTTAGATCTATCCATTTCAGGAATAGTTTCAAAATAATCCCAGTTATTTTTTTCAATTTGCCACTGTGATGCCGCATCGACCATTTTCAAAGCCTTTACCGAACATGCATCGATACAGATGTTACAACTTTTACATTGATTAGGGTTTATTTGAAGGGTATAGTTCAACAAATCGATTTCCCATTCTGGCTCTATAGCTTTCGTTGCTTTTAGATTTGAAGGTACCTTGCTCAAATAAGAATCGTCATAAACCTTGATACGAATGGCTCCTTGCGGACAAGCCATGCTACAAGCACCACATTGTGTACAGGCATCTAAATCCCATTTGGGTAAAGTGTCTGCTGTTCTATCCCTGTTGAATTTTGAGGTGTCGGTTGCATAGGTACCATCGACGGGGAATGCACTTACAGGAAGCTCATTGCCCTTTCCAGCTAGCAATTTTCCTAAAAACGAATTGGTAAAATCATCATCAGATTTGCTACCGTTTGAAATATTACTTTCGAAAATTTCTACTTTGAAAATAGATTCCTTGAGAAAATCAAGGGTTTCATCAACACTAAAATCTTTGTTTAAAGCTAAGAAACAGCTTTGCAAACCATTGACCATAACCTCTTCCACTACATAGTTCATCGAAATGGAATTCAAGTTTACGGTATAAAGGAAAATCTTATTACTATAAATCCGCTGTTGAACCTTGGTCGAAAGGGATTGTCGAAAATCATTGTTATTCAATGTTGTATGAACTAATAGCGTTCCGTTAGGTTTGATACGGTCCAGTACATTGTCCCTTTCAAGAAATTCTACGGAATCACAACCAATAAAATCTGCATTTTCAATCAAATAAGGTGCTTTTATGGGATGTGAACTTATTCTCAGATTGGAAATACTTCTGGAACCCGATTTTTTATAATCGATTTCCGTATAACCTTGCACGTATTGGTCTCCTACACCCAGAAGATGTAAAGCGTTTTGAAAACTTGAAACAGAACTTTTGGATTTGGTTTCGTAAAAAAGGACCTGATAATTCTGATTTTGAATGTGAAGATCATCCGAATAGGATAAGCTGAGATTGGTGATATCATCGGTAATCCCTATTGAAAAATTATTCTTGGGATGCTCCTGTTCGAGGTTCTCGATGATGGCCTTGACCATATTTGGAGTAAATTCCTTTGAAGAAAGCCCATAGCGGCCACCAACGATTTTTGGAAATGTAGCGTAGGTATCCCTTACCGACATTAGCGATTGTACGATATCAAGATATAAAGGTTCGCCAGTAGCCCCAGGCTCTTTTGTTCTGTCTAGAACAGCAATCGCTTTGCAAGATTGTGGCAATATTTTTAAAAGATGATCTGTACTAAAGGGTCTAAACAATCGTACTTTAATGAGTCCGATCTTTGCTCCTTCATAATTTAAATGCTGAATAGTTTCTTCAATGGTTTCGGTACTTGATGCCATTGATATGATTACTTGCTCCGCTTCGGGATGGCCCACATAATCAAAAAGCCGGTATTGTCTTCCGGTTAAGTCGGCAAACTTATCCATCTGTTGCTGTACAATATAAGGACAAGCGTTGTAATAGAAATTAACGGCTTCCCGACTTTGAAAAAAAACATCGGCCCCTTGTGCCGTCCCTCGTATTACCGGGCTATTCGGATTCAAAGCCCTATTGCGATGGGCTTGAATTACACGGGTGTTCATCATAGAATTAATCACATAATCGGAAACCACTTCAATTTTAGATGTTTCATGTGATGTTCTGAATCCATCGAAAAAATGAACAAAGGGAATTCTAGATTCTAAAGAAGCTGCTTGAGAAATCAAAGCGAAATCCATTGCCTCTTGTACTGATGCCGCCCCTAAAAAGGCATAGCCCGTATTTCTGACCGCCATAATATCGCTATGGTCTCCGAAAATCGATAGGGCATGTGTTGCGACAGATCTTGTGGCCACATGAATGACGTTGGGAGTCAATTCACCAGCTATTTTGTACATATTGGGCATCATCAATAAAAGCCCCTGGGAGGCTGTAAACGTCGTTGCCAATGAACCCGTTTGTAAAGCACCATGTAGAGCTCCGGCAACACCGGCCTCGCTCTGCATTTCAAAAACCGTTGGCACGCCACCATAAATATTTTGTTTTTGTTCTGTACTCCAGTCCGCCACTAGTTCAGACATTTCCGAAGATGGTGTAATAGGATATATGGCGCAGAATTCGTTGGTTTTATAGGCTATCTGAGCTGTTGCCCTATTGGCATTTGTGACGATGAATTTTTTGGTATCCATGTTGTGTTGATGAGAAAGTACTTGAATGAAAAAAATAAAAGACCGCCCCGATTCAATTTTGAAGGAGCGGCCTTTTATTGGTACTACTTTACAATTTCAATTGAAACTGGTGTAGGATTGGTAATCATATCGAATACCGGAGAGAATTTCGCCAAATTCTCCAATTGCTCGACAGAAGCATCGGATTTCACTTTGATTCTTACTTTAATACCGTCGAAACCTTTTCGTACCTCGGCATCCAATCCAAGAAAACCGTGCAAGTCAACTCCGCCTTTTAAAGAAGATTCGGCACCTTCTATTTCGATTCCGTTGGCCGCGGCATGATAGACCATAGCCCCTGTTAGGCAAGAGCCTAAAGCGTGAAGTACAACCTCTGGTGGCGTAGCGGCTTGATCCTTTCCTAACAAAACGTTAGGATGGTCACACTCCATTGTGAAAATTTCCTGTCGAGAAGTGTCCTCGGCTCCAACTCCATAAAAGCTCTTGATACTTGAAACACAATGTCCCCCTTCGATCCAGTTGTTTTTTGATCTGAATTCGAATTTTGCCAATTCAGGATTTTCTTGAACTGCTCCAATAGTTTCTACTAATTGGTCTACGTTTACTCCGTTTTTAATGTTTGCTGTTGTAATCATTTTTAATAAGATTTAAATTATTAGCATTATTGCTGCTAGGTTTAATGCATTTGCCGTGCCAAAACAGTTAAACATCTGATTAACAATTACTTACAAGGCTTAGTGTGTAATAGAAAACTAACGATATTCCGTTAATTAACGGAATATCGTTAGTTTTTTTACGAGATTTCGTAAAATCAGATGGAACGCACTATATCAAGTGCTTTCATTTTTGAGGTAAGCGTGGTAGGTCGTAGTTTCAATAAAGCTGCGGCTCCATTTTTTCCCGATATTTTCCAATGGGTCTTTTTTAAAGCGCGAAGAATATTTTCTTTTTCCAATTTAGTCAACTGGTCTGAAGTCAAGATATTTTCTGAAGTGCTTCGCGCATTCAATGGAATATTCTCTGTTGAAGAGGGTATAATGGCCTGCCAATCAATATTTCCATTTTGTGACACAATTATCGCACGTTCCACCAAATTTTGAAGTTCTCGCACATTACCCGGCCAATGATAGGACAATAGGAGGTTCTTGTCCGATTCCGACAGCTCAACTACGGTCTTGTTGAGTTTGGCAGCAAATTGTTGAATCATTTCTTGTGCGATAAGGCAGACATCTGTTCCCCTGTCCCTTAAAGCCGGTATCTCAATCGGAAATACGTTTAGGCGATAGTATAGATCCTCACGAAACTTTCCTTTCCCTGCATAATCCAAAAGATCTCTGTGGGTAGCCGCAATGATTCTAACATCAACCTTTATAGTTTCAGAACTGCCTACGGGGTCAAACTCTCCTTCTTGAATTACCCGAAGTAATTTAGGCTGTAAATCCAAAGGAAGTTCGGCAATCTCATCTAAAAAGATCGTGCCCTTTTCAGCCAAAAGAAAACGTCCTTTCCTACTAGCCGTTGCTCCGGTAAAGGCACCTTTCTCATGTCCGAAGAGTTCACTTTCTATTAAATTGGTCGGAATCGCACCACAATTAATCCGTATCAAAGGTTTATCATTTCTTGGACTTGCCTGATGAATGGCCCTGGCTACGAGTTCTTTTCCCGTTCCCGTTTCACCATTGATTAAAACGGTAGCGTCGGTATGGGCCACCTGTTCAATAAGATTTAGCACATTGATCATGCCTTCATCTTCTGCCAAAATCCCGTAATTACGGGTAAGTTCTTTAATTTCTTCTTGTAGGTATCGGGTTTGATTGGTTAAAAAATTTATCTGATCTTCGGCTAGCAAACGTGCTTCAATATCTCTGAGAATGAGCGTATAGAAGGTTTCTTGGTCACTTCCGTACTTACTTATGGTTCCCTCGTTAAGGGTTTCCTTTTCATTACTGCCAATTACCTTGACACTATTGGGCAAGAACTTATTGAGTGTATTTGAATGATCGTTCAAACTCGATTTTACCAACGACTCGATTAAAGCGGCACTTACTTCATCAAAGAAAAATAAAACATTGCGTTGTATCACATCATCGTTTTCCAATAATCTATTTGCGGATGGATTCGTCAAAATAATTCTATACTTTGAATCAAACATAATAATGGCATCCATCGCACCATTGATAAGACCGCTCATTTTGGCATTCGCCAACTCGATTTGTTTTTTTGAAGCTGCCAAACTTCTTTGAATGTCATCAACCTCTCGGTGACGTTTGATCAGAACTGATAGAATGCCTTTCGCAAAAGCATTATCATTGGACATCAAATCGATAAAATGTGGGCGTTCAATTTTTAAGACCGAAGTTTCTTCTTCTGCTGTTACCGACGCGGATCTTGGCTGATTATCGATTAAGGCATATTCACCAAAACATTCCCCTTTGCCCAAAAACCCATAAACATGCCGATGTTCATGAATTTTCACTCTTCCCTCAAGAATTATGTACATGGCGTTACCTGCCTCATCCTTTTCGAAGATGGAATCTCCTTTATAAAATGTTTCCGCATTTAAATCCTGGCAAAGATGCCTAAGGGATGCATCGGATACTTCCGAAAAAAAAGAAACCTGAGAAAGAAATTTCGTGATTCGTTGGTGTTCGGTTTTGCCCATTGGTCGACTATGATTGCTTCCGATCCAATAAATATAATAATTTGAATCATATCAAATCTTCCAGTGTCTTAATCTTTTGTAAATCCTGATAAATCCAGTCCCTCTGATTTCTTATTGCCGTGGCGGCTTCTAAAGGTAAGTGTGTATCGGCCAGCACTTCATTGTACTCCTGTATAGCTGCTTTATCACCCCTTATAGCCTCTTCCAACATAGATTCATCATTATCATCAGAAAAGAAGGCTTTCACATCCATCCAGACCCTATGCATGGATCCGGCAGCACTTCCTTCTACACCTTCCCTACTCTTCAGAGCCGGTGCTGCAGCTTTTAATTCAATTAAAAAGTTACTACGCTCGATAGCCTTTTTTCGAAAATAGTTTTGCAGGTTTATGCCTTGTGCATGTTCAGCTGCTTTTTCGTACCCTTTAATTGCATCTTCATTTTTTTGAATGATATCATTCAATCTATCTTCAATTTCTTTAATATCGTTGTTCATTTTCTTAAGATTTTATCGGTAACAAATTGCCTACCGTTTAGCATCAATTTAAAGATACCACTGTAGTTTTACCTAGGTTGATCCAAAAAGTAGTTTTATGAACTGCAAACATCAACCCTCCATTCGTCTTGTAACATAAACACCCCACAAGTCTGTTTCAAAGTTTATGATGTATGCGCTGTGATTGCCGTATCATGACAATGTGGATAAGATATGCTCCTTTTTAAAGGTAAAATAAAATGAGCGTCAGCCTTTAATTTCGGGCCACATCTTCCATAAGGAAATCCTCAACAGGTCGATTATGGGATTTATGTAGAACGGAAATGTCTCCAGTAGTTTCAAAGACTACCGCTTTTACTTCAGAGAGTTCCGTTATGTTTGCCTCCCTTAATTTTGCTCTCAAATCAGATTCCGCCACCCTTCCCTTTCGTAAATTGTCTTCCAATATAATTGGGCCATCCATAAGTAATAGTGGCTTATTATCCATAACCTTTTTTACCGCATCATTACGTCGTATGAATGCGGCACCCAACTGAAGTAAATAGACTACTACAACCCCTATAATGCCATCCCATAGACTGACCGTTTTAGACAGTATCGTTGTCGCGATTATAGAACCTATGGCTACGGTCATGGCAAAATCAAAACTTGACATTTTTGAAAAACTTCGTTTTCCACAAATACGAGTCATTAAAATAACAGATATGTATATGCCCAAGGCCGAAATGCAGATCGCACCCAAAGCTTCCCAAGAAAATTTAAACCATTCTTCCATTTGTAACAGTGTTATTTATTAAAGTGATTCTGCGGTTTTAGAAATTAATCAATAATCGTTAGCTGTTTTAGGCAATCTTTAATTTGCTGTAAAGCTAGCCAAGCCCAATCATTTGTAATGCCTTCTAGGTGTGAACACAAACATAGTCCATCTGTACAAAGTAGTTTGCTCTAATAAAATCTGTCATTGATGCTATCGATTTCACTTCTTTGATATGCGCACGTAAGGTAAGTCCAATATTTTCTGAGTATTCTAAATTTCAAATATTCCATTTAGTTCAAAAACCTAATTCGAAAATTGCTATAATGCTGCAAGAAATCAAAGATTGAATTTTCAAAATCAACTTATATATAAAATCGGAAGGGAACAGACCTGTATTACTGTTTATTTTGTCATAGCATGGAAAGGAGCTTCAATTTGCACGCTATTCTCTTGGGATGAATGCACCAAAGGTTTGCTTTAACAAAAGTTCGTAATGAAAGAGGTGACTAAGCGGATGGAGGAACTTTGCAATTATTTTGCCTCTGCTAACTATTCAGTAGATATATCAATCTGAAAATACTCGTCAAATTAAAAATGTAGCGGGAAACTCAAGAAGATAAGTATTTCGCCTTAAACGCGATTCCTAAAGGAAGGCAGTCGTTTAAAGTCCATTATAAATGGAATCGGGTTAAAAAAATCGGTCGAAAAACTACACTTTTGCTTCGAATCATAAAACATCATCAAATGTCGTTATTAACTATCATCCTCAATATTCTATTACCTCCGCTAGCAGTTTTTCTGAAACATGGCGTAGGCACCACATTATTGATCAGTATTCTGCTAACACTATTGGCTTGGTTACCCGGAGTCATCCATGCATTTATAGTAAACAAATAATTTTACGTAAATCTTCCAACTCAAAATTACAGATGCGTTCTATTACAATGCATTAAGACCTTTTACTCGGAAGAAAAAGATTTTTTGCTGGTTTTGTCACTTCAGTAATTTTAGGCCGCCAAACCTGAATTCCGGACTTTGGCGAAATCGATTTATTGTATAAGTCACAGTTATTCCATTAATTTTCAGTAGCGCTAAGCGCATAAAAGATTAATTAGGGGGTTGAGAGATAAGAAACTTTACTTTCTTCCAAAAAATACGCACGGTTACGCTCGTTGGCTCTGAAAAGTCGTAAAGTAATTTCATATTATTCCGAAATTGCAGCACTTCACTATGACTAGCTTCCTTATCATCCAGTGGGCAGAAAGCCATACCCCACCGCGGAAATGTGCGTTCCTCAATTGTATCCTCTGATATTAAGCGAATATTCTTGTGGCGGCTGTCTAGCCTAATACGAGCGAACAATTCTTGAACGCCTTCTTTCTCTCCTTCCAAGACCTGAATAAATTGTTGATTGTGGTATATCAAACAACCTGATATATCGTTTTCAGAATTAAATTTCGTAGCAGTCTGTAATATATTATGTATTTCCTCAGTGGGCAAACCTCTTAAAGCTCGTGATTCATAGGTCAGTGCGTGCATAGAAATTAGGTTAGTTTGCTTAAAAGTAGGCAAATAATGGGCAAAATTAAAATCCGATTTGCCCACGTCTTATATGATGCCTATTAAAAGTAAGCACAAATATTCATGACACTATTAAACAACGGTAACAAAGCTTTCAAACGATTTGGAAACAAAATTACAATTGAATTGAGTAATTCAATAATCTTTCATTTTCTCTTTGCGCTTTCGCAATTGCTTGTTTAATTCGCTAACGGATTCAGCTATCGATTTTGCAAAATCATCGTGACTGGCCTCGGCAAATAACCTTGGTCCGGGGAGACTCATGCGAATATTACAAATTTTTCCAGTTTCATCAGAGGTTGTATTCTCTTCTTTAAAGAAGACATCTGCTCGAATAATCATGTCAAATTTACTCTCTAAATTCTCTAGTTTCTCTTTAGCTAACTGTTCTAAACGGTCACTTTGAGCGACATCGTGGTATTCAAAAATGATTTGCATAATTTAATATTTTTCGATTTTACGAAGAGCCGGCGACTCTTGGCCTTTGGTGAAGTTAGGTTATTTTAGCTTGGGTGCTTGACCTAAAAAGTCAAAGTATTGATCGGAAAAATAAACATTAAAATTTGGTTGGTTAGAAATTGCCCACACTTGTAAGGAAATTTAATTCTTGAATATTTCAATCACAATGCGCAAATTCAATAAACTCATTGAGCTAACATTCTTCTCATTGCAGCAAACTTGCATCACAGAATTTGGTAATTTTTGCTTTAAGCCAGTATGATAAATAGGCAATAGTTAACTACAACTAAACCATATTACCAATGACACTTAAACGAATAATACTGCTAATCACAGCCCTTCTCTTGGCACTAACCGCTGTGATCTATATATCGGTCGCAGACAATAAAGAGACATTCGCCACTTGCGAGATTCTTGATTTAAAAGATGTAGGAAATATCGATTTTAGAAAATACGATTCTGTACTTGTAGCTGCAAATATGCTCTATACAGGTAACACGGTAAAAAAGATTGTGCAGGGAGAACAGTATCGAGAAGTTTGGTCAACGCCCATAAAGGTTCCCATTGCTTTCATTGACACGCTTAAAGGAGGCCTCAAGGTAGTAGAAGAAGGCGGTGGCCAACAAACACATTCCCTTGAAGTAAAAGCTGCCGAAGGAACCGTTTATAGTCTTAGAAGCGTAAGTAAAAATCCTGAACCCTTGATACCTGATTTTGTAAGGACACTTGGACTTGAAAATATAATTGTTGACGGCATATCTGCCCAACACCCTTATGCCGCACTAGTGGTTGCTGAACTGGCAGAGAATATAGGTGTTTTGAGTACAAAACCTCACCTGCTATTTCTACCCCGTCAACCCGATTTAGAAAAATACAATCAAAAATTCGGTAACCGCCTTTTTCTTTTGGAGTATGAGACCAAGGGCAAGGCAGATTGGACGGGTATCAGTGATGCAACGGAAATTGTTGACACCGAGAAATTGCAAGAACTAAAAGTTGAAAATCCTAAAAATTTAGCTATTGACGAGAAGCTACTGGTGAGAGCTCGCTTATTTGATATCTTAATAGGCGATTGGGATAGGCACGCCAAACAGTGGGGCTGGGTAATTCAAACAAAGGGTGATAGTTTGAAGGCCATTCCATTACCATGTGACCGCGACAATGCTTTTTTCAAAATTGAAGGAATCATCCCCACAATCATATCTAATAAGAACATACTTCCAGACCTTCAAAATTTCGAAAAAGATATTGATTATCTACCAGGTTTAATCATGGATTTCGATGTCTATTTCTTACATAAAACAGATAGAAAAGTTTTTCTGGAACAAGCGGAATATATTCAAAACACTTTAACAGATCAAGCTATTTCCGATGCATTTAAAATATGGCCCGAACAAATATTTCAATTAAACGGGGAAGAAATAATTGAAAAAATCAAAGAACGAAGAAGCAACCTCAAGGAATATGCTTCAGAATTCAAAGATTTGCTTGCTGAAAGAAAACCATTGACCGAGAAGTTGAAAGGCTCTAAGGATGTTGAGTTACCTGATGGTTTGCTCGGCTGTTTTGAATGTCTTCCGTAGGTTGTGTTCTGCATTTTCATCAGCATTGATTTTTCGGAAAATAAGATTAGTGGTTTCATGTTGCGTATGTACTTGAAAGAATTTGGCCAATGAAAGAGATGCAATGACCTACTGAAATTTTATTGAGTTAATATCCTGTGGAATCGGCGCAACTTATGGGAAAATTTTCAATTAATTTCATGGCATTATTTTAAATTAAATTATGAGCGAGAAACATTTATTCAGTAAAGAGGCAAAGAAAAAACTCAGGGAACTGGCAGAAGGTATTGATTTTACCATGATGGAAACGAATCTCGGTGCCAAACCGTCACACTTCGTTCCGATGAGTACCAAAGCGGTGGATGATGCGGGCTGTATTTGGTTTTTGAGCAACAAGAATAGCGAACACAATTCTCATCTGAATTCTGATAAAAACATTCAACTAGTTTATTCGAAACCTAGTGCTATGGAATTTATGACCGTTTACGGCACAGCTTTCATTACTACCGATAAAAAAGTTTTAAAGCGCTATTATGGAAAAATGGACGATACGTGGTTCGATGGAATCGATGACCCCAACCTCACGGCCATCAAGGTCATTCCTGAAGATATTCACTATTGGGACACAAAAAACGGCAAAATCGTAAGTCTTATAAAAATGGGAATAGGAGCTATCACTGGAAAGGAACAGGATTTAGGTGAAGAGGGAGATTTAAAAATTAACCGACCTGATTACCCCTTTAACCATTAAGATATAGTTCATAAATTGCATAAAATTCTTCAAACCAAATTACCATGAGCGCTATTAAAATTTATCTGGCCGATGATGATGGAGATGACCGGGAACTCTTTATCGAAGCCTTATCAGAAATACCATTAGAGACTACCGTCACCGAATTTGATAATGGCATTGATCTAATGGATGATCTATTTTCGAACAAGCCATTACCTGATGTGATATTTTTAGATTTGCGCATGCCCCTGATGGACGGATTCGAATGCTTAAGTGACATTCGTAGCTTTAATCAATTTTCCCAAGTCAAGGTGAACGTTTATTCCTCTTCATACCATGAACGCGAAGTGAATCAACTAAAGGAAGATGGCGCCAATCGCTATCTACAGAAGCCTACCTCGTTCAATCAACTAAAAACCTTGCTTTATAAAAGTATTAGACACTTAGAAAAAGATGACAACCAAGGTTCGGCTGCGCAATTTGTAATCTTGACCTAAATGAATCCATCATACGACCAATAATGGATTAAATCTTGGGATCTCTTCTGAAAATCTCTACCAGATCAAATACAAGAATACAGAAAACAACCCAGATAAAACCTGCAATAAAACCTCCTGCAATATCTGATGGAAAGTGCACTCCGAGATAAATTCGACTTATTCCTATACTTAAAATTAGTAAAGCTAATACAAGAATTACTAAGAATTTCAAATACCTGTTCATCTTGAATTTACAAAATAAGAAGATTATAAACCCATAAAAAGCCATTGCACTCATCGCATGACCACTTGGATAACTTAGAGTCTCGACCGAAACCATATGTTCAATACCAGGTCTTGCCCTATCTATAAACCTTTTCAAAATCATATTGGAAACAGTGGCCAAAAACAAAACAAGTACAACCTGCGCGACATATTTCCAGTTTTTGAAAACTAAAGTGGAAATTATTGTAATAACACCCACTACAATGAGGTATCCATAAAAATCACCGACGTAGGTGACAAATAGAAAATATTGTGTCAAGATAGGCCTACGATAAGATATTACAAAATCTGTAATCTTTGTGTCGTAAATGGCCAAGGTTTCCGTTCTTAAAGTATCTGTCAGCTCTACAAAAAGGTTGATACCCCCAACAACAATAGTTAATGCAATCGCAACAGTAATAGCATAGGGAACGTATTGACTATATTTCGTTAATGTCAGAGCCAGAAATGCTCTTATTCTTTTTACCAATGCCTCAAGAAACTGCTTCATTGAAAGTTAATTTTAGGTATAATTTTTGAAACGGTTTTTACTAAATACCCCTGACCCATACACGTATTATGGCCAATGGCATTGGACTCATCCCCTATTTTTATGTTGTTGTTTTTGGACACGGTTAAAAAAGTTTCAATATATTCAATTCACAATGGTGCAGGGGGCTTAAATCAAAGAAAAATTGATTCGAAAAGAAAAAATACCTTAAAGATTTAATCAACTTTGACAGAAATAGATACTATCCAGCTTATTTTTTGAACTAAATATTTAATTTATTGAGTTCGAGTGTTATAATTAAAAAAATCATCTTGGCAGTTGAGAGGTAACTTATATTTTAACCTAAATTTAGTTGCATCGATTGAGTAATTAAATCATACATAAACCTACATCATGAGCAATAAACCATATTATATTTTCTTGATTGACGATGATGAAGATGATCGCGATTTGTTTAAAGATGCTTTAAGAGAAATATCAATTAAAACTGAAGTAGTATCTTTTAACAACGGTCTTGAGTTAATGGCGCAGCTCGAAGACGAAAATAATGGTCTCCCTCAAATAATTTTTCTTGATTTACATATGCCCATTATCGGAGGTGAGGATTGCTTAAAGAAAATTCGAAAAAATGCTCAATTTAATGGAATACCGGTTGTCATTTATTCGACCTATTATATCCAACAAATGGCAAATAGACTAATGGGTTTAGGCGCTAACCTATATATTCAAAAGCCCTCTTCCTTTTCGCTACTAAAATCGATTTTGGAAAGGTGTATTATTGCATTACTTGAAAATAAAGTTGCGCAAGAAGAGGATACTAATTTTGTACTAAAAGAAAACGAATGGGAGTAGATAATAAAAAAACTATCCCAAAGTTTCTGCAAGGCGGCGGCGAAATGGGCCAAATAATGCGGGATAAAGATTGGGAGTCACATGTTTTAGGTGATCCTGTAAACTGGCCACTTGCCCTAAAATTTGCAATCAGTACTATGCTGAATACCAAGTTTCCGAATTTCATTTTTTGGGGAGCGGATTTTCGCTGTTTTTATAACGATGCTTACCGCCCAAGTTTGGGGAAAGATGGTAAGCATCCTTCGATTTTAGGCGAAAAGGGAAAAGAAGCATGGTCTGAAATTTGGGATACGATACACCCACTCCTCCAACAGGTCTGGCAGACGGGCGAGGCAACTTGGAGCGAAAACCAGCTCATCCCTTTCTATCGCAACGGACAAATCGAAAACATTTACTGGACGTTCAGTTACAGCCCCCTAATCAGCGATGATGAAAGTATCGGAGGCGTTTTGACCACCTGCACCGAAACTACGGAAGCAGTACTCAATCTACAGAAATTGGAAGAAAGTGAGGATCTTTTAAAATTTGCCATTGACTCGGCCGAACTTGGCACTTGGGATTATAACCCGCAAACAAATGAATTTAGTGGCAATGAAAGACTTAAAAACTGGTTCGGCATCGCTAACGACGATAGTATAGAATTGCCTGCAGCCATGAATGTAATTCTTCCAAAAGACCGATCTCGGGTTGCTGATGCCATCAAAAAAGCTTTAGGTGGCTTCAACCAAGGTAAGTATGACATTACATATTCAATAAAGAATCAAAAAAACCATGAGGTGAAAATTGTACGGGCCCTTGGCAAGTCATGGTTTAATAAAAATGGAGAAGCTTACCGTTTTAATGGAACATTACATGACGTTACCGAACAGGAGAAATCTGCTGAAGAAATAAAGATTGCAAACCGGCGTATCAAAAACGAGAAAGATCGGTTTAAGAATATCATCCAAAACGCGCCTGCGGGTATCGCCATTTTTAAAGGGCCAGAATGTTTGGTAGAAATGGCGAACATCTCTCTCTTAGATATTCTCGATAAAACCTCAAGTGAATTAATTGGAAAAGCACTTTTTCAGGTATTACCCGAAATAGAGGTGGAAGCTAGTCCATTATTCGAAGAAGTACGACGCAAACGTAAATCAGTTCGAGGCACCGAATTTAAGTTGCCCATCAAAAGAAAAGGCAAAATGGAAATTGCCTATTTTGATTTTATCCTTCATCCTGTAAATGAAGAAAGTGATGACCATTTAGAAATCATGTTGGTGGCCAACGAAGTGACCGATTATGTCACTGCCAGAAATGTTCTGACAGAAAACGAATATCAATTTAAAAATCTGGTAATGCAATCGCCGATAGCAAAGGCAATCTTCAGAGGAACGGATTTAAAAATTGAAATGGCAAATAATCGAATGTTAAATCATTTTTGGGGAAAAACTTGGGATGACGTTATCGGCAAAAATCTTATTGACGTATTTCCTGAACTTAAAGACCAGCAGTACATCAGCGAGTTGAAAGAGGTTATACGAACCGGTCAAGCCATACGGAACCAAGAGTCTAAAGGCATGCATTTTAAAGATGGCAAAAAATTTGAGTTCTATATAGATTATGTGTACTTGCCCTTAAAAGAGATAGACGGATCCATTTCCGGTGTTATGATTACGGTTACCGACGTTACTGATCAGTTTTTAGCCAAAGAGAAGTTGGTCAACTTCTCCAAAGAACTTAAAGAGCAAGTCAAAGAACGTACCGCATTATTGAACCACGCCAATAAGAAATTGCAAAACTCCATTAAAAAACTGGAAAACGCCAATGACGAATTGGAGTCATTCGCATACGTTTCAAGTCATGACCTACAAGAACCATTACGAAAAATACAGATATACACTTCTCGGATTTTAGAACAGGAGCAAAAGAGCCTTACAGAGACAGGCAAAAAATATTTCGACAAAATTACGGTCTCGGCAAGCCGAATGCGTACGCTGATAGATGACCTTTTAGCTTTCTCACGAATGGAGGAAAGCAAAACAGAATTCAAGCCGACCAACCTCAATGAGGTTTTGAATGAGGTTATAGAAAATCTATCTATAAAAATCGAAAATACAGGGGCGAAAATTAGCAGTTCAAGCTTACCGACGGTCAAAGCCGTTCCTTTTCAAATGCACCAAGTTTTTAGTAATCTACTGGGCAATGCCCTGAAGTTTTCAAAAAAAAACAGAAAGCCCTTAATTGAAATCAGTTCGAAATCGGTTAATCGTAAAGAATTGATAAATTTAGGTTTGAACACAAGTAGAACCTATTGTAAAGTTACCGTCAAGGATAACGGAATCGGCTTTGCGAATGAAATGGGCGAACACATTTTCGAAGTATTTAAGCGTTTGCACGGTAAAAGTGAATATGAAGGCACTGGGATGGGACTGACAATAGTGAAGAAAATTATCGTAAATCATGATGGAGCGATTCAGGCTTCGGGAATGGAAGGGGAAGGTGCTACCTTTACTATATACCTTCCCATTTAACAAAGCTTAAAAATCTATTCTGTTCCTAAAGCGCAAGATTTTTCCGAGGTACTGATTTTTTTTTTTGCAATGCTTGATAGTCATATCAATTTTTGTACGTACTTTGAATAGCAACACAACACCGAGAATGAATGACCAAAAAGAGCAACCTTATTAGTAGAATTATTTTGGTCGATGACGACGAAGATGACAGAGATCTCTTCGCCGAGGCTTTTCAAAGCCTTAACTTAAAGAGTGACTTTGTTCAGTTCAAAAATGGGCAAGAATTGTTAGATTATATTAAGGAAATAGATCACTCGATTGCTACACTTGTTTTTCTAGATTTGAATATGCCTATAATTTCAGGAATGGAAGTTTTAAAACAACTTCGTAAGACCCTGAATATCAATGATGTTTTTATAACCATTTATTCTACTTCCTCTTCCCAGAAAGACGTGGAAAATGCCTATAACTTTGGAGCTAACGGTTATCTAAGAAAACCTTCAAACTTCCAGCATTTGTGTAAATTGATTTATAAGGCTATAGATACCGTAACCACTAACCGAGGAAATGAAGTGGCTAAAGAAGAATTTGTATTAAAATAAAATTAATTTAATCGTACCGTTTTGTCGCTCCTAATAAATTCGTCCTTTACCACCTAAAACTGAGTTGTAAAAATCTATTTCTTGCAGATAGAATCAAATAAATACTCCAAAAACTAGTGCAGCACTAGCTCCAAAGATGCAATGTGCCATCAGCAATTGTATTATAAACTCCTTTACATCGGTCTCGGGGGCATTGGCATGAAAAACAAAAAGTCCCAACCAACCAACAGCACCCACCACTCCAGCTATAAATCCCAGAATTCCACCAAGCCAAATAGTCATTGGCCAAGCAGAGAGTAAGAAAACGCAATACATCCAAATCGCGACGATGATTCCGATAACATAGTGTATAAACCAGCCCCAAACAGCATTTTCGTTGTTTACTTCTGGAAGACACTTTGTATTATCGATGAACTTATTGAGGAGCTGTGCTTCATTAAATTCACGATTTCGGATTTTGGAAACCACGTGACTGAATATGGTCATAACTGTAGTTGCTACGACGCCAGCAAGAAGAATGACATAAATTGCAGTTGTACCCATTAGTAATCCAGTGTAATTCCACTCACATATTTATTGAATCGAAACTAATTTACGATTTCGATCCCAATTCCAATCATGGCAAGCTTCTATTTTAAAAACCATCTTCCATCCTTTGTCTTCTAATCTCCCTTTACATTTGTTTTTTAGTTCAGTGATAAACATATCAAATTATAAGCCTAGGCTTATAAACTTTTTTACCCCAACTTAGTTGAGGGCCAATTCATAATTTCGTTCTGTATCTCTTTTGTGCTGCGTTGTTTTCTTTTTGCCAAGCGATCCATCAAAATATTAAAACTTCCTTTTTCATATTCCGTGTCTACGTCTTGCAAATCGGGATAGTTCGCCAGATATTCATCTCGTACTGCTAGCCATTGCTCTTCCAACTGCGGTTCATATTCGGTAGATTTCACGCCACCACTATCAACGGGATTCCCGAATTTGACATTGGGTTGTTTATGGGGTACCTTCTCTTGATAGTTTTGGTCCATACCTCGATTTTGCGGAACATCGTTTTCCAAGCCTCCGTGATTTCGTTTATTGTCTTTATGCTTGTTTTCAGTAATCATTTGACGCTGTTTTGATTAATAGAAGCAAGTTAGAAAACCCTGAACTTTCCAATAGCTCAAACGGAATTATAACTAACCTTAAAAATTTAGATAAATAATGAAGGCTCGGACGGGATTTATAAGGACGTCATTTTTTTATCGAAGTACCCCTAAGAGTAGTTCCATGTCTTTTTTTGAAAACCTATCGGTTGATTTCTGAATCTTGAAACATTTCCAACAAAATTATAGGGTTCTCAATACAGGTTGATTTTCTCTTGCAATTGGTGGATATAATTTCCAATTCCGTTTTTCAATAGACCAAATTTCCTTGCGATTTATTCCCAATTTTTCGATTTTGTCCTTATACATTTTAAAGCCTTCCTTTTTAGAAAGGCCACAAAACCGAATTAAATAATATGATGAACCCAACCTAAATAGCAAGATAAAACCAAACCATCACTTTCTTGGTTATATTAGGGGCAGCTATATGAATTTTATTGTAAAATACTATTTACCAATCACTATGATAATTGTTAAATCAATACTTGAGAGAACGTTTATAATGGCATTGGCACTATCGTTGACCGGCCTTATTATTTCTTGTCGGGACAGCAATAAGGTAGAGGTAACCCAAAATAATACCTTGATAGAAAAATCAAAAGTCGGGCAGACCTATCACCTCACAGAAGCAGAGGGCAAGAAATACCTTAACGAGATCAAGCAATCAATACGGACTCCGGAAGACTGGCGAACAAGGGCCAATGAAATTCGATCATTTATCTTAGAGGCTACGGATTTAGACCCGCTACCTGAAAAATGTCCACTTAATCCCATTTTTGGGGCTATAAGAAAATTTGATGGCTATCAGGTTCAAAATGTGGCATTTGAAAGCTTGCCGGGGGTTTATGTTACAGGTTCCTTATATAGCCCATTGATAACGACAGAAAAACCTGCCGGCATTCTGAGTCCACACGGCCATTGGCCTAAAAGGGAAGATTATGGTCGGTACAGACCGGATGTGCAAAACCGATGTGCATCGATGGCGCGTATGGGAGCGGTTGTTTTTTCCTATGACATGGTCGGTTATGGACAACTTGCAGAACTTGGCTGGGTTCACGAAAGTCCCCAAACCATGAAATTACAAATTTGGAATAGTATCAGATCGGTTGATTTTTTGATCAGCATGGGCGTTGACCCTAAAAGGATTGCCAGTACGGGCGCATCGGGCGGTGGCACCCAAACCTTTCATTTAGCTGCTGTAGACCCCCGTATTTCGGTTTCAGTTCCCGTAGTGATGGTTTCATACCGTCACTTTGGAGGGTGTGTCTGCGAACTTGGCATGGGCATACAGGAAGATGAAGGATTCAAATATAACAACGCGGAGATTGCTGCGTGCCTCGCTCCTAATCCGCTGTTATTGGTTTCAGTTGGCACAGATGCCACTGAATCTACTCCTGAGGTCGAATTTCCGTTCGAGCAGTATATCTATGGATTATCCGGTAAATCTGAAATGGTTGAAAACGCCCATTTTCCTAACGAGCAACATGGATACGAATCAAGTAAAAGAGCCGCTGTTTATCCCTTTCTGGCCAAACACCTTAATCTTGATCTTTCAATGGTCATGAATACCGATGGAACCGTGAACGAAGATGGGATCATCATTGAAGAAATTGAAGCCCTTTATCCTTTTGACCAACAACATCCATTACCAAAAGAAGGTATCAGGGCCAATAAAGATGTTGTGTGGGATTGGAAAAGCAACTTATAAATGAGATACAAAGAAGGAAAAACAATATAAAACATAGACCTTAAAACCAATTATGATATGAAAAATGTAATTCAATTGCTGCTGTTGATAGTTATTTTATCAGGGTGTCAACAACAGGATAGTTATGATAAGGTGCTTTTAACCGATGATTTTAGTTCCATTCGAAGAGGCCCATACTCCGTTGATGTTGGTGCACATACCGAATATCATTATTTACATGAAGCGGCACCACGGTCTCAATGGGCGGTCTCAACTTTTACCTGGGATTCTGATTTCAAACATGCTTGGCATGTTCGTCAAGAGGGCGATGACCGTCAAATGATACAGGTAATGACAAATGACAGAAAACAGCATACCCATCCGATGGTGGTTGCAGGTGATCATGATTGGGAAAATTATTCTGTCAGCATGCAATTCACACCGCAATCGAAAGAATTCCAATCCGGATTGGTATTTCGGTATCGCAATGACCGAAATTATTACTTCACCGGCGTAAAAGGTGATTCGTTAATACTAAAGATGGTCGACGATGCCAAGGGGTTCCATCAGCCGTATGAGGTGATATTGGGTTCTGCTTTTGTTGGATGGGACGAAGATGAATTGTTGACTTTGAAAGTAGAAGTCGAAGACAACAAGATATCATGCAGTATTAAGGAGGTAACTATTGATGCGGAGGATGATACCTATCCTAAGGGCAAAGTCGGTCTGTTGGCCGATGTACCGACAAAATTTCACCGAATAGAAGTCAAAACATCGAATGATGAATTGCAAAAGCTAAAAACTTCCAGGGATGCGTATACACTTGAATTGGAAAAAATCAGTGAATCCGTGCCTGAAATGAAAGTCTGGAAAAAAATCAACACCACAGGATTCGGTGTCGGTCGAAATCTGAGATTTGGAGATTTGAATAATGACGGAACACTTGATGTTTTGGTAGGTCAAGTAGTAAATCATGGCCCACAGGATAGAAATTCTGAATTGAGTTGCATGACCGCCATGACTTTCGACGGTGATATCCTTTGGCAAACCGGAACCCCGGACCCATGGAAGGTCAACCTGACAAGTGATGTTGCCTTTCAGATACATGATTTGGATAATGACGGAAAGTCGGAGGTAATATATACCATGAACAGGGAATTGATCGTAGCGGACGGGGCTACTGGAAAGATTAAATATAAGAAAACGACACCGATGGTTACCGATCAGGAAGTTATCAGCCCGGAGACGCACAATATGTTTGGAAACATCTTAGGTGATTGTCTTTATTTCTGTGATTTAAGGGGTAAGGGCTATGATAGTGATATTATTATTAAGGATAGATACGAGCGGGTTTGGGCCATGGATGATCAACTGAATATTCTTTGGTATAGCAAACTTAACACGGGACACTATCCATTTGCCTATGATGTAGATGAGGATGGAAAGGACGAGCTCCTCATCGGATACTCCCTACTGGATGATGATGGCAGCACCATGTGGACACTTGAAGATAAATTGGAAGACCATGCCGATGGCGTTGCGGTAGTAAAATATACAGAAGATGCAGATCCGATTGTCATGTGCGCAGCCAGCGATGAAGGCCTATTCTTTGCCGACCTTGATGGGAAGATTACAAAGCATCACTACATAGGGCATGGGCAGAACCCCGCGGTAGCCAATTTTAGGGATGACTTACCGGGACTGGAAACCATTTCCATGAATTTCTGGGGCAATCAAGGTATTATACATTTTTATGATGCGAGCGGGGATATTTATCACGATTTTGAACCCAATCAATATGGCAGTATGCTATTGCCAGTGAATTGGACGGGAAAATCCGAGGAATTCTTCATTGTGAACCCGAACGTTGATGAGGGGGGTGTATTCGATGGTTGGGGCCGGAAGGTCTTGGATTTTCCTGATGATGGCCATCCCGACATGTGCAATGCGGTGATGGACATTACAGGAGACGGTAGGGACGAGATTGTAGTATGGGATCCCAACGCTATTTGGGTTTATACCCAAGAGGATAATTCATCCCAAGATAAAGTATATAAGCCACTTCGAAATCCACTTTACAATTACTCAAACTATCAAACCACAATTTCATTGCCCAATTGGGAAGAGTTATAATAAACATGGAGAATTAAAATAGATTGAAGGTAAAGTTCAAGAAGGATAAGATGCTTGATCATTGGAAGAGTATGAATCTATGATAGGTACCGTAAAATCGGCAATGTCATCCGAGGCCAAAATTGTTAAAACTGGGGCTATTGGAGAAGCTGTGTTGGCGCTGATCGAAGTAGCCAAACTTAGTCCTTTAACTGAAATTGGGCATTTCTACTGGTAAAGCAAAATATTAAAAAGATAATTGGACGGAAGAGTATATTTCTTGGCAAACTAATTTTATAAGTCATATGCCCCATAACTTTTAAGAATTATATAGGACAAATATTGATTGATTTATAGTACTATTTGTATTTATGTTGTCAGTTCATATTTGGATGTGGTTTACCATAAATCTCTTCCAGCAATAGGGGATGGATTACTACGATTACCTGAACCTCGGCTTTCGTATTACAGCAGCGGCTGGTAGTGACATCCCCTGGGGATCTACGCTAGGCGAAGTTCGAACCTTTGTATTTACCGGTGATACGTTCTCGGCAGATTCCTGGTTCAAAGGACTGAAAAAGGGACATACCTTCGTATCCAACGGCCCGGCCCTGTTCCTCGAAGCGGACGGATCCCTTCCGGGAACAGAGATTACCCTTAGCAAGGGATCTGTAACCAATCTTCCTACCAGAAAAACCAGTTGAGTTTTTGAGCTAACGGTCGTACCTTTAGACTAGGCTCCTTGTCAAGGCCGGTTTTAGCAGTGGTGCCTAAAAAGCCCGAGCGCAATCAAGGTCCGGATGCAAAAAGTAGGGGATATAATTTCTTTACTTGGGTTAGAGTTGAATGGTGATGCCCTTGTGGCAATCCCGATTGGAATAATTTCAAAATATGTAGTTGCATCCCCTGGGGCTTTTTATCAACCACTAAAAGTTCTTATCATGGGCAAAAAGAAAATTTCATTGGAAGTGATCAATCCCAATGCCGCGGGGATCGACATCGGAAGCAAGAGCCATTGGGCAGC
>NZ_FNGV01000032.1 GCF_900103215.1 Kriegella aquimaris
TACCGCCGGTAATGGCGGAACCGTCAACGGTTATCGTCGCATTGTCGGGGTTGTTCCCTGCGCTACAGCCAAATGCTGCGACCGAAGCATTGACACTCGCTATAATGGCCGGTTCTGTAACAATTACATCCACATCTTCCTGACAACCTCTTCCAGAATACACTCGAACTACATAATTATCCGCTGCTGATAAATTATTGAATATATTGGATGACTGTGCTATTGGGGTTACCGGAACCAATGGTCCAACCGCTGGTTTTTGGAATAGTTGAAAAGTATATGGAGGATTATCCATAGTGGGGTCTAGTGTAGCAGTAATAGAGCCATCACTAGCACCAAAACAACTTGTAGAAGTTGGGGTTGCCGTAAAAGCGACTGCTCTAGGAACTTCCAACTCAAGGTCTACAGATTTATCACAGCCTGTCAATATTTGGTCATAGACAAAAGCCTGGTACGTTTTTGCTTCTAAGCCCGTAAAAATTGGAGATACCTGTGGTGCACCGTTCACACTTATACCCCCATCAAATAGTTCATACATATAATCACCAGAACCTCCATATGCTGTAATTAGAGCTTCACCATCATTTCCAAAACAAGTTGGTTGCGTAATTACGTCAGCAGTGATAGATGTTGGTTTAAAAATTTCAAGAGAAATTAAGTTTCCACATCCATTAAAATCTCTAACTTCTATAGTATAGTTGCCAGAACTCAAGTTTGTAAATTGATGTGTACTTCCGGTAGTAGTTAATGTCGATGACTGGAAAGAACCTCCGTTCAAACTTAATTTATGAGGTGATAAACCTGCATTATCCAAGGTAATTTCAATTAAAAACTCCCCTTCATTAGCTGCACATTGGTTTGGTATCACTCCAGAAATTACTGGTGTTGGGTCTTGAGATATGGTAATATCAAGAGGAGCAGCGGTTGAGCAATCATTCCCATCCATCACATAAATATCCCAATCTGAATTGACCAAAGGGTCCAATTCTGCATAGTTACTAGTAACAAAGTCGGCAGCAACTGGGGAAATTCCGTCCTCAACATATGCATAGGTGTAAAATCCATTCCCACCACTAGCTATTACTGTTACATTGGCATCTTCTAAACAATTTCCATTATTTTGGTCGACTATGGATAAAATGACTGGGTTTGGTTCCAAAATCCTGAAATTGAAGGTATTGGAACAATCAGGACTTGACTGTTCTCTAAAGAACAATACATAATCTCCGGGTGGAATATTTTCAACGGTTTCTAATGGGGTTGGTCCAGGTCCAATTGGTCCTGTAACTGATCCCGAGTAAGAACCAACTAGTGGTGTATTGGTCAATGATTCCCTTATTTCGTAGTCAATTGTTGTTACGGTGGCATCATATTGCTCAAATCGAAAAGCAATAGATCCATCGGTGTCTCCAAAACAAGT
The DNA here is from genome assembly GCF_900103215.1 of Kriegella aquimaris. GTDB lineage: Bacteria > Bacteroidota > Bacteroidia > Flavobacteriales > Flavobacteriaceae > Kriegella > Kriegella aquimaris. Next base: position 1,421 of record NZ_FNGV01000032.1, read on the forward strand.
AACATCTTCTACTACTGGATCTGACACTACATCTATTGAGGAGAGCGCGGGAATATCAACCTCTACATAACTAGAACAATTTGTATCGGTATCAATTACTTGAAAGATATAGGTTTGTCCCGTATTAAGTCCATTATAGGTAGCCCTTTCTTCTCCAATCCCAGGACCCGATGTTTCCGAGTCCGGTAGTGTTCCCGAACCGTAGATACTGAAATCATAGTTTCCAGAACCTCCACTGGCCAATAAATCTACCGTTCCACCAGTAAGACAGCTAACCGCTGGTACAACGGCATCCACAGATAAATATGGATTTGATAAAACCCTTACCGGATTTTCATAATACTCACAGCCATTGGCATCCAAAATACGGACATAATAATCCCCAAATGGAAGGCCATCAAAAGTAATCGAGGTCGCTGTGGTGTTTGTTATAGGATTAGGGCCCGTCGTAGGTACTACATTGTTTAAATTATCGTACAAGGTATACGTAAAATTAGGAACTCCACCACTGGTAATGGTGATATCTATCTTTCCTGGGATATCTCCAGAAGCACCACAGCTCACATCTGTGGGTACTACATTGGCATCAAAAAGAACTGGGTCTGTTAAGGTTACTGTGTCCGTAAATGTACAACTTCTGCTATCCCTTATGGTAAACGAATAGGTTCCTGCAGCAAGACCTGGATAAACCAACTGACTCGTAAACGGACTGCCATTAAAACTTGCCTGATAAGGGGAACTACCAAAATCAGGATCAATATTTATTTCCACTATTCCATTGGTATCTCCATTACAGGTAGGTTCTGTGATGGTCGTAGTTGCCACTGGATTTATTGTTGCAGTTACAGTAACTTCATTGGATTCAGCGGAACAACCTTGACTATCGGCTACCCTAAAACGATATATCCCTGGTACGCTTGTATTGAATGGGAAACCTCCGGTATATGAAGCATAAGCAGCCCCATCTACACTTAATTCATAAGTAAAAGGGGAGTATCCTCCATTAATATTTATATTCAAAATGGCATCTGGAGAAGCCGAACAATCGATATCCTTAGTTAAAACTACATTTGCTGTTAATTGTGGTTCAATAGTAAATGCTATGTCGTCAACACAACCGTTGGTATCCCTTACTTGGAAGGTATAATTACCAGGTACCAAATTAGCGAATGTATTTGAAGTCCTTAAAGAACCACCGTTCATACTGTAGACATAAGAACCTGATCCGCCGGTAGCACCCACTACTACTGTAGCCGAACCCGCGTTTGAGGAATCAAAACACAAATCTGAGGCTGGGTCAATACTCGCCGTTGGAAGTGCTGGGGCCGTTAGGGTAAAGGTGTCCGTTTCCGTACATCCGTTGGTATCTGTCACAGTAATTGTGTGTAGTCCCAATTGATTTAAGCCAGTAAACAAATTGCCGCTCTGTGGTCCTAAAACAACAGTATCGGGCTGTAAAATTTCATAGGTGAATCCTCCACTACCCCCATTTGCAGTAATTACTACGGAACCATCATCTACACAAGTAGGCTGTGTAGCAACATTACTAACCGTAACAACGGTTGGTTCGTTAATGGTTTGGAGAAGGGTAACGGTACATCCCGCGGTCGGGTCGTCGAGGTCCCTTACGGTAACGGTATAGTTGCCGGCGGGGAGTCCCGAGATCGTCTGTGGCG
>NZ_FNGV01000034.1 GCF_900103215.1 Kriegella aquimaris
GGTCAAGAGCGGGGCAGGCCGACTTGGCTTAATGGCATTTGTGGAAAACTCCTTTGAATGCCTGTTCAGCGCCTTTACAAGGCACCAAAAACTGGCTTCCCATTTATGACCTGACACGAAAAAAGCCTCTTAAAGAGGCTTGAATGGATCCGTGTTTTCTGAACTAACGGCTTGTACAACGGTTACTTTGTTTGCAATAGTTCATTAATTATTTAAATGCTGTTCAAAGAGCATAATTTTTTTGTTTAATTCTTCTTTCAATTCATTATCAGAAATTGCATCTTCTGAAAAATTATCGTAGAAATTTGGTAACGAGAAATCTGACGCTACTTTAGCTCCAAGAAATGGGAAATAGGCTTTTGCAGACTGTAAGACAGTTGTGCCGCCTCTACGGCCTGGTGAAGCAGCCATTAAAAGCATTGACTTTCCTCTCCATATTTTCATGTTTACTCGAGACAACCAGTCTATTATATTTTTAAATGCCGTCGTGTAAGTCCCATTGTGTTCTGCTAACGCAATTATAAACCCATCAGCCTTATCAAACAACTCGTCTAGTCTTTTAATAGCGGTAGGTATGCCATTTTCGGCTTCAAAATCAACCCCATATATTGGTAAAACATAATCGTTTAAGTCGATTGAAATAATTTCCACGTTTTCTAATAAACTAATTGTATGGGACAGTAAACTTTTGTTGATAGATTTTTGACTGTTACTCCCTGCTATTGTGATTATTTTTTTCATTAGTACTGTTTTTTAGAAATTAAATTATCAATTGACCATTTTCCACTACCATTAACTATTATGCCTGACGCAAGACCGATAATTAGAAGAGAATATTCGTAACCTTCACCTGCTTGATTACCAAACCAATTCATGAAAAAGCCATGCTCTAACTGTGTCGTATAAATGATGCCTATGAACATTCCTGTGAGTGCTAATGCCCAAAATCTACTGAAAAGTCCTAGAATTAGTGAGATAGAACCAAAAAATTCTATCATTATTATTGAGAATGATACAAAGCTTGGTAATCCCATCTGAGTTGTAAATGTTTCCATAGTTGCCGTATAACCATAACCACCAAAGAGGCCTAGTAATTTCTGTGCACCATGCGGAAACATTACTAAACCAAGTGTTAATCGTGCAATGCTGAATCCAATATTTGGATGGGTTTTTAAAAGTTTTTGTACTAAATGTTTCATAATGTTTAAGATTTAAAATTGTCTATAAAGTTTTTCGGTAATACACACCGAAAGATGATTTTTCTATTGGGACAGGGCCATACTGGTCAAAGTCCAAACCAAAACCGAACTGATGTCCCGCGAATGATACGCCAGCTCTTAATTGCTGAAAACTCCTGGAATGTGTTTTAAATTCATCCCATACGGTTAAAAACTGTCCGTTTAACCAAAGAGAAACTTTATCATTTATTGGCATATTAAACTGAAACTGCGCAAATGTTTCGGCATAGCTGGCATCCTTTTGCTCAGAATATGCTACCGTAGGAATAATAATCAATAATAATCGTGAATTTTTTACTGTGAACTTTGCTGACAAACGTTCTGAATACCCAGAAAAACTGTTGTAATATAAAGATGGACCAATTGAAATATGCTCATTAATATTCCAAAATACCGTTGGTTGTACACCTGCCTCATCAAAGACTTGGTTTTCTTCGTCCCTAAATTTTTGAAAGAAAGCTAGTGTGTTAACGCTGAGCGTTTTACTCTTATTAATTGTATAGCTAGAAAATAATGTAAAATCTGTTTTATCAAAACTAGAAAACAGTTCTACTTGTGTAAATTGAGCTTGCAAATAGTTAGCAAGTCCGATAGTTAGAAAAGATGTAATGAGTATTATTTTTTTCATGCTTCAAAATTCCCATAGAAGCACATGAAAAAAAATGAACTAGTTTAAGACTTTTACATTCTGTTGACCTTAGAAATAATTTTACTCATAAATTCTGGTGTAATGCCAATATAACCCGCTAGGTCTTTTTGGGTAATTCTATTGACAATTTTTGGATATTTCTTTTTGAACTCAATATATCTTTCCTCAGCGGTTAAGGACATGCCATGGTTGGAACGTTGTATATAACTTATAAGTGACCTTTGATATAGGATGCGATAAAACTTTTCGAATTTTGGTATTTCCTGAAAAAGTAAATGATAATTAGTCCTAGATATGCCTAGTAATTCTGAATGCTCTGTAGCCTTAATAAAATAACGTGTTGGTTCTTTGGTCATAAAACTAGCCATATCACCAGTCCAATAACCCTCTACCGCAAACATTGATATGTGCTGTGCACCATCTTCATCTAATGTATAAACCTTTAAGCAACCCTTTGTTATAAAATATTCGTATTTAGTAACATCATTAGCCTGCATTAAAAATGCCTTCTTTTTTACTTTTATTTCAGTTAGTAAAGAGAGGTATTTTTGCTTTTCTAACTTGGTTAAATCAATAAACCTTTCGATATTATTAAGTATTAGAGTATGTGATTCTTTATAGTACAATTCATGCTTATTTTGAGTTGGTTACCTTTTTTTATTATCTATTTTTTGTAATTATTGTCTACTCTCGGGCTATGATACGTTGCATCCCCTAGGATGCTATGATTTCATATACTTGGTTGTACGTAGTATTTATTCATTCAATTGATTCACAAATGCATGAAGCAAGTTCACGTATATACGCTGACCTTTCTTGAAACTCTCAATACGCATATATTCATTGTCAGCATGAAAATTTTCGTCACTCCTTTGGAAGCCTACGG
>NZ_FNGV01000019.1 GCF_900103215.1 Kriegella aquimaris
AGGTATAATAGAGGCCTTACCTTGAATATAACCAGCTTTAAACCCTGTAATGTCTACTGAGGTACGAATCCAAGGACGCTCATAAAAGGAGTATTCTCTCTCTCCGATCCATTGGTCGATGCCAAATTCCCTTAAATCCTTAGCTTGTTGATCTTGGTCTACAACAGCAGCAATTTCCTTTCGTTCTTTTTCAGAATATTGCCTTAGGCCATCATAAAATCCTTTAATAGCTATTGAACCATCGTTATTCCAAAGGGAAGCAATCACTTTAGAAGCTGCTAAAGCAGCATTTGGTGCAACACCTCCATAGATGCCTGAGTGCAAATCGGTATTTGCCGATGTAATAGTAACTTCAAGGTCTGCGGCTCCTCGTAGTCCTTTCCACATCATTCCTTGATTGTCATTATTCATCATGGCATCTACATTAACTCCAAAATCAATGTCACTTAGCCATTCTTGATTTGAAGCCAACCATATTGGTAAATGTGGACTCCCCATTTCTTCACCACCATCCAATAGTAGCTTGATGTTGACAGGAAGATTGCCATCCACCTTTATCAATCCTTCTATGGCACTAATTAAAGCAATAATAGGCCCTTTGTCATCGGTGGCTCCTCTTCCATAAAGCCTTTCATCTCTTATTTCTGCACTAAATGGGTCGCTTTTCCAACGTTCTTTATTGACAGGTTGCACATCAAAATGTCCATAAAAAAGGATCGTGGGTTGCCTTTTGTTTCGTGTATAGGTGGCAGTAACTACTGGCAATTCATTGGTGAAATTCACTTCTGTATTTTCCATACCAATGGTATGGAGCATGTCTTTAAGTAAGTCTGCAGCTTTTTTGAGTTCTGGCTTGTTTTCTGGTTTCATCGACATGGTCGGGATGGCAATCAGTTCAACTAACTCATTGATATGTCTTTTATGATTTTTTACGAAAAAACTATCATATTCCTTTAGTTGCTTTTGAGTCGCCTTATTTAGGACCAAGGAGTTATTCCGATCTTGATTTTGAGCAATAGAATCATGATGATAGCTAAAGAAAACTAGCAGCGTGAAATAGTAGATAACATTCTTTTTCATCATAAATTATATTCTGACTATCGGTTAAATTTACTATAATTTTCCTACGAAAAATTGAACTCGTTAGCTTAAGAAATTATTAGAGTTTCTTCGTGTCAGGAATTACTTACAACGGCAGTCTGTCTCAAAACTACCTATAGATTTTGATTAAATGTAGGCAATTTTGGGATTCGGCCGAAATCGGGTTCAGGGGATGTATTTTACAAGGTCCCTGAAATCGGGCCATATGTCCATTCCCGGCTTTTGTAATGGCCTTATTAGGTTTTTGAGCAGGTTCAGAAACTGTTTTAGGCCTGTTCTGGGTCTCCATCCCAGATTGATCAACCTTTTTAGATTGTATGCCGAGGCAATCAGCCCAAAGTCGGCACTTGCGGCGGGAATTCCCTTTTTGGTGATGATATGGTCGAAGCCCTCCCGAAACTACGGGATCGTTTCATGGTCCCGAAGAGCTGTTCTACAAGTGCCTGTCGTTTTTTATAGGTCCCCGGGTCTTCGGTACCCTTACCCAGTTCATGGGCCTGAGAAAGATAAACACCATCGAGCTGGAACAGGCCAACAAGGTGATGCACCTCGCGGCGATAGCTTACAATATTAAAAAATACCTGAAATTCGTCGAAAAACGTTCGAAGATCGGGGAAGACCGACTTGCCTTATCGGCATTCGTGGAAAACTCCTTTGCATACGTATTCGGGGCCTTTACAAAACAATGAAAGTTAGCTATCCATTTCTGACCTGACACAAAAAAGCCTCTTGAAGAGGCTTGTATCAATCTGTTTTTACGAACTACCGGCTTGTGCAACGATTACCGTTGTTATATGCAGTTTTATTTTATTCCGTTTGTCTATTCAAAATAAATTTGGAAACAATGTTAGAAATATATAACATTGTATTAGAAATACATAACATTGTAAAATGAAGACAAAGTACAAATCACTCGTTTCGTTCATATCACCTACATTAGGGATAATGCTTTTAGGTTTATGGGCATATTTGGCAAAGGAACCTTTTAATACAATGGGTTATCTCATTTTCGGGTTGAGTATTCTTATGATTGGTTTCGGTCTGTATTTTAAAATTCAAAGATTTAAAAGTGAAAAATCAGGCCTAAATCCTGATGATGAACTATCGAAAAGAATCAAGGAAAAAGCTGCTGCAAAAGCGTTTAGCTTTTCTATTTATATGTGGGTCTTTATATTACTTTTTCTCGTTGAGATGGAGCCAAGAGATAAAATAATAATTGGTCTAGGTCTTATAGGAATGGGACTAATCTTCTTTCTTAATTGGCTTTATTACTCAAAAACCGGAATTTCGGATGAAGACTAGAATTAAAGAACTTCGTGCTAGAGATAACTTAACTCAGGTTGAACTTGCTCAAAAAGTGAGTGTACGAAGAGAAACCATTGTTTTTCTTGAGAAGGGAAAATATAATCCTTCTCTCAAATTGGCGTTTGATATTTCAAAAGTATTTAATATGAGAATTGAAGAAGTTTTTATTATGAAATAATAGTCAAGAAAGCCGTGGGATCCAATTGCATATAACGGTCTCGTATAACCGTCAGTTACGGGTTTTAAGTTACTATTTTTCGATTAAGTACTGACGCTCGCAATTCCGAGTGGATTCGGACGTAGTCGAATCCGCCGTAATTGCGGTTATACATTGTTGTGTGTAGTTTTTTTTAATCGGTTAATTATTTTTCTGGCTCTACTTTCAACGTTTTTCCATTCCCATAATTCTGGATTTCCGAATTCAGGATTTGTGCTTTTCCAATTTTCAGCTCGTTTTTTTGAGTTTACTGATACATTACATTCTATTTGGTTTTCTCCGTTTTTCAGGTCAAACTGAACAAAAATTATAGCCCAACCATCTATTCGGTAGCGGAAAGTCTTTCCATCACAATATTTTGGATTGAGCTTTATTTTCGATGTAAAGAACTTGCCTTTAGATTCAGGATTATAAATTCCAAATCCGAAATGTACTTTTCCGTTCGTGATTCCATTGTCAAAATAGTCTTGAAATTCAGACAGACTATTTATCCGAACTATTTCTTTTTCCATTTCAGAGTATGATTCATAGAATTCAGTTTTTGAGTCCGAAAGAATATATTCAATCAGTTCAAAAAGTTGATTTTTATCTATGGTTTCTGTTCTTTGCATTGGCTTTTCTCAAATTACACACAACTTGTTATATCCGCCCTAATTTACACTTTTATCCTTTTCCGTGGCGGGCTATCGAGACATTTGGTTCGCCTTTAGCAGCTGTTGTTATTTTTTCCACAGCAATGTCCAATGGGCTTCTTACCTGTTACAGGTCTTTTTAGCAACATGGATATAGACCATTGTAGTCTCGGGCTTTGAATGGCCGAATGCTTCATTCAAGCAGCGAGCTTTAATCCGATTGCACTGCTTATTATAGGTGGAACATGCGGGTATCGGATAGAAAAGATTAAAAACCCTTAGATTCGACTAGTAAGGTATTTGGAAAAATTAGTCGATAAGTTGGCCAAGGGACGTAAGATGGAAAACATCTTACGGGTGCGTAGAGAGATGGGCTAGAGTCGTACAAACTTTTCAATTGATTTATTCTAGCCTGGTTTGACCAAAAGTTCAAAATAAAAGATTCTTATGGTTTTATAGATAAACCATATAACCCGTCTGAACATCAAAGTAAGGACTTCTCTCGATTACATCTTTCCTAAGATTTTTTATCTATAATTTACGGAATCTGATCAAAGTCTTAAGTTCCTGAATATCCTTTTTTTGTTCCCAGATCCTTTTCTTGTTCATCCAATTAAGGCTACAGAATGTTTCCGAATGTTATATCATAAATTGTAAATACCCTATGTGGTTTTACGATAGACCGGATTCGCAAGATATGACCAGCACTTAAATATAGGTGGAGGTCAAAGCAGTAAAGCCGCAGCATCGTCAAGTACGGTGCTCCCCAGTTCCTTTAAATAAACCTGGGTGGTCATCAAATCTTTATGCCCCAAAGATTCACCAATGATATCCGTAGCAACTCCCTTTTGCTTTAAACAATTGGCGAAACTATGACGCGCTACATAACTGGATAAAGATTTATTAATGGCACATATTTTGGCAATTTCTTTTAAGTCTCTATTGTATTTTGCTAACGTTTTCTTTTTTCGGTCAGCTATTTGAGCGGGTGTAAGGCCATCTTTTAAAAGAATAGGGAAAACGTATTCGGTGGCCAGCGCATTCTCTTTGTAATAGTTGAGAATTTCACGAACCGGTGGGAGAATAGTAATAACGAACCTGCCTTTGGTTTTGTTCCGGATATAAGAAATGGTAGTGGCATCAATATCTTTCCATTCAAGCACCATCATGTCCGTATAATTCATTCCCCTTGTATAGAAGCTGAAAACAAAATAATTTCTGGCATCCCTTAGATGTGGATATTTTATGAGATCAAACTGAATGATTCTGCTCACTTGATCCATATCCAAGGCCTTTTTAATACCTCTTCCTTTGAGTTTCGAAATTTTATACGTCTTGAACGGGTGATTGATGTCTTTAGTAATATCCCGCTCAATAGCCTTATTGTACAATGCTCTTAACGTGCGCTGTTTTATACTGATCCCGCCATCTGTTCCACCTCTGGAACGAAGCCAGGCCTCGTATTTGTTTAAAAAGGAATTCGTAATATCTTGAAACCTTATTTTTTTAAATCTGCAAAAATGGTTTACGGATTTCATTGTTTCATTATACATGGTAGCGTTGCCCATTCTACCCGCCAATCGCATCTCGGCAATGATCTCTTCCCAAAAAGGGAAAAGATAACCACTGGCCGGATTATTATCAACACGGAAGCGTTTGCTAAAGTCATCAAGGTCAAAATATTCTTTTTCCAACTGAAGGTCAGAATATATTTTAAGAGCCCTGTCCTTAAATTTCAACAACAATCTGTTATTTTGGATGTAATTTGAATTCTTTCTATTAAAACAACCGGAAGAAAAATCCCACTCATTTTCAGTGGTCTTAAATATGGTATTAAAAAATTTAGTTTTCCTATTTTTGGTCACCCGCAAACAGACGGGATAAGTTCCATCAGCTAATGCTTTTTTTCTTAAAACTGTTTTGATGCTTGACATATTGATTTGAAAACGGGTACAACATAGGTACAACAAACTGCCTTTTAAAGGTAAAATAAAAGTAATTTGCTACAAAACGAAAAATCATAAAGTATTGATAATCAGACTATATGATAGTTTATATGACTAAATGAAATTGAATTTTAATCGTCTGTCACGCAGGGGGTCGCGGGTTCGAGTCCCGTCCGGACCGCTAGGAGAAATCCAAAATAGATCAAAAGCCTTTAAATCAATGATTTAAGGGCTTTTTCATTTTTCTATGATACCAGATAAAACCACTTGAAACCTAATATAAGGTGCGCTATTCGGTGCCCCTTTTCAGCCTTTGAAAGATTCGCAAAAATGCACTCTAAAGACTGTTAATGAATTCTATGAGTGTTTTTTTGAAGGATTTCTTTTTCTAACTTCAAGGAAATTACATAGAATTTCTGCTTGTGTCCGGCGCCATATTCATACTGTTCTATCCCAAGAAAAAACAATCCGATAAAGATGGTTTGGTTTCTTTGTACGCGCGTATAACCGTACACGGACAGCGAAGCGAGTTTAGCTTGGGCAGAAAGATAGACGCAAGGCGATGGTGTTCGGTCGGCGGAAAATTAAAGGGAAGTACCAAGAAAGTGTCCGACTTTAATGCTTTTTTGGATCATGTCAGAAATCGTTGTTATAACATTCATAACGGGCTTTTAAAAAGTGGGGAGCATATAAGCGCCCGGGCCATTGCCGACATTTATCTGGGAAAACGAAAAAGGCAGTGGATGCTATTGGAAATCTTTCAAAACCATAACGATGAAATGGCGAGCTTGGTGGGAAAGGAGTATTCATCTGGAACCCTACAGCGATATAAAACGGCATTAAAGCATACCAAACACTTCATTTTATATAAGTATAAAAGAAAGGATACGCCCGTCGAAAAGATAGACCATGAGTTTATAACAGGTTTGGAGTATTTCTTAAAATTGAAGAAGAAATTAGGACATAATTCGGCGGTGAAATATATTGTAAATCTCAAAAAGATAATACGCATCGCTTATGCCAATCAGTGGATTTCAAGAGATCCATTTTTTCATTGGAAAGCCAGTTGGAAAACAAGGGAACGAAAATATCTGACCGAAGATGAGCTACAGAAGCTTATGAGTACTGAATTTCAAAACAAGCGGTTGGAAATGGTGAGGGACATTTTTATATTTTGTTGTTTCACAGGGCTTGCCTATGTAGATGTTAAAAACCTTGCAGAAGACGCCGTCCTTATAGATATTAAAGGCCAAAAGTGGATTAAGACGCATAGAAGAAAAACAAAAACACTAAGTAGTATTCCTTTGCTTCCTATTGCGGAGAATATTCTGAAAAAGTATCAACGGCATCCGGTTGTTGTCAAAGGGAACGGAATTTTACCGGTTTCAACCAATCAGAAATTGAATGCCTATTTAAAGGACGTAGCGGAAGCTTGTGGAATTAAAAAGAACCTGACTACCCATTTGGCACGACATACTTTTGCCACAACGGTAACCCTTTCCAACGGTGTTCCTATTGAATCGGTAAGTAAGATGTTAGGTCATACCTCATTGAAGACCACTCAAATTTACGCCAAGGTAGTCGACCATAAACTCATTGAAGATATGGCCTTGGTGAAGTATCGCTTTACTTATACCGGTAACCAAAAACGGGCATCTACCGATAATTAAAAATTTGGAAGAGCAAGAGGGCAACACGCTGGCGCGGTGTTGCAGTGTACAACTTGTTTGTTTTCAATAATTTATCAAAAAAGTTCACCTCTCTAAACGCCCATAATTGCGGCAAATGGGGCGGGAACACCAATAAAACAGCAAAAATTTGCGGCAATTGCTATTCTTGATAAGTCTACCGGATTTTTGCTGATTTTAGTCAAATGGCTCCGGAAACCTCATAAACTTGAACGAATTTGCGTCAAATAACATCTATCATAATAGACCAAGATGTGAGTCGAATGCTATCCCAATAAAGGGAAATAACAAGAACAGGTCAAGTTTTTACACCAAAACCGCGGTTTTGTTTTGATGGCATTGGAAGGACGATTCCGTAATATAAGTCCAGTCCCTTCGGAAGTTGAAAAACCTCTGGATTTTTCGACCTCCTCAGGACCGCCGATAAAAGCATGGGCTGTAGAAAGAACGCCCCATGCCTTTATTTTTGCCAACCCTCGGCCCCGTAACCTCGAAAAAATGAATACATGCAAAATTCATATAGGCATTTTGCGCCCTATGGAATTTTTGTTTTACGCTTATCTACCGGAACACTACAAAAATCCCACAGGATCCATGCGCAAAGTTTAGGGGTAAGATTTGGGTGAAACCCTTAAAAATACTTGTGACCGATTATTACAATGAGAAAATTGGAAAAATGGACAGTTTTAGTTAGGGAAAGCTTACAAACCGTGTAAATCTTCACTTTGCTTTACTGGAATCAGGGGCTTTTTATATTTTTGGGCTCAAGATAGGTACGACAATTTTGGGTTTCCAACTGCTAATCTTTAGTCTAAGATGGTGCATTTAAAGTTCTTTTTTCAAAATTACCAGTATAGTGAATAGCAATAAGCAAATTGAATTCTAAAAGTAACAAGATTTTTTTAATAGTACTCCGACCTCGACAACTATAGATTTATTGGTTTAAACCCAAGATGAAAACTCAGGTATTGAAAGCCTTTCGAAAATTCGGAAGGTTTTTTTAGAAAAGTGAAACTAGACTTGCCATATTCACTGGGTTTTTGAATCGGGACAGTACAGGATGGGAATATTTTTTTTGAATGTTATTTTTGAGAAAATTCCCATAAGTCGCACGAGATTATAGTAGTGTAAGAAAAGTGCATCAACTATATATCTCTTTTAACTCACCAAGTATAAAAATAGAATGGCAGCCAAAATAATCTTGTCCCTTGTTCTTGTATCGATAAGCTTTTGTAATGAGACATTAGTACAGACCTCGCTAAAGAAAAATTATAAAAGTGACGAATTGGTGACGGAATATTTGAGTAATCTAAATGAATTTCAAAAATCGGAGTCGAATAAAATTGCTTTCTCCAAAGTTTTGCAAATAGGTGATAAAATCGGGAATGCTATGAAAGTATCAGCAATTTCCTTTGGGGGAAATGATAGTTTACATAGGATAAATCCTCCAAATGGAAGAATAGCAATAGTTGCCGATGGTAATTCGCCTGATCCGGATGATCTCGGAGGCACGGCAGTTTCGATTTCCTTACTTCGTGCAACTGGTCTTGAAGACAGATTGGTACATTATTCCCACAGCTGCGATCTTGTGCGTGATGACCGAATTTCCGAAGCGGCAGAAAGAGAAAGACATGCCTTAATGCAAAGTGCGTGTGATGTCACCGCAAGACGATGGGGCGGTTTCCAGGGGATTTCTTTTTTTGATGCCAAATGGCAACAAAATGAAACCGTAAAAGATCTGGCCGAAGCAATAGACGCCTCTACCTCCGAAGACCCGTTATGGATTATCGAAGCTGGTGAACCCGATATTATTGGGTTTGCACTTGATGGCTCAAAAAAGTCAAGGCATAAATATGTCAAAGTGGTGACCCACCATCCTGCCAACGATGATGCCGGTGATTTTTATACTTGGCTACAGATTTTGGATTTTGGAGTACAGGAAGTCCGTATCCCGGACCAAAATGTCAACCTTAAAGTCGACTTGGAAGAATGGGATTGGGCAAAAAATCATCCAGACCCGCGAATACAATGGATATGGATTCAGGGTAAAATTGCGGAAAATGACGATGTTGTAAAATTTCAAAAAGGAAAATGGGACTGTTCCGATGCCGGTATGGTATTGTATTGGATCACCGGGGCAACCAATGGTGGTCTAAAATCAGGAACGGTTGATGATGTCAAACATTTACTTTTAAACTATGTAGATGATAATTAGAATTTAAAACCTTGCAAGGCATAATCTTAATTGTTCTTTATCAAATTGATAAATCAATAGTATTCATATGAATTCGATCAAGATAATTTTTAGGGCTTTGATGGCTGTACTCTTTTTTGTGGCTTTTTTGCTGGTAAGCTGTCAAACAAATAACAAAGATGTAAAGTCCGATTCAATGACCGTGGTGAAAGCAGAATTGCCGAAACGCCCCCATATTTTATGGTTGGTCACCGAAGACATGGGACCTTATATTCCCTCTTTTGGCGATTCCACAATCGTGACACCCAATTTAAGTCGCTTGGCAGCAGAAGGTGTGGTTTATCCAAATTTGTATTCAACGTCAGGAGTTTGCGCTCCCAGTAGGGCCGCCATCGCTACGGGAATGTATCCATCGAGCATTGGTGCCAATCACATGCGAACTACTTCGTATACCGAGGTGACCGGCTTACCTTCTTACGGGGCGGTTCCACCCCCAGAGACTCGTATGGTGAGCGAGTTACTTCGCATGAATGGGTATTACTGCACCAATAATTATAAGGAAGATTATCAATTTAAGGCGTCCCTTACCGCGTGGGATGAAAGTAGTCCGTATGCGCATTGGCGCAATCGCGATAAAGACCAGCCTTTCTTTTCAATTTTTAATTTTACGGAGACGCATGAATCCGGATTATTCGAACCTTATGGTCATCGAAATATTGAGACAAGACACTACCAAGCAGGCGATACAACCTATACTTGGGCTGCCGATCGAATGACTGAGGAACAAACTCCGATTCATTTATCCAAGGAGACTAAATTTTCAATCCCTCCATATCTACCCGATACCGAAGTCGTTCGCCGTGATATGTGGAAATTGTACAACAATATCGCTGAGATGGACAGACAAGTCGGTGCTGTTTTAAAACAATTGGAGGACGACGGACTCCTTGAAAATACCATTATCGTTTTCTACGGAGACCATGGCGGACCACTTCCGAGGGAAAAACGATTGATTTATGATTCGGGATTGAACACGCCGATGATTATTCGGTATCCAAATAAAATGCATGCGGGAACAAAAGATGAACAGTTGATCAGTTTTATAGATTTTGCTCCGACACTTCTTTCTCTTACTGGCATGCAGCCTCGGGAATATATGCACGGACAGGCATTTATAGGAGAACACAAAGCCAAGGAAGAGCGAAAGTTCATTCATGCTGCCGCAGACCGCTTTGATGGTTTTACGGATGTTATTAGAGCGGTTCGGGATAAGCGTTACAAATACATTCGCAATTATAGACCTAAACAAGGCTATTATTTGCCAGTTGAATATCGGGAACGCATACCTGCTATGCAAGAATTATTGCGCTTGCGTAAAGAAGGAAAACTGGATAGCATCCAAACCCAATGGTTCAGAAGCAGTAAAGACGCTGAGGAATTATTCGATTGTGTGGCCGACCCCTATGAGCTTAACAATTTGGCAGAAGACCCTGCTCACAGTGATAAATTGCAAGAATTACGGACAGAAATGGATCGATGGTTGAAAGAAATAGGAGATGAACCCAATCTTCCGGAAAAAGAATTGATTTCCCGGCTGTGGAATGGTTCGGAAAACCAACCTGTTACCTCTGAACCGAAAATTACAACTTCGAATAACCTCATTACCATTAGCTGTACCACTGAGGGAGCTTCAATAGGGTACAAAATTATTGGTGATGATGGTCCTATTCCAAATGCTTGGTCGGTTTATCAACAACCGTTTAAAATTCCAAAGGGACTGACAGTAATATCACAAGCATATAGAATCGGATACGTACCTAGTGAAATTGTCGAAAGGTGAGATGGGTTTTTATATGGAACGTTGGTTCGATAATATTAAAATCTATTTAAGATGGAATGAATCGTATGCCGCTTTTTTATTCAAAAAGGAATCCCTCGCAGTACAGTGCAGGACACCTTTGTTTGATTGAAAGACTAACTTTACATACTTTTTCAAACAGGATGTTTCAAATCTTTAGAAATAAAAAGGGGTTGCCATACATTCAATGCAAAAAATTGACTGGTAATACCGTTGTAGGTCTATAGCCTCTAATGTTTAAATTAAAGAAAAATGTCAATACAATCAGATACAAATACTTTTGATGCCATTGTAGTCGGAACGGGAATCAGTGGGGGGTGGGCAGCAAAAGAACTTTGCGGGAATGGACTTAAAACCCTTGTGCTGGAACGTGGAAGAATGGTACAGCACGTTATAGATTACCCCACTATGAATCTTGATCCCTGGGATCTGCCAAATGCCGGAGAGACGCCTGCAAAAATAAAGGCGAAATACCCAAAGCAGTCTCGCTGGGGTTTTGATGAAACTACACGCCATTTCTTTAACGACGATTCGAAATACGATTACGACGAGGCAAAACGCTTTGATTGGATCCGTGGTACGCAAGTTGGCGGCCGCTCATTAATATGGGGCAAACAAACCTACCGCTGGTCCGATTTAGATTTTGAAGCCAATGCCAAAGATGGGATTGGGGTGGATTGGCCTATTCGATACAAAGATATAAAGCCTTGGTACGAATACGTGGAAAGACATATTGGTGTAAGTGGCGAAGCGTTGGGATTGTCCCAATTGCCGGATAGTGTGTTTTTAAAGCCTATGGAGCTTAACTGTGTTGAAGAACATCTGAAAAAAGGTATTTCAGAAAAATACGACGACCGTGTACTTACAATAGGTAGAGTGGCGCATATAACTGAAGGTACAAAGCCGGGCGCCGGTAGGGGAACATGTCAATACAGGAACAGGTGCAAACGTGGCTGCCCCTATGGTGCTTATTTTAGTTCCAATTCATCAACACTGCCCATGGCCGAAGCTACGGGAAATATGACACTTAGACCAGATTCTATTGTGTGCGAGGTATTGTATGACAAGGATAAAAAGATAGCTACGGGCGTTAAGATTGTAGATGCCAACACCAAGAAAGTAATCGAGTTTAAGTCTAAAATTGTCTTTCTGTGCGCCTCGTCTATGGCCTCTACGGCTATTTTAATGCAATCAAAGTCAGATGTTTTTCCCGACGGAATGGGCAATGCCAGTGGAGAATTGGGCCACAATATTATGGATCATCAACTTGGCGGGGGTGCCAGTGGTAAAATTGATGGTTATGACGATAAATATTACAAAGGAAGAAGGCCTAACGGATTTTATATTCCAAGGTTTAGAAACATAAACACTTCTTCTCAAAAAGTAGATTTTATTAGGGGGTATGGGTACCAAGGAAGTGCCGGCCGTAATGATTATAGTACAACAATCCCAGAGTATACCTATGGAAAGGAACTTAAAGCAGCGATGCTCGAACCGGGAGGTTGGCGAATCAATCTTGGTGGTTTTGGGGAAGTATTGCCCTATCATGAAAACCATATGTACTTGAATTATGATAAATTGGATAGCTACGGCCTGCCGAACATTGTTTTTGATGCCGAGTTTAAAGACAATGAAAAACGAATGAAAAAAGATTGGATCGAACAAGCTCAAGAAATGCTCGAAAATGCAGGTTTTAAAGAGGTAAGGGCAAACAAGAGAGATTCTTATATGGGCGGCGGTATTCACGAGATGGGAACTGCCAGAATGGGCAGGGACCCTAAGACTTCGGTATTAAATAAATACAACCAGTTACATGAAGTGCCTAATGTGTATGTTACCGATGGGGCTTGTATGACTTCTGCAGGATGTCAAAATCCGTCATTGACCTATATGGCATTAACGGCAAGAGCGGCAAATCACGCCGTAGAGGAACTAAAAAAAATGAACCTTTAAAATAATCGATTTGCAAAGAAGAGCTGCCCTTAAAAATATTGGATTATCACTAGGCGCCATTACCATGTCTTCAACCTTGGTTGCCCTTGTTCAAAGTTGTTCCCAAGAAAAAACACTTTCTTGGAAACCTGTATTTTTCTCACCCGAAGAAGTGGAAATAGTTTCAAAAACACTTGAGGCGATGATACCGGTAACGCCGGAGGTTCCCGGGGCGACCGATTTAAATTTAACCCGGTTCATAGACGGTTATCTGGATGCCATTGCTACAGAAAAAGAACAAGCAGCTTTCAAAGTTGGCATTGCGCAGTATTTGTCAACGACCTTGGGAGCCACAGGAAAAAAGGCCACGACAGATTTAACGGAAACAGATATAGAAAATAGGTTGGCCTATTATTTTAAGGCAGATGCCGCACAGAAAGCAAAATGGAACTTGGAAGTGGCCGCTGCAGAAAAAGACGATGCTCAATTGCCCTCGCTAGACGCTACTAATTCTCTTGTGTTGAAATCATTGCGAAAAAGGGGAATAGAAGCTTTTAAAGTAACCGAACAAATTGGGAAGCATGTATTGGCCTATGATCCTATTCCCGGGATACAAATAGGATGTACAGCCTTGCAGGAGGCAACCGGGGGCAAAGCTTGGTCTTTATAAACAGCTCGGATTAAAGATTTACTATAAATGGAGTTTAGCTGTCCTTTAGGGCAAGTGAAAAACCTCTTATAATTGCGTAAGCAACCGGACTATCGTCTGGGTGTGTTTCCATAAGGTCGGCCATATGTTCCCACTATTTTTTACAAACTTCGGTAGGGGCGATTGCTTTCCATTTTTTAGCTACATATGGAATAAAAAATTGTTCTCGGAATCTAAAAAAATACTGTAATTATGATTCCCCATAGTCTTTAAGAACTTTCTCAAGTTTCGGCCAAATAGGGTTATGTCTTTTGGTATATGCTTCTTTCTTTTCGGAATGGATCTTCATTTTAAATGCTTTTCTAAACATTTTCACAATCGGTGCGCACTAATGGGTGTAGGCGTTTAATTTTAGTAAGCCCAACATTGGGGCTGGTCTTAAACACGACTATTTTTTAACTTTTAATGGATGCTTTTAGTTGTTCCGCGGAATATGAAAAACGGTAGGTGCCCGATCCCAATTTGAGTTGTACACCATCATCGGTCTGTTTCATCGTCTTTTGCACTTCCGGTTTTATTTTTCCATCGTTCAGCGAGATATTGCCCAGTTCGGCTTCCGGAAGGGTAACTGTTGCCGTAGTATTGGCTGGTATTACTACTTCGTAATGAAACTTTCCATCCTTGATTTGCCAATCGGATTTTATCTTTCCGTACAACGATAAGAATTCTGCATTGGCCGATGTCAATCCCCCTCCCGGATGAGGGTCAAATATAATATGTTTGTATCCGGGATTTTTAGGATCTATCCTCAATCCGCCTACATGGGTATAGAGCCATTCCCCGATGGCACCATACGAATAATGGTTAAAACTGTTCATGCCCTCAATGATGGTTCCATCAGGTTTTTGGGTATCCCATCGCTCCCAAATTGTGGTGGCTCCCATGGTTATGGGGTAGAGCCAAGAAGGAAATTCCTTTCGATTTAATAGCATAAAGGCCAAATCATCACGACCTATTTTTGAAAGTGTGGAACAGAGTAGAGGAGTCCCTAAAAAGCCGGTGGTCAGATGCCCGAATTTTTCTACATCCGCTGCAAAATAGGCCGCCGACTTTTCGATTAAATTTTCGGGTATCAAATCGAAGGAAAGGGCCATGGCATAGGCCGTTTGCGTATGGGATACCAAACGACCGTTGGGTGTTATATATTCTTGTATAAAAGCCTTTTTTATGTTTTTGGCCTGTTCGGCATATTTGCCGACATCTTCTGTTTTTCCAATAATGGAAGCTATTTTGCCAAGAAGCGATGTAGAATAATAGGCATAGGCAGTAGCGATTAAATCTTTTTCGGTAACCGACCCGTTATAATCGGGTTTGTCCGCATTGTAGGCCAACCAGTCGCCCCAATGCCAATGTTTGGGGTCGTTCCACAAATAATCGCCACCTGATTTTTTGGCCATGTAATCTACCCAGCCTTTCATACTGTCGTATTGCTCTCGTAAAATACGCTTGTCTCCATAGGATTGGTATACCGTCCAAGGAATAATTACTGCGGCATCGGCCCATCCGGTGGCACCTCCTTTGGCACTTACGCCTTCACCTCCGGTTAGAATATCCGGCACTACATTAGTCACCGACCCATTCTCATGCTGGTCTAAGGCTAAATCTTTCAGCCACTTTGTATAGAATGCCGCAACGTCGAAATTATACGCGGCGGTCATACTGAATACTTGGGCATCACCTGTCCAACCTGCCCGTTCGTCGCGTTGTGGGCAGTCGGTGGGAATATCCAAAAAGTTATCCCGCTGTCCCCATTGGATATTACTTTGCAGTTGATTGATCATGGGGTCGGAAGTCGTAAAGTTTCCGGTCGGTGAAATATCCGAATGAATGACTATTCCCGTAATGTCATCAGGGTTTAACGTTCCGGGATAATTGATTACTTGAATATATCGAAAGCCATGGGAGGTAAAATGGGGCTCGAACATTTCCTCACCTTCCCCCTTTAAGATGTAAATGTCCGTTGCTTCGGCAGCACGCAAATTGGTGGTGTAGAAATTACCGTCCTTATCTAAAACTTCCGCAAATTTCAGGGTGACCTTATGCCCTTTTTGACCGTTAACCTTCATTCGTGCCCATCCGACAATATTCTGACCAAGGTCCAATACAATTTCCCCTTTAGGCGTTGTCATAAGTTTTTTGGGTTTGATTTCTTCAATGGCTTTAACGGGAGGCCCTTGTGGCGCCACTAAAATATCCTTGGAGTGGTCTAGAATTTTAACCTTTTGCCATTGGCTGTCGTCAAATCCGGTTTTGGCCCAACCGTCCATCTCTAATCGGGCATCGTACTTTTCACCGTTGTACATATCCGATTCCAATATGGGCCCGTAGGAAGCTTTCCAATCTCCGTTACTGCCAATGGTCTCCCTAGTGCCATCGGTATAATTGATATGCAATTGAACCAATAGGGCAAGTTGTTTTCCATAAAAGGCATAGTCGCCCTTCCAACCAATATTGCCACGGTACCACCCATCGCCCACAATAGCTCCGAGTGCGTTGTCGACCTTAAGCAGATTCGTAACATCGTATGTTTGGTACTGCAGTCTTTTGTTATAACTGGTATAGCCCGGGGTAAAAAGGTCGTCACCCACTTTTTCCCCGTTTAGGTATAGTTCATATACTCCTAAGGAAGTTGCCTGTACCGTGGCCGATTTGACTGTCTTTTTCGTTTGAAACCCTCTTCTGAAATATTGGGATGGATGTGATTTTTTCTCCGTCGTTATATCATCCATGGCGATGTATGAAGCCGTCCATAGGGCTTTGTCTAAAATACCCATTTCCCAAAAAGCGGGGGTGCTCCATGCAGATGCCCGGTTTTTGTTGTCCCAGACCCGTACTTGCCAATATACGCATTGCATAGATTGGAGTGCAGGCCCCTCGTAAACGACATTAACGGATTGGTCGCTTTCCACTTTTTCGGAAGTCCAGATAAGGTTTCTACCCTTTTGTAAGTCCTCTTTGGAATCTGCTACCCGAATTTCGTAAGCGGTTTGCAGTACACTTTCTTCATCGGAGTTTAATTGCCAGCTCAGCCTTGGTTTTTCCACATCGATACCGATGGGGTCGGTCTTGTATTCTGTGACCAATCGGTTTACTTGAACTTTATTTATTGAAAACGATGCGGTCAGTGCCAAGCACAGGAATAGAATGCCGAATTGTATACTGTTTTTCATGGGGTCAACATGTTTGTTATTTGCAAAATACCGTTTTAGGTAGGGAGGAAAAATATGAATTGATGAACGAAATTAAAAAAACTAAAAAATGGGGCAAAAGCGTTCATTTACCCCATTTTCGTAACTAACTCAAACAACTCATAAAAATATAATATTGAATCTGATTTTTAAATTACATTCGGTATTGAAGATCAGCGATACCCATTATTTGTGGGATCTGATTCCAACAAGGCCGGGTTTAATTCCAGTTCTTGTAAAGGAATGGGTAATAGTACATGGTAGGGTTTAATATTCACATTCGGTTCCCAGAAGCGGTATTCCAGGTTTTGTACCACATCCAATAAAATTCCCCATCTGATCAGGTCATACCTTCTATGTGCCTCTCCGGCCAATTCCCATTTACGTTCATCGTAAATCGCTTCCCTAAACCCCTGTTGGCTCAAACCGACAAGTTCCCATTCGGCTTGAGTGGCATAGGCACGCTGCCTTATAGGATGAATATATTGGTAGGCATTGGCGGGGCCATTGAGTTCATTTTCACATTCGGCGGCCATCAAATACACATCGGCCAAGCGAAATACCAATCTGTTGTCTTCGTGGTTGAAACGGGGCGAGGTATCTACATTTAAATTCCAGAATTTAGGCATATAGGGAAAATTTAATTCAAATCCCAAATAAGTGTCAGCGATATTCAAGGGTCTCCTCAGGTCGTTCAGTGGAAATTTTTCGGCAAAATCTTTTGAAGCAACTTGCAATCCTGTACCGTTAAAGGCTTCGCCTCGTGCACTTAGAGCATCGCCCAGGGCGCCTCTTTCATCGGAGTTCTTGGGCTCATCCCTTAAACGCGGACTAAACATACTGGGCCTCCAGTTTCCATTACCAAAAACGGCGGGCAAGGTGCCATCTTCTCTAACCGTGCCCTCTTCGAATTGGCCCCTGATATCTTTGGCAAAGTCTAAGGACCATATGATTTCAGCATTGTATTCATTGGCAGGATCAAAAACTTCGGCGTAAGTAGGCAGTAACGAATGTGGAGATTCATTAATGATCTCAAGACATTTACTTAAACCTGCCTGCCAGTTCTGCTGCTTCATATATATTTTCGCCTCAACAATGGCAGCGGCCCATTTAGTGGCACGACCCCTATGATCGTCAGGGTATGAAGATTGCAAATTGGCCTGTGCAAATTGTAAATCTGCCAAAACGCCATTTATTATGGTCGCTTCATCGGTTCTGTCCAAGACCCTGACCTCATCAAGTGTCAAGGGTTCGGTATAATAAGGTGCAGCGCCCCAGAGGTTGGTTATATGCCAATAGCATAAAGCGCGCATAAACGTTACCTCCGCAATCATATCTGTTTGTGCATCTTGACCTATGGCCTCATTTCCCGTAACCCTTTCAATAACAATGTTTGCATTGAAAATAATTCTATAAAGGTCTTTCCAGGTATCCGAAACACTCATTTTTTGAACGGACACATCCGCCAGAGCCTCGTTCATTGAGTAGTTGCCAATGGGTTCTACAAAATTTGCAGAACGGTTGGGTTCTATAATATCGGCCCCATTGTCGTAGAAGTGATCAAGGCCCACTTGGCCATAAATGGAATTATTCTTTAAAATGGCATAGATGCCATTGACTGCCTGTCTTGCGTCATTTTCCGAAGCAAAAAAGGTTTCTGGAGCAATAAGGGCCCTAGGCTCTTCTTCTAAGAACTTCTCACAACCTAGGCATGAGAAAATAATCAGGGCGTATAAAATAATATTTTTTGTTTTCATCTGAGTTTTTGATTAAAAAGTTACGTTAAGACCAAGTGTTAAAACTCGTGGATTGGGATATTCCCCATCAGAAAATCCCTGGGCTATGTTGCCGAGCCCGGTTCTTCCGAAATTACTGGTTTCCGGATCTATCAATCTGAAATCGGAGAACAACAATAAATTACTTCCCGACACATAGAGGGACATGTTTTTTACCCTGTCTCCCCATCCCATTTTCTCCACAGGAAAATTGTAGGCTATTCTAGCTGTTTTAAGGCGTATATGTGACCCGTCTTCCACATACTCCGAGTTAGGAGGCGTGTTTGTTACAGAATCCCCTCCTGCCCTCGGAATATCCGAAGTAGGATTATTTATTGTCCAGCGGTCGCGTAAATCACCAAATTTGGTTGTTTCGCCACGATTGAAATAATGATTGCGCATTCTGAGATTATATACCTCATTCCCTGTTGTTCCTTGAAAGTAAAACGAGAAATCCAAATTTTTATAGGAAAATGAATTTTCGAAACCAAAAATCAAGTCGGGTAGCGGACTGCCCAAAACAACGTTATCTTCAGTAGAAATAATACCATCACCATTTAGGTCCTCAAATCGGGACCCTCCAACAACTTGAGGATCTGTCAAACCAGATGCATCAATTTCTTCTTGACTCTTCCAAGTTCCCAAATAGCGAACCCCTGTAAACACAGGAACCGATTCACCTACGATCAAACGAGTATTACCTGAACCTAAAATTGCATCTACCGTAACATCAATAAAATCTACCCCTCCAAGATCCAATATTTTATTTTTATTGGATGACAGGGTCAATGTGGAATTCCAATTGAAGTTATCAGTGTTGATATTAGTTGAATTTATAAGAAATTCCCAACCTTTGTTTTCCAAAGACCCAACGTTTTGCAATTGACTGGTAAAGCCCGTTTGCCGCGGTATGGTGACATCTAGCAATAGGTCATTTGTCTCTTTTTGATAATAATTGAATTCAGTAAATAATCTACCGCCGAACATTGATGCTTCAAGTGCTATATCGAGCGAAGTGGTAGTTTCCCATTTTAAATTTGGATTTGAAGGTCGGCCCAGTGTTAAACCTGGTACCTCAGCTCCATTAAGTGTAGTGTTCGCTTCGGTCAGGACACCTAGTGTTCTGTAAGGGTCAATTGCCTGGTTACCGGATTTACCGTAGCTGGCCCTTAACTTCAAATCCCTGAAAAAGCTTTGATCTTGCATAAACGACTCTTCACTAATTTTCCAGGCTCCGGCAATTGATGGATAGAACTCATATTTATTTCCTTCTGCGAAAACAGAACTACCATCTGTTCTACCTACCAAGGTTAATAGGTATTTATCTTTATACGTATAATTTAGCCTTCCGAAAAAAGATGCAATTTGAAACCCGGTAAAATCGCTACTGACTACAGATCTGGTAGGGTCGGAAAAACCAAGGTTATTAAAGCCGGCGGCATCACTGGTAATACCAAACGCTTCTGCTTCGGCTATTTCGGTCGATACTTTCTGAAATGAGGCCCCGGCGAGTGCGGTTACACTATGATTTTCACCAAAATCGGATTGATATTGTATCGTATTTTCATTATTCCATCCCGAACTGGCCACTGTTCGTACACTGGCCCTACCAAGGTCTCCTACCTCCAGTAAATCAGGGCTTTGACTTGAAGTAAATCTATTTTGCTTGATATTATTAAATTCCGGACTAAACGTCGACCGAATCATCCACTTTGGCCATGGACTATACTCCAAATAAGCCGTTGCTAACAAGTTATTGGTAAATGTCTCGTTTGTATTTAATTGGGCATTTGCTATAGGATTCGACCAAGGGGAGCCTACAATTTCGTCAAACCCATTAAATGTTCCGTCATCATTATATATGGGTTGCGTTGGAAGGTTTGCAAAGACATTGCCATAACCGACCACACCATTATCTTGATTGATCCTGGAGTAATTGATTCGGAAACCTGTTTTCAATTTGTCGCTTAACTTTAAATCAAGGTTTGATCTAAAAATGTATTTTTCAATACCAGTGCTGATGATAAGACCATCTTGATTGAAATAATTTAGGGAGTTGTAGTAATTGACATTACCGTTTTCCGAAGTACCTGCGATAGAAATATCCGCATTATAAATGGGTGAAGGATCCATCAGTAGGTCATACCAGTCGTTGTTGGGATAGGTAGATGGGTCATTAGGAAATGGTATTGCCGCCGACCTAAACTCCGCGCTTTCATTGGTAAATGCAATTTGTTCTGCTTGGGAAAGCATGTCTGGTTGTTCAGGTACCATTTGCATACTGGTATAGACGCCCACACTTACTTGAGGTCTTCCAAACCCGGCACCAGCGCCATTCTTGGTAGTTACCAATACTACGCCATTCGCCCCTCTTGAACCATAAATAGCGATAGAGGAAGCATCTTTTAATATCTCGATCGACTTAATGTCGTTGGCGTTGATATTATTCAAGTTGAAATTAGTACCTACGACGATACCATCAATGACCCAAAGCGGTTCATTGCTTCCAGTAATTGAATTGCCACCCCTTACTCTTATCACAGTACCGGCGCCTGGTGCACCACTGGTTTGGGTTACCTGAACACCGGCAGCCCTACCCTGTAAGACTTGATCAACCCTTGATGACGGAATTTGCGTTATCTCTTCAGAGCTTACCGTAGATACCGATCCGGTTAAATCTGATTTCGTTGTGGTACCGTAACCAATGACTACTACCTCATCGAGTTCGTTGCCGGCTTCCAGCACGACATTAATTTGGGTCTGGCTACCTACTTTAACTTCTTTTGCGGTGTATCCGATATAGGAAAATTGTAGGATATCGCCTGGTCCCGCTTCGATCGTATAATTGCCGTCGAAGTCGGTACTAACTCCCCTTGTGGTGCCTTTTACTACCACGGATGCCCCTGGTAGGGGTCCGTCATCTGCTAAAACCGTGCCAGTAATATTGGTGTCTTGCGCCATGCCCATGTTACTGCAAAGGGTTATGGCAAACAATGTCAAAAGCCATTTGAAACGCTCGGAAATCTTGTTTTTCATAGTTTAAATGTTTAGAATGTGTTTAGTTATAATAGCGGGAGAAGAACATGCTATCCTCATGGGCCTTTGGCATGCAAACTGGCATAAGCATGTTCGTTAACGTTATTTTAACACACCAATAATACGCGCTTCTCTTAAAGAAACTTTCCTGTACTATGCTGGAAAAGAGGTGTTTCGAACTTTTTTCCTCCTTTAGTGTATTTTTATCCACCTTTTGCTATTGCGATTTCGAAAATGTCAAGACTTAGGTCTTTGAAGTAGCTCTAATTATCAAATTTCCCGAAAACCGTAGTGGAATAATTATTTAAAAGTGAATTGGTTTCACGCGATGAAACCGAACTGTGGTTTTAAGTTGGTGAAACGATCTGTTATACTAAACAATGAGAGGATGAAATTAGTAAGAGCCAATCGGGAGGTTGAATTTCAATGAGGTTTTTATGTTCTTCATGGCCTTAATTGGAGATCAATTTCACCTAAATGAAGATTTCATGGCCTATGGTAACAGCAAAGCTGTAGGCCCTATGCCATAGTATCAGAAAACTTTTTGAGATATTTCGAAGGGGTCATCCCATGCTTTTTTTGGAAACATCTGCTAAAATATTTTGGGTCTTTAAATCCAACGTTATAGCTTACTTCTGAAATATTGATGTCACCCTGTTCCAAATATTGGGCTGCCCGCTTTAAGCGCATTTCATTGATGAATCCATTAGGGGTAAAGTTGGTCCATGCTTTTATTTTTGCAAATAATATGGTACGGCTAACCCCTAGTTCTTTACAAAAAGCAGTGATATCGAATTGTTCGTTCGAAATGTTATCCTCGACTACATTGATTGCCTTTTTCAGCAGTTTTTCGTCCAATGAGGAAACCGTAAGCTCACTAGGCGCTAAATCGGTCTCATTTGAGAATTTATCCTTTAAACGCCTAGCGGAGTCCAATAAATTTTTCACCCTAAGCTTAAACTCTTTAATGTTAAATGGTTTACTGATATAATCGTCAGCACCGCTTTCAAGACCTTTGAACTTATAAATCAAAGAGGTACGGGCCGTAAGTAAGATCACCGGAATATGGCTCGTTCTAAGATTCTGCTTTATTTGTCCGCACAGTTCGGTTCCCGCCATTTCGGGCATCATAACATCGCTGACAATCAGGTCTGGAATATGTTTAAGGGCCCTTTTTAAACCTTGCTTGCCATTTTCGGCTTCCAGAATGGAATATTCTTTTTTCAAGAGGTTTTTGATAAACGACCTTAACTGTTTATTGTCTTCGACAATAAGAACGACCGGCACATTTTTGTCTTTCGTTAAATCATCAATGGAATCATAAAAGACTGCTTCATTATCCTTCAACTGCGAGGTATATTGAACGAGATCGTCACTGAACCTGAAACCATCGATAATTTCCGTTTTCGCAAGGTGTTTCTTTCCTAAAGGTAAGGTTACTTCAAATTTTGAGCCTTGATGTTCTTTGCTGGAAACGGTAATCGTGCCACTATGAAGTTTGACGATATTCTTTGCGATAGAAAGTCCAATGCCCGTACCCGGGTTTTGCCCTTCCTTGATGTCGACAACGGGAGGGATTTCGAAAAAGCGGTCGAATACTTTATCAATATGTTTATCTTTAATACCGATTCCGGAATCTTCTACACTCACGTGAACCGTATTTTCCTCTTCCCGTATTTCAATGGCTATATTCCCACCATTGGGGGTATACTTAAAAGCATTGGAGATTAAATTGTAAAAAACCTGTTCTAGTTTTGGCCTGTCATAAAAAACCGCAATATGATCTTGTGCATTTTTAAAGGTATATGTGTAGCCTTTCAGTTTGGCGAACTCGGTAAATGACAAATAGATTTCCTGTAAAAACTTTACTATATTCCCCTCTGCCACCTGCAGTTTAGATTGACGGTTTTCCAATTTTCTGAAGTACATCAGCCTATTAATAAGTTGTAGTAAATGGTTGGCGCTACTTTCTATAGTCAATAGTTTTTTGTACATAAGGCTACTTCCTTTGTATTCGGCAAGTAGTTGTTGCAACGGGCCCAAAATAAGGGTCAGAGGTGTTCTAAGGTCGTGTGAAATGTTGGTAAAGAATTCTAATTTGGCCTGGTGGGCCTCCTCTTTCCTTTCATTTTCCATTTGTTCCCATCGTAAATCTTGTTTCAGCCTGGCCTTTGATTTTATTATGGTATAAAGGGTGAACATGGCCGATAAAGTCAACAGGCTATAAGCCAAATACGCCCAAACGCTTTTCCACGGCGCCGGTTTTACTACTATTTTCAAGGTGGTAGGGGTATTATTCCAAACCCCATCATTATTGGCACCTTTAACCTCGAACAGGTAATCGCCAGGTTTTTGAAGCGTGTAGGAAGCCTCGGTTTTATCGGTATATATCCAAAAATCATCAAGACCGATAAGACGATAGGCGTAGTGGTTGTTGTGTGGATTAATAAAATTTGGCAAGGCATAATTAATGGAAAAGTTCGCATTGTCGTGGCTTAAGGTTATTGATTGGGTATAGGCAATGGACTTAGTTAGGGTTTCTTGATCACGATGTATGGGTACTGACTGATTCTTGATTTTTAAATCTGATAGTACCACTTTGGGGGCATGCTCGTTCTTAACAATCTTTGTGGGGTCAAACGAGATAACCCCTTCGGCTCCGCCGAAGTAAAACCGGGAGCCCTCGAGCAGTAAACCGGCGTTAGGACTAAATTCGTTCGTGTTCAACTTATCCTGCTGGTCATAGATCACATAGGTATTATTTGAAATATCGTAATCGATAATCCCCTTATCGGAGCTCATCCATAAATGTCTCTGTCCACCCTCAAGAATTGTATAAATTGTACTTATTGAATTATGCTCGTCGAGCAGAACCCTGTCAAAACCTGTACCGTTGAATTTTTGAAGTCCTTTACTTTTTGTACCCACCCATATTTGTTGGGTGCTATCTTCAAAAAGTGTTTTGATATCATCACCCGAAAAGGCATCTACAAAATATTTCGTTACTTCGTAAGTGTCGTCATTCTTAAAATGGATAAAGTTGAGTCCGCCCAATCCTCCAGCCCATACGTTGCCATCGTTGTCCAAAACTAAGGTCTTGATGATGTTCGATGATAAGCGGGGTTCTTGCCCCAAGGTTCTACCAAATACCTTAAATTCTTTTTTTTGCAGATCGTACTTTACAAGCCCTTTACCAAAGGTTCCTATCCAATACATGCCCTTTTTGTCCTTTTTAATTACGTACACCCCCGTGTTTTTCAAATATTCATTTAGCTCATCCGATATCACATGGTCCAATATTCTTTTTGCCCGAATATCATATACATATACCCCATAATTTAGTACCCCGATCCATAGCCTGTTTTCGTCGTCAAGCAACAGGGTCTGAATGCTATTGGGCCGAAATTGACTGGGGTCGGACACATTGATAACATCCAGTATGTCTTGTTGAGGGGTTAGAACCGTTAGGTCACCGCCTTCGGTTCCGAAATAAATGTTTGAGTTTTTATCTGAAATGATGGCGGTTACCACATTATTGTCTAGTTCATTGTTGGTGAAATGAACAAAGTTCTCATTGGACGCATTCCACATATTGATACCCGCATTATAGGTGCCTGCCCATACCGTTCCATTTCTATCTTTGAATATCGATTTTATAAAATTTTGACTGAGGCCCGTCAAATTGTTCCTGTGGCTTTCAAGTACCGTTATCTCATTTTGAGGCCCAATGATTTTAATTCCCTGCGTTGTTCCTAGCCAAATACTTCCTTTATCGGAGTGTTGCAATACGCGTACATCGGCAGTAGGGGGTATCCCTTTAAAATGCGGGATAATAAACTTTTCTTCGGAGGTGTCAAAAAGCACATAACCGTTGTATTTGGTCGCCAACCCTAGTGTATTGGGCGCCGTTTCAATAATATCTTGAATAAACAGGTTGTCTTGATTTTCTTTCCATTCAAATTGTTTGAAAACAAAAACATTATCATCCCTGCTTTTTAGTTTAGCCAATCCAGCAGCAGTTGCTACCCAAATATTCCCCATGCTATCTACAAAAATCCTCTGTACGTTATTATAGGGTAAACCCGTAGGATTATTTTTTGTATAGGGAATATTCGTAAATGCATCCTGTTTTTTATCGTAAACCGAAATTCCGTTTGCAGTGCCGAACCAGATTTCTCCCGAGGCCATTACCCTGCTGCAAATCACGACGGGGTTGATTAAAGAATTATCCTCTTCGGTCTGATTGTAGCGTTTAAAGGTATTTTTTAAGGGATCATATTTGTTTAGCCCGTTGTAGGTTCCCACCCAAATATATCCATCACGATCTTCGGTAATTGAAAGAATATCACTATTGCCTATGCTGGTAGAATCGTTCGGATCATTTTTATAGACTTCAAAATGGGTGCCATCATATTTGTTCAGTCCGTTTCTGGTACCGAACCACATTTGTCCCAAGGTATCTTGTGCTATGGCAATAACCGAATTGTTCGAGAGACCATCTATAACCGACAGATGTTTAAGCTGCAGGTTGCCGCTCTGGCACCAAAGACCTTTGGTTAGCAGCAAAGAAAATATGATAAACCAGACTCGGCGTAAAGAAAGTTTCATAAAATCTTATGAGTATGCATATTAAGATACAAAATGAACCCAAATTAGCATACGAATGGAAATTAAAATTTGGGTTTCTATTTTTGTTTAGAGGTGGCCCTTGGTCAAGAAGGCCTGCCTTTCAAGTCGGAGTTGCCGGGCCACCTAACGGATTATTCCGTTTAAAGCGCTATGCCTTTTTATCGAGAGGCACCGATTACCTTAACGGGTTTTCCCTCCAAGCCACTTGTACGTGCTTTCTGTTCCACAAAATAAGGTTGAAACGTATAGGAAGAGTTCGGGTCCCATGCCTTGTTAATTTGGGGCAAATGCTTTTTCAAAGCCTGTTTTTCATCCTGATAATCATGATTATATGCTTGGTTTGTAAATTCGTTCGGATCGTTGCGATGATCGTAAAATTCTTCCTTGCCGTCTTCGTATTTAATATATCGAAAGCGATCTGATTTCACCGCATGATTGTTCATTCCGAAGGTTGTGATCGCCACCGAGGGTTCTTCATCGATTCGGCCCGTCATTATTGGCACCAAACTTTTGCCTTCGTTTCTTTCGTAAGCCGGAAGCCCGCATAATTCCAGCAATGTGGGGTAAATGGAAAGCATCTCTACCGGTTTCCCAATGATTTTTCCCTTCGGGAGTCCAGGAGCGGAAAAGAAGAGCGGTGCCTTGGTTGCCGTGTTCCAAAGCGCATGCTTGGCAAAAGTGCCCTTTTCACCTAAACGATAGCCATGATCCGACCATAATACAATGACCGTATTGTTCACATACTCACTGTTTTCAAGGGCATCCAACAGACGACCGATTTCATGGTCCACAAAACTGATACACGCCAAATAAGCCTGAATAATTTTTGGCCATTCCCCACTTTTAATGGCCCACTCCGTGGAGGGCATCATGGGCAGATCATTTATTTTTAAGGCAACGGGAGGTACGTCGTTCAAATCACCGCTAAGATACGGCCTTGTTTTGATGCTGTCTAAAGGGTGCAGGTCAAACCATTTTTGGGGTACGTACAAGGGTACATGAACACGTAAAAAACCGATGCCCATAAAGAACGGTTTGTCGTAGGTCTTGTTCAATCGCTCAGCAACCCAATCAACCGATCTGTGGTCGGGCATTAAGGAATCGGCCTCGGGAAAAGCGCCCCAATCGGTGCTTGTACGACCATATCTTTTTCTGTCGGAGGAGCCATAACCGTCCCAAACAAAACGTTCAGGCGGGTAAGGGCCAAACCCCTTTTCCCTGCCGCCCGATTCGTCGAAAACACCATCGGGGGGGCATGGTCATGGAACAACTTGCCAATGCCCATGGTATGGTAACCATTCGTTTTAAAATATTCCGGGAGCATCACGATGTCTTTGGTCGCAGGGTTTTCGGAACGTATTTTGTTGTCGTCGATCATACCATAAATACCCGTGGTCGATGGACGCAGACCTGTCATTAACGACGCTCTTGAGGGCCCGCACAACGGTGCTTGGCAATGGGCATCGGAAAACACGACTCCCCTGGCGGCCAACCTGTCAAGATTAGGAGTTGTTGTGTTGGAATAACTATCCAAAACCCCTAACATATTGTTCAGGTCATCAACAGCAATAAACAATACATTGGGGTGTTCTTTTTTTGTGGTGTCAACAGTCTTATTTTGCTCTTTGCAGGAACTTAAAAAAAATAGCCCCAGCGCAAAAATTAAATAAGTTAGATTTTTCATTAGAATGAATTTTTATAAGGTTCCGCTAAACGACTTCTATGGTTATTTCCACCTCCTTATTTTCTTCAAAATAGGCTATAATGGGTACGGCCTCTGCCCCGGGCACCATATTAAAGAGTCTTTCTTTAGGAATTTCCTTTATTTTCAAAGAAACATTTGCCTTAATGGATACCAAACCTTCCGGTTTTTGGATGGTTATTTGGTTCGGTTCGGGATGTGTCACTTTCTCTCCCGTGGGTGATATAACAGGAAGTACAAAAGCCGTTTGTTTCTTTATCGGTTGGGGAGTTTTAGCCGTAATTCGAAGTTTATCCTTTGAACATGTATAGGAAAGTTCAAAGTCCGATGCGGTTTCCGTTACAACTTCATTTGATTCATTTTTAAGCTGTGCTTTGGCCATTATTTGAATTTCGCCCTGGCTATCCGCAGAATTCATTATTGCCGCCCGATCAAATATATTCGAATACCAAACATCGTTCTTAAAAGTTTCCACCCGCGGGGTAAATGCAAAATCTTCCCCTGGGTTGGGTTGCTGATTGTAGGGCTCGACCAATTTGTACACGGCCATGCTTGCCGCACATAATAGACCTGCCCTGTTGTGGTATAGAACTGAAGGAGCCCCGCCGGTTGCCTGTCTGTAATCTCCATCTTTATAGATGGCGTCATAGGTCGTAACCGTTCCACGCCAATCACCACGGGCAAAAAGTGTAGTATCTAAATCGGAAAAATGTTTTAAGCCATCTGCGGTGGCCCTAGGCAATTGGGCGGATAAATTGATTTCCGGAAGATGGTCCCAACTGTCTAGTATTACGGCAAGATTTTTAGAATGGGCAAAGGTATGGTGAACGCAGGGTTTTATGCCATGTGACAAGTAATGGATGCCTCCGTGCAGGAGACCGTCGGCCGTGCAACGTTGTAGTAGTTCGGTGCTTTTTACCGCCGCGGTACCCAATGCAGGATTGGTATGCGCCATCATCGCGAACGCGGGTTGACAGCCATCTGTCGTACGGCTTCCCCAATAGCTCCATTTAAACTGTCGGGTTCCCCAGCTATTGTCCCAACCTCCATCGGGTAACATAAATTCTAGGTGGCTGTTCAATGATTTTGTCAACAGCTCCAACAGATCTTCATCGTTTTCTTGCAAGGCATAAAGCACTAGACCATTTAGGGATTCCTCTACGTTATAACCCAAATCAACACCATGTAGGCCCTTGTCACTTAACTTATCGGCCGTGGGCTTAACTTCACCAAAGAGCAGATAATTTGGTCTGGTAAAATAAGCTTTTACATCTTCCGCAAGTTCTTTACTGCGGGCCATATAGGTTTCATTTTGGAGCACCCTGCCTATAAGATTTAATCCATACACCGCCGTTGCCCCGTAGTTAATGTTGGTAAATGCAATCGTAAATTTCTCGTAGATGAACTCAGCTGCCCTGCTTAAACGTTCCGTCCATCTTTCACGACGCCCATTGTCTAGAAGGTCCCCGTGGTAATGAAGTGTTTCCGCCAAGGCTATGGCACCAAATATGGTAATACCGTTCCAAGATTTTGGGTCAAGGGTGTTTGACCAACTACCATCGGGCAAGCTTACGTTCTTTTCCCATTCAAAAACAGCGATTCCGGCATCTAGATATTTCTTTTCGCCGGTCGCCTTGGCCATATGGAAGAACGGATACACGGCGTCCATACAACGGCCATGTACTACATCACACGCAGGACATTTTAAAAGGCCATGCAGCTTGGGGTTCTCGGGTTCGATTACTTGAACTCTGATCATACCGTCACACCAGTCTTTTAATAAGTCTTGCGTAAGTTTTTTAAACGCTAAAGAATGTTCTCGGGTTAGGTTATCGGAACATGAATTGAACCATGGCCCTAGCGAAAGCGTAAGCCCGGCACTTCCTAGGGTAGAGAGTTGTAAAAATTCCTTCCGTTTCATATGTTACCGGTTTACCTGATATTCGTACTCCCTTTTAATTAGCCCCGACCATCTTGTAGATTTCCGACCCTGCGCTCAAAAATGCGCCGGTTCCGTAGACCTCGGTTTTATTGGCACTTGCATTCCCCGGAGCGGCACCGATCGGTTGCACATACCCTAACATGCCATCTTCGTTTACGTAACCTGTCATTGCTTTCCAACCGCTTTGCACTGCTTTCTTGAACTTCGGGCCATTCAAGATACCTCGGTTGATTCCCCAGGCAAGGCCGTAGATAAAAAATGAAGAACCGCTGGTCTCAGGAGTTGGGTAGAACTCTTTGCCCAAAAGGCTCATGGCCCAATGCCCCTCAGGTGTTTGCAGCTCTATGAGCCTATCTGCCATTTTTTTATAGATGTCAAGAAAGTAACTATATTCGCTGGTTTCCGGTTTCAGATTGGATAGAATATCTGCCAATCCGGCAAAGACCCAGCCATTTCCCCGGCCCCAAAAGATTTTGGTCCCTTTATCCAGCTTGCCTTTAAACCTTTCGTCCCTATAGTATAAATGCTCTTCGGTATCAAACAAGAATTCGGTGGTAGCCTTGTATTCATCGAGCATGAAGTCTAAATATTTCTGCTCCCCTGTTATGCTATACAGATCTGCCCAGACGGGGGGCGACATAAAAAGGGCATCGCACCAATTCCATCGATCTTGATGGTACGGGGTAGCCCAGTTCAATTTGGTATTGGCGGGATGATGCAGTATATAATTGAACTGTTCTATAGTAGGCTCCAACATCTCTTTTTGATTATATTTTCCGTATAATGCAGCATACATGCGACCTACCGCATGGTCGTCGGCATGGTATTTTCGCTCGTGCAGTTGCCAGTTATTTTGGTCGCCGATTCCCTTTAACCAATTATAATAGGTGTCATTATCGGCCATTTCGGCCCATTTGGCCATGCCAACATAAAGCGCGGCATTCGTCCAATGTAATGCATGATGGGGCTTGTCGTTGCTGTAAGCGTCATTGATATGCATTATCTGCCAATCGGCAACCTTTTTCATTATATTTTTCACCTCGTTGGGCTTGATATCTTGTGTATAAGACAAATGAATAGATAAAACTGAAATAAACAGTAAGTGAATCGTTTTCATAAAAAAAGTTTAGGAATTTATTTTTCTAAAATCAAAATAGAACCTTTTATTCCGTTAGGAATGAATCTATGGAAACAACAATGTTAATGGAATTTTTCTGGATTGGTATCCTGTTCTGTCCTGTGAACACTACACGTTAAAGATGTTTTTAACTACTCAAGTTATCTCATTCAAAACCATACAAACGTGTTTTTTCAGGAATGCCAAATTTGGATTTTGGACTTGCAGCACTAAATGAAGTTTCGCTCGATTACATATTGATTTCATATCGCGTACTCCGACCTCCTCCTGTAGGTTTAAAGATACCTTTCTCGACTAAATCCTGTAAATCCCTGGTTGCAGTGGCTTTTGATGCACTGGTTAAAGAAAGGTATTTTCTGGCATTCATGCCTCCTTCAAAACCTTTGTGGCCTTCATCCAACATTCTACGAACTACTTTTTGCTGTCTCTCATTCAGAACATCCTTATGTTGGTCAAAAAACTTGGTTTTTTTTAATGTGAATTCAATTTCTTGCTCGGCATCGATTTGAGTCTCTAAAACGGTTTTGACAAAGTAGTTTATCCAATCGGTGATTTCATTGGAACGTTGAGCAGCTTTTAGGGCTTCGTAATACCTGTTTTTATTCCCTTCAATGGATTTGGACAAACTGAACAAAACCGGCCGACCGATGCTTTGTGAAAGCGCTTTTTCGGCTATTACACGGCCAATCCTTCCATTTCCATCTTCGAAAGGATGTATGGATTCAAAATAGAGATGGGCGATGGCAGCACTTATGATCGGCTTTTTAATTTTCTTTTCAGAAGCATTGAACCACATAATGAAATTAACCATTTCGGAAGAAACAGTATTTGAAGGTGGGGCTTCAAAATGGACGACCTCTCTGCCCATTGCTCCAGAGACAATCTGCATAGGTTCATCATGCGAACGCCATTGACCTACTTGAATGCCATGACTTCCCCTCATTAGCATTGAATGCCAATCAAACAAGGTCTTAGCTGTCAAAGGTTTTGAGAAATCATTTCGAACGGCCAACATCAGTTCCGCAATACCTTCCGCTCTTTTGTCTTTAGTCAGCGGAAGATTGGGTTGAATACCTAAATTTCTTTTGATGGAAGACATCACATCATTACGGCTCAAATACTCCCCTTCAATTTCTGAGGTTTTGATAGCTTCTGAAACCATTAAGTTTATCATGGTTTCTGTTTGCTCAGTTTCTGAAAGTCCTTCCAATACTCCACCAATGCGCCCAGTACGCTGGGCAAAATCAAAGAGTAAATCTTCAATAGCATCGGTTTGGTATTGAAAATTAGGCCAGTCTTTTTGTTGCCAGTTGTATTTCATGAGCCGATTAGATATTTTATTCGGCTCAAAAATAGTAAAAATATGAGTTGATTAATAAATTTATTTGGCTCAGGATTCGGCTTGAGCTAAATTCATGACTTACAATGGATATTTTAAAGAAAGAAAAATCTACAACTATTCTCTATTTTTAACATAGTTTAAAAATATAAAAAGTATGAACTCCAATGAAGCAAAAGGTAATACTGAAGACTCTAACGGTTTAGAACAAAAATTTAAAAAATCTGAAGAGAAGAATATTTTTCTCGAAGAAAAAAATCAGATTTTAGCTGATGCCATTAAACAAAATACTCAGGTAAACGAGAGAATCAGGGATTTGGAAAAATCATTAGTCAAAAAGAAAAAAAATACTTGGTCTAAAGCCTATAAAGTATTTTTGGATATAGGAACTTTTTCCACTGCTGTCATCGTAGGTGTTTTTATTTTTAGGCAAACAGGTATCATGGGATCACAAACTGCCATTTTCGAAAAGCAAACGAAATTGTTAGAAAGTCAGGAAGGACTTATTAGAAACCAAAATGAACTTTTCCGATTGCAAAATCAAAAGTTCGATAAGCAAAATGAACTATTTGGAAATCAAAACGATTTGGTAATCAGCCAGAACGATTTGGTAGCTATTCAAAATGAAAAAACAGAGCATCAAAATAGATTGGTAGATGCACAGAATCAATTGTTTGATTATCAGAATAAAAGAATTGATCAGCAAACAAATCTGCAGGAAGCTGAAAGGCGAAGTTCATTGATATTCCTATTCAATAATGTGTTAGATAAGATTGATGATGAGTTGAAAAATACATTGAATGCATCTCGAATTCTAAGTCCTCAACTTATAGGTAGGATAGTCTCTTTGAGCCAAGCGTTGAAACCTTACAAATATCTTCAAAACGATACAATAATAAATAATGCCGTTAGTCCAGAGCGAGGACAATTATTGTTGTCTTTAATTAACTCGAAAATA
Source organism: Kriegella aquimaris (assembly GCF_900103215.1). Classification (GTDB taxonomy): domain Bacteria; phylum Bacteroidota; class Bacteroidia; order Flavobacteriales; family Flavobacteriaceae; genus Kriegella; species Kriegella aquimaris. Next base: position 33,290 of record NZ_FNGV01000019.1, read on the forward strand.
AATAAAGTCTCACTAGCCGAAATAATTAGCAAAGCTAATTTTAAGAATAGTGAAATTTTAGGTGGCTATTTCAAAAGTGCAGATTTAAAAAACATTAATCTTACCAATTCTGTTTTAGATGGGTCAAATTTTGTGGGAGTTAATTTTAGTGGTGCGAAATTAGTAGGTGCGAGTCTAAAAAATGCAAATCTTAATCAAGCCAATTTTGAGGAAGCAAATTTATCTTTTGCGATTTTAAAAGGAATCAAGTGTGATTATGCCAGATTTATTAAAGTGAATTTGGTAAATACCGATTTTTCAGAATCAAAGGGTAAGTCGGTTCTGTTTGAAGAAGTAAACTTAAAGAACACCAAATTTCACAATTCGAGTCTAAAGAATTGTAAATTTAAAAATAAATGGAGAATAAGGTTGTTCTATGGGCAAGAAGAAGATTATCCTACTTCGGGGCAAGGAGAGGGTTTTATGCACTATGTAGGTACTACTAGTGATAAAATTCCTAAAGAGGGTACTTTCAATTTGATAGTAGGAAGGGCGAGACGCTACAACGCAATAGAGGGTGATAATATTACGAAGTTGATCCATAAGCTAATTTTCTATTCGTCAGCAACAACAATTAATTTAGGTGCGACTTACACATGGGAAATTGAAAATTGCGATTTTTTCGGCGCAGATCTTACAGATGCATCATTTGAAAATTATGTTTTTTCTAATTCAAAATTTCAAGAATCTGTTTTGTATAATATAAGTTTTTCTAACATAGCGATTCAAAATACCTATTTTGATCGAGCTCGAATAAATAAACGTAGTTATGAAAACAATTTTAATGCCAATCAAGTACCTATAGGCCCACCTTCTTCATATTATAAACTAGTTTACGATGATGTCCAAGAGAAGGAAATTATAGAAAATAGTAAATTATTCAAAAATGATGAAATGTTAAACAAAAGGTTTGAAGGAATTAGAGAGAAATATCATTATTTGACCTTGATTAAGGAATATGACTAATTCATTGTTAAATTTATGTTAAAAAGTGAGCCTTGCGGTGCCCCAAAAAAGCGAGACTTTGGTAGGCCCTTAAAACAGGATGTTTTTATGAAAAATTCGAGTCCCGTCCGGACCGCTAGGAGAAATCCAAAATAGCTCAAAAGCCTTTAAATCATTTATTTAAAGGCTTTTTTATTTTTCCATGATACCAAATAAAGCTACTTGAAACCACATATAAGGTGCCCAAGCCATTGCCGACATTTATCTGGGAAAGCGGAAAAAGCAATGGATGTTATTGGAAATCTTTAAAAACCACAACGATGAAATGGCGAGTTTGGTGGGAAAGGAGTATTCATCTGGAACTCTACAGCGATATAAAACGGCATATAATTAAATTATCTAGTGTATAATAAACTTAGTAAATTGAACGGTTTTTGTCAATAATCATTGATAGCTAGTTTAAGAATCTCTTTCTCGGCATTCTCGAATTGCACTTCCATTTTTTTCGTAGCATTATCTGTCCATTTCAGTTTATCTGATTGTACCCAAGAATCCAAATTGTCATATTTATCCAATCCACTCGCTAGATCTACAAATACAATTAGCGGATTTGCTTCAATGTTAACATCAATTATTCTAACACATACAATATTTGGCCCAGGTGAAAGTTGAATCGAGACAAAAACCTTTCCATCGCGTTCAACGATTTCGGACTTTTCAATACCGATAAGTTTATTATTCACCCAAATAAGAACATGACTCACACTATAAGAATCTACGCCAAAAAAATGAATTGGAACATTTTCAAATTGCACTTGAATTTTACCATCCGCATTAAGAAGCGCCAAGTCCTTATCTTGAGGTGCTACATAGGTAATTTGAGCATTGTGTGGTATTTTTTCTTGTAGCTTTGTAATTATTTCGGATTTATCATTCGCCTTGGTCAATTTTAATTCTTTTATACTTTTATCATCAATATAATCACTATAATGATGAAAGGCTTCTAACAAGTTCCCAGCCAATACAAGTATTTGCTCCATCCGTGCAATTAATGTGATAAAAACCGATTGAACAATATTTGAAGGCACTCCATATGTTGAATACGTAGTTACTAATTTCCACCCTTCCCGCTTTTTCCCCGTTGCAATTTTAATTTTAAATTTCGCAGCAACAAGTTCCCCTAATTTATTCCCTAGCATCTCCGCAATTTCTTCTTTACTTTTAGATTTTTGGAGTTGCTCCAGAAAATCTTTTTTATTTTTAAGTTGTGTACAAGCTTCAACAATAATATTTATTAAAGGTGTCTCAAATATATTTAAAGCCTTACTTGCTGCTGGATACAAAAGCCTTGGATGTTTTGCCTTGAAATGCGCGTCAGTTTTTTTTATAAGTTCGTTTTTTATTCTATCCTTATTTTGAATAACATAATTGAGCATACCATTAACCTGCCCCGTTTGTTCTTTAATGGACTCCTCTATTCTTGTCTCAAATTTTGCAATGGATAGAACCAGTTCATTTTTAATTTCTGTTAATTTTTTATTTATTTCCTCTTCAAGATATTTTTTCCATTCCTGTGCATGTTCCTTGCCAGATTCAACTAAATCAGTGATTTGCTGTAAAATAAATTCTCCAAGCTTTGCTAAAACTTGCTTGGCAAATTCGGTAACATAAGCCTTAAGCACCTCAGAATTATGCTTCGCAAGTTCCAATAGCTGGTCTTTCCCAGGAAAATTATTGACATTTTTAAGCTGGTCCAAATTTGGCATCCCATCCAATAAATTATATATTAAATTACGTACGTTTTCCCGTTTTTCCTCGTCGATCGGGGAAAACACATTTGAAGAAATTTCAAACATTTCGGAAACAAGAGTCTCAGCTTTAGCACGATCAATGCGACTATCTTCTTTTATTAATTTATTGAATATCGGATTGCTTTTCTCAGTTCCGACGCCATTTCCAATAGCCTCCAAAGTATCATGAGTTTCTTTCATCGTATATGCTAAAAGCTCATCAGTCAATACCACAAGAGAACGAGAAATCAACCGCATCAATACGGAAGAACAAGCCTCTCGAATTAGAGTTTTATCATTGGCGTCATAGGTTCGAACAGTTGTAATAATGTAATCTGTTGTATAGGCAAGCGATTTAATTAAAACCTCGTTCAACATTTTTTTAAGAAGCGTATTTTTAACATCTTTTTCTAGTACTTCCGAAAGCTCTTTCTCAACTTTCTCCGTCATATACCATTTCAATCCTTTCTGGATACTGTCTATAGTGATTAAATTCTTTGGATTTAAATGCAAAGACCCAATATCGTTGATGACTTGATTAATAACATCTTTTGTATTATCCTTAATTTCGCCCCCAGAAAGAATGCTAAAAATATCATAGGTTGAACTGTCTGGAACAATAAATATCTCTATTTTCTCTGTGATTTGTGAAGAAATAAATTGTAACAGTTGAGCTATAGCGACCTTTGACAGATTTCCCTGATTTAATTTTGTTAGGATAAAATTGCTAACTGCCTTAGGAGGTATTACTTCCACCGTTTTGGATACGCTTTCAATTGGTTCAATTGTCGTTTCCATGTCTTCGTTTGAACGTTTATTTTTAGAATAATAAGAAACAATTAACGACAGTTGCGTCGCGCCCCAAACCATTGATAGATAAAATTCTACATCACTTTTATCCCCAGTTACATCCCCTGCTAGTTTTTCAAATCCTAAAATGACATCAGACCAATACTTCAGGTTGCTGTTTAATTTATTTTCACCTTCCGTTCCAAAAGGATCATCAGGCATATTTTCGAGCAAATTAGCAACGCTGTCGGTGTCCTTTAGTAATTCATTCCATGTAGCTTCATCGAACCCGAGTTGTACCCTAAGTTGATTCATCGCCCACTTTAAAATTAATTCTAGAATATAGGGTTGGGCTTCCTCGATGGCTATATTTACACATCGCTTAGCGAGTTCCGAGGTAACATCACTTGCTTTTATCCTAAAATTGGGGTCTTCAGATAGCGCTACCCCTATTTCAAAGGCAGTTCTAATGGCAATTTTAGTCGGAGCGCGTAATCCCCAGAGCATTTCAATGCCCTTCTTAACATCTTCACTATTGGTTTTCCTAATTTCCTCCTCAACTAATTTAAGTGTATTGTCAACGGCAATATCGCAGCAATTTCCAATCATTCTTCGAGGATTCTCAAGACCAACTTTAATAAACATTTGTATACCCGCACCGGCCTCCAATCCCACTCCATAATCACCTACTAAATAAAAACCTGCGCCATCGGAGCCTTTAGATACTAACCTACCGGTACATGATATATTGGCATAAGCCATAGCACATATAGCGGCTTTAGCCGCGACGCCGCCTTGAAATTTAGCCTCATTTAAAATCGCTCTAAGCAATTCTAGCTGGATCGGATCTTTCATCATTAGAGGATTCTTGGCTGCCAACTCTAAAAAATCCGAAATGTTAATTCCAATACCTACGTTAATGAACGCTGCCAACTCAGCTTCAGCACGTAATCGAATGGCCACGCCTACCTCGTCAAATAAGTCTAATAAAATTTGTGCTTGTGCCTTTAACTCAATTTTGGCATCAAATCCTGTACTAACATCCAAAGCCAAAAATTTTGCGATATGTGCAGCGGCACTAACATTAATTTCGGCGTTAGCATTGAAATCAATGCCACGCTTCAGTACGGCCTTAGCGTTTCCTTTAATTTCTGCTCGTGCATCTGCACAAGCCCAATCAGTTGGATTCCAATTTTCATTTGAATCCATTAATACGCCTACTTCTGCCATGATAATTGTTTTTTAAAATCATTAGTAAATTGTTATGCAGTCAATTTTATAAAGTGTTTTGTAGAACTTTAATCATTTTCTTGCCTAGACCCTTTTATAGTCCGTCAGTTGGTTGACTACTCACTTAGGACGGAAGGCCGCCAGATATTCGAGGAATCTCCGATGAACGAAGATGTAAGCGTTTCCAACGCTTTGCATAAGGTCAAGGCCGGAGGCATGGTTCATAAAGCAAGTTAGATTCCAGGGAGTTTGTCCACTGGCACTCAGGATTATCCTCAGAACATAATGTTTGATAACATCGAGTCCCCCAAACCAAAGGAAAAGGATTGTGGATAAACCGATGAAAATACCCAACATAGGCACGTAGTGGTCATACAACATAAATGCGGGATTGGGGGAGTACTCAAAATCTCCAAATTTCGCAACGCCGATAGCAATTGCGACGAGCCAAATGGCGTTCAAAGCTATCAGGATAGCCATTCTAAACGAGAGCTTAATCCCCTGGTTAGGGACCGTCTTTGCATCGTTAACATGAGGCTTGAGGCCACCCAGAATTCCTCCGATTCCTAGTCCAACAATCGCAAAGCCAAAATGTGGGACCCACGGCGGGCCCATCAAATGATTTATGAAATATAAAGGGAATCCGACCAGTAATCCAATAACGAACCCGCGTCTTGCACCTGGACAAGCATTCCCTAGCGACCACCGAAGAGATTCCACGGTACTGATACTGTAGGTATTACTTCGAATACGTCCATTGGCAGCCCATATGAAGGTGATTGCTAAACCACTCCAGAGCAAATGAAATAACAAGTCGTTCAGGGTGGGCTTTGCCTGAGTTACGACCAATACTACTGACAGCATGACAAACAACCAAAGACCTGCGCTAAGTAGGCCTGTCACCGCAGCACGACGGAAACCTGGCTGTACGCGCTCCAGAATAGGGCGGCCAGACTTAGAACCAAGGTTTTCCATCAATCCAAAGGCCAGTAACCAAATTGGGGTCGCCACTAACCATATGATCCATTCTCGAGGCTGGAGATATTCCGTTTGTGAGTTAGTTTCGCCAATGATATATGATCCTGCACCCCAAAAAACAATACTTGCAAGACCCATCAGAAGTCCTAAAACAAGGCTAAATCCTACAAGATATCCCCAGCGCTGCACGCGGCTTGACAACCAGCTGGGTTGCAGATCCTCAATAAGAAACATCGCCTGGTTACGTTCAGACAATCGTCTCGCAATCCATGATAGCCAACCGAGCGTTTGTTCCCGTGAATAGGCAAATTCTGATATTCCCCCTTTCTTGAACATAAGATCAACGTAGGCTGAGAAGAGATGTTTAATCCAATCCTCAGGGGTCTCGCTTTTTGCTAAGTTCTCAGTTTCATAACCCTTGTAGACAAGACACATCAAGTTTAGCATAAGGGGGGAACTGGCAATCTCCCGGAACGCGAGATTTTGGCGGAGGGCATTTCTCAATCCCTCTAATTCCACACCTGCTTCCCCGACGTAAGTGTCAATCTGAAAATCAGTTAGTGGGCGAAGGCAAATAGCTCCGTTTAGGGTGAGCTTGGCTTTCAATTCATCGTATTCCTTCAGTCGACAGCAAACTACCATCCCATATAGTCCGAAATTCTTTGCAAACCTGTTAATAGCTTCTACGCACGCAGCCCGATTCTTACTCGGAACCTCGTCCAACCCGTCGAGAAGTAGAATTAGTCGTTGACGCTCCAGCCAATTTTTGCCGAATTTCCCAGGAATTTGATATTTATCATTCAACTCATCCACCAACCAATCATTCAAATGCTGCTCTGGATCGACCCAGGAGCTTAAATGAAAGACAACAGGGATAGGTAGGGTTTGATTTTTTTCAGCACGTAAAATGAGCTCACGTACCAATGTGAGAAGTGTAGTCGTCTTGCCTGATCCAGGCTGCCCTAGAATGAGCACGGAGTGCTCTAGTTCATCGTATATATCAGTAATATTTTTGCCCATCGGTACAGCTCGGGCACCCTCAAATGGTAGCTCGAGCACTGCCTCCCAAGGGTTTCCAACCGCCTCTGGTTGATTGTCTTTGCTGAGTTCCATCAGGTTCGCACGTTGTATCGTTCGTTCAAGAACACCCCTAACCCAAAAGTGCTTTACCTTATCAAGCAGGGTTTTCAACTCGCCCTGTTCGGCTCTTTCGAGAGGACTAGCCTTGTAGCTGATGTTGAGTGCTCTCAGCTCACGGATTTTTTGCGCTTGCCAATTTGCTGCATCTTTTTTGACACAGTCACGTAACTCCTTAGGTGTGTTGAACCACTGAACAGTGAGACCAGACTCTACCTTTCCCATTGGATCAAGAAATGCTTGTAATTTTGGGTCGCGTTTACCATCTATACCCTCACGTTTTTCGTAAATCAGACAGTCTTTATTCTTCTCAGTCGCGTACTCAAATTCGTCATTGGTATAATCTCCGTAGTTCCTCCAGAAAAGGCCAATATAAAGGTCGGAACGGTCAATTTCTTTCTTGTATACCTGCTGAATCGTTTGTGATTGCGCCCCAGCATCCTTTTCAAATATCCAAGCGTCAATATTAAGCTCGCTTAGCGCAGACTTTAATACCGCACGTTCTTCTGCCAGCTCCTCCATACTTGAACTGACAAATATACGTAGGCGTTCAAAGATCATAATGATGTGTTTCTAAGACTGTGCTTCAAGGCACTTATTAAATAGCATAACAAATAGTAAGAACGCTTATTAACCGTCTGATTGTTGTAAAACATTAATTAGCAATTATGTTAAATAAAACATAGTAAGTTACACCAATAATTATAAAGAAAAATTAACAGCTAAAAGCTGAAATAGGAACCTCTATTCTTTGAATAAAAACAGGTTATTCCAATGTGACCAGTTATCCGAGTCTACCGTCTATTGCTGGCTGATTAAACTGGAAATTAATGGCTGGAATACTTATAATTTCTCGTTTTTTGAAACCTTTGAAAGGTAACTTTCTTCGTAGAAAGGTTCGAGCCTGACCTCCTTTTTTAAATTCTCTTTTATATCCATATCCAAGTTGAGCTATTTTGTTTTTAAGTTTTCCATATTGGTTAATTTTTATCATCCGATATCTACAATTTTTGGCTATAAGCTCACTTTTAAGAATTTATAAGGGTTTGTCATGTTTTCTGGTATTTTTTTCAATTGCTGTAAATTTTGCAATTTCCATTGTACAGCGGGATATTACAAACTCCAACTGGAAGTGACATTTTCAAAACTTAATATGAATTCTTTGTCTGAATCGGTGGAGTTTCCATGGATGGTTTGAGTATTAGACTTCGTGTGATTTAAAAATCTTCATAGGTTAATGGTTCATCGCTCATACCATCGAATTGATTGACGGTCGTTGCATGTTGGTCTAGTAAGTTTGGGTAAAACATTTCATAAATAGACTTTTTGCTGCTATATAGACAAAAGAGGAGGCTTTTTTTATTTCATAGGTGAATCCCTCATTTTTCAATTGGTATTTGACATCGAACAAATCCCTTGGATGTAGACGTTCTGATGCCGTGCAAATCATCCGCCATATAATTGATCTATAGTGACAACTTGAATTTTACAAAAGACATAAAAGCCCTCCGATGTCTTTCCACACAGGTCCATTTTAACTGGCGGCATAATAGTTCCACATATGGCTTGGCTGCCTTCCAATTTTATTTGAGTTTGTGTCTGGGAAATTTGAAGTTCAAGCTCATCTTGTTTATGTTTGACTTTTTCGTTTGGGGTAACATTCACAATGTCCCTTTAATTCGTTCTATGGCCTTTGCGATATTTTTATAGGAGTGTCCTCTAAATAAACATAGTTCAAATCAATATCCACAGAAAGACGCGTCATATCCCTAACAAAGCGGTTTATCGCAGTCCCACGATGAGGAGAAATATAAAATGAAGTCAATCTATACAATGCAATCAGATTACATTTATCTATAAAATATGGAACACCAAATATGGTATATTAATTTACGGCGTAAATCTATTTTTAACCTGTAGCTATATTTCGAGACAAGACAGTTGGAAGAATAAAAGACTTTTTGGTTTTTAAATTATATCATTTAAACCGATTGGCATCTTAATTAGTTAAAAGGTAACCTTGCGGTAAATCTAAAAAACGACCTTTTGGTAGGCCCTTCAAACAGGATGTTTCTGTGAAAAATTTGAGTCCCGTCCGGACCGCCAACAAAGAAAAGCCTCTCAATCTCTTGAGAGGTATTTTATTAGTCAGGGTCAAACAATAATCTTTTGGTGTATCACTATTTGGCATTCATTAAACCTTGTGGATTCTTCATTTACCCCTTCTCTCCATCATCTTCCGCATCGTAATCAAGTTTTTATAATTTGATAAGATAGTGGAATGGGTTGGTCAATCCCTCAGACCGGTCAAATCTGAGTCAATGACTAGTTTGCCGCCTTTATTATGAACAAGGGCGGAAAAATCTTTGCTGCTTTCGATGCTATTCGAAGTCTTTAAATAGATTAATTTGTTTTCCACTGAATTATCAAGCAAGGTCATTTTACCTTCAGTGTTAAATACCGTATTTGAAATGCTAATATGTGTCGGAAAGTATTCTTTCATGGCTTGGTTGGAATGAAATTTTATACCCGTATTGCCGAGGCTTGAATTGGAAATGATGATAGCATCTATTGGAGTGTCTACGCCCAAAAATTCACGAGAGCCCTTATGTAATACCCTGATATTGTCAAAGACTAGTTGTCGTTGCATAGGGATCTCTGCTCCCGGATAATAAGAACGGCTCCATTTGCCATTGTCAAAATGTATTGAAAAGCCTGTTCTTGGTTTTTCTAGATAAATATCTCTAAAGGTCACGTTTCTTACTCCCGCGACGTATTCGACATCTTCTTGTGTCATTACCCACTTAATGCCATCCAATTCCTTGGTTCCTTGGGTATGGGTAGGTCGGGTAGTCGATTTGTATTTTTTACCGTCCGGGTCGGCATTAACGCGATAAATCCTTCCATTTGAGACCACTGCATCTGCCTTTTGGACCTCCATGCCTTTTTTCCAATCGACCCAGCCACCGGCCAGTATTCTACAGAAGTAACCGACTAGTTTTTGATCGGAAGCCAAGTCATGACAATTCTCGATCACCCCATTTTCAATCCATCCTAATTCGGGGTTTGAAGTAGCGTAATCATGGGCGTTTAAAGCAAGCGCATCGTCAACCGTTTCGAAAACCGCATTGGAAATTCTGAATCTATTTCCACGTCCTAGGTGAATACCATCCTTTTTGCCTTTGAGAATAGCATTGTCTATAACAAGGTCTTCGAAAGTACAAACATGAATTCCGAACTGAGCAGGCATAATGTCATAGCAGCGAAACCCTTCGATTCTCAAATCCTTCACATAGAAAAATGCGATTTGACCTCGTAATCCGAATACTTCGTTAAAGACTAGGTCGATACCATTTACCATGACGACAAGGTCTCTAATGGTAATATGTTCATCGTAGGTTTTTGTCAAAGCACCTTTGTTGAGCAGCACATGTGAAAACTTGCCAACTTCATCGACTTTCTGTAAAACCACGCCGTTACCAAATTCAAGGGTAGTGTTGCTTCCAACATAGGTGGTTCCGGCCACTTTGTAGGTTCCTGGTCGGCTTATGATAATAGTTCCTGTTTGATCTACTGCCTTTTGAAGTGCCGTCACGTTTTCTACTCCTGTCGCATCAGGAGAAAAGCCGAATTCGGCGGCATTGATAAAACCTCCTTTTTGAGCTTCTGTTAGTAGGGAAGTCAAGAATAAAAGGCTAAAGAGGAAAAATTTACAAGTTTTATACATCTTCATTTTTTAGCTTTAAAATCAATTATAATTTTTGTTTTCTATCAACTCACCATCTAATAATATTTTGGCGAGATACCAGTTGATTTCCGTGTAATCCTCAGATTGGCCCATTGAACGGTTATTTGCAGACAGTATTTTATTCTTGTCGATAGGTTCGTCGCGTACTTTAATTGATACCGTATGAATGGAATCAGTCCATCCACCTATGGTTTTATAGCTTATTCTCCAATAGGTACAATAACCATCAAACCGGTTGTGATTTTGTTTCTCTCCATCAACAGAGACTTCAAGGGTTCCTGTACCTGGACCAATAACGTCATAAAACCCAAAGGCTTTACCTCGAAACTGAAAAGACAAAGAATCTCCAGGTACACCTTTTCCAATACTATTAAAGTATCTTGAGAATCTTTTGAAAATGGAGTCGCTTTTGGTTTCAATAGCGGTTAATTCTTCTTTTGAATCAATTATACCCCAATCAATCATTTTTGTATTCACAGATGGGTTGGCATTGAGGGGTTTGACAATATTGTGCTTAAGAACAGTGCCAGCTGATTTTGATTTCATTTCAGTAAGTGCACGTACAAATACCTCATGATAAATTTTGTGACCTGACTCGGGGTATGGATGAACCCCATCAGGACTAAACACTACTATGCTATCGTTAGTTTCCTTATTGCCCTTAAATAGAACTTTGCCTTCATCTACCCTTCGAAGAACCTCTGGGCCAAAATTGATTGATGGAATCTGGTAATGCTCTGCAATTTTTTCCATTGTTGCAATAGAAGATGGCAGACTATATTTTTTGTAGATATCTAAAAAGTCTTCTTTAATTGTATAGATAAAACAGATATCTATCTCCGGGTTTTGTTTCCAAATTTGATGGGTAATTCCCTCCATGGAACGGGTAATTTCCTCTGGATTAGTATTAGAGTCGTTTACTGCAAACTCGACGAATACTAAATCAGGATTGTATTGTAATACTTGGTCTTTGAGCCTATAAGCTCCAAATGGAGAACCAGTTCCTCCTATTGCTGCGTTGATTTCCACAAACTCAGTTTCAGGATAATTTTCTTTGAACCAATTGAATGAATGAATGCGCCAACCCGGCTGTGCAGTGATACTGCCGCCTAAATAGGCTATTCTAACAGTATCCCTATTTTTCATCTTAAATAGCACGTTATTCAAACCACCTCTTACTGTATATCCATCGAAAAAAAATTCTTTCTCAGAAGTAGTACATTGGACGAGCATCAAAAAAACCAGTGATAGTATAGTCAAACTGCTAATGTTTAGCGGTTGCTGATTTTGAACTTTCATAAAAATCTATTTTTTTGAATATAGCTTTATTAATATTTCCTTAAATCGATTTGAATATTATTTTTTTACGAGATTAGTCTTAATTTTTAAATAAGCCATAGTGAGATCAACGGTTTCCCCAGTCCTTAATAACTTTGAGTGGCTCCTTATTTCACAGACACTTTGTTAATATTATTGGTTATTCTTTCACGGGCTCTATTATTGAAATAATGCCACCTCAGTTTTCCTGTGATGGCACTATTCAAAACTAACTCAACTATACTAACTCAACTCAACTATTTTCAATAACCCGGGTTCTGTACTAGATTAGGGTTTGAAAGCATTTCATTTGGTGGATAAGGAAATAACATTCGATGTGGTTCGATCGTAAATTGAAAATCTTGAGGGTAACCATCCCCTGCACCAGGAGAAGACTCGTTCTGATTGGGATTAAAAAAGCCCTCCAATTTCGATTTGGTATACTCCAAGCCCCTTCTCCGCATATCGAACAGCATTTGTTGTTCATAGGTCAACTCAAGATCGCGTTCGACGAATATCGAATCTCTAAAGTCATCTTGCGATAGCCCAGCTAACGGTGGCAGTCCGGCCCTTTCCCTGGTCGTATTGAGACCCGAGTAATCTTGGGTGCCAAGTTCATTCGAAACTTCGGAATGCAACAGTAACACGTCGGCATAGCGCAATACTGGAAAATTATTGGGACAAGAGAAATTACTTTCTAGTTCTGCACCCACTGCTCGGTATTTGCCTATATATGCTTGGGCTTGCGGACCATCTTCCATAGTAAATATTTCTCCCGCTAAAAAGGGGGGTTTGTCATCGACTAATTCGAATTCGGTAATGATGGTCCATTGAAACCTAGGTCCCGAATCATGTGATTGAAACCATTTGGCAAACTCGGGCGGAACACCGTCGAGGGCTGACCCGCGAGAGTAATCCGTTCCGGTTGTCCAAATATCTCTTGTAAAAACATTAGGTGTAAAGTAACCGAACATACCCCGAAAATTTTGTTGAATACCTTCTTTCTGAATGACATACATCATTTCGTCGTTGTTATCGTTATTCCAATCCCAGAGATCGGCGTAAGGGGTAGCCGATTGTATCAAAGAGTATTGCCCAGAGGAAATTACCGACTCTAGAAGAACTTTGGCCTCTCCAAGGCGAGAGTTATCTTTCAACGGTTCGCCGGCCATCGTAATATAAGCTTTGGCCAACATGCCCTGTGCTGCACCTTTTGTGGCATGACCCGCATTGAAGCCTCTTGTTGTATACTCGCTTTTTGTGGGCAATATGGCAGCGGCATCCTCAAAATCTTTGGTCAAAAAGGCGTAGGTTTCCTCAATAGATGCCCTGGCGGGATAAAGGTCGTCATCAAGTGTTTGGGGCTTGTCTACTATAGGCATTCCGCCCCACAACCGGACCCCATAAAAATAGGCCAAGCCCCTCAGAAATTTGGCCTCCCCTACAATTTCGGCCTGTCTTTGTGTATCTTCCATTTGAATATCTGGCACCTTTTCAATAATGTCGTTGGACATTCTGACTACGTCCCAGAGTCGTTCCATAATATCATAATAGGCAGGGTCGCCATATTCATTATTCCAACTCCACGTGGATAGGTTGTTCCTTTCATGTATATTTCGGAAATTGTATTGCATCGAAGGTGTTGGCATTTCAGTGGCCCAACCCATTCTATGATTAAAGACGACCAGCATGCCCATTAGTCTGTGGTTCTCGTTGACCATTGTTTCTACCGTTGCTCCAGTAGGGAAATTGTTTTCACCATAAGTACTAAATACTTCTTCTTCCAAATACTGTTCACATGCTGTAGGAATGATAAGAATTGAAAGAAGGGCTATATAATAAAATATATTTTTCATGCTCTAAGATTTAAAAGTTAAAATTCAGACCCAAGGTATAGGATTTGGACAAAGGGTAAACCCCTGCATCAAAGCCTTCACCGAAAGCAAAAGAACCACCGGAACTTACATCGGGATTGTATCCATCGTAAGTAGTAAGTGTAAAAACATTAGAGGCATTGAGATAGATATTAATGCCACTAAAAACGCCAATGGCCTTGGGTAGAGTATAACCCAAACGAACGTTTTTAAGACGTAGATAACTACCATCTTGTACTTGTCGGTTGTCAAAGGTCAAGCCTTTACGGCTGTTATTGGCCGTACTGTTGATTGCACTAAAGGCATCTCTATTGTTTGGGGTCCAATTGTCCGAAGCTTCTGGTTTATCGGAATCGCCACCATAAAACATGACGATATCGGTACCAGTAACACCTTGAAAGAAAAGAGAAAGATCAAAATTCTTATAATTGAAGCGATTCGTGAAACCAAATACATAGTCTGGCTGCCCTGTTCCTAAAGACTCACGATCCGCATCTGTAATTATACCATCATTATTTATATCCTTATAGATATAGAACCCTTCTTTGTGCAGGTTTCTTTGTGGATCCATGTCTACGGGCCAGCTATCTGCCTGCGCCTGATCACGGAAAATACCTTCTATCACGTAGCCATAAATCTGTCCGGCAGGCTGCCCTTTATATAATCTAGGACCACCTCTTCTGGGCCATTGAGCCACTTCGATGTAAGGTTCACCTGTGTTTGGGTCTACGGCTGTTCCTTCACCTACTTCTGTCGCCTTTGCTCTTATTCGGGATAGGTTGGCATTTAAATTCCAAGTAAAATTCTCGTTAGAAACCACTACTGCGTCAACACCAAATTCTACACCACTATTTCTCAACGAGCCTAAATTTTGAATAGAAGACCCAAAACCGGTACTTCTGGGAATTACAACAGGAAGTATCAGGTCATCTGTATCTTTGAGGAAATAATCGAAAGTAAAACCGATCCGGCTATTGAAGAAACGTGCATCAAGCCCCAAATTGTATTGTGTTGTGGTTTCCCATTTGAGGTCTGGGTTAGATATTCTTGACAAACGTACACCATTGACTATTTGATTGTCATAGCTATATGCATTTCCTGAAATACCCCAAAGTCCTATGGAACTATAGGGGTCTAGCGCACCATTACCCGTCTGCCCCACGCTGGCTCTTATTTTTAAATTGGAAACAAGATCTTGATTTTGCATAAAAGCTTCTTCACTAGGTCGCCAGGCTAAGGCCAGAGACGGAAAAAAAGCCCATTTATTCGCTTCCCCGAATACAGAAGAACCATCTTGCCTTACATTCAAGCTAGCATAGTATTTACTTTTATAGTTGTAATTCAACCTGCCAAAAAAACCAACGGTCTGCCACTTTCGTTTCCCATTGCTCAAATTTATAGTTTCACTATTTCCTCCTGCCAGATTATCTGTTCCAAGTTCGTCCGTAGCAAAATCATCGATACCCAAATTTAAGTTGGATATGGTCTGGGATATTAGTTCTACCCCACCTACGGCATCCAAGTTATGGCTGCCAAACGTATTTGACCATGAGAAGTAGCCATTCCCATTGGTGCGAATTGCTTCTAAATGGTTGATATCAGCGCTACCTTGAGGCACAGGGGAACCGAAAAAAGTCAACGTTCTTTTTACATAGGTTTTTCGTACTGCATCGGAATAATCTAATCCTGCACTTGCCGTAAAAGTCAATGATTTGGTCAAATGGAAATCGGCTTGTACATTGCCCAAAACCCGATTAGTATTAATGGGGCTTTCAACATCTTCCAATATTTTTAAGGGATTTGTATCAGGATTAGATGCTTTGGTATCTGTATACCACAAGCCGGTACGTTCTTCAAACCATTCGGGGTTATGAGCAGGAGAATACCCTAAAGCGGCTGTTACCGCGTTAAAATTGAAACCCGAACCGGTAGGCACTCTTTTTTCAACAGAGTGGCTCAACAGCAAACTGGTTTTTAGATTGAGAAAGCTTCCAACTTTTTGGTCAAGGTTCAGACGTACTTGGGCATCTTTAAAACCCGAAGTAATCATAATTCCCTCTTCATCATAATACTTACCTGATAATAAGAACTTGGTATTCTCATTGCCCCCTGTAAAGGATACGGCTAGATTCTGTACAACTGCAGGTCTATAGATCAAATCCTGCCAATCATAAGTTCCCGCATTTTGGGCTAAGGGGTGAAATGAATCGGAACCATTAAAACGTACGTTATCAGGGTGTACTCCACCGTTTATTTCGGCTTCGGTCACCCGATTAATATATGCTGGGCCATCTAACCTTTTTAGTTTACGAATAATAGTATTTACGCCGGTCGAATAATTAATATTCACTTGGGTCTTACCGGCTTTACCCCTTTTTGTAGTAATAAGTACCACACCGTTGGCTCCTCTGCTTCCATAAATAGCTGTAGCTGCAGCATCTTTTAAAATTTCAATATTTGCTATGTCATTCGGATTGATCATTGACAATGCGTTAGGCCGTACCTTCGTAGCCGCTGCTCCCTCTACGGAACCTTCATTTATTCCTCCACCTACATAAAGATCATTATTGTCACTATTAACGGGAAAACCATCTACGATATATAAGGGTTCGGTCGATCCGGTGATGGTGCTGGTTCCCCTGATTCTAATATTGATTCCTCCTCCAGGAGCTCCATCACCCGTGGTCACTTGAACCCCGGCCGCCCTACCTTGTAGCAAGTTGCTCACGGTATTGGTGGGGATTTCTTCAATATCTTCAGAGGTAATCGAAGCTACCGAACCTGTAAGGTCACTTCGTTTTACGCCACCATAGCCAATGAGTACAACTTCATCTAAACCGGCAGCATCTTCCGCTAAACTTATGGAAATAATGGATTGCCCATTTACACGGACTTCTTTGGTGGCAAAACCAATATATGAAATCACCAAAACGGCGTTGTCGTTAGAAATGTCCAAAACAAAATTTCCGTCAAAATCAGCGGTAACGCCGTTGGTCGTTCCTTTCTCTACAATATTGGCACCCGGTAAGGGTCTACCATCACTATCCGAAACAGCACCACTAACTGTGGTTGTTTGCTTAGCTATTATAGAAGTGTCGGATTTAGTAATTACTATCTTATTACCTTTGATATCTAATTTGAAATTCTTGTCTAAAAAACACGTTTCCAATAATTTGTTCGCTCGAATAGTTCCTTTTCTTAGTTCAACTTTTGGGGTGTCCTTGAAAAGATCTTCTTGATATATAAAAGTATATTCGGTCTGGTCTCTCAGTAAGTCGAAAACAGCATCTATTGAAACTATCTGATTTTTACTTATCTGAATCTTTGTGTTTTGTGAGAAAATTTCGCTCGAAGTAAAACCAAACGCAGTGGAACAAAGCAAAAAAATAAAGGTTCTCATGATGAACTTTAGTAGCTCTTTCCGCTGGCGGAAAAGATTGTTAGGAAATTTAATTTTCATAAATTTGAATATTGGTTGGTTAAATAGTGTTAATCAATTGATTCAAAGAGGGGATAAAGCACAGTACTGTCCAGGTATAAACTTTATTCCTTTTCTTTATTTTATGGTAATTTTTTTATTCTTTATTTCATAGGCCTTTATTGAGTTAGTAGTTAAAATACTATTTAGTATTTCTTCGATTGTTTCTTCTTTACTTAAAACACCATTAAATTTTACATTTTTAAGCTCTGGTCTAGAAAATATAATATTGACGTCGTACCAGCGGGATAATACTTTGGCAATATCTTCCAACGATTTGCCTTTAAAACTAAAGAACCCTTTTTTCCATGAAACTTCATAAGCTACATTCACAGGAATGATAGTAACATTACTATTCTCAAGATTTACTTTCGACTGCTGATTTGGTCTTAGAATCTGCTTTGTAGTACCTACGCTAATACTTACTTCGCCTTCGACCAAAGTGGTATACACGTTTTTTTCGTCTTTATAGGCATTTACATTGAACGCTGTTCCCAGCACCTCTATCTCTTGAGAGGGGTTCAATACTTTAAAAGTAGCGCCCTTGTGTTGCGTACTGGGCGACACTTCAAAATAGGCTTCGCCGTAGACCAGTTCCACTTCCCTGGTAGCACCTTCGACAAAATCCACCGGATATTTTAACTGGCTTTCCGAATTGAGCCAAACCAAGGTTCCATCTGCTAATTTCAGGTGAAATTGACCTCCTCGCGGGATAGTAAGATAATTATAGACTATCTCAGTATTGGAACTGTCGGTAGGGGCATATTCCAATTTTTCCCCGTTGCTTTGTATGTTCTTGGTGTGCAGGGTCTTTCCTTTCTCTAAATCAATTTGTGTGCCGTCCTCTAAAGTAAGGGTAGCCTTATCCGAACCTACGTTTATAGGATCTATACTTACTACCGGGGCCATTTCTTTAGTGTTCAATGGAGTAGGAGTTTTTTGCTGGAATCCGTTTTTATAAAAATACCCGAGACCAAAAAGCAATAGAATTACGGCAGCATATTTTACCACATTAAATGCTTTTCGCCTCGTTTGGGTTTTCTTTTCCCGTTCTATATACTCCAGCAGCTGCTTTTTGGAATTGTCAGTACCAAACTTTTTCATATTGAAATCGATTGCATGATTGATTTTTATATACTTTATTAACTCCTCTTTATTGGAGGAATCATCAATCTGCCTAGAAAGCTCATCCAGTTCAGAAATGGTTGCTTCTTTCGTTAGGTATTTTACAATAAGGGTTTTTATTGTTTTAGACATGTTATAGTTGATTCCATTAATTAAACGCATCAATTTTACACAACCCTTGCTTTTTTAATAATTATTTTTATAATTTGGCAACCATACACTATAATTATTTCAATTTTCGCATAATGCAAAACACTTTTGCCAATGAGGCTAATTTTGTTCAAGGTCTAAAAAAGGGAGATTCAGAAGCATATACTTATTTGGTCGAAACCTACCATCATAAGTTATGTACTTATGCATTAGGACTTATTAGGGATATCGATTTATCTGAGGATATTGTACAGGATGTTTTTATCAAAATTTGGAAACAACGTAAAAAGTTGAAGGATGATATTGATTTGACTAATTATTTGTACAAATCGGTTTACAACCGGTTTATTGACCAATACCGAAAAATGAGAACTGTTTTTTCATTGGAAAAGGTGCATATCGACACTCTTAATGTTTTTGTTCAAGAGGATTCAGAAAATTCTTTGGAAAGGATAATTGCATATGTAAAAAGCGAAATTGAGAACCTGCCACCTAAGTGTAAGCAAGCTTTTTTGCTAAGTAAACAAGAAGGTCTTACTAACCATGAAATTGCGGAGTACTTAAATATATCTACAAAATCTGTTGAAGGTCATATTACCAAGGCGTTTTCGATTTTACGTAAGACACTCGATGGTAAAATGAATGGTGTTTTCTTTTTGCTATTTGGAAAGGATTTAAAACAGTAATAAAGTCCTATTTAGCTACCTCTTTATTTTCGCTGGGGTTGCAAAACTATTAACGCTACAGTTTTTGTACAATTTGTATGGTAATTCGAATTGGTTATGTACATCTATAAGTACCATGATTAGAAATATCTTCAGTTGAATATACCTTGAAAATTTAATCGAAATAGTGGTCAAATTGCTTTCCTGCCATAAGAAGGCTAGGCTTATATTACATTATAGCTTAGTTCTAAATAGGATAAAGAACACTACCACCTTATTTTTTTCGAACCATTCTTTTATTGATTTCTTTGCCCTGCTAATATGTTTTTCTACGGCTTTTTCAGAAATATCGAGCTCAGCGGCAATTTCTTTGTATTGATATCCAAATTTCTTACTGAGTAAAAACACTTCCTTATTCTTTCTTGGTAAATCCGCTATTGCTAATTCGAGAAGTTTCATTCTTTCTTCCTGTATATTTTCATCCTCATGAATTAAACTCAATAAAGCACCATTTTTTATTTCCATAAGGGCCTTTTCTTCCTGTTTTATTTTTTGATATTCTTTAAGAAAAGTATTGTAAACCGCTCGGTATAGATAGCTTTTTATTGATGATTTTATGTACAAGGAGTCTTTTTTTATCCAAATTTTCACAAAGGTTTGCTGTACAATGTCCTTGGCCCTGTTCTGGTCCTTGGTTAAATTATGACAGTAGACCACCAAGTTATTGTAATGAAGATTATACAATTGTTTATAAGCCCTTTCGTCACCTTTTTTTAAACTATCGAGTAATAAGATGTCTGTTTTGAACAAATGGAAAAGAAATTAATTGCATTATTTTATGTAAATCTTGTAAAAAATTATCAAATATTGTTAAAAATTAAAAAATTTTCAAAAAAAATGTAGGGTTTGTGATAATATAAGGGTCTTAACTGTGTAAATGATAATCATTGTATATGAAAAACGACACGTTAAAACATCTTATTCAAGATTACCTCGATGGTAAAATTGATGAAACGCGGATGGTTGAGCTCATAAAAGATTATCACTTAGCAGAGGTCAAGGAAAAATTTGCCGAAGCTATGGAGGTTGATTTTCTATTGTCAAAACAATCTTTAAGGTTGGACTCGCAAGAAGCTTTTGAAATTTTTTTGGAGGAAATAAAATCCAAGGAAAATGCGAAGGAAGAGTCCAAAAAAATAATGTCCCGAACCTTCCTGAAATATGCTGCAATTTTTGTTGGATTTATTGGGTTGGGCCTTGCTTTCATATTAATGCTGAAATCTAATACTGCTGAACCAACTTTGCAAATATCGGATGAGACGGTTAATCTGTATTTGACAAATGGAACAGTTGAAAAATTGAAGGAGTCTGAAAGCAGCAATATTCTTGACTCGGATGGACAGGTGATAGCAGTTCAGACCCATGAAAAAATAGTGTATAAACCAGTTAAAAAATTGGAATCTATAAAATATAATGAATTAAAAGTGCCTTACGGCAAAAGGTTTGAATTAGAATTCTCAGATGGTACCACTGTATACCTTAATTCAGGGTCTAGTATAAGGTACCCTATTCATTTTATAAAAAATGAATCGAGGAAAGTTTTTCTGAAGGGAGAGGCTTTTTTTAAGGTAGCCAAGGATAAAGCGAATCCCTTTATCGTTAGTGCAGGAGCTGTCAATGTAAGGGTGTTGGGTACGGAATTTAATGTTTCTGCCTACTCTGAAGACGATGGCATAAGTACTGTTTTGGTGTCAGGAAGCGTACAATTGTACGATTCTATTCAACCAAATATCGAAAAAGGGGAAGTAGTACTTCAACCTGGAAAAAGGGGAATGTGGAGTAAGGAACATAAAGATTTTCAAATTGACGATGTTGATACCAGTATCTATACAGCGTGGCTAAAAGATAGACTTGTTTTTAGAGATGCTCCTTTTAGCGAAATTCGTAAGAAGCTAGAGCGACATTATAATGTTTCCATAATCAATTCGAATGAGGCTTTAGATAAAAATACTTTTAATGCCTATTTCTCGGATGAAAGTATAAAGGAAATATTAGAAATTTTAGACCGTACGTATGGTATCGAATACAAAATCAAAGAAAATCAAATAATCATCAAATAATCATTTACAAAATACTCAGCTACGCCTATGGATAAAGACTAATTTAAGCATCGAATACTACCATAATAAAAAAATCGGAAAATGCTCGTAACATTTCCCGATTATAGGTTATGGCTAAACTGAATTAACCAATTTTTAAACATTACAAAAGTATGAAAAAACCTATTAGTATTAGGTGTACATCTACGTATGCCCTAAAATGGGATCTTAAAATGAAATTATCCGCATTTTTAATTTTAATGTCCATCTTTCAGATCCATGCGACCAGCTACTCCCAAAAGGCACGTATTACATTAGAAATGAATGATGTTAACCTAGGGGATGTTCTAGATCAAATAGAATCAAAAAGTGAGTTCAAATTTTTTGTAGATACAAAAAAAATAAACATTAAGAGGAAAGTAAGTGTTAATGTGCGCAAAGAAAAAATTTCCAATATTTTAAATAAACTTTTCCTTGATACGGACATCATTTATGAAGTATTCAATAAACAAATACTTTTAAAGAAGAAGCACAATAAACAAGTTTCAGTGCCAGAGATTGATTCTGGCAGCGAATCCCCTTTAACCATACAACAATCAATAATTGGGACAATAGCAGATTCTAAAGGTATTCCCTTACCCGGTGCAAATATTATCGAAAAAGGTACTACGAATGGGGTTACCGCAGATTTCGACGGGAATTTTTCAATTTCTGTACAAGATGAAAACGCTGTTTTAATAGTTTCCTATATTGGTTTTGCAACTAAAGAGGTAAGTCTTATTGGTCAAACATCCATTTCAGTGATTTTGGAAGAAAGTACATCTGGCTTGGAAGAGGTTGTTGTTGTTGGGTACGGAACTCAGAAGAAGGTGAATCTCACGGGCGCTGTTTCGCAAATATCTTCAGAGGTACTTGAAGATCGGCCCATTACAAATTTAGGTCAGGGTTTGCAGGGAATAATTCCTAACCTTAATATAAACTTAAACAGCGGTGCACCCGGTAGAGGAGCCTCTTTCAACATTAGAGGTACCACATCTATTAACGGTGGAGAACCTTTAATATTGGTAGATGGTGTTGAGATGGATGTGAATTTGATCAACCCCGAAGACATCGAGACTGTTTCGGTACTTAAAGATGCTGCTTCTTCTTCAATATATGGAGCCCGAGCTGCTTATGGTGTCATCTTGATTACAACCAAATTGGGTAAAAAGACTGACAAACCGACTATTTCTTTCAGTACCAATGTGTCGCTCAATAAACCCACCGGCCGTCCTGAGTATATGAATTCCATGGAATATGCCAATTGGATGAATGCGGCTAACACCAACACGAATGGTTCCAATTATTTTGATGATGAAACAATGGAGCGCATTGAAGCCTATTATAACAATCCAGAACAAAATGAAGCAGTGTTCCATCATTCCGTTGATCCATCCAATTTATGGAGGTATAATGGAAATACCAATTGGACGGAAGTAATGCTGAAAGATCATTACCCCATTAACAATTATAACCTAAGTATAAGTGGTGGCGGTGATAAAGTTAGTTACTATACGTCTTTAGGGCTTTTGCATCAAAAAGGTTTGATGAAATGGTTTGATGAAGATTATAAGAGGATAAATATCTTACAGAACGTCAAGTATAAAATCAATTCTTGGTTAGAGGTTGGAATGAAAGCTACTTTCAATATTGCCGATCAGAATGATATCCCCGACAATAAACGCGGAAGTTTTTCAAACGCTGATAACCTATATATGGCCCAAGATTCAAGGCCTATTATGCCTGTGTATCACCCAGACGGCAATTTTGCCGGATACTCTGGAAATGGCTATTTTACAAATATGCCAGCTTTTTTGAGTCAGGGTGGAAATAGAGAATATAAGACGAATGATGCTTGGGTAACCGGTAGTTTACGCTTGACGCCTATTGATGGGTTGTCAATAAATATGAATTATACCTACAATTATTTCAATAAAACCAACGTACATGACCTGAAAGAGTATTGGGATTATGATGCCGCTGGTCCAGCTGTTCTATTTCCGCATACTACCCCAAATTGGGTTAGAAAAGATGAAGAAGGCAATCGCTATTCTGCGCTCAATATTTACAGTGATTATGAAAAAGAGTTTGGGTCGCATTATTTAAAGGCGATGATTGGCTTTAATCAAGAAGAAAAACAATTTGATTCTTTTTGGGTTCGAAGAGCAGATTTGATTAGTAATGATATACCCTATATTAGTACAGCTTCAGGAGAATGGGCCGGAGGTGATTCGGGCAATGAATTGGCTATTCGAGGTGGATTTTTTCGACTCAATTACTCTTTTGCCAACAAATATCTTTTAGAGGTCAACGGCAGATATGATGGTTCTTCAAGATTTCCGAGCGAAGATAGGTTTCGTTTCTTTCCATCATTTTCAGCTGGATGGCGTATTTCTAATGAGAGTTTCTGGGGCGAATTGAAAAATACTGTGGATGAATTCAAAATTCGCGGTTCTTACGGAAGTCTAGGTAATCAATCTGCTCTTGACGGAAATTACTATCCCTACATTGCCACTTACGGTACAGGGCAGGTGAATTATTTGCTGAACGGTGAAAAACCAGTCACCGTATATGCTCCAGGATTGGTGAGTCCGTCATTGACTTGGGAAACGGTGAGTCAATTGGATTTTGGATTCGATTTTTCAATGCTAAAAAATCGACTTTCAGGAACTTTCGATTGGTATCAACGCGATACGAAAGATATGTTGACCAAATCTAAAACTCAGCCAGCCGTACTCGGTACGGGTGAGCCGCAGACAAATGCCGCAGATTTAAGTACCAAAGGTTGGGAACTCTTTTTATCGTGGAAAGACCAAATTGGCGAAGAACTTACTTACGGTGTTAATTTTTCATTTTCCGATTATTCTTCGGAAATTAAGAAATATGATAATCCCAACGGGGTTTTGGCAGATTATTATGTTGGACAAAAATTAGGGGAAATATGGGGTTTTGAAACAGAAGGTTTATTTCAGTCTGATCAAGAGGCTCAAAATTATGACCAATCGGAAGTCGTGAGTCATGCCCCTTTGGCGGGTGATTTGAAATTTAAAGATTTAGATGGAGTGCCGGGAATCACGAGGGGTTCACAGACCCTAAGCGACCACGGAGACCTTAAGGTAATTGGCAATAGCACACCAAGGTATTCCTATGGTATTCAACTAAATTCTCAATGGAGAAATTTCGATTTTAGTCTTTTCTTGCAAGGTGTCGGTAAGCGAGATTTCTATCCAGGAAATACTTTTTTCTATGCCCATTATTCTTCCCAATGGTCCGTTCCCCAAAAATTTAATACAGATTATTGGACCCAAGATAATATAAATGCATATTTCCCAAGGCCTCGTCTGAACGGTAGTGAAATTGGCATTGCTCAAAGTAGGTATTTGCAAAATGGATCTTACTTACGTGGGAAATTAGTATCCGTCGGGTATAATTTTCCCAAAGCTTGGTTAGAGAAAATATTTGTCGAGCGTCTTCGTGTTTACTACTCTGGTCAAAATTTATTCGAGTTCACAAAGGTGGAAAGCATTTTTGATCCGGAATCAAATCGCGTCAACATGTATCCTTTGAATAGAACCCATTCTTTTGGGTTAGACATCTCTTTTTAAGTTCAACCCATGAAAAACACACAAATGAAAACCTTAACTAGAACAATATTCATACTGACTTTTATAGGCCTTATTGCTTCTTGCAACAATGATTTTATGGACAGGTATCCACCCGATAAGATCAATGAGGCTAATTATTGGAAAACCCTCGGGGATCTAGAGACTTATTCCAATCAATTTTATGCAGAACTTTCGACCTCGGGTAACTGGCAAGCAGATAATATGACCGATAACCAGGGCCCGGCCAATCGAAACGCCTTTATTTGGAATGAATACGTAATTCCTTCTACCGGTGGGGGATGGGGCAAGAATGATTGGGCTACAATACGAAGTTGCAATTTTTTTCTTACACATTTTCAGACCGTTGAGGGTGATGCCGAACTTATCAATACCTATGTTGGTGAAGTGAGATTCTTTAGGGCTTGGAATTATTATGGGAAGGTCAAGCAATTTGGAGATGTACCTTGGATTGATGAGGAACTCAACGTTGACTCGGGGGAATTGAACATACCCCGAACTTCTAGAAATGTAGTGGTGGATTCAATCGTAGCGGACTTGGATTTTGCCATTAGCAACTTACCAGAAACCTCCAGTGAAAATCGGTTGACCAAATATGCTGCTCTAGCGTTGAAGTCCCGTATTTGTTTATATGAAGGAACATGGCAAAAATATCACGGTTTAGGTGATTTCGAAGATTTATTGCGAAAATCTGTTGAAGCTTCAACAGAAATTATTGACTCGGGCAATTTTCAAATTTACAATACAGGTAATCCAGATGAAGACTACTATAACCTTTTTATCATAGATGAGCTTTCTGGTAATAGTGAAGCGATAATGATTAAGCAGTATTCCGAAAATCTTTTGATGTCAAATCGAGTAAGACAACTTGGTGAATCCGGTAGCGGTTTTACTAAAGATTTTGCCTTGACCTATCTAAGTAATGATGGGCTTCCCATAGCGAATAGTACGGAATATCAAGGTGATAATGTAAATGACTACATGCAAGAATTTGAAAATCGGGATCCTCGTATGAAACAATCTATTTACACGCCTGATCAGCCATATCATATCACCAGTGATGGTGAGGTGCAAAATCAAGAGGCCCCACAGTTTGATAATGGATTGTGTTTTACAGGTTATCGGATATATAAACAATTTTCTCCTACCCAGCGTGATTTTGAATACCAGCGATGCACTCTTGACGAATTTATATTCCGTTATGGGGAAGTCTTGCTAAATTATGCTGAAGCTAAGGCTGAGTTAGGGGAAATAGATCAGTCAGATTTGGATCTTAGTGTTAACAAATTGAGAGAACGAGTCAATATGCCTTCTATGACCTTGGATGTTGGGTTCGTGGATCCAAACTGGCCAAACTGGGAGGTTCCGGTTTCAGACTTGATTAATGAAATTCGGCGAGAACGTCGCGTAGAACTGGCCGCCGAAGGGTTCAGGTTCGATGACCTAATGCGATGGAAAGCGGGTAAACTTTTGGAAGGACCTAATTCATTTCTTGGTGCTCTTGACCCTGATACAGAAGAATACCGGGTTTTATATCCAGGTTTGACCAGAACGTGGGATGATAAACTCTATCTCTATCCTGTTCCCATACAGGAAATCACGTTAAACCCTAACCTGACCCAAAATCCAGGCTGGTCAGAATAATAAATTATATTTTAAACTAAAAGTCACGATAGGGCAGAAAAGGAAAGGACAGAAAATTGGTCATTCTGTCCTGTTGTGATTTTAGTTGTGAAAATAAAGAAAAGTAATATGAAAATAATTAGATTCTTACTTCTGACCCTTATTGGTCTACCCTTCTTTATACAGGGACAATCAGGACTGATTCTTCCTACCCAGTCTCAAACAGAATGGGCAGATGCCGAAATCGGCGCACTTTTTCACTTGGATGTACAAGTGTTCGAGCCTGATTACGAATGGCGCAAGACTAGGGACTATCAACCCGATCCGTCAGTATTTAATCCCGATAAACTCGACACCGACCAATGGATTCGTTCCGCAAAAGCCGCAGGGGCAACCTATGCCGTATTGGTCGCCAAACATTGTAGCGGGTTTAGCCTTTGGCCGACCAAAGCCCATGAATACAGCGTAAAAAATTCGCCATGGAAAAACGGGCAAGGAGATATTGTAAAAGATTTTATTGCGTCATGCAAGAAATACGATGTGAAGCCTGGCTTATATGCCAGTGCCTCCGCCAATGCCTATTTCCATGTAGATAACCCAGGCTTGGTTTTGTCAGGTGATCCTGAGGAACAAAAAAGATACAATGAAGTAGTAAAGACCCAGCTCACGGAATTATGGAGCGAATACGGTGATCTATTTGAAATTTGGTTTGATGGCGGTGTTCTACCTCCCGAAAAAGGGGGTATAGAAATGCTTTCCCTTGTAGAAAAATACCAGCCTGATGCAATTGCTTTTCAGGGCCCCTTTGGGTTCGAGAACAATATCCGTTGGGTCGGGAATGAAGAAGGTGTAGCTCCTTATCCATGTTGGGCTACCGCAGATTCTACGACAACAGCGACGGGTATGGTCCAGATTAAAGGTCTGAACGGTGATCCTTCAGGCAAATATTGGTGTCCTGGCGAAGCAGATTTCGCTTTACGCAAACATGCTTTTCAAGGAGGCTGGTTCTGGCATGAGGGGGAAGAAGATCGGATTCGAACATTGGACGACTTGATGGAAAGGTATGTTCAAACTGTAGGTCGCAACACCAATATGCTTTTAGGAATTGTTATAGATGACCAGGGCTTGGTGCCAGAGGCCGATATGAAAAGGCTCGAGGAGTTTGGGGGCGAAGTGCAAAAACAGTTTTCGAAACCATTGGGCCAAACAACGGGGACGGGGAACCTTTATGAAATTGATTTTGAAAAATCCCAAAAAGTTAAACATGTAATAATACAAGAAGATATTTCCAAAGGGGAACGGGTTCGAGAATATAAGCTTTATGGGAAAGAAGACGGTGAATGGGAATTAGTAAACACAGGGAGCTCAATTGGTCATAAACGTATTGAAGTTTTAAATAAAGGAAATTATTCAGGTATAAAGTTGGAGGTCGTCAGGTCTGAAGGCAATCCAATAATAAGAAAGTTAGAATGTTATTAAAATTGGTAATCAAGACTTTGAAATTGCAAGATAGAAATAGAATTCTGAAGTTTTTTTTTCGGATTTTAATTTTATTAATTTTCGCGAATTATGGTCATTCCCAAGAAAAGTCCATTAGTGTTGTTTCCAATGAAAATACGGCCATTGTTCCTGTCCCGAAACTAGAAAATGACAGTTATGATTGGTGGGCTCGCCATGCTGAGGTTTTGAGAATAAAGGATTCAATAAATCCTGAAATTGTTTTAATAGGCAATTCCATTACCCACTTTTGGGGAGGACTGCCACAATTAAAGTATTCCGACGGGAGATTACGCGATCCTAATGGTCCTAAATCTTGGAATTCTATTTTTAGTAATCATCGTGTTTTAAACCTCGGGTTTGGATGGGATCGCATACAAAATGTACTTTGGCGTTTAGACCATGGAGAGCTAGACGGGCTAAATCCACGCTTGGTTATTATTCACGTCGGCACCAACAATACCAGTGAAACTGTAAACGCTAGAAAAAATACAGCCCCCGAAATTGTTGAGGGAATAGATGAAATTTACAAAAAAGTCAGAATCAAAGTGCCTAGCGCAAAAATTGTTTTGATGGCCATAATGCCCAGGGAACAATTCCCGGATCATCCCCGACGTAAATTGATTGATGAGACTAACCATCTACTGAAGATTTATGCCGATGAAAATAACATTGCAATTGTTGACATTGGTCCAAAAATGCTTAATAATAAAGGTCTTTTACTTAAAGATATAGCTGGTGATTTCTGCCATCCGACAGAAAAGGGTTATCAGATTTGGGCGGAAGAAATCCGTTCTTTTATTGATTAGTTATTTTATAATGCCAATTCTAAAAATTTTGAATTTTAAAGAGGGTAAACAATGATGAAGTTAAATTTCTTCTATGGTTTTTTGTTATTAACGCTAATACTCCAAGGTTGCAATTCGACCAAGGAGGTTATCCGAGAAAATATAGAATGGAGTGATCTTTGGTGGGAGAACGAGCCCGATACTTCAAAGCCTCGGGTTTTGTTCATCGGCAATTCGATTACGAGGGGGTATTTTAAAAAGGTTTCATCAAAATTATCCGAAAAGGCCAACTGCGACCGGTATGCCACTTCACGGAGCATTGCGGATCCTTCGTTGATAAAAGAAACTAAGATCGCCATGGGCAAGTACGGCCACTCGGTCATACATTTCAATAATGGACTGCATGGTTGGCACCTTAATGGGAAGCAGTACGAGGAAGGTCTCAGGAAGTTCGTGAAATTTCTTAAAAAGCATAAGTCCAAGAACTGTAAGCTGCTATACGCTTTGACAACCCCTGTGCCATCAAAGGAGCCTGATCTGAAATTGGACCCAAAAAGAAATGGAATAATACTGGAAAGAAACATGATTGCCCGACAAGTAATGGCGGAAAACGGAATTCAGGTCATCGATCTTTATGAGCTGATGGTAACCGAATTGGAGAAGTATAGTGTCTCCAAAGGAGATGTGCACTATAAACAGGAAGGCTACGAGAGACTGGCAGAAAAAATAAGTGGGGTAATAGGAAGATTGTTGGAGAATTGAACAAGATTTTATAAAGATAGAATATGGGAACTATTGCGAATTCTAAAAATAAATAGATGAGTTTTAATCAGAGAATTTCAATTGTCAATGTTTATGGGTTTCTTAAAGTGTGGACGAGCTGTTTGGGAAGAGGAAAATCAAGGTTTCTAAATCTTAGCAATATTCGGGCGAACAACGTAAATCCACTAGTATTTGCTGTTTTTGTAATGTTCTTTCTGGCAAATCATTCTTTTGGGCAATCTCAGGTACGCATCGCCTGTGTGGGTAACAGTATAACCTATGGCGCCAGAATTGAAAATCGGGAGGTGAACAGCTATCCGGCGCAACTGGGGTCAATACTGGGCGATGGTTACGATGTTCAAAATTTTGGGGTCAGCGGTACTACCATGCTACGCAAGGGCAATCTGCCCTACTGGAAAACGGAAGCCTATCAAAAGGCGCTAGATTCCCGGCCCGATTGGGTATTTATCAAGTTGGGTACCAACGATACCAAACCTGTCAACAGGGTCTTTTTGGACGAATATGTGCAAGATTACAAGGACTTGATCGCATCCTTTAAAAACTTACCGAGCAAACCGCGGGTCGTGCTACTACTGCCTGTTCCTGTATTTTCTAATGACACTACGGGTATTACGGCGCAGATAGTACGTGAAAAGCTACTACCTATGGTGAGGGAGGTGGCCTATGAAACAAACAGCGAAATATTAAACCTATATAATCTATTGATCGAATCTCCAGAGCTGTTCCCCGACAAGGTTCATCCCTCTGCGGCAGGTGCAACGGTTATTGCTAGAAGGGTAAGTGAACTGGTCAAAATGAAATTCGTTGAACCAGTGGATTTTTCCAACTATTTACCAAAGGATGCGGCCGGTTTCAATTTTCACGGTTTTCAGGGACATGATTTTATGTTTAGGGGTCATAATGCCAAAATTGTCGTGCCCAAAAATGTAGCGGTCGGTAAACCCTGGATTTGGCGTTCCCGTTACTGGGGACATGAGCCGCAGGTCGAAATAGCGCTTTTGGAAAGGGGCTTTCATGTGGTTTATTGTGATGTGTATGAGTCGTTTTTAAACAAGGAAGGCCTCTTAATTTGGGATGGCTTCTATCAACTACTTACAAAAGCAGGTCTGTCGACTAAATCGGTCATGGAAGGGATGAGCAGGGGAGGTGTTTATATTTATCGATGGGCTGCCTTTCATCCTGACCGGGTTTCTGCCGTTTATGGTGATGCACCTATGTTGGACCTTAAATTGTATTCGAAAGGCACAGAACATGATTTCCCAAAAAAATGGGCTAATTTTAAAACGGTATTCAACTTCAATACGGAAGAAGCACTTGCATTTAAAGGAAATCCACTTGATTTAACGGAAAAAATTGCCAACGGGGGTTTCCCCATGTTGCATGTGGTAGGCGATGCAGATGAAGTGGTTCCTGTTTCAGAACATACTGCATTGTTCGAACAAAAAATAAAAGATGCGGGAGGGTTGATCAATGTTATTCATAAACCAGGAATCGGGCATCACCCGCACAGTCTTCAAAATCCCAAGCCCATCGTAGATTTTGTCTTACGGGCAACCGATTATCTGGTGACCCAGCGTATGATACCGCTACCGTCAGGTCCCCAAGCACATTGGCAAAAAAACGAAAGGCTCATGTTCATCCATTTCGCACCGAATACCTGGACGGGACTTAGCCAAGACGACAATTCCCTATCGATGGACAGGATCGACCCTTCCCAACTTGACACTGATCAGTGGTGCAAGGTGGCTAAATCTTGGGGAGCAACAATGATTGTCTTTGTAGCCAAGCATTCGGGAGGATTTTGTTGGTGGCAGACCAATACTACCGATTACAGTGTTAAAAATATTCCTTGGAAAGACGGGAAGGGCGATCTGCTTGAAGAACTTTCCCGGTCAAGTGACAAGTATGGCCTGGAGCTTGGCGTATATATTTATCCGGGCGATAAAACTTGGGGTGCCGGTCTTGGTAGCGGTGGCCGCACAGAAGATCCTGGCAAGCAGGAATCCTATAATAAAGTATTCCGGCAACAACTTACTGAGGTCTTGTCAAAGTACAAGCCAATGAAAGAAGTATGGTTCGATGGAAGTTGTGTGATAGATATCGCCGATATTCTTGAAGAACATGCCAGTGATGCCGTAATTTTTCAGGGTCCCCAAGCGACCATCCGTTGGGTGGGCAATGAAAGGGGGATCGCTCCATACCCCAATTGGTACACCCTTGACAATGCCGATCTGGCCACTGGGCAAGCAACGGCATTGTCCTCCGACCCCGAGGGTGAAGCCTACGCCCCTGTCGAGGTAGATGTGCCCTTTTTGATGAATGACCGTTCCTACCGATGGTTCTGGGCGCCAAATACGGACAATATTTTATTGAGTGTAACTGATTTAATGGATATTTATAAAAAATCAGTGGGCCGGGGGAGTATGCTTTTATTAAACGCGACCCCTGATACGACCGGGTTGATTCCTAAGTCACATGTACAGCGTTATAAAGCTTTTGGAAAGGAAATTGCCCGCAGATTCGATAAATCGATAGCATCTGTTTCGGGAGAGGGGAATGTACTAGAAATAGACCTTAAAAAAATGGTGGATATTAATTCTGTCATATTACAAGAAGATATATTTAAAGGTCAACGCATACGGAAATTCGCTATCGAGGGCTATTCGAACGGTCTTTGGAAAACTATAAAGGAAGGAACATCGGTCGGTAGTAAACGAATAGAGGAATTTCCCCCCGTAAGTGTTTCAAAAGTAAGGCTCCGAATGACTGAAGCCATTGCTACGCCTTCTATAGTCAATTTTGCTATTTTTAATATTGAAAAATTACCCGAGGATACAAAACGAGAATTGAACAATGAGACAATAACGTTAGGTGGATGGGATAATCGGACTTATACCGAAGAATGGGAGGATTTGAGTTTCGATTTAACACCGTACCTGATAAATAAGGTAGGGCAATTCGAGCTAAATTTCCGCTATATTACCCATGACCGGGGATATGAAAAAAAGGAATCGGGCGGATATGGACTTGCTTTTAAAGATTGGAAAATTGAAATTAATAATGTTCCCAATTCGGAGGCCATACAAATGAAAGGTGATAAAATATTCTTGATCAATAATTCGCAACATTTCTCGGATACGGAGGAAGTGAAAGTTGAGTTCAAAACGCAGATACGTTCCAAACCGGGAGGTTCGGTTGGAACAATCGAGCTAAAGATGATTGACTTTGAATAGAGGTGGGATGACATCCATCCAAAAAATATGTAGGAATCCGGACAACCACTAAAAACCAAGAAAGGTGGAAGGTTATAGCGGCGTTTCGGGGAGTAAACCGAATTCGTGAATCAAAACGTTTGTAAGTTTGTTACAAAAACATCAAAATCTAAATGAAACATTTTATGAAAAGCTGGAGATTCAATTTTTATGTGTTGCTGTTCCTTTTAACTTTTGTCCAACCTACGGAAGCCTTTAGTGGTAATAATTATAAAAAGGTAGCCGACACCGTTCGAATATTGACCATCGGCAATAGCTTTGCCGACAATGCTACTAAGTATTTACAGCAAATTGCGGCATCTGTAAAAGGGTGCGAAATTCGCATTGGCAAAGCCAATATCGGGGGGTGTTACCTTGAAAAACACGCAGACCTGATCAAGCAATGTGAACAAGACCCATTGCGCAAACCTTATAATGGCAAGTCGCTAAAAGACTGGTTGATGGCCGATGATTGGGATATTGTTACCATTCAGCAGGTGAGCCATCTTAGTTTTAAGGCCGAATCGTACCAGCCCTATGCCGATGAAATTCGTGAATACATAAATAAATATGCGCCCAAGGCCAGAATATATATTCACGAAACCTGGGCCTATGCGCCCGATTGTTCGCGTTTGAAAGGATTTGGGATTACTGCAGATCAAATGTATATAGGACTAAAAGAGAATTATAAAGTGCTTTCCGAACGATATAATGCCACCATTTTGCCTTCTGGAGATGCCTTTTACCGCTCATTCAAGAAAAGGGAAGGTATTGATCTATGGAGTTCAAAGGATCGGTTTCACGCCAGTAGCGACGGGTGCTACCTGGCGGGAAGTATTTGGTTTAAAGAGTTGTTTGGAAAATCGCCCAAGAGAATAAAGTACCGACCGGATGAAATGTCAGCTAAAACGGCCCGATATTTAAGAAGGATCGCTTCAAAATAGTTTCAGCTTTCTATGGGTAATAGGAATGCTCAAATAATCGACAACATGCAAAGACGAAATTTTATTAAAAATATACAGGTAGCCGGAATGGGACTTTATATGGTTCCGAACGTAGCCTTGGGCTCCGCGTTTGACCAAGCGGGAATCAAAGGACAACAGAGGGTTCCCTTACAGGTCGTGGGCACCACCGCCGCCCCGGCAAAGGATAAACGGATCGCCTTTGGATGGTCGCCCCATATTCTTGATCCCGATGGTACCGTATTGCTGAAGCCCGACCACTTGCTGAGGGGGAAACATTTTTTTTTGCGGCTATCGGTGGCCGTGGAAATGTGGGAGCAGGCCATTTTACAGGTCTCGATCCCGGATGGGGAAGACACCCAATTAGGGGTCCTCGATATCAGGAATTCTTCGGTATTGGTACCTTATGAGCTGAAGATCGATGGCAGGCACAGCAACGGCATCAATACCTATGGATTGCAGGTAAAGCTGTTGACATCCAAGCCCTTTGGTTTTTTCGGGCAGTCGAATATGGAATTGGGCAATACTGTTTTCAATCCACATTTGCTGGTGTCCTCCAAGGAAAAAGGGACCATTGCAGATTTTTTGCAAAGCTTCATGTCGGTCGATTCGATTCAGGCCTTTGGGTGGCGGGAAGGAACCGTGCTCGATGGACTTTGGCAGTTATATTCCCTAAAGGGAGAGGAAAGGGCACTTGCCGCGATTAAGGAACATTTTGATTTATTCTTTGATGGGGAGAACCTGAAGTATGAAAATTCCAGGAACGACCCCAGGGACAACGAGATCGACGGCATAGAATCCACGATCCCCTATGCCACCTTGGCCCGGATCAGTCCGCACCACCCGATTTTAAAAACTGTCATCGAGGCCTGGGACAGTTATACCCAAGAGAATGGAATGGTTACGGGCGGCTCTACCATAACCGCTGAAGGATGTTATACGGTAGCCTATCCGATGGCCGTGATCGGGAAGGCATGGAACGACAGTGGATTAAAGAAAAGGGCACTCGAGCAACTTAGGAATCGGTGCGTGTTGATAGAAAAAGAGAAACTAAACCTCAGGTACCATACCGATACGGGGACCTATACCTTTGAAAATTGGGCAAGGGGGGCAGCTTGGACCCTTTTGGGCTTCGCCCGGACCATTTCGGAGCTGAAAGACGAAATTCAGGATGAAGAAATCATCCAGACTTTTAAAAAGGGAGTGGATAATGCGATTGCCATGCAGCAAGAAAACGGGTTGTGGAACGGCTTTATGGATACGGACAATGCGCCCGACACCTCTGGGTCCGCGGGAATTTCGACCGCTATTCTAATCGGTATTCGAGAAGGGCTTTTGCCCAAAACGTACCGAAGGTATGCTGAAAAATGTTGGAAGGCCCTATCCGATTATCTGACACCCGATGGTTTATTAAAGGGCGTTTCCCAAGACAACAGGGGAGGAGTGCCTTTACAACGAGGGGATTATAGGGTCATTGCCCAAATGGGAATGGGCATGATGGCCCAGCTATACGCGGAAATAACATAGACTAAAGCAAATGATTTATAGATTGAAATTCGTTTCGTTTGCTAGGCGGATAACACCTCTTTAATAAAATTCTGAAAACTAAACAGTTCTAGCTAGGGGTCCAAGAACATTGGTAGTCATTAACTTTGTTTTTAGACCTCACTTTTCATTGTAGCTACAGCCCTTGCCGAATCTTCCGCTACTCTTTTTATGAAGAACGTACCCTTTTGGCCTAACAGTTAAACCTAAAGCATCAAAATCTAGTGCTGCGGCCGCAGAAGACATTCATCATAATCCAGAAATTGAAGGTGTTTTGAAAACAGATGCACCCCTAACTCATCATTTGTATTTGTAATGCTGATTCAAAAGGATTCTCAATTTCGAGGCCTGGCACTACCATAAACCTTGTTGCTCATAGTTTAAAAAAAATTCTTCTCGATAGTTTGGTTCTTTCTTCATTTTATTTCTCGTTTTTAAACGTATTGACCGAATTTATGTTAAAAATTTGTCAGTCTGATAAATATACTTATTTTTGGTAAACCAAATTGGTTAACCAGTTTAAGCGACATAAATCAACAGCTACCTATCATTTGCACTGTTGGCAAAAAAGAGAAGGGTTGAGAATCCAATGAACATCGTAGGCTTCATTATAATCTAATTAAAAAAGTTTAACCCATTTCAATAAGCCAAATGATAGAAACTAGTTTATTTCTTATAGGTACAGTTCTATTATTTTCCTTTTCCAAAAATTCTAAGGATAAGGATACCTATGTGAAAGATATCACGGAATTGAATGCCGCAATAGACAAAGCAAATCTCGAAGATGAAATAATGATGATCAATGGAGTTTGGAACGCTGGAGAATTTACTGTGGAAGAAACCTTTCCACTAAAATAGATGTATTAGAAATTATGGCTAAAAAGTTAATCACATTTGGCGAGGTAATGATGCGTTTGTCCCCACCTGGATATGAGAAATTCTCGCAGGCCTCCTCATTTGAACTTGTGTATGGTGGCGGAGAGGCCAACGTTGCCATTTCTTGTGCCTATTTGGGCATGAAAGCAGCCCATGTAACCCGTTTTCCAGATAATGCCTTAGGAAAAGCTGCCACACAATTTTTGCGAAAACATTGGTTAAGTACCGAACAGGTTATTTACGGCGATGACATGATTGGCAAGTACTTTCTTGAAAAAGGTGCGGTTCATAGGCCCAGCGAGGTCATTTACGAAAGAGAAGGTTCGTCTTTCTCTTTGATTACCCCTTCCATGGTGAATTGGGAAGTTGTGCTGAAAGATGCCGACTGGTTCCATTGGACAGGCATCACACCTGCTATATCTGAAGGTGCCGCTCAATGTTGTCTAGATGCAATTAACACCGCCAACAAATTGGGGATAACAGTTTCTGGAGATATCAATTCACGAAGCAACATGTGGAAATACGGGAAAAGCATGCAGGAGGTTATACCTGAATTGGTTAAAAATTGTGACGTTGTGATAACCAGTAGTAGAGGAATTCGTGAAATGTTCGGCCTGGGTGAATTGGACGATAAATTTCAGTCTTTGGCCAAACAGTTGATAACTCTTTTTCCGAATATCAAGAAAGTGGTCAAAAAAACCAGGAGAACCATAAGCGCTTCACACCACCAAATACAGGGTAAACTGTGGAGTGGGGAAGCATATATTAAATCCGAAATGCTGAACATTACCCACATTATAGACCGCGTTGGTACAGGTGATGCCTTTGCCGCTGGGCTAATATATGGGCTATTGCATTATGATGATGCACGGGCTATAGAATTTGCTTCCGCTGCCTGCGCCCTAAAACATACTGTTCCGGGGGATGTAAATACGGTGTCATTGCAAAACGTGCAAAGTTTGATGGATGGGGATACTTCTGGTGCCATCAGAAGATAATTTATAATGAGGGGATCTCTCGGAGGATGTCCCAAATAATTCAATTGTAGTACATACAGTTGTAGTACCGTTTCATTGCAAGAATAAATAAAAGAACTAAAAAATATGAGTAGCAATACGATAAAACTAATATCCCAAATACTCTTAACGATCAGTGTTGCTTTTATACTAAATAGTTGTAAAGAGAAGACGACGAAGGTCAAGAATGATGAGTCTAATAACAAAATGTATCCAAGCGACGTCATTCCGTTTATGGATAGTTTTAGTATTCTTTGCGGAGATGGCACACCTTCCAGTGAATTGGTGAATTTTGAACATAAAGATTTTTTTTATGTAGAAAATGATGGAAAAACAAATTGGGTGGTTTATAAAACACCGAACTCAGGAATAACCTCTAGAACGTCTAGTAACACCAGAACTGAATTAGGGCAACGTGGAGAATGGACACCGATGGAAGGCGGAAAATTAACTGGTACCCTAAAAGTGCAACATGTGTCAACCTCCGGTGATGCCAGGGTTGCTGCGTCTTACTCCGTTGTTGTCGGACAAATTCACGGTAAGGAAGGTCATGAAAACGAACCTTTAAAAATATTTTATAAAAAATTTCCAGGACATAAAAAAGGATCGGTTTTTTGGAACTACGAAATCAATACGGCAGGAGACAATTCAAAAAGATGGGATTATTCAACCGCTGTATGGGGTTATGATATGTCGGTTATTGGTGCAAGTCCAGATACCTATCCGGAAGAACCTAAAGATGGAATTGCTTTGGGAGAGGAATTCAGTTATGAAATAAATGTTTATAAGGGTATCATGTACCTCACATTTACCAGTGAAGGTCACGAAACTAAAACATTTGTCAAAAGTTTGTTGAAATCGGATTTTGCTGAAAAGGACGCAATTCCCCAACAAATATGGACATTGTATGCATCAATTGGCCGTGACGGTGTCGAACTTGAAAATGCGTATGCAGGAGAAACACAAAATTTCAAACAAGGTGCTTACAATCAAACCAACGGAAAGAATCCAGAAGATAACATGGTTTGGAGTACCGGAGCGGATACTTTTGACGGTGATATCGCCAAACAATATAAAAATGGAAGCTATGCAGAGGTTTGGTTTAAAGAAGCAACTGTAGGAGAAGGGACGGCGCCCAATTTATAAAACAAGAGAGCAAATAAAATAAGTCTTTTTGTTACTATTTGGAATGCTTTCGGAATTACTCTTTTCATTAATGAGCTCTTATTATGGAATACTATTTAAAGTATCAAAGCAAATAGAAAATTCAGCTTTGAATGAAAAATATAATTGAAACCAAATTATAAAAAAATGAATAAAAAAAATATCACATCATTAGCAACGTTCCTAGTCGTTGGTCTTATCCTAATACTAAATAGTTGTAAAAATGAAAATAAAGAAAAAAACAATTCGAATACGCTCGGTACAGGCAAAGAAGTAGTAAAGACCGTTTATGCAAGTGACGTTATTCCATTTTTTGATGATTGGAAATTAATTTTGGGTGATGGTTCAAATGTGGGTCATGCAAACAATTTTGAGAATAAAGATTTCTTTTATACTACAAATGATGGCAATAGCGATTGGATCGTTTTTAAAGCACCCAACGGAGGAGACACGCATGGAACTTCAAACAATACAAGAACTGAATTGGCACAAGTAAAAAAATGGTATCCTAAAACTGCCAATGATAAATTAACAGCTACGCTAAAAGTAATGAATGTATCCGCTACTGGTGATGCTCGAGTAGCGGCTACACATGCTGTAGTAGTAGGTCAGATTCATAGTGCTGATGCGCATGAGAACGAACCACTTAAAATATTTTACAAGAAATTCCCAGGTCATACGAAAGGTTCTGTTTTTTGGCATTATGAAATTAATACAGCAGGAGATGACAATTCTAAAAGATGGGATTATTCAACAGCTGTTTGGGGTAATGACTTTTCCGTTGTTGGTACTAACGCAAATACCTACCCGGAAGAACCAAAGGATGGTATTGCTTTGGGTGAAGAATTTAGTTATAAAATAGAAGTTGCTGATGGTATTATGAACTTAACATTTACTAGTAAGGGGCATGAAACCAAAACGTTTACAAAAAACTTAATCGAATCTGAATACACAACTACTGCTGATATACCCGGGCAAACACAAAAATTATTTGTGCCAATTGGTCAAGATGGAGTAGAACGTAAAAATGCGTACACTGGGGAAGGTTGTTTTTTTAAGCTTGGTGCTTACAATCAAACAAATGGAAAGTCTCCCGATGTAAATAAAAACTGGTGTTCTGGTGCTGAAACGCATGGTGGTGATATTAAAAAACAATATTCAGACGGCAACTACGCCGAAGTGTGGTTTAAAACCGCAAGCATAACTGTAAGTGACGACGCCGTGTCGAATGAAGGCTATTTCACTAAAAATGATTAATCAATTAGTTTAAAAATAAAATGAAAAATAATAACAAATTAGTTGGTAAAAATGTTCTCATAACCGCTGGTGCTCAAGGAATCGGAGAATCAATCTCTAGGCATTTTATCAACAGTGGAGCTAATGTTGCCATCCACTATTTTTCCAGTGCAGATACAGCGAACCAATTAGTTCAATTGGCAACCACTAAAGGGCAAAAAGCGATTGCAATATCTGGTGACTTAACAAACGAAGCCGATGCAAATACATTGGTCGAAAAAACAATCGAAGCGTTTGGTGGTCTAGACATACTGATTAATAACGCAGGTTCGCTTGTTGCACGTAAAATGCTTAGCGAAATGGAGGCTGAGTTCTGGCACAAGGTAATGGATATTAACCTTACATCCATGATGTTTGTAACGCGCGCCGCAGCTCCTCACCTATCAAAAAATGACAACAGTAGTATTGTTAATTTGGCATCACTAGCTGGGCGTAAAGGTGGTCACCCAGGATCATTAGCGTATTCCACCAGCAAAGGTGCAATCCTGACATTAACACGAGCGCTATCAACAGAATTAGGACCTCAAGGCACTCGAGTTAACGCGGTCGCTCCTGGTCTTATTCTGGGCACTTCATTTCACAACACCCATACAACTAAAGAATCGGCAGCTGCAACAACAGCGGGCATTCCTATTCAACGTGCAGGCAATGCAGCTGACGTAGCAAGAGCAGTTGCATATCTGGCGTCCGAATACGATGGCTTTATTACTGGTGCAACACTAGACATTAACGGTGGGGTTTACAATATGTAGTTCCCTGTTGAACTATATATAATTGACTGTTTTAAGAAAAACACTAGGTTTTATTTAGTTCCTTGTGTTTTTTATTCACCTATTTCAAAGATTATTTTATGCTAAAAACTCCGGTAATACACCCAACAATTATGGAGGCGCTTGCGCGTTCGGGTCATTTTGCACAAGTTGTTATTGCAGACGGAAATTTGCCAGTCGGTGCTATGAAAGGCCCTAACTCGACAACTGTACATCTCAACTTTCGCCCAGGACTATTAAATGCTCTCACAGTACTTGAAGGCATACTGGAAGTCTGCCCGGTTCAAGGTGCAATCGTCATGGAAAAGCCTGCTGAAGCAAATGCAGAAATACATGATGGGTATAAAAAATTATTGGGTGAAGTATCGTGGGCCGAGATGGAACGATGGGCTTTCTACGACAAAATCAGAGAACCTGCCACCACTTTAATTATTCAAACAGGTGAACAGCGCCGATTCGCTAATTTGATACTAATTGTTGGTGTCGTAAAAATGGCAGAGGAAAGTGATTTTTAAGAAGAAATACAAAAAAAGCAAATTGAAACCACAAGAGAATTACTAATGAAAATAAAGGATATAAAAGTTTTTGTTTGCTGCCCAGGCCGCAATTTTGTTACCGTTAAGATTATAACAGAAGATGGTACTTACGGGCTTGGAGATGCCACACTGAACGGAAGGGAAATGGCTGTAGTAGCATATTTAGAGGAACATATCGCTCCCTGTCTTATAGGAAAGGATGCCCATCAAATCGAGGATATTTGGCAATACCTATACAAAGGAGCCTATTGGCAAAATGGTGCTGTGAGTACTGCTGCTATTGCTGCTATAGATATGGCGCTTTGGGATATCAAGGGAAAGCTCGCCAATATGCCAGTCTATCAACTGCTCGGCGGAAAAAGTAGAAAAGGAGTTACGGTATATGGTCATGCCAATGGGGAAACCATAGAAGAAGTTCTGAAAAATCTGGGAACAATGATAAACGAGGGGTACAAAGCTGTGCGCTTGCAATGTGCGCTTCCCGATACAAAGGGCACGTACGGTACCATGGAGGGCAAAAAAAATTACTATGAATTACAGGGCAATAGGCCCTTACCGCCAGAACAAGAGTGGTCGACCACCAAATACATGAATTTTATTCCCGAACTTTTTAAGCAAGCACGGGAGAAATTTGGTTATGCAATAGCACTTTGCC
This sequence comes from Kriegella aquimaris, assembly GCF_900103215.1. GTDB lineage: Bacteria > Bacteroidota > Bacteroidia > Flavobacteriales > Flavobacteriaceae > Kriegella > Kriegella aquimaris. The sequence continues at coordinate 75,078 of NZ_FNGV01000019.1, forward strand.
ATGATGTACATAGTAGATTGACCCCAATCGAAGCATCTCGATTATGCAAATTGTTGGAACCTTATAAGCTTCTTTTTATAGAGGATGCCGTGACTACGGAAAATGCAGAAGGATATAAAGTCATCCGGGAGCATACCGATACTCCTTTGGCAACAGGAGAAAAGTTCAATACCCTTTGGGATGCTAAAGAAATGATACAAAACCAATGGATTGATTACGTGCGAACTGCGGTTACTCATGGTGGTGGATTGACCCCTCTAAAAAAATTAGCGGACTTTGCTTCCTTATATCATGTGCGAATGGCACCACATGGAGCACCCGACCTTTCGCCAGTTTGCTTAATGGCACATATGCATTTCAATCTTTGGGCGCCCAATTTCGGAGTGCAAGAGTTTGTTGGTTTCGGTACCCCTGAGCTGAACGAAGTGTTCCAGTACAAAGTTGAATTAAAAGATGGATTACTGTATATGGATGATAAACCCGGATGGGGCATTGATTTCGATGAGGAAGCAGCCAAGAAGTACCCATATAAACGCTCGTACCTTCCTGTGAACAGGTTAGAAGATGGCACCTTATGGAATTGGTAAAGAACAAATAACAGAAGATACAAATATTCAAAACTTTACTAAATGGATAGAAAATTAAAAGTACTAATATCAGGAACCGGATTTGCCGGACAGGGGCATGCAGATGCCTTTCGAGCTTTTGGAGTCGAGGTAGTGGGCATTGTTGGAAGAACACCAAATGTAGTAAGTGAAGTGGCCAAGAAAATGGGGATTCCCTATTCCGGAACGGATTGGCAAAAGGCATTGAAGGAATGCCAACCGGATATCGTTTCTATCGCGACCCCAGGTGGTGCCCACTATGAACCAATAAAACAGGCAATCGAATTTGGATGTCATGTATTTAGCGATAAGCCACTGACAGATACAGGAGAGTCGGCCGTGGAGTTGTATGAACTTGCCAAAGCTAAAAACGTAAAAACAGCCTTTGCTTCCAGTTTCAGATATATGCCTCACATTCAACACGCCAAACAGCTCGTGGCAAATGGGGCAATTGGCGAACCCGTGGAAGCCGAGTTTATATCGCACTTTAACCTGGAACGGGATATCCCCTTCGGATGGTCACATCGAAAAGAAGATGGTGGTGGTCGCTTGAACAACAACTTTACGCACATGATTTCCATTGCAACATCGGTAATCGGCGAAAAAATCTTGTCGATAATCGGAGAGGTGCGCGACGATTTGGGAAAAGCACCTATTGTTGAAGGTGTACATAATTTCAAAACTCGGAGAGACCATATTCCCAAAGATCTCAACGACCCCTCGCTGAAGTGGGGTGAAAGTAATGTCGAGTGGTCCTATACCGTATTGGCACAGTTGGAAAGTGAATTTGCCACCAAACCGGTATCCGTACTGTTCAAGCATGGCGGACTGGTCCCGAAATTCCAAGAGAACCATATTGTATTTTACGGCACGAAAGGGGCGATTTTCATTGAAGGCCACTATGGCATGGGCCCACTGTATATTTATGGTGAAAATAAAACATGGGAAGAGGTGCCCATACCTCAGGACATAGCCGACAATCAACCAAAAATTGAAGGTGATACGGAGCGAAATTGGCACTATCTGGTTAGAGAATTCGTGAAAGATATCAGAGGAGAAACGGTTGCCCCATACCAAACATTCAAGGAGGGAAGTCTGTACCAGCAACTCATTGACCTAATCAGAAAGAATGACAACTGGACGGATGTTCATCATCTGCAATAAAATGGCAAAACTATGTTTTACGACTATATCGTAATTGGAATCTACTTTATATTAATTCTTACCATTGGCGTGGTGTTTTCGCGAATGGCAAGCAAATCGACAAGTGATTATTTTCGTGGCGGCGGAAGAATGTTGTGGTGGATGGTAGGGGCAACCGCATTTATGGCGCAATTTTCAGCTGTAACATTTACTGGCGCGGCAGGTAAGGCCTTTGCCGACGGATTTGCCATTGTCGCCGTGTATATTGGCAATACATTTGCATTCTTTTGCGGATGGGCTTACTTCTCCCATCGGTTTAGGCAAATGAGAGTGGATACGCCCACAGAAGCAATAAGAGGGCGATTTGGCCCTCAAAATGAGCTATTTTTTGCTTGGGCGTTAATCGCATTCTCCTTTCTAAACGCTGGTGTTTGGTTAAATGCCCTAGGGGTTTTCACCAGTGCCGTTTTTGATGCTGATATGTCTTTGACCATTATTTCGATTGGTCTGACCGTACTTTTCGTATCGGTACTTTCAGGTGCTTGGGGAGTTGTTGCTTCCGACTTTGTTCAAACTTTGGTAGTGGCAGTTGTTTCAATAGCTTGCGCGGTAGTGGCATTGGTAATGGTAGACGGACCGGTGAATATGGTTAAAAATTTTCCAGGTGGTTTTCTCATAGGCCCGAATATGAACTATCCCTTAATATTGTTCGGAACTTTCATCTTCTTTTTGCCAAAACAGGTCATAACAATGATGAATCTTCATGATTCGTTTCGATGGCTTAACGCAAAAGATTCCTTCAACGCCCGTAAAGCTGCCTTATTGGCCATGACGCTGATGGGTGTGGGGAGCATTATATGGTTTATCCCCCCGTGGGCAGCGGCCACCTTATACCCAGATGCCGCAGCAGACTATCCGCAACTAGGCAACAAGGCGGCAGATGCCGTATACCTAGTGTTCGCTCGAAATGCCATGCCCATTGGTACTGTTGGGCTACTAATGGCCGGCCTATTTGCTGCTTCCATGTCTTCTATGGACTCGGCACTTAACAAAAACGCAGGAATCTTTATCAGAAGTATCTACCAACCTTTTCTCGCTAAAAGGAATAAACATATCGAGGACAGGAAGCTGTTGCGGCTCAGTCAACTGGTCAGCTTTTTAAGTGGGTTGGGCGTAATTGCTGCGGCGCTGTATTTCGCATCGCTTGAAAAACTTAGTCTATTCGAACTTATGATGTCAGTTTCTACAATGGTCCAAGTGCCAATGATGGTGCCGTTAGTTGTCGGTATTGTTGTAAAAAAGACCCCTAAATGGGCGCCTTGGGCTACTATTACAGTAGGATTTTTTGTTTCTTGGCTGGTTATGAACGTATTTACGGCAGATGTTTGTGCCGCAATGTTCGGTATCGAATCCCTTACTGCACGCGAAATTATTGACATGAATATAATTCTAACGGTTGCGGGCCATGTGTTCATCACTGCTGGGTTTTTCTGGGCAACTTCCTTATTCTACAACGAAGCGAAGGACGATCATAAACTCGAAACAAATCGCTTTTTCCAAGATTTGGAAACACCCTATATTGCAGATGATCAACAAGACGAGGTCGATCGTCAGCAAAGACGCAAATTGGGCAACATGGTAATGACTATGAGCGCAGGTATTTTACTGATGGCTTTGATTCCCAACCCGCTCTGGGGTAGAATGATATATGTGATTTGCGCGCTGATCATTGCGGGCATTGGCTATTTGTTAAAACGTAGTGCAAAACCGAAAATCTCGGTTCCAAACCAATAGTCTAAATGACATCCAACTTAAAATTTAAACCAATGGATATTATGGGTAAAATTATATCGAGCATAAGCATTTTGTTTGCATTTGTTTTTACGGGCATGTCACAAACTCCTTATACCCTCACAGATATGGATGTGACGGTAGTACAGGGGGTAATAACTTCCTCGACTCTTACTGGCGCCAGTGGGGATAATTATCAACCCGACATTATTATCCCCGAGATGCTGGACGGGCTAGTAGTATCAGGGATTGGGGAGAAGGCTTTTCAAGATAAAAACCTAATCAGTGTGGTTTTGTCAGGGGAGGTTACGATAATTGGGAGTAGTGCTTTTCGAGACAACAATCTAACCAGTGTGACTTTGCCTTCTGGGCTTACGTCCATTGGGAGTAGTGCTTTTCGAGATAACAGTCTACCCAATGTAGATTTGCCTGCTGGGCTTACGTCCATTGGTGATTTTGCTTTTCAGAATAACCGCCTAACCCATATAGATTTGCCTGCTGGGCTTACCACCATTGAGGAGAGTGCTTTTAATGTTAACTTCTTAACCAGGGTGGATTTGCCTGCTGGGCTTACCACCATTGAGACTAGTGCTTTTCGAGATAACCGCCTAACCCGTTTGGATTTGCCAGATGGGCTTACATCCATAGAGCATAGTGCTTTTCTTGCTAACCGCCTATCCCATGTTGATTTGCCTAATGGGCTTACGTTCATTGGGGAGAACACTTTTAAAATTAATAGTGATTTGGCCAGTTTTGCTTTGCCAAAGGTTTCCCCTGATGGTAATCCCGTGAGATGGCAAGCGAATGATGGAACTGTTTTAAATACAGAATATGTTATTTTATCTGTAAATTTTGGGAGTAGCTATAGCGCCATTGTTCAAGAATAGGGCATTACTTATGGGCCTTTAGCCGAGGTCTATGTATATTGATGAGGTCCGCAATCCCGATAGCTATCGGGATGGGATTTTACTTTGGAACAACAAAAGATAAACCAAAAACTATGCGCAAATCATAACCCGACCCATAATTATAATTATGTATCTGAGAAAATTGACATCACTATTGCTATTAATACTATTACTTGGTTCCTGCAAGCAGGATAAAGTACAACTCACACATGGAATAGATGAATCTGCCGGTGGAGGTTCGGCATACATTGTTACCACAACTTCAGCAACCTACTATCTGGAAAAGGAAGGTGGCGGCTTGTCGAGCATAATCGACAAGGATGGTGTCGATTGGATAGGCTTTCACAATGAGGAAGGGTCGGGACATAAAGGCGAATACCGAGGATTTCCGAATGCAATCCACCGTCAAGACGGAAGCTATTTTCATGCCATGAATGCAGGCACCGATCCATCGAGCTCAGTAGTAGACATTGAGTCGGAACAACATGTGCGCATTACCTTCACCTCAGACAATGAAAATTGGCAGGGGCAGTGGGACTTTTATCCTGATCGCTGTGATTTCACGATGAGCAAAATCAGCCCCGGGTATAAATATTGGGTGCAATACGAGGGCGTTCCAGGAGGTGAAATGGATAGCACTGATTTTTGGTATGCATCCATCGATAATAAAAAACACCCGATCGAAGAGGCCTTTGGTGGTGATCTGCCTGCTCCTGAGTGGATGGCCTTTGGGGATCAAAATTCACCCCGCATGTTGTATGTGCTGCAACATGAAGATGATGAGTTTCCAGATAATTATGTCAGCAGACCTTATATGACCGTAATGGGTTTTGGTCGACAAAACGGGGAAAAAACAACCAAACATTTAACTACTGTTCGAACCTTTTCTATTGGCTTCGCAGAGTCGACCGAGTATGGGGTGATTGATCAGGTTGTTAGGGAGGTAATTGATTAGACAACTATGATGGATAGTAATTTTGTCCTGTTGTAGATTAATTTGATAGTTGTAAATAAATAGAAAATGAGATGAAAAACAGTCTACTGTTCACCTGGGTTGTTCTGTTGCTTTTGTCCTGTGGAGAAAACCCAAATCTGAAAGAATCGAAGTTGACCTCGACAGTACCTTCATCGTCATCACAATATAACGAGGCCCCAGAGCGTGCTGCCGCTGTTGCGGCTGGAGCTTTGCCGCCAGTATCCGAAAGGCTTCCCGCCGTACCACAGGTTATCGTACCCTTCAATGAAATTGGCAAGTATGGGGACGAGTTGCGTTTTGGCCTTTCGGAATTGGGTAATATGGATTTATTCGAGCTTGGGGAAAACCAGAAGATTTACAGGCATTGGCAGTTTTTCTTGCGTCTAAAAGTTCGAGTTTTGTCAATGGACAAGTAATTTTTGTAGATGATGGCCTGAGCGCCGTTATCCTATAAAGTGGTTGCGTGCTATCGGAGATAAAAGACCATTTAGCATGTGTCGCTTGAGTGCTCTCGAGTCTTAGTTGACCAATGTAGTAATTAACCCTAAAAGATAAATTATAAAATCAGTTGGAATGAACAAACTCTACTTCTAACCTGTGCCTGTGAAAGTGAAACGAGAGGTGCCATTATGGGAAGCTAAAAATAATTCTCATTCTGCTTATGAGCGTGAAAACACGGGAGAACTGATCGTTGAAAAATCTTCTACTCAAATTAATATACTATGAAAATGGATAAAATACATCATAAAATTGATATTGTGCTGGGCATCGTAGCGATGTTTCTTATCTGCTTATTAACTAATTGTGAAAGTCCGAAATTAGTCGAGCGTCCATCCTACGAAAAACCGAAATCCATAATCCAACTAGACACAACCCGGCTGCTGGTAAGTGAGGTGGTTCGCGATTTGGATGAGCCATGGGAAGTCACCTGGGGAGCAGATGACCATCTGTGGTTCACCGAAAAGAAGGGTAATATCATGCGAATGAACCCCACCACCGGGCAGGTTAAAAAGGTGCTGAACATTCCGGAGGTTTATTCGGAAGGATTAACCCCAGGTCTGCTGGGTATGGTTCTTCATCCAGATTTTAAAAATGAGTCTTTTGTGTACATGCACTACACCTATATTGACTCGGCCCTAACCGGTGAGTTAGATCGTAGTGGGAATCCCAATTTCGTAAGGTCTAAACTGGTGCGGTACAAATATTCTTCTCAAGAAGACACCTTGATTAATCCTGAGCCGCTATTAGCTGAAATTCCAGGGTTCAGAGCGCACAATGGATCTCGGCTCGCCATAAGTTATGACAATAAACTCATTTTTGCCATAGGTGATGTGGCCGATTTCCGTAATGCACAGACGGAGTTAACACTGCCAGGCAAAGTCCTCAGACTGAATCTAGACGGTAGCGTTCCTGATGACAACCCGATTCCAGGTAACTATTTCTACTCAATGGGTCATCGGAATCCTCAAGGATTGGTGTCGGCAAATGGAAAAATTTATTCATCTGAGCATGGACCTAATAATGATGATGAAATCAATCTGATTAAACCAGGTGGCAACTATGGTTGGCCTTTTGTAGAAGGATTTTGTGACAAAGAAAACGAATTGGCCTTCTGTGATTCGGTAACGGTCAACGAGCCCATTTACGACTGGACACCTACAATAGCTCCCGCAGGTCTAGATTTTTATAACCATTCGGCTATTCCCGAATGGAAAAATAACCTTATGCTTACCACCCTGAAAGGACAAGCACTTTGGTTATTTGAACTTGACGCTTCTGGAGAAAAAATTGTGAATAAAAGAATTTATCTGCAGGAGAAATTCGGTCGCCTGAGGGATTTGTGTGTTTCTTCCTCCGGTGATGTTTACTTGATTACCAGTAACACAGATTGGAACGTGTCCAGATATAAATGGTTGTATGATGGAGCCCCTAAAGACGGAAATGATAGAATACTTAAAATTTCCGTGCTTCAAGATGAAGAAGAGAAAAAATTTGACCACCTAAAGACCTCCACCGAAGCTAACGAACCAATTAAAATGTTGGTACAGTATGGCCATGGTGGGAATGCGTTTACAAGACAAGCAATTCTATATAGGGACAACTGCGCATCATGTCATTTACCTGAAGGTGAGGGAATACCCAATTTCACACCCCCACTCATAGGAACGGCTACCGTAGCAGACAAGAAGAAACTAATTGAGACTGCTCTTTTTGGGATGTCAGGAAAAATAGTGGTGAAGGGGAAGAATTACGACGAAGTGATGCCTGGATTTGCCGCTAGTCTCACAAATCAAGAATTGAAAGACATATTAAACTATGTGCGTATGGTCCATAATAAGCTCACAGATTCCATAACAACCACCGAAATTGAGGAGATAAGAAAAAGTCGCACTTTCTGATACTATTGCCTACTATGTAAATAGATACCCTAGAAGGTCGTATTGGTGTAAATCTATGAATTGATGATGCGATAAGATTTGCCAACAATGATATTCGATCAAACTTAAAATTGAAACTTAAAATAAGTTGAAATGAAAAACAATTTACTGCTAACCTTTAGCTGTGCCGTTCTGCTGCTATTGTCTTGTGGCAAAACAAATTCTGAAGGAATTTATGTGAAGGATTTTTTTGCGCTAAATGAAGCAATCGGGCAGGCCACTCCTGGTAGTGAAATCGTATTAGCCAATGGGGTTTGGAAAGATGTGCAAATCAAATTTTATGGTATAGGAAAAAAGGAAAAACCTATAACACTTCGTGCCGAAACTGAAGGAGAAGTATTTATAGAAGGACAGTCGTTTTTGCATTTAGGAGGAGAAAATCTAGTGGTTGACGGATTATATTTTCGAAACGGATATACGCCTTCTTCCGGAATTATTCGCTACAAAATAGGCGCCGACAGCGTTGCCAACAACACCCGGGTAACCAATTGTGTGGTAGAAGATTTTACTCAACCAAGTGCTTTGTCGGGCGATAGGTGGATTGAGTTTTATGGCAAGCACAATCAAATGGACCATTGTTACATAGCTGGAAAGGGTAACGATGGCAGCACATTGATGGTCTATCATGATGGAAACGAGAATACCGACAATCATCACCAAATTGTAAATAACTATTTCGGTCCGCGCCCAAGAAAAGGAGGGGCCAGTGCAGAGACAATACAACTTGGGGATAGTGAAACACGATTGACACCTGGGCGGGTAAACGTATCGAACAACTACTTCGAAGCTTGTAACGGGGATGTTGAAATCATTTCAGATATGACGAATTACAATTCATTTACCCATAATATTTTTTACAAGTGTGAGGGCGCTCTGGTGCTGAGACATGGAAATTTTGCGACCGTAGATAGTAATATTTTCATTGGAGGCGATGAATCAAATTTGTATGGTGGGCTGAGTGTGATGAACACGGGACACTGGATAACCAATAATTATTTCTACAAAATTAAGGGAAAGGAATTCAGGAGTCCCCTTGCTATTATGAATGGAATTCTAAATACACCCATGAAAGGATTTAGGCAGGTTACAGATGTTGTGATTACGTATAATACTTGGGTCGATTGCCAATCTTCGTGGCAAATAGGCATCGGGCAGAACAAGGCAAGTGCAGATGTGCTTCCTGTAACAGAAATTAGGTCTGAACCTCCTATCCGTTCAACCATTGCCAATAATTTGATATATAATACACATGTAGATGCAACACCGGTTGTGAATTATGATGACATGGAGGGTATATTGTTTAAGAATAACATTATCGACAATAATGGCAGCGAATATTCAGAATATAACGTACTCCGAAACGAAAAGGTGAAAATGAAACAGGTCAACGAATGGTTGTTCGCCCCTCATGAAGAACAAAACGAAATTCTGAATGATGTGTTCGTGGGTTATGGTTTCGGTAGAATCAAACAAGACCTCTTTGGAGATTCTAGATCTAAAGAAAGTAGGGTTGGTGCAATCAACCAACTGTCAACCGCTGAAAAATTTGTAATCGACAAGAAAAAATATGGGCCCGAATGGTTCTCGACTGAGAAAATTGCAATTAATTATAACCTTCCAAACGATTCTTTGGTAGAAGAAAGTGAACTCGCGAAATATATGGAACAGGACAAAAACAGATGATAATGAAAAATAGTTTATTAGTAACCCTCGTTGTCCTGCTGTTTTTATCCTGCGGCAAAAAATCAAATCCTGAAGGAATTTATGTAAGGGATTTTGCAGAACTAAATAGAGCAATCAAACAAGTAAATCCTGGAGGTGAAATCATTCTTGTCAATGGGGTTTGGAAGGATGTTCAAATCAAATTTTTTGGCAGGGGAACAAAAGAAAAGCCTATAACACTTCGCGCAGAAACTCCAGGAGAAGTATTTATAGAAGGACAGTCGTATTTGCATCTAGGGGGTGAAAACCTTATTGTCAATGGATTGTACTTCCGTAACGGTTATACACCTTCGACTGGAATTATTCGCTACAAAATTGGATTAGACAGCGTCGTCAATAATAGTAGGGTAACTAATTGTGTAATAGAAAATTTTACACAACCAAGTCGTTCGATGAGTGATCGGTGGGTTGAATTTTATGGCAAGCTCAATCAAATGGACCATTGTTACATAGCAGGGAAATCAAACGATGGCAACACCTTGATGGTTTATCATACTGGAAATGAGAATACCAATAATCACCATCAAATTGTATATAACTATTTTGGTCCACGTCCTAGAAAAGGAGGCCCCAGAGCGGAAACCGTGCGCATTGGCAACCCTCAGATGACTCCGGGCTATGTAAACGTTTCGAACAACTATTTTGAAGCTTGTAATGGAGAGGTTGAGATCGTCTCTGATAAAGCCGACTTCAACATTTTTAGGAACAATATCTTCTACAAATGTGAAGGGTCTCTAGTATTAAGGCACGCCAATTATGGTACCGTTGACGGCAATATTTTCATAGGTGGGGACGAATCTGATTTCTATGGTGGAATTAGACTTGTGAATACCGGACACTGGATTACCAATAATTATTTCTATAAAATTAAGGGAAGGGAATTCAGGAGTCCCCTCGCTGTGATGAACGGAATTCCTAATTCCATATCAAATAGATATAAACAGGTTACAGATGCCGTTATCGCCTATAATACTTGGGTCGATTGCAAATCTCCATGGCAGTTCGGTATTGGGCAAAACAGGGAAAGCGCGAACGTACTTCCTGCAAGTGAAATCCGCTCGTTGCCACCAATTCGAACTACAATTGCTAACAACTTGATTTATAATACTCAAGTTGATAAAGCACCGTTGGTCGATCACGATAGCATAAATGGCATATTGTTTAAGAATAATATCATTGACAACAACGGTGTTGAATATTCAGAATTTTCAGTACTCCAAAATAAGAAGATAAAAATGAAACAGGTCAATGAATGGTTGTTTGTTCCGCAAGATGGTCAAAACGAATTTTTGAACGATGTATTCAACGGCTATGATTTTGGTAGAATACAACAGGACCTCTTTGGGGATTCAAGAACTAAAAAAAGTAGAGTTGGTGCAATCAACCAACTATCAACCGCTGAAAAATTTGTAATCGACAAGAAAAAATACGGACCTGATTGGTTTTCAACCGATAAAGTTATCACTGAACCAAATATTCTTAGTGCTTCATCGGCAGAAGGCGAACTCAGGAAAATGATTGAACACGCCAAAACAGGAGATGTTGTTGAACTCAGTGATAAGGTCTATAATATTAATAGTTCACTTAAAATTGACAAGGAAATTACCATCCGATCAAAAACGGGGAACAAAGCACAACTGGTCTTTACCGGAGAGGAAAACACACCAGCCTTTGAAATGAATCCGAGGGGGATTATCAAGTTGGAGAACCTTTCGCTAAAAGGCCAAAACAATCAGTTGGCTTTTGCTCCGCTGAATGAAAACATGTCCGCCGCTTACAAACTTTTTATTGACAATTGTGTAATTGAAGATTTTAGTTACATGCTCAAAGCTTCCAAAGGATCTTTTGCAGATACGATTAATGTGAACAACACAACCATTCAAAATTGTGAAAATGGTATTGTCTTAGCTGCTGATGAGAAGGGCGATTACAATGCTGAGATGGTAACTTTTAATGAATGTGAGTTTATCAACGTTAAACGCAATGTGATTAACTTCTACAGAGATGGATATGATGAATCGACCATTGGCGGATTTTTAACGCTTTCTAACAACACCTTTACTAGCTGCGGAGGCAAAGAAGAAAGTGGGTTGCTAATTAATACACGGGGAATTATTAATGTAAATATTATTGACAATACATTTAGTCACAATCCAGTAAAATTGGTCGCCTTGTTGTGGGGCGCAAAGAATAACCACCATAGTAATAACACACTTATTCAGTCAGGACAGATAAAGGTAGAGGAACAGCAAGAACTTGATATCCTTTATTAAGAGGAAGCTGTCAATTTGAATACCATTAAGAGAAAGGTAAAAGGAAATATGTACACCCAAAAATTCAATCCTATTATAAATAAACTTTTTTAGTGTCATAGGGAATGCTACCTAAACTTTATTTTGGTTTTTGTCAAATTGACGATTTCACTTGGGATTAATTATTAATTAGAGATAATATGGGCAGGTTATATGTTAAATAGTTGTGAGTCTTACAATTATATGTATTTTTGGTAAACCAAATTGGTAAACCAATTTTAAATATATGGGACTTTTACAGCATTTTTTTTCGTTGATTTTGATTACCGTTACTTGCTCATTTGCTGCGGCACAGCAGACAGATATAGTTAAGAATGTAGCCGAATTTGAAGAAAGGCTTAAAACGGTACAACCTGGTGATAACATTGTACTTGCAAATGGTTCATGGATGGATACAGAACTTTTATTTGAAGCCAGTGGAACAGCTGAGAAACCCATCACCCTTACCGTTGAAGAAAAAGGAAAAGTAATTCTTGAAGGTGCTTCCAATCTAAGAATTGCAGGAGACCATTTAATAGTCAAAGGTTTGGTCTTTAAAAACGGCTATACCCCTACAAACGCTGTTATTTCTTTTAGAAAAAGTAGAGATAAAATGGCTAATCATAGTCGCTTAACGGAATGTGTTATTGATAATTTTAATAACCCTGAACGTCAAGTGCAGGATTATTGGATAACTATATATGGTAAAAATAACCGCATAGACCATAATCATATTTCTGGAAAAAAGAACCTAGGTGTTACCATGATCGTTGGTTTAGATACGGAAGAAAGTAGAGCCAATAATCATCAAATAGATCACAACTATTTCGGACCGCGACCAACCTATGGAAATAATGGCGGGGAAACTTTAAGAATCGGAACCAGTCATCATGCCTTAGAAAATTCCAATACGATAGTTGAGTCTAATTATTTTGATAGAACCAATGGTGAGCACGAAATTATTTCCAACAAATCTTGTCAAAACACCTTTAAGTATAATACATTTTTTGAGTGTACAGGAACATTGACCATGCGTCATGGAAATGAAACCTTAGTTGATGGTAATGTATTTATTGGTAATGGAAAACCAAGTACAGGTGGTGTTCGTGTAATTAATGAAACACAAACGGTTATTAACAATTACCATATTGGCTTAAAAGGATATCGTTTTAGGGGGGCATTTGTTATGATGAACGGAGTTCCGGATTCGCCACCAAATAGATATGTACCGGTTATTGATTCTAAAGTGAATAACAATACGTTTGTAAATTGCGATAATATCCTTTTTGGAGCAGGTAGTGATGCAGAAAGAAGTCAAGCCCCTAGAACTTCAGAATTTTCAGAGAATATTATCTATAACGATAACAAGAAGAACATCTTTACTATTGATGATGATATTAGCGGAATCACTTTTAAGAATAATATTTTAGGTGAAAATTCAGAGACTAGCATTAAGCCTGGTTTTATAAATGCAGATATTAAATTAGTAAAGAATACACAAGGTTTCCTAATACCTACTTCAAAGAAAATAAAAACGAAGGTTGTTATAAGTTCGAAAATTGCAACTAAAGAAAATACGGGAACAACCTGGTATTCCAAGGCAGATAATATTATTGCCTTAAATTCGGGAAAAACCATCAAAGTAGAAACTGGTATCAATACGTTATATGAAATCGTAAAAAAATCGGAGGCAGGAGACATTATTGAGCTAGAAGAAGGTGGAACATACTTATTGACCAAAGCAGTTAAAATAAGCCATCCGCTTACATTTAAAACGGTTGGCAAAGAAAAGGCAACTGTTTTATTCGAAAGAATGATGGCATTTGAAATCCAAGATGGTGGCAGTCTATCTTTGGAGAATATAACTTTTGATGGAGCCAAGGCTCCAGATTATGCAGGGAATTCAGTAATCAGCACGAGCAAAAATTCGATGTTGGATAATTACAAATTGTTTATTGATAAATGTGAGTTTAAAGATCTGGTGGTAAATCATTCTTTTGATGTGCTGAGGGTTTCTAAAGGCACATTTGCAGATACCATCAGTATTCAAAATTCGACCTTTAAAAAAATCACAGGTAGCATTGCCGCATTAGATAAGGAAACTGATGATATTGGAGCTTACAATGTAGAATACTTCATAATGAAAAATAATGCAATTACCGAACTACAAGGTGCAGCATTGAGATTATATAGAGGAGGAAAAGACGAAAGTACGTTTGGACCATTTTTAGAAATAGATCATAACGTATTTGATAATGTAGGTTCCGGTCAAAAAAACAAATACGATGCGGCCATATCATTATATGGCGTACAAGAAATCGATATCAAGAACAACATTTTTAATGACAGTAAGGCCATTAACATACATTTGGTCGTTGGCGAACCTATTGTCAACATACGCAATAATGACTTTAGCAATTCGGAAAAACTGGAAGTGACCGGCGACCAGAAATATACGGTCGAAAACCATTGGTATCTGGCACCGAAATTTTCAGGCGATTCCTATTCGTTAAATGAGGATTCCCCATTAAAAGGAAAAGGCACCGACGGAACCGACTTGGGGATATTAAAAAGATAGTCCTATAAAAAACTGATACCCTTCTAGCAAGATTATTTATTAAGGTAAGTGAATAACTTAATAATGGAGCAAGGCTATGACTACAGTGCAGAAATAAAAAGCGCAGAATTCGTTTTTCAAATCAGGTAACAATTGTCAAATTAACAGGTCTGCTAACGATTTGTTATCGGCTAGTTAAAAAATCCACAATAAAATTTCGAAATTATTTTTATTTAAGACTTTAATAACATATATTTGGTAAACCAATTTGGTTAACCAATATGGTTTTCCAATTGTTGACGACTCAAATTAGATTTTAATTTATTAGAAAGCACCACATGAGATAAATAAATGAAGAGCAAAAAAAAGGACGGGTGCACACCCATCCTCTTTAAAGAGATTACTCCATTCTGAAGGGAAGTAATACAAAAGACATGCACATAGTAACTAGCTACACGCCTTCTGCAAAAGTATAAAAATTCATTGATTTTTAAAGAGGTCTGCGTGAGTTGGTAAATTAAAAAAAACCGGTGATCATAAACATCACATAGGGTGTATCGATTCCCCTGCGGTACCTATCGCTTTAATACTAACTTAATAAGAATCACAAATGAATTTTAAAACGAAACTAGCTTTAATCACACTGTTGTTCATCAACGGTTTACAGATGATGGCACAAGACGGTATTACCTTGACGGGTATAGTCGTAGATGTCGAAAAAGTGCCCGTTCCCGGGGTAAATGTCATTATAGTCGGCACCACTACGGGTACGGCGACAGACTTTGACGGAAACTATACAATACAAGTAAACAATGGAGACGTACTACAGTTCTCCTATATCGGGTTCATTACCCAGAATATTCCTTTTGAAGGGCAATCCTCTTTAAACGTCACGTTACAGGAAGATGCCGCACTGCTAGACGAAGTAGTAGTCGTTGGTTACGGTACACGTAAAAAATCACATCTTACAGGCGCTGTAGCAAAAGTAAAAGGTGATGATATTGCCGGTATACAGGCTACACGTGTTGACGATGCTTTAGCAGGTAAATTACCCGGTGTTTTAATTCAAAACCAAAGTGGTGCGCCTGGTGCCGATCCAAAGATTCAGATTAGGGCAGCTTCGTCTATTACAGGAAATTCAGATCCACTCATTGTTGTTGATGGCTACCCTATTTCAGGTAGTTTGGCTACCGTCAATCCAAACGATATTGAAAGCTTAGAAGTTTTAAAAGATGCGGCTTCCGCTGCCATTTATGGTTCTAGAGGAGCAAACGGTGTTATTTTGGTAACTTCTAAAAAGGGTAAAGCAGGTAAGACTAAATTTAGTTACAATGCTTACACGAGTTTTTCAAATAAGTATGTAGACAATATAAAAATGACAGCTAGCGAATTTGCAGATTACGCTGATGCTTCAATTGCAAGTGGCAAGTGGGATGTCTCTGAACTTGAGGCAGCTGCCCCGGGATACACGCAGTTTAAGATAGATGCCTATAGAAATGCACCGGATGTTGTTGCTAGAGAAGATTATCTTTTTGGAACAGGTTCTACACAAAGCCATGACTTTAGTATGAGTGGAGGTAGTGAAGATTCGAACTTCTTTGCATCAATGGGTTATCAGAATACCGATGGTGTTGTAGTAAAGCAAGGATATGAAAGGCTCAATGCGCGTTTAAGTGCGGATACTAAATTTGGTGAAAAGTTCAAGGCAGGAATAAGTTTTAATGGATTTGCATCGGATAGATCTGATTTCGAAGGTAGCCTGAGAGACACAAATAGACAGTATGATATTAGTCCGATTTACCATACACCTGCGTCTATTGCATTTGTTCAAGCATTGGAAGCGCAACATCAAGCTTTGGGTTATACGGTTAATAGAAGTGGGGGTGTAAGTGGTTATAGGGCATTTGATACTAGGGCCGTAAATGGAGATCTTCCAGACCTGTTCCCTGCTAGCATCTATGATTTACAGCCAGGTGATCCAGCATGGGACTGGCACTATGGAAGAGATGGCAATGGTATTGGAGGGTCAGGTAACCCAGGGACTGCCAGTATTCTTGAGAACAGATCAAATACCGAAAAAACATATTTTGCTAATATTAGCTCCTATTTGTCATATGCTATTGCAGAGGGTTTAACCTTAAAAACTGTTTTGGGTGGAGATTATAGGGCTACTCAATTCAAACAACACGCATTAATAACTGGTGACGGTGGTGGCGAATTAAAAGATACATATTTGGATCAACAGGACGTTCAAACAAAGTCTATATTAAGTGTAACTACTTTAGACTATAATACCGTGTTGAATGATAAGCATGATATATCTGCGGTAATTGGGGTAGAATACCAAAAGAATCACCTTCTAGGAACTTCGATACAAGGTAATAATGTGGAACAACGTTTCGGAGAACCACTAAATTATGCATTTATATCAAACGAAAATACTATAGTAACAGAAAGAAATGAAACCATTCATAGGCAGAGTATTTTCGGAAGAATTGCTTATGCCTATGACGATCGTTACTTAATTTCCGCTTCTTTAAGAAGGGATGGCGATTCTCGTTTTGGCGCTAATAATAAACATGAAATGTTTCCAGCAGTTTCATTGGGTTGGAATATACATAACGAAGCATTTTTCAACAATGATGGCTTTATTAGCAAATTTAAGCCAAGAGTTAGTTACGGATCTTTAGGTACTACTTCTAATTTAGGAGCTTATAATGCATTAAGTTTTGCAAATCCTGCAACGACACCATTAGGGAGTGCATTTCTTATTCCAGCAGATACTTCAAATCCAGATTTAACCTGGCAAACAAATACGGAGACGAACTATGGTATTGATTTAGGTTTTGTAAACAATCGTTTCACCTTGGGTGTAGATTATTACACGTCTGATATTGAAAATATTTTAATTGACCTAAGTGTTTCTGAAGTATTAGGAAGAAGTTCCATTAGAGTTAATTCTGGGGATGTAAAAAGTTCTGGTATGGAGTTTGAAATGACTGCAGGAATCGTAAGAAACGATAATTTCAATTGGAGTTTGGGCGCAAACTTGTCTACTGTTAATACAGAAATTACAGATTTAGGTCCTTTAACCCAATTACCAGATCAAATTTATGGTACTTCTGGTAGAGGTGCTGTCTATAGAAATTACGTAGGTGGAGAGATAGGTGAATTATGGGGCCTGCAAACCACAGGATGGGTTGAAGAGAAACATATGATAAACCCTACCGATGTAATTGGTGCGTCTAGTGGAGAAGTGTATGTAGTTGATCAGAATGGTGATGGTAAAATTGACGCGACAAAAACAGTTGAAGATGGTGGGGATTTAGTGAAATTAGGAACAAATACACCTGATTTTTACTGGGGTCTTAATAGTAATATGACCTATAAAAATTTAGACCTTTCTTTCCAATTACAAGGTTCTCATGGAGCAGTGCTTTACAATGTTGATCCACTTTATTACGGTTCAAATTGGGGCGGTAGATTGCGTGGTAGTTTTGATGCTGATGGTGATGGTATTGAAGATGCAACTGGAAAACATTATACCAGAGCTAGAGATCAAACAGACGCTACTGTACAAGATGCCGGTTATGTTGCCTTAAGAAACCTAACGCTCGGTTATACATTTGACCAAGACCTTATGAGCAAAATTGGTTTAAATTCTATTAGAATATATGCTGCAGCCACCAATTTATTATATTTCGTTGGTGATGATTATACGTCTTATAATCCAGAAGGTATAGATAGTTCAAACCCTGGCTATGGAGGACCAATTACTTCTGGGCATCAAGAAGGTGCATATCCAGTGTTAAGAACTTTTACTTTAGGTTTAAACGTTAACTTTTAATAATGAAAAAAATAATGAAAAAAATATTAATAGTAATGGTTTCAATGTTGTTTATAACAGCATGTTCCACAGAGCTAGACCAGGTACCACCTAATCAAGTGGATGCAGATAATATAAGTGATTATGAACCTGTACTAGTTGCAGCGTATTCCTATCATTATGATGCAATACATACAATGCCGGTATTAGGCGATTTTAGATCAGATGACTGTTTGTTTGACGAAACACCATATACAGATTTTGCCGATTTTTCTGGCAATAGTATAACTAGTAGTATGAACGCAGATTTTTTTAAGCCTTTTTACTCTAGTTTGTATCAATCGATATTAAGTGCTAATGATGTTATAATAAACTCTACAGATGCTACGCAAGTAGGCGAAGCTCAATTTGTAAGAGCGTTGGCTTATTTTAAATTGGTACAAGTATTTGGTGATGTAACTGTTAATTTATTAGGAGCACCTACAGTTGAAGAGATTGCTGCTGCTGATCTTACGAGACAACCTAAAAATGAGGTATACACTAATATCATCATACCTGATCTACAAGCAGCAAAGAGTGCTTTAGGCGCTTCTAGTGCTGCAAATGCAGGTGGCAGGGCCACAAGTAATGCTGCACAGGGTTTATTAGGTAAAGTGTATGCAACCATGGGCAACTATGCAGCTGCTGCAACAGAACTTGGAGCGGTTATAAACGGGGCTGCTGCTGCAGGCATTGCATTAGTACCAGATTATTCTATGATTTTTGGCAGTGATAATAACTGGAATTCAGAAATTTTATTTGCAACGGCACAGTCATCTTCTGCAGTAATTCCTGGTGCTACTCGTACTGAAATTATTGGAAATTGGTACGCTGGAAAGAATACGAAAGCAGATGATGGTGCACCTCTATCCGCTGATTTAATCGCTGCTTTTGCTGCTAGTGCTGGAGATTTAAGAACGGCATTGACGCTTAACGGTGAGACTGCTTCTGTAAAGTATGATTCTGGTTCTTACACTGATATGAATTGGATAGAATTAAGATTAACTGATGTTATAATGCTATATGCAGAGGCGTTGAACGAAACGACAAATTCAGGTGGTGGAGAATCTGCCTCTATTTTAGCATTATTAGATCCTATTAGAACTAGGGCAGGATTAGGTAGTTTAAGTGGCACCGCATCTACTCAAGCAGAAGTTAGACAAGCTATTTTAGACGAAAGAAGATTAGAGTTTGCCTGTGAAGGGCTAAGATGGTTTGATTTGGTTCGCTTTGATGCTGCTAGTCCTGGAATACTTGATGCCGAAATGGGAAAAACAATTAATAGTAGTTATCATGTATTCCCTGTACCAGTTACAGAAGTAACTTCATTTGACGAAATAATACAAAACGAAGGGTATTAATATTAGGTTTTAAAATGAAATTTATCACATCGGCAATTTGCCGATCGTAGCGAGCGAAATTGAGTTGTTGAGTTGTTGTATTTACCGGTCTTGACCGGGCCGGTAAATTCTTTTGAATCGATCGGTATTTAACAAACGAAACTGAAATTCTTTGATAAGAGTTTATTTTTTCTCCAGGCCGTTTATTTTTCTAATTTTAACAGACCAATCCGGTCGACCAATTTAAAAAAAGACCCCCTTAGCGTATGAAATTAGAAGTTCTTACCAATAACGAAAATAAAGAGATCCAGAACGCCATTATCTCGAAAATCCGGGAACTGATAAACTATAAGAACCTTGAACCGGGCGACAAGTTGCCTTCCGAGCGCATGCTCGCCGAAAAGTTCGGGGTAAGCAGGAGCAATGTCCGCGAGGCCATCCAGAAACTGGAATTCTACGGATTGTTATTCTCCAAGCCCCAGAGCGGCACTTTCGTGGCCGAAATAGGGCAGATAGCCATGAACGGCATTATGGAGGATATCCTGCGCCTGGAGGAACCCGATTTCAAGTCCCTGGTGGAGACCCGTATTTTACTGGAGCTCAAAACGGTCCGGTTGGCGGCACAGCGCAGGACCGGCGAAGATCTAGAAAAGATGGGGAAGGCCCTGGACGCATACAGCAAAAAGGTGCTCAACGGGGAGGATGCCGTTCAGGAAGACCTGCTTTTCCACTTGGCAATTGCCAAGGCAAGCGGCAACAGCACGATAAATACATTGATGCTGATCATCACCCCCGAGATCATCACCAATTTCGAAAAGTATCACGTTTGCGATAAGGACCAGGCCCTGATCGGCATACAGGAGCATAAAGAAATTTTCGATGCCATCAAGGCACAGAACACGCAACTGGCCAAGGAAAAAATGAAGGTCCATTTTAAAATGTTATATCAATACTGTTACAACATAACCGAATAACGGGATCAAGGGAAAGATAAAATTGCACACTTTTATTTTTCTATGAACCAATGATCTGAAGGGAAACAATACTTGAAGGACTATAAAATTCCACTTTGTCCAAACGTTCGTTTGAACAGG
>NZ_FNGV01000038.1 GCF_900103215.1 Kriegella aquimaris
ATAACTTCGGTACAGCAGTAATTTGAGTAATCATATCTTTAATTTTTCGTTCATTTTAAAGATACTCGACTTACTGCTTTTTCATCGATGCTAAACAATACGGGCTTCGGGCTAATGGAAAGGTTTGCGTATTTTTATGAAGACCGCAAAATCTTTGGGATTTTGTTTTGGACAATAAAAAATAAAACTAAACAATAAGCTTTAGCTTCGTGCGCAGACGGAAACGAAAAGTTTCCTTACTACCGCACTACGCTTAGCCGAGACCGTTAGGCGTAATTTTGACCCGTATCATTACCGTATATTTTCGTATCCCAACGTATCATTATCTTCAAATTTATATCGTATCATTATCGTATATTTTCGTATCGTATCGTATATTTGTTGAGAATATGCAAACTAACTCTGCTATAATATGAACCAAGTACACACATTAAATATTGAAATTGACTGGAAATTAATTTCAATTATTAGCAAAATAGACAGGTTTGATGCAGAATGGACCTCAATCGAAAAAAAAGAAGGTCAAAGTCTAAAGCAACTAAAAGCAATAGCAACAGTAAGAAGTGTCGGTGCTTCAACAAGAATTGAAGGTTCTAAAATGAGTAATGAAGAAGTTGATGTTCTATTAAGTGATTTAACAATCGACAAATTAGAAGATAGAGACTCTCAAGAAGTTGCTGGTTATTTTGAAGCTTTGGATTTAATTACCGAATCTAATGACGGAATTGATATAACCGAAAATTCTCTCAAAAACTTACACAATAGATTACTAAAATATAGTGCAAAGGACGACTGGCATAAAGGAAATTACAAACAACTTAGCAATAGTGTAGAAGCCACATTCCCAGATGGCTCAAAGCAAATAATTTTTGAAACAGCTAAACCGGGAATAGAAACTGAAGATGCAATGAGAGCCTTAATAGAATGGTTTACTAATGACCTAGAAACACATCCATTAGTGAAAACCGCAATATTTTGCTACGAATTTGTAAGTGTTCATCCATTTCAAGATGGTAATGGCAGACTTAGTAGATTGCTTTCATCTCTATTACTTCTAAAGTTTGGATATAAATGGATTCAATATGTAAGTTTTGAACATGAAATAGAAAATCGAAAAGTAGAATATTATCAAGAATTAAGAAAGTGTCAAGCTCAGCGACCTGGAGAAGAAATTACTACATGGATATATTTTTTCTTTGATGCATTAATTAATATTCAAAATCAACTTATGGCAAAACTTAATACTGAGGGAATAGAGTCAAGTCTTTCACCAAAAGAAAAATCTATTTTAGTGTTTATTTCAGATCATCCTGGAACAAAATCAGGTGAAATAGCAACTAAACTCAATATTCCTAATCCCACAGTTAAAAAGATACTATCTCAACTTGTGAGTAAAAATATTATTGAAAAATATGGTTCAGGTCCAGGAACAAATTATGGTATAAAATAGGACTAGAGATGGTCCCAAGCATGGTCCATGAAAAATAATAATCAAATTAAAAAACTGGACCACAATCATGGTTGGTGGACCAGTAAAAAAACAACGCCTAACACTATATATAGCAAATAGGGCGGTAAGTGATAAATTCATTGGCTTGGGCGTATTTTCGAAATCCGCAAAATCTTTGGGATTTGGCAATTGAAAAAATAAAAATAATTACAAAACAAAAAGCTTTGGCTAAGGGCTTGGCGGAAAGGTCATCGCTTATCAACTGCCCTACTTGCCATAGCTCAGACCGTTATGCTCAATCTTCCTACCAGAAAAACCAGTTGAGTTTTTGAGCTAACGGTCGTACCTTTAGACTAGGCTCCTTGTCAAGGCCGGTTTTAGCA
>NZ_FNGV01000035.1 GCF_900103215.1 Kriegella aquimaris
CAAAAGGAATATTGCTAAATTTGAAATCAAACCGGAAGACATCGGATTTGGTAATACACTGAATATCAGCAATTAAATTTGACGTTAGTTGGAATTTCTAAAAACCGAACATCCTTGAAAAAATGAACTATTACAGACTAATACTTCTTTTATTAATTCTTCCATATTCAAATTTATTTGCTCAAACTTATGATGGTTTTTCAAATGAAGAAATTCAATCTGTATTTAAGCAATGGAATTTGGATAATTGGGATGATGGAGGTGAAATTTCTCGTTATATCTATTTAAATATGCCTGAATTTTGGACTCACTCCATAATCAGTCGAGAAGGAAATATTAAAAGCTTGAACGAAGATTACCGGAAAGAAGTCGAGGAGTTTATTGTTTCTTCTGAATTAGGAGAAATAACACTTCATGACTATGTTAAAACTAGCGAGAAAGTGGATGGTATGCTTATATTACAAGGAGACCAAATTGTATATGAAGCCTACCCAAGAATGTTTCCAGACGATAGGCATCTTTACTGGTCAGTATCTAAAGTATTTGCTTCAACACTTATAGCAATTTTGGAAGACAGAAAACAACTTGATGTAACAAAACCAATAGAACATTATCTACCTGAACTTAAAGGGTCTGGATGGGAAAACGTTCCTGTTATTGACATTCTCGATATGGCTTCAGGAATTGATTGTCGTGAATGGGTTGATGGCGCTTTTGAAAACCCTGAAACTTGTTACTATCAATTTGAAGCAGCTCTTGGATTTCTAAAACGAACAGAAAAAACCGCAGACAATGCTTTTGAGCACATTAAAACATTATCGTCTGCAAAAACCTCTGGAAAGATATTTGAATATAGTTCAGTAAACACATTCGTTCTCTCTTGCCTCGTAGAGAGAATCACAGGTCTTTCTTATGCAGAAAATATTGAACGTGAAATTTGGCGAAAAATCGGTGCGGAATCTGATGCATTTATTACTCAAACAAATGGCACCAGTATTTCTCACGCAGGAATCAATTCTACACTTCGAGATTTAGCTCGATTTGGCTATATGTTTTTAACCGATGGTCGTTCAGGTGATAATACTTTCGTTTCAAATGAATATTTTGATAAAATTCAAAAGCAAGGTCGTCCTCACTTGGTAACTGCATACGGTTCCGAAAATTACACACTTGACAAAGAAGTTGTTCATCACAATACCTATCAATGGGACAAAATAATGAAAGACGGAGATTTTTATAAAGGAGGATTTAGTGGACAAGGTCTATACATTTCACCTTCTCTCAATTTAGTGATAGCCTTTTTTGGAACTGCCGATGATAATGGAGTGTCAAACGAATTGAGTCATATATCTAGGCAAATTTCTAAATCTGGACTTTTCGATTGAAAAGTAGAACGTAAATAAAACCGAGCATAACACAACCGTTGGCAGCAATTAAAACCACAAACTAAAACAAAATGAATAACGAAAAGAAATTTAATCGTAGGAAATGGCTTAAACTTGGAGTTGGAGGTACAATTGGTGTTATTTCGTTGAAATTGTTAGGATGCAAAGAAAATACAGATGTACAGGAATGTGTTCCCACTCAATATGATACGATGGGACCATTTCATCCCAATAAAGACCAAGCAGATAAGGATTTTGATTTAACAAAGTTCAACGGTTCTGTTAGTAAACCAAAAGGGCAAGTAATTTATGTTAGAGGAAAAGTATCAGATGAGAAATGTAATCCAATATCTAACGCATTAGTAATGATATGGCACGCCAATACTCATGGGAAATACACTCATGAATATGATACAAATCAAATAGAAGATGACCCAAATTTTCAAGGTTGGGGGCAAATGAAAACAAATGAAAAAGGCGAATATGGCTTTAAGACTATAAAACCTGGAAAATATATAGTTGATGCAGATAATGACGACTGGAGAACACCACATATTCATTTTAAGGTAGCGAGGCGTGGTTATCATGAATTAATTACCCAATTGTATTTTGAGGAAGAAATAGAGCTAAACAAAAAGGATGCATTTGCCTCGAAACTTTCGGAAGTTGAAAAGAAACAAGTAAGCATAAAAAGCCAAAAAGGAATTCAAGGAATTGAGATAGATGCAATTTTATTAAATTTCGATATAACTCTTAAAAATGTAAAAAAAGAAGAAAAAGACAAAAAGGAATTTGTAGAATATATTGGAGTCTATAAAGTCAAATATAAATCAACACCGCTTGAAAAGGAGTTAATTCAATTTTATGGTGGTAATAGAGAAGAATTGAAAATTACAATTTCAAAAGAAAATGGAGTATTAACGGCTGAAATGCCAATTCAACCTAAATGTGAAATATTTCCAAAATTTAAAGACAGATATATTTATAGAGCTTTTGAGGCAGATATTGAATTCAAACGAAATGACGAGAATCAAGTAACTGGATTAGTTTTTCATAGACATTACGATTTCCCAGAAATATACGCAGATAAAATTTAAAAAATAACTACTGCCAACAACGTTTCCTATGAAAAGCCCTAGTCCAGTTCTCTAAAGTTAATTAATATTTTCTTTTTGCCTTAAACCACCTTTTTTATTTTAATATAACTTGCTCCGCA
>NZ_FNGV01000037.1 GCF_900103215.1 Kriegella aquimaris
TATAAGTAATTGCTTTCAAAGGGTTAATTGAATTTGGTTCCCTACTTTTATATCAAACTAATTCTACACCAAAAAAAACGCCAGAGCAACTACGCTTAGGCGAAACGTTGGCAACATTTAACTAAATACCCAATGAGAGCAAAATTGACTATAATAATTATATTAATTGCAAATGCTACAATAGTGCTTTCTCAAAATATACCATATGCTCCAAGTTCGATTATTAAAGAAATTGAGTTTGACTGGTCTACCCATATCAGTCTAGCACCTGGCAGCGATAACTGGCCGATTACATGGGCTGATGATAACAAGCAATACACCGTTTGGGGAGATGGTGGGGGATTTGGTGGAACCAATGGTCTCGGAAGATCAAGTATTGGAGTCGCTCGTTTAGAAGGAAATTGGGACGATTTTAAAGCTTTTAATGTATGGGGAGGACATAACGGTGAAAACGACCATAGATAAATTGCTAAAAGTTACGGTATTATTTGCATTGATGGAATCCTATACATGTGGTGTGGTATGTTTCAAACCAATAAAGACCAATTTAATCAAGCAAAGATTGCGTATTCTGAAAATCACGGTGCAACATGGGAATTTGCAAATTGGACTTTTACTAGAGAAGAAAGAATTATGATGCCAACCATTTGCAATTTTGATAAAGACTATGAAAATGCTAAAGATGATTTTGTTTATATGTATCTGATTCCTTTTCAATCTTACAAAGGACCCGATAATTATGAAGATAAAGTAGATTGGTTAAATTGTCAAAAACCCGGACTCATCGATTTAGCTAGAGTTCATAAAGACTCTATCCTAATGAAGAATGCATATTCATTTTTCGGTGGTACTAAAAGAGATAAACCAATATGGATAAAAAATATTAACGAACGACAACCTGTCTTTGAAAACCCAGATGGTGTTGGATGGTGCATCAATGTGAGCTATAACTCTAAACTTGAAAGATATTTTTTGACAACAGAACATACTGAAACTCATCGAGGGAACATTGGCATATTTGATGCACCAGAACCTTGGGGACCATGGACTACTGTTATTTATGATAATTCTTGGGGGGAAGGATTTATTCCTTTAAATACATTTTACTGGAATTTTGCAAATAAATGGCTAAGTCCAGATGGTAAAAGCTTCTCCTTGATTTTCACTGGACGAAAAGAAAATGACTCATTCAACATGATTAGAGGAAAATTCATCACTGACAAATAGAAAAGCTAAGGCTAACATTTTGTTCATAATATAAATTTCGGGTAGATTCGTGATTCTGCGCTCGTAACCTCTGATGAAACATGAGCTTCTTATTCAGACGTAAATGGATTTTAGCCGGATTCGGTTGACTTTGGAACAGTACGCAATACTTTCTACTCGAACGTACTTAGAACGCAAGCAGAACGTAGACTCTTACTCGGTCGCAAAAAATCAAGACGGTTTGCTAACAGAAACTATGTGTAATGCGGGCTAAGGTTTAAAATCCAATGGTTTGTCTATTTTTATGGGCTCGCAAAATCATGGATTTGCTTTGGACAAGAAAAAAATAAATCTAAACAATAAGCTTTGGCTACGTGCGCAGACGGAAATGAAAAGTTTCCTTGCCTGCCCTACTTGCCATAGGTACTGTGTCAAAAAACAAGTTTTTTCTTTGAAATTTTAGGAAACAGATTGAGTAATCAATTTGTTATCATAGCCTTCCCTAATAATTGACCTCCTCCCCTATAATTCTTTTGCTTCATCTTGGCCATCAAATTCTGCATATCTTCCCCTACCTTCTTTTCAACCACCCGAGCATAAATTTGCGTAGTCGAAAGTTTGGTGTGCCCTAA
>NZ_FNGV01000039.1 GCF_900103215.1 Kriegella aquimaris
AGAATTTGAGATAAAGAATGGACTTTTCTACTTGCCCAAAATGTTTGCTAACAATTGTATATAGCCACTAGTAACTATATATCTATTTTGTCCACACCACTAATCTAAGGGATTTTTGATGTTCTCAAAAGTATTTATTGCCACATGGGTGTATATTTCCGTTGTTTTGCTGGAGCCATGGCCCAAAAGCACTTGGATCCTTCTCAGGTCGACCCCGCTTTCCAACAGGTGAGTGGCAAAACTATGGCGCAGTACGTGCGGGGTAACGGTCTGCGCGACCCTTGCCTTTTCTGCCGCCGCCCTTACGATCTTAAGTACGCTTTGCGGGCTGTACTTTCGGCCCCCGCGCCCTTCGAACAGATATTCCCGTGGTCTCCATTCTCGATAATAGGTACGCAGGTCTTTCAGTGCCGTATGCGATAAAAGGGTAAACCTGTCCTTGTTGCCCTTTGAGCCTTTTACCCGTACCAACATCCGCTTGCTATCGATATCGGCCGGTTTCAGGCACAACAGTTCACTGCGGCGTAGGCCCGAACCGTACAACAGCTGCATAATGCACCGATGCTTGATGTTGTTGGCATTATCGATAATTGAAAGTACCTCTTCCTTGCTGATGACGGTGGGCAACTTGGATTCCTTTCTTGGTCTTTCGATCTCATAGAACCGATTGGGCATGCCCAAAACGACCTCGTAGTAGAACTTGATGGCGTTTATGGCCTGGTTGAGATAGGAGTTGGATACGTTCTTATGGACAAGTTTTTGCAGGAACGCCCTGATATCACTTTCGTCGATGGAGCTCAGTTCCCTTTCCTTATAGTGGTTGATGAACATTTCAAAAAAGGAGACATAGGTACGAACCGTATTGTCGGCATAGCGCTTCAGTTCAAGTTTCAGGAGATATACCTCGGGGCAGTACCTGTATCCGGGCACGGGCTTCCTTCTCCGGAACCACTGTACGTCGACCGCTTCGTTCCCCGTATTGACCGGCCTATTGGTCAGGAACCGATTATAGTTTATCCAGACATGGCCCTTGAAGGTATTGAAGATAATGTCGAGGTTGGCTTTGGTATTCGGAATATACACCATGTTATAGCTCTCGCTCCACTTTGGGCCTGGAAGCCCTTTGATCAAGCTTTGGATAAGCCTATCGGGCGCGAATTTGATGCCTATCATCTTTTGATCGTCGATCATCAAATGATATAGTGAAATGGATTTGAACGAATTCATTCGACAATTTAATTAGGTTCTGGGATTTAAACGGTATTTTAACCGCTTAATATACGTTTACAAATGCTTACAAATAGAAAGTGCCCCGTCTGCGGATCTCCTGTAAAGGGAAGGTCCGATAAGCTGTTCTGTTCCACAAAATGCAAGTCCATAAACCAATATGAAACCCGACAGGTCGAGGAGGGGTTCTATTTGCAGGTGGACAGACAATTGAAAATAAACCGGAAGCTATTGAAGCGGTACAACAGATCGGGCTATACGACTATGAGAAGGGCCGAATTGATTACCAAAGGGTTCGACCCTAAATTTTTTACGCATCATTGGAAGAACAAAAAAGGCGACGTTTATCTTTTTTGTTATGATTATGGTTTCCTGCCCTTGGAACGGGATTCAAAGGACAAATATTTAATAGTCAAATGGCAGGACTATATGAAATAGCACCACCGGGAGTCTTTGGATATTTTTAAGTGGAACAACGACATATGCGACCCAAGCCCTAGCGGAAGTCGAAAAACCCTTCCACTCCAATCCTCCCGATGCGGACACACTCCGCCGGTCCGCCAGGGAAGTCTTTCCGCTCCGGTTTTCCCGACA
>NZ_FNGV01000042.1 GCF_900103215.1 Kriegella aquimaris
ACGGCATCGTTTTCATATTAAAGGTTACGGTAAGGGATGACTATGCGTCCCATTAGTTAGTTGGTAAGGTAACGGCTTACCAAGGCAGCGATGGGTAGGGGCCCTGAGAGGGGGATCCCCCACACT
Organism: Kriegella aquimaris; assembly: GCF_900103215.1. Lineage (GTDB taxonomy): Bacteria > Bacteroidota > Bacteroidia > Flavobacteriales > Flavobacteriaceae > Kriegella > Kriegella aquimaris. The sequence goes on from NZ_FNGV01000042.1 coordinate 127, forward strand.
GGTACTGAGACACGGACCAGACTCCTACGGGAGGCAGCAGTGAGGAATATTGGACAATGGGCGAAAGCCTGATCCAGCCATGCCGCGTGCAGGAAGACGGCCCTATGGGTTGTAAACTGCTTTTGTACGGGAAGAAACCCGCCCACGTGTGGGCGATTGACGGTACCGTAAGAATAAGGACCGGCTAACTCCGTGCCAGCAGCCGCGGTAATACGGAGGGTCCGAGCGTTATCCGGAATTATTGGGTTTAAAGGGTCCGTAGGCGGGCCGTTAAGTCAGGGGTGAAATGCTGCGGCTCAACCGTAGCACTGCCTTTGATACTGGCGGTCTTGAGTTATGGTGAAGTTGCCGGAATATGTGGTGTAGCGGTGAAATGCATAGAGATCACATAGAACACCGATTGCGAAGGCAGGTGACTAACCATATACTGACGCTGATGGACGAAAGCGTGGGGAGCGAACGGGATTAGATACCCCGGTAGTCCACGCCGTAAACGATGGATACTAGCTGTCCGGTACCTTGAGTACTGGGCGGCCAAGCGAAAGTGATAAGTATCCCACCTGGGGAGTACGTTCGCAAGAATGAAACTCAAAGGAATTGACGGGGGCCCGCACAAGCGGTGGAGCATGTGGTTTAATTCGATGATACGCGAGGAACCTTACCAGGGCTTAAATGCATTTTGACAGGTCTAGAGATAGATTTTCCTTCGGGCAATTTGCAAGGTGCTGCATGGTTGTCGTCAGCTCGTGCCGTGAGGTGTCAGGTTAAGTCCTATAACGAGCGCAACCCCTACCGTTAGTTGCCAGCGAGTCATGTCGGGGACTCTAACGGGACTGCCGGTGCAAACCGTGAGGAAGGTGGGGACGACGTCAAATCATCACGGCCCTTACGTCCTGGGCCACACACGTGCTACAATGGCCGGTACAGCGGGAAGCCATGCGGCAACGCAGAGCGGATCCACAAAACCGGTCACAGTTCGGATCGGGGTCTGCAACTCGACCCCGTGAAGCTGGAATCGCTAGTAATCGGATATCAGCCATGATCCGGTGAATACGTTCCCGGGCCTTGTACACACCGCCCGTCAAGCCATGGAAGCCGGGAGTGCCTGAAGTCCGTCGCCGCAAGGAGCGGCCTAGGGCAAGATCGGTAACTAGGGCTAAGTCGTAACAAGGTAGCCGTACCGGAAGGTGCGGCTGGAACACCTCCTTTCTAGAGAGCCTCCTTCGGGAAGGCCGTTTTCGGCCCCGTTTCCTTGATTTGATAATAAATAAAAGCTGTTTTTGTAAATATAATATATAAGTTACGGCGCACACAGCGTTTGCGTCCGGGACAGTCCCGTAGCTCAGCTGGTTAGAGCGCTACACTGATAATGTAGAGGTCGGCAGTTCGAGTCTGCCCGGGACTACGAGGTCCAAGCGAGTGCTTGGGGACGTTCATTGATTGTAAAATATTGAATAGGAAATTTTAGAAGTTGGGTTTGTTGCGGGTTTTTTTT
>NZ_FNGV01000043.1 GCF_900103215.1 Kriegella aquimaris
TCCTATGAAAAGCCCTAGTCCAGTTCTCTAAAGTTAATTAATATTTTCTTTTTGCCTTAAACCACCTTTTTTATTTTAATATAACTTGCTCCGCATCCTATTTGTGATACACCTTTTTTATTAGGGTTCACCAGCATCTGTATGATTATAAATTATAATAAACTCGGCCACTTGCTATAAAGATGTGATTCCAATTTCTTGGATCACCCACGTTGTTTTGTGGTACGAGTTTCACTACTATTTTGTGAGCTTTGTTATGGTTTATTTTTTATCTTTTATTCTAGTACTCCTATGCAATAAGGGGTCTCTGTTTTAATAACAGCTAAAGTTCTACTAAGTAGTTTTCTCGCTACTTTAATAATGATACTCTTTACGTTTCTACCTTGATGCTTACGATAGTAAGCTTGCATAACTGGATCGGCTCGTATCGCCTGCCAAGATGCCTCTACAAAATAGCTCCGTATTAAACGATGTGCGCGCGGAGTTATACCAAGGGTTTTATAGTTACTTCCACTTTGGTGAACTCCAGGTGCCAGACCGACATAACCAGCCAAATGTTTGACACTATTAAAACGTCGTAAATCTCCCAATTCACATAAAATACCACAAGCAACAATTCCTCCAATGCCAGGTATGCTTCGAAGCAACATATAATCCTTCTTATGGTACGTTTTGCAATACCTACGAAGCTGAGTAGAAACATCTCGAAGCTCTTGGTCTACAAAACGAAAGAAACGCATACGACTCTCTAAAGTTGCTTTTGCTGTTTGGTTTTTAAATACAATATCATCTAACCATTTCCTATACTTATGACTCCAATGGTCGTTATCAAATTCTTCTGGCTCTTTAATACCGAAATACAAAAGCTGCATTTTTATGTAACTCTTTATCCTCCGAAAATCCTTTACCAAATCATTGCGACGACGAAAAAGACTTCGTAACTCCTCACGATCAACATCAGGAATATGAATACCATCTAAACGACCGTCTTTTAACTCTCTTGATATCAACTGCGCATCTATCTTATCGGTCTTGGTATTCTTCTCCTTACCCTTTCTATGAATATCAGCAGGATTAACTACTAAAGAAAACCAACCATAAGACTCGAAACAACGATGCGCTGAATATCCACAGCAACCTGCCTCGTATGCCGTCGACACTTCATAATCAGCGAAATGTTTATTAACATAATCTTTAAGTTGTTCCGGGTTTGGATTCATTGAAAAAGACTTGCCTGAAAACAAATCTGTAGCGCAATGCACTTTCCAACTTCTCTTGTGAATGTCGATGCCAATGTATAACTTCGGTACAGCAGTAATTTGAGTAATCATATCTTTAATTTTTCGTTCATTTTAAAGATACTCGACTTACTGCTTTTTCATCGATGCTA
>NZ_FNGV01000044.1 GCF_900103215.1 Kriegella aquimaris
TGTCAATGCTTCGGTCGCAGCATTTGGCTGTAGCGCAGGGAACAACCCCGACAATGCGACGATAACCGTTGACGGTTCCGCCATTACCGGCGGTAGCGGCACCTATGTTATCTATGAGTTCGTGGATAGCGGTTCCACCGTTGTCCAATCGGGCGCATCCAATGTGCTGACGGTCACAGACAGGACCGGCGATACCTATACGGTCAACGTTTACGACGACAAGGGTTGTTCGGGCAGCACGACGGCCACGGTACTCCCCTTCGACGAGATGACGGGCGCTACGGCAGCGGTGACCACTACGGTTACCTGTGCACCGGGCAACGACGGCGTAATCACCGTTACCGCGACATCCACCGCTAGCGATGATACCAAATACGAGTACAGCATCGATAATGGCGCAACGTATGTACCAACGAACGTATTCGGCGGCCTGTCCGCCGGTACGTACAATTTCCTGGTAAGACACACCGATACCGGTTGTATCGTTACGACATCGGCCAGAATCGAAGAACCCAACACCTTCACCATCGATGTCGTCAAGACAAGCGATGTGGTATGTTTCGGGACGGATACCGGCGAAGTGACTTTCCGACTTGTCGACGCTACGTATACTACCGGTTTCAATTGGACGGTCTATAATACGAACGGAACACCGGCCGATCTTGGTGACGACACATCGGTGGCTACGGGCAGCGAGGCCGCGACCGGTCCCACTCCAATCGTATACTTGGGCGTAGGCGAATATTATGTTTCCATATCACAGGCAGACAATCCGTTCTGTACAAATATCGAGTATTTCAATATCGCAGGTCCCGGCGCAGACATTACGGGCAGTACCGTTGTAACGGACATTACATGTGTACCGGGAAATGACGGGTCTATCACCATTGCCGATGTTGTCGGCGGATGGGGCGGCTATACGTATTACGTAGGCCTAGAAGCGGCGGGTGTTCCCGCAACCATAGATTTTGTAGCGGGCAGTTCTTTTACCGCCCTTCCTGCAGGGACATACCATGCTTGGGTACGCGATGCTCAAGGCTGTGAGAGATTAATTCGGGACAACATTGTCCTTGATGTTCCAGAAGCCATAGTGGCCGCCATTCAAGTGACCCGGGACAACTGTACGAACCTACAGGGTGAAATCACCGTAGATTTACCAATGGGCGGACAGGGAAGCAACTATACCTATCAATTGATCAAGGACGGTGTTAATCTGCGTGCGCCACAGAACACCCGCGTATTCTCGGGACTTGGCGCCGGTGAGTATGAAGTGTTGATTACGGACCAGTGGGGCTGTAGCCTAAATACCCCTTCAGAATTCTTGTACGAGCAATTGG
>NZ_FNGV01000021.1 GCF_900103215.1 Kriegella aquimaris
GACATACCATGCTTGGGTACGCGATGCTCAAGGCTGTGAGAGATTAATTCGGGACAACATTGTCCTTGATGTTCCAGAAGCCATAGTGGCCGCCATTCAAGTGACCCGGGACAACTGTACGAACCTACAGGGTGAAATCACCGTAGATTTACCAATGGGCGGACAGGGAAGCAACTATACCTATCAATTGATCAAGGACGGTGTTAATCTGCGTGCGCCACAGAACACCCGCGTATTCTCGGGACTTGGCGCCGGTGAGTATGAAGTGTTGATTACGGACCAGTGGGGCTGTAGCCTAAATACCCCTTCAGAATTCTTGTACGAGCAATTGGATGTTTCTACTTCAGTTGTAAAATCTATTGATTGTACAGTTACACCAGAGGGTGAGATTACGGTAAATGTAAACGGAGGTTCAACCAACCTAGAATTTATAATGACTACTCCTTTAGGAAATGTCATTACACAAATAACAGGTGTATTTACAAACTTAACAGAGGCAGGAACATATTCTATCATTGTTAGAGATAATGATACGACCAATCCTGTTTGTGAAAGAACGGTAACACAGGAACTGGACGCACCGATAGACCCAGTTCTAATAGATGCTACTATTAATAACGTAAGCTGCTTCAGCGGCAACAACGGCAGTATTAGGGTAAATATAGACCCAGCAACCGATACAAATCCTCTTTACCAATATGAACTCTATGACATTGTCAATTTAGTAACACCAATCGCAGGACCGCAAACTGACCCTTTATTTACAAATTTGAATGCTGGAGATTATCAAATAAAAGTAATTTCTGGTAGGGGTTGTGTTGGATTTAGAAACGAAACAATAACGGAACCCACAGAATTATTGATAGACGCCACTGCTACAACTTTCGCTTGTGATGGAGACAATGGTGTAACCACATCTACCATTACCATAGCTATTTTGGACGGTGTTACAACTCCGGGAAATCCTTCCGGAACACCACAATACTTATACAGTATTAATAATGTGAATTTTCAAAGTTCCAATACGTTCGAAATACTTGACAACGGCCTGACGAGAAATATTATCGTATACGTTACGGATGGACAAAGTTGTCCCGCAACAACCTCAGTTACAATTGAACCCCTAAATAAGTTTAGTGCAACTGTTAGTCAGATATCGGCCATTTCTTGTACAAATGAAGAAGTCGTAACAGTAGCTGTAACGGATGATGGAAATCCTCATAACTATTCATTTGAGTTGTTGCCACTTGGGAATCCAAATGGTGCTCAAACGGCCTTTACGTCGACAACAGCGACCTTCGACCTATCGTCAGTAGGAAACTATACCTTTAGAGTAACGGATATGGACACAGGATGCTATGTTGATACAACTTCCTATGAAATAGCACCTTATAATTTCATTGATGTTATGGCCGTAGCAATAACCCCAGTTACTTGTTTTGGAGACGGAAATGGGGCTTTGGAAATATCTATTACAGGATACGCCGGGAACTATGACTATCAATTGTTTGATGGATTAGGAAATACAGTAGGTGGATTAGTAAGCACAGATACAAGTGTAAACCCAAGACCTATAACCGGTCTTGCAGGAGGGAATTATTATGTGCGAGTTACAGAAACAGGAGTGCCTTCTTGTATTGAAGATTCCAATATTGTAAATATAATATCTCCTGATACGGCACTAACGGCAATAGTCGACGCTTTAGCGGTTCCCACATGTACAAATGATCAAGGTGAGATTCTAATAGATCCAAGTGGTGGATATGCCCCTTACGATATTGTTTTGACCAATACAACAACTTCACAGGTATATTCTGTAATGGATGTCCATGCCATAACGTTTGCGGGGCTTTCTGCAGGTAGTTTCACTATATCGGTCACAGATGATTTGGGTTGTGTTTATACGGATACCGAGATGTTAAATGCCGCTATTCCTATAGTAGCTAATGCTACTCCGTTGATAACTGATTTGGCTTGCTCTGGAGATACTGGTGTAACAATTTCAGCAAACGTGACCAGCGGCGGAAGTGGAACATATGAATATCAATTGAACCGTTATAACTCGGCAGGAACCGCCATCATCTATACCACAGGAGAACAATTAAGTCCTGATTTTAATGATATGGGAGCGGGCATTTATAGTATTACCGTAACGGATGGATGGAACTGTGATATTGAGACAAACAGAGTCGAAATTAGACAGCCAACCTTGGTTGAGGCCTTGCTAATAAGAACAGATCCCTTAACCTGCGCCACTGGTGTTGAATTTGAGTTATCAGCCGCGGGCGGTAGCGGTTCATATGAGTATAGTGTTGACAACCTCACATTCGTGCCAATGAGCAGTAATCCAATGGCTTTGCCGTCGATAGGAACTTTCGCTTCGGGAACCTATCAATATTATGTTAGGGATGCAGTCAATGTTTGTGAGGCAATTTTGTCGAATGCAATAACTGAAGACGCGATAGACCCGTTGATTCTTTTAGTGGACGAAACTGCTGCCACAATTAACTGTAATGGGGAAAGTACGGCAATTATTTTCGCAGACGCCTACGGTGGTTTGGGTAACTACCAATATGAATTGTTCACAGACGCCTCTTTATCTATTGCCTCACGAATTGCAGGGCCACAGGCCAGAGGAGAATTCAGAGATTTACCAGCTGGGAATTATTATGTATCGGTGACCAGTTTCGACTGTACAACGGCCCCGGAAGAAGTAACGATAACTGACCCCGAGCCATTAAGTTATAGTGAGGTGGTATCGGATGCCTCTTGTTTCGGTGAAGAAAATGGAAGCATTACGGTTACCCTTTCTGGAGGATCTGGAGACTATCTATATTCCATATCACCAAACCTGGCCCAGTTCGATTCCATAAATACATTTACAAATCTTGCTCCAGGTGATTATGTAGTGATAGCACAGGATCGAAATGGATGTTTCGAATATATCGAATATACCATATCCCAGCCCACGATGATCAATGTAAGCGCTACTACCTCCCCTGAGATTTGTGCTGGTAGTAATGACGGTTCAATATCATTGGCCATTTCTGGAGGAACTGCACCATACAGCACTGCCGTAAATTCTAATGTTGACGCCGATTTTGTACAAGGAAGAACAGAACTTACAGATTTAGCTGAAGGAAATTATATTCTTTTTGTTAGAGATAACAATGGCTGTGAAACCAATTTGACGGTAACCATTGACCCGGGAGTAAATTTAAACGCGGAGGTGATTCCAGTATATGAATGTACCGGCAACATGCCGACAAATTATATAGATGTCGTTTTGGAAGATTCCGAAAACAGCAGTGAAGTACTATATGCATTGGATTCTAGTAATACAAATGACATGTTGCTAAACCCTGATTTCAGGAATTTAGCCCCCGGCCCGCATTACATAACTATAGCCCATGCAAACGGATGCGTAAACATCATTGATTTTGAAATTGAAAACTTTGAACCATTGAACCTGACGCTTCAACAAAACAATATCAATGAAATTACTGCTGTAGCGACAGGAGGAAGAAAAGATTATACCTTTTATTTTGATGATACGAATAATGGTACCGACAATACTTTTTACATTACTAGAACCGATAATTATACAGTAACGGTCGTAGATGAAAACGGTTGTGAATCAACGGCCAGTATTTTTGTTGAATTTATAGACATCGAAATCACTAATTTCTTTACTCCTGACGGGGATGGTCAGAACGATCGTTGGAAGCCAAAAAATATTGATCAATTTCCAGAGATACTAATCAAAATATTTGACCGTTATGGTAGAGAGGTTTCGCGTGTGTCGGTAGATGTTCAGGGATGGGACGGAACCTACAAAAAAGCAGAGTTGCCAACGGGCGATTACTGGTATGTTATACAACTTAACGGTGAAGATGATGACCGTGAATTTGTTGGACATTTTACCCTATATCGATAAAAACTTAACCTACAGAACCATGCGTAAAATATTATTGGCTTTACTTCTGCTTTTCGCAGTCTTGAACTCCAATGGTCAAGAACTTAATTCGCCCCAGCTATCACAATACCTAGCAGATAATCCCTTTGTTTTGTCACCTACCTATGCGGGTATTGGAGACCATATAAAAATAAGGTTGAACGGTCTGGCCCAATGGGTAGGTATCAAAGATGCTCCCAGAACCCAATCATTGGCAGCCGATATGCGGTTGGGAGAAAAATCAGGAGTCGGATTATTTTTATACAATGACAAAAATGGATATACCAAACAACAGGGAGCAAGGGTTTCCTTTGCACATCATTTGACACTCGACAGATATGATGATGAATTCCTTTCTTTTGGTCTGTCGTATAACTTTAATCAGTTTCGAATAGATACCGAACAATTCAATCTTTTAGATTTTCCCGATAATGGAGTGGTGAATAACCGTCAGACTGCCAATCATAATTTTGATGTTGGTGTACTATACCGTTTTGATAAATTTTATTTTAACCTGAATGCCTCAAACCTTATCAATAAAGATCCAAGAAACTTGACCTTTAACATTGATGAGCCCAACGAACTACGGAATTATTATGCGTATACAGGATATCGCTATACCAAGAACAAGAATAGCCGACTAGAGATAGAACCTTCTATACTATTCAAACTTTTTGAAAGTGATGGACGCTCTGAGACGGATTTGAACCTGAAATTCAGATGGTATGATTTTGAAGATTATTACTACGCTGGACTTAATTATCGTTTCTTAAATGATCAAATTGGTAAACCTCTATACGTGGCCCCTTTCGTAGGATTGAAGAAAAGCAATTTCTATTTCGGATATTCCTATCAGATAATACTCAACGAAATTTTAGGATATAGTACAGGTACCCATGTTATTACCATTGGTGTAGATTTATTTCAGGGCATCAGCAACTGTCGATGTACTTATTAAAATTGTACATTATTTCCCCATTTAATAATTTTCAACGGCTTTTTGTGGTTGTTCTTTATCACATATCATATAATTTTGTAAAAAATTAAGCTAAGCTGTGGGGAAAATAAAAATTAAAAATATCAGGGTTTTCGCCCATCACGGATGTTTGAAAGAAGAAACTGCCATCGGTAGCGAATATTCGGTAGATGTTGGTATTCGATCTAATTTGTCAAAGGCTTCTTTTTCGGATAAACTTGCTGATACGGTAGATTACGTACATATCAACAGAATTGTTAAAGAAGAAATGAAGCTTCCTTCTAAGCTTTTAGAACACGTAGCCCGCAGAATACTGGAAAGAATGCTGTCAGAACTTACAAATATAATCGAAGCCGAAGTTTCAGTATCAAAGCTAAATCCGCCTATAAACGGTGATGTGGAGATGGTATCGGTAATTTTAAATACAAAAGATTTGGAATAAAAAACCAAACTTTTGCATATCTTTTTGATAGCTAAGAATAACATCTTACATTTGCAGCTTGAAATGGCATCGTGGCCGAGTGGCTAGGCGCAGCTCTGCAAAAGCTTGTACAGCGGTTCGAATCCGCTCGATGCCTCTCTTATCCAAAATCCCTTCCTTTAACGGAGGGGATTTTTTATTCTCCCATATGTTCAATGTGTTGGATGCCTTTTTCTATATTGAATTGATCTTTAGGCAAAAATCCCTTGACAATTAAAACGATACCGCAGATTACTAAAATAATCCCTAGACTTTTCTTGATCAGACGTATTCGAGTTTTTGTAAGCTTTTTTTTCAACCGTTTTGCTAATAATATTTTGAAAATATCGGTTACGACATAAGCCCCGATCATTGCTGAAAAGAAAATCGTAATACGATTGGAATCATTGTTCAGACTAGGTCCTACAACAATGATGACCCCGAGCCAAAAAACCAATACCCCTATATTAATGAAATTGAGTAAAAACCCTTTCATCAATAATCCGACATATCCCTTGCTGGAGGTTAGACCCGCATCCTCCTTCTTTGTAACTTTTTTTGTTTCTTTTTTAAAAAAAGTAATTACTCCGTAAATTAAGAGAATAAAACCTCCAAAAACATATAATCCAGGTTGATTGCTTAAATTTTCGAGAAGCTGAAAACTACTAAAATAGGCCAAGATTATAAAAAGAATATCGGCAAGTACTACACCTAAATCAAAAACAATAGCCGCCCTGAAACCCTTTATTGCACTGGTTTCTAAAAGCACAAAAAAAACAGGCCCGATCATAAAGCTTAAAAAAAAGCCTAATGGTATCGCCGCCTGAACATCTTCCCACATACTGTAATTCTGATTTCTAAATTATCGAACGGATAAAAATAGCGTGGAAATTAAAAATCACATTTTAGTAATTCTTCCACCAAATACCGTTTTTTCCTCCATTTTTACCGGATTACCATAAACAAGCACTTCACCCCCTGCTTTTACAGAAGCATTGACATAGTTGGTGGCATTTATTTCGGCTTTGGAACCGGCGTTCACATTAATCGTTGAAAATTTGGTTTTTAGGTTTTTACCTTCGTATATACCTCCGGTGTTTATGGCAACATCTTGTAAATCTGAAGATCCGCTGGCAATAACAACGCCCCCAGTGACCGCTTTAATCAATATTTGCTCAACTTCTGCTTTCACCGATAGCTCACCTCCTTCTTGCGCTTTTAATTCAAGAATATCTTGACTTATAACATCTTCAGAAGATATTCGCGCATCTTCATTCACATCAATAATTACAATCTTTTCACTGTAGTACAAATCTACAAAAGTTCTATAACCACTAAAAATCTTACCGATCTGCATTCGAAGTTTTAAAACGCCATCGTTATTGATAATGGTTACTCGAGAAGTATTGGCACCGGAAATCACCGCCCTATTTACGTCAGATTTAATAAGGTTTACAGAAAGTCCGTCAAAGGCCTTTACTTCTGTAAAACTATCAAGTTCTTGAGTTACTTTTTCGTCTTGACCACTGCTTGACTGAAGTCCTATAAGCAACACTATAAAAAATAGAATCTTTTGCTTCATATCAGTTTCTAAGAAGGTTTCTTACTTACAGAACAACTTTCATTCCAAAAAATTGCTTCATTTATGCTTTCCGATTAATGAGAAATCTAAATGACGTTTTACCAAATCGGTATTTTTTACCATCACCACAACCTCATCACCCAATTGGTAGGTTTGTTTTGTACGTTCGCCCACCAAAGCGTATTGTTTTTCATCAAAGATATAATAATCACCTTTTATGTCTCGAATACGAACCATTCCTTCACATTTATTTTCAATGATTTCGACATAGATACCCCATTCGGTAACACCACTGATAACCCCAATAAACTCTTGATCCTGGTGGTCTTGCATAAACTTTATTTGCATATATTTTACAGAATCCCTTTCAGCATTCGCCGATAAGATTTCCATATCTGTAGAATGTTTGCATTTTTCTTCATAAACTTCCGATTTTGGTGATTTTCCGCCATCTAGATAGTGTTGGAGTAAACGATGGACCATAATATCGGGATAACGTCTTATCGGCGAGGTAAAATGGGTATAATAATCGAAGGCCAAGCCATAATGGCCAATATTATTTGTTGTGTAAATCGCCTTGCTCATACTTCGAATAGCCAAGGTATCTACCAAATTCTGTTCCTTTTTACCCTTTACATCCTCCAAAAGCTTATTTAAAGAAGCGCTAATAGACTTTTTATCTTTAAAGTTAAGACTATGACCAAAACGTGAAATTATCCCGTTAAGTGCAATTAATTTATCTTCATCAGGATTGTCATGAATTCGATAAACAAATGTTTTTTCCGGCTTTTGTTTTCCTATAAACTCAGCTACTTTTCGGTTGGCCAAAAGCATAAATTCCTCGATCAACTTATTGGCATCCTTTGCTTCCTTAAAATAAACACTTACGGGTTCACTTTTTTCATTCAAATTAAAACGTACTTCGACCTTATCAAAAGATATTGCTCCTTTTTTCATACGGCCTTCCCGCATAATTTTAGCTAATCTATCCATTGTTAAAGTCGCCTCTACTACGTCGTTAGAAACTGCATAGGCTTTATCACGTATAGAAATATCCGAAGGAATATTTCCATTTTTATTTTCAATAATATATTGGGCTTCTTCATAAGCAAAACGCTCATTCGAATCGATGACCGTTCTACCGAACCATTGATTTTTAACATTCGCCTTATCGTCTAGCTCAAAAATCGCAGAAAACGTATATTTTTCTTCGTTAGGTCGCAGTGAACAAGCATTGTTAGATAATACCTCTGGCAACATAGGTACCACACGATCAACCAAATACACCGAAGTAGCCCGATCATAGGCCTCATCATCAAGAATGGTATCGGTTTGCAAATAGTGCGACACATCGGCAATATGAATACCTATTTCATAATTACCATTTTCTAAAATTTCGAAAGAAAGTGCGTCATCAAAATCCTTGGCATCTTTTGGATCAATAGTAAAGGTCAGCGTATTTCGCATATCTCTTCGCTTATCAATTTCCTCCTTTTTAATGGTCGTATCCAATTGATCTGCAAAGCGTTCTATTTCTGCCGGAAATTCATATGGTAGCCCATATTCCGCTAAAATGGAATGAATTTCAGTATTATGCTCACCTGGCATACCAAGTACTTCGATAATTTTTCCAAAAGGTGAATCTGCATTTTCAGGCCATTCGGTAATTTCGACAATCACTTTTTCACCATCTTTTGCTTTCCCAATTTTGTCTAAGGACACAAAAACATCGGTATACATTCTAAAATCGGTTGGTCTTACAAAAGCAAATGTCTTTTGCATATCTACTATACCCACAAAAGAATTCTTTTTTCGTTCTAGTATCTTTACAATTTCACCTTCCAGCTTTTTTCCTTTCCTTCTTGGGTATATATATACTTCAACTGTATCTTTATGAAAAGCTTTTTTTAATTTATTAAAAGGCACGAATACGTCATCATCCATACCCTCTATTATAATATACGCATTGCCTCGACCAGTAATATCTACCGTACCGGTATGATAGGTTTTGGTCGATGCCGCCACTTTAAAATTTCCGCGACCCTCTTCCAAGATGCGTTTTTTCTCCTTTAATTCTGTCAAACGCTGAATCAACTGATTGCGTTCGTGAGCATCGATTACCCCAATTTTAGCAGCTATTTGTTTATAATTGAAACTTTTGTTAGGTTCCTGTTCGAGAACAGTAAAAATACCTTTGGTAATTTCGTTTCTTCTATGGTTTTTTGATTTTTTATTTCTCTTGGACATTAAAAATTTTATTTTGTGGGAAATTACGAATTATAATCCATTGAACATTTCTTTCAAGTTTATGTTACACCCATTTCAATGTTATCAACAATTACTATATACATCATATTTCTTTTTTAAAATTTAAATAAAAATGATGGTTATTATAGATCGTTAATAGCAGGGATAAAAAAAAGATGGAAAGCTTGCTTTGAACGGAAAATAAAAGTTGTTGACATTTTATAAAATGCTATTCCCCTTGCAAATCAATAGTTTAAAAAAATTATCAATATAGGTTGATAATTAAAGTCAACATGTTTTTTGTGATAAGTTAAGGTTAATTTAATGTTAACTACTTCAGATTTATCGGTGATATGTGAAAGTAATTTTATTGGAAGTTAATTACGTTTTGAGAGAAGTTTTTTGTAGAGCGATATTATGGGGTAAAAACAAAATTTTAAATCCAATTTTTATTGGAAGCTTATCAACGATCTAAACAGTAATTAACAACCACTAATTAACAATGTTTTTTGGGACTATCATAAAAATTGTTGTGAAATGAACTCTTTTTGTGGTTAAACCCTAAGTATTGTATTTTTGCGATACAAACCATTATTAAATTGACCATGAAAATAGCTATAGGGAACGATCATGCGGGTACCGAATATAAGCTTGCTATATTAGGCTTATTGAAATCAAAAGGTATTGAGGTACTGAATTATGGTACCGATGGTACCGATAGTGTTGATTACCCTGATTTTATTCATCCCGTAGCCAGTGATATCGAAAATGATGAAGTAAGTTTCGGTATTATCGTATGTGGTAGTGGAAATGGTGCTTCTATGACGGCCAATAAACATCAAAAAGTGCGCTGTGCGCTTTGCTGGAATAAAGAGATCGTAGAGCTTGCCCGTCAACATAATGATGCTAATATTCTAAGTCTACCTGCACGTTATATTTCATTACCGCAAGCATTGAATATGGTTGATGTTTTTTTAGATACGAGTTTCGAAGGAGGTAGACATGAAAGAAGAATAGAAAAAATACCATGCGTATAGTCATTACTATATGGTTATTTGACTAGCAGTAATATCTTATTTTTTATTAAAGTAATTTTAGGCATAGGTTTTATTTCAATAGACAAATTTTCATAACTTATACTATAAATACTTTGAAGATTTTCACGGTCTAGTGAAAATTATGTTTTGATTATCCGTTCAGTTATTTTGGATAGTTTTTTTACAGGTAACCATCACACGTAATTGTTTTAGCGTACGACAATGCAACGTCTATAATCGTTTTCATTACGTACATATTTGACTGCTTCATAAACATGAAGTTTAGCTGGAAGATCAATTTTATTTTACTATACGGATTTTTTTACTTCCACATTTTGGTGAATACAATAGTAATAGATAACTGTACAAAATCAATGCTTAGTGTAATCGCAAAGAAGTTCGAAGAGTTAACAACACAAGAATTATATACTATTCTGCAGTTGCGAAGTGAGGTTTTTGTAGTGGAACAGAATTGTGCTTATCAAGACTTAGACGGCAAAGATGATAGGGCACTTCACATTTTAGGAACCAAAAACAACAAGATTATTGCCTATACTCGAATTTTTAGACCCAATGACTACGCCAAGGTAGCAAGTATCGGCCGGGTAGTGGTTCAAAAAGACCAAAGAAAGTATGGCTATGGAAAAGTTATTCTGAATGAGTCTATTAGAGCGATCGAGAAATACTTTAATGAAACTACCATTCACGTTTCAGCTCAGTTATATCTTGAACGATTTTATGAAGAACTAGGATTTATACAAATTGGAGATGGTTACCTTGAAGATGGCATTCCACATATAGGCATGATACGCAGATCAGATAGATAATCCGCGTATGGGCTTTCAATATTTGAGACTAAATTTTAATAGGAGTTTTATTTGTCAGATTAATGTCTTCCAACATCATATCTGTAAACTTGTAATGCCCTTTAGTAGTAATAATTCTAAATCTATTGGAGTTCATTCGGCTCAATGCATCTAGAAATAACCATTTGGATTTAAGTAGTCGTGGCTTTTCTGATTTTAAACTGATATCAAAAAAGTATTTTCTACCATTTTTAAGGGCGACGATATCGGGTGTGATTCTTGAATCGCTTCCTTTTCTCAAATATGATTTTGGAGTTTCGTAACCCTCCAAATCCGCTTTTATTCCTTCAAAGCCCGTGGCCTCTAAATGATTGATTGACTTCTCTAAAAACGCCTGATTTTCTGACTTATCTACTTTTACCATAACCAACAAGATAGTAAAAATTATGTAAGAACCAAATATTATTATCTGATTAACAGTTATTTAAGATAAAAATAAAAGCAGTTTAAACCAAGAAAATTAGTATTGTCCAAAAATATTATTGAAGAACTAAAAGTTATAATTTTTCATTTCTCACTGCCTTAAATTCACTTCTGTCGTACCACTTTGGAAAATAATCTTCATTGGCCAATTTCAAACCTACCTGAAATAATAGTTGTGCATCGAACTGTATACCACTTAATTCAGTGGTTAGCGGGTCATATTCATCGGAGGGTTGATGATATTTATTGCTATGATAATCATCATTCATTTTTTTAACAAATGCCTTCCCATGTTCGAAATCTTCAAAAGTACCGCTGGCGTAGAGTGCTGGAATACCAATTTTTGCGAAGTTAAAATGATCTGATCTAAAGAAATAACCTTTTTCAGCTTCTGGATCAGGTATAACATAGCGACTTTGTTTTTCGGCTGCATCTTTGGCATATTCATCCATTTCTGATTGGCCATAACCTGTTATAGTTAAATCTTTCATAGGGCCAGGGCTTGATAAAGCATCCATATTTATATCGGCTACCGTTTTTTGAGGGTCATAAATAGGATGTTCCGCATAATATGCAGAGCCCAAAAGACCTTGTTCTTCGGCAGTAACAGCTAGAAAAACTATGGAACGTTTGGTTTCTCCTAATTTTTTAAAAGCTTCGGCTATAGCCAAAAGACAGGCTGTTCCTGAAGCATTGTCGACTGCACCATTATAAATGGAATCATTATCTACAGGTCTTCCGATACCAAGGTGATCCCAATGTGCCGAATAAATAATATATTCATCTTTTCTTTCTGTACCGGGCAATAAGGCAACAACGTTTTTTGAAATATCTCTCTTAATCGTATTTGTAATCTTTACCGATGCTGTTAAACCCAATGAAATTGGTCTAAAGTCTTTTGTTTTTGCCAATTCTTTAAAATTTTTATTTTTGACCGAAGATGCTTGGAATAACTTTTTGGCACTTTCATTGGAAATCCATCCTTGTACATCTGCAACGGGTTTCGAACTTTCCAGACTTAATTGAGCACCACTCCAGCTAGACTGAACTACGTTCCAACCATATGAAGCAGGTTCCGTTTCGTGAATTATCAATACGCCAGCTGCACCTTGTCTTGCCGCTTCCTCATATTTGTAGGTCCAGCGACCGTAATAGGTCATTTCGTTGCCTTTGAACAAGGTAGAATCTCCCGATTGAAATCCTGGGTCATTCACTAAGACAACCGCTGTCTTTCCTTTCCAATCTATACCCTCATAATCGTTCCATCCATATTCCGGTGCGACAATACCATAGCCGGCATATACAAGTTCAGAATTTTCAAGACTTACTTCAGAATCTGTTTTAGAAGAAAGGGCTACAAAATCTTCAAAATAATTCAAATCAAAAGATTTTTCGTCCCCAGAAATTTTCATTATTTCTGACGGTACCCCCGTAATTTCAACTAAGGGTACCTCTTGAAAATAACTTGTGCCGTTACCGGGTAAAAGGCCAAGTTCTGAGAATTGATTTTTTAGATAATTTACGGTTTTCACCTCTCCTTCCGTAAAGGGCATTCGGCCCATAAAATCATCTGAAGCCAACTGTTCGATGTGCTTGCCAATCGTTGAAATATCAACTTCCACCGGTTCAATACTTCCAGAAGTATTTGGTTTACAACCAATAAATAGTATTAAAAGCGCAATTTTGAAATATATTGAATAGTTGTTCATGGTTTGAATAAAAAAGTGTCGAGTATGCCTTTATAACTTGCCAGCCAATTATTGAAATAGATAAGTATGTCTAACTACCCCTAATATTCGAATTACCAACTACTAGGTCGGTTATAAGATACCCGAAGAAATACCTGCCAACAAAATCATCTATTAAAGTGCCTGCCTGGTCGATAAAATACAAAAAATATAATCTTTGATTCAAAAGAACAATAAAAACAAACCCATTGGTCTTGTGTTCTGTTAGTCAAATCGTTTTGTCGGGCTCTTTTCATTTATAAAATAAGGACTTAAAACTAAATTTATTGATTTTCAGTTTTGTTCTTAGGTGCTTTTCCAAGACCTGATTTAAATGTGTTTGTTTATCTCACCTCAAAGATTTAATGTTTTGCAGTAGCGCTCGCCCAATCTTTTCAACAACACCTACAACGAGGGCATTGCCCATAAAAAAGGCTCTTTTTGCATCGGAAACGCCTTCAAGCATTGTGTGATCATCAGGAAACATATTCAATCGTTCCAACTCAACCGGAGTTAGGCGACGTAGCCCTTTTTTAGTTTGTACTACATGCTTGAATCGAGAGGGGCTTCTTCCTCCTTCCCCAGTAATAATGGTTCTGGAGGCATTGTCTTGGGCATCGGGAAAAACCATTGCGCCTTCAGCGTAATTATAGGAAAACCCATTTTTAGCCGTGCGAATTTCCTTTTTTGCACCTTTTAGATATTCCCATTTGGGATAATCCTCTAACGGAATAAAGAACGACTCGGTCACTTCACCATTTTGTAGCACATCTCCGAGTACGGTTCGCTTTCCATTAAAGCTTGAGGTAGTCTTAACAGTGTTAACCTTCCCATCCATAAAGATGCCGGTATTTTCAAAGGGTGATAATTTTTGGTCCTTATTGAAATTTTCTGAGAGCATTACTAGGTTTTCAGTAATCGGAAAAGATGATGAAATAGCCATTGTATTTCCTACGGGAAATGCTTTTGCAAGAGTTCCAGATTTAATCATCCAATCCGGTTTGTCGGCTTTTAACAGCTTTTTATAAATGGGAGTTGATTTATGATACCCCAAGAAAAAGATTCTCCTTCGTCGTTGTGGCATTCCATAATCTGCCGCGTTGATAACCCGCCACTCTACGGCATAGCCTAGTTCATCAAGACTTTTGAGCATAATGGCAAAATCTCTTCCTCTTTGTGAAGAAGGCGATTTAAGCAAACGATCTACATTTTCGAGGAATAAATATTTCGGCGGAACTGATTTTTCGGATAGTATTCTATGTATGCTCCACCACAACACCCCTTTTTTCCCAATAAGGCCTTTAGAGTTCTGTAAGGTCGTTGCCACAGAATAATCTTGGCAAGGAAATCCTCCTACTAAAATATCTGCATCAGGAATTTCGGATGTTGATACCTGTGAAATATCGGTATTGCTATGATCTTTGGAGCCAAATCGAGCTTCATAGACCTTTGATGCGTGCTGTACTTTGGTTGATGGCTCCCATTGGTTGCTCCATACCACTTCAAAACCACCACTTCGTTGCAATCCTAAGCGGAAACCACCAACACCGGCAAAAAGCTCAATGACCCTTAATTTATTCATTGGGGATAAAATTAGACAAAAACAATAAAAGAGAATTGCCTTTTTACAAGTACTTGGTACGCTCAAGGGAATATGTTTATTTTTACAAAAACAATATTGCGCTATGAAATTTACACATAGAATTTATATCTTATTCTTTTGCTCAGGCTTTCTTATCTCCTGCGAAGCCGAAAAGAAGTCTGAACCCCCCCTTGAGGAAGAGATTGTAAAGGTTAAGTCTGAATTTGCTCCTGACAAGAGAGTAGCGTTGTTCGATATATCGGCCATAAAAAACAACGATAAGTTTATTTTAAAGGGTGAAAGCAATCTATCTCAGGCGGTTACAACGCTCAAAGAAAATCTTGAGTTTCAAAAAATTAGGTTTGTTGATAGTATTCAAATATTACCTTCTGCCGAGCTTAAAGGAAAAACCCAAGGGGTTATTAAAATATCGGTAGCCAACTTACGCAGCAATCCGGCGCATTCTTCAGAATTGGCAACGCAGGCCACTTTAGGAACTCCAGTGAAAGTTTATAAACAAGACGATAATTGGTATTTTATTCAAACCCCGGATAATTATATGGCGTGGGTAGATGGGGGAGGTCTCGAATTGATGAACGAGCAACAGGCGACTAAGTGGAAATCTGCTGATAAGATTATTTATACCCATACTGTGGGACAGTCTTATTCGAGTGCCAATATCAATTCGCAAGTGGTCTCCGATTTGGTAGCCGGTGCTATTTTGGAAAAGACCGGACAGCAAAAGGGCTTTTTTGAAGTACACTACCCTGATGGGCGGCTTGCATTCATTTCTGAAAACGAAGCTCAAGACTATAATTTTTGGTTGGAAAGCTTAGAACCGACTACGGAGACCTTGGTCGCTACTTCAAAAAAACTAATGGGGCTTCCCTATCTTTGGGGAGGAACCTCTACAAAAGGGGTGGATTGCAGTGGATTTACCAAAACAATTTACTTCTTGAACGGTATGGTTATTCCGCGAGACGCCTCTCAACAGGTGCACTCAGGTAAAGAAGTTGATTCGGTTAAAAATTTTGAAAACCTACAAAAGGGAGATTTACTCTTCTTTGGGCGTCAGGCAACGGATTCCACAAGAGAAAAAGTCGTTCATGTGGGAATGTGGATAGGAAATAACGAATTTATCCACTCTTCCGGGCGGGTTCATATTAGCAGTATGGATGCTAACGCTGAAAATTACGATGATTACAATCGCAATCGGTACTTAAGATCGAATCGTTATCTGGCCGATCACAAGGAAGGTGTTATCGAACTCGCGAAAACACCTCTTTTCAAAGATTAAAATTAAAGCTCAATTGTTTTTCCTGTACGGAACGATTCATCGGCGGCTAAAACAATCCGTAGACTATTTACAGCGTCTCTCAAATGGTCGTTCAGGTCTAGGTTTTCGGTAATGGCTTTTAAAAAATATTCTTGTTCCAATAAGCATAGCCCATCATGATCGGGCTCGTCGGAAGTATCTATAATTTCGTCGCTTTTGACAAAATTGCCATCGGTATCGGTGGTACTGTGATGCAATTTTAAAGATCCGGTTTTAGAATGGCTATCAACGTCATCAGAATCGCCTTTGGCGTCATCGGTTATAGAGACACAGCCCTTTGGTCCGATAACATCTTTGATAAAGAAGGCAGTCTCGCTCATCATAGGCCCCCAACCGGCTTCGTACCAACCTACGGAGCCATCTTCGAACCGAACTTGTAACTGTCCGTAATTGTACATTTTTGCATCTATTTCGTCGGTAAGCCGTGCTCCGATGGCGCTTACACTTTTAGGAATTGAACGGGTCATCAGACACATCACATCAACATAGTGAACACCACAATCTACAATAGGAGACATTGAGTGCATTAGTTGTTTATGGGTATACCAATGGGCTCCCGAACTTTGCTGGTTGAGGTTCATCCGCATAACTAACGGTTTGCCCAAGGTCTGTGCGACTTCTACGAATTTGGTCCATGCGGGGTGAACCCTGAGAATATATCCAACGACCATTTTCTTATTCTTCTCATGCGCAAGTCGGACTAATTTCTCGGCTTCTTCCACTGTCAGTGCCAACGGCTTTTCTACAAAGATATGGGCATTGGCATTTAAAGCGGCCTCAATATAGGGGGCATGAGTATCGGGGTAGGTGTTAATGGAAACCGCATCGGGCTCGGTGTCTGAAAGCGCTTGGGTATAATCACCAAAAGTGGGTAAACCACCCAGTTCGGCCGATAATTTTTCGCGACTCTCTGGTTTTCGGCTGACCAAGCCAACGATTTCAAAACCGTCTAATTGATGATAGGCACGGGCGTGTGAGGTTCCCATATTTCCACAACCAACTACTAAAATGCGAATTTTTTTCATAAAATATTTTTATTATTCAAGGGCAAAAGCCACGATTTGATTTCCTTTTTTTGTTCCTAACTTTTCGCCTCCACATGCAATGGCAATAAATTGCTTACCGTCGACTTCATACATTGCGGGAGTGGCAAAGGCAGGGGCAGGCAATTCATATTCCCAAAGCAGTTTGCCCGTATGTTTGTCGAATGCCCGAAAATAACCATCTTTTGTTGCTCCAATAAATAGGAGACCATTTTTGGTGATAACAGGTCCGCCATAACTTTCAGATCCCGTAGTGGGATGGCCTTTCTCTTTTAGAGACAGGGTTTCCCCAAAAGGAATTGACCAAATATACTCACCGGTATTTAAGTCAATGGCGTGCAAGGTCCCCCACGGTGGAGAAATGGCCGGTAACCCATTTTTGTCTAAAAATTTATGATAGCCACCATGTTTATATGGCAAGGGATATGGTTTTGACAAGGGTACACCATCTGTCACTTCGAACTTGTCTTGTTGATCTAAAAGAAAGGCCATAAGGCCTTTCTTTTCATCGTCTGAAATTTGCGGAAAACCGGTCATCATTCCCTTTCCGTTAGTGATAATCGATTCGATAGCCTCTTTTGTTAGTCGTTTTTGAATACCCAGAAGCGAAGGAAATCCACTTACTTCAATTCCCTTGCGATCCTTTTGGTGGCAATTGACACAATATTTGTGATAGACGGCTTCCCCGAAGGGTAGTCTAGGGGCGGTGCTGTCATTGGATTTCATTTGAAGAATCCAAGCCATTTCATTCGAATTGACATAGAGTATACCATTTTCGGGATCTGCTCCGGCGCCGCCCCATTCGGCGGCGCCATCGTATCCTGGTAATAGTAGAACAGGGTCTAAACTTGGCGGTGCATACATGCGCATATCTGCCTTGGCTATAATTTGACGCAAAGAATCTATGTTTTCTGCATACGGACTAACATCATCTTCTGTTAAGTTTGTTGAGTATCGGGCAAAGGCTTTGGGTTTTACAGGAATGGGTTGTGTTGGCCACACTTCTTCGCCATCAAGCGTAGATGTGCCGGGTACCGGAACCTCTTCAATATCAAACAAGGGCTCACCTGTTTTGCGGTCAAAAACGTAGACATAGCCTTGTTTGGTCACCTGTGCTACGGCCGCAATCTTTTTGCCTGCTCTTTTAACATATATCAAATTAGGTGGGGCAGGGGGGTCACGATCCCAAACGTCATGGTGGGTAAATTGAAAGTGCCAAATTCGCTCTCCCGTTCGGGCATTGAGGGCTAAAAGACAATTGGCGTAAAGATTACTCCCCTTTCGTTTGCCTCCATAGAAATCAGGTGCGGCCGAACCAGTAGGCACATATAGAACGCCTTCTTCTTCATCTATGGCCATACCGGCCCAGTTATTGGCGGCACCAACAAGTTCACTTTCGTAGCTATTCGGGTCTTCCCAAGTATCGTGACCTTCCTCTTCAGGGTGTGGAATGGTATGAAAAACCCATTCAACAGCTCCAGTTATAACATTGAATGCCATAATATTACCAGGGGCAGAGCCAATATCTTCTGAGAGGCGCAAGGGCATAATAATCAAATTCTCAAAAATAGTACCCGGCGTATTGGAGATTACAAATTTCTCCTTTGCGCTTTCCGGCATGCCAGAGCGAAGATCTATTTTTCCTTGGTTTCCAAAAGTTGTGATGGGTTTTCCTGTTAAGGCATTTAAAGCGTATAGATCGGGACCTTTTGAGAATAAAATTCGTTTATCTTCATCTTTCTCCCAAAACGATACGCCCCGACTAGTAGAAAGTTGAAGTGGTAAGGAAT
This sequence comes from Kriegella aquimaris, assembly GCF_900103215.1. GTDB lineage: Bacteria > Bacteroidota > Bacteroidia > Flavobacteriales > Flavobacteriaceae > Kriegella > Kriegella aquimaris. The sequence continues at coordinate 19,025 of NZ_FNGV01000021.1, forward strand.
CGCCGAAACGCCAAATTTCTTTGCCCGTCGAAGCATTGAGGGCGACGACTCTTAGTGCCGCCGTAACTCCATAGAGTATGCTATCAACGACAATGGGGTTCATTTGCATTTGTCCGGTATCCGGGGCACTGTAAGACCAAGCCAATTTAAGTTCGGCTACATTTTCAGGGGTAATTTGTGAGAGGGTGGAAAAATGGTTGCGATCAGGGCCGCCCAAATAGGAAGACCATGTAGAATAATCATCTTTAGCACCGTCAATTTTTTCTTGCGGATTACAGCTTGATAATAATAAGAGTATGTAGAAGAAGGAAAAAAAGCGATAGCAGATACTAAAATTGAATTTCATAAGGCCCCGATTGAACTTTTTTAAAAGTAAGGAAAATGAAGCAAAAAGACGCTGTATGCCACTGACATGATTATAAAGAAGATTAGGAATTAAAAATAGCGTTCCACAATTTTTTTAACTGTTGGATAATAGGAGCGACCGAATAAATTAAGATGTACCAAAAGATAATAAAGCTGGTATAGGTCATCATACCCTTGTTCCCATTTATTAGTTGGGATATGGGCCTCGTATGCCCTATAAAATTCAGGAGAAAAACCGCCGAAGAGGCGAGTCATTGCCATATCCACTTTAGCGTCACCAAAATAAACGGCTGGATCGATGAGGTAAGGAGTTCCATTTGATGAAATCAGGTAGTTTCCGCTCCAAAGGTCGCCATGCAGAAGTGACGGGTTTATGTCTTGCAGTAATAGTGCACAGATGTGCAACATTGCATTTAAAGAGGGAACCTCTGAATGGGTTAGTAGCCTATTTTCCTGAGCTCGTATGAATTGAGGCCATAGCCGCTCTTTAACAAAAAAATTGGACCATGCAGTGTTTTTAGTATTTGACTGGGGAAGGCTTCCTATAAAATTATCGTTTTCCCAACCGAAATAATCTGCCGAGACCTTATGCAATTGGGCCAATTCATCTCCCAAACGTTCAAAATCTTGATGATTCGGTCGTTGGGCTTCGATGAATTCCAATAATAAAAAGCCGGTAGCATCTATTTTTCCATTTCCGTAAACCCGAGGAACCTTAATCGTGCTTGTAGCACGAATGGTTTCCAGCCCAGTTTTTTCAGTAGCGAACATTGTCGCGGCATTACCGGCATTGTTTGTTTTACAAAAAAATCGTTCGGTGTCCGTCTGAAGGCAATACGCCTGTGAAATGTCCCCTCCCGATAAAGGAAAAACGTTTTTTATAGGAGCACCTAGTAATGCAGAGAGATGTGCTATTAGAATATCAGTCATGTCTATTTGCTGCTTAATTTTAATAATCTTGGATATTATGTAAGACCGTATTAAATATTAAAATAGGCTTTGTAAATAAATCATTTCCAGGGCACACTTTTTATTTTCCCCCTTAATTTGGGCGGAATAACCTCTTAAAAAAATGATGTCTTAGTTAGCAGCAAACGTATTAAACCTTTGTTTCCTTAGATGCTTTTGTATATTGACTATGTTTCTTCTAATAGTGGAGGCCACCGGATTTCGTTATAATTTTATTCGGTTGATGTAAGGAAGCGCCTATTCCGGACTAGCGTATCAATTCCATTACCACCCTTGGAAATAACTTCGATTTTGGACGTGGTTCGGCCCTATACATTCGTTTTCCCGTTTTCTTCCTATTTATTTTTTCAGGGCATCCGAGCTTTCTAAATATATGGCATCGTCTAGTTGTTTTGATAATTTTTCAAAGAAGAGCATTTCAGCGTAGAACTGCCAATCGAAATTGATTGATTGGTTCGCCAGATGTACATGATGATCCTGATCGAGAATATAATTGTCTGGCTTATTCAGAATACGAGTCTTCCCATATACGTCTTCCAATTCTCTTCTGTGTGACACAAAATCCTTTCTCAATTCTTCCAGGTTCTTGAGTGCATTGGTCTTCTCGTCAGGACTTTGGGCGGCATCATAAGCCTGTAGCCCCAAAAGTAATTTAGCGGGCACGGCGGTCATATTGTTTACTTGCTCGTAAACTTCTAAAGTGTAGGAGTTGCGAATCGCCTTTGATTTGGCTTCCTCTATTATGGCCGCAATACTGTCGGTCTGTTTTATAATCAGGGATGCTTGATGTAACCGTGGCGCGTATTTTTCGCTCCACCTCCCTTGTTGGTTTCCCACGGGGAGATCGATAACCCCTTCTTCCAAAGCATTGTCCATACTAGCCAAGAAATTACGTTTATTACCTTTTAAGAGCGCATTTTTCCAAAAAATCACGGGTTTTTCCAAACTATCGATAAAGGCATTTGACCCATCTGCCATGGTATGTGAAAATTCGCGTTGTCGGTAGGCAGTTTTTAAAGCATCGTTGCTCCTCTTTTCTCCCGACCAGGTATATTCGGAAAAGAAGATAATTCCTCTATTGTATAGTTCAAAATGTGGTGAATCATCATCCCAAAGGGTCAATAAGAGACCGTGAGACCCACTTTCAATAGAACTTAATGCGAAAGACTTGATATTTTCGATATTGCTCTCTTCCTGCGGCATTAACACCCATCTGGTTTGTCCTGCCGTGGCTCCCATGACCTGCAATCCGTTTTCGCGGAACCAGTCCATTGTCTTGGTATTGCCTAAAGCTTCTGGCGAACTATAGTTCCACCGCATATAAATACAGTTTTTCGGGAATTGGTCTAAAAATGCCGCCAATCTATGTCCGTTTTTGTCCCAAACGCTGTCCACCTGCTGTTGCGTCATTTCCGGCTGAAACATGGGCGCATATACTTCGGCCTGTTTTAGAGGCATGTCATCCCAAAAAATCGGAATTCGATTATGTTCCTCTGCAAACTTACTGACTTTATCAAGCCACATTAATTGAAGCTCTAAAGCCGATTTTCCACTGTTGCGGCCCGTTGTATGTACTTCATCACCGCCTACATGAAGGTATTTACCATGTGGGGTAGCCTCTATTGCGTCTAAATACAAATCAAACTGAACATCATAGGTTTTTGGGTTCAGCGGATCAAAGGCCCAGTCACTGCTAGGGTCATCCCTCAATTCTTTATATTTGGGGTGCTTTAAAATGAAGGAAGCATGCCCCAACCCTTGTACCAATGGGCTGATTTCTATATTTCGGGCGGCGGCATAATCGCTTAACTTGGCCCATTCATCAAGGCTAAGCGCATCGGCAGAGCCTATGATCGGTTGGCGTTTGAATTTCATTTTGTCTTCGGCCTCTAGAATGATGGCATTCACTTTATAGCTGGCCAATTTGTCCATCAACTCATAGTAATAATCCGTTTTTTGAAGATGGTGTTTAACATCTAAATGTATGGCGCGGTAGGCCAATAATGGATAATCTATTATTGTACACAAGGGCAGATTTACCTGCTGCTCAGAGGCATCTTCAAGTAATTGTTCCAAGGTTATCAATCCGTAAAAGAGTCCCGCTTGATCCTTTCCCGTAATCGATATCTGTCCGTTTGAAATAGTCAGGGAATATCCTTCGGCGGAAATATCCAAAGCCTTATTTAAGGTGAGCACCAATTGAGCAGCTGTTACGTCTTCGACGGGTTTGATCTGTTTTAGGTTGGTGCCAAGTATAGATGGATCAATTTGGGAATCGGAATAGTAATTTTCTATGGCACCTGTACTTAATTCGCTTACCCCAGAAACCACGAATTCCTGTGGTTCTGGTAGTACTTTGAAATCACCAAGTTTTTTGTCTTGTTCTTTACATGATACTAAAATTGAAATACAAAATAAAAGGGAAAAGAATTTTTGACTCATAAGTACGGATGTTGTTTTTATTTTAAACGAGTTCTTAGCTGTGAAGCTGCCAAAAATACATAAATGAAAAAAACTATGAGTATATTCGGGAGCAATAAAACTTATCGGTAAATATTATGGTTTCAAAATTTAAATCGCTGTTTTCACTTATTTCGGGTGCTACCTTTTTGCTAATACTCTGCACGCAATGCTCGGTAAAAAAATCGATTACCTCGGAAGTGGAGGAAGAGTGGCAGCAAATGTTCAATGGAAAAGATACTAAAGATTGGACCACCAAGATTCATCACTACGAAGTAGGGGATAACTACGGAGACACGTTTCGGGTAGAAGACGGTATTTTAAAAGTGAGGTACGACAATTATGAGGGAGACTTCAACGATCGTTATGGCCACTTGTACTATAATACACCGTATTCTTATTACCATTTTTCCGTTGAATACCGTTTTGTGGGCGATTTACATCCGGGAGCACCAAGTTTCACACTTAAGAACAGCGGTGTTATGTTCCATTCGCAGGATCCCAGAACCATGCCTAAAGAACAAGATTGGCCTATATCTGTAGAGATGCAGTTTTTAGCAGGAATCAAGGAAGGTGAAGCCCGACCAACCGGAAATATGTGTTCGCCCGGTACTGATGTGGTCTATGAAGGAAAAATTGACCCTAGGCATTGTATAAACTCAACCTCAGATACGTACTATGGCGACCAATGGGTCAAAGCCGAAATGATTATTCGTGGCGACTCGCTAGTTACCCACATCATCAATGGTAAGAAAGTATTGGAATATACCAAGCCTCAGATGGGCGGGGGAGTAGCCAATGGGTACGATCCCAAAATAAAACAAGATGGTAAATTACTTAGCGAGGGTTTTATCGCCTTGCAAAGTGAAGGCCAGCCTATTGATTTTAGAAACGTGAAGATTAAGAACTTAAAGGGATGTATGGATCCCAAGGCTAAGAACTACAAAAAGTACTTTATAAAATCTGACCCAGAATCTTGCACGTATTAATTTTGTTGTCTTTCTCAGAGAATAAGAATTGGACAACAGCTATCGCTTCCGATGGTATTTTTGATAGGAATAAAAACTTTAAACTATGTTAAAAGTAGGGAAGTATAGATGTGCCTTCGCCCTATTGGTTTTCTCTGTTATAGCGTGTTTTTCTGCACCTTCGGTGCAATTAGATACGGTTCAGCTGGCCATGGTCAAACAAAAGATTCATGAGGGCGTTGCTTCAGAACGAACACTTGCGGCTTATAAAGACCTACTCGGGAACGCGGAGCAATTGCTTACCATGGAAAACCCAACGGTAATGGATAAATCTATAATTCCCCCTTCAGGAAACCAGCACGATTACTTGAGTATTGGTCGCTATTGGTGGCCAAATCCCGAAACTAAAGACGGATTGCCATGGATCAGAAAAGATGGCAAGACAAATCCCGAGACTCAAACGGATGCCGTAGACAGAAATAGGTTAAGCGATATGACCAATGGAATTAAAAACCTAAGTCTTGCCTATTACTTTTCAGAAGATGAGCGATACGCCCAAAAAACGATAAGTATAATAAAGACTTGGTTTCTTGATGAGGATACGTTGATGAATCCAAACCTCGAATTTGCACAAAGTGTTCCGGGTAACCCAGAAGGCAGACCTTTTGGGATTTTGGATGGCCGAGCTATAGCTTCAATAATACCAGATGCTATTGACATGCTATCCACTTCTCCGAATTGGACAGCAGACTATGATTTAAAAATGACCCGATGGTTATCTGATTATTTGAAATGGCTGACCGAAAGTGATTTGGGCAAAGAGGAGGGTGAACAAGAAAATAATCATGGTTCCTGGTACCGGTTTCAGGTGGCCTCCCTAGCACATTATTTGGGGGATAAGCCCTTGGTAAAAAAAACGGTTGAACTAACGCAGCAAAGTCTCGATCGACAGTTGAACAGTAATGGGGGGCAAATTCATGAACTTGCGCGTACCAGATCTTTTTTTTATAGTTGCTTTAATCTGGAAGCATTGACAAATATTGCCGTTTTTGGTGATGAGGCCGGGATGGATATGTGGGACTTTGAGTCGGAGGAAGGGAAAAGTTTGGCTTTGGCGATTAATTACTTGACTCCTGTAATCGGCGGGCAAGACTGGGCACATGCTAGTCTTCATGGTGCAGACGTGTCGTATATAGTACCAATACTTGCCCGAATGTCTGCCCATACCGATGCAAACGAATATTCCAAGGTATTAACGAAAGCCATTGCCATACTTGTCAAAAAGGAGCGAGAGACGGGTTCTATGAACAAAGTGCTTCAAGAGTTAAGTTTAAAAACCACTATCGGCTATTGAAACTTTAAAGGGGAACGAGAAAAATAATAAGCCATAAAAACAAGTTTTTGGCTCGGGTTATTTTTCATAGATTTCTATGGGTAGACCATCGGGATCCGAAAAGAAAGTGAACTTTTTATTGGTCAATTCGTCGATACGCACCGTTTCTGTCACCACCTCCTTGTTTTTTAGTGCTAAAATTGATTCTTCAATATCATCGACTTCAAAAGCCAGATGGCGCAACCCTAAGGCCTCGGGCCGAGAGGGACGTTGTGGCGGGTCAGGAAACGAAAAGAGCTCGATAATGTATTCGCCATTTAGGGCAAGGTCTAGCTTGTATGACAGCCGTTCTTTCCGAAAGCTTTCTTTTACTATTTCCAACCCTAAAATCTCAACATAGAATTGCTTTGATTTTTGATAGTCTGAGCAAATAATGGCAATATGATGGATTTTATTAAAACGCACGTTATTTTTTGGTTTTAGGATAAATCCTCCGGATAGATTCCTGCCGTTGTCCAACCCCCATCTACCGGTATGGTTTGCCCGTTAATATGGGCAGCTTCTTCGGAAAGTAGAAATACGCAGGTTTTGGCAATATCTTCGGGTTTGCCGACAACCCCTCTTGGGATTAGTTTCCCCCAGATTCCTTCATAGTCTGGCTGCTCTTTTTTGGTGCGCTCGGTCAAAGTGGCTCCCGGGGCAATGGCATTTATGGTTATTCCATATTCGCCCAGTTCGTAGGCGAGGTTACGGGCCATTAACTGAAGTGCTGCTTTGGTCATACCGTAGGCAGTAAGATTACGGTAGGCCTGAATGCCCACTTGGGAAGACATTAGAACAATACGCCCTCCGTTACCGTTCTTTATCATTTCTTTGGCCGCCCGTTGCACCAAAAAGAAAGCTCCGTGAAGATTGAGCTGTAGTACTTTTTGAAAGGATTCCGGAGTGAACGAAAGAAAGTCGCCAAAAAGGGTAATGCCGGCATTGGGTATAATAAAGTCAATTTTACCAAAGTTTTCCAAGGTGAAGTCCGCCATTGCATTGATGATTGCAATATCTCCGGCATCACCCGAAAAAGCTAAACAATTTCCTGGATGTTTATTGTGTAATTCTCCCGCCGCTTTTTGACTCCGAGTTTCATCCAAATCGTTTAAGACCACGTTAGCACCAGCCTTTAGAAGCAACTCGGCGATAGCATACCCAATTCCTTCCCCTGCTCCTGTAACTATGGCCGCCTTATTTTTGATTCCCGAGTAATTCATTACGTATTCTTAAAAAGGGTTATTGGTGTTCCTTTGACTTTGGGGCGGTATACGAAGAGGCCACCACTTTTCGGGAACTCTTGAAGTTGTTTTTCGTTCAGATCGCTACGTGCTGAGGTTATATACAACGAATTTAAATCTTTACCTCCGAAACAGCAAGAAGTCACATGTGGCGCATCAACCGCTACCTTTTCCAATACTTCGGCGGTATCGGGATTCCAACGACGCACACAATTACCGCCCCAATGAGCGATCCAAAGCATGCCTTCGACGTCTATGCTCATACCATCGGGACTGCCGTACCCTTCTGGAACCGAAATAACTATTCTTTTGTTGGCTATAGTGTTGGCAGCACTATCAAAATCATAACCGTAAACTATACGGTCATCCGAATCGATATAGTAGAAGGTTTTTTTATCCGCTGTCCAAGCCATACCATTTGAAATGGTAGTTTCTGAGATTTGAATATTGGCATTATAATTACGGTCAACCCGATATAGATTACCGCTTTTCGGAACGAATTTTTTATGCATACTACCTATCCAAAAATTGCCGTTAGGCCCTACTTTGCCATCATTAAAGCGCATATCGGAATTGCTATTTTCAAGTACGTTGAGTGGCAGAAGTTCTTCGGTTTCCTTGTTAAAAGAGGTGAGACCCGACTCAAGCGCCAAGATGAGGTTTCCGTTTTCGGCTGGTACGGTCGCTCCTATCATACCATCAAAACTCCATTGACGGTTTTCAGTGTTTGTGGGATTATGTTGATGCAACTTTTTACCTTCGATATCCACCCAAAAAAGTAGCTGTTTCTGGGGGTCCCATACAGGTCCTTCACCCAAAATTGCTTTGGCATCGTAAACTAATTGTGCGCTATTGGCCTTGGTCATATTCGTGGTATATCAATATTATTGAAAATTATTTAATTTGGATTAATTCCAGCAGGGCGAGCCTTTTTTTCAAATGCTATCAGCGTCTTATTTAATAGGGTTGTATACTCGGGGTTATTGGTGTTTTCTAAAAGATTGCCTTCCTTGGAAATAAGGTCGGGTTCTGTTCTATTATAGGCGATAGCAGGTGTATCTCCTTTTGAAAATAAATAGTTGCCCCTCACGGTATTGGACGATGCCTTGTGAAAACGAAGTGGAGATTTGGCAATGTTATAAATTAGGTTTTTTTCGACCAGCACATTCGTGGTACCCTCGTCAAGAAACATTCCGTTGCTTTCTGCCCTTCCGGCGTTTACTGAAATATCGTGAATATGATTTTCTGTTAAACGGCTGCCCGGTTGTAAACCCAGCATATAAATACCACCACCATCACTTAACTTTCGCATGACGTGGTGTATGTGATTTTTGGTAACGATATTGTCGCGACAAGGAGTTACCTCGGGGTTCCACATCCAACCGATTGAGATACCTGTGTACGGAAGGTTGTATATTTTATTGTTGCTCAAAACCGTTTCCGCCGTCAATCCGCACCAGATGCCCACAGCTCCATAGAATTGGACTCCGCACTCTGAAATATCGCAAGATTCAACGGTATTGGCGAGAGCCACTTGTTCTGGGGCAATCTTCCACCAGGGAGTATCACCAATATGGCGATCTTGACCTTCCCCGATCATAACACCATTACCCGAAATATCATAAATACGGCATTTTTTCAAGGCACAATTGGCACTACCCGTACCGAACCAAACAGCGCTGCCTCCCATCGAAAGAAATTCGCAATTTTCAAACCGGATATTTTCCACCCATTGGGTTTGTATTGCTGCCGGCACAACATTCCATTCTTCCATTTGGCTTCTTGGATCAAAATGGCAGGCTTGAATACCAGCATAGGTTTCCTCGGGAAGGTTCCATTTGCAGTGTTTAAAGATAATCCCTTCAAAGGCAACATTTGATATAGGCTCCTTTTCGGTGCCCTGTACCTGTATAAGACGCTCTGCTACGGGTATTTCGATAGTTAAAGTATTCGGGTCAATGTTGGATGATAATTTCAGTAAGACCTCCTCTTTGGCCGGATTGAAAAACCATTCGCCGTCGGCATCTAAAAATTCTGGCGCATTTTCAAGGTAATACCGCGGATTAGGTTCCCAGTGGTCAAGAGTAAAAAAATCGAGGTTTTTAGTCCCGATTGAATCCACGGCATAGAGCACATTGTTTTTAGCATCAATATTTTTAATCGGAATTCGGGTTATAGACCAATCGTGCAGTAAGACCAGCTCGGGCTTGACCGTACTTTCTGGAATAGGAAAATCTCCTGAAGTAAAAGAGAAATTGGTGCGTTTATCGGCACCCACTTTGTTTACCCTCAGATAGCCACTATTTGGATGCCTAGCCCGAGTTGCCCTATTGCCATTGATAAAAAGTTCTCGAAAAGTTCCTATTTCGTCAGCTATTGAACAGGCCCAGAGGCCATTCCCTATTTTTCGCCATCCAGTTAATTGAAGGGCGCCTGAGACTACGGGTTTAGCACCGTCCATCGCCTTTATTGAAAGAGATATGCTGCTTTTTTTCAACAAAGAATCAATAACTAAGGGCTTTTTTATGCGATAAGTGCCGTCATTCATCCATAAGATCACGCTCTGATTTTTGGTGTTGTCCAGCGAGGCGATTTCATCATATGCTCTGTGCAGTGTTTCAAAAGGCGCCCTGGGGGTTCCTTGACCATTATCTGAACCGTTCGGAGAAACATAAATTTCCTTTATTTGCTGCGCATTCGAAAACTGTACTAGCAACAGGGATAAGAATAAACTGATGGAACGAGCAGCCATTTACTTTTTTATTTATTGATAATAACCGAAAATAACTCCTAAACAGCAATCTGCAAAATTCTGAGAACATTGAAATTTGCAGCGATAGGGTTTATTTTTCTTTAACAAAGTCTCTTTTTAGGCGAACCGGACTGTTTGGAATTTTATTGATCAACTCCTTTTTTCCATTCTTTTTAATGATTTCAAAGGCATCGTAAAGATTACCTGTTGGGGTATATGCACCATAGGTGATCGTATCTTTTGATACCGTAACAATTTGAAATAATTGAGTGAACTCACCGCGTCGAGCCATCCATTCTTGCTCTTGCGATTCGTACATTTTTGGACCGCTTACCGATACGGCATAAACGGTTCCTATATCATTGACGACAGTAAGCCCTCTTCCTTGGTTCTCTACATACCCACGGGCATAAGTGTGGTCATGCCCCTGTAGCACCAGATCTACGCCGTACTTATCGATCAAAGGTTTGAATGCTTTACGCAGTTTTTTATTATCCCTTCCTTTAGCAGTTGAATAAATAGGGTAATGCGTGGTAATCGTTGTCCATTTCTTGGTGTTTGTCCTAAGAACGGAATCGAGCCATTTAGTCTGGGCGATTCTAGCTTCTTTATGCTCGTCAAAAGCCTCCCCATCTATTGAAATAAGTTTCATGTTTTCATAGTCAATGGCATAGCAAGTCTCTTTTAGGGCTTTTGTGGGACCGTTTTCGGGAAGTGTAAATTGAGGTCGCCATAAAGAGGATAGAACACCATCACGGTACTCGTGATTGCCAGGAGTCATTATGCTTGGTACTGTAGCATGGATAAAACTGCCAGCATGAAACCATTCACCCCATTCAAAATTGGCATCACGATCATTTATTAAGTCACCGGCATGCAACATAAAATCGACCTGAGGGTATTGCTTATACGAATTTCGAATGACCCGCGACCAAAGTGATTTTACATTATTTTGCGCATCACCGAAATAAATAAAACTAAAGGGTTTATCGGCGTTGTCGCTTGCCGTAGTAAATTGAAACCATTCGCTCCAGTAAGCATTGTTTTCGGCGCCGTTTCCTACGCGATAAATATATAGCGTATTGGGCTCAAGTTGCGATACAACTGCTGAATGAAAACTTGCTTTCACCAAAGGTTCGCTTCTATTTTGATTTTCGAAACTTTGTGTAATGGCAGAAACTTTTCGAACATTACCAAGCAAAAATTCAGGACCGTCGGTCGCTTTTGTTATTTCAACCACACCAGATTCGATTTGCTGGTTCGTACGCCAATTGACAGCAAAACTATGAGCTGGGTCTTCCGTGAGGTTAGTGATGATGCGATCAGGTGTTTTAGAAGGGAACATGAGCTAATGATTCAAAACCGCATCGTATTCCTCATAATGGGTATGCCCGTTTCCGTGTTCGTGGAGGTGCTCTTGACTATAGCCATTAAATACTAAAAAGAATATAAACAGAGCAAATGGTAGTATCGAAATGACTTTTTTCATGGATGGCAAAGAATGTTAATAGGTCAAGCTTTAGAACTAAAAAGCACATAGCTATTCAACAAAACTACAATTGTTTCACAGGAATCAGTTCATGGTTATTGATGATTTTTTATGGAAAATTGACTGATTAAATCTTATTTATGGATGTAGATTGATGAGAACCTTGGGAAGGTTTATTAGAAATACAATTTTATAATTAAGATTGAGAAGTCAAATAAGAATTGAAAACTGGTTAAACAAAGATTATTTAGGCTTTGAAGCAATAGAATTAATCTATCTCTCCGATTTTAAAGACATTCTGTTTTTATTAGAGCATGTGTTCAGTATGTCATTAAGCATCGATTTCTTGGTCTAAACCAATACAAAAGTTTTCAGTAAAAGGAAAAATGATAGAAGGACGGCTATTTCAAGATTTCACTGTACTTCACTGTATTTCCTAATAGCTCGGCAGCTGCCATGATAGCATCGTCATGGGTAAGGTAGTATTCATAGAGCCCCTCTCTGTAGAAATAACGTTTTACGATTTCATCTTCCAATTTGCTTTGAATTTCTTTTTGGTAATTCTCCAAAGCGGAAAGTTTGCTTTTGTCGATATCTACCAACAAAGTTTTAAAATCGTTTTCAATCGCATCGTTAAAAATAACTTCTTCACGATTGGTCATGGCTTGTTTTAGCACTCTTTCGGTTTTGGTCTCGAAAGAAAAGTCACTTTTGGAAACATAATTTTTGAACTGTTGAAAATCGCCTTCCGTAAATTTGAAATCATTGAGATTCCGTAATTGATTGCTATAATAATAGTCCGTTGCAAAGTCAAATACAACATGATTTTGCAATAAGGCGGTGGTCAGTTCATTAGCCTTTGTAGCGCTAATTTCAATATCGGGAAGAACCCCGCCACCGTCTTGTACCTTACGTCCATTTCTGGTCGTAAAATCATTGAAGGTAGATGTTTTTACGGCATTCCCGTTCGCATCACGATTCCAATAATCCAACGATTGAATACAGCGTCCAGAAGGTGTATAGTAACGACTAATGGTTACTTTTAATTGGGTGCCATAAGTTAGTTTTAATGGGCGTTGTACCAATCCCTTTCCAAAACTACGAGCTCCCATAACTACCGCGCGGTCTAGGTCTTGTAGGCTTCCAGATACAATTTCGCTAGCAGAGGCACTGCCCCCGTCGACCAAAACGACCAGAGGAATTTCTGCATCGACCGCCTTGTTTTTGGTATGGTACTCTCTGTTGAATTTTTTTACTTTCGATTTTGTGGTCACGATCAATTCCCCTTTGGGAACAAAAAGATTTGTGACATTGATGGCCTCTGACAGTAAACCGCCAGGATTGCCTCGCAGGTCCAAAACTATTTTTTCGGCCCCTTTTCCCTTTAGGTCGATAAGTGCTTCTTTTGTCTGCCCTGAGGCTTTTGCATTAAATTTTGCCAACACAATATAGCCGGTTTTGGCATCGATCATTTTATAAAATGGTACGGCGTCAACTTCTACGGCCGATCGCGTAATTTCTGCTGATTTTGTCTCCCCCTGTCTGTTGAAGGTAACCGTTACCGATGTTCCGTTGGCTCCTTTAAGAAGCTCACTGGCGTTATCTTCAAAATCCATGACCGAAATATCTCCGATTTTTACAATTTCATCACCCGCTTTGAGTCCTGCTTTATCGGCAGGATATCCTTTATAAGGCTCGACAATCAACAATTTGTCTTGGTAAGATCGTACGACTGCCCCAATACCGGAATATTCCCCTGCATTATTGATTTTATAGGTTTCTACATCTTGTTCGTTCAGAAACTTGGTATAAGGGTCGAGTTCGTCCAACATGTTCTTTATTGCCGTATCCATCAGTTCGGCAGGGTTAGTCTCGTCAACATAGTTCATGTTCAGTTCTTTGAAAAGCGTAGTAAAGATTTCAATCTGCTTTGCTATCTCAAAAAAATCACTTTTAAAACTACTTCCCGCAATCATCAATGTAATTGCAAAAAGGGGTATTAGAATCCGTTTTTTCATGAATCTATTCATCACCTATTTTCTTTAGAAATTTTTGAAGTATCGCTTGCATGTTTCTTTCTACGTCATGGTAGTCGGGCATTTCTTTTCCAAGGTATAAAAATAGAAACGCAAAAGAGGGGTCACTATTGTTAAAAACAAGGTGTTTGTTCAGTCGATAGGCTTCACGTAGCAATCTTTTTATGCGATTGCGCTTTACGGCACTTTTGAATTTTTTTTTAGGTACCGCGACGGTACTTTGAATTTTTACGTCTTCGTTAAGTTCGGTTTGTAGATATATTAGTTTTAAAGGATAGCTAGAAACGGATTTACCTTCTAGAAACAATTTTTCAATGAGCGGTTGGCTCTTTAATTTTTCTCGTCTAGGGTAACCGAAGTTTAAGGGTTTTTTCAAAAGTTTTCCTGTTCATTTATCCATTTATAGGAACATCGCTTATTTGGGCGGTGGCACTGTAAAGATACTATTTCGTTTTATTATTCGGTAAGCTATGATGCCCTGAACCATGACATGATTGTCTAGTCATAGTTGCTTAGCGTTATGAGTTGTGTGTATGAATGGTTTGACCTTTTCAAAACGCCTCTTGCACTTGAAACAACCTCTTCAATAGCTACGATGGAAATCAAAACACTTTTTATTGGGCCTGCCAAATATTATTTTGCGCATTAATGTCGGCCATCAATTGGGATGGGTCGATTACCACGGCCTTAATATTTGCTTTCGGCTTATCCAGCGAAAAACTATAAGTCGGAAAAGCCCATGGCCAATCTTCGAGTGTGGTTCTTTTCAAACTCGGATATGGGTTTTCCTTTTCTCCGCGCATCATTCGTAAAGGCGCATAAAGTGTCTCTTGGCTACCATCGGCATAAACTACCAAAATATCAATAGGCATTGGCATAGATCCAATACGCTCCAATGTTACTTTTGTTTTTTCACCATCGGCAACGACCTCTTTGATGCCGTAATCGATGGTGTTTGTAGTTTGCGTCCAGTCGGTCAAGTACCAATCAAGCTCCATGCCTGAAACTTTTTCCGCCGTTCGCTTGATATCGTTGGGCACAGGATGTTTAAACTTGAAATCTTCATAATACTTTTGAATGGTTTCCATCAATTTATCTTGGCCGATGATATAGCCCAATTGTGCCAAGAAAACCGCTCCTTTACTGTAAGCAGCTTGGCCATACGCAAAATTAAGGTCATATCGATCGGCATGTGTTGTCTGCGGTTGTTCTTTGCCCGAGGTAGCTAGATTGTAATATCCCCTGTAAGAATTTTCAAAGGGATTATCTTTGTTCTCGTCCATGATTTCATTCATGCAGAGCGACGAAATAAAGGTGGTAAAGCCTTCGTCCATCCATTCATGCTTTGATTCGTTGGTCGCCAATATGTGCTGAAACCAAGAATGTGCCATTTCATGCGCTGTTACCCCGACCAGGCTTCCAAATTTTC
Source organism: Kriegella aquimaris (assembly GCF_900103215.1). Classification (GTDB taxonomy): domain Bacteria; phylum Bacteroidota; class Bacteroidia; order Flavobacteriales; family Flavobacteriaceae; genus Kriegella; species Kriegella aquimaris. Next base: position 34,110 of record NZ_FNGV01000021.1, read on the forward strand.
TTTCTCCCGTAATTAAAGTGCTCATGGCATATTCCATACCACCATCACCCCCCTGTATAACGGAGTACTGCTTATAAGGATAGCTGCCAATATTTTTACTAAAAAACTGCATCATTTCAGCTGTTTTCGGCTGTAGTTTTTTCCAGTTTTCGATTATCTCCGGATTGTTCTTGTACAGAAAATGAAGTGTAGGGCCATTTTCGACCTGCAACGTATCGTGCAGATAATCAGGGTCTGCGGCCCACATGAAATCATGTACCATTGGCGCCTTGAAATGCCAGGTCATGGTTTTCCCCTTTTGTTTTTTTACCTTGGTACCTGGAGTTTCGTAACCGTGACCTATTTCCTGCGGATTTTGAAGATATCCGCTGCCGCCTACAACATATTTTTTATCCAAAGTCAACTTTACATCAAAATCGCCCCACACGCCATGAAATTCACGGGCAATATAAGGGTCTGCGTGCCACCCCTCAAAATCATATTCTGCTAGTTTAGGATACCATTGGCTCATAGAAAGTGCTACGCCTTCCGAACTATTTCGACCTGCACGGCGCACTTGCAAAGGAACTTGCCCTTTGAAATCCATATCGAGGGTGGTCTTTCCTCCAGGGGGAATCGGGTTGACCAAATCGACGACCAAAACAGTTTCCTCTTCTAAAAATGAAACGGTTTGCCCATCTTGTTTTAATGAAACAGGGTGTAAGTACCCCATCTCGCTCTCATTCAAAGCCGCAATACGGCTTGTTTGGTTTGCGGTCATCATTCTACTATCGGGATCCGTTATGTTCTGAAGGCGGATGTCCATTTCACTTCCGGGCTGAAACGCATTGAAAAAGAGATGATAGTAAATTCTGTTAAGCGTATCAGGAGAATTATTGGTATACACCAATTTTTGGGTTCCCGAGTATTGAAATGATTTTACGTCAATAGAGACATCCATCGTATAATCAACATGCTGTTGCCAATAGCAATCGGTGGTTTGTGCCATTAGAGAAGTTGCAGAGGCAAACAAAACAAGCAAAAGCGCTAAAGACCTTATCTTTTTATACTGCATGGTATTTATATTTTTATTTTCCCTTTAGATACATTATCGGCCATAATAAGTGCATTATAGGCATTGACGATTTTACCTGATGTTGATACGTTGTTTAAAGTTTTAGTAATCGATGCATCACCTGCTAAGATGACTTTTGCCATAGGGGCCAGGCCAGATTCCATTAAAATGTGCTTAACCTCAGAAGCCGATAATTTTGGATATTGTGAACGAATCAAAGCTGCAACACCGGCTACGGCAGGTGCCGCCATAGATGTTCCGCCCTGATATTCATAATCATTGTCCGGCATGGTGGAATAAATGTTGTCACCGGGAGCAAAAACATCGACATTAATTTTTCCATAATTGGAGAAAGTGGCCACCATCTCTGATCCGTATTTGCTACTGAGCGCACCTACGGTAATTACATTATCAGAAATTTCAGGACCGTTATTTACCTGGTCGTTGGGAAAATTAGGATTATTAGGGTCGTCTAGGTCAGCACCTTCATTACCGGCCGCATGAACAAAGAGTACGTCGTTCTCAGCGGCATATTTTAAGGCGTCATATACCCATTCTGCGTTGGGGGAAAATGATTTCCCGAAACTGGCATTAATTATTTTAGCCCCATTATCGACGGCATAGCGAATTCCCAAAGCAATATCCTTGTCGTATTCGTCTCCGTTGGGAACTGCGCGAATACTCATAATCGCCACATTATTGGCAACTCCGTTTACGCCTTTGCCATTATTACGCTCCGCTGCAATAATACCGGCAACGTGTGTACCGTGGCTTTCATCTTCCACAAGGTTTTGTGGGTTTCCGTTTCCGTAACCCAAATCTTTAATGTCGTAGGGATTGTCACCGACCACTTCACGCCCATTAAAGTCTTTGTTATAATTATAATTTAATTGATCGGTAAAATGTTTGAGGCCTGCGTTCAAATCTTCATATACTTCAGCAATGCTTTCGGCAAAGGTGAACATTTGGGTGATTACCCCCACATGTTGTTGCATTGCCTGATCTGTCGGCTTGATGGTCGCCACATCTTTTTTGGTATATGTTTCTTTACCTAATTCTTTCTTTATCGCTTCATCCGCTGTCTTAACCGCTTGTAAGATTTGTTCGTATTGTTGTTTATTCTGTAGGGCCTTTTGGTAGTTCTCATCCAGTTGTTTCTTTGCCTTCGACTGAAGTGTGGCATCACCTATATTCAATCGTACTATTCTGGCATATTCCAATTGTTCGTTGTAGGATTCACCTAAAAAATTGTAGCCATGAATGTCATCGATATAACCATTGCCGTCATCGTCAATGCCATTTCCAGGCTTTTCACCTTTATTGGTCCACAACACACCATCAAGGTCTTCATGTTTAAGATCCATACCCGAATCGAGTACAGCTACGATAACTTTTTGTCCCTTTTTATTACCGATAATATCGGTATAGGCTTTGTCAACACTCATTCCAGGGATAGTATCTGCGACAAGATCTAAATGGCCCCAATGTTTTTTCTCACTATCGCTAAGATCAGCTATTTTTAACGGTGTAGTATCAATATTTTCAATGGGGGTGGATACCAAGGAAGTGGCTCCACAGCTCATTAATAATAGAGATGCTGAAAAACCAATGCATAATTTCGGAAAATTAAATGTCATGTTATATATATTAAGTTAGTGTTTTTTATGAGTAAAGTACCTGAATTCAGGGCTAGTAATGTTGCAAAACAACCTCGTTTGACCATGGTAAAAAAAACTGGATTTGCCATTTGCGCCCGCAAAGATAATATTTAAGGGCTTTACCCCCATTAATTGAACCTCTTTTATAATTTTCCCAATCTTCGAAGCGATGACGACTGTATCGTTAATGCCTAAAATACCTTTTACCGATTCGTTTACATTTAAATCATTGCCATATGGTGCAATTGCCAAATTGTTGGGTTGACCCATTTCAGATTCGCGTACCCAGATCTCATCTTGCTTCTTTCCTTTTTTCATACGGAAAATGCTATACCTTACAGAATCTATAAGAAACCTGTTTCCACCCTGTTTGAATCTAATATAATTATCGAAAATCCCTTTTAAAATCCTTTTAAAAACGGGGGTTTTGCATTTTTCGTATACGATTTTTACAAGTACTTCTTCCTCTAAATTTTCGGTAAATGTATTTCCATCATTCTCGACAGCTGGTCCTTTTATGTCATTTCCCAATGAAAGTACAGGATTCACGTCGACATTTTGGATATGATCTTCCTGCCCAAAGGTGCTAAATATTCCAATAAAAATACTATTCGGTATTTTTGTTGGAAATTTACTGAAAGATGTCATTGAAATTATGTAATTCATCAAGTCGAATTCCTTTTTCTGTTGATTGTAAGGTGCAGATTTCATTATGTGCATCATGTTCAAAAAACAAATAATAATCTTGCTCCACTGCTCTATTCAAAAAGATTTCTTTTTCAGCGAGTGTTAGCAGGGGTCTGGTGTCATAGCCGATGACATAAGGCAACGGAATATGACCAACCGTGGGGATTAGGTCTGCCATAAAAACAAGAGTTTTCTCTTGATAGTGAATATGCGGTAACATTTGCTTTTCGGTATGACCATCAACAAAAAGGATACCAAAACCCAAATCTGATGTTTCTAAAAAAGTATCGCTTCCTTTCTTAACAAATTTTAGTTGTCCGCTCTCCTGCATGGGCATGAGATTTTCCTTCAAAAAAGAGGCCTTCTCCCTAGCATTAGGTTTTATTGCCCATTGCCAATGGTCTTCATTCGTCCAGAACACAGCATTTTTAAAAGCAGGTTCGTAGCCTGTTCTATCTTTATTCCACTGAATACATCCGCCACAATGATCAAAATGCAAATGCGTCAAAAAAACATCGGTAATATCATCCCTATGAAACCCTAATTTCTTCAATGAATCATCAATCGAATAATCACCCCAGCGGTAGTAATAGCCGAAGAATTTGTCCGATTGCTTGTTGCCCATGCCCGTATCGATAAGAATCAATCGGTCACCATCTTCTATCAAAAGGCTTCGAGCGGCAATATCGATTAGGTTGTTGTCATCTGAAGGATTTGTTCTATTCCATATTGTTTTGGGCACCACACCGAACATCGCGCCACCATCTAACTTAAAATTTCCAGTCTCAACGGGATATAGTTTCATTTAGGAAAAATAAAAGGTTGCAAATTATGAAAAGGAAAAGGGTTACCCGAATAACTAAGAATTTTTTAACACACTTTACTGTTCAAGTTCCTCAAATTTTGGAGGGCAACTTGAGCAGGCTATCGTATTAATTGATGTAGTTGCTGACCAAAATAAATCATGGCTTTTATTTCCTGAACGCTGAGAAGACGTTCCTTTTTAAGAATAAGTAGCGAAGTACCGTTCGATTCTACATGATAATAGGGATTGCTTTCGAAAAAGAGAATCAGTTTATCGTTGAACAACTTCTGAATCTCAAGCTTGTTCTCACCACTGAGAAAAAATCTTTTGTTAAAATCAGGATGGTCTAGAAGATCGATATCTTTAAAACCGGCCAGATTATAGATGAAATCGAGTAGGCCTTCCCTATCTAGTACAAAAATTGGAATTTTTGTGCCCATTTCAATATGCATCACCGTCGTCTTTACCTCTTCATGGGCAATACCTGCACCTTCTGTAAAATCAACATCGAACAATCTGAATTTACAATCTTCGCTCGATAGCGTATTGTACAAGTATGGTATTTGTCGAGTTGTGAAAAAAATAAAACCGCACAGAAATTGCGTTTTGGTGTTTTTTTTCGGGGCATAGTGCCATTTGAATTCTTTGGCTGTAGCTTTTAGCAGTACCTGCCTTTTGGTAAAGTAGCGCTCTATGGTACTAAGCTTCGCAAAGGGTATGATTTTTCGAATTGCAAAAGGATGTTTTGAGTGGGTACCATGCTTGTCAAGACCGATAATTTCAATGCTTCCACCCTTTTTGGCAAAAGCCTCTGTATAGTTCTCAAGACCTTCCATTACCGTGTGATCAACGAAAGTACACATTGAGAAATCTAACACCACATCTTGGTTCTCAGGAACCATGTCAAGCTTATTTTTTAGTTTATAAAAATTCAAAAAGCTACAAAAATACTTGACGCTGAGATAAAAGTTGCCACCATCGCGTTCTTTAAACAATAGCACGTTGGGTTTTGTAAGATGGCTGACAAAAAGTGAAAAACTTTTGTTGAGAATGATATGTATGATGAAAGTCGCGAATATACCAATACTTATACCGGTTATTAGATTGGTAAATAAGGTGGTAAACAAAGTTATTAGAAAGATGGCAATCTGTTCCCGGCCTATTTTAGCAATTTTTCGAAATGTTTTTGGGGTTGCCAATTTATAACCGGTATAAACCAGAATTGCTGCCAATGCGGCCATCGGAATTTTTCTTAGCTGATCTTGGAACAATAGTACGAGGGCGGCGAGAAAAAAAGCATGAAAGAAATTCGCCGATCGGTTGGTTGCCCCGTTATTGACGTTCACCGAGCTTCTGGCGATAACGGTTACCACATTGATACCGCCCAACATTCCACTTATTGCCGTCGCAAAGCCTAGGGCCTTAAGATCTTTATTAACATTGGATCGTCTATTCAAAGAATCTAACTTGTCTACAGCTTTAATACTGAGAAGAGATTCTATGCTGGCGATAAGTGTTATGGCAAAAACCGTGACTATGAAATCACCCTCTAAAACTTTAGAAAAATTAGGAAAAGCCAAACTACCTAAGACATCATCGGGAATGTTTACCAAAAAAGTCGCGTCTAGAGGATAGGGTATCTGTAGTGCCGATAGAGTAAAGCTTAGTCCTACGGAAATGATAATGATCCACATGGGAGCGGGAATCAAATGAAAGTACGGGTTTCTTATTTTTGAATAGAACACCATTATTAAAAACCCAGTGATACCTATGGCTGCGGCAACCAAAGACATGAGTTCGAGCTGTTGAAAAAGAGAATAAATACCATTTGGTATATTTCCTAATAGTGTGACTATGCTACCGGAAGCATCGTTATTACCGATCATGATATGAAACTGTTTTGACAGTATACCAAGGCCTATAGCGGCCAACATACCTTCAATGGCGGAAGCCGGAAAAAAGTCTGCCAATTTCCCCATTTTTAAAAAACCCAACAAAATTTGCAGTACGCCTGAAACAACTACCGCCGCAAGTGTATACAAATAACCTTGGTACATGTCTCCGCCACCTAAGGTCGTTATTGCATTGAGAAGTACAATCACCATTCCATTTCCCGGTCCTGTTATGGTTACGTTGGAACCCCCAAGCAATGAAACTACAATGCCACCAACAATCGCCGCTATTATACCAGATATGGGAGGGGCTTCACTGGCGAGAGCTAAACCTAGGCCCAAAGGAAGTGCGATGAGGGAAACCACAAATCCCGAAAAAATATTCTTGGGTAAGGTCTTTACAAAATTTTGGGTATGGTTGGTTTTTGGAGACAAATCAGTTTCTTACGATTAGTAGATCTGTGGGCAAATCTGAAAGAATATATTCGATATCGTGGGTAAATATGCGATCCAGTAGCCCGGTTTTTATAGGAGCGTTCATCACCAAAAGGTCGGCCCGTACCACCTCTGCATAATGGCCAATAGAATAACCATGTTTGCCGAATATACTTTGCATTTTTATCACGACATCCTTGGTCATTACTTCAGGGAGTTCCGAAATTATCTTGCGTACCCTCGATTCTTCACGGTGTTTAAGTCGTTCTTTCATAATATTGGCTTTTTTGAGAGATCTATCATCTTCTACGGTCACGTGAAGCTCTTTTTGTAAAATTTCTTCCACTATGGTAAGTTGTTGTGAACCGAGAATCTTTGCTACATAAAAGGCCATTTCAATTGCTAATGGTGTGTCGGGAGCATCAACTCCATTGACAACAATATGTTTACAAGGTATGCGTACTGCTGAAGGTTTTATAAGTAATAGTACAGAACAACATACTTTTCGCGTCAGCTTTCTAGCGATGGAACCTACATAAAACCGAAAGAGATTTTCATGTTGTACTGCACCCAAAATCAGCAAATCGATATTCGAAGTCTTACAAGTTTCTAATATTACTTGGAATGGGTTTCCATTTTTCCATTGTATTTCGACCGAAAGTTCTGGGTGTTCCGTTTCTGTTAGTAGCGTTTCGATGCCATTTGACTTTTCTATAGTTTTCTCACCAACATGTAACAAAATTAGTTTTGCACCAAAAAAATAGGCTATGCGGGTGGCTTCGAGAACATTTACCTTCAAGGATGGCGAAAATGCAAATCCGAACAAGATGGTTTTAAAAGGTTTAACCTTGGTATACATTAAAAAGATTGTGGGCCCAAGATAATACAATAAATAAGAACCGAAATCTGGGTGGATTATGGTAGGGTTTTAAAATAAAATGTTATTTTTCGTGTGTAGTATTTACCTTGCACATTTAAACCATCACGAATGATAGAGCTTGCCGGAATCATTATATTAGGAATAATTGCTCAGTGGGTAGCCTGGCGTTTAAAATTACCAGCCATTTTGCCTCTAATTCTTATTGGTTTGTTGGTCGGACCGATTGCAACCATGTTCACCGAAGACGGCACTAAAATTATAGAACCCATTTGGAATGGGGAAAAAGGGCTTTTCCCTGGGGAAGGACTCTACTATTTTGTTTCGTTGGCCATTAGTATCATTCTGTTTGAAGGAGGATTGACCTTAAAACGCTCAGAAATACGAAATGTAGGACCGGTTATCACTAAACTAATAACTTTAGGAAGCTTGGTCACCTTTTTTACTGCCGGAATTGCCGCCCATTACATTTTCGGTCTTAGCTGGCAGATTTCGTTTTTATTCTCTGCTTTGATAATCGTTACCGGCCCAACAGTGATTACCCCTATTTTAAGAAATATTCCTTTAAAAAAAGATATTTCCACTGTTTTGAAGTGGGAGGGTATTCTAATTGACCCGATTGGGGCATTGGCAGCCGTTCTGGTCTTCGAATTCATAAGTGTTGGCGAAGGCCAGGCCTACACGATGACGGCCCTTATTGAGTTTGGTAAAATTTTGTTGTTCGGCTTCACATTTGGTTTCACATTTGCCCATGCGCTAACGTTCGTCATCAAAAAAAACTTTGTACCCCATTACTTACTAAATGTTGTCTCCCTTTCCGTAGTATTATTAGTTTTCGTTATGTCAGATGTATTTGCCCATGAATCTGGGTTGTTGGCTGTCGTTGTTATGGGGATGGTCATGGGAAATACAGACCTGCCAAATATTAAAGAATTGCTGTACTTCAAGGAATCACTTAGTGTACTGTTGATTTCCATACTTTTCATTCTATTGGCCGCCAATATCAATTTGGCCGACTTAGAATTAATATACAATTGGAAAACGGTTATGTTATTTGCAATAATTGTCTTCTTAATTCGGCCATTGGGAGTTTTTCTTAGCGCCTGGGGCTCGAATCTGAAATTAAATGAAAAGATTTTTATTGGATGGGTCGGGCCAAGGGGTATCGTCGCGGCAGGTATAGCTTCGCTTTTTGGATCTAAACTATTATTAAAGGGAGAACCAGGTGCGGAATATATTACCCCGCTTGTCTTTATGATTGTATTAGGTACTGTTTTACTAAATGCGACCACCGCTAGGTTCTTCGCAAAGGTTATTGGGGTATTCTTGAGAAAATCAGAGGGCATATTAATTATCGGGGCTTCGAAGGTCTCGCGATTAATCGGAGATTATTTGAATAAGAACGACCGTCATGTGGTGTTGATAGATAATAACCAAACCAATATCAATAAGGCTAAAAAACTGGGACTTGAAGCATTTGTGGCCAACATCTATTCTGACACACTTACCGATAATATCGAACTCAACGATGTTGGCTATTTAATGGCACTTACCGGAAACTCTGATATAAACAAGTACGCCATTGATAAATTTAGAAAGCAGTTTGGCGAATATGGTTCATTTCGACTGGTCGATGCAGATGAGATGAACGATCCAGAGAACACCCCTAAGGAAGGATTGTTCTCTCACACTGATGACTTCATCAAAATTACGGAGACGGCACGCCAATACCCGGTCATGCACGAAATAGAAATAAAAAGCCAAGAACATTATGAGGGCCTTATTGAAATTTCGAAGGGTGAAAAATATACAGTACCTGTTTTTTTGAAAACACCGGAAAACGATTTAAAGATAATTTCATCTTTCAGTACTGAGTTTGATGATATTAAAGAAGGTTTCCGATTGGTTTATTTAGGAAAAATGTTCGATGTCGACGAGACCAGCGATAACGATAACGAGGATTTAGAGGCAGTCGATTGATATGTTATTCACTAATTAAAAGTACCCACGCGTTTTCATCGGGAGCTTTAAAAGTTTTTTCTCTGCCAATACCGCTTAGTTTTGTCTCTCCTGTTTTAGGATTTATCCAACGGTAATTTAAATTTTTAGGAAGATTTTCGATGGTTATCGCACCACCGTTTGGTAAAAATGAGAGATAAAGGCTGCCCTCTTTTGCCAATAATGGCTCGCCATTGGCAAGGTCCCAGCGTTTTTCGATATCGGTGATATCGATTTCACCTAAAATCTTTCCTACCAAGCCGACATATTTCGATCCCTCTAGCCTCATGGCCTCCCTCCATGATAAAGGTTGATCCGCCCATTCTCCCCAACCTTCTTCATTGGCTGAAATTTTCCATTGCCATAAGGCTGCAGCGCCATAGACAACACCCATTGTGCCACCATGCATCAATTGCATCCAGGCCTCTTCGCCCTGCCACCAACCTAGGCCATTTTCTCCGTTATTCATACCTTCGTAGGTAGATTCCCCATTGGCAACGGCCTTTGTGGGAAGGTTGTCGTACATACGCTCTACTTTGTGGTATTGATGATCACCCCCATGCCCTGTCTGTGCCCATTGAAAATCTAGCCATTGCTCTTTTTGATAGGTTTTGTTATGATGCATACAATGTTTAGAGGGGTCGTTTGTCGCCCACTCGGCAACGAAATCATCACAAGGGTTATAATGAAGGCCGGTAGGCTGCTGATAACAATCCCAATCCTGTAGCATGATACCACTTTCCTTGACTCCGGGATCATTGCCATCATGGTCGGCAGCAATAAGCCAAAAAGCAGGGTTGCTGCCATATCGTGCCAGAAGATATTTGGTGTAGCGCACATATTCTTGTGGTTCTATTTTTGAACCCAATACTTGTAATCCTTTCCAACCAAAACCATGAAACACGGGCTGATATACCGGAACAATTTCATGGTCGATCAAAATAGCCACTATTTTATCTAAATAGTCAAAATATTCTGGATTCACTTCATTAATATGTCCGTCTGAGAGGTCTTTAAAGGCACGGTTAAACCCTTGCTCGACATTTCTGACGTTGGGGCCTTTAGCGTTAATATCGGGTTGCAGTGTCATCAGGAGCGCTGTGTTGAAGCCTTTTTCATGACGGTCTTTGGCATAAGCTTCGGCTTGCTCTTTGGTTGCCCTAAATGGAAGGGCCCACGGTGTATCGCCCACTATCAGAAAAGACCTCCCTGATTGATGGACCACATTTCTATGCCCCGCTGACATTTTCAACAAACCATTTTTTATAAGTCGGTTATTCCCTTTATAAGGGATAGACTCGAAAGTGCCTTTTTTTCCGTTTAAACCTGTATCGTTTCGATTAGAAGAAAAAGTTTTCCATGACCAGGATATGTTTGCATCCGGTGGGGAGAAACGTAGTTTCCAATTGTTTTCACCACTCCAAAAAGCAGGTCTCTTTAGCGAGTCTCCATTTTGATTGGTATATACGGCCCAAACATCGACATCGGCATACGGATTCTCGTATTTGTCCGTGGCGGTCAAGTTGATTTCATGGGTGGTCCATTGTGCTACTTTTTTTATTTCCTTTTGGGAAAAAAGGATTAACGGCAGCATTAAAAAAGTAAATAACTTCTTATTAGTGTTCATATAGCTAACCTATTCAACTTGAGCCATTGCTCTTTTCACTTCTTTTAATAAGCCTTCAACCTTTTGAAAAGGGTCGCCTTCACCGAGTGTTTCTAGCGGTAGGTAACCCCGATAACCCGCCTTTTTTATGATTGTAAACAGTTTTAGGAAATCGGTATGCTTTTCCTGTCCATCCATCCATACATTTTCTTTGATTTGCCAGGTAACGGCGTGGTGAATGTTCTTGGCCACTTCTTCATAAGGGTCTTTTTGTCGATAGCTTCCGATATCAAGATTAAGTCCCAACCACTCTGAATTGACCTTTTCGAACAGTATATTGACATCGTCGGCAGTCTTTAAAAACCCATTGTGGTTTTGTAAAGCGACGATAACCCCATGCTTTTTTCCGTAATTGCAACATTCACGAATGTCTTTGGCCATCCATTCGAAAACTTGATCTTTTGAATAGCCTTTGTGGTTATGTTCTCCCGCAAAAATACGAAGATGGGGGCTTCCCATTTTAGCAGAAACTTCGATCCATTGCTTAATGTGTTCAATATCGGCATTACGCTTATTGGCGTCTGGATCGGCGAAATTATTACGAACCCCGGTACCACTGATATCAAGGCCCAAAATAAAAGCCCTTCGCTTAAAATTATTTATAAAATCATCTGTTGGCACTGCAGGGTAGCCCGGAAAGTAGTATCCAGTGGGATCGATGGCATCGAAGTTATGTTGCGCGCAGAAATCTAACATGTCGAACAAATCGACTTTTTTTTCTTTTAAAAAAGCATTGAAAGAATAGAGGTTTAGGCTCAACTTAAATTTATGAGAGTACGATTGCTGATTTTCTTCCCATTTTGAAAAAGCGAAAGAATCGCTTAAGGTGGCAAGAGCCGGTATAGTTAATAAGGCTCTAACAAAATTTCTCCGGGTGCGCATAAGTCGTAATAAAGGCTCGATGAGATTTATTAAAGATACTAAAAAAACAAGATGCTTTTTAAGGGGAATCAGATTGAGTATAGGCTTGTTCACCAAACGATACTTATCTACCCGACAAGAAGAAAGGTTTTTCGCTTTTCTTGATGTAAAATAGTCCACTGGGAACAACTTGAAATCAAGGAATGCCTGAGAATGAAATCGCTCTTCTTGCCTTTAAATGGCATAAAATCGATGTGCATCCCAGAATCTTAATAAAATTGAAAAGACAAATTAGTCGCCTTAGCCTGAAAAGGCTTGGGTTTTTTCTATGGTCACCAAAATATCTTCTTGGTTAATATCATAATCTTCACCAGCAACCAGTTCATAAAAGTGTAGGGCAGATTCCCGTTTGATTTTATCTTCCAACAATGAAGTATCAATCGCGCCACTTTCTTGTCTCCATATAAAGATGGAGTTCTGTTCTACTTGAAGAATTTGGTGTTTAGCAGTAAACTGTGCAATATATGTTGTCATCTTTTTTAAGACTTAGCAATGGTATTGGGTATAACTATTGCTTTGCAACGAATATTGTACATGTTGATAAGTTTTGTGGGAAAATACGCATGAGTATATTTTGCAGAACTGATTTGCTCAACTATTTGTTTCAGGTTTTCAGTCGTTTAACTTTAGTACGGCCATAAATGCTTGCTGTGGAATTTCAACATTACCCACTTGGCGCATTCTTTTTTTACCTTTTTTCTGTTTCTCCAGCAACTTTCGCTTACGGGAGATATCACCTCCGTAACATTTCGCGGTTACATCTTTACGAAGCGCTTTTATGGTTTCCCGTGAAATTATTTTGGCCCCGATTGCTGCTTGAATGGGAATATCGAACTGCTGTCTGGGAATAAGTTCCTTTAGTTTTTCGCACATTTTCTTGCCGATGTTTTGTGCATTGTCGGCATGGATCAGTGCAGATAAGGCATCAACGGGTTGGGCGTTTAACAGAATGTCTACACGAACCAACTTAGAAACCCGCATTCCAATAGGTGCATAATCAAAAGAAGCATAGCCTTTTGAGACGGTTTTCAATCGGTCATAGAAATCAAACACAATTTCTGCCAAAGGCATATCAAAATTGAGCTCGACCCTTTCGGTAGTTAAATAAGTTTGATTGGTAATCTGTCCCCTTTTTTCGATACAAAGGGACATTACATTACCAACAAAATCAGACTTTGTGATAATCGTTGCTTTTATATAGGGTTCTTCAACACGGTCGACCGTGGAAGGATCCGGTAGGTCGGAGGGATTGTTAACAATTAACGGGGTTTCCGGATTTTTACGTGTAAAAGCATGATAGCTAACGTTGGGAACCGTCGTAATTACGGTCATGTCAAATTCACGCTCTAGCCGTTCTTGAATAATCTCCATATGGAGCATTCCCAAAAATCCGCAACGGAAGCCGAAACCTAAGGCGGCACTACTTTCTGGAGCAAAAACTAATGAGGCGTCGTTTAGTTGTAATTTCTCCATAGAAGAGCGCAGCTCTTCAAAGTCTTCGGTGTCAACAGGATATATTCCTGCAAAAACCATCGGTTTTACATCTTCGAAACCGGCAATGGGGTTTTTTGTGGGGCTGGCGGCATCGGTGATAGTATCGCCCACCTTTACTTCGCGGGCATCCTTTATTCCCGTAATCAGATATCCTACATCCCCTGTTTTAATTGATTTTTGGGGATGCTGTGTTAATTTCAAGGTGCCAACTTCATCGGCAAAATAATTCTTGTCCGTAGCTACAAATTTTATTTTTTGTCCCTTTTTTATCTCTCCGTTTATCACCCTAAAATACGTCTCCACCCCTCTGAAAGGATTATAGACCGAATCAAAGACCAATGCTTGTAAAGACTCATCTGGGTTGCCTTTGGGAGGCGGTATGCGTTCTATAATAGCGGTTAAAATTTCTTGAATGCCAATTCCTGTTTTTGCGCTTGCCGGAATCACTTCTTCGGGCTTACAGCCCAAAAGATCAACAATGTCATCGGTCACCTCTTCAGGGTTTGCACTCGGTAGGTCGACCTTGTTCAGCACCGGAATAATTTCTAGATCATTTTCTAAGGCTAAATAAAGGTTGCTGATAGTCTGCGCTTGTATACTTTGAGCGGCATCGACCACCAATAAAGCCCCTTCACAGGCCGCTATAGAACGTGAAACTTCGTATGAAAAATCGACGTGGCCAGGGGTGTCGATTAAATTTAATATATAGTCGGTGCCTTCATGGGTGTAATCCATCTGAATGGCATGGCTCTTAATGGTAATACCGCGCTCGCGCTCCAAGTCCATACTGTCAAGCAACTGTTCTTTTTTCTCTCGCTCGGTTACAGATCCGGTAAAGTCCAATAGCCTATCGGCCAAAGTACTTTTACCATGGTCTATATGGGCAATGATGCAAAAATTTCGAATATGCTTCACAAAAGGGTTTTTTAGCGTTTTTAGCAACTGCAAATATAACGCAAAATAAACAGTCGTTAACTTTGCTTCAATAATTATATAACAAGAGCTTCGAACCTTGGGTTTTTCTGACCAACGAATGTTAATTATAAGGTATTTCCGACAAAAATTGTTAGATTTGGCATAAAACCTACTAGTCTTGTGAAGAATCTTGTTTTTCTTTCACTTTTTTGGATAGCAACTAACTCTTTTCTCTTTTCACAGGAATATAAGGTTTCCGGAGTGGTCAAGGATTCGGAGGACTTGGCTTTGGCCCATGCCAACGTATTTTTACTTGCGATAGGGGATTCTACAATGATTAAAGGGACTTCTGCAGACAATCAAGGATATTTTGAAATAGCAGGTGTATCACGCGGAAACTATTTTATTAAGGCAAGCTATATTGAGAATGAGTCGGAACTGCGTTGGGTCGAAGTAAATTCAGATATTGACGTTGCCTCAATAAATGTGGGAAGTAATGCCCAATCACTAGAAGAGGTCGTGGTTACCCTACAAAAACCTCGTTTGGAACGCCAGGTAGATCGGATGGTTTTTAGAATAGAGAATACCGCTTTATCCGACGATGATATTTGGTCCGTATTAAAACGTACACCAAGCATAGTGGTCATTGATAATATATTGACCATAAAAGGAACCAATTCCGTCGGTTTATTGATAAATGACCGCATCGTAAACCTCCCTGACGAAGATATTATCAATCTTTTATCGGGCACTTCTGCCAGTAATGTCGAGTCCATAGAAATTATCACCAACCCCCCCTCGAAATATACCGCTGAAGGTGACATGCTCATCAACATAAAGATGAAGAAAAACCTGATTGCTGGTTACAACGGAGCTATTTATAATAGATATGTACAGGGAGTTTTTCCCAAACATACATTTGGAATGGACCATTATTTCAAAGGAAAAAAAACGCGAGCTTCTATAAACTATAATTTTGGTGACAGTAAAGAGCTTGCAAAATTTACCGATGTCACCAATTTTTTTGAGGCTGATGAAATTGCCTCAGTTTGGACGGCCGAACAGGAGTATACAAAACGGATAAAACGGCACAATGCAACTTCCTTTTTTGATTACGACATCGATGACAAAACCACTATTAGCTTTTCTACAATACATGAATGGTCGCCGAAAGTAGATAGAATTTATGATACGGAAACTTCTATAAATGACCCTGAAGGACCTTTGAATTCAAAGTTTAATACAATTAATAACTCCCATGAAGAACAGTTGAACACCTCATATTATCTTGATTATGTACATAAAATGAATAAGAAGGGGAGTGAAATCGCCATCAATTCGCATTATACCTATTATGATTATGAGAGAGGTCAGATGCTGGAAACCGATTTTTACGATGTGGCGGGCAACAGGACCGACGAAAACGATTTTACCACAAACTCAGAGCAAAAACTTAACTTGTTCAGCCTTCAGGCAGATTATTCACAGCCTTTAGGCTCATCTGCACAGATTGAATCAGGTATTCGATATGCATCAATAGCCTCTAAAAGCATAATTTCGCAACAAGGATTTGACCAAAGTCAAACGGGAATCGACCCTACATTGGCAGGAAGATTTACCTATGACGAATCAATTTATGCCGCGTATGCTAGCTTTAATGCAAAATGGGATAAATGGAACATTAAGTCAGGTTTGCGTGCAGAATATACCGAAACTTTGGGTCATCTCGATGTAAGGCCCGAGGTCAATAAAAGAACATACCTCGAGCTGTTTCCTTCCTTATCGGTAAAATATGCCTTGAACAAAAATCACGAATTCAGTCTTCAGTATTACCGCCGCATAAATAGGCCCCGTTATGGCAGTGTGAATCCCTTTCAAGTTTTTCAGAGCAATAATTCAGTTGTTGAAGGAAACCCGGATCTCTTGCCTGCTATACGCGATTATATTGCCATAGAGTATACTTTCGATCGAAGTTATACCGCTGAAATTTTTTATAGAAACCAGAGAGATCAGTTGAGGCAACAAGTATTTCAAGATAATGATGCCAATTTATTGCGTTTTATAAGTACTAATTTAGATAGGGATGTCACCTATGGCACTTATTTTTCTTTGAATAAGGATATTACCCGTTTTTGGTACAGCTATTTATCATTCTCCTATTATTATAAAGAAAATCGATTTACCGATATATACTCTCAACAATTGCTCGATAATGGACTTTGGACATGGTATGTGCGGGCAAACAACGGCTTTACACTATTAAACGACAAAAGCCTATTGTTAGATATAGATTTTACCTATTTTTCACGTCTGGCCGTAGGTAATTCAAGACAAGATCCCTATAGTAAATTGGGAATTGCCCTGCGCAAGACGTTGTGGAATAAAAAAGCAAGCATTTCCATTGGCGTAGACGACATCTTTAATCAGGGCAATCTCTTTAACGTCCGGCAGTTCAATAATCAATACAATACTTCCTTATCACGTCGGGAAAATCGATTATTTACCTTAGGCTTCAGGTACAAATTCGGAAATGTGGCCATTAAGAACAACAAGAAGTCAAAAAGTATCGACGAAAGAGATCGAATTTAGGATCAGAATAGGGTAATCCGAACGATTTTATTCTGAAAGATTTGTACAGTTAAACCCAAATTATGAGGTATTTGCGGTCGAATTTCAACAACTTCGAGATTAGTTGTAAATTTGCGGCATGCCAAAAATTGGAGACATATTACTGCCTGAGTTCCCGCTATTGCTTGCTCCCATGGAAGATGTTAGCGACCCCCCTTTTCGTGCATTGTGCAAAGAGCAGGGTGCAGATGTGGTTTACACCGAATTTATTTCTTCCGAAGGCCTGATACGCGATGCCGCCAAAAGCGTAATGAAACTCGATATTTATGAAAAGGAACGCCCTGTCGGAATCCAGATTTTCGGGGCCAATTTAGATTCTATGCTACAGTCGGTGGAGATTGTAGAAAAATCAAATCCTGATATTATCGATATTAATTTTGGTTGTCCGGTTAAGAAAGTCGTTTGCAAAGGAGCGGGAGCCGGTATTTTGAAAGATATTCCGCTGATGGTCAAATTGACCGAAGAAATGGTAAAACGAACCCATTTGCCGATAACAGTTAAGACACGTTTGGGCTGGGACCATGATTCGATAAAAATAGTAGAAGTAGCAGAACGTCTGCAAGATGTAGGCTGCCAAGCCATTGCCATTCATGGTCGCACGCGAGTACAAATGTATAAAGGTGATGCGAATTGGGCGCCTATTGCAGCGGTGAAAAACAACTCGCGTATGCACATTCCTGTTTTTGGAAATGGAGATATCAGTTCACCCGAAGCAGCTAAAAGAATGCGTGACGATTATGGTCTTGATGGTGCTATGATCGGCCGTGCAACCATTGGAAATCCTTGGTTTTTCGCAGAGGTAAAGCACTTTCTGAAAAACGGGGATTACCTAGCGCCCCCTACGTTGACAGCACGCGTAGAGGCAGCTCGACGCCACTTGCAGATGGCCATAGACTGGAAAGGTGAAAAACTCGGCGTGTTCGAGACTCGTCGGCACTACACCAACTATTTTAAAGGAATTCCCAACTTTAAGGAATACCGAATGAAGATGGTTACCAGCGACGATGCCGTAGATGTATTTGCCGCTTTCGATGAGGTTTCAGAAAAGTTTGCAGATTATGAATTTGCTTCTCTTTAAGAGGCAATCAATTTCTTGCCAATCCGCGTACTTGCAATTTTTGAAGCAATTATGCCCAGTACGGTTATTGTCGCCAGAACCACAATAACATTGACAATATTGTATTCTACAGGGTAGGGAAGTGAGGGGGTAATCTTTAACCATCCGAAAGAGAGTTGTGAAACAATAAGCAATGATCCCAGTAATACGCCTATGATTCCGCCCGAAGTGGTAACTATCATCCCTTGAACAAAATAGATGCGTCGAAGTTGCTTAATTGTAACGCCTAGGTTATAAAGGGTTTTTGAGTTTTGTTGTTTGTCCAATATCATCATAATAATAGCCCCGACCACATTAAAAAGAGCAATTATAAGCACCAAGGTGAAAATGAGGTAAGTGGCTAAATTCTCTGTATTTAGCATACGGTGCAGGGTACTATTTTGCTCCCTTCTATTCTTTAAAATAACGGTATTGCCAAAAATTTTGTTTATTTCTTTTTTGACCTCAGAAGGTTCGGCCCCTTGTACAAGCTTGAAATTGATTCCCGATATTTGGTCACTGTTCTTTTCCAACAGCTCTTGTGCCAATGCCAGGTCGGTAAAAACATATTTCTTATCCAGGTTTTCCTCGATGGCATAAATTCCACTAAGAACTAATGGCTTTGTCTTAAGTGATTTTAGAGATATTGAACCTTTGCCCGGTTTTGGAACCATTACGACCAATGGATTTCTGTATTGATTAACTGCTAGACCCAATAATCTGGTAATTTCAATACCGGCCACGCCAAAGCCGTTGCCTATATCCCATTTGCCAAAATATACGATGCTATCGACACCGGTTGTTTTGTTGTACTGGTCATCTACACCCTTAATTTCCGCAATGCAATATTTTTCATTATAGACAAGGGAAACCTTCTCTTCTATTTCTTTGGAAAAAGATGCAATACCCCCAATTTTATCTAAATCATTTTCCTGAGCTGCCGAAATGGAAAAAAACTTTCCTGTGGTAGGGGTAGCTTTTAAATCGGGATCGAAAATGTCAGTAAATGAGAGGCTAAAGGTTTTTAATCCTGCAAACCCTGATAAGACAATAAATAGGGCTGCCGAACCAATAATGATTACAAGGAAAGTAATGAAATTAATAATATTTACCGCATTTTGGCTGCTTTTAGAGCGCACGTAGCGCTGGGCGATATATAGCGGAAAATTCAATCCTATATTTTTTTTCTCTTATCAAGCAAGTCCCTATTCTCAATGGGGTTTTCTCCCTCTTTTAATGATTTGTCGATACCTTCTATGTAATCTAACGAATCATCTAAAAAAAATAACAATTCAGGCACTCTTCGTAATTGATTTCTGGTACGTTGTGACAAATCATGCTTGATCAATGGCTGATTTGATTTGATACCCTCCATTAATTCGGCAGCGCTTTTATTGGGAAAAATGCTGAGGTATACTTTGGCTATGGATAAATCCGTAGTTACCGATACCTTGGTGACTGAAATTAGTATGCCTTTTAATCCTCCATCAATTGCCGCCTTTTGAAGAATATCGACAATATCTTTCTGAATGACCCCGGCTATTTTTTTCTGTCGTTGCGTTTCCATTGGGCAAAAATACGAAGGAATACTGTATCTTAGAGAAGTAATAGTAAGTTTCTAAAGTCTATTTATGGAGAAAATAGAACATATTGGTATTGCTGTAAAGAATTTGAAGACCTCGAACGCATTATTTGAAAAACTTTTAGGAACCCCAAGCTATAAAACCGAGGCGGTAGAATCGGAAGGTGTACGGACTTCCTTTTTCAAAATCGGTTCGAACAAAATAGAATTATTGGAGGCGATGGGTAAAGAAAGTGCCATCGGCAAGTTTGTTGAAAAAAGGGGTGAGGGCATTCACCATATCGCCTTTGAAGTAAGGGATATATGGGCCGAAATCAAGCGTCTTAAAAAAGAGGGATTCACGGTACTGAACGATGCTCCCAAGAAAGGTGCCGACAATAAGTGGGTAGTGTTTTTACACCCGAAAACAGTAAATGGCGTATTGGTAGAGTTGTGTCAAGATGTCGCTGTAAACCCCTATAAAGGCGATGAAAATGGTATTTAGAACAAAAGGTGCGTTAATAATTTTGTGTAATTGGGCTTAATGGTTAAATTTGCCCTCATTTTTGGTCCTATAGCTCAGTTGGTTAGAGCACCTGACTCATAATCAGGTGGTCCCTGGTTCGAGCCCAGGTGGGACCACGTCAATAAAGACGGGGCTTCCGAGAAATCGGAAGCTTTTCTTTTTTGGAGCGGGTACAACATAGGTACAACATTTTCATATTTTTTCTTCACGGATTTTATTTTAGGGATTAGACCCCCTTTTGCGATTCTGCCGTTTGAAATTTTCCCATAAAAGATGAAAAATAAACGAAACTATTAAAAAGACCAAATGAGAGACTGAATGATATCTGCTGAAAATTTCTTTTTTTGCTTCTTAAAACAATAATTCCTTCTTGGTTAAACCATTACCTTTTTTTGATTTCTTCTTTTGCCTATCTCATTTACGTCAACTAAAAAATAATTAAATTTCTTTTTCAAATTCGATGAATAACAAATCTAATTTACTTTTGTCATACTGACTGGCAAGGATATTTGTGGCCAGATCTTTATCTTTTTTGTGCAAATAGTCCTTAATAATAAGTAATGTTGGGAGGTCTACTTTGTTATTGGTTCTATAATCGTTAATTATTTTTTGCTTCAAATCCTTAATTAATAATTGGTATTTTAACCTTGATTCTGCAAAATCATTTTTTATTGCAGACTCAAATTTCAACCTGTCTCTTTTTGATCTTAAAAGGAATTTGTAATAAAAACTAATTAAAACAATTAGTCCTATAAGCATTACTACAAAGCTGAGATAGGTAAGTAAACCTTTTTGTCTTTTTTTATTATAAACTTCGTTAGTTTCACTTAATAAACTATAAACTTCTTCTTGTGTAAAGCCAGAGAAGGTCGAGTCAATTGCCATTTTGGACATTCTACTTGACAACAAATGCTCATAAAATTCAACAGAATCATTCTTCGTTAAATAAGGACTTTCGTAATAAAATATGAAATAGGATACCGACATGGCTAATAAAGACCAAAAAGTAAAAATCCTAATAGAAAATTTATGTTTTGTTGGCACCTGAGCTATTTTTTGATTATCCTTTTTTTGATTGAATTATAAAATCCTTCAACTCCCCCTATGATGTCTCCTCTTGTATTATATACATAGTTTGCGAATAAGCCTATTATTATTGGAATCACTATAATGGAGAACAAAAATTTTAAGGAAAATATACTTGAATCTGTATTTTCAGCAATAGAAATCAAATCATCGTTTATAAGTTTAAACTCTGCGCGAACGAGTTTGTTATTAAACTTTAATTCATTTGACAGATTAATTATCATCGTATCTTGTCTAAGCAAATGATGTTCTATATAGTCAAAGGAATTTATAATCGAGATTGAGTCATTTTTGTTTTTATATCCAGTTTTGAGGTATTTACGCAAATGTGCAGTGGAGAATGCCATACCCTGAAAAATGGAATCGGGATGTTCAGATATACCTTCTGTTAGTTTGCCAGACCATAATAATGGCCAGTATTTGCCATTGCCAGTCAAATCCGATGTAATTTTCCATAGGGTTGATTTGTTAGAAATATAAATTGTATCCTGATTAATAGGGTAAAAACTTAAAAAAACTATCAGGTACTGTGTAATAACTAACTTCATAAATATTTAATAATTCGATCTTCCTCGCTTTCACAATAGATATTAAGAAGTATCCATCAGAGAAATATTGTTCATTAATGACAAATGGAGAACGTTATAATGAAAATCGTTTTAACGATTTTGAAATTAAATAAAAATAAGGTACAAAATATTTAATACTTGATTAAGAATTACTAAGGTTTTTATCTGGTAAGGTTTGTGCCGACACACGTCACAGTTCCTATAAATGTTCGAGTCTTGATTTGTGAACTATACCGTTAAACTAGCTTTTTTTTAGACTAAATCATACTGACCAAAAAATCAATAGTTCATTTATTTTCAATAAAGTACTTAGACCTCCTTCTATGATATAAAACTTAACATTTATCAACGTTAAAATTCTCTTCTGTTTCCCCCTTTGTTTCTTTTGGCTTTATTTAAAAGTAAGAACAAATGATTCCTATGGATTTATCCTAAAGAGGGGGCAAGCAACTTGCCAAGGCAAGGATAAAGACCGACCGGTATATAAAGGAATGGGTGGGTGGCAGCCGAACGAACCTAATCCTTTTTATCCTTGGGCTGATTTTTTAATTCAATTGTTGCCCGACTTCCCATTTCACAATTCAACATTTGCACAATCCTAGATGATTTTAGTGTATTGCTGAAAATTCTTCAAAAAACATTCTTTTTTTTAGTTAAAGACTTCCTTGGATTTCTTTTGACGGTAGGCGCTCCTCTAATTTGGGCAAAACCCTAAAAAGAAATACCATGAAAGAAAAGGAAAACGTAGTAGGGCTGCTCTCCGAGATTAAGGGACTGCTCGGCCACAACAAAAAAGTAATGAACGTTGAAGACCTTGTCGCTTACACCGGGCTGTCCAAGAGCAAGATCTACAAACTGACGCATTTAAAACTCATCCCGATGGGGAACAATCCCCATATCCGCCAGAAATTCTTTGACAAGGATACCATCGATGCCTGGCTGTTGGGGGAACCCGACCTCTCGGACGAAACCCTGGAACAGCGGTTCAACGAGCTGTTGATGAAAAATAGAAAGCACTAAACTGGAGGCTCCCTTCATTCAAAAAATAGAATCATGAAAGACACTCCCTATATCCGTGTGGGCACCGCCTACTATAAAATGGTGAAGG
>NZ_FNGV01000046.1 GCF_900103215.1 Kriegella aquimaris
TAAAGCTATGTAATATGTTGGAAAACAGTAGGTTATCAGTTGTATTTATCGTTAGGAAACTCACTTCTAAAATTGACACCATTAAGATCTACGCCCGCGTCACGGTAGACGGCAAAAGAGCTGAATTCGGTCTAAATCGGGAATTGCCGGTGTCCCTTTGGGACGAAAAACGCAAAAGAGGCAAGGGGTTTTCAAAGTACGTTATCTCCTTGAACAAGTATATGGACCAAGTTTTTACTGGTCTACACGAGGCGCACCGACAACTTTTACAAGAGGAAGTTGACATTACTTCTGCGCGAGTAAAGTCCCGTTATTTAGGGGAGGATGAGCAAGGCAAGACTTTACTTGACTTAATTACATACCATAATACCGCTATGCTTACCGTGCTTCGGAAAGGTACGATGAAGAACTACTATACTACAGAACGTTGCGTCAAAGAGTTCTTGGAAGAAGAAAAGGGTATTTCGGATATACCCCTTAAAAAACTAAATTATGCTTTTATTGTTGATTACGAACAGTACATACGTAAGTATAAACCAGCTACAAGAATGGGGTGTGCCAATAACGGCACTATGAAACACATGGAGCGCTTAAAGAAGATGTCCAGGCTTGCCGTTAAATTGGAATGGTTGGAGAAAGACCCTTTCATCAATTTCAAACTACGATTTGAAAAAACAGAACGCCAGTTTTTGACGGAAAGAGAATTGCAGCTCATTGAAGAAACCACCTTTAAAGTTCCAAGTACCCAACGTATAAAAGACTTGTTCATTTTTGCCTGTTATACAGGCTTATCTTTTATTGACGTGCAAGAACTAAAAGCAGATCATTTGGTAAAAGGCATGGACGGTAACGATTGGCTATACACTAAAAGGACAAAGACAGACGAACCCTTGAAGATTCCTTTGCTACCTAAGGCCATGGAAATTATAGATAAATATAAAAACAATACTAGTTTGCTTGAAGGTGGTAAGTTACTACCTATTTACAGCAACCAAATGATTAACCGCACTTTAAGAGATATTGCCAACGCCTGCGGTATTAGTAAAAAGGTAACCTTTCATGTGGCACGGCACACCTTTGCAACGGCGATAACACTCTCCAATGGAGTGCCTATTGAAACGGTTTCTAAACTTTTAGGGCACACCAAACTTTCGACTACGCAAATTTATGCTCGGGTGGTTGAAAAGAAGGTAGGGGAAGATATGCAGAATTTGATGGCCAAGATGAA